>NZ_FNCG01000022.1 GCF_900100945.1 Mucilaginibacter gossypii | reverse complement strand
TCTGGAAAACGCTTAATCGTCTCTATGATATTCATTATCATAAATATACAAATTATTCCTGCCTTT
The DNA here is from genome assembly GCF_900100945.1 of Mucilaginibacter gossypii. Lineage (GTDB taxonomy): Bacteria > Bacteroidota > Bacteroidia > Sphingobacteriales > Sphingobacteriaceae > Mucilaginibacter > Mucilaginibacter gossypii. The sequence continues at coordinate 80,083 of NZ_FNCG01000022.1, read as the reverse complement.
TCATGGGCTATTACTCTCTCAAGAGGGGATTTTAAAGCGCTTACGCTAAATTAATCCCTTAGGTAATGGTTATGGCGTCCACGCCTGAACATGGTCATGGATGGAGCGGCTATCGCTCCCGGTCACAGGCAGAAAATCCTGCGTATTCCGGCGCAAAAAACTATCGGAAAAACAGACCATAAAAATGGTGTCGCTACCTTGTCAGTATGCAAGACAGGCAAAGCCGCCATTTGGTTTTTTCTCAAAAAAATCCTAAAAATCAGCAAAAATTACACTTTTAAATGTCGCCGTTTTAATCTTTCGAAAAAAAGTATTTTAAACTCTTTATAGTTTTAAGTGTTGATTATCAGTATTTTAATGATGTTTCAGGTAAATGATTAAAGTATTGAACATCAACGTGTTTCATAAAATAGGTGTCCCGCGTTTTTACATTCAGAATTTGGAACACTCCAGTTTTCCGGAAAAAGAACGCCGGGAGGATTTTTAAATTTTTATGGGGAATCAAAAATTTGGGACATGCGTTTTGTTACAATTGGAATGCAAGGCTTCGTCGGGACAATGTAAATAAAATACCTATTGGTATATTTTAAAGGCGCTTTTGCTTATTTTGCCGACGAAATCCTGCGTCGCTTATGAAAAAGTTAAAAACGGTATTTAACCAGGTAAAATCTCTTAACGGCGCCGGGGCGCCTGATATGATCAGTTTGCTATGGCAATTGATCTGTTATTCGCCCAAAATGCCGGTACGCCTGCAGCAGCAACTTTTGCTTGATGAAGCCAAACCTTTTACGCTTGAAGTAGACGATCCTCATTTTGCCAAATCTACTTTAAAGTTCAAGGGGTTTACCTGGGGAGAGGGGAAACGCAAAATACTTATCACCCACGGCTGGGGCTCAAAAGCCGCCGACTTTGCCGAGCTCATCACAGCTTTAAAAAGTGTTGATGATATGCAGGTAATAGCTTTCGATGCACCGGGTAACGGCAGCTCGGAAGGAGAGCTGTCAAACCTCCTGCTCTTTGCCAAAGCTGCGACTACGGTAATCAAAACCTTTGGCGCACCCGATGTGCTCATCGGTCACTCGTTAGGGGCAATGGCCAATGCCATCGCTATTAAGGAAACAGCTATTCAGCCTGCCTTGCTCATCAGCATTGCCCCGCTAATCAATCTGAAAGAGAATTTTATAGCCAGCCTGAACGCGGCCGATGTAGCTCCTGGTTTACAGGATCAATTCTTTACTAATTTTGAGTCATTGTTTGATATGGAGGCTTCGCATTTTACACTCCATAATTTATATCCTGGCGGTTTGGTCAGGAGGCATTGGTTAGCCTATGACCCGGAAGATAAAATTGCACCCTTCGCATTCCTGGAAAACTTCCTTATCGCTCATCCCGAAGTTGAGACCAAAGTATACCAGGGCCCCGGTCATGAACGCGTTATTAAAGATGAGCTTGTTATATCAGATCTCGTTAGTCTGATAGCTTAATTTTTATATATAGTAATTTGGCTTTAAGCTTTTAGCCTTCTGCTTTTAGCTTTTATAAAACTATTTAGCGGCCATCACCTCATCCATGGCTTTCATAAAAGTTGTCACTTCAATTTCGTTTCGGTGTGCCTTTAAATATGCTAACAGCTTCCTGTGCGCATCTGCGGGTGTAACCAAATAATCGCCGCCTACGCCGTGAAACATGAAGATGCCCAGTCCGCCGCTTTGTTGTACTTTCTTTACAAAATCTATCAGGGCATCGCCGGTTACCGGGTTGCCTGTTACGCCCCATGAGGGCACTTTTAACGGGTCGAGGTTTTTAAAATCAGTGATCACAGCATCCGGTCCGCCGCCTATACGGGCGTATTTTGCGAGGCCTGCTTTACGCAGGGTATCAACATAGTTCACGCCGCCAACTTCAACCTCGGTACATGGATATGCATAGGTTCGGCTGCCTGTTTTTCCATCAACAGCAAAAAGCAGCGTGTTCATTTCATTGATCTCGCGCAGCATCATGTACGGTGTATAAATAGCCGAATTGTTAGCCGGATTAGCTTTTACATTAGTGAGCAGGCAAGGGTGATATAAAGTGTGATTGGCCAGTTCATAACCTTTTTTGCCTACCTCGCGCCAGCGCGGCAAGGTAGCTTCGGTCATGTTGCCCATTAAAAAGAAGGTGGCGGTAAGGTGTGCAGAATCGAGCTGTGGTATGGCTATGTTTAACTGTGAATTGATGCCGTCGTCATAAGTAAGCACAATAATGGCTTTTTTATGCTTAGCTTGTTGGGCATTGGCAATAAATGCAAAATTGAGCAATAACAGAAACAAAGCGAATCTTTTCATGAGAGGGTTATTGATTGGTTGCCCTAAAATAAAAAAATCCGGTCGATAACCGGATTTTTAAATAAGAGTTTCGTTTATAAAAATGTCATTTCGATAGAGCTGGAACGGATGGTGTGCGGGCGCGAAAGAGAAATCTTGTACACCTTGTTGAGCCTAAATGCATGCCGTATAGGATTTCTCCTCACCCCAACCTTTGGCCCCCCGCCATTCGTTCGAAATGACATCGGTTTTTACCGAAATAGAGCTATACAACCTCGCTCTGCACCCCCGAATAATATTTCAGCTCGATCAGGTCATGCGGTAGTGTTTTGGTATTCCAGGCATGATGAATAGCCAATGCCGTACCTACGGCAGTTGCCTGTGCCATCGACGCGGCGTAAACTTCCAAATGAGGGAAGGCCAACGCCAGCAGGTGCATGAAAACGCTGTTTTTACTGAAGCCGCCATCTACAAAAATGCGTTTTACCTTACAGCCGTTTAAAACATAATTGGTTGAGATGGTTTGCTGGGCAATAATATCAATCATGAGTTGGTGGTAAGCTTCAACATCATCGGCAAAAATGTTTAAGTCGCGCTGCTCAAATGCCGATTTCTGTAACTGGCCTTCATTTTCGTCGGCCTGTAATGAGGGTTGATTATTTAGCCGGGCTGCAATTGCAGGATCATAATTTATGGTACGATACCTGATCTCGTCCTGGTTAAAGTGGGCGGCTATTCTTTTTACTTGCTGCTCATATTCATAACCCGTAAACAAGCGTGAGGCTTTCACCGGGCTGCCTTTGTATTGCAGGTAGTTAAGACAATCATGCTTCAGCTCATCAGCCGTAAGCGGTGTTTGGTTAAAAGGGTTAAGACTGATTGACCAGGTACCTGTAGAGATCAGCACAAAAGGCATATTAAAGCTTACCAGGTAAGGGATCAGCGCTGCCGAACTATCGTGCAACCCAATACCAACCTTGTAAGTACTGCCCGGAAACTCGGCCGGAAGCACACTATCCGCGGGATGCAGAGGTGCCATTTTGGGCAGAATCCCTTCAGCATTAAGCCAGTTGTGATAGGTGTTCTTAGCAAAATCCCAAAGAGCAGTGTGGCAGCCGATACTGGTTAAGTCGCTCACCATTTGCCCGCTGATAAGATAGCTCATATACTGGGGTAGGTGTAAGGCATACTTTATCCGCTTAAACACTTCGGGCTGTTGATATTTAAGCCTGTATAACTGCAATCCCGAATTAAGGTTGCCCAAAACCGGCGAGGCGGTCTCTAAAGCAAACCTGGCTTCGTCGCCATAGTTTTCATAAAACTGCCTGCCCAGTTCAGGCGGATATGGCTTAAGGTAATTATAAAGTGGGGTAAGCGGCTTGCCGTGTTCATCAACATAAACAAAGCTGGCGCCGTAAGTTGAAAAGTTGACCGCCTTAAGATCAAACTCCTTATGCTTAAAAATTTCGCGCAATGAATCAAACACCGATAACCTGAGGCTGTCGAGGTTTTCACATGCGTCGCCATCTTCGTCGTGGGTTTCCAGGAAACGGGCTGTACGTTCAAAAACTATCTTGTAGTTTTCATCGAACAGGAACAGCTTCTTGTTGGTTTTACCCACATCAAAAACGGCTATAACAGGTATCGGCTCCATAGGCTTACAATCCGGTTGATACTGCTTTAGCTCCTCTTTCGTTTATCAGTTGCTGCCTGATAGTTTGCTGCCTGTAAACAGCCAGCGGGTTTAACGCGCCGCCTGCTCTTAAGCGTGCTTCGGCCAATAACGAACGGACGTCGGTGCGGTAAGCCTGCTGCAATATTTCCTGGGCAAGTACTACATCATTATCCTGTTGTGCCTGTACCAATGCTGGAGTATCTACTAACAATGCCTGTGCATAGGCTATCTTAATGGCTTCTACTGATTGTAGCAGGTCCTCAATCGGATCTTTTACATTGTGTGAAGCATCGATCATCCAGCCTATAGAAGTGGCGTGTGTCATGCCGCGGGCGTCCATACCTTCAACCAGTTCGTTAAAGATCAGGAACAACTGGTATGGGTTGATGCTGCCAACGGTAAGGTCATCATCACCATATTTTGAATCGTTAAAGTGGAAACCGGCCAGCTTGCCTTCCATCAGCAGTAATGAAACTATCTGCTCAATGTTTACGCCCTGTAAGTGATGACCAAGATCAACTAATGTCTGCGCTTTTTGGCCCAGTTTTGATGATAGCAGGTAAGATTGACCCCAATCGCCAATAGTGGTTGAGTAGAAGTTAGGCTCATAAGGTTTATACTCAACCCAAACTTTCCAGTCATCGGGCAAGGCCTCATAAATTTCCTGCAAGCTTTCTAAAGTGCGTTCAAACGCGCCGCGCATATTCAACTGACCGGGGAAGTTCGATCCGTCCGACAGCCAAACAGATAATGCTTTTGAATCAAGCTCAACACCGTATTTGATCACCTCAATATTGTGGGCAATAGCCTGTTTGCGTACCGCTTTATCTACATGGTGCAATGAGCCAAATTTGTAGCTCAATTCCTGATTAGGCTGATCCTGGAAGGTATTTGAGTTAACCGCGTCAAAATGCAAACCCAATTGTGCCGCATGGGCTTTGATAGCTGAGGCATTGGATGGGATATCCCAGGGAATATGTAATGATATAGAGTTGCTGCTACGGTTAAGTGCATGGATCAAGCCCACGTCTTCAATTTTTTCTTCCAGGCTGCGGGGCTCACCACCGCCCGAAAACCTGCCGAAACGTGTACCGCCGGTACCTAAAGCCCAGCTTGGTATAGCAATATTAAAATCAATCAGTTTTTGCAGGATAGTATCCAGGTTTTTTACGTCACCGGCAACAAAATCAAACTTGCGCTGGTGATCTTTCAGTTGCTGATGATTGGCTTCATCAATTTTATATTTTTCTAACTGCATAATTGGTATTGGTTATAAAGCAAGTTCAAGTTTGACGCTTGAACTTGCAAAATTTATAAATATGTCATTGCGAGGAACGAAGCAATCGCATGCTATACAGAGTGGCTACGCATGGTGGTCATGCTTCCGTGCGATTGCCACGCTATCGCTCGCAATGACATGGGTTACTGTAACTATCGCACAAACGCCATCGCCACGCCGCCATCAACATTCAACACGTTACCGGTTGATTTGTTGAGCAGGCCGCCGGTAAAGGCAAAGCAGGCATTAGCAATATCGGCAGGTAGTATTACCTCGTTCAATAATGTGCGTTTTGCATAGTAAGCAGGCAGTTCATCCACGGTAACGCCGTAAGCTTTAGCACGGCCTTCGGCCCATCCGCCGGCCCAAATGTTGCTGTCGCTGATTACGGCATCCGGGTTAACTACGTTCACACGGATCTTGTCGGTACCAAGCTCGGCCGCGTTCAGTCTGCTCAGGTGTAACTGGGCCGATTTTGCCGAGCCGTAGCCGGCGTTGTTCGGTCCGCTCACTAAGGCGTTTTTGCTTACAATGTTGATAATGTCGCCGCCAATGTCTTGTTTTTTCATCACAGCAACTGCCGCCTGAGTAATAAAGAACTGGCCTTTAACCAATACATCGTACAATAAGTCCCAGTCTTTTTCAGTATGGTCGGCAATTGATTTAGAGATAGATAAACCGGCATTATTTACCACTATATCCACACCGCCGAAAGCTAAGGCTGCAATTTCAAGTGCTTCGTTGATCTGGTCGGCTTTGGTTACGTCAAGTACGGCTGTGGTGTATGAATCTTTGCCGTATTGTTTTTTAAACTCTTCACCTGCGCCTTCCAAACGCTCGGCGTTCATATCATTCAGAATAACTACAGCGCCTTCATCAACAAATTTTTTGGCGATAGCTTTACCTATACCACCAGCACTACCGGTGATCAGGGCAATTTTACCTGATAAAGCTTTTGGCTTAGGCATGCGCTGTAATTTAGCTTCTTCCAATAACCAGTACTCAATATCAAACGCTTCCTGGCGCGGGAGAGAAGTGTATTCCGAAATTGCTTCAGCACCTTTCATTACGTTGATGGCGTTGGTATAAAACTCGGCGGCAACGCGGGCGGTTTGTTTATCTTTTGAAAAAGAGAACAAGCCTACACCCGGATACAGGATGATAACCGGGTTGGTATCCCTGATAGCCGGGCTGTTATCATGCTTGCAGGTATTGTAATAGTCGGTATACATTTGGCGGTAAGCCTCAAAGGCAGGAGCCAAACGTGCTTTTAACGCGGTAACATCGCTCAGGTCTTCGCCCGGTGCAAGGTCAAGTACCAGCGGACTGATCTTGGTGCGAAGGAAATGATCCGGGCAGCTGGTGCCTAATGGTGCTAAACGGTCAAGATCATTGGAGTTGATGAACTCCAATACGCGGGCATCATCCGTAAAATGACCAACCATGTGCCTGTAGCTTGAACAAAAACCGCGCAATACCGGTGCAAGGGCAGCAGCCTGTTTTTTACGGCCGGTCTCGTCAAGGCTTTCCACTTTTTGGCCACCGAAAACAGGGCCTTTTTTTCCGTAGTTTTCTTCAAGATATTCGGCACAGCGCTCAATAACCTCGAGCGTATTCATGTAGCTTTCGTAAGCTGTATCGCCCCAGGTGAATAAACCATGCGAACCTAACATAATACCGCGGATGCCTGGGTTTTCATCCAAACATTGTTTTAATTGCAAGCCTAATTCAAAGCCTGGTTTTTTCCATTCAACCCAGCCGATGGTACCGTTAAAAAGCTCCTGGGTTATTTTCTTACCGTCTTTTGCGGCAGCAATAGCGATGGCAGCATCCGGGTGCAGGTGATCGATGTGTTTGAATGGCAGGAAGCCGTGAAGCGGCGTATCAATAGATGGTGCTTTCGAGTTAAGATCGTAGATGCAGTGATTAAACAACTCAACCATTTCATCTTCAAATTCAACCCCGCGATAGATGTTTTTCAGGCTGCGTAAACGATCAACATAAAGGGCAGCCAAGCCGCTCTTTTTCAACGTGCCAATATCACCGCCTGAGCCTTTGATCCACATTACCTCAACATCGTTGCCGGTGAGTGGATCTTTACTCATCAACTTGCATGATGTGTTACCACCACCATAGTTGGTAAGGCGCAGATCGGCACCCAAAAGGTTGGAGCGGTATATGAGCAGGGCTACTTCATCGCCCGCCAGTTCGGCGGCTTTTGCTTCATCCCACAAATAGCTTACGTGTTTAAATTCAGTTGTTTTCGACGACATATATTTTAATTGTTGAATTATTGAGTTAATGAATTATTGATTTGTTTTTATCGTTGGCTTATTTAATTCGGCTTTTACCGTCGGTTTTTCGGGTTTTATCTTATTCCCATATCCCACAACCAGTACCGATATTACAATTACCGCTATACCGGCTATTACCGTTGCGAATGCTTTTTTACTTACGCCTTTCCACTCTTTAAGTACCAGGCCCCACGTATTAGCTATCAGGATAATGAAAGCCATGTGCAGGATCCAGGAGCTGGCGCCATTCCCCATTTTGCTTTCGCCCATACCGTAAAAAAAGAACTGTAAAAACCAGGTCGTGCCGGCCAGTGCCGCAAACAGGTAGTTTTTAAGGAGGGGTGTTTTTTTATCGGTATAATTATCAAACGTTTTATTGCGGGCATTTAGCACCATACACCATATAAAGTTAGTGGTTAAACCGCCCCATAATATAATAATATAGGTTACATTGTTTGAAAACAGGAAGTTACCTTGTCCCGGATGCGCCGCCTGCCAGATCTGGTTAGCGGTATCGGCCATTGGTTTCCCGGCTTCAATACCGAAGTTGAAACAAGCGCTCAGGATCCCCGAAACTACGGCCACCAGTATACCTAAACCAAAGCGGTAATCTTTATTCTCCTGGGCTATGGTTTTATCGGCCGACAGTTCTTTCTCTTTCATCATACCTGCTTTACCGCATATAATAATGCCCACTACACAAAGCACAATGCCCAATAAAACCATCTGCCCCCATTCGCTGTGCATCATCAGCGTAAAAGTATCTTTCCCCTCTTTCGGGAAAAGGTCATAATACACCGATGGAATTATCGATCCAAAAACTGAGCATAAGCCCAGTATAATGGTGCTACCCAGCGATACTCCCAAGTAACGTACCCCTAATCCATATGTTAAACCACCAATGCCCCACAGCAGTCCCATAAGGTACGTCCAGCCAAGGGTAGCTGTAGCTGTATGGCTTATAATGTCGGCAAAGCCGGGAATAGTAAGCCATGCTGCCAGCGGTGGTACAATGAGCCATGAAAAAATGCCGCCTACTATCCAGTAGCTTTCCCAGGCCCAGCCTTTTATTTTTTTGTAGGGGATGTAAAAACTCCCCGAAGCAAAGCCACCGATAAAATGGAAGATGACCCCTAAAATTACTTGCATATTCTCTGATTGGTTTATATTGGTATGGCTAATGTAGATAATTTAAATGCCTGAACTGTCCTTTGCTGTCATGGATGTAACCGTAATTTCGTCTTAACCGGGATTTTAAGGATTAATGGGATGGACAGGATTTCATAAGCAGTTTTACGCTAAACTGTTAAAGAAATCCCTTAATCCTAAAAATCCCCCCAAATCCCGGTTCTGTTTATTATTTTGGCAATCAAATACATCTCCATGCAGGCATATATTTTAGGTATTGATATTGGCACCGGCAGTACAAAGGCCGTAGCGGTAAGTTTAACGGGTGAACCATTAGGTACAGTATCCAATCATTACCCCATTAATAGCCCCGAACCCGGTTACAGCGAACAGAATCCGCTGTTGATTTGGGACGCTTTTGTAAAATGCCTTGCTGGTATTACTGCTAAATTGGGCGCCGCCCCGCAGGCCGTGAGCCTGAGCAGCGCCATGCATAGTATTATTCCGGTTGATGAGCATGGCGAAGCACTGCTGCCTATGATGACCTGGGCAGATGCGCGGAGCGAGAACATCGCGCAGGCATTGCGTGCAACGGAAAAAGGTGAACGCCTTTATCATAACTGCGGCACTGCGATCCATGCCATGTCGCCCTTAAATAAGTTGCTGTGGCTGCGTGATAATCAAAGTAAGATCTTTGAAGCCGCCCATAAATTCATTTCGATAAAGGAGTTTATCTGGTTCAGGCTTTTTGGTGTTTTTGAGGTTGATTATTCCATTGCGTCGGCTGCGGGAATGTTTAATATTGTAACGAAAGAATGGAATGATGAGGCTCTTACACTCACCGGTATCACGGCTTCAAAATTATCAACCCCGGTTAATACCACTTATTACCGGAACAGTATCAGACCCGAAGTAGCTGTGTTAACCGGGATAAATGCCGGTACCCCGTTTGTTATAGGGGCAAGTGATGGAGCCTGTGCTAATTTAGGCAGCCACACAACCGGCCCGGATGTAGCGGCGCTTACTATAGGCACCAGCGGCGCGGTGCGCATTACCAGCCCGAAGCCGGTTTACAATTACGAAGCCATGGTTTTTAATTACCTGCTTGATGAGCAGACTTATGTATGCGGCGGAGCAGTAAATAACGGAGGTATAGCGGTAAACTGGCTGCTCAAAAACTTTTTGCAAAAGGATAACCTTACCGCTGCTGATTATGACGCTTTATTTAATGAGATAGCAACAATGCCTGCCGGCAGCAACGGGCTTATATTTTTACCCTACCTGTACGGTGAACGCGCCCCGCTCTGGGATACCAAAGCCTGCGGCACCTTTTTTAATATCAAGCCGGCACATACCCGGTCGCACTTTTTACGTGCGGGGCTTGAAGGCATTTGCTTTGCACTGAACGATGTGCTTAAAACATTGGAAGATGCATCGGGCGGGATTATACAAGTTAATATCAGTGGTGGTTTTACCAGCTCGGCAGTATGGACACAGGTACTGGCAGATATCACCGGGAAAAGGCTCGCAGTGCTTCAGTCTGAAGATTCATCGGCGCTCGGCGCTATTTATCTCGCGGCACGGGTATTATATCCTGAAAGTTATGACAAGCTTACCCGTGTTGAACAGCAGGATTTTATCGAACCAAGTGCTAAAAACCATGAGGTTTATAGCAGGATGTTCCCTGTATTTAAAAAGCTGTACGGTGATTTAAAGGACAGCATGCATTTGGTGGATGGATGGGAGTGAAGACTGATTAAAAAAGTCATCATTCCAGCCCCAGCCATTTAACCAATCTCCAGCAACCATATACAAAAAATGGCGCGGCCACTACATCAATAGTATAATGAATATGCTGTATCAACAGTAATACTACCAATACAATTGCACAGGCCAGGGCGATCAGTTTATCTGTTCGCTTTTGCAGGTGGAGGTACACAAGTACCATGGTTGCTGTGTGGCCCGAAAAAAACAGGTCTTTGGTGATAAACGTATGCCCGTAAAACACGCTTGTGCTTGGGTCAATAAGCGGAACAAGGCCCACTGGCGGATTGAGCTTGACCAGGCCGATGGTAATAAACCGGGCAATACATACAAAATTAAGTGTCCAGATATAAGTGATACATATCCTCGGGTTATAAAGCGCCCGCCACATCATCAGCATGCCCATGCTCCAGATGAGTATAAAAATCGGGACTGAAAGATCGTAAGAGGGTAAATGGGCCAATACCCAATCATTAAGTACAACCCCGTCCTGCCTTTTTTCAATATACTTGAAAAAAGACGGTAGCAGGTTAATGATGATGACTATGACCATAGTGGCGCCCAGTAACTTGAGCCTGCTGGCCTGGGTATCATAGGCGCTCTGCCAAAGCTGTTTTATATGATAAATGGAGGCTAAATTCAATCTATGTTTTTTTATAAAGCCTGCAAAAATACAGTTTGCTGGTTAATATTAAGTAATTGTCAGGTATTTGTTAATTTAATAGATGTAGATATGGATAGTGAAAACAAATGCAATTGTGTTGCATTAACTTGTTTATATTTGCGGCATGGATTTTCAAAAGCTTTCACCCCGGTTGGATAATATTGGTATCACTGCTTCAACGCTTTGTGCTATCCATTGTGCGGTAGTGCCTTTGTTGTTTACCAGTTTGCCGTTGGTGGGCCTCGGGTTTTTGGCTAACGCCTGGGTAGAGTGGGGGATGATCATTTTCGCCCTGGTGATAGGAGTGTATTCTATAGGCTTATCTTACCGGCGTACGCATCGCCGTTCAGTTCCACTATTTATGCTTGTATCAGGTTTTGTTATCATCATGGGAGGGCACGCGTTTACAACAACAGGAAAATACGAGGCTATGATAGTTCCTGTTGGGGGCTTGCTGATAGCCGCCGCGCATTATATAAATTATAGGTATACCGGTGCCTGCAATCATGATCATAAAACATATAAACTTGAAAAGGTTGAGTAATGGATAAGCGCCACAGGAAATTCTTTTATGCATTTTTGCTGTTCAACTGCTTTTTGAGTCCGGCTTGTAATCATGAAAAGCATGGTGCCCCGGCTGTATCAAACCGTCATACTAAGCCGATAAAAAATACCGTTATAAAAGCCGGCAACTAATGGCGTATATTATACGTACCATTATTAAATTAGCGGCCTTATAATTATTACCCAATTGATACATGACACAAACCCGCGATATACATCATTTTGAGCACCTGCTTGATAAACATCACCTGAAAAAAACTGCGCCCAGGCTGCGGGTTTTATCTATGATGTCGTCAAGACATTCCGCTACCTCGCAGCCCGACCTGGAGAACCTGATGCATGATATTGACAGGGTTACCCTTTACCGGATCCTTAATGCTTTTGAAGAAAAAGGGATCATCCATAAGATATTTGATTTAAACGGTACGGCTAATTATGCCCTTTGCTCATCAAGTTGTAATGAGCATGATCACCATGATGAACACCTGCATTTTAATTGTACCCAGTGCAAAAATGTGTATTGCCTTAATGATATGAACCTGCCCGCTATAGATCTCCCTGCGGGATTTGAGTCGCATGGCTTTACCCTGTATGCTCATGGCTTATGCCCCAGGTGCAGTAAAAAGGCGGTGAAAAAATGAAATACGTCGCTTTGCCCGGGATGATCATCCTGGTGTTCCTGTTTCAAAATTCATTCGCGCAGCAAAAAGATACTATACCTGCTGTTACAACTTTTAGGTTTAAAACGGTTGTTATTGATGCCGGGCATGGCGGTAAGGATGCCGGGGCACGTGGTTCACATTCGTTTGAGAAAAATGTAACACTGTCCATAGCCCTGAAGCTCAAGGCAGCTCTTGATACGGCCATTACTGATGTTAACGCTATCCTTACCCGTACCGATGATACCTTTATCCCGCTAAACCAGCGCTCGGCTATTGCTAATCAAAACCATGGCAACCTGTTTATTTCCATTCACTGCAATTCATCGCCCGAGGGCACTGCCGCACGTGCACACAAGCAAAAAGGTGTACTGATGCTGGTATACGGTTTCCACCGCCTTAAGGAGCAGGAAGAGGCCGTACGCGAAAATGCTTCTATTTTTCAGGAAAAGGATTACAAGCAGAACTACGAGAGCTATGATGAAAGCGATCCTTCAAACCTGATCGTACTGAATGCTTATATTCAAAAATACCGTAAGCAAAGTATCCGTTTTGGTGATCTGCTTGACGATGAGTTTACCGGGGTAGATGGCCGCGAAAGTAATGGTGTGAAAGAACAGGGGGTATTGGTGCTGGCCCATAGCGCGATGCCTGCTGTATTGATAGAAACCGGTTTCATTAATAACCCCGAAGAGGAGGAGTACCTTAATTCGGACGAAGGGCAGCACGAAATTGTAATGACAATCATCAGGGCACTTCGAAATTACAGGAAGGCAATAGGGGCATAAAAAGCTAAAGCTGAAAGCCCAGCCTTCCGTTACATGGGTTATAGGATTTTCGCCTCAATCCGGCGCTCTGCCCCTCGCTGGTCCGTCGAAATGACGTTTCTTATTAAAATATGTTTAGCTTATAGTTTATTCAACTCATCCATCAGTACCTTGCTGTACTGATTAAAATAGCGCCTTACCCCAAAACCCATAACGGTTTGGATACCGCGGGTGGCGTTGGTTAAAAATACTTCATCGGCCTCGTATAAAATATCAGGATTGATCTGGGCTTCGGTGATATCAATGTTGTTTTCTTTTGCCAGTTTGATCACTACCTGGCGCATTACACCTTCAACGCAGCCCTCGCTTAACGCCGGGGTATATAAATGATTTTGGTAATTGATGAAAATATTGGAACTGCTGGCTTCGCACAGGTTACCGCTTTGGTTCAACAGAAAAACATCATCCAGCTTGTTTTGGGTTTTATACAAACCCGCCATTACATAAATAAGCGAGTTGCATGTTTTAATGTTCGACAGATAGTTGGACGGTTTAGGCAGTTCCGTAAACACATCCATGATCAAGCCCTTCTCATTCAAAAAATACCTGGGCTCTTCGGATGGGGTTAGCTCCAGGCAATAACCCATTTTATTTTGAGTAGGGGTATAAAAGCCTTCGGCATCGCGGTAAACTGTCAGGCGCAGCCTGCCGTGTTTAACTTTATTTCGGCGGGCAAGCTCACTAACTATTTCGTTCAGGAACCAGGTATCCATTTGCGAATAACCATCAATTTTAAGGGCTTTCATGCCCCGCTGTAGCCGGTCGGCATGCAGTTCGGCAAATTTCAATTTCCCTTTCATTAGTCGCATGCTTTCAAACAGGCCATCGCCATATTTAAAGCCCCTGTTACCAATGGTAAGCAATGGTGTGTTTTGAGGGAGATATTCGCCGTTAAAATTGATGAATACGGGCATCATAGGACGGATAGATATTATAATTTAATCGTGTTGTTAATAATTACCGGGTGTTGTTGCTCTTCTATCTAACGTCTGTTATTTCGTATCTGTATCGCTGTACTTTCGCCATTTTGCAAGTACGGCCTCAAAATCAGCCGGCAGCGGCGATTCAAAATGCACCTGCTTTTTTAATGTAGGATGTAAAAAGCCCAGTGTTTGTGCATGCAGGGCTTGCCGTGGCATCAGCTCAAAACAATTTTCAACAAACTGTTTGTACTTGCTGAACATGGTGCCCTTTAAAATTTTATCACCGCCGTAAGTGGCGTCGCTAAACAGGGGGTGACCGATATGCTTCATGTGCGCCCTGATTTGATGGGTACGGCCGGTTTCCAGCTGGCATTCAATCAGGGTAACGTAACCCATTCGCTCTAAAACTTTATAGTGCGTTACAGACCATTTTCCTTTTTCGGGGTCATCATATATCGACATTACCCGCCTGTCGGCAACACTACGGCCAATATAGCCGGTAACGGTGCCGTCTTCCGGTAAATCGCCCCAGGCAAGCGCTATATATTTACGGGTGATGGTATGCTCAAAAAACTGCTTAGCCAACCAGTTCATGGCACGCTCATTTTTGCTGATAAGCAGCAGGCCTGAAGTATCCTTGTCAATGCGGTGTACCAACCCCGGCCTGCCATCGTTGCCCGGTAAGGTTGGCAATTGCTGAAAATGGTAAACCAGCGCATTAACCAGTGTACCCGTATAATTGTTATAACCGGGATGTACCACCATACCGGCTTCTTTGTCAACCACCAATACATCATCATCCTCATAAATAATATTGATGGGGATGTTTTCGGGATATACTTCTGTATCGCGCGGAGGGTGTGGCAGCACTACCGAGATCACATCAAGCGGTTTTACCTTATAGCTTGATTTGATAGGTTTATCGTTCACCAGCACATTGCCCAGCTCAATAGCATTTTGAATACGGTTGCGCGAAGCATTCTCCACGCGGTGCATCAAAAATTTATCAATCCGCAAAAGCGACTGGCCCTTGTCAACCACTACGCGTAAGTGTTCATACAAGTCCTGTTCTTCCTGCTCAATAAGTTCGGGTTCGTGTGCCATTTGAGGCGCAAAAGTAATCGTTTTTTGTGGTAGGTTAAACGTAATATTGCAATAGCATTAACGTCGTATTATTTTATGAACATCGATCTTGAAATTTTTAGCCCGGTACAGCAAATCAACAGCTCATTGTTTGATAGCCACGGCGTAAAAGTTTTCATCAAGCGCGATGATCTCATCCATCCAATGATATCGGGCAATAAATGGCGCAAGCTTAAATATGTGCTTAAACAGGCTCAAGCCGAAGGCAAAACACACCTCGTAACGTTTGGCGGAGCTTATTCAAACCACCTGATGGCTACAGCTGCGGCTGCTGCAAAGTTTGGCTTTAAATCAACGGGTATTGTAAGGGGAGAGGAAGTTGATAATGATACCCTGTTTTTATGCCACCTGCATGGTATGGAACTGCAGTTTACCGATCGTAACAGCTATCGTGATAAACTTGCACTGTTCAATCAGTATTTTGGTAATGATGAACAGGCTTTTTTTATTGACGAAGGGGGGGCATCTGCCGAAGGTGCCAAAGGCTGCAGCGAACTGGTTAACGAGTTAACAGAAAGCTATGACTATATCTTTTGCGCCTGCGGTACAGGTACAACAGCGGCAGGTATCATTAACGGATTAAATGGTCATCAGCTTAAAACAAAGTTCAACGCGGTTCCGGTATTTAAAAACGGTGGTTTTATTAAAGAGGAGATAGGCCGGTTCTTAACAGCCCAGACAGATTATAACATACATACCGATTACCACTTTGGAGGCTATGGCAAAGCGAATGACGAGCTTATCAGTTTCATTAAACAATTTGTAGCAACAACAGGGATATTGATAGAACCTGTATACACCGGTAAAATGATGTATGCACTGTATGATTTAATAAGCAAAGGGCATTTTAAACCCGGCAGTAAAATCCTGGCTATTCACAGCGGGGGGATTTGGGGATTATTGGGGATGAAAGAAAAGTTTAATCAACACTAATTAATCAACACTAATTACACGAATGAGGTCGAATTTTCGCGAATTGGAATTAAATAGCCCTAATTTCACAAATGCGTCCGAATTTACACGAACCAACTAATTCGTGTAATTCGTTCTAATTGCTCAATAATACGCTAAGCATTCGTGCATAAATTTCAATTCGTGTTTATTGGGATCTCAAAATGGAAGGTTGAGCCTTCGCCGTAAGTGCTTTCAACCCAAAGCCTGCCCTGGTGGCGGTTAACAATTTCCTGGCAAATGTACAGGCCAATTCCTAACCCCGACATGTGAGAGGCGAGGTTCTCAACGCGGTAAAAACGTGAAAACACCCGATCCAGTTGATCGGGCTGGATCCCGATGCCAAAATCCTGCACCGATACCCTGAATTTGTTGTTGATCACAAGGGCTTCGATGATCACTTTATCTGCCTTTGGCGAATATTTAACGGCGTTGGTTACCAGGTTAATGACAACCTGCTCAATACGCTGGCTATCGGCATGGATAATTAATTCCCCGGCAGGTAAATTCAAAAGGAGCTGATGGGAGGGGCCGGTTTGTTGCAGGATCTCCCTCAATTCGGTAAGCAGTTTGATCACATCGAAATCGGTATAAGTAAAAGGCAATTTACCGGTCTGGATTTTGGTAACATCAAGCAAATCCGATATCAGGATGGTTAATTTGCCTACTTGCTCCAATGCCCTGTTGGCCAGTACTTTGCTTTTATCATCCGGTGGGAGGTTACGGGCAATGATTTGCAGGTAACCCTTTAAACTGGTGACCGGTGTTTTTAACTCATGGCTTGCAAGCCCTATAAATTCATCCTTTTTTTCATTAAGCTCTTTAATATTTTCATAAAGCTTGGCGTTATCAAGTGCTACCGCGGCCTGGGCGGCAACAGCCAAAACAAGTTGCTCGTGCTCCCTGGTAAATCTGGCCCGTTGTTCGTGCCCAAAAAATAACCCGCCAATCACCTCGCCCGATTTGCCCCTTACCGGAACCGCGAGGTAGCTTACTACCGGGAGGTGCCCTTTAGGCTGGCCAAAATGTGGTGCATTTTTTCCGTAACGCGGGTCTTTGGTTATATCATCAACCCTTACCGTTCCCTCGCCACTGAAAGTGGGGTGAAAGACTGCCGTATTACGCGGCATACCAAATTTTTCAAATGCCTCACGCGGCGCGCCCGAAAGCGTGAACAGCATATATGATTCGCCCTGCTCATTAACCTGATTGTGAAAAAAAGCGCCAAACTGCGCGCCGCAAAGCTGGGTAGTGGCATCGGTAACTTTTTGCAGGATATTTTGAATATCCAACTCGGCCGAAATAACCTGTCCTATGGAGTTTAAGATTTCCAGGCGTTCGGCATATTGTTGTAATCTTTCTTCTGATTTTTTTTGCCTGCCTATATCGCGGATTATTTTTGAAGCCCCTATTACCTTATTGCTGTTGTTTCTTATAGGAGATATGGTAAGCGAAATTTGTATTTCCTCGCCGCTTTTTGTTTTACGTATGGTTTCAAAATGTTCTATCCGTTCGTTGGCCCGTATTTTATTAATGATCATTTCTTCTTCATTATAACGGTCTTCCGGTATCAAAACCGTGATATGTTTGCCTATGATCTCATCTTCTGTATAACCAAATAAACGTTGGGCCGCGCCGTTCCAGCTGGTAATTACACCATCAAGGTTTTTACTTACAATGGCATCTTCTGATGATTCAATGATAGAGGCCAGCATCCATTGCTTTGATTCGGTATTTTTTTGTTCTGTAATATCTATCAGGGTATTGGCGGCGCCTGCCAGTTCGCCATTTTCATTAAAACGGGGTTTAGGGTTGGATAATATATAACTTACACTTCCATTAGGACGTTTAATAAGCATTTCCTGCTGCTTTACAGGCTTGCCATATTTTAATACTTTGCCCGTTGGTGTTTCATCGGGAGTTAACAGTATACCATCGGATGTAAATATCTCCCAGTTTACATACCACTTGTCTTTATTAATGTGAGGCGTTTTGCCCCAAAGCGTTACCGCCGCTTTGTTAAATGAGGTTATGTAGCCCTCTTTATCGCAGGTGTAAACTGCAACGGGCAGGTCTTCAAGTAAATCCCAGTCGGTACTATTGATAAATGTTAATTTTGGGACCGGTTTTGAGTTGCTGGCAGATAATGGTTCTTCTCCCATAGTTATAAATATCCCTTTTGGTTGTATCTGCCACTAATTTAGTATTAAAATAATCAACCTATGTCAAATTAATTAAAATGAAAATTTTATCAAGCTACCCCGGTACAATTCAGGTTCGCAGGAGGAGGAATTTGATGTTAACCGGGCGGAAAATGTAAATTTCGGCTGCATTTTTTTATGAATACTGTGGTTGAAGCAGGTGTACCGGTTTTGAGTTTGGTACAAAAAGTAACTTTAAACAATTTAAAGTTACTTTTTTGTCAATCGGTTCAAAAACCGCTTAAATTTTGATTTTAGGCGGTTTTTACTAAATTTGTAATAAACCAAATTAATATGTACAACCTACTTGTTTCTCCGCAGGATGTCCAGGCATCGCTTCAAAAGCATGTACTGGCCGATGGATTCGACCTCACTTTTGATATGGAAAAAAGTAAGGGTGTTTATATTTATGACGCAAAATATAACCGCACACTGCTTGACTTTTTTACCTGCTTTGCTTCGGTGCCTTTGGGCTATAACCATCCCAAAATGCTGAATGATGAAGAGTTTAAGAAAAACCTCATGCTTGCGGCATTAACCAACCCGTCAAATTCAGATATCTACACTACGCAATACGCCCAGTTTGTTGAAACATTTGACAGGATAGGGATCCCCGAATATTTACCGCATGCTTTTTTCATTTCCGGTGGTGCGCTGGCTATCGAAAATGCGCTGAAAGTAGCTATGGACTGGAAAGTGCAGAAAAACTTTGCCAGGGGCTATACTAAGGAAAAAGGTTTTAAAGTATTGCACTTTGAGCATGCTTTTCATGGCCGCTCGGGTTATACCCTGAGCCTTACCAATACCTTGCCTAATAAAACCAAGTGGTTTGCCAAGTTTGACTGGCCGCGGGTATCTGTGCCTTATATGAATTTCCCTTACAGCGATGCCAATCATGAAGACCTGTTAAAGAGAGAGCAATTATCGGTGGCACAAATCAGGAAAGCATTTGAAGATAATAAGGATGATATATGCGCCATAATAATTGAGCCTGTACAATCAGAAGGCGGTGATAACCATGTACGCAAAGAGTTTTTAGAGAAGCTGCGTGAACTTGCTGATGAGTACGAGGCATTGCTGGTTTACGATGAGGTGCAAACGGGAGTTGGTTTAACAGGCAAATTCTGGTGCCATGAACACTTTGGAGAAAAGGCGCGCCCTGATATCATTGCCTTTGGTAAAAAAATGCAGGTTTGCGGCATATTGGCTGGCCGGCGCATTGACGAGGTTGAAGATAATGTATTTAAAGTATCATCGCGCATAAACTCAACCTGGGGGGGCAGTTTGGTTGATATGGTACGCTCGTCAAAAATAATGGAGATTATTGAGGAGGATAAGCTTTGCGATAATGCGGCAGTAATGGGAGAGTACCTGCAAAATGGTTTGAGTGAAATTGCCGAACGGCACCCGGTTGTAAGTAATGTGCGGGGGAAAGGGTTGCTTACTGCCTTTGATTTTCCGGACAAAGCAATAAGGGACAGCTTTATTAAAAAAGGTTTTGATAATAATATTATGTACCTTGGCTGCGGCGAAAGGAGTGTGCGTTTCCGCCCCGCGCTGATCATCGAAAAAAGCCACATTGACATAGGCCTTGACATGCTTGAACAGCTTTCGGTCACTTTATAACACAGTAAATAAAGAAAATTAATTCCGGCTACAGCCAAATCCGCTCATGAAACGGATGAAATTAACTAATATTTAATAAGGTAAAATCGGCATCTATTATTTGCAAAAATAGAAAGATATTAATATACGCTACTTTTTTTCCAAAATCCGCTATATTTTTTGTTATTATTCCGATTAGATTTGTTGCAACCCTATTAAAGTAACGTAGTTCTATTTCAAGCACCATGAGCAAACACATAGAGAAATTAAAGAAACAACTGGTTGAAGTTGCCGAGGTTGTAAACTCATTCAAATCTGAAGCCGTGCAGGTTCGTATAATTGACCGTTTACTGGAGGTTATGATCGAATCGGAGAAAGTAGATGCCGAGGGTGTTGAAATGTTTGGTAAAAAAGTAAGGAAATTACGCATTGAAGATGAAGGCGGAGGTGTTTCAGGGCGTAAAAAGCCTGGTGCTACCAAAATACTTAATCAATTGCTGAATACAGATTTCTTTGATAGTCAGCGTTCTATTTCATCAATTGCCAATTACTGTAAAGAACAGTATGACTCTGACTTTAAAACATCTGAACTTTCAGGGATCCTCTTAAAATTAGCTAATGAAAATAAGCTCAGAAGGGAGAGGAGCAATGAAAATAATCGCTTTGAATATATTAAAGCATAAATATCATCATACTTGCTTAAATAAACAGGGAGCCTGATTTTCAGGCTCCCTGTTTATTTAAAGTGGAATTTATTATATATAACTTATAGTTAAGTATAAGTATTATTTAAGGTTAAATAAATTATCTACTCCTAAAATTTTTCTGCTCGTAAAGCCCTCGGCGTATTTAACCTGGATGCTTTTACCAAACTCGCGTGCCCGGCCGGTTACTATTTCAATAAAATTGGATGTTGAAATATAGGTTTGAGGTTCTTCTTCCCAGCTTGGGTTATAAAATTGCGATCCGTAAGCATTAATACTCTCTATCTTTTTATCCCAATGTTCGGTTACATCAATTAATATATCAGGGGTAATATAATTATCCTGTATAAAATGCAGCACCATGTCTGGCCGCCAGGCCTCTTGTGGTGTGCCATCAATATCAAATGTTTCTATTTTGCGAAGGCCCGCTAAAAATGCCGAGGCTTCAACAAGTTCATTTGCCCGGCCATGATCGGGATGGCGGTCATGGTAAGCATTGGTTATTACGATGGAGGGGCGAAATTTGCGGATGGCTTCAATAACCTTTACCTGGTGTTCGCGGGTATTTTCAAAAAAGGCATCGGGCAGGCCAAGGTTTTCACGTACGGCTAAACCTAATATTTCGGCGGCGGCGGCAGCTTCCTGTTTACGGATCTCGGCCGAGCCGCGGGTGCCCAGTTCGCCACGGGTAAGGTCAACAATACCAACTTTGTAGCCAAGGGCTATATGTTTTAAAATTGTACCTGAGCAACCTAATTCAGCATCATCAGGATGTACCGATAAAACTAATATATCTAATTTAAGCATGCGCAAAAGTAATTCATTGGTTAGACGCCGCTGTCAGCAGGCGGTCAATCTTTCGCCTGATTTTTGAGGAGTTTGGTTTGGTGAAAGGGTAGTAAAAATCAACTACATGCCCATTCTTATCAATCAAAAATTTATGAAAATTCCAGCGCGGAACCGACCGCACATTGCCATTCTCCTTTTTATCGGCAAAAAATTGATACAAAGGGTCGGCATAGGGGCCGCGTACCCTTATTTTTTCAAATATGGGATAATTTGCTCCATTGGCTTCACAAAAAACGGCAATAGCCTCACCGTCTAAAGGTTCCTGGCCGCCAAAATCATTTGAAGGGAATGCAAGAATTTCAAAGTCCTTGCCGGCAAGCTCAGTTTTTAAAGCTGCCAATTCTTTTAGCTGAGGTGTAAAACCGCACTGTGATGCCGTGTTTACAATTAAAAGAACTTTGTTTTTATATTCGGAAAGACTGATCTCTTCACCGTTTAACTTTTTAACGTTAAACCGGTAAATGCTTTTGTTATCCATTAAACTAATTGCTGTATGAATTATATCCGGCCTGATTTAATATGGCCTCGATATCCTTCTGTTCTTCAGGGTCGTAGGTTTCTTTGAGATTATGACCAAATATGCTGGCTACCGACTGGAACATGAAAGCCTTAAAGCCGCCTTTTAATTCTTTAACCATAGCAAAGCTGGTTTGCCCGGTTTCGCGGTCAATAAGCTTAATTAAAACTTCGCCCTGACTAATTGTCAGGTTTTTGATCTCTTTATTGAACAGGTTTTTTATTTCACCCTCGCAGGTGCTTACGAGTTCTTTTTGTTTTTTCCTGTCGGCGGTAACGGCAAGGTCGCGTTGTAACTGGCGGTACCTTTGCCCTGCAAAACGTGCGTAAGGCAGTACTTTCATTACATTATAACGCAAACGACGGTAGTTTAGCCTATCGGCCTCGCTCGCAAAAATACGGGTATCTACAATTCTAACCTCCGGCTCAACTATCCATGGCACAAGCTCACCGTCAAGGTTGGTCATCGCTGTTTTGATGGTATCATTTTTGCCAAGAGTTACGGGTGCAGGCGTAGCTGTTTGGGCCTTTGCAGCACCCATTAAGCAACATAACAGCAGCGTAAAACCAATAAATTTCATATTTTTACTTAATACAAAAATAATGTAATTTTTTTTGGTATTTTACTAATACCTGCAATAATATTTATTTGCTGCATGTTTATGATTGAATACCGCTAATACCCCGTACATGAAAGACTTAGTGATAGACCTGGAAGCCGAGAAGAACGAGATACTAAAAAGATACCGTGCTTTGTTGCGTGCCTGTAAATCAACCCTGCAAAAGGGCGATAAACGCATGATACGCAAGGCATTTGATATGGCGCTTGAAAGCCATAAGGATATGCGCCGTAAAAGCGGCGAACCCTATATATATCACCCTATTGCTGTTGCCCAGATAGCCGCCGAAGAAATTGGCCTGGGTACCACCTCAATAGTGTGCGCCCTGCTGCATGATGTGGTTGAAGATACCAACATGACGCTTGATGAAATTGAGATGGAATTTGGTAAAAAGGTGGCCAAAATTATTGACGGCCTTACCAAAATATCAGGCGTATTTGATACCAACAGCTCATTGCAGGCCGAAAACTTCCGTAAAATGCTGCTTACCCTTGCCGACGACGTAAGGGTGATATTGATTAAGCTTGCCGACAGGCTGCATAACATGCGTACCATGGAGTTTATGCCCAGGGACAAGCAGCTTAAGTTATCATCAGAAACGGTTTACCTGTATGCGCCCCTGGCACACCGCCTGGGCTTGTATGCCATAAAATCTGAGCTGGAAGACCTTTCCATGAAATATATGGAACGTGAAACTTACCAGTTCATCAAAAATAAACTGAACGAGAAAAAGGCCGAACGCGAGCGTTTTATCCGTGATTTTATCGAGCCAATAAATAAATCATTACAAAGCCAGGGGCTTGAGGCCGATATATTCGGGCGACCGAAATCTATCCACTCCATCTGGAATAAGATGAAAAAGAAATCGATACCTTTTGAAGAGGTATATGATCTTTTCGCCATCCGGATTATATTGGATAGCGCCCCTGAACATGAAAAGGCTGATTGCTGGAAAGCCTACTCTATAGTAACCGACCAGTACCGTCCAAACCCGGACAGGCTGCGCGACTGGATTTCATCGCCCAAGGCCAACGGTTATGAGTCATTGCATACCACGGTAATGGGCCCTCGGGGGCAGTGGGTTGAAGTACAGATCCGTACCAAGCGCATGAACGAAATTGCCGAAAAAGGTTTTGCTGCACACTGGAAATACAAGGAAGCCAGCACCGACAGCGGCCTTGACCAATGGGTACATAAAGTGCGCGAAATGCTCAAAAATCCCGATACCAACGCGCTCGACTTCATCGATGATTTTAAGATGAACCTCTTCAGCGATGAGATCTTCATTTTTACGCCAAAAGGAGCGCTGATCCAGTTGCCTTTAAATGCTACAGCGCTTGATTTTGCCTTCGAGATCCATACCGACGTAGGCGCAAGCTGTATAGGTGCCAAGGTAAACCATAAGTTGGTGCCGCTAAGCTACAAGCTCCAGAACGGCGACCAGGTAGAGATCATTACCTCGGGCAAACAAACACCTAAGGAAGACTGGCTTAACTTTGTGGTTACCGCTAAGGCTAAGGCTAAAATCAAGTCGGCTTTAAAAGAGGAGAAACGCAAAATTGCCGAGGATGGTAAAGAGATCCTGGAGCGTAAAATGAAATCGCTTAAGATCACTTACAATTCCGAAAACCTGCAAAAGATCAGCTACTTTTTCAAGCTGCAGGCCACTCAGGATCTTTTTTACAATGTTGCCAAGGGCATTATTGATATGAAGGACCTGAAAGAGTACCAGGCATCCGAAAAAGTGATTGATAATAAGCCGCAGGATAAAATTGACCAGGAGCAGGTTCAAAACCTCATCAAAAATATCAAGGCTAAAGACAGCGATATCCTGCTTATTGGCGAGGATATGCAAAAAATAGATTATAAGCTGGCCAATTGTTGTAACCCTATCCCCGGCGATGATGTTTTTGGTTTTGTTACCGTAAGCGACGGTATCAAGATCCACCGTACCAATTGCCCCAATGCGGCTAAGCTCATGGCCAACTACGGCTATAGGATAGTAAAAGCCCGCTGGACAAATCAGCAGGAGCTTGCTTTTCTTACCGGTTTGCGTATTACCGGTATTGATGAGGTAGGGCTGATCAATAAGCTTACCACCGTAATATCAAATGATTTTAAAATAAACATCAGATCTATCACTGTTGATAGTGATAATGGTATATTTGAAGGCTCGCTGATGTTGTATGTGAATGACACCAGTCACCTTGATACCCTGATTAAAAACCTAAAACAAGTAAAAGGCGTAACCGCGGTTAACCGTTTTGATTCGGCAATTGAAAAAGCATCGTGAGGATAGAAGCAGGAAGTCAAGAGTCAAGAAGCAAGAAAGAAGCAGGAAATTAAGAATTATGAGGCAAGACAGAATTCACCAATCTTGATTCTTGACTCTTGACCTCTTGTCTCTCTAATCCATAATTTATTAATAACTTTGCCCCGTTAATACATCATTATGTCACAGCAGGATACCATACCAATGGTTAAAAAAATTTTTGAGGCCTACCTCGAAAATAAAAACCTCAGGAAAACCCCTGAACGTTTTGCTATACTCGAAGAGATATATTCCCGTACAGATCACTTTGATGTGGAGTCGTTGTACATCCACATGAAAAATAAAAAATATCGTGTAAGCCGTGCAACGGTTTACAATACGCTTGAGCTGTTGGTTTCGTGCGATCTGGTCACTAAACACCAGTTTGGTAAAAACATGGCCCAGTTCGAAAAATCATACGGCTACAAACAGCACGACCATATCATTTGCATCGACTGTGGTAAAGTGGTTGAGTTTTGCGATCCGCGCATCCAGCAGATCCAGAGTATGATGGGCGATATATTAAAATTTGACATCAAACACCACTCTTTAAATCTTTATGGTAATTGTGCCAAATTAAGAGAGGGTTTTTGTGACAGAAAAATTTAACTTTGCCCCCTTTCATAACACATATTCTTGAACTTACGATAAATTAATGGCTGTTGACGTATTATTAGGCCTCCAGTGGGGCGATGAAGGAAAAGGAAAAATTGTTGATGTGCTTAGCGCAGGTTACGACCTGATTGCACGTTTCCAGGGCGGACCAAATGCAGGTCATACTTTAGAGTTTGACGGTAAAAAGTTTGTTTTAAACACCATTCCTTCAGGTATATTTTTTGAAAACACCATGAACCTTATTGGTAATGGTGTGGTGATTGATCCTATCACCCTGAAAAAAGAACTGGATAAATTAAAAGATGCGGGGCATGACCTGTTGGCCAAAAAGAATCTTTTAATTGCTAAAAAAGCACACCTGATATTACCAACTCACCAGTTGCTTGATGCCGCTAATGAAAAAAAGATGGGTGAAGGCAAAATTGGTTCAACTTTAAAAGGTATTGGTCCAACTTATATGGATAAAACCGGTCGTAACGGTTTACGTATTGGTGATATCACCCTGCCCGATTTTAAGGAGCGTTATCAGAAGCTGGTTGATAAACACGTATCAATGCTGCAGCAGCTTTACGGCGAGGTAGCAGATTTTTCAGAACGCGAAACATTGTTTTTTGAAGCTCTCGATGTTTTACGCCAATTCCCGCTTGTTGATTCTGAACATTTGGTTAACAACTATATTAAAGAAGGCAAAAAAGTTTTAGCAGAAGGTGCTCAGGGCGCTATGCTTGATATTGATTTTGGTTCATATCCGTTTGTAACTTCATCAAATACTACCGCTGCCGGCGCTTGCACAGGTTTAGGTATTGCCCCACAGCAAATTGGCGAAGTAATAGGTATTTTCAAAGCTTATTGCACCCGTGTAGGTGGCGGTCCGTTCCCAACCGAACTGGAAAACGAAACAGGTGAGGAACTACGCAAAGTAGGCCATGAGTTTGGTGCTACTACAGGCAGGCCACGTCGTACCGGCTGGATCGATCTTCCTGCTTTAAAATACGCTATTATGCTTAATGGCGTTACTCAACTGGTAATGACCAAGGCTGATGTATTAAGCGGTTTCGATAAAATTTATGCTGCTACTCATTATAACTACCTGGGCGAGCAGATTGATTATATGCCTTACGATATTTGCTCAGTTAAACCAGAGCCGGTTTACAAGGAAATTAATGGCTGGAACGAAGACTTGACTGGTATTACCGAACTGTCTGAGATCCCGGCTAAGCTGCAATCATACATTGATTATCTTGAGGCCGAACTTGGCGTACCAGTGAAATATTTATCTGTAGGTCCGGACAGGAAGCAGACTTTAACATTACATTAATAGGTTATCCCCTATATTAATTAGGGTTAATAATAAGAATAAAAGGCCGGGCATCCCGGCCTTTTTCATTTACTTGGTTATTTTTGCAGGGTGATAGTACAGGTTAATGATCTGCCGGGATTCAGAATAAAGGCGTTGCAATGGGCTGCAACTTTTGACACACTGTGTTATCTTGATTCGAACGGATTTAATGATCCCTATTCCAAATTTGATACGCTGATAGCGGTCGGCTCCCGTACCTCTCTGAATGCTAACGCCGGTAATGCTTTTGATAAGCTTGATGAGTTCAGGAAAAGTAACCCCGGATGGATGACGGGTTTCCTGGGCTATGACCTCAAAAATGAAATTGAAGCGCTTACATCCACCAATCCCGATGGTTTAGAATTTCCAGACCTGTATTTCTTTGTTCCTCAGCATCTGATTTTGATAAGGGGGGAGGAGGCTGAAATTATTTCAGATAATCCCGAACTTGTCGTAAGATCAATCATTGAGCAGGGTTTAATTGAACCTGTACAGCAGGCTAATATCAACCTATCCCCACGCTTCAGCAGGCAGGAATACATTGACACGGTAAACAAAATAAAAGAGCACATTACCCAGGGCGATATTTATGTCACTAACTTTTGCCAGGAATTTTTTGC
Source organism: Mucilaginibacter gossypii (assembly GCF_900100945.1). GTDB lineage: Bacteria > Bacteroidota > Bacteroidia > Sphingobacteriales > Sphingobacteriaceae > Mucilaginibacter > Mucilaginibacter gossypii. The sequence goes on along the minus strand of NZ_FNCG01000022.1, from coordinate 52,526 downwards.
AGAGGATGTACTTCTTGATCCGCTGGAGATTTTTACGAGACTGAACGAAGTTTCGCCCAATCCGTTCTCCACTTTTTTTAAATGGAATGGGAATTATATTCTCGGCGCCTCGCCCGAACGATTTTTGGCTAAACGGGGAAGTAAACTCATTTCGCAACCCATAAAAGGTACGGCTAAAAGGATGGATGATATTGAAGCCGATGAACAGGCTAAACAGAGCCTGCGCAGCCATCCCAAAGAACTGCAGGAAAACGTAATGGTTGTTGACCTGGTAAGAAATGATTTAACCAGATCGGCTAAACCCGGCACGGTTAAAACCGAAGAACTTTTTGGTATCTACAGCTTTAAGCAGGTGCACCAGATGATCTCTACGGTGGTTTGTGAAATAAAGGACAGCCTTTTAAACGTACAGGCCATCAAAAACACTTTCCCGATGGGCAGCATGACAGGTGCCCCGAAAGTTAGCTGTATGCAGTTAATGGAGCGATATGAGCGCAGTAAGCGTGGCGTATACTCAGGTGCAATAGGCTATTTCAGTCCGGATGATGATTTTGATTTTAACGTAGTGATCCGTTCATTGCTTTATAATTCCTCCAATAAATACCTTTCGTTTCACGCAGGTGGAGCTATAACTTATCACGCTATCGCCGAAAATGAATATGAAGAATGTTTGTTGAAGGCGCAGGCGGTTATGGAAGTTTTGGGCGGGGAGTGAAAAATCCAGAAAAATGAAAATAAGTAGTTCATTATTGGCGCAAGTGTTGAGCGATGGCCAGTGTACATGCTCACTTGTGCCTGTAGAGTAGTAGCAGTTTTCTCCGTGACTTGTCCTGATACTGTTTGTCCTATGGGAGCCGCATGTGATGTGCCTCTACAAAACACGTTTTACAGATCATCAACTTTTATTATATTGAGCTGTAAAAATTTCAAATCTCCGTTTATTAAATTATTAATATGTTAAGACCCCTACAAAACATAAAGCTAATTATCGTTTCCCTGTGTTTATTAGCAACCGATATCTCTTCAGCCCAAACTAAGTATCGTCCTTCAGATTTATTCCCGGCACAACCCTTATTACCTCCGGGCAACTCATATCGTACCGCTGCCGGTGAACCTGGCCCTGCCTACTGGCAAAACAAGGCCGATTATGTAATTGATGTAGCGCTTGATGATAAAACCAACGTCATAACCGGTACAGCTACAATTACTTATACCAATAATAGCCCCAAAGCCCTTTCGGCACTGTGGTTGCAACTGGAACAAAATGTGTTCAAAAAAGATTCGCGGGGGATTCAATCCAAGCTATTTCTTTACCAGGATCCTGAAAAAACTACTCCTGATGGCGGATACCAGGTAGAAGGCGTGCAGCTTGCCGGAAACAAAGTTGGAAACATTAAATATCATATTTATGATACCCGGATGCAGCTTGAGCTGGCACAGCCGCTGTTAAGCGGGCAGGCCATAACCTTTAGTATCCGGTACAGGTACAACTTCCCGGTCAATTATAAAAATGCTGATTTCCTGGTTAACCGCACCGATATCCTTCCAACAAAAAATGGCAATATTTATGCTGTAGCACAATGGTACCCCAGGATGTGTGTTTTGGATGATGTAGAAGGATGGAACACGCTGCCGTACTTAGGTAACGGTGAGTTTTACCTGGAGTATGGTAATTTCAGGGTTAATATCACAGTGCCATCGGGACTTATTGTGGAAAGCTCTGGAGATCTGCTCAATCCTGAAGAAGTACTAACACCAACCGCACTCAAGCGCTGGCAGGCTGCCAAACAAAGTGATGTGCCGGTGCAGATTCGTACAGCAAAAGAAGTAACCGACCCTTCATCAAGGCCTGCAAAAGCTACCTGTACGTGGAAATTTAAACTGGATAATGCAAGGGATTTCGCGTGGACGGCCTCGCGCTCATTTGTTTGGGAAGGCTTGAGTTTTAAACTTGCCGATGGCAGGCGGGTAATGGGTAGCTCGGTATACCCGGTAGAATCAGAGAAACAAGGTAGCTGGAAACGCTCGTCGGAGTATATCAAATTTACCTTGCAGCATTTTTCCGAAAAATGGTTCCCATACCCTTATAACAAAGCGGTTAACGTTGCTTCAAACCTGGATGGTATGGAGTACCCCGGCATGGTTTTTTGCTCGGCAAAAGATACCGGCAATATGTATTTTGCAGTAGTAAACCATGAGCTGGGCCATACCTGGTTCCCGATGGTAGTGGGCAGCAATGAACGTAAATACGCATGGATGGACGAAGGGTTTAATATGTTCATTGACAAAATTGCTACCAAAGCTTTCAATAAAGGTGAGTTTATAGGTTATGTAGAGATCGATAGTCCGCTTGATTCCCTGTTTGCGGAAAAGCTATTGCCTATTGTTACCCGTCCTGATGCTTTACCCGGCAACCAGGTATATCCGTTGCAATATCAAAAAGTGGCTTATTCGTTAGCACTTTTGCGTAACCAAATTTTAGGCACGGAGCGTTTTGATCGTGCTTTCAGAAAATATATCCGTGATTGGGCCTATAAACACCCAACCCCATGGGACTTTTTTAGGAGTATGGATAGTTCGGCCGGCGAAGACCTAACCTGGTTTTGGAAATCGATGTTCCTCGAAAACTATCGCCTCGATCAAAAAATTGTTAAAGTAGAAAGTAAGGCGGGTTCCCAGCCTATTATTACAGTCGAAAATATGAACAAAGCAGCCATGCCTTTGGTTGTTGAAATAACTTATGCTGATGGCTCAAAAGAGCATCGTGAATTCCCGGCTGAGATTTGGGAGTATAGCAGCGTTTATTCCTTTACCGGTGATAAAAAAGCAGCTGTCGCCAAAGTAGTTATCGATCCTGAAAAGATCTACCCGGATGTGGATAGGAGCAATAATGGTTATGAAGTAAAAAATTAAAAATCAACTCATATAAACAAAAATGTCATTTCGATAGAGCGAGCGGGGGAATAAGCGCAGGAGCGAAAGAGAAATCTTATACGCCCTGCCTTGTTACAGGGCTTATAAGATTTCTCCTCAAGCCCTGCAATACCTTTTCACTGTTCGTCGAAATGACAATCGTAGATATTAACTTCCCGTCCCATCAGGGTCTATCGCATAGAGCCCTGATGCTCAACGAAATGTTCTTACAACTTCACACCCCTTAAAAAGTCCTCAATACCCATGCGTTTCTTGCCTTCTAACTGAATATCTTTTAGCAACACAAAACCATCCTTAGCCGCAAATTTCAAATAGGTTTTATTGTCGGTTAAAAAGCCGCCGGGTTGTATGGCCGGTTCTGATAATTGATATTCAGATGCATAAACTTTTAGGCTTTTGCCGTTAAGCTCGGTGTATGCGGTGGGTACAGGGCTCAGCCCGCGAATTTTGTTATAGATCGACAAAGCTGGTTGTATCCAGTCAATCCGGCAATCATCCTTAAAAATCTTTGGCGCGTGTTTCAATTCTGTCCCCTCGGCTAATTGCGATTGCGGGTGTTCGTTGTAACGTCCGCTCTCAACCGCTTTAACTGTTTTAACCAGCAGCCCTGCACCTTTGTTCATGAGGCGGTCATGTAATTCGCCGGCATCTTCATGGCCGGTAAGGGTTATTTTTTCGGTGAACAGGATGTTACCGGTATCAATATCGTGTTTTAAAAAGAAGGTGGTTACGCCGCTTTCTTTTTCGCCGTTAATCAGCGCCCAGTTAATGGGGGCGGCGCCGCGGTATTGAGGCAATAATGAGGCGTGTAAATTTATGGTACCTTTGGCAGGCATGTTCCAAACTGCTTCGGGCAGCATCCTGAAGGCTACAACAACCTGCAGATCGGCTTTCAATGCTTTCAATTCGGCAATAAAATTCTCATTCTTAAGTTTTTCGGGTTGCAGCACTTTTAGGCCGTTAGCTACGGCATATTGTTTAACAGCCGACTCACTAACTTTTTGTCCCCTTCCGGCCGGTTTATCGGGCGCTGTAACAACAGCAACGATATCACTGCCGGCTTTAATTAAAGCGTCTAACGAGGCAACGGCAAACTGAGGGGTACCCATAAATATAATTCTCATAGTATGTTTAGGTATTAGATGTGCTTTATTCTGTTATTCGTATAGTAAGTATTTTTTGCGTATAGCTTTAAACTTAGTTAGTCCGGGTTGCCAGCCAGCACGGATCTCATCTTCGGTTTTGCCGGTTTCAATTTGTTTCCTTAGTTCGGCTGTACCCGTAAGCTTTATAAAATAGGCATTAAAGAAATGGTCCTTATCCGGAAATGCGTTATATAACTCCAGGAGCCATTTCAAATTAATAACACCTGTACCCGTGATATCAGTTGGCGGAATATTTTGCAGATTAATGCCAAAACATTCCTGGTCTTTCTGCGGCGGGTTCTCGCTCATACCCGGGATACTTTTGGGCGTAAACGAAAAACTGTATTTACCTTTCAACGCCGGGTGCCCCAGTACGGCAAAGGGGAAGAGCGTACCCCTGCCCAAACTAAATGTTGTACCTTCAAATAAGCAGGTACTCGGATATAATAAAATTGATATAGGCGTATTTAAGTTGGGCGAAGGGTTTACGGGTAAGGTATAAGGCAAATTATGCTTGTAATTAGCCACTTTAATGATCTTCAGTTTACATTTAACCCCATTTTTTAACCAGCCTTCGCCGTTTATCATTTGGGCATATTCGCCAATAGTCATACCGTGGGCGATGGGGATGGGGTGCATGCCCACAAATGAACGGTTAGCCGTATCCAGAACAGGGCCATCAATTAAATAACCGTTAGGGTTTGGGCGATCAAATATCATGAGCTCTACATTGTTTTCGGCACAGGCCTCCATTAAGTAATGCAGGGTTGAAATATAAGTGTAAAAGCGTACGCCAACATCCTGTATATCAAATATCATGAGGTCGATACCCTTCAAATCGGCCGGGGTTGGTTTATAATGTTTGTTACCGTACAGCGAGATCACAGGTAAACCGGTTTTAGGGTCTTGAGTGTCGCCAACAGTAGCGCCATTACTGGCATTACCCCTAAAACCATGCTCGGGGCCAAAAATCTTTTTTACGTTTACTCCTAAATGCACCAAACTATCTACACTGGCAGTTAAATTTTTACCAATAACCGAAGTTTGATTAATCACCATGCCTATATTTTTTCCCTTAAGATAGTTAATATACAGCGGAATCTGATCAGCTCCGGGAATAATAGGGCTGTTTTTTTTGTTTTTTGAGATGGATGCCGTCTTGCAGCTTTTATAATTGGTTGCCTGGCTGCAGGCCGTGTTTGCAAGTAAAACTGTTATCAGGGCAAATCGTAAAAAAGCACAAATCTTATTCATAAAATTTTGAGTTGAAACAATTTTAAAAGTAGCAGGTTTAACAGCAAAACCGCATATTTGCGAAGGTACAAAAAATCAGTCTGCCATTGAGTTTCGCCTCCTTTATATCAGCCCGTATAACATTTAAATCAAAACGCACATTTTCAAAACTGATAGTGCGTATTGCAATAATAGGCATTATGCTGGGCCTTGGTGTAATGATACTGTCACTTGCTATCGTTAAAGGGTTTAAACACGAAATCCGCAATAAAGTTCGGGGCTTTGCCGGCGACATCCGTGTGGTTAAGTTCGACCTGAATAACTCTTACCAAAGTTCCTCATTTCCTGCTGATAGTGAATTTGTTAAGCGCGCGCTTAAAAGTCCGTTTATTACCCACGTAATGCCGGTGGCCACCAAACCGGGCATTGTTAAGGCTAATAATGAAATTGAAGGAGTGGTACTTAAAGGCGTTGACAAAAATTACGACTGGAGCTACTTTAAAAAAATGATGGTAGCCGGCGAGGTGATCAGCTTTGCCGATTCGGTTGAGGCGCAAAAGGAGATCATGATTTCGCAAACAACGGCCGACAGGCTTAAACTGAAAGTAGGGGATAAGCTGCTGATGTATTTTGTGGAAGATGATCTGCGCAGGCGCCAGTTTAAGATCAAAGGTATTTTCAATATCGGGGTTGAAGAGGTTGATAAAACCTTTGTGATAGGTGCCTTATCGCTCATTAACCGCCTTAACAACTGGAAGCCGAACGAGATAGGCCAATACGAACTACGCGTAGCCGATTTTGATCATATTAATGAAGCCGCCTATGCGCTCGAGACTGTTTTGCCGGTAAAATTGAAAGAGTATACCATTGAAGAAGATTACCCTACCATATTTGAGTGGCTCAACCTTTTGGATGTAAATTCGGTAGTGATGCTGGTATTGATGGTGGCCGTCGCTGTTATTAATATGATATCGGCCCTGCTGATCATGATCCTTGAACGAACCGCTATGATCGGGATGCTCAAAGCCATGGGGGCATCTAACTGGGCCATCCGCAAAATATTCCTGATCAATGCCAGTTACCTGATAGGATTTGGGCTGCTATTGGGCAATTTACTGGGTATAGGCCTCGGCTATTTCCAGATGTACACTCATTTTTTCCAACTGGACCAGGCTTCCTATTACATGACCTTTGTGCCGGTTGAGTTTAATATTTTTGATATTGTTGTCCTCAATATTGGTACGCTGATCATTTGCCTCCTTGTACTTATTATACCTTCAACGCTGGTAAGCCGGATCTCGCCTGTAAAGGCTATCCAGTTTAAATAAGTTTAAAGCAACCGGTAACTTAATCCCAGTCTAAAATATTCACTATGCGCATTAAAGGAGGCATCGCCTACCATGTCTTTCATATAATTGGTCAGGCCATGGGCAAAGCTTGCATTTAACCCATAGCGCCCGTAACTGGCTACAGCACCAAGGCGTAATCTAACATCGGTTGGTGCTTTGCTTCTTTTAAAATCAATTTTATAAATTTTACCGTCTTTATCTTTTACTTCACCTTTGTCCCTGCTATCCAGTATCAGACCAATATCCATCCCCGGTAAAATATCAAGCTTAACTTTATTAAGCTGAAACCGATAACCTATATACGGGTTAATGTTAATACTCTGGTTTTGGAAAGCAACATGACCGGTTACTGCAAACCTGGGATCATTTGCTGTTATAGGTAAATAGTCACCGTACAAGACAGTTGTAATCGGTGAGTATTTATCGATATTAACTTTACTTCGTAGTAATTCATATCCCCCCTGCAGCCCGACTATAAACCCGCCTTTTGACACGGTTTGAACCTGGATACTACCACCATAGCTAAAGCCATTTTTGCTGCCGTATGGGTTATTGGCACGGTTCATCGGATCTCCGGTGATTGAGCCTTGTAATACCTGGGTGGTAGCCGATGATGATTTACCCGCAAAATGAAATAAACCGGTGTTGGCCTGTACAGTAACTTCTAACTTTTGAGCACGGAGCTGCAACCCACTAATCAACAATGGGGCAAGGATAAGGATGTACTTTTTCATTTTTTATGTGTTGTAAAGTTCAGTTTCAGGTTTAAGCCGCCTGCCCCAAATTTTATCTGCTGCGAGCCAAGGCCGTCAAGCGGGTATTTCAAAAATGGTTCAATAATTATCCTGTTGCTTTTGCCAAGCGGATAGCCAACACCAAATGCTACGTTCAGGGTTTTGGCAAAATAAAAGCTATTGAAGCTTTTGTGCGTTGTTTCATCGGATGTTTGCGGTTGTACACCTGCAGCCTGTGCCAACCCCGGGTAACTGTAACTTGCCGTGTAGGCTTCATTTATAAATGTGCCCGAACTTAAACCTGCAGAAATATAAGTGTCATTTTTTTGCGGGTTAAATTCATATTTAAGGTTAACAGGAATATCCAGGCCGATCAGGTTAGCACTGTAGTTTTTAAATGAAGGTGTAGACGATACTTTACTAAAATCGGCCAGGGTGTTATAGGCTGTGCTTAATGATGGCGAAAATGACACCGCAGCCGCAACATTTGAGGGTTGGTTTTTATTGTAATTAAGCGTGTTTTGGGCCAAAGCTAAACCGGTAGAAAGTTTGAGGTTTTTGCTTAGCTTAATATCAGATGTAAAGCCGGCGCCGGCATTTACCTGGTTTTGGCTGCCCTTAGCGTAGTTAAAGAATGTAGCCGCGTAAACACTGAATTTTACCCTGCGTTCGTTCATGTCCATATCAGGTTTTTTAGGCTGATCCTGATCGCTGGCAAGTAAAGATTCCATAGAGTTGATCTTTGGTTTTACTTTTACTACTGATGGAACAGCAGGCGGGTTTGCAGTAACAGGTTTGGTATTTGCCGGAGGCTGTACAGCAGGGTTATTAGCGTATTGCTGCGTGTTGGTTTGCTGCAATACAGATTTTACACTATCAGCTTTTTTAGCCGGAGTTACGTTGATTACACTGTTATTAGCCGGTTGAACTGTAGGGGGCACGTTGGTTTTGGCAATACCGTTAACTGGGTTTGCAGTTACAGGATTTGCCGGCACAGGTGTAAACGATGGTACGGTTGCTGCCGGTTGATTTACGATTGCGTTGCCCGCCGGTTTATTTAAAGCGCTATTGTTTGCAAGTACGTTTGATTTATTTGCCGGGGTGTTGCCTGCCGGATTCAGTTTTGTTGCTGAGGATTGGGTGTTATTGTTGCCCGCAAGGTTTGTTGCAGGTGATTGCTTAGTTGTTACAGGAGGCTGTGCCGGGGTAACGTTTTGAACATTGCTATCTGCTGTGTTGCTTTGCGGCAGCGCAGGTTTTACCGGTTTAGCCGAAAATGTTTGGCCATCATTATTAACATTATTTTTGTTCGATGCTATCCATAAGCCTATACTCAAAAACAATAACAGGACAGCAGCGGCGCTTGCCCACCATAGGTAAACCGGGCGGCGCTGTTTTTCCTGAACAGGGAATCTCTCCCTGAGCAGCAGCCAGCCTTCATCAGCGGTAGTGTCTTCGTAATTATCAAACACTTCCCTGATGCGGTCTCTTAAGTCGTTATCCAACTGGTCATCCATGGTTTTGTGCTTCTTTTCTTAATATACTTCTTAATCTTTCTTTCGCCCTGCTCAGGTAAACGCGTGATGAGCTTACCGGGATGCCGAGCGTTGTGGCTATTTCGTCATGGTCATAGCCGTCTATCTCATACATGTTAAAAATAGTTCGTTGTATAGCCGGGAGTTCAACCATCAATTTTAAAATATCCTGTACGTTTAAATTATCAACTGGCCCCATATTACTCCTGATAGGGGCGGCATTTTCCAATTCAACATTAAGCTGGAATTTAAGGTCTTTGCGCCGGCGGTCGATGGCTGTGTTAACCAAAATGGTGCGGAGCCAGGCTTTAAACGGCTTATCGATATTGTAGCCGCCAATAGCGTTAAACACTTTTATAAAAGCGTCATTTACAGCTTCAAGGGCATCATCGCGGTTTAAACTGTAACGCAAACTTATACCCATAGCATAGCCATAGAACTGCTTATACAGCAATTCCTGATGTTTTAAGCTGCCTTTTTTGCATTGCCTTACGATCTCTTCTTCGGTAATGCGAGGGGGTGGATGCATTAAATGTACTTAGTTCCGCTAAATGTTGTTTTAAAGCCTTTACGCAGCAAAAGAGTTAAATGATACAAAATAAAAAAAAATTGCCCGGATTATTTGCTGTAGTAATCAAAAAAAGCCGGTACCCTCAATGTGGCACCGGCAACGTAATAAAACAATAAAAAGTAGTTAATTAGTTTTCTTCAAATTGTATTGAACAGTTAACGTATCGCCGTTGCTGTTACGCTGCATTTGAAGTATAGTGCCATCATAGTAATACTGGTAAACACTTTTAAGGTGAAATTTATTAACACCCGGTACTACTGCTGATGAATCGTTAAACTGAATATAATATCCGTTGTAAGCAAATGAGCCGTAGCTTGCTACGTGTTTCCTGGTATCGGCAGCTACTTTAAATGAAGTTGCAGTAAGTTTTAAAGCTATGGTATCCCGAATGGTATCATAACCGGTACCAGTTGTTTTTTTAACAAGCGCGCCAAATACGCCTGTAAAATTACCTTGTGGCTGAGCAACCGGAACAACCTCATTTTTGGGCGAGCAGGCTACGCCTAATGTTAACAGTAATGGAAGCAGGTAAAATAAATTACGTTTCATATAATCTTATCTCGTTATCAATTTTTAACCATTACGCACGTTTTTAACTAAACGCTACAGCCGGGCTGTATTATTTACAGTTTTTTTGCCTCGTCCCAAAAAATATCCATCTCAGCAAGGCTCATGTCATGCAGCTGTTTGCCGTTTTCCTGCGCTTTAAGCTCCAGGTATTGAAAGCGCCTAATGAATTTTTTATTGGTTTTTTCGAGGGCGTTTTCCGGGTTGATATTAATAAAACGGGCATAATTGATCAGTGAAAACAGCAGGTCGCCAAATTCGGCTTCGGCCCTTTCATGGTCGATAGTGCTTTCATCTTCGGCATTAAATTCGTTTTTAAACTCCCGCATCTCTTCCTCAACTTTTGCCCAAACCTGGCTTTTCTCCTCCCAGTCAAACCCAACGCCACGCGCCTTTTCCTGTATGCGCGATGCTTTTACCAGTGCCGGCAATGAAGAGGGTACGCCGCCTAAAACAGATTTGTTGCCTTCTTTAAGTTTGATCTGCTCCCAGTTACGTTTTACATCTTCTTCGTTTTGCACCTCAATGTCGCCATAAATATGCGGGTGGCGGTTGATGAGTTTGTCGCAAACGCTGTTCAAAACATCGGTAATAGTAAAGTCGTTGGTTTCGGAAGCTATTTTGGCATAAAAAACCAGGTGCAGCATAATATCGCCAATCTCTTTTTTTATTTCGGGCATATCGCCGCCTAAAATGGCATCGCTTAGCTCGTAGGTTTCTTCAATGGTAAGGTGGCGCAGGCTTTCCAGCGTTTGCTTTTTATCCCATGGGCAATTGGCCCGCAGGTCGTCCATTATTATGAGTAACCTGTCGAACGCGATGGAGGCGGTAGGGGCAGTTTCAGGGGCTTTTAGAGGCATAAATTATTTATAATGAATACTTATGCTGCAAAGGTATGATAACATCTTTAATGAAAACTTACTGTATCATTAATTTTAAACTAACATTAATTAATTTTATTAGCCAATTGTTAATGCTACCCATAAGCACATTTTACCATGAAAAAAACTTACCTGTTTATCCTTCTTTTTGTTTCGATAATTAAAGCAAGCTATGCTCAACAGCAGCCTGCCGGCGATGTGGCCAATAGCACCTTCAGCCAACCGCAGCCTTTTTTGTTTACTATAAGCACACTTAATCCGCAAGGGCGCAACTGGAGTTTAAATTATTCGGGCGGATATGGTGAGCACACCGTTACACCCCTGGGTTTTGATGGTGTTGATCAAAATTTTTCGGCCAGGGGGTACCTGGGCAATAAGTTTACCTTAATGGCCATGTTGGGTACAGGCTTTAGTAACAATGGTGGTGTGCGTACCCTGCAGCAAGCCGAGGTACTGCGTGATTTTATTGGCGGCACTCAGCCTATGGGTTTCAGGGCGGGGGCGAGCCTGGGCTTCAGAAGGGAGTTTAACAGTGATGCTGTAGCGTTCAGCCGTATAACCGCGGCATATGAGGTATCAAAATGGAAGCTTGGCGCTAATCTTCGCTTTGAAAAAGCGTTTTCAACTCACCGCGATGGTTTGGATTTGATAACCAGCGTTGGTGTGCACCGTCATATCTCGGGCCAGCTTTTCGGCGGTTTTGAAGCGGTAGGGCAGGACCTGGAAGGTTTTTGGGAAGCCGATGAAGCCGAAGGCGGTGCCCGTTTATTGATCGGTCCGTCGCTTAATTACGCTCCTGTAAATTCGCGGCTGGCGTTTTCACTTTGCGGCGGCCCCATTATTTACGCTACCCGCAGCGCGGCAACCCAGGGCCAGTTTGCTTATCGCGAATTGCCGACTACCAATGGTTTCACACTGAAATTCAATGTAGGCTTCCGGTTTTTATAACAGGAAGATTAAAGTTTTACTGCCCTGAGCATTTCGCGTTTGCCGGGTGCTCCGGGTGCTTTCTCTATTTTAAAGCCCTGGCTTTTGAGCATGCGTTTCAGGTTGCCGGTAATAGCATAGGTAACAAACACACCACCCGGTTTTAAAAAGCTAACAGTATGACTGATGGCCTCTTCATCCCACATTTCGGGTTGATGGGCTGCGGCAAAGGCGTCGAAATAGATAATATCAAACTGCTCGTCTGTGTTAAAATCAAGCAGCTTGCTGTGAGCGATACATAGCTGGTTTGTGGCATCGATTTGAACTTTACCTGTTAATGCAGCAGAATAATTATTGTTGAATTGTTCCCAAAGCAGCCCCGGGATGTATTGCTGGTAGCCGGTTTGCGCCATCATTTCGGCGCTTACGGGGTAAGCTTCGATACCGGTGTAATCAAGTTTTATTTGCGTGCCGGTACAAGCATCGGCCGTTAACAGAAAGTTGAGTCCGGTGCCGAAACCAACTTCGAGGATACTAACCCCGCTGGTGTTATTCCGCTCCAGGAAATATTGTAAGCCTGATTTAACAAATACATGCAAGCTCTCCTGCAAAGCCCCGTGGCGCGAGTGGTAATGCTCACCTACTTCGGCATTGTAAATTGTATTTGAGCCATCGGCTGTGGGGACTATGGTTAGTTCATGGTTCATGGATGATAGTTCATAGTTTTGGGTAGTATACTTAGTTCATGGTTTATGGATGATAGTTCATAGTTCATAGTTTCCAAGACCTTATTGGCCATGATCCATGAACTATCATCCATCACCATTAGCCATGAACCTCTTTCATCATCTCCGTTACCACCTCACCCAGGTCATAAACCGGTACGGCATTTATTGCAGCCGAAACAATGCTCACACCGGCAGCCGAACGATAGCCTGCAGCGCAATGCACTATGACAGGTTTATCGGCAGGGATCTCACTAACGCGTTCGCGCAGTTCGGGCAAAGGTATACTAACGGCATTTTTAAAGACCTTGCCTGCCGCAACTTCTGCCTGATTGCGTACATCAACTATCGTGTAATCATTTTCATTTGCCCTGAAGGCGTCTAAATCAAGATCGGGGGATACTTCATTGGCGTTTACAGGAACCAACAATGCGCCTTTGATATTTTGTTCGTAACCTATTTTGGCTGCTTTTTTAATCAGGATATCAAGCTTATCATCATTTTCGGCAATGAGGTAAAACTGCTCATCAGGGCCGATAATGGAACCCAGCCATGTTTCAAATTTTTCACCATCCTGCAGGTTAATAGCGCCATGCAGGTGACCGCTCCTGAACTGTGCTTTGGGACGGCCATCAACTATTAAAATGTCAGCTTCCAACGCGCTGCCTTCCTCCATACGGGGTACAGCAGTAATGCTGTCTTCAAAGCCCGGTACCCCGTTTTTATTCAACAGCACATCACGACCGAAGTATTTGGGCATAAAAGGCTGATCGGTGGTAAGCGTTTTAACAAATTCCAGCTCATCCATCAGTTGTAAGGCATAATTTTCGCGCAGTTCGCGGCCAATGGTGCTTTCCAGCTCGGGGCTCATGTTTTTACCGCATAACGAGCCCGGGCCGTGCGCCGGGTAAACCACTACGTTTTTGGGAAGGGTCATGAGTTTTTGCCGGGTGCTTTGAAACATCTGGCGGGCAAGTTCCTCTTTTTTTGCAGTAATGTTACCTACATTTTCCCGCAGGTCCGGTCGGCCTACATCCCCAACAAATAGTGTATCGCCGGTAAAGACGGCGGTTTCGCGGCCTTCTTCATCTACCAGTAAAATACAGATAGAATCGGGCGAGTGACCGGGAGTATTGATGGCTTTTAGTTTAATATCGTTAAGCTGGATAACGTCGCCGTCATCAAAAGTTTCGTGCGGATATGTTGCGCCGGTTAACTTGCTGCAATAAATTACAGCGCCTGTGGTTTCATGAATTTCGAGGTGCGAACTTACAAAATCCGCATGCGGGTGGGTTTCGATAACACCTACAATATCGGCATCGTGCTGGGCCGCGAAATCATAATAAGGCTGCGGGTTACGGGCCGGGTCAATAACTATCATTTTGCCCGTACGGATCACGGCATATGAACCATGCGCCAGGCCTTTATCGTAAAATTGTTGAATGATCATATTTTGCCTGCAAAGATAATGGTTAGGCGGAATGTTTTATTTGTGCAATGTTTGGGTGGTGTAAATATTGATCGCTTTGTGTAAATCTGTGAAGAATATTATCTATATAAAATAATTAAGTTTGATATAGCACTTTTAATATAAAAACTATGATATTCTCCGATTTTTCAAGCGAATTTAAAATGTTGGATTATCTTGTATCTCATAGCCAATTATTAATCAGGAGCATGAGAAGCCGTGAAAGAGAATATAACATCGATATCATTTTTAAAGGGGTGAGAACACTGATTATTGATTCGGTTTTTGAAGGATTGGAAATATCATTAACCGATGAAAATCAAAACATAAAATTAATTGAAGATCATGGTTTTGTAGTAAATCATAACTATAAAGTGTTTTTATTGGAAAATGAAAGCGGACAAAAACATTTTATAAATGCGATGGCTTTCGGCTTATTTCACAATAGGCTGGATATCCATGAAACAAGTTTAGGGCGGTATGATTGGGGCGACTTAAATGATGAAATGGTTTTATGGTATAAATAAAACAGTATGGTTTCTTAGTCGTGTCGTGAATATTTCCTCCTATCTGCCCTTAATTACTAAATTGCCTCAAATGATGGTCAACATGTTTATAAGCTAACTGACCCATTTGTTCCCTGGTCATTTCGCCAAAAAAAGTATGCTCAAAATCAGTTTTTGAAGTTTTGCCATATTCCTCAACCAGTTTAATCCATCGTTTTTTTTGTGCTTCTACATCGCCTCCTGTTTCAGTTACTTTACATTGTGGAACAGTAGGGCTATTTTTTGCTACGGGGCTATCATCCTTTATCATGCTTTTCAAAGCTACCTTACCAAACAGGCGACCGATGAACGAGCGTTTATAGACTGTTATGCCCAGGTACATTTCGTCCGAAAGGGTGCAATGTTTCAGCATTTGATAAACATTCATTTTACCCCATTGTGGCTGGCTGTTTTCGTTAATTAAATTGATGCGGGTTATGAGGCCATCGCGGGTTTCTTTATCAAATATTGTTTTCATTGTTTTAAAAGGTTTATAAGATAAAGCTACTGCGAAATTACAAAACAAGCACAGGGGTTTTTGAGCCATAAACAGGGAGGGTTTACGCCAGTAAAGTAACTTGTAAACCAAACAGGCCCGGTTTCATAACCGGGCCTGTTATAAAAAAACAAAACTCTTGCTTACCAGATCTTTGTCCTGTCTTCAGGTTTTTTATACATTTTATCGCCGGGTTTTACATCAAATGCTTTGTACCAGGCGTTGATATTGGTTACAGGCGCATTGGTACGGAACTGCTCGGGCGAGTGTGGGTCGGTCAGGATCCGTTGCGCCGCCGACTCCGGAGTTTGTGATGAACGCCATACCTGTGCCCACGACAAAAAGAACCGCTGATCGGGTGTAAAACCGTCAATGGTATTAGCCGACTGGCCTTGTTTGGTTTTGCTGAATGCCTCGTAAGCAATGTTCAAACCACCAAGGTCGGCAAGGTTTTCGCCAAGGGTAAGTTTGCCGTTTACGTGCAGGGTATCAAGAACGGTAAAGGCATTGTATTGTTTAACCACCTGGTCGGCGCGCGATTTAAATTTATCGGCATCTTCTTTGGTCCACCAATCGCGCAGTGTACCATCGGCGTCGTACTGGCGGCCCTGGTCGTCAAAGCCGTGGGTCATTTCATGGCCAATTACCGCTCCAATACCTCCGTAGTTAACGGCGTCATCAGCCTTAAAATCAAAGAACGGGAATTGAAGGATCCCGGCAGGGAACACAATTTCGTTATTAGTTGGGTTATAATAAGCGTTAACGGTTGGCGGTGTCATTCCCCATCGGGTTTTATCAACAGGTTTGCCTAAACGGCTAACGTTAAAATTATAGCGCCATTTGACTATTGCATGCAGGTTACTGAAGTAATCGTTACGGTTAATCACCATGCCATCGTATTTTTCCCAGTTGTCCGGATAGCCGATTTTTACGGTGAAAGCATTAAGTTTTTTAAGTGCATGTTCTTTGGTTGCGGGGCTCATCCAGTCAAGGCGCTTAATCCTGTCGCCAAGAGTTTCTTTAAGATTGTTTACTAAATCAACCATGTATTGTTTGGCGGCCGGGGTAAAGTATTTTTCAACAAAAAGCTGGCCCAGTAATTCGCCAAGGTAGCTATCAACAAGGGCACTCATACGCTCAACGCGTGGTGTCTGTACTTTTTGACCGGTTAGCGTGCTGTTGTAAGCAAAGCTTGCGTTAGCAAAGTCGGAGCTTAAATAACTGGCTGTTCCTCTTAAAATATTCCATCGCAGGTATATTCTCCAGTTAGCGATCGGGGTAGCTGCAAACAGCGAGTCGGTAGCTCTGAAAAACGAAGGCTGGCCAACAAGAATGCTGTCCTGTCCGCCTGCATTAAGGGCAGGAAGTATTTTTGACCATTTTAAATGTGGGGTTTGTTTTTCAAAATCTGCAATCAGGAACTTGTTGTAGGTTACATGCGGATCGCGCATGGCTACACGGCTCAATTGCGCCTTAGCCCAGGTATATTCAAGGCCGTAAACTATAGCAGTGTTTTTGGCTGCTTCATCAGCACTGCTTCCGCTAAGGGTGAACAAAGTTGTGATCAGCTTTTTTAAGGCGTCCTGTGCTTTTTTTGAACGCGGATCGTTTTTGAGGTAATAATCTCTGTCGGGCAGGGTAGTGCCTCCCTGACCAAGGCTTATCACATATTTGTTTACATTCTTTTCATCCTGTTCAACCCCAAACCTGAAAATCGGCGCACTTATTCCGTTAACGCGCTCATAAATCAGCTCATTAATAAAGTTGTCAAGGGTTTTTAACCGGTTAATGCGCTCCAGGTCGGGTTTGATGGGGGCATAACCGTTTTTTTCGATGGTTAGGCTATCCATACCACTGGCGTACAAATCTCCCACAAGTTGTTTCAGGCCGCCTTTGGGTTGTGATGCTGATGTCTGGCTTACTTCATTCAGCAAACCAATGAGCCTATCTGTATTTTCCTGGCGCAAAATATGGAAACTACCCCAGCGGGTTTCTTTAGCAGGGATGCCGTTTTGTTTTAGCCAGCCGCCATTGGCATATTCAAAAAAATCATCGCCGGGTTTTACGCTCAGGTCCATGTTGGCGGGATCGATAAATTTTTTAGGAGGGGCGGAGGTTTTGTGCCTGGATTTTGCGGGTTTTGGGCCATCTACGGCAAACACATTTACCGACATGCCAAGGCAGGCAGCCAGTAATAAACAGTTAAACTTTAATTTCATGTCAATACTTAAAAATTAAAGTTAATAAATAGCAGGTATTAAACACAAGTGGCCGGGGGCAGGCCTTTAGTGATTGAACCAGTTAATGATGGCCTCGAGTTTTGTTTTTTTCAAAATATCAAGCCAGAAACGGTGTAAGGGTAATGTTTTCATGACAATTTGAATGTTACATATATAATAACTTGTTAATTGTAAAAATATTGTGGGAGTGGGGTTGTTCATGGTTGATAGATCATGGTTCATGGTTTATAGATGATTGATCATGATTGCATGTTGTAGTGATAATCATTTTACAATGTACTGGTTTGCGTTAGGGATGGTAGCGGATACCGGCCAAGTGGCTAAGGCCTTGTGCAGTATGAGCGTACAGCCCGGGCCGCAGGCAACGCCATTATTCTGAACCGGGATTTGGGTGGATTTTTTGGGATTAATGGGATTTTATAAAAATTTTTTAACTCAAATAAACTCGATGGGATAGGTTGGTACGGTGAAAAAAACTAAACAATACGTAAAAACAACTAAACGCTAATCTCAATTCTCTAATCTCTTTTTCCGGGCATTACCTGCGGCCCGGGCTGTACGCTCATACGCCTGAGGGCATTACGCTCATTGGCCGGTATCCGCTACCGTCCCTAATGCTGCCTGCGCTCTTGACCGATCAAAAACTATCAGTTTAAAACCATCATCTATGAACCATGGACTATATTCCCAAAAAAATCCCTCAACCTTTGGCTATGAACCGTTAACTATCGTATTTTTGCGCGTTATGAGTATTGCTAAAACATATATCCCAAAGGAAACCGAAGAAAAATGGTACAGTTACTGGTTGCAGCACGGCTTTTTTAAGTCGGTGCCTGATGAGCGCGAGCCTTATACCATAGTGATTCCGCCGCCAAACGTTACCGGGGTTTTGCACATGGGCCACATGCTTAATAATACCATACAGGATGTGCTGATTCGCCGTGCCCGTATGAAAGGCAAAAATGCCTGCTGGGTTCCCGGTACCGACCACGCCAGTATTGCTACCGAGGCCAAAGTTGTTGCCATGCTTAAAGAGCGCGGTATCAGCAAAAAAGACCTTACCCGCGAAGAGTTTTTAACCTACGCCTGGGAGTGGAAGGAAAAATACGGCGGCATTATCCTGGAGCAGCTTAAAAAATTAGGTGCCTCCTGCGATTGGGACCGCACCAAATTTACCATGGACGAGAACCTTTCGGAAGCGGTTATTGATACGTTTATCCACCTGTATAAAAAAGGTTTGATCTATCGCGGTATCCGCATGATCAACTGGGACCCGCAAGGCAAAACCGCGGTAAGTGATGAGGAAGTAATCCGTAAAGAGGTTAATCAGAAGCTCTTTTATATTAAGTACAAAGTCGTAAATCTGAAGTCGGAAGTTGAAAGTCAAGAAGCCACTTCAGACTTCCTAACCATCGCTACTACCCGACCTGAAACCATTATGGCTGATGCAGCTATCTGTATCAATCCTAATGACGAGCGTTACATGCACCTGCACGGTAAAAAGGTTTACATCCCGCTGATCAACCGTGAGATCCCGGTGATTTTGGATGATTATGTGACTATGGATTTTGGTACCGGCTGTTTGAAGGTTACCCCTGCACACGATTTAAATGACTACGAACTGGGCCAGCGTCATAACCTGCCGGTCATTGATATCCTGAA
The DNA here is from genome assembly GCF_900100945.1 of Mucilaginibacter gossypii. Classification (GTDB taxonomy): domain Bacteria; phylum Bacteroidota; class Bacteroidia; order Sphingobacteriales; family Sphingobacteriaceae; genus Mucilaginibacter; species Mucilaginibacter gossypii. The sequence goes on along the minus strand of NZ_FNCG01000022.1, from coordinate 33,514 downwards.
TGACGACGGCACCCTGAACGAAAAGGCGCAGATACTGGTTGGAGAAGACCGCTTTGCAGCCCGAAAAAAAATAGCCGTACTGCTGGAAGAAGCCGGCGTACTGGAAAAAGTTGAAGAATACAAATCTCAGGTTGGTTTCAGTGAACGTACCAACGCGGTTATTGAGCCAAAACTATCAATGCAATGGTTTTGCAAGATGGGGGAGATGGCTAAGCCTGCTTTGGATTATGTATTGAACGGCGAAATAAAACTGATCCCCGAAAAGTTTGTGAACACTTACCGCCATTGGATGGAGAATGTACGCGACTGGAACATCAGCCGCCAGCTGTGGTGGGGACAACAGATTCCGGCATGGTATTTACCTACAGGCGAATTTGTAATTGCCAAAAACGCTGGAGAAGCATTGAAGGAAGCGCAACTTAAAAATCCCGCACTTACCGCTGCCGACCTTACCCAGGACGAAGACGTAGTTGATACCTGGTTTTCATCTTGGTTATGGCCCATCTCGGTATTTGACGGTTTTAAGGATCCGAACAATGCTGATATCAATTATTACTATCCAACCAATGATTTGGTTACCGCGCCGGAGATCCTGTTTTTCTGGGTTGCCAGGATGATCATGGCCGGCCATGAGTTTAGGGGCGAAGTACCGTTCAGGAACGTATACCTTACCGGTATAGTAAGGGATAAGCAGGGGCGTAAAATGTCGAAATCATTAGGCAATTCACCCGATCCGCTCGACCTGATTGAAACATACGGCGCCGACGGCGTACGTGTAGGCATGCTGCTATGCTCGCCTGCAGGTAACGATTTGATGTTTGACGAAAGCTACTGTAAACAAGGCAGCGGCTTTGCCAACAAAATATGGAACGCCTTTAAACTGGTAAAAGGCTGGGAAGTTAATGAAAGCCTTGCCAACCCTAACGGCGTAGCCATTGAATGGTTTGCCAACAGGTTTAACCAGGCGCTAACCGAAATTGAAGCTAACTTTGCCCAATACCGTTTATCAGAGGCCTTAATGGATACCTATAAATTGGTATGGGATGATTTTTGCGCGTGGTATCTGGAGATGATCAAGCCGGCTTATCAGCATCCTATTGATAAGGCTACATATACGGCTACTATTCAATTCTTCGAAAATATTTTAAAGGTATTGCACCCTTTTATGCCGTTCCTTACCGAAGAATTATGGCATGATGAGCTGTTTGGCGACCGTACTGAATTAGACTGCTGTATTGTAGCGCAATTGCCCGCTATTGGGGAAATTAATTCACGTCTATTAAATGAAACAGAGCTTGTTAAAGATGTGGTAACCACCATCAGGAACACCCGCAAAACAAAACAAATTTCTGACAAAGAGCCGCTTGAGTTATTTGTTAAATCAAATTCGGGGATCAATTACGACCAGTATGAAGCTATCATTGCAAGGCTTGCCAATATCAGCAAGTTTGAATCGGTAGCCGATAAAGTTGAAGGGGCTATTAATTTCTTAGCCTCAACAGATGAGTTTTATATTCCGTTCAGCGAAGAAATTGACCCGGTTGCCGAGTGTGCAAAACTGAAAAAAGAGCAGGAATACCTGTTAGGTTTCCTGAAATCGGTTAATGCAAAATTGGGTAACGAACGGTTTATGGCCAATGCAAAACCCGAGATTATTGAGGTGGAGCAAAAGAAAAAGGCCGATGCCGAAGCCAAATTAACCATCATTGAAGAAAACTTAGCAGCTTTGGCTTGCTAATTGCAGAACTTACCGGCTTTGCGTAACAAGCTACCGTACAGTATTTTGATGGCTGTACGGTGGCCTGCCCAATTGCAAGGCCAATGTTAAGTTCTGAATATGAGTAATAAAGTAAGTTTTTTTAACTTATCAATTTATAAGATTTTGTCGAAGGAGCAATCGTTCCTTGACCAGGCCCGGATTCGTTTATTGTATTATGGGTTCTTCCTTATTTTTGTTGCCCTTGGGGCACTTTACCTGAACGTTTATTTCCAAAACCAAAAAATGCTTGCTGATACCGCCCTGTTTTTGATGGGAGCGGTAGTGGTGTTATTTAAGTATTTAACCTGGCGGCCCGACTGGCGCAGCGCAGCACATGCCCTGCTTATTGTGGGTACACTTGTTAATACCAGCCTGGTTTATGCCTCTATGCAAACGGTAAATATCATTACCGTGCAGGTAATTATAATCGTGATCGTATTCAGCTATTATATGCTCGGCCAGCAATGGGGGCTCATGTACTCGTTGCTCAATACAGTACCGGTTTTGGTATTTATGATCATTGAATATAACAGCGGTTACATTATTAGTATAAAGCCTAACAAAGTTGATCAGTCTACCATTATCATCAGCCTGTTTGCCAATTTTATATTGCTTATTTTTATCCATAGCCATTTTTACACTGCTTTCTTAAAAAACATCAGGCACCTTAAAAATAGTAGCAGGGAGCAGGCCCGGCTTTACAGTAAGATGGAAACGGCCATTGAAAAGGCAGAGAAATCGGCCCAGGCCAAATCAGAGTTCCTGTCAACCATGTCGCATGAAATCCGTACGCCGTTAAATGCGGTGATCGGGATGAGTAATTTGCTGATGATGAGCAATCCGCGGCCCGACCAGCGGGAGAACATCGAAATTCTTAAGTTTTCGGCCAATAACCTGTTAGCCATTGTTAATGACGTGCTTGATTTCAGCAAGATTGAATCGGGGAAGGTAGTATTTGAAAATATCCGCTTCAACCTTGTTGAGCTGATGAACAATATTTGCGGCGGGCAGATACTGAAGGCCGAAGAGAAAGGCTTGCTTTTTAAGCTTGATGTTGATAGCTCATTGAAAGATAAGGTGCTTTTTGGCGATCCTACCCGCATAACCCAGATCATTTTTAACCTGGTTAGCAACGCTATAAAATTTACGCCGCAGGGAAACATATGGGTAAGGGTTACTTGTGTGGAAGACCGGCATAACACCGTTACCGTTAACTTTTCGGTAAGGGACACCGGCATCGGTATCGAAAAAGAAAACCTTGAAACTATATTTGAACCGTTTACGCAGGAATCATTAGCTACTACCCGCGAGTATGGCGGCACAGGGCTTGGCCTGGCCATAGTTAAGCGTTTGCTTGAGCTGCAGGAACTGCAAATGACCGTTAACAGTACGATCGGGCGCGGATCAGAGTTTTCTTTTCATATGGAATTTCCTGTATCTACAGAAGTATTGCCGGTTGCAGTAGCCACCGCTCCTGAAGCTAAACAAATTTCAGAAAACCCGCTGGCCTGTTTACGCGTGCTTATTGCCGAAGATAATATGGTTAATGTGATGCTGATGAAGAAACTGATGAGCAAGTGGAGCATTAACCCAACCATTGCCGAAAACGGCGAACGGGCAGTTGAGTTTATGCAGTACGGCAATTTTGATATTATATTAATGGACCTCCAGATGCCGGTAATGAACGGTTTTGATGCAGCTAAAGAGATCCGTAAAATGGCCGATCCTAAAAAATCAAGCATACCGATCATCGCGCTTACTGCTTCTGCACTTTTTGATATCAAAGAACAGGTATACGAAGCCGGCATGAACGATTATGTATCCAAGCCATTTAAACCGGATGAACTGCTGGAAAAACTTAATAATTATACATTGAACAAGGTGGGTTGAGCCCCACCCAAACCCTCCCCGGAAGGGAGGGCTATGCCATTGTTGGTGTTGTCACCAACAATTCCTAATGCTCTTTTAATCACGTTATTTCATATTGCCAGTTAAGCTCCCGGTTGCTTATTTAATGCTATAACTGCGTGGAGTAGAGTTGTTGGTGACAACACCAACAACGGCCAGCGCTCACCTAATGCCCTATCTATTCAACTTATCCCCCTCCTTAATCACCGCCTGGTTTACTTCCTTTACTCTTTCGAACTCCATTTTTTCAACGGCCCTGTCGTAGGTTAAAACGCCGTTTACTTCGTGTTCAACGTCGGTGGTTTGGGTATATATGGCAACGCTCAATCCTTTATATTTCATTAATTGCTCTACCTCATCAAGCAAAAAAACATAACGGTCGGTAAGTCTGGCTTTGGTTGGCTCATAATCATAGGCATCGTTATGCACCGGCCACATATGACCGCGAACAAACAGGCCAACGCCGCCAAATTCGCCCAGCGAGGCCGCCCGGCGGCTATCAGGAACGGAAGCACCATACGGGCCAACATAAATATGTGTATCCACGTAATCGCCATTGCCCGGATCGCCGTAAGGTTTTTGGTAACTGGGATTATTGTTAAAGCCCGAATTGCCATTAACTAATCGCGACGGATCATATTGTTTAACCCAATTGGTTATGTTTTTTACATCAAAAGCACCCCAGTTTTCATTGAAAGGCACCCATGTAATAATGGAGGGCGAGTTATAATGATCGTCGATGATGGCTTTTAATTCTTTCCGGTAAACCGTCCTGTTTTTGGTGGTGTCTTCATTCTGATACCATATAGCGGGCATGTCCTGCCAAACCAATAAGCCCATTTTATCGGCCCAATAATAAAAACGCTGCGGCTCGGTCTTCATGTGCTTACGGATCAGGTTATAGCCCGCTTTTTTGGTGTATTCTATATCAAATTTAAGGGCTTCTTCCGTAGGTGCGGTTAAAACACCGTCGGGCCAGTACCCCTGGTCAAGCAAGCCAAGCTGCATGATGAATTTGCCATTAATAAGCGGACGGATCACGCCGTTAAGCTTACCCAATTTAATATCACGCATGCCAAAATAGCTTTTAACCTCGTCGGCTTCGCTGCCATCAGTATTGTATAGGGTAAGCTTCAGATCATACAAAAACGGAAAATTTGGTGTCCATAAAACCGGGTTATCTATCGGCAGGTAAAAATATGCTCCTCCGGTTGCATCAACCTGTGAAACTTCTTTGCCATTGTTTAAGGCAACTGCTTTGAGTTTACCTGCACCTGTAGTATTAACAAACACTTTTAAACGTTTACCTTCCACGTCTGGCAGCAGGCGGATGTTTTTAATATATGATTCATTTACAGGCTCCAGCCAAACGGTTTGCCAGATGCCCGAGGAAAAAGTATAATCGCCGCGGGGACCGCTCTTGCCCGATGGTGTTTTACCGTCATTGGGGTCATGAGCAGCAACAATAAGGGTATTGCTGCCTTTGGCGAGATATGGAGTAATATTAAAACTAAATGAATCGTACCCACCCGAGTGTGAGCCTGCTTTCTTTCCGTTTATAAAAACAGTAGCGTCATGATCGACAGCGCCAAAGTGAACAATAACCTGTTTGTTTTGCCATTTTGACGGGACCTCAAAGCTCCGGTGGTACCACATATTTATTTCCTGGTTGCGTTGTATACCTGAAAGCACCGATTCGGGACAATAAGGTACCAGGATCTTGTCGCGCTTACCCTCAAATGATGCGGGCGTTTCAGGATTTAGTGCGTTGGGGGCGTTTTTACCACCCTGGTAATCCCATTTACCATTTAAGCACAGCCAGTCATTACGCTGTAGCTGGGGACGGGGATATTCTGATAAAGGTATTTCGGCTTGCATGGCGGCATTGGTCCATTGAGTTGGAAGTTTGGCTTCCTGGGCAAAGGCGGTGCATCCGTATAATACTGCGGCCAAAAGCAGGGCTTTCGCTTTGAGATAGGCGTTCATAAGGTAATGTTATAATTGATGAGGTTATGAACGCCAAAATAGGGAATTGATAACTGTTATCATAACATTTTATTGGGAAATAGGATGTTGTCTGAACCCGAATTTATTGAATTTAGGGAACGAGCAGAAAATGCTATACACATTCCATGAATTCTTCAAATTCGTTTCCCCATGGCGCAAGTGTTGTGCGGCTGTTAGAAGGGTGGATCACTTGTGACTATAAAAATCAACCCGCAGTATTTGTTTAGGAGGAATGATTGATTGGTAATTGGAGAAGTTACAAGTCAGCCATAGCGCTGCCCTGCACTCAAGACTTGCGCCAGTGAGGGCAGAAAATGCTATACACATTCCATAAATTCTTCAAATTCGTTTAATTCGAGTTCAGACAGCTTCAGCCCTTAACATACCCAGGCAGTTCTTCAATAAACTGGTAAGTACAGTTTTCATGATCAATAGTACAATAATAGTGTTGCAGGCCATTGCTTACTGCAAGTAATGACACCTTATGCACCATGTTGTACCGGGCAATCTGATCGAAGGTCTTTTGGTCGATAGTTACTGATGGTGCTTTGCATTCAACCATTAAAATGCGTTGTCCGGACGGGTTAAATACCACAATGTCGGTACGCTTTTGAAGCGTGTTGAGCTTAAGGCCGCCTTCCAGCTTAATTAATGAGCGGGGGTAGTTTTTTTGTTTGATAAGGTATTGTACAAAATGCTGGCGTACCCACTCTTCGGGTGTAATGATGATGGTTTTCTTACGGATCTCGTCAAAAAGCGTTAATGTTCCGTTATCGTCGCTTATTTTAAAAGGGTAGGGTGGCAGATTAAGCGGTTGGAGCATTTTTGAAAAGTCTGAAGTATAAAGTTATGAGCCCTAAGTTGGGCATCAAAATTAATAAATATATCATTGGGCATTGGCTAAATAAAAATACATTCCACTTTTGACTTTCGACTTAGTACTTTTGAATCTGAAATATGACTGCTGCCGAGATATTAAAGGACCTTAAGAACCGTAAGTTTAAACCGCTGTACCTGCTGCATGGGGAGGAACCTTATTTTATCGACCTGGTAAGCAATTACGTTGAGCACAATCTGCTGCCAGAACACGAACGCGGCTTTAACCAAACCGTAGTGTACGGCAAGGATACTGATATCATGACTGTGCTCAATGCCGCCAAGCGTTACCCCATGATGGCCGATTACCAGGTGGTACTGGTAAAAGAAGCCCAGGACATGAAATGGGGCAAGGACGATGACAATAAAAAAAGCATCGACCCGGTATTGAGCTATCTCGAAAACCCGCTGCCCAGTACTATTCTTGTTTTTTGCTACAAATACGGTAAGTTTGATAAGCGCAAGAAAACATACAAAGCCATTGAAAAGAACGGGCTTATTTTTGAGTCGGCCACTTTATATGATAATAAGGTGCCGGCCTGGGTTGAAGGGTATGTAAGCGAGAAGGGCTACAAAATGAACCAGCAGGGATCGGCCATGATTGCCGAGTACCTGGGTAACGACCTGGCTAAAATTGCCAACGAACTCGAAAAACTGATGCTGAATGTTAGTGCCGGGCAGGAGATTACCCTGAAGCATATCCAGGATAATATTGGTATCAGTAAGGAGTACAATGTATTTGAGCTGCAAACGGCCCTCACCAAAAAAGATGCTTACAAGGTAAACCAGATCATCAATTACTTTGAAGCCAATCCCAAATCAAATCCCATTGTTTTGGTGCTCGGCAACCTGAATAACTTTTTCAGCAAGGTGCTGGTGTACCATTACGTAAAAGATAAAACCCCGCAAAACCTTGCCCGCGAAATGGGCGTTAACCCATACTTTATTAAAGATTATGAGCAGGCCGCCCGTAACTACCCACTTGGTGAAATTTTCCAGGTGATCAGCTACCTGCGCGAATATGATTTGAAAAGCAAAGGCGTTGAATCAAACGCGCCGCACGGTGAGTTGATGAAGGAGTTGATGTTTAAAATCCTGCATTGATGCCGATTTCGATTTAACAGTTATGACCCTATCCTCGCAATCAAAAGTTAATATAGCATCCGGCATGATCCGCGTATCGGCGGTTTTGTACCTGGTTTATTATTATTTGAACGGCGGAAGGTCGGCTTCTTTTCAAATCGCTTTAGCAACGTGCATAGCGCTGGGCATTTTACTTTTACTGGCTTTATTTATCAGGCGGGGTTATAAATGGGCAAAATGGCTGCTATTAGGCTTATTAATCTTAACTATAACGCCTGACGCTATAAATCTGCCCGCAACTTTTAAGGCAAACTTTTATGCAGGCTGCATCGCTGTTATAATTGACCTGTTACAAATAGGGGCGCTTGTTTTACTTTTTATGCCGGGTAAAGAAAAGCCGGTTGCCGAGGATGCTGAATAGTTTTTTAATGATTATTTGTTAAAAGGTACCCGGCTTATGATAGCATACATGAGGCCGCCAATTGTAACAATAAACCATAAGAAATATAAAGACTTTTTCAGGTCATTTATTTCTCTATCCTCTTTCAATACTAATGCCCTGAAAGCCGGTGAAAAAAGTGTCAGTGCGATCATAAAAAAAACGAACAGGAGTGACACGAGCGAATAATTTGCAGCACGGCCAACCCCTTCTTTTATAAAACCGGCAAAAAGAGGGATATTCCAGCCCGCTAAAAACACAATTAATGCTGCAGTTTTAAATGGTATTCTGCCCTGCCCCTGCATTTTCTTAACCTGGTAATATTGTACCTGGTTATTGGCGGTTTTATTAAAGAATCCTGTTGCTTTTATGTTTTCAATTATGTCATTGTAAGGCATGTTTGCTGTAAACATAACTTTTTTAGGGTATGACGATACGTTGTGTATTATCTTGATGCCGCTGCCGGCAATTGAGGATGCATATTCGATTTGAACAATATCATCGGCGTTAAAAAATAACTGGCCTAACAAACCAAGGTTAATCTTGAGTACAGAAGTATCAGCTTTCAAAGCTGCAAAAGGTTTGGAGACTTTGGTATTGCCAACATAGGCACCCCCGTTAAGTAAAAATTCGTTCATGTTTATTGTGATAGGTTCTTTAGCCCACAGTAAATATATCATAAAAACGGGTCCTCAAATAATCTCAAAAATCATTTCTAATAAATTAAATAACGTAACATTTTTGTTAAGTGTAGCGTTGGTTAGTGTTTGACCGTATACATCCATTTATTCGTTAAATCTTCATTTTTAGCCGGTATTGGCTGTTTTTTTCTCCTGACTTTCCGTTGTTCAGTGTTGCGTGTAATTGATTATTTACAATGTAACAAAATTCATCAGCCAATTAATTTCCTAAGTTCACTCATCCTAAGCAATATGTTAAGCTGATCAATAAAGCATACTAAATAAAAAAATTAAGGCATGATACTTTTATTTTGCGGATTATCAGGTGCGGGAAAAACTACTTTGGCAAAAAGTGTGGCCGCCGAATTAACAAGCCTGGGCATTAAAATTGAGATCATTGACGGTGATGAATACCGCGCGGCACTTTGTCGTGATCTGGGCTTTAGTAAGGAAGACCGGAACGAGAATATCCGCCGCCTGGGCTTTGTAGCCAGTCGTTTCAGCGCTCAGGGTATTGTTACCATAGTGAGTGCTATAAATCCATATGACGATGTCAGGCAGGAACTTGCCGAAAAATATGATCATGTAAGTATTATCCACGTAGATTGCCCGGTGAACAAGCTGATAAGCCGCGACACTAAAGGTTTGTACAAAAGGGCGTTGCTGCCGGATGGGCATCCTGATAAACTACCCAACCTGACAGGTATTAATGATAGGTTTGATGTGCCTGTTAAGCCCGGCCTATACATTGATACCTGCAATTATACCATACAACAAAGTACCTCATCACTGCTCTATTATATTATAAATAACCTGCATCCTGTTAAGCAGACGAATAAGATACCAAGCTACTCCTGATAAAGAGGACGCCCATAACAGATTTATGCAAAAAAGAGTACTGATCATTACCGGAATGCACCGTTCCGGAACCTCGCTTATTACCCAGTGGTTGAGCAAATGCGGTCTGCAAACAGGCGAAAAACTGGTACCCGGCGGCCATGGCAATGTGGAAGGGCATTTTGAAGATATTGAATTTTTAAAAATGCACGAAGAGATCCTGGCCGGCCATAACCTGCCCAAAACCGGGCTTACGGTTGAGCATGTGGCCCAGTTTACCTTGTACGAAAGGGAAAAGCTTAAAAGCATTATTAAAGTTAAACAACAGTTATACGACCAATGGGGCTGGAAAGACCCGCGGACCTGTCTGTTTCTGGATGTATATAAAGAACTGCTGCCCGATGCCTGTTACCTGGTTATCCTGCGCGATTATCAGTCGGTAGTTAGTTCACTTTTACGGCGTGAATTTAAGTGGGTGGAAAACAGGTACATGGCGCGTAAATATTTTTCAAGGCTGGTATGGACAAAATTTCGCCGCGGCCGCCGCATGGTGCAGTTTTATAATGATCATGCCACCGAATACCTGAAAGTTTGGATAGCCTACAACCAGGATATTTTGAAATGTATTGAAACACTGCCCCGGTATGCTTTTGTAGTTGTTAATTATTCGATGCTGAAAGACGCGGATGAACAGGTTTTTGAGTATCTGAAAGACAAGTGGAACCTGGCATTAAAATACTCCAGATTTAAGGATATTTTTAAGGAAAACCTGATCGGCCCCATGTCGCTTTTGAACAATATATCAACGATAAGACCCTCATTACGCAGGCCATAAAACTACAGGCCGAGCTTAAAGAATATATGCTGACTGATTAGTATCAAAAGTTTTTTGCGGTTTATTATACATTGTTGCGAAAGAAGTAAACAAGTATCTGTGCAATAAAGTGTAAAGGTAGCTCAATTTGTGATACAATCGTTATTACGGTTTGATAATCAGTTGATTATTTCTCCAAATTCGTTTTACTCAATGGCTTAAGTACCCCTTGTTACGGTGCTGATTTAGCCGTTGTAAAACGAAGGAGGAGGATATGAAAGCTAAGCTTTTTTGCTACTTGCCCTACAGAGTAGTTATGGGGCTTTTGATCATCATGTGTTTACATTCGCCGGGTTTTTCACAGGCAGGGAAAATTGGGTCGCTGGCATATTTAAGGGCACGCAACGGAATTGGCGGGTTTAACCTGGGCGGCTTATTAACCGGCGAGCAGGAGCAGGCTTTAACTTACATTGATGGTGAAGGCAGCAAGCCCGATGCTGATAGCTGTGTTACCTATGAATATCATCCGGATAAGCAGCTGGAACTGGAAGAGGGGCTAACCGCAACTCATATTTGTGTACGTACATGGCAAAATAAAATAGTAAATATTTATGTTTTCTTTAACCGTAACCAGGGCTATAAAATGCTCAGTAAATTTTTGCACTGGTACGGTACCTTCACCGCAAAGCCAAATGATTACCAGGACGTTTATCTGTGGGATTCGCGCACGGTAAAACTATTGTTGAGCTATCACCCCGATGATGACCAGGGAATTGCTGTTTTTACTTCTGTTCCTTTAACAAACACTATCAACGCACAAAATGCTAAAAGGCTGACCCAGTTGTTAACGAGTAATGAATGATGGGCTTCCTTTGTTGTGTTCTTTTATTTTTTGTTTTGAAAGCTTTGCCATTTATCTATTTCAGATAAATAGTCCAGACTTTTGAAGAACGCCTCGATATAGGAAAATTATTTGTATTGACGTTCTAAAAATCTTTTGATATCGGCTTTAAGATTGTCGGGGTTATATATTTTTATTTCAACCCAAAATTCTGGGCAAATTTCATTTTTGAAATGTACCCAAATACGATTTTTGTCATTGAGGCTTAAGCTACTTCAAAAGTTGCAGTTCTAACAGTGTTCTTTGCGCTATCACTTAAAATTAGACTTCCTGTTAGGTTGGTTATAAAAGTTATTGTTGGATTTTTCATTGGTGTTCAGTTGGGCTGTTTAGTACCCTCACTATATATTACGATTAACTTAGTGACTAACAAAGTGAAATTTTTAGAACACCGGATTATATCGCTATGGGTTGATATAACTACATACTATGTGGTCTTCATTTCCTAACTTAACGTGTTCATAACAGTATTTCGAGGCTGCAATAGTTTTATTTTGACTTTGGTTATTCATAATATAATTTCCTTCATCTGAATTTTCAGGAAAGAGAAATATCTCTTTTTCAGTTAATGAATATTCTTCATAGTATTTGAAAGAATTTGGAGATTTTAAAATTGTTCGGTGTAATGGAATAAGAATGGCAATTATTTTTGAGTCATTATATAAATTTTTTATAGTATCTATTTTGTCGACTTTATAACTTTTATATAATTCAAAAATATCTACCTCATTAATAAATATTAATTCGGTTCCACCATCTTCATAATCTGCAATTATTTCGTATAAATCTTCTTTCTCATTTATTGAATAAATCAATCCCCTTTTGACGTCCATAGATTCGGAATCTGCATAAAAATCAACAAAGTCTCCAATTTTCGCTTCTATATCCATTTTGTGAAAATAGAGAAAAGTAATCAATCACGCTCCCTTTTCTGCAGTATATATCTGTTACCCGAATCGAATTATACAGGAGGATGGCGAAAAACGAAGCATCATTTAAACCGGGGGAGTCAGGTAACCTGAAAGGTCGGCCACAAGGCGGTAAGAATCATGTTCCCCACCCCTACATCACCACTCCACCCCGTAATTTCATTGTAACAATACCCTGTATTGCCTGTAGCGCATTTTAGTTTACGCTCCCTTTTTTACATTTTTACGTTACAAAAAATTATACCGTACAAATGCAACATTGGTTAGTAAAAAGTGAGCCCTTTAAATATAGCTGGGAAAAATTCAATAAGGATGGTCGTACCTTTTGGGATGGTGTGCGCAATTACCAGGCACGCAATAACCTGAGGGAAATGAAGGAGGGCGACCTGGTGTTATTTTACCACAGCAACGAAGGAAAAGAGATTGTAGGCATAGCCAAAGTTGTTAAGGAAGCTTACCAGGACCCCACAACCGATGATACCAATTGGGTAGTGGTTGACCTTGCCCCAGTTGAAGCCCTGAAAACCCCGGTAACCCTTGAGCAGATCAAAGCCGACCCTAAATTACAGGACATTGGCCTGGTAAGACAGGGGCGTTTATCGGTAATGGGGGTAAAGCGCGAAGAGTTTGATTACATCTTAGCGCTGGGCAGTAAATGAAACTGAGCAACATCTTTGACAATTGTTTTATTAAGCCGGGCCTTACAGCCGCTTTATTTATACTCCCGGGATTTGTAAAAGCACAGGACGCTTTTAAAGAATTCCCTGATCTGTTTACCACCCCTTACGGCTATGTTGCGAAACACGTAAAGCAAGCGCCGGTAATTGACGGCGATGTGGAAGATGCTGTATGGCAGCAGGCCAAATGGACCCGGGACTTCCAGGATATTGAGGGTCGCCTTAAACCGCAGCCTCCGCTGCAAACCAACGTTAAAATGCTTTGGGACGATAGCTGCCTGTATGTAGCAGCCCGGATCAGAGATTCCCATGTTTGGGCTACGCTTAGCCATCATGATGATATTGTTTACAAGGATAATGATTTTGAGCTGTTTATCGATCCCACAAACAGCACACATAAATATTTTGAAATTGAGGTGAATGCCCTCAATACCATTTTCGATTTGTTTTTGACCAGGCCTTACCGAAATGACGGCGCCGCGGTAACCGGTTGGGATACGCATGGCCTGCGCTCGGCGGTAAAAGTTGAGGGTACGCTGAATGATCCTACGGATACTGATAAAGGCTGGACGGTTGAAATGGCTATCCCATTTAAAGCCATAGCCGGTGGCTTTAACCGCGCTGTGATAAAGGATGGTACTTTATGGCGCATCAATTTTTCGCGGGTGCAGTACGATATTAAAGTGCAGAATGGCAAATATGTAAAGCTGCAGGATAATGCCGGGCATAATTTGCCCGAGCATAACTGGGTTTGGAGCAACCAGGGACTTATCAATATGCATTACCCCGAACGCTGGGGCTACCTCCTTTTCAGCGATCATGAGGCTGATGACGCGACGTTTAAAATGCCTTGCGCCGAAGAGCAAAAGAAATACCTGTGGCTGGTTTATTACAAGCAAAAGCAGTGGTTTAAAGATCATCACGAATACTGCACCTCATTAAACAACCTGGGTGTTGAAAATAAGGTAACCGTAACGGGCCATGCTAACGAACTTAAGCTGGAAGCAACTGCCCATCAGTTTATAGCTTATATTATCGATAGCAAAAACCAAACAACCTATACCATTGACCAGGATGGCCTGGTACAGCACAGATAATCCCTAAAACTCCATGAATAAGCGCGAATTTTTAAAGGCCGGTTTATTGGCCGGCGTGGCTGCCCAGTTGCCCTTAGCAAGCAATGCCGCTGTTGAAGCTGCCAAAAGCAGCAAGAAAAAAGCCATGAAAAACTGGGTATGGATCAACCCTAACCCCAAAGATACAGATGATGAGCTGGCCACCCGCTACGCTTCCTACAAAGCATCGGGGATAACGGGTATATTTTTCGAGAACGACAGTGAGCGCCATTTCCGTGCCGCTAAAGCTAAAGGCCTGGAGGCCCACCGCTGGATCTGGACTTTTAACCGTGCCGAACTGGTAACCGAAAAGCCCGAATGGTACAGCAAAAACCGCAAAGGCGAATCATGTGCAGATCATCCGCCTTATGTGCAGTATTATCGCTGGCTGTGCCCGTCGCGCCCCGAAGTGCAGGAGTATTTAACCAAAACTGTCGATGATATTTTGGCTAAAGATTATATCGATGGTATCCACCTGGATTATGTGCGTTATTGCGATGTGATATTGCCTGTAAACCTTTGGGACCATTACAAGATCGATCAAACCAAAGAGCTGCCCGAATATGATTTTTGCTACTGCGATGTTTGCAAAGCCAAATTCAAGGAAGAATACAACCAAGATCTCGATCAGATCCAATATCCTGAAGCAAGCCTTTCATGGCGCTTGTTCAGGTATAATAACATAACCCGCGTAGTAAACGGTATTTCGACTGTAGCCCACCAGCATAAAAAACAGATAACAGCGGCCGTATTCCCAACACCCGAAGTTGCCCGCCGCAACGTAAGGCAGGACTGGACAAACTGGAACATGGATGGCATTTGCCCCATGATTTACCACGGTTTTTACAAAGAAGGCGTGAGCTGGATAGGTAACGCAGTAGCGGAAGGTGTGCATTTTTTGGCCGGAAGGTTTCCGCTATATGCAGGTCTGTATCTTTCAGATTTTAAGAGTGATGATGAGATCCGCACCGGTATTAAGGTGGCGCTTAAAAACGGCGCAATGGGCGTTTCTTTCTTTGGTAACGTAGGGCCGGAAGTGCTTGCTATACTGAAGGATGAAGTGGCTGTATTTAAGGCTTCGTAACCAATTAAAGTTTATACATGATATGTCATTGCGAGGAGGAACGACGAAGCAATCTCGTAGCCGATGCAGATCGTACATGCGTTGGCTACGAGATTGCCGCGCTACGCTCGCAATGACATGTTTTTATTTTGAATTTAAAGGCAATAAACCTTTCGCCTTTTCCCTTTCACCTAAAAAATCATCCCCGCATTTTGTCCAATAGATCGCTTAGGGTCGCGGCTTCATCTTCGGTGAGGTTATTGCTTAGGATTTCTTTGGTTTTAAACTCGGCGTCCATTTTTGAAAGAGTTGCAAGGCCTTCTTCGCTGATGCGGATATCTACAGCGCGCCTGTCTTTATTATTGGTGCAGCGTGATACCAGTCCTTTTTGAACAAGGCGGTCAACAATCCGCGATGCATCCGACATTTTATCGATCATCCTTTCCTTCAATAAATTTATGGTAGCCGGTTTGGGGTATTGGCCGCGCAGGATTCGCAGTATATTGAACTGCTGCTGGGTAATATTATGTTTTTCAAAATGACAACGAAAATAGTTAGCCAGCCAACCTTGCGTGTATGCCACGTTAATGGCCACTTTGTGGTAGTTGTCTTCAAAATTGGTACTTTGTATTTCGTCTTCTATTCGCATAGTAATAGTAATGAATTGGATGCAAATATGTTTAATTATTTTTAATTTAACATTGATTTATTTATCGCTACCGTCTGATTCAGTGTCATTTCCAAATAATTTTACCTTGCCATAACCCCAGGGGCAGTGCAGGCACTTGTTTTTACAGCAATAGCCCCGCTTTAAATGGTAGGCTTCGGTAAAAACAAAATTGCCATCTTCGTTGATATAATAATCAATGCCTTCCTGCAACATCAGTTCAGAATTTTTACAAAGATATCATCTTTAAAATAAGCTTTCAGGTGCTCGCCTTTACCGTGAAGTGTCCACACCTGTTTGGGTTTGGTGTTGGCGATGGTTTGCAGGATATCGTTCCAGTCCACATGGTCGGATATAAAGAGGGTATCCTGGTTATTAACCTGCAGGTTTTTCCATCCCGATGCAAAAAGGCGTTTTACTCCCGTGGCCCTGATGTAACTGTCGAAAGTAAAGGGCGGTACAATGTAAACAAACTCATCCTGCACCTTCATCAGTTTGCGGCCGTAAATTTGGTACTTACCGGGATGGAAGCCCATCTTTTCATAAATGGCATTGATGGGCATTATTTTATGATGTACCAGGATCTTTTTTTGCGGGGAATGTTCGGTAATGAGGTTGATCAACCGCTGGCTTTTACCCAGCGCATACGCACCAAGTAAAATATTGCTTTTAATATCGTTAATCTTACGGATCTCAGTCACCGGATCGGGATGGATAACAGCCGGATTGGCAAAAGTACTCTCGGTGATCAGCACGTCGGTGGTAACCCATTCAATAGGTTCGCAGGTAGCATCGGGCTGTAGCTTGTAGTCGCCGGTGTATAAATACCTTGCGCCTTCATACTCCATCAGTATTTGTGCAGAACCAAGCATATGCCCCGCCGGGATCAGTGTTACCGTAACCCTGTCTACTTCAAACGACTGGTTAAATGCAGCTATGTTAAAAACTTTGGCGGCGGTACGGTCATACCTAAGCTGCATAATGCTTGCTGTGGCACGTGTGCAGTAAACGTTGTTGTTACCACTTATGGCATGATCGGCATGGGCATGGGATATTACAGCCGTTTTTACCGGCAGTTGCGGATCGATATAAAAGTCGCCGTATTTGCAGTACAGCCCTTTTTCGTCAAAAGAAACAAAATCGTCAAGTATCATTAATGCTGAGCGAGCGATAAATAAAGTTCATGCAGGGCTATTACCTGCGGTATAACCAATTGTTTACCATCGTTAATAATTACATCATTGGCCAGTTTCAGTTTTTCCTCCTGCGATAGCTGGCGGGCCTCGCGGCTTTCAACATCGGCCCGGCTAATGCCGTCGCGCTGTATTACGCGGGCAATGCGAACTTCAAGCGGAGCGGTGATCATAATGGCCCTGTCGCAGATTTTGTATGAGCCGCTTTCAAACAAAATGGCCGCTTCCCGGATCACGTAGGGAGCATCCTTGTGCAGTTGGTCAAAACTATCAAAAGCCCTGAACACGGCAGGATGTACCAGGGCGTTAAGCTTTTCAAGTTCGGCTTTATTGTTAAAAACTATCCCCGATATATATTTGCGGTTCAGGCTGCCATCATCAAAATAAGCCTGCCGACCAAATGTTTGTTTAATACCTTCAATAAGAAGCCGGTCGGTAACCATTACTTTTTTGGCTTCGTCATCGGCATAAAAAACAGGGATGCCAAGCAATTCAAATACCTGGGCTACGGTAGTTTTGCCGCTGCCTATGTTACCGGTTAAACCTATTTTAAGCATTATTTTTTTATGTAGAAGTCAATATTGGCAGGGGCAATCTTTACTATTTTACAAAAGGGAGGCATATGGATAAGTTTTACCGGCAGGGCTGTATAACCCTTATCGCGCCAAAGATTAAGATCGGCAACAGCCTCAAACAGGTCTTCATCAATATCGGCATACCGGTTTAAAGACGTAGTAAAAGTTACTTTAATTTTTTGCGGAAATACTTTTACGGTGTAATAGTTATTGTTATTGATCAACTTCACGGGGATCTCCAGCGTTTTTTCGGTAAATTCATCAACCGGGACAATGGCCTGTACCGAGCGTGGATAAACATTCAGGTTGCCTTCATTGCTGGGCTTTAAGTTAACCCGGGTATTAATGGTTTCATTAACATTACTGAATTTAAGCGAGTCTGTTTTCCACGAGGTGATTTGCTTCAGGCGTTCAATAGGGCCGCTCACGGTAACATAAGCAGGCCTCACCGTTATGTTACCAGATACGGCAAATTGCTTTTGATAGCTAACGCCCATGGTAAGCTGAACGGGTACCTTTTTGATAAGGCGGTTACTGAAATCAAAATAAAGCGTATCCGGGTCAATAGATGAAACGCGGTTAGCCGGATCTTTCCCCATATTCATCTGCTTAAGCTGCGTGCTGTCGATAACCACATAATTGCGGGTTTCGAGCGAGCGGAGGTCAACAGTTAGTGGCCTATTATCGCTGTTGAGCCTGGAGAACAGCATTTGCCAGCCGGTACCCTGTATGGTAGCATCAACAGTATCGGGCTGCAGCGAATGAAAAGCCCGCCTTTGCGGAGCGTTTTTAAAAGTTAAAACTTTTTTAACCTTATACGGAAGCGGATCGGAAAGGGTAGTAAAAATCCAGGCAATGATAGCCAGCGACAAACAGGTAAAAAATACCGAGAGCCGCCTGCGTTCTGTTGCCGATAATTTTACTATTGCCATATTTTAAGCTGAGGGCTTAATGCTAAAAGCTGAAAGCCGAAAAATGTATTGCTCATTTCTTAACCTTCAGCTTTTGCTGTTTTATTTATAAGTATATTTTGCTTTCGGCTTTAAGCGTTTCGCTTTAGTTTAAACTAAGGTTGTTTTGGCTTTTGGCCTTTAGCTTTATGCTTTAAGCTCAATTACGCTTTCTTTTCAACCACCGGTGTGTTCAAAGCTTTTGATGCCTCAAGCGATATGGCCGATTTATCAAAACGGATCTTGCCGTTTTCAACCTCAACCAAAAATGTGGTTTCGTTTAAATCAACGATACGGCCGTGGATGCCGGCTGTAGTTATAACCCTGTCGCCTTTTTTAAGTTCTTCAACGTATTTTTTTTGATCTTTTTGCTTTTTAACCTGCGGGCGGATCATAAAGAAGTAAAACACCACGATAATCAGTACCATTGGTACTAATGAACCGTAGCTGCCTAAGCCGCCGCTTGAAGCCTGTAATAAAATAGTAGCTATCATTTGTTTAAATTAATTGTTATTTTTTTAAAACCTCGCCAATTAAATGTACCATAGTTTCGGCAGGCTGGGTGTTTGCCGTAACGGTTATTTGTTTATCCTGTAAACCGCTTTTACCGGCACTGTTAAAAGTAACGCTGATCACGCCGCTTTCGCCGGGTTTAACTGGCGCTTTTGGCCAGGTAGGGGTAGTACAGCCGCAGGTAGCACGCGCGTTGGTAATAATTAACGGCGATTTACCGGTATTGGTGAACTTGAAATCGTATGATACCTTGTCGCCTTCTTTGATCTTGCCGAAATCGTGGCTTTCCTTTTCAAATTTAGCTACCGGCGCGTTAGCCGCGGTTGCGGCGCTATCGGCATTAGCTTTTGAAGCGTTATCGGCTGTGTTGCCGTTGCTGCTGTTGCAGGCCGATAATAACATGCCTGCTGCTACTAAGCTTAAAAATAGTTTTTTCATTTTTTAATATTATTCTATTAAGCCACGGCCTATCTTTTTGATTTTGTTTTCGGCTTTAAGCTCTATTAAAATCTTGTCCAAGATACCGTTTATAAATGAATTACTCTTAGGCGTGCTAAACTCTTTTGATATTTCAAGATACTCGTTTATAGTAACCTTAACCGGGATAGAATTAAAGTTAATAAACTCAGTTATAGCCATTTTCATTAACAGGGTATCCATCATGGCAATACGCTCGGGCTCCCAGTTTTGTGTTTTAGCGGCTATCAGCTCATGGTAGGCCTCATTGTACCTGATGCTTTGCTGAAACAGGTTTACCACAAAATCACGGTCCTCAACCCAGTTGCCGGTAATTTCGGCAAGCTGGTTAAGCTTGTAATCATCATGCGAAAAGTTTTTGAACGTTTTGGCAATCAGCGCCTGGAGCACGTCTTTATCAACAGGCCAAAAAATAAACCTGTCTTCAAAAACCTGCTCGGCTAATGATGATTTAAGGATAACCTTTTTGAAAATGAATTTGATGATATCCTTGTCTGTTTGCAGTGTATCGTCTGTTTTGGCAAGATACTCGGCATACTCGGGCGAGTTTTTAAGGATAATGAAAAGTGATTTTGCAAGTTCGGGCTCAAAGGTCCAGTCAACTTTGTACTTTTTCCAGGCTGTAATGTATTCCTTATTATCATTCAGGCTCAGGATAAACCTGTTGGTGAGGATCTTTAGGTTTGCATTTAAGTCATCGGCGGTAGGGAGGTGTTTGTTGGCGCGTTCCTGTGCGTCATTCGCGGCAAAACTTACTACTTCATTAATTAATGATAGCATCCAGATATACATTTCGTAAACCTGGTCAATGCTGCTCAACATGTTTTTCTCGAATAGCTTAACATCTTTCGTGTCTGATTGATGATACGCGTACAGTGCCTGTAATACCTTTACCCGGAGGTGCCTTCTGTTTAACATTTTTGTAAGAACGATTTGGTTTGCTTATGCAAACGGTTTATATAAAAATTAATTGTTTTAATAGGATGATTTTACTTTTCTGATGTCTTCAATGCGTTTTTCGGCTATTTTATTGGCCGCGCTAATGGTTGGAATGTTTTCGGCCTTTGACAGCTTTAACACATTGCGCGTAGCCTCATAAATATTTTCTGTAAGCTGTAAGGTACGCTTTTTATTGAAATTCATCAACTCCGAATAACCGGTAATAATACCACCCGCGTTGATCACATAATCGGGGGCAAAGAGAACCCCTTTATCAAGCAGCATTTGCCCGTGCACACTCTCGTCAAGCAGTTGGTTATTGGCCGAACCCGCAATAATGCCGCATTTTAATTTAGCAATGGTTTGATCATTTACGGTACCGCCCATAGCGCAGGGAGCGTAAATATCGGCATCGATATCAAAAATATTATTATTTGATACCGGCTGCGCGCCATATTTTTTGGAGATCTGGCTTACGCGTTCCTCATTAATATCGCTGGCGTAAACTTTTACATTTTCGTCCCTAAGCAGGCGTACCAGGTTTTCGCCCACATGGCCAATGCCCTGTACAATAACCGATTTGCCTGTTAAGCTGTCGCTGCCGTACATTTCCCTAACACAAGCCTTAATGCCCATCAAAACGCCCAGCGCTGTTATTGGCGATGGGTCACCGCTGCCGCCGATGTTTTCAGGAGCGCCGGTAACATGGTTGGTTTCCATTTTAATGTACTCCATATCGCGCGGACTGGTGCCTACGTCTTCGGCAGCGATAAATTCGCCGTTAAGGTTTTTAATGAACCGGCCAAATTTACGCAGTAAAGCTTCGTTCTTGTCCTGGCGCGAATCGCCGATGATCACCGAATAGCCGCCGCCAAGGTTAAGGCCGGCTATCGCTGCCTTGTAGGTCATGCTTTTTGCTAATCGCAATACATCATTAAGGGCATCACCTTCGGTTTTATAGGCCCACATACGTACGCCGCCAAAAGCAGGGCCAAGCGTTGTATTGTGGATTGCAATAATAGCTTTCAGATGGGTATCAGGATCGGTACAAAAAACAACTTTCTTATGCCCGAAAGCGTCAAGCTGGTTAAATATGGATTCCGGTGGATGTTGTTCAGGCATTAGTACTATAAGTAAATGTCTTTAAGCGCACAAAAGTAGAGGTTTTTTTTAATACTGGCAAAGATATTAAGTTGCAGTATGTATGAAAACGCCATTAAATATGTATCAACAACCTTTAGTTAGATATTAAAGGCTTGATGATTATAATTGGATTATGAAAACAAATTTGATTTTGAGGGAATTTTCGGGTTTAAATTTGTGGCTTATTATAAATGAGCGCATTTACCGCAAAGTATGGCCTTGCAGTAACGGATATATATCATATTCATATTATTTAGCATCAGATATAGTTTTAGCAAAATCCATAGCTTTTTGCATATCGGCAAGGCCATAACCGTAAGGCATAACCGGGTTATTATATTTGTTAGCTGATTTTCTGAGCACCACAAGCAGATCTCTATTAGTTAGTTTGGGATAAGCCTGCCATAAACAGGCAGCCAGGCCGCACATAATAGGGCTGGAATAGGATGTGCCCATTCGTTCTTCCGAAACCCCCATCGGGTTAATCACACCGGCTCCTATGCCCACCGCTACAATATCGGGTTTAACACGGCCATCAACTGTTATTCCAAACGACGAGATAGGGACAATAATACCTGTATAGTTAACTGCACCTACCGTTAGCACATCAGGCGAATCGGCAGGAGTACCTACCCATTGCTGTTCGTTACCTGCACAGCATACAATAAAAATGCCTTTGTTAAATGCAACATTGGCTGCCCTCGTGGCCATTGCCGTTTTTCCGTCCATATCCTCAAATTTATACCGGGCCTCGGTCAGGTAATAACCATTTGTATAAGTAAGCGACGAATTAACGATATCTACCCCAACGCTATCGGCGTACTCAATGGCGTTAACCCAGTAATCTTCTTCAATAGGATACTCTGTAGATGCATCCTCAGTATGGAATAACCAGTAATTTGCTTCGGGGGCTGTGCCTACATAGGTTCCGGGTTTATTCACCGCCATGCATGATGTAACCCATACGCCGTGGTTATCAATAGCATATGGATCGGGACTTTCATAAACAAATGATTTTGCGCCCTTGATGCTAATGTTGTTAAAAGCCGGGTTGGTTTTCAGGTTGATAAAGCCTGCGTCAATAACGGCAATATCAATCCCGGCGCCTTTAAAACCCTTGTTGTGCAGGACCTGCCCGTTGGATGTGCTGATATTTGCTGTTGCCGCGCCATAATCAAGCGGCGTATTCGCGGTTTGGTTTGAACCAGGCTGTGGTATATCGTTGTATTTGGCAGGTGGGGTGCTAAGTCTTGGCCCTTCCCACACCAATATCACATCTTTTACAAATGGCAGCGCTTTATATTTATCTACCAAAAACTGATCGGATGTGTTTACACTAACCGTGTTAAGCCATTTGCTTTGTGCTACTATCACACCGCCTACCTGTTTTATCGCTTTAATATAATCGGGAGAGATCGGGAGGTCTGTTCCATCAATTGGGATATTACGTTTCCGGCGGCGCTCAATTGCTCGCGCCGATAAAAATTCGGATGGTTTATTTATCGAATAAGCAGATGTGCCCTTGTCTTTAAGTATGAGCCTATATTTGTAATCGTTTTCGTCGGTAATGGTCACTTTACATTTAGCAAAGGTTTTTCCATCTGTAAGGGTAGCAACAATATTGGTTTGCCCTGCCGCTAAGCACGAAACCAAGCCATTGGCAGTAACTGTTGCTATCCTGGTGTTTTCGGAGCTCCAGGTTATTTGCTCAGATCCCGAGCCATTGCTAACCGTTGCTTCTAACCGGTAAGAATAGATCGGGTTTTTAACTACATTTAACGATGAAGGATTAATAGCTATTGTTGTAGTTGGCTTTGGTGGACTATCGGTCTTTTTACATCCGGTTGCAAAGAAACATATAAGTAATAAGTATAAAGGGAGTGTACGTAATTTGGCAGTCATCAGGAGCGAGAGAGATATTTTGGTCAAAGGTTAAGTTTAATTATAAATTATAGAAGCAGATCAATATTACCCGCTTCCGTTTTGTAAACGCGGCGAAGGTACTGTTATTGCAGGAAACACCGGCCATTGTGTTTGATTTTACGGAGCCTGGTATTTAAAACAGTAATATTAAAAGCCTGTTAGCTTAAAATTTATTGACAAGCCTCATGCGGCCTGGCGCTCCGCTTGTTAAAAATTGATGACGTGTAGCCCCTTACTTTTGATAAACGATTAATTAACAAAGCGCAATCATACTGGCATGATCCTGTCAGTGTTCAACTTTTAAAAAACGGGTGTTCAACTTTTTACTTCTTGATTTTGTAACTGATTGATTATTAGGATGTGTGTGTTCAATTGGACTTTTAAGGGCGTTTGTGTTGTTTGTAATGCATTGATTATCAATGGTGTTTATTTTAGAAAAATATGCAAGTGTTCACACTTTTAAAAATTGAACACTTCCAGGATTATTACGGGTGTATCAATGTAACATTCTTACATCCTCCCGACTTTTCCATTCCATCACTCTCCCCAAATTTTAATACTTTTGATTATTATGTCAGGGCTTTCCGACTTTCGGACATTCCCGACTTCCGGACTATAATAATAAATGAAAGACCTCGCATACCTTAATAAGTTTTTTTACAAATACCGCTGGCGGCTTATCCCGGGTGTGTTGTTTGTAATTATATCCAATGTTTTTGGTGTGCTGCCGGCACAGGTTATCCGCGTAGCTTTTGACCTGGTTACCGAAAACATAGGGGCCTACCAGCTTTTCTCGGGTTTCGACAGGCAGAGTTTTATTTACGATATTTTCGGTACCAGCTTATTCCTGTTTGGTACACTGGTATTGGTGCTGGCCTTGCTGCGGGGCCTGTTCCTGTTTTTTATGAGGCAAACCATCATCCTCATGTCGCGCCATATCGAGTACGATTTAAAAAACGAGATCTACAACCACTACCAGGAACTTTCTCTCGCCTTTTATCGCCGCCACAATACCGGAGATTTAATGAACCGGGTAACGGAGGATGTTAGCCGTGTGCGCATGTACCTTGGGCCGGGGATTATGTACTCCATCAATACCGTAGTATTGTTTGTTATGGTAATATATGCCATGCTTACAGTAAACGTACAACTGGCCATTTTTTCGGTATTGCCATTGCCTATTTTGGCCGGTGTTATTTACTATGTAAACAATATTATCAATCACCGCAGCGAGATGATCCAGGAAAGGCTGTCGGGCTTATCCAGCTTTGTGCAGGAAAACTTTTCGGGTATCAGGGTGATCAAATCGTACGTGCGCGAAGGCTTTGTGCGCGAAAACTTTGCCAAGGAGAGTGAAGACTATAAAGTGCACTCTATGGAACTGGCTAAAGTACAAGCCCTGTTTTTCCCGATCATGTTATTACTGGTAGGCCTCAGTAACGTAATAACCATGTACGTTGGCGGGGTGGAAGTAATAAAAGGTAACATTACCCCGGGCAATATTGCCGAGTTTATTGTGTACCTCAATATGCTGTCGTTCCCGGTTATTTCGCTGGGCTGGGTAACCTCACTGGTGCAACGCGCCGCCGCCTCGCAAAAACGCATTAACGAATTTTTGCATGAAAAGCCCGAGATCATTTCGCCGCTTGCAGACAAACACCATGTTGAGGGATTGATTAAGTTTGATGATGTGTCATTCATTTATCCCGATACCGGCATCCAGGCCTTAAAGAATGTTTCGTTTACCGTAGAGCCGGGGCAGATGCTGGCAATTATAGGTCGGACAGGTTCGGGTAAATCAACCATTGCCAACCTGGTAATGCGTATGTATGATACTACAGGCGGGGAGATCACCATTGACGGTCGGCCGATAAAATCACTTGGCCTCGAAAACTATCGCTCGCAAATAGGTTTTGTACCGCAGGAGGTTTTCCTGTTTTCGGATACCATAGCCAATAACATTGCTTTTAGCGCCGATGTACTAAATATGCCGGTTGTTGAGCAGGCCGCCAAAGATGCCGCGGTATACAATAATATCATTGAGTTGGAAGAGGGTTTTACAACACTCATCGGCGAACGCGGCGTTACCTTATCGGGCGGGCAAAAGCAACGCGTATCCATTGCACGCGCCATATTTAAGCATCCGCAGGTTTTGATCTTTGACGATTGTCTTTCGGCAGTTGATACCCGCACGGAAGAGGAGATCTTGAATAACCTTGGCCGGGTAATGCAGGATAAAACAAGCATCATCATAGCCCACCGCATTTCCACCATAAAAAATGCCGACAAGATCCTGGTAATGGATAACGGCGAAATTGTTGAGCAGGGTAACCATGCGTACCTCATGCAGCTTAAAGGCACCTACTTTGAGCTTTACGAAAAACAATTACTGGAAGAAGAGCAAAACGCATAACGAATGGGTACAAGTGAGCATTCCCGCAACCTCCGCACAACACTTGTGCCAGTAGGGAGATGAACTGGTATGCGCTCTCTTTTCACAGCTCACCTGTAATTGGTCATCCACACAAAAAAATGACACTTTTGTTTCAAAAAACTCAATAATAACGAATAAAATACTTGCACTTTGAAAATTTATTTATATTTATGCCAACCAAAACTAATTACAGGTAAATATATATGGGAGATTTTGACAATAGAGAGCGTGAAGAGGTTTATTCGAAGAAGGTGAGAGCCGGGAAGCGGACCTATTTTTTTGATGTAAAAGCAACCCGTTCAAACGATTATTATGTTACTATTACTGAAAGCAAAAAACGTTTGGAAGATGGGGTGTTTGTAAAACACAAGATCTTTTTATATAAAGAAGACTTTGAAAAATTTGCCGAAGGTTTGAAAGATACCATCGACTACATCAAATCAAACCAGGAGGTAGTTGAGAAACGCTATGAGTACAGCGAAAACCCTGAAATTGCCAGGGCATCTGCCGATGAAGATTTTTCGTTTGAGATCTAATTACTACAGAACAACACTAAACTAAAATAATTAAAGCCCTGCTTCTTATTAAGAAACAGGGCTTTTTTCGTGTGTTATATTTGAAAACGAGGATTACAATAATATACCCCGCATAAATATTACGGCTATAGTAAAGTAAATAATCAAACCGGTAACATCTACCAGGGTGGCTACAAACGGAGCCGACGAGGTAGCAGGGTCGGCACCAAGTTTCTTCAACAAGAGCGGTAGCATCGAACCTGACAAAGACCCCCATAAAACAATGCCGATAAGGGATGCGCCTACTGTAAAACCTACCAGCATCCAGTGCGGGCCGTAAATATTGCTGAACATGCTCCAGGCCGCTATACGTAAAAAGCCTATCAAACCTAAACAAACACCAAGCATTAAACCCGAAAGGATTTCCCGCCGCATTACCCGCCACCAGTCGGCAACGGTAACTTCACCAAGGGCCATGGCCTGGATAATGAGGGTTGAAGCCTGCGAACCACTGTTACCACCGCTCGAAATAATTAATGGAATAAAATAAGCCAGTACAACTACTTTGGAGATCTCATCGCCAAAATAACCCATAGCGGTAGCGGTAAGCATCTCACCTAAAAATAAAATGATGAGCCAGCCTACGCGTTTTTTTACAAGTTTAAAAAGGTTGATATCAAGATATGGTTCATCCAGCGCTTCCGTACCACCTATTTTTTGGATATCTTCGGTATATTCTTCGTTAGCTATCCAAAGGATGTCGTCAACTGTTACAATGCCAAGCAATACGTCATTATTATCAACAACAGGTAGGGCGGTGCGGTTATTCATCCTGAAAACGTTGATTGCTTCTTCCTGCGGATCACTGGCACTAAGCGAAATCAAACGACCATCCATTAGCTCACTCACCTTGGTTTCGGGCTTTACCAATAAGATCTCACGGATCCGGATGTCATCAAGTAAAACACCGTGCTCATCAATTACATAAATAACATCGATGGTCTCTGAGTTTTTACCATACCGGCGAATGTGCGAAAGCACACGGCTTACGTCCCAGGTGCGTTTAACGGCAATATAGTCGGGTGTCATTAAGCGGCCAACGCTTTCTTCTTCGTAACCTAAAAGTTTTAAAGCCTCCTCGCGGTTTTCGCGTGAAAGTTTTTGGATAAGTTTTTGAACGGCGTCACCATGCAATTCGCTGAAAAGTGACGTACGGTCGTCAGGAGGGAGTTCGTTGATCAGATCTTCAAGCTTTTGACCCGAAAGTTTTTTGATGATCCGCTCTTGCACAGGGAATTCAAGGATGCGGAACACGTTAACCGCGCGGTTAAGCGAAAGGGTTTCGATGAATTTTGGGCCATGTTCAGGAAGTTCACCAATCAGTTCTTCAACATCCGATATGTTAAGGTTGTTCAAATATTCCTGTAATTGGGTATCGTCTTGTTTTTCCAGTAACAATTCTACTTGCTCAACCATTTCTTCCATATATAGGCCCTCCTTTTTTACATCGGTGTATTAATATTTTGCTTCTTTTTTCCGAGCGCAAAAGTCGTTTATTTTTTCAAATTATAAGGCAAAATTTTCTGTTATCTTTGCGCTTTTTAAAGTGAGTGGTTTATTAGGTTAAATGGTTGATTAGTTTACCAAAATCAAAACTTAATCAACCCAATCAACCATTCACTCAATCAACTAAAAACACAAAAATGGGTTTACAATGTGGTATAGTAGGTTTGCCGAATGTGGGCAAATCGACACTTTTTAATTGCTTATCAAACGCTAAGGCACAGGCGGCTAATTTTCCGTTTTGTACCATCGAGCCAAACGTGGGTGTAATTACAGTGCCGGATGAGCGCTTAACAAAGCTTACCGAAATAGTACAGCCAAAATCAATTGTACCAAACGTTATAGAGATAGTTGATATTGCCGGCCTGGTTAAAGGGGCCAGCAAAGGCGAAGGTTTAGGTAACCAGTTTTTGGCGAATATTCGCGCTACCAATGCTATCATCCACGTATTACGTTGCTTTGATAACGATAATGTGATCCATGTTGATGGCTCGGTTGATCCTATCCGCGATAAAGAGATCATTGATACTGAACTGCAGCTAAAGGACCTTGAATCTATCGAGAAAAAGATCCAGAAGGTTGAAAAGATGGCTAAAACCGGTGGCGACAAAGAGGCCAAAAAAACCTTCGATGTTTTAACCGTTTATAAAAATCACCTGCTGGAAGGTAAGTCGGCCCGTACTGCACCTGTTGAGGAAGAAGATAAAGAATATGTAGCCGACCTTTGGCTGCTTACCGCCAAACCGGTATTATATGTTTGTAATGTTGATGAAGGTTCGGTAAGTACCGGTAATGCTTACGTTGAAAAAGTAAAAGCAGCCGTTAAAGATGAAAATGCCGAAGTGCTGATCATTTCAGCCCAAATTGAATCTGAAATTTCACAACTGGAAACCTATGAAGAACGCCAGATGTTTTTGGATGACCTTGGTCTTACCGAATCGGGTGTTAACAAGCTGATCAAAGCGGCATACAGGTTATTAAATCTGGCTACTTACTTTACTGCCGGTGTGCAGGAAGTTCGTGCCTGGACTATTACCCAGGGTTTCACCGCGCCACAGGCAGCAGGTGTGATCCATACCGATTTTGAAAAAGGCTTTATCCGTGCCGAAGTAATTAAATACGAAGATTTTGTGAAATTCAACGGTTCTGAAGCTGTGATCAAAGAAAACGGCAAGCTGGGTGTTGAAGGTAAAACCTACATTGTGCAGGATGGCGATATTATGCACTTCAGGTTTAACGTTTAGGGAATAGACCCAAGACGGCAAGAGTCAAGAATTAAGAATTTAGAGTCAAGACAATAAGATACAAGAGCCAGGAAATGAGATCTAATCCATTCCTGGCTTTTTTATGTCTTAGCTCTTGACTCATGATTGCTTGACTCCTTTTCTCGTCCTGATTCTTAAGTCCTGACTTCTTGTTTCCTGATTCTTGATTTCTTGACTCTACCTCAGCGGTTACACCGCCGACGGCGCTACCCCATAAGCTTTTTTAAAGGCGAAGGAAAAGTGGGAGAGATCTTTAAAGCCCACATTGATATAAACATCAGATACCTTGTGCTTCTTTTCTTTGATCAGGAAATAAGCGTCCTTCAATCGTTGCTGTTGGATCCACCGGTTGGGTGATATATTAAAGATCCGTTCAAAATCGCGCTTAAACGTTGCCAGGCTGCGACCGGTTAAATAGGCAAAGCGGTTTAAATCGACATTGAAGCGATAGTTTTGAGCCATGAATGCCGCGAGGTCAATTTTGCCGGGTTCGCTGAAATCAAAGAGGATATTTTTTAGCTCCGGATTGGTTTCAAGCAATATCATCACAGCTTCCTTTACCTTGTGCAGGGTAAGGGCCGGGCTGATTTCGTCGCCGGTTTTATCCATATAAGGACTTAACGATGCAATGTAATTGTTGAAAAGCTCGTTTGGTCTCAGAAACAAAGCGCTTTCGCCTGAATACTGGCCATCTGCTTGCAAATCAAGTTCGGCGCTCATGCTTTGCAGGGTAGTTTGATCCATGCCGATCGTGATGGTTTTGAACTCACCGCCTGCGGGTGGATGCTTTACAAATTTTGCCAGTTCGTTCCGTTTCAAAAAGCGGTAATCGCCCTGTTTAAAATAATAGTTTTTACCGTTTACATAAAGCTCCGAATCGCCGGAGAGGATATAGCCGAATACATGGTCGGCAATAAATTGCTCGCCGGCCCTGCTCACTTGCGAGTAGCAGGAATAAAGTATCCGCGGCGACGTTTTTGTATTTGACACAGGCATGTTGTTCAAATTTAATAATAAAGAAAGACTTACGAAGTTTTGAAAGTTTCGTAAGTCTGGTATATCCCCGGGAACAGTCCCCACAACCGAAATTATATTATGCTTTTTGAGCTGTTATTGATTTCCCAAATTCTGTATTCAGAAAATCCTCTGCTTCGGCATGATCAGTTGAAGTTGTAATTGGAAGCCATTTTTCAAATTCGGCTTTGCGTGCTTCATCGGCAGCTTTTAATAAGCCGGCGGCTTCGCTGCCCAATATAAGGTGTACAGGAGGCTCCGGATGTTCAACAAGATCAACCATTACCTTCGCTGCTTTTTTGGGGTCACCTACAGGAATAAATTTGCCGCTCGATAAATAATCGGCACGCGCGTCAACAGTTTGTTCATAGCCTTCTACCTTTGGTGCATAGCTCATCGAGTCGCCGGCCCAATCGGTACGGAAGCCTCCAGGCTCAACGCTGGTAACCAGTATGCCAAGTGGCTTTACTTCTTTAGCTAAAGCTTCGGTGAAGCCGCTCAAACCAAACTTAGCTGCCTGGTACATGCTTAAACCTGCATTACCAACGCGACCACCAACCGAGCTGATCTGTAAAATACGGCCCGAACGTTGTTTGCGCATATAAGGCAATACCGCGCGGGTGATTTCGATGGGTGCATAAAGGTTTGTTTCCAGCTGACTGCGTACCTGCTCATCAATAAATGCTTCGGCTGCGCCAATGATACCAAAACCGGCGTTATTTACCAATACATCAATTTTGCCAAAGTGGGCTACCGCATCGGCAACGGCTTTATGTACTGCCGGGTAATCGGTAACATCTAATTTTATCGGATATACCTGCCCGGGATATTTATCAGCCAGATCTTTTAATTGCTCTGGGTTACGTGCTGTAGCGGCAACATTATCACCTGCTGCTAAAACTGCTTCTGTAAGGCTGCGGCCTAATCCGCGGGCGCTGCCTGTTATAAACCATACTTTTTTCATAGTGTTATCTTTATTTTGATAACACAAAGTTAAGCTGGCAGGTGGCGCGGCGTTTTGTTGAAAAGCTCAAGTTGCTTTGTTGAAAAGGTCGGTCTACAGGTTTTGATCGTTAGGTATCGGATAAAGAAGCCATATTAGATAAAGAAGCTATATTAGTAGATAGAGAAAGAATAATAAATGATATGGTATCTAAGCAGTTAGAATATATTGATAACGGTCGTGAAGGGTACGTTATTTATAGGGATGGAGATATTAAGTTGAAGTTTCTGTACGAGTTAGCTGCCGGCAGGTACGTTGCATTGATATATATTCCGACAGCGGAAAGTTGGTTTGAAAAAACAGGGATACCTATTAATAACAGGCATCAGATAATAGAATTTATAGCATGCCAGGTAGTAAAAGATAGGGCACCCAATGCAACTTACGAATTATATGATGATTGTATAAGTCTGTTACAAGAAACCGATCGGTAAACTGTAAGCCCTTAATGCTGATAATAATAATTGCCCCAATATACGAGCTGGTTCATTAGGCTCGGTTTATCAAGGCAATCCTAAAATCCTACAAATCAAGGTTCATTAAAAGAAGCTGCTCATTTTCTCCATATATTCCTCAATAGGCATAGTACTGCGCATATTCATCAGCATGTTACCCATATCGCCTATAACGGTGCGGAACTTGTCGCTTTTGCCGGTAGCAAGATCATCAATAGCGTTAACAATAAGCATCGGATCATCAAGTTGTGATTCATCGCGTGAGCCCATCAGGTTTTGCAGTTTGCTGTTAAGTTCAATGTACGCGGTTATATCCGGGTTTTGGTTCCAAACCACGCTTTCAACAAAGTTGTTGCCTTTGGATCCGCCTTGCTCTATCAGCCTTAAATGAATATTAAGCGGTTTTAGTTCGTAATAGAGCCCTTCGGTAAGGCCCTCCAGCGCAAATTTCGACATGTTGTATAATGAGCCAAGCGGTACAGCGGTAGTAATACCCATAAAGGAGCTGATGTTGATGAACATGCCCCCATTGTTTTGCCTGAAATGGGGCAGGAACGCACGGATCACGTTGATAGGGCCGCGGGCATTTACCGCAAACTGCCAGTCGATGTCTTCTTCTTTAGCAAGCTCCAATGCGCCGTACGTACCCATACCTGCATTGTTTACCACAACATCAATTTTACCGAAAGCGGCTATCGCTTGTTCAGTTGCCGTTTTTACCTGATCAAGGTTGGTTACATCTAACTTAAATATTTTGATATTGGGATATTGTGTTAGTTCGGTTTCCTTTTCGGGGGTACGCATGGTAGCGGCTACATTCCAGCCTTGTTGTGCAAAATGTTTAGCGGTTAATTTGCCCAGTCCGCTGCTGGTTCCGGTTATAAAAACTGTTTTTGACATGGTATTTTATTTTTTATGCAAAAGTATACTGGAATTGATATAATTTTGTAATCAGTTACACAGAGTATACCAGTATGGAAGAGGAAATAACGTCACACCAACGTAATCATGCCGATGAGCGGCAGGCTTTACAAGATACCATGTATGTTATTGGCGGTAAATGGACACTGCCAATCATTAATTCCATTTGCAATGGAAACAAACGTTTCAGAGAAATTGAGCGGAGCATTCCCGGCATCACCACGCGTATGTTATCGCGCGAGCTGAAAACTATGGAAAGGAATAAGCTTGTTAAACGTACTGTAACGCCAACTTCGCCGGTTTTAATTGAGTATGAATCTACAGAGTATTGCCGGAGTTTTGGCGGCATTATTTTAGAAATGATAAAATGGGGCAAGGAGCACAGGGAGATGCTGCGCAAGGCTGATAAATAGTAGTATTTATAAAAGCGGGAAAAGCGCGATTCCCCTCTTGAGAGGGGCGGAGGGGTGTGTCTCAGCTTTTGATAAACATGCCGCAGAAACACACCCCTGCTATCACTCACTCCATCGCGCCCCCTCTCAAGAGAGTAATAGCCCATCAAGAGGCAGTAGCCATTTTGTTAATTAAAAAGTTAAACACCTGGTTATTGCCTCTATTGTTATATTTAAATGTGAACTCATTCAGGTATGATTGCAAATGTCTGAGCGATACTTTATGGTATTGACCATATATCCCCCGTTTTAACAATGTCCAAAAGCCCTCAATCGTATTGGTGTGATACTCTCCCCGGGCATACTCTTCTTTTTCCTTGTTTAATACCTGATGTTCACGGAATATTTTATTTAAACCGGCATATCCACCAAAGCCGTCCGTTACAATAGTAGCATCTGTGCTCACTGATTGTTCAACAATGGG
>NZ_FNCG01000021.1 GCF_900100945.1 Mucilaginibacter gossypii | reverse complement strand
GCAGGCCACCAGGTCTGGTTTTCCGTCACGGTCATAATCAAACCATTTGGCATCGGTAACCATACCCAATTCCGTTAAGCCCGGGGCCCTCTCGTCGGTTACATCTGTAAAATAGCCTTTGCCATTGTTCTGCAGGAGATAACCCTTACACGGGTAGCCATATTCACCCGGCTTTAAACGCACTCCAACAAACAGGTCCTGGTCCCAGTCCCCGTCAACATCTGCGGCCGTTACGCAGGAGCTGCTCTCAAACTGAAATGACGGCAGCACCTGTTGCGATTTGCTGAAATTACCCTTCCCATTATTGATATATAGCCGGTCGATCAGATCCGTCGAGTTAGCCGAGAACTCGTTGCCCCCGCTACATACATACAGGTCCTGGTCCCCGTCGCCATCCGCGTCGAAAAACAAACAGTCTGTATCTTCACTGGCCTTATCCTGCTCAAACAGCTTTTCGTTGCTCCGTTTAAAACGACCCGCCCGGGTTTGGATATATAATGCGCCTGGCTGGTCTTTGGCCCCGCAGATATAGAAGTCTTCCAAACCGTCGCCGTTGACATCGCCTTTACCTATCCGCGGGCCATCGGCCGAGTGCATCTGGAAGATCAGCTTTTCCCTGTCAAAATCTATAAAGTCATTTTCCTTGTGCACAAAGTCTATCCCATGGTTATCTGTACTCTGTTCAAACACCGGCTTTGAACCGGCTGCCCCCCTCACTGCTTTCCCGGGCAGTCCCGATTCAGCCTCTTTTACCGTGATTGTCTGGTTGGGTTTTACTCCTTTTAATACTTTCTGCTTACCGCAAGGCCATTTTACCACTATCGAATCGATCTCCTTTATTTTACCTAAACCGAAATTCAACCGGGTGTCTACACTCGATTCAAATCCCCGCGACGGAACCTGCTCCTGGTAGTTTAAGATATGATTATAGTATAACGTTACCTGCGCCCCTACGCCAAAGCGGTTCTTCCCCTCGCCCTGCAATACCACTTTCAAATATTTATTCGCCGGCTCCAGCTTCCTGCTGTTGTTTCGGTAGATAAAGGCCGGCATATTTACATTGTTAACCACCAGGTCAAGCGCCCCATCATTATTTAAATCACCATACGCCGAACCATTCGAAAAACCCGGATCTCCAAGTCCCCATTCGGCTGCCTTATTGGTAAATGTCAGGTCCCCATTGTTTCGGTAGGCATAGTTAGGCACAGCCTCCGAGGGCATGCTATCTATCAGCTTCTTAATTACCTCCTTCTCACTACCCATCATCTTTCTTACTTGTATCGGATTAGCCATAAATTGGATATAATCCTGATCGGTTAGGTCTTTATAAATACCGTTGCTAACGAAAATGTCTTTAAACCCATCATTATCCATATCCGAGATCAGTGCGCCCCAACTCCAGTCGGTTGCATGAACTCCCGAAAGCCGGCCTATCTCGCTGAAGTTTATCTTATTTGTGACTAAGTTTTTATTCATAACCGGCCCCTGGTTCAGCTGCAAAACATTGCGAAGGAATTGCTGATAATATCCATTTTGGAGGTCGGACTGATACTTATCCCAGTTTTCAAAAGCTGTTTTTGTTTTTAACCTTGATTCCGGTTCAGGAAGCATATCAGTCACATAAATATCAGGATAGCCGTCATTATTGATGTCGGCTATGTCAGCTCCCATTGAGTTTTGGCTTAGTTCCCTAATTGCGTCGGTAAGGCACTCTTTAAAGGTACCGTCGCGATTATTAATGTAGAGGTAATCACGTTCAAAAAAATCGTTGGAAACATAGATATCGTCCCAGCCATCCCCGTTTACATCAGAAATGGTTACACCTAATCCAAAACCAATTTTGCTGCTGTATATTCCTGCTTGTTGGGTCACGTCTGTAAAATGACTACCGTCGTTACGATACAGTTTATTCCCACCCAGGGGATCAGGAATATTGCGCTGATCTTTGATCAAATCATAGTTCCCTACCGAACGAAACGAATTATTAAGAAGGTAGCAATCCAAGTCTCCGTCGTGATCGTAATCAAAGAAAACAGCATGAGTACACAAGCCTTTATTATTTAACCCGTATTCGGCCGCTTTTTCGGTAAACGTGAGGTTACCATTATTAATGAATAACTGATTACTTCTGTTTTTTCCGGAAAAATCGCCCGACTTACATATATAAATATCCAACAGCCCATCGCCGTTAATATCCGCAAAGGTAACGCCAGTTGACCAGACACCTGCCGAAGAGAGTCCGGCCTTATCGGTTATGTCTTCAAACTGAAAGTTGCCTTTGTTTAAATAGAGTCTGTTTGATTTTTGATTTCCGCAAAGGAAAACATCCGGCAAGCCGTCATTATTAATATCTCCAATACCAACACCCCCACCGTTATAAAAATTACGGTAGGTATAAACATTCAATTGTTCGGTATATTTAACATCATTGGCAAAAGTTATTCCTGTAGATGATGAAGGAAGCAGTGAAAAAAGTTTGTTGCCTTCGTCTTTTTTAGGCTCACTGGTATTGCAGCCAATCAAAAATAAAAATGCAAAAAACAACACCTGCCGAATATAGCTGGCCCCGGTGCATGAAGCATATATCTTTGCCGCCATAACGGAACGCCAAAAGGCTGTGAAAAATAAAATGACCTTTGGGGAGCTACGTTTTATTGGAGAATAAACCAATAATACAATTAGCTCATGAATAATATTAAGTACCCGTTTAATCATTCACTTTATATAAAATAAGTTCCTTTTCACCTTGTTCAAATATTGTAGTCGTCGCAATTTCTAAACCTGATGAGCTGACAACAACTCAATCAAAACAGCAAAACACAACCAACTAATAATCAAACAATTAAACCAACATCCAGGTCAATTAGGTAAATCCGTGGTATTTAATGAGGAAAGCAAGTGATTTATTACTTGCTTTCCTTAAAAGAGCACCTTTACTAACTCAGGTATTTTATCAATACCCGGGGTTTTGTTTCAGGTTTGGATTTGCATTAATTTGAGGTTCGGGTACCGGGAAAATATTAACGTGAGCATCCGGATCGGCCGGGTGGAAACGGTACGCATCATTATAAACACCAAAACGGATCATGTCCTGCCTTCTGTAGCTTTCTGCGAACATTTCCCGGCCGCGCTCTGCTAAAAATATTAAAGGAGTTAAACTGGTAAATGGTGCAACCCCTCCATGTACTGTTCGGATTTGATTAACCAGTGCAAGCGTAACCGGATCGTTCCAATTGCCACTTTTTCTGGCTAATAATTCGGCCTTCATCAGCAAAATATCAGCGTATCTATAAATTGCCAAATCATTATCCAAACTTGTCTGCATACCTTTATAAAATTGCCATTTACCAATACGTGCACCTGCCTGTCTCCAGGCATTGGGCTGCAGTTCGTTAATGTAAGGGGTAAAGGTAATAGGCGGACCATTAGGATCCGTCACATCTGCACCGCCGTCTGTTAAGGGGGTTACCCCATCAGCCTGGTATTGAGGTCCAACAAGGAAATTATTCAGCATCCTCTTATCGAGGGTACCGGTAGTAGGTGTACCTTTGGGGTCAAGACCTACAACTGTTCCCTGCGGGCCCGGATTTTGCGCCGGGTCAATATAGGATTGGTAAAATTCCTGTACCGAAGCAAATCCATTCCATGGCTGGTTATTCATTTGATAAGTATTCTGGCTTTGCAAGTGCAAAGTCTCCATATTCATATTAAAGCCGCCCGCTTTAACCCCATCAAACGGTATCGCCCAAATAGACTCGGTTGAACTGGTATTATTCCTTGAAAAGTTATCAGCGTAATTATTCATCAGGGTATACTTCCCGGAATTAATGATTACATCACATGCAGCTAATGCTTTATCATATTGTGGGGTCCCGGTATAAGTTTGGGCATTTAAATATAACTTGGCCAAAGTTGCTTCAGCAACATAATAAGTAACACGGCCATAGTATGGGCCATCTCCTGTGCCTATTTTGGGTAGTTTTTCAATATTTGCCAGTAATTCTGATTCAATAAAAGCATAAACCTCGGCCCGACTTTTAGTTGCAGGGGGTTTGGTATCCGAAAAATCAGTAGTGATAGGCACGTTGCCAAACAAATCAAGCAGCCAGTAGTAGTAAATGGCCCTTAAACATTTTAATTCTGCTACATAAGTAGCAGCAGTTGGTGATTTACTTACAGCCAGGGCAGCTAAAATTTTGTTACAAGTAGTAACCCCGCCGAAACCAAGGCTCCAGCCATTAGCTGGTTGTGAATCGGTGCTGTTGGTTTTATGTGTTTTTAAACGTACCCAGTGCCCACCGTCACCCCAGTCCGCGCCCCGTGTTGGTACAACAACCTCGTCGGTAGTAACCTCATTTAAGTTAAAGAAAGCACCGTTATAACCATAAATAGAAGAATATGCAGCGCCCACAGCGGCCGCCAGTTGCTTATCTGTTTTATAAAAACTATCCTCAGTTACCTGATCGTAGAGCAATGCTTTTTCATCCAGCTTTGTACATGAAGCCGCAGCAAGAAACACCAGCAACGAATATCTTGTTAATGATTTATGTTTCATAATTTGTATATATTAAACTTTGAAATACCTTAATTAAAATCCCAAATTAACGCCGAGGGTAAATGACCTTGTATAAACCCATGTCTCCCTGCGGTCGATACCCGGAGCTAACACATTTCCAGAGTCAGCGTACCTAACCTCCGGGTCGACACCTGTATAACCGGTAATAGTGAAAAGGTTCTGGCCCGAAATATAGGCTCTCAAACTGCTAATCATCCCCGGTTTACTACTCTTGGCAATCTTGAAAGTATAGCCAAACGTTGCGTTATCCAATTTCAGGA
This sequence comes from Mucilaginibacter gossypii, assembly GCF_900100945.1. GTDB lineage: Bacteria > Bacteroidota > Bacteroidia > Sphingobacteriales > Sphingobacteriaceae > Mucilaginibacter > Mucilaginibacter gossypii. Next base: position 105,179 of record NZ_FNCG01000021.1, on the reverse strand, counting down.
AAGATGCTTTTTCAACGTCATAACTGCTGTATGCGGCACCATCGGTAACTTTGGGATTGAAATATTTGGTATTTACTATATTGTAGCTGGTTGCAACATTTGGATTTTCGTAAAACGCGCGGTAAGTATTGATTAACTGATGACCGATAGATGAGCGAAGAAAAAAGTTAAAATCGAACTGTTTGTATCTAAAGGCGTTGGTAATCCCAAATTCAAATTTAGGTAAGCCATTACCAATAACCTGGCGTGGCGCATTTGCTAATCCAACAGTGCCGCCTTTGCCGTCAGAGTACTGGTATACACCATTTGCGTCAACACCTACATATTTGGGCCCGTAAAGTATACCGATCGGCTGACCTTCTACCGCCCTCGTTAACTGCGTGGCTTCCTGGCCAGGAGTGCCAAGGTTGGTAGCCCCTACGTACGAACCTTTTAAAGCGTCAATCAGCTTTGTTAAAACTACGTGGTAACTTGAAATATTACCACCAGTCGTCCAACTGAAGTCAGGTGTTTTAATAGCTTCATAGCTTAAAGCTAATTCCACACCCGAGTTACTCAATTCACCAATATTTTCCCATGTGTTGTTGAATAACGCCGGTGGCGAAGGCACCGTAACGTCAAAAATCAAGTCGGTAGTTTTCCGGTTAAAATAGTCAAATGTGCCGGTTAACCTTCCGTTTAACAGTGAAAAGTCTAAACCGATATCTGTTTCAGCTTTTTTCTCCCATTTCAGACCGGGGTTAGGGTTCCTGGTGCCACTGTAGGTACTGAGGTATACACCATTGCCCGCATAGTAGGTACCGCCGCTATTTGATAAAGTAGACAATGAAAGATACGGAAACGGTGGTAATGCACCGGTAACACCGTAGCTGCCGCGCAATTTAAGGTTGCTTATACTTTGAATCTTTAATATTCTGCTCAAATCAAAACCTGCACTAACAGCAGGAAAAAAGCCCCATTTGTTATTTACACCAAACTCTGTTGAACCGTCTCTTCTTAAACTGGCCGAAAGGAAAGCGATATTATCATAGTTTAAGTTTACCCGCCCGAAAAACGAGATCAGCTTATTCTCATTTTTATAACTTTCAACTACACCTATACCATTTTTAAAATCAAGAGCGGCTGCAAAATTCTGACCCGAAGCATCAGTTACAAAATTACCGCCCTGGGCATCAAATCCCTGGTAGAAGAAATCCTGATACGAATATCCGGCGACAGCAGCAATCTCCAGTTTATGTATTGTTTTGTCGTAAGACAAGGTGCTTTCAAGCAGGCTATTTTCAGATTCATCATCAAATTTTGCAGAAATACCCGAACGGCCAAAACCACTGCCCAACGGAAAGCCCCTGGAAATAAAGGCTGTAGTTGGGGAGTACTCTGAATGATAGATGCTTGTTGTTTGTTTAAAATATTTAGTAGCAAACTTCAATCCTTTAGTTAGCTCATACGTCGCGGTTCCGCCAATGTTAAATTTCTTATTCCGTGCTTCGTTTGTATTTTGAACCAACATTGCCACCGGGTTTGAATAATCAACGAAGTTGGATTCAAAAAAACCCCCGCCGGTTAAATCATATAAAGGATCTGTAGAATGCACCGGTGCTGTGGGGTTAAAAATGGTTGCATATTTGAAAGCATCGGGAAAACCAAATTGTGAGTTTCTGTTAGTAGTATTTATATTTAAATTGAGGACCAATTTGTTATCCAACGCCTTGTGTGTGATATTCAAACGGCCATTTAATTGCTGAAAACCAGTTCTGATTGCAACACCCTGACTATTGCGATAGTTTAAAGTTGCATCATAAACAGTACGCTCATCACCTCCCGAAATGCCTAAATTATGTACATGTGAAAAAGCCGAACGGGTTATTTCTTTATTCCAATCGGTAGAAGAGCCATAGTTTGTCCCTTTGCCAAGCGCAACAAACTCGGCGGCTGTCATATGCTTGGTAAATTTGGCAGGGGTTTCTTCAGTACCTGAAACGTTATAAGTAAGCTTTGACATCCCTCTCTTTCCTGCGATGGTTGTTATAATGATAACGCCCGCCGACCCGCGTGTACCATAAATGGCAGCGGCCGAACCATCCTTCAGTACGTCAATACTTTTTATATCATTTGGATCAACTGTATTAATATCAGCCCCCACCTGGCCATCAAGCACTATTAGCGGCTGTGTGTTAGCTCCTAAAGTAGAAAGTCCCCTTAACCTGATGGCAAAACCACCGTTAGGGTCGCCACCCGGGCGTGCGATAGAAAGACCGGCTACTTTACCTTGTAATAACTGTGCAACATCGCTGATATTACCTTTATTAAATTGTGCTGCACTTACAGAGGTAATTGCGCTGGTTACTTCCCGCTTTTTCTGTGTTCCGTAACCAGTTACAACAACTTCGTCCAGGCCATTTGTACTTTCCGTTAACACCACATTAATTACACTTTGCTGATCCTCCCCTAATGCTAATGTTTTTGTTACCGATTTAAAACCAACAAAAGTAAAAGTGAGCGTATAGTTACCTGCCGGTAAATTAGCGAAGCTATAGTTACCGTTAACGTCTGTTGCTTTATTTAATGAAATTGCGCCATCCAGTTTTACCGTAACACCCGCTAACGGACTCTCCTTTGAATCGGTCACCGTTCCTTTAATTATGCCTTTGGATGCTACTATATCAGTAGTGACATCTGCTTTTTCACCGGTTGCCGCTTTATCCTGATTTGATTTTGTAATTAATATCTGGTCATCAATCTGTCTGAATTTGAGTAAAGTGTTAGACAAAATGGCCTTCAGAACTACTGCTATCGATTTATTACTGGCAGCAATATCCAGGTTGAGAATATCCTTCACATCATCATTGCGATACATAAAATGAAAACTGCTTTGTGATTCGATTTTATGAAAAGCTTTTACAAGTGATTCATTCTTGAGTGTAAGACTCACCGCTACCTGGTCAATTGTCTGACTCTTTACAGGGGCTGCTGAAAATACAGGAATTGAAGTAGCTAATATGAACATTGAAATTATCCCGATTCTCATACACTGTTTAAAATTTAAGTCAATTAGCAGATGAAATCTGAGCGGGTATTTAACAAAATGCCGCGGTTCTGCCAGAATTATGGAAAAATTCATAATTTAGTTTGTTTTAAGTGATTAATGTCTTCGATTGAATGTTAAAATTTAAAACACCCGGCTAATACAATCGATTGCAGTCGAATAGCGTTAGCGACCCTCTGAGGTTATTTCCCCGGAAATGGTTCAGAGGGTTTTTTATGCCGGAGAACTATCCGGACTTCTTTTAAACAGGATCTGTTTGTGATTTTTGAGGTACTTTTTCTTCATATACTTTAAGTTTAATTGGTTTGAGATTTAGTTGAATTGGCTTGAGATTTAGTGGTGATGGTTATGGTAGTCTTCGCTTTATCGTACGAATAAGTGGCGTCATTGAACTCACAAATGCTCTTTAATGCCTGATCCAGGTTGGCAGATTTATTGAAAGTAGAGGTGAAGTGTTTTGAGCGAACCAACTGATCTGTAAATAATATCTTAACCTTAAACCTGTCTTCCAATACCTTGGCTGCTTCCCCAAAAGTTACATCTTCAAAATACAAATCATCCTTCGCCGTCCAGATTGTATAATTTTTTGCATTTATGTTAGTTTGCATTGAAATAGATTTTTGCCGGTCAAAGGTGATCTGCTGATTGGGAACAATAATGCCCAGGAGCTTGTTATTATTGCTGACTTTTACCTTGCCTCTGGTAACGGTGACTGTTATGGTTTTATCACCGGGCACTGCTTTTACATCAAATGCAGTACCCAACACGATTGTTTTTATTTTACCGGTGTGTACAACAAACGGTTTTAAGTTGTTGTGTTTTATATCGAAAAAGGCTTCACCCGTAAGATATACTTCGCGTTTCGTAAGGCCATCAAATGATGAAGCATAACTAAGTTTGCTACCATAGCTGAGTATTACCCTGCTTCCGTCAGGCAGTACCAGAAACAGGTTAGGTTTTGGCCGATGGGCCGAATATGACTGGGGCGGTTTAACAACCGATTTATTGTGTAAAAACAAATACCCTATGCCACAAACCCCAATGATTGCCGCTGCGGAAGCTATTTTTCTGCCCCAAGTCTTGAGGCGTATTATTTTTTTATCAACACCGGTATGTTTATCGATGTTTTCCCAAATTGAGGCATTTATTTCTTCCCTGATTTCCTTCTTCTGCTCATCACTCAATAGAGAAACAATATCTGGCTCAGCAGAAAACAACTCATAATATTTAACTAAAAATTGTTGTTCTTCATCTGTTGCTTCATTATTGAGATATTTATGCAACAGTTCAAGAAAATATTGCTTGTCCATTTAAAATAGGTTGTACTACTGATTATAGATATGACCTATAAACAAACAAAAGTCCCACTCTGCTAAAAAATTTTTTTTCAGACTTAATTATTTTATTGCCCAAATAAAATGATCAATAAAGAAAGGAAGGGTAATAATGACACTTTCAATTTTTCAATAGCTTTTCCGAGCTGATTTTGAACTGTTTTTCTTGTGAGACCTAATTGTGCCGCGATTTCTTTCGTTGGTAAATCGTTCTGATAATGAAGCCGGAAAATAATTTGCCTTTTAGGAGGAAGTGTATTTAAAAGTGCCTCATAAGATATTAAAAACTCTTTCCAAAGCAAATTGTCGTCAGCTTGTTGGCAAGATGCAGGCAGGTCATCAATGACATCAAAAAATGGATGAATGATTTTCTGCTTTTCAGCCAGTTTAAACACCTTATTACGTATAGCTACTGTTAAATAAGCCGGTAGATTATGAATACGGAGACTTTCTTTTTTGAGCCAAATATGGGTAAATACTTCCTGGACTATATCTTTTGCCTGATCCGAATCCTTTAAACGTTTATAGGCTTCAGAATAGGCGTTTCCCCAATGCTTTTCATACAATAAATTAAATGCATGTTGACTGCCCTGTTCTATTTGCTGTAACAATAAAACGTCGTCAGTATGATTTAACTCAATTGATTTCATTATAAATTTGATGTTTATAATAGTTACAGTCCGTCTTCATTGAAAACAACTAATTTGTTTACCAGTCAATAAAAATTCACCGTGTAGAGGGAACTATAATTAGGTTTTAATTGTATTACTAATCTAAATCAATTAAATCAATAATCAAATAAAAACTTAAATTAATTGTTAAATAAACATTCATTTTAAGTTCGATAGATATACCGAAAAAACAAATATTAATATTTACTTGCCAGCGATATGAGAATTTTTCATAAGGAATTCAGTGCAATTTTAAGTGTTACTTTAACATCAATAAAAAGACAGATTGGAATTAAAATGCTTTATCCGCTTGGTAAATAACACAGTTATGTGCTAAACCTTATAGTCAGCGGCTTAAAGCAAAATCAAATCTCCTGGACTTTTAAACAAAACAAAATTGAACTTCTAAACAAAACAGGCAAGCCGCATTAGCGCCATCTTTGTCAAAAGAAAATTCAACATGGAAAATAACATCAAACAGCCAACCGTATTAGTAACAGGCGGCACAGGCTTCATTGGCATCTATTGTATCCTTCAACTCTTACAACAAGGCTACACTGTTAAAACAACCCTTCGCTCCTTAAAAAGAAAAGACGAAGTAATTAACCTGCTCAAAGGAGCCGGAATGAAATCCATTGAAAACCTCGCCTTTGTGGAAGCAGACCTGACTAATGACCTGAACTGGAATTGGGCAGCTGATGGCTGCACCTATGTGCTGCACGTAGCTTCCCCATTTCCTGCCGAAGAACCCGAAGATGCCAACGACCTTATTATACCCGCACGGGATGGCGCATTAAGGGTATTGAAAGCCGCCCGCCATGCCGGTGTGAAACGCGTGGTATTAACCTCATCCTTTGCTGCCATCGGCTACAGCAAAGATCCCAAAGGCTACACCTTTACCGAAGAAGACTGGACAGACCCCGAACTGACAGACCGCGCCTACATCAAATCTAAAACGATTGCCGAAAAAGCTGCCTGGGACTGGATTAACAGCGAGGGCGACGGCATGGAACTCACCGTAATAAACCCGGTAGGCGTATTCGGCCCTGCCCTGGGAAAAGACTTTTCCACCTCTATCGGCTTTGTGAAAGGCGTATTGGATGGCCAGATCAAAGAAACGCTGCCCTTCACTTTTGGCGTGGTGGATGTGCGTGATGTAGCCGATATTCACCTCAAAGCAATGACACATCCGGCCGCAGCGGGTGAGCGCTTCCTGGCAACAGCCACCGGGGTCATGAGCCTTTACGACGTGGCTGAGCTTATCCGGAAAGAAAGACCCGAATACGCCGGAAACATCGCCGACTTGAAACCGCTGGATGAATCCTTCTATATCGCCATTTCCAACGAAAAGTCACAGCGGGTATTGAATTGGCATCCTCGCAGTAAGGAAGAAGTGATATTGGCAAGTGTGGATAGTCTTTTGAATTAAGTATTTTTGAGCATGATCACCAGTAGTCTGCAATCCTGTCATTTAGGGCCCGGAATATCTCCCGAACAGGTAATATCCGATCATTTCTTTCTGTACCTCCTAAAAGGCTCTATGCTTGCATACAGTGGCGACAAGCATTACCACTTTCATCCCGGCGATAGCTGCATCGCCCGTAAGAACCATTTGCTACGCTACACCAAGCAGCAACAGGACGGTGACTTTAAAAAGATCGTCATCGTGCTGGATGAAGCTTTTCTAAAACGGTTTTTAGCCCGGCACAGGGTAGATACCGGCATCGCCACGTCAGACGATTCCATCCTGCCGGTCAAGGACGATCAGCTGCTTACCAGCTTCATCCATTCCCTCGAACCCTATTATAGGGGCGAGGCCGAGATCGAGGAAGCTTTTGCAGATCTCAAGCGGGAAGAACTGCTATTGATCCTGCTCAAAAGCGACCCAGGCCTTGCTGCCGCATTGTTCAACTTCGGTGCGCCGCAAAAGATAGACATCGAAGCCTTCATGACCCGGAACTTCAGGTTTAATGTCCCTTTAGAGCGCTTCGCGTTTCTGACGGGCAGAAGCTTATCCGCTTTCAAGCGTGACTTCCAGCAAATCTATAACGACACGCCCGGACGCTGGCTGACAAAAAAGCGATTGGAAGAAGCTTACTTTCTCATCCACCAGCAAAGCCAAAAGCCCAAAGACATTTATCTTGAGCTGGGCTTCGAGAATCTGTCCCATTTCTCCTTTGCCTTTAAAAAGCAATTCGGGCTTGCGCCGACTGCTGTGCTTTACTGAAAAAAGCATCAGACTTTCGTATAGTCTATAGCTCGCTTACCGGGGAAGCAGCACACATGAACTCACTTAGCAATGACTTTTACAACTGGCTATAAAGTCGATACGATACTCGTTGATAGGTGGAGATTCTGTTGAACTTGCCCACTGTGTTCCGGGACAAGCTGTTACGACGAGCGTCTATTCAAGATATGGCCGGCCCTCAAAAGTGCCCTCATGTACAAAAAAAGCCGTTTCTATGTATACGAAACGGCTTTTCTTATAAGTGATCCCATTTGGATTCGAACCAAAGACCTACAGATTAGAAATCTGTTGCTCTATCCAGCTGAGCTATAGGACCATCGCACCTAAACTACAAATATAAGCATGGTTTCGAACCCATGGTATACTGTATATTTTTTTGCGGTGCAAATATGCAAAATTATGCTGAAAATAACAATCAATTTGGTAATTGATTTGCTATAAGCTGCTTAACAGCTCGTTAATGTAATACGGCCTCTTGTTTAATTTTGTTTTTGATTATTTCACAAAATCCGTCCGTCCGTCCAAAGGTGTAACCCTTGTCCATTGCCCAATCAATAAAATCAGCTATCCTTCGTGCAAAAGCTTCGCCCGAGTTTTTGGAAACATAGCCCGGGAAACCGAACTTTTCTTTATCGTGCAGATTGGTAAATTCCCAGGGGTGAAAATAAAGGTTCAGGTAGCCATCTTTTTTTAGCGTTGCCGAGGCCATCCTTTTTAATAAAGAAAGCGGCAAATTATGAAAGCTCAGCCAGAAAAGCGGAAAACGTATTACCGGCGAAACCGAAGCCGGAATCTGCAGCACATCATGATCATAAAACCAGGTACGTGGTTTATCAAAATTATTATACCTTCCTGGCAGCCATGTCGGATTTATGGATGAGTTATACTCGTAACCCGCTTTCGCAATCTCAGCCTCATCCACCGGCATCATCCGGGCCATCCGAAAACCTGTTACTTCAGTTCCGGAAATATTCTCCAAAGCCAGCTTTGACTGCATTAAATGCTCAACCTTAAAATCGGAATGATAATACCCGTGCGAGGCTACTTCATGTCCTTCGGTCACCATCTGTTTGATGACATCCGGCCTATTGATGGCATAATTGGCAGTGCAAAAAAAAGTAACCTTTATATTTTTCTGCCCCAGTAATTTGAGTATAGTATTGGTACCCCTTGTTGAAATTTCAAGCTGCTCATCAAATGGTATTGATTTGCCGTACTCAAACGGCATATCAAACTCCTCAACATCAAACCCTAATAAAATCATTATCTACAATAACAACATTTGATGACCGGATAATATAATGCGGGCGATGTTTTGACTGCATAAAAATTTTTCCCACATATACCCCTATAACACTCATCACAAGCAACTGAAGGCCGCCAAAAAAGGCTATGGTAGCAATAATTGATGCCCATCCCGAAACTGCGTAACCTAAAAAGTAGCTTACTAATACATAAGGGATATACAAAATAGCCAGTGATGAAATCAATAGCCCAATTAACGATACAATATAAAGCGGGCGCGCGCTGAAAGCTACGATACTGCCTACAGCAAGCTTAACCAGCTTTGAAAAAGAATAGCTTGCCTCGCCTGTATGTCGTTTTGATGGTACATAAGGAATGCCAACCTGTTTATATCCTGCCCATTTAATTATCCCCCTAAAAAAGATTTCGTATTCGTCAATCAGTTTAAGCTGCTTTACTACTTTTTCATCAATCAACCTAAAATCGGCAGTGCCATTTTCCATTTTGATATCCGAAAGCATGTTAAGGCCTTTGTAAAACAATTTTGAGGTAACTTTCTGATAACCTTTACCATGAGGGTTTTCGCCTTCGCGATAGGTATAAACAATATCATAGCCATTTTCCCAAAGGTTTAACATCTTCAGGATCAGTTGTGGCGGGTGCTGCAAATCAGCATCCATTGTTATCACGGCATCGCCCTGCGCCATTGCAATACCGGCCTTAAGGGCATAATCTTTACCAAAATTGCGCGAAAGCTCTACATAAAAAACATTGGGATGCAACTCGGCATTGATCTTTAATTCATTTAAGGTGTTATCACGGCTACCATCATCAACAAATATCAACTCATAGGCATATCCTGTGGGCGAAAGCGTCTCGCGGAGTTGCTCAATTAGATAACTAATATTCTTTTCCTCGTTATGGGATGGTATAACAATAGAGATCTTTTTATCAGCAAGGTATGTCATAGTTATACTATGGAAAATTTTAATTGTAACAGGCGGTATTAATAATTAAAGCTTATATTTGATTACAATCTCATGTACCCTTTTTATAAAATAACCTTACGATAAATTGTTACAAAATGTAACTGCCGTCATCAAGTTTTAATAAAAGGTGCCAAAGCTCTCAAATGTAACTTTCCAGTTACAAACATAAATAATAATTATCTATTAACCTGCAAGTTTTCGGGGCTCTACAGTAAAAAATAATCATTCAAGACTGTTTTCAAACCGGTGATCCTCTAAACTGCTGCCTGGGTCAATACACCTTCCTTTTCATTAACAAAATCCCTGGTGAGCGTTTCATAAATTATTTTAAGCCAAATTAAAAAACAGGGTATCGATTTTAGTTTATAAGGAACGATATATTGGGTGCGGATAAAAGACGGAAAAAGATCTGAAGGGGAAAGACTTGTGATCAACAATGCTAAAACCAGCAAAAAAATCTCGAAGCCGGTTACCTGGCGGTTCAGATTCATAAACCAAACGGCAACTCCTACAAAAGCAATAATATAAGTTGATGACTCGGCCGAACTGCTGAATATCACAGCGAAGATCAATACCGATGAAAGGATCAGGCGCTGGTATTCCAAAACCTTATAAGCCTTAACGCGCAGGTACGACAAGCCAAACAACACCAGTGCAGGTCCTATTACGTACATATTCTTAAGATCCTGGAAATGAAACGCTCTCCGTATAAAACCAGTAACACAAATTTCCTGCATATATGATTGCTGGTTATCCGAATTTTTAATCACCAGGTCGGTATACCAGTCGTGATAAGTTTGTATAATAAACGAGGGAGATGAAATGGCCATAGGCAAAACAAACAACACTGCCGACCAGAAAATAAAGCTTAACACAAACTTTGGTTTATTTGTGGAGAAGAAAAAGAAGGCCAACCCAACTATACCGTAAAGCTTAATAAATGCGCCGAGGGCTATCATTAATGCAGCCCAAAAATCCTGTTCACGTTTTATAAAATTAAAACCTAATATAATCAACGCTGCTATCATCGGATTACTCTGCACATTGGCTGATGCTGTCATTAGTTCGTGGGCGCACAGTAAAAGCACAATAACATACTGGTCCTTTTTCAGCGGTAAAAGCTGGATAGCTTTAAACAGGATGAATGCATTAAACAACACCCATAAAATAACGCCTATACTATCTGGCAAAATAGCAAAAGGTGCCATGATTATTGAAAATACCGGCCCGTAATGGTTCAGGTCGTAATAATGCTCCGGCTGATAAGCGTATAGGTTATGCTGATGGATAGTATTTAAAAAATTGTATTTAAATATGGTATAATTGTTAAACCCCTGATGGGTTAAAACACCTTTAATTACCAGAAACAGACTTAGGCCAAACCATAAAGAATAAACAAAAGGTTTGTTGGTGATAAGCTTAGCAAGTTTTTGCACGGATTAGGGGTCTTTAAATTTATGCGAAGATATAAATATGTCACACAATTATTACAAATCTGAAATTAACTTGCCCTGTGTTATCTTTGAACAAACCCAATCATACCATGAATTCAAACCTCTCCCCCATTAATCATAATCCCGATCGCCGTAAGTTCATTACCCAGTTAAGTGCTTTAGCAGGCACCGCTGCGTTATTATCAACTTCGTTTACTGTAGATGCCATCACCTTCACTAACCCTGATGAACACATTACGGTAGGGCAAATCATTGATCTGTTTATGAAACAGGTGCCGGGCGCACCCTTCCCTAATACGGTTGACACCCTAAAATCAGGCAACCGCGATATTGTTGTTACCGGCATAGTTACCACCATGTTTGCAACCATAGGCATTATTGAAAAGGCCATTAGCTTAGGCGCTAACTTTATTATAGCCCACGAGCCAACTTTTTATAACCATGCCGATGAAACCACCTGGCTGGCTAATGATGATGTATTTCAGTACAAAAAACAACTGCTTGATAAACATAATATAGCCGTTTGGCGCAACCACGATACCATCCACAGTCTTAAACCCGATGGTGTTGGTATTGGGCTATTGAAACAGCTCGACTGGGTAAGCTATTACAAGCCGGAAACCGGAAACCTGTTAAGCATTCCATCTACCTCGTTAAGCTCCCTTATCGAAACACTGAAAAAGAAACTTAAAATAGAAAAGGTACGCTACATAGGCAATCCATCACAAAGCTGCCAAAAGGTGCTGCTGTTACCTGGAGCGGCCGGCGGTAAAAGACAGATCACCGAAATGAGCACCAAAAAGCCCGATGTACTGATTTGCGGCGAGATTTCGGAATGGGAAACCGCCGAATATGTAAGGGATGCCCAAGCCAAAGGCGATAAACTTTCATTAATTGTATTAGGGCATATTGCCAGCGAAGAACCCGGCTCCGAATTTATGATAGGCTGGCTAAAGCAAAACGTGCCAGGTATTAAAGCCACACACATTCATCCGGGCAATTCACTTGCGTTTCTGTAACGAGTTTGTAATACAAAATACACGTTTTAGCATTAATTAAAGCCAATATTTTGCTTAATAATGTAACATTGCGTACAATTGTAAATTACTCTGTTTTTAAATTGTACGGCGCACTGCTTATCTGTAAACTTTACATTTAAAAAAAAGGTATAGTTGACCTGATTAATTATTGATAACAATGGTATAAAAACACCATTTAAAGTTTAATTTATACAAAAAAGTAGCTATAACTTAAGTAAAAATCGCAATTTTCAATTTTTAAAATACTAAGTGTTTTTTTTACAATAAGTAAATCCTACTTTTAACCGATTTTTAAAAAAACAAAATTTATGATCATAATTGCTGACGGTGGCTCAACCAAAACAAATTGGTGCCTGGTTACCGAAGAGGGAAAAAAAGTTTACTTCAATACCGAGGGTTATAACCCATACTTTTCAAGTACAGAGTATATTATACAGTCACTGAACGAAAGCCTGCCAACCGATCTTGAAAAAAACCTGATCACAGAGGTAAATTACTATGGTGCCGGCTGTTCAACCCCCGAAATGCGCAAAATTGTTGAGGAAGCTATGAAAGTAGTTTTCACAGGCGCAAAAGTTAATATTGGTCATGACTTGCTTGCTGCTGCCCGTGCCCTGCTCGGCAACACCGAAGGCTTTGCTGCCATATTAGGTACCGGAACTAATACCTGCATTTATGATGGTAAAGAAGTTGTACACAATATTGATTCGGGCGCTTACATCCTGGGTGATGAAGGCAGCGGTTGCTACATTGGCAAAAAGCTGTTAACAGATTACCTGCGCGGATACATGCCTGAGCCTGTACGTGCCCTTTTCTGGGAAACTTATAAACTTACTCCTGATGATATCAACGAGCAGGTATACACCCAGCCCCGTGCTAACCGTTTTTGCGCAAGCTTCAGCAAATTTGTTTACGATAACAACGTACACATCGAATACTCACGCAACCTGGTGCGTACCTCGTTCGACGATTTTTTCCGCAACCTGGTAACCCACTACCCTGATTATCAAAAATACACTTTCAACTGCATCGGTTCGGTAGGTTATAACTTCCGTAACGTGCTGGAAGAGGTAGTTACTGAAAATGGCATGGTTGTTGGCAACATCATCCGCTCGCCTATAGATAATCTGGTGAAATACCATTTGGAATTAGCACCAAGCTCTTTGTAAGATTCAAGAAGTCAAGAGTCAAGACCTAAGACGTTACGATTTTAAAAAGAAAGGACCGGAAGATTTTCCGGTCCTTTCTTTTTAAAATCGACGCAATCGCGAACTGTACGGAGGCGCTTGCAAAAGCCCTCTATTACTTTCGTGCTTACTGAATCTTGACATCCTGTTTCTGTCTTAATTCCTGATTCTTGACGTCTTGCTTCTATCTTACACCAAATTCATCTCTCCCTGAAAAATCTTCCCGTATTTGCGTTTATCAAATTTGTAGAGCTTAGCGGCGCGGTACGATACACCTTTCTGCTTTTCATCAAGCTCCTTCAAAAAGCCATAGCTGAGCATCTTTTTGCGGAAATTGCGTTTATCAAGCTTCTTATCCAAAACAGCCTCATAAAGCGACTGCAGTTGAGTGAGCGTAAATTTTTCGGGCAACAGCTCAAATGCTATCGGCTGGTAGTGTAGCCGGCGCTTTATTTTATTGAATCCTGTTTTAAAGATCTCACTATGGTCAAACGCCAGTTTAGGTAGTTCGCTTACCGGGTGCCAGAACGCTTTTTTGGCATATTGGGTAACCGGTCGTAATTCCTTTTGCCCGTTTATGCGGATCAATGCATAGTAAGCAACCGTAATTACACGACCCTGGGGGTGGCGGTTCACTTCGCCAAAAGTATGAAACTGTTGCATGTGCAAATCGCGCAAACCCGTAAGTTCATACAGGATCCGCTCGGCAGCATCATCAATACTCTCGTCTTGCTCAACAATATAGCCAGGCAGTGCAAGCCAGTCTTTATATGGCTCCTCGTTTCGCTCAATAAGCAAAATTTTGAGCTCGCCGGCTTCAAAGCCGAATATCACGCAGTCAATCGAGAATACGGAATCAAACTTGGGTAACATTAGTTCCAAACTATTAGTGAGATTTAGTTAATAAGTTTAAATATATAGCCTTAATTCCTAATCCAAAAAAAAATAAATAAAATTTAATGGTGTAATCTACACACACTATCTTCGTAGCGTAAAATTAAGGAGCGAAAGATGCGTAAAATTTCAAAAATAGGGGTTTTAACTTCAGGTGGTGACGCCCCTGGAATGAACCCTTGTATACGTGCCGTTGTGAGGACCGCACTGTATAACGGGCTGGAAGTTGTAGGTATAAGGCAGGGTTATAAAGGCCTTATCGAAAACGATATGTATGAAATGGATAAACGCTCGGTAAGTAACATCCTTAATTTGGGTGGCACCATTTTAAAAACCGCGCGTTGCCTGCCTTTCAAAACCGACGAGGGCATGGAGATAGCATACCAAAACGCCAAAGCCCGTGGTATCGATGCCCTTGTGGTTATTGGCGGTGATGGTACTTTTACTGGTGCCCTGCGTTTTTCACGTAAGTATCCCGACATTGCAGTAATGGGCGTACCGGGTACAATTGATAATGACCTTTGCGGTTCAACCTATACCCTTGGTTTTGATACCGCTACCAATACGGTTATCCAGGCTATCGACAAAATCCGCGATACTGCCGATGCGCATGACCGCCTTTTCTTTATAGAGGTTATGGGCCGCGACTCGGGCGCTATTGCTTTACGTGCTGGTATATCATGCGGTGCCGAAGCTATTTTACTTCCTGAGCGCGCTACCGCTATTGATGATTTGATCGTAAACCTTAAAGAGGGCCACATGAACAAAAAATCATCAAGCATTGTAATTGTTGCCGAAGGTGATAAAAACGGCGGCGTTTATGATGTTGCAAAGGCTGTACAACAAGAAGTTAAAAATTACGACATAAAAGTTACTATCTTAGGCCACTTGCAACGTGGCGGTGCACCCTCAAGCTTTGACCGTATTTTGGGCAGCAGACTTGGCTTTGCAGCAGTTAATGCTTTGGTTGCCGGCGAATCACAAAAAATGGTAGGTTTGCAGGCCAATCAGATCATGATGACAGACCTGGAAGCAGCACTTAACCACCATGAGTTTAAGCTTGAAGAAGACCTTTTACAAATGATGGATATATTATCGATATAGATTATTAATGATTGCAGTTGTTTATAGCGGATCGTACTTTGCACATTGGAGGCTTACTGATAAGGGAAGAACTGTTGCTTCCTTTAAAACCAATGGCATAAATCCCTATTTTAACGACGAAAAACATATCCTTCAGCTTCTCAACAAAAACATCAATCTTATACACCATGCCGAAGTGATCAGACGCATCTACTTTTTTGGTGCGGGCGCCTCGTCAGACGAGCGGAAGAAGATAGTACATAGTGCTTTTTCAACCTTTTTCAAGTTCGGAAAAGTTTCTGTTGAGCATGACATTGCCGGGGCAGCGATAGCCTGCTGTAAAAACGAACCCGGCATTGTGAGCATTTGCGGCAGCGGCACCAATGCCGCTTGGTATGATGGAAGAAGAGTTTGGCCAAACAATTATGGCTTGGGTTATATCCTGGCCGATGAAGGCTCGGGCAACTGGCTGGGCAGGCAGCTCATCAAGGAATTCATGAACGATACCCTGCCTCTATCTATCCGTAAAAAGTTTATACACAAATACGATGCCGACCGTAAAAACCTGCTCGAAAAGGTTTACCGGCAAAAACAACCTGCTTTATTTTTAAGCTCATTTACCGATTTTTATCTCGATAATAAAAACGATCATCATCTGCAAAACGTCATAAAAAAAGGATTTAGCAAGCTAATTTCCACATATTTGTTACCTTTATATCAGCAACACCCGGGTACGTCTGTTCACTTTGCAGGCTCTGTTGCTTTTAATTTTCAGGAACACTTGTATGAAGCTGCCGCCGAAGCTGATCTGCAAATCACTAACATAATTAAAGAACCCATAAATAATTTATTAACCTACTATTCAAGTAAAAATTAAAAAATCATGAAAATAGGAATTAACGGTTTCGGCCGTATTGGCCGCCTGGCATTCAGGGCTGCAATTGAAAGACCAGACATTGAAGTTGTTGGTATTAATGACCTTGTTGAGCCAGATTACATGGCTTACATGTTAAAATACGATTCAACCCATGGTCAGTTCAATGGTACTATTGCTGTTGAAGGCGGTCATTTGGTTGTTAACGGTAAAACCATCCGCGTTACTGCCGAAAAAGACCCTGCTAACCTTAAATGGAATGAAGTAGGTGCTGAGGTTGTAATTGAATCAACCGGTTTGTTCTTAACTCAGGAAACTGCTCAAAAACACATCGACGCCGGTGCTAAAAAAGTAGTAATGAGCGCTCCTGCAAAAGATGATACCCCTACATTTGTTATGGGTGTTAACCACAAAGCTTTGAAAGCCGATCAAAACATCGTTTCAAACGCCTCATGTACTACCAACTGTTTAGCTCCTATCGCTAAAGTATTGGACGATAAATTTGGTATCGAAGAAGGTTTGATGACTACTGTACACGCTGTTACCGCAACTCAAAAAACAGTTGACGGCCCATCTGCAAAAGATTGGAGAGGTGGTCGTGGTGCTTACCAAAACATCATCCCTTCATCAACAGGTGCAGCTAAAGCGGTTGGTTTAGTTTTACCTCAGTTAAAAGGTAAATTAACAGGCATGAGCCTGCGCGTACCGGTTGCCGACGTATCTGTAGTTGACTTAACTGTACGTTTGAAAAACGGTGCTTCTTATGAAGCCATAAAAGCTGCAATGAAAGAAGCTTCTGAAGGCGAATTGAAAGGCATCCTTGGCTACACCGAAGACGAAGTAGTATCTGAAGACTTTAAAGGCGATTCACGCACTTCAATTTTCGACGCTAAAGCCGGTATCGGTCTGAATGAAAACTTCGTAAAAGTTGTTTCATGGTACGATAACGAGTGGGGTTACTCAAACAAACTGATTGACCTTGTTCAGGAAATTGGCAAATTATAATCGCTGATTTTATCAGATATAAAAACGCCCTTCGGTTAGCCGGAGGGCGTTTTTGTTTGTCTGAACCGAGATGTGGGGAGATTTTTTGGATAGGCAGGATTTTTGTCAGATTTTCTATCCGCTAGTGGGAGCGTGCTTGCCGGTAATTTATTAAAAATCAGCGCGAAAAATCTCGTAAATGAAATTGGAGAGACATGGCCACCTGAATTCGCTACAGACTCGCGGGGGGTAGAGGCGCGCGAATCAATCTTAAAGCTGGCTGGTATCGAAATTGCCGAACATTTCGATAACTATAAGAAAAAAGTCAACTCAGAATTGGAACGCTTATTAAGTTTAGAGAAGCCCAATACATTCTCCTCAGTAGGTTTACTGGGAATGCCTCGTCATAATCCTGAAGTGTTGGCGGAAGTTATGCAAATGGCTTATGATAGCTCGACGCCTGCAAGTGAAATAGCGGGTCTGATACATATCAGTTATCGAAATAGAAAGCTGATTGAATCTGAAGAATTTATATTGCGGGTAAAATATTACATTAATGTTACCAAAGTAAGGAAGTATGTAGCTGGTTTCGCCCCTATGGAGAACTATCAGGATTTCTGTACTGATGTAAAGGATAACTTTAATAAAGCATTAGCACAAATGGGAGAAAAGCTTGGCGGTGATTTTCGATCGATTGAGTATGAATTTTATATGCAGGGCTCCGCTGTCTGGAAGCGTTATCCTACGGATCCTTTTCCTGAAGGGGTCGATCCGAATGATTATACCGAATTACCGGCTCCGGGGGATGTGGAGTTCGCCATAATAATGGACAGCGAGAACTTTGACGCATTTATTAGAGAACTGGATAAATGCAAGGTAAAAGCCACTGGGAGACTGAAAGATAAAATTAAAACTACGATAAAGTATACTGAAAAGAATAACGAGATTGGAAATAGTTTTCTTAAGTATTTTAAAGTTGATGACACGGATGCTCTTTCCATGATTCAAAATGCAGGCTTCACCCATCTTACAGGTGTTGCATCTTCGAAAAAAATAGGTTTTAAAATTTTCAAATCGGGAACGATTGGTGCATTGGAACCTCTCATTCCTTTCAAATACAAATAATGTTATGGCAATTGAAATAAAATATAAAAATTCATTGGGCGTAGAAGTATCCGCTCAACAGGCTAACCTTTTACAAGGTGATTACAGTTCTGAACATTATGTCGACGATGTTTTACAAAAAATTGACATATATGAGAACGGAGAGTTAAGCACCGGAGAGTATTATTTGTCGGAGGGGGAAAATCTACAGAGCGTGCTTGCGGAATACCAGTCACTATGGAGGTCTGGAACGTTCTTCACCAATAAGCAACAAGTGGGAAATTATACTGTCATGAACTGGGGGCTCTATGAAAAAACAGAAAAGTTAGAAGAAGGGCGAAAGGTCTGGGATAACCAAGGTCGAATTATTGCTGAGGAACATGTTGATGCTGCAACACATCAGGTCCTATACACGGTTAAATATTTTTATTTAACAAACTTTGGAAGTTTTGCCTATACAGATAGGGTCCTTAACTACGGTACACTTGAGTTTACTTATGGTCTTAGTGAGCCAGATGAAATTACGGTATCGGTTAATTTGCCCGATTTCGATAATGAAATATATTATATAACGGAAGAGGAAAATATTTTAAATCATCCTCTTATAGCTCCTTTATTCTCATGGGATACTCAAACTTATTATCATTCTGATCAACTGTTGCCGATTTAGAAGTGGTGATCGTATCGCATCATTTATTTGAATGCGGGGAGGTTCAACGTTTGATAAATAATACTAAAAATACAGTTATGCCTACTTTAAATAAAGCGGTTACAAAGAGGTATTATCCAAGATTGTCCGAGCTAATGTCGATAGACGCGCTTCCAGAATTTCTGCATTTTGCAGAAACCCCCACTGGCGCGAGTATGCAGCGCTGACGAAAGCGTGGCGTACTCGTGACTTTTTTATTGTAAACGTATAACAGGATTTAGCAGTTAAACTCTAAACTTTTTTTAGGATGAGACAGCCTTCTCCTAAGCGGAAGCTTTTAATTCGCAAACGCTGTTAAGTTTGTTTTTTAAAGTCCGCTCCTTCGTAGAGAATTTAGGTGAGGCCATTATCTTTTTGTCACCAATTCCCTGAAACCCACCAGTTCATCCCAACGGGCTGCGGGGGGGCGATAATAGGTAAGCACCTGGTATTCGTTTTCGGTTTCAAAGTGACTGCCTTCAAAAGGGATATCATCTGCTTTGCCGGTTTTGGCATCCACCCAAACGTATTCATAGTCATAAACGCCTTGTTTTAGCAACATGTTTACGGTGTATCTCCCGTTATCAAGCGGGTGCAATTTGTTACTATCATCAAGGCGGTAGTTGTTGAACTGGCCTACCACATATGGCGCTCCGTCGTTAGGATTTTTATTGGTTGATAACGTGAAGTATACATGAGCATAGTCAGCATCGGTGGCTGGCGTGGTACCGTCGTTATTCAGGATGTAAAACTTGCCGTCGTTATCGTATTGAAAAATGTAGTTGGGCTTGTCGCGCACCGGGTCGCCAAGCAGTACAACAACGTTGGTAGAATCCTTATAAATTTTGGCTACCCTTTGCGAATTAAGCTTGAGCGTACGCGTATCAAACAGCCTGAACTCATTACGGCCAGGAAAATCATTAATGCTTACATCGTTATAAATTAACTGCGAACCACGGATATAGGTTGGCTGCCCGTTAAGCACTGTAGTTTCAGTACGGGCGTTTTGCATAATAAAAGTACGCAAAGCATAAGCCGGGTTCTGCACAACAAGCCCCGAATAATCAACCGTAAAGTTGATCTTCTGATTGGTTTGCCGTGTGGCATTATTGGGCGATGCTACCATATCAGCTGCGATAGATATCCTTTTGCCCAACACATACAACCTGCGGGTAAGCACCATTTTGTTTTGATCGCCATCTTCATAAACCTTCAGCACATAATTGCCCGATATTTTGGGAGCGATGTTATTGTTGGGCAGCGAAATTTCATAATGGGTATATTTTTGCATAGTACCGGTTGAATAGCTGTAGTTATACAACCGGTCATCAGTAAAGCTTTGCAGGTACTCGGCAGATGAAAGGTTTGACGAGTTCCAGTTGGCATCGCAATGCTCAATGGTATAATAGTAATTACGGCTGCCCCCGCGCAGGTCATCGAAAGTTAGCAGCACCCTTTCATCGGTCCCCAAATTAATAACCGGGAAAGAGCCCTGCTTCGCGGTATTATAAAACTCAACGCTTTTTATGGCTGAAGAGTAAACGTTGTTGTTATAGGGTGATTGAGCGAAGGTTTGTTGTATAAGCAAGGTAAAGATCACCATGCCTAAAAATATCTTTGTCAATTTCATTCCGGTTCAATATCTATTTTATCCCGCTGCAAATATTGTTTAACGTCAAAACTAAACAATGTGATTGATAATATTAAGAAGGGCGTAGCTGAACCCAGGCTAAACTCTGAAAGGCTATCGCCATTGAAAATATTATGCGTCAGAAAAAGCAGCGCTATCCACATAACAAAAAGCGCTATAAGCCGGGTAATTATGTGCTCTTTGTGAGTCGCAATAAATAACAAAAGCTGTCCTGTCAAAAGAATTAATGCGGATGCTAAAATTGAATTATCGTAATTATTTGATAAGCTAAACGACAATTTGTTTTCACTTGCAAAAGGAAACATTACTTCAAACAATATTATTGGCCCGACGCTATGCCCGGCACCAATTAAAATAAAACAACTGGATATTAATACAGCGATGGTAAGCCCACGATATTGATTGTCCATGTACTAATTTAGGTTTAACACGAATATAAAAAAGCCACTATCATAATGCAATAGCGGCTTTCATTCACGATACTTTACTCTACGCTTATCAAAGCCCTCTCCCTTTAGGGGAGGGTTTGGGTGGGGCTTACGATTCCAACTCCAAAATCTGCTCGGCCAGGGCTTCCCACTTGTCCTGCATTTGTTTCAGCTCGGTTTGTTTAGCGCTATAGGCAGCATTGGTTTGTTTTAGTTTGCCGTTATCGCTGTATATTTTTTCGTCGGCCAGCTGGGTTTCAAAGTGCTTTACCTCTTTTTCGAGGTCGGCGATCTGCTGCTCCATTTTGGCCAGGTCCTGGTTCAGTTTCTTTAATTGCTGATGCTTATTTTCGCCTTGCGGCTGTTTAACGGGCTCGGGCTTTTTCTCTTCTTTTTTGGGTTGAGGTGCAGGTGCAGCTGCTTTGGGTTCCAGTTTACGTTTGGCATACCATTCGTCAAATTCGGCATAAGTACCCGGATAAATTTTAATCTTTTGATCTTCTATAAACCAGATCTTGTTGGCTACGTTATCAAGGAAATACCTGTCGTGCGATACCACAATGAAAGTACCCTCGTACTGGTCAAGCGCCTGGATCAGGATATTAACCGACTGCATATCCAGGTGGTTGGTAGGCTCATCCAGTACCAGGAAATTAGCATCAGCGGTAAGCGCCTTAGCCAATGCTACACGTGATTTTTCACCACCCGATAATACCTTGATCTTCTTGAACACATCATCCCCGGTAAACAAAAACGAACCTAAAATGGTACGCAGCTCGGTATCTGTATGCTTAGGTGCAAATGATTGCAGTTCCTGCAATATCTGATTTTCGAGGTGTAAAGATTCCAGCTGGTGCTGGGCAAAAAACGTAGTAGTTACGTTATGGCCGGTGGTTACCGTACCAGTGTAATCTTTATCGGCAGATGCAATAATGCGCAACAGGGTTGATTTACCTTTACCGTTGGCACCGATGAGTGCAATTTTATCACCTTTTTCAATTACAGCTTCGGCGTGGTCAAGAATATCGATAGCAGGGTATTTTTTGGTGATATCCTCTAAAGTGATCACGTGCCTACCCGACTGTTTGCTGAAACGGAAAGCGAAGTTAACGGATGGATTATCGTCATCCACATCGTCAATACGCTCCATTTTATCCAGCATTTTGATGCGGGACTGCGCCATTTTAGCCTTAGAAGCTTTGGCACGGAAACGCTCGATCAAACGCTCTTCCTGTTTAATTTTTGATTGCTGATTTTTAAACTCGCCACGCTGAATTTCTTCACGCAGGGCTTTTTCTTCGAGATAGAAAGAATAATTACCTGCGTAAACGGTCAACTTGCCCTTCCTCGATTCAACCGTACGATTGATCACTTTATCCAGGAACCACCTGTCGTGCGATACGATGATGATAGCACCGGGGAATGATTTCAGGTAATCCTCCAGCCATTGGATAGACGGTAAGTCAAGGTGGTTGGTAGGCTCATCCAGCAGCAGGATATCAGGTGCTTGTAACAGGATCTTGGCCAGCATTACACGCATGCGCCAACCGCCCGAAAAGGTACTCAGCTTGCGTTTGCAATCCTCGTCGCTAAAACCCAAGCCGGCTAAAATCTCATGGGCTTTATATTCGATATTATAACCATCGAGCAATTCAAACTCGTGCTGCTTGTCGCTCAGTTTATTTAATAGTTCTTCGCTATAATCCGTTTCCAGCTTTTTGAGCAGGTTCTCGATCTCATCGTGCAGCTGGTTTTGGCGCTCAAAGGCTTCCATGGCCACGTGTACGATATTTTTATCAGATGAATAAGAAAGTAGATCCTGGTTAAGGTAACCCATGGTAAGGTCCTTAGCCATTGAAACAGTTCCGGAGGTAGGCTTATAGTCGCCTACAATAATTTTTAAAAGGGTAGTTTTACCAGTACCGTTGGCACCAATTAAACCAATTTTTTCACCGGGTTTAATATGCCAGTTGGCTTCATCATATAAGGCCCGCGCACCAATCTCGAACGTAAGGTTATTTATAGCAATCATTTACGCGCAAAGATACGCTTTTTTGAGGTGAAAGGCTAAAGGCGAAAGGTCTTTAAAAAGCGACAGACAAATAAAAAGGCCAAAGATACACCAAGCCGTATGCAAAGTTGTAGCTACCTTTAGCCTTTTACCTTTTATTTGCAAAGCTGAAGCTACCTTTCACCTTTAGCCTTTACCCCTTCACCTTTTATTTGCAAAGCCGCAGCTACCTTTTGCCTTTCACCTTTATCCTTTTACCTTCTAAAGAGCTCCAACCGCTTTCAACCATGTTTGTGCCATAAGGGCTTCGCCGGCTACGCTGGGGTGTACGCCATCAAGGTTCCAGTAAGTTGCCGGTGCTCTTTGCTCGGCTTTATCAAATGCCGATTGGTAAGGCACAAATACCGCGTCGAACTCAGCAGCGATATCCTTAGCAGCTTTGCGAAACGAATCAAACGTTGGGTACCATTTATCATCAACGGCCTTCACATTTTTTTCGGCAAAGGGTTCGCAAATCACCAGTTTAATATCGGGCAGGGCCTGTTTGGTACGTGTGAGCAGTGCGCGGTAATCAGTAATATAAGTATCTATTGTGCCTTTATAACCACCGGTAAGGGTATGCCAAAAGTCATTCACGCCTATGTGAATGCTCAATATGTTTGGTTTAAGGGCAAGACAATCGGTATCCCAGCGCTCGGCAAGCTGATATACTTTATTGCCGCTGATACCTTTATTGTAAATCTTCAAACCTTTATCAGCATGTTTAAGCAGCAATTGTGAAGCAGTTAGCAAGGCATAGCCCGAACCTAAAGCACTGGTAGTATTCGGTTCGGTTTTGCTATGGTCACGCCCCCAGTCGGTAATGGAGTCGCCCTGAAAAAGCACTACATCGCCCTGGTTAAAAGTTAGCTTTTTTGCAGGTTTTTCGGCAGCTAAAGCCGATGAAACAATTGATGGTATGCCCATAGCTGCAAGCGTGCCTACAGCAGTGGTTTTTAAAAAATGACGACGGTAGTTTTGTTTGGTATCTTTCATTTGAGGATTATAAAGGTATTTGTCGAAAATACTGATTTAGTGTAACTATTAAAATTTTGTTGGGTTCTGTATCAGTATTTGTAAAAGGAATATTACGTGCATCACTACTGCAGCAACGGTTCTTATTTATCAGCCACAAAATTTATCGGCTTTGCCGGATCAAAGGTAACATACACCCGTTTCCAGGGCTCATCATCCATCAACCGCCATTTGTGCGCAGTTCCCGTAGTATCCTGCGCTATCAGTATTTCGCCGGGCTCAAGTATAAATTTTTCGCCGGGATAGGTTTCAAATTCAAGCGTACCGGTAAGGGTTATCACGTACTGATTTGTAGGGGCATTATGGTAATCATAAAATGCATGCGGTTCCGATTCCTGAAACCTAAGCGCAAGGGCTTCATTAAGTGTCCCTAAATCAACCATCCCTTTTTGTATATGTGAATGACCGTCATCACCGGTATATAACCTGTAGGCTTTTATCATACAGGCTAAACTAACATTTAACTGTTAATACTACCTGCCCCTTGTGTATTTATTGCAAAACAGTTGCTTTATTGAGCATTAATGTTTATTTTATTTAGTTTTAAAGATTATTCATTCACAGTAAAACTTAGGCTTCCTTTAAGGGTTCAGATAATATTATGTCCGTAGCTGTATCTACCAAACGTTTTCAATTTTTCCCATACCTCATCAGTTTGCTGATTGTATTATTTATTGGTTTTGTTGCCTCACTGGTAACCCGGCCCGAAATTGCCGGCTGGTATAGCACACTCAAAAAGCCATCGTTTAACCCACCACCCTGGCTGTTTGCACCGGTATGGACTGCAATTTATATTATGATAGCGACCGCCGCTTATCTTGTATGGAAACACCGCAGCCGTAAGCCGGTTTACATTATTGCCCGTTCGATATACTTTATTCAGCTTATTTTAAATTTTTCGTGGTCGATAGTATTCTTTGGCATGCATCAAATAGCCGCAGCTGCGGTTGTAATCATTTTACTGTGGCTCAGTATTGTGGCAAACATTAACTGGTTTAATAAATTTAGCCGTACTGCTTCGTGGCTGCTTGTGCCCTATTTACTATGGGTAAGCTTTGCCAGCATACTTAACATGAGTATTTATTTCCTTAACCGATAGCTCATAAAAAACACTATTTTTATTGCAGATAATTGCAGCATCGATAAAGAATCTCTCTATCAAGCCATGAAAAAACTTTTACTTATTTTTTGCCTTATTACAGCGGCACACAGCTTTGCTTTTGCCGATAAAACCGCTATCAACAACTTTGTAGTTAAAGAAAACCCCTTTGCGGTTGACGAGGTAGCTGTAGTTGCAACCGATACGGCAGGCGTAATACAGGAAAATGTAAACGGCGTTTTCACCTTTGTAATGAATGGTTTTACCGAAGAACTTAAGTTTGACAAAGGCACTGCTTTTTACCGCCACAAGCTTGATCGTTCAACCTTCCTGTACGCCAAACACATGAACGATTCCGGCACACACGCCATACTATACTACATTTACAAGCACGACAGTAAACTAAGTCCATTCCATATCAGCTGGGTATTACTGATAGCTATCCCTCTTTTACTGGTGTTACTGGCCTATATGTTTAAACGGTTCATCATTATTGCTGTAGTAATATTTTGTATCTTCCTGTATTTCAACTACCACAACGGATTAAGTATCCCAACCTTTTTTGAAAGCATTATTGACGGGTTGAAGAATATGTTTTAGAAGGAAGGTAAAAGGTCAAAGGCGAAAGGTTAAAGTTTTTTTAGGGAGAGGTGAAAGCAAAACGAAAAGTAAAAGGTTTAAAAACAGATGCAAACGTAAAGCTGCAGCTACCTTTTGCCTTTCACCTTTATCCTTTTACCTAAAAATCTTAAAACGGTAATCCAATACCAAAGTTCAACTGCATAAAGTTGTAATCTTCTCCGTTGGCTGCTTTGTAAGCTTGTTTGAATGAACCTTTGCTAAACAGTTCGCCGGCATGGTTAATCAGCACCCATTGGTTAGCTCCGCTAAATTGCGGGTCTTTTAGTTTAAAGGCTGCATCGAGTCTAAAAACGAAGAAACTTAAATCAAACCTCAACCCAGTGCCGATACCTAAAGCCGTTGAGCTTAAAAAATTGTTCAGTTTAAACTGCCCGTTGGGGTTGTCAGGCTCGTCATGCAAGCGCCATACATTACCGGCATCAACAAAAACCGCACCTTTGAGTTTTGCACCAAAAAAGTTATTTGCCAACAGGTACCGGTACTCGGCATTGGTGATAAATTTAATCTCGCCAAACTGATCAAGATATTTCAGGCGTGCCCGGTTATTAACATCAGTTCCATAAAATGAAGCGCGGTTAAATTGTCCCGGGCCTAATGTGCGCGGCAGCCAGGCCCTGATATCATTGGCTCCACCTGCATAAAAATTCTTTTCAAAAATAAGCTGATTGCTATTACCGTAAGCGATGCCTATACCCGGGTTTATGCGGAAAACAAATTGTTTTTCGCCGCCAAAATTTCGGTAGATGCGCGTATCAAGCTCAACTTTGGTATACTGCGCAAAGGTATATCCAAAAAGCTTGTGTTGCCCAAGAGTATCTTTAGGAGCATTGGTGAGATTGCTTACCAGGTTAAGAAAATTTCCGCCAATATCTAAACTCCCCCGGAAATAGGTAAAGTTTTCATAACCATTAAGCTTTATGGCATTAACCTGGTAAGTGTATTGGCTACCGGATGTAAAAACCGTACGCCCGATTAAATAAACATAGGAGTACCTGTTTTGAGCAAGCAGCGCCGCCCTTGCAGCCGGATCAATTATACCTCTCGAAAACTCAATGTTAATGGGCGTAATAGTATGCGTTTTATACGGCGTATCAAAAAAGTCGTAAGTGATGGAATTGATAAAACTTTCGCGCTTAACCAAATCTTTTTGGTAAAACAATGAATAGTTTGATGAAAACGTGGTATGCGGAACCGCAAATTTACCAAGAAACGGAAATTTGAACGGAAGCAAAAGTCGCGGATAGACAAGCTGTGCCCCTACCCTAAACTCCTGGTTTTGAATACTGCTGTGATCATTACCAACAGTATTGCCGTTATCAAAAAGGATGCTCCAGTTAACTTTTAGCTGCAATATAGCAGCCTGTTTAAATAAATTCCTGTCGGTAAAAGTATTACCCACGTTATAACCAAAACGACCGCCGCTAAAAAGCACCTCACCCTCTACACGGTCACTCATCCGTTTAAGCGGCACAATATCTATCCGGGTATTAAGCCTGTTAGAGCTATCCTTCAGTTTTTCGTAAACGGGGTTGGGCACATTTCTGAAAACATTTAATTCTGATAAGCGAGTGGTGGTGCGTGTTTGCTTATCAATATCGTATATTTCGCCTTTTTTCTGAAAAACGTAATCGGTTACTACCCTTGGTTTAAACCTTTTTGAGTAGTCAACAAACCTGAATTGTGAATCAACCTGTATCGTATCAACTTTGCCCGGTGTACGCCCCTGGCTGTTTGATATCGTAATTAATGTATTGTTGATAGTATAAACCGGGTGCTGTGTTTTCCCCGCCGGATTATCAATGATCATTTTTACATCAACCACACTGCTGTTAAAGGTAGAATCATAGGTAAAATTGATATACTGCCTGTAAAAGTCGTAGTAGCCGTTATGCTTCATCAGCAAATAGAGCTGATCGCGGTCGTAAGCTAAACTATCAGTGTCAAACCTGCCGCCCGGCTGTATGTGTGATATCCTGTTGCGGTTACCATTATACAATGCTTTAATATTATTATCGGCAATACTATCAGTAAATTTGCGGATGCGGAACATAGGTCCCTCATTAGCAGTAAAAATCAGCTCAGCCTTTTGCTTTTTTATCACTACACTGTCGGTGACCTTTGCTTTGAGGTAACCACGGCTGCGGATGTATTTTTCCATCTGTACACGCGAGTACTCGATCAGGTTACTATCAACAACAACGGGGGCTTCGCCTATATTTTTTTTACCTTTATTGCTAAAAGTATAGTACAACTGCAGATTGAGCCAGTTATTGGGTTGTTGCTCCTTATCCACATAATTTATAGCGGTCTCGGCAAATTGCTCATCAATACCTTTTATAGTAATTTTGCGTATAAGCGCCTGATCTTTACGGATGCCACGGGTAATGCTGCAGCCCGAACCGATAATAACCAGTAAAATACTTAATATTGTAAGGCGGTAAACAGCAGGCTTAGTATATGCTTTCAAAATCACAGATCAGTTTATTAAAATCCTTACAACATAAAAAATTCCGTAAAGAGCATGGCTTGTTTTTGGTTGAGGGTTACAAATCAGTTGTTGAATTTGTAAACGCTGCATACCAGGTTGATGCTATATACCATACATCCGAAATTGCTCCAAAAATGATGAATTTATCCCGAAAAATAAATTTTCAGGAAATTTCATCTTCAGATCTGGAAAAGATCAGCAGTTTGAAAACCCCGCAGGATGTAATTGGTTTGATTAAAATACCAAAATGGCCCCGATTAAATTATAACTTACTGAAAAACAAGTTCTCGCTGATACTTGATGGGGTGCAGGACCCCGGCAATATGGGCACCATTATCCGCACGGCCGACTGGTTTGGCATTACCGATATTATCTGTTCTGACGATACCGTTGATGTTTATAACCCCAAAGTGGTACAGGCTACCATGGGCTCATTAGCTCGGGTAAACGTGCATTACGGCAATTTAACGACCATCCTCGCCGAAATAAAGCTTCCTTTATTTGGCGCCATGCTCGATGGCGAAAATATCTACAGCACCAATTTCGGCCATGAAGGTTTACTGGCTATGGGCAACGAGGGTAATGGCTTACGCCCTGAAATACAGCAGTTAATAAATAAAACAGTAACTATACCCCGGATAGGTTATGCCGAATCATTGAATGTAGCTATAGCTACGGCCATATTATGTTCAGAAATAAAAAGAAATTCGTTCAAATAAATTTGCCCGCTAAAAATAATTACTATCTTTGCAGTCCTTAAAAAAGGGTCGGATGGCCGAGTGGCTAGGCAGAGGTCTGCAAAACCTTTTACAGCGGTTCGAATCCGCTTCCGACCTCAGGGTTAAAAAAATTTAAAATAAAAGACAATGGGCGTTACTCGTTTAAAAAGAAAAGACAGGAGAAATAAAACTTTTTCACGCT
This sequence comes from Mucilaginibacter gossypii, assembly GCF_900100945.1. GTDB lineage: Bacteria > Bacteroidota > Bacteroidia > Sphingobacteriales > Sphingobacteriaceae > Mucilaginibacter > Mucilaginibacter gossypii. The sequence goes on along the minus strand of NZ_FNCG01000021.1, from coordinate 76,024 downwards.
TGGAAGTACAGTTCTTGAAACTGGCTACTAACCTTGAATACGGAAGCCGTTCTGCTGAGTCAAAACACAGCCAGATAGCTAAAAACAATGCAGCTTTAGATATCGCATTAGGCAAATAATTCTCTCTTTCTTCGGAAAAAAAATTTAAAGTCCTGCCGGTTTCCGGCGGGACTTTTTTTGCATTATGATTTTGAACCATGATTGTCAGGATTTGAGGATGGACTTGATATTTTCTTCCGAAGCCCATGTCCTTACGGATTCAGACAAAAATATCATTCAATAAACTAAAAGGCATAAGGTCTCCGCGAGGAAACGGGGATATCCGGCATCAAAATGTATATTTCAGGGCAATCCTCAAATACTAAGAATCACGGTTCAGAAGCTTCCTGTTAATCCTTCCAATCAGCCCAGGCCCTTCATAAATAAAGCCAGTATAAAGCTGTACCAAAGATGCACCTGCATTCAGCTTCTCAATGGCATCTTCGGCAGAGTGAATCCCCCCCACTCCGATGATGGGGAATGATCCGTTAGATTTTTTATGCAGATAAGCAATAACTTCTGTTGAGCGTTGGGTAAGTGGCTTACCACTCAAACCGCCGGTTTCTCCTTTTAATTTCGATGGAGATGAAAGGTTTTCACGGCTGATAGTGGTATTGGTGGCAATTACCCCGGCTATGCCTGTTTGCTGCACAATATCAACAATATCGTCCAGTTGGGAATCAGTTAAATCAGGCGCTATTTTTAGCAGGATAGGTCTGCTGATACCGTTTTTATTATTACGTTGCTGTAATGTATTCAAAATTTCCATCAAAGGTCCCTTTTCCTGCAGGGCACGCAAGCCCGGAGTATTGGGTGAACTTACGTTTACTACAAAATAATCAACTACATCAAACAGGCGGTCAAAGCATTTAATGTAGTCGTTAACAGCATCCTCATTAGGGGTAACCTTGTTTTTACCAATGTTGCCGCCAATGATCAGTTGTTTGTTGATATTTTTCTGATCGCGCCTGAAAGCTGCGATTCGTTCGGCAGCTATGTCTACACCAAAATTATTAAACCCCATGCGGTTAATGAGCGCGCTATCTTCCGGCAGGCGGAACATGCGTGGCTTTTCGTTACCAGGTTGCGGCAGCGGTGTAACAGTACCAATCTCAACAAAACCAAAACCAAGGTTGGCCATTTCGCCCATCATTTCGGCGTTTTTATCAAAACCTGCAGCCAGTCCAACCGGGTTCCTGAACTTCAGACCAAAAACCTCGCGTTCAAGCTTCGGATCTTTTACATCCCACATCGCTTTACTTAACGATGCACCACCCGGAAAACGATTAAAGCGCTTCAGGTTGCGGGTAACAAAGTAATGCACATTTTCCGGATCGAACTTAAACAGGATGGGTTTTATCAACTGATACATGCCGCGAAGTTAGCACATTTTTGTGATGGTGAATAAATGTATGGGTATAACCGGTATCTGTTTCATCTCTGTGATATTACGCTGTGTTGCCCCCCTCCCTGCCTGACAAGGGCGAAGTGCATCTAAATCAAATTCAGGTTTCGTCAATCCATTTTTAAACTAACACATTTTGGCGAAGCCATTAAAGAGTTTTGAAAAAATAAAATAAAAAACATAGTACTATGTATTGTATAGTACCATGTTTAATATTAACTTTGTTTTAGTCGAAAGAAAAACAAGTTGAATATTATTAAAATGGACACTAAACCGCTACTCTATACCGGCATCATTATTCCCATTGTATTTTGGCTTTCAACCATTGTTTGCGGGTTTGTGCATGGTAATTACAATCATTTCAGCAATACAATCAGTGAGCTGGGCGCTATCGGCACAAAATCTGAAACGCTGATGGAAACATTTACGCTGCTCAATACAGTGCTCAGCGTGTTTTTTATGGCGGGCCTGTTTATTGCTTGCAGCCAGTTGGGGCTTAATATCCTGCCGGTGTTTGGGGTGATAGGTTTCCCTATCATGTTTGGCTGGGCGGCTATATTTCATGCAGGCAACCCGCTGCATTCGGCATCCGGGCCGGTGTTTTTACTCCTTTACGCAGGTGCGCTGCTTTCTGCTATCTTATGGCGGGGAGAGGAGTTTAGACAGATCAGGAAGCTTTCGCTATTAAGCCTGGGTATTATGCTGCTCATCTTTATCCGCTTCATTCCTTCGGCTACTATTCAAAACAATTATACCGGGCTTATTCAAAGATTGGCCCACCTGGGTTGGTCGGTTTGGTTTATATCGCTCGGCTCCTGCTTTATTAAACTGCTCAACATCAAAGAGCAGCGTCAATTAAAATAATCAACATTAAAAAAAACAACAACATGAAAAAATTATTAGGTTATGTATTGGTTGTCATAGGTTTGATAGCCTTATTAGATGCCTGCCACATAGGCGGAAGGCATACAGTGATTTCTGAAAACGCTGATGGTAGAGTAAGACGGATTGAATACTGGGGGCACGTGTATTTTACCGCTGATAGCACGGGCATCAGCAGGATCTCGCCTAATGGGAAGGTAAAATACAAAAATAATGACTTTGAAATAAGTGCCGAAAGCGATTATAACGGGCGTATTACCTATCAGTTTAATGATGGCGAAAAGAAAAAAGAACTCGATAATAATGAGAAGTCCTCATTAGCAAGCGCCGTACGGGATATGATGAAGATAGGGCATTACGCTAAATAACTATTATATAAGGTAAGTGTAGCTTACAGTTTACTTACCCCCTCCTGTGTTCTTCTCTGCGTTGCAAAGCGGGCAAAAAACACCTCCTCTCTTTATGCTTATTTAGAGAGGAGGTAACGAGCATAGCGGTGCCGGGGGGAGTAACGGCAATTATTTCATCCGTACATATACCTCACTATACCCATCGGCTATATAAATCTCATTCAGGTAAAGCGTATCGTGCCTTATGAGGTATGAAACCGGGCGAGTATCAAGCGTAGGCCCGGAGATCAATAATATATCTGCCTTTTCTGTTGGGCTATATTGATAGTTTGGAGTAGTGCGAAAATTGCCGCTAATCTGTAGCACGTTGTTTTGGAACCTTTTGAAACTGCTATCAGCATAAAATTCATTTCGAATATTGTAGCCGCTGCTTTGTGGCGTAACGGTAAAGCCGCCAATACCGCCAACTGATTTTATCCAGCGCCATTTGCCAACAATACTGCTGCTGCCCGGGCCGGGAAGATCGCCTTTATTACAGGCGGTTATACTACCTAATAAAATTATGGATACTGCTAACAGGATAATTTTCATAATTGTGGGTTTATAAGATACCTTACGGTACAGCACATGGCTTTGCTACAATAAGTTGTAGAATAATTTAAAGAGAAATGCTTGTTATATATTCAGCAAAATTCTTTGTATCATTAAACCATGATTATTGTAATACAGTGTAAAGACAAAGTGGGCCTAGTGGCGGCCATATCTGCAACATTAGCCAAACACCTGCTCAATATAGTTTCCATGCGAGAGCATGTTGATCATAACGAAAATGTTTTTTTTACGCGCCTGGAAGTTGAACAAGGCGACGACGCCAGCCTCGAAGATTCATTACGTAAGATACTGCCCGAAGGGGCTTATATTTCAGTAAACCCTGAGCCCGTGAAGAAAGTGGTTGTACTGGCTACCAAAGAGTATCATTGCCTGAGCGATATCCTGGTGCGTAACCACTTTAATACCCTGGGCGCAAGTGTGCAATGCGTTATCGGTAATCACGCCAAGCTGCAAAACATATGCGAGCGATTTGACATTCCTTTTTATCATATCAGCCATGAGCAGGTAAGCAAGGCTGAATTTGAACAAAAGGTGATTGGTACCATTAAACGATATACTCCTGATTACGTGGTACTGGCTAAATTTATGCGGATCCTCTCACCCCAATTTGTGGCTGAATTTCCGATGAAGATCATTAATATCCATCACTCGTTTTTACCCGCGTTTATAGGTGCCAATCCCTATAAGCAGGCGTTTGAACGGGGTGTGAAACTCATAGGGGCAACAGCGCACTACGTATCAAATGAGTTGGACGAAGGGCCGATCATTGCCCAGCAAATTGTTCCGGTAAACCACTCATATAGCTGGACAGACATGGTAAAAGCCGGCCAGGAAGTGGAAACTGCCGTATTAGCCAAGGCCCTAAAGCTTGTTTTTGAAGACCGGGTATTTGTGTATAAGAACAAAACGGTAGTGTTTGAGTAAACTCACCCGCCAATGTTCGGGATAGTAGCGATACCAGCTAATGCCAGGCTAAGCTTGTTATCGGTGTCCTTGCATGTTTCTTTAAATTCTGAATAGAATTACTCCTGGCTTACAAAATTTTGAACCCTCGTAAGTTTTCGCCGGTTAAATACTCTTCAGTGTATAACTTATGTTATAACGTAATATTTACTTTTAACTTTGTTCAAGTGCCGTTGGCATCTTATCTAAATATTACTATGAAAAAACTACTTTCTTTATTATTTATGGCTATACTTTCTGTTTCAGCAAGTTATGGCCAACATCAGCTTACTATTGCCACGTATAATTTACGTAATGATAATGCCACAAATGATGATTCTGTACGAGGCAATGGCTGGAAACAGCGCCTGCCGGTTATAACGCAGCTCATCCGCTTTCATGACTGGGATATTTTTGGCACCCAGGAAGGCTTGGTACACCAGCTTGAGGGTTTAAAACAGGCCATGCCCCAGTACGTTTTTACCGGCATAGGCCGGGATGATGGTAAAACTGCCGGCGAGTTCTCGGCCATTTTTTACAAAAAGGATAAATTTAAACTGTTGAAACATGGCGATTTCTGGATGGCGCCGATTACCAACAAGCCCAACAAAGGCTGGGATGCCGCACTTCCAAGGATATGCTCATGGGGATATTTCCGGGAGAAAAAAACCGGTTACAAGTTTTACTACTTTAACCTGCATATGGACCATATAGGTGTGATTGCCCGCCGTGAGAGCGCAAAACTGGTATTGAAAAAAGTGAAAGAGTTAGGCGGTAACTCGCCTGCTATTTTATCGGGCGATTTTAATGTTGATCAAACGTCTGACAGCTACGCGGTAATCAATAACTCGGGGACGTTGAAGGATAGCTATGGGCTATCGCCCATAAAATATGCTACCAATGGTACTTTTAATGACTTCGATGCTAATGGTAAAACCAGCGGCCGTATCGATCATATTTTTGTAACCAAAGATTTTACGGTAAAGAGATACGGGATCTTAACGGATACCTACAGGGCAAAGGCTAAAGGATCGGATAAATATGAGGCTAAGGAGCCCAGCGACCATTTCCCGGTAATGATAATGGTGGATCATAAATGACCCACCATACCAGAGATTTAGTTGATTGATTGAACTAAAGATTTTTATAAAAATCACTTCACTATAAGTGTAGCAATTGAGTGCGGCAGGGCAGTAGTGCCTGCCGCTTTTCCTTTTATCCAAAGGCTGTAATCTATTTTTTCGTCGGTTTTGTTCATTACCACCACCGCAATTGAGCCATCGGGGTTTTGGTAAGCGGTTGTTAATAGCTTATCCCTGCTGGCCACCGCGCTAATGCGTTTTGCACCGGGGTGAATATATTTAGAGAAATGGCCTATGTAATAGTATGAACTGGTGTAGATGAGGCTTCCGTTGCGCAGGTCGGCATGTACCGGGGCAAAGCAAAAGTTACCTACGTGATTTGGCCCGCCGTTTTCGTCAAGCAAAACGTTCCAGTCGGTCCAGGCAACGGTACCGGCGTTAAAGTCATTGATCATTGAAAGGCCGTAACGTTCGCCAAGCGACCAGTCATTGATCTTGTTGAAATCAAATTTTTCGATACAACCTTCGGTAAATACCAGGTTTTTGCCGGGGAATGCTTCATGGGTACGGCGGGTAGCTTCAAAATTTTGGCCCGCCCCGGTCCAGGTTTCATACCAATGGAAACCGATACCCCAGATATATTTGGCCGCTGCAGGATCTTCCAGGATAGTGCTGGCACGTTGGTAAAGCAAATCTCGGTTATGGTCCCAAACTATCAGTTTTTTATCGGCCAGGCCTCGTTTTTGCAAGGTTGGGCCTAAAAAGTTCTTTACAAAATCACGCTCCTCTTCGGCAGTATACATGCATGATTCCCATGTTTGCTTAGCCATCGGTTCGTTTTGTACCGAAAGGCCCCATATAGGAACCCCTTCTTTTTCATAAGCTTTAATAAACTTAACGTAAAAGTTGGCCCAGCTTTGATCAAATTCCTTTTTGAGCTTACCTCCATGCAGTACATCGTTATTATCTTTCATAAAAGCAGGAGGGCTCCAGGGTGATACAAACATGGTCAGTTTACCTCCCGCAGCCGCTGCGGCCGCTTTAATAAAAGGAATCCGGTAGGTTTTATCATGACTAATATCAAAGGTTTTTAATTCCTTATCACCATCTTTTACATAACTGTAGCTATCGCTCGAAAAATCACAGCTTTGAATATTGGTGCGGCCAAAGGAGTAACCAATGCCTTTGGCTTTATTATAGTAAGCAGTTAAAAATTCCTTTTGTTTATCTTTTGGCAGTTTGGCATAAGTTTCGGCTGCCGCATCTGTAAGCGCACCGCCAATTCCTATCATCGTTTGGAATGTTTTGGACGGATCAATAAAAACTGCCACCTCTGTTTCTGCAGGTTGAGGCTTATCTGCAAACTTCAGGGTTTCGGTTTCTTTAAATTTATACCCGGCCTTTTGCTCAGAGACAATCACCTTGACCGATTTACCCATTACCGAATAAGGCGCTTTACCCTGGGCGCTGACAAAGCCAATCTTTAATAATCCGCCCGCGATGAAACAGGCAATTAAATACTTTTTTTGCATGAGTTTAATTAATAGGCTTACCGGCTTGGTTACAAGCCTGGACTGTGGCTAACCGGAGTTGTCAAATTTATTAAACTTAATTAAAAAAAAGCAAAAATCACGATATAAATTATCACCTCAAAAGGTCGTGCCGGGCAAATTGATACGCCTTAATACCAAATTTTATCTTAGTTTAATCAATTGATAATAAATACATTGAACGATAACTCGTATAGAAATAGCTTACAAATTTGATGCGCTAAAATGCTTTTTAAATTATAGTGTATTTTTTACACCGGCTATTGTTTTTGAGCCTTAATTTCTTCCTCAATGCGCAGACTTTCTTTATGGATAGCGTTCATAAGTTCTGTAATGAATGTGGCGGAGAGCCCCTCCTGTTTTCCGGCTTCGACAGTTTTCTCCAGTACCTGTTTAAAACGGTCGGCTTGGAGGGCCGGTATATTGTTTTTTGCTTTGTAAATGCCTATCTCTTTTACTACCCTCTCGCGTTCGCCCAATAAGGCTATCAATTTTTTATCGAGGGAATCAATTTTGATGCGGTTGTTTTGTAGCGGACTGTTGGCAGAAGTTTGGGGCAAAGGTGTTGATTGTGCGTTAACTAAACTGTACCGGATCATACACACTAAAAATAATATAAAAGCACGGTTAAATAATTTCATATCAGATGATTTTTTGAGGTAAATTTAGAGAAATAACCTTGCTGTTAATAGATTGTTTCGGGATTGATGCAGAGTTACTCACTCCTGGCATCACTACACTCGTTACCCTTTTTATTTGATGCTCCCTCATTTCTTTTCACTTTATTTAATAAGCTAATTTATCATTGATAATAAAAAGGACCGAAGAGCACAGGCAGGTCAGCCCTGATGTGTGATGTTGATATCCTTTCAAAGAATTTACATGTACCTACATATATACAAATTAATTTTCCTAAATTTGAATAAAACCTTTTACCGGTAAACCTAATTTTCGATATGGATTTTTTAAAAACGATATACGAGCATATTACAGGATTTTTTGGCCTCGGCGGATTGTATACCATCATCAAATCGGGCGATTATGGCAAACTGCTTACCTATGATGGCATTACGGCTTTATTGGGCCCTATGCTGCCTGTACTTTTGGTGTTTGAGATCATCAGGGGAGCCTTTTATAAAAAATTCAAGGTGATCCATTACAAGATCTCTTTTTGGACATATGTACTAAATGCTTTTATAGGCAGCGTACTTTCCATTGCCATGGTAGGTTTTTGTATCGGTTTTTTTTCGCGGTTTGCTATTTTCAAAACCACGTTTACCTGGTACTGGTTTATTTACGGCTATATAGTATGGGAGTTTGCTCATTTTTGGTATCACTACCTTGCGCACAAGGTGAGGATCCTGTGGTGCCTCCACTCAACCCATCACGCGCCCGAAAGCATGAACCTTTCAGTTACCTTTGCCCATTTCTTTCTTGAAGCGCCTTATGCAGATCTCATCCGCACCAGCATTTGTATTTTATTAGGTGTAAACCCGCCTATGCTGTTTGTAATTATGTTTATTGATGGATTTTGGGGATCTATGATCCACATTGGTGAAAACCTTATTGAAGATGGACGACTTGGCTTCCTCAACAGAATCGTACTTACACCATCGCATCACAGGGTACATCATGCGCGTAATCCATTATATATGGATACCAATTTCTGTAACTTGTTACCGATATGGGATAAAGTTTTCGGCACCTTCCAAAATGAAGACCGCAAGATCCCTATTGAATATGGCATCAGTCGCCCCATGATTAAAAACAGCTTTTTGGATGCTTATTTTGGCGAGATAATAGCGCTGGCCAAAGATGTACGCAAGGCGCCCGGTATTAAAAACAAGTTTCTGTACGTTATAATGCCACCCGGCTGGAGCCATACGGGCGATCATAAAATGACAACAGTGGTTAAAAAGACCTATTTTGAATCGCTTGGGGAGCAAGAAAAAACTGATAAGGTAAAAGAAAGTAAAGCTGAAGTTGTTTAAAACCCATACTATAAAAGTGTCATTGAGGTACGAAACAACGAGCCTCACCCAACCCTCTCCAAAGGAGAGGGCTTAAGAGTTTTTCAAGTCTCCCCTCCCGGGGGAGATTTACAGGGGGGCATTCAATTCTCCAGCACTGCCCTGCGGCAATATTTACTCCTGTAATCCTGCGGAGTTAAGCCTGTTATCCGTTTAAAGATCTTCCTGAACGTTTTCAGGTCGTTATAACCAACTTTGTACATCAGCTCGCTGATATTGAAATTGGTTTTCTCGAGGCCTTTTTTTACAGATTCGATCTTTACCTTTTGCAGGTATTCCATTGGCGTATTCTGCGTGGCACTTTTAAACCGGCGAATGAAATTACGCTTACTCATATTGGTTTGTCCGGCAATCTCCTCTACCGAAATAGGCAGGTGGTAATTATTTTCGATAAACAACTGCGAACGCATTATTTCCTGGTCTTCATGCTGATGCTGCCCTTCAAATACTTTAAAGTGCGCCTGGCTGGTACGGTCAATATCCAGCGAAAACATTTTACTTGCCCAAATACCGGTATCCCTGCCACAATATTTTTCAATCAGGTACAGGATCAGGTTCATGCTTGAAAAAGCACCGCCACTGGTATAAGTCCCGTCTTTATCGGTGGTTACCATATCGGGTAAAATATTCACATCCGGATAGCGGCGTTTCATATCATCAACAGCAACCCAATGTGTAGTACAGGGTTTGCCGTTAAGCACACCCGCTTCGGCCAAAAAATAACTACCGAAACACAGGCTGGCCACTTCCGCGCCCTTATTGTACATGTCCCTTATAAAATCAATCAGGTTTTTGTTTTTACGCATCACCAAATCAGGCGGACCATAAAACGCCGGGGCTATTACCAGATCGATATCTTTGATCTCATCAATGGTTTTAAAACCGGTAAACTGGGCAGGGAAATAAAGCAGGTTATTGTTTATTTTTTCGCCTACAAGCATTACACTAAAGGCCTCGGTTTTGCCGCTTTCTACCAAAAAACGGTTAGTATGCCTCACCATATCCAATACGCCCGATATGGTTGAAAGATTAATGTCTTCGTGAATAAGCAGCGCTATTTCTTTCATTTGTTATAATTCAGGTTATTACAAATATATAAAAGCCCCCGGTACGAAAACATGCGATAAGCCTTAAAAAACGCTCATCTTTAGTAAAAAGCTATCACTTAACCAGTTTAAAATTAAGCATTTAAACATCAACTCAAAATTTCAGCTATCTCTTCAAAACCTTTTTCGCGGGCCAGGTCGGCGGGGAGTTTGCCGCCTTCCATGCGTATAAAAAGCTCGGCACCATTTTCCAGCAACAGGATAATGAGTTCCAGGTTGCCATTTTGTGCAGCCGAATGCAGCGGTGTGGCACCGGCCTGCTGTATCACATTTACCTTCGCACCGTTTTCAATCAGCATACGGGCAATCTCAGTATAATTACCTGCCGCCGCCGAATGAATTGGAAACACGTTGAAACCATTATTTGATTGCAGGTTAACATTTGCGCCTTTGAGCACCAGGTAGCGCGCAACATCAAACTGCCCAAAATAACAGGCAAGCCCTAAAGCAGTAAAGCCATCTTCGGCGTAATCATCAAGAGTATTTGGGTTAGTAGTAACCAGGTGGGCAACCGTATCAAATTTGCCGGCCGCAGCCGCTTCAAACAAACTAATATCGTTTACATAGTTTAACAGTAAACCGGTAACCTCCGGCTTTTTATAATAGCACGAAAGCATAAGCGGCGATACCCTGAGGCTTGTTTTTTGAGTAGCCAGCGCAGGATCTCGGCCAAGCAGGGTATTGATACTATCTAAATCAGCTGAGGCGATATATTCTTCTAGTCTTTCTATGCTCATTACTTAGTTAAGTAAAGCGTTTACTATTAACGGCGCTACTATATTCACTTTGTTAAATTTACGTTTATGTTACGGGTAAATGTTGTTTTTCAATTATACTAAAAAATTAAAAATGTTGCCAATAAGTTATATAATCTGTTAACTTTATATTGATTCGGCCTGTAATTTTTTGCAGGTTACTGAATCTTATATAAAATATTTACCGGGTGTAACTGCAAAGTTCACATAGGTGAAATTTTACGTAAGTTTGCACATAAACGATTGTTACATCAGGATGCCGGCAAAAGGAAACCAGTTTAGATCAAATAATTTCAAGGGAGAAAATCAGCCTCGCCAAAGCGGCAAGGCCGAACAGGAACGGGCGAAAGGCAGGAAATTACCTAAACTGCCCAGCTTTGACTATGACTATGAAAACGGCAAGGCTGTTAAAATAGCAGGTTTGTTTTCACTGCTATTATCCATTTTTTTCCTCATTGCTTTTACATCATACCTGTTTACCTGGCAGGAAGACCAAAGCTATATTTCCAAAACAAACGGCGGCTGGCATAACCTTTCAACAGGCACTACCGTTCATGAAATTGCCGACCTGAGCGATCCAACCATCAGGGCGCAAAACTGGCTGGGCAAGTTTGGCGCGTTATTATCCAATCAGTTTATTTATGAGTGGTTTGGCGTAGCTTCATTCCTTTTTATTTTTGTTTTTTTTGTTGTAGGATATCGTCTGCTTTTTAAAGCGAGGCTATTTTCTATACGTAAAACACTTGCATATTCGTTATTCAGCATTGTTTTTATTTCTGTGGCGATAGCTTATTTTCATTCATTTGTGATTGATTATCCCCACTACCTTGAAGGCGGTTTCGGTTTTTGGACCAACCGCTTACTTGCGGCTCAGATAGGTGAAGCGGGTACCGGCGGATTGCTGGTGTTTTTGGCACTTACCGTATTGGTAATAGCCTATAACATCGACTTTAAAATACCCCAGCGTAAAAACCGCCCGGTTGCAGCAATGAGTGTTGATGAGATAGCACCTGAACCTGTTGAACTGATTGATGAAGAGCCGTCAATGCCGCTTGAATGGCCCCGGGGCAATAACAACATCCGCGAAACCCATGTAAGCAGCATCATGCCCGAGCCCATGGTACAGGAACCGCTTATACCTCCATCACCGCTTAGGCACCCTCCTATGGAGCAAATGCCCGGATATCATGAACCTGTGGTGTTGCGTCCTGAAAATACAATTAAACACGAACCCGAAGAGGAAGAAGAAATCCCACTCACCATTGATACCAACAGGCCTCTGCCCGAATTAAGTGTTGAACAGGCTGATGGAGCCAAACAGGATGACCTGCTAAGCAAATTTGGTATATATGACCACAAGCTCGATCTGGCTTCATACAAACTTCCGCACCTGGAGTTATTAGAAAACCACGGTTCAAACAAGATTTCGGTTAATGCCGAAGAGCTGGAAGCCAACAAGAATAAAATTGTTGAAACGCTGAACCATTACAACATCGAGATTGATAAGATCAAGGCAACCATTGGCCCAACGGTTACCTTATACGAGATCATCCCTGCCCCAGGTGTAAGGATCAGCAAGATCAAGAACCTGGAAGATGATATCGCACTAAGTTTAGCTGCATTAGGCATCCGTATCATTGCCCCTATGCCTGGCAAGGGAACCATCGGTATTGAAGTGCCTAATCAAAATCCCGAGATGGTTTCGATGCGCTCTATTCTATCCACGGAAAAATACCAGAATACCACGATGGACCTGCCTATCGCTTTAGGTAAAACCATATCTAACGAAGTTTTTATTGCCGATTTGGCCAAGATGCCACATTTACTGGTTGCCGGAGCCACCGGCCAGGGTAAATCGGTTGGTATTAACGCCATTCTGGTATCGCTGCTGTATAAAAAACACCCTGCCGAGCTCAAATTTGTACTGGTTGACCCTAAAAAGGTGGAACTTACGCTTTTCCGTAAGATAGAAAGGCACTTTTTGGCTAAGCTGCCTGATGATGGCGATGCCATCATCACCGATACCAAAAAGGTAGTAAACACGCTCAATTCGCTTTGTATTGAAATGGACCAGCGTTATGACTTGCTGAAAGACGCGCAGGTACGCAACCTGAAAGAGTACAACGCCAAATTTGTAAACCGTAAGATCAGCGACCCTGAAAAACATCGTTACCTGCCGTTTATAGTTTTGGTGATTGATGAGTTTGCCGATTTGATGATGACTGCCGGTAAAGAAGTAGAAATGCCTATTGCCCGTATTGCGCAGCTGGCACGTGCGGTGGGTATCCATTTGGTTATTGCAACGCAGCGCCCTTCTGTTAACATCATTACCGGTACTATCAAAGCCAACTTCCCGTCAAGGCTGGCCTTCAGGGTACTTTCTAAGATCGATTCGCGCACCATTCTGGATGCCGGCGGCGCTGATCAGTTGATCGGTCGTGGGGATATGCTATTTTCAACAGGTAGCGACCTGATCCGTTTACAGTGTGCATTTGTGGATACGCCGGAGGTTGAAGCTATATCTGATTTTATCGGCAACCAGAAAGGTTATCCATCGGCCATGTACCTGCCCGAATATGTGGGAGAAGGTGAAGCCAGCAGCGGCGCCAAAGAATATGACCCGGACGACCGCGACCCGATGTTTGAAGAAGCTGCCCGTTTAATTGTACTGCACCAACAAGGCTCAACATCGCTTATCCAACGCAAAATGAAACTGGGCTATAACCGCGCCGGCCGCATTATTGACCAGTTGGAAGCAGCCGGAATTGTAGGGCCGTTTGAAGGCAGCAAGGCCCGTGATGTACTCTATCCCGACGAATACAGCCTTGAGCGCTACCTCGAAACACTGCAAAAACCAATTAAAGATTAAACCAAGCAAAATTTAATTACTCTAATCCAATAACTATTAATAACAATAGTTGTTGTTGAATAAAACTGAATGAAAAGGATCATAGCATATACCATTTTAGCAATAAGTACATACAGCACTGCCTTTGCACAAAAAGACAGCCAGGCAAAAGCGATTTTAAACCAGGTAAGCCAAAAATACCGGTCGTACGATGTTATTAAAAGTGATTTTACCTTTAGCCTGAATAACCAACAGGCCAATATTAAAGAAACACAAACCGGCACCCTGATATCAAGGGCGAAAACCGGTAAATACCGCGTTACCCTTTACAGCGCAGCCGCAAAACCCGAAGTAGACAAAGAAATTTTGAGCGACGGCAAAAACCAGTGGACATACCTTAAAAAAGATAAAGAAGTACAGGTAAGTGACGCTGACAAAAGCGGCGACGGATTGAGCAACCCTGCCCAGATTTTTACCATGTATGAAAAAGGGTTTAAATACCTGTACACCGGCGAGCAAAAGATATCAGGTAAAACTTACCAAAATATTGAGCTTACACCCGAAGATGATAAAAAAGCTATTTTTAAAGTGAAGCTTACTATCGATAAAGTAAAAAAACAGCTCTACAGTGCTTTGCTGTTTGATAAAAACGGCAACAGGTATACTTATACCGTGCGTACCTTTACCCCCAACGTACCTGCTCCTGACGCTACTTTTGCATGGGATGCCAAAGGTCACCCGGGTGTTGAACTGGTGGACTTGAGGTAATCTTTCTTAGATGTGCGATTTGAGATATTTTGAAGCGGGGGGGTTACCTCCCGTTTTTTTTATTTTAATTATTTTGCCGCCGCTCGCCTCTTGGCGAGTGGCAACTATTACCAGGCCTCTGGCCTGCGTTAAACACCTGATTTATTTGATCCCGGCGGCGGGACGCCGCAGGATAGTTGCCACTCGGCAGGAGCCGAGCGGCGGCGAAGAGTTGTTTTTATTACAAAATTAACTCCTTAATTTTCCCTAAAACAGCCTCTACCCTTTCCTCAACAGTTGTATCACCTTCTATAATCAGCAAAGGAGTTGTGAGCTTGTTCATCCAATTCTTATGCGAATGCAGGCTTCGGCTGTTGGTGATGAGCTCATCATAACCGCGTGCCCAGTCAATAAATTCATTATAAAGCTTATTTCGCTCCCTACCGGTATAGATAATATCGCCATAACGTTCAAGCTCTCTTTGCTGCAAACGCCAAATCCTGATGGCTGGCGGGATATATAAAAATACCGACAGATCAAATCGCCAGTTATTGTTCCAGTTGATGACGGACCCGCCAAGGATCCAGTTTTCATTACCGGCCATTTCACTGTTAATCATAGCATTTCGTTCTTCAGGCGGTCGCCGGTTAGTAAAAGGAGGATCGGAAGGGAACCAGAAATAATGATCGCTGTCGAAATACGGGTAATCAAGTCTCTCGCTCAAAGTTTTGCCCAGCGTAGTTACCCCTGAGCCAGACGCGCCGAAGATGTTGATATGCACGGGTTGTTATATTTAAGTTCAAACTTACTCTTTTCCGACCTTAACCCTCCGCTCCATTACCTCTTTCCAGGTGGTTAAAATAAAGCCTTTTTGTTTAAGATAAGCTTTCAGGCGAGGATCGGTCATGGCCAGCAGGTCGCCTTTCCGTTTCTGGCCTTCGTTACAGATATTTTTAAATTGCGGCGACGGTTGTGTGCAGTGCATCAGTACCATCGTTAATCCCGGCGAAAAACGGTCGAAGTTTTCGATATAGTGGTCTGTGTACCATTTTTGCAGTTCCTTATCAGTAGCCTTGTCAATATCGGGCATTACCCAGTCATAGCTTGAATTATCGAGATCGTCCAGTACCGGCAAACCTCCTTTCCAGACTACGTCGCCAAGCTCACGCGCTTTTGCCAGTTCGGCAGGTTCGGGTATCGTCATTCCTTCAGTATATTTACCATCTTTTTTAAGCTGTGCTATCGTAGCATTCTTTGCTTCCTCGCGGTAAAAAAGATCCTCGCCTCCGGGCAGCATTACCGGTATCTTTTTTTCAATGCCGAGGTTAATATATTTTTCGAGAAAAGCCGGCTTGGCAAATAAAGTACCCATATGCGAGTCGAGATGGGTTGGTATAAAGCCCATGGTTAAGGCACGGTCAAGCTGGGCGCGGATCTCCTTATCAATCTCATCGGCAGTAGCATGGAAATAAACGGCGACTACTCCGGGCCAGAAAGCGCCTTCTTTATCAATCAGTCCCGGAACTGTTGCCTTACCCGCAAGCGGCCCCCATCGGTAATTTTTCCATTCGGAAGTTAAGGTTAAGTGCAGCCCTGCATCAATTCCCGGGTGCTGATCCATATAATGCTTAAAATCTGGTACCCAGGGGCAGGGCATCATCACACTGGTTGAAGTGGCTATACCCTCACCAATGGCTTTCTCCACCCCTTCGTTTGATTCGTGCGACATACCGGCATCGTCAACATGCAGGATAATTACACGTGCGCCTTTAGGCCAGCCAAGCTTTTCGGCATAGGTTTTGGTTTGCTGTGCATAAACGGCAATGCTAAAAACAATGCCTGTTGCTATGAGCAGTAAGTTCTTCATCCGGATGGTTTTAGGTTATAAAAGGTAAATAAAAATAGAAATTTAATTACCAAATGTGACATGCAAATGCCAATTTAAGCCCTGCAAATACACCCATTTTTACTACTTTTGAAATTAATGCTTCCCGCAACTAACCATACACTCGAGAAACTGGAACTGCTGTTAAAAACAGCCGGTTATAAAGTGCGTTATGAAAAGGGAAACTTTAAAACCGGTGCCTGCCTGCTGCTTAACAGTAAAATGATTGTGGTAAACCGTTTCTCTAATCTGGAAAGTAAGATCCTTGCTTTGGTTGAGCTATTGCGCGAACTTGAGGTAGATTACAAGCTGCTTGATGATAAACAGATTACATTTTTGCAGGAAATTAAACAAACTAAACTGCAGCTGTGACCATAACATTTTTAGGAACCGGAACATCGCAGGGGGTACCTGTTATAGCATGTAACTGCGAGGTATGCCTCTCAACAGATAAGCACGATAAGCGGCTGCGCAGCTCTGTTTTAATTGAAACCGAGGAAAAGGTAATTGCCATTGATTCGGGCCCCGATTTCAGGTACCAGATGCTTCGTGCAAAAGTACAGCACCTTGATGCTATCGTTTTTACACATGAGCATAAAGACCATATTGCCGGTATGGATGATATCCGCGCGTTTAATTACAAACAAAACGCCCCGATTGATATTTACGCTGATGAAAGGGTGCAAAAAGCCCTGGTGCGTGAATTTCCCTATATTTTTGATGGCACGGGTTACCCGGGCATTCCGCAGGTAAACATGCACATTATTGCGCTTGATCCCTTTATGATCGGTAATGTTGAGTTCGTCCCTATCGAGGTGTTTCATTACAGATTGCCTATAAAAGGTTTCAGGATTAAAGATTTTACCTACCTCACCGATGCCAAAACAATTCCGGATGCAGAAAGGAAAAAAATAAAAGGCACAAAAATATTAGTGATCAACGCCCTGCAAAAGGAAACCCATATTTCCCATTTTACGCTTGAAGAAGCCATAGCTTTTGCTAACGACATTGGGGCCGAAACCACCTACTTTACACATATAAGCCACAGGCTGGGCAAACATGCTGACGTTTCCAAAGAGCTGCCTGCAGGCATTGAACTGGCGTATGACGGCCTGAAACTGACTATTTAATATCGATATCAATCCACGGTTTTAAACGGCAAGCATACATTTACAAAGAACTCGAGCCTTTACTGCAAGCAACGGGTTTTAATATTGCTTATTTTAATTAATTATTCAATCCCCTGCCTGTTTTATGCTGCAGCTCGTCTATCCGTTTTGATGCTTCGGCTTTGGTAAGCGATCCGTCAAACTCTTCACCGGCCTCGTCAGATAATGTTTTGAGGTAGGAATGCTGTGCGCCGGTCATGGGTTCATCACCTGTTGACCATTCATCAGGGTCTTTTACCATATTTGAACCTTTTATTTGATTTTGATTGATGATCTCCTCATCATCTGATTCATCGAAAAAGCCATTGTCTGGTGCATCATTGGGGTTGATAGCCATAACTATTGTTTTTATAATTACAACTGATACCGGGGCGCATTGTTTTTATTTTCAAAAGCATTGAAGATCACAGTTCGATAAAACTCACCCTGTCGATGGTACCTCTGTATTGTTTTAAATGGCCTTTATCGCTGGCATCAACCACGCCCCGAATAGTTACTTTACGTTTATTCATACGGATAAACTGACCATCATTATAGGTAAACAAACCTATATGAGTACCCGGCAGATAAAGGGGGCAATCCTGACTAAAATCAACCCAAATGGCATTATGTAATGCGTGGCTCGAGAACAGGCTGTCATTAAAAAGCGCGGATTGCTCGTTCCCTTCCTTGTATTTACCGCTCACTTCAACATATTGTTTATCATATTTTTCAATATGACTGGTCAGCTCTGTAAATGAAATCTTTTTATAATCTTTTGAACTATTGCAATCGCTTTGGAAAACTTTTTTTTGTTTGGCACACGCACCAAGCAAAACCAACAGCGGCAAAATCCGGAGCAAATTTTTGATATGGATAAATACCACGGTCATTCAAATCAGGAGTGATTAAGATAGTGAAAATATCTGTCAATAATCCTGATAACAGATATTTTACAGCGAGGTTACAGATGTTATAATAAAAATGGAATTTGTCTTTGCTAAAACGTTTAGGCACCTTGTAGTTTAGCTTTATGCTGTTATTTTTGTACATCAACATTTAACCTGAATTAACCTCCCATGAAATTAAAACTGATAGGCACCTTACTCCTATTGTCGGCCCTTTGCGTACAGGCCCAGCAAAAAGTTATCCCACTTTACCCCGGCGCGGCTCCCGGTTCCGAAAACTGGATCTGGAACGAGGGCGAAAGCGACAACAACGCTTTTAATACCAAAGTTGTTTACAACGTTACGCGCCCTTCCCTGGGTGTTTTCCTGCCCGATTCATCCATCGCTACCGGCACCGCGGTGGTTATTTGTCCCGGCGGCGGCTTCCATACCCTGTCAATCAACAGCGAGGGGTATGACGTAGCTAAATGGCTCAACAAACAGGGGGTAGCCTGCTTCGTACTGAAATACAGGTTGGCTCACAGTTTAACTAACGACCCGGTAAAAGAATTGGTAGCCAAAATGAGTCAGAAGGATTTCCCTAAACAGGTAGCGCCTATCATTCCCTTAGCTATCGCTGACGCGCGTGCAGCGCTGACTTATGTGCGTGAACATGCCTCCGAATACCATGTTTCGCCGCAACGAATCGGGATCATGGGCTTTTCGGCAGGCGGCACACTGGCCGGTGCCGCAGCTTTCAATTACACAGCAGCTAACAAACCCGATTTTGACGCGCCTATTTATGCATACGTGCCTCCAGAACTGATCTCAAAAATCCCTGACGACGCGCCGCCGATGTTTATAGCTGCAGCTACTGATGATCAGCTTGGCCTTGCTCCGCACAGCATTGAGCTTTATAGCAAATGGCTGGCATCAAAACACAGCGCCGAGCTGCATATGTACGCTAAAGGAGGCCACGGTTTTGGCATGCGCAAACAAAACCTGCCTACCGACAACTGGATAGACCGCTTTAACGAGTGGCTCGATCTGAAAGGTTTTTTAAAACCCATAGACCCTAAAGTAAAAACAGTTAAAGAGAGAGCCGATCAATGGGAAGCCTACCATAAGCAATGGGAAGATGCATTTCATAAAGACTGGGCAAACATGACCCGTTACCAGGCCGATAATGAAAAGGTAAAAGCATCAGCCCCAAACCCTAAAAGTGTAGTTTATATGGGCGATTCCATTACCGATTTCTGGATCAGCAGGGATTCAACCTTCTGGAGCGATAAACCATATTTTGACCGCGGCATCAGCGGACAAACCACCACCCAAATGCTGGTGCGTTTTCGTGATGATGTGATAGATCTGAAACCTGGTGCCGTGGTGATCCTGGCAGGAATAAATGATATCGCCCAAAATAACGGCCCGATAGCTATTGAAGATATTTTTGGCAATATTCAATCCATGGCATTGCTGGCTAAGGCCGCCAATATTAAAGTAGTATTATGTTCAGTACTGCCCGCCTATGCCTTTCCATGGCGCCCGGGTATGGAACCTGCGCAAAAAGTGGTGCAGCTTAACGCCATGATCAAAGCTTTTGCCGATGCCAATAAAATGGTTTATGTAGATTACCATAGCGCCATGGCCGACGAGCGCAAAGGTTTGCCGAAAAATTTAGCCGCTGATGGTGTGCACCCTACTGTTGAAGGATACAGGTTAATGGAGCCATTGGTTGAAAAGGGTATTGCGGAAGCGTTGAAGAGGAAGTAGGCCAGATAAACTTTAGCAGATGTTGCAGAATTTTGAAATCCGGCGGACTTTCGAGGTACGATGATAAGCAGGGACAGACTTGCGAAGTTTTAAACACTTCGCAAGTCTGCCTTATACAACATGGCCTGAGGACACACCTTTAAAACCGGTAAGCAAATACCTTCTTTTAAAAATGTTGGTGTTTTTAATTTAGTAAATTGCATATTGGGGCTTAAATGCAGCAGCAAGGTTGATGGTACCGATCAACTTGCCGATGAGATCCTCATAAAAAAACAGAAACATCCCATGAAAAATATATTCAGGCTCCTGATCATCATATTATCGCCGCTGGCATTACATGCTCAAAATCCGGTAGTTGTAAAACAACAGGCAATCCTGATGGCCCAAAGCATGACCAAAGGAGATTATAAGACTATTATTAGTTATACTTATCCCAAAGCGGTGCAAATGGCCGGGGGCAAAGAAAAAATGGCCGATATGATTGGTACAGCTATGCAGCAAATGAAAACTGCGGGCATCAGCTTTGAAAACATTACAGTTGGCACCCCTGGTAAATTTTATAAAGCCGGGAAGGAAATCCATTGCCTGCTGCCCGAAACTATCATTATGGCAAGCCCAAAAGGCCGTATGGCCATGCACAGCAACTTATTGGCGGTTAGCGGCGATGGTGGCAAAAACTGGTCGTTCCTGGATATGAACAATTCAACCGCGGATAAGTTAAGGCAACTGATCCCCAACTTTAACCCGGCTATGAAAATTCCGCCGGCTACTACAGAGCCATTACAATAACAGCGAGGTTTGGGCGGTTGGCTTATTATTGTCTCTCTGGATAAATTGAGGGCGCATTAATTGGGTGCCCAAAGCGTCATTTAGTTTTTCAACCACATAATCAGCAAGCTCTGGTGAGTAACGCTCATCATGCTGGTGCATAAAAAACCATACCGATTTAAGGCCTTGATCTTTCCAGTTTTTGATCCGCTCAACCCATTCATCAACGCGGGCATAATCTGTTGGGTGCAGACTGTTGCCTACAAAGCGGATAAAGGCGTGTGGTGTAGGCAATGCCATATGCACCACATCGCGGCGGCCGCTGGCATCAGTTATGATAGAGCCAATATTCAGATCTCGGAAAAGATTAAATACCTTGTCGCGGTTTTCGGCAACGGCAAACCAGTCTTTATGGCGCAGCTCAACAAATACGGGAATATCTTTTGGTAGTTGTTCAAGATAGGCCTTAAGCTCCGGAAAACTCTTTGGTGTGTAATTATCGCTCAACTGCAAAAACAGCGGACCAAGCTTATCGCCGAAAGCCAAAATACCTTCATAATACGTGGTCGTGATATCCTCCGCGTTTTTTAACCGGCGAATGTGACTAATGCTTTGAGAAAATTTAGGGCAAAATTTAAAACCGGGATTGCTATCGGCTTTTTGTTTCCATTTGGAAATGGTATCCGGACCGTAAACCTGGTAAAAGGTAGCGTTAAGCTCAATGCAATCAAAATGCTTAACGTATTCATCTAAAAAATTGGCGTCCTTGGTTTTTGGCGGATAAATTTTGCCAATCCATT
This sequence comes from Mucilaginibacter gossypii, assembly GCF_900100945.1. Taxonomy (GTDB): domain Bacteria; phylum Bacteroidota; class Bacteroidia; order Sphingobacteriales; family Sphingobacteriaceae; genus Mucilaginibacter; species Mucilaginibacter gossypii. The sequence goes on along the minus strand of NZ_FNCG01000021.1, from coordinate 54,415 downwards.
CTTTGCGCCCCCATTTTGCGCAGCCAACATGTACCTGCAAAGGCACATCATTTTTTGCAGCGGCAAGGGTTTCAACAGTTATCTGCGGGTCGGCCGGCAAGGTAAAATCAACCCGGGATAATTCTTCGTCCGTTACTCTACCAAATTCCATGTGCTTTTTTGTGCGAAAGATAGGAAATTGTCTGAATCAGAATTTACAGGATTAATGAATTTTCAGAATAAATAATTTATTTGCATTACATTCTGTTAATTTAAAAATTCTGATTCAGACAATCAACTACAAGAACATCCCGCCCGAAGCTTCAATACGCTGAGCATTGATCCAGCGGGCATCCTCAGTGCATAGAAAAGCTACTATGCCACCAATATCATCCGGCTGGCCTACCCTGCCCAAAGCTGTTGACTTCGACATCATTTCTTCCAAACCAGGGTGCGAATCAAATGCCGCTTTGGTAAAATCGGTTTGAATAATACCCGGAGCCACCACATTTGCGGCTATACCACGGCTGCCCAATTCTTTCGCCAGGTATTTGGTGAATACCTCGATAGCGCCTTTCATGGATGCATAAACGGCATACCCCGGAGTTGAGAAACGGGCCAGCCCGGTCGAAAAATTAATGATCCGGCCGCCGTCGGCAATTACCGGTAAGCTTTTTTGGGTTAAAAAGTAAACACCTTTAAAATGAACATTAAACAGGCTGTCAAAATCTTCTTCGGTGGTTTGTGCAAATGGCGAGGCAGCGTCGATACCTGCATTATTGATCAGAAAATCAAAGGTATCACGGTTCCATTTTTCGTTTAGGGTTGCTTTCAGTTTTGTAATAAAAGCATCAAAGGTGGATACGATACCTGTATCCAGTTGTAAAGCAGCAGCCTTTTGTCCTGCCGATTCAATTTCTGCAACTACAGCTTCAGCTTCCTCTTTTTTACTGCGATAAGTAACTATTACATCAATACCTTTTTTAGCCAGGTGCAATGCAGCATTTTTACCCAGCCCGCGGCTTCCACCGGTTATCAGTGCAATTTTATTTGTTCCCATTGTGATGTTTTTTTAATGTTTTAACAATACAAAGGTGCAATAGTTAGGAATGAAAATTATGGTGACTACTTCAGATTAAATGGTGACCATTTCAGTTTTTTTTCAAAATATTTCTATCGGAAAACTCCCAGAAAGTATGGACTGAGACAGCATTAATAAATTTATCTACCTCAAAATGAACGGAAAAGAAATAAATATCAATTAAACTACTAAAACTATAGGAATTATATAATTTATTGTTATATTTGCATTGTCAACAACGACAAAGTGTTCTTTTAATAACTTATCAAGAAAGACTGAGGGAAAGGCCCAAAGACGTCTTAGCAACCTGTACATCCGCATAATGTAAAAGGTGCTAATTCCTGCTCCTGTGCAAAACGGGAGAGAGATAATTATATCTACACCCCACAACCGATCTGATTAAGTGAATTTTTATGGTTTTCAAGTCGCGTGACCGAGAGGATAGGTGGGGGTCCGCAATACCCTAAACGGCAGTTCGAATCTGCCCGCGACATCAAATTTTTCCAATCCTTTTTTTTTAGCTTACAGGTTAACTCTGTACCTTGTTGAGATCCGCAGGTACGGGTAAGTTTTGTCTACATCCGGGTGATTTTTATAGTTTCCTTCCAGCCTGAAATATCCGGGTTCGGCACTTATCGAGAGATCTTTTAACACGCGGTAACTTATCTCATTGGTTATGGTATGTAAAAAATAATGCGACTTATTACCATTAATAGTCATGAGCCAGCTACCGCGATAATTAATGCTATAATAAAATCTGTTACCTATATTAAAACCAGCTCTGCCGTTTATGGCAAAACCCGAGCCGTAATCATAATTGCGCCCTCTATACAGGTAGGGATCGGGAGCGGCTCCTAAAATGATAAGCCCCGCACCCACCGCGGTATTCACTTTAAAGCCATTCAATAATTTAAATTCAGATAGTAGATTAGCCTTTACGCTTTGCCCTCCGTAAAAGAACGCAGCATTGCGTATGTAATCATAATTAGCTGATATGATGATCAGGTTCTCCACGCTATCCGATAACGAAACGTCCCATCCTGCAAGAGATCCATAAACACTGATCACATTAACCGCACTGCTATCGTCTTTCCCAAACTCGGCTGTGATGGAAATATTGCTGAAAGGTGTGTGCAAATTTTCGTTTGAAGCGCCGTAAAGCAGCTTCGCCCTGCCAAACCAACCAAACCGTCCGTGGGTCAACAGTCCCTGGTTGCCGCTGTTAAACTTACGCGCGCCCAGATCAAATTCTGCACTCACTTTTGATGAATCATCCTGCGACCTATTTGCCGGCCCAACAACCTTTCCCCATTTTCCATCAATAATGCGGTTAAGGCCATTCATCGGGTTAACCAAAAAACCCAGCACCTCACTGGCTTGCCGTTTAAAACCGCGGCGGTGGTTATTAATAATCTTATTTGATAGTCGATAGGTCATTTCGCCCAATACTATGCCGCCAAAGCTGGTGTTGATAAAATCGTTAGGGGCGGGTGCCTGGTTTTCGGCAAATGTTTCCCACAGGTAACTGCCCACCATAGTAGCCGGTACTGATTGCCAAAAACTATAACCATTACTCCTGAAGGCGCTGTAAAACATGCTGCCGTGATATGGATGTCCAAACTGGTTGGTTTGAAACGGATCATTGTCCCAGGTCCAACTGCCCGGGTTCAGGTTATGACCTGTTGTTTTCCAGGAAATCCGGGCGTAATCAACGTTGACTATATAGCGATCATATGTCCAGGGCGCAATCTCGGCGAGGCCAAGCTCTAAAGCAGCCCTTCCAAAACGTTTCTGTTTTACCGGCGGATCTGAAAATCGTGTTATGGTATCTTTTTGCTTACGCAGGTCAAAAATATTAACCTGGGCCCCTACTTGCTGGCTGCAGAAAAGTATGAACAGTAAAAGCGGCAGTATAATCCTTAACCTTCCGGAGTATTTTCTGGTAAAATGGTAAAGCGTTAAAGTCATATACACTAACAATTTAAAAGATACAGCTACGAAAGTTATAAAGGATGAAGTGAATTAGGTTAAAAAATGTTTGAGCAATATTTAATTAATGTTAAGGCGGATATAATTTTGATAATGCATTGGGCGGTACTGGGTACCAATAATTGTTATTTCCTTATTTAAGTACTGAAACATATTTTCATATATTTAACATTGCTTAACCTGTATATTAAGCACCATAACCAGTATAAATTATTGCAATTGCTTTTTACTTATGAAGATCTTCAATATCATATGGGTTGTACTTTTTGTCACATTTGCAGGTTTACAGTATAACGATCCAGATCCTTACCTTTGGATGCCCATTTACCTTTATTGTGCCTGGTTTTGCTACCTGGCAGCAAAAAAAGAATTTTACCCCATTGGCTATGCAACCGGCATAATCATTTTTACAGGTTATGCCATTTATAAGATATTTGATAACAACGGCCTGATCGACTGGTTTAAGTTCCATCATGCCGAAAGTCTTGTGCAAACCATGAAAGCCGAAAAGCCCTGGATTGAAGAAGTGCGTGAGTTTTTCGGGTTACTGATCTGTGTAGCAGTACTGGCGATTAACTGGATCTATGCTATAAGAGAAAACAAAAAAGTACCGGTAAAAAAGCGGAGACGATAAGCCCCCTCTAAATCTCCCCCGGGAAAGGGAGACTTGTAAAAATATCTTTTTCATAGGGGTTAAGGTCAGGCTAAGCTACAAATATGACAATCCCTTAAATTCCCCATCAATATAATAAAAGGGCACAAAACCGTCTTCGGCAAGTTCACAACTTACCTGCATGGTGGTAAAAGTAACATCGCCAAAAATATTGGCTATGGCCGAGTCGGCAGCATCATGGCCGGTAGCTATTTTAATAAGGCCGTTTAAAGGTACCAGCCGTGTTGCATCAAACAGTATCCACTTACCACCAAGATAAGCCTCAAAGCAGGCGTGGAAATCGGCTGGCTTAAGGTGATAGGCATAACCTGTAAAATAGCGGGCAGGTATGGTAAGCGCACGGCAAAGGGCTATGCCTAAGTGTGCAAAATCGCGGCAAACGCCGGCCTGTTCGGTAACGGTATCAAAAGCTGATGTTTGTGAATTGGTTGATCCGCTTAAATATTGTACGTTTTTATTGATCCAGTTGGTCAATTCAACCACCTGCTCAAAAGGGTTGGTAACATGCCCGAACATATTATGTGCAAGGCGGTATAATTTGTCCGACTGACAATAGCGGCTTGGATTTAAATATGGCAGCACCGGCGAGGGCAGCTCAGAAACGTGGGTTTCCTGTAAATTACCGAAATCGGTTATTTCATAACAATTATCAACCGTAGCTTTGTAGGTAACTTTAACATTGGGCGTATCGGCACTTACATCAAAGCGCACCAAACGATTTTCGCCCTGCAGAGTTTGCAGTTCTTCAAACTTGATATAGGGTTCCAGGCCAAATTCTTCACTTATTACCGTTTGATTTGGGCTGCGTAATGCGTGTATGTTTAAAATCAATGTGCCCGGCGACCGTACTACATATTCCATTTGGGTAAACACATCGAACTTCATGTTATCAGCTTCCTGTTTTTAATTCTTCTAATTTGTTAAATGTGGCATCCATCCAATCCTCCGAAATATGGTCAAGTGCCAGTTTCAGTTCCTCGGCCCATTGGATTGAGATATGTTCAAGGTCCTGTTTGTTATAACGCTGCTCAACAATATTGAAACTATCCTTTTTATAAACAGCCACATCTATCGGAAAATCGACATTGTTCGAGCTTACCCTTGTTGAATCGAAGGAAAGAAAACCTGTTTTAAGCGCCAGTTTCAGGCTCGAATCTTCATTAAGGATGCGATTAAGGATAGCTTTACCATGCCCCGAATTACCGATAACCACGTATGGCGCCCCTTGCCCTAATTCCACCCAATTCCCTTCGGGATATAGCAAAAAAAGCTTGTGTTCATCGTCATCGCGCAATTGTCCGCCAATAATGGTATTCAGGTCAAATCGTAACCCGGCGGCATCAAGCGACACTTTATCTTCTTGTGCTGCACGCTTTACCTGTTCGCCAAATGCATTCACAGCCTTGTACATCTTATTAAACTCGGCTGTCTCCAATAATTCATTAAAATATATCACGGCCTTATCACGCACCGAGCGCAAACCGCTGGTCATGATAAACAGCGAAAAATGATCCTTTTGTTCTATAGTGATCTTCTTTTTTACAGTGGTATCCGTCCCCGAAGTTATACGAGTATCGGCAATGGCCAATAAGCCCTCTTTAACTTTAATTCCCAGGCAATAAGTCATTTGATTAGCGTCGTTCGTTATAAATTAATACTTGCCAAAGTAATTAAATAATGCGAGATTTAATTACCGATCATTCATAAACCAATTATTTGCCGATACATCTTTTTTGGGCCTAACTGCCTTTTATTTTATTGCATACAATGAAATTCAAATCAGCATTACTCATCCTGGCATTCATTTTTCACCTCAACTTTGTCAAAGCGCAAAAACACAGCCCTGTTCCTGTTATTTTCGACACGGATATTGCCGGAGATTATGACGATGTTGGTGCCATGGCTATGCTGCATGCCTTTGCAGACAAGGGTGAGGCCCAAATATTAGCTACTATATCATGCAACGCCTTTGAAACTACCGCACCAACCATCAGTGTGATCAACACCTATTTTGGCAGGCCTAATATTCCCATAGGTATTGTAAAAAAAGACAAGCCCAATAAAGACTGTGCACAGCAATGGGCCCAGGCTATTATTGCCAAATACCCGCATAACGTAAAATCAAACAGCCAGGCAGTTGAAGCGGTAGCACTTTACCGCAAGTTGCTGGCAAAGCAAGCCGATGGCAGCGTAACTATTATTTCGGTTGGATTTTTCACCAACCTGGCCGATCTGCTCCGGTCGGGAGCTGATAAATACAGCAAACTGGATGGAGAACAACTGGTGAAAAAGAAAGTAAAAAAACTGGTATCCATGGCTACAGGAATAGGTACCGACGGTAAAACGTTTAGCGAATACAATGTAAATGTAGATGCCGCTTCGGCACAGGAAGTATTTAAAAACTGGCCCACTCCCATTACTCTGAGCGGTTTTGAAATAGGTGAAAAAATCTTGACAGGGATTCGCCTGATCAATAATACATCAATAAAAAATAGCCCGGTAAAAGACGCCTTCCAGATAGCGCTTACAAAAGACAACAACACAACCGGCCGCAACAGTTGGGACGAAACAGCCGTACTAACAGCCATCAGGGGGCTCAAACCTTATTTTACCTATCGCAAACTTAACATGGAAATAAAGGACAACGGTACCGATGTAGTGGTACCGGGAGAGCGGTTTTTATATCTTCAATTTGCAATGCAGCCGGGGGATATTGCAAAGGATATTGAACAATTGATGATGCACCAGCCTGTTAAAGAACAACGGTAATATACCGGTAAAAATACCAACTACTTGGTATTGAATTTTCACGAGATAGATAGCACCTTAGTTTAATTATGAGCGAACCCATTAAAATTCAGGTATCCATCTTTTGCGAGCCTTGCATTATCTGCGGCAGCAGGCCTGTAATTGCACAGGCTAAAGGTAAATTTATTGTAAGATGCGGTGCCAACCCAAATCATTATCAAACGCCGCCCGGAATGGTGGATATAGCCAATTGGAATAAACATAACCGCCGGGAGCCTGATTTTACCCCAAATATAGGGCATCTTAAACAAGGCTGATCACTTAAAATAACGGGTTACCACGTAGCCGATGGCTTCCTTTATATAGGTCCCCCAACCTGCTAAAGCACCTGCATTAGGTAGGAAATCATCGGCAGATGCCGAAAACCTGCGGCTGGAAAAATTGCAGGGGTATGCAACCACGTCAACTCCCTGTTTTTTAAATATCATCAGGGAACGCCGCATATGAAATGCTGAGGTAACCAGTAAATATGGCGCTTTAAGTTTATGCTGCTGCAATAGCTCTTTTGAAAAAGCAGCATTTTCAATGGTATTGCGGGATTTCGGTTCGCTTAGTACGCAACTGTCCGGAACCTGCATTTCCCTAAGTTGCTCCCTTACCCAATCGGCCTCCCTAAAACCCGATGGCCTCAAAAGCCCGTTTCCTCCTGTGATAAGAAGATGGCTAACTTTACCTGTTTTTTGCAAACGAACACCCTGGATAAACCTATCAGCAGCAGAGTTAAAGAAACCGCCGCCATTGCCATCATCCGAGCTAAAACCACCCAGCACTATAGCACAAGCATACTTTTTATCGGCTGGTACAGCAATATCCCTGATATCCCAGCACCAGCTAACCAGGTTAAGTAACAATGAATTAGAGAAAATATAAAGCACAATAATACCTGCAAGCAAAAATTTCCGTTTACGTTTTACGTTCTTTGAAAAAAGAGCGATCAATAAAATTGCGAATACCCATAGAAGCAAATTCATTAAAAACGAAAGAACTTTTGAAAAAATAAAAAACATATGGCGGTTATGGTGTTTAAGTACTTCAAATATAGAAGCTTTTATCAGGTGAAGTAACAAACTGGCATTATCATTGTCATATATCAGAAAAGAAAAATAAATTATGGGCTTTATCAAAACTCTTGCTATAGGTGCTGCAGTTGCTTACGGAATAAATTACGTAACCAAAAAAGGACCCGACGGTAAATCAATTATCGATAACCTGGTTGACAACGCCCCCGAATGGGCAGATCGCGCTAAAAAATACGGCGAACTTACTTTAGAACAAATTGCCGTACGTACTCAAAACTTCAGGGATAACAGCAGGCGTTAATAAAATTTGCTTTATATTTTATCCATAATATATTATTAGTCAGCTTTATCTCCCGCTTTAAAAAACCGTCATAGAATAGAGAAAATATAGCATTGCGAGCGTAGCGTGGGAATCGCATAGAGGTATAGTTGCTCTGTATAGTATGCGATTGCTATGCCATGCTTATAATGATACATTTATAGATCATTGATTATTAAGCATATTTTGGAGATCGGTTTTATAAATATGTACGTATCCTTTAATCCTCCAGTCCTATAAATCAAGGTTCCTTACCAGCCACTGTTCACGATACTGTTTTGGTGTAATTCCCTCAAAACGCTTAAAAAACTTGGTAAAGTTTGATGGATCAAAAGTAAGCCGGTTAGCTATTTCGGCTACACTGACCTTGTTTTCCTGCAGCATGGTTTTGGCAATCCCCATGATTTTTTCCTCGAAAAAGAAACAGGGATGTTTGCCTGTGGTGAGTTTAATAGTATTGCTCAAATGGGTAGGATGGATATGCATTTCATCAGCAAAATCACGGATCTCGTACATGTCCAATACGCGGTTGTTCAGCACATCCTCAAGGTGTTTGTCAATGGCCTTCAGATAGTCGGCGGTAATTTCATGCTGACGGGCCAGTATCTTTTTCGGAACAGTAAACGTTGCTTCCATCATACAAAATTAAGCAAACAGATCGGGCTTAAACAGCGGTGCTACCCGCTTTTTAGATGCCTGCTCATAAGCATATCCCAATTTTATGATGTCGCCCTCTTTATAGGCTGTGCTAAAAAACGATAACCCAACCGGCAGGCCATGGGCCAACCCCATGGGCACTGTAATATGCGGATACCCCGCCATAGCGGCAGGGCCTGAAAAACTGAAACCATTATCATAGTCGCCATTTACCAGGTCGATACATACAGCCGGGCCATTAGTAGTGCCTATGATGGCATCAAGTTTATATTTGGTAAGCATACCATCAATAACTTTACGGGTACCCATATTGGTTTGCTTAACCGCGTCAAGATATTCTTTACTGTTCAAATCGCCTTTGGCCTGAGCCTGCTCCAGTATCTCCTGCTTAAAAAAAGGCATTGCTTTAGTTTCATTCTGCTTGTTGAAAGCAATAACATCTGCCAGCGTTTTTATTTTGCTGTTGGCATTGTTGAAGTATTGGTTAAGGCTATCTTTAAATTCGTAAAGCAGCACTGTAAATTCGTTGCTGTTGATAGTCTTCAGCTCTTTGTTCAGTTCTATCTCAACCACCTCAGCACCTTTACTTTTCAGGGTTTTGATGGCATCCTGTAATAATGCAACAACGTCCGGCTTATCGTCAAACGCTGTTTTTTCAATGCCCAGGCGCTTACCTTGTAAACCATTAACATCTAAAAATTTGGTATAATCCGCCTCAATCCTGCCTTTACTACCAAGCGTTGCCAGGTCGATCGTATCAATACCGGTCAGCGCACCAAGCAGTATGGCGGCGTCCTTAACCGTACGAGCCATCGGCCCGGCAGTATCCTGTGTTTTGGAGATCGGAATAATGCCCGACCGGCTCCATAAGCCCACAGTTGGCTTAATGCCCACCAAACCGTTAACCGATGCCGGCGACACTATCGAGCCATTGGTTTCTGTACCAATGCCAATAACGCAAAGATTGGCTGCTACAGCCGTTCCGGTACCGGCGCTTGAACCGCTGGGGTTCCTATCTAAAATATAAGGGCACTTAGTTTGCCCTCCCCTGCTGCTCCAGGCACTGGTTGAATGTGTGGAGCGAAAGTTTGCCCACTCACTTAAATTGGTTTTGCCCAATATCACAGCACCTGCTTCACGAAGCTTATGCACTATAAAAGCATCCTGCTTGGCAAAATTATCGGCCAAAGCCAATGAGCCCGCCGTGGTGTGCATGTTATCGCCGGTATTAATATTATCCTTTATCAGCACCGGTATACCGTGCAGCGGACCACGCACTTTACCCTTTTCACGTTCCCGGTCCATCGCATCGGCCATGTTCAAGGCATCTTTATTAAGCTCGATAACCGAGTTAAGCATGATGCCTTTTTTATCTATTTGATCAATGCGTTTCAGGTACAGCTCGGTAATCAGCCTTGCAGTAAACTGCTTGCTCTGCATTTTTTGCTGCAGATCGGCAATGGTTATTTCGCTCAATTCAAATATATCGTCCTTACTGATATCGGCAGCGGCAGTTTCATCGGCTTTATTTTCGGCAGATGGCTGATTGCAGGATGCTGCTACTAAAGTGGAGATCGCTAACCCAGCTAATGAACCGGTTTTGAGGAAATTTCTTCTGTGCATAAATGTTTAAAATAAAAGGCATTACAAGTAACAAAATATTTAACTACTTTGAAAGGTGTGGAGTGGGTAGATAGTTAAATGTTACAATGGGGTGGTATATTATCATATACGGAGAAAGCCCCGTCACCCTGAGCTTGTCGAAGGGGCGCGCGCAGAGGCCCCATCCGCCATGCTTCGACAAGCTACCCATGACACCCTATTTTTATTTATTTACCCTTACTTCGATACCATCCCCGAGATCACATTAATACTCAACGCCACAATAGCTGTATTAAATGCGAAAGAAATCAGCCCATGCAGCCAGGCCAGCCTGCGGATAGAGCGGGCAGAGATCTCCACATCAGATACCTGGAAAGTCATCCCTACTACAAACGAAAAATATACAAAATCGAGATAATCCGGCTCCTTTTCATCGCCCGGAAATTCGAGACCGCCAAGGTGCTTCAATTTTTTATCATCATCGGGGTCTGTAGTATAATACATATGGGCATAACGCAGCGTAAATATGGTATGCACCAGCCACCACGAAACAATTACCGAAGCCATGGCCAGTAAAACCCGTGCTGTAACTATCGCATCCGATTGGTTTTTTGCGGATAACAACAGGAACCCTATCGCCAGTAAACTCATCAGCGATGATACTATCACAAACAAAAATATCAGCGTACGACTTGAGTCTTCGATACTGGCTATTTTACGGATCTCGGCGGGGTTAGCCGTTAGGATAATGATCCAATCCATAATAATGATGCATAAACCAAATGCTATCCAGGTTACTAATGCCACCGTTGGCGCAGAAAAATGGGCCCAGGAGAAAAATAATGTTATTGCTGCGGCTCCTAACGAGATTAGGAGGCGGTGATGAGCATCAAGACTAAAAAAGACTTTGGTTTTTGTTTTGGCTTTTTGAGGCATATAATTTAAGCTACACCATAAATATGATAATGTTTGATGTAGATTAAATGAAGATACTAAAAATCGTCTTCCTCAACAATCCAGGCAACACGGCCTACCTGCCCGTCATCCAACTGCACTTTTATTCCGCGCGAATGGTAAGCTGCGCTGGTGAGCAACCGTTTTACAAAGCCGCGGGTTAGCGCACCTGTGCGCTGATCTTTTTTTAGGATGATGTCAACCTCAAGGCCCGGGTATATATCGCTTCTGTTTTGTCCATTCATGACCGTTGATTTGTTTGATTAAGTTGATTTTGCTGATTTTATTTTCTTGGTTTTGTCTGATTGATTTGATTTCACCGATTGATTAGATCGACAATAGTCTTATCGAAAAAACCAGGCAAATATCAATTTTTCGCAAGATAATCGGCTATAAAAGTTTTAACACGTTCTTCGTTGCCATTGTCAAAACCATCAATTTTTTTCACTACTATATTTTTATTATTAACCAGGTATACCTGTGGTATGAACCCCAAATTGTACTGTGCCTGTGCTTTAGAAAACACCTGCTGAGGTATGATGAGTTGCTGCCAGGGCATATCTTCAGCTTTCATAACCGGTAACCAGTTCTCTTTCTTTGCATCTATTGATACGCTAACAAATCTGATATCATCTTTATTAAACTGGGCTGCTATCCGCTTTAACGAAGGGATTTCCTGGCGACATGGACTGCACCAGCTTGCCCAGAATATCACCATATTTAACTTTTTTGTATTATCCACCAGGTTCACCGGCTTTTCATCAGCATCATTGAAAACGCTATTAGCAAACTGATTTTTATCTGCAGGTTGTTCCTCTATAAACTGTTTCAGTTTTTTCCCATAGTACGATGCTTTTGCTTCATCGCCAAAAGAGTTGAATAATTCTTTCAATTGGGCGTGATCTACGTAAAATCTAAAACCATGCAACGCAAGTAAACTCCAATAAGAGTCGGGATTCTCACTGATAATTTTTTTTATCCTTTCTGCCTGCGCGGTTCTCCTAATACCATCTTTACTTATACGGATATAAGGCGGCGTTATATTCTTCAAAAACGACTCGGATTGTGGCCCACCTTTTAAGATCGCCCCTTCAGTTTTTGAGAGGTCTCCGGTTATTGTGGTCGTTCCCGAACTTATAACAAAAAAAGTATACCTGGAATGATTTTTTGAAGGCTCATACGGATTGGCAACATCTATAAATTGCTGTTTTCCTTTTTCGTCGAGATAATTTAACTGAACAAGATCGGCAAAAAAAGGGGTATCCCGTTTAAATCTAATTTCGAACTTTCCATCAGTAACTTTGGCAGAGTCTGTGGCTTTACTAAAAAATGAATAAGCGGGTTTATAATACACCCATTTACTTTTAAGGCCTTTTATATCGCCTTTAATAATTACGGTATTATCATGTTTACAGGAAAACAGGCTGATAAGCATCAGCAGGATGGTGTAATAAGGTTTTTTCATTGGTTTAGTATCAGGCTGCTAAAATTCCTGATACCATTATAACTATTCAACCAATCCTTTTATTGCCTGCTCTACTTTTCCGAAATCAAAATTATTGATCAGCCCATCAAATGAGGCAGCTATCTGCTCATTACCCAGATTACCGATGCTGCCTTCATGAGTATGGTTCACCGTTTTATAAGGATTAAAATTACCGGCCTCAATAGCTAAACCAACTTGTTTGTAAGCATCGCGAAAGGGTGTGCCGCTTAATGTTAAACGGTTTACTTCTTCAACACTAAACAGGTAAGCATATTTGGCATCGTCCAGAATATCTGTCTTTACCATGATATTTTGCAGCATGAAGGTTGCCATTTGAAGGCAGTGTTTCAAATCGGAAAAAGCCGGGAACAGTAGCTCTTTTAACAATTGCAACTCACGGTGATAGCCCGATGGCAGGTTAGTGGTCATCATTGCCACATCGGTTGGCAGGGCCTGCAGGCGGTTACATTTACCACGCATAATTTCCCAAACATCGGGGTTCTTTTTGTGAGGCATGATGCTGCTGCCGGTAGTCAATGCATCAGGATAGCTTACAAATGAAAAATTCTGGCTCAAATACAGCGTTTGATCCATTGCCATTTTAGCCAGTGTAGCCGCAATGGTTGAGATAGCCTGTGCAATGATACGCTCGGTTTTACCACGGCCCATTTGCGCGTAAACAACATTATAATTCAGGTTATCGAAACCCAAAAGCTGCGTAGTTAAAGTACGGTTAAGCGGGAACGACGAGCCATAACCGGCAGCCGAACCCAGCGGATTTTTATTGGTAATGCGGTAAGCAGCCAAAACCAGTTCAAGATCATCAACCAGGCTTTCGGCATAGGCGCCAAACCATAAGCCAAATGATGAAGGCATGGCCACCTGCAAATGGGTATAACCCGGCAATAAAACATCTTTGTGTTTTTCGCTCAATTCAATAAGCTGGCGGAACAAGGTTTCGGTGCTTTCAACAACTTCCTGCAACTGATGACGAAAGAAAAGCTTAAGGTCGACCAAAACCTGGTCGTTACGTGAACGGCCGCTGTGGATCTTTTTGCCGGCATCGCCAATACGCTGGATAAGCAGCAACTCAACCTGTGAGTGTACATCTTCCACATGCTCGTCAATACGGAAACCGCCTTTGGCAATATCGGCGTAAATATTTTTTAACTCGCGTTGAACAAGCTCAAGGTCGGTGCTGTCCATCAGCCCAACGCTTTGCAGCATGCGGGTATGGGCCAGTGACCCCAAAACATCAAACGCAGCCATTTGCTCATCAAATTCGCGGTCGCGACCAACAGTAAAGTTTTCAACCAGCTCGTTAACGTTGGTAGTTTTTTGCCATAGCTTGCTCATGGTGCAAATGTATAAATTATCTGAACCATGATTTATGGGATTTAAGGATTAGTAGGATTTTTTGTCTGAACCTGGATTAGGGGAATTTGTGGATACAAGCGCAACGCAGATTGTCTGAACTCGAATTTATTGAATTAATGATTTTTTTGAATTTGCTAATCATTCTGTTAATACCTTAATTCAATAAATTCGAGTTCAGACAAAAAATCAGCGAAATCAATGTAATCAAAAAAATCAACGGTCAGAATCCCGGTTCAGACAGTTCAGGATGCCAATCCCAATCTATCCGGTTAATATTGTTGATTGTGACAATATATCATAGTCATTTGCCAATAACGTACAAACCGCTATCTTAACCACATGAAACACCCTTTATGTAAGCCATTGCTTAGCATTGCCTTATCATTTTGCTTTTATTCGGTAACACATGCCCAAACGCCTGGGGCTGCAGGTCTTAAATCGGAATATCTTGTAAACCCGATCGGGATCGACAATGCCCATCCCCGTTTAACCTGGTTGATGAATGATAAAGCCCAGGGGGCAGCTCAGAGTGCCTACCAGCTTTATGTAGGTACTGATTCGGCTGCTGTTTCAGCAAGCAACGGCAGCGCATGGGCTACATCCAAAATTGCTTCATCAAATAATCTTATTATTTATAGTGGTCAACAACTAAAACCTTTTACTAAGTATTTCTGGAAGGTCCAGCTTTGGGACCGGGCAGGTAAAAAACTTGCCCCATCAGCTATAAATAGTTTTGAAACCGGCATGATGGGCATGCAAAACTGGAAAGGCTCATGGATCAGCGATAATAAAGGGATAGCAGTAAACCCTGCCCCTTATTTTCGCAATACGTTTAAGATAATCAAGCAAATCCGCTCGGCAAGGGCTTATATTGCAGTTGCCGGTTTGTATGAACTTTATATCAACGGCAAAAAGATAGGCAATCACAGGCTCGACCCGATGTATACCCGGTTCGACAGGCGTACGCTTTATGTTTCTTATGACGTTACAACTCAATTGCAAAACGGTAAAAATGCAGTTGGTGTGTTACTGGGCAATGGCTGGTATAACCATCAAAGTACGGCTGTTTGGTTTTTTCACCAGGCACCATGGCGCGGTCACCCGACGTTTTGTATGGATTTGCGCATCACGTATACCGATGGTACGGTTGAAACCATAAAATCCGGCACCGACTGGAAAACTTCACTTAGCCCCATCGTTTTCAACAGCATTTATACCGCCGAACACTACGATGGGCGGTTAGAGCAGCCGGGCTGGAACACTGCCAACTTTGACGACAGCAAATGGAAGCCAGTCATTAACCGTTCGGCTCCATCTATGAACATAGTATCTCAGGCTATGCAGCCTATCCGTGCGGTTGATACTATCAGCACCAAAAGCATCACAAAACTCGACAGCGATGTTTGGGTTTTTGATATGGGTCGAAATATTTCGGGCATAAGCCAGATCACTGTTAAAGGTGATTCGGGCACGGTGATCCGTCTTAAACATGCAGAAAGATTGAACAAAAACGGACATGTTGATCAATCAAACATCGATCTGCATTACCGCCCTACTGATGATAAAGATCCATTCCAGACCGATATTTTCATTTTAGGCGGCAAGGGCGAAGAAACATTTTCGCCGCGTTTTAACTACAAAGGGTTTCAATATATCGAAGTAAGTAGCAACAAACCTATCCAAATTGGCAAAGAGAACATCAAAGCATTTTTTATGCACAGCGATGTAGAACCTATCGGTAGCGTTAAAGCATCCAATCAAACTATTAACCAAATCTGGACTGCTACCAACAATAGCTATTTGAGCAACCTTTTCGGCTACCCTACCGATTGCCCTCAGCGCGAAAAGAATGGCTGGACCGGCGATGCCCACATTGCCAGCGAAACCGGCCTCTATAATTTTGACGGCATCACTGTTTACGAAAAATGGCTGGCCGACCACCGCGATGAGCAGCAGCCCAACGGCGTACTCCCTTCAATTATCCCAACCGGCGGCTGGGGCTACGAGTGGGGTAACGGGCCCGACTGGACCAGCACCATCGCCATTATTCCGTACAATATTTATTTGTTCTATGGCGATAGCAAACTCCTCGCCGATAACTATACAGCCATTGAAAAATACGTGAACCATATTGATGAGCTTTATCCAACCGGTCTCACCACCTGGGGCCTGGGCGATTGGGTTCCGGTGAAATCAGTCTCGCCTGTTGAGCTTACCTCGTCTGTTTACTACTATACCGATGCCAGCATATTGGCCAAAGCAGCTAAAATATTAGGCAAACAAGGCGATTACGTAAAATATTCGGCACTGGCCAATAAGATCAAGAACGCTATTAACGCTAAATATTTGGATGCTACAACCGGCATTTACGGCAAAGGCTTACAAACAGAGCTAAGTGTACCGCTTTATTGGGGTGTTGTGCCCGAAAACATGAAAACTAAAGTAGCAGCTAACCTGGCCAAACGTGTTGAGGCAGATAATTTCCATTTAGATGTAGGAATCCTTGGGGCCAAAGCCATTTTAAGCGCTTTGAGCGATAATGGCTACCCGGATGTTGCTTACAAAATAGCATCGCAGGAAACCTTCCCTTCATGGGGCTGGTGGATGGTGAACGGCGCTACTACCCTGTATGAAAACTGGCAGATAGATGCCAAATCCGATATCTCCCTTAACCATATCATGTTTGGCGAAATTGGTGCATGGCTGTACAAAGGCATTGCGGGCCTCCACCCTGATCCTGAGCATCCGGGTTTTAAAAACGTGCTGCTTCAACCACACTTTGTACCAAACCTAAATGAGTTTACGGCTACTCATA
Organism: Mucilaginibacter gossypii; assembly: GCF_900100945.1. Lineage (GTDB taxonomy): Bacteria > Bacteroidota > Bacteroidia > Sphingobacteriales > Sphingobacteriaceae > Mucilaginibacter > Mucilaginibacter gossypii. The sequence goes on along the minus strand of NZ_FNCG01000021.1, from coordinate 37,656 downwards.
AAGGGCCTTTTGGCAACATTGTTTCCTCATGGCAGCGTACTGGTAATGGTGTAACCTATAAAGTTACTGTGCCGGCTAATTCAACTGCTACAATCACCTTCCCTGCGGGTAAAGTTTATCTTGGCGGCAAAACAATTAACAACCCAGCGTTGTACAAGGTAAATGCAGGCAGCTATGTATTCGAGGTGAAATAATAAGCTGGAAATGCCATAGCACTTTCATATTTTAATATCTACGCATATCAAATGACCTTTAATTGACAGGCCGGGGCAACCCCGGCCTGTTTTTGTATATAAATTTGCCTCACCTTATTTACAGTCACTGATTATCATGCGCAGGATATTATCTATCGTATTCTTATTATTTGTTGCCAAGTTTGCCGTAGCTGGCCCGGAAGAGCCATGGTCATTAAGCACCGACAAGGAAGGCATCAGGGTTTACACCCGCCATATTGCAGATTCAAAAATCAAAGCCATAAAAGTTGAATGTACATTTAATGCTTCAGCAGCACAGTTGGTAGCTGTGCTAATGGATATCAAAACCTGCAGCGAGTGGGTTTACCATACCAAATCGGCTACTATTATTAAGCAGGTGTCTCCGTCAGATATTTATTATTACTCGGAGGTAAACATACCATGGCCGGTACACAACCGCGATTTTGTGGCTCATTTAAAAGTTACGCAAGATCCCAAAACCAAAATTGTTACCATCGACGCGCCGGTTATCTCAAATATGGTACCCGCGAAAGATGGCATCGTAAGAGTTGAAAACTCAACCGGCAGGTGGGTTATCACTCCCGTTGATAGCAATCATGTAAGTATCGTTTACACCCTGCACCTTGATCCGGGGGGCTCTGTACCTGCCTGGCTTATCAATATGTTTGCCGCACAAGGCCCTACCGAAAGTTTTAAAGGTTTAAAAAAACAATTGCAGAAACCGGCTTATAGGGATGTGAAGCTGGCATATGTGCAGTAGCCCCCCAGCCCCCTAAAGGGGGAGCGTTTAGCAACGAATTTATAATTGAAAACAAATTTCGCGTTAAGGATTGCAGCGGATACCCGCCTGTGACTAAAGCCTGCGCAGTATGAGCGGAAAGCCTGGCCGAATGCAACGCCCTAAATTCTGAACCGGGATTTTTAGGATTAAGAGATTTATTGGATTTTAATTGCGCCCTTTCAATTCACTCCACATTCAAAAATCCTGTCTTCCAAAAAATCCCCCAAATCCAGGTTCAGACAACTTGCAAATAAACGTCAGCATTTTGCAAATAAAATTGAAAACTCGTATCACACTTAGCTGTACTTTCGATGTTAGTATATAACCGTTTAATTTGCCGGCAGGATACCAAAGGATAGTTGTGCAAATTATAAACGTTAATATTGCTTTAACCAATAAAGTAAACGTGTAAACGATGAGAGTTGCCTTGTTTGTTCCTTGCTATGTTGACCAGTTTTACCCCAAAGCGGCTATTGCCACGCTGGAGTTACTGGAGAAACTTGGCTGTGAAGTCCACTACCCTAAAAATCAAACCTGCTGCGGACAGCCTATGGCCAATTCGGGCTATGAGCATTTAACCAGTGGCTGCAATAATTTATTTGTCGATAATTTTTCGGGATACGATTATATCGTTTGCCCTTCGGGGAGTTGCACCCTGCATATCAAAGAGCATTTATATGCCGATGGGAAAGAAGAACAGGCTACCGAGATCCGCAAAAAAGTTTATGAGCTTACTGAGTTTTTGGTTGATGTTTTAAAAGTAAAACAACTTTCGGCCAGTTTCCCTTACAAGGTTGGTTTACACCAGAGCTGCCATGGTTTGCGTGGTTTACGCATAGCCCAAATGAGTGAGCTTGTTGCCGAACCATTCAGCAAACCGGCCCAGTTACTGGATCTGGTGAATGGACTGGAACTGGTACCACTTAGCCGCCAGGATGATTGCTGCGGTTTTGGAGGAACGTTTTGTGTAGTCGAGGAGGCAGTGTCGGCCAAAATGGGGAAAGACCGTGTGGCCGATCACATATCGCACGGGGCACAGTACATCACCTCGGCCGATCTTTCGTGCCTGATGCACCTCGAAGGCATCCTGCGCCGTCAAAACAGCGATGTTAAAGTAATTCACGTAGCCGAAATTTTAAACCACAGCATGTAATGAGCACCGCAACTACCAAAGATCACCCGCATTTAGCTGCCGAATTTAACCGCGACGAGCCACGTGTAAACTGGCACGACGAAACCCTGTGGTGGGTACGTGCCAAACGGGACATTGCCGCTCATAAACTCCCCGAATGGGAACTGCTGCGCGAAACGGCATCACAAATAAAATTTAACGTACTCTCAAACCTGAGCACCTACCTGGAACAGTTTGAGGCTAACGCCATTAAAAATGGCATCATAGTACACTGGGCTGCAGACGCGGCTGAACATAACCAGATTGTACACAACCTGCTCGAGCAAAGGGGCATTACTAAAATGGTTAAAAGCAAGTCGATGCTTACCGAGGAATGCCATTTAAATGAATACCTGAAAGAACAGGGCATCGACGTAATTGACTCCGATCTCGGAGAGCGCATCGTACAGTTGGCCAATGAACCGCCAAGTCATATCGTACTGCCATGTATCCATAAAAAGAAAGAAGAAATAGGCGATATTTTCCACGAGCATTTAGGTTCGGCCAAAGGTGAATCAGACCCTAAAATATTGACTGAAACTGCCCGTCAACATTTACGCGAGGTGTTTTTAACCCGTCGCGCGGCGCTTACGGGGGTTAATTTTGCCGTGGCAGAAACCGGCGAGTTTGTGATTTGTACCAACGAGGGTAACGCCGACATGGGGGCGCACCTGGCTGAGATCCATATTGCGTCGATGGGTATTGAAAAGATCATCCCCGAAAGGAAGCATCTTGGTGTGTTTCTGCGCCTGCTTACCCGCAGCGCTACCGGCCAGCCAATTACTACTTACTCAAGCCATTTCAGCAAACCACAGGATGGTACCGAAATTCATATTGTTATTGTTGATAACGGGCGCAGCATTCAGTTGGGTCGCGAGGAGTTTCGCAATTCATTAAAATGTATCCGGTGCGGGGCTTGTATGAACACTTGTCCCGTTTACCGCAAAAGCGGCGGGCACAGCTACCATACTGCTGTCGCAGGGCCGATAGGCTCAATCCTCGCCCCTAACCTCGACATGAAAAAATATGCCGACCTGCCCTTTGCTTCTACTCTTTGCGGTTCGTGCAGCAATGTGTGCCCGGTTAAAATAGATATTCATGACCAGCTGTATAAATGGCGGCAGGTAATTGTTAAGGAAGGCTATTCGCCCAAAGCCAAAACTATGGCTATGAAGGCTATGGCTTTAACATTGGCCTCACCAACTTTATACCGTATGGGGGGAAAAACCGGTCGACTGGTGTTTAAATATGCCCCATTTGCGGTAAATAATAAATTAAATCCCTGGTACAACCAACGCGAAATGCCAAAAGCACCCGATGAATCGTTTGGCGAATGGTATGCCAAAAGGAAAGGAGCAAAAAACTAATGAGTCGCGAAAAGATATTAGCCGCTGTAAAATTTAATCAGCCGGCAGCAAACCCGCTGCCTGATATGGAAGTGCTGAATACCTTAACCGATGTTAGAACAGACCTTGTGTCAAAATACAAAACCATAGCTACAGCAGGCGGCAGCTTTGTTTATGAGGTTAGCGGCTTTGATGAGATCAAAACCATCATCAACAATGAATTTAAACCCGGTGTAAAAATCATATCTGCCCTTAACGAACTGAGCGATTACATTTATGCAGAAAACGTGAAACACGAAGACGGCCACAACTTTGCCGATGTGGAGCTAACCGTACTTAGTACTAAACTTGGTGTTGCCGAAAACGGGGCCCTCTGGCTTACTGAAAAGGATATGGGTAGCCGGGTGTTGCCATTTATTGCCCAGCATCTGGCGGTAGTGATCGGTAAAGATGATTTTGTACCTACCATGGCGCAAGCTTACAAGGTAATTGTCGATGCTGATTATGGCTATGGCTCGTTTATCTCCGGCCCTTCAAAAACAGCGGATATTGAGCAGTCATTAGTGATTGGTGCGCATGGGCCAAGGAGTTTATCGGTTTTTATACTTTCGTAAAAACCACTTAAAAGTTCATGCCATTGCGAGCGCAGCGCGGCAATCGCACGAAAGCATATCCGCCCTGTATAGCATGCGATTGCTTCGTCGTTCCTCCTCGCTATGACATTTTTTCTGCTCGTTACAAATGAGTGCAAATTTCTTCTATTCCTAAAAATCAACAATTTACAACAATGACAAATGAATGATACAAAAATATACCGATTGGTATATTTTTGTACTGTCAAAACTAAATGACACTCAACAACATGAAAATTTCACAAAATACAGTATTGATAACCGGCGGCAGCGCCGGAATAGGTTTTGAAATAGCTAAACAACTATCAGCTAAAAATAACCACGTAATTATTATAGGCCGCAACCAGGATCGCTTGGACAAAGCAGCCGCCCAATTACAAAATGTAACCGCTATTAAGGCCGATATCTCAAATGCAGATGATGTAGAGGCACTAACCGCAAAAGTGAAAAAAGATTTCCCTCAGCTAAATGTGGTGATCAATAACGCCGGTGCAGCTTCAATTAACGATCTGCTTACTACGCCCAACGTTTTTGAAAACGCACAAACTGAAATGTTTACCAACTATATTTCAGTAATCCGCCTTAACGAAAAACTGCTTCCGGTTTTACAGCAGCAAAGCGAAGCGGCTATCGTAAACGTATCATCAATAGTTGCCTTTTTGCCTGGCAAACAAACTGCTACCTACTCAGCAACTAAAGCCGCTCTGCACTCTTACACCATTTCATTGAGAGCTGCTTTAGAAGACACTAACATTAAAGTATTTGAGCTAATGCCTCCATTGGTCGATACCGAATTTTCGGCAGAAATTGGCGGACATAACGGTATCCCGGCGTCGCAGGTTGCTGATGAATTTGTAGCAGGCTTTGAAACCGACAACTTTGAGATCCGCGTTGGTGGTACCGAACCATTCTACCGTCTGTTCCTGTCAAACCCAGCCGAAGCTTTAAAAGCTCTGCACCAGAGATAATTTCTGGTTTAGTTTTTTTGTCATAAAAAATACCGATTGGTATTTTTTATGACAATTATTAGTTTCTAACTCATACTTCAATGAAAAAAAGCATCCTAATCATTACCGTTATAGCAGCCGCTATTATGGAACTGATAGATACCTCAATAGTAAATGTTGCCCTTTCGCATATGAGCGGTAACCTTGGCGCCACGCTCGAAGATACTTCCTGGGTGATAACCGCCTACGCTATAGCGAATATCATCGTAATCCCGATGACCAGCTTTTTAACCACCAAGCTTGGCCGTCGTAATTATTATATCGGTTCAATCATCGCGTTTACTTTCTTTTCGGCCATGTGTGGACTATCGTCAAACATATGGACACTGGTTGCTTTTCGCTTTTTACAGGGCATTGGCGGTGGCGCGCTGTTATCAGTATCTCAAGCCATTGTGTTTGAAGTTTATGGTAAAGACCGCGTAGGTATAGCCAGCGCGCTATTTGGCGTAGGTGTATTTCTAGGTCCAACCATCGGCCCTACCCTGGGTGGGTTCATTACCGAAAATTATAGCTGGCCATGGATCTTTTACATCAACATCCCAATCGGTATTGCTGTAACCATATCAAGTTTATTGCTGGTTACCGAACCGGAGATCAAAGCCAAAGTAAAAAGTGTGGACTGGTGGGGCATCCTTCTGCTGATTATAGGCATCGGCTCGCTTCAAACTGTATTAGAACGCGGTGAAACTGACGACTGGTTTGCCGCCGGTTACATTATAGTGCTTACTATAATAGCCATTATAAGTCTTAGTACTTTCATTTGGTGGGAGCTTACAACCCCTAACCCGGTTATTGATCTACGGGTACTGAGAAGCAAGTCGCTCGCTGTAGCGGCTATACTGACATTTGTAACCGGGTTTGGCTTGTTTACGTCTGTATTCCTCACACCTGTGCTTGCCCAAAGAGTGCTCCTGTTCCCGCCAACTATTACGGGGCTTATTCTGTTGCCAGGCGCGGTACTGGCCATTGTGGGCTTGTTATTTTCGGCCACATTGTTAAAAAAAGGTGTATCTCCGTTGATCATCATTACTGCGGGGTTCGTTATCTTCATCAGCTTTACCTGGCAAATGTCGCACATGAATCTGGAGGCAGCGCCTGGTGATTTGGTTGGCCCACTAATTTACCGTGCCATGGGTATTGCCTTATTAACCGTACCCCTTACCGCTTTAGCAGTATCGGGGCTCGAACCTAAAGACATTCCACAGGGAACTGCTTTAAATAATATGATGCGGCAGTTAGGTGGTTCATTTGGTATCGCCGTAATTAATACATATGTAGCCCAACGTTTCGGATTACACCGCAATGACCTGTTATCCAATATCAATATTTTCAATGATCAAACTACAGCAAGGATCGCCAAGCTTAGCAACTATTTCAGCAGCCGGGGTTTTTCATCATTTGACGCTCATAAAAAGGCCATTGCGGTTATTGATAATACCATTAACAGGCAATCATTTTTATTAAGTTACCTGGATGCCTACCTACTTTCGGGTTTGATATTTTTACTGGCTATGCCGCTCTTATTCCTTGTTATCAACCGTAAAAAACAAGCCCGGGCTGTTGTTATCATAAATGACCACTAATTAAATACCAATTGGTATATTTGTAATATGGAAAACGAATTGTCAAAAGCCGAACGTACACGTCAATTCATTATTGAGCGTACCTCACCCGTGTTCAATAAAAGGGGGTATGCCGGCACATCCCTTTCCGACCTTACCGAAGCTACCGGACTAACCAAAGGCAGTATTTACGGTAATTTTAAAAACAAGGAAGAAGTAGCTGCCGAAGTATTTGAATACAACTCGGGCAAGGTGCGCAAGCAGATCCAGGAACGGATTCAGCGGGCCACCAGCTATCATGATAAATTATTGGTTTATGCCCAGGTATACCACAGTTTTACCCGGGGTGATTTTATTCCCGGTGGTTGCCCTATCCTGAATACCGCTGTTGATGCCGACGATACTAACCCATTATTGAAAGATAAAGCTGCCAGGGCAGTGATCCGCTGGAAAACGGGTATTGAAAACCTCATTAAGGCAGGCATTGAAGCAGGGGAACTGAAGCCTGATATTAATACTACAGAAACGGCCTTAAGCATGATAGCGCTTATTGAGGGCGGTATCATGATCTCAAAAGTGACAGATTCTCCTGCAAATTTGGATATCATTTTGGCATCTGTTCATAACCTCGTAGATAACCTGAAGCTGTAAATAATAACTATATCTTAGAGCTACAGGTTGTTACTTGATTGTTACAATAATTGGATATAACTTTGAAAACAAAAGAAACGCTCCCCGTGTTATCTTCTTTACCAATTATTAATTATGTCGAAAAAGATCTTGATCCTTGATGATAGCGAGGATATTTTGGAAGTGATGAAAGATGCTCTGGAAATGGAGCACTATGAAGTTGAGGTACTGAATTATACTGATGACATATGCAAGGCGGCGCTATCAGCCAATGCCGACCTTGTGATTTTGGATTACATTTTATTCGGTATAAACGGTGGTGAACTTTGCCATATGCTAAAAACCAACCCTGCGACTGCGCACATCCCGGTGGTGATGGTATCGGCTTATCCGCGTGTGCTGGAATCCTTAGGCAATTATGGCTCCGATGCTTTTATTGCCAAGCCTTTTAACCTGAGCGACGTTATTGACACGGTTAACCATTGCTTTTTAACGGCCGGCGATGATGTGGCTCATATGGCCTGAGATTTTCTGCTTGAGGATTTTAAACTTACGAAGTTTTGAAAACTTCGTAAGTTTTCCTCTCCGCTCTATTTCATACTTTATCTAAACAAATCAAAACTATACTGCGCTACGCTCCAAAACTCATCAAGCGCAATGATGCGGGGTTTAAAAAAAGAAATCAATGCAGGCCAGTCTTCCTGCTTAAATACGCTTACATGGGGTAGGGTTTTAATAACGCGGCTCACTGTTTTACCATACTCATCGGTAGTATGCAAATCCCAGTCCCATTCCTCCTCAAGCTGGCTGCTCAGGACATTCTTTAGCTCAACAAACTGATCAAACATCAATTGCTGGATATCAGCATCGGGATGGTTCATTTCAATGGCTATAAAAGCAGATTTTTTATCAGCCTCCATTTTAAAATACAGATACTTGATACCTGTTTTATAGTTAACCCAGTTAGTGCGCAGGCCATCGGCCGAAAGCTGGGGCTTGAGGTATTGCCCAAACGCTGTCCAGAACGCCTGTTTTAGTTGAGTTGCCTGTTCTTTTGAGTACAATTTACCGGGATTGGTGAGGGGCAAAAGTAAGGTTTTTAAAATAAACCGTCATCCTGAGTTTGAAACAGGGTGAACGTTGAAGGCGATATAACAAAGGAAGGGCTGTCAGTCTGAGCCTGTCGAAGACTCGTGCGCAGAGGCCTTGCCCACCATGCTTCGACAGGCTACCCATGACACCCAATTTTAATCTTTTCGCATGTGACCTTCGAAAGACGCACGCTGACACCCCAAGCATAACGCTTTTAATGACTTTCTTCTAACCTTCTTATTACTTATTAAACCCTATCTTTACCCATACCACACTAATATTTTATGGCAAGCTACCAGGTAAACTGTATTGACAAACCCAAAGCATCAAGCACACACGAGCAAATAACCCACATCGGTTATTATGAATCATTAGACCGGCCAAGGGTAGTGATTTCCGTTGCCGAAGCCATAGCCCGTATCGAAGTCAACAGCCAGGCTTTTTATGTAAGCACCGAAAGAGGCAAAACCTATCTTACCGTAGTAAAACCCGAAAACGGTGGCAAAAAACATCTCCAATCTCTAATTGACAGGGCCGGTATCGATAACCTGCTGACGCTCGAAGAAGTTTAGATAGCAACGGTTAAAACCTTTCTCCTTTAACCTTTTCCCTTTCGCCTCAAAAAAATCTATTCCTTTTTATCAACAATGTACGAAGTAACCCTTTTCACCTTATCATTTTCCAGCTCATAAAAATCGGCATAGTACATAGCCATGTCTTTGCCATCTTTGTCTTTGCATTGAACAAGACCGTCAACAGCAGCTGTATTACCCTCTACTACAATATGATCTTTGGTTGATGAAACCATTTTTACATCTTCCATTCCGCCTAAAAATTGCTCCACTTCATTCTTCCCGTTCATAATAGTTACGGATGAGCCTTTCATAGTCCATTTTACGTCATCGGCAAAAAAACTTAGGATCTTTTCAACGTCATTATTATCAAACGCGTCGATAACATGCTGTACAATTTCTTTAGTTGCCATGATAGTTTGATTTTGTTTAAGATAAAGTTAAGCCTAATATGGCCTGGCGAAGAGGGGCAAAAATGCCATTATCGGGGTGCTATATGACTTATATGATTCAAAAAGTACAATTCTTCAATTGATATTATTCCATTGCAAATAACCTTCAAATCATTTCTATTATTTATATTGCCTCAAGATAACCAACCTTAACATGATCAATAAACAGCCGGTAGTTCAAAGCCCCAATACCTTCCTGAAAACTATATCAATAATCCACCTCGCTCTGATAGCCGGACAAATTATGTTTGCCGCAGTAACTTTCATGATAACTAACAAAACCACTACTGGGCAGCGCGATAACGTGTTTATTTATGTTGTACCCATAATGGCCTTTACTGGTCTTGCCGTAAGCAACATATTATTTAAAACAATGGTGAGCAAAATTGACGGCCAAAGTCCGTTGAAGACTAAACTCGCTGCTTATCAATCTGCATTGATCGTGAGGTTTGCTTTATTAGAGGGGCCTTCCCTTTTTGCTATTGTGAGCTTCATGCTAACCGGCAACCTGATTTTTTTGGGCATATCCGGAGCTATCATAGCCTACTTTATTTATCTGCGCCCGACAAAGCAAAAAATTGAAGATGATTTAAATTTAGGGTATGAGGAAAAGGCAGAACTTGATGGTACAGGTAAAGTTTATTGATGATGTATTAGACAAATGAGATCCAAGTTCAAATTTTGGCCTAAATTCCTTATACTGATGTGCCTGTTTTTGAGCTGCCTGATGTTTATTTATGTTTTCATTAATTTCGATATTCTTTTTGCTCACGGTAAGCCCCTTCATTTCCTAATATTTCCTTATATGATATTTAACTGGACTATCTGTAGTTTGATAGGGCATCAACTAAATCATAAAGCACATAAAATCATTATTAATGGTGACACGGTAATCAGGGTCCGCAACTTTGGATTTGGTTTGAAGAAAGTTTATAAAACAAGTGATATTGAAGGATTTTTGACCTATTCGATATCTGGCAAGAAAAATGCGAACGAATATCTATACCTGATTGCAGGCGATGAAAAGGTAGCGAAACTATCAACCTATTACCACCAAAACTATCAAGAACTAAAGCTGTCTATAGTTCAGCATCAGATCGAAAATTTGGCGAACGAACGTTGGACGATTTGGAAACATCTCACTGCATAATCAATTGGGGCTTTAATATAAATAACATTTATTTTGCCGGAGATATAACTCTAATTGGCCAATTCAATCTAATTCGAGAGATTTGTGTCGATCAACTCAAGCCTGATATATGTATCCCGAACTCATCAACCACATTAAAAGATACGTCCAGTTATCTGAGGCCGATGAGACAACCATTTGCCGGCATTTTGAGCCTAAGAACTTTAAAAAGAAGGAATTCATCTTAGAACCCGGCAAACTTTGTGCTGGTAACTATTTTGTAACCAAAGGCCTGGTGAGGCAATACTTTGTTAATAACAAGCTCAATGAGCAGATCATCCAGTTCGGTTTGGAAAACTGGTGGATAGCCGATCAAGACAGTCTTCTTAATCACCAGCCCGCCACAACCTATATCCAAGCCATTGAGGCTTCAGAAATGCTGTTGCTTACCGAAAAGAACCGTATAGCATTATTTGAAGCGGTTCCACAGATGGAAAGCTATTTCCGCGTCATGATGCAAAAAGCCTTTGTTGCATCGCAACGGCGTATTGGATACATTTTTAATCAAAACGACGAGGAGCGTTACCGGCATTTCACCAGCCTTTTTCCGGCCTTTGTACAGCGGGTACCCCAATATATGCTTGCTTCCTATTTAGGCTTCACCCCACAATTTTTGAGCAGGTTAAGGGCTAAAAAAATCTGATTTTCTTAAACTCAGTTCATTTTTTTAGGGCGTGTTTATCCCCAACTTTGTATTAACAAAAAAGAAAAAAACATGAACCGCTTAAAAATAAACACCGCCGAACCAGCTGGATACAGGGCCATGATTGCCCTTGAAAAATACATTGAAAGCACCGAGTTAACCACCCGTCATAAAGACCTGATCAAGATCCGCGCTTCACAAATTAATGGCTGTGCTTACTGCGTGGATATGCACACTACAGATGCACGCAAAGCCGGCGAAACCGAACGCCGCATCTATAACATCAACGTTTGGCACGAATCACCTTTTTTTGATGAGCAGGAACGCGCTATCCTGGCCCTTACCGAAGAAGTAACACTGATCACTGGCCGCGTATCTGACGAAACCTATAAAAAAGCTGTTGAGTTGTTTGACGAAAAATATTTAGCGCAAGTAATTATGGCTATCATCACCATTAATGCCTGGAACCGCATTGGTGTAACTACCCAACTTCAGCCACCGCTTAATTAATCCTTTTAATTTTGTTGTTTTGATTTTAAGTCGCCTGCGTAGTACCGGGCGGCTTTGTTGTTAAATTAATAACTAATCTGCGCCCGAGGCCATCATTAACGCCACTTCATAAGTGCCTAAAACATTGGCCGGGTCGTTAGCTATAATTTCGCCGACCTGGGCTTCGTCATCAACAGCCAAAATCCCGAGACCATAAACGCCTTTCGGATCGAAAACCGGGCCAAAGATAAGCACCAGGCCTTCTTTCATTTTCCCTTTCAGATATTCGGAATGAGCTTGCATAATAACGCGTTCGTCATCGGTCATATCGTTAGGAAACGTTGGGCGGTTACCCACCAGCTTTATTACGAAATGCTTTTTCATCCTAATAAATTTAATAATTATTACTGAATGATGCAGCTGCGGGTGGTATCATGTGGTTGATAGTAAGATAAACTCCATCAGGGTAATATTTGATCCGAGGCCATTGTTATAACTGACAGAGCGGTTGAAGACTTACGAAGCTTTAAAAGCTTCGTAAGTCTGGATTTTAGAAGATGGTTACGTTGTATTATGTTAATTACTTCCTTTCCCAATTATCCGTACGGAAAGGCGAAGCTGGTAATCCAACGCCATTGTACAACGTACTTACCGGGTTATTGGCCCAGGCGTACCTTACGGCAACGGGGTTTGTAACATCCGGGCTGCCCACAATAACCTTATCACCTTTTATAACTGCGGTAGCCCAATGAAACTTCATATCCTCACCGGCTATGGCAAAACCCTGCATATTGTCGCCTCCCTGCGCTTTTAAACCGCCATCGGTATAATTAAAGCTTAATTCAATTTTATCACCATCAATTTTTTGTGATTTGTACATCGGCCCGGAATAGGGCTGTTTTTTATGATAGGTTTTATCAAGCGCGACCAATGCCAGCCTGCGGCCCACTTCCTGCTTATTTTTAGGATGGATATTATCGGCCTCACCAAGATCAATAGCTACGACCATGCCGGTGTTAGGCAGTTCAAGTGTTTGGGTTTGAGCTTCTCGTAATTCGGCCCAGCCGGAAGGAACAGGTTCGGTATCACGTTTTTGCCAGTTAGCTAATTGTACAAAGTAAAACGGAAAATTGCCTTCGTTCCAAATGTTACGCCAGCCGTTTATCATGCCCTCAAACAATTCTTTATACTGGCCCGACCTGCCTGTATTGGCTTCGCCCTGGTACCAGATAGCGCCACGGATAGCCATAGGTGTAAGCGGATTAATCATCGCATTATACAACACAGCCAAACGGTTCGGGTTATTGGCAACAGGCATTGGCGGCAGGCTTTTTATATTAAAACCTACTTTATAATCCCAGTTACCGGCTAAGGAGATCTTTTCGCCCGATGCTGATACCAACTGCATTTCGTCGGCGCCATACAGGCCGCCACCACCACCGCTGTCAAAAACCCGCACGGTGATCACCGACTCCCCGGCCTTAACCTTTGGAGCAGGAATAATGTAATTACGCGACTGTGTGTAACCATCCGTAGCGCCTATCTTTTCACCGTTAAAAAATGTTATTTCATTATCATCTATCTTACCCAGGCTAATCTTTACATCCTGCCCGGCCCAGGCTGCAGGAATGGTGATCTTTTTTCGGAACCAAACAACGCCATCGAAATCTCCTAAAGCGCCTTTTTCAAAAAACTGGGGCAGCAGCATGCTCCGCCAGCCGGCGGTATCAGGATTAAACGCATTATTATTGGTATACCCCAAATCGGCAGCGGCGGCAAGTTTGTTCCAAGCATCCATTTTTTGTGCAAAGGTTAATGGCGTTTCTGTTTTAGCAGATTCCTGCTGCTGCTTGATCTGTGCGCTGAAAACCGGGTTATTAGTAAGCGTGTTTTCATCGCTCCAGGCTTCGATCATAGTACCACCCCAATTTGAACTGATGAGGCCGATAGGAATTTTAACCCGTTTATTGATCTCCCTGGCAAAAAAATATGCTACCGACGAAAATTCGCCGATAGTTTGAGGCGAGCATACCATCCAGCCGTTATTGGCAACTTTTATATTAGTTTGCTGGGTAAGGCTCGTTGCCTGCGATACCTGTAACAAACGGATCTCCGGATAATTTGCGTTGGCTATTTCTTCTTTATAATTATTTACCTGGCCCCAACCGGCCACGGGCATTTCCATGTTCGACTGGCCGGAGCAAATCCACACCTCCCCTATCAATACATTATTTAAAACTACGGGCTCGCTACCATCAGTTATAGTAACCTGGTACGGCCCTCCGTACGACGGCGTCTTGATCTTCGTTTTCCAGTTACCATCAGCATCGGCAATGGTTGTGTAGGTTTTGTTGTTCCATGACGAGGTAATGGATACCGTTTTACCGGCATCGGCCGTGCCCCATATACCAGCCATGGTTTTTTGCTGCAAAACCATGTTATCACTAAAAACACCCGGCATGATCACTTTGGCAAATGCACCGGCATTAAGCAATAAGCTTCCGATTAGTATGGATAAACACTTTTTGAGGTTCATTAATTTAGATTTAATACTATAGTTTTTGATGAATTGACTGGCCCTAAAGTTAAGTGCTGTAATTGACAAATTAAAAACCGTCCTGGCAACATTTAACAAACAATTCAATTCTGTAAGGCTATGAACGCAGCATATAAAATACCTAAAAAGCGATTTGCATTTATAAGTTTCGAAGAATAATGTGAGAAAGCGCCTGGATAAAATAAGTTGGCCCGGAAGGGGAATAAACAATGTGCTATCCCTGGCTAACACATTGTTTTTTAACTAAAACTGTATTTTACAATGAAAATACCCATTAAAGAACTATCGGGAATATCGTTAGGCAGCATTAAACGCTGCCTGCTATGTTTAAATTATACCGTAAATTTTTCAGCAAAAAACATCGTTAAACCAATCAACCGGACACAGCCGTTAACATCTTCATATTTCAAGAAGACGAATTTGATAGGGTTATTGTTACAGGATGGGATATTTTTTTCAATACTGATAAGTTTAGGGTTGATGCAAAACTAAACATTTCGTTAATAAAAAGATTAAGAAGGATGTAAAAAAGGTGTTTTTTACCTATTAATTAATATAAAGGTTATAAATTACTGTTACCGGCCCATGCAATTTGGCGGATATAACCGCATCTTTTTACCTCTTTAAAAGCCCGGCCATCATTAACCACGTTATAGCTTTTAGCTATCCGCTTATAGAATTAATTGATTGTGATTGTTGCTATTAACATCCTACTTTTATAAAACTTAATACCCAACGACGGTTTAAGCAGTCTATTCAATTTATAACTATAATTATGGAAAACGGATCAAATGACATCAGTAAATGCCCGTTTCACAACGGTACAATGAAGCACAACGTTGGCGGCGGCGGTACACGCAACCAAAATTGGTGGCCTAATCAGTTAAAGCTTAATATCCTTCGGCAGAATTCTTCATTATCAAACCCTATGGATGAAGATTTCAATTATGCTGAAGCCTTTAAAAGCCTCGACCTTGAAGCTGTAAAAAAAGACCTACACGCGCTTATGACCGATTCGCAGGATTGGTGGCCGGCAGATTTTGGCCATTATGGCGGCTTGTTTATCCGCATGGCCTGGCACAGTGCCGGCACCTATCGCGTAGGTGATGGCCGCGGAGGTGCCGGAGCAGGTTTACAACGTTTTGCCCCGCTCAACAGCTGGCCCGATAATGTGAGCCTTGATAAAGCCCGCAGGCTGCTTTGGCCCATTAAACAAAAATATGGCCGCAAAATTTCGTGGGCCGATCTGATGATCCTTGCCGGAAATATAGCGCTTGAATCAATGGGGTTTAAAACTTTTGGCTTTGCCGGTGGCCGTGAAGATGCCTGGGAAGCAGATGAATCTGTTTACTGGGGTTCAGAAACTACCTGGCTTGGCGGCGATGTGCGTTATGCACATGGCTCACCGGGTGTGAAGGAAGGTGATGGTGTACTGGTATCAGACGATGATGCTGATGGCGATGTTCATACACGGAACCTCGAAAAACCGCTTGCAGCCGTGCAAATGGGCCTAATTTATGTAAACCCCGAAGGCCCCGATGGCAATCCCGATCCTATCATGGCAGCTAAAGATATCCGGGATACCTTCGGCCGGATGGCGATGAATGACGAAGAAACCGTTGCGCTAATTGCAGGCGGCCACACTTTTGGCAAAACCCATGGTGCTGCATCTGCAGATAACGTAGGTAAAGAGCCTGAAGCTTCTGACATTGAATCGCAGGGCTTTGGCTGGCAGAATCGTTACGGCTCTGGGAAAGGAGCAGATACTATTACCAGTGGCCTGGAAGTAATCTGGACCACAACCCCTACCAAATGGAGCAATAACTTTTTCGAAAACCTGTTTGGCTTTGAGTGGGAACTAACTAAAAGCCCTGCAGGTGCTCACCAATGGGTAGCTAAAAACGCAGAAGCTATCATCCCCGATGCTTATGATGCTTCGAAAAAGCATTTACCAACCATGCTCACCACCGATCTTTCTTTAAGATTTGATCCTGCATATGAAAAGATATCAAGGCGATTCCTGGAAAACCCCGATCAGTTTGCTGATGCTTTTGCACGCGCATGGTATAAATTAACACACCGCGATATGGGCCCAAGAGCGCGTTACCTTGGTGCCGATGTGCCTGAAGAGGTACTACTTTGGCAAGACCCTATCCCCGCTGCTGATTATGCACCGATAGTTGAAAGTGACATTGTTGCTTTAAAGGGAAAGATCTTGGCATCAGGCTTAAGTGTACCTGAGTTGGTTTCAACAGCATGGGCTTCTGCTTCTACCTTCCGCGGTACTGATAAACGCGGTGGTATAAACGGTGGCCGCATTCGGCTGGCCCCGCAAAGGTACTGGCAGGTAAACAACCCTACCCAGTTGCAAAAAGTATTGAGCGTGCTTGAAGGCATCCAAAAAGAGTTTAACGGTGCTCAAACCGATGGTAAGAAAGTCTCACTGGCCGATCTGATTGCGCTGGCAGGAAGTGCTGCCGTTGAAAAAGCAGCGAAAGATGGGGGTCATAACATCACCGTTCCGTTCACTCCGGGCCGAACCGATGCTTCGCAGGAAGAAACCGATGTAGAATCATTTGGCTATCTTGAACCGGCAGCCGATGGCTTCCGCAACTACCGCAGGTCAAAATTTGCCGTATCAACCGAAGAATTGCTGATTGATAAAGCGCACCTACTCACCCTGACCGCTCCTGAGTTAACCGTATTGTTAGGTGGTCTGCGTGTATTGAACATTAATTTTGACGGATCGAAACATGGTGTATTCACCGCGCGCGAAGGTGTGCTTAGCAACGATTTTTTTGTAAACCTACTTGATATGGGCACTGCATGGAAAGCTACGGCTGCCGATAGAGAACTTTACGAAGGCAGCGACCGTACTACCGGTACAGTAAAATGGACAGCAACCCGTGCCGATCTGGTGCTGGGCTCCAACGCTGAATTAAGAGCTATTGCCGAAGTATACGGAAGTGCCGACGGACAAGACAAATTTGTAAAAGATTTTGTAGCTGCCTGGACCAAGGTGATGAACCTTGACAGGTTTGATCTGGCTTAATATCAAAGTGATGCTGTAAACAAATACAGTGTTGGAAAAAAAATGGGTGTCATGTTAAGCCTGTCGAAGCATGGCGGGTAGGGCCTCTGCGCACGTCCTTCGACAAGCTCAGGATGGCAGTCCCTCTACACCTAATGTCATTTATGAATACACTGTTGGGCTATTATTCACATGTAATACATGTAAATAATAGCCCACAGTTTTTTAATTAAAAATCCGGGTAAACTTAAATAGCGCCCCCGGTTTGTCTTTAAATCAATTTATCGCTTTTAGCGTTGTGCTTTCTGCTTTGAGCTTCATTATATTAATTCCATATAACTATAGTCAACATTGGTTGTAATTGGCGAAAAGCGTCTCATCATCTCTTCTGCTTTAGTCACCATATTTTTTGAGCCGATGAAGATGCCTGTACGCTGATGCAGCTCGGTAACATCAAGATCTAAAATGCGTTGATACCCGTTACTGGCTTTTCCCCCAGCTTGTTCAATGATGAAAGCCATAGGGTTGCACTCATAAATTAAACGCAGTTTCCCTTTTGGATCGCTTGCATTTGCCGGGTAAATAAAAATCCCGCCTTTTATCATATTCCGGTGCAGGTCGGCCACCATCGATCCGATATACCTTGCCTTAAACGGCCTGTTTGTTGTTACATCCTCTACCTGGCAGTATTTGATATACTTTTTTACTCCGTCAGGGAAATGAGAATAATAGCCTTCATTTATAGAGTAAATTACCCCATCATCAGGGATTTGCATTTTGGGATGCGAGAGGCAAAATTCACCGAGTGAGGGGTCTAAGGTGAAACCATTCACCCCTTTCCCGGTAGTGTAAACCAACATGGTTGATGAACCATAGATTACGTACCCCGCTGCCACCTGCTCCGAGCCCCTTTGCAAAATATCCTTAATCGACGCCCGCCCGTCTGCTGTTTTTCTGCGGTAAATGGAAAAAATAGTGCCTACGCTCACATTTACATCAATGTTAGACGAGCCATCCAGGGGATCTATCGCAACGATATATTTAGCATTTTTTGAGATCTCACTGTCGATATCAATATATTCATCACTTTCTTCGGATACTACCACACAACATTCACCGCCGTGCTGTAGGGCCGAAATAAACTGTTCATTGGCAAAAACATCCAGCTTTTTCTGGCTTTCTCCCTGTATATTTACCGAACCGTTATCATGGGTCAGGTCAGCTAATCCAGCCCTGTTAACTTCCCTGTTAACAATTTTTGCCGCAATACCTATATCTCTCAGCAGCCTGGAAAGTTCGCCTTTGGCGTATGGAAATTCTGCTTGTTTTTCGATGATAAATTGGCCTAAAGTTTTTACCGCTTTCATATAAATAAAGTTTTAAGATTAGTACCGCTACCCGGATTGAGTAGCGGCTTTAGCGTTAGTTAATAAATCGTTCGTATCAGGCAGATAGGCACAGCCGTTTCGCCTCTTCAATTTCATCTTCTATCTTCTTGATAGCCATCACGGTTTTAAAAAACGAATCGGGAGTAACGGAGATGCTGTCAATCCCTTCTTCTACCAGGAACTGGGCAAAATCAGGATAATCGGATGGCCCCTGCCCGCAGATTCCCACTTTCACGCCTTTTTTCTTTGCAGTTTTTATTAACGATGAGATCATGAACTTTACCGCATCATTACGCTCGTTGTATAAGCCCGCCACTAAAGACGAATCACGGTCGAGCCCCAGTACAAGCTGGGTTAGGTCGTTAGAGCCAATTGAAAAACCATCTACATGATCGGCAAATTGTTCGGCCAGGATCACGTTCGACGGAACTTCGGCCATCAGATAAACTTCAAGCCCGTTTTCACCGCGTTTCAGGCCATACTCGTTCATGGTTTCGTATACCAATGAAAGTTCATTCACTGTGCGGCAAAAAGGGATCATCACCACCACATTATCAAGGCCCATCATTTCGCGTACCTTCTTAATAGCTTTACATTCCATCCCAAAAGCATCTTTATATACTTTAGAATAGTACCTGGATGCTCCCCTCCAACCGATCATTGGATTTTCCTCATTCGGTTCGAAATACTTACCGCCGGGCATATTATAGTATTCATTGGTTTTAAAATCCGAGAAACGTACAATTACTTTATTGGGATAAAATGCAGCGGCTATCTTAGCTATTCCGTAGGATAACTTTTCAATAAAATAAGCTTCTTCACTCTCATAACCCAGCATAGCTTCCTCAATATGAGCGGTCAACGAAGCATCATTCAGGTTTCGGTGTTCGAGCAGGGCCAACGGGTGAATTTTTATATAATTATTGATAATAAATTCCTCCCTGGCAAGGCCTACACCCTTTCCTGGATAATGCGCATAATTAAATGCTATTTCAGGCGATCCGATATTCATCATCAGCGGGGTTTCAATTTCAGGCAGGTCATTAAGATCATGTTCCCGCTTAGTAAATGCTACTATGCCGCTGTAAATAATTCCGGCATCTCCTTCGGCGCATGAAGCGGTTATTTCATCACCGGTTTTTAGGATAGTGGTAGCGCATTCGCAGCCAACTATAGCCGGAACGCCTAACTCCCGGGCAACAATGGCAGCATGGCAGGTTCGCCCTCCTTTATTGGTGATGATAGCTGATGCTTTTTTCATTACCGGTTCCCAGTCAGGGTCGGTCATGTCGGTTACCATGATATCGCCGGGTAAAAAGTTGATTTCGTGGATATTTTGCTTCCCGATACCGGTGAGATTATGCACTTTACCTGTCGCTATTTTATCGCCAACAGCAATACCTTTCAGCAAGATCCTATCCGTTCTGTCCGGGTCATTAATACGAAATTCGGTAAGCAGGTTTACCTGCTTGCGTGAGTGAATAGTTTCGGGCCTTGCCTGCACTATAAACAGCCGGCCGGTGATCCCGTCTACAGCCCATTCAATGTCCATCGGGCACCATTTACCCTTCAATTTAGTGTAATAGGCCTCAATGATAATTACCCAATTACTCAATTGGATGATCTGATCGTCCGACAGGCAAAATCTTGAGCTTTCATCAACAGGAGTATCAACGACTCTTACAGCCTCTTCTACGGAATTGCCGTAAATCATCTTTATGTGCTTTTTGCCTAATTTCTTTTCAAGGATGGGCCTGAAACCGCTTTCAAGCAGCGGCTTATAAACGATAAACTCATCGGGATTAACCGATCCCTGTACCAGCATTTCGCCTAAGCCGTACGATCCGTTAATGATTACGGCATCTTTGAAACCACTTTCTGTATCTAACGAAAATGCAACCCCCGAAACGCCTTTATCTGAGCGCACCATTTTTTGAACACAAACAGAAAGGCCGACATTAAAGTGATCATAATTAAATGATTCCCGGTAGCTGATTGCCCTGTCGGTAAATAATGAGGCGAAACAATTTTTTATCGCTGTTAATAAGCTCTCTTCCCCTCTTATGTTTAAATAGGTATCCTGCTGGCCGGCAAATGATGCATCGGGCAGGTCTTCAGCAGTAGCCGATGAGCGGACTGCAACGTCGGCTGCGTTATCTGCATATTGGATCAGCAGATCCTTATAAGCTTCAAGGATCTCATTCTCCATAACAACAGAAAACCGGCCGTTTTGGATAAGCTTTCGTATTTTACTGCCACAGGATAACAGAACCTGCAAGTTGGACAGGTCTTTATCCTCAAGGATATCCCTGATCATTTTATCAAGCTGATTGTCTGCAATGAACTGGTAATAAGCCTTACTTGTTATGATAAATCCATCAGGAATATCAATACCAAACTGCGATATGTTCTGCATCATTTCTCCAAGCGATGCATTTTTACCTCCTACTAACTCAATGTCACTTATCGAAGCTTCAATAAGTTTCATAGTAAACTTCTTTTCCTTCATGGCTTAAATTTTATAAAACGAAGTTAGGCGCTTAACAAACTGCCCAATGCCTAAATATTCACAACAAGTAATACTATATTCATAACATATTGACTATTTTTAGCTTTTTATATCACTATAGTATAAAAATGAAAGATTTCTTTGAGCAGGTCCTGAAAGTCGACAATTCAGCTTTTACAATAGCCGAAGCAAAAACCTACCATGCTATCAATAACTTCCACAACCATCCCGAGCTGGAACTTATTTATATTATAAGTGGTGAAGGCACTTTTTCGATAGGAAATACTTCAAAAAGAATTTCAGGGGATACCATGATCATCATAGGCTGTAACGTGCCCCATATGTTTAAGTTTGAAACTAACCGCTACTATGATTACTCCATGAAAAGCGGTAAAATACCCAAACCGCTACAGTTGCTTACCCTTCATTTTGATCCCAATAAATTGGGAAGTACTTTCATGACGCTGCCAGAAAACAACCTGATAAACAATCTTTTAAATGGCACCAAGAATGGATTACTGATCAATGAAAATTCTAAAGCTGTTGCGGTCGACTTTATCCACCGAATAGAAAATTCGGCCAGGTATGAACAGCTTCCGTTATTGCTTCAACTGTTAAATAAAATTGCCGAGGGGGAACAGGTCTCAAACCTTGCCGGTGAAACGGAGAAGAAGATCTTTAACAGGATAGATGAAGTGCGGCTAACGAAGATCTATCTGTATACCATGGACAATTTTTACAAAGACATTAAGCTTAAGGAAATAGCAAACATCATACACATGGTACCGAAAGCATTTTGCCATTATTTTAAATTGCGTACCGGCCAAACCTATTTTGATTTTTTACTGACCGTAAGAATAGAAAACTCGTGTAAACTGATCAGGGAGACCAATGAAAATATAAATTCAATCAGCCGCGATTCGGGGTTTAACAACCTTTCAAACTTTAACAGGTATTTTAAATTAGCTACCGGGAGCACACCAATGGAATACCGGAGAAAATTCAGGGAGTTTTAGGATCATTAAAGCCCTTCTAAAAAACAAATGCAGGCTTTTTAGGGCCTGCGTTTGTTAAATAAATAATAGAACTAAATTAATAACCCGGATTTTGTACCAGTTTCGGGTTCAACTGCATTTCCGGTCTTGGGATCGGGAAAATGCGTTTATTAGGATCGGCATCTGTTTTTATACCCCATTTTTTCTCAAACTGACCAAAGCGGATCAGGTCATTACGACGCCACGTTTCCATAGAAAATTCGCGGCCCCGTTCATCTAAAATATCAGACAGTGTTACCGAAGTTAAAGGCGAAGCTTTTGCACGCGCCCTCACCTGGTTAACCAATGATAAAGGCGAATCGCCATTGGTTGCTGATGCGCCGCGTAAAATAGCCTCGGCTTTTTCAAGCAAAATATCAGCATACCTGAACATAGGCACATCATTGCCCTGGTTACGGTCATTACTTAAGCTATCCGGATAAAACTTATTGTTCCTGTAACCTTCTTCATTAGCAAGCTCATCATTACCGATGTCAAAAGTTGCCGGGTTTTTCCACACAATATCAGGTGTAAACTCTAACTGGTGGATCACTATATCATTTGGCTTAGGGCCGGAATAACTTGCATCCAGTCCGATATTAGTTGTTGTAATTAATATTGGAGAGCCATCATTGTTGTACTGCTTGCCAACTAAAAATTGTTTTTTACGGATATCGTTCGCGTCATTGAACAAGGCATAGTATTCTTTGTAAGTGTACACCGGCCCATCTGGCGTGTACGGCATTTTATACTTACTTTTCAGGTTAGGGTTCAGCGTCCAGCGTGCGTAGTACTGCCCCTGTGCCAAAATGCCGTCATAAGGTATGGCAAAAATAAAGTCTTTAACACCCGGGCCGTTATTAGGCTTAAACATGCCTAAATAATCTGCATCTAAACCATATTGACCGC
Source organism: Mucilaginibacter gossypii (assembly GCF_900100945.1). GTDB lineage: Bacteria > Bacteroidota > Bacteroidia > Sphingobacteriales > Sphingobacteriaceae > Mucilaginibacter > Mucilaginibacter gossypii. Next base: position 14,447 of record NZ_FNCG01000021.1, on the reverse strand, counting down.
TTTTTATAACGTTATCGCACATAGTAACAGCATCCTGATATCTTGGAGTGCCGATATAGTACTGCGCGTTCAAATACATTTTGGCAAGTATTGCATAAGCCAAACCTTTGGTCGGCCTGCCATAAGTAGTTACCCCTGCTGTCCCGCTCAGATCAGGAATTTGGGCAAGCAATTCACTTTCAATAAATGCAAACACTGCCGCCCTTGGCTGGGTGCCCAGGTTGGTGGTATCGCCAAAGGTTTTGCTGATAGGCACGTTACCAAACAGGTCCATCAGGTAAAAATATGACAGGGCGCGCATGGTTTTAATTTCGGCAATGGTTTGTTTTTTTGAATCGCTTTCGGGCGTAGGTGCCAATAACGACAATACCTGGTTACATAAACTGATGGTTCCGTAACCTCCCGACCAGCAAGTTTCGGTCATGCCGTTATCAGGCGTAACAGTGTGCAGGTTTACGGTTGAATAGGTACCGCCGTCAAGCCAGTTACCACCACGTGCAACAAGTACGCATTCATCGGTACTTAAATTTTGCAACAACCAGTATTGCCTGCCCGGCGCCCCGCGAAACGAGGTATAGATAGGCCCGGTAGCAGCTACATACTGCGCTGGTGTAGTAGGAAAGTTAGCCGTTGTAAGCGCCGATTTTGGCGTGATATCCAATTTAGTACAACCTGAAAGGTAAATTGCTCCTATAAACATGGCAATGAGGCCAGGTTTTATATATCTTTTTAAATTATTCATGTCTGTTAGGTTAAAATCTATTATAAATCAACTTGTACGCCGGCAAGGAAACTCCTTGTTTTTGGATAAAAATTATTGCTGTCTACCCCGATAAACTGGCCGCTTGCCTGGTTATCGATGTTTAAGTTCAATTCAGGGTCCACGCCTTTGTATTTGGTGATGATGAATAAATTGGTACCGGTAACATACAACCGGATGCCATGTACATAATTACCCGCAACATTTATTTTATAAGCCAGTGTAGCATTACTTAACCTGATAAATGCACCGCTTTCGAGATAACGTGTTGAATAATAATAGGCATTAACATCGGTACCCGGCTCGCTTAATGTTAAAGCAGGTACCCCATGTACCGAAGCCTGGGTAGGCTGGTTAAAGCTGGCTAATGATGCATTCATGATCTTGTTCCCACCCTGTCCCCTGAAAAAGAAGTTAAGGCTGAAGTTTTTATAGGTAAGATCATTACCAAAACCAAATGTGTATGTAGGTTGGGCATTGCCTGCATAAGTTTGATCGGTACTTTGAGGTGTTGTTGTTGGCTGGCCATTAGCACCCATGAAGGTAGATACACCATTGGTGCGACCAAGGTATTTCAGGGTGTAAAATTCGCCAAGCGGATAACCGGCCTCAATGATTGATGTTTTGATACCGCTTTGTCCGGGACCTTCCGGATCGCCTGCATATATTTTTGAAAGGTTTGGCGCCAGTGCAGTGATCTTATTTTTATTAAATGAGATATTGCCATAGCTGCTCCAGGTAAAATCTTTTGTTTTTATTGGCGTTCCGTTAAGGGCTATCTCAACACCTTTATTGGTCATACTACCTACGTTTTCAACTTTTGTATTTACAAAGTTGTTAATAAGCGACACCGGTACCGTGGTGATCATATCGGTTGTTTTTTTATTGTAGATATCAACCGAGCCGCCCAAACGTCCTTTAAATAAGGAAAAATCAACGCCGCCGTTTAACGTAGCCGTACTTTCCCATTTCAAATCAGGGTTTGGGTTTTGAGTTACACCAATTGCACCAATATAAGCGTTATTGTAATAAAAGCTACCGGTAGTGCCATAAAGCGTGAGGGGCGTATAAGGCGAGAAGCCTAATGAGTTACCGGTTTTACCATAGCCAACGCGCAATTTCAAATCATCAAATAAGGATTGAGATTTCATAAAGCCCTCGTCGATAACCCGCCATGCGGCCGAAGCAGCCGGGAAATACCCCCAGCGTTTATTAGTACCAAAGGCGTTTGAACCGTCACGTCGTAAAGATGCCTGTAAAAGGTATTTACCCCTGTAGCTATAATTAAGACGAGAGTAAAAGGATATCAAACGTAAAGTTTCGACGTTAACGTTACCATAATCAACCCGGTAGTTCCCGGAAGGCGTACCTAAACTAAGATTGTCTGAACCCGTAGCATCCGAAATAAATCCTTGATTGGTTGATTGAAAGCCATTCCCGGTGGTAGTTTGATCTATTGAATAGCCAAACAGGGCTTTAAAATCATGTTTATCGCCCCATTTATGAGCATAGGTCAAATAGTTTTCAAACAACTTTTTGTTATCCTCATAAGTTGAACGGATGGCTTTGCCGTTGAGGCCAGGTGCCAGCTCTGATGCAGAGTTGTAATAAGTATTATTGTCGGTATTTGTTTCCTGGTAAGCTAAGTTAAAATTGTAAAGCAGGCCGGCAGGCAGTATCAACTCACCGCGTATATTACCCAGCAACAAGTTAACTTTTTGTTTGTAGCTATCGTTAGTAATAAGCCCTACCGGGTTATAACCTAATTTTAAAGTAGGATCGTTGTAAAAAGTACCATCAGGATTATAAATAGTACGTGTTGGTAAATATTGAACTATTGATTTAAACAAGCCGGGGCTTTGTCCGTTTGCAGATGACAGCGGGATATCATTAACTAACAAATTGGCGTTAGTTACCGAATTGCTTAATGAAAAGTCCAGTTTCAGTTTATCATTCAACGCTTTTTGGGTGATATTAAGCCTACCTATAACACGCTTCATATCGCTGCTTTTAACGATACCCTGATTTTGCAGGTAGTTTATGCTTCCGTTATAAGTAGTTTTATCGGTACCGCCGCCAAAAGACAGGTTATGGTTTTGAGAGAAACCTGTACCACGTTCAACAGCTTTTTGCCAGTCGGTATTGCCACCGTTGTCATTCGCAGGGGTAAAACTTTGTCCGTTAGCTTTTACATAGGCCCTTAACTGGTCGGCGCTGGCAACTTTAAACTGGTTAGATACTTTCTCAAATGATCCGTATCCGTTATAAGTCATCCTTAACTGACCTGCTTTTGCCCTTTTGGTAGTAACGATAATTACACCATTGGTAGCCCTGGTTCCGTAAATTGCCGCTGCCGAAGCATCCTTCAACACATCTATCGAAGCAATATCTGATGGAGCCAATAGGTTAAAATCGGCGCCGGGCACGCCGTCAATTACATAAAAAGGCACAGACGCTGCGCCAGCCCTTATTGAAGATGGACCGCGCAGTGTTACCGAAGCTTTACCATTAGGGTTACCATCGTTGGTGATATTTAAACCGGCTACTTTACCTTCTAACAGATCAGCAGGAGTTGCAACAACACCGGCATTAAATTGCTCGGCTTTTACAGTTGCAATAGCGCTGGTCAATTCCTTTTTGGTAGTAGTACCATAACCAATTACTACAACGGTAGATAACGAGTTTGCCGAAGGCAGTAAAATTACTTTTATAGATGTTTGTTTGCCTACGGCTATTTTTTGAGTTTCAAAGCCTATGTAAGAAAACACCAGTACAGCTTTTTCGTTGGCAACCTGCACCCTGAATTTACCATCTATATCGGTTACCGCACCTGTTGCAAGGCCTTCTATTTTAACAGAAACACCTATTAAGGGCTGGCCTTTATCATCTACTACAGATCCGGTAACAATAACAGGCGGCGGGAGCTCGATCTTCTTCTCTACCGGTGGCTTTGGGGCGGGTTTAACCAGCAAACTTCCTTCAACTTCGGTATAAGTAAACTGGTTATCTAATAAAACTTTTTTCAAAACAGCCTCCAGCTTTTCGTTATGAGCTGTAAGGGTTACTTTAACATCGCTTTCAATGTTATTCCCGGTGTACATGATCCGTACGCCGGTACTGGCTGAAATCCGCTCCAGTGCATCAGCAAGAGGGGTATTTTTTAATTTAACGGTAACTGGCTTTTCCAGCACGCTTTGTCCGTATGAATTATCAGCCATGGCAATGGTTGACAGGGAACAGACTACTAATAAAATGATCGCATTAATTTTCATAACAAATGTTATGGCTCGAAAGACTCTTTCGGGTATGTTTATTTTCATATTTTTGCTATATTAAAGTGTTATAGGTCAAGCTGGAACGTGCTGCGGTTGTGAGAGGCCCTGTGCATGGTCCATTAAAAAATCTTTACATTTTATTCCTCCAAAACTGGCCCGGCCATTTTGGAGGATCATTTCTCTTTTTCCTTGGTTCAACTCATAGCAATTTCATTTTTTTAGGTTGTCAAACATTTATTTGTTTTTATAATTGGTATATCAGGTACATTAATTACAGCCTTTGCCCTTTAACGTATAAGCATCGCCTGCCTTTTTAAAATGGGCATTTATAAGGGCCTCGGTCAGCTTCAATACTTTTTCTAATGGCATATTGTTAAAATCGGCGTATAACGTACAGTTCAATAAATTTTTGTCGGCTCTGATTGTTACATTATATTTTCGCTGCACATCGGCCAAAACATCAAACAGGGGGGTATTATGGTATTGCAGCTTACCCTGCTGCCAGCTGACCACCGACGAGGCATCATTTATTTTTTCGGTAAGCACTGTTTGGCTGGTTTTGTTATAAACCATTTGCATATTCGCTGTGAGTAATACAGCAGGATGTTTTGAGGCCGTTGGAACAACTCCTACTTTTCCGCTTACCACGGTGATCTTAACCGATTTATCTTCGGTATAAGCTTTAACATTAAAGCTGGTACCTAAAACAGTGGTTTTAATTTTACCCGAGTGAATAACAAACGGTTTACTGCTATCGTGCGCCACTTTAAAGAAAGCCTCGCCTGTAAGTGTAACCTCCCGCGTTTTCTCTTTAAACTTATCCGGGTACTTTAAACTACTGCCGGCATTAAGGCAAATGCTCGTACCATCAGGTAAAGTGATCAGTTTAATTTCGCCGTTTAGTGCCACCGTTTCCTGGTAAGTAACAGGGTTCAACCAGTTGTCCAACTGTTTTCTGAAGATATAGCCGGCACTAAAAATAGCGGTTACAGAGGCGGCAACGGCCAGCTTTACCAGCAAACGCCAAAGAGGAAACACCTTTCTGGGCGGAGGCTTAATTATACGCTGATGGATATTGTTAAGTATCTGATCAGATGCCTCTCCACTCAGAGAGATCTTCTTTTCCAGAGCATCCTTACTGAAACCTTCAAGCGCTATAAGATATAATTCTGAAACATCTCCTTGCAGGTATTCGGCAAGCCAGCGCCTGTCCTCAGGAGTTAAATTCTCGGTATTATAAAGCCTTTCTAAGCGTTTGACTATAGTTTCCACAAGCTATTTTTATATAAATACGCCGGGAGCTTTAAAACGGGGGGATGGGTTTACAATTATTTTTAAGAAAAATAAAAACTCATAAAATTGAGCTGCATTTAATTTTTTTTCACAGCCACATTATTGTCATCAATGTACTGCAGCCCTTGTGTTAACTTACTTAAATACTACCTTTATCATCAATAAATAGCTAAATAATTACCTCTGTATGAAAAATGCCTGGACAGAAAAATGGGACCAACGATATGCCGAAGAAGAATTTGCCTATGGTGAACAGCCTAATAATTTTCTACAACAACAACTGTCACTTTTAAAACCCGGCAAAATTCTTTTCCCTGCAGAAGGCGAAGGGCGCAATGCTGTTTTTGCCGCCGGGCTTGGCTGGGCAGTTTCTGCATTCGATATAAGTGTTGAGGGACAAAAGAAAGCCCTGAAACTTGCAGAACAAAAACAGGTAGCTATTGATTATCAGGTTGGAGAGTTGCAGGAGCTCAACTATACAGCGGGGCAATTTGACGTGATCGCCTTGATTTATGCGCACTTTCCTCCCAACATCAAATCACTTGTACATCAAAGCCTTAATAAATATTTAAACGTCGGAGGGCTTATCATTTTTGAGGCTTTTAGTAAAAGTCACCTTGACTACCTTGCAAAAGATGAAAAAATGGGCGGTCCGAGAGATATCGAATCACTATTTTCTTTAGAGGAAATTAAAACAGATTTTAATAATTACGAGATTTTAGAACTTCTGGAAACGGCGATCCATTTAAATGAAGGGCCTTATCACAGCGGACAAGGCTCGGTTATCAGGTTTGTAGGAAGAAAGAAATTAGTTGGAGCAATTGTTTAAAATAAATCCCCATCATCAATTTGTTCCAATCCAATAACAAACCATTATAACTCCTGCGGTTTTCCATTCGGCCTGGTGTTCTTTTATGTGGTTTTTAACTGCCACAACCGCATGTCCGAGGTATTCCTTAACAGTATGTTTAGAAAGGTTCAATTTCTCGGCAGCTTCTTCATAGGTTTTCCCTTCCAATTTGCAAAGGGTAAATACCTTTTTTCGCTGCGGCGATAATTGGTTAATAGCTTGTTGTAATAAATAATATTGCTCATCCATTAACTGTACGTCGCCGTTATCGGTTTCCATTTCAGCAAAAGGCATGGTGTTAACAACAGCCGTTTCGCGTACTTTTTTGCGGAGATAGGAGATGGATTTATTGAAGCTCAATACAAATAACCAGCCGCTTACCGATTGATCGGGGTTAATATCAGCCCGTTTTTCCCATAGGGCAACAAAAATATCCTGCAAAATATCCCGGGCGATATCATCGTCCTTAGTGAGTTTGAATATGTTACGATAAATAGCCTGATGATACTTTTGATAAAGCATATCAAATGCACCGATGTCATCATCGTGTAAGCGAAACACTAAATCTTTATCTCCATTTGAATCCATAAAAAACTGATAATTATTTATTTATTCTTTAATCAACAGGCAGGAATTATTGTTAAAAGTACAACTATTTTTCAATCAACGAAGCCACGCCATGGCAGCGCCATTAATTATTTATTTAGTAACAGGCAGGAGGTTTATGGCCTTTTGTAAAGTTTGACCCAGACTATAAACTTATTTTTTATAGCCTGGGCTAAACAGGTAACTGGAATGACCAATATATAAAAACGGGACTAAAACTACAGCCCGTTAAATTACAATTTAACTGTTGCAGGCAGATATTTGGCAATCAGATCCTCATAATAAGGTTTTAACTCGGATACTACTGGCGGTTTCGGGCTTTTAGAGTACAGATCGTACGGATTAAATTTATCAACCCATTTAAACATCTCCTGGTCATGCGCATTCAACAAATGGTCATACGCTTTTTCGCGGTGCTGTGAGTAAAATGAGTGATAGCGGATCATGTACAAAGCTTCTTCGGGCAGGTAATCTTTGGTGATATGGTACAGGTACTCATCATGTCCCCATGACATATGCACATTTTCGAGCCCGCATTGATGAGTATAAACGCCATATTTGGTATTGTAACGCTCATCGTAGCTATCAGGATTTGCGGCAAAAAATTCCGGGTAAACTATCTTATCCGAAAATTTACAGCCCACCGGGAACGTGTCGCCCACTACATTCCATTGCGGTTCGCCAAAAAGGCAAAGTACCTTGCCTAAATCATGTATAAAGCCTGTTAATACAAACCAATCCGGGTGTCCATCGGCGCGGATAGCCTCAGATGTTTGCAGTAAATGCTGCAGCTGATCAAGCGAGATATCCGGATCCGATTCATCAACCAGTGTGTTCAGGTATTCCATTGCCGACCACCATGGCATCTCCTTTTTATCAAACTGTAAAAAGTTGGCCTTTTTGGCCAATACATTGCCATAGGTTTGATAAGTATGGTTAAGCCTGTAAAATTCCCGCACCGGGTTATTTTCATCGTCGTTATAAACCCTGAACTCCTCTTTGGCCTTTTCGGTACCTGGTTCCGGGTACCTGCTCAATACATCATCTTCCCATACGTCAAGACTCGGCAATGGCGATATCTCTTTTTCAGTTAACTTTTCCATACTGTAAAGCTTTTATTAAATATTAAGCACCTTGATATTTATTGCGCTCCCAAACCAAATACCACAGAAAAATCCAATTAATTATTGCGGCTTTACGTTTTACTGGAGCTGCAATTCAATGCTCCGTTTAGTTTTATAATGATTAAATTTTGATAAAAAAAACGGTCCTTTTATATTAAATGCAATATTTATTTACGTAAACGATTAAGTTACACTAACGTTAAAAGCCGCACGCACGACCTTAAAAGCCCTTAAATTGATTTAGCAAGGCTGATTCCTGATGTGAAATGAAATTACCTCTTAACGATCTTATTTTTACTCGTTCCGGGAATCTGAATGCCTTTAACCGAAGATTTGCTTACCCCGTTAAATACAACCACCGGCAACGATTTAACCTGCGGTATTTTTAGGCCATTAATAGTCAACCTATCCACATCATCAAACACACCGGCAGCCCTGAAATCATTCCCCAGGCAGCTAAGAGTTACATTTTTAAACGTTACCCCTTCTGCATGCCGTGCGTAAAAACCCCAGGCCGGCAATTCTCCAAACATGGAAAACTCGGGATAATCACGCGGGTTTTCCGGGATCTTTGTCAATGAATCGAGGCTAACGTTCGCCACAGCTTTGCTGGCATCACCATGATACACTATCTTAATATTTTCAAGCGTTACATTTTTAACCGGGTGACCAGGCAAGCCCGCAATTGACGAAGGAAAGGTATTATGGTTTCCTTTAACTAAAGGCCCTTCCATCGGGTAACCTTTATCGGGTTTTCCTTTAGGTACATCTACAGTTACATTACTGATGCGGATACCATTGATGCGGCTCACTACAGTATCCTTATTACGATGGCCGAGACGAATAAAAATGGCGTTGCCAGTATTTACCGCATTGATATTACTGATATCAATATCTTCCATCACGCCACCATCAACACACTCCAAAGCAATGGCTGACCGGTAGGTATCGTAAATTTTCACATTCTTTATCGTTATCTTTTTAAAACCTCCACGCGAAGCCGTGCCAAATTTGATGCCGCTTGCGCTTGACCTGGTGGTACAGTTTGCTACATAAATATTTTCACAGCAGCTGTTCCTGTCGCTTGATTTTAGGCAGATGCCATCATCATCGGCATTAAAAAAGCTATTGGTAAGCTTTACATTTTGGCAGTCGACCAAATCAATACCGTCGTTATTCCAATAAGTATTGCTTTCTACTTTTATACTGTCAATAACCAGATCGCGGCATTTGGTGTAATCCTGTACCCATACCAAACCGTTTTTCATGGTTACACCTTTTATCTGCACATCGGTGCAATTGGAAAAATGGATCAGCTTAGGGCGGTTAGGTTCCTCGGGCTGGGTTTGCCCCCAGGGGTTTTGTTTTTGCCATAACGAATCTCTTAATTTCCCTGCCTTCAGCATCGCGAAAAGGTCTTTCAGTAATTCTTCACCGTTTCCGTCAATGGTGCCTTTACCTGTTATGGCAATATGCTGCAGGTTATTGGCGGCTATCAATGGCGCTGCATGGCCTTCGCCATAATCAATTCTTTTTGCGCTGCCCAGCAATACAGCATTTTTGGCAAGGTTAAGAGTAACATTTGATTTTAGGCTGATAGCAGCCGTTAAGAACTTTCCGGCAGGCACGTATACAGTACCGCCTCCCTGTGCGCTTGCATTATCAATAGCTTTTTGAATGCTGATTGTATTGTTGGTCATACCATCGGCCTTGGCACCATAATCGGTAATGTTAAATACTTTTTGCTGCGCAAAACAGGCAAATGGCGTTATAAGCAGCATTAAAAAATGAAGGATTTTCATTATTAGTTATAATTAAAAGAAAAATTCAAGCAGGTTTATCGCTTATTGAGTTTACGAACAATGAAGCGTTTAATTGTATATTAAACACCTAAACTATTAAACTTTCAATTTAATTAACGGTGGCGGTGTACTTTTATTTACGTAAACGTTTACGTAAAAGCAGTAATATTGACAATAACCCTTATTAAACTTACGCTTTATTACTACACGTTAATATATCAAACAATGCTTTTGGTTTAAATCAATTTTATATCTTTGCCCCTGTCTGCTCCCGTAGTTCAATGGATAGAATTATGGTTTCCGGTACCATCGATATGAGTTCGAATCTCGTCGGGAGCACAAAAGAGACTTGCAAGTTGCAAGTCTCTTTTTGTGTCATCTATTCATCTCCCCATATCTCTTCCTATACGCCGTAGGGTTCTCTCCTTTATATTTTTTAAAAATACGGTTCAGGTGACTTTCATCTGTAAAACCAAACTCATAGGCTATTTCGCTCATGCGTTTATCGGTGTATTGCAGGCGGGTTTCAATCAGTTTCAGTTTATAGCTTGTGATATACTGCTGCAAGCTTTCGCCGGTGGTTTTCTTAAAATATTCGCTGATGTAGTTGGGCGAAAAATTAAATGAGGAGGCTATACACTCGGCTTTCAGGCGGTCGGGCTGGTAAATATATTCGTGGATATAGTTAAGCAGCGGCAACGTAGTTGTTGAAGGTTGTTTTAAAACATTGGCATGCTGCTGTAGCGTGATATTGCGGGCGGCAATAGTTATAATAGTATTCATCAATTGCTCAACTACCTCATTATGCTGTGGAAAATCATTTGAAGTTTCCCGTTGTAGTGCTTCTATCAGAGCCCTTACCAGCGGCTTATCGGTAACTGTTTTAAGGATGCAACCGGGCAAATGGTTATGGTTATGAAAAATGTATTCCATTTTTTTAACCCACTTTTCGCTTTGTGTTTTCAGGTAGCTATCAGTAAAGCGGATGAAGTAAAAGCGGGTTAGCTCGTGCACCTCAAAGCCGTGGTGATCTTCCGGAAAAATCAAAAAGAATTTATTAGAAGCATAAGGCAGTTCATGCCCGTTAATGATCTGGATCCCCTTGCCTTCCAGCGTAAATACCATTTCAAAAAAAGTATTGCGGTGCGGTTTAGCTGTGTACTGGCTTGTTTCAAGCAACTCCAGTTCATAAGGCCTGTACAGGTTCTTGGTTTCCATACCCGTAAAGTTACAGATCATCCCACTGAATGTACAAGATCAAGGCACTGATTATACAGAACTTTGACTTATCAAAACAAAACGAAATGAACACTACATCTTTTTTGCTTTTAAGACTGGCTATTGGGGCCAGCATGTTTGGTCACGGATTGGTTCGCTTACCTAAATTGAGTGGTTTTAGCCAGTGGATGGTTGGCACATTTGAAAAATCAATGCTGCCTAAAGCTATGGTAACACCTTTTAGTTACCTGTTACCAATTGCCGAATTTACCATAGGTATACTGCTCTTATCAGGCCTGTTTACCAAACCCGCTTTAATTGGCGGTGGCCTGGTAATGATCATATTAATATTAGGCAGCTGTTTGATCGAGAATTGGGAGATCCTTCCTTCACAACTGATCCATGCTGCTTTCTTCGCCGTACTTCTTCAGTTTGCGGCTAGCAATACCTATTCATTAGATAACCTTTTCTTCAATAAATAATATCATGAGCTCAAGAAGAGATTTTGTAAAACAAGGCGGGCTTTTAGGGTTGGCCGGCCTTGTGGGCAGTAATTTAACATCAGCTAAACAAAGCACACCTTTAAACAACTTTAACACCTCAAAATGGGCCGATGGTTCAAAACTGGTGGTTTCAGTATCCATGCAGTTTGAAGCAGGCGGTCAGCCGGATAACGCCGAAAGCCCGTTTCCGCAAAACATGCAAAAAGGCTTTATTGATTTGCCCGGTGCAACCTGGTTTCAATATGGTTATAAAGAAGGGATCCCCCGCATGCTGGATAACTGGGACAAGCTGGGCATAAAAGTAACATCGCACATGGTTGGTTCGGCTGTGCTCAAGAACCCGGGATTAGCCAAAGAAATTGTTGACCGTGGGCACGAAGCAGCAGCGCATGGTATGAACTGGGCAACGCAGTACACCATGCCTTATGAACAGGAAAAGCAGTTTATAAAAGATGGCGCCGATGCCATTAAAAAAGTAACCGGCTTTACTCCCGTAGGCTACAATGCCAACTGGCTGCGCCGCGGCGAAAACACGCTGAAAATATTACAGGAACTTGGTTTCGTATACCATATTGACGATTTGAGCCGCGATGAGCCTTTCATCATCCCGGTAAATCAAAAAGACTTCGTGGTGGTGCCTTATACCATCCGTAACAACGATATCGTGCTGATTGAAGGCAAAAATTTCTCGGCAGACCAATTTCTCACACAGGTAAAAATGGAATTCGACCAGCTTTATGCCGAGGCTGAGTTTAAACGCCGCCAAATGTCAATCAGTTTCCACGATCGCATTGGCGGTACCCCGCAAATGGTTAAAGCCGCCAATGATCTGATCAAATACATACAACAGCACAAAGGCGTAAGCTTTAAACGCAAAGATGAGATCGCTAAAATGGCTTTGGAGGATAAAACGACGATAAAAGAAAGTTAATCCTCTGACTAAAGCAGGCCTGTCAGTCTGAGCTTGTCGAAGACTCGCGCGTAGAGCCCCGCCCACTATGCCTCGACGGGCCCAGCATTACGCCTATTTTAAATAAACAGGTTATGTTGAACTTGTTTCAACACCCCACATAACAAGTAGCCGATTTGCTTAGCACGGTTGCTTAACTATTGGGATGTTGAAACAAGTTCAACATGACTTTTATTTTTATTTTCATTCCTAATTCTCCTTCATACCCGGATATTGGTCAAAAAGAGCTTTTAACTTTTGGGCCATTTCAGGGTATTCTTTTATTACGTTAGTACGCTCACTAGGGTCATAAGCCAGGTTAAACAGTTCGGTTTTTGCAGGTAGCGGTGAACCTGCTACGCCACCAACGTTGTTATTTGCCTTTACTTCACGATACTTCCAGTCGCCAAGGCGTACGGCTTCGCAAACGCTGTTGTTGTAATAATAAATAGGTTTGTGTTCCGGGTGTTTAGGTGCTTTGCCGGTCAGCACATCAGCTATCGACTGCCCATCCAGTGTACGGCCTTTCGGCAGCGGGGCACCAGTCCAATTGGCAAGGGTAGGCAATACATCGAGGTTGCTCATCATACTGGTAATGCTTGCGCCAACCGGGGTATGGTTTTCCAGTAAACGATGAATGGCTCGCGTACACCGCCCTCATAAGATAAGCCTTTGCTGCCGCGAAAAACTCCGGCTGTGCCCGCATCCCAATGTTTGGTGGCGCTATCGCCCAGCATCCGGTCAGGGAAATCTATCCACGGACCATTATCGCTCGAAAACATAAATATCGTATTATCAGCCAGTCCCTGTTTTTCCAGCTCGTTCCAAACCTGGCCAAGGCTTTCATCAAGCTGCTCAACCACATCGCCTAAATGACCGCCATCGCTTCTGTTTTTATTTTTTGCTGATGATGCAAAGGCTACCGGCAAATGCGGCATATTGTGAGCGAGATATAAGAAAAACGGCTTATCACCCTTTTTCTGCTCCTTAATAAAGCGGATAGCTTCGCGCTTGTATAACTCAATCAATGATGAATCGGCAGGTCTTAGAACTTCGGGCTTATGATTGCGGAATACTTTAATAGTTGTATCTGTTTTAACATAAGGCGAACGGTAGTCATGACTGTACAGCAAACCATAGTATGAATCAAAACCCTGCGCCATGGGATGGTTGTAAGCTGCATGATCGCCAAGATGCCATTTGCCTATCATGGCTGTTTTATAGCCAATTTGTTTCAGCATTTCGGCAATGGTAACTTCCTGATCAGGAATCCCAAGCGATGAACCGGGCCCTATAGGGTAAGGCAAATTCATCCTTGATGCATAACGCCCGGTTAGTAATGAAGCCCTTGATGGTGTACAGGTTGGGCTGCTTACCACGTAATTAGTTGCCCTCACACCTTTTTGCGCCATCTTATCTAAAAATGGCGTACGGATCACCGGGTTACCATAGCAACTTAAATCGGAGTACCCCATATCATCGGCCAAAACAAAAATGATATTAGGTAATTGCTTTTTTTGTGCCGAAGCAGGTACAATTAAAAATATGAAAGCCAAAAGGAAAAGGCCTTTGCAGGTTAATTTGGTGAGACGTTTCATTACCCGGTGAAAATAGTTTTTTATAACGGATGACCGTTAAAGATAACTTAACTTTTACAATGGGGAATGGAATAACTATTTGAATAATGTTTTTCAAATCCCCTCTTGAGAGTAATAGCCCATGAAAAGGCAGGAATAATTTGTATATTTATGATAATGAATATCATAGAGACGATTAAGCGTTTTCCAGATCAGTCCAGTTGCATAGACTATCTTGAAGGATTAAGATGGCAAGGATTGCCAGAATGCCCGTATTGCAACAGCAAACGGAGCAGCAAGCGCCAGGAAAGCCAACGGCATATTTGCAATAGCTGTAACCGCAGCTATAGCGTTTTGGTCGGCACTGTTTTCGAGGGCACCAAACTTCCTTTGCCGCAATGGTTTTTGGCTATTTCATTAATGCTGAATGCGAAAAAGGGGTTATCTGCACGTCAGTTAAGCAGGGATCTGGGATGCAATCGTAAGACAG
>NZ_FNCG01000013.1 GCF_900100945.1 Mucilaginibacter gossypii | reverse complement strand
CTTTCCTGCTCCACTTCTCGCAGACGTACCTTCATTCGTTCATATTCTTCTACCGATACAATCGGCGTTTCTGACCCTGGCGATTTCAGCGCCGATGATCCCGTTGTTTCTTTATAACGGCTTTTCCATTTGTGGATCAAATTCTCCCTGATCCCCAACGAAGCGGCCACGTCCACAACCGAACGACCACTAAAAACCATCTTCAATACATCCGACCTAAAATCCGCATCGTAAACACGGCGGCTTGACTTTTTCTTGTCCATTGATTTGCTAAGTTAAGCATCTCGACTGTCCGGCTTTACCGATGCATCTCACATGTTATGTTATTGTCTCCCGTCACAGTCTGTCCCATCAGGGTCCTCTGCGAGAGACCCTGATGGGACAGAAGCCTGGAATTGCTTCGTGCTTCGCAAATGACGCTTTTTTTTGAATTGTATCTAAGTTATCTTTGAGCCTAATCCCTGCACCACACATGAAATATTTCATTGTCCTTTTATTTATCTTTTTCATTGGCCAACACAGTTTTGCACAAACTCATAAAGAGCAAATTGCTGCCTTCAGGCAAAATTATAAGGATGATTTTTTAAAAGACCCGCGATCTCCGCTTAAACAGGATGACCTGCAATTTTTAAGGTTTTATGATGCCGATAGTATCTACCGCGTAACTGCTAAAGCTGAATTATTGACTAATCAATCAACTTTTATTATACCTACCTTCAGCGGTGCAGGTAGCCAATATGTACGTTATGCACAACTTTCGTTTAAGCTTAAGGGTAAACCAATGCAGTTAACCATTTATAAAAGCATCGCCCTGTCGCAAAACCCTGCTTTCAGCAATTACCTGTTCCTGCCTTTTACCAATGCTACAAACGGCTCTGAAACCTATGGCGGAGGCCGCTATATCGACCTTACCACCAAAGACATTAAAAACGGATCGATTGTTATAGATTTCAATAAAGCCTACAACCCATACTGCGCTTTCAGCAGCGGCTACTCATGCCCTAAACCGCCTGACGAAAACCGGATTGATATGGCTGTTGAAGCGGGTGAAAAAAACTTTGGGAAAGGGCATTGATCCAAATCTGCATTAAATAAGCACATTAATTGTTTTTACCTTATAAAGATACCTGCATCGATGTGCGCTCCCGGTGATGAAGATGAAAGGTTCAGGTAATCTTTTGGTATGCCTCTGGTTTGTACTTCGCTCAGGGCAACTTTTCCAACTTTTTGGATATTTTGTTCTATAGGTTTATTTAGCCGGTCGGGCTTTCCAGATCGCCAATATAAACAGTGCCGTTAGTGCCGTTCTGCATTTATAATACGATAATTTCTTTCTTTTCTTCAGGCGTCCCGTAGCGGGTAAACATTTCGGCCATAACGGTGGTTGGCCTGGCAATCAACACAAAAAACATTACCGGTAACGAGACTGTTACACCCTAAACAAAACCTAACCGGTAAATTTGAACAAAGCCTCCGGAAATATGAACCAAATCAGCAAAGAAGATATCAAACAGGAAGTGTTCGACCTGTATGATGATTACGCACATAGCCGCCTCGACAGGCGCTCCTTTGTGCAAAAGCTCTCCATGTATGCAGTGGGCGGCCTGACCGTAACCGCATTAATGAGTTTCCTGATGCCCGATTATCAGGGTGCCATACAGGTAAAATCCGACGATCCACGTTTAAAATCGGGCTATATTAATTACCCTTCGCCCAAAGGCGGCGGTACAATTAAAGGCCTGTTATCAGAGCCCGCAGATGCAAAGAAGAAACTGGGTGGCATAGTGGTAGTTCACGAAAACCGGGGCTTAAACCCTTATATTGAAGATGTGGCGAGAAGAGCTGCCCTTGCAGGGTTTATTACCCTTGCACCCGACGCCCTAACACCGCTTGGCGGCTATCCCGGCAATGATGACGAAGGGCGTACCATGCAGGCCAAACGAAATAAAGGCGAAATGGAGGAAGATTTTATAGCTGCCTATGAATACCTGAAAAACCATAAAGATTGCAATGGTAAGGTAGGTGTTGTAGGCTTTTGTTTTGGCGGAGGAATTGCCAATATGATGGCTGTACGTGTTCCCGATTTGGCTGCCGCCGTTCCATTTTATGGAAGTCAGCCGGCTGTTGAGGATGTCCCTAAAATTAAAGCGCCGCTATTGCTGCATTACGCGGCCCTGGATACCCGGATTACAGATGGCTGGCCGGTATACGAAAAAGCGCTTAAAGAGAATGGCAAAAAATACCAGGCTTATATCTATGAAAACGCAAACCACGGCTTTCATAATAATACAACTCCACGTTATGACAAAGCCGCGGCAGAACTGGCCTGGAAAAGGACTATAGATTTTTTTAATGAGAATTTAAACTAAAGACCTGAAGTTTCAGGTCTTTAGTTTCGCAGGATCATATTGTGAAGATACCTTATTCTTTGGGGGTATCTTCTTTGTCTTCCTCTTCCCGTTCTACCGTTATAGTACATTCTGTAACCAGTGCGGCCAGGGTACCTACGGCAGCAAAAACCGGTGCCAGGATCATCCCGAAAAGGCCAACACTTAACGGAAAAGTCATTAGCTCTTTACCGTGCTTGTCTGAAATGGTGATCCTGCTGGCTTTACCTTCGTTAATTATCTCTTTTATCTTTCCCAATAACGCTTCACCGTTAATTGAAAATGTTTCTTTGGTGCTCATGTTTTTTCTAAGTTTTTATATTTAGATGAGCATACCAGCGGCTTGTTACAGGTTTGGCTAAATATGCCAATAGCAGGTGGAATATTAATTTCCTTACTGCAAAGGCTTCTCAATTGGTTACAAAAAAGCAAACCCGTCATGTCGAATTTATTTCGGCACCCCATTTCCAAAGTAAGCGACGGACAGGTCTGCAAGAATTAATTGTGAAACCTGGCAAGCGTGAATATCCAGTGAGGTATCGAAATAAATTCGGCACCTACGTATGTTTTTACCTTTAAATGTTATTAAACACTTACCTCCACCTTCTTCCCGGTTTTAACAGCAAGGTAAATGGCATCAATAATTTTAAGGTCTTTCACTCCTTCTTCGCCGTTTACCGGTACAACGGGCTTTTTATTATTAAATATAATCTCGCACATTTCATCCATCTGTACGGTTTGGTGTGTGGTAACAGGCTGGTTAAGTTCGCCCAAATGGGTGCGGCCTTTAATTGGCCCGTAGCCGGTAGAAGGCTGCATTTCGGCAAAGCCTTTTTCTCCATCAAGAAAAAATCGGTCGAGATTGTTCATATTGTAGGTTGACAGACAGGACGCAACGGCCCCGCTTGGGAAGCCGAACTGGAACTGGATGGTTTCATCAACCCCCTCTTTAAATTTCACTGTATCGGTTTTAGTTTCCTGGGCGGTAACCCATATCGGTTCTTCACCGGTCATATAGCGGGATCCGTTGATGGCATAGATCCCAATATCCATCATAGAGCCGCCACCGGCAAGCTTTTTATTCAACCGCCATTGTGTGGGATCGCCGATGGTAAACCCGCATTGCCCCTGAAAAAACCTGATCTTCCCAAACTCGCCGTTTTGCCTCATCCTGATCACTTCAAGTGTTTTTGGTTCAAAATGCATCCGGTAGCCAACCAACAGCTTTACATTGGCCTTTTTACAGGCATCAACCATCTCCTGCCCCTCTTTGGCATTCACGGCCATTGGCTTTTCGCATATAGCGTGTTTACCGGCTGCAGCTACCCTGATCACAAAATCGTGGTGCAAGCCATTGGGTGTAATAACGTATACCGCGTCGATATCGGAGTTATTTTTGATGTTGTCGAAATTCTCATAGTTGTAGCAATTTTTTTCGGGGATGCCATATTTGCTTTGCCATGCTTTAACTTTTGATGGGGTTCCGCTAATTACCCCAACCAGTTTAGCTTTGGTACATTTCCGCATAGCTTCTGCAACTATGGTTCCATAGCCTCCAAGTCCCATAATAGCCACGCGCAATACCGGGCCGTCATAAACCTGTTCGGTTTTATCTGTTCCTGCCGCCCATCCTGAGTATGGCACAAGTTGCAGGGCCAGGGCCGATAAGCCCAACTTTTGTAAAAAATCACGACGAGAATTCATAGGTATGTTTTTTGGTTTATGACAATTTACATATTTCCGGGTAAACTGCACCTACGTCATCTGATTTTTACTTAATCTGCCCAATGAACATTTCTGGGTTAAGGAATAAAAAACGCGGGATTGCGCATTTATCACATCCCCTTAGGTTGATTTAATGGTTTAACTGCCCAGTTATTTCCCGGTTGATCGTTCAGATATATTTCGAGCTTACCGCCTTTGCTGATATCGTTGTAACGGATAAAATTATTAGGCATTATTTTACCATTCAATTTTACCGAGCGGATATACATTGATCTGGGGCCCGGTTTATGACAGATGATCTCGAACTTTTTGCCATTTTGAAGCGTGATAGCAATTCTATCAAACAAAGGTGAACACAACAGGTACTCACCCGAAACCGGGTTTACCGGGTAAAAACCCATCGCAGCGAACAGATACCAGGCCGACATTTGGCCGGCATCATCATTCCCTCCCAAACCACCCGGACCATCACTGTATTCTGTCGCCAGGATCTTGCGTACGGCGGCTTGCGTTTTCCATGGCGATGATGTGTAATTATACATAAAAGGGATCTGGTGTCCCGGCTCATTGCCATGCCAGTATTCGCCTTTTTCAAACAGGCTATCTAACGACTGTTCCAGTTTCTTCGCACCACCCATCAACTTTGCCAAACCGGGTACATCCTGCGGTACATAAAAGGTGTATTGACGTGCGGTACCTTCTGTAATATAAGTCGCCTTTTTATCAGGATCAAAGGGGGATATCCATGTACCATCAGCATGCTTGCCGCGAACAAAGCCACTTGTAGCATCAAATACATTGGCATAATATTTTGCCCGTTTGGTGAGCGTGATATAGTCAGCAGATTTTTTTAAAGCTTTTGCAAATTGCGCCAGCGCGTAATCATCATAAGCATACTCCATTGTGCGGCTTACCTGTTCCATTTTATGAAAGGCATCGCGTACGCTATCTTCCAAGGGGATGTATCGGTATTTTAAATAACTACCCAATGCCCTGCGGCCCTTGCCTTCTACATAGTCGACCCGGTTGGCAGGTAGTTCAAACGCGTTATGCCTTAAAATTTGGTAAGCTTCTTTAGCGTCAAGATCAGTGATCCCCTTTAAATATGCCGAACTGATTACAGAAGCCGTATGATCGCCGATCATTTCGGATGTATAGCTATTCCAGCAGGGGAAAACAGGCATCCACCCGCCTTGTTTACCTTTCAAAATCAGTGATTTTGCCAGGTTATTGATTAAAGATGGGTTCAGGATCTCAAACAGCGGCAACTGTGCCCGGTAAATATCCCACATCGAAAAATCATCATAATAATTGCCGCCTGATAATTGTTCAATTTGATAATCGCCGGCAAAACGGGGGTATCTGCCATCAACATCATTAAAAAGACGCGGATGCTGCATGGCATGGTAAAATGACGTATAAAAGATCCGTTTATCCTGCTCATTTTTAGTTGAAATGTTGATTTGCCCTAAGGCCTTTTCCCATTTTACCCTGCTGCTTTCTACCATCTTATGAAAATCAAACCCCGGCATCTCGGCCTGCAGGTTTTTGCGGGCGCCTTCCAAACTGGCAAACGAAGTGCCTATCCTGATCGTTAGCTTTTCGCCTTTATTGAGCTTAAATCCGGCATAAACCCCTGTACCAGCATCGTTTTTGATACTATCTGCAATAAATATTTTATCGCCATCAAAAGTGCCCGTTTTACCTAAACTCCGTTCAAACCTGATCACAAAGAAACCGCTGAAACCTGCGCTTTTCCCCCATCCCTGGTAAATACGGTGAGCAGGATTATAACCCGATATTTCGCCTTTTTGTTGATCCACTTTTACAAAGCCTTCATGATAATCGCTATTAGCTTTGATCAATAAATAAAGGCTGTCGGCCTGCTGCATGGTAAACTGCATCATGCCGCAACGCTCTGTGGAGGTTACCGCAGCATTCACTTTATACTGATTAAGATTTATGCTATAAAGGTACGGCGACGATAGTTCATCAACATGTTTAAATGCAGCACTATAATTAGCTGTTGTTAGCTTGCCTGTGATGGGCATAATGGTAAAGCTGCCATAGTCCTGCGTACATGAACCGCTTAACCAGTGCGAACCACGGAGGCCGTTGAACAGGCTGTCTTTATAATAATATGGAGGTACGCACTTGGTTTCGCCGCTCTCGGTTTCGGGTGTCCATTGTGTCATGGCAAAGGGGGCAGTAACCGCGGGAATAGTGTTGGCAAACCGCGTATCAGCCGCCTGTCCATGTTTTAGTGCGGAAGCTGTAGTGGCAATAGCTGTACCGGCCATGGGCTGTACATATCTAACCAGGTTTTGGGCAAAAACCGGCCACGGAAACAACAAGAAAATTATATAAATAAACCGGTTTGCAATTTTGGAGATGAACTTCATTTTCAGACAGCGTATTAACAAGAAAATTTCAGCAAAATACAGCAATCATTGCTAATTGTTACACGCACGAGCAAAATAATGAGGTATAAACAACCTGGCCATACTGTAAACCGTAAGGATTAGTCGTTACTGCGCTCCAACCAGCACTGCCACTTCCAACTAATTTCAGATAATGGCAAATCTGGCGGGGAATATGTCCAACTGAAGTCACCATTTGCCCGGTTCATGCATCAACCACTTCCATAATCCTGGTACTGGTGTACTTTTGTTATGCCCGACGATGAGGAAAGCATCTAAAGGCGAAATATTAATCAAACCAATCCGAAAAACATGAACAACGAAACAACATTCAGCCGTCGCCGCTTTCTGGGTATCTCCGCATTAACAGTTGCAGCAGCAGAGTTAGGCGGTCTCGGTATACTTAAAGCCGAAACCAAACAGGCAGATTCACCGGCACGGCAAAACAATACTCTTTTTTCTACAGCTTCTTTCGACTCGATCAAACAGATAAATGCAGGCCTGCTTAATATTGGCTACGCAGAAAGCGGCCCGGCAAACGGACAGCCTGTTATCCTGCTTCATGGGTGGCCATATGATATACATAGCTATACTGAAGTATCAGCCATACTTGCCAAAGCCGGCTACAGGGTTATTGTGCCTCATTTGCGCGGCCATGGCACAACACAATTCCTTTCGGCACAAACTTTCAGGAATGGGCAACAGGCAGCAATAGCTACCGATGTTATCACGCTGATGGACGCCCTGAAAATAGACCGTGCAATTATTGGCGGGTTTGACTGGGGCGCGCGTACAGCAAATATCGTGGCAGCATTATGGCCCGAGCGCTGCAAAGCAATGGTTTCGGTAAGCGGTTACCTGATAGGCAGCCAGGAAGCAAATAAAAAACCATTGCCGCCCAAAGCAGAACTATCATGGTGGTACCAGTTTTATTTTAGTACCGAGCGCGGCCAATTGGGCTACGAGGCAAACAGGCGTGACTTTAACCGGCTCATCTGGGAAACAGCATCACCTAAGTGGAAATTTGACGACGCTACTTTCGCGCAAACCGCCCCGTCTTTTGACAACCCCGACCATGTTGCTATCGTGATCCATAATTATCGCTGGCGCCTGGGCCTTGCCCAAGGTGAGGCAAAATATGATGACATGGAAAGAAAATTAGCAACCGCGCCTCCTATAACTGTACCTTCCGTAACCCTTGAAGGCGATGCCAACGGTGCTCCTCATCCTAAGCCTGCTGATTATGCTGCCCGCTTTAAAGGTAAATATGCACATCACACTATTACCGGGGGAGTAGGCCACAACCTACCGCAGGAAGCCCCTAAAGCTTTTGCTGACGCCATTATAGAAGCCGAAAGTTTTGCCAGATAAATAATCCCTCTTTTGAAATAACACGGTAACCAGGATAGGAAATGTTAAAAACGCATTTCCTATCCTGGTTTTTTGTTTACTTAAAAGCAGGTGCTCACACCTTTCTGCCTTTCTAAAACCCTTTTGCACCTCTGGTGCAAACATCGTTGAGCTCAAGTGCTTTAACCCGACAAAGAAGTGCCTGAACCGGACATTTCAAACATTGAAAAATTAGGCCCGGGCATTGCATGTTAATCCATTTAACTGCAGGATAAAACCCGTCTTTCCGCCCCCGTCGTGTTTGGTTTATACGCCTATCACCAGGATCGCTACAACCATTATCGACAGGACAAAAAGCTTTATGTCAGGCTTCAATTAGCATATTGAAGCAGTTTGTATCAATGACATATGCAAGTTGGGGCCCGGATTGTCCGGCCGGCAGCTCGGTTTGTCTGCTTCATCCCGAAAGTGGTTAGATCTCCGTTGATTTTGCCACAATTTTGAGCCATCAAACAACTCAAAACTACATATCATGACAACAAAAACAGTAAAAACAATCTATTGGATAGGAACAGCAATGACTTCATTATGGTTTGCAGCAAGCGGATTTGGCGAGCTGACCAAAAACCAGTTTGTGTGGGATATCACCTTAAAACTGGGCTATCCTCCACACTTTATTTATATTCTTGGTGTCGCTAAACTATCGGGAGTAGCAGTTCTTTTAACACCTAACATATTGCTTAGATTAAAAGAATGGGTATTTGCAGGTATTTTCTTCGATATTATATTTGCTTTTTTGTCTAAAATCGCTGTGCTCGGTTTTCCTGCCACCATAGATGCCATCGTTGCATTTATCATGGTAACGGTTACCTACCTGATGTTCCGTAAACTTTATCCGGCTACATACACAGCTCCTGCCGCTGCATAAAATGCTAAGTTGCAGCAGGCCGATTCATAATACATCGGTTATTTCAGGCTTTAAGCAATCTCAAAAGAGGCTATCCCCATAGATAGCCTCTTTTGCATACACATTACCCTGCCGCATGATTATCCGGCAAGGGCCGGCGCTCTGCCGGTCGCTTAATCTTCAAGAACAGGGGCATCCTTTATTTTTTCCAATACCGAGGCCGGTAAATACGGTCTGCCGCCTGTTGCCGGCACACAGGTGCCCGTAAATACAGCTTTAGTCATTACCTTATTGTTGCATATTATCGATTGTTTAAAGTGCAACTTGGGTAAGCCCCCTTTATCAGTATACAAGGTGCAGGTAACTTTAAATTCATCACCCTTTTTAAGTGATCTGAGAAAGCTGATGCTATAATTTGAAAGTACCATGTAAATGCCGTTTTTAGCTTCGGCTTCAAAATCAAACCCCAATATTTCCCTGATATAATCATGCCTGCAATATTCCATATAAAACGGATAATATAAACCATCCATGATCTCCTGTACATCTATATGCTCATCTTTGGCAATATATGTTTTTGAGTATTCCATAATAATTAACCTTTTTGTTGGATTGCAAAGCTATTGAACCTTTTGGTTTCAGGAAACGGGAGATCTGAATTTTAATAGATCAATCCGGGCTTTTTCAATGTAAACTGGGGCGCTCAATTCCTTGTTCGAAAGTAAAAATAATAATGATTATCAATGCTTTTATATAATATTTTGTCAGAGTACTTTGATATTTAAACATATATTACCCATTACATCTTCATGGTAAGACTGTATTGTATTATTGATACAGTTTAGCCACTTCAGATAAGGCATCTTGTATATCATTTGATTGCGACTGAGCCAAATAGAAGTTAAACTCCATTCGCTCAATCATTGGATGAAGAAAATTAACGTTCTTAATTTGTCCGTCGTTATTCTTAATGAAATCTTCAAGCGCAGTTTTTACTTTGGACAGGTTTTCCTCAGAAGTTAATCCAAGGTTATATAAAGTGTCAGAAACGATACTATCAAAACGATTAAAGTCATCCTGCTTAAATTCTTCCTGATTGGCTTTTTTAAGTAATTCCAATAAGATAGGGAGAAATTCAATGTCCTTGATTTGACGCATTATCTGCGATTGATGATAAAAATCAAAATTTGGACTGGCAGTTTCAAGAAGATAGTTTAAATAGGAAGCTGTACCCTCCTTATCGCCTTTCTCTGTTAAGTAAGTGGCGGCACGAAACTTTTCTTGTGGCTGAAGATAACCATTAGTTAACTTTTCACTTAAAAACTTCCGCAAATCGGCATCGATAGCTGTGTAGTCTTTGATTTCACGCACAATGTCCCACAACATATCGCTGTTGGGCGTCATTTTTAATCCAACCAATAACAGTTCCGGGTTGCCACCCTGTTGCAAAAATATTTTTAATACCGCTCGTCGAGAATATTCAGATTTGCGATTATCAAACAAACTGTTAATAATACTTCCGATCGTATTTGGAATGTTATTTTCGAGCGCATATATCGCGTTATTTCGCCAAGACTGATCGTATTCAATCCCTGCTAATAAATTATCATGTACCCGGGCTTGTACCGCATCTTTACCCAACTGATTTTCAATTGCACTAAATTCTAACCCTTGATATTCGTTGTTTCTAACTTCATCGAACAAAGTAAAGTCAAGTAGCTTCTCTGCGACTACAGGGATTTTATAATTTTTTATAAACGCCCATAGTACCATCGCTAACTTACTGTAAGTAGTACGGTTACTACTTTCAACTCTGATCGCGTTAGCAATATCTGTATTCACAATTACGTGTTGTACCCAAGCTGTAATTGTCTCTATCTGTTCTTCGCTAACTAAAATATCTGGCCGGCTGTTAATCTTGTCTTTAATTTTTGAAAATCTATAATTAGCAAAACGTTCTTCATCGTTCACAAATTTCAATACCGATGCTAAATCAGCACTTTGTTTATCACGGGTAAACTCTATTAATAATTCATGAATAGCTTCGGGAACGTGATAATTTCTATCATTACGATTATATTGAAATTGCCATAAGGTATCCCAATCCAAGTCAGTAATTTCATTTGTCTGAAAAAATTGAACAAGTTCATTGGTGAAAGCGTCTACATTAAAATATAAGTCAAAGCTCTTTTGCTCATTTTCTAACCGAATCTTAGCATAATCAATATCATTAAAATTGTTGAGTACCTGCGTTTCTTCATTCAATTTCTCAGTAAGATATTCCAATTCAGCGTTCTTATCCGTTCGGTATATATTCCACCGAAGATTATTATAGAATTTTAACAAATCTTCATTAGTGGCGTTGTGTGTGTTATATTGGTCAATGACATAATCGATATTTTCTTGATTAACTAAATGCCTCAGTAGTAAACCTTTTTCGTAATCCTCGATTTTCTTATCGCTAAAGATCCGCTGAAAAACAGCATTAGTTTGCCCGGTTTTTTGAAAATATACTGATATGGCTTGCGCGGTAAATTCTTCTGAATGCCGGCCATAAGCTAGATAAGTTCTGTAGACATCTTCAGAGAGTTCAGGGTGGGCTTTATAGATGCTTGCAGCCCTCCCGATTAAATTTTCAAGTATTTTGTTTTTCTCAAAAAAGTTTATGATGCGACGGTCATAAGGGTTCTCAAACAACTCAAGTAATTTTTTAATGTTCGCAGCATCTTTAATGTTAGTTAAACCCTCTCTTAACAGTATATCTTCGTCCATCAAACTTACTTGTCCACGATCGTTTGGGTCTAATTCATCCACAAAACCACTTATAAAGTATTCTACATAATCATCGACCATACCAGTTTCAATGATAACCCGGTATAAGGCTGAACGAATATATTGATTACTGCGTTTGCCGAACAGTTTCATCAATTCGGCAATCATTTCTGCATTTACTACCCCCAAGGAATCTAACGCATAAATACCGCTGTGTACGATATGTTGATCGTCTGTATTTTCAATAATATGTTGCCATATCGCATCCTTTGTTTTGTTGAGATAATCGCCGCTCAGCTTAAAATACTTAAGAATATTCATCGCGTTGAAGCGGGTTGTATGTGCATTTTCGTTGTTATTAAGTTCAGCAACCAAAAAATCAACCGCGTCGTCACTTTCGCCAAATGTTGCTAACTCTAGATCGGAAAATTTATTAGAGCGCAACCACACACGTTGCGCTTTGTAGTGATTGAAAATCGTTTTAAAAATCTCGAACCTTGTAGCTGAACTTACTTTGTCAGGTTCTACACGTACTAACACTTCAGGTTCAATGGTCAATATCCAGTCGATCAAATCATTCCGCTTGGCGTCTGGTAATAAACTTATTAGAAAAAATAATGTATTTAACCAACTTGGTTTGATACGCTCGTTTTTGAAGGATAGAAAAGTCTTTATACGCTCCAAATCGAAAGCTAGCAGCGCTTTCGCCGCAAGGAACTCTTGAATATTATTATGTTCAAAACCCCAATTATTCGTGCCATCCTCCATGCTACGGAATGCTGTTGAAAATTTTACCAATTGCAGATCTTCAGGGGTTGGCAGCACTTTCAATAGTTCATTAAATGAAAGAAAATTACGCCCTAAATATTCCATACAAAGCGCAATCTTTTGAAGTAGCTGTAAGATATGTTCCTTATGGTCTTTCAGGTTGGTGGTTAATTCAAAATGTTGTTGATCCAGCGTAATACGTTCGTCTAATAGTATATTAAGCAAATCAACACGATTAAGAGCCAAATCGCCCCGTTTCTTAAATTGCTCTAATAATATTCTTAAGAAGAACGGTTGGCTCGTGAACTCCTGGAACCCACGATCATAAGCTCCCTTTCTAAACGCTTGATAGTCCAGTTGATATTGTTCTTCCGCAAACCCTTTTGTTTGCGCGTCACTAACTTGTGCCAGAAAATAGATGCCAAAATCAGGCAAAGTACCACCCGAATGCTTATCCGGTAAATGATAAAAATTGGTTCTGCAAGACACTACGATATGTGCATTTGGAAAGTCTTCTATAAAACTTAAAATTTTCCTGACTGCCGTGTTAAAATGCTTAGGCTGAACTTCATCCAATCCATCCAAGATTATCAGTGCGGTATTTTCTGGAATATCAGCCCAACCAGTTGGAAGAAAATCCCGGATATCTTCTTCTACATAAGTATTCATCCGACTGTAGACAGGTATAAATGGAGTTTTTTCGGTAGCATAAAAGTGAGCCAATTTTGCTAATTCGGTTGATTTTCCTGAACCAGCATTACCTAATAGAACGACTAGTTTTTTTTCCTTGACCAACTTAATTAATTCCAGGTCACCAGTTCGTTCTATGTAAGCTGTTACAGGATCTTTCTGTCCCTCAAACGATAATAATATCCGGGGTATAGTCGTGTCTATTTTGGGTGCCTTAGTGATAAACTCTGCAGGATTTCGTAGAGTAGCCGGCATAGCTTCAGATGAGTGTGTACTTAGAAATGCGGCTTTTTCATTGATAAGCTCTTGCTGATCTACTTGTTCCGCGCGGTTCATTAAAATCGTAGAGATCTTATTATAAAAATCATGCGTCGGTGTAATCGGGAATTTCATAACCCACCCCAAATTGCAAACCTCTTCATAAAACTCCTGAACCTGCAAAAGTTGTCTGGTTTCTGAAGCCCCGCCTTTAATAGCGCTCGGCGCTTTGAATAAAAGGTAAACATTTATGTTTTCGCCTGCCTGCTTACGTTGATAAGCAAAGCGAAATTCTTCTTCAGTACCGCTTAAATAGGCTTTACCTGTTAGTGGATCATCTGCTCCACTTGGAGTACCAAAACGCATCCATAACAGACCAATATAAATATCATAGTCCGAGAAAATCATATTGATTTGTTCTTGGGGTCGGCCATCCATATCGGCAACAATATCCCTGAAATCTAACACCCGAAACCTGACCTTCCGTTTGTTATTCATATTGAAGTTATTCAGGTTCTCACAAATCGCTTTAATAGTATCTTTCTCCGGTGTAACATCACTAGGACAAGAGACAAAAACTTTTATTTCGAGGGTATCGACCATGACAGGTTTACATTTCTGGTAAAGATAGCTGTTTTGGGATGTTTCTAACTATCTCCTAAAGTTCAGTATACATCCACACATTGTTATTAATCTATGAATGGTTAATTTTAGGTTTTCGCGCGTAAAAACGTAATTAGCGATCATTTACGGAAAAAAAGAAGGGCAAGCGACCGTTTTTCGTGCTTGCCCATTAAGGCTCCTGAGGCTGGGCTCGAACCAGCGACCCTCTGATTAACAGTCAGATGCTCTAACCGGCTGAGCTACTCAGGAGTGTTGTCCGGTTGGGGATTGCAAAAGTATAATTTTCATTGATATTTCACAATTTTATTCAACTTGTTATATTCTGCTGTTTCAGCGTTACGTGGCACTTGTATTCTTCCCTGCCCATTTTACAAGTTTTTTAACCAGATCATCCAATTTAAATGGTTTACTTATATAATCGTCCATACCTGCATCTATACAAATTTGCAGATCGGATTGGAGGGCATTGGCCGTCATCGCTATAATAAAAGGCCGTTCGGGGAAACGTTTCTTTATTATTCGCGTGGCTTCCAGGCCGTCCATTTTGGGCATTTGTACATCCATTAAAATAACATCGAATATTTTTTTATTAACTAAATCCAAAACCTCCAGGCCGTCTGCTGCCAAAGCGGCTTCATATCCTAACTTACTCAATATCTTCATGATCAGTTTTTGGTTCATCCGGTTATCTTCGGCAACCAAAATCCTCAATGGGTAACTTTCTGAAAAATTATCAGGCAGTTTATGATTTGCAGTATCGCTGTGCAGCGGCTCATGAGTGGTAGAATTTACATGCTTGCCAAGTTCCTTTATAATGTGCTTGTATAAGTTATGCTGTTTTGCAGGTTTGGTTAGTATAGAACAAAACAAACCGGGGTTATCTTTATGGAAAACATAGCTGATGGAGCTCAACAGCATTATAGGTAATTCGGGGTATTTGGCCCGTATTAAGGTTGCCAGTTCAATCCCATCCATAAAGGGCATTTGCATATCGGTAATAACAAGCTTAAAATCATGCTGCTGCCGCGCCAGGATCTCAAGAGCCTGTTCGCCTGATTTGGCTACTACCGGGCTTAGTTGCCACTGCTCCAGCTGAGCTTTTAAAATCCGGCAATTGGTATCATTATCATCAACAACCAAAATTTCACTCTTTTCAAAACCCTGCATGGTGTGGTTTATTTGTACAGAGTCCTGCAGTAAACTTTTTTGCGAGTGAATAGAGAACCTGAACGTACTTCCTTTATCAACTTCACTTTCTACGCTGATTTTGCCGCCCATTAATTTTACAAGTTGTTCGCTTATAACCAGGCCAAGGCCTGTACCTCCGTATTGCCGGGTGGTTGACGAGTCAACCTGCGAAAATGCTTTAAATAAACGGTGCAGCTTATCGGCAGAAATACCAATGCCGGTATCTTTTATCTCAAAACCTAATTCGATGTGGTTATCATCCGATATGCTGAGCAAATGCACGGCTACATAAATTTCACCCTTTTTGGTAAACTTGATAGCGTTACTGATTAAATTGATCAGGATCTGGCGAAGCCTTAAACTGTCGCCAATAATTTGCGCCGGTACATCATAGTCAATCTGGTAAACCAGGTCCAGCTTTAGGTGGGCCGCTTTTAAGGCAAAAACATCAAAAACTTCTTCAATACAGGTGCGCAGGCTAAAATCCTTTTCCTCCAGCTCCATATTGCCCGATTCTATTTTCGAAAAATCTAAAATATCGTTAATCACCGCCAGCAGATCTTCACCGCAGGTTTGTATAGATTCGGCAAAAGTTCGCTGCTCCTCGTCCAAAGGAGTTTCGGCCAGCAAGGAAGCCATTCCGATTACCCCATTCATAGGTGTGCGGATCTCATGGCTCATCGTAGCCAAAAATATGCTTTTAGCCTTGTTAGCTTCTTCGGCCTCAAGGGCTAATTTTTTTTCAACTTCTATGGCACGGGCCAGCTGCCCGGTACGTTCTTCTACCTGGCGCTCAAGCTCGGCCTTTTGCTTTAATATAGTACGTGTGCGGATAAGATAAAATGCCGGGCCGCTGATAATAAACATTAAAGCCACAATTAATTTAAACCACCAGGTAAGCCAAAAAGGAGGCTTAATATTGATGATGATAAATGTGCCTTTGTTATTCCATTTGCCATCATTATTTGATGCCTTAACCCTGAACGTGTAACTACCCGGATCAAGGTTGGTGTAAGTGGCCGTTCTTTTATTGCCAACATCATTCCATTCTTTATCAAATCCTTCCAGCTTGTAGGCATATTGGTTTTTTTCGGGGATGGTATAATTCAGGGCCGCAAACTCAAATGTAAGTACCGATTGTTTGTACGATAGGTTTATGGAGTCTGTTTCGCTGATATCTTTTTGAAGCGGGGAGTTTTTAGCCCCGGCGTTTACCTCCTTATTGAAAATCTGCAGCCCGGTAATATAAACAGGAGGTACGAAGTCATTATCTTTTAAACTATCGGGATAAAAAGTACTGAATCCGTTTACGCCGCCAAAAAACATTTCCCCGTCGGCAGTTTGAAAACACGAATGGCCTTTAAATTCATCTCCCTGCAATCCGTCAGAAATGTCATAGTTTCTGATGGCTTTTGTTTTCGGATTAAACCGCGAGATCCCCTTGTTGGTGCTTAACCAGAGGTTACCTTTGCGGTCTTTCAAAATCGCATAGATCACATTATTAGGCAAACCCTCTCTTTCGGTGTATATAGTAAATGTTTGGTTATGCTTGTTAAACAGGTTAAGGCCGCCGCCGTTGGTACCTATCCATATATCACCGTTATCGGTTTCGATAATCGACTCGACAGTGTTGTTTGATAAGCTGTGTTTATCCCTTTCATCGTGCGTGTAGTGCGTAAAGCGGCCAGTTTTAGGGTTAAATACATTCAACCCGTTATCATCAGTGCCTATCCAGATATTGCCCTGTTTATCCTGAAACACCGATGTAACAATATCACTGCTTATGCTGTTGTTATCTTCCGGGTTGTTCCTGTACCGTGTAAAGAGACCGGTTTTTACGTTATAATGATTAAGGCCCCCTTTCCAGGTCCCTAACCATATATTGCCGTCACGGTCTTTATACATATTGTTGATATCTGAAAGGGAGAGGCTACGCGGATTATTTGCCTGGGGCATGTGATGTATAAAGGTTCTCTTTTTTTTATCAAACAGGTCAAACCCGCCAATGTGATAACCAATACCAATAACATCTTTATTTATTGGTACTATAGCCATTACATAATTATTACTTATGGTGTTGCTGTTATTATCACTATGCAGGTAATGAACAAAGGTCTTTTTCTTGCGATTAAATAAATTAAGGCCGCCCCCATCGGTGCCTATCCAAATATTTTCGTCACTATCATCACCGGAGATGGCCAGCACGTTGTTGTTGCTCAAACTATTCGGGTTGTTGGGGTTTTGACTGTAGGAACTAAATTTATCGCCAAAGCCAGGCAAAAAATCAACACCGCCCGAATAAGTGCCTATCCAGGTATTCCCTGTATCATCTTTATATAAACAATAAACCGAGTTACTGCTCAGGCTGTGATGGTCGTTTGCGTCAAATTTGTAGCAAGTAAATTTATTGGCCGGATAATCGAGCACACTTATGCCGCCATTTTCGGTCCCTATCCAAAGCTTCCCGTCGCTGTTTTCGAGTATCGAAAGAATATCGTTATGGCAAATACTGTTGCTGTTATTAGGATCGTGTTTGAAATTTATAAACGAATTATTTTTACTGTTATATAATGCCAGGCCTCCTCCATGTGTACCTGCCCAAATATTGCCTTTGCTATCTTTGTATACCGCTTTTACCCAGCTGGCACCGATGCTGTTTTGGTTTGCAGGATCATGAACATAACCAATAAACTTACCGTTTTGCGGATTAAAGTGGTAAAGCCCATCGTCGGTACCTACCCATAACCAGCCATTATTATCCTCAGTAACCTGGTAAATGAAATCGTTAGCTATACTGTTTGTGCCATTCGCGGCATGTGTGAATCTTTTAAATGAACCATTTGCAGCATTAAACAGATATAAACCCTTGCTGGTGCCCAGCCACATCCTTTTTTTACTATCCAAAAAAACAGACTGTACAGCAAAAGTTAAATGATTGGAATAGTGGATAAATGTATTTGAGGCCCGGTCAAATCTGTCAAGCCCGCTTTCGGTTCCAATCCATAAATTATGATAACTGTCTTCCGTTATGGCTAATACATAGTTATCATTGATGGTTGCTTTATTATTCTGGTCGTGCTTATAATGGGTAAACTTATAACCGTCGTATTTATTAAGGCCATCTTCGGTGCCAAACCACATAAAGCCGCGACTATCTTTAATAATGGTTACTACATGGCTTTGGGAAAGGCCTTCGTTTGTACTAAGCTGTTTAAATTTAAGGGCTGGTGTTTGCGAATAGGATAATCCGGAAAAAAGCAGGTATAAACACCAGATAAAAAGCAATATTGGCCTCATTATTATTTTGCTGGTAGTTTTATCGTATTTCTATTCGGTTGATGTTATAAGCCAAAACAAGCATTGCAGCGGCTAAATAAATGCCTCTTAAGTTGCGGAACTTTTTAGTTGGGTTTCAGGAATTTAGTCTTAATAAGTTCTATCGGGCAAGAATTTATATTGACAAAGCCGCCTTTAACGTTCATAATAATTCCGGGTTACCAGGAGCTTGTTTTAACTTAGTCCTGCTTGCCAGTGATACGGTATTTACGGGAAATAGTTTCGTGTAACGTGTTGTTTTTGCCTAATTAACGGCTGTTGTTAACTCAGGAGAAATATAACGATCCGGCTTTCGTTTACATCCTACCGGTCAGTATCCGGCAGCTGTTTAATCTCTATATTCCTGAAATCAACCGGCTGCCCTTCGCTTTGCAGAGCAATAAAGCCGCTGCTCAATAATTTCCCATCCTGCTTATACTTCGGATCGTAGCCATGTGCCACGCCGCCGCCAATGGTAGGCTTTGAATATTGAAGTACGGTATCGCCGTTGATGATATGAGTAATTAATTTGTTGCCCTGAACAATCAGCTCGCCTTTTACCCACTGGTCACCGTCATAGGTTTTTGAAGTAGAGTTGATACAATGGTCGGGCGAAACTTTTCCTTTATAAACAACATCGGTGCCGGGCGAGCACATGTTTCCTGTTGGCCTTGGTTTCCCGTCGCCCAGGCCGCCTAATAACTGCATTTCTATCGATATCGGCCAATCCTGGTCCTTTAACATAGTTCGGGGATCCTGTGAATGAAACATGACACCGCTGTTAAGGAGTGTATAGTCTGGCGCGCCTTTTTGCTGTTTACCAACAAAGCGGTATTCAAACCGCAGGTGATAGTTCGAGAACGGGGTTTTGTAATACAAATGACCAAACTGATCGTTGAAATCGCCGTACTGATCATAGCTAACCCTGATCATGCCGTCTTCTACCCGAAAGGTATTGCCATAATTTTCGCAAACCAGGTGGTGATTGATCTTTACAAACCAATCGTTAATGTCGGTCCCGTTAAACAGCTTCGTCCAGCCCTTGTCGGCATTGCCGGCGTCAGCCAGCTTTTTCGGCCCGGCGCAGCCCAATATGAGGAGGCAGGAAAACATAAAAACGCGTGTTATTTTCATAGGTGGTAAGGTATTATGCTTTTATAGATAAATTGAATGCTTTTGTTCACTAACACTTTGCTAACCGGCATTTCGAAAGTTAGCTCAATATTAATTTGCTGATCCTGCCTTACAGGAAGTTTTATCTCCTGTGCTACGAATTTAAGAAATTCAGGCCATGTTTTAATGCTTTAATGCTTTGCCTGTCAAGGTACGCTGAGGCCGCTTTTGTTCAAGATCTCTTTTTAGCCAAGTTTTTTTCGCAGCCAGTTACGAACCGGCTCATCATACCATTTCAAAGTAATATATGCCAGGAAAATTGCACCAATCAAAATAGCTAAGGCATAAGGCCAGGCCTGTACTATGGTTATGCCTTTATGATTGCTGATCCATGCCACGTAAAAATAAACCAGCGGATAATGCACCAGGTAAAGAGGATAGGATATATCGCCGAGAAACCTGCATACCCTGCTCTCCATTTGGGTATGGACCTTACCGCACGCGCCAAGATAAACGATAAGCGGAAATATGATAATAATGCAAACGGACTCGTAGATCCCGTTCATCCAAAGATGGGCAGCACCGCCGATGCGCGGCATATACATTACTATCGATATTAAAACACTGCACCATAAAAATGCGTGCCTGATGCGGGCTGGTTTAGCAATACGTGAAAGCAACAGGCCGGCAAAGAATGGATATATGGTGCGGGTAATGCCAACGCGTACCTGCTCCACATTAAGTGTCCAGCCGCCGCTGACATCTCCATTGGTGATAGCCAGGTGCGCAAGTGCTACAGCTGCAACGCATACTAAAACCGACAATGTAGTTTTTGAAAATTTCCTTATCCAAACCGCATAAAGAATGTTAGCGATGTATTCAAAGAACAATGACCATCCTACGCTGTTAAGAGGATGCATTTCCTGCCAGCCGCGAATATCCAAAGACAGCGGTACCGGCAGGATGGTATAACCGATCAGCATTACCAGCAGCATCTTCCAAACCGGTACAGTATGAATGAGCGGCCACAGCGTAGAATCTGTAAAATAAAAACCTATGGCACCCAATGTCATCCCAAGAATTACCATAGGCTGAAGTCGCTCGATACGGCGTTTAAAAAAACTGCCGATTGTCATTTTATGCCAGCGGTCGTCATAAGCATAACCGATAACAAAACCCGACAGCAGGAAAAAGAAATCGACAGCCAGGTACCCGTGGTTAACTATAATATCCAGATGACCGCTCGCCAATGGTTCGGTTAGGTGAAAGGTAACTACGATAATGGCTGCAACACCGCGTAAGCCATCCAGTATCGGGTAATGTGGTTTGGTAATCAGTTTATTATTGTCCATGTATAAGATTAGAGTTGGTAGATATTGGGCCGGACGCTAAAGCATGCGTTGCCGATGTTCAGCGGGTATTTTTCTTTCCTGTGCATGTACAGGCCGGTAAGACCAATGACTTAAATCGGTTAGATTGGTTCATGAACAATATATAATTGAAGTCTTATTCAGATCGTAAAAATAAGTGAAAGTGATGCCGGGATATCTTCATATCGTGTCAAAATACACGCATATCGTCTCATTTTCGCATGTTTTGGGATCATCGCCTGCAAAGTGATCTGCAGAATATCAGATATAAAAAAAGCCTCACAGACATGTGAGGCTTTTGCTCCTGAGGCTGGGCTCGAACCAGCGACCCTCTGATTAACAGTCAGATGCTCTAACCGGCTGAGCTACTCAGGAATCTAATCCGGTTTGGAGTGGGGCAAAGGTAAAAACTCAACGGATATTTCACAATTTTTATTAAAAAAAAATTAAAATATTTTTCACGGGCTTTTTTAGCCCCTGATTATGTGCTACTTAAAACCCAAAGACACACTGCGGCATTTTTTAGCGATGGCAATTCTTTCTGCAGAGCCCCTTTTTTCTGCCGCCAGGTTTCTGAAACTGCTTAAATTATATTTTCTCCAATGAAAATTGGCATCGCAAACTGGCATCAATGAATGATTATCCCTTAATTTTCACAATATTTGCGGCAAAAAAATATAAATATCTTTACATGAGTTTGTTAGTTATTGGCACTGTGGCGTTTGATGCCATTGAAACCCCTTTTGGTAAAACCGATAAAATTGTAGGCGGCTCTGCAACCTTTGCAAGTTTGGGCGCTTCTTACTTTTATGATAAAATAAAAATTGTAGCGGTTGTTGGCGATGATTTTCCGCAGCACGAGATTGAGGACCTACAAAAGCACAACGTTAATACCGAAGGCCTGCAGGTAAAACAGGGCGAAAAATCATTTTTCTGGAGCGGGCGTTACCATAACGACATGAACAGCCGCGATACCCTGGTAACCGAGCTTAATGTATTGGAAGCTTTCGATCCAATTATCCCTGATAGTTACCAGGATTGCGAATACCTGATGCTGGGCAACCTTTCTCCACAAGTGCAGCAAACTGTCATAGCGCGCCTT
This sequence comes from Mucilaginibacter gossypii, assembly GCF_900100945.1. Lineage (GTDB taxonomy): Bacteria > Bacteroidota > Bacteroidia > Sphingobacteriales > Sphingobacteriaceae > Mucilaginibacter > Mucilaginibacter gossypii. Next base: position 194,674 of record NZ_FNCG01000013.1, on the reverse strand, counting down.
AAAAACCGCCCTAAGCTTATTGTAATGGACACCATGAACTTTTGGATGGATATTGCCCTTGATGAGCTTTTAAAAACCATCCAGCTGGTGGATGTGCTAACCATTAACGATGCCGAAGCCCGCCAGTTATCAGGCGAATTCTCATTGGTTAAAGCCGCCCGCAAAATATTAACCATGGGCCCTAAATACATCATCATTAAAAAAGGCGAGCACGGTGCATTGCTGTTCCATGAAGATAAGATCTTTAGTGCCCCCGCCCTTCCATTGGCCGAAGTATTTGACCCCACAGGCGCGGGCGATACTTTTGCAGGCGGCTTTATTGGCTACATGGCCAAAGTAGGTACCATTAATTTCAACAACATGAAAAACGCCATCATTTTTGGCTCGGCCCTGGCTTCATTCTGTGTTGAAAAATTTGGTTCAGAAAGATTAAGAAACCTTAGCGAAGAGGAAATAGCCGCCCGGATCCAGGAGTTTGTAGGCTTATCTAAATTTGAATTGTAAGATAGCTGCTTAAAAACATCAATTTTCAATGTAGAGACGCATCACACGCATCTCCCGTTTGCAATTCAAGATGGATAGTAACGCTCTTAAAAGCAGCTTGCCCTATGAGAAACGCATGTGATGCGTCTCTACAAAAAAGAACTTTTATAAAGCATTTTAGGGTATGTTCAGAAGAATCTCTAAAATACAAAAAATAAACCCTCTATATGTTTTACATACAGAGGGTTTACAAATAATATAATTGTAAATCAATAACTACAGGCAGAATAACCGGGTTCCCTATCCTTTCAACACTTCCCTGCTAATCACTATCTTCTGGATCTCACTCGTGCCTTCGCCTATGGTACAAAGTTTGGCATCGCGATAAAACTTCTCAACAGGGAAATCCTTGGTATAACCGTACCCACCGAAGATCTGAACAGCCTCGGTGGCCGTACGCACTGCCGTTTCTGAGGCAAAATATTTGGCCATGGCCGATTGTTTTGTGACCGGCAGGTGGCGGTTTTTCAGATCGGCAGCCTGCATGATCAGCAGTTCGGCTGCTTCAATTTCGGTAGCCATATTGGCCAGCTTAAATGCTATCCCCTGGAAATTACCAATGGGCTGTCCAAACTGGCGGCGTTCTTTGGCGTAAGCAACCGCCGCTTCAAAAGCACCTTTTGCAATCCCTAACGAAAGCGCCGCTATCGAAATCCTGCCGCCGTCTAACACGTTCATAGCCTGTTTAAAGCCTTCTCCTTCAACACCCAGCAAATTTTCCTTTGGCACACGGCAGTTATCAAAAATAAGCTCCGTGGTTTCTGAGGCACGCATACCCAGCTTATTTTCTTTTTTGCCATGAGTAAAACCCGGCGTACCTTTTTCAATCACCAGCGCCGAAATCCCATGCGAATCGCCTTTGTTGCCTGTACGTACCATCACTACCGCCACATCGCCCGATTTACCATGGGTTATCCAGTTTTTTGAGCCATTCACTACATAATGGTCACCATCCAAAACGGCGGTGGTGTTCATACCCAGCGCGTCCGAACCGGTGTTGGCCTCGGTTAATCCCCAGGCACCAAGCCATTCGGCAGTGGCCAGTTTAGGCAGCCACTTCAACTTTTGCTCTTCATTGCCAAAGGCAAGGATATGTCCCGTACAAAGCGAATTATGGGCGGCAACCGATAAACCTATAGCACCGCAAACTTTGGCTATTTCACTGATCACGGTTACATATTCAAAATAGCCGAAACCCGAGCCGCCATATTGTTCAGGCACAAAAACGCCCATCATGCCAAGCTCGCCCAATTGTTTAAATAAGTCGACAGGGAAAACCTGGGCTTCGTCCCATTCCATTACATGAGGTTTGATATAACGTTCGGCAAAGTCTTTGGCCATCTGGCCAACCATTTGCTGATTTTCGTTCATGGCAAAATCATACCCATCTGTTGAGGGGGTATCGGTTAACAAAGTATCCATACATTTATAATTGGTTACTACAAAATAACGCATAAAAAACGAGATTGGTTTGCCCGTAAAAGCCTGCAAATCAAGAACAATTTGGTATTGGGTATGAATTATAGGTTTAGTTAAAATAGAGTGGTTTCGGGAAGAGGAAACTGATGAAAAATATTTTTCAGGAATTGTTGGAGCAGGGATTAACCTGGCAGTCCCATAGGGGCTTTTGAAGCTTTAAGTCAGCCGATAGGCCAGGTGGTACATCACTTTGCAGGTGAAATACCGTCAATTTTTATGAGCTAACCTAATCTCCAAACCTCTGATGAGGCGGGAAGCCTGATAAAAATGACTGGACAATTTTTTCATTCATCCTTATCAGGCTTTTCTTATGTTAATCATCATCGTCTGCTTTTTGAACGGCCTTTACAAAGGCTGCCCGTACCGGCGTGGGCACAATTGTATTTTCTCCTTTAATCGCTTTCCATATCATGTTGTTCATGATCTCGTCGGGTACCCGGTCAACTGCCGAAAAATCAAGCCCCCTGGCCATTGCTGCAAGCTTTGTGCCCTTAGGATTAAGTTCATTAAGGTTAATATTTGAACGCAGGCTGTTAAATGGTTTGGTATCGGGCGTTCTATTAAAACAACGCCACATGGCTGTAGCCGATGCATCATATTGCGTCATAGGCGGCAGCCCGAGAATCAGCTCGATAGTACGCAGCACCGACGAAGTGGAATACATGGTGTGGTCAACAAAATTACGTTTTACAAATCCCCCCGCCATATAGGCAGGTGAACGATGGGCGTCAACGTGATCAGGGCCATTCTGTGCATCATCTTCAAGTATAAAAATCACGCTGTTTTCCCATATCGGGCTTTTACTGATATGCTCCACCAGCCGGCCAACAGCAAGATCATTATCCGCCACATGGGCAAAGGGTGTCGGCCTGCCCGGGGTGGTGCCCTCCGTATGATCTGACAGCATCCGGATGGTATTTAGCCGCGGCAAGGCATTGTTGCGCATCAGCGAGTCAAAATCATGTTCCCAGGCCTGGTACCGCAAGGTGTCAGGGTCACGCAGGTCGCGGGTGGGATAGGCTTTTGTAAAATGGTCTTTCAGGATAGGTATCTGCGGCGTATTATCTGCATTGATAAACTCGCCGTAAGTACGGAAAGTTACGTTGAACCGGTTGGCCTGGTCCCAGATGTAGAGCTTATTTTTTGCAGTGAGGCCTACAGCACCCGGGCCGCGGCCGCCATAACTGGTAGGCCAGTTTTTTTCCATATAATCAGTAGCGTACGCGCCCAGGCTCCAGTTATGCCCGTCGGCGCTAACCTCACCGTCTACATAAAAATTATCCAGCAGCACAAAGTTTTCGGCCAAAGCGTGATGATTGGGCGTAATCCGTTTGCCAAACAGCAGCAGGCTGGTATCGCCATTGCCTTTCGGCATATCTGACAGTACCTGGTCATACGTCCGGTTTTCCTGGATAACATAAAAAACATATTTGATTGGCGATGCAGCTCCTACTTTAGCCGGAATGGGATTGCCCTCTTCGCTATAAGCCCCTGTTTCCTGTTCCCGGTGATAAGGTGTATTACGAACTACTGCCTGCGAATAAACCGCCAGCTGCTTATCTGTTGGCGTGGGGATGATGCTCAAAGTACCCATTAATAAGCCGCCGCCGATATATTCTGTACGTGCGGGCCTGAACGGATCGCCTCCATGCAGTACAACGGTTTGACTTTTGGCTGCCGGGTTAGGCCCATGCGGATTAGGCAGCGACGAAAAGCCTTTAGCATTGGCTACGTACAATTTATCATCAATAACACGCACAACGCTGGGATACCAGCCCGTGGGCACAAAACCAAGCGACTGACTGGCACCTGGCTTTGTTACATTAAACACGGCCAGGCAGTTATTATCGGCATTGGCAATGTATAATGTTTTGCCATCCTTACTCAGGGCTACCGAGTTACTGGTGGTACCGCTAAGCGGCGTAGGTGATACTGCCGTGTTCAGGGTTTCAAGTACTTTACTTTTGCGCACGTCAATTACCGATACTGTATTATCGTTGGCGTTGGCTACATACAGGTATTTTCCATTCCGGGAAATGCACAGGTCATTGGGGTTATCCCCTACCGCAATTGCATCTGTGAGTTTATTTTCTTTTGTATCAAATACAGCTACCTTATCGCCACCCCAAAGACTGATGTACAATTTTGACATATCCGGCGATAACAGGCAGGTATAAGCCTCTGTGCCCAATTTAACCTGCTGAATGACTGTTTTTGTTTTGAGATCGATAAGGTACAGGCTGTTATCCAGTTTGGTAACTACATATAAAACACCGCGCTTATCATCAAGGGCCAGCCCGGTAGGTGAAATGGATACCGAATTGGGCTTTTTGCTCCATGCTTCGCCCAGTTTTATGGTATCAGTCGCCAGCAGCTTATCATTATTGATGGCGTAACGAATAATCCAGTTATTGTCACCTCCTGAGGCGTAGAGTGATTGCTCGTCTGCACTAAAAACCAGGCCTCCCCAGGCTTTGCTGATCAATACTTTGTCCAGTTCACGATCTGTACGTGCGTCTAAAAGCTGAATGGTTTGAACACTCTGCCCATTATTGGTAACCGCGGCATAATGATGGCTTTTGCTCACAACGATATTCAGGGGCAGATCGCCCAGGGGAAGGCTCTTGCCAACAGGTGTTAATGACCACCCATTGGGCAATTTTACCCGTTTATTTTCAATAGCGGCAAGCTCTTGCGCCCGAACGAACCTGCTGCAGATAAGCAGCAAAACGATTAGGCAGAGCATTTTTTTTAGTGACATAAGATAATGATATGCCGGTAAAAGTAGACCACCAATATTAATACATTATTAAATCATGGGCGAAGATCACCAGCTTGATTGTAACAAAATGAATGGAAATCAGCGGGCGCTAACCGGTACCAACTTTACCGGTCAAAAAACGGCGCAGCTCAGGCACGTGCCGGGCCGGTAAAAACGAAAAAGGGGCACCCCTGCCCCTTAATCTATTAACTAACCTTATGAAGAATGAATTGTATAAAAATGCTGATTAATTTGCAGTGCCGTTTTTCACGTCGATCTTAAACGGAGCGGGCTCAGGAAGCCAAAGCTTACCATCCCCGATCTGAACAGGCATCCATAAATACCGGGAATTCCATTGTTCTTTCGGCTTCCAAATATCCCCCAGGAACAATACTGTCGTATCCTTCTTCCCGCTAACTTTGAGTAATAAGGTAGATTGCGAACCATATGTGTTTTTTTCCTTCGGCGCTATGTCTTTAAACTCCGACCACGGGCCTTTCAGGGTTTTTGCTGTTGCATACCGGTTAGGATTGGGCTTCCAGCCGGTAAGCGCGGAGCCTATTGCGTAATAAAGGCCATTATAATGCACTATAGCCCCACCTTCCATATGCTCGGCTATCAGGCACATCTCCCGGTCAATGCTGAGGCAATCCTCCGAAAGCCGGACGATATGAAACCCGAGCGGACGGTCTTCGAAAACAAGATATGGCGTACCATCATCATCTATAAACTGGCCAATATCCCGGCTTTCATGCTCCAGGGGTCTGAAGCTTTTCAGGTATTTAAAATTACCATCAGGGCGGTCGCTTACGGCGATGCCAACCCGAGCAAACTTATAAGTTGCATTGTCAAGATGGAAATACATGACATATTGCCGGCTCTTTTTGCTGTAGAAAACTTTGGGCCTTTCCAGAACCCAGCGCTGCCCCAGGTTTTCGGGATCGGTCATCTGAACAACATCACCTTTGAATGTCCAGTTCGTCAGGTCTTTTGACGCATAACAGCTAACATAACGTTTATTTGAATCCAGTCCCCGACGTCTTTCTTCTCCATACCAGTAGTATGTGTTCTTTATTTTTATAATCCCTCCGCCATGCGCCTGGATATGTTCTCCCCGGTTATCGGGCCAAACTTCTCCGGGGTTTATGATTTTTTGATGCTGTGCATATACCTGGCCTGTAATCAGCAAAGTCATGACAGCCATGGTTATTCTTTTTAAAAGTATTTTTTTAATCATTCGGTGTTTTTTGAAAGTCAGGAAATCTTATATAATGTTTTTATGAAAGCACCAGTTCGGTTGTGGCTATCTTACTGCCTTCAGAAAGTTTAATACGCAGTTGATTGATGCCCCGGTGTACATGATTAACTACCGACTGATATTGTAACCCCGTTACTTCAGCAATCTGATCGTAATTCCAATTATCAAAATATCTTAAAAAGATCATCTCCTTCTGGCGCCTTGGCAAGGTATTCAAGGCAAGCGCAAGCATGTGCTCCACTTCTCTCCCGGTTTCTTCCAAAACAAGCACATCTTCCCTCGAAAAAACAATATCGATATCATGGCTTGCGGATAAGCCTACAAACTCGGGCCGCGAGGCCTTTAAAAAGTTAATGGCAAGTGACCGTGCCGATTTAAAGAAATAGTATTTAACATTTTTAATAGGTCCAAATGTTATCCTCCGCTCCCACATTTTTATAAACAGTTCCTGTAAAACATCCTGGGCTGCATCCTCATCTTTAATAATTTTATAGAGGTAGAAATACAAACCGGAATACAGTTCGTCATGTATCCTGCCAAAAGATTTGACATTTCCGTGGAGGGCTTCTTCCCACCATGTAGTTAGCTGGTTACAATTGTTCATATTGGCTTTAAAAACTGGTTTCTCTTTAAATTGGTCGTTGCCGACTTTAGGAACCTAAGCTGAAAACCGATTTACATAATCGATTAAGTAAGTTTGCCTATGGTTCTAATAACTGGTTTATATAAGCTAATATGAATAGATTTTATTCGGCAGATGGGACTCAAATTGGTCATTTATGCGGTATAAATTCGGCAATTTATCAATTTACTCAATTGATTAAGCAATGGAGAGAATACACATAAATAACTCAATATCAGTTAATTGTGTTTTTATTTTTCTTAAATACAGGTCTTTTTTGCTTAAGAAAGTCTGATGGGTTAGCGCCGAACAGTTTAAAAAACTGATCGCGGAAGTATTTAATGCTGTTAAAGCCTGTTTCAATGGCCACTTCATTAACATTCATATCCGACTGGATCAGCAGCTCAGCCGCCTTTCTGAGGCGTATGTAGCGGATGAAGCTATTAACGGTATGACCCGACAGCGATTTAATTTTGCGGTAAAGATTTGAATGGCTCATGCCGATCTCTGAAGCCAGTATTTTGATATTGAAGTTTTCGTCGGTAATATGCTGCTCAACTATTTCGATACATTTTTCCAGGAAGTTTTTATACTCATCCGAAATAGTGACGTTAACCGATTTCAGGGTAATGGTATTATAAAAATAGCTTTGAAGGTTACTCCTGTTTTGCAGCAGATTGGCAATACGCGCAACCAGTACATCTTTATCAAAAGGTTTGGAAATATAGTCATCGGCGCCGCTTTCCAGTCCTTTGATCTTATTTTCGGCAGATGAACTGGCTGTTAGTAAAATCATCGGGATATAGCTCAATTGCTGGTCCTGCTTAATGGTTGAGCAAAGTTCAATGCCATTTAAACCAGGCATCATTACATCGCAGATAATAAGATCGGGTTGCTTTTCTTTCGCTTTCTGTAAACCGGTCAAACCATTATCTGCCTCGTAAACCCTGTAACGGCTTTCAAGAATGGAACAAATGTAAGCCCGGATCTCGCTGTCATCATCAATAACCAGGATCCTTTGCTTGTCGGTAAAAATCTTATCAGCTTCAAAATCAATATCATTAATTTGGCTGGCTTCAGCTATCGCCGGCTGGTCTTCCACCATTTCACGAAGCAAAGGCGATAAATCAGCGGCATCGGCTGCCGCTGCCACATCCGGCGAATAATGAGCTTTACCCTTTAACAGGGTTAAACAAAAATCAGAGCCCTTACCCGGCCCACTTTCAAACGTTAATGAGCCGCCGTGATCTATGGTAAACTGGCGGGCCAGGAATAAGCCGATCCCAAAGCCTCCTTTTGCCGCCTGTCCATGCGTATTTGACCTGTAAAACTTTTCGAAGATATGCTTCCCCGCTTCCAGAGATATTCCGGGTCCATTGTCAATCACATTGATCACCACCTCATCCGGTCCCGATTGCAGGCCAACACACACGGCTTTCCCGGCCGGCGTATATTTAATAGCATTGGATATGAGGTTAAACAGGATAATCTCGATCTTTTCCCTGTCTCCGTAAATCAGTACCGGCTCTTCCGGCACGTTTAATTCAAAACTGATACCCGAAAGCCTGGCCTGCTGCACAAAACATAAAAATACCTCCCGGCAAACAAGGGTAATGTCCATTGGCGCAATTTGCAGGATCCCAGCGCCCGAATCGGCCTTACGAAACAGCAACAGCTGATCAACAAGGCTTAACAGGCGCCTTGAATTACGATAAACAATATTAAGTTCCGCACGGTTCTCAGGGCCAATTTTCGCAAGCAAATCCCTTAAGGGGTTGATGATGAGCGAAAGGGGCGTACGAAACTCATGAGAAACACCCGTGAAAAACTCTACGCGCCTGTCATTCAATTCGCGTTCCTTTTCCTGCAGGTCGCGCTGGTGTGCAGCGGCGGCATTGGCCAGTTGTACTTCATATTTAAGCCGTGTTTCCCTAAACCTATAACGCAGGTACCAGTAAACAACTGCCGCAAGCAACATCGCATAAATCAGGTAGGCCCAGACGGTACGATACCAGGGCGGCAAAATAATGATATGAAGATGGATTTCCCGGCTAATCCATTGCCCTTCGGCATTAGTACAGTTAATTTTTAATGTATACGTACCGGGCTCTAAACGGGTATAAAGCGCATTACGTTGCCTCCCTGCGTAAATCCATCCCCTGTCCCAGCCCTGGAGCATATAACGGTAACCGATCCTATCCTGCGCGGTAAATTCGATAGCTGCGAAACTAACGGCTATTGATGCCTGATCGTAAGGAACCTCTAACGACCGGATAACATTCCCAGCATCCGTCTTCACATAGTCCGGATAAGTACTTATGGGCTTATTGTTAATTTTAATATCAGTTATAACAATGTTGGGGATATCATGCAGGGGCAGGATTGCCTGCGGATGAAATATCGTGACACCATTGATCCCCCCAAACGCAAGCTGACCATTGTTTAGCCTTAAGCCCGCGTTAAAGTTAAACTCATTGCTCGCCAGGCCATCGCTTTCAAAAAAATTGGTAAAACTAACGGCTTTGGGATCAAATCGGCAAAGCCCGTTGTAAGTGCTTAGCCACAAACGCTTTTGCGCGTCTTCCAAAATGGCCAGTACCGTATTATTACTAAGTCCGTTACTGGTGGTATAGTGGTGAATGATTTTTTCCTTAGACGTTGAAAAATACAACAAGCCGGCTTCTGTACCCAACCACATGTCGCCGTTGCCTGCTTTCTGCATTGATCTTACCGCTTTACCTACCGGATAAAACTTACGTGAGTTGCTTTTTTGATCAATCTTATAAACCCCTTCGAAATTTCCAGCCCAAAGGTTTCCAAAATGATCTTCGCCCATTGAAAGGATATTGGTCAGTGCCGCGTCATACAACCTGAATTGGTTATTATGCTTATCATATAGAAACAGCCCGTCCTGTAAGCCGCTGGCCCAAAGATTTCCAGCATGGTCCAGGTACAGGCACCAGAACACTACCCGGCTGGCAGCTCCCTGCCTGTCTACACCCCGAAATATAGTGAATGTATTGGAACCCGGCTGGTACAGGTTAATGCCGCCCCCATAAGTGGCAACCCAGATCCTGCCTTCCCTATCCCCGGCAATACTGGTTACAAAGTTTGAGCTTAGGGTGCCGGGGTGTGAGGCATCATGGCGAAAATTAGTAAAGCGATGGGCCTGCCGGTCCCAAATGCTCAATCCGCCGCCATCGGTACCTATCCACAGCCTGCCATCGGGTGCTTCATATAACGATTTAACAAAGTTACTGATAAGGCTGTTGGCGTTCAGGTCATTATGCCTGATATTTATAAAACGTTCTTTTACCTCATCAATAACATTTACTCCGCCCCGTAATGTACCTATCCACTTTCTGCCTTCGCGGTCTAAAAATAAAGCATAAACAGCATCACTTGAAAGTGAGTGCTCGTCACTCCCCGCAGGCAGATAGGTAATCTTGTCGCGCCCTTTATCCATGATCTGGATCCCGCCGCCATCGGTACTCACCCAAAGTGTACTATCGGGCATGACTTGCAGGCTCGTTATCCTGCCCGATTTGAAAGGCCCGTTAAACTCATCAAAAAGACGGTCATATTGCCCAGTTTTGAAATCATAATGGTGCAGGCCCTGGGTTGTGCCTACCCATAAACCATTGCCTTCGGGATAAATACAGGTAGCGCCGGTAACCGAAGTGTTCAGTAACTTCAAAGTACCGTGTACCGCATCATACGTAAAAAGGCCCGCGCCGCTGATCAGCGCAAAGATTTGGTCGCCTGGCCCTACATACAACGCGCTAACGTTATAACTCTGTACAGCTTTTCCGTTATCATAGTATGGTATAACATGGCCGGTTCGTTTGCCCTTATCAATAACGATAAGGCCGTTGGAAAGGGTGGCAATGAAAATACGCCCGGAGCGGTCCGTTTTAATGTCCCTTACAAAAGATGTCACGGGTGTTTCTTTGCCGCCCAAAATTGCATACGCCGGAGAAAACTCTTCAGTTACCGGGTTTAAGATACTTATGCCCTGGCGCGTACCTACCCATAAATTATTGGCCGCATCCTCTGCAATACAATTAATAAAATTATGAATAATTGAATGTTGCTTTTCGGGCTGATTGCGGTAAATACGGAAGTCATATCCGTCAAAACGGTTCAGGCCGTCGTAAGTGCCAAACCACATATAGCCTGAATGATCCTGGAAAATGCACCGTACTTCGCTGTTGGAAAGCCCGTCTTTGAGGCCAAGCCGCTGTATATTGGGTAAAGCAAGCGCCGCGGCATTGCTATTTAAAATCAGTGTTCCTAAAATAATTACACAACACCAACGTGCGGCTGCTTTAAAAGGCCGCATACAGGAGGATGCCGGTTGTTGAATACTGCTCAATTTGAATATAAGTGCCGCGAAACATTTGGTTCGTGTTTCAAAAACTGTCCCGCCAGGTTAAACATTACTCCTGGCGCTTCTTTTTAGGTTCCTGATTTATTTTCTGAACAATTGAATTCCAGCTTTTTTTGATCGTTTGTTCGTCTGCTTTCGGATTCTTTATCTGAAATAGCTCTAAGGGTTCCGCTTCGTTTCGCTTTTTTTTCATAAATCGATACACTATCATGTCTGCACCCTGTAACATTTTACTCAAAACAAAAATATAATTATCTGACAAATAAAGAACAAGGATTATATCCGTGCCCCAACCGATCATTTTTCTCAATATTCCCTGCTGTTTATCATTAACAAAAAGGGCTTCCTTTCAGAAGCCTTATTATAACCAACTTTGCTAAACCGGACGGTTTATTAGGGGAGAGTTATAACAAAGACAATCCCAAACAGGTTTGATACTCATTTTTTTTAATTTTTTTTTCGGATAAATTAAACCGGTAACCTTACGGATGAATCCCTTATGATCAGTTTGGTTTTCAATAAAATATTTTGCGAATCGATTATGTGGTTATCCTGAAGCTCTTCCAATAAAATTTTGGTAACCCTGAGCCCGATCTCTTTAATTGGCTGGGCAACAGCAGTTATGGCCGGGTTAAAAAGGGCAAAATTGTTAATATCATCAAATACAGCAACACCGATGTCCCTGGTAATTATCAGTCCTGATTCTTTCAGGGCCTGCAGGCCGCTTAAGGCGAGATAGTTGGTCGCAAAAAAAATGGCATCTATATCCTTTTTACTTTTCAGGAGGCTTTTAAGGTTCTGGATGGTTTTGTGTGGATCTTCATTATATATAATTTCTTTTAGGATAGGCGGCAGCCCGTGTTTTTGGAGGGCCGCGTGATAACCGTTAACACGTTCGTTCATTTGATCCTGCCCGGCCGCAAGCGTAACCATGGCAATGTTACGGAAGCCGTTATCTATCAAATGTAAAACCGCAGTCTCGCTGCCGCGAAAGTTATCGACAAGTACTTTGGAACATTGCAGATCAGGCGAGGCGCGGTCGAACACCACTACCGGGTAACCTTCCTTTACAAGCTGGTTGATATCATCTTCCAAACCTGCAGTAGGCGCCAGGATGTACCCATCTACCTGGTAATTTTTAAAAGTTTGCAGCAGGTCGCGGGCAATAACGGTCGAATTTTCAGAACTGCCATAAATAACGCGGTAACCTTCTTTATAAATATGCTCTTCCACAACCCTCGCAATGGCCGAAAAAAAAGGATCGCTGATATCTTCCACAATCATGCCCACCGTTTTACTTTTTCCCGTCCGCAGGCTGGCTGCCAGCCGGTTTGGCCGGTAACCTACCTTTTCAACAAACCTCAGTATTTTATTTTCCAGCGCCACGCTGATGCCATATTGCCTCGCCTTGCCATTAAGAACATAGGAAACAGATGCTTCTGACACTTTTAACGCGGCAGCAATATCTTTCAAAGCCAATTTTTTCTTCATTTCGCCCAAAGCCGGGTCCTCCTTAAGTCAAACTAACACAATCATTAATAATGCCGCACAACAACATCTCCGCCCCCTACTTTATTTGAGGTCTTATGATAACGGCCTGGCCCCCTTTTGCATCCAGGTCAACAACAAAAGCATCATTGTGCCTGAGCTCAACCTTTTTTACCTGTATGCCGCCCTGTCCGTCATCGCCATAAACAGTAGCGGTGTATACCTGATTTTTTTCCAGGAAATCGAGCTTGAAGCTTCCTCCCCATTTCTGAAGACCTGCAGCGCTGCCCAGGTACCAGGTACGGCCCTTACGACGTGCTACGGTAATGCCTTCGCCTATCTCTCCCTGCACATATTTACTTTCATCCCATACGGTGGGCACATATTTAAAAAATTCAATATCCGCCTCATCCCGGTAATCCTGCGACCGCCCGTACCAGAAAATCGCCTGGAGCGGGTCAAAGTATACAATGGTCAGGGCCATTTGCTGAGCTTTGCTTACCCGGATATTTTTACTGTAATCATTCACCCTGTTGGGGTAGCAAAAGGTAAAATCGGCAGGGCCGGCCAGGTAACGCGTAAACGGCAATACGGTATTATGGAAAGCATCGGGACTGTTTTCGTCGCCCCTGATCCCTTCCTGGCTCAGCACATACGGGTACCGGCGACTCAAACCTGTGGGTTTATAATGATCATGTACGTTAAGTACCATGCCATAATCATTTACTTTTTTTACGGCCGAATCAAGCCAGGCAAGGCCTTTCTGCGTGCCGCCATCTACAAACCCAAACTTTAGCCCGCTAACTCCCCACTTTTTATAAAGCGGCAATATGGTATCTATCTTAGCTTTGAGCCCCACATAATTTACGTATAAAATAACACCGATGCCTTTTTGCCGGGCATGGGCAATGATATCCGGCAAGTGGAAATCAGGCAGGTATCTGGTAGGATCAGAAGTAGTTCGAAATTCGGCACCGTACCAGCCTGCATCAACTAAAATGTATTGAAAGTTCATTTTTTGAGCAAAATCAATTCCATCAAGAGCGCCCTGCGTATTGATAGGTACCCTGAAAACCTTTCCGGGTTTTACATAATCGGGTACCTCATTACTAAGCGGTTTAACCAGTTTAAGATTAAGCTGACTAAACGCGTGCAAACCTATGGCAGTACTACTGCAACTGATGGTTCGCCAGGGAGTAATGAGACTATCGGTGAACCGGATTAATGAATCCTTCCGAACCGATTGAACGCGATGGTCGCGGTAAATGGTATCCGTATAAAATTGTAACGACAGGCTATTGGGGCGGCTGCCGTGAACCAATACGCATTTGGTGTAATTGCGGTTATCGGCTTCGCCGATACTTATATATGACTGTGCGGCTGTAAGCGTTGAAGGAAGGTCACTGGTACCCGGCAATGAATCGACCATAACCGGCCGGAAAACAGATTCTTCGTGATACTGGTAAATGCGATAGCTTGTTGCAAGGTTAAACTCCGTTAGCTCCGATTTAAGTTGTACAATACTATCACCAAGCTGCTTACAGACATACCTAAACGCCAGGCTTCCATCATATACCCTTACGATTATATCATAATTACCTATGCCAGAGGTGCAATGAAGCGTGAGCTCGTTACAATGGTTTACCAGGCTGGCATCCTCCCCCAGCGGCCACAAAAACTTTTCATTGATTTCTTTTTTGGCCGATCCCTTTAACGTGATACCCTGAACTAATGAAGAACCGGTAGTTTCGATCCCCAAACGCGACCAGTTAACAATTAACCGTGTATTGAAAATTAACCGATAATACAGCTGCCCTTGCTCATCCAGTGAAAATTGCGCCCGCGTACGGTTATCTGGTGAATAAAGCAGTGCAACAACCTTTTGCTTTGCGGACACAGCATTATTGCAAAAGGGAGAAAGGGCTATAAAAAAGGCAAAAAAAAGGTATTTATTCTTCATTGTTCAGGATACAGGGCAACAACAGTAATAAGGACAAGCAATGCTATTAAATATACTCAAAGAGATTAGTGATTTAGTTCAAATTGTTCCTAGGTATCTCATTAGGGCACATTATCTCCGGCAAATGCAGTTATTTTTTCGATATAGTTTTTTTATTGAGTATGAGAATCCGCCTTTATTGTCTTCCTCTATACACTATAAAAACTTCTATGAACAAATTCCTGGCACTGGCATGTGCAGTCGTATTTTTATTAAAAACAGTCAAGGCAGAAATCATAACTTATAAAGCACCCGAAAGTAACTTAGTTAATCATACAATTAAAGTAGATGTGCGGCAGGGTACAGGCAACTGGCAGCCCTTAGATGTATATAACGCCGATGTTGCGGCTCGTTTTGACACGCAGCGCATTATTAAAAAAACCGCTTTTACTTATTTTGATTGTTCCGGTTCAGTAAAGCTCCGGGTTAAGCTAAACCTGGGGAATATCAAAGAAGTAAGGATCAGACCTACCGCATACGGCATCAAGCCCGAGGTTAAAGGCAACGTTGTAGAATTTGAATTAAGCGCTTCGCAATATGTTTCGTTAGAGGTAAACGGCAACATTTTTGAAAACCTGCAGATTTTTGCCAATCCTATAGAAAGCAGCCGTCCCACAAAAGCCGATGCGCAAACACTTTATTTTGGCCCGGGCATCCATAAAATCGGCCGGATGGTGATCCCCTCGGGTAAAACCGTGTATGTGGCCGGCGGCGCTATTGTTGAAGGCTCATTTGTTATAGATCATGCAGAGAACGTCAGGATCTGCGGCCGCGGAATCCTTACACAACACCCGGTACAGGACGACAGCGTTAAACCACAAAATACTACAGGAACACCCTCAAAATTAAGGAACGATCATTTGATCATCCAGTACAGCAATACCATCAGTATCGACGGGATCATTGAACTCCCAACGGGTTATTCTATTTTGATGGGCGAATCAAAGCATGTGAAAATAAGCAATTTCAAAGCTTTTAGTTCTACCGGTAATGCCGATGGCATAGACATTTTCTGTAGTCAGGATATTAAGCTCGATCATATATACATGCGAAACTCTGACGATTGTATCGCTATTTACGGTCACCGTTGGAATTATTATGGCAATACCTCCGATATTACAGTTAACAACGCCATTTTATGGGCAGATGTAGCCCACCCGCTACTGATAGGCACCCACGGCGATACTGACCACCCGGACACATTACAGAATATCCGGGTTCAAAATATGACCGTACTTGACCATAACGAAAACCAGCTTGATTACCAGGGCTGCATATCACTTAATGCCGGCGACAGCAACCTGATCAGGAACGCCAGTTTTGAAAACGTGGAGATTGAGGATATCCGCAAGGGGCAACTGTTTAATTTAAGAGTGATGTACAACCGAAAATATAACACCTCTCCCGGGCTGGGGATCGAGAACATACTGTTCAGGAATGTTAATTATAACGGGACGCGGGCTAATATGTCTGTTATAGCCGGCTATGATGACAAACGCGGCATCAGGAAAGTTATATTTGAAAACCTGAAGATAAACAGCACCCTGATATTCGATAAGATGCCGGGCAAACCCGGCTTTTATAAAACAAGCGATATGGCTAACATATTTGTGGGTGAACATGTGGACGGGGTCCAGTTTCCGCGCAAGGATTGAGGGTAAGATTGACTACCTGTCCTTGTGTGCAATCTTTTATATCTCCACTAATATTTTTAAGGTATTAAATTGTGCGATTCCCTTCTTGGGAAACTACTGTTGTGTACACTTCTTTTCAACTAAAAGAAAATGTCATTTCAATAGAGCTGTGGAGGCCTGAGCGAGCGAGCAAAGGAGATCTTATACGATATGCCAAGTAACGTGAAAAGCTCGCGGACATGGTGTAGAAGATTTCTCCTCCCCCAACACACTTTCCCGACGCTACGTTCGTCGAAATGACACCGTTTTTCAATTGATAATAAATCATTGAAGGAGTGTACAGACAATAGCTCAAGAAAGGAATTGAAAGAATCTTTAATTACTTCTACAATACTTACCCATACACAAAGCAGCTTATTCCAAGCGCTTTAACGTCATAAAAATTTCAAAAAACACCAGTTTGCTGTGAGTATCATTTACAGCAGTCATTGTCTTTGGTGTGTCCGATTATAAAACTGTTTTGTTCCACGCTCTTACACGACTTCCAAACATACCGGAACGGCAGTAAATATGTTTACCTAAACAATTAAACCATGAAAAAACTTTTTACGCTTTGTAATTATTTGACAGGTACGCACCGGCAGATAAGGCTGCTGTTGTTTTCGCTGTCGATGTTTGTCACGATGGGTGTATGCGCCCAACCTTTTGTCCATCCTGGCGTGGCCTTTAACCGGGCCGATTTGGATCAATTGAAAGCCAACATTAGCCGCGAACCATGGCTATCCGGTTATAATGCATTTAAAAACGGCTCGCATTCACAATTGGGCTATGGGCAAAAGGGGCCTTTTGCAACTGTTACAAGGGCGCCAAACCTAAACAACAGTGCCTGGATTGAAGACATGCAGGCTGTTCACAACCTGGCCTGGATGTGGTGGTTTACAGGCGACTCAACTTATGCCCGCAAAGCTACTAATATGTTGGATGCCTGGGCAGTAACCAATACTACATGGGGCGGCGGAGAATCAATGCTGGATATTGGCGACTATGCGCAGTATTGGGGCGTAGGTGCTGAAATCCTTCGTTGTACTTTTCCCGGTTGGACCGCAGCCAACACACAGCACGTAAAAAATTATTTTGCTAATGTTTTATTCCCTACTTCCTGGGTACCAAGCCCCTTGCGCGACGCGAATAAAGGAGCCCTCCAGTTAAAAATAGCTCTTGCCGCATCCGTTTTTTGTGATGATGTAACCCGGTTTAACCAGGCGGTGGAAGTGTACCGGATGGATGCCGGAGGAGGTATGCGCAATTCGTTGCCCGGTGGCGAAGTTGGGGATTCGGGCCGCGACGACCATTGGCGTGTGCAGGCAGCCGCACTGGCCTGGGGTGCAGAAGTTGCCTACAAGCAAGGTGCAGATATGTTTGCCGAATTGGATAACCGGGTATTGGCTATCGGTGAACTGTATCATAAATACGCTTTTGACGGAGCAACAATGACCTTTATCCCGCTGGGAGGGTATGCAAGTTATTGGACTAACTGGGGTATTCAGCCCGGAGCGAGGGTTGGCGACATGACTAATCTTATTTACAGCGCTTATGCTGTACGCAAGGGAATACCTACCCCTAATACCGACAGGATGAGAGCCGCATTAATGCAGCCCGGTGCCACCAATTATTCTCCTGCCGGCGGCAATTTCTTATACCTGAAATCATCAGATACATCTACCGCGGTTAAGTTGCCCCAGGTATATTATCCTGCTGATCATGTGCAGCCGGTGAGCAACCTTACCAATATTGATATCGGTAATACCGGGTTGGCGGGCAGCGCTGCCTACAATAACGGGGTTTGGACACTTCAAGGCGCCGGAACTTCTACCAGTAATGCTTTTAGCTTTAATTTTAAGAAAATTAGCGGCGATGCCGGACTGGTAGTAAAAGTTGAGAATATGTCGTTAAATACCGGTGGTTGCGGGGTCATGCTACGCCAATCGCTGGCGCCCGGTTCGGCTTTTTATGATATTTTCCTTAAAGCGACAGGCGGTGCCGGAAACCACTACCAACCCAAAGCCCCCTGGTGGTTAAAAATTGAGCGTGTAGGCACCCGCATATTTACATACCATTCGCAGGATGGCATTAGTTGGACCGGTCTCGGTTGCTGGTATTCTGCAACAGGTTTCCCCACGGATTTGTATGCCGGATTTTATGCCCTTTCCAGTAATAACTCGGCGCTAAATATAGCCACGTTCAGTAATGTAGCCTATAGTCAATCTGCACCTGCCGGGTCTCCGGAGATTAGCAGTGCTACCACAGCCACAGCTACCAGTGGTGGGCCTTTCAGTTATAACATCGTAGCCAGTGCTAATCCATCTTCTTATAGTGCCAGCGGCTTGCCGGCAGGGCTTAGCATTGATGCGGCCACCGGTATCATCTCGGGTACACCTACCGCGTTAGGGCAAAGCGAAATTACCATAGCCGCCACTAATGCCAGCGGCACCGGCACGGCAACCCTCATGCTGAATGTGGTCAATAACCAGGCGCCGGCAGCGCCCGCTTCAGCTGCGGCGGCGGTTGTTAACGCTACACAAATTAATATTTCCTGGGTAGCTTCAGCCAATGCTACCAGCTATTCGGTAAAACGGTCGTCATCATCCACCGGGCCGTTTACCACTATACAATCAGGTATAACCAACACATCATATATTGATGCCAGCCCTGTACCCGAGGTAAACAATTATTATGTAGTGACCGCGCTTGCCGGAACATTGGAAAGCGGAAACTCAAATGTTATTTTTTCATCAGTACCACCGGCTGCCCCGGCGCAGCCTGCAGCTGTTAATAAAAACAAGGAAGTTGACTTGAGCTGGAATGCAGCAGCAGGTGCGGCTACTTATAATGTAAAACGCGCTACGATAAGCGGCGGTCCTTATACTACTGTAGCCAATGTTTCAACTACGGCATACGCGGATCTGAATGTAAGCAACGGAAGCCCATACTACTATGTTGTTTCATCTGTGGGCCAAACCAAAGAAAGCTCCAATTCGGCCGAAACATTTGGCGTACCCGGCTCAAGCACTTCAACATGGAGCCAGCAGCCCGAGTCCGACTCGCTTACCCTGGCCAGCAACTGGCAGGAAAACGCGACACCGGTTAATCCAGCCATTATTACTTTTCAAAATAGTGCAGATACCGTACTGACCAACGACATCCCAAACCTCGTAGCCTCGAGAATCCAGTTTAATGCAAACGCCAGCAACTATACCATTGACGGCGCAGCAATTCATTTGCGAAATGACCTGGTTAATAACAGCTCTGGGTATCAAACCCTGAAGATGCCTGTAACGCTCGATACGTTACTCAATGTAAACACCCCCAATGTAAGCGGCACCGTATCATTAATCGGGCAAATAACAGGCACAGGCAGCCTGCTCAAGAACGGTATCGGGTTCCTGTACGCAGGAGGCAATAACACCTACTCCGGCGGTACTATCCTCAACGGGAACGGGCAAAGCTGGCCGCCAGTTTATGGGATGGAAATATCCGGAACAAGTACAGGAGCGCCCTCCGCCCCTACATCAGGCCCGCTCGGTACCGGAAAAATAACCATGAACGGCGGCGCGCTTTTTTCGGCGAACGGTGATGCTACCTTATACAACGATATTGAAATCGCTGCCGGAAAAACCAGTTATTTTTACCAAACCAGCAACGCATTGAACCTTTACGGGCGGCTTACCGGCAGCGGAACAATTATTCAGGATGGTAACGTATATGCCGGTTTACATTTGTTTGCCGATAACAGCAGCTTTACCGGGTACTTTGTATCCAAATTACGCAGCGGCAACTCACGTACCCGTTTTGAAGTGCCGCAATCAGGCAGCGCGAATGCATCATGGAACCTCGACGCCAACGGCAATGATTGCCAGGGCATCATGTTCCCTACCGGCACCATCAGCTTTGGCTCATTGAGCGGCAGGGGCGCCATCCGTACAGATGGTGGCGGCAGCCCAACCATCAGCATCGGTGCACTGAATATAACTACCAGCTACGGCGGAACGATGACCGGCAGTATGAACGTAGAGAAAGTTGGAACAGCTATTCTGACATTTACCGGTAACCAGGCTTATTCCGGAACAACGACGATAAAAAACGGCACTTATTTGCTCAATAACGATCCTAACAGCGGCACATTCACCAGTCCGGTGGTTGCAACGGCCGGCACGTTTGGCGGCAGTGGTAAAAGCACATCATCGGCTACTATCGGTACCGGTTCGGGTACAGGAGCGGCATTGGCACCTGGTAACCAGTCCATTGGCACCATAAAAGTGGGCACCCTCACCATGAATGCCGATGCCACCTATAGAGTAGAATTAAGCACCAGTTCGGCCACCAGTGATAAGGTAAGTACAGCCATTGTTAATTTAGTGAACCAGCCTAAACTACAGATCACGGCTATCGACTCGACCAGCCTGGCCCAGGGAAGTTCGTTCACTATCATTGATAACACCGGAAGTGCGGCAATATCCGGTACATTTAAAGGTTTGCCCGAACTTGCCCCGATAACTGTTGGTAATTTCACGCTTCGCATCAGCTATAAAGGCGGTACGGGCAATGATGTGGTGCTCCTGGACGACCGGCCATTACCGGTAATTATCACCAGCGCGCCAACGGATACCACGCTGATAGGAAAACCTATGACTTATACGGTAACAGGAATTAAGTCGCCCAACCATTTTTCGGCCAGCGGATTGCCGGCTGGGTTACAAATTGATTCTTTATCAGGCAAAATTTCAGGAAAACCAACAGAATCAGGCACCTTTAATGTAAGCCTGTCGGCAGGCAACGGCAGTACAACAGGTACTTCCACATTGGTACTCACGGTACTTAGCAGTGCTGTAAACTCTTTGACAGTTGCCGCGGGCGATGCCAAAAACATCCTTGAATGGCAATCACTTCCAGGCTACAGTTATAACGTTAAACGTTCAACAACTTCCGGCGGGCCATATACCGCACTTGGCTCGGTTAGTAACCTTACCTTCACCGACAGCAATGTAAGCAATGGCACAACCTATTTTTATGTTATAGCCCCTGCAGACAGCACCGGCGAAGGTACCCAAAGCACAGAAGCGGTTGCTAAACCCAATGCCGGGCAACGCGACTTTTATCAATTTGATGAGGAAAGCAGTAGTAAAGGCATTGATGCCTGGGGCGCCAATCATGCTGCACTCGCGGCAACAGCAAGCCGTGCTGCGGGTAAATATGGAAAATCTTTGCTGCTTGATGGTTCTGCGAACGCTTATGCAACATTGCCTGCCGGTATTTTCAGTACCCTGAACGATTTTACCATATCTGCCTGGGTGCGGATGGACGCCATAAGTACCTGGATGCGTGTTTTTGACTTTGGCTCAAGCACTACCCAATACATGTTCCTTACTGTACAGGCCGGTGTTACCAACGGGCAGTCAACCATTCGTTACGCTACTAAAAACGGCTCGGCTGCAGAACAGAATATCAATTACAATTACACCTTCCCATTAAATACCTGGACCTACCTGGCGGTAACGCGGGCGGGCACTACTACCACACTTTATGTAAATGGTACATCGGTTACCTCCTCAACAAACATTACCATCAAACCATCGGCGCTCGGCAGCACCACACAAAATTATCTGGGCAAATCGCAGTTTGCCGATCCGATGTTCAAAGGCTCCATTGATAATTTCAAGATCTACGGCAGGGCATTAAGCAGCACCGAAATTGCTGCCGATGTATTGGGTGATCAAACAATTACCTTCGCGTCCCTCAGCGGAAAAACATTTGGCGATGCCGATTTTGTGCCCGTTGCAACAGCTTCATCAGGTTTAGCGGTTTCCTACAGCAGTTCAGATACTACTGTTGCCAGTGTGATCAATGGCGCCATCCACATTAAAGCGGCCGGAACAACAACCATCATTGCATCCCAGGCCGGAAACAGCAGTTTTAAAGCAGCTACTTCTATTAATCAAAGCCTCACCGTTAGCCAAAAAGCACAAACCATTACGTTTAATGCGATCCCTGGAAAAACAGTTGCCGACAGCGATTTTATGGCCGGTGCTGTAGCCAGTTCTGGCCTTGCGGTAAGTTATAGCAGTTCGGACAGTACGGTAGTTCAGGTAGCGGGCACAAAGTTGCACATCACCGGTGCGGGTACGGCCGTGATCACCGCCTCGCAGGGTGGGAATGCTAATTACCTTGCGGCATCACCGGTTACACAAACCTTAACTGTTAACAAACTGAGCCAAAGCATAAGTTTTGCCGCGTTGCCTTTAAGCAGGCCTGGCGATGCAGATATCAGCCTGAATGCGACAGCTACTTCCGGGCTTACAGTTGTTTACACCAGCTCAAACTTAAACGTAGCTACGGTAATCAATAACAAGCTGCATATTGTAGGTGCGGGCAGCAGTACTATCATAGCGCAGCAAGGTGGCAACGCTCGTTTTGACACGACAGCCTCAAGCAAAGCCTTCACCGTATTGCCATACAATGTCCAGGTACAATACTCCGACGGGGATAACAACCAGCCTGTAAACAATCTCATTAAGCCATTTCTGAAAATTGTTAACCAGGATTCTGTCGCCATTAATTTAAACGAGCTGACCATGAGGTATTGGTTTACCGCGGAAAATTATGCCGGGATCAATTCATGGATTGATTATGCCCAAATGGGGAACAGTAACGTTACCATGAAATATGTTCAGTTACCCAACCCGCGCACAGGCGCCCTGGGTTATATTGAATATGGTTTCCTGAATAACGGCCAGCTCAGCGCAGGCGGCAATTCCGGGGTTATTCAGTCGAGGTTTGCAAACCAGGACTGGTCAAACTTTTCGGAGGCCGATGATTATTCATACCTGCCATACACCGGGAGCTATGCCGCAAACAGCCATATCACCCTTTACCGCAACGGGCAGTTAATTTACGGTACCGAGCCGGCTGCAGTTACAGCTACCACGGCTTTTACTGTATCTTATCAAAACCAAAATCAAAGCACATCCGGAAATACGATCAGTACCTACCTGGTGCTTAACAATACAGGAAACGTGCCTGTCAATTACAGCGATCTTTCCATTCGTTATTGGTTTAGCCGCGAAGGCACAGCAGGATTGAATTTCTCGGTAAGCTATGCCAAACTGGGCAACAGCAAAATCAACAACCGGTTTGTTACTTTAAGTCCCCCTTTAACCGGGGCAGACACCTATCTTGAATTAACCATCGATCCATCGGCCGGTTCGCTTTACCCCTTAAGCAATACCGGTAACATTCAATACCAGGTTAATAAAACAGACTGGTCGGCATTTAACGAGGCCAATGATTATTCGTTTGCTGCCAAAGCTGCTATGGCGCTTAACAGCCATATTACTGTTTATTATAAAGATCAGCTGATTTATGGAACGGAACCTACATTGCTCAGCAGCAATTCGCTGGCTTCAACCTTAGGTCAAAAAACCGGCATTGTACAAGATAACAGCGCACCTATCGGTACTGTTCAAAACAATGTGATCTACCCAAACCCGGTGGCTGCACGCAGCTTCAACATTAAACTAACGCCCGACCTGGAGCAGAAAGAGATCAACCTGGTTATCCGGGATAATTTTGGCAAGGTTATGCAAAGCGGCAGGTATCGTGGTTTTGGCGGTAACCTTGGGGTTCAGTTAACCCGCTCGTATATGACCGGTGTTTACTTTGTTCAGATCAACAATCTGGCACCATTGCGCATGATAGTAAGCCCATGATTTTAGCTAAAAGCAGAATACACAAAGCTTAAAGCTAAAAATGTCATGTCCTGAAAAAAGAGACCAAACTTTAAAACGCAAAAAGGGATGGCAGTGTTGCCGTCCCTTTTGCTTTTACAGGAATTCCCTTTACCCCAGACAGAAACGCCTGATGTATTGCATATTAATACTCTGTAGCCCCAATATCAAAAGCCGTACCCGATGGGCGTACAGCATTATAAAAATCAAATTTTATGCCGTATGATAAAACGTTTGCCCCCTGATCGATAAGCGGCGATGACGGTTGTAAATGAAAATCATCTCCGTTATAATTTACAAACCCGCAAACGCTTACATCTGTATTTACATAATTATTTGATTCGGTAAGTTTAACGCTGGTGCTTTTTAAAATTATCGGCTGTACCGATGCCGATTGTATGATAGCATTATTAATAACGGTATTCATGGGGATAGTTTCAGAGTTTAACTTTATACCGCCTAAAACAGAGCCCACAATGGTATTATTGATAAACTGAAAATTCGGGCCTGGCGTATACCGTGAATCAGCAAAAATACCGTAAGCCTTTGAGTCAATAATATAATTATTGAATACCTGGTTATCCCCAAGACCAAGAACAATGATACCATTGCCTGGTGCATTCTTAACCAGGTTGTTATAACATTGACCGCCGGTACCTTCTCCTATCTGTATGCCATTATTTTGATAAGAAGCAAACGGACTTATCCCCGGGTTTTTAACGGTGTTACTATAGATCATGCATCCCGACGTAGCACTGCCAACCTGGATCCCTTCGGCACCGGTAGAGTCAACAAGGTTTTTGTAGATCCTGGCATTCACGACATCATGAGGTAAAACCGTACCGCAGGAAGTTGAAACGCCATTCTGATAAAAAGAATTTCCTATATAAAGGCCTTCCCCTCCTGTTTTGTGAACGTAATTATCATGAATTATTACATTACTCATGGTAAAATTGCCTCGCCAGGTTGCAGCGTCGCATGTTGGATCGGTTTTTGCCATGATCCCGGCAAACCCGCTGTTACGCACCTCAACATTCGCGATCTCAAAATCCGAGCTCAGATAGTCCATCGTCATACCGATATTGCCGCCGTTCATATCAAACCCGTACTTAATTGAGGAAACGCCATTTCCCATTACCTTAAAGTACTGGCAGTTTTGTGTCTTAAATGCATACGAGGCGGTAGTTTCTGTAGTGAATGACACCCTTCCGCCCTGGTTAACAATTAAGATTGGAGCGGCGGCTGTTCCTTTAAAGTTTTTAAGCAGCAAAGCCCCACGTTCACCGGCGGGGATATATATTATAGCCCCCGCCGGGATATTTGTCCCGTCAACCATCCACTCGGTAGTTTTAACGGTGTAAGTATAGGTAGTTACCGGCTTGGTTTTCAAACTTTGCAGTTTTCCATTCTGCTCCGGAATTGAACTTGCCGGTGTCTCAATTTTGTTTATACTTTTTGAACACGCGAAGCATGATATTACCAGCATACCAGCTATCATGCTTAGTAAGTAATTGTTATTTCCCATTTATTAATCTGAAAGAGTTTTGATAATCAACCATTCCCTGTTGTGCGGAACCGGCAGTTCTACGTTATTTTTTTACATATTGTTGCCCGCACAATTAAATCACCCGCTTGCAGCGTTCTGGGGCTTCGGTAATAAACAAGAATTGTAAAAAAGAGGGTTGCTTTAATAGCACATGATTGCATGGGGCCATCGCCGATGCAAAAGGCTTGCAGCTTATAACTGAGTGGAATTACCCTCCCGGACGCCCGTATGATTATATAAAGACCATTGCCGCTGACTTAGCCTGATAGTCCATCCTGGTAAGATTAAACCTGTTTTACTTTACTGCGCTTAGTCTGCTGATATTCAGTGGGTGTTGTACCGAATTGCTTCAGGAAATTACGGCCCAGGTGTGATTGAGAACTGTAACCTACCATGTTGGCTACTTCGTAGATCTTATAATCACCTTCTTCCAGTAATTGCGCGGCAGCCTTGAGGCGGGTGATATTGATAAGCTCGTTAATAGTAAGGTTGGATATAGCTTTAACCTTGCGGTACAGCGTTGGCTTACTCATGTTCATGAGGTTAGCTATCTGCTCAACATCAAGCTCGGCGTTTTGGATGTTTTTGTAGATAACACCGTTTAGCTTATCCAAAAAGCTTTCATCAGGTTTTGAGTAGGCCATCGACTTGATATGTGCCAGCGGCGAGCTCGCAAAATGCTCCTTAATTTTATTACGGTTAATAAGCAGGTTAGCTATCTGCACCTGCAAATGTTCGGGCGAAAACGGTTTTTCGATATAAGCATCTGCGCCAACCTCCAGGCCTTCAATTTTACTTTGCAGGGTATTTTTTGCAGTAAGCAGTATAATGGGTATGTGGCTGTAATCGAAATTGGTTTTAATGGTTTTGCATAGTTCAAACCCGTCTATTCCCGGCATCATTACGTCGCTTATAATAAGCTGGATGTTCTCGATGGCGATCATATCCAACGCTTCCTGTCCGTTAAGGGCTTTAATAACCGAATATTTGTCGCTCAGATCATCCGAAATAAAATCAAGTATTTCCGGGTTATCATCCACTAAAAGTATAACTGGTTTCATAAAGTCAATATTCTCCTCTCTGTTACTTAGGTCAGCCTGCTCATATTCATCGGGGGTAATATACAGGTCGAATTCTTTTTCCTGGTGAACAGGCAAAGTAAGGTTAAATATATTAAAATCGTTAATAGATTTATTCAACACTAATAAACCTTTATGCAATTCGGCCAGCGAGCGGGACAGGGAAAGCCCTATTCCTGTGCCAATTTGCTTTTCAGATTCTTTCATCCTAAAGAAAGGTTCAAAGATCTTTTCACGCATTTCATAAGGGATCAGGTGCCCGCTGTTCCTTATTTCGATGGTAAAGGTGGGGTCGTTTTCCGCATGATCGAGCAGTTCGATCTCTACAACCGATGTACTGTATTTAATAGCGTTGTTGATGAGGTTACTTATAATTTTGGTGAATGCCTCAATATCAACATAAGCATACACCGTTTTAACCGGATGTATAAAGGTATAGCTGAGGTTCTTTTGTTCGGCCATAGGTTTAAACCGCAAAAAGGTATCGGCAAGCAGATCCATAATATCGGTTTTAACAAAGCTTAGGCTGAAGCCATTGGTTTCGGTTTTTCTGAAGTCGAGCAATTGGTTAGTAAGATCAAGCAGCCGGTTGGTATTCTTTTCCATGATCTTCAGGTTGTTCTGAATATCCGGGACTTGCTCCGCACGCCTGATCACTTTTTCCATTGGCCCTTTAATAAGCGTTAAAGGTGTACGGATTTCATGGGCCACATTAGTGAAAAATTCGATCTTGGCATTATAGATCTGCTTCTCCTTGTCGTTTTCAAGGGTTTCGATAATACGTTTGTTTTTCTCGCGGGTTTTACGGTGATAGCTTCTGAGCAGGTAGTAACCTGTTAGTAAAAACAACAGGCAGTAAGCAATGTATGCCCAAACGCTTTCCCAAAAAGGTGGCGCTATATCAATTTCAATACTTGTTTCTTTTTGGGTCCAGGTGCCGTTATTGTTTGCCGCTTTTACTACAAAGGTATAATGACCGGGCTGCAGTTGCGTAAAGTAAACTTTTCGGTTGCGTTTAAGCTCGGTCCAGCCTTTATCCAAACCTTTCATCGTGTATTTATATTGGGTCATTTCGGGCGATGGAAAGCTCAGCGCAGCGAAATCAATACTAAATGAGGATTGGTTATAATTAAGGTTGATCTTTTTTGTGGTTATGATAGATTGTTTTAATAGTGAATCGGCACCATTAACAGAGATCTCTTTATTGTGCACCTGGAACCCGGTTATATAAACCGGGGCTACAAAGTAATTTTGCTTAAAACTGGCAGGGTTAAAGCTAACCATACCACGTACACAACCAAAATACATGGTACCGTCGGCATCTTTAAAAGACGAGTTGTAGTTAAACTGGTCACTCAACAAACCGTTGGCTTTTGTATAAATTTTGATGCTTCCGGTATTATCATTAAAGCAAACCAGCCCCCGGGTAGTGCTGATCCATAGATTTTTATGGCTGTCTTCTTCAAGCCTGAAAATGTAATTACTCGGAAAGCCGTTATTGGTGTCATAAAACTTATAGCTATCGGTGTCGGGATCGTATCTCCATAAACCCAAACCTTCGGTAGCAAACCATAATTTATGGTTGCTGTCCTCAAAAACACCGTTAACCGTGGTGGTGTTAAGCACGTTTTTAACGGGGTACCGATAGTTTAGTTTAGTGCTTGTGTTGTTTGCCGGATTGTAACAGTAAATACCATCCCTTACCGTGCCAACCCATATTTTACCCATATGGTCTTCGGTTATGGCGTAAATGAAATCATATGGGGGCAATTTATCTATCAGGGTAAAATCCTTGCTTGCCAGGTTATACCTGTAAATGCCACGGGTAGTACCAACAAAAATGAGCCCGCCGCGGGTTTTGCAAAAGCAAATTATAAAGTTGCTTTTGAGATCATTATTTCGGTTACCGGCCAGGTAAACGCGTTCAACCTTGCCGGTTTTAATGTTCATGATATCCAGTCCCCGTTCAAAAGTGCCTATAAACAGTTCATTGCCTAAGGCTAATATACCGTGGATGTTGGTATTGGAGATGCTGGCGCTTCCGCCGGGGGTATAATGCGTCCAGGTATTATCCGGAGCCAATTTGTTTAATCCGTTGTCTTCGGTCCCCATCCACAGGTTGCCGTATATGTCTTTAGTAATTTCACGCACCACGTTTCCTTTAAGGGAATTTGGCTCAGTGTCAGGGTAAAATTTGTTAAAGGTTGAATACTGTTTAGGGTAATAATTGAGGCCGCCAAAGTAAGTACCAGCCCAAACACCGCCTTCCGAATCTTTCCAGAGGCAATAAACGGCATTATCCGATATAGAGTAAGGATCATTGAAATGCTTTCTGAGATTAAGGAATGTGCCCTTTACCGAGTCATAAATAAATACGCCCGATTCAGTGGCTATCCAGTATTCAGTGTCGCTGTATTTTAAAAAATCGCGTACATAAACAGCCGTTTTATCGGGATTGTAGTTAAGCAGGTCTTTATAGGTATAGGTTTCAACATCAAACTCCTTAAAACCATGGCTATTGGTACCTACAAATATTTTGTTGTTACCGGCATAATAAATCTTCTCAATAAACTTTGAAGTCACTTTATCAGTTGGCTTAAATACGTTGTAAGCGGTAAAAGTGCGGCTCGCCTGGTCCAGTTTCTCCACTGCGCCCGTTGACGAAGATGCCCACACTGTACCATTAATGATAACTACAGACGTAGCCTCAAAATGCTGCGAAGGCCAGTAATCTATTCTTTCGCCGGTTTTAGTGTTATATCTTATTAATGAAGCTCCGGCCACAAACCAGCAATTATCATGTTCATCAAAGGTGATACTGCGCACACCGTTAATGTTTGCTGTATTGATATGTGTAAATGTTTCGGACAGGGGATCATACTTATCAAGGCCCTCGTCGGTACCTATCCAAAGTGTACCTTCTTTATCAAGGCACAGGGTATGCACCATATTGTTGGAGATGGTGCTTTTATTCGCGGGGTTATGTCTGAACGTTTTAAAGGTGTAACCATCAAAACGGTTAAGGCCGTCTTTAGTGCCAAACCACAAAAAGCCGCGCCTATCCTGCATGCTGCAGTAGACAGTATTATGCGATAACCCATGCTCAACCTGGTAATGCTTGAAGTAGTAGGTCTGCGCATTGCAAATACCGAATGATACTGTAAAAAATAATAGAAATATGTATAGTGGTTTCAAAATAATCAGCTTAACGCAAATATAACCAATCTGTTGCAGCGTTTCCCTTCTCCCGAAAATTGATACTTTTTGACTAAGTATTGATATGATTTGGTTAAGCGCCGGGCCCAAAATCCTTTTTCTTTACAACATGATTTTAGATATGTCAATTGTACATTTTTAAAATCAAAACTTAACCAATTAATAGATCATTTATGAGAAAATTTTTACTACTCAGGCATGGGGGGAACCCTCATGTGCAGTGGCCGCCCAGTAAATGGAGCCCCAAAGTAATGCTAATCGCTTTTTTCATCATGACCGGTTTCCTTTTTTCATTTAGTGCATCCGCACAAAATAAAATTAAGGTTACAGGTAACGTGACAGACACCACCGGCCTGGCCCTGACAGGCGTAGCGGTAAGGGTGCAAGGCACGCAGGGTGGAACAACGACAGATGCGCAGGGTAACTTTTCAATCAATGTACCTAATGCAAACAGTACATTAACGTTTACTTACATCGGGTTCGTCAAACAGGAGATTGCCCTGCAAGGCAGAACAACATTGAAAGTTCGGCTTCGCGAAACAAATTCTTCCTTACAGGAAGTTGTTGTTACCGGCTATGGATCGCAGAAAAAAGCCTCTATTACAGGTGCTATCTCCAGTGTAACCAGTAAGGATATTGATCGTGTGCACGCGGGTTCAACGGTTAGTACCACGCTTGCCGGTAAAATTCCGGGTGTAACCTTCAGGCAGTCAGAAGGCAGGCCGGGTGCCAGCGCCGCCATCCAGATCCGTAATATGGGCGCGCCTCTATTCGTAATTGATGGTATCCAGCAGGACGAGGGTCAATTTAACAACCTTGCCCCTAACGACGTAGAAAGCATCGCGGTACTAAAAGACGCATCTGCTGCAATTTACGGTGTACGTGCGGCAAACGGTGTTGTTGTGGTAACAACCAAAAAAGGTTCGGGCGAATCAAGGATCAACATCGATGCCTATACCGGTTACCAAAATTTTTATCGTTTCCCTAACGTATTGACCAATTCGTATGATTACATGCGTTATTTAGCTGATGCACAGGTTAACAGCAACGGTTCAACTACTATTACCCAGGCCGATCTTGACAAATATAAAGCCGGTACCGAAAAAGGTTACCAAAGCTTTAACTGGCGCGATTATGTTTTGAAAGCCAATAATAATGCCCCTCAAAACTCAGCCAATATTAACTTTACCGGTGGTACCGATAAATTAAACTACTATGTATCGGCAACTAACCTGCATCAAAACTCTCAGTTAGGTAAAGAATACCTTTTTAATCGTTCAAATATTCAATCTAACATATCGCTGAAAGTAGCCAACGGTTTAAAGGTAAGCATGGACGTTAACGGCCGTATCGAAACCCGCGAAAATCCTGGCGTACCGGGAGGTGATGATTACTTCCTTGCCCGCTTTGCCGTTTTAAGAAATACGCCGCTTGAGCGCCCTTATGCTAACGATAATCCGGCTTACTTGAATGATATCGGTCACACCGAGTCAAACTATGCTTTCCTTAACAAAAAGCTATCGGGTTTATATCACAGTGATTGGCGCGTTTTACAAACCAATTTTGGTGCGGAATACCAGGTGCCTGGTGTTAAAGGCTTATTGGTAAAAGGTTTGTACTCATATTATATTGCTGATTATTTGTTAAATAACCAGGAATATACTTATAACGCGTATACTTACCGCCCTGCAACTGATACTTATGATGTAACCGGTGGTAGTACCAACCCTTGGCGCGAACGTGAACAGAAAAAAGAATTTGCTAAAACTTACCAATGGCAAATTAACTACAACAATACTTTTGGTAAACACACCATAGGTGCTACGTTTGTTTCTGAACGTATTGAGCTACAGCACCTGCGTAACTGGATCCACGCTTCACCGGTATCAAACAACCTGCCGCTTATTTACTTCCCAACCGCAGATCAGTACCAGGACAGCGACAACAAAGAAGCCCGTACAGGTTATATCGGCCGAATTGATTATAACTACGATAACAAATATTATCTGCAATTATCTGGCAGAAGGGATGCTTCGTACCTGTTTGCTCCTGATAAACGCGTAGGTTACTTCCCCGGTGGATCTATCGGTTGGCGTATTACCCAGGAAGGTTTCATGAAGAAGCTTCTTGGTGAAAACAGCTTCCTGAACGATTTGAAAATCCGTGCATCGTATGGTGTATTGGGTGATGACCGCGATCCTAATAACGCTAATAACCCGATCGTAACCCCGTATGCTTACCTGCCGGGTTACAACTATAACGCAGGTACC
The DNA here is from genome assembly GCF_900100945.1 of Mucilaginibacter gossypii. Taxonomy (GTDB): domain Bacteria; phylum Bacteroidota; class Bacteroidia; order Sphingobacteriales; family Sphingobacteriaceae; genus Mucilaginibacter; species Mucilaginibacter gossypii. The sequence goes on along the minus strand of NZ_FNCG01000013.1, from coordinate 162,608 downwards.
GCTATTATTGACGGTAATGCTATCGTTACTTCAACTGATAAAGGTTTGGTAACAACCAATATTTCATGGTCAAAAAGTAAAATGACCGATGTGGGTATGGATTTCACCATGCTTAACAACAGGTTGAGTGGTGTTGTTGATTATTTCTACCGTAAACGTACTGGCTTGGCTGGCCCGCCATCTAAATTGGTGTTGCCGCTGGAAGTAGGTTATACATTACCTGCAGAAAACTCAAGCAGTGATTCACAATCAGGTGGTGAGTTTTCGTTGAACTGGAACGACAGGATTGGAAAAGTAAGCTATAACATCGGTGGCAACATTTCTTACTCCCGTCAGAAATCAATATTCAGGAACGAATATTTTGGTAACTCATTAGAGCAATATTTTGGCTCGGCGATAAACCGTTACGCTAATATCGATTGGGGTTATACAGTTGTTGGTCAGTTCTCATCAATCGAACAGATTAACAATTACAAAATCAATAACGATGGTCAGGGTAACAGGACAATGCTTCCGGGAGATTTAATGTATAAAGACTGGAACGGCGACGGTAAAATTGACGGTTATGATACACGTCCTATTGGTTACGGTTATGGTAAACAGCCAAATATCAACTTTGGTTTAACATTGGGCGCTGCCTATCATGGCTTTGATTTTCATGCAGATTTTTCAGGCGGTGCAGGCTATACCTGGTTCCAGAACTGGGAAACAAGGTGGGCTTTCCAAAACAATGGAAACCTGAATACCATATTTGAAGACAGGTACCACCGTACAGATCCGTTTGATATAAACAGTGCGTGGGTGCCGGGTAAATATCCTGCCAACAGGGTTAACCCGGGTACTACCAACAGTGACTATGATCGTAACTCAACTTTTTGGCTGCACAGTGTAAAATACCTGAGGGTGCGTACATTGGAGTTAGGTTATTCATTACCTACCCAACTGCTGGCAAAAGTGAAGATCAAGAGAGCGCGTTTTTATGTTAACGCCTACAACATGTTCTCGTTTGATAACCTGAAACAGTTTGGCGTTGACCCTGAAACAACGGATGATAACGGGTTACAATTCCCACAGAGCAAGGTGCTCAACTTTGGTGTTAATTTAACCTTTTAATTGATTCCTCAAGTTTAAACCAAATGAAAAAAACAACCATTATATCAACATTTGCACTCCTGTTAGTTACAGGTGCCTGCAAAAAAGACAGTGCCTTTTTGGATGTACCGCCCAAGCAGGTGGTAACTTCAGATGTCGCATTCTCCGACCCTAACCTTGTACTTTCCATTCTTGCTGACCTATATAACCGTGTTTATGATTTTTCTGGCCTGGATAACGGCTGGGCATCATTTGCTGATTTCAGCGAATCGTTCCCTTCAGAAAATGGCAGCTATTATATAGTACAGCGTACAGGCTGGGATTTTGGCTCATGGGGTACATGGGATTATAAATATGTTCGTGATCTGAACTTATTTATTGAGCGCGCTACTGCCGCTACCAAGTTAACAGATGCACAGAAAAACCAGTTTATTGCCGAAGGCCGTTTTTTACGCGCTCAGTATTACTTTGAGCTGGTAAAAAGAATGGGCGGGGTTCCATTGATCACCAAATCGCTTAACTACGATTTCTCTGGCAACGTTGAAGCTTTACAGATCCCACGTGCAAAAGAGTCGGAAGTTTATGACTTTATCATCAGCGAGGCAGAAGCAATAAAAGGTTTATTACCGGTTAACGTTTCTGAAAAATCAAGGGCTACCCCTGCTGCTGTATTGGCTATGGAATCAAGGGCTGCTTTATATGCTGCTTCAATAGCTAAGTATGGTGCCACAACACCTCAGGTTTCATTGCCTGGCGGAGAAGTAGGTATCCCGGCCAGTGCTGCTACCGGTTATTACACTAAAGCGCTTGCTGCTGCTAAAGAGATTATATCTGGCACAGCTGGTAATTATTCGCTTTACAAACAATTACCTGATTTAAGCGATAACTTTGCCAACTTGTTCCTTGATAAAAGCAGCTCGGAGTCCATCTGGGTTGAGGATTTCAAGGCCAACGGTGGTAAAACACACGGCTTCACCACCAACGACCAACCTTTCTCAATTTCAGACGAAGGTTTGGACGCAGGCAGGTTAAACCCGTCATTAAACCTGGTTGAGGCATTTGAAAAGCTTGACAATACTTATGCCCCAATGGCAACTAAAGACGGATCAGGTAACCCTATTTACTATACCGATCAGTTAGATATGTTTGCTGGCAGGGATGCAAGGCTTGCCGGTACTGTATTATTGCCTAATGGATTGTTTAAAGGTAAACGTACCGAGGTATATGCAGGTTATCAATTAGGTAACGGTACTGTTATATCAAGCAGCGATGCTACTATTACACAGGATGTTCCGGGCTTGGGTAAAGTACAGGTTGTAGGTAAAGATGGCCCGGTTAACGGCGCAGAATTCCGTACTCAAACCGGTTTTTATATCCGCAAATACCTTGATCCAACTGTAGGTTCTGGTCGCCGTGGCCGTGGTAGTGATGTTAACTTTATCCGTTACCGCTACGCCGAAGTATTGCTGAACGCTGCCGAAGCAGATGCCGAATTAGGTAATTATGCAGAGGCTTCAGGCTACTTAAACCAAGTGCGTGTAAGGGCTGGCCTTACTACTCCATTGGTGCTTACCGCAGCTAATTATTTTGACCGTATTGTTCATGAGCGCCGTGTTGAACTTGCTTTTGAAGGTCATACTTTATTTGATATGAAACGCTGGAGAATTGCTGATGCCGTTTGGGATGGTAACTCAATGTCAGTTGCTGACTTGGTTACTAATATTGGTAAGGCAACTAAACGTAGTACGCAACCATTTGGCTTGTGGCCATATAAATATTATAATCCTGGTGATGTTAACAACGGAAAGTGGATATTTAAGGAAACAAAACCATCGCCGGTTACAGGTTCAAACAGGTTCCTGTTGGGTAACTACTATTCACGCATTGGTGACGATGTTATAGCAGCAAACCCGAAAATTGTTAAACAACCAAATCAATAAGAGTTAAAGAAAAGTGTTTATGAAAATCAAGTTTCATCATATTTTAATCGGGCTTTTTCTTGCTGCCTCGGGCTGTAAGAAAGACAATTACGATGCGCCCACATCAAGACTGAGCGGCAGGTTGGTTTACAAAGGAGAAGCTATAAACGTTGAGTATAACGCTGTCCCTTACCAAATATATCAACCAGGTTTTGCAACAAAATCGGCCATACAGGGAACCTTTGATCCCGATGGTAACTATGCGCAGTTATTGTTTGATGGTACCTACAAATTCACTATCCCTGCAAACCAGGGCCCCTTTATGTGGAAAGAGTTACCGGCCGGCACCCGCGATAGTTTAACCGTAAACCTAAAAGGCAGCCAAACAGTTGATATTGAGGTAACCCCTTATTACCTGGTACAAAATGCCAAGTTTACAGCAACCGGCAGAAAAGTAACAGCTACTTTTGATATACAGAAAATAATCACTGATGCTAATGCAAAAAACATCGATCGTGTTTATTTATATGTTAACAAAACACAGTTTGTGTCAGGTGGTTACCGTATAGGTGATGGCGATCCGCCATCAATTGCAGGTTCTGCCATTACAAGTATGACCAACCTGAGTTTGAGCTTTGACGTGCCTACTATAACTCCTACTCAGAATTATGTATTTGCACGTATTGGTTTAAAAATTGCCGGTGTTGAAGATCTTGTTTTCTCACCAGTGTCAAAAATAACCATACAATAAATTACCGGCCCCTGCCGTTGCGGTGGGGGCCATTTTTATATCCCTGCATAATTTAAATTAACATAATATCCTTACACACCATTTAACTGATGAAGAAACTATCGCTTTGCCTGTCTCTTTTTATTTCTACCTATTTATCTGCCAATGCACAGCAAGGCGAATGGCATTTGATAAAAGACAGGATCACAACCCCCTGGGCCGAAAAGGTTGACCCTAAGGCACCCCTACCCGAATATCCGCGCCCGCAATTGGTACGCGGCAACTGGCAAAACCTCAATGGTTTATGGAACTATGTCATAGTGCCTAAAGCAACCACAGGGCCTGCAAAATATGAAGGAAAGATCCTGGTGCCTTTCGCGGTCGAGTCGGCGCTATCTGGTGTAGGTAAAACGGTTGGTAAGGATAGCATGTTGTGGTATAAAACCACCATCAACTTAAACAAAACATTAAAAGGTAAAGACGTACTGCTGCATTTTGGTGCGGTTGACTGGCGTACCGAAGTATTTGTAAACGGAAAAAGCGCCGGTATCCATGAAGGCGGCTTTGATCCTTTTACATTTAATATTACCCCTTTGTTAAAAGGCGGTTCAAAGCAAGAAATTACCGTAAGCGTATGGGACCCAACAGACGATGGTCCGCAGCCGCGTGGTAAACAAGTTAAAAAGCCCGAAGGGATCTGGTACACTCCTGTTACCGGTATCTGGCAAACCGTTTGGTTGGAAGGTGTAGCTAAAACACACATTGAAGCCACCAAACAAACCCCTAACATTGACGATCACACACTATCGGTATCTGCCGAAGTTTCAAATAGCCAGCCGGGCGATAAACTGAAGATCAGCGCCTGGAGCGGCAAAACCCTTGTATCCGAAAAAACGATTGATGCCAGCGAAACCGCCGTGCTGGATATCAAAGATCAGCACTTATGGTCAACTACCGATCCGTTTTTGTATGACCTGAAAGTTGCCCTTATCCGCAATAACAAAGCGGTTGACGAAATAGGCAGCTACTTTGCTATGCGTAAAATTTCGCTTGGTGCCGATGCTAATGGTATCCAGCGTATGTTGCTGAACAACAAATTTGTATTTCAATATGGCCCGCTTGATCAGGGTTGGTGGCCTGATGGTTTATACACCCCGCCAACATATGAGGCCATGAGCTTTGATATTGATAAGCTTAAGGAAATGGGCTTTAACATGATCCGTAAGCACATTAAAGTTGAACCTGCACGTTACTATGCTTACTGCGATAAAACAGGTATGCTGCTTTGGCAGGATATGCCGAGCGGCGATTTAGGTAACCATTGGGAAAATCGCCCGGGTGTGCTTGACGGCGCTACCGATCAGCAGCGTACTCCGGAATCTGAAGGCTACTACCGTAAAGAGTGGAATGCAATCATGAACTCATTATACAACTACCCATGCATTGTGGTATGGACACCGTTCAACGAAGCATGGGGCCAGTTTAAAACCGTGGAGATCACCGAATGGACGATGAAAAAAGACCCATCACGTTTGGTGAACAGTGCCAGCGGTGGCAACTTCTACGATACCGGTAACATTGTCGATTTGCATAACTATCCGCACCCTGCTATGCCACGTCCCGAGATTTTCGGTAAAACCAAAGCCGTGGTACTTGGCGAGTTTGGTGGTTTGGGCTGGCCGGTTGACGGCCATACCTGGCAGGCTAACAAAAACTGGGGGTATCAAAACTTCAAAAACGGCGACGACCTGTTTAAAAGATATTCAACCTTTACCGACAGGTTACAGGAGTTGATTAAGGTTGGTCTTTCGGCAGCAGTATATACACAAACAACAGATGTGGAGGGCGAAGTGAACGGCTTCATGACTTATGACCGTAAGGTTATTAAAATGCCTGTTGAATTGTTACAAAAAGCCAATAGCAAATTGTATGATCCTGCCCTGGTGAAATAATATCTTTACGTAATGACTATAAAAAACAGTATAAAATTAATACGCAGGGAAGTTTGTCTTTCTGTGGCCATGATCTGTGCGGGCTTTGCAACTGTGAATGCCCAGGGCGTGAAAGCAACCACAGTAACAACGGTTGATAACAAAGGCGCGAATGCTTTTTATATAAACAACCGCGCCCCCTTGCAAAGACAATATTTTACCAAATTGCCTACAGGTAGCATTGAAGCCGGCGGCTGGCTAAAAAAAATGATGGAGCTGCAGCGCGACGGCTTAACAGGTAACCTGGGCGAGATCAGCGTATGGCTTTCAAAAACCAACAATGCCTGGCTTAACAAAGAGGGCAAAGGTGAATATGGTTGGGAAGAACTTCCCTACTGGCTAAAAGGTTATGCCGATATAGCTTACACGCTGAAGGATAAAGAGATGATTGCCGAAACCAAATTTTGGATTGATGCAGTATTGAATAATCAGCGTGACAACGGTGATTTTGGTCCAGCGGTTGAACATAACGGTAATCGCGACCTTTGGACTAACATGCCGATGCTTTGGTGCCTGCAATCATATTACGAATACACCAAAGATCCCCGCGTTATCCCTTTCATGACAAAATACTTTAAGTATGAGTTAGCTACGCCTGATAATAAATTTTTGGAAGATTACTGGGAAAACAGCCGCGGCGGCGATAACATGCTAAGCGTTTACTGGCTGTATAACCGCACCGGCGATAAGTTTTTGCTTGACTTAGCTACCAAACTTGACAAAAATACAGCCGACTGGCGCCAGGCTAATAACCTGCCCAACTGGCATAATGTTAACGTAGCTCAGTGTTTCCGTGAGCCGGCAACTTATTACCTGCAAAGTCATGATAAAAAAGATCTGGATGCTACCTATAACGATTTCAAACTGATTCGTGATATCTATGGCCAGGTTCCGGGCGGTATGTTCGGTGCCGATGAAAATGCCCGTAAAGGTTATGATGATCCGCGTCAGGCAGTAGAAACCTGTGGTTTGGTAGAGCAAATGACATCCGACCAGATGTTATTGGGCAATACCGGCGACCGTTTCTGGGCAGAGAATTGCGAGGACGTAGCTTTCAATACCTTCCCGGCTGCCTTTATGCCCGATTATCGTGCTTTACGTTATCTAACTGCACCTAACATGGTGGTGAGTGATGGTAAAAACCACCACCCGGGCATTGCCAATGAAGGTCCGTTTTTAATGATGAATCCTTTTGGTAGCCGCTGTTGCCAGCATAACCATGCCGCAGGCTGGGTATATTATGCCGAAAACAGCTGGATGGCTACTCCTGATAATGGCGTTGCCGCCTTGCTTTATACCGAAGGTAAGGTGAACGCAAAAGTTGGTAATGGCACTGCGGTAAGCATCGCAGAAACAAGCCACTATCCTTTCCAAGATCAGATCAACTTTACGGTTACTACACCTAAAGCAGTTGATTTTCCGCTTTACCTGCGCATACCTGAATGGTGCAAAGGCGCATCGGTAAAAGTTAATGGCGTCGCTGTAGATGTAAATACCTCAACAGGCTATTATATCCGCTTAGCTAAAAACTGGAAAAATGGCGATAAAGTAACGCTTCAGTTGCCAATGCAGCTTAAGGTGAAGGAATGGGCTAAAAACAAAAATAGCGTAAGTGTTAGCTATGGCCCGCTTACCTATTCTTTGAAAATAGAAGAGCAATATACCAAAGGAGATAACCTGAAAGATGCTCAGGGCGATTCGCACTGGCAGCCGGGCGCCGATCCTCAAAAATGGCCTTCTTACAATATCTACGCTGCATCGCCATGGAACTATGGTTTGCTGATAGATGAGCAACACCCTGAAAAATCAATAGAGGTTATTCACCGCGCATGGCCAAAGGATAATAACCCTTTTACCAACGCTAATGCGCCTATTGAATTAAAAGCTAAGGGAAAACAGCTACCCGATTGGAAAATTGATGAAACGGGCTTATGCGGTGTATTGCCGCAAAGTCCGGTGAAAACAGCAGAACCTTCTAAAGAGCTTACGCTGGTGCCGATGGGTGGTGCAAGGTTAAGGATCTCGGCTTTTCCGGTTGCTGAATAATGAAAAATGCATCCATGATAAAAGGAATACTATGCGGTTTAATGATGATGGCTGGTTTTGCCGCCCTGGCACAGGATGCTGAGGTTAAAAATCAGCCCCCATCACCGCTGTACCGCGACCCGATTTACGATGGCGCTGCCGATCCTGTTTTGGTTTATAACAAAGCCGAAAAAGAGTGGGCAATGTTATATACCCAGCGCCGGGCCAACGTACAATCGCCGGGAGTAGCATTTTGTTACGGTACCGCTATTGGTGTTGCCACTTCGAAGGATCACGGGCATACCTGGGTTTATCGTGGTGCGCTGAACCTGGAGCATGAGCGAGGTCAAAACACTTTTTGGGCACCCGATGTGGTTTTTGATAAAGGCGTATACCACATGTTTGTAGTATATATCCCCGGAGTGTACAGCCAGTGGGGCGGCGATTCGCACCTGGTACATTACACCAGTAAAAACCTTTGGGACTGGAAATACGCGGGCCCGCTGAATTTGCCGGATCATAATATCATCGACCCAACACTAATGAAACTGCCCGATGGCAAATGGCACATGTGGTACAAGGATCAAAAGCTGGGCAGCATCACCATGACTGCCGAAAGTAATGATCTGGTAAACTGGAAAGCTGATGATAAACCTGCTATTGAAGGCCGCGCACATGAAGGGCCAAAGATCTTCCGGTTTAAAGATTATTACTGGATGATTACCGATGAGTGGCAAGGTCAGCGTGTCTACAGATCAAAAGATGCCAAAACCTGGGAGCATCAGGGCTTGGTGCTGGATAAGCCTGGTCATCGGCCGGAAGATACACCAACAGGAGCTCACGCCGATGTGATAGTAAGTGAAGGCCATGCTTATATCATTTACTTTACCCACCCCGGTCGTAAAAAGCATTTTGAAGATGGTGGGCTTGATGCCGATGGTGCCTACAGCTATACAACCAAGCGCACATCCATCCATGCTGCCGAATTGGAGTTTAACGGCGAAACATTGATTTGCGACAGGGATAAGCCATTCGGTTTTTGGTTGGCCGATGTCAAATAACTATCGACAAAAATATAGAAAATATAATTGGTTATGCGGCAGATATTCATTTGGTTAATGGGTGTGTTTGCCCCGGTGATGGTTCTGGGGCAACACTATGCCGTTAACAATAAAACCATTGCCTGGGATCAAACCACCTTAAAACAGGTGGGGAGCAAAAACGGCAATTACGCCCGCATGATCCAGTTGAGTAATGGCAACCTGTTTTGTGTTTATGAAAGTGCCGGAGGTATTGAATGCATTACAAGTACTGATTTAGGTAAAAGCTGGAAGCCTCCTGTAATAATTGCCCGGCCAGTGCCGGGCGTAAACATGGCAGTGCCCGAGATACTGGAGTTGAAAGATCATTCATTCCTGGCATCATACAACCCTCGCCCACACAAAGTAAACGGTGCTTGGGATACAACCAAACACTTTGCCATCTGCACAAAAAAGAGCTACGATAAAGGCAAAACCTGGACGGATGAACGCCTGATTTATCAGGCTCGTTATAATTTTGATGATGGCTGCTGGGAGCCATCGCAGATTCAATTGCCATCGGGCGAGATCCAGTTGTTCTTTTCAAACGAGGGTGTCTACACCAAATCAAACGAGCAAAATATTTCCATATTCCGGTCGAAGGATAACGGCTTAAGCTGGACAAAACAGCCTCAAATTGTATCTTTCAGACCGGGCCATAGGGATGGTATGCCGGTACCAGTCATCCTGAAAGGAAAAAATGAAATTGCTTTTTCGATAGAGGATAATGCCGGTGCAACTTTTAAACCGTCTATCATCCGCAACAGCATCGGCCAAAATTGGAAAAAAACGGTTGGCCCCGATGATACCGAACGCACATACGCGCTCACACCCAAATTGCAGGATACAGTTTACGCCGGAGCGCCTTATTTAAGGCAACTGCTCAGCGGCGAAACAGTACTATCCTATCAAAGTACGCAAAACCGCAACCATAACTGGGAGCAGGCTTGTATGCAGGTAGCTTTAGGTAATAATGATGCTAAGGATTTTGTAAGCGTACCAACGCCGTTTGATATTCCGCTTAACAAACACGGATTGTGGAATGCGTTGTGTGTGCTTAATGATGACACCATCATTGCACTTACATCAACCAATGCCTTTGGGAAAGGGACGGAGATATGGATGATAAAGGGAAGAGTGATAAAGAATAAATAAGCAAATCTTAGCCGCCGGTCGGCTCCAGCCGAGCGGCAGTTATTAAGCGGCCTCTGGCCGCCGAATTTGGAGCAGCAGGCCAGTTGGGATAATTGCCACTCGGCTGGAGCCGAGCGGCGGCGTGTGTAATAAAAAGTAAAAGGCAAGGGAATGTGCGATTCCCCTCTTGAGAGGGGCGGAGGGGTGTGTTTAACAAAGCGACGAATAAACGCTGAAGAAACACACCCCTGTCATCACACTATCCTATGCGCCCCCTCTCAAGAGGGGAATTAAAAAAAAGGAAAGAATTAAACTATTAAACATTTATAAATGCAAACAAAATTAAAAGTATTGGCGCTTGCTTTAGCAATGCCATTGGGGATGAGGGTAATGGCGCAGCAAAAAGCGCCGGCGCAGGTATGGTCGCAGGAGAAGGCAAAAACATGGTATGCGCAGCAGCAATGGCTGGTTGGTGCCGATTTTATTCCAAGTACGGCCATCAATCAGTTGGAAATGTGGCAGGCCGATACTTTCGATCCAAAAACGATAGATAGGGAATTAGGCTATGCACAGGGCATCGGCATGAATGTGATGCGCGTATTCCTGCACCATTTAGCCTGGAAACAGGATCCGGAAGGTTTCAAAAAACGCATGGACGAATACCTGGCTATTTCAAGTAAACACGGCGTAAAAACCATGTTTGTATTTTTTGATGACTGCTGGAATAAAGTACCTAAAATAGGTAAACAACCAGAGCCAAAACCGGGTATTCACAATTCGGGATGGATGCAGGATCCGGGACAGCCTGCATCTGATAACGCAGCCAACTCTCCTGTGCTTGAAAAATATGTAAAGGATGTATTGAAGCGCTTCGCTAATGATAAACGCATTTTGCTTTGGGACCTGTACAACGAACCGGGCAACTCGGATAAAGGGAACAAAACCTTACCTTTACTTAAAAGTGTGTTTAAATGGGCAAGACAGGTAAATCCGAGTCAACCAATTAGTGCCGGTGTTTGGCGTTGGGACCTGGAGGATTTGAACAAGTTTCAGATAGCTAATTCGGATGTTGTAACCTATCATGATTATACGCCTGAAGGTGATCATCTGAAAACAGTACAATTTTTGAAAATGAACGGTCGCCCTTTAATTTGTACCGAATATATGGCCCGTCCGCGCAATAGTCTGTTTGGCACAGTATTACCAATGCTAAAAAAAGAAAATGTGGGTGCTATAAACTGGGGGTTTGTAAGCGGCAAAACCAATACTATTTACGCCTGGGATACCCCAATGCCTGATGGCAAAGAACCTAAACTCTGGTTCCATGATATTTTCCGTAAGGATGGTACTGCCTACATCCCGGAGGAAACAAACCTAATCAAGAAATTGACCGAAAGATAGTTTCAGATGTGCGGATTTCACATGTGCGGATGTACAGATGATTTCCGAATGCTGAAACCACCGTTTTAAATAGAGACGCATCCATTCCTGTTCGTCTCCCGCGTTAACCTATCACACAAATCTGCTTATCACCTGAAATGCAGGTTTATTACAGACTTACGAAGTTTTAAAAACTTCGTAAGTCTTGTTCCGAGTTATAAACCAATGACACCTATGAAAAAGTTTTTTAATTATCTGATGCTGGGCCTGCTCGGCACTATGACCGCCTGCCGCAGCCATGCGCAGCAAGTTGAGCCAGCTAAGCAGTCAGCACCCTATAGCGGCCTTATCCACGTTGTGCTTGACAGGGATTTCCCCGATCCTACAGTGATCAGTTATAATGGCAAGTATTATGCCTACGCAACCCAATCGCCGGGTGGTGAGGGAAAGATGATCAATATCCAGGTGGCCTGGTCAACCGATCATGAACACTGGACATATGCGGGTGACGCTTTGCCTCAAAAACCTTCATGGGCTTCTAATACCCAAAACTTTTGGGCACCGGATGTTTTCTTCGATGCCAAACTCAACAAATTCGTCATGTTCTTTTCCGCCGATCCCAATGAGTTGACCGGCAAATGGATGGGGATAGCCTATGCTGATAACCCGCTTGGGCCTTTTATCGATAGAGGCACGCCATTTATGAAAGGCCCAAGTTTTCACTGTATAGATCCTAAAGCTTTTGTTGACCCTAAAACCGGGAAACATTTTCTTTACTGGGGATCGGACTTCCAGCCTTTGAGAGTACAGGAAATGAAAGATGACTGGTCGGACTTTAAAGAAGGTTCACAGCCAACAGTTGTGGTTGAGCCGGGCAAGGATAAAAGTTACAGCAATTTGGTTGAAGGATCATGGCTTGATTATGATAACGGAACCTATTACCTGTATTATTCGGGCGATAATTGTTGTGGTGCCGGTGCCAATTACGCGGTTATGATAGCGAAGGCCGATAATCCGCTTGGCCCGTTTTTAAGGTTGGGTGAAAGTGATAAAACCCTCAATAGCGCTATATTGGTTAAAGATGCTGTTTACACGGCTCCTGGTCATAATTCTATTTTTACCGACGAAAAGGGAAACAAATTTATAGCTTATCATGCAATTGAAATAGCCCATAAGGAAAAGGGAAGGGTAATGTGTACCAGCCCTATCAAATATCAAAACGGCTGGCCGGTAGTAACTAAATAAATACAACATGGTTCATCAATTAAAACATCTTGCACTTTGCGGATTACTGTCGCTGGCTTTTTTTAAAGTTCAGGCGCAGGTATCAGGTAATAAAAACTTTAAACCGGCAGCCGGCGTAAGTGTAATGGCAAATACCGCAAACGTAACGGTAACCTGGCCGGCAGGGATTAACAGCAAGGCTAAACTTGTTTTAAATTTAAAAAATGGCGAACCGCTATTTACCAGCGTACAGTTAAGTAAAAGAGGTATTTACAAGCCGATAATTGAAAATATCGATCCGCAGTTTATCCTTACAGAAGGTAAGCGTGACCTCATCTCTCAAAACGGCTGGAACATCTTTTTTGATAAAGTACCGCTGAAACCTCACCATTCATACAAAATAGATTTTCATAAAAAGGGCATCAGCGTAAGCAACAAAGGCTCGCGCACTATAATTACACTGCCCGGATTAGAAGCTCCCAATTTTAAAGGCGACCTGGAGATAACCCTCTATAACGGCGAGCCCATGTTTAATGTGGCCGCGATTGTATCTACACAAATTGACTCGACAGCTATTTTGTATGATGCCGGTTTGGTAGCGAAAACCAACCCGGTTAAAGCTGTCAATTACAGTGATGTTTATGAACACCTGCAAACAGAAGATGTCAGTAAGCCTGATACTGCTAAAAATCTTGCTGTAAAATACCGTACTATCATCGGGAGCAACGATAAGGGCAGCATAGCCGTGTTTCCCGCGCCGCACCAGTATTTTTATCCTTTGGATGAAGCCTTTAATCTCAAATTTGTATGGTATGGCAGTAATTATCGCAACCTGCTTCCGGGCTATGGCCTTGGCATCCGGCAGGAATTGCAGGGCGATAAACGGTACGTTCCCTGGTTTAACGCGCCTCCGGGAACTAAACAACGACTCAACTTTTTTTGCCTGCTGGGTAATGATGGTGCCGATAACCTGCTGAATAAAGTAAAGCAATTCACCCATGATGACAGTTACAAGCCGCTACCGGGTTATAAAACCATGGCAAGTCATTTTCATAATGAGTTTATCATGAGCGTGGTGCTGGCGGGTAAGCCGGTCCCGGACAGCCCGTCGTTTGTGAAAGTGCTGAAAAGGCAGGGCATCAACATCATTCATTTGGCTGAGTTTCATTACACAGCGCACCCTAAAGGACCGGACGAGCAGCGCCTTAAAGAATTAAAAGCGCTGTTTGATCAGTGTAGCCACTTGTCTGATTCTAATTTTTTACTGCTGCCCGGCGAAGAGCCTAATGAATTTTTTGGCGGCCATTGGCTGGCATTTTTTCCTAAGCCGGTTTACTGGGTCATGTCGCGCAAGGCGGGTACGCCTTTTGAAAGTACCGATGCCGAACATGGCAAAGTTTACCACATTGGTGACAAAGCCGATATGCTGAACCTGCTTAAAGCGGAAAATGGTTTGGCTTGGACAGCGCATGCCCGTACAAAGGGATCAACCGGTTTCCCGGATGCTTATAAGAAGGAAGATTTTTACCTGTCCGACAGATTTTTAGGAGCTGCCTGGAAAGCTTTACCGGCCGATCTGTCCGAACCGCGTTTGGGTAAACGGGTATTTGACCTGATGGATGATATGAATAATTGGGGGCTGAAAAAGAAAATACTCTCTGAAGCCGACCTCTTCAGTATCGAGCCAGAAAACGAAATGTATGCCCATCTCAACGTAAACTACCTGAAACTTGCCAAACAGCCGCAATATAAAAATGGCTGGCAGCCGGTGCTTGATGTTTTGGAGCAAGGCAAATTTTTCTCTACCACCGGCGAAGTTTTAATCGAAGATTTTACAGTAAATGGCCATTCATCAGGAGAAACTATTGCCCTCCCGGCTGACGGCAAATGCACGGTGAACTTTAAAACCAGCTGGACATTCCCGCTCAACTTTGCTGAAATCATTTCAGGAGATGGGAAGCGGGTTTATCGTGAGCGCATCGATCTTACATCAACGCAGGCCTTCGGCACAAAAACATTTAATAAAGTGCTCAATATGAAAGGCCGCAAATGGGCACGATTGGAAGTTTGGGATGCCGCCGTTGATGGTGCTTATACGCAAACGGTTTGGTTGAAGTAAAAACCTCAAACCAATGCCGCCGCTCGGCTCCAGCCGAGTGGCAACTATCAAAACGGCCTCTGGCCGGCGTGAATCCACATGGCTGACATAGGCCAGAGACCTGGAAATAACTGCCACTCGGCAGGAGCCGAGCGGCGGCGGGTGATTTTTCCTCCGCCGTTGTTGGTGGTGACAACACCGGCAACGGCATAGCTACAAGATTGCCGCGTCGCGCCAGATGCTCTCACCCATGCGGCTCCTCGCAATGACATAATTTTATTTTACAGGGACTTTAACCAACGCCCGTTCTGTAAAGAAACTTTTAAGGGCTGCTATTTTCCCGGTGCGGATGAGATAGCTAATGAATAAGGCAATTAACATAAATTTTTACTTAACAATACTTGCAAAACGTTGATAAAAGGCGGTAGGGCTGTCGGCATGCTTTGGCTCATATTTGCCTGCAATAAGGGGGATATAGATTACCCTGCGGCGGCTTGCTTCACCAACTACGGTTGACTGGGCTACGCGGTGCCACAAGCGGCCATCATGTATGGTCAGGTCGCCCGCAGTGGGGATAATAGCTACCTCATTTTCGTCGGTATCATGGTCAAGGAAATACTTTTTACGGAAAAGCATCTGGTAAAGGTTTTGCTTATGTGTGCCGGGCAGGATGCGTAAACCGCCATTCTCCGGTTTTAAAGTGCTCAGGTGAATCCCAACATTCAGCATCGGGTTTAACTTTTGGCCATGAAAAATATCGCGCAAACCGTCGGTATGCCAGCCCATTTTAGTAAAACTGCTTTCGGGGCCATTTACATAGTGGTTAAATACCATGCCGTCTTTTTCGTCGGTGCCCAGGCGCGAACCTTCACCTATGAGGTTAAGCAGTACCTCGAAACGCGGATCTTTGGTAAATTCATTTAACAGGTTATGGTGCTGATTGATAAAAGCAAAACGCTGCACAATAGGTGACCCGTCAAGATCTTTACCGTATTTGATGGGTACGCCGTTTACCTTTTCGGTGTTATTATTTATCCAGGTGTTTTCAACCTGTTTTGATGCATTGATGATGTCGGTAACAGTTTCGGGCTTGATGAAATTTTTGAAATGGATAAAGCCGTGCTGATTAAAAAAAGCCTGTTGTTCGGGCGTAATTGTTGAGCCTAAGGTGAATTTTTGATATGACGCTGCCATGTGGTGGAAAGATATTATTGTAACCTAAAAATGGATTTGTAAACGCTGTTACCGCTTAAGCGGCAGGGTAAGAAAGGAGCAGGTCCTTTTAAGGGAAATTAACAACAACAGCTGCACATGACCCTTGTTATGAAGGGCATTCGCATTGGGCATGCAAATAATATGTTGCGCGTATTGTTCAATGTATATTAAATCTATCTTTTTAATAGATTAATACAAATGTAAACAAATTGTTAATCACTCCAAATATTTATGAAAATATTTTTTAATGCTTGTAAAGCCCTGCTGTTACACGTTCAATCAGATTTTTAGGGCCATGTGTTGCCGCTACGGCCGAAAGCTTGTTTAAAAATCCGGGTACTATTTCGGCCTTTTTGTTGAACATTCCATTTATCCCTATCGCCGCAACTTTATCGGGATTCATATTAAACTTGGCTGCCAGTTCGGCCAGGGCATCCATCCCTGCGCTGTGGGCAAAGCCTGTGTCTGTAGGGCCAGGGCAAAGGCAGCTTACTGATACCGGCGTGTCCTTAAGCTCGTATCTTAAAGCCCGACTAAATGATAAAACAAACGCTTTGGTGGCTGCATATACAGCCAGCGTTGGTACAGCCTGGTAAGCCGCGGTGCTGGATATATTGAGGATAAAAGCCCGCTGCTGCAATTTTAAAAGCGGGATAAAATGATAGGAGAGCTCGGTAAGGGCATTCATATTGACCTGCATCATCCGGGTTTGTGCGCTCAGATCCAGCTCATCGAAATTTCCCCACGCACCATGCCCCGCGTTATTTATTAATATCGATACAGGTACATCTAAGTTTTTAGCCCAGTCAAAGACCCGGAGGGCCGCACCTGCACCGGAAAGATCAATCGCGAGATAATCAGTCTGAACATAAAAGTCGGCTTTTATTTGGGCAGATAAAGCAATGAGGTCATTTTCTGACCGGGAAACCAGCAGTAGGTTATATCCTTTTTGAGCCAGCAATATAGCCATTGACCGCCCAATGCCTTTACCTGCTCCCGTAACTAAAGCGTACTGATCCATTATTTTTATGAGTTATATCTGCGATGCAAGTTTAAATAAAATAGTCTACTAAACTTGTAGACTATTTAAAATATTGTTACGTTTGTATTGATATGAAAACTATACTGCCCCGTTTTCGTTTTTTAAGCTATAACCAGCAAGGTTATTGTTGTTGCTGGTAAATCGTAACCGCTCCCCTACCCGTTATTATATCTGTAACACAACAATTATCACAAGCTTAAAATTGATCATGACCGCTTATCGTACAAAATATTTATTCAGCGCCCTTGTAGTCATTAGTTATATGTTATCTGTACTTCCGGCATCCGCCCAGCTCTTGGCTTCGGTGCGATACAAGCTTAACCTGTTGCCCGACACATCCGCCCATAGTATAATTGATGATAGCTATTCGTCCAAACTGCTTGCGGGGGTATCAAACAAACCTGTTATTGATAAAGCCAATGCGGTTTTTGAAACTGATCTGGAAAGTGAGCTGGATACCCATGCCGGTCGCAAAAAGGTTTTGAGCTATTTAAAAGAGCTATCGGCCAACAATACCGGCGAAAGTAATTATAACCAGGCCAAAGTTAAATCATATTATAAGCTTGCCAATGTATTTGCCAAGCTGCATTTGTATCCTTTGGCCATGAAGTGCTTTTTTAAAGCGATGGTATCTAAAAAGGTGGGGAGTGATCTTATACCCGCTGCGCCGGATTCTGTTATTGCTGATACAACCGGCCGGCAGTTACATTTAAACAGTGGCCTGTTGGCCATTAACGCGAATGACGATTCGGTATTTGTAAACACCCCGGTTCAATTAAAAGATAAAAAAGAAAAAAAGAGCAAGTCTATCACTTATAACCGCATCCTGAACACATTTAATGATGGTAAAAAAGCGGCTGCTTACGCATTGTTATTTCATGTAAAACAACCAAAACCGGGTAAACCGACTGTATTTGTACGGGCCAACACCGGTCATACTTTTATCACCCTCATCAAGTACAACGCCGATTCAAGCTCGGTTTCTGTTTCCTTCGGATTTTATCCTAAAAAGGACAATATATTTTCAGCCACTCCATGGGAGCCGGAAACCTCGGGCACTTTCAAAAATGATGAGGCGCACAAGTGGGATGAAGTAATGGGCAAGTTTATAACCGAACGCCGGTTTAAAAGAATCCTGAAGCTCACCCGTTTATACGATGGGTTGGAGTATCACCTGTCAAAAAATAACTGTACCGATTTTGCTTTACAGGCAGCTTCCTATGCCGGATTTGGGGTTACCAACTCAAAAGGCTCATGGCCGCTGGGCCAGGGAAACAATCCCGGAACAACCGGGCAAAGCATTATAGCAGGTGGTATTTATGATAATGATAAAGCCGATCTTTTTATTGATTTTGATGAAAATCTGAAATAAAGGTTAAACAGATTTAAGCACACTTCCTTCCGTTCCAACCTCAAGTATGTGCCATAACCCGCATGTAAGGGCGAAATTGTTTCTTTGATGACCCACCGGAAAATCAAAGCAAACTGGATAGTCATAGTCTTTTACTTTTTCGGTAACGATATCATAAATGCTGTGGCCAAATTCTTCGCCTTCAATATCGGGCGTTAGTTGAAAGCCTCCTATAATTAGCCCGGCCAGGTGCGAAAGTTTACCGCATTGCTTTAGGTTCCAGAACATGCGGTCGATATTGTAAAGGCGTTCATGGGTATCTTCAACAAATAAGATTTTTCCATTCGTATCAAGGTCAGACGGCGTACCCGAAAGCGTCGCGATCAGGCTCAGGTTACCGCCAACCAATAGGGCTTCGGTTTTTCCGGAGCGGTTTTGGGGGCAAGCAGGTGACGAATAATTAAGGCTTTCGCCGGTAAGCGCCTGCCTTATGGATTGAATAGTGGCTATCTGCATAGCATCGGCCTTTGCCCAGTCATCAGGAAAACTGTTGCACATTTTTGAATGCAGTGTTGCAATACCAAAATTCCGGTTGATATGGCAATGCAGGGCGGTAATGTCGCTGAAGCCGATAATCCATTTAGGATTTTTCTTAAACTGTTTGAAATTGAGTCGGTCAATGATCCTCACCAATCCGTAACCCCCTCTTGCACACATAATGGCTTTAATCTCGGGGTTATCCAGCATCTGCTGCAGGTCTGCCACGCGTTCTTCATCTGTTCCCCCGTATATAAAATCCTTTTTGCCGGTGTTATCGCCAATCTGCACCTTAAAGCCCCAGTTTTGTATAAGTTGTACAGCCGGCATAAGGTCGGCCAGGCTCATATATCCCGATGGACTAATAATGCCTATGGTATCTCCGGGTTGCAAATAAGGAGGGATTTTGTGACGGGCTTTAGTATAGGGATTTGTTGGAGTAACCGACCATGCCCCTGAGGTTGATAAAGCGGCGCCGGCCGTGACTAAGGAGGATATGAAGCGTTTTCGGTTCATTTTATACCTGCTGCATTTTGATGCAACAGCGTTTATAAAAGTATGAAAAAACGGGAGTATAAGTAATGAATACCTCGCAGGTAAAATTCATTATCCTATAATCTTTACATAACCCCTCACCTGCTTTTACCTAAAGATAAGTAAATTTGAATTTGATGAAGATAAAGCATATCCCATTTACCGGACTTAAATTATTTATAGGGTTAACCCTAATGCTATTGTCTCTCGTTTTCCAGGCTTGCCACACCTCCGGCCGTAAAAATGAAACTGACACCACAAACCCAAGGCTTGTTAATGCATCATCTGCCGGATTTAAAGTTAAAGCGGCCATTTCCTGTACCAAAAACGGGATGATCAGGGAAGACAGCATTTTATACATGCAGCAAGGCGGGGAGGCATTTAAACCCACAATAGTTAACTTGAATGGTACATCTGCCAATAAAGCTGATCAGGATATGGCATGGATTCCTGGTGGTACCTTTAGCATGGGTGGGGTTAATCCAAGGGGTATGACCGATGGCGGTATGGAAGCCATGGACGATGCCAGGCCTGTTCACCGGGTATTTGTTGATGGTTTTTACATGGATAAAACCGAGGTAACCAATAACCAGTTTGCCAAATTTGTAAAAGCTACCGGCTACATAACCGTGGCTGAACAAAAACCCACCGAGGCAGAATTTGCCGGTGTTCCGGCCGAAAAACTGGTTGCCGGATCGGTTGTTTTTACGCCTCCGCATCAAAAAGTGCAATTAGATGATATTTCGCAATGGTGGTCGTACCAAAACGGGGCCGACTGGAAACACCCGCTTGGACCGGGTTCTGACTTGATAGGTAAAGAAGATTACCCGGTAGTACAGGTAGCCTGGGAAGATGCTGCTGCCTATGCCAAATGGGCCGGAAAACGCCTGCCCACAGAGGCCGAATGGGAGTTTGCAGCAAGAGGAGGTAAAGCCGGTGAACTATATCCCTGGGGCAACCAGTTAAAACAGAACGGACGCTGGATGGCCAACACATTCCAGGGATCTTTTCCTGATCATGATGATGCCGAAGATGGTGAAACCGGCCTGGGGCCGGTAAAAAAATACCCGGCGAATGCTTACGGTTTGTATGATATGGCCGGCAACGCATGGGAATGGTGTGCTGACTGGTACCGAAATGATTATTACAATAGCTTTAATCCTAATATGGTTGCGCGCAATCCTAAAGGGCCTTCTGATTCTTCAGATCCGCAGGAGCCGGGGCAAAAAAAGAAGGTTCAAAGAGGCGGCTCATTTTTATGTACCGACCAGTACTGCACCCGCTATATGGTAGGCTCGAGAGGTAAAGGCGAATATCGCTCGGCAACAAACCACGTTGGCTTTAGATGTGTAAAGGATGTTAAGCATGGTAATAATACGACACAGGACACCCAAAAAGCACTTTAATATTTTTCGTGATATTTATATATAAGAATTTATCGGGAACAATGGGTAACAAGTTCAAAAGCTTTCTGCTTTAAGTATTCCGCCTTCCGCTTCAAAAAGGGCATAAAAAAAAGAAGCACTCCTGATGGGCAGGAATGCGTTCTAACCAATTATAAACCTAAATTATGAGAAGAGATGTAAACCCGGAGTCGAACCGGTGGCGCTGCCTGTCAGCCATTCACATGATGTTACAAATATACGTGTAATCTTTACATTTATTGTCATCTTAATATGAAAATTTTATTTTCATTGGTATATTTTTATAGATAACGATTGGTTTATAGATAATTGGCAATGAATTGCAATAATTAAAAAACTGCCGGTTTTTTTGCAAAATATAGTATAGCTCTAACGTCTCTTCCGCTTAGTCAGTAAGACAATGCTGCTAAATTTAAGTGACAGGTGGCTGTACCCCTCCTGGCTATTGAGTTCGTCTAATAAAAACAATTGTCATTTCGAAACGAGGAACGAGTGAGAAATCTTATACGAGCTATAAACTTTGCATGGCAGCTTAGCACAATGTAGAAGATTTCTCCTCACTCTTGCGCGCTGCCCCACCAGTGTTCGCTCGAAACGACATCTTCTTCGATTCTCAATTAATATTTAAAAGATATACATACATCAACTGATTCTAAAGAGGGTTTCCTGGTTCTATGTCACTGCCAATAAGTATTCAGGATCAGGTCCTGCGGCTTTCAACAGTGTATACGAAGCTTTCGGCCTTGTAATAGCCAAGGTTATACTCCATGGGGCGCTCGCCCTGATCGTAAACAAATCTTTTTCTGAATAATACGGGGCTGCCGGTTTCAATTTCAAGCTTGCCGGCTATGAACTTATTAGCTTCCAGCGCACTGATTTCTTCTTTTGACAGGTTTGCTATCGTAGAATATTCTTCCTCCAGCATTTCATAAAGCGGGCGTTTAAAATCCTCTTCGCCTGTAAGGCCTATGCGCGGGTGAAAATAAGATATGAAATAAACAAAAGGGTTGTCGCTGCTGCCCCGTAGCCGCTCCATTTTCACAATTTTTTTCTCTGTACTGATATCGAAAAAGCTGGCGGTGCTTTCATCAGGAAATACCCAGCTTACATGCAGCTCATAATTTTTTACGGTAATACCTCTCGCTTTCATTTCCTGCGAAAAACTGAGCCAGTTCATTGATTTTGAACTGATCCTGGAGTTGGCAACTTTAGTACCAAAACCCTTTTTGCGGATCAACAGTTCTTCGTAAACCAGTTTATTAATAGCCTGCCGCAGTGTTGTGCGGGATATAGCCAACTTTTTTGCCAGCTCTACCTCGTTAGGTAATAATTTACCCGCCTGGTAAACCGGATCTTTGATCAGTTCGCGAAGCAATTGCTCGGCCTGTATATGGAGTGGAATAGGGCTTTTATGGTCGATGGCTAATTTCATAATGGTTTTTACTAACCTTAATGAGGAAATATATGGCTAAAGATAGTAAAAAGGTTAATTATGTATTTACATGGTTTAAGGATGTGTTTTAATTTGCCAAACAGGATATCTATATATTGTATGGAACGTTAATAATTCAATGACTTTATTCTATTTCTATCAACCTAACTACGCAGCAATTATTGGTATCGATTATTTACTTTCAAGCTCCATAACTTAAATGTTCATACAAATGGTTATTTCATTGTTTAATATTATAAATTGTTCCATAATTACCCCTCGACTAAAGGTTCAACTGATGGAAAATAACCTTTTAATTACTTATAAATTCGCCTTGATTATGCCTTTATGAATTTGCTAAAAAAGTTACTTCCCATACTTCCGGCTACTTCTTAGTATGCAGTTTAGTTAATGCAAATTGCCCTATCCTATCGCCCTCATCTACACCGTTAGTTATGGATGGCATATAATGGATACCACCATAAAACCTGCTGATAGCGGCCTCCTCGGCCGCGGCTTTAAAGGATTTAAAATTGCGCGCGGGGATAGCAAATTCCATTTCTGTAGAGTCAATGAACGAAAATTCATCGCCAAATAATTTGCCTAACACGGCTGCTGATGCGGTAGATACAACACTGTGCCCGCTGGTATACTCGGGGAAAGGCGGCGTTTGCAGCAATGGCATCCAGCTTTGATCAATATACTGGTTAATGTAAGTTTCGGGCCTGATCACCTTGCTCCGGTATTTTTCGTCCCAGCAGTTTATAAAACTATCTGCAATAACTACAGCTATACAAGCATAAGCTTCAGCACTTTTCACATAACCGGCCTTAGCCTTACGACAAGCCAGCGCCGTGATATTGATCCAATGCCCTCCCGGCGAGATTTTTTTTGTGGCAAACATAGTGTGCCCGTTGATATTCACCTTAAAGGGGTTATCATCCCAAAAAGTAGCAATGGTAGCCTCATCATCGGTGAGGTGCTTGCCTGTATCATATACTTCCATAGCCAGCTTGTAAAAATTACTACCGGGAATGTTGCTGAAGGTAAACGGATGAGCTGGTTTAAATTGCTGTGCCGAATCAAGCAAAAATGGGCGGATCTCGTTCCAGTGCGGTTCAATACCTTTCATGTAGGCCGGTGGGGTGGGCTTCCAGCTTGCGTCATCTGTTTGCACATCATATTTTGATAATGAGCGGGTATGTTTATAGTTATCCTTACCCGCCCATTTTATGATCCTGTCGGCAATAAGTTTACCGTACGCTATCGAGTTATCATACACACTATCGGGCATGCCGGTATTTTTAAACTCCTGCATCAGTTTGTCATGAAAACCCTCTATCCTGCCCTCACTCATCACCAGGATCTTACCAACGGTTAAAATAGCGTGCGATGCCGATAACGTGAAGCAATATTTTTTACCAGCTATAGGCTTAGGTACCGAGTCGAGCCCTTTCAGTTGCCCTTCAAGCGATTGGTAATGATCATCGCCATTTCGCGCAGCCTCGTATGCAGCCACACTGATATAAGCATAAATACGACTGGCAACCGGCGGCGAATAAATATCATGCCTTACCACATCAGTAACATCTTTTATAGACCGGTGGATAAAATCCGGGTTTTCGGCTGGTTTTTCCCAGCTTTTTTTGCCGCATGATGAGCAAGTTATAATAACAATAAGGGCAAAATATAGTCTCTTCATCATGATGAAACAGCAAAGGCTTGATCAGTTTAATTGGTCTGCCCCTCAAATCAGGGGTTCAGATCAAAGCTAACAGTTAATCAATATTTAAGTATGGCCCGATAGTAATTAACTAACTTTTGATACAATTTGCAGAAACAGGAATTGTAAAATCCGTTTTCTTTACACTGGCTTATTGCATTATAACCAATAAGTTAAAGCTTAACCAAAGCATAAACCATCAATCAATTATTAACCATATCTGCATGATAAAAAGTTTACCCCAGGCGTTTAAACTATCTACCTTATTGTTACTTTTTTTTGGTGCCGGATGTTCAAAAAAGTCATCAGGCCCAACGCTCTTTAAGCTGCTCGATGCTTCACAAACCGGTATCGATTTTAAAAATACCATTACCGAAAGTGACAGCATCAACATCCTTAACCACCCCTACCTGTACAATGGCGCCGGTGTTGGTATCGGCGATTTTAATCATGATGGCCTGCCCGATGTTTACTTTGCCGGCAACATGGTTGCCAATAAATTATACATTAACAAAGGCTCACTTACTTTTAAAGATGTTACCGATGCAGCGGGTGTAGCCGGTAATGGCGACTGGTACGCAGGTGTATCAGTAGTTGATATCAATAACGATGGCTGGCCGGACATATACGTCTGCTCATCATTTAAAAGCGATCCCAACCATCGTAAAAACCTGCTTTTCATCAACCAGGCAACCAATAAAGATGGCGTGCCAACCTTTAAAGAATCGGCAGCAGCCTATGGCCTGCAGGACACCGGCTACAGTACACAAGCCGTATTTTTTGATTACGACCATGACGGCGACCTCGACATGTACCTGCTCACCAACTTTTTAGGCAAAGAAACGCCGGTGGCCTATCGCCCTAAATTAACCGATGGCAGCGCACAGAATAATGACCGCCTTTACCGTAACAATGGTAATGGTACCTTCACCAATGTAACCAAAGAAGCCGGGATATTGATAGAAGGTTTTGGCAACTCCGTTTCCATATGCGATGTGAATAACGATGGCTGGCCGGATGTTTATGTTGGTAACGACTTTATATCGAACGATGTATTATGGGTGAACAATAAAAACGGCACCTTCAGCAACCGCGCGGGCGAATATTTTAAACACACGGGCTGGTCGGTAATGGGATCGGATATGGTTGATATCAACAATGATGGCAAGGCCGACCTGGTATCATTAGAGATGCTGCCCGAAGAAAACGTACGTAAAAAAACCATGCTTGTAGGCGATAATTACATTACCTATATCAACAATAACAAATTTAAATACGAGCACCAGTACATCCGCAATGTGCTGCAGCTTAATCAGGGGCAAACACCCGCCGGCCATCCGCAATACAGCGAAATAGCTTACCAGGCCGGTGTTTATCAAACCGACTGGAGCTGGACACCTCTTGTGGCCGATTTTGATAACGACGGTTATCGTGACATGATGATCACCAACGGCTATCCCCGCGACGTTACGGACCTTGATCACGCCCTGTACAGTAACGATCAGGGCCGTACAGTTAAAGAGAATACTACTTTAGCTGCTGCCGATTCATTCCCCGTTGTAAAAACATCAAGCTACGCTTTCAGAAATGCGGGCGGGTACTTGTTTAAAGATCAGTCGAAAGATTGGGGAATTGTGAAACCTACCTTTTCAACCGGCGGTGTTTACGCCGATCTGGATAATGACGGCGATCTTGACCTCGTGATCAATAATATTGATGACGATGCTTTTATTTATGAAAACACCGCTAACAGCAAAACGCAGGTAGCCAAAGATCACAACTACCTAACTGTTGCACTACAGGGCGACAGCAAAAATATTGGCGGTATGGGTGCTACCGTCCGTATCTATTACAAAGGCAAGCAGCAGTTTTATGACCAGCAACCCTGTCGCGGCTATATGAGTACGGATGATGCCCGCGGGCATTTCGGTATAGGGGCCACTACATCTGTCGACTCATTGCGGGTACGCTGGCCCGATGGTAAAACCCAGTTGCTTACCAATGTTAAGGCAAACCAAACACTTACATTGCGGTACAAAAATGCCTCTGGTTATTTCCCGCCGGATGCTTTCGGCAAAATCATCCCGGTGTTTCAGGAGGCGAATAACCAAACAGGCATAAAATACGTGCACCAGGAAAAAGACGCTATCGATTATAATATACAGCCTACCCTGCCGCACAAGCTAAGCCAGTATGGGCCCGCTATTGCTGTTGGCGATGTGGATGGAAATGGTTACGATGACCTTTTTATAGGAGGCTCCGCCGGTAACAAAGGGGTATTTTTCATGCAGGATGCAAACGGTCATTTCGCTATGGATAACAACCGTTTTATGCACGAAGATTTTAAAGAAGAGGAAGACATGGGTGCATTATTGTTTGATGCCAATGGCGATGGCTTCCCTGATCTGTATATCGCAAGTGGTAGTTACGAATTCCAGAAAGGGCATACCACGGCTCAGGACAGGCTTTACATCAACGATAAAAAAGGTCATTTCACCCGCGACCTTGCCGCCGTGCCCGTGGAATATGATAACGGTTCATGTGTACGTGCTGCTGATTTTGATGGAGATGGCGATTTGGACCTTTTTGTAGGTTCAAGATCGGTTTCAGGCGCTTATCCTTCATCACCCGTTAGCCATTTACTCAGGAACGATGGCGGTAAATTTACCGATGTTACCAGCCAGTTTTGCCCCGACCTGATACATGGCGGCATGATCACCGACGCGCTTTGGTCGGATTTTGACAAGGATGGTAAGGCGGACCTGGTGGTGGTTGGCGAATGGATGCCGGTTACCTTTTACAAAAACACCGGCCATGGCCTTAGCAAGATCAAATCGGGCATTGATGATCATGTGGGCTGGTGGAACAGCATAGTTGCAGGTGACTTTAACAACGATGGCAACATTGATTACGTAGCCGGCAACCTGGGCCAAAACTCAAACTACAAAGCATCATTTGAACAGCCCATGACCATTATGGGTAAAGACCTGGATGGTAACGGCTCCTTCGATGCCATGATATTTTGCTTTATGAAGGATGAGGACGGCTCACAGAAACCCTTCCCCATGCATACCCGCGATGACCTCATCAGCCAGGTGATCTCCATCCGCAAAAAATATCCAAGCTATCGCGGCTTTGGCCATGCGACAATGAATGATCTTTGGAGCGAAAAAGACAAAGCAGGTGCTGTGGTACTTAAAGCTACAGATATGAACACCAGCCTTATCACCGGCAAAGGCACTGGTACTTTTAGTATCAGTGCATTACCGCAAGATGCACAAATGGCCCCGGTGTACGGCATAATAGCTGAAGATGTTGACCACGATGGCAACCTCGACCTGGTAATGACTGGTAACGACTTTGGTATGGAACCTTTTACCGGGAGGCACGATGCTTTTATGGGTTTATATATGAAAGGCAATGGAAAAGGCAGCTTTGCTCCGCTATCAGTAGCTAATAGCGGTATTTATATCGCGGGCGACGGTAAAGGGCTGGCAAGTGTACAATCGGCTAAAGGAGGCAGGGTTTTAGTAGCTACCCAAAATCAAGATAGCATTAAAGTATTCCGGAAAACGGGCGCTAATTCTGCCAGGCGATATATTAAATTAAAGCCCGATGATTTTTATGCTGATATTACGCTCAAGAACGGAGGCAAAAAGCATATTGAATTTTATTATGGATCAACCTATCTATCGCAATCGTCAAGGATATTGGAATTGGATGCTAATACAGCAGAGGTAACCATAACAAATTATAATGGTAGGAAAAGGAAGGGGAGCTGATAGTTATAAATCCATGCATATCCGTCATGTCTTACTGAGTGTTAAATCCGGTGGCCTGTGAAGGAAAAATGACAAAGGGGCCTGTCAGTCCGAGTGTTTAAATCCGGAGGCCTCTGAAGGTGAAATGGCAAAAGAGGGCCTGTCAGTCTGAGCCTGTCGAAGACTCGTGCGCAGAGGCCCAGCCCGCCATGCTTCGAGGGCCTACCCATGACACCCCTTTTTATATTTCATGGGAAAGTTTTGGATCCGATGAATGCTAAAAAAGCAGTTGAAGACTTACGAAGCTTTGAACTTCATAAGTCGGGACGTCTATTATATTAAACTTACTGACACTTTCATTTAATAGAAACTGTGATACATAATAGCCAAAAGGAGGGGGATATTGGTAACTTAAACTCCAATCTTCCTCCTTTAACCAACCAACTCACTCACAATTTTTGCCGACAGCAAACACAACGGGATCCCTCCTCCCGGGTGTACGCTTCCCCCGCAAAAATATAAACCTTTTATTTTTGAGGATTTATTGGCATGCCGTAAAAATGCTGCAAACCGGCTGTTGGAGCTGGTACCATAAAGGGAGCCCTGGTACGAAGACGTGCGGCTTTCGATACTCCGCGGATCAAGGATGCTTTCATTAGCAATAAGTTTGCGGATGTCTTTATTTAGCAAACGGCTTAACTTATTTAATACATTTTCCCTCGCCCCGGCTATCAGTGCATCCCAATCCTGCCCGGTGTTAGCAGGTACGTTGATCATCACAAACCAATTTTCGCAACTCTCGGGAGCATCGTTTGGTTTATATTTGGAGCTGATGTTAAGGTAAACGGTAGGGTCATGATAAATCTCCTTTTCCCGCCAAATGTGATTAAACTCGGCCTCGTAATCAGCACTGAAAAAAATGTTATGCAGGTCAAGCTCCCTGAACTGATACCGGATCCCCCAATAAAATATCAGGGCCGAACTGCTTCGCTCCTGGTTTAATATTTTTTGAGGATAAAGTTTGGGATAATTGCTTAGCAGCTTGTGATAGGTGAACCAGATATCCATATTGGATACCACAAGATCCCCTTCAATTACTCCATCATTCGTCTTGATCCCCCTTACTGTGTGACCTTGCAATGCAATTTCTGCTACCGGGTTATTGTAGTGAAATTTAATACCTAATGATTCGGCCAGCGCCACTAAGCAAGAAGTTATGTTATACATCCCACCCTCCGGAAAATAAGCGCCGAAATGCTGCTCCAGGTGCGGGATTACGTTCAGCGTGGCCGGTGCGCTATAAGGATTTGAACCATTATAGGTTGCATACCTGTCGAAAAATTGCACTATCCTTTTATCCTTGAAAAAGACCTCATTGGCCTTGTGCATAGTGCGAAAGGCATCTATCTTACCAAACTGAAATATTGATTTGACGGTATCCCAGCGCAGATAGGTTTTAAGCCGATGCAGGGAGCGCTCTAAAAAAACGTGGTTGGTAACGTTATAAACCATACTGCTGTTATCAAGGTAATGCTTTACAGCTGCAGCAGGTTCTCCTGTCTTTTCCTGTATCTCATCACTAAACTTGCCTGCATTAGCGTAAGCGGTTAAACGCGTACCATCTTCATAAAAATATCTGCAAACAACATCGAGCTTTTGATACCTGAAATAATCAGACGGATTTCTTCCCGCCAGCTTAAAAAGCTCGTTAACATATTGCGGCATGGTAAACAGGCTCGGCCCGGCGTCAAAGCGGTAACTATCCTGCTCAAACTGGCTTAACTTACCACCGGGGTAACTATTAGCTTCATAAACTTCAACCTGATATCCTTTTACCGCCAGGCGGATAGCTGTCGCAATGCCCGCTATACCGGCACCAATAATTAAAGCTTTTTTGGGGAGAGGCATGGGGTAAAGATAACCGGGATTCGGGGGATTTTTAGGATTAACAGGATTTTTTCTGACCTGATTAGAAAAATCCAACTAATGTCAAATGTTATAAACTGCAATCACATTGATCGGATCTCTTTAAACCAGAGAAAAATCCTGTACTCCCAAAAATCCTATAAAAATCCCGGCGCAAAAACTACACATGATGAACGCCTTCGCCAATCTCTTCAATAGCTTTGCGGTTAAATGCTTCCAAATCATCAGGGCGGCGACTTGTT
Organism: Mucilaginibacter gossypii; assembly: GCF_900100945.1. GTDB lineage: Bacteria > Bacteroidota > Bacteroidia > Sphingobacteriales > Sphingobacteriaceae > Mucilaginibacter > Mucilaginibacter gossypii. The sequence goes on along the minus strand of NZ_FNCG01000013.1, from coordinate 132,749 downwards.
ACCAGGCCCTTATCAACCACCACCTCTTCATCAACCCAATCAGCACCGGCGTTTTTAAGATCGGTTTGTAAAGATGGATATGACGTTAACCTTCTGCTGTTGATCATGCCTGTTTCTATCAGCAATTGCGGGCCGTGGCATATTGCCGCTACCGGCTTGCCCTCATCCAAAAACGCAGATGCAAAGGCAACGGCATCTTTATTTTGTCTCAACTTATCGGGATTAAGCACACCGCCAGGTAAAACCAGCGCATCGTAATCATCAGGGCTTACTTCATTAAGCTCTTTATCAACATTGATTTCGATACCCCAGTTAGTTTTATCCCAGGCTTTGATTTTTCCGCTTTTGGGTGATATCACATGTACTGTTGCACCTGCCTGCTCAAGGGCTTGTTTTGGGCTTGTTAATTCAACCTGCTCAAATCCTTCTTCGGTAAGGATTGCCACCTTACGACCGTTTAAACTTGCCATAATTTATAATTTATTAATTAATGATTATAAAATTTAAATACAATATAAATACAGGCAAAAATAAGGATGGTTTTAGGAATTTTAAAAGAGAAGATAGAATCTTGCTAATCAAGCTTAGAGCATATGAATTTCATTTAACTCAAGCATTAAAAAGTTGTCTGTTTGTAGGATTTTGAATGTTGCAGAAAGATCGCTCCATTCACCATTTATAGGCAAATCATAAATAACGTATCCTATTATTGTCATGTCATGTCGCTCATCAATCTTTCTAATAGTATAATCAAAAAAGTCTATATCTTTATTTGGATCGATGTTACCATTGATTATTGCGGATTCCGGAGACGTAACCTTATACTTTTCCTCTAACTGTTCGTCAGGCAATCCATATCCGTTTATTATGTCTTTAATATTTGACGGGCTCCATTGATAATAAGGATCATGAAGAGTTAACTGATAAGCTTCATCGTATCTTCCGTTAGCTAACAATTCAATCCAACTAAGGACTGCCTTTTCTATTTCAATACGATCAATTGAATATATCTTAAGCGGCATGGTTAAATTCGAAATAGTTTAGCCTTGATTTTCCGTATGCTGCAACGCGTAGTTTATAAAGTTACTTGTCAGCCCATAATCCTCTGTCCCCTTACGGCGGATAAAAAAGAAATCACGCTTAATTTTCAATCCTTCAATAGGTACTTCAACCAAATCACCTTCGGCCAATTGACGGATAATTGATGGGCGCGGCATAAAGCCAAGGCATTGATCGGCCAGGAGGAAGTTTTTCAAAGCCTCGGTACCACCAAGGCGGATCTTTACCGACAGATCGGCCGGTTTAATATGCAAAGCAGACAAGGCTTTTAATACGGCATTCAACGTGCCCGAACCACGCTCTCTCACGGCGAGGGGTGTTTTTACAAACTGCTTTAGTGTTAATGACTTGCCTGCCAGCGGACTTTTAGCCGAGCAAACCGGGATCACCTCATCACTCATAAATGGTTTGTATGATACGGTAGTGAGTTTATTATCAACCTCAATTATACCAATATCAACCTCATGATTTAACAAAGCGTTCAGGATGTACTCGCTGTTACGGTTTACAAGCTGTACATCCACATTGGCGTACTCGCGCTGAAAACCAGAAAGTATCGAAGGTAAAATATACAGGGCAATAGTTGTACTTGCGCCCAAACGCAAATGCCCGGCAGCCTGCGAAAGATTACTTAACACCGAAAGATCATACTCTACCTTCCGCTCTATCTCTGTTGCCTGCTGTAAATACTCATTTAGCTTATTTCCGGCTTCAGTTAATAAGATACTGTTGCCTTTACGCTCAAACAGGGGCACTTTATATTGATCTTCAAGCGCCTTCACATGCTTGCTGATGGCCGGCTGTGTAATAAACAGTACCTGGGCTGCCTTACTGAAACTCAGGTTGGCGGCAACTTCCATAAATACACGGTGGGCAAAAGAGATCATGGGGCAAAGTTAATTTTTTACCCGTTCAAAGTACTTACCTGTAAATTTATATACGATATAGTCGCGGGTAACCTCTCGGTTTGCATTAACTAACGGACTATGGATGCTTTGTGTTTTAGCGTCATAATAAATAGTCGGGATCACTTTCATATTAACTACCGAAAGAAAGCTATAATCAAAATATAACTTACTATGCATGCCGGTTTGGGTTTTAACCAGTAACACGGTACCGTTTAACTTCCCGCTTTCGATAGTAAAAAACTGGATGCCCTGGGTAGCATCAACACTTGAACGTACCGAATTATATGCTGCCAGATAATAAACTTTGTTATTGGCCTTAAGCGTATAAATTTTGGAGTACCAGTAAACCGGGTTATGCTTTTTGCCAACGGAATCCATTTTAAGCGATGACGATACTTTGCCGCTAACCTTGTATTGCAAAACATTATCAAAATCATAGCCGGTGCTGCCCAACCTGGTATCCCAGGAATAAGTACGGAACAAACCATCAGCAGATGTGGCTATCACAACCCGCTCTTTCACCAGTTCGGTAAAGGGATAGTTTATTGTTCCGGGATATTTGGAGGTATAGTACTTCAGCTTAAAGCCAAAGATCTTGTTCATTTTTTCTAATGAATCAATTGCTTTCCACTCTTTTTTGTGGGAGCCGTAATAGTTTACCCTTTTAAAAATCCGTAACAGATCGGCCTCAATAGCCTGCGGACTTTGAGCAAACAAATTTGCTGAGTAAAAGCAGCAGCAGAAAACAATTATTAACTTAAAGGTTTTCATCGGTAAACAAGATACACAAAAAAAGCAAATCCGGCAGACATTCTGTTACGATGATTGCCAGTTAGCTGTTTTTTAGCTTTTTATTTTTTCAAAATACCGTCCGTTGAATTTGTATTTGATAAATTTTGAAGTAACCTGTGCTTTGGCATTTACCAACGGTACATGTATAGTTTGCGTTGTTTGATCAAAAGTGATAGTCGGCCGTTTTTCAAACGGCAGATCAACCACTGATCCAAAATCATATTCATAAAAAATTTCATTATGAAAACCCGATTGCGTTTTAATGATCTTTACATCATTATTCAAAACACCGTTTTGAATGGCAAATAACCTGATCCCGGTACCGGCATATCTTGATGATTCAATAACTCCATAAATGCCAAAATAGTAAGTTTTATCGCCGGCTTTGAAAGTATATAAGTTTGAATAAAAAGGAGCGCCGCCGTCCCCTGGGTTGTTCATCAAAGATGACTTTGTTTTATCGCCGGCTTTGTATTGTAACACGTTGGCACAAATGTGCATAGTGCCTCCAGTCCATGTATCCCATGAGTAAATCCTGAACAATCCATCCGCCGAAGTGAAAATATCAAGTTGCGCTTTTTTTAGCGAGTTAAAAGGTAAGTTTATAGTATAAGGATAGGTTTCTGTATAACGTTTTAATTTATTACTAAAAGCATCATTGGCTTTAATAAGGGAATCGCCCGCATTTTCATTCCATTTGCCTTGCTGCTCGTCCCAATATTCAATCTTTTTAAATGATTTGAGTAAGTCGGCTTCAATAGCTTGCGGTGTTTGCGCGAAGAGTTTAACCGATGTGATAAAACAGAAAATAACAATCAGGTTCAAGGCTTTCATACCCCAATATTACAGCATAAAAATAGGGATAATCAAATGACTATCCCTATCCTATAATTTATTGATAATATCTTCTTTATTAATTTTCAGCTGTTCCGCAACGTCATTGATGATCGCCATAAGTGTTCCTAACTTTATAGGATCGTGATTTGGGATGGTAATATTCTTTACGCCATCATTAAGCGTAATCGATAACCTGATATGGCTTCCGGTTTGTCTTATAACCTCGTAACCATATTTCAATAAAACTTTGATCAGATCTTTTCCTGAAACATCACGGGGAGCTCTTGGAGACATAGGTATTTTCAGAAAAATTAAACGGTTATCACTTCCTCCTTAACCAAATGGAGCCGAATGATTTTAGGAAGCTTATCTTCATCAAAATGACAATGGACAGCATCGCGAATATTGGCTTTTAGCTCATCAAGCGTATCTCCTTCTGTAAAAATCGACTCGCCGATTGCCCTCGCGTTATAACCGCCCTCTATCGCTTCTTCAACAAGGAAAAATATTTCGTTCATATTCAAATTTAAGAAATATTCTTCACAAAAAAACCCCATAGCATGTGTGCTATGGGGCCTATATTTTCTCATTTACTTATGCCTCAACCGGCTGGCCAATCAAGTGCTGAGCAGCAAGGTACTCGGCAATTTGCACGGCATTAGTAGCTGCACCTTTACGCAGGTTATCAGATACTATCCAGCAGTTAAGTGTATTGTCCTGGGTTTCGTCACGACGGATGCGGCCTACAAATACCTCATCTTTATCATGCGCGTCGAGCGGCATAGGGTATTTCAGGTTAGCAGTATCGTCAACCACAACAATGCCGGGAGCGTTAGCTAACAGTTCACGAACTTCTGCCAGGTCAAAATCATTTGCAAACTCAATGTTAACCGACTCCGAGTGGCCACCCATAACCGGGATCCGCACGGTGGTAGCAGTTACTTTAATGCTATCATCGCCCATGATCTTTTTGGTTTCGAGGATCATTTTCATTTCCTCTTTAGTATAACCGTTTTCGGTAAATACATCAATCTGCGGGATCACGTTTAAATCGATAGTGTAAGGGTAAACTTTAGGGCCGTCGATACCTTTACGCTCGTTAAATAACTGGTCAACAGCTTTAACACCGGTACCGGTAACCGACTGGTAGGTTGAAACTACCACCCTTTTAATTTTATATTTATCGTGCAGTGGTTTTAAAGCCACTACCATTTGTATGGTTGAGCAATTTGGATTGGCGATGATCTTATCTTCGGCTGTAAGTACATCAGCATTTACTTCGGGTACAACCAGTTTTTTGGTTGGGTCCATACGCCATGCCGATGAGTTATCAATAACAGTTGTACCAGCAGCTGCAAATAAAGGAGCCTGCTGTAATGAAGTGCTTCCGCCGGCCGAGAAAATTGCTACGTCCGGCTTCATCTTAATCGCATCCTCAACAGAAACCACCTTAAACTGCTTACCCTTAAAAGTAATTTCTTTACCAATACTTTTTTCTGAAGCTACGGGAATTAATTCTGTAACGGGGAAGTTGCGTTCTGCAAGAACCTGCAACATTTTGGTGCCTACTAATCCTGTAGCACCTACTACTGCGACTTTCATTTTTTAAATTGTTTTTGAAATGTATCAGGCTGCTTCACAGCGCCTGTTTTTAATTAATTATGTGTTTTAAAAGTTAAACCCTCAAATATGCACATTTTTTTGCTATCCTGAAAATATAAAGTCTATGGTTTTTGTGGACATTGGGTGACTGGTTGATTAAGTTGATTAGGTGAGTGGTTTGTTTGTCTGAATCAAAATTTTCCCTTACTGGCGCAAGTCTTGAGCGAAGGCCTAATGGGTGGCTGACTTGTGACTTCTAAAAAACGATTAATTTGTCTGAACCGGAATTTTTAGAATTAAGTGAATACCATGCAAAATTTCAGAAATTCAAACAATTCGTTTAATTCGAGTTTCAGACAACATCCTGACAATCCTTAAATCGTAAAAATCCAGGTTCAGAATAATGGCGTTGCCTGCGGCCCGCGCTATACGCTTATACTGCACAGGCATTAGCCACAGGCCGGTATCGCTACTATCGCTAACGCAGCATCCGTAAGCATTAAACCAACAGGCAACACAAACAAAAAAATCTACGTAATCAATCCCCTAATCGGCGTAATCTCAAAAAACAAAACAACCACTCACTTAATCAACTTAATTAACCACTCACCTAAAAACCCTACCTTTGCGCGGTAAACTCAATATTGCATGAGCGAAAAGATCTTAGTGATAGGCGCCAACGGCCAGATCGGTACCGAACTGGTAATGGCTTTGAGAAATATACACGGGGCCGAAACGGTTATAGCTTCGGATATTAACAGCCCAACATATGCTATGCGTGGCAGCAGCGGGCCATTTGAATTAATCAATGTACTTGATAAAGACAACCTGCACCACATATTTGATAAGCACCGCCCAACACAAGTTTACCTGTTAGCTGCCATTCTTTCGGCAGTAGGCGAGCAAAAACCCAAAATGGCCTGGGACCTGAATATGACCGGTTTGCTGCATGTGCTTGATTTTGCAGTTGAGTTTAAAGTAAGTAAAGTTTTTTGGCCAAGCTCAATAGCGGTTTTCGGTCCGCATTCGCCGCAGCATAATACGCCGCAGTATTGTGTAATGGATCCTAACACGGTTTATGGTTTTAGTAAATTGGCCGGCGAGCGCTGGTGCGAATATTATTTTAATAAATACGGTCTTGATGTACGCAGTATCCGTTACCCGGGCCTGATCGGCTGGAAAGCCAATCCGGGCGGCGGCACTACCGATTATGCCGTACATATATTTCACCAGGCATTAAAAACGGGCAGCTATGAAAGCTTTCTGGCCGAAGGGACTGCCCTGCCCATGATGTATATGGATGATGCCATCAGGGCTACCATCAGTTTGATGGATGCACCTGCCGAACAGATCAGCATCCGCTCATCATATAACCTGGCTGGCATTAGCTTTACGCCCGAACAACTGGCGGCTGAAATCAAAAAACTGATCCCTAAATTTGAAATCAGTTACAGTAATAACGACCCGCGACAAGCCATCGCCGATAGCTGGCCAAAGTCAATAGATGACAGTTACGCGCAAAACGACTGGGGCTGGAAACTGGAATATGACTTACCAAAAATGGTGGCCGACATGTTGACCAATTTGAAAACGATAATTTAAGGTTAAAGGCGAAAGGATAAAGGTTTTTATCCGTCATTATATAAACAAATATTATATTTACCGCCTTGTCTTTATAAGGCAAAGCTTTGTAATACAACAAGGTTGATCTATCACTATCAACCATGAACAATGAACTAAAAAAACATGGGAAGAGCATTTGAATTCCGCAAAGAAAGAAAGTTTAAGCGCTGGGCCAAAATGGCAGTGCAGTTTACCCGTTTAGGTAAGGAAATTGTAATGGCTGTAAAAGCCGGCGGCGGCGATGTTAACACCAATTCGCGCTTACGTACCGCGGTGCAAAACGCCAAGGCCGTAAACATGCCTAAAGACCGTGTTGAAGCCGCCATTAAACGCGCCAGCAGCCGCGACGAAAAAGATTACGAAGAGCTTGTTTACGAAGGTTACGCGCCTTACGGGGTTGCCGTGTTGGTTGAAACCGCTACCGATAATACTAACCGTACTGTTGCCAACGTACGCAGCTACTTTACCAAATACGGTGGCTCATTAGGCAAAACCGGCTCGCTTGATTTTATCTTTACCCGTAAATCAGTTTTCACTTTTGAGCCGGGCGACCGCGACCTGGAAGAGCTTGAACTTGAATTGATAGACGCAGGTTTGGAAGAAATATTTGTTGAAGCCGATGAAAATGGCAACGATATTGCGGTAATCCATACAGCTTTTGAAGATTTTGGTAAAATGCAGAAAGCGTTGGAAGAAATGGGTATCGAAGTAAAATCGGCCAAGCTGGAGCGTATCCCGCAGTCATTCCATGCTGTAAGCGAAGAGCAGGTGCCTGAAATTATGAAACTGATTGACCGTTTGGAAGAAGACGACGACGTGCAGGCTGTTTACCATAATATGGCGGAGTAATCCTGGTATCGGATTCCGGAATTTCGATTTCGATTTAGTTCCACTCAAACAATAAACACCATGTCATTGCGAGCGATAGCGTAGCAATCGCACAGAAGCATCATCGCTCTGTACAGCATGCGATTGCTTCGTCGTTCCTCCTCGCAATGACATAAAGAAGAAACATCATGCCACTATTCAACACACGTAAAGGAGAAAAAAAAGTAAAGGTTACCTTTGCCAACGGCCTTCTTTTTGTAGAAACTGATGGTGGCAAGCCGCAGGCTTTCCCGTTGGAATGGTTTCCACAGTTATTAAACGCTACCGATGAGGAACGTGAAGACTGGAGCCAAACCGAAAAAGGCATCCGTTTTAACAAGCTGGCTGTGGATGTAACACTATAAGATTTGAGATATGAGACGTGAGATATGAGACAAGGCTCTAAACCTTCAATTATCTCAAATCTCATATCTAACATCTCATATCTAAACAAAAATGGTTTTTGAAGAATTTTTAAAGAAGAAAAGAATTGACCTTGTAGCGCTTGAACAGGGCGAACCGGCATTGTTTTCTGAATTTAAAGACCATTTTGAACAAATGGGCGAAAAAAGTTTTGACCATACCAAAAAATACTGGTTTAATAAACTAAGGCGGCGGTTCCCGGTTCCGCTTGAAGTTAAAACCGAAAAAGCACATATCAAAAACCCGCTTGCCGAACAAACCATAACCGAAAGTTTAACAGAACCCGCTACGCCGGGCAAAGTTGGCTTTACGCCGAAGTTCCGTCCGGCTGCACCAAAACCTGCAGCTCCAGCCGAAGAATCTATACAACGGGCAGTTGAACCCCCAACGTCAGAAGCTTCATCCCCTGAAACTGCCCCCAAACCAACGTTCAAGCCTCGCTTTAACCCGGCTATGGCAAAAGCTAAACCAGCAGTAAGCGAAGCATCACCTGAAAACGAAAAGGAACAACAAGCTGGGGCTCCTGCAACAGAAACACCTGCACCAACTGCCAAACCGGGCTTTAAACCACGTTTCAACGCTGCCATGGTAAAACCCAAACCAGCTGAAACAGAAACACAGGCAGAAGACAAAAAGGAAGACACTCCGACAACTCCACCTGCGGATGCACCAGCAGCTAAAATGGAATTTAAACCACGCTTTAATGCCAGTATGGTAAAACCCAAACCGGTAGAAAATGAAGCGCCTGCTGAAGAGAAAAAAGAGGATGCTCCGTCTGAAGAGCTTCAAACGCCGGTAACCGAAGCACCTGCCCCTAAAGTGGGATTCAAGCCACGCTTCAACGCCGCTATGATGAACCCTAAACCGGCTGAATCGGAACAACCAGTTGAAGAGGCAAAACCATCAGCCGAGATTCCGCAACCAACGATTGAAGAAGTAAAACCGGGTTCTGAACCTCCCGCACCAAAGCTTGGCTTTAAACCACGCTTTAATGCAGCTGCAATGAAGCCGACAGTTCCTGAAGCCGAAGCATCCGCAGAAGATAAAAAAGAGGATACGCCAACTGAAGAACCTCAGTCGCCGGCTAAAGAAGCTCCCGCACCTAAATTGGGATTCAAGCCACGTTTTAACGCCAAAAATCTTCCCAAGAAATCAGAAGGGGACGAATAGGTCGATAACTTTCAACAAATTTATTGTCATTTCGAGCGAGGAGCGAGTGAGAAATCTTATACTCCCTGCTGAGCAAACATGCTTATCGGACTTGCGTGGTATATAAGATTTCTCTTTCGCCCCAGCGCTATTGCCCACCTCTGCTCAATCGAAAGGACATTTTTTTTAAAGCAATTTTCATTTTGTTTAGCGTGACCGCCCTGTATAGCATGCGATTGCTTCGTCTTCCCTCCTCAATGATATGATTTTTGTGTTACCCGCCTCTACTTACTATGCGAAAACAACCAATGCAACAGATCAGGCTCGTTGAACGCGTTGTCCCAACTATTGTGCCCTACACCTGGATAAAGCGTAAACCGCGGCTTGCCTCCCGCCTCTTTAATAGCATCAACCATTACCTGCGAATGATCGGCAGGTACTACCGGGTCATTATTACCGTGAAAGATCCAGAGCGGAACTTTTTTAGCGTATTTCTTTGCGTTCAGCGTATTATCGCCGCCGCAAATGGCAAAGGCTGCTGCAAATACTTTAGGTTCACGGCCAATGATTTCAAATGTCCCCATACCACCCATGCTCAGGCCCCCCACATAAACTTTATGCTTATCAACAAATGGTTTCTCCAAAAACTGGTCTACAAGCCCCATGAGCATGATCATAGCCATTGTTGGCGGTGCATCTTCCTGAAAAATGAATTTGCGCTTATTGGTTGCCGAATCCGTAACCTGCTTTACATTGCTCCAATAACTTTTTGCCGGGCATTGCGGAAAAACAACGATGGACTCGTATAACTCCCTGCAGCTGTCCTGCAAAAACCGTTGTGCCCCATAAGCCAGTTGCGACTCATTATTGTTTCCCCGTTCGCCCGAACCGTGTAATACAAACAATAAAGGGTACTTTTGACCCGGATTAAAATGCTTTGGAAATAAAATTCGGTATGGTAGTGTGTCTACTTTAAAAATAAAGCTGCCCCTGTCAAACGAGGTCAAATTTTGGGATCTGGCTAAAAAAGAGAATGCTAAGAGCAAGCTTAGCATTCCTGTAATTCGTATTACTTTAATCATGGGTTAAATACTTCTTTGTTTTACAACCGGCGTGATTGCCACCCGGGCTTCAAAACAAATTTAACCTCTTTAACGGCCTTTTGTTTATTTTTTATGCCGAATTAATTTTTCACGATAGCGGGGCTTTCAAAACCCAGTTTTTTCAAACCACCCTGAACCTCGGGGCAGCTCATGAAAAGTTTCCAGAGCAAACCGGTCCGGTAGTTTTCAATCATCACAATGATCGGGCCCTGGTCGATGGCCAAATAGGAGTTGGCGTACCAGTTATGCGATTCGCTGAAGGCATCGGTAAAGCCATACTCGCCCCAGATCTTATCGCCCAGGTCATAATAAAAATGGCGCAACGCTTTCATCGAATATTCCGGGGTGTATGGGAATGCGGATAGCGCGGCCGTAGGCGTAATTACGCCGAGGTCGTTAGTTGGCGAATGTGCATTGTACCCCTCAAAGTTATCGCTGGCAGTTAATCCCCAGCAATTTTCACCGTAGCCCTTAAATTTTTTAGGATTATCAACACAGTAAGCGTGATTGATCAGGGTGTGATTTTTGTTTTGTTCCCAGTAGTCGGCATATTCGTCCTTTAATCCCTTAGGATTAAGGCCCAGGAAAGAATATTGCGAGAAGAATAGCGGACCGCCATAATCAAAACCAAGCGGCAGTTTAAAACCATAAAAAGTTCTGCCGTTTTTAAAGAAATCGCTTTGCGCCCAACCATTATGGTAAACATTGGCACTAACGGGGTAACGTTCGGCAGATGCGGCAAGCACGTAAGTGATCAAACATTCGTTAAAACCGTGGATCGGGAAGTTCATGGCCCAGCCATTGTTCGGGCTCCAGTGCCAGTAAAGGTAGTCGCGGCCATCGCGGGTAAACCAGCTCCATTCCATTTCGCCCCACATCCAGTTAATCACATCGCGGATTCGGCGTTCCTTAGGATCATCGGCAGTAAAATATTGTCTTGCACACAATAAACCCTGAAAAAGATAAGCCGATTCCACAATGTCAGCCCCATCATCTTTACGGCCAAAGCGGATCACTTTACCGGTTTCGCCGTTTAACCAATGTGGGAAAGCACCATGAAAAGCATCGGCCTTGTATAAAAAGTTAACGATCTTCACCATACGGTCAACCGCCTGCTCATGGGTGATCCATTTGCGGCTATCAGCCACAATGAGCGACATGATACCAAATCCCGAACCACCGGTAGTTACCACCTCGTTACCGTAATCAAAAGAAGTGTTGCTGCGCTCCCTGGCCAGACCGCTCACCGGGTGACCAAAGTCCCAGAAATAACGGAACGTTTGGCGCTGCACCACATCAAGCAAAGCACTATCCGTAAGGTTTTTGATAATACCTACAGGCTTAATGCCGTCTTCTGTTTTTTTTGTTTGCTTTTGGGCAAAAGCGCTCAGTACAAGCATCATTAACAAGGAGGATAATATTAGTTTTTTCATTTAATATATCATTAATCACATTATAAGTTTGGTCCTCTAAAGCCTAAATTCTTCATTCCCGTTTTTATTTCCGGCGCGCTCATGAAAAGTCTCCAGAGTAACCCGCTTCTGTAGTTTTCGGTCATAACCACGATAGGACCCTGGTCAATAGCCAGGTACGAATTGGCAAACCAGGGGTTGGTTAAGTTAAAAGCATCATAAAAGCCATATTGGCCCCATAACTTATCACCAAGGGTATAATAAAAAAAGTGTAAGGCAGCCATCGATTGGGTTGGTGTATAAGGCAATGACGCAATTGCGGCAGTTGGCGCTATAACCCCTACATCATTAGTTGGTGAGCTTGCCGTATACCCTCCGTCAATATCGCTCGCTGTTAATCCCCAGCAGTTGGCGCTATAACCGCCATTACCCAGGGGATTAGCCACACAATAGTTGTAATTGATCATGGCGTGAGCTTTGGTTTGCGTTTCGTAGTTGGCATAAGCATCTGTTAAACCTGTTGGGTTAATACCCAAAAATGAGTAATGCTCAAAAAACAATGGTCCTCCCCTGTCAGGCCCAAGCGGAAGGGTTACGCCATAAAAGGTTTTACCATTTTTAATACCGCCGCTACCTGCCCATCCCTGGTCATAAACTGTCTTTGGGATGTTGTGTGTTGTTGACGACGCTCCGAGTACATAAACAATAAGAGCCTCATTCCAACCGGTTATTTTCATGTTGATAGCCCAGCCCTGATCTGGGCTCCAATGCCAGTACAGCGCATTCTGATCATTTTGCCTAAACCAATCCCACTCCACACCATTCCATAAAGTATTGATGTCTGCACGCAATTGAGTTTCGGCTGCATTGGCCGAGCTGAAATATTGTCGGGCAGTGATTAATCCCTGCATCAGGTATGATGTTTCAACCAGGTCGGCCCCGTTATCCTGCGTGCTGAATGGCACTATCGCACCTGTAGCGCCGTTTAGCCAATGCGGAAACGCGCCATGAAACTTTTGAGCTTTGGTATTTAAAAAGCTCACTATTTTCTGCATCCGGGCCAGGCCGTCGGCGTAAGAGATATAGCCGCGGCTTATACCTGCAACAATAGCCATAATGCCAAAACCCGACCCTCCCGAAGTAACTACATCGCCCGATGAGTTACGTTCGCGGGCAAGGCCGCTGGTGGGATGGCCAAAATCATAAAAATATTTAAGTGTTTGCCTTTCAACCAGATCAAGCAATTGTTCATCGGTTATGGTCGGAAACTTTGCAGTACTGTCTATTGCGGTAGTAAGCTGTACCTCAAGTGCCGATTGCAGATTACTGCCTTTTGCAGATTTTAAAGCCGTTGAAACTTTAAGTGAGTATTGCGTAATGGGCAAAAGCCCCGTAGGCGTTATCACAACGGTACTATCATGATGCTGAAAAGCCACACTATAAGCTGCAGCTGCTCCGGCTTTAGTAGCAAGACTAACACTCCCCGTTACTGAAGCCTGGCCAAGCGGGGTTGAAAATGAAATAGCTATAGCCGGCTTTGCATTTACGTTTGTATAACTGAAACCGCTGGCCTGTCCATTAACTTTAAGTGTGCTGAAAGTAAATGACGATGACACAGGGATAACCGGATCGGGGTTGCTTTTTGAGCTTTTACCGCAGGCAAAAAACAAAACGATGGCTCCAAATACCAAATTGCTTTTAGTATTCATCATTGTAGAGAGGGTGTAAAAAGGTTGCCTGCCCCCAGGCAGGACAACCCAAATCAATCAACTGTGTGTTATCTTCCGGCAGCTTCGAGGTTGTACAGGGCCGAAACCTGCGATGCTGTAAGCGCTTTATTATAAAACCTGATATTATCTAAAGTGCCTGTAACATAGCCTGCCCAACCCTGTGCACCTGTATTTGCGGTAAGCGAAGGCGTGGTTTGAAACTGTAAAGTACCGAATACCATTTTCGCAGCCTTGCTCCAATCCATCGGTGCAAAACCGGTAACTGTGTTTTTACCAGCCTGCGCGCCGTTGTAATAAACATAAATGGTTGAGCTTGCCGCATCAAACGAAACGGTTACGTTGATCCATTTATTCCATGGATCATCTACGCTGTAGCCACCCTCCCAGCCATCAACACCGGCCGAGCTGCCTGCTACGTTAAAGGCATGCACCTTAAGTACACCTTTTGATGCCGAGCCGCCATTATCGAAAAATATGGCGAGGCTGCCCCAAAAACCGGCACCGCCGGGCTGATCATTTTGAATATCCATTAAACCTATGGCGGCGTTGTTCTGAGGCATATTCACCCAGATACTGGCAGTAAAACTTTTCAACGCTTTAATACCGGCAGGGGTATCATAAAGCGCGTAAGCGCTGGCTGCTCCTTTTAAGCCGTTACCGTTTAAACCTTTGGCAAAACTGGTTCCGGTGGCAACACCGGTACCACCTGCAATGCTATCGGCCAGGTTGGTTGTGAATGGGTAATATGCCACAAGGCTGGCCGGCTCGATATCTTTACTGCTGCTGTAACCGCCATAAGTTGGCAACGGTTTTGACGGCGCGTACGATTTAGCGTCGAAGCTTTTTTGGCACGATGTAATCCCGGCACACGCTACAGCACCGGCCAGCAGAGTTGCTTTTATTTTATTGTTAAGTAGTAATTTCATTGTTGCTGAATTTTTGATGATCAATAACCCGGATTTTGTGTTAAGGTGCCGCCACTAATGTCAATTTCATTTTGCGGCACAGGCCATACCTCATTTTTGCCAGCCTTCCAGCCTCGTGAACCAAATACGGCAGCGCCTCGTCCCTGGCGGATCACGTCAAAATAGCGGTCAAACTCCATAGCAAATTCAACACGGCGCTCTTTGTATATAGCGGCGCGTAAATCGGCCTGTCCTGTAACTGTTACCTTAGGCAATATAGCCGCGTTGCCGGCCCTTGCGCGGGCGCGAACCAACTCAAGCGATGCTAAGGCAGGTGCTGAGTTACCTAACTCATTATTGGCTTCGGCATTCATCAGCAACACATCAGCATAGCGCAAAACAATTTTATTTTGCTGACAGCCTTCGTTAAAACCAGATACATACAGGCCAAATGGCACGTACGATTTCTGATTGTACATCGGGTTATCGCCATCGGCCGGGATCTTATCACCTTCGGGCGTAGTTTCACCGCGGAAGATGATGGTAGCATCACGGCGTGGATCGCCTGTTTCATAGGCAGCCGCCAGATCGGCAGTTGGTACATTAAAGCCCCAGCCGCCGCCTGTTGAGCCACGTACGCCTTGTACCTGCGAATACTGAGAATTAGAAGCATCCGGGTTATTAGGTACCAGCATGCACTGTACCTCGAAAATGGATTCCTGGTTATTCTTGTGCGTAGTGCGGAACAACTGCTCATAATCAGGATACAGCGAATAACCCAATCCCATTACCTGGGTAGTATAGGTAACCACATCGGTCCATTTTTTTTGATACAGGGCTGCTTTTGCATGTAAAGCAAGCGCGGCGCCTTTGGTAGCATGTCCTATATCGGCCGAAGCGTATGATTGCGGTAAAACCGATGCCGCATCATTCAAATCGCTTTCAATAGCTGCCCAAACCTGCGCCTTTGCAGTACGTGGAAGGTTGTAATCAGATGCATTTTTGGGTAACGATAAACGCAGCGGCACATCACCGAAAGCGCGTACCAGCCTGAAATAAGCATAAGCGCGGATAAATTTGGCTTCGGCAAGGTATCTTGCTTTCAGGCCCTGATCCATAGTTATGCCGGGCACGTTGCCCAGTATTTGGTTGGCGAAGTTGATGGTTTGATACTGACCTGCCCAAAAATCGGAAACCTGGCCTTCGCCTGCTGTAACCGTAAAATTGTGAAAGTTGTTCATAAAGGTAGCATCGGTAGGGCTGCTGCCTTTTTCTGCATCGTCCGATCCCATGCTTTCAACAGCTATCGGGGCAAAGGCGATGTTTTTCCACTCGCGCAGGTTTGCGTACATGGCATTTACGGCCTTGGTAGCATCATCCTGTGTTTTCCAAAACTGTGTGGCAGATTGATTACCCGCCGGGGCCACATTTAAGAAGCTTTTTTTACAAGCCTGAAATGATATTGCGGATGCAACGAGGCCTAAAATAACAGCCTTTTGCAATAAAGTTTTTTTACTGTTTTTCATCTTTATATTGATTAAAAAGTAACGTTAACACCAAAATTGTAGGTTGCGTATAATGGATACACATTAGCATCGATACCCATATTGCCTATAGAGCCGCCAACTTCGGGGCTAAAGCCTTTGTAGCCGAAAAAGTTAAGGGCGTTTTGAGCGTTGGCAAACAGCCTGACTTTTTGAATTTTCCATTTGCTTAAGATGCTGCCCGGCAAGGTATAACCCAACTGCGCATTTCTGAGCCTGAAGTAGGCACCGCTTTCTACATAAAATGAGTTAGGTTTTGCATTGTCTGTCGAGCCCACGTTTACTGATGGATAGGTATTTGAAGTACCCGGGCCATGCCAGCGATGATCAAAAAAATCTTTAGTGAAGTTTTCGTTACCAAAACGGTAAGCAATATTGGCGTTATAAACACTTACATCGGCAGTACCCTGAAAATCCAGAGCCAGGTCAAAGTTTCGGTAAGTGAACGAGGTATTGATACCGTAGTTATATTTTGGCAGCGGGCTACCTAAAACTACGCGGTCTTTGCTATCAATTACACCATCATTATTGGTGTCCTGGTATTTAAAGTCGCCAGGTTTGGCGCTGGTTTGTTTTGATGCCGCAACTTCCTGTGGCGTTTGGAAAATACCGGTTACCTGGTAACCATAAAACTCGCCGATGGGCTGACCAACCACAGTACGGGTAGCCAACTGACCATTGGCAATGCCGTTACCGCCCTGGTAAATAGGAATATTTCCTGATAATACATTTAACACTTTATTGGTGTTAATGCCAAGGTTAGCGCTGATGCTGTAATAAAAATCCTTGGTAGCCTGGTCTTTCCAACTTAATAAGAACTCGACGCCGCGGTTTTGGATGGTAGCCTGGTTGCCAAGCACTACGCCGCCATTTGTACCCAACGATCCAAGTATTGGAAGAGGATAGATGGCATCTTTGGTTTTACGATCATAATAATCAGCCTCAAACGATAATTTGCTATTAAGAATCGCACCCTCTATACCAAAATCGGTCGATTGGGTTTTTTCCCAAAATATAGTTGGCGGTACTACTGTGTTAACGCTTGCACCAGGGAACGTTGTTTGAGGTGTGCCAAATATCGCTGTTAAGTAAGGATCGGCAGATACGGTTAGGATGCTCGGGTTAATAGGTACACCTGAGTTACCTACTTTACCCCAGCTGGCACGTAATTTTAAAGTGTTAAACACCTTCTGATCTTTCATAAAATCCTCGTTGGTGATAACCCAGCCACCGCCTACCGACGGAAAGTACCCGTAGGTATGGTCGCCGTAAAACTGCGATGCACCATCGCGGCGTATAGAGGCGTTTAAGAGATATTTATCTTTAAACGAATAGTTAACACGCGCAAATTGCGACAAAGCGCGGGTATATACCTGCGAGCCCGGAGTAGCGTAATAAGTTACCTTAGCCGTATCAGGGAACGAACCGCGCTGGCTGCCGCTACCAACGTAAGGTACATTTTGCGCATGCGCATCTAACTGTTTGGTACGATAATTTTGCGCGCTGTAACCTAATAAAGCGGTTATTTTATGATCCTTGATTTTCACATCGTAGGTAAGTGTGTTTTCCCAGATCCAGTTACGGGTTTCGCTGTGGTTAACATCCAGGTTTGATACAAGGCTTTTTTGTGCAAATGTGGCGGCATAAACCGGAGTGTATCCTCTAACTTCGGCCTGACCTATATCGCCGCCAAAGCTTGTTTTAAATTTAAAGTTTTTGAGAAAAGATACTTCACCATACCCATTGTAAGTAAAGCGCATGTTTCTTGATTTCTGATTGAAAAAATCAAGTGTAGCCTGCGGGTTATAGTTATTACCATCACCTGTATGGTAATCGTTAGGATCGCCATAAGCACCATCTTTATAATAAACAGGTAAGGTTGGAGCCACACCAAACAACTGATGGAAAATTCCGCCGTTTACATCGGCCGATTTCCCGGATAAACCACTTAATGTATATCCCAATTTAAGCCCTTTTACAGGTTTAAAATCGTTTGATAAGTGAAGTGTGTAACGCCTGTAATTGTTTGTTTTAGCCAAACCATCCTGGTCAAGGTAACCGAATGAAAGGTGGTATGTTACCTTTTCGGTGCCTCCGCTTACTGAAAGTTCATGATTTGTTACGAAAGCATTGCGTAAGATTTGCCCATACCAATCAGTACCTTTTCCGTAGCTTGCCGGATCGCTGAATAATACCGGGCTTACGTTATTAGAAGTATAAAGCTCATTAATAGCCGTTGCGTACTCGGTAGCATTAGCCATTTTTACCTGGTTGGTAACCGACTGCCAGCCTGCATAACCGTTATAATTAATAACAGGTTTGCCTTTGACCCCGCGCTTGGTTGTAACCAGTACAACACCGTTGGCTGCACGGATACCATAAATAGCAGTACTTGAGGCATCTTTTAAAATAGAGATATTCTCGATATCCTGCGGGTTAAGAAAACTGATATCATCATACCAAACCCCGTCAACCACAAACAATGGGCTTACATTACCAAATACAGTACCTAAACCGCGAATACTTACCGCAGGTGAAGCGCCCGGAGAACCGCTGTTGGTGATCTGCACACCGGCAACCTTACCCTGTAAACCGCTTATTGGGTTTACCGAAGCCTGTTTTGAAATTTCGGTACCTTTTACCGATGCTACCGAACCGGTAACATCAAGCTTACGCTGAGTGCCGTAACCAACCACAACAACCTGTGCCAATTCGTTTGCTTGTGCCTGCAGCGTTACATTCAATGTGGTTTGTTCGTTTACCGGTACAGACTTGGTTGCATAACCGATATAAGTAATGGTTAAGATTCCATTTTTTGATGCCTTAATTGAGTAAAGGCCGTTAACATCTGTTTGGGTCCCGTTAGTTGTTCCTTTTTCTTGTACCGATACGCCTATCAAGGCTTCGCCGGTAGCAGCGTCGGTTATTTTTCCTTTTACTGTAACGTTTTGTGCAAACGCAGCGTCAAAAGAAAAAAGAAGCAATAACATCAACCCTGAAATAGTAAAAATTCTTTTCATAGTGGTTAATTAAATAAAAAGCGGATTAGAAATAATTGGTTTATTATTCTACAAAGCTGAACAGATAATGTTTTCTTAACAAATATTGATACTCAACATTAATACATCATCATAAAAATACTTTCTCAAGAGCAATTTTATTAATCTGCAATGAACTGACAATTAAATATATACATACAAAAAGCATATACCATACATACTACACAACCGGCTACACCGGATTGATGTATTAAAGACACGATGAGAGGTAATGATGTAGTATTAAAGCTCAATGAGAAACTCGGTTAGGTTTTTATCATGCTCCAGATTGAGCTTTTTGCGCAGCCGGTAACGACGAATTTCGACACCCCGCAAAGAGATGTTGAGCAGTGACGCTATCTCCTTACTATTCATATTCATGCGCAGGTACGCGCATAGCTTAAGGTCATTTGGCACCAGGTCGGGGTGACCGGCTTTTAATTTTTTAAAGAAATTTTCGTGCGCTTCGTTAAAACTGGTTTCAAAAATGTTCCAGTCACGCTCATCGCTCATGCCTTCATCAATCACTTTTTGGATACGGCGCAATTGCTCGTCGGCAAGCTTCTTACCGTCGCCCCCCTTGAGGTGGGTTAACTCGTCGCTTATTTTTTGCAGCAATTCATTTTTATAAACTATGTTCATGGCCGAATTTGCGAGTTCACGGCTTTTACTGGCCAGGTCGGCTTGCAGCTGCTCGTTCTTTATATTGATGATGTGCTGCTCATTTGCAATAGCTTCCTGCTTCAAAAATTCTTCCTTCTCTTTCTGCAGCTTTTGTTGAATCTGCTGCTGATGTTTTTTCAATTTAAGCCCGTAGTAATACCTGATCACATAAAATAGCAATACAGCCAGCAATACATAAAACACCAGCGCTATTTTGCCGGCATACCATGGCGGCAATACCGTAAAAGTTATTGTTGAAACAGCAGATTGATACTGGTCATTGATCTTAGCCCTCACCTTGAAATTATAGGTACCCTGGTTAAGATTCGTAAACTCCTTTTGGCTTTGCGGCATCCACTCACTCCATTGATGCGAATAGCCTTCCAGATAATACTGAAACCTGATTTTAGCCTGGGTATAATAAGGCAGAGAATAACTTATACGGATGTTATTTTCGGCGTAAGGTATTTCAATGTTATTGTTCTGTTCTGCTGCTTCAGTTATCAACGATACCTTATCGGTAACATTCTCTATCCTCCTGATCAAAACATCAGGTATTTTGATCCTATTGGGCAGTTGAGCATCTGCATCGTTTAATATCACAAACCCGTCATCAACACTTATCAAATAGGTTGAGTTGTTGATACGGTTAATGGTTTCATAATGCTGTACCATCTGTCCGTTCAGGATTGAAAACCTGTTGGTATCGATGGTTAGCTTCCCGGTAACAGACATATCGGCCAAACCAACCCTGCCCTGGTTAATGAACCAGTATTTTTTGCCTATAGCCTTAATGATTTTGCTTGAGGTGGCAAATGTGCCCAGTTTGCTATTAAGCTGCTGATATTTATAAAATCTGTCGGTAATATCATCATACACATAAAAACCCAAATCTGACGAGAAAACCGTGCGGTTGTCGAGATCAAATACATTAATGTTGTAACTACCCGGCAAACCATGTTTTTGGTCGTAATAAACGTGCGATACCACAGTGCGCTGATCGGCGCTTAAAGTGAGCTTATAAATACCCTTATAAGCGTGGCTTACCCAAATTTGACCTTTGGCATCACGTTCAACATAGCGTGAAGGTTCACTGAAACCCGCTAATTTATGGCTGAATTGCCAGTTGCCAGCGGCATCTTTCCGGTAGATCACCAGGCCGGTATAAGTGCCCTGCATGAGCATATCGGGGGCCATTTTCTTAATGGTCCAACCGCCTGTTACATCCGAGATCTTTTTTAACGAAGCTCCGTTTACCTGGTAGGTTCCGTCGTTATGGCCGCACAGCAACCTGTTATCCTGTAAGGACAAATCCCACACCTGCCCCTGCGAACCGGGGATCAGTTTAAAGTCGAATGTTTGAAAGGGGCTGTTATGATTATCGGGCAGCCAATCGCTATAAAATAGTCCCTGATTAGTGCCGAGATAGATCTTCTTATCAAAAATGATACTTGAATAAACCGTACCGAATTTGCCGGTTTTGTCGAAATAAAAATACAAAGGCGAGTTAACCTCAATTCTATCGATACCATTATCCAGTCCGGCCCAAAGGTTTTGGCTGGCATCGGTATAAAGGCTTAACACCGTATTGTTTTGCATACCGCTGGCTTTATTGATATGCTGCACTACACGACCGGCAGTATCAACGATCACAATACCATTAAGAATGGTACCATAGGCGAAATACTTATCGGCGATGGCCGCGCCATTATTCAGCTGGTAGGTTTTTAAAAAATCATTTGCCTGGCTCACCCATGGCTTAACTGTTTTACCATCGTAGATAAATAAACCATTTTTTGCCGTACCGATGAGATATTTACCCTGTTGAAATGGCAAAATAGATAACACACCACTTGCACCTAAAATATTGCTGCCTTCAATATATTCAAGCTTTAAACCTTTAAGCTCAAAAAGCCCTTTTGTTAATTGCTCCACAAAAAAGCGGCTACCACATTTAAAAAGGAACAAATACGGCTCATGCGCTTTTACAACTTCAATTTTACCAGCCGAATAAATATAGATAGCCCCGAATGATTGGAAAAGCACCCTGTTGTTATCGCAATATATTTTCCAGATCTCTTCGGTTACCGGTAAAAAGTTTTTCGGTACCAGGTTAACGAGTGAGGTATATTTTAAAATGCCCTTACCATCGTTATGCCAATAGCCAAATTCACCGTATCCACCGGCATACACCCTGCCCTTGCCATCAGCACTAACTGAGCGTACAATTAAGCCATTGGGCATGTGGTACTGCTGCCAGTATTTACCATCAAAGGTGAGCAGGCCTTCGGCATTACCAAAGTACATGATATCGTGCTCATCGCGCGTTACCGACCAGTTTTGGTTACCAAACTGGTAAAGGGCCTTTGTATAATTTTGCACATACGGCACACCTACGCTCTTAATATCTACCGACCACGCGGGCCAAACCGATATAAAAGCAAGAACTATAATAATACACAGGGTTTTACGCATAGGATGTAGCGGCTCAATTTGCTAAAGTAGTGTTTGTACCCGACAAAATAAAAAAGCCTACCCTTGAGGGTAAGCCTTATATAATTAATTGTGCCACAGCTGTTATACTATTGGCTGCAGTTTATTTTTACTCACATTTACCGGTTGAGGTACTTTTACATAATACCCGGTACCATCATAAACCCGTTTACGCGGATGCTCTTTACAAGCATCGCTGCAGCAGCCGTCCATAGCGGTTCCGCATTCATCGCACTGGGTAAAATGCTCGTTGCACTCGGGATTGGCGCAATTGATCATTTTTGGTGTGGTTTTGCCGCAATTTAAACAGGTTGAAATAACAACCGGGTTCACGCTGTTTACATCAACCGAAAGGCGGTTATCAAATACATAGCATTTGCCCTCAAAATCCTCGCCGCCGGCTTCCTTACCATATTTAATGATACCACCATGCAACTGGTACACTTCCGGGAAACCCTCGTGCAACAATAAGGCCGATGCTTTTTCGCATTTGATGCCACCGGTGCAATATGTCAGGATCTTTTTATCCTTGTATTGTGCAAGCTGATTGATCATATCCGGAAAATCACGGAAGTTATCGATATCGAGCGTTACGGCATTTTTGAACTTGCCTAACGAGTGTTCATAGTTTGAGCGCACATCCAAAACAACAACATCGTCCCTGTCTTTCATAGCCAAAAACTCTTTTGGCTCCAGGTGTTTGCCGGTTTTTTGTTTAGGGTCGATGACATTAGGGTCACGGAGACCTGAGTGTACAATTTCTGACTTATAACGCACATGCATTTTTACAAAGGAAGGCGTATCTACTTCATCAATTTTAAAGTCGATACCGGCAAAACGCTCGTCGGCGTGTACGGTATCCATATAGGTTTTACATGCCTCAACAGTACCAGAAACAGTACCGTTAAGCCCTTCATCGGCCACAATAATGCGCCCGGTTAAACCTAAACTTTTACAAAATTTTAAATGATCGGCAGCAAATTGCTCCGCATTAGCTATTGTTGAATAACAATAGTATAGTAGGGTATTATACATTTTCATAAAATCATTGATACTGCTGCAAACAGTGTTAAATGAGCGGCGCAAATGTAAGATTTTTAGGTGAAAGCTCAAAATGAGGTAAAAGGCAAAAGGTAAAAGGCGAAAGGTAGCTGCAATATTTTAGGCGAAAGGTAGCTAGGACTTTCTGCCTTAGGCAAAAAACCTCTTACCTTTCGCCTTTAACCTTTTACCTTCAAAACCTTATCTTATCCCATAAAAGATCCTGAAGCCCTGGATGTATTTTTTATCGCCGGCGTAGGAGATACCGTAGTCAACACGGAAAATTAAGCGCTGTATGCCTACGTAAAACTCGCGATAATTGCGGTTATTTTTCGTGGTGAGGTAGTTGGCACCGATAATTTCTTCAAGCTTCCACTTTCTTAACAACGGGATATGATTAAATAGTGAACCTGCAAAATTATGTTGGTAATGCGCCTCTAAAAACGCACCGTTGGTACTGTAGGTATAAAAAGGCAGGAAGTGGAAACTACCTACATAGGTAGGATCAAAAGTGGTACCCTGGTTACCTAAAAAGTGGTTATAATCCATGTAGTACAGGTTGTTGTTATTGAAAAAGCCTCCGCCCGATACTTTAAATGATGAATAACCCGAAAGGCCGACACGGATATGGTCCTGCGAGAGATCGACAGAAGCAAAATCGTAATCTACATCCGAGCCAATAATATTTTTAAATCCCTTGCGGTAGTTTACCGTTAAGGTTGGATATTTTGAAGGCAGATTAAACTTGCCGGTGGGCCGTGTTTCATACCGCTGATCAAAAGTAAAAGTAGCCGACGCGTTAAATACAAGCGCCTGATTATCCGGAAACAAAAAAGAATGGTCATCAGCCGGAGTACCCGGCGGAGCTAATGGATTATTTGATGTAAACTGGCGATCTTTAATATCCTTTATCTTGCTAAAAGACGTATTGTAAAGCTGCGAGCGACTTGAATACGACAAACCTCCTTTTAAAAACACGCCGTTTAACACTTCGCGCTGATAGCCGAAATCGCCATAATGGCTTCGGTAATATTTAACATAGTTATTTTCGCTCAGAAGCGTACTCAGCGTGTTGAAATATAACGAACGCGTGCCTACATTGTTAAGATCAAGCACATCGCTGCCAAAATCAGCATAAAACTTAGCGTTATGGAAAGGATCGTTCTTATACTCAAAACCCATGTTGGCGCTAAAGGTCTTATTGGAGAAGCCGTAGCGAACAGCCGGCGTAACGGTTAATGAATGAAAATCATCAATTGTACGGATATAGCTTACCTTTGCGTTAATGCCAAAGCCCTCAACCGTGTTGTAGTAAAAGGTTTGTATAAATGGGAAGATATATAATGAATCCCTGTTGCTTTTATTGCTGGCCGCATAGCCAAAAATCAGGTAACCCGGGTAATTAATATGATTTTTATGATGCTGAAGCGAATCCAGGTAGGCATCCGTCTTTTTATATTCTTCAAAGGCATCCTTTTTTTTGTAATCACGATCCTCAAAAGCGGTTAAAGGTATGGGCCTTGCATCGGCCCAGTAGCCCGGCTTTTTACTATTAGCTACCGTATCAATTTTCAGAATCTCACCGGTAAAAAAGTTATCAGGAAATGTCGGGTTGATTTTGTAGTTATTATAAACAGCGGCGTAATATCCGCCAAATTTAAATCCGAAAACGGCCCCTTTAAAACTGTATTGGGTTGATGCAGGCATCCATACGCTATCGGTTATGGCTACGTATTGCTGCCTGATCTTTAAAGTATCAACCAGGTTGAGGTTACTTGTTTTATTTTCAATAAACAGGTCAACGCTATAAATACGCCAGTCGCCGTCAACAATATAAATATCGCCCTGAAAATACTGACCATGCCCGCGTTTCGGAATCACCTGGATTTTGTGGATGGTATGGCCATTTTCAACAGAAGTTCCCAGCAATTTGTAATTATAAAACCTGGGACCATATGAAGCAACCGGAGAAACAAAGCCACGGGTAGCCAACCCGTTTATAGTAAATACATTCTGGTAAAAATTAGCCTGCAGGTCGGACGCTTTTTTGTAGCCAAATGCTGTGTTCTGGCCAGCCATCCGGTTGGCAATGGTAATCTCCCGTACCTTGTTGGGCTTTTGAAAATTATATTCAGATAGTGATTCGGACTGGTAGAGTATCCCCCTACCGTTTGTATCCAGATCGAGCGTTTTCCTTACCTCCTGCCCCAACAATGATTTAGGTACGCTCAGTAATTTTTGCACTCCTTTGATGTAAACCGCGCAGGAGTACGAAGTAGCTTCCTCAATATAGTACTTGCGTTTTTTTAGCACCTGCTTCATGATGGTATCGGCAGCATCCCGGTTTTTACGATAGGTTTCGGCTACCCTGTTGGTGGCAAATACTTCATCGGCCATTTGTACATTATGCTCCTGGTCATGATCAGCTATGGTAACCTCTTCAATCTTTTCAGTATAACCAACATAGCGATATATGACGTTATAGGTACCGGGGGCAAGTTTAAACTGGTAAATTCCGTTTTCGTTGGCCGTTGTACCATAGGTGGAATTGCGGATATAAATAGAAACAAATGGAATAACCTGTCCATTTTTATCGGTTATCTTCCCTGTTAAAAGTGATTGCTGTGCGGAGGCCCTTATTACGCAAAAAGCAGTGATTAATAGTAGTATATATTTTCTCATATGTTACTTATGGGTAATGTGTTATGGCTTAAAAATGTTTTATTATTCAGTTAATAATTATTTAAGGTTTAATAAACCCTATCAAATGCCCGCGAATGCTTAATTTTGCCCTCTTTAAAACACGCATGCTATGTACAACACACTAAAGCCGGTTTTACAACAGGAGTTAACCGAAATTGAAAACGCCGGGTTATACAAAAAGGAACGGATCATTACTTCGCCCCAGGGCGCCGATATTACTGTTCAGGGCGGTGCCGAAGTAATTAACTTTTGCGCCAATAACTACCTCGGCCTATCGGGTAATGCCAAAGTAGTACAGGCCGCCAAAGATGCCATGGATACGCATGGTTACGGTTTATCGTCTGTACGGTTTATATGTGGTACACAGGACATACACAAAGAGCTTGAAAAAAAGATAGCTGAATTTTTGGGCACTGAAGATACCATACTTTACGCTGCGGCTTTTGATGCCAACGGCGGCGTGTTTGAACCTTTATTTAACGATCAGGACGCTATTATATCTGACGAACTGAACCATGCTTCGATCATTGACGGCGTGCGCCTTTGCAAGGCCCAACGCTACCGTTACAAGCACGATGATATGGCCGACCTGGAAGAAAAATTAAAAGCTACACAGGAGTTACGCCACCGCATTATCGTAACCGACGGTGCTTTCAGCATGGACGGCACCATTGCCCAGTTAGATAAAATCTGCGACCTGGCCGATAAATACAACGCGCTGGTAATGATAGATGAGAGCCATTGCTCAGGTTTTATGGGCAAGAATGGTCGTGGTACGCATGAACATCATAATGTGATGGGCAGGATTGATATCATCACCGGTACATTAGGTAAAGCTTTGGGTGGCGCATCGGGTGGTTTTACATCTGGTCGTAAAGAAATTATTGATATGCTACGCCAGCGCTCGCGCCCGTATTTGTTCTCAAATACTTTGGCACCAGCAATTACCGGTGCTTCAATTGCGGTACTGGATATGTTAAGCGAAACCACAGAGCTTCGCGACAAACTGGAAAGCAATACGCAATACTTCCGTCAAAAAATGACCGAAGCTGGTTTTGACATTAAACCCGGCGTGCATCCGATAGTCCCGGTTATGTTATATGATGCCAAGCTGGCCCAGGAATTTGCAGCCAAAATGCTTGACGAAGGTATTTATGTAATAGGCTTTTACTATCCGGTTGTACCGCAGGGTAAAGCAAGGATCAGGGTACAGATCTCGGCAGCGCATGATATGCACCACCTTGATAAAGCTATCGCAGCGTTTACTAAGGTGGGGAAGGAACTGGGAGTGCTTAAATAACACGCTTAGTTTTTTTTATATTTGTAGATATAATTCCTTTTTATGGAAAGTACAAAGTTAACTTTGAGTGTCAAGGCCGATTCGCTGTCTCTTGTTAAGGAGTATGCAAAACGGCAACACACCAGTGTATCCAAACTGGTGCAGGAGTTTCTTGATGGCATAGCAGAGCAGGAAAAAAAGGACGATCCGATAAAAGAGAAGTATAAAAATGTGGAAATACCTGAATGGATCAAACAACTTACAGGTATAGTGAAGGATCCTAATCCGGATATGAGCTACGATGATATGAAACACGAATATTTCAAAGAGAAATATGGCATATAAACGCCCCTTTCTGGATAGCGATGTTTTACTGGACATGTTTTTAAAAAGGGATCCCTTTTTCTTCCACACTCAGATACTGCTAATTGAGTGCATAAAAAGAAACATCGAATTGCGAACCTCCTCATTGGTAATAGCAAACATAGTTTACGTGTTGAGGAAACAGGTTGGGATATTGAAAGCCAAGGAGAATTTAAAGAATCTGTTTAATTCTGCAAAAGTGTTGCCTTTCGAATTCGATGCAATAGAAACAGCAATATTAAGTGATATCACAGATTTTGAAGATGCCATCCAATTTCACATTGCCCAAAAACATAATTGCGACGCCATCATCACCCGAAATATAAAAGACTATAAAAACTCAACCATACCGGTTTTAACGGCCGAACAATTTTTAAACACATTATAATGCAAGCTCAGATAGACCAATATACCGCCGAGATCAATGCTTTTTCGCCAGCTAATGCTGATGAACTGGAGGCGTTCCGTATTAAATTTTTAGGCACCAAGGGTATTATTAAAGACCTTTTTGAGCAGTTTAAAAGCGTTAGTCCGGAAGAAAAACGCACTTTCGGCAAGGTACTTAACGAGTTTAAACAACTGGCCGAGGCTAAGTATAACGAACTGAAGGAAAATTTAACATCCGACGTCCAAAATTCGAAATCCGAAATCGATCTTACTTTACCCGGCGATGGCTTTACTGTTGGCTCACGCCATCCGTTATCATTGGTGCGTAACGAGATCATCGATATCTTTAAGCGCTTAGGTTTCGTTGTTGCCGAAGGCCCTGAAATTGAAGACGACTGGCATAACTTCTCGGCCCTGAACTTCCCGGAAGAGCACCCGGCACGTGACATGCAGGATACCTTCTTTATTAAAAAGAATAACGGTAAAGATGATATTGCGCTGCGTACCCACACCTCATCGGTACAGGTACGGATGATGGAAGCCGGCAAACCACCGTTCCGTGCAATTATGCCGGGCAGGGTTTACCGTAACGAGGCAATTTCAGCTCGTGCACATTGCTTTTTCCACCAGGTTGAAGGTTTGTATGTTGATGAGAATGTATCTTTCTCTGATCTGAAACAAACGCTTTATCACTTTGTACAGGAGCTTTATGGCGAAGGTACAAGGGTACGCTTCCGTCCGTCATACTTCCCGTTCACCGAGCCATCTGCCGAAATGGATATTTCGTGTACCATTTGCGGTGGTGCCGGTTGTAACATGTGTAAACACAGCGGTTGGGTAGAGATTTTAGGCTGCGGCATGGTTGATCCTAACGTTTTGGAAAACTGCGGTATCGACAGTAAAAAATATACAGGTTTTGCCTTTGGTATGGGTATGGAGCGTATTGCCAACCTAAAATACGTGATCCGCGACCTGCGCCTGTTTTCAGAAAACGACGTACGTTTCCTTAAACAGTTCCAAACTGAAATTTTATGAGGAAACTCACTATAATATTATTGGTAGTTATCGGTTGCTTTTCGTGCGGAAAAGCAACCGATAATGTACCGAGCGTACCTGTTAATTTCCAGGCCGCGTTGGGCACACCGGCATTGAGCCCCCTTAACGTTGCGGGCGGCGCGGTGGCCATTAATGGTTATGGTGTGTCCGGATTGATCATTTACCGTAAAGTGAACGGCACTTATGCGGCCTACGACCGGTGTAGCAGCTATCAGCCCGAAAAAAAATGCGCCGTAACAATTGACAATACAGGCTTTACGGTAACCGATCCCTGCAGCGGTTCAAAGTTTAGCCTGGAAGATGGCACTCCGGTAAAAGCCCCGGCAACAAAGGCATTAAGAACCTATAGGGTAGCTGTTACCCAGTTTGAAATTCAAGTAACTAATTAATGGAAGCCGACAAAATAAAAGATAGTATTAAGCGGGCGGCACAGGAACTTTTCCGCAAATTCGGGTACCATAAAACCAGTGTTAACGAGATTGCCAAAAAGGCAAAAATTGCCAAGGCAACCATCTATAAATACTTCGATAGCAAAGAGGCCGTATTGCACGTACTGCTGATGGACTACATCAAAGCCAGTGTTGACGACCTGGTACAAAGCAATTGGAATGATATTGATGAAGAGGTTTATCTCAACAACCTCATCATGAAAACCTGCCGCCTCTCCTACACCGTTTGTAACGAGTTTATTGGCTGGGACTTTATCCGCGAGTCAACCAATTCGCAGGATTTTTTAAAAAATCTCTCTAATGAGCTGGAAGAATTGCTTATGGCATCGTTTATCCAATTGCCAGGTATCCGCAAGCACGAAACTTATCAGCAGCGCTTACGCTTCCTGATCAAGTGCAGCAAAAGCATCGTGTTTAGCTTTGCCTTTACTTCGGTAAGTGATTCGGACGTGCGCAAGAATTTTGTTTCTTTTCAGAAAGAGATCCTACCTTATCTGGTTAAGGCTGCGGTTTCGGTTTAAGAATACCTTTCAATTAAAAACTACCTAAAGAACGACCTACTTATTGCCGTTGACTAAAGTCAACGGATTAAAGGAGTAAATAGCCGGGCTTCAGCCCAAATCCAAGGTGTATTTCGGCTAAAGCCTTCTGTCTTTCGCAATAATTCCGTCGACTAAAGTCAACGGCAATGAATTTATTTGATAGCTATCTGACCGGCCTTTAAACAGTTTTTGACTATTTGAGTAAAAATTTCTATTTTTTACTTTGAAATACAAAGTACTTTACGCTATATTTGTCTTGGGTTTAACAACGAGCCCCTTCTTTTTAATTATACACTTTGAAATACAAAGTACTTTATATCTAAACAATCATGATAGAGGAACAATCACCAAAACAAACAACATTGGGCTGGCTCAGGGAGTCGGCAACATTTAAATTGATCTTTATCGGGCTATTGGCGCTTTTACTCTTAATTCCATCAGCCTTCGTCCAAAACCTGGTAACCGAACGTGCAGCCAGACAGGGTGAAACGGCCAAAGAGGTATCAGATAGCTGGTCGGCCAGTCAGATCATTAAAGGTCCAATATTGGTTATCCCTTATAAAAAAGGAATAAATATGCCCGACACCGCTAAGCAGGCGCCTATAGAAAACCTGTACATTTTGCCCGACAACCTTCACATTAAGGCAGGCCTTACAACACAGCTTAGGCACCGGGGCATTTTTGACGTGGCGGTATACAATACGCAGGTAAAAGTAAGCGGTAATTTTGCCAGGCTTGATCTCTCCTCACTCGGTATAAATATAAACCAGCTCCTTTTAAACAAAGCAAGATTTGAATTTAGTGTGAGCGACCTGAAAGGTTTGAAAAGCAACCCGGTTATAAAAACAACTCAACCCATACTTGGCGCCGAACCGTCATTTGAATCCGTATTTGGCAATGGTTTGCAAGCCGGTGTTGATCTTTCAGCAATAAACAATAACGAAATTCCATTTGATTTCACGCTTGATTTGAAAGGCAGTGAAGGATTGAGCTTTTTACAAATGGGTAAAACTACCGATGTGCGGGTAAATAGCAACTGGAGCAGCCCGAGCTTTGATGGCAATTTCCTCCCCGATGACGCTAAAGTTGATACCAGCGGCTTTAGCGCCAGCTGGCGTATGATGTATTATAACCGGCCATTCCCACAACAGTGGACCGGTCAGGAAAAAACGTTGGATAACGACAAAAAACTTAAAGATGCCACCTTTGGGGTAAAACTCCGTCTCCCGGTTGACCAGTATCAGAAAACCATGCGTACCAGTAAGTATGCGATATTCATTATCCTGCTCACCTTTATCTCCTTGTTTTTAACCGAGGTTATCCGCAAGCAACCGATACATATGTTCAATTACATACTGATTGGTGCGGCTATGGTTATTTATTATACGTTGCTATTATCGTTTTCAGAGCAGGTTGGCTACAACATGGCTTATCTAATTGCTTCTGTGTCAACCATAGCACTTATATCCGTATTTATATCATCCCTGCTCAAAAACGGCAAGGCGGCGTTACTGTTCGCCTTTATTTTGGCTGTCTTTTATGCCTTCATCTTTGTGATCATTCAACTGGAAGATCTTGCCTTAATGGTTGGTAGTATCGCGCTGTTTATCATTATAGCGGTGTTGATGTACTTTTCGCGCAAGATAAACTGGGATAAAAATTAAGCATTGCATATACCAATCAACAAAGATTTATGAAATCTTTGTTGATTATAAATTAAACCCTATACCGATTTGGTTTTTAGTTTAAAAATTACTATGTTAGCATAGTAATTTTTTATTTTATGAGCCGCGAACTAACAGAACTTTCAGACCTGATTGATGAGCAATTTGAGATAGAAGATATTACCGTTGACGATAATATGGTTAACTATCTGCTAAGTTTATTTGCTTAGAAATCCTGCTTAAGATCGTAACGTCTTTTAAAGGCGACCGGCTTTCTTTTGTCCCTCTCCTCCCATTTTCAGGATTAAATAAATAGGGTTAACTTTGCAGCCTGATGAGTAAAGCTAACAAACCAAAGTTTTTTGAAAACGTACAGATCATTGATATTGCCGAAGAAGGCAAAGGTGTAGGCAAGGCAGATGATTTTGTTCTTTTCGTAGATAAAGCCGTACCCGGCGACATTGCCGATGTACAAGTGTACCGGAGTAAGAAAAACTTCGGCGAAGGCAAGATCACCGAATTAAAACAAGCTTCTGAATACCGCACTACTCCTTTCTGTGAGCACTTTGGCACCTGTGGTGGCTGCAAATGGCAGCACATGACCTATGAGGCTCAGCTTAAATTCAAACAAAAATCGGTTGGCGATGCTTTAAGTCGCCTGGCCAAGATCAACGTTGATGGCATAATGCCTATCGTCCCATCTCCTGCCGACAGGTATTACCGCAACAAACTTGAATTTACATTCTCCAACAAACGCTGGCTTTACGACGGCGAAAACAAAGAAGATGGCACACTGAATATGAATGCCCTCGGTTTCCACATTCCAGGCAGATTTGATAAAATATTAGATGTAAACCATTGCTATCTGCAGGCCGAGCCCTCCAACAGTCTGCGTAACGAGATCCGTGATTTTACCATTCAACAGGGTTATACGTATTACGATCTGCGTAATCACAGCGGTATGCTCCGCAATTTGGTTGTACGCACCTCATCAACCGGTGAGATCATGGTTATTGTGGTTTTCGCTTACGCGGAACAAAGCGAGATCGATAACCTGATGAGCCATATTGACGCTCGTTTCCCGGAAATAACTTCATTGTTATATATCGTAAATCAGAAAAAGAACGATACTATTTTTGACCAGGATGTTGTAGCCTTTAAAGGCCCCGAATATATCCACGAGGAAATGAATGGCATCAAGTTCCGTATAGGGCCTAAGTCATTTTACCAGACCAACTCTGTACAGGCACTCCGTCTGTATGAAATAACCCGCGATTTTGCGGGTTTTAAAGGCGATGAACTGGTTTATGACCTTTACACGGGCGCCGGCACCATTGCCAACTTTGTTGCCGGTCACGTGCGTGAAGTTGTTGGTGTTGAGTATGTACCAACTGCTATTGAAGATGCTAAGGTAAATTCGGCCATTAACAATATCACCAACACCAAGTTTTATGCGGGTGATATGAAAGATGTATTGGTGGCCGATTTCGTAGCTGAGCATGGCAAACCGGATGTGATCATTACCGACCCACCACGTGCAGGCATGCACCCTGATGTAGTAGCCCGCTTAATGGAAATTGAAGCCCCTAAAATTGTTTATGTAAGCTGCAATGCCGCCACCCAGGCCCGTGACTTGCTGGTGCTAAAAGAAAAATATGATACGGTTAAAATTCAGCCGGTAGATATGTTTCCGCATACCCAGCACGTAGAGAACGTGGTGTTGCTTGTTTTGAGAAGCATATAGTTCATGGTTGAGGTTCATAGTTATCGGCTTGCGGATAATTGAATCTTAATCAAAAAACCGGTGTAATCCCCTAAAAAAATCAACGAAATCAGCGTAATCAGCGTAATCAAAAAAATCAACGGTCATGAACCCTGAAGAACTGCTTAACGAAGGAAATGAACGCAACAAACCGGCGGCCGATAGTCCACTGATAAGTTTGGAGCGCGACCTAAAATATTTTAACGAGTCAATTAAAGAGGTATCTGAGGAGATCATGAACGAAGGTCTTTCTTCCTACCCTATTTTTATAGCTCATCAGCACGAACTTAGTTTAGGCGAATTAATCCTTGATCGTCATGATTTAAACTCGGAATGGAGCATTCATGCTTCTACATTGGAAGAATTTGTAGAACGAGACGTTATAAAGCCTGTACTGAAAGAACGCTTTATTAACAGCTACAAAGATCCGTACCAATTTATGTGCGTATTTGTAGTGGTTCCCGAAGGCGCAAACTTTGTGTTTTTCCCTTACGCTAAGTAAGTTTTATTTATATAAATTTGAGACGTGCGGCCCCTTCTCCCGAAGACGCAATATGGAATGGACTATTTTAGTTAAATCCTGCTTCCGCATAAAAGCTCCTTTAAAAAGAGCAATAAATAATGCTGATAAAAATGCCTGAAAAAAAGCTTCTCATACTAAATAAGCAACAGATCCAGCAAAAGCTCGACAGGATGGCCTACCAGATACTGGAGGATAATTTTGACGAGAATGAAATACTGATAGCCGGTATTCTGCCACGCGGTAACCACATTGCCGAACGCCTGAAAACCATACTTGACGGTATTGCGCCTTTCAAAAGCCGTATCATCACCATCGAGCTCGAAAAACAAAGCAGCAGCCTGAGCGCTAATATTGATTTTGAGGTTGAGGAATGCAGCAATAAAGTAGTGATACTGGTTGATGATGTACTAAACAGCGGTAAAACCCTTGCTTATGGCTTTGGTGTGTTTTTAGATGTTCCGCTCAAGAAACTTCGTACCGCGGTATTGGTTGACCGTAATCATAAAAGCTTCCCTATCACTACGGATTTTGCCGGTGTGGCCCTTTCAACCGTTATTAAAGAACATGTTGATGTAGTGCTTGATGAAGAAGATGGCGAAGAGGATGCGGTTTATTTGAGGTAAGATTATTAAATTTGTTTATAATCTAAAAACATGTCAATAGCTGAAATAAAACAAACCAAATCAAACCTGATTGCATGGATTGAGCAGCTTTCTGACTCAAATCTGCTTGCCTTTTTGGATAGTATAAGGAGTTCAAAATCTGAGGGGGATTGGTGGGAAAATTTGTCTGAGGCACAAAGAACGCATATAAATGAAGGTGTTGATGATGCTGAACAGGGAAGAACTATTTCCTCCGCAGAGTTTTGGAATAGATTAAAAAATGGGTAAAGACCAGTTAGTCCGTATCAACTATACGAATCGCTCAATATCAGATGCAGAGGCCATCAAAAATTACCTATTATATAAATTCACTCAACGGGAAGTTGACAAATTTTTTCATCTCCTTGAGATTTTTGAAAGCGTAATTCTAACTTTTCCAGAATTATATCCTAAAAGTTCAATTAATAAAAAGGTGCACAGAGCTGTTTTAAGTAAACAGCTCTCTGTTTTCTATACCACAAGCAAGTACAAAATTTCTATTGTGGCAATATTGGATAATAGGATTAGTACTTCTAAGTGGCCGTAACCCCCAACGCCTCTTCCAGCTTCTCAACCGACATATCAATCCCTTCAACAATATTTGTTGCCTGCAGATAAAAGCCTTCGCGTTCGGCCAGTTTGCCTGTTATAAATTCAATCAGTTCATCACCTTTTTTCCCTTGCAATACCGGACGTATTGTTTTGCTGTTCTCCAGCCTGTCGGCCAAGGTTTTGGGAGATAGTTTTATGTAGAGGGTTTTACCGTTGGCATTCATCCAATCCATGTTATCAAAAAAACAGGGCAATCCTCCACCGGTTGATACCACCGTATTTTCGGCATATTCAGTTTCTTTCAATACCTGCGATTCCAGCTTACGGAATGCATCTTCACCAAATGAGGAAAAATATTCGGCTATGCTCATGCCTGCTTTGGCTTCGAGCACATGGTCAAGATCAATAAATTCATAGCCCCATTTGGCGGCCAGTTTGCGGCTCCAGGTTGTTTTGCCACACCCCATAAAGCCCACAATAAAATATTTCATAAAAATTTCTTCAGCTTAATTTTACCCGAGGGTCAATCCAAACATAGATAACATCCACCAGGATACTGATCACTACAAATATAAACGCGATAAACAATATAGAGCCCATCACCACCGGAAAATCCGACATTTCCAAAGCATCAACAGTAGCTTTACCTAATCCGTTATAACCAAAAATGTATTCCACAAAAAACGAACCTGCCAAAAGCGACGCAAACCAGTTGGCAATGGCGGTAATTACCGGGTTCATGGCATTTTTAAGTGCATGACGGTAAATAATCGTCCGGTTACTTAATCCTTTCGCTTTGGCAGTTCGGATGTAATCCTGCCCCAAAACATCAAGCATCGCATTACGGGTAAGCTGCACAATAATAGCCAATGGGCGCAAACCCAAAGTAATTACCGGCAGTACCAGATTTTTCAGCGTAATCACCTCCCCTTTAAAAGGATCATAGCTATATAAACTGCCCGACATATTTAAATGCGTGTAATTACTTAGCACAAAACCAAAGATCCAGGCAATGATAATCCCGGCAAAAAAAGAAGGGGCAGAAATGCCCAGTGTTGAAAAACTAATAGCCAGTTTATCAATCCAGGTATCTTTATTAACCGCGCTTGCCACGCCCAAAAAAACACCGATAATGATAGCGAAGATCATAGCAGCCGCGGCAAGCACCAGTGTATTCGGGATTACTTCCATCAATAATGAAGCTACATCTTTACGGGTTTGGTATGAACGCCTTAAATAAGGCCATTTCAACGCCAGCACTTTGCTTTTGCTCACCGGGAATAGTTTTACATAGCCGTAGCGCTGTTGCTCGTCAGCCGTATTAAGATGGATCCCTAATGGGGAAAGATCATTCAGATAATAGGCGAATTGCACCGGGACTGGTTTATCCAGCCCAAACTCTTTGCGTACGGCCTGAAGCGATTGTACGTCGGCACGCTGCCCCTGGGTCATACGGGCAGGGTCTACAGGTAAAATATTGAACAGGAAAAAAACAACAAACACTACCCCCAGCATTACTGCCAGCCCGTACATTAATTTGCGGAGCAGGTAGGGGATCATTTTGTTATTTCTGCAAGTATTCCTTTACTATGTCTTCGTATTTAGGCACCGAATGATAATGCCACTTATTAATAACGGTGCCATTCTTAATTAACAAAACGCCCGGATTGGAACGCACCATTGATTTCAGCGGAACACCGTCTGCATAAAAGATTTCGCTGATCAGTTTATGCTCTTTGGCAAACGCTTTGGCATCGGCTGCGGAATTTGAGGTGAGCAGTACGGTACGGATATTATAATTATCAGTCAAATTAATGGCCAATGCGTTTAAGCGATTGATCGCATCTTTATCTGTTTCGCTCAAATCATAGGCTATAATGAACAGGCTATAAAAAGGGCTCGAAAGTAATTCTTTGGTATAATCGTTCCGCTGTTCATCCTGGATAGCAAGGTCACGAATTTTAGGCTCATATCCCTTTTTTACCAGGCGGTTTTCCGGGTCACCAACAACTTCCCAACTGGCGTCCTTCCAGATATTACTTTTAAGGTATTCCTTATCGTTCATCACCCTGGTAGCGCCAGTCTTTTTGTTTTTGAGGTGATAGGTAAGTTCAAACTCGTCAAGAGGTGCACCAGGCGGAATCTTCATTTCATCGGGCAGGTTAGCACCTATTTTGTATGGCAAAAAATCAATGACCGGCGAAAAGTTGTAGGTGTATACGCCGAAGCCAACCGAAACTACGGCAGCGCAGATCAGCCACTTATCGCCAACCTTCGCGCTAAATAATGGCTTAATTTCTTTGCGCTTTACAAACAATACCAGCACCAAAGCCAGCAAAACCATATCCTTACTGAAGGACTGCCATGGTGTTAAGGGAATAGCATCGCCAAAGCAGCCGCAGGTTTGCACCACTTTAAAAAAGGCCGAGTAAAAAGTTAAAAAGCCAAAAAAGATGATCAGTAATAACAATCCCCAGGCAACCTTAACAGCGCGGGCACCAATGAGCAAGGCGAAACCCAGCAACATTTCAAGCGCGCATAACACAATAGCCATCGTAAGCGCAAGCCCATTGAGGAAAGTTATATGAAAAACCTCAAAATACTCAACCAGCTTATACGAAAAGCCCAGCGGATCATTGGCTTTAATCGCTCCCGAAAATATAAACAACAAGCCCACCAATAAGCGTGGGATCCATATTACAGCGCTATTTGATGATGTATTTTTCATAAGCTTTATTTGCCCAGATGTATATTAAGCTTGATCAGCGCGAAAACGGCATAGTTCAGCATATCCTGGTAGTTGGCTTTTACACCTTCTGAAGCTTCTGTAAGGCCTTGATTATCTTCTATCTGTTTTACGCGGAGCAGTTTCATCAGTATCAGATCTGTCAATGAACTGATGCGCATATCGCGCCATGCTTCGCCGTAATCATGATTTTTGGCAAACATCAGTTCTTTGGTTTCATTCACCTTCTCGTCAAACATCTGGCTCACATGATCAGGGTTAAGCTCGGTCGACATTTCGGGGCCGCATTCCAGCTGCATCATGGCTATCACACAATAGTTAACAATGCCGATGTATTCGCCGGTGATATCATCGCCCACTTTTGAAATTTTCTTCTCTTCTAAAGTGCGGATGCGCTGGGCCTTGATAAAAATCTGATCGGTAATGGATTGCGGACGGAGGATACGCCATGCGGTGCCGTAGTCGCGGGTCTTTTTCATGAAAAGGCCTTTACATATATTAATTACGCCTTCGTATTCTGCTGCTGTATTAGTCAAAAGATGATGTGTTTTGTTTGTTGTAATGTTGTAAAGCTTAAATGTTGGGAGGTTTTGAAGCCTGCGCCTGTAAAGTTAGTTAACTTTGCCGTATTATAACTTTGCAACACTTAACTAACCGTGACTAAAAATACATTTTTCCGTAAAAAAGTTACACTTAATGCCGGGGGCCGATTGATTGATCTTTCATCGCCAAAAGTGATGGGCATTATCAATATCACACCCGACTCCTTTTTTGCCGATAGCCGCAAACCCGGCGTTGATGAAGCCCTATTTCAGGCGCAAAAAATGCTCGCTGATGGTGCAACGTTTTTAGACATTGGCGCGTATTCATCACGCCCCGGAGCGGTTGATATTTCGGTTCAGGAAGAAACGGACAGGTTATTGCCTGTTGTTGAAGCTATTGCTGCCCAATTCCCGGAGGCTATTATGTCGATAGATACCTTCCGGGCAAAGGTTGCCGAAGCGGCTGTAAAAGGCGGCGCACATATTATCAATGATATATCAGGCGGCATGCTTGATGGTGATATGTTTGCTACTGTTGCCCGCCTGCAGGTGCCTTATATCTTGATGCATATGAAAGGCACTCCGCAAACCATGAACCAACTGGCCGAATATGACGATGTATTTGGTGAGGTGTTTGATTATTTTATCTCGAAATACAGCGAATTAAAACGCCTTGGGGTACATGATGTGATCCTTGACCCAGGTTTCGGCTTTGCTAAAAAAGCGGAGCATAGTTATGAACTGATGAGCC
Organism: Mucilaginibacter gossypii; assembly: GCF_900100945.1. Classification (GTDB taxonomy): domain Bacteria; phylum Bacteroidota; class Bacteroidia; order Sphingobacteriales; family Sphingobacteriaceae; genus Mucilaginibacter; species Mucilaginibacter gossypii. The sequence continues at coordinate 93,600 of NZ_FNCG01000013.1, read as the reverse complement.
GGATGAATGAGTTTAATATGTTGGGTTTACCTGTGCTTACTGGTATCTCCCGTAAAAGGATGATCTACGGTTTATTGGGGAATACGGCGAAAGAGGCGTTGAATGGTACTACAGCTTTAAATACTATTGCATTGACGAAAGGTACCAATATTTTGAGGGTACATGATGTGAAAGAGGCCGTGGAGGCGGTGAAGATTTGGGAGGCTTGTAAAAGTTAAAATTCGGCGGCCGGGAGGCCGCTTGATAGTTTGGCACTCGGCGAGAGCCGAGCGCCGGCCTTTTTTATTTTAATTTTTTATCAACTTAACGCTGACGCTCGGCTCCTGCCGAGTGTCGACTATTTCGCGGCCTCCCGGCCGCCGCAGCCCAAACAATTAACTGCTACTCGTCAACCTTAAACACAGAATCAGGGTTAGCGCTACTATACACATAAGCTACAGGATCGTTCACAATCATAGCTTCAACAGGATTATTGTGAATATAATCTGCCTTCTGATCAAACACTTTTACTGTTATCAGCTCGGTAGGATGCGTTGTCTTTTGCCAAAACTGATATTCACTATTTTGCTGAGTAGCATTTGCATAATATCTGAACATATAATGCAGCCATTCTTTTCTGCTTTCCGTATGGCTATCAGTTATCAATGCTATAATACGCTTAGCTGTATAACTTTTGAGGTCTCTTATAATTTGCGGAAGTTTTGCTTCCTCAGATTCAACTATGAGATGAATATGGCTAACCATTATACAATAAGCATACACCTTTAAGCCCTTGTTTTTTCTGCAAAATTCCAGGTTATTTAAAAACTCTTCGCAATATTCAGACCGGGTGAAAACATCTATCCAGCCAACTACCGTGAGGGTTACAAAAAACGGGCGATCTGTATTGGCTTTTCTGAATTCTGACATGATTTAGGCTTATTTGCGCTACGGCGGCCGGGAGGCCGCTTGATAGTCGACACTCGGCTGGAGCCGAGCGTCAGCGTGTTTGTTTATTTATTTTATTTCTATTTTCCCGCCACCGCTCGGCTCCAGCCGAGTGGTAACTATTCCCAGGCCTCCGGCCTGCGTTAACCTTTTTCTTTTTGCTTCTTAATTCTTAAAGTCCTGATTCTGAAAAGCCCCTTCCATCGTTTTCAAAATAGCATCAACATATTCCCGGTCATTAGCCAGGCGTGGTACCTTATGCTGGCCGCCTAATTTTCCTTTTTCCCTCATCCAGTTAAAGAAAGTACCATCAGGTGCGCGACGAACTATCGGGCGGCGAAGGGCAAGGTCTTTAAAACGTTTGGCGTCATAGTCGGAGTTGATGCGGCGCAGGGTTTCATCCAACAGGTCAACAAAACGCTCAAACTCGGCCGGTTTCTTTTCAAATTCAATAATCCACTCATGGGCACCGCATTCATTGCCGTTAAAATATACGGGAGCTGCGGTGTATTCCCTGATAATGGCGCCTGTTTGCGAGCAGGCTTCGTCCAATGCACGTTCGGCATTGTCAATGATTACCTCCTCGCCAAAGGCATTGATAAAATGTTTGGTACGACCCGTGATCTGGATCCTGAATGGCGAAAGCGACGAAAACTTAATGGTATCCCCTATCATGTAGCGCCACAGGCCCGCATTGGTTGATATGATGAGCGCGTAGTTTTTGTTTAGTTCCACCTCATCAAGAGTAAGTGTTTCAGGGTTTTCATCGTGAAGGTTTTCGATGGGTAAAAACTCGTAAAAAACACCGTAATCAAGCATCAGCAGCATATCGCCGGGCTCTTTGGTATCTTGTATGCCAAAGAAGCCTTCGGAAGCGTTATAATTTTCGAGGTAATACATATCCTCATGAGGGATAAGCTTTTTAAACTGCTCGCGGTAAGGTGTAAAATTCACCGCGCCATGGAAATACATTTCCAGGTTGGGCCAAATTTCAAGCAGGTTATTTTTGCCGGTGATCTCCAGGATGCGTTTAAACAACACCAGGTTCCAGGTGGGTACGCCGCTGATACTGGTAACATTAACATCCTTAGTAGCATGGGCTATCTTCTCAATCTTTTCCTCAAAATTTTCGAGCAGGGCAATGTCTAAATGCGGTGTACGGTGAAACTCGGCCCACATGGGCAGGTTTTTCATGATCACCGCCGAAAGATCTCCAAAGGAAGTATCCGGACTTAGCTGACTGATCTGGTGACTGCCCCCGAGCGTCAGGATTTTCCCCGTAAACATACGGGCGTTAGGCTGATTATTGAAATAAATGGTGAGCAGGTCCTTGCCACCTTTAAAGTGGCATTCTTCCAACGCTTCTTCACTTACCGGGATAAATTTGCTCCTGTCGCTGGTAGTACCCGATGATTTCGCAAACCAGCGGATCTCTGAAGGCCACAGCACATTTTTTTCGCCTTTAAGCATCCGCTCAATGTAAGGCTTTAACGTATCGTAATTTTGTATGAGGACGCGCTCCTTAAACTGGCCCAGATTTTCGATACTTTTATAATGGTGTTTTTTGCCCCACTCCGTGTTTTCAGCAACCGATACAAGTTGCTCAAACCATTCTTCCTGCACTTCATTAGGGTACTTCATAAAAAGCTCTATCTGGTGGATACGCTTTTTCATGAACCAGGTAAATACGGAGTTAAAGAGGGTCATAGGGTTATTATTGAGGAAAAACCTTTCTTTTAAGCACAAAGTTTGCCCCAAGATACACTTTCCTCACCATTTCATTCTCAGCCAATACCTCGGGCACGCCTGATTCTAATATTTTACCTTCAAAAAGCAGGTATGCGCGGTCGGTGATCGATAGCGTTTCCTGCACGTTGTGGTCGGTTATTAATATACCGATGTTGCGGGTACGCAGTTTGGCCACCATCGCCTGGATCTCCTCTACCGCAATCGGGTCAACCCCTGCAAAAGGCTCATCCAACAGGATAAAGTTTGGCTCGGCAGCAAGCGCGCGGGCAATTTCTGTGCGACGGCGCTCACCGCCCGATAACAGGTCGCCCCGGTTTTTACGCACTTTGTGCAAGCTAAACTCATCGATCAGCTCTTCCAGCTTATCTTTTTGCTTTTCTTTAGACATATCGCCCATTTCAAGCACCGCCTTAATATTATCCTCAACCGAAAGCTTCCTGAATACCGAGGCTTCCTGCGCCAGGTAGCCTATCCCTTTTTGGGCACGGCGGTACATCGGATCTTGCGTTATGTCCTGATTATCCAGGTGAATAGTACCTTCATTAGGTTTTATCAAACCTACTATCATATAAAATGATGTGGTTTTACCTGCGCCATTAGGCCCAAGTAAGCCAACAATTTCACCTTGTGCCACATCAAAAGACACGTCGTTAACAACGGTACGCTGCTTGTATTTCTTAACTAAATTATCTGCTCTTAGTATCATTTTTTGTCTGAACCATGATTTCCGGGATTCATGGATTACCCTGATTACCTCACCCAACCCTCTCCTAAGGAGAGGGCTTTAATTTAAAAGTCTCCCCCTTTGGGGGAGATTTAGAGGGGGTTAAACCTTATCCCCTTCACATTCAACTGTATCGTTCTTCTTTCGCGCCAAACATTTTCTTCTATCGAATAGCACATTTCGAACGGAACACCCGGCCTTAATTGTTCCAGGTACTGGCCGTGGTTAAAGGCTATGCAATCAAATACTGCCGATCCTTCCTGCATTACGCTCATTTTAATGTGCGAGCCGCCAACCAAACCGGCGTTACCACTAACATACACATTTTTACTTATGAAAACCGGCGCCATATTTTCGGGCCCGAAAGGAGCAAATTGGCTCAGGATCCTGAAAAATTTTGGTTCTATCTGGCTTAAACGTAATTCGGCGTCAATTTGTATTTGCTGGATCAATTGTTCGGGTTTTATGGTAGAGCTTACCACCTCCTCAAACCTTTCAATAAAAGCTTCAAGGTTTTCGGGGGCCATGGTAAGGCCGGCCGCATACTTATGCCCTCCAAACTGGATCAGCAGATCTTTGCAGCCACAAAGCGCTTCGTACAGATCATATCCTAAAACCGAACGTGCCGACCCGGCTACATGCCCATTTGAACGGGTAAGCACAATGGTTGGTCGGTAGTATTTTTCAGTAAGTCGCGACGCCACAATACCTATTACCCCTTTATGCCAATCTTCATTAAAAACCACCGTCGATTTACGGGCAATCAACACCTCGTCATTTTCTATCATGCCAAGCGCTTCGTCGGTAATGGTAAGATCATGCCCCTTGCGTTCGGTATTGCGCACATTGATCATGGCGCTTTTTTCTTTGGCAACCTCTTTATCCGTTGCTATCAGTAATTCAACGGCATGTTTGGCGTCATCTATCCTGCCCGCCGCATTAATCCGCGGGCCCAGCGAAAATACTACATCTGATATAGTATATGTCCCTGTCTTGCCCGCTATCTCCATCAAGGCTTTAACGCCTATACATGGGTCAGTATTTATTTTTTGCAGGCCGAAATGAGCCAGCACCCTATTCTCTCCGGTGATATGAACAATATCACAGGAGATGCTGATCACCACCAGGTCGAGATAGCAGTTTACTTCTTCAATTGGGATATTATTTTTTTCGGCATAGGCCTGGATCAGCTTGAAGCCAATGCCGCAGCCGGATAATTCTTTATATGGATATTCACAATCTTCGCGTTTGGGATCAAGCACCGCTACCGCTGCCGGAATAGATGTGCCTGGCAAATGGTGATCACAGATGATAAAATCAATGCCTTTTTCATTGGCATAGTCAATTTTATCAACTGATTTAATGCCGCAGTCGAGCGCTATGATTAACGTAATACCATGCTCGGCAGCGTAGTCAATTCCCTGGGTAGAGATCCCATAACCTTCTTTGTAGCGGTCGGGGATATAATATTCAATATTGGTATACAGCTTTTTGAAAAAACTGTAGGTTAGCGCTACAGCTGTGGTGCCATCCACATCGTAATCACCGTAGATCATGATCTTTTCGCCTGCTGCCATGGCTTGCTCAATACGGAGGATGGCCTTTTCCATATCCTTCATCAGGAATGGATCGTGCAGGTGCCGGTGATCGGGCCTGAAAAAATAGCGGGCATCTTCAAAGGTGGTAATACCACGCTGCACAAGCATAGCGCTTAATACGGTATCGATATTGAGTTGGGCGGCTAATTTTATTACATCATCATGGTTTGTATTATCCTTTAGCGCCCAACGTTTATTCATATCTTTGCAGCTTGAAACAGTAAATATACTTATGCTCTGTTAAAGAGCCAAAGGTACATTCAAAATCTGATACTACGTTTACTATGGAATTTTTTGCTTTAGGTGAGGGCTCATATTCGGTTGATGCAACCAAGAAATTTATCCCGTTTAACCCGGAAACTGATAACCCCAAAGACCGCCCGGCTTCGTTGTTCATTCACGTTAACCCCTTCCTCATCAAAACAAAAACCGATCTGATTGTATTGGATACCGGCCTTGGCTTTAAAGATACCCGCGACGAGCTCATGCTGCACCAAAACATCCGTAATGCGGGTTTCGATCCGGATGATGTAACCCTGGTGATGATGTCTCACCTGCATTATGACCACTCAGGCGGTTTGGTAGTTGAACGGAATGGTAAATTAGTACCCAGCTTTCCGCAGGCCGAGCACGTGATCAATAAACAGGAATGGGAGTTTGGGATCAGCGGCAAAGGCTCATCGTACCATGTTGAAATATTTGAAGCGTTACAGGCCGAAGGAGCTAAGATAACTTTAGTTGAAGGCAGCGGTGAGTTTAAACCGGGCATCAGGTATGAACATTCGGGTGGTCATTGCCCGGCGCATCAGGTATTTTGGTTTGATATAGAAGGCGAAAAAGTATTTTTTGGCGGTGATGAGCTTCCCGAACCAGAGCAACTGTTGAGGAAATTCATAGCCAAATACGATATGGACGGCCGCAAGGCTATGATGCTGCGCGAAGAATATGGTAAAAAGGCTGCCGCCGAAGGATGGAAATGCCTGTTTTACCATGCTAAATCGTTCACTATCGGAACCGTTGAAACAGAAGGAGACCATTTTAAGGTTAAACCGGTTTAATTTTCGGCAGCTACCTCAAAAAGTTCTTTTATCTTTTCAACGTTGAGCGGCTTGGAGATAAAATCTTTAACCAACGGATATGAACGCGCTTTGTTAATATCGTTGCTAAAAACGGATGATGAAATAATATAGATCTTGCTTTTGCCCAGGGGATCGAGGTTGAGGCGCTTATACTCATCCAAAAATTCCCAGCCATTCATAATGGGCATATTAATATCAAGCAAAATATAATCGGGCAGTTTATTAGGGTCTTTTCTCTGGATATCAGAAAGTTGCTCAATCGCATATTTTCCGTTCAGACAGGCCATAATTTCTGTATTAAGTAAAGCTTTCTTTATCAGTTTTATGGAGATAAAGTTATTTATCTCATCATCATCAACCAGTAATACACTTATGGCTTTATTGTTAATATTCATATCTAAAATTTAAGCGCGTTGTTTTATACGAGACCACGATTCAAAAAGTTATATTCCTTATAGTTGTAAATTATAAAAAACAATACATTTAAACGGCTCCGCAGCGTGAATATTTCATTTGATCTGGCCACTTAAATAAAGTTCAAAAAAATACAGGACAGAAATTAGCCATTGAATTTAAAAGGCGTAGTCATGCTCCACCCGGCAAATGCGTACTTTATAATTCAGGTACCATTTATCGCGCCCCTGCTGCTGGGCAAACAGGTGCCGGGCATTAGCTTTCCAATTCTTAATAGCTTCAACCGACTGCCAATAAGACACCGTAATTCCAACATTGTTACGCGCCGATTCAACGCCCAGAAAACCTTCCTGCTGCCGCGCCAGTTCAACCATTTCATTAGCCATATCGCCATAGCCTTCCTCTACACCGGTACGTACCGATGTGAATATTACCGCATAATAAGGGGGCTGTGGTGTTTGGGCGATAAGGCCCTCTAAATCTCCCCTAAAGGGGGAGACTTTTGAATTACCTTCGGGATTAGCTGAACTCATAATATATATTTCTGCGAAAAATAAAAACCCTCCTTGTTTAGGGGAGGGTTGATTTAAAATCTATTCAATCACGCTTTCTTCAAACTCATACTCTTCCAGCGGAGGGCATGAGCAGATCAGCGTTCTGTCGCCATAAGTGTCATTAACCCTGCCCACCGAAGGCCAGAATTTGTTGGCAGCCACGTAAGGCAGCGGGAATGCTGCTTTTTGACGGGTATAAGGATGCTCCCACTCGTTGCCGGTAATTACAGCTACGGTATGAGGTGCATTTTTTAACGGATTGTTTGTTTTATCAGATAAACCATCAACCACATCGGCAATTTCATGGCGGATGGAGATCATGGCATCGCAAAAACGGTCGAGCTCATGCTTAGGCTCTGATTCGGTTGGCTCAACCATTACCGTACCCGCAACCGGGAACGAAACAGTTGGCGCATGGAAACCATAATCCATTAAACGTTTGGCAATATCCGTAACCTCAATACCTGCCGATTTAAATGAGCGGCAATCCAGGATCATTTCATGCGCACAACGGCCATTAGCACCAGCATATAGTACAGGGTAATGCTCCTGTAACCTGGCTTTAATGTAGTTGGCATTCAGGATAGCATAACGGGTAGCGTTAGTCAAGCCTTCGGCACCCATCATGGCAATGTAAGCATGTGATATGATGAGTATAGATGCAGAGCCCCATGGCGCTGCAGATACTGCATGGATTGATTTCCCCCTGTCGATATCAACTACAGCATGACCAGGCAAGTAAGGAACCAAATGTTTAGCAACACCAATTGGGCCCATGCCTGGGCCACCGCCACCGTGAGGGATACAGAATGTTTTATGCAGGTTAAGGTGACAAACGTCGGCACCGATATTGGCCGGACTGGTTAAACCTACCTGCGCGTTCATGTTAGCACCGTCCATATAAACCTGGCCGCCGTTTTCATGAATAATTTCGCAAATTTCAATGATGCTTTCTTCAAATACGCCGTGAGTTGATGGGTAAGTAACCATCAGGCATGAAAGCTCGTTTTTGTATTGCTCAGCTTTGGCGCGCATGTCGGCAACATCAATGTTTCCGTTATCATCGCACTTAACCACCACTATCTTCATGCCGGCCATAGCTGCAGATGCAGGGTTGGTACCGTGTGCCGATGAAGGGATCAGAGCAATATTACGGTGGCTATCGCCCCTGTCATTGTGATAAGCGCGGATTACCATTAAACCGGCATATTCGCCTTGCGCACCGGCATTTGGTTGCAGGCTCATGGCTGCAAAACCGGTGATTTCGCTTAGCCAATTGTTGATCTCATCAAACAGCTGCATATAACCGCCAACCTGGTCGGTTGGGGCAAATGGATGGATTTTACTGAACTCGGCCCAGGTAACAGGTACCATTTCGGTGGTAGCGTTCAGTTTCATGGTACAAGAGCCTAAAGCTATCATAGAGTGGCAAAGCGAAAGATCTTTCGCTTCCAGTGATTTGATATAACGCAGCATTTCATGTTCAGACCGGTGGGTATTGAACAGGCTGTGCGTTAAATATGCAGAGGTACGCTGAAGTTCTGTAGGAATAACCGTTTCAAGGCTTGCATTAACGCCATCGAAATCAACATCGTTAAATGTTTTACCTTTAACTTTGGCAAAGAACCTTACTATGGTTTTGATATCCTCAACCGAAGTTGTTTCATCGATAGAGATAGTAACTATTGAACCTTCATAGTTTAGGTTCATTTCGTTATTCAACGCTTCAGAATGAATAGGGCCTGCAAGATGTGCTACATCAAACTTGACAGTATCAAAGTACGCTTCGTTAAGCTGCTCATAACCAAGCTGTCCTAAAGTTTTAGCTGTTAATACGGCTAAACCGTGGATCCTTTCGGCAATCGCTTTAATCCCATCCGGACCATGATATACGGCGTACATACCAGCCATAATAGCTAACAGTGCCTGTGCGGTGCAGATATTTGAGGTAGCTTTATCGCGGCGAATGTGCTGCTCGCGGGTTTGCAGGGCCATGCGCAGGGCATAATTATTGGCGCTGTCGATAGTAACACCGATGATGCGGCCCGGGATAGAACGTTTATACTCTTCTTTAGTAGCGAAGAAAGCGGCATGAGGGCCGCCAAAGCCCATCGGTACACCAAAACGTTGCGACGAACCAACAACGATATCGGCACCCCATTCGCCCGGAGGGGTTAATAGCGCAAGGCTCATGATATCGGCAACAACGGTAAGCTTAATACCTTTTTCATGACCTTTTGCAGCAAAATCGGCGTAGTTATAAACCGCGCCATTGCCGGCAGGATATTGTACAATAGCGCCAAACATATCGTCGGTTAACTCAACGGTACGGTGGTCGCCTATTCTCAGCTCAATGCCATAAGGCTCTGAACGGGTTTTTAAGATATCAATAGTTTGCGGGAACACTTCTTCAGAAACGAAGAAAACGTTGGCGTTGTTATTTTTACGCAAGGTATATTGCATAAACATAGCCTCGGCAGCGGCAGTACCTTCATCAAGCAAAGAAGCATTGGCAATTTCCATACCGGTAAGGTCAATAACCATGGTTTGGAAATTTAGCAAAGCCTGCAGGCGGCCTTGTGCAATTTCGGCCTGGTATGGGGTGTACTGCGTGTACCATCCGGGGTTTTCAAGAATATTGCGCTGAATAACGCCCGGTACAATTACATCATAGTAACCTTTGCCGATGAATGACTTGAAAACTTTGTTTTTTGAAGCCGTTTGCTTTAAGGTGTTCAGGTAATCGAACTCGCTTTTTGCCGCGGGCAGGTTAAGCGGTTTGGCAAGCCTGATCTTTTGCGGTATGGTTTGCTCTATTAATTCATCAAGCGTACTTACACCGATGGTTTTTAACATTTTGGCCGTGTCGGCCGCGCTTGGAGCAATGTGCCTCGACTGAAACTGCTCCTGATAGGTTGTATTCAACTTCATGAATTAATCGTCCCTCTTAAATTTACCGCAAAGGTACGATTTTGCAACATGAGTAACAATTAGCTAATATGATATTGACAATGCATTTACAGGAAAAAAATGTAATTTGGCTCTTGAATACCTAAACATGACGGGCAGGCGAGTTTTACTCTTTATCACTATTTTTCTTTTCATCAGCTTTAAAAGCTTTTCAGCTGTTTTTACGGTAACCAGCAATGCCGATTCGGGGCCGGGTACCTTGCGCGAAGCATTAACCTTAGCCGCGGCTAATGGCAGTGCGGAAAAAGATTACATTTATTTTAATTTACCCAACCTGACCGTTGCCGACAGAACCATTTCTATTAAAACAGATCTGCCCGAGATTACTTCAGATATTGTGATCGACGGCTCGACGCAGCCTGGCCCCCCTTTATCCATAAACGGCGCAAAAGTTGTTATTAACGGTTTTAATGAACAGGCGAGGATTCGGTTTTGCTTTATTGTTGGTACCGTGAACACATTTGAGCTTTATGGCATTGTTGCTAAAAACTTTTTCGTTGCCGACGGTCCGCAGGGAGGATATGGGGGTATCTTTGTATCACTGCAAGGGAAAATAGGGCATGTAATTATCGGCGCGCCCGGAAAAGGTAATGATATATACAATGTTGGCTGGGCCGTTGAAGGCATGGGCGAAGACAACTCATTAAACCTGCCTACCTGCCGGGTCCAAACATTTGAAATGAAAAACAACCTGATTGGTATTGGTGAAGACGGTATTAAGATAGGCGCCTATAAACAATCCATAATAGGCTTGCCGTTTACTTTCAATGTAATTATAGGTGGTGACAACAAAAATGAAGGCAATACTATTTTCGATTTGGTAAGTTTAGTGCCCGCCGCGGCACATCAGGACCTGGAACAGGATTTTAATTTCAAGATCAAAAACAACATTTTTTCGGCCAATTCCCAACAGCAACGAACCAATGATCCTTATATCGATATCGATAGAAACGACCAGGCCTTTGTAATGGGTGTTGAGCCATTGTTACACTACTCCAAAAAATCAACTGGTGAGGTCTTAGATAACGTTTTCGGGTACACACTATTCGTATCCGGATTAACCAACCTCAATCTTAATATCCAGCATAATTTTTTTGGCACTTCAACCGATCAAAAAAATAAAATTCCGGTTGGCGGCGAGGCCATAACGTTTTACTATACCGAAGGGAATATTTTAGTGGGAGGGCCAGATAACAGCAAAGGCAATGTATTTACCAACTGTGTTCAGGATCAGCGCGCTATAGATTATGAAGAAGCGGTGGTAAACACCGCCGTATCCGGCCCCGATTTTAATTATCTAAACCATGTTGAGCTGTCGCACAACTCATTTTACTGCAATAACAATCCGGCCTACACCATACAAACCGTACTTGAAAAGAAGCCCATTAGCGTCTCTGTTGATCAATTATCTGCAACAAATGTAAATGGCATCACCAAACCAAATGCCCGGGTGGAATTATTTTATACCGATAAAGAATGTGATCAATGCCAACCTAAAACCTATGTAGCAACAACTTATGCCGATGCCGCCGGTAAATGGACCTACAACGGAAGTTTACTGCCAGGTTACGGCGTTATGGCCGGGGCTACGTTGAACAATATATCGTCGGAATTTACTGATACGCGGATCCTTTTTTCAAATACTGTAGTGATCACCCACCAGGAATGTGATATGGGCGGCTCTATCAAAAACGCGTTAGTGGTAACCAACGCTAAAAAACTGGAATGGTTAAATGAAAACGGCGATGTGGTTGGCACCAAAATAGATTTAGAAAACGTACCGGCCGGGAAATACCGCTTACGGGCCGAGCAATTTGGTTGCGTTAAATATTCGCCCTATTTTCTTGTTGAAGATCATACACCGAAATTTTTCGATTTCGAGAAAAAAGTGATTCAGCCATCCTGCGGCAACGGAGGGGCGATTACCAACTTGTACACTTCATTTGCGGATAAAACCGAATGGTTTAATGGTAAAAACGAGGTGATATCCAATCAACAAGATCTGTACAACCTTGCCGAAGGTAGCTATACGCTGCGCATTACCGGGCCGCGGGGCTGTGTAAAAACTTATGGGCCTGTCGTTTTAAAAAACACAACCGGCCCAACAATTGATCAATTACATCCCAATAAACAATCAACCTCCTGCGGCCAATCTACAGGTTCCATAAAAAACATTATTGTCACAGGTACCGGCAATATAAAATACAGCTGGCTAAACTCACAACACCAGGAAGTTGCCACCACTAATGACCTTACCGGGCAGCCGGCAGGTATGTACACATTAAAAGTTACAGACGACAGCCAATGCGGCCCTGTATATTCTTCAGAGATCGAGATACCTGAAATTAACGTCATAACGCTTGATGAAAACAACGTTACAAAAGGGCAGGCAACCTGCAATCAAAATAACGGCTTTATCAAAGGGATAACAGCTCCGGGGGCAACACATTATCAGTGGGTTAATTTGGCCGATAACAGTACGGCAGGCTCAACTATCAATTTACCAAGCGCCGCTGCCGGCAGTTACCGGCTTACTGTAAGCAATGATTTTGGATGCAGCAAAATAAGCGGGATTTACACTATTGATGCCACTCCTCCTACTGTTTATCCAAACTATAATGCTAATATCATCAATAGCTGCGCAGGTCAAAACAACGGCACAATCACCATAATAACGGATAACCCTGTTAAAACTATGCGATGGGTGGATGCTAACGACCAGCCCGTAGGCACAGATGCAAACCCGCACGGCCTTAAACCCGGCACATATAAGGTTTACTTTACTGATGCCAACGGTTGCGAAACGCTGTACCCGCATGATTTTACGGTTAACGAAATTGCTCCTTTGCAAATAGTACCCAACTCCGAAAGCCAAACAAACGACCAATGCGGGTTAAACACCGCCAGTATAAAAAACATTCAAATTACCGGAGGCACACAGCCTTACACCTATCTATGGCTTAATGAAGCCGGAGATCATATAAAAACATCACAAGATCTTAGTGGCATCGGGGCAGGAGCTTATACCTTACAGGTTCAGGACGCCAGCGGTTGCGGCGTTATGGCAAGTCGCATTTATACTGTTTTAAATGAAAACAGCAGCATTGATGCGCCGATAATTGCCCCCTTGCAATTATGCGCTCCGGGCGAAGCTTTGCTATCCGTCAGTTCTCCATCTGCCGGGAATACCTATCGTCTTTATGATTCGCAAACAAGCACTCAATACCAGGATGAACAAACCAATGGCATCTTCAAAATCAAAGCAAACCCCAATAGCACTTATTATATAAGCAAGGTTAGCGGCCAGTGCGAAAGTGAACGAACCCAGGCGCAAATAACCATCAGCTTATCTGCTATTGATATCCCAAACGCGTTCACACCTAATGGCGACGGCAAAAATGACTACTGGAAAATAAACAATGCTCAAAATTATCCGCAGGCAATAGTCCAGATATTTACCAGGTACGGGCAAAAAGTATTTGAATCAAAAGGGTATAGCGTACCATTTGACGGAACTTATAATGGCACCAAACTTCCTTCGGGAGTGTACTATTATATTTTAAATCTCGGTAAAAGCTGCAATTTGCTCTCAGGCAGTTTGTCAATCATCAGGTAACTATACAGCATTTCACCATTTTGATGTTATTTATTGTATAATAACCATCTGATCAATATAATATTCACAGTGTACTTACAGCAAAAAAGTGTATTTTGCAGCTGATTACCTAAATCAATGTTTATCAAAAAATTATCACTCTTAGTACTACTCATATCGATCTTGTGTTGCAATGTGGCCCTCGGTGCTACATTTATAGTAACCAGCAATATAGATGCCGGTCCCGGAACACTTCGCGAAGCCTTAACAAATGCAGCAGCTAACGGTACCGCAACACAGGACATCATCCAGTTTAAATTACCGGGAACACTCGTATCTGATAGAACCATCAGGCTAAGAAGCCAGTTGCCTGCCATTACATCTAACGTTGTTATTGATGGCACAAGTCAAGCTGGCATAGCTTTTGGCGTATCTGATGCACGGGTTATCATTGAGCCTGAAACAACGCCTGTAAATTTCAGCGGTCTTTTTATTAACGGCGATCCAAACTCGGGAGGGGCGGTAGCAAAAAGCATTGAGATCTACGGCCTGTATATCCGCAACTTTGCCAAAATCACCAATTTCTCCAATCCCGATTTTAACCAGGGTTCGGGTATTTATATTTTAGGTGATGCCTCAAATATCATAATAGGCGCGCCGGGCAAAGGCAACGTTATATGCGGAAACCTTAATGGTATTGTTAATTATTCAAACTACTATAACGTTAACGGCCTTGCCGATGCAAGCATTCAAAGCAATATAATCGGCTTACTTGACGACGGCTATACAGCCGCCAGCAATTTTGACGGATTGAACCTTTTTATCAGCAAAACTGTTAACATAGGTGGTGCAAATGCCAATATGGGCAACATCATATCGGCCAACGCTGTAAACATCGGTATCGGCAACACGTCCAATTTTACTGTGATGCCAGGGACTATCAATATTCAAAATAACAAAATAGGCACTGATTATACCGGCAAAAAGGATTTTAAAAACATCCCGATATTTCAGCAGAACGCGTTTATGAAGGCTTATGGCATCAGTATCAATGCTACTAATACTACGGCGAATATCAGCGCCAATATTATTTCGGGGCAACGTTTTGCAGGGATCGCTATTGAGCAGGCTACATTTAATATTACAGGTAATAAGATAGGTACTGATATAACCGGCACGGCCGATCTGGGAAACGGCGAAGGCATCAGGGTTGGCGAAAGTTCGTCGGGCACCATTGGAGGGCCGAATGCAGCAAATAAAAACTACATTGGTTATAATCAGTATGGCATTGAATCCCTTAACAGCAGGCATACACTCATAACCCGGAACAGCATTTTTTGTAATAAAGATTATGGCATAAGCGTCATGAGTAATTATTACACCGTTCCTTTTGTGCAGGTGCTCAATTTTGGCAGTACAGCGGTATCGGGAGTAGCTACACCAAACTCGGCTATCGAACTTTTCTTCTCAGACGATTGCGGAACTATATGTCAGGGCAAAACCTACATTACCACTGTTCAGTCGGATGCAAGCGGCAAATGGACATATTCAGGCAGTATCGCCAAAGCAGTAATAGCCACTGCTACCGATGGTAGTAACAACACTTCTCCGTTTTCATCGTTGGTAATACGTGATGATGATATAGTTGTTAAACATTATACCTGTACCCCCGGCAGCATCACTATAAAGCAAGACAGAAGCGGGTTATTATTTCACTGGGATAAAAAGGAGCAGAACGGCAGCCTTACAGCAATAAAAGATGGTCAGAATGTTTCGGGCCTTTTACCTGGCACCTATCAGCTCACGGTTCAATACCCGGGTGGCTGCCAGAAGGTAACACAACTTTTTGAAATAAAAGATCTTCGGATCAAGATCCAAAACGTAATTGTTCCGGTTCCGGAATGCCGCCAAAAACTGTTCCCTTTTAACGTAAACTTTACCGGCGGTGCAGGCAATCTCACTTTTACATGGAAGGACAAGAACGGCAACGTAGTGGCCAATACCCAGGCCCCCTACCTGCCCGAAGGCTCATTTACTGTAACTATTCAGGACGAGGCCGGCTGTTCGGCAACATCAACCCTTACGCCACCTATAAAAGCCAAACCGGGCCCCGATTATGACTTATCTACAATGGTTGTGACCCCTGCCCGTTGCGGTATAGCCGACGGCAGCATAAAAAATATTACAACCAAAGTTGGTATTGGTACGCTTACCTACAAATGGCTTGATGCTGCAGGCAACACCGTCGGTACTTCGAAAGACCTGGTAGGTGTAAAAGGCGGTTTGTATACCCTGGTGCTGATGGATCAAAGTGAATGTAGCCCCTATGCCACTTCACCATTATTTATCTCAGAAACAAATTCGGTAATCATTTACGATGGCTTTATTACCCCTGCCAAATGTGGTGAAAATAATGGTTCGATAACCGGTGTTGGATATCAAAATGCCAATCAACTACAATGGTACGATCCGCAGGGTAATCCCATCCCTACCAATCCTGCAAACCTCGACATTTTTAATCTTGCTGATGGCTTATACCGGCTAAGTGCGATAAATTCTATTACGCATTGTAGTAATGATAAATATTTTCCGGTTGGCCGTTTGGCTCCGGAAGTATTTACAATCAAGAACCTTATTAACGTTCCCACAACCTGCGGGCTCAACAATGGCAGCCTCCATATTGATTTTGAGGGAACTATAAAGCCAAGTTCTTATCAATGGATTAATGAAGCGGGTACAACAGTAAGTTATGGCACCGATATACCTAATGCCCCCCCCGGTTCATATACGCTTCATGTAACCGATAAAAATGGATGTGCTTCTGTATTGGGTACCTGGGTAATACAGGCAACCCCTTTGCTACAATTTTCGGCGAATAATGCCCCGATAGCCAAGCCCGATGAGTGCGACCAGCTATTGGGCAGCATTACGGGCATTGATGTTTCCGGCGGTGTGCCTCCATATAAATTTATCTGGACCGACGCCACCGGCAATACCGTAGGAAACGAAAAAGATTTAATAAACGTGGGTAAAGGCACTTACTCGTTAATAGTTACTGATGCTACCACCTGTGCAATACCACTACCATACAGCGGCAGCGTGGATAATCAGGAGTATAGTCCCGATGCTCCTGTATTAAACGACCAAAGGATCTGCCTGCCCGGAAAAGTGGGCCTGTCTGTTTTAAACAAAACTACAGGCATGTATAATTTATATGCCGATGCTACATCAACAACGCCGCTTCAAACCAGTAATACCGGCAATTTTGAAGTATTAATAACCGAAACCAGTGATTATTATATCTCATACAGCATAGGGTCATGCGAAAGCCCGCGCACCAAAACACATATTGAAGTTGTATTGGTCGACGTAAAATTCTCCAATACCATAACCCCCAACGGCGATGGTATAAATGATTACTGGAAGATAGAAGGCCTTGAAAAATTCCCCGGCACTTTAGTTCAGATCTTTAACCGTTACGGAAAAAGGGTATTCGAATCAAAAGAATACGCCACGCCATTTTCCGGGCAGTTTAATGGCTGGCTGCTGCCTTCGGGGGTGTATTATTACATCATTAACCTCAATACTCCTTGTAAACTGCTATCTGGCAACCTTACCTTGATCAGGTAATTTTTTAACAACATCATGACTAACCTGCCGCTTCTTTTGCGGCGGGTATATTATATTATAAAAGATATTAAACAAAAACCGTAACTTACTGGCAGGCAATATCAACCAATACTAACAAACCAGTTTATTGCCCAAATCAATTTATAAACTAACATTCAGATTAGGTTGCAGCCATGAAACACAAGTTGTTTCTGTTTATGCTATTTTTATTGCTGACCTGTTTAAATGCAGAGGCCTCGGTATTTACCGTTACGAGTAATGCCGATGCAGGAACGGGCACACTGCGCGAGGCCCTTACTAAGGCAGCCGCCAATGGCACAATTCAGCAGGATGTTATTAATTTTAACCTGCCGGGCAGCGTGACCATCACACTTTTTACGCAGCTCCCCGAGGTTACCTCTAATTTAATTATCGACGGCAGCACACAGCCAACACCCAAACTCGGCAGGAGTGACGCCAGGGTTTATATCATACCCGATGTTAGCTATACTTTTCCGGGTACTAAAGCAGCAGCCCTGTTGATGACCGAAGTTACCAATGTGGAAATATATGGCTTATGCATAAAAGGTTACAGCAGCAAACTCACAAACTTTAACGGCAACCTGCTTTTCACCGCTATATCCGCTTACGATTGTACCAATATTACCATAGGCGCACCGGATAAAGGAAATGTTTTTTGCGATAACATCTACGGTGTGTATTGCGGCACCAACTCACTAACCGACTCAAAGAATAATGATAATATCAATATCCAATCAAATTTTATTGGTTATGATGAATCGGGAACAAATGTTGTTGAATTAGGGTATGCACTTGATATAACCGCCGATAACTCATTAGTGGGTGGCCCTACCTCAAAAGAAAGAAACTATTTTGCTACCGCGATAGCCCTGAACGGAATTGATAATAAGTTTATCAATAACTCGCTTTCACTTGATGTGAACGGGCAGGACAACCGCGTAAACGGGGCATCCATACTTGTACGGTTTCAGGGAAGCAATACGCAGGTAGCCGACAATGATTTTTGTTCTACACAATTTCAGTTTATATCTGTAAACAGCTTCACTTTTATGCGTAATAAGCAAAGCAGTATACCGGGTAATTCGGGTATGTACTTATTTAAATGCAATAATGCTTTTATTGGCGATGATAATGATAACGATATCAATATCTTTAGTAATGACGGCGGCGCTTTCTATGCGGTCGAATCAAACAATATTACTATAGCCAAAAACAGTATTTCCTGCAATACAACACCATACCTGATATCAAGTGGCACAGCCATTCCCAACATTAATATAGTTGTAAACAGTGCCGCCGAATTTTCAGGAACGGCATCGCCGGGAGCTGCTATTTACATTTATAATGACAATACAGATTGCTCTGTTTGTAACCCGGTACAATACCTGGTTACGGTTGTTGCAGACGCAGCGGGTAATTGGAAGTTTACTGGCGATTTTCACAATAAAAAGCTGGTGGCAAATGCTACACTTAACAATAGCTCATCTGAATTTACCCAACCGGTCATTTCGACGTCGGCCGCCGATTATGTGAAGGTTAATCCTACTTGTTTTAAAAACAACGGATCAATCACCCTGCAAAACTTAAAGAACGTTATCGGGGTTGACTGGTATAATGACCAGGATCAATTAGTACAATCCGGTGGCCCTAAACTGGAGAGTGTTGGCGTTGGCACCTATTACGCCAAATGCTATAACGGAAATTGTTTTGCCAAATCTATCCCCATAACCTTAACCAGTTCAAATCCCGGCATTGATGATTCAGGGCTTCAAAAAGTGAATGCTTCCTGCGATGCAGCAAATGGCAGCATCAGTAATTTAAAGCTTATCAATACAAACGGCGGTACACCACCATTAAGGTGGACAAATGAAGCCGGAGATGTAATACGCAACACACTGGATATCGACGGGCTTCCCGGCGGAACATATACACTAACCATCGATCCGGACGGTTGCGCTGTGCCCTATCACATTACCCTGCTTAACCAGGAGCTTGTTATCGATCCGCCTGTGATAAGCAGCTTTCAATTGTGCGGTCCTGGCGAAACCGTTATACCTGTTAGCAATCCGGTAACAACGTCAACCTACAGGCTTTATGATAGTGAAACCAGTACTACTCCACTTGATGAGGAACCCAATGGCAAATTTAAAGTAAACGTTACCGCCAACCGGAGTTATTATATAAGCCGTTTTAGCAACGCTTGTGAAAGCACCCGCACAAAGGTTGATGTAAGTGTAGGCCTTTCAAACCTTAATATTGCCAATGTAATTACCCCCAATAATGATGGTATCAATGATTACTGGCAGATAGCAGGAATGGAAAACTATCCATCGGCCACCGTAAAAATATTTAACCGTTATGGCAAAAATATTTTTAACTCCATAGGATACAGCCACCCGTTTAACGGCACCTATAATGGCAAACCATTACCTACGGGCAGCTATTATTATATCATTAACCTCAGCTCGGGCTGTGGCTTATTATCGGGCAGTTTAAGCATTATCCGTTAGCGATAATTGCCTCAAGTACATTTGGATAGTGTTTTCCAAACCATAATACAAGGCATCGCTTACCAGGGCGTGCCCAATGCTTACCTCAAGCAGGCCGGGTATATTTTCTGCAAAATATTTCAGGTTATGTAAATCCAGATCGTGACCGGCGTTAAGACCCAGACCAGCCTGCTGAGCCGCTTTTGCTGCCTCGATATAAGGAGCAATAGCAAGTTCTTTCCCCTGCGGAAAATGAGTAGCATAGCCTTCGGTATAAAGTTCTACACGGTCGGTACCGGTTTTGGCTGCGCCCTCAACCATTGCAGGTATTGGATCAACAAAAATAGATACACGGATCCCGGCTTCTTTAAATACCGCTATCATATCTTTTAAATAATGATAATTGGTGATGGTATCCCAGCCATGATTAGAGGTGATCTGCCCTAAAACATCAGGTACCAGGGTAACCTGCTCGGGTTTATTGGCAAGCACCAGGTCGATAAATTTTTGTTCCTGGCAATTGCCTTCAATATTAAATTCTGTAGTAACAATTTTCTTAAGCTCAAACACATCGTTATAACGAATGTGGCGCTCATCGGGCCGGGGGTGCACCGTTATTCCCTGCGCGCCAAAACGTTCACAGTCTTTAGCAACCTGGATCAGGTCGGGATTATTGCCCCCCCGCGAATTACGAAGGGTGGCTATTTTGTTGATGTTGACAGATAGACGGGTCATACTTCAAAGTTATAGATCATTTAGATAAATTGGCGGATATATTTAACTTTAAACCATGAAGCCTAAACAATTTATCACCGAGCTGATCGTATTGATAATACTGTATTTATTTATTGCATTTGGTATACGCTTTTTGCTGGGTATTTTTTGGGGAAATTCAAGTTTCGACATAGCGCTGCATGACACCTATTTCACACTTCCATTCAACTGGATAGATTTTACTTTATTTCCGTTTCTATTGCTTACAGCTATCGTTTATTTGATCCGGTCATTAACCAGTCGTTTTAAAAAGCAACACATAAATATCATCCTGATAATAAGCAATTTGTCTTTAATACTTTCAACTTTTAATATTTACAAAACAGTTCTGTTTTTTGAACAGCATACAACTCATGCGGGGGATGGATGGACAGTTTATCCTCCCCTTTCTGCGCTTGACCGACAACAACCGGGGCCACTGCCTTCAGAACGCCTGCTTTTCGATCATTATGTACTGACTTTTATTATCATTTTTATGCTGATATTAGTTGTCAGTACCTTTGTTGCCGGCAAAAACTGGGATGCAAAACCTCATGAACAAAACATTCACTAATTTAATATTCGCGCTATTTTGCACTTCTACCATTTTTATTGAGCAAACATCAGCGCAAACCGTTTACCGCAAAATCGGGAACTACAAGGTTTACTATGGCTGGGCGCATAATTATCCGCAAGACTGGATGATCCTTCGCCGCTTTGATAATGAAGGGCGCAATTACCTGTTGATGGTGAACCCGCAAACCCTCGAAACCAAAATAAACGAAAGCAGCTTTTATCAGATCAAACCCATGACGATGGAGCAGGCGCGTGAGTTTTTTAAAAGTACACCTTATCAAAAGGCGCTCAGTAAAGCCGAAAAACAATCTGTCAACATCCAGGACGCAGGCATCGAAAGCGGAATCCCCAAACAAACCGGCATCAGCCTTACCGCCGACCTTTGCCCATCGCACCGCCCGTTGGATAAACGCATCTTCACCGACATTTTCACCGAATTTAAAAAAGTAGAGCGCCCTGTACCAATAGCGCTTTCCATAACCGGCATCTGGATGCGCCAGCACCCGCAGGACCTGGCCTGGCTAAAACAAATGCAGGCTAACCGTGAGATCTACATCACCTGGATCAATCATTCCTTCAATCACCGGGTTAGCCTGAAAGCTCCGCTTAAAGAAAACTTTTTACTTGAACCAGGAACAGATATTAGTTATGAAGTACTGGAAACAGAACAGGCCATGCTGCGTAATGGGCTATTACCATCTGTATTTTTCCGCTTCCCGGGCCTGGTATCTGATCAGCAACTGGTATACCGAATTACCGGTTTCGGCTTGATCCCGGTTGGTACCGATGCATGGCTGGCTAAAGGCCAACAACCCCAAAATGGCAGTATTGTGCTCATACACGGAAACGGCAATGAACCTGTAGGCGTTAACGATTTCATTAAACTACTGCAGTCAAAAACACGATCAATTGCCGGTAAGCAATGGTTACTGTATGATTTACGCGAAAGTGTGGATGAAGAGTTTAGTGAAACGCCGTGAGGAAAAGCCGGCCGTGCACAGTGGCAATTAGCAGTGCAAATGCGCAGACTTACGAAGTTTAGTTTTTAAGTTTTTTGAGTATGACCTAAAATAAAAGCCCCATAGCACTCGCTGCATGGGGCTTTAAACCTAAACCTTATCACAAATCCGGGTTTGGATACCCGTAATTGAATTGTAAATATAAACATGATTTTAATAATTTCATGGGCTTTGTTACAATTTAATTCTTTTGCACCATATAACATCCATTTATATAAATCTCATATTTTTTTCACCTTAATTTAACAGTATATTCAGAATGGTGTCTGCATCGTTTTATCCGGGTGCTAAAAACAGATGTCTCATGACTTTCTCTCAAGACTTTACGCTACGAGAAGCAGCAATGCCTTTTAATTATTTACTCATTCAACATAAACTTCTCAACTCCGTGTGCTGGTTGCCATTTATCTCCAGGTTCAAAATAATGCCAAAGCAGGGCCGATACTTTTTTGATCAGCAATCCAGCCTCATTGTCGGGTGTCCAACTGGTATCTTTGTTATGATTAGTAATGATCGAAAACACATAATCTCCATGCGGGGCATTCACCAGCACGGTTTCTGACCTTGATTCATCAACCGCTCCCTGTTTGGAAATGGTATGTATATAAGGCGGAATTTGCGACAACGCGTGCTCATCCCAGTAAATGCGGCCCATGTTACGGTACATCCGCTCGCTGGCTGCCGGGCTTACCGCCTTACCTTCGCGTATCATGGCAAACAGGCGGCACATTTCGCGGGGGGTGCTTACTCCCCAACCATAGATCTTGCGGATAGCTTCCCTGCCCGGCACACGTGAATTTACCCGCATTACCTTAAAGTCATTTTGATTGAGCCAGTTGTTGATATATTCGCCGCCCACCAGCTTTTGCAGCCACAAACTTGCGGTGTTATCGCTCATGGTGATCATGAGCATAGCCACTTTACTCAATTGTACAGTGTCTTTATCTTTGAACGAGCCCAGCAAATCTTCACCTGCATAAAGCAATGAATCTCGGTAAACTAATTTTTGATTATACTTCAGCTCACCTTTTTCTATCTTATCCATCACCCCGCATTGAATGCTCACTTTGATCATGCTGGCCGTAGGGAATAAGGTATCGGCATTGATTTCGGCTGTTTTACCGGTTTTTAGGTTATGTACATAAATGCCAACCTGGCCCTGAAAATCTTTGACAGCTTCATTCAATTTAGCGGTGAGTTTACTGTCGGTTTGTGCAAATGCCGGTGCTGCTAACAATGTCAACAACAGTAAGGTAAGTTTATGTTTCATGTGATGGCAATTTAAAAAATGAAAATACAAATTTTAATATAACAGGCAATCACTCGTTTATATTTGCTAAAACATCCGTTAGCCCATGAACCATTTTGTTGATATTACCAACCGCAAAGTGCTGTACCGCTTAATGCTCAACCTGCGGCCCGAAGCAGCGCCACTTTGGGGCAAAATGAAACCGCAGCAAATGATCGAGCACCTTATTGACCAGGTTCAGTATACCAACGGTGTAAAAATACCAGCCTGGGATGGCCCGGATGACAATACAGCTGCACGTAAACACGCCGCCGTTTATACCGATGCAGAAATACCCCGTAATATTTTTTTGGAAGAATTGGCTGATACCTTAATCTACCCCAATTTGGAAACAGCTATTAATCAGCTCATGAAAGAACTTGACACTTTCGACAGGTATTTCAATACCCCCGATGTTAAAGTGATCCACGGTGCTTTTGGCCCTATGGATTATTACGAGTGGACCATATGGCACGGAAAGCATTTTACACATCATTTGAAGCAGTTTGGCGTGATAGACTGATAGTAAATCGGCATCAAATATTAACTTTGTTGCTCTTCAGAAATTTAAAAGAAGAAAGGACGTCATTGCGAGGTACGAAGCAATCCCAAACTATACAGAGGGGCTTGCACTGCCGACCTGCACATCGGGGATTGCTTCATACCTCGCAATGACGGCCCGCAAAATCATTTATGAAATTCCTTCGCTGGCTTTTAATCCCGTTTTCGCTGATCTATGCCCTGGTTACGGCTATTCGCAACTGGTGTTATGACCGGGGAATTTTCAAAAGCACTGGTTTTGACATGCCGCTGATCGTAGTCGGCAACCTGGATGTTGGCGGTGCCGGCAAAAGCCCTATGACCGAATATCTGATCAGGCTGTTGAAGGGTAATTATAAAATTGCCACGCTTAGCCGGGGCTACGGTCGTATTACCAAAGGTTTTTTGCTGGCATCTGGCGAAAGTAAAGCCTCGGATATCGGTGACGAACCTGCGCAGTTCAAACATAAATTCCCGGATCTTGATGTTGCCGTTTGCGAAAAGCGGGTTGATGGCGTTGAGCAGTTAAAAGACGATCATGATGTTATTATTTTAGATGATGCCTACCAGCACCGTGCGCTTGAACCGGGCATGAGCATTTTGCTTTTTGATTACAGCCGTGTTAACGAACCCCATTTTCTGCTCCCGGCGGGTAACCTGCGCGAGCCATTCGGCGGGCGCAAAAGGGCGGATGTCATCATCATCAGTAAATGTCCGGCTTCGCTTACCGATCTGGAACAAGGCCGCGTGATTAAACGGATCAAACCGTATCCGCACCAGTCGCTATTTTTTACCACCATAAACTATCTGCCGGCCCAAACTCTCTATGGCGCCCCGGTTACAAATGCCATCGACGATCAAACCACGGTTTTCCTGCTTACGGGAATAGCTAATCCAAAACCGTTATTGTCGCATCTGAAAAAGCAAACACCCCTGGTTGTTCATCATAATTATCCCGACCATCACAGTTTTAGCTTAAAAAATATCAGTAAACTTGCCGATGAATTTTCGGCCTGTGCATCACAAAAAAAAGTGATCATCACAACAGAAAAGGATGCACAGCGTTTAGGGGAACAGGACCTGCTTGCGATGGTTAAAAAACTGCCCATTTTGGTGCTGCCCATAGGCATTAGTTTTTTAAATAACGGGCAACAACAATTTGACGAATTAGTACAAACATATGTTAGACAATATTGAAGGCACCGCCCGGTACATCAAAAACCGGATAGGCGATTTTGAACCCGAAGTGGGTATAATTTTAGGTACCGGCCTTGGCGGCCTAGTAAAAGAAATTGAAGTTGAAAAACAACTCATGTATTCCAACATTCCTGATTTCCCTATCTCAACATTGGAGTTCCACTCGGGGAAGCTGATTTTTGGTACCCTTGCAGGCGTTAAAGTTGTGGCCATGCAGGGCCGTTTGCATTATTACGAAGGCTACAATATGCAGCAGATCACCTTCCCGGTTAGGGTGATGAAATACCTGGGCATTAAAACGCTATATGTTTCAAACGCCAGCGGCTCGCTTAACCCCGATTTTAAAAAGGGCGACCTGATGATCATTGAAGATCATATTAACCTGCAGCCTCAAAACCCGCTGGTTGGCCGCAATTATGAAGAGCTTGGCCCGCGGTTCCCTGATATGAGCGAACCTTACCGTCATGATATGATCGAAAAGGGTTTAGCCATCGCTCAAAAAAATAACATCACCTGCCATAAAGGGGTATACGTAGCCGTAACCGGCCCTAACCTGGAAACCCGTGCCGAATACAAATACCTGCGTATCATTGGCGGCGATGCAGTTGGCATGAGCACCGTGCCCGAGGTTATTGTTGCTAACCACATGGGGATCCCGACGTTTGCTATTTCGGTATTAACAGATGAAGGCTTCCCGGAAGTGCTTAAGCCCATAACATTGGAAGAGATTATTGCTATTGCGCAGGAAGCCGAACCCAAAATGACCCTGATACTTAAAGAACTGATAGCCGGTAATTAATGCGCCAAAAGCTCAAATATATTTTTTTATTGCTGATGTGCTTATCGGTACAAGCCGCTTTTGCGCAGTATGGTACCCGTACAAATCCGCGTAACCTGCCTACCCGTGATACTGCACGCCGACAGGAAAAACAGCTGACCGACGACCAACTGCTGGACAGTTTAAGACGAAAAGAAGAAAACAAAAAGGATTCGGTAGTTTTTAGCTCCAAATTTATCCGCGTTACCAACGAGCGTTTGCTGAATGATAGTACGCAGCTGTTTCCGATTGATACCGGTATCACCAACTTTGAGATCTATAGTCCGCTTATTGATCCACGCAGTCCCCGTATTCATTTGGGTAATATTGGTTTGTCACAACGGCCTTTGCTTTTTGAACCCAGCAGAACCATAGGCTTTGACCTGGGCTTGCATGCGCTTGATATTTACGCATTAAAGCCCCAGGATATCAATTACTATAACACACGCGTACCCTACACCAAGCTTACCTTGTACAACGCCTTTGGTGGTTCGGCCATTCAACTGTTCAATATCATCCATACCCAAAATATAAAGCCTAACTGGAACATTGGTTTTAACCTTAATTTCAACGGATCAAGAGGTTTCTACAATTTTAACAACGTGCTTGGCCAAAACGTGAGCGATTTGAATGCTTCTATTTTTACCTGGTACGAATCAAAAAGCAAACGATATAACCTGTTGGCCAACCTTTTGTTTAACAACCTTAAAGCCCCCGAAACGGGCAGCATTCTCAACGATTCGGTGTTTACGAGTACCAATGTAAATAACGCCTTTTCAAAAGACAGGGCAGCGGTACGTTTACCGTATAGTTATGAAAACTGGAACGATAAGGGCCTTTACATTAAACAGTTTTATTATTTAGGCCGGATAGATAGTTTGAATAAGGGGAAAGACAATTCAAAGATCCTCCCTACCCAACGTGTATCGCATACCCTTCATGTATCAAACAGCAGGTACCTGTATAAGCAAAGCGGTGTTGATACCTATAATGTGTTCCCCGATTATTATTACAGCAATAACCGGTCAAGGGATTCAACAGTCGTCACGCATATTCAAAATGAGTTTTTGTATAGCTTTTATCTGCGAAGTAAATCGGTAAAATTTGTAAAGAACGAGCTTAAGCTTGACTTAGGGCTTGTACACGATTTTTATTCGTATAACCAATATGTTAGCGATACCACCCTAAACGAGTATGGTGTAAAATACGTTCACCAGGACAAGGTACAGCACAACACTTTCCAGGATATTACGCTGAAAGCCAAACTGGGTTATCGCTTTAGCGACCGCATTGCGCTCGACGCCGATTTCAGGCAGATTGCCCAGGGCCGTGATTTTGGTAATTACTTATATGATGCCAAACTTACCCTGGCAGGCGGCAAAAAAACCGGCAAGATCGTTTTAGAAGCCTATTCACAAAACAGCTCGCCGCCGCTGGTTTATAATAACTGGATCTCTAATCATTATATTTTTCATAATGATTTCAGTAATCAAAAAACAACCAGCGCTTCGTTCAACTACATTAACAATGCCCTGCAAATTGATTTAAAAGCCGAATACTTTTTGATCAGCAATTACCTGTATTTTACAGCCCAGGATGGCGGTACCGATGCGCGCCCGGCTCAGCTTAACAACTCTATCAACCTGTTAAAAGTAAGTTTGGGTAAAAACTTCACTTACCGGAGCCTGCACTTTGATAATTACGTGGTATACCAAAAAACCGATTATCAAAACACGCTTCGTACCCCGGAAGTATATGCTTACAGCAGCTTATATGTTAACAGGGTTTTGCTTAATGTACTGCATGCCAGTATGGGTATAAATGGAAGGTATAATACAGAATATGTTGCCCCTTCATACGCCCCGGGATTGGGCCAGTTTTATAACGGCGCAAACGTAACGTTTTCATCCTATCCGATATTTGGTGTATTTTTCAAAGCAACCCTGCAGCGTACCAACCTGTTTGTTGCTTATGATTACATCAACCAGCGGGCCTGGAGTAAAGGCTATTACACAGTTAACCGTTACCCACAACAGGATGCCATCCTGAAGTTCGGCGTTTCATGGACGTTTTATAATTAATAAAGATCCTCATTTTCTGGCGCAAGTCTTGTGTGGCTGGCATGGGGGTGGATGACTTGTGCCTTCTGGAACTAATAATATCAATGTGCTACTTCAACTTCCCCCAAAATGCCGCCCTTTTCTTCCTTTTCTGGCGCAAGTCTTGTGTGGCTGGCATGAGGGTAGATGACTTGTGCCTTCTGCAAGCTGTGTCTCCCATTTCTGGCGCAAGTCTTGTGTGGCTGACATGAGGGTGGATGACTTGTGCCTTTGGGCTTTAGACAGCAAGACATATTGTCGAAGCACAAAGTCTCCAACTACGCATCTCCGGGGGCTCAAGACTTGCGCTAAAACTCAAAAAAAATCTAAATTAATATGCTACCTCAACTTCCAACAAAACCCCTCCTTTTTCTTCATAATTAGCGGCGCTACTATAAACATATGCTGAAGGTTCGTTAACCCATCCTGCTTTAACATTTTCTGGCGCAAGTCTTGTGTGGCTGGCATGAGGGTGGATGACTTGTGCCTTCTGGAACTAATAATATCAATGTGCTACTTCAACTTCCCCCAAAATGCCGCCCTTTTCTTCATAATTAGCGGCGCTACTATAAACATATGCTGAAGGTTCGTTAACCCATCCTGCTTTAACAGGGTTTTGGTGAATATAATTCAACTTTTGATCAAACATATTTGAGTGTGGTTCAATTTCAATCGGATGATTTTGTTGTTGCCATAACTGATAGTGGGTATTATTTGTATTTGCTTTTCCTGTGTCAGCAAAGAGTTTAAGCATCCAGAGTTTTCGGCTTTCTGCCGGGTTTTCTATAATTTCCCTGATGATTTTAACAGATGAAAACTTTTTCATATCCCGCATAATGGCCGATAGACTTTGATCCCCTTTTTTGCCTATGACCAAATGAACATGATTGCTCATAATAACAAACCCATAAATAATTAAACCCTTTTCCTTTATACAATAACGAAAACTATCAAGTAAGATATCACGATAAATGTTTCTTGTAAAAACATCGGCCCAATGAACAACGGCGAAAGTCACGAAGTATATCCCCTCCGGATTGGCGAATTTATATTTAGTACTCACGCACTGAAAATAGTTAAATACAATTATAAAAGTATAAAGAAAGCACAAGTGAGCACCCCCTCCAGCCAACCACACAACACTTGCGCTAAAACGGGCATTTACAGCCATAGTTGTAGAGTCTGATGCAAAAGATTTCTCTTTCGCCACACTACTCAGTCCGCCCCTGCTCTATCGAAATGACATTTTTTTTAAAGATGTGAAGAGATCGACAGGCTTATCCCTTCAACTCCTCACTAAAAGTTAACCGGTTACCAAACGGATCATGAACAGTCATCATGATAGCCTTGTCATTCCATTCGGGTACTTCCAAACCTGGGCGGTTATATTTGTATTTTTTTGCGATGAGGTGGGCGTGGTAATCCCTTAGCTCACTAAAGTCATCGATCGCTATATGGCTGCCCGGGCTCGCATCGCCATGATGTTCGGAGAGGTAAAGCACTAAATCGCGCAGGGAAATTTGGATGTATACCGGTACACCTTCGGGTTTGTGCTCCCAATCGGTTTTAAAGCCAAGCCAGTTGATATAAAATTCAATGGCTTTGTCATAATCAAAAATTCGGAGGATAGGTTTGGTTATTGACATAGGTAATTAGTTGTTAAACAAATTTAACGGAAAATGCCACCGTTTTATACAGCGAAACCGCTTGTTTTCAATTAGCCGCCTTTAAATGTTAATAGATGTTAAATATGCCTTGTGCAGCACCTGAAATTAGGGTTCCATACAACAGATACCGTACTTTCGTCGGCACATTTTGCCCCATCGTCTATTACATTGAGTGCGGGTTTAAAATGAGGCTACCTTAGCATGATATGTTTAAACGGATAAAGCCGGCGCTGATTATCGAAATTTGTATCCACCTGTTATTTTGGGCGTTGATCATTTTTACGCCCATCATTTCCAGGCCGGATATGCGCGGCTTTCCGCAGCCTGCTTTTTCATCGGGGCACATTATCAGTTTCAACCTGGTGCTTGCCGCCGAATTTTACCTGAATGCGTTTTTCCTTATTCCCAGGATCTTAAAAAATAATATCTGGCTTTACTTTTTTGCCTTGCTTGCCTCCTTTGTGGTGTTCAATGTAATACTAATGGAAGTACGACATTATTTCCCTGTGCCTCATTTTCCCTGGATGGGGCATCATCGTCGCCCTCCGGGGCCGTTCCTGGTTATTTTCCCCTTATTATCTGTCACCGCCGGCAGCTTTGCTTATCACTACCTGGCCGATCAGTTTAAAGCCATCAATAAAAAAAAGGACATTGATAATGCTTCGCTGATCTCTGAACTGGCATTTTTACGTTCGCAGATCAGTCCGCATTTTATTTTCAATGTGATTAACAGTGCGGTGGCGCTTTCACGTTTAAACCCTTCGGCAGTTGAGCCTACACTCATCCAGCTTTCTAAATTACTCCGTTATATGCTTTATGTAACCGATGCCGAAAAAGTTATGCTGTGCCAAAAAGAAGACTACCTCCGCAGCTATATCGAGCTGCAACAACTCCGTTTTCGCGACCAGGTAAAGATCAGCTTTAGCTCCGATATTAAAGCTCCTGAAAAAAGTATTGAACCCATGCTGCTGATCCCCTTTGTAGAAAATGCCTTTAAGCATGGCACGGGCGATATTGATGCGCCGGCTATAACCATCACACTTTTTACCGACGAAAAGAACCTGCGTTTCAGCGTACAAAACGTGTACAACCCAACCGAATACAGTAAGGATAACGCCTCGGGTATTGGTCTGGCTAATGTTAAACGCCGGCTTGAGCTGTTATACCCCGGCAAACACAATCTATATATCAACAAAAACGAGCAGGCTTATATAGTTATGCTGCAACTGGAACTTAAATGATGCGATGTTTAATAATTGACGATGAGCCGCTTGCGCTCGACTTGCTGGAAGACAACCTGAAGCATGTAAATACCATACAGGTAGTGGCGCGTTGCCGCAACGCGGGCGAGGCTATCATAGCCATGCAAAAGGAGCAGATAGACCTTATTTTCAGTGATATATACATGCCCGGCATCAATGGTTTACAACTCATCAGGAGCTTGACACAGAAGCCCATGGTGATATTTGTAACCGCTTATGAAAAATTTGCGGTTGAAGGTTTTGAACTTGATGTGGTTGACTACCTGGTTAAGCCTGTACCCTTAGACCGCTTTTTGAAGGCCTGCCACAAAGCGCTCGACTTATATGAGCTTCGCCGCAGTTATGTGCCGCAGCCAACCACAAAAAACTATTTCTTTTTGCATGCTGATTATAACCTCGTTAAGATCAGTTTTGATCAGGTTGAATACATTGAAGGGCTTAAAGATTATATAAAAGTTCACCTCATCAATCAGCAAAAACCGGTATTGTCCCGCATCAGCCTCAAAGCAATTGAACTACAATTACCGCCCGACCAGTTTTTCCGGGTACATAAATCATACCTCGTTAACCTCGATCACGTATCCCAAATGCGCCGTGCCCGTATCAAACTCATCAACACCGAGATACCATTAAGTGATGGATATCGTGATGTGATAAACAGGATGATAGGGAAGGTGTAGGCTTCACAAAATATGTCATTGAGCGTAGCGCGGCAATCTCTTAGCTAATGCACGTCCGATCTGCATAGCTACGAGATTGCTTCGTCGTTCCTCCCCATAGCGATAACGCTGCTTTTCTTACAGCTTCCGAAATTCCCTCTTGAGAGGGGGCGCGGCAGGAAAGAGTGGTAGTAGGGGTGTGTTTCTGCCGTAAGCTTGTCAGCGCGGAAACACACCCCTCCGCCCCTCTCAAGAGGGGAATCGCACGAGGCCACGCTTTTCATAGTAAAATAATAGGCTACTCTACCAATACCCCTGCCACACATCCGGGCATCTGGTCTACAGAAAACCTCCCATGGTCGATTTTATTTGAGGCGCTTCAAAACATGGTGCATTTTCGGCATCGAAGAAAATATACCCCTACATGAAGAAATTTTCCCTAATGTTAATAAGCTCCCTGATTTTGTGCGGTACGGTGGCCCATGGTCAGCAAACCCAACAAAAGCTAAAAAAGATTGTAGTTAACCATTTTTTTTCGTGTCCGCTTGATGAGCTCTTTGATACATTGGCCATGAACTATAAAGTCCGCATAGTATTTGAACGGGAGCCTTTACATGAAATGGACGTTGTGGAGCACTTTTTTGAAGAACCGCTTAAAAATGTAATTGCCAAGGTTTGCAATGAAAACAACCTGCATTACTGGATAGAATCAACCGGCACTATCTACATCCTCCAAAACACCGACGATCTGGCGCGGCTGCAAAAACTCAACAAGTTGTCATTGCAGGCATCTAACGCGGTAAAGGCTAAAGAGATTGAGGCGCCCAAAGCCAAACCCAAACATTTTTTGGTGAGTATTAACGGGCGGGTAATTGATCAGCAAACAGGCGAGTCGCTGCCATCGGCTACGGTGAAGATCAGGGGGACCGACCTCAACGTTATGACCAATGCTGATGGTTATTTTACGATGTTCAGGGTACCTTCAGATACATCGGTAGTGGAGGTCTCCTATACAGGTTACCAAACGGACTATTTTAGGCTGAGTAGCGAAAAGCTGAATTCGCCGCTGATCTGTGGGTTATATTCATCGCTCAACAGCTTAAACGAGGTTACTATTACGGGTAAAAAAAGCGGCGTTATGAATACCGATAGCAGGCAGGTTGGCGTGTTACAGCTTTCGCCGGCCAATTTAGATAAGCTGCCAACCATGGGCGATAAGGATGTGCTGCGGGCTTTCCAGCTGATGCCCGGCGTAAGCGGTACCAACGAGTCATCATCAGGTGCATATGTACGCGGCGGCACGCCCGACCAGAATTTGGTTGTACTGGATGGTTTTACCATTTACCAGGTTGATCACCTGTATGGCTTTTTCAGTGCTTTCAATGCCAGTGCCATTAAGGATGTGCAATTATATAAAGGCGGCTTTACGGCCAAATATGGCGGCAGGCTTTCGAGCGTTACCGAACTCAACGGCAAAGAGGGTAACAAGAACGAAACCAACATCGGTACCGATTTGAGTTTGCTGAGCGCAAGCGGTTACCTGGAAACGCCGCTTTCTGATAAATCGACCTTGCTGTTAGCAGTAAGGCGCTCATACCAGGGGCCGTTTTATAACAAGATCTTTAACCAGTTTAATCAAACATCAACCACGCAGGGCGGCGGTCCGGGTGGCGGCGGCCGGGGAGGCTTTGGCGGTGGCGGTTTTGCTAACCAGATTACCCCAAGCTCCTACTTTTATGATTTTGATGCCAAGTACACGTACAGCATCAGTCAAAAAGATAAAGTATCATGGACTTTGTACACAGGTACCGATAAAACAGATAACAGCAGGGAACTGGGCCTGCCATCGTTCCTGTCGTCGGGCAGCAGCGGTATCAACATAACCGATTATACCAAATATGGTAACCTGGGCAGCAGTATCAAATGGTTCAGGCAATGGAATAAGAAACTATACTCCAACAACTACATCACCTACTCATCCTATTTCAACGACAGGAACCGCAGTACTTCGGGCTTTTCACAAATCGATACCAACGGCATCTCACATACGCTGAGCAATGGCACGCTTGAAACCAACAACCTGAAGGATGTAAGCTATAAATCTGAGTGGGAATGGACAGTTAGCAACAAGTATAAGCTGCTCTTCGGGGGTTTTGCGTCCTATAAAAAAATAGATTATGAGTATACCCAAAACGATACAAGCAAACTCATCAATCAGCATAACAATGCCATGTTAGCGGGTTTCTACACCGAGCTGGCTATCGACCCAAACAATAAATTTCATATTCAGCCTGGTTTACGGGCCAGTTATTTCGGCCCTACATCCAAACCGTACTTTGAGCCCCGGCTGTCGGCAAGTTATAGCCTTACCGATAAATTTACCATAAAAGGCGCTACCGGGCAGTTTTACCAGTTTGAAAACCAGGTGATCCGCGAGGATATACTGGCGGGGAACCGTAATTTCTGGGTACTATCAAACAACAGCAATATCCCCGTTGGGATGTCAAGACATTTCATATTGGGCACCAGCTACGAAACAGACGAGCTTTTATTCAGCGTTGAAGGATACTACAAAACATTGAGCGGCCTTACCCAATACACAGTAAGGCAAACTCAGCCTGCCGGCGGCGGTTTCAGGATGGAAGCGAACCAAAATCAAACACAAACCGTTACCGAAAACTTTTATGAGGGAACCGGTCGTGCCAAAGGCGTTGAATTTTTGGTGCAGAAAAAAATGGGGCGTTATACCGGGTGGATCAGCTATACCCTTGCCCAGGCCCAGAATAAATTCTCAGCTTTTGGCACTGATTATTACGCCGCCGACCAGGATGTGCGCCATGAATTTAAATCCATCAACATGTACCATTACGAGCGCTGGAATTTTGCTGCCACTTTCCTGTTCAGTACCGGACATCCTTACACTGCCCCCCTATCCAGCTATACCATTAAAACCGTTGACGGCAACAGCATCACTTACCTCAACATCAGCGATAAAAATGCCGAACGTTTGCCGGCTTATCACCGGCTGGACATGTCAGTGTCATATGATCTGTTGAAGATAGACGGGCATAAAATAGGCTCTATAGGCTTGTCGCTGTTTAACGTTTACAATCATACCAACACCTGGTACCGCGAATACCAGATGCAAAATAACCAGGTTATCACTACCGATGTTAACTACCTCGGCTTTACCCCTAACGTTACATTAAGCTTAAGATGGAAATAAAAACATACATACGATATACATTTTTTGCACTGATAGCCGGCTGCCTGATGATGGCATCGGCCTGCAAAAAAAACTCTTCTGATACTGATGCGGTAAACAAACCTGTTGTTGAAGCATACCTGGTTGCAGGGCAACCGCTTTCAGTAAAAGTTTATCAGCAAAAAGACCTGACGGATACTGCTACTTATGGATCGGCCATTACCGGGCTGACAATTAATGTAAGCAATGGTACACAGACTGTAAAACTCACCGAAGGAACAAACGGAACTTACACTTACAGCGATGCCTCGTTCGTAACTGCCGGTAAAACTTACTCCTTGCAGTTTACCTATAACAATTTGGTTGTGAGCGCGTCAACAGTGATGCCGGGCAAATCAGTTGGATTTAAACTAACCGACAGTGTATTCCATGAGCCTAATACGCTTGATCAGGCTTATAACGATAAGGTGCGTGATACCATTACCTGGACCAACCCCGATTCGTTACAGCATATGTTGCTTTTCAAAAACACCGACAGTAATCCTTTTGAGATCATAGCGGTAAGGAACAACAGGAACCCAAGTTTCGAAATCAATACCGAACGTGCCTCTACATACAGCATAACGCAAACCACTTTCAAATACTACGGGGTTTATAAAGTAATATTGCTAAGGGTAAACGACGAATACATTAATATATTAACCAGCAATACCCGCGGCAGCTCACAAAACCTGGTAAATACCCCAACCAATGTTGTTAACGGCCTCGGTATTTTTACCGCTATGCAAGCCGACACCTTGAATTTGAGGGTAACGACAGAGTAAAATCTGATAATTGGTATTGAATCATCTGCTGGCACAAGTTGCCCCGGTCCGGGCTTACTTGTGCCTTTCCTAAAAAACGGTGTTGAATCCAGATTTACGAAGTTTCAAAACTTCGTAAATCTTCCCTAAGTTTTATCACTCCTAATTGACATGGTTTTTATATCGTTGTCACTTCATTGCAAATCCCTCTTTTTAATCCCCCATTGTAAAATCCCCGGTTACATCATAATAGTGTAACTTATACATTACAAATGCACTATTTGTAAAAAAATAAAAATTCAGCATGTAACATTTAAAGTATTTTCGCCTCCAATTACCAAAATAATACTAAATGAAACGTTTTTACATACTTATTGCATTATTCTGCTTCGCGTTATCGGCTCAGGCCCAGTTTGGTGTGGGCGGCGGCGGACCTACAACAACAGGCAGAATATCAGGCACTATCATTGATTCGCTAACCAAAAAACCAATGGACTACGCCTCGGTTGGTTTATATCGCAGCGGAGGCAAATCGCCAATTACCGGTGTTGTAACCGATGAAAAAGGTAACTTTAAATTGGACAATATAAAGCCGGGCGTATATAAGCTGGCTATCTCTTTTATAGGTTACCCAACTAAATATATTGACCAGGTAACCACTACCCCATCAAAACCAGATGCTAAGCTTGGCCAGGTACTGTTGGCCCCAAGCTCACACGCGCTTAAAGAAGTTTCGGTAGTTGGCCAGGCCGCATTAATCGAAAATAAGATCGATAAGATAGTTTATAACGCGGAGAAAGATCTTACTGCCGCTGGCGGTAACGCTACCGATGTGTTACAGAAAGTGCCTTTGGTTGCTGTCGACCTTAACGGTAACGTATCCATCCGCGGCGACCAGAACGTACGTGTATTGATCAATGGCAAGCCATCCGGTGCTACATCTGCCAGCCTATCGGATGTGTTGAAAACCATCCCTGCCGACCAGATCAAGAGTATCGAGGTGGTAACTTCGCCATCGGCAAAATATGATGCAGAAGGTTCGGCCGGTATCCTGAACATCATTACCAAGCAAAAAAATGTTTCAGGTATCAGCGGTTCAATCAGCGGTGGTGTTGGTACACGTCAAAACAACGGCAACGCCAATATCAACTATAACCACAACAGGTTTAGTTTATCGGCAAACGCCGGTGGTAACGCAACATGGCCTCAAACCTCGCTTACCTCAAGCGATCAGAATTTTAATTACAGTGACCCTACCAAACACTATGAGCAAACATCTACAGGAACCAGCCGCGTTAAACGTCACGGCGTAATAGGTTCTGTTTCGGCTGGCTATGATTTTAACGCGTACAACAACTTACGTACTTCTATCCGTTTAAATCAGGGTGGTTTTGATCCGCATTCGCTGTCAACCACAAATCAAACTTATTATTTTGATCACACCAAAGATCAGTCTTACACTTCTGATGGTCGCGGGCATAATAGTTTTGGTGGCTTTGACTGGAACATTGATTACACGCACAAATTTAAAAAAGAAGGTCATGAATTGGACCTGTCTGCACAATGGAGCCATAGCAAAATTGTTACCGATTATACTAACTTGTATTCGGCGGTGTTTGATTCCCTTGAAAACAATATTAATGGTAAAAACAACGAGTATACTATACAAGCCGACTATACTTTACCTGTAAGCAAACTGCTTAAGCTGGAAGCCGGTGGTAAAAACATCATCAGGAGGATAAAAAGTATTTCGGATTATTTTGTACCGGACGGAAACGGCGGTTTTGTATTCAGCGATCCAAACTCAAACAGGTATAATTATAATCAAACAGTTTGGGCCGGTTACACCGTATTAACTTTCTCTCTGCCTAAAGGCTACTCCATTATGACAGGTGCAAGGCTTGAAAATACGGATATTCACGGCGAGCCAATCAATAGCGCTCAAAATCTTAGCCCTTTTGATCAAAACTATAATACGTTTATACCGAGCTTAACTTTTCAAAAGGCGCTTACACCTACTCAAACTATCAAATTATCATATAGCAAGCGTATAACTCGCCCAAGCTTACAGTTTTTGAACCCGTTTGTTAACAGGAGCAATATTACAGCACAAACAGTGGGTAACCCCGACTTAGCGCCCGAAATATCGCAAACAGTTGAATTGGGTTACAACACATTCATAAAATCGTCTGTGATCAACCTGTCTGCTTATTATAAGCATACATCAGGCTTAATTGAAGGTATAGTTGAAAACCTGCCACCTAATGGTGATCAGAACGCTACTTTAACTACCTATCAAAACATTGGCGTAAATAACTCATATGGCGCAAGCTTTTTTGGTTCGGTAACCCCGTTCAAGATCCTGACCATACGCGGTCAAATCAACGCTTACACCTATAAGCCAACCGCTATTGACCAGTTTACGCACCAGCAAACACAAACCAATACTTATGTGCAGTACAACGCATTTTTAAGTGCTCAGCTTACACTGCCAAACAACTTTATAGCGGAGGCATTTGCTGTTGAAAATTCGGCACGCCGCACCATTCAGGGCTCAAACCCATCGTTCAGCATTATGGGCTTTGGCTTTAAAAAACAGTTTATGCAAAAGAAACTTGCATTGGGTATTAATGCCATTGAGCCATTCAATACTTACAAAAACTTTAATACCGACATAAAAACGCCAACATTTACACAAAGCAGCAAATTTGCGTTCCCATTCCGTTCGTTTGGTGTAACGTTTAGCTACAGCTTCGGTAAATTAAGCTTCAGCAACCCGCAACAGCAGAAAAAAGGCATCAACAATGATGACATGAAACAAGGCGACCAGGGTGCCGGCGGTTCACCTACGGGAGGCCGATAATATTTAAGAGTCAAGACTGTTAGAGTCAGGATATAAGAAAAAACTAAAGAGCCGGGAGCGTAAATGCTTCCGGCTCTTTTTCTGAACCAGGATTGTCTGAACTCGAATTTGTTGAATTCATTGAATTGACAGAATTTTAAAATTCGATAAATTCTTAAAATTCGTTTAATTCGAGTTCAGACAAAATCCCGGTTCTATTCCGCGTCCACCTCAATCCCTATCTGTTTAAGCAATAGCGAGGCATTGAAAGTTTTGCACTCGCCGTGCTTGATCTTGTAATCAAACAGCATTTCGCCGTTCACGACCTGGATATCAAAATAAAAATTACGTACGTAATCAGGATATTTGGTTTCGAGATGGGCTATCTGCAAATCATGAGTGGCTACCATACCCACCGCATTTTTGCGGATGAGTTGCTCGATAACCGCCTTTGAGCCGAGGTACTTATCAACCGAATTGGTACCGCGCAGCATTTCATCTATCAGGAAAAACACCTTAGGCTCATTTTCGACCGCGGCCAGCAGCATTTGCAGACGGTCGAGCTCGGCCTTAAAAGTCGAAGTACTTTCATTGAGCGAATCTTTGATGCGCATATAACTGATCATGGTGATCACCGAAACCTGCATGCTTTTGGCACAAACCGGTGCACCGCTTAAGGCCAACACGGTATTAATGCCCACGGTACGCAAAAAGGTACTCTTGCCGGCCATATTTGATCCGGTTATGATGTCAACTTTAAAGGTATTATCCAGTTCGTAATCATTTTCGATGCGTTTGGTGACATCAATAAGCGGGTGGGCAATGGCTTTAGCTGTAAGGGTATAGCCCTGCCTGTCGTCAATAACAGGAAAGCACCAGTCCGGATAGTTTACTACTAAACCGGCCAGGCTCAGGAGTGATTCAAATTCGGCAATGACATCAAAAGCGGCTTCAAGGCTGTCCTGGTTTTGCCGTTTCCAGTTTTCAATGGCGATGATCTGGCGGATATCCCACAAAAAAAACAGGTTGAGTACAAAGCCAATTAATAGGTTAAGGTGATAATTAAGCTTATTGATCAGCTCTCCCAGCTCTTTTATTTTAGCCGATGTTTTATCTGTTTTAAGCTGTTGTGCTAATATATTGTTATAGGGAGCTTGCCATTGCTGGTCTTCAATGCACTTAAATACATTTGCATAGTTGGATAAAGTATCACCTATTTTACCGGCAATAAGATCGGCTTTGCTGATGTAGGCTGCTTTTGAAAACACCACCCCCATATTAAACAAGCCAACCACGATGGCCGCAAGCTTCGCCGGCGAATAAAAATAAGCAACTACCAACAACGCCGTAAACAAGTATGGCGCTATTTTTGTATAAGCGGCAAGCCATTTTTCGCCTGGCATATCGAGCGGAATGTGCAGGTATTTAAACAGGTTTTTAAGTTGGTTTACATCCTGCTTTATGGCGAAAATGAGCCGTGTTTGCAGATCGAGCTTCCAGCTGTTCTTAGCGGCTATTTCTTTAACGGCTTCCTGTCGTTGTGATACGGTTTGCTTGCTTGCCGGGGCATTGAGCCAACCCGCCAGTTTATTATTTCCCGGGGTAGTAGCTGCACGGTTGATGAGCTGGTATAACGATGCATTACCGTAAATATCCAGGTCGGAAGTGTAAAAGTGTTTGTCGTTAGCGTAGCGTGCGCCATCGTTGTAGATATTGCCATGGGTTTGGATACTGGCTATCTCGTTTTCATTTACCTGCTGCAGATCGTCATAATACTGTTTCTGCTTTTCAAAAGCGCTTTGGCGCGCTACCAGCCAGGCAAAGGCAAAAACCAGCAGTACAAAGGCTATGGCGATGATACTAAAATTGTCGAAGTGAATGGCAAAGGCTATAGTTAAGGCCACCATAGCAAATATGCCGAGCCTCAGCAGCGAATAGGTATTGGCAAGCTTTTTATATTTGGCCGCTTCTGCAGCGGCGAGGCTTGCCCTTTGCGTATAATCGTTTATAATTGTTTGTTCCATGTGCAGATAAATTCAACCAAAATAAACACATATATTTTAAATAAACGTTTATTTGTTTCAGATATGAAGATCACGTTCCTTACCGTTGGAAAAACAGAGGATGCCTATTTAAAGGAAGGCATTGATAAATATGTAAAACGGCTAAAACATTACACCAAACTGGAGCTTGTAGAAATCCCCGAGCTTAAGAACACCAAAGCCCTGAGCCCTGAGCAGCAAAAGGCTAAAGAGGCCGAGTTGATCCTCAAGAAAATCACCCCGCTTGATTTTGTG
The DNA here is from genome assembly GCF_900100945.1 of Mucilaginibacter gossypii. Classification (GTDB taxonomy): domain Bacteria; phylum Bacteroidota; class Bacteroidia; order Sphingobacteriales; family Sphingobacteriaceae; genus Mucilaginibacter; species Mucilaginibacter gossypii. The sequence continues at coordinate 52,826 of NZ_FNCG01000013.1, read as the reverse complement.
ATCCTGATGGATGAGAAAGGTTCTGAATTTACCTCAACCCAGTTTGCGGCTTATATCAATAAAAAAGAAGTTACCACATCTGCCAATTTAATATTCATCATCGGCGGGCCTTATGGCTTTGATACCTCCGTTTACCAGCGGGCTAACGACAAGATCTCTCTTTCGCGCATGACATTTTCACACCAGATGGTACGCCTGTTTTTTGTGGAGCAACTGTACAGGGCTTATACCATTATGAAGGGTGAGCCTTATCATCATGAGTAGGACTGAACCATGATTTATAGGATTTTAGGATTTCATGAATTGGCCTGATAATTTATATTCATAGCCCAATTCATGAAATCCTAAAATCAAGTTAATCAAGGTTCAAAAATGAACAACACATGAATCTGCACATCCATAATCTGCACATCTGCACATTTTCCCCTACCTTTGCTAAATGTCAGCAGGTCACGATCATTCACACTCACATTCGCACGGGCACCATCATCATGACCATGCCCCTAAGCTTGATCATTTAAATTCGGCTTTTATTTGGGGCATAGTGCTTAACTCGGTGTTTGTAGTGGTTGAGGCTATCACAGGTTTTGTTACCCACTCTTTGTCCCTGTTAACCGACGCCGGCCATAACCTGAGCGATGTGGCCTCGCTCGCGTTAGCCTTGCTTGCTTTTAAACTCACCAAAGTAAGCGCTAACAGTAAGTATACCTACGGCTATAAGCGGTCGACTATCATCGTATCTTTTTTTAACGCGGTAATATTATTTGCAGCCGTTGGTTTTATTATTTATGAAGCGGTTACGCGCTTCATGAACCCCGAAACAGTATCGGGCGGCACCATGGCCTGGGTTGCTTTTATAGGCATTGGCATTAACGCTTTTACAGCCTGGCTGTTTGTTAAAGATAAAGATACCGACCTCAATATTAAAGGCGCTTACCTGCACATGGCTGTTGATGCCATAGTATCCTTTGGTGTGGTGATATCTGGTATTGTCATATACTTTACCAAACTATACTGGATTGACAGCGCAGTGAGCCTGATAATAGGTTTTGTGATATTACGCGGCACCTGGAGCCTGCTTACAGCCAGCCTGCGTTTGGAAATGGACGGCGTGCCTGCCGAAATGGACCTTGATAAGATCAAAGCCGAACTTAAAAAAGCCAAAGGGGTGGTTGATGTTCACCACATGCACGTTTGGGCGCTCAGCACCACCGAAAACGCACTTACTGCCCACCTGGTCATCAAGCCTGAAGCCATGGCCGATTTTGATAATATCAAGCATGACCTTCGTCACCGTTTGGAACATCTGGATATCAGCCACAGTACTTTTGAACCCGAATTTTCGGAAGAAGGGTGTAAGCAGCCGGAGTGTTTGTAGGTTAGTTTTTCCTATTTCATAAAATTCCTCATTTTCTTATTTTTAAGGTAAACAATTACCTTAAAATGAGCAAAGCCCAAACCTTAAAAATACTATCCGTTATCACCTTTCTTGAAATCGTCGGGATGGTAATATGGCCAATTATATTGGGCTGGGGCCAGCTTATGGGTTCTGCTGGGCTGCTGCTTTCCGTAATATTCGTTTTTCCGCTTATTTATTATGTGGTTTTTATCATATTCCTGTCCCGTTATGCGCAAAGAGATGTGCAGGATCAGAACATCGGGCTTGTAATATTTTTAAATGTGCTGCCTATTATTGCGCTGCTTTATGTTTTGGATGTGTTTTGATTGAAACAACTTATAAACGTTTTAAATAATTCTTACTACCTTGAAAGCGATTATTTAACCTGTCATGAAATCAACCCGAAGAAAATTCATTACCACAACAGCGGCACTGGCTGCAGGTACAGTTACAGCATCGGCAATATCGCTGAAAGAGCAAAAAGAAGAATGGCCAATAGTACACCACGTATTTTTCTGGCTTAAAAACCCGGGATCAACAGAAGATCGCGATAAACTGGTAGCGGGTGTTAAAACCCTTGCCAAAATTGAAACCGTGCGCAAACTTCGTGTAGGTATTGTGGCCAGTACCGAAAAACGCGACGTAGTAGATAACTCCTGGGCGGTATCCGAGCTGATGTTTTTCAGCGACCTGGCCGGACAGGCAACCTATCAAACTCACCCTATCCACCTGGAGTTTATTAAAAACTGCAGCCACCTTTGGGAAAAGGTTATTGTTTATGATGCGATGGATGTTTAATTTCAAAAACCTATTTACCGCGAAACAAGTCTGCGCCGACATTATTACTCCGGAGGAAACACCACTTTTAAAAAGAAGGCCAGCACCCGGCGCAATAAAAGAAGCATTGAATCATGCTAACGGTTGGGTGTATGAAATAGACGCCACATTTGAGCATGATGTAAACGTGCCGCCGCAAGCTATCAAAGGCGCCTGGAAAGTGGATTCAAGTGGAATAATTGAAGGAGATTTTATCCCCAATCCTAATTATTTAGCTAAGAAGTAAAATATATCTTAAACTAAAAAAAGCCGATTATTCGGCTTTTTTTGTGGCTTTTTTAGCTTTTGCTTTTGGAGCTGCTGGTTCAGCTTCCGGTTCAGCTGTTACAGCTTCGGCAACGGGTTCTTCTGCAACCGGGGCAGGTGCTTGGGTTGGATCGGCCTCTTCAAAAATTGGAAGCGGCTTTAATATCTGGAACCAGGCTATTACCTTTTTAATATCCGATGAGTAAACTTTCTCTTCGTCATGATCAGGCGCTACTTCATAAAAGAAGGTACGCAATGCTTTTCCATCGGCTTTAACATCAGGTATGTTTGATGCTGTTTTCATGCGCTCAAGCACATCAGTTAACCTGATATCATCCTCAACACCAAAAATGGTGATCTCACTTAAAGCAGCTAATTTGGCTGTAGAAAGGTTGGCTATCAGCTTTGTTTTCTGTGCATCTAAACTTTCCAGCACATAGCCGGTTTTGTTTTGTGCCAAAGCTTTCCATAAACCCGGTTTTCCTGATACCGATACAATTCCCTGTAAATTCATATATTTTTTGTTGGGGCTGATTGGATGAGTAGTTTATTATGTTTAACCAATAAACTACTCACCTCATCAACTACTCACTTAATCTTCAATAACTTCGATTCCTAAAATTTTATCTCCCTGGCGAATAGCGTCAACAACGTCAACATTTTCAATCACTTTACCAAAAACGGTGTGGTTACGGTCAAGGTGGGCAGTGTTTGTGCGGTTGTGGCAAATGAAAAACTGTGAGCCACCAGTGTTGCGGCCTGCATGTGCCATTGAAAGCACACCACGGTCATGGTATTGGTTGTTGCCGGTAAGCTCGCAATCAATTTTGTAGCCTGGGCCACCAGCACCGGTACCGGTTGGATCGCCGCCCTGAATCATAAAATTAGGGATAACACGGTGAAATATCACGTTATCATAAAAGTTTGATTTTGCTAATTTTTTAAAGTTAGCAACGGTATTAGGGGCATCCTGATCGTAAAACTCTACGGTCATGTCGCCTTTTTCGGTTTTGATTATTGCTTTGCTCATGTTTTTGTTTTTTTGAAAACAGTTGGCAAAGGTAATAAAATAGAAGGTTAAAGGCGAAAGGTAAAAAGCGAAAGGTTTGCAATATTTATTGGTTACCAGGGTGTAAAAGTCATGGTAAGTACTTTTTCTTTTGGCGAATAACTAATCTCGCCTTTGCTTTTTGAATCAAACATTTTAATTTCCAAAAGCGGCTTTTTATAATCTTTACCCAATTCGGCCAATTGGGCAAAAAACCAGTCGAGTCCTTCCTGATCACCTAAAGTATTAGCAAACCAGGCCAGTTTTTGCAGTTCGGCAAGGTTCACTTTTTCGTCGGCCGTAAAAACGTAAGTCCACTTAACTATTGCCAGCTCATCGGGCTTGCCAATTAGTTGGGCCCGGCTTCCATTGGCATCTGTTGCGACAAAATTTGGTAGCAGGCTGATATCTGTGTCCTGCTTAAAAACAAGACTACTATCGGCTTCTGTAAGCTTTTTAATCAACACATTACGATTGAGGCGCATACCCTTACTTCCATTCTGCGCGTACGCGGCCAAACAGGATATTGATAAAATACCGACAAGGAAAATATTTCTGATAGTAACAGATAAACTCATTTAAGGACCGGATTTAACAACGCCATAAAATTAAAACAACATGCATAAAGCCAGAAGCCCTTATGTGTTAAAAATGGTTAAAATACATTAGCCCTTTATTCGTTACATTTGATAACCCGGCAGTAAACAAATCAACAAGGATCGTGAATAATTCATCAGGCAATAACTTTTCACCTCTTACATTTCGTCTTTTACTTATAAAGCTAAAGTTCCTTTTACCTTTCGCCTTTTACCTTTTACCTTTTACGTCGAGGGCTGCATCTATATTAATTCCTATGGATGATGAGCAAAAGGACCATCTCAAATCGTACGGGATAGCTTTCTGGGTGCTCAAAAACGGCGAAGAAGTCGACTGGCTGCTCAACTATCGTGGTGGCAGTTTCATGATGAAGTACGGCCAAAAAGTTGAGGAAGAGTGCAAGATCCGCGGGGTGAGCTACGAAGTTATTGCCGACGCCAAAGCAAACGAAATTATTACCGAAGTAAGCGATCCATCGGTAAATATGGACCTGGTTAAACTGGAGAAAGCCCCCCGCATGGCGGTTTACTCCCCCAAAAACAAGCTGCCCTGGGATGATGCAGTTACCCTGGTTTTAAAATATGCCGAAATTCCGTACGACGTAGTTTACGATGAAGAGGTGATCCACGGCGAACTGCCTAAGTATGATTGGCTGCACCTGCACCACGAGGATTTTACAGGGCAATACAGCAAGTTTTATGGCGCCTTCCGTTACGCGCAATGGTATACCGATGATATCAAAATCCAGGAGACCATGGCCCATAAACTGGGCTTTAGCAAGGTATCAAAAATGAAGCTGGCCGTAGCCCAAAACATCCGAGATTTTTGCGCAGGCGGCGGCTTCCTGTTTGCCATGTGCTCAGGTACCGATACTTTTGACATTGCACTATCGGCTGCTAATACAGATATCTGCGAACGTATGTTCGACGGTGATGCTGCCGACCAGGACGCGCAATCCAAACTCGATTTTAGTCAAACGTTCGCCTTTCAGAATTTTACGCTGGATATGAACCCCATTTCGCATTCCTTCAGCAATATCGACGTTACCACCACCCGCCAGGTTGATCGTACCCGGGATTTCTTTACGTTGTTTGATTTTTCGGCCAAATGGGATGTAGTGCCGAGCATGCTTACGCAGGATCATGACAAAGTAATAAAAGGTTTTATGGGCTTAACCACGGCCTACAACAAAAGCATGCTCAAACCCGGCGTTACCATTATGGGCGAAATGAAAACCGCCAACGAAGCCCGTTACATTCACGGCGAATACGGCAAAGGCCAATGGACATTTTACGGCGGCCACGACCCTGAAGATTATCAGCATGCTGTAAATGATCCGCCGACAGATTTGAAACTACACCCCAATTCTCCCGGCTACAGACTGATCCTAAACAATGTGCTGTTCCCAGCTGCTAAGAAGAAAAAGCAGAAAACGTGATTGCTTTTGCTTAAAGCAAAATGCTCAAAGCCGAAGGCAACTTGGTAAACCAGTGTAACTATGCAACCCGCCCGCATTTACAACGAGCTTAAATTTAAACGACCGAATTAAGTACAAGCTATTGCACAATGTCGAAATGAAACTCTTGTACCAATGATGGGTTTTCGGGTGTAAGTGTAAAACTCACTTTGATATTTCCAGTTTCACATTTGATAATAAAATAGCCACGTAATTGATTTTCGGGCACCACATTGCCTGCGCTTATTATTCTGCCTGTTTTTGCAAAAGCTTCAGTTGCGGCTGCTTGAAGTTTATCGGGGAAATAATCCATAAAAAAGTTATCAGCAAAAATGCCGCTTTCTTTAGCCTTGCTCCAATCAGCGATGGCCTTAAGCAGATCATTTTTACGTTGCTCCAATATGGCTGATGCAGGCAATTGCCGTGGTTTTATACCCGAAAGAGCCAGTAACGTATCCAGAGCCTGGTTATTGGGATAACCAGCACGGGCATAAGTCAGGTTGGCAAATGAAACAACGCCCACACCGTACTCCGGCAAGATATTCCACTGACTGCCGAAACCCGGTAAGCCCCCTGTATGACCAATGTACACGCGGTTATCACAATCCTTTGCCCAACGTAAACCGTAGGCATAGGCACTGACATTGGGGCATGGTCTGCCCGTGGTTGTTTTGGCATTTACAGTTAAATAATTCACATCCCAGGGGTACTGCATTTCCCGGATAGAACTACGTTTTACAGGCAGGGCTTCGGCATCATCGCGCGGAGGCCAGGCATCCATATGTACAGCCATGTATTTGCTAAAATCCTCAATAGTGGTGATCAGGCCGCCCATCGCACCGTAAGCCCCGTCATGCAACAAAGGTTGTTCAACCCATTTACCATCAAGCCAGCGGTAACCATGCGCCAGTTTATCTTTGGGCACTTTGGTATATTCCCAATAGGTATGTGTCATACCTAACGGTTTAAGGATATTATCTGTGATGTATTGCTCGTAAGTTTTGCCCGATACTTTTTTGATGATATATCCCAGCGTAGCAAACCCAAGGTTGCTGTACTCATAGCCCTGCCCAGGATTATTGGAAAATGAAATGCCTTTTTTGTATAGCGCCAGAAGTTCTTCATCGCTAACTGCAAGTTGCCTGTCGCCCCATGGGTTATCTTCCGGGTAACCTGCTGTATGCGTAAGCAGATGCCTTACGGTTACAGGGACAGCATCTTTGGTCAAATATTTCAACCTCTTCATCTCGGGGATATAAATATAAGCCGGATCATCCAGTTTTAGCTTGCCCTCATCCCTGAGTTTTAGGATAGCCATAGCGGTAAGGCTTTTGGTCATGGAGGCGATCCGAAAATCCGACGATGAATCAGCCTTGATCCTGGCATCAATATCGGTATACCCTAAACCACCGCTGTGCACCAGTTTACCATCAACCACAATGCCATACACCAATCCCGGCCAGTGATTATCTTCAGCATATTTTTTATAAAGCTGATCGATGACAGGGAAAGTAGCCTGGATCTTTTTTAACCTGTCGGGATCAGTAAACATTGCGGGCTTGTAGGGTTGGGCCATAGATGAGTAGCTTACCGCAGCTAACGAAATGAATAAGACTAACTTAAGTAGATTTTTGACCATATACATAGATACGGAAAAATTGTCTGAATCTGAATTGCAGAATCCTATCGCTTTGAGCTATTTTATCCATTTGAATACTGTTAATAAAATATGTCATTGCAAACGCAGCGTGGCTAGGCATAACCGCCCTGTATAGCATGCGATTGCTTCGTCGTTCCTCCTCGCAATGACATGTTTTTTGAGATTTAAGAAGTAATCATCTTAAACTAAAAAATCCCGGCCAAATCATGACCGGGATCTTCAATATTAAAAAGCTTTTCGCTTTCGGCTTTGCGCCTTAAGCATTAAGCTAACTTAGCCAATTCTTCTGCCATGGCAGCGCCAATTTCAGCTGGCGACTCAACCACTCGGATACCGCACTCGGCCATGATCTTCATTTTAGCAGCAGCAGTATCATCGGCACCACCTACGATAGCACCTGCGTGGCCCATACGGCGGCCCGGAGGCGCTGTTTGACCAGCAATGAAACCAACAACCGGTTTAGTACCGTTTGCTTTGATCCAGCGGGCAGCATCAGCTTCCATATTTCCGCCAATTTCACCAATCATGATGATACCATGAGTTTCCGGATCGTTCATTAATAATTCAACAGCTTCTTTGGTTGGTGTACCAATGATCGGGTCGCCACCAATACCGATAGCTGTAGTGATACCCAAACCGGCTTTAACCACCTGGTCAACCGCTTCATAAGTTAAAGTACCTGATTTTGAAACCACGCCAACGTTACCTTTTTTGAAAATAAAGCCAGGCATGATACCAATTTTGCTCTCATCAGCAGTGATGATACCGGGGCAGTTAGGACCAATCAGGCGTGCATCCTTATCTGTAAGATATTCTTTTACTGCGATCATATCCTTTGTAGGGATCCCTTCGGTAATACAAACAATAACCTTAATGCCGGCTTCAGCAGCTTCCATAATGGCATCTGCACCAAAAGCAGGAGGTACAAAAATGATGGATACATCGGCACCGGTTGCAACAACGGCATCTTTAACCGTGTTAAAAACCGGCCTGTCTAAATGGGTCTGACCACCTTTACCTGGTGTAACACCACCAACTAACTGAGTGCCATAAGCAATCATTTGCTCGGCATGGTATGACCCTTCTTTACCGGTGAAACCTTGTACAATAACTTTTGAATCTTTATTTACGAGTACACTCATTGGTTTTTTCGTTTTAGTACGGCAAAGCTAAAGTTTTTGCCCGAATGTCAAACCCTATTGTAATCTAAATTTATATGTTAACATAAAAGTGACTTTTAAGGGGATTGGATGTGGTTATAGGGTGTTTATGTGTTTTAAATTTTTTATGATTATAAAGTTCCCGTTGAATAAAACTGTCAACTGAAAACTATCTACTGCCAACTAAATTAGGGCGTTGCCTGCGGCCCAGGCTATTTGTCTGAACTCGAATTAAACGAATTTTAGCAATTTATTGAATTTGCTTTTCATTCTGGTAGATTCGGGTCCAGACAAAAAACCGTAAATCAAAAAAATCCTATAAATCCCGGTTCAGACAAAATCCGAAATCATTACACTACCATCCATAACGTGGCCAATTACTAATTGAATGCAATTGCAAATTCAACCGCTGTAATTAAAACGAACACCAAAAACGTAGCAAGAAATATAATCCCGGCTTTTTTAAGTTTCACTTTATCGCCAGAAATACCCGGGATAAAATTGATCGCAGTAAATGTCAAACCAGTTAACAAAACCAGTGCTTTGAAAATTGTTAATAATATATATATATCCGATTTATTCATTAACTCCCCTTTCAGCGGGCTGGGCAACAAACTCCCCTTCACTCTTCGCAATCACAATTGTCGCCACACCATTGCCAATCACATTGGTAATGGCCCGCGCTTCCGACATAAACCTGTCGACCCCTATTAATATCGCCAGCCCTTCAACCGGGATTATTTTGATGGCTGTGAGCGTGCTGGTGAGCACAATAAAACCGCTTCCGGTTACACCTGCTGCTCCTTTGGAAGTGATCATCAGGATCCCGATAATCGTTAACTCCTGCCCTAATGAAAGCGGGATATTAAACACCTGCGCCAGGAATATCACGCACATGGACAAGTAAATCGTAGTGCCATCCAAATTAAAAGAATACCCCGTGGGGATCACCAGACCCACCACCGATTTGGAACAGCCAAACTTTTCCATTTTCTCCATCATGGCCGGTAATGCCGATTCGGATGAGGATGTACCAAGCACAATCAGGATCTCTTGCCTGATGTATTTCAGATATTCCCAAAGGCTGAACTTAAACAGCCGGCAAATAATATTCAATACTACAAATATGAACAGGAACATGGTCAGATAAACCGAGCCCATCAACAAAGCCAGCGGTTTAAGGGTTTGGATACCATATTTGCTCACCGTAAAGGCCATCCCTGCAAAAGCCCCTATCGGCGCCACCTTCATCACTATCTTCATGATATTAAAAAACACTTTCGAAAGCTTATCAAATAGCTGAATAACCGCTTCGCCACTTTTACCCATCCTGCTTAACCCAAAACCAAACAGTATCGCAAAAAACAGGATCTGCAAAATATCGCCTTCAGCAAAAGCTTTAAACATATTTGAGGGGACTATATGGGCAATAAAATCGCCCCAATGCATTTCGGCGGCAGCTTTTTCGTAAACGGCTAATTTGCCGGTATCCATTTTTGCTGCATGGTTTTCAAAACCGGCACCGGGTTTAATAATATTGGCTACGGTAACACCGATGACAAGTGCGAACGTGGTTACGATCTCGAAATACAACAAAGCTTTACCGCCTACCCTGCCCACTTTTTTCATATCGCTCATGCCGGCAATGCCCAGCACAATGGTTAAAAATATGATAGGCGCAATCAGCATGGTGATGAGACTGATGAACGTTTTGCTGATGAGTTCGGCAGTCGGGGCAAAACCTTTAACATATAAGCCGGCCACTACCCCAAGGGCAATGGCAATGAGTACCTGGAAAGTTAGGTTTGATAAGAGGCGTTTCATGATTGATCCCCCGGCGCCCTAAAGGGGGAGCAACAGGATGGGACGGCAATATAATAAGTTATTGTTTCAGGCACAAAAAAGCCCCGTACCGGAAACCGGCACAGGGCATAATTGATTGATTGAAAGATTGTGATTATGCAGGTGTTGATTTACCGGTTAGTAAATCAATTAAGAAAATTTTATTAAGGAAAGTTAGCTTTGCCTTGTGGTTGCCCAGGAAAACAATGGTGCCGCTATAATCCCAGCCGCCGCCGTTTGTTTTTCCTTCCGAACGGAAAGTAGCTGTGCCGCTGCTGATATCAAACTTATCGTTGCCATGTACATACAGGTTAGTGAACACGTAGGTATTATGCACCCTGCTAAACGTTTTGTATTTAGTGTATTCGTTATCAACATAGGCTTTCATCGGACCATCAAGCGAGAAGTTTGAGTTATTGGTGTTAAGGCCCCTAACCTTATATTTCTGCACAATATTGTAAACGAATGAATAACCCGGGCCACTGCCTTCGGTATTTAATGAATCAACCGAATCGTAACCAACAGTTTTGTTGCCGTCACAAATAAAATAATATTTAGTACCGCCTGTTTTGGTTGCTTTTAAAGTATCACCCTGGTTAAATACACGGTTCAGGCTGGTATCAATATAAAAACCGCAACTATAAGTACTCTGTACTTTAAGCTTTGATGAGGCATTGGTTGAGGGGGTAACACCGTCGTTAAGGCTGGCCCCTCCAAATGAGCCGGCCAACGATTTTGCCAGGTTATCTGCAATGGCCGAACTGGCTACATTATCGCTTGCTTTTACAGTTGATGGATCAGGTTTTACATTAATTCCTGTTTTTGTACAGGCCGAATAAAGAACAGCCACACCTGCTAATAAAGGTAATACACTCCGTAGATTTAGTTTCATAAACGTATAAGATAAAGTTTAGATCTCTTTGCCTCATTTCGCAATAAGCATACCACCAGGTAAAAAATTCGCAAAAAAAACGGCCGGGATATGTGTTTTTAGGCTCATTTTCCTTTTTTATAAAACAGTTAAAGATTTATACTGCTGATAGCAACGGAACACAAAACACACCCACTACCTACTTTCCCCGCTTCGGGGAAAAATACGTGGAAAATATTCCCCGTTTTTTTTATCAAATACAAGGTGATAAAAAGCATGCCGTTTTGAAAAACCATAGCATACAAAAAGCCCTGCCTCCTATTAGGGAGCAGGGCTCTACATATATTTAAAAACGAATTTAATTAACTTCGCCTGTCATCAGATCGGCGGTGTAAACAGTACCATCGATAGTGATCTTAGCTTTGTGACCACCTAAAAACGTTATTGTCCCTTTATAGTTCCAGACATTTTTTCCAATACTTCCTTTACTCGAAAAGGTAGCACTTCCGCTTAAAATAAAATCTGGGTCTTTTGTTGGATCAACAACAATTGATTTAAAATTGTAGTTAAACGTGCCTTCAACATTTGGCTGGTCTGTTGTAGGTTTGGTGTAGTTAACCCTGGCATAATAATTCACAGGGCCATCAAAAGAGTATTGCGCGTGTTCAACACCCGGATTAAGGCTTCTGAGTACCAGGTTTTCACCCATTTTTAAAACCATCGTAAAACCGCTGCCTGTCATAGTCATATTTAAACTATCATTAGCGGTAACACCTGAAGGCACTCCATTGGTACAGGTAAGCTCATATTTAACCTTAGCCCAGATATCAATTTTTGAGGTATCGCTTTGATCTAAATTAAATGCTATCGTGGTATCCATTTTGGCGCCGCACTGTGGCCGAGGGTCAACAGATTGTACTTTGATCTTACCTTTTTTGTTCAGGGATAGATCGGTTGGCATACTTAAACCGCTCTTAAAATCAAACCCGCCGTTTTCGGGGTTAAAAATGCCAACAAGGCTTTGCGCAATTTGCACACTCGCTTCTTTTTTACTTACTGTACTTTGATTATTAGGCGCCATGTTAAGCTTATGGCACGAAGTGTAAATGGCAGTAATACCGGCAAGCAGCAATACTATAATTTTGTACTTGTGTTTCATGTTTAGGATTTTAATTCCGCGCAAATTTAACTTATTATCAATTAATTAAAGAAATTTTGAAAATATTTAGGAGCAGAATGCTATAATATTGTTCATACCCATTTTGAACGATGAGTAAAGGCAAAAGGTTAGCCAATGTTTCGTCCACAATTAGGAGGCTCCGCTGGATCCCGCCATTCTTTAAATTTTCCATAATCATCATACCTCTCTGAGGCCGAATGGCAGGCCAGCCTGTTTTGGGCACCTGAGCCCCCTCCCGCCGCGTATTACAAACCATGAGACTGGTTCGATCACTACTCAAAGAAATGAAACAACAATTATAATTTCACTTCAATCTCTCCGCTTTTATTCTCTATTATTTCTTCCTGCAGCTTAACCCCATCAAAACCATGCAAAACAAATCTCAACTGCATAAACCTCGATTTAAATGAGCCTTCAACTGATGATAAATTAATTGTTTTTTCGATTGGATTAAAAGCGATAGTCCGTTTATAATAAATGTCCTGCTCATAATCATATGATACCCCGTCATCTTCATAATACACAAAGCTATTTGCTTCCCTGCCGTTCCATACGTGTACCTGCAATATACCGTCACCTTTTTCATTGGTGCTTTGTACAACACTTTGCATGGGGATAATACCGCCGGCCCTAACAAATACCGGCAGATCGGTTAATGGCGCCTGAACATTAACAATCTGTTCTCCCTCATAAAACCTATCGCTGCTTAACCTATACCACGAGCCTCGGGGCAGGTAAACATCTTCGGTTAGTTTAGTGCTTTCAACAGGAGCAACCAGCATCGCGTCGCCAAACATAAATTCATTTTGAAAACGCTCATCAAAAACATTCCCGTCAAAACTGTGCTCAATAGCTAATGTGCGGCTTACCGGCAGGCCGGTTTGGGTTGATTGATAAAAGCTGCTGTACAGGTAGGGCAGGATTTTGTACCGTTGTTCAATGTCCTTCTTAATGATTTGTTCATTACCCTTACCCCATTCCCATGGTTCGCGCATTTTACTGCCTTGTATAGCATGATTGCGAAACATTGGGGTATATACACCAAGGGAGTTCCAGCGTACCATGAGCTCAGACGTAGGGTTGCCGCTGAAGCCGCCGATATCCACCCCGATAAAACTCATACCTGTAATACCCAAACTATTTACCAGCCGTTGTCCTAAAAGCATATGGGCATCGGTGCCGGTATTATCGCCCGTCCACACGGCCGAATAGCGTTGTGTGCCCGAATAAGCCGCGCGGGTAAGTACAAACGGCCGTTTGTTTCCCATGATCTTTCTTGTGCCATCATAAGTGGCGCGGGCCATTTGCATGCCATAGGCATTACGCACTTCCGGCATAAACTTATCTCCAAACTTTACTATCCATGGGATATTTTGCCCCCAGGCGGCAGGCTCGTTCATATCATTCCAGAAACCTTCAACGCCGGGTTGGGTAAGAGCGGTAAAGGCTGCTCCCCACCATTCGCGTACCTCTTCCCTGAAAAAATCTGGAAAGTGACAGCGGCCCGGCCACACATAGCCGGTATAATTTTCGCCGTCGGGATATTTGGCAAAATAATCCTGCTCAATACCCTCATCGTATTCCTTATAACCTTCTTCTACCTTAATTCCCGGATCAACAATGGTAACCAGCCTAAAGTCCATCTCCTTTAGTTTATCGAGCATTTGCTTGGGTTTAGGGAAAGTTTTTTTGTTCCAGGTGAAGATCTTGAAATCGTCCATATAGTCGATATCGCAGTACATTACATCGGCAGGGATCTGTTTTTTGCGAAAGGTTTGGGCGATGTTCAACACTTCATCGGCACTCATATAACTCCATCGGCATTGCTGATAGCCCAGGCTCCAGAGCGGCGGCATTTCCATCCTGCCGGTAAGCCAGGTATAATCTTCAATTATTTTGGCAACACCCTGTGCCCCGAAAAAGTAGTAATTCAAATCGCCGCCATCGGCACCGAACCAGCTTGTTTCTTCATCTGTGGATGCACCAAAGTCGAAGTAGCTTTTATGGGTATTGTCAAGAAACAAACCGTAAGTTAACCCGCTGTGTAATCCTATAAAAAACGGAAAGGTTTTATACAGCGGATCGGATTCGGGCGTGTGGTTTGGCGCATCGGTATTCCAGTTTACATACGCCGCGCCACGCCTGTCGAGGTTACCTGTTTTTTCGCCCAGGCCAATAAACCGTTCACCCTCAAACAACCGGCGATAACAGATCACCCGTTCGCCCTGCCAGTTTGTACCAAAGCGGGCGTCATCTTCACTCAGCGAGATACCACCTGCAGTAAAAAAGTTGAAACGTAGTGGCGATTTCTGAATACTGAGCCTTAAGGCGGGTGTAGTAATATCAATATTGACCGATGACTCATCAAAATCGAAATCGGCCAGTGGCTGCCTGATTACCGCAAAGGAAGGATCATCCGGGTTGAAATTTTTACTGATGCTTACCCTGATAATTGTAGGGCTATAGATATAAACCCTTGCTTCGGCTTCGGCGGTTTTAATTGTTAAAATACCATCTTGTTGTTTAAAGCCCTGTACGTTACCTGCAATTTCTAAATTCATGCCTGTGGGGTACCCGGAATAGATAAAGGTACTTAAAGGCAACGTTGTTTGGTTAGGTTGGTTTTGTTAAATGTAGATTTTGAGATAAACGTCAACGGATTTTCCTCTTTTCATTTAACTCTCGCTCGTTTGTAACCATAGGTATTGGGAAGGGGAAAGTTGCTTTGGAAAACAAATAGAAACCATGTCATTATAAGCGCAGCGCGGCAATCTCGTAGCCAATGCAAGTCCGATCTATATAGCTACGAGATTGCCACGTCGCTCCAGGGGCTTCTTCCCCTGCGGCTCCTCGCAACGACATGGTTGTTAATTGAGCTTAAAAAACGTTGCATGGGTTTTTCTATTTCATCCCCAAAAACGACCAACCCGCTTTCCTGCCCGATAAACGCCCTTTAATTTTCGACCAACTTGTAAAACACTGATAATTAGCATGTTTTTGGTGTTTGCCGAATACTTCCGGGTATTGGTCTATATCTTTTCGGTGCTGGTATAACACTTTTTAGCACTTAAAATTAATGTTGTTCATTTGATCATTGAAATAACAAACACAAAATATTTAACATACTTAAAAGCTCAAAATCATGAAAACTTCAATAAAATTATCAGCATTATTCTTATTATTAAGCGCAGGTGTATTTGCTACTACAGCAGCTAAAGCCGTCGATGTAACTCCTAAAGCTAAAGAGGTTGTTACCTTTAAAGCCCTTGACCACGACCGCGGTGTTAAGTTAATACTCGCAAAATCAGAAAACGGCCGTTCATTTATACGCGTTTATAGCAAACAAAATGAACTTTTGCTGAAAGATGTTGTATCAACCAAAACCGATGTTGAAAGGGGTTATGTTTTAACCAATCTTGAAGATGGTGATTACATTATGGAAGTTAAAACCAATAACCAGGTGGTTAAGAAAACCCTGCACGTTTATGAAGACGGTGATCAAAAAACATTCTTTATTTACCAGGACTAATTTAGGAAGCCATATCAAACAAAAAGCTCCCGTTCGGTTGGAACGGGAGCTTTTTGTTTGAAGGAGCAAATATTAATTAGTCCCAAAGTTTTTCGGGATAAACACCGTTAGCTACCAGGTCAGATATGCTTTTTTGAACGATAGGTTTGTCTTCTTTATACGTAACACCAAACCATTTTGAACCGGTTGGGATCACTTTAAACGCAGCAGTACCATCTTTAATCAGCTTATCAGCAGCAAGCGGGATAAAGAATTCCGCTTTAGGATTATTTTCGTTAGCCGCAACAAAATCTACGAACATTTGCTCACTTTGTTTGAAGATAGCCGGTGTAAAGCCCCAGAAATTCATTGATACACGGGTATCGTTAGGAAGCGCATGCTCGCCGGTGGCATCCTTGTAAGCTACGGTACTATCTTCCTTAAAATAAACCTCGGTACGCTCGTTAATTTCAACCATGTTGCCCGCGTCATCAACTTTACATACACCACGGGATACCGAACCATAATCAGAAAGGGTGCGGTCAATCTGATAACCTACCAGTGAATACAGATTGTCCTTCACTTCAGTAGTTAAAAATTTAGCCATTTTTTCAAACGCGTCATAGCCGTAATAATCATCGGCATTGATTACGCAAAAAGGTTCTTTTACCTGATTGCGCGCGGCAAGCACTGCATGGGCTGTACCCCATGGTTTGGCGCGTTCGATTTCTTTGTTGATACCAAATGGCTTAAGGTCAAAGCTTTGGAAAACGTAATCTGTTTCAACACGACCAGCCAATTTAGGCTCAAAAATGGCCTTAAAGCTGTCAACAAACTCTTCGCGGATGATAAAAGTAACTTTGCCGAAGCCTGCTTTTATAGCATCATATATTGAATAATCAATAATTGTTTCGCCATTGGGGCCAAAGCCGTCAACTTGTTTCATACTGCCATAACGGCTAGCCATCCCTGCGGCCAATATCAGTAAGGTTGGTTTCATAGATAGTATCGGGGGTATTTGTTAAAAGCTATTTTATGATTAATTATTATAGGTGAATGGATTTTTGCCCGGATTGTTTTATATGCAATATAAACTTTTTGTTATTTAAAGTACCTGAAATCCTGACCGGCCTGAATATTTAGCAGAGACTCGTATATCAAACGGATCACGTTATCAACATCCTCTTTGTGGATCATCTCGACAGTGGTATGCATATAACGTAAAGGTAATGAGATTAATGCCGATGGCACGCCATCATTTGAGTAAGCAAAGGCATCGGTATCGGTCCCTGTTGACCGTGATGATGCCTGACGCTGGAACGGTATGCCCGCTTTTTGAGCACTTTCAATAAGCAGCTTATTCAGGTTGTTTTGTACTGCCGGAGCATATGATACAACAGGGCCTTTACCGCAGGCTAAGTCGCCCTGGGTAATTTTGTTAATCATTGGCGTTTGGGTGTCATGCGTAACATCGGTAACAATAGCCACATTGGGTTTAATTTTATGCGCTATCATTTCGGCACCGCGTAAACCTATCTCCTCCTGCACCGCGTTAACTATATATAAACCAAAAGGAAGTTTTACATTGTTTTCTTTAAGTAAACGGGCAACCTCGGCAATCATGAAGCCGCCTGCACGATTATCAAGCGCACGGCCAACATAATAGCGGTCGTTAAGCACCATAAATTCATCTTCGTAAGTGATAACACAACCTACGTGGATACCCAGTTTTTCAACTTCTTCTTTTGAGGTGCAACCGCAATCTAAAAAGATATTTTTAAGGGTAGGCGCTTCTTCTTTATCACCGCCCAGGCGGGTGTGGATAGCAGGCCAGCCGAAAACAGCTTTAACCACGCCATTATCGGTATGGATATTTACACGTTTTGAAGGCGCTATCTGATGATCGGAGCCGCCGTTGCGGATAACATATATTAAGCCATCGTTAGTGATGTAATTCACAAACCATGAAATTTCATCGGCATGAGCTTCAATAACTACTTTGTAATCGGCTTTAGGATTGATGATGCCAACCGCGGTGCCATAATTATCAACATAATGGGTGTCAATATAGGGCTTCAGGTATTCGAGCCAAAGCTCCTGGCCTTTCCATTCAAAACCTGTAGGTGAGGGGTTGTTGATATATTTTTCAAAAAACGCGAGTGAAGTTTCGTTTACAACGGACGTATGCTGTGGGGCGTCAGATTTCTTTTTGGCCATATTGAATTAATGTTTTCAATCTAAATGTAGTAATACAGCAAATATAATAAAGCTCATGACATTGCACTAAAATTAAGCCGGATATAAGCAGTAAATCAATTATATAAAATCATTATTAAACGTTTTTGAAAATATTTAGTCACAATGAAGGCGCTGGTTTGTTTTGATACAAAAATGACCGGTTATTTCATAAAGCTTTCATGCTTATGTTATACCTTTCCACGATATTTAATTTTTAATAAGGTGAAACTATTCAGGCTAACTTGTATCCTATTTGCGGCATGTTTTTTAGCGGCATGCAGCGTTCCTCAATATGTAAATGTTCCGGTTGATTACGCGCCGAAGCTGAATTTTAACAGGGCAAAAACAACCATCGTGGTCATTAACCACTACATGCCCGATTCGACCCGTAACCGCAATAAACGCGTATTAACTACATTTAAAGCCGCCGCTTATACCGCTATAAACCATGCAGCGGTACAGCTGCATGCGCTGCCCGGTGTAAAAGTTGTACAACTGGTTGACTCGGTTAACTTTACCGCCAATACCGATTCGGTGAAATTTCTGGCAAAAAAATACAACGCTTCTTATGTGCTCGCGTTTGAGGATTTTAAAGGCGAAACCAAATTGGAGCAGGATTATTATAACGGCGTACCGTCGGTTTACCGGGTATCGGTGGTTAAAACCAGCTTTACTCTTTACGAAGCCAATGGCATCTACTTTAAAAAGCTAAACGGTGAGGCTGAAATAAATGATAATAATCCTTATGGTAATGCATCCAGCTTACTTGCCCATGGCGGGCCGTTATTTGATGCTATCCGTAATTCGGCATTGGATGCCCTAAAGGATTACCTGCCGTACACCGATTATCATGACAGGCCCCTGTATACCAATGGCGACCAGCTAAGCAGCTCGGTAGAACTGATCAAAGCCGGTAAATTTGATAAGGCTTTCCAGCTATTAAACCCGCTTATTGACGGGCCCGACCTGAAGCTTGCCAGCCGCGCAGCTTACAACCTTGCCGTAGTATATGAGGCGCAGGGCGATATCGAGGCCGCACTTGAGGTGGCCAAGATCTCGAACCAGAAACAGCCCAATGATTTTGCCAAAGCTATTATTGTTGATTTGATGAAAGAGTAAAGTCCTCAAAACCTAAACCAACCTTATTACAAATACCTTGAAAAACTTATTTGCCATTTGTGTGCTCGTTGCCATGGGTTTGGCAGCCTGCAGTGTAAATTATGAAATTACAGTACCGGTTAATTACGCCCCTAAACTGGAATTGGGGCATAACGAAACCAAAGTTGTAGTAGTAAACAGGTTTACTGTTGACTCGGTAGCTAATAAAAATAAACGCAAACGAGCTGTACTTAAGGGCGGCGCTTACAGCGCTATTGCAATGGCAGCCAAACAGCTTGATATGCTGCCCCGCATCCAAACAACAGTACTTGCCGACTCTGTTAATTTGATTGCAGATACCACGCCAATAAAAACACTTGCCGAAAAATGCAATGCCAACTATGTTTTAACGCTTGACTCGCTTAGTGCCGATATCCCCGTAGAGCTTGTTGATACCATGGAAGTATATACCACGGTGGTTAATACAAGGTTTACTTTATACGAAAGCAACGGCAAGTATTTTAAAATTCTTAGAGGGAAAGCGAAGGATTTTCATTCGGAGAGCCGTTATTACGGTATAATTGCTGCCTTGCTGGTACATCCTACGGTAAAAGGCAATGGTGCGGCCATAAGCCAGTCGGCAGGTAATGCGGCTATTGATGCGATAAAGGATTATCTGCCATCTACATTAACTAACCAGCGGCAATTATATGCTGATAACGACAGCTTGAAGGTTGCTATTAACCACATGATAGCAAAGCGATATAATGAGGCCTTTAAAATACTGAATCCAATTATTGATGGGCCCGATCTTAAACTGGCCAGCCATGCGGCTTACAATTTGGCGGTGTTATATGAAGCACAGGGCGACATTGAAGAAGCTTTAAAGGCAGCAAAATTATCGAACGAAAAACAACAAAACGTTAAGGCGACTGCAATTATTCCTGATTTAGAGAAGGAGTAAGTTCTTTTTCGAGAATCTCATAATCGAAACCATTTTTTGAAAAGAAATTACCTGTGTGAATAAAACCAGCTTTGAGGTAAAATGGAATGGCCGATAACCTTGCGTTACACCACAGGCGGGTCCCCCCGCTTACAAGGACAAAATCGGTAATATGCTGCAATACCGCACGGCCTATTCCCATGTTTTGCATGGTTTCATCAACAGCAAATTTGCGAAACTGCCAATCGTTCCCTTTATTAAAGAGTGATACTACCGCTATGATATGATTATCTTTAAATGCAGCAAAGTGATACCCGTGGTTATCCTCCTCCATCTCCATTTCGTACAGCTTGCTTTCGGGGTATAATATACGTTGCCTTAACCGCCAGGTAAGCTCGGGACGGATTTGTTCGATAGAGATATTTTTCATTGCGGATTTCGGATGTTCGATTTCGGAATTAGAAACGCAAAGGTAAACAAATCTGATTTTCTATTGCCGAAGGCACAAATAATCACGGCGCTGGCGGCCGCACATACTTGCGCCAGCAAACAGCCAGAAAGGCAATTACGGCATCTACAATAAAAAAGAAATAAATCCGAAATCGAACATCCGAATTCCCAAATCTACAGTGGAATATTCCCGTGTTTCTTCCTTGGGTTGTTCACTACTTTATTTTCCAGCATTTTAAAAGCCTGGATCAATTTAATGCGCGTTTCGGCAGGTTCAATAACTTCGTCGATAAATCCGCGTTCGGCAGCACGGTAGGGATTGGCAAAGGTATCTGAATATAATTGTTCCATCTCCAGCCATTTGGCTTCATGGTCTTCGGCCTTCGTGATCTCGCGTTTAAAAATGATTTCGGCGGCACCTTTGGCTCCCATTACCGCAATCTCGGCCGATGGCCAGGCAAAGTTCATATCGGCACCAATATGTTTGGAGTTCATTACATCATAAGCGCCTCCATAAGCCTTGCGCGTAATTACAGTAACACGCGGAACGGTGGCTTCACAAAAAGCATATAACAGTTTAGCGCCATTGGTGATAATAGCATTCCATTCCTGGTCGGTACCGGGCAAAAAGCCGGGAACATCTTCAAACACCAGCAGCGGAATGTTGAAGGAATCGCAAAAGCGCACAAAACGTGCAGCCTTGGTTGATGAATGGATATCCAATACCCCGGCCAAAAAAGCGGGCTGATTAGCCACTATGCCAATACTGCGGCCTGCCAGGCGCGCGAAGCCCACCACAATGTTTTCAGCAAAATCTTTATGCACTTCCAAAAACGAAGCTTTATCGATGATATGATCAATAACCTCGCGGATATCATAGGGTTGTGAGGCTATTGATGGCAGGATGGTGTTTAACTCGGGCCTAAGCTCGTCGCCGTTTTCGTAGGGAGCGGCGGGAGCTTTATCCTCACAATTTTGAGGCATATAGCTCAGCAGGCTTTTGATATGCTGAATGGCGGCTATTTCATTGGCACAGGCAAAATGAGTAACGCCCGATTTGCTGGCGTGGGTATTGGCACCGCCCAGTTCTTCGGAGGTTACCACTTCATGCGTAACCGTTTTTACTACATTAGGCCCGGTAACAAACATGTATGAGGTATGCTCAACCATCAAAATAAAATCGGTAATAGCAGGCGAGTAAACAGCACCACCTGCGCATGGCCCCATAATAGCCGAGATTTGCGGGATAACGCCCGATGCCATGGTATTGCGGTAAAAAATATCGGCATAACCGCCAAGGGATACCACACCTTCCTGGATGCGCGCACCGCCCGAGTCATTAAGACCGATAAGGGGAGCGCCATTCTTTAGGGCGAGATCCATGATCTTGCAGATCTTTTCGGCATGGGTTTCGGAAAGCGAGCCGCCAAACACTGTAAAATCCTGGGAAAATACGTAGGTGAGCCGTCCGTTTATGGTGCCATAACCTGTAACAACACCGTCGCCGGGATATTTTTCTTTCTCCATGCCAAAATCAATGGAGCGGTGGGTAACCAGCATCCCTATCTCCTGGAACGAGCCTTCATCCAATAAAAAATGTAAACGTTCACGTGCCGTTAATTTTCCTTTTTTATGCTGACTTTCAATACGTACCGGGCCTCCGCCCTGCATGGCTTCATGACGTTTTAGCCTTAACAGATCAAGCTTTTTATCCACAATTCAGGTTGTTAGTAATTGTCTAAAAATAGTAATTATATTGTAAGAATAGCTTTTGCTTACTTATTCTGGTGGTTTAATAACGGATTTTTATATATTTGTGTTGATGAAGATCAGGAATAATAAAATATGGGTAGTGGCGCTGTTCATGACCGTCTTTGTAATAAAGATGGGCATTTCGCTTGCACCTGTTTTTTTATATCTTGATAATAAAACGGTAAGTGCGGTGATCCTTCAGTTGGAGCAGGAAAGCAAAACTGAAAAAGACAGCCCCGAAAAAGACCTTGTGAAAGAGAAAAAAATCTTCGATGAGTATGACCTTCATACCATAAACTTCATCACATTTATTGCCGAAACCAAAGTTCTCCACAACCAGGAAAACGCATTATATAAACAGGTTTATCACCCTGTAGTTCCTACACCCCCTCCAAACGCATAAGGTGAATTTAACCGGATACTTCCCTATCCGGATAGCAATGCTTTTTAATTCATTTTAACAATCTTACTCAATTTTCATTCTTATGCAAATCAAGCAAGGTGAGGCTGCTATGGGCAATCTCAACCTAAAAAAATATTTTCTGCCCAAAAATTTAAAAAGGGATATTCCTTCAAGTGTCGTTGTATTCCTGGTGGCTTTGCCGCTGTGTTTAGGTATAGCGCTGGCATCGGGAGCGCCGCTCTTCGCAGGCGTATTAACAGGCATTATTGGCGGTATAGTAGTAGGTACGCTTAGCGGCTCGCAACTGAGTGTGGCCGGTCCTGCGGCTGGTTTAACAGTAATTGTACTTAATGCCATTACTACGCTTGGCGCTTACGAAACCTTTTTAATGGCCCTGGTACTGGCGGGTGTTTTCCAGATCATACTTGGAATTGTTAAAGCCGGCACCATTGCCAATTACTTCCCGTCATCGGTTATTGAGGGGATGCTGGCAGCGATAGGTATTATTTTGATCATGAAGCAGTTTCCGCACGCGGTTGGCTATGATGCCGATTTTGAAGGCGATGAGGGCTTTCGCCAAATTGATGAACACAATACTTTTTCGGGTATAACACGGGCTTTCGCCAGGATAAACTATGGCGCAGTGATCATCAGCGTGGTGTCCCTGGCATTTATGATTTACTGGCCCAGGTTTAAAAAGCTGGCTATAGTTCCGGCTCCTTTATTGGTGGTACTGGCCGGTATCGGGCTAAGCCTCGCGTTTTCCGGAACAGGCCTTGCCTTGCTTGATAAGCAGTTTGTACGCATACCGCTGGTGAACAGCAGTGCCGAATTTTTTGCGCTGTTTAAATCGGCTGATTTTAGCCAGATAGGCAACAAGCAGGTTTGGATAACGGCTTTCACCATTGCGGTGGTTGCCAGTTTGGAAACACTGCTGAGCCTGGAGGCTGTAGATAAAATAGATCCTATCAAACGTATCTCGCCCACCAACCGCGAACTGCTTGCACAGGGAACGGCCAATATCGTTAGCGGTATGCTTGGCGGCTTACCCATGACGGCAGTAATTGTTCGTTCGTCGGCAAACGTAAATGCCGGTGCCCGCACTAAAGTGAGCGCCATACTGCATGGTATATTGTTATTGGTTGCTTTACTGGCGATACCGTCTTTAATTAACCATATCCCGCTGTCGTGTTTGGCAGCGATCCTGCTTATGACTGGGTATAAACTGGCTCGTATAAGCCTTTTCAAGCACATGTGGCACCAGGGCTTGAGCCAGTTTATCCCTTTCGTAGTTACCATTGTGGCCGTTGTTATGACCGATTTGCTTATTGGTGTGGGCATAGGCATGCTGGTGGGGATCTTTTATATTCTGCGTACCAACCTGCGTAACCCTTATTTCTATCACATTGAAAAAAATGGCAGCAAAAAAGTTATTAAGATTAAGCTGGCCGAGGAAGTATCCTTCCTGAACAAGGCTGCCATACAGGTAACGCTTACCAGCTTGCCACAAGGCGCCGAAGTGGTGATCGACGGAGCGAACTCAAGGTACATCGATCCGGATGTGCTGGAGATCATCCACAATTACAAGCACAATGCCTATACCAAGGGCATTATTGTGCAACTGAACGAAGTAAAGGACAAGTACGATGTACCTCCTTTAAAAGAACTGGTTTATAACCCTAACTAAAAAATCGAAAAACAATGTCAACACAAGAAAAAACAAACGGTAAAGCCGTAATAGATACAAACAATATTAAACTGGCCCAGTCAAGCAGTTACAGTGCTTTAATTAAAAACAACGCCGCCTGGGTTGAGCGTAAACTTGCCGAGGATGGTGAGTATTTTAAGAACCTGGCCAAAGGTCAGAGTCCTGAAGTGCTGTGGATAGGCTGCTCAGATAGTCGTGTTCCGGCTAATGAAGTAACCGGTACCAAACCCGGCGAAGTGTTTGTGCACCGCAATATTGCCAACGTATGCGTACACTCGGACATGAACATGCTGAGTGTGCTTGACTATGCCGTTAACGTACTAAAAGTAAAACATGTTATTGTTGCCGGGCACTATGGTTGCGGCGGTGTTGCCGCTGCTATGAGCAGCAAACAATTTGGCTTAATTGATAACTGGCTGCGCCATATTAAGGATGTGTACCGTTTGCATAGCCATGAACTTGACCGTATAACCGACGAGACCGCCAAAGTTAACCGCCTGGTTGAGCTTAACGTTACCGAGCAGGTATATAACCTGTGTAAAACCACCATTATCCAAAACGCGTGGAAAGAACGTCATGACCTTGAAGTACACGGTTGGGTAATTGACCTGGGCAGCGGCCTGGTTAAAGATCTGAAAGTTAGCAGCAGCAGCCCTCATAATTTAGGCTACGTATACGAGCTTGACGTTGAAGCTGTAGCAGCACACTAAAATATAATTTGATCAGTGCTTCCGACGCCGTAAGGGGCGTAGGGAGGTTTGATTGTTAAGTTGATCCCGGCTCTTAGGAAGTGGCCGGGATTTTTTTTAGCACCCCACCCAAACCCTCCCCGGAAGGGAGGGCTTAAAAATCTTTAATAAAAAATGTCATTTCGATAGAGCAGCGTGGGGATAGAGCGCAGGTGCGAAAGAGAAATCTTCTACGCCCTGTAAAGTGGATGCGCATAGTTCACGTATAAGATTTCTCCTCACTCCCCTCGCTTTTCACCGCATACTGATCGTCGAAATGACAATTTTTATATTTATTCCCAATTCGTTTAAAATATTATCCCTTGCATCAAACAAGCTTATATAAACGCGGTTAAGTTTTTTGTAATTTTAACAGAAACCCCTGCCGTGAAATATCTATGCTTAAAGCTGTAAAAGAACAACGTACCCTTAAAGAAAACCTGATGCTGGCTTCATCAACGGCATTTGTAGCAGGCGTTACCAATGTGGCGGGCATGCTGGCTTTTTTGGCTTTTACCTCAAATATTACCGGGCATGTGGCTAACCTCGCCAAACACATTATTGAACAAAACTACCGCCAGATGATCATATTTTTAGTTTGGCTGCTGATGTTCTTTGCCGGGGCTTTTGTATCCAGTTTTATTGTACGCTCATTTGATGATAAAAGCAGGTGGCGGGCAAACTCCACCCCAATGGTAATTGAAGCTGTTATTTTACTGGGAGTAGCCATTTACGGGCATAATTTTTACCGGGAAACACAGATGGAGCGCGAAATTGTGATCAGCGCTATTTTGTTTTCGATGGGATTGCAGAATAGCCTGGTTTCCAATATCTCGGGTGGCCTGATCAAATCGAGTCATTTAACCGGTTTATTTACCGACCTGGGCAGTGAGGTGGCCGAATGGTTCCATCCGCGTACCAAAAATACGGAAGCCGCCGGTAATAAAATACTGATCAGGTTTACGGTGCTTGGCTTTTACCTGTTCGGCGCACTGGCAGGCGGATACTTCTTTAACCTGTATGAGTTTGCCATATTTTATTTTATCCCTGTTATTTTGCTTACCATTATGTATTATGATGTTTCGCCACTTGCTTTGCATAAACTTAGCCGTATGTTTGCATCAGGCAGAAAACGTCAAACCGCATCTTAAAACATCAATTTTTTAAATATATGTGTGCTCAAATTCATGATACCAGTCATATCACCTATGAAGGCTTACTGGAAGGAAACAAAAAATTTATTGAAGGTGCTTTAGCCGAAGATCCTCTATATTTTGATAAACTGGCTAACGGGCAAAAGCCCCCTATACTTTGGATAGGCTGCGCCGACAGTCGCGTGCCTGCCAACCAAATCACCAATACCGCCCCGGGCGAGATCTTTGTACACCGTAACATTGCCAACATGGTTATCCACTCGGACATGAATATGCTGAGTGTGCTTGATTACGCGGTGAACGTATTAAAAGTGAAGCATGTAATTGTTACCGGTCACTACGGCTGCGGTGGTGTTAATGCGGCCATGGGCAATACCCAGTTTGGCCTGATTGATAACTGGCTGCGCCACATCAAAGATGTTTACCGCTTACATGCCGATGAGCTTGACGCCATTGAAAACGAAACCGAGCGCAGTAACCGCCTGGTTGAACTGAACGTGATAGAAAATGTGAACAACCTTTGCAAAACATCTATCGTGCAAAATGCCTGGAAAAATGGGCAGGAACTTTCGGTACACGGCTGGGTTTACAGCCTCAGCACCGGCCTTATCAACGATATGAAAGTAAGCACATCCAGCAATGAGAAAATGGATGCTGTGTTTAAATTTAAATAGTCGCCCCCCGGCCCCCTAAAGGGGGAGGAATAGAGGATAAATAGAAAAGCGATGAGTCTGTCGACTCATCGCTTTTCTATTTAAAAAAATGTCATTTCCTTTAAACCAAAGGAAATGACAAGTTGTTTTTGAGTTTTTTGCACAAAAAAAGCGATGAATTAATAAACTCATCGCTTTTTTATATCGTTGTCTATTGCTCCCCCTTTAGGGGGCCGGGGGGCTACACCTCCTTAGCCAAAAACGGGTACCTGTAATCCTTTGGTGGATCAAAGGTTTCTTTGATGGTGCGTGGCGATACCCAGCGAAGCAAGTTAATCATTGATCCGGCTTTATCGTTAGTGCCTGATCCCCTTGCGCCGCCAAATGGCTGCTGACCAACTACCGCTCCTGTAGGTTTATCATTAATGTAGAAGTTACCTGCCGCGTTGCGTAAACGGGTGGTAGCTTTTTCAATAGCATACCTGTCCTGCGAGATGATTGAGCCTGTAAGCGCGTAGATAGATGTTTTATCTACAACTTCAAGGATTTCATCAAATTTATCATCTTCGTAAACATATACTGTTAGTACCGGGCCGAAAAGTTCCTCGCACATGGTTACGTAGTACGGATCTTCGACTTTTAATACAGTTGGCTCTATGAACCATCCTTTGCTTTTGTCATAGCTGCCACCGGCAACAATTTCAACACCTTCGTCGGCTTTAGCAGCGTCGATGTATTTGGCCAGTTTATCAAACGATACTTCGGTGATCACGGCATTGATGAAGTTTTCAAAATCTTCTACCGGGCCAATTTTAAACGAAGTAATGTCACGCTGCATGTTTGCTTTTACCGCAGGCCACAATGAAGCCGGGATATAAGCCCTTGAAGCAGCCGAACATTTTTGTCCCTGGTATTCAAAAGCGCCGCGAACAAGGGCAGTGCTTACCACATCGGCGTTGGCACTCGGATGGGCAAGTACAAAATCTTTACCACCGGTCTCGCCTACAATACGTGGATATGTTTTGTATTTGTGGATATTGGTACCAATTGTTTGCCAGATGTTCTGGAACACTTTGGTTGAACCTGTAAAGTGTATGCCAGCAAAATCAGGGTGGTTAAAGATCACCTCGCCTGCAACAGGGCCATCAACATAAATCAGGTTGATAACGCCATCGGGTACGCCGGCTTCTTTAAAAATCTTCATGATCACGTTAGCAGCGTAGATTTGCGTATAAGCAGGTTTCCAAACCACTACATTGCCCATCATGGCTGCAGATGCAGGCAGGTTCCCGGCAATAGCCGTAAAGTTGAATGGCGTAAGCGCGAACACAAACCCTTCAAGCGGGCGTTGTTCTACACGGTTCCAAACACCTTTGCCCGATACCGGCGGCTGTTGTTTGTAAATCTCGGTCATGTACTCCACATTGAAACGCAGGAAGTCGATCAGCTCGCAAGCCGAATCAATCTCGGCCTGGTAAGCGTTCTTTGACTGACCAAGCATAGTGGCTGCATTGATTTCGGCACGGTATGGACCGGCTATCAGTTCGGCGGCTTTCAGGAATATAGCAGCACGCTGTTCCCAGGCCAGGCTTTCCCAGTCGGCTTTGGCTGCAAGGGCTACATCAATAGCGGCTGTGACGTGACTTGCATCACCTTCGCTGAAGGTAGCCAGCAAATGTTTATGATCATGCGGCGGACGAATTTCCAACTTGGTGTTGGTACGTACTTCCTTGCCGCCAATGTACATAGGTATATCTAATTGTTGGGCACGACCGGCTTCTAAAGCTGCCTTAAGCGCCACACGCTCCAAACTCCGCGGACCGTAATTTAAAACGGGCTCATTTATCGGTGCCGGAACATTAAAAAATCCTTTAAGCATAGATGATAATTTATGTTGCCGCAAAGATAGGGATTTTGCAGGGGAAGGTTGGGTAGGCTATTTAGGAAATTACGGGAAGCTGATATTTAGTTAAAATACATTAGCACAACTTAATTGTATATTTTTATGTTATGAAGGACTATACTATTTTAGAAAAGCTTGATGCAATATTGAACTTTATAATTAATGAAAGGGATGAAATAGGACTTTCGGAATATCTCAATAACAACTACAACGAAGCAGTCGAATTATTAGAAAAGCTATCAAAAGATGGCTATATAAAGCGCGAACAGAAAACCAAGAACGATCCATTTAATAGCATTCCTACTACTGAAGGGCGAGTATTCAGCATCTCCGGAGGTTATGTTGGACATAAAGCAGCAAATGATTTGAAAGAAAAATTATCAAATGATAAGGTAATTATAGATCTTAAAAATGCAAAGAGAATTTATAAGACATATTGGATCACCTTTGCATTGGCTTGTTTAGGTGCTCTGTTAGGTATTTATACATTCGTTAACAATCTATTAAGCTCACATCAGAGTACTTCACTTAAAAATGAAACTGTACAAAAAAAGTCTATCAAAGCGATCAAATGAAATCATTCGTTGTTAAAACACTGGCATAGATTGTATCACCGCCGAATGGAAATATAACATGCCCTTCGTTTGTTGTAAACGGTTGTAATTAACAAAATACTGATTTATCGATTGAGCGAAGTAAGATTGCGCGTGAGGTTGAAACAGAAATCTTGTACGCCATGCAAATCCGGTAAGCATGATGGTTGATCATATTTATTTAATTTAAAGAGACCGGAAACCATCCCATTCCCTTTAACCTTTTACATTTGCCCCCATGCAATCCCTCCTCTACGAAGATCAAACTTTTACCAAAATAACCGCCGGCCAGCTCAACGGCGCCACTTACGAAAACTGTAAATTCATCAACTGTGACCTCGCCCATGCCCATCTCACGGGCATTACTTTCGTCGACTGCCAGTTTGATACCTGCAACCTGCTCCTTGCCGAATTAGGCAATACCGGCTTGCAGAACATTCGTTTTAAGCACTGCAAAATAAGCGGCGTAAACTTTGGCAAGGCTAACGACTTTTTGTTCGAGGTACATTTTGAGGATTGTATTTTAGACAATGCCGTGTTTTATAAAAAGAAGAACAAGAAAGCAACCTACACCGATTGTTCCATGATGGAAACCGACTTGACCGAGGCCGACCTGAGCGATTGTAAATTCATTAACTGTAATCTTAAAAACGCTTTCTTCAGTCGTACCATCCTTAAAAACGCCGACCTGAGCACATCCTATAACTTCATCATCGATCCGGATGATAACATCATCAAAAAAGCAAAGTTCTCGCTTCATGGTTTACCGGGATTGCTTAACAAATATGATATCCGGATAGGATAACAATATTTCACCCGCTTATTAGTTAATGTTATTGATTATAAACCTTATGCAAAAACTTGTCCTGTTTTTTTCTTTTCTGTTGATAAGCACCGGGGCTTTAGCTCAGCGTGATACTTCTGCGTTTACCAAATTCAATGATTTTAACAACCTGGTTTTAAATGGTGGTGTCAAAAAACCGGAAGCTCAAAAGCAATTTGAAACCCTGTTAAAACGAATTAACATTCTGGAAATGATCCGTGCTGAGCGGATCATTCCAAAAACGCAATGGGTATTCCCCTTAAAGGGCTATAAAAGCAGCGCCATTGGCGGTACTCATGGTAATGGTTATTTTGATAAAGGATACCGTTACCTTGACGGCAACAAGCATGGCGCCCATCCTGCACACGATATTTTTATCAACGACCGCAATCAGGATTGCATTGACGACCATACTCAAAAAGCGGTTGATGTTATTGCAGTTGATGACGGCTGGGTAATAGCCTGTACCAATCAATGGGAGCCCAACAGCAATATGCGGGGAGGCAAATTTATCTGGATCTATCATCCGGCAACCCATATTTTCACGTACTATGCGCACAATAACCAGATTTTTGTAAAACCGGGCGGCTATGTTACGCAGGGACAAAAAATAGCCGAGGTTGGCAGAACAGGGTACAACGCTTATAAAAAACGCTCCCCTACTCACCTGCATTTTTCGGCATTTAAACTGGTAGATGGTATCCCCGTTCCTTATAACCCTTATGAACAGCTAAAAAAAGCCAAAACGTTATGAAAATCCTGATCACCTGCCTGCTTTTATTTTTGAATATTAACATTGCTCCTCCGGATAACGTGATTAAAAGATTCGCGGTACCGGCAGGCTATCAGCGTATAGCAGCGTCACCCGGCAGTTTCGGGGCATGGCTGCAGGCTTTACCTTTAAAGCCGGCGGGCACACCAACCAAAACTTATAGAGGCGATATTGCCCGTACCGATGTTTACACTGCTGCGGTTATTGACATGAGCATAGGCAACCAGGACCTGCAGCAATGTGCCGACGCGGTGATGCGCTTACGCGGCGAATACCTTTATCAGCAAAAAAAATTCAACGAAATTTCTTTCAACTTTACCAGCGGTTTTAAATGCGATTATGAACATTATGCTAAAGGCTATCGCTACAAAAACGACCATTGGGTATTAAAAGCCAAACCCGATTATTCGTACCCGGCATTTTTAAATTACATGAATTTGGTATTCAGTTATGCGGGCACCCTGTCCCTGCAAAAAGAATTAAAAACTGTAACTAACCCCAAGGATGTAAAACCAGGTGATGTGTTCATCCGAGGGGGCTCGCCCGGGCATTGTTTTATTGTGCTTGAGGTAGTAGAAAATGCCGCTCATCAAAAGCAATTTTTACTGGCGCAGAGTTTTATGCCGGCCCAAAATATCCAGGTATTAAAATATGATTCACCGTGGTTTGCTATGGACCAGCACAGCGGGATCATGTATGGCGAGCTGATCAGTAAAAATTATCTGAAGCGGTTTGATTAAAGTACCCTGTCCGGGATACATGTTGATGTGCCCAAAAAGGAACCGGGAGCACTTACCTATTTTTACTGCTTATCACCGGGTTCTAATATGGCCTTATCTATTACTATATTAAAATGCGGCATCATATTCCCGGCCACCGATATTGATTTTAACACCCCGCCTATCCTGAATAATTTACCATCATAACTTTTAAACTCGTCTATAGTAATGGGATGGGCGGGCACTATACTTTCAGAAGTATATAAATCTGTTCCCTTCCTGTTGGTGCAGGATGAGGCGAGTGTATCCGTTTTATTATCAGAACTTACAATGCGGTTAAGCCCATATTTCAGCGAAGTATATCGGGATGGGGAAAAAATAGTATGACCGATATAACCCGAAACATTTTTCAATGCCTCAGTTTTGGTTAATTTACCCATGTACATTAAACCGGCCTCGGATATAATATGCATGTACCTGATAACAGCCGGTGCATCATCGTCTTGCTTGTTTCCGGGAATTTTCTTTAAAATAGCTTCGGATAGTTTGGCGGCCTCAGGCCAGTTCTCCTCATTTAAAAAGCCTATGAGTGTTGAGAATTGAGCATCGGGAACCAACTCCTGGGCATGTGATCTTGTAAAAGCTACCGATAAGATAAATAGCAGAATGAGGAATTTTTTCATAAAGTTTAGGCGGGCTCTTTCTTATTGTTCCCGCCTAAATTTACATCAAAAAATATATAAATGAAATGAGCGCTACCTTTTTTCAACCCTATCATAAAACCCGCCGAAGCTGTTCATTTTTACAGCATCCTCATTGAAAAAATCGCCGGGGAAACCTAATTCAATAGCGCTTACTTCATTCAGCTTTTTGAAATGTTCGGGGGTTAATTTGGTGTCGATGGCTTTGAGGTTATCATTTAACTGGTCAATTTTGGTAGCGCCCACAATGGGGATACAGCTAAAATCCCTGTCCATCATCCATTGCAGGGCAACATGACTTTCGGATACCCCTAATTCAGCGGCGATGCCAACAACCACTTCAGTAATAGTTTTAGCCCTGTCGTTACGGCGGTTACTTTCCGGTTTTACACGTCCCTGTTCGCCGCGCAGGTATTTGCCGGTTAATGCACCACCTGCCAGCGGGGCCCATGGGGTAACCGTCATGCCATAGTGTTTTGCCATCGGTATCAGCTCCCGCTCGGCAGTCCGGGCCAGCAGGCTGTACTCAACCTGTAAGGCAATGAACTGGCTCCAACCCATCAGCTCGGCAAGGGTATTCCCTTTTGATACCACCCACGCGGGCGTATCACTGATAGCCGCGTAGTTTACTTTGCCCTGTTTTATCAGATCGTCCAACCCGCGCAGCACCTCATCAATAGGGGTAATATTATCCCAGATGTGCAGGTACAGCACATCAATAAAATCAGTTTTGAGGCGTTTAAGGCTTTCTTCCACGCTACGCATCATGTTTTTGCGGTTATTGCCCGATGCATTAGGATTGGTAGTATTATCCTTTAGCGTGTATTTGGTAGCCAGCACAAAATAATCGCGGTCATGATTACCCAGGTATTCGCCAATAATCTTCTCGCTGGTACCCAGTTTATAAACATTGGCGGTATCAATAAAATTGCCGCCTGCGTTGGCATAGGCATCCATAATGGCAAAGCTGGTATCTTTTTCGGCGCCCCAGCCGCCTTCGGTACCGAAGCCCATAGTGCCCAGGCATAATTCAGAAACTTTAAGGCCCGAGCGGCCTAATAATTTATAGTTCATATATGGTGATGTTTTGTGTAACGTTTTTAAAATATGTTATTGGCGAAGCGCGGCAATCTTGCAGCCAATGCATTGTGGCTATGCAGATCAATCATACCAGTCTACACTTAAATCTCCCCACGATGGATTAGTTGCCACTATCAAATCAATTTTCTTTTGTCTTGATCCTGCTTTCAATTGTTTTTCTCTGGCTATGGCATCGTCTATCCATTGAAATTGTTCAAAGTATACCAATTTATCGCACGCATATTTTGCCGTATAACCTTTATAGATCTTTTTCTTATGCTCTAATATCCTGTTATGTAAATCACTCGATACTCCTACGTACAACACTGTGTTAGCTTTGTTTGTTAAAATATAAACGAAGTATTGGTGTATTTTCATTAGATAAGGTTTGGCGCTAATCTAAAAGAATTAATATTAAACTACATCATTTTTAAACATCCATCTCATTGCGGGGAGGTAGATTGGCACATGCATAATCCAACCATTAAAAGTTATGTCATTGAGGAGCAGCACGGGCAAAAGAGCGTCCGGGCGACGTGGCAATCTCGTCGTTATGCCTCTACGATATGCAAAGACGTCGAGCATAGCTACGAGATTGCCGCGCTTCGCTACCCATGACATATTGGATTGGCACATATATAATCCTACCATTAAAAGTTATGTCATTGCGAGGAGCAGCACGGGCAAAAGAGCGTCCGGGCGACGTGGCAATCTCGTCGTTATGCCTCGATGATTTGCAAAGCCGCTGAGCATAGCTACGAGATTGCCGCGCTCCGCTCGCAATGACATATTGTTTTTTTATAATTAGAGGAAAGTCGGTTCCAAACAATCCCTCCTTCAACTTTGTACTATTTAATACATCGCTAATATACCAAATTATGAAAATCATCACCCTTCATACCAATACCGACATTAACCAGTTATACCAGTTACTGCACGAAAAACTTAACCCGCTGTTTCATGAGCAACGAAAAAGCGAATTAAATTTCACCGTTGAGCGCAAAGGCGGGGCGGTTGAAATATCGTTGCCTGCTGTTTATGAAAGCGCACTGTTCAGCATCGCGATTAACGGTAACGAACTTTGGATTACCCGGAATGAGCATTATGTTGATGACGTAAATTCGCTCACCGTCGAATCGATCCTGAACGATCTGTTCAGCAAAATTGCCGGTAATTTGGGGACGGATCTGGTACAGGAGGGGTAAAAAGTTTTGATTTACCAAAGAATAATACGTTAAAAAGAGAGACGACGAAGTATCTCTTGTTATACAATGCGCTATTCATGTGCGGTTACTTCGTTCGCGAAAACATGGTGTCTGTTCCATTTGTTAAATAGGATGATAGTCCTAAGCATTACGCAGTTTAAAAATGCAAAATATTCATTGCCGTTGGTTAAAACCAACGGCAAAAAAGCTAAAAGTCCTGGCTTTAGCCCCAATTAGGCAAGCGGATTTAGGCTGAAGCCCTTTTATCGCTATTCATTATTCCGTTGGTTAAAACCAACGGTAATGAAGTTTTATCTACCGGTAAATGATATTCAACCACTTTAAACAGCTTCTTATTTCCGCTAAATAATTTTTAGCTTTAACAGAAAAACATCCCTATGCCTAAAATTTATAGCCTGCTCATCCTTTTTCTGTTTGCTGCATTTACCACACGGGCACAAAAACTCCCTGAAAAAAACGGCGAACCTGTGATCATTAACCGGGATACCCTGTTTAAATTTTATGCCCCGCAGGGATTGTTTGATCCTAAAGAGCGCGCCGGGATTGTTACCCAACGCATTAAGGCCCTGATGAGCCGGATAGATTTTAACCCGGATTCGTTAACGCTTAAAAACGATACGTCCATATCGGTAATAACTTACAACGGCCAGATGATCATGGGGGTTAATAATACCGATGCCTCTTACTCCGAACTGAACCGGCCGCAGCTGGCAGCAAGCTATCTGTCTATACTAAAAAACAAACTGGGCAATGTTTTTGAAAGCAACAGCCCCAAACAATTAATCACCAACGTGCTCGAAGCCGTGGCGGTTGTTATTTTACTGATTTTACTGATCTGGAGTGTTAACAAGGGCTTCAGGTGGATAAAATTAAAGATTATACTGGGTTGGGAACGCCGTGTTGAAAAGCTGGCAGCCAAAGGGGCGCCCGTGGCTTACGCCTCACGCCTGCTTCCTTTTATCAGCGGACTTGTAAATATTGGCCGGCTGCTCATTATCCTGCTGCTGGTTTACCTGGCTTTACCCGTATTGTTTTATATCTTCCCTTCGTCGCAGCCTATTGCCACACAGTTAATCGGCTTTGTGGTTAACCCCTTGAAAAGTATAATGCTGGCCATTGTTCACTTTATACCCAACCTGCTTACCATAACGGTTATTTACCTGGTTACCCGGTATATTGTAAAACTGGTAAAATTTATAGCTACCGAAATAGCAAACGGGGCCATCGCTTTAAAAGGCTTTTACCCTGAATGGGCTATCCCAACTTACAATATCATCCGGGTACTCATGTATGCGTTTATGTTTGTGGTGATATTTCCATATTTGCCGGGGTCGCAGTCTAAAGTTTTCCAGGGAGTTACGGTGTTTATAGGCGTACTGTTTTCGTTAGGTTCCTCGTCGGCTATTGCCAATATGGTATCGGGTATTGTGCTTACCTATATGCGCCCCTTTAAAATTGGCGACCGCATAAAAGTTGGCGAAATTATGGGCGATGTAATTGAGAAAAACCTGCTGGTTACCCGTGTGCGCACCATTAAAAACGAAGATGTAACCGTGCCCAACGCCACCATTTTAAGCGGTGCTACGGTTAATTATACTTCATCGTCAAAAACTTTGGGTTTGATACTGAATACCAGTGTTACTATAGGCTACGATGCCCCCTGGGAAACCATCCACAATCTGCTCATAAGTGCGGCCGAAGCAACAGAGGGGATCCTTGCCAATCCAAAACCGTTTGTACTGCAAACCGCTTTGAATGATTTTAATGTGAGTTACCAGATAAACGCCTATACAGATCAGCCCGGCAAAATGGCCATGATCTATTCGGTATTGTATCAAAACATACAGGATAAATTTAATGAAGCCGGCATGGAGATCATGTCACCGCATTTTACGGCTGTGCGCGATGGAAGCCACATCCAGATCCCCGAAAACTATGTTGCCGATGGGTATAAAAAGCCGGGGTATAAAATAGAACGGGATAGCTAAAAGCCATTAATAAGCAGAAAGCTATAGGAAAGAAGCTTAAAGCAAAAAGCTCTGAAAAAGAAGCATTAACCTAAAACCCGGTTGCAAGGAAAGCTTTAAGCCTTCGGCCTTTAGCTTTAAGCTTAAAAAACTACCCGTTAATCCAGGTAAACTTATACTCGAGCATTGGGTTTTTCATGCGCTCGGCTACACGCAGTAAGCGGGCGGGAAGGTTTACAACGTAATCCCGGGCTTTTTCGCCGGCTTCGTCCAAACCTGTGATACTTTCGATATGCCAGTCGGTCAAAAGCTCTTTCAGGATATCCACATAGTCGATAGCGGTATAAATACCCAAACGCTGTGCGGCATCGGTAAAGTGGCCAAAGGTTTGACCAACCTTTAAACCAACCTCACGCAGAAAGTGGGCAGGCATTACAATCTTTTTACGCATCATATCCTCAAAAGCTACCATAGCCTCGCTTGGATCTACCTCAAATATTTTTTCGATAAAGTATTTGTAAGCTTTGGCATGGCGGGCTTCATCAGATGCGATAACACCGCACATTTTTGAAAGCAGCGGATCGCCATATTTTTTAGCCTGTGATGCTACACGGCGGTGCGAAACATTGGTTGCCAACTCCTGGAAAGAGGTATAGATAAAGTTACGGTAAGGATCATGACCGGTACCGATGTCAAAACCATCAGAGATGAGGTATTGGGTGGAAATCTCCATCATGCGCATATCCACACGACCAGACAGGTACAAGTATTTGTTAAGCAGGTCGCCATGGCGGTTTTCTTCACCGGTCCAGTGGCGGGTCCATTTCATCCAGCCGCCTTCTTCATTGTCAGATACCCCTTCAACCATGGTAAGCCATGATTCGTAAGTAGGCAACGCTTCTTCGGTAATGGTATCGCCAATTAAAACGGCGATCAGATCATATGAAAGACCTGCGGCGCTTTCCTGCAATTCCTTAATTTCAGTAAAGAACGAGTCCCTTGAAGAATCGGGCAAAAAATCAGACGGCTGCCAGATGGTATCAATCGGTTTCAGGTATTCATGTATCTTTTCTAACATGAACTTTTCGATATGCACCATTACTTCTCTGCGCTTTTCTTCAAAAAATCTCATAATTGTATATTAGTGAGCAAAGGTAATAAAATTGTAACATTAATGTTTAAAATTTCACTGTACGGCGCTAATTGTGTCCTTCATACACAAGGATAATTTTATAGTAACCGGCCTGCCGTTAAACATTGAAAAACTACTGTTATAACCCCAAAGCATGCCAGGAATATCAAGCTCATTTAAAGCCCTGCGTACAGACTTAATATGAGGGCAGCGGCTATGTGCATCGGCATATTTGTTATAGACGCTTTACGCACCACAATAATGGGCACATCATATTTCAGGGGCCGTTTTTTTTACAATTTGCCGCTTATCATTTATGGATTGTTTGTTACCATCTCGCGGATACGTCTGGTAATTGCTTTCGCCGGGGGTGTTTTTTGCTTTTTGATTAAGTGCAGGAAAATTTTCCGCATTGTATGGAAATGATACCCCGGTAGTTGCAACCTGGTCGCTTACCCGGCTTGTGCTCTGGTGAATAAAAAGAAAGGCTCGTAAAAGTGAAAAGTGCAGATGATATGGTCATCGGCCAGCCTTGCCAACCTGCTTAGCTCATAGATGCTGTTATAGTTTGATGCACTTACAATCAGGGTTCTTTGTTTATCAAACCTACGGATAAGCGTAACAATATTATACGCGGCAACTTTCCACAGTTTGGGGTTAATATGGGGCAGTTCATTATAATCCTCAATAAACAAGTTATTATAATCTGCTTTTTTATACCTTTTAGTTAATTTTAACCACAAATCAATTACCAGGGGTGTTT
Source organism: Mucilaginibacter gossypii (assembly GCF_900100945.1). Taxonomy (GTDB): domain Bacteria; phylum Bacteroidota; class Bacteroidia; order Sphingobacteriales; family Sphingobacteriaceae; genus Mucilaginibacter; species Mucilaginibacter gossypii. Next base: position 14,216 of record NZ_FNCG01000013.1, on the reverse strand, counting down.
CTGTAAGGTAATTATTATCATTTAAGCGGCCGTAATGATAATCTATAACTAACCTAAATCCGTAAGTATTGCATTGCTCAACAACTTTATCTATATAGGTAAATAGCTGCGCAGTTGTCGCCGGGCCAAAAGGAAGTAAAAGCCACAGGTAGCCTTATGCTTTTGAAGCCCAGTTTTTTGAACAGCATAAAATCGTTTTTTTTTAATGGCGTTTGGGCCGCTGAGCTTTCGTTCCGGATTTGTGCAAGCCATAAAATACTGATGTCCTTGCTTAAACTTTAGCATGGTTTAAAAGCAACTTCCCGAACTTGCCGGGGAATTGGACGGCTTTTTGCAACGGCGATTATTACTGTAGGCAACAGTAACAACAAACCTGTTTAAATTATCGTATAACGAATATTTTTCGTCTATCAATATTAAACGGATTTAATTTAAACAGCGGCCTTAATTTTTAATTACAATTCAAGATAACAAATAATGTTTGTTCAAATTACCAACGAAGAATTAATTAGAGAGACCTCCAAAAAAGCATGGTACCAAACCAATAATATAATCTGGACAATTATATTCCTGTACCCTCTTTTTAGTATTGTTGATTTTATTTACGCTACAAACTACTGGCTGCAGTTTTTTATTATCCGCATTATAACTATCCTTATTATATACGGCCTGTTCAGCTATTTTCAGCATAAACAATTTAGTTACCGCATATTATTGCACATCAGTTTCTTTATGCTTTCGGTAACGGCAGCTATATTATGTAACCTGGTAAACATTCAGTTCCTGACCATTTATTTTATGCTGTTTGCTACCACCCTGCTGTTTTTTAACCTGCAGGTTTTTTGGGAGCCCTTAAACTCCATCATCCAAACCTTAATGGCGCTATTGTTACTGGCTATTTTCTTTAACCTGTTAAGCGAATACAACCTCGACCTGGTTTTAAGTAACGGCGGGCAGATCTTTTTTATCATCTCGGGCATCTCCTGCTTAATACCCGGGGCGCGCTATAAGGTAATCCAGCGTGAAGTACGCGCGCAGATCATGATCGAAAAATCAAACGAACAGCTTAAACAGCAAAACAAGGATATCAACGAAAAAAACAACCTCATCGACCATCAGTATGAGCAGCTCCGCAAGCTCGACAGCCAGAAGAACAGCTTTATCAATATTGCCGGGCACGACCTTAAAAACCTCATCGGCTCTATTATAATGAGCAACAACATGATCAGGGAGGAGGATTTCAGGCTGAGCACCGACCAGAAAGAATTTGTAGGCTACATCGCCGAATCGGCTGATAAGATGCAGTATATGCTTAACAAGCTCATGGATGTTAAGGAGATCGAATCGCCGGATATGAAATTCAACATGGAGATCTTTGATATCAACGTTGAAGTAATGCATATTTTTAAAGGCCTGTATGAAACGGCCCTCATGAAAAACATCCACCTGGTTGATAATATCCTGAAGCTGCCCCTCAACGTGCGGCTCGACAAAGTATTTGCCGGCCAGGTGTTTCAAAACCTGCTATCAAACGCCATCAAATTTTCGCAAACCAATAACAGCATTAAGGTAGTAACCAGCCTGCAGCGCCAGCGTTTTGTTTTCGAGATTATTGACGAAGGTATAGCCATAGGCCAGCAGGAGCTGGACATGATGTTCAACAAGCTTAAAACCCTTAACGATACATCGGGCGTTACCGAAAGCCGCCTGGGTTTGGGCTTATCAATTGCCAAGCTGATGACCCAGGAAATGGGCGGCGAGCTCAGCTACCGCAGTGATGACAACGGTAATTATTTCAGAGTAGAATTTTACGTAATAAATTAATATTGATATCAATGAATAAGTTTTTTACCTTATTAGCCTTTATCCTATTATTCAACACGGCTTCGCAGGCCCAGGGCAACAGCATTGCATCCTTTAAAGCCTACGGCCATGACGATGACGTGGTATACGGCATGAGCGGCGCTATTTCATTTTATTTCAAGGTCACCCCTTTGATTGAAATGAATGGCAGTAAACTGGTTTTATTTTTTGAACCGTCGCAGGCATTGATAAAATCGCATTCGTATATCAACCTGGTTATTAATAACAAACCGGCATACAGCAGCCACCTGGGCCCCGATTCTATCCAGAAAATCATCATTAACCTGAGCCGTGCCGATCTGAGCCCCGATAAGTTCCTCAAGATCCAGATCAAAACACTGCTCACCATTACCGATGATCAGTGTAAAGACCTGGATAACCCGGCGATGTGGTTAAAAATCAAAAACTACTCATACCTATCGCTGGTTAAAAGCAATAAAAACTTTTTTGATAACGTAAATATCAGCAACTGCTTCGACTCTAAAAAAGCTATCGTTTACCCGTCAAACCCAAGCCTGCATGACCTTAAGGCCGTAGCATGGGCCTATTCAAGGTTAAAAAAGACCCAAACACGTGAAATTGCCGTTTACGAAGAAAGCAAACTGCCCGATAGCGTTCGTAACTACATCAGGGTAGGCGCCATTGATAAATTACCTGCCGATGCGCGCGCATTGGTAAAAGTTACCCCGCAAAATACGCAGGGTTTATTCTACCTGCATAAATCAGTAAGTCTGCTTACTGATACCATTGTGCACATGGTTGATGTAAAAGGCCGGTTGGTGCCGGTTAAAACCGTAACGCAGGAGCAGGCCCCTAAAGAGGTACTGTTTGTTACCGGCGGCGATGATACAGGTTATGAAAAGGCTATCACCGCCCTGGGCAACATGAACATCCTGAACTCAACCTATGGCGATTACCTGCTGATCAACAAGGCCGAAAACACCTTCTTTAAAACTATCGACGAAAACCGTTCAAAGCTATCCTTAAAGCAAATTGGCGGCGTGAGCGACTTCCTGTCGGGCATTGGCTCGTTGAAGAGCGCTTACAGCTTTAAAAACAGTGATTTCAGCTTCACCCCTAAAGAAGTGGAGATCCGGTTTGTTGCCAATTACAGCGGCCTTGCCCCCGGCGACCGTGGTTTCTTCAATATATACCTTAACGGTTTGCTCATCAGCAGCGAAAAACTGGATGCATCGGGCAAGCTGAACAGCTCTATCACCATTAACCGTTATCAGCATCATAAATACAACACGCTGGAGGCCGAATTCAGGTTTTACCCAACCAACGGCAACTGTAAAAACAGCTTCACCAACTTTTTTGCCGAAGTTGACGTTGACAAATCATACCTCGAATCAAAAAACCCCTTCATCACCAGCGACCTGAGCTTTTACCAGTATCCCGAGGCCTTTAACAACGGCACCACCAAAATTGTAGTAAGCGAGGAATACGCCAAATATGCCGCCGGTGCTATGGGCGAGATCATTTACGAGCTTAACAATAACATCAACGCCAATAACTTCCCCGAGTTTGTTTACTCGAAAGATTTGAAGCCAACTGATCTGAAGCAATACAATATCATAGCCCTGCTATCGAAAGATGATAAAGTACTTAAGGAGTTTCGCGATGCCCCTATCCAGTTCGACAGGAACTTCAGGCTGTACAACACCGATAATAATAGCCCGGTTTACTCGCTGTCGGATACGGTATCAAACGGCCTGGCGCAAATATTTTACGGCGTAAGCAACAATGCTACCCTGGTGCTTACCGCTACCGGCACGCATGTTTCCGAAGCTTTCCTGGCAGTATCCAAATCCATTACCGAGCAGCTTTCAACCCTGTCAAGCAATGTTTGTATCTCGGATGTTAACTCCAACAAATACCTGTTCAACATCAACAAATCCAGCGAAAACCTGGAGTACATCGATACCAAGAGCGGCCTTACCCGTTTCTGGGACAGCTATAACCTGTACATTTTGCTGGGCATCCTGATCCTGATCCTGCTTTCGTTCCTGTATGTGCGGTCAAAAGTTCAAAAATCGCAGGATCTGTTTAACGATTAATGCCTCACCCTGCCCTCTCCAAAGGAGAGGGTGTTAAGAAAAATGACGCTAAGGCGTCATCATAAATACAGTAACAAACCGCCTGCCCTCTCCAAAGGAGAAGGCTTAAAAAAAAGAGCTCCCTCTCCTTTGGAGAGGGCGGGGGGTGAGGTTATAAAACACCTAATATGGATACATTGAGTATTTCTGTTCCTGAAATTTTGGTTGCCCACGGATTTATTTCGCCGGCCGACCAGGAAAAGATCCATGCTTTTTCGGAAAGATCGGGTATGTCATACCTCAAAATAGCCCTTAACTTCGGCTATGTTTCCCGCAAAAACTATGAACGCGCCCTGGGCAACGCAGGCTACCACTTTGCCGAAATCCGCCAGGAAGCCTTCGACCAAAAGATCCTCGACCAGGTTGACCTTAAATTTGCCAACGACCAGCTGGGCCTCCCCCTCCGCATCGAAAACAATAAGGTGGTTACCGTTATGGCCGACCCCGGCAATGAACTTTTCCTTGATTTTGTAAGGTTTACCTATGACATGGAACCCGAAATCATCGTAGCATCCGATTTGGAGATCACCTGGCTAAGCCACAAGCTTACCGGGCAAAAATATGTGAAGGCATCTGTTTTTGAGCTCCTTAAACGCGACCCTAAAAGCTCGGCCTCAACAACGTTCACCACAGCACAGTTGGTTTTCATTTTTGCCTTGTGGGGCATTACCGCCATCGGCCTGTTCCTCAACTTTAAAAACGTATCCATCACCATTAACTTAATCATCAGTTCGTTTTTCCTGATAGCTATCATCTTCAAACTGTTTTTGGCGCTGGTAGGCTCCCGGTTTGAGCTGCACCAGGCCGTCACCAAAAATGACCTGCGCACTATCGTAAACGAGGAGCTGCCCGTATATACCATCCTGCTGCCCGTTTACAAGGAAGATAAGCTGATCAAAAAACTCATCTGGAACCTGCAAAGCCTCGACTATCCGCGCGAGCAGCTGGATATCAAACTGCTTATTGAAGAAGATGATGATAAAACATTAAACGCCGTAAAAAACCTCGATTTCCCCTCTGTTTTTGAAGTTATTGTGGTGCCTTTCCACATGCCTAAAACCAAGCCCAAGGCCTGCAACTATGGCCTGCACTTTTCGAGGGGCCAGTACCTCACCATTTATGATGCCGAGGATATCCCCGATACCGATCAGCTTAAAAAAGTGGTAGCCCTGTTTAACAAGCTGCCCGAAAACTATATCTGCATTCAAAGCGCCTTAAACTACTTTAACCGCAACGAAAACTTCCTTACCCGGATGTTCACCCTCGAATATTCGTACTGGTTTGATTATATGCTGCCCGGTTTGGATACGCTGGATATCCCCATCCCGCTCGGCGGCACCAGCAATCACTTTAAAATGGACGCGCTGATTGAGCTTGGCGCCTGGGACCCCTTTAACGTAACCGAAGATGCCGACCTTGGCGTGCGCGCCTATGCCAAAGGCTATAAGGTGGCCATTGTAAACTCCACCACGTATGAAGAAGCTAATAACAACTTCTGGAACTGGATCCGCCAGCGCTCGCGCTGGATCAAGGGCTACATGCAAACCTACCTGGTGCACATGCGCAACCCGCCGGCCCTCATCCGTAAAATAGGCTTTCGCGGTTTCCTGGGTTTTAACTTTTTCATCGGCGCCACATCAGCCACCTTTTTAATTTACCCGGTGCTGCTTATCATCTTTATCTGTTACCTCATATTTGATTTTTCAACCATCCGCAATTTGTTTCCGGACTGGGTGCTGTTCATGTCGATATTTAACCTCATGGTGGGCAATATCCTCATGATCTATATCAACATGATGGCCGTGTTTAAACGCCGTTATTTCGAGCTCATTTTGTTTGCCATAGCCAACCCGGTTTACTGGCTCATGCACTCGGTAGCAGCCTATATGGGCCTGTACCAGCTCATCACCAATCCGTTTTACTGGGAAAAAACCAACCACGGTTTAAGTAAGGTTAATAACCCCACAAACGTTATTAAATGAAAATTGCCAAAAGTACATACCTGTTTATATTTACCCTGGTGCTGGCAGCCTGGTACCTGGTTATTGGCGTATACCTTAACCACTTAGGCTATTATAACCAGGAAAGCCTTTTTTATGTCGAAAAAACAAAGATCGTGTTTGAGGGGCTTGGCAACCGCCTTAAAGTAATGGGCCTAACCGCCCCGCTGCTGCCCTTTTACTCCTCGCTTATATTTTCGTCAATAAACAGTTACCTCGCCCCGGTCATCGCATCGGCGTTGGGTACGGCGGGCTTCTTTTATCTTATTTCGCGCTCGTTTGTTATCAGGGTGAAGGACGATTTTTACCTCATCATGGTAGCCCTGCTATTTTTGCTGCATCCCGGTATCATTTACATGGCCTGCTCGGGCAAAGCCATTTACCTGGTAGTGATCTTCGTGTACCTGTTTTTCCTTAACCTGCTTAAGTTTTACCGCTCAAACACCACGTTCCACGTATCCATAGCCAGCATGTGTTTGGTATTGCTCATTTTTTGCGATTACCGATTCATCTGGCTTACGCTGTTCTTTATCCCGCTGGTGCTGTCCATCACGCTGGCCAGCCTTAACCTGGGCGAAAAGGAATCCATTTTCAGGCTGTTCATGAGCTTTAACAGTCCGTCGTTAAGGCGTAAGCTTATTAATAAAACCTTTGCCATTTATGTCATCTTGTTTATCCTGCCTGTGGTATCGCTGGTTTGCTACAAGCTGCTTAACCAAACCCACGCCAGCGACTATAACTACTTTATGGAGAGCCCCCTGGCCACCTGGAATGTACTGGTCGATAAGTTGAATTACGATACCGCCGCCACTGCCGTAAACTACCAGCTGCCCGAGCTCAGCATCCTGGTATCATTAAGGGTGATTTATTTTTGTCCGCTGATACTGTTTGGCCTGTACCTGCTGCGCGAAAGCACTTATCATGTGCTCACCGTGCTCACCCTGTTTGCCTTTGTAGAGTTTTTGCACATTAAGTACGATAAGCTGTTCCTCACCTACCAGTACTATCTTATATTTTTGTTTGTGGCGCTGCTGTGTATCATATTTAAGGTACATACTATCAAAAATAAACTGGCCGTTAAACTGGGCCTGGCCTTTGTAATTGTACTGCAGCTGTATACCGGCTACACCTTTTTAACCAACTCGCTCATTACCGACGAGCGCCGCTTCATCACAACCCTTAGCCGGCTGGAACCTAATACCGATCAAAACGAAAGCAAAGAAATAGCAGCCTACATCAATAGCCTGCCCGATGGTACGCACATCCTCATGGACGATGCCGTATCATACCCCATTGTGGCTTTTACCAACAATATCAAAAAACTAACCCTGCCCTACCAGCTCAACTCGTTCCTGTCGGCCATTGAAACCCCTTACAAATACGACGACTATATCCTGATAGCCACCCCCAAAAACCCCTTCACCGGCTACACCCAGCTCAGCGACCGGTACATCCCCGAAATCCGCCGCCTCAACAGCGGTGTAAACTATAAACGCGCCTACGAAACCGATGGGTGGATTTTGTACAAGGTGGTGACGTTGCAATAATCAGTTGGCAGTTTTTGGTGGGCAGTTTGCAGTTAGTTTTTTAGTTGCAGTAGCAGCAGTTGCAGTGATAGCGGCCTGTCAGCCTGAGCCTGTCGAAGGGTCGCGCGCAGAGGCCTGCCCGCCATACTTCGACGAGCTACCCATGACCAAGAAAAAAAATGTGGTTTTTCGCAGCAGATCAGCTTCGGGTGAAAACGAGCAGAACGATGCTGGGCGGTGCGGCTGAAGGGGCATAGCAAGTTTTTGCAGAAGCGGAGGCATTGCGTGCGAATCGGGGCAAAATAATTGCAGCCCGTGGTTCTGTTCGTTTTGCAGGGTGAAGGCCGCGCCGAGGGCTATGGGGCCAGGCTGTGCGCAAAGAAGCCTTTCTGCTGCAAGCCTTTTTGGTTACTTTTGTGGCGACAAAAGTAACTGGCCCCGCGCGGCCAAGAGCGCGACGATGTAAGTCAAATACTAATGAAGCCCGTTTCCAACCTGTCGGGGATTGCTTTATTCCTTACAGCAATGACGTAGATGTCATTTTACTACCCATGACAAGATAAAAAATGTAGTTTTTCGCAGCAGATCAGCTTCGGGTGAAAACGAGCAGAACGATGCTGGGCGGTGCGGCTGCAGGGGCATAGCAAGTTTTTGCAGAAGCGGAGGCATTGCGTGCGAATCGGGGCAAAATAATTGCAGCCCGTGGTTCTGTTCGTTTTGCAGGGTAAAGGCCGCGCCGAGGGCTATGGGGCCAGGTTGTGCGCAAAGAAGCCTTCTGCTGCAAGCCTTTTTGGTTACTTTTGTGGCGACAAACGGCGGAGCCTTCTTGAGCACCTTAAAAAATGAACAATAGCGAAAAACGTAACTGGCCCCGCGCGGCCAGGAGCGCGACGATGCAAGTCAAATACTAATAAACCCCGTTACCAGCCTGTCGGGGATTGCTTCACTCCTTATAGCAATGACGTGGTGGATTTGTCATTTCACCTTCAGACGCCCCGGATTTAAACACTCAGCATAACAGCCGTTTCTCCATGCCTTAAATCCGAAATTGAAAATCCCAATTCCGAAATGAAACAATGGCGTTGCCTGCGGCCGGGCTTTACGCTGCAAATCCTCGCCTTAGCCTCTGCGCGAAGGCCTGCGCAAGGCTGTGGGTTTTCCGCTGCAATCCCTAACGCGGCTGCGGCGCGGGGGCCCGAAGGGGAGGATAAAAAATGGTTTGTCCGTCCGTTTTGAGGAAGGGGTAGTTGCCGGACGGGTTTCGGACAGGACCTTGAATTTTTATTTATTGCTTAGCCTTGTGGCCAGTTTGCTAAGTATTGGATTTGCTTGCGGTAGCAGGGAGCATATATTATTAAAAAATAACTATTTATATATAATGAAGAATATTTATATTTATTCCCCAATTTAAACTTAGAACCATAAACTTAGATGGGACAAAAATCCTCCAATCCGCAATCTTTATCCACCCGCTTAAACATTTCTAATCACGAATTTGAAAGTAAAATAGATCAAAGGATTAAATTAGGTACAGATTTAGTTCTCCGCAATATTATAAGTCAAGACGAACTGGCTTTACTTCAGACCGACTACACCTCTTGGAACGGTTATAATAATGAATATTTAAAACAAAGTTTTGATAATCCGCAAAACGAGTATAGAAAATCATACGCTGACGCTGGCTATACTTTTATTGGACAAATGGGAGATGTTCCGGGTAACCCTATTTTGACATTAAAGAATTTAATTAATTATAAACTGACGAATCTTAAAGATCTAAAAGATAAATCCGAACTCATAAAATCAGAAATTAATACAACTTCATCCCAACAAATAAATGCTCTCTCAAAAACACATGTTTTCATAGTACACGGTCGCGATGAAATCGCAAAGCTACAAGCAGCACGGCTTATAGAAAAACTCGGTTTTACGCCAATTATTTTGCATGAACAAAGCAGTGCTGGAAAAACTATAATTGAAAAAATCGAAAGTTATTCAAATGTCGGGTTTGGCATTGTGCTTTACACTGCATGTGATATGGGTGCCGTACAAGGGGAGGAAGCCAATTTGAAATCACGAGCGCGGCAAAACGTGGTATTTGAACACGGTTTTTTGATCGGGAAGATTGGTCGTAAAAATGTATGCGCACTGGTAAAAGGTGACATAGAAACTCCTAACGATATTTCCGGCGTTGTTTATATTGATATGAATAATGCGAGGTGGGAAGTCGATGTTGCTAAGGAATTAAAGGAATCGGGATATAATGTAGATATGAACAAATTGTTTTAACTCAACAGCACTTCCACAAAACACTTATTATCAGTAAAATAAAAGCAGAAAATTATTAATCAATATATAACTAATCATGGAATACCTTCAAGGAACGGTCGAAGCGGCTTACAATAGACCGTTTGATAATGAAAATGACGAAGTCGAAGTTCGGAGCATTATCAATACTGAATTTAGGAATCGCATAACATCGAACCTGGATTATATAGAAATTGCGAGAGCTAAGATTATAGAATATTTCAAAAAAAATGATATAATTTTAATTAATCATGCTAAAAGGGATTTAAAAACAGAAGACTTTGTTGAAATCGTTTACTTAGAAGTGGAGTTAACCGGGACTGAAACTTTTGGGAATATTACCGAACCTCATTATAGTGGTAGTCTTAAATATTACGCAAAAACTGAAGTTCTTAGAGTTGTAAATATTTTCCAGGATAAAAGTATCGCTTATTATTCATATGACCATCCAACGTTAAGATTTTTAAACTTATCGGCTAACGTTGAGTTTATTGTTGATGACAACGAGATAGATGAATCCGATGATTAATTAAGTTTTATCCTCCCCTCTGGCCCCACCCGGCGCGAGTATGCAGCGTCGGCAAAAGCACGGCGTACTCGTGACTTTATACTTCATCCTATATAAGTTTACAATACAAATTCAAAAAAGTCACGAGTACTCACCCCACAACCTCCCGCTGCATACTCGCGCCAGCTAAGAAATATTATCATTAAAAATGGAATTTGGAGATTTAAATAAGATAAAGGTTTTCGTACAGGTAGCGAGTACTCTCCCCTTAAACTTAAACCCGCCCTGCATAGTCACGCCGGTTATGAATTTATACTAAGAAACTAAAAATGTTTTTTTCATATTCTCTAAAACAACCTGATCATCAATCGAAAGATCATTATTAGTTGACAAAGTTAAATACTTTCGCACTAAAGCAAGTTCATAAGCTTTCTTGATTTCCTTGAAATCTTGACTATCGACGTAAATTTGAAAAAAGCTATCATTTATTGAAAACCTATTTCCTTCAAAAACGATTTTAATATTGTAAGGATCTGAGAAATAGATTCGAGTATCTTGTTGTTTTTCGTCGATGTCAGAAATATCAATTGAAAACTCCGCATAACTCAAATATTCAGTCTGTAGTTTTGCTCGTTTATTACCGTCAACATCTGTTAACTCCATTGTTTTTTTTATAACTAATTCACTTTCGGTTTCATTAACTCTTACAACTTTAGGTTTTAAGATTGACTGTGCTTTTTTATTAATCGTTGGTAATTCTCTGACCTTGAATTTAAAGTCTTGATCGGATATAGAAATTTTATAATCAGATTTACTTTCTAATGAATTAATAATAGTAGAATAGATTTTAGTTCGTTCTTCATCATCGAATCTTTCAGCAATCTGTTGATGAAATTTTTCAGAATTAAGATCTGCAAATAAAACGTCGTTTTTAAATCCATCGAAAAGAGTTTTTTTAAAGCTGACAAACTTTTCGCTCATGTCATATTTATAGTTCATAATTTCAGTGTCAGCAACCAAACCAATACCAAAACTTTGATAATTCAAATTGACCATTAGAAGATTAGAATCTTTTCGAAACGAAGTCAATGCATTTTCATAATTCGGGTATTCGTCTTCCCCAAAGTTCTTTCTGAATAATATCTCAGCAAAATTTTTGTAAGATGTCTGTATGTTTTTCAAAAAGTCTACAATGTAATCTACGACCACAGCTTTTGAGTATTTATCCGTCTTAGGTTCGATTTTTAGATTAACTGCATTCTCCTTTATAACATTTATATAACTATATTCTACAATATCATTCGCTGATAATTCCCTGACAAGCGAATCCTCTATTTTTTCCTTTAAGCCAATTAATTCAGCTTTTATTTCTGCGTAAGGAGATCCAGATAGCGCCTGATAAATGAGCTTCTCGGCTCTTCCATGTTCTCCTAAATTATAAGCTAAGTTTGCAGCACTTCTAAATAAGACCGATCTCGTGGGTTCGCTATCAAAATCTGCGAATAATTCAAAAGCTGCTTCTTCCTCCAATTCCAAGGCGGCCTTTGTATTTTCATAATAGGCTTCTTTATTTCGATCAATGAGGTTTTGATTTGCAATACGCATCAACTCCATTGCACGGCCATGAATGTTTTTGATGTCTTTCATTTTTTGCTAAAATGTGCTTTTGGAGTAGAATGTTCAACAATAGAAATATATGCAGGTAAAGCAGTATCATCCGATGGCACTGTTTGCATCATCTTTACTTTTACACGTTTTTCAAGGCTATTCGAGAGTGTTTCAATGTTAATTCCAGAAATTTCCAGACGAGCAGTTAAAAAATTTTTCGGATTATATTTTTGGTGCTTGTCATCGTATCCCAACCAGTAATCAACCCCAGTCCCTATACATGCTTCTTCGATGACATTGAATTCAGTAAAATGTCTGGTTAAAAAAAAGGATATGGCCTCTGCACTTTTTTCAATAAATTTCTTTTCTTCCTTGTAACCATTTTTCACTACTGTTTTTGTCCATTTCAATCCAATCTCGTCAACCTGATCACCGTATACCTTTAAAATACAACCTGATTGATGATTATTATGCTCTAAAGCGACAATGCTATTCTCGCTCCAAAAATCAGCTTCAGTTGCACTAAACAATGTAATTGTATCTTTTAGCTCTTCTAATGTAAAGATTGTCATACGGTTGAGGTTATTGGTATTAACATGTAATATTATACAAATAAAATCAAATTATAAATACCTCTGTTATCCAACCTACATGAGTATGTAGCCCTGCGCTGGCGCACGCGTGTCGCGTGTGCCTCAATTGCTAAGTCTGCATCGTCGCCTCGCCTACTAAGCCTACATCCTTCGCTGGCGCACGCGTGTTGTGGCCGTTGCACAACGCGCCAGTTATTTTATAATAATTTATGTTAAGATACTGGTTTTTAGTATCTTAATGACATGCAAGGAAAGAAGCACTATCAAGAGAAACTCTTTACCAATTTCCAATTATCCGACCGTGTTCCGGCAGACAACATATACCGAAAGCTGAAAGAAACACTAGATCTTCAGTTTTTATATGCTTCTACTGCTAAGTATTACGGAAAAGACGGACAAAAAAGTATTGACCCGGTTGTTTTCTTTAAGTTATTACTCGTAGGCTATTTGGAGAATCAGCCAAGTGATAGGCGCATCATTAACATATCATCCATGCGCCTTGATATTCTTTATTTTATTGGTTACGATATCGACGAAGAATTGCCTTGGCATTCTACTTTAAGTCGTACCCGTCAGCTTTATGATGAAGACATATTTAACCAATTATTTAAACAAGTATTAAAGCAGTGCATAGACAAAGGAATGTTAACCGGCAAAAGACAGGCAGTTGATAGTGTGTTTGTAAAAGCGAATGCATCAATGAGTAGTGTTGAGGATATTTTAGAGGATGGACAGGTGTTCACAGACCAGTTAAAAGAAGGTCAGGCAACTGAAGGAGATGATCACTTATCCGATAAATCAGAAAGGCAAAAAACACAAAAGCGCAGTAATGCTAACCGGGCAAGTGCTACTGATCCGGATGCGAGAATGTCTGTAAAACCGGGCAAGGTAACTAAGTTAAATTATCTCAGTCAGCTTAGCGTAGATACATCCAGCTATGTGATTACAAGCATTGGAGCCTGCCATGCAGACAAAAAGGACAACCAATGTCTTGATACAGTGCTTGATAAAGTTTGTGCCAATCTCGGAGATCATGGTTTGGAGGTAAAGGAAGTAATTGCGGATGCTAATTATAGCAGTTCAACTGTATTGCAAAGCCTTGTTTCAAGAGGAATTACCGGATATATCCCCAACACAGGCACTTACAAGTCAGAACGGCAGGGTTTTACATATAATGCTGAAAATGATACATACCAATGTAGTCAGGGTAATAGCTTAAAATTTATTGGTTATAAGGATCATCACGGCGTTTCTAAAGAATATATGAGTAAACGATCCGATTGTGCGGTATGTTCTGTTCGCAAACAGTGCCTCAAAAAATCAACCTATAAAACAATTACAAATTCGCTTTCTAAGCCGCTGTTTGACGACATGCACAAACGATTAAACGAGGCCTATGGCAAACAAATGATGGTCATAAGAAAAAGCACAGTGGAGCCTGTCATTGGAACGCTGGTTGAGTACCTGGGAATGAGAAAAGTAAATACAATTGGAATAGAATTAGCCAATAAATGCATGTTGATGGCAGGAATCGCTTACAATCTTAAAAAGTTAATTAAATATGAAGGAAAGTCGTTCTTGCAGGTAATAATGAGCCTTTTAGAAGCATTTAAAAGCTCCCGTTTTTACTACACCTAATCAGGTTTTTCAGGAAAGTGATTAGATAACGAATACTTATTTGTTGTCTAAGTATTCGTTGTGCAACGGCCACG
>NZ_FNCG01000019.1 GCF_900100945.1 Mucilaginibacter gossypii | reverse complement strand
CTGTCTTACGATTGCATCCCAGATCCCTGCTTAACTGACGTGCAGATAACCCCTTTTTCGCATTCAGCATTAATGAAATAGCCAAAAACCATTGCGGCAAAGGAAGTTTGGTGCCCTCGAAAACAGTGCCGACCAAAACGCTATAGCTGCGGTTACAGCTATTGCAAATATGCCGTTGGCTTTCCTGGCGCTTGCTGCTCCGTTTGCTGTTGCAATACGGGCATTCTGGCAATCCTTGCCATCTTAATCCTTCAAGATAGTCTATGCAACTGGACTGATCTGGAAAACGCTTAATCGTCTCTATGATATTCATTATCATAAATATACAAATTATTCCTGCCTTTTCATGGGCTATTACTCTCAAGAGGGGAGCCTTAGAAATCGCTTAGTTATTAAAACCTTGTATAAAAAGCCAGCTGTGCTACATGGTTTACCACATAGGCATCGGCTTGTTTAATGTATTGATTAAGATAACCAGCTTCGGCGTCAAATGATTTGCTAAAGCGGTAGCCAACCGCTACGTAAGCACGGTTTTGATCAAAAAAGTGTTTATTAACTTTATTCTTATTTTGAACGTTTACAAAGGCCTCGTTTTGCAGGGCGAGGAAAGTACCTTCTGTAAATACATCCGAATCCGGTTTCATCGGGATCACTGCACGGGCAAAATACCTGAAACGCTGGGCAAAATACCGATCGTTTTTATTATCGGCAGTGTTCCCTAAAAAGCGCTGCTCTAACCTAAAACGATGTGCCAATTGCACATGTTTGGTAAGCTTATGGGTATATGTGTACTGCTGCCAAATGCGGTGCTCCGGGCGAAATGTTGTTTCGTTACTTGGAGTTCGGCCATAGGTAGCTATGTAGGCATAACCCAAGGCCCCTACCTTGTTTTTGGCAAAATAATAATTAGCCGAAGGACGGAGCAGGATATGCTTTAGGTAACTTACTTCATCATGCGAGCGCAATTGTCCGTCGAACGAATAACCCCAATGTTCGGATAATTTTTGGCTGTGAAAAATAGCCGCCCAGCCCGAAAACTGGTTGTCTTGCGCAAGCAGCCTTGCAGGTGCCGCGAGCAGTAGTACTGCGAAAATTAATAGTTGTTTTTTTAATTGCATGGATGATATATGTGTGTTATAAAGGTTAACATTTATTGTAGAGACGCATTACATGCGTCTCTTTTTGCGACAGAAATTTGCAGGATCTGTCGTTTTATTAAAGTAGAGACGCATGTGCTGCGTCTCTACGCATAGCTTTACTAATCCTTAAACCTTACCAGGGTTTGGCGGCCCAGATCAACCGTTACCCTGAAGGCTTCCTGGTTGCTGCTGTATCCCGGTGTTTGGTGCAGGCTTAATATAAACTGTCCCTTTACACGCTTGTATAAAAACGGCGTGTAAATAATATCTAAACGGTTATAAGTTTTCTTTTCAAAAAACGCGTCGCCGTAAATAATATGGCTGCCCTGGCCTTTGTAAAATTCGTCAAATAGGGCAAAACGTTTCCAGCTTAAATAAGCATTAGCTACAAAGCCGGCGGGTTTATGAAAACCATCAACACCCCTAACCCGCTCAAACGACATCATGCCGCCTGCTTCAATAGATAACGAATCTAAAATGGTTTTATGACTTAAGTCGAGCCCTAATCTTATTTGTCCGCCGCCATTATCCTGGATGTGGTCGTTTGGTAAAAGCACCTCAGCCCCTGCATCATGCATCAGCAAAAAATAGTGCGAAACATAAAAGGGCCCGGTTAAGCTTGGTCGGTATTTACCCGAAAAACCGAACAGGAACTGCTCACGATCGGTAACGGTTTGGCGGCTTACCCAGTCAATCCAGGCAGTTTCGGTAAAGTGGGCATTATGAAAACGAGTAAGCAAACCCTCAACATTGGGGCGATAGTAGCGCAAAGTATCGTTCAGTAGAGCCCGTGGATAATCATCCAGCAAACCCTCGCGCGGGAAAGCACCGGCATTGAACAGCCAGTTTTTACCGGTAAAGCTGTAATAAGCAACTGGATTAACTTTCAAAAAATATGGTTTTGCACCAAACTCATGAATGCCGTTAACCCCTACAATAAAGTGGTTCACACTATCGATATTCAAGCCCAGGTCAAGCGCGGTACGCACACCCGAATAGGTGCGTGAGCGGGCAACAAAATCTTTGTACTCCCGGTTATCCATAAAACCCAAGCCATTAAAATGGATATCAAGGCTACCCTGTGCAAGGGCTGCAGTGGTGGTTATGATCGAAAAAAAGACAAAAAGGTATATCCGTTTAAACATAGTCGATTTATTATTTTACTGTAATGTTGATGCTCTTGCTGTTACGGCCGCCAAAAAATGGTTCGGTACGCAATGAAAAAATGAGTTGATATCTGCCAGGCTGCTCCGGTGCTGTTACGTTAAATTTAAAATGAGTGCTTTCGCCCGGCTTTAGGGCAATGTTATGGAATGAATCATCTGCCTTTTGATTAGTGATCTGATCAGTCTTTTTAAAGAAACAGGCTTCAAAAAATACAGGGTGCTTTTGATTTTTATTACTGAAATCAATGGCGAATGGATAAGGATTTTTAACCGTAAGGTCGAAATCTATTTTTTGCCCCGGACTAACGGCTTCTTTGGGAGCAAGTGTTTCAAATTCAACCCGCTGATAAGTGCGCGTATCGTCGACCCAACCGCCATACCATTTACCGGCAAATACGTTAATGGAATCGGTTGTTACACCGGGCAACCAAACATCCAGTACATAATAAGTTTTTTTATGCTGAATGCTGTCTTCTATAGGCCAGATATCATACTGGGTACGGCGATAATGGCGTGAATCATAGGCAAGCCCACGGGTGGTGTTATTATAAAAATTGTATTTGGACGGATCCTGAAAACCGTCATAAAATATCACATAATTATTGCCTGCCTTTTTCTGGATCTGATGAGCCCAATCCTTAAAGCCGAAAAAGCTTTTCATGGCATCGATCTTTAGCAACAACGGAGGCCCCCAGATAATACAGATACGAACAAGCAAAATCAGGCTGAGGTTTATAACAGCCAAACGGTTAAACCAGGTAGGTTTGCCTCCCGGCCTGGCAAAACTGATGAGCACCAGCATGCTCAACGGCACATAAGCAATCAGTGTCCAATGGAGCTGTACTTCACCTTTAAAGGAGGTGAGAAAAAAGAATGCTAAAATGCCCGCGCTGTTTACGAGCAGGGTGCGGGTGAAAACATCTTGTATTTTGGTTGTAAATCCTTTATAAAAAAGGAACCAGCCAATCAGCGGCCCGGCCATTATCAACTGCCCCAATGGATATAAATAGGTATTATCCAACTGGTAGTCATCGGCCGAACGCTCGCTAAGGTGATAGCTTATTGAAGGATAATCGTGGTTTACCTGCCACAGGATATGCGGTGCATACAAAGCAAGCGCCAGCAGCACAATTCCGTAAAAAGACCCTCGCTTAAGCAATTTTATATTAGATACAAGCGTGAAAGCAACCAACAAAATGCCATGGTACTTACTATATAGCAGGCAGGCTATCACCACGCCCAATATAATGGCAAGTTTTAAGCTGTCCTCTTCAATATATTGCTGATAAAAATACAGGAACAGCACCGTGAAAAACAGCAAAGGGGCATCAGGTGTGGTGGTAAAACCATAAATATGGAATACAAAGATGCCCGAAACCACCAGTATAAAGTTGATGGCATCAACCCTATAGCGCTTTAGCATCAGCCACATCAGGTATAAAGATGCGGTGGTGCTCATCACTGTAAAGAGCCTCACCCCAAATTCATTATGTATGAGACTGTAACCTGCTTTAATGAAAACGGCCACCATAGGCGGATGGTCATAATATCCCCAGTCTAAAAAACGCGAGTAAACCCAGTAGTAGGCCTCATCCGCATGGATCTCCAGGGTAAATGCCTGTACGGCATTTAGCAAAGCCCACAACAGTAAAAAATAAATTATTGGCTTGTTATATTTTACCGGCGCGCTATTTAAAGAGGTATCCTGCATTAAAATGGATGAGTAAATGAATGGGCAAAGGTATGATAAAAGATATAAGCCATAAAACGTTGGCAGCGGCGATGTGATAATTTGACGAAAAACATACCACAATCTTCATAATTTAGCGCAGCTGGAAAGCCTTAACCCATCCAATATAAAATGAAACAAGAATTTGAGGTTATCAAAAAACCGCGCCTGATGCTGTTAAACGTTGTTAAAGATCTTAGCCCCGAACAACTTAACCACATCCCCGCAGGGTTTAATAACAACCTGATCTGGAACCTGGCGCATATGATTTCCGGACAACAAGGTATTTGCTATACACGTGCAGGCGTACCTATTGTGGTTGATGACAAGTACTATACCCCCTACCGTCCCGAAACAAAGCCGCAAAGTTTTATTAATGCCGATGATATTGCTGAGGTTAAAGAGCTGCTTATTTCAACTATTGATAAAATGGAGGAAGATTACCAGACAGGTATTTTCTCAAACTATCAACCGATGACCACCCGTTATGGTGTTACCTTGAGCAATATAGAAGAAGCAATCCGTTTTTTGCCATTTCATGATGGTTTGCATACCGGTTATATCATGGCTTTGAAAAGAGCGGTTTTGGAGGAGATGAGTAAGCTTGTTTAGTATACAATCTTACTAAACGGGATCCCTACCGTTAGCCCGATTGCTGTTTTATTGTAAGGCAGTCGGGTATTCTTTAAGGAATTATTGATGTCCTGAAGCAAAAGTTGTGCTTCAAAATTTATGGCTGTGACTCCCTTTTTATCAATAAGAACAATTGGGATGCCGATGATAGAGTTGAGCGCTTTATAAGTCCCCAAATTTTTTTCAATCCGGAAACTAATGCCAACATGCGAGGTTCCGGGGATATACACTAACTTACCTGCCGCAACGGGTGTTATAAAGTTTTTATATTGGCCTATGTACCGGTCACCTTTATTTATGGTGACGGTGTTGATCCCATCTGTTCCCTGTGCTCCCGTTACATCAGCACTAAATAAGGAACCGCTTTGTACCGTATTATTCACAAAGCCTTTACCGGCAAAGGTTAAAAAGAACCGGCCCAATTTAGGGCTTTCCCAGAAACGAGTATGACTTACAAATAATTCGAGCGGGTAGTTATAATGTTTGTTAACCTGTGCATTCACATCATTGCTTACCATAAATTTTTGTGGGATAACCGGGATATAAACGCCCAGACTTGTCCAGTTATCGGTTACCAGGTCATAATTACCTGTATTTACCAGTAGTTCTGATTGCTGTTCGGAAAACCGTTGCAAATAATCTCCCCGGAGCGAAGCATAAAAGGTTTCCCGAAGTTTGCTTTTCACCTCATTGAGATTTTGTCCCGGCGCCTCCTCCTGTTTCAAAGCGTTAAGAGATTGCTCAAACTCTTCGGCCTTTTTGTTGATACTTTGAGCGATTGTATTTACCATCAATGCCCGGGCTGCATCCATCTCCTTTTTAAAATCACCATTGGCTGCGTAATAAGTTTTCGGCTTTCCCATCCAAGTTTTTTGAATGGTAAAACCCAATTGATTATCATAATACCTGTTAGCACTTTTTGCCGAATACGCGTTTGCTATATTTACCCTCGCCCCTGCTACTACAAATGACCTTACCCAATCATCACTATCAACCGGTTGGTGAAAATTATGATTGATGCTGATCATCCCTTCCGCAGCGTTGATATTAACATAATTTTTATACAACGAAAGGTCTTCATTACCGGAGAGGTAGGAGCTCACCTTATTGGACAGGAAGATATTCATGCTTTTATTAGAGATCAGCATCCCATGGCCTGTGCTGTTAGAATAGTTAGTCACTTTGCTGTTTATCGCCTTTATCTCATTGATGATCTGTGTAGTGGTTTGAGCTTTAGATTGCAAGAAGCCTGAACAGAAAAAGAGCAGACCACTTACTATGATTTTAAGCCACGCTGTATAGTTTCTCCGGTTAATATATTTCAGGCCAGCCCCCATTGCTGCGTAATTTGATTGGTAAAAACTTTCTGGCAGTCGGCATTGAGCAGGGTTTTCCGGGCGTTGACCCACCGGGTAGCTGCATCGCCGTACATTCTTTGGATGCGTTGTGGGGTAATTTCGTTGGCCTTGCCCCAATGAAATGTAAAGGGGATATTTTCATGCTCAAGCATCAGCCATACCTGGGTATAAAAGTTATAAGCTTTGTCTGATAGTGGTGCATCCAACTCCATAATGCAGGTATGTTCAAACCGGGTAAAGCCCAATGTGGCTTTGGTTTGCTTAACAAACCTAAATGAAAATACACCGCTGAAAGGGCCGATATCTTTATTGATCTTCAACATCAAATCGGCAACCCTTGGCGAAAGTTCTGCCGGGAAACCGATGGCAGAGCTCAATAGTTTTCCTCTTAACGTAGTATTGCTAAAAATTTCGCCCAGCGTACCAAAATGAGGATCAGTATTAGTTGTCATGCTGATATTTAACACCTTGGTAACTACAACCGGAACTAAAGCGGGCACAGCATCAGTAATAGTACCTATAAAACTGGCAGCATCATCTCCCGGGCCGATCCCCGCCGCGTTATCAACCGGGGGCTGATAGTTGGTACGATACGGGCGCTTATACATAGTGGTTACAAATGCCCCTTTATCCAGATCGTACGGATTAAGCAGTACCGAAAAATGGAAAGGGCGCTCGTTACCGCATGGCAGCTTATCGGTATCGCTAAAATCAAGTGTTGCCATCATACCCTGCAGTTCGGCATCATAAGGTAACCGTTGCACATAAGTTTCTAACAAAAACAGGGGTTCTGTTTCCATTAGTACGCCGTGGATAATACCGAAGCTCCCAAAACTTACCAATGCGGCATTGAAAAGTTCATCATCCTGTACCAGCTCGGTTTGCAGCAGATCCATAAACCGTTGCGCTACAATGGGAGCGGAGGCTCTTTCCAACCAAATGTGCCTGTCGGGACTTACCACAATATGGAGCCCTACTACAAAATCTGGTGTGGCACCAAAATCAAACGCCGAGCCATGAGTTCCTGTACTCACTGCACCAGCTATAGTTTGCCCGTTGCTGGCACCGGAAGTTTTGAGTGACAGGCCCCTGTTTTTCAAAAATGCGCCGAGTTCCCAAATACCGTTGCCACTTTGTGCAAAAAGCAGGTGGTCTTTGTTGCCAGTGTAAGCAGGGTTTACGGCTGTATCGGCAATAGTAAACCTGGTGTTAAGGGGTTTTGTATCCAGCATTACACCATCTTTAACCGTTGCTATTTTTGTCCACGACCAGCCAGCGCCCAATGATCGTAATGGGGTACCGGTCTCAATAGCTTCTTTAATCAGGTTTTGAAGCCCTTTGGTAGCGTCATTATAACCTTCAAGGGCATCAAGATTGTCTTCGTTGCCTAATTCATACAGATCTTTAATTTGCTCGGTAAAAGTTTCGTGCCGGTTTTCCCAACTGCTGACTCCTGTTTTAATAACTTTCATAGCCGCTTATTTGATTACGCCATCTTTGGCGCAAGGTTTACCGCATTTCCACTCTACCCTTGCAGGGCTCCAGATACCTAAGGTTACAACAGTAAGCAAGGAATAACCGAAATTATTCTTCACCGTAACTTCGGCCATACCATTGGAGCCAAGGGAATCACATATAGGAGTAACGATTCGCTTGGGGCTTTGGATAGCTCCCCAAAAAAAGAAGTTTACATTCTGGTGCGATACCTCTGACCCAGCCTGCGCCTTTGTTTCGACACGGGCCGTGTAACAACTGCACAGCATTAATGAGATTAAAACAGCAGGGATAAGCTTCCTATAAAAATACAGGGGCCTGTTCAAACGTGATGGCAACATATTGTAAGTATTTGGGAAATTCCTAAAATACAATAAAGTAAATCCAAATACTTGATTTTCAATTAAGTAAAAACACGTTTATTGAATACGTACTTTTACGTCATTTATTTGATTAATGAAAAGAAGGGGCTTATCTTATTGATTTGTACAATCCCAGATGCTTTGGTTTGGTTAAAACAATATGCCATAAATGGTTTTTTCTTGAGCGGAAGGATGCAGCGCTGGCACTAAGATAGTAGCGCCACATGCGGTAAAAGGTATCACCATATTTAACGTTAAGCTGCGGCCAGCTTTGCTCAAATTTTTTACGCCACTCCATACAGGTTCGGTCGTAATATACGCCGAAGTTATGCCAATCTTCCAAAATAAATAAGCCCTGCCATGCTGTTGAGAGTTGTGCTGCAGATGGCAGCATACCATTCGGAAATATGTATTTTGCAATCCAGGGATCGGTAACTTTAGTTGAGTAATTACCGCCTATGGTATGAAGAAGGCAAATACCGTCATCTGCTAAATTTTCGTTCACCCTTTCCATAAAGATGCGATAATTACGGTAGCCAACATGTTCAAGCATCCCCACAGAAACTATCCTGTCGAATTTTTCATGTACATCGCGATAATCCTGCACCCTGATCTCCACAGGCAAACCTTTGTTAATCTCCTTTGCAATAATGGCCTGCTCTTCTGAAAGGGTTACGCCTATCCCTTTTACGCCATACTTTTCGGCCGCATATTGAAGGAGGCCGCCCCATCCGCAGCCTATATCAAGTAAGCTCATGCCTGGTTCCAATTTTAACTTACGACAAATCAGATCAAGCTTAGCTTCCTGGGCCTCATCCAATGTTTGTGCAGTTTCCCAATAGGCACAGGAGTATATCATCCGCTTATCAAGCATCAACTCAAACAGGTCGTTGCCAATATCATAATGCTTGTGTGCAACTTCTTTTGCCTTTGATTTGGTTTGCTGATTACTAAATTTTGCCTTGAGAAAGTATTTAAGCGTATTTAAGTCGCGCGGGATCATTTTATCAACCCGGTGATACTGGACGCGAAAAAAAAATTCGTCAAGCGCTTCACAATCCCACCAACCTTCCATGTAGGCTTCCCCAAAACCTAAAGACCCTCCTGCCAGCACACGATCATACAATTTAGGATTGCGTACCTGTAAATCCCATGGGTTATTGCCATTCACGGTAATACCACCTGAAGCAAACATATTTGTAACAATCTCTTTTGATGATCCCATAGCTTTTTCCGGTTTATGCGGTGATAAAGATATTCTTTTTGCGGAAAAACAGGAACAATTGCTAACATAGTACTGCCGCGGGTTACACTACGCCAAACCCGCGGCAATTTTACAAAAAAAGCCCCCTTACAGGAGGCCTTCTTATATATTCATTAAATCACTTTAAAGATCAGTATAATCCCAATTATACTTCTTCCATGCTTTCGCCGGTTACTGTTTCTTTGATCTTATTTTCCAATTCTTCCTGTAGCTCAGGGTTATCAAGGATCAGTTGTTTAACAGCATCACGCCCCTGGCCTAAACGGGTTTCGCCATAGCTAAACCATGACCCTGCTTTTTTAATAATGTTGTATTCAACACCCAGGTCAATGATCTCACCGGCCTTTGAAATACCTTCGCCAAACATGATATCAAACTCGGCTACACGGAACGGAGGGGCAACTTTATTCTTAACGATCTTAACCTTTACGCGGTTACCGGAAACCTCATCAGTGTCTTTAATTTGGGAAATACGGCGTACATCCAAACGTACCGAAGCATAAAATTTCAATGCATTACCACCAGTAGTGGTTTCAGGGTTGCCAAACATAACACCGATCTTATCGCGCAGCTGGTTAATAAAGATACAGCAGCATCCTGTTTTGCTGATAGTGCCGGTTAGCTTACGTAATGCCTGGGACATTAAACGTGCATGCAGGCCCATTTTTGAATCGCCCATTTCGCCTTCTATCTCGGCTTTAGGAACCAACGCTGCAACAGAGTCGATAACCAAAATATCAATAGCGCCCGAACGGATTAGGTTATCGGCAATTTCCAGTGCCTGTTCACCATTATCAGGCTGGGAGATCAGCAGGTTTTCAACATCCACGCCTAATTTCTTGGCATAAAAACGATCGAAAGCGTGCTCCGCATCAATAAAGGCTGCAATTCCACCGTTCTTTTGCGATTCGGCAATGGCATGGATAGCCAAAGTTGTTTTACCTGACGATTCAGGCCCGTAGATCTCAATGATCCTTCCTTTAGGCAAACCGTTAACTCCCAAAGCAATATCAAGCCCTAATGAGCCGGTTGATATAACTTCAGTTTGTTCAACTACGGATTCGCCCAATTTCATGATGGTACCTTTACCGTATGATTTTTCCAGCTTATCTAATGTAAGCTGTAATGCCTTCAATTTATCAGCGCTATTTTTATCTATGTTAGCCATCGTATTAATTTCTTCAACAAATATAATTACATTTTTTAAAATTACTAATTTTTTTAGTAATTTATTTTTTTGCGACTGGTTGATTGGAATGTATTAAGTAAATATAATAACTACTCACTAAGTCATCTATCCACTTACTCAACTAATTATCCACACTTCTCTTCCTCAACTCCTTATCTATAATATTAAGGGCCTTTTTCTTTTTAGCTTCTTTGGCCTTCTTAAGTTTTGCAGCTTCAAGCCTTTGCAGCGCGGCTTCTGTATTATTGCGCTCATAATAGCGACAAAACCACGTAAGCGGACAAATATCGCATTTAGGGCTGCGCGCCAAACAAATATACCGGCCATGCAATATAAGCCAGTGATGTGCAACACCTATATATTCTTTAGGAATATTTTGGACCAACTGTTTTTCAACCGCCAACGGGGTACGGGCATTATTAGTTAAGCCAATGCGGTTGGCCACCCTAAAAACATGTGTATCAACAGCCATGGCCGGTTCTTCAAAAATAACCGAAGCGATCACATTGGCAGTTTTACGGCCTACACCTGGTAATTTTTGCAGATTTTCGATCCCCGAAGGTATTTCGCCATTAAAAACTTCCATCAGCATTTTGCCCATGCCTACCAAATGTTTGGCTTTATTATTAGGATAACTTACTGACCGGATGTATGCAAAAACTTCGTCGGATGTTGCGGCAGCCAGATCTTGCGGAGTAGGAAAACGCTCAAACAGTGCCGGCGTTACCTGGTTAATCCGTTTATCAGTACACTGTGCCGAAAGTATAACGGCCACCAATAATTGGAATGGGTTATTATAGTGCAGCTCAGTAACCGGGTTAGGCTGGTTTTTAGAAAAATAATCAACAAAATGGCGATAGCGTTCGGCTTTTAACATTAGTTCACTGGTTCATTCGTTCATTAGTTTATTGGTGCTTTGCTTATGGCAAATACATCCTTATAAACCACTTTCCAAAACTATCAAACTTTTCACCAATGAACGAATAAACCAGTGAACTACTGAACCATCTTAAAATAGAAAGGTTCATAAATCACTTATTGGGTTTTGGTTTTCGATTCGCATCGGTAACCTTTTCAACAATTATGATCTATGAACCAGTGGGGGAATCCGCAATAAATACTAACGTAAGCTTTTTGAATAATCCAGGATCTGGTGTATAGTTTGCACTTTGGGTTTCCTGATCAGCAGGTCCAAATCAGCACGAATTGAATTGTAAAAAATCACTTCGTCGGCGTCCAGATTTTCTTGTACATTCCTGTTCATTTCAGCTTCGTTAGCTAATGCATTTAACGTTTTTGTAAAGGTTTCATCCATAAGCTTATTTTACTATAATTTTTATATGGTTTATAACGGTGGCTTAAAGATAATATTTTGTTAAATGAAAATTAAATGAAATTTTTATTTAACAAAATTAGCTACCGGAAGCTATGAATTACGTTATTGCAACAGTAAATAACTTTATATCAGCAACTAATGAAACAATAACAGAATTTTAGACAAAAAATAAGGTTAGAATATTATTATCCGGTTTAACCTAAACAATAATATCCTAACCTTTATATCTAATCTCTTATACCGAAAAACTAATTTTTCAGGCTGAGCTCTTTGCTCTGCATCATTTTGCGGAGGTTATTAAGGGCATAGCGCATACGGCCAAGGGCGGTATTGATGCTAACATCGGTAATATCGGCAATCTCTTTAAAACTCATATCCCCAAAGTGGCGCATAATGAGCACCTCCTTTTGTTCGGATGGAAGCAGTTGGATCAGTGCTTTAAGATCTTTATGGGTTTGATCCCTAACCATCTTGTCCTCGGTACTTTCGTCATAATTACCAAGCACTTCAAAAATGTCGAAATCATCGCCATTGCTGATCATAGGCGCACGTTTTTCACGGCGAAAATGGTCAATCACCAGGTTATGTGCAATACGTGTTACCCACGGCAAAAATTTACCCTCTTCGTTATATTTACCGGCTTTAAGGGTGTTAATCACCTTTATAAATGCATCCTGAAAAATATCTTCGGCAAGGTATTCGTCTTTTACCAGCAAGTAAATAGAAGTATATATTTTTGATTGGTAACGCCTTATCAATTCTACTAAACCGGCTTCGTCGCCGGCTACATATAGATGGATTAGATCCTGATCACTCTTCAATTGAAAATCCATAG
The DNA here is from genome assembly GCF_900100945.1 of Mucilaginibacter gossypii. Classification (GTDB taxonomy): domain Bacteria; phylum Bacteroidota; class Bacteroidia; order Sphingobacteriales; family Sphingobacteriaceae; genus Mucilaginibacter; species Mucilaginibacter gossypii. Next base: position 106,834 of record NZ_FNCG01000019.1, on the reverse strand, counting down.
AAAGTACTACTTAAAACTTAATTCTTAGTTAAAACCTTTTAAAGTAAAGTATATTCTATAGCGTGCTCCTTAGGGGTTAAAGATTTGTTTGCTCAAATAAAATAAATTATTGGTAAAATAACAAATAAAATTTTTTTTTTTCGCGCCCTACTTTACTATTAATCGGTATAATTACCTATAAAACCATCATTTATTTGGCACACTTCCGTTAGACTTATTTTTAATACCGAAGGTTTAATCATTCGCCAAAATAAATTTTTTAAAAAGTAGTTGTTAAAACAACATTAAGTTTTAAAAAGTCAGCAAACTGTAAACTCCAATATTTCACGTAGTTTAATCCAATAAACAATCAAAACTCATTTGGATTCTGCTAAATTTTTTAGGATTTTTGCATTCGCAAAATAAAGTCCATAGCCGATAGCCCATAGACCATGGCACTGATTTAGCTATGGTCTATAGGCCATGGACTATCGACCAAAAAACAGCATGAGTAAAGAAGCAGAAAAAGATCCGCAAAAGCATATTATTATAAAAGGCGCAAGGGTGCACAACCTTAAAAACCTTGATGTGGCTATTCCCAAAAATAAACTGGTGGTAGTTACCGGCATGTCGGGTTCGGGCAAATCATCGCTCGCTTTCGATACTTTGTACGCCGAAGGTCAGCGCCGCTATGTGGAAAGCCTTTCATCATACGCTCGCCAGTTTTTGGGCCGTATGAACAAGCCCGATGTTGATTATATTAAAGGCATTGCACCGGCTATAGCTATTGAGCAAAAGGTAATTACCTCAAACCCACGTTCAACCGTTGGTACATCAACCGAGATCTACGATTATTTAAAACTGCTTTTTTCACGTATCGGTAAAACGATATCGCCCATATCAGGCAATATCGTAAAAAAAGACTCGGTGACCGATGTGGTTAACTTTGTGCTTTCATTGCCTAACGAAACCCAGGTAACCATTCTTGCTCCATTGCACCCGCACAATAACCGGAGCCTTAAAGAGGAACTTGCAGTATTGATGCAAAAAGGTTTTGTTCGTGTTGAATACAATGGCAAACTTTCGCGTATCGAATCTTTATTAGAGGATGAAACAGTAGAGAACGTTCCTTTGATGGCGGCTGAACCAACAGTCGAGATCAAAAAAACAAAGACAAAAAAAGCCGCTGCAGAAACTACCGAAATTGATCAGCAAATTGTAGTACGCATAGTTGTTGACCGCGTTACCAAGAATGAGGAAGACGAAACTATTAGCCGCTTAGGCGACTCCATACAGACTGCCTTTTTTGAAGGCAAAGGCGATTGTTTTGTTCGCTTCCAGCAACCTGACAACGATACCGAGCATGAGCGCTTTTTTTGCGACCGTTTTGAGTTAGACGGATTGAAGTTTGAAGAGCCTACGCCAAACTTCTTCAGCTTTAATAATCCGTATGGCGCATGTAAAAAATGCGAAGGTTACGGCAAGGTGATCGGTATTGATGAAGACCTGGTTATCCCGGATAAAAGCAAATCCATTTATGAGGGGGCCATTGCCCCCTGGCGCGGCGAAAAAATGCGCGAATGGAACGATGCACTGGTAAGACATGCCTTAAAGTTCGACTTCCCTATCCACCGCCAATACAATCAACTAACCGAAAAAGAGCAGCGCCTGCTCTGGACCGGCAATAAGTTTTTCCGTGGCCTTGACGAGTTTTTCAAAGAAATGGAAGAACAAACGTATAAGATCCAGTACCGTGTTTTGCTATCGCGATACAGGGGTAAAACTACTTGCCCGGAGTGTAAGGGCAGCCGTTTACGGATAGACGCTTCTTACGTAAAAATCAGCGAAAAATCAATCACTGATGTGGTGTTAATGCCGTTGGATAAAGCGTTCGAGTTTTTCAAATCGCTTGAACTGAGCGAGACCGACGCTAAAATCGGCAAACGCTTACTAATGGAGATCACCAACCGCCTTGGCTTTTTGAATGATGTAGGGTTAAGCTACTTAACACTTAACCGTTTATCAAACACCCTATCCGGCGGTGAGTCACAACGTATTAACCTGGCTACCTCTTTAGGCAGCAGTCTTGTAGGTTCGGTTTACGTGTTAGATGAGCCGAGCATTGGTTTGCATCCGCGTGATACCCAAAGGCTGATTAGCGTACTAAAATCCCTCCGCGATGTGGGCAACACCGTATTGGTTGTTGAGCATGAGGAAGAGATCATGAAAGCTGCCGATCACATTATTGATATTGGCCCGGAGGCTGGCACCCATGGCGGCGAGCTGATTTTTACCGGTACTTATAACGAAATTATAAAAGACGATAAAAGCCTCACCGGCAAATACCTGAGCGGCAGGGAAGAAATAGCTATCCCCGCAAGCCGCCGCAAATGGCACGATTTTATCGAAATAAAAGGCGCGCGCGAAAACAACCTGAAACATGTCACCGCAAAATTTCCGTTAGGCGTGCTTACTGTTGTTACGGGCGTATCCGGCTCAGGTAAAACCAGTTTGGTAAAACGCATCCTTGCCCCGGCCGTTCAAAAGGCATTGGGCAATTATTCGGGCGAACAAACGGGCTCATACGATGCTATTGATGGTGATTATGGCAAAATTGAACAGGTTGAACTGGTTGACCAAAACCCAATAGGCCGTTCATCGCGCTCAAACCCGGTTACTTATGTTAAAGCCTGGGACGAGATCCGCAACCTGTACGCCGCTCAGCCGGCAGCAAAAGCCGCCGGGCTAAAACCCTCTGCATTTTCTTTTAATGTTGAAGGCGGCCGTTGCGATGTTTGCCAGGGCGAAGGTGAAGTTAAGATAGAGATGCAATTTATGGCAGATATCTTTCTTACCTGCGAAACCTGCGGGGGCCATCGTTTCAAGCAGCATATTTTAGATATCCAGTACAAAGAAAAAAATGTATCGGAGATCCTGAACATGACTATCGATGAAGCCGTTGAGTTTTTTGCCAAAGAGCCAAAGATCATCGCCAAAATAAAACCTTTGGTTGATGTTGGTTTAGGGTATGTGCATTTAGGTCAATCGTCAAATACGTTATCTGGAGGCGAAGCACAGCGCATCAAACTGGCATCATTCCTGGTAAAGGGGAACAATACTAGTAAAACTCTTTTCATTTTTGACGAACCCACTACCGGCCTACATTTTGCCGATATTAAAAAACTGCTGAAATCATTTGATGCCCTCCTTGATCATGGCAACACCATTATTGTTATTGAACACAACATGGATGTGATCAAATGTGCGGACTGGGTTATCGATATTGGCCCGGAAGGTGGAGACCGGGGCGGTAAAGTTGTATTTGAGGGCGTTCCTGAGGACCTTCTAAAACAAAAAGACAGCTATACGGGCAAGTTTTTGAAAGAGCGGTTTTAATTGATCAATGTTTAAGCAGGCTTATCCCTTGCTATATTATATTTTAGTTAAGTTTTCATAAAATAAACTTACAGATATAAGAGCAAAGCGTATAATGCACCCTTATACGCTTTGCTTATGTAACATGTACCCACGTTTTTACGTATCAGAATAACAATTAACTATTTGTATTTAATAGTTACGGCAATCTTCCCAAAGCTTGCCAACCTAACCTTATTAATTATCGAAATATCACAAATATGAATTTATCTCTACAAACCTGTTTCAAGGCTTCATGCTTTTGGCTTTTACTTATTGTATTAGGCGTATCCTGTTCCAAATACAAAAAGCCCAAAGATGATATAGAAACAAAACCTACGGCTGCTTTTACTGCAAAAATTGATGGTGCCGATTATGCAATTGAAGCGACTGATTTTTCATCAACCTATTACACAACAAGCGGCGACGATATTAAGGCCTTGCTTACTACGGCTACATTAAACACCAATGGAAGCAAGATCACCTTTTTTGTGAATGATTTTAAACCCGGCACTGCTGTTATTAACAAAAAAACGGGAACCTCATCAAATCCCGGTAACCCTCGTTTAAAAGTGGATGCCGTTACTAACTCCGTAGTACAAAGCTATGTGCAATATATCAGCGGGGGCAATACTTATTATGCTGTTTCGGGGAGCATTACTGTTTCTTTGAGTGGTAACACAGCTACAATAAAATTCAATATTACTTTTACCGATGCTGCAGGTAAATCATTTACAGCTACGGGTTCATACACAATAAACGACTTCACAACCAATACAAAACCAAAATCACAAATCACCGATCCAACACCTATTGTAAGCAAGCCAACTATTGAAAATATAAGTCCGCTAAGCGGGTTTATTGCGGATACTGTATCCATTACCGGCACTAATTACAGCGCCACCTTAACCGAAAATATTGTGAAATTTAATGGTACCGATGCCAAAGTGGTATCGGCTATAAGCACCACCATTAAAGTAACAGTACCGGCCAGTGCCACAACTGGTGTGGTAACCTTAAAAGTAAAAGACAATGACGTAATAACCGGCCCCATGTTTACAATTTCATCGCCGGCAACTATAACTTCAATCAGCCCAACCAGCGGCAGGGCCGGAGATACCGTTACCATTAACGGCACCAATTTCAACAGCTCAATTGACGGTAACAGAGTTCGCTTTAACAATGCAGGAGCTGTTATAATTTCGGCAACCCCAACCAAAATTAAGGTTAAAGCTGCGTTGGATGGCTCAACAGGCAACGTAACGGTAACCGTTGGTTCGTCTGCAACTGTTACAGGTCCGGTATTTACTTACCTTAACCTTCCGCAGGTGCAATTTCTTTCACCTTACCAGGGCAGGGCCGGCGACACTATCGTTATTCAAGGTTATTATTTTGGAGGCACACCAGCCGCAAACATTGTAAAGTTTAATGGGATACAGGCAAATGTACTTACTGCAGCAGGAACAGCACTTAAGGTAATTGCACCTCAAGGCGTTACTTCGGGCAGGGTTACAGTCACCGTTAATGGCAAAACGTCGACTGATAGTGCCCCATTTACGGTTAACCCGCCATACCCTAATATTAAATGGCAGGAAATTTTTTATTCATCGGGTCTGGAAAACATCAATCAAATGGCCTCTTTAAGAAATGGCTTATTGGTAACCGGCGCAGCAGTTACGAGCAGTCTTTTCTTTAGTGCCGACGACAAAACATTCACCAATGTTTATAACAATCTGCCATTCAATAAAAACAGCAAAGTGATTATTCATCTGCTAAGCCAGGATGGAAAAGCATTTTATGTAACCAGTAACCTTGGCGTAGCTAAATCAACCGACGGTGTAAACTGGACAAAGCTTACACCAGATAAAAACAATCCGGACAAAGGATTCACCGGTATTGTGAGCACCAGTGAAAGACTTATGTTAGTTTCCGGCTCAACTACCTATACATCATTAGATGCAGGAACAACCTGGACAACGGCAGGCAATTCGCAGCCTGCTCAATTAGATTACTTCACCAGTTTCCCAAACAGCAAATACATTTTTGCCATTGATACCGCTAAAAACACTGCATCGCACAATGCCACTAAGCTTTATTCATCAATAGATAAAGGCACCACGTGGAATCAATCATACAGCTCTGTTACGGGAATTTATCATTTTAATGAAGGCTGCAGAGATTTTCTTAAAACAACCAACTACAGTCTTTATTGTGCATTCAGCCCGGTATCAAACCCCGGGCTTGCTGATCAAAAGCTCTATCGGTCAGTTAACCAGGGCTACCAGTGGGATCTGGTGGGCAATGAAACCTGTTTTGTAGTAAAAACCTTCGGTGTTAATGTAGCTTATGGTAGCCAAACCTTCAATTTATCAACAAATGATGGCACTACTTTCAAAAGCTTCGCACTACCACAGGGCTACAGCTACCTGGGTGGAATTGAACTGGGATCCTATATATACATAACTGTAACTAACTTATCCGGCACACACATATTCCGGTCAAGCTGGTAACTCTTCTTCTTTCTTGAAAAAATAAAAAGCCTTTTATATACTAAAGGGCTTTTTATTTTTCATTACGAGCAGCTTAGCTCTTTGATATTCCAAAATCGAATATCTATCTTTACTATTCTTCCGCACCTATTTAATCTAAAACGCTCGTTTACAGCAATTAACTTATATTACTAATACCTAAATTTTATTACCATGCCAGGTACAAAAGAATTTTATGACACCATTCGTGACACAGTTTTTAAAGGTCACATTTCACAAAGCCAGGTTGATGGTATCGAAGCCATTTTAAAGGCCGCAGCAGATGCCGGCGTTACCGATCAGCGTAAAGTAGCCTACATGTTAGGCACCGTTTACCATGAATGCGCAGGTACTATGCAGCCGATAACTGAATTTGGCAAAGGCAAAGGTCATCCCTATGGCGAAAAATTTAAAATGGGCGGGGGGCCAGGTCACCGTATCCCTTATACAACGCCCGATCAGCTTTATTATGGCCGCGGTTTTGTACAATTAACATGGTACGAGAACTATGACGCCATGAGCAAGCATTTACATCTCGACCTGCTTAACCATCCCGAATTGGCGCTTCAACCTGATATAGCTGCCAATATTATGATTGAAGGTATGACAAAAGGCATGTTTACCGGCGTTGGCTTAGGCAAATATTTTGACGCCACCCATGCCGACTGGATCAACGCCCGCCGTATTATTAACGGGAATGATCACGATGTGCTGATAGCAGGTTATGCCAAACATTTTTATAAGGGATTGACCGGTATTGATGCGTAAATTGAGTATGCGACTGTTTAACCTTTAATCTCGAACAGTCGCACAACTTTTACTTTCGGCAATCAATCATCCCTGCGCAATAATCAACTAACCCCCCACTCTGATATCATGATATTTGATATATTAGCTTAAATGAATAAGCTGATCACTTACCTTTTTGTACTATTCTCCATTCAGCTTTGTTCCTGCCATACTGATACTTCTCCCGATCAGCACAAAACCGTTTTTAATATCAATCTGGAAGAAGGCCTTACCTCACTTGATCCTGCCTTTTGCCGCAATCATTATACCATTTGGATGGATAACCAGCTTTATAACGGCCTGGTACAGATCAACGATAGTTTAAAAACCATTCCCTGTATAGCCAAAAGCTGGGAAACATCAGCTGATGGTTTATTATATACCTTCCATCTGCGTAATGATGTATATTTTCATGACGACCCTCATTTTGCAAATGGTACAGGTCGAAGGGCAGTGGCCTCAGATTTTGCTTATAGCTTCGGTCGTTTGATCGATCCCAAAGTCGCTTCATCCGGCTCATGGATCTTCAGTGATAAGGTAAAGGATAAAAGCGCCTTCATGGCACCTAATGACAGTACTTTCCAAATAAGGCTTAAACAGCCTTTCGCTCCCTTTCTAAGCTTACTCACGGCACAATATTGTTCTGTAGTCCCAAAAGAAGTGGTTGAGTTTTATGGCAAGGACTTCAGGAGCCATCCGGTAGGCACCGGCCCTTTCAGGTTTAAATACTGGAAAGAGGGTGAAGTACTGGTATTTTTAAAGAATGAGCATTATTGGGAAAAAGATGAAAAAGGTAAGCACCTCCCCTATTTGGATGCCATCCGCTCCACCTTTATTGCTGATAAGCAAACCTCATTCCTGGAGTTTGTAAAAAAGAACATCGATTTTTTAAATGATATCGATGGCAGCTATCGCGATGATATCCTCACCAAAGCAGGCAAGGTAACGCAAAAATATAAGGGTAAATTTATACTCAATACCGCTCCTTACCTGAATACCATTTACCTGGGCATGCTGGTTGATACCACTTTGCCCATTGTAAAAAAATCGCCCTTAAAAATACTTAAGATCAGGCAGGCCATCAACTACGCCATCGACCGCGAAAAGATGATCAAATACCTCCGCAACAGTATGGGTACACCGGGCTACGGAGGTTTTGTGCCCGAAGGCATGCCAGGCTTTAACGGCACCGGGGTAAAAGGTTATCTATACGACCCGGAAAAAGCTCGCTGCCTGCTCCGCGATGCCGGTTATCCCAATGGTAAAAACATGCCCGAAATTACCCTGGCTACCACTATTGGTTACCGCAGTTTAATTGAGTATGTACAAGGCCAATTGGAACGCATTGGTATAAAAACAAATGTAGAGATAACCCAGGGTGCCAGCCTGCGCGAACTAATCTCAAAAAACGGCATCAACTTTTTTTACGGCTCCTGGATAGCCGATTATCCAGATGCCGAAAACTACCTTTCAGTTTTTTACTCCAAAAATAAAATTCCCTTCGGCCCCAATTATACCGGGTTCAACAATAAAAGGTTCGATGAACTTTTTGAGCAAACCTACCAGGTAAAAGATGATGAAAAACGTTTCGCCCTCTACCGCCAGATGGATAATCTGATGATGGAGCAATCGCCCATTGTAGTATTATACTACGATAAACTGGTAAACCTTTATCAAAACAACATTAGTGGCTATAGCCTTAATGGTCAAAATTTGTTAGTGCTTAAAAGGGTGGTGAAGCGGCTTTAGTGATTAGAGGTTGGAGGTCAGAGATTAGTTGTACTTGGTTCGTCGCTACTTCTAATCACCTGACAAATTTCAAAACCTTGCGAAACCTATTACACAAAAAAATCCCGGAGGGAAAACCTACCGGGATCTCTTTTATAAAGTTTTTGCAGGGTTATACACCTAACAACAACCTTGCAGGATCTTCAAGCAATTGTTTAACCCTTACCAGGAAGCTTACCGATTCACGACCGTCAATGATGCGGTGATCATATGACAGGGCAAGGTACATCATCGGGCGGATCACAACCTGTCCGTTTACTGCTACCGGGCGCTCAATGATATTATGCATACCTAAAATGGCCGATTGCGGTGCATTAATGATCGGCGTCGATAACATCGAACCAAATACACCACCATTGGTAATGGTAAATGTGCCGCCGGTCATTTCAGGGATGGTCAGTTTGTTTTCGCGGGCTTTACCGGCAAGTACCACAATGGCTTTCTCAATTTCGGCAAGGCTCATGCTATCAGCATTGCGGATAACCGGAACAACCAAACCTTTAGGGGCAGAAACAGCGATAGAGATATCAGCAAAATTGCTGTATACGATCTCTTCGCCCTCAATACGTGCACCAACAGCCGGCCAGTCTTTCAAAGCCTCGGTAACCGCTTTGGTAAAGAACGACATGAAGCCTAAGCCAACGCCATGTTTCTCTTTGAATTTATCTTTGTATTTACCGCGTAATTCCATGATCGGCTGCATATCAACCTCGTTAAAGGTGGTAAGCATTGCCGTTTCATTTTTAACCGATACTAAACGCTTAGCAACGGTTTTACGCAACGAAGTCATTTTCTCGCGTTTCTCGTCCCTGGCACCGCTTGCTACAACAGGAGCAGCAGTTTGGGCAGCTGGAGCAGGAGCGGCAGGTTTAGCTGCCGGAGCTTGCGCGCCAAGGGCATCACCTTTAGTGATCCGGCCATCAACACCTGAACCTGATACTGATTTTGGATCAACACCTTTTTCGGCTAATATTTTGGCGGCAGCCGGTGATGGCGTACCTGAGGCATAAGTTTTAGCACTTTCGGCAGCTGCACCACCACGTGGCGATTCATCGGTAGCGCTAACTACAGCCGGGGTTACTGTAGGCTGTGAAGCACCTGCACCTTCAATAATACAAACTACGGTACCAATCGCTAATACATCGCCTTCTTTAGCGATTGTTTTTAACGTACCTGCTTTTTCGGCAGTAAGTTCAAACGTAGCTTTATCTGATTCCAGCTCGGCAATAGCTTCATCCATAGCAACAGCGTCGCCGTCTTTCTTAATCCACCGAGATAATGTAACCTCCGTGATAGATTCACCTACCGGTGGTACTTTAATTTCGACAGATGCTGATGCGGCAGCCGGAGCGGCAGCAACAGGGGCCGGAGCAGGAGCGTTTGCAACAACTTCTGGCTGTGGCTGTGCTGCAGGAGCAGCAACTTCAGCGCCTCCGTCTTCAATATTGGCAACAACAGCGCCAATTGGTAGTACATCGCCTTCATTGGCAACGATTTTTAAAGTACCGGCTTTTTCGGCAGTAAGCTCAAAAGTAGCCTTGTCTGACTCAAGTTCGGCAATAACCTCGTCCATTTCAACGTGGTCGCCGTCTTTCTTTTTCCAGCTCGAAAGGGTCACTTCTGTAATTGATTCGCCTACGGTAGGCACCTTAATCGCTAAGCTCATATTGTAGTATTGTAGATTTTATATTTTTTTCTGGATGATGTCAGGATGCTTAACTTATTGATCAATCAGCCCCGGCATCAGCCATTTTCTTTGTTGTTTTTTTAACAGCTTCTTTAACCACTTTACCGGCTGGGGCCTCAAAAGCTTTTGAAACTATGTATAACTGCTGGGCGGCATGCTGTTTAGCAAAGCCTGTTGCGGTACTGCTGCCTTCAATCCTTGAAATAACGCTCAGGTTAATCACCTTATCATTATGGAATTTACGGCAAATGTATGGCCATGCGCCCATGTTTTCAGGCTCTTCCTGTACCCAGATAAATTCGGCCTTTTCGTATTTAGCTTTGATCTTCAAAATTTGGGTAACCGGAGTGGGGTAAAGCTGCTCTACACGTACAATAGCCACATCCTTACGGTTATCGGCCTGTTGTTTGTCAAGCAGATCGTAATAAACCTTACCGGTACACAACAACACGCGTTTTACCTTTTTAGGATCAACATAAGTATCATCTATCAACTCGTGGAATTTACCGTTGGTAAAATCTTCAATTGGCGATACACATTTAGGACTGCGCAATAAGCTTTTTGGTGTAAAAATGATCAAAGGCTTACGGAAATCACGGTGCATTTGCCTGCGTAAAATATGGAAGAAGTTGGCAGGGGTTGTGCAGTTGGCAATTTGAATGTTATCATCGGCACAAAGCTCTAAAAAGCGTTCAACCCGTGCAGATGAGTGCTCAGGGCCCTGGCCTTCATAACCGTGAGGCAACAACATAACCAAACCATTACCACGCTGCCATTTAGTTTCGGCACTGGCAATGTACTGGTCAACAATGATCTGGGCACCGTTAAAGAAATCACCAAACTGGGCCTCCCAAATGGTTAAAGCAGTTGGGTTTGCAAGTGCATAGCCGTATTCAAAACCTAAAACGCCATACTCAGATAATAAAGAGTTATAGATGCTTAATTTAGCTTCGGGGTTAATGGATGCAAGCGGTGTAAATTCGTCTTCCGAATCAACCAGCGTCAATACCGCATGGCGATGCGAGAAAGTACCACGTTTTACGTCTTCACCACTTAACCTGATAGGGTAACCTTCTTTTAACAAAGTTCCGTAAGCAAGCAGTTCGCCCATGGCCCAGTCAAACACTTTGGTTTTGTTCACCATGGCACTGCGGTCTTCAAACAGTTTCTCAATTTTCTTGAAGAACTCTTTATTTGGTGGTAACACAGTGATCTTATTACCAATCTCTAATATGGTTTCTTCGGCTACAGAAGTATCAATAGCTTTTACCAGTTCTTTATGGCTTGCCAGGTGCAATCCGCTCCAAGCACCTTCAAACATGGCAATAGTATCAGTAAACCTTTCTTCTGATTTTACTTCATCTAGCTTTTGCTGTAACTCATCTTTGAAGGTTTTTTCGATAGATTTCAGGAATTCAGCATCTATACTGCCTTCATCTATCAGTTTTTGATTGTAAATCTTTAAAGGGTTAGGGTGCGCGTCGATAGCCTTGTATAACAGCGGCTGGGTGAATTTAGGCTCATCAGCTTCGTTATGGCCATAACGGCGGTAGCAAAGGATATCGATAAATACGTCCTCATTAAATACCTGCCTGTATTCCATAGCCAGGTTTACTACATAAGCCAAAGCTTCAACATCATCACCGTTTACGTGAAAAACCGGCGAAAGCACAGTTTTGGCAACATCGGTACAATAAGTACTTGAACGGGCGTCTTTATAGTTGGTGGTAAACCCTATCTGGTTGTTGATAACCAGGTGAATGGTGCCGCCTGTGCGGTAACCATCCAGTTTTTCCATTTGTAAAACTTCATATACTATACCCTGTCCGGCAATTGAAGCATCGCCATGAATCAGGATTGGAGCGATCTTTGAATGATCGCCGCCATATTTAAAGTCGATTTTTGAACGGGTAATCCCTTCTACAACCGGGTCAACAGCTTCCAGGTGCGATGGGTTAGGGCAAAGGCTCAGGTGAACTTTTTTACCGCTTTTGGTAAGCACGTCGGTTGAAAAACCTAAGTGGTATTTCACGTCACCACCAAAAGGCGATTCAGAATCGTAGTTTTTACCTTCAAACTCAGAGAATACCTCTTTATAGGTTTTCTCCATGATGTTGGTCAACACGTTCAAACGCCCGCGGTGCGCCATACCGATGATAAACTCCTCGATACCCAGATCGGCGCCTTTTTTAATTACCGAATCCATTGAAGGGATCAGCGCTTCGGCACCTTCCAGTGAAAAACGTTTTTGACCAAGGAATTTGGTGCCCAAAAAGTTTTCGAAAGTTACTGCTTCGTTCAGCTTGTTAAGCATTTCCTTCTTTTCATCAAGGGTAAAAGAAGGTGTATTACGACGGCTTTCCATCCGCTCTTCAAACCATTTTATTTTAATGGGATTACGGATGTATTTATATTCCGTACCTATTGAACGGCAGTAAGTATCCTCAAGCAACTGTCGGATATCGCGCAATTTGGCGGCACCTAAACCAACTTCAACACCGGCATTAAAAACGGTATCAAGGTCGGCTTCGCTCAAGCCAAAAGTTTCAAGCTCCTTGCCTGGGTAATAATGGCGGCGTTCGCGAACGGGGTTTGTTTTTGCAAACAAATGCCCGCGCGAGCGGTAACCATCTATCATGTTTAATACGTTGATTTCCTTTAAAAAATGTTCAGGAGTAGCTTCACCAACTACGGCAGGTGCAATTGCTCCGGCAGCATCGGTATCTTTACCAAAATCAAATCCTTCAAAGAATTTTTGCCATCCAAAATCAACCGATTCCGGTTCCTGTTTGTACTGTTCGTATAGGGAAGATATGTAGGCAGCGTTTCCGCTATTTATATAATTGAGACGATCCATGTGAAACTGATCTTTAAAACGGTACAAAAGTAATGATATACCGCTATATACTTCATAATTAATTGTAAAGAAATTTAGCCATTATTAGGCTTATTTTACCCATTGGGGTGAAAACTCAAATTATGGCGTGTTGTTTTGAAACAGATATAAAATATTTCGGTGCAGATAATATTTTTAAGCGCTAACCAAATCCCCGGCTTCATCAATGGATGATGGCTGCCAGGTATTCACAAAATCGGTTTTGGCTTCAAGCTCTTTGGGCAGCTTGGTAACTATAGCGTATTTGCTTTCCTTAGCATCGTTAACACCGGCAATAAAGGCCCAGTTGCCCCAATTGCTGGCCGGTGAGTAATCAATAAGCTTTTCTTCAAAATAAGCAGCACCCTGTACCCAGTCGGCTTTGAGGGTGTTTACTAAATAGCCCGCTACTACCTGCCGGTTTTGATTACTGATATAGCCTGTAGCATTAAGTTCATGGATTGCTGCATCAATAAGGGGCACTCCTGTTTCGCCGTTTTTCCATTTTTGGAGCGACAGCTCGGCGTCCGGCGCAAGGTCGGTGCCCTGAGCTTCGTCTTTAGCTTTGATAAATTTTTGGCCGTGTTTTTTAAACATGAACCTGAAGTAATCGCGCCAAAGCAATTCAAGCTTTAACAGGTTACCATTACTGCCATATTTCTGAATTTCCCAGTAAACCTGCCTCGGCGAAATACACCCTATCGAGATCCAGGGAGAAAGTTTTGAAGAGCAATCAGAGCCGTTACGCCCATTTTTTTGTTTCAGCAGCTGGTCTGCATTGGCAAAACACTTATGCATTTGCACCAAAGCCGCTGTTTCGCCCCCCTGAAAATATTCAGTAGCACGCATATCGTCAACAGGCTCGTTTAAACCTAATTGTTGCAAGGTTGGTAATTCGCCGGCATCGGTAATTTCCGGAACGCTGATATGATCGGGTTTTGGTACGCACGGACGAACATTACTGTCACGTTCCACCTTCTTTTTAAAAACCGCGAAACTATCCGGGATATCCTTAATCGGGAAAGGAAGATCTTCCTTATGATACATGGTATGACCGATGAAATGCTTGAGGTTAAGCCTCATTTTCCATAGCGCAGTTTCAACCTGCTCGGAGATATTGGTTTCCTCGTAGGCTACCTCACGGTGATGATAAACTTCATTTACCTGGTATTCCTGTGCAAGCTGCGGGATCACATCGGCAGGGTTACCAATGCGGATGATCAATTCGGCACCAAAACCCTGTAAATTTTTGCGGAGATCGGCAACGGCCTCTAAAAGGAACCTCGCCCTGAAATTCCCTGTTTTTGAAGCCCCCGTTTCGGTATGTTGAAAATAATAAGGATCGAAACAATAAACCGGCAGTATTTTATCAGCCTTGCGTACAGCTTCTAACAAAATTTCGTTATCATTTATGCGCAAGTCATTTCTAAACCAAACCAGAATAGTTCTATCACTCATAGTTAAACAGGGGTTAACTGAATAATAATAATGCAGTATGCAAATTTGCAATTTATTTGCGCTTCATGCACATTTTACCGCAAGATTATGACATCACCCAAACATTCAATTATTTTATTAAACTAAGTAAAATGCTTTAGCTATATAAAATAATTACACCTATAGGGGGATCAGCGTGTAAATATACGTAAATACAGGCAATTAAGTTATATACCTGCCCGGGCGGCTATCCCTCGTCAACAGTTAAAGATCAGTAGTTTTACTGATCGGCTTTGATCTTCGCCCTGATCACCGAATCTTTTTGGGCAGGGCTAAGCTTATAATTAAACCGGAAAAGTGCCCCCTCAAAATCACCATATGAAGGATTGGGAATAACAATATACCTTTTGCCAAATTCCGCTTGCAGCTTTTGTGTGGTAGCCGTCCTGCTTTCTTCGGGCGGGTGACTATCATACAGCAGGTCAAAATCGGGCAGGTTATCGCCGCAAAGCAGCAGGATGTTATGTGTTTTTAAAACGTTAAGACGGCGCGCTTCCTTGCTCGATGAAGTAGTTTTCAACTGCAGGTGTTCATCATCGGCATTAGGCAATCCATACAATTGCAGATTTTTAAGCGTACTTGCCCGCTCATTTTCATTACGGTTGGTAATGTAAAATATCGTGATCCCTTTTGATGCGGCGTACTTAAAAAAAGCAGGTGCGCCCGGCACGGTATCAGCAAGGGCTTTGTCTGTCCATTGTTTCCAGGTGGCATCGCTGTAATCTAAGTTCTGTAAGGCGCGATGGGCATCATAGGGGCTATTATCCAGCACCGTTTCGTCAATATCGGTAACAATGGCCAGTGGCTTATCACCGGGGTTCTTAATCCCTTCATCAACCCTGAGTTTAGCTACGTTATAGGCCTGAAAGCATAATGCTTTGTACTCCGCTGCCCGCTGCTGCCATAATGAAGCCCAGATCTTACCATCGTTGGTAATGCTGGTATTAGGATTGGCAGTTTTTTTAACAGATGAGCAGGCGCTGAATAACAACAGGCCTGATAGTAGATAGCTATAGCTTTTTTTCATATGGGTTGATTAAAAGAGTGACGGTCGAGACCTTGTCGAAGACTAATGCGAAAAAAGTACGCCGGCATGCTTTAACGAACTACCGTTTAACTAAACGGGTGTCATGCTGAAGCCCTCGAATCATGGTGAGCAAGGCCTCTGCGCACGACCCTTCGACGGGCTCAGGGTGACAGGCCCTTTTGCTTAATATTACTTCATCTTCAGAGCCGCTCGATTTAAACACTCCGTATGATAGGCATCTTATAACAGCTCCGGCTTTATTTTATCCTTAAACTCCTTGGCAAATTTATTGAGTTTTGGCTGGATAACAAACGCGCAGTACGACTTATTAGGATTATCGTTGAAATAATTCTGGTGGTAATCTTCGGCGCTGTAAAATGTACTTGCCGGGGTGATTTCGGTTACGATAGGATCGTCAAAAACCTGCTCATCGGTAAGCGTTTTGATCATCGCTTCCGAAGCCTGCTTTTGTTCATCTGTATAATAAAATATAGCCGAGCGGTATTGTGTGCCCACGTCGTTACCCTGGCGGTTAAGTGTTGTTGGGTTATGGGTTTTAAAGAAAACCAATAGCAATTCATCAAACGAGATCACGTCGGCGTCATACTCCAGGTGAATCACTTCGGCATGACCGGTAGCGCCTGTACAAACCTGCTCATAGGTTGGGTTTAAAACTTTGCCGCCCATATAACCCGAGGTTACTGATGTTACACCTTTAAGAGATTGGAAAACGGCTTCGGTGCACCAAAAGCAACCGTTGCCGAAAGTTATTTTTTGAATGTTCATATGTCCTGTTTTATCAAAAGTAATGCCTGTTTAAATAGTTAGCTATGAGGCTGATTTGAATATGTCAATTAAATTACTAAACTTAGTGTTTAACCTTATATTAAACCTATTAATTATGAAAATTGCAGTATTAATTGCCCGCGTTTTGCTGGGCCTGGTCTTCGTGGTGTTTGGGTTAAACTTCTTTTTCCAGTTTCTGCATATGGCCCAACCGCCCATGAGCGATAAGGCACAGGCTTTTAGCGGCGGGTTATTTGGTTCAGGTTATTTTTTTCAATACATGAAAGTAATTGAAATAACCAGCGGCCTGTTTTTAATTATCAACCGGTATACGGCACTGTTTGTGTTATTGCTGCTACCTATTTCGCTAAATATATTCCTGTTCCATGCCATTTTGGCACCGGCCGGTTTGCCAATTGGACTGGCGGTTATAGTTTTAGAGGTATTTTTGCTGTTTGCCTATCGCAAGTATTATGCGAGTATTTTTACGGCCACGCCAACGGTATAAGCACCCGGTGATTCTACAGGCTTTATTGGACAATATCCAATGTAACAAACAAGGTGTCCCAATTTTTTGATTCTCCATAAAAAAATTAAAAATTGCCGGCGTTTCTTTTTTTGCAAATAACAAATGTTCCATTTTTTGAGAGCGAAACGCCGGAACGCGTTAAAAATGAAACACATTGATAATCAGAAATTTAACACCCTACCCGAAACACTATTAAATATTTGATTATCAGCAAACAAGCCTTTTAGGAATATAAATTCAGCGTTTCAGATCCGGGCAAAATGCCCGGATTTTTTGTTTGTTTTTTTTCGTTTTTTTGGAGTTTTTTGAAAATACACGCTACTATGATCATTGTACTGACAGTACATTGTCAGCATTATTTTAATCTGGAATTAGTAGTAAAAGCAGCAAAATAAAAGCATAAATTGGCCTGTAAACCTTATCTTATGAACAGATACGCCGCCTTAATTATTTCCTTGGTTTTTATACTTTATTTCGATCATTCATCTGCACAAGATTGGTTAAAAACGGCTGAGGCAAAAGCAGCCAAAAGAGACACCAAAATATATCATCTTACATCCATCGATGGTAAAAATCAAACGGTGAAGATCGTTCCTGACTATGCAAACCATGTGCTTAAAATGATTTGCCTCAAAGATATTATTACAATAGATGATTTTTGGGGAGAAACTCCTGACATTAGGTTATTGAATAAAAACTTTATTGAGATTAACTATGCAGTAAGAGGCGGATCGGGAGTTGGGTTAGGAAATACTCTGATCATCTGCGTGGAGGGCCAACATCTATACAAGGCCATGCATGTTTTAAGATATCTTACCGGGGAATCCGGCGAACAACAGGAAGAATACCGCATTAAATTACATTTGGTTGGCAACAGTATTAACAACTGCAAATTAAAAGTCAGTGTACATGATTTTGTTGATTCAAAACCTCGCCCTAAAGAAAACTATGCCTATGACACTAACACAGTTTTAGCCTTCGACATGCAGCAAAATGTCTTTTACAGCGTTAAGCAAGACATATTCGATCACTTTATCACAACAAGAAACAAGACCAAACAAAAAATTGCAGGTAATTTCCCTATGATCATTTTAGGTAAGGAAACTTATTACTTTATAAATGACAGATGGTATTCCGGCAATCTTAACAAAGAAATGTTTGAGTTTCGATAAATCACATGGTCTTCTTTTGCCACGGCGGCCAGAGGCCGCCTTAATAGTTGCCACTCGCCGGAGGCGAGCGGCGGCGATTAGAGGCTTACACCATCTCCCGCTCAAAAATTTCCTGGATCATTCCTACCTGCTCTGCGTAAATGGATTTTTTGCGGGTGCCGAAGTACAAGGTGTTCTCAATTAAATTATATCCTTCCCAAAGCAGTTTGATATTGCCGCTGTCCCGCTCCTTTCTTGAAAGGAAATCAGGGATCACGGCTATGCCTTTACCATTACTCAAACAACGGATAATAGAGCCCATGTTAGGGACGATGAAATTAGGCTTAAAATCAGGTCGTTTGCCAAAGTTAATATGCCAGAAGCGCCGCAGGTGTTCCATATCGCCCGATGAGCCGTACCAGGTTTGGGCTTTAAGCCAGGTTTGAATCTGGTTTAGGTCTTTAGTTTTCAATAGTTCATTAAATTCGTCGGTTGGCGTTTGCGCCCCGGCAAGCACCACTATCCGTTCTTTAAAAAAAGGTTTATACTCAAGACCTTTATAATCGCCTTTATGAGGCGTAACAATCATATCGAGGATGCCATTGTCCAGGTCGGCAAGCATTTCGGGGTATTCGCCAAATTTGATGATCACATTAAAAGGCAATGTGGGCAGGTAGGATTCGAGCGTAAACTGAAAAGTTTCAAAGCACATGCCTATACTTATGGTAGGCACATCCTTTTCGGTGCTTTTATGAAAATGCCGTTCGGCATCCTCCAGTTTACAAATTGCCTCCAGGATATAGTTGTATAAGATCTTACCCCGCTCTGTGGATACCATTTTACGCGAGGTACGGTCGAACAATTTGTAGCCTACATAACTTTCCAATGAGCTTAGATGCAGGCTTACTCCCGGCTGCGAAATAAACAGCGCTTCGGCCGCGCCGGTTAACGAACCTGTTTCATATATCGCCTTAAAGGTGCGGAACCATTCAAAATTAACCATAGCCTATCTATTATAATTATGATACAAATGTATAAATTAAACTATTTTAATAATGAATTAAGCCGCTGTAATTTTGATGAAAATTAAAACAGAAAATAAATGACAAACATATTTGTAATAAACGGAGGGCAGATCTTCGGTCACTCCGGCGGAAGATTTAACAAAACATTATTGGATACGACCGTGCAGTATTTTACCGGTCACCCTGATTTTGAAGTTCGTTCAACCGATGTAAACCATGAGTACGACCCCATGCAAGAGGCTGAAAACTATAAATGGGCCGATGTGATTATTTACCACACCCCGGTTTGGTGGTTCCAGGTACCGCATGCCTTTAAAAAATATATCGACGAAGTTTTTACCGCCGGATATCAAAACGGCATTTACCGCAGCGATGGCCGCACCGCCGAAAACCCCGGCATTAATTACGGCACAGGGGGCTTAATGCAGGGCAAAAAATACATGCTTACCACATCATGGAATGCACCGGTTACCGCTTTCACCTTACCCGGCGAGTTTTTTAATGAACGCAGTGTTGACGAAGGCCCCCTGTTTGGCTTTCACCGCATGAACGCTTTTACCGGTATGCAGGCTTTAGAAAGTATTCACTTTTATGATGTAATGAAAAACGCTAATATTGAGGAGAACCTGCAACGCTACCAGGAACATTTAAACAAGCTATTTACCCAAAACAACCCAAGCCATGAAAATTTACTTAACAGCCTTAGTGAAGTGTAAGGCCGGCACCACTGCCCAAATGAAAGATTTTTTGGATAAGCTGGTAGCAGCATCCCGCCAGGAAGAAGCCTGCCTGCAATACGAGCTATACCAATCAACAACAGACGAAACCCAGTTTATTTTTCATGAAACCTGGGCCAGCCGGGAAGGGCTTGATCAGCATGTTAAGCAGGAGCATTTTCAGTTATTCAGTAAGCAGATTGCTGATATTATAGACGGCCCGCTTGGGATATATAAAACCGACAGGGTGCATTAAAATAGATAGTTAACAAAACGGCCCCCGGTTTCCACCGGGGGCCGTTTTGTTATTTGCCACAGGTTTTATTGCGATCGCCCGAGGCTTTGCATGATTTGCTGCAGTTGTCTAAACACGTTGGCATGGTGCATGACTTTGCGCATTTGGTGCAATGGTTCATTTTGTTATTGCAGCAAGGCGTATTAGCAAACGAAATATTAAATATGGTAAACAGCATCACAGTGGTGATGAAAAGAAACTTCTTCATGATTTTTTAAATTGAATGTTTAATAAAAAGATATACTATTGAAAACAGGCAGATGTCTTTTTATCAAGCTTTCGGAGGGTTCCAGCAGGTGTTGGCGTAATCGGATAAATTGCCTGCAAGGTCAAGCAAAGGAGCATTGCTACTAATAATAGCGGCAACAGGTCCGGCCTTGATAGGTTCAACTTTTAAAAAGCAGCAATTGTTACACGATAGCATGGTCATGCACATACCACCGTCACATCCTTTTTGACCGCCATGCTGTTTCTGCGGCATATGATCCATGTGATGACAGCAATTTTTGGTCATGTTATATATAGGCTCCGCTTTTCCCGGTATTGTGGAAATGAGCACCATAAAAATTAACATGATAAAGGCGATTGCTTTCATTGAATCTTGAAACGGAATGTTAGAGGAAATAGTATAAGATGATTTAAGTTTGATGTTGTTATAATACATAAATCCAATCGGCTACTATTCATCCTTCAACACATCAATAGGCTGCTTAGAGCTAACCAGCCATACAATCAGTTAACTGATTATCAATTTTATGTTAACCCTGCTAACCTCCAACTGCTGGCCTAAGTTAATAGCTATGGTGTTACCACCATAGGTTTAAATCTCCTATTTCAAGATTGATTTTTTTAGCGTGTGGTCGATGTTATCATCATAGCACTGTCTTTTGTAAGAAATATAAGTGGTACAATGAAAACGCCGACCATAAGCACAATGAACGCCTGTTGAATTTTTTATATTTACAAACCTTATGTCTAAAAAAATGATTCCATTAATATTTATAATCATCGGCAGCATTGTTACCGTTACTGCGGCTTTTTTTGACTATAGACAAAAACTCAACGATAAACAGGAGGAATTGGATAACGAAATAAAAAGAAATTTAGAATATCAAAATTTGCTTAGTAAAAGTAACGATATTATTCAAAAGAGCAACAAAATCATTGAGAGCCAACAAACCGTTATTGACTCTTCTAACAAAATAATTGATTTACAAAATCAATTAAGCGAGAGGAATGATAAAATCCAAGATTTACAAAGCAGTACATTAAACGAAATAACCGGAGGAAAGAGCATTCCCAAACTATTTATACTGCCTACACCAATCAATATTTTCATTAAGGTTGCTAATGATACCGATGTCCCGATTAGAAATATATCAATTCAAGTTACAAGAATTATCGACGATTATTTTACAACTGATTCTGCAGGAGTTTCAAATTCTAATAATACCGATGCTTGGAAAGACTGGATATTTGATGTTAGAGATCTTTCAGCACAGTCAGAAAGAATAGTATTTCAGCATGAGAACGAAAAGAAATATAACGATGTATCATACATATATAAGGTAAGTTGGTTGACAGGTTTCTATGAAGGCAGTTTTTCGATTAAAAGCGCGCAAAATTCAATGAGGCTATCTGATTCACACATTAATCATTTCACGAAGGGTTTGGATCTCAAGAAAACTGTTTACGTGGGTGGCGTAAATCCAGATATATACATCAATGGGATTAAGCCTTAATTGGTACATTTATTTCCCAAGAGCCCAATTTAGCCCGTGGTTGATGTTATTACCGTACCATGTCTTTTGTAAGAAATATAGAAGTGGCGCGATGAAAACACCGACCGCAAGCACTATATATAAATATTCAGGGGTGGGAGAGTTTTTTCCTTTATCGCTCAACTTAATTATGATTTAAAGGCAACTCCATACTTATTTACGGCATTCCTTCTCTTTTAACCTATTATTTATAATTTAGTGTCCAAAACACATTTAATCCCAAACGATATTATGTCATCAATGAAAACCCACCGCGCCGGGGCTTATAAGTTTGCATGCATCCTTGCCGTCCTGACGCTGGCCGCATTAAAACCTTTTGCCCAAAACCGGCAGAAACTTGATTTTGATAAAAGCTGGCGCTTTAACCTCGGCGCTGTTGAAAACGGCGAAAAAACAACGCTGAACGACAGCAAATGGCGCGTGCTCAATTTGCCGCATGACTGGAGTATTGAAGGTAAATTTTCAAAAGATAACCCGGCCACACCTGAAGGCGGCGCCCTGCCCGGCGGCATTGGCTGGTACCGCAAAACTTTTACTGTTCCGGCTACATCAAAAGGCAAGCTGGTTTATATTGATTTTGATGGCGTATATCAAAAAAGCGATGTTTGGATTAACGGCCATCACCTTGGCTTCAGGCCAAACGGGTATATCTCTTTCAGGTATGAACTTACTCCTTACTTAAATTTCGGCGGTAATAACGTTATCGCTGTTAAAGTTGATAACTCGGTGCAGCCAAATTCGCGCTGGTATTCGGGTTCGGGTATTTACCGCCATGTTTGGCTGGTTACCACCAACAAAACCGCCATTGATCATTGGGGCACCTATGTAACCACGAGCGATATCACCGGTGCCTCTGCCAAAGTAAATGTACAGGTACAACTGCATAATGACCAGGCATCGCCGCAGGTGCTCATCAGCACCAAACTTTATGACGCGGCCGGTAAACAGGTAGCCGCCGCGGGCGAAGCTACATCGGCAGCGCAAAATAAAAATGAGCCTTTAACGATAACCAATACCCTTACGGTAAAAAACCCGGTGCTTTGGTCGGTAGAGAACCCATACTTATATAAAGCCGTTACCCAGCTTATTGAAGGCAAAAAAGTAGTTGATGAATATACAACCACCGTTGGCATTCGCTATTTTAATTTTGATGCAGATAAAGGTTTCAGCCTGAACGGGAAGCCGATGAAGATTTTAGGTGTTTGTAATCACCATGACCTTGGCAGCCTTGGCGCAGCTATTAACAACCGTGCATTGGAGCGCCAGTTGCAGATGCTCAAAGCGATGGGCTGTAATGGCATCCGCACCTCGCACAACCCTCCGGCACCCGAACTGCTGGACCTTTGCGATAAAATGGGTTTTATTGTGATGGATGAAGCCTTTGATTGCTGGGAATGGAAAAAGGCTACTTACGATTATCACCTGTACTTTAAAGAATGGCATAAACGCGATCTGGAAGACCAAATCAAACGCGACCGCAATCATCCAAGCATCATGATCTGGAGTATCGGCAACGAAATCCCGCAACAGGCGGATACCAGCGCGTTACGCATTGCGCCTGAGTTGGCGGCTATTGTTCACAGCCTCGATAAAACCCGCCCGCTCACTACGGCTAATGACCGTCCGGATAGCACCAACAAAATTATAAAATCGGGTGCTATTGATTTGGTTGGTTATAACTATCACCAGTTTGATTACGCTAAGTTTCATGACCGTTACCCGGGTAAAAAGTTTATTGCTACTGAAACTACTTCGGGTTTGGAAACGCGTGGTTATTATGAAATGCCTTCGGATAGCATCAGGGTTTGGCCGCCAAGCTATGATAAACCTTTTGTAAGGGAAGGCAACAATGTTTCGGCATATGACAACACCCGACCACCCTGGGGCTCAACCCATGAAATGACCTGGAAGGTGATGAAAAAGTACGACTTCCTTTCGGGCATGTTCATCTGGACGGGCTTTGACTATCTGGGCGAACCAACTCCATATTCATGGCCATCGCGCAGCTCCTACTTCGGTATTATTGACCTGGCCGGCTTCCCTAAAGACGTATATTATATGTACCAAAGTGAGTGGACCAATAAAAATGTGCTCCACATTTTCCCGCACTGGAACTGGCAGCCTGGTAAAATGATCGACATCTGGGCATACTATAACAACGCCGATGAGGTTGAGCTTTACCTCAATGGCAAATCATTAGGCATCCAAAAGAAAACCGGCGACGACCTGCACGTAATGTGGCGGGTAAAATATGAGCCCGGCACGCTGAAAGCCATATCGCGCAAAAACGGCAAAACCGTGTTAACCCGCGAGATCCATACCGCCGGAGTTCCTGCAAAAATCGAGCTGACTGCCGACCGCTCGCAGATCAAAGCCGATGGCAAAGACCTGTCATTTATCACCGTAAAAATATTGGATAAAGACGGCAACGTTGTACCTGATGCTGATAACAAGGTAAACTTTAAGATTGCCGGCGAGGGCTCCATTGCCAGCGTTGACAACGGCGATCCGGTTAGCCATGATCCGTTTAAAGCTGATTACCGAAAATCATTTCATGGCCTTGCGCTGGCCATAGTACAGGCCAAAGAAAAAGCCGGCACGATCACTTTAACCGCTTCGGCTGATGGTTTGAAAAGTGCTACACTGGTACTGAAAAGTAAATAACATCACCCCCGCCCTCTCCTTTGGAGAGGGAGTTTGGACCTATAAAAAAACGCACCCCGTCTCCCTGTAGATGGGGTGCGTTTTTTTATAAGCCGAAGAGCCTTTAAAACGGAGGAAAAGTTTTTTGTAGAGACGCATAATTGCGTCTCCCGGCGGACAAGCCAATTCAAAAGGCTTCTGATTTCGTTCGAAATTGCATGCGGGAGACGCAATTATGCGTCTCTACATTTAAAACAATCAAAGTCAAACGGTTTCTAAGTTTCTGCCGACATTTACGCCTAATGACACTTTGATTACCAATTACAAGCCCCCGCGTAAAAATGTATCATTGTTCCCTACTTCTGTATAAATTGCCCTGTGTTTGCCCTGTTAATTTTGTGCTATCATTTAAAAACAACAAAAATGGCAAAGACAATTTTCATTACCGGCGCATCACGTGGTTTCGGTAAATTATGGGCCGAGGCATTACTGCAAAGAGGCGATAAAGTAGTAGCAACCGCTCGTAACCTGAGCGCTTTGGATGACCTGGTAAATAAATATGGCGACAATATTTTACCGCTGCAACTGGATGTTAATGATCGCGCTGCAGATTTCGCAGCCATCAACAAGGCAAAAGAACACTTCGGCAGTATTGATGTGCTGATCAACAATGCAGGTTACGGTTTATTCGGCAGCGTTGAAGAAACTACCGAGCAGGAAGCCCGCGAGCAGATGGAAACCAATTTTTTTGGACTGCTATGGTTATCACAGGCAGTGTTACCTGTAATGCGTGAACAAGGCTACGGCCATATTATCCAGCTTTCGAGCGTACTTGGCCTCGTTACTTTACCTGTGCTGGGTTTATATAACGCCTCTAAATTTGCGGTAGAAGGTTTAAGTGAAACCCTGGCCGCCGAAGTAAAAGGCTTTGGAATAAACGTTTCCCTGATTGAACCTAACGGCTTTGCAACTGATTGGGCTGGCGCTTCTGCCGCGCAAACCGTGGCAATGCCCGAATATGATGCTGTACGGGCGGCTTTCCAGGCTGGTTTAAATGACACCGATATTTTCGGTGTACCGGAAGCTACTACAGATGCTGTGCTGAAGCTGATTGACACCGAAAACCCTCCGTTGCGTTTATTCCTGGGTAAACACGCACACCCGTGGGTTAAACAAACTTATGAAGGCCGTGCTGCTGAGTGGGAAAGCTGGAGCGAGGTATCTGCCGCTGCGCACGGTAAATAATATCCTACAGTATATTAATTAATCAGACCATGCTTTAGGCTTTAAGCATTCAGCCTCTGATATAAATGGTATTATTTGATATAATCTACGCCGCAATTCGGCGTAGATTTGTTTATCTTTATTCATCATGCAGCATTTTAAAAATTTGGCCGATATGCACCGCTCCAATGGTTTCCCGATGCCGGAGAACCCACTCTTCAGCCTGTACAGGTGCACCCACACCTGTGGGTTTGGCGAAAGAGAGTTTACATCTGATTTTTACATGATCGGGTTTAAAAAACTTAAAGCAGGTCAGATCATGTATGGCCGTACAAAATATGATCACGATAACGGCAGCATGATGTTCATCAAACCCCGGCAGGTGATCCAGTTTAACAGTGTGGAGTATGATGAGGATGCGTTTATCATGTTCATTCACGAGGATTTTCTGAACGGCCACTTTCTGCATAACGAAATAAGCAAATATGCTTTTTTTGACTATGAGGCAAACGAAGCCCTGCACCTTTCGCCATCGGAAGAGCAGATTATGTGGGACCTTTATTACAAGATAGAAGCCGAATATCACAATAACACCGATGAATATAGCCGCGATATTATACTTACGCATATTGATTCTATCCTGAAATACTCGCAACGGTTTTACAAACGCCAGTTTATTAACCGTACAGAGCTTTCGGGTAAAACAGTATCAAAGTTTAATGAAGTGTTAGCGGCTTATTTTACCAACGGCTTATTGCTAAGCCAGGGACTGCCCTCTGTTAACGCGTTGGCCTCACAACTTAATTTATCACCTCGTTACCTAAGCGATATGCTTAAGCAGGAAACAGGAAAAACTGCTATTGAACTGATCCACATTTACCTTATAAACGAGGCAAAAAACCGTCTTAAAAGTGATTACCAAAACGTTTCTGAAATAGCATACGAACTTGGCTTTGAGAACCTTCCATATTTTTCACGATTGTTTAAAAAAGAAACGGGTATCAGCCCTAACCAGTTTAAAAAACAGTTGGTAAATTGATACACTAAGGCACTTACGCGGAAAAGTCCAATTTATTTATATTAAGTTTCTGTTAACAAGCCTTTCGGAATAAAACGATTTTGTAATTTTGATTACAATCGTTTTCTTATGAAACTAAAACTCATCGCCGGCATTATTCTTTTATGTGCGGCATTACAATCCTTCGCTCAAACTCCGGGAAAAATTGAACAAACAGGACAGGTACTATTGCCCAACGGCTGGAAGCTTAGTCCCGCGGGCAGGTCTTTACCGCTTGGCGATCTGCCGCTGAACATGCAGCTTTCCGTATCCGGTAAATTATTAGCTGTTACCAACAACGGCCAAAGCACCCAGTCGGTACAGCTCATCGACCCTAAAAATGAAAAACTGCTTGATGAGGTAGTAGTTAAAAAATCATGGTACGGGCTCGCTTTCAGCCGTGATGAAAAAAAACTATATGCATCAGGCGGTAATGACAACTGGATCCTGGTATTTAATATAGCCGGTAACAAATTGGGCACCCCGGATACCATCAAATTAGCACCGAATGCCTGGCCCAAAAATAAGGTTTGCCCTACCGGCATGGTAACTAACAAAAGTAACAGCCGCCTGTATTCGGTGACAAAGGAAGACAGCACTCTTTATATTATCGATCCTGATAAAAAAGACATCCTTAAACAGGTAAAACTCCCTGCTGAAGCTTACAGCTGTATTTTATCGCTCGATGAAAAAACGCTGTATATTTCGTTATGGGGCAGCGATATGCTTGGCTTTTACAACATAGCTACGCAAACACTCAGCACCATTAAAACCAGCAGCCATCCTAACGAACTGCTTTTAGATAAGAAAGGGAAATTCCTGTATGTGGCCGATGCGAACGACAATGCGGTATCCGTAGTAAATACTTCAACTCATAAAATAATAGAAACCATTTCTACAGCGCTTTATCCTACCCGCCTCACCGGTTCAACCAGCAACGGCCTGGCCTTATCGCAAAACGGGAAAACGCTTTATATAGCCAACGCGGATAATAACTGTCTTGCTGTATTTGATGTTACTATGCCGGGCAGCAGCAAAAGCAAGGGCTTTATCCCGGTAGGCTGGTACCCAACAAACGTAAAGGTATTGGGTAATAAAATCCTGGTATCAAACGGCAAAGGGTTTTCATCAATGGCCAATCCTAAAGGGCCGCAGCCTGTTAAAAAAACAGATAACAGCGGTTACAAGCAAGGGGCTATCAACAGCCGGGAGCAATACATAGGCGGTTTGTTTAAAGGCACGCTATCATTTATCAACAGCCCGTCGGATGCCGAACTGAAAACTTACACCAGGCAGGTTTATGCCAACACGCCGTTTACTGCTAAAATTGCAAAAACAGCCAAAGGCGAAGAAGGCAACCCCATTCCACGCCGCCTGGGCGAAAAGTCGCCCATTAAATATGTGTTCTATATTATTAAAGAAAACCGCACTTACGACCAGGTTTTAGGCGATATGCCGCAAGGGAACGGCGATACTTCGTTGTGCATCTTCGGTAAAAAAGTAACGCCTAACCATCACGCTATTGCCAATGAATTTGTATTGCTTGATAACTTTTACGTTGATGCGGAGGTAAGCGCCGACGGCCACAACTGGAGCATGGCTGCCTATGCTACCGATTTTGTAGAAAAAACATGGCCAACCAGTTACGGTAGCCGCGGTGGCAATTATGATTTTGAAGGAACCCGCAAAGCCGCCTATCCGCGCGATGGCTTTATATGGGATTATTGCAAACGCGCCGGTGTAAGCTATCGTACTTACGGCGAGTTTGTGAGCGATGGTAACCCCGGCAAAGCAAACTTAAAATCGCTTGAAGGGCATTTTTGTATCAAGTCGCCGGGCTTTGACCTGAATGTGAAAGATGTTAAAAGGACTGAGATCTGGGCCCATGACTTTGATTCGTTACTCACTATAAACGCGGTGCCGCATTTTAACACCGTGCGCATTTCAAACGACCATACCAGCGGGCAGCGCAAAGGCGCCATATCGCCCATCGCCGCCGTGGCCGATAATGATCTTGCCATTGGCCAGTTCATTGAGCATTTATCACATAGTTCGATCTGGAAAGAGTCGGTGGTTTTTATTTTGGAGGATGATGCCCAAAACGGCCCCGACCATATTGATGCCCACCGTTCACCGGTGTTTGTAGCCGGTCCATATGTAAAACGCAACGCTGTGATCCACGGTATGTATTCAACCTCGGGTGTTTTGCGTACTATCGAGCTTATTTTAGGATTGCCGCCGATGAGCCAGTATGATGCCGCAGCTATGCCGCTGTATGATTGCTTTACCAGCAAGCCCGACCTTACACCATATACTGCTAAGCCGGCACAGGTTGATTTGGAACAGCGCAACATAGCAGTAAACGAGAGCAGCAAACGTTCTGAGTTGTTTAATTTTGCCAAAGAGGATGCTGTGCCGGATATCGACCTGAATGAAGTGGTTTGGAAGTACGTAAAAGGAGAGGCATCTGTCATGCCTGCGCCAAAAAGGAGTGCCTTTGTAATTTTAGAACCTAAAAAAGAACAGGATGATGATTGATTTGTTAACTTCGTTGAACCGGAAGTTATCCAATTAACGAATCCTTAATATATTGGTTTAAAGCCCGGCCGTTGTTTATAAAAGCCGGGCTTTCACATTAATAATACTCCTATGATCACTCATTTAGAAAACGAGCACATTAAAGTAGCTATCGACACCAAAGGCGCTCAGCTAAGTTCATTTATTAACAAAGCAACAGGTATCGAACATATGTGGCAGGCCGATGAAAAGATTTGGCCATGGCATGCTCCCAACCTTTTCCCGATAGTAGGTGGCCTCATCAATAATGAGCTTTTGGTTAATGGCGAAAAGTATGCGATGTCGCGCCACGGCTTTGCACGTCAGTCGGAGTTTTTTTTATTGGAGTCGGATGAAACATCGGCAAGCTATTCGTTACCTAATTGCGAGAATACGCTTAAAGTTTATCCTTTTAAATTTGATTTCCAGATCCTGTATCACCTTATTGATAACGCGCTTCGGATTACCTATAAAGTGATCAACCTCGATAAAAAATCAATATATTTTTCTGTTGGCGGGCACCCGGCTTTTAACGTTCCCTTCAATAAAGGCGAGAACTATGAGGATTATTACCTGGAGTTTGAAACAGAAGAACATTTTGACACCCATCTTTTATCAAAAGATGGCTTTTTTAACGGCGTAACACATCCGGTACCAACTCCGAATAAAAAGCTTTATTTAACCCGCGATCTGTTTAATGACGATGCACTGGTTTTTAAAGATCTGAAATCGCGCATGGTAACTATTAAAAGCGATAAACATGATCAAACCTTGGCGCTTGAATTTCCTCATTTTAATTATCTTGGTTTATGGGCCAAACCGGGGGCTAATTTTGTTTGCATAGAACCATGGCTTGGCTGCGCCGATACCGAAGGCAAGCACGTTGATATTAAGGATAAAGAAGCTATCCAAAAATTAAGCGTGGGACATGTTTTTGAATCGGCCTATTTTGTTTGCTTATAACATTTGGGTTACAATAATTTTATACTTCGGTAAAACATTTTTCGCACTTTTTCTCTTTCATAGAAAGAATCACTTAAATATTAAAACTATGAAAACTAAAGTTTATTTATTAGCCCTCACCATGCTGCTGTCATTTACGGCGTTGAACACCTTTGCTGCTGATAGCCACGCGCTTACCCCGCTAAGCAAGGAAGAAATAGCAACCATGACAACCGAGCAAAAACAAGCCCGTGTTGAGGAGATCAAGGCCCGTGTAAATGAGATCAAAGCGATGGATAAATCGGAGCTTACCAAAGCTGAACGTAAGGAATTGCGTACCGAATTAAAATCAATGAAAAAAGAAGCCAATGCCCTTGGCGGCGGTGGTATTTACCTTTCAGTAGGTGCTATCATCATCATTATTTTGGTATTGATCCTGATATTATAATTTTAATCGTCTTGTATAAAAAACGCCTCCGACGAAAATCGGGGGCGTTTTCTTTATGTCCGTTCAGGACCTTTCAGAGATTTAAGTTACCCTATAAAATTAATGCTCATTTGGCTAGTACCAATTGAGTAATTAACTGAGTTGAACCCCTCTGGGGTTCAGATAAAGTAGGATGCTATTTCTACAAACATTTTCTCCCTCCGGGAAGACTTTTACGATTTAATAAACATATATTAATTGCTTATAGACAGGTGCACCAGAGGTGCAAAAGGTTTGTAGCATGAAAAATAGAAGTATCCTTTGCCCCAGAGGGGCAAAACAACACGCCTTGCTGATTAATTTTGTGAATTAACTTAAATCTCTGAAAGACCCGGATGGGACAGAAATTCCTGGAAAAAGAAAAAGCCCCTGAATATATCCAGAGGCCTTCAATATATCTTAATTGATTATTTACTATTTTTTGCTGCTGTCGGCTTTAGGAGCTGCCGGTGTAGCAGATGGCGTTAATGCCGGAGTTGATGAAGGAAGCGCGTTGCTTGGTTTTGAAGCTTTTTCAATTTGCTCACGCAGTGCAGGGTTATCATTGCTGCTTGATGAGCCGCCTTTTACAGCAACGTTAATAGCCAATGATAACACCATAAGGGTGATAGCTAACGCCCAGGTACCTTTTTCTAAAAAGTCGCCGGTTTTTTGTACACCCATTAATTGTGATGAGCTTGAAAAATTTGATGCCAAACCACCGCCTTTAGGGTTTTGGATAAGTACGATAAGCCCTAACAGAGCGCATACAATTACGGTAACAATGATTAAAACGATATACATTTCTTTATATTAATTAGTTTTCTTCTCTAACTCCTCAATTTGGCTTGCAAAGTAACGGCTTTTTTCCGGGAATTTCAACATCAATTTTTTGTAAGTTGCAATAGCTTTGTGATATAACATCTGGTCGATGTAAATTTGGGCTAATGTTTCACTTACCAGGTCATTTCTGTCTTCCGAGCTCTTCTTTGCTTTGTTCTCATTATCGAGCTTATCAATTGATGGCGGCCTGATCTGGGGCTCCTCTTTAATAAATTTCTCAATGATGATGTCTTCCTTTCTTTTTATCTCCGGCACATCGGGCTGAGGGGTTTTCTCCAGCTCCTCCAGAGATTGCGAATGGAAGATATTTTCATAATACTGATGCTGTAATGCATCGGCAGTCTGGCTATCAGATGCTACAGGTTTTTTTGGCTGTGCAACCGTTTCAATATTATAAGGCTGATAAGTTGATGCATATTCCTTACGGGTTTTATCTAACCACCACATAAAGGTATAAGGCATTTTCTCGTCGTTGTACTTTGATAAAACCTCCTGCTGTTCAGTAGCTTCAATTTCTGCCGGCTGCGGAGCCGACTCCTGCGATATCGCCTTATCATCATTCCTTGTGTCAACAACCGAGTTATCAAACAAAAAATAATCCGTGGATGCGATATTACCGATTATCCATTTTTCAGTTACATCGTCCCTTACGTCTTTAGCTTCGTCAACGGCAACCGGCGCCTCATCGGCCACCTCTGTTTTATCGTTTATCGCTGCATCGGTATTAACATTAGTAGCAACAGGTTCATTCACATTAGCCTGGCCTATACTTATATTCTCAATCCCAACAATTTCATCGTAAACCTCATCATCTATATCGTGGGTAGATGAAACTGATTCCCCGTTGGGCTCAGTTGCAACTGCTCCCGGATCAGCAACTTCCGTTATCGGTTCTGCATCTGCAATTTCAGGCTCAGGATCATCGATATTGATAAAATTGAAACTGCTTTTATCCTGATCTGTGTCTGCGGCTAAATCTTCGGGCAGTGTATCAGCCAGGTCATCAACAGCGGGACCGATATTAAAATAGTTTTCGGAGGCCGGTGTATTATTTACCGGAACACTATCAAGCAGGTTAATTACCTGTGATGAATTTACCGGAGAAAGGCCTTCGGGCTCCTGAATTAATTTATGCAGTAAAACAGGCTTGTAATAAACGGCCGCGCGCTGTATATCCTTATTGGTACCGGCATGGGCAAGCAAAGCATGCAAAATACCGCTTTGCGGGTAGGCATCAACCAGTTGCTGCAGGTTATAACCATAAAAAGAACCCGTTTCGGCCGGGTTGGCCAACAGTTCATCTAATATTTCGTATTGCCTGCTATTCAAATATTGATCCACGTGGTTGAAAATACAAATTGCCTACCAATTAGAAAAGGCTGCGTTAAAAATATCATCAATTAATTGCTTGTTAATTTGCTGTATAAGCCCCTGTTCCTGCGAAGAAATATCTCCCTTGTAATTGGCAAACTTAGTAAAACTTTGCTCAAAACTAAGCTTTTTATCCGCCGGAGTTTTCGCGGCATCAAATGAAAATTTAACACGCACGGTAATAGTAAGCCTGTTGGCATTAGCAATTGGCGCAACATTGCTCGCCGTTGCCTCGATAGAAACCGGGGCGATAGAATAACCGGTAATAGCGCCCGACATAGTTGCATCAGCCTCGCCGCGGACTAAGCTTAGGCTGGTTTGTGTACGGATCCTGTCTTTTAACGCTTCGGTAAAAGTTTGGCTTAGATTATTTACCACCAGCGGGGCATTGTTTTCAAAAAACTGCACATTGATGGTCTTCAAACCGGGCGGGATTGATTGGTTTTTGAGCGTGTAACATGATTGACATATAAGTATCAGCACACACACCGAAATAATCCCCAAAAGTTTTTTCATCAATTTTATAAGTTTAGTTCTTTTATTTTCCTGTATAACGTACGCTCAGAAATCCCCAGTTCATTAGCGGCAAGTTTGCGTTTACCCTTATGTTTTTTCAACGCCTTACGGATCAGGTCTGATTCTTTTTCAATCAGCGATAATGATTCCTCTACCTCTTCGGCATCATGTGTTATATTAAAACCGTCGATAGTGTTGCTATTACTGCTGGTGTTTGTAACGGTATTAACGGGTTGTTGTAAAGTAAATTGTGTTTCATTATTACCATGCAGCTCAATATCGCGGTAAAGTTGATTTAAGGTTTGCGGATTATTGGCATAATGCGGCGAAACCCCGCCATGCTCAATAATATCCGCCACCAGTTTTTTCAACTCTACCATATCCCGCTTCATATCAAACAATACTTTATACAGTATGTCGCGTTCAGAAAAATCCTCTTTAGGCTGATTGTCCAAACGCATCGGCAGGTTACGCGCGCCGGCCTCGTGCGGGATATAGGTAAGCAGGGTTTGGGCAGTGATGATCCTGTCGCGCTCAAGTACAGCCAATTGTTCGGCCATGTTTTTCAACTGCCTTACATTACCCGGCCACGAATAGTTGGTTAATACCTGCTGCGCTTCTTCATCAAGCTGGATGGGCGGCGTACGGTATTTGTCGGTAAAATCAGCAGTAAACTTGCGGAACAGCAGAAACACGTCTTCTTTCCTGTCGCGCAATGGCGGAATCTTCAGCGGTACCGTGTTTAAACGATAGTAAAGGTCCTCACGGAATTTGCCGTTCTTCACCGCGTCATACACATCAACATTGGTAGCCGCGATAACGCGTACGTTGGTTTTTTCTACTTTCGACGAACCTACTTTGATATATTGTCCCGATTCGAGCACCCGCAGCAAACGGGCCTGGGTACCCAGGGGCATTTCAGCAATCTCATCTAAAAATATGGTACCACCGTTTACGGTTTCAAAATAACCTTTACGCTCACCAACGGCGCCCGTGTAAGCTCCTTTTTCGTGACCAAAAAGTTCCGAATCGATTGTACCTTCAGGTATGGCGCCGCAGTTAACGGCAATAAAAGGCCCATGCTTGCGTGGGCTCATCTGATGTATGATGTGCGAAAAAACCTCTTTACCACTACCACTCTCGCCGGTAATCAATACCGAGATATCAGTAGGTGCAACCTGGTTTGCTATAGTTATAGCCCGGTTAAGCAATGGCGAATTGCCAATGATCCCGAAGCGTTGTTTTATTTCCTGTACTTCCATACCCCCCGGCCCCCTAAAGGGGGAGTTATTGTAAATGTTTATAATTCTTGTTTATCATAATCCCAACATTTTTTGTTACACCCCAAACCATCAGGATGTAACTCCCCTTTAGGGGGTTTGGGGGATAACTTTACCTATCAACGTAGCAGTTGTGCTGCGTTCAATCAATACGTTTACATATTGCCCCGGCTTGTAATTTTCACCAACCGGGAAAATCACCATCGCGTTTTGATCGCTGCGGCCACAATAGTCTTTGTCTGATTTTTTGGAGAAACCTTCTATCAGTACACGTTCTACCCGGCCAATGCGGGCCTGCATTCTGTAAAAAGAATATTCCTGTTGCTTGGCTACAATTTCGGTTAAGCGTTTTTGTTTTACCTCTTCCGGTATGTCATCGGCATAGCGTTTTGCCGCTAAGGTACCCGGCCTTTCGCTGTATTTAAACATGTAGGCAAAATCATACTTTACGTAATCCATCATGCTTACAGTATCCTTGTGCTCCTCATCTGTTTCGCTGCAAAAACCGGTGATCACATCGGTTGAAATTGCACAATCCGGAATGATACGACGGATAGCGTCGATCCTGTTGATGTACCATTCACGGTCATAAGTGCGGTTCATCAGGTCAAGAATACGGCTGTTGCCCGATTGTACCGGCAGGTGGATATAATTACAGATGTTATCGTATTTATTGATGGCATACAGCACCTCATCGGTGATATCCTTTGGATGTGAGGTTGAAAACCTAACCCTCAAATCAGGATCGATCAGTGCCACCATTTCTAACAGGTTAGCGAAGTTTACCCCTCCAACCTCCCCCAAGCGGAGGCTTTTGTCATTTTCAACGCCTGCTTCAATTTGCCCTTCTAAAGCCCTCTCCTTTGGAGAGGGTTGGGGAGAGGTCCATTTATATGAATCTACATTCTGCCCTAATAAAGTAACCTCACGATAACCTCTGTCAAACAGGTCGCGGCATTCGGCAACTATCGATAAGGGGTCGCGGCTGCGCTCGCGGCCACGGGTAAAGGGTACCACGCAAAATGAGCACATGTTGTCGCACCCGCGCATAATGGATACAAATGCATTGATACCATTGCTGTTTAAACGCACCGGGCTGATATCGGCATAAGTTTCCTCACGGGAGAGCAGCACGTTAACTGCCTTTTGACCATCATCTACCTGGTTAATGAGGTTCGGCAGATCGCGGTACGCATCCGGACCAACCACAACATCAACTAATTTTTCTTCTTCCAGGAATTTTGATTT
Source organism: Mucilaginibacter gossypii (assembly GCF_900100945.1). Lineage (GTDB taxonomy): Bacteria > Bacteroidota > Bacteroidia > Sphingobacteriales > Sphingobacteriaceae > Mucilaginibacter > Mucilaginibacter gossypii. The sequence continues at coordinate 70,821 of NZ_FNCG01000019.1, read as the reverse complement.
GAGGCGTTCGGCCATACAGCCCAATACACCTACTACCAGGCCCGGATTTTTTACCTTAGCAACGGTAAACTCTTTTAAACGGTTGCGTACGCGTTGTTCGGCATTTTCGCGGATAGAACAGGTATTGATGAAAATAACATCGGCTACGCTATAGTCGGCAGTGGTTTCAAAACCGCTTTCGGCCAATATCGATGCAACTATCTCACTGTCAGAAAAATTCATGGCGCAGCCGTAGCTTTCAATATAAAGCTTGCGGCCATTATTTTTAGCTGTTTCGGCTTTTAACATTAACGCCTCACCCTGCCTGCTCTCATCATGTGTTTTATCCGGAATAAGCAAATCCATCATTTATATAAAAAATTAGTTTGCAAAAATAAACAAAATTTAAATACCTAAATGACATATTGTCAGTATTAAATAAAATCTCATTTATTTCAAAAAAAACGGGTGACACTTTCGCGTTACCCGTTTATCCTATTCAAATAAGCCGTTACTTATTGCGTTAAAGCTACAGTGGTGGTATTATTGATTTGCCAGATAGCTGCACCGGGCGTAGGGAAGCTTACACCCTTGGTGCTACCTTTAACACCATTGTCCTGGCCAAAATAGTAAAGTGGATGCCCTTTGTACACCAGTTGTGTTTGTCCGAATACGGTTATCACATCAAAGTCGGCTTTATTTAAAATAGAAGGAACACTTTGAACCGCCGTTACCGCATCGATTGGCCAATTAGCGTCATGCGCCACCACACCGGTGCTGAATTTATTTGTCTTAAACGTATCCTTGGTAAACAGGTACAAAGTACGGCCATTGGCATCTGTGATATATTGTGAATTTTCAGTACCGGCGATACTTTTGCTTGTGTATTGGTTACCATCATGCCCTATCAGTTGCGCGTAGGAAACCATAACGGTGTAATCCGGCTTGGCTATAAACCATGATTTGTCAACGCCATCACCGTTAACATCGGTAACTGCCACGTCTTTTGCATAATAATATAAAGGCCAGCCTTTATAGGTAGTTTGCTTGTTGCCGTCGGCATTGGTGATAACGCCGAAGTCGGCAGCTGCCAGGCCGGTACCTATAGATGGGTTTTCTTTATAAAAGGCAGGCCAGGCTACAGCGCATCCACCGGTACAAGTTGAAACGTTTGCGGCATCATCAGAGAACAGGTACAACGCACGGCCGTTATTATCCGTTATGATACTACCAAAAGTTGCGTTTGAGGTAAGCTGTACGCCGGTAACAGCTTTAGGTGTGGTTGGATTGTTGTCGTGATTTTTTTTGCACGATGCCGCTAATAAAGTTAGGGCGATTGAGCCTGTCAGGGCTAAGTACATTTTTGTTTTCATCGGGGGTCTTTTGATGTTAGTTATGGATATTTATAAACATAACGCCCTGAAATTCCCGAGGGTTGCTTTGCAGTTAAACAAAACCTTTATTTGAGTTAAACGCCGGCATATAATTCCGCATTAACAATGATGAATTAAGTATGAGTTTTAACAAAAAATAACTTATCCATCCGCTATGCTATAACAAAAGTTGCTACCTTGCTGTTAAGCATTAAAACACAAGTAAAAGTAACACCGGTAAATGGCACTCAATTTTTTAAAGCACCAGTGGCAAAAAAAAACGTTCAAATTTGTGCTGATACCGGTTATAGTGATATTGCTGCTGGCCGTAGTAGTAAACAGGTATTGGTCGCCCATTTTGGCCGACAAAGTAAAGGATGTAGTATTAAGCAGCAGCGACAGCCTTTACAAAGCCGATTTTTCGGACGCCGAGCTGCATATCCTGCAGGGCAAAATTATTATTTACAATATAACCCTTAAGCCCGACACAACAGTTTATAATCAAAAAAAGCGTTTACGCCTGGCCCCCAATACCCTGGTTGAGCTTAAGGTAAAACGGCTGGTGCTTAATCATGTGCATCCATTTAGCCTCTATTTTCAAAAAAAGCTTAATATTGGCCAAATCATCCTGAATGAGCCACGCCTGAATGTAAGCTACCAGCTAAACCATACCAGGGATACTGTTGTTAAAGATCGCCGTACAGCCTGGCAACGCATCTCCAAAAGCCTTAGATCGATCCATATCGGCAGCATATTGCTTAATGATGTTAACCTGAACTATGAGGATTACTCGGGCAACAAGGTGGCCATTTCCAAACTTAAAGAGCTAAACTTAAGTGCAAACGACCTGCTCATTGATTCGGCTACACAATATGATAAATCGCGCCTGCTTTATTGCAAAGATATCGTCACCGAATTAAACAATTACACCGGAGAAACACCAAGCGGCTTGTACGCTTATAAGATCAGGCATCTTAAACTCTCCACCCTTACATCACGCCTAAATATCGAAGGACTTGCTATGCAGCCTACTAAATCGGACGTTTTTTTTGATAAAAGCAAGAAAGACAGGCTGGGCTTACTGGCCGATTCTGTGCAGCTAAACAATTTTGACTACCTAAATTATCACAAATACCGCACAGTTTCTGCTTCAAGCCTAACCATGACAAATGGCAAGATAACTGCTTTCACCAATCCGGGTAAGAAACCAGATCCTATAACCGACAAGGTTAAAACGTTCCCCAATATGATGATCAGGAAATTAAACCTTGATTTAAGGATCGACACCATGAAAATCCGGCACGTTGATGTGGTTTATAACGAGTTCAATAAAAAATCTCAAAAAACAGGCACCGTTACCTTTAATAATACCAGCGGGGCTATTTATAATATTACTAACAATCCATCGGCCATAGCCAAAAACAACATTACCCTTGTTGATCTGACAACCTATTTTATGAACCGCGGCCGGCTCGATGTGCAATTGAAATTTAATTTAAGTGATGAAGATGCCGCCTTCAGTTATAAGGGCACATTAGGACCAATGGAATTTGGAAGGCTAAATCCAGCTACCATGCCTTTGGCTATGGTAAAAATGACATCGGGCAGTGTAAAAAAATTCAGCTTTGATATCCAGGCCAACAGCAAGGTATTTAAAGGCAAGGTTGATTTTTTATATAACGATTTAAAGGTGGTATTATTAAAACCAGATACTGCTAACGACCGCTTTAAAAGGAAATCGATCATGTCGATATTTGCTAACCTGTTTGTGATCAGGCGTAGTAATCCTGATGATAAGGGAAAGCTCACTTCGTCATTAGTAATATATAAGCGACCTAAAGATTCGCCTTTTTTTAAAACGGTTTGGAAAACCTTACTCACCGGAATCAAACCATGCATCGGCCTTGATGAAGAAAGCCAAAAAGCCACTAAAGACCGCATCGACGAGCACCTCAAAAACAAGGAAGAACGGTTAAAGAATAAGGCACAACGCCAAAAAAGAAAAGCAGAGCGAAAAAAGCTGATGGACCAGGGGAAGTTTTGATTTGAAAATTATTCAATTTGAAGATTTGAAAATGGAGCCCCTCGAGTTTTCTTCCGCCGCTGTTGGTGTTCGGAAGATAAAATTTGGGCGAAAATGTTCATTTAAAAAAGAGACAACTTTATCTTCGAACACCTGTGATGAACACCCACAACGGCGGGGTATTGATTGGGGAACTTGTTATAAAAACAACTGATCCCGACGATTGTCCCAAAAGTATAAGAGATGAACAGATGTTTCTGTAACCCGGTAAAATAGAGAAGTGTGTTTACTGATAATTGCAATTCTTACATTGACATCTATAGATGTAGCTTTATACATAAGTGGATATTCTGCTATTAGAGCTACGATGTTTTCAGTCTTTTCTAAAAATTTATCAGCAACTTTTTTTCCGAAACGGATTTCAATAAAGTCGTAAACTGCTATAAATGTTTCGTCCGCATTTTGCGTAGATAGGATTTCTAAACTCATCTTCTGTTTAGAACATTCCTAAATCCGGTGTATGGAGTTAATTTTCCCTCATCAGCTTGTTTTAGTGATTCTTTAACTCCCTTAACCACGTAATCCGGGTAAACTTCGCTTTTTTGTTCAAAAGATATTTTCATGGCTTTCATCACTGCTTTTAAAGCTGCCATCTGCTCCTTATTCTCAGGGTAAACAATTAATGCATCCATATAACAAATATACTAATTCCTTAAAGCTATTTAAAATCCCGGGTGCCGTTCGTGTCCCCTCAGGATCTCTTTTTGAGGATCATGAATTATCCGCAAATTTTTCCTGGATAGAGTAAAGCTTCGTTCATATAGTATTCGACTAAGGCTAACCGTAAGATAATTATCAGCCTTAGGGTCCTCTCCCGAGAGACCCAGAGGGGACGGAAGTTAATTTAAATTGTGAGCGACCCGAGGGAACGGGGTCTTTCATTTTCAAATCTGCAAATTAACCCATCTTCAAATCAGCCTTATTGCAGCAACAACTTCAAATTAATCCCAAAATTGGTAAATGAAGTATTAAACGTTTGCGAAGTATAGGGTTTGGTAAGGTTTGAATCATAAAACAAATTCAGATTAAAACGCTGGTTGATCACATAATCAACAGAGGGCCTTACGGTAATATTTTGTGCACCCGATGAGATCTCAGCCGATTCAACGTCGGCACGGTAAATGAGCGTTTTATTATCGCGCAATGAAAAATCGAGCTTAAAGTTCACGTCCTTATGCTGAATGCCTTCAAACCAGCCAAACGGAAAATGGAAATCTTTGGTGTGGTAACCAAAACCAAAAACAATGATCTTTTCATTTTGCTGCGCCAACTGGCTGTTAAGCATACTTAAGCTGAGCGAGCGGCTCTGGCGATATTCGGCATTGGCGGTCATGCTGTTTTTGAAACGTACGCTTGCACCCAGCAAAGGCACAAACTGCTCAAAAATGGTAACCTGCGAAAACTGGTACAACGGCAGGAAATCATTATTTAAATCGCGCGAAGTGGCAGCGCCGTTAGCTTCGCGATATTGCAGCAGCGAGATAAAGCCGCTTACATTATATGATGAACGGTAACCATGGCTCAGGTCAAACGAATCAAAAATATCCTGGAACCAGGAGATCTTACCTAAGCCATTGTACGTTACCTGCCAGTTAGGAATAGGAATTTTTGGGAATTGCGACAGGTTACTGCCCGAAGCATTTTTACCTGCATATGCTGCCAGAAACGCAGGCACCAGCACATTTTGCGAATTTGGCCCGTAACCATCGGCATAGCCATCAGCACCCCCTGCCGAATTTGGGTTGGTACGCCCTAATCTTTGCGATATCACAGCGCGGGCATCCAAAAATTTCTTAAATGTAGATGAAACATTGTTTATCCCCTTTGCCGATTCAAAGGCGGTACCAATGGTAAGGAACGATACACTGTAGTTACCCGATGTAACCGGGCTTAATGTTTCGATACTATTGCTCGATGCCAGGTATTTAAAATTGGCCTGATAATTATGATCCTGGGTTTTAAATGCACTAAGCTCAATCCGCAGATCTTTAAATGGTTCAATAATCCCCCTGAAGTGCATGTCCTCGTTTAACGATGTGGTATACAACTGATTTTGCAGGGTATCGGTGGTGATCCAGCCGTTAGCGACAGCCCTGCCCCGGATATCTGCCTGGCTGCCCAGTAAAAAGCCAAACCCGGGGGCATTACCATCTGCACCAAAAAAGCCCGACTGCGGTAAGTATCCCGGTAAAAACGTTCCCTGGGTACGGGTATAGGTTGCGCTCAGGTTTTTAATACTGGTTAGCAGGCCTATCAGGATATTGCTCTTTTTATTGGGATTATTGGCCTTACGGATAAAAGGGAACTTGTTATACAGCGACACCATATTCAGGGTTGGGTTAAGCTGGATTGCCCTTGAGTTTTGAATACTGTTACCAACATCATAAGCGGTACTATTGATAGCAAACAGCGGCTGTGTTTGCCAGTTAAAGTGTGTACTGTAACGAGCTACTGCCGATATCCAATCCAATCCCGGAATTTTGTTAATAGGTACCGTATAATTAAAGTTGATAGTGTGGTTATAATTGGTTGTACGGCCCAGTTTTTTCAGGTTATCCCAAAGGGTATCGCGCTTTAAACCATTGATCCGACCGGCGGGTTCATCCACAACCGAAAGATTGGTAGCGTCAATATCCATCTGTAATGATTTTGACAGGTTCCAGCCTATGCCGTATACACGGGTTATGTTGAAATACTTGTTGAATGTAGTTGTCGGGATAGGAATATAGTTATTAGGATCATTATCGCGCAGGGTATTCTCCGAATAAAAGCGGTTAAAATTGATGCTAAAATTCAATCGCGACGGCAGCAGGCTAAAGTTCAAATCCCGGAACAGGGCCAGCATATTGCTTTTGATGATCCTGGCAAATGGGCTGTAGTATTTGGGCTGATTGGTATAATTATAAGCAAGTGTGAGATTATAGGTTTTCTCCACATCATTCTGCGTCACAAAATCATTGTGATTGTATTCGGTGTAGGCATAAGTGGCATTAAAGTTTTCAATATCCCAAATATGGTTAAGGGCATTTTGGTTTGTACGTGCCTTATGTACGTTGGTAAAGTTGATGCTTTTGCGGGTGGTAATGTCAATAGCCGCATTCCGGATAGAGTCACGCTCTTTGGTGCTCGTTGCCGCCGCCAGCGATGCCTTCAGCTCAACATCCGGCGCTCCGGGATCATATTGCGGCATGCTCCTTTGTGATGACAAATTGATGTATGCCGGGATATGGATGCCGCTTTTATCCGGAAAAAACTTGCCGAGCTCAACATTGGCCGATACGTCATAGGTTTGATCATCACTCTGGCTCCGGTCATTCAGCCTTGAATCAAGGGTACCGAAACCAATAGTTGTTTTACTGCCCGATACGGTAATATCGGCAAAGTCGGCAAGCTTGGCATCAATCCTCGCGGTTGCGGCCCATCCCCCGCGCTGATCAAAATCGGTAAGGCGCAGCTCATCATACCAAACAGTTCCTGATTTATCCAACCCATCATCGGGCAAAACATTTGTGCCTTTATATGGATTGCGCACGCCAAGCATAATGGTACGCAGCTTGCTTAAATCGGGCTGGCCCTTGATATAAACTACCTTATCACCCTCGGTGTATTTAAAAAGCTGGTTGTAGGCCACGTTGGAGTGATTACGTGCAAGCTTCGCCCGGATCAGCAAATCAAGCTCCAGGTCCATTTCATTAACATCCGGCCATATTGCTCCTGCATCGCTGGTACCCGGCTGGGTTATTTTTAAAGGCAATTCGTATTCATAATAGTTATCCTGGTAATCAACCCCGAGGCGGATAAACGCGTTCAGGTCATTATCCTTCAAATAATCACCCTCGGCATGGATAAACATCTGCATGCGTTTGTATTTGCGCAGGTCATTATAAAAAGTACGGAAGGCGGCCCTTGAATATCCATCGCGCAGGCTTTTTATATTAAGGGACAGTGATTGCTCGTTGAGCTTGGTATTGGTTTGCAGGTTATTGTAATTACGCTGGCGGTTAATACCGGGCGGCACCACATAAGGTATAGGCGTGCGGTTACCGTTCTCTTCAATATTTACGGCCTGCACGTCGACGGTCGAATTATCTATCGGTGGGTTTTGGATAGCAGGATCGGCAATAACATTCAACGGATTTTTTTCGGTATTGAAAGCACGCCACTCGCCGCGCACCAGTTCCAGGGTCGCAAAACGCAGTACTGCAGTATCGGCAAAGTTGGTCATGAACATCCTCATAAAACGGATTGCCTTAAAATCCTGGATGTTGCCCACTTTTGATTGATAATCAGTAATCGGAATGCGGAACTGGTACCAGTTAACCGCCTGTGTTGTTCCGTTGGGCAGTTTTACCTGTGCGGTAACTTTATCGCTGATGTAATTTTGCCCTACAACCATATCTGCCGGGCGCATGGATACTTTATATTGAAAATATGAATCTTCCTGGCTCATGTTGTTGTCCCGGTTAATATCCTCGCCATCGGGCAGGGATGTTGAAGCCGAGTTTTGCAAGCCAAGCTCTGCCTGCGATTGCTGTGCCGTTTTCGAGTTACCGTCGGTGCCGTTGTATTTGCTATAACGGTCGAGGATGCCGGCACGGGCCTGGTCGAGCGCTGCGCCCTGGTAATACTGATAATCATCTGACGAAGGGTCTGCAGCGATGGTAGTAGCGGCCTGCGCGTTCAGTTGTCCTTTTATCTGCTGAACAACCGGGGCAAATTTGGTTTGCTCATCCTGGTCGTTCATGCCGTCCAAACCAACGTCCTGCAGTTTACGGGCATCGGGGTTGTTATCAAAAGCATTAATAACCGGCTGTAGTTTAGACACCCGCCCCCAGCTGGTTTCATCCACCTTGGTCAGGTCGCCGTCAACAGGCAAACCATTTTCCAGGCTTTTACGTCCATCTTTTAAAATATCTTCTGATATCGAACCTAAGTTAAAGTACAAGTCGCCACCAGCCGAGTTTGGTTTGTATATGAACGGATCAAGCATCCAAAACTCGATGTAGGATACGTTCAACGATTCAAAATCATTTGTTTCCAGCTTCCTGAACATACCACCCCAGCGTGTTTTAGGGTTTTGTAAGGTACCATCGGGATTAATGCCGGTGGTAGCATAGTTGTACGGCCCACGGATACTTGGATAAAAAGCCATGTTGAGCGTAGCCAGGCTAATCGGTTGCCCGGTAGCCGACTGCTTGTAAGGGAAAACTTCCTGCTCAATTACCTGCCTTACATAATGGTTGGAAAGCTCGCTTCTTGATATGGGGATGGAACCTGTATTGGTATAAAATATCGGGTCGATATTATAAAATGCCAGGCGGGCACGGTTATAGCCATAGCTCAGGTTATCAAACAAAGCCGATTCTCCAAACAATTGCGGCGTTCCTGAAATTTGCCAGCTGTTAGCTCCTTTAATATCTATTACCGATTGACTGTTTTCAAAATCGTCAAGATAAGATGTGCCGTGTTTGGAGCCTGCAAAATTCAATGCACCGGGACTGCCAGGCATCAGTTTGGCAAACTCGCCGTAAAAATTAATGGACGATGGCACTTTGGTATGGATGCCGGGGATCTTATCAACCAACCTGGTTAAAAACCTGGAGTTTGAACTGTAATTGGCATCAAACCCCCAAATGGTATTGGAGATGGATTCTTCGCCGGCAATTTCATTTTGGGTGATAGGCTGTTCGGTGAGGTGCATCAAAGTAGCACCTAACTGAAGTTTATCGCTGGCATGATAATCAAGCCTGGTGCCGTACAATGACTTTTGCTGCACGCCGAACAATTCATTATTCTCCAGCTTTACGGTAATAGGCTGGCCGGAAGATAACAGTGCCTGGTTCAGGATCCTGATCCGCCCGGAATTGTAATCAACCGTGTAATCGTTGCCCTCCTGCAATTTTACCGTACCAGCGGTTACGTTTACCGATCCCTGCGGAATGTTAACTGCATTTAGTTGGTACTCCGAACCTCCTGTTGAGGTATAAGTCCCCTTAATTACATACCTGTTTAATGCCGGGAAATATTGCTGCGCGATAGTTTTGGTTGAGTCATACAATGGTTGATAAACATATCGTTTAACCAGGTCGGTCTCGCCCGGGGTAAATTTGGATGCCAGGTCCGAACCAAAAGGCTCCACCACAGGGAACGAAATCCGCCCGTTTTGCGAATCGATGGTGATTCCTTCTAAAAAGTCAAAGTAGCCATCCGGTTTTTTATCGCTTTGCTGGTTGAGGTTATCAAGCCCTGCTACCTGGAGCCAAAGTTTACCTTTTAGGTTTTGCCCCTCTTCCATTACCGTTTTTTCGATCCCCGTTTTATCATCAAGACGGGTTACCGTTAATTTAAAATTGGTAGGGGCTATTTGAAAAGCACCGAGGGAGTAAATGTTTTTCATCATCAAATCCCAGGTAGGCAGATTGGTTTTCAATAACTCGCCTTTCAGCAATTTCACAAAAAGCACATTAGGCGTATTTGGGTTAACCGCAACATCGCTGCTAAATTCACCCACCTGGTATTGCACACCGTTAACGGTATACTGATAAGCTACCGCCAGCACCTCGTCATTATTCAAGGGATAATTTAGGGAGATGTAACCTAACTGCGGGTGCAGGGTATATTCCTTATCAGTAAGCTTGCGGGCGTAAGTTAGTTTTGAATAGTTATCCGTATTGCCCGATCCCTGGAAAAAGCTGGCGACATCATTGGAGTTGGTGAGCCTTGCATTTTGCGGCAAAACAGATAACAGGTTGTTTGATTGCTGGGCGAAACCTGGCCCTTTAAAACCCGCAGGCAGAGCGCTGCCGCCGCCTACTATCCTGGTTTTATTGTATGGGTTATTTTCACCAAGGTCCATGAAAGCCAATATATCGCGCGAATCGGTAGTTACATTGGTACGGTTGGTTGTCCAAACCTCAATTTTAGTAATGTTTACATTGGAGCTGATTATTGGGATATTGGCAAGCGCCCTGTTATAATTATTCCTGAAATATTGCGACAGGAAGAAGTGCTTGTTGGCCTCATAATCGGCAGGGGTCAACCTAAATTCACCCTGTTGCGAACCATTGGTAATAGTTATCGTTTTTGACTGTGAGCGTTGCTGCGAAAAGATACTGGTAACATCCAGCCGTCCAAATTTCAGCTTGGTTTTAACGCCAAAAAGCGCCTGACTACCGGTGATCAGCGTGGTATTAAGCGGCATACTAACCGTACCGGCTTCAATTTTCTGAATGATCTCGTCGGGCGAGCCTGTATAATCCAGCTTTATCTGGTTTTCAAACTGGAACTGCGCGTCGGTATTGTAATTGGTGGTGATCTTTAACTTATCGCCTATATTACCGGTTACGTTGAGTTGAATGCGCTGATCAAAATTAAAGTTAAACTGGCTGCGCTGGCGGGTGTTAAAAAGCGGGTTTTGGTTTTTATTTATCTGCCCGGCCATGATCATCTCTGCTGATCCTTGCGGACGGATATCAATCACCGAGCTGCCAAAGATCTGCTCAAACGTCCGGCTCCTGACCTTTATAGGCGGTATAAACCCTGGCTGCTGCGAATCATAGGCATAATTATCTGCCAGTTGCTGAAAATAGCCCCGCTGGGTCGATCGTTCTTTAAGTTTTAAATATTGCTCAAACGTAAGATACTGCGGGGGGCGGTAAAGTAAATTACCTACCCTTTCGTATAAAATATAACGGTTTGTGGCCGGATCATATTCAATGGTACGTACCAGGCCTGCCGGGTCGGTATTGAAAATACCTTCCCTCATCCGCTGGCTTCGTGGCGCGGTCAGGTTTATTGGTGCATTTGATTTGGTTGTATCATTTTTAGCCGCAGGCGAGGGCTTTTGTTGTGCATAAACATTTCCCAGCCCCCCGAACACCACAATGAACAACACACTTATAAGTGTCTTATAAGTAAATACTTTGATCAAAAGTTAGTAGATATTTATCCGTAATTATAGCGTTTTTAACGCGAACTTAATTAGTTCTTCAACCGTTAATTCGCCATTATTTTTCTTGATCTCCTGGTCTAATACCTTTTCGGCAACGTTACGCGCAAAGCCCAGCATTACTAATGCAGATAGTGCTTCATCCTTAACCGTCTGGCTCACCGGCACAACAGTTAGAGTATCGGGGCCTTCCTTACGCAGCTTATCCTGCAGCTCCAAAATAATCCGCTGAGCCGATTTTGGCCCAATTCCTTTTATCCGCTGGATCAATGAAACATTACCGCTCACAATAGCCGCCTGGATCTCGGCCGGGCTTATGGACGATAACATCATCCTTGCCGTATTTGGCCCGATACCCGAAATAGAGATCAAATGTAAGAACAACCTGCGTTCACCTTCCGTAGCAAAGCCGTAAAGTGTGTGCGCGTCCTCCTTTACATGTAACCATGCAAAGAGTTTACATTTTTCGTCGTCACTAATGCCCGAATAGGTATTTACCGAAATATTAATATGATACCCTACCCCTCCCGCATCTATAACCACATACGACGGGCTTTTGAACATTAGTTTTCCACTAATATAATCATACATATATTATTACTTTATTAATTTTTAAACAATGATGTTAATGGCAGATAGCTTTTACAGTGATTATCCAAAGATAAAATTCCGGCGTCATTATGTTCATATAATGACAAACAAAAAGCTGCGTTATACTCACCTTAAAAAATAAAGACGCTAAGTATTTAAATACCAGCGTCTTTATCAAAGATGTATTACTAACCCTACTCAAACCCTCCCTTCCGGGGGAACTTTAGAGGGAGTTCTATTTAACTGTTGGCGGCAGCTTTTGCCTGTGCATCAACCACTGCAATAGTAACCATATTTACAATTTCACGTACCGAACTGCCTAACTGCAACACATGCACGGGTTTTTTTAAGCCAACCAATATCGGCCCAACTGCTTCGGCGCCGCCTATTTCCTGCAAAAGTTTATAGGCAATATTACCCGACTCCAGGTTAGGGAAAATCAGTGTATTGGCCGGTTTACCATTGAGTGTTGAGAACGGGAAGTTATCATCAAGCAAATCAGCGTTAAGCGCAAAGTTGGCCTGCATATCGCCGTCGACAACCATGTCGGGGTATTTTTCGTGCAGTATCGCTACTGTTTCCCTGGTTTTTTCCGGTATCTCCCCTTCGTTCGAACCAAAGTTGGAGTATGATAATACAGCTATCCTCGGGCTGATATTAAATTGCTTTACCGAGCGTTCTATCAGCACGGTAATATCAACCAAATCATTCACACATGGGTTTACGTTCACCGTTGTATCGCCAAAAAACACAGGGCCTTTAGCGGTGATCATCATATACATGCCCGCAACACGGTTCACACCTTCTTCAGTACCGATAATTTGCAGGGCAGGTTTCACTGTGGTTACATAGTTTTTGGTTAAACCTGAGATCAGCGCATCGGCACGGCCAAACTGCACCATACAAGCGCCGTAGTAGTTGCGGTCTACCAATTGCTTTTTAGCCTCGTACAGGGTAATCCCCCGGCGCTGGCGTTTGTTATACAGAAACTCGGTATACTCATCCATATGCTCACATCCTTCCCGTGGATCAATAATATGAACATCGCCCAAATCAAGGTCATTATCATGGATGATCTTTTTGATCCTGTCGATATTGCCCAGTAAAATAGGAGTGGCAATACCTTCCTCTTTCACTATCTGTGCCGATCTTAAGATCTTATAATTATCGGCCTCGGCAAATACAACGCGCTTAGGGTTCTGTTTTGCTTTAGCGGTAAGGTTACGCAGCAGCTTATCATTAGTACCCAGGCGCACCCTCAGCTCCTCTGCATATGCATCCCAATCGGTGATCACCTTACGGGCTACACCTGAAGCTATGGCCGCTTTTGCCACCGCCATGGATACCTCGGTGATCAGCCTTTGATCCATTGGTTTCGGGATGATATAATCCTTGCCAAATTTCAGGTTAGTAAGGTTATAAGCGAGGTTAACGGCTTCGGGAACCGGCTTTTTAGCCATTTCGGCAATGGCGTGTGTAGCGGCAATCTTCATTTCCTCGTTAATGGCAGTAGCCCTTACATCCAGCGCACCGCGGAAAATGTAAGGGAAACCAAGCACGTTATTTACCTGGTTAGGAAAATCGGAACGGCCGGTTGCCATAATAATATCATCGCGTGTGCCGGCTGCAAGGTCATAATCAATTTCGGGTACCGGGTTGGCCATAGCAAAAACAACGGGCTTTTTAGCCATGGTTTTCAGCATGTCGGGGGTTACCACATTACCTGCCGAAAGACCGACAAATACGTCGGCATTTTTCATGGCATCGGCCAGTGTTTTAACATCTTTGCGGTCAGTAGCAAACTCCATCCTGATCTCGTCAAGATCGGTGCGTTCCTGGTTTAGCACACCATTGATATCAAACATCACCAGGTTCTCTTTTTTAACCCCTAATGACAGGTACATTTTTGAACACGATACCGCGGCGGCGCCCGCACCGTTAACTACCATTTTTATTTTGTCGAGTTTTTTTCCCTGGATTTCGCAGGCATTCATTAAAGCTGCCCCCGATATAATGGCGGTACCATGCTGATCATCATGCATTACGGGAATATTCATTTCGGCTTTTAGCCTGCGCTCAATTTCAAAGCAGGTTGGGGCCGAAATGTCTTCTAAATTTACACCGCCGAAAGTGGGCTCAAGCGCTTTTACAATGTTTACAAAGTCATCTACACTTTTGGCGTTCAATTCAAGATCAAACACGTCAATATCAGCATAGATCTTGAACAGGAGACCCTTACCCTCCATTACAGGTTTGCTGGCCTCAGGGCCGATGTTGCCCAGGCCAAGTACGGCAGTACCGTTGCTGATCACGGCTACAAGATTACCTTTGGCGGTATATTTATAAACATCTTCGGTATTGTCAGCAATCTTTAAACATGGTTCAGCCACACCGGGCGAGTAGGCCATGGTTAAGTCGCGCTGCGAATTTGTTGGTTTGGTAGGTACAACTTGTATCTTTCCGGGACGGCCTTGCGAGTGGTAATTCAGCGCGTCCTGTTTTCGGTTAGTTTTATTCATTTTTTTCAAATTGAAGCGCCCAAAATTACAATTCTTTTTATGGAACAAACATAAAAAAGCCCCTTTTTGCGATTATGTTAAAAAGAGGATAAAATACGGTTAAAGTTTTGATAAGATGTGTTTAAAAGATTGCATTTAGCAAAATTCTACTTTTTCTTCTTCCCTTTCTCCAGGTTCTTTTGCACCCTGAACTTTACAATTTTGGTGATCAGCTCAAGAGGCATAGGCTCATCAAGCGGAAACTGAACCGAGCCTTTGGCTCCCTTATAACCTGACAATTCTTCTTTAAATTCTTCCAATCCCTGCGGGGCCGGGTAAAAACCAATGTGATTTTTGAAGCCACCAAAGTGCACCAGGTTGCCATTGAGCACAAAGGTTGGAATAGCGTATTTGATAGCCTCCTCGGCATCTGGCGCAGCGGCTTTGATCGTTTCACGTACCAATTGCAGTTTTTGTTGAACATCTGCCGGGAAACCGGCAATATATTCGTCAATATTTTCCTTTGGCTTTTCCATGCTGATGAGTGATTGGTTGAAATAAATCTACGAAGCTTTTTTCGCTTTTGGAATCATCTCTTGCGCTCGTTTACAAACCTACCGTGTACCCATATCTTTTAATTATTATTATGAATTAAAAGAAGATG
This sequence comes from Mucilaginibacter gossypii, assembly GCF_900100945.1. Lineage (GTDB taxonomy): Bacteria > Bacteroidota > Bacteroidia > Sphingobacteriales > Sphingobacteriaceae > Mucilaginibacter > Mucilaginibacter gossypii. The sequence continues at coordinate 55,685 of NZ_FNCG01000019.1, read as the reverse complement.
TCATTTCGACGAACCTGTTGGGGAATGTGCGGATGTGGTGAGGAGAAATCTTATACATCCAGCTCTAAACTATGTAAAGCGGCTCTACAGGGCGTATAAGATTTCTCTTTCGCTCCTATACTTAGGCCTGCCCAGCTTTGTCGAAATGACATTTTTTTTAAAGATATGGGTACACGGTAGGTTTGTAAACGAGCGTAAGTTTAAAAACTCCGGGTATAGCGGTCTAAGCTGCTTTTGCTCCGGCGGCCGGAGGCTGCTTGATAGTTGCCACCCGTCAGGAGGCGAGCGGCGGCGAGGGGGGTTAACAGGGTTAACAGAAATTGGGGTTATCTATACTCAAAACACTGAAAATCAACAAAATAATCAAAAAACAGTGTTAACCCCAAAAGCCATGGTTCGGCTGGGGCCAAGCGGTGGAAAAATGACTTTAATAACCTTATAAAAATAAAAATCCGAAAGCTGGATCTCAACTTTCGGACTTGCAGACATCGGAATCTCCGAAAAAAAATTAATTCTTTGAATACTGCCCGTCATCCTGCACATTGGCAGCAACTTCGCCGGCAGATACTTTTAACATGGCCCCTACTGTTGCCCGGTTAGTTTTAAGATGGTTCCAAACTTTAAGGTCTGATACTTCACAGCCAAACATATCAGCGATAGAAGCAAGCGTTTCGCCTCTTTTTACTTTATGGTGGGTTGGCATTCGGCGTTCGGATTTTGCCGGGGTATATTGAACAGCGGCATAAGTAGCGGGCCTTGCAGGTGTTGGTTGCACAGGCGCATTAACGCCATTTAATACATTATATAATGCAGCATAATGATCTTTTGCAGTTTGAGGAATAATAAGCCTGCGTGGTGTTTTAGGACTTCCGTTAACTACCGCCATCCTGTACGATGGGTTAAGGATCGTAATCTCTCTTAAACTCACATCAAGCGCCTGGGCAACATTACTTAACGGCACTACCCTTTTTACCATCACCGTATCGGTACGGGTAGAGAAATTGCAGGCTTGTGCAACAATGTTATGTTTATTAAAATAATGCATCACATAATTCATGGCAATGAAAGCAGGCACATAGCCACGGGTTTCAACAGGCAGATACTGGCGGATGCTCCAAAAATCGGTTACACCACCGGCCTTTTCAACAGCGCGTTCCACATTGCTTTTACCGCAATTATATGAGGCAATGGCCAGTAGCCAGTCGCCAAATTCCTGGTAGGCATCCTTCAGATAGGCAGCCGCGGCATAGCTCGATTGGATAGGGTCACGGCGTTCATCAACATAGTTATCCATGTTTAAGCCATAAGTTTTTGCCGTGGTGCCCATAAACTGCCAAAGACCTGTGGCCCCTACCCTTGATACCGCGTTCGGATCAAGCTTTGATTCAACAATCGACAGAAATTTTATTTCTTCGGGGATCCCGGCTTCGCGGAAAGCCTTTTCATATATGGGGAAGTAATATTTGGTTAAGCCTGCAACCTGGCCCATTTCATCGCGGTTGTGCATATACAGATCGATATAACCCTGTACATATTCATTATAATCAAGCTGGATATCTTTACGAATGGAATCTAACCGGCGCTTGTACAAACCTCCGTATGTACTTACCGGCAACGACTGGTTAAGCACCGGTAAAATAGTAGTGTCGGCGTTTACAATATCGGGGTTAAATTTGGTTGCCCGGCTTATTTGCTTAATTGACTTTGCCGAATTGGTTGTGTTTGTTTCGGCTTGTAAAACCTGGAGTGATAAGAGGCAAATGGTCAGCGTAAATAATCTCTTCATTTATTCAGGGATTTGATTAATTTATAATGCCCAAAGCATCAGCATTTTACTAAAATATCATTTTTTATTACAGATCGAGAAAATATTTGGCAAAATCTAACAGTTGCTGTTCGCCAAAGTGCTTTGTTAATAACTGTAAACCTAACGGCAAACCGTTGCTGTTATTGCCCGTAGGTATTGATATGGCCGGTACACCGGTTAATGAGGCTTGTACGGTAAATATGTCAGAAAGATACATTACCACTGGATCTTTCTCTTCCTTACCTATTTCAAAAGCCGGTTCGGGCGCCGACGGTACCAATATAAAATCATACTCTTCCAGTATTTCATTAGTTTTTTCCTGGATCAGCCTGCGTACCTTTTGTGCTTTAGCGTAGTAAGCATCGTAATACCCCGCGCTCAAAACAAAAGTACCCAGCATAATACGGCGCTTTACTTCCTTACCAAAACCCTCAGAACGGGAACGTTTATAAGTAGACTGTAAATCTGTAGCCAGCGGACTGCGATAACCGTAATGCACACCATCGTACCTTGCCAGGTTTGATGATGCTTCGGCCATGGCCAGGATATAATAAGTTGGCACCAGATAATCCAACAATTCAAAAGCTATCGGGGTAACTGTATGCCCATCGGCACGCAGCTTATCGATGTATTGTACAAGGTTGTCTTTTACTTCGGTGTCAACACCAGGGCTTGATATTGCTTCCTGCAGGTAAGCTATCTTCTTTTTTCCCGGCTTTTGAAGATTAGTATATGATGCAGGCGGCGGAGTTTGTGATAACGTACTGTCATATTCATCCGGACCTGCGAGTACTTCCAGCAATAATGCAGCATCTTCTACCGATTTAGTGATAGGACCAACCTGGTCAAACGATGAAGCATAGGCGATAATACCGTGCCTTGAAATTGTGCCGTATGTTGGTTTTAAACCAACAACGCCGCAAAATGAAGCTGGTTGCCTTACCGAACCACCCGTATCCGTACCTAAAGCGGCATGGCACATCCCTGCTTGTACGGCCACAGCCGAACCACCCGACGAACCGCCTGCAACTTTAGTTTCATCGGCATGGTTTTTTACCGGGCCAAAGTATGATGATTCGTTGGTGGCACCCATAGCAAATTCATCGCAGTTGCAGCGCCCAATGATCACCGCATCTTCGGCCAGCAGGCGTTCAACCACAGTTGATGAAAAGATGGAAGTGAAACCGGTTAAGATTTTTGAGGAGGCACTAACCTGGTGCCCTTTATAGCAGATATTATCTTTAATGCCGATAACCATACCGGCTAATTTGCCGGCGGTGCCATTCTTTATTTTGTTGTCAACGTTTTTTGCAGCAATCAGCGCTTCATCAGCAAACACTTCATTAAAAGCATTTAAATGAGCATTTTTTTCAATTTCAAGCAAATAGCCTTTTACAAGACCTTCAACAGTAATTTCTGCACGTTGCAACCCGCTCTTTATTTCGGTTAAAGAGGAATAAATATTAGCCATGGGGCTAAAATAAAAAACTTATCCGTTGAAATAAGAAATAAATCAACAGATAAGTTCATATACTCAATAAAAATGGCATTAAAACCTAATCCCTGTTAGGGTATTAAGCTTTTTTTTCTTCAGATGAAGAAGATGAGCCGTCGCTGTTTTGCGCGTCTTTAAATTCCTTAACGCCTTTCCCTAAGCCTCTCATTAATTCAGGTATTTTTTTACCGCCGAATAATAAAAGTATCGCAATGATGATCAGAATAATTTCTGGTGCGCCTAATCCACCCATGATTTTAAGTTTTATGTATGATTAATATTATATTATGATTTGTATTCTTCTTCTTTTTCGGTATCCAGATGACTACCGGTAACAGTCTTATCTAAATTGATATGACTTTGGTGTTCCGGCTCGGCCGGGGTATTTACGTGATAATCGCTAATAGCGATTGTATTTGGAACAGTATTTTCAACAACGGGCTTTTCGTGCTCAGCTGCAGCTTCCGGAGCTTCGGAGGCTTTTTCATCTAAAAGCGGTTTTTCTTCTTCTACTTTAGGTGCAGGTTTTTTTTCCTCGTAATTATTGATCTGGTTATTGATCTCACGTTTAACATCTTCAGAGGCATCTTTAAAGTCGCGGATACCTTTACCCAGGCTCCTCGCCAGGCCGGGCAGCTTTTCGCCGCCAAATAGCATCAATGCTGCAAAAAGTATCAGTACCATCTCGCCCGTACCAATATTTAAAAATAACAAAACTGAACTTAACATAGCATTCTGTTTAAGGATACAAATATATACAATTAAAATTTCTTATAGTTCATAACTAATTAGTTAGGCGCCAGCCAGATCTTGGGGTTAACGGGTGTTGTTCCTTTATAAATTTCAAAGTGCGCCTCCGTTTCTCCTGTCGATGGATCAGTTGCCACCGTGCCGATAGCTTGTTTGGTGCTCACTTTTTGCCCACGCGCAACAGTTACCGACCGTAAATTACTATAAGCTGTAAAATACTCCCCATGCAATATAATTACCAAATAGGTCCCGCTCACATCACCCACTTTTACAACCGTACCATCAAATACAGCCCTAACAGTACTGCCCTGGTTAGTACGGATATCAACACCTGTACTTTCACTCCTGATACCCTCAGGCGTGGTATAGGTACCAAATCCCTGGGTAATTATTCCGTTGGATACCGGCCATGGTAAACCACCGCGATTACCCAAAAAGTCGTTCGACAGCTTAGCGGCCTCAGGCGTGGCGTTCAATACACTTGATGTACTGCGCGCCGCAGCCGGCTTAGCCGGAGCCGGTGCAACAGGCGCTGGCTTATTTTCGGCCTTTGCTTTGGCTGCGGCCAGTCTTGCGGCTTCTTCAGCCCTGCGTCTTTCTTCTTCAGCAGCCCTGCGCCTGGCTTCCTCAATTTCCCTGCGGATAGCCTCATTAATGGCACGGGTTGTTTTAACGATCTTGGCCTGCAGGTCCCTCTGTTGTTTTTTCAGGATCCCTTCATGCTGCGACAGATCGCTTACCACCTTAACCTGGTTATTACGTTCATTACCCAGTGTTTCTTTTTCCTTTTGCTGATCTTTCAAGAGATCATTTTTTTCATTCTTGGTACGGTCAAGCTCATTAATTTTAACATGCAGCTCTTTTTGTGTACCCTGGATATAGTTTGCCTGCCGCTCACGGTAGGTACCAAACTGCTGTAAATATTTTAAACGTTTATAGGCCTGGTTAAAGTCTTTTGATGCAAAAAGGAACATCATCTTATTATAGGCGCTCTGGTTGCGGTATGCAAACAGGATCATAGCTGCGTATTCCTTTTTAAGCTGATCCAACTGCGACTGTAAGCTACGTACGTTATTATTGCTCTCAGAGATTTGATTATCCAATAATCTTACTTCAGAGTTGATATTTTCAATTTTTTCCTGCCGCAGGTTTATCTGTGCCTTCAGTATGCTTAGCTGCTTTAATGAAGCCTTTTTATTATTTAAAGTTTCATTGTAATCTTCATTTAATTGTTCAAGCTCTTTATTCAGCTGTGCTTTACGACGTTTCAGTTCGTCACTGCTTTGTGCGTGTACATTAACTGCTGCCAGTACCAATAGTAAAAAGAAAACTGCTTTTATAAACTTCATCAAATAAACATATTAATTATTTACCAGGCTCGTACCCATCAGGAATGCTGAACGGATAGTTTTGCTGTACTTCAAAATCGGCCTTAGTATAATGCAAATTAACTTGTATTTTTTTATCTTTTACTACTGATGCGATATCTATTTGCGCCGGCAATACCCGGTTTGTTGCTTCGATAAAGGCATTGTTGGTAACCTGTAATGATTGCGCCTGGCGCTGGTTATCTAAATTGGTTTGCGTAACCTTATTATCCGGACCAAGTATCAGCTTGTAAACCAGATCGTTCAGGGAACCGCTTAAGGTTGTATTGCCATCGGCATGGTCAAAGGTCGACTGCTCGTTCAGCAATTCGGGCACCGCGTTGCCAATCAGCAATGACTCGAGCGTTTTATAATTAACCTCTTTGCTGGCGTAAGTATATATATAACTGAATGGCTTTTTAATGTAAACGTTTTGCAAGCGGTTAATGATCATAATACTGTCGGGTGTTATAACGGCGCGGGCCGCTTCAATGCCTAATACTGCTGTGATGGAAACCCAAATCCTTTTATCTTTTGCTATCCTGATATTCAGGGTAACATCATTGCTGTTATTATTGATGCTAAGCTTGGTTTTTGCCTTGCCCGCAAATGTTGTAAAATTGACCTGGTTTGCCCTTATGGCAGCCAGTTTGCCGGCAATATCACTCGTCCTTGCTGTCGAATCTGCCTTACGGTTAACCAAAACTTGTTTACGTGCTTTACAGCTTAGCATTACCAGCAGGCAGCAAGCTATAAGTAAACTATTCGCTATATTTTTTTTCATTTATCTTACGATCTAAAACAGGTGACTGCTCACCAAAGCCTTTCGCCTTTTTCCAGTTAGTTACGGCAGCATCAGTATTCCCGAGGAAAAACAATATATCACCATAATGTTCATACTTAACCCCGCTATTGTCTTTATCATGCGTGAGGGCCTTCTCCATCCATTCTTTTGCCTGGGCATATTTTTTTTGTTTAAACAGTATCCAGGCATAAGTATCTTCAAACGATGCCGTATTAGGCTGCAACTCGTTGGAATGTGCCGACATTGCTGCCGCCTTTTCCAGCTGCTCATTCCTTAACGATAAATAATAAGCATAATTGTTTAAAGTGAATGCATTATCCGGATTGTAGGTTAAAGCTTTCTCATAACTTTCGTCAGAGCTTTTAATATTCTTCAACTCATGATAGCAATCGCCCAATAATGAAAAACTTAACGAAAGTAGCTCCTTATCCTGAAGTTCTAATGAAGTAGCATTTTTAAGATAACCAACTGCCTTATTGTTATCCTTTTTTTGTGCCCAGGCCACACCAACAAGATAGTTCATCCAGGCCTGGTTCGGAAATAATGACAATGCGTTTTCACCATCTTTAATAGCGGCATCAAGGTCGTTGTCGCCTAAATCCAGGCGCACCAGCTGTTCCTGAACATTGTACACCTGGTTATTAAGCTGGGCCGATTTTTTAAGTACTGGCTTTGCCTCTTTATATTTGGTATTCTGGATCAGCATATCGCCGTAAATAGCATAAGCCCTGGCATCGTTAGGATGGGCAACGGTCAGGATCCGGCTTAATTCAAGCGCGCTGGCTTTAGCATTGGCCTCCGGAAACTTAGGAAAGTATCCCGATATAATATTAATTTTTTGATCGATGCCGATATCCGGAATGGCAAATCCCTGGGTAAGCTCATTAAAGCTAGCTTCGTTATTCTTTTTATCGCGATAGATATCGGCCAGCGCGAAGTGCACCAAACCATTTCGCGGATCAAGCTTTTCGGCTTGCTGCAATACTTTAAGCGCCTTATCGGCAAACCCGTTCGAGTTGTAAACTTCGCCAAGGGCCAGGTAGTAACGGATCTCCCCGGGATTAGCGGCTATCTGCTTTTCCAGTTCGGAAGTGGCCTGGTCAATTTTGCCCTGCTTTAAATAGATTTTTTGACGATTGGCTAAAAGATCATCACTCGGGCCGTTCAATTTTTCAATCTCATCATATACCTTAAGGGCATCATCGTACCTTTTCAGGATGGTAAAAGCATTGGCCTTGTCAAAATAATACGCCGATTTATCCGGGTTAAGCCTGATCAGCTGGTTAAAAACATTTTCAAGCTTATCAATGGTATTGGTTTTTTCGTAGCTATCGGCCAATGCCGCCCAATACCATTCGTTATCCTTATTTATTGCTACAGCCTGCTCTAAAAGAGGCTCAGAAGCTGCAAAATCATTTTGCTGCCTTTTAAGGTTTGCCAGTTCATATAAAGAAGCATCATTTGCAGGGTCGGCCTGTAAAACGCGCTCAAACATTTCGGTGGCAAGCTTATAGTTCTCAACCGTTTTTTCGCGCAGGGCCGAAAAGAAAAGCTGCTTAACCATAGCGCTGTCCTGATAACTCATCACCTTACCTGCCGATGCCAGTGTTTTATAATCGCCGTTCTTTTTATGCTGAGCCTGAGAATTTAGAGGCAAGATGGCAAGAGGCAAGAATAAAGACGCAAGAAAAGGCGCAGAAAACAGGTGTGTTTTCCGTGTACTTTCTAATTTAATATTGCTTTTACCAATCTTCATTCTTCTTGTTTCCTGACTCTAATGGTCTTGACTATATTTCTTTCTTGCTTCCTGACTCTTATAGTCCTGACTCTAATTACTTCCCTGTGTGTCCGTAGCCGCCTTCGCCCCTTTGGGTTTCGTTCAGTACTTCTACCTGCTCCCAGTTAACACGCTCGTGTTTGGCAACTACCATCTGGGCTATCCTGTCGCCGGTATTGACCTCAAAATCTTCTGTCGAGAAATTGATGAGTAATACCTTGATCTCTCCGCGATAATCGGCATCAATAGTGCCCGGCGAATTAACAATACCGATACCATGTTTAAATGCCAGGCCGCTTCGCGGGCGGATTTGCGCTTCGAAACCCTCGGGCAATTCAATATATAAACCTGTTGGAATGAGTTTACGTTCCATTGGTTTAAGCACTACCGCAGTTTCTACATCAGCACGCAGGTCCATGCCTGCTGCATGAGCAGTTTCATAAGCCGGTAAACTATTTTTTGATTTGTTAATTATGCGGATGATCATCGTTTAAATATAGCTTTTAACTCTTTGCGTTCAAAGTAATACGCTCCAGCCGCAAATAAAAGTAAAAGCCCGTTACCAACAAAAATATTACGTTTAAATACTGAAAACGACAGAAAAACAAACAATACCGAGACAATTATATACGCAAGGTTCTTTTTTAAGTTATACGGGATGGGATAATTTTTTTGCCCCCACAGGTACGAGAGCACCATCATGGTAGCATAGGCCGCGAACGAGATCCACGCCGAAGCCATATAGCTGTATTTAGGAATAAGCAGCCAGTTTAAAATAACGGTTAATACCGCCCCTACACCAGATATATATAAGCCATAGCGGGTTTGGTCAGACAATTTATACCACACCGAAAGATTCATATAAATACCAAGGCTCAGGTAACCGAACAACAAGGGCGGTACAACGCCAAGGCCCTGCCAAAACGGATTGTAAACTATATGATGTTTCACCTCATGCGTTTCCTTTCCTACTATAAGAGTAGCCAGTATATCAACATTGGCAATAAGTGCTACACATATAATGGCCACCATAATTACAAAGTACGTCATGATGCGGGCATAAGTTTCGCCCGAATTTTTGTTTTTTGCATGGCTGAAGAAAAACGGTTCGGCACCTAACCTGAAGGCCTGCACAAAAATACTCAGAAATAATGCAATCTTGGCGCAGGTGCCATAAATGCCCACATGCGTATCGGCGATACTTTGGGGCAGCATTTGCTTCAGCATCACCTTATCTAATGACTCATTAATGATGAACGATATATTGGCTATCAATATAGGCCAACTGTATGCAAACATTTCGCTTAACATGGCACCGTCAAACTTCAGCTTCATTTGCAATATCTCGGGCAATAGCAATAATATGGTAAGCCCGCTTGCTATTGCGTTAGCTAAAAATACATATCCTACCCAATTGGGCCTGTACCAACCTGCCATCCACGCTCCGGATGGCAAATGGTGATTTATTATAAACGGAACGCCGAACAGAAAAAACAAATTGAGCATCATTACAAGGCCGATGTTTGAGCATTTGATAATGGCGTATTTTATGGGGCGGCCTTCTGCCCTGATACGGGCAAAAGGAATTACGCAAAAAGCATCAAGCACTAAAATTACGAGGAAGCACTTTACGTAAAAAATATAGTCGGCATGATCTTTAGCGACGCCGGCCTGCATGTAATTGACAATAGGATTTAGAAATAGTACACAAAAAACCAGGAATATTACTGATACCATTATAACAACACCAAACGCATTATTATAAACCTGCTGTTTGTTATCTGAACGTTTTTGCAGGTACCTGAAATAGGTAGTTTCCATACCAAAAGCCAAAATGGCGTTAATGATAGAAGCACTTCCATATACCGATGTAAAAACGCCGTTAGCATTTACCGGCAGGGTACGGGTATAAATTGGCGTTAAAACAAAGTAGATCATCCGGGAAATGATAGTACTTAAACCATATATAGCAGTTTGCCCGGCGAATTTTTTTATAGTAGACAATGGAGATATTCGATTTAATGGGTTTGTATTTAGTTACAAACGCCTTTTAACAACCTCAAAATTACGATAGTTTTTCAATTCGCCTTCATGGCTTTCAACAGCGGTCACTTCGGCGTCCTGAGGCCCTTCGTTACACCATTCCAAAAACATTTCGAGTGTAGAATTATCAGCTTCGGCTTCCATGTATACATCACCATTGGGCTCGTTGAGCACAAAACCGCGAACACCAAGCTGATCGGCAACTGCTTTTGTTGATTTACGGTAAAAAACGCCGTGTACTTTGCCTTTAACTGTAATATTAATATGTTTGATCATCAGTATTATCGTATATTGATATTGCAAAGTTAACTTTTTCCTGCTAAGCAACCTTTTAACTTTACAAGCGTAATCACTACAAAACGCATTACATTTTATTTTGATTGATATAACTCTAAAATTCTATTTTATGAAAAAAATTATTTTTTCTGCCCTGATCATTGCTCTTACAACCTTTTCGGCTTTCGCTATTTTGGGCAACTGGAAAGTGAAAGACGATGAAGCCCAGGTAACTTTTGAAGGCCACAGGGTAAGCGGTTCATTCAGCGGCTTAAAAGCCGATATAACATTTGATAAAGACCATCCCGAACAAGCTAAAATTTCGGCAACTATCGATGTTACAACCGCAGCAACCGGTTTCTTTATTAAAACCAGTCACGTAAAATCGGCCCTGGGTGCCGACGATTATCCAACCATTAAATTTGAATCAACCTCGGTATCAAAAAGCGGTAACGGCTACGTTGCCAGCGGCAAGCTAACCATGAAAGGCAAAACCAATCCCGAAGCCATCCATTTTACGTTTGACGAAAAAGGCAGCGAGGCCGTGTTTAAAGGCGATTTTAAAGTACTGCCTCCTAAGTATGGCATCGACAGAAGCGGCACACCGCCCGAGGTTACTATCCATTTAGTTGTGCCGGTGAGTAAAGGATGATATCTGCACGAATCCTTGTATAGATTGCTTATAATTTAATCGAATTACACGAATGTTTCCTTGACGTTATTCGTGTAATTCGATCTAATTTGTGAAAATTAGTGTCAATTATATCAGTTTCTTTACTTTGGTTTCGGGTGTGATCTTAAACCCATCAAGGCCGCTGATCAGGTTCAGGCCCGGGGTTTTGCCTGCTTCAAGCGTGCCTTTTTCATCGTCGATACCCAGGTATTCGGCTCCATTACGGGTACCCCATTCAACCAGGCGCGGTAAGCTTATGGAAGGGAACTTTTGTTGAATAGCTCGCATCTCGCTCAGTAAACATAATTTGCTGTTTGATGCAAGGCTATCAGTACCAAGGGTAATATTAAAACCCTGGTCAACAAAAAGATCAATTTTAGGTAAACGCCCCTCAATATAAAGATTGGCATTAGGGCAAAAACACCAGTTTATCTTCCTGTCAAATCGTTTTATGAAATAAATATCTTTTAGGTTGGTACAGGTATTATGTACCAGCAAAACCTTTTGTTTGTTAGAGAGCAGCGGGATAATAGATTGTACAGAGTTACGGGCCTGTGGCTTGAAATAGGATATATCCATACCAAAATGCTCGTACAACTCTAAAAAAGCACCAAGCTTATACCGGTAAAATTTGTTCTCATCCTCACACTCCTGGTTATGGATACTGAGCAGGTTTTCATCGTTGGTATCGCTGTGCTTTTTAATCAGCTTAAATAACTCCTTTGATACCGAATACGGTGCATGCGGGGTTATAGAACATGAGCCGGGCTTAAATTCATTGAGCAGAGCCAGCGCTTTTTCAAAAACTTCAGCAGCCTTTTCGGGCAAAAAACCAAAAGTTTCAACAAAGGTATGATAGTATAATTTGCTTTGTTTTTTCATCGCAACACTGTTATTAGTGTTGGAGATATCACCAACGGCTACAATGCCGTTATCATACATTTCCTGATCGGCTTTAGCTATGGCATCAAGAACCTCCTGCTGATCGGTACTGCGTAAAGATTGAACGTCTTTTATAAAATTTACCAGGCCGCCTTTGGGCTTTACTTTATCTTTTAAATGAGAAAGTTCGGTATGGCAATGCGTATTAATAAATCCGGGGCAAATAACTCCGCTTACTTGTTGCACATGCCCGCTGGGAGGCTTGTTACTATCGGTAACAGCGATGATCTTACCTTGATCATCAACAGTGACTATACCATTTTTAATCGGATCGGCATAAACAGGAAAAACGTAATCGGCTCTAAAACTTTTCATTAAAATTTAAACTTGGTATCGTAACACATAACGTTTTTCAAAACAATCTGTCCTGCAAAATAAGTACAATTAACTTTTAGTTATTGTTTTTTATTAGCCAAAAAAGAATGACTTTAAAAAAAGATAGATTTTTTTAAATTTAAGTACTTTTGCACTGTGAACAATACAAAAGATAAAATCGACATCCGCAGCCTGAGCCTGAATGCTTTACAGGAGCATTTTATCCGTATGGATGAAAAAGGCTTCAGGGCAAAACAGGTGTATGAATGGCTTTGGAAAAAATCTTGCTTTTCTTTCAACGAGATGAGCAATATTTCAAAAGAACTCCGTGCTAAACTGGATGCAAATTTTGTAATTAATAATGTAAAAATTAATTCTTCACAGGTTAGTGCTGATAAAACTATAAAAAATTCTTTTATTTTACACGATAACCACTTAATTGAGGGCGTTTTAATTCCAACTCCCGGCCGTATGACGGCCTGTGTATCATCGCAGGTGGGTTGTAGTCTTACCTGTAAATTTTGTGCCACCGGCTATATGGAGCGCAAAAGGAACCTCAACCCTGATGAAATTTACGACCAGGTAGTTTTAATTGATCAGCAGGCCCGCGAAAACTACAATCAGCCTTTATCAAATATTGTTTACATGGGCATGGGCGAGCCGTTGCTCAACTATGCCAATATGATGAAGTCGATAGAGCGCATCACCTCCGAGGATGGGCTTAACATGGCTGCCAAACGCATTACCGTATCAACAGCCGGCATTGCCAAAATGATCAAAAAACTGGGCGACGACCAGGTAAAATTTAACCTTGCCCTTTCCCTGCATGCGGCAAACGACGAAAAACGGAATACTATTATGCCCATTAACGAGCAAAACTCGTTAAAGGCCCTGGCCGAGGCATTGAAATATTACTACGCCAAAACCAAAAACCCGGTGACCTACGAGTACATTATTTTTGATGGTGTGAACGATGGCATCCAGGACGCTATGGAGCTGGCTAAATTTTGCAAACACCTGCCTTGCAAAGTTAACATCATTGAATACAATCCTATCGCTTTTGCCAGCTACATCAATGCCGGCGAAGATAAAGTTGAAGCATTTGCTGATTACCTCACCAAACAAGGTATTAACACGCACCTCCGGCGGAGCCGCGGCAAGGATATTGACGCCGCCTGCGGACAGCTCGCCATCAAAGAAAAAGATAAACTGGCCGAAGTTTAAAAAATCCGTATTAAATTGAGGGCATGAAATTACTGCGTGCCTACCTTTCAGATTTTGCCGCCCTGCTGTTCCCGGAGCTTTGCCCGGCTTGCCAGGCCAGCTTGGTAGCAGGTGAGCATATCATTTGCAGCGATTGCCGCTTTAATTTACCCTTTACCAATTTTCATCAGCAGCCTGCTAATATTGTAGCCCAGCAATTTTGGGGTAAAATTAATGTTGAAGCCGCCTACGCACTCTATTATTTTCATAAAGGAGGAAAAATCCAAAACCTGATGCACCATTTTAAATACAAAGGCATGCACCAGATCGGCAATCTGCTTGGCGTCATAGCAGGGGCACAGCTGGCCGCAAATGATATTTTTAATACGGCAGATGTAATTATTCCGGTGCCGCTCCATCAGCGCCGCCTGCGCGAACGTGGCTACAACCAAAGCGCCTGCTTTGCCCATGGCCTTGCCGAAAAGTTAAAGGGGGTGGTTGATGAGCACAGCCTCGTACGTACAGTGGCCACTAAAACTCAAACTCAACGATCACGCTTTGCCCGGTTTGAAAATATGCATCATGTATTTGCTGTTAAAGATGCGGCTGCACTTGAAGGCAAACATGTATTACTGGTCGACGATATAGTAACTACCGGCTCAACGCTTGAAGCCTGCGGGGCGGAGTTATTGAAAGTTCCTGGTTTGAAGTTGAGTATAGCTACCATAGCTTATGCGGTGTAGGATCATAATCGAATAAGATTATACTAATCATGCCATTGCGAGGAGCAACATAGGGATAAGTCAGGGATGCGACATGGCAATCGCATACTACACAGGGCGGTCATGCTTCCATGCGATGGCCGCGCTATCGCAATGACACCTGTTTTAGTACCGGGATTTAAACAAACTAACCTCTAATCTTCAGTCTCTAATCAATAACAGCCTACTGCTGCTGGTACCTGCTTAATTTATCGTATAGCACCCTCGGGTCAAAGGGTTTAAGGATGTAGTCATTCATTCCGGCATTGTTAATCTCGCCCATTTGGTTGCTGAGCATAGAGGCCGTAAGGGCAATGATTGGTAACTGCTGGAAATAAGCTTCTGTTTTAGCGCGGATAATGCCTGTCGCTTCCAAACCGCCCATTTCGGGCATGTGGATATCCATCAGCACTACGTTGTAGTTGCGGTTGGTTTCAACCTTTTCAATAGCTTCAATGCCGTTTTCGGCAAAATCAGCGCTGGCACCCCATTTCTTTAATATCTTATTAATGAGCAGGCGGTTAATCTGATTGTCATCTACTACTAAAACATTTATTTTAAGTCCTTCTTCCACGTTATTACTATTTCTGTTCGACTGGTAGTCTCCTTTTTTAAAGCCTATGGTAAACCAAAATGTTGATCCCTGTCCTGGTACGCTGTCAACATTTATGCGCGAGTCGTGCAGTTCAATTAACCGCTTGCTGATAGCGAGGCCAAGGCCGGTACCTCCAAACTTGCGTGTAGTATCCAGTTCGGCCTGCTTAAACTGCTCAAATATAGTACCCAGTTTATTTGCTGCAATGCCTATGCCGGTATCAATTACTGCAAACCTGATGCGCACATCCTGTTCTGATTGCTGTATCACTTTCAGATCGATGGTAACTCCACCTTTCTCGGTAAATTTAATCGCATTACCAACAAGGTTTAGTAATATCTGGATCAGCCGGGTGCGGTCGCCCAAAATCACTTTGGGTATAGCCTCATCAATGCTTTTGCTAATATATATATTTTTTTCGGCGGCTTTATACTGCATGGAGCTTGTTATGCTTTGAACAAGCTCGGTCAAATCAACCCGCTCCTTCTCCAGCTCAACATTCCCGGTTTCGATCTTGGCAAAATCAAGCACATCATTGATCAGTGTCATCAGGTTTTCGGCCGAGAATTTCAGGATGTTAAGGTTTTCCTTTTGCCCATCAAGCGGATCATCCTCCAGTAACAAATGCGACATACCAATTACGGCATTCAGCGGCGTACGGATCTCGTGGCTCATTACTGATATGAACATATCTTTGGCGCGACTCAGCTGTACAGCTTCCTCCCGGGCATTAATGAGTTCAATTTCAGCCTTCTTTTTAGCAGTTATGTCAATGATAACCTCTATGTATTTATCAACTTCGCCCTTACTGTTAATAATCACCGAGTTGATCACCGAAATCCACAAAGGCTGCCTGTCTTTCCGGTAAACCAGCAGGTCAACCTCAAATGATTGTTTATTGCGGGACAACTCCCGTGCCTTTTGGATAATAGATACGTCGGTAAGCTCCCCTTTTAGCACATCGCCAAGATGGTTGTCTTTCACATCAAGCAAAGTATAGCCGGTTATTTGCTCAAACGCTTTATTGACCCACTCAACCTTACCATCGCTGTTATTAATTACCACGCCACTGGCAGTACTGCTGGCCACCAACGAAAGCATGTTTACCTGCTCTTCAGTTTTCTTACGTTCGGTGATGTCAACCATTACAGCTATCTGTCTTTCAACACTGCCTGTTTCATTAAATAAAGGGCTATTTGACAGAAAGATCCAGATCGGGGTTTTGTCCTTTTTATAAACTTTTATTTCAACTTCATATCCCCGTTTTTCCTCTACAGCTTTTACTGCCGCCTTAAACACATTAAGGTCGGTATCTTCACCAACCAGCATGGTACCAAACATTTTACCACGCATTTCGTCAAACGTATAACCTGTTATATTCTCCAGGGCTTCATTCATCCAGATCACCTCACCCGTATTACTGCGGATCAGGATACCGCTTGGCGATTTACGGGCCGCGAAGGACAGTATCTCCAGTTCCTGTTCTATTTTTTTACGCTGGGTTATATCAATAATAACCCTGATAAATTTATCTGTTTGGCCGGCACTGTCGCGGATCACCGAGTTAAATACCGAGATCCAAACCGGTTCACCACCTTTTTTATCTATCAACAAGTCTACTTCGTAAGATACCTGGTTGCGGATGGCTTCATCAAGCCGTTTTACAGCTTCGGCATCCAACGGTACACCTTTAAGCACATCGCGCAGGCGCCGGTTTTCTACATCGGCCTGGTTATAGCCGGTTATTTGCTCAAAAGCTTCATTGGTCCATATCACCTCATCTGCCGCATTGCTGATAACCACACCACTGGTAACCCTACTTGCCACCAATGATAATAATGCCAATTCATTGGCCACCTTTTTTTGATAACTGATATCGCGCCCGCTGGCAAACCATTTAT
The DNA here is from genome assembly GCF_900100945.1 of Mucilaginibacter gossypii. Lineage (GTDB taxonomy): Bacteria > Bacteroidota > Bacteroidia > Sphingobacteriales > Sphingobacteriaceae > Mucilaginibacter > Mucilaginibacter gossypii. The sequence goes on along the minus strand of NZ_FNCG01000019.1, from coordinate 38,975 downwards.
CACTTTTAAAAGTTACCGACCAGCTGATGCATTTAATATCGCCCGACGGTGTTATAATATTTGCTTCTATTTCGAAATGGCGTTGCTGCCTGCCTAATCCTTTTTTCAGGGCCGACAGCGATTTAGCCCGCTCTTCTTCCTGGAAAAAGCTCCAGATAGGTTTACCTATAACCTCAACGGGCGAATAGCCTAAAACAGATTTGGCAGAACGATTGATTTGCTCAATGATAAAATCCCGGTCCATAATGCAATGGATATCAGGAGAACTGTCAAAAAGATTATGAAACTCCTGATGGCTTTTCAAATTTTTCTCCAATTCAAGCTTCTGTTTCCGGAGCAGCAGGTGCGACATAACCTCATCGGCCAGCGTGCGTAGCGCGTCACGCTGTTCGGCTGTGAGCTTACGCGGCTTTGTATCAATCACACACAATGAGCCAAGCCTGTGCCCATCCGGGTCAATCAACGGCGCGCCGGCATAAAAACGTACGCCCATTTCATTGGCTGCGGGATTATCCTTAAACTCCTCATCTTCTTTGGAGTCGGCTATTTCAAGAAGTGCATCAGATTGGATGGTGCGGTTGCAAAAAGCGTCGGCGCGGGGTGTTTCCCCCACGTCGACGCCGTATGCTGATTTAAACCATTGTCTTTCGGCATCAAGCAGCGTTATCAGCGCTACCGGTACCTGGCATATGTAGGAGGCTAAACGCGTAATAGCGTCGTACTCCTTTTCAGGCATGGTATCCAAAACATTGTATGATTTAAGCGCTGCTAAGCGCTTATCTTCTATGTTTGATGGATCTTCCTGCCTTAGTGTCATTTTTTACTCTGAGTCCTTATCTCTGTACAACGGGAAGTCGTACATTAACTTGTGAACCCTTTTACGGATTTTCTTGATAGAATGTTCATTTTCAGGATCAGAAATTACAGCATCTATCAATTCAACAATATGCTCCATATGTTTTTCCTTCATCCCGCGGGTGGTGATAGCCGCAGTACCTACACGGATGCCTGAGGTTACAAATGGCGATTTATCATCATATGGCACCATATTTTTATTCACGGTGATATCGGCAGTTACCAAAGCATTTTCGGCAGCTTTGCCTGTAATATTTTTATTACGAAGATCGATCAGCATTAAATGATTATCGGTACCGCCAGATATGATCTGATAGCCCAGCTTCACAAATGCTTCGGCCATAGCATCGGCATTCTTTTTAACCTGCACAATGTATTTCATGTAGCTATCGCTCAAAGCCTCACCAAAAGCTACTGCTTTAGCAGCTATGATGTGCTCCAACGGGCCTCCCTGTGTACCTGGGAACACGGCCATATCCAATAATGACGACATCATCCTGATTTCGCCTTTTGGAGTTTTGATGCCGAATGGGTTTTCGAAATCCTTACCCATCATTATTAAGCCGCCACGAGGGCCGCGTAAAGTTTTGTGGGTAGTAGTAGTAACGATGTGGCAATGTGGCAGCGGATCAGTTAACAAGCCACGGGCAATTAAACCTGCCGGGTGCGAAATATCGGCCAGTACCAAAGCACCAACCTCATCAGCCACCTTACGGATAAACTCATAGTCCCAATCGCGCGAGTAAGCCGAAGCGCCTGCAATGATCAGTTTCGGTTTTTCGCGCAGGGCCACCTCTTTTAACTGAGCATAGTCAACCAAACCGGTTTCTTTACTTACACCATAAAAATGAGGTTCATACAATTTACCCGAAAAGTTAACAGGCGAACCATGCGTTAAGTGACCACCATGTGAAAGGTCAAAACCTAATATTTTATCGCCCGGCTGCAATACAGCAAGCATAACTGCCGCGTTTGCCTGTGCACCAGAATGAGGTTGTACGTTAACCCACTCGGCATTAAACAATTGCTTAGCGCGCTCGATAGCTATGGTTTCAATTTCGTCAACCACCTGGCAGCCGCCGTAATAGCGTTTGCCCGGTAAACCTTCGGCATATTTGTTGGTTGCAACAGAACCTGCAGCTTCCATAACCTGCCTGCTTACAAAATTCTCAGATGCTATAAGTTCAATGCCCTCTTCCTGGCGTTGCTGCTCTTCATCCAATAGCTTAAATATCAGTTTGTCTCTTTTCATTGTGTGTTTTTAACGGCGCTAAGTTACACAATTGATATAGATTTGAGATGTGAGATATGAGATTTGAGATACCGCAATGTTAAATTTTACTTAATAAAAAGTAAACATAATATTATTTGCTATTCAGGCTTTTACAGCGAATAAATTAATAGAATTTCATACAGCTACAATGACTATAGATTACTCATGCATTGCAGGTTTAGAATTTAAGTTTATCCGGATCAAGCCGATTATCCCAAAACATTAAAAGCTCGATAATATTATTAGCTTTTACACGATAAAACAAGCTTACCTGTTTTACAACGACACATTTATGTGTATCACTTTGTTTAGAATAGGGATAAAGTAACGGGTTATTGGATATGTGACCGATCACTTCATTGGTACGTTTAACAAAGGCTATCACCTCTTTAACAGTCCAGTTCTCATCGAGATATTCCAATATCTCATAATAGGTAAGTTCTGCAACAGGCGACCAAATGACAATCTCGCGTTGCATCATTTATTCAGAAAACGAGATTGTATTTTAGCCATTACCTCTTTGTGGGGAGTACCTTTACCTTGATCAAGCTGATTTTTTGCTTTATCAATAGCTTGCTGAACCGGTGTTGGAAGATCTGACCAAAAATCATTTTCGGATAAGCCCAACAATGAGTTTATTTCATTAAGTATATTATCATCGTTACTCTGAATTATCTTTTCTACTATTTTATACTTTAATGCAATATCCATAATTTGAAACTTTATTATAAAGTTAATAATTTTGATTTTAACTTTCCACTTTCGGTGAAATCCAAAAGTTATTATAACCCAATCCAATCTGGATATCTATCAGCTCCTGTTGCAACATTTCAAGCACCGCCAAAAAGTTATATACAAAATGAACTTTGTTTTCAGATTCTTTTGCGATTGCTTTAAAATCGAGCATTTTATTGATCTTAAGCAGATCAGCAACTGCCTTCTTTTGTTTTTCAATGGTGTAGGGATACTGTACTACCGTGTGTTTAACCTCCTCGCTGCGCCTGGTGAAATTGCGGATCATCCGTTCGTAAACAACCATGAGGCGGTAAAGCGTTAGCTCAGATAATTCTTCGCCGGGCACGGCTACTTTTTCAACCTGTTCGAGGTCATGTTTGATATTGCCGCGCTTTTCCTGTTTAAATCGCTCATCTTCCATGGGCCTGATCTCTTCACACACCTCTTTAAACTTTTTATACTCGATGAGTTTCCTGATCAGGTTTTCTTTGGTGTCCGGGTCATCGCCGGCCTCTTCGGTGCCGTAACGCGGCAACAGCATTTTGGCCTTAATGCGCATAAGTGTTGCTGCCACGAAAATAAATTCACTGGCAATTTCCATATTGAGGCTGCTCATCTGGTGCAGGTAGTGCAAAAAATCATCGGCAATTTTTGCTATTGGGATATCGTGAATATCCAGCTCATCGCGCTCAATGAAAAACAGCAGCAGGTCAAACGGGCCTTCAAACTGGGGTAACCTAATGGCAAAACTATCGTCGGTCATAAAATCCGGTCAAAAATAAACATTTCGGCCGGATTCATCGCAGCAAGAATTAAGCTGCAAAGCACAGACTTTCAGGTTTAAAAACAAACAATCCACTGCTTCTGTTGACCATCATAATATGCCTTAACCAAACTGTTTTCTTTGGCATATCCTGTTTGTTAAGTAATTTAATATCTTTATATACCCTGAATGTAACAATAATTAGTTTATTTTGCAGGTTAAATATCCTTACGAATGTCAATGCAGGTACCGGCCGGGAATTTATTACAAAAAATAAATTATCCATCTGATTTAAAGCTACTTAATGAAACAGAGCTTGAACAGGTATGCAAGGAACTACGCCAGTATATTATTGACGTAGTATCAGTTAATGGCGGGCACTTTGCCGCCAGCCTGGGTGTGGTTGAACTTACCGTAGCGCTACAATACGTACTTAATACGCCATACGATCAGTTAGTTTGGGATGTTGGGCACCAGGCTTACGGCCATAAAATACTTACCGGCCGCCGTGATGAGTTTCACACCAATCGCATTCATGGTGGCATCAGCGGCTTCCCAAAACGTTCGGAAAGCATATACGATACTTTTGGTGTAGGCCATTCATCAACTTCTATATCTGCCGCATTGGGTATGGCTGTTGCCTCTCATTATAAAGGCGAAACAGACAGGCAGCATGTAGCCGTAATTGGCGACGGCTCGATGACCGCAGGCATGGCCTTTGAAGCACTTAACCATGCCGGCATTGAAAACTCCAATCTGCTGGTGATTTTGAATGACAATAACATGGCCATCGACCCTAATGTTGGCGCATTGAAAGAATACCTGACTGACATAACCACGTCAAAGCCATACAACCGCTTCAGGGACGATATTGCCCACGTACTGGCCAAACTATCATCCATTGGCCCGGATGCCTTTAAAGTAGCCCAAAAACTCGAAAAAAGCATTAAAGGTACCCTGCTTAAACGCAGCAACTTTTTTGAAGCACTTAAGTTCCGTTATTTTGGCCCTATTGACGGGCATGATGTTAATCATCTGATAAAAGTTTTAAAGGACCTGCGCGATATTCCGGGACCTAAATTACTGCACTGTATCACGGTGAAAGGTAAAGGCTATGCCCTTGCCGAAAAAGACCAGACCAAGTGGCATGCTCCAGGCTTGTTTGACAAGATCACCGGCGAAATCAAAAAAACTAAATACGACAAGCCTCAGCCTCCTAAATACCAGGATGTGTTTGGACATAGTATCATTGAACTGGCCGAGCAAAACCCTAAGATCATGGGTATTACGCCGGCGATGCCATCAGGTTGTTCATTAAACCTGATGATGAAGGCCATGCCTAACCGTGCGTTTGACGTAGGTATTGCCGAGCAGCATGCGGTAACTTTCTCCGCCGGTTTAGCTACCCAGGGGCTCATTCCGTTCTGCAACATTTACTCCAGCTTTATGCAGCGGGCTTATGACCAGGTGATCCATGACGTGGCCATACAAAAGCTTAATGTAGTGTTTTGCCTTGACCGCGCAGGATTTGCCGGGGCAGATGGTGCTACTCACCATGGCGCTTATGACATGGCCTACATGCGCTGTATCCCCAATATGGTGGTATCTGCCCCCATGAACGAGGAAGAACTGCGCAACCTGATGTTTACTGCCCAGCAGGAAAACATGGGGCCATTCGTGATCAGGTATCCACGTGGTAATGGAGTTATGGTTGACTGGCAGCGTCCGTTCAAAGCCATCCCCGTAGGCAAAGGCCGTAAGGTTTGTGATGGCGATGATGTGGCTATCCTGTCTATTGGCGCTATCGGCAACGAGGTGATTAAAGCCACTGCCGAACTCAATGCCGAAGGTTATAACCCGGCCCATTACGATCTCCGCTTTGTAAAACCGCTTGATGAGGCTTTATTACATGACGTATTCAAAAACTTTAATAAAGTAATTACCGTTGAAGACGGCTGCATTGAAGGCGGCATGGGTAGCGCGGTACTTGAATTTATGGCCGATAATGGCTATACCAATATCCAGGTTAAACGCCTGGGTATCCCTGACAAGTTTATTGAACATGGCGACCAGCCCGAACTATGGGCCGACTGTGGCTTTGATGCCAACGGTATAGCTAGGCAAGTACGTAACATGGCTGAGAAACGCAATGTGAATACGATAGCGTCGTAATGCAAAATTGTTATTACGTACAAAACATAAAAAGCGACCATCAGTCGCTTTTTATGTTTTGTTAAAATTCTTTAATCACGCAGAGCCCCAACTAATTCGCTTTATACCTCGCCAAATCATTGTATATAGCACGGAATGAACTACGGATACCAAAGGTTAACATTGATGTTTTATCATTAAACTGGCTGTTCTTTTCACGGCGTACCAGGCCGCCAAGCTCAAACCTTAAGTTATATTTAGGGTTAATTAAATAGGCCACTTTTCCCTCCAGGTACACCATATTGGTGGTTAAGCCCTGCCCGGTGTAGTTGCCATATAACCTTGCCGGGTCACGATAGCCTTGAAAAGGGTCTTTACCATAGTTCAGGCCATTGACATCAAGCCCGTAATGCCCATAGTCGAGCTCTCCTGAAAAATCAAACCTTTTATATGAATAGTTAAGCAGTCCAACTACTTCGCGGAAATTGGCGCCCCAGGGATGTCCTATCGGCTCGCCATTTTCAGTGTAATTGATTACCGAAGAACGCTCTGAATAGGTATATGGTTTAACATTATTTGTCTCGAGCAAATAGTTTAAGCCTTTAACATTAAACAGGTTAGCCCCCCTTACACCCAATTGAAATCCGTATTTATTGCGTGAGCTACCTTTACTTGAAAAAAAGCTTGAAGACTCAAACTCGTCAAGCGAAAACTGACCATAAGCGGTGATGCCATCAGTTAGCTTATATTTAGCTGTAAATCCTATCAAAGCGTTATCGGGTGAGCCATTTGAAGCTTCAACAGGCCTTAAAAATATCACCGGGTTGATGTAAGTAAAATCAAACCCGCGTTTATGCCCTAAATCATCCTTAGCAGCCCATATCACCGCGTCAAAGAAACCGAGTGATAACCGATTAGATACGTTCCAGTCTAAATAGTGAAATACACCAAATTTTTTCCTGTCCCCATTATCTACTTTTACCGAAAGCGGGTCATTAAAATAAGTCCACATGGCCATATAACGCACATTGCCCAGCGTAGCCGTTAGCTTGAAAAATGGATATGGTGACGCATAATCAGATAATAATAATGACCGGTAGCCATCGCCAACAAAGGTTTTATCGCGCCCCGCGCTGATGTTCAAAAACTTTATCGGTGTATACGAAACGTTAGCCGTGATATATGACCAGCGGTATTCATTGCCGTAAATACCGGCGTACGCCTGCCCGGGGGCTATACCAACCTGGTTAACGTAGGTTTGTAAATAATTAGGTAATACCGCACGGTTTTCATATCCGGCCACATTATACGAAAAGTTTTTTCCGAAGGTACCGCCCAACTGGATCCCAAGCGTACCAAAATTGGTATTCTTTTTCCCTGAGAAATCACGGCTTAGATTAAAGTCGGGTAATAGATCGGCATAGAACGTGGAGTTGCTGCTTTTAACATCAATCTGATGTTCATTAAAAAAACGCCCTTTAAGATCGTTTAAGTTCATCAATGAGTCATAGTGAACTTTCAAAAGTGAGTCATCAACCATAAATGGTTTTAATGAACTATGTACCCTTGTTTTGGTTGAATAAATATCCTCATTTAGTTTCTGATAAAACTGGTAGTTATAAGGTTGATATATTGACTGGGCCTTCGCAAACCCGCTTATCAAAAGCAGTAAAATAATGCTTGTAAATATTCTCTTCATATAATGGTTTATATGGTTTTATACTTGGTTATTCAAAATAATTAGGCGTGTTAAACCCACCTTTTTTCAGATATTCATCTTTTTTTACCAGTTGCAGATCTGCCAGTACCATATCCGTCACCAATGCCTGCAGGTCATATTTTGGTTTCCAGCCGAGCTTATTATAAGCTTTGGCAGCATCTCCAATTAACAGATCAACCTCTGTCGGCCTGAAATACCTGGGGTCAACTTTTACAACAGTTTGCCCAAACCTCAAAGCCTCCAGGTTCAATCCAAGCGCGATAGCCCTTTCCTCATCAATATCAATAATCACCCCACGCTCGTTCTCATCCTTTCCGCTAAATTCAACTTCGATACCCAACTCCATGAAAGCCATCCTGATAAAATCGCGGACGGTGGTTGTTACGCCGGTTGCTATTACAAAGTCTTCGGCCCTTTCCTGCTGCAGCATCAGCCACATCGCCTCTATATAATCTTTGGCATGCCCCCAATCGCGCTGCGCCGAAAGGTTGCCTACATACAAACAGTTTTGCGAGCCAAGGGCTATTTTTGATGCTGCCCGGGTAATTTTCCGGGTAACGAAAGTTTCGCCCCTTACCGGGCTTTCATGGTTAAACAAAATCCCGTTGCAGGCATACATACCATAGGCTTCGCGATAATTAACTACAATCCAGTAGCCATATAGTTTTGCCACCGCGTAAGGTGAGCGTGGATAAAAGGGAGTGGTTTCACTTTGGGGCACAGCCTGCACCAAACCATACAGCTCGGATGTGGAAGCCTGATAGATGCGTGTTTTTTTGGTGAGATCAAGAAGCCTTACTGCTTCAAGAATACGTAGTACACCAACACCATCGGCATTGGCGGTATATTCGGGGGTTTCAAAGCTCACTTTTACATGGCTTTGTGCTGCAAGGTTATAAATTTCATCGGGCTGAACTTCCTGGATTAGCCTGATCAGATTTGTTGAATCGGTGAGGTCGCCATAATGCAGGCTGAATTTAACACCAGACTCATGCGGGTCATGGTATAAATGATCTATCCTGTCGGTATTTAATAAGGATGAGCGGCGTTTAACCCCGTGTACCTCATAGCCCTTCTTCAGCAAAAATTCTGCTAAATAAGCGCCATCCTGACCCGTTATGCCTGTTATTAAAGCCTTTTTCATTAATTATGACCGTAGATATATTAGGTAGTACAATAATATCCAATTTTATTGTAATTACCCCTATGACGTTCAATATATAGGTTTGGGCAGGCGTTATAGTACAGTTTAAAGAAAAAAATATCCGGCTTAAAAAATTTTACAAAAGATTAAATCCCGGCAACGGTATCTTCCAGTTCCCGGTACCAATCTGCTCCGTATTTACGGATGAGCGGATCTTTCAAAAATTCGTGAACGCGTACTTTCAACTCATCCCCAAATGAACATGCAGGGCTGCAGATATTCCAACGGTCATAGTTTAAAACATCAAACTCGGGATAAGATGTTATGCGGATAGGATATAAATGGCACGATATGGGTTTTTTCCAATTAACGGCACCTTCTTCATACGCTTTTTCAATACCGCATTTAGTAATGCCGTTTTCCCATATTACATAGGCGCATTCTTTGTTGGTATCAACACAGGGCGTAGTATAATCCCCTTCAAAATCGGTAACGTAAACCCCTTCCTTTTCAATGGTTTTGATCCCTTTGGCGGTAAGGTAAGGCTTTACTTTGGGATAGATCTCTTTCAGGATATCGAGTTCATCGGCATTAAGTGGCGCGCCCGAATCTCCTTCAAGGCAGCAGGCACCCTTGCATTTATTTAAATTACATACAAAATTCTCTTTTACCACATCCTCGTGCAGTAATACATTGCCAACCTCAATCATTATCTTTTTTTAAATCAATCTTTTATAGGGTTCAAAGGATATTTAAGTCCTGTAGCCGATTTCAGGTCCATTGTTACGCTGCCTATCAGCACTTCAACGTGGGCCTTTACCGGGATCCTGTTCTTATCGTTGGTAACCCAAAGGTACAACTTGCTGTTTTTCCGAAAAATGCGCCCCGGAATAATTGCCGGGCTAAATTTAAGACAATTAAACTTACCAAGCGAACACTCAACCGTTTCAGTGCCAACATAGGTTATTTGCATACTGTGAAACCCGTCTTCCAGGAAATATTGCAGATCAAAAGTATCGCCCTGTTGCAGCTTTGAAACATCAATGGCCCGCGCAAAATAATAAGCCGATACAAAATCAAAAGATTCGCCCTTATACCCGAATGTTCCTTTATTTGCCGTTACCTTCTTGTCTTTCTGATCGAACGTAACATTGTCGGTATGCCTGTACTTACCTTCGCGCCTGTTTTCAGTATAAAAATAGGGCATCAACGTTGTTTGATCTACATATGATTCATAACGGTTGCGTACCTTGTAAAAAAGGTCGAAAGAGCCGGCGGTTTTGCCTTCGGCCACGAGATGAAATGTAGGGCGGTCATTATATTTCTTATCGCTGGCCTCTACCTTTATGGTAGCTTCGGCAGCAGTAAAAAAACCGTATTTCATCTTGTAGTCCAGTTGTTCACCTGCTTTAAAGATCGACTCATTGATCTTTTTCAGTTCCTGGGCAAATCCGCCCTTGCAGCAGGCTATAAAAAGCAGTACAGTAAAAAAATATTTATTTATCAGCAGTTTCTTCATTGATTAATAGCCCTTTTTAGCCGGGGCTTGTGATATGACAACTGCTATTATAAATGGTTTAAACTTGTTTTTATTGCGCACTGCCGCTTAAATACTTAATCCTTACGCTTATAGATAGGTACTGTTGAGCAAGGCTCACCAAACATGAGGCTTTTAACCACAGCACTCAGCTTTTTAGTCAGCTCAACATAAGCAGATACCGGCACTTCGGTATCGCCGCAACCTTTCAACACAATCCGCTGCCCACGGTATTGCTCAAAATCTGCTTTGGCTATTTCCTTTTCAAAAAGTACAGTTTCCAATACCTCTTTATCCCCAAAAACAATTTCGCGGGCGTAAGGGGCCATCCGGTTGGCCAGCAGCATATATGCCCAGGCTGGTACAATAGCATCGGCAGTGCAGGTGATACCTACATTTTTACCCTCATATTGCGCCCAGTCATGTTCTTTTATAAAGTCCCTGAAATCTTTCTCGCGAAGGATTAGGCCATGGAACAGGTTATCTTTAATATCATAAATGACGCGATCGCCGGCAGGATAAAAAGAAGCCGGGTCTAAGGTAACGAGGCCGCTCTGAGCTACCTTGTTTATTATGTTTTCCTGGATATCCATATCTTTTATATGAAAGCTAAAAGCTGAAGGCACAAAGCCTAAAGCCGCTTAGCTTGATTATCAATATTTATATAAGCTGAAAGCAGAACGCACAAAGTTTAAAGCTAATACTACTTAACTGCCCTATATAAAAGCCCGTATATAAACAAAAAATCCGGGAACGGCTTAACGCTGATCCCGGATGCAAATTTACTTTAAATTTTGTTTAGAAGAATTTAGCCCTGTTATCTTTTACAATTGCATTATCTTTTAATGCATCGAGCACCTGACCTTGTGAACGTTGTAAAAGCGCCTGGTTAATTTGTTCTTTTTGTTTAATAGCATTGGTTAGTGCCGGCGGGTTAGTGAAACCATTAACCACATATACATATACACCCTGTGCACCATCAACAGGTTTTGAAATTTTGTTGATTGCCGAACCAAAGATTGAACCGATAACTTTATACTCTGCCGATTGACCTGGGATAATAGGATTGGCAAATACAATGTTTTCAACCGGAACTACCTTGCTGCCTACTTTTTGGGCAACCTGGTCAATTGAAGTACCGCCGCTAAGGGCTGTGTCAAATTTCTCTTTCAATTGTTTAGCTTTAACCTCATTACGTACCATTGGCTCAATTTGCTTTTTAACAGCCTCAAGAGATAATGTACCTTTAGGTTTAATTTCGGTAAGGCGGCTTACTATATACTGGTCGCCTACGGTAAATACTTTATCGGTAATATCGCCTTTTTCCGCTTTGTAAGCCCATCTAACCACGTCACGCGCGTTGTCCAGGCCAGGAAGACCAGAAGCTATCGCAGTAACATCTTCGGCGGTACGGGGTTTCAAACCTTCTTTTTTAGCTTCCGCCTCAAAATTATCAGGTGTTAATGAGGCTAAGAATGCCTGGGCTTTGCTGTAAGCTACAGTTTGGGTTTTGCTGCTTGCAGTTAACGGCTTATCAACTACACCAACTTTAACCAGTTTAACAGAACCTTTCTGATCTTCAACCTGAATAACGTGGTAGCCAAATTGTGATTTCACAACAAGGATATCGCCTTTATTTGCTTTATAAGCAGCATTGTAATATTCAGGAACTAAATTGCCCTGACCGCCCATTGAGCCATTTGCGTCAAATGAAGGAATTTCACCGCCCTTTACTGCGCTGCCTTTATCGGCAGAGAAAGCTGTTGCAAGTTCGGCAAATGATTTACCGCCCTGGATTAATTTTTTAATTGAATCGGCTTTAGCTTTAGCTTTTTCTTCACCGCCTGCAGATGCAAGGTCGATCAGGATATGCCTGGTTTTAACCGAATCGAAAGTGGTTTTGGTATCAACCAGCTTAGCTACTTTATAGCTGCCGTTTTCAAGGTAAGGGCCATAAACAAATCCCTTAGCCGCACTAAACATGGTAGTATCCAGTTTAGGGTCAAGGCTGCCCTTACGCTGATAAGCCAAAGGCGCTTTGGTTTCGGCATTGATCTGCACAAAAAGCGAATCGTTAGGAGTAGTTTTGAATTCATTGGCTAATTTATCAGCTTGTTGTTTAACTGCCGCTGAGTCTTCTTTTGAAGGAGCTGCGTTAAAACTAACGTATTCAAAATTCCTTAACTCCTGCGGAGTTTTAAATGAAGCTTTGTGTGCATCATAATATGCGCTGTAATCAGCATCGGTTAAAGTAACTTTAGCATCAGGGATTGAAGCATAATCAAGCGATACATATTTAAAGTTAGCCAGCTTGTTTTTTGCTTCGTAATCATCTGTAGCTTCAAGCGAGTTTACATAAAGGCCGTTGGTAACTAAAGTCATGTATTTAGTAGCTTTTTTAGCTTCTATCAGGTCGATCACAAAATCGCTCCATGCTTTTTTCTGAGCAGGGTCGGCTTTGCCTGATTGCAGGTAGGCTTTGAACTGATCATACCTGCTGCGATCAAACTGACCGGTTTGCTGATCGGCAAACTGGCGGGCTATCTGCGGGTCGGGATTGTTATCACCGATCATTACGTTCATTTCATCATCACCAACAGTAAGGCCAAGTTTTTCAATCTCTTTACCTATCAGCAACTGGCTTAAATACTGGTTCCAGGTAGTTTCCTGCAGATAGCTTGCTATTTGCGGAGAGATACTTTGTCCCTGTTGTTTAAACTGTGCAGAGTTTTGCTCCAGCTTTTCGTTGAATTTGTCATAGGGCACTTTTTCGCCGTTTACAACGGCAAGCTCGTTACTATCGTCCCTGAAAAAGGAACCGCCCGATCTTACAACTTCGCTCACAATAAATGCAAGCAGCGCGAAACCAATAAAGAATGCGAGAATCTTCCCCATCCTTTCGCGCAAAAAACCCATTATACCCATATTATATTTATAATTATTCTATTCTTTTTAAGAGGGCGCAAGATACAATTTTTAACAAAATTCTATAACACAAAATTTTCGTTAAAAAAAGTCATTATTGTGTCGCTTTTTCATCAACATGAAACAGCCCGGTGCTGCTTTTAAAGGTAGGGTTTAAAAGCTTATCATCACTTTCAAAGGTATTGCCGTTCATAACATTACCGCCGCTAAGTGTGGCCTGAACAGGTTTATTAGAGTAAACCCGCTTGGTTACCTGGTCCCAAAATAATTCGTTTGATTTAAAGGTTTCGCCTTTGGCGTTGGTGGCAACTACGTTGCCATGAAACTCAATCAGCTTTTCCTGCTCACGCTGAATGCCGGTATCTGCAATGATATCGCCTGCAAACTGACCAGTTCCCCGATCATAGTAGTCGATCTTTACGCCTTTAGGCATAATTTTATAAGGTTTCTTGATCTGGTATTCGACCATCAACGGTGCAGTAAGATGGATCTCCACTTTTGCCGAATCGCTCATGATCAGATCAAGCCCTGTAGTGCGCTGGGCTACAGTATCAACCTCATTAGCTGAAATTTCCCTAACCTTTTTCAGGTCATTTTCGCACGAAGACAGGAAAGCCGCCATTGGCAACAGTAACAGGCATAATGCCGGTATGTTAACAGCTGGGCGGCTCATGACAACAAATTAGTCGAATTTATACTTGGTAAACCACTTATCGTTAAGAGTAAAGCCAAGGTGAATATTAACGTAGTTTTCTTTAACCAAACCGTTAACCAACGAACCGCGCTGACCTATTTCTGCCGCGATATTAATTTTATAGTAACTGCCGTTATTTGAGCGCAAAGGCAAGCCAACACCTACGGTACCAGCATAACGTTTAATAGTAGTACCGTTAATGTGCATATAGGTTTGATCGTATATAGCTCCTATGCGGTAATCAACAGTGGCAAGGTAGTTTCTGATGGTTGATATGTTTGGGGTATATGAACCACCGATATTGAAAGTTTTACTGTCCTGTAAACCCTGGTTTACGCCTGCAATGGATAAGTCGGACCATTTGCCCATGGAGTAATCGGCACCAACCAAAAATTTACCATCACTTTGGAAAGAGATCCCGAACCTGTTGATCTGCGGTAATTTTAATTTTGATTTAGGCCCGGTTGTGCTAACCACGCTATCGGCAGCTATGTCCTGATTTCCGTTTGCATCGTTAAAGTACTGGCTAACAATAAAGCTGCTTTGCGTGTGCAGTTTTGTACCTGCCGATGCCGAATAGCCAAATACAAGGTGCTTGGTTTCAGACAAATCAAATGAATACTGCAAGCCGTAATCATAGTTGATACCACCAATGGCATTGCTCGATTCAATTTTTGAGTTGATGGCACCTGCCAGACCAGGAATTTCGGTAGTAGCGATATCTTTAATATTACCAAATATGTACGATACGTTTGCACCTAATAACAAATGCTTACCGATGCCAAAACCATATCCCAAATATGCTTTTGATAAACTACCATCGCCGCTGTAACTGTAATTTGTCACGTTGGTATCGGCAGGAGAACCCGAGGTTCCTAATTTATTCACCGTTTTTTTAAAATTATAGCCGCGCTCACTGTATGGCAATAAACCAAAACTCAATGCCGAACGTTTTGAAGTAGGGATGGCGAACGCGATGTGGTTAAGCCTGAAATTGCTGTTTTTTTGGCTTGCCGAACCGGTTTGCGACAGATTTAAAAAATTTGCATATAAGCCAACATCAATGGTTGTAAGATTAATGGCACCGTATGAAGCCGGATTTATTACGTTGATATTGTTAAAAAGGCTTATCCTGTTTGTAGCTACAGCTATACCGCCCATACCTATGTTTTGGCCCATCAGTTGAGGATCAATATCACCAATACCGTAACGTGAATATGGAGAGCTTGAAGTTGCCGTTGATTGCGCATGTGCTGAAAAAGCGGCAACAGCCAATAAAAGTGTTATAAAAAACCGGGTATATTTAATCATTATGCTTTTGTATAGCTGCGTTTAATCCTTTTAAAACCAAATATGGTTCAATTTTTATGTAGCGGGCAAAGATGCTATTTTTCAATAGAGTATCAAAAAAAATGCTGTCGCCCCCGCTTAGTATAATGTTCAGTTGTCCGTCGCCGGTTTTATAACTTTCAATAAAACCGGTAAGCTCATATTTTATTCCGTTTTGTACTCCCGAACGGATGGCTGTGGTTGTATTGTTTCCGTATGGCGTATCAAAACCGGCATCGGGTTCAATAAGCGGCAAACCTGCCGTATAATTGTTTAAAGCCTTATAACGCATATTTAAGCCCGGCGATATGCTGCCGCCAAAATAATTTCCTGCGGTGTCAACACCATCATAAGTAATGGCTGTACCCCCGGTTATTACCAGGCTATTTTGCCCCGGGAACATATGATATGCTCCAATAACAGCTGCCAGCCTGTCGGGCCCGAGGGTTTCAGGGGTTAAATAATGGTTATTTATTCCGCTTGTCATTAAAGTATTAAAATGCGTCAGCGAAATTTTTTGCCCCAGCCCGGTCTGCCATGCTTCTGTATTTTTTTTTACCGACGACATGATTGCCTTAACAGGATGGTATTTGTTAAGCAAAGCATCCAGTACCGGCATATCAATGGTTTCATATTGGCTAACCTCAAGTATTTCATCCAGTTTAAAAACCGCGATTTTGATGAGCGTATTACCAATATCGATAACCAGGCTGGTCATCAGGCCCTAACTATTGATAATATTGATTCAAAAATAGCTAAACCATCTTCATTGGCTAACAAGGCGTCGGCAGCACGCTCCGGGTGTGGCATTAAACCAAATACATTCCTACCTAAGTTTGTAACACCTGCAATATTTTCCAATGATCCGTTAGGATTTGCATCAGCAGTGATATTGCCTGCCTCATCGCAGTACCTGAACATTACCTGGTCGTTATCGTTAAGGGCTTTGATCACATCTGCATCAGCGAAATAATTGCCTTCACCATGTGCAATCGGGATCCTTAGGGGTTGCTGCGGATCAAGCTGAGCGGTAAGTAATGATTTTGTTGTTTGCGGTTTTAAGTAAATGTTGCGGCAAATAAATTTGCGATTGGTGTTGTGCAATAGCGCACCCGGCAACAAACCGGCCTCGGTCAATATCTGGAAGCCATTGCAAATACCCATTACATAACCACCTTTGGCAGCAAACTGGATAACCTCCTGCATAATTGGCGAAAAACGGGAAATAGCGCCCGAACGCAGGTAATCGCCAAATGAAAAACCACCGGGTAAAACAACAAAGTCAACACCCTGCAGGTCATGATCTTTATGCCATAACCTTACCACTTGCTGACCCATCACTTTCTCTAATACATATATGATATCCTCATCACAATTAGAACCGGGAAATATAACTACTCCAAACTTCATCAGAATTATTTTTTAAATTGAGGTTGAACCTAAATAGCTTATTATATAGTTTCAGGCTACAAAACTAACATAACCGCCGAAATAAGGACGAATGTAAAAGTTAAAATTTGTTAAACTGAAAGTAAATGGTGCTGATAAACAACAACAAATACAGTATTTCATAAAACCAACGCCTGGTTGCATACAAAAAATAATAGGCAAAAAACACCGTTACCGGCACTGCACAAAGCAAAAAATGGCTCAGGCGAAATTCTGAATTGAGATAAAATGAAAGTGCTGTGATCAGAAAAATAAAAAACAACAGCTGGAATGTTTTACGAATCTGCACGTAACTTTTAAAGAAATTTTGCTGCAGCTTAAAAAAACATAGCACTAATATTACAATTACCGGCACCAGCAGCAGGTAGTTATAGGAGTTAATGCTGATATGATCGGGAAATTTTTTGCCTAAGGGCGACCAGATATGGCTAAACCGGGGCAGCATATCATTCATAAAATAAATAACCGCAAGGAAAAAGAACACGGTTACATACCCTAATATCGAAATAACCCATTCGCGCCAGTTAAAAGGCCTGAATATCATAAGCGCTATCCATATAACCAGAAACAAATAAATAAACGGAAAATAAACAAGCGAACCCACCGCCACGATCAAACCCAGGTCATAAGTTGTTGACTTAACATCCTCTCCCTTATACAGGTTGAATAATTTAAACAACATCCAGATGAGTAAGAAATTACATAAAAGCGGGGCACTTAAAGTTAAAAAGGGTGTAAACAAGCCCGAAAGCGTGATATACATCAGTGCCGGCAAAAAGGTTGGCTTGCCTAATAAATTATGATGATTAATTAACGAATTAAGCAATAAAGCTTGGATAAATACAAGCCCGCCGGCCAGTATCAAATTAAGCAACGGCGAAAACGCGTATTCATATTTTACGGGTACCAGCAGCCGTGCAAAGGGTTCTACAAAAATAAACTCAACCTTTTCGGGAACCTGCACCATGAAACCTATCCGGAGCACGAACAGCAAAATAGCCAGCCATATAATATTAAGGGGATTATAGTTCCTGAAAAGATTGATCATATGTGCGGCCGTGTTTGCGGTTGCAAAATTAGCAGAAAAACCGCTTAAGTTGCAATGCTTTACTACCTTGTATACTGCTTTACCAGTTTATCAACAATAGCGGCGGTTTCATCCGGAAAATCAACTACAATCTTTTTACTATCGTTGATCCAGTGGTTTAAATGGCCGTTAAACTTATCATTTATTTCGCTCACCACCGGAACACCTAACCTGGAGGCCGAAAGCGCGTTACACTGCTGTTCGTATTGCCCTTTCATGGGTATCATCATTACCTTTTTCTGTAAAAACAGGGCCTCGGCGGGGCCTTCAAAACCGCCCCCGGTAAGCAAACCTGTACAGCTTGCCAGGCTTTTGTTAAAAGCTTCATTATTTACGGGGAAGATCTCCACGTTTCCTGATTTGTAGGCCTGCTTTTGCCGTTTTGAAAACACCTGCCATTTAACCTCTTTTTCGGCACTTAAATATTTCAGCAGGGTTTTGTCATCATAAGCCGGCAGGTAAACTGTATAATGGCCCAGGTCGGAGGTTTCCATCTGCCTGATCTCGCTCCGGATTACAGGGGTATTGATAAAAGTATCATAGCGCTCAAAATGGAAACCTACATGATAGGTAGTAGGCGAATAGTTTTTTAAAAGCCATTGCGCAAAAGGATCTTTTTTTTCGGGGCGCGGTGTTTTTGGTGATACAAACGAACACTGGTGACTTAAGGATACCGACGGTACACCCCGTAATTTACAAGCCCATGCACTTACAGGTTCAAAATCATTGATGATAAGATCATATTGTTTCAGGGGAAGGCTCCGCAGATCGCGCTGAAACTGGCGCAGGTTCATGATTTTCCAGGTAGCCCAGTTATCTACGCCGCCATTGGTACCAAATACAAAGCTTACACCATGAAAGCGATATTTCAGGGGTTGTGATAATGATACTTCTGCTTCGGTGCCGCTCACCAGCAGGTCAAGCTCGCCGTATTGTTGCAGCAAGGGCACAATTTCCCTTGCCCGGCTTATATGTCCGTTACCTGTTCCCTGTATACCAAACAGTATCTTCATTAAAATAAATTATTTTCAAATAGGATGATGATTATGCTGCGCAGATGCAACGGATGCACTGATTTATCCGCAACAATATTCAGGGGCTTAATTTAGTAAAGAAAAATGTTTTCGGTAAGTAATTTAATCGTGTTCGTGTTTAAAGCGCTCCAACAAGTTTTTAACATCGAGCATAGCGTTCAGATCTTCCGAATCAGTTTTGTCTTCTTCATCAGCATCTGTATTGAAATCATCCGGCTTGTATTTAAACACTTCCCATTTGCCATTGTGATATTCAAGAGCGCTTAAACTTTCTACCCAATCGCCCGAGTTAAGGTAAAGTACCGAGCCTGTATTTTGTGTAGACGTAATTTCCCTGATTTCGGCATGGTGAATGTGACCGCAGATCACGTAGCCATATTGTTTATCGACAGCCAGATCGGCCGCGGTTTGCTCAAATTGGTTAATGAATTTTACTGCTTCTTTAAAACTGGCTTTCACCTTTTGCGAAAAGCTCATTTTTTGCCTGCCAATAGCGGTAAGGAACCAGTTTACAAAACTGTTGATCAAAATCAATGTGTCATAACCAACCGCCCCGAGTTTAGCCAGCCATTTGGAGTGCTGCATGGTAACGTCAAACACGTCGCCATGAAAGATCCAGGCTTTTTTACCATCGATATTTAACACGAGCTTATCAAGCAGCTGAAAAGTGCCCATGTTAAAATCGGTAAACTTGCGCAGCATTTCGTCATGGTTGCCGGTTAAATAATAAACCGGGATGCCATCGGTAACAAACTTCAGGATGCGGCGCACTACTTTCATATGTGCCTCGGGCCAGTATGATTTACTAAATTGCCAAATATCAATAATATCGCCGTTAAGGATAAGGATTTTGGGCTTGATGCTTTTTAAATATTTAAGCAACTCTTTTGCGTGACAGCCGTAAGTACCAAGGTGCACATCAGATATTACTACAATATCAACTTCGCGTTTTGCCATTAAATTAAGGGGCTATTTTACAGGCCGGCAAGATATGCCGGAAAACAACATTTTCATTAATAAAGCAACGATTACTCGTCGTCCTCATCTTCGTTAACAGTCAATTCATATGGACTTGCATAGAAGCAGCCGACCAGGATCAGCAACCCTATAACTACCAAATAAGCATACTCAAAATTCATCACAAAGATTTTTACAAATGTCTGAAATTTAACATTATCCTACTGTTAAGACTACATTAAATATAAAAGGTTACTTTGCTGTATTAAATTTATTTTTGATCCTGTTAAGTTGTTTCAAGTGGTGCTCTAAATGAATGCGGATAAATTTAAACCATTGCCTGGCATTAAGCATTCCCATACGCGGGTGCTTGTATCTGTTAGCCGGCGATGATTCGGCAATGAGGGGCATAGTCGTTTCAACCCGCTTGCGGCATTTGATGATCAGGTTTTTGGCATCTTCCTTACTGATCTTATTGGCAGCCATTTTATCGCTTACCGCATTGGGGACTGTTGTTTTAACCGGCGGAAATTTACCTAACAACAGCAGGATCCGGCCTTCCCAATTAATGCCTTTTTTAGTTGGCTCGCAATTGCCGTGGGTACAACGTTCAAGCGCGATTGATGAACCCAGCGTAGCCTGCATAATATGGCTGTAAACCTCGGCAAACGACCAGCCGCCATCTTCCGGGGTAACATCAAACAACTCATCGGGGATAACATCCAGTTGTTTGCGGTATTCATCAAGGGCTGCATCAATAGCTTTACGTTCTTTGGAGATACTCATAAAAGTAAAGTTAACTCTTTTAAATGAGCTATCTGCACGGGGATATCCTGAGGCTTTTCCGCATTAAAAGGATTAAAATAAATGGCATCTATCCCAAAACCAAGCGCCCCGCGGATATCAGCTTCAATGCTGTCGCCGATCATTACACTTTCTTGTTTCGATGCCCCGGCCAGGTCAAGCGCGTGTTGAAATATGGCTTTGTCCGGCTTGTTAACGCCAACATCTTCGGAGATGATAATGTTCTGAAAATATTTGGCCAGATCGGTCCCCGCGATTTTTATCCGTGTTGAATCTTTAAACCCATTCGAGATCAGGTGCAGGGTATATTTTGATTGCAGATATTGTAATGTTTCGTGCGCATGCGGAAACAGGTTGGTTTTGGTAGGGCAAAGCTTTACGTAAGCATCCTCAAAATCAAGCGGCATCAGGTCGGGATGCAAACCAAGATCAGTAAAAGTTGATTTGAAACGAGCCTCCCGCAGTTCATCTTTGGTGATCTCGCCGATATGATACTGTGCCCAAAGGCGGTGATTGTTCCGGGTATAAGTTTCGATGAACAATTCGGCAGATTGCAGCCCAATTTCGCCAAGCCGGTGAATAACATATAACTCATGCAGGGCCTCTTCGGCATTTTTATCGAAATCCCAGATGGTATGATCGAGATCAAAGAAGATGTGTTTGTATTGTTTCATGTCGGATTTCGGATATTCGATTTCGAAATTTTTTTCCCTGCTTAAAAATTCAAAATTAAGAATTTCAATATTACTAAATCCGAAATCCCAATTCCGAAATTCGAAATCAAAATAAATCCCAAATCAAACTAAATCCGAAATCGAACATCCGAAATTCGAAATCAAACTACACTTTTTCCCCAAATGCCAGGTCGCCCGCATCACCCAGACCAGGTACAATATAAGATTTGCTGGTCATTTCATCGTCGACAGCGCAGAGCCACAATTTGGCTTTTGGTAGGTTTGCCTTTACATGCGCCACACCTTCGGTACTGGCAATTACAGCGGCAATGTGCAGCTCCTTTATTTTATACTGAGCCATTAACTCCTTACAAACCGATACAATACTTTGCCCGGTAGCCAGCATGGTATCGCACAAAATAAAGATCTTATCATCAAGGTTAGGGGTTGAGATATGATCAACCTGGATCAAAAAGCTGCCATTACGCTTCACCTTGCGATAAGCTGTGATAAATGCAGAGGGCGACCGGTCAAAAAACTGCATAAAACCCTGGTGAAAAGGCAGACCGGCGCGCAATATAATACCCAGCACCGGTTCATCGGCCGGCATATTAACACTGGCTGTACCCAAAGGGGTTTGAATTTCTTTGGTTTCGTAATGTAATGCTTTGCTCAGCTCATAAGCCAATATAACTCCTAACCTTTCCTGGTTCCGCCTAAAACGTGCCTTATCCTGCTGAATAACGGCATCCCGTAATTCAGCCAGAAACTGGTTGGCAATGGTATTGGTTTTATTGAGGATGAAAATCATGCTTAAATTTAAGCGTTTTTGAGCAATAGTATCACTATTTGTTTATTAAATGTCATACCGCACCATAGGAAGGATAATAAATTTTGAATTTACGTAGTTAACTACGTAGATTTGTACATAAATATTAAAGTCATGGATACTACACCTGTTATTAGCTCACTCAACAATACTTATTGCCAGCAGATCATTGATATCATTTTACCAATTCAGCAAATTGAATTTAATGTGCCAATCACGCTTGAAGCCCAGCCCGACCTGTTTGATATTGAAACCAATTACCACCAAACCGGCGGAGATTTTTGGGGAGCGATATATAACAAACAACTTGTTGGCACCATAGCACTTATTGCTTTTGATAATAATTCGGCGGCCATACGCAAAATGTTTGTACTTAAAGAATACCGGGGAAAGGAGCTGGGTATTGCGCAGTTACTGCTCAATAATCTTATTGATTATTGCAAACAAAACAACATTGCCCACATTTATTTAGGTACTGTTGAGATGCTGAAAGCGGCCCATCGCTTTTATGAAAAAAATGGCTTTACACACCTTGCCAAACAGGATTTGCCTGAATCATTCCCGCTTATGGCTGCAGATACCATTTTTTATGAGTTACATTTGAACAATTAACAGCGATATAATGAATGTTATTGACGAATCGGGAATTTTAGCAATTTCAACAAGGTTGCAGCGCCTGGCCGAGCAGCTGCGCAAAGACGGTGTACTTGTATACAAAGCCAGTAATATTGATTTTGAACCCAAATGGTTCCCTGTTATTTATACTTTGCATTTTAAGCCTGTTTTAAGCGTGGTGGAAATCGCAACAGAAATTGGCTACACCCATCCTTCAACCATCAGTCTGTTAAAAGAATTGGAAAAAGAGAAATTGATCCGATCAAAAAAGGACAAGGCCGATGAAAGGAAGCGTCTTATCATGTTAACAACAAAAGGCCAGGAACTTATTGTGCGCATGAAACCCGTTTGGGAAATTATGAAAGCGGCCGCCGCGGAAATTGCCGATACTCAAAACAACCTGATGAAGGCTATTATTGAAGCCGAAGAGAAAATAAAGCAGCAGAGTTTTTTGGATAGGGCGTTACGTTTAAAGGCGGAAATGTAATTTATTACCCCCGGCACAACAATGTTGACATACGGTTGTCATTACCATGTACTTATTTTGATTTGCAAACCCTGTTTCTGGATTATTTGTATTTTTACATAACAACATGGATTTTCAATTAACATCTCAATATAAACCAACCGGCGACCAGCCTGAAGCTATAAGGCAGCTGGTTGAAGGTATCAATAACGGCGACCCCTATCAAACCCTTTTGGGGGTTACCGGATCGGGCAAAACCTTTACGGTTGCCAATATTATAGCACAAACGCAAAAACCTACGCTGATCCTGAGCCACAACAAAACATTAGCGGCACAGCTTTATGGCGAGTTTAAGCAGTTCTTTCCCGAAAACGCGGTGAACTACTTTGTGTCGTACTACGACTATTATCAGCCGGAGGCATTTATTCCTACCACCAACACCTACATTGAAAAGGACCTGCAGATAAACGAGGAAATAGAAAAGCTTCGTTTACGTACTACTTCGGCTTTAATGTCGGGCAGGCGCGATGTGATCGTGGTATCGTCTATATCCTGCATTTACGGCATGGGCAACCCCGATGATTTTGCCGATTCGGTTTTCAAATTTGCCGTAGGCACGCGCATCAGCAGGAATGCTTTCTTACATCGCTTAGTTGAAATTTTATACGCCCGCACCACTGCCGATTTTAAACGAGGGACATTCAGGGTTAAGGGTGATACAGTGGATATTTTTCCGGCTTACCTGGATTATGCCTACCGCATCTCCTTTTTTGGTGATGATATTGAAGAGTTAAGCGCCTTTGATATTGGCACAGGTAAAACCATCGAAAAAATGACACACATGGTGGTTTATCCGGCCAACCTGTACGTTGCCCCCCGAGAGCGTTTCCTGCAGTCCATCTGGGCTATACAGGAAGAGTTGGAAACCCGCAAAAAACAGTTTATCGATGACGGCCGTTTCCTGGAAGCCAAACGGCTTGAAGAAAGGGTTAATTACGATTTGGAGATGATCCGCGAGTTGGGTTACTGCTCGGGCATCGAGAACTACTCCCGCTTTTTTGATGGGCGCAAGCCCGGTGCAAGGCCGTTCTGCTTGCTCGATTATTTCCCGGAAGATTACCTGATGGTGATTGACGAAAGTCACGTAACGGTTCCGCAGATCAGGGCCATGTATGGAGGTGACCGTTCGCGCAAGATCTCCCTGGTTGATTATGGCTTCCGCCTGCCGGCGGCTTTGGACAATCGCCCACTTAATTTCCAGGAGTTTGAAAATCTTGCTCCGCAAACCGTTTATGTAAGCGCCACGCCAGGCGATTTTGAACTTGAAAAATCAGGCGGTGTGGTGGTTGAACAGGTGATCCGTCCGACAGGATTGCTTGATCCGGTGATTGACGTTCGCCCGGTGATAAACCAGGTGGATGACCTGCTTGACGAAGTAGATAAAACAATTAAAAAAGGCGACCGCGTACTGGTAACCACCCTTACCAAACGTATGGCCGAAGAACTGGCCAAATACATGGACAGGCTGGGTATAAAATGCCGTTATATTCACTCAGAAGTAAAAACACTGCAGCGCGTGGAAATTTTACGTGGCCTGCGCCTTGGCGAATTTGACGTATTGATAGGTATCAACTTACTGCGTGAAGGATTGGATTTGCCCGAAGTATCCTTAGTGGCTATTTTGGATGCTGATAAAGAAGGGTTCCTTCGGTCAGAACGCTCATTGATCCAAACCATAGGCCGTGCAGCACGTAATGACCGTGGCCGTGTAATCATGTATGCTGATACCATAACCGATTCGATGCAGATCACGATGGATGAAACCAACCGCCGCCGCGAAATTCAGATTGCGTATAACACGCAACATGGCATTACACCGCTAACGGTTGGCAAAACGCGCGAGGAAATTATGGAGCAAACCTCGGTGGTCGACTTTAAAGGCGGTGTACAGCAGGCTTATGTAGAAACCGATACGCTGACTCTTGCCGCCGATCCGATAGTTCAATATATGACCAAAGCCGACCTGAAAAAATCAATCGACAACACCAAAAAAGATATGCTTGCTGCAGCCAAGAACATGGATTTCCTTTTGGCCGCCAAGCTCCGCGACGAGATGTTTGCTTTGGAAAAGATGATGGAAGAGAAGTTTTAATTTGAAAATTTATTGATTTGAAGATTTGAAAACTACAGTCCCCACATTTTCAAATCTTCAAATTGCTTTATTTTCAAATTAAAACAGCGTCAGCTATCCCCAAATCATAATAAAACAATTTTACCGTTATATACCTTATATTTGTAAGCTCAAAATTAACAGTATGATTCTTATTCGTTTCCTGATCATATCTATCTGTATATTATACATTATTCGCAGCCTGGCTCGTTACCTGCTGCCTTTTCTTTTTGAAAGTGTTGTGAATAAAGCCCAGCAGCAATATCAACAGCAACAACGTAATTACAATGAAGGCCCAAAACCTGATGGAAAAATCAGGATCGACCATATCCCGCAGCCTAAAAAAGGCAGTGTACCCGACAGTGAAGGTGAATTTGTTGATTACGAAGAAGTAAAATAAACCTAACCAAAAAATCATGGACACCAACCCTGTATTTAGAAGGCGTCAAAATCATAACAACACGCCCGAGTCAATTACGCTGATTATCACCAATGTCATCGTATTTATAGTGGCCACTCAAATTTTTGCCAATTGCACTAAGATTAGCACTTTTTACTGGGTGATCATGGGTGCGCTGGGCGTTTACAACTTTTTCAACATCCGTAAATACCGCGAAGATTACGGCAAAGTGCAGGTTATTGCTTATGTAATATCTATCATTGTGCTGATTGCCATGTTTTTCCTGCTGCGCAGCCGTGCGCAAACCTGTTAAGTTATTCCTTAACAAAACTTATAATTCCTATTCTCATTGTAATTTCTATTTTTGAGGAATATAATATCCATTTCAAAAAACTTAAATGAATAACTGGTTTAAGCGTAACGGCATTCATTTTGCCATAGCTGCAATTTTTTTAATGATCTGCTTTATATTTTTAACCCCGGCTTTCCAGGGAAAAACATTAGGCGGCAATGACGTTACAAGGGCTCTATCAACCCAAAAAGAAATCAACGATTACAAAGCTAAAGACACTACGATACTCTGGACCAACCAGATCTATGGCGGTATGCCCACCTACCAGGTGTGGGCACCTTATAAAGCCAATTTAACTACATGGGTGGTTACTGCCATAAATTACACTTTCCCAACCCCTGTTGGTACAGTATTGTTATTCTTATTAGGTACATACTTCCTGTTTATTGTGTTAAAGGTTAATCCATGGCTTGCAGCGGCAGGTGCAATAGCGTTTACCTTTTCATCATATAATATCATTTTGCTGGTTGCCGGGCATGCTAATCAGGCTTTCGCCATAGCATTTTTCGGGCCGATACTTGCGGGTATCATCCTTACGCTTCGCGGCAAGCATTTACTTGGTTTCGCGGTTACAGCCTTGTTTCTTGCGTTAGAGATCAGGGCCAACCACATACAAATGACGTACTATTTGATGCTGGCCTTATTGATCATGGTGGGTATTGAGCTTTACCATGCTATCAAAAATAAAACCCTTAACAGCTTTCTAAAATCGCTGGGATATATAGCGGCGGCTACTCTTCTTGCGGTTTCTGTAAATGCATCCATATTATGGAGTACTGCCGACTATGGCAATGAAACCATCCGTGGCAAATCAAATCTCACAAGGCAAGCTGCAGAGCCCAATAACGGTTTGGCACGCGATTACGCCTTTGAATGGAGCCAGGGTGTTGGTGAATGTATTACTTTCCTTATTCCTAACGCTTATGGCGGCGGCGAACAAGGCTCTACCGATCCGGACTCACACGTAATCAAAGCGCTTAATGCAAGTGGAGCCGACCCTAATCAGGTTACCGGCATTTCGGCCAATTATCTACCCTTATATTGGGGTAATAAACCATTCACTGCCGGCCCATTCTATTTTGGTGCAGTAATTTGTTTACTGTTTGTATGGGGTTTAATGATTGTTAAAAACCGTATTAAATGGTGGTTGCTTGGTGCTGTGGTTTTAACTACGCTATTATCATTTGGCAGAAATTGGCCTTTTCTGTCTGATCTGTTCTTTAACTATTTCCCGCTTTACAATAAATTCCGTGCAGTTGACTCAATATTGGCAATTGTAGGTTTCTGCTTCCCAATCCTTGCTGTATTAGCAGTAAACGAAGCTATTATAAATGAAGATAAAGAAAGCCTGTTTAAAAAACTAAAAATTGCTTTTTACATTACCGGTGGCATTGTCCTAATTGTGGCCGTGGTACCTTCATTGCTGTTATCTTTCAGTGTTAGCGAACAACAAGCCGGCGTTATTGCACAAATTGGTCAGGCCCTTAAAACTGATAGTTCAGCCCTTACCCGCGCTTTAATTGCCGACAGGGAATCCATAGCACAAGCAGATGCTATCCGGTCACTTATATTCATTGCTATAGCATTTGGTATTGCATGGGCATTCCTTAAAAAGAAGATCAATCCAACTGTTGCATCGCTTGCTTTCCTGGCGCTGATCCTTGTTGACCTTTGGGGTATCGACAAACGCTATTTAAATCACGATAGCTTTGCGCCAAAACAAGACAATGAAACACCACAGCCACGCGAGGTTGACCAGTTTATCATGAAAGATAAAGATCCTGATTTTAGGGTGTTTGACGCCACACAATCAATCAAAGGCGATGGTCTTACACCATTTTTCTATAAATCGTTAGGCGGATACTCTGCTGCAAGGTTAAAACGCTGGGAGGAGCTTGTTGACAATCAATTAAGCAAAAGCATTAACCAGGATGTTTTGGATATGATGAACGTGAAGTACATTATTAATTCTGATCCAAAAACACAAAACGTAGGTATGCAGGTAAATCAAACTGCCTGCGGCCATGCGTGGTTTGTAAAAAGCATTAAATATGCCGACAATGCCGACCAGGAAATGGTAGCCATCAGCAGTTTTACACCAAAAGATGAAGCTATTGTTGATAAACAATACAAAAGCATTATCGACGAAAAAACTTTGGGAGCAGGTGCCGGCGAAGGCAAAATTGAGCTTACCAGCTACTCACCCGACCATATGGTTTACACAAGCGGTTCTACCGCCTCACAAATTGCGGTTTTCTCCGAAGTATACTATAACAAAGGCTGGAAAATGTATATCGACGGTGTTGAAAAACCTTATTTCCGTGCCGATTATCTATTACGTGCAGCTCAGATCCCAATCGGTAACCACAAAATTGAATTTATTTTCCACCCGGCTTCATACTACATAGGTGAAAACATTTCATTAGCAGGTTCAATCCTACTGGTGCTTGCCTTAGGTGGTGCCGCTTATACCGAAAACAAAAAGAAAGCTCCGGCTCTCAAACCGGCTGATAAGAAAAAAGCTTAATCAAAGCTTACATTAAAGAAAAGCGATGGGTTGATACTCATCGCTTTTTTTGTGGTACATTATTTATGGGTACATTCATGATAAGAATAATAATCGGTTCACAATCTGAAAAGATTGTAACTTTGAAAAAACCTTATCACAAATAGAATGAAAGAATTAATACAGCAAAACAAATTTGATGAGCTCAAATTTGCCCTCCAAAATTCAAATAGCCAGTTAAAAATACATCAGGTTCTTGCGCGGGCTTTAAACGGCAACCATTTTGAAGAGACTGACTATGGCTTTGAGGCGAATATGTACCAGGAAGAATTTTTAGAAGGTTTTGATTTGTATAAGGTATTAAACAAATCAGAAATTCCCCAAAACCAGCTTCAGGAGTATAAAATTGCATTAACGTTCCTGGTATTTAAAATGGGGGGATTCATAAAACTTTTAGCTGATAAAACCATGCAACAAGGGTTATATCTTTCACAAGTTGAAAACGTATATAAAGTTGATCCCTCCTTAAGAAAAGAATTACAGGCGTTTATTGATTTATTAAAAGAAACAAATGACGTGCAGGCCATTGCAAATGCCTCCGCTGCAAAAGCGCAAATAAGCCTATCGGTGGCCGATCTGCTCGAAAAGTACGAAATTGGGCAAGATATGCTGCAATTTGCCAGGGGATACGAAGATGCGGGCTTAAAAGACGAGGCTACCCGGATCTACATAAATATACTATCGGATTTTGAATGTGAATCTGCAAAAACATCAAGTAATTTATTCCCTGAGATCACTCACGTTGATACACGTAGTAATGAGGAGATAGAAATTTTTGAAAAAGCTAAAAGTCGCTTTGAAACAATTACAGGCGCCAATCTTCCCACAATAAAAAGAGTTAGACCGGATGATGATGCTAATGCAGAAAAATTAGTTGAAGCGGTAGATAAACATGAAATATC
Source organism: Mucilaginibacter gossypii (assembly GCF_900100945.1). Lineage (GTDB taxonomy): Bacteria > Bacteroidota > Bacteroidia > Sphingobacteriales > Sphingobacteriaceae > Mucilaginibacter > Mucilaginibacter gossypii. The sequence goes on along the minus strand of NZ_FNCG01000019.1, from coordinate 9,544 downwards.
CTTAGAAGTAGAAGAAAATTACCCAATCAGCTTTTGGGACCGGGTTAAACGATTTTTCAGCTAAGGTAAGGCTCAAGTGGCCTAATCATTAGTACGCCTATTCTTCAACCAATACCAGCCTAAATTAAAGGCGATAACAAAATGGTTAAAAATAGTGGGGATCAAGCCATAATTTTGCTTCATGATCTCAAAACGCTCCATCAAACTTTGGCGATGCTTTTTCTTTGACATGCCCCCTACCAGGTATTTGGCCACGTAACGGTTAACGTTCACAATCTTTTTAGCCTTTTTTGCCGCGCGGATTATCCAGTCGATATCCGAACTCAATTGATATCTTGGGTCATAGGGTTCTGCCAGCGAACGCCTGATATAGATAGCCTGGTGACTAATGCTCATGCCATATTTAAAACCGCGCCAGGTAAACTTAGCTGGTGCTTTGTGACGGCGCTGCCCTAAACTACTCCCGTCATCGGCTATCATTTCTGTTTCACCATAATAAATGTCGGCATCCTCTGCAGCGGCAAAAACAGCGGCAACGGTTTCGTTATCATAAAACTCATCGCCCGAATTCATGAAGATCACATAATCGCCGGTAGCTAAAGCAAGCCCTTTGTTCATGGCATCATAAATGCCCCCATCTTTTTCGCTGATGAATTTGGTTATTTGACTTTTGTATTGATCAATTACTTGTAAGGTGCCATCGTTAGATAAACCATCGACAATAACGTATTCGATATTGCTATAAGTTTGGTTGATTACCGACTGTATGGTACGTTCAATATCGCGCACATTGTTATAAACAATAGTAACAACGCTTAACCGGGGACTAAACATCGGCACCTCCCCTGTTTAAAAGTTGATTATAAACTTCGATATGCTTTTTAGCGATCACTTCTTCCGAAAAACTATCCATGATAGTTTGCCGGGCCTGTTGGTTAAGCTTGTCCCTTTCCGGATGCTTAATGATCCATTCCATCCCATCGGTAAAACTTTCGGACGAACGATAGGTTGCGAGGTAACCACTATGCTGATGCTGCACCATATCCGGGATGCCACCTGTAGTAAAAGCGATTACGGGTGTACCACAGCTCAGGCTTTCCATTACAGTGTAAGGTAAATTATCCTCAAGGGATGGGATCAAAAAAGCATCAGCGGCTGCATAATGTAGGGCCAGCTTTTCATCATTATTAATAGTTCCTAAGAAACTGGTTTTAAAAGGAAAGTCGGGCAGGTTTTCTGTGCCCCGGTTTCCAAAAACCACCAGTTCTACCTGATCGGTTTCAGCGCCTAAACGCTGCCTGAGCAGTTCCATGCCCTCTAATAGATATTGAGTACCTTTATGCAGATCTTTACGCGATGGCATAAATCCGCTTAAAAAGATAAATTTATCCGTCGACAGGCCCGCTTTGGATTTTGCTTTCTTTTTGTCTATCGGTTTAAAAACATCGGTTTCCAGCGTATTTGGAATATTGCTTGCGGCTTTGCCCTGCATCAAACTGCTTTTCTTTACAGAATCTTGCATCCATAAACTTGGGGCGATAATGTTGAAGTCGAGTTGCTGATAAGCCCTATTTTTTTGCTGCCAGATGCGGTGCGAAATATCATCATCGGCAGATTTGATCAGTAGCGGGCAGTTACCGCATTGTTGCTGGTAATGATTGCAGGTATAGCGCACATGACAACCACCGGTAAAGGCATTGCTGTCATGAAAGGTCCACACCACAGGCTTGCCCAGCTTTCTAATTTCGGCTATATGTTTGGGATCCAGAAAGCCATGATTAATCCAATGCAGGTGAATGATATCGGCATTTTTAACATCGGGATGTTTGATTACCGAACGGCCAAACCAGGTAAAGGAAAAAGGTGTACGGCTATCGGGTTTTAGAAAACGTTTAGCCAATATCCGTTCCAGAATAATAGTTGCGGCCGTATATGATTTTTGGATAATATTACGGTTAAAAGTCTTGATATCAGGATTATTTCCAAATTTATAATGTACTATAATTTTAGAATCGATATTTTGGCTAAGTAATGCCCGGTTAAGGCGCATGCAGGCCCTGCCCGCGCCGCCATTACCGTCATACGTATTGAGGTGCACCACTTTTAACATGGCTCAAAAATACATTTATTCATAAAACTTAAACCATATGAAGAAACTATACATCTTATTGTTTTTGGCAGCACTGTGCCAAACCAGCCTTAAAGCCCAAACAACCGGAAGCTATTTTACATCTAACCCAACCCTAACACCCGATGGCAAAACTGTAATTTTCAGTTACGAAGGCGATCTTTGGAAAGCCGATATCAACAGCCCAGCCGCCACGCGATTGACCGCCATGCAGGGAGAAGAAACCAGTCCGCGGGTATCGCCCAACGGGCAATGGCTGGCCTTTTCATCAAACCAGTTTGGCAACAACGATGTGTACGTGATGCCCCTCGCCGGCGGCGATATCAAGCAACTTACCTATAATGATGCCGGCGATAATGTGGATTCCTGGACCTGGGATTCGAAATCCATTTACTTTAACTCAAGCCGTTACAATGGTTTCAGTGAATACAAAGTAGCTGCTACCGGCGGAACACCGGTGCGGTTGTTCGGTCATTATTTTAATACCATTCACGGCGTTGTTGAACATCCGCAAACAGGCGAGCTATTTTTCAGCAATACCTGGGAGAGTATTTATTTCCCAAACCGCAAGCATTATAAAGGCGCTTACAATCCCGATATTCAATCGTACAATCCTAAAAGCAAAGCCTATAAGAAATATACCGACTGGCAGGGCAAGGATTTCTGGGCCACCCTTGACCAGAAAGGAAACATCTATTTTGTATCCGATGAGGGCAACGAAGAATATAACCTGTACACTTTTATTGATGGTAAAAAAACTGCGTTAACCCAGTTCCCGACATCCATTAAACGCCCGCAGGTAAGTGCCGATGGCAGCAAGGTTGTTTTTGAAAAAGATTACCAGATTTTTATGTACGATGTGGCATCCAAACAAACTCAGAAGCTAAGCTTAAACCTGTTCCGCAATAATGTACTGCCCAAAGACCAATCGTTTGAAACAGGCGGTAAAATTGAAGGAGCAGCATTATCACCCGATGGCAAAAAGCTGGCTTTTGTATCCCGCGGCGAATTATTTGTAAGCGATGCCGAAGGTAAATTCGGTAAAAAACTGGAGCGTAATACCAGCGAACGCGTTACCGAAGTAAGCTGGATGAGCGATAACAAAACCCTCATTTTGGGTCAAACCCTGGGTGGCTATCCTAACTGGTACACCATGGCAGCCGACGGCAGCGGTGCCGAAAAACAACTTACCACAGATAAAGGCAGCAATCGCCTGTTGAGTATGAATAAAGACCGCACACAGGCCATTTATCTGAGCGGCCGTAATGAACTGAAACTTTTGGATCTGAAAACACTCACTTCAAAAACAATTGTTACCGATGAGTTTTGGGGATTCTACAACCCTCCTCCACGCTTTTCGCCAAATGGTGAGTACGTGGTATACAACGCTTACCGCAATTTTGAGATGGACGTTTTTGTTTATGAGATAAAAACCGGGAAAATACTGAACCTTACCAATAGCGGTGTTACAGAATCGGCGCCATTCTGGTCGCCGGATGGTAAGTATATTTATTTTTCATCATCCCGTACACAGCCCGAGTATCCTTACGGCTCAAAAGATGCCCACGTTTACCGGATGCCTTTGCAAAAGTATGATGATCCTTTTAAGATGGATAAGTTTACGGCCCTGTTTAAAGAGGAGAAAAAAGACGACGATAAAAACAAAAAGGATAAGGACAAAAAAGCGTCTAACAAAAAGAAACCTTTATCTGAGCAGCCAACGCCTAAACCGCCTGCCGATATTGTGATAGACACCGAAGAACCGATGAAAAGACTGGAACGCATCAGCCCGGAGTTTGGCCAGGCCCAGGGACCTTATGTGATTCAAAAAGGGGATAAAACATTGGTATACTATGCCTCAAACCATAGCGAAGGTAAGGGGGCGCTTTACCGTACCACCCTTGAAGCTTTTGAAAACCCTAAAACTGAAAAAGTTGGCAACGGCGACTTCGGCAATTACAACATTTTTGGCAATGGTGATAAATATTTTGTACTGGCCGGAGGCAATATCTATACCCTAAACATCGATGCTAACAAAGTGGATAAGTTAGATATCAATTACAGTTTTACCCGTAACATGGCCGGGGAATTTACACAGATGTTTGATGAAACCTGGGCCGGACTGGATGAAAACTATTACGACGGCAATTTCCACGGGGCCGACTGGAAAAAGGTTCATGACAGCTATAAAACATTTGTCCCTTATATTAATAACCGGGCCGACCTGCGCCTGTTGCTGAATGATATGCTTGGCGAGCTCAATTCATCGCACCAGGGCTTTTACTCAAACGGCAGCGAGGAAAAGAAAACCCTCAGCTACCGCACCATGGAAACCGGAATTATTTTTAACAATGATTCACCATACAAAGTTAGCGGTATAGCTACCCGCAGTAATGCCGATAGAGCCGGCATTGATGTAAAACCGGGCGATATCCTGAAAGCAGTGAACGGCGTTACGGTTGATGAAAAGCAGGACCGTAATTATTACTTCAGCAAACCGTCGCTTGATAAGGAAATTGAGCTAACCTTTAGCCGCGGCGGCAAAGATATTAAAGTAAAGCTTCACCCAGAGTCAACCGGTGACCTGTCGGGCAATCTTTACGACGACTGGATCAAGACCAATGCTAAAACAGTTGCAGAAAGAAGTAAAAACCGCATTGCCTATTCATATATGAAAAACATGGGCGATGGCGCCCTGGAAGATTTCCTGGAAGATATGGTTGATGATGCTTATAACAAGGACGCGCTTATCCTCGACCTGAGGTATAATACCGGCGGTAACGTACATGATAATGTTTTAAAATTCTTGTCTCAAAAACCCTATTTGCAATGGGCTTACCGCGATGGTAAAAAAGCACAGCAATCAAACTTTGCACCTGCGGCCAAACCGATCATCCTGCTCATGAATGAGCAAACCCTTAGCGACGGCGAGATGACCTCACAAGGCTTTAAACAACTGGGCCTGGGCAAAATTATCGGCACCGAAACTTACCGCTGGATCATTTTTACCAGTGGCAAAGGTTTGGTTGACGGATCATTCTACCGTATCCCGGCCTGGGGCTGTTATACGCTTGATGGCAAGGACATTGAGAAAACAGGTGTGACACCGGATATTTATGTAAAAACAGATTTTGCAGACAGGATGGAAAATAAAGATCCGCAGTTGGACAGGGCTATTGAGGAGATTTTGAAGCAGTTGCCTCCTGCTATATCAAAAGGAGAAAAATAATCTGTTCATATTTTATCGAACTATTTTTTAATTTTAAATTGGCTGGTCGTTTATCATGACCGGCCAATTTTTTTCCTAAACAATCGCAAAATGTCTGAAGTAACAAACATTGAAACAAGTGCCAAAGGGCCTGAAAACATTACTCATATTCCGAAAATAGCCTACCCTAATATAAAATCTGTTGTAAGACTATTTTTCATGTACCTTGTTTTTCTGATCATCGTTATAATAACCGCAGGCATTGTATTTATGAATACTCCAAAAGAATTTCCGGCGGTGAGATCGATATTCAAAGTATTGACGAATGCTGCTCCTATACTAATGGCAATACAGTATACTTTAAAAAGGAGTGAAAAACAACAAGGTTATCCGTCAACCATAAATTACAATAAAATTGAAGGGTGGCTTATCCCGGTGCTGATTATAGCGGCAACAGCATTCTCAATCATTTTAGAACGAATTTCGGTATTGCTACCAATGCCTTTGAAGGTTCGGGAGATATTTGAGAGGGTGTTCACCAAAGATCTGTTCTCGTTCATGAGTGTTGTTATTATAGCTCCAATCGTAGAGGAAATATTATGCAGGGGCATTATTTTAAAAGGATTATTAAAAAATTATGCACCTAACAAAGCCATAATCATTTCTGCGATCCTTTTTAGCGTACTGCACTTAAATCCCTGGCAGGCTATTCCAGCATTTTTCGGGGGCTTATTTTTAGGTTGGATCTATTATAAAACGCAATCCGTAATTCCGGGAATGATTTTTCATGCTGCCATAAATACTACAGGATTTGCATTTTTGTTTTTAGGGAACTCCAAACAAGACCTACCTGATATTTTTGGAAAGATGTATTATCCGGTTCTGTTGGTGTCTGCATTAGTTTTCACTGTATCATGCATCTTCATCAACAAAAAAGTGAAGGTTGCCGTAACCAACCAACCTCTAACCACTAATCTCCAATAACTTATTTAGAACTTATCCAAATAACATTTGTATAAAGCACTGAGGGCTTTCAAATGTTATTTTTTGTAAATTCGCCGCTCTAAGGCCAGTTAATGGGCTTAACGTCAATTTCTTTTACTTTTCACCTAAAAATCAAATACAAATGGCTTTTGATTTAGATATGATCAAAAAGGTTTACGACCGCTACAGCACACGTGTTGATGCTGCCCGTAAAGCGACCGGTAAACCCCTAACTTTAACCGAAAAGATTTTATATGCCCACCTTAGCGAAGGCGATGCTCAAAAAGCATTTGGTCGCGGGGTTGACTATGTTGATTTTGCACCAGACCGTGTAGCTATGCAGGATGCTACTGCTCAGATGGCCCTTTTGCAGTTTATGCAAGCCGGTCGCCCGCAGGTTGCCGTTCCATCTACCGTACATTGCGATCACCTTATACAGGCTAAAATTGGCGCTGTTGAAGATTTAAGCACCGCTGTTGACGTTAACCGCGAAGTTTATGACTTCCTGGCTTCAGTATCTGATAAATATGGTATCGGTTTCTGGAAAGCCGGTGCAGGTATCATTCACCAGGTAGTGTTAGAAAACTACGCTTTCCCGGGTGGTATGATGATCGGTACCGACTCACATACTCCTAATGCAGGTGGTTTGGGTATGATTGCTATTGGTGTTGGTGGTGCCGATGCGTGCGACGTAATGGCCGGCTTACCATGGGAGCTTAAATTCCCTAAACTGATTGGTGTAAAATTAACCGGTAAACTTTCTGGCTGGACTTCAGCTAAAGACGTTATCCTGCGTGTTGCTGGTATCCTTACTGTAAAAGGTGGTACCGGTGCTATTGTTGAATACTTTGGCGAAGGCGCACGTTCAATGTCGGCAACCGGTAAAGGTACTATCTGTAACATGGGTGCAGAAATTGGTGCTACTACCTCTATCTTCGGTTACGACGAAAAAGCTGCTGCTTACCTGAAAGGTACAAAACGTGCCGATATAGCTGAACTTGCTGACGCTATCGCAGAACACCTAACCGGCGACGAAGAAGTTTACGCTAACCCAGAGCAATATTTCGACCAGGTTATCGAAATCAACCTGAGCGAGCTTGAACCACATGTAAACGGTCCGTTCACTCCGGATTTGGCATGGCCTATCTCTAAATTTGCTACCGCTGTTAAAGAAAACGGCTGGCCTACCAAATTAGAAGTTGGTTTGATTGGTTCATGTACCAACTCATCTTACGAAGACATCACCCGTTCGGCTTCTATCGCTAAACAGGCTATCGATAAAAAATTAAAAACTCAGGCCGAGTTCACCATCACTCCGGGTTCTGAGCAGGTACGTTACACTGTTGACCGCGACGGTTACCTTGATACTTTTGCTCAAATGGGCGGTGTGGTATTGGCTAACGCCTGCGGACCATGTATCGGCCAGTGGGCCCGTCATACTGACGATCCTACCCGTAAAAACTCTATCATCACTTCGTTTAACCGTAACTTCGCTAAACGTCAGGATGGTAACCCTAATACCCATGCTTTCGTAGCGTCTCCTGAAATTGTTACCGCTTTCGCTATCGCAGGCGATTTAACTTTTAACCCGCTTACCGATACGTTAACTAACGAAGCTGGTGAGCAAGTTAAATTTGATGAGCCTCAAGGCATCGAACTACCTGTAAAAGGTTTCGCTGTTGAAGATGCAGGCTACCAGGCACCAGCCGAGGACGGCAGCAAAGTTGAAGTTATCGTTTCTCCAACTTCATCACGTTTGCAATTGCTTGAGCCATTCAAAGCATGGGAAGGTACCGACATTACAGGCCTGAAATTGCTGATCAAAGCTAAAGGTAAATGTACTACCGACCATATTTCAATGGCCGGTCCATGGTTGAAATTCCGCGGTCACCTGGATAACATTTCAAACAATATGCTGATCGGCGCTATCAACTACTTTAACCTTACTGCCGATAGCGTTAAAAACGAATTAACCGGCGAGTACGGTCCGGTTCCGGCTACTCAGCGTGCGTATAAAGCCGCAGGTATCGGTTCGATAGTAGTGGGCGACGAAAACTATGGCGAAGGTTCATCACGTGAGCACGCGGCTATGGAACCACGTCACTTAGGTGTACGTGCCATATTGGTAAAATCATTTGCCCGTATCCACGAAACCAACCTTAAAAAACAAGGTATGCTGGGTATCACTTTCGCTGATCCTAACGATTACGAAAAGATCCAGGAAGATGATAACATCGATATCACCGGCTTAACTACTTTTGCCCCAGGCAAACAGTTAACCGTTGTATTACACCATAAAGATGGTTCAAGCGAATCATTCCCTGTAAACCACACTTATAATGCCCAGCAAATTGAGTGGTTTAAAGCAGGCGGTGCGTTGAATATCATCCGCAAGCAAATGGCATCTTAAGGCTGAAAGCCGAAAGGTAAAAGCTGAAAGCTATAAATTTGAAGGCCTTTCCATTTGGGAAGGCTTTTTTGCTGGGTATAAATGCGACCAACTTTATCGTAAAAAAGTCGTCCCAATTACGCATATTTTGAATTTCTACAATATTACCTCTATTGAGAAACATATAATCTTCGTTGGAATCCAAAGATTAGTCCCAAAACTATAAAGATTACACCAAGTAAAATTAAGACTAATATGACTATTCTATCCGATTGCCGGTTTGTCTTTGCTTCTTCTGCTACTGCTTTTTCAACAGCAGCTTTTTTCAGATCTATTGATTTAACTTTTGTTAACCTTGCCCTCATTATTTATAAATGTATTAATTTCCTAAAAAAAACGACCGTACGGTAAACCGTATGGTCGTTACAAAATAAGGACTTCTTGATAGTCTTTAAGATTTACGAAGTTTTAAAAACTTCGTAAATCTAACTCCACGTTAAGATCTGTAATTTTAGAATTTATATCTCACAAATGCTTCCATAGCTTCGTATTCAGCCAAACCAAGGCGGTCATAACGTTGAGCAGTGTCACGGGTACGGTCTTCTGCTCTTACCCAGAATTCCCTTGCATCATCACCTGGGAATACCGGAGTATCCTTCTGTGACTGGTGTTTGAAGATGGCGTTACGCTTGCGGATCACTTCCTGTGGCGACAATGGTACTGCCATCTCTATCTCATAAGTTTCAAACTCATGCCATGCACCACGGTACATCCACAGCCAGCAATCTTCTACCCAGGCTTCTTTACCTTTTAACCTGTCCAGTGCAGCTAAGAT
>NZ_FNCG01000004.1 GCF_900100945.1 Mucilaginibacter gossypii | reverse complement strand
AGTGAGCACAGATGCTACTATTGTAACGGACGGCTTTGGTGGATATGCCGGTTTAAATAAAATATTCCGTGAACATCAGGTATTAAACAAGGAAAAAGAAGAGTATGCCCGGGGAGAGTATCACACCAATACGATTGAGGGCTTTTGGACATTGTTAAAACGGGGGATATATGGTCAATACCATAAAGTATCGCTCAGACATTTGCAATCATACCTGAATGAGTTCACATTTAAATATAACAATAGAGGCAATAACCAGGTGTTTAACTTTTTAATTAACAAAATGGCTACTGCCTCTTGATGGGCTATTACTCTTGAGAGGGGGCGCGGTGGGAAAGAGCGGGAGCAGGGGGTGTGTTATACAAGCGATAAGCCCCACGTAGAATAACACACCCCTCCGCCCCTCTCAAGAGGGGAATCGCACATTCCCCCACTTTTGAAGAGTTTTTTTCTTAGGTTACGGTTCAGGGCGTGGACGCCTAAACCCACGTAAAAATAAAACTTCTGCTTCAGTGGGCTGGTGACACTACTTTCCTCTGCCTAACCAAAGCAGCGAGTTGATGATCAGTTTATCAACATCGGCATTTTCAAAAGTTTGCGATAACTCTTTGTTGGTGCCGCCGTCATAGTCCATATCATTATGGCCTATGTTGAAATAAACCATGCGGTAATTTTTATTAGTCCAGGCTACGGGGTAGTAACCGCTATGCCAGATCTCGTGTTGCTTTGGGCCTGTACCCAAGGGAAAACTTGTTGAATCAACCGCAAGCAGGATATCGATATCCGGATTTTTGCGGAGATCGTGTTCCCAGCGGTACCATTCGTTAGGGTTTGTTTTAAAAATGGTGGGCAGGCCTTTGATTACCGGATGATTAGCATCCTCAACTCTTAAAATCGCCGAAGTTGGGTGCCAGGTATTGCTCACATATTGTCCCGAACCAAGGAACTCGTTATGGTACCAGTCCCAGTTTTGCGGAAAGTCCGAGGGCGTAAGCGCGAAGGCCGAAAAATGAAACCCCATCCAGGCGCCGCCCTTTTTCATATACTGTTCAAAAGCTGCACGCTGTTCGGGGTTATCAGTGCGGGTGTCTAAAAATATTACTAACTGGTATTTGGCCAAAAACTCCGGGTTCATATTTGCCCAGTTGTTGGTGCTGTCGTAGGTAAAATTGTACTTTTCAGCCATTTTAGGAAACCAGCGATTAGCCTCGTGCACAAAGCTGATATGCGCCAGGTCGCTCCGGCCGGTATAAAAGGCTATTACTTTGAATTTTTTATGGCTTTGGGCATGGGCGCTGCTTACACAAAAAAATGCCATGCAAAGCACGATGGCAAACAGTATTACTTTCCTGATATTGATTTGATAGATCATAAAAATCCCCGTGGTTATAATTGTGATATAAAAATAAGGGATTTACAGGGTCGGCGTTAGTAAAAGTGGGGGGTGAGAGGTGATGTAGGGGGGATTAGAAGTTGATGACAACACTGTAACACTGTCGCGGCGGGTTAACACAAATACTGCCGTACATAATTAATCTATAGCGATTGGCACCGCATCCATAACGCATGGTTGTCTGTAAACGTCAATTTTATAATATGTTTTTTTACCTTGCTTTAAAGCAGGATAGTTGATGTTAAAAATTCTTTGATGATTTAAAAATACACTTCCTATATAAAAGTTGACTAAGGAATCACTCTGTGCAGATTTTAGTATCGACTTGTAATTTTCCTCATCAACCATCAAACAAGTATCAGGAAAGGTTCGTGTTCCATAACCGTTGATCTTTAGGTTTGCCGAATCGGTCTTATTAACAGAAGTGGCTTGTAAAACAGATATGAAGATTTCATTGAGCACTATCCTTCCATCATAACCATTATTGAGTTTTAGTATGTCCAAAGCTTTATTAAGTTCGGCTTCAAAAGTCGCTGTGGCGGAATGCATTTGTATAGGAGTGGTATCATAAACAAAGTTCCAATAGCTTCCCTCCTTGCGCTCGTTTGCAACGAGCGCTTAATATGGTTTGGCGATTGTATCGCCTGTGCGTTATAAACGCAAACCCAGCTACGCACTCGTTACAAACGAGCGCGAGTTTCTTGTCTTCCCCTTTGCCTGTGTCCTCACGGGCAAATATCATCACAACACCATCTGCTCAAACAACCTGTTCAGCGTAGCCTCCGCATCAGCGGTCATGCCCGGATGCACTTTGGATGCCTGCACCACCGTACTGCGTGTAGCCGTAAGCCAACGGAAGCGTGATGGCTGATCTAACTGAGCTATTGGCCCTGCATCTTTTTCGCCATTACAGATCCGCTCAAGCGAATTAATATTTTCCTTCAGGCAATCCAGGTCAAGGTCACCGCAAAAGGCAGCTAACCTTGCATCATCAGCCTTGAACAATACTTTTAAAAATTTTTGTTTGGGACAAAACAGGATCACCCCTATATTGATAAACTCTTCGCGCTCCACCCTTGGTACAACGCGGATTATGGCGTACTCAAATACCTGCATATAGGGCTTGTTTTGCGGCGTTAACCAATACATCTGAAGCGGTCAGCCGGGTTATTAAAAACTCGGCATATATATTCCGCACTTCTTCAGGCGTTTCTTCAAAATCGCGGTAGGTGATCCACTCGTCGGGGATCAAGCCCACAATATCACGGATCTTTTCGGGCGTTAGGATTGCTTTAAATTCAGCATCAACCGTATCCAGTTGGTTGGCGCGGGGCAGCAGCACATGGTCTTTCACCTGTAAAAACGGGCGGGTAGCCATTTCCTGCCAGTTATTCCATGAGTGATGGAAATACAGCGCGGCGCCGTTATCAATCATCCACAATTCTTTATGCCATATCAGCATATTGGTATTACGGGCGGTGCGGTCTACATTGGTAAGCAAACAATCGAACCAAACTATTTGCGAAGCCAGTTTGCCATCAACAATAGTTACCGCCGGATCGAAAGTAATAGCGCCCGACAAATAATGCAGCGCCAGGTTAAGCCCTACACTAAACTTCAGCAGGTCCTGGATCTCTTCATCAGCCTCCGAACGGCCGAAGGCTTCATCTAAATTGGCAAATACCAGCTCAGGGACCTTGAAACCTAACAGGCGTGCTATTTCGCAGCCAATAAGTTCGGCAATGAGGGCTTTTACCCCCTGGCCTGCCCCACGGAATTTCAGTACATATAAAAATTCGTCATCAGCTTCGGCAATGGCCGGTAATGACCCGCCCTCGCGCAAAGGCGTTACGTAACGGATCACGTTAACGGTGCGGAGCTGTGGTGGTGTGTAACTCATAGCTGCAAATTTATTCAATACTTACATTACTGCCTGGTGTAGTAAGTATTTTGTGTGAAGCTTTTATTTTTTCCATCCTCTACATACGGCGGAACTTCATAGTATAAACCAAGAGTAGCTGAGTTCACTTTTATTATTTTAAATACCCTATCAGGTAGCCTGCTTTTTGTTTTGTCGTTATAATCTGTTACTGTATCGTTTGTAAGCGTTAACGTTCTACCGGAAATACTGAAGTTGAACTTTTCATAAGTAAATAAATTGTTCGTACTTGTTCCGGTGCCATCTTTATTAAATTGTTTAAATTGTATTAAAGGATAATTTGCAATAGTATCATAGCCAGTGCGTATTCCATCTGTATAATCTATTTCGGCTATTGAAGTGGCTTTCCAATTGCCAATAATAAGAGTTGTTACAGGAATATCTTTGGACTGATCATTTTTTTCTTTCTTGCAGGATGCGATAGCCAACGCTAAAATTGCCGGCAACAACAGGTTTTGTTTCTTCATTTGTTATAAGGTTTTACGAAGTTAATATTTAATCAGCAAAACCACTCATGGAAAAATCTCAAGTACCTATCATCAGGGTATATTAACAGAGCGGGTAATGAACCCTATCCACCAACAACATCCTGCCAATCCTAAAAATCACGGTTCAGAAAAATAATATTACCCTCCCCGGTCCCTGCTGACATAGGGCTGTCATTACCCCTTTGTTATTTTACATCATAAAACAAACAACAACACTTATGGACACTTTGAAATCGTTATTGCAGGAGATGGAGCAGGAAGCTCAAACCACCGAAAAAATGCTGAGCCGCATCCCCGACGATAAATACCAGTGGAAGCCGCACCCTAAAAGCATGACCATTGAACAGCTCTCGACCCACATTGCTGAATTACCTACCTGGGTTACTATTACCTTAAATACCGACGAACTGGATTTTGCCACTGTACCTTACGAGCCTAAAAAAGTGAGCGGCACTGCCGATTTGCTGAAGTTGTTTGAGGATTCATTGGCCGATGGCTATTCGAGCCTGCAAAAAGCTGACGTTAGTACGTTTGATAAAATCTGGACGCTCCGTAATGGCGAACAGATCCTTAATCAGCGGACAAAAGCAGAAGTGATCAGGATGACTTACTGCCAGATTGTACACCACAGGGCACAGTTGGGAGTTTATTTACGTTTACTGGATATCCCGATACCGGGCAGCTACGGCCCAAGTGCCGATGAGCAGGGCTTCTGAAAAAACAGGAGTAATAAGATCAGTTTTTAAATACAAAAGCAAAGCAGGCAAAAGTGTGCTTTGCTTTTGTATGTTTTGCACTCAACTACGGTGCTTTGACAGCTTGCCTGTGTTTATTTCTTCAAGGAAGCCATTTTCATTAATAGCATATCGGGCCTCAGAGGTATCGGTATCTATCTTATAATTAACGGTCTTTACTTTTTTGTTCCTGATCTTTTTGCCAAATATGAACATCGGCAAAATGAAAACCGCAAGCAGGACTACAACTTGTAACAGGGTTGTGTACATAACGTCTAACATAAAAATTTAAGTCTGATTGGTACCCATATAACGTTATCGGGAGAGAAATGGTTCGCCTTTTTAATGTTATTTTATACCCATCATGTGTACATACAGCTAAATGTGTGCCATACTTATATCTGACGCTCTGTGTTACCGTAATATTACATTTATGCTGACATTTAATTGATTTATAATTAAATGCACTAAACACTGCGCTATCATATTGATAATAGAGCCTATCGTTTTGAAATAAATAATATACAGCACAGTTTAGTGATTTTAGTACAGTGGCGAAGTATCGTAAAAACGCGGAATTTGATGAGATTATGGAACGTGAAATGAATAAAAAGAATTGTCATTTCGACGAAGGCGGGCAGGGAGATAGTGATGGCGTGAGGAGAAATCTTATGCGCCCTGTCCCGAACATGCGTTCTTGTTAGTCGTATAAGATTTCTCTTTCGCCCCCGGCGCTCAGCGCCCCAATGCTCTATCGAAATGACATTTTAGGTACTTTTAAGTATCTGGAATTTACCCTAAACCGTAAAAAGCAGCCGCGTTCCCACCAAAAAACAATTCCTTTTCTGCAGCTGATAGTCTTTCAGCATACAGGTCCATTACCTCCATTGTTTTTTCATAGCCTCCGGCCAGGAGGCACACTGGCCAGTCGGAGCCGAACAATACCCGGTTGATACCGAAAGCGTTGAATACAATATCGATATAAGGGATAAAATCAGCTGCGGGAGTGTTGTCCCAGTCCGCCTCGGTGAGCAGGGCCGATACCTTGCAGGATACATTGGGATAGCTTGCCAGCTTTTCGATATCCTGTTTCCAGCCATCTATTTTCCCGGCTTTGATGTAGGGCTTGGCCATGTGGTCGAGCACAAACTTTTGATCCGGAAATTCAGCTGCCAATTGCGCGGCATACGGCAAATGGTTAGGGAAGATGAGGATATCATAAGTGTATCCGTGTTTGCCCAAAGCGGCGATGCCTTTTTTAAATTGCGGATCAAGCATATATTGCTCATCGGGCTCCGACTGCAGAATATGCCGGAAGCCTTTAAGCTTTTCGTATTTCTTAAAATGATGCAGGCGGTCTTCCAGATCATCGGCTTTCAAATCTATCCAGCCTACTACCCCTTTGATGAAGGGATTAACGGATGCCAGATCTAACAGAAATTCCGTTTCCTTTTCCGACTGATCGGCCTGGACGGCGACACTGCCATCCATGCCGTGTTTTTGCAGTACAGGTAACAGGTCTTCGGGATAAAAATCCCGCCCTATTACCTGCATGTCTTCAGTGATCCAGCTGTCCCTTACCGGGTTGTATTGCCAGAAATGCTGATGTGCATCAATTTTTAGCATAAGCTATCAGGTTTTGTTTTGATTCACCCAGGCCTTCAATACCTAATTCTACCACGTCGCCCGCTTTTAAGTAGATCGGCGGCTTCATTCCTAATCCAACACCTGCAGGTGTACCTGTCGATATAATATCGCCCGGCAGCAGGGTCATGAACTGGCTGGTATACGAGATCAGGTGCGGCAGGTTAAATATAAAGTTTGAGGTAGTACCGTCCTGCATGGTTTCGCCGTTAACTTTTAACCATAGGCGCAGGTTATGCGGATCAGCAATTTCATCAGGTGTAGCTAAAAACGGACCAAGCGGCGCAAAGGTGTCGCAGCCTTTACCTTTATCCCAGGTACCATTACGCTCCAGTTGGAACTCACGCTCGCTTACGTCATTGTGCAGTACGTAACCGGCCACATAATCCATAGCCTCAGCTTCTTCCACATACGATGCTTTTTTCCCGATAACCACAGCAAGTTCCACTTCCCAATCGGTTTTTACGGAGTTTTTAGGGATCATGATATCATCAAACGGACCAACAATAGCGGTGGTAGCTTTCATAAAGATCACCGGCTCAGGCGGCAGCGGTGCATTGGTTTCTTTGGCATGGTCGGCATAGTTAAGACCAATACAAACCAGTTTTGAAGGGCGCACGATAGGGCTTCCTAAGCGTACATCATCGGCAACTTCGGGCAGTAAATTATCCTGTACAAAAGCGGTAAGGCGGTTGATGCCATCTGTTTCAAAAAACTGTTCGGTGTAATCTTCGCCAAAGGCCGATACATCATATCTTTTATCGTTCTGTATAATTCCCGGCTTCTCTTTCCCAATCTCGCCAAATCGTATAAGTTTCATATTATCGTTGTATTAGTTAGTTGTCAGTTTAATAATAGTATCGTTAGGGTCGGTTGCCACGCCGCTAAGATATACAAACACGCCCTCGGTTTGTTGTTTAAATTTCACCGCGCTGCCATCGGCCAGTAAAGCGGCTTTGGTTACTTTTCCTTTTAATTGCGGAATGAAAACGTAGGGTTGTTGCGGTGCTGTCATCACATGCACATACAGGTTTTTATCTTTCTGAGTGATTACTCCCCATGGCTGTGCCGGGATACCGCTGCCGCGGGTACCGTAAATCGCTTCGCCATTTTTTTGTACCCAGGCGCCTACAACAGCCAGCGTATCGGTAAATTCAGGCTGAATTTTTCCGTTTGGCATCGGGCCTATGTTCAATAAAAAGTTCGCATTTAAACCGGCCGCGTTAACCAGGTAATGGATAATGCGTTTGGATGACTTAAAACTCCTGTCGGTAATGTTAAAGCCCCAACTGTTGTTAATGGTTTCGCAGGTTTCCAAAGGTAATGCACCTATTTTTGATTTACCGCTGAAACCTGTAGTATTAGCTCCGGGCAAATCCTTTTCAAACATCTGAAAATCTTCGCCCTCTTTTGGCTCAAGGTGATGGTTATTGCCTACCAGTATAGCAGGGTTCAGTTTATGGATCAATCCGTAGATCTCGTCATAATGCCAGTTAACATCACGCTCCCAGTGGCCATCAAACCAAATGCCTTTAACGCCGGGGTATTTGGTAATGAGTTCCGTAAGCTGCGCTTTCATAAAACTGATGTAGCTGTCCCAGTCGCCGTTTGCGGGCTTGCCGTCAACTATCGGACTGCCATAAGCATAATCCTTGCGGCCCCAATCCAATAGCGAATAGTAAAAATGCAGCTCAATACCTTCCTTAACACATTCCTGTGCCAGTTCCATTAAAGGATCTTTGTGGTAAGGAGTAGCATCAACAATATTGTACGGCGATGCTTTAGTACCAAACATGCTGAACCCATCATGATGGCGCGAGGTAACGGTGATATACTTCATGCCCGCTTTTTTGGCAAACATCACCCAGTCGTGGGCGTTAAAAGCCTGCGGATTAAAGAAATCGGCCAAACGTTTATAGCTATCATAAGGGATATGCTTTTCATTCATCACCCACTCGCCCGCGCCAAGCTCACTGTAAATACCCCAGTGAATAAACAGGCCAAACTTCATATCCTGGAAGTTTTGCCTTGCAGCAAGGTTGTCGGTCGTTGGCGTGTAGGTTTGAGCGCCCGCGCGTACGGCGCCAAGCAGCATACCCATTAATAATAGCTTTTTAATCATATTAAGTCAGGTTTTAATTGTTCAGGGTGATAAAGCCGCCATCGATAGGATAATCGGTGCCGGTAATAAATCCAGCTTCGTCTGAGCAAAGGTAAAGTGCCAAAGCAGCTACTTCTTCCGGTTTACCCATCCTGCCTATCGGTTGACTTTTTGAGAGCTTTTCAAAGATTTCATCCTCACGACCAGCGTAGTTTTTGGCGATGAACCCATCCACAAAAGGTGTATGCACCCTTGCCGGCGAGATACAGTTGCAACGGATGTTATCATGCAGAAAATCACGCGCTACAGATAAGGTCATAGCATGGATGGCGCCCTTGCTCATGGAGTAAGCAAACCTGTCGGTAATGCCAACGCTAGCTGCTATGGAAGCCGTGTTGAGGATCACGCCGCCGCCATTGGCTTTCATTGCCGGGAGGGCCGCGTAAAGGCAGTTGTAAGCGCCTTTAACATTCACGTTAAACACACGCTCAAAATCTTCGGTACTGGTATTATCTGCCCTGCCAATATGCGCTATGCCTGCGTTATTGATCAGGATATCTATCTTACCTATTTTGGTAAAAGTATCAACCACTTGCTGCTGGTTACTTACATCACAGGCATAGCCCGTAGCTTTACCGCCCGCCGTAGTTATTTCGGTCACGGTATCGGCTGCCGCCTGATCGTTTAATTCGATGATATGAACCTCGGCGCCTTGCTGTGCAAATAACACGGCCATAGCTTTGCCTATGCCGCTGCCGCCGCCTGTTATAATTACTGATTTATTGGTTAGTTTGAACATAAGTACGGGCCGGGCCCCCTCTAAATCTCCCCCGAAAGGGGAGACTTTTTTGTTTTATGGTTATTAATATTTTATCTCTCAACGCCGTTGTTGGTATTGTCACCAACAACTTTTTTCAATTCCCTCCCTCGGGAGGGGTGCGGTTGGACTATGCGGTGGCAGGGAGGGGTTTATACGCCATGCTTGCCGATTAAGCATATCGAAGAAACCCTTCCCTACACCCTCCCGAGGGAGGGAATCGCACGAGCCCCAGCTTTTATTGATGTTATAACGACACTCTCCTCTTCGCCGTTGTTGGTGTTGTCACCTACAACTTTATGCCTCCACGCAAATCTTTCGCCGTTGTTGGTGTTGTCACCAACAACCTCCTATATTACAACGACACCCCTCTCTTCCACGGGATAAAATCATCCTGGCCAAGTTTTACCGATTTAGGTTCGGCTTCGCCGCTGGCTACTTTTATTACGTAATCCAGGATCCGCTCGCCGGCCTGGTGAATGGTTTCGGAACCTTCAATAATGGTACCGCAGTTAATATCTATAATATCGGGCATACGCTCAAACATAGCCGTATTGGTTGATAGTTTGATGACCGGCGTAACCGGGTTGCCAGTAGGTGTCCCCAAACCGGTAGTGAATAGTACGATGTTTGCGCCTGCGCCTACTTCGGCAGTGGTGCTTTCCACATCGCTTCCGGGGGTACATAGTAAATTCAAACCAGGTTTGGTTACTTTTTCAGGATAATCCAAAACTGCTGTTACCGGCGACGTACCGCCTTTTTTAGCGGCACCTGCCGATTTAATGGCATCAGTGATCAATCCATCGCGGATATTGCCCGGCGACGGGTTGGCATAAAAGCCCGATCCATCCGCCTCTGCACGTGCATTATAAGTAGTCATGAGGTGCATGAAGCGGCTAGCGGTTTCCACATCGATACAACGGTCGCTCAGTTCCTGCTCCACACCGCAAAGCTCAGGGAATTCCGACAGGATCACGGATCCGCCCATGGTAACCAGCAAATCAGACAAGTAACCCAATGCAGGGTTAGCCGAAATGCCCGAAAAACCATCCGAACCGCCGCACTCCAAGCCAATACACAGTTTTGACAATGGTGCAGGTTGACGGGTTGTTTCATTGGCTTTCACTAAACCCGCGAAGGTTTGTTTCAAAGCTTGTTTCAATAGCTCGCTTTCGGTGCCTACTTTTTGTTGCTCCAATACTACCAGCGGCTTGCTGAAATTAGCATCACGTTTAGCAATTTCATTTTGCAAAATGCTCACCTGCGCATGTTGGCAGCCTAAGCTTAATATGGTTGCTCCGGCCACGTTGGGGTGGGTAATGTAGCCTGCTATCAATCCGCAAAGGGTATCTGAATCCTCGCGGGTGCCGCCGCAACCCATGCTGTGACTCAGAAATTTAATACCGTCGATATTTTTGAACAGGCGTTTAGAGTTTGGCTTATCCTCGGATACCTGGATATCGGCGTTCAAGATCTCCTCTACAGATTTACCAGCCTGGTAAAGTTCCATCAACTGCTCCACATCGCCCTCGTAGCTTTTGGCTTTTTTGTAGCCCAGCTTATCAACCAGTGCTTCCTTTAATACGTTGATATTCCTGTTTTCGCAAAAAACCATCGGTACCACTATCCAATAGTTACCTGTACCTACCGAACCATCGGCACGGTGGTAGCCCATAAAGGTTTTGCCTTCAAAGTTAGTCGTATCGGGCTGGTGCCATTGTAGCTTGCGTTCGCCCAAATGGAAGCCTTCGGCTGCGTGGTGCACATTTTCGGTGGTTAACAAACCACCCTGCGGTATGACGGCCGAGGCTTTGCCTACCAGCACGCCGTACATGTAAATTTCCTTGTCTACCGGCAGTTCGTTAATGGCGAATTTATGCTTTGCCGCTACTTTATCTACCAGTGTAAAAGTTTGTCCATCAAACGTGATAACGGTTCCCTGCGGCAGGTCCTGTAAGGCTACCAGTACGTTATCATGCGGATGGATCCTTAAATATGTTTCCTTTTGTGTTGACATTATTTGTATATGATCGGCCCTTTTTTTAGTAAGGACAATATTTTTTTGCTTATTGCTGAAGCGTAAGTTCAATTACCGGAATTTCATACGGCGGTTTTTGTGCGGGGAGCGTTAACTCCAGGTCGTCACCGCTGCCATCCTTATATAAAAGTTCAGAGCTGTCATTTAAAAACTGCGCGTATTTGATCTTGCCTTTGTAACCAGGTAAAACCAGCTTGCCTTGCGGATAGTTAAACAAATGTATATACAGTTTACCGGCGGCTTTGTTATAAGTAAGCTTGGTTCCCTCTGGTATTTTATAAGTATCAGGAGCAAACGTGCAGTTGTATACCGATTTGCTGTTGGCGTGCATCCAGTAAGCCAGGCTATCCAGCGCGCGGGTAGCACGATAGTCAAACTCGCCGCGTGCGGTTGGCCCCACATTCAGGATCAGGTTGCCGCCATTGCTTACCGAAGTAATTAACAGATCGAGCAGTTGACGATGGGTTTTCCAGGTATTTTCATCACGGTAGTACCCCCATGAACCCGAAAAGGTTTGGCAGGTTTCCCAGGTTTTGCCACGGTATTTGGCCAGTTCGGCAGTGCTTACCTGTTCAGGGGTTTCAAAATCAGCGCCGTCTTTATACTCTTCCAAGTTAAGGCGGTTATCTACAATAATGCCCGGCTGTAACTTCCTGATCAGCTTAAGCAACTCAACAGATCCCCATTCGTCTTTGCCTTTACCGTGACCATCTTTGCGCGGGAATGAGAAATCAAGCCAAAGGATATCGATTTTGCCGTATTTGGTTAGCAGTTCGGTGATCTGATCGCGCATGTACTGGCGGTATTTGGCCATATCGCGCCCTTTGTTCAGTTTAGCATATGAGGCATCGCTTTTATCGGCAGGCGACTGTGGGTGGATCTCGTCAATAGTATATTGCGGATGGTGCCAGTCTAACAGCGAATAATAAAAGCCAACTTTTAAACCCTGTGCCCTGAAAGCGTTTACGTATTCACGTACCAGATCGCGTTTGGCTTTGGTATTGGGAGCTTTATAATCAGTAAATTTTGAATCGAACAGGCAAAATCCTTCGTGGTGCTTGGTGGTTAGTACCGCATATTTCATCCCTGCCGCTTTGGCCTGCTTTGCCCATTTTTGCGGGTCAAACAGGTCGGGGTTAAACTGGTCGAAATATTTCTGGTAACCGGCGTTATCAATTTTTTCGTTATGCTTTACCCATTCGTGGCGGGCAGCCTGCGAGTACAGGCCCCAGTGAATGAACATACCAAAACGGTCGTCCTTCCACCATTCCATGCGTTTCTCTTTCTGGGTATCGGTTTCGGTGCCTATCATTTTTTGGGCAAATACCGATGGGGCCATCAGCAACACAAACATCAACAGTAATTGTAGTTTCTTTAGCATAACTATTCTATTTATAAGGAGAAAATTTTGTCCATTAAAACCCATTTTGCACCTGCGGGCGCATTTTTTACCGGCGACTGAAATCCCCACATCAAATCTTCCCATTCCTTTACTTTAGGGTTCGCCGCATCTAAAGCTGCCGATTTTTCGAAACTGAAAGTATCATCAACCTCCATGATCATGAACATGCGGGTATCAAAACGGTAGATCTCCATTTTGGTGATTCCTTTGGCGATAATGCTGTCATGAATTTCGGGCCAAATAGCCTGGTGATATTTTTCGTATTCGGCAATGAGTGCCGCGTCGTCTTTCAGATCGAGGGTTAAACAGTATCGCTGGCTCATAGAATAGCTCTCAAAAAAGTTTATATCGGTAATACAAAGAAATAAGGTTTGCAGGTAAATAGTTATCGGGAATTAAACAAAATGTTCAACTATTTTGGCATAGACCGTTGATGTGTTTTGATTACGCTGATAGCGTTGATTTTGAACTTTGATTTTTAGAGATTGGGGATTGTCAGTTTTTTTTCTGAAACGGGATTTTTAAGGAATCTATTAGATGGACAGGATTTTTGTCTGAACTGTTTTTTGAATTTGTTAAATGGACAGGTTTTAAATAGCCAGGGATATTTCGATTATCATCCCGGCAATCCTTAAGTCCCTAAAATCATGGTTCAGAATCAATCAAAACCTAAATATTCCTTTTGGTGCACTTCTACCGAGCCGGAGATATTATCGTGATTAAGGAATATTACGATATGGAAAAAATCATTATCAAAAAGATAGATATCGTTTTTCACATCAGAGCCGTGGAGTTTCATGATCAGACCCATGTGTTTAGCCTGGCCTATTAAATTAATGATGTGTTGCGGTGTAGAAGTGGTATAGGTAACGGTACGCAGTACAGCTCCGCTGCTAAGCTTGCTACTAACGCCTATTACAATGGTTTCTTCCTTATTATCCGGCCCTATCCTGTTCAGGTGCTCAATGCTGTTGCCGTTAACATCCTGGAGATACCGGCGCTTGAATTTTTTCCCGAGGGTAAGATAGTTGTGTGCTTCGGCGTTTGAAAGATTGGAGATATTTGCCAGATCATTAATGGTTATGCTTTGGGCAAACAACGTTTCGCTGCAAAACAACAATAAGGCAATTAACAGGGTTCTCTTCATTTTTTAACTTACCAAATATACTTTTTACTATTTAAAACCGTCGCCGGGATGATAGGTGCGCTGCACGTGCTTTAAAACATCTTTTTTGTAAAACAGCACATCCTTAAATTTACCGTCAATAATGCCCTGCTCCTGATCGGTGAAGTTTTTTGATGCAGGGTCAAAAGAGCTGCCGCCATTTACGATGCTTTTGGCCCTTAACCGTGTACCAAATTCCACAACAGCGATAAAACTATTGCCCGAATATCCATACCGCTTGTTGGTGTTCATGGTACGGCTCTGGAACGATGGCAGCTGTCCAAAGCCCGATCCTGTTAAACCAACCGGGATACTGGGTTTGTTATCATCAAAGCTAATGCCATCATCCGGGCGCTGGTAACGGTTCATCTCCCCCCACTCCACTTTCCAGGTACCAAAACGGCTTTGCAAATTTTTAAGTACATCATTTAACCAGGCTAATTGCTGCGCCGGACTTATGGTTTTAACCAATGTTTGAAAGCGCCGGGTAATAAAAGTGCTTTCCTGATCGGTTTGAGGCGGCGGCAGTGCTTTCACCATCAGGGTGCCCCATTCAATAGCAAGCGAACTGGCTACAGAATGGATAGCGGTATTCCTGTCCCATTGCTGCAGTATCTTTACTGGCTCAGCAAGCGATTGCTTTACAGAATCGGGGGCTGCATCGTATGCTTTAAAAAGTGAGGGTAACAGATCGTCAAAAGCGGCCAGGTAGTGGTCATACCCTTTGACTACCAGGCCATCAAGCGTAAGGTTTTTCGCATCTTTTAAAATCCGGATAGCAGTTACTGCCCGGTAGTTTTCACCATCGGGGGCCATGTACGCCGGGTATTTACTTTTATCCGGACTTGACGTGCCCGAAGCCGTATATGGTGTTGAATTACAGTTCTGGATCCAGCCGGTGGCGGGGTTGGTAATGGTGATGATCTCGCTCAGCTTGTGGACACCCTGCCATTCGGTAGCTGATGTGCTGCCATCAACCGGCAGGCTCCAGTCATATTTGGGATTGCGTTTGGGGATGTAGTTGCCGTACCAAAAAATTGTATTCCCCTTATCATCTGCGTAAACGGTACTGTTTGTAGCGTTTGATAACATATTCATGGCCTTTTTATATTCGCCCAGGTTATTAGCTTTGGTTATCAGCCATGACTCAACCAGGGCATTGTATGAGCGGTTGTTAGCTTTAAGTGCCATCCACTTACCATCCCTGGCGCCCAGCACCGGGCCGTGATGGGTATAATAGCCTGTTATGGAGCGCTGTTCAATCTCATCGTTATGCTTTATTTTGAAAGATAGTTCGCGGGTGATAACGGGCCTTAGCTTACCATCATATTCGTAATACCATTTACCCTCTTTTTTACTCACTTTTTCGGCGTAAAGATCGGCTACGTCGGCATAGGCACTGGTATGCATCCATCCGCAGTGCTGGTTAAAGCCCTGGTAAATAAAAAACTGGCCCCAGGTAACAGCCCCGTACGCGTTAAGGCCTTCATCGCTTACCAGCGCAACCTCACTGCGAAAATAGAACGGCACATGCGGATTGATATACAACAAAGCATGGCCCGATGCCGATTTGGATGGTGCTATAGCAAAGCCGTTTGAGCCGGTTTCGCGCTCGTTCACCATGTCGTAAATATTTTTTTCCGGCTCGCTGATCACCGCGCCGAGCTTTTCGGGGGCAGTACTGTAAAACTCTTTGGTTTCGCTTAGTTTAATCCCCCCGGTTTCGGTAGCGGCAACGCTGCCATCGGTAAACATCAACGCGTACCAGGGTTCAAAATGTTTAAATACCTGGGGTTTTACTTCGGGATGTTTGTATAGGTAATAGTTAATGCCATCGGCAAACGCATCCAACAGTTTCCGGAACCAGGGGGCGCTTGTTTTATAATCTTTAATGGCATCGGCACTATCGGCAATCAGTTGCAGTTGCACGTCGGTATATAAATTAGTTTCGCCATCAACCTGGGTCTGTTTGCCTAGCTGGTAAAGGTAATTGCGTTCAATACCTTTAAAGTTATCTTCGCACTGGGTATACATCAATCCGAAAACAACAGCGGCATCTGTTTTTCCATAAATGTGAGGAACTCCCCAATTATCCCTGATAATGGTTACTGACTTTGCTAATGATTCGCTCCGTTTTATTTCCTTTTGATTAATTTTTTGAGCAAAAACCAAAGCAGGAAGAAACATTGAAACAATAATAAAATTAACTTTCACGGTAACAGCAATTTTACCAAACAATTTATCCATATAAATGTGAAGTAAACGAGGCTTTTTAAAGATTTTGAAGTAAATTTGGAGATTAATTCATAATAATTACATAGCACTGCCGTTTTTATTCAAATATTTACAATCGGCTTTTTTTAAGGTAATTATTTGCTGTACTTTTAAACTGTATAGTTAACATTTGATAAATTTCTGTACCGGTTTCCTTTCCGGTATCCGAATATAAAGAACTTGGGTACACATTTAATATGATATCTGAGATTTAGTTGATTCAATATCATTTGAGACGTGATATTGTGTGCGTTCCGGGGTGAGATACGGAACGCATTTTTTTATCTGCTACGCTCAATTTCACTTCGCGTCATTTTGCTTCGCGTCATTAGGTCATTTACCTTGTGTCATTGAGTCATTTTGCTTTGCATCATTAAGTCATTTTGTTTGTATTTCATGGCTCGATAATTCCAAAACAGTTGCATATCGCCTTCCAAAATGACTCAATGCCGCGAAGCCGATGACAACCATTGGTTTCGGTACCACGCCATAGCTAACAACACCATGCGGTTATAGGTTTCGAGGCCCTGGGGCTGGTTGTTGGCTTTCAGGAAATTATCGTAAAAAACACTGCTTATGGCCCCCAGCTTGTTTTCGTAGGCCAGCCAATAATTGCGCTCGGTGATATAATCGCCGCGTACATCTTTGCTGATGAGCGCTTTGAGTTCTTTATGCGCAAGGGTATCACGGGCGCCAAGCGAGTGCATGAATTCCTGCACGGCGAGATGATATGCCGAATAACGTAACAACCTGTCATGTGATTTTACGGCGATGACAAAGCCGGCAAAATCAGCTTCATCCTCCGCCCCGTACCCCATCTGGTGCGACATTTCATGACATACCACAAAGGGTCGGTTAAAAATGGGCATCTGGTAATTTACCTGGGCTTCGGAGGTGAAAGGGTTATAATAGCCCGAGGTACCGATATAATTTAATAATGGCGTCAATATCGATGGTTTTACATCAGGATTATAAGCCCTGAAATTAACAGAATCTTTACTGAGCACGCCGATGGCATGCCGTGCTGTATTATAAATATGGGTATTACTTTGGGCCCAGTCTGCTGGTGTAAGCCGTGCACGGGTAACGTTGGCGCTGTCAATCAGGATCCGGGTTACCGCTTTAAGATCAGCGGTTGTAAAAGCAGTATCCCTGAGCCCAAGCCGCTCGGAGGCCGGCAGCCTGAAATAGTTCATTCCCCACAAAAGATAAAAAGCCACAATGCCTGCCTGTATACCTATAACCAACCCTAAAAAAAGTCTCCCAGCCATTTGAAATCTTTTTTTAAACAACAGGGCAATTAACATGATCACCGCATAAATCAAATAAATAACCACGGCTATATATGCAATGTCGCCAACACTAAACGGAAATACGTTTAAAACGGAATGAAAAACCCGGCATATGACAATGTAAAAACCATTGGCATAATAACGTTCAACAGCCACCGGATGATCAGCAAACAGCATCAGCAAAAAAATAGTCAATGCCAATAATGTTATCGCCATGATTCTTTTTAGTACAGGTTTTTTTTGGGTTGGGTAGCGCATTATCTAAGGTAAATATAGCGCTTTAGGGTTCAGGTTTAAAAAAGAATGCTTTTGCGCGCTAAAACCCGGGTAATAGAAAAGGCCCCTGGCGGGGCCTTAAAAATTGTGAAAAATAAGGTTACTGAATATCATTTACTTACAGACACCGGCACTACGATCTTATCCCAGAACATGCAAAAGCTTTTTGCATCAACTGTATAAACTAATCTTTCGTGCATTGGCGCGGCTTTGGTTTTTACGTTTACACGCAGGGCGTCTTTTGACTCATCGTATTTAAACGCGCCCCATTGTTTGGCCACCTTGTTAAAAATAACTGTCCAGGTACCGTTTTCGGCAGGAATCAGGAAAAAGCCGTAAGTACCCGCTGCCAGTGGTTTACCCTCAACTTTGATATCTTTTGTTGTTGTAAAAGTTGTGGCCTCGTTAGCACCTGCACGCCATACTTTACCGTAAGCTTCAAGACCGCCCCAAATTTTACGGCCTTTAACCGATGGACTGCCATAGTTAATAGTAATAGTTGAACCTGCAGCTGTACCGCTAACGCTATCGCGCGGGCTTGCAGGTTTGTTCTGGGCAAAGGTTACCGCTGATACTAATAAGGCGAAAGCAAACAGGAATGCTGCTTTAAGCTGAAATGATTTTTTCATAAGATTTCTCATAATTTATTTAATATAAAGATAGATTGAAATTTGATTTAAAAACAACTATTCGTTTAAATACCTTCGAGAGGTGATTTTAACACATAAAACACTGAAAATAAACACCCGATGATTAAACTATTTTGATTTTATATTGTTTAATAATTGAAAGATCACATTGCAATTAGGAATAGACCGGAGGGATTCATAGCCCAAAGGTTAAACAATTGTTGTGGTTTTTTTACCCTGCCTACCATGGCAGGGTTTTTTATGCGCCGGCATCATTGTACCTTATAAGTTAATATGCTCCGCCCTATATTGCCTGCTTCATCAATACCCTCTATCACCAAACGGTAATTACCTTTGCTATCTGCATTAAAAAAATCAAACGAGGCATTGCCATCTTTGCCAGTTACAATATCGGGGTTCCAGTAGATAGCGGTTCTTGCGTCAGGTTTCTTATCAGCACCTGTTGATGCTTCATAAACCGGCGAATAAAAGGTACGGGCTTTGTAAAAACCCCTTGCTGTAAAATACAGTAAGCCTGGCGAAATCACATTATTTGAAACAACCGGAGCTTGAGTTTTCCACATTTTGAGCACCAATACCCCATTTGCCCCTCTTACACCATATATGGTAGCATCGTTATTTTTTAACACATTTACACTTTCAACATCAGCAGCATTGTAATTATCAATACTTGTTCCGGCCGGCAATACGGTATCATCAACTACAATCAACATTGGCCCTCCCTGCATGACCGGGTTCACCTTGTCGGCCAGGTAGGGCACACCTTGTCTCAAAACAATACCATTTAAACGTCCCTGCAACCCGTTTGACAGGGTGCTTTGGTCTCGCAGGTTATTTTTCCCCAAAAACTCTGTAGTAAGCTTACCGGCATTAATGCCTCTTTCACTAATGGTAACCGCATTAAGTGCCCTGCTATTTGCATCAGCTATATAAACCGGCTGTTGCGTAGTTTTATCAAAGCCCGCACCATTTACCCCTTGTGCCGGGCTCATCAAATCTCCGGTTTTGATATTTGTTAATGCCTTTGCCTGAGAAATGGATATTTTGGTATTACTTTTCCCTTGGGCCGTTTTAGCCTGGATCATGAACGGGGTTTTATCGTCATAAACCAGGTTTTTGAAAGTAAAATTACCATCATGATCGGTGGTTTGTGTTAATAAAGCCCCGCCTGCCTGCGGCATCAGGGTTACCGTACCGCCATCAACCGGCTTCCCCGAAATTGTTTTCACCTGGCCCGATACATCGAAACCGTTTTCGGCAGTATACACTGCGGCAGTGTTGGCATCATTTAGCACTTGCTTCCACTCAAAGTGGCGGTACCCCTGGCTTAGCATCAATACATCAAGGTTTGACCGGGTATCATTGCTAACATCAGCAAAATAATAATTGGGTTGCTCAATTGCCCCTTTCAGATCTGAAGTTAGCAGCAGACTTGATAATATGCTATTTTCATCGTCCCCGGTTGTGGAAACTTTGTCGGCATCAATAACTGCTGCTGATAAATAGCTTTTTACCGCCTCTCCATTTTTGTTTTTAGTATTGATAGCAATATGCACCTTTCCTCTTACCGGGTATAAAGGTTTATCGCTAACAGATGTAATCGTTAACAGGTCGGGATTTTGGATAAATACCAGGCGCTCATTGAGTGGTTCGCCCTGCTCCGAAAAAAGCGTTATCCGGGCTATACCTGTTTTAAAATCTTTTTTATTAAGATTTAGGTCGAGCACCTGGTTATCAAGCACGGTTTTTACCGAGCGGATACTACCGGCCGAATAAATAATTATCCCTATTTCCTTGTTCTTATTTTTAAGGTAATAAGCTTTATTGGCATTTATTTCAATGCCAAGTTTATCGGGATTATCATTGTTAACCATCAACGTGATCCCCTCGTTATCGGCTTTCGGTAAATCCACTATCGCTTTGGTACCATTGGCATAGGTTAAATTAGCTTTATAAGTTTTACCTGCTTCGGCAGTAATAAATATAAGCCCCATGCCCAGGTGTTTCGATTCAAACCTGGTTACTTCGGCATTGGTGTTGTCAACCACAACACCTTTAACATCAAGCCCCTGACCGTTTGTACTTACCGCTTTGAAGGCCAGTTTGATTGGTATACCGTTTACAAAACTTCCCCCTTCCGGAAAAAAAGCGATGTTAGGTTTACCTGCTTTAACCACTAACGCTTTATTGCCTGCAAATGCCCCGCCATTGACGTTTACCTGCCGGTCAAATAAACTCTGCCCGTTATCGATCATCCACTTAGTATAAGCCCTGATACGATAGGTTCCTCCGGGCAAGATACCGGGAAGACTAAAATCGCCTGCGGCCAGGCCGTTAACCATTTGCAGTGGGATAGTTTGCAGCAGGGAATCGGAGGGGCTAACCAGGTCGACATGTAACATGCCACTTAACTTTGAAGGCTCATGCTGTTCGCCCAGGGTTACATATGCTTTGAAGTATATGGTATCGCCTGCATTGTAATAAGGTTTATTCAAATGCAGGTACACTTTTTCAACTGCTTTATTGGCCGATAAAGTTTGCAGACGCGATACCACAGCGTCTAAAGGAACGGAAGGTGAAACCGGATTATTATTTTGTGAAAAAACAGGCACAGAGCAACACCATGCCGCTAACAGCGATAAAACTATCTTTTTCATAAGCGGGAATGACAGCAGGTTAAAACTGGTTATATAATGGCAATTAAATATAAGTATTTATTTGCAAAAACACTCATTTTAAATTAGTTATACACACCTACAAAACTGCGCCTGCTATTGCGTCAGTTCGGCATCCTGCTTGATTTCTTCCCAGTAAAGTGTTTCAAGGTAAATACCGTTTTGAATAGCTACACGCGCACGTATTTTTTCTAATTCGGCTTTCACTTCTTCATTGCTGAGCTCCCTACCCAGCGAATGGTAATAAATGGCGTAACCTGTTTTGCTGTTTACGCATTTATAATGCTTTTCCCCGGCTTTCATAATTGGATTGACTAATACAAATACAATACTGCAGATGGCAGGATTGTTTTAATTAAACTCAAATGTTACACAATTTTCCTTATTCAATTAGCAGGTTTCTTTTTACTTTAAGTCAGCAACTTACAACCTCACTAATTTCGTTTTATTACATTGGCTTAACCATTCTTAACATTAACTTAACAATTGGCATTATATTAATGGTTACTTTTATCCGCTGAATAATTTATAGTGACATATTTTAAAATCCACTTAATATAACTACTGTAAATTCACGACTGATAAGACAGATCAATGAAGAGCACTAACTCAAAATCGATATTTCCAAACTCAAACCAGGTTTTTTACGATTTGTTCAACACTGCTGTAGCCAATGTTACCGAAATGGCCAGGCTACTGGATGAAGCCGTTAATGCCCCCACCTCATATGAGCAGAAGTTTAATTTTGCCCATATTGATAAGCTGAAATTTAAAAGTTATGAGATAACGCACAGGGTATTCTCCGAATCGGGCCGGACGCTGATCTCGCCGTTTAACCGTAAGGATATGTGCGAACTGGCATCGGCCATTGATGACGTAGCAGACAGGATTACCATGGCCGCCCGCAGAATAAACCTTTACAACGTACCTGTTATTACCCAGCCAATGATAGATTTGGCTGCCCTGATCCTTAAAACCAGTACCGAGCTTGAAAAGGCAGTAAACGCCATGAACAACCTGAACAAATCGTCCGAAATTTTTGAGCTTTGCAGTAACATCAAAAAACTGGAAGCCCAGGCCGATGCAGTTCATAATAAGGCCTTTGCCGATCTGCTCAATAATGAAAAAGATCCGATTGAATTAATTAAATACACCGACGTTTTTGCAGCCATGGAAACTGCTACCGACAGCTGTGAAGATACAACGCTGATCATTGAAAGTATCCTGATCAAGAACGGATAAGACCTCACCCAACCCTCTCCAAAGGAGAGGGCTTTAAATAGATATTTTAAACAAAAAACGCGATGATAACTCATCGCGTTTTTTGTTTTTAAAGTCCTCTCCTTTGGAGAGGATTTAGGTGAGGTTATTTCCCCTTATCAGTTTGAGGACCATTGTCACCTCCATTATTATCCTGCTCATTGTTTCTCTCTTTTTCCCGCTCCTTCTTAAATTCAAGCTTGCCAAACTTATAACTCAGGCTTATGCCGAACGACTGTACCGGCACTAATCTCAGGTTGGTTGAATAAAAGTTACTGCCAAAGGTTGATGAGCTTTGACTCACGTATTTGGCAAACGGATTGGTAGCCGTAAGGCCGATGCTCGCCTTTTTATTCATGAACATTTTGCGAATGGCAAAATTGTAGAATACAAATTTGGGATTAGTACCCTGGATGCCCTTTTGCGATGAGTTATAGTTACCAAAAAACTCCGCGCTCAAATCATGACCAAAGCTATATTGCGCGTTGAGGTTAAGGCGGTATGCGAAGGCACTTACATTGGCAAAACCCGGGTTGGTGCTGCGCCTGTCGCTAAAAATCATATTGGTACGCAGGCTTAGTTTACTGGTTACCGGTACCGAAGCATAAATATTGATACCGGTGCGCTCTTCCGAACCTATATTATAGCGCTGGTTCAATGACACATCGGTATAGGTAGTGCCGTTTACATCAAACGTAGAATAGAAGGTAGTGAACTGCTGAATATCATCGGTGTTACGACGGTAGAAAGCTGCTATGTTAATATTGGCGCCTTTATCAAATGATTTGTTATAGCCTAACTCAAAAAGGTCGCCTTTTTCGGGTTTCAGGTTGGGGTTACCTGTACTGATATTATGCGGATCGCTGATGTTCAGGAAGGGGTTCAGATCGCCATAATCAGGACGCTGGATGCGGCGTGTATAGCTCAATTTAACAGACTCAGCACCATTGCCAAATTTGTGCGAAAACACAAGCGATGGCGCAAGGATATTATAAGATGGAATATTTACTCCCTGAAAATCGGCCTTAGTAGTAGTATACTCATCTCTTAAACCTGCTTTCACATCCAAAAATTTATCAAATACCGACGCTGAAGCTGATAGGTAATAGGCATATACCTTGCGTTCATAAGTAAAACCATAGGTTTGATTTTGGTTGGGCACGAAAGCATTACCGCCAAAAAGGGTATCTGTCACCACATTATTATTGATGTGGTTAAATACAAGCTTACCACCTGTTTCCAGTGTAAAGTTTTTGCTTACCGGCTGGGTATAATCAACAGAAATATCGGTCTCCCTGTCCTTACCCGGATTGTTGTTGGAGATACCGGATGAGGTTATGCCCGAATCATAATCCTGCCGCTGAAATGAACTGAACGAATTACGGCCAAAACTTGATGAATATAATACATCAAGCTCCTGTCCTTCTTTGGCGAAAGTTTTTTTGTAATTCAAACTTACATCGGTTGAGTAGCCACTGAATTTACTGCTTGAGTTACGGATACTCCTGATATCAGATATCGGGTTACCTGCTGCGTCAACCTCGCTTTGATCCTGGTTGGTAATTCCGTTGCCATGGTTACCAAAATGATTAAAGCCCACACCTGCGGTCAGCTGATCTTTAGGGCTGATATCCCAGTTAAAATTAATGCCCGATTCATAACCGCTGCGTTTAAAATTATTGCTGCCCTGCTGAAAAAGAGTGGTCCTGTTAGCGGCCGAATCGGTTGATACGCGGTTACGGGTATTGGGTGCGTTACTATTGATCTGGGCGTTACCGCTAAAAAAAGCGTTAACCCCAAAATTGCCTTTACGGGCATTGAGGTTAAATGAGCCGTTTTCGCGGCGGGTACCTGCCGATAGGTTAACACTGCCGTTAACGCCCTGCACTTTGCTATCTTTTAAGATAATGTTTACGATACCTCCCGTACCGGCCGCGTCATATTTGGCGCCAGGGCTGGTAATCACCTCAATACTTTTGATCTGACTGGCCGGGATGCTGGCCAAAGCATCGGCAAGGCTGGCCCCAAAAATGCTTGATGGTTTACCATTGATCAAAAAACGGATATTGGCATTGCCCTGAAGCTCCACATTACCATCAATATCAACCGTGATCTGCGGTACTTTTTTCAATACATCAATAGCTACGCCGCCCTGTGCACTTAAATCGTTTTGAGGGTTGTAAACCATTTTATCTATCCGGTTTTCAACAGTAGGTACTTTGGCAGTTATGGTTACGCCTTTTAGTTCATTGGCAACCGGAGCTAATTTGATCTCGCCCAATGATACGGCTCCATCTTTAACCATTACATGTTCGATAGTTGCTTTCTGGAAACCTAAAAATTCGGCGGTTATTTTATACTCCCCGGCGGGGATGTTATTTATGCTAAAATTTCCTTTGGGATCGGTACTGATGCCATTGAAGGGTGAAGCAGCGCCTTGTTTAAATACAGATACGGTGGCATAGTCAACCGGCAGCTTGGTAGTGGCATCGGTAACTTTACCGGTGATTTTCCCCTTGGCTCCGGGGACAGTTTGGGCGTGTAAGGTGGTTATAAAAATAAAAGAAAATAATATCAAAAAAACAGACTTCATTATAAAATACGGGTGTTTGGAACCACAAATTTTATAAGAAAGATTGGATTAAATCTGAATTAAATGGTATTGAAGTGTATTTGTTACAATATGTTTTTGTTATGTATATATGCTTGTTACATTGTATATGAGCATGTTACAAAAAGATTAGAAAATCAATACAATTGTGCCGCCAATGATAAGCAGCGCGCCTATGGCATTTTTTAAAGTTAATGGCTCGCCCAGAAAAATAACAGAAAGCGCTATGGCCAAAGCAACGCTTAGTTTATCAACCGGGGCAACCTGGCTTACCTTGCCCAACTGCAGGGCGCGGAAATAACAGATCCACGAAAGGCCGGTTGCACAGCCCGAAAGAATGAGGAAAGTCCAGTTGGTTTTAGTAAGACTGCCGATACCGCCATGAGTCCCTTTAAAAAGCGATATGGCCCAGGCCAGGATCAGGATTATGACGGTACGGATGGCCGTAGCAAGGTCGGTATCAACTCCTTTAATCCCTATTTTGGCAAAAATGGCTGTAAGCGCCGCAAACAGTGCCGAAAGTAATGCGTAGATCCACCACATAATGATCCAATTTTGTTTTTAACTTGCAACAAGCTAAATGCAAATTTGCTTAGGTATTCTGTACAAAATCTGTGAGATAGCTGTTAGCCTCTGCTCAAAATCCAGAATCTGTACAAATTGGCGTTTTAACTTTATCAAAAAAACGTTTTGAAAATACTCATCATCGAAGACGAAGAAGGCCTGCGCGAAAGTATTGAAGAATATTTTACCGAAGCCGGCAACATTTGTGAAACCGCGGCCAGCTATGCAGCAGCCCTCGCAAAGGTTGAATTATACCGTTACGATTGCATCCTGCTGGATATCACCTTGCCCGGCGGTAATGGTATTGATATATTAAAAAAGCTTAAAGCCAATAACTACACCGATGGGGTGCTCATCATATCGGCCAAAAACTCGCTCGATGACCGCCTCCAGGGCCTTGACCTCGGTGCCGATGATTATCTGGTAAAACCCTTTCACCTTTCGGAATTGAAGGCGAGGGTATCTGCCATCATCAGGCGTAAAATGTTCAATGGCAGCAACGTGCTTAACTTTAACGAGCTCAGTATCGACCTGATGGCCAAAACCGTAGCTGTAAACGGCACGCCGGTAAAGTTTACCCGTAAGGAATTTGCTTTGCTTATCTATTTTATCTCCAACAAAGGCAAGGTAATTTCAAAAAACGCCATTGCCGAACATTTATGGGGCGATGGCATCGACCTGGTCAATAATTTCGACTTTATTTATTCGCACATTAAAAACATCCGCAAAAAAATAATGGAAGCCGGCGGTAAGGATTATATTTATGCAGCCTATGGTATGGGCTACAAATTTGCCGATCAATAATGAAGCTTTCGGAAAGGTATAACCGGGTAAATTTAATTGCTACTATCGTTATCATGCTGATAACCGGTGCCATTTATTACCAGGCCATCAGCCTCATCCTTACTAATCAAAAAGACAATTCACTTAAGGTTGAAGAGCAGGAAGTTTTTGATTACGTAAAGCTCAATCACCACCTGCCCCAGGTTTTCGCCTCTAAAGATCAGCAGATCACCTTTATTTCGGCCGAACCCAATTCCGTTAAACGCGAATTTTTTAACACTACTTATTACCGCGAAAAAGACGAGCCGGAATCAGGTCGCGGTTTGGTCAGTTCGGTAAAAGTTGGCGACAGGTATTATAAAATTCTGATAGTTGAATCAAAAGTAGAAACGGAAGATCTGATCCAGATCATCTTCGGCATTACCATTGGCGTTATCTTATTACTGCTGCTGGTGCTGGTAATTACCAATCGCCTCATATTGAGCCGGCTTTGGCAGCCATTTTACAGTATCCTGAGCGAGTTGAAACTATTTAACGTTACCGATAGCCGCGAAATGCCATCTCCCAATACCACTATCGACGAGTTTAACGAACTCCAGGCCGAAGTTACCGCCATGGCCGAACGGGTAAAAAAAGACTACAAAGACCTTAAAACCTTTACCGAAAACGCCTCGCACGAATTGCTTACCCCTATCGCTGTGATCAATTCAAAACTGGATACCCTAATCCAGACAGAAAACTTTAGTGAGCATCAAAGTAAATTGCTCAATGACCTTTACAGTGCTGTATCCCGCCTGAGCAGGCTTAATCAATCGTTGTTATTATTGGTCAAGATTGAGAACAAACTACTGAACGATCGACAGCACCTGGATTTGCAGGAACTTATAGATGATTTGCTGTATCAATTGGAAGATATTTTCAACGACAAAGAAATAACGGTTATTTCAACAATTGGCGAAAAAGAAATTGATGCCAGCAATTACCTTATTGAGATATTGTTAAATAACCTAATCATCAACGCTGTTCGGCATAACCGAACTAACGGCGAGATCATCATCAGCCTCACAAGCCAAAATTTAACTATCAAAAACACCGGTGAGCAAGTAGCCTTGAATCCTGAAAATATCTTTACACGTTTTCATAAAGCATCCACATCCGAAGGCAGCGGCCTGGGGCTCACTATCTCCAAACAGATCTGCGAAAGTTTGGGTTATCAGCTGGTTTACAGTTATGAAGAACTTTACCATATCTTCACGGTTAACTTTTAAATTTGTTACACTGCCCCTACCAATTTTTTCCAGAATTATCGTGTAGCTTAGCTATTATTTAACACAATACGCATTATTTTGACCATCCGGATAAAATGGGTTTTCGGCTTTTTATTTTGCCTGTTTAGTGCTGCTATACAGGCACAAACCTACAATCTTGAACATTACCTGGAGCTTGCCAAAAGCAACAGCCCGCTGTTAAAGGACCTGCAAAACCAGGTTGCGTCAGGCCAACTGGACAGCCTCCGGATCAGGGCAGGTTACAGGCCACAGGTAAGCGCTAACAGTGCCGGTCTTTACGCGCCGGTTGCCGGCGGCTATGGCTATGCCCCTGCTATAACCAACGAGCATACGCTTAATGCACTATTAGGCATCAATCAATCGCTGGATAGCAAAAAAAATATCGCCGCGCAGATCGACGCCGTTAAGCTACAGTCGCAATCGGTGCTCAATACCGCTAAAATATCCGAACAGGATTTGAAAAAAGCAGTCACTGCACAATACATCGCCGCATTTGGCAGCCTGCAGCAGGTAAAATTTAACCAGGAAGTGATCAGCCTGCTTAACCGGGAGGAAGCGCTGCTTAAAAAACTAACGCGCACCAATGTTTATCGCCAAAGCGATTACCTTACCTTTCTGGTTACCCTTAAGCAGCAAGAGTTAACACTGTCGCAGGCAAGGCTGCAATATAAAAATGACTATACAACGCTTAACTATTTAACCGGCATTGCCGATACCAGTTACATCGAATTACAGGATCCCGGTATTCAAAAAACTATCCGGGCCGATATCAGCAACAGCATCTTTTTCAACCAGTATAAAACGGACAGCCTTAAGCTGGTGAATAGCCGTTCATTAGTTGATTTCAGCTACAAGCCCAAGATCAACCTGCTGGCCGACGGCGGTTACAATTCTGATTTCCTGAGCGGACCAGCGTATAAAAATTTCGGGGCCAGCGTTGGTTTTAGTTTTACCCTGCCATTATATGATGGAGGCCAGCGTAAGATCCAGTACCGCAAGCTTTCGTTAGAAGAGGATACCCGGCGCAGCTATAAAGCGTTTTTTGATACCCAATACCGCCAGCAGATTGCCCAGCTAAACCAACAGATTGATGGTTCAGAGAAACTGCTAAACCAGATTGACGACCAAATGAAATACACCGAAAGCCTGGTAAAAGTTGACACCCAACTCCTGCAAACCGGCGATGTGCGGGTAGCCGACCTGGTGCTGGCGATTAATAATTATCTTGCTATAAAAAACCTTAAAACACAAACCAATATTAATAAGCTGCAGCTCATTAATCAGCTCAATTACTGGAATAAATAACATGAAATTTAAACATATATACCTGTTTGCAGGCCTTTTAACCTTGCTGTATAGCTGCAAAGGCAACACTCCTGCAGATGATGCCGGCGATGCAGAAACAGCAGCTCAAACGCCCGTAACCGTAACCACGGTTGCCAATAGTGCTATGGTTGATTACATTGACCTTAGCGCCACATCTGTTTTTCAACAAAAAAATGTTGTTAAGGCAAATGCCAACGGGTATATCCAAAAGGTAAATATCCTGCCGGGGCACTATGTAAATAAAGGCGAGTTTTTATTCAGCATAAAAACCAAGGAAGCGCAAAGCATTGGCAACAGCATCAATGTGCTGGATACTACGTTTAAGTTTTCGGGCGTAAATAAAATAAAAGCTGCCGGTAATGGCTACGTTACCCAACTCAACCATCAACAAGGCGATTATGTGCAGGATGGCGAGCAGCTTGCCGTGATCAGCGACCGCTCAAGCTTTGTATTTGTGATGCAATTGCCTTATGAACTGCGTAGCTATGTAAAAAACAATCAGGACGTACAACTTGTACTGCCCGGCGGTGAAAAACTTACGGCACAGGTAAGCTCATCAATGCCCGCTGTTGATTCATTATCGCAAACCCAGGGCATTGTGCTTAAGGTAAACAGCGCCAATCCCATTCCCGAAAATTTGGTAGCCAAAGCGCGGATCATTAAAACGATACGCCCGCATACGCTATCACTTCCAAAATCGGCCATACTAAGCAATGAAACACAAACGGAGTTTTGGGTAATGAAGCTGATCAATCCTACTACCGCCGTAAAAACTGCCATAACCAAAGGCATTGAAACCGGCGGCAGGGTGGAAATTTTAACCCCCAAATTTTTGCCAGGCGATAAAATTGTAGCAACAGGTAATTATGGACTGGCAGATACGGCTAAAGTGAAAATTGTAGAGTAAGCCCCTCTAAATCTCCCTTAAAGGGAAGACTTTTAAGAGAGCTTTAAAAAAGAGATCTGGACTTAGATAAATACAAGAAAACTTTCTGACCATCCCACGATCAGAGAGCTATTTTAAACCTTTCCGCCGATTGGCTGAGCGGGTTGAGTGGGGTTTATACTATGAACCAGCGAAAAAATTACTTCATAACCCACCGCAAGCCTTTAGGCCTGGTACTTGCCCTGATTATTATGGGCGGTTTGTTTGCCTATTCAAAACTGCAAACTTCGCTTTTTCCTGAAATCACTTTCCCAAAGATCAAAATCATTGCCGACGAGGGCCTGCAGCCGGTAAATAAAATGATGGTTACGGTTACCAAACCGCTGGAAAATGCCATTAAGCAGGTGCCGGATCTGCAACTGGTACGCAGTACTACCAGCAGGGGAAGCTGTGAAATTTCAGCACTGCTCAACTGGAATGCTGATATCGACCTGAGCCAGCAGCGTATCCAGTCGAGCATCGACCAGATCAAGAACGACCTTCCTGTCGATGTAAATATCAGCGTAGCCAAAATGAACCCTTCCATTTTACCGGTAAGCGGGTACACACTGGAAAGCCACAACCTGTCTCCTATCGAGTTAAGGCAATTAGCTACTTACACGGTAAAACCATTCCTTTCGCAGGTCGACGGGGTATCGGAGATCAGGGTGATCGGCGGTAAACTCAAAGAATACTGGCTCACGCTCGATCAGCAAAAAATGACCTCATTAGGCCTTACGCCTGATATTATCAGCAATACGCTTGCTACTACCAATTTTGTAAAATCAGAGGGTTACCTGTCTGATTATAAGCGCATGTACCTCACTGTTACTGATGCTACCATCAACGCCAAAGATCAGTTGGAAGACCTGGTGATCAGCAACAACCGCAAAAGGATAGTTCGGCTCAAGGATTTTGCAAGCATCCAGGTTAACGAAGGGATTGAATACACCCGCATCAACGCCAACGGTCATGATGGGGTACTGATAGCCGTAGTGAAGCAACCCAATGCCAACCTAATTTCGGTGAGTAACGATATGGCTGATAAGATTGACGCGCTGAAAAAACTACTCCCGCGGGGTATAAGTATACGGCCATATTATGTTCAGGCCGATTTTGTGAACGATTCGGTTAGGAGTGTGAGCGACAGCCTTTGGGTAGGCTTACTCCTGGCTATTATTGTGGCGGTTATCTTCTTAAGATCGTTCAAGGCAAGTATAACCATATTGATTACCATCCCGGTTACACTTGGGCTTACATTACTTATACTGTACTGGCTTGGCTATACTTTTAATATCATGACGCTGGGTGCTATCGCAGCATCCATAGGGTTAATTATTGACGATGCCATTGTAGTGGTTGAGCAGATCCACCGGGTACATGAAGAACACCCTGATGAGCTGAGCAGCCATTTGGTACGCAAGGCTATTGATTATCTTTTCCCGGCCATGGTGGGCTCATCTATTAGTACCATCGTAATTTTTATTCCGTTTGTTTTGATGACGGGTGTGGCCGGGGCCTACTTCAAGGTGCTTACCGATACCATGATCATTACCTTGCTGAGTTCATTCTTTGTAACCTGGATCGGTTTACCGGTAATTTACCTGCTCGTAACGCGTAAGCCTAAATTAAATACAGCAAAAGCCAAGGCAGAAGAAATACATACAGTTAAGCAACAAAAGTGGGTAAGCTTCTTTATCCTGCGCCCTTATGTAAGCCTTATCATTATTGCCGCGTTGGCTGCCGTAATTGTGATTGTGCCCCCATTGCTGGAGACCGGCTTCCTGCCCGATATGGACGAAGGCGCCATCGTGCTCGATTACAAATCGCCTCCCGGAACATCACTGGAAGAAACCGACCGGATGTTGCGCCAGATAGAAAAACAGATCATAAAACATCCGGATGTAACTGCCTATTCGCGCCGCACGGGTACACAAATGGGCTTTTTTATTACAGAGCCTAACAGCGGCGATTATCTTATCCAGCTAAAAAAAGATCGCACCAAAAGCACCGAAGAGGTGATCAGCGATTTGCGCAAAATAGTTGAAGAAACCCAACCCGCGCTGCAGGTTGAGTTTGGCCAGGTGATATCCGATATGCTTGGCGACCTCACCACATCAGCCGAGCCTATCGAGATCAAAGTATTTGGTGATAATCAACAAACATTGCAAAACCTGTCAAGGCAGATAGCCGGGCTGGTTGAAAAAGTAAAAGGCACTGCCGATGTGCTGCCGGGTATTGTTATCGCCGGTCCTTCGGTAAGCATTCAACCCCATTACAGCAAAATCGCACAGTATGGAATTACCGCCGCCGATCTGCAAATGCAGATCCAAACCGCGCTGGAAGGTAATGTGATAGGCAGCTTACTGGAGAAAGAACAACTCTCACCCATTCGCATGGTTTACCCGGGTAACCGCTCGCTTAACGTGAATGATATCCATAACCTGCATATATTTTTACCCAACGGTAAACTCATCCCTATAACCGAACTTGCCTCGGTAGAGCTAAGGCCTGGCGATGCCGAGATCAACCGCGAAAACCTGCAAAGCATGAATGTAGTGAGCGCCCGGCTAGAAGGCAGCGACCTGGGTACTGTAATAACATCCATTCAAAAAACCATCCATGACAACGTAAACCTGCCAACGGGTTACCATGTGGAGTACGGAGGAGCTTACGCCCAGCAGCAGCAGTCATTTAAAGAATTGCTTATTATCCTGATAACTGCCTGTTTACTGGTTTTTGGTGTGATATTATTCCTGTTCAGGCAGTTCAGGATAGCACTGCTTATTTTGATGATTGGCATTTTAGGTATCGCCGGTAGCTTCCTGGCCTTATTTATTACCGGTACGCCGCTCAATGTGGGCAGCTATACGGGGTTGATTATGATTGTAGGCATTATTGGTGAAAACGCCATTTTCACCTTTCTGCAGTTTAAGGAAAGCGCTATCGAAAATGAAAATAAAAACATTGACGCCGCTATAACCTTTGCCATCAGTACCCGTTTAAGACCAAAACTGATGACCGCGTTGGGCGCTATTATAGCCCTGTTGCCGCTTGCTTTAGGCATAGGTGCGGGCGCGCAATTACATCAGCCACTGGCTATTGCGGTTATCGGCGGATTTTTAGCGGCGTTGCCATTACTGCTTATTGTTTTACCGGCAATGCTCCGTATATTGTACAGCAAAGGGTTTAACACCCATTTAAATGAAATTAATGAAAGCCACCGCGGTTAACACAGCATTTTTACAGATTCGGGACTTAATTTCATGGCAATAAACACTCCCGAAAAATGAAAAAGCAAATTTTGGCCGTAGCCTTGCTCATAGCAGGTATAGCTCCTTTTAAACTGAACGCGCAAACCTATGTGGCCGATAAAACCATCGCGCTACCGGGTGATGGAGGTTACGATTACCTGGCTATAGACAAGATCAACCGCAACCTGTATGTATCGCATGGCACCGCTGTAAATGTCATTAACCTGGATACCGAAAAGCCGGTTGGCGTTATTGATAACATGAAAGGCGTTCACGGCATAGCCATAGTAAATAAACTTAATCGTGGTTTCATCAGCGATGGCAAGGCAAATGGCGTAGTTGTTTTTGACTTAAAAACTTTTAAAACCATAACTACCATTGCCCTTACCAATGCTAATGGCCCGGATGCCATTATGTATGACCCCTACTCCGACCGGGTGTTTACCTTTAACGGCGAAAGCAATAATTCATCGGTAATTAACCCGGCAACGCTTAAACAGGTTGGCACGGTTGCACTTGGCGGCGGCCCCGAGTTTGCAGTATCGGACGGTAAAGGTAAAATCTACAATAACCTTGAAGATAAAAGCAGCCTGAATGTTATTGATAGCAAAAGCCTTAAAGTGGTTAAAAACTATCCCCTTGCCCCCTGCGGCGGCCCAACAGGCTTAGCGCTTGATGCCGCTAATCAGAAATTGTTTACCGTTTGCCGCGAAAATAAAGGGGTGAGTGTTGTTGATATCAAAACAGGTAAAGTGACTGCTACCCTGCCAATTGGCGCGGGTGTTGACGCGGTAGTTTATGACCCTGAAACCAAACTTATATTTTGCTCATGCGGCGATGGCACCACTACCGTCATCAAACAAAAATCGGCTGATGAATATGAGGTGATCCAAACCCTAAAAACTGCCGAACGGGCCCGCACGATGACACTTGACGCCAAAACCCACAAAATTTATTTAAGCGTTGCACAGTTTGAGCCCGGTACACGTAAAGCCATTCCAAATACTTTTAAGGTGCTTGTTTTTAAGCAAAACTAACGTAAATTATGTATAAAATTTATATGAAATGATCGTGAAGATTTTGTTTATTCCTAATATTGCTAATTAATTTTTACAAAAAAATGAACTTTTGCGCACGTTATCGTTATATTTAACGTTTTAACACTATATGATTAAAAAGACTGATTTTGTTTATTCCCAGGAGTCTGAACCTCATCGTATCCGCACAAAAAAAATCTTGAAGGAGTTTCCGCAATTGCGAAAGCTTATTGGTAAAAACCCCGCAACCATATGGGCCATTATTGGTTTAGTAGCTTTCCAGGTTGTTTTAGCCTGGTTTGTACGCGACCAGTCATGGTGGATAGTTTTCGGAGCGGCTTATTTGCTCGGCGCTTTTGCCGATCATGCGCTGTTTGTAATGATCCATGAATGTACACACCAGCTGCTGTTTAAAAACCGCAACGCAAACCGTTGGGCATCCATGTTTGCCAATTTACCGCAGATATTGCCAAGCGCTATTTCATTCGAAAAATACCACATCAAGCATCACTCTTTCCAAGGTGTGCATGAGCTTGACGCCGATTTGCCTAACCGCTGGGAAGCCAAACTGATCAGCAATT
The DNA here is from genome assembly GCF_900100945.1 of Mucilaginibacter gossypii. Classification (GTDB taxonomy): domain Bacteria; phylum Bacteroidota; class Bacteroidia; order Sphingobacteriales; family Sphingobacteriaceae; genus Mucilaginibacter; species Mucilaginibacter gossypii. The sequence continues at coordinate 550,826 of NZ_FNCG01000004.1, read as the reverse complement.
CATTTTTTGGTAAAGCAATCTGGCTGCTGTTTTTCCCGGTATTTCAATTGTTTCGCCTTTCACGTTTAAGGGAAATCCATCCTTTTGACGGCTGGATCCTGACAAACTGGTTATTACAGGCAGCATTTACAACCGCTATCGCTTATTTCATGGGCTGGCATGCAGTAGCGTTTCTGCTGTTAAGCTTTTCTTTTTCAGTTGGCCTGCACCCGCTGGGCGCCCGCTGGATCCAGGAACATTACCTTACCGTTACCGAAGAACAGGAAACATACAGCTATTATGGCAACCTTAACGCGGTAGCATTTAATGTGGGCTTCCACAATGAGCACCATGATTTCCCTTCTATCCCATGGAACAAGCTCCCCGAGATTAGGAAAACTGCCCCGGAATATTATGATACATTATACTATCACACCTCATGGACCAAACTGTTTTTCCAGTTTTTGTTCGACAGGGAGATCTCGTTGTTTAACCGCATCCTGCGTAAAGACCGTGGCCGCGTAGCGCTAACAGATATTTCAAAACCGGATATTGACCTCAGCAAGTCCGAAGCCACAAAGCCGGAGCTTATTGATGTTGAGAAATAATAAAAATGAGAAAGGGCCTTGAAAAAGGCCTTTTTTTATTGGTAGCACATTGCCGACCCACGCCCAAAAACATTTCAGATACTGGCGCATATGCAGCGAGGGATTGAGATCCGGATACCCGTGACTACTTATAGAACCGCACGATTACGCAACACGGGAAGTTAATTTACCATAAAACTTTTAGTGGTTTACCCATAGCAATCACACTGTCTTTTGAATTAACACACAAATTAAGTTTATATAATGTATCATTGAGTCTAAATTTGTGAACAAACACACGCGTATCAGATGACGACAACCTATCCAGTTCTTGGGGGCTTATAATTATACCAAACTGAATCTGCGACTTTAGATCCAAATGTCCTAATTGTTGCACATCAATATATTCATAATTTTTATAAACAGGAAAGTTCTCTTTTACAAAACCTTGAATATTACGTTTCAACGGAATTTCGCGTCTAACTGCGTAAATAGTTAAGCCAATTAATAATAGTATCCCGAAAACAACTTTTATGCTTCGAATGTAAGGTTTAATCAAGCCCATTTTAAAAGTGCTATATATAAAACAAAAAATATAGATATTAAAGGGTAGTAAAAAAACCAATATTTTTTATCGGAATCTACTTTCAATCCAAAAAATTTAATATGGCTTGCGTCGCCTATTTTTGAAGTCAAATTAATCTCAGGATGAGTTGATTGAATTAATGTTTCGATGTCCAATGCATGCTTAACAGATCCTTTTAATAGCTTATGGTACCAATATTTGTCCATAAAGTAAAATGCACACATGATTATCATACCAATTAATGCCGCTATGGCCGAGGAGGGAATAATATAACCATGAAGATCTATATTAATTTTTTCCTTTAATAAATAGCCTATTCCAGCCATTATGCCGGTAAATAAAGTTAAAGTATAGTTTCTTATTTGTAATTCAATATCATTAAAATGCTGTTGAACATCAATAGTCTTTTCCCATATTTTTAAAGTATTATCAATACCTTGACGAGAGTTTTGATTAGGCATCTGCAAACTTAGTGAAGCGAAATAATGTTATTAATTCATCAAAAGATTTTAAAGTATAATCGGGAGAGGGTATATCTAATTTTTGAGATTTAAATTGCTTCTCTCTTTCCACATCTCCCGGTGACCAATGTGTAACTTCCTTTAACAACTCATATCTATCACCGTCGATTATATGCCCATATTCCGCATGTACACTCGTAACACCAGCTTGCTGCGCCATATAAATATCTCTATCTAATTTATCTCCAATATAAATACTTTTACTTTTATCTGCGTTAAAATCTTTAATAATAGTATTTAATATTTCAACATTAGGTTTACGAGTTTCTTTCGGCAAGGTTTTAATTTCTGTTTGCTTAAGATCCCAATAATCTTCTGAATAGTGTTTGTAAACCGAACCAGGAATTTGATAACCTTCGGGAGAATATACGGTATCGATAATAGTATCTAAACCTAAGTGTTTAATACGATACTTGGTAAAAAAAACATTTGATTCAGTAAACGCTACTATTTTACTGCCTTGATTTTTAATAAACTTTAATGTGTCTATAACGCCCTCGTAAGCAGTTAAATTATTTTTTTTATTAGAATTATATTCATGTAATATACTTTTTTTACCGTCAACAACCTCTTCAAAAATCGGATAAAAAGACTGATTAATAGATGGCAACTCTTTATAAATAAACGACATCTCCGTCGTTCCATATTTTTCATGAAGTGCTTTAAACTCCTTTTTTAAAATATTTATGTTAATGCCGGTTTCTTCAACTATTCTATTTAGATACGGCATAAATGATTGATACCACATCTCCAACCAATCCCATATTGTGTCATCAAGATCAGTTATCACGAAATTGATATCTTCTTTTTTTATTTGCTCCATATTTAGATAGATTACTTGTTTTATAAACTAAAGTTCTGAATTATAAAATTATAAAGATTAATTTAATTAAAGCTAATATTTTTAGCAATTCTTTATATCCTCTTGTAAATATAATTTGGGGGGCTTAGCCAATGAAGTTACTAAACTTAAATGGCTAACCACCGATTGCGCTGCACTAAACTTTCGGCATGTACCATTGAACATGACCGCAATTTTATTACATCATGGTTTAGCATTATCAATGTCAACCATTTCGCATTCGCCCTTGCATCTTACTAACTAATTTCCGTATTTTGCTAATAAAATTAGCAAAATGAAACAAGTAAGTGTGATAGCCCAGCTCGTGATTTTTAGTCGTTATATCGGTCAGCAGGTTATGATCATTAGTCTTTTAAACAATAGCGAAGTGAATATTGGCGTCCTTACCGGCGTAAAACATAATGCCATAGCAGTTAGTATTGACGATGTAATACGCTGGATCCCGCTTTATGACAACTTTAAACTTTGTGAAATTAAAATACTTTTAAAGCCCTTAAAAAAACTTACGCCTAATGTTGTTTCCGCAGCAAACGAACTGCCTGTAAAAGCGTTCATCACTCCATACTACCAGCAACTGGGCTATGATATGCCTGTTTTTATTGAACCCGGGCACCCCTGCAATTGCAAATATGTTCAGGAACTTGAACTGGCCGATTACCGTACCCCTGCAGAAATATTCCGGCAAAGCGCCTTATTACATGCCTTTGAATCGGCATAAATGTTTCGTGGTACGAATATTGTGTACCATTGCCCTGTTTGTTATATAATTTTCATATAGTCGTAACAAAATCAAATAATTAATGTCAACTTCATACTAATGCGCTTTATTTGCGTTATTGTTTGCAAGAAACAGAATGAGCCGGTCAAAAAAATTAAATATACTCTTACCCATTGTATCCCTACTTTTCATGGGGGCCTTCGCCAAGCACAGGCTGCTCGACAGGCAGGACATTACAGGCACCCTAAATGATAAAGAGATGGATGAAACGTCGGGTATTGCGGCGTCATCCATTAGCCCCGACACCTATTATGTACATAACGACAGCGGCGATACAAGCCGTTTTTTTGCTATAACAGCCGAAGGCAAACTCAAATCAACCATTTATTTTAAGGGTGACAGCACTCAAAAGCTGGGCGTACAGGATTGTGAAGATATTGATGTTGGCCCCGGACCGGAAAAAGGTAAAAGCTACGTTTACCTTGGCGATATAGGCGATAACAATCAAAACAGGCCATATATTACAGTTTACCGCATGGCCGAAAAAAAATCATGGGCTACAGGCGATAAGGCTATTACAAACACACAAGCTGTACGGGCAGATTTTAAATATCCGGATGGCCCCAAAGATGCTGAAACTTTGATGATTGACCCGATAGGCAAGCAATTGATCATTGTAAGTAAAAGGGGTGATACCGTTGCGGTTTACACCAGTCCGTTAAAATACCAGGCCAATACAACAACAGTATTAACCAAACGCTGCAAATTGTACTTCGCGGGCTTTAAACCTTTTAAATGGATCACAGCCGGCGATATCTCTAAAGACGGGCAGCAGATCCTGCTAAAAAGTTACGACAAAGTTTACTACTGGCGCCGCCAGCATAACGAACCCATATGGGAAACTATGGTACGCAAGCCACAGGAACTTACCTACAAAGTTGAAAAACAGGGCGAGGCGATAGGTTTTCAGCCCGATGGTAAAGGCTACTACACTACAAGTGAAGGAGTTTTTTCGCCGGTATATCATTACGATGTGCCAAATTGATTTTCAAACTACGTTATATAAAAATGGCCTTTATCGAATAGATATAGGCCATTTTTGCTATCAACGTCCCATCAGGGTCTCTCGCAGAGGACCCTGATGTATACGTCATGCAGATTGATATACGCCAGATCAGCTGTTCTAACCAAAACGCAGTGAACCTCAAGGTCCTCTGCGAGAGACCCTGAGGGGACATGAAACGATGTGCCAAATTGATTTTTATAAAATCAGCTAATCAAATAAAAAGCGTCATTGCGAGGTACGAAGCAATCCCAAACTATACAGGGTGGCCCTGCTCATCGGGGATTGCTTCGCACCTCGCAACGACGCGTGTTTTTTATCTCCCTACCCTAAATCCTTACATAACCCTAATAAGCTTTACGCCATGCGGTGGGATTTTGAAAGTATATTTGTGGTTAACCGCTATCAGGTATTTCTGTTCCCAAACATCACGGGCTTTGGTAAAGCCTTTTAACAGCTTGTCATTAGCTTCCAGGTTAACAGTTTGATATTTATCAGATGTGTTAAAGAAACCTATTGCTTTTTCGCCTTTGGTGAGCTCTTTTACCCAAATCTGCTGCTCATCTGTTTTAGAAGCCTGTCTTGCACCTTTGCCTAAGGCATCCTGGTCAATAGCCAGTACTTCATCATTCGTTAACAGGCTAAGCGTAAACCTGTCCAGGTGCCCCATATCGCAGCCGATTAACAGCGGCGCAGACAGCAGGCTCCATAAACTGATGTGGGTATATTGCTCATCATAAGTTAAACGGCTATTGTGCAGGCTTGGCCCCCAGCCTACTTTGCCTACAACCAGCATATCCGGATCATTAAAATGCCCCGGACCAGCGTAAGGCGAAGCAGGATCCTGGCTAAAGCCAATATCACTCATACTTCTCCAGGTATCCTGGATATCGCCGGTGGTACGCCAGCTGTTGCCGCCGGTTTCGGCACCCCATTTCCAAACATCACCCCAGCCGTACTGGCAAAAACTGAACATAATATCGCGGTTTACCTTATTTAAAGAGGTGCGCATTACTTCATATGGTTTCTTAAGTGCAGGCAGGTCGGGATGCGGAGGGGTAACTTCCGAGTAGGAGCACCAGTCGTATTTTAAATAATCAAAACCCCAGTCGGCATAAGTTTTGGCATCCTGGTCTTCATGCTGCCAGCTGCCCAAAAAGCCGCCGCAGGTGCGCGGGCCAGGCGATGAATAAATCCCGGTATGCAGGCCAAGGCTGTGTACATAATCAGTTAAACCTTTCATATCCGGAAACTTACTGTTAGCTACGATGGCACCATCGGCAGCACGGTTTTCCGCCTCCCAGCCATCGTCGATATTGATATAGTTCCAGCCATAAGCACTTAATTTCTCCGACATTTCTTTAGCCGAGATCTTTACTTTTTCGTCATTAACGCTCAAGCCCCAGGCATTCCAGCTGTTCCAGCCAAGGGCCGGGGTAAGGCCAATTTTATCGCCAATGCTAATAGTTAGTGTTTTGGTTTTATTGCCTAAGCTATTGGTAACGGTAAGCGTTACAGGATAATCTCCCTTTTGGCTTACCACACCCGAAATGATACCCGTTTTAGCATCAAGCGTTAAGCCGGCAGGCAAGCCCGCAGCTTTATAGTTAAGCGGCTTTTTACCGGTTGCCGGGATCAGATAAAGGAAAGGGTTACCAGGCCTTGCACCGTAAACATCGGCTCCGTTAATTTTTGGCCTGGGCGATGGGTAAGGCGTAAGTACATAAGGCGTAGTTTCGGTTTTAACAATCTCTTTACCAGATTTTTGATCTGTAAAAGTATAAGCTATGGTATACGATTTTTTTGCTAACCGGGCTATCACAAACGAATAGGTAAAAGGCTTGCCTGTGGTAAAGTTTGCAGGGTTTGTTTTTTCGTAGATTACGGCGCCCGTTTCAGGATCGGTAACTTTAAAAGCCAAAGTACCCTGGTACTGGTATTTATTGGTGGTTACCAATTTAACTGATTTGGCCAGGCTGTTATTTTCCTGGAAACTAAAATCGCCATCGGTATTAACTGTAACGTGATCCATTACATCGGCCATGGCAATAGAAAAGTTATCGCCGTAAATACCACCGTCGCCCCCGGTATCGTAAATACGGATGGCCAGTACGTTTTCTTTATCCCACAAAATTGCAGGATCTGAAGCCGGGATACTATAAGTGCGCGGCCCGTAATTGCCATCTTTAATGGTTCCGCTGTGACCGCCATATTTGGCGATAAGCTTTCCGTTTAAATACACTTCGTCGTTATCATCAACACTGGCCAGGCTTAAGCGGAGGCTATCTTTTAAATAGGCTTTCTCCTTAAGCGATGAAGGGATTACTACGTGGATACGGTACCAGCCGAAGCCATCGTAATTAGGGTGTCCCTGCGGTTCCCAGGAATGGGCGACATCAATGTTTTGCCAGTTTTGATCGTTAAAAGTTGGGGACGACCATTGGGCAGAATCACCCACGGCAAATTTCCAGCCTTTGTTAAGCTGAACATCCTGAGCCGAAGCGCCCAGATATGTACCACCCAACAATAGCAATGCGGTAAAAATTTTCTTCATTATTATAGGTTGTTTAAAAGTGAAAAGCGAAACAGGATTTCGCCCGGTTAGTATGCAGATTTAAAGGTACAATCATTTTGAATAATTGGAAATGTATCATTAACATTTATTTAGAGATAGTCAAAAAATGCTCCTAAATACAAATGAAAGTAAAAAAACAATCCAGCATTAATTACCTGGCTGTTATAGTACAGTTTTTGTTCATAAATCGATAATACTGCAGGCAGTAAATTTAATGTACAGTTTACGTTTTGGTTTAATATCGATTTTACATTTACCGATGAAAACAACAGCTATGAAAAAGACTTTTTTAACCTTAGCCCTTGTAATAGTTTGTATTGCGGTTTGCTTTGCAGCCATTGCCGGAATTGCCGGAAAGTGGGAAGGCAAGCTTGAAACAGAAACCGGTGAAATTTATCCATTGCTTTATAATTTTCAGATTGATGGGGACAAACTAACCGGCACAGCCAAAACACCTAAAGGCGATATGCCGATTGAAGACGGCAAAATAACGGGCGACAGTTTCAAATTTACCGTAAGCATCGAAGATATCCACATTGCCCATACAGGCAAATTCTATGGCGATTCGGTAGGTGTTGATATTGAAGCCAATGGTTCAAAAGTACATAGCACTTTAAAAAGAGCTCAACAACCTTAATTTCCTGATTTAAGAATTACATGATATTTAAATTTCACATCATAAAATATCATGTAATCATTTCATCCTAGAAATCAAGGTGCTTATATTTATAAACCAAAATTCACATTTATGAAAAAAAAGATTTTTACTACTACCTTATTGGTAAGCTGCTTTATGATATGTCTTGCAGCTATAGCTGATCTTAACGGCAAATGGGCAGGCAAATTAGTTACAAGCGACGGCCAGGAATACCCACTGCTTTATAATTTTAAGGTTGATGGCGATAAACTGACCGGCACAGCCTTAACTCCGGAAGGCGACGTTGACATTAAAGAAGGCAAAACCAATGGTACCGACTTTTCATTTACAGTAGCCACCAGCGGTATCGTGATACCTCATACAGGCAAATTCATGGGCGATTCGGTTAGCGTTGAACTGGATATCAATGGCTCAAAAAGCAGCTCGGTATTGAAAAGATCGGTTGAAAAGAAATAACCTTATTTGATAACAAGATAATCATGCTGAACTTACTTCAGCACCCCACTTGCTAAGCAAGCTTGCATGGTCTGCCTGTCTCGTGGGATCCTGAAACAAGTTCAGGATGATGTATCTTAAATATCAAAAAAGAAAAACCTTACCCGTCCGGTAAGGTTTTTCTTTTTTTTAAACTTAAAGGCAATAAAATTGTATATAGTTTAAAATTACAGCATATAGGTATCTGCTTAAACTATATCAACAATGAAAAAAGAGTTCCTGGTGATCAGTGCGTTTGTTATTATTACCGCTTTCAGTTTTATTTCGATGGCCGATATTAACGGCAGATGGATAGGTTCATTAAAACTTCCCGGAGATGATCATTTTCCATTAAGCTACACTTTTAGGATCGATAGCGGCAAGCTTACCGGCACCGCCCATGCGCCACAAGGGGATGTAGCGATTACCGACGGCATGATCAACGGTGATAATTTCTCTTTCAGTATCCCGGTACCGGGAGGCAGTTCGCCCCATACGGGTAAAGTTTATCAGGATTCTATTGGTATGGACCTGGTTTACAAAGGCCAACACCTGCATGCTACGTTGAAAAGAGACAAGTCTTGAGTCGAAAGTACTAAGTCAAAAGTCTTTAGTCGGGTTATGCATTTAGATTTTTGAACTTAAGACTTAAAACTGAGACTTCCGACTTAGTACTTTCGACTTAAGACTTAGAACTAAAGTTGCTTATTAAACCCACAGGGCGTACCTTTGCGCCATGCTGCAACGTATTACAGCCTATTTACTCATCTTTTCACTGATCACGGTCAACTTCTCGCGTTTTTTTATTTTCGCGGGTTTTGAGCTGAACAGGAATTACATTGCTACCAAGCTTTGCGAAAACAGGAACAGACCCTGGCTGCACTGCGATGGCAAATGCTACTTCGCGAAAAAGATCAAACAGGCAGAGGACAAGCAGGCCAGCGACGAAAGGCAGTCGCAAAAGAGCCTCTTTCAGGAGGTTTATGTCATCAGTTCAACTGATGTAAAATTCCACTCCAGCCTGTTGCAGGTTATTTCAACCCCTTACACCCCCACCGTACCGGCCGATCGCCCGGCTACGATATTCCAGCCTCCGCAGTTAGGATAATCATTTCATTTTTATTGGTTTTGATTGATGGTATGGTGTGAAAACTATGTCATTGCGAGCGAAGCGCGGCAATCTCATGCTTTACAAAGTAAGCTTTTTTATCTTTTGCGATAGGATCGTATCTGCTACGTATGATCGGTTTTAAACATTCCGTCATTGCGAGGTACGAAGCAATCCCAAACTATACCGAGAGCCTTGCGTAGCCACCCTGCTGATCGGGGATTGCTTCTTACCTCGCAATGACGGGTAGAAGACACCTTTACACTCTCCTATCAATCAACCCACACTCTACTCTACCCATTTTTACACCGGGAAGCAACTCCCGTAATAATATATAATGAAACGATATTTAATCCTACTTATAACTTTTATACTCGTTAAAACCCTGGCTCACGGCCAAAACATACAGGGCACCATAACAGATGCCAATACCCACGAAGCCATCGCGGGTGCATCAATTTGCAATGCCGATGCAGCTACAGGTGCAAAGCTTGGCATGACTAATGCCAAAGGGCAGTTCAGCATCAATACCCAAGGCATTATCCGGCTTAAATTTGCCATGGTTGGTTACAGCGCGCGCATTATTGAGGTATCTGCCATAAAAGGCCAAAAGCTTGATATTGCCTTAGAACCTTCTACTGTCGATCTGCAACCTGTGGTAGTAACCGCCAGCCGCGAAGGACAGGCAAGACAGGACGCACCTATCGCCATCAGCAAAATTAATTCTACCCAAATTAAGGATACCAAAGCCACTGCCCTTTATCAATTGCTGAACAAGGTTGCAGGTGTTTACATGGTGAATTTGGGTAACGAACAGCACACCATGGCTATTCGTCAGCCTATAACTTACAATGCACTTTACCTGTATATGGAAGATGGCGTACCTATCCGCCCTACAGGCATCTTCAACCATAACTCGCTGTATGAGATCAACATGTCGGGCGTTAAGGATATCGAAGTGATCAAAGGGCCGGCATCATCGCTTTACGGCAGTAACTCCATTGGTGGCGCGGTTAACTTTATTACCCAGGGCCCGCCTACAGGTTACGCCGGCAATGTTTCTGTTCAGGGCGATAATTATCATTACCGCCGTGTTGATGCCGACGGCGGTTTTACCCAGGGCAAATTTGGTTTGTATGCAGGTGGATATGTAGCCCATCAAACCGATAGCTGGCAGGATTATTCTGATTTTGATAAGTACTCGGCCAATTTTAAAACTACCTATGATTTCAGCGCCAAAACTAAACTTACCACTTCAGTTGCTTATAATTATCTGAACACCCAAACTCCGGGTAGTTTGGACAGCGCCCGGTTTTATGACCGTAGCTACGGCTCCAACCAACGTTTCACCTATCGCAAGGTAAAATCGTTTCGTGCCGGCACCCGTCTGGATCATCAGTGGGATGACAAGAACAGCACTTTTGTAACGCTCTTTTTCCGCAATAACTCTACAGCGCAATTGCCAAGTTACTATATCTCCGACGTGCGCGACGCTAACGGTGTTTACAAAAGCAGCAACGGCCAGGTAAACGATCAAAAATTCAACAGCTATGGCTTACTGGCACAGCACCGGGTTGATTTTGATTTCCTGCATTCGAGGCTCATTGGTGGTGTTTATATGGATGACAGCCCGAGTTCATATTATGCCCAATATCTTGATATCACCAAAGATGTAGCTAACAACTATTACACCAGCTTCAGTAATACAGGCAGGTACATTGACAACTACAAGATCAAGTTGTTCAACACCGCGGCTTATGTCCAGTATGAAGTCAAGCCTACTGAAGCATTGAGGATTGTTGGTGGTTTACGTTATGACAGGGTTCATTACAACTTTGATAATGAGATCCCGGCCGGACAAACCAAGTATAAACAACAGGAAACCAACAATTTTAATATCGTTGCTCCCAAATTGGGCATCACCTATAACTTTGGCAATAACAAAGGTATTTACGCCAACTATAGCGTAGGTTTCCAACCACCAGAGACAGGTGATTTGTACAGTTCACGTCAGCTTACCCAGCTTAAACAGGCCACTTTTGATAATTATGAAGCGGGTGGCTGGTTTTCGGCGTTTAACAAAAAGTTGTATTTTGAGTTGAGTATATTCGACCTGGAAGGCCATAACGAAATCATTAACCAATTGCTACCGGATAACACTACCCAGAACCAAAACGCAGGTGCAACACGTCACCGGGGGATTGAATACTCGGTTACTGTGGCCCCGGTTAAAGAGCTTACCTTCAGGTTTAGCGGTACCAATGCCAAACATACCTATGTTGAGTACAGCGAGGTGACCACCAATTACACCACCGGCACCAACACGGTAACCAACTATGATGGCAAACGCATGAACAACGCACCAGCCTGGATTGCCAACTCCGAACTCACATACAAGCCGCAGTACTTTCCTGGTTTCAGGATAGCAACAGAGTGGCAGCACATTAATCAATACTACACCAACCCAGCCAATACCAAAACTTACTCAGGTTATGATATTTACAACCTGCGTCTGGGTTATGATGTAAAAAGCAGCGTATTAAAAGGCGCGGGCATCTGGTTCAATGTGCTTAACTTAACCAATAAGCTTTACGCTACAACAGTAACCAGCAGCCAGTACGGCGATACCTATAACGCCGCGCCGCCACGTACTTACACCCTGGGCATCAGTTATTCATTTTCAAAATATTGATCAATGGCATCAGCAACAGTAAAAAGCAACTTTTATAAATGGCACCGGGTGCTGGGCTTAACAGCCCTCATCCCGGTGATCTTCTGGACACTGAGCGGTCTTTCACACCCATTCATGTCAAACTGGTTCAGGCCTTCAATTGCGGAGGAAGTGTTCAAACCATTGCCTCAAAGCCAGATGAAACCGGTACTCAGCATTCAGCAGGTATTGGATAAAAATAATATCTCCGTTATCCGAAACTTCGGACTGATTAACTTTAATCACAACACCTATTACCAGGTGCTGGATAAAGATAGTGTGTACAATTACTACTCGGCCAATGACGGGGTATTGTTAAAAGATGGGGATAAGCTATATGCCACTTATCTTGCCCGCTATTTTACGCAGGACTCAACATCTAACATTAAAAAGATCGCTCTGCAAACAACATTTGATGGGCAATACCAGCCCATCAATCACCTTTTGCCTGTTTGGAAGATTAGCTTTGACCGTCCCGATGGCATGGACATTTATATCGAAACCAGTCAGAGCCGCATGGGTACATTTAACAATAATACCCGCAAGGCTTTCCTTTGGCTGTTTGAACAATTCCATACCTGGCAGTTTTTGGCTGATATCGGCGGCGATATTTTCCGAAATGTAGTATTACTCATCATCATGGTGGTAATGCTGTTCGCCCTCATCAGCGGCTTAACTGTTTATGGTTTAATGTGGAAAAAGTTTAAATCCGTAACTCAAAAGCGAAAAGAAAATGGCGGTGAGGACAAGCGCATCGTTCATCGTTATCACCGGCAGATAGGCCTTATCGTTTCCTTTGTGATGTTTACTTTTGTGACCAGCGGGGCATTCCACCTTGCGGTAAAGCTGCATAATACCGAAACGCCTAAAGCCGACTATGGACAAGTGATCGACAGGAAACAGCTGGCTATCTCCAACCTTCAGCTTCCTGTTGCCGATAGTATCATCAAGAGGATAGCCGTGGTTAACTTTGGTGGCAACAGCTATTACCAGGTAACTGATAATAAAAAGCAGATCTCCTACTTTAACACCTTAACCGGCATAGAACAAATTAATGGAGATGAGGATTATGCCCGTTTTTTAAGCACCTACTACCATACCAGCCTTGATGCTGATAAATTTTATGGCAGGGTAAAAGTTAACCAGGTAAAGCAGTTTGATAACGAGTATGGTTTCATCAACAAACGCCTGCCGGTTGAAAGGGTAAGTTATGCCGACGGCAGCAATTGGTATATTGAAACTACCTCATCAAAACTGGCTACAAAAGTTGCAGGAATTGACAGGGCCGAAGGGCTTTCTTTTATATTTTTACACAAATATTTCGGCATGACCTGGGCGGGTAAGGATATTCGCGACATAGTGAGTATACTGGCCTCTTTAGGTGTGCTGGTAGTATCGTTGTTCGGGTTGGCCTCATTCATCAAAAACAAATAATCAATGAAAAAAAGCTTTATCATTTTAGCCTTAGCCGGCCTTGCCCTTGGCGCCTGCAACAGTGCGGTTAAAAGCACCGGCAAAACCGACACCACCTCAACAGTAAAGAAAAAAGGAAAATACACCTGCACCATGCACCCCGATCTTACGTTTGATAAACCCGGCACCTGCCCTAAATGCGGCATGGCCCTGGTTGAAAGGGATACAACGGAGGATAAGAAATAGTAAAAGAAAAAATGTCATTGCGAGGAGTAGCATAAGCCAATGCAATGAGGCGACGCGGCAATCTTTTAGCTATACAGGGCGGCTATGCATTAGCTACGAGATTGCCACGCTTCGCTACCCATGACAACTTAAAACGGTGTCATGGGTAGCCTGTCGAAGCATGGTGGGTAGGCCTCTGCGCGCGAGTCTTCGACAGGCTCAGACTGACAGGCTCTCTTTTGTCATTTCACTTTCAGAGGCCTCCGGATTTAAACACTCGCAATGACATATTTTTAATTTTTTCAGCTTGCACACGTTGAAAAGGTGTGCAATTTCTATCCGTAACAATTACAGCTTCCACCCGTCTCATACTTACAAACAATACAACTTATATCCCGTTATACCCCCTGTTACAAATAAATCACTAATTTTGGCGCTGATGAAAAAGGTGGAAGTATTAAAAATGATTGACCTGGTTGAAGAGATCAAGAAACTTGATGATCTCATACAACAAAGCCGTAAGAAAAAAACTTCTGACTTTGTAATCAACCAGTACGAGGCAAAAAAACTTAAGCTCATTGGTTCAACCATCACTGAACTGGCTTCCGCTCCCATTCAATCCATCGAAAGCTACCAGCTTATTCAAAAGATCCTGAATAAGTATTACCCCAACATTTCTGAAGACGCTCTGCTTAATGACGATGACATCAGCAAAATAGCAACCGCTATTTAATTAAAGCCGCTTGTTAAAAAGGCGGGTAAATGGATGCCGTTTGCTCCAGCGATTCATCGCCTTTCCAAAACACGGTACCGGGATGAAAATGTTTCCATGAGTGCCAGTATTCCTGGTAGGCCTGAATTTTAGCAAGGCGCTGCCCTTTTTGTGTACCGGTTAAGCACAGGCCGTCCCAATCCCAAACCGAAGCGGTTTCTTCGTCGGTGAGCATGCCTTTATCATCCAGTTTAAAGTGAAGGGTTTTACCGCTTACTGATGTATTCCAGGCATGATAGCTGAGGCTGTCCTTTTCAATGCCAATAAGCAGTGAACTTTTGTTCAACTCATCATTCAGCAGGCGTTTGGCGTACATGTGGCGCCAGTCGTAAGCTTTGGCTTTGCCGTTTATGATCACACCAATTACCCAGCTTTTACGCATCAGGGAATCTTTGTTTTTTATAGTGCTGTCACGGTCGATAGCTTGCACACGGTCGTAGTTTTTCAGGTCGGCATAATCTGCGGTGTATAGCCTGTCGGGTTGTAAAATGAGCGTTTCGGGATGTTTCTGTAACCAGGCCGCGAGGGTTAATTGTTCATAAGGCAGCTCGGTTAATTGCTTTCCTTTCAGCTCCCCAACAGCCGCGTTACCGGTAGCCTGGTACCACCAGGTTTTAGTGTTTTCATCTTCAATTATAGCATTGTAGTGCCTTGCCCCCACCAACCTGAAGTTTTGCCTTACACCGTTTATAACCGGACTGTAAACCCTGCCTGTACGGCACATGGTGCAATAGGTAACCAAAACGGGTTTATTGCCTACATCGTCCTGCAGTTTATGATGATAGCCCAGGTAGATGAGCGGATAAGCTTTGGCTACACCGTTGTTTACAACACCCACTACCAGGTAGCTTAACGGCACCCTGTTTTTTAATCCATTGGCAAAAACAGCTTTTGTGGTTTCTTTAAACATGGTTTCTGCCTTATACATATAATCGGTTATGTAAAAGCTGCCTATGCAAAGCACAAAAACAGCGGCTTTAACAGCCTTTTGTTTAAAGGTATTTTTAGCGTAGAATTTAAACAGGTACCAAACAACGAATAGCAAGCCAATCAAGCGCAGCGGCATGATCACCTTTTCGAGATAATAACACAGGGTTATGGCATTCAGATCCTGGCTGCCGGGAAATGGCATGAGCAGGTAAGCATGAACAAGGCCGGGTACCACAAGTAAAATGATACCTATCCAGAATATTTTAGCACTGTTCCATCTCATGCTTATTCAATAAATCCTCAGCATTGGGCTGTTACCTCAATAAGTTTATAATTGGTTTATAATTTCCTAATTTATAAAAATTTACATATTACAAAAAATTATCGTCCAAATAAAAACGATCAGTCATTATTGCTTTTTTCCATTCTCCACGCTTTTAATCTCTTCCTTGCGGTCTTTCTTAAAGTCAAAGCTGTTAAATTCCGGCGTTTGCGGCAGGTCAATGGTATAGCTTGTTAACGTTTCAACTTCAATGGTGATATCATCTGCAAGCAAATCAATAATATGGCCGCCACCGGTTTTATCATCAGATAAAAAATGAAAATGGTAGCCGCTGATATGCGCTCCTTCCATCAGTGCAGGGATCTTAAAACCCATAAGATCGCCTTTGATGTTCTTAAAATCAAAAAAATGTTGCCTGTCAAGCATCGCCGCCAAGGGCAAATAAGGTTTATCAACCGGCGGGAAAGCCCTTGTTTTAACCATACTAAAATTTCCTTTGATGTGGATAGCGTAGATCCCGTTCTGGTTGGTTAAGATACTGTCAAGGTAGCTAAACAGTGCCGACTTGGATAAAGGCTTATTACACTTATATGTTTTTTCGGCATGAAAAAAGCAAACCACAGCATAAGGGGTTTTGCCGGTATCGGCAAGTTGGGTTGTTTTACCCGTTGACTGAGTTTGATAAAGTTTGCCGTTAAACACCATGAGCTCACCATCAAGCTTGCCCGGGGCGCCCAAACCAAAATCGCCATGTTGTTTTAATTGTTTATACGGATAATAGGAATCATACAAGCCGCCAATAAAGCCTGCCGCGTAACCTGCGCTGAATAAATTTTTATCAGTTGTTTTTTGTTGTGCCGATGTTTTAAGGCTTGTAAAGATCATTAAGAGCAAAAAGCATCTCAGGCATAAATTCTTCATGAGGGGAACGTGTTTTTAAAGCAATAAAAGTAGTTCAAAAATCACTCTGGCATCTAACAAAGCCTGTTAAATTTTACTTTGCCTTTACGGGGATAAGAATTACAGGCCTTAAATTTGTTTAAACATTTAAAATAGAAATGATGAAGGTAGAAATATGGTCGGATGTGATGTGCCCGTTTTGTTATATAGGCAAACGCAGGTTCGAGGAAGCACTGGCCGGCTTTGAAGGCAAAGAACAAATTGAGATAGAATGGAAAAGCTTTCAGCTAAACCCCGACCTTAAAACCAACCCCAATATCAGCATTAACCAGTACCTGGCCGATATAAAAGGATGGACGCTTGACCATGCCGAACAGATGAACGACCATGTTACCCAAATGGCAGCGCAGGCCGGCCTTACTTATAACTTCAGCAAATCGGTTGTGGCTAATAGTTTTAATGCGCACAGGTTAGCTCATCTGGCCAAAAAGCATGGATTAGGAGACGCTGCCGAAGAAGCTTTGTTCAGGGCATATTTTACCGAAGGCCGCAATATTGATGATACCGAAACTCTTATTGAAATGGGTACGGCGATTGGCCTGAACGCTGAAGAAATTAAACAAATGCTTGAAAGCGACACCTACGCCGACGAGGTAAAACACGATATTGCCGAAGCTCAATATTTAGGAGTGCGTGGTGTTCCGTTTTTTGTAATGAACCGCAAATATGCCGTATCAGGGGCACAGGAGGTGGCCGTATTTAAAGATACCCTTGCAAAAGCCTTTACCGGCTGGCAGGAAGAAAACCCCAAACCAGCATTTGATACGATCGAAGGCGAATCATGCAGCCCCGATGGCGACTGTAAATAATTGAAAAAATTGTAAACTTTTCTTAACATTATTTGTATCAAATAGTTTTTCTCCTACGTACAAAGAGCTAAAATACTTATATTTAAACCGTTAAAACCATAAACTATCACTCTTTGTATATATGAAAAAAATTTACTGTAAAGTAATTACCCTTCTTTTAATAGCAGCTTCGGTAAGTAGCTGCAAACTTGACCCACCGCTCGGGCCGGATAAAGAAACAAAAGCAATTGCCGTTGTCCCTACCACAGGTACAGGAACCGGGACGGGTACGGGTACGGGTACCGGCACTGGCACTGGCACTGGAACGGGTACCGGGACGGGCACGGGAACCGGAACTGGAACTGGAACGGGTACAGGAACCGGGACGGGCACGGGAACAGGTACAGGTACAGGAACTGGAACTGGCACAGCTGACGACGGCTCTGATTACCCGGCTACTTCGCAAGGAACCATCTCCTACCAGGTTGATGGAGGTGCCAAGGTTGTAAAGAGCGGCCCTATGCTTACATCTATAGATCAAAGTCCGATATCTACTACCGGAACTACTATGATTTCGTACATCAATGGTAATGGTTCGGATATATTTCAGTTAGGAGCCAATACAGTGGTCGCAGGCACCTATGATCTAATAGATTTGAATGTTAATTTGGGTGCAAATATAGATGCTACTTTTTTCGGTGGCAAAGTTAAGTTTACAACGTTAAATCATTCAAGCGCAAGCAAAGGAAATGCAGTAGGTACTTTCAGGGCCGAGTTTAAAAACCTGAATACCGGTATATCATATGTCGTTGTTGGCTCCTTTAATGTAAAAACTTAACAATATAAAGCAAGATTATAGAAGCGTTCGCTTTCAGTCAATTACAGGCTAAGCGAGCGCTTTTCCGTTTATATAGTGTTTAATTCACGTAAAAGTAAAAAACGATTTAGCTTATTAAAAGTACAATTAATTGCCTTATATTTGTGGCAATTAACCATAGTGTCATTTAGACACTATGGCAATACTAAAACATGAACAATATCCCACAAAAAACAGATACCATTAACAAGTTAACGCTCCGCATTGCCGTGGGTGCTATGTTTTTTATGGCGGGGTTAAGTTTCTCAAGCTGGGCATCACGCATTGCTACTGTTCAGCAAAATTTAGGTTTATCAGACGCCGGTTTGGGTGCCGTGTTATTCGCCCTGCCGGTTGGCCTCATGTGTTCCCTGCCTTTCTCGGGCTGGATCATCACCAAAATAGGCAGTAAAAAACTCGTTATCGCCGCGCTGTTGGTTTACGCTGCTGCATTGGTAAGTTTAGGCCTCGCACAAAATACTTTTCAGCTTATCATCTGCCTGCTTTGTTTCGGCTTTGCAAGCAATTCTGTAAACATTGCGGTAAACACACAGGCAGTGGCTACCGAGCAGCTTTATCAAAGGCCTATTATGGCATTTTTTCATGGCTTGTGGAGCCTGGCCGGTTTTACCGGGGCAGGTATAGGTACGTTCATGATAGCCAACGGCATTATCCCTTTTCATCATTTTTCGTTAATGCTGATCGTGATAGCGATTGGCGTGGCCGTAGCTGCCCGTTACCTGAAAGATGATCAAGTAACCGACTCCGGGCCTGTGTTTGTAATGCCCGATAAATCGCTCATCAAATTAGGTATTATAGCCTTCTGTTCCATGATTTGCGAAGGCGCTATGTTCGACTGGAGCGTGATCTACTTCAAAAAAGTAGTACTGGCCCCCGAGGCGTTGGTTGGCATAGGCTTTACTACATTCATGTTCACCATGGCAGGCGGCCGTTTTGTGGCCGATTGGTTTGCTCACAAATTTGGCTTAAAACGCACCTTACAAGTTAGCGGCTCATTAACCGCAACAGGTTTGCTAATAGCGGTAGCTTTCCCTTATGTTTATACGGCCATGGCCGGTTTTTTACTGGTTGGTGCCGGTGTATCATCTGTAGTGCCTATGGTATACAGCGCTGCCGGCAAATCAAAAACTATGTCGCCGGGCGTTGCACTGGCTGCAGTATCAACTATTGGTTTTATGGGCTTTTTAGTCGGTCCGCCGGTTATCGGTTTTATAGCAGGAATTGCTACCCTCAGGGCCTCTTTTATCCTGATTGCCTGTATGGGAATTTCGGTAGTAGTGGTATCAACAATGGCCAAAATTGATTCGGATAATACCAAAGAGGAATTACCCAACGATACAACAACCGTTGATTTTAGTCCTCCTGTTCCAAATCCGCAGCGGCAGGGTTAAGCAGGTATTCAAACTGCTCGTACCCGTTGTGAAAAATAAACTTCAGCCTTTCCTTCGGTAAATTAATATCCAAGGCCATCAGCGCAAGTGTTTCGGGCAGGTTATCCCTTATTAGTTTAAGGTCTGTAACATGCGGCATCTCCACAAAAATATCATCCCCCTGCGGCTTGATCTCCCAACCATTTAAATGAGCGTTTTTCAATGTACTTATCCATTTTTGCTGATAGTTATTCATAATATCCGGTTTCATTGATAAATGTTTTATGGCCGGGTTTTGTTTTAATCCGATGTAATTGGCAGATCATCTCACCAAAAAATCAAACTTAATCCCTATTTTAGGCATCTATGAAACAAAGCTACCCTATTGATAAAATCACGCAGCCGGTAAGCAAATTCATAAACCAGGAACATACCGGCGGCATAGTGCTTTTTATCAGCGTAATTGTGGCTATCGTATGGGTAAACTCGCCTTTTCAGCTCAGTTACCACCAACTTTGGGACCTCAAACTATCGCTCGGTTTTGATAAATATGTTTTAAACCATCCGCTGCACCTTTGGATCAACGACGGCCTTATGGCTTTATTTTTCTTTGTGATAGGCCTCGAGTTAAAACGCGAGTTTATGGCCGGCGAACTATCCTCTGTAAAAAAAGCTTCACTCCCTATGTTTGCCGCATTGGGCGGAATGCTGGTGCCTGCTTTCATCTTTTTCCTTTTTAATACAGGTAAGCCATCGGCCCATGGCTGGGGAATTCCGATGGCTACAGATATAGCCTTCGCACTGGCTTTACTATCTATGGCGGGCAAACATATTCCATCCTCTGTAAAAGTTTTCCTATCAGCATTGGCCGTTGCCGATGACCTTGGCGCGGTATTGGTAATTGCCCTGTTTTACAGCAGTCACATAGCGCTTGTACCACTTACCTTTGGGGTTTGGCTGCTGGTGCTGCTGCTTATCGGCAATAAAATGGGGATCAGGAGTACTGCTTTTTATTTGATCATAGGCTTCGCTGTTTGGATAGCTTTTTTACTTTCGGGCGTCCACGCAACTATTGCGGGTGTATTGGTGGCTTTTACTATTCCTGCCCGTACCCGCATCAGCGAGATCAGTTACACCCAATCTGTAAAGCAATACCTTACCGATTTTGAAAACGAGCAACCAAACAACAGCACGCTTATAACGCCCGGACAGCACCACATTATTGATAAAATAAAAAAGCTGAGCCTTGACGCCGAAACACCGCTGCAAAAAATTGAACACACCCTGCATCCCTGGGTAGCTTTCGTCATCATGCCGCTTTTTGCTTTAGCCAACGCCGGGATTATTGTTAGCCATGACTTTTTCTCGTCACTGGCCAACCCTGTTAGCATGGGTGTGGCTATAGGCCTGCTTGCCGGCAAGTTTACAGGTGTATTGCTCTTTACCTGGTTCATGGTAAAATTTGGCGCACAATTACCCGCAGGCTCATCCTGGAAACAAATGACAGGTGTGGCTTTGCTTGCAGGCGTAGGTTTTACCATGTCCCTTTTTATATCGGCATTAGCCTTTGATCATGTCGAAATGATTGACCAGGCCAAGTATGGGATCCTGTTAGCGTCCTTGCTGGCCGGGATATCGGGGGTAGCTGTTTTAAGCAAAAAGCCGAAGACTTAAAGCATAAAGCCAAAATGAATGTATTATCCACCTCCTCTATGAACCATGAACTATCATCCATGAACCGCAAGGCTACTGCTTCCAATTTGGCTTACCATAAATGCCCAGTGGTGTTATGCGGTTTTGGAAAATGGTTTGCGGGCTATTATAAAACTTTATAAAATCACCGGCGCTGGTTTGGCCGGGGTAGGGAACGTAATAATGATGATCGTTTCCGTTGCGCCATGCCATTACGTAGGATACTTTATGCTTAGCGAGGGCTTGCAGTAATATATCCGTCCACCAGTTGGGCATGGGGATACCTTCATAGCCGGTTTCGGGCAGGCATGCTATTTTATGGTGTTTTACAGCGATGCCATCAACAATGGCAAGGCGTTGATCCAGCTTAGCTTGAAAACGCTCAACGCTTTGCGTACAATAATTATCAAAGCCTATAAAATCCGCGTAAGCATCGCCGGGATAGCGTTCCAAAAACTCATCTTCCGATTCAAAATCAGCCGCCGAATATACGATGAGCAAGTTATGCAGCTTCTTTTTATCCCGCAGGTAATCGATAGTAAAACGCCACAGGGCTTTAAATTCATCGGGGGTACAGGTGTTTTTGCACCACCAAAACCAATTGCCCGTAAGTTCATGAAATGGCCGGAACAATATCGGGATAGCCTCGCCTTCCGGGCCTTTCATATCAGCTAAATAATTGGCCGCACGATCAAGATACTCAATATATACATTATGAAACGCGCCGCCGGGGATAAGATCTTTTACGGTATGCTGCGTGGTATCCCAGGCGGTTTTGCCATTGGCCGGGTTATCCATATGCCAGCAAAATGTATTGATGCCGCCGCGCGCGTAAACATCCTTAACAAACTGCTTCTGCTGTTCAAAGGCGATTCCGTTAATATCGTGAATGCTGTCGTGCTCAATCCTGGCCAAATCCCAACCACACAGGGCCGGGTATGATCCGGTAACAGTCTTAACATCTGAGCGGCCTGGTTCATTACGCCATCCCACACCATAGGCCAGGTCATCATGGTGGCCAAATATTACCCCCACGTTAAGCAGCCGCTGCATACTGTAAAAAAGCTGCCGGGTTTCGGTTGTGGCGTGCTTATCGGCAGGTTCAAACAGCTGCGCCATAGCGGTTGAACTATGGATCAGCAGGTATAAAACAGCAATCCTTCTAAAAAATTTTATCATAATCACTGCCGCTAAGTTAAACCATTTGAAGCCTTGCTTTACGGCTAATTTATCGGGCCTATACGCCTGATAATTTCAATACATGCACGGCTGTTATGATAGGGGCATTTCCAAAGCCCTGCTTTGTCCTCGCCGGGCATAATACTGCCATCGGCTTTGATACCCCAAAACCATTCACCGTTTTGTTTATCAAGTATTTTATCTTTTATAAAAGCCCAGTTTTTAAGGACCAAATGAAAGTATTTATCATTACCGCTAACCTGCCAGGCATTGTAAAAACCTACCATAGCTTCGGCCTGTACCCACCAGTGTTTTTCTTTGATGAGACGACCATTTGCCGGTTCATATTCATACCATAAGCCACCATCAACATCTAAACCCTGTATAGTTGCTTCTGCTATCGCGATGCAAGTGCTGCTGACCTTCTCGATCATTTCCTGATTACCAATAACTTCGGCGGCCTCCAGTAAAAGCCAGGTGGCTTCAATATCGTGCCCGTACGATATGGTTTCTGACCGGCGGTTCCAATCCTCATCAAAAAACAGCACGAGGTGCCTGGTTCCAGCATCAATAAAATGATCAAAAAAATTATTGATCAGGGTTTCAATCTGCTGTTTAAGTCCGCCATCGGGCCAGATGCGGTACAGGTTGGTATAAGCTTCCAGTACGTGCAGATGGGTGTTCATGGTCTTTTTCTCGTTGGCATCCTTAGCGCTTAGCCTAAGATCGCCGAGCGGCTGCCAATCGCGCGTGAAAGCTTCGAGATAACCCGTTTTATCCTTGTCGTAGCTTTTATTGATCAAAAGATGATAGAGGCCGATGGCTTCCTGCTTTACCCTTTCCGATTTCGAAGCTATATAATATTCACTCAGCGCGTAAATGGTAAAGGCATTGGCATATACCTGTTTTTTAGTATCCGGCATATCGCCTTTGTAATCAACCGACCAATACACGCCGCCAAACTCATCATCAACAAAATGAGCTTTGATATAATCATAGGCCCGCTTAGCTGCCTGTAAATAAACTTCATCAGGATTTTGATTATAAGCAGCAGAAAAACTCCACAGGATGCGCGCGTTTAAGACCGAACCTTTGGGGGCACCGGGAGTAACCTGGTTATCATTGTTAATCTTGCCCCAAAAACCACCGTTTACTTCATCTACAGTATAATTAAGCCAATAGTTGAGGATATTTTTCAGCTCACCTGTTAGCTCATTGCTGAAGATAGCAAGCTGATGATTTGAAACAGTATTTGATAGTTGAAGCATGTTTAAATCTCTGTTCAGGCGCCGGCTCCCTGTAATTGGCCTAAAGCTTTATTTTTATCGATAATATTGTACACTGCCTGTACCGATGAGGCCGAACGCAAACCATCGGCCGGTGTGTTCATGGCATAGTCTATCAGTTTATCAATTGTAGTTGTGGCTACATGCATGCGGGTATCTGAGGACGCATAATAAACATAAACCGATCCGTTATCATCGGCTATCCAGCCATTACAGAACACTACATTTGATACATCGCCAATACGCTCCTCACCAACCGGGGCCAAAAAATAACCTGCTGGTTGGTAAAGTACTTTAGTAAGGTCATGAAGGTCGGTCATAAACATGTACAACACATAACGTAAACCAGCAGCTGTATTGCGTACGCCATGCGCCAGGTGCAGCCAGCCTTTTTCCGTTTTGATTGGCGCCGGGCCCTGGCCATTCTTGGCTTCGTAAACGGTATGGTAGCTTTTATTGTGGATGATAGTTTCGTGGTCAACAACCGCGTTCTCCATAGTGTCGCACAAGCCAAAACCTATTCCACCGCCGGTCCCTGCACTGATAAAACCATCCTGCGGACGGGTATACAAGGCATACTTACCATCAACAAACTCGGGGTGTAATACTACGTTGCGCTGCTGGGGCGAGTTGGTTTTCAGATCGGGCAGGCGCTCCCATTTTACCAGGTCCCTGGTACGCGCAATACCGCAGGCCGCTATCGCCATCGACTGATCATATGACGGAGCTTCAGGGTCACGGCGTTCGGTACAAAACAGGCCATAGATCCAGCCATCTTCATGCTGGGTAAGGCGCATATCGTACACATTGGTATCGGGTTCATCGGTTTGGGGCAGTTCAACCGGGTAATCCCAAAATTTAAAACCATTGATCCCATCAGCACTTTCGGCCACAGCGAAAAATGATTTCCGATCGGCGCCTTCAACCCTTGCTACCATCAGGTATTTGCCGTTAAACTTTATAGCGCCGGCATTAAAAACGGCGTTAATACCAAAACGTTCCATTAAATGAGGGTTGGTTTTAGCATCAAGATCATACCGCCACTCAAGCGGGGTATGGGCGGCAGTAAGCACAGGATATTTAAACCGGCAAAAAATACCGTTGCCTGTTTCCTCAACCTGGTTTTGCCGGTTAATCAATTGAGCTTGTTCGGCCTGTAGTTGAACGAGCCTTTGGTTAAATTCCTGCGTCATATAGTTTTCTATCAATAGTCCTTTAATTTATTCCACCATGTTTTTTTCAGTATGGTAATAGTAACCACCAGTATGGCTATGGTAACTATGAGTGATGCTTTTTGTGCCAGTATCAGGTACATGGGCAGTATGGTAAGGCAGCATTGTGTAATAGTGCCTATAACCACGTTGAACATGTTTAGCTTAAAGTTTTTGTTGGGCACAAATGATGGATCTTTCTCCATTACCAAAGCCTTAATAGGCCCCCAAAAGCCCCATGGCCTTACGGTGGTATAAAATGACCGCAACACGGTCATATCCGTTGGCGCTGTAGCGTACGAGCCGATAACCGAGCCCCCCAGCGAGATGGCAAACAGCACCGGGAACCAGTACAACAGTTGGACCGAAGGGATAATAAGCGAGAATATCATGGCTGACAAAATCCCCGAAAGCATGCCGTAAAAAAAACCGTTGGCATTAAAGCGCCACCAATGCCATTTAAGTACATTACTGGCTATATAACCGCCATAAAGTGCCGATACTATCCATTGCAGCACACTATTCACATCCTTTACAAAAAAGCCGAGTATCACGCCCACCGCTACCACAAAAACCCCCACCATGTAGTTGGCGGTGATGATTTTTTTGGTAGATGCCCTTGGATTGATGTATTTGAGGTAGATATCATTCACAATATAAGCCTGCGCCGCGTTCATGGTACCGCTGAAGGTGCTCATGAAAGCCCCAAGCAAGCCGGCCAGCAGCAAGCCAACCAAACCAACGGGCAAAAAGTTGTTGATCACGGCCGGCAGGATGCGTTCAAAATCAATAGCCCCTTTGGCGTCTTTCAAATCCATTTGGTGATAAAAAAGTACGCCCAGGATAGTTAAACTCACAATAAGCGAATAACGGATAGGCAGCAGGATGATATTTACAAAGCCGCTCATTTTGCTGGCCTCTTCGGGCGAGCGGGTGGAGAGGATCTTTTGCATATCATAATTGGGTGCGGGCCCGGCCACTGCCGCGAAGAAGCCTTTAAAAGTCATCATCATAAAAAACAGGCCGAACAGCGAATAGCCATCTTCTTTGATCTTGTTATTTACCTCGTTGATGATCCCCGTCCAGCTGAGGCCAAGATTTTTACCAAAAAAAGGGCTATACCAGCCATCGGGCACATTGAGGTGGTTGCCGCTGAGTTTGCCTGCAGCTATGAAACTGATCCACACGCAGGCCACCGTCATAATGCCGTACTTGATCATATCGCCCAGTACAATACTATGCATGCCGCCTATGATAGAATAAAACATGGCGAATAGCGTAAATATGATCCCGTACATATGCGGTACATACTGAGGCGCCACGTGGAAGGGCACGTAAGCTTTAACCAGGTCCCAGGGAATAAATATTTCAATGAACTTGCCCAAACCAATAAACCCATAAGCCAGGAAGCCAAAACAGCTCAAAAGCGCGAAAGCGATAACCACCACATTTGAACCTGTTACTCCCGGCCCGGTTTTACCGAAACGGGTTGCCAGCCATTCGGCCCCGGTAGCGGCGTTTGACCGGCGCAGCCAGCGCGACAGGTACATCATCAAAAACACCTGGTTAAATACGGGCCATAGCCAGGGGATCCAGATGCTTTTCATGCCATAAACAAAGCACAGGCTTACCATCCACATGGTGCCGCTGATGTCGAACATATCGGAGGCATCGCTTAAACCCAGTTTATACCAGGGTAAAGATTTGCCGCCCAGCATGTAGCTTTCCTTATTTTCGCGAGCTTTTTTACGGTACCATAAACCAATAAAAATGGTGCTCAGCAGGTATAAAACTATAATGGCAACATCAAGTAAGTGTAACTTCATCTTGTCTGAATCGGAATTTACAGAATTTTTGAATTAACAGAATTAAAATAATCCAGTACATAAAGGCTGATAGGGCGATGTTCAAGCATTCTGAAAATTCTTAAATTCTGAAAATTCTGATCCTAACGGTCATTACTCAAAAATGAATTTATTATCAGCAACTTTATAATACTTTTTTAACCTTATATTTAACTTTATCGATAGGCTGATACATTTTTAACCAGCCATAAAGCCAAATAAATACCAGTTAAATAAATACGCGGTTTCCGGTATAGGTTTCCCTGAATTCTTTGGGAATACACATTTTTTTACGCTTAAAAATCCTGTTAAAATTGGAGATATTGTTAAAGCCGCATTTATAGGCAATTTCGGCTACCGTGGTTGTAGAGTCAATAAGCATCCTGGAAGCATGCCCAAGCCTGATCTCGTTCAAACTGTCAATAAAGGTTTTGCCCGTGCGCTTTTTGATAAACCTGCTAAATGAAGCTTCGGGCATATTGGCAATTTTAGCTACTTCGGCAAGGGTGATTTGCTTGTTATAGTTAATATTCATGTGCTCAAACACTTTTTCGATGCGGCGGCTATTGTAGTAAAACTTCTCATTTGTAAAGCTTGGATCCGACAGCATTTTCATATTGCGGGAAATTGACAGGTCATGAAGAATGGACAGAAGCTCTAATACGGAGTCAAAACCGCTCTTTTTATCCAATTGCATAATCCTGTCTTTAAGCGCGTAAATGGTTTCCGATGAGAAAGAAATCCCCCTTTGCGAGCGCTCGAGCATGCTTTTTACAAAACTTAACTGATTTCGCTTCAGAAACTTTTCATCAAACAGATCCTTATGAAACTGGATGGTAACTTCAGTTATATCTTCGCTTTGACATTGGTGCGTAAACCAGGCATGGTATAAGTTTGGGCCTATCAGCGCCAGCTCTACTTCTTCAATAACCTCAATATGGCCACCTACTACCCTTTTGGCCCCTTTGGCGTTGATAATTAAATTAAGCTCGTATTCGTCATGATAATGAAGCGGAAAATCAAATTTCTTTTTTACCCTCGAAAAAATAGTAAAACAATCACTTGGCGTTAGCGGAGTTATCTCCCGCATTACATTACTTGTAGTCATAAAATCCCACTAAAATAAGTTTACTAATTAATGATACTAATTTAACACTTTTATACTTTCAAAATGTCAATTAAACAATTAATTATTAATTTTCGTTACTTCATCGCCTATTATGTCTCCTTACAGCACCGTAACCAATTAAAATGTGCCTGTATGGTTTAACGTTAGTGTATGGCAAAATCACAGTTAACCTCACTATCTGATAATTTGCCGTTAATATCAAGCCGTGAAAACTCAAATGAATTTGGCAGCGAGTTTTAAAATGCCCGACAATACAGTATAATATAAGGCAACTTATCAAAATTTTACACTTCATTAACTAATATTTTAGGGGCTGTACTGCGCTATATAAATTTTAACTTTTAGGTTTGCAGACAAATTGGTTTAAACATTTAACCCAAACGGTCAAAGGTTTATTTAGCCGTAATTTAATCTGTCATTAATACTGTATTGATAATTTGCCGGCAGAGATTTTGGCCGGCCTTTTGCTACAGCATTTTATAATTGATTTAGCATCAAATGTACTTTTAATGCACGGGCAAGATGTAATACTTTTTTTTCATTATTTAGTTTTAAATTACCAAAAACGTTTAAATTACTACTGTAAACACTCAAAATAAAGCATCGATACCTAATACTTTTATGTCATTTTATCAATTAAACAAACTCTTTTTAAAACGATTTAAAAAGTTGCCCAAAGTATCTTAGTGAAATAAAACACGGTACAGCAAACAAACACCTGCGGGTTTTGTAGAGTTACCATACGCATATACAAGTACATTTTTAATGGACAATACGCAAAGCATAACCAGGCATACAAACAAAAGATTCGTGAAGCTTAAACAAAGCCTGAGCGACTTTTTTTTAACGCTTTATCGCATAAACCAGTTTATCATCCGCTTTTTTAAAGAAGCTTTTGTACCGCCTTTTGAACTTAAGGAAGTTATACGCCAGTGTTATGAAGTAGGTGTGCGTTCATTTACCCTGATATCGGTTACGGGTTTTATTGTGGGGGTTATATTTACCAAGCAATCAAGGCCATCGTTATCACAATTTGGCGCCGAATCGTGGTTGCCCTCGCTGGTATCCATAGCCATTATGCGTGCGCTTGCCCCATTAGTTACCGCGCTGATAGCGTCAGGAAAAGTAGGCTCAAGCATTGGCGCCGAGCTGGGGTCCATGCGCGTTACCGAGCAGATAGACGCGATGGAAGTATCGGGCACCAAACCATTTAAATACCTGGTATGTACCCGCGTACTGGCTACCACGCTTACTATTCCAATTTTATCAACCTATACAGGCTTTGTGGCTTTATTTGGTGGGTATTTAAATGTAACCATGAACGAAGGCACCACCTGGACAACTTTTATACAGGAAGTTTTTGAGCCGCTAACCTTTACCGATTTTGTGGCATCGCTTATAAAATCAATTGTATTTGGCTTTACCATTGGCATTGTGGGCTGCTACCAGGGCTATAACTCCAATAAAGGAACCGAAGGCGTAGGTAAAGCAGCAAACGGCGCGGTAATTACCGCCATGTTCCTGGTGTTTATTGAAGAAGTTATTATTGTACAAATAACCGGCTGGTTCCGCTAATTTATGGAAGTATGAAAAAGGCAGCAGTACAGACAGATCATAATAACCCGGTTATCAGCATCAGGGGCTTAAAAAAAGCGTTCCAGGATTATGCCGTACTCCGCGGTATCGACCTTGACCTTTACCAGGGCGAAAACCTTGTGGTGCTTGGCCGATCAGGTACAGGTAAGTCGGTACTGATTAAGATCATATCGGGTCTGCTTAAACCCGATGAGGGAATGGTAAAAGTATTTGGCCAGGATATCGCTCATATTACCGAAGATGACTTACAGAAATTACGCATCCGTATCGGCTTTTCGTTTCAGAACAGTGCTTTGTACGATAGTATGACCGTGCGTAAAAACCTGGAATTCCCGTTGGTGCGTAACAAACGTAACCTTACCCGCGGGGAGATCAATACCGCGGTTGAAACGGTGCTTGACGCGGTTGGACTTTCGCAAACCATCAACCAGATGCCATCCGAACTTTCGGGCGGGCAGCGTAAGCGTATCGGCATTGCCCGCACGCTGATCCTGAACCCCGAGGTTATGCTGTATGATGAACCCACCGCCGGCCTTGACCCCATCACCTGTATCGAAATCAATGACCTGATTAACGAGGTGCAGCAGCGTTACAATACATCATCCATCATCATAACACATGACCTTACCTGCGCCAAGCAAACCGGCGACAGGATAGCCATGCTCTTAGACGGGCAGTTTCAGCGCACCGGCACTTTCGACGAGGTGTTTAACACCACCGATAGCCGGGTGAAACCATTTTACGATTACAACTTTATTGAATAACAACAATTAGATAAGATATACCATTATCATGGATCCAGCAGAAAACAGAAAATCGATCATAGTAGGCATATTCCTGGCACTTGGGCTCGTATTGTTCATATTAGGGGTATTTACACTGGGCGGCCAGCAAAAAGCCTTTGTTAAAAATATAAAACTAAGCGCCAGATTTACCGACGTTGCCGGTTTAAAGAAAGGGAACGCCATTTGGTTTTCGGGCGTTAAAGTAGGCACTATCAGTGCTATCAAATTCATTGGCCCATCAGAGGTTGAGGTTTATATGAATGTTGACGAGGCTACGCAGCAATATATCCGTCGTAACGCAAAGGCCAAAATAGGATCAGATGGTTTAATAGGTAATAAGCTTATTGTAATAGAAGGCGGTACCCCGCAGGCTCCGGTAATTGAAGATGGTGATGTATTGCAATCAGAAAAAATGCTGTCAACCGATGATATGCTTAAAACCCTGCAGGACAATAACCAAAACCTGTTAGCCATCACCAACGATTTTAAATCACTAAGCCATAACATATTGCAAGGCAAAGGCACTGTAGGCGCTTTATTGGCCGACAGTACCATGGCCATACAACTACGTGGCGCTATGCGTAACCTGCAGGCCACCACCCAAAGCGCGGCTTTAATGGCTGTACAGCTTAATAAGTTTAGCCAAAAAATTAATACCAAAGGCGGTCTTGCCGATAAAATGCTTACGGACACAGCTACCTTTGCCCAAATTAAACAGGCGGTAGGCCAACTGCAGCAAACCGCTGCAAATGCTTCAACGCTTACTAGCAACCTTACCAAAGCAAGCAATAAGCTTAATAGCACAGATAATGCGCTGGGAGTATTGTTAAACGATCAAAAAGCAGCAGTACAAACACAATCGGCCATTAATAACCTGCAGGCAGCATCTATCAAATTAAATGATGACCTGGAAGCCGTTCAGCATAACTTTTTCCTGAGAGGTTTTTTCAAGAAGAAAGAAAAAGCAAAAGCTGATAGTTTGAAAGGAAAATAGTAATTACTTAAAAACTTATTTCTATTTCCTTTTTTAGTGACTACTGTTCGCAGATTACCTTCTATAAAAAATGTCGTTTCGATAGGGCCGGGGTGCGCGTAGGTACCGGGGCAAAAGAGAAATCTCGTGCCGTTGTTGGTGTTGTCACCAACAACTTTTTTGCCTGTTTTATCTCTAATAATCACGAAATCACCATTTGCTATCCACGTAGTAATTGAGCGGCGCGGAGTTGTTGGCGACAACACCAACAACGGCGAGGTTTATCAGGCGTATAATATTTCTCACCCGTTCCTCGTTTCGAAATTACAATTACTTTCGTTTGATAACCCCTCAAAAAAATGCGTTCCGTATCTCACCCCGGAACGCAATCTCGACAACATCTCATTGATATCGATCAACTAAACCAGGTTAAATCTCAGCCTGTACTTTAGTATACACGCATATCGTGCCATTGTTTTAAATAATTAAAAACCAATATTTTAAGCAAAAAAAAACATTCGCTCCAAGTGTCTGATTCTGCACATATCATGTTCAATTACGGTCATATAATCGGTTAATGCAGGTCTTTCCCTTTTTTTAAATTTTATTTTCACCTCAGCTCCGAATCAAGTACCAGCGAAACATGTTGCAGCCCGATAGTCACCATCAATGATATTTACAATACAAATAATACACCAGTTTAATCACGAAGGCCCCATCACTCTTCACACTCCCGCACAAATCATTCATTAACTTAAAATATAATTTTTTTATATATTTGATTAAATATTGAACTTATACTATTCTTTAATTGACTCCTGATTTGAAGCCGCAGTTACAAACGCCTGCCCCCCTCAGCCAGAGCAAGGCGGCGGTTATACGAACCCTGTATGACAACTATGCCGCAACGCTTTTAGGCTATATTTTTGAGGTGGTGCAAAACCAGTTGGTAGCTGAGCAGTATCTTATTGCTGTTTTTAACGATGTACCTAACGAAATAGAAGAGCTTTCAAAAACAGATATGAACGTATTTTGCCGCCTGCAGACAATGGCGCGCCAAAAAATGGCTGATTTTTTTGAAACACCAGATAATGATACCGGCAAAAAAGCAGAACAGTGTATGCCATTCTTAAATAATAAACCTATTAGCCTGATGACACCATTACAGCGTCAGGTTTTTTGCGATATTTATTATCAATGCAAAACAACATCGCATATTGCAAAAGAACTGAACAAAACAGCGGAAGAAATAAGGAAAATATTAAAAGAATGTTTTACCATTATCAGGAACGGGAGGAACGATGAAAAAATACATTGACAGCGGCATTCTTGAAGTTTTTGTAATGGGCGCAGCTACCGACGAGGAAGTAAGGGAGCTAATGTACATGAAGGCCAAGCATCCGGAAGTGGAGGAAGCCCTGAAGCAACTGGAAACTGACATGGAAAAGCTTGCAGGTGAAATGGCTATTGCACCGCCTCCGCATATGTGGGAAAAGATAGAAGATGAGATAGACGGCCTTATCCACCAGGGAAATCCGGCACAACCAATTAAATTCCGCACTTCAGACGATGGCCGTAATAAGCATAAAAAAACACCTCCCGAAGATCAATTCATCCCGATTGAATCGGAATCGAACCATATGCGCCTGCATAAATCGTGGCGCTGGGTCTTTGCTGCTGTGTTTGTGTTAGGGAAGATCTTTTTAGGCTTCGCGATATATTTTTACCTTGAAAACCGTCAAACCAGGCAACAATTACAGGAGTTAAAAACCGAGATCAGGGAATTGAAGAAAAGATAGAGGTTGGTGGTTGGAAATTAGAGGTTAGATTTATTTAAAAAAACATTTGAGGTATCCCGAGGGATGCCTTTTTTGTTGTTTATTAAACCACCACCTCTTAACTTTAACTTATGGAAAACGACTATCTAACCAGTGTAAAAAAGCAGTTTGCCTATTACAAATCCCTCGGCGAAAAAACGTTTGAACAGCTTACCGACGAACAATTATATTGGCAATACAACCCCGAATCAAACAGCATTGCCATGATCGTGAAGCACATGTCAGGCAATATGATTTCCCGATGGACTGATATTTTTACTACTGATGGCGAAAAACCCACCCGTAACCGGGAAGCTGAATTTACCCCTTCTACCCCCACCCGCCAAACAATTACCGAAACCTGGGAACAGGGATGGCAATGCCTTTTTGATACGCTTGATAAACTAACCGCCGACGATCTCGGTAAGATCGTCTATATCCGCAACCAGGGCCATACAGTTATGGAAGCCATTAACCGGCAGCTGGCCCATTACCCCTACCACGTTGGCCAGATAGTTTTTTTAGGTAAGATGTTGTGCAATGAAAACTGGCATTCATTATCTATCCCGAGGGGGCAATCTGAAAACTATAATGCAGATAAGTTCGCCCAGGAAAAACGGAAAGTTCATTTTACTGATGAGAAATAGTTTATCTATCATCAAGTAGTTAAGCTGTCTAAAAACGATAATTATTGAATGTAGAGGCGCATAATTGCGTCTCCTGCTTGCAATTTACGTTACCTGATACGCTTTTGAAATCGGCTTGTCCTTCGGGAGACGCAATTATGCGTCTCTACAAAAAATATTTTCCTTCATTTTTTAATAATACCACAGAACGCTCAACTTTCAATCTCAGCTCTAAAACATTTTCCAAATAAATTTCCGCAACCAATTAATTGCATTTATATTGCAATCGAACGGTTGCAAAAAAAAGATTTTATGAGAAGAGATGTATTTCAGGCCATTGCCGATCCTACCCGCAGGGCCATCATTAGTTTGCTTGCTTTGCAGGCTATGACACCCAATGCCATTGCCGAACATTTTCAAAGCAGCCGGCAAGCTGTATCCAAGCATATCCAAATCCTGAGCGAATGCCAGCTGGTTAATCAAAAACAAACCGGCCGCGAAATTTATTATCATTTTAACGCTCAAAAAATGAAAGAAGTGGATGTTTGGATGGACCAGTTCCGCGCCCTGTGGGAAACCCGTTTTAGCCAGTTAGATAACGTACTACAAAACCTAAAAAACAAACAGTCATGACAAACAACGAAACCGTATTTACCAAAGACCTGCAAAACAGACGGCTTAATGTGGTAAGAACTTTTGACGCGCCACTCAATTTAGTATGGCAGGCATGGACCGAAAGTGAAATTCTTGACCAGTGGTGGGCACCAAAACCTTATCGCACCGAAACAAAAACCATGGATTTTAGGGAAGGCGGCTACTGGTTATACCAGATGGTTGGCCCGGAGCATACTGAACATCCAACATGGTGCAAGGAAGAGTATAAAACCATCGTAGCTCCGCAAAAAATTGCCAATGCTGTTTCCTTTTGTGACGAAAATGCTGTAACCAATACCAATTTCCCTGTTATGAACTGGGAGAAGAACTTTACCGGCAAGGGTGAGCATACTACCGTTAACATCGATATCTATTTTGACAAAGTGGAAGATATGCAAACCATTGTTGGTATAGGCTTCCAGGAAGGCTTCACTGCCGGCTTAAGCAACCTTGATCATTACCTGAGCACAGCTTTCAGAATCAGGAAAGATCTGAAACCGGGCAATGCTGCAAGGGTTACCACTTATTTAAATTTCCCCGGAAACACTGAAGAGGCTTTAACCTTTTACAAAGAGGTTTTTAAGGGTGAGTTTACAGGTAAAAAACTCACGCGGTTCAGCGATATAGAGTTACCGGCTGAGGTCCGGATGAACGAAGCTGATAAAAAATTGATCATCCACGGCGAACTTACCATTATGGGAGGCCACGTACTGATGGCTACCGACGCGCCGGAGAGTATGGGCTTTAAACTGCAGACCGGCAATAATATGCACATCAACGTTGAACCCGAAAGCCGCGAAGAAACCGAGCGCCTGTTCAACGAACTTTCGGTTGGTGGTGTGGTTACTATGCCATTGAGCGATATGTTCTTTGGGGCATACTTCGCGGAGCTTACGGATAAATACGGTATTAACTGGATGCTGAATTATCAGAACGTTTGAACCGGGATTTGGGGGGGGTTGGTTTACTGGGATTTTAATTGCGATTTTAATATAGCTTAACGTCCCATCAGGGTCTCTCGCAGAGGACCCTGATGCATACACCATTCAGGTCCGCTGTTCAATCCACTTGCGCTCGTTTGCAACCTACCGTGTACCCATATCTTTTTATTAAAGAAAATGTCATTTCGAACGAGCCAGCGCAGGGAAAAGCTGGGCGCGAGGAGAAATCTTATACGCCATACATAGCGAGTTTGCTGCTTGTAGAAGATTTCTCCTCACCTCCAGCGCACCATCCCGCCCAGGGTTCGTTCGAAATGACAACTACTTTTGTTTAATCAGAAGGTTTGATAAGATATGGGTACACGGTAGGTTAAAAACGGGCGCTTAACGTGGCTTAGCGATTGCATCGCAACTCGCATTACAAATGCCGAACCATATTAAGCACTCATCACAGATGAGCGCAAGTTCATCGGCAAATCATCAAATAAAAAAATCCGAAATCCCAACTCCCAATTCCGAAATCAAAATCCTATCTTTGCCCATGCAAGAAAAAATCCTCATTCTTGACTTTGGTTCGCAATTCACCCAACTTATAGCGCGCCGTGTCAGGGAGCTCAATATTTATTGTGAGATCCACCCCTTCAATCATTATCCCGAAATTGACAGCACTGTAAAAGGTATCATCCTTTCCGGCAGCCCTTATTCTGTAAGGCAGGAAGATGCTCCTCATTTCGAGTTTGAAAAATTCCACACCACACGCCCTATTTTAGGTGTTTGCTATGGTGCTCAATACGTTGCCCATTTTCATGGCGGCGAGGTATTGCCATCAAGTACCCGTGAATATGGTCGCGCCAATCTGGAATATATCAAAAAGGAGAATCCATTATTTAAGGATGTTCCCGGTGGCTCACAGGTGTGGATGTCGCACGGCGATACCATTGCTACCATTGGCGATAACTTTGAGGTAATTGCAAGTACCGATAGCGTTAAAGTTGCCGCTTACCAGGTAACCGGAACCCAAACTTACGGCATCCAATTTCACCCGGAAGTTACCCACAGTATTGACGGTAAACAATTGCTGCAAAACTTTTTGGTTGACATTTGCGGATGCAAACAGGACTGGACACCTGACTCGTTTATCGAAACCACAGTTGCCGCTCTTCGCGAAAAACTGGGCGATGATAAAGTAGTACTTGGTTTATCAGGCGGTGTTGATTCGTCGGTTGCGGCAGTATTGCTGCACCATGCTATCGGCAAAAACCTGCATTGTATATTTGTAGATAACGGCCTTTTGCGTAAGGATGAATTTGAGCAAGTACTTGATTCATACCAACACATGGGCTTAAACATAAAAGGCATCGATGCCAAACAACGTTTTTATGACGCGCTTGCGGGCTTAACCGATCCTGAAAAGAAACGTAAAGCTATCGGCCGCGTGTTTATCGAGGTATTTGATGATGCCGCACATGAGGTACAGGATGTGAAATGGCTTGGCCAGGGCACTATTTATCCCGATGTTATCGAGTCGGTATCAGTAAAAGGTCCTTCAGCTACCATCAAGTCGCACCACAACGTTGGCGGTCTGCCTGATTTTATGAAACTTAAAGTAGTTGAACCGCTTAACACTTTGTTTAAAGATGAGGTAAGGAAAGTAGGTAAAGCTTTAGGGATCGATCCTAATATTTTAGGTCGGCACCCTTTCCCGGGCCCAGGCCTGGCTATCAGGATTTTGGGAGACATCACACCCGAAAAAGTGGCGATACTACAGGAAGCTGATGCAATTTATATAAACAATTTACGTGCTGCCGGGGTTTACGATAAAGTTTGGCAGGCCGGCGCTATATTTTTACCGGTACAGTCGGTAGGCGTAATGGGCGATGAGCGTACTTACGAAAACGTGATCTGTCTCCGTGCTGTTGAATCGGTTGACGGGATGACCGCCGACTGGTGCCATTTACCGTACGACTTGCTGGCCAAGATCAGCAACGAGATCATCAACAACGTAAAAGGAATTAACCGGGTAGTATATGATATCAGTTCAAAACCACCGGCCACTATTGAGTGGGAATAAGTGGTTACCGTTTTTTTGCATAGCCTTGCTGCTGGCCGCGTGTTCACCCAAAACGCGGCCGGTAGCAACTACCGTAAAAAAACCGACTGATACCGAAAAAAAGCCCGATAATACCTCCGAAAAACCGGTCAAAGCTCCGGAGCAAAAGGTGGCTACTATAGCCATGATCCTGCCTTTGAATCTTGAGCATTTAAATCCGGCTCAAAAATATAGCCCTATACAATTAAGCCAGGCCAATATCGCTGTTGAATATTACCAGGGATTTAAGCTCGCCCTCGATTCGCTTACTGCTTACGGAAATAATTATAGGCTACAAATCTTTGACTCGAAAGACGAAGCCATGCAGGCACATGACCTGGCTTTAAACGCGTTTATACGTTCAAGCGATTTGATAGTGGGCCCGGTTTTCCCGGATGGCGTAAAATCCTTCTCCGGCGCATTGTCGTATTCAAAGGGACCAATTTTATCTCCTTTATCGCCTGCCAATCCAAGCACAATTAAAAGCAAAAATTTAATCACTGCTATTCCTCCGCTTGAATATCACGCATGGGGCGCTGCCGAATACATTAACAGAACGGTTAAACCTAAAAAAATCTTCATTCTGCGTTCGGGCTTTAACCAGGAAAGTGATTACGC
The DNA here is from genome assembly GCF_900100945.1 of Mucilaginibacter gossypii. Taxonomy (GTDB): domain Bacteria; phylum Bacteroidota; class Bacteroidia; order Sphingobacteriales; family Sphingobacteriaceae; genus Mucilaginibacter; species Mucilaginibacter gossypii. The sequence continues at coordinate 512,927 of NZ_FNCG01000004.1, read as the reverse complement.
TATTAACTTTAAAAAGGCTATTGACAGCTTAAGTAAAAAGAAGGTAAAGGTCACCAACGTATATGTTATACGGGGCAAACTGAGTAGCCTGCTGCCGCAGCTATCAAAAACCGAAAAAAATGTGTTTGTGATCCCTGCAACCGATCAGGCATTTTTAGGTGTAACCCTCCGATCTTTAGATACATTGAACAAACACTATCCGGTTATGGTGTTTGGGCACCCGAGCTGGGAGAAGTTCAGTTTCCTGAAACCGCAACTTTTACAACGTTTGAATACGCATATTACCTCTACCGAAAAAATAAATTACAAAGCGGGGGCTACAATAACATTTTTACGTAACTATAGGCGTGCTTATCACGTTGAACCGACCGAATACGCCATTAAGGGTTTTGATGAAGGATTGTATTTTGGAAAGCTACTCTTTACGGATAAAGGCATGCAATCCATAGAAGGAACGGATTTTACAGGTTTGCATAATGGCTTCCATTTTGTCAAAAAGCCGGGGCAGGGCTGGATCAACACCCACGTAAATATATTAATGTACACTAACTTTGAGCTAAAACAGGTAGAATGAAGGCTATAAATCAGCTTAAAACGTTTCAGCGAATTTTGGGTGAATACCCTGCCGATACGCCACTAAGTAAATTTTTACCCGGCTTTTACCGGCAAAACAAACAAATGGGCTCAACCGACAGGCGGGTTGCCAACCGGTTAGTATACAATTACTTTCGCCTGGGCAGGGCATTGCCTGATGTTTCTGAAGATGAGCGGCTGCTGGTTGCCGAATTTTTATGCAATACCCAAACCAACTCTTACCTGCAACACTTCAAACCAGAGTGGGCTGTATGTGTTGGTTTTAGTGACGATGATAAACTGGCCCTTGTAAAAACCGCCTACCCTGATTTTAAACTGGCAGATGTTTTCCCATGGAGCAGCCAGCTTTCAGAAGGGATTGATAAAGAAGCTTTTCTGAAATCATTTTTTTGCCAGCCCGATCTGTTTATCCGCGTGCGCAACGGTTATGATCATTTGGTAAAAGCCGAACTAACCAAAGCCCAGGTTGTATTTAAAGACGAAGGTAATGGCTGTTATTCGCTGCCAAACGGTACGCGCCTCGAAACCATATTTCCTAAACAACACTGGTTTGAGGTGCAGGATTATTCATCGCAGCAAACAGGGAATTATTTTAAGCCTCAGCGCTGGGATAGCTGGTGGGATGCCTGCGCGGCATCGGGCGGTAAATCACTATTACTGCATGAGGATGAGCCTAATATTAAACTGGTTGTATCCGATATCCGCGAATCTATCCTGGCCAACCTTGATGAGCGCTTTCAATTGGCCGGATTAACCAAATACCAGAAAAAAGCACTTGATCTTACCCAAAACATTGATTCAGTGATGCATGACTACGCTTTCGACGGGATCATCCTGGATGCCCCCTGCAGTGGCTCGGGCACCTGGGGACGTACACCCGAAATGATAGCCCAGTTTGATATGCACAAGATCGAGTTTTTCCAAAAGCTTCAGAAGAGTATTGCCCAAAACGTAGTAAAATACCTCAAGCCCGGTAAGCCGCTCATCTACATTACCTGTTCTGCCTTTAAAGGTGAGAATGAAGATGTAGTTGATTATTTAGTAAACGAGCTTGGTTTAAAACTGGAAGAGAAAGCGGTATTAAAAGGCTATGAGCGTAAAGCAGATACCATGTTTGTGGCGAGATTAAGCCCTTCTCCTATTGTTTAATAAAATATATAATTGCTGCCGTCGCTCGGCTCCAGCCGAGTGACCACTATTAAGCGGCGTCTCGCCGTCGAATTGCTAAGCCTTTTTAAGCGCGCAGGCCAGAGGCCTGGGGATAATCGTCACTCGGCTGGAGCCGAGCGACAGCGTTAGTATTGAATACTATAGTACCCTTTGACGCAAGTCTTGAATAGGGGGATATCGTGGAGGCTGACTTGTGCCTCTGCAAACTCATCTCAGAGAATTTCACATTGGTCTTTTTATCACAGCTGTAATAATCCCCCCTGCAATTAAACCAATAGGCAAAATAATTTGACCGGGTACAACCACCATTGAAACAATAGCTAAAAGAACACCGACTCCTATTTTTAATAGCGCTAAATTAAAGAATGGTTTTTGCGCGTTATTAACGTCAACTATCTTTTGAGCAGTTAAATTTTTAGTACTTGTTCTATCAAATCAGCAGGGATAGCCTGTTTTTCGAGCCGGCATAAATTACCTCATTGTCAAGGCCCTCGTTTTTTAATCTTGAAGCTTGCAGGTAGGCTTTCCTTTTTAGTTCTTCGTCCATTGGTTCAGGTTAAAATATTCAAACAAATCAGGGGATTACAAATGCGTATTACTCCTAAACAGCTTAATAGCTATCGCCAAAAGAATTATCCCAAAGGCCTTACGCAGCACGCTTAACCCAATCGGACCAAGCAGCCTTTCAAGCCATTTTACGTTTTTAAGTACTAAATAAACCACAAGGGTATTCAGTACAATACCTACAAGGATATTCTGCGTTTGATATTGCGATTTAAGGGAGAGCAACGTGGTCATGGTACCGGCGCCTGCAATAAGCGGGAAAGCAAGCGGTACAATGGATGCAGCCTGTGGTAATTCCTCTTTAAAAAAATCGACACCTAAGATCATCTCCATGGCTATAATGAAAATCACCAGTGAGCCCGCTATCGCAAATGAAGAAATATCCAGACCTATTACAGCTAACAGTTCATCCCCTATAAAAAGAAAGGTTACCATAAGCACCAGCACGGCTATACTGGCCTTTTCCGACTCGATATGACCGACACGTTGCCTGAGCTGGATAATTACCGGTATACCACCCAAAATATCAATAATAGCAAAAAGGATCATCGTAACCGAAATGATCTCCTTAAAAATAAATGGGTGCGGCATGGTCTCTTAAATTTATTCTTTTTTCTTTAACCGGATGCTTAGCAGCAACGCAGCTAAAATATAGCATGAAGATAAGAAGAAAATAGCATGTACCGATAGCAAAGCTGCAAAGCCGGCCGTAACCGGACCAAGGGTTTGACCAATGGAAGCATATGACTGATTGATGCCCAATATTTTGCCTTGCTCTTGATGATCAATATGATCGGCAATTATCGCGTTGAGCATAGGATTACGCAGACCGTTAAACAAGCCATAAATACAAATACCTATAACAAAAGGAATAAAATGATTGGTGAGCCCGGTTACAAACATCGCCGCAAGGCAAAGAAAAGTAGAGAGCAACAGGATCATTGATTTAGATGAAAACCATTTGGTGAACAGCGGCACACAAAGCTGCATGATAATACCACTCACGCCGAAACCTGCGTACAGAATACCGATCTGCGTGGGGTTGATCTTCAGTACATCAACAGTAAAAGTTTGAAATGCTATGATCATGGTAAACTGCGCCATGGTAAGCATAAAACCGGTAAACACAGCTGTGCCGATAACCGGTCGTTTAAGGGTAGTTATCAGCGAGGTAAACGAAAATTTAGTTTTTTCTGAATTCTTTTTCGTTTTATCGGGCGGGTTGGTTTCCTTTAAAAAGAACAGGCTGCAAAGTGTGCCTATAAGTGAAATGCCCGCCGCAAAAAAGAAAGGTACCTGCATACCGTACCTGTTAAGGAAGCCGCCCACAGCCGGCCCAATCACAAAGCCAAAGCCAAAGGCCGAGCTCAAAATGCCGAACCTTTTGGCACGGTTATCGGGTTTAGCCGTATCCGATACCATGGCCTGCGCCACGGATACATTACCGCCGGTAAGCCCATCAAGGATGCGGGCTGCAAAAAGCATGATCATGCTCCTCGCTTCGGCAAAAAGGATAAAGGAAATACAGGTACCTGCCAGGCTGATCACTAGCAAAGGCTTCCTCCCCCATTTATCAGACAGGGAACCCAGAACCGGTGTGGCAAAAAACTGAGCTACTGAAAAGGAAGCGGTGAGGATGCCTAATGTTTCGCCGGTAACGCCAAAGGTTTTACCGTATGAGTAAAGTATCGGTACAATAATGCCGAACCCTAACGAGTTGATGATACATACAAATACTAATACCCACAGGTTTTTATCGCCCTTCATGAAGCGGTTTTATTGGTTTACTGGTATAAAAAGAGAATGTAACAAAAAAGGTTCTGAAAATTCAGAACCTTTTTTGTTTATGATAACATTGTTATGATTACTCAACAAATTTAGGGTTGATAGGGTTATTGGCACCTTCAACTTTACCATGGCGTACATGCGAACGTTTGATACTGTAACCAAAGTAAACGGCAAAACCGATCAATAACCAAACGATAAGCCTTGCCCAGTTTTCCCAGCCTTCACTCGCAATCATACACAGGCATATGAGGGCACCAAGCGGGCAAACTATCATATAAGCCGGAGTTTTGAACGGGCGTACAATGTCGGGATCGGTTCTCCTTAAGATAAGGATACCTATACATACGAGCACAAAAGCGAAAAGCGTTCCGATACTTACCATGTCGCCTACATATTTATCGGGAATAAAACCGGCAAATAATGATACGAACACAAAGAATAACCATTGCGATTTATAAGGGGTACGGAATTTAGGATGTAGTTTTGAGAATACTTTAGGAATTAAACCGTCTGTACTCATGGTATAAAATACACGTGTTTGGCCCATAAGCATTACCAGGATCACAGACGAGAAGCCCGCAAGTATAGATACAGTAACAAATGACGCCAACCAACCGTAACCAGGCATAGCGGTTTTGATAGCATAGCTTACTGAAGCTTCTTTACCCTGGATAAGGAAATCTTTGTATGACACTAAACCAGTCAACACATGCGAGAATAAGATATAAAGTACTGTACAAAACACCAATGATATCAAAATACCTTTTGGCATGTCTCTCTGCGGGTTCTTAGCTTCCTGAGCAGCAGTTGAAACAGCATCAAAACCGATAAAGGCGAAAAACACAACGCTTGCACCGCGTAATACGCCAAGCCATCCGTGATTAAAGGTATCGGCATAGTCAACTACACCGGCACTCACTTTAATTTTTCCTGCATCGGCAGGGATGGTATATGGGGTATGGAAAGCCGGGTTAATAAAGTGCCAGCCTAAACCAATGATCATCAACACAATGGCAACTTTTACAATTACGATGATATTATTCACAACTGCCGATTCTGCAGTACCACGAATCAATAACAGCGTTAACAGGAACAGGATCAGAATAGCCGGCAGGTTAACGATACCTCTTGTACCCATCTCGGCGGCGTACATACCTGCAGTGGTATTTGACACTTCCATAAACGAGTGCGACCATGCGTATGGTATATGCACGTTAAAGAAAGTGGTTAAAAATTCATTAAAATACTGCGACCAGCCAATTGCAACTGTAGCGGCACCAAGCGCGTATTCAAGCACTAAATCCCAGCCAATGATCCAGGCAATAAACTCGCCCATGGTAGCGTAAGAGTAGGTATAAGCAGATCCTGCGATGGGGATCATACTGGCAAATTCTGCGTAGCACAATCCGGCCAGGGCGCAACCGGCGGCTGCTATAAGGAAAGAGATGGTAACCGCAGGGCCGGCATGTTCACCTGCCGCGGCTGCCGTACGAACGAAAATACCGGCACCTATAATTGCGCCGATACCGAGTGCTATAAGTGAGCCAACGCCTAAGGTTCTCTTGAGCGACTTCTCCGTCTCTGCCGAAGCAGCCATTAGTTGAGCAATCGGTTTTTTAATAAATAATTTCATTTTAAATTAGTAAGATCAGTCAAAAATTAAAAATTTACATTTCCCCAAACGTACTTAAATTTATTGAAAACATAAAGCGCCGAATGAAACAACAGTTAAGTATTAATTATCAAAATATTAAACTGTTAAATGCTATTAAATCTATAGAGAATCAGATTTTAAAGCTGAATGCAGAACGCCTAAAGCTCAAAGCAAATAAACCGGCAAATCTTACAGCGAACTGCTGCTCACTGCAAACTGTTACTGCCACTCACTGAAAACTGCCCACTGTTATTGCTCCCCTTCCCGTTTCACCAGCAATACTTCATCATTATCTAATAACAGGTAGCCGTACTCATAATTAAAAAAATAGGTCGACCCGGTTTTAGTTTGATAGAGGCTGGTAATATGGTCGAAATCAAAACCTTTTGCGGTGAGTTTTTTACGGGTTGTTTTGGTTTTGCCGGTTGGGTTCAACTCTTCCAGCACACGGCGGTTACGGCGCAGGATATTATTGATATTACGCACCAGGTTATAGCTGTTACTGTTAAGCTGATTGTTATAATTATTGCGGCACAGATCATTACAAAACTTTTTGTCGGCACGGCCTTGTAGTGGTGTACCACAATCTAAGCATACTCTTTCCTGGTTCATGACATAAAGATAGCGATTAATTTATCCGTTTGCAAACGCTTACAAACGGATACTATCGACTATAAACGGTTAATATCCGGTTAAATTTTCTTGCCCTCCCCACCTTTGTATCGTTAATTCAAACAAACATTAAACAGTAAATATTAAAACGATGAACTCATTAAGAAACAGTGTGCGCCTGGTAGGCAACTTAGGTATGGACCCGGAAGTAAAAGTATTCGACAGCAATAAAAAAATGGTACGCCTTTCCATCGCCACCAACGAAAGCTATAAAAATGATAAAGGCGAAAAAATAACCGATACCCAATGGCATAACCTGATTTTCTGGGGCACACAAGCCAAACTTGCCGAAGACCTGCTTAAAAAAGGCGATGAGTTGGCCATTGAAGGCAAACTGACCAACCGCAACTATACCGATAAGGATGGCATTAAACGTTACGTATCCGAAATAGTGGTTAACGAATTTTTAAAAGTGGGCGTTAAAGGCTGAAAAGAAAAGGGCGAGGTGCCTAAGGCTACAGGGCATTGGCGGGTAAAACCTGTGAACGCGGTTGGTTTGGTATCTCCAAAGGATGAATAATCCCAAGTTTCCTATACGACAGGACAACGTCATGGCTTGTTCTTATAAGAACGTATAGGAAACTTATTTTTGTTATTACTTTGATGTTCTTTGTCGTCAAATACGTCAATGGAATTCTTTCAAACACTTAGTCTTGCTGATTATGATTAGATTTACTTAGCTATCTTGAACCATGAAAGAAATTCGACTATATGGAGTAATGATGAAAGCCCATAGACTCTTCCATATAAATAAGCACTTATCAGATTGGGATTTAAGCCCTGTTGAAGGAAAAGGGCTGTACGTAAGGCGAAACGAAAATTATGGACATATTGAAATCAAAATCTACAAATCATTGGAGTACGATACCAAGATGATTTGGAATCTAAACAGTGACCAATTACCTGATGAATGGGGAGCCAAAGAGGCGGGTGAACATGCATTACGTTTTTTTATAAGTTACCTTGAAGGTATAAGAGGAGAAGACATCCCATTAATTTTTGAAGTTATTGGAGGAAGCTATCACCCCGTTGACTCAAAAGCCCGAAACTATACAACCGCCACAATATATGCTATTGTAGATTGTTTTGCGAAAAACGTTATTGAATTCAGAAGTCACCGACTGATTAAGAAAAACATATATTAAAGTGCAATCATCTTCGCTTGAATTACAAACCACGTAAGCATAGACCCTCAATTAAAGGTATCGATCAAACGCAGAGGCTTAATCCCGAGGGTATGCGGGCGCAGATATCGTCTAAAAACGAATGACAACAAATAGTAATTAAATACTTAACGCTTGATACATGTTAAAGTTATATAAAAAAGATGCCGCGGTGATAAACTATTGGGAAACCTGGGATAAAGATGATAAAACAGGATTAATTCACTGGGGAATTGTCGGCGAAGTAGGGCAAAATGAAGAAATACATTCAAGCTTGCTATCAAGCTTTCGAAAAAAAATCCAAACGATCATAAACAAAAAAATAGACGAAGGTTATAGACACGTTGACATAGATGATCACTACACACTTTTAATCGAATATATAATTGAAGGTATAGGGACTCCAGAAGACATTGAAAAAAGAACAAGACTTCAAAACAAAATGGACGAGGTTTTAGGATGGACAGGTCTTGGACATTGTGACGGCGGAAGTACTGGTGGCGGAACAATGGAAGTTTGCTGTTTAGTAATAGATTTTGACTTAGCTAAGACTGTAATTGAAGTAGCCTTACAAAATACGGAATTTGCAAATTACGTTCGGATTTACGACGAAAACCAATGATAATCGCAATTAGGAAAACATTTGTTTAATCAGGATATAATATTAACTTACACATTTTAGAAATAATAGTCTATAACCTAAGTTGCCCAACTATATAGACAGCATCCAGGTTTGTTCTGCGAACACACAGAGGAAACTTATTTTATAATATACATAGCGTTAGAAAAAGAGCTTTTTTCATGTGTAACATCGTTCGAAACTGCAAAATATAAAGTTTTGCACCGTATTAAATGGTGTAATATGATCTTCGTTGATACATTTTAGTTTTTGAAAACCGTTAGACATGACCTGCTCCAGTTGCAACTTAGAATATCGGTTTACCGAAAGGCCGCTACATTTTTCAGGGCCATTCTCTGAAAATGTACCTACAATAAGGTTACGTTTAACTGCGTTGCGCGCAATGGAAATGTATGACGCAATTTGTTGCTGCGTGGTTAAAAAATGGAAAGTGGCGCGATCATGCCAAACATCATAAATTTCTGACGGCTTAAATTCGGTGATTTCTGAAACAATCCATGTTACCAAATTGGCCTTCGGTCCAAGTCTCATCTTTGCGCGGTTTAGTGCGGCTTCGGAGATATCAAGCACCGAAATATTACGATACCCTTCATTCAAAAGATGGTCAACCAGGTTGCTGTCGCCTCCTCCAATATCGATGATTTTGGCATCTTTAGGAAGGTTGAAACTATGAATGAAATTTAATGATGTTTGTGGGACGGTTTGTGTCCAACTTACCTCATTAGATGATTTTGTTGCGTAGACATGCTCCCAATGCCCTTGCCTATTTTCTTTCATAAATAATTCTGAACTTTGACAGCAAATATCAGATAATTAAAATGAAACACATTTTCTCCATCTCACTTATAAGTTTATTTTTCCTTATATCAATATCTTTCCAAACCAAAGCGCAAATATCAAATCAACCCTTAAAGATGCCCGAAATCGGATATCCCTGGAAAAAGAGTGAATTACTTGAACCTTCTGTTTTGGCTGGTTTTATACAGTCGGGAAAGGAAGAGATAGCAATCCTGAACATTGGAGCAGTTGAAGATTTGCCTGGAGCCTTACATATAGGTGCAGTGAGCGATGAACGGAACATGACAAAACTGCGGCAACTATTAACAAACTTACCTAAGCATAAGCCTGTAGTTATTTACTGCGGGTGCTGTCCTTTTACCAAATGCCCCAACATTCAGCCTGCCTATCAAGAATTGTCGAAAAATGGCTTCACTCAGATTAAAGTGCTCGATCTTCCTACAAATTTACAAACTAATTGGATTTCCAGAGGATATCCGATAGCTAAGAAACAAACGAATAAATAGCATATAAACAAAGCCCTTGCTTTATTACTAAGGGCCTTGCATCATTTTTAGAGGAAACCTTATTTTAATTATAATGTAATTTCCATCCATGCCGGTATTGTCATTTAACAACCTGCTCCCTGGCTAATTTCTCTATCTCGGGCAGTTGCTTCTTATATTTCCCGGCGTCCCAATTTTTAACATAATCTTTCATTGGTGGCATCCCCATTGCTTTACGTCGCTCGTCCAAATGATCAACATCAGCAATAGGATATATATATCTTGCCTGTTTGTTTATCTGTAAATCCTTGGCTACCGTAAACTTGTTTCTTGCCGGTCCGCATATTGATCCTGTCTTCAAGGATAGCAAGGTTGCTTGAAAGTATTTCGCCATTTTTTTCCGCAGCTCTGATCATTTGTAAATAGTTTTGCTGCGTTTGCAAATCGGCATGTTGGATTACCAGGAACAGTACCTGACTTCCCGTAATACCTACTTTTTGCGGCCCCAGCCAACCATACTTTGTTAGTATAGCATTCACCCTGATCAAATTTTGACTGTCGGTTTTATGCATAACTTCTTGCAGGCTATCGGCAACATTGATTTGTGCATTATCTCTTTTTGCCCACAGATATTTTATTCTAACAGATTGGTCTGATTGATAAACGGAATCCAAAACAATCATTAACGATCTGTTTAACTTACTACTGTCAATGGTGAATGTGGTAACCTGCGCAAAAGAAGCTGCACACACAAATAAGAAGAAACTAATGCAAATCAAATATTTCATTCTGCACAGGCTTATATCCACTCATTTGCTGATTACTTATATCTGCGTTTTACCCCAGGATACGATCATGGGATAAAGATCGGCCGTTTTTACATTATTATTTACTTTAAGGTATAAAAAATATAACTACCGATTAAAAGCACCACTTACATATCAGCCTCGGAAGCCCTGATATATGCCGTTCTTTCCACAATGGAATGAATAACCCCGTCAAGTTGCTGCGATGTTGTATCAATATGCCCGATAATCTCTTTATTGAGCGGGTTTTGAAGATCTTCATTATCAAACAAATTAACTAAACCTAAGATAGTTGCAACCGGTTTGCGCAACTCATGCGAGCTGATATTAGCTATGGTTTGCAGCCTATGATTTTGTTCTCGTATATTATCTTCGGTCTTTTTGCTTTCTATCAGCACTCTCAGAATATTTACAGTGCGCTCAATAATACTCAACTCATCATCATTTGGCTCACGTACTGTATGGTAATAAATGCCAAACACAGCCAAAACTTTGGTATTTTTTGAACTCATTACCGGCGATGACCAGCAAGCCTTAAGGCCGTAGGGTTTAACAAGCCCCACATAATCGCCCCACAGGGGATCATTTTCGATATCACTTACAATAACCTGCTTGCGGTGAAATGCCGACGTACCGCATGACCCTACATTTGGCCCTACTAATAAGCCTTCTAACTGATCGCTATAAGCCTGCGGCAGACGCGGACCGGCAAGCGTATGCAATTTTTCCTGTGCATCATCAACTTCCAAAACAGAACAGATCATATCCGGGAAAATCCTTTCAATTCCCATAAGCAGTTCGCCTGCAGATTGTGCCAGTGTGTATTGCGATGCAGCATTTAACTCCAGCACCCTTTTTTCAAGCTCTAATACCCATTCCTGCATTTTTATTTCCGTTATATCACGTACAAAAACAGCCAGATGTTCCTGATATGGGTATATATTGATGCGAAGCCAGCTGTTTGAATTTGCATTTAAATATTGTACCTGTGTTGATTTTTTGCAGGTTAATGAAAGTTGAAACTCGTTCTCTACCCTTTCAGTTAAACCAAGACTTTTAATCTCCATAAAATTGGCCTGATCAAGTTCGGTTAAGCTAAGGTTAGTCATGGACTGGAAGGCCGGGTTAAAGGAAATTATATTCCAGCTGGCATCAAGTACAATAAAACCTTCATTAAGGCTTTGAATGGTATGCTGAACAATATCATCTGCCGATTGGGCAATCATACCGGCAAGTGTATTACCGCTTGAATAAATCAGGTTATCATCCTCATTCAATATTACCGACCAGATAATACTAAAGTAACATCCGTCTTTTGCTTTAATACGGCTTTGGTAACCAACTAATTTTTTATTAAGCAGAAGGCTGCCCTGTGATTCTGCCTGGCGTTCTTTATCTGCCGGATGGCACAGGGCCTCGATATTGATGCCTGTTAATTCATCATCGCTGTAGTTAAGGATATTACGAAAAGCATGATTGGTATGCATGATCACGCCATTCATATCCATGACAAAAAAAATATCTTTTGAATGAGTAAAGAGTGACGTAAACCTTGTGTCCATACGCAGCAGGCATAAACATATTTATAATAACTAAGTTATAAAAAATGTTTGCAATATTATCTAATATTTCAGGGAGTACTTGCTGCTACGGGTATTATTTTCCCGTTAAAAAATTTACTCCCGGTTAAAGCAAAATCAGCTATATATTTACCCATTTCAAACGCCATTACGGGCGATTGATAACCCGGAAAAGCCTGTTCCAGCATCTCGGTTTGCGCCGATCCTAAAGCCAGGCAATTTATTTTGATCCCTTGTTCGGTTAACTCCTGTGCTAAACATTCGGTTAGCGTGTGCAATGCTGATTTACTTGCTGAGTAAGCCGCGAGGCCCGGAAATTTAGCGCTCCCCTGAAATCCTCCCATGCTGCCAATATTAACAATGTGCGAGCCCGCAGGCATTAAAGGAAGCAATGCCTGGATAGCACGTACATGACCAATAAAATTGCTTTGCAGCATCTCTACAAAATCCGACTCGCGTAATTCGGTAAACGCTTTATTGATAAGCACACCTGCATTATTAATCAAAATATCAACCCGGTTATCAAAATGCGAAGCGATAAACTGCTGCAAACCTTCATAATCATCATGCACTATATCAAATTTCAAGGCAAACAATTGGCAATCGGGGTTTAAACCATGTGCTATCTCCAGCAAACGTTCCAGTTTATCCTGTGAACGGGCCAGCGCTATCACCTTATGGCTGCCCGAAAGTATCAGTTCAATTACGGCTTCAAAGCCCACGCCGCTGCTGGCGCCGGTTATTATGATGTTCATATGCCCCCTAACCCCCTAAAGGGGGAATGATTATTTGTTATTAATTTCGTTTCCCACGCGTACTTGCCTCGTTCCTCACAATGACGCGTGATTTATCCTCTAAGATGATAAATCAACGCTAAACTACCAATTTTTGCTCAACCGGGTGTTTAATCAGGTAAAAGCCGTCGCTGATGAGCTTACCATATTCAGGCTCGCTACGGCCCTTTTCTTCAAGAAAATGCTTGATTTCGGCTGCTAACACCGGGTCTACGCCTTCATGGTCAAGTATTTCCAGTATCTCCAGGGCACAAAGCCAGTCATCATGATGGTCTTTTTGCAGTTGCTGCCATACATTGCCTAAAAAGCCATAATCGCCATGATTTGTGCGGCAATTGCGTACCTGCTGGTAAAGCCTGTGCAGTTCTTTGGTTTTATGATCATGCCGGGCGTGGTATGTTTCTGTTTTGGATTTATAAACAATGGTTTCATAAGCCTCCCTGTCAGCCGCTCCGCAAAATACCGAAATGATCTCTTCGCCAACAGCCATGTCATAAACGCCCCAGGCCGGATCAAACAACACCGTTCCATTATCATCAGTAACGGTTACGTTATCAAAAGTGACCAGGCAGATTTTGCCAGCCTCTGAAAGGATATTTTTAACAATGCCTTTTACGGTGATCCCGCTTTCAAAATGCAGTTCGGTTCCCAGCCCTTTTATTATACCCGCCGCTTTCAGATCATACTCCGAAAAATCCTCCAAAGATGTATCGTGATAGCCTTTCAATTTGCCAACCGGCGAGCTGAAACCATCTTTATGATAATCTTTACCATGGCCTCTTAACTGTTTATTGTTCAGAGCCAGCGCGGTGGGGCCGGTGGTTTTTATAAAATAAGGTTTGCCGGCTGCATCTGTCTTAAAATCGGTAATGTTACCCGAAACCTGCAAGCCCGAACTGTAAACAGCCGTACAGGTATTTTTGCTTTCAACAGCCTTGTTTAATCCGTAAGCACCACCTTTTCTGAAAGCCATCGTATTGGCAAACTCTTCCAGCACGCTGATCAGGTTTTGAAAATCGGGGGTTACAAAAAGCTGGGGCTGTGGCTTGGTGATATCATAAGGATATTTAACAGCGTCAATAGTATACCATAGCTTTTGTACATCTTTATTCATACAGGTTGAACTTTCACCGATAGATGAAAGCAGGCCTGCACCATAGATTTTTGGCTGTTCAAGAGTGCCTATTAAGCCGTACTCTACCGTCCACCAGTGTAAGCGGCTTAGCAACGCCATTTCCGAAGGTTCACCCATATTCTCCTGGCAATAAGTTACCAGCTCTTCGGCTTTAAGGATTTCCTGTTCATCGGCATCGGGCATTTCTTTTAATATCGATAAAGCCCGGATAGCCTCATAAAGCTCAAAATCCTGTGCCGAAAACATGGCCTTGGCCCCTATCGATCCAAAATAGCTCAGGTATTCATGGTAATCCTTATCGGCAATAATGGGCGCATGCCCTGCCGACTCGTGGATAATATCGGGCGCCGGGGTGTATTCAATATGTTTTAACTGGCGAATGTCCGCAGCTATAACCAGCACCCGGTAAGCCTGGTACTCCATAAAGGCTGCCGGCGGGATAAAGCCGTCGACCGTAACAGCACCCCAGCCAATTTTGCCGAGGGCGTCATTCATCTCCTGTAAATCGGGAATATGTTCAATAGTTAAACCTGCTTTTTGCAAGCCGGGAATGTACGGGTAGTAAGCAACATCCTTTAGATAACTATAATTTTGGCGCATGACATAGCGCCACACCGCATGATCGATAGGCGTATAATGCTCGTAGTGCTGGTCGACAATAAATTGTTTTAAATGACCGGGCAATGCCGCAACCTGCGGATTATTAAAATCATTAAAATGGCTCATTGATAACTTGCGATTTATAATACAACGCCAAGTTTAGCAGATGGTTGCCATGAAAACAAGTTTCAGTTTATTATTCTGAAATTAAAACAGAGGCAGAATATTATTCTTCTATCGGGTGATTTTCCAATTTTGGTTCTTCGCCTTTTTTAAGACTGGCCTCAAGCCGCTTAGGAGCTAATACATAATATACACCTAATAAAGCTACAATAATTGAGATTAGATAAAATCCAAAGCTCAGGTAAACCGCCATATCTTCGGCTAAGTTAAATTGACGGGCAAGGGTAAGAAACAGCGCGTCGCGGATACCGCCGCCGCCCAAACTAAAAGGTATAATTGCCGCCAGCGATGAGAAAAGAAATGACAACAGGTAAGGGGCAAATTTGCCGTTAAAATCCTGCGCAAGCAGTAAGCAAACAATGGCAAGCAATTGCATACTTTGTACACCTATTGCTTTTAAGTGGGCCTGTATAAAGTTGTGAGTGTATTCTTTAAAAAACTTGCGGGCTACAGCGTAATAGATCACAGAACCAACCGATACTATACCAAGCGGCCAGGCCAGATGATAAGGAAAACTTGGTATTAAAATTACCAAACCAACTACAATGGCCCCTATGGCCCAAAAACCGCTAAGTCTGTCAAACAAGATAGCCCAGAATACTTTTTTGGTAGGCAAATGATAGCGTTTATGCAGCAGGTAAATTTTGTAACCATCGCCGCCGATACCGCCGGGTAATAACACGTTATAGCACAAGCCAAGAAAATATAAACGCAGGTTGAAGCGCCAGTCTAACCGCAAACCGATGGATTTAAAGTAGCTTAACAACCGCCATGACGAAAAAAGCATCGACCCGATATAACAGGCAATAGCGGCAGCTAACCAGGCGCGGTCGGCATGGATTAAGCGATATTTAATTTTCGCAAACGGAACCTTACTGAATACATAGTAAAGCAACCCCCCGGTTACTGCTATGATAAGGATTACTTTTATAACGCCCCAAAGCTTACCTTTCCAGGTTTTGTGTTCGGCACCTTCGTCAATGATGTCTTCTGTTTGTGTCATTCGGCTGCAAAGCTATGTTATTTTTTTATTTGGATGTACGGGATAGTCAATTAACAATTTTTCTTCATTTTGTTTTCACAAACATTAAAACCAGTAAATCAGTTAATTATTACGGGCTATTCTTACCAGGATAATTCATAGCTCAAATAATTAAACCATGGCTATTGTAATCAAATATTCAACGCTGTGTAATCATAACATCAAATCGGTAAAATCCTGACAACAAAGTGTTATTTTTGCGCAAATTTTTTGGAGATGAGTAAAGTAAAAGTTGGTTTAGTACAAATGAGCTGTACTGCTGATAAAGAGCAGAACCTGCAGAAAGCAATTGTTAAAGTAAGGGAAGCGGCTGCTAAAGGCGCGCAAATAGTTTGTTTACAGGAACTTTTTACCTCGCTTTACTTTTGCGATGAAGAAAATTACGACAATTTTAAGCTGGCCGAAGCCATTCCCGGCCCATCAACCGATGAGCTTTCAAAAGTTGCTGCCGAGCTGAATGTGGTGATCATTGCTTCGTTATTTGAAAAACGTGCTCAGGGTGTTTACCACAACACCACTGCCGTGCTTGATGCCGACGGAAGCTATTTAGGAAAATACCGCAAAATGCATATTCCTGATGATCCGGGCTTTTACGAAAAATTTTACTTCACGCCTGGCGATTTGGGTTACAAAGTATTCAACACCAAATTTGCCCGTATAGGTGTATTGATCTGCTGGGACCAATGGTACCCTGAAGCAGCGCGTATCACCGCTTTAATGGGTGCCGATATATTATTTTACCCAACCGCAATTGGCTGGGCTACCACTCAAGACGAAGCTACCAACGTTGAGCAATACAACGCATGGCAAACCATTCAACGTTCGCATGCGGTAGCTAATGGCATACACGTAGTAAGTGTGAACCGTGTTGGCGAGGAAGCCGGTGTAAAATTCTGGGGCGGTTCGTTCTTTGCTAACCCATTTGGTGCTATTATACATCAAACATCACATGATCTGGAAGAAGTTATAGTACAGGAACTTGATCTGGATAAATCGGATTACTACCGCAGCCACTGGCCGTTTTTGAGGGATCGCCGCATAGATTCTTATCAGCCGATAACAAAGAGACTGTTAGATGAGGATTAGTCCATGGTCGATAGTCCATAGACCATTGTAAAAAGTATGGCTTTAAATTTGAAAACCTCCAGGTCTGGCAAAAAGCTCTGGAGCTAACTGATGAGATTAATTCACTTACAAAAAACAGTTTTCCGAAGGAAGAGTTATTTATTTTAACGTCCCAAATAAAAAGGGCTGCTGATTCTGTAGTACTTAATATCGCCGAAGGTTGCACGGGACAAACCAATGCAGTTTTCAAAACTTTTTTAAGTTACGCATTAAGATCAGCCATTGAAGTTGTAGCATGTCTGTTTATTGCCAAAAAACGAAAAATTATTAAGGAAGATGATTTTCATAAATTATATAATGAATACCAGGCATTATGTAAAATGATAACAGCTTTGAGAAATACACTATAAAACCTTCTACCATGGACCATCGACTATCGACTATGGACAAAATTATACTTACCCCCGCCTCGCAAGGCTTTTCTTTTCCCGCCGAGTGGGCTAAACATACCGCCACTTGGTTAAGCTGGCCACATAAGGAAGCTTCATGGCCGGGCAAGATCGATACCATTTACGCACCTTACATTGAGTTCATTAAGGTAGTTACCGAAGGCGAACTGGTACGTATCAACGTAGTAAATGAGGATATGAAAGCATCTGTAATTTTTCAACTGCAGAATGCCGGTGTGGATTTGAATAAGATCGAGATCTTTGAATTCCCGACCAATGATGCCTGGTGCCGCGACCACGGTCCGGCGTTTTTGATCAACCCAACTACAAGTCAAAAAGCTATCGTAGACTGGGGTTATAACGCATGGGGCGGCAAATACCCTCCATTCGACCTGGATGACGTGATCCCTACCAAAATAGGTAACCACTTTGGTTTGCCGGTATTTAATCCCGGCATAGTAATGGAAGGTGGCTCGGTCGACTTTAACGGTAAAGGCACTATTTTAACTACCACTGCTTGCCTGCTTAACAAAAACCGGAACCCGCAGCTTAACCAGCAACAAATTGAGAGCTACCTGCAAAGTTATTATGGCGCAGAACAGATCCTTTGGCTGGGTGATGGCATTGTAGGAGATGATACCGACGGACATATCGACGATATCACCCGCTTTGTAAACGAAGATACCGTAGTTACCGTTGTGGAGGAAGATAAGAACGATGAAAACTATCACCTGCTACAGGAAAACCTCGAAACGCTGAAAACCATGCGCCTGCTTAACGGCAAACAGCTAAACATTGTTGAATTGCCCATGCCTGATGCGGTTGTTTATGAAGATACCCGTTTACCGGCATCTTATGCTAATTTTTACATTGCCAACTCGGCCGTTATTGTGCCTACTTACCGTTCAAAGAACGACGATAAAGCGCTTGATATATTAACCAAATGCTTTCCCGACCGCAAGGTTGTGGGCATTGACAGTACCGACATTATCTGGGGCCTCGGCAGTTTCCACTGCCTGAGCCAGCAAGAACCGGAATAAGACCTCACCCTGCCCTCTCCAAAGGAGAGGGTTCTTTTTTGATCAAAAATTGTCATTTCGACGAACCGGTGGGGGCATGGGGTGGTGTGAGGAGAAATCTTATACACCTTGCTGTGAGATATATGGCGCATAAGATTTCTCTTTCGCTCGGGCGCTCATTCCTTCCGGTGCTCTGTCGTATGACAATTTGATTTTTGAATAAGAACCTACTCTTTCTTTTCTTGCTTCTTTGATCTTGCTTCTTGACTCTTGACTTCCTGGCTCTTGCCGCTCCGCTTCTTTTCACCGCCCTTATCCCCTACTTTACCGACATCTCCCCTTACATCGCCAACAATTGATTGACCCGCCTGCCCTGTTGCAGTAGTTTTGGGTAACATTAAAACTTAAAGCGATGAACAACGATATAATAAACACCGAAAACAAAAGAAATGGCAAAATCATGTTAGGAATAATTTTACTGGCAGCCGGTGGTTTATTTCTGATAGATCAGCTTAATGCCTTCCTACTTCCCGACTGGCTTTTTAGCTGGCCAATGTGGTTCATAGCCTGGGGCGCTTACATGGGTGCCAAACATGACTTTAAAAAACCATCATGGATCTTTATGATACTGTTAGGCATCATATTCCTGGTAAATGATAACGTTTATAACGCCGACCGTATAACCTGGCCAATTGCATTGATGCTGCTTGGCACCTGGATAGCCATCAAACCGGCCAAACAAACCGACCGGGACTTCTGGGAAAAGAACGAAAAAGCTAAACAACACTTCGACTTTGAACAACCCAAAACCGAAGCTTAAACTCAATCATCCATCATATATCAAAGCCGGGGCATTTTTAAAAAGCCCCGGCTTTTTGTTTTATATAAACCGCGGGCAAGTAGAGCTTATTGCAGTGTTTTCAGTGCGTATATTATAATAAATATACCCAAAAGGCATATTGCGGTGGCGGCAATTAAATTACCTATTACATCTTCTTCAGGAAAAAGAATCTGATCTTTCCCTTTTAAATACTTCATCTCTATATTTTTCCCTACCCGGTGCGTCTCACAAAAATTTGCGCCTATCTGCTTTGAGTATGTCGCCCCCTCATAAAATACTTTCATAAAGTACTTAGCTTTAGTTCCACTACACACGCCCGGAAGCTCAATTATTTTCATTTTTACAATGCTTCCTTCATTTTGTATCTGCAACTGTGCTTTACAATTCAGCATTCCAAGCACAGATAATATTGCTATTAATATGCCTGCTGATATCGCCAGTATTTTCATTGAGTTTGACCGGATTTGAGCCCTTAATTTACCAACTTATTTACTGACATAAAACCATGGCATTTTAAAAAGTCCGGGTTTTAGATTTATGTATACAGTATCCCCAACTTTGACCTGGTAATAAAGCGATTTGGATACTTCGGTTTCTTCGCTTTCTTTCGGCCCCCATTTGCTTAGTGTTAATTCATATGAAGTATGTTTCCCCGTCAATACCCTTTGGTTAAGCACCCGTGCTGTGTACACTTTTGGTTCGGCGTAATCAAAATTACAATTGATCAGGATAGGTGCTGTAAAACCATATAACAGAACAAACATCACAGCGCTGAACCAGGTAGTTCTGTTGTTACGTGCTTTTTCCTTCGCGCTCATTATTATCCCAATAAAAGCTGCGCCTAAAACAACCATAATTACGGCTGCAGGCAAAAGTGCATCTGTTAAATGCATTAATTTAAAATCAACAAAAGTTCTTACCAGAAGCGCAAACGGCGGCAGTATAAATGCAGTGTTCAGTGATGGATATACAGCCTGTTTCTTCCTATCGGCACTGTTAAGCGTAACCACATCTCTCTTTGAATAAAACACAAACATCACTACTAAAGGCCATACAATGCCTGTTAAAACAGCAAAATCATAAGGCCGGGGATACATAAACACCCAAAAGCACACAGCTGCTCCGGCATAATTAAAGTACGAGCAAAATCGCTTTAACCGTTTTAACTCGGCCAACCGCTCTTCTCCGGTGTAGCCGTAACTATCGTCGTTTTGGATCTCCTCAATTCCTATCCGTTCCTGTTCGGCATCAAGATCCTTACAATTTGCCAATATCCATTCCAATATCCCGCGATGGTCAGAAAAGTAGCTGTAATCGCTTAAAACTATTGCTTTATTTGATTTATCGACAGGCCGTATCGTTATCCTTTTACCCTGGGCGGTATCGTAACCTTTAATATCATTCGTCAACAGTTCCCGGCTGCTAAAATATCCTACTCTTTTTATACCGTTATTGGATATAATTATCTTACTTGCTTTTAATTCGAGATAACAATAAATACCCAGCGCTATCAGCGCAATACCGATTGACGGCAGCCACCAACTTTTATCGGCGATAGAAGTATAAGTCAGATAAGCCCCTCCGATAATCATCGTCGCAATAAAGATGTATAAAAATATTTTCCATCCAATACTGAGGGTGTATTCCTTTTCAAACACAGTGCCGCGGAATGGGCTAAAGTCCTGTTTCATCTTAATATGATAAAGTTTAGTATGGTTATTTATAGATAAAAAACCGTCGCAACATACAAATTTTTATTTTTGCCGGATGATAAAAAATCAACCGCAACTTTTTCACCGCCAAAACATCCCCCTTCACCGATTTCTTTAAATACGTCGCCAGTTTTTGTTTGGCTCAACTATAATGTTACCTTAGTTTTGGATATGATTTCAATTTGCAGATAATACAATGAACAACGATATAGAACATCCAAAAGATCCCAACAAGGGTAAGTCTGTTGCCGGGATCATTTTACTTGCTGTAGGCAGCATACTGCTGCTTCAGCAGTTCAACCTCTTCTTTATACCACATAATATTGTTTTGTGGCCATTTTGGCTTGTCTTCTGGGGGCTTTATATTGGCTCAAAGCATCAGTACAAAAAAGCCTCATGGCTTTTGCTGGTAGGCTTAGGTGTATTGCTTCTGCTCAGCAAAAACATCAATAATTCCGACCGTATTCTTTGGCCCTTAGCTGTAATTGGATTTGGTATGTGGCTGATATTAAGGCGCAACAAACATTTTGATCCGCAGCAATGGAAAAACGATTTCAAAGGAGAGAAATGGGCCAACTGGGATAAAAAAGAGCCCTTCCAATTTGAAAAAGCCGAAACTGTTGACTACACCGTAAAAGAAGAAGGCAGCGAGATCCCCCCGGTTGATCCTTACGCACAAAAACAACAGCAATACAACACCAAATATTCTGGCGATGATTATATCGATACTGTATCCATTTTTGGTGGGGTTAACAAAACCATTCTTTCCAAACAGTTCCGCGGTGGTGATATCGTAAACATATTTGGCGGGGCCGAGCTTGATTTTACCCAGGCAGATATTAACGGCCGCATTATCATTGACATTACCCAGATCTTCGGCGGCACCAAAATTATTGTGCCATCAAACTGGCAGGTAGTATCTGACCTGGCGGCGGTTTTTGCCAGTGTTGATGATAAACGCATCAGGAGCACCGCAAGTGTAGGCAGCGAAAAGGTGCTGGTGCTTAAAGGCGTATCCATATTTGCAGGGGTGGATATCCGCAGTTATTAATTAATCAAGGCAGCTAATTACGAAAAGCATAAAAACATGAACTGGTACGTAGCAAAATTAGTTTTCAGGGTGATAAGCGGGGATGGCGACCATCAGGCGCAATTTGATGAGCAATTAAGATTGATCAGCGCAGATAATGAACTGGTAGCTTATGAAAAAGCTAACCGGATAGGTCACGCCAACCAGGATAGCTTCAAGAATATTGAAAAACAAACCGTTAAATGGCAATTTATTGATGTAGCCGAGCTTAACCAGCTTGGCGAACTTACCGACGGTGCTGAATTGTATTACAACATACACGAAACACCCGATGCCGACCTGTACATTGCATGGGCGCATCATAAGTCGGCCTTATTGGGCATCAGAAATTAAACCTTAAAACCACAGAAAGTAACCCGTTTTGGAAGTTCCATCAATACAATCATCAAAACTATACGCGGCATTTGTAATATGCGGTGTGGCCTGGGCTGCATTGCAAACTTACATCATCCATAGTTTTGGTTTTTTATGGTTCACCGCCGCTACCGATGGCCTGTTAAGCGCCATATTGCTTTCATGTGCATGCTGGCTTATCAATAACAACTTACGTTACTACCAACCGGGCAAGGGCAGCTATATTAATCTCTTTATATGGTGTGTTGCGCTTGCAGGGATCTGTACGGCCGGCTGCCGTTACCTTTTGCCGTTAATTAACAGCGATACGATTTACACCGGTTTCCTGGCCCAATCGTTAACCATCCGCTTTTTTACCGACTTTTTAGCTATAGGGTGGATGGCGATGATCAGTTTGTTATGGTTTTCGCAATTGGATCAGAAAGAAACCCTGAAACGCAAAACCGAAGCTGAGCAGTTGGCCCGCGAGGCCGAATTATATAATTTGAGGCAGCAACTACAGCCCCACTTCCTGTTTAACAGCTTAAATTCCATCAACGCGCTTATTGGCTTTAAACCAGATGAGGCCCGCAGGATGATCCACCAGTTATCCGACTTTTTGCGCGGAACACTTAAAAAGGACGATCAGCTGCAGGTTAGCCTTACCGAGGAATTGGCGCATCTTAACCTCTACCTCGACATAGAAAAAGTACGCTTTGGCCACCGCCTACAAACCGAAATAAGCTGTGACCCCAAATGCGGAAGTGCCATATTACCATCCATGCTGTTACAGCCTTTGGTTGAAAATGCCATTAAATTTGGCCTGTACGACACCATAGGCGAAGTTACAGTGAGCATTCGCGGTGAAATTGAGGATGGCTACCTGAACTTAATGGTACAGAACCCTTACGATCCGCAAACATCTAAACCAAAAAAAGGTACAGGTTTTGGTTTGCGGGGAGTGCAACGGCGATTATATTTGCTGTATGCCCGCAATGATTTAATGGAAACCCATGCGAGCGATGATCTGTACACAACCATTATAAAAATACCGCAACTATGAAGCGAGCTTTAATTATTGATGATGAACCTTTAGCCCGCATGGTTGTAAGGGAATACCTGCTTGATTTTAAAGACATTGAACTGATACAGGAATGCAACGACGGCTTTGAAGGCCTTAAAGCCATTCAACAGCACCAGCCCGACCTGGTCTTTTTAGATATCCAGATGCCCAAAATTACCGGCTTCGAAATGTTGGAACTGGTTGAACAGCCTCCTGCCGTAATATTTGCTACCGCATTTGACGAATACGCCATCAAAGCTTTTGAAGCACACGCGGTTGACTATTTATTAAAACCATTCAGTAAAGAACGCTTTAATAAAGCGGTTGAAAAATTCCTGGCTTCAGCCACGCCAAAACCGGCTGTTAAACAAACGGAAGAGTTGCTGGAAACCGCCGCTACCCAGTCGCCTGCGCAGCATGAGCGTATTGTGGTAAAAACTGGCACTAAGGTAAAGATCATCCCCGTTGCCGATGTTGAGTATTTGCAGGCTGATGATGATTATGTAAGTGTGATCACCAAAGAAGGCTCGTACCTCAAAAACAAAACCATGAGCTTTTTTGAGCAAACCCTTGATCCTAATCATTTTGTTCGTGTTCATCGCTCCTACATCGTAGCCATACAACAAATCACCCGTATCGATCCATACGAAAAAGACGCGCACCTGGCCATCCTGAAATCGGGTGCCAAAATCCCGGTAAGTAAAACAGGGTATGTGAAGTTGAAGCAGGTGTTGGGGATATAGCACCAACTGCTTACAACAAAAAATGTCATTGCGAGGAGGGACGACGAAGCAATCGCATGCTATACAGAGCGGCTATGCATCCGTGCGATTGCCGCGCTGCGCTCGCAATGACATGGAGACTATAACCTGCATTTTTAGCCAACAAAAAATCTCCCCTCCCACATAATTTCCTTCCAATAACTCCGTTAACTATAATTATAGTTAAAAACCTAACCAATGCCTAAACCAATTACGTTGTTGTTGCTGATTCTATTATTAGCACTTCACAAAACCGAAATCCCCGACAGCAAACGGGCCACCGATGTACGTCTTAAAATATGGCCTAAACTTCAGAAAGAACTTAAAGATAAAGGCTTTGCCCCTATGGCCCAGTGTACCTCCGTATCATTAAAGACATCAGCGTACTTGAAGTATGGGTAAAATCGGCTAATAAATACCAGCTCTTTAAAACTTATGACGTATGCACATATTCAGGCGGATTAGGTACCAAAACCCGCAGCGGCGATGGTAAAAGCCCGGAAGGCTTATATACCATAGAACCCAAACAACTTAACCCGGTAAGCAACTATTACCTGGCTATTAATGTAGGCTATCCTAATGCCATTGATAAAGCTAAAGGTTATACCGGCAGCGCCATCATGGTACATGGGCATTGTGCTTCTATAGGTTGCTATGCCATGACTGATGCGCGCATTGAAGAAATTTATACCCTGGTTTACGAGGCGTTTGTAGCCGGCCAAAAGCAAGTTCGTGTTGATATTTTCCCTTTCCGGATGGATGACGCAAACTTAAAGCGCTATGCGGCTTACAAACAGGATGCCTTTTGGCGCAACCTCAAACCGGCTTACGAATTATTTGAAAAACGACAGCTACCAGTTGATTATCATCTTAAAGGGAAGGAATACGCGTATTGACCGTTGATTTTTTTAATTACGCGGTTGGGGCTCAAATATTTAGCTTGTGATCGGTGTTATCAGCTCAATGTCAATCCAAATAAGTATTTGCACTCCCTGGGAGAGGAGGCTTCGGCCACCAGGCATAATATGGAGGCTTTATTTACAAAGTTTACATTTTTATTTACAATCCTGGTTCTTCTGACGGAGAGGTATCAAAGTAATTTCGCTGGATCAACTTTGATATGATATGAAAAAGAAAAGAAACGTTTTCTCCTGCCTGATTATTCTGCTGGCAGGAGTAATTTATTTCCCTGTACAGGCCCAGCAAAAACATGCCGAGAACGTAGTTCCTTTCGCCGGGCCTAACCGAATTACCCGTAATATCATACAAGATAAAAAAGGCAACATTTGGATTGCTGCTTTTGATGGCATTTTTCGGTACGATGGGAAATCTTTTACCAATATCACAAGTAAAGTGACTTCGGCCCGCTTTTTTTCTGTTTTAGAAGATAAGAAAGGCAACCTGTGGTTTGGCTCTATCGGTTCAGGTGCTTACCGTTACGATGGTAAATCCTTTCGCAATTTTACAATAAAGGATGGCCTTCTCAATAATGATGTTGTAAGTATTTATGAAGATAAAAAAGGCAGCATCTGGTTCGGCGTTCGGGGTGGAACAAGCCGGTATGACGGAACATCATTTCGGAATTATATCATAAACGGAAATGGGATGAATGAAGACCCAACAGGGAAAACATTTCCGGATAGGGCACCTTATGAAGTTAATTCAATTATTGAAGACAGAACGGGCAAGCTTTGGTTTGCAACAAGAGGCAACACCTTTGTGTACGACGGAAAAATATTTAACGTTTTCAGCCGTAATGGTAAACCTTTTACCAACGTTCGTTCTGTAATGGAAGATAAAAAGGGCAATATCTGGCTCGCCGGCAGTGATGGACTGTGGCGCTATGATGGTAGTTCATTTACCAATTTCACCCGGAAATTTGCGGGTTACGTTTACGAAGATAAAAAAGGAAACATTTGGACAAGTTCAGAAAATGCTGATAACCCTAACAGGGTACTTTCTGGTTTTAGCGCTAATACAGCGGCCTGGGCGCTTTCTCGTTACGATGAAAAATCCTTGTCTGATAAAAAGCCATCAGTAACCGAAATAACTAATAAGCCAATGGTTTTTGGGATTTTAGAAGATGATAAAGGAAATATTTGGTTTGGTGCTGTAGGTGGAGTGTACCGGTATGATGGAAATACTATAACAGACTTTAAAGGGATGTAGCTGATGATCCGTACTACACTGGCAGAAGAATACATATTCAGCTATCATTCCATCAGCAACGCCATCAAAGCTTCTTCAACCCGCTCTTCTTCAAGCAATTGCTTAGCTTTCAAATGTAATTGCAACTCACGGGTCTGACTATCGCCGATGGTGGCATCAAGTACTTCTTTTATCTCCGGGGTAAGCGCAAAGGCTTCAATAGCTTCATCGCCGGGTATAGCTTCGAGGTTACCCAATTGCCCGAGGTTGTTACCTGTAAGGATCCTTGAGTTACGGATAGCATAAGGCAGTGCATCAACACCTATGCCCATTTTGGTATTGGGTTTGGCTACTTTAAACAGGTTATCTTTAGTAACCCGGCAATACCAGTCGCCGCCAAGCCGGGCAACCAGGTCCATTTTGGCCTGGTTTATTTTGCCCTCTGCATCTAAAACGGCATCATTAATATGGACCAGCTTAATTTCGGCAAGCACAAGATTACCTGCACCATGACTTTGCCCCAATTCAATCACTTCGTTAACCACACATTCCAGTTGTACGTATGACTCGGCCACACGCGGGGGTTTTACCAGTTGCGAAGGTAACTGCGTTAAACCCGATTTAATAAACTCATTAACGCCCTGAGGATATTCTACGCTTGAGAGCGAAGTTTGCTGTACCATATCATAGTTAACAATATTGATCACGCATTCGGGCACTTCCCTGATATTTTCGAGCGTGTGTTTGGTGGTATTGTCCCTTACCCTGCGCGATGGCGAAAAAATACAAATGGGCGGATTAACGCTGAAAATATTAAAATAGCTGAATGGGCTCAGGTTTACATTCCCGGCTTTATCAACCGTTGAGGCCAGGCAAATCGGTCGTGGTGCTACCGCAAAGTTCAGGTAGCTTTGCAGTTGAACAGGAGAAAGATCGGATATATGGATGGTTGGCATGGGTAAATATTATAAAACATGCCATTGCGAGCGTAGGGTGGCAATAGCGCGTAAGCAAAGCCACACTGTATAACATGCGGGTGCCACGCTACGCTTATAATGACTTGGTTGTAAGTTGTTGGTTATTAAATATTTTTTTTGATCGATATTATAAACATGAGCGTTGCCTGCGGCCCGTGCTATACGCTCATACTGCACAGGCATTAGCCACAAGGCCGGTATCCGCTCCTATCACTAACGCGCCCCGCACACCATCTCTAAAACGTATTTTATACGTCATTACCATTTTTTCCGGAGTTTCCCTAATGATTTCTCGCAATAACACAATTATTTGCAATAGTGTGGTATATTCTTTTTACTTCTTTAACTTCAAGATCGAAAAATTACTATCCGCTTTTTCTATAATATTCCCCAGCATCCCTAAACCGGTAACTTCCATTTCAACCAGATCACCCGGCTGCAGCCATTGTGGTTCATAATCGGCATTATTAAGTACGCCGGTGCCATTCAGTTCAAGAAAACAGCCTGTGCCAACCGTGCCCGAACCTATTACATCGCCCGGTAAAACATCGCAACCATAGGCAGCTCGCTCAATGATCTCGGCAAAGGTCCAGTCCATATCGGCCATATTACCTGCCGATACCTGTTTGCCATTCACCACGCATTTCATCTCCAGGTTATAGGCATTCCCTGTATGACCAGGTTTTGCAGGTACTTTATATTGCTCCAGTTCGTCGGGCGTTACCAGCCAGGGACCAATCACCGTCGAAAAATCCTTACCCTTTGCCGGGCCAAGGTTCAGCAGCATTTCTTCCATTTGCAGGGTGCGGGCGCTCATATCGTTCATGATCATGTAACCGGCAATAAAGCTATCGGCTTCGGCGGCGGTAATGTTACGTCCTTTTTTATTGAGAACAACGGCAACTTCCAGCTCAAAATCAAGCTTTTGAAAATGATCGGGCATACATTCAATTTCGCCGGGCCCTTGTACAGCGTTATGGTTAGTGAAATAAAATATAGGATACTGATCAAACTCGGGTATCATATCCAGCTTACGGTTACGCCTTGCCGAAGCCACATGCTGACGGAACGCATAACCATCGCGGCATGATGTTGGGTGCGGCACCGGGGCCATTAGCTCAAAAAACAGTTCCTCTTTAGCCTCTATCTTTCCCGACCGGATTTCTTCATTAACCCGCGCGGCATGTTCCATCAGTTCTGGCCCTCCCCATAAAAATTCGTTCATGTTATCAGGGATCAGCTTATCGCATGAGTTTAAATTGTAGATGTGGCCATTAACAAAAACGCCAAGATGTTCGCGGTCTTCGGTTTTATAGGATACTAATTTCATAGAGTAGCTTAATTGGTATAATCAAAGCTAATGATTTTGATTGAGGGAATTATAGTGAATGGTTGATTAAGTTGAGTGGTCTCTCTCGCGGGCGTATATAAAGATATACTGCCACCGCTCGGCTCCAGCCGAGTGGTAATTATTCCCAGGCCTCTGGCCTGTATACATCATGCCGGCGGCCAGAGGCCGTTTTATAGTCGCCACTCGGCTGGAGCCGAGCGGCGGCGTAAGAATTAAAAAATAACTAACCACTCACCTAATCAACCACTCACTATTCAACCCTAAATTTGCATCCTAAAAATAATCCCCCTAACTTAGTATCATGTTACGCGTACAAATGCATTTCCTGTTTTCATTGGGGTTAACCTCCATGAGCGATGCGTCATCGTTCAGAGATGCTATGCTTGCCAAGATCGTGCTGGCGCAATACTAATTTCCCCTCCTCTTTCCTCTATCTTTTTTAACCATTATTTATTAAATGGTCAGGCTAGGCGTTACGGACTTTTTAGCCCGAACACAAATCAGCATTTTATACGTTTTATTGTTAACCAATTAAACCAATTCATGCCTCTATATCATAGTTTAGGATCAATTCCGCCTAAGCGGCATACGCAATTCCGTAAGCCCGATGGTAGTTTATATGCCGAAGAGCTGGTGTCAACAGAAGGTTTTTCAAGCCTTTATTCGCTGGTATACCACGCCTACCCACCCACCATTGTAAAAACCCTTGGCGAGCCCTACAGCGTGGAGCCCAAAATAGCACGCGAAAAACACCTGAAGCATACCAGTCTGATAGGTTTCAATATCCAGCCCGAGGATGACTACCTGCAAAGCCGCAAGCCGGTACTGGTAAACAGCGATCTGCATATTTCGCTGGCAGCGCCGCGCCAAAGCATGACCGATTATTTTTATAAGAACAGCCAGGCCGATGAAGTAGTTTTTATTCACGAAGGCACAGGTACTTTAAAAACAGGCTTTGGTAATATCAAGTTTCAATACGGCGATTACCTGGTGATCCCCCGCGGCACCATTTACCAGATGGAGTTTGACGGCATGGGCAACCGGCTTTTCATTGTGGAAAGCTTTAGCCCTATCCGGCCGCCAAAACGCTACCGAAACCAATATGGTCAATTGATGGAACATTCTCCTTATTGCGAGCGCGATATCAAACTACCGGCCGATCTGAAAACTTATGATGAGCATGGCGATTTCAAGATCCTGATCAAAAAGCAAGGTCTTATTTATCCCTATATATATGGCACTCATCCTTTTGATTTTGTGGGCTGGGATGGATTCCATTATCCCTGGGCGCTATCTATCCATGATTTTGAACCCATAACCGGGCGCTTACACCAGCCGCCTCCGGTACACCAAACCTTTGAGGGTAATAACTTTGTAATCTGCTCCTTTGTGCCCCGCAAGTTTGATTACCATCCGTTATCTATCCCTGCACCTTATAACCACAGTAATGTGGACAGCGACGAGGTGTTATATTATGTAGATGGCGATTTCATGAGCCGCAAAAGCGTGGTAAAAGGGCAGATCACCCTGCACCCCGGTGGCATCCCACATGGCCCGCACCCCGGCTCGGTTGAAAAATCAATAGGCAAAGAATCAACAGATGAGCTGGCGGTGATGATCGATCCGTTCAGGCCGCTGATGCTCACGGAAGACGCGATTAAGATTGAGGACGAAAATTATTATAAGAGCTGGCAAATGTGAGGTTAAAGGCGAAAGGTAAAAGCTGAAAGGCAATTAGCCGTAATGCCAAAATCACTAATCATTAACTCACTAAATCACTAATTAAAATGCACACACAAACTTTAGATAAAAAAGTCTCCCCTACCGGGGGAGATTTAGAGGGGGCTGACTTCCTACCCCTTAACGGTACCGATTATGTGGAATTTTATGTTGGCAATGCCAAGCAGGCGGCCCATTATTATAAAACGGCCTTCGGTTTTCAAAACCTGGCTTATGCCGGCCCCGAAACCGGGGTGCGCGACAGGGCATCGTACGTTTTGCAGCAAGGCAAAATCAGGATAGTGCTCACCACTCCTCTTCACTCTGATCACCCTATTGCCGATCATGTTAAAAAACATGGCGATGGTGTGAAAGTATTGGCCCTTTGGGTTGACGACGCCTACGATGCCTTTGAGCAAACCACCAAACGAGGTGCCCAGCCTTACCAGCAACCGCAAACCCTGACTGATGAAAACGGCGAAGTACGAACCAGCGGCATTAAATTATACGGCGAAACGGTGCACATGTTCATTGAACGTAAAAACTACAAAGGCTTGTTTTTACCGGGATATCAAAAGCTGGAAAATAATTACAATCCGACAGATACCGGCCTGCTATATGTTGACCATTGCGTGGGCAACGTGGGCTGGCATAAAATGAACGAATGGGTTAATTTTTATGAGGAAGTATTAGGTTTCCGTAATATCCTCACCTTTGATGATAAAATGATCTCGACCGAGTATTCGGCTTTAATGAGCAAGGTGATGAGCAACGGGAACGGCTATGTAAAATTCCCGATCAATGAACCTGCCGAGGGTAAAAAGAAATCGCAGATTGAAGAATACCTTGAATTTTATGAGGATGAAGGTGTACAGCACCTGGCCCTTGCAACGCATGATATTGTAGCCACCGTTACCGAGCTGCAGAATCGTGGCGTTGAGTTCTTAACTGTTCCTTCAACCTATTATGATGACCTGATCGACCGCGTTGGCCATATTGATGAAGACCTTGAGCCATTAAAACGCTTAGGTATTTTGGTCGATCGTGATGACGAAGGATACCTGTTGCAGATCTTCACCAAGCCTGTTGAAGACAGGCCAACCCTGTTCTTTGAAATTATTCAGCGCAAGGGTGCCAAATCATTCGGTGCCGGTAATTTTAAAGCCCTATTTGAGGCCATTGAACGAGAACAGGAAGTAAGGGGAAATCTTTGATTGATATCGGATTTCGGAATTTAGATTTCGGATTTTTAATATTGAAATTATGATTTGGAGCCGGGCGGTTGCCCGGCTTTTTATTTGCCAGCATTATTTATATTTGATATAATCAATAATTACTTTTATGAAGAAAGCTTTACTCATCATTGCCGCTGTTGCATTAAGCTTTAACTGCTTAGCTCAGGATACTGCTGCTTCAAAACCTGTTTACGATGCTGTCCTGGCTAAAAAGCTTGGGGCTGATGATTACGGCATGAAAAAGTATGTGATAGCCTTTTTAAAAGAAGGGCCAACGCAACTCAAAGATTCGGCGGCTAATATGCAGCTGCAAATGGCGCACCTTAAAAATATTGGCCGGCTTGCTGCCGAGGGTAAGTTAGTTGTGGCCGGTCCGTTTCTGGATAACCAACCCTTACGTGGGATCTTTATTTTTAATGTAGAAACCGTAGAAGAAGCCCAAAAACTCACCGAAACCGATCCAGCCATCAAAGCAGGGGCCTTAGTGATGGAGCTTCATCCTTTTTATTGCAGCGCGGCGCTGATGCAGGTAGTGCCGATTCACAATACCCTCCAAAAGAAAAGCATGACCAATTAAATGGATGACGTACTATTTGTACTTGAACAGCTTAAAGAAAAAGCTGATGCTGCGTACTTAAAAGGCATGGCCCGTTTTGGTATTGATAATTCGAGGGCTTTAGGGGTAAAATTGCCGGAGATCCGCAAACTGGCTAAGATCATTAAAAAAGATCATGAGCTGGCTTTAGCACTTTGGGATACGCAAATACATGAAGCCCGGATGCTGGCCTCCATGATAGCCGATCCTAAACAGGTTACCCCCGAACTAATGGACAGCTGGACCGGCGACTTTTATTCATGGGATATTTGCGACCAGGTTTGCGGTAATCTTTTTGACCGCACCCCATTTGCCATTGATAAAGCTGTTGAGTATAGCAGTCATGAGCAGGAATTTGTAAAACGTGCCGGTTTTGTTTTAATGGCCGAATATGCAGTTCATAATAAAACGGCGCCCGACGAAATATTTACAAACCTGTTTCCTATTATGGAGCGGGAAGCCTGGGATGACCGGAACTTTGTTAAAAAAGCTATTAACTGGGCTTTACGCCAAATAGGCAAACGGAATAATATATTAAAAGTTAAAGCCATTAACACTGCACAAAATATTTATGGCCAGCCCAGCAAATCAGCCAAATGGATTGCAAAAAACGCGCTTGATGAACTAATAAGCAAATAACGATTTAATATTTTTCCACAAAGTTAAACTCCGGCAAATTGCCTGTAAAATAGGACATTATAATAACCAATAATAGTTCACCCATATTTATTAACTTAGTACCCGCTATTTTTTACAATTAAATTACATCAAACAATTTCATGAAGGATACCTTCATTTTTCAACACAAAAAATAGAGTCTGAGCATATTTTTGTAAAATATTACTTCAATTAGTAGTAGATATAGTCAAATATTCTCCAAACCGTAAATACCAGTAAAAGAATACATTATAAAGTATCAAAAATATTATATTTGAACCCGGGCAAATGTGGAATAATGATTGAGAAGAAGACACGACACACAACTAATGGTTATAAATTATAAAAAGTTCAAATCATGGCACACGTTTTAATCATATGCACGTGTCAAAAACAAATTGAATTAGTGAACAGATTGTTGATATGAGTTTTTTTGAAAAGGGTAAACTTTCCGGCGATGATGTACATCTTACCCCTTTGATCAATGATCTGGATACGGGGATCTGGAAATACAATTTCAATACAAGGGAAGTAAAATGGTCAACGGGCTTCTATACACTGTTAGGCTATCAAGTGAATGAAATTGAATGTGATGCTTATACTTTTTTTGAACATCTGCTTTACCACGGCGATAAACCGTTTTTTTTCAACGCCATTAACAACAGGATAACGGAAGACACACCGTCACTTCAATTACGTTTTTTAACAAAAAAAAACGGGTACCAGTGGTTTGAAACCGCTATCAGGAAACTGGACGATGAGCATGGCTGTATGGTTTATGGCTCGCTTATAAACATCAACCGTTACAAACAAGACGACTTATTATCGGCAAATAACCAAATCACCAATGATGATGCCTTTAAAACAGCACGCTTAGGCATCTGGGAAATTGACCCTCAAAACCTCAATACCATTGTGCTGTCAAAACAGGTATATGATTTATTTGATCTTCAAAATCATTTAAAACTGAGTGTTGAAGAGTTTATTAGTTTTTTTGAGCCTCCGTACCGGCCTGTTTTACAAAATGCTATTAACCATACCGTTGAAGATAGCAGGCCTTTTGATATTGAATTGCTTTTACGTTCGGCCAAAAACAATATGTTATGGTTAAAAGTAAAGGCTGTACCAGTGATTGATCACCTGGGCAAATGCACATCTGTTAAAGGGGTTATTCAGGATATCGACAGCGAAAAAAGAAAGTTGCTGAAACTTGAACAGTCGATAAATTTACTGACCGACCAAAACCGCCGCCTGCAAAACTTCGCGTACATTGTTTCACATAATCTTCGTTCGCATACGGGCAACCTTCAATTTATGGTAAACCTGTTTGAACAAACCGAAACAACTGAAGAACGGGAGGAGATCTTTTCGCATATTAAAACCATCAGCGACAGCCTGGATCTGACCATCGAACACATCAACGAAATAGTTAAGATTCAAACTGAAATTACCAAAGAGCGGAAGGTGGTTGAGTTGGAGCCGATGTTCAAAAACATTTGCTCGGCACTAAAAAATAATATTGAGACCATAAACGCCCACGTAGAGAGTGACTTTACGCAATGCCGCGAGATCAGTTATATACCGGCTTACATGGAAAGTATTTTACAAAACCTGCTTACCAACTCTTTAAAATACAGTCACCCCGACAGGCAGCCCGTTATAAAATGCTATACCTTTACAGAAGGGAAACATATTTATCTCATTTTTGAAGATAACGGCATTGGTATCGATCTTAACCGTTATGGCGATAAGATTTTTGGCATGTATAAAACATTTCATCAAAATACGGATGCCAAAGGCATTGGCTTATTTATAACCCGTAACCAGATTGAAGCATTAGGCGGAAGCATTAAAGTTGACAGTACAGTAAACGTTGGCACAAAATTTACTATCAGATTGGTATAATTAAAATTACCAAGAGATGATTGCAGAGCGAAGTCCGGCTAACACCTGGATTGTGGATGATGACAGTATTTACGTTTACGGCCTAAAAAAATTAATAAGCATAAAGGAGCTGAATACCCAATTAAGCCATTTTGTAAATGGAGAAGAAGCCATTTACGCATTGAAAAAAGCAAACGAAGATTATAACTTACCCGATGTAATATTACTGGATATTAATATGCCGGTTATGGATGGTTGGGAGTTTATGCATGAATTTGCGAAAATAAAGCCCCAAACGGGGAAAAAGATCGCTATTTATATCGTGAGCTCGTCAGTTGATCTTAACGATATCTACCGGGCTAAAAATATTTCTGAGGTTTCTGACTATCTGTTCAAACCTGTAAGAATAAATCAGTTAAAAGAGGTTTTTGACAACGTTTAACTGCAAGTGAACGAGCAAGTAAATAAATACGGAACCTAAAAGGCTCCGTATTTATTATTGCTTCATTAATACCGAAGTAGAAATAAAGTATTGGGAGGTATCTTTAAATGTAAGCTGAACTTTTCCGCCTACATTGCTCACCACGCCGTATGAAACAGATTTATTAGACAAAGTAAACTTTATCCGGTTACCGCTTTGCACCCAGGAACCTGAAGCAGATGCCCCCTTTTGCCCAATAATAGTGTAACTATTATCAGTCCTTGAAACATAACAATCTTCAGCGCCTACGTAAGCGGCTGTCCATGTGCCGTCACCTTTCAGGTTAGTTTGGTTATCACTTATGCATGGAGATACAACGTTTGTATAGGTATCTGAGTGACCGGTGGTGATGTTTATATTCGTTTCTGATATCAGCGAATACTTACCTGCATAAGCATTTACAGGTTCACCCTTTTCTTTTTTGCAGGCATTACCCGCAAGTAATGCTACTGTGGCCAGACTTAAAAAATATATTTGTTTTTTCATAAACGCAGGAAACAACCGTATGCTATTATTCAATATAGCTTTCCAGTATTTTAAAGCCGCCTGTTGTTTCCAACTCAACTTTATCGATGCTTTTTGGTAACAGGATACATTCGCCCATTTTAACCGCATATGCCTGGTTGTTATATTTTACAGTATAACCGCCTTCAACACAAACATGGATCACAAATGAATCAAGTGCCGAATAGTCTTTCGATGTACTTTCGTCAAAATCGAGCACATTGGTAGTAAAATAAGGGCAGGTAACCAGTTTTACAGTCTCGTTCTTTTTAGGTTCATATCGGGTTTTATATTCGGGATAATGCTTGTAATCAATAGCGGCAAGAGCTTCTTCGGTATGTAACTCGCGTTTATTGCCTTTATCATCAACACGGTCAAAATCGTAAATACGGTAAGTAATATCAGATGTTTGCTGAATTTCGGCAATCAATAAACCTTTGCCAATAGTATGCACCCTGCCTGCGGGTAAAAAGAAAACATCATCAGCTACTGCATCCTCTTTGTTAAGGATATCCATGATATGACCGCTGTTTAAAGCATCAACATATTTTTGCTCGGTCATTTCCTGATTAAAACCGGTAATCAGTGTCGAACCCGGATCGGCTTCAATGATATACCACATTTCGGTTTTACCAAATGAGTTATGGCGTACTTTGGCCAACTTGTCATCGGGGTGTACCTGTACTGAAAGATCATCATTGGCATCAATAAATTTCACCAATAACGGGAAGATGTTGCCAAAGTGATCATAAACCTTTTTACCAACCAGCTCATCTTTGTATTGCTCTAATAAGTCGGCTAGTGATTCACCTTCCAAAGCGCCCGAAGCTACAACCGAAACATCAGATTTTACGCCTGATATTTCCCAGGTTTCGCCGCAGTTGGGCAGGCTGCCAAAATCTTTATGCAAATAGGTTTTTATCTTTTGACCGCCCCATATCTTGTCTTTATATATGGTTTTAAATTTTAATGGATATAATGCCGACATAGTGTTGTGTATTTTTGCCCGCTAAGTTAGGAGTTAAATAGAAAATTGAAAACGCTAAATTGGTTTACTCAGCTTAATGTGTAACAAAAAAGCCCATACTATAATGTATGAGCTTTTTCTTATTTAAATCGCCTGGCAATTATTTACCTAAGCGTTTTTTCAGGTTTTCGTCAATTGCAGCCAAAAACTCTTCGGTGTACAGGTAATCGGTACCATGCTCCACTTTTGGTTTAATGGTGATGGCCAAATCTTTGGTCATTTTGCCGCTTTCAACAGTTTCAATACAAACTTCTTCCAAAGCCTTGCAGAAATTGATCAGTTCAGTGT
Organism: Mucilaginibacter gossypii; assembly: GCF_900100945.1. Lineage (GTDB taxonomy): Bacteria > Bacteroidota > Bacteroidia > Sphingobacteriales > Sphingobacteriaceae > Mucilaginibacter > Mucilaginibacter gossypii. The sequence goes on along the minus strand of NZ_FNCG01000004.1, from coordinate 476,060 downwards.
TCTTATCTAAGATGCCACGGAATTCCAAACCTCTTGTCCATGCAAAAATAGAGGCAATTGGATTGGTTGAAGTTGGCTTACCGGCCTGGTGATCACGATAGTGACGGGTTACAGTACCGTGGGCAGCTTCAGCTTCCATTACAGTACCATCAGGAGTAACCAGGGTTGAGGTCATTAAACCTAATGAACCAAAGCCTTGTGCTACAGTATCTGACTGTACGTCGCCATCATAGTTTTTACAAGCCCAAACAAAGTTGCCGTTCCATTTCAGGGCCGATGCAACCATGTCGTCAATTAAGCGGTGCTCATACGTGATACCGGCTGCTTCAAACTTTTGTTTGTAATCATTTTGATAGATCTCTTCAAAAATATCTTTGAAGCGGCCATCATATTTTTTAAGGATGGTATTTTTGGTTGAAAGGTATAAAGGCCAGCCTTTCATTAAAGCCTGGTTAAAGCAGGCATGCGCAAATCCTTTGATAGACTCATCGGTATTGTACATCGTTAATGCAACACCATCACCTTTAAAGTTAAATACCTCGTATGATTGCTCGGGGCCGCCATCTTCAGGAGTAAACTTAACGGTTAATTTACCTTTGCCTTTGGTTAAGAAATCGGTAGCACGGTACTGATCGCCAAACGCGTGACGGCCAATACAGATAGGCGCTGTCCAGTTAGGTACCAGGCGGGGTACATTGGACATAACAATAGGCTCACGAAAAACAGTACCATCCAATATGTTACGGATAGTACCGTTTGGCGATTTCCACATTTGTTTTAACCCAAACTCTTTCACCCTTGCTTCGTCGGGAGTAATAGTAGCACATTTAATACCAACGCCGTATTGCTTAATTGCGTTAGCTGCGTCAATAGTTACCTGGTCGTCGGTTTGGTCGCGGTACTCTATACCCAGATCGTAATATTTAATATCAAGATCAAGGTACGGGGTAATCAATTTGTCTTTAATGAATTTCCAGATTATTCGGGTCATTTCATCGCCATCCAGTTCAACTACCGGATTCTCTACTTTTATTTTTGACATGCCTGATGTGGTTTTTGTTATACAAACGGCCCAAATATATAAAATTGACTTTATCAATTTTATCAAATAACGCAATGAAAAATTATAGATTTCGTTATAATGACAATTATTAGTACCGGCATTGTTGTTTTTATAAACTTTGGTGCTATTTTTATAAAATAAAACGCTTACCATAAAACAAGCTCCTTTTATACAGGTGCTGCCGTTTATTTATGATAAAATCCATACTAAAAGCCTCCATTATAATCCTGCTGTGTTCTGTATCTTTTTTAGCTAAAGCCCAAATAGGCTTTGATTATGCACAATATGACGTTGGCTTTGCCGCAGGCATCAACCAGGCCAGTTCTACCGATGTGCAAACCCTAAAAACAACACCTTCCATAAATCTTAACTTTACTTACAATCAAAGCCCGTTTGTAAATTATATATTTAATGTGGAGGTAGGCCGTTTAAAAGGCGGTTCGCCGGCTACAAGTACACAAAGGCAATTTGAAAACCATTTCAGTGCTTACACTTTCAGGGTGCAGGTACAGGCAGGCGAATTGATTGACTACTCGAGAAGTGCTATAGCCAATGCTTTTAAAAACCTTTACCTGTCGTCGGGATTAGGATACATTAATAATAATGTTGTATACAGGACAGAGGATGCGCTTTTATTGGAGCAGGGCCGGGTATTGCCCTACGAACGCAAAACAAATGAAATATTTATACCACTAAGGCTGGGTTATGAGTTTAAGCTGTTTAACAGTTACAACCAGCCTGCAGTTAAAATTGACCTGGGTTACCAATACAATTTTATTATGGGCGATAATCTGGACGCCTACGTTGCCGGCGCGCATAACGACGCGTATTCGCAGGTTACTTTAGGTTTTAAATTTGCCATTGGTGGTGTTACATCTTACCGGAAACAGATCCATTATTAAGCTTAGGCTAAATCTTTTTTGATTGATTTGCTTTTTGGCAGGATTTTTACTGCGTATATTTATATAATAAAAGAACAAACCTATGAACAACGATCAAATAGACGATGCAGGTTTCAATGATGATCTGCCTGATCGCGACGAAAACCTAAAAGATGAACTGGGCGAAACCATTGATAAGGAGGACCTAAATTATAACCCGGACGATAATAGCTACGAATACGATGTTAAAAGCGATGACCCGGATTATGACCATCCCGATCCGTATCATACTGCCGCAAAAAACGGCGAGGATTTTAACTCCACCTATGACGAGGCAAACCCTTACGATGTAGACGGCGAATTTGACGAAGACCGTTCGCTTGAAACCGATGTAGATGAATTGGGAATGCACATTGACAACGGAGAAAGCGTTGAGATTGATCCGGTTGATGCCGCCCTTTCTCACACTCCCGAAGACGACCGGGACGACCTTGACGAAGAAGGATACCCCAAAAATGATAGGTAACCCCTGAGATAATTTATTAACTGCTGAGTTGTGGATTTTTAATCAAGTTCACTGCTCAGCATTTAAAACCCGGTTAATCAAAATCAAGATTAAACCGGCTCTTCAACTCCAGCAGCTGCGGGTTGCGGGCTGCCATATGCTGAAACTTTTCGGGCGCGGTATAAGGCTTACGTACTACCTTTTGTTCATCAACCCTGGCGTTTACCTCGATAGTAAAATTTTTAAGTGCACTGCGCAGGTAATTCAACATAACGGGCTTTTCATCCCTGAAAATATTTTCCTGCACCATATTGCCTACTATTACTTCAAAAACATAGGGCTTTAGCATGCGCGGCGCGCCCGCTGTAAGAACGGTTAGCAAAGTTTTTTTACCTTCTTTTTTTGCAAATGCAGCAAAATCGCTCCAGCATTGCAAAAAGGCATCCATGGTAAAATCCTCTTTATCCTCTCCTTTTAAATATGGGTCCTCTTCTTCAAGTAATTCTTCCTGCGTTTTAACTTCACCGGTTAATGAAGGGGTGAGCGTACTTCGCAAAGGCATTACTATCTTAGGCTTTTCAGCAGGCGATGTTATTGTTTCTTTTACCTGTACAGATGGCGTTACAACCTCTTTTGGTGGGGCACTGTATACCGGTGCGGCTTCGCTCACCACAGATACAGCAGGGCTTGCCTGCGCTCCGTTAACAGACGTTACTGTTGAGGTATCAGGTTTTTTTTTTAGTCCCCCGTCGGTCGCGGAAGTTACAGTGAGTGGTGTGGTTGCCAGGTTAAACACCGATGGCAGGTGGCACATCTTAAGTAATGCCAGTTCAACCTGGAGCCGTTGATTTTTGCTGAGCTTATAACTAATATCGCACTGATTGGCAATATTCATGGCCGAGAGCAAAAACGACACCGATGCCTGCTGCGATTGCTGCAGGTATTTTGTTTTAATGCCTTCACTCACCTCAAGCAGCTTTAATGTCGATTGATCCTTCCCCACCAACAGATTTCTGAAATGTTCAGAAAGCCCGGCTATAAAATGAGCGCCATCGAACCCGCGCGAAAGGATCTCATCAAAAAACAATAATACTTTAGCGGTATCTTCCTTAAGCAGGCTCCCGGTTATATTAAAGTAGTAATCGTAATCAAGTATGTTCAGGTTATCAATAACCGAGCGATAGGTTACCTTCCCCCCCGAAAAACTCACGATCTGATCAAACATCGAAAGCGCGTCGCGCAAACCGCCATCGGCTTTCTGGGCTATGATATGCAGGCCGTCGGGTTCATAACCTATGCTTTCCTTGCCGGCAATTGATGCCAGGTGGTTGGCCATATCCTCAACCCTGATGCGGTTAAAATCAAAGATCTGGCAGCGCGAAAGAATGGTTGGCAGGATCTTATGCTTTTCGGTAGTAGCCAATATAAATATGGCATAATGAGGTGGCTCCTCAAGTGTTTTCAGGAACGCGTTAAAAGCGGCCTGCGACAGCATGTGCACCTCATCAATAATATAAACCTTGTAACGTGCCGCCTGGGGCGGGATCCGTACCTGTTCAATCAAACTGCGGATATCATCAACAGAATTGTTTGAAGCAGCATCAAGCTCATGAACATTAAAAGAATTTCCGTTTTCAAAAGCCTTGCATGAAGCGCATTCGCCGCAGGCTTCGCCATTGGGCTGCAAATTGGTACAATTAATGGTTTTAGCCAGGATCCGCGCGCAGGTAGTTTTGCCCACACCACGTGGACCACAGAACAAAAATGCCTGTGCCAGCTGGCTATTTTTTATAGCATTTTTGAGCGTATTGGTTATATGTTGCTGACCAACAACGGTTTCAAAAGTAGCCGGGCGATACTTACGGGCCGAAACAATGAAATTATCCACAAGTGCTAAGGTAGTGAGAAATTAGATTTGGTGAAAGAGCGGTTTTGCTAATTTTTTTACACACCGGCCTCTTCACATGTTAAACCCGGCATTATTACATAAATGTTTTTGACAGCTTTAAAATAATACCAAACGAATTGTAAAGCAGGCCCCCATGATCATATGCCAGATCATATCCAACAGAATAACCATTTCTTAAAGGCCTCAAACCTTCAACAAACGTCGAATATTGATTCACTTTTTTAAAGGTACCATAATGGGGTGGATATTTTAACTTCCCTCCTAAAGAACGATATATTTCGGTGCCATTTTCAAATGTTCCCATATTTTTAGAATAGGATAATTTGGCTGTATAAAGCCAGTTGTTTACATAAACCTGCGTTGCAGCATGCAAAGCAAGTACCCTGTTATTTATAAAAAACTGCCATGTTTTTCCTGCTTTGCTCTTCACATCATTTATTGTGGTTATAAATGGCGTACCCAAGCCAATGTCATTATATGACCAACCCTCTGCATATTCATAATTATTATAATAATTTTCGGCGCCAGACTTGGTTGGTTTTGAACTTAATGTGCCGGCCTGGTTCGCCGTATATAAAAATTCGAATAAAAATTTCTTCCAGTAAAAACTACTCTGAATTGGTTTATTATTAACTAAGCTTATACCATTTAAACCATCGGCTATATTTGCAAGAGACTTTAAAGCACCTATGTCATAAAAGCTTTGACGATATACCGAAATTGTAAGTGCATCAAATTTATATTGAGCACCTATATCTATTGAACCTAAATGATTACCAACCTTACTGCCCTGATATAGTTTACCAGAAAGCACATACCAATAGGTGTCGACTGGAGACAATTCAAACCGTTTAAAAACACGCCTTTCATTTCCCCATAATGCTTCGTGATTATAAGAGGCCAAAAAATCAAATCTCCATGATGGCTTACCTATTTTTAAGGACAGGGTATTTTCCATGTAATAGCCTTTAAAATCTGACGGTTTTTCGCCTGTTCTTACTTTAACACTCCCTAAATACCCATTTGCCAAAGTTGCTTTAAATGCAAACAGTTTTCCCAAAACCGGGATACTATAAAAGTCAGGTATACCTAAACTTATCTTGGGGATACCCAAGGCATTACCAGAGATTGAAAAAGAACCTGAAGAAAGAGTTGAATCAACAAGCCCCACAATATCCTTTGAACGGCCAGCTTTCAATTCAAAAATACCGGCGTGGGCCTTTACAAATCCCTCAACTAAAATAAACTTGCTATTATTTCCGGCATTTCCTCTACCTTCAAAGGATGCGGCCCAGTCGTAAGTTTTTGTTGTATCATAATCTTTCCGAATTTTTCCGATTAAGCTACCGGACCCACCCGATAACGGAATACTGCCAAACTGATTTGCCCTTAACCAAAATGGCACTGAATTGTTGGTAGTGACAATGCCCTGGGCCTCCAGGCTAATATGCACATCCTGATTTTGTGCTTTTGCTAAAAAAAAAGATAATAATATCGGCAATAAGACGACTAATTTTTTCATAACAGACAGTTTCGGCTAACGATTAATTTCAAATAACGAAAAATGATAATTTATTAAAAATAATATTGTTTTTTTATTAAAATCACATTTATAATACTATTACTAATACAAAAACAATTGTAATGTAGCAAATAAATTACATCATTCGCATTTTAACTTGAAATTAAATTTAACTATATGTTTAACCATATGAGATTCAGGTAGAAAAAAATTAAATCATGGAGAAAAAAATAGACACAAAAGAATATGCGCTATGATTGTTACGCAATTTTGTTTTAACTCAATTTGTGAAACAAATTGCCCTGATCACCTTTTAAGGCAACAACGGAAAATAAACAGGAATAAGCAAAAAGGAACTTAATATGTCGCGGTCAAACAAACAAGACTTAACACATAATATATTAAATATCATCATCAGGCAAATGATCATCATCTTCGGGGTCGGGCTCACCAATACTGCCATCAACCTGTATTTCATGCAGATCTTCTTTATCCTCAAGGATATCATCAAAATCTTCATCTTCCTGGTCATCCCAGTCGCCTTCAAGGGGATCATCCCCTCCGCCATACATTAAGATCTCATCGAAAGTAAGCGGATTGCTTGTTCCTTTTTCGGCTTGAATAGTTGCGGGTTGCATAGCTTATGAGTTTTTAAGTAAAACCATAAGCTATGCCATAAGTTTTAGAAAAAATTTTGTTTTTATCAACACAATTTCTCCCTCGTTTACAGAATATCTATCGATACTATTTCCTTTACAGTATAATACCCCTTGGCTTGCGGCAGATACACTTCCATATCCTTCCAGGTTATCTGGAGTTTTTTACCGGCAAGTTTAGCCGGTGAAGCATCTATAAATTTCTCAGACCCGGAAAACTGCCTGAGCCAGATAAATGATTTTTCGGCCGCTGCCTTATCTGTTATAACAATATAATTAAATCCCTTTGTATCAATCCGTTTAAATACGCCGGTAGTAACCTGGGTACCGGTATCCTCAGCATCGCCATCCTTTCCCATTTTCATGGCGAGTTGCATAAAAGATCCGCATTTTTGCTTCATCAGGTTTTTACCGATCTCCACGCCTACTTTACTCATTGCCGGTTCATCGGTTACCTCAACATTTTGCTCTTTGGCTACATCCATTAGCAAGTCGGCATGGTTTTCAAAACACTTTTCAAAAGCATCATTGGCAGCCTGTTTGGTAGATATCTTTGCCACGTCAATTTTGGACAATTCTTTACAAAGCGAATCAAGCAGGCGTTGTTGCGCGGGCCCTATTGTTTGTGCTTTTATTGCGCTGGTTGTTGTTAAAAAAAATGCGATAAAAAGGAGCAGGTTCTTTTTCATAATAATAATTTGACTGCTAATATAGCGCTGCCGGGCTAATTTGCTGTTATACACGTAGCATTTCATCTAAAAACATTTGATTGTTTCAATAATTACCTCTACATTTGCAGCCCCGTTATGGCGGGCAAATAATTAAAAATCAAGTATAATGCAACAGTACGAAATCGTGATCGTTCTAACCCCGTTGCTTTCAGAAGAGACTGCTAAAGAGGCAAATGCCAAATACAGCAAAATTCTTACTGATGGCGGAGCCGAAATTGTCCAGGAGGATAATTGGGGTTTGAGAAAATTAGCGTACCCAATCCAAAAGAAAACTACAGGGTACTATCACTTAACTGAATTTAAGGCTCCGGGTGAATTAATTAACAAATTGGAGATAGAGTTAAGGCGCGATGAGCGTGTTTTGCGTTTCCTGACCATTGCTTTGGATAAACATGCCATTGCTTACAATGACAAAAAACGCAGTGGTGCTTTTAACAAAAAACCAGCAGCTAAAGCAGAGGAGGCAGCAAACTAATGGCTAACGAACAAATTAAATACGTTACCGCTCCAAAGGTGGAGGATAACCGTAAAAAATACTGCCGTTTCAAAAAGAACGGTATCAAGTATATTGATTACAAAGACGCAAACTTTTTATTAAAGTTCATTAACGACCAAGGTAAAGTATTACCACGCCGTTTAACCGGTACTTCATTGAAGTTTCAGCGTAAAGTGGCTCAGGCTGTTAAACGCGCACGCCACATCGGTTTATTACCTTACGTTACAGATTCATTAAAATAATAGGAGATTTAAGAAATGGAAGTTATTTTAAAACAAGATGTAAAAAACCTGGGTGATAAAGACGATATCGTAAATGTGAAACCAGGTTATGGCCGTAACTACCTTTTACCAAAAGGCTACGCCATATTAGCTACTGAAAGCGCACGTAAAGTTTTAGCCGAAAACCTTAAACAAGCTCAATTTAAGCAAGAAAAAATCCGCAAGGATGCTGATGCTATTGCAGCTCGTTTAGAAGGTGTTAAACTTAACATTGGTGCTAAAGCCGGCGAAACAGGCAAAATCTTCGGTGCTATCAACACTATCCAAATTGCTGATGCATTGAAAAAAGAAGGTTTTGAAGTTGACCGTCGTCGTATCACTTTTGACCAGGAGCCAAAATTTGTTGGTGAATACGTAGCCAACATCAACCTGCACAAGGAAGTTAAAGTACAGGTTCCGTTTGCAGTAGTAGCGGAATAATTATATTTCGGAATTCGGAGTTTCGATTTCGGATTTCTGGAAAAATTTTAGAATTTTAGAGGGTGTTTTGCTAAAGCAAAGCACCCTCTTCTTTTATCAGGAAATATTTTATAACTGTGTTCAAATTCTTCGGCAAAAACAACCAAAAATCAACGTCGGGCAAACGGAATTCAAAATCGGATTCAAAGTTTTATGGCATTCCTAAATTGATATTCAGGATTTTTAAACTGATATTCATCCTGTTTTTCGGTTTAAGCCTTTTGGGCGTAATTGGTTACCGTTTTATAAACCCTCCTTTTACCTGGTTAATGATCGAACGCGGCTTCCAGCGTAAATCGGCAGGTAAGGAATGGAAGATAGATAAAAAATGGAAAGATTTTGACGAGATCTCCGACAATATGAAACGTGCCGCCGTTGCTGCCGAAGACCAGACTTTTTTAGAGCACCACGGTTTCGATTTTAACGCCATCGAAAAAGCCATCGAAAAAAATTCGCACAGTAAAAAACTAATTGGCGGCAGTACCATATCACAGCAGGTAGCCAAAAATGTTTTCCTTTGGGAAGGCCGTTCCATACTCCGTAAAGGCATCGAAGCTTATTTTACCATATTAATAGAAACCTTTTGGAGCAAAAAACGCATCATGGAGGTTTACCTGAACGAGATTGAAATGGGCGATGGAATATACGGTGTTGAGGCTGCTTCGCAGGCTTATTTTCACAAACCAGCCTCCGATTTAACCCGGCAGGAAGCTGCCGCCATAGCCGTGATTTTCCCAAGCCCGCTGAAATGGTCGGCCACCAACCCAACCAAATATTTAAGGCACAGGCAATACCTTATTATGAAAAATATGAAAAGGTTGGGGCCGCTGGATTTTTAGCCCCCTTGCCCCCTAAGGAGGGAATGAAAATTCCTTTCCCGGCATTCCTTTTTTATTTCAGCAACGCTGTAACCTTTTGTAAATTAAGACTATCTTAATTTATATAACCACACGCCATGTTGAAACAAAGTATCAAGACCAGCCTCTATCTACTTGCTTTTATCTTTTTCGCAAACATTGCTGCAGCGCAGGTTAAAAGCGATACCCCTGCCCCTTTTACGGACAAAGACATGGTGCAATGGGATTATCACTCAACAGTTATTGGTGAAGATTATACCATCTACGTACATTTTCCTCCGGGTTATGATACTACTAAAACCAAATACCCGGTGTTGTACGTGACTGATGGCGACTGGAACATGACCGTTGCCATGAACTGCTTCAACATGCTCCGGCAGGATTATGAAACCACTGAAGCACTCATTGTAGGCATTGGTTACGGCAGCCAACCAAACCAGCGCAGCCGCGATCTGAACCCCACAACCGGCGGACCAAAGTTCATATCATTTATTGAGCGGGAAGTAATACCATTTATACAAAGTAAATACCGTGTAAGCGATAATAAAGCACTATACGGTTATTCGTTTGGTGGCATGTTCACTACCATGGTACTGTTCGAGCATCCAAATCTATTTAATATGATCTTTATAGGGGCACCCGGCAACAGCGGAAGTGAACTAATCCCTTCGGCTAAAAAATACTTTGCCAATAATCATGACATTAACTGCAGGGTGTTTTTAGGCGTAGGTTCTTTTGAGCTCTTAACCAGCAAAAACATTCGGGATTTTAAAATCTACATGGAAAACCAGCATTGTAAAGGGCTTGATATTGCTATCGCAATCACCCCAAATGCCGGGCATGGGGCAGCATTGGCGCAAGTAATGCAAAACGCAATAAAATTTGCCTATTGTAAACAGCATAAGGCTATTGATATATCTGCAAAGCAACTGGAACAATATGCAGGAAATTACCAGATAGCAGGCGATGACAAAAACAAATTCAAGACTTATGTTGCTGAAGGCAAACTATACTTCGTCCAAAATGATGCAATACCTATGGTAATTGTGCCATATGCAAAAGCGTCGTTCTTTATGTACGAAAATGAACGGGCCGATATTACTTTCCATACAGAAGGCAACAAAATGTACATGGTTTTCAGCTTTCCAAATGAAAAACCAACCCGGCTGGATAAAGTAAACTAAACCTATTCTGCACCGTCCAGCAGCGCAGTTAAATCTGGGTGATACACAGGAGTTAAGAACTCGGTGACGGTAAATTCAGCAAGTTTATGCTTGTAAAAGGGATCTTCGGTAATGATCTTCTCTATTTGCTCCCTTGAGCCCGCAAAGGCCAGGATTACCCCACCCGTGCGCGGCACCTTAGGCCCCCAAACAACAAATACCTTTTCATCATAATATTTATTAAGATGCTTTAGATGGACCTCCATATAAGCATCAACCTCTTCAAGAGGGGCGATATACTTAAGATCGATGAAAAACATAAGCGTTAAGTTTAATATTCGGTATTGGGAATTTATTTGTACTTCCAGTGCCTTGATTTACCCTCAGTAAGCCACTCAGCGGCAGTTTCCATACGCTTAAGCCGGGTGGCCTCGGTTTTGGCCTCGGTTATCCATTCAATATACTCCTTTTTCTGCGAGTAGCTGAACTGGTTAAGGTTTAGCCAGGCTTGCGGATGGGCTTCTAAAAATTTCACGAAGTAGTCAGGTACCACCAACTCGTCGCGTTGAGCGGGCGGCTTCTTTTGGGAAGCCGGCCTGGGTTTATTATCTTCATTTAGGGCCATCGCCTGCTGTATAAACTCAATAAGTGCTTCCTTTGGAGGAAGGTCATCAATACTGGTCAGGCGACCGAAGCTACCTGCAGCCTGATCGGCCAGGCTCAATATCTTTTGTGGGTCATATAATAACGATGCCTTCCAAAAACCAAATGCGCAATGTTGTTTAAAAGCGGCCATATTGCAAACCACACCTTTGTAATCAAAAAAAGGCATGCTCCATTTCATGGTTTCAATTATCATAGGCGAGGCTTCATGCACCACAGCTCTCAGATAGTTTAAAATCGGCTTTGCAAATTCGGGCGATTTTTCGATGTAGGCATCAATCCGGTTATCATAGTGTTCCATAATTAAAGTTAGCGATTACAACAGCTCCGGCAAAATTGATTTAAATACGCCCCGCCAAACCTGGCAGGGACCAAGCTCCTACAAAAAAACCCGCTTCAAAAGAAGCGGGTCTTAAAAAATGTATCAACCATCCCTCCCCTGCAGGGGTCGGGGCATCGCTTACGAATCTATCTTAGCATATTTAGCGTTTCGCTCAATGAACTCGCGGCGTGGGGCAACTTCATCACCCATCAGCATGCTGAAGGTATGGTCGCACTCGGCGGCGTTTTCAATGGTAGCACGTTTAAGCGTGCGGGTAGCGGGGTTCATGGTAGTATCCCAAAGCTGGATATCGTTCATCTCACCCAAACCTTTATAGCGCTGCACGTGCACACTGTCTTCTTTACCGGCACCTTTAAGGCGCTGGATAGCAGCATCGCGCTGTACATCATTCCAGCAATATTCATACTCCTTACCTTTTTTAACCTGGTAAAGCGGCGGTGAAGCAATATATACATAACCGGCTTCAACAAGCTCCTTCATGTAACGGAAAAAGAAGGTAAGGATCAGCGTGGTGATGTGCGAACCGTCCACGTCGGCATCCGTCATGATGATGATCTTATGGTAACGGAGCTTGGTTAAGTTAAGGGCTTTATCATCTTCAGGCGTACCGCGGCTTACGCCCAAACCGGTAAACATGTTCTTGATCTCTTCGTTTTCGTAAATCTTGTGCTCCATGGCTTTCTCCACGTTCAGGATCTTACCACGCAATGGTAAAATAGCCTGGTACTCGCGGTTACGGCCCTGTTTGGCGGTACCACCCGCCGAGTCACCTTCCACAAGGAATAGCTCGCAAAGGGTTGGATCGCTATTGGCACAATCAGACAGTTTGCCCGGTAAACCCGAACCTGTCATTACACTCTTGCGCTGTACCATTTCGCGCGCTTTACGGGCGGCGGCACGGGCGGTAGCGGCAAGGATTACTTTATTTACAATCAGGCGGGCTTCTTTAGGGTTCTCTTCCAAAAAGTTACCCAAAATTTCACCCACAGCTACGTCAACCGCGCCCATTACCTCGTTGTTACCCAACTTACTTTTGGTTTGGCCTTCAAACTGAGGCTCCTGAACTTTTACTGATATAATGGCAGTTAATCCTTCGCGGAAGTCATCGCCGCTGATCTCAACTTTTACGTTTTTCAGCAGGCCCTCTTTATCGGCATAAGCTTTTAAGGTACGGGTTAAACCGCGACGGAAGCCTGCTACGTGCGTACCACCCTCAATGGTGTTAATGTTATTTACATATGAAAAAACATTCTCGCTGTAAGTATCATTATACTGCAGGGCAAGTTCAACCGGGATACCGCCCTTATTACCATCTACATAAATGGGCTCAGGGATGATCGATGTACGTGTTCCGTCCAAAAACTTAACAAACTCGCGCAAACCACCTTCTGAGAAAAACTCTTCGCTACGGAAAGTACCATCTTCCTGGGTTTCACGCTCATCGGTTAAACTCAGGCGAATGCCTTTGTTCAGGAATGACAACTCACGCAAACGGGCAGCAAGCGTATCATATTTATACTCGGTAGTGGTAGTAAAAATTTCCGGATCGGGCTGAAAGGTTTGGATAGTACCTGTTTTATCAGATACGCCAATTTCCTTAACGTCAAACATCGGCTTGCCGCGTTCGTATTCCTGGGTAAAGATCTTGCCTTCACGGTGCACAAGGGTCTTCACATGGGTTGATAATGCGTTAACGCAACTCACACCCACACCGTGTAAACCGCCGGATACTTTATAAGTATCCTTATCAAATTTACCACCGGCGTGCAAAACGGTCATTACAATTTCAAGCGCCGATTTACCCTCTTTTGTATTGATACCCGTAGGGATACCACGACCGTTATCTGATACGGTTATGGAATTGCCAACATGTATAGTAACTTTTATATCATCGCAATAACCGGCAAGGGCTTCGTCGATAGAGTTATCAACTACTTCATATACAAGGTGGTGCAAACCTTTAACACCTGTATCGCCAATGTACATCGACGGACGCTTACGTACCGCCTCTAAACCCTCTAAAACCTGTATGTTATCTGCTGAATAATTGGATTTATCCTGAATTTCTTCGCTCATATTTATTTAATGAAACAATCTTCAAAATTACAAAAAATACCCCGTATTAACGATTATTTGTGGATAAAAGTACTGTTGTGGAGAGTTGTCAGAACCGGGATTAGGGTGGATTTTCAGGATTTATTGGATTTTATTTGCCCTGCTGATTTTGTCTGAGCCCGAATTTTATGAAATTAAAGAATTTATCGAATTTGCTTATAGCTTCAAAAAGCTGGTTATTCCTTGATCCCTCCAAATCCCGGTTCAGGGAAAATCGGTGTAGTCAAAAATTAATCGGTGCAATCCCATAAACTAAACTAAAAATCAATCAACGTAATCTTTAAAAAACAAATCCGAAATCGAAAATCCGATATTCGAAATCATTAGGATACTTGCAATGAAAGATTATCTTTGTCAAAATTTTATAATAATTTTCAGATTGACAGAAATGAAAACCAGTGCTTCAGTTTTAACCAAACTTACTTTAGGATTAGCAATTGCAGGTAGCGTTGCGGCCTGTACTCAAAATAAAACCGCCGATAAACCGGCTGCTGCAACCACAGCAACTCCTGATAAAGAAACTATTGTTTATGTAAACTCTGATTCTTTATTAAACAAGTACGATTACTTTAAGGATATGTCAAAACGCCTTGAAGAAAAAGGAAAAGCATCACAAACCGACTTGCAAAACCGCGGTCAAGCATTTCAACGCCAGGTTGCCGAATACCAGAAAAATCAGGCTACCATGCCGGCTGATCAACGCCAGGCTACCGAGCAACAGTTACAGCGTAAACAACAGGAATTACAAGGCTACTCTCAAAATGCAGGTGCCGAATTCCAAAACGAGCAAGCTTCTGAAAATGCTAAACTGTATGATAAAATTGCCGACTTTGTAAAAGGTTATGCTAAAGAAAAAGGCTACAAACTGGTGTTAACCTATTCAAAAGCCAATCCAACCGTATTGTATGGTGATCCATCTTTAGATGTTACCGTTGACGTTGCCAAACGCCTTAACGAAGCTTACGCTAAAGACAAAAAATAATATCCTGATTTGAAAATTTGATGATGAAGTAATTTGAACATTACAAGTCATTTTCAAATATTCAAATTGACACATTTTCAAATTAAAACCTCAACTTCGGTTGAGGTTTTTTAATTTAGGGCAATATGGAAAATACGGTACACGAAAAATTTATGCGCATAGCCATTGAACTGGCCGAAGACAATGTAAAGCGCGGAATGGGCGGGCCTTTTGGGGCCGTAATTGTTAAGGACGGCATGATCATAGCCCGCAGCGCCAACCGTGTTGTACCCACTAATGATCCTACCGCACACGCCGAAGTCTCGGTGATCCGCCTGGCCTGCCAGGAACTGGGAACATATAATTTATCAGGCTGCGAAATTTATACCAGCTGTGAGCCCTGCCCAATGTGCCTGGGCGCTATTTACTGGGCACGTATAGATAAAATTTATTACGCCAATACCAAAGCCGATGCCGCTGCGATAGGGTTCGACGATCATTTTATTTATGATGAACTGGGCTGCACCATGGAAAAACGCAAGCTTCCTTTTGTCCAAATCCTTCGTGATGAAGCGCTAACTGCCTTTAAACTTTGGGAAACAACCGAGCATAAAGATCATTATTGACCGGAATTTGAGGGGGGTAAATTGGTCTGAACCCGGATTTGTAGGATTTATCAGATGGGCAGGAATTTGATTCACATTTGCAAATCAAAATCCATCAATCCCTAAAATCTGCTTAATCCTGGTTCTCCTCCTGCTCTTCAAAAAAATTATCTTTCAGGTCATCAATTTCGCGCCTGTCGGCCTTAGTGGGACGGCCCGTGCCACGATCACGCTTCAGTATCGGGGCATGGAACATTGATTTAAAGGCCTGGGTTTGTTCAACAGGAGTTATATCTTCATAAAAATTCACGGCCGTTTTGGCGTCTACCCGGTTTTCCAACAAGCCGGTTACCTTCACTACCTTGCGCTCTATACCTTTTGCTACCTGGTAAACATCACCAATTTTCACCTCGTATGACGGCTTGATGTTTTTACCATCCAGCTTGATGCGGCCGGCCTTACAGGCATCAGAAGCAAGCGTACGGGTTTTAAACACGCGGATGGCCCACAGGTATTTATCTATTCTCAGTTTCTCTTTTTCGGCCATAACATTCAATTGCTTTTACACCGATTATCCGGTCGGCCGGCTAATTTACCAATATCATTTTACGTACAAATAAAAGCATCCATATTCGGGAGATGCTTTACAGCTGAAACGCAACTTGCCACGCCGCTATCCCGACGGTGGTATAAGTATAAAGCCTCAAATTTACGGCTTTTAAAACGGCTTTGCCAGAGATTATTGTAGTTATCAAAAACCTTTTATGATCCGGTACTTTTTACAACTTACTTGGGCAGGTCTTTTTTAATGAACTTATGATAAAGATGTTCGGCATAACCAACGCTAACATAATCAGGAAATTTCCAGTGTGGATAATAGCGTCTTTGGATGTATTTGAGAAAGCTAAAAAGCAAAACGCAAAAATAAGCAGCAAAGCCAGGCCAAGTAAAATAATGGCAATTAGTACAAATGGGGTCATACCTGGGAATAATTTGGGTAACAGTAATAAATTAAAAGGTAAAACAATTATACCAATACTCATCCAAGGTAACAGATTGATATAACAGCAGTTGCACGATAAGTAAAGTACTAATGTTTAATACTTTATAAACTTATTTGCCAGCAACACTAACAAACAACAATAAATAAACGCTCTTTTAAAATCAAGTTATTTACCCAAAAATCCAATTATATCCCTTGGAATTATAGCTATAATCGCCCGTTGAAATAAAAAAAGTAAGCCTCCCCGACACTCGCTGTCCGGAAGGCTTTGACACCTAATTAGTTTAAACGTTGGTTTCCGTTTATATAAAATTAAGGCTTACTTAATGTATTTTTATGCAGTATTAACTAATTGTCCGCATATTGTATAAATGTGTAATATCAAACACATAAAGGCCCAAATACTAAACGCAACTTGCTATTACACTCAAGGCTTCCTCAAAGAATCCATAATACTTTGTCAAGGCCTTTCCTGCACTTAGTTGTAATTAATCTTTCAACTCCCGCCGCTCTTTCATGACATTCAATCTTTTAAAACATATTTCCTTAAAAATCCTTTAATTTGCCAAAAGTTTAATTTCACCAATGCAAGATCTTAAAAAACTGATTGAAGAGGCCTGGGAAGACAGGAACCTGCTGAACTATAATGAATACACCAACGCCATTGAAACCGTTATTGACCGTTTGGACAAAGGCGAGATCCGTGTGGCCGAACCCATTGGCACACGCTGGCATGTAAATGAGTGGATTAAAAAGGCGGTTGTTTTGTATTTCCCGACCAGGCAGATGGAAGAAATTAAAACCGGCCCTTTTGTTTTTCATGACAAAATGAAACTCAAAACGGATTACAAGCAAGCCGGCGTTCGTGTTGTACCTCATGGTATTGCCCGCTACGGTGCCCACCTGGCTAAAGGCGTCATCATGATGCCATCATACGTAAACATTGGCGCTTATGTTGATGAAGGTACCATGGTTGATACCTGGGCTACTGTTGGCTCATGCGCGCAGATTGGTAAACACGTACACTTAAGCGGTGGTGTTGGTATTGGTGGTGTGTTGGAGCCGCTACAGGCTGCCCCGGTTATTATTGAAGATAACTGCTTTATTGGTTCACGTGCAATTGTTGTTGAGGGCGTACATGTTGAACATGAAGCTGTATTAGGTGCAAACGTGGTGTTAACCGCATCAACCAAAATCATTGATGTTACCCACAGCACCCCGGTTGAATATAAAGGCCGCGTACCTGCCCGCTCAGTAGTAATTCCGGGTTCATATACTAAAAAGTTTGCTGCCGGCGAATACCAGGTGCCTTGCGCCCTCATCATCGGTACCCGTAAGGAATCAACCGATAAAAAAACGTCATTAAATGACGCCCTGCGTGAAAATAACGTAGCGGTATAATTATAGATATGAGATATCAGATGTGAGATATGAGATTTTGCATGGTAAAGATTCCGGCAATACCTTTATTTCACATCTGCTATATTCCTCTGAGAATGCAGCATTTCTCACGTCTCATATCTCACATCTCATATCTAAAACATGAAGATAGGATACGATGCTAAACGGGCTTTTTACAATAATACCGGCTTAGGTAATTACAGCCGCTGGTTAATTAAAGGCATAGCGTCGCTCAATCTATCCAACCTTTTATATTTATATACGCCAAAGGCCAAAGCTAATCCACGGCTTAATTTTATTGGCGATTATCCCAGCATTCGCACTGTTACCCCAAAAAGCAAATGGTTCACTTCATGGTGGCGTAGTAAAGGAATTATCAAAGATTTAAAACGTGATGGTATTGAAGTGTACCATGGTTTAAGTCACGAGTTGCCTTCGGGAATCGAACATACCGGCATTAAGTCGGTTGTTACCATGCATGACCTGATCTTCATGCGTTATCCGAAACATTTTGGTGCGGTTAATTACCGTATTTACCTCGCTAAGGTTAAACATGCCTGCCGTGTCGCGGATCAAATTATCGCCATAAGCCAAAAAACAAAGGATGATCTTGTCGACCTGCTCACCATCGCCCCCCAAAAAATAGAAGTTGTTTACCAGGGATGTGACCCTTCATTTGCAATTGAACAAACCGCCGCGCAAAAATCGGCAGTAAAAGAAAAATATAACCTGCCCAACCGCTTTATTTTGAGTGTTGGCACTATTGAAGAACGCAAAAACTTGCTGTTAACCGTTATGGCTTTAAAAAACGTCAATGACATACCACTGGTGGTAATTGGCAAAGAAACCCAATACACAGAATTGGTTAAAACGTATATAACGGCTAATAACTTAAACCACCGGGTAATATTTTTAAAAG
The DNA here is from genome assembly GCF_900100945.1 of Mucilaginibacter gossypii. GTDB lineage: Bacteria > Bacteroidota > Bacteroidia > Sphingobacteriales > Sphingobacteriaceae > Mucilaginibacter > Mucilaginibacter gossypii. The sequence continues at coordinate 457,527 of NZ_FNCG01000004.1, read as the reverse complement.
ACGTTACCTTTGCAGAGTTACCTGCTGTTTATCAACTGGCATCGGTGTTTGTTTATCCATCACGGTACGAAGGATTTGGTATACCCGTGTTAGAAGCTTTAAACTCCGGCACGCCGGTTATAGCAGCAACAGGCTCATGCCTTGAAGAAGCAGGCGGGCCAGGCAGCCTGTATGTGAACCCTGATGATGATATCGGTCTTGCTGAAAAACTAAACCAGGTGCTTAGTGATGATGACTTAAGGCAAACCATGATAACCAAAGGCCGCGCTTACGCAGCTAATTTTACCAATGATAAACTAAGCCTGCAATTAATGCAGCTTTACCAAAATATTTTGAACCATGCTTAGAGACGAAGTAGCCAAGGCTTTTAAAATTGTACAAGAGGGTGGCATCATCCTTTACCCTACCGATACCATTTGGGGCATAGGCTGCGATGCCACCAACACCGAAGCCATTCAAAAGATCTATCGCCTAAAACAGCGCGATGAGGCCAAAAGCATGATCATTTTGCTGGATACCGAAAACAAGCTGGAAAGCTATATCAGTGAAGTAAACCCGCTGGCTTTTGAATTGATTGAATACGCCGAAAACCCCTTAACGCTGGTGATGCCGGGCGCCAAAAACATTTCTCCGGCATTAATTGCTGCCGATGGCAGCGTGGGGATCAGGGTTGTAAAAGACACCCCTTTTTGCCAGCAATTGATTCAGCGTTTACGCAAACCTTTGGTGTCAACATCAGCTAATATTAGCGGTAAGCCCTCGCCGCAATATTTTTCGCAAATAGACCAGGAAATTATTGATGGTGTTGATTACGTAGTTGATTTGGAGCAGCATAGCAAAGAGATCAAAACACCGTCAACCATCATGAGGCTGGCTCCTGATGGGCGGTTTGAGTTTTTGCGTCGTTAACGAGGGATCAGAGGCTGGAGATTAGTGATTAGTTAAAAAGGTGTTTTTGAAGATATGTTTTAACAGAAACATTTTTATAAATTCTTTTGTGTAACCCCTCTACATATTCAATATACTGACTATCAATTATTTAAATAAAATAATTAAAATTGTGTTAACCCTATTAACCCCCTGTCGTGCAGAAAGCCGGAAGTATGAGGTCCAAAGTTTGAAGTCTGAAAGTTTTGTTTATTAAGTGGAAAGATACTTAGGACTTTCGACTAAGACTTTTGACTTTACCGGGGCATTTTACCAATTAATCTTACCTTTGTACCCTTATTAGCGTTTTTAAGCATCCAACTATGCAACAACACCTCAGGCATCCCGTATTTTCTGTTATATCCCGTTTGGCGGGCGAACAAAATGTACAGGCCTATGCTATAGGTGGTTTTGTGCGCGATATTTTCCTGAACCGCCCGTCGAAGGACATTGATATCGTAATTATTGGCAACGGTATTGCTTTTGCCGAAGTTGTTGCCAATACGCTTAGAGTTAAACTGGCGGTTTATAAAAACTTCGGTACGGCTTCGCTCAAATACCGCGATTTGGAGATAGAGTTTGTTGGCGCCCGCAAGGAATCGTACCGTCGCGACTCGCGCAAGCCAATTGTGGAGAATGGCACTTTGGAAGATGATCAGAAACGCCGCGATTTTACCATCAACGCGCTGGCTATTTCCCTCCACCCGGATACTTTTGGCGAGTTGCTTGATCCCTTTAACGGCATTGCCGACCTGCAAAACAAGCTGATCCGCACGCCGCTTAATCCTAACGAAACATTTTCTGATGATCCGCTGCGTATGATGCGGGCCATCAGGTTTGCTACCCAGCTTAATTTCAGGATTGATGATATCGCTGTTGAAGCCATTAAAACCACTGCCGACAGGATCAGCATCATATCGCAGGAACGGATTACCGATGAACTGAACAAGATCATCCTGTCGCCGGTACCATCAATCGGCTTTAATTATTTGTTTGATACCGGACTGCTGCATAAGATCTTCCCGCAAATGGTAGCCCTTTACGGGGTTGACTATGTAGATGGCAAAGGTCATAAGGATAACTTTTACCATACCCTTCAGGTGCTTGACAACATCTGCGAAACTACTGACGACCTGTGGTTACGCTGGGCTGCTATACTGCATGACATAGCCAAACCCGCCACCAAACGTTTTGAGCCCAGCCACGGCTGGACCTTTCATGGTCATGAAGACCGGGGCGCACGCATGGTGCCCAAGATCTTCACCCAGCTTAAGCTGCCGCTTAATGAAAAAATGAAGCAAGTTCAAAAGTTGGTGCAACTGCATTTAAGGCCCATCGTACTTTCACAATCCATAGTTACCGATTCAGCAGTGAGGCGTTTGCTTTTTGAGGCAGGGGACGATATTGAAGCACTGATGTTGTTGTGTAAAGCAGACATCACCACCAAAAACGAATATAAGGTTAAAAAATATCGTAACAATTTTGAGCTTGTTCAACAAAAATTAAGAGACGTTGAGGAGCGCGACAGCATCCGTAACTGGCAGCCGCCGGTTACCGGTAACGATATCATGACCATATTTGGGATAAAAGAAGGCCGCGAGGTAGGAATAATCAAAAATCAGATCCGCGAAGCCATATTGGAAGGCGAAATTCCCAACAATCGTGAGGCCGCGTTAACCTTTACAATCAGCAAAGGCATTGAAATTGGCTTAAAAGTTGTGACTACCCCAAATTAAATTAAAACATTATTATTTTTGTCCAAAATCTACAATAAACAATGGCAGTATACAGGTTCAGGGTTACTTTTGAAGACTACGATGACGTTACGAGAGAAATTGATGTAAAATCAAATCAAACTTTCGAAGATCTTCACCGCGCAATTCATCAGTCAACTGGTTATAATCCGGAATTTTCTTCATCATTTTATATCAGTAATGATCAGTGGACTAAAGGTGAAGAAATAACTTACCTGCCTAACCAAAGGCGTATTGACCGTGGTGTATCATTAATGAATAAAGTAAAGCTGTTGAGTTTTATTGATGACCCGCACCAAAAATTTTACTATACATTCAATTTCGATCGTCCGTTTGATTTTCATGTGGAACTGATGAAGATCATTTTAGATGAAACGCCGGGCACCACTTACCCTGCCGTTGTAAAATCAGTTGGCGAAGCGCCTAAACAATTTGGCAATGCATTTAACGCTACCGTTTTACCGCCTGTTACCGAAGACTTCGACTTTCTGAACGAAATGGCCTTTAACCCGGAGGATGCCGAAGATTTTTCGGAAGTTACAGATACCGATGACCTGCCGGAAGAAAAACACAGCGGCGGCGAAGAAGAAGAGGAAGAAGATGAGTTCGGCAATGAATTTAGCGATGATGAAGGCTTTGATGATGATGAAAGGCCTGGCCGTGGCGGTAGCGACGATTATTAAACTTAGCACATGGTTCATAGTTGATAGTTCATGGTTTTTACCCAAGTTACATTTTAAACTATGAACTATGAACCATCATCTATGAACCCTCTTTCCCCAACCCTCATTGTAGTTGCCGGCCCTACCGCCATAGGAAAAACGGCTGCGGCTATTAAGCTGGCACAGCACTTCAATACAGCAGTTGTTTCGGCCGATTCAAGGCAGTTTTTTAGAGAAATGACTATTGGTACTGCCAAACCGGATGAAAGTGAGTTGGCTGCCGCCAAACACTATTTCATTAATTCGCATTCTATATCTGAAAGTTTTTCTGTAGGCGATTTTGAAAAACAAGGCCTTAGCCTTTTAGATGAACTTTTTAAAGTACATGATAAGGTGATCCTGGCGGGAGGGTCAGGTTTATACATTAAAGCTATTTGTGAAGGCTTTGATAACTTGCCCGTAGCCGATATTTCAGTACGTGAAAAACTAAACCAACAACTGGAAAGAGAAGGAATTACAACATTACAAAAACAACTACAACAGGTCGACCCGGATTATTATACCCAGGTCGACCTTAATAATCCTCAGCGTATCATCAGGGCGCTGGAAGTTTTTGAAACCTCAGGTAAACCATTTTCATCTTACCGCAACGCTACTGTAAATAAAAGACCTTTTAACATTATCAAACTGGCGCTTGATATGCCCCGCGAAAAACTATATGAGCGTATAAACCTGCGCGTTGATCAGATGGCTAAACAAGGGCTAGCGGAAGAAGTAAAGTCCCTCCTGCCCCACCGTGAATTAAATGCTTTAAATACGGTTGGCTATTCGGAGCTGTTTGATTATTTTGATGGAAAAACCAGTCTTGATGAAGCGCTCTTGCTTATAAAACAAAATACCAGGCGCTTTGCCAAAAGGCAGCTTACCTGGTTCAGAAAAGACAAAGACTTTATTTGGTTTGATGCCGGTGCTCCCGATGTTATTGACCAGATGGCTAAAGCCATTGAAACTTCCGCATAATTATTTTATTGCGGCAGCAGGCTTTGTAAATATTTGCCGTAACCACTTTTGATATACTTGTTAACTAACAGCCGCAACTGATCGTCATTGATAAACCCACGGCGGTAAGCAACCTCCTCAATACACCCGATTTTGGTTGACTGGCGTTTTTCGATCACGCGCACATATTCAGTAGCGTCGCTCAATGAATCAAACGTACCCGTATCTAACCAGGCTGTTCCCTTATCCATAACGCCAACATGCAAGTTACCCTGTTCAAGGTAAAACTTGTTAACATCGGTAATTTCATACTCACCCCGGGGTGAGGGTTCAAGATCTTTAGCTATTTGGATTACCGAATTATCATAAAAATAAAGGCCGGGTACTGCAAATTTCGATTTTGGCTGCAATGGCTTTTCTTCAATTGACAATGCCCTGAATTCGGCATCAAATTCAACCACGCCATAGCGCTCCGGATCTGCCACATGGTAAGCAAAAATAGCAGCACCCTCAACGTCATTGAAGCTGCGGATCAATTCGTTAAATCCGGTACCATAAAATATATTATCGCCCAATATCAAAGCTACTTTATCATCGCCTATAAATTGCTCGCCAATAACAAAAGCCTGGGCAAGTCCATTAGGCTTTTCCTGTATAGCATATTCAAATTTACAGCCTAACTCTGTGCCATCGCCCAGCAACCGTTTAAAACCGGGATTATCTTCGGCTGTGGTAATGATCAGAATTTCTTTGATATCCGCCTGCATCAAAACCGATAATGGGTAGTATATCATTGGCTTATCATAAATAGGCATCAGTTGTTTACTGATTGCCCTGGTTATAGGATAAAGTCGGGTGCCTGACCCTCCTGCTAAAATAATGCCTTTCATATTTGATTATACTAATTTTTAAATAAACATCCCGAAGTTAGTATATAATAATGCTTCCGTAATATCAGGGCCCATTATTATACTGTTGAACAATGCTATCAGGTATAAAGTTGGTATTTATTGTTCAATATGCAAACTTATATTTTATCTGATTATTTTGAACATAAACCATGTATCAGGCAACAAGCCTTTTTCAAAAGCAAAATCCATTTAATCCCCTCAACATTAGCATAAAATTGTTATTATTGCAGTTTGAACGTTAAAAACTACTATTTAGGTGGATTTAGCGGATTTTCATTGTTAACATGCATAAATATTATCTTACTCATCTGCAGGAATTAGAATCAGAGGCCATTTACGTTATCAGGGAAGTGGTTGCACAATTTGATCGTCCTGCCATCCTGTTTTCGGGCGGGAAAGACTCTATTGTTGTAACACACCTGGCAAAAAAGGCATTCTGGCCCGCTAAAATCCCAATGCCCCTAATCCATATTGATACCGGTCATAACTTTCCTGAAACTATGGAGTTTAGGGATAAGCTGGTTGAAAACCTTGGCGTGCAACTTATTGTAGGCTCGGTTCAGGAATCAATTAACAAAGGTCGTGCGGTTGAGGAAAGCGGTATTAACGCCAGCCGAAACGAGTTGCAGATAGTAACCCTGCTTGATACCATCGAAAGCAATAAGATTGATGCTGCTATCGGCGGTGCGCGCCGTGATGAAGAAAAGGCCCGTGCTAAAGAACGTTTCTTCAGTCACCGCGATGAGTTTGGCCAGTGGGATCCTAAAAACCAACGCCCCGAGCTCTGGAATATCTTTAACGGCCGCAAGCGCATGGGCGAACACTTCCGTGTGTTCCCGATCAGTAACTGGACCGAAATGGATATCTGGAACTACATTCTGCAGGAAAACATAGCTATACCTTCATTATACTTTGCACACCAACGTAATGCAGTTTACCGCGATAATACCTGGCTGCCTGCTTCGGAGTTCTTACAGCTTAGGGAGGGTGAAACTATCGAAAATAAGCTCATGCGTTTCCGTACCCTGGGCGATATCACCATCACCGGCGGTATCGAATCAGACGCTGATACCCTGGAGAAGATAGTTGCTGAAGTATCAGCAACCCGCAGCACCGAACGGGGCAACCGAAGCGACGATAAACGCTCGGATACTTCAATGGAAGACAGGAAAAAGCAAGGTTATTTTTAAATTTGATTCAATGAGCCTTCAGGCAGCCAAGCCCGGAGCAAAAAACATACCACCACAATGGAATTATTACGTTTTACTACAGCAGGTAGTGTTGACGATGGTAAAAGTACCCTTATAGGACGCTTACTATACGATTCGAAATCCATCTTTGAAGACCAGATGGAGGCTGTAAAACAATCGAGCGAACGAAAAGGGCTTCAGCATGTTGATCTTTCATTATTAACTGATGGTTTACGTTCGGAGCGCGAGCAGGGCATTACCATTGACGTGGCCTACCGCTATTTTGCCACACCCAAACGTAAATTTATTATTGCCGATACCCCTGGCCATATCCAGTATACCCGCAACATGGTTACCGGCGCTTCAACAGCAAACCTTGCCCTGGTACTTATTGATGCCCGCAAAGGTGTGGTTGAGCAAACCTGCCGCCACTCATTTATTGCATCACTATTAAAAATACCACATATTATTGTTTGTGTGAACAAAATGGATTTGGTTGATTATAGCGAAGAGGCTTTTAACAAAGTAGTTGAACAATATGAAGCTTTTGCAGCAAAAATTGATGTCACTGATATCCGTTTTGTGCCTATCAGCGCTTTAGCCGGTGACAATGTGGTTAACGATTCGGAAAACATGCCGTGGTACAAAGGCGAAAGCCTGTTACATACACTGGAGACTATCCATATTGCCAGTGATGAAAACCACTCTGATGCCCGCTTCCCGGTGCAAACAGTGATCCGTCCTCATGCGGATGAATATCATGATTACCGCGGTTATGCCGGCCGGATAGCAGGCGGCATTTTCAGGCCTGGCGATAAGATCACCGTATTGCCGTCAGGATTAACATCAGCCATAAAATCTATCGATACTTATTCGGGTCCGGTTGAGGAAGCTTTTGCACCAATGTCGGTGTCCATTACTTTGGAGGATGATATTGATGTAAGCCGCGGCGATATGATTGTTAAAGACGACAGCGAACCGCAGGTGAGCCAGGACCTTGACGCGATGATTTGCTGGATGGCAACCCGCAGCCCGCGCCCAGGTGCTAAATATCATCTCAAAACCACCACCCGCGAGGTAATGTCGATCATTAAGGAAGTTTATTATAAACTTGATATCAATACACTTGAAAAGCAGGAAGAAAATACCGATATTAAGATGAACGAAATGGTGAAGATCCGTTTACGCACTACTCAACCCGTAGTGTTTGACGAGTATCGCAAAAACCGTATTACCGGCTCATTGATCCTGGTTGATGAATCAACTAATGAAACGGTAGCAGCAGGGACATTCCTATAAGCTATTTGGGGAAAAACTAAAAATGCCAGGTTTGTAAGAAAAGCCTGGCATTTTATTTTTTTTAAAACTCATTGTTTATTGTGCGGCAGCCAATTTTTTAATACAAGCTTTTAGGCTGTCGCGCCAGTAAGGGATCTTTATATTAAACGTAGCTTTGATCTTAGCCTTATCCAGTACCGAATATGCCGGTCGTTGCGCATTCGTTGGATATTCTGATGTGCGTATTGGGAGTACTTTAACATCAGTACCTGAAATATCAAAGATACCTTTGGCAAAGTCATACCATGAGGTTACCCCTTCATTGCTGTAATGATAAATACCATATGCTTTTTTACCAGCTGTTATGATAGTTAAAATTGCTTCTGCCAGGTCAATAGCATATGTGGGTGTGCCCACCTGGTCTGCAATCACCTTAAGCTCATCACGGTCGGCCCCAAGCCTTAGCATGGTTTTTACAAAATTGTTGCCATACTCGGAGTATAGCCAGCTTGTACGAATTGTATAGTGTTCATCAAGAATTTCCGCAATTGCCTGTTCTCCCTCCAGTTTGGTAAGGCCATATACACTGATAGGCTCAGCAATGGCCTCCTCTGTGAGTGGCAATGCCACATCGCCCTTAAAAATGAAATCAGTTGAGATCTGAACAAGGGTAGCACCATATGCTTTACAATGCCTGGCAAGATTTGCGGCCCCTGTTTTATTGATCGCCCGGGCCAGGTCAACTTCGTCTTCCGCTTTATCAACAGCGGTATAAGCAGCGCAATTGATAGCAAACGCCGGTCTATATTTTTCAAAAACAATATCCAGCAAATCTTCCCGCAGAATGTCCGCCTCTTCTTCAGGCAGGAAATGGATATAATCTATTTTCCTGTCGCCTGCTACTTTCTTTAAGCAGTTACCCAATTGTCCTGATGCTCCAAATACGATGATATTTTGCATTTTTTAGAAGTGTTATTTTTTGATTAAACCAGGATAAAAATTAGAACCCAAAATCAGGAGCATCCTTTAAAAAGGGCAGTTCAAGGTCTTTATCCGATACCAGCACATTGCTCCCGCTGAGCTGCCAATCAATATTTAAATCAGGATCGGCATAATGTAGACCACTTTCTGACTCTTTGTTATAGTAGTTATCACATTTATACTGGAATACGGCTTCATCGCTCAATACAATAAAGCCATGGGCAAATCCACGGGGAATAAAAAATTGCTCGTTATTCTGTTCGGTTAAATGCACTCCATAATATTGCCCATAAGTTGCCGACCCTTTGCGCAGGTCGACAGCTACGTCCAATACTTCGCCTTTGGTTACCCTAACCAACTTAGCTTGCGAAAACCGACCTTTTTGTAAATGCAGGCCACGTAATACACCTTTAGTTGAATAAGATTGATTATCCTGTACAAAGTTGACATTGAAGCCTGTAGCATCAGCAAACCGTTGTTGATTAAACGATTCAAAAAAATAACCGCGGTCATCACTAAAAATACGTGGTTTTATTAATAAACATCCCTTAAGCGGGGTTGGTATTATAGTCATATAATATATTAAGATAACTAAAACCGGATTGCGTACCGTTTTCTATTAACGAAGATAATGCAAAATACGTTACAGAACCCAACGGCATATTTAAAAATGAGTAATACACCTTATTAACGGACGGACCGTAATTCAAACAGTTGGCTGCTATATTATTAATGCATTGAACACCTAAGGAAGAGCTGCCAACAGCGAGCCTAATAAATGATTTATTAGGGGTTTTAAACATCAGAAGCCGGTTTTCGCCGGCTTCTGATGTTTAAGTATGACATGAATTACTTATCGTTGAACAATCAATTCACCCTTGCTTAAAAAGTCGGCGTATGCTAATGCAATACCATCTTCAAGCTTGGTGTGATATTTCCATCCTGCATTTGCCAGTTTAGTAACATCCATTAGCTTTCTGGGTGTACCATCTGGTTTAGAAGTATCAAAATTAATTTCGCCCTTATAACCAGTTACTTTTTTTACAAGCTCTGCAAGCTCTTTTATAGTTACATCGTCGCCAGTTCCTATATTAACCAGCCCCGGCTCATTATAGTTCTGCATCAAATAATAGCATGCTTCGGCAAGATCATCAGCAAATAAAAATTCACGCTTTGGTGTGCCGGTACCCCATATAGTTACCGCCGGCGCCTGCTGCTCCTTAGCTTCGTGAAAACGACGGATCAAAGCAGGCAAAACATGAGAGTTTTGAGGATGATAATTATCATTATAACCGTACAAGTTAGTAGGCATAGCTGATATATAGTTACAACCATATTGAGCACGATAAGCATCGCACATTTTTATGCCTGCAATTTTGGCTATCGCGTATGGTTCATTGGTTTCCTCAAGCGGACCAGTCAACAAGTAATACTCTTTTAAAGGCTGAGGCGCTAATTTTGGATAAATACAGCTTGAACCCAAAAACATCAGCTTCTTTACCCCATTTAAATATGAGTTATGAATGATATTATTCTGAATTTGCAGATTATCATATAAAAATTCAGCTCTGTAAGTATTATTGGCAACAATACCACCAACTTTTGCAGCTGCAAGAAAAACATAATCGGGCTTTTCCTGCCTAAAGAATTCGGATACAGCAACCTGATCACGAAGGTCGAGTTCTGACGATGAACGCGTTGCAAAATTCGTAAAACCTTCACGTTGTAGTTTACGGAAAATTGCGGAACCAACCATGCCACGATGACCAGCTATATATATCTTTGCGTCCTTTTCCATCATAGTTTATTCAAATTGGTTTTTGATGGCATAGCCAGAATCCTTCAATAACCTTTCCCTTCTGAACAGGTCAACGTCGGCTGCAACCATTTCGCTAACAAGCTCTTTCAAGTCGTATTTAGGTTGCCAGCCCAACAATTTCTTTGATTTTGCAGGGTCACCAATCAGTAGATCTACTTCGGTTGGACGGAAATACTTAGCATCAACAGCAACTACTTCCTTACCTATTTCAACGTGAAAATCAGGATTGTTACAGCTAACAACATATCCAACTTCATTAATGCCCTCGCCTTTAAATTCAACTGTGATGCCAACTTCGGCAAAAGCAAGTCTTACAAACTCGCGAACACGGGTAGTTACACCGGTAGCAATCACATAATCAGTAGGTTTATCCTGTTGTAATATCAGGTACATAGCCTCCACATAATCCTTAGCATGTCCCCAGTCCCTTTGAGCATCCAGATTGCCCAGAAATAATTTATCCTGTAACCCCATAGCAATTTTTGCAGTTGCGCGGGTAATTTTACGAGTTACAAAGGTTTCGCCACGCAAGGGACTTTCGTGGTTAAACAATATACCGTTACAAGCGTAAATGCCATAAGCCTCACGATAATTTACTGTTATCCAATAAGCATACATTTTTGCCACTGCGTATGGTGAACGCGGATAAAATGGTGTGGTTTCAGATTGAGGAACAGCCTGCACTAAACCATACAGTTCAGAAGTAGATGCTTGATATATTTTTGTCTTTTTTTCAAGGCCTAAGATACGAATAGCTTCAAGTAACCTTAAAGTTCCAATGCCATCGGCATTAGCTGTATACTCAGGAGTATCAAAACTAACTTTCACGTGCGACATAGCACCTAAGTTGTATATCTCATCTGGCTGAACTTGCTGGATTATACGAATAAGATTAGTGCTATCACTCAAATCACCGTAATGAAGTGTTAACCTTATTTCGCTATCGTGCGGATCTTGATAAAGATGGTCAATCCTATCTGTATTAAACAATGAACTACGGCGTTTTATACCATGGACATCATATCCTTTTGAAATTAACAACTCGGTAAGATATGCACCATCCTGGCCGGTGATACCCGTAATTAATGCCTTTCTTTTTTCCATAGAATAGAGCGATAGTTATCTTTCAATATTTGTCTTTAAAAATACAAACATTGGTTCATATAATATTGTAATGTGGGCGAATATAAAGGTATCCAGAACTGAACTGTCAAGATTCGATAATTTTTTTTCATTAAAAACTCATACTTATTATCTACTTTAAAAACATTAAATAGCGTTAACGTTAAAAACACATTGTAATAAAACACTCGTTTATATGAGCTTTTAAAATAAAAAATAAAAAAAACTGTTACTACCCTTATAAATAAAAGGAGCGGTATTTTTGCAGGTATTGCAATGACCGCTTTAATTAAATAAAATTTAATACATTTAAAATTATGAAATATATTGCCCTTGTTTGCACTGCGTTTTGCTTTGTATCCTTCCCTTCTTCCGTTACCAATCACAAACAGTTTAAATATACTTTGAACACGAAAACTCAAAACGATACTTTAAAAAAAGCCACGAGTTTCCCCATTGGAGTTGGAATAGGCACCCGCCAGTTAAATGACCCTAAAATAAGGGAAATAGTAGTGCGTGAATTTAATAGTATGAGTACTGCCAGTTCATTATTCTGGAACCAACTCAGGCCAACACCCAATACTTTTTTATTTTCGCCGGCAGATGACCTTGTAAATTTTGGAGTGAAAAATAACCTGGATGTACATGGCCATTGCCTCATTTACTTTCAGGGGCTTCCTGATTGGGTACAAAATTTCCAGGGCGATTCTGTAGCGTGGGAAAATTTATTTAAAACACATATTCAAACCATAGTAAGGCATTTCAAAGGTAGGGTTAAATCATGGGATGTTGTGAATGAAGCTTTTGATAATGATGGTACACCAAGGATGGCTACCTACGATAAAAAGTATGTAAACGTTTGGGCGCTGCATTTAGGTAAAGACTATATAGCCAGGGCATTTATATACGCCCACGAAGCCGATCCTCAAGCCGTTCTGTTTTACAACGATAACAGCCAAGAGAAATCACCCAGGCGATTACAAGCGATGTTAAACATGGTACGTGATTTTAAAGCACGTAATATTCCTATTGGCGGACTGGGATTACAATTGCACGTTGATATAGGCACCTCACAAGAAGGTATAAAAAACGCACTCGTCCAATCTGCCAAAACCGGCTTGCAAATTCATATTTCTGAATTAGATATCCGCCTTAACCCCGGAGGCAATTTATTTGACACCGCCGATTCCTCACAAAATGCAAACAAACAAGCTAACCTATACTATTACATAGCTCATCAATATAAAACCCTTGTACCTAAACGTCAGCAGTTTGGAATTACATTCTGGTGTGTGACCGACAAAGATACTTACATCAATGCAGGTGGGGGCCCTAAAAAGAAAGATAATCCATTGTTATTTGATGAGCAGTATCGTAAAAAGCCAAGTTATAAAGCGTTTATCTCTGGCTTAGAGCAATAAAACACGATAAAATAGATAACAAGTGTTTTTATACAAACGGGAACACTTGTTATTTATTTATATAATAGGTCAATCTGTGTGTTCTCGTCGCTTTTAATAATCGTCCGCTTCGCCTAACCTACCTGCCTACCTTGTTTTTAAGGGCATCCATTATTATTACCTCCCCTTCGCATTTAATTTTACGGCTAGCATTCATCGATTGAAAGAAAATAATTGACTAAAAGACAGACAAGACTGATATATTCAGACTACTATTTGGAAAAGGGAGGCAGCATAGCATGGTGCGTGCACGTATAAATAATTAGTCCCTATTACTAGGTCAGCAATAAGGACTAAACTGTTATTATATTCGCCTTTTAATCAATTCTGTGCTGTGTCCTTACTCGTTAAAAGATTGCTGTCACTTATCCTTTTAATGATCATCGTTGTAAAAAGATCTGCTCCGCCTTTATTTAAATGGGTTTGATCTAGAAACAGGTCGCATTTAGTTTTAAAGTTAGTATCATTAGCATAATCCCAATATTCTACACCATTATTTTTTAATAAAACCCTTAGTTTATCCTGATATATGTTATCGCCCATGCCATTGAGGAGAGGCGTAGTTGTTACTACAAGCGGAATGTGAGCTTGCTTAATATCTGCGATTAAAGAACTGAGTAAGTTTATTACCCTGTCATCAAATTTTGTTTTAGGAGGTTTTGTACTCTCATCAGGAGTTTTTTGACAAAAATTCCCGTATTGAGGATCAAAACCCAAGCTTTTGTAACTTTTATTATCCGACTTTCCTGACATGTTAAATAACATGTATCCTAAAGTTGAATTATATCTGTAAAGCGATGACCAGGCTTCATATTTCTCAACTTTACCAATCAAAGCTATACTTGTATCGATATACTTGTTTTTATGGAAATAAGGCAAAAAGATAGAAAGCCTTTGATAATTTGCCGGGTTTTTGCTTAATTCAGAACAATCAAGATTAAGTATAATGAGCTTAGGCGTATGATGACTTAATACTGACTTTATCACCGGGTAATAATATGACATACTTTGCCCTTGCACACCGAAATTAAAAGCCGACACTTTCATTTTTTCAACCATCAAGGGCGTATTAAAATGCTGCGCGGCATGAGAATTCCCAAAAATCAGGATATCCTCATTAGTTTTGTTTAATGCGTATGTAGTAATAAAGTACTTCCCACTCTTTTGTTTATTAAACACATAGTTAATAACAGCACCTATGGCGATATCACTGACTATCACTACTAACAGTAAAATAACCAGGCGTTTTAAAAAAATTATAAATTCCTTCATAAATCAGAATATGCTTGATAAAGTATCAGTTAGAATTGGAAATAAATAAACTGCCCGCCATCGAGCACGCCAAAAAGCAAAATAGCAATTACTGCTGTTGCGTATACAGCATACCGCACCATTACATTTTTATTACCAAATAGCTCAAATCTTTTCGGAAAATATTCCCTGATAAACTCAATAAATAAAAGGAAGAAAATGGCAAATACAGAATAAAGGAAATGATCCTTAGGATTACCAAGATACAGTGGCCCTTTAAATTGAAGTATCTTTCCTACTATTGTGATAGCCTGGTTAGCGGTTGTTGCCCTGAAAAATACCCAGGTTAAACAAATCAAAGAGAACGTAATAATTGTCCTTAAAAGCTTCTTCCACCATATTGTAGTTGTAAAAGGTACTTTTAAAGCCGATTCAATAATAAGCAAACAGCCGTTAAGTGCACCCCAGATCACGAAAGTCCAATTTGCACCATGCCATAATCCGCTTATCAGAAAAACCACCAGCAGATTGAAATATCTTCTGTATACATTTGCTACTCTGCTACCACCTAAGGGGAAATAAAGATAATCTTTAAACCACGTAGATAAGGAAATATGCCATCTGCGCCAAAATTCGCTTATTGACAGCGAAAAATATGGCCGGTTAAAATTCTTCATCAGGTCAAAGCCCATTACTTTTGCAGCTCCAATTGCAATATCCGAATACCCGGAGAAGTCACAATATATTTGCACTGCAAAAAAAATGGTTGCCACCAAAAGTGATTTTCCAGATTGCGTGGCCGAACTGCTATAAATAGTATCGACATATATCGAAAGTCGATCTGCGACCACCAGTTTTTTCAGAAAACCAACCATCATTTGTTTTAACCCGGCTGCAACACGTTCGGCATTGAAATCGTGCTTTTCATAAAACTGATGCAGCAAATTTTGAGGCCTCTCAATAGGACCAGCCACCAGCTGGGGATAAAACATTACGTATAACGCGTATATTCCAAAATTACGTTCGGCTGGTTGGTTACCACGATATACTTCAATAGTATAACTCATAGCCTGAAACGTATGAAAAGATAATCCTATCGGTAATAATATCGTTAAAAACGGGATGGGGTTTTTATGCCCGGAATACGCTAAAAGTGCACTTAAGTTTCCGTTCAAAAAATTGTAGTACTTGAACACACAAAGTACGCCAATGTTCGCAATCAAGCTTATTGTAAGGAAAAACTTGCGCCTTACCCCTTTTGCATTTTCGATATAAATTCCGGCAAAATAATCAACTATAATGGTTCCACCCAGTATTATAATATAAATAGGAACAAAAGCCATATAAAAGTAACAGCTTGCTATTAAAAGTAGCAGCCACCTGTATTTTTGACTTAATACGAAATATAACGTTGTAACAACTATAAAAAATACTACAAAAGATATTGAATTAAATAGCATATTATCGACCTATTAATTGTTTATAAACGTCATACGTCTGATTTGAAATTACCTCCCAGTTGTAACTTTGCAAATTATACCTAACCTCATTTACTGGTTGACATAGCTTCTTTTCTAACTGTCCTGACAAACTATTGATATTACCAACCTCAAAATAAAATGAGCCGGTTAAATTGACTTCTTTATTGGCGGGGATATCGCTTGCCAATATGTCAAGGCTGTAACTCATGGCCTCAAGCAATACGATTGGCAATCCTTCATAAAAGGAAGGCAAAACAAACAACCGGGCATTTGTAAACAGTTGATGTAGTTTATCGTTCTTAATAAATCCCGGAAGGATTATTCCCTCTTTTTGTGCCAGCAAACGCAACTCCGTTGAATATTCTGTTTCGTGATCTGCTTCACCGGCAATAACAAGTTTGTACTCATTAGCTATGGGCGATTGCTTATAGGCCCTAATTAAATAATCAAAGCCTTTTTCAGGAACAAACCTGCCAAGGGTAAAAACATATTTATGGGGCTGTACAACAAGCTGGTTAAGATAGTCTGTCTGGTAATTCTTTTTTGCAACCGGAACACCGTTATGTATTAAATCGTAATCATGCCTTCCGTATTTATTCTTGATGCTTTCTCCAATTACCTTGGAGATCACTATTACCTTATTAGCAAATTTTACTCCAGCCCATTCGCCTAATTTTAAAAACCTCTTAGCTGCTTTTCCCCATTTTTGTCGCTCATAGTCTGGTCCATGATGGGTTACTACAACCTTTAAACCTAACAACCTGGCAAAGGGGGTAAACAAAGCCGGTCCAATAGCATGAATGTGAAGTATATCCGGACGCTTAACTCCAGCATATATAATTGCTAAAAATGTATGTACAATCGCTTCTAAAAACCTGTTTTTCGGAGAGTAGATAGTTTTTAAATGAACTCCCTTATAATTTTCAAGGCCCTTAGTTTCATTTGCGTAAGCACTTCTTCTTACAACGGTAACATTGACATTATCTTTCTTAACAAGATCTGAATATAACTCCTCGCAATGGGTTTCTACCCCCCCCTGAATGTTGGGTATTCCCCTTGTACCGATAACAAAAATATTCATTATATAATAATGGAACTAACTATGTATATTCTCTGTGAACAGTTCTTTAAAGTCAACTTTTTCAAAAACATCAAGCTTGCCGTCAACACTTGCATCTTGTATTTTTCTGCCGCTTTGCTCAAACACTTTACGCGCAAGCTTATATGCTAACTCTTCCGAATGGTAATCAGGGGCATCCCATATTTGTCCGGGGCGATAGTATTTTGGCGAAAAGTGATTAAGATCATGCCCATCACTTACAATTGCATTTGTGGGTTTTACAGTGGTATTGTAAGAATGATCTTTCCCTACCAGGTAAACTTCGCTAAAACCCATATAATAAGCCAACTGCATGCATATATATGTTACGGTTTTGCCATTGCCCACCAAATCATCAATCGGATCTATTGAAAAAGAAGGTGAAAATTTTCCTTTTAAAAACACCTGATTATCTTTTCTGCTGAATTTCTTATTCAAATCCCAGTTAAAAAAGCAGGGTAATTTTAAAGCATCAAACTCTTCGGTAAACTGAAGAAGCTGAGTAGCTTTATCATAACAAAATAAATAAGTAGGTGAAAAGCCATTTTGCTCTTCCATCAAATAGATCCTATTCATACCAATAGTGTATTCATTTTTCAGCAGATCGATATTTATTTTATTTAAGCCGGGGCCATTACAAACAATAAAACACCTTTTGCCGGCATGAATATTTTCATATTGTTTAATCTTTTCCTTGTTCCGTTTAGAAAATCCAAATGGGAAATACCACGTAGCCAAATGCCATATATTGCCAACCCTTCTTAACAGCGCCCTTGATACCCTTCCAAAGGTAAGATCACTTAGCTTGAATGATAGTAAACGTTTTATGCCTTCCATAGTCTTGTTTATTTATTAATTATAATTAATCGTTTTGTGTTAACAGCCCTCTGTTATAATGCTGCGTGTATTTATATTCAGGCAAATTCGGCAAATACAGTTACGGCTCCGCCGTTACCGTCTTCAACAAACAAAGGAGCAACTATCACCCAGTTCAACTTACGGTTAACCGCAGCCAAGGCCATATCTTCAATAACCAATATACTTACCTTATCATCACCCGGACATAAAAACTGCTTGTGGCTTTCCCTCCCCTGTGGTCTGAACTGCCATGAGGTAAGTGATATAAAATCAAACCCAACGCATCTTAATTTCGGAAATTTCAGCCTCAGATAATCCGCCAGTTCGGGAGCCAAACCCGGGTTGTCGTTCCAATATTTGTCAGTATCTCTGTATCCTTCAAAACCTGTGCGTATAAGTAGCAATTCTACTTCGGGGTCGATATCACTAGATGTTTCTATATCAGGAATACTGATAAGTTTTGCCTGCCCGCAAGGTATGTCTATCAGGCTTACTTTTTTGTAATAGAAATCTTCTACCGGCAGCTCGTAGGTTTTTTTTCCTGTTTGGCAAAAATGAAAAGCGCTATCTATGTGCGTACCGATATGATTATTTGAAAATATCCAGCACGATGTATTTGCCGTTTCGCCTTTTAGGATAGATGAATTATCCCTGATAAATATTTTATCCTTGTTACCGTATGCAGGTGTATTTTGCGAAATTGTATAAGATAAGCGAATCATATTTGCTTTTTGTTGTAAATCAGAACTCAACACTTAATTTTTATAACAATTTTTTTGATGTACTCTGGTACTTTAAAGCAATGCATAGGCGCATGGGCATCTATCGGGAAAAATATACCAAATATACCTTCACCTATTACAACTTCAGACTCTGGAACCGATGCGCGGAAAAAAGTAACATCCTTAGCTTCATCATATTGCGTATAAGCTTCGAGCTTATCTAAAGTAACATACTTCACGAGTTCTTTTCCAATAAAAGGGAACTGGATATCAATTACATGCTGATGAGCTTCATAGCCAAACCCATTGTCAACCTTAGTTTCATATTCCATTACAATGGCCTTTACATTTGCCGATATTGGATATTCTCCTAACGCGATATCGGCAGGAGCCTCTTTTATAAACAAAAGACCATCATAAATATCCTTATTGAAAGATTTATAAAAGTCGATGTTATCAATTGAATCTACTATCATATTTTTTTAAACTCGTTTATTCTGTCCGTTACTTTACCTGTCCGTTTGAGGCAAACACCTTCAAATAATTATCACCTTTGCCTGCACTAAGTTCATAGTAGCCCCCCGCTGCCT
The DNA here is from genome assembly GCF_900100945.1 of Mucilaginibacter gossypii. Taxonomy (GTDB): domain Bacteria; phylum Bacteroidota; class Bacteroidia; order Sphingobacteriales; family Sphingobacteriaceae; genus Mucilaginibacter; species Mucilaginibacter gossypii. The sequence goes on along the minus strand of NZ_FNCG01000004.1, from coordinate 438,423 downwards.
CTAATATGGCCAAACCTGCAGCTACGTCCCAAATCGCAATATTATCCTCCATGTATACTTCCATGCTGCCTTTTGCTACCATGATTAATGAAAGTGCGGCTGAGCCTAACAGCCGCACTTTTTTGTATACCTGAATATTGGAAACAAATTTCAATAAACTGTCCTGATCAAAATCCGAATAAACAGGGAAGCCGGTAGCAATGATGCTGTCCTTCCTATCGGCGATATTACTTACCTGGATTTTTTGGTTATTACAATAAGCACCGTCTCCAACTATGCCGGTATACATTTTTCCATGATTAAAATCATATATTACACCCAGCACTGGTTGACCACCATCCCACAAACCAATAGAAACGCCGTACATATCAAAATCCCGCGAAAAATTTAGACTGCCATCTAATGGATCTACTATCCAGCGGAGTGTTTGATCTGCTGATGTTTTTACTGTGCCCGACTCTTCGCTTAATATATCATACGGAGAATTCTCGGCCAGATATTTTACTATAAGGCTCTCCGACTGAACATCGGCGTCAAGTTTAATATCCTTGTTTACGCTGCTGTTTATTTTAACAGGAGCTTGTTTTGCCTGCAAAAGTAACTCGCTGGCCATTTCGGCAGCTTTAACAGCAACATCAAGGTATTTTTTTAATGGTGAAGTATACATATATGATCTTAGATAGCTGTATTAACGTTGCTTATGCGTTTAAAGCAAGAAACTCTTCGTCTACCGAAAGGTAGTTTACAATGATATGGTTAAGTATCATGTGTACATCCTCAATCGGCCCGTAATCACCTTTAGGATTTGGCGTGTACAATGAAATTTTAGAAATTTCGTTCAACTTCCCGCCTAAAAAGCCCACAAACGCAATTGAAGTACCGCCCAACTCATTTGCAAACTCGGCAGCCTTTACAAGGTTTGGTGAGTTTCCGCTTGCAGATATCGCGATCAATAAATCGCCGGAAACAAACTGGCCACGCATTTGTTCAACAAAAACATCATCAAAGTTGTTATCATTGCCAATGGCAGTTATCATTGGCGCGTTGTCTGTTAATGCGAAGATTTTTGGACGGAATTTAGAAAAATAACGTACAAAAAACCTGAAGTCAGCCTGCATGTGAGATGCGGTGGCCGCGCTTCCGCCGTTGCCAACTACATAAATAGTATTTTTGTTTTTAAACGCTTCAATCATGGCAGTAATAACCTGCTCAAGCTTTTCAACCTCTATTTTATTTAAAATATCGGTTAAACGTGACGTATAGTCAGCTAAATAATCTTTAATTTTTCCTTGTCTTTCCATGTTAGTAGGGGTTATCTTTTTTAAAAATCTTTTTGTTCGTATACCTTGTCGATAATTTTCATCAGCTTATAGGCATCTTTGGAGTTACCTATTTCAATATCTTTATTTTCATTAATTGAATCGAAGAAATGGTCCATTTCATAACGCCAACTGTTATTATTAACGTATTTGGTTACCACCTCGTCTTTCCAGGTAGCGGCTGGCGCTGTCGACCTGTTTCTTGCAATAGACAATGTTTCCTCTCCATAAGACATTGAAGATGTGATAAGGCCGTTTAAAACCATATAGCCTTTTTCAAGGAATATCTCAAGTGAAAACAAATGGCGCCATTGCGACATTGTAGAGTGCAATGACGCTACTTTACCTGTAGCTGATTCTTTAAGAATAACGAATGCGTTATCTTCAACATCCATGTGCCAGTAAAGATTTGAAACTTCAGATTTTATAACATCAAAATCACCAGACAGGTAAAGGAACAAATCAAGCATATGAATACCCTGGTCCATCAGGATACCACCACCTGCTAATTCCTTTTTTGCTCTCCATTGGTTGAAGTAATCGGCTGTAACGCTTTTACCATAGCGGCCACGCAACCACAAAACCTTACCGTATTGACCGCTGTCAATAAGATTTTTCATATGGATTACGCTATCGTGATGACGGTGGTTAAAACCATACATCAGTTTTTTACCGCTCTTTGCTTCGGCTTCCTGAATCTCTAAAATATCAGCACCTGTAAATGCCGGAGGTTTTTCGCAAAAAACGTGTTTACGTGCGTTTAACGCGCGGATGGTAAGCTCCTTGTTTAAAAAGTTAGGAGTACAAACAATAATCACATCAACTTCCGGGTGATTGAGGATTTCTTCGTGGCTGATATTAGGAATTCCGTTGATATTCGGCTCTCCGTTGGGTTCTGACAGAGCAATAACAGTCCCTTTTTTAATTTCATCTATTGCCTGATGGCGTATTTTACCCATTACGCCGTAGCCTATTATCCCTACTTTATAATTCATAGTATATGTTATTTTAGAGCGTTAATAAGATTTTTAACCGCCTCAATTTCCATTAATAATTTACCCTCCTCGGCATATGACCCTAAATGGGGGGTAAGTACGATATTATCGAGCGTACACAGAGCGCCTGAATAAGGCTCTTCAGAAAATACATCGACAGCGGCACCTGTCAGTTTTTTGCCTGCAAGCGCATTGTACAATGCCGCTTCATCAACAATACCTCCACGGGAAATGTTTATCAAAAATGATCCGTCCTTCATCTTGCTGATCTCATTTTCGCCAATAACAGCCGAACCATCTTCATTACCCGGTACGTGAATGGTAACTATATCCGCCTTAGTAAGTAAAGTTTCCATATCTACAAGCTCCACGTTATTACTTGATGCCCATGCCTGATCAGCATAAGGATCATAGCCGATCACCGGGTTTCCGATGCCCCTGAATAGTTGCGCTACCAGTTTTCCGATACGGCCCAAACCAACAACGCCGACAATTTTGTTAAGCACCAGGTTACCTATTTGTTTTTTCCACTGCCCGTTTTTCATATCATAATGAGCTTGCGGAATTTTGCGTAATAATGTAAGTGTCATTGCCAACGTAAGCTCTGCAACTGCACGTGTTGGCCCATCAGGCGTATTCTTTACAATTATTCCTTTTTTGGCGGCATGTTTCAAATCCACGCTGTCCATACCAATGCCTACCCTGCTTATGCATTTCAGGTTTGGTAATGCATCCATTACCCTTTCGGTAAGCGGCTCTACTCCTGCAACTATGCCAACACAATCTTTAGCCAGTTCTATTACTTCGTCTTCCGTTAATTTTCTTCCGTAGGGGTTGTCAATTACTTCGTAACCACTTTCAACAAGCAAGTCAACAGGCTCTTTTCCAACCTGGCCAAAAGAAGAGGGAGATGTTAATATTTTACTCATAGTATTCTATTTTTTCGGCGTTTTCAGCCATTTTAGATTTCAGATATAATTCGGCCAGGATAAAATCTTCCTCAGATGATACCTTGATCGAACGTACGGCGTCAAATGGATATAAGCCATAGTTACCTACAAATACGGCATAGTTATGCTTTTCGTAGTGTTCTTTAAATTTCTTCGCGTTCCAGATGCAAACAGTCCAAGCGCAAAGCTGAATAGGCACAAGGTTTTGTGTCATGGGCAGCAAGCCATCGGTTTTAAAGTTTAAAGGTTTACCGTCATAAAACGACTGCAGCTTTTCTTCTCTCACCGATATTAGCGTATCCAACTGGTGCTCCTCGTAAAACCTTATAGCATCATCAATATCTGAGGGTAACACCAAAGGAGATACCGGATTGATCAAAACCAGGTTCTCGGCGTCTACGTTACACAAAAAATCATAGTTAAACTGATCCTGTACAATATGGTCCTCGGCCAGCTCAGGCTTACGTTCATAAAATTCGATACCATACTCAGCACAAAGTTTGCGCATTATCTCAGCTTCTGAGTTTACAAAAACAGCGTCAATAAAACTTGATTGTTTAGCGGCATCAATGGCATAAGCAACCATTGGCTTACCATTTATTAAACGCAGGTTCTTCTTTGGAACTCTTTTACTACCCAAACGCACGGGTATTTCTGCTACATATTTGTATTTCATTTACTTTGATATATCGTTTAACAGCCTATTTAAATTAACTGCATATTGCTCAAAGCCCGCAAATGAGCTTACGTAATTATGCAACTCATTGGGTGCAAGCTTTTGGTTTAAAATTTTATGTACCAATTTTTTTAACGCTTCTAAATCTGCGAAATCCACAAAATCCGCTTTGGCATTTACCTCCTGCAAAACAGGAATAGCCGAACATAAAACCGGGGTATTAACATACTGGGCCTCAATAGGCGGCAAACCATACCCTTCAAATGTTGAACTGTACAGCAATAATTGAGCTGATGCCAGCTCTGAATATTTTTCAGATTCTGAAATGTCCGAACGGAAAACAAGGTTTACCTTACCTGCCCGGGCCTCGTTAACTAAACTTTGATATAAATCAGGGGCAAGCCTGTCTTTATTGCCGATAACTAAGAGCGTATAACCTTCAGGAACCGCCTTTACAATATTATTAAGAACGCCCGCATTTTTGTGCTTTTCATTAAACCTTCCAAAGTAAACTACTTTTCTGGTTTTCTCACTGCTAACAAACCCTTCGGCTATTTTTGAGTTGATACCCAAATACAGTTGTTTATAGTTTAATCCGGCATTAAACTTTGAATAATAGGCCCGGGCATATTTCATTCCTTCTTTGGTAGTCGACAGTATAGTGTCTACATATTGAAGGGCCCGATTGCTGTATTCATAAGCACTTTCGGACCTGGCACCCGGCACCATCTCACCTATCCAGTTCGGGCTCTCAAAATCTATATACCATACCGGACATTTAGATGCTTTCTTAAGTCTTTTAACCAGCGGGTAAAACAAGAACTTATCAATAATGAACGACTTTTTTGATGCCAGATGGGGAACCAATACAATTAAGTCATATTTCCCGGATTGTAAAAAAAAGAAAATAGAGCTGATTAATAACCTAATCTTTTCCTTACCCGAGTATATGCTCAGTTCATCGGCAAAAGATGGCTTGATATTGGTATAAAAATCAACCTGATGCTCTTGTGCGGCAAAAGCATTGGCCATCATCCATGCATGGATTCTTCCGCCAGAATACTTCGTTTTGAAATTTTTACCTACAAAAGCTACTTTCATTATCTTAAGTTATTTAATTGCCTATTTCCCACCACTTACGCTAATTGAAAATTATTTTGTTCATAACGTTTCTTCCCTATGAGATACAATACCGCGGAAAACAGAATAATTCCAGGCGCATGACCAAATGGCCAACTTATTATATAAAATACGGTAATACCTACGAGGTAAGAATTTAGTACGGGATCTACTTTAAGACTATGCTTAATAGCCCGATACAGCAACACACATATAACAACAAAATAAAATATACCAAAGCGTACAAACTCACCGATAAACCCGATATCGCCCAAATAATAACCAAAATTTTCCCCGATTGCCAATACCTGAAGGCCATAAGATGAGTTAGCATCATATACTCCATTACCAAAAATCCATGTCGGGATATCCGTATTGTAAGTAGTTAAATAATAGTATGCTGCCGGGATACGGATATAATCCGAGCCCTGGGCTAACTCCTTTTGGGTAGTTTCGGTTATAGTACTAACATATGTTGAAGGGATTATAAAAAATACTGAAAGTGCAAATAAAACAACTACGAACACTTTTAAACCGAAGCTGACATTTTTTGACTTGAATGCAACCAGTCCAATAGTAAAGACAGTAATAGCTACAAGGAACCTTGATCCTGATAAAAGATTTACCACCAGTGACAATATCAGCAAGGGATAAAATAATATGTTTTTATTTAAGATCCTGTTGATTGAAAAAGCAGCCAAAAATATCAGAAATTCAAAACCGTCAACCCTAAAGCGTAAAGTGGAGCGTTCGATTTGAACTTTAGGAAAATAAAAAACCATTGCCGGATATACAAGGTACTGCAAAAAGTACATGCATCCGAAAAAAATGGCTGTATACTTTAACGCTTTTTCTACATTGGCGCTTGATACATTTAATGCTCCTAACGCAAAATATACCAGATAAAAATACATGAAACGCTGCGTAACTAATGTTGTAGACAGGCCTTGTTTATGATAAACAGCAGCCATAACAGTGCTACAGGTGACAGATGCATAAATAAAGAATATCTCTTTTTTAAAGAGTAATGGAACCTGGGGCTTGTATTGAAATACGAGCATCCCTAAAAAAAGCAAACTAAGTGCCTGTAAAGCTACCGAAACTTCAAGCGTAAGCGGGGTTACACGCCATAAACCAACGCCAAACAAAAACAATGTTGTTATCAGCCCTGTATTATTTGGCAACTTCTTTTTCACCATTAATCCTTTTTTAAATTCATTAAAAAGATACCATTATAGTAACCTTTCATCATTAAATTTATTTTTACAAAATTCTTTTCATACACAAAAAACCGGGCAATATTTCTGGCAGCTACTTTAGCCGATTTAAATAGCCCATACCTGAAATTAGCGCCATTACCATGCTTTTTTATCAAATAAAAATAGTTACGGGCTGTATAATACACTGCATGGTTACTTGGTAACCTGGCAGCTGCCGATAGATAGATATGTTCATGCCAGCACTGCGTACGGGTGGTTGATATGATATCATATCCTGCTTTTTTTACGCGGATAAACAGATCGGATTCGTCTCCATACATAAATATCCTTTCATCATACAAACCGGCCTCTTTAAAGATCTTCGTTTTCATCATGTAATTGCCGCCGCATACAAAATCAACCTGCAGGTCTTCCGGAATCTCTTTGCTCAATGGTACATCTTTGAAAAATTTATCTACGGTAAAGTCTTTCTTATTGATATTACCACCATGCTCGCGGATAATATTTGAGCGGTTTTCGTACAGGTTAACAGCAGCTACTACCCCGGTTTTATCCGATGCCAGCAGAAGGTCTTTTAGTATGGTCACCCCCCCTTTGGGTATGTACATATCCTGCATCATGAACAAAATTAGTTCCGCGTCGGTGTGTTCCATAACATATCTTATCCCCTCGTTAAACCCGCGCGCAACACCCAAATCTTCATTTTGCCATAAAATAATAGCGTTAGGAAAATTCTCCCTTATTTTTTCGCGATATAATTCGTTCGAATTATTTTCAACAATGATATGGTAATCTATTTCATCTTTATATGCTTCATAATGGGTTAGCCAGTTGTTAAACTGATAATCCTCATTGTGCGAAGTAGTAATTGCCGCTAATTTTGCCATCACCTATTATTTTAGCTTTTTTATAAACTTTAAAGACCACGTTACCACATAAATTGATGGTATAATTGTTCCTAATATGTTACCAGCAACAATACCTATCATTCCGAATTTCATACCCCCAACAATAGCAAGGGATAATGACAAAACAGCATTACAAATAGCCGCCCCCATAAACGTTGTTGTTCCGGTTGCTATAATTGAGCTGGCGTGTGCATTATGATGCGCATATATAACACCAAGCAACAACATTAAACCAAACAATGTACTGCCCAAATATCCTCCCTTACCTAACCATAAAGGCACTACATAAGGTGCAAGCAATAACGCGGGCAAACCTATGGCGAAGCTTATCAATATCGCCACGATTACGTTTTTGTAGTACAACTTCCGTAAGCCGTCATAATCTTTCGCTGCATATTTCTGTGCTATAAAAGGATAAATCAACTGCGTAGCCAGGCTACTAACAGCAATAACGATAGTTACGATCCGCGACAAGCCTGAGTAATATGGAATTATTTTTAAGCCGGCTAACCTTTCAATAATGAAAATATCGGATTGCATTACGAAGAATGATGTAAGGTTAAGCACCAGTATCTTGCCCGATTCCTTAAAGAAATACTTCAATTGTGCAATAACAGGTTTGGTTATACGCTTTATAAAAACCCCTTTGTTAAACCTTTCAAATAAAAGCCAAGAGGCTGCATAAAACAATGCGCTTGATACCAGGAACGAAAGCCCTAAAGCTTTAAAGCCGAAATTCAACTTTAATACCAGGTAATAACCTGATAAAGTGGTTACCGAAACCATGATCTTGACAACCTTATCCCAGCCAACCTCGCCCAGACCGTTAATAATGTGAAGGTATTTGATACCGTAAATCCTTAACGCATTGCCCAGGCTTAAGAATATCCAGCAATAGGTTCCCTCTACCAGGAAGTTGTTTTTAATCAATACCTCGCGGATGTAAGCAAAATAAAGTACGCCACAGATGAGCAATACCAAAAATGTTGCAACTAAAAACGAATGGGTAATATTAGACCATATGTTGTCAAAGAACCTGCTTTCCTCACGTTTTTCCTTTATTTCGGCACTTAACCGTATTACTACGGGAGCTAACCCCGCCTGCCCAAGTAAAACAATGCCGGTGAACGACATGAAGAAAACCCAAAGTCCGGCAATATCCTTTGATAAAAACTTCAGTAACAATGGCAATATAGAAAGCCCCACCAAACTATCTATCACCAAACTGATAGCCCCGGTAACGAAACCAAATGATACTTTCTTTAATATTAAACTTTTTCCCATAGTTTGGATTCGAAGTTGTATTGTTTAATTACTTTTGCCGGATTTCCAACTGCTATAGAAAATGGTGGTATGACACCAGAAACGACACTATTAGAACCGATAACAGATCTTTTGCCTATATGGGCTCCGCCCAAAACGCAAACGTTTTCTCCCAACCAAACACCGTCTTCAAGAGTGGTTGTTCTAAATTTTAAAGGTTGTTTTAGATAAAAATCACCTTCAGGATCAGTACCATGATTATTATCTGTTATCATGCACCCGCTTGCAATAACCACCCCCTCACCAATAACAACAGAATTGGCACAATAAACATGCACCGCATGTTGTAAGGACGTAAATGAACCTATAACCAGTTTTGGGTTCAGTGCCTGCCCATTATAATTACTATATGATTCTATCCTGCAATAAGGGCCAATAGCACATTTATCACCGATAAAAATATTCTTCCCCCCGGTATGCCAAATTTTGCTCCTTATAATCGCGCCTTTACCCAGTTTACCGAATTTGTTCTTGTAGGATAAATAATAAAACCGCCTTTTGATTCCATCTCCTAACTTTTGCGGATTAAGAATTAAATTGATTAACTTTTTCACGTTATCCGGCTTGAAAATTATTTATCACCTAAAAAAATCTTTACCCCCTGGTCAAGGCTTACATTACTACTCCAATTTAAAACAGCTTTTGCCAACTCAGTATCAGCAACAGCATACATTACATCGGATGGCCTGTACGCTTTCCCACCCCAGTTTATTTTTGTTTTGCCTCCTGATGCTTCTTCAATAGTGGCTGCCAGCTGCTTAATGGTACTGCCTTTTCCGGTGCCCAATTGAAATGTTGAGTTGTGTGGTACTGTAGCAGCCTGTTTAATTAAAGCTTTATAAAAATCAACCACATCTTGGATATGAATGAAGTCAAGTACCTGTTCACCCGGCGACAGGTCGACAGGATTAGCGGCGCCTATTGATTCATATATGATATCAATAATTTTTTTTTGTGAATCTTTTCCGCCGTAAATGGTGTATGGAATTACATTAACGTTTTTGAAATTGTATACATTGCTGTAATAATCCAAAAACGAACGGCTTGCGGTTTTAGTGGCAGCATACAAATATGCTGGTTTTAAAATACCATCCCCTTTAAAATATTCGGCAAAAGTTCCGGTATTGATAAATAGCTGCAAGTCCGTTTCCTTCAATGCATCCAATAAACTACATAAAAAAATGATATTGGAATCTATCAGTTTAGTCACGTTGTTGTAGTCATCAGCCGACGTTAAAAAAGAGGCAAGATGTATCACCGCATCAGGCTGAAAAGCTTTCAAAGCATTTTTCAATCCATCCTGGTCGGCATCAAGCAAATGTTTTTGCGTAGCGGCACCATACAAGTTTTCAGACTTAGCTGTATCTCGGGTAAGCTCAAGCAATTCATGGCCTTCGTTTAAAAGCTCGGGCACTAAATGACGCCCTACAAACCCGGTTGACCCTGTTACAACAATTTTCATGACTTAAAATATATTCTTATATGTCTCAATATCCGGAAACAGGTTATCTCTTTGAGATATGATGGGGGACGCCACTCCCCAATCCATTCCGAACGTATCCCATTTAATTCCCTTATCGCAGGATTGATCGTAAACCGATGTCTGCAGGTAGGAAACCATCGTATCATCCTCTAACGAAAGGAAGCCATGAGCACAACCAACAGGTATGTAAACCAGCTTCGGTTTCCCGGCCGAAATTTCGGTATGATAATATTTACCGAAAGTTGCCGATCCTGTTCTGATATCCAACACTACATCTATTATACTTCCCTGATTAACATATACAACTTTGGTATGCTCTGCAGGAGGAGTCTGGAAATGCATTCCGCGGATAACGTCTTTATGTGAAACCGAAAAGTAGTTTTCTTTAAAATCCGTTACCAGGTTGTTATCCTCAAAAAATGCGGCGTTAAAAACTTTGGTAAATGCCCCTCTATTATCTTTGAACAAATTCAAATGGATAATTGAAAGCCCGTCGATAAAGGTTTTTTCGAGTTCCATTAGCTTAAATAATCTTTAATTACATCGGCCATATAATCATAATGATCTTCGTTGAGTCCAGGCCAAACACCCAACCAAAATGATCTGTTCATAATTATATCAGTATTCGTAAGATCACCAACCACACGATGTTTGATATTGGCATAAGCCGGCTGGCGTAAAAGGTTACCTGCAAATAATAAACGGGTACCTATTTTGCTTTCCTCAAGGTGCTGAACCAGCATGTGCCTATCGGCAGCATCCCCCTCTCTTAAGGTTAGCAGGAAGCCAAACCACGAAGGGTCGCTGTTTGGAGTAGGTTCCGGCAATATAAATATATCCTCAAACTGCTTCATCCTTTGGTATAAAGCCTTGTAGTTTTCGCGACGTTTTTGAACAAATGCGTCAACCTTATTAAGTTGAGATACACCAAAAGCTGCCTGCATATCAGTTACCTTTAGGTTAAAGCCAACGTGTGAGTAAGTATATTTATGGTCATACCCAAATGGCAACGAGCCTAATTGTTGCGAAAAACGGCAACCACAGGTATTATCTTTACCTGGCTCGCAATAGCAATCGCGGCCCCAGTCTCTGAAACTCTCGGCAACTTTAGATAACTCCGGATTATTGATCAATACAGCACCACCTTCGCCCATAGTAATGTGATGCGCAGGATAGAACGAGAATGTAGAGATATCACCATAAGTACCTGTCTTTTTATCGCGGTAAGTGGCGCCCAACGAATCGCAATCGTCCTCAACAACCCAAAGATTATATTTTTTGGCCACACGCATAACTTCATCCAGGTTAAATGGGTTACCTAAAGAGTGGGCAATCATGATAGCTTTGGTTTTATCAGAAACCGCGGCTTCAATCAAATCTGCGTTTACGTTGTGTGTAGCAATATCTACATCTACAAAAACCGGTACAGCACCAAACTGAACAATAGGATTTACAGTTGTAGGGAATCCGGCTGCTACTGTAATTACTTCATCGCCAGGCACAATAGCTCGTTCGCCAAGTTTGGGAGAAGTAAGTGCATAAAAAGCAACCAGGTTAGCCGATGATCCCGAATTGACCAATAAGGCCCTGTGCGCGCCAAAATAATTCGCAAAATCTGCTTCGAACTTATTGGCGAAACGACCTGTAGTTAACCAGCCATCTAAAGCTGCTTCAACACCAAATAAAATATCCTCCTCGTCTAACACTTTACCAGTTACAGGGATATAGTTTTTTCCTGGAACAATAATCTTTTCAGTTTGTGCCTTTGCAATAGCTCTCAGGCTTTTCTCCAACTCAGGGTCGTTTATATTTTTTAACATCTCGAATTAGTTTTAATTTTTTATTTTATCGGGGTATATCTTATTTTCCTGATTTATTTGTTTATAAATTCTACTATTTGGCTTTCAGTAAATTGATCAATATTATCAGGATTGCTCAAATAATGCTTATACCAACCTATCGTTTTCTCAATGGCTTCAGTAGCCTGATACTTAGGCTTCCAGTTTAAATTGGTAAGCGCCTTGCTGATATCAAGTTTCAGAAGGCCGGCTTCATGGGGCTGTTTATCTGAATTGAAAATCTCCACTTCGCCGCCACCCCAGTTTTCTATGGCCAGTTCAACCATTTTATGCACGGGCAAAGCATCACTTAATCCTGGGCCAAAATTATAGGCATCAGCAAAAGTTACCGGCTCAGTTACCATCCTGGTACCTAACAATAAGTAACCAAGTACAGGCTCAAGCACATGCTGCCATGGCCTTACCGAATTTGGGTTACGGATAATTATCTTTTGCTCTTTTGATAAAAACCTAACTATATCCGGTACCAACCTGTCTTTAGCCCAATCTCCGCCGCCAATCACATTACCAGCCCTTGTTACCGCAATAGATTTTAAGTGAGTTGAATAATTAGCTGTATTAAAAAAGGAGTTTCTGTATGAATCAATAACTAATTCGGCACAGGCTTTACTGGCACTATAAGGATCATAACCACCTAAACGATCTGTTTCCCGATACGGGTAAACCCATTCATAATTATGATAGACCTTATCCGTTGTAATTAATACAACCTGGCATGCTTTATCAAGTAAGCGAACGCCATCAAGTACATTAGCTGTACCAATAGCATTAACTTCAAACGTTTCGGCAGGGATATCATATGATAACCTAACCAATGGCTGAGCAGCGAGATGAAAAACAAAATCCGGCTGACAATCAGTAATAGCAGCCGTTAATTTAGTCTTATCACGCAGGTCACCAATTATTGAGTGGCAAATTTTATCGCCATTAATAAGATGAAACAGATCAAAATCATTTTGAGGAGCTAATGCGTAACCAGTGGTTTCGGCACCCAGCATGCTTAAGATCTTTAACATCCACGAGCCTTTAAAACCGGTATGGCCGGTTAAAAAAACTTTTTTTCCTTTATATATCGCTTCTAACTCTTTAAACATATTACCAGATTTTCCATTTAGCCTTATGTTGTGACCAATCTTCTTCAAGCTCCTGCTTATCACGCAGGGTATCCATTGGTTTCCAGAAACCATCGTGGTTAAAAGCAACCATCTCGCCGGCTTTCGCAATTTCTTCCATCGGCTCTCTTTCCCATATAGTGCTGTCGCCTTCTATGAAATCAAAAACACCCGGCTCGCATACAAAAAAACCACCGTTAATCCATGCGCCATCGCCTTTAGGCTTTTCCATAAAGGAGTGCACAGAATTATCTTCATTAAGATTAATAGCACCAAAGCGACCGGATGGCTGTACAGATGTAACAGTGCAAAGCTTTCCTTTTTCTTTATGATACTTCACTAACTCGGTAATGTTAACATTACTAACGCCATCGCCGTAAGTAAGCATGAAAGGCTCATTACCAACATGGGGCTTAATGCGTTTGATACGTCCGCCTGTCATTGATTCGTTACCGGTATCAACCAGAGTTATCGTCCATGGCTCGGCCTGCGTATCATGAACCTTTATCGAGTTATCTTTAAGATCGATGGTTACATCTGATTTATGCAAAAAGTAATTGGCAAAATATTCCTTTATTACATAGCCCTTGTAACCTAAACAGATAACAAAGTCATTAAAGCCATGAGAAGAGTAAATTTTCATGATATGCCATAAAATAGGCATGCCTCCAATTTCAACCATGGGTTTTGGTCTTAAAACTGTTTCTTCGGATAAGCGGGTTCCTAAACCTCCAGCGAGTAATACAACTTTCATTTATATTTTCATTAAGTTAAGTAGAGCAATTAAACACTAACCTGAACATTATCCGTCACAGGGTAACTACAACATAAAAGACATTCATCCGGAAGTAGTTTTTCATATTCTTCTGCAGGCTTCGGCATCTTTACCTCTCCTGCTAACAGTTTAGCTTTACAAACCAAACAACTTCCTGTCTGACACGAATAATCTATCTCCAAACCGGCATCCAAACCCGCATCCAATATGCTTTTTCCTTTAACAACTTCAACCTTGCTAAGCGTATCTCCCACCTTGATCTGTACAACCTGCGTGGTTATATTTTCAAAATCTTTCGGGTTTAAAACCACTTCAAATTCTTCCGAAAACACCTGATGCGACTTAACATCAAGGCTTGCTAAAACCTCTTTAACCGATTCTTTTAAACCAGCGGGGCCACATATATAATGGACGGTGTTTTCGAGGTCCAACTCTCCCTTCATTACAGAAAGCACCTTTTTCGGACTTATTCTTCCTTCAATAACTTCCGGGTTACTATCTGATATCTTTAGCTGCGAATGAAAATGCCAGGTTTTTAATTCCTGATGATGGTTTTTCTTCAGTTCACTGATTTTATCACCAAAAATCACTGATTCCGAGTTTTTATTACCATAAATCAGGCTTATTTTGTGACCTGTTTTGTGATGAAGGATATATTTTGCAATGGATATTAAAGGTGTTATACCACTACCTGCCCCCCACAGTATAATATGCTTATCATTGCTTATTACAGTCTCATCAAATATAAAATCACCCATTGGCGGCAATACTTCCACCTGGTCACCAACTTTAACAAAATCATTAATATGATTTGAGACGATGCCACCCGGAACTCGTTTAATGGTTACCTCTAAATGAGGATCCGCACCAGGAGCCGACGAAAATGAGTAAGGACGATTATATTTCCTTCCGTTTATTTTAAAGGCCAGTGTAAGGTACTGGCCCGGCAAATATTTAATTTTCTTTAAGCCGGGTTGCTTTAAACACAGTGTAACTGTATCGGAGGTTTCTTGCCTAATATCTACAACTTGTAAAGTGAAATAAAACATTACCGATTAAAACTTATCAAACAATACAAAAAATGTTAACTGTTAGCCATAGCAAAGCAACTCATATATAGAAATTGAATTAGGAGTTGCTAATTGTTAATACATGGAGTTATCGCTAATTATTAACTCCATGAATCATTGCCGGGCCTCAAAATGATGCCTCTTGCTAATTACGAACCGTAGATCAGAGCAAAAAGAACCAATTTTATTATCTATTTTCGAAACAAGTTGGACAGCCAGCTGCCTTTAGGTTTTGAGTCTTCAACATAGCCATAGCCAGAACCATAACCATAACCATAACCATAACCATAACCATAACCATAACCGCCAGCCCCATAGTAGCCACCACTTTTCGAATCAATATCGTTTATCACCAGATAAGCTTTACGCAGCTTATTAGTTTCTGCCAAGTCATTTATAATACCTAATTGTACTTTCAATGTATATTTTTGACGTACGATGTATAAAGACAGATCAACATACTTCTCGATCAGCAACGCATCAGAAACTAAGCCAATTGGCGCGCTATCTATAATGATATAGTCGAATCTCTTTTTTAACTCATTGATCAAAATACCGAGTTTATCATTCAACAACAACTCTGACGGGTTCGGAGGAATAGAACCCGAGCTGATAAGGAAACAATTCTCACTAAAAAATGTCGGCTTCAGAATTGCGTCAATGTCCATGTTACTTGACACCACGTAGTTAGAAAATCCATTGCTATTTTCCATTCCCAAATTCTGAGACAACTTAGGTTTACGCAAATCGAGTTCGATAAATACTACCTTCTTTCCGCTTAACGATAAAACGCTTCCTAGGTTCAATGATATAAAGGATTTGCCTTCACCGCTCATACTTGACGAAACAAGTATCACCTGCGGCTTTTCGTTATCCAATATATATTGAAGGTTTGTCCTCATCGCCCTAAACTGTTCTGAAATAATAGTCCGGGATTTAGAATCAACTACCAAATTATTTCCTGCCTTGTTATGACTAATTTCGCCAACCACAGGAATTTTAGTATTTTCTTCTACGTCAAGCTTTGTAACTATCCTAACGTTTAATATTTCTTTGATACTGAGGTAAATTATCGGAGCTAAGAATCCGAATAATATCAACAGGACAACAACTAAATTAATTTTGGATTTATCCGGTTCATAGTCGCTTTTGGCATGATCTACTATCCTCGCAGTTGAGATGGTTGAAGTTTTTGAAATAGCTGTTTCTTCTCGTTTTTGCAATAAGAAAACATATAGATCCTGTTTAACAGTTTGCTCTCTTGTATAATCCAAAAATATTCTTGTTTGAGAGGGTACAGTTTCTATTTTATTGTTAAATGTCTTATTTTGGCTTTCGAGGTTATCTTTACTTACTTGTAAACCTTTCAAATAAGAATTTATATTTTTTAAGATTATAGTTCTGTAACTTTCTATTTGAGCATCTAATGACTGTACGTAAGGATTGCTATCGGTACTTACCAAACTTTGTTTATCACGCTCCAATAACAGGGCATTGTATTGGCCAATTGCATCACTAAATCCTTGATTATCGGTACCGATTGCCGTCGCAGGAATTATTTTCTTGTTATTGGGATCGTTTAGATATTTCAATAAATCGTGAATTACAGAAATCTGAACATTAATGGTGCTCAGTTGTTTTTGAAAATCACTTGATGCACCTATCAGGGCCTTTGACTGCTCATCTACATCGGCAATCTTATTTTCTCTTCTAAACTGCTCAAAGTTTTTCTCTACACCTGAAAGCTGCGTGCCTACCAGTTTTAACCTGTCATCAATAAACGCAAGCGTGCTATCAGCGATCTGGACTTTGATGTCCCTGTCGCCTTTCAAATAAATTTCCATCAATTTGTCTAAAATCGCTTCACCTTTTTTGGCGTTGGGATATTCCAGGGAAATATTAATGGTTGTCGTTGTCTTGCTTGGCAAACTGACTGACATGACCTTAGAAAGGCTTTCGACAGTTGCTTCTGTTGAGTTGATCACTACTGAATAGCCTCTAGGATCAACCGCTTTATTTTTCTTTACAAAGATCAGGTTATATTGGGGCAAATTTATTATACGGCCATAGGTAGTTTTGATATCAATATTTTCCTTGCTATTCTTAACATTGATAGTATCGCCGTTAAGTTTTAATATATATTTCCTGGCAACTATCGAATCTGTTTTATTAGCAACAATTACCTCAAAAGGCGCTTCATTAAAAAGTTCCTGATCTTTTATAGTTCCTTTGCCTGAAATGATGACGTTTAACTGAAGTGCCTTTACAACATTATTTAACAGGGTTCTGGATTTCAAAATCTCCGCCTCATTCTCGGCGTTGTTAGGGATCCCGAACAACGAAGATATATCGGTAAGACCACTTAAGCCCCCCATTGCACCAGTGCTTCCAGATGATTTATCGTCGGGCTGCACAATCATCATTGCATTTACTTTATAATTGGCGGTACCATATCTTTTGTATGCAAACCCAATTAAGCTAAATACGATAACGCTTATTACAAATAAAGGCCAGTTGGATATAATTTTTGATATGAATTTCTTATAATCAACGCCCTGTTCTTCCTGAAAGCTTTTAAATGATTGATTTTGAGCGGTAGGATCTTGTGTACCCATTATATACTAAATATTTTAGATTAAAAACAATTAAACAAACTTTTCAATTTTAGATAATATTTAAAGTTTGCGATCAAAGTATACCATTAACGCTTTTATTTTCTGGTAGCCAATATGATCAATACTGACAAAATAGAAGCTGCTAATGTTATGTATTTAGCCTGAGATGCATCAGTTGCATCAGATTTAGCCTTCCTTGGCTCTACATATATTACGTCATTTTGCCTCAGGTAAAAATAAGGAGCAGACATAATATTACTTTTCTTCAGATTAACCCTATATGGTGTTTTGGTTCCATCTTCATTCTCTCTAATTAAAAGCACATTCTCTCTTTTTCCGAAAATTGTTAAATCGCCGGCTAATGCTATCGCATCAAGGATACTCACCCTTTCATTTGGCATTACATAAACGCCGGGCTTAAGTACCTCGCCTGTAACACTTACTTTAAAATTTGCAAAACGAACTATGACAGTTGGGTTCTTATAAAATTTTAATGCTACTTCATTTATAATAGCGGTAGCCTCAGATGTCGTATGGCCAGCCACCGTAATTTTGCCGAGGATTGGCAACACTATAGCTCCATCTTTATCTACCAAATAACCCGATGATTGCTGAGTTGTTGCAGCTGCAGTTGTTGAACTCAATGAAATCCCCGTACTTGCAACAGGCACATTACCTAAATTAATAACAGCAGTATTTTGGGGATCAATAGTTTGAACAACAACCGTTAAAATATCATCGACTTTTATAACGGGAGGCGTATACTCCGCTCTCGCAATTTGTTTTAACTGCCCAGAATCCGGTATATCCTGAAAATACTGTACTTTTAATTTGCTTGATGAACAGGAGAATATATTAAGAGAAATAGATAAGATAAACAGAAATAAAGATGAATTTAATAGACACTTTTTTCTCATAAGTTAAGATTTCATACTTTAAATAGATGTAAGTTTAGACCACTGCAATATATGCACACTTTTTCACAACTGCAATAAATTTTTATTATTTTTTTTAAAAAAAGGCTATTAGCATAACTTTTTATTAATCAAAAGTGCATTTTAATATAATAATCAAAATTATGCTTGCCCCATTGTACCACCAAAATTCATCGGAAAACCCGGATGATCAGGCTGTACTTTGATGCGGCCGTTAATGGCTTCATACTTTTCAATATTATCTTCCAAGGCCGAAAGAAGGCGTTTGGCATGCTCGGGGGTTAATATGATCCGCGACTTTACCCGAGCCTTGGGTACGCCTGGCATGACCCGGATAAAATCCAATACAAACTCAGAGTTTGAATGAGTAATGATAGCCAGGTTTGAGTAGATACCTTCTGCAATTTCTTCTGAAAGCTCAATGTTGAGCTGATTTTCGTTCTGTTCTTCCATCCTACTAAAATAACAAAAAGACGTTCTCCATAAACAGCCTTTTTTTGAGGTGATTATTGAGCCTTGTTTTACTTTAGATAACTTGGATCAACCCCATATTGACCTTGCGCAAGGTCGAACGTAGAACAGAGATGTTTTACTTTTGTTTTAACAATTTAAAAAAAAGACAAAAAAAAGCCTCCCGGATAACCGGGAGGCTTAATAAATTATTTAAGTAGCTGGCAATTAAGCTTCCAACTCTTCTGCTTTTGAAGCCATCAGGCGGTCAAATTCTTCCTGTGAACCTACACGGATATTCTCGTATTCGCGTAAACCGGTACCTGAAGGTATTAAGTGACCTACGATAACGTTTTCTTTCAGGCCAAGCATGTTGTCTTTTTTACCTGCGATAGCTGCTTCGTTCAGTACTTTGGTAGTTTCCTGGAACGATGCTGCCGAGATAAACGACTTGGTGCCTAACGACGCCCTGGTGATACCTTGCAGTATCGGGCTTGATGTTGCAGGGATAGCGTCACGCACTTCAACCAGTTTAAGGTCGCGACGTTTCAATACCGAGTTTTCATCGCGTAAGCGGCGTAATGAAACTATCTGACCAGATTTCAATGTAGTTGAATCACCCGGATCAGTAACAACTTTCTTGTCGTAAATTTCATCATTCTCGGTCATGAAATCCCATCCGTCGACAGCTTCACGCTCTAAGAAACGGGTATCGCCCGCATCTTCGATAGATACCTTCTGCATCATCTGGTGAACGATAACCTCAAAGTGCTTATCGTTGATCTTCACACCCTGTAAGCGGTAAACTTCCTGGATACCGTTAACAAGATATTCCTGCACTGCAGCAGGGCCTTTGATAGCAAGGATATCCGCCGGAGATATCGAACCATCTGATAATGGCATACCAGCTTTAATAAAGTCATTATCCTGTACAAGGATGTGTTTTGAAAGTGGTACAAGGTATTTTTTAACCTGGCCATCTTTTGATTCGATGGTGATTTCGCGGTTACCGCGTTTCACGCCACCTAAAGTTACCACACCGTCAATTTCAGTTACTACAGCAGGGTTTGAAGGGTTACGTGCTTCAAATAACTCGGTTACACGTGGTAAACCACCTGTAATATCTCGCGTTTTACCGGTTGAACGAGGGATTTTAGCAATAACCTGACCGGTTTGTAACCTATCGCCTTCATCAACAGCGATGTGTGCACCTACCGGAATGTTATATCCTTTAATGATGTTACCTTTATTATCAGCAATCTGGATAGCAGGGTTTTTAGTTTTATCCCTTGTATCGATGATCACTTTTTCGCGGTGACCGGTTTGCTCGTCAGATTCTTCACGGAAAGTGATACCTTCCAATACTGCATCGAACTGGGCAATACCTGCAAATTCAGAGATAATTACCGCGTTATACGGATCCCATGAACAAATACGGTCGCCTTTGGTGATCTTGCTGCCATCTTTTACATACAGGTATGAACCGTATGGAATATTATTGGTAACAATTACTTTATTGCTTCCGGCTTCGATAATGCGGAACTCGCCCGAACGGCCTAATACCACATCAACAGAGCCATCTTCAGCAGTTTCATAAGTTACAGTACGTACGTTCTCAAACTCGATGATACCATCAAACTTAGCGTTGATCTGAGATTCCGCAGCAATGTTTGACGCGGTACCACCCACGTGGAATGTACGAAGTGTTAACTGTGTACCAGGCTCACCGATTGACTGTGCAGCAATTACACCAACAGCCTCGCCTTTTTGCACGCGTTTACCGCTTGCAAGGTTACGGCCGTAGCACAATGCACATACGCCACGTTTGCTTTCGCAAGTTAATACCGAACGGATCTCGATACCTTCTAACGGAGAATTCTCGATCTTTTTGGCAACCTCTTCGGTAATGTCCTGACCGGCTACTGCTAACAATTCGTTAGTGATAGGGTCATGAACATCATGAAGCGTAGTACGACCTAAAATACGGTCATATAAAGGCTCAACAATATCCTCGTTATCTTTCAGTGCAGTTGTGTAGATACCTCTTAAGGTACCGCAATCAACCTCACCAACAATCATATCCTGGGCAACGTCATGCAACCTACGGGTTAAGTAACCAGCATCCGCTGTTTTTAACGCCGTATCCGCCAAACCTTTACGGGCACCGTGGGTAGAGATGAAATACTCCAATACCGACAAACCTTCTTTAAAGTTTGAAAGGATCGGGTTTTCGATGATCTCACCACCTGAACCTGATTTTTGAGGCTTAGCCATCAAACCACGCATACCTGCAAGCTGACGGATCTGCTCTTTAGAACCACGCGCACCTGAATCAAGCATCATGTAAACAGAGTTGAAGCCCTGGTTATCATTGCTCAGGATATCCATCACGTTAGCAGTTAAGCGGTTGTTGATACGTGTCCAGATATCGATGATCTGGTTGTAACGCTCGTTGTTGGTAATGAAACCCATGTTGTAGTTACCCATAACCTCATCAACCTGCTTAGAAGCTGTTTCGATCAAAGTAACTTTCTCTGCAGGGATATTGATATCCTTCAGGTTAAATGATAAACCGCCCTGGAACGCCATTTTAAATCCTAATTCCTTAATATCATCAAGGAACTGGGCCGCGCGTGCCATACCGGTGATTTTCACTACTTCACCAATGATATCACGAAGTGATTTTTTGGTAAGCAGCTCATTGATATAACCTACTTCTACAGGTACATGCTGATTAAACAACACGCGGCCTACAGTAGTATCAATAATTTTGTTTACGATTTTGCCATCGCGTTCTTTAACTAAAGCTTTAACTTTAATGAACGCATGCAGATCAAGTTTTTTCTCGTTATAAGCGATAATTACTTCTTCTGCAGAGTAAAAAGTTAAGCCTTGTCCTTTAACCACGCGCGTTTCATCAGTTTTACGGCCTTTGGTTATGTAGTACAAACCAAGCACCATGTCCTGAGATGGTACAGTAATAGGCGTACCGTTAGCAGGGTTAAGGATGTTGTGCGAAGCAAGCATCAGGATTTGGGCTTCCAAAATTGCCGCGTTACCAAGTGGTACGTGAACGGCCATCTGGTCACCGTCAAAATCCGCGTTGAATGCTGTACAGGTTAATGGGTGCAATTGGATCGCTTTACCTTCAACCAGTTTTGGCTGGAACGACTGGATACCCAACCTGTGCAGCGTAGGCGCACGGTTTAGTAATACAGGGTGTCCTTTCAGTACGTTTTCCAAAATATCCCAAACTAATGGGTCTTTACGGTCAACAATCTTTTTAGCAGATTTTACTGTTTTAACCACACCACGCTCAATCATTTTACGGATGATAAATGGTTTAAACAGCTCGGCAGCCATATCTTTTGGTAAACCGCATTCGTGTAATTTAAGGTTAGGACCTACAACAATTACCGAACGGGCAGAGTAATCCACACGTTTACCTAATAAGTTTTGACGGAAACGACCTTGCTTACCTTTCAGGATATCTGAAAGTGATTTCAAAGCACGGTTACCTTCAGTTTTTACCGCGTTAACTTTACGTGAGTTATCGAATAACGAATCTACAGCTTCCTGCAACATACGTTTTTCGTTACGTAAAATCACTTCTGGTGCTTTAATCTCAATTAAACGTTTTAAACGATTGTTACGGATAATAACACGACGGTAAAGGTCGTTCAAATCTGAAGTAGCGAAACGGCCACCTTCCAGTGGTACCAACGGACGCAACTCAGGCGGGATAACCGGAACGATCTTAACGATCATCCACTCAGGGTTATTCTCGATCCTTGTTTTTGCATCACGGAAAGCTTCAACAACCTGTAAGCGTTTTAAGGCTTCATTTTTACGTTGCTGAGAAGTTTCGTTTGCTGCCTGGTGACGCAAGCTAAATGATAATTCGTCAAGGTCAAGGCGTTTCAATAACTCTTCCAAAGCCTCGGCACCCATTTTGGCAACAAATTTCTGAGGATCTTTGTCGTCAAGGTACTGGTTTTCTTTTGGAAGGGTATCTAATACGTCAAGGTATTCTTCTTCAGTAAGGAAATCCATTTTATTGATTCCGTCTGATTCTTTAATACCCGGTTGGATAACTACGTAACGCTCGTAGTATATAATAAGGTCGAGCCTTTTTGTAGGCAAGCCTAATAAATAACCAATTTTGTTTGGCAATGAGCGGAAGTACCAGATGTGTGCAACAGGCACCACCAGGTTGATGTGGCCCATGCGCTCACGACGTACTTTCTTTTCGGTTACTTCAACACCGCAACGGTCGCACACGATACCTTTGTAACGGATACGTTTGTATTTACCGCAATGGCACTCATAATCCTTAACCGGACCAAAAATACGCTCGCAGAACAAACCATCACGTTCGGGTTTGTAAGTACGGTAGTTAATGGTTTCCGGCTTTAAAACTTCACCGCTTGAACGCTCAAGGATAGACTCGGGAGAGGCTAAACTGATGGTAATGGTGGTAAAGTTACTTTTGATTTTATTATCCTTTTTGTAAGACATAGTCTACTTTGATTTTTTAAAGGTAATTTTTTAGGCGAAAGGTAAAAGGCGAAAGGTAAAAGGTTTCGGAACCTGTCCTAACCTTTCACCTTTGGCCTTTAAGCTTTAACCTTATTCTAATGTGATATCCAAACCTAAGCCGCGTAACTCGTGAACCAATACGTTGAATGATTCAGGAACTGATGGCGTTGGCAGGTTTTCACCTTTAACAATAGCCTCATATGTTTTGGCACGGCCGATAACATCATCCGATTTAACGGTTAATATCTCCTGCAAAATGTTTGATGCACCAAATGCTTCCAGTGCCCAAACCTCCATCTCACCAAAACGCTGACCACCAAATTGTGCTTTACCGCCCAATGGTTGCTGAGTGATCAATGAGTACGGACCGATTGAACGGGCGTGCATCTTATCATCAACCATGTGACCTAATTTCAGCATGTAGATAATACCTACAGTAGTTTGCTGATCAAAACGATCACCTGTTAAACCATTGTATAAGTAAGTACGGCCTGATTCAGGCAAGTTGGCTTTCTTAATCCACTCTTCCACTTCTTCGTGGCTTGCACCGTCAAAGATTGGAGTAGCAAATTTAACACCAAGCTCTTTACCGGCCCAGCCTAATACGGTTTCATAGATCTGGCCCAAGTTCATACGTGAAGGTACACCCAGTGGGTTCAACACAATATCAACCGGTGTTCCATCTTCAAGGAAAGGCATATCTTCGTCACGTACAATACGAGCAACGATACCTTTGTTACCGTGACGGCCTGCCATTTTATCACCCACTTTAAGCTTACGCTTTTTAGCGATGTAAACTTTAGCCATTTGCACGATACCTGATGGAAGCTCATCACCCACGCTGATAGCGAATTTATCACGACGGTAAGCACCTAACTCTTCATTGTACTTAATGTTGAAGTTATGAAGAAGGATCTTGATCTGATCGTTTTTATCATCATCAGTAGTCCATTTCGTTGGGTTAATGTTATCGTAATTAAGCTCAACTAATATCTTTTGGGTGAATTTAACACCTTTAGGAACCTGTAACTCTTTGTAAACGTTATAAACGCCTTGCGAAGTTTTACCGTTAACGATCTCAAATAACTTTTCGATCAAAGTATTTTTCAGATCTTTCACAGCTTTATCATGCTTGTTATCCAATTTCTCTAACTGTGCTTTTTCTTCAGCTTTTGAAGTTTTCTTAGCACGAGAGAACAATTTGGTATCGATAACAACACCGGCAATTGACGGCGGGGTTTTCAATGAAGCATCTTTAACGTCGCCGGCTTTATCACCGAAGATAGCACGTAACAGTTTTTCTTCCGGTGATGGGTCTGATTCACCTTTAGGGGTGATCTTACCAATCAGGATGTCGCCTTCTTTAACCTCGGCACCTACACGGATGATACCGTCTTCGTCAAGGTCTTTAGTTGCTTCTTCTGATACGTTAGGGATATCTGGTGTTAACTCTTCCTCACCTCGTTTAGTGTCACGAACTTCAAGCTCGAACTCTTCAACGTGGATTGAAGTAAAGATATCTTGTGAAACAACACGCTCAGAGATTACAATCGCATCCTCAAAGTTATATCCCTGCCAAGGCATGAACGCTACTTTAAGGTTACGGCCTAATGCAAGCTCGCCATTTTGCGTAGCGTAACCTTCGCAAAGTACTTCACCTTTTTCAACCCTCTGGCCTTTTTTAACAATAGGCTTAAGGTTCATGGTGGTGCTTTGGTTGGTTTTCTTAAACTTGGTTAAGCGGTAGCTTTTGCTATCTCCTTCAAACGAGATCAAACGATCAAGTTCGTTACGGTCATATTTAATACGGATTTCGTTAGCATCAACATACTCCACCACACCATCGCCTTCGGCGTTGATCAGGGTACGGGAGTCTTTTGCCACACGGCCTTCCAAACCGGTACCAACAATCGGCGCTTCCGGACGTAACAATGGTACGGCCTGGCGTTGCATGTTTGAACCCATCAATGCACGGTTAGCGTCATCATGCTCTAAGAACGGAATAAGCGAAGCCGCGATTGAAGTGATCTGGTTTGGAGCAATATCCATCAAATCCAGACGCTCCGGCTCAATAACCGGGAAGTCACCTTCGAAACGTGCTTTTACACGCGGCAATTCAAACTCACCTTTATCATCGTATACAGCGTTTGCCTGGCCAATGGTTTTACCGTCTTCATCTTCAGCAGATAAATAGATAACCGGCTCGTCAACCATAACTTTACCTTCAACTACACGTTTGTACGGAGTTTCGATAAAGCCTAAGTTGTTGATCTTAGCGTGTACACAAAGTGATGAAATCAAACCAATGTTCGGACCTTCAGGAGTTTCGATAGTACACAACCTACCGTAGTGGGTGTAGTGAACGTCACGAACCTCGAAACCTGCACGCTCACGCGACAGACCACCGGGACCTAAGGCTGACAGACGCCGCTTGTGCGTGATCTCTGCCAGTGGATTGGTTTGGTCCATGAACTGTGACAACTGGTTTGTTCCGAAGAACGAGTTGATCACAGATGATAATGTACGTGCGTTGATCAGGTCGGTTGGGGTGAACACCTCGTTATCACGAATGTTCATACGCTCACGAATAGTACGGGCCATACGTGCCAAACCTACGCCAAACTGAGCATAAAGCTGCTCGCCAACGGTACGCACACGACGGTTTGACAAGTGATCGATATCATCCACCTCAGCTTTTGAGTTGATTAATTTGATCAGGTATTTAACAATCGCGATGATATCCTGCTTGGTTAAAACCTTCGTTTCTTCCGAAGTGCTCAATTTTAATTTACGGTTGATGCGGTACCGGCCCACATCACCCAGGTCATATCTTTTATCTGAAAAGAATAAACGATCGATGATACCACGAGCTGTTTCTTCATCAGGTGGTTCAGCGTTACGTAACTGGCGGTAGATATGTTCAACCGCTTCCTTCTCAGAGTTGGAAGTATCTTTCTGTAAGGTATTGTATATAATAGTATAATCACCGCTGGTTGAAGCATCTTCCTTGTTAAGGATGATGGTTTTAACACCAGAGTCGATGATCATATCAATATGGTCATCTTCCAGTAAGGTTTCACGCTCAAGGATGATCTCATTACGAGGGATAGAAACTACCTCACCGGTATCTTCATCCACAAAGTCTTCGATCCATGTTTTAAGGACCCTTGCAGCAAGCTTACGGCCAATATATTTCTTAAGGCCTGATTTGCTTACTTTAACCTCGTCGGCCAGTTCAAACAGCTCTAATATATCTTTATCAGAGTCATAACCAATGGCACGAAGTAACGTAGTAACCGGGAATTTCTTTTTACGGTCAATGTAAGCATACATCACGTTGTTAACGTCTGTAGCAAACTCAATCCATGAACCTTTGAAAGGAATAACACGGGCCGAGTATAATTTTGTACCGTTGGTGTGGCGGCTCTGACCAAAGAACACACCTGGCGAACGGTGTAACTGTGATACAATTACACGCTCGGCACCATTAATAACAAATGTACCTTTTGGCGTCATGTATGGGATAGTACCCAGGTACACGTCCTGTACAATTGTTTCAAAATCTTCGTGCTCCTCGTCATTACATGACAGGCGAAGCTTTGCTTTTAATGGTACGCTGTAAGTTAATCCGCGTTCGATACACTCTTGTATATCATAACGGGGCGGATCAATAAAGTAGTCAAGAAACTCCAGGACAAAGATGTTTCTTGAATCTGAAATAGGAAAGTTTTCGGCAAACACTTTAAACAGCCCTTCTTTATAACGGTTGTCGGAAGTGGTTTCCAATTGAAAAAATTCCTGGAAAGATTGTAACTGAACATCCAGAAAATCAGGGTAATCAAGTACCTTTCTACTGGTTGCAAAGTTTACTCTTTGATTATTATTGTTTGCCAAGGTATTTAAATTTTAGTTATTAATTTTTGTAGATGTGAGACTTGAGACATGAGATCTGAGATATGAAATAGCGATTTGAAAAATCTCAAATCTCATATCTAATATCTCACATCTAATTCAAAACCTTTATAAACAGCAATAGACCCCGACCGTTTATGGTCGGAGTCTTGATGCTATATTTCAGTAGGTTAAATTACTTAACCTCAACTACTGCTCCGGCTTCTTCTAATTGTTTTTTCAAAGATTCAGCTTCTTCTTTAGTTACACCAGTTTTAAGTTCTTTTGGTGCACCGTCAACAAGATCTTTAGCTTCTTTCAAACCAAGGCCAGTTAAGTCTTTTACTAATTTAACAACTGCTAATTTAGCGCCACCTGCTTCTTTCAGGATAACGTCAAATGCAGTTTGCTCAGCAGCAGCTGGAGCAGCATCGCCACCGTCAGCAGCAGGAGCAGCAACTGCTACAGCAGCAGCAGCAGGCTCAATACCATACTCATCTTTTAATATTTGAGCTAATTCGTTTACTTCTTTTACTGTTAAGTTTACCAACTGTTCAGCAAACGCTTTTAAATCCGCCATTTTATTTAAATTTTTACTTTTAATGCTTTTTGTTTGTTATTGTCGAACTCTTGTGAGGCGTTCGTTAACCTCTTTCTTGTAATGTTTTTACAAGGCCTGCAATTGTAGTTCCGCCTGATTGTAGTGCAGAAAGTACGTTTTTGGCAGGTGATTGTAGTAAGCCAACTATCTCGCCGATCAGTTGTTCTTTTGATTTCAGTTTGGTTAAAGTATCTAACTGGTTATCACCTATAAATACTGCCGAATCAATATAAGCTGCTTTTAAAATTGGTTTTTCACCTGTTTTCCTTAATTGTTTGATCAACTTTGCCGGAGCAGTTGCTGACTTTGAGAAAAGAATTGATGATGAACCTTTTAATACATCATATATAGGGCTGAAATCACCGCCTGCAGCTTCCATAGCTTTTTTGATCAAGCTATTTTTGGTTACCTGCATCGTAATGTCGTTTTCGAAACATTTACGGCGGATGTTGTTGATCTTGGCTACAGTTAAATCAGAGGTATCAGTGATATAAAAATTACCATACTCTTTGATTTGCTCAGTTAGGGCTACAACAAGGTCGTATTTTTC
This sequence comes from Mucilaginibacter gossypii, assembly GCF_900100945.1. Taxonomy (GTDB): domain Bacteria; phylum Bacteroidota; class Bacteroidia; order Sphingobacteriales; family Sphingobacteriaceae; genus Mucilaginibacter; species Mucilaginibacter gossypii. The sequence continues at coordinate 410,033 of NZ_FNCG01000004.1, read as the reverse complement.
TTCTTTATTCATGATTAGATCCCCGCTACTGATTTAGTTTCAACTGTAATTCCAGGCGACATAGTTGAAGAGATATGAATGCTCTTGAAATATGTTCCTTTTGCTGCAGAAGGTTTTAATTTAGAGATTGTTTGCAATACTTCTAATGCATTCTCATAAATTTTATCTGCAGAGAAAGATGCTTTTCCTATTGAAGTGTGGATAATACCGGTTTTGTCAACCTTGAAATCGATTTTACCACCTTTTACCTCAGTTACAGCTTTACCAACTTCTGGGGTAACTGTACCTGATTTAGGGTTTGGCATAAGGTTACGCGGGCCTAAAATACGACCTAAACGACCTACCTTCGCCATAACACTTGGCATAGTAATGATAATATCAACATCAGTCCATCCGCCTTCAATCTTGGCAATATAATCATCCAAACCTACGTAATCTGCACCTGCGTCTTTAGCTTCTTGTTCCTTATCAGGAGTACAAAGAACTAATACACGTACAGTTTTACCGGTTCCATGAGGTAATGTTGCAATACCACGTACCATTTGATTGGCTTTACGTGGGTCAACACCTAAACGAACGTCTATATCAACTGATGAATCAAATTTAGTAAGGGTTAATTCCTTTACCAATGCAGATGCATCCTGTAATGTGTACGATTTGTTTGCCTCAATTTTGGAGAGTGCCACTTTTTGATTTTTTGTTAATCTTGCCACTGTCTTTAAACTGATTTGTATAAATTAATTAATTCCAGGGAGCTGTACCTGATACGGTAATTCCCATGCTGCGGGCAGTACCTGCCACCATTTTCATGGCCGATTCAACTGTGAACGCGTTCAAGTCAACCATTTTATCTTTTGCTATAGTCTCAACCTGTTCCCAGTTAACACTGGCAACTTTTTTACGGTTAGGCTCAGCAGAACCACTCTTTAAACCGGTAGCTTCCAATAACTGGATAGCAACGGGAGGGGTTTTGATGATAAATTCGAATGATTTGTCAACATACACAGTAATCAAAACAGGCAATACTTTTCCAGCTTTGTCCTGGGTGCGTGCATTAAATTGTTTGCAAAACTCCATGATGTTCACACCTTTTGCACCCAATGCAGGGCCAATTGGTGGTGATGGGTTTGCGGCGCCGCCTTTAACTTGCAGCTTAACCATTGCACCGATCTCTTTTGCCATTTTAATTTACTTTAATTATAAACTCAATGTTAGTAAGTGGAAGCTAAGTAACATTTAAGATTGTGTCGATTTCGGATTTGGGAATTTCCATTTCGGATTTAACTCCCGCTTCTTTCATCTTATATTTTAAATTCAATAATTTCGAAATCGAAAATCCGACATCCGAAATTATTTGAAAACTATTCTTTCTCTACCTGCATGTAATTCAATTCAAGCGGCGTACGGCGCCCGAATATCTTTACCATTACTTTCAGTTTCTTTTTTTCTTCGTTAACCTCTTCAATAACCCCGCTGAAACCGTTGAAAGGCCCGTCCATAACTTTAACGGCCTCACCAACATAATAAGGTACATTCATGGTTTCGCCCTGTGCGCTCATCTCGTCAACCTTACCTAAAATACGGTTAACTTCTGACTGGCGAAGCGGTATAGCATTTCCGGCTTTATCGCCCAGAAAACCTATAACACTGTTTATATTTTTAATGATGTGTTCAGTTTCGCCATCTAAAACAGCTTCCATAAGCACATAGCCCGGAAAGTAGTTACGCTCTTTCGCGATCTTCTTTCCATCACGCATCTGGTAATACTTCTCCGTAGGTATTAATACCTGTGGTACCAAATGACTAATGCCCAAACGGCTAATTTCGGCATCTATGTATTGTTTAACTTTCTTTTCCTTACCACTAATAGCCCTAACTACATACCATTTCAATTGATCACTCATCTCCGTCTCCCCTGATATTATGTTAGTGATGTGTAAAACAGTTTAAGCAAATAATTAATGATCTGGTCCATACCTAAGATAACCAGCGCAATAATTATAGCGGCAACCAATACCAAAACAGCGCTGCTTTGAAGCTCGCGCCATGTAGGCCAGGTAACCTTTTCGGTTAACTCGATGTATGACTCTTTAATATATTCAGCTACGCCTGCCATTTTTATATTGTGCTTAAGCACGGGAACAAGGATTCGAACCCTGATCAAAGGTTTTGGAGACCTCTATTCTACCGTTGAACTATTCCCGTGTGTTATTTATAATAAGAAAACATAAGTTTGCCGTTGAAGGCTAAACTTATGTTTTCAAATTAACCTTTTTATTGAAATATTATTATTTCAAGATTTCAGTTACCTGACCAGCACCTACGGTACGACCACCTTCACGGATAGCGAAACGTAAGCCTTTTTCCATTGCGATAGCGTTGATCAGTTTTACAGTGATGGTAACGTTATCACCTGGCATAACCATTTCTACACCTGGCTCTAATGAAATCTCACCAGTAACGTCAGTGGTACGGAAATAGAATTGCGGACGGTATTTGTTGAAGAATGGAGTGTGACGGCCACCTTCTGCTTTTGATAATACGTAAACTTCTGCTTTGAAGTCGGTGTGAGGAGTTACTGAACCTGGTTTGCAGATAACCATACCACGACGGATATCAGTTTTCTCAATACCACGTAACAATAAACCTACGTTGTCACCAGCTTCGCCACGATCAAGGATTTTGCGGAACATCTCAACACCAGTTACAGTTGATTTCAAGTTTTCAGCACCCATACCAAGGATGTCAACTTGCTCACCTGAGTTGATTACACCACGCTCAATACGACCAGTAGCAACAGTACCACGACCAGTGATTGAGAATACGTCTTCAACAGGCATTAAGAAAGGAAGATCTGTTAAACGTGGAGGGATTGGGATGTAGCTATCTACAGCATCCATCAACTCCATGATTTTACCAACCCAGGTAGGATCGCCGTTAAGACCACCTAATGCAGAACCCTGGATAACTGGGATATCATCGCCTGGGAATTCGTAGAATGATAATAATTCACGAACTTCCATTTCTACTAACTCTAATAATTCCGGATCATCAACCATGTCAACTTTGTTCATGAAAACAACAAGTGCAGGTACACCTACCTGACGAGCTAACAGGATGTGCTCACGAGTTTGTGGCATCGGACCATCAGTTGCAGCAACTACGATGATTGCACCGTCCATTTGCGCAGCACCAGTAACCATGTTTTTCACATAATCCGCGTGACCTGGACAGTCAACGTGTGCATAGTGACGGTTAGCTGTTGAATATTCAACGTGGGCAGTGTTGATGGTAATACCACGTTCTTTTTCTTCAGGAGCCGAGTCAATTGAATCAAATGAACGAGCTTCTGATAAACCTGCATCAGCCAAAACTTTAGTGATAGCTGCGGTAAGGGTTGTTTTACCGTGGTCAACGTGACCGATTGTACCGATGTTTAAGTGCGGCTTACTGCGGTCAAACTTTTCTTTTGCCATGATCTATAAATTATTTTTGTAGGTTAATTTTAACTTTAATGTATGTTTTATAACACTGAGCCAACAATGGGATTTGAACCCATGACCTCTTCCTTACCAAGGAAGTGCTCTACCCCTGAGCTACGTCGGCTAATTTTTTGTTCATTGGTTCACTCGTTTATCAGTTCATTGGTCTTTGCAGCCGCCACTAATGAACAAGTGAACTAACCGACTAATGAACCAACCGAGCGGAAGACGAGGTTCGAACTCGCGACCTATAGCTTGGAAGGCTATCGCTCTACCAACTGAGCTACTTCCGCTTATTCAGTTTTAGGTTTGCAGTAATCAATTAGCAGCTTAACCGCTCATGACACCCATTCCTCAAACCCTTTTAATCAAGTTAGCAGTTTATAGTTCGGTTAACAAAACTGCTAACTGCGAACTACAAACTGCTTACTTTAATAAGTGGGGGGAGAAGGATTCGAACCTTCGTAGCCGAAGCAACGGATTTACAGTCCGTCCCATTTGACCGCTCTGGTATCCCCCCGGTAGTTATTTCCGGATTTGCGATATCCAAAATTGAAGCTAAATACCTCAATCCGAAAAAAACTGAGCCTCCTATCGGGATCGAACCAATGACCTACTGATTACAAGTCAGTTGCTCTACCAGCTGAGCTAAGGAGGCTTATATTTATCTTGCCTTTCTATTACCTAAACCTAAAGTGGCTTTCGATAACGGAGCGCAAAAGTAATAAGCTTTTTGATATTTTAAAGAACTATTTTAACTTTTTTTCGAGGCGTTAAATACCTCCCCGAAAGGGACTGCAAATCTACAAAAAATAACGCCACGTCAAAATTTTTTATCAAAAAAAATCGGCAGGCTAAAAACCTGCCGATTTAGGCTTAAAACAAGCCTTTTTATAATATTAAAAACCCTCCTCAACTGCCGTTAAAACAGCTTTTTTTGCTGTAGCATCAGCAAGGGCTTTCTTTTGTTTATGCTTTTCAATTTGCTTCCTCAGGCTTTCAACCGCCAAGTCGGTAGCTTCCTCAAAACTCTTACACTTCTCTTTTGCAAATATTTGATTTCCGGGTAGCAATAATTTGATCTCCGTTATCTTATTACATTCATCTTCCACATTCTCAAGCTTTAAGTAAACTTCACCGCTAATAATATGGTCATAAAACGTATCAAGCTTATCAGCTTTTTTCTGAATAAAATCTAAAAGTTTCTTGTCTGCGGTGAAATGAATTGACTGCACTGTAATTTTCATGTTTCCTCCTTTTTAAGCCTTTGGATGGGCGAGTTTATAAATAGATTTTAGTCTTTCAACTGAATTGTGCGTGTAAATTTGGGTTGCGCTCAGGTTAGCGTGCCCCAAAAGCTCTTTAATTGAATTTAAATCGGCCCCGTTATTTAGCATTGTGGTTGCAAAGGTGTGCCTGAGCACATGTGGGCTCCTTTTATTTTGGGTTGATATGTTAGATAGGTATTTTTGCACTATTAAATAAATCAATTTCGGATAAGCATCGGCTCCTTTATTTGTAACGATTAATGTGAAGGAATTGTTATCAAAATTTTGATTTTTCTTTACCTCCATATATTCGGGCAGCAGGGCCTTCAGCTCATTATTAATAGGGATAATGCGCTCTTTGTTACGCTTACCCAGTACCTTTACTACTCCCCCCTCAAAGCTAATATCCTGTTGCTTAATACCTAACAGTTCGGCAAGCCGCATGCCGGTGCCAAACAACAGCTCAATAACAAGCTTATCACGCAGGCCCGGAAAATCATTTGTAAAAATGTCATCCCTATCTAACATTTTTGTGAGGCGCGTATCTTCAACCACTACGGGCAACGTTTTAGCAACTTTTTGCGACCGCACCCTGGATACCGGGTTGGTTTCAACAATACCTTCCTGCAATAAAAATTTGAAGTATTTGCGTAGCGTGGCCATTTTACGGTTAACCGAACGGCCGGTAAGTTTTTGATCAATAAGCTCAACCATCCAGTTACGGATGTCATGGTAGCTTACCTGCGATGGATGGTTAATAACCGGCTCGGGCGCGGGATCGGCACCGCCGGGATTATTTAAAAAGCGCATAAACTGATCCAGATCAGACTGATATGCGGAAACAGTATGCACTGAATACCGCTTTTCGTACTTGATGTACTGGATAAAACGCTCTAAAAACATAAAAAACTATTTATACATCCGGGATTATGAATGTACAAATAGTTTTAATATAGTGTCAAGAAATTATTTAATTCTTTTCAACAAAAAAATTAAACAGTTTCCTGGTTTAAAGTCTGTTTGTAGATAGCATGTTTAACAACATGACGACGGGTTACAGATTTTTTTTCGAAAGCCTGACGACTGCGTAGTTCTCTTAAAACACCTGTTTTTTCGAATTTCTTTTTGAAGCGTTTCAATGCTTTGTCCAATGATTCGCCGTCTTTTACGTTAATAATGATCATAATTCCTAAAATACCTCCTTTCAAGGGAGGGCAAAGATAACCACAATGTTTTGAATATCAAATAGAGAGCGGGAATTATTTTTTGATTTAAAACCAGCTAACTATCTCACGGCAATCTCATTGCTCCAAATAATATTATCTGTTTCCTGCCAAAGCGTTAACCCACGTATATCAACAGGGAGCTGCGAACCCTCAATATATTTGTATAAACACATTCCTATCTTAAAAACTTTTGATTCGAACAATCCGCCTTTGCCCGTATCCGTTAAAAAAGCCGTAGGTATATGAAATACCTTTGTTGATGAGGCGCAACCGTATAAACAGCAGGGTTATTTTTCCAGCATTCCTCCATCAGGGGCGTGAGTAAAAATTTTACGTTTCCGGCATCTGTTTTAAAAACATCAAGCCACGAGCATGACATATTGATATAATTTAATGTATCAGGAGATTGATTGCTCAAAGTTACCGGCATTACCGCATAAAGACATCTGTGTAACTTACCATCGCTATAGCATACGGTATCTTTCATTTGCCTAACGGAATCTTGATTAATAGTTATTATAAACATCCTCCTGTCAGTTTCCGAAAGCGCTGCAAATCCTGCAGGAACCCTACTTACAAGATCATGCCGGTAAAAGCCCGTATTTGTTTTAAATATCCCATCATCCCATCCCGTGCGGATCAATTTCGCGTTCGCATAATTTGTATCTGTGCGAGTACCTATTTGATTATGTATTATAAAGGATCGCTTTAGATATAAATCACTGCTTCTCCCGGCAGGCTTCCCCACGATAATTTCCGCTTGATGTTTTTCTTGACCAGCAACCCGATCGAGAAATAAAAAAAGAATAAACAAAAACAAGATCGGTTTAATGTTCATGATAGGCTTATCAGTTTAAACTAAGATAGCCGGTTTAATGAATAGTATATGTTAAATAGTACTAAATCTGTTTTATTCCATTTTGGAGGATTACACACTTATAATAATTACTATAAACAACAAAGGCCGCCAATGGCAGCCTTTGTTGTTATCATAATCTATAAGCAATAATTATTGTTTATCCCAATATACCCTTGTATTTAATGCATCAGGACCTTGACGGGCTATTACAGCGTTGTAATTAGCTTTATTAAGGTCGTTCTCGGTTTGCGGATATTGTTGCCTGCGCGGGATCTTTTGATCCGGGCTTAATGAACCAGGAACCGGATCAAGTAATTTAGGCAAGCCTGTACGGCGATATTCTGCCCATGACTCCCAACCGTTACCTAAGAAACCTGCAATCCATTTCTGGGTCATGATCTGGTTCATAGCAGTTGCTGCAGAAAATTTAACTGATGCCTGCGCAAGATAAGCGCTTTCATCTGCCGAGCTAACACCGTTTTGCTCCAATGATGCAGCTATACCTTTGTTATAGAAATCGGCAGCAGCGCCGTCACCACCAGCAATCCAGTTAAGGTGAGCAGCTTCGGCCTGGGTAAACATAATTTGTGCGTATGATGTCCAGACTGTTGGTGAAGCCTGGCCGGAAACGGCTAAACCAATCAATGATACGTTACCTGGTTTACTACGTGTTCCTTTATTATAGTTACCCAAAGCATCGCCAAAAGTACCATAAGGTAAACCTACGTAAGTTTTCGATGCTGTTTGCGCAGCATAAACCGGCAACCTTGGGTCTTTAAGATCACTTAAAGTATTAACAACAAGACTGCTTACGGCGTAGTCGTAGCGGCTTCTGTAATTGGTGTAATATGGGTTTTCGTTAGTTTGGATAGCCAAATAATCGTATACGGCGTTGTCATCGTTTGAAGTCATTAAACCGCCTGCTACTGCTTTTGCATATTCAGTTTTACCGGTTGCAGGATCAGCTTTTGATAACCTCAATGCCATAACCGCATGTAACGAGTTAGCCCAATGTTTCCACTTAGTAGCATCTCCACCAAATAAAATATCATTGCTTAAAGCTGCACCGCCGTCAAATTGTGCCTGCGCTTCGTCAAGTTCCTTCATTAAAGCCGCATAAACATCTTTTTGCGCATCAAATGCCGGAGTTAAGCCAGATACGCCATTTAAAGCCTGAGAGTAAGGAATATCACCCCACCTATCAGTAATGGTTAGGTAAATAAATGCCCTTAATATGCGCGCGGCTGCAATCTGGTTAGCATTTGAACCAAATTTAATAGTCGACTGCAGGCTTTTCTTAGCTGGATCCGTATTAAACTGGATCAGTGTCTTCAAGTCCTCAAGTGGACCAGTGTAATAACCCTGGTAGTCATATTGTTTTAACGAAAACTGCGATTCGTTGGTATAAAATGTTTCAGCAAGGTACTGAGAGTATAACTCGCCGGTGAATGCGTTGATATTAGTTGTTGCACCGGCGCCGTTTACACCACCTAAGTATTGCAGCGCACTGGTTAACAGATAACCTGTTTGCGCATTTGGCGACTGGTTTGGGTTAACGTTTAAATCGCCGCCCACTTTACATGAGGCAAGTATAAACATACCAGCCCCGATTATATATTTACTGATATATGATTTTTTCATAATGAAGAACTTGTTAGAATGTTACCTTAATGTTGAAACCTAAGTTTCTTGTGTTTGGCAATTGGCCACCTTCATAAAATGAAGTCTGCAATTGTGATGGGTCAACACCTTTAACTTTTGAATAGATCATCCATGGGTTTTGGGTTGTGATACCAAAGTACGCAGTTTGGAATGGTAACCTGCCTAACATCTTTTTAGGGAACGAATAACCAATGCTCACCTCTCTTAATTTAACGTAAGATGCGTCATAAGTCCATTTTTCCCAAATCTGGCTGTATGATTGCTCGTATAAAGTACGGGTTTCTACATAAGTAGTGTTCGGAGTACCATCAGCATGTACACCTGCTACCAAGGTACCACCACCTTCAGCTACCGGGTTACGTACCGGGTTACCTTTTGCGTTGTTACCTATGGTTTCGATACCTAAGCCCGAACCATTGAGGTTTTGCTGGGTAACTGATACAAATTTACCGCCTTTTTGGAAGTCAAGAGAAAAAGCAAGTACCACGTTTTTGTAGTTAAACGAGTTGGTAAAACCACCTGTATAGCTTGGTAACATGCTACCAAGGTTAACGTTGTCCTGCCTTACCGGAAGGCCATCAGCACCAATTATGATATTTCCTTTGCCATCTCGTGCAAAACCAGATCCAATGATCTGACCATAAGACTGATTAAGATAACCGTTGATACCAAAGCTTGGTGAACCAACAAAGCCAAAGCTTTGAGCGCCGGCAGACTGAACGCCACCTGGGCCATAACCGGCAAGACCGTCGGGAGTTACTTTTACGTTAGTTACACCCGGGTAAAGCGAAACAATTTTGTTGCGGTTAAATGAAACGTTGAAATCAGCATTCCATGTAAAATCTTTCGATTTAATTGGTGTACCTCCAAGGCTGATCTCGATACCGTTATTACGGATAGAACCTGCATTGATAACAACTGTTGAATAACCGGTTGTACCATTAACAGGCAATGATAAGATCTGATCTTTAGTAGTACGCGTGTAGTAGTTAAAGTCAAACTTAACCCTGTCTTTGATGAAATGCAATTCGGTACCAATTTCATATGATGTTGAAAGGCTTGGAGTTAAATTTGCATTTGGCAAAGTATTGGGTACTGTTTGCACAGCATCATTTCCATGCGGAGTAGTGCTTAGGTTATAAGTTGGGTATGTTGAGTAAATAGGCGCGTCAGAACCTAATTTAGCTGCGGATAACCTCAATTTACCAAATGTTAAGATGTCGTTTTTAGGCATCAGCTCGGTAAATACGAATGAACCTGATAAACCGCCATACCAGTATGAGTTGTGGTTAACCGGCAAGGTTGAAGACCTATCGTTACGGGCATTGAAATCAAGGTATAAGAAATCTTTATAGCCAAATGAGGTATAACCGTAATAGCTGTTTACCCTTGAAAGCGCATTGTAGCTAAATGAGGTTGCCGCATTTGCAGAGTTGCTTAAAGTATACAAATCAGGAATTGCTAAACCGCCTACTGTTGCACCTGATAAGTAAGTGTAACGATCCTGACGTGATTCTGCATAAACACCTGCCTTTACAGAAAGGTCTTTAAAGTTATGGCTATAGCTTACGTTACCGACATAGTTATTTTCTTTGTAGGTGTATTGATTTTGAGTGTATGAATCAGGGTTTATTGTACCTGAACCTACTTGTGCACTCGCATCGCGGGTCAATAAATCCTGCCTTGCTATGAATGATGCAGAAATGTCTTTAGTAAACTGATAGCTTAAAGTTAAGTTACCGTAAACGCGGTTGCTGTTTGATTTTGAAGTATTCTCGTAAACCTCAGTGTACGGGTTATCCCAGTAGTGCGGAGTTAAATCGTCAGGGCCGGAAATGTTCCATGATGTAAATGTACCATCGGCCCTTCTATAATTTTTAAGTTTATCAATTTCAACATCCCTGTGAAACCACTGGCTAAATGAACCTATGGTTTGTTTACCATAATCTTCTGAAGGAATGTTGAATGAATTAATTTGCGAAAAGTTAACGTTAGCGCTTGCAGTTAATTTTTTAGTAAGCTTCAGCTCCCCATTTACGCTTACGTTATTACGTTTCTGATCGCTGTTTGGAGTGATACCCGTACGATCTATGTTAGTGTATGAAACCCTCAGGTTATAGTCATCGCCTGCTTTTGAGAAAGCTGCGTTGGTATTGAAAGTAACACCCGTACGGTAAAAATCACGTACGTTATTAGGTTGCGGTACAAATGGTTTCAATTTACCAAAATCTGGATTGGTTGGATCCCAGAAATACCATGGCGCGTAAAGTGTACCATCCATTTTAGGGCCCCAGCTTTCGTCAACACCATAATCATAAATTTTTACGCCGTTAAATTTTGCGTATGAAGCAGGAGAGCCATTAGCAGGGTCATACTGATAAGTATCCCATTTTACACTTGTACCGCCACCATATTCGTTTTGATAGTCAGGTAGCTGATAAACTTTTTCGAAAGTGGTTGATTGATTGATTGAAACACCAACGCCTTTGTTTGCGCCTTTTTTTAATGTGATAACAACTGCGCCTTCAGATGCGCGCTGACCATAAAGTGCCGTAGCAGCAGGGCCCTTCAATACCGAAACTGATTCGATATCATCATTGTTCACTGCGTTCGGATCAGTAATAACACCGTTTACTACATAAATTGGGTTACCTCCAGATAATGAGTTGATACCACGGATACGGATAGTTGATACACCAAATTTTGCACCAGAACCACCTAAAACTTGTACACCGGCTATTTTACCGGCAAGTGCGGTGTTAAGGTCAGATTGCTTGGTAACCGTAAGGTCATCACCTTTAACCTGTTGCGCGGCATAACCCAATGATTTCTGTTGCCTAGTGATACCTAACGCGGTTACGATTACCTCGTTAAGGCCGCGGGCTGATGCTTCTAAAACCACTTTTAGGTTTGCTGAAGCGCCTACAGGTACATCCTGTGTAGCATAACCAATAAAGCTGAATGATAGAACCGCGTTGTTTGGAACGCTGAGTGAAAATTTACCGTCGATGGTGGTTTGGGTACCGGTAGTTGTCCCTTTTATCTTCACCGATACACCCGGCAGAGGAAGGCCGTCCTCCTTGGCTGTTACCGTACCGGTAACAGTGTGATTTTGCGCAAAAAGCTGTGTTACAGCAAATACGAAACTGCACAAAATTAGTAGTAGTCGTTTTTTCATAGAAAAAATTTAGCTAATAGTTAAGGAAGCAAACTTAATAGCCAATGACAAAATAAAACAAATAATGAATGTAATATTTCTTTTACATGAATTTTTTTAACTTCAATGAAGGTTTTAGGAAATAATCAACAAGAAATTACCTTTGCTATCGTTAATACCATATGGCCGTTAGATCCGGCCGGTAATAAGTCAGTTAATATTGTTAATTATAAATTAGGAAAATGCGCGAGGCATTTTCCTAATTTGTTTTATAAGCTCTTGTAAATCACAACACAATAAAATTAACTGTCACGAGAAATCCAACAGAAAAACTACAACTTGCCGGTCCTTAAACTCCCTTTTTACAACTATAAATTGTACCATGCATAGCCTGTTGAAAAAGGTATGACAGGAAGGAAAAACCTTAATTTTTTCATACTCTTCGGCGAGAAACTGCCACGTAACAATAAATTTACATGATTTATCGCATAATATTCCCTACCAATCCGGGCTTTAAATGACGCGGGGATGACAGAAAGAAGAGGGGGCGCCACATTTCAGAAACTATTTAAAAATGTTTTGGGAGTATTTTGTTTAAAAAGCATATCAATCCTTCTCTTCTTCCCCAATAGAGAGGGCGGGGGTGATGAGTCGACCGACCTTTACAAATCTCTCAAATACGGTTTCGGTATGTGGTGCGTCGGCAAGTTCATCTGTCAAATCCTGTCCGGCCCAGTGCTCATAATGTTTTCCGTTTCGCCATAAGCGGCTTTCAGTTACATCATAAATATCACCTTTATAGGCTACCCAGATCCGGGGCTTATCCTGCCCATTGCGTAAGGCCAGTTGTGATTTGTTGTATATTGGCAACTCACTCATTGGCTTAACTTTTGTCGTTTAAAATATTCAAAAAAACCAATGTTCATGAGCAGTAAAGCCATCAGGTAAAAATGATCCTCAAATGGGATGGTGCCAACCCGCTTTCCCAGGTTTTCGGCGTTATTGTACAACACTATTGGTACAGACGTTAATATGCCGTTTACTATATAAAAAGGCAAAAGCGCCACAATGTAAGCAAGGTAATAACGATTAACCCAATCGGCCTTAAAAACGTATTGAATCAGCACCACAAGCAGTAGCAATAAGCCAAACGTAATCTCGGTATAAAGCCGGTCGTGATATAATATCAGCATCAGGATGCTCAGCAATATTACCATACTGCTTATAATGCCGGTAAGCCTGAAAGGCATCAGCCACTTAACATAGTGATTAAGGCAGGCGTAAATGAATATACAGGCAAACGGTACCGTTAAAAAGAATAGCATTTCCTCTAAGGGCAAACCAAAAAACTTAACGCCTATGATGTATGCCGGATTGAACGACCAAACACCTCTTATGGTAAAAAGCACGTCCCAAAACAAAAAAAACAAACCGGTAATGGCCATGCCGGGCCATATAAATTTCCAGGTTTTGTAAAACTGCACCCTTTTATCAAATGAAAGCACAACGGGAAAAAATACCGTTAGCAGGTTGATCAGTAAATAGGTGTATCTCACGTAAGTTCGGTTAAGTGTTTATTGAGTGCCTGGCTTTGGGCAGGAGTACATCTTTTGGAATGAAGCAGGAATTTGATAATCTGGATTGTCAATTCCTTATCGGCCGAGCCATAATTCTTTTTACCCAGTTGGGCTATGATATCCTCAGTATCCGCAGCAAGGTCTTTATTAAAGCCTAAAATAGAAGGCACATTGTGTTCAACAGAAAAGCGCATGAACCTGATCTCGATATTATGCGGATCTTCAATTAATGCCTGCCTAAATACCTTTTCCGATCTGTTAAGATATTTCAATTTTAAATATGGGTTCCAGGCATGTTTGGCTTTTAAGGCAAACAGGCCGCCTATAAAACCATTGACTATACCACTCTTTTCTTTGATACCATTAAGGTTATTAAACAACGAATCGGTGGTTTTGCTTTTATCAATAGCAATAAGCATTTGCTTGCGCAGTACTTTCAGATTGGGTTCTTCGGCTTCAGCCGTTTTCAACCCAAATACCAATGCCAATATGCTGGCTATAAAAAAGATCTTGCTGAACATTAAATAACATTTAACTTTTGCTGCAGAACAGCTTTGATGTACAAACTCATTTTACACAAATCAGAAACCCTGATGCGTTTTTGTAGTATTACATTGGCAGGTGTGTAACTTATTTTTTTAAACAACTGCAGGTAGTAAATATAGGCAATATAAACCCCAAGCCTGGTACCGGCAGGCAGGCATTTTATCCCCTCAAAGGCTTCATCAAAATCGTGTTTAATTTCCGCCTCAATGGCAAGCTTATCATGCTCGGTAAAATTATTGAAATCGACCCCGGGAAAGTATGAGCGCCCACGTTCTGTATAATCTGCCTTAACATCCCTTAAAAAATTGATCTTTTGGAAAGCTGCCCCCAAGCTTCGGGCCTTCGGTACAAGGGCCTGATACTGAATATCATCATTGGTAAAAACACGCAGGCACATCATGCCGATAACCTCTGCCGAACCATAGATATAAGTTTGGTAGCTATCCTCATCATAGGCTTTATTATGCAGGTCCATTTCCATTGATCGCAGAAAAGCCCTGATCAATTCATGATCGATCTCAAACTGGTTAACTACCTGTTGAAAAGAATGAATCACAGGATTAGTGCTGATCCTTTCTTCAATCGCCTTAAAGGTCTCTTCCTCAAAACTGTTGATCAGTTGCTGCTGGTCGTACCCATGAAAGGTATCTACAATTTCATCAGCGTAACGTACAAAGCCGTAAATGGCATAAATAGGATAACGAAAACTTTTATCGAAAGTTCTAATGCCCAGACTAAAGGAAGTGCTATATTTTTTTGTTATAAGTTTACTGCATTCAAAACAAGTTTCATCGTACAGGTTCATCATCGGCACTCGCGTGGTCATTTTTTCAAAAGTACAAATTCAAAGCGGTATTGTTTTTTATAGGCCTAAAACATTTTTCTTATCTTGGGCTTCACATTAAACATGAACAGCAAACATATTATTGTTATTGGTTCGGGATTTGCTGGTTTATCAGCAGCCTGTGTTTTAGCTAAAGAAGGATTTAAAGTTACCATACTGGAAAAAAATGACCAGCCCGGCGGCCGTGCCAGGGCCTGGGAGCAGGATGGTTTCAGGTTTGATATGGGGCCAAGCTGGTACTGGATGCCCGACGTATTTGAAAACTTTTTTGCACTGTTCGGCAAAAAAACTTCCGATTATTACCGGCTAAAAAGGCTTGATCCCGGCTACCGTGTTTATTACAGCAAAAATGAAATATTTGATGTTCCAGCGGATATGGTTGAGCTTGAAGCCCTGTTTGAACAAGCCGAACCTGGCAGTAGTAAAGCATTACGGGATTTTTTAAACCAGGCGGCATATAAATATAAAGTAGGCATGGGTGAGTACGTTTTCCGCCCCTCCCATTCCATCACCGAATTTATCGACTTTAACCTTATCAAAAAAAGCTTCAGCATGCAGCTGCTTACCAGTATGAGCAGCCATGTACGCAAATATTTTAAAAACCCCCAATTAATTAAACTACTGGAGTTCCCCGTGTTATTTTTAGGAGCCACCCCGCAAAATACCCCAGCCATGTATAGCATGATGAACTATGCGGACCTTGCCCTGGGCACCTGGTACCCTATGGGTGGCATGAACGAAATAGTAAAAGCTATGGTAAGCATGGCCATCGAACTGGGGGTTGAGATCAAGCTCAATACAGAGGTTACAAAAATCAATATACAGGATAAACAGGTTGATAAAATCCAAACCAATAACGGCGTATTCACCGCCGATATGGTAATTGCAGGGGCAGATTATCAACATGTTGACCAGCATTTAATTGAAAAACCCTATCGTAACTACACTACTAAATACTGGAATAGCCGTACGATGTCGCCATCGAGCTTATTGTTCTATATCGGCACTAATAAAAAAGTGCCGAACATACAGCACCATAACCTATTCTTCGACGAAGACTTTGAATTGCATGCCAAGGAGATCTATACTGCGCCCCAATGGCCCTCCAGTCCGTTGTTTTATGTTTGCTGTAGTTCAAAAACGGATAGCACGGTTGCCCCCGAGGGCGGCGAGAACCTGTTTTTCCTGATGCCGATAGCGCCGGGCTTAAATGATGACGAAACCATCCGCGAAAAATATTTCACCCTGATGATGGATAGGTTTGCTCAGATTACCGGGCATGACATAAGGGATTCGATCGTGGTGAAACGGAGCTATGCGCTAAATGATTTCAAAGTCGATTATCATTCCTTTAAAGGCAACGCTTACGGGTTGGCAAATACACTTGCCCAAACTGCTTTTTTTAAACCCGCCATGCAGGCAAAACATATCAACAACCTGTTGTATACTGGCCAGCTTACTGTGCCCGGGCCAGGTGTGCCGCCGGCAATTATCTCAGGGCAGGTGGTAGCGAAGGAGGCAATGAAGAAGTTGGCGTATTAGCAATAACAGCAATGTCGTAAACATGACGTAAACAAGTCGGCAATTAATATCTTTAGGCAGTTATACTTTTGTTCAGCAAAATATATCAATATGAAAACCTATAACCCCGGAAAAAAGATTAAGGAATTGCGCAACCGTAAAGGATTAAGCCAGGAAGAATTGGCTGAACAAGCCCAACTAAGTTTAAGAACCGTGCAACGAATAGAAAACGATGAACAGACGCAAGGGGCGATACACTTAAAAGACTGGCAACCGCACTAAATATTACTCCTGAAGATTTAACAGAATTGCCTTTCGAACCGGCAGGAATTTTGAATCATGATAGCAGAAACTTCTTACTACAATTCAATTTATCAGCCTTAAGCTTCATTATATTCCCTATGTTGGGAATAGCATTGCCACTGGCCTTGTGGTTATCCAACAGAAAAAAAATAAAGGATATAGATAAACCTTGTAAACGGCTTATCAATTTTCAAATATCATGGTGTTTAGCTATCGTTTTAACAGCTATTGTTCTTTTTAACCACGAATTTTTTCATATTCCCTCATCTATATTGAACCTTGGCGTGGGCGAACTTATATTATTGAGTATGCCGTTGTTTTATGCTACAAACTTTATTTATATCGTTTTCAACAGCGTATTGGTATATAATACCCGGCAAATATTTTATCAGCCGGCTGTACCTTTTTTAAGATAACACAGCCCGGTTAATAACCTGGATTGAAACAAGAAACCCGCCTCATGAGCGGGTTTCTTCTATATATATGATGGAGTTTAATTAAATATTAATTCTCTGCGTAAACGGGTTTGGCGATGCCGTTATCATATGCCTTTAGGTTTTTCTTGAGCAGTTTGCGTGCTACGTGTATACGGGTTTTTACCGTACCGATCGGGATATCCAGGTGATCGGCAATTTCATGGTATTTATGACCTTCAAAGTACATGGTGAAGGGTACATAATAATCTTCGGGTAGCCTGTCTAAAGCTTTTTTAATATCATCCATAACAAATTTGGCTTCGCCCTGATTTTTGGTTGAACTAAATACCAGGTTGGGCGATGATATTTCATCACTCTTGGTAACGAAAGTGCTCATTTTAACAAAACGGCGATAGTTGTTGATGAATGTGTTTTTCATGATGGTATATAACCATCCTTTTAAATTGGTGCCTTCCTTAAACTTGTTGTAGTAAGTTATGGCCTTCAACATTGTATCCTGGACAAGGTCGTTAGCATCGTCTGCGTCGTGCGTGAAATGTAAAGCGTATGATCTTAAAGAAGTCGCCTGACGTAGTACAAGGGTGTTAAACTCAATCTTTGTCATTTTGTTAAAGTTTTGTGTTAACAATTAGACAAGCATGATGCCATTAAGCCAAAGTGTGTAGTAAAAAGTCCACATTTAAACATCAGTATTGAAACTTACCCATTGTGTAATATTCACACATTGATTACAAATACAATACTGAAAAACAGAACGTTATGAATTTTTACAGCAGAAAATCAAACTTATTCAGGGAACATTTGTAACAGGAATGTTATTGAGAAGAAATTTTATTAAAAATGAAAATTCACTTTAAATAAACTTATTTAACTAATAATATTAACCTCACGTTGTAGTGTAACGCCAAATTTAGTGTACACACTGTCTATGATTTGCGACGAAAAGTTATACACTTCCTGCCCCGTAGCGCCTCCGTGGTTCACCAAAACCAGGGCTTGGTTCTTCCATGTTCCTGTGTGCCCCACGGTTTTTCCTTTCCATCCACATTGTTCAATAAGCCATCCGGCAGCCAGTTTTACGCCGCCATCAGCAGCAGGATAATTTACCACATCAGGAAATTTAGCTTGCACCACAGCAAATTCTTCGGCACTGATCACCGGGTTTTTAAAGAAGCTGCCCGCGTTTCCTATAGTTGACGGATCGGGGAGTTTGGATACCCGGATATGCGCCACCACCTGCGATACATCTTTAATAGTAGGGTTTGAGATACCCCTGTTTTGTAATTCTTGCTCAATGGCCCCATACCTGGTGTTAATGCTTGCCACCAGCGATAAGTGGAACTTTACCGATACTATAATATACTGTTCTTTCAGTTCAGCTTTAAAAATGCTTTCGCGGTAACCAAATTTACAATCCTCTTTGCTGAAATTTCTGAATGTTCCTGTCGCTATTTCAAAAGCGCGGCAACTGTGAAATACATCTTTAAGCTCCACGCCATAGGCACCTATATTTTGTATAGGCGATGCCCCTACCGAACCCGGGATCAGGCTCAGATTTTCGACACCAGCATATTCATGCGCAACGCAATAATTAACCAGGTCATTCCATACCTCGCCACCACCTGCTTCTACATAAACATCGTCATGACTAATCCGGTGCTCAATACCGCGGATGTTCATGCGCACAACCAGTCCGTCAAAATCATCAACCATAAGCATATTGCTGCCGCCACCGAGTATTAGTCGCTCTGTTTGCTGCCACTGCGGGTCGGCAAACAGTTCTGTTAGTTCGGTTTCATGGGCTATCTCTACAAAATAACGGGCGCTGGTATCAATACCGAAGGTGTTAAAATTTTTGAGGGATACGTTTTCTTGTATTTGCAGCATGGGTATTTGATGTCGGATTTCGGATGTTCGATTTCGGAGTTTCCAGCGCAAAAATAGTTAAAAGATGCTGATTGTTTGATTTTGGATTTTTCACAATTTAATTGTTCTTTCAACGGTGTTCAAGAGGGCTACGCCGTTTCGGATGTTCGATTTCGGATTTTTTCTGAACAGACAAACCTCTTCCTCACTCACCCAATCAACCACTCACTACCCACCCTACCGTTAAAATTTGTTAAATAATTTCAAAACCATTTGTAAATACGAAATCTATCGTAGATATTTGTACGAAGAAATTCGTAATAGAGAGACAGATGGAAATTAAACCAACAGAAAGCGAACTTGAAATTTTACAGGTGATCTGGAAAAAGGGCCAGTGCACCGTACGTGAAGTTCACGAGGAGCTTGCTAAAAACAAGGATGCCGGCTACACCACCACCTTAAAACTCATGCAAATTATGCATGATAAGGGAATGGTTGAGCGCGACACCACTTCAAAAACCCATGTTTACAAGGCTTTATTCACAATGGAGCAGGCCCAAAGCAACGCTCTGGATAAAATCTTGTCTACTGTATTTAAGGGCTCCACTTCCGATTTGGTGATCCAGGCGCTTGGCCAGCACCGCGCATCAAAAGACGAGATTGACGCTATTAAAAATTTTTTGAATCAATTTGATCAGGATAAAAAATAAACGTGATGGAAAATTTATTCTATAATATAAGCCAGGTGTTGGGCGTAACTATTCTGCAATCGTTATGGCAGGGTTTGTTAGTATGGTTTGCCTTAAGGTTAGTGTTTATTTGCAGGCCGCAGTTATCGGCCATTAAAAAGCACAATTTGGCCATGGGCGCCATCCTTGCCATAAGCGCCTGGTTTATATACACGTTTATCCATCAGTTCAGGTTGCACGAGTGGATCAATTTTACATCCGCCAATGCACCATCTTTATTACCACGTTTCTACCTTCCGCTGCATGAAGTAGCATTCAAACCGCAAAACAATTATTACGAATACGTTATAAAAGGCTATCTGCCTTATATATCAGCCCTTTACTTTGCTGGTTTGGTATTTAACCTGCTTAAAGTTAGCTTAAGCTGGCAAAGGATCAGCCTGATAAAACGTACCATGGTACCCGCCGACAGGCTACAGGACTTTGCCGATGAGCTTTGCCAAAAGCTGGGCATTACTAAAAATGTGTGGGTAAACTTTAGCCGTATGGTTGATGCCCCTTGTATGATAGGCTTTTTAAGCCCCATTATTTTGGTGCCGATAACCCTTACTACATACTTATCGGCTACCGAGGTTGAAGCCATTTTACTGCACGAGCTATCGCACATTAAACGTAATGATTACCTGCTGAACCTGATGCAGCAATTTATTTCCATACTGTTATTCTTTAATCCCTTTGCCCAATTAATTAATCGAATCATTAATCAGGAGCGCGAAAACAGCTGCGATGACCTTGTTGTGCAAACAACACAGCAACCCTTGATCTATGCACACGCGCTTTTGAAGCTTGAGCAAACCAGGCAGCAGCATTTACAGCTGGCCCTGGCTGCTAATGGCAAAAAATATCATTTATTAAACAGAATTGAACGCATCATGAAAACAAAGAAACCTATAGGCAATATCCGCCACCTGCTTGTGGCCATTGCCATAATGGCTGCCGGCGTTAGCAGCATTGCCTGGCTAAACCCCACCATAAAAGATGGCAAGCTCTCAGTTAAAAAAGTTGCTGCGCCTGCCGCCTTACATGCTCTATTTGTGGAAGATACCATACGCAAGGTGGCTCCTAAAACTAAAAAACCTGTAACCTATAAAAAGAAAACCCAGGCCGAAATAGTTAAAGCCAAACAACGCCATGATTCTTTTAACTACGACGGTTTTAACGATGCTGAGCTTGAAAAACTCAGCGCCGAAGTAAACAAACAAGGCGAGCTGATTGGTAAATACTACAACAGCAATGATTTCAAAAAGCAACAGGAAATGCTTGAAGCTAAAAGCAAAGCCCTGCAGGCCTATTATAATACTGAAGGCATGGAAAAAATGAAGCTGGAAATGCAAAAAATGGGCGAAGATTTTCAAAAGGAATATGGCGAAACGTCCGAATCTAAAAAAACCAGCGAACAGATGGGTGAGATAGGCCGCAAGATTGGTGCTTATTACAGCAGTCCTGAGTTTAAAAAAATGAACGAAGAGCTGGAGAAAAAATATGGCATCCCGCATGATCGTGGGTATCGTGGTTATAACGACGATAGAGACCCTAACTACAAAAAATACCAGGACGAACTGCAAAGCAAGATCCCGGCCGATGTGAAGGCGCAAACAGAGCAATTGAAAAACCTGGGCCAAAAAATCCGCAGCCGCTATGACTCGCCGGAATTTATTGCCAAAAGAAACCGTATGCAGGCCATGGGCGATAGCATCAGGATGGCCTACAACAATCCCGACATGAAAAAACTACAGGAGGATATGAGGGACATTGGCCGGCAAATGCGCGGCTTCCAGGATAGCCCTGAAATTAGAGCGGCACAACAACGGCTTAAAGAAGCCAGCAAAAAACTGCGGGACTATATGAAAAGCCCGGCGTTTAAACAAAAAATGAAACTTTACCGCGATAAAATGGATAAAGACTTTGATTACAAGTTTGACACCGACGATAAAGAAGATATCAAACCAGACACAGCTGACTAAATAAATTAGCAATTAGCATTAAAAATCTTTTTTAAAGAACCTTAATTTGTAATTTAGTGTCCTCAATAAAATGAGGACACTTTTTTTATGCTTCAAAAGCTAACCATTAATAATTACGCGCTTATCGATAACCTGGAGATAGGTTTTGATAGCGGCCTGAACATATTAACCGGCGAAACCGGTGCAGGTAAATCGATCATATTGGGTGCCCTTTCACTTATTTTAGGACAACGGGCCGAAAGCAAGTACTTTTTTAACCAGCAAAAAAAATGCGTTATTGAGGGCACTTTCAAAATCAGTGGCTTTCATTTAGCCGATTTTTTTGAGGATAACGATCTGGATTATGAAACCGAAACGGTATTGCGCCGTGAAATTTCGGCCGATGGTAAATCCCGTGCTTTTGTAAACGATACGCCGGTTAACCTCACAGCATTGAAGCAACTGGGCGAAAAGCTGATTGACATCCATTCCCAGCATGCTACGCTGGAGATCAATGATCCGGATTTTCAACTGTTAGTGGTTGACTCCGTCGCCCGTCATTCGGATCTGCTGTTTGATTATCAAACCAAATTCAAAGCATATAAAAAGTCGTTAAGCAAGCTGAACCAGCTCATAGCCGAAAATGATAAAGGCAAAGCCGATCTTGATTATTTCCAGTTTCAGTTTGATGAACTTGAAAAAGGTGCTTTGGTTGCCGATGAGCAGGAACATTTGGAGCTGGAACTAAACACCCTCAACAATGCCGAAGAAATTAAGCGCAACCTTTTAGGCGCCAACTATCTTTTACAGGATGGCGAAGCTGCAGCGTTGACTCAGCTAAAAGAAGCCGGACAGGCTTTGGGTTCTATAGAAAAATACAACCCGGCTGTGGCTGAATTGCACCAGCGCATCAATAGCATTATCATAGAATTGAAAGATATTGCTGCTGAAATTGATGCCATTGAACAGCATACTTTTATTGATGAAGCCCGTGCCGAAGAGGTGAACAACCGGTTAAGCATGATCTACAATCTGCAAAAAAAGCATCGGGTAAATACCATCGCCGAGCTATTGCAGATTCAGGAAGAATTATCAGACAAAGTGCAGCAAGCCCTTTTTGGTGACGAAGCCATTGAAAAGCTGCAAAAACAAATTGCCGCCGATAAAGCCGAACTTGAAAAGCTGGCGACACAGTTATCAGTCAACCGCAAAAAAGCTATCCCGGATATTGAGAAACAAATATTGGCAACACTGGCCGAGATGGGGATGGGAAACTCGATGTTAAGCATTGAGCAAATGCCCCCCCCGCCCCCTAAAGGGGGGGCTACTGAGCAAGCTCCCTTACTTACTGCTACGGGGATTGATAACATTAAATTTTTATTTTCGGCTAATAAGGGACATGCTTTGGCTGAGATGAGCAAGGTGGCATCCGGTGGAGAGCTTTCGAGGTTGATGCTGAGCATTAAATCTATTGTGGCGCAATACACTGCCTTGCCTACTATTATTTTTGATGAGATTGACACTGGTGTATCTGGCGAGGTAGCCAATAAGGTTGGGCAGATAATGGAGCGATTAGCGCAAAACCTACAGGTAATCACCATTACCCACCTGCCGCAAATCGCCAGCAAAGGACAAAGCCATTATTTTGTTTATAAAGATGATAGCGAAGCCGCTACCTTTACCCGGATCAAGCAATTGGACAACGATGAACGCGTATTGGAGATAGCCAAAATGCTAAGCGGGGATAAGCCGGGCGAAAGTGCTTTGCAAAATGCGAGAGAGTTACTCTTCAGTTAGCAGTTTTGAGTTTGCAGCAGGCAATAACGGCCGTTAGTTTAAACAGCCAATCAGCAACTGAAATAAAATTATAACTTTGCTTCAATTATAAAAACTTAACAAATGGCTTATAATTTATTAAAAGGTAAAAAAGGCATCATTTTCGGTGCGCTAAATGAGCAATCAATAGCCTGGAAGGTAGCACAACGTGCCGTACAGGAAGGTGCTGAAATTGTATTATCAAATGCCCCTATTGCTTTACGCATGGGCGAACTCAATAAACTGGCCGAAGAATGCAATGCGCCGGTTATTGGTGCCGATGTTACCAATGGCGATGATATCAATAACCTGTTCACCAAAACCATGGAGCATTTTGGCGGCAAGGTTGATTTCATCCTGCACTCAATAGGCATGAGCGTTAACGTGCGCAAAAACATTCCTTATTTTGAAAACAACTACGAATTTACCCACAAAGGTTTCGATATATCAGCATTAAGTCTTCACCGCATTTTGCAGGCTGCCATGAAACATGATGCCATTAATGAATGGGGATCAGTACTGGCATTAAGCTACATCGCTGCCCAGCGTTACTTCCCTGGTTATAATGACATGGCCGATAACAAAGCGGTATTGGAAAGCATTGCCCGTAACTTTGGTTATGAGTACGGCATGGCTAAAAAAGTACGTGTTAACACTATTTCTCAATCGCCAACCCGTACAACCGCCGGTTCGGGCGTAAAAGGCTTCGACGGTTTTATTGAATTTGCCGAAAAAATGAGCCCGCTGGGTAATGCTGATGCTGATCAGTGCGCTGATTACTGCGTTACTATGTTTAGCGATTTAACCAAAATGGTTACTATGCAAAACTTGTTTCACGATGGTGGTTTCTCATTCACCGGCGTAACCCAGGCGGTTATTGATCAGATGGGGAAATAATTTCAAATGTTCTTAAACAAAAAGGAGCGTTGCGTTTGCAAGGCTCCTTTTTGTTTTGAGTTAAATTGGATTACGGCACCAATACTATTTTCACTTTTAACGGGCCGGGGATACCGTTACCTGTAGGGACGCTTCCGTCGGAATTTTGAGCATCAATGTATAGCTTGCCTGTTTGATATACAAACCTGTAACTTATCCCCCCATATACATCCGGTAGCTGTTCATAGGTACCATTATCCTCTAAATACACCAAAACAGCACCGTGATTGTTATAGTAGTCAGTAATTTCGGGTACATTTAAAGTCGTGGTATAGCCGTTAATACTATTGTCGAGCACAAAATTTGGAGTGGTATCAAAAATAGTGGTAGCGCTCGGGCTGGTAGTTACATATTCCTTTTTACACGATGTTGCAGCAAGTACTATAGTGCAGCAAATTAAAGTCAAGATTTTTTTCATAAAGTATTGCGTTAGTTATATAACTGTTTGAACAAAAAATTGTTCAAAGGTTTAAACGTTTTTTAAATTATTTTATTTCGAATCTTTATTTCTGATAAATTTTCATGCAGCTATATTGTTAAACTAAAATTTTAGTTTAATTTTAACCATGCGTAAGTTATTGTTGCTTTTATCGTTACTGATACCTGCGTACTGTATGGGCCAGGTAAAAATTACCGGCAAAGTAATCAACATGACCGATACCAAGCCCGTGCCCAATGCCAGTGTGTTTTTAAACAATGCCCAGGTAGGCAACAAAACGGCTGATGACGGTACTTTCACCCTCAGCAACGTAAAGCCCGGCAAGTATGATTTCATTATATCCATAGTTGGTTATGAAACCTACACTTATAGTTTGCAGGCGGGCAGTGCCAATATCAACCTGGGGACCATCAGTATTATCCCCAAAACCTTTCAGCTAAATGAGATTAAGATCAGGCCCGATCCTAACCGTGAAAAATACTATGCTATTTTCAGGCAGCAATTTTTAGGCTATTCGGACAATGCCGCTAAATGTAAAATCCTGAACTCAGATGTGCTTGATTTTGATTATGATGAAGCTACCCGAATCTTAAAAGCTACTTCTCACGATTTTTTGGAGATTGAAAACAAGGCACTGGGTTATAAGATCCGATACAAATTAACCAACTTCAATTACAACCCGGCAAAAGCCATGTTGTATTATGAGGGAATCTCCAACTTCGAAGACCTGAAGGGAACCGAAAAACAAAAGCGTAAATGGCGTAAAGAACGACAATCAGCGTACCTTGGTTCATATATGCATTTCTATCGGTCGGCTATAAAAGATAGTCTCACACAAGAAAACTTTGTTGTGATGCGCCTGATCCGTAAGCCTAATCCTAATTATCACGGTGGCCCCAATAATAAATACCTGCAAAGTCTTGTCAATAAACCCTTAGACAGAGCCGACTTTTTCAAGCTAACAGACCAGGAAGGCTTATTTGCTATAGGATTTACCGATTGCCTGTATGTTATGTATACTAAAAAAGGCCGGGAAGCTTCAGACAATTCTTTCCAGGCGTTTAACATGCCTAACAACGCTACAACTATTATTTCTTTCGATGAGCCATATGCCTTTTTTGATAACAATGGTATTGTAGCTAATCCTCATTCCGTAATCTATGAAGGTGACTGGGGCATAAGCCGCGTTGTCGAAATGTTACCTGTTGATTATGAGCCGGTGGTGGAAAAAAAGTAAGTCTGAATCAGAATTTTCAGAATTAAAGGATTTACAGAATATTGTCTGAACTAGAATTAAACGAATTGAGTGAATTATCAGAATGAAAAGGCAATTAAATAAATTCTTAAAATTCAAAAAATTCGAGTTCAGACAAAAATCCGATTAATCCCAAAAATCCACTAAAATCCTAGTTCAGACAGCAAACAAAACCCCGTTCCGAAAAATCGAAACGGGGTTTTAATATTAATACAGTATTGCAAAATTACTTTTGCTCTTCCTGCTCTGGTTTTTTGCTTTCGCCTTTGCGGTCGGTGATTTTGATCTTTTTGGTTTCGGTATCAAAATCAACTACCATCACATCACCTTCGGCTAATTCACCTTTAAGGATCTCTTCGGCAATTGGATCTTCCAGGTATTTCTGGATGGCACGTTTAAGCGGCCTTGCACCAAATTGCGAGTCATAACCTTTATCGGCAATGAAATCTTTTGCAGCATCGGTAAGCTCGATTTTGAAACCTAAGCCATTTACACGGCTAAACAGGTAAGCAAGCTCGATATCGATGATTTTGAAGATTTCTTCTTTACCTAATGAGTTAAATACGATAACGTCATCAATACGGTTCAGGAACTCAGGAGCAAATGCACGTTTCAAGGCATTCTCAATAACACCACGTGAATGGCTTTCGGCCTGTAAAGTTTTAGCATTGGTGCTGAAACCCACGCCCTGACCAAAGTCTTTCAACTGGCGGGCACCGATGTTTGATGTCATGATGATGATAGTATTCCTGAAATCAACCTTGCGGCCTAATGAATCAGTAAGCTGACCTTCGTCCAACACCTGTAACAGGATATTGAATACATCAGGGTGAGCTTTTTCAATCTCATCCAGCAACACTACTGCATATGGTTTACGACGAACTTTTTCAGTCAACTGACCACCTTCTTCGTAACCTACGTAGCCCGGAGGCGCACCCACTAAACGGGATACTGCGAATTTCTCCATGTATTCGCTCATGTCAATCTGGATCAGGGCATCTTCGGTATCGAACATAAAGCGGGCAAGCTCTTTAGCAAGCTCGGTTTTACCAACACCTGTAGGGCCTAAAAAGATGAATGAACCAATAGGTTTTTTAGGATCTTTCAAACCTGCACGAGTACGCTGTATAGCACGGGTTAGCTTTTTGATAGCCTCATCCTGACCAATGATCTTGCTGGCAACAGTATCGCTCATGTGCAACAGCTTCTGACTGTCGGCCTGACCTACACGTTGTACAGGGATGCCGGTCATCATTGATACTACTTCGGCAACGTTATCCTCGGTTACAGTGTAACGTTTTGATTTTGTTTCAGCTTCCCAAACAGCTTTTGCCTGGTCAAGCTCAACTAACAAATTCTTTTCAGTATCACGTAACTGAGCAGCTTCCTCGTATTTCTGGCTGCGAACAACTTTGTTTTTTTCAATCTTGATCTGTTCTATCTTTTGCTCAATATCTAAAATGTTTTGAGGCACGTGGATATTGGTTAAGTGAACGCGTGAACCTGCTTCATCAAGCGCGTCGATAGCCTTGTCCGGTAAAAACCTGTCGGTAATGTAACGCGTGGTTAAGTTAACGCAAGCATTAATTGCTTCAGGAGTATAAGTAACACCGTGGTGTTCTTCATATTTATCCTTAATGCGGTTCAGGATCTCGATAGTTTCAGTCGGCGTAGCCGGCTCAACCATTACCTTTTGGAAACGACGGTCCAAAGCACCATCTTTTTCAATGTACTGGCGGTATTCATCTAAAGTGGTTGCGCCAATACATTGTATCTCTCCCCTCGCCAAAGCTGGTTTAAACATATTTGACGCATCAAGCGAACCTGAAGCACCACCAGCGCCTACTATAGTATGGATCTCGTCAATAAATAAAATTACATCAGGTGATTTTTCCAGTTCGTTCATTACCGCTTTCATACGCTCTTCAAACTGGCCACGGTATTTGGTACCGGCAACCAATGAGGCTAAATCAAGTGTAACTACACGCTTATTGAACAATACACGTGATACTTTGCGCTGAACAATGCGTAATGCAAGGCCTTCGGCAATGGCCGATTTACCTACACCAGGCTCACCTATTAATATAGGGTTGTTCTTTTTACGGCGCGATAGAATTTGTGATACCCTTTCGATCTCTTTTTCACGACCGACAATAGGGTCAAGCTTGCCATCTTCAGCAGCGCGGGTTAAATCGCGGCCAAAGTTATCAAGTACCGGTGTTTTTGATTTAATGTCGGATACTTTTTTAGGCTGACTAAATGACTCTTCTTCTTTAAAGTCATCGTCGCCACCTGTAGGTGACCCCGGCATCTCGTCAGTAACATCGTTTTTATGCGATTCAACTTCGCCTTTAAATACTTCGTAGTTTACATTAAACTGTACAAGTATTTGTGAGGCAATGTTGTCCTCATCGCGAAGGATGGACAGCAGCAGGTGCTCTGTACCAATTACATCGCTTTTAAATATTTTGGCTTCCAGATAAGTTATCTTCAATACCTTCTCGGCCTGTTTTGTTAACGGGATGCTGCCGATATGTACGTTTGTTCCAATAGTTCCCTTTACTGCATCCTCAACGGCGCGGCGAAGTTTTGCGGTATCAACGTTCAATCCCTTCAGCAATTTAATTGCTACACCATCCCCATCGCGGATAAGCCCAAGCAAAAGATGTTCAGTACCTATATAGTCATGCCCAAGACGTAATGCCTCTTCCCTGCTATATTGAATAACATCCTTTACCCTCGGCGAAAATTTAGCTTCCATATATACCTTTCTAATTATTGAACGCCCTAATGTATAAATTATGTTTTTACAAATTACGACGCCTGTTTACTTTCATCAACAATATTGCCAACATTTAATGCTTTGCAGAAACAGACATTGTAATGATACGCAATGTATCAAAGTTTGGCATCAATCAACAGTTTTTATCTGAAAAGCCCGCTAACAAGCATTTTTTTTACAATATACGAACGAAACTTACCTGTTTGATATAAATATCCTAAAAAAGTTTAAACAAATTTCAAATATTTAATAACATTTCCACCTTTTAAGGCATTTCGTCATAAACATGACAATTAGGCATTAACCACCGGGTATCGTCATATAACTTATATACGGGAAACCCGCGGTGATGGTTGTGCGCTTCGCTTAAGATTCAATTAAATTTAAATTAACATTATAACTCAAAAAACAACTTAAAATTACTGCCCCCTAATCATTAATCTACAACCTCCGTTTCATCTATTTTAGCCATATTTGAATTTCTATTTATTGATCCAATTATAATGGCAGACGAAAAGATAATTTTTTCAATGGCCGGGGTGAGCAAAGTTTATCCCCCGCAAAAAACAGTATTAAAAAACATATACCTGTCGTTTTTTTACGGCGCTAAAATTGGCGTTATCGGCTTAAATGGCTCCGGTAAATCGTCATTGCTCAAAATTATTGCAGGGATTGATAAAACCAATATAGGCGAAGTGGTGTTTTCGCCTGGATATACCGTTGGCTACCTGAGCCAGGAACCGGAACTTGACCCTGAAAAAACCGTGCGCGAAATAGTTGAGGAAGGGGTTTCTGAAACTACTGCCTTACTAAAGGAGTATGAAGAGATCAACGAAAAATTCGGTCTTCCGGAATATTATGAAGATGCCGATGCCATGGAAAAACTCATGAACCGCCAGGGCGAATTACAGGATAAAATTGATGCGGTAAACGCATGGGAACTGGATAGCAAACTGGAACGCGCCATGGATGCCCTTCGCTGTCCTGAACCGGATACCAAAATCTCAGTATTATCTGGTGGTGAGCGCCGCCGCGTAGCTTTATGTCGCCTTTTATTAAAGGAGCCGGATGTATTGTTGCTTGATGAGCCTACCAACCACTTAGATGCCGAATCTATTGATTGGCTGGAACAACATTTACAACAATATAAAGGAACAGTTATAGCTGTAACGCACGATAGATATTTCCTTGATAACGTTGCCGGCTGGATCCTGGAACTTGACCGTGGAGAAGGTATCCCATGGAAAGGAAATTATTCCTCATGGTTAGATCAAAAAGCCAAGCGTTTGGCCCAGGAAGAAAAGAGTGAAAGCAAACGTCAGAAAACCCTGGAGCGCGAGCTGGAATGGGTGCGTATGGGCCCGAAAGGCCGCCACGCCAAATCAAAAGCCCGTTTAGGCAATTACGAAAAACTGGCATCTGAGGAAACTAAAGAGCGCGAAGAAAAACTGGAGCTGTTCATTCCGCCGGGCCCGCGTTTGGGTAATGTAGTGATTGAGGCCAATGGCGTAAGCAAATCATACGGCGATAAATTATTGTTCGATAACCTGAGCTTTTCCTTGCCTCCGGCAGGTATAGTTGGTATTATTGGCCCTAACGGCGCCGGTAAAACTACACTGTTCCGCTTAATCACCGGACAGGATCAGCCCGATGCAGGTACCTTCCGTGTAGGTGAAACAGTAGCTTTAGGTTATGTAGACCAGATGCACGACGACCTTGACCCCAACAAATCTGTTTGGGAAAACGTAACGGGCGGCTTGGAAACCATTATGGTAGGTAACCGCCCGCTAAATTCAAGAGCATATGTATCTAAGTTTAACTTTAACGGTGCCGATCAGCAGAAAAAGGTAGGTGTACTATCAGGTGGCGAGCGTAACCGTGTGCACTTATCTATCACCCTCAAAAAAGGGTCGAATGTATTACTGCTGGATGAGCCTACTAACGATATTGACGTAAATACTTTACGTGCATTGGAAGAAGCCCTGGAAAACTTTGGCGGTTGTGCCGTAGTCATCAGTCACGACCGCTGGTTCCTCGACCGTATCTGTACCCACATCCTGGCCTTTGAAGGTAACTCACAGGTTTACTTCTTTGAAGGAAATTATTCTGACTACGAAGAGAACAGGAAGAAACGCCTGGGAGATGTTGCGCCGAAAAGGATTAAGTATAAAAAACTGACTGCGTAAAAACTTCATGTAAAGGTCGCATCTAACACAATTGATGCGGCCTTTGCTTTTATTTCTTAATTGCGGTAGTATAAGATGCTATATGTAATAGAAAAACTTAAATACCTGTTAAATAAATACGAGTTTGAACGGAGGTTAAAACCTTTGGAACAGAATATTTTAAACGCCCTTCCTTTTCAACTACCTGAAGACTATAAATATTACCTCGAAAATTACGGACCGTTTGGGGAGTTTATTGGCGAAAACTTTGTGCGCCTATGGCCAGGCGAAGAACTTGCAGAAGCAAACGATGGTTATGAATTTCCTGAATACAGGCCAGGTATATTAGGTATTGGCACCAACGGTGGAGGCGAATTCTTTGGCATCCAATTTAAAAAAGATGGAACTCATCGTATTATTCTTTCAGATTTTCTTAATGACGAAGAAAAGTACTTTATTGAAATCGGCACATCTTTTTCAGATATGCTTATTCGATTGGATAATGGCAAAGATTGGTTTGAATAAAATAAAATCCAAAATCTGCCGTGTGGGTTTAGCGATAGCGTAACCCGTGGTAAACACGCATAAAGCTTTCAGCTTTATCACTGAAGCTGAAAGCTTAAGCAATGCCCACTCCGGGTTACGCTATCGCTAAACCCGAAGTAGTTTTGAATATAACAAAAAATGCCATCCTGTTAGGATGGCATTTTTTTTAGCTATTGAAATAAAATCTTACTTTATCCCGTAATGATCATTCATTAATTTCTCAAACAAACCGCCAGGTAAAATCGACTTTAGCGTAGGCACTATAGTTTGTCCCACCTGCCCAACCAGGTAACGATGTTTAGGGCTTGACGAAGCTACTATCGAAACCAGCTTTTTAGCTAATGATTCAGGACTTGGGGCAATGCTTTCGTCTTTCTCCATAGCGGCAACTGCGGCGTTGTATTCGGTTTCCAGTTTATCGTTCTTGATTGGGAATTTAACCTTAGCGCGGTTCTGGCTAAAGTCTGATTTAAAGTCGCCGGGGTTAAGCAGGGTTACTTTAACACCTGTATTGCGCAGTTCCATCCTTAAACTTTGTGAGTAGCCTTCAATAGCATATTTTGAAGCGCTATACATACCTTGATATGGCAAGCCGAATAAACCGGCCAATGAGCTGATGTTTACAATAAGGCCCTGACCTTTTTCGATCATGCCCGGCAATACTGCCGAACTAACACGGATCACACCAAAAAAGTTAACCTCAAACTGTTGCTTCGCACTTTCAACCGGCATAGCATAAGCCGGGCCAGTTACACCATTGCCGGCATTGTTCACCAATACGTCGATTTTGCCTTCGGTCTTAATAATGGTGTCGATTGCTGCCTTTACCGAAGCATCGTCGGTAACATCAAGTTGAACAGGTTTAAACGACACAGATTTCATGCGGTCGAGGTTACGTGATGACCCGTAAACCGTATGGCCCGCCGCTTGCAGTGCACTGGCACAAGCTAAGCCAATACCAGAAGATGCTCCTGTTACTAATATTACCTTTTTCATTGTTTGTAAGGGTGAGTTTGTTTTATTGTTTATTGGTTTGATGATGCCGTTTTTTGGCAACGTAAAGATGTGAATTTATAATGCAGCAAAGCAAGGGGATAGATTAAAAATAATGCAGGCTACATGAAAAATTCATGATTGTGAAAGCGATATCGTCCGCAAAATAGTAAACACATGGAGAGCGACGGCCTGTCACCCTGAGCTTGTCGAAGGGTCGCGCGCAGAGGCCCTGGATTTAAACACTCAGCAGGACACTCGTTTTAGGAATGTCAGAATTTCTCTACCCTTCCTTTATCCCCTCTTCACCCGGTGCATGGATCTGTTGCAATGATAATGGGATCAGTTTTTTAGTTTTCAGGTAAGTAATGCCTACTATAATCATAGTCATACTCCCCCCAAACAATACAGACGGAACAGTGCCCAGCAATTGCGCAGCCGTACCTGATTCAAAAGCACCAATTTCGTTTGATGAACCGATAAACATCTGGTTAACAGCCGATACCCTACCACGCATATGATCGGGCGTTAAAAGCTGCATCAGCGTACCTCGGATAATAACACTGATACTATCAAAAGCTCCTTCAGTAAATATAAATAATAGCGAGAGGTAAAAATTAGTTGATAAACCAAAACATATGATTGACAAACCAAAACCGGTCACCGCAATAAGCAGGTTACGCCACGGCTTGCCCATCGGCGAAAAACGTGTCATCACCAGCATGGTCAATACCGCCCCTAATGACGACATAGCCCTCATGATACCCAGTCCCTCAGCACCTACTTTTAATATCTCATTGGCAAAAACAGGCAGCAAAGCCACCGCACCACCAAAAAATACCGAAAACAGATCGAGGCTCATAGCGCCGATCATCATTTTGTTTCCAAACACAAAATGAATCCCTTCCGAAAGGCTTTTCCAGATACTTTCTTTAGGAACATATTGCGCCGGATATTGACGCAGCATGTACACCAACACCAACGATACCAGTAGCAAAAACAGAATACAGCTAAACGTAGCAGTTATACCGCTTAAACCAGGTATTACCTTATCCGCATAACCGTATATTAAACCACCTGCTGCCGGGCCCAAAATAGATGCAACTTGCCAGCTGCTACTGCTCCAGGTACTGCCATTTGGATACAATTCTTTTGGGATACTGTTAGCGTAAATGGTGAATGTTGCCGGGCCATAAAAGGCACGCGCCACACCATTACAAAATATCATAGCGTACATAATAGGTACAATCCAACCAGTATGAATAATACCGCTCATGCTTTTGAGTGTTACGGTAAACATCACCAGGGATGTCAGTAACACTCCACTAAAGATCAGCAAAAGCATTTTTCGCTTTTCAGATTTATCGGCGATATAGCCGCCGTACAAAGCAATACCAATAGCCGGAATAGCCTCGCACAAGCCAATAAGGCCGAGGGCTATTTTACTATGGGTGATACTGTAAATATAAAAGCCGAGTACTACGGCCTGCATGGAGTATGCAAAGGTGAAACAAAAACGCATGCCTATGTAAGATCTGAAATCTTTATAACGCAATGCTGCAAAGGAGTCTACTTTCCGGGGTTTACTATCGCCTTCTTCGGTCACTATTTATTAATTTTTAGATGTGCCGCAAAGGTAGCTATTTTTTTGAACCATGATTTTTAGGATTAGAAGATTACCATGAATTTTATGCATGGTATCACATCAGGATCATCCTTTAATCCTAAAAATCATGGTTCGGTTCCTTACAATCCGTGCTGATCTATCAAATAAATTAACGCTGCCATACCAGCCGCGCCAAGTTCCAGCTCACGTTTGTTTACGTTTTCAAAAACGTCTTTAGCGGTATGGTGCAAGTCGAAATACCGTTGTGAATCAGGGCGGAAGCCAATTAATATTACTCCCGGTACCGTTTCTTTCATCGGCTCAATATCCGTACCCGCCCCTCCGATAGTTAACTTATCAACATCGTATGGCTCCAGGATTGATTTGAAGTTATCATTCACTTTTTTGATAAAATCTTTTGATACATCGGCAAAGCTGAACCCGCGGGGCGTAAAGCCACCTTCGTCGGTTTCAATAGCAGCAATGTGTTGCTCTTTATTTTGGGCGGCCAGTTCGGCATATTTAGTGCCACCTTTATGACCATTCTCCTCGTTCATGAAAAGCACGGCGCGTACCGAGTTTTTAGGTTTGTATCCAACCGTTTTAAAAATTCTCAATACCTCAACCGACTGCATTACGCCGGTACCGTCGTCATGTGCACCTTCGGCCAAATCCCATGAATCAAGATGCCCGCCAACGGTAATAAATTTATTAGGATTTTCAGAGCCGGTAATTTCTCCTATAACGTTATATGATTTCACATCAGGCAGTAACTCGCAATTTTGCTTAAAGTAAAATTTGGCCGCCGGGAATTTCCTCAACTTAAGCATAGCGCTCAACTTATTGGCTGCTTTTGTAGATATGGCCGCGGCTGGAATCATTTTACTGCCCGGGGCAGCAAGGGTAGCGCCGGTATGCGGATAATCATCGATGATTTCAGTGAGCGAACGTACTATTACACCGGCTGCACCAAGTTTGGCGGCTACGGCCGGCCCCATAAAACGCTGATCGCCTGCTGTACCGTAAGCCATGCCTGTTTCAATAAAACGGGGATCGAACGCGCGGTTAAAGAAAACGATCTTTCCTTTCACCACACTCTCGCCAAGGCCTTCAAGTTCTTTTATGCTTTTAACCTCGATAACATTAGCTGTAATACCTGCTTTAGGCGTTGCTATTGACATACCCAGGGCAACAATCGGTACCGGGATGCGGGTTTTACCATCAATAATAGCGGCCTTCTCTTTTGCTCCGCGCACCCAATGCGGCACCATTACTTCCTGCAGGTAAACTTTATCGAAACCATAACCATCCATCAGTTTTTTACTCCAGTCGACAGCCTTTTGAGCATTGGCAGAGCCGCTGAGGCGCTGACCTATATTTTTGCACAGGTAATGGAGATTTTCATAACACTGGCCGTTAACCAACGCTTCGTCATACATTTTGCGGATAGTTAATGAGTCCTGTGCCTTAACTTGTGTGCACAACAAGGCAGCAACAGAAAATAATAAAGTAAATTTCTTCATATATAAACAGTAAGATCAGTTTTAACAAATGTACTATTTGAGCAGTAAAGAGCGAAGAGCGGCGGGACTATAATTAAAAGAAGGCATTCAAATCACAAACCGCTAAAAAACCAATAACTTACGAGGAGGGCTGGCCTGTTACCTGAGCCCTGCTGAAGGGTCGCGCGCAGATGCCCTACCCACCATGCTTCGAGAGCATATCCATGACACCTGTTTTACCCGTCATACAAACAAGAAAGCAAAATGATGACGATTAATCCCTTAGGATATCTTATCCCAACTCAACCCTGCGTTCTTTACTTCAAATGCATGATGCAAAATCTGGTTTTCAGGGTGTGCCAGCTGAGGATCTTTTTCAAAAATGGTTTCAACACATTTGCGTACCTTGAAAAGTAACTCCTGATCGGTGGCCAGGTTGGCCAGTTTCAGATCAACTACGCCGCTTTGCTGGGTGCCTTCTATGTTGCCCGGTCCCCGCAACTGCAGGTCTATCTCCGAAATTTCAAAGCCATTGTTGGTCTTCACCATGGTATCCAGACGGATCTTGCCGTCGTGACTCAATTTATGACTGCTCATCAAAATACAATAGGATTGCTCGGCCCCGCGCCCAACCCTCCCCCTCAGCTGGTGCAATTGCGACAGGCCAAAACGCTCGGCATTTTCAATGATCATCACCGAAGCATTCGGTACGTTTACCCCTACTTCTATTACGGTAGTGGCCACCATGATCTGCGCTTCGCCTTTAATAAAACGCTGCATTTCAAAATCTTTCTCGGCAGGCTTCATTTTGCCGTGTACAATACTGAGCCGGTAATCAGGCAGCGGAAACTCGCGTGACATAGTCTCAATGCCATCCTCCAGGTTTTTAAGGTCGAGCTTTTCACTTTCCTGGATCAGCGGGTATACTACATAGATCTGTCTGCCCAATGCTATCTCCCGTTTCATAAAACCAAACATCCGTAAGCGCTGATTTTCATAAAAATGAACCGTTTGGATAGGTTTACGACCAGCCGGCAACTGGTCAATCACTGACACATCCAGGTCACCATATAATGTCATGGCCAATGTACGGGGAATAGGTGTAGCCGTCATTACCAATATATGCGGCGGAACAGCATTTTTTCGCCAAAGTTTAGCCCGTTGCTCAACCCCAAAGCGGTGCTGTTCATCAATTACCACAAAGCCCAGGTTTTTAAACTGTACTTTATCTTCAATAAGGGCATGGGTACCAACCAATATTTTAAGCGTACCTTCTTCAAGCTTTTGATGCAACACTTTACGCTCCTTTTGTTTGCTTGAACCCGTTAATAAAGCGACCTCAATAAAATCATCGCCTACGAGGCTTTTAATGGTTTGATAATGCTGGTTGGCCAAGATCTCGGTAGGCGCCATAATACAGGTTTGAAAACCGTTATCAATAGCTATTAACATGCTCATCAGCGCTACTACGGTTTTACCGCTACCCACATCACCCTGAAGCAGACGATTCATTTGTATGCCCCGTTGAGTATCCTGCCTAATCTCCTTCAATACCCGCTTCTGCGGATCGGTTAAGGTAAAAGGCAGCTTGTGATGATAAAACTCATTAAAATAATGCCCAACTTTATCAAATACATTCCCTTTAAACTTTTGCGTATGAAGAAGTTTATTTTTAAGTAATTTAAGCTGAAGCAGAAACAACTCTTCAAACTTCAAACGGTGTAATGCTTCATTAAGAAGTGTAGCATCAGCCGGGAAATGAATGTTACGATAAGCATCAGCCCGGTTGAGCAGCTTAAACTGATTGGTGATATATAAAGGCAGGTTTTCACGAATGTCCTTAGCATGCAGATCAAGCAATACCGCGGTAAGTTTTTGAATTCCTTTGCTATCCAGCGAAAATTGTTTGAGCTTTTCTGTTGAGTTGTAAACAGGTTGTAAGGATAGGTTACCCTGTTTTTGAGCGCCCGGCATATACAACTCCATTTCGGGATGCGCCATCTGTGGCATCATGTTAAAAAAGCCGGGCTTTCCGAACAATACATAAACCTTGCCGGGAATAATGGTTTTCTCTATCCAGTTAATGCCCTTAAACCATACCAGCTCAATAATACCAGTATCATCTTTGGCTTTTACCACCAGGCGGCGGCTTTGCTTTTCGCCAACAACTTCTTTATTGATAATACGCGCCAGCACCTGTACATAAGGCAGTTCTTCACGTATCTCCCTTACCTTATAAAAGCGGGTACGGTCAATATACCTGAACGGGAAATGGCGCAGCAAATCCTCAAAGGTGTGCAGTTCAAGTTCCTTTTTCAAAACCTCGGCCCTCGACTGGCCTACACCTTTTAAATATACAAGTGGCGTTTGAAAAGGGTTCATTGATTAACTGTTTTAACCTTTCTTTATAGCGGTAGAGTAAATGTAGTTTATGTGGTTTTCTTAAATTAACAGATGGCTATAATAACTATCGACTAATCTATAAATATAACGAGACAATCGCTGGTTGGGACAGGATACAAGGTAAATGAGCGTTCTTAAAACGCTGCTTATTGGATTTCATATGCAAACCTAATCTCTAACCGCCAATCTTTAATTTTGGGCGTTCCTTCGGCCGGGCTATCCGCTCATACGCCCGCAAGCCTTAGGCTCGGGCCGGTATCCGCTACTATCCCTAACGCATTTGTCTGAATCAGTATTTACAAAATTTAAGGATTTATAGAATGCTAAATAAATCCTTAAATCTGCTTAATTCCGGCTCAGACAAAATCCGAAATCGAAAATCCGAATTTCGAAATCAAAATATTATTTAACCGCAATAACCGAGATCTCAACGTTTACCCCTTTTGGTAAAGCGGATACCTGGATAGTTTCGCGGGCCGGAAAATCGGCAGTAAAATAGGTTCCGTAAACTTCGTTAACCTGTACAAAATTCTGCAGATCGGTTAAGAAGATACTGGTTTTTACTATGCTATTGAAACCTAAGCCAGCTTCGGTTAAAATAGCTTTGATGTTTTCCATTACCTGTGTAGCCTCTGCTTTGATGTCGCTGCTAATGAGTTCGCCACTTAGCGGATCAATAGGGATCTGGCCCGAAACAAATAAAAAACCACCGGCTAAAGTAGCCTGGCTATATGGCCCTATAGGGGCAGGTGCATTGTTGGTATTGATGATTGTTTTCATTTTTTAAGTATAAATACCTGTACCAGTTTCCAGATAATCCCGGCCAGGAACATGATTACAGCCAATGCATTTATAAAATGCATTACCCGCAAGTTAAAATTGTCGGGCCTGTTTGGATCTTTTTTCCTGAAGAAATACATTACACAAACTTACGCAAAATTTTGCCGCTGTAAACCCATACCTATTATATTAAGGTACAACAATCAAATACAAAACCTTATAAAACAAAGAAGGCTCCGGGTTATCCGGAGCCTTCGCAAATAATATTTAATCAGATATTATTTCTTTTTGAATTGAACACGACGGTTAAGTACGCGACCTTCTTCAGTTGAGTTGTCAGCAATTGGGTTAGTTTCACCGTAACCTTTTACTTTCACTTTCTTAGCATCAACACCAGAGTTAACTAAGTAAGTTTTTACTGAGTTAGCGCGGTCTTTAGATAATGATAAGTTGTGAGCAGCAGTACCTTCAGATGAAGCGAAACCATCAACTTCAACGGCTGAACCAGATGAACGCAAGTCAGCTGAAGTAGCATCTAACACTGGGTAAGATGAAGTACGTAATACTGAGCTATCAAATTCAAACTGGATGTTTGAGTAAGCAGCAGCTGGAGTTGGAGCAACAGTATCTTTAGGGAATACGATAACGCAACCAGAACCATCAACTACGCTACCTGCAGCAGTACCTGGGCATTTGTCAAACTGATCAGCAACACCGTCACCGTCAGAATCTTTTTTCAGGTCGTTAACAGCAGTTTCAACGTTAGCAACACGGCCTTTTAAAGCTTCTACTTCCTGACGTAAAGCTGCATCATACAGCTCGTCATACATCATAGCAACCGGGTTAACCCACTCTAATACTGGTTTCGATTTTGAACCTAAAGTAAATTCTAAACCAGCGTAACCGTATGAGTAGTGGTCTTTAGTAGGATAAGCCCTGTTGAAACCGTCAAGGTTATCACCATCAACATAGTTTTGAGTATAACCCAAATCTAAGGCAACAGCGTCACTTAACCTGAATTTAACACCTGCACCAACAGGGATAACCAATTCTTTTACGTAATGAGTACCGCTTGCACCATCGTTTTTGAAATGACCGGTTACCTGGGTTCCATTGTTAATCCTTGTAATAGTTGGATCATACATCGCTAAACCGAAACCACCTTTGAAATAGAAGTTAACAGCATTTTTACGACGGATGAAATCGATAGTAGCAACGTTAACAACCGCGCTTAAACTTCCTTGCCAGAATTTGGTATCATAGCTAACATAACCATTACGGTAAGTACCGCCGGTACCATCATTTTCGCCTTTAATTTTACCGCCGTTCAGGTCTAATTGTAAAGCAAAAGAATGTGCTAATTGCTCTTTCAATGAAATACCATAACCAAGGCTAAGTTTTTTCTTTTGGAAATCGCTTGAACCACCGGTTGCTAATGATTGTGAGGTAACACCACCATTTACACCAATGCTAAATTTCCTGTACTGGCCTAAACCACCAAATACCTTAGCGGTTGAGGTTTCAGATGACGTTGTAGTTGCCATTGTTTTGGTTGAATCGGTTTGCGCATTCGCCAAACCTGCAACCATCAAAGAAGCAAAAGACAATGCGACTGTTTTCTTTAATGTAGAATAATTCATAGTTTTTAAGATTAAACGATTTTAATTGTGATTTTTTTCAAATTTAGTAATTATGTTTGAATCCATGACCAAACATTGTTCCAAAAATTGTAATAGTTACACAAATAACTAAAAAAAAATGATTTAATAAAATATTCAACCGATAAATATGAAATATCTGCCGATAAAAAATAGCTTATTTACAAATAATAGAAAAAATTTCGTTTCGAGAACAAAACCCAATTCAATCGCTATTTTTCATGCCAATGACGAGTTCCCGCGCAGTGGTGATCAGGCATTTATGTTTAAACAAAACCCGGATTTTTTTTACCTAACGGGCATTGATCAGGAACAAAGCATCCTGGTTTTGTACCCCGATTGTCCTAATAAAGCATACAGAGAAGTACTTTTTTTAAGACAAACTAACGAGCATATAGCTATTTGGGAAGGCCACAAATACACTAAAGAGGAAGCACGCGAAGCATCGGGCATTGAAAGTATTTTTTGGCTGAATGAATATGATACCATACTCCATGGCATTATTAACTATAGCGAAAATATTTACATCAATACTAATGAAAATGACCGGTACGCTCATACTGTTCCATATCGCGATTACCGCATGTATGAAGCTCTTAAATTAAAGTACCCGCTTCATAATTACACCCGTTCGGCGCCAATTTTACGCGATCTTAGGGTAATAAAATCAGATATTGAAATACAGCTCACACAAAAAGCCTGTGACATTACGCGTGATGCTTTTGTACGTGTTTTAAAATATACCAAACCCGGTGTAACCGAGTATGAAATTGAAGCTGAGATCATTCATGAATTCATCAGGCAGCGTGCTACGGGCCATGCTTACAATCCAATTATTGCTTCGGGCGCCAACGCTATTGTGCTGCACTACAATGATAATAACCAGGTATGTAACAAGGGCGATGTAATACTGCTTGATTTCGGCGCCGAATATGGCAATTATAATGCTGATATGACCCGGTCAATACCTGTTAGCGGCCGTTTCACTGAGCGGCAGCGCCAGGTTTATAATGCCGTTTTAAAAGTGATGCGGGAAGCTACAAAACTCATTGTAGCAGGCACAGTATGGAATGAATACCAGGAGGAAGTTGGTAAAATCATGACGGGAGAGCTTATTGGCCTGGGCTTGCTTGACAGACATGATGTTGAAAAACAGGATAAAAACGCCCCTCTGTATAAAAAATACTTCATGCATGGCACCTCGCACCATCTGGGCCTGGATGTTCATGACTATGCCAGCAGGTATAAACCTTTCGAGGCAGGGAATATACTAACCTGCGAACCAGGCATTTACATTTCCGCTGAGGGGTTGGGTATCCGCCTCGAAAACAATATCCTCATCACCGGCACCGGTAATATAGATTTAATGGGCAGCATCCCGGTTGAAGCAGAACACATTGAAGAAATTATGAACAGCTAAAACATACATTAAATTTATATAAACAAAAAAGCTCAATCTGTATTTTCTTTACATTAAGCTATCAAATAACTATACATAAGTATCCACAAAACTATACAGGTTAAAATTTCCGGCCTCCAAAGCTTTAGCTATATCAAGCTGAAGCTTTTTTTTATCGATTCCAGTCATCATTTTTTGCTGAATAAGTTTGTATACTTTTTCGGTCAACAGCAATTTACGCCTGTTATTTTGCTTTAAATTGGCGTTTTGTATAAAGGCGGCTATATCCACGAGCCCCTGGTTTTGGGAGGCTATAGTTTTAAAAATGGGCGGCTGCTCGTTAACGCTGTGTGCAATGATCTTTTTTAAATTATTGGCAAACACATCGGCCCCCTCCCGATCTGCTTTATTGATAATAAAAGCATCAGCAATTTCCATCAAGCCCGATTTAATATGCTGAATCTCGTCTCCTGCCTCAGGCACCAATACAACCAGCGTAATATCGGCAAGCCCAGTAATTTCAATTTCAGATTGCCCTACGCCTACTGTTTCAATCAACACGAAATCAAACCCTGCAGCCCTTAGCACATCGGCCATCTCAATAGTTTTTGCTGACAAGCCTCCTAAAGAGCCCCGTGTGGCTAATGATCGGATAAAAACATCGGGATGAGTAAAATGAGAAGCCATCCTAATCCTGTCGCCAAGCAGGGAGCCAAAATTAAACGGCGATGTAGGGTCAATAGCCAGCACAGCCACTTTTTTTCCCTCTCTTA
The DNA here is from genome assembly GCF_900100945.1 of Mucilaginibacter gossypii. Taxonomy (GTDB): domain Bacteria; phylum Bacteroidota; class Bacteroidia; order Sphingobacteriales; family Sphingobacteriaceae; genus Mucilaginibacter; species Mucilaginibacter gossypii. The sequence continues at coordinate 367,541 of NZ_FNCG01000004.1, read as the reverse complement.
AAAGTAAATCAATAACACCGTTTACCAGCGTACTCTTGCCGGCTCCGGGTGGGCCGGTAATGCCGATAACCGGGCAGCTTTTATCAAACTTAAGGCTTTTAAGCAATGCGCCGCTGCCATTAAGATCATTCTCAACGATCGTTAAAGCACGCGCAATTACACGAAAATTTAATTGACCAACGATATTTTGATGCAAATTCAAAGCAAATGATAATAAAGTCCAAATCTATTCATTATGTAACAAACACCTTATACCAATATTAAAACTTCGCTACGGGGAATTGGCTTATTTATTATATATCATGCGTATTATACCACTAACATAAATAACTAATATTTAAGCAAAAGACGAATAAGTAAAACTATAAATTGTTAATCAGATAAATAAGATATCTATAAACTACTATCTATAAAAGATGCGGATTAATATAACAACGATATAAAATTACATTAACCCTGTAACAGATTTAATCTTATCATTGCAAATTAATGTGTAGCATTTTTTTAATCCTGCCCGTACAATTCTTTAAGACAATGGCCGATATTAATTATATAAAAACACCACACATCTTAATAAGCAGGGTTGACGCTATTGGCGATGTTGTACTTACTTTACCTGTAGCAGCATACATTAAGCAATTATTTCCAAATGCTATGGTATCTTTTTTAGGCCGTACCTATACGCAGCCAGTAATCAATACCATATCTTCAATAGACTCATTTATTAATTACGATGAATTAAAAAAGCTCTCCGAAGCACAACAGATTGAATATCTGCAGAAACAAAACGTAGATGCAATAATTCATGTGTTGCCTAATAAACATATTGCCAGGATAGCAAGACAATCGGGTATTAAGCTCCGGATAGGAACAACCAACAGGGTTTTTCATTGGTACACCTGCAACAGGCTGGTAAAATTAAGCCGCAAAAAGTCCGACCTGCATGAGGCACAGCTTAATCTGGTGTTGTTAAAACCATTGGGGCTTAAGTATGTACCGTCCTTAATAGAAATTATATCCAATAATAACTTTCACAGCAAAATTGAGCTTACGCCGGCTTTAAGTTCTGTACTTGTAAATGATAAGTTTAACCTGATCATCCATCCAAAATCACACGGCAGCGGTATGGAATGGGGCCTGGATAATTTTGCCGAATTGATACACCTCCTTTCACCCGAAAAATTCAACATCATTGTAACTGGCTCCGAAAACGAAAAGGCCTTGCTTGCAAACTGGCTGAAAACACTCCCTTCAACAGTACAAGATATGACCGGAAAGATGTCGTTAAGTGAGTTAATTGCATTTATAAGTAAAACTGGCGGGCTTATTGCTTCAGGTACAGGCCCGCTGCATTTGGCTGCTCTAACCGGGATCAATACCCTTGGATTATTCCCCTCATTAAGGCCTATACACCCTGGCCGATGGGCACCTGTTGGCAAAAAAGCGAGCTATATTGAAAGCGGAACAAACAATTTAGAAACAATTACGCCGTTTATGGTGTCAGAGAAAGTTAAAACATGGATATGAATAAACCTCGTGTATTGGTAACGTTTGATTCGATGCAATATCCCAATACAGGCTTATTTTATTTTGGAAGAAGCTTGGGAAAGGCACTGATAAAAGAAAATAAAAATTTTGATTTGAGTTATTTTTTATATGACGCCACATCTGACTTTGATAACGATGAAGTGAAGCGGCATTTCCGCCAAAAATATCATAAGTTTTTTTTCATAAACAGAGACAGTATAAAACTTTTCCATTTTACCGATCAATTTTCAAGGTTAAAACCCAAAAAAGTACATAGCAAGTACAAGAAGATCATGACTATACATGATATTAACCAGATTCACGAAAATATTGGCAAAAAAAAACTAAATCATTACCTTAAAAAGTTAGGCGAGCGTATTAATAAATGCCACCGTATAGTAACCATTTCTAAGTTTGCTGCAAGAGATGTTGTTACTTATTTTCCTGAAGTAGCTGATAAATTAACGGTAATTTACAACGGTGCCGACAAACTTGAATCACCGCACGGCCACCTCCCCGCATATCATACTAAAGGAAAATTCCTGTTTACTATAGGTATCGTATCTGCCAAGAAAAACTTTCATGTTTTACCTGCATTATTAGCCAATAACAACTTTGAACTCATTATAGCCGGGATAAAAACCCCGTATGAAGACGAAGTTATGGCAGAAGCAAAAAAATATGGAGTGGAAAGCAGAGTAAAAATAATTGGAACAATATCAGATAATGACAAAGCATGGTATTACAAACATTGTGAGGCCTTTGTTTTCCCTTCAATAGCCGAGGGCTTTGGCTTGCCTGTAATAGAGGCGATGCACCACGGCAAACCTGTTTTTACTTCAACGCATACTTCGTTACCCGAAATTGCAGGAGATTGCGCTTACTTTTTCCCGAGTTTTGATGGCAGCGAGATGCAAAAAGCATTTAATGAGGGTATGCAGCATTTTCGCCAACATAACCCGTCAGAAAAAATCAAGGCCCATGCGCAAAAATTCAATTGGGATGAAACAGCAAGGCAATATCTGCAGCTTTATTGCGAGATGCTTGACGAAGAATGACCGGCTACATAGTCAACAGCCGCATCAAATTTCTCTAACACTTTTACCCAGGTATAATTTTCGGCTACATATGATTTGGCTTTTTCGCTCAGATCCGCAACATTTGTATTATTACTAAAAGCTGTTTGGATAGCCGCTATAAAAGTTTCCTGGTTGTTATATAAGAAACCGGCTCCACTTTTATTAATATGATCTTTGATAACCTCGCATTTTTCATTGGCTATAACAGGAATACCATAAGCCATGCTTTCGAGCGTTACTAATGATAAGCTTTCAAATATTGAGGGAATTACCAACGCCCTGGAATTTTTGAGCAGGTTAAATTTAATATATTCATCAACAAAGCCAGTGTAAATGATTGACGGATGTTCTGTAACCGGCATAAATGCCCTGCCTACAAATACAAGCTTAATATCATTATCCGTACTGGCCTTAAACTTTATAAAGTTGCTGATAAGTTCATCACAGGCCTTAGCAACCTCTATACGCCCGATATAAATAATATAATTGCCGGCCTGTTGTAGCAGAGCATTGGCGCCCGGACTGGGTTGAAGTGCCGGCACATCAATTCCAACCCCAACAACGTCTGAATAGATATCCTCGTTACCAAAAACTTTGTTAACAAAGCGTCTTTCGCTTTCGGTATTATAAAGAATGGCCTTAGGCTGTTTAAAAAAGCTTCTAAAAAATTCGAGATATATAGGTGGCTCGTCGTGAGCAGTAGGTATCAGTATAGATTTATGAGAGGCCACTGAAATCCCTATAGCGGTGGGATAATACAAATAGGTAAAAAAGATAAGGACATCATAATTTTCCTGATTGGTTTTCAAAAACGTGATGAGCTCGGGCACATAAGGCCCCTGTTCCTTTATCCACGCTAACTCGTTTTCGGCCCGGGGTTTAACCCCGGTCAATTTTTCAAAGTTTTTCAGCTGCCCGAAATAGCCAAGCAACCTATGATATCTTCTTTGCTTTTTCTTCCGTAACCTGCGGCCTGCAAGCTTAAATTTTTTCAAGTCCCTTGGGTGTTCAACACCGAAACGTATCACCTTAACGCCATTTATAAATTCGGTGCCGATAGCGTATTCGTTTGCCCATGACATATAATCTTTAGCACAGGTAGTAAGCACCTCAACAGTAAAACGGTTGTTTAGTTTTTCAGCAACTAAACGGCAATGGTACTCGGCACCACCATTAACCTCGATGCCATACCGCTGAACAATAAAAGCTATACGTTTCACTAAAATAAATGTGTTTGGTCAGGATTGTAAGGTATCATAAAAATTGTTTTGGGCTTCCTGTCGTTCAAGGTTTTTAATGTGCATCAGGCAATACTTCTCATTTTTACGAGGCAAATAGCAGCTTTTTTCAAAGCCATAAAGTTCTTCATGTACCTTATTTTTCCATTTAATATGCCCGTTTAACTTGAGGATCCTAAACTGGTAATCCGGAAAGTTAACGCGGTTAAGTTTATCAACCGTCCAGTTCCATTTTTGTATATGCGCCTCTGTAAGCCCTTCAACAATATTAACCCTTGGTACCAGGAAGCAATCGCAATCTGGCTTCCGGTACAAACGTTTTTTTATACGTTTGATAAGCGTTTTCTTAGGGATTTCATCGGCATCTATCTGAAACAGGTAGTCGCTGGATGCATTTTTCACCAGGTTATTTTTAAACGATGCAAAATCGCTGTTAAGCTTTGCCTTTAAATGTACTATTTGATGCTTATACTTTTCAATTACTGCGGTAGTTTTTTCATCCTCCTTAGTAATATCCTGCAATATTATTACTTCATCATTTTTATCAATGTTTTTGAGCAAATGAGCCAGCAATTTGTTTAGTTGCTCATGTTCATTACAAACCGTTACGCCGTATGATATGCTTACTTTATTTTTATAAAAACTGAAAAACATTATTTCCTTTTGATGAGCAGGTGTTGATAAGTTGCAAAGTTAGCTATCCTGACCCGGAAAATATGCTTTCTGAATATCATATTGCCCAACCCTAACAACTTGTAAATTATTGCAGTTCGTTTCTGTCTTTTGCGCGTAATTAAGCCGCTTAGGTTTTCCAGGATATCCAGCGAACGTGCACCAAATTTCTTTCCGTCAAAAAAAACAAGGATGTCATTTTCTTTTTTTTGATGGTATGATTTTATCTTATTATTTAAATTAAACAGGGTATTCCGTTGCTCCCGATCAATATATTCGTTGAAATCACCATCTACATAAACGGTAGCACAAAGTGGTTCTATTTTTTCAAGCAACTCTGTGCTTCCATTCTTTACTACAAACCCAACGTCGTATTTTATTTTTACTGCCGATGAATTTTTGAAACCCCACTTCCTGAAAAAATTACGGTTAGAGTTTAGTTCAATCTGCATGGTACGGTTTTGATACTCCTCTGAAAACCTGGATGTTTTACTAACAAAGTGATAACACAAAGCATTAACTGTTACGTATCCTGTGAGGCCCAGCAGTCCCAGTCTTATAATCATATCGTCATCCTCACAAAACATCGGATTGTATAAAGGGTCAAAGCCGCCGATATCGAGCAATGTTTCTCTTAGCATACAAAAGAAAAAAGTTGTAGCATCATTTTTAACATCGGGTTGCTTTTTGTTTTGAATTTCAGCAGCGTATTTATAAAACCCCGCAATATCAAAGGTGTTAATATCGGCTCCAAAATCTTTTACAAGTTTGCCTGGTCTTTCGTCATCAGCAAAAACCGGCGGTTCAACGGTGGTAAATTTGGTGATGCTTTGTTTCGATATGCTTTTCTCCAGATATTCAATAAAATTGGGAGCAATTATTATATCGTTATGTAATAAGGCAACGTATTTTTTTGTTGCTATTTCAATGCACTTGTTATAAGTATCTGAAAATGTTTTCGCTTCATCCGAATAATAATACCTGACATTGCTGTCATTCAAACTATCCAACCATAAATGGGTTCCGTCGGTACTATTGTAACTTGTAAAAACAATTTCAACATCAGGGTAAAGGGCGCGCGTGGTAGCATAAAAGTTTTTACTGTAGTCTAAATTATTCTTCAGTCCTACCAGTAATGCTATATTATTATTCATTTTTTTAACGTTGATATGCCTGATGTATTTAAGCACAATCTTTGATAAAGGTATATAAAATCGGATAGTTTCTAACAGGCCAGGTTCTGTCAGCTGTAAGTATTAGTAAATGCCCCCGGCAGCTTCTATATTTTTGATCACTTTAATTACTTAATTACTATTAGCTTTGCACTTTTAAAATAATTTGATGAAGATATATTTCAGGCTTCTGTCATTCGCTCGTCCTATAGGAAAATTTGCATTCCCTTATTTTATATGCACGTTGTTCTCGGTAATATTTAATACGCTCAATATAGCGTTGCTTGCACCCTTACTTACTACAATTTTTGATAAACACGCTGCAAATGCCGTAATTGTTAAACCCAAAAACTGGTGGGACCCTATTAAGGACTTTGAATTTTTCGCTCATACAGCTAATCAACATTATGGCCCGCTTGGCGCTTTAAAGTTTGTTTGCATAGCAATCGTTACATCAGTTTTACTTAGTAATTTATTCAGGTATTTATCGCAGCGCATAATGGAAAACCTGCGTATTTATACATTGCTTAACCTTCGCCGTACTGTATTTAACAATGTAATGAACCTGCACCTTGGTTATTTTAGTAATGAACGCAAGGGCGATATCCTTTCAAAAATTTCAGCAGATGTGCAGGTGGTGCAGTTTTCGGTTACCGGTACTTTACAGGTTGCTTTCAAAGAACCTTTTCAATTGATAGCCTACCTGATAATGCTGTTTGTAATATCCGTTAAACTAACCTTGTTTTCCATGCTGATAATTCCTGTTTCGGCGTTTATAATATCAAGGATAGTTAAACGGCTTAAAGAACAGGCCGCCGAATCACAACAAACCTATAGCAACATGATCAGTAATCTTGATGAAGCATTATCGGGTATTAAGATCATAAAAGCATTTAATGCTGCTTCATTTATAAAAGACCGTTTCGATCACGAAAACAAGGAATATTCAAGAATTACCCGATCAATGGCCAAGAGGCAGCAAATGGCCTCGCCTGTATCCGAATTCTTAGGCGTTTTAATGGTTGCCGGCATCGTGTTATATGGTGGCTCGCTAATTATAAGCGGCACCGGCACTTTAGCCGCCTCGGATTTTATTGTTTACATTGCCCTTTTTTCGCAAGTTATGCGTCCGGCTAAAGCAATTTCAGATTCTTTTAGTAACATTCACTCCGGCATAGCAGCAGGCGAACGCGTACTGGCGCTAATAGATGAGAAACCACTAATTGTTAACGCTCCTGATGCCACAGAACTTACCGGCTTTGAAGACAAGGTTACATTTGAAAATGTATCATTTGCTTATGCAGTTAAACCTGATGTTAAGCAATCCGCTGATACCGGAAAGTCATTGATTGAAACTGAAAAATATGTACTTAAAAACATTAACTTCGAAATTCCGAAAGGAAAAACAGTAGCCCTTGTCGGGCCATCCGGCGGAGGAAAATCAACTTTGATGGATCTGCTGCCCCGGTTCAGTGAGCCTCAATCTGGTACGATCTCTATCGATGGTAAAAATATCCAAACCGTTACCATGGAATCATTAAGAGCTTTAATGGGTATAGTTAACCAGGAGTCCATTTTATTTAATGATACCATTTTTAACAATATCGCTTTTGGTAAAACAGGTGTAACGCAGGCAGAGGTTGAAGCGGCTGCGCGAATAGCCAATGCCCATAACTTTATTATGGAAACGCCAAATGGCTATCAAACCAATACCGGCGACCGCGGCACAAAATTGTCCGGCGGCCAGCGCCAGCGGATCTGTATTGCACGCGCGGTGCTCAACAACCCGCCAATCATGCTATTAGACGAAGCTACCTCTGCATTGGATACCGAATCCGAAAAACTGGTACAGGAAGCATTGAACAACCTAATGCAGAACCGGACATCGCTTATAATAGCCCACCGTTTAAGCACCATACAAAATGCAGATATCATTCTCGTTCTTGAAAATGGCTGCATTGTTGAACGTGGCTCGCATTTGGAATTATTGCAAAACAATGGTTTGTACAGGAAACTGATAGATATGCAGGCCTTTAACAGCGGAGAGTGAGTTGAGAGTCCAAAGTCATAAGTCCTAAGCCCTACAAGTTCAAAGTATTAATCTGATCATGTCTGACAGACATCCGACTTTGAACTATCGACTTAGACTTCGAGCTTAATACTGTCCTATCGATAACATTACTAACGTACAGGCATACTCCGTTTCGATGCCCTGCTCGTTAGCCTTGCGCCTCAGTTCGCTGTTTTCAGTACCAGGGTTAAATATGATCCGTTTGGGTTTTGTGTTCAATATATAATCATACAACGAAGGTTGATTTTGTGGGCCAACATACAGCGTTATGGTATCAATATCACGGTGTATGGTTTCAGGTTTTTCAATAGGTACGCCAGCTACTTCGCCCGTTTTTACGCCGACATTAACAATGGTATGCCCGCGTTCAACCAAACGGGTAGCCGCAAAATTGGCATACCTGCTGGTATCTGGCGTTGCCCCTAATATTAATGTTTTTTTATTAGCCATTGATCATCCTGTTTAATAAAGCAATTTGCGCGGAATGATAAATATGATGCTGTATCAAACCGGTCACCTGGTATTCGTAAGTTTCTCCGGCTTCTCCGCCCTTTTTGGTAACAGGCTCGTTCCATTTTTCTTCCGGGAAGTTTTGGATAAAGCCTGCCAGGTTTACATTCACCAGCTTTATATCTTCAACAATCCATTTCCACTTTTGTTCGTCGGGCAGGCCGGGTTCAGGCCAGTCACCACGAACCGGCAACTGTGCGTCCATGCCATTCATGCGGTCCATTACTTCTTCAGTCCATCCGGTCATGTGCAAAATAATAGCGGCAATATTATGTATTGAGCCAGCGGGCTTTTCATAGGCAGCTTCAAAACTGATATTATCAACAATGGAATAAACTGAGGGGCCATACCATGGTTCGCCCGACAAAACGCTTTGAAGCTGGTTAAATAATTTTTGAGATGTGGTCATGATAATATTTTTAAAGCAGCAGTTGCACAGTTAATTCCATCAATAGCAGCAGAAATTATACCACCCGCATAGCCCGCCCCCTCTCCGCAGGGAAATAAACCCCTAACCTGTGGATGCTGTAAGGTCTCCCTGTCGCGCGGAATTTTAACAGGCGATGATGTACGCGATTCAACGCCAACCAAAATGGCGTCGTTGGTATAATAGCCTTTCATTTTTTTACCGAATACCGGTAGCGCTTTGCGCAAGCGCTCATTGATCCACCCCGGTAACAATTCTTTAAGTTCAACGCTTTTAGTACCGGGCAAGTATGAATTAACGGGTAAATCGTTTGATAAACGGTTCTGCACAAAGTCAACCATCCGTTGTCCGGGCGCTACCAGATTACCGCCACCGGCTACAAAAGCAGCATGTTCAACCTGTTTCTGAAAGTTGAGCATCTTAAAAGGATCGCTATCATCGCCGGCAACGTCCTCCAGGTTAATCTGAACTACCGTACCCGAATTGGCAAATGGGTTATTTCGCTTTGAAGGGCTCCAGCCGTTTACCACAATCTCCCCTGCTTCTGTTGAGCACGGGGCTATGATGCCGCCCGGGCACATACAAAAAGAAAACACACCGCGGTCGTCAACCTGTTCAACAAGGCTATAATATGATGGCGGCAAATCAGGGCCTCGCAATTCGCAATGATATTGCGCGCGGTCAATTATTTCTTGCGGATGCTCTATCCTTACACCTAAAGCAAAAGGTTTAGCTTCGATCAGGATATTTTGGCTATGCAGCATTTCAAACACATCCCTTGCCGAGTGGCCTGTAGCCAGGATCACAGCATCTGACATAATCTTTTCGCCCGCAGCTATTTTGACGCCTTTAATTTTTCCAAAATCAACCAACAGTTGACTTACTTTGGTATCAAACATGATCTCACCGCCTGCGTTCAGCACTGTTTCGCGCATGGCAGTGATAATCTGCGGCAGTTTGTTGGTACCGATATGCGGACGGGCGTCAATCAAGATATCTTCGGCAGCACCATGGGCTACAAACATTTTAAGCACCTGGGTCACGTCTCCCCGCTTGGTTGAGCGGGTATACAGCTTACCATCCGAATAAGTACCTGCCCCGCCTTCCCCAAAACAATAATTTGATTCGGGGTTAACGAGGCCTTGTTTGTTGATATTTGCCAAATCACGGCGGCGTTGTTTTACATCTTTGCCCCGTTCAATAACAATTGGTTTTAAACCCAGTTCGATGCATTGCAGGGCAGCAAATAATCCGGCCGGGCCTGCACCAACGATGATTACTGGTCGGCCAAATTGCACGTTGGGGTAATTAACAGAAAAAATTTCAGGCTGGTAGACCTCTTCTATAAAAACCCTCACCTGCATGCGGTAAACCACACGGCGGCCGCGCGCGTCAATAGAACGCTTTAAGATTTTTAACGCCGAAATATTTTTCAGGGGAATTTTCAGCGCTGCTGACGCCAGTTGCTTTAAAACTGCTTCATCTTCCTGTTGCCCGGGAGGACAAACTATCTCTGTTTCTTTTGTCATGACTGATGCCGGGTTTTTATCCCGGATGGTGCAAAGTTAAGAATCCCCGGTTAAATCTCTCCTCAAAGGGGGAGACTTTTAAAAGTATCGGGAGAAGGTTCAAAATCCTCAAAACCGTTCGGCTTTGCACATTGACCGTACGCTATCGAACAGTTTTAAAAGCCAACAAAAAATAAAATACTGAAAATCAATAAATTACAAAATGGCACTTAGATTGGCATGCACCTCATGTATTTAAATAATAGAACAATGACTACCGCCGACGAACGCTTACACACTATATGGAATGGCTGCATGACTAACGACAGGAAGAGCCAGGAACAATTATACAGGTTATTAGCACCACGTATGCTTGCTGTTTGCATGCGTTATGCAACCGATAAAGACGAGGCACAGGATATATTACAGGAAGGTTTTATAAAAATGTTCCGCAATATGAAAAACTACCGTGGCGAAGGCAGTTTGGAAGGATGGATCCGCCGCATCATGGTACATTGCGCCATATCACGTTATCGCAAGTTAAAGCCAATAGTTTTGGTTGATGATTTTGCAGCAGAGGAAGCCGCCGCTATACCTATCAGCAGCTCATTTAATGATAATGGACTTGAAGCTAAAGACCTGATGAAACTGGTACAAAAATTACCAAAAACATACCGCTCTGTTTTTAACATGTACGCCATTGAAGGTTACTCGCACCAGGAAATAGGTTCGTCGCTGGGCATGAGCGAACTTTTATCACGCACTACACTGCACCGTGCCCGTACGCTTTTAAAAGATATGGTAGCGAAACTAACCATGCGCGAAGAACATTGCCTGGCAGGATAAGCCGGTCCCGCTATTAACCTTATACAAATCATTTACAATGACGCAGCCCCTGATGGGGCTTTCTGCTTTTATAGGGTAAAAGAACAGAACATTCTCATAACTCACGTCTCATATCTCAAATCCATTAATTATTTCTCATATCGCACATCTTACGTCTCACATCCTTCTATAATTTACCAAAAAGCCGTAACTTGACACCTTGTCAGCAACTCATGCCCTTTGTAACAACGGTACGTGATTTGCACTCTAACCCAAAACATCACAAAAACACACGAAAAACAAATGAAAAAGTTATTCTCGGTTATATTAATCATAGCTGCAGCTATGTCCTTAAGTTCATGCAGCTATAACAGTATGGTTAAATTAGATGAAACTGTTAAAGCTAAATGGGGTGCCGTGCAAAGCGATTACCAGCGCCGTAGCGACTTGATCCCCAATTTAGTTAATACCGTAAAAGGCGCAGCAAATTTTGAAAAAAGCACCCTTACAGCTGTGGTTGAGGCACGTTCAAAGGCAACATCGGTGCAAGTTGACCCCAACAAGCTTACACCCGAATCAATAAAAGCTTTCCAGGCATCACAAGGTGAGCTAAGCGCGGCCCTTGGTAAATTGCTTTCAATTACTGAAAACTACCCCGACCTGAAATCGAATTCCAACTTCCACGACTTGCAAATTCAACTGGAAGGCACCGAAAACAGGATCAATGTATCGCGCAAAGATTTTAATGATGCCGTTCAGGAATATAACAGCAAAATCCGTTCGTTTCCAGCCAATATAACTGCCAAAATGTTCGGTTTTTCTGAAAAAGGCTATTTCACTGCCGAGCCTGGTGCCGACAAAGCCCCTAAAGTAGAGTTTAATTAATTATTGAATTACTGAATTATTGAGTTATTGAATTACGACTTGTACTTCAACAGTTAAACAAGCCCACAGATGCAATAACTCCACAATTCAACAATTCACAAAATCAATAATTAAAATATATGGCTGTATTTAACGAAGAGGAACAGCAGCGCATCCGCAAAGCTATTGAAGATGCCGAGCACCGCTCATCGGGCGAAATCAGGGTGTGCATCGAAAAGCGGTGCAGTGAAAATGTTCTTGACCGTGCTGCAAAATATTTCCAACAGCTCAATATGCATAAAACCAAGCTCAGGCATGGGGTGCTTGTATATGTGGCCACCGTCGACCGCAAATTTGCCATCATAGGCGATGCCGGTATTAACCAGGTTGTCCCCCCCGATTTTTGGGATACCACCCGCGATGATATGCTGCAGCATTTTAAATATGGCGATATTGTTGAAGGAATTGTTACAGGCCTTAAAATTGCCGGGGAACAGCTCCAAAAATATTTCCCTCATCAAGATGGCGATCAAAACGAACTTCCGGATGATATAGCCTTTATGGATGGCGATTAAAAATTAAAAACATGCTCAAAAAGTTTATACTGTTTTTCGGATTTACACTTTGCGTTATTGCCGCAATTGCTCAGGACTTTCCGGAACGCTCCAATACTCTCGTAACAGATTATACCAACACTCTAAACCCGGCTGATAAACAGCGACTGGAAACTAAGTTGGTAGCCTTCAATGATTCCACTTCAACGCAAATTGCAGTGGTGATCCTGAAATCGACAGGGAGTTATGATATTAATGACTATGGCGTTCAACTGTTACGGAAATGGGGTATAGGGCAAAAAGACAAAAATAATGGCGTATTGGTATTGGTTGCTATTGGCGACCGTAAAATGAGTATTCAAACCGGCTACGGCGCCGAGGGCGCCTTGCCCGATATCGTTACTCAGGATATTATCCAAAATGACCTTAAACCGCACTTTAAACAAGGCGACTATTATGGCGGACTTGATGCTGGTACCAACAGCATTATCAAAGCAATGAAAGGCGAGTATAAGGCGGCAAAAAAACAAAAGCAAAGCAACGGCGGCCCGGCTGGTTTTATAGTCATTGTCATAGTCGTAGTTATCCTGATCCTGGTATTCCGCAATCGCGGCGGCGGAGGCGGCAGGCAAATCATTGGTCGCAGGGGGGGTGCAAGCCCATTCTGGTGGTTCCTGGCAGGTAACATGCTTGGCGGCGGAGGCCGGAGCGGCGGTGGCGACTGGGGAGGTTTTTCCGGCGGTGGCGGAGGCGGTGGCTTTGGTGGTTTTGGCGGCGGAAGCGGCGGCGGCGGCGGCTCAAGCGGCAGCTGGTAGTCGTTCACGGTATAACACATCTTAACCAATGCAAAAAGACTTCATCTTACGCGAGATTGAAAAGATCGTATATTCGATATCAAAGCTGGCAGGTTTCAAAAACGCTGCAAATCCTGAAGCATTTATTCAACATGCTGATCAAATGCTTCAGGACGAGTATGATCTAAAATTGAACGATCTGCTTGAACTAAGCATCGAAGATTTTGACATTTTACTCAACGAGAGAAACTATTCGCCCGAAAAGCTGGATGCTTTAGCTCAGTTGTTATATATGTATTATGAACCTTTTGCAGCTAATGACGAAACCTTGGCCGCCTTACAAAAGATCATTTCTATATTTAACCGACTGGAGAAGAATCACAATCGAGCATCATTCGAAAACATAAACAAGCGTAACGCTATCTATCAATTTCTGCAAAATAACTATGAGTAAAGATCTCACCTGGAAACTACTTTCATCATCATACATCCACAAAGGCCCCTGGGCCACCCTCCGCATTGATAAATGCGAAATGCCAAATGGCAAAATAGTTGAAGATTACTATGTACTTGAATATTCAAACTGGGTTAACGCAGTAGCCATAACCGAAGACAATAAAGTATTGATGGTGAAACAATACCGTCATGCCGCAGGTGTTATCTCGCTCGAAATTCCGGGCGGTGTGATTGATGCAGGCGAAGAACCTGTACACGCAATACGCCGGGAATTGCTGGAAGAAACCGGCTACCAGTTTGACGAATTTGAACTGATTTGCACTGTATATGGTAACCCATCCACTGCTAACAATCAAACATTTACCTATTTTACTAAAGGTGGCAAAAAGGTGCAGGGCCAACACCTCGATGAACTGGAGGAACTGATTGTTGAAGAATACACCATTGAAGAAGTAAAACAACTACTGCTCAATAACGAGATAAAACAAGCTATGCATTGCGCCGGTTTGTTTTATGGAATGATGAAGTTGGGTGTGATGTAGAATATCACTCCGGGCAATTGCCCTTCCGCCTTGTATCAACTATGTAAATGATTTTCCAGCCATCTGCGGTTTTCATCAATTGAAAAACATCCACTCCACAATGGCTGTATTTATCATCTAAGTAAAACTTGTATGGAGCCCAAACGCTGGCCAGCGGACCGTCAATTTTAATATCGGCAAAAGTTATACGTTCATCATAAACACCCTTATGTGGCGTGCCAATAAGTTTGATAAAATCGTCAGGGTTTTCAATTTCCAAAGTTACGGTTCCATCCTTTTTGTTGGCTACGCTATGAAAAGCGATTCCTTTAGCAAAGGTGGATCTAAGCATCGTGCTATCGCCCTTACGCATGGCGTTAAACATAGTATTGATGGTTTGCTTAATAGCATCCTGCTCCGTTTGCTGGGCGAAGGATTGGAACGACAATAAAATAAATACTGCGAGGATAAGTTTTTTCATAACTAAATATACCTCATTTACCTTTCTCCATAACAATTTTAGTTATTTGCCGGATACATCTGATTAAGCTTTTTAATGATCCCCGTCCAGTCGCCACCAAACTTCAGGGTCAGCATTTTACCCTCGGGCGATATAATAATCTTAGAAGGATAGCTTGAAACGCTATATTGCTTTTCAATAGTATCATTCGCCATAGCCGCAGGTATCTCAAACTTATTAGCGGTAATATATAGTTTTACCTCCTGCTCGTTATCCCGGCAGGCAATACTTAAAAAATTGATACCGCTATGTTTGCCTTCACTCAGCTCCTTGTTAAAAGCATTAATTTGGGGCATCTCAGCGCGACATGGGCCGCACCAGGTTCCCCAAAATTCAAGTACCAACCAACTATTCCTGAACGCGGCCAATGAATATTCCTTGCCATCAAGTGCCTTAAGGGTAAATGGCGGTGCGGTTTTCCAGGTACTTATCACATCCGAAACAAAAAAATCCTTAAAACTTTTATTTGTAAAATGCGACTCATACAATTTTTGTAATTCGTCAATATTATCCAATCCGGCGTTAACGTGATCAACAAATACCTTAAGCGCTTGTGTATCATCCCCACTATTAAAAAGCCGTTCAATGAACTCTTCCCTATAACTCTCCTTTGAATGCAGGAAAACCCGGTCGTAATAACTGGCATGAGCCTTTTCCTTGGTAGTAGCGGGTGAACACCTGGCCGCTTTTGAGAGGTATTGCAGCGCCTTAACCGAATCGGCAGGTTTTTCGGCCTGATATTTCAGATACCAGGCATAAGCCAGCATATTTTGATCGGCATAGTGGTTAGCATTAAGCGTATCTGCGCTGTATCGCTCCAGGTTTTCAATCGTTTTTAACAAAAGTGCATTTGCCTTGGCAGTTGCGTGAGCGCCTAAAAGCAGCTTATACGTCAATAAGGCATATCTGCTACCATTTCCAGCTTTCATACTGGCATCGTCCATATGCATAAAAGCTTTGGCTGTTTTGTTTAACAAGTTGGGCTCTTGTTCATGTTTTTTTGCGTTTACCCACAAATAAAGCGGGTTTATTTTTTGTTGAATCAACACATCTTTATCCTGATGCAGTAAAAGTAGCAGCTCATTTGCCTTTTGCACAGAATTGCGCCGTTGCTCGCTTTGCTCGGCAAGCACTTTCTTTACATCTGCGTCACTTAGTTTTTGTAAAGCCACATACCTCTTAAAGCCTTCGTCCTGCATAAGACTGGCTATATCTGAACTTAAAAAACTTTGTGCATATGATTCCTGAATGAGTTGATCAAACAATCTGGTTTTATAAAGGTATTTACTGATCACATAGGCCGAGTCGGCAGAGGTATTACTCACCTCAACAAATTTATTGAACAAGTGCCCTTCCTCGTCTTTCAAAAACCTTGTGGGTGTATTTCTGAGCATTTTGGAGTAAGCATCATAATTACTGGAACCGGCTATTTCTTGCATTAAATTTAATCTGGTTACTACATAATAAGGATCATTACCAAATTTAGCATCGTTATCCCTGAAATAGCGATGCACCTTTACCGAATCGAACATCGTATTGGTTTTAAGAGCATCACTAAATGAACGACTTGTTTTTATGGCCATGCTAATCCAGGCAGTATCCTGCGTATAATGCCTTTCACCATACCGCAGGCTTTGCTTGTAGGCATACTGCGGCACCATTATTTTTCTCCCTTCTTCTTCCTGTTCAAACTTGGTTTCTGTTGCATATTGCCACTGCTCCATGAGCCCCGTTACCTGGTTAAAAATACCCGAGCCGCTCATGCCCTGGCCATTTCCTGTTTTAATACTTGTTGAAGTAATATAAAGCAAAGCACCATTAATAGCAGTAACCTTATAATTTAAGTTATCGCTTGTCCACTCGCTTTTGTAACTGATGGTTTGTGGCGGCAATTGAGTAAATATGCCGGTTATACTGGTTTCAGGAAAGCTTTTACCATTAGCCTTTAGCTGTGAAGCCATTGCATCGCTGAGGCCCCATTTGTCAATGGCAGCCTGCAAAGCTTTATCAACACCGGTAATACTCAGCAATTGCCCGCGCGGGCTCATTGTTACAGTTAACGGCTGATGCATCAACGCCAGATGTAAAAGCAGCCAGGACGAGTTTAATTTAAGTGTATGGATGCTATCGGTATTTAATATACTATTGGAACCTGGATATTTAGCATAGAGGCTACTCATAACCACTTTTACAATCCTGCACTCAAGTACAGTATTAGGCCCGTCTTTACCCTCTACCTTAAAGGCAAAGGTTAAAGTGGAATAGTCCGCCATATCGGGCGACCTCGTTTCTGTATGCACATCAACCTCAAATTGCTTGCCTTTTTCAAGGGTAACGGATTGACCATAAATATTTGAAAAATGGAAAAAAAACAAAAACAGCAGGAGGGTGTGTTTTTTCATATGCAGTTTTATGATAAGGTTTACAACCGTTAAAACTACATTTAAAAAACATAAAAACAAAAAGGCCGGTTAAAAATAACCGGCCTTTTTGTTGTATTAGCGAGCAATTATTAGCTCATTTTTAGTTTCTTCTGAATATCTGCTACGTACCCTTTAAATTTCTTGTCCGTGTCAATCAAATCCTCCACAGTTTGGCAGGCATAGATCACGGTTGAGTGGTCACGGCCACCAAAAAAATGACCGATTGATTTCAATGAACTTTTGGTATGTGCCTTAGCCAGGTACATCGATATTTGACGGGCTTGTACAATTTCACGTTTGCGGGTTTGAGATTTTACCATTTCAATAGGTACTTCAAAGTACTCGCACACTAAACTTTGGATATACTCCATCGAAATTTCTTTAGATGAGTTCTTCACAAAGTTTTTCAACATTTGTTTAGCCAGGTTCAGGTCAATCTCCTTACGATTAAGGGTTGACTGGGCCAGTAACGATACCATGGCGCCTTCCAGCTCCCGTACGTTATTATCAATGTTATGAGCAACGTATTCGATCACATCGTTTGACAGATCGATGCCATCCTGGTAAATTTTATTCTTCAGGATAGCCATACGGGTTTCCAGGTCAGGGATCTGCAAATCGGCAGATAAGCCCCATTTAAACCTCGAAAGCAGGCGTTCTTCCAAACCGGCCAGATCCTTAGGCGCTTTATCTGATGTAATGATTAGTTGTTTGCCCGATTGGTGCAGGTGGTTAAATATATGGAAGAAGAAATCCTGTGTCTTTTCCTTACCGGCAAAGTTGTGCACATCGTCCATGATCAGCACGTCAATGGCCTGGTAAAAGTTCACAAAATCATTAATATTATTGTGCTTTAAAGCATCAACAAATTGCTGCGTAAATTTTTCGCATGATACATACAGTACCAGTTTATCGGGCAGGGTGCGCTTAATTTCGTTACCAATAGCTTGTGCCAGGTGCGTTTTACCCAAACCTACACCACCATAAATCATTAAAGGGTTAAATGAAGTACCTCCGGGTTTAGCGGCAACGGCATAACCGGCAGAGCGGGCCAAACGGTTGCAATCACCTTCAACAAAGTTTTCGAAGGTGTAGTTACGGTTAAGCTGAGGATCTACGTTCAACTTCTTGAGCCCGGGTATAACAAAGGGGTTTTTAATATCCTTGTTAATTGAAATAGGTATCGGCATACTCTGATGTTTTGAATCAGCGCCATTTCCGTTTGAAGGCATGTTAGTTGTGTATGGTTTACTTGATGATTGCTCAACAACTATATTATACTCTAAACGTCCTTCGTCGCCCAATTGTTTTTTGATTGTCTTGCGCAGTAACCCTACATAGTGCTCTTCAAGCCACTCGTAAAAGAATAAACTTGGTACTTGTATGGTTAATACGCTTCCCTCCATTCTCAAAGCTTTAATCGGCTCAAACCAGGTTTTAAAACTCTGGGCCGGTATGTTGTCTTTGATGATCTGAAGGCAGCTATTCCAAACGTTCGTACAAGTTTTTTCCATATAAATAAAAGTAAAATATTGATTTCCAACCCCCAGCGAAACAACTTTTGGCCTTGCTACGGAACATCGAATATTGCCAAAAAAAGCTTATAAAAAAATTAAATTTTCACTTTTTTAACATTTGGCTTTTTACTAACAAATTCGATTTTTTAATGAAATTTTTGTATGGATAACATAATTTTTGGTATAAAAATCACAATCCAAATATTTCTCAATTGTTTTTTTCTTTTTTTGGAATTTCAAAAAAAAGAATAATAAAACCGCCGGTTACAACCCTTAATTATACGTCAAAACAGGGGTAATTGTTGAGCCGTTTCAGCTATTATTATAAACTAAAAAATAATGCGCTGGTTTAGTGTTTTATAAAATTAAAAATTAACTTTTTTTGATTTGCGGCACGCAATAAACACATACCTAAAAGCCGCACCCCGATCCTAATATTCCCCAAAAACGCCGCGCAATACGTCGGCAATCTCTCCCAGGGTTGCATAGCTCTCTACCGAAGTTACTATAAACGGCATTAAGTTTTCAGCACTGGCAGCAGCCATTCTCAAAAGATGTAAACTTTTCTCAACTTCTTCACTATTACGCGCCTTTTTTAGCTCTGCAATTTTTTCCGATTGCATTTTTCTGATCGCATCATCCACCCTAAACACGTTAACGGGAGCTTCCTCCTGCTGGGTAAACCTGTTAACACCTACAATCACTTTTTCGCCGGTTTCAATCTCCTGTTGGTACTGATAAGCAGAGGCTGCTATTTCCTGCTGGATATAATCCTGCTCTATGGCTTTTACCGCGCCACCCATAGCATCTATCTTATTTATATATAATTGGGCTGCTGCTTCTATCTCATCTGTCAAAGCTTCGATAAAGTATGAACCGGCAAGCGGATCAACCGTATCGGTAACACCGCTTTCAAACGCGATAACCTGCTGGGTGCGCAAGGCTATTTTGGCTGCGGCTTCTGTTGGTAACGACAAGGCTTCATCATACCCGTTGGTATGCAATGATTGTGTACCCCCCAGCACGGCAGCCATTGCCTGGTTGCTTACCCTTATAATATTATTGAGCGGCTGTTGAGCGGTTAAAGTAGAGCCGCCTGTTTGCGTATGAAAGCGAAGTTTTTGAGCGCCGGCATCGGTAGCTCCCAATTGTTTAGTAATATGCGCCCACATGCGCCTTGCAGCCCGGAACTTGGCTATTTCCTCAAAAAAATTACTATGACAGTTAAAAAAGAAGGAAAGCCGCTTGGCAAACACATTAATATCAAGCCTTTTATCCAACGCGGCCTTTAAATAAGCTTTGCCATTGGCCAATGTAAATGCAAGCTCCTGCACGGCGGTTGAGCCTGCTTCGCGGATGTGATAACCTGATATGGAGATAGTATTCCATTTGGGCACCTCTTTACTGCAGTATTCAAATACATCGGTAATGAGCCGCATGGATGGCGCAGGGGGATATATATAGGTACCACGGGCAGCATACTCTTTTAATATATCGTTTTGGATAGTACCCGAAATCTGTTTCAGATCAGCGCCCTGTTTTTTTGCCAGGGCAATGTACATGGCCAGCAAAATAGGAGCGGTTGCGTTGATGGTCATGGAGGTGGTGATATTCTTAAGTTCAATACCCTCAAATAAAACCTCCATATCTTTTAACGAATCAATGGCTACGCCTACCTTGCCTACCTCACCCTCGGCAAGGGGGTGGTCGGAGTCATAGCCTATTTGTGTTGGGAGATCGAAGGCTACCGAAAGTCCGTTTGTTCCCTGGCTTAATAAATAGTGGTAGCGCTTGTTTGATTCTTCGGCGGTTGAAAAACCGGCGTATTGACGCATGGTCCAGGGTTTGCCCCGGTACATATCTTTTTGGATGCCGCGGGTAAAAGGGAACTCACCGGGCAATTCATTCATATTTGAAGGTTCGGTATAAACCTCCTTAATTTCGATACCCGATGTAGTGGTAATTTTTTTATCCCTGGCCATAAGCTTAGTGTAATTCTTCCATGTCCTGCCTGATGAGCCCAAGCGCCACATCATAAGGGTTATCTTCAAGCTTACTTAAATGTACCAGGATAACCTTACTTAACTCAAGTGCTGAAGTATCAGGAGGTAAAGCCTTTACAGCATTATTGATCATATTAATGGTATCGTCCTTTACCCTTTTTACCACGTTCCAAACCCGGGCGCTTACATAAATTTGCTGCGTAATGTTATGCTGAAACTCGTTGCGCACCTCGTTAACAATAATAGCCTGCAATTCGGCGGCGGTATCGGCCGATCCGTTAAGGCGGATAAGTAAACTTGCAGGATTAACCCTTTCAATGAAAAGTACAACCCTTTCGTAAGCCTGCAGGCGCAAGGGCAGTGTTTGATTACTGATAGTACGTTTTAATTCCAATAGCTGGATACTTTCTGATTTATCAAGGTATGGTTTAAACAGGTAAAAAGCGATATACACAACGCCTAAGCCCGAAATAGTATATTTTAAAATATCAAACAAAAAAGGTAGAGTGGGCATGTTTATAAATGTTATACAGGGGTCATAAAATTATGACACTAACAAAAATCTGCATTTTACGTTATATTTGTGTGGAATAAATAAAAATAAAGATGAGTATAGCTGTTGAAGCTGCTCCGGTTTCTTTTACACCGGGCGCAGTAAAAGAACTTTATAAATTAAAAGACCAGCAAGAAATACACGACGAATTTGGTTTACGTGTTGGTGTTGAGGGTGGTGGATGTTCGGGCATGAACTATATTTTAGGCTTCGACATGAAAAAAGACGGCGACCAGGAATATATTATTGATGGTATTAAAGTTTTCATGCACAAAGCGCACGGTTTATACCTGGCCGGTATGCAAATCGATTACCAGGACGGATTAAATGCCCGTGGTTTTACTTTCAACAATCCTAATGCTGCCAGCACCTGCGGCTGTGGTTCTTCTTTCTCGGTTTAAAATTTTCTTTAAAATATTATAAAGCGGTATCACGATCATCCTGATGCCGCTTTTTTTGTAAGACGCATAATTGCGTCTCTACCGCGTGCAATTTACGCAATTGGGCATGCGGCTTGTCTTACGGGAGACACAATTATGCGCCCCCACATTGAAACAATTGCCTCATTTTAATCCCTCGTTAATCGTCTTTCTCATCCAATACGGGGAGTTTACTGCAAATCCTACAGTATGAAAGGTAACTTTTCCCTCCTTATTTAATATAACACTGGTTGGATAAAGGCCTATTTTATACCTGGCGGCTATATTCCGGCCATCATCGATAATATCATACTTAAACTCCGTTTGCTTCAGAAATTTCTTCAGATCGTAGCGATAATCCAGTGCTATTGCCAAAAAAATCACGTTTGAGTTACCCTTATAATCATCAACCAGCTTGTTTAACTCCGGAATCTCCTGCATACAGGCCGGGCAGCCTATAAACCAAAAATTCAAGACAACGACTTTGCCGCGTAAATCTTTTAGTTTGATTTTATTACCGTTAATATCATGTGTACTAAACGGTTCCATTATCTCACCGGTGTTAAAATAGGTCGATTCGTAGGGTTTGGGGAGAGAAGCCATGTACTGCTCTTTGGCTTCTTCGGGCGATAGCTGTTTCGGCATACTCTCTCGTGTTCCTGTCGTTTGCTCAGTTTCAGACTTTATGTACCGCACTTCTTTGGTGCCCTTCTTCTTAACAATAAAGGCAGTTTTAGGATCTTCTATATTCTCGGGCCATAAAACAAACTGCCTGGTACGCACCAGATCGCCCCATTCCTTGTAAGTAAGTTGCTTTCCGGTCGAATCTTTTACTACCGAATGTTCGTCAATATTAAAGGAATGCTTAACAACTTTATGCAACAGGCTGTCCTGAGGCCACGCACCAACACTCAATACAATAAATAAAAACAAGAGGAAAATTTGCTTCATGGCAAGTTTAGTTTATATTTCATAAATATACCTGAAGATATTTAATATATAGGGATTAAAATTGCAACAAACAGGCAATATCATTGACGCCAGGCTATACTATCCATCAAAAAGTTTATTGATCAGCAACTGTAACAAATAGGCGGAGTGCATAGTCATACCAGCAAGTTTTTTATATTTATACCATGCCGGTAAAAACCTCTTACAAAGAAAACATTTCCATTGCATTACAGTCTATAGCCGGCAACAGGCTGCGCACCTCATTAACCGCGCTCATCATAGCTATTGGTATCATGGCGTTGGTGGGTATTTTAACGGCCATTGAAGGCATCAGGCAGTTCACTAATGATGCTTTTGCCGATCTTGGCGCCAACACATTCACCCTGCAAAACCGTGGCGAGGGGTTGAACTTCGGCAACGGCGGGCATCGTAAAGTGTATCCGGCCATTACTTATGACCAAGCTGTACGCTTTAAAAATACTTTTAAATTGCCGGTAGCTATAGCCATTAATTTAGAGGTAAATGGTACCGCAGTAGCCAAATACGGCAATCAAAAAACCAATCCAAACATATCTATCTCCGGCTCAAACGAAAATTACCTGGTTACAGCGGGTAAAAAGCTGGCTTTCGGGCGTAATTTTTCAGCTTCTGAACTGGAACATGGATCGAACGTGGTCATTATTGGCGACGAGATTAAAAAGAAACTGTTTAAAACCGAAGACCCGATAAATAAATCGATATATCTTGGTACCGATAGGTTCAGGATAGTTGGTGTATTTGCATCAAAAGGCTCAAGTTCATTCGGAGGCGATAAATTTTGCGTGATCCCGGTATTGAAAGCCAAACAGATAGACAGTACCAAAAATGCTTCGTTCACAGTAACCATTAAAGTAGCCACTCCCGGTGCCCTTGATGCTACCATAGGTGAAGCCACTTCCTTATTCAGAAACGTAAGAGGGCTTAACGTAATTAACCAGGATAACTTTGAAATAAGCCGAAGCGATTCCATTCAAAAAGAGCTTTCAGGTCAACTTGCAGGTATTACAGCCGCCGGTTTTGCTGTAGGTATTATCACGCTAATCGGTGCCGCCATAGGGCTTATGAATATCATGCTGGTATCAGTAACAGAACGCACCCGCGAAATTGGTGTGCGAAAAGCTATAGGAGCAACCCCGGCAATCATTCGTAAACAATTTTTAATAGAGGCCATAGTGATCTGCCTTATAGGCGGTGCAGCAGGTATGATACTGGGCATGGCTGCCGGAAACCTAATTGCCGTACAAATAAGCGGCGCATTTGTAGTGCCATGGGGATGGCTGTTCTTTGCAGTGGTGTTGTGTACGTTTATTGGTTTGATATCGGGTTACTACCCGGCAAAAAAAGCAGCAAAACTGGATCCGGTTGAAGCTTTGAGGTACGAATAGCAACAATACCGAACTAAAAAACGCAACGATTACATTTACAAAAATTATTACCAGAACCCTACAGAAACAGCAAAGTGCAATTTAAAAGAAAGAGGTCACCCTTAAACTTTTAGATGACCTCCTTATAGAAAACGTATATAATTTAAACGACGGAATAATTTGCCACTCCACTATACCATTCCTGGGCGTGGCCATATGCGGTATAGGTTACGTTTATTGTACAATTCCCGTTTGCATCGATAGAGTAAGTACCACTTGCTGTACCGGCACCTACCGCGTTATCAGGGCTAGTCCCAAAATACTCAACCAAAAATGCGTTAATGTTACCGCTATTCGTTTGCCCGCGCCCGCTTAATGTAACACTATTATTGCCGTTGCTAAAATAAAAATCATATTGCACCAACCTGGCATTTAGCCTGGTAATGTGAACTGATTTTAACTTATAGGCATTTTTTGACTTAGCGGGTGAAAACCCGAATAATACTTGACTGCCAATTGCCAATAAAACAATTAACACCACTTTAAAGAGTTGTCTATTTTTCATAATAATATAGCTTTTGATATAAAGTTATATTTATTATATATAAAATACAAGCAAAAATACCAACTTATTATTTTACAAAAATAAAAAATGTTAATAAAAACAACACCCTACCTTTTCCCCCTAAAGGTTTTGAAATAACTCGTAAACAGGATATTTCCTTCATTCAGCGCGAAGTTACGCTATCGCCAAACTCCAACTATAAACTATATTAATATTTATAAATGAAGAAGGTACATCAAACTTACCTTCTTCGGGATGTTTTTTTTTAACAACATCACTATGTTTTCTATAAATACCTAATAGCATATTCAGAACAGCGAATCTTGTATGGCGTATACATCAGGGTCCTCTGCGAGAGACCCTGATGGGACGTTAGCATTTAAAACAAATAAAAAAATCGTTATTGCTTCGTACCACAACAACGATTTTTTAGGCTATATCATTTTTGCAATACTGCTTTTGCTAAAACAACATCTTATTCTTAAGCGGATAGTCGATAAGCAATTTTTCGATATAGGTTGTTCTTAGTGCATCGCCAAATGCTGCGGCGTGCCTTAAGTGGTGCATATCACTTGAAATAAAATCTATCAAACTATTATCAATCAGGTCTTCGGCCATCTTCTTTATCTCCTTGCCGTAATACCCGGTAAGAGATATGGTGTTAAGCTGAAAGTCGACACCCCAACTGTGCAAATTTTTCAATTTCTCTAAATCAAGGTATTGATAGCGCTCGGGGTGGGCCAAAATAGGTTTATACCCTTTATCATGAAGCTTTTGAATTACACTGTAAGTATTTGGCGGTTGATTTATAAATGAAAATTCAAATAATACGTGATTATCGCCCATGGTCATGATCGGGCCATCCTCTACACGAGCTTCAAACGTTTCATCAAAATAGTGTTCGGCAGCGGCTTCAACCGGTATATCAATTCCCTGCTTAACCAGTTCGGCTTTTAATATAGCAAGCGCGTTTCCTATGGTTTCGGGGGTGTTGCGATAAAAATCTATCATGATGTGTGGCGTAGCGATAACTTTTTTTATCCCCAATTCCATCATCTTTTTTATCAATTCTACCGAGTCTTCAGGCGTTTTAGCGCCATCGTCAATTCCCGGTAACACATGCGAGTGCATATCAACCATGATTCCCTCATAATTGAACTTTGATTCCCTTACTGCCTTCTTCCTCTTAAAAAGCCCGAACATTTTTATCTATCGTTATACTGACTGCTGTAATATTGCTGGTAATGTCCCGACGTTACATCATTAAGCCAATCTTCATTAGCCAGGTACCAATCAACTGTTTTTTCCAAACCTTCTTCAAAAGTTATGCCCGGCACCCAACCCAAATCATTTTTTAATTTGGTTGCATCGATAGCATATCTCAGGTCATGCCCGGCCCTGTCTGTCACAAAAGTGATCAACTTAGCCGATTCTCCCTCAGCTCTGCCTAATTTTTTATCCAATATACTGCAAAGCAATTTGATCAGGTCAATATTTTTCCATTCATTATGCCCGCCTATATTATAGGTTGAGCCCGATTTGGCATTATGAAATATTACATCAATTGCCCGCGCATGGTCTTCAACCCAAAGCCAATCGCGGATATTTTCGCCCTTACCATATACCGGTACAGGTTTACTTTGCTTGATATTATTAATTGCCAGCGGAATAAGTTTTTCCGGAAAATGGAATGATCCATAATTGTTTGAGCAATTTGATATTACGGTATCCATACCATAAGTATCCTGGTAGGCCCGCACAAAATGATCAGAACCCGCCTTTGAAGCCGAATATGGTGAATGTGGATCATAGGCAGTTTCTTCAGTAAACATCCCCTCATCGCCAAGGGTACCGTATACCTCATCGGTAGAAACATGATAAAAACGGGTTTTATCATATTTGCCTTTCCAGTGCTCACGGGCGCTATTCAATAAATTTACGGTGCCTACCACATTGGTCATCACAAAATCAAGGGGGTTAGTGATCGACCGGTCTACGTGCGACTCGGCAGCAAGATGGATCACCGCATCTGGATTTTCAGCCGCAAAAAGTTCATTAATAAAAGCAATATCAACAATATCTCCCTTTACGAACTTATAATTAGGTTCATTTTCAATATCCTTTAAATTGGCCAGGTTACCCGCATAAGTAAGCTTATCTAAATTAACAATGATGTAATCAGGATAATTTTTCACAAACCTGCGCACCACATGCGAACCAATAAAACCAGCGCCCCCTGTTATAATGATCTTTTTCATTCCTTGCTGTTGATATTAATTGAATGGATTTTGAGCAATATATTTTTCCCACTCCCAGGCTGATGACATCATTTCGCCAATACCAAGTTTAGCTGTCCAGCCAAGCTTGGTTGATGATTTGGTAACATCGCCCCAAACCTGCTCCACATCACCTTCACGGCGCGGGCCAATTTCATAGTTCAGTTTTTCGCCAGTAGTGCTTTCAAAAGCATGAATTACTTCCAATACTGATGTGCCATTGCCTGTGCCCAGGTTAAACACATCATAACCTTTAAATTCGTCTTTTTCGGCAAGCCTTAACGCGGCTACATGGGCTTTCGCCAAATCAACTACGTGAATATAATCGCGGATGCAGCTACCATCAGGCGTGTTATAATCATTACCAAAAACGGTTATTTTTTCGCGTTTGCCTATGGCAGTTTGTGTAATAAAAGGCACCAGGTTTTGTGGTACACCTATTGGCAACTCCCCGATCAAAGCAGACTCATGGGCACCTACGGGGTTAAAATAACGCAACGAAATCACTTTATAATCGCTGCCGGAATTTACCATATCAACCAAAATTTCTTCGGCTATTTGCTTGGTATTACCATATGGCGATTGCGCAGGTTGTACCGGAGCATTCTCAGTAACGGGTAATTTTTCGGGCTGTCCGTAAACTGTGCAGCTTGATGAAAATACAAAATTGATAGCCTTACCGTAATAAGCTTCGAGCAGATTGATAAGAGAATAAAAATTATTCCGGTAATATTTCATTGGTTTTTTTACCGATTCGCCCACCGCTTTAAAGGCTGCGAAGTGGATGATACCACCTATTTCGGGTTCGGCAAGTGCAAGTGATCTAACGGCGGCTTCATCGCAAAGATCAAGCTTATGAAATACCGGGGTAAAGCCTAAGATCTTTGTAAGCTGATCTAATATTTTGGGGTCCGAGTTCGACAGGTCGTCAACGATAATGGGGTCATACCCCGCGTTAACCAGCTCAACAACGGTGTGCGAACCAATAAAACCCAAACCGCCTGTTACTAATATTTTCATGGTTTAAATAGAGAGTATGTTTGAATGTTCGGCAAAGTAAGCAGATTGTGACAATTCATCCGCTTTTATATTATAAAAAAGGCCAAAAAAATTAATTTCCGGCCTGGTTACCTTTACTTATTGTAATAGGTAAAGTCTTTATGGTTTATTTCATGTTCGGGCAACGACTTGAAGTATTCTAAGGTGATCTTCAAACCTTCACTCCTGGATACTTTTGGCTCCCAGCCTAATATAGCTTTGGCCTTGGTAATATCCGGGCGGCGTTGCTTCGGATCGTCTGTTGGCAAAGGCAGGCTGATCAGCTCCTGGTTGGTACCCGTCAGCTTAATGATCTCCTCGCCAAATTGTTTTATCGTGATTTCATCAGGGTTGCCGATATTCACCGGCTGGGCGTAATCGCTGTGCAATAATCTGTAGATCCCTTCTATCAGGTCATCTACATAGCAAAACGACCGCGTTTGTGAGCCGTCGCCAAACATGGTCAGCGGTTCGCCCCGCAGTGCCTGCCCTATAAAAGCCGGTAACACCCTTCCATCATTCAGTCGCATCCTTGGGCCATAAGTATTGAAAATCCTAACGATCCTGGTTTCCAACCCGTGGAAGGTATGGTAAGCCATGGTAATAGCTTCCTGGAATCTTTTGGCTTCATCATACACCCCTCTCGGGCCTACCGGGTTTACATTACCCCAATATTCCTCTGGCTGAGGGTTGATGTTCGGGTCGCCGTATACTTCCGATGTGGAGGCGATCAGCATCCGTGCCTTCTTGTTCCGGGCCAGCCCCAGCAGGTTATGGGTTCCCAGTGAACCTACTTTCAATGTCTGGATCGGAATTTTCAGATAATCTATCGGGCTGGCCGGTGAGGCAAAATGCAGGATATAATGCAGTTCGCCCGGTACATAAACAAACTTGGATACGTCATGGTTATAAAACTCAAAGTTCTCCAGTTTGAACAAATGTTCGATATTCCTCAAATCGCCGGTGATCAGGTTATCCATCCCGATCACATGATAATCTTCCTTAATAAACCTGTCGCACAGGTGCGAGCCTAAAAAACCGGCCGCTCCTGTAATCAGGATCCTTTTTCTTTCTGTCATATTGCTACT
Source organism: Mucilaginibacter gossypii (assembly GCF_900100945.1). GTDB lineage: Bacteria > Bacteroidota > Bacteroidia > Sphingobacteriales > Sphingobacteriaceae > Mucilaginibacter > Mucilaginibacter gossypii. The sequence goes on along the minus strand of NZ_FNCG01000004.1, from coordinate 338,567 downwards.
GTTTTACGGCCTATACTGTTATAATAAAATCCATAATCTTTCATCCTGTCCAGGTCATACAGGTTACGCCCGTCAAAGATCACCGGCGACTTCAGCTTTTCCTTCATAAAGTCAAAGTCTGGCGTACGGAATACCGGCCATTCGGTCACAATCAGCAAAGCATCTGCATCTTCAAGGGCATTGTACCGATTGGTGGCATAGCTTATCTTATCGCCAAGTAGTTTTTTAACGTTTGGCATGCCTTCCGGGTCGTAGGCGGTTACTGTCGCCCCGGCTGCTAATAGCTCATCGATAATGTACAGTGCTGGTGCTTCGCGGATATCGTCGGTTTCCGGTTTAAAAGCCAGTCCCCACAGGGCAAAATGTTTTCCTTTCAGTCCGCCTTCGCCATAATATTCACGCATTTTAACTACCAGCCGTTTCTTCTGATTTTCGTTCACTTCCATCACCGAGTTGAGGATCTTGAAGTCGTATTTATTTTCTTCGGCTGCTTTTGACAGGGCCTGCACATCTTTAGGAAAACAGCTGCCCCCATACCCCACACCTGGGAACAGGAAGCGTTTGCCAATACGGCCATCTGCTCCTACCCCCTTGCGTACCATATCTACATCCGCCCCTACCAGCTCGCACATGTTTGCAATCTCGTTCATGAACGTGATCTTGGTGGCTAAAAATGAGTTGGCTGCATATTTGGTTAGCTCGGATGAGCGTTCGTCCATGTATAATATAGGGTTACCCTGGCGCACGTAAGGTGCATATAAATCGCCCATTACCTGGCGGGCTTTTTCGTCCGTTGTACCGATCACTACCCTATCCGGTTTCATGAAGTCTTCTACGGCTACGCCTTCGCGTAAAAACTCGGGGTTGGATACCACAGCGAAGGGAACATCGGTATTGGCTTTCATCACTGCGGTTACCTTATCTGCCGTACCTACAGGTACCGTTGATTTGGTTACGATCACTTTATATTCGGTGATCAGTTTGGCGATATCTTTTGCCGCGCCAAGCACATAACTCAAATCGGCTGCTCCATCGGCTCCCGGAGGCGTTGGTAACGCCAAAAAGATCACTTTGGCCGGGGCTATTGCTTCGGCAAGATTAGTGGTAAAGGTTAGTCTTTCCTGTTTAATGTTACGCAGAAATAAAATATCAAGACCCGGTTCATAGATCGGCATTTCGCCATTCCGCATCTTGTTTACTTTTTCTTCCACGATATCTACACAGGTTACTTCATTTCCCGTTTCGGCTAAACAAGTTCCCGTTACCAGGCCTACATAGCCCGTACCAATTACTGCAATTTTCATAGTGTTAAATGTGTTTTAAATTTAAGTAAGCAATATTTGTATGATCAATCATATAACCGACTTATTATAGCACCGGGCGGGCCATAAACTAATATTGTAATTATTGTTATTACTTTTATGCCCGGCTAAGATAATCATTCAGCGTTAAAATTGATGTTATTATATAATATAGGTATCAAATTATATTCCCTTTTTATCCGTTTTGCCGCATTGTTTAACAACAAGGCAAAACTTTGGGTTGCAGGGCGTAAAAATCCTGTCTTTGTACGTATAGAAAGCAGTATTTGGTTTCATTTTGCTTCACTTGGCGAATTTGAGCAAGGAAGGCCGATACTGGAAGCAATGAGAAATTTACACCCCAAAAAGAAAATAGTAGTCACTTTTTTTTCCCCTTCGGGATATGAGATCAGGAAAAACACCTCCCTTGCGGACTATGTTTACTACCTGCCTTTGGATACTGCCCGAAACGCCCGCAGGTTTATTGATGCCATTAACCCCGAGATTGTCATTTTTACTAAATACGAGTACTGGTTCCATTTTTTTAATGAAGCAAACAAGCGTAATATCCCCCTGTATATCGTATCAGGCATCTTCAGACCCACACAGGTGTTTTTTAAATGGTATGGCGGTTTTAATCGCAGAATCCTAAGTCTGGTATCGCACTTCTTTTTACAGGATGAGGCATCTACGCAGTTATTGAAAGGTATCGGTATTACTAACACATCAGTTAGCGGCGATACCCGGTTTGATCGCGTTTGGGCAAATGCACAAAACCCTAAAGTGCTGCCTTTGATACAACAATTTAAAAACGGTCACAAGTTATTTATAGCAGGCAGCACCTGGCCACAGGATGAGAATATATTAACCAAATTAGTAAGCCAGTATCCCGACTGGAAATTCATCTTCGCTCCGCATGAAATACCGGAAGAAAAGATTAATAACTTGATAGAGTTGCTTCCGCAGGGAAATGCGATCACTTTTTCTCAGCTAAGAACTGAGGCAGAAGGCTTAAAGTCAGGAGATTTTATTAACCAATCGCTTACATCTAACAATCTTCAATCGCTGGTGATAGATAATATCGGCATGCTTTCATCGCTTTATGCTTATGCCGACGTTGCTTACATAGGTGGCGGCTTTGGTGTGGGTATTCATAATACCCTGGAGGCAGCCGCGTTCGGTCTGCCGGTTATTTTTGGCCCCAATTATCAGAAATTTAACGAAGCCAAGGAACTTATAGCCATTAATGCCGGTTTTAGCATCAGCAATGAAACAGAATTAAAAGATATTGTTGACACACTGGTTAATGACGAGGCGTTTTATAATATTACCCGTAAAAAGGTATTTAATTATGTGAAGGAAAATGTAGGGGCTACGGAAATGATCATGAAGTATATCGATAAATAAAAAATGCCATTAATGATATGAGGAACGAGTGAGAAATTGTACACCCGGTAAGTAAACCATGTATGGTGGATTTGCAGGAAGCAGAAGATTTCTCTTCACACCCAGCTTCGCGCCCTTCGCCGTTCATCGAAATGACAATTTTATAAAAAGACTATTCCATCATTCAAAACAAAACATGGCCGTTTACTGTACAAAAGCCATAAATTCTTAATATTGCCTTAATGGGTTTTTTACATCTGCCCGGCTTGGGCAAAGCACATTTTCACGAGTATGGTACCGGTCAAAAACCGCTGCTGGCCTTTCATGGCTATGGCATGACTGGGAAACAGTTTCATGTACTTGATCAATCCATCCTACCCCAATATCACATCTATGGTTTCGATCACTTTTTTCACGGCGAAAGCAGGCTGGATGGCTGGACAGAACAACAGATCGTGGCCGGGATGCCCAAAACCATGGTAAGCGGCTACATGGAAGAATGGTTTAAGCTTTACGGCCGGCAACGTTTTTCGGTAATGGGCTATTCTATAGGCGCCAACCTGGCCCTGATATTGGTTGAAGAATATGCCGATATGATTGATGACATCATTTTAATGGCCCCTGATGGCCTTGCTGTATTTAAAGGCTTTCATTTTATATTGCATAATACGCTTGGACGCGCAATTTTCCGTACGGCCACAAAAAGCAAATGGCTGGCACCTTTTTTAGTTAAAAGCATGAAAACCGTTGGCGCTATTGACGAAAGCCTTTACCGCATAGCTTATAATGAAATTGATACCGAACAAAAACGGCTTGACACCTATTATACCCTAAATTTGATCAGGCAGTTAAAGCCTGATGTGCAGAAAGTAGCACAACTAATCAATCAGCATAAAATTAAATGTTTGCTGATATTTGGCAGGCATGATAAACTATTCCCTAAATCGGCGGCAATGCCATTTTTAGGAATGCTTCATAATGCCGAAGTGCATGAAATTGAACTTGGGCACTGGTTGGTTACAAAGGCACTTGACGAGTATTTAGTTAAATAAACATGGTACCTTCGCGTAAAAAGAAATTTTGGAGTAAATTATTCATCCGTTGTGTAAAATGGTGGATCGGCCGTAATTTTAAAGAGGTTAATGTACAGCCCTTTGAGCCACGCCCGGGCCATTCAATATTGCTTTTGACCAATCATTTTAGCTGGTGGGATGGTTTCATTGCTAACCGGACAGCTGTTTATGATCTCAAAAAGCAATTTTACATCATGATGCAGCAGGACCAGTTCGATCAGCATAGTTATTTTCGATACATTGGTGCCTACTCCATTCAAAAGGGGTCAAGGGCGATACTCGACTCGCTCAGTTACTCGGCCGGGATATTAAATGATCCTGATAATCTTATCGTGATATTTCCGCAGGGCGAGCTCTATTCAAACCATGAAACATTTATACGTGTTGAAACCGGTGTTTATAAACTGATGCGACAGATAAAAGGCCCCTGCCAGGTGGTTTATCATTGTACCCTGATCGATTACTTTGAAAGCCTGAAGCCCCGCGCCTATGTCCATTTGTTTGATTTAGGTGTTGCCGGCGAACTTAGTTTTGAGCAGTTGAAGGAGAACATTAATAACGCACATCAGCAAGCGTTAAAAAACCAGATCAATATGGAACACTAATTATATCAGCACAAATGTTTCGAATTATATCGAATTGGCACTAATTTCATTTGATAAGCCATCAGCAAATTTCGTGTAATTCGATAAAATTGTCGCCGACATGCAATACATTCGTGTAAAATATGATCCGCAATAAAGAAAACTTTTTCATGACCCGTATTGTCCATTACTATGTTAAATGGATAGTTGGCAAAACGTTTCATGAACTGTTGTTTAACGACATTGTAATTGATAAAAATAAATCGGTGCTGCTGATAGGCAACCACTTTAGTTTTTGGGATGGGTTGATATTATACTGCGTAAACGATAAATTGCTAAAGAAAAAGTTACATGTCATGATCCTGGAAGAGACTGCCCGTAGCGAGCGCTTCCTGAAATTTGCCGGTGCTTTTTCGGTAAAAAAAGATTCAAAAAGTATCATCCAGTCCCTTGACTATGCGGCCGGATTGCTTACCGATCCGGCAAATTTGGTTTTGATATTTCCACAGGGCAAACTGTATGCTAACTTTGTTACCGGCATAAACTTTGAAAAAGGGGTTATGAGGATCATTGAAAAAGCAAATGGGAATTTCCAGCTCGTTTTTGCTTCAACTTTTATTCAGTACTTTAAACATAAAAAGGCAACGGCAACCGTTTATTTAAAAAGCGAACCAGAAAATTACACCGGTAAAAGCATAAGTAAATTACAGGAAGCTTATCAAAGGCATTATGAAGCCTCCAAATTACTGCAAACCGAATTTGATATATAAAAAGTGACCATAGCTATATTAATAACCCTCTTTTTTATCATACTCAGGTTTGCGGTAACGCTATTCAATTATATCTCCAACCCCAAACTGCCCCATATAGGGCGGTATTATTCGGATAAAGTTTCTATCCTGGTCCCTGCACGTAACGAGGCCGAAAACATATTAACCCTGTTAAATTCCATCCATCGGCAGGACTATAACAACTACGAGGTTATTATTTATGACGATGATTCAAGCGATGATACTTACCAGGTTTGTACTGAATTTGCCGCCGGGCACCCTCATTTCAGGGTGTTAAAGGGAGGTAAATTACCAGATGGCTGGATGGGGAAAAATTACGCCTGCCACCAAATGGCTAAACAGGCCGATGGTAAATATCTGCTGTTTTTGGATGCCGACGAACAGGTTAGTAACCGCCTTATCAACAGTGCTGTGCACCGTATGCATTTGCACCAACTGGGTTTATTAAGCCTGTTCAGCAATCAAACCATGCTTACCCTCGGCGAGAACCTGGTAGTGCCTCTCATGCATTTCATATTGCTAAACCTGCTGCCTTTACGCCTGGTATATATATTAAAAAACGCCTCAGTAGCGGCCGCCAGCGGTCAGTTTATGTTGTTTGATGCTGCCATTTATCATAAACACCAATGGCACAAAGCGGTAAAAAACAAGGTGGTGGAAGACGTGGAGATCATGCGCCTCATAAAAGCGGAGCGTTATAATGGCGAGGCCCTGCTGGCCAACGGCATGATCAGCTGCCGTATGTACCGGGGATATGGCGAAGCTATAAATGGGTTCAGTAAAAATTTCCTGGCGGCTTTTAACTACAGCATCATTGGTTTTTTGGTGTACATTACCATCACTATTGCCGGTCCGCTGATTATCATGACAACCCTGAACATGCCGCTGATACTTTTTACCGCAGGCCTTATTTTTCTTACGCGGATCATGATCTCCCTTTCGGCCGGTCAAAAAGCGGAGTATAACATCCTTTTACATCCTGCTCAAATGTTTAGCCTGCTTGTCGTAGCTGTTTTATCCATCCAAAGGTATCTCACCAAAACCACGATGTGGAAAGGGCGAAAAATTTGAAACCCATAGCATCCGATAATGCTGTCCAGAAAAAAAACAGGATCTGTATCATAGTTATTTTCCTGTTTCACCTGGTAGGGTTGATAGGCTTTATTATCCCCTCATTAACCGTATTATTTATAACCCTGGTACCATGGCATTTACTATTGATGCTTGGGATTATCATTTATAGTTATGACAATTTCGACAGCAGGTTTCTGCTGTTTGCATTGACCGCCTTCGGCATCGGCTTCATGGCCGAATACATCGGTGTACATACCGGTTGGCTCTTCGGGCATTATCAATATGGCAGAACACTTGGCATTAAACTATTTGAAATTCCCTTGATGATCGGGGTAAATTGGTTCCTGCTGGTCTATGCCGCGGGCATTACCCTGCAGCGAAGCCGCCTAAAAAGTACATTGGTTAGAATACTTTCAGGAGCTATGATCCTTACCCTGCTCGATGTGCTGATTGAGCCTATTGCCATACATTTTGATTACTGGCATTGGCTGGATGCTGGCGTTCCGTTTAAAAACTATGTTTGCTGGTTTGTGCTGAGTGCATTGTTGCTTTTTATATTTGAGCAGTTTAAATTTAAACGGCAAAGCATTGTTGGCCCAACATTACTGATTGCGCAGTTTTTATTTTTTGCTGTTTTGAATTTGGTTTATTGAGCTAAGGGATCAACTATTTAATGATATAATAATCATCAAAATCAACGCAATCATTACAATCAACGGTTATTTTTGCCGTAAATTTACAGCACCATGGGAGATTATCAGTTAAAAGTTACTATTGACCAGGATTCGGGCTTTTGCTTTGGGGTGGTTTATGCCATTGATATGGCCGAGGAGATTTTAGAAGAAGACGGCTACCTGTACTGCCTTGGCGATATTGTGCATAATGACGAAGAGGTTGAACGCCTGAAAGCAAAAGGCCTTCGCATCATTGAACACGACCAGCTTAAAGATCTCCATAATGAAAAGGTGCTCATCCGTGCCCATGGCGAAGCTCCCGACACCTACCGTACGGCTTTAGAGAATAACATCACCCTTATTGATGCCTCATGCCCGGTAGTGCTTAAACTGCAAAACCGCATCAAAACCTCATACGACTCGAACGAGAAGATCCTGATTTTTGGCAAGCACGGTCATGCAGAAGTGATTGGCCTGCAGGGACAAACTAATGATGAAGCAATAGTTTTCCAGGATATTGCCGAGCTTGACAATGTAGAACTGCCGCACAACATTACGCTGTATAGCCAAACCACCAAGAGTATGGATAAATTCTACTCGGTTAAAGATGAGCTTATTTCACGCGGCTACGACCTTAAGGCTAATGATACTATTTGCCGTCAGGTAAGTAACCGGGATAAAGACCTGCCCAAATTTGCAACGCGCTTTGATAAGATTGTTTTTGTATCGGGCAAAAAATCATCAAACGGTAAGGTATTGTATGAAGTATGCCGCAAGCACAACCCCAATACTTACTTCATATCCTCAACCGACGAACTGGATAAAAACATGTTTGCGCCAAATGATACCATTGGTATTGCCGGTGCAACATCAACACCCATGTGGCTGATGCAGAAAGTAAAAGCCGCTATAGAAAGCTTTTAACAGCACGCTTTTTGCTGTAATAGGTAACATGCAAAAAAGTCCATCAAATATTGGTTTATTTGTGGCCGCGCTGGTAATTGGCTGCTGGGCAACAAGTATTACATTACTGATGCAATGGCATTTCAGCTTCAGCAATCCTCTTGTTTATGTACTGATGCTGGTGCAAATGCACCTTTATACCGGGCTGTTCATCACCGCTCACGATGCTATGCATGGTACAGTTTCGCCCGATAGGGGCTTAAATAACTTTGTGGGTTACCTCAGCACTTTCCTATATGCCTCGTTCTGGTACCCCCAATTGTACACAAAACACCACAAGCACCATAGCCACGTACATACCCATGAAGATCCGGATTATCACCAGGGCAGCTTTTTTGCATGGTATGTACAATTTATCCGCAATTACCTGTCCATATGGCAAATTGTGGTGATGGCTGTTGTATTCAATATCCTGAAGATCTGGATCCCACAGCCAAACCTGATTATGTTTTGGGTTGTACCATCATTGCTGAGCACATTACAGTTATTTTACTTCGGTACATATCAGCCCCATAAAGGCGAACACGATAACCGGCACTTTGCCCGGAGCCAGCGCCGTAATCATTTGGCTGCATTTTTTAGCTGCTATTTTTTTGGTTATCATTATGAGCACCATGAATCGCCGGGTGTACCATGGTGGAGATTGTGGAAAGTTGTTAAATCCAACCCGCGTTAGGGATCGGAGCGGATACCGGCCTGTGACTAACGCCCGTGCAGTATGAGCGTAGAGCCCGGCCGCAGGCAACGCCCTAATCATATAAAAATGCTGATACGCTAAATTCCTTATCAACATATCTCCTTAAAAACAAATAACACAATTCCTAAATTCAATTTCTACTTTCAAACATTCACTTATCTTACACCTCATTTATTTGTAAATTGTGACCACCGTCATAACTTACGGAGCATTTTTTGCTATTTTTGCGCCTACAGTTATGGCTAAAAAAGGAATTTTACTGGTTAACCTGGGCACCCCGGATAGCCCCAGCACAGCAGATGTAAAGCGTTATTTGAATGAGTTTTTGATGGATCCGCGGGTTATTGATATCGGGGCCATTTCACGCACTCTTTTAGTCAAAGGCCTTATTGTTCCGTTCAGGGCACCTAAATCGGCCAAATTGTACCAAGCCATTTGGGACCCTAAAACAGGCTCACCACTGTTACATTACAGTGTTTTACAACAGCAGGCTTTACAACAGCGCCTTGGCGATGACTATATGGTTGAGCTGGCTATGCGTTACCAAAATCCTTCTATCGAGTCGGCTTTGGAGAAGCTGAAAGCAGCCCTTGTTGAAAGTATCCAGGTAATCCCTTTGTTTCCGCAATATGCTTCGGCCAGTACCGGGTCTGTTTATGAAAAGGTGATGGACATTGTTGGCAAATGGCCAACATCGCCAAATATTACGTTCATCAACTCTTTCCACGATAATGAGCTGATGATTGAAACTTTTGCTGATAACGCTCAAAAATATAATCCCGAAACGTACGATCACGTTTTATTTAGCTTTCACGGACTGCCGCAAAGGCAGCTGATTAAAGCAGACCATACGCATAACCACTGCCTTAAATCGGCCGGCTGCTGCGAAACGCTTACTGATGCCAACAGGTTTTGCTATTCGGCACAATCACATCATACGGCGAGACTGATAGCTGAAAAAATGGGCATTCCGAAAGAGAAATATACCATCTGCTTTCAATCGCGCCTGGGCAATGACCCATGGGTGCAGCCTTACACCAGCGAAATTGTAGCCAAACTGGCCGGCGAAGGTAAAAAACGTCTCCTGGTATTTTGCCCCGCCTTTGTAGCTGACTGCCTTGAAACCGTATATGAAGTAACTACCGAATATGGTGACGAGTTTAAAGCTCTCGGCGGTGAGCATGTGCAACTGGTTGAGAGTTTGAATGATGCACCTAAATTTATTGATGCCTTAGTGCAGATGGTAAAGCCTTCTTAGGAAAACTCCCCTGTTGAATATAATTATTGCCTAACGGAGCTGTTTTATAGCATATGTTAGGCTTTTTTTATTGCATAAAAAAAGCATCTGCCCATTGCTGAACAGATGCTGTACGATTTTTATATAATTGATAGTTTAACCTACTTTTACATTTACCGCATTTAAGCCTTTTTTGCCTTGCTCTACATCGTAGGTAACGCTATCGTTTTCACGGATAGTGTCGATCAGGCCTGAGACGTGTACAAAAACTTCGGCACCACCATTAGTTGGTGTAATAAATCCGAAACCTTTGGTTTCATTAAAGAATTTTACTGTTCCTTGCATTATATTTTTATTTAATTACTACAAAGGTAACATTAATTATTAACAATCAATTAAAAATAAGGCCATTACACGTTTATAGTTTTCAGAAGTGTAATTTCCTGTTAAAAACTACCTCTTAAAACAGCATTTGTCAACTCCCGGAAGCCTTAACACTTAGTGTTTTAACCTGGTTATTGCTGTAAAGGAGCACTGCTGTAAACATGATATTCGCCGGGTTGCAGCGTCATGGAATATGGCAATGATGTTACACTTATACTGGTTTTGTTAATGTTATCATACCAGGTTCCGGTAGCCGGGAAGCTGATACTGCCGGTTTGCAGCACCACGTCAAAATTGCCTACCACCTCAACATTCGCGCCGGCATCTTTTAGTTGGATTGTTTTAATGGGACCGGCAAGATCATAAGTATAATTGGTTGAGGCAAATACAGCGTTCTTTTCCTTCATCTTAATCATCTTTGCATAAACACCATATAAATGCCTCCTGTTAGGGTCGGTATTATAGTTCCAGTAGATAGGTTTATTGCTGGTGCGGCCTCCCTGGTTAATACTTACATCATAACCAAGCTCCCCAAACTGCCACAGCATTTTAGGTCCCGGAACCGAAAACAGGAACGCGGCTGCCATTTCTTCGCGCGCCAAACCTGTGTTTTTATCTTTTACATTGTAGCTGCCAACCGCATTGCCATAGCTTTCATTTTTAAACTGCAGGCGTTCCTCATCATGGCTTTCAAAGTAGCCTACCAGGTTATACGGCTGCGTAAACGTATGCTGATCATAAAACAAACCCTGAAAATTGGAGTTGGTTAGCCAGCCCATAGTAGCTTCATTGGCATTATAGTTCAGGTTGTTCCAAAGCATCATGCCTTCGCCGGCCAGTTCTTTTTCTTCCTGGTTAGCCGCAAAATGTTCCAGTATTACGTAGAAGTTATTATTATCGATGCTTTTTATATAGTTGTTATAATCTTTCCAGATGGCTACACGACTGGCATCATATTGGCTCCATGCGTTCACGGCTGCATCAGACGTGCCATAGTTAACCTGGGTAAAACCTTTTGAAAGGTCGAAGCGAAAACCATCTATCTTATACTCCGTCATCCAGAATTTGAGCACGTTTTTTACAAAATATTTAGTGTCGGCGCTTTCATGGTTAAACTGGTAACCTACATTGTAAGGATGCGTTGGGTCCACATTATACCAGGGATTGTTGGCCGCAGGTTTGCCCGCTGTTGTATTAAAATACATTTGTACCATTGGCGATTGGCCAAAGGAGTGATTAAGCACTATATCCTGGATAACCGCTATACCCCGCGAGTGGCACTCATCAATAAAAGCTTTCAAGGCGTTTTTGGTACCGTAGTATTTATCAGGTGCAAAATAAAAAGACGGATTATAGCCCCATGAAAGATTGCCTTCAAACTCATTAAAAGGCATCAGTTCAATAGCATTAACTCCCAGGTTTGAGAGATACTTCAGCGTATCTGTAAGGGTTTGATAGTTATGGGCGTCAATAAAATCACGAACCAATAACTCATAAATAACCAGGTTCTTTTTATCGGGACGGGTAAAGCTGGTGTTTTTCCAGCTGTACGCAGGCTGACTGGCCTGAAAAACGCTTACATTACCGGTAGTTTTCCCGGCTGGATACTTTTTTAAGTTGGGATAGGTATCTGAAGAAATGTATGAATCGTTATCAGGGTCAAGCACCTTTTCGGTATATGGATCAGCTACCTTCAATGATTTATCAATATAAAACTGATAACCATATTCAGCAGCGGGATCGAGGTTATCAATTTGTACCCACCAGCGTTTGCCATCGGGTGTGTTATTCATCACGGCCTTGGTATCATTTACATCCCAACCGTTAAAATCACCTATTACTGATATGGATTTTTTGCCCGGCGCATACAGGTTAAAAATTACCGATTTACCCGAATTGATAAAAGTAACCCCATCTTTTGCACCAGCCGGCAACGCCTTTCCGGTGTTTACCACCGTATCACCGGGAACGTTCCCGGAATTGCCCGGCAAAACTTCTTTCTTTTTGCATGAAGTAAAACCGGCCAATAAAAGTCCGGCAAGTAATAAGTAAACATTTTTAATGATCATATTTTATTATAATTGGTTTTTTGCGGTAAAACAGCTGGTAGCCGGTTGGTTTACAGGCCAAACGTACGCAACGCAATATCAGTAAAATAATTGGTAAAGTTACCTTTCATTAAATTATGTACTTATCAATCGGAATAATTCTCCCTTTGGACTATCATGTAGGGAAAACTTCAAAGCCCTCCCCGGTGGAGAAGGCTTGAGTGGGACTAATTATTTCGCCGGCCTAACTCCTTCGCTGGTCATTACCACCCGCTTAATACTTCCATCTTTATTGTAATACAAATAATCGATGCAAACGGAACGGTGAAAACTGCCCGCATCAGGCACTAACGCTCCGTTATGATATATAAAATACCATTTGCCCTTAAACTCAATAATAGCCTGGTGATTGGTATTGGAGTTTCCAGCAATCTCATTGATAATCCCCTTATATTCCCATGGCCCGTTAATATTCCGGCTCATAGCATACGCTATTTTTTCGGGGAACTCATAGGCATATGAAAGATAATACCAGCCATTACGCTCATGGATCCACGGCGCTTCTGTATAATGCGGCAGGGTAATCGTTTTAATCTCCCCGTCAAGCTCGGTCATGTCGCTTTTAAGTTTAGCATAATAGCAAATGCCGTTTCCCCAAAACAGGTAGGCCTGCCCGCCTTTATCAATAATAACCGTCGGGTCAATATCATCCCATGAATGCTTTACGGCCTTGGTCATATCATTGGTAACCAAAGCACTGCCACGGGCGTCCTTAAACGGCCCTAACGGACTGTCAGATACCGCCACGCCAATAGCTTTGCCATGAATAGTGCCATGTTCAACAGCCACATACCAATAAAACTTGCCATTCCGTTCTATCACCTGCGAAGCCCATGCATCATCCTTAGCCCATTTAAACTCCCTAACATTCATAGGCGAAGGATGCTCTGTCCAGTTCACCATATCGGTTGTAGTGAAGCAGGTCCAGTCGTGCATGGTATAGCCGTTATGACCGGGCGCAGCTTCATCATGCCCGGTGTACAGGTATACCTTATCCTTATAAACCATAGCCGCCGGATCGGCAGTATACTTGTGCCTGATAATGGGGTTACCATCGGCATGGAATGTGGTATCGCGGGTTGTGGCATTGGCATATGTCAGGCTGCCAAGTGCCAGGCCTAATGCGATCAGGTATTGTGATGTTTTCATATTGTAATGTTAATGCAACAGATTTCAGGCGAGGAAGCTTAACCTGCGCTGGGTTCAACAATAACAGCCGCCGCCCGGCTCCAGCCGAATGGCTTTTATTCCCAGGCCTCTGGCCTGCTACTCCTGCGTCGGCGGCCAAAGGCCGCTTGATCGTTACCACCCGGCTGGAGCCGAGCGGTGGCGACTAAGTTATAAGCAATAACTATAAGTAGGTATTCATTTCCTTATCACCGGCCATCCATCAATCCAATCCAGCCTCTCTATCCTCAACTTCGAAATCCCTCTATCGGCTGCATCATAGCCGTGGAAAATAATGTAATCCGCGCCGTCAAAGGTACTTACACCGTTATGTCCAACACCGTACCAATCCTTATCGCCGGCCAGCAGGATACTACCGCCACCTTTGTTCATGGCTATGCCTTCTTTATCCAGGTATGGCCCTTTCAGTTTTTTCGAGCGACCGATAATCATTTTGTAAGTACTCTTCGGTCCTTTGCAGCAATAATCTATCGAGGCAAACAGGTAAAAGTATTGATCGTGTTTAAAAATAAACGGCGCTTCAATGGCATTGCCTCCTGCATCAACAGGATTACCGTCAACAGCTGGGAGGTTTTCCGTTGCTACTTTTCGGCGTGTGGCAATGGTTGGAATGTTATCAATATTTTCCGCAACGCTTAACCTGTCTTTATTCAGTTTTACCAGTTTTAATCCATCCCAAAACGAGCCGAAAACTAAATATGGCGTACCGTCTTTGTCGGTAATCAAATTAGGGTCGATGGCATTCCAGTTGGTTTTGCCTGGGATGGATTGAATTACCTTGCCATGATCAATCCATTTATATGCCGGATCATTGGTATGTAATGTAGTATTGGTTGCTAAACCTGTGGCCGAAGTGTTTTTGCCAAAGGCCGATACTGAATAAAACAAGTAATACAGCCCATTATAAAACGAAATATCCGGCGCCCAAATGTGCCCTTTAAAACCGGGAATAGCATCAACCGCCCATTGCGGGGGTGTTGCAAACACCGGTTTCTCGGCCTTCCAATGTACCCTATCACTTGACGACCACATAGCAATGCCGTTGCCCGTACAAAAGATGTAATACGTACTATCCTGTCGGGTCATTACCGGGTCGTGTACCGATATATCAGTCCTTAGTTCCTGGGCATTGCAGAAAATGCCCGGGAACAATAAGGATATGATCAATAGGATCTTTTTCAAGGCTATTTATTTTTAAGCCTTACTACTTTAAACGAGTAAGGTTCAACTGCCAGCTTCAGGGTATTGCCCGAAATATCAATCTTGCTTTCAACAGGGCTAACTGCCGTTGGTGCGGTCAATGAATTTTCAGCATCCTTGTCGTCGGCTTTTAGTGTAGTAACCGTGGCCTGTTTTTGATAACCTTTTGAGCCTGTAATTTTAAAGCTTACATTTTGAGCCGAAGTGCTGGTATTCACAAACTTGATCACCAGTTCATTGGTATTCTTATCTAAACTGGCAGTAGCATAGCTATCATTTTGGCCGGCTATGGCCTCGTTGTTTAAGGTAAGCGGCACTACATCTGTTCCTTTATTAATGGAAAACAGTTGCTGCACATAATAATTCGGCGTAGCATAACTTTTCAGGTTATCAAACCAGATCAGGTTTGGTGTCCATTGCCAGCCTTCTACATGAGCAAAAAGCGGGGCGTATGAAGCCATGTTCACTACATCTGCATTACGCTCCAAACCGGTCATGAAGGCCGCTTCAGATAATGCGCACTCCCAATTGTTTTTGTTATCGGGGTTTACGGTTGATTTGCTTTGCGCGGCATATTCACCGGCGAAGATCTTAGGGCCTTTACGGTCATAGTTATCATAACGGCGGGCATTATCCCTGAACCATTTTGCAGGCGCATAATAATGCTCATCCAAAATATCGGCACCTAAACCGCGGAAGGTTTTATTTAACAGGTCAAACTCTTTACCATCAGGCGATGGGCCTAAAGCAGACACAATCTTGATATCCGGGTATTTAGTTTTGATAGCTTTGGTAAAGATTTTCCAACGGTCGATATATTGCGGGCCCCATTGTTCATTACCCACACCGATCATTTTTAAATTAAACGGTGCCGGGTGACCGAGATCGGTACGCAGCTTACCCCATTTGGTGCTGGCATCGCCATTAGCAAACTCAATCAGGTCGAGCGCGTCCTGTACGTAAGGATCAAGTTTATCCAAAGGCACCAGTTCGCCGGTGTTGAATTCGCAGGCCATACCGCAATTCAGGATAGGCAGGGGCGAAGCGCCAATATCCTCGGCAGTCATAAAATACTCCATAAAGCCCAGACCGAAAGTTTGGTAATAATCAGGCGTTGGACGGTGTTTAAACTCCGTATTCCAGCGGTTAATGATATTCTCGCGTTTATCAACCGCGCCGATAGTTTTTTTCCACTGATAGCGGTTGCTCAACTCGCGGCCTTCAACAATACATCCACCGGGGAAACGTAAAAAGCCGGGCTTAAGATCAGCCAATCGCTGTACCAGGTCGGCACGCAGGCCACCCGGGCGGTTTTTCCAGGTGTGCTCGGGAAACAGGGAAATCATATCGAGGTCGATTACGCCCTTACCGCTCATCCAAACATACAGCTGTGCTTTCTGCGTTGTAGCACTCGATTTAAACTTCACGCTGTAACGGTTCCATTCTTTATCGGTTGGCGTAAGTTCGGCTTTACCTATAACAGCATCATTATCGCCGTGCAGTTCAATATTCAGCTTTACGTTGGTATCACCTTCCTGTTTGGCTATCACCGAAAAGCTGTATTCCTCGCCTTCCTTAACCCCCATCCCGCGGAAACCCTCGTTCGAGAAACCGTAAAAACCGGCATCAGTTGTGATATAGCTCTTTATAAAGTGCGCATTTTCCGGACGTTCAACAGCACGGTTGATCACTTCAGTGCGGCCGTCACCGCCGTCCTTTTTTTGCTCTTTCCATCCCATCAAAGGCATGTTAAACTCAAACGAACGGTTTTTTACCAACTCGGCATAAACACCGCCATCGGCAGCAAGGTTAATATCCTCAAAAAATATCCCATACATGGTAGGCTGAATGTGTGCCTTCACCTTATCAGCCGCTATAGTATATTGCGTTTGCGCATGCATCGCGGTAAAAGTACCGGCAGCACACAGCATTAAAAAAGCTCTCTTTAGCATTGCTTATTTATTTGGAGAATTTGTAAATGGTGACCGTATGGTAAGTTTGCCCTGGCTTTAACACGGTTGAAGCAAACGCCGGCTGGTTTGGCGCATCAGGAAAATGCTGGGTTTCCAAACAAAACGCCGAACGGTAAGGGTAAGCTTTGCCGTCTTTGCCATCTTTGGTTTCGCCGGTTAAAAAATTGCCTGAGTAAAATTGCAACCCGGGCTCTTCGGTGAATACCTCCATAGTAATGCCGGTAACTGTACTCTTAACAGTAGCAATTGGAGTACTAAGGTCATGCTTGTTCAATACAAAGTTATGATCATAACCTTTACCGTTTTTCAGTTGCTCATCGGCAATGCTAATATCTTTACCAATGGTTTTTGAAGTGGTAAAATCAAACGGGGTACCTTTAACCGGCTGCAGCTTGCCTGTGGGGATCAATGTGGTATCTACCGGCAAAAATGCATCAGCATTTATTTGCAACACATTGTCGGTAATAGTTGGGTTACCTGCACCATTCAGGTTAAAGTATGCGTGGTTAGTTAAATTAACTACGGTAGCTTTGTCGGTAGTTGCTTTATATTCAATCTTAAGCGCGTTGTCATCGCTCAGGGTATAAACCACAGTTGCAGTTAAATTGCCCGGATAACCACCTTCGCCATCTTTTGAAATATAGGTAAATTCCAGTTGTGATGCGCTCAGTTGCTTAGCCGCAAACACCTTTCCATAAAAGCCGTTGAAGCCGCCATGCAGGGTGTTTACACCATCGTTAATATCCAACTGGTAAGCTTTGCCATCAAGAGTAAATTTACCTTTGGCAATGCGGTTACCATAGCGGCCTATAATGGCGCCGAAATACGGCTCCTTTGGTTTTTGATAGCTTTTCAATGAATCGTAACCTAAAATAACATCGGTAGCCTTACCGTCTTTATCAGGTACCAGTAAGCTTACCAGCCTGCCACCATAATTGGTAACGGCCACTGTTGCACCGCTGTTATTTTTCAGGGTAAAGAGTTTCACTTTTTGCCCCTGTACATCGGCCTCAAAATTGGCCGAATCGGGTATTGACTGGGTAGTTACCGAGGTCGAATCTTTCACGGTTGAATCAGTTGCTTTTGGATTACCGTTACAAGCCGCAAAAAGCGCTGCCGAACAGCTTAACATCATTAATAAATTCTTGTTATTCTTCATAATTTGAGGTTGTTAGCTTGCTTTTTAAAAGCATTTGCCGTTTAACTATTATAATTTCCGGAACAAATAAATTGGTTTAACTAATGGTTTGGGAATCAGTGAGACCAATGTATAAAAATTAATTTATAATTGTTAAAAAAACACTTAAAATATTTAATTTAAAAAAGCCCGCCTCGCGCGGGACTTTCTTATTCAAAAATCAAATATTTCAACTAAACACCTGCAGCCTTGGCATGGTCGGCCAGGAACTGCGCAAGTCCGTTATCTGTAAGCGGATGTTTTAGCAAAGCGGTAATAGCACTCAGCGGACCGGTTATCACATCGGCCCCAAGCTTAGCGCAGTTAACAATATGCATAGCATGGCGTACCGAAGCTGCCAGGATCTGTGTTTCATAACCGTAGTTATCATAAATCAGCCTGATATCTTCAATCAGTTGTAAACCATCCGTCGAGATATCATCTAAACGGCCAATAAACGGTGATACGTAAGTAGCACCAGCCTTAGCCGCCAACAGGGCCTGACCCGCTGAAAACACCAGCGTGCAATTGGTTTTAATTCCTTTTTGCTTAAAATATTTTAAAGCTTTTACGCCATCTTTTATCATGGGCAACTTTACCACAATGCGCTCGTGAAGGGCAGCCAGCGCTTCGCCTTCGGCAACCATCTCGTCAAAAGTGGTTGATATAACTTCGGCACTTACATCGCCATCGGTAATTTCGCAAATGGCTTTGTAGTGGTTAATGATATTTTCATGGCCGGTAATACCTTCTTTAGCCATCAATGATGGGTTGGTGGTAACGCCGTCTAATACACCCAGGTCATGGGCTTCTTTAATTTGTGCCAGGTTGGCTGTGTCAATAAAAAACTTCATTTTATAAATTATTGTACTTACCAGAATTTTGCATAAAGCATGGTAAGCAGGATAAGTGTAACTACAATTAATGCCATGGTTGATTTCTCAACCTTGAACATACTACGCGGAATTTCAAATGCTTTAGGATTAACTTTCGGACCGGCCAGGCTAATGGCCACCATCACTATAATGGTAAACATGAACGACAGTCCCATACAAATCAGGAACGGAATTTCAAACCCGCCTTTACCATTAGGGAAAGCTGTATAAAGCAAGGTCTCGTTACCAAACAATTTTGGCGCATAGTTATTGAACAGCACCGACATGCCGAAGCCTGTCAAAATACCTGCAATAGCGGCTGCGCCTGTGGTACGTTTCCAAAAGAAACCTAAAATGAAAATGGCGAAGATTCCCGGGCTGATAAAGCCGGTGTATTTCTGGATAAAGGTAAAGCCGCCTTCGCCGCCTATGCCTAAAAGATCTTTCCAGGTAAGCATGATAGAGAACACTAATGCAGCCAAAATAGTAAGCCTGCCTACATTAACCATACTCTTTTCACTGGCTTCTTTGCTGATATGTTTTTTGTAAATATCAAGCGTAAAGATGGTACTGATACTATTAGCCTTACCTGCCAGCGAAGCCACGATAGCAGCAGTTAAAGCTGCAACCGAAAGACCTTTTAAGCCGGTTGGTAAAAAGCCCAATATAGCCGAGTAAGCATTATCTGAGTTGAAGTGCCCACCCGATGCCATTTCCTGTTGCAAGCCGCCGTTTTTATACAGTACGTAAGCAGCAATACCCGGTAAAACCACAATAACAGGCATAGCCAGTTTCATTAAACCAGCAAAAAGGATCCCTGTACGGGCAGTTTTCAGGTTAGCACCCAAAGCCCTTTGTGTGATGTATTGGTTACAACCCCAGTAGTTCAGGTTCACGATCCACTGACCGGCAAAATACATGGCAATACCAGGCAGCGCAAGGTATTTGTTGATCTCTGCCTGCGGAGCGCCCGGCTTAGGTTTAGCCATCATCATTTTAAAGTGATCAGGCGCATCGCTCATCATTTTATTTAAGCCCGCCATAGCATCTTTGCCCAAGCCAAAATGCTCACTCACCAAAGTAAGCGCTATGTAAGTAGTAGCTAAACCACCTACAACCAGTACCAATACCTGTATAACATCGGTGAAGCCGATAACTTTCATACCACCAAGGGTGATGAACAGCGCGAAAATGGATAATGCGATGATGATCTCATGCAGATATCCGCCGCCCATTAAGTTATTAATGGCCAATGCACCCAGGTAAAGTATAGAGGTTAGGTTAACCAGTACATACAGCAACAGCCAGAAAATGGCCATGATAAAACTTACCGTTTCATTATACCGAGTATGTAAAAACTGCGGCATGGTGAAAATCTTGTTTTTAAGGTATACCGGTATGAACCACACTGCCACAATGATCAGCGCTATGGCAGCAACCCATTCGTAAGCTGCAACGGCCAAACCCACGGCAAAACCCTGTCCGCTGGTGCCTATAAATTGCTCGGCAGATATGTTTGACGCGATTAGCGAAGCACCAATGGCCCACCAGGTAAGCGAACCCTCGGCCAGGAAAAAGTCGTGACTATCAGATACGCCTTTGATCTTTTTACGGCTGTATACCCAGTACCCGTAGCTCGTAACTACAATAAAATAGATTACGAAGATCACGTAATCGATAGTGGAAAATTTGTTCATTATTTGGTTTAAAATTTAGTTTAGCGCCCCTCCCAACCCTCCCCTAAAGGGTGAGGGCTTTTTAAAGCATTGGTTAAGTTTATACTCTTCTCATTTTTTTTGAACCGAAACCTGTGGAATAAAGAAATTAATATCATACTAAATAAATTCCTTAATTCTATGAATTCGAGTTCAGACAATTCCGAAATCCCACATCCGAAATCTCAAATTCACAATGGCGTTACCTGCGGCCGGGCTATCCGCTCATACTGCACAAGGCCTTATTCACTGGCCGGTATCCGCTGCTATCCCTAACGCGTTTTATTACTTATGTCATTGCGAGCGTAGCACGGCAATCTAATAGCCATGCTCTTAGCCCTGTAAGGCGGCTATACATTGCTACGAGATTTCCACGTCGCCCCGTTTGCACAATCCCTTACCGCTCCTCGCAATGACATTTTATTTTTTACGTCATCCTCATCTGCCGCCACTCGGCCGGGGCCGAGCGGCGGCTTTTTATATTTTTTAAAGTCTCCCTTTTCAGGGGGAGATTTAGAGGGGGCTATTTATAAGCCGCGTCATTCCACCTGATCTCGTTTCTGAACTGATCAAGCTTGGTGTCTTTACCAATGCGTAAAAACTCGATACCGGCCATATCAGCAAAATCGTTGATCAGCTCGGCCGAAAGGTTTTGGCTGTATGCGGTATGGTGTGCACCACCGGCATAGATCCATGCTGCGCAACCGGTTTTCATATCGGGCAGTGGTTTCCAAAGTACTCTCGCAACAGGCAGTTTTGGGAGGTCTTCTACCGGCTCAATGGCTTCAACCTCGTTAACAATTAAACGGAAACGGTTGCCCATATCCACAATTGAAGCATTAAGCGCAGCACCGCCGGCTACGTTAAATACCAAACGGGCAGGATCGGCCTTGCCACCAATACCTAAAGCATGTACTTCTAACGCTGCTTTGCCATTAGCTAAGCTGCTATCTACCTCAAGCATGTGTGAGCCTAAAACCAAAGCATTGTTTGGGTCGAAGTGATAGGTATAATCTTCCATAAAAGCGTTACCGCCCGGCAAACCAGCACCCATTACTTTAAATGCACGTACCAGGGCAGCAGTTTTCCAATCGCCTTCACCGGCAAAACCGTAACCATCGGCCATTAAGCGCTGTGAAGCAATGCCCGGTAACTGGATCATGCCGTGCAGGTCTTCAAACGTATCGCTGAAACCTTTGTAGCCGCCGTCCTGTAAAAACTTACGTAAGCCAAGTTCAATTTTGGCAGCGTCATATACCGATTGATACCTTGCACCGCCTTGCTTAAGGTCATCGGCCATAGTGTAAGTAGCTTCGTACTCATCGGTAAGGGCTTTAACTTCAGCATCGCTGATACTGTCAACTACCGCTACTAAATCACCAATACCATAAGTATTTACAGCGAAACCAAATTTCAATTCGGCCTCAACTTTATCGCCATCGGTAACAGCAACAAAACGCATGTTATCACCAAAGCGAACAAATTTGGCACCTTGCCAATCGTACCAGCCTGCTGCTGCACGGCTCCAGCTTTCAATGTCTTTCAACACTTCGCTATCCTGCCAGTGACCAACAACTACTTTACGGTTAATGCGCATGCGTGATACCATGAAGCCGAATTCCCTGTCGCCATGGGCGCTTTGGTTCAGGTTCATGAAGTCCATATCTATTGAGCTCCATGGAATATCGCGGTTATACTGGGTGTGCAGGTGCAGCATCGGTTTTTTAAGGATGCTTAAGCCCCTGATCCACATTTTGGCTGGCGAAAAAGTATGCATCCAGGCAATAACACCGATGCAGTTTTCGGCAACGTTAGCCTGCTGCAAAGTGTTATAAATTTCTTCGGTTGACTTAACAACTGGTTTATATACCACACGCACGGGGATATTGGCAGCGCCATCAATACCTTTAGCAATTTCCTGCGAGTGCTCGGCAACTTTTTTCAGTGTTTCTTCTCCGTATAAATTCTGGCTCCCGGTTATGAACCATATTTCAAATGTTTTCAGATCGATCATTATAATTAATTATTGATTTAGCGAATGAGTGATTTAGTGAATTGGTTTAGTTTTTGGCGACAGCCTGAATAATGCTGCACCGTGTTTATTTATTTTTTGCTGATAACCTGAGCTGTACTGGCCAACATCCTGTTTCTTCCACAGGTCACGTACAGTTACTTTGCCTTTCAGTCCCAGTTCCTTGAAATTGAGGGATACAGATTTGTCATCATCGCCAATATTGAAAAAGGCGGCATAAATATCCTTGCTGCCGGGGATCTGCGAATACCAGATCATGGCGCCATCTTTTTTGTATAACTGCTTAGGATTCGATCCTTTTTGATTTACTGCAATTACTTCATCGTTGGTAAAAAGTTTCAGCTCAAAATCGCGGTTTTCGGGCATGTTGCCACCTATCATCAGCGGCGAACGGAAGATGCTCCAGAAGGTCATGTGGGTATATTCCTCGTCCTCGGTAAAGCGGCTGAAGCGCTCCTGCCCTACCGGGCCGCGTTTACTTAGCTTACCGATCTGGATCATATCACAATCGGGCCAGTGACCGGGGCCACTTACGCCTTCCCAGCTTTTAGCATATTCAAACATATGAAGGATCTCTTTCCAGTTATCCCAAAAGTCATCGGCCATGCGCCACATATTGGCATATTTGGTAGCATGAGCCGCTTGCGCAACCGGGGTTTCACCGGGTGATAAGCTTAATACAACTGGCCTGCCGCATTGCTGAATGGCTTTTTGGTAACCTTCAACCTCGGCACTACTGTACGGGCGCGAAAGGTCATCTACCTTAATAAAGTCAACTCCCCATGAAGCATAAAGCTCCAGCAGCGAATTCAGGTATTCCTGTGCACCGGGCTTTTTCATGTCCAAGCCATACATGTGGTTCATCCATGGGCATTTTGAGTTGGTATCGGCTACCATATCGGCAGTAATGCCATTAGTACCTTTTACCGGCGATTTTGACCAAACCGCTTGCCTCGGGATTCCGCGCATAACGTGGATGCCAAATTTTAAACCTTTGCTGTGGATATAATCGCCCAGCGGTTTAAAACCATTACCGCCAAAAGCCGAAGGGAATTTAGTAGGCTGCGGCGTAAGGCGGCCCCATTTATCCATAGTTAACCATGGCACATATGAGCCATCCTGTAAACGTAACTGGAATGGGTTGCCGATATTACTACCCGGAGGATTATCGTAAGACCATAAAAAGTCGACTACCACATACTCCCAGCCATGTTGTTTCAGATGCTCGGCCATGTAATCGGCATTAGCTTTTACTTCATCTTCATGTACTGCCGAACCAAAACAGTTATAACTGTTCCAGCCCATTGGCGGTGTAGCTGCCACCTGTGCCGATAAACGAGTACAGGCAAAAAAACAAAGCAGCAGGAAAAAAGTAACAAAGCGGAGCCTGTGCGATTCCCCTCTCGAGAGGGGAGCCAAAAACGTTTTTATCTTTCCCATACTTATTGTCCGTAATATGAATCAGGTCCGTGTTTGCGTTCGTAATGCTTTTTGATCAGCGCATCTTTTAAACGGGGGGCGCTTCTGTCAATTTGCTCGGTAAGGTAGGCCATTTGAGCTACGGCTTCCAGCACAGCACTGTTGTAAACCGCCTTTTCGGCAGTTTTACCCCAGGTAAATGGTGCGTGGTTACCAACCAACACCATTTCAACCTCTTTATAATCCAAGCCTTTTTCCTCAAAACATTCCATGATTTGGAAACCGGTTTGGTATTCGTAGTTGCCTTTAATCATTTCATCATTCATAGGCGGTGCACAAGGGATATCAACCGTTAAATGATCGGCATGGGTAGTACCGAAGATCGGGATATCTCGTTGCGATTGTGCCCAGGCAGTGCCGTAGGTAGAGTGCGTATGCACAATACCGTTGATGCCTTCCCAGTGTTTATAAAGTACGGCGTGTGTTTTGGTGTCACTTGACGGGCGAAGGTCACCTTCAACGGTATTACCATCAAAGTCAACGATCACCATTTTCTCCGGCGACAAATCCTCGTAAGGTACACCGCTTGGTTTAATGGCGAATACACCTAATTCCCTGTCGGCGGCGCTTACGTTACCAAAAGTGAACAGCACGAGGCCCAGTTTGGGCAGCTGCATATTGGCATTATAGGCACTAAGCCTTATATGATCATATTTACTCATGTCTTTATTAAGCGTTTTGCAGTTCAGGATTATTTTTCAAAGCAACTTCGGCAGCTACAAACTTGCCCAATATGCTGTATTGGTTATAGCGTTGCTGATAAACTTCTTTTAGCGCGATGTTTGGCTCATAAACCACGTCAAAGCCGCGGCCCATGGCTGTCATAGCTTCTTCAATAGTTGGGTAGATACCGGCAACCACTGCGGCAAACATCGCAGCGCCCAAAGCACAGGTATGTTTAAACTGGTGAATGCGGATAGGCATTCCCAAAACATCGGCCATCATTTGCATCACGAAAGGTGATTTTTTTGCTACCCCGCCGATACCGATGATCCCTTTAACCGGGATACCCTCGCTGATAAAACGATCAACAATGCTCTTGGCACCAAAGCAGGTAGCCTCGGCCAGCGCACGGAATACCCGTGGTGCATCGCTGCCCAAACCTAAACCGGTTATAGCGCCCTTCAATTCCTGGTTAGCATCCGGTGTACGTCGTCCATTAAACCAATCAATAGCCAGCTCATTGCTTTCTTCGATGGGTAACAATGCTGCCTGCCTGCTCAATTCAGGGATGATCATTTCTGAAATCTCCTCTTTCAACGCTTCAGCAGTAGCCGCGTCAATTACCTGCGATTGCGAAAGCAGGTTATTCAATGGCCAGGCCAGGATATTTTTAAACCAGGCATAAGTATCGCCAAAAGCCGATTGGCCAGCCTCTAAACCTGCCATTCCCGGAATAACCGAGCCATTTACCTGTCCACAGATACCGCGTACCAGCTTGCCTTCCATCTCTGATGTTGGGGCAACCAGGATATCGCAGGTTGATGTGCCCATTACCTTGCTCAGGTGATAAGGCTCAATCTGGCCGCCAACAGCGCCCATGTGTGCGTCAAAAGCGCCGGTACCTACAATCACATCGGTTGAGAGTCCCAATATCTCCGCCCACTCCGCGCTGAGGTTTCCGGCTGCTTCATCGGCCGTGTATGTACCTTCATATAATTTATCCCTGAAACCAGCCAGTATCGGATCAAGGGAAACAAAAAATTCTTCAGGAGGCAGGCCATTAAATTCTTCGGCCCAAAGGGCTTTATGCCCCGCAGAACAACGGCCGCGTTTGATAGCCTTAACATCGGTACCACCGGTTAACAGAAACGGTACCCAGTCGCAATGCTCAACCCATGAGGCGGCAGCATCACGTACACTTTTATCAACTCTTAGCACATGCAGCAACTTAGCCCAAAACCATTCTGACGAGTAAATGCCGCCAACATATTTCAAGTAATTGGTATCAAATTTTGTAGCATGTTCATTGATCTGTGCAGCCTCTTTAACCGAAGTATGGTCTTTCCACAATACAAACATGGCATTTGGGTTAGTTTCAAAACCCGGGGTTAGGGCAAGCGGAGTACCTGTAGCATCAACCGCTACAGGGGTTGAGCCCGTGGTGTCAACAGAAATGCCTTTTATATTTTTTGCAATGGCTTCACCGCCGGCCTGTGCAATACAATCTTTAATGGTGGCTTTAAGTCCGTCGATATAATCCTGCGGATGCTGGCGGAACTGGTTTTCGGCAGGTACACAATACTTGCCATCGCGCCAGCGGGGATAATTAAATACTGATGATGCTATTTCTTCTCCGTTGGCCGCGTTTACTATCACGGAGCGCACGGAGTCAGACCCGTAATCAACCCCGATCACTAATTGGTTATTGCTCATATAAAGATTTATAATTATTGTCGAAATAACACTTAATTTTTGACAAAGAAAAATTTTATTTAAAATTTTATTCGGATAAAATGCATTATTTAATTAAAGGAACCTTTTGGCCTGTAAAAAAGTCATTACATAGTTCAAGCGCCTGTTAAAAAAATTGCCGTTACGTCTATTCAGACAAGCAATAATTAGTGTTATTTTAACAATATAAAATAAGGTTTGCACAACGGATTGGCTGTTTTGAGATGGTAAAACGTTTAATTTACTCATAAAGTATATAGCATTGCCGTTACTAAAAATGAATCCGGCGCACTGGGAAAATCAAATAACATCTTTGCCCTGTGACAACACTTTTCCGGCAAACCAATAAAAAAGCGGAACAGTCAATCATGACCAATTCCGCTTAAAACTGTAACAAAAACTATCTGATTATTTAACGCCATTTGCCGCGTCGATGATGACTTTGGCAACGGCCTCGGGCTGCGAAATGAAAATCACGTGGCTGCCTTTTACCTCTGTTACTTTTGCACCGGCACGTTTGTACATCGTGCGCTCAACGTCGGGCACAATGCTTTTATCTTCGGTGGCCACTATAGCATAGCTTGGTTTGGTTTTCCATGCAGCTTCGGCAACAGGCGTAACAAAACACTGAACAGAAGTTGGCCCCTGCGATGCAAACATAAAGTCAGCTTCGGCTTTACTTAAGTCGCCGGCAAAGCCGCCATGAAATTTGGCTTTATCATAGTAAACAAAACCTTTATCATCCGGCGGCAAAATACCGTTTTCGGGAGCCGGAGGAGCCGACTGTACCCATTTTATCGTATTTTCCCCTTTATCGGGCATAAAAGCGGCTATATAAACCAATGCTACCACTTTTGAATTATTCCCTGCTTCGGTAATTACCGTACCGCCATAAGAGTGGCCTACCAATACTGTCGGGCCATCCTGTTTATCCAGGATCCGGTTGGCGGCGTCAACGTCGTCCTTTAAAGAAGTAAGCGGATTTTGCACTACTGTAACATTATAACCTTTTTTAGTAAGGATATTGTACACGGCCTTAAAGCCCGAGCCATCGGCAAAAGCCCCGTGCACTAATACAATGTTTTTAACGGGCTGTGCCTGGGCAGCGGCCTTAAAAGTAAAGGCAAACAAGCTGCCTAATAAAATAGTCGCCGCTATTAAATGTGCTTTTAAGCGGCTTTTCATGAATTTTGTGTTCATTTTTTGCTGGAGTTTAAGTTTCATAAATAATACTGTTAACAGTACCATTTCAAAGCTTGCTCCAAAAACACAAAATACTATTAATCAATACATTAATCAAAATACAACTACCCAACATTTACGATATATCGGGTTTTACACGATGGCCTCCTCCATATATCATTACCCGCTATTAGCTATTCGCCATGGCAACAATATCTTTTCCATCTAATATCCAGCGACCAGCACCGCGGTTTACCGTATTGATCATGGCTTTGCCAACTTCCTCCAGCGTAATAAAACCCTTTGGGTAAATAAGGCGGCCTATGGGGTACATCCAACTGATGTATTTATAAAACGGCAATGTATTTTTTGCCCCATTAAAGCTTTTCATAAATCCCGGCCTGAAGTTGAATACCTGTTTGAAGGGCAGCTTCATCAAATCATTTTCGGTTTTGCCTTTTACCCGGGCCCACATACTGCGGCCTTTTTCTGTACTGTCAGTACCGGCACCAGATACATAACAAAAGGTCATATCCGGATTTATGCGGCTCAAAATTTCGGCCACGTGCATAGTGAGCAGGTAAGTTACTTTATAATAAGCTTCTTCGCTCATCCCTACCGATGAAACGCCTAAACAAAAAAAGCAGGCATTGTAACCTTCTAACTGATCCTGAATGGGTTTGAGGTTAAAAAAATCAGCATGTATAATTTCCTTTAGTTTAGGATGTGTTACACCGCAGGGTTTACGGTTAATAACTAATACTGCTTCAACCTTATCGCTCAATAAGCATTGGTGCAATACACCCTCGCCTACCATGCCGGTAGCACCTGTGACAATTACTTTTATTTTATTAGTTGTTTCCATGATACTGATGTAGCCGATTATACCTTTAAAATATTGTATCTTATTGCAGATTTATTTACCTATTCCTATACCGTGTGTTAATTATATGTTACAATACAAACAATTATATAACCATAACGCTTTAACAATAAATTAGTTGAAGATGCCGAAATGGTTAAAGATAACCTTAAAGATCGCCGGAGCGCTTGTTGGTTTAATTATAATTATGTTTATTGCCCTTACTGTTTATGTTAATAATAATAAACACAAGGTGATTGCTATGATCACCTCCGAGCTTAATAAAAACCTGAACGGCACGCTAACTATCGGCACTATTGATCCAACATTATTTAAAGGTTTTCCGGGGGTGTCTGTCGAGCTGAAAGATGTAGTACTGAAAGATAACCGCTGGGCGCAACATCATTATACATTGCTTACCGCCAAAGACCTTGAAGTATCCGTAAATGCCTCGGCCCTTCTAAAGGGCGAAGTGGTAATCAATAAAATCGATATCAGCAATGCCGATATTGACCTGTTTACCGATAGCACCGGTTATAGCAATACTTCGATATTTAAAGCAAAACCTAAGGTTGAAAAAGATCCGAAAAAGCAACAAACCAGTTCTTCCACACAAATTGGGAGGTTTTCGTTAAACAAGGTAAACTTTGTTGTTGACGACCGTCATGCTTACAAACTGTTTAAATTTGCAGTTAACGATATTCAGGGTAGAATGGAGTATCCTGCTAAAGGGTGGAACGCCGATATCGACTTAAATACCATGGCAAATAGCTTTTCCTTCAATACAAAAAAGGGAAGCTTTATGAAAAACAGGCTTTTAAAAGGCCATTTTGATATCAGTTATGATTATGCATCGCAGGTCATTAACCTAGCTCCCAATACATTAAACATTGGCGATAACCCATTTACTGTAGGTGCACAGTTTAATCTTAAATCGCCCGAAACCGATTTCACCATCAACCTCAAAGTGGATGAAATTTTGTGGAACGATGCTGCAAACCTACTGGCTGCCAACATTACCAAAAGCCTCAAAATGTTCGATCTTACAAAGCCAATTGATGTTACCTGCGACCTGAAGGGAAGCTTTGGCGGCGGCGGCGATCCATCCATTTATGTTACGGCTAAAGTAAAAGATAACATATTGAAAACCCGTGGAGGTACTATTGAAAATTGTAGTTTTAATGGCGTATTCAGTAATAACTATATCAATGGCAAAGGTTTAAATGACGATAACTCGGTTATAAAGCTTTATCATTTTAACGGCAGCTATAAGAATATTCCATTTACTATTGATACCGCATTTATCAACAACCTGAATACACCGGTGGCCACCGGGATTTTCAGATCGCGCTTTCCCGTTACCAAACTTAACCCGGTTATTGGCGATGAAAGCCTGAAATTTACCAAAGGCATTGTTGATTTAAAACTGGCCTATAAAGCCGATATTGTAAATTTCAAATTCACTAAACCCTTCGTTACCGGTAATGTAGATATAAAAAATGCAGATGTAAATTACCTCCCCCGTGGACTCGTATTCAAAAACAACTCCATTGCCTTAAAATTTACCGATAAAGATCTTTACATAAATAATATCCGCCTGCAAAATGGCAGTAGCGTAGTGTATATGCAGGGTAAGGTGAGCAATTTCCTCAACCTGTATTATACCGATCCACAAAAGATTTTGATTGTATGGCAGATCACCAGTCCGCAGATACATCTTGGCGAGTTTTTAGGCTTCCTGAACAACCGCGGATACGAAAGCAGTAAAAGCAGCGGCGGAACGGGCAAAAGGATGTCCAATGCCAAAATTACCAATCAACTTAATACCGCCTTTGATAAAGGGCAGGCCGAACTTCACCTGCGCTTAGCCAAAGTATATTATAAAAAGTTTTTGGCGACAGACGTTAACGCCGATATTTTACTGGCCGACAATACCATGAAAATGCGCAATGTAAGCCTTAAAAGTTCGGGAGGATCATTGAGTTTAAGCGGCCTGGTACTGCAGGGGCCAACCAATAATTTTGCAATTAGCACAACTATTAACCACGTAAATACTAATACTTTCTTTGCATCGTTTAACAATTTCGGTCTCAAGGATTTTACCAGCGATAACTTGCGGGGTTTTCTTTCGGCAAGGGTTGATATTAAAGGCGGGATCAAAAACACCGGCGACCTGGTACCGAAATCAATAAAAGGATTTGCACAGGTTAATTTAACCGATGGTGCATTGGTGAACTTTGCGCCCATAAAAAGCGTAGGCAAATTTGCCTTCCCTTTTCGCGATCTCGATAACATAACATTTGGCGATTTAAAAGCCCGGTTTGATCTTGATGGCGATAAAATTAAAATTGCGCCGATGCAAATTAACTCCAGCGTGCTCAATATGGACGTTGAGGGCACTTATTCGCTATCGCGGGGTACTAACATTGCACTTGATGTACCGCTACGAAACCCGAAGAATGATAGCAAAATAGCAGATGAAACCGAACGTAATAAAAAACGTATGAAAGGCATTGTTTTACACATCCTCGCCACCGATGGCGATGAAGGTAAAATAAAAATTAAGTGGAACAAAAACCATAAAAAAACAAAAACAGATGATGATGAGCAGAAGACAGATGACACCCAACAAGCGCCCGAACCTAAACAAGATTAGTTTAAGTTCAAAAATCTTCACATTAACCTTATTTTCATGGTGTTTAAATGACACTATAATAGCAAATAAATGCTTACCTTTGTGCTGTTCATTATAGGGTAATATGTTGATTAAACATTTAATTGGTTAGCACATTATTTAAAAAACTTTTAAACCGCTCGCTCCTTACAGCAATAATATCAGTAGCAAACCCTCGTTTTAAATAAATACTATCCCGGGTTCACAAATAAAGAAGGAAGCAAAGTTTAATGTAATCTGTTTTACCTCCGGTTGTTTAACCCGGCACATGTATCTTATTGAACCGTTTTTAGCTTAATAATCTGTATTAAAAAATGAGACAACTTAAAATATCCCAATCAATCACTAACCGCGAATCGGCATCGCTCGAAAAATACCTGCATGATATTGGCAAGGTAGATTTGATCACAGCTGAGGAGGAAGTGATCCTGGCGCAAAAGATCCGTGAGGGCGACCAGGTAGCGTTAGAACGTTTGACAAAAACAAACCTTCGCTTTGTGGTATCGGTTGCTAAGCAGTACCAAAACCAGGGCCTTACCCTGGGCGACTTAATAAACGAAGGAAACCTTGGTTTAATTAAAGCGGCAAAACGCTTTGACGAAACCAAAGGCTTTAAATTTATTTCATATGCCGTATGGTGGATCCGTCAGTCAATCCTGTCGGCCATTGCCGAGCAATCGCGTATTGTGCGTTTACCATTGAACCAGATTGGTTCATTGAGCAAGATACACAAAGCAGCTTCAAAACTGGAGCAAGAATATGAAAGGCAGCCAACTCCCGAAGAACTTGCAGATAACCTGGAAATTTCGGTTGATAAAATTGCCGATTCGATGAATAATGCTGGTCGCCAGATTTCAATGGACGCGCCTTTTATTCAGGGTGAAGAAAACACCTTGCTTGACGTATTGGCCAGCTCTGATGCTGCAACCGATACTGAAGTAATGGCTGATTCATTATCACAGGAAATTAAACGCTCGTTAGGTATCCTTGCCGAACGTGACCGTGAAGTACTGATGTTATTCTTTGGCCTTGGTGGTCATGCACCTCACTCATTAGAGGAAATAGGTGAAAAATTTGATTTAACCCGTGAGCGTGTTCGCCAGTTGAAAGACAAGGCTTTGATGCGTTTACGTCACAATTCAAAATCAAACCTGTTGCAATCATACTTAAACTAATCCAGGATATATCCGCCTGAGTTTTTATAATAAAAACGCGAATGATTTTCTCATTCGCGTTTTTTTGTGGGCTTGATTTTACATAAAAACGATGTCATTGCGAGGAGTCGCATGGGTAAAGCGCCGGGAGCGACGTGGCAATCGCATGCTATACAGAGCGGCTAAGCTTCCGTGCGATTGCCGCGCTACGCTCGCAATGACATCTTTTTTGAATACAATGCATCTCAATTACTTACCTCCCAACAAACTCCTTCCCCTTACGATATTGCGGCAGCTCATACCATGCCTTAGCCGGTCGGTTTGCCGGGAAACCATGTTTCGCCCGGTAAGCTTTTCGCTCTGCAGTAAAATTCCACCAGCTTTTTCCGGTGTCACCATGCTTAATATAGTGTGATAATAATCGGTATGAATCCTCCACACATGGATCGGCCCAGGCGCCTACGTGCCGCTCAAACGCATTAAACAGTTCAACAGGGTCTTTGCCTTTTAATTGTTCTAAAGAATAATAGCCTTGCTGTATCAGCTCAGTCGCAAAATTGATCCCTAATGATGGGATACTTTGAAATTCAATCAATGCATTTATCTCCCTGGCGCGTTCGGCATCTGCATTTAATATCATTGCAACTTCATCCGGGGCGAAGGTAAGGAGATCGGCAATCTTGGTTTTTTGAGCCCGGAGAATAGCTTTTTCTTCTGCTGTAAGGAGCAGATTAATGGATTTCTTCATAATTCAGGCGGATATAACAACTAATTTAGAAAGGAATTATGAAAAATAAAAAAGCCTTCCAAACTAAATTGAAAGGCTTTCGGGCATCTGCGCAGTTAAAATCTGTACAGGTACAATCAAAATTTATTTCATCAGCTTGATAAAGTCATCAAACAAATACCTTGAATCATGCGGGCCAGGTGACGATTCCGGGTGATATTGTACCGAGAAAGCTTTTTTGCCTTTTACACGAATACCTTCGATAGAATGATCGTTCAAGTTAACGTGGGTGATCTCTACCTTATCCGAAGCGCGTACAGCTTCCGGCACTACACCAAAACCGTGGTTTTGTGAAGTAACCTCGCAATGGTTAATGATGATATTCTTTACCGGGTGGTTTAAGCCACGGTGACCGTTAAACATTTTTTGAGTTGGGATATCGTTAGCCAAAGCCAATAACTGGTGACCTAAGCAAATCCCGAACATTGGCTTATCGGCAGCTAAAATTTCCTTTACAGTTTCAACTGCGTAAGGCATAGCAGCGGGGTCGCCGGGGCCATTTGAGATGAAGTAACCTGTTGGAGCAAAATCTTTTTCCATTTCGGCGTAGGTTGTTTTTGCCGGGAACACTTTGGCGTAAACATCGCGCGAATCAAAATTGCGAAGGATGTTTTTCTTTACACCAAGATCAAGTACCGCTACACGGTAAGGAGCATCCTCGCTGCCAAAAGTATAAGTTTCGGTAGTTGTTACCTGTGATGAAAGCTCAAGGCCATCCATTGAAGGTACCAGGTCAAGCTTTGCTTTCAACTCATCCAGATCCAATATTTCCGAAGAGATGATTGCGTTCATAGCGCCTTTATCACGAATGTGACGAACAAGCTGACGGGTATCGATATCAGAAATACCTACAATATTTTGCTCCTGGAAATAATCCTGTATCGATTCATCGGCCTGTTTACGGCTGTAGGCAATGTTATAATTTTTACAAACAAGACCTGCAATCTGGATCCTACCCGATTCCACCTCTTCATTAGCAATACCGTAGTTACCAATGTGCGCATTGGTGGTTACCATAATTTGCCCAAAGTATGAAGGGTCGGTAAAAATTTCCTGGTAGCCGGTCATGCCGGTATTAAAACAAATCTCGCCGGTGGTAGTACCCATTTTGCCCGCAGCTTTACCGTAAAAAACAGTGCCGTCGGCAAGCAGCAATATAGCCGGTAATTTGGTGAAATAATTCATCGCTTAAAAAAATTGAAAGGGTTAAATGATCGGATTGCCTGGTTCAAAGCCCCGTGAAAACTGATAGAAATAATGAAGTAAGGAACTTCCGGATTCACGGCGCAAAAGTAGAAAATAATTTCGGATTTCGAATGTGAGATTTCGGATTTATTTTGATTTCGGATTTCGAATGTGGGATTTCGGATTTATTAGTAATGAATACGCTCCCCGCCAATCAAAATAACAAATCAAAAAATAGAAAAATCCGAAATCGAAATTCCGAAATCCAAAATCAAAAAATCTCACATCCGAAATCGAAATTCCAAAATCCGAAATCATGCTTACCTTTGCATTGCGATAACACATTTATCAATGTCTGTAAATAAAGAAATAAAGCGTATCACCACCAACACCATCCAGGAGATGAAGGTTCGTGGCGAAAAGATCTCTATGCTTACTGCATATGACTATTCGATGGCTACCATAGTTGACGATGCCGGGACTGATATCATCCTTGTTGGTGATTCGGCCTCCAATGTGATGGCCGGTCACGAAACTACGCTGCCTATAACGCTCGACCAGATGATCTATCATGCATCATCTGTGGTACGTGCGGCCAAACGTGCATTGGTGGTTGTCGATCTGCCTTTTGGATCATACCAAGGCAACTCAAAGGAAGCGCTGAACTCAGCTATCCGCATTATGAAGGAAGCCGGGGCGCATGCCGTCAAAATTGAAGGAGGTGTTGAAATTGCCGAATCCGTTAGCAGGATCTTAACCGCCGGCATCCCGGTAATGGGGCACCTTGGCCTTACACCGCAATCCATATATAAATTCGGAACGTACACCGTACGCGCCAAACATGAAGCCGAGGCACAAAAACTGCGTGATGATGCCCTTAAACTCCAGGAACTTGGCTGCTTTGGTATTGTATTGGAAAAGATCCCGGCCAAACTGGCCCAGGAGGTATCCGATAGCCTGCAGATCCCAACAATAGGTATTGGCGCAGGTCAGCATTGCGACGGCCAGGTATTGGTAATTCATGATATGCTGGGGATTAATAAAGGCTTTAAACCTCGGTTTTTACGCCAGTACTCCAACCTGTATGATATCATGCACGACGCAATCAAAAATTACAACTCCGACGTAAAAAGCAACAGTTTCCCTAACGAGAAGGAACAGTATTAGAAAAGTCCATAGTCCATGGTCGAGAGTCCATAGCAAAAAAATTGCTAAACAGCCATGGACCATGGACTATCGACCATTAACCAAACACAATGGCCCGTCCTGAATTTAATTACAGCAGCAATGATATTACCGATAAAGATGTTCTTTATGAGGACAACCATCTTATTGCCATAAATAAACGCGCAGGAGACATTGTACAGGTTGATGAAACCGGCGATGAGCCCTTGGACGAAAAAGTAAAAAAATACATCGCCCAAAAATACAGCAAGCCCAACGGTGCGTTTTTAGGCGTAGTGCACCGGCTGGACAGACCGGTAAGCGGCGTGATCCTGTTTGCCAAAACCAGTAAAGCACTCGACCGGATCAACAAAATGTTTAAAGCCCGCGAAATGCATAAAACCTATTATGCAGTAGTGCGCAAAAAACCATTTCCCGAAGAAGGCACCCTGGTACATTGGCTGGTAAAAAACTCGCAAAAAAATGTAACCAAAGCCCATGACCGAGAAGTTCAGGGTAGCTTACGATCTGAACTGAGCTATAAATTAGTTGGCGAACTAAACGGGTATTATTTAATTGAAGTAGACCCGATAACCGGCCGCCCGCACCAGATCAGGGTACAGCTTTCAACTTTGGGTTGTCCTATTGTGGGCGATAATAAATATGGCTATCCCCGCGGCAGCCTGCGTAAAAGCATTTGCCTGCATGCACGCAAGTTAACTTTTGTACATCCGGTAAAAAACGAACCAGTTGCTATTATCGCTCCTGTACCACGGGATGGCTTTTGGGAAAAATTTGAAGGAATGATGGTAGGGTAATTTATCAGTAGTCAATCCATCGGTTCACATCGCCAATACCCTCTTCCAAATCTCCTCATCAACCGGAATACCTTCCAATAAATTTCGTTCTCTGGTTTTCAGCATATTTTCGCCAGGGTATGAAACCTGTTCACCATCAACAGGATTGCTGCTTTTGGTGTAGCCCAGGATTTCATTTATTAAACGCTCATTTTGCTCAGTGCCTGTTTTCAGGCAGATAAACACTTGCGATACGCCCCACTCCTTTTCGTGTTCGCTGATTTTTGAGGTAGATTTTCCGCGGCTTAATAAGGTCGCCAGCAGATCAAGCATCAGCGATAAACCCGACCCTTTCCAAAAGCCAATGGGCAGCATCCGCTTTGACTGCAAAATGGCATCGGCATCAGTACTTAAATTCCCTTCTTGATCATAGCCGCCGGGCAATGGCAAACGTTTATTTTGCGATTTGCTTTCCATTAGCTTACCTACCGAGTATTGTGAAATAGCCATGTCCAGCAGGATATGCCCACCCTTACGCGGCACCGCTATAACCAACGGATTATTACCAAGCCGCGGGTCGAGCCCACCCCAGGGCGGCAGATTGGCAATGGTGTTTGTAAAACAGATGCCTATAAATCCGGCATCAGCCGCCTGTAATCCATAAGTGCCACCACGCATCCAGTGGTTGGTATTTTTGATAGCTACACAGCCGATGCCGTACTCCCCGGCCAGTTCAATAGCCCGTCTCATGCACCTGTTTGCGTTTAACATGCCCAGACCAAAATTGCCGTTCCATTGCTCAATTGCGCCCAGATTGTTTACCATTACAGCTTCCGCATCCGGTTTAAACAAGCCTTCCTTTACAGTTTGTACAAAAGCAGGAAACCGGTTAAGGCCATGACTGTAAACACCATCCCTGCTGTTGGCGGCAAAAATGGCGGCGCATTGCCGGGCTTTTTCAAGCGGCAAATCAATACTTAATAGTACCCTTTCAAATTCGGCTTTAAGTTTTTGGTATGGAACGCGCATAGGTTTTGAAATAAATTTAATTTATAGCGTTTATTACAGTATGCTGATGCAAGGTAATCAACCATATTTTATAATTTTGCCTTTAATAAATGAAAAGAACTCCGCTGTTGTTTTTCCTGTTTTTAATAAGCATTGCACTGATTGTTAATTCATGCAAGAAAGATAACTTAAGCCATATACCCGGATTATTAGCAGGTAACTGGCAATTGGCCTCTATAACCGTTACTAATTATGTTGGTGATGCCCAGGTGTCTTTAGATACCTTAAACCAAACTTGCGAGGATACCCAGCTTTTTACCTTCAATGCCGACAATTCCTGCAGCTACACTAATTTTCAATGCAGATCAGATACTGCGAAGGGCCGCTGGTCGCTTACTGCAAATAAATTATTTTTAACTTCAGATTTGGTTTGTAAAGATACCACCAAAGCATCGGGCGGTACCTCAAAGCCATTTGAAAACACTAAAATAGTTACCCTGGGTAATTATTCGCTGGTATTAGAAACAGGAGATGTTGAACCAAACTATTCGGCAACAAAAAAACGACGCATTATGCGCTACGGGTTTATCAGGCAAAAAGTAACTGCCACCCAATAGTTTCAATATTTTTAATTGTAAAAATGGTTTTATTATAATAGTTTCAATGCCAAGTAAACAATCAGCCCGATGAAACTATTGTAGCTTCATCTTCGTTGAAAGAGATATTATCGATGAAAAAAAGAATTGCCATTTTCGCTTCAGGTTCCGGCTCGAACGCCCAAAAGTTAATGGAGCATTTTAAACGCAATGCCGATGCCGAAGTTGTGCTGATACTTACCAATAACCCGCAAGCTTACGTTTTGCAGCGTGCTGATAACTTTGAAGTACCCTCGCATATTTTTAGTCGCCATGAGTTTTATGAAACCGACGGTGTTATCCGTCTGCTAAAAAACTTACAGGTCGATCTGATTGTACTTGCCGGCTTTTTATGGCTTGTGCCACAATCATTATTAAAAGCATTCCCCAATAAGATCATTAACCTGCATCCTGCCCTGTTACCCAAATATGGAGGCAAAGGCATGTACGGCGATAACGTACACCGCAAAATATTGGAAGACAGAGAAGAGGAAAGCGGCATCACCATTCACTTCGTTAACGAAAACTTTGACGAAGGCGAGATCATCCACCAGTCGAAATTTAAAATTGAACCTGGCGATACGCTTGAAATCGTAAAATTTAAAGGCCAGCAACTCGAGCATAACCATTTCCCGAAAGTTGTTGAAGCGCTTTTAAAGAAAATGAAGAGTTGAGTTGCTTAGTGATTAGGGGGGTATCTAAGTTCTTTTATGGGTTATTAAAACAACAATGACCCGTGTATAATTTCGTAAACAGTCAATTCACCATCAACAATTTTAAAGGCTATAACCCAGTCATTGAAATGACTGCAAGAATATTTGAAAGCAGCTAAAACCTGATGGTTACAAATAGAATGCTGTACTCCGGGTACAGCTAATCTTTTGATAGCTGTCTTGAATTTCAAAGCAAATCTTGCACCGCTTCCCGGCGTATTTTTCGATTCTACAAAATCAACAATCGCATCAATAACCTTTAATGCCTTAGGCTTAATAGTAACGTTCAAAATACAGGATGGGCTTATTGGGTATATTTAGAAAAAGCTTTATCTAACGGGATAGCTTCTTCATCAAGATCTTTATTTAAATAATTAATCAGCTCTTCGTTTGTTGCTTTTCTTCCAATCCCCCTCGCGACGTCAATTGTATCCAAATCCTTAACTTCTTGTGTTTGCGCAGAAAGACCAAGCTCTTCAGCCAACTGCATCAACAAGCGGGTCTTTTTTTCCGAATTTGATTGAATGATCACCGTAGTCATATACTAAGTTACCAATTATTTATGAATACCTCAACAATTAGCCTATCGAACGCACGGTAATACACATTAAATATCGCTTGCTATAAAATTTTGATGTGGATAAATACCGATCCTATGCTAATAACTAATCTCTAATTAACCAACCTCCAATTAACTAAATATCACTACCTTTGCGGCTCAAAAAACAGTGTGTACATGAGCCAGTCAGTTCAAATAAAAAATGCTTTAATTTCTGTTTATTACAAAGATAACTTAGAGCCC
Source organism: Mucilaginibacter gossypii (assembly GCF_900100945.1). Lineage (GTDB taxonomy): Bacteria > Bacteroidota > Bacteroidia > Sphingobacteriales > Sphingobacteriaceae > Mucilaginibacter > Mucilaginibacter gossypii. Next base: position 299,299 of record NZ_FNCG01000004.1, on the reverse strand, counting down.
ATCATTCATGAGTTAAACCGCCTTGGTGTAAATATCTATTCAACCGGAGGTACCGAAACTTTTATCCGCAATTTAGGGGTAAATGTGATCCCGGTTGAGGACCTTACCTCTTACCCTTCAATCCTTGGTGGCCGTGTTAAAACCCTGCACCCTAAGGTTTTCGGTGGTATTTTGGCCCGCAGGAGTTTTGATGGAGATAAACAGCAATTAGAGCAATATGAAATTCCTGAAATTGATTTGGTAATTGTTGACCTGTACCCCTTTGAAGAAACTGTACAATCAGGCGCTGGTGCCGAAGATGTGATCGAAAAGATCGATATCGGTGGGATCTCTTTGATCCGCGCAGCTGCAAAAAACTTTAAAGATGTAGTGATCGTAGCTTCAAAAGATGACTACGCCGGCCTGGAAAATATCCTGAAAACGCAGGATGGTGCTACCACAATTGATCAGCGCCGTTCATTCGCTCAAAAAGCATTCAACATATCGTCAAACTACGATACACATATTTTCAACTACTTTAACGAGGCAGAACCACTCCCGGTATTTAAACAAAGCATCCAAACCAGCCAGGTTTTACGTTACGGCGAAAACCCTCACCAAAAAGGAACTTTTTATGGTAACCTTGATGCCATGTTCAACAAACTGAACGGCAAAGAGCTTTCATACAACAACCTGGTTGATGTTGATGCTGCCGTTGCTATTATTGATGAGTTTACCGAGCCTACTATCGCTATCCTTAAGCATACCAATGCCTGCGGTGTAGCTTCGCGTTCATTTATCAAAGAAGCATGGATCGATGCTTTGGCTTGCGACCCGGTATCTGCCTTTGGCGGTGTAATTATTGCCAATGCCGAAATCGACGCTGAAACAGCTACTGAGATCGACAAGATATTTTATGAAGTATTGATCGCGCCTGCTTTCACTGATGAAGCCGTAAAGATTCTATCAGGCAAAAAGAACCGCATCCTGTTGGTTCGCCAGCCGGTTGAACTGCCTGTTAAGCATTTCAAAACTTTATTGAATGGCGTAATTGAGCAGGATAAGGACGCGGTAATTGAAGGCCCGGCCCAAATGACAACCGTTACCGAAAAAGCACCTACCGAGGCCGAATTGAAAGACCTGTTCTTCGCTAATAAAATTGTGAAGCATACCAAATCAAACACCATTGTGTTTGCTAAAAATAACCAGCTAATGGCGAGTGGCGTTGGTCAAACATCAAGGGTTGATGCACTTAAGCAAGCCATTATTAAAGCTCAAAGCTTTGGTTTCGATCTGAACGGTGCGGTAATGGCGTCCGACGCTTTCTTCCCCTTCCCTGATTGTGCCGAACTGGCTGCCGAAGCCGGGATCACCGCCATATTACAACCGGGCGGATCGATTAATGACAAGCTTTCGGTTGCCATGTGCAATGAAAAAGGCCTGGCTATGGTTACTACCGGCGTACGTCACTTTAAACACTAACATTTAAGGTTGACCGGGTTGATTTGGTGAGTAGTTTATTAGGTTAAAAACGTTTGATTGAAGAGTAGAGATTGATTTGGTGAAAAGGAAAAATGTTTTTAACCTGTTTTAACTTAATTTACCTGTAAATCCGGTCAACCATCTAATAAATAAGCTCTATCAACCCAACCCCAACACAATAAATGTGATTTTTTAACGCTTAAGTTTGCAAAATGCTAAACTATTTAAGCGTATTTTTATAAACTTTGCATAACATACTGAAAGAAATACCAGATGGGTTTATTTAACTTTTTTACACAAGAAATTGCTATCGATTTAGGTACAGCAAATACCCTCATTATACATAACGACAAAGTTGTTGTTGACGAACCCTCGATCGTGGCGTTCGACAGAACAACCAATAAAGTGATTGCCATTGGCAGGCAGGCCATGCAAATGGAAGGTAAAACGCACGATAATATCCGTACCGTGCGCCCGCTTAAAGACGGTGTAATTGCCGACTTTAACGCCGCCGAGCACATGATCCGCGGGATGATCAAAATGATTAACCAGGGTAAGGGATGGTTCTTTCCATCACTGCGTATGGTGATCTGTATCCCATCGGGTATTACCGAGGTAGAGAAACGTGCCGTGCGCGACTCGGCCGAGATTGCCGGCGCAAAAGAGGTTTACCTCATCCACGAACCAATGGCTGCAGCTGTAGGTATTGGTATAGACGTTGAGGAGCCGATGGGCAACATGATCATTGATATTGGTGGTGGTACAACCGAAATTGCCGTTATCGCTTTATCAGGTATTGTTTGCGACCAGTCAATCCGTGTTGCAGGAGACAACTTTGATTCGGACATTGTGCAATATATCCGTCGCCAGCATAACATCATGATTGGCGACCGTACTGCCGAAAAAATTAAAATTGAGGTTGGCGCCGCGCTTCCTGAACTAAGCGAGCCGCCGGGCGACTTTGCAGTACAAGGCCGTGACCTTATGACCGGTGTACCAAAACAAATCATGGTATCATACACCGAAATTGCACATTGCCTTGATAAATCAATTTCAAAAATTGAAGAAGCGATATTGAAAGCGTTGGAAATTACCCCTCCCGAGCTTTCGGCCGATATTTATCAAACCGGCATCTACTTAACTGGTGGGGGTGCTTTATTGCGCGGTTTGGATAAGCGTGTGGCTGCCAAAACCAAACTACCCGTTCACGTTGCCGAAGACCCTCTTCGCGCCGTAGTACGCGGAACCGGCACCGCCCTTAAAAACATTGGCAATTTTAAATTTTTAATGCAGTAACTGAGTTAGTAATTAGAGGTTAGGGATTGGAGATTAGTTATTATTAAAATACTTATCTCCGATTCCTAATTTCTAATTTTGCTATAGACAACTAATCTCTGATCTCCAATTAACTAATCTCCAACAATGCGTAACCTTTGGATATTTATTACTAAGTATAACGCGTTTTTTTTATTCCTGATTTTTGAGATTAATTCGCTGCTTATATATATCAAATACAACTCGTTTCAAAAAGCGTCTTTTATTAACTCAACCAATAAAGTAACCGGTACCTTGTACAGCCAGGTTGATGCTTTTAAAGAATACCTGTCATTAAAAGAAACCAACGATAGCCTTGCCCGCGAAAATGCCAAACTTCGCGGCCAGCTCAAAGCTTCTATGTATGTTGATACTGTTGAAAAACACAAGGTTAATGATACCGTTTACAAACAACAATATACTTATATTGTAGCCAAGGTAATCAATAATTCATTCAATAAACGCAGCAACTACATTACTATTAACCGGGGCAGCAGGGATGGGATCCAAAAAGATATGGGTGTAATAACAGGTACAGGCGTTGTGGGGCAGGTTATTGCCGTAACCGAGCATTTAGCTATTATCCAATCGGTTTTGCATAAAAACACGCGGTTTAGCGCCATGCTTGCAGGTACTAAAGATATAGGCTCGTTTGTATGGGGTAACGATCTTGATCCGCACAGGGGGGTATTGATAGATATCCAGAATAATGCTCAGCCCAAAATTGGCGATACGGTGGTTACCTCGGGCTACTCGCTTTTCCCAACCGGTATACCGTTTGGCAAAGTTACCAACCTGCATGCCAAAGGCGGCGGTTTACTCATCAACGTTGAGGTAGCCTTAGCTGTTGATTTTACAAAGCTTCAATACGTTTACGTGGTAAATAACAAATTTGCCGGTGAACAAACGGTACTGGAGGCCGTACAAAACAAAAATGAGTAGGACTATCCTTGTTAACCTTGTTAGGTTTATAGTTTTGGTTTTTATGCAGGTTTTCCTGTTAAAAAACATCACGTTTTATAATCTTGCCACCCCTTATTTCTATATCCTTTTCATTTTGTTGCTTCCCTTTGAAGTACCTAATCTGCTGCTGTTTGTACTCTCGTTCCTGACAGGCCTCACTATTGATGCATTTTATGATACCCCGGGGCTTCATGCTGCGGCCTGCGTTGTGCTGGCATTGGTACGCGTACTTTTCATCAGCATCACGGTACAAAAGGATGGCTTTGATAACGAGCCCGAACCTACTTTGAGTATCATGGGTTTCAGGTGGTTTTTTACTTATGTATTGATACTTACTTTATTCCACCACTTTTTCCTGCTTAATTTAGAGGTTTTTAGTTTTTCTGAAATACAATACACACTAAGCCGTGTTGTTTTGAGTTCATTGTTTACCGTATTTTTAATACTAATTTCGGGCCTGCTATTTTTCAGAAGGAAAGAACGTAAATGAATAAGTTTTTTGAGCGCCGCTACGTTGTTACCGGTATTTTTATAGCTATCATATTAGCCCTGCTGGGAAGGCTTTACTATATCCAGATAGTTGATGACAAGTACGAGATCTATGCCAACAGTAACGTAAGACGCACAACCATACTTTACCCTGCCCGCGGGCCTATACTCGATCGTAACGGCAAAATCCTTGTACAAAACGAACCCATTTATGATGTTACCGTTAACCCCAAGGAAGTAAAACCTTTTGATACCATGTTATTTTGCAAAATGATAGGTATCGACAAAGAGGGTTTCGACAAACGCTTTACCAAGGCTAAAAAGCAATCGCCTAATACAGCATCCGTATTTGAAAAACAACTTTCTGTTCAGTTGTATGCTTCATTGCAGGAAAAGTTGTTTGAGTTTCCGGGCTTCGCTATAGTGCCACGCACCATACGCACCTACCCCGACTCGGTAGCGGCACAGTTTTTAGGTTTTATTGGCGAGGTTACCGACAGGGACATCAAACGCTCAAACGGTTATTACCGCCTTGGCGATTATATCGGCGTTACCGGCGTCGAGAAGGCCTACGAAAATGTATTGCGCGGTCAACGCGGTGTACAGGTACAAATGGTAGACTCGCATGGTGTGCCCAAAGGTTCATTTGCCAACGGCGCGCTTGATACCGTGCCCCGTTCGGGCGAACGTCTGACCTCGTCGTTAGACGTTGACCTGCAAAGGCTCGGTGAAAAACTGATGCAAAACAAGCTGGGCAGTATTGTAGCCATAGAGCCATCATCGGGCGAGATCTTATGTTATGTGAGCAGCCCTACCTATGACCCTAACCTCATGGTAGGCCGTCAGCGCGGTAATAACCTTGCCAAAATGTACAATAACCCGTATAAGCCATTTTTCATAAGGCCTATCCAGGCGCAATATCCTCCCGGCTCATCATTTAAACCATTAAGTGCCCTTATCGCGCTGCAGGAGGGCATCATTAACCCCAGCGAAACTTTTTATTGTACCGGTAATTACCGGGCAGGCAACCGCATTGTACACTGTAACCATGGCGAAGCACACGGCACGGTAAATATGGCCCGAGCCGTGGCCGAGTCATGTAACGGCTACTTCTCAATGGTTTTTCAACGTATTGTTGACCGGTACGGGGTAAAAAATACAGAAGCCAATTTCACCGCATGGCGAAATAATGTAATGAAATTTGGCCTTGGTGCAAGGCTGGACCTGGATATGCCTGCCGAAAGCCGTGGTAACGTGCCCACGCCTTTACATTATGACAATGTTTATCATAAAGGCGGCTGGCGTTCAAGCACCATCGTTCCGCTGGCCATAGGCCAGGGCGAGTTATTAGCAACCCCTTTGCAAATGGCTAACCTGGAGTGTACTATTGCCAATCGCGGGTTTTACTATAAGCCCCACCTTATCAAGGCAATCGGTACTAAAAACGTAATTAAAAAAGAATACGTTGAAAAAAACTATGTTGGGATAGATTCCGGATATTTTGAGCCTGTTATTAACGGAATGCAGGCAGTGGTTGAAAACGGTACAGCCCGCAGGTCAAAAATACCTGATATTATTATGTGCGGTAAAACCGGCACCGCGCAAAATCCGCATGGCGAGGATAACTCAGTATTTGTAGCTTTCGCCCCACGCGATAATCCTAAGATAGCGATTGCTGTTGTAGTTGAAAACTCGGGCGAGGGTGCGCATTGGGCCGCTCCTATTGCAAGCTTCATAGTTGAAAAATATCTAAAAGGTAAGATCAGTCCGCGCGAATCGGGAATTACAGTTGATTATTATGCAAATGCAAACCGCCTGCCCGATCTTAGCCTTTATGCTCAAGACCTACAAAAAGAACGCAGGCGTGACAGTATCAGGGCGGCAAAGGTTGATTCCATCAAAAAGTTCAAAGCCGATTCAATTAAAAAATTCAAGGCCGATTCGATAAAAAAAGAAAGGCGCGAATCAGCTTATAGCAATAAACCGGCGAACTGGATTAAATCATTAACGGGCGGGAGGGCAAGATCATGAGCACTCAGCAGCGGAGTTTCTTCTTCAATGTAGATTGGCTTACAGTTTTTTTGTACCTGGTACTTTGCACCATTGGTTGGTTCAATATTCATGCTGCAGTTTTTGACGTCAATCACCCCAGCATAGTTGATGCCTCAACAAACTACGGTAAGCAGTTCATCTTTATTTGCGTATCTGTAGTGATTGGTATTGTTATCCTGCTACTCGAAAGCCGGTTCATTGCTGCCCTGGCCCCCGCATTTTATGTGGTAATAGTTTTGCTGCTGATACTGGTGTTGGTAATAGGCCGAAACGTAGGCGGTAACCAGGCCTGGATCAACATGGGCGGCGGTTTCCGGCTGCAGCCTTCGGAGTTTGCCAAGTTTGCAACCTGTTTATTGCTTGCGCGATATTTAAGCGGCACCAACATCCGGGTTACCGAACCCAAATCATTTTTAACGGCCGCCGTGATTATCGGGTTCCCAATGTTGCTGATCATGCTGCAGCCCGATACCGGTTCCACACTGGTATTTTGCTCTTTGATATTTGTTTTATACCGCGAAGGGCTTTCTCCTTATTTCCTGGTGATAGCGGGGTTGTTCATCACCCTTTTCGTTACATCGCTATTATACAATCCGCTGTATATTATCCTGATCCTGGCTGTAATAACCGCTTTCATTATCTTTTTATTTAAGCGTAACAGGCAGCTCATCAAAACCGTGATCATCGGCCTTGCAATCTCGATAGCGTTTATATTCAGTGTAAAGTTTATTTATACCCACGTTTTAAAGAAACATCAAACAGAGCGTATTAACATACTACTGGGTATCACCACCGATTTAAAGGGAAAAGGCTATAATGTAAACCAGTCGAAAATAGCTATAGGCTCCGGAAAAATGTGGGGTAAAGGCTATTTACATGGTACACAAACCCAATACTCGTTTGTACCCGAGCAAAGTACCGACTTTATTTTCTGCACAGTCGGCGAAGAATGGGGCTTTGCAGGTTCATTAACGGTAATAAGCCTTTTCATGTTCCTGATATTACGGGTAATTCTCATTGCCGAACGGCAGCGATCGCCTTTTACGCGTATTTACGGTTACGGTGTAGCTTCCGTGCTGTTTTTTCACGTAGTGATCAATATCGGTATGACCATTGGCGTAGTGCCCGTTATTGGTATCCCTTTACCGTTCATCAGCTATGGAGGCTCGTCGCTGTTAAGCTTTACCATGCTCCTGTTCACGCTTATCAAACTCGATTCAAACCGGAAATCGAATGTTTGATAATTTTAGCCAGAAGTCCGTAAGTCAGAAAGTTGGGGTACCTCTAAAATCGTCTTCACCATGAACCATCAACTATGAACTAAACCGCTACGAAGCAGGATATCTCCGTCGTAACAAAGCGTAAAACTTATCGGCTGTTGATGCTTTACTTTCCCAGTTATTTTTAACTACGTAGTTTGTTTTCAGGAAGCGTTCGGCTTCTTCAAAAGTGTTAAAGCGGTTTACTATCTCAATAGCTTCACTATAGGCCAGGCTGTAACCATTAAACAGATCTTTTATATAAAGCAGCTTATCATTCAGGTTTATGGCCGATTTAAGATCGGTAACCGGCAGCTCGGCAGTGGTGCTTGCCGCGTTGTTAGCTTTCTCGGCTTTTTGGGCCATCATCCTTTGATTAAAGGTCAGTACCTGCTGGCTGCTACCTGTATCTGCCGAAGGAGCTGTAGCAACAACAGGCTCTGCTGCGGGTTTTACGGGCTCAATTACCGGCACGGGCTTTGGCTGTTCGGCTATGGGTATTACTTCCACCGGCTTTTCGGGAAGTTCACCAATCAGCTCTTCCTGCTCAAACCTGTCAGCTTCATCATCCCAGGTATCAGCCTCGTTTAAATTTAGTTCAAAGCTGCTTCCTTCAGGAATTTCCTGTTGAAATGAATAAGTATCCGTATCTTTTTCGGCAGCGATATTTATTTGCGGTTCGGGCGTTTCCTTTATTTCGGGCGCGGGGTTGATCACCTCTATTTTTACCGGGTTAAACGGCACCGGAGCTGGTGGTTCAGCATCGCTGGTAAGTTCTATGTTATCAACCGGCACAGGGATGTGCTGTTGTACTACCGGTTCAAAAAAGCGCTGCTCATGCAAGGCTTCCTCCTTTGCAGGCGGAGGCGTTACCGGCACCGGAGCGGGAGGTAACACCAGAGTTACCGGTGTATGTTCTTCAGCTGCCGGCTGGTTTTTTTCTGCAAGCAGTGAAGGAGCTGCCGTGCGCTCGTTGATGCGACGCAGTATTTCGGCATGGTCTTTTAAAAAATGGGCATTGGCTACAAAAAGTTCTAATTCAAGCTCGTTAAGTTCGCTGGGATCAGCTGCAAGGTAGTCGTATTGATCATTAAGCTCTTTTAAAATCCCACCTATCTTTTTAAATACATCCATTTGCTTCATGGCCTCAATGTTAGGAAAATGCTTACCAAAAATAGGATTAAATTCTGATATTTGCCGACTATAAAAGTCATAAATGGTATATCACGAAGAGGTTTTCAGGCGTAAAAGCGAAGTAGGCGGCAGTATTGAGGTTATCTGCGGATCAATGTTCTCGGGCAAAACCGAAGAGCTGATCAGGAGGCTTAACCGTGCCCGCATTGCCAAGCTTAAGGTTGAGATTTTTAGCCCCAAAGCCGATACCCGTTATGGCGAAGATGCCATTATTTCGCACAATGCCAGCAAAATAACCTCTACCCCGGTTGATAGCGCTTCGGCTATCTTACTGCTGGCCAGTGATGCCCATGTGATAGGTGTTGATGAAGCGCAATTTTTTGACGATGAACTCCCCGAGGTATGTACCGTATTGGCCAACCGCGGCGTACGTGTAATTGTAGCCGGTTTGGACATGGATTTTAAGGGCCGTCCATTTGGCTCTATGCCCAACATTATGGCCATTGCCGAATCGGTAACGAAACTGCAGGCCGTTTGCGTAAGGTGCGGCAACCCGGCCCAATACTCGTACCGCCTGGTACATGATAATTCAAAAATATTATTAGGCGAGAAGGAAAGCTATGAGCCCCGCTGCCGGGCATGCTACAATACCGTTGCTGGTTAACATTTAATTAAATAATATATTTTTTATTTAATACTATAACTAAAACAAATACCGGGTATTTGATTGTTATGTACTTAAACACAGCAGCTTCAAAAAGAAGGTGCTTTAATAAAGTATAAAGCAATCAAGCTTATGGCAAAAAAGGTTTTAGTTATAGAGGACGATAAAGATATTCGCGATACCGTGGTGTATGTATTGGAGGAAGAAGGTTACGAAGTAGTACAATCCGACAATGCCCGAATCCTGCGTACCCTGACTACTATTAACCCCGACCTTATTTTGCTTGATAACTGGCTTACCGATTGGAGCAGTGACGCCAACGGGCAACAGCTAAGTAAAAGTATAAAAGACAATCCGGCTACCAGCCACATCCCCGTGATCATTATTTCGGCCGTGAGCAATATCAAAGAAATTGCCAAAGCCGGTAACGCCGATGGGTACCTTGCCAAGCCATTTGATCTGACATCTCTTTCAGAGATCGTAAAAAAGCATATCAAGTAAGCAATCCTTATCAGTATAAATAAAACGGCCCTCCATTAATTTGAAGGGCCGTTTTGTTAGGCCTCACCTAAATCCGCTCCAAAAGAAGAGGACTTTTGAAGAAATGCCGTTGAACACTTTAAGCACTCCCCCTCTCTTGAGAGGTTTTGGAGCCCGGGCTATATTTTCACGCCAAACCCAATATTAAACGTACGCCCGTCGGCCGGTAAAATGCCCGGTCCGGGGTACATGTTAATACGGCGTGTAAAATATTTAGCGTTAAATAAGTTGTTCACACTGGCTGTGAGATGGTAGTTTTTTAGAAAACCATAATTGAAAGCCCAGTCGAACAAATGATACGCGGGCACTATGCCGGTAGCGCCTGTGGCATTAAAAGTAGTATTATTGGCATCACTAAAGCTTTTTCCTACATAGCTGTATTGCAGTGTGCTGCTTACATGGCCGCTTAAAAACGTTAAACCTGCACGGTCTATCCAATAGGGAGTGCCTTCCAGGTTGTTATCCTTCAAACTTACATTTTTACCATTTTGATTGATAGAACCACTGGTGTAACGACCATGCGTGTACGATAGCGAATTGAACACACGGAGATCACTCCCCGAAGATTTATCAAACGGGCGGATCAGCGAAACTTCGGTAAAGGCCTCAATACCTTTAGCCACGCCATTACCAATGTTGGTCATGTAAAGATGGGTTACGTTATTGGCATCAGTTTGGGTCAATGTACCTGCCCTGTTTCCGTAGTAAACGTAAAAAGCATTAACATCAAAACTAAATACTGTGCTGATATGGCCGCGGTAACCCAGGTCGGCATCATAACCTTTGCTGTCCTTGATGTTCGGATCGATAATGGTCAACTGATCTGCCGGGGTAACGGCAGCATAAATATAAGGGCGGTAAGCCTGTGCAATATTACCGTAAAGCTGGTTTCCGCCGGCAAACTGGTATTGCAAACCAGTACCAAACAGCGGAAAGTTGCGATTATCCTTATAGCTTACAGGCACCGTACGGTTTACAATAACACCCGAAGTAGTGGTATTGATCTGCTCAAAACGCATACCGGGGGTAACTGTAAATGCCTGAGTTAGCTGGAACATATTTTCGGCAAAGGCTGCATAGTTTAAAGTATGCAATCTCAGGTCGATGCCATAATCTTTAACCAGGCGCAGGTCAAAATCAGATGCTGCCGTGCCTGTGCCTTTTTGCTTACGTTTGGTAGTTTCTTCAAAATACCTTATACCTGCGGTAAACGAGCTGCTGAGATTACCGAGTTTGTACGTATGCAGCAAGCGGGCTTCGGTAGTGAAACCGGCATAATAATCACGGTCGACCTGGCGCGGATTAAACGTTTTCAAACTTGTATTAACTGTATCAGGTATATTGGCCGTGTTAATGAACTGCACACTATTACGCTGACCAAACAGTACATGCGAGGTAACTTCCAGCCTGGTATTTTTATCAAACCGGTAATTGAACAACAATGCCGGGACATTAATTTCAGGATTAAAAAAATTACGCGCACGGGTCGACTGACGATTGTTTGCTTCAAATTGTACGTCGGTTAAACCACCGGCTATTTGCTGCCTGTAATCTGATCGTGAAAACTGGAAAGCTATGCTGCCCTGATCATTAAACTGGTATTTGAGGCTGGCGTAGTAAGCGCGGGAGTTAAAAGTGGCATCAGGCCGCCAGCCGTCGCCGGTGCGGGCGCTGTAAAAAGCATAATAACTAACCTTGCCCGCTTTGCCGCCAATGGCGTTATACGAATTGAAAAACCTGTTTGAACCGGCCGATTGTTCGCTTTCAAAACCCAGCACCTTAGTGCTGTCGCCTTCTTTAAGTTTGAAGTTAACCATGCCGCCAAACTGGCTGCCAAATTGTAATGCCGCCGAACCTCGCACTATCTGAATTTCGCTTACCGCCTGGAATGGCACATTATAATGATTTTCGGGATAGCCAAACATATCCGAGTTGGTGTTATAGCCATTTTGCCTGACATTGGTTTCGATAGAGCGGTGGGTGTCCGTACCCCGGGTACCGATATTGAGCTGTAAACCGGCACCGTCCATCTCCCAGATGTTAACGCCGGGAATTTTTGCAAAGGTCATACGGGCATTATTATTAGCCAAGTTTGCTTTTCCGGCGTCAAGAAAAATATCAAAGGTTTTTTTCCCGGCAAAAATGTTGGTACCGGATACATTGGGCAAATGTTTTAGCCTGCTTTCTTTAATAATAACACTGTCAAGCTGCAGGGTATCTTTAACGCTTTTATGCTGTGCCCGGGCAAAGCCCGCGCAACACATAAATAGCACGGGTAATGAAATTTTATAAAGGGTATTCATTTATTCAAATAAAAAGATTTTGGGGGATGCTGCTCAGGCACAATAATGATTAACGGGCAATGCATACGCGCAGCGTATTACAGGCATATCAATGCGAGTTATCAAGATTGAGGGAACAAGTTAATTACCGGATATAATTTAGGCAAGCGCCATTTCCGGAGGCCGACCGCCGACAGATACAACAGCATCAGGTATACTTATATAAATAAATGTGCCGGGAGGCTGAACAGGCTCTGCCGGTTTTATAAAAGCGTATGAAATTTCAGGGTAATTATACTTAGCGTCGCTACCCAATTTTTTTTCTGATGATTCATGTGTGCGTTTGCTGATAGGTTTACTATATAGCTTTTTAGCGCAGATCACATTTTCATTCAGCAACCTGGTAGTTTCATAGTTGGGAATGCACTGCACATACAGCGTATCGCGGGTAACCCTTAGTTTTACATAGTTGTACGAAACACCATCCAACTGTAACTGCCCAGAAACATTCACATAACTGTCCCAATCATGTATAAAGGGCAGGTTTTGGCCAATCTTAATTTCAATGAGATCGCGCGTATCATATTTACCCCTGGCAATTTGCCGGGCAATTACTTTGTTTGATCTGTTAAAAAAATATTGATTAAGCGCCATGTACCCCAGCAAATTGAGCATATGGGTAACTAACATTACAATGGCAAAGGTCTTTTTCAATCAATAATCAGTCTAAACAACAGCAATGCTACACAAATTTCAGGGATATAATAGGTCATATATTAAAAAAAATAAACTCAAAGTATTTAATTCTGAATGCTTTTTGGAGTTTTCTTTATTTTTATTTGGATTTATTCTAAATAACGTATTTCTTTGTTGCTGTTAATACACTTGCGCAACACAGAAGCCGCCAGCCCATTAACAATTATTGATTATTAATGCTTAAAATATAAAGTCCTGTTCTGTAGTTTAATTGTTTATATCAAACATTTAATCAGCAGAGCAGGCACCAATTCATTTTTAATTACCGGAATTTATGTGCGATGCTAAAATACTCAGCCAAAAGGGAACATCGGTAGTAAGCCGTTGCTCCGAATGCCAATGCCTATTTATATGGCACCATAACCTGATCCTTAGCTTTACACCCGATCAATTTATCCAGTTTAAAAATTTCGCTATCGATCTTGATTTCGGTGATCATTCTTTCCCATTTCCCGACGGACAGGAACGCGTGGTGATGCGTACGCCGGTCAATGATATCCAGCTTACCTTTACTGTTGATGAGTGGGAAGACTTTCATGTTGCAATGGATGAAGCTATTTATATGCAGGAGATTTATGCACTGGTTGATGGCGGTAAATAAATCCCCGAATTATTGTAATTATATAGCTGAAAGCAGAATGCACAAAGCCAAAAGTTAATTTAGCTGAATAAATTAACAGATTCTATATAAAATAAATTCCTTGGCCTGGAGAAAATGTACCTCCCGGTTAAAGATCGCGTTACCATAATACAATAACTACCCTGCAAAATGAAAGATATCCCTGTACACCAGCTACATGAACGATCAAACATAGGCTTTGAAATCAGGCACTTTGAAAGCGGCGAAGATTCAAAAAAAGTGCCGATGGGCGCCCATCGCGACGATCATTACCTGTTTTTTTTGATTGAAAACGGATCAGCATCGCTGATGATAGATTTTAACGAAGTTCATTTTTGCGAAAACACATTTTATTATATTCTGCCAGGACAGGTACATCACCGGATAAATAATGCACTTGCCGCCGGCTGGTATGTAGCCATCGATTCACAGCATATTCCGGCCGACTTCCGCAATATTTTTGAAAACCAGCTTTTTTTGCAACAGCCTTATCAGCTCAACGATATTGAATTAAAGCAATACCAGCAGCTCCTTTGCCTGTTGCGCGAAAAAAATAGTGAAGATGATAACAGCGCTTTCTTTTTGCCGGTTTTGCAATCGCTCATACAATCATTTACCGGCATGGCAGCAGCCACTTTCAGTAATGTTTATACGCCCGAAAAGCAGCTTTCAAGGCCGGCACAAATTTCACATCAGTTTAAAAAGTTGTTGTTGAGGCATGTGCGCACAATTAAAGGCCCTTCGGCATACGCGGGTATGCTTAATGTTTCCGAATCATATCTTAACGAGGTTTTAAAGAAAACCACCGGTTTCCCGGTAAGTTACTGGATAACTCAGGAAGTAATGCTGGAAGCAAAAAGATTACTGTATTACAGCGGCCTCAACGTAAAGGAGATTGCGCATGCACTGGGCTATGATGACCATACCTATTTTTCCCGGCTGTTTAAAAAAGCTGCATGCATTACCCCACTTGAGTTCAGGGACAAACACCATAAATAATCCAATATTTACCCCGAATTTACTATTTCAGGAGGCTAAAATTCAATGTTTCTTTGTAGTATCAAAACACTACACCATGGAAACATCCACTCTTCATAAATTAAAAAGAAAGGCTGGCAGCTTGTTTGAAAACCAACTTTTACAAAGCGGCAGGGTGCTTGAAGTAAGGCACTGGGAGCCGTCGACCATGATTGAGATCGACTTGCACTTACCACAGGCCGATATGCAAAGCTGGCACGAAATACCCTACATAAAAATAAAAGTTGATAACCTCACCTATCGCGATTATACCCCAGCCGGCTGGGATGCCGAAACCAGCACCTGCACTCTGTATGTTGATGCTGCTCATAGCGGCCCCGGCAGTAAATGGGCTAAACAACTTCAAAAAAACGATACCGTACGCTATTTAAAAATCCGTTCTACCCGGCACGCACCGGCCGGTACCCCGGCTATAATAGGCCTTGGCGATGAAAGCAGCATGGGGCATATGCTGGCCTTACAGCAAATGGTATTACCCGCAACGCGTTTTTCGGGCGCTATAGTTATGGCGGATGAAAATCACAGGGGTTTGTTTGGAGAGTATTTCAAATCGCCCTTAAAGCCTATTGAACGTAATGATGTATACGGCCACCACAGCCTCATCCAGTGGGTAATGGAACAACAGTATAACCTTGAACATTCAGTATTTTACATTGCCGGCAACCATACCATGGTTGGCGAATTACGTAAATTATTAAAACTGCAGGGGTACCCGTCAAGCCAGATCAGGATACAGGGTTTTTGGTCGTAGAAGCTTGTTTAAAAGCGCTTCTCCCTTACCTGAAACTCGTTCACCGACATTTTATGCCGTTTCACCTAAAATAACTGTTAAACAATGAGCTAACGGCACATCTTTGCGGCAAATAACATTATCATGAAAACATTCTACAATCCACTTATAGCTGTTATGATCTCCCTGCAGGAGCATACGGTAACCGTTATCCAGGCGTTGGCTAACCTGATCAGTTAATATATTCATCTGCCTATGAAAAACAAAGCCGCTTTGCAAGATTGCAAAGCGGCTTTTTAATATTCAAAATTTATTTAAAACCTCAATTAGTCGACTATTTTAATTTTGACGTTTGTTCCATTGGGTAGATCTTTAATTTGCTCACCAATAATACCGATGAATTCGAAATGAATTTTAACATCGACAGGCTTAAGATTGTTAACTGTATATTCTCCTCCTAAAACCGGCATTTTCTTATAGCTGTAAACCTGGTGATCACCTAAATAAATACAGGCATCTTCAAGTTCCTTTAACAATTGAGGCATGAACCAGTTATCCACTTTTTCATCGTCATTTAAAAAGCTGTAAAACTCTTGTTTATCATCAGCAACTTTCGATAAATCACACATATCCGTTGCAAGCCAGTAAATACAATCATCATATCCTATAAAGAACAGATCGCCCAGCTTTGATATCATTAAAATTTCCTTGAAATCTTTTATCAACCATAACCAGGTATCCATTAAGCCGGCAGCATTTATACCGTTTAAATTTATTATAAGCTCATCTAAATAGTAATCCATATAAGTTAGATTGTTAACACCTACTCTCAAAGTTAATATCCCTTCTGAGGTTTTTGCTTTTTACTCCCCAAAGTTTTACCGACGATATCACTTTTTTACCGGTATTTCTCCGATGTTTTACTGCCGTTCACCGATAACCGCACTTGCTTCGCCTAATAAACCTAACGGCAGGGTGCCTTTTGTGTGCAATTTTGGATCACTAAACAACAACAAATAAATGCCATGAAAACTTTACTCGCAATTCAATTGATCCATTTAGTTATGAAAGCCGCGGAACATGCCGTTGTTATCGTTCATTCTATAGGTCATTTAATAAAATAATGTCCCGGCACCCCGAGGGATGGTTCTTTCACCTTTGATAAATCAATAACCCAAAACGCATGTTATCTTAAAAAGGTACAGCGTATGAAAAAAGGAGATGAAGTAACCTGGAAATGGGGAAAATCCCAAGCTGAAGGCCATATCGTTAAAAAGCATGATAAGCCGGTAAGCAAAACTATAAAAGGCGCAAAAGTTAAACGCAATGCCAGCAAACAGGAGCCGGCTTATGAAATTGAACAGAAAAACGGCAGCAAAGTGCTGAAATCTGAAAGTGAAATAAAGGCTCCCTGATTGGAGGAACTTTTGCAAAGGGTATTGCAAGCCTGGATGATAATCATTCGGGCTTTTTTGTGCGTTGAGTCGCTTAAATCCCTGGCCTCTGAATTCGAATGATATTAGGTGTGGAGGGCTTGTCATCCTGAGTGTTTAAATCCGGAGGCCTCTGAAGGTGAAATGACAAAAGAGGGCCTGTCAGTCTGAGCCTGTCGAAGACTCGCGCAGAGGCCTGCCCACCATGCTTCGACGGGCTACCCATGACACCCTTTTTTTATCTTCCAATCCGCTTTCACCGTAAAAATTGCGCACTTCGCCGAAAAACTCATGGTTATTTCATGAATGTGATGCATTTTTACCCTATGACAAAACAACCTATCATCACTGTAAACAACCTGGTAAAAAACTATGGCGATTTTGCAGCCGTTAAAGGCATTAGTTTTGAAGTTTACGAAGGCGAGATCTTCGGCCTGCTTGGCCCCAACGGTGCCGGTAAAACCACTACCCTCGAAATTATTGAAACCCTTCGCGATAAAACATCCGGCAGCATCATTGTTGATGGCTTCGACATTGAAACCGATGCCGACAGCATCAAAAAACGTATAGGCGTACAGTTACAAGCCGCCGGTTATTACCCCAACCTCAACCTGTCGGAGTTGATCGTATTGTTTTCGGGCCTGTACGGTATCGACAAAACACCGATGGAGATGCTGGAAAAAGTTGCCCTTACCGATAAAGCAAAGGCTAAATATAAAGACCTTTCCGGGGGGCAAAAACAGCGTTTTTCTATCGCCACTACATTAATCAATAACCCAAGGATCATATTTCTGGATGAGCCCACAACCGGCCTAGACCCGCAGGCCCGCCGTAACCTTTGGGATTTGATCCGCGAGATCCGCGACCAGGGAACCACTGTAGTGATCACTACCCACTATATGGATGAAGCCGAAGTACTATGCGACCGTGTTGCCTTTGTCGACGGCGGCTACATCATTGGCATTGATACCCCCGACCATTTTATCGACGAGCTTGTAGCCACAGGCTTTGAACGCAAAAAGCAGGTAAAACTGGCCAACCTGGAGGATGTATTCATTAATTTAACCGGCAAGGAATGGCGGGAAGGATAGCCCCCCAGCCCCCTGACGGGGGAGCCAGTATGCAGTTTTGAGTTTGCAGTTAGCACTCTAAAATGCTCCATGCCCCAATGACGCTGACAGGCAAAATGACTCAATGACCTAATGACGCCTAATGGCAAATGACATAAAAGGATGAACAATAAATACAGCAATACAAAAGCAACCCTGGCCATTGCCAAAGCCAGTTTCCGGTCGATATTACGCAGCCCTTCGGCGGTGGTGTTTACGCTGGCTTTCCCATTAATATTTATCATTGTTTTTGCTAATATTGGGGGTGGCGGTATGTCGATAGATGTGGGCGTAGCCAAAGGCAGCGATACATCCGCCAATAACCCGGTTTACACTGCGCTTAAAAAAAACAAGATCATGCACCTTATCCATGATCAAACGGCTGATGAAATGAGCAAAAACCTGGCAAAAGGTAACCTTGATGCAATACTTGATCTTAAACCCTTTGCTCCCCCTGCTTCGATGACCGTTCATGTACAGTACAGCCAGGCATCGGGCGATAAAGGAAGTGTATTAAAATCAGCCCTGAACAACATTTTTTATCGTATTCAGTCGGAAGAATTGAAACGCATTCAGTCGTACACCACAGTTAAAGTCCCCAACCTGATCGACCTTAAAGAAGAAACCATAAGCGGCCGCCCATATAAATACATCGATTTTATTTTACCCGGCCAACTGGGCTTTTCGTTGCTAAGCAGTGGTGTTTTTGGTACAGCTTTCGTATTTCTGAGCTTACGGTTAACATTGGTTATCAAACGCTTTTTTGCAACCCCGGTTAAACGTTACAGCATTGTTTTGGGCGAGGCTATTGCGAGGCTGGCCTTTTCCCTGTTAGGTTCGTTATTTATTATACTGGTTGGGCATTACATGTTTGGTTTTACGCTGATCCACGGCGTAACAACTGTACTAAATATGCTGGTACTTTCGGCCATCGGGTTGATCATTTTCATGGGATTCGGCTTTACTGTATCTGGCATCGCCAAAAACGAAAGTTCGGTGCCGCCGCTTTCCAATATTATCACATTGCCGCAGTTCCTGCTTTCGGGCACTTTTTTTTCCATCACCGCCTTCCCCAACTGGCTGCAATATATCAGCAAGGTATTACCGCTTACCCATTTAAACGATGCCATGCGCAAAGTGGCTTTTGAGGGCGCGGGTTTAGGTGACGTTACACACCAGTTACTGATTCTTTTTGCCTGGTTTATCGGAATCTATGCGGTGGCCGTAAAAACGTTTAAGTGGGAATAGCAGGAAAGATGCAGGATTTGAGATTTCCGAATAACCGCGCTTGACGCCTTTTTGCTTCGTACTACCCCAAATTTTAAAATCCAGACTTACGAAGTTTTAGAAACTTTGTAAGTCTCAACCATATTACCACCAGAATCTAAACCCAAATACTTAACATTATTTTAACATTAACGGTGTTAATATTAACATTAATATAACATTTAGGAAATATATTTGCAGAAATAATCTCTGCAATGACAATCAAGTCCGTCAATTCCATCGCTTTAGTGCTCTTTTTATTAACTATATGTTCAATTACTGTTAAGGCGCAAGATTCAAAAGTAGGCACCTGGGGCATAGTAACCGTAGTTTTGCCGGGCGATAGTTCCCACAAATGGGGTGGTTATACCGAGTTTCAAACCCGTACCAATAATGTATTCAGCCAGTTTCAATATTATGAGGTTAAGGCTGGTGTGAGTTATGATATAGACAGAAACTTTACCGCGCTTTTAGGTACCGGCCGCTACACTACTTTTGATTATATGGATATTGGTAAAGGCCCTACAACTACCGAAACCCGTTTTTGGGAACAGATTACCAGCAACCAGTTCCTGTACCGCATAAAATTGGAACACCGCTATCGGGTAGAGCAGCGCTGGGTTAACGGCGATTACCGTAACCGTTTCCGCTATAGACTTAACGTATTTGTGCCTTTAAACAGTACCAAAATTGAAGCCAAAACCTGGTTCATTTCTGTTTTCGACGAAGTATTCCTTAATAATAAGGTACCTAACTTTGAACGTAATCGGATATCGGCCGCAGTAGGTTATCAGTTTGATAAATCGTGGATCTTACAGACTGGCTGGATCAACCAATATAATTATTCGGCTGCCGCTAAAAGCGATAAGGACAATATTATGCTCATCCTGATGTACCGCATCCAGCGTAAAAATGCCGTGCAGCGTGAGCACGTCCCTACTACGAGCGATTAATCACCATTGAGTGGGATGATTACGTTGATTTTATTTCTGGGATTACACTGATTCTTTTTCTGATTACACCGATTTTTTTAAACTGAATTAAAAAACCTACCCCCGGTTGCCGTGTCTCCACGGCAACCAAATTTCAAACCTTCCCCGGTTGCCGTGGAAACACGGCAACCGGGGAAGCAAGGAAAGAAAAATCCTATAAATCATAAAAATCCACCCAAATCCCGGTTCAGACATCCGTTTTCATGAAAAAACCACTCATTCTATATTAATTTCATGTTAAATCGCATCATTAATTGCCTATAATCGTTACAAATACAAAATTTCAATTGCGTTTTCCTTATTTAGGCATTAACTTAGCCGCCGTTATTAATAGTATTCATTCAAACCACACTCTGACAATTCACTATGAGCATAATAATTGATGTGCATGCCCGCCAGATCTTAGATTCGCGCGGTAACCCTACTATTGAGGTAGAAGTTTTAACCGAGAACGGCGCATTTGGTCGCGCTGCTGTACCTTCAGGTGCATCAACCGGCGTTCACGAAGCTGTTGAGCTTCGCGATAACGACAAATCAAAATACATGGGCAAAGGCGTTTTAAAAGCCGTTGAAAATGTAAACGAAGTTTTGGCTCCTGAATTAAAAGGTATCGATGTGTTTGAACAAAATGCTATCGACGCTTTAATGATTGAAATTGACGGTACCGAAAACAAAGGTAAAATTGGTGCCAACGCTATATTAGGCGTTTCATTAGCTGTAGCTAAAGCTGCTGCCCAGGAAAGCCGCCAACCTTTATACCGCTACATTGGTGGTGTAAATGCTAACACGCTGCCAATCCCGATGATGAACATCGTTAACGGTGGTTCACACTCTGATGCCCCTATCGCTTTCCAGGAATTTATGATCATGCCGGTTGGCGCTCCTTCATTCTCTGAGGCTTTACGTTGGGGTACCGAAGTATTCCACAACCTGAAAAAAATTCTTCATGACCGCGGTTTATCAACTGCAGTAGGTGATGAAGGTGGTTTTGCTCCAACTTTTGAAGGTACTGAAGATGGTGTTGAAACCATTTTAAAAGCTATTGAAAAAGCAGGGTACAAAGCCGGCGAAGATATCTTCATCGCTTTTGACTGTGCTGCATCTGAATTTTACAAAGACGGTAAATACGACTATACTAAATTTGAAGGCGAAAAAGGTGCTATCCGCACCAGCGCTGAGCAGGCTGATTACCTTGCCGAATTAGTTGAGAAATACCCTGTTATTTCTATCGAAGACGGTATGGCAGAAGACGATTGGGAAGGCTGGAAAATCTTAACCGACAAAATCGGTAAAAAAGTACAGTTAGTAGGTGACGATTTATTTGTAACCAACACTAAACGTTTACAAAGAGGTGTTAGCGAAGGTATTGCTAACTCAATCCTGGTAAAAGTAAACCAAATCGGTTCACTAACCGAAACTATCAACGCGGTTACTTTAGCTCAAACTAACGGTTTCACCTCAGTAATGAGCCACCGCTCTGGCGAAACTGAAGATTCAACCATTGCTGACCTTGCTGTTGCATTAAACTGCGGCCAGATCAAAACCGGTTCGGCTTCACGTTCAGACAGGATCGCTAAATACAACCAGTTATTACGTATCGAAGAAGAATTAGGCTCTAACGCTAAATTCATCGGTAAAGATTTCAAATACTTTAAAAAGTAATTTTTGACGATATGAAAGGCCATCTGTGTAAAGCAGGTGGCCTTTTTTGTTTTAGCTAAAAAAAGAGGGCCGTCACCCTGAGCCCGTCGAAGGGTCGCGCGCAGAGGCCTACCCACATGCTTCGAGTACCTACCCATGACAAGATAAAAAATGTGGTTTTTCGCAGCAGATCAGCTTCGGGTGAAAACGAGCAGAACGATGCTGGCGGTGCCATGGCAAGTTTTTGCAGAAGCGGAGGCATTGCGTGCGAATCGGGGCAAAATAATTGCAGCCCGTGGTTCTATTCGTTTTGCAGGGTGAAGGCCGCGCCGATGGCTATGGGGCCAGATTGTGCGCAAAGAAGCCTCTCTGCTGCAAGCCTTTTTGGTTACTTTTGTGGCGACAAAAGTAATTGGCCCCGCGCGGCCAGGAGCGCGACGATGTAAGTCAAATACTAATGAAGCCCGTTACCAGCCTGTCGGGGGTTGCTTCATTCCTTACAGCAATGACGTGACGCAGATGTCATTTTACCTTCAGAGGCCACCGGATTTAAACACTCAGCATGACACCTTGATAGATGTGCATTGTTATAGTTATCTATCTCAATCACCTATTTTTTCATACCTTTGCCTCCTGCAACTAAAGCCATATAATTAAACTAAGGCAACCACGTTATAATAACTTGTTAAAATAAACTAATGAACAAAAAAGGGATTTTGAGGATATTGGGTATAGTGCTGGTATTAGTTTTAAGCATCGGGCTTGACAGGGTTACTAAAATTTACGTTAGGGAGCATATTCACATCACCGATAACATTTTTGTTATCAAAAACTTTTTCACCATTCTGCATGCCGAAAACACGGGAGCTTTTTTAAGTCTTGGCGATTCGCTGCAAAACCCATGGAAATTCATACTGCTATCGTTGCTGCCTTTACTGGCCCTTGCCTTTGGCGTTTTTTATGTCATGCTAAAACCGTCGATAGGTAAATTAACCACCACAGGTATCGTTTTGGTTATTGCCGGTGGTGCAGGTAATTTATACGACAGGGTGCTATACGGCAGTGTAACAGACTTTATGCACATGAACTTCGGGATCTTTCAAACCGGCGTATTCAACGTGGCCGATGTATCTATTATGATAGGTATGGGCTTAATCCTGTTGGAATCATGGCAAAAAGATCGTAAGGCCAAAAAGGAACAAGGAACCCCTGATACCGAAACGCTGGCAGCCTAATCCGGTGCAGTTCTTGCTCTTAAAAATTTCTTAACAATAAAAAGCGTATCTTTGCAGCTAATTACCCGTTCGCTTACGGTTTTGAGCCCAGCAAACTCTTCAGATCCGCTTATGCTTTCGCGTTAGCACATTATATATTACAAACAATCAGAATGTCATTCGAAAATTTAAATTTAATTGAGCCCATCCTCAAGGCTTTAAAAACAGAGGGATATACCACACCTACTCCAATACAGGCACAAGCCATTCCTATCATATTACAACACCGGGACTTATTGGGCTGTGCCCAAACCGGTACAGGCAAAACAGCGGCCTTTGCTATCCCCACCCTGCAATTATTACACCAGGACAGGATAGCCCACAAAGAGCAAAAAACCATTAAAGCATTGGTTTTAACCCCAACCCGCGAGCTTGCCCTTCAAATTGGCGAAAGTTTTACCAATTATGGCAAACATACCGGCCTTAAAAACCTGGTTATATTTGGTGGTGTATCACAAAACCCGCAGGTTGATGCTTTGCGCCGCGGTGTTGATATTTTAGTGGCAACACCGGGCCGTTTGCTGGATTTAATGAACCAGCGTTATGTTCACCTGGAGCATGTTAAATTCCTGATACTGGATGAAGCCGACCGTATGTTAGATATGGGCTTTGTTAACGATGTTAAAAAGATCATAGCTAAAGTACCGGCAAAAAGGCAAACATTGTTCTTTTCGGCCACCATGCCAAAAGAGATCCAAAGCCTGGCAGATAGTATCCTGAATAACCCCGAAAAAGTTGAAGTTACCCCGGTTTCATCAACTGCGGATACCATTCAGCAAGCAGTTTATTATGTGGATAAGGGAGATAAGAAATCGTTGCTGATCCATATCCTGAAAGATAAGGACATTAAAACCGTTTTGGTATTTACCCGTACCAAACACGGTGCAGATAAAGTGGTTAAAGACCTGAACCGTGTAGGTATCACTGCCGAAGCCATCCACGGTAATAAATCACAAAATGCAAGGCAGCGTGCTTTAACTAACTTTAAAAACCGCACAACCCGAGTATTAATAGCTACAGATATCGCGGCCCGTGGTATTGATATTGATGACCTTACCCATGTTATCAACTACGAGTTGCCAAACGTACCCGAAACTTATGTACACCGTATTGGCCGTACGGGCCGGGCTGGTGCCAATGGCATAGCATTTTCATTTTGCGATGCTGAAGAGCTGGAATTTTTGAAAGATATCCACAAGCTAATAGCCAAACAGATTCCGATTGAGGAAGGTCATCCATACCCGCTTAGTCCGGCAGCTATGGCAGCTAAAATAAACGAAGCGCCTAAAAAAGGTGGCTCGGGCGGCGGCCAGCGTGGCGGCCGGGGCGGCAACCGCAGGTCAGGAGGTGGCGGCAATAACCGTCCGGGCGGTAACGGCCGCTCAGGCGGCAATAAAAGATCAGGCGGCAGCCGTTCAGAGGCTGGTCGCGGCGGAGCCAGCGGTATGAGTGGAGCTAAAAGAGGATAAATATTAAGTTGATTAAGTGAATGATTGATTAAGTGAGTAGTTATAATCTCCGAAAACCAACCACTCACCTAATCAACTCAATCAACCATTCACCGCAAAAAACTTTCCTGTTAATAAGTTAATAAGCATATTTGTAACGGTCGAAAAAATTAAATAGCTTTAAATGAAAATTATCCAGCCGGTATCAATGAAACGCCTTATAGATCTTTTCAAGAACAAGTTTTTCCTGGTTACCATTGCTTTTGTGGTGTGGATGATATTTTTTGACAGGAACGATCTTTTTTCGCAATACCAATACCACCAGCAGGTTAAAAAACTAAGGCTCGAGCGCGATTTCTACAAAGCCCAAACCGACCAGGTGACCAAAGAGCTTAAAGAATTAACCACCAACCCACAGCAAATGGAAAAATTTGCCCGTGAAAAGTACCTCATGAAAAAAGCCAATGAGGATGTTTACGTGGTAATCCCGGAGACGAGGGAGAAGTAAAGTGTAGTAAAGCTGGGGCCCGTGCGATTCCCTCCACTGGAACCTACTGTGTACATATCTTTTTAACGTTATCATTAATAGAAAAGAATGTCATTTCGACGAATCAAGGGTGGGATTTGCGCCCCGGAGGCGAGGAGAAATCTTCTACGCCTTGCTTTTACAGGTACAGTGTAGAGCTTGATGTAGAAGATTTCTCTTTCGCTACACCGCTCAAGCCCCCCAGCTCTATCGAAATGACATTGAGAAGAAATAAACAGTGGCTTGAAATCGCACATGCCCCGCTTTTTTTTCTTTCTTCCCCTGCCTCTTACTTCTTGCGGTCTTGACTCTACTACCTTACACTTCCCCTTCCCGCTTCCTCAAAAACCACTCGGTTGATAATAGCAGCAGGATCAACCCAAACAGCCATTTCAGATCTATCAAATCGCTGTAATGCTTATCTTCATAAACCACCGTTTTGATGTTCTCATTTTTGCGGATCAGGTCGGCAAGCTGGCTTAGCTGCGATGGTTTGATCATTTGCCCGCCGCTTTGTTTGGCCAGGGTATTAAGCAATGTATGATTAGCAGCGCTTTGGCGGGTTTCGAGGTTAAGCGGTTTTATGGTTAATTGTCCGGTAGCTTTAAACTCCTGTTTGCCGTTTTGGGTTGATGCATTGTAGGTGTATTCGCCTATGGGGAGGGTACCCGCATCAAGTTGATAGCTTTGCCCGGTACGTGTAAACAGGAAGCTATAGTTTTTTCCGGCCGTGCTTTTCAGCTCTATCTTCACATCAGGGATGTTAATCAACTCAAGGGCTTCATTATATAACTCGGCATTAAGGATCACGTTTTCCCCTTCATCAAATACATTACGGGCCGGATAAACACGAAAACGCTGACGGTTTGCGTTGGCAGTTAAATACTGTACCGTTTGGCTCAGCAATTCGTCAATAGCGTTGCGGTTACCATAGTTTTGATATTCGGCCAGTTGCCAGCGCCACAGCCCTTCGCCGGTTAATACGGCTATACGCCGGCCAGCCTCATCGCCAAAGGCCAGTAAAGGATAGGTAGTAGCTACAGTCCCGATCTTTTGTTTCAATAAAACTGAAGCACCTGCAGCGGTTCCATAACCGCCGAACGGCGCTATTAATGGCGGAAAGGCGGTAATCTTTTTTCGCGCTGAATCTGAGAGGGTGAAAGCCGTAAAATCATTAGTTGGCAGGGGCATCACTTCCTGGGTTTCAGCACGGCCTGCGCTTATGCGCACCGTGTTTTGCTCACTGTTAACGGCCTGCAGGTTACTTTGTGAACCAACGATATACCAAACCGGTGTTTTGCTCTTAGCAATAAAGCTTTTTACCGGCGGGTATTCGCCTGCCGAAAGCTGGTACAGGATCACCAGGCTATAATCTGCCGGTTTAATGCTTGCAGCATCAGCAAGTGAACTTGCCTTTACCTCAAAGTTTTTATTGGTTTCGATAGCCTGCTTAATCACCGTTAAATCGGGATGCGGACCGTTGTATAACAGCAGCACCTTTTGCCGGGCATCAAGCACTTCCACATAAATAGTTTCGGTATTGTTTTGGATGGATAGCTCGTTCTTAACAGGAGCAATGCTGATAGTATATTTTCTGATGCCTTTTTTAGCTGCGTTCAGCTTTATGGGGACGATTTTTTTAAAATCGTTTGCGGTTACCGCAATGCTTTGGGCGTACACCTGTTTACCATCTTCGGTAACCGACAGGTTCATACTTTCGCCCTTGCTTTGGTAGGCCGTGGCAAGCACTTCTATCACAAAATCATTTCCTAAAAAGGCCGTTTTGTTATAGTTTACATTTCCGATGAGCAGATCGCGCTTAGCCGTAGTATCGCCAAGGGCTATGGTGTAAATACTGGTTTTGATATTCCTGGCCTCATATTGCGGATCATTACCCTGGTTGTATAAACCGTCAGTTGCCAATATCAGCGCACCGATGTTTTGATTAGTGAACCTGTCGTTAAGCTGGTGCAACGCGCCTGCTATATCGGTTTGCTTACCATTAAATTTTTTTGAAAGACTGGGATGCAGGGCTTTGTCAAAATTAAACTCCTGCACATCATACTTGTCGCCAAGTTCCTGTTTTAGTTTAGCCAGATCATCGACAAAGACAGATGAGTTAAAGCCTGCAGGTTTAAAAGTATTGATGGACGATGAATTATCCTGCGCAATAAGCACTAAAGGCTTTTGCGGCTCATATTTAACCGATTTTACCAGGGGAGAGATGAGCAGCACCGTTATGAAAAACACGGTAACCGCGCGGATAGCGGTAAGGACATAGCGTAAGTTTTTACCAAGATCAACCGGCTTGCGATACATGAGCCAGGCATATGCCAAGCCAAGCAATAAACCGGCAGGCAACCACCATCCCGAAACAGAACCCCATGTAAGTGAAAACATTTGTAGCTATAGTATCATCAGGGCGCAGATCATCCGGCCCAATAAACATTACCTGCAAAATGCGAAATTATTGTGAAAGGAGGGGAATAAGTTTTAAACCTCACCCAACCCTCTCCAAAGGAGAGGGCTTAAAAGCTTTTTCAAGTCTCCCCTTTTGGGGGAGATTTAGAGGGGGTGCATTCTTACAACATACCACCATCAACAGGGATAACCTGTCCGGTGATGTAAGCGGCCATATCAGATGCAAGGAATACACAGGCATTGGCTACGTCCTCAGTTTCACCCGCGCGTTTAAGCGGAATACCTGCTGCCCAGCCTTCAACAACTTTAGGGTCGAGCACTTCGGTCATTTCGGTGCGGATAAAGCCCGGGGCAACTACGTTGGTACGGATGTTACGTGAGCCCAGTTCTTTAGCTACTGATTTAGAGAAACCAATGATACCTGCTTTTGAGGCAGCATAGTTGGCCTGGCCGGCATTGCCCTGCACACCAACAACCGAGCTCATGTTAATGAATACACCTTTACGGTTTTTCATCATGATTTTTGAGGCAGCCTTGGTAACATTAAATATCGATTTCAGGTTTACGTCGAGCACTTCGTCCCAGTTTTCTTCGGTCATGCGCATCAGCAAACCGTCTTTAGTGATACCGGCATTGTTGACAACAATATCAAGCGTACCGAAATCAGCAACAATATCGGTAATCAGTTTATCAGCCTCGTCAAATTTGGAAGCATCAGAACGGTAACCTTTTACTTTAGTGCCAAAACTTTGCAGCTCCTGCTCAAGGGCCTGGCCTTTTTCAACAGACGACAAATAAGTGAAAGCTACATTAGCGCCATGCTCGGCAAATTTTTCGGCAATCTTGCGGCCTATTCCTTTTGACGCGCCGGTAACCAACGCGGTTTTTCCTTCTAATAATTTCATAATTAAAGTATATGATTTCAGGGCGGTGAAGTTAGGTATTTAGTTGGAAAGTTGAAAAAGTCCATGGTCGATGGGCCATAGTCCATGGCACTTAATTTTGGCTATGGTCTATCGACTATGGTCCATCGACTTAAAAACTATTTCAAATACTCCGCTGGTATCGGGTTATCCTTGCGCTCACCGTCATAAAACCATGCCAGAATCCAGAAACGGGTGCCATCGTTAAAGAGTTCAATGCTGTTGATGCCGCGCTCGGTTACAGGGCCGTCGGCTGTGTTGCGCGATTCATAGGTACTCCATACATGGTAAATACTGCCAAATTTTTCAACGCGGCGGGCTATCTCCCGCTCATCAAAACCATTTTTTGACAATGATGGGTCGGCCAGTTTGTGGTATTCCTTCAACGTCATATAGCTAAACTGCTGTTTGCCTTGTTTATCGGTATAGCCTGCACCAACATGAGCATTGGCAATATGCAGCAGGCTGTCGCGCTCATAGCTTACCTTTTCGCCTTTCTTAACCGAGACCACATCGTAATAAGCTTTCATGATGCCATCAAGCGTGCTTACGTTATCTCCGTATTTGGTAATAACCTGCGAATGCGCGGGAAAAGTGATAGCAATGGTAATTATAGCGATGAGCAGCGGCAGGATATTCTTTTTCATACGGATGATGATTTTGTATAAATCAGATTTTAAATGAATTAACAAAAAATATCCGGGATATTATAGGCCAGAATAACTGAAAGTTTTAAAATAAAAATGTCATTTCGACGGAGCGGTAGAGATCAGTGCGTCGGGGCGAAAGAGAAACCTTACACGCCTAAACCAGCTTTAAGCATAGCGTAGAAGATTTCTCCTCGCAGCCACCGCTTATGGCCTTTATGCTCGTCGAAATGACATTCTTCTATAAGAAGTTTAACTTAAAAAGTAGTATTCAGCGACACTCCATAGGTCCGCGGGTTGCCTAAGTGTGTCGCGCCGAAATCATAGGCATAATCAATGTATTTTTTGTCGGCGATATTGCTTTCCCAAAAGAACAACCCAAACCTTTTGGTGCTTACACCTACCCTCGCGTTGAACTTGTTGTAGCCTTTTTGTTTTATCTGGTTTGCCAGGTCGAAATACTGATCGCCAAGATAGCGCCACTCGCCGCGGGCAATCAATTTAGTTTTCAGCAGCCCGCCCAGATCATAGCCATATTGCAGGGCCAGCATGCTGGTGATGTTAGGCGTATAAATTTGCTTGTTGCCTTTTAAATTCACTTCTTCACCATTGCTGCCAACTACTAAAGTAGTATAACGGGCGTGGGTGTAACCAAAATTGTAATCAAACTCCAGGCCTTTAATTGGGGTGGCGTTAATTTCGGCCTCGATACCTTTGCTGCTTAACTTGCCTGCGTTTTTGGTAATGGTAATAGCATCAGGCAATACCAGTGTTGGTACCTGGGCATCGGTAACGCGGGTGTAAAACGCGGTTACGTTTACACGGATCCGATTATCTAAAAAGTCGTTTTTTGATCCTACTTCAAAATTATTGCTGTACTCGGGCTTGAAAGAATAAAGCGGCGGAGAAGAAGGATCAGAACCTAATTCGGTAATGCCCCCCGCACGAAAACCGCGGCTGTAAGTAGCAAACAGGTTATTATGTGCTGATACATGATAAGCCAGGCTAACCTTAGGCGTAAATGCTTTATAGTGCGCCGTTGATGAAGTATCCGAGCGGGTAACAACCGACTCGCCGCCCTTTGGCAGGAACTCGCCCATTACGTTTTCCTTTTTATGCTCGTAGTCATAACGCAAACCAGCTGTGATATCAAACTGCTCATTCACGGCATAAGTAGCCTGTCCGTAAACAGCTATGCCATAGTTTCGGTCGGTATTGGTATTGATACTGGTAAAATCAGTCATCGGTGAGCCAACAGCGCCGGCATCGTCACCAAAGTAAGTACCCTGCCTGTTTGGCGCATAGTGATAAAAGCCATAAGTACCGGCTGCCCATTTCAATTTTGAGGTTGATGATGCCGGCGAAGTAAAGCGGAACTCCTGAATGGTGGTTTTTACCTTGTTCCATTTGCCGCCATAATTATTTATGATAGATACGGCGTCGATAGGAGAAAAATCGCCATCGATAGGTGTGGTATAATAGCGGTTGTTTACCTGGTAGGATGTTTGCGAAGTGAAATTAAAATCATTGCCGCTGTAGTTGGCCGTTAATGATGACTGAAAAGTATTATCAACCATTTTAGTCGTAGCGTTCTGGTTAACCTCAAAAGGATGGCTTAAAGCATCATCAGGCGAACCTGCTAAGGTGAACGCGCCGTTGTTGCGGTTGTTGTAGTTTTTTACATTCAGCGTAAAGGCCAGTTTGGGGGTAGCCAAAAACTTCAGGTAGTAGTTACCCAAAAAGTAGTGCTGTTTATCAAAATGGGTATTGTTAAATGTATTGGTATAAAAACCATTAAAGCCAGAATATATTCCTGCTACGCCTAAATAGAATTTATCTTTTACCAGCGGCGCTTTAATACCTAACGTATAGCGTTGCTGATTGTAGTTACCCACATCAACACCGGCAAAACCGCTCAGGGTGTTTGATGGCTGCTTGGTGATCACATTGATAACACCGCCGGTAGCATTACGGCCATAAAGCGTTCCCTGCGGGCCGCGAAGCACTTCTATCCTATCCACATCCAGCAATTGGGGGATATAGGTATCCAGTCCGTATTGGTTTACACCATCAACATAGGTTGCAACGGCGGGGTCATATGATGTGGTAACAATACCGCGGATGCCGGTAACGGTACGGCCATCGCCGGGGGCGCCCGAGTTTAAGTTAGGTACAATGGCAGTAAGATCCTTTAAATCCCAAAGCCTGTAATCCTGGATTTGTTTGGCCGAGAGCGTTGAAATACTGAATGGTACACGTTGGGCCTGTTCTTCTGTTTTTTGCGCCGATACTGTAACCTCATCCAACTGGTTGCTGGCATCATTCAACTGAATTGTTATTGGGCGACTGGTACCGATTATAATTACCGGGATATTTTTAGCCGCATAGCCAATAGCGCTGATATGCAAGGTATATTTCCCGGCAGTTATGCTTTTTAAAATAAATTTTCCGCTTCTGTCGGCGCTGGTTTGGTAGTTGGTATTGAGCAAATACACCGTAGCGCCCGCGATAGGCTGGTTCTTGCTATCGGTAACGGTGCCCGAAAAGTCGCCCCTGGTTTGGCTCCGGGCCGAAAATGCAATAACAACAAATAATAAAGTAAATAATTTACGCATAAAACAGGTATAAATGTGCACAGATCACACATTGTAATCGATTGTCAATATTAGCAAATGACAAACAATTAACAGTTACGGACACATAAATATTACTTAATTATGTAAAAAATATATTGTGTAATTATAGTTACGTTGTCAGGGCCTGCGCGCGGTTATTCAAGTGTAAAATCACGTCTCAACCGCGACTTCTAAAACGGTTGATCATATTATGCCCGGGATAGTTCATCGGGCTTAACTCATGAAAAACATCAAATCATATAAATCAAAAAAGGCCGTATCCAAAAACAAGTGATGCGGCCTCTCATATTTTCAAAGCAAAAACCTTTCAGCTTTCGCCTTTATGCTTTAACCTTAAAAAGATTAATAACGGTAATATTCCGGTTTAAACGGACCTTCAACCGTTACGCCGATGTACTCAGCCTGGTCCTGGTCAAGTACTTCCAGCTCAACACCGATTTTTGCAAGGTGCAGGCGGGCTACTTTTTCGTCCAGGTGTTTTGGCAGGGTGTAAACTTTGTTTTCATAAGCGGCACCATTTGTCCAAAGCTCTAACTGAGCTAAAGTTTGGTTGGTGAACGAGTTACTCATTACAAAGCTTGGGTGACCGGTAGCGCAACCTAAGTTAACCAAACGGCCTTCGGCTAACACAATAACGTCTTTACCTTCAATGGTATATTTATCAACCTGTGGTTTAATTTCCACTTTGGTATTGCCATAAACACCGTTTAACCAGGCCATGTCAATCTCGTTATCAAAGTGACCGATGTTACAAACGATTGCTTTATCTTTCAACGCGCGGAAGTGCTGCTCGCGAACAATGTTCTTGTTGCCTGTAGCAGTAACCACGATATCAGCTTCAGTGATAGCAGTGCTTAGTTTTTTAACTTCAAAACCTTCCATTGCAGCCTGTAAAGCACAGATCGGGTCGATCTCGGTAACAATAACACGTACGCCGGAATTGCGTAAAGAATCGGCCGAACCTTTACCAACATCGCCATAACCGCAAACAACGGCCACTTTACCGGCCATCATCACGTCGGTAGCGCGACGGATAGCGTCAACCAATGATTCGCGGCAACCGTATTTGTTATCAAATTTTGATTTGGTAACCGAATCGTTAACGTTAATAGCTGGCATTGGCAGGGTTCCTGCTTTCATGCGCTCATATAAACGGTGTACGCCGGTGGTAGTTTCTTCTGATAAGCCTTTGATAGCAGCAACCAGCTCAGGGTATTTATCCAATACCATGTTGGTTAAATCACCGCCATCATCAAGGATCATGTTAAGCGGCTGGCGGTCTTCGCCAAAAAATAAAGTTTGTTCAATGCACCAGTCAAATTCTTCGGCATTCATGCCTTTCCAGGCGTAAACAGAAATGCCGGCGGCAGCAATAGCAGCAGCAGCATGATCCTGCGTTGAGAATATATTACATGACGACCAGGTAACTTCGGCACCAAGGGCAATCAGGGTTTCAATTAAAACAGCGGTTTGGATGGTCATGTGCAAACAACCGGCAATCCTTGCGCCTTTAAGCGGCTGGCTTGGGCCGTACTCTTTACGTAAAGCCATTAAGCCGGGCATCTCAGCCTCAGCCAGTTCAATTTCCTTCCGGCCCCACTCTGCCAGCGACAGATCTTTTACTTTGTATTTAACGAATGCAGTTTCTACTGATGACATATCGATTTTATTTTGAGAGTGCAAAGTTAACTGATATCCTTGTGAAAATGAAATGTTTGGTTTTCATTGACAAGAACGGGCAATTGTGCTATTTAGCAGCAAGAACTTAAAAAAGCTATCTATGCCTGTAACTGCTTTTGCACCTCTCCCTGCTGCATGGTCAGGTTACCATTATAAACCCCGCCATTTTCAACGGCCAGGTTCTGTGTTTTGATGTCGCCGGTTATGCGGCCTGTAGCTTTTATTTCAAGCGAGGAGGTATTAATATCGCCCCTTACCGTGCCATAAACAAAGATCTCTTTGGTACTTATATTTCCCTTAACCTCTCCCTTTTCGCCAAGGATCAGGCCCTCATCAACCATTACATCGCCGTTAACAAGTCCGTCGATCCGTGCAAAAGCCGGGGCTTTCAGGTTACCTTCTAATACACTGCCTTCGCTAATGAGGGTCGAGATTGCCTGTAAATCAAGCGCAACTTTATCTTTTTTAGAAAAAATAGCCATGTTTTTAAAGTCTTAACTTCTAAGTCCGAAGTCGATAGTTCTAAATCTGCATCATAATAATCCATGGTCAACTTCCGACTCAGGACTTAAGACTTCCGACTTAACAAACTTCCTGCTTAGAACTTATTTATTCAGGGTTAAAAAATTTACCGGGTTAACCGGCTTCCCGTTTTTACGTACTTCATAATGCAGATGTGCCCCCGTTGAGTGCCCGGTTGAACCTACCTTGCCTATGTTATCACCAACGGTAACCTGCTGCCCTACCTTCACTTCAATTTTTGAAAGATGGCCGTACAAGGTCTCCAGGTTGTTAATATGCTGAATCCTGACACATTTACCATATCCACCGGCCCATCCAGCAAAAACAACTTTGCCGCTGGCCGTACATTTTACTGCATCGCCCCGGTTACCTTTAAAATCAATACCAGGGTGAAACTCGGCATGTTCCGAATCAAAAGGATCGCTCCTGTAACCAAAAAATGAAGTAAACGAGCTGATCCTCGGATAGCCCATCGGGGTAAACGCAATAGTGCTTGTTAAACGCTTGAGGTAATCGTCATACAGACTGTAAGCTTCAGTATCGGGTAGTTTTACTCCTTCCCTGTTGCCATCGCCCCCGGTTCCTTTTACTGTGAAACCTTTAAGGCCGCGCCTTTTTAAATACTCATTTATAGTTTTAAGTTTACCCTCGATAGATTGAATGTACGACTGGGCAGTACCCTGCGTATTTACCTCTGCATTAACAACCGGCATGCTGCCTTTAAGTTTAGCTATCTGCGCCTGTAACTGCTGGTTTTCGGCCTCCTGTACAGTGCTTTTATGATGCAGGTAAAACACCAAACCACCAAGTACGGCTACAATAGCAGCTATGCTCCACGCGTAGTGTTTAAGCCTGTTAAGATGCTTGGTTTTTATTTGTAATGATTTTGTATGCTGTTGATTTTTGTTGATGATAACAACAGTGCTAATATCAGGTGTTTTAAGTTTCATCAAATTCAAAATAATTAGGGATATGCAAGTTAAAAATTACTGTTAATAAAACAATATTAAATGTATGTAAACAGGCTATCAATGAAATAGCCTCCTACGTTAATCGTCAACCAATTGTTATTATTGAGTTTTTATAAACGTAAACCAAGTATCATTTCTTATTTTTGTAACACTGATTTTATTGTAAAGCAAAAAAAAATGATGTATCCGGAATATTTAGTAGCCCCGATGCGGGAAGATCTGACCAGGGTTGGTTTTGAAGAATTAAAAGATGCCGATGCTGTAAAAAACGCTATTGAAAGCGAAGGTACAGTATTTGTAATGGTTAACTCGGTATGTGGCTGTGCTGCGGCAAACGCACGCCCAGCTGCAAAAATTGCCGCCGCAAACGGCAAACATCCAGATAGACTGGTAACCGTTTTTGCAGGCATGGAAAAAGAAGCTGTTGATACCGCGCGTAACTATATGCTGCCTTACCCGCCATCGTCACCTGCCATGGCGCTGTTTAAAGATGGCAAGCTGGTGCATATAATTGAGCGCTACCAGATAGAAGGCCGCCCGGCACAAATGATTGCCGATAACCTGATTGACGCGTTTGAACAATACTGCTAATTGAGCTGAAGGCCGAAGGCTTAAAGCAGAAAGCTAAAAAACATAAAAGAGCTGAGGGAAAATCCTTCAGCTCTTTTGTTTTGTTATTCAAAATCCGAAATCAAAAATTAGATATCCGAAATCAAATCGATGTCGTTCTGCTTTTATTTATCGTCGTCGTTTTTGTCCTCATCCTCTTCATCATCGTCAAAATCATCGAAGCTGCCCATGTCTTCGTCATCCTCATTAAATTCGCCAAAAAAGCGGTCTTCATCAAACATCAGTTCTTCCATCTTTTCCTGTTCGGGCGTACTGGTGTCAAAGCGGATGGCCCAATTGTCGGGGATATCATAGCTTTTATCAAATCCCCTGATCCATTCTACAAAAACCAGGCGAAACTCCTCTACCTTTTCCCTCATCAACTGTACATAGTCCTCTTCATTAATTTTCACCATTGATGCAAAAGATACGGCATTAAACATATCCTGCACCGCAAGTTTAATGAGCACAGCATTTTGCATCCGCAGCGAATACAGGCTACCACCTTCGGCGCCGGCAATTTTTGCCTGGATCAGAGCGGCATTACTGCACATCTGTATGGCCAGATGTTCTTTCATGCTGTCTTCCTTTAATGATTCGGCAATTACATCCGCCAGGTCAAATAATTCCTGCGATTTTTGGTATACCGGGAGCTTTTCAAACTTTTCGAGTCTACGGGCCATGGGGTAAATTTACTACTTATAACACAAGTAGCCTCATATATAGTATTAAAGGCTTATTAAAAAAACTATCTTTGCCGCATGAACATTCTGATCCTTGGTTCGGGCGGAAGGGAAAGTGCCTTCGCCTGGAAAGTAGCCCAAAGCGCTCATTGCGACAAACTTTTTATTGCTCCCGGCAATGCCGGCACCACCCAATACGGTACAAACGTAAATATTAAAGTTACCGACTTTGAAGGCATTAAAGCACTTGTTTTAAAAGAGGATATCAACCTGGTATTGGTTGGCCCCGAAGAGCCCCTGGTAAAAGGCGTTCATGATTTTTTCCTGGCCGATGAGCAATTGAAAAACATCCCGGTTGTTGGCCCGCGGCAAGAAGGCGCACAGCTGGAAGGCAGTAAAGATTTTTCCAAGCAGTTTATGGAGAGACATAACATCCCTACCGCTGCTTATAGAACTTTCACCAAAGATACCCTGCAAGATGGCCTAACCTATTTAGCTACCGCCGGACTACCGGTGGTATTGAAAGCCGACGGCCTTGCAGCCGGCAAAGGCGTACTGATCTGCCTTACTTTAGAGGAAGCACAAACCGAACTTACTGCGATGCTGGCCGATGCCAAATTTGGCGAAGCAAGCTCACGCGTGGTTGTTGAACAATTTTTAACAGGCATTGAACTATCGGTTTTTGTGATGACCGATGGCAACAGCTATAAAATTTTACCCGAGGCTAAAGATTATAAACGTATTGGCGAAGGTGACACCGGCTTAAATACCGGTGGTATGGGCTCTATCTCTCCCGTTCCGTTTGCCGACGCTGCTTACATGAAAAAGGTAGAGGAGCGCGTGATCATCCCTACTATTGAAGGTTTGAAGAAAGATGGCATCCCTTATAAAGGTTTTATTTTTATTGGCCTGATGAACAGCAATGGTGAACCCTGGGTTATTGAATACAACTGCCGTATGGGCGACCCAGAAACCGAGAGCGTAATGCGCCGTATCGATTCGGACTTTGTTGATTTGCTGTTAGGCGTTGCCGAAGGGAACCTGAACGAAAAAGAGATCATCATCAGCCCTAAAACAGCGGCCACCGTAGTCATGGTTGCGGGAGGTTACCCCGGCGAATACCTGAAAAACAAGGTGATTACCGGTACCGAAAACGTGCGCGACTCGATCGTGTTCCACGCAGGCACTTCAATGGATGGCAATGATGTAATAACCACAGGCGGCCGTGTATTAGCTATTACTACCGTACAGGATGATATGTTCAGCGCCCTGCAACAGGCTACTGCCGATGCAAGCCGGATTTATTATGATGGCATGTACTTTAGGAAAGATATTGGCTTTGACCTTCTTTAAGAGGTCATTGGGGCATTAGTCATTGAGTCATTTTTGCCTTGCTTCTCGTTCCCTCAGGGTCCTCTGCGAGAGACCCTGAGGGGGCAAAAGTTTCTGAACCGTGATTTTTAGGATTTATGGATTTCCCGGATAAATGGTGGGTAATCTAAAAGAATGTCCCCTGAAATCCCTCTGGGAGAGATTTCAGGGGACGTTAAAAATCCTTGAATCCGACAAATCGGTTTAATCCCGGTTCAGACAATTATTCCTGCACCGCATCTATCCAGTTACCATCACCTTTGATGATATTGATTAGCTCATCAAGCGCATTGGCCGAACTGATGTTTTTCTTCACAGCTTCTTTACCCCGGTAAAGGGTAATTTTATCAGTACCAGAACCTACGTAACCGTAATCGGCATCAGCCATTTCACCGGGACCATTTACAATACAGCCCATGATGCCAATCTTTAACCCTTTAAGGTGACTGGTACGACTGCGGATCATTTGGGTAGTAACCATCAGATCGAACAGGGTACGCCCACAGCTTGGGCAGGAGATATATTCCGTTTTAGAAATCCTTGACCGGGTAGCCTGTAAAATACCAAAAGCAGTAGAAGTAATTACACTGGTAGGTAATTCAGGTGCATCTATCCAGATACCATCGCCAAAACCGTCAACTAATAAAGCGCCAAGATCAGTAGAGGCGTAGAGTTGGAGAAGAGTTTGTCCATGGTCCATGGTCCATGGACTATGGGCTTCCGCACTTTCGGACTCAAACAAATAGCTTCTCTTTACAATCACCGGTACATCCAAACCCAGTTCTTCCATTTTGAAGAAGAAAGAACGCTGTTCGGCCATGCCATGTAGCGCATCTGTTTCCAATACCAATACCAGCGATTTATCCAGTTGAATTGAGCCGAAATCTTCCGAATCAATATCAGCGGGTTTTAAATGTACCAGGTTCAGTTTTGATGAGCGGTCAACATCCCCGATGTATTCCTGCAATGTGAATACGGGGTGACAGTTGGTTTTATCAGCCAGTTTAAGCCATGTGTTATAATTATATAACTGCTTTAAATTGCCCGGTAAAGTAAATGAAGGTAATTCATTAGCCAGGTAAACAAAATCAACCGATTGCTCGGCCATGTTGTATTTATCCAGCAGCGGCGAATACAGGTATCCCGCTTCATTCAGCACAGCCGGATCTTTCAGGTTCTTTTTAGATAAATCAACAACAACCCTCGGCACTAAATGCCCACCGATAAATGCGTTAGCCTCGTAGGTTTCGCGTTTTTTGTATTCGTAGGGGCTATGTTTTGAAGGTGAAAGGTCAAAGGTTAAAGGCGAAAGGTTTTTTTCTTCCGCAGCTACCTTTTGCCTTTCGCCTTTCGCCTTTTCCCTCATAGTGTAACGGCGAACCAGTTCAATAGCGACAGGTGCTTCAGCTTCGGGCTCTTCGGTAAGGGATACGCGTACGGTATCACCAAGGCCGTCTTCCAACAAGGTACCAATGCCCACGGCAGATTTTATGCGACCGTCTTCGCCATCGCCGGCCTCGGTTACACCTAAGTGCAACGGATAGTTCATACCCTCGGCAACCATGGTTTCAACCAGCAAACGGTAGGCCTGTACCATTACCTGTGGATTGCTCGATTTCATGGAGATTACGAGGTTATAAAAATTGAGCTGCTCGCACATCCGCATAAATTCCATGGCCGATTCAACCATGCCCTGCGGGGTATCGCCATAACGACTCATAATCCTGTCGCTCAGTGAACCATGGTTGGTACCTATGCGCATAGCGGTTCCATATTCTTTACAAACTTTTACAAGCGGCGTAAATTTCTGAAAGATGCGTTCAAGTTCGCCCTGGTATTCCAGGTCGGTGTAATCAATCTGATCGAATTTCTTTTTATCGGCGTAGTTGCCGGGGTTTACGCGCACTTTTTCAACAATACGTGCAGCTACCTCGGCAGCATTTGGGGTAAAATGGATATCAGCAACCAAAGGCACGGTATAGCCCCGTGCACGAAGCTGCTTTTTAATTTCGGCCAGGTTTTGGGCCTCTTTGATACTGGGTGCGGTGATGCGCACATACTCGCAACCCGCATCAACCATGCGGATTGATTGCTCAACCGTACCAATGGTATCCATGGTATCGGTAGTGGTCATGCTTTGGATCCGGATTGGATTATTCCCGCCCATAGGCACGTCGCCAATATTAACCTCGCGGGTAATAAAGCGTGAATATTCGGTTAACGAGTTACAATAACGGCCGGGCAGCACTTTAACAGCATCAGTATTCATCAATGATGGAAATTAGATTACAAAAATACGAAAGTTGTTTGATGGGAGGAAGTTGTAATGTTTAAAGGCGGGAAAGATTAGGTAAATGACCTTTCGCTATAATCATCTTTTACTTTATCAACTTTTTGTTTTTTTACTGACTTTTTAATATCGAATGAAATGTTAAAAGCTTTGAACAGCTTTTTTAAAGCATCTAATTGCTCTTT
Organism: Mucilaginibacter gossypii; assembly: GCF_900100945.1. GTDB lineage: Bacteria > Bacteroidota > Bacteroidia > Sphingobacteriales > Sphingobacteriaceae > Mucilaginibacter > Mucilaginibacter gossypii. The sequence continues at coordinate 259,371 of NZ_FNCG01000004.1, read as the reverse complement.
ATTTTCCGGATGTGCAATTAATGATTTCATAATCAACTAACGTTTTTCATAGCTCGATATCCAGCAATCTTGCTCCGTGTACAATTCTAAGCACATTAATATTTTTATCATCAACTATTTGGTAGATGATTCTATACTTGTTTAATTATAATTCCCTGATTGATCTATCTGCTATCTCTGGTACAAACTTTCCTGATGTAGGATATTTATAAAGCTGATCGATCTTGTCAAATATTTTATTGATAAAATTTCTGGCAATTAACTCAGAATCTTGCGATATATATGTTTCTATATCTAATAAATCGTCATAAGCAGATTCAGTGATAACAATGTTTACTTGCTCCACTTATCTGCGAATTTCCTTTTTACATCCTTATAGTCCATTACCTTGCCTTCTTTAACGTCCTGCAAACCCTTCTCAACTTTTTCAACAAATAAAAGGCGCTCAATCAGTTTTTCAGTATCAAACTCATCTTCAAATGAATCAAGGGTTTCAAGCACCGTCGTCTTTTTCATCTGATTTAAATTATATAGCTAATATACAGAATTCTGTAAACAAAACACTCACACCAACCTATCCTTAATTACCAGTGTCCCCGCTATCATATCATGTAAACATTGCTGCTGTTTATTAAAAAAAGCCATAAGGTAGCCGATAAAAAAGGTTAATACCGAAAATATTTTGGCCAGGTTGCGGCCAATGGCTTTACCAACACTAATCCTATTACCATCCATATCAACCACTTTTATTTTGAGCATTTGCTTGCCGTAAGTAGCCTGCTTAACCGAACTTTCCATCAACACATGATAAATTAATTTACCAATGGGGGTAAAAGCAACGATGCCAATAGAGGTGTATATCCGCGCCTGCTTATCTGTAATAAACAGGAACACCGCCATTGCTGCCAGTAAAACAAATATGCCAAACACGATAAACCAATCCAGTGCCGAGGCCAGCCAGCGCTGGTCAAAACTGCCGTAGTATTGCATCAGTAATTTAGGCCGGGCGAAGCCAAATAGCTCCCGTAGCTCGGCTATTTCCTGGGCTTCCTTGTAATCCACCATATCCTCGGTTTTAACAAAATCACCGGGTTTAATGCCTCGGCTTTTTAGCTCGGGAATAGTAAAAGGGCCTTCCGGCTTACCGTTGATGACTAATATGTAGGGTTGGGACATAGAATGGTCGATTACATAACCATGTCATTGCGAGGAGGCACGACGAAGCAATCGCATACTATACAGGGCGGGACCTGCCTCCGTGCGATTGCCACGCTAAGCTCGCAATGACATGTTTTTTATTGCTTTTTATTGTTTTTTATCCCTCTAAGATAAATATTCCTTCCACCAATCAGAATTACAGGCACCTTTTACTTCGGTTGGCTCACCGGGTTTGGGTACAAATAAATCGATGTGTTTTTGGTTTGCCATAGCGGTTAGCCATTCAATAGGCTCGTACCAGGCATGCGGGGCCAGGTTAAACGTACCGTAATGGATGGGCATCATCAGTTTGCCTTTCAGATCGAGATGGGCATTTGAAGCATTATCAGGCCCCATATGAATGTCCGGCCAGAATTTTCCGTAAGCACCTATCTCCAGCATAGTCAAATCAAACGGACCAAAAGCCTCTCCTATCGCCTTAAATTCGGGCGAGTAACCCGAATCGGCACCAAAATAAATATTATGCTGCGGACCTTTAATTACGAACGACGACCACAGTGTTTCGTTCCGCCCAACAATGCCCCTGCCCGAAAAATGGCGTGAGGGCGTTGCAGTAAGTACAATTCCGTTACCGATCATGGCGCTATCGCCCCAATCCATTTCTGTGATAAAGTTGGCAGCCATTCCCCAGCGGGTTAAATATTGCGCTACTCCTATCGAACAGAAAAAAGGGATGTTCTTATCCGCAAAAAACTTAATGGTAGCCTTATCCAGATGGTCGTAATGATCGTGCGATTGGATCACGGCATCCAGCGGAGGCAGATTTTCCAAAGCTATCGGCGGCTGAAAAAACCGCTTCGGCCCAAACGATTGCGAAAACGAAACCCGCTCGCTCCAAACCGGGTCGGTAAGGATGCGTTTGCCATCAATCTCAATCAGGATACTGGAATGACCAACCCAGGTAATGCGCAAACCCGATGCGGGCGGAGTACTGTAAACCGATAGATCTGTTTTAAAAGGGCCTAAAGTTTTCTTAGGCGTATTTTCGGCCTTGTTGTTCATGTACTCCCTTAAAATGGGAATCATTTTACCAAAGCCGGCCTCATCAGTAGGTATGGTATTGAGATATTTTCGTCCTCTTTTTCGCGATGCGGGTAAACTCATAACAGCAATTATAGTACTTATATCAGGTATGATATAACTAACGCAAAAAAGTTACGAATGGTTGAAGCGGCTCAGCCTTTATTTACTTAAGAATGATATTGCCGTATCACAAAACTCAACAAGCGGAGCCGGCAAAGCATCTCCGGTAAAAGGATGTTCGCCACCAAAAGTATGATCTGCGCCTTTTTGCACTATGTATTGAGCAGCAGGATTAGCTTCATACAATTGCTGTGAGTGGCTTGCAGGTACGGTAGGGTCGGCATCACCATGAACAATGAGCCAAGGTTGCGTTACAAAGCTTGCCTGCCTGATGATATCCAGCCTGAGCGGATGACTATCCAGATCATCAAGCAGGGTTGATTTAACAGGCATTTGCTGCTCGGTACGTTTATTTTCAAAGTAAAAAACGCTTTGCAAACGCCATTGCTGTTCTATTTGTTTTGGCCACAGGTTCCGAAAACCGGATATGGAGGCCATAGTTACCAGCTTTTTAATCCGGCTATCTTCGGCAGTTTTGATAATACTTACGCCGCCGCCCATGCTGTGCCCAATGAGGTATACACCATTTGCAACAGGGATGCTTGCACCGCTGCAGGCAAAATCAATGATGGTATCCAAATCTTCCAATTCAATAGAGACTGTATTATCAGCAAAGGCCGTCAGATCGGCAAAATCCAAGGGATTGGCGGGCGTTGTGCCATTATGCGAAAAGTTAAATTTCAGGAAACGAAAACCCTTTTCGGCAAAATACCGGGCTAACAGATCATGCGTGCCCCAATCTTTAAATCCTTTAAAACCATGGGCAAAAATTACCAGCGGCGTATTTTTAAAAACATCGTCGTAGGTAACATCCATAAGCATTGGCCGCCCTTTAGCGCCGGGAAGGGTGAAACTATCTTTCCTGATCATGGAGGCTAATTTAGTATTAAAGGCCGAAAATATTATTGAAATAAGTAAGTGCAATTGGACTGAAGCCTTCTCTTCCCGTCCCTTTCAGGCCTTTCGTAGATTTTATTTAACCTTGAAAAGCAAAATCATCGAAACAGTTATATTAATTTTGAATATATTAGCTTGCAGTCGACATGCGCTATACCGAATATCGTCCTAATGGCATACTAAAAGATTTCATACAATGTTATTTTGTGTGCGAGACAGATATTCCTGTTATGACGGATGACAAGGTGTTTGCTACAGGCGCTATCGAGATCTTATTCAACCTGGGAGCGGATGGCCCGCAGCAGATAAAAAATGGCGAAATGGTAACCTGTCCCGATATACAATTGTGGGGGCAAACTATACAGCCATTTACTTTTACCTCTTACGGTAAGCACTGTATGTTTGGGATCCGTTTTTTCACCCATACCGCCGCCTGTTTTTTTAATGAACGGATAGAAGAATTTAATGACCGGGTCATTGATTTCAAAGAGCTGGGTGGAAAGGAAGCTGCTTTGTTACATTTGAGATTAATGGAGGCCAAAACGCCGGACCGGAGAATAGATTTAGTGGAAGAGTTTCTGATGAAAAGACTGTTAGCATCAGGGCCTAAATTCAGTAGGCTAAAGCTGATTAACAACATCATGCTTGACTTAAGCCGAGAAGATTTTCTGGAGAATATCAATACAGTGGCAGCTAAATACGGTCTTTCCTCCCGTTACCTTCAGAAAATATTTTTAAACTACTCCGGGCTGAGCCCGAACTTGTACACTAAGATAGCACGGTTTCAGAAAAGCCTTTACCGGGTTGCCGAAAACAAACTATCGCTCACCTCCATCGCTTATGAATGCGGGTACTTTGATCAGTCGCATTTTATAAAGGATTTTAAATTCTTTACCGGGTCGCTCCCTTCCCGGTTCTCGCCCGAAAGTTCAACCGATTTTTCTGCCGCGCTCAATAATTAAGCTGTTCCGATTTTTACAATTTCGGCCCATTTTATGGATATAATTTCGCTTTAATTATTCATTCAATATTTAAAGGATCATGAAACAAAAAACCTTAACTACAGCAATTATATGCCTGTGTCTTTTTTTAACGTATAAAAGCGGCATCGCCCAGGCAAATAATCCCGGCTTACAGCAGATCAAAAGCTCAATTCAAAAAATAAATACACTTTATTATGAGCTATTTGCAAAAAGTGATGCTTCAATCATAAACCTGTATACTGATGATGCTATTTTATTGGCGCCGAATATGCTGCCTATAAATGGCAAAAAGGCACTGAAAAAGGATTTCGAGGATACCTTTGTTGCAGGAAAAGTGAAAGGTGTTAAATTCCAAACGGACAATATTTATGGCGATGGTAAAGCTTACATTACCGAAGAAGGCACCTGGCAGGTTTTTGACCCAAATGGTAAAGTTCTTGATGATGGGAAGTATTTAAAATTGTGGAAACTCACCAAAGCCGGCTGGAAAATATTCAGGGATTCATTCAACAGCAACCACAAAATTTAAAAACGTTCCAGTCCCATCAGGGTCTCCCGCAGTTTAAGTTTACCCATAAAATCAATAGTCAAATTGGGTAATCTTGATAAGTTGAACCCCTCCCGTCCCCTCAGGGTCTCTCGCAGAGGACCCTGAGGTTGCCCATCATTTTAAGATCCATAATAACATGGAATAGCGTAGAACATCAGGGTCCTCTGTGAGAGACCCTGATAGAACAGCACATATAAAAAATACTACCTACACCCTCTTCCCATTAAAAGTAATGTTATACAAATCCGTGCGCCTGTCTTTGATATTTTGCACGCTGCCATACTCATGCAGCTCATCCAGCAATGAGAGGTCAACATCGGCAATAACAATCATTTCGGTATTTGGCGTAGCCTCAGATTGGATTCCGTTTGTAGGGAAGCCAAAATCAGAAGGTGTAAACACCGCCGACTGTGCATAGCTGATGCCCATATTATTTACATTAGGCAGGTTACCAACGCAGCCGGCAATAGCCACATAGCATTCGTTTTCAACTGCACGGGCCTGGGCGCAAAACTTAACCCGGTTGTAACCATTTTGCGTATCGGTAAGGAAGGGAACAAACAAGATCTGCATATCCTGACCGGCCAAAATGCGTGATAGTTCAGGAAATTCAACATCATAGCAGATCAGGATGCCAACCTTGCCGCAATCCGTATCAAATACTTTAACCTCATCGCCGCCGCGCATGCCCCATGAGCTGATCTCGGCCGGGGTTGGGTGAATTTTGTATACCTCTTCCATACTGCCATTCCGCCTGAACAGGTAGGAAACATTATACAACGACTCCTCAAAAATATAAGGCATGCTGCCCGCGATGATATTCACATTATACGATACCGCCAGCTTTGAAAACTCCTCGATAATGGGCTGGGTATATTTAGCCAGCTCACGCATGGCCTTGGCCGAATCCATATGGTTATAATCGGCCATAAGCGGTGTATTGAACAGCTCGGGGAACAGGATAAAATCGGCCTGGTAATCGCTCACGGCGTCAACAAAATATTCGGCGTGTTTCATCAGCTCACTGATATTACTGTACGAACGCATCTGCCATTGAACCAGGCCAATGCGTACCACCGTTTTATGGTTAATAACATCGCTTACCTCTTCGTAATAAACATTATTCCACTCAATAAGTGTAGCAAAGCCTTTTGAGCGACTATCCTCGGGCAGATAATTCCTCAATACCTTGCGCACATGGAAATCGTTAGATAGCTGGAACGATAAAGTAGGGTCGTAGATCTCCTTATATTTTACTTTATCAATATACTGACGGGGTGTAAGCTCGTTCTGAAATTTTTGATAATTGGGGATCCGGCCGCCTGCTATAATGCTTTTCAGGTTCAGCTTTTCGCAAAGGGCCTTGCGGGCATCATACAAGCGACGTGCAAGGCGCAATCCACGATATTTAGGATGGATAAACACATCAATACCGTAAAGTACATCCCCTTTGTCATTATGGGTTTTAAAGGTACTATCGCCGGTAATTTGCTTATAGGTGTGGTTATCGCCAAATTTTTGGTAATCGACTATAATAGCCAATGCACAGCCAACAACCGTATCGTTAACGGTGATGCAGATCTGCCCTTCGGGGAATATTTTGATGAGCCGGCGAATAGAATTGGCATCCCAATAGTCCTCGTCCATATCCATATAGGCCGATTTCATTGACTTTTTTAGCTCCTGGTAGTCCTGTACTTCCAGGTTGCGCATTTCAATACTTTGCAGATCCATATTTTTATTTTGCTTCGATAGCAACAGCCAAACGCTGTTTTGGTTTAAGCTTTTTTAGCATCGGTTGTATGCCACCAGGCCCAATAGATCAGTACAAACTGCAGTGCTAAGCGCAGCCATGCCAAAAAAGGTGTAACTGTTATGGAATTTAACTTCATTGGCGCTTTAAATGCCATGCTCACGTGGATCTGCAAAAAGGCAATCAACATTAAAACAATTCCCCAGGCGGCCCAATACCTTGTTTTGGATGGTATAAGTAACAACCCTAATGAAATTTCGGCAATCCCGGCAAGTAGGTTAACAGTCTCAGGGTAAAGCAGGTTATTGGGCATTACGGCATAATAGAAGTCCGGGTCACGGAAGTGATTAAGGCCTGCAAGCACGTAAAACGCCACGAGTATTACCAGGCTTATTTTTTTATACTTATCCATGTTTTAATTTACAAATATTTTGTGATACGTATTGCAAAACAGTTTAAATACTGCAAAACAAGCCATTTTTGCAATTTATAACCATTCCAAATAAGCCTGTTTGACAAAGTGTTGACATTGGATGTGCCGAATAGTGATACTTTTGTTCGGTCAAATTTTAAAACTGCTTTGAAGTATCTAAAGGTAATAGCTTTTACGCACAAACAGATTGAACTGAAGGAATTGGGTAGATTGGTGGTTTGCCAAGAAAATCTGACAGATAAACTTGCACAAGTTAAAAAGCAGTTCAACATCCCGGAGATCTTCTACCTGGCTACCTGTAACCGTGTGGAATTTGTAATGACAACCCCACAATCAGTTGACAAAGATTTTGCCAAAAAATTCATAGAGGCCTTCAACACAGAGCTTTGCCATGATTCACTAAGCACCTTTATGGATAGCGCGTCTATTTATGAAGATCAGGAAGCTATGGTGCACCTGTTGCGTACTTCATGTTCGCTGGAGAGTTTGATCGTGGGCGAAAAGGAGATCCTGGCCCAATTACGCAAAGCATATGAACATTGCAAAGAGGCTGGCCTAACCGGCGATGCCATGCGCATGATCATGAACTGCGTGGTAAAAACAGCCAAGGAAGTTTATACACATACCAACATCTCCAAAAACCCAATCTCGGTAGTATCGCTGGCTTACCGCAAGCTAAAAGACCTTAATCTTTGTTCAAATGCCCGTGTTTTGATCATCGGCGCAGGCGAAACTAACCGTAACATTTCCAAATATCTTCAAAAACATAAATTTTCAAACTTCGCGGTATTTAACCGTACCGTGGCCAATGCCGAAAAATTAGCTGCCGATTTGGGCGGAGAAGCGTTTGACCTCGAAGCTTTGAAAAGCTATAAAAAAGGTTTTGATGCCATTATCACCTGCACATCGGCAGTTGAGCCAATCATCACCACCGAAATTTACCAATCGCTGCTCAACGGCGAAACCGGCAGGAAAACCATTGTGGATCTTGCCATCCCAAATGATACCGCTCCCGAAGTATTAGAGCAATTCCCGGTTAACTTTATCGAAGTACACTCCCTTAACGAGGTTGCCAAAAAGAACCTGCAGGAACGCTACCACGAACTGGTACATGCCGAAGCTATTATTGAACAAAACATAGCCGAATTTATACAGCAGCTTAAACAGCGCCGTATTGAGGTAGCTATGCGCCAGGTACCCGAAAAAATCAAGGAGATCCGCAATACCGCCATCAACTCTGTTTTTGCCGATGAGGTACAAGGCCTGGACGAGCAATCGCGCGAAATCCTGGAAAAGGTGATCAACTACATGGAGAAAAAATATATCAGCGTACCCATGGTTATGGCGAAAGATATATTGATCAATGAAAACTAAAACTTTCTGAATCAGAATTTACGGGATTTGAGGATTGACAGAATGCTTGCTTTTGTCTGAAACCGAATTACTTGAATTTAAGAATTGATCAGAATATTGGTTGTGATTTTATCTAATACTGGTCGAAGTTTAGCGAAGCGTAACTTCGTCCTGAAATGAGTTAAGCTTTCAGCTTAACCGAACACCATATCATCACCATGCAAAATATCAAATGTATGCTGCAAACTGTTTACTCATAACTGCCAACTGAATATGGGCGTTACCTCCGGTCCGGGCTGTACACTCATACGCCTGCAGGCTTTACGCTCGCTGGCCGGTAGCCGCTCCCATCCCTAACGCAGGTATTTTTCGTTAAACCTATTTGGCTATTATTGGGGCTTATTTCCCTTGTAAAACAAACATTCAATCACTCCGTCCTCAAACTCTTTATCGGGTTAACTGTCGCGGCTTTTACAGATTCATAACTAACCGTAATCCAGGCTATTCCCAATGCAGCTACAGAGGCAATAAAGAACACCAGCCAGCCAGCATTGATATGATAAGCAAAACCCGACAGCCAGCTGTTAACCGCATACCATGAAAGTGGGATAGCGATAACTATAGCAATCAAAATAAGCCTGGTGATACCTGATGACAGTAAGTAAACCAGGTTTACCACAGATGCCCCTAACACTTTGCGTACGCCAATTTCCTTGGTACGCTGCTCGGCCATAAATGCTGATAAACCAAATAAACCCAGGCACGAAATAAAGATCCCCAAACCGGCAAAAAGATTAAAAATATTGCCCATTTGTTGTTCGCCTTTGTAAAGTTTGGATAACTCCTGGTCAATAAAATCAAATTTGAAGGGATAAGCTGGATTGAGCGCCTGGCTCATAGCCGCCAGTGCCTTTATTGTAGCATTAGTTTTTCCGGGCAAGGTCCTGATCACCACATAACCGCCTATTTTATTGAAAGGTATAACCAACGGCTCAATGCTTTGCTGAACGGGCTTAAAATTAAAGTCTTTTATAACCCCTACAATAGTACCCTTGTTACCCCAAACCGCTAATGGTTTGCCTACTGCAGTACTGGCGGTAAGGCCCATTACGCTGGCCATTTTTTCGTTGATCATGTAATTATTCGAGTCGGTTTTAAAACCTGCCGAAAAGCTTCGGCCGGCGGCTAACTTCATTCTGAACGTGTGCGTAAAATCTTCATCGGCGGCCATTACAGGGATAGACAATTGCGAACGTGGGTCCTTACCGCTCCACTGCACATTAAGTGTCCAGCCGCCAAGTTCAGTTGGCAAATCTGTAATCGTTGTAAAATCGCTCGTAAGCGACGTTTGCCTTAACATGTTTTTCAAAGCCTCCTGCTTATGCCAGATCTCGCCCGTCATTGGCACGTATAAAAGATTGGCTTTCTCGAAACCGGGATTCCTGTCCCTGATAAATTTAAGCTGATTATAGATCACCACCGTACCCACTAACAATACAATGGAAACCATAAACTGAACTACAACTAAAGCATTACGGAACAGCAAATTGCCTCCCATTGATTTCACGTTACCCTTAAGCACTTTAACCGGGTTAAAACCAGAGAGAAATAAGGCAGGATAACTTCCCGAGATAAGACCAGTTATTAAAGCAATACCGGTAAGACTTAACCAAAGCCTGGCATCCGACAGATCAATAACAAGTTTCCTGTTAGCCAGATCATTAAACACTGGTAAAAACATCCGAACAATAACAAGCGCGAGTAAAAGGGAAAGAAAGGAGATAAATACCGACTCGCTTAAAAACTGAAGGACCAATTGCCCGCGAACAGCACCCGCTACCTTACGTAAGCCTATTTCTTTGGCCCTGCGTGCCGAACGTGCGGTAGCCAGGTTCATGAAATTGATGCAGGCCACAATCAATATCAATATGGCGATCGCAAAAAAGATGCTTACATACTGCGCATTCCCATGCCCCGGCGAATCTCCTAATCTTTCGGGATCAAGGTGTATTTTGGTTAAAGGCTGTAATTTGAACGTTGCCTTGGTATCCGGGCTATGTTTGTGAAAAATCTGCCCGATTTGCGTTTCCAATTTGGCAACGTTAGCAGCGGAAGGGTCAAAACTTTTATCGAACTGTACGTAACCAAAAAAATTAAAATTATCCCAGATATTATTCTTCAGATCGTTATTGGTTTGTGCTATTAAAGCCATCGGAAGCAGGATATCAAATTGCAGATCGGAGTTAGCCGGAATATTGGCCATAACCCCTGTTACTACCAGGTTTTCTTTGTTATCTTTTCGTATTACCTTGCCAATCGGGTTTTCTTTTCCGAAGTATTTTGTGGCGATATCTTCTGTTATTAAAACACCATTTGCCTGATTTAAAGCAGTAGCGCGGTCGCCTTTTATTAATGGATATGAAAACATGTCCATAAAATTGGGATCGGCATAAAACACATGTTCTTCCTGAAATTTCCGGTTACTTATTTCGAATAAAACAGATGGAAAACCGGGATATAAACGGGCTACATTTTTAACCGCAGGGATCTCCGATTTTAATCCAAAAGGCATCCCGGCCGAACTTGCCGCGGTTTTAGAATCACCAAAATCGCTGTCGATTCGATAGATCTGCCCGGCATTTTTATGGAACTTATCATAGCTCAATTCATTTTGCACCCAAAGCAAAATCAGGATACTTGAACCAAGGCCTATCGCTAAACCTGATATATTGATTATGGAATAGGCTTTATCTTTTATTATATTTCGGTAAGCCAGTTTAAAATATGTTTTGAACATAGGTATGCTGATTGTAGACGTTGTTAAACTTAAATAAACTATTTGATACGCTGGTAGTGCCTAAAACCCATGCCACATATTTAAGACACTGACAAACAGTACATTAATGTTATTTTATTTATAATGCCGTTCGGAAACGTTACAACGGGTGTGCGTTTCTGCCTGGCATTACTACCCTGCGATAGAGCCCATCAAATAAAAGGCTGCCTTGCTTATAGAGGAGCAGCTTTTTAATTTGATTAAGCCTTACCGAATCATTCTGTCCTCAAGTTTTACGTTCCATCAGGGTCTCTTGTAGAGGACCCTGATGTCTTCGCCAAGCAGGTACGCCTTTTCTCGTAAGATGATCAAGGCTGATAGTGGAAACATCAGGGTCCTCTACAAGAGACCCTGATGAGAAGGTAGTCTCACAATAATCTTCCTGATTATTCTGTCCTCAAACTTTTTACAGGGTTCGCCAGCGCGGCTTTTAACGCTTTGTAACCTACCGTGAACCAGCCTATCAATAACGAAGTTGTAATGGCTGCCACAAAAACCCATAAGCCCGGCGAAATACGATAGGTGAAAGTTTGCAGCCATCCGTTCATCAGGTACCAGGCAAGGGGCGCGCCAATCATAAATGCCACCACGATAAGAGCTAAAAATTCCTTCGAAAACAGGTACACAATGCTGCTTACTGATGCGCCTAAAATCTTTCGGATCCCTACCTCTCTTGTGCGCTGTACCGCCATAAACGATACCAGGCCGTACAAACCAAGGCAGGAGATAAAAATAGCGATGAGCGCGAATACTTTATAGATCAGTTCAAGCTGGTTTTCCTGTTCGTAAAATTTGGCAATGCTATCGTCAACAAAAAAGCCGGTGTAGGCATATTCTGGATATTTCTTTTCCCAGGCACTTTGCACCAATGCTACCGTTTTTGCAAGTCTCCGGCTTTCAATTTTTACCGCTATTTGCTGTTCCGATTGTTTTGAGGGGAACATCACCAGCGGTTTAACTTCCTCGCGCATGGAGTTTGTTTTAAAGTCGGCAACAACACCTGCTATGGGCAGGTTTCCGTAACTATCAAAGGTAAGGGTTTTGCCTAAAGCATCATTTGCACGTTTAATACCCAATTTGTGTATAAAAGTTTCATTAACCACCAGTTCTCGTGCGGTATCGCTGGGTTCATAGCTTTTGCCTGCTATAAACCTGAGGCCAAAAGTTTTAAAGTAATCCGCGTCGGCCACTTTCATGAAAATATCAAAGCCAGGATCTTTATCTGAATGATTGAAGTAGAAATTGCTTGAATTATTATGCGATGACGATGGCGCGTCAGCCGAAAAACTGGCTGCCTTTACACCCTGCAAGGTAAGCACCTGCTGTTTAAAGCTGTTCATTCGTGATAAACCGATGCTATCGGCAGGGCATGGTATGGCCAATACGGCTTCTTTATTAAACCCGAGGTCGGCATTGTTTACAAAATCCATTTGTTTAACGGCGATAGCTGTTCCGATAATCAGCAACTGTGAAATGGTAAACTGGGTAACTACCAGCACACGGCGGAGCGATATACCACCGACAGCCGCCGAATTAATCTTATTTTTCAGCGCCTCAACAGGTTTAAATCCCGATACGATAATTGCCGGATATACTCCTGAAAGCAGTATCACTGCAACTATTACACAGGCCAGGCAAAGTAATATGCCGGGATTGAACAAACCAATGGTATCCGGAACGCTGGCGATATGTTTGAGTAATGGTAAAGCAATTTCGGCTATGCAAATTGCAAGGCCGGCCGAAATTAGTACGATAATGGCCGTTTCGCACATTACCAGGCCTACCAATTGCCCGCGGCTGCTGCCCAGCACTTTGCGGATGCCTACCTCTTTGGAGCGGCCAACGGATTGCGCGGTTGAAAGGTTAATGAAATTGATGGATGCCATAACGATGATCAGCACCGCGATAAGCGACAAGGTACGCAGCGTGGACTTGCCGGTTACATGATCGCCCAGCGTGCCGCCAAAACTGGTGTCAAAATGGATTGCCGATAAGGGTTGCGCTACAGCATATCTTTTCCTGGCAGCGCGTTTACTATCACTATTAAATTGTTTTTCGGAAAAACTGAGCATTTGACTTTCGATGCTGCTTTGCAATACATTTGCAGGAAATTTTATATACACCTGGCAGTCGCTGCTGGTTTCATCCCAGGTATATGCGTAATGGTAGCTTTTGGGGTTCTTCTTCCAGGTGATGTACGAAATCAACACTTTGAGCGGCAGGTCGGTATTTGGGGGAACATCCTTTATCACACCCGCTACTTTTAGCGTCAGCAGGTTATCCATCCTAAGTGTTTTTCCTGCTGCCGTTTGCCAGTTACCAAAATATTTTACGGCGCTGCTTTTATCAATCACCACCATGTTAGGATCTTTTAAAGCCAACGCGCTGCCGGCAAGCCAGGTTGCTGAAAAAATATCGAAAAGCTGAGGTTCGGCAAACATGATGCCGGTGTTCTCAACAAACTTTTTATCGCCGGCGGCGTTCCCGTTAGCCGCCGGGGCTACGATCTGGCTGCCATAAATGGCGTTGATACCTGCAATGGTAGCCTGTGGGAAATAAAGACGAAAAGCATCTACAGCGGGTGTTGAGATCCCGGCACTATACCTGATATTGCCTTCCCTGTCTTTTTTGGTAACGATGCGATAAGTGCTTTTATAACCGGGTTGATAGGTATCAAAGCTCAACTCATATTGAACAACTACAAATATCAGCAGGCAGGCCGCAATGCCCACCGCCAGCCCGGCTACATTAATGGCCGAGTAACTTTTGTGACGGGTGATATTACGCCACGCGATCTTAAAATAATTTTTGAACATATAGCTGCGGTTTAATTTCCGGGAAGGCCACATAATTGTGGTTTCATGCTTCGAAATTACCCCTGCAAACTGGGTGTGTCGTCTTAAGTTATAACTTGGGAACTCTTTTTGGGGCTCACTTTTATATTCCGCCGGACTTTTGCCGGTCATCTGTTTAAAAATGCGGTTAAAAGAAGATTTTGAATTAAACCCCGACTCCAGTGCTATACCAAGCAGGGTTATATGGGCAAAAGTAGGATCCCGCATTTTCCGGATTACTTCCGCAACGCGATATTCATTGATAAAATCGTTAAAGTTTTTCTTGAGTGCCACATTGATGATCCGGGATAGCTCATGAACGGTGAGGCCCAATTTTTCGGCAAGCGAGGTCAAATTCAGTTCGGCATCGTGGTAATACCGGTTGGCCTCCATAGCCTTCCTTAGCCAGGTTCCTTTTTGCCTGAGCTCCGCTGAAACCGGTGCCTTCAAAACCGGGGAGGCTTGCACAATAACTGAAGTTCCTGGTTTTGAATGAACCGTCGCCGCTATCCAAATCATCATTCCCGCTAACAGCAAATACAAGGGATAGTACGCTTGGATTCCTAACCGTTGGTGGAAATAAAAAAAATCTGCAACGGCATATGGCAGCCATAATAACCATAAAAAACCAAAGGCTTTGATTAACCGGACCAGCCAGCGCATTTGGTTGCGGTAGCGGTCATTTACGTGATTGAATTTCAACTGTTGGTAATAGCTTTCAATCAACCCAAATGAAATATACAAATAGGCAAGTACCGAAATGAATGTCGCCATATTCAGTACCAGGCCCGTTTGCCGAAAGACCGATGTGTGATAAGTTGCCGTGATGTTGCCGACGCTTTGCCCAATCTTCAATATAAAAATGCCCTGTTGCAATAACAAGGGGATAAAGTGCAGCAAATCTGTACTATGTAATTTATATCCCGGCCGGGTTATCTTAAGCACATAAAAATAAATGAACGGGCCCAGTGCCAGCGAAAATTGAAGCGGCAGCCGGTTCCAATGTGGAAAATAAGCGCTCAATTCAACGCTTTTTCCCGACACCCAGGCCATCCATAAAACAATGGTTAGCATAGCAAGGGCCAGAAAACGATTTGCAGAGAGGTTAATGCTTTTGGTAAACCATAGCAACAGGCTAAACGTGAGGCCGATAAATATCGCAGCCAAAAACGCCAGGTCATATAGGGTGATATGGAAACTATACGCGGTCAAGTTATATTATTGTTTCAAAGGTTATTCCAACTTCATAACTCATTGATATACAATTCAAATAATATTTTACACACAAAGCTACCGTAATAAAAACGGACGGTTGTGTCCGGTTTTATTGGAAGGATTTCCAACGCCGGTATTCTGCCAACCCACGAATAATCCAATAACTGCAATTGATTGTGCATTGCGGTTTATAAATCAATTATATTTTTTTGCCTTTATATCTTCAGCTAAAATTACTGAAAACACAATCAAAAATCATCACTATGAAAACAGTATTAATCACCGGGGCAAATAAGGGGATCGGCTTTGAAACCGCCAGGCAACTGTCACAACTAAATTATTATGTTTATTTAGGCAGCAGGGATCAAGAAAAGGGGCTTGAAGCATTCAGGCAATTGAAAGAGCTGGGTTTAAACAATATAGAAACCATAGTAATAGATGTGGCCGATATCAAAAGCGTACGTGAGGCGAGAGCGGAATTGGAGGTTAAAATTGGTTCGTTAGATATTTTAATAAATAATGCAGGAATAGCCGGCGACCAGCCTCAAAACCTCGCTGCAGTTTCTATCGAAAACCTACGCAGGATATTCGACACCAATTTTTTTGGTGCAGTCCAAACCACACAGGAGTTTCTGCCGCTACTGAAAAAATCGGGCCAGGGGGCTATCATCAATGTTTCCAGTGAAACCGGCTCCCTCGTTGTGCACACCGCTGCGGATAGAAATTCTAACCGGGCTAAGTACCATGCTTACGGTTCGTCAAAAACAGCCTTAAACGCTTTTACGGTAATGCTGGCAAATGAGCTTTATGATACCGGCATTAGTGTTAATAGTGTTACACCGGGATATACAGCTACCGATCTTAATCAATTTCAGGGGGCAAAAACTGCCGAACAAGGCGCCCTACCTATAGTGAAGCTGGCAACACAATCCCAACCACGCGTCACCGCAAAATTTTTTAAAGATGTTGGAGAAGCAGGTTGGTAATCTGTTTAGTGACTTGTTTTAATTTGGTAAAAAAACAGCCAGATGTTAACAAAAATGGCGTTTTGCTTTTCAATATACTTATCCCATACGCCATATTGCTGAGGTTATTATTCACTTCTCAAACTATCCGCAGGATTTGCCCTGGCAGCTTTCAATGTGTGATAGCTTACCGATGCAAGCGCTGTAATAACTGATATTACTGCCCCGGTAACAAACAGCAGCCAATCGGGCTTAATGCGATATGCGAAATTTTGCAGCCAGCTGTTAGACAGGTACCAGGCCAACGGGGTTGCTATTACAAATGCGGCGGCGGCAAGGTACATGGTACTGCGGTTAAGCTGCAAAAACAGACTGCTTACCGACGCGCCCAGCACTTTACGGATGCCTATCTCTTTGGTACGGTTAATAGTAGTAAGTCCCGACAAGCCGAATAAACCAAGGCAGGCCAATAATATGGCTATGATGCATGATGTGGTGATTGTGGTCATCCATTGTAAATAAGCGTTGTAGCTTCTGGCAATCTGTTCATCCATAAAACTGTAATTTAAAGGCAGGTTGTTGGTTAGTATATTCCATTCGGCTTTCAGTTTTTCCATAGCCGGCGGAATGCTCTGGTGGGCTTTGATCCTGAACCAGAAATAACCGATATGGTCACGATTTACGGTGTGATAGCCTGGTTGTATTGCCTGAGTAAGGTCTCGGTTATGGTAGTCTTTACAAACACCGATAATTATCCCGCCAATAGTTGGGTTATACACGTTAAGGGCCGGTTTACCGAGCAATTTGTACAGGGTTTGATTAACGATGGTATTATGTCTTAATTTAGTACCCTGAGGTTTTTTCTGATCATCCGTTAACTGGAACGAGGCGCTGTCTGTCGCAATATCCCGCGAAAAGTCGCGGCCAAGTAAAATCGGTATCTTGTTAAATTTAAAATATTCAAAATCAGCATCCAGGTAATCAATTGGTACTTTTTCACCATTAATGGTATGTGTATTTCTACTAACCCCGCCAAATGAAAATGACGTACTTGTAATACCCGCTATAAAGGGCTGCGTATCTGCCCAATGATAAAGTTCGCGTTGTAATGCGGCAGAAATTTGTTTATCACCTCCCCAATAGGGATTTTCTACCACTACCACCTGGTCCTTATCAAAACCCATTTCGGTTTGGCTAACAAAATGCATTTGCTTATTGATAATGAGCGATGATATTACCAGCAACACACAAACACCAAACTGTACCACAATAAGGCTTTTTGATAGTACGGGGCTTATCCGATAAGCCGAAAACCCGCGCATAATATTTAGTGGCTTTAACCCAGACATGGCGTAAGCCGGGTAAATACCCGCCAGGAAACCGAGTACCAAAGTCAAAACCGTTATCAACACCAACATATCAATAACCCTAAAACTACTGAATGACATAGTAGCCCCTGTTAAATGGTTAAAGAATGGCATTATGATAATGGCCAACAAAAAGCCAACTGCTACAGATATAAATGCAAGCACCTGTGTTTGTGTATAATACTGAAATATAATTTGCAAACGGCCTGCGCCTATCGTTTTGCGTACACCCACATCCTGCGAGCGGGAAACTGCGTTGGTTAGCGTTAACAGCACATAATTAAAGCAGGCTATTACCAAAATGAGCACAGCGAGGCTGCTTAACTGGTAAATATTTTTCAAGTTAGTGTAATGATCCCAAGCCCCGCTAATATTGTAATGCGCATCGGCCAAGGGCCTTAAACGGATATAGGTATCAGAAACTTTATTAGCCGGGGCTTTTGATGCTTCGGTTTGGGGATTAAAGTATTTTTTCGAAAACTCATCCAGCTTATGTTGAAAGCGGCCTGCATCAGTTCCTTTTTTTAATTTGATAACCAATATTTCGTTATATGAGTTAAGGCCTGCACCCATTTTGTCTTTATAGCCTGCCATTGATGTGATAGGCATCACCATATCAAACTGCATGCTTGAGTTAGCCGGAAAATTTTTCATTAAGCCCACAATGCTTACCGGCACCGGGTTCGATTCGCCGGGGACCATTACTGTTTTGCCAACAGGATCGGCATTACCGAAATATTTTTTTGCCAAACGTTCGCTGATCACAGCCTCGTTATGGCCCGATAGCACAGTTTCCGGATTGCCTTGCAACAAGGGAAAATTAAAAACCTTGAAAAAATCGGCATCTACAAAAGTAAGTGTATTCCCGTCCTCTTGAAAATTCTGATTGCCTACTTTAATAACTGGTTTGTAATAACCATCAAACCTCACGGCGCTTTCCACTTCGGGAAAATTTCGTTTCAGATCGGGCCCTAAAATTGGAGGGGTAACTATGGTATTTTCCTCGTCTTCTTTCTTTGTTAACATCGAAAAAAAACCTTTGCTTTTCTTATCTTCTGCTACCGGCTGATTTAAACCAGTTTCTTCAACCCGGTACAACTGATCCGCATCGTTATGAAATTTATCAAATGATTGTTCGTTTTTTAAATGCAGATAAACCAGGATGCAAAAAGCGCTTGCTGTACCGAGCCCAATAATATTAATAGCTGTGTAAAGCTTGTTGCGAAAAATATTCCTTAAAGCGAGTACGAGGTTGATCTTTAGCATAAGTGTTTAAGTTTAGTGTTAATGATAATCAGAACCGGTTTTTAGCATAGGTAAAAGTCATCCTTACCGATACTCCGGCTATTTTACCAAAATTATACCATCAACATAATTAACTGTATATCAAATAGTAATATTATTTAAAAACGTAAACATTGTCCGTTTACGGACAGTAATTGTGCGGAAGCAGACGGATCGCGTTTAAATTTTATTTGCAATTCCTTTCCTGATCAAGATGAATCGGCTGACGAAGCTACGCTTCGTGATATTCAGATAGGAAGGTATAAAGCTAAGCATCCCTGCCTAACAAATGGTGGCAGGGCTTTGTCACCATCCAATTCAAACATTCGCACCGGTTTAAAAAACTCCCAAAAAAACGATAAAAATCAATTCAAAAATCAGCTCCTATATTCAGCAGCCATGAAACACCAAACAAACACGCCTTAAAATTTTAAACACTGATTATCAGCAAGTTATCAATGTTCTATATAAAAACCTAAACTACTGACTATCAATCAATAATGCCATTAACCCGTTTCATCGTTTCACTCTTAAAAAATGGAACATGGCTATTTTTAAAGAAAATAGACGGCGGACTTTTTTCATTTTTTTTTGGGGAATCAAAAAATTGGGACACCCGCTTTGTTACAAAGTTACATCCGCGGCCGCAAGGCTGTGCCTTGTGGTAAATATGCTAAGTATGAGATATGCAAGGCAAATTTGTTCAGCCATCAAAACCCACACATTACAGTCATTTTGTTGCAATTAACAATAATTCATTAAGTTGTTGTACCTTATCATCGGCATAAAAAATTAAATTTGCAGCCGCAAACATTCATTCTTTTGGACAGAAAACTGATTATAGGAACCCGTGGCAGTGAATTGGCTTTATGGCAGGCCAATTTCGTTAAAGACAGCCTTGCTGCCATTAATATCACCGCCGAGTTAAAGATCATTAAAACCCAGGGCGACCGCATCCTGAACCTCAGCTTTGACAAGTTGGAGGGTAAAGGCTTTTTTACCAAAGAATTAGAAGAAGAGTTAATAGCCGGCACTATTGATATCGCGGTCCACTCACATAAGGACCTGCCTACTGAAAATCCTCCGGGACTCATCATCGCTGCAGTTTCAGAACGGGAAGACCCGGCTGAACTGTTGTTGATCCTGAAAGATTGTGTCGATGTGCATCAAAAATTGTCTGTTAAATACGGTGCTATTGTGGGCACTTCGTCAAACCGCCGCAAAGCGCAATTGCTGGCCCACCGCCCCGATCTTGAAATTGAAGAACTTCGCGGTAACGTGCCCACCCGTATTGGTAAGCTGCGCGATGAAAAATATGATGCCATTATGCTGGCTAAAGCCGGCGTTACCCGTTTAGGCCTCGACCTGAGCGAGTTTCATGTAGAAGAGATCACCCCGGTTGAACTGATCCCGGCTCCTGCTCAAGGCGCTTTGGCTATCCAGATCCGTGAAACCGATCATGAGCTGTTTAATGCACTACAGGCATTACACCATACTGATGTAGCCGAAGAGCTGGCTGTTGAACGTACCGTATTGAAATTATTTGGCGGTGGTTGCCACTTGCCTTTAGGCTGTTACTGCCGCAAAGAAGATGGTCTTTTCCAGGTGTTTACTTCTAAAGCCAACGAAGGCGATGAATTTCCGGACAGGTTGTTTTTAGAAGCGCCAACTACCGAAGGTTTGGCTGAGAAGGTAGTAGCCAAATTTGCAAAAGAACGTAAGCATCCATCAAGTGTATTCATTTCGCGCGAGCTTGGCGAACAAAGCTATTTCCGCAAAGCGCTTGAAAAACATGGCATTGCAATAGAAGACCGTTCGCTCATCCGTACGGTGCCGGTAATCACCCGCTTTGACTCATACATATTAAAAAATATTGACTGGGTATTCTTCTCCAGCAAAAACGCTGTTGAATACTTTTTCCAGTTAAACCCACAATTCCCTAAAAAGGTAAAATTTGGGGTAATGGGCAGCGGCAGCGAAGAAATGCTGCGCCGCAAAGGTCACTTTACCGACTATGTTGGCGAAGGTACCGATACTGCCGAAGTAGCTGAAGAATTTGCCAAGCTGGCTAACGGTAAGATTGTGCTATTCCCCGGAGCCGAAAGCCCGATGAGGAGTATTCAGCAAGGCTTATCTGCCGATACCAAGATCATCGACCTGCCCGTATATGAAACCGTACTGGAAGAAGATGTGGAAGCCAGCGGTGCAGATGTGATGGTGTTTACCAGTCCATCGAACGTGGAAGCCTACTTTGCCGATAATTTGCTCGACCCTTACCAAAAGGTAGTGGCCATAGGCAAATCAACCGGCAAAAAATTTGACGAAATGGGTGTAAAATACACGCTCCCCTACTCGCCCGACGAAGTTGGGCTGGCAGAGGCAGTGTTTGGACTTTAATTGAAGTCCATGGTCGATGGTCGATAGTCCATAGACTTTAAAAGCATATTATTTTGACCATGGACTATCGACCATGGTCTATGGACCAAAGTTATGTTACAACGACCAAGAAGGAACCGCAAAAATGAAGTGATCCGCCAGATGGTGCAGGAAACGCATGTTAGCGCTGCTAACCTGATTTTCCCGCTGTTTATTATTGATGGCGTAAACCAGAAAAGCGAAGTGGCATCAATGCCGGGCATTTTCCGCTATTCTATCGATAACCTGCTGCGCGAAATTGAAAGCTGCCTTAAACTGGGCTTAAACTCTTTCGACCTGTTCCCTAATATTGCCGAGGAGTTGAAGGACAAATTTGCTACGGAAAGCTACCGCGACAAGAGTTTGTATCTGCGTGCTATCCGCGAGGTAAAGAAAAACTTCCCTGAAGCCTGTGTAATTACCGACGTTGCTATGGATCCATACAGTAGCGACGGCCACGACGGCATTGTGGAAAACGGCGAGATCCTGAACGACGAAACGCTTGACATTTTAGGCAAAATGGCTTTGGCTCATGCACAGTCAGGCGCCGATATCATTGCCCCTTCGGATATGATGGACGGTCGCGTGGGTTACATCCGCAATGTATTGGACGATAATGGTTTTACCAATGTGTCTATCATGTCGTACTCGGCTAAATACGCCAGCGCTTTTTATGGCCCGTTCAGAGATGCCTTGAATTCGGCACCAAAGTTTGGTGATAAAAAAACCTACCAGATGAACCCGGCCAATCAACGCGAAGCTTTGATAGAGGCTGAACTGGATGAACTGGAAGGTGCTGACTTTTTAATGGTAAAACCGGCCCTACCCTACCTTGACGTTATTAAACTGATAAAAGATAATACCGAATTGCCTGTTGCAGCCTACAACGTAAGCGGCGAATATGCCATGATCAAAGCTGCTATACAACGCGGCTGGCTAAACGAGCAGCGTGCCATTACCGAGGTACTTACCAGTATCCGCCGTGCCGGTGCAACTGCTATTTTAACCTACCATGCCAAAGAGGTTTTGGAGAATAAGTGGTTGTAGGTAGAGGCGAAAGGAAAAAGGTTAAAGGCGAAAGGTTAGAAGCCAAGCAGTATCACCGCCGTCATGCCGAATTTATTTCGATTTGCTTAGCATGATTGCTTAGCGGATGTGGTGCTGAAACAAGTTCAGCATGACATCAATTATAATTACGACTTGGGTAGATGCCAAGTAAAAGGCTCAGGCCTTCAATAATTTGATAAAACAGCTTTAAGCCTTTGGCTTTCAGCTTTAAGCTCATAACAATGTTCGATTCAATAAAAAAGATGTTTTCTGCAGAGGATGAACCGGTAAATACTACGGGCAAGCCCGATATCAGTCGTGAAAAATCGGCCGAGTTGTATGCTAAGGCGCAAACGTATTTCCCGGGTGGGGTTAACTCACCGGTAAGGGCTTTCAAATCTGTTTATGGCACGCCGCTGTTTATTCAAAAAGGTGATGGGAGTCATATCTGGGATGCCGACGGTAACGAATTTATCGATTACTGCTGCTCATGGGGGCCACTGATCCTTGGCCACAACAATGCAAAAGTAAGGGAAAAAGTTATCGAGGTAATGCAAAACGGCATGAGCTTCGGCGCCCCTACCGCATTAGAGAATGAGCTAGCCGAGCTGATCCTGAAAAACAATAAGTTTATTGAAAAGATCCGTTTTGTAAGCTCTGGTACTGAGGCTGTAATGTCGGCAATCAGGTTGGCCAGGGGATATACCAAACGCGATAAGATCCTGAAATTTGAAGGCTGCTATCATGGCCATGCCGATGCTTTACTGGTGAAAGCCGGTTCGGGCCTGGTTACCTTCGGCGAAACTTCATCAGCCGGTGTACCTAAATCTGTTGCCGACGAAACTATCGTTGTAGCACTTAATGATAAAGAAGCATTAGCTAAAGCTTTTGAAGAATTTAAAGGCCAGATTGCCGCTGTAATCATTGAGCCGGTGCCGGCAAATAACGGTTTGCTGTTGCAGGAAAAAGAATACCTGCAATACCTGCGCGACATCTGTACGCAAAACGGCACCATGCTGATATTTGATGAGGTGATCTCCGGTTTCCGCGTTGGCTTTGAAGGCGCTGCCGGTTATTACCAAATCAAACCAGATATCATCACTTACGGTAAAATTATCGGTGGCGGTATGCCGGTTGGCGCTTATGGTTCGTCGGCAGCTATTATGAGCAATATCTCGCCAGAGGGTTCGGTTTACCAGGCGGGTACCTTATCAGGCAACCCGGTTGCCATGGGTGCCGGTATTGCCCAATTAAGTGAACTGCTGCGCACAGGCTTTTACCGCGACCTTAACAATAAAACAGAAGAGTTCGTAGAAGCCATTCAGCGTTTTGCTACCGCCCGCAATTACAAGTTTAAGGTGTTTGGCATTGGCTCCATATTTTGGTTTGCTTTTACAGATAAAGAGTATATTCGTAAAGCCGAAGATATTGATGTATCAAGCATGGAAAAATTCAAAAAGTTCCACCGCGAATTGTTGAACAGGGGCATTTATTTAGGCCCGTCGGGGTATGAGGTTGGCTTTATATCATCAGCCCATACCAAAACAGACCTGGAGAAAACAAAACGTGCTATATTTGATAGTTTGGATTTAGTATTTAACGGTAAATAACCCCACCCAACCCTCCCCAAAGGGGAGGACTAAAAAAAATAAAGTCTTGAAGTCTCCTCCTTTGGAGGAGATTTAGAGGAGGTTGATATGAAAAAGTCATTTGTTATTTTTTACGCGCTCATCACCTACGCCGTTGCCGAACTGGTATGGTGGGGCTATATGCTGGTTACGCTGCAACCGCGCCGTACCGGTATGATCCTGGGCGAAGGGGCCATGTTTGTGGCCGTATTTTTAATTGGCGCCATTAACCTGCACCGTTCTTTCAATAAAGAACGGAGGTTACAGGAGCAGAAAAAGAACTTCCTGCTTTCGGTTACGCATGAGCTGAAGTCACCGCTGGCATCTATTAAAATCCTGCTGCAAACTATCCAGAAACGCCATCTAACCAAAGAACAACTGCTTGATTTTATTGAAAAATCATTGAACGATGTTGAGCGTTTGGATGACATGGTTGAGAATATGCTGCTTGCATCTAAGATCGAAAACCGCTCATACAGTTTCCCTAAGGCCAGCTTTAACCTTTCGGTTTTGGTTGATAGCATTGTTAACCGCCTGCAGATCTCCAAATGCGATTGCAACCAGCAGATCATAGAGGCCGAGATTGAGCCTAAGGTGGAGATTGTGGGCGATAAATTTGCCCTTACATCAGTAGTAACCAATTTGATAGAAAACGCTGTAAAATATTCGAGCCCCTGCTCATCCGTTGGGGTAAAGCTGTTTTCGAAAGATGATAAAGTTTACTTGCAGGTATCTGATCATGGTATCGGCATAGCCGACGAGGAGAAAACCCGCATTTTTGACCGTTTTTACCGCGTAGGCAGTGAAGAAACCCGTAACACCAAAGGCACCGGACTGGGTCTTTATATTGTTAAGGAGGTGTTGGATAAACACCAGGCCAGCATCAGGGTTAAAGATAACCGCCCTGCTGGTAGTATTTTTGAAGTTACATTTGGACTAACCTAAATTTAAGACATGAATATGCCAAACAAAAAAAGAATTTTATTGGCCGAAGACGAAGAGCATTTGTTAGAAGCAATTAAGCTTAACCTTGAGCTGGAAGGTTACAAGGTTTCTCCGGCCAAAAACGGCAAAAAAGCTTTACAGCTATTTAAAGAGGAACGCTTTAACCTGGTGATATTGGACGTAATGATGCCCGAAATTGACGGCTTTGTTGTTGCCGAAACCATCAGGCTTGAAAATACAGAAGTACCTATCATGTTCCTTACGGCTAAAAACACCAATGAGGACAAGATCTCGGGCTTAAAAAAAGGCGCTGATGATTATCTTACCAAACCGTTTAACCTCGAGGAGCTTATTTTAAGGGTGAACAACCTGGTGAAACGCAGCCTGAAAGGTGAAGACCTGAAAGAGTTTAACAGCTATAAAATAGGTGATAAAACCATCCATTTTAACTCATTTGAGCTGGTTAACGAAGATGGCTCCATTACCGCCCTTACCAAAAAGGAAACCATGCTGCTTAAATTGTTGATTGAGCGTCGTAATGACGCCGTATCGCGCGAGCAGATCCTGGAAACCGTTTGGAATTATGACGTTTATCCGTCAACCCGTACTATCGACAATTTTATCCTAACCTTCCGTAAGTACTTTGAACCAGATCCTAAAAACCCGGTTTATTTCCATTCCATTCGTGGCGTTGGGTATAAATTTACCGATAACCAGCATTAATGTTCAGTAACAGGACACGTATATTTATTGCGTTTATATTTCTGCTGTCGTTAGGTATATTGGTATATTTTCATATTTATGAGCTTGCGGCAGTTGCAGCTATGATGATTATCCTACTTATCTGGGATTATTTCAGACAGGGTACGTTGGTTGTAGCATCCAAACATTTTCATGTAAAGGATTATGATAAAACCGCGGCTTCATTAAACGAGATCATGAAACCCGAATGGCTCAGCAAAAACCGCAGGGGGTATTATGAGTTTATATACGGCGGTTTATGCCTGCAAAGGCAGGATTTTGAAGGGGCAGAAATGCACTATGAAATAGCGGCACAATACCCTTTGCGTTCGGTTAATGACCACGTAGCCGCTTTGGTTAGTGTAGCCAATATCAGCATCAGGCGTGGTAATTTTGAAAAAGCGAAAGCTTACCTGCAGTTAACCGAGCAGTATAAAGAAAAAGTAACAGCCAAAATGAGGGAAGTGATAAGCCGCCTTCAGCAGGAGCTTCAGAAAGAATCAAGACAGTAAGGAACAAGAATCAAGACTATAAGAGTCGAGATACAAGAAATAAGATAAAGAGACGGGAGGAAAGAGGAAAGAGTAAGGAGGCAAAACGAAAAGAGCTATCAGGCGAGAAGATAAGAAAAAAAGAGAACGGTTCTCTTCTTGATTCTTTTTTTCTTGCATCTTGACTCTTGGTTTCTTGCATCTTGACTCTTGATTTCTTGCTTCTAACATAAAATATGAGAGATTCGTTATTAATAAAAGCGGCATTTTCGGAGCAAACAGAACGCCCACCAGTTTGGATGATGAGGCAGGCAGGCCGCTTTATGAAAGAGTATTGGGACATTAAAAACAAATACTCGTTCCTTGAAATGTGCAAAACACCGGAGATAGCCGCCGATGTTACCATGCTACCGGTTGATCTGTTAGGAATTGACGGTGCGATTTTGTTTTCAGATATCCTGGTAACGGGTGAAGCCATGGGCGGCGACCTAAGTTTCAACGCAGGTGTTGGTCCGCTGTTTGCCAACCCTGTACGTACACAAGCCGATATCGATAACCTGCAAACTGATGTTATTGATAAGCTGCAATATGTTGCAGATGCTATTAAGGTGATTCAACAGCGCCTTGGCGGCCGTATTCCGCTTATCGGTTTTGCCGGTGCGCCATTTACCGTAATGAGCTACCTTGTTGAAGGCGGATCTTCAAAAGATTTTAAACGCACCAAACTGATGCTGCACAATGAGCCCGAAATGGCCCATCAACTGTTATCAAAAATTGCCACTGTCACAGCAGATTATCTGAACATGCAGATTGCTGCGGGCGTAAATGCTGTACAGATCTTTGACAGTTGGGCGCAAGCTTTGGCATGGGATGATTATAAAGAATTTAGTCACCGTTATATTGCGGAGATCATCAGCAAACTAAACCGTAAAGATATCCCGGTGATTTCTTTCTGTAAAGGCAGCTCGGTTTTTGCACCGCTAATGGCAGAGGCTAAGCCAGATGTAATTTCTATCGATTGGAATGTCGATCTGTTAGATATCAAAAAACGTTTACCGGCAGGTATTGCGGTACAGGGTAACCTTGATCCGCATATCCTTTATGCCGATAAAAAAGTAATTAAAGAACGCATCTACCGCCTGTTCGACCGAATGAAAGGCGAAAACGGCTTCATTTTTAACCTGGGTCACGGCATTATGCCTGATATCCCGTTTGACAACGTGAAGTACGCGGTAGAAGTGATAAAAGAATACAGAAATTAAGAATAAAGCCAACATGTCATTGCGAGCGATAACGTGGCAATCCCGAACTATGCAAGTCGCTCTGTAAAGTTCGCGATTGCTTCGTTCCTCGCAATGACATGTATTAATTGACATGTACGATTACATAAAAGCTATACATATCATTTTTGTGGTCTGCTGGATGGCGGGGTTATTTTATAGCGTACGTTTATTTATTTATCATACCGAAGCCCAGGATAAGCCCGAGCCGGATCGTACTATATTGTCTAAACAATTCGAAATCATTGAACGCAAGTTATGGAATATCATAACTATCCCCTCAATGTACCTTACTATAGCAGCTGGCACAACGATGCTTATCCTCAAGCCAATTTGGCTTCAATTTGGATGGATGCATATCAAACTGACCTTTGTTGTGGCTTTAGTGATCTATCATTTCATCTGCCAAAATAAAATAAAACAGATGCGTAACGGCGTATTCAAATGGACATCCATTCAGCTCCGCTTGTGGAATGAAGTTGCTACCATTTTTCTGTTCGCCATTGTTTTCCTTGTGGTGCTTAAGAGCGCTTTGAATTGGATCTTTGGTGTTGTTGGCCTGGTATCGTTGGCTGTAATACTGATGATAGCGGTTAAGATTTATAAAAGATATAGGGAGAAGAAGTAACTCTTAAGTGAAGTTCATTACTTTTAAAGATGAATGTGCTGCGATGAAATAAAAATCCCTATCGTCATTTAAAAGGATTACTTTATTTTTTATAGCGTAAACAGCAATGAGACAATCGTTTGGTTTACGTACAGTAATGCCTCTTTTTCTTAAATCACGGTATAAGCTTGCGGCTTCAGTAGCGGCTACATAAGGATCTCCTTTTAGTTTAGTCATACTATCAAAATAAGATTTAATCTTCTTTACTTCGGCTTCTGAGACTACACCTTGTAAAATCTCTTGCATTATTGTAGGACAAGTTGCCACTACCATATTTGCCAAATTATTCCTTAAAAATTTACTTGAATCTGTTTCAATTCCTTTGAAAAAATTGACCCATACGGATGTATCTACCAAAATAATATCCATTATTCAAAAGCCTTATCATCGAGTTCAACCTTCCCCCATAATTCAGCAAGCTTCTTTTGATTTTCAATTGTAACATATAACTTCAAAGCTTCTTCAATTACTGCTTTCTTTGTTTTTATATTACCCAATTTCTGAGCTTTAGCGATTAGCTCATCATTAATATCTACATTCGTTCTCATACACATAAATTTTAATAAATATACACAAAAACCATCAAATAAAATATCTATTCTTACATTCTCTTTATACCTCATTCTTGCGTTAAAACTAATTACCAAAATATTTCCATCACCATGCAACCATTTGCATCACTCTTCCATCTTACTTATAAATGATGTTTTTGGAACCTAAATATACCATTCACCAACTGATAGACCGCTGCCGGGCCGGCGAGCGGAAGGCGCAGGAACTGCTTTACAAACAGTTTGCCTCAAAAATGCTGGGGGTGTGTATGCGCTATGCCACCGACCGCATGGAGGCCGAAGATATGTTGCAGAATGGCTTTATAAGGGTTTTCCACAAAATGGATGATTACCGGGGCGATGGTTCATTTGAGGGCTGGGTTAGGCGCATCATGGTTCACAGTTCAATTGAATACTATCGCAAACATCATAAAATGATGCAGATAATTGATATTGACGAGGCAGGGCATGAGCCATCGGTTAATCCAATAGCAGCGGCCAACCTGGATGCAAAGGTGCTGATGGGCATGATACAGCAGCTGGCACCAGGATACCGGATAGTATTTAACCTTTACGCGCTGGAAGGCTATTCGCACAAAGAGATAGCGGAGATTGTAGGCATTACCGAGGGTGCCTCTAAATCACAGCTGTCAAGGGCTCGTACAATATTGAAAGAACAAATTGCTAAAATAGAGGGCAAAAGTTATGGATATGCAGGATAAGGAACTGGACAGGCTGTTTCAACAAAAGCTTGATGACCTGGAAATACAACCGTCGGCCCATGTATGGCAGGGCATCAACGCCGAATTAAACGCCGGCAGGCGTAAAGGAATATTATTGCCTTTGCTAAGCGCAGCAGCAGGTGTTATATTAGTGATCACCGCAGGTATCCTGTTTATCCCTAAACAAAGAGTTAAACATAATGACCATCCAACAGAAATAGTTAAAACCCATCAACCGGTAAAACAATCCGTTGCAGTTACAGTTGAGCCTGTGGTACCTCCAACCCCGGCGCAAAACAAAGTACCCGCAAATCCGGTTATAGCACCTGTTAATACTATAGCGCAACTTAATAAAACCAAAATAAAAAGCAATTTGACACCATCTGTATCACAGCCGGTAAATCCTATCCCCTCACCTGTAACCGCCCATACAGATGAACCATTATTAGCAAATGCCCCTGCCGCAGATTATCCTGTTGTTAACGCCGCAGCCCCGGATACAGCAGCCAGGATCAGCCCGAAATCAACCATCATTGCCAGCGACAACACACAGCCGATATTGATAGCCCAGGTACCGCCGCATGCCGTTCCTGCTACAGCAAAATCTGTAAAAAGGCACCGCATCCGCAGCCTTGGCGATGTTTTTAACGTTGTGATAGCCGCTGTTGATAAACGTAAAGACAAAGTAATTGAATTCAGTAATACCGATGAAGACGATGCCACTATTACAGGCCTGAACCTGGGCTTTATTAAAGTAAAAAAAGAGAAAGACAAATAATATCTTAGCGAACTATAGACATACCACAACATATGAAACGCCTTATTTTTACCATCACAATATGCCTTGCCGCAAGCTTTGGTTTTGCTCAAAGCACACCTGCCGATTCTGCACAAAACACCACCGATACCACTACACATAAAAAGCATGTTAAAGTAAAACTTGGCTTTGGCGATGACGTAACCCAGGTTAACATTAATAATGATGAGCCTGATACCACCTATCACGCACACAAAGCGCCGGGCTTTTCATTCGGGGTAACCTTTTCGAGGATCGACCTTGGTTTTGCTACGCTGATTGACAACGGGAGCTTTACTTTATCCGACAAAAACAAATTTTTAAGCTACCGCCAGTGGAAAACAAGCAACTTTGGCTTTGACGTACTGCAATTTGGTTATCGCTTTAACAGTGCTTTCAAAATCTATGTATCCGGCGGTTTCGACTGGACCCATATCCGCTTACGTAATGATATCACCATACAGCGTAACGCGCCGGTGCTCACCTACGTTCAGGACAGTATCCACTTCAGCAAAAACCGTTTTTCATCAACCTACCTTCGCATACCGCTATCGTTCTATTACCGCAGCCATGAAGATGACCGGGGGAATTATTTCAGGTTAGTTGCCGGTCCGGAGATTGGCATCTTGCTTAACGGCCGCGTAAAACAAATCAGTGAGGAAAATGGCAAGCAAAAATTTAACGACGACTATCATTTTGCCAAACTGCGCAAAGGCGTGTTTGTACGCATGGGATACGGCATCATGGGTCTTTATGCCAAGTATTACTTCAACGATATGTTTGAAAACAGCCCGGATCAAAAAGGCTTGAGAAACTTCTCGTTTGGATTGACTTTTGGCTTCTGACCGCTGATTTAAGGTGATTGCGTTGATTTCGCTGATTATTTTTGGTTGTGAATGATTAAAATGATTTGATAATCTTCAGCAAGCTCCCATCTCGAAAACGATCGGTGTAATCAATAAAATAGGTGTAATCATAAAAGCAATCAATGTAATCCCAGAAAAGAAATCAACGTAATCAACGTAATCATAACCATCAACGGTTTATCTTTGCCCCTGATGTCAGAGATTCCTTTTTTGCAGGCAGTTGCCATAAGTAAAATATACCCGGGAAAACAGCAGGCCGGTGTAAAAAAAACCGGGCTCATTATTGAGCCGGGCAAAATCACCGCCATTATTGGCGAAAGTGGCAGCGGTAAAAGCACTTTACTACGCTTGTTATATGGATTGCTCTCACCCGATGAAGGCACCGTTTACTTTAAAGGTGAACGCATTTGGGGCCCTGAAGAAAAGCTGATCCCCGGTCATGATGCCATGAAAATGGTAACCCAGCATACCGATGATCTTAACCTGTTTGCCAAAGTTTGGGATAACGTGGCTGCTATGCTGCCGGCAACAGATCTCAAAGCCAAACAGGAGAAAACTGAAAGGGTGCTTAAACAGCTCAACATGTTTGCCATGGCCGATAAGCGGGTGGCCGACCTGAGCGGCGGCGAAAAGCAACGCGTAGCCATTGCAAGGGCCATCATTACCCATCCTCAGGTACTACTGCTCGATGAGCCTTTTAACCAGGTTGACACTTCATTCAGAGAAGGTTTACAGCATGATATCAGGCAGATAGTTAAAGAAATTGGATTAACTGTGATCATGGTATCCCATGACCCGGCCGAAGTACTATCGATGGCAGATGAGCTCATTGTTATAAACAAAGGAGAAATTGTTGAGCATGGCAATCCCAAGGCTCTATACAAACATCCCAAATCTCTTTATACGGCCCAATTGCTCACCAATTGCAACGTACTAACCGCTCATGAAGCCCGTTTTTGCGGCATTGACATAACCAAAGAATATGCGGTTGTTTATCCTGAGCAAATCAAAATTAAATTGATAGCGGCAACCAAAAGCTGGGTTGTTAAGCAGGTGTTGTTTAAAGGTTTTTATGAGGATCTGATCATTAGGCATGAAGATATTACCCTACGGGTTTTGAGCGAGGAAACCGGAAAGTATGCCGAGGGAGATTTGGTAGCGGTAAGGGTAGAGAAGTATTTGGAGTATTAATCCTACGATTAGGCTTACAAGGCAAGCAAGATATTTAGTTGTAGTTAACTGATATCGGCCCGCTCATTCGCCGCGGGTTGGCTTTGTTCTTTTTCTTGATAAAAAGAACCAAAAATCAAGTCAGCAGATAGGCTTCTTTGCGCTCAAGGCCTTTGCCCTGCAAACCGGGCATAACCACGGGCTGCAATTATTTTGCCCTGCTTCGCTCGCTCGTTGTCCCCGTTTCTGCAAAAACTTGCTATGCCCCTACAGCAGCACAGGCCGGCATTGTTCTGCCCGGTTTCGCCCGAAGCTTACCTGCTGACGGGGAACTGAAGACACAAGACGGTTAGATTTAAGAAAAAAGGATTCAAAAAATAAACCGGAGCCATACCTCGCGCTGGCTACCGGTTTTTTAAACGTATATTTAAAAAAGGTCTTAATGCCTTAAATCAAGGCTCAGCATTACCAGGTTTTTACTTTCAACATAGGCGGTGCGCTCGTTCAACCTGTCAAGGACCTGGTCAAGCGCCAGGCGGGTCTTTTTCTTTTTAATGTTGAGCTTACTATAAACTGTTTCTTCGTATATCAGCTTATTGTTATCGTTATAAAACTTAATGGTTTGCACGCGGGGCAAATTAATATTGTGTTCAACTACCCAAAAACCGCGTACGTTTGTTATTTTATTTTGAGCCTGCACCGCAGCTGCTGCAAATGCCAGGATACAAACTGTGATAATTAACTTTTTCATGGTGTTATTTTTAATATAAACTAAAATTAAGGACCCATAAAATGGCATGAAAATAGCGTAGGCACACAACCCGCCAGTTACGATTAACCGCATTTTAATACGACAAATAAAGATCCGACCTGAAAAATGCACCGAAGCAGCCTTACTCCAGGTAGTTCGTCATCAAATGATTGCAGTTTGTCGCACTTTTATCCTAAAAGCCGCCCAATTAAACTGTTTTACAGTAAATTAGCTATATGAATACCGGTTTCGATCTCCTGCTCAATAATATAAAGCTGCCGCGCTTTTGGCAGCACGTGATATTTTGGGTATTTGTATCGTTTTTTATCACGACGCTTTATTCGTTCCAGACCAATTTTTGGGTATCCTTACGCAATAACCTTTTGTACATGCCCATACAAATTGCGTATTACTATGCCATTGCCTACTGGCTGGTGCCCAAATACGTTTTTGAAAAGCGATATGTGATGTTTTTCATGATGCTGGTACCGCTTGTTTTTGCATGTATGTTTATCAGCCGTACCATCGGAATCCTTTTTGTTGCGCCCTACCTGATCAGGGTGATGCACGTAACAGATGCCGGTTATATTGCCTCCACCCAAAGTCCGTTTTTTGAGCAGTTAACAGATGGGCAAAGCCTGGTAAATTCATTTAAAGGGACTAACCTGTTTACTGGGTTTGTACTTGCTATTAAACTTTTTAAAATGTGGTATGAGCGCAAGCAGGCAGCATTAGAAGCCGAACTCAACGCGTTGAAAGCCCAGGTACATCCGCATTTTTTATTTAATACCCTTAATAACCTTTATTCATTAAGCCTCAACAACTCGCCAAAATCGCCGCAGGCTATTATTGGCCTGTCGGACCTGCTGCGCTATATGCTTTATGAATGCTCAGATAACGAAGTGCTTTTGGAGAAGGAAGTATTTATGATGCAGCAATATGTAAAGCTCGAAAAACTTCGCTATGAAGACCGCATCGACATTAACTTTACCATTACCGGTAATTTGAAAGATAAAACTATAGCCCCGCTGCTCATTTTACCTTTTATCGAAAATGCCTTTAAACATGGCACCAGCGAGCAGGTGGGCGCTACCTGGATCAATATTGATATTAGTGTTACACTAAACCACTTCAAGTTAAAAGTAGCCAACGGCAAACCCGAACGCTCTGTTGAAGAAGCCCATACGCCGGGACATATCGGGCTAAAGAACGTGACCAAAAGGCTCAACCTGCTGTATCCTCATACCTCACGGCTGAAGATCGTGAACGAAGAAGATACTTTTTTTGTGGCGCTTGACCTCGACCTGAAAATCATAAAACACGCTGCTGTACAACAAATGGTCACCGCATGAAAATCCGCACACTTATAGTAGACGATGAGCCGCATGCCATTGAGGTATTGAAAAACTATCTTGCGCGCTTCAGCGAGATGGAGGTCACCACTACCTGCAATGATGGTATTGAAGCATTTCGCCTCTTGCAACAAAAACCTATCGATTTGATGTTCCTGGATATTCAGATGCCGGGAATAAAAGGTACCGACCTGCTGAAAAGCCTCAAGAACCCGCCTAAAGTAATTTTCACCACCGCCTACAGCGAATACGCCCTTGATGGTTTTGAGCTCAATGCGGTTGACTACCTGTTAAAGCCAATTTCTTTTGAGCGCTTTTTGCGGGCTGTTGATAAGATCTATCAGCTTAACGAGCACAAAGGCAAACCTATGATTGCCCATGAAGAACCTGTAAGTGATACGCATACCTTCATCTATTTAAAAGTAGACCGTAAAACCATCAAGGTTAACATCAATGATATTTTATGGATAGAAAGCCTGCGCGACTATGTTAAGGTAGTAGCTGTAAATAACCATGTGCACATTACCCGGCAAAAGATCAGCCTGCTTGAAGAAATGCTGCCCGAGAGCAGGTTTGTACGGATCCACCGGTCGTTTATAGTTTCGTTGAACAAAATAGATTCTTTCTATGCCTACAGCATGGATGTAGCCGGGCATGAGTTACCTATCGGCCGTAATTATAAACAGGATGTGCAGAAGAAGTTGAAGAATGAGCGGTTGCAGATGGGGGGATAAAAACCTTAGAAGGTTACAAATGTTCGCTTTTTTCAGCTCGCGCTCGTTTGTAACGAGTGCGTAACCTGGGTTTGCGTTTATAACGCAAAGGCGATGCAATCGCCAAGCCACATTAAGCGTTCGTTGCAAACGAGCGCAAGATTAAATCGCACCAATCCCATGCTTTTTCTTATTCCTTTTTAACAGCTATTCCTACGCAACCCACCAATCATTTACCAAATTCAATTCATCTTTTGCGCGGGTAACGGCGGTGTACCACCATTTGCAAAGTTCGTAGTATGGCGAACCATACATGCTCTTATCCAAAAACAGGTAAACATTGTTCCACTCGCCTCCTTGGGCTTTATGACAGGTTACAGCATAACCGTACGAAACTTTAAGACAGTTGAGATAAGGGTCTTCGCGCATCGCCTCCCTATACTGTTCACTTTTTTGATGGAAGCCTTTTGCCTTCATCTGGTCATTAAAATCGATAATGAGCGCTTTGGATTGATCGTTAGTGAGATTTCCCTTTAAACTTTCAAGCGTATCTAAAGAAATCAGCATCTTAAACTCCTTCCCCGAAGCCAGCGCGGTAACCAACACTTTTTGAAATTTCAGCCCGAGCTTTTGTTCGGTTTCTTCAAGTTCATTCACAATTACAAAATCGCCGTTGGTGAGCGGTACCGAATAATTATTTTGTGTTACCAGCAGCACATCGCCCACCTGCAGGGGCACGTATCCCGAACCAAAAAGTTCGCGGCGCATGTCCCGGTTTATCATTTGAACTTTTTTATTACTGCGTGCTATGGCCAAACAACTATTGGGGCCTGCGGCCTTATAATTAGCTGCATAAAGGTTAAACATTATATCATCTGTAGCGTGAAGCTTTACGTTATTAAGGTTTGATGCCGGAATCTTCGGAAATTTGATGCGCTCCCGGCTTTCGCTCATGGTGCGGATAGCCGCCGCCAAAACCAAAATATCATTATCATCTTTATTGCGCTCTATTTTTGAGAGCTTAACCGATACCGGGAAACGTTGCTGTTTGGCCAGCCAGTCGGTATCAAGCGCCGGACTAAAGCTTTGCCCTACGGGTGGCAACTGGCAGGGATCGCCCACAAAAATAATCTTGCTTTTATTAGCCACCTGAAAAAAATCATAAAGCAGGATCCCCGAACCAAAAACGGCAAAGCCATTGCCCTCGGTAAGCGTGCCCGAAAGCATCGAAGCTTCATCAACAATATAAATGGTGGTTTCGGCGTCTGCAGAACGGGTTGTAAACTGCATGGTCATTTGTCCGGCCATGCCCGATGCTGAGCTTTCGGCCAATGTTTCCTCGTCAAGACCGTCTATCTTATCAAAATTATATAACTCGCCATGAACTGTTGAAGCGGAGAACCCCGTTTTGCCTCTTAAAACAGTAGCCGCCCTTCCCGTAGCTGCCAGCATACAAAACTTCCTTTCCTTTTCTTTAAGCCATTGAGCAATGTGCTGCATCAAAAAGGTTTTACCGGTACCTGCGTAACCCTTCAGTACAAAAACATCTGCTGCAGGATGGTCAAGAAACTTCTGAATTGCCTTGAAAGCAGCTTTTTGATCTGTATTTAAAGTAACCGGCACAGAGACTATTCTTTAATTAACAGGCACAAAACCGGCAAACAAATCACCGGCTTCCTTCAACGTATTTAGTGGAACGTAATCACAAACTTCAGCATATTCTCCCCACATTTGCTGCACTGCTTTATTATGATGGGCATTTGCAATAGCCTCCGCACTCAGCCATTCAAAAACTTCAATGATGGTGCCATCGGCAGCTTCCATGATGATTGATTCACGGTCGGTTACCAGCCCCTCCTGTTTGAGGCGGGGTACATGTGTTTTCAAGAGTTGCTTCAATGCCTCCTGTTTGCCCGGTTTGGGTTTATAGGCAACAATTACAATCTGTCCCATAGGCTTCCGTTTATTGTGGATGCAATTTACGAAAACGAAGAAGATTTTTAAATAGTGATGTCATTTCGACTACAGGGAGAAATCTTATACGCCGGTTTAGCGAACTTGCATGTCCGCCATAACAGGTGTACAGGATTTCTCCTCGTACCTCGTCGAAATGACATTTCCTTTGACTGCGATTACTCCCCCTCCGGAAAATCGGCGCCTACGGTAGTCGCCTCCCAGGTATCAAAATCCTTTTGTAACTCCTGCAGCTTATTGCGCGCCCCTTTCAATGCTGCTTTACCTAATAATAAACGCAAGGGCGGGTTTTCTGCTTCTACAGCGTCAACAATAGCTTTGGCAGCACGTTCCGGATCTCCCGGCTGCTTGCCGCTGTAGCCGCGGATATTATTTTTGTTTGTACCTGCTGTTTCTTTATAGTCGTCAATAACGATCTTACTGTTATTAGCCGAACGGCCGGCCCAGTCGGTACGGAAACCACTCGGTGCAATCACCGTAACTTTAATACCAAGATGTTTGGTTTCTTTAGATAGCGCTTCGGAATAACCGTCGACAGCAAATTTGGTTGCATTATAGAAACCTACTGCGGGAAAAGCCACTAATCCGCCTATAGAGGCGATATTAACCACATGGCCGCTTTTCTGCGCACGCATAATTGGCAAAACAGCTTTGGTCATGTTGGCAAGACCGAAGAAGTTAATCTCGAACATACGCCTTACTTCCTCCTCTTCACTCTCCTCGATAGCGCCAAAATAGCCGATGCCTGCATTGTTAACCAATACGTCAACAGTGCCGAATTTTTGTGTTATAGTATCAACACCCGCTTTGATATCATCCGCTTTTGTGACATCAAGCTTCAGAGCTATTGCTGTTTCAGGATAACCGTCAACGATATCTTTTATGTCATCTGTATTGCGCGCTGCAACACCGGCTCTATAACCTAATTGCAAAACAAGCTTTGCCAATTCCCTGCCAAAACCGGTTGAGCAACCAGTTATCAACCATACTTTATTTTTCATGATAGTTTGTGTTTGATATTGTAAAATAACGGTGTAGTATTCAATTGTTTGTCAGTTGAACTTCATTGTTGCATAAGCTGGCAATTATTAGTTATTTTTGTGTCAAATTAATAAAAATGCTACACCTGAACCCTAAATTAATTCTCTCAATTGCTTTTCTATTTAGTACATGTATTTTGGCTTCGTGTTCTAAAAGCGGCGGAGATCCCACCCCCCCTAAAACAGATCCCCCTGCGTTAACAGTAAGTTCCATCAATGTAAATGAAGGCCCGTTTAATACCCTTGTCGAAATTACGGGTACCGGCTTCAGCACAACCTTAACTGATGACAAGGTGTTTTTTAACGATAAAGAGGGTATTGTAAAAACGGCGACAGCAACTAAACTTACCGCAACTGTACCTGTAGGAGCAGGAAGCGGAATTATAAAAGTTACTGTAAATGGCAAAACCATCGTAGGCCCCTCTTTTACCTATTTGTTAACACCGGTAACAACTACAATTGCAGGCAGCGGTACAGCGGGAGCAAATGATGCAGATGGTGCCTTGGCAAGTTTTAATGGACCAATTGGCATAGTGATTGACAATGATGGCAATTTATATGTTGCCGATTCAAAAAACAATAAGATCAGGAAAATAAGCACCACCGGAACGGTAAGCACTTTTGCAGGAAGCGGTACTGCGGGGCTGGTAAACGGCATTGGTGCAATAGCTTGCTTTAATCACCCGGATGCATTAACCATAGATAATGCCGGGAACATTTATGTTGCCGATGAATTAAACCACGTAATACGAAAAATTACTCCTACAGCCTCGGTAAGTACTTTTGCCGGCAGCGGTGCTTATGGCCTTACAAATGGCTCGCTTACATTGGCTGCTTTTAAAAACCCCACAGGGATCAGTATAGACGGCTTGGGCAATTTTTATGTTGCCGACCCGCAAAATAATGTGATCAGGAAAATTGATAATACCGGTATGGTAAGCACTTTTGCCGGAAACTCGATATCAGCACTAACAGATGGTACTGGAACAGCGGCAAGTTTCAATTTGCCGGTAAGTGTGGCTACAGATAAAAACGGGAATGTTTTTGTTGCCGACCTGTTAAATCAACGCATCCGGAAAATAACTCCCGCTGCTGTAGTTACAACGGTTGCAATAACCGGTGTACGTAACACCACTTTTGACGGTATTGACGCGATAAGTTTAGACGCCGCGGGTAATTTATACGTTAGCGCAAACTCCTCGTTGATAAAAGTTAACAAGGATAACGTTACTAACTTAGTGGCCGGCGGCTTGGCTGATGCCGAAGGCCATGTAGTTGATAAAAGCGGCAATATTTTTATAGCCGATACAAGGAATAATAAAATCCTGAAGATATCATTGCAATAAACAAGTTTTGTATTGCAGCCTTTAAGCTTCTATAAGGTTTCGTAAAGTCTGGAATTAAAGATAATCAAACGAAAACCGGCGATGAACTAACGCTCATCGCCGGTTTTTTTGTTTCCCCTTTTAGGGGGGAGATCCAGAGAGGCTATTTTTTCCAAACGTTATTTTCAGGATTGTAATCCGGTAATACTTTATCAGGATCGTAAGTAACCGATTCAATTTCTTCGGTTGATGGATATTTAAATGTCCATGACGCATAACGCTCCCAAATTTCAACCGGCAGTTTTACGCGGTCAACTTTACCACCTTTGGTTTTAACTTCCAGGATAACCGGCATTGCCATTTTACCCAGGTTATCTAAAGTGATCAGCGAGCCTTTGGTTGGATCGTTATCAACATATTTTACATCGCTTACAGCAACATCCAAACGCCAGTCGTTCAGGAACCAGCCTCTCCAAAACCATTGCAGGTTTTCGCCGCTTGCATTTTCCATCGTGCGGAAAAAGTCGTCGGGAGTTGGGTGTTTAAATGCCCAGCGGTTAATGTAGGTTTTAAAGGCGAAATCAAAACGCTCCGGGCCTAAGATCTGCTCGCGCAGCAATACTAAACCGGCGCTTGGCTTTGAGTAAAGCAGGGTACCAGTGTTTCTCTCTTTTAAGTTAGCCGGCTGGCTCATAACAGGCTCAAGATCGGGCCTGGTAAAGAAAGCACCGATAGTATGCATATCCGGCACCCTTGTGTTTTTGTACTCGCCATTGTTAAAGTTAGCGGTAGAAAGCGTATTGATGAACGTATTAAAACCCTCGTCCATCCAGCCGTACATGCGCTCGTTTGAGCCTACGATCATCGGGAACCAGGTATGACCAAATTCATGATCGTTTACACCCCAAAGACTTGCCTTTTTAGCTTTCGCTCCGCAGAAAACAATGCCTGGATATTCCATACCACCCACTATACCTGCAACCGCAGTAGCAGCAGGATAAGGGAACTCGAACCATTTTGATGAGTTATACTCAATAGATTTTTTAACGTACTCTGTTGAACGGCCCCAGGCATCGTTGCCGTCGCTTTCAACCGGGTAGGCAGATATAGCAGTTGATTTTTTACCGCTTGGCAGGTCCATTTTGGCAGCATCGATAATAAATGCTGCAGATGAAGCCCATGAAGCATCACGGGCATTCTTGATTTTAAAGTGCCAGGTTAACTGGGTTTTACCGGCAGGGCGCGATTTTGGATCGGTAACTTCAGCAGCCGAGCGGATGATGACAGTGCTTTCGCTTTTTTCGGCAGCTGCCCAGCGTTTCAATTGCTCAGGGGTATATACTTCCTGCGGGTTTAATAATTCGCCGGATGCTACAACAATATGGTTGGCAGGTGCAGTGATGTTCAGGTCAAAATCACCGTATTCCAGGTAAAACTCACCCGGGCCGCTATACGGCAGGGTGTTCCAGCCCATTACGTCGTCATACACACATACGCGCGGGTACCATTGTGCAATAGTATAAACTTTACCATTTTTGGTTTGCAGGTAGCCCATACGGTCCGACCCATAATTTGGCGACACAAATGAGTATTCAATTTTCAGTTTAGCCTGTCCGCCGTTCGCGGCAATTTCTTTTGGAAGGAAAACCTGCATCCTGGTATCGGTGATCAGGAATTTAACGTCGACATATTCGCCTTTCAAACCAGCAACTTTTACCGATTTAATTTTATAACCGGCATCAAACGCCTCGCCGCGGCCCCAGTTACGGCTACCTGCCGGGGGAACGATGGCTGTACCTCTTGAATCGAGCTTAAACAGATTCTGATCCAACTGCATCCACATAAAGCCCAATGTTTGCGGACTGTTATTGGTATACGTTAAAACTTCCGAGCCGGTAATTTCGTTGGTTTGATCATTCAGTTTGGCAGCCAGCTGGTAGTCTGCACGGTTTTGCCAGTATTTATATCCTGGCTCGCCACTCGCTGCGCGGAACTCGGTACCATTTTTAGTATAAAAACCGGGACCAAAAGTTTCGTGATAATCGTAAACAGAACCGGCGGGGGGTGTTGTGGTGGTAGGCGCTGGCTGCTGGGCGTAACTCACGCTTGCGGCCAACATAAAGGCAAGGCTGCAACCTGCCATCAGTTTTAGTTTCATGTTCAGTCAAATAAATTGCGTAAAGGAACAAGTATACTACAAATTAGGGAGATGCAAAAGATTGGTAAAACGATTGTTACCGATTTAATTAAGGAATTGATTTCGTGCTTAAAGGCTGCTTATCAGGTGAATTGGTTATTGTTGGTGACAACACCAACAATTGCTAAAAAATTAGGGACGCGTTAGATACCACGCCGTTGTTGGTGTTGTCACCAACAACTATTCACCCTGCATGATGTGTAATTAAACCGAACTCGTCTATCCCCGTTTCATAAAACCTGGCAGATGAATATTTATAATCTTCCGGATATTGAACCAATTTCCATTTTTCCTGCAATGGATTATTGTGGATATAGTCCAACTTTTGCATAAAAACGTCCGGGGTCCACAAATCAATACTTAAGGAATTTCGCTCCCAAAATTGATATTTCCGATCCTTGGCATTAACCATAAGTAGGGATAATCTATCATCATTACTATCCAATAAGCTGAATTTCATCTGCTGCGCCGTAAATTTCAAGAAACGCATTTGAACCAAATCCCGTGTATGTCCGTCTTGTATCTGCCATATCAAATGAATGTGATTAGGCATTATCACGAACCCATAAACAACTATACTTCCTTCGTTTTTTAGAAACAACAGACTTTTTATAATTATATCTTTATAAATATCTTCTGTTAGCAATGGCTTCCATTCTAAAATTGTTGCTGTGAAAAATTGTGGATGATAGTCAAAGTTAATTTCAGCCATATATGCTAAAATAAATAAAATCGGCTCACTTTATTTATTGATGCTATTGCCAATAATATTTAATCATTAGGAACTAAAAAATCATTTTATGCGTAACGATCACAGCATAAGATAATACGCGGCGTAGAGTTGTTGGTGACAACACCAACAACGGCGGGCAATGACATAATTATTTCCGCGCCGTTGTTTATCTAACAACGGCACGAAATACGGTTCACCAAATCCTTACTTCCCCAAAAAATGATCTGCATAAACCTTCTCATCAAAACCGAAGAAAAGGAAACCATTATCCTCAATTACCGGGCGTTTGATCATACTGGTTTTTTGCTGTAATAATTGCAGCGCGTCGGCGTTGGTTTTGATGCTTTCCTTAACAGCAGGCTCAAGTTGTTTCCATGTGAGGCCTTGTTTGTTCAAAAACTTTTCGTAACCTGCTTTGGTATCCCATTCCTGCAATTTTTCGGCGCTTACACCCAACTTTTTGAAATCCTGGAAATCGTAAGCTACCTTATTTTCTTTAAGCCAGTCGAGGGCTTTTTTTACTGTATTGCAATTGGTTATTCCGTAAACTTTCATGGGGGTAAATTTACGGATTTCGATATATCATGAGCAGGGACTATTTCAACTCGCCTGTTGTTTTATGATATGGCGATAAAAAACAAAAAGAGGCGCCATTACGCGCCTCTCCTAACAAATATCTATTAGCAATTAACCATTGCCGCCGCCATTGCTTTTGCCCCCGCCTTTGGTATCATCGTTATTAATGCCACGCTGGTTCTTTTTGATATCGCCATTCAGTTTACCAAACTTAAAGTTTAACCTCACAGCAAAATTCCTGTAGCGGTTATGGTACAATGATTCCTGGTCGAAATCAACTGTATGTGTGGTCGATCTGAATGTACGGTATTTACTGTACGGGTTGTTGGCTACTGCCGATATGGTCAGCTTTTTGTTCAGGAACTCTTTAGATAGTACGTAGGAGTTAAAAATAAAATTGCTTGACTTGCCTTGTAAGGTAACAT
This sequence comes from Mucilaginibacter gossypii, assembly GCF_900100945.1. Taxonomy (GTDB): domain Bacteria; phylum Bacteroidota; class Bacteroidia; order Sphingobacteriales; family Sphingobacteriaceae; genus Mucilaginibacter; species Mucilaginibacter gossypii. The sequence goes on along the minus strand of NZ_FNCG01000004.1, from coordinate 216,135 downwards.
CCCCGCTAAAGAAACCGGCATCGAGGCCAATGCGATAGCCGCCATCAAATTTGTAGCCAATATTGGCAAAAGCGTTGCCGGTGTAACCGTCATTTTTATAAAACTGGCCGTTATAAGTTCCCTTTAACCACACGTGCGAAATTTGCCCGTTGATATTAACCGTAAACTTTTTAGTGATTGAGTAATTGGTATTCAAGTTTAAGCCAAGTGATCGGTTGCTGCCTAAATTTTGGTACGTAGTAAACGTAACGGTATCAATATGATCGCCCATGTTGTTTTGAATCAGGCTGGTTACGTTTTGGATAGCATTGTTGGAGAACGCATAGCTCAAACCAACATTGATTGATCCTTTTGAGAAATTACTATAGTTCAACTCAAAAGTATTGTTCAACTCCGGCTTCAGATCGGGATTACCGGTGCTGATGAATTTAGGGTTCGATTTATCAATAAATGGATTTAACTGGTAAATACCCGGCCTTTGAATGCGCTGGGTAAAGCCCAAACTGATGCTGCTGCTTTTCATAGAGCGCTGAACAGATACCGATGGAATAAAGTTATTATAGCTTTTATCAAGCGGCGTACCTGTAAACACGGCATTTACCTGGGTATGCTCCAAACGTAAACCAGCCTTACCTGTCCATTTATCAAACTTTAACTGGTATGAGTTATAAGCACTATAAACATCCTGATGGTAATCAAATTCACCGGTTTGCCCTGTGTTTACATTATATACCGAACTGGTTGAGTCTTTGTCCTCGCGCCTGTAATCACTAAAGTTATTACGCAGGATCACTTTACCACCAGCCTCAATGCTGATTTTTTTTAACGGATAAGCATAATCTAACTGGAAGGTATGCTCGCGGTTACCTGCGTTATTATACTGTCTAAAATCTGGCTGTAAGGAATTATAATAGTTAACCCTGTCCGAAAATTGGTTATCAGTAAAGTTTTTGCTTGGACCATAGCTGTATTTGTACGATAAGGTAAGCAGTTCATCTTTGTGCCCTTTAAAACCTAACTGGTAGTTGATAGATGCATCAAGTCCCTGGTCATGATTATAACCATTGCTCGATAGATTGTAACCTTGTGTAAGTGCACCGGCCTCATTGGTTTGTGCCGAACGCTGCGTACCATCCTGATCAAACTCGCCATGGAAAACTTCAAATGAGCCAGTGAGCAGGTTCAGGGTATCTATCTCGTAGCTCATTTCGGCGTTGGCATAGCGATACTTACCGCCAAATGAGTTGGTACCATCCTGTAATATGTTTGACCTTACTATTTTTGAGTTTGGCTCAAACTGCGTTTGGGTAGTAGTAAAAGTATTGGTATTACGCTTCTGGTTACCAAAACCTGCATAACCCGAAACTCCGAACTTACCTTGCTTGGCTGTCATGTTCAGGTTATACCCCGGCCCCCAAACACTGTTATAGCGCATGTTGACACTGCCATTATAGCCCTGATCCGCGTTCTTTTTAGTGATGATGTTAATTATACCTGCCAAACCCTCGGCATCGTATTTTGCAGGCGGCGTAGTGATCACCTCAATCTTTTCGATGTTGGTGGCCGGCATCGCCTTTAACACGTCAGATGGGTTTTTGGCCATCAGCGCCGATTCTTTTCCGTTGATCAGGATCTTATATTTACCGCTGCCTTTTAACTTGATGTTATCATCGCCGTCCACAGCTAAAAGCGGCACTTTACGCATCATGTCCAATGCAGATACCGCTTTGCTTTCGGGATCGGCAGTAACATCATAACTGAGGCGGTCAACCTCCTGTTTCATTACCGGCTTTACAGCGGTAATGGTTACCTCGTTCAGCTGTTTACTTGATGCTGCTACCAGGATCCGCCCCGCATCAAACGTTTTATCGGTTATTTTCACCGGGAGTACTTTGGTTGCATATCCAACAGAAGCTACTACTAACTGATAGGTTTTACCTTCGGGGGCTTTCAGTTCAAAGCTCCCGTCATCTTTGGCAAGCGTACTTTTTACCGGGGTTTTGGTAGCGGCATCCTGCAGTGCCACCGTACCATACCCCAATGGTTTGTTGGTTGCCGAATCGATGACAGTACCTTTAACGGTTATATTTTGAACAGAGACCGGTGCGGCAGCCTGGGCCATAGCCATGCCCGTGACAAAACAGCATAGCACTGTTAGTAGAAATTGTTTCATAATTGCGATTTTGGTCATAAGACGTTTAAGATACCCGGGCGTGACACCAAAAAATATGCGTTTAACACTTTTTAACGTTTGCCACTGCCAGGTAACGGGTTAGTTACTAAAGTTGTTAATTGCGGCTTCCGCTGCTGGTGTCATCATTGTTAATACCACGTTGATTTTTCTTTATGCTGCTGTTAAGCCTGCCGAATTTGTAGCTCAGGCTCACGTTAATGGTGCGGTAAAAGTTGTTGTTAGCGGTGTAAGTATCAAAGTCGGGCGTTTTGGTGTAGAAGTCGAGTTTGTTGAATTTTTTGAAAGGATTATTAATGTTTACTGATAGCGTGGCCTTTTCTTTAAACATGGTTTTAGTACCGCTGATAGAGCTGAAGAAATAATAATTATCCTTCCCCTGCAGCAATACGTAACGGCTGTCATACCCAATGTTTAAGCCGGCGCGATAGCCGCCGTCAAATTTGTAGCTGGTATAAGTAAAAATGTGTCCCTGGTTACCGCTGTTTTTATAAAGCGAACCGTTATAGTAGCCCTTAAGCCAAACAAATAAAAGTTCGGCATTGACATTTACATTTAGTTTTGGGGTGATAGGATAGTTGATATTGGCATCAAAGCCCCAGTTTTTGTTAGAGCCCACATTGTCATAAGTATTGGTAGTTACCCCGGCCGAATCAACCCGCGCCAGGTTTTGTACTGTATTATTGGCAAACGAGTAATTGGTGCTCAGGTTGATAGATCCTTTGGCAAAATTACTATACCCCAGCTCGAAGTTATTGGTAACCGCGGCCTTCAAATTAGGGTTACCCATGTTAACATATTGCGGGTTGGTACGATCAGTAAATGGGTTTAACTGGTAGATACCCGGGCGTTGGATGCGCTGGGTGAACCCTAAAGTAAGGCTGCTGCTTTTTAAACTTTTTTGGATAGATACCGATGGTATAAGATTGTTATAATCCTGGTGAACGGTGCTGTTAGTGGTTGAAAAATCGGCATTAACAGTTGTATGTTCTAAACGCAGGCCTCCCTTAAAGGCCCATTTGGCAAGCTTTACCGAATAGGAGTTATACAAGCTGTAAACGTTCTGCTTGTAAGTAAAATCGTTAGTTTGACTGTCATTAGTTTGATAAACACCTGGCTGCGTTAGTGTATCCGTATGGAAATTACTGTAATTGTTTCTCAGAATACCTTTACCGCCTGCTTCAAGTGTCAGTATTTTTGCCGGCTGAATATAATCTAACTGAAAAGCGTGCTGCTTTGAACCGGAATTATTGTACTGCTTATAATCTGCCGGAGGCGGAACGCCAATTTTATCGGCACCCGATGTTGCATTGTTATTTTGATCATTGTTGTTATTGTTGTATTTATATGATACCGTTAGCAACTGATCTTTATGATTTTTAAATCCCAACTGATAGTTCAGGCCTGCGTCTGCACCATGAAATGTACTATTACCCGAATTAAATAAGCGATAAAACTGGGTAACAGCATCAACACTATCGCTAATACTGGTTACCTGGTTATTTTGCTGCTTACCTTTACCGTTATAAAAATCATACATACCTGTAATGAGGTTCAGGGTATCTACCTCATAGCTCAGCTCACCGCTGGCGTACACATTGTTAGCCCCATTGCCCCTTGTCCCGGTTTGGTTAAGGGACGATTTAGGATGATAAAAATTGGTAATATTTTCAAACGATGAAGTTTGCACGGGCCTGTGGTTGTAGCCTGCGTAACCCGCGAAACCGAATTTACCTTGTTTAACAGTTACGTTTACGTTTGCACGTTCGCCAAAAACATTGTTATAGCCCGTATTGATACTTACGTTATAGCCCTGGTCCGCATTTTTTTTGGTGATGATATTGATGATCCCCGCAAGGCCTTCGGCATCATATTTTGCGGGCGGCGTAGTGATTACTTCTATCTTTTCAATATTGGCAGCGGGCATAGATTTCAACACGTCCGATGGGTTCTTGGCCATCATGGCCGATTCTTTTCCATTTATCAGGATCTTGTAATTATCATTACCCCGTAGCTTGATAGCGTCGTTGCCATCAACAGATAACAAAGGTACTTTACGGATCATATCCAGCGCGGTGATAGACTTACTTTCCGGGTCGGCAGTTACATCATAACTCAGGCGGTCCACCTCCTGTTTCATTACCGGCCTAACGGCGGTAACGGTAACTTCTTTCAATTGTTTGCTCGATGCCGAAAGCAGGATCCGGCCTGCATTAAATGTATTATTTGTAAGTTTTACCGGGATAGTTTTGGTGGCGTAACCAATAAAAACAGCAACTAACTGGTAAGTTTTACCTTCTGGCGCTTTTAGTTCAAAACTGCCATCGTCTTTAGCAAGCGTACTTTTTACCGGGGCTTTGGTTGCGGCATCCTGGAGCGCAACGGTAACATACCCCATGGGTTTATTTACAGCCGAATCAATGATGATGCCTTTTACAATAATATTAGGAACTGCCGGAGCAACGGAAGTTTTTGTTTGAGCGAATAAGAGTATAGATAAGCAACAGCAAAGTACCGTTAGCAGGATTTGTTTCATAAGGTTATTTAGGTTTACAAGACGTAAGTACACACCCGCGCGTTACAACGCGAATTACGATTTGAACGGAATTTTAACTAAAATATTAGTTTGTAACGACGTTGTTACTTATTATAACGAGTCATGGTAAGTTCGGTTCCAATAGTTGCAAAACTCTTCACCATTTCTATCGAACGATCGATCAATGCAGGCAGTTCGGGCTGTTCGTCTTTATCAAACGGGCTCAGCACAAAATCAACCTGCCGGCCTTTGGGGTAATTATCACCAATGCCAAAACGCAGGCGTGCGTAGTTATTGTTGCCAAGCACCTCTTCAATATTTTTAAGGCCGTTATGCCCGGCGGCGCTGCCTTTGGGTTTTAAGCGTAAGGTACCCAGCGGCAAGGCAAGGTCATCCACGATAACTAAAACATTCCCCACCGGAATTTTCAGGTCTTTCATCCAGTAGCTCAGGGCTTTTCCGCTCAGGTTCATATAGGTAGTAGGTTTAATGAGGCAAAGCGTACGGCTTTTGAACGATACCTCGGTATAATAAGCAAGCCGCGAGTTTTGAAACCTCGCTCCCTCTTGCCTGGCCAGTTCATCCAACACCATAAAACCGATATTATGCCGGGTATCTACATACTCCGGACCAATATTCCCTAAACCTACAATTAAATATTTCATGCCCCCTGGCCCCCTAAAGGGGGAATTTTTGATTAGCTTAAATTTTAATGCGAAGATATTATTTATTGCTCAAACAAAAACAGCGATAGAAATTACTCTATCGCTGTTTTTAAATTCAAGTCCTGCTCCCCCTTCAGGGGGTTAGGGGGCTTATTTTTTACCTTGAGCTGCTTCCTGCTCTGCCTGACGTAATGCACGTGAGGTAGTTACAGAAACAATGGTATCTTCTTTAGCGTTGGTGATCACTAAGTTATCTAATTTAATATCAGATACTTTTACTGATTTACCAACTTCAAGAGATTCGATGCTTACTTCAATAGCATCAAGATGATCTTTAGGAAGCGCTTTGATACGCAGTTTCCTTAATTTTTGAACCAGTTTACCACCTACTTTAACACCTGGAGAAGTACCGGTTAATTTAACTGGGATCTCGATGGTGATAGGTTTTTTCTCATCTAACAATAAAAAGTCAATGTGAGTGATTTTTTCAGTTAGTGGGTGGAACTGGATGTCTTTGATGATAGCTTGTGATTTAACACCGGCGATTTCCAGATCGATGAAATGAACAACCGGAGTGTAAACTACGGCTCTCAAATCAGCTGCGGACACAGAAAAGTGGGTCTGGGTAGCACCACCATAAAGAACTGCAGGCACCTGGCCATTGTAACGCAGCTCTTTTGCGTCTCTTTTCCCTACGTTCTCTCTTAGAGAACCGCTAATAGCAATTGATTTCATTTTTATTTATTTGTTTATTTATTTGTAGCCCATGGTCGATAGTCAATAGACCATGGATTTATTTTTATTCTAACCAATCAACCACAGCCATGGACTATCGACCACTGACTATGGACTTAAAACTAATCCACCTTAAACAAGGTACTTATCGAACCGTGTTCGTTTACGTTGCTTATCGCTTTTGCAAACAGCTCGGCGGTTGAAAGCACCCTTATTTTAGGGCTGCTTTGTTTAAGCGGGATTGTATCTGTAACTATCAGTTCGGTTAATGCCGAGTTTTCGATAGTTTCATAAGCCTTACCTGATAATACCGGATGTGTACAAACCGCGCGTACGCTGCGTGCACCACGCTCCATGATCAATCCGGCTGCTTTCGCTAACGTACCTGCGGTATCGCAAATGTCATCAATCAGTACTATGTCCTGATCGGTAACATCACCTATCAGCGTCATGGCTTCAATTTCGTTAGCGCGTTTACGTCGTTTATCGCAAATTACCACTTCGGCATTAAAGAACTTGGCAAAGCTCCGAGCCCTGTATGAACCGCCCATATCAGGCGATGCAATAGTAAGGTGACCTAAACCAAGGCTTTTAATATAAGGTACAAAAATGATAGAAGCATCCAGGTGATCAACCGGCACGTCAAAAAATCCCTGGATCTGCGCTGCGTGCAAATCCATGGTCATGATGCGGTTAATACCGGCTGCAACCAACAGGTTAGCTACCAGCTTTGCACCAATGGCAACACGGGGCTTATCTTTCCTGTCCTGACGGGCCAAACCAAAGTAAGGTATAACGGCGTTTACATAGTGGGCTGATGCACGGCGGGCGGCATCAATCATCATGAGTAACTCCATTAAATTATCGGTTGGCTGGTGAGTTGACTGGATCAGGAAAACATCACATCCCCTTACAGATTCGTTAAAATGCGGCTGGTATTCGCCATCGCTAAAACGCGATATCACAACTTCACCTAACTCACGACCATAAGCATCAGCTATAAGATGCGCAAGCTCCTGCGAACCTGATCCTGAAAATAATTTAACCGGGTTAAATTGTAAGGGCATTTTGATTTTGGATTTGGGATGTTCGATTTCGGATTTACCTGTCTTCCACCGTTGATCTTTTACAAATACAACCGTCATAAAACACAATTCGGATTTCAAGTTTTCCAATCAGAATAAATCCGAAATTGAAAATCCGAAATCCGAATTTTATTGTTGCCCGACCAGGATTCGAACCTAGACAAACGGTACCAAAAACCGTCGTACTACCATTATACTATCAGGCAATCTCCTTTGGTTTGTTTTACTCCCCGAAAAGGAATGCAAATATAGCGCGAATATTTGATTCTCAAAATAGAATTTTAAAAAAGTTTATTATCAACTCAAACACAGTAAAATAAAATACAAATGCGCCTCAAAACGCCTCTTTTAATGGCAACATCCCAATAGTTTTATTATTTTCGGCTGCTTTAAACCTGTTTTTTAGATAGCATCCGAACATGAATTACAAAAAACTCAACAATATATTTGGCTGGGTGGCCTTTATCATTGCCACGGTAACTTACATTTTAACCCTTGAGCCATCATCAAGCTTTTGGGATTGCGGCGAATTTATAGCCTGTATCTATCGCTTACAGGTAGCCCACCAGCCCGGCGCGCCCCTGTTTACCATCATTGGCAAGGTATTTACCCTGCTATCCATGGGCGATAATACCAAAGTTGCTTATTGGGCCAATATGGCATCGGCCCTGGCCAGCGGCGCTACCATCATGTTCCTGTTTTGGACCATTACCGCCCTTGCCAAAAAACTGTTGGTTAAAACACAGGAACAGCTTAATGTTACCAATCTCATCCTGATCATAGGTTCGGGCCTTGTAGGCGCATTAGCCTATGCATGGTCGGATACCTTTTGGTTTTCGGCGGTTGAATCGGAAGTTTACGCACAATCATCACTTTGTACCGCTGTAGTATTTTGGGCGATATTAAAGTGGGACGCTCACGCCGATGAGCCTCATGCCGACAGATGGATAGTTTTTATCGCCTATGTAATGGGCCTTTCCATCGGTATTCACTTATTAAACTTACTGGTGATCCCGGCTATCGGTTTGGTGATCTATTTCCGCAGGGTAAAAAATGTTACTACAAAGGGAACATTGCTTACCTTTTTGGCAAGCGTGGTGGCCCTGGCCTTTGTACTTTGGGGAGTGATACAATACACCGTAAAAGGCGCGGCTTTTTCCGACCTGCTTTTTGTAAACACCCTGGGCATGGGTTTTGGCAGCGGGGCAGTAGTGTTTTTTGTACTGCTCATTATTACCATTGTTGCAGGCATTTACTATACTATAAATCCTGTTAAACCTGCCATTATTTTAGCGGCCGTATGCTTTGTATTGATATTAGGCATAAGCGGTGGCATTATTGGCCTGATAGTAAGCGGAGCAGTTTTAGCCTTGTTAGAGTATGTAGTAAAGATCCGCGAAAAACGCTTCGCGCTCAACAGCTTTTTGATCTGCCTGCTGTTTATCCTGTTTGGCTACAGCTCATTTGTAATGATTGTGGTACGTGCAAAGGCTAACCCTAACCTGAATAATAGCGACCCTGAAAATGCCTTTGCCTTAAACAGCTACCTTAACCGCGATCAGTACGGCGATACCCCGTTATTATACGGGCAGTTTTTTGATTCGGAAGCTACGGCTCAAACCGAAGGCGCTAATATTTACCGCCGCGGAGCAACCAAATACGAAGTTGCCGGTAAAAAATTGAATACCGTTTATGACCGTAATACCATATTTCCGCGGATGTTTAGCGATAAGCCCGGCCATCCGGAGTTTTACCGTGAGTGGACTGGTCTCGGTGAAAGCGAACACCCAACCTTTGGCTCAAACATCAGTTTTTTTGCCAAATGGCAGATCAACCAAATGTATACCCGCTATTTCCTGTGGAACTTTGCAGGCCGCGCCAATGACCTCGATGGTCAAAGCTTAAATTCAGGCGCCGACGGCGAATGGATTAGCGGATGGAATTTTAATAAGCCCCTGCCCTATTCGGTTACCCAAAGCAAAAGCTATAACCGCCTGTTCTTTTTACCACTTATCATAGGTCTATTTGGTGCGGTGTTTCACTTTGCACGCAATCAGCGCGAAGCCGGTGTTGTTGCCATCCTGTTTGTTTGCACCGGTTTGGCCATCGTGCTTTACCTTAACCAGGATCCGCTGCAGCCCCGCGAACGTGACTATGCATATGCCGGTTCTTTCTATGCTTTTGCAATATGGATAGGCCTTGGCGTAATTGGTATTGCCGATGTGCTGAGCAAAAAGCTTAATGCAAGAGTGAGTGCAATCATTTCTACAGTAGTTTGCCTTGCTGCTGCACCTTTACTAATGGCCAACCAGGAATGGGACGATCATGACCGCTCAACCAAGCTCACCCCGCATGATATGGCTTATAACTACCTGAACTCATGTGCGCCAAATGCTATTTTGTTTACCTATGGCGATAATGATACTTACCCGCTTTGGTATATACAGGAGGTGGAAAATGTACGCCCCGATGTGCGTATCGTGAACCTGAGCTTGCTGGGTACCGACTGGTACATCCGCGGTATGAAAAACAAAATGAATGAGTCGGAGCCACTGCCGATCAGCATGACAAACGATAAATTTAAACCAGGCGTACGTGATGTGATCTATTTTAGCGATCAGAAAATTCCGGGCGCTACCGAATTAAAAGATGTTTTTGACTTTATGACTTCCGATAAAAAGGAAGCCATGGTTGAGTATAATAACGGCGATGTTGCCAATTATCTGCCAACCAATAAATTCAAACTAACGGTTAACGCTGATGAGGTTATTAAAACAGGCTCCGTACCAGCAGCCGATAAGGATAAAATAGCGCCTGAAATGGACTGGACATTTAACGGTCGTTACGTTACCAAGGACGTACTGGCAATGATGGATATCCTGAGCCATAACAACTGGAAGCGACCGATTTATTTTTCGGTTACCGTACCTAACAGTAATATGATCGGCCTGGATAAATATATGTATAACGAAGGCTTCGCTTACCGTTTACTGCCATTAAAACCGGATACAGCCGTTGGGCCGCTTGAGGCCAGCAACACCGGTAAGATGTATGAAAACATGATGACCAAATACAAATGGGGCAACATGAAAAACGCCAGCTATCTTGATCACGAATCAATGACCATGTTTTACCCGCTCATCACCCGGCTTTACTCAACCCTGGCCGATGATTTGGCCAAAGCAGGCAAGCCTGATTCGGCTCGCAAAGTGCTTAAGAAGTATGACGAGGTAATGCCAACCACTATTAACTCATTAGAGATAGCGGTACGTAAGTATTATATGATAGAAAACGCTTACCGCTTAAACGATATTCAGTTAGGCAACAAACTGGCTAACCTGGTTGATGACTATGTAAGCAATCAGCTTGATTACAGCTACGCACTATTCCAAAAAGGTGAAACCAACCTCGAAAACCGCGACCTGCAATATTCAATGCAGATTTTAGGAGGCCTGGTTGAGTTTAGCAAGCAATACAAGCAGCCGCAACTATTCAATAAATTCAGCACACAGCTGAGTGGCTTTGAAAAGAAATTTGGGGTGACGGGGAAGAAATAAGTTGGCCCTTGATATTTGTAAATGCCCGCTGTTGAGCGGGCATTTTTTGTTTTGGTAAATAGCTGGTCGAAGTTGCGCTGTCTCTAAACTTCGACCAGTTTTAGTGATCATAATAATTTTTGACTTTGTTTAAATAATCCAATAACCACGGCCTTTGTTTTTCATCCGCTAATACAACCTTTAACAATTTATAATGTGAATTAATGAAAAGATAGTCGTTATCAGTAAGGTAGTATGACAGTATTTGGGCTTTGTTTAGCTTAGATTGCTGATATTGCCCGCGCAGCGTTTTCGAGCTTTCGTCCCATCTATATTCAATACTGGTTGAATCATTCAAAAATATTGGCCCATAATTAAAATAAACATCGTTATTGTCATTATAAAACTGTTGGTGATAAACCATTTTTATAGTCAGCGGATTGGTTTGCTGAATTTTGGATTCGAGCCACAAAATCCGAAATTCCCAAAATGCCTGGGCATTACAACTTTCAGGTTCGTTTAATACCGGAATTAGTTTATCATCATCATACTTATAAAAAAAGTAATTGTTCCACCAAATACCGGAACCATTATCAAATTCAGATAATTGATAAACGATAGCTTCGCCGTCTGTATTTTTAAAATATTCTAAATCTTCATCATCTCGGCCATAACCATCTTGTTTGGCAATAATTTTATCTCCTTTAAAAAAATACAACTCAGAGCCGGAACAATGTCTTACATCGCCAATTCTAATTGCAAACTCGTCAAACTTATTTTTATCCCGGTCAAACGGATAGTATTGCAAATAAACATTCCCTTTTTTAACAGAATCAAGCAAGCCCTTGGCTGTGCAGGTACTATCAGTTTTTAATTCGCCAAATATTTTTCTTGCAGCATGTACTTCTATCATTTCCATGCGTGTAGCGCGCTTTAATAACGCAAAATCTGCTGGCTGCAATTTCCAATTTGCAGGTTTTATTAGATTTCTATAAACAGAATCGGCAACAAAAGCAGCTTTATAGGCAAGTGGCTGCACAGGTAGCTTACCCACACTGTCAAAAAAAGCAACAAGTTGTGGTTCTGTATATTTGATCTCTACATATTCTTTTGCTTTTGGCTTAACCGCTTTTTTAAGACGCTTTTTATTTATTGGCTTGCTTTCATGATGGCAGCCCAATACGCCTAAAATAAGTATAAGGCAAGCTGCGTTGCAGATGATTTTGGAAGGATTAGGCATAACCGGGCTTACAATTAATATCGCTTTAATTTAACGATATTTCTGTGGAGTTTAACTAAAATCATCGTGGTTATTTATCAGGGCTGCCGCTAAACTTCGACCAGTGACAAAAAAATTAACTACCTGCCAACAGTGTCCTGATAAACTTTCACGTTCCGGAGATAACTCAATATTAACGACCTGTTTTCTTTGTTATTTAAAGCAACCTTCAGTGGTCTGTTAAAAACATTAATAAACAATAGATCATTATCCTCCAGATAATATGATAAAATCTGTGCTTTACTAATTTTAGATTTTTGGTATTGCCCGATAAGTGTTTTTGATTTTTCATCCCACCTATAGCTAACCATGGTTGAATCGTTGATAACGTTAGGTCCAAATTCTATTTTATCTTTATTAACAAATTGATTATAATAGACCATTTTTATCGTTAACGGATTTGTTCGCTTCACTGTAGCATTTAACCATATAACACGCCCTATCCAACTCCCCTGGGCATTTCCATTGGCAAGTTCATTTAACACCGGGATTAATTTATCACCATCGTATTTATAGAAAAAATAATTAAACCATCCAACGCCTGATCCTTCGGCAAACTGATATTGCCTGTAAACAATATTTTCACCATCTACATTGGTAAAATATTCCGGTTCGCTTTCAAATCGCGAATAACCATCTTGTTTCGCTATGATCTTATTTCCTCTAAAATAATAAATCATAGCCCCCTCGCAGTGCCCCCGATCCGCCACGCCAACTGCAAACTCATCAAACTTATTTTTATTACGAATAAAATGATAGGCTTGTAGATAAACGTAACCTCGCTTAACCGAATCAAATAAGCCGTTTGAATTGCAATTACTATCCACTGTAAATTCCCCGAATATTCTTTTCGCTGCATTTACCCTTATTCTCTTGGCTGTTATGGCTTGCTTCAACGATTTAAAATCAGCCGTAGAAAGCTGCCGGTTCATAGGTTTTGTAAACGTTTTGAAAATAGAATCGGCATAAAAGGCTACCTTATCAGCAAACGGCTGTGCCGGCAACTTACCAACACTATCAAAAAAAGCAATAAGTTGCCCTTCGGTATATTGAATTTCTTTATGGCTTTTTTCTTTTGCTTTGATGGCCTTTTTTAAAGGACGCTTGTTTACCGGTTTAGTTGTATTATGACATCCTAACAAGCCAAAAACAAGCGCAAAACAGATTATTTTACTAATGATGTTGAAAGGTATAGGCATAACCGGGCTTACAATTAATATCGCTTTAATTTAATGATATTCCTGTGGAGTTTAACTAAAACATCATGGTTATTTATTGTTTATACTAAGCGTAATATATATTTGCCACAATGAAGATCCTGCTCATAGAAGATGAACCCAAACTGGTATCCATTATCCAGCGCGACCTTACCGCCGAAGGCCACGAAATAAGCGTTGCCCTTGATGGTACAACCGGGTTGGATATGGCTATGAAAATGGATTTTCAATTGATCATTCTTGACATCATGCTACCCGGTATTAATGGCATTGAGGTTTGTCGCCGCTTACGGCAGGCCAACCAGAATGCCGCCATATTAATGCTTACCGCACTCGGTACTACCGAAAACGTAGTTGTAGGTCTCGACAGCGGTGCTGATGATTACATGGTTAAACCCTTTAGCCTTGCCGAACTCAATGCCCGCATCCGCACCCTGGCCCGCCGCAATACCAATCTTGTACAGCCACCAAACCTAATCCAAATTGCCGACCTCGTAATTAACGGCGACGAAAAATCAGTTAAACGCGGTGATAAAACCATCGACCTGACAGCTACAGAATATCGCCTGCTGGAGTTTCTGGCTAAAAATAAAAACCACATGCTCAGTCGCATTGAGATATTAGAGCACGTTTGGAACATTGATTTTAATATGGGCACCAACGTGGTTGATGTATACATTAACTACCTGCGCAAAAAGGTGGATAAAGATTTTAACAACAAATTGATCCATACAGTTATTGGCATGGGTTATATTTTAAAAAATAACGCGGCTTAAATGAGCATCCAGAAAAAAGTAGCGCTACTGTTCCTGGTGCTAACAGTGTCGGTAATATTGATATTCAGTAGCGCTATTTTCTATTTTGTACACCAGTTTACCTTCGATGATTTTTATAAACGGCTTGAGACCCGTGTAAACATCTCCTCCCAAATCCATCACCTGAATGATCGCGACAGCCTTGGCGTGTACCGGGAAATACGCCAGCGCTATCTGGAACGCCTCATAGCCGAAAAGCAATACATCATTAAACCTGATATTTACACAAAAGGCAAAACGGTGAAAGGCGTTCCGCGCCAACTAATAAATAACATCATCGCCAACGGAAAATCAAGATTTAAAGCCGATAATGTATTTTACGCCGGCAATATCTTCCACTTTCCCGAGGGGGATGCTATCATTGTGGTTTCGGCAACCAATCCATCGGGCCTTAGTGAACTTAATGATCTTGAGCAGGTGCTGATAGTCAGTTTCCTGATCTCGATATTGATTGTGTATATTATTGGTCGCCGGTTTTCATACCATACCTTTAAGCCGGTACGCAGCATCATAAAAAAGGTAAATACCATTACCGCCAGCAACCTGCATTTGCGTTTGGAGGATTACAACGGGAAAGACGAAATAGCCGAGCTTACCCAAACTTTCAACAACATGCTCGACAGGCTGGAAACAGCCTTTGAAACCCAGAACAATTTTATCAGCAACGCGTCGCACGAGTTACGCACCCCCCTGGCCATCATTAAAGGCGAAGCCGAACTTTCCCTCAAAAATCTGGATCAACCGGGGGCCGATCTGCATAAAAACCTCAAAGAGATCCTAACCGGCACACAAAGCCTGCAGGATATTATTACCAGTTTATTGGGACTGGCACAAAGCGGGTTCGACGGTAAAAAACAAAACTGGGAACAAATTAGAGCCGATGAGCTGGCGTTTATGGTTAAAGAAGCTGTTGATCATATTATCCCGACAAATAACCTCAGCATTGATTTTTCATCACTACCCGATGATGTGGATAGCCTGGTTACACAGGGCAACATCAACCTGCTCCAACTGGCCATAAGTAATATTGGCCTTAACGCCTGTAAATATTCCGAAAACAAGCCGGTAATTCTTAAAGTATATGCCGAAAATCACAGCGTCATTTTTAGTGTAAAGGACCAGGGGATAGGTATTCCGGAAAGTGATGTCCAACATATATTTGAGCCATTCTTCCGCGCTTCAAATACCGGCAAATATGAGGGGCACGGCGTAGGCCTCCCTCTTGCACTAAACATTGTAAGGCTGCATAAGGGCAATATCGGTATCGTTTCTAAAGAGGGCGAAGGTACCGAGATCAGGGTAATGCTGCCGGTTTATAATACCCAATAATACGTTTTGCCACGAACGAACCCGTGAGGATATTGTGTGTTTTATATGCTTTGCAAAGCGAATTAAGCATGGTGTAGGAGATTTCTTTTTCCCGCCAGCTCTCAACCGTTTGTTTATCATTTATTTCAACATTGTATTTTATTAGCATTAATCCATCACTGGCACAGCTATTGTTTTAATCAACCTTTATCAAAACTAAACACCATGAAAGCTTTTAAAATAAAACTGGCCATCATGTTACTGGGATTAACATTGGGCGCTACAGCGCCTTTGCCGGCACAATCATCCAAAGATACTTCATCATCAACTACCAAGGCCAATGGGGCGGGCGCCGGGAACGGGTCGAGCCAGGGTGCACCGGGCGCGGCTACAGTATCCGGTACCGGAACAGGTACTTTGCAGGACAGTGATAAAGCCAGCGTGCCCAGCGGCGATGCCGGTGTAAAACAAAGCACCGATCAGAAAGCGGTAAACCCATCGCAGATAAGCGGGTATTGGATCCTTGGGGTATTCAGCTTTATCGGTCTTATAGCGCTCATCCTTCTACGGAGAACCAAGAAGACCAATCATAATTAATTAACCTCAATGATCTTAACCGCCCATGGCTCCAGTTTTAAATTGCTGTTTTTACTGACATTATCGCCTGATAACAACTCTTTGCCATTATTATACGGATAAGTCAGATTGGTTTCTTTTGCCGAATAATTAAAATAATAATGAACCGTTTTGCCGCCCTGGTTTACACCTTGTTTGGTGATAACAGGCCAGGCTATCTGCTGATCGGCACCCCAGAGGCCAACTTTTTTTACGGCATCGGCCAATAATTTGTCGGTAACGGCGCTGGTGGTTAAGCTGCCTATATATGTTGCCAGGCCCTTGCCGTAAGTGTTTTCGGTAATGGCGGCGTACTTGCCCCAAACCGGGTGATCATAGTAAGCTAATACTTTAGCGGTTGTAGGGGTAATGAGCTCCATCCAGGTATTCAGCTTTTTATCTTCGGGTTTCAGGTTCCAGTCATCGGCTTTTAATGATACATTGCTGGGTTCGGTAAACTGGCTGTAGTAAATTCCGCAGGCTTCTTCAATAATTCCCGGCTGATGGGTGGTGCGTACTTTCACATTTTCGTCGGCGAAACCGCTTTTGAAGGTATAAATGATGTGCCCGCCGTTTTTAACATAAGTGTTTAAGCGCTTTAACAAACTATCCGGCGCCGCGTATAGCAGGGGAACTATCAGCAGTTTATAATCTTCAATATTTTTACTTGTCGGGTCAACAAAATCACAGCCTACGTTCATATGGTACAGTCCATCGTAAAACTGGCGCAATACATCATTATAGCCAGTACGCACGCCCCAGCCAAAGCCAAAAGCTTTAAAGCCGGTAAGGGCTTCGTTGCTGAACAGGATGGCTACGTCGTTTTTCTTTTTCAGGTTAATGAGCTTGCTGCTTAGCCTGTCGAAATCTTTGCCGATGGTTTTAGCCTCGTCATAAACCGGGTTGGGTTCAAAATCATGACTCAGCAAACCTTTCCAATAAGTTTCGGCCGAGTTATGGATAGAGTGCCATGGCCAGTAGCTCACCATATTTGCCCCCGACGCTAAATGACTAAAGGCCTGCAGCCTCAGCTGCCCCGGATACGGTACCCATTGCGGAAAGCCCTGCGCCTCTGTTTCGATGGTAAGGTAGTTTTTGCCGCCTTTCATGGAACGGGCTACATCGCCCCCAAAGGAGATCTCCACACCTGTAAGCCTGTCCTGGCTGGGGTGATAAATGTCGATACCTGCAATGTCTAAAGCTTTGGCTGCTGCAAAGTGATCAACATCGGGTTGGATACCGAATGAATAGCCGTGCCATTCCAGGTCGAAGTTTTGGGTGATGAACTGATCGGGACGTTTGTATTCGCGCACTATAGCTGCCTGCCATGCTAAATAATCAGTAACCAGCTGCCGCTGAAATTTGGCAAACTCTGATGAAAGGCTACCATTAATGGTATTAACCATCGACGGAAAGTCGTCCCAGTTGTTGATCCGGTTGCTCCAGTAATCGAGCCCGAAAATGTGGTTGATGTTATCAAGTGTTTTATATTTAGCCTTCATGTAGTTAACAAAAAGGGCCTGCACGTTTGGCCCCGCCGTACCGTACGATTTGGTTTCGTTATCTACCTGGTAACCGATTACGGCCTTGTTATCTTTCACATGCTCCATTATTTTACGGATCACACGCTCGGCATAAAAACGGTAATCTTTATTAGTGATATCCATGTTTTGCCGTGGCCCGTACTGGTTTTGGCCCGATGGGGTAATAGCCAATATCTCGGGATGTTTTTTTACCATCCAGGTAGGCACAGCATAGGTGGGCGTGCCTATAATAACATGGATCCCCGCTTTTTGCATAGCGTTCAATACCCTGTCAATATGAGTAAAATCGAAAACTCCATCCTGTGGTTCTTCCGTGCTCCAGGTCGATTCGGCAATGCGCACCACGTTAATGCCGCAGGCTTTCATCATTTGCACGTCCTTATCCAGCCTTTCATAAGGCATGTACTCGTCATAATAAGCTACGCCGTAAAGCAGCTTATCCATTTTAGGATATTGCGCGAAAGCAGATGCAATAAAAAGTAATTGCATCACGAAGAGCAGCAGGAATTTCTTGTTCATAAAAGCGATATTTAGGACAACTGGCTTGTGCTGATGAAAGTACGAATTAATTGTGTTTTTAACACACAATAACAAAATATTTTATGATGTGAAACAGATGTAGTAGTACACAAAACTTTTATTGCCATTTAAAAACTGATATTAGCCCCACCTTGTAATACCATTATAACCTGTTAGTATTTCCTTATGAAAACAGTTACCCGTTATCTGCTCATCCTGATATGTTGCTGCGCAATGAGCGCCCATGCGCAACAAAGACGCCTTACCTACTGTAACCCGCTTAACCTCGATTATGGTTACACCCCCTTCGAAACATTTGCGAGCTGGGGTAAACACCGCGCCACAGCCGACCCGACCATGACGTTGTTTAAAGGTAAGTATTATTTGTTCTCCACCAACCAATTCGGATACTGGTGGAGCGATGACATGCTGAACTGGAATTTTGTTTACCGCAAATTTGTTCGCCCATATAACGAAGTAAAGGGAGACGAACTTTGTGCTCCTGCCACGCTGGTTTTGGGCGATACCCTGCTGGTGATCGGATCGACCTATAATAAGGATTTTACCCTGTGGATGAGCACCAACCCAACGCATGATGATTGGAAAGCCGCTAAAGACTATTTTAAAGTTGGCGCCTGGGACCCGGGTATGTTTGCTGACGATGACGGCCGGGTTTATATTTACCATGGTTCCAGCAATACACTGCCGCTTTACGGGCAGGAGATTGAGAGGCATACCTTTGAACCCATCGGACCTAAAAAAGAAATGGTTAAGCTTAATCCCGAAGAGCATGGCTGGGAACGTTTTGGCGAGCATAACGATAATGTGTTTCTGCTGCCATTTATAGAAGGCTCGTGGATGAACAAGTATAAAGGCAAATACTATTTGCAGTTTGGCGCACCAGGTACCGAGCAAAGTGGCTATGGCGACGGTGTTTTTGTGGGCGATCATCCGCTGGGGCCTTTCACCTATCAAAAGCATAACCCTTTTTCATACAAGCCCGGAGGCTTTGCCAAAGGTGCAGGGCATGGCGCTACCTGGGCCGATAAATATGGCAATTACTGGCATATCAGCACGATGGGCATCTCGGTGAAAAACAACTTTGAACGCCGCATTGGCTTCTGGCCTGCCGGGTTTGATAAGGATGGCGTACTGTACAGCAATACCGCTTATGGCGATTATCCGCACTATTTATCCAGCGGCCCCGAAGACCATCTGAAAAGTAATTTTACCGGCTGGATGATCCTTAATTATAATAAACCTGTAGAGGTTTCATCAACCCTGGGCGCTTATACTGCCAATAATGCTGTTGATGAAGACATTAAAACTTATTGGAGCGCCAAAACAGCCAATAAAGGCGAATGGCTTAAAACTGATCTCGGCGGGATCAGCACTGTAAATGCCATCCAAATTAACTATGCCGATCAGGATGCCATGTTTACGGGCAAATCATTAGGTGTGTATCACCAATATATCGTTTATTCGTCAGTTAACGGCAAAACATGGCAGCCCCTTATCGACAAAAGCAAAAACCGTAAAGATGTGCCGCACGATTATATCGAGCTTAAAAACCCTGTCAAAGCGCGTTACATAAAAATGGTTAATCTGCACATGCCTACAGGCAAATTTGCAATATCTGGATTAAGGGTGTTTGGTAAAGGTGCAGGTGCAAAACCCGATACCGTTCAAAACCTGATTATACTGCGTGGCGACAGCGAACGCCGCAATGCCTGGCTTAAATGGAAGCCAAACGATAATGCCACCGGCTACACCATTTACTTCGGCATAGCACCCGATAAATTGTACAACAACATGATTGTTTACGGCCGTAACGAATACTATTTTAATGGGATGGATAAAAGCCTGCCATACTATTTTCAAATAGAAGCGTTTAATGAAAACGGAATTTCGGCGCGGACAAAAGTTGTAAAGGTAGAGTAGTGTTAATATTCCTTTTAATGTAGGTACGCATAATTGCGTCTCCCGTACACTCATTCAATGCGTTTTATCTTACTGGAGACTTAATTATGTGCCTCTACATAAAATATTTTTAAATTTGATAAATACAGTTTGCAGGTAGACAGTTCATTGCCGTTGGTTTTAACCAACGGGGTAATAGTAATAGGTAGCAGAAAAGGGGCTTCAGCCCAAATCCGCTTACATAGTTTGGCTAAAGCCAGGAACTTTTAGCTCTTTTACCGTTGGTTAAAACCAACGGCAATGAATATTTTATTTAAACATAAGATACTGAATCCCCCTTATGCTAAAAACCATCCTCACCCTCCTTATAACCTTAATGTTCAGCATTGCTGCCAAAGCCCAGCAAGCCGATAGTACGCTGAAAAAATCGCCCATAAAAACCCTGAGCAACAAAAAGTTTACCCAACTGATTACCGGTGAGTATTTGTTTGACGATATTGAACAGGTTGCCCGGCTTAATCATTATCCCATGCCCGATGCAGCGCTGAAGTTTAAAAAAGAACTAAGCCTGAGCCCTGTTCAGCTGACCAAAATTACGGCCATTGCTGCCGAACTGCACCGCAAACGGGTAGAAATGGGCAATTTTATAGTTACCAACGAAACCACACTTGATAAACTGATGAGAAAAGGGACGGATAATGGCAGCGTTATCTTTTACGCCAACCGCTCGGGTTTGTATTACGGAGAGCTCAGGAATGCCATTTTGCAGGCCTGTTTAAGCACCGGCAATGCATTGGCCCCTCAGCAAATCACGAAGTTGGAAACACTCACTGCTCATAATTGAAAATATCCCGTTTGATTTGCTTAATTTAGCGCCTCCAAATAAAGTGTATGAAGATTACGTTTGATTTTGAAAAACCACTGGCTGAGTTACAGCAGCAAATAGAGAAGGTAAAGCAGGTTGAGGAAAAAAACAAACTCGACATGTCGGCAACTGTTGCCGAGCTGGAAGGAAAGCTGGAAGAAGCCAAAAAAGATATATACAGCAACCTCACAGGCTGGCAAAAAGTACAAATTTCGCGTCATCCCGAAAGGCCTTACACCTTGCAGTACATTGAGCTGATGTGTGATGATTTTATTGAACTGCATGGCGACCGTACCGTAGGTGATGATAAAGCAATAATTGGTGGTTTTGGTACGCTGAATGGCCAAACAGTAATGTTTATCGGCCATCAAAAGGGCCGTAACACTAAAGAGCGCCAGTACCGTAACTTCGGTATGGCTAATCCGGAAGGTTATCGTAAAGCCTTAAGGCTAATGAAAATGGCCGAAAAATTCAACAAGCCCGTTGTTACTTTAATTGATACTCCGGGAGCTTATCCGGGTTTAGAGGCCGAAGAGCGCGGACAAGGTGAAGCCATTGCCCGTAACCTGCTCGAAATGGCAGTGCTGAAAGTGCCGGTGATCTGTGTTATTATTGGCGAAGGTGCATCGGGCGGCGCATTGGGTATTGGTATTGGCGATAGGGTACTGATGCTGGACAACTCATGGTATTCAGTGATCTCTCCCGAAAACTGCTCAACCATTCTCTGGAAAACCTGGGAAAATAAAGAGCGTGCTGCCGAAGTACTTAAACTAACCTCGACAGAAATGTTTAAGAACAAGCTGATTGACGGGGTGATCAAAGAACCCCTTGGCGGTGCCCATCAAGACCCGGTTGCTATGGCCGGTATTCTGAAAAAACAATTATTAAAAGACTTGAAAACCCTTAAAGAGCGCAATATTGATGAGCTTGTGGCCGAGCGTATTGATAAATTCTGCTCAATGGGTGTGGTTAATGAATAGAAAGTATCGCGATGCAATCGCTAAACCATATTAAGCGCTCGTTATAAACGAGCGCAAGAAACAAGAAATAAAAGAGCTACCGTAGAGGTGGCTCTTTTTGTTTTGTTACTACACCATCTTGTGCTACTTCTTGCGCTCGTTTGCAACGAGCGCTTAATATGGGCTTACGTTTATAACGTAAGCAAACTAAAATTTTATAGACATAAAGCCTCTCTCCAACAATGTTACTTCTAACAAACCCTGCTCTCCTGCATAGTTCACTGCCGAACTATATATGTAATGTTCAGGATAGCTTACTATTTCTGCCCGTACAGGATTGTCGTGAATATAATCCAACTTCTGAAAAAGTATGTCTTCCCGGTCGCACTCAATTGAATGATAGCCATCCTGCCAAACTTTATAATTTTGTATTCGATCATCAAACCTTGCATTATATTGAAAGCGATATAACATCCAATCCCTCCGGCTTTCATTCTCTTCTTTTATTAGTTTAATGATTTGTTTGTTGGTATGTTTTTTAAAATCCCGAATAATATCGGGTAATCTTACAGGATGCTTTGCCGACACCAATAGATGGAGGTGGTTTGTCATCAGGCAGAAAGCGTATATCTCTAAACTTTTATTTTTTTGACAGTAAATAAGAGAATCGATAATAAATTGCTTGTAGGATGGCCTGATAAAAACATCAATCCAGTCCACAATAGTAAAAGTAACGAAATGTATTTCTTCTGGGTTTCTTACTCTGTATTGATCTGACATTGTGAATAATGGTTTAGACTAAATTAGTGATCGTGCGATACAATCGCAAAACCATATTAAGCGCTCGTTACAAACGAGCGCAAGGAGTGCGGCTATGCTTCCCTGCGATTGCCGCGCTGCGCTCGCAATGACATGTTTTCTCTGTTTTATAAAGTTGCAAACGAGCGCAAGGAATAAGCTCAAGAATCCCACCCCCTCAATAGTCGCAAATGCCCCGCACGCAAAAGGTAGTTTGATGTTAAATTTGATCATCAATTAAAGCATTCATTATGAAGACTGAAGAATCAAATAGTCCTTTTGGTAAACTGGGTAATCCTGCACGGCGAGCGCTGGCTAATGCCGGTATCACGTCATTGCTTGAATTATCAAAACTTACCGAGAAAGAGTTTTTGCATTTTCACGGTGTAGGCAAAAGTTCGGTGCCGATAGTGAAGGAGAAGATGAAAGAAAAAGGTTTAGGCTTTAGGGAATAAAATAAGTGAACCCCTGTGCCTTCCCGCACAGGGGTATAAAGCTTACAGTATATAATATACGTTTGCTTTAGCGGCGGCAGTTTGCACCGGCGCCTTTTCACTCTCATGTTTATCGTTAAGCATCTGCTTTAAGTCGCGTTCAATAGTTTGCGATATGGCAGTTGTTGGGGTGTCTGTTGGTTTGTTCTCAAATGGGTCCTGCAGGTGGATGGCCATTTTCTCTACCAGTAAAAATGCTGCTGCTATAGCTATGATCAGCGGTACTTCAAACATGCCGAAGAATTCGATGAGGCCAAATGGCAGCAATATGATAAACAGGTACAGGCAAAAATGGATGTATAAGCTGTATGTAACCGGGAATACCGTGTTCTTGATCCGCTCGCATTTGCCCATAGCATCGCACAGGCGGTTAAGCGTGCCATCTATCTGCACTTGCTGGTAATCATTAAGCCACCCATTTTTATAAGCCAGTTTTAGGTCAAGCCCGTGCAGTTTTAACAAGCTGTTGGGCATGTTTGTAAAACGATGAGTGAATTTCACCTCTTCGTCAACCAGCAGGTGGGCGTTTTTAGCATAGGGATCTTGCTTACGTAATGATTGGCTTAAGCCATGGCACCATGCTATCTGCCTGTAAACAAATCGTTTTTTGAAACCTTCTATTTCTTCACATACGGCGTTATCGCCATCTAAAAACGTGATCAACTCGCGAACCAGCGATCTTGAATCGTTCACTATAGCTCCCCAAATGCTCCGGGCTTCCCACCATCGATCGTAGGCCTGGTTTGAGCGAAATGCCAGCAACAAGGATATGATTGTAGCCAATATGGCTGGCACAGCAATTGGGATTGAAATGCGGTACTCAGGCAAAAAGCGATGGAATAAAGCTATAGCTACAGCATACACGGCAACCAGTAACAATTCATGCTTTATTTTGCCCACCACATATTTTACCGGGATATTTTCTTTTAGTAACATAGATAGTTGTTTTAAATGATTTTAGTAAATATTAAACCTCCAGCAGCTCATGCTCTGCTTCGGCATTGACGATGGTTAAAGGCTGTTTAACTTTAGCTTTAAGGGTAATTATTTTATACCCGCTCCGTTGCATCAGTATGGTAGGGTCAAAACTGTTTGGTGTTAACCTTGCATAGTTGTGACTTTCGGGCATGGCAATCAGGCCTGCCTCTTTTTCTTCCAGATAGTTTTTAAATACAGCCACTGTGTTGCCATAAAAAAAGTCGGGGATGATGTTTTCTATCTGGTCTGCATAGTCATTCTTCAGCATAGTGCAACCGGCGTAAAATTCATCGCTGATGAGCTGGTATTCCCTGCTCCTGCGGGATAATAATAACAGATCGGATATAGAGTCGGACAATTGCAGGAAATGAACGAACGATATGTTGAGCTTTTGATCCGGATAGCGCTCTGCTAAAACAGGTATAATGTTTAATGATGATAAGGTGAAATCAGACGGGATGATAATGTTTAATGTTTTCATGATGATACCTTTTTTTGTGTTTACTACTGTTTGTTGATACAATAGTCGGTACCAGGCATTAAAACGGTTTAAGAAAGAAATTAGAATGTGATTAGAATTTTCAGGATGTCATCGATGGAGCACGGGATGTTTGTACGTTGGGGCGATAGAGAGGCTATACAAGGCGGATAACTTTTCTTACCCCTTCATCGCCCGTTTCCGCCTTTCGAAGTGTTTCGGATTTGACATCTTTATTTCAGGCAATAAAAAAGCCCTGGCCTTGCGTTCCAAAACCAGGGTTGGGATTTCTAAAAGTACCCCCTTAAGGGGTGGAGAGGGTTTAAACCACCATATTCACAATCCTGCCTTTTACTACAATCAGTTTTTTAGGGGTTTTACCATCCAGGTATTTTTGTACATCGGCATTAGCCAAAACAAAGGCTTCTATTTCTTTAACATCAAGGCTTAACGAGATGCTTAGGTTCATTTTCATTTTACCGTTGATTGAGATTGGGTAAGCAAACTCATCTTCAACCAAATACTCGGCATTAAATTTAGGGAATGGTGCATATGATAAAGTACCATCAGCATTACCCAATAACGACCAAAGCTCCTCGCAAATGTGCGGCGCATAAGGCGACAGGATGATCACCATATCCTGCAATATCGCACGGTTGTTGCATTTCAAATCGGTTAATTCATTAACAGCGATCATGAAGCTGGATACCGAAGTATTGAACGAGAAACGCTCGATATCTTCTTCAACCTTTTTTATGATCTTATGCAATGATTTCAACTCAGCTTTTGACGGAGCGGCATTGTTTACGCCAAACTCCCAGGCATCATTATGGAATAACCTCCAGAATTTACGCAGGAATTTGAAAACACCCTCAATACCATTGGTATTCCACGGTTTGCTCTGCTCCAGCGGGCCTAAGAACATCTCATACATCCGTAAGGTATCGGCACCGAAACGGCTGATGATATCATCCGGGTTCACCACATTGAACTTGGATTTCGACATCTTTTCAACTTCAACACCGCAGATGTATTTGCCGCCTTCCAATACAAATTCTGCGTCAGTAAACTCTGGTCGCCATTGTTTGAATTTCTCGATGTTCAGGATCTCGTTCTCAACAATGTTTACATCCACATGTAATGGCGAGGTTTTGTATTGTTTAATTAAACCGTGCGATACCAAAGTATTTGTTCCGCGGCCTTCCTCGTCAATCAGCCTGTAAACAAAATTACTGCGGCCCTGGATCATGCCCTGGTTGATCAATTTTTTGAAGGGTTCTTCCTCAACAACAAGGTCAAGGTCTTTCAAAAACTTGTTCCAGAAACGGCTGTACAACAGGTGACCGGTTGCATGTTCACTGCCGCCGATGTACAAATCAACGTCTTTCCAGTATTCAATAGCTTCGCGCGATGCGAACTCCTTATCGTTTTTGGCATCCATATAACGGTACCAGTACCAGCTTGAGCCAGCCCAACCCGGCATGGTGCTTAGCTCGTAAGGCAAACCACCTTCATATTTCCAATCCTCTGCACGTCCTAACGGCGGTTCGCCGGTTTCGGTAGGGAGATATTTATCAATTTCGGGCAATAGTAATGGCAAGTGGCTTTCATTAATTAAATGAGGTAAACCCTCTTTAAAGTAAACCGGCACCGGCTCGCCCCAGTAACGTTGGCGGCCGAAAATAGCATCGCGCATCCTGAAGTTAACTTTGGCTTTACCGGCATTGATCTCTTCCAGTTTGGCAACCACCGCGGCAGTTGCTTCTTTGTAAGCCAGGCCATTAATAAAATCAGAGTTAATATAAGTCCCTTCCTTGGTTGGATCGGCTTCTGTTTCAATGTTTTGAATATCGAGAATCTGCACTACAGGCAAATTAAAATGCTTTGCGAAAAGGTAATCGCGCTGATCGCCTGATGGTACGGCCATAACCGCGCCTGTTCCGTATCCGGCCAAAACATAATCAGCAATCCAGATTGGAATTTGCTGCCCGTTCAGCGGGTTAAGCACATAGCTACCGGTAAATGCGCCTGATACAGTCTTGGCATCAGCCATCCTGTCAAGCTCCGATTTCTTTTTGGTTTGAGTAATGTAAGCTTCAATTTCTGCCTTTTGCTCAGGTGTAGTTAATGCAGAAACTAATTCATGCTCAGGAGCAATTACCAAGAAGGTGACACCGAAAATAGTATCAACCCTTGTGGTAAACACTTCGATAAAATCGGTACCCAGAGCAGCGTTATGACCTGATTTATCTATCGGGAATTTAACTGAAGCACCAGTACTTTTACCAATCCAGTTCCTTTGCATTTCTTTCAAAGGCTCTGGCCAGTCGATAGTATCAAGGCCTTGCAATAACCTTTCGGCGTATGCGGTAATGCGCATGCTCCATTGGGTCATTTTCTTTTGTTCAACGGGGTAGCCGCCACGCTCGCTAAAGCCGTCTTTTACCTCATCATTGGCCAATACAGTACCAAGGGCAGGGCACCAGTTTACGGTACTTTCGCGCAGGTAGGTAAGGCGGTATTTTAACAGTTCGTCCTGCTGTTGCTGGTTGCTGAACGCTTTCCACTCATCGGCAGTAAAACTTAAAATTTCATCATCACAAACGGCATTAATACCGGCAGAACCTTTTGTTTCAAAATGTGCAACCAGCTGATCAATTGACTGGGCTTTGTCGGCATCTTTATTATACCAGCTGTTAAACAACTGCATGAAGATCCATTGGGTCCATTTATAATAATCGGGAGAGCTGGTACGCACCTCGCGGCTCCAGTCGAACGAAAAGCCGATCTGGTCCAACTGGCGGCGATATGTAGCAATATTATCTTCGGTAGTTATAGCAGGGTGCTGCCCGGTTTGTATGGCGTATTGCTCGGCCGGCAGACCAAAGCTATCATAGCCCATAGGGTGCAATACGTTAAAGCCTTTTAAGCGTTTGTAGCGTGCAAAAATATCAGAAGCGATATAGCCCAGCGGGTGCCCAACGTGCAGGCCGGCCCCAGACGGATAAGGGAACATATCCAGCACATAATATTTGGGCTTACTGCTTTTGTCTTCGGCTTTGAAGGTTTGGTTTTGTGCCCAAAACTGCTGCCACTTTTGCTCTATCTCTTTAAATTGGTAGTCCATTTTATGTTTTACGCTTATGAGGTTGCGAAATTAAGCATTTCCCTATTAGTTTAGTAGTTATTAATGGATTAGTTGAGGGTTAATGGCGTCTTTTTAAACAATTTGCTTTGGTGTTCGTCCCATCAGGAGCTTTTGCATATTTAGGTTAAGGCACAAATTAATCAATCTAAAATTTCAACAGGATGAATCTCCGGAGTTAAAACCGCTCTTTATGTCTCGTCCTAAAAAAGTTTACAGATTTTAGTGTAGTGCTCTTAGGTATTTACGGGGCTATAAATACGTAGCGCAGCTGGGCCTTACGTTGCTTTACATTATGATCAGTTATGGCCCCGCAGGTCCCTCCTACTCTGCAACCAGGCAATATCTCCCCACAAAAAAAGCCCGGTCTGGAATTAACCAAACCGGACTTAATTATTATCGAAACAAAATTAATTATTTCACTTCTTCAAAATCAACATCTGTAACGGTGTCAGAGTTGTCTTGCGCGCCTGCACCGTTATCACCGGCACCTGGCTGACCTTGAGCACCTTCGGCAGAAGCTTTGTACATATCTTCAGATGCAGCAGTCCAGGCAGTGTTAAGCTCGGTTTGTGCAGCTTCGATAGCGTCAAAGTTTTTAGCTGAATAAGCTTCTTTCAATTTAGCTAAGCCAGCTTCGATAGGAGCTTTTTTATCAGCAGGGATCTTATCGCCGTACTCTTTCAGTTGTTTTTCAGTCGAGAAGATCAGGGCATCGGCAGCATTCAGTTTTTCAACTTCTTCTTTTGCCTTTTTGTCAGCATCAGCATTAGCCTCAGCTTCGTCCTTCATCTTTTTGATCTCGGCATCAGTTAAACCTGAAGAAGCTTCGATACGGATTTTTTGCTCTTTACCTGTAGCTTTATCTTTTGCAGATACGTGCAGGATACCATTAGCATCAATATCGAAAGTAACTTCGATTTGTGGTACGCCACGAGGTGCTGGCGGAATGCCATCCAGGTGGAAACGACCTATAGTACGGTTACCCGCAGCCATTGGGCGCTCACCTTGTAATATGTGGATCTCAACTGAAGGCTGGCTGTCGCTGGCGGTTGAGAACGTTTCAGATTTTTTAGTAGGGATAGTAGTGTTTGACTCAATTAATTTAGTCATTACACCACCCATTGTTTCGATACCTAATGAAAGCGGGGTAACGTCAAGCAATAACACATCCTTAACCTCACCGGTTAATACACCACCCTGGATAGCAGCACCGATAGCAACAACTTCATCAGGGTTAACACCTTTTGAAGGAGCTTTGCCAAAGAATTTTTGTACAGCTTCCTGGATAGCAGGGATACGGGTTGAACCACCTACCAAAATCACTTCGTCGATATCAGAAGTGCTTAAACCGGCATTTTTCAAAGCTGATTTACAAGGCTCAATAGTACGTTTGATCAGGCTATCAGCTAATTGCTCAAATTTAGCACGAGTTAATGTTTTAACTAAGTGCTTAGGCATACCGTCAACTGCAGTAATGTATGGCAGGTTAACTTCAGTTTGAGCAGAGCTTGATAACTCAATTTTAGCTTTCTCAGCCGATTCTTTTAAACGTTGTAAAGCCATTGGGTCTTTACGCAGGTCTAAACCTTCGTCGTTTTTAAACTCGTCGGCTAACCAGTCAATAATTACCTGATCAAAGTCGTCACCACCTAAGTGAGTATCACCATCGGTAGCTTTCACTTCAAATACACCGTCGCCCAATTCCAATACAGATACGTCATGAGTACCGCCACCGCAGTCAAACACAACAATCTTCATATCTTTATGAGCTTTATCAAAACCGTAAGCTAATGCAGCAGCAGTAGGTTCGTTAATGATACGGCGTACTTTTAAACCAGCAATTTCACCGGCTTCTTTAGTTGCCTGGCGCTGAGCGTCGTTAAAGTAAGCAGGAACGGTAATAACCGCTTCGGTTACTTCGGTACCTAAGAAATCTTCGGCAGTTTTCTTCATTTTCTGAAGGATCATTGCAGAAATTTCTTGCGGGGTATATTTACGGTCGCCAATTTCAACACGAGGAGTGTTATTGTCGCCTTTAACTACTTTATAAGGTACACGTGCCGCTTCACTTGTAACTTCGTTAAACTGGTTACCCATAAAGCGTTTAATTGACGAAATGGTTTTTGTAGGGTTTGTAATAGCCTGACGTTTTGCAGGATCACCAACTTTACGTTCGCCATTATCAATAAAAGCTACTACAGACGGCGTAGTACGTTTACCCTCGCTGTTAGCTATAACAACAGGCTCGTTACCTTCCATTACAGCAACGCAGGAGTTTGTTGTTCCTAAGTCGATTCCAATTATTTTAGACATATATGATTGTTTTTTCTTTTTGATTTATTGTTTACTTACCATTGCTGTTTATCAATGCCTGTGCCAATATGCCAATGGCAGTAAAAATTGCCTGTAATTGTCAGTTCATGAACAAGGCGGCAGAATAGCTTACTTTGTGATGACAGGTTGGCAGGACCGTTTTAGGTTAAAGGCGAAAGTTAAAAGACAAAAGGTTATTGCGTGGTTTGCTAATTGGCAGTATATCGACTAACTTGAAACTTTAATTCACAGGTATCAATCATGAAATACATCAGGGAGGGTAATAATAAATTCGGTACCGTACTATACACCATCGATGGCAGCTATGTGCGAAAAGGTCAGGGCCGGTTTGGCGACATATTATATACCATAGATGGCAAAATAGTAAAAAAGGGTCAGGGAATGTTTGGCGATGTGGTTTGTAACCTTGACGATAACCTGATCAGGAAAGGCCGTAGTCTCTTTGGCGATGTACTCTACAATATCGATGGCAACTTTGTACGCGAAGGGCGCAGCCGCTTTAATGATATCAAGTTTTATATTGATGAGTGAGGATAGCGTTTACATAGCAAAGTTTTATTTTATCAATTAACTTTTTATTCAACAATCACTTTCAAAATTTGTATTTAATAAAGTGTAAATTTGTATATGGAGACATTGATTGTACTGCCGAAGGATAAAGAGCAGTTAGCTGCATTAAAAGCAATTATGAAAGCTCTTAAAGTTGATTACAAAACCGAAAAAGGCGAAAAAGCCTATAATAAGGATTTTGTAAATAAAATGAAGCAAAGTGAAGATGATTTAAAGGCCGGTAGAACTACACAAATAACACCTGCCGATATATGGAACTTGTAATAACCGACACTGCTAAAGAAGATATTAGATTTTTCTTAAAAAAGAATCACCATTTATTGGTATTGGCAAACCGGAGCCATTAAAACATGAATATTCGGGTAAATGGTCAAGGCGAATTGATAACCAGCATCGCATCATCTACGAAGTGATAGACAATAGTATTATTATTTATTCCTTAAAAGGGCATTACGCCTAATCATTTAATTACGCTGCTATAATGTGTGATCATCAACTGCAAACTGCCTACTCAAAACTGCCAACTGATATGGGCGTTGCCTGCGGCCGGGCTATCCGCTCATACGCCTGCAGGCCTTACGCTTATGGCCGGTATCCGCTACTATCCCTAACGCACTTTTCGGTTTTATAAAATGCCGTGGATTTTCAACTAAATCCCTTACATTTACCCTAATCAAACAAACGCCTCTGTTACCTAACAAACCAAACAGGCTTATCCTAATGCCTGGAATTGCTTAACAAACAGCCATAGCATACCGGCTGTACCTTCACTTTAAAAAAGCGAACTGGTTTTTTATTGTTATTTAATTCCAACATTAAATGTATTTTATCCAATCACAACGGTTAAAGATGATACCGTTAACACACGCGCAATTATTATTGCTTAAACAAAACCGTAAGCTGCTGGAGCTATCATTAGGCTTAACACCTTCAGCTATGCTGATCGATCCGTTATATATCAAAGAAATTGATGATGCCTTCGATAGTTTCTGGCTACCTAATACGCTCGCCTTTCCTGATAAATACCAATGGTATACCGGCTGGGAGATTGTTCTTAAAAGCACCAATACCGTCATTGGCGGCATTGGCTTTGCCGGTTATCCTAATGATGCCGGCGAAGCGGAGATTGGTTATATGATCGACGCCAACCAGCATAACAAAGGTTATGCTACAGAAGCTTTACAATTACTTTCGCAATGGGCATTTACACATGAATTTGTAAAAGCTATCATAGTGCGCACCTATGCAGATAACCTGCCATCACGAAGGATATTGGAAAAGTGCGGTTTCACTTTAATGAATGAAGTTGAATGCTTATTGACTTATAGCCTGAACCGCGAGTAAACAGATCAGGGAATCACCATGATTTTACCTAAAACGGCAGTCAATTACATAAAAAAACGGCACCGATCATAGATCAGTGCCGTTTTAGTATCTGTTAAACCGAATAATTAATTATTCGCCTTTTTCAGCGTTCTCTTCGTTTTCAGAAGGTGCAGGTGCCTCAGCAGCCGGCTCTTCTTTAACGTCTTCAACTACTACAGCTTCTTCTGCAGCTACAGGAGCAGCAGTTTTAGCTTTTGCACCAGAACCACCACGACGACGGGTTGATTTCTTAGCAGGAACAGCAGCGTCAGCACCGTAAACAGTGTTGTAATCAACAAGCTCGATGATTGCCATTTCAGCGTTATCGCCTAAACGGTTTTCTAACTTGATGATACGGGTGTAACCACCCGGACGGTTAGCAATTTTTTCAGCGATTTCGCGAAAAACGATTGATGTAGCGTCTTTATCCTGCAGGTAGCTGAATACTGTACGACGTGAGTGCGTAGTATCGTTTTTTGATTTTGTTAAAAGTGGCTCAACATAACCGCGTAAAACTTTTGCTTTTGCTAATGTTGTAGTGATACGCTTGTGTAAAATAAGCGAAGATGCCATGTTAGCCAGCATCGCTTTGCGGTGGCTGGTAGTACGGCCTAAGTGATTGTTTTTGTTTCCGTGTCTCATTGTTTTATATATTTCACGTGCATACCGTTGGGCGATAGGCTCAAGCCCTCGGAATTATGCTTTCGCTTAATGTTTGCAACAAGAATCAAGAGCCAAGAAATCAAGAGTCAAGATATAAAATTCCTGATTCTTGCTTCTCACCGTCTTGCTTCTTTCTTATTCTTCGTCTAACTTAAATTTAGACAGGTTCATGCCAAAAGATAAACCTTTTGATTTAACCAGGTCCTGGATTTCAGTTAACGATTTCTTACCAAAGTTCCTGAATTTTAACATGTCAGCAACATCGTACGATACCAGGTCAGCAAGGCTGCGGATATCAGCAGCTTTAAGGCAGTTAAGGGCACGTACAGAAAGGTCAAGATCAACCAGTTCGGTTTTAAGGATCTTGCGCATATGCAGTATCTCTTCATCCACTTCTTTGGTTTCTTCTTTAGCTTGTGCTTCAAGCATCATGTTTTCATCGCTGAACAGCATAAAATGCTGGATCAGGATTTTCGCTGCTTCTTTCAAAGCATCTTCAGGGTGGATCGAACCATCGGTAGCAATATCCAATACTAATTTCTCATAGTCGGTTTTTTGCTCAACACGATAGTTTTCGATGGTATATTTTACGTTTTTGATCGGCGTATAGATCGAGTCGATAGCGATCACACCTACGTTAGCGTCAGGATTTTTATTTTCCTCGCTTGGTACGTAACCACGGCCCTTGCCTACAGTAAGCTCAACTTCAAGCGTTACAGCCGGATCCATATTGCAAAGTACCAAATCAGGATTTAATACAGTAAAGTTGTTAGAGAATTTGGTGATATCTCCTGCTTTAAATGCATCCTGGCCATTTACAATAACAAATATTTTCTCGCTGTCGCCAGATTCACCTGTTTTCTTAAAACGAACTTGTTTAAGGTTCAGGATGATCTCGGTTACGTCTTCAACAACACCTTTGATGGTTGAAAATTCATGAGTTACTCCCGAAAAACGAACAGAAGTAATTGCATAACCTTCAAGTGATGAAAGTAAGATACGACGCAGAGCATTACCAATGGTTACACCAAAACCTGGTTCTAACGGACGAAATTCAAACGTACCATCAAAATCATTTGCTTTTTGCATGATAACCTTGTCTGGTTTTTGAAATGCTAAAATTGCCATTTATATCCTTTATTTATTGTTTACTTGATAATTGATTTGAGATATGGGATTTGAGATGTGAGATTTACTCTGCTGTTCAAACGCTTATTCAAATCTTTTGTTTGTGATTTGCATATATACGAAAACCAGAAATGAGATTTGAAAAAACTCTCAAATCTCACATCTGATATCTCATATCTTATTTAGAGTACAACTCGACGATCAGGTTTTCCTTGATGTTTTCAGGGATCTCATCGCGGTTAGGATAGTTAAGGAATTTACCTGTAAGGTTGTTCGCATCCCACTCTAACCAGCTGTATTTGTTGATTCTTCTACCGGCCACTGAAGTAGTGATAGCCTCTAATGATTTAGATTTTTCACGCACTGCAACCACATCACCAGCTTTCAATGCATATGAAGCGATGTTCACAACAGCACCGTTAACAGTGATGTGTTTGTGGTTAACCAATTGACGTGCTGCCGAACGTGTAGGAGCAATACCTAAACGGAAAACAGCGTTATCTAAACGAGCTTCCAGGAATTTCAACAGGTTTTCGCCTGTGATACCTTCTTTAGCAGAAGCACGGTGAAATAAGTTTTCGAACTGACGCTCTAATACACCATAAGTGTATTTAACTTTTTGTTTCTCTTGCAACTGAGTAGAGTACTCTGATTGCTTTCCACGACGTTTTGAAGCACCGTGCATGCCCGGAGGATAGTTTTTACGTTCTAACGCTTTGTCCGGACCGAAGATCGGCTCACGGAAACGACGGGCAATTTTGGATTTTGGTCCTGTATATCTGGCCATTTTTGTGTGTTCTTAAAGTATCATGCAGCCTGCAGCTGCCGAATCTTAGCTTTAAAAAATATATTAATTAAACTCTTCTTCTTTTTGAAGGACGGCAACCGTTGTGTGGAAGCGGTGTAATATCTTTAATCGTAGTTACTTCGATACCTGCAGTTTGCAAAGTACGGATAGCTGACTCACGACCGGCACCTGGGCCTTTTACAAATACTTCAACTTTACGTAAACCTAAGTCATAAGCAACTTTACCGCAATCGGCAGCAGCTTGTGAGGCAGCGTAAGGAGTATTCTTTTTTGAACCTTTGAAACCCATTTTACCAGCTGATGACCATGAAACTGCCTGGCCGGTTTTGTTGGTAAGGGTGATGATGATGTTGTTGAAAGTAGCATTGATGTGTGCTTCGCCAACCGGCTCAACAATCACAATGCGTTTCTTGGTTACTTTTTTAGCTTTAGCCATTTTTTTAATTTTTGAATTAATGAATTACTGAATTAACGAATAATCCGGACCCATTAATTATACTGTCAAAATGAGGTATTCCTGATGATTTAAAGGTTATCAAGCGGCAATTAACCAATCTCTAACCTCTAAGCACCAATCACTATTTAGTAGCTTTTTTCTTGTTAGCAACTGTTTTACGTTTACCTTTACGGGTACGTGAGTTGTTTTTAGTGCGCTGACCACGTAATGGTAAACCTTTACGGTGACGTGTACCGCGGTAACAACCAATATCCATCAAACGCTTAATGTTAAGCTGCACTTCTGAACGTAATGCACCTTCAACCTTAATTTGGTCGTTAATAATTCCGCGTATAGAAGATAATTGCTCATCGGTCCAGTCTTGTACTTTGATATTAAAATCAATACCAGCCTCAGTCAAAATTCTTTGAGCTGTTGAGCGGCCAATACCGAAAATGTAAGTAAGTCCGATTTCTCCTCTTTTATTCTTTGGTAAATCAATACCTGATATCCTTGCCATATTTCTTGTAATTTATTGAGTTATCGAATTATTGAATTATCGAATCGCTATCATCAGTAATTCAATCATTCTCCAATTCAGTAATTGTTCTTAGCCCTGGCGTTGTTTAAACTTCGGGTTCTTCTTGTTAATAACGTAAAGTTTCCCGTTACGGCGGATGATCTTGCAATCAGCGCTGCGCTTTTTGATGGATGCTCTAACTTTCATCTTTTTATTTATATCTATAGGTTATTCTACCCTTTGTTAAATCGTATGGACTCATTTCAAGCTTCACCCTGTCGCCAGGAAGAATTTTAATGTAGTGCATACGCATTTTGCCCGATATGTGCGCTATAATCTCATGACCATTTTCAAGTTCAACTCTGAACATTGCATTTGACAATGCCTCTCTAATTGTACCGTCTTGCTCAATCGAAGATTGTTTAGCCATATTTTGTTGATTATTACTTAATTATCCGCCCTAAAACCGGGATGCAAAATTAATAAAAAATTATTTAATTATTATTTTTTTCTTTTAAAACATTTTCTACGTAATCAAACGTCGATAAAATGTCCGGAGTACCTTTTCGTACCGCTACTGTATGCTCATAATGTGCCGAAGGTTTCTTGTCAGATGTTGAAACTGTCCAGCCATCATCCCAAAACTTAACACCGGCACGGCCGGCATTGATCATGGGCTCAATGGCTATCACCATGCCTTCTTCCAGTTTGATACC
Organism: Mucilaginibacter gossypii; assembly: GCF_900100945.1. Classification (GTDB taxonomy): domain Bacteria; phylum Bacteroidota; class Bacteroidia; order Sphingobacteriales; family Sphingobacteriaceae; genus Mucilaginibacter; species Mucilaginibacter gossypii. The sequence continues at coordinate 179,910 of NZ_FNCG01000004.1, read as the reverse complement.
AGCACCGCGTTTGCCATAGTTAGGTACTTCGGGCTTTTCGTGCAGCTTTAATCCTACACCATGGCCAACAAGTTCCTTTACTACACCAAAGCCGTTCTTTTCGGCATGCTCCTGTACCGCGTATCCGATATCACCTACCCGCATCCCTACAACCGCTTTTTCAACACCCAGCTTTAAGCATTCCTGCGTTACACGCATCAGCTTTTTAACCTGATCGCTAACCTCGCCAATGGCAAAGGTATAAGCGGAGTCGCCGTAGTATTTATTTAAAACAACGCCGCAATCAACTGATACCAGGTCGCCCTCAGTTAAAACATGCGATCCGGGGAAGCCGTGTACAACCTGGTCATTCAGGGAGATACACAGTGAATAAGGAAATCCGTGATAGTTTAAAAAGGCAGGAACACCGCCGTTGTCCCGTATAAAGGTTTCGGCAAGCTTATCCAGTTCAATTGTTTTAACACCCGGAGCGATAACCTTAGCTATCTCTCCGAGTGTTTTTGAAACAAGTAAAGAACTTTCTCTTATGAGTTCTATCTCTTCGACAGACTTATAATTGATTTTTGACATTGCTAATTAAATCGCTGTCGGACTGGTACCGGCAGCGGCAGGCATAGCTGTACGTCCCTTAATCCGTCCGGTTTTCATTAAACCATCATAATGGCGCATCAACAAGTGACTTTCTATTTGCTGTAATGTATCCAAAACAACACCCACCAGGATGATCAGCGATGTACCGCCGAAGAACCTTGCGAATACCGGAGATACACCAACCAAACTGGCCAATGCCGGGATGATTGCTATAATAGCCAGGAATACTGATCCTGGTAAAGTGATCTTTGAAATTACGCCATCAATAAACTCAGCAGTAGTACGGCCTGGTTTAATGCCCGGGATAAAGCCACCATTCTTCTTCATATCATCGGCCATTTGGTTAGGGTTAACCGTAATAGCAGTATAGAAGTAAGTGAACAGGATGATCAGTATCCCAAACAACAGGTTATGCTCCCATGAGTTATAGTTAGCTAAAGCTATCAATATACCGTTTGATGATACGTTAGGGAAAAACTGCGATACAGTTTGTGGGATAAACATCAATGCCTGAGCAAATATGATTGGCATTACACCTGCAGCATTTACCTTTAAAGGTATGTACTGGCGTACACCGCCATATTGTTTGTTACCCACAATACGTTTAGCGTATTGTACCGAAATTTTACGCGTTCCCTGTACTATCAGTATAGTAAACATTACCACACCAATAAGACCTACGATCTCCACAATGAAAGCAATTAAACCACCGGCACCGCCATTACGCGAAACGAACTCGGTAGTAAACGCCATTGGTAACTGAGCAATGATACCCACCATGATAATAAGTGAAATACCGTTACCGATACCTTTATCGGTGATCTTTTCGCCTAACCACATTACAAATAATGTACCTGCCGTTAACACAAAAGTGTTAATGAAGATAAAGGTAAAAGGATCGGCAATAGTCCTTGCATCAGCAGCAACCTGCGATTTAAGGTAACCTATAGCCTGTAAAAAGGTAATACCTATTGTCAGGTAGCGGGTCCATTGGTTAAGCTTGTTGCGACCGCTTTCACCTTCTTTTTGCAATTTGGTAAAATACGGAACGGCAATACCCAGCAGTTGCACCACAATTGAAGCCGAAATGTAAGGCATAACACCTAACGCAAAAATAGAGGAACGTGAAAACGATCCTCCTGCAAACATATTCAGCAATCCTACTAATCCTTCTGCTTTTTGGGTTGATGCTACCGCGGCGTTAACGCCCGGCAAAACCACGAATGAGCCTACACGATATATTAAAAGAAATAAGAGTGTGTTAGTAATACGCACTCTCAGATCTTCGATTTTCCAGATATTGGATAATGTGGTGAAAAATTTCTTCATCGAAATTATAACTTAACTATGGTACCACCTGCAGCTTCAATAGCTTTTTGAGCTGTAGCAGTAAATGCATGTGCTTTAACTTCTAATTTGGCAGTAAGCTCACCACGGCCCAGGATCTTAACCAGGTCGTTACGTGATACCAAACCGTGCTCTTTCAAAGTATCAAAATCAACAGCAGTAAGCGAAAACTTTGTTACTAATTCCTGAAGTACGTCAAGGTTTACACCTGTGTACTGAACACGGTTAGGGTTTTTAAAGCCCACTTTAGGCACACGGCGCTGTAAAGGCATCTGACCGCCTTCAAAGCCTACCTTGGTGCTGGTACCTGAACGTGAACCGGCGCCTTTGTGGCCACGGGTTGACGTACCGCCACGGCCAGAACCTGTACCACGGCCAATTCTTTTTCTATTTTTGGTTGAACCTTCTGCAGGTTTTAAATTACTTAAATTCATGATATTAAATATTTTCAACCGCTACCAGGTGGTTCACTTTCCTAACCATCCCAACTATAGCAGGTGTAGCCTCAACTTCCACACTGTGGTTAATTTTACGCAAGCCTAAAGCCTCGATTGTTTTTTTCTGGCGTTCCGTTCTGTCGATCACGCTCTTAATCTGTGTTATTTTGATCTTAGCCATGACTGATTATCCGTTAAATACTTTACCTAAACTAATTCCGCGCTGTTGTGCTACTGTATTTGCATCACGTAACTGGGCTAATGCCGATACGGTTGCTTTTACCACGTTGTGCGGGTTTGATGAACCTTTTGATTTTGCCAATACGTTGTGTACACCTGCCGACTCTAATACGGCACGCATAGCACCACCTGCAATTACACCGGTACCGTTAGCTGCTGGTTTAATGAAAACAAAACCACCGCTAAATTTACCAATTTGCTCATGAGGTACAGTTCCGTTAATGATTGGAACTTTTACCAGGTTCTTTTTAGCATCATCAATGCCTTTAGCAATAGCTTCAGTTACCTCTTTAGCTTTACCTAAACCGTAACCTACAACACCGTTTTCATCACCTACTACTACGATAGCAGAGAAGCTGAAAGTACGGCCGCCTTTGGTTACTTTGGCAACACGCTGTATGCTTACCAAGCGGTCTTTTAATTCGATCTCGCTTGTTTTTACTCTTTTTATGTTGATTGTTGACATTTCTCTTTTCGATTAAAAGTTTAAACCACCTTCACGTGCACCTTCGGCCAATGACTTAACACGGCCATGGTACAGGTAACCGTTCCTGTCGAAAACCACATCTTTAATACCTGCAGCGATAGCTTTTGAAGCTACCAGTTTGCCTACAGCTACTGATTGATCTGATTTTGTACCTTCAGCGGCAAAATCTTTTGATAAAGATGATGCTGAAACTAAAGTTTTACCGGTTACATCGTCAATGATCTGCGCATAAATACCTTTATTACTTCTAAATACTGACAGGCGGGGACGTTCTGTTGACCCTGAAAGGCGTTTCCTGATGCCTTTTTTAATCCTGTCTCTTCTTGATAGTTTAGCTCCCATGACGATTATTTTTTAGATGCTGATTTACCTGCTTTTCTTCTCAAAATCTCGCCCTGGAACTTGATACCTTTACCTTTGTAAGGCTCTGGTGCACGTAATGAACGGATTTTAGCTGCTACCTGGCCAATTAACTGTTTGTCAATTGATTCAAGGATGATGGTTGGGTTTTTACCCTTATCAGCAGTGGTTGTAACTTTAATTTCTTGAGGTAATTCAAATACATAGTGGTGAGAGAAACCCAACACTAAATCTAATGTATTACCGGTATTGGTGGCACGGTAACCTACACCCACTAATTCCTGGGTTACTTTGTAACCTTCGGTTACACCAATTACCATGTTATTTAAAAGCGCGCGGTATAAACCATGTAACGCTTTGTGACGTTTTTGATCAGACGGGCGTTGAACCAGTAACTGACCGTCTTCCTGTGCAATAGTGATATCGCTATCTATTGCCTGTTGCAACTGGCCTTTAGGGCCTTTTACGGTAACAACATTATCTGCTGAAACTGTAATGGTTACTCCCTGTGGCAGTGCTATCGGTGCTTTTCCTACTCTTGACATTGCTTAAATTTCTTCTGTTAATAAACGTAGCATAAAACCTCACCACCAACATTTTGCTGACGAGCTTCTTTATCAGACATAACGCCTTTAGAAGTTGACAGGATGGCGATACCTAAACCATTTAGTACACGTGGCATGTTTTCCATACCTGCGTATTTCCTCAAACCTGGTTTGCTGATGCGCGAAATGCTGCGGATAGCAGAAATTTTAGTTATCGGGTGGTATTTCAAAGCAACTTTGATAGTGCCCTGAGGACCATTATCCTCAAACTTATAATTTGCAATGTAACCTTTGTCGAAAAGCACCTTAGTGATTTCCTTCTTCAGATTTGATGCAGGAATTTCAACAACCCGGTGGTTGGCTTTAATAGCATTCCTTACTCTTGTAAGATAATCTGCGATTGGATCTGTATTCATTTTATTGTGTTATGACGGTGGTTTCCTTCCGGTAACATCCCGGGCGACCTTCCATCGGTTAATTCATTTTGTATTTGAGATTTCGGATGTTCGAATTTGCCACAATCTCAAAAAAAATTAAAAATATCGAAATTTCGAAATCGAAATTCCGAAATCCGATATTTTTATATCTTCTTACCAGCTTGCTTTTTTTACTCCCGGGATCTTGCCTTCAAGAGCCATTTCACGGAATGTAACACGTGAGATGCCAAACTGACGCATATAACCACGAGGGCGGCCGGTTAATTTGCAACGGTTGTGCAGTTTTACCGGTGATGATGCTTTTGGTAATTTATCTAAAGCAGCGTAATCGCCAGCTTCTTTTAAAGCAGCTCTTTTTTCAGCGTATTTAGCTACTAATTTTGCGCGCTTTACTTCACGTGCTTTTACACCTTCTTTAGCCATTGCTATTTTGATTTTTAAATGGTAAACCAAATTGTTTCAACAACTCCAATGCTTCAACATCGTTTGTTGCGGAGGTTACAAAGGTAATATCCATACCTTGGATTTTATTGATTTTGTCAATATTTATCTCAGGGAAGATAATTTGCTCAGTAATACCTAATGTATAGTTGCCGCGGCCATCAAAACCTTTATCGTTGATGCCTTTGAAGTCACGGATACGTGGCAGGGCTACAGCGATTAAACGATCCAAAAACTCGTACATTGTGTTGTCACGCAGGGTAACACGTACGCCAACCGGCATATTTTTACGCAATTTAAAGTTTGAGATATCTTTTTTAGATTTTGAAGATACTGCCTGCTGACCAGTGATGGTAGTTAACTCAGTGATGGTGTTTTCGATCAATTTCTTGTCGGTAGTTGCACCACCTACACCCTGGTTAATGGCAATTTTCTCCAATTTAGGAACCTGCATTACGCTTTTGTACTGAAATTTATCTTTCAGTGCGGTGCGGATTTCGTCCTTGTATTTTGATTTTAATCTTGGTACGTAAGTCATTACTTAATTTCCTCCCCTGATTTTTTTGCTACCCTTACTAATTTGCCGGCGTCATTTTTTTGACGGCCAACACGGGTTGTATTACCTGTTTTAGGATCAACCAGCATTAGGTTTGAAATATGTATAGCAGCTTCTTGTTTAACAATTCCGCCGTTAGGGTTAGCAGCATTAGGTTTTGTATGTTTTGATACCATATTGGCACCTTCAACAATAGCCCTGTTCTTATCTACCAAAACCTCAACGATTTTGCCTTGTGATCCTTTTGAATCGCCGGCGATAACTTTAACCAGGTCGCCTTTACGGATCTTTAATTTTACTTTCTTTTCCATGTTACAATACCTCCGGTGCTAATGATACAATTTTCATAAATTGTTTCTCGCGCAGTTCCCTTGCAACAGGGCCAAAGATACGTGTACCTCTTGGCTCGTCCTGGTTGTTTAACAACACAGCTGCGTTATCGTCGAAACGGATATATGAACCGTCTTTTCTGCGGATCTCTTTTTTAGTACGCACAACTACGGCTTTTGATACGGTACCTTTTTTAACGTTACCTGATGGTAAAGCGCTTTTTACGGTAACCACAATTTTATCGCCGATTGATGCATACCTTTTACCGGTACCACCCAATACACGGATCACTAAAACTTCTTTAGCGCCGCTATTGTCGGCTACTGTTAATCTTGATTCCTGTTGTACCATCTTATTTAGCCCTTTCTAAAATTTCAACTAATCGCCAGTTTTTGGTTTTGCTCAGCGGGCGGGTTTCCATGATCAATACTGTATCGCCTACGCCACAAGTATTGGTTTCATCATGAGCCATAAATTTGGTAGTCTTTTTTACGAACTTACCGTAAATAGGGTGTTTCACCTTACGTTCAACGGCCACAACGATAGATTTCTCCATTTTGTTGCTAACTACGAGGCCGGTACGTGTTTTTCTTAAATTTCTTTCCAATTCCATTGTCTGAATGTTTAAAAAATTAATTCTTTTCAGAAGCGGCCGCCGCTTTACGTTTTGTTAATTCAGTATTTAACTGAGCAATTCCTTTGCGTACTTTAGTTATACGGGACGGGTTCTCAATAGCTGAAACTGCATGAGCGAATTTCAATTTGGTTAGGGTAGCCCTTTCCTCGCTGATCTTAGCAACAATCTCTTCAGTTGATAGGCCCAAAATTTCTGAGTTCTTCATTTTTCTTTGTTATTTGTTGTCTGTTGGTAAGTTTAAACGTTGTATTGTTTTTATTTGAATGGTGAAATTCGGCATCTAACTTCACAACATTAAAACTTTACAACTCTTCAACTAACTCCTCAATTTATGCTTCTACGTAATCCCTACGTACAATAAATTTAGTTTGCACCGGTAATTTCTGTGCTGCAAGGCGTAAAGCCTCTTTAGCAACTTCCAAAGGCACGCCTTCGGCTTCAAAAATGATCCTTCCGGGGCGTACTACCGCAACCCAGTATTCAGGAGCACCTTTACCTTTACCCATACGTACCTCTGCAGGTTTCTTGGTTACAGGTTTGTCAGGAAATATCCTGATCCAAACCTGTCCTTCACGTTTCATAAAACGTGTTACAGCGATACGTGCAGCCTCGATCTGACGGCTGGTGATCCATGCCGCTTCGAGTGATTTAACACCAAAAGATCCGAATGAAAGTTCAGCACCACGGGTGGCTAAACCTTTCATCCTGCCTTTTTGCATCTTTCTGAACTTCGTTCTTTTTGGCTGTAGCATTTTCTTAAGCTTTTATATCGTTATTCGATATTTGTCTTGTACTTTAATTATTATCTCTTACCTGGGCCACCCGGACGGTTTCCACCTTGTCCACCCGGACGGTTTCCACCTTGTCCGCCCGGACGGTTACCACCGCCACGACGATCGCCACCTGGTTTCCTGTCGCCACGACGCTCACCGCCGCGCTCGCCGCCTCTTTCGTTACCACGGCCACCAAAGCCTGGTGCACCGCCCTCTGGCCTGCCACCTTTACCGCTTGCGCTGCTGGTACCGCCAATGTTTGGAGAAAGATCGCGTTTGCCATAAACCTCGCCTTTGCAGATCCAAACTTTAACACCTATTTTACCATAGGTAGTTAATGCTTCTGCTAATGCGTAGTCAATGTCAGCACGGAAAGTGTGCAAAGGAATCCTGCCTTCTTTATATTGCTCGCTACGTGCCATCTCAGCGCCGCCTAAACGGCCTGAAGTCATTACCTTGATACCTTCGGCACCCATACGCATGGTTGCAGCGATTGTGGTTTTCATGGCACGACGGAAAGAGATACGTGCTTCTAATTGTTTTGCAATGCCTTCTGCTACTAATTGTGCATCAAGCTCAGGACGTTTGATCTCGAAAATGTTGATCTGAACTTCTTTCTTGGTAAGTTTTTTCAACTCTTCTTTGATCTTGTCAACTTCCTGACCGCCTTTACCGATCACAATACCCGGACGGGCAGTGTGGATAGTTACGGTAATGCGTTTTAAAGTACGCTCGATAACTACTTTAGATACACCACCTTTAGCAATACGAGCTGAAAGGTATTTGCGGATTTTTTCGTCTTCAACTAATTTATCGGAGTAGTTGTTGCCACCGAACCAGTTAGAATCCCAACCTCTGATGATTCCTAACCTGTTACCTATTGGATGTGCTTTCTGTCCCATTTCAAATTAATTGTTTTCGTTTTTACTATCCACAACAAGTGTTACGTGGTTTGAGCGTTTGCGGATACGGTATCCCCTTCCTTGCGGAGCAGGGCGTAACCTTTTTAACTGACGGCCACCGCCTACAGATACTTCCTTAACAAAAAGGTTGCTGTCTTCAACACGTTTGCCTTCGTTTTTTGCTTCCCAGTTTTTGATAGCTGATAACAAAAGTTTCTCTACACGAATAGCAGCTTCTTTGTTAGTAAATTTCAATATGTATAACGCTTTCTCAACGTTTTCACCGCGGATCAAGTCAACCACCAAACGCATTTTGCGTGGTGAAGTTGGGCAGTCCTGTAACTTAGCAACAGAAGCGCCGCCTACAAGAGCTTTCGCAGCTTCTTTTTGTTGCCTGATTAGTACAGACTTTTTAATTTTTGTTGTTGCTTCCATTGCCTGTTATTTTTTCTTTTCTGCGTGTCCGCGGAATGTACGGGTTGGGGCAAACTCTCCCAGCTTGTGTCCAACCATGTTTTCTGTTACGTACACAGGGATAAACTTGTTACCGTTGTGTACTGCGAATGTATGACCAACGAAATCAGGAGAGATCATGGAACGACGTGACCATGTTTTTACAACTGATTTTTTATTTGCATCATTCAGTACCATAACTTTCTTATCTAAGTTATGATCGATGTAAGGTCCTTTTTTTATTGAACGAGCCATTATTTCTTCCTTCTTTCAATGATGTAACGATCCGATGTTTTCTTCTTGTCACGGGTTTTGTAGCCTTTAGCCAATAAACCTTTACGTGAACGTGGGTGACCACCTGAGGCACGGCCTTCACCACCACCCATAGGGTGATCTACCGGGTTCATAGCTACACCACGTACCCTTGGCCTGCGGCCTAACCAGCGTTTGCGGCCGGCTTTACCTAACACAGCGTTTGCTCTTTCGCCATTTGAAACGGTACCGATAGTTGCCAAACAAGTTGACAGGATCATGCGGGTTTCGCCTGAAGGCAATTTGATGATAGCATATTTGCCATCACGTGCTGATAATTGAGCGTAAGTACCGGCGCTGCGGGCAATTACACCACCCTGACCAGGGTTTAACTCAATGTTGTGAATGATCGAACCAAGAGGGATATTCTTTAATGGTAAGGTATTACCTACTTCGGGAGCTGCTGTTTCGCCTGCTGTTACAATTGTACCAACTGTTAAGCCTTCCGGAGCAATCATGTACCTTTTCTCGCCATCAGCAAAGTGTAGCAGGGCTATACGTGCCGAACGGTTAGGATCGTACTCGATAGTTGCAACTTTTGCCGGGATATCAAACTTATTACGTTTAAAATCAATTAACCTGTATGCTTGTTTATGACCACCACCTAAGTAGCGCATAGTCATTTTACCGCTGTTGTTACGACCGCCCGATCTTTTGTTTGATGCTACAACCAACGATTTTTCAGGAACGTTTGTTGTGATATCTGAATTAGATACATCAACTCTGAAGCGGGTACCCGGGGTAACCGGTTTAAATCTCTTTACTGCCATTTCTATAATTATATATTGCTGTAAAAATCAATTACTTCTCCGTCCTTCAACGTAATGATCGCTTTTTTGTAAGTAGCTGAACGGCCCTGAACGGCGCCTGCCTTAGTATTGCGAGTTTTAAGTTTGCCGACGTATTTCATGGTGTTTACCGCCGTAACGTTTACACCGTACATTGCCTCGATGGCACTCTTGATCTGAATTTTGTTAGCCCTGTGATCAACTTTGAAAGCATAACGGTTAAGCTTGTCAGTTAACTGAGTAACTTTTTCAGTAAGTAGGGGTTGTTTTAAAATTTCCATAATTACTTAGCTAATGCTTCCTCCAAAGTTTTAACAGCACCTGTAGTTAACAACAGCTTGCCTGCGTTTAACACATCATAAGTGTTAAGCTGCTCAACTGAAATTACTTTGCTTTTCTTCAGGTTCCTGCTTGATAAATACACATTGTTATTTTCGGCAGATGCTACTACTAATAATGTTTTTTCATTAGTAACATTCAGATCGGCCTCCAGCTTAATGTAGTTTTTAGTTTTGATGCTATCAAAGCTAAAATCCTCTAACACTAAAATATTGTTATCTTTTGCTTTGTATGATAAAGCTGATTTACGGGCCAGTGATTTAAGCTTTTTGTTTAATTTGAAGCTATAATCGCGTGGTTGCGGACCGAATACACGGCCACCACCGTTAAATAATGGTGATTTAATACCACCGGCACGGGCACCGCCTGTACCTTTTTGTTTGTATAATTTGCGGGTTGAACCTGCAATTTCATTACGCTGTTTTGATTTGTGTGTACCCTGACGCTGGTTAGCAAGAAATTGCTTAACATCAAGATAGATAGCGTGATCATTTGGCTCAATACCGAAAACCGACTCAGGAAGCTGCACCTTGGCACCTGTTTCTTTACCTGATACGTTTAATACGTTAACTTCCATCTTATTTATCCACTATTACGAATGAACCCTTAGCTCCGGGGATGGAACCTTTAACTACTAACAGATTCTGCTCCGCGAAAACCTTAACTACTTCAAGGTTTTGTATTTTAACACGGGCGTTTCCGGTTTGACCTGCCATGCGCATACCTTTAAATACACGTGATGGCCATGATGACGCACCCAAAGAACCTGGCGCACGTAAACGGTTGTGCTGACCGTGAGTTTGCATACCCACGCCGCCAAAACCATGACGTTTTACCACACCCTGAAAACCCTTACCTTTTGAGGTACCTACCACGTCAACAAAATCTCCCGCAGCAAAAATGTCGACAGTAACGGTGTCGCCTAATGCTTTTTGATCTTCGAAAGTTTTGAATTCAACCAGTTTACGCTTTGGAGCGCTACCGGCTTTCTGGAAGTGTCCTTTTAGAGGGGCAGAAGTGTTTTTTTCCTTTTTGTCGCCATACGCTAACTGAACAGCAGCGTATCCGTCTGTATCCACAGACTTAACTTGTGTTACCACGCAAGGGCCAGCTTCGATTACTGTGCAGGGAATGTTTTTCCCTGTTTCGTCGAAAATGCTGGTCATTCCTACTTTTTTACCAATAATTCCTGACATTTTTTTAATTGTTTTTGTGCCCATCGAAGCAGTAGGGCTTCGTTCAAGGCATATTTCTCCCCCGAAAGGGACGGCAAAGATAGAAACTTTGTATTAATTATCAAATAGTTAGTAAGTTATTTTTTTATAATTTTTGCATCCGCGTTTTAACATATGTTTGAAAGGTATTTGGCTAAGCATTAGCCGGTTTGATTTTTTGACTTTTCACAGCCATTTTGGAAGGTATGCTACCGCATCACCCGGCTGACGGCGTAAAACTGAAGATGGGCCGGGGAAATTTTTAAAGATTGGGGGGGATTGAGGGGCTATTTGCTGACAGCATGCCGACCATGAACCCTTAAGCAAAGAATTAGCATGTCAGCCTAAAAATCACAGATCCTTTATGCGGCTTGTTAACTCACTATCACTTATGCTATCCAGATCAGATTTATCATAGATAGATAATAAGTAAACCGTTCCATTAACAACCTGAACATAGGTAATTATTCTTGCACCGGCCGATTTCCCTTATTTTTTGAAGTAATAGCCATCCGAATTTTATAACAGTTATTTCCTAAAGGAGTTCCCGATTTCGGATTTTCAACTAATTCGGCAATTAAAACTGTTAAATCCTTCTTTAAAGAAATGTACTTTTTAGAAAGTTTCTTAAGTTCACGGACAAACGCCGGGGTTGGCAGAATCTTAAAGCTCATTAAGTAATTCTTGTATCGTTTTTGCTTCAACCTTACCCTGCTGATGCAACCTGACAAACTTTACTGACTCTTCCAGATCGTCTAATACCTGTTTTTTCTTCTTCTCGCCTTTTGTCTCTTTGTCTTTCTTTATAGAAATAACCTTCCCTCCTAACTGCTCGACCAGATCGGCCAGCGTTTTCCCTGCCTTTTCGGGTATTTCGATTGTTAACGTTGTCATATAACAAATTTAAACATTTATAATAACAATTGAACAGCAATGACATAACGCCCCCGATGCAGGCCTGGCCATGGAAAGCCCCCATCCGGCGCGGGCATGCAACGCCGGCAAAAGCGTGGTATACTCGCGATTTACAGTAATTCAGTTCTATTTTATGGCGCCGATTTTTTTTGAACAAGTGCATTACCTTGCGCAAACAAGCTAAAGCGTACACCGCCCCGGGTTTCAAAACTGTCTTTTTTTATTAATTGCCTGCTTTTCAATAGTTCAGAAAGTTCCTGGGGTTGATCTTCAACGGAATATGTAAGTACCCACAAACGCTTAACGGCATAGGGACAATGCGTATTTAAAAGGCTATCCTTATAGATTACATCAAGCCGCCTATCTATAACACCTAAATCTTTATAGTATTTTACCGGTAAGCCTGTTAAGTTGCCCGTATAAAGGGCATCGCCTTTTTCAAATTTTTTATTGATGGTTTCAATCCCCCTTTTAATATCATCATGCTGCGTGTAAGGCGGTTGGTGTATAAATACAACCCTGGCCATTAATGCCGGAAACAGTAAAAAGATAAAACCGACGGCTTTTCCAAATCTCAGATGAGATAGCCCGGTGACTAAAAACTCATAGCTGAATACGCACGTAATGACCAGGCCAGGGGTTAAGTATAAATATAATCGGGTTTCAAATGGATATAATTTAAGCCCGGATAAAACAAGATGGACGCAAACCGGCAGTAATGTTAATATCATGAGATCGTATCTTCTGTACCTAACCAACAGTATGACACCCAGGCCGAATAATACCAAAATACAGGTCCCGATAAGCTGCCCGAAGTAAAAAAGAAAATAAAAAATGCCGTGAAAACGACCTGCTATCCACCCCCAAAACGACGAATCAAAGGGCATAAAAGCACCCGCGTTTGACCAGTACCCAACCATTTTATGTTGCGTTGGATGGCTGTAGATAAACACAAAATAATATAAAGCAAAGAAAACACCCCAACACAAATTGGTGATTATAAAATGCCTGCCCAGGGGCCTATTTTCCGATCTTGATTTATAAAACAGGTATATATCAACCGTAAGCAGGATAATTGGTGTGATGTTGGAGAGATATATGCAGATTGAGCCCAGTACCAAAAGCTTATAGTAAAATCCCTTTAATGCTTTCTCTTCAATCAACAGATAATAGAATATGGCAATTACCAGAAGATCGACAATATACTGTTTGGCCTCGCTTGAGTAATAAATTATGGTTTGATTAAAAATGACCAGGCTCAATCCTAAAATAATGCTGTAAATGCTTTTGAAAAGCCTGCTTAGTATCCGGCCAAAAAGGGGCAGGAACGCCAAATAGCAGATAAGGGGGAATACCTTAAGCGCATAATCTGATTTGGGCACCAGCGATATAAATGCTTTTTGAATAAGCAGGAACAACACAGGCGCAACCCCATTATAATCAAGAGGCCGGAACAGACCAACAGCATTACGGTGTATTAAATTAAGGGTTAATACAGCTTCATCAAGCCATACGCCCCGGTCGCTTAAAAATTGAATCCCCGCTAATACTATTGCAATTATAAAAAGGGCGTATAAAACAAATCTTTGGGTTAGGTATCTGTTCACTTACATTCCGGGTTAAGGCTTTTAGATTTGAGCCTAAACTACAAAAGTATTTAGATTTTTCCCCGAAAGCTAACCAACAAAAACCGGCACCGCACCTGTCGCCCGGAACATTGCCCTAATTCATAACCACCGAACTTGCGGGCACTTCATCAGCATGCGAAAACGAGCGCGTGAAGCCCGCCTTGTAATAAGGCAGCTTTTCGGTACGGTTTTGCGCCTTTAAACTTTGGTACATGCCCAGCATCGACCAGCCGTTACCCGGGTTACGTTCCAGGTCTTCGCGGAAAACTTTTTCGGCCTGCGGGTTATAATCGGTTTTGAGCAGGTAAGCCCCCAGGAACTGTCTTGCCGGGATAGGCCACTCGGCAGGCTCCGAGTAAATCATGTTATCTTCTGTTTGCACTGCTTTTTTTAATGCCGCCATACCATCATCAAACTTATTGCGGCCAAGTAAAATAGCACCATCCAATATATTTTCGGCAACGGTGGCGCCATCCAGTGCGATATTAAAAGGAATATGCCGCTGTTTTAAAGAGGCATCATTAAGCCTGCCACGCAATAAAGCAAGCTGGGCCACGGCCGAATCCTGCCCGCCCGTATACAGAAATGCCATTCCGCGGGCAAAATGGTATAACACCCGCGCATAGGCCCAGTCGCCATTGGGGCCAACGCTGTCTTTCAGCAGTTCGTGCCATTTGCCAAGGCGCATCATGGTAAATACAGGCATCATGTACAGGTATTGCGAATAAGTATCGCCTGCCGAAGGTTTTACAGCATTGCGGCAGCGTTGGGCCGCTTCCATTCCCCGCTCGTACATAGCCCCGTTAAAGGCACAAAGTGTTTCGACAGCGTAAAAGTGAGAGTTTATTTTTGTGAGCTTTAAATTGGGCGCCAGGGCGGCATAAGTAACAATACATTTTGCTGCTTTTTCATTAACGTCAACGCCCTGAAAATATAAACCATTGCGCTGATAAACATGACTGGCCATATGCACCATATGCCCGATACCGGGGAACAACCTTTTTAAAGCCCCTGCATTGGGCAGCGCGGCGCCGGGGTTACGCGAAGCCTCGGTTAAGTGGATATAATAATGCAGCGCCGCCGGGTGCTCCGGATTGGTATTTAAAACGCCTTTGCACAAGGTAACCAGTTCGGCTGTCCAGGGTTTATCGGTACCGTCGGGCGCCCAAAAATCCCAGGGGTGAATGAGCATTACCGCGTCGATATACAGCATCTTAAGGTCGGCATCGGTTGGGTAAGCCTGCATCAGTTTCTTCAGATCCTGTGCATAAGCTTCATTATCGCTTGCGTTGGTGCCACCATGCGGGTAACGAAGGTTCATCGCCGCTATCAAGGCTTTTTCCTTTTCGGGAGCGCTGCCGGCAACGGCGTTCATTTGTTTCAAAACAGCAGGCAAACCGGCGGGCGCAACATACGGCCCGCCTGCGTTATAGTAAGGGCCCAGGCTTAAAGCCTGCCCCCAGTAAGTCATAGCGGCCGAGGGGTCAAAGCGCGACGCTTCTTTGAACGAGGCAAATGCCTCCTTCATGTGGTAGCTGTAATACATAGTTAAGCCCTGGTTAAAGTAAAACCGGGCGCTATCGTTACCGGTAGCTATAACATAGCTGTGATGTCCCCAACCGGGTAAGCGCTGTATAAATTTGCCATTCCCCGCCGTATCTGCATCCTGCACTATACCCGATCCGCACATTACCGGGATTACCGGTTTTGTTTTGCCCGATACTTTTAATTTTTTTCCCTGGAACGCAAACAAATAGGTAGCGAACAACACCACAGGGAACACAAATAACAGCGATACCTTTTTCATGTTCGACTTTTTTAAATGAGGACTATAATTGGCAGGTATGAAAACCTATACTAATATAAGGTATTGTGAGGAGGAATGGATGAGGGAATTGAATTGGGTTGGATAGTATATTTTGTTGAGCCGAAGGCAGATAAATGTAAATTAAGAAGTAGCGGTGAAATTTATATTATTCTTAAATCTTAACCCGTGAAGGGTATTAAAAATGACGGCATCCATCATAAAAACAAAGGACCGGCTTCACCGGTCCTCTGAATAGCATACCAAAGCAAAATTTACTTAAGCGTAAATTACATCCAGTGAAATAGGCACATTCAAGGCTTTGGAGATGATACAATTTGCTTTTGCACCTTCAGCAATTTCTTTAAACTGCTGCTCACTAAGACCCTCAATAACAGTGGCTTTCAGGTTTAAAGCTATAGCTGTTATACTTAATGCCTGCATATCCAGGTCAAGAATGGCGTCGGTAGTCAGATCCCCAGGGATATAACCCGCCTGTGTTAATGCTGCGCCAACCGCCATGGTAAAACAACCGGCATGGGCCGCTGCAATCAGTTCTTCAGGATTGGTACCTACGCCTTCGGCAAAACGGGTTTTGAAAGAATATTGTGTTTTATTTAATACGGTGCTTTGAGTAGTGATCTCGCCCTTACCATCCTGTAAGGTACCGTTCCAATGTGCATTTGCTGTACGTTTCATGATTTTGTTTTTTGTTGTTGTGTCTTCCGACAGAACAAAAGTACTGTTGTCAATCGCATGAAATTTTAACCTGGGTTAAAATTGGAATGGAGGATTATCAGGGGATTGTCAAGTGTTTTGAAGTGGCTTGTTGTTCAATTTATCTCACTAAATCACAGTGCTGGTAATCAAACCATTACCTCCGTCGAAATTCAGCTCTATAAACTCAACGCCTGTTTATCAGGTCTTTCTCCCATTTTTCAAACATCCTCTTCTCAAAATTATCCAAACCTTTAATCCTGAATAACCCGAGCAGGAGTAAAAACAGCGTTGCTCCGATGGTAAATGATCCGCCAATCCATGCAAGCTTATTACCATTCCGTTTTTCAAACGACTCGTAAACAGGCGAAAGCATTGTTTGCTCTCCTTCAGCAACATCATCGCGCGAGTTTATGGCCGCCTCGTAGTTGGATACCTCACCATCATTAGGTAAGCGGGCCAGGTATATAAATTTGTTTAACGGCTTGTATTTAAAAGCTGTGTCGCAATCTTTTGCAAACTGACTGAAATAGGAATTCTTTTCACTCGTGGATAAACTATTGCTGATAGTTTTGTGGTATTTAAAAACAAACCACGCGGCAGGCTCTATTTTCGGGATTATAGGCTTTATCTTAAATTTATAACTCCGGGTTACAACCGCTAACGCGCCGTATTTACCGGCATCCCC
Source organism: Mucilaginibacter gossypii (assembly GCF_900100945.1). Taxonomy (GTDB): domain Bacteria; phylum Bacteroidota; class Bacteroidia; order Sphingobacteriales; family Sphingobacteriaceae; genus Mucilaginibacter; species Mucilaginibacter gossypii. The sequence continues at coordinate 162,969 of NZ_FNCG01000004.1, read as the reverse complement.
ATATTTAGGCATTACCATAGTAGGATTGACATAACGCATCATCATTATCGAGTCGGCAGGTAATTTTTTTAAAAACAACATATTGCGCAGCGTATCATTAATGATCACCAGTGTTTTAGGGTTTACCCTTTTTCGCATAGCAGCTATCTTGCTGGTATCGGGGAAAATACGGTCAAAAACCGGAACCGCGGCATAAGCATCCATATTAAAATCTGCATTATTTTTACCACTAACAGAAAATATAACCTTAAAGTGGGCCATATGCTTGTTAGGATACTTCTGTTTAACGGTATAGTACTTAGTCTGCGGCACATAATGTACCTCGCTTATGCTATCCAGACGTGTTAGCTTACCGGTAGCTGATTCAAGATAATTTTGTGCGATACAGATAGGTACAGCAAATGTAAAACCGCCTACCATTAACAAAATAGTTATTGGATCACGACTGGTTGCTTTATATGCCTTTAATTGCCTCAACTTAGGAAAAAGCAAAAGCTGTGGCAAAACAAGACCTACAATACCGGGGATAAGAAAATCGGCATCTTTATCTTTCAGCGTAAAAACATTAAACCTGATAAGCAGCAGCCAATGCAAAAAGGTATAAATAATTATGATGCAAATGCCTATAAAAACAAGGGGTAAAAAAATGTACTTAAACTTGGCTTTGAACTGGCGCATGTAAAGTTCAGGTTGTGATCAATAAGTTTTAAATATACTGAACGAAAAATTACAGGCAAAAAATTGTTCTGATTTATGAAACGCTCGCGGTAGCGTCGCCGTGACACACGCCTATCCCCTTAAAATAAGGCAATAAAAAATTTTCAGAAAAAATTGCGTAACCCAGAAGTTACTTATACATTTACGTAACTTTAAAGTTACCCATTTTAACAAGGCCTGTTAAATAATGAATTATTCAACTTAAAGATCAAAAAAATGACAACTACAGATTTCACAACAACCTTATTGGTAAACCAAAGCCCTGAAGAAGTTTTTGATGCGTTAAAAAATGTCCGGGGATGGTGGTCAGGCTTGCATTCGGAAATATTTGAAGGCAAGTCGGAAAAACTTGGCGACGAGTTTTCATTCTTTGCCGGCGACGGAGCGCACTACACCAAACAAAAACTTGTTGAATTGGTCCCCAACAAGAAAATAGCCTGGCTGATTACCGATAGCAAACTAACTTTTACACAAAACCAAACCGAGTGGACCGGCACCAAACTTTGCTTTGAAATTTTTGCGGAGGGCGATGCCACAAAAATTGTATTCACCCATGTTGGACTGGTACCAGAATTTGAATGTTATCACGCCTGCGCACCGGCATGGACACAATATATCCAGGAGCGGTTGTTAAACTGGATAAATACAGCTGCAGCAAGCAAAACAGTGTCAGCGGCGCAGTAATGCGTAATCTGGTATATCTGTTTTCATATCATTGGCTCGCACATGTGGCAAGCCAATGATATGTTTTTTTATACAGTGAGTAAATTTATACATCCACTGGTCGAAGTTTAGCGACAGCGTAACTTCGTCCTAAAATGAGTTAAGCTTTCAGCTTAACTGGCCTTACCGATCAGTGCATGTAAGGGCCATCATTAGTACCAACAGCCGATCTCGATGGAAAAAAACTTCCTCCGTTTATCTATCTTTGAGAAACAAATAACCTTATGACAATAAAGTTAAGCGACTTCTTCCCTAAGAAATCAGTAGATGAGCCGGCATTGGAACTTGACGACCCAAGATGGTCAACCTTAGAAGGCGGTTACAGAGGAACATTATATGATGCTTCAATAGCCTTGAAGAAACTTGAACTTGCAGACAATAAACAAACTGTTAACCAAATCTATCAAGAACTATGGAACGAGCTACACCATCAGGGGGATGTTGGCTTGGCATCATATTATTCGGTTCCTCTTTTGGTTCGGATATCGCTACAAAAACAAATTGTAGACTATAATATACTTGGACTGATTTCGGTTATCGAAATACAAAGGCATAAGAACAATCCTCAAATACCAAACTCGCTAAAACCAAACTACAATAAAGCGATTGAAGATTTAGCAGATCTTGCGAAGCTTGCTATGAATCAATATTGGGATTTGGATTTAGCAGCAACGGCATTAACAGCTATTGCATTAGCTAAGGGGCAAGTAAAGTTGGCAAATGCTATTCTGAATATGGATAGTGAAGATACCATAGATGAGTTTCTCGAATCCTATAGTTAGCCATTGGCGATATATTCCTTGATACAATGAAGAAAAAACTTTGTGGCTTAGAATTTAATATAGAGAATATAGAGCAGATCATTAACATGGGCGGCCCATGGATTTGCTCTATATACCTCGAAAACCATTTAATTTCAGACCATTGTGTTATCGACAATATTTTAGAAGATCCTTCCTTTAAAAGAGTTTATTTCGTTAAATATCACTGTACCTCAAAATGGAAATCAGATAACTTCTTTACTTTGAATTACTTTTCGGTTAATGATAATGAGATCTATCAATCAAAACGAAGATTTGAAATGCTCTATCTTAAAAAACTTTTGAATCAGGAAAGCATCGAGATATTCTATGCATTCCATGACAAAAACCAAGATAGAAGAGATGTCTTCGCAGTCTCTGAACAATTTGATATAATATCAGAATATTTGAAATGACCTTAGCTTTTCTGAAAGCTTACAACCAATGTCAGTGTTCAATTTTTCAAAAACAGGGTGTTCAACATTTTACGAGCCAAAATTACAACCCACTGACTATCAATACCAATCTGTTCAAAACAGCGAATAGATGATTTTACAGACTTTATAAACAACTGATTATCAACAACAATAAAATCCCAAAAAACAACAAGTGTTCACACCTTAAAAAATTGAACACCTGCTAATCAAGCTTAAATCCGAAATCGAACATCCGAATTCCCAAATCAAAAAATTACTCCATCATCAACCTCCGGATCAGCTCCGCGCTCTGGGCTTTGCCCTCTTCAAGCCGGTGACTAAAGAATGCCTGCGTATCGTTAAAGTGTTTCTTATATCCCTCCATATCCCCATATCCAATAATAGCCGACCATTCCCTCACCGCCGAGTGAAACTCCAGGTCGTCGCCGCGGATGGTTTTATCGTACAGCGCTGTTTCCAATGATTCTTCCAGCAGCTCTTCGTTCTTGAAAAGGTATTCGGCAATGCCCAAACGCAGGCGGAAGGGCGGGGTTTGGCAAATAAGGTTATCATACGGGTTAACGCCGAGGTGGTACCAGGCATCAACCATGCTCAGGATACTGAGGTGCGAGTTTGGCTTTTGATGATCGGCATGCTGTGACAGCGAAAACTCCTTCATCACGGTATCATTAAGCATAATAGGCTTGCGGCTTTCGTGAAAAACAAAGTCGCGTGCGCGATAAAGGCGTTGCTTAAATGCATCGGCCTCTTCCTTGATCATCAACTTAAACAACTCCGACTCCGATTCGGCATAACGTTTCACCTGCTGGCGGGCATACGGGTTGAGGATGGCCAACCCGGCGTAAACGTGGGCCTTATAGCTGAAGATGCGGAGGGTGGTCAGGATCTTCACATTATCTATCCCCCCAATATATGAAGCGTTTTCCCAGGGGAAAAATCCGGCCGATTTCCAGGCCGTGCCCATGCTCTCAAAACCAACGTGGGTAACGGCCTGGGTATCGGCTACGATGCGGTCGTGCTCGTGGTAGTCGGCAATTTCAACTATATTGCTGCCAATGGCTGTAAACAGGTCATACATGCGCTGGTAGGCATCGGGCGTTGAGCGGTGCGGGATCAGGATGAGGGTTTGCCCGGCGGGTTCAAACCCCGGGCCGTGCATCCCATGAAAGGTAACTATCTGGGCATCGGCAGGCAGGTGCTTTTCAAAGGTGGCAATCTCCGGGGACTTAACCGAAGTTTGTCCGGCCACAATGGCACCGTATTTGGTTGAAGGGCCATACTCAGCAACCACGCGCTCCATGCTATCGGCCTCAACCGAATAGATGATGAGGTCGTTGATACGGGCAACATCGCTGCCGTGATCCATAACGGTGATGCCGTGGGGCGTAAGCTCTTCTTCAAGCTTTTCACGGTTGGCCGGCAGGTCGCAGCCCGAAACGGTGTAACCAGCCTTTGCAAAAGCCTTTGCGTAAAGGCGGCCCATATCGCCTAACCCAATAATACCTATATTCATGCCGCTAATATAACTATGAGTAGGTTAATTACGTACGAAAGCTTATTTTAGCCTCAAAAACGCAGGGTGTATATAATAAAAACCGTAAACATCCTGTTTTGTTAATAGCATATACCTAATTTTACATTTGATGAACAAGCATTTACTACTTACGATAACGGTTTTAATAGCGATGATAACGGGCAGTGTTGCGGCAACTTTTGCACAGGACAGCACCAGGAAAAAAACCGCTACCTTAAAGCCCAATGCTATTCCGCCAATTGTAAGATCGAGCCCGGCAGCGCTTAAAAATCCGGCTGCAACGCCGCAACAACCGGCTAAATCTGCTTATACCCTGCCCAAAATCAGTGCTGCTGCCGATTCGGCCCTGCAAAAAGATAAAAGCCTTAATGGCCAGTACAAATACCTGCTCAGCAAACTATACCACTATCAGCAGCCGCTGGTTGCCGCCCTGTGGAAAAACATGAAGGATACCCTCAACACCGAGCGCCGCCAGCTTAAAGAGGCCCGGGCCAAACTTGCCGAACAGGGTAAAAATATTGAAAGCCTTAAATCTGACGCAAGCAGTAAGGAGCAAGCCCTTAATGAATCAAATGCCAAACGCGATGAGATAAGCCTATTAGGCATTCCGTTTACTAAAGCAACATACAACCTGGTAATGTGGGGCTTGGTTATTGTTTTTGGAGTGGTTGCCGTTATCGTGATAGCCCGCTCGGGTGCACACAGCCGCGAAGCCAAATACCGCATCAAGCTTTACGAAGAGCTTGACGAAGAATACAAAGCCTATAAAGCTAAAGCCAACGAAAAAGAAAAGAAACTTGCCCGCGAACTTCAAACCGAACGCAATAAGCTTGATGAACTGTTAGGCAGAGGGTAATTTTTTTGATTTCGGAATTGAGATTTTCGATTTCGAATTTTTTATCGGCAACTTAACATTTATTGATTTTATTTGTCATCTTGAGTGATAGCGAAAGATCTTCTTGACTTTGCATAACTGCTATACAGGACGAAGAAGATGATTCACTATGTTCAGCATAACAAAATATTAACGCCTACTATGCCCAACACCAACCTGCTTTCCCTTATAACCCAACTACGTTCCATTGCCGATACAGGTCTGCTATACGCCAAAAACGAATACGATATTGAACGTTACCAGGAACTGCAACACCTGAGCACTAAAATGTTTGATGAGGTAAGCGGCTATGGTGCAGAAACCATCAACCTGCTATTTCCACAGGCAACGGATTACCCTACTGCCAAAGTTGATTTACGCGGCATCCTGCTATCGCCGGATAATAAAATCTTGCTGGCCAGGGAGAGCGGAGATGGAAAATGGTCGTTACCTGGTGGATGGGGCGATATAGGCTATACACCTAAGGAAACCATAGTAAAAGAGTTTTGGGAGGAAACCGGCTTGCAGGTTACTGCCGACAGGCTGCTGGCCGTATTTGATAAAAAAATGCACCCACACCCGCCACAGCCTTTTTATGTATATAAAATGGTTTTCTACTGTAAAGCCATAACCACAGAAATTAATAAAGGCTTTGATGTGCTGGATGTGCAGTATTTTGACATCAGCAATCTGCCCCCACTATCGGAAGACCGGATCCTGAAAAGCCAGATAGAACTACTCTACCAAAAGATCATTACTAACGATATCAGCGTTTGGGCAGATTGATTAATGCTAACTGCGCCAACTCATATCTAACCCAAACTGTTACTGCAACTGTCGCTGCTACTAAAAAACTACTCCTTCAAATCAGGCAGCGTACGTTTATCAGCCGGTAGTGCCAGATACTTCTTGTACGAATCATTGATATAAACCGCCATGGAAGGGCCGTTGTTATTTTTGACAAACTCGTATGAAGGCCTGTAAATAGTCATGAAGTTCTCCAGCTCCTGTCCGCGCAGCGGGATAATGCTTTGTACGTAATTCATGGTAAACACTTCGTCAACATGGCGTTCTTCTTCCTCGTGTTTAAAGTACTTTTTAAGGCGGCGGGCATCTTTTGCCTCCTTGCTAAACCACGATGTAGGTGATAGCGGATAAACTTTAGCGCGGGTATACACTTCCGGATACTCTTTGTGAGCGTCAAATGTTTCGCGTTTGGCGCTGATATTAACCTGCCTCAGGGCTATGGTTTGGGCAACCATCTCTATTTTCTTATTGGTAAAATCGGTTACATATAAGGTATCTGATACATAACCCGGAGAGCTAAAAATCAGGGTGTGCCCTGTTTCTGTACGGATAGTGAAATTACCTTTACTATCGGTAAGTGTCATTTGCCTGTTTTGGTTGTCTCGCACAAAAACATCGCTCATTTTATTGTTTTTGCCCAACTCAACAACAGTCCCTTTTACAGTGGTTTGAGCATTTACGGTATAAGCCCAAAATAGCAAGGCAGATAATATAAGGTATGGGTATTTCATAGCAGATTATTTGAGCTGTAAATTAAACTTATTTTTTGTTCCAAAGGTTTTCATTTTAACACTTTTTCACCGCTGCGCTAACTTAAATGACAAAACACTGAATCAGCTCATAATATAGTGCAAAAAAAACGCCCCATCAAATTGATGGAGCGGATGGCAAGTCATTATTGTTGTATTATGTCCCGGTATCGTTTTACTCAGGATTTAGGTTAATATCGGTTAACTTTAAAATCAGAGATCCCACCACTCATATGGATCAGGATCCTGTTTTTTGCGGCATCAAAGCCATCGGTTTCGTAGTCGTTATCACTCTTTTTACTAAAGCCCTCAAACTCGTTTGATGAGAGGCCGGTATTGGAGGTGATACGGCATGCAGCACCTTTTGGTACCCTTATAGTAACCTCAGATGCACCGGTTGAAACCTCTATATTAGTATTGGCAAGAGGGGCTCCAAGCTTCACATCAAACGATGCTGCACCGCCCTTTAAAGATAAGCTTTTTATTTTAAATTTTGAAAGATCAAAATTTAAATCTGTTGCACCTGTAGTTACGTCAATATCCCAAACCGGATTGGTGTTTAATTTGATGTCGGCCTTGTTGTTTTTGCGGTCGTCGGAGTCAAAATGAAAACCTTTATTATTTTTCAAATTAAGGTTAAGCACATATACCGAATCATCCTTACTATGGTTAAAGGTATACTTACCGTAAAGTTCCTGCGTTTGGGCATTGAACAAATCGGCAGTGCTATCGCTTAAATTATAAATGGTACCGCCGCCGCTGATGTTAAGGCGGGCATGTTTAATATCCGCAGTATACTCCTGTTTAAAAGTTTTATCGCCGCCTATTTTAACCACACCCTGATCGGTGTTGGTGGTATCGCTGTCGTCGTCATTGTTATAATCATCGCTGTGGAAGGTCCATGCATTTGGCCAAAAATGGTAGCGTTTGCCAAAGTTGCCAAATACCAGCAAGGCAAAGCAGCCTACTACAACCGCCAGCTTCAGGATAGTAGCTAATGGCGACCGGTTGCCTGCAAATACCAGGCTGATACCCCCCATTATTAAAAATATAGGCCATAGGTACAGGAGGTTCATCCAGTCGAAATTTATTACGTGGAAGTTATCCAGCAGGAATACCACTCCCAACAATACCAGGATCGCGCCCGGAACAAGTTTATCGCTTCTCATAATATTATATAGTTGGAGGTGTATCTTTTGTTTCTGTTTCTTCTTTTGCAGGTTCGGCTTCCGGAGCGTCCGTTACCTCGTTAGCATGCCAGTTTTGTTTTTCCCATGGCTGTTTTTTTATTCCTGAAATTATCAGGGCAATACCGGCGCCTACCAGCATTACGGGCCAAAGGCTTTCAAAATCCCAGTCGGGCATCAGGTCAAGCTCGTTAAGCAGAAATATCGACCCTAAAAATATCATCGCCACGCCAAATATTAACCCAACTGTTGAAGCCTGCTTTTTAGGAGGATTTACAAATGGCGGAGAATTGAAAGGCCGGCCGGCAAATTTCGGGTCGTAAAAGGGCCCTGATTGTGGGGCACCTGTAAACGGGTTGTCCTGCGGAGGTACCCTGTAATCAACGCCGGGGGTAAAGTCAAAACCTTTCTTGGGCAGTACTATCCACAATACTATATATATAGGTAAGCTAAAGCCCTTTAAAATAAGGGCAACTAAAAATGCAGCCCTGACAACTGCCACGTCCGTGCCGAAATGCTCAGCAAGGCCCGCGCAAACACCGCCTATTACCTTTCGGTGTTCATCGCGATGAAGTTTCTTTTCCATAATTTATGTTCGTTTATGTTTTAAGTTGATTTATCATAACTGGCCCGGCGCAGGTTTGATGATGATTTCGTCGACATTGGCGCCGGGGCTCATCCTATAAATATTGATGATTGCCGATGCTATGTCTTCGGGCAGCACCATGGTGTTTGGGTCAACCACCGCGTCTTTCCATGAATCCGTTAACGTTGATCCGGGAATTACGGCGGTAACTTTTACACCATGCTCCTGCATCTCGAGCCTCATTACTCTTGTTAGACCTAACAACGCATACTTTGTTACACTGTAACTCCCCGCTTGTGGTACAGGGTTTATTGCGGCTACCGAACATATATTAAAAAAGTGTCCGTTACGCGCCTTTGCCATAGTTTTACCAAAATAACGGTACAACTCATAGGTCGGCATCAGGTTGGTATTCATCTGAATTGGAAGGGTATCCTCATTATCATCCAATATACTTGCGGGGATGAACGTGCCCAGGTTATTTACTACAACATCAATAAAACCAAGTTCGTTCTCGGCAGCTGAAGCAAACTTCAACAGTTCGGCTTTTTTGCTGCCATCGGCCTTCATAGCAAAAACCTTTACCCCTGCATCAACCTGTTCAAGTTCATCTTTAAAATTTAATAATTCTTGCTCATTCCGCGAACAAATTGCCACGTTTAATCCTTCATTAGCAAAAGCAATTGCAATTGAGCGGCCCATGCCTTTAGTTGAACCGGTGATGAGTACGTTTTTCATGTTGTTAAATTAATTTTTATAGTTAGTGAAGCTTTATGCCCGCAATTTACGTAAGCAGAGTAATTGAAACGCTTATAAAATTGAATTTAAATGACTGGTTTTAACACCTGACCATTTAGGCTTAAAGGTAAAAAGCGTATTTTTAACCGATTTTTTATGCATCTACATGTTTCATAGCTTAGGAAAATATATACTCTTACTGCGTTTAAGTTTCAGGAAACCCGAAAAATTCAGTGTATACTGGGCCGAGATCATGCGTGAGATGGTTTCGGTGGGTATTGGCTCTTTGGGCATTGTTGCTATTATTTCGCTTTTTATTGGCGCGGTAGCTACCATCCAAACGGCTTTCCAGCTTATCAGCGATTTTATCCCCAAAACAGTGGTAGGCGGTATTACCCGCGATTCAACTATCCTGGAGTTTAGCCCTACCATATCGGCACTGGTTTTGGCCGGCCGCGTAGGCTCTGCCATGGCATCGCAAATTGGCACAATGCGCGTTACGGAACAGATAGACGCCCTGGAGATTATGGGTGTAAATGCCCCTGGTTATTTGATATCGCCCAAAATCATTTCCGGTGTTACCATGATCCCCTTACTGGTTATTGTTTCTGTAGGTTTAGGATTAACCGGCGGCTATATTGCCTGTTGGGCATCAAATGATGTATCAACCAACGATTATTTGAGAGGCCTGACCGACGGATTTAACCCGGTTATTGTCACCGTTTGCGCCGTTAAAGCGATATCATTCGGCTTCGTAATTACCTCCATATGTTCATACCAGGGCTTTTATGTTAACGGCGGATCACTTGAGGTTGGCCAATCTGCAACACGCGGAGTGGTGTGGAGCTGTATCATGATCCTGTTTTGTGACCTTATCATTTCACGCCTGTTACTATGATCGAAATACAAGACGTATATAAAAGCTTCGGCGAAAACGAAGTACTGAAGGGCATCACTGCAATTTTCCATCCCGGAAAAAACAACCTGATCATCGGTGGGTCTGGTTCTGGTAAAACCACCTTGCTTAAATGCATTGTTGGGCTGCATGAACCTACTAAGGGCGATGTGATTTTTGATGGCGAGAATTTTACCAATATGAATTTTGAGCAACGCGTGCCTATCCGTACTCAAATAGGGATGCTTTTTCAGAACTCGGCCCTTTTTGACTCCATGACAGTTGAGCAAAATATCATGTTTCCGCTTAACCTGTTCACCGATCAATCAAAAAGCGAAAAACTTGACCGCGCCAACTTTTGTCTCGAAAGGGTTAACCTTGCCGGCAAAAACAAATTATATCCGTCCGAACTATCAGGAGGTATGAAAAAACGTGTGGGTATTGCCCGCGCCATTTCCATGCAACCTAAATATTTGTTTGTTGACGAACCTAACTCGGGCCTTGACCCGGTAACATCTATCCTGATAGATGAACTGATTGCCGAACTTACAGCAGAGTACAGCATTACTACCGTAGTGGTAACCCACGATATGAACTCGGTAATGGGGATTGGCGATCACATCATTTTCCTTCACCAGGGTAAAAAATGGTGGGAAGGATCGAATAAGGAGATAGCCAAAACCGACAACAAAGAGCTCAACGAATTTGTATTTGCCAGTCCGTTTATGCGGGCAGCGAAGGCAACTTTGTAGTTGACGGTTTTCAGTGGCAGTAAGCAGTGTGTGCAGAGTTATCTGCATGTATTTTTATAATAACTATATTTGCAACCAATTTATTGACTGGGGCATGCAAACTGCCAACAGCATACTGCAAACTGAATAAGAATGATCCAATTACTTACCCCAACGCACTGGAAAGATTACGAACTGATTGATTGCGGCGACTTTGAAAAGCTGGAACGTTTTGGGAATATCATACTCATCCGCCCCGAACCGCAGGCCGTTTGGAACAAAACCCTGCCCGCTTCAGAGTGGCAGCGCTTGCACCATATCAAGTTTAAAGGCCGTTCGGCAACATCAGGCGAGTGGTTAAAAAAAGATCCTAAAACTCCCGACCGCTGGCATATCGAATATAAAAACAAGGAAGGCGCCATTAAATTCAGGCTGGGCCTTACCTCGTTTAAACATGTTGGTATCTTCCCGGAACAGGCTGTAAACTGGGATTACATTAGCCAAAACGTTAAACGCTTCAAAACGCCAGATCCTAAAGTACTTAACCTGTTTGCCTATACCGGCGGTGCTTCATTAATTGCGCGCGCCGCAGGTGCCGATACCACTCACGTTGACTCCATTAAACAAGTAGTTACCTGGGCCAATGAAAATCAGGAAATTTCAGGACTTAAAGATATACGCTGGGTTGTTGAGGATGCCCTGAAGTTTGTTAAACGCGAATTGAAACGCGGTAAAAAATACAATGGCATCATTCTCGATCCGCCAGCTTACGGCAATGGGCCAAACGGCGAAAAATGGAAACTGGAAGATAATATCACCGAAATGATGCGTGATGTAACCCAACTGCTCGACCCTGAAGAGCATTTCCTGATCCTGAACACTTACTCTCTTGGATTTTCATCTGTAATAGTTGAAAACCTCATTAAAAGCTCGTTCCCGCAGGTGCAAAACCTCGAAATTGGCGAGCTTTACCTGCAGGCAACAGCCGGGCCAAAACTACCTCTAGGGGTTTTTGGAAAGTTTCATAAAATTAAAAGTAATTAATTTCCAATATCTATCTTTGGCGGCGACCAAACCAACACAATTGCTGCTTTATAAGTAGCTGGAAATTAAATTAATTAAACACGCCTTACATACACCTGCATTATATTGAACGTTAAAACAATGAAATTAAAAACGCTTGTACTATCCGCTACATTTGTGGCATCGGCAGCTTTGCTTTTAAACAGCTGCTCTCAAAACGGCAGCAATGCCAAAACCGACGGTAAAAAAACCGCCGCTGCAGTTAAAGGTGATTCGGCCCAGGCTGAAACAGCAGATACCTTAAGCGTTAAAAAATCTACCTACCCTCCTGTCGATAAAAAGTTGTACGATTCGTTGATGAAATTCAACGCGCACGGTGATACTACAGGCAGATGGCCAGTAAAAAATACACCTTATCCAATTGGTGGAGCTATTTTACCATTCAAACGTGTAGTTGCTTATTACGGTAACCTATACTCAAAAAGAATGGGCATTTTGGGCGAATTGCCGCCAAACGAAATGCTTGCCAAATTAAAAGGCGAAGTAAAACATTGGGAAAAGGCAGATCCTAAAACTCCTGTTCAACCTGCGTTGCATTACATTGCCGTTGTAGCCCAGGGCGATGGCGGTAAAGACGGCAAATTCCGTTACCGTATGCCATTTAAACAGATCGACAGCGTATTGGTACTGGCTAAAAAAGCCCATGCTATTGTATTTTTAGATGTACAGGTAGCTTTAAGCAACATCCGCGCAGAATTACCACTACTTGAAAAATACCTGGAATTGCCACAAGTACATTTTGGTATGGACCCTGAATTTTCGATGAAAGACGGAACTCATCCGGGTAAAAAGATAGGTACTTATGATGCCGATGATATCAACTACGTATCAGACTATCTTGCCAAAATTGTTAAGAAAAATGGCCTGCCGCCAAAGATCCTGGTAGTGCACCGCTTTACTAAAAAAATGGTAACCAACTACAAGAGTATCAAATTGCACCCGGAAATTCAACTGGTAATGAACATGGATGGCTGGGGCGAACCTGACCTAAAAACCGGCACTTACCGCTACTTCATTAACCAGGAGCCGGTACAGTTTACAGGCTTTAAATTGTTTTACAAAAACGACATCAAAAAACCACCTCACCACATGTTAACCCCTGAGGAGGTTTTATCAAGATACAAACCATACCCGATTTATATCCAGTATCAATAAGTCGGAAGTCTTAAGTAGGAAGTTAAAAGTCCTGAGTAGGTAATAATATATTATTTACTCAGGGCTTTTGCATTTAAAGCCATATACTTGAAAAATCAATTTTTGACTTAGAACTCCGAACTTAAGACTTAGAACTATGTTTAAATGGGGCATTATTGGTTGTGGGCGAATTTCGCACAGGTTTATGCAGGGATTTGCAGCTGTTGACGGTGTTGAACTCGTAGCTTCTTATTCCCGCCGGCCTGAAACTGTTGATGCCTTTGTTGCACAATATGGAGGTATAGCATGTAGAAGCATCGATGAATTACTCGCCAGTGATATCGATGCCATTTATATAGCTACGCTGCCTGACAGCCATGCCGCTTACAGCATTGCCGCACTTAAAGCTGGCAAGCATGTGCTTTGTGAAAAACCGGTTACTGTTAATCTTGCCGAACTGGACGAGCTGCTTGCTGTTGCTAAACAAACCGGCTTACTTTTTATGGAAGGAATGAAACCGCCCTTCTACCCTTTATACGGCAAATTAAAAGAATATATTGCTAATGACCCTATCGGCCCGGTGGGTTATGTAAGAGCAGGTTCTGCCGTGGCCGATTGTCCGCCGGGTCATCCAAATTATAATCTTGAACTTGTTGGCGGTAGTCTGATGGGCATTGCCATTTACGAAGCTTTTTTAGCACTCGACTGGCTCGGTCCCATGCAAGATATTCAAACCATGGGCAAGTTTGGTGAAACCGGAATCGATATGTTTGCCATTTTTCAAACACTGCATCAAAACGGTTACGCACAACTATATTGTGGCTTTGATATGCATGGAAAAGGCGACGCGCTAATAGTGGGCACGCTGGGACATATTACCATCCACAAAAACTGGTGGAACCCTGCAAAGGCAACTATCAGCTACCTTGATGGCCGCACAGTAGAACTGAATGAACCATTCATCGCCGGAGGGCTAAATTATGAGATCATCCATTTCTGTGAACTCATAAAGCAGCGCAAAACCGAAAGCCCGATACTGCCACACGAACTGTCGAGACAAATGATAGCTATGATAGATCAGGCGAGGGCACAAATAGGTTTAAAATATCCGGTGGAAAAGTAAAATATATAGTAAACAAAAAATGTCATTGAGCGAAGTGCGGCAATGACATGGGCTTTTAATTTATCTTATCGTTTTACCCCAAAATTAAAATTCCGAAATCCGGTATGCTAATTACAGTTTAGCCGAATTAAGCACGGGGTTTTGACTGGCGTTTACCTGGTAGGTGCAGATAGCATTTTGCTCATCAACTTCAACTATGCGGTAGCCTTTGTATTCAGTACCCCAGTCGCCGCCTATATGCGAATCAAAAAAATGCGGGAGCTTATCGGTGTAGCGTACGCCATCTAACAAATGATCATGCCCGTGAAAAACAGCTTTAACGTTAGGATAAGCATGCAGCAATTGAATAGTTTCAGGACAATCAACAAATACATCATTCTTAACCCATTTGGTAGGTGGGATATGCAGTATCACAAAAACAATTTTTTTGTCGGCAAATTTATCTAACGACACCTTGAGGAAAGCATTATTAGGGCAGGTATAAACACCTTTGGTATCGGCAGTGTGGGCCAGTACGAAGCCTATATCGCCAAACTCTACCGTGTATTTATCTTCATAACCAAAAGCATTCTTCCAAACTGTGGCATCCGCAAAATCATGATTGCCGGGGATGGTATGGTAGGGGACATTTAATTTATCAAGGTATTTTGTTTTGATCTCCGGGAGCAGGTCCGGGCGATTGTGTACCAGGTCGCCGTTCACGATAACAAAATCAAGGTGATTTTTGCTATGATCCTCGTTTAGCCATTTAATCATATTGCCGGTATGTAAAGGAAAATCGGTATCCGGTTGACCGTAGTGGATATCAGAGGCCAAAGCAAACCGCAATTTAAGGTTAGCACCGGTACTACGATTATACTGGTCATTTTCGGCAGCAAAACTGTTAACAGTGGGTAAAAGACTTAAGGCGGCAACACCTGTTAAGGCAGTGCCAAAAAATTCGCGGCGCGAGGTCATAGGCTATTATTTTACGGCAAAGGTAGGCTTGAGGTGTTAAATGAAAGTTAAGAAAACACCTAATTTGACGTGCCCTGTTATAGACCGTATGAAGTTTATTCCAGTTTTAACGGCGGACCTACAAGTTGCATATCATGGTCGTTAAAAATTTTGGCGAGTTCCTGTTTTGTTGGTTCATGATCTAACGCTTGCATTGTTACAAAAAAATCTTCAAGCTTGCCAGCAGGTTGAAATATAACCGTCATTTTTCCTTTTTCAGATACTTGCGTCCATGCATGTGGTACATTTCGGGGTAAAAAAACACTATCGCCTGTACTTAAATGGAACTTATCTTCACCAACCTGGAAGTAGTAGGCGCCATCTAAAACATAAAATATCTCGTCTTGCAAGGGATGCACATGCAATGGAGTACCCCGGCCTTGCGATAAACTTGTTTGTTCAAAAATAGCCAAGTCGCCGTCGGTATCACTGCCAGATACTTTCACATCCATTATATTTGAATTGACCCCTTTTAATTTAATATGCCCATGTATACGGCCTTCTCCCGCACTTATTTTAAATCCTTTGTTTACCCGCATAAATCTCTTTACACCTGTAGAAAAGGATGTTAAAGGCATTGCAGCAAAAGCTAACATGGCAGTAATGAAATTATTTCTTTTCATGGCGAAGCGCTTTTATATCGGTTTATAAAAAGAAACTTGTTAATATCTTACCTTATTGATATAAAAGTAGTTATAATTATTCAGTTACGCTAATCCCTAAATATTCTTACGTAATTGGGGTGCCGTTTTAGTTGATATATACTTGAGGGCTTTAATATTGCCCGCAAACATTCACTGGTTAGATGGGCATATACCGAAAAGCTCGGGGGCCGAGGTCATAGGATATTACTTTATTTATAAACGTTGTCTTGTGATGTTAAATAAAAGTTAAGAAACTATTTGAATCAGAATTTCAGAATGCTTGAATTTTCAGAATTAAACATATCACATTCCGGACATTCTGAAAATTCTGATTCAGACAATTTACCTCAACCCCTTTTCTTTTAAAAACTTCACCAGTGCCGCAGGATGATCAGTTTGCAAACCTTTCAGGCCCACTGCAAGAGCTTTGCTCCAATCCGCAGGGCCTTCACCTGCACTTTGGATATCA
The DNA here is from genome assembly GCF_900100945.1 of Mucilaginibacter gossypii. GTDB lineage: Bacteria > Bacteroidota > Bacteroidia > Sphingobacteriales > Sphingobacteriaceae > Mucilaginibacter > Mucilaginibacter gossypii. Next base: position 146,742 of record NZ_FNCG01000004.1, on the reverse strand, counting down.
GGCCAAACCGGGATGTGATATTCTCCGGCCAAGGCTACCATATCAGCAGTGTATTGGTTATAAGATCCGTCAAGAATATCGGGGTGATACTGATCAATGAAGCTTTTCATGCCGGCAGTATTTTTAACACTATCGGGCAGGCTCAGCATCAGCGGCATTTTCGGTGCAGATTTACGCCAGCCTGTAAACTGAGCCGCGCTGTTGATATAAACCAATACCTGTTTTTCCATACCATACTCTTTGATCATCTGATAAGCCTGTTCGGGGTCTGCAGCCTTAAAATCAAGGTAGATGCCTATCCGGTTTTTACACAATTGCAGAATCTGCTTAAAGGTTGGGATCCGGAATGCCTGTTTACTTGCTGTATCTTTGCTTTTAACCTTTAACTGCAGCAACTCGGCAAGAGTAAAATCCTTCAGTTGCCCTTTACCATCAGTCATGCGGTTGATACTGCCGTCATGCATACTTACCAGTTCACCATCTTTGGTGGTACGCAAATCTATCTCTACATAATCGGCCTCATTTTTTATAGCCTCTCTATATCCTTCAAGTGTATTTTCAGGATAAATGACGTGATCGCCGCGGTGGGCAGCGACTATAAACTTATGCCTTGAAACGGGAGCCGGGTTGGCCTGCCACCCATCACCGGGCAGCAGCCATAGTAACCCTAAAATTGTTAATAGTTGAAAACGCATCGTATTTTATTTTTTACCTGTAACACTATTTATCGCCTCCCCCACTTCATGACTGGCTTTAAAATCAAAGCCCAATAAATTGGCTATGGTTTGAGCCAGTTGCTTATGATAAGTTGTTTCACCTTGTTTCATTTCTCCTGATGCCGGGGTATCCGGGCCAATAACGGCAAACCAGGTTTGCTCTGAATGCAACACGTCCGACCCATGGTCATGCCATTTTTTCATTGGCTCATCACCCCTGCCATGGTCGCAGGTGATGATCAGGGTAGTTTTGTTTTTATAAGCAGGCTCTGACTGGATATAATCCCAAAGTTGTTTTATAAAGCCATCTTCCTGTTTAATACGGTCAAGGTAAAACTTATAATTGCCTGCATGGGCCATATCATCCGGTTCATCAAATGAAACATACAATGCACGCGGCTTATATTGCATCATATAGTTTTTGGCAAACTCAAATGTCAGGAAATCGATCCGCGTTGAATCGCTGATATAACGGGGTGCTTCCAATTGCAGTTCATTCAGGTGTTTCAGGCGGTCATTCATCCCCGCAATTTCTAAAGGCATAAAACCCGCGTTAACTAAAATACCGGCACGCTGAGGGCTCAGGATCTGTGAAAAGCGCTCCCATGATGCAAATGCAGCCACCTTGTTTTCAAAACCTTTTTGTTTGTTCAAAAACTCAAGCACATTCATGTTTGGGTTATAGATACCATCGTTGGTGTTCATCAGCTTATCGGGGAAACCGGTAAATATTTCATTGTATCCCGGGTATGAAAAATGATACGGGTTGGCTACTTCATCCTTGCTGCCCAGATCACGGTTTCCATACAGTTGTCCTTTTTCAACTACCGTGCTCCAAAAGAAAGGCATCAGCAGTTTTCGACGATCGGCTGCGGCCTCCGTCCAGAATTTTTTACGCACATCATTCTTATCATGCGTATCATTTGAGTTGATAATGGCCGAATCGGCACCACGGAAAACTTCCTGCCAGCGTAAACCATCGATAGTGACGATAACTACGTTTTGGGTTTTATGCTGGGCGCTTAAGGCCGAAAACGACAAAGTGAATAATGCAAATAAGATAACTTTTTTCATGGCTTTTGTATTTAATGATAAAGGCCCCTGATTAGCGGGGCCTTTATGCAGATTAATTAAAACGTATAAGCTGAGGTTATTTAAGTATATACATAACACCGTTAATATCATCGTTACCGCCATACTGACTGGCTAACGCTTTGTTATAATTATCGGCATTTGAAGTACGCTCTGATTGCGGATATTGGAAACGGGTTGCTATACGACCACCGTTACCAGTACCTGGCCCTGTTGTAAAGGTTGGTATACCGGTACGACGGTATGTAAAATATGATTCCAAACCCGAGTGACGGAATAACGCCAGGTATTTTTGCTGCAATATTTTAGTTAAACCAGTTGTACCGGTAGTATATTTAACACTGCTTTGCGAATAGTAGGTAGCCCAATCAACGTTGATGGTGTAAGTATCGTAGTTAGATAAAGCAGCTACGTTGGTTGAACCAGGGCGGTAAAAATAAGCGGTGAAAGTACCTGTACCAGTTGGGATACTGTAGAAAGCAAACGAAGCCTGTATTCCTTTGATATAATAGTCTTCCGCATTTCCTGTAGCCCAACCTCTGTTAATACCTTCGGCTATGTTAAACATCAGCTCGGGGTAGCCTATTTGTATAGAAGGCTCGCCGGTATAAGTTGAGTAATAACGTTTCCTGTTAAGGAAAGAATATTTCTGCAAGCCTGCATTGTTATACATTACACCTAAATCCAGGCCCGGATCTGCACCAATAAATGATGAAAATGCAGTGGGACTTTCTTTCAGGTTATCAACATTGTACCGCGCAGGCTCAGCCGTTACAAACACGCGCGGATCTTTTAAGCTTGTTAATAAACCGATGTAAGTAGCCGAGGTGTTTTTACGTGAACCACTCTGACCAAAGTTATCAGGTGTTTGCGGATAATAGTTAGTTGGCGAAACAAAGGTGTATTGCAGGTTGTCGGTCGCGCTGGTCATTAAAGGGTATTTTGTTGGATTACCCAAAATCGTAGCGAATTGATTTACAACATCAATATCAGCAGTTTTTTTGCTTAACTGTACAAGCAACCTAATCCTGAATGTGTTTACCACTTTTTGCCACGCAGTTAAGCTATTGCTAAGGTAGATATCACCGGCAAGCGTATTGTCGCCTGCGGCAATTAATGTGGTAAGATCAGCATTGGCGCTCTCCAACCAGCTTAATGACTGGGTCATTACTGTTTTTTGAGTATCATAAGTAGGAGTTAGATTAGTTAATCCCTGTAAAGCTTGTGTCATTGGGATATCGCCTTCTTCCATACTCATTTTGCTAAAAAAATAAGCTCTGAAAAATTTGCCTAAGGCGCTATATGGGTTAACTGCTTTGGCTCCGCCTTTAACAGCCTGGTTTTCCATAGCCGCAACATTTTTCAAGGCGTTGTAATAATTGTCGCCGCTGCCAAAATCATAACGGTTATTTCCGTAGTAATCGTAATTATTGATATAGTATTGCGAATAAGTTTCGTCGGAGCCATCAGGCATATCGACCATGCTGTTTAAAATGCCATTGAAAAGCAACGACGCTGGCACAGCATTAGGTACGTTAGGGTTAACGGTTAACTCCTGGAAGCTTTTTTTGCAACCCGTTACCGTTAGTATCATAAATACCGGCAATAAGTAAATTAAAAATATCTTTTTCATATCCATCTGTTAATTAGAATGATAAATTCAGGTTAAATCCGTAGCTACGAATTGTTGGTGATTGCAATACGGTTTGCGCCTGGGCACCGTTGTATTGGTCAAGATCCACGTCTTTAAAGCGTTTGTCACCGTAGAAGTACAATAAGTTACGGCCATAAAGTGATGCAGATATTTTCTGTATAAAGCTTTTCTGCAACCAGGCTTTAGGAAAATCAAAGCCAAAGCTAACTTCACGCAATTTGCTAAAGGTTTTGCTCATCAGGTTTGATTCGTCAACACCGTAATATTTACTAACATAATCCTGTACAAAGGCAGTTTGCTTGTTAGGAGCATATTGCAGAGCGTTGTAATTTAACACTGCACCTGTTTTTGAATCGTAGTTGATAGCGGTACCGTTAGATACTACCACACCCTGGCCAACGTAAGTACCATTGTAACCAGTTACGCCAAAGTTTTTCCAATCCTGGTAACGTGCATCGCCAAGGGCGCCGGTAGCTGTTTCGATGTTTGCACCGCCACGCATGGTTTTGTTGTGCATGTAATCAATAATTACACCGCCAACCGAACCATCAAACTGGAAACCCATGGTAAAGTTTTTGTACCGTAATTTGTTAGATACAGCCCAGGTGTATTTAGCATTCTCGTTACCCAGGTATTGAGCAACCGGTTTAACTAAAGGCTTACCGGCAGCATCGTTGATGACCTGGCCATCAGGAGTCCTTACAAATGCCGATCCGTATAATTTATCTGTACGGTCGCCAACTTTAAAGAAGGTATTGTAAGTATTCTGACCAGCAGGCAACTCTTTGTAAATCTCCTTATTTGTAGCTACGTTTACTAACACGTTCCAGGTAAACCCACCCAGGTTTTTGATAGGAGTACCCTCGATAGTTCCTTCATAACCTGACCTTTTAGTTTTTAGGGCGTTTAGATAAAGGATACTGTAACCTGAAGCGGTAGAAATTGGGTTAGCTAAAATTCGCGGACCATCGATGTATTGGAAAGCTGTAGCGCTTAAACCTAAACGGTTTTGCAGGAATTTAATGTCAAAGCCTTCCTCATAGTTAACACGGGTTGAAGTTTTGATATTATTAATGTATAAGTAATTGGTTGCATAACCAGCAGTTGTATTATTGTATGGTTTGCTGGTTGAATAGGATGTATTTAAAGAATAATCCGGTCCGTTATATGGCGAAGTATAAGTTGAACCATACCCCAGCGGATTGTTAAATAACGAAGCACCTGTGCTACCACCAAACGCGGTGATTGAGCTAAATGGAGCAGGGCCTATAGTTGAGCTTGAAGCATCTGCTTTTACGTTAGCATATGAACCACGCGCTTTCAAAAATGAAATGAACTCCGGCATTTTAACATAATCAGAAATTACTGTAGCCAAAGAAGCACTTGGGTAAGTGTAAGTTGTAGCGTTTTGGAAAGCGCTTGACCTGTCACGACGGTAAGTACCAGATAAGGTAGCATATTTACCAAATGACATATCCAATGAAGCATAAATACTAAATACTCTCTCTGATGCGTTGAAGCTGGTTGCCTGAATAGGGTTTTTTGAGTTGCTGAACGCATAAACCTCAGGTACGTTCAAATAATCTGTTGATGTCCAGCTTGAGTTATATGACATCTCACGTAAGTTAGAACCAACTAAACCCGACAGATTTAAGAATTTCTTGATGGTGTAGTTATAGTTCAAGATCAACTCCGTGTTGTTATCAAATAAGTTCCTGCGGTCTTCGCGGTAGTCGCCCTGGTTACCTTCACGTCCGTAAGGGTGGGCACTAAAAGGAAGTTTTTCTGTACGTAACAGATCATAGGTATCAATTTGTGAACGTAACCTCAAATTCAAGTTATCATTGAATTTATAAGTAGCACCTAAATAGCCATAAACGTCGTTTTTGTAATGACCACGGGTCCACTCCTTTGTTAACAGGTATGGGTTATGGTAACGTTGATATTCGGCAAATACCGATTGAACTCCGACTTTACCTGGCTGCCAGATCGCTTTAATATCAGGCGCTTCGATATTCCAGTCAGCCCCAGTCCAAACAGCAATATTATAGATGATACTGTTAGGGCCATACTGAACATCAGGGAAATTATCAGTTGACTGCCTGTTGAAATCTATATTACCTTCAAAAGTTAATTTAGGAATTGGAGTAAACGAAGCGTAAAGATTAGCGTTAGCTATATTCAAATATTGTGAAGGAATATAGCTTGTTTGATGTTGCTGCGACACCGAGAAACGGGTTACATAATTATCGCCAACCGCGCCAATAGAAACGTTATTATTTGTTTGGCTACCAACTTGCAAAAAGCGCTTCAGGTTGTCTTTACCTCGGGCAACCCACGGTGTTCCCTGGCGAACGCCGTTAACAACAGGGCTGTCATACTGGGGAATAAGCTGTCCGTTAAAGTAAGGACCCCAAACGTCGTAGTCACCGTCTACACCACCAGGTGCACCGCCTTTACCATCAACAAACTGGTAAAAAGTATTTTCGCCCGGACCAAATGAACTTTGTATACGAGGAAATGCAAGGAAACCTGTGTTTAATACCGTGCTGCTGTTTATATCAATGGTTAAGCCTTTCTTGTTTTTAGCACCATTTTTGGTGGTGATCAATATAGCACCAAACTGTGCGCGGCTGCCATACAGGGCTGCGGCGGCCGGGCCTTTCAATACTGTATATGTTTCAATATCATCAGGACTGATGTTATAAGTATCTGTATTAATAGGGAAACCATCAACAACATATAAAGATACCTGGTTACCCCTGATCAATACGTTAGGGTTACCCAATAATTCGGCTGATGGGCCTACCGATACACCTGCAACTTTACCTATTAAACCTGTAACAGGATTAGGATCGCGAGCAGTGGTCAACGCGTCGCCTTGCACTGTTTGAATTGCATAGCCAACTCGCCTGGTTTCTTTTTTGATACCAAGAGCTGTTACAACAACTTCATTAAGTGATTTATTATCGCCTGTAAGGCTTACGTTTATAATTGGTTTATCACCTACAACAACGGATTGCGAGGTATAACCAATAAAAGAAAAAACAAGGGTTTGACCTGCGCTGGCGTTTATTATATAACGGCCATCAATATCGGTAACAGTGCCTTTATTTTGCTCTTTAATTCTTACACTTACGCCCGGCAGGGGCAAGTGCTTGTCATCGGTAACAGTACCGCTTATTTTGGTTTGTCCGAATAAAATAGATGGAGCTACGCAAAATAACAAAACCGTTATTACGGTTTTTAATCTCTGGTAAATCTTGTTCATCTGCTAAAGTTTAAGGGTGAAACAGTCAAATTTTTCATGCAGCAATACTAAACTTTGTTTATTATTAGTAAACTAATTTAGTATTAAGCTATACTTAACTTGATGTTCACCCTGTGTTAAGCAGGTGATTTTTGTAACAGGCAGATTATATATTAATCACAAAAACTTAATATTATATTATTCATTTACCACTTGCAGATGCGCCAGGGCAATAGCTTTTAAATGATCAAGGTTATTTACGGGTACATGCATTTCCTTGGCCATGTCATCCCAGTACCGCAGTCTGATGATAAGTTCAGCATCCTGGTTTAATTCAAATTCTGCAGCCTCGGCCTCAGTCATCACGCCTCCCTGAAATTCGAGGGTAGCTTTACTGGCATCCGATAAACGGTTATAATATTCGGGGTATTTATAGGTAAGATATCTTTTGGCAATTACATGGCCCTGCACCAGATTGGCAACCCTTTCAGAAAACCCACGCTCCAACAGGTAATCGGCACCCAGGCGCTCATGGTCAACATTGCCCATGCCATCCATACTTCCTGCTTCTTCAGCATCAGCACAAAGATGCCCTATATCATGAAAAAACGCAGCAAGTACAACCTCATCGTCATAGCCCTCAGCCTCAGCAAGCGAAGCTGCCTGCGACATATGCTCCAGTTGAGAAACAGGCTCCCCTATATAATCGGCATCGCCAAATTTTTCGTATAAAGAAAACACTTCAGCAACTACAGCTTTCGGATTATAATGAGATGGTACCATGTTATTAAAATTTTTAGTTACAAATAAACAGCATACAGGTTAGGTAATTATTAAATATTCATGAAATATATTATCGGAACCCATATTTAACATTAATTTCTTACAGAACGCTTAGACAGACAATTTCAAAGCTCACTTACTGTTTATTGAAACTTAACTAATACAACAATATTACATAGATATCCGTTAACATTTACACTATGCTGTTCAAAGCGTAACAAAAAAATCATTTTGGATAAATAGCCTGATTAATTACTTTGCGCACCAAATAACCAGCTTTAAATGGAAGAAGACATACTGATACAGATCAGTAACCGCATAAAAGAACGCCGCCGGGAAAAAAATATAACCGTACAGGAGCTTGCCATGAGGGCTAACGTAAGCAAAGGCCTGATATCTCAAATTGAAAATAGCCGCACTATCCCATCGCTTATCGTACTGATAGATATTATTAAAGCACTGGAGATAGACCTGAACGAGTTTTTTAAAGATATGCGTTCAAAAAGCGATCATCTCCCAGTTTTAGTAAAGCGCAAACACGAATACGATCATTTTGAAAAAGAATATGCCGATGGTTTTCATTACCAGCGCATCTTTACGCAATCGATAAGTCAAAGTACTGTTGATATTGTAATATTGGAGCTTGAGCCCGATGCCTCCCGTCCGCTTGTTGAAACCGAAGCGTTTGAATATAAGTATATCCTCTCCGGGCAGGTTGCTTACCAGTTTAATGACGATACCGTAATTCTTAACCAGGGCGATAGCATGCTCTTTGACGGGCGCATCCCCCATACCCCAAAAAACATGGGCGATACCACGGCCAGTATGCTGGTGGTATACTTTTTTGAAGAGAAGAAGTAGGTTGATTGGGTTGATTAAATGAATGGTTAATTGAGTGGAGGGTGCCACTTTTGTTTCAGAGGCTATAACAAAATCCAACCCTTATCAACAAAAAAACTCCGGTTAGTGCGCCCACTCTGTAGGTGCTTTGCCAAATTCTTTTTTAAACGAATGGGAAAAATGAGCCAGGCTTTCAAACCCTAAATCGAGGTAAATTTCAGATGGTTTACGGTTTTTGTTTTCGATGAGATGGCGCGCCTCTGCAAGCCGCCTGGTTTGCAGCCAATGCCGGGGCGAAGTATCAAAAGTTTTTTGAAAATCGCGTTTAAACCCCGCAAGGCTTCGGCCGGTAAGTTGCGCGAATTTCTCGACAGATACGTTGAAATGAAAATTGCTCAGCATAAATTTTTCCAGGTCGATTTTATGCGGCTCAGAAAAATCGAACAGGAAATCTTTAAGCTCGGGCATAGTATGCAGCAGCAAGTGTACGGCTTCCCTTACTTTCAACATGCCCAGTTGTTTGGTTATTTTTTCGTTGGGATGGTGCACATAAGGAATCACCGATTGAAAAAAGCCCCGAAGAAATTCATTTTCGGGGATCCTGATATTGGGTTGACCAATGTATTTCCGTCCCGGTTCTATCTGTTCTTCCAGGGCAAGCTGCCGCAGCATATCTTCTTTCAGGCAAATGATGATGGTTTGATAGTCACCGCCATCAACGGGCATTTTGACGAGTTCGCCCAATTGATTTTTGCGGATCAACATCATTTCGCCGCCTTTCATCGAAATTTTTTGATTAGCGGTTTCGATGCTGAATTGTCCTGAAACCTGTAATACCAGGGTGCTATGCTCAAAAAAACCTACCTTTTCCTTTCTCATCCTCGAGAAAAAAGAATAAAAGATTACGCCTGGAATTATTTCGGTTGGATTGGTCACTATGTAAATATATAAAATAAGAGGGGCTTATGCAGCCCCGTCCATTTATCGTTGCAGGTATGTACCACCTAATATTGCCCCCTGGGTAAAAGCAGTTTTAAGTGTATTCATTTCATCGGCACTAAATTCAATTTGCATCGCCTGTATATTTTCAGGCAGGCGCGATCTGCGGCTCATGCTCACCAGTGGCATAATGTTATCGCCCTGGGCGTTTACCCATGCAATAGCAAGTTGGGTAGGCGTATAGCCTTTGTCGCTGGCCATTTGCTTTAACACTTCAACTTTTTCAAGGTTCTTTACCAGGTTGTCTCCCTGAAAACGTGAAAAGTGATTATGATAACTATCCGCCGGAAGCGGCGCTTTCATATCGCCCGTAAGTAAACCTTCGGCGGTATTGGCAAATGCGACTACGCCAATGCCCAGTTCTTTAGCAGTAGGCAGCAGATCGTTTTCAATTTGCCTGTCGGCTAATGAGTAGCCAATTTCCAACGCGGTTACCGGGTGTATGCTGTTGGCTTTACGCAATTGCTCCGCAGTAATTTCAGAAACACCAAGGTGGCGTACTTTTCCTTCCTTAATCAGGTCGGCAACGGTACCTATTACATCTTCTACAGGTACGCTATTATCCAGGCGGCAAGGCTGATACAGGTCGATAGTGTCGATACCTAATCGCACTAACGAATAATTGATGAAGTTTTTAATGGCAATAGGGCGAAGGTCTAAGCCAAGCCATTGACCATTATAAAAAATAGCGCCAAATTTAACGCTGATAAACGCGTCGTCCCGACGGCCTTTAATGGCCTTGCCTACCAATAACTCATTATGACCGGCACCATAAAAATCGCCGGTGTTTAAAAAATTGATGCCACTATCTAAAGCTGCTTGTATGGTAGCGATACTTTCGTTTTCATCATTGGCTTTGCTGCCCCAAACTGATGACATGCGCATACAGCCCAGGCCCAGTTTTGAAACCAGCGGACCGTTTTTGCCCAAATTTATTTTCGTTATGTTCTCCATAGTTGATATTTAATTTAAAACAAATATCAGATATCTTGTTCATGACGGAATTTCTTGCATGGCTCAATTTACTTGTCTGTATGGCTCAAGTTTTTACGATAATTTTTTTTTAGAAACCCCGTACATACGTTTCCCGTTTGAAAATTAAGGGAACAAAACCAACCACAAACCTCCCCTTAACCAAACTTTAACACTAATTTAGTTTAATTTTAATAAAAAAAGTTTAGTATTGCTAAACAATTATATTTGTTATTATGAGCATAAAATTAGTGGTATTTGATATAGCCGGCACTACGGTTAAAGATGATCATGAAGTTAGCAAGGCTTTCAGGGCTGCCATGCAAAAGTCTGGTTACGAGGTTGAACTGGAGAAAATAGACCCTTTGATGGGCTATGAAAAAACCCTGGCCATTCGTAAAATGCTTGTTGAACATGAAGCCGATCAATCATTGATTACCGACGAACTGGTAACAACCATACATAAAGAGTTTGTACAGCAAATGATTAATTTTTACCAGTTTGAGCCTGGCATTGACCCCCTGCCAAACGTAGAGGAAACATTTGCTAAACTGCATGAGCAAGGCGTTAAAGTTGGTATCAATACCGGTTTCTCGCGCGATATTGCCGATACTATTGTAAACCGCCTGCAATGGCACGAGAAGGGGCTGATCGATTACGTTGTTGGATCGGACGAAGTTGAACTTGGTCGCCCGCATCCTTTCATGATCCAAAAAATGATGCTTGAGGCCGGCATAACAGATGCTTTGGAAGTTGCTAAAGTAGGCGATACTGAGGTTGATGTACGCGAGGGCCAAAACACCGGCTGCAAATATTCAATAGGCGTAACCACCGGCATTTTTACCCGGGCCGAGCTGGAAACCTATAATCCTACCCATATTATTGACGATATTGCACAAGTAGTTGACATCATAAATCAATAAAACATGAGGCTGATTGAAAGTTTACGTGCAAAAGTAGCCCAATGGCCTTATGCACTGATTTCAGTTTTGGCAGCGGTTTCGGCTTTTGGAACGTATACATCCATGTATGCTTTCCGTAAGGCATTTGCAGCGGCAACTTTCACTGGTCACGAGTACTTTCATGTTGATTATAAGGTTTGGCTGGTTATAGCGCAGGTTATCGGCTATATGAGCAGCAAGTTTTACGGCATAAAATTTATAGCCGAAGTAAACGGCAAAACCCGTGCACGATATATTTTAACCCTTATCGGCATTGCCTGGGCGGCGCTGCTGGCCTTTGCTTTTGTACCGGCCCCGTGGAATATTGCGTTCCTTTTCATCAACGGTCTCCCGCTGGGCCTTATCTGGGGCCTGGTTTTTGGTTACCTGGAAGGCCGCCGCTCAACTGAGTTCATGGCTTCGGTATTATCCATCAGTCTCATCTTTGCATCGGGCTTTGTAAAAACAATAGGGCGTACACTTATAAGCAGTCTTCATGTAAATGAATATTACATGCCTTTTTTAACAGGTGCTGTATTCGCATTGCCGCTGTTATTTTTTGTAGGTTGTATGGAGCTTATCCCAGCACCTACCGCCGAAGACATAAGTTTACGCTCCGAACGTACCCCCATGAACGCCACAGAGCGCAAACAATTCGTTATCCGTTTTTTACCGGGTATTATCCTCACCCTGATTGTTTATGTGCTACTTACTATTATGCGCGACGTACGCGATAATTTCGAGGTAGAGATTTGGGCAAGCCTGGGCATTAAGGATAACAGCATTTTTACCACTACGGATATAAAAATTTCGCTGGTGGTATTAGTAGCCATGAGCTTGCTTATCCTTGTCAGGAAAAATATCCGTGCCTTTAGTATTATTCATTTAATGATCATTGCCGGTTGTGTACTGGTGGGTATATCAACCATCATGTTTACCTTTAAAATGATAAGCCCAACCTTATGGATGACCCTGGTAGGCCTTGGCTTATACATGGGCTACGTTCCTTACAATGCTATATTTTTTGAACGGATGATAGCATCGTTCCACTATAAAAGCAATGTGGGCTTTATCATGTACATTGCCGATTCGATGGGCTACCTTGGCAGTGTTAGTGTTTTGCTGGTAAAAGAACTTGGTCGCCCCTCAATAAGCTGGGGTGCCTTTTTTCGGGAAGGCGCAATGACGGTAGCCATTGTTGGCGGAATTTGCGGTATTTTATCGCTCATTTACTTTTTGCAAAGCGCTGCCCGTGATAAAAAAAAGATAATTGCAGATGAAACTGATGAGCAACAAACTCTAACTTTCAATCCAGCCAATCAAATCAATTGAGGTTTGAACAATTCAAACCGATGAACCAATGAACTATTGAACCAATGAACAATAACAAAAGTGCAATAATCATAGGCGCAGGCATTGCAGGTTTGGCTACAGCCCGCGCTTTGGCCGTTCGCGGCTATCAGGTAACCGTATTTGAACGTAACGAACGCGCGGTGGGTGCTTCCATCCGGAACTTTGGTATGGTATGGCCTATAGGACAGGCTACCGGACCAATGTTTGAGCGCGCCATGCTATCAAAAAGCATTTGGAAAACAGTTTGTACCGAGGCTAAGATCTGGCATAATGAGGTTGGCTCGCTACACCTTGCTTATCATGATGATGAACTGCAGGTAATTGAAGAGTATGTAGATGTAAACAAGCAATACCGTGATTGCGCTGTGCTAACTCCGGGCGAAGCTGTTTCAAAATCGCCGGCAATTAATACCGATGGCTTGAAAGGCGCCCTGTGGAGCGGCGAGGAAATGATTGTTGAATCGCGGGTAGCCATCGGGCAGGTGGCAGCTTATCTTGCCGAAAAATTTGGTGTCGAATTTCACTGGAACACTGCTATCAGCCGTATCCAACATCCCAAAGTTAGTTCGGGCAACCAAAGCTGGGAAGCCGACGAGATCTATGTATGCAGCGGCGCCGATTTTGAAACTTTATATCCGGAACTATTCGCACAAACACAGATCACCAAATGCAAACTGCAAATGATGCGTTTAGTTACCCAGCCCGATGAATGGCGCATAGGTCCGTCGTTATGTGGTGGCTTGTCTATGATTCATTACCCGGGGTTCCAGGCCGCAGCTTCATTGCCAGCCTTGCGCAAACGCTATGAAGAACAATATGCCACACACCTTAAATGGGGCATCCACGTAATGGTATCCCAAAATGGCAGCGGCGAGCTTACCATCGGCGATTCGCACGAATATGGTTTGGTTCATGATCCCTTCGATAAAGAATTTATTAATAATTTGATAATTGAATACTTACATACATTCGCCAATTTTAAAGACTGGAAAATGCTGCAGTCATGGCACGGCATCTACCCTAAAATGACCAACGGCGCGTACGAACTTATCATCGACATTGAGCCTGGGGTAACCCTTATCAATGGCCTCGGCGGTAACGGCATGACCCTGTCATTTGGCCTATGCGAGCAGGAGATTGCCCGGCGGAAGGACGGTTAGTTTTTTAGACCATAGTCCATGGTCGATAGTCCATGGATTGAAAAAACTGCATATCTTGGTTTTTCAATAAGCCAACCATAGCTTATTGGCTATAACTATTGACAAAAACAATAACCAGGTCTATGAACTTTCGACCATAGACTAAAAACAAAAAACCATGGTCTATGGACTATCGACCATGGACTAAAAATAAAACTATGTCTGATTCAAGGAGAGATTTTCTTAAAAAAGCAGCCCTGCTAACCGGGGCGGCCGGCCTCGCAAGCGTTTTACCCCAATCTATTCAAAAAGCAATGGCCATTAACCCCGCACCGGGCAGTACTTACCTGGATGCTGAGCACATTGTGATCCTGATGCAGGAAAACCGCTCGTTTGATCATACCTACGGAATGCTGAAAGGGGTACGTGGTTATAATGACCCACGGGCTATTGATTTGCCGAATAAAAACAAGGTTTGGCTGCAATCGAACAAAAAAGGCGAAACTTATGCCCCTTTCCACCTTGATATCAAGAATACCAAAGCAACCTGGATGAGCTCGCTGCCGCATTCCTGGAGCAACCAGGTTAATGCCCGTAACGATGGCAAGTTTGACCAATGGCTTAACGTTAAACGTAATGGTATTAAGGAATATTCCAACATGCCATTAACTATGGGTTTCCACAATCGCGAGGATATCCCATTTTACTATGCCCTGGCCGATGCCTTTACCGTTTGCGATCAGAACTTTTGCTCATCCCTGACAGGTACAAATCCAAACAGGCTGTATTTCTGGAGCGGTACTATCCGTGCCGAGCAGCATGAAAATTCACTTGCACACGTTTGGAATGACGATATGGATTATGGCACCCTCAACTGGGCTACCTTCCCTGAGCGTTTGGAGGATCATATTATATCATGGAAACATTACCAAAACGAAATTGCTATTGATACTGGTTTAGAGGGCGAAGAAGATCCATGGTTATCAAATTTCCAGGATAATCCACTTGAGTTTTTTGGCCAGTACAACATCAAACTTTACGATAAACACATAGCCCATCTGCAAAAAAAATCAACTGTTTTACCTGATGAAATAGCAGCCGTTGAAAAACAGATTGCTGCATCGCCTGCAGGCGATGCCCACATTGATCACCTGCAAAAACAGCTTAAACAAAAACAGCGCGACCTGGAGAATACGAAAAAGGACATGGCAAGCCTCGATCCTAACAAGTTTGCAAGCCTGCCGCAGCGCGAAAAAAACCTTCACCAGAAAGGTTTTGTAACCAATACCAATGATCCGCACTATCGTACTCTAAGTCCGCTGAAATATAATGATGATGGCACCGAACGCGAAGTTTTAGTACCTAAAGGAGATGTATTACACCAGTTCCGTGCCGATGTAAAAGGAGGTCAATTACCTACCGTAAGCTGGCTATCGGCGCCCGAGCATTTTTCTGACCATCCAAGCTCGGCCTGGTACGGTGCATGGTACGTATCTGAAGTGCTGGACATCCTTACCCAGAATCCCGAAGTTTGGAAAAAGACTGTTTTCATTTTAGCTTATGATGAAAATGATGGCTACTTTGACCACGTCCCTCCTTTCACCGCGCCTAATCCGCATAAACCGGGCACCGGCAAGGTATCAGCAGGTATCGACCCAAGCGTTGAATTCGTTACTTTAGAACAGGAAAAAGCGCGCAATAACTTCCCGGAAGTATTTGATCGTGAAAGCCCGATCGGTTTAGGCTTCCGTGTGCCGTTGGTAATTGCTTCACCATGGAGCCGCGGCGGCTGGGTAAATTCAGAAGTGTTTGACCATACTTCAACCCTGCAATTTTTAGAGAACTTTTTAAGCCACAAAACCGGCAAAAAAGTAACCGAACCTAATATCAGCCAATGGCGCCGTACAGTTTGCGGTGATCTTTCAAGCGTTTTCCGTCCATATAATGGCGAGAAGATCGAGAATCCGGAATTTGTTGCAAGGGAAGCATTTTTGGAGAGTATTCATAAAGCTCAATTCAAAAAACTCCCTTCGGACTATAAGCTGCTGACTGCCGATGAAATTGCGCAGATCAATAAAGATCCGCACTTATCACCGTACATGCCGCAACAGGAAAAAGGGATCAAACCATCATCCGCATTGCCTTACCAGCTTTATGCAGATGGCAAACTGAGTGCAGATAAAAAATCATTCGAAATTAAATTTACTGCGAGTAACAAAGTCTTTGGTGCAAAAGCGTTGGGCTCGCCATTTAACGTATATGCTCCCGGCAAATATGCTACGATGAATGATCCGCAGAAAATGGAAGACCTGCGTGCCTGGGCCTATACCGTTAAAGCCGGTGATACCCTCTCGGATGTTTGGCCTTTACATGAGTTTGAAAACAGCGAATACCATTTGCGCACCTATGGCCCTAACGGCTTCTTCCGCGAGTACCTGGGTAACGCCGCCGATCCGTTAATTGACGTTATTTGTGAATATGAACAGCTTGCAGGGAAATTAACAGGTAACATCGCCCTGAAAATAACAAATCATACAAGTAAGGCCCAAACTATTACGGTAACAGATCATGGATATAAAACCGGCGATCACAAAGTTGCTGTAAAAGCAGGTGCCAGCACAACAATCGCTTTAAATTTAAGTAAAACCCATAGCTGGTATGATTTCAGCACAAAGGTTGACGGGTTTGGCAGCTTTACAAAACGCTTTGCAGGCCGTGTGGAAACAGGAAAACCGGGCTTCAGCGATCCATTAATGGGTAAAGCATTAGCATAATATTTAAACTTACTAAAATGCAAAAAATGTAGAGGCGCATAATTGCGTCTCCCGGAGGACAAGTCGATTTAAAAGTGCTCCAATCGCCGTAAATTGCAAGCGGGAGACGCAATTATGCGCCTCTACATTCGAAAAAAATTTAAACAATCTTTCAGAAACGGTTCAGATAAAACTTCTTTTAATCGCCAGTAGCTCCGGTTTTATGAATTGCCGATGACATTGATTTTGTAACCCACTATTGCACTTTTTAAAACAACATTATACATTTGTGTAATCAGTTACATAATTAGTTACTTATCAATATGGAGTTTTTTAATAAAGTGGGAAAAATGGCTATAGGCAGCAGGTTAAGGATGCTTACCGAAACCATGGTGGAAGATGCTGTGCGGATCTACAAATTATATGATATCGATTTTCAGCCTAAATGGTTCCCGGTTTTTTATGTATTGCAGGATGGCGGCGAATTTACAATTACCTCAATAGCCAGGGAGATTGGTCACTCCCACCCTTCTGTAAGTAAGATTATTGCCGAAATGGTGAAGAACGGTTTTGTTATTGAGAAAAAGGATAAGGCTGATGGCAGGCGCAATATGGTAAGCCTGTCGGCTAAAGGGATTGAGGTTGGAAAAAAAATCCAAGACCAGTATGCAGATGTGACTAACGCCGTTGAAGAACTTTTAGCCCAGGCGAATCATGACCTATGGAAGGCTATTGAAGAATGGGAATACCTGCTGGAACAAAAATCATTGTTGCGCCGGGTACAGGCACATCAAAAAATAAGGGAGAGCAATAAAGTACACATCGTGCCTTATGAACCTAAATATGCCCGGGCTTTTAAAGCATTGAATGAAGAATGGATCTCCAAATACTTCGTAATGGAAGATGCCGATTATAAGGCCCTTGATAACGCCGACAGTTACATTATCAACAACGGCCATATCCTGGTCGCGCTTTATAATAACGAACCCGTTGGTGTATGTGCCCTACTGAAAATGGACGATCCTGATTATGACTATGAGCTTGCTAAAATGGCCGTTTCGCCAAAGGCGCAGGGAAAAAATATAGGCTTTTTGCTCGGACAGGCTATTATCGAAAAGGCCAAAGCCCTTGGCAGCCATAAACTTTACCTGGAGAGTAACACCATTTTAAAACCGGCCATCAGCCTGTATCATAAATTGGGCTTTGTTAAGGTAGCAGGCAGGCCTTCACCATACGAACGTGCTAATATCCAAATGGAGCTTGAGTTGAAATAAATAGCCAGTTAACGGGTTTATTGCTTCCATCAATAGATCTATTAACTATTGCATAACAATTGTGAATAAATTCAACAAACAGTTTATAGTATTTTTTGTTTCTTGCAATTGAAACTTAAACACTATATCTATATGAAACATAAAAAACTCCTGCTCCCTACACTAATATACCTATTGTCTTTGAAAAACTTCAAAAAACATCTTATCATTTGCCTGGGTATCTGCCTATTTTGCAGCACTGCTGTACAAGCCCAGTTTGGCGGTTTTGGGAAAGCCATATTGGATAAAGGAGCCGATATGGTATCGGGCGGCAGCCTTAATAAATTGCTGAAACAACCGCAGGCCATTACCACCAGTTTTAATGACGTTAACAAGGCAGGCTCCAAGCCACCATCGTTTATGGAAGGGCAGGTAGCCGAGCCTTTATACCTTTTGCCAAAAGCACCCGGGGGCGGTTTTAAGCTTTGCGCCGGTTTTTATGAAATGACCAGCAAAAGCTATTGTCTGCATGCTGGTACTCGTGGCCCCAGTACAGGCGATGGGTATATGCTTGCCCCGGTGCTTGGGCCAAAGCGCGATGTGGTGATACTGATATTAAAACATGCTGAAACTCATCCCGAGGTTGACCAGCATAGCATCCAGATATTATTATGGTCGATTATTGCACGCACCAGGTTTGTTGATATGGGGTCCGATATTAAGCTTACTGCGACCAGGCTGCTATCAGCTAATGAACTGTTAATGCTGGAAGGCGGTGCGTTGGGTGTATTGCCCGCCAGTGTAATGGATAAAGCTAAAAGCCAATTGCCGCCTGCAGTTCAAAGTGTTTTTGAGGCTGAAAACAATATCCGCCGATTAGCTGCCTCTGGTAATTCATCTTACGAAGAGATGGAAAAGTATGCCATGTTAGCCGGTTTGGCTCCGGCGCCTGATCCGGCGGTACCATCAGGCATATGGTCATTACACCCTGATGGATATTACATCCGGTTTTATCCGCATAGCTATTCAAAAACCACTGTACAGATCTACGTGCCGAAAGAACTCCTCAGCACAAAACCCGGTTTGGTTTACGACGGGCCTAATGGCATTGCCTGTCCGGCCAATGTAGGTTCGCAGCGCCTGGCTCAAACCAATGAACCGCTAAATCCTGATTATAATCAAAAATTAAAAACGATCTGTAATCAATAGATAGGGGAAAGGTTAAAGGGAAAAGGCGAAAGGTTTTGTTACTTTTCGCCTTTTTTTTTGCTGATGACCAATGCTTTATTCTTAAACAACCGGCGGATGAAAAGACTTCCCTGATGGTTACCCGCAATAACGTGGTGTAGAGACAACAGAACAGTCAAATACAACATTTACACTTAACTCTAATCCTTATGCTGAAACTCGGGTTTCAACAAGCTATTCATGGCTTTACGCAGTTTCAATACTTTAGGTACTGAAACATGGCTGATATATGGGTTATCCATATGCTGCCTGTAATATCCCTGGTGATAATTTTCGGCCGGATATAATACTTTAAACGGAACAACCTGTGTAACGATAGGGCTGCTGTAATGATGTGTAGCGTTAACTTTAGCTATTACACTTTCTAAAGTTTTCTTTTCTTCCGGTGTACGGTAAAAAGCTACTGAGCGGTAGTCGTCGCCTACATCAGGGCCCTGCCTGTTTACAGTGGTAGGATCGTGCGCATAAAAGAAAGCTTCGGCTAAAGCAGCGTAACTTATTTCAGCAGGGTTGTAGTAAACCTGTACCGATTCGGCATGGCCGGTATTTTTACCGCAAACATCTTCGTATGATGGATTTTTAGTTGTGCCGCCGGCATATCCGGCTACTACTTTATTAACACCCTTCAATTCATACAAACCTTCCGAAAGGCTCCAGAAACAACCACCCGCAAAAGTAGCAACCTTTTCGCCCGCCTTTGGGGCAGGCAGGCTTGCAAAACCGCTTCCGCCGGTTTGCGCATCGGCACAGCCAAACAATATCAGCAGGCCAAGCAGGCATACATTCAATTTTTTTGTTAACATGATCTTTTTAATTTAATGGTTTATTATTTAGCCGGAACAAACTTGAAAGCGTATGAATCCATACAATAACGTTTACCGGTAGGTGCCGGACCATCATTAAAAACGTGGCCAAGATGTAAACCTGTGCTGGCTTCAACAACCTCTTCACGTACCATTCCGTACGATGTATCTTTAACAATTTTAATCGCTTTTGGATCGATAGGTTTAAAAAAACTTGGCCAGCCTGTGCCCGATTCAAATTTAGAATCCGAACTAAATAATGGCTTACCGGTAGCTGCACTTACATATGTCCCTTTTTCGTGGTTATTCCAATAAGGGTTATGATAGGGTTGTTCCGTGCCCTTATTTACCAGTATCTCGTAAGCTTCGGGCGTCAATACCTGTTTCCAGTAGCTCGCCAGCTTAGCTTGCGGATATGTTTTGGTATCAACGGTTTTATCGGCATGCGGAGTACTTTGACTGCAGGCATTAAAGGCCAATAATATCAATGGTATAATAAACAGATTTATCTTTTTCATACCCCTTTGTCGTAGATATACGAAGAACCTTACAGTCGATAGCCGATTATTCTGTCATTTATTTGTCTGCATTTAGTTTGAACCGGAATATTAGATATTAACGACTCTTCCAGACATCCCATTTCATTAAGCCCTGGTTTCAGAAAAAATAAAAAAATCTTGTAAGGATTCCTTCTCCTACCCGACGAATGCACAAATCAAAACATTAATACAATATGGGCTATAAACTTTTACACAAACCATTACCACCACGTTGATTTATGCAAAGCCAAAACAGCACCGAACCCCGTGCCTGGGTAACGCGCCATGCCGACTATCTTTACAAGTATGCCCTTACCCGCATTAACGACGAAGAATTAGCCCGCGATCTTGTACAGGAAACTTTTTTGGCCGCTCTCGAGCGCTTGCAAAAATTTGAGGGCAAAAGCACCGAACGTACATGGCTTACCGCCATACTAAAAAACAAGATTATTGATATTTACCGCAAAAAAGCATCCGCTTTTGTTAAGGAACCTGCGGTAACATTTGCCGAATATGAAACAGACGATTTTTTTGAACTTGATGCCCATAACTGGAAAACCGATCACAGGCCAGCGGAGTTTGGCATTGAACAACCCGATCACCTCGAAAGCAAAGAATTTGAGTTTATACTGCAAAGATGCATGAGAAAATTGCCCTCATTATGGCTCTCGGCGTTTACTATGAAACACCTTGATGATGAAACCACCGACACCATTTGCGGCGATTTGAGAATATCATCATCCAACTTTTGGGTAATTATTCACCGCGCCAAGCTAAGCCTAAGAGAGTGCCTTCAAAAAAACTGGCTTTAAACTAATGGATTATGGACGAATTAACTAAAATAGCCTACAACTGCAAAAAGGCTACTTACCTGATTGAAAAGCAGGAAATAGGAAAGATCTCCCTGCGAGAAAAACTGGAATTAAAGATCCACCTGGCGGGATGCCACGTTTGCAGGGTATTTCAGCAACAAAGTACCGCTATTAACCGCATGATCAAAAATATGTTTCATCAGCCTGTTGCCGAAAACATCAAGCTTGATGACAAATTTAAAAATGAATTACAACACCTGATTGATAAACAACTGGAAAAGTAAGCGCTATAGATAAAATTATACTTAATAATCCGCTTTATAACAATGCCATAAAAGCAGGTATCAACAATAAGGGCTCGCTTTTCACCTGCTATGCCTCGGGCAATATCAATCGCTTTTTGATCACCCTCCTCAGGTGCCCGCTGTGAGTATCCCCCCACCGGCCAAGCTCATTGATGATGGGCATTATTGATTTCCCTAAATCCGTTAAGTAATATTCTACTTTAGGCGGTTGTTGGTTGTATACCGTTTTGGCTACGAGTTCATCATCCTCCAGTTGATTTAGCTGGATATTCAAAACCCTGCGGGATGCTTCCGGGATATTTTTTTGCAGTTGCCCGGGCCTGCTGATCCCTTGCGATATATAATACAACAAATGGATTTTCCACTTGCCAAATACAACCTCACGGATAAGGTCAAGCCCGCACTCTTCCTGTATAGGTAATTTTCTTTCGTACATAATAATTCCGGTTTCGGTATTATTCAAGCTGCAAATTTCGGTAACCACAGGGATAAATTTATCCGTATTGAATCATTTTTCCGTACTTGATCCGCCACGTTCACTTCACCAATTTTGCATTATCATACAACACAAATCCACATAAAATGATTGCAAAAGCAAATTTCAATATCGACCCAAATGAATTTAACGGCAACAAGATCCTGGTTACAGCCGGAACAAAAGGCGCAGGCAAAGCTATTTTTGAGCGCCTGTTTAAAGGTGGGGCCAGCATTGTAACCACAGCCCGTACCCAGCCAACAGATATTGACCCTAAACAGTTTATCCAGGCCGATCTCAGCACCAAAGCAGGTACTGATAAAGTAATTAAAGAAACCCTTGAACGCTTGGGAGGCATAGACATCCTGATCAACAACCTTGGAGGTTCTGAATCGCCGGCAGGCGGAGTTATGGTGCTAAGCGATGAAGACTGGGAAGCAGCCTTGCAAACCAATTTATTGGCAGCCGTTAGGTTAGACAGAGGATTACTGCCAACCATGCTTAATCAAAAACAAGGGGTGATAGTCCACATTTCGTCCATACAGCGTAAAATGCCACTTTTCGAGGCAACACTACCATACGCAGCAGCAAAAGCAGCCCTGAGTAATTATAGCAAAGGCATTTCAAAGGAGCTTGCACCCAGAGGCGTACGGGTTAATTCGGTAGCGCCGGGTTTTATCAATACCGGCGGGGCACAGGGCATGATTGACAACCTGGCCTCGCAAAACGGCGGAGACAAAGAAGCAGCACTAAAAATCATTATGGATTCGTTAGGGGGCATCCCCATGGGCCGCCCGGCAGAACCCCAAGAAGTTGCCGAACTGGTAGCCTTCCTGGTATCAGACCGTGCTGCTTATTTAAACGGAAGCGAATTTACTATAGATGGAGGCACTATCCCTATTGTATAATCCATTAACTTATTTACAATATCGGATAAAAATTATCCGATATTTTTTTACAATTGAAACCCCTATCCCTTGCATACTAAAACCTAAGCTCAAACGTATTTATGCTAATCACACCGGGGTTAAAATTTTTAATCCAAAGTAGCGTAATGCCTGCTGGTTACGTAAAGTTAAAATATCAGTTTACTACCAATATTTTATTTTATGAAAACAGTTCAGCAAAAATTAACAAGGCGGGCAGGCATTATCGGGATGGTGTGTTTGCTGGCAGCAACACTCAGCTCGTGTTTAAAAGATCACAACAATTACGTTCAGCCGCCGGTGGCACTTGTTTCAGTCATCAATGCCTCGCCCGATTCTGATCCGGTTGATTTTTATCTTGAGCCCAACAGGGCGAACAATTTTCCAATTCGTTACGGTCACGGTATAGATTACATTAATGCTTATCCCGGTAAAAGAACAGCAACCTTTTATGTTTCGGGCACCAAGCAAAAAGTTGCAGACGATACCATCACCCTCGTAGCTAAAAAACTTTACTCGGTATACCTTGCCAACACCGCAGGCAAACGCGATGTAATTTTTGTTGCCGATTCTATCGTTCAGCCGGCCGCCGGGATGGCCAGTATCCGTTTGGCAAACCTCAGCGCCGATGCCGGTACGGTTGACCTGGTTACTTCAAAAGATTCGGTTCTGGCATCAAACAAAGCTTACAAACAAGTATCTGATTTTGTGACTATTAAAGGCGGTGTTACTTACACGCTTAACATTCGCCAAAAAGGCACTCCTACCGTATTAGCCAGCCTTACTAACGTTAACCTTCGGGCGGGTTCTGTATATACCGTGTGGCTGCAGGGTATTAAAGCAGCAACCGACGATAAAAAACTAAGTGCAGATATTCAAACCAACGTTTACTACTATTAAATAACCTATACCTGTGTTGTAAGGCCCGGCCATTGTGCCGGGCTTTATTTTTTGCATATCAACCCACCGGTTAACAATTTCATAATATAAACTTCGCCATATTTAAACCTTACCATTCTACATTTAACCCGGTTAATGTTTTTTTGATAAACCTCAAATTTCCGGAAAAGATGGATGAGCATGTAGTGATTATTGTGCCGGCCCGCATGGCATCAAGTCGTTTATATGGCAAAGTAATGCTGCCTATATTGGGTAAAAGTTTGTTAGCGCGCATGGTGGAGCGGGTAGGTATGATCCAGCACCAGGCCAATATTGTTATTGCCACTTCCGAAGGCGCTGAAGATGATGTTATTGCACAGGAGGCCGAAAATCTTAACGTTCAATGTTATCGCGGCAGCCTTGGCAACCTGCTTGACAGGCATTACCAGGCAGCAAAACTATTCAATACCGATGTGGTTGTCAAAATTCCGGCCGACTGCCCGCTAATCGATCCGCGGATCATTGATAACGTGCTTGAATATTTTTTCAGCAACAGGCAAAAGTTTGATTATGTAAGCAACCTGTACCCGGCCACCTATCCCGATGGCAACGACGTAGAAGTGATGACCATGGCCTGTCTCAAACAAGCCTGGGAAAACGCCGGTCGCCCTCATGATTTGGAGCATACCTCGCCCTACATCTATGAAAATCCGCTTATTTTTAACATCGGCAACGTAACCTGGGAAACTGGCCTGGATTATTCCATGTCGCACCGTTTTGCACTCGACCACCCCGAAGATTTTTATTTTATCGAGCGCGTATTTAAAGAGTTATACCCGGTTTGCAACCGTTTTTCATGCCAGGATATCCTTAACCTGCTGAAACTAAAACCCGAAATCTACGAAATAAACGCCCGCTATAACAGTACCAACTGGTATAACAAACACCTGAGCGAAGTAAAGCCCGAGTTTGCGATGGCTTGAGGGTAGAGATTAGAGGTTGGTGATTGGAGATTAGTCCGGGCTACCCGCTGCTACTCCAAATCAAGTGTATAAAGGTACCTCATCAGCGAAATCAACGTAATCATTTTAAAAATCAACGGTTATCTTTGCCGTATGCTGATATCGCCATCCACTCTACGCACATTTACCGAAAATATATTCAAAGTTATTGGCTGCAGCCATGAACATGCGGTTTTAGCAGCCGACGTGCTGCTTAAATCCGATCTCCGTGGTATCGACTCGCATGGCGTAGCCCGGTTGAGCGGTTATGTACGCCTTTGGGAGAAGAAACGCATTAATCCCACGCCCAACATCCGGATAGTGCATGAAACGCCAACAACTGCCACTGTAGATGGCGATGCAGGCCTTGGTTTAGTGGTAGCTCCGTTTGCCATGGAGGTAGCCATTAAAAAAGCTGAGCTATACGGCTCGGGTTGGGTATCAGTACGCAACTCCAACCATTTTGGTATTGCCGGTTATCACACGTTGATGGCTGTGGAGAAAGATATGATCGGTTTTGCCATGACCAATGCCAGTCCGCTGGTTGCGCCTACGTTTTCCAGTGAACGGCTTTTGGGTACCAACCCTATGTGTTACGCTTTTCCGGCTGGTAAATATCCGCCGGTGATAGTTGATATTGCCACTTCAGCCGCTGCTAACGGAAAACTGGAAATAGCCCAGCGCTTAGGCAGGCAGGTTCCCGAAGGCTGGATCCAGGATAAAGAAGGCAATTATACTACCGATCCTCATGCATTAAAAACCGGCGGCTCTCTCCTCCCCCTCGGCAGCGACCGCGACCATGGCAGTCATAAAGGTTTTGGTTTGAGTGCTACCGTTGATATTTTATCAGCAGTATTATCAGGCGCCAATTACGGACCCTGGGTACCGCCCTTTGTGGCTTTTCTTGATCCGCCGAATGATCCCGTTGGCGCGGGTATAGGGCATTTCTTAGGCGCAATGCGCGTGGATGGGTTCCGGCCGGTAAATGAGTTTAAAAATCATTTAGATAATTGGATAGAGCGTTTTAAATCATCGGCTACAGTTGATCCTGATCAAAAAGTAATTATTCCAGGGGAGCCAGAACTGGAAGCAGAAGCTGACAGGATAGCCAACGGCATACCATTAGTTGATGCCGTTGTTGAAGATTTGAATAAATTGGCGGAAAGGTTTAAAATTAGCCCGCTACCGCAGGTTTAGCGCAGCGTAACCCGTGGCAGGCATAATGTAAGCTTCCATCTTACGGAAATTCAGCTCAAACCTGAAACTATGGTAAACCACGGACTGAAAGCCCGCGGCCGTGATTTTATTAAAGTGAAAAGCCTGTTTTGCTAAGCAAAACAGGCTTTTCACTTTAGTTCCCCTTCAGGGGTTTAGGGGGCTAATGGATCAGATTAAACAGTCTGCTCCAGCGGATCTTGTGGATGAACGATGCATTGTCGTCAACACTCATCCAAATGAACAGTGCTTTACCCACAATATGATCTTCAGGAACAAAGCCCCAAAAACGTGAATCTTCTGAGTTATGACGGTTATCGCCCATCATAAAATAGTAGTTGAGTTTAAAGGTGTAACTATCGGCTTTTTTGCCATTGATCAGGATGTCTTTACCGCTCACTTCAACCTTGTTACCTTCATATACGGCAATTGCACGACCGTAGATCGGGAAGGTTAAACTATCCAGTTTTACTGTCCAGCCCTTTTTAGGTACAATGACAGGCCCGAAATTGTCTACATTCCATTTATAATCGGGAATGTTAGCTCCTATTTTATAGTTGGAGAAAATGGCAGGGTAAACCGGGTTCATCGGATCAGACGCGCCTGGCGAAGTTAACCGTGGTGTAACTGACTTGATGTTTGAATATCCCCTCAGTGCCTTTGCCGATTCCTCGGTGGTATTGGTAATAAACTCAGTATTATTTACCGATGAAATATCCGACAAATGCAAATCTGTAGCTATCTGCGGGTTAAGCTCGTTCCCATCTGTTTTAACATCATAAGTAATCTCGCCTTTTGGTGGTGTAACAGCAGCTTTCCCATTTATAAACACCTGGGCCTTAACTACACTCAGCGTATCGCCCGGGGTACCCTGGCAGCGTTTGATATAGTTTTCGCGTTTATCAACCGGCCTGAAATAAGGCGAATCGGCATCCATAGGATAATTGAACACTACCACATCACCTTTTTTAATATCACTTAAACCCGGCAGACGATAGTACGGCAGTTCGATACCATCCCAATAGGCCTTGGTATTAATAAGCGGCATGGTATGGTGTGCGAAAGGAAATGCAACTGGCGTCATGGGTAAACGTGCTCCATAGTTCACTTTGCTTACAAACAGGTAATCGCCAATAAGCAACGAGCTTTCCATCGATGCACTTGGAATTACATAAGCTTCAATAAATAATGTACGGATCAGCGTTGCAGCGATTACCGCAAAAATGATGGCATCAGCCCACTCACGTGCCTGGGTTTTCTTTAGGGCAATCTTATACTTAGTCCTGAACTCGGGGCTCGCCGACTGGCCTAAATATTTGGTATCCTTATCACCGCCCCATTTAGGGAAATATATAAACGGAAGGATTACACCCTGCACATGTTCAACAAAAGTGAACTTTCCGTACGATTTTAAAAAATCAACAATCAAGCCCAGCGCTATCAAAAAGTTTAAGCCTGGTATTAGCAGCATAATAAACCACCACGCCGGCCTACCGGTTAACTTAATGATGATGAAAAAGTTGTAGAGTGGCACAATGCCTTCCCAGCCTGGCCGCCCTGCCTTTTCAAACAGTTTCCATAAACCTGCAAATGGCAGTACTATAAAAAGAACAAATACTATTATTAATCCTATTCCGTTCACTTTGGTGTTTTTATATTTTCAATTAATGTATGCCTCTGAACAACCGGTTCCACCTTATTTTATTAAAGAAGCTGGCTGTACTGTCAATACTCATCCAGGTAAATAAAGCTTTCCCTACTACGTGATCTTCCGGAACAAACCCCCAAAAGCGCGAATCTTCCGAATTGTGACGATTATCCCCCATCATAAAATAGTAGTTAAGCTTAAAGGTATAAGTATCGGCTTTTTTTCCGTTAATCATGACATCCTTACCCACAACATTTACTTTATTATTTTCATAAATCTCAATAGCGCGGCCATAAACCGGGAAAGTCAGGCTATCCAATTTAACTGTCCAGCCTTTTTTAGGGATAATGATGGGGCCATAATTATCTACATTCCATTTAAAGTCAGGAAAATTAGGTGTGATCTTATAACGCGGGTACTTGGCAGGGTAAACCGGGTTCAGCGGGTCACTGGTACCCTTAAGCGTTAAAGCCGGCACAATTGATTTTACATTTGAATAAGTTTTCAAAGTAGCTGCCGATTCCTTAGACATCATCATTTCATAACGGTTGCCGGTATTGCCCCTAATATCTATCTTAAGCTCGTTCAAAATAGCCGGGTTAAATTCCTGCCCATTGGTTTCAACAAAATAACCTTCCTTTCCCCTTTCCGGATTTGGAGCGGCCTTGCCGTTAATATAAACCTGCGCGTTAACTACGCTTAAGGTATCCCCGGGAGTACCCTGGCAGCGTTTGATAATGTTTTCGCGCTTATCCACCGGCCTGAAATAAGGAGAATCGGCCTCTATCGGCGCGTTAAAAACCACGATATCCTGCTTTTTTATATCACTTAAACCCGGCAAGCGATAATAAGGCAATTTTACTCCGCCCCAGTAAGCTTGAGTCCCCCAGGGAGTAGTATGGTGCATAAACGGAAACGAAACAGGCGTTATAGGCATCCTTGCGCCATAGTTAACCTTGCTTACAAACAGGTAGTCGCCAATTAAAAGTGAGTTTTCCATTGAGCCGCTGGGGATAACGTAGGCTTCGATAAACAGCGTACGAATAAGGGTGGCGGCTATTACTGCAAATATGATAGCGTCGCCCCATTCACGAAGCGCACTTTTTTTCTTTTTTACTTTAGTTGAATCTTTCTTTTTCCAGAATTTCCAGTTCATATGATGTATCGAATGTGCAAATTTCAGATGTGCAAATGTGCAGATTTTTTAATGTTTATATTTTATGTATAAGATATATGTTACACGTTATATGTTACGCTCCCCCATATTAATTATAGATTCTATTATTAGGGCACAAATTGATAATTATTTAATCTCTCATCTGCACATCCGGAATTTGCACATCTGCATATCTCTCTAATTAATTCTTCTAAATACCCTGTCCCATCTTATTTTACAAAATGAAGGCGAATTGGCATCCCAGCTCATCCAAACCAATATGGCTTTACCTACAATATGGTCTTCGGGCACAAAGCCCCAAAAACGCGAATCTTCAGAGTTATGGCGGTTATCGCCCATCATCCAATAGTAATCCATTTTAAAGGTATAACTATCGGCCTTGCTCCCATTAATAAAAACTGCGTTCCCTTTAACCTGCACTTTATTATTTTCATACACCTCAATGGCCCGGCGATAAAAAGGCATGGTCATGCTATCCAGCTTTACAGTCCAGCCTCTTTGCGGAATAATAATTGGCCCCAGGTTATCCTCGTTCCACCTAAAGCGCGGATCATGCGGAAAAACCTCATGATCATACACCCCTCTTAACTTAACATCGGGCTTCACCGCCTTGATATAGGGATATGTTTTTAGCTTTTCGGCCGATTGTGCAGTCATATTCGCTGTAAAATAAACCCAGGTAAACTGTTGAATATCAGACAAATGAAGGTTATATCGCGTATGGGGACCAAAACCTCTTCCCGAACCATTTGTACGTACCCGGTATTCCATTTCCGCGTTGGGTGGGGCGGCTATCAAACGGTTATTTACGTATACCTGGCCGTACTCCAGCCTTATGGTATCGCCGGGTGTGCCCTGGCACCGTTTGATATAATTTTCCTGCTTATCTACAGGGCGGTAAAACGGCGAATCAGCATCCATTGGATAGTTAAATACTACTGCATCACCCTTTTTCACTTCGCTGAAACCCGGCAGCCGATAGTAGGGCAGCTTAATACCATCCCAATAGGCTTTAGTACCGGTGAGCGGCATAGTGTGGTGTGCAAATGGAAATGCTATGGGGGTCATAGGCAGGCGTGCACCGTAATTGATCTTGCTCACAAATAAAAAATCGCCTACCATTAGTGAGCTCTCCATAGATGACGAAGGGATGGTGAAAGCCTCGAGGAAAAGCCCGCGAATAACCGTTGCCGCTATTATAGCGAAAAGAATAGCTTCCGTCCATTCCCTTAGTGGGGATTTATCAAGGTCACGGTATTTTTCCCTGAAATCGTCACTTGCCGACGGGCCAACATAACGGGTGTTTTTATCAAAACCCCATTTGGGGATAAAAATAAATGGCAACAACACCGACATGGTGATTTGCCCTATGCCCACCTTGCCAAACGATTTAATAAAATCAATGAGGATGCCGATGCTTATAATAAAGTTTACGCCCGGTATTAAAAGCAACAAAAGGAGCCACAACGGCCGTTGGCTCAACTTAAGCATAATGTAAAGATGGTAAACCGGGATCAGTGCTTCCCACCCCCGGCGACCGGCTTTTTCAAAAAGTTTCCAGTATCCAGCCAGTATTAAAATCAATAGCGGGCCCGTAATGATATAAAACCCTATATAGCCCGCTATTGCCATTTATATTAAAAAGCTATTAGCTGTTAAAATCAAACATGGCTTCAACAGAGTAAAAACCCTTTTTATCGTGCAGCCACTCGGCAGCCAGTACAGCGCCTAAAGCAAACCCATTACGGTTATGGGCAGTATGCTTAAATTCGATGCTATCCACTTCCGAATCATAAATAACGGTATGAGTACCCGGCACACTGTCTATCCTTAATGATTCTATAAGTAATTGGTTAGGAGCAACATTCGCATCGTCATCACTGTCGTCGGTAGTTAATACATTAATCCACTCATTTTTGGTATCGGTGTTGTTAATGATGCCTTCGGCGATGGTTATGGCAGTACCGCTTGGCGAGTCCATTTTTTGGGTATGGTGGATCTCTTCAACCTGTACTTCGTAATAAGGGTACTTGTTCATGACTTTAGCCAACAGCTTATTCACGTAAAAAAACACGTTAACGCCAACGCTGAAGTTTGAAGCCCACAATAATGATTTATTCCCCTCAATACATTGCTGTTTTACTTCCGGTAATTTCTCGTACCAGCCTGTAGTACCAATAACAACAGGTACATTAGCATTAAAGCAATGCTCGATATTTGATAATACGGATGCCGGGGTAGTAAATTCAATTACCACATCTGCTTTTTGCAGATTTTCGGTTGTAAGGTCATGAAGGGTTTCATGATCAATGGTAAGTACAATTTCATGCTTGCGGCTAAGGGCTATCTTTTCGATGATTTTGCCCATTTTTCCGTAGCCAAGTAACGCTATCTTCATTTCAGGTATTGTGGTTTTCCTTATTAAAACGTAAAGGTAACTTTTATACCCGGAATATAAGCATTATTAGCGCCCTGCGCATAAACCGGCTGATTAATTATACCCGGAGCTACTTTGAACGACAAATTATTATCTACCGTATATGAGTGGATGAACTTGGCATCGATATAAGCATCAATAGCCTGGATACCCCATACAGCTAAAAAGCCCAGTATGCTCAAATCGCGGTTACGCCTTGAATTTTCACGGGCATCGCTCAGGTTGGCATCTGGCACGTCTTTATAAAGGTTATATTCTGTATAATAAGGATCGCCGGGATTAGGAGGAGTACCCTGGCGATATCTTGATAATGTTAAATATTCTTTGTAATAATGCTGGTTATATATAATGGCCGAGGTTAGCAAACCTAAACCTCCGTAAATTAACGGCACTTTCCACCATCTGCGGTTGTACACCTGGCCCCAACCAGGTATCATCAATGAATGCATTACTGCTTTATGCGGGATATGGGTACTATCGGGATGATAGATCTTTTCTTTGGCAGGATCAATTTTGGGAGCAAATGAGCCTGACGGGGTTTTAACAGGATGCTTTACTTTCAGCGTATCACTTTTTTTACTCCCCGTACTATCAACTACCTGCGCCTGTGCGGCAGAAATAAAAAAAGCGGATACAGCTAAAAAAAACAGGAATTTATACATTTTTTAAATTAACAATTACCAATCAAGCATTTCAAGGATGCGGCCAAGATCATCTTCCGAAAGGAAAGGGATCTCGATAACACCGCTTCCGCGGCTGCCAACTTTTAGTTTTACCCTTGTACTAAATTTTGAAGCCAGGTCATCCTGGATCTTCTGCAACTGATATGATACCGGCTCGGGCTGTTTGCCTTCCTTTTTTACCGGCGACTTTTGCATCTCTCTTACCAGTTCTTCAACCTTACGAACGGATAAACCTTCCTTTATAATATGCTGATGTATAAATAATTGTTTGGCAGGATCGGTTAGCGTTAAAATAGCTTTTGCATGCCCCATTGAAAGCTCGCCATCACGAATGGAGGCCTGGATAACCGGCGGCAACCTTAACAAACGAAGGTAGTTGGTCACCGTCGAGCGGTTTTTGCTTACTCTATCGCCCAGTTCTTCCTGCTTCAGGTTACATTCCTCAATCATGCGCTGAAAACTAAGGGCAACCTCTATAGCATTCAGGTTTTCGCGCTGAATGTTTTCGATAAGTGCCATCTCCAGCATTTGCTGATCATTGGCGGTGCGCACATAAGCCGGAATTTGGGTTAGGCCGGCCAGCTTTGATGCCCGAAAACGACGCTCGCCAGATATCAGCTGATATTTATGCGCCCCAATTTTCCTGAGCGTTATCGGCTGAATTAAACCCTGCAGTTTGATCGACTCTGAAAGCTCGGCCAGTGCCTGCTCATCAAAATCGGTACGGGGCTGAAACGGGTTAACCTCAATTTCGGCCAGTTTTATTTCATTAACCGAGCCAAGGTCATTTACCTCGGCAGGGCTTGCTGTTTCTCTACTTCTGTTTTGGTATGGTTGTACGTTAGGCGTGTCGTTCAATAGCGCACTCAGTCCCTTTCCCAGGGCATTTCTCTTTTCACCACTCATTTACTATACTGTTGCTGTAGCTGTTGCCTGTTCACCCTTAACCAACCCGTTTTTCTCCAGAATTTCGCGGGCAAGGTTTAAATAATTTATTGCACCCTTACAGGTAGCATCATGCATAATTACCGATACGCCAAAGCTCGGGGCCTCGCTTAACCGGGTATTACGCTGTATAATGGTATCAAAAACCATGTCTTCAAAATGGGTCCTAACTTCATCAACCACCTGATTGCTCAAACGCAAACGCACATCGTACATGGTTAACAAAATCCCCTCAATTTCAAGTTGGGGGTTAAGGCGCGACTGAACAATTTTGATGGTATTTAACAATTTGCCCAAACCCTCTAATGCGAAATACTCGCACTGTACCGGTACAATTACCGAATCGGCAGCGGTTAAAGCGTTAATGGTGATCAAACCTAATGACGGCGAACAATCGATAATAATAAAATCATATTCATCCCTCACTTTTTCAAATACCTGTTTCATTTTAAACTCGCGGCCCGTTAAATTGATCATTTCAATTTCGGCACCTACCAGATCAATATGTGCGGGTAATAAATCAAGATTAGGAGTTTCAGTTTTCTGAATGGCCTCATGAGGATCAACCTCATTGATGATACATTCATAGATACTGTTTTTTATATTGCGGGGATCGAAACCAATACCCGAAGTTGAATTAGCCTGCGGGTCGGCGTCAACCAACAAGGTTTTATAATCTAATACAGCTAAACTTGCAGCCAGATTTATAGATGATGTAGTTTTCCCTACGCCGCCTTTCTGGTTGGCTAAAGCAATAATTTTACTCATTCTATAGTTTAAAAAAATTTATAGTTCTGTGATTTATAACAACGTTAAATAGAAACAGAAATTTCTACTTTCGTAAAGTTTTTATCCGGTGATAAAGATACGGAATTAAATAATGCAGAATTCCACAGCTTTTGCCTATTTACAAACAAAATTGATCAATTAGTCAATTATCAGCGCGGCAACTAATAAATATTATTACTTAATCATATTTATTATTAAAACATTCATTAACAAAATATTACAAATTAATCAACAACAATATTACTAATCAGATCAGTCAGCAATTTACCAATAATAAATGATAACCATAATATCGTCAACCAACAGACCGGGAAGCTCAACGCTCAAACTTGCTAAGGTTTATCAGCAAAAACTGCAGGAAAAGGGTGTTGAAGCAGGTATCTTATCACTTGCTCAGCTGCCTCCAAACGTTATTGAAACCGACCTCTACAACAAACGCAGCGCAGCATTTGAGCCTATCCAGCAAACAGTTACCAATACAGATAAATTCATATTCCTTATCCCCGAATATAACGGCAGCTTTCCGGGTGTACTTAAGGTTTTCATTGATGCCTGTAGTTTCCCCGAAAGTTTTTATGATAAAAAAGCGGCATTGGTAGGCTTATCATCGGGCAAATATGGTAATATCCGCGGGGTTGACCATTTTACCGGCGTTTGCCATTACCTGCACCTCAACATTATGGCGCTTAAATTACACATAGCGGCCATACACAAAGAGTTTGATGAAGAAGGGAACCTGTTTAAGCCCGATACCATAAAGTTTGTAAACGAGCAGATAGAAAAGATCATTAAGTTTTGATTTTTGCTTGAGCTACCTGTTGGATTAATTCCGGGCACAAGCACCGCAGTTAATGATAACATAAAAAGAAGCAATTATATGAAGCCTAAAAATTAGCTTCAGTAATAACTTAAACCTATGTAATCAATTTTGTTTTAGGCTTTGCACAATCTGCTTTTGGCTTTATATAATCAGCGCACTATAAGCACCCAGCCCGATAATAGCGGCGCCCCACTTTTAAGATCAATCACATAGTAGTAAGTCCCGGGTGGTAAAGCATATCCTTTATAACCGCCGCTCCACGGTTTATCATAACCTGTAGAGGCATATACTTTTTGCCCGTTTCGGTTAAAAACATTCAGTGAACATTGCGGATAGGTTGATAAAGCCTCAATATCCCAGTTATCATTTAAACCATCTCCATTGGGCGAAAACGTTGATGGAATAACGATCTTTTTATAAACCCGTACAAAAATTGAGGCATTAACATATCCGCAACCAATACCTGATGAGGCTTTCAGGGTATAAGTAACATCATCGGAAGGGCTGGCAACAGGGTTCAATTTGGTAGGATCGTCGAGTCCATCCGCGGGGCTCCATAAATAAGTATCTGCATATTTTGCCTCGGCATCCAGTACTACCGATTGCCCTTCAAAGATTTTTTTCTGCGGACTTATACTTGCTTCGGGAGTGGGCATAACTGTTACAGTTACTGTTTGGGTTGCAGTACAATCCCCATTGCTTGTTACTGTTACTGTATAAGTGGTTGTTTCGGTCGGCATGGCAGTAGGGTTTGCCGCAGTTGGATCAGACAATCCTGTAACCGGCGACCAGCTATAGCTTTTGGCGTTGGGCGTAGTTTCATTGAGAATGATTAGGTCGCCCTTACAAATTGGAGCTGGGGTGAGAACAGGTATAACGGGTTTTAAGTTAACAGTTACCGTAACTTTATCTGATAAAGTAGGACAATCACCAGCCGAGAACACAGTAACCTGATAATCGCCATTAACAGCAACAGTGGCATTGTCAATTACCAGAGGATTTTGAGCTTTATTATTAGCGGTAACGCCCGGCCCGGTCCATTCATACCTGATTGCTCCCGGCGCATTTGCAGTAAGTGTAAGCACATCCCCTTCGCATACAGCCGGTGCGGTAATAGAAGGTTTGGCCGGGTAAGCATTAACCGTTATGGTGCGCACGTCTGAGTAAACGCGGCAAGTTGGCGAATTGATATTATCTCCTTCAGCTGCAGCCATCCTGTATTGGTAGGTACCTACCGGTTTATCCGCAGCAAATTGAAAAGCATAGCTAAGATCAGTAGCACCCGGAATGTTAGTCCAGCTACCGCCACCATCAGTACTGCTTTGCCATTGTACTTTAGGGTTGCTATAGCCGTTATTCAGATCTGCAATAAGTTTATAGTTTTGCACCTGCTCCTTGCAGACATTTTGCGGTTCGGTGTTGTCAACATTTGTAAATCCAACTTTAATGTTAGGTCCGCAAGCCCTGAATTCAATATCATCAAGCAGCAAATCGTTTCCATTACCTCCCGGCCCACTATTGCTGATTTCCAATACAATTTGCGTAACGCCCGCCCCTGTTGAAAATGGCACACTATATTTATTCCACTGAGGATCTGCGGTGGGCTGTATGGTATTGGTATCGTACTGGGTTAAGATTGTGCCATCGGGCTTTTTTATGGTAAATAATAAATCAGGCTGTTTAGTACTGGCATCACTTGATGAAAGTTTCATGAGATTGAGTACATAAGCTGAAAACTCGTAGGTTGTGTTTTCGCAAAGATTAAGCTCCTTCATTTCGGTAAAAAAAACACTTGGTTCGTACGATGCATTCACGAGCATCATATAACCACCAGAATTTCCTGTATGATCATGAAGTACAGTATGCCAGGTATCATGACACGAAGTTTGACTGCTTACAATTGAATAATACCTATCATCCGGGCAATCAGGAGCAT
Organism: Mucilaginibacter gossypii; assembly: GCF_900100945.1. Lineage (GTDB taxonomy): Bacteria > Bacteroidota > Bacteroidia > Sphingobacteriales > Sphingobacteriaceae > Mucilaginibacter > Mucilaginibacter gossypii. The sequence continues at coordinate 110,359 of NZ_FNCG01000004.1, read as the reverse complement.
AGAACATGGTTGTAATACCTGTAGCCAGTGGAGGACCGGTATGACTAACTCCCGATCCAAAATCAAGTTTTACTACCGGGTCGCCGTAACTGCCATTACAAACAGCCGTTTTCACTTTAACCTTTGGAAAAGTAAAAGCAAACAAGATCAACAGAAATAATTTAATGAAATTAAAAGGCATTAACCGGTTGAAGGATATAAACATCGAACCATCAAAAATATATTTTTTTGGTTATCCCAGCGTATAAAAGCAATTAAACCACGAATATATTACTCACTGCAAAACAACCACTTATCGTGAACAGGCGTTATCTCCCAAAAGTTAACTATTAGTATACAAAAGCCTGCTAATATGAAAAACAAGCTAATCATATTTCTGTGTGTTGCAGATGTCATGCTTAGGGTCTGCAAGCACAAAAAAGGCTGCTACGCCCGGCTCCGGTTGAGCGCTGGCTAAGGGCTTTTTCTTAATGCCCCTTTCAGGTGGTTAAGAGTTTCTACTCTTTCTTATAATCCTTATGTACAATCAAGAAACTCGCACGCTCTTCCTTATGAAAAGGAATATTCCAATTACCCTGGTAGGTAATTTTTGCAGGTAGCGTTTCGCCCTGGAAATTATTAAGCTCGATGTTCATCTGCACATTAAAATCAAAGAACATGTTGCTGAATTTCATATCGATATACCGGCCAAGGATCTGAAAGGTACGCTCATCAAAAATGGTGGTCATTTCCTTAATCATGGTATCGCTGTCGGATGTGCTCGGCTTGCACCTCACCTTAAAGCGATAAACAGGGATGGTGTCGAGGTATTTACCACGGGCAAATTCGTAATAATAATATTGGCGCATATCATTAGAGAAAATTTCCGTTTTGCTGCTGATGAAAGGGATTCCGCTTACTTTGCGACCCGGCGTAAAGATCAGCGTTTTGAGTTTGCTTTTGTACGATTCATTTTTACCTCCCGATCCCGGCAGGGCATCACCTTTAGTAAAATCAGAGTTATACGCATTCATGAAAATAAAATCGAACATCTCAACCGTATACAACTGGTACTTGCCGTTCTTTTTGTAAACGTCACCGCTGTCCCTTTTAGCAACGTATTCTATTTTATGTTTACCGGCTGCGTTGCTGTGGAGTATTTTACGGTAGATGCGCCCGTTTACCCGGTTCTTGCTGTCGTAAGTAAAAATTCGGTTTTCGGCAGTAAAGCCAAAGCCTTTCATATTCTGGAAGGCCTTATAAAAGCCTGTATCGGCCAATACGGCATCTATGAAATCCTGCGCGTTGAGTTTATGTGAGCGGATATCAACCAGTGAATCGATAACGATGGTACGGATAGTATCCGGATTAAAGCGATTGATTTGCTGAGCTTTTGTTAGCAGGCTGGCAGTAGTAAGGATAAGGATCAGGAGTAGTTTTTTCATTGATTGCTTTTTACAGCATGTCATTGCGAGCGTAGCGCGGCAATCGCATGCAATACAGAGCGGATCTGCAGAGTTCGCGATTGCTTCGTACCTCGCAATGACATGGTTTTTAGTTGCCGAGTTGTTTAACCGCCAAATAAGCCATCAAACCGGTACTTATTTTAAATGCATCTTCTTCCACGTCAAAAGTAGGTGTGTGCACAGATGAAGTTATTCCGCGGGCTTCGTTACGGGTGCCAAGGCGGTAAAAACAGCTGCTGGCAGCCTGCGAGTAATAAGCAAAATCTTCGGCAGCCATCCAGATGTCCAGGTCGAGCACGTTTTCTTTCCCCAGGTAAGCTTCGGCATGGCCACGGGTGGCATGGGTTAATTTTTCTTCGTTAATCAGGAATGGATAACCGCGCATGATATTGAAATCGCAGCTTCCGCCCATGCTTTCGGCAATACCTTCGGCCATTTTTTTCATGCGTTTGTGAGCTTCCTCGCGCCATTTCTCATCCATGGTGCGGAAAGTACCTTCCAGGTAAACCTCGTTAGGGATCACGTTGGTAGCCCCATTGGCTATTACCTTACCAAATGATAATACCGAAGGGCTTTTAGGATCGGCAAAGCGGCTCACCACCTGCTGTAGCGCGGTTAATATATGTGCGGTAATGATAACCGGATCGATATTCTGCTGCGGCTGAGCACCGTGACCGCCTTTACCTTTAACAGTAACATAAAGTTCATCAGTTGAGGCCATATATTTACCTGCACGGAAACCAACTTTACCGGCATCAATCAAAGGCATTACATGCTGGCCCAATACGGCAGCCGGTTTTGGGTTTTCCAAAACGCCCTCTTTAATCATGAGGCTGGCACCGCCGGGCAGTTTCTCTTCGGCCGGTTGAAAGATCAGTTTAACGGTGCCTGCAAACTGACTTTTCAATTCGGTTAATATTTTAGCTGTACCTAATAATGATGATGTGTGCGCATCGTGGCCACAGGCATGCATTACACCCGGGTTTTGCGATTTATACGGAACATCATTGGCTTCCAATATCGGAAGCGCATCCATATCGGCACGCAATGCAACAACATTGCCGGCGTCAGATGGTTTTTCGCCTTTAATGAGGGCTACCAAACCTGTATCGGCCATCTTATGGTATTCCAGGCCAAGCTCTTCAAGCTTGTTGGCTACAAAAACCGAGGTTTGCAATTCATGAAATGAAAGCTCCGGGTTGGCATGCAGGTGACGGCGGTTAGCCACTACCTCATTGAATATTTTTGCGGATAATTCCTGTATTTGCTCTTTAATCATTATTAGGATCCGTTTTAGGAAGATTTATTTTTTCGGAAATGATGAATATGCTCGAAAACGACGAGCGCAGTTCCTGTACCAGTTTTTCAGCTTCAAGCCGGGTACGGAAATCGCCTGCCTTTACCTTAAAGTTGGGCTCGCGGTAACTGATGTACGTACGCAGTTCGGGGTATTGCTGCTGCAACCGGTTTTGCGCGTTGTAGGCATCCTTGCGGTTTGAGCCACTGAAGAACTGTACGCGGTAGCCGTAGGATGAATAACCGGCGGCATCAGTACCCGCTGTACTGTTCAGCGTAAATCTTTTAGCTATCAGGCTGTCAACCAGCGGGTCCTTGATCACTTCAACCTTGCCGCGTGTTTGGGCAAAGGTTTGGGTTGATGCAAGCAGTAATAAAACAAAAAAGCAGTATCTGATAATGGCTGATTTAGCTTGATGATCAAATACTGCTTTTTTCATATGATAAATTATTATTTGGCATTAATAGCGGATGAAACTTGCATAAAGGCCTGTCACCCTGAGCCTGTCGAAGGGTCGCGAGTAAAGGCACTCCCACCATGCTTCGACAGGCTACCCATGACACCTTTTTTTAACCGTCATTGCGAGGTACGAAGCAATCCCCGATTTGCAGAGCATCCATTAAAGTTTGCCCTGTATAGTTTGGGATTGCTTCGTACCTCGCAATGACATGATTATCATAGCCCGTTTTCACGAGCTTTATATTAATTCTGCCCTACACCGTGGCAGTTTTTGTATTTTTTACCGCTACCGCAAGGGCAAGGGTCATTACGGCCAATTTTGTTTTCAACCCTTACCGGGGTGATCTTTTGCTGCTCCTGCGGAAAATCATCCATAGGCACGCCGTTGCTTTCGCTCACCACTTCGGCCTTGGTTGTTTTCATCTTGCGCAGGTCAAGCTTCGGCTCGGGCCTCGCTTCCCTTACCTCTTCGGCCTGTTGCTGAACCGGGATGCCACCGCGGAACAGGAAGCTTACAATTTCCTTGTTCACATTGGCCAGCATGCCGCGGAATAATTCAAAGGCCTCAAACTTGTAAACCAACAGTGGGTCCTTTTGTTCGTAAACCGCGTTTTGTACCGATTGTTTTAACTCGTCCATTTCGCGCAGGTGCTCTTTCCACGCATCGTCGATCAGGTACAGGGTAACGTTTTTCTCGAAAGATTTAAATACCTCGTGACCATGGTTTTCAACCGCTTTTTTAAGCGGAACAGCTACCTGGATGCCGTGAATACCATCGCTGAACGGAACAACAATGTTTTCAACATACTGGCCGCGGGTTTCATAAACGTCTTTAATAACCGGGTAAGCCTGTTGTGCAACTGCTTCCTGTTTACGTTTATAAAAATCCATTACCGTTTGGAAGGTCAGATCAGTTAACGCCGGAATTGTTTTTGCAGTAAATTCGTCAGCGCTAAGCTCAATATCAACCGAGAACAAACGGATCACTTCTAAGGTAAAGCCTTCGTAGTTGGCACTTTCTTTATATTCGGTAACAATGTCCTCAACCACATCAAAAATGGTGTTGCTCAGGTCAACATCCAAACGCTCACCAAACAGGGCGTTTTTACGTTTGGTGTAGATCACTGTACGCTGTGAGTTCATCACGTCGTCATATTCCAGCAAACGTTTACGAATGCCGAAGTTGTTTTCTTCCACTTTTTTCTGTGCACGCTCAATTGATTTGGAGATCATGGAGTGTTGGATCACTTCTCCTTCTTCAATACCCATACGTACCATCAGGCTTGAAATCCGCTCTGATCCGAATAAACGCATCAGGTTATCCTCTAACGATACAAAGAACTGTGATGAGCCCGGGTCACCCTGACGCCCAGAACGACCGCGCAACTGCCTGTCAACACGGCGCGATTCGTGACGCTCGGTACCCACAATGGCTAAACCACCGGCTTCTTTAACGCCAGGGCCCAATTTAATATCCGTACCACGACCAGCCATGTTGGTAGCAATAGTCACAGTGCCGGCCTTACCAGCTTCGGCCACAATATCGGCCTCTTTCTGGTGCATTTTGGCATTCAGTACGTTATGTTTGATACCGCGCAGTTTAAGCATACGGCTCAATAACTCCGAGATCTCAACCGACGTTGTACCAACCAGTACCGGGCGACCAGCCTGAGTAAGACTAACAATTTCCTCGGCCACCGCATTGTATTTTTCACGTACAGTACGGTAAACAAGGTCTTGCTTGTCATCACGGGTAATTGGGGTGTTGGTTGGTATTTCAACCACATCCAGTTTGTAGATCTCCCAAAACTCGCCTGCTTCGGTAACAGCGGTACCAGTCATGCCGCAAAGCTTATGGTACATCCTGAAGTAGTTTTGCAGGGTAATGGTTGCAAAAGTTTGGGTAGCATCCTCAACTTTTACGTTTTCTTTAGCCTCAATAGCCTGGTGTAAGCCATCAGAGTAACGGCGGCCGTCCAATACACGACCGGTTTGCTCGTCAACTATCTTTACCTTGCCTTCGTCAAGAATGTATTCGGTATCTTTTTCAAAAAGGGTATAAGCTTTCAGTAACTGGTTAACCGAATGGATACGTTCAGATTTGATCGAGAAATCGCGCATCAACTCGTCTTTACGGGCAATCTTTTCTTCGGTGCTTAAGGCTGATTTTTCAATTTCAGCTATTTCGGTACCTACGTCAGGCATTACAAAGAAATGTGGATCTTCGCCGGATGCGGTGATCAGCTCGATGCCTTTTTCAGAAAGTTCAACCTGGTTGTTCTTTTCATCAATAACGAAGAATAATTCAGAGTCAACCTTTGGCATTTCTTTTCCCTGATCCTGCATGTAGTGATTTTCTACTTTTTGCAGGATGGTGCGGTTACCACCTTCGCTCAAAAATTTGATTAATGCTTTGCTTTTTGGCAAACCACGGAAAGCACGTAACAAAGCTAAGCCACCACCATCAACATCGGTATTACCGTCGTTAATAGCTTTCTTAGCTTCGTTCAATACGCCGTTAACGTAGTTTTTTTGCGCATTAACCAAACGCTCGATGCGTGGTTTCAGCTCATAAAACTCATGCTCATCGCCACGTGGGATAGGGCCTGATATAATTAAAGGTGTACGGGCATCATCAATTAAAACGGAGTCAACCTCATCCACCATGGCATAATGCAATTTGCGTTGTACCAGCTCTTCCGGGCTGCGTGTCATATTGTCACGCAGGTAATCGAAACCAAATTCGTTGTTGGTACCAAAAGTAATATCGGCCAAATAAGCGGCACGGCGCTGCTCAGAGTTTGGTTCATGCTTATCGATACAATCAACAGATAACCCATGGAACTCATACAATGGGCCCATCCACTCACTATCTCGTCGGGCCAGGTAATCGTTCACCGTTACGATGTGAACACCTTGTCCGGCCAAAGCGTTAAGATATGCAGGCAGCGTGGCTACCAGCGTTTTACCTTCACCTGTGGCCATTTCCGATATTTTACCCTGGTGCAGTACGGTACCGCCAATCAGCTGTACATCATAATGAACCATGTTCCAGGTAACCTCGTTGCCGGCTGCTATCCAGGTGCTGCTATGAAAAGCTTTATCGCCTTTAATAGTAACGTTTGGTTTGCGGGCAGCCAGCGTGCGGTCAAACTCGGTAGCGGTAACTTCTAATGAACTATTGGCAGCCAGGCGGCTTGCTGTTTCTTTAACTACAGCAAATGCCTCGGGCAATATATTCATCAATATATCTTCAAGCTCTTTATTACGGTCTTTTTCAAGCTTATCAAGCTGAGTATAAAGCTCAACTTTTTCGGCTACATCCATATCAAGCTCGTTTTCTGTACGATCTTTAATGGCTTGTATTTCACTGTCGATACCAGAAAGGCCTTCGGCAATGGTTTCTTTAAAATATATGGTCTTAGCCCTAAGCTCATCATTACTCAGGGAGCCAAGCTTAGCATATTCAGCCTTAATTTTCTCAACTATAGGCTGTATACTTTTTACATCCCGTTCTGATTTGCTTCCGAAAAGCTTACTGATAAAATTTAACATATTATTTTATTATGATACAACCCGGCTCAACAATTGCGCCATAGCAGCCGTTAGAGCCAAATTGACAGGCAAATGTAAGGTTTTGTGCCGAATGCCGAAAGGATAATGCTTTAAACCGTTATGCGTGGATGTAAGATTGACATTACGGTGTTTGTATTTGTTGTTGCTTGGCTCAGAATGTCTGAACTCGAATTAAACGAATTAAAGAATTTTCGGAATTTGCCTGGCATCCGGTTAATTCATTAAATTCTATAAATTTAGGTTCAGAAGCTCACACCCCGTTGTCGTGAGGGCACGACAACGGGGTAAAAACTGATCTCCAACAATACTACTCTATTCCGTTTTCAAACTTTTTACCGGGTTCATTGAAGCTGCTTTTATACTTTGATAACTTACGGTGAGCAGCGTTATGGCGATAGCTCCTATTGCGGTGAGGCCAAATATCCACCATGATAAATCGGCCCGGTATTTATAATCCTGCAGCCAGCCCTGCATAAAGTAATAAGCTGTTGGTATGGCTATCAATAATGATACCGATACCAGAAGCACAAATTCCTTCGACATTAATTGCCATAGGCTAAATATTGAAGCACCCAGCACTTTGCGTACACCAATCTCCTTAGTGCGTTGTTCGGCCATGAATGATGCCATACCAAACAAGCCCATGCAGCTGATAAAAATGGCCAGCAAGGTAAAGAACCCGGCGAGTTTGCCTATGCGCTCTTCGTTGGTGAATTTACGGGCATACTCTTCGTCGGTAAACTTATATTCGAACGGGCTGCCGGGCGCATATTGTTTAAAAACTGACTCAATTTTGGCAATAGCATCGTGGGCGCTCATTTTGGGGTTTAAACGGATATCCACAAGCCCGCCCGGATCATTATCCAGCACAAATATCGATGACTTAACCGGCTCATATGGCGACGACATCACCATATCCTTTACCACGCCTATGATCTTGAATTTTTTGCCCCAGTCGATTGTTTCACCTACAGCGTGCTTAAAATTCATGAAACGGGCGGCAGTTTCGTTTACAATCATGCTTGACGAATCGCCTGCATTATTGCGTTCAAAATCGCGGCCTTCAATTAACTTCCACTGGGCAACCTTGCCAAACTCCGGACTAAGGGTTATCGTGGCGAAGTCATCCTGTAAACCGGCAGGTTTTCCCCGCCAGTTTAGGCCGCTGTTATTGGAGTACACAGCAGTAAGCGGGCTACCAGACTCGGCAATTTCAATAATAGCCCCCGATTTAAGCAGATCGTTCCTTACGGCTTCAAAATGTTTATGAATTTCATCGGTACGCATATCTATCTGTACCAACCCCGTACGCTCATAACCGATAGGCCTGTTTTTGGTGAACTGCACCTGCCTGAACACGATGATGGTGCCGATGATTAGCGTAACCGACACAGCAAACTGCAGTACCACCAGTATTTTACGCGGCACTGCTGCATAGCGGCCGGCCTTGAATGTACCCTTCAAAACCTTAACCGGTTGAAAGGACGACAGATAAAATGCCGGGTAACTACCGGCAATTAGCCCTGTGATAATGCTGAAACTTAAACCCAGCAGCCAGAAAACCGCGTTGCCCCAAAGAATGTGCATGGTTTTATCGGCTACGCCATTGAACCACGATAGCGTAAGCTGCGCCAGTAAAACCGAAATTAAAAATGCGAACAACGCTAATATTACCGACTCGATAAAGAACTGGCTGATCAGCTGGCTCCTTAACGAGCCTACCGTTTTGCGGATCCCTACTTCCTTGGCCCTTTTCTCACTACGGGCGGTACTCAGGTTCATGAAATTGATACAGGCCAACATCAGCACAAATACGGCGATAATGCCAAACATCCATACAAATTTGATATCGCCGCCAACATTAAAGCCATCTTTAAAGCTCGAGTAAAGGTGCCATTTACTCATTGGATGCAGAAAAACTACCGGTTTAAAGCTGGCGCCAACGTCGTCTCCCTGCGCTTTAATCGCATGCAGTTTAAGATCTTTGATCTCGGCCGATACTTTTTTGGCGTCGATACCAGGCTTCAGCTGAGCAAAAATTTGCCAGGAGTTATTGCCCCAACGTGTTTCGGCCCGTTTTAACCATGCGGCGGTAGTTATATATAAATCCCATGGCGCTATGAAACCCAGCTCGCGAAACTCGGAATTATGCGGCATGTCTTCATAAACGCCGGTCACTTTAACATTCCATACATTATCAATTTTGATGGTTTTAAGCATCGGATCGGTACCACCAAACAAAGCCTTGGCCAATGTTGCCGAAAGTAAAACAGATGATGGATCTTTCAAACCGTCACGTGTGCCCTTCAGCATTTTTAAAGTAAGCAGATCAGGCGCTTCGGCCTGCATGTAGCTTCCCTCCTTAGTCAGCTTTTTTTCTCCATAGGCCATGATGTGCCCATAATTCCAGGACGAAAGCACCACGTATTTAAAATCGTGCTTATAGTCGTTCCGCAACTTATAACCCAGAGGTATAGGCATAGCCGTTTGCGAGCCCGTTACTCCATTGAATGTTTGATTTTGCCATACCTGAACTATCCGGTCGTAATTATCGAAGTTTTTATTGTACGATAACTCGTCCCAGATCCACAGGCCAATAAGCATCGCTACCGCCATACCTACCGACAGGCCTGTAATATTGATAAGCGTATGTGCCTTGTTCTTAACAAGGTTTCGCCACGCAACGGTTAAATAGTTTTTAAACATTTACCCCTCCTAACCTCCCCAAAGGGGAGGGATCTTTAATTTAATTAATAATTTATTAGCCCTCTCCTTTGGAGAGGGTTGGGTGAGGTTTTATTCACTCCTCAAATTCTTAACCGGGTTTGCCAGCGCCGCTTTTATGGCATGATAGCTTACCGTTAGCAAAGTGATTAAAACAGCGCCAACTCCTGATGCAGCAAAGATCCACCAGGTTATGGCTGATCTATACTCGTACCTGTGCAGCCAGTTGTTCATGTAATAATAAGCAGCAGGTATCGCTATAAACAGCGAAATAGTAACCAATACTACAAATTCTGTCGAAAGCAATCGCCACAGGTTGACTACCGACGCTCCGAGCACCTTGCGTACGCCAATTTCCTTGATACGTTGTTCGGCAACAAATGAAGCCAGGCCGAATAAGCCAAGGCACGATATAAATATAGCCAGCACCGCAAATATGGTAGCGAGGTTGCCGATCCGCTGTTCGTCCGAAAACTTGCTCGCGTATTCGTCATCATTAAATTTAAAATCAAACGGGCTGCCGGGGTTATATTTTTTGAACACCGGTTCTATCTTTTTTAAGGCTTCCTGCATGGGCATGGTTGGTTTAACCCTCAGCGTTATGAAATTAACCCAGCCCGGTAACATCATAAATACCGTAGCTACAGTTTTTTTGTAAGGCGATTCCATCACCATATCCTTCACCACGCCCGTAACAACATGATCCTGTTTGTTCCACCTGATCACTTTGCCCACCGGGTTTTTAATACCACTCATTTTCACTGCCGATTCGTTGAGGATAAAGGCACCGGTATCCGTTGGGAAGTTTCTTGAAAAATCGCGGCCCTGGATAATTTTCCAGCCTACGGTATGCCCAAAATCATAGGTTGTAGCAACGGTACCAAAAGTTGGATCGAAGCCTGCGGGCTTGCCCTCCCAATCGAAGCCTCCGTTATTTGCCCAAATCTCTGTGGTGGTACTGTTTGATTCGGCCATATCCTCAACCGCGCCGGTTTGGATCAGGTCGTTACGCATGGTTTCATAATGTCCGTAAATTTCAGGAGTCTTCATCTCGAAAGAAAGTAAGCCCGCACGCGAATAACCGACCGGCCTGTCTTTAGCATACTGGATTTGCCTGAATATGACAATGGTACCTATAATCAGCGCTATGGATACCGTAAACTGCACAACAACCAAAACCTTACGCGGCAGAGACGCAAAACGGCCGACCTTGAAAGTGCCCTTTAAAACCTTCACCGGCTCAAATGATGAAAGGTAAAATGCCGGATAACTGCCTGCTATGACGCCTGTAAATAAAGTAAAACCCAAAGCCAGGAGCCAAAACCAAACATTGCCAAATGGCATACCTATTTGTTTATCAGCAATATGATTAAATGATGGCAGCGCAATCAAAACTATACCAAGTGTAACTATCAGCGCCAAACAGGCAAATATTACCGATTCGCTCAAAAACTGGTTGATGAGCTGTGAGCGCATGGAGCCGATAGACTTTCTGATCCCCACTTCCTTAGCACGTTTCTCACTTCGGGCGGTACTCAGGTTCATGAAATTGATACAGGCCAGCAACAACACAAATACCCCAATAATACCAAACAGCCAAACCATTTCAATAAGTCCACCAACAGGTTTGCTGTTTTTAAAATCGCTGTACAGGTGCCATTTGCTCATGGGGTGCACCTGTATACTTTCATCATTCATCTTGAAATGTGGCTTGGTAATGTTCCTGATCTTAGCCGATACTTTATCAAAATCCACGTTATCGGCCAGCTGAACAAACAATGAGCAGCCATGATTATCCCATGCTCCCGTTTGCGTGCCCCACCAGTTGTTTTTATTAAAAAAAGGCATCAGGAACTTTGTTTCATAAAATGAAGTATTGCGTGGCAGGTCTTCATATACGCCGATAACTTTTAAGTTTGTTTTATTATCAGCTTTGATAGTTTTATTGACCGGATCGGCATTGCCAAACAGCGCTTTGGCAATTGATTGAGATATAACTATTGATGAAGGATCCCTAAACTCGGTATAACTGCCTCTTACCATATTCAATGCAAGCATGGCCGGCAAATCACCCTCGGCCCAGGCCCCAATTTGTGATATCTTTTTATCACCTACTGTAAGAATATGCGCCCCACCCCAAAAAAGCGAGGTGTGTTTAAAATCGCTGGCATACTTAGTACGCAATTCGGCACTCAGCGGCACCACGGTAGATCGAAAAGTAGGCGTTTCGCCATTTGCCGTTTGTGTAACCATAATCTGCCCCATGCGGTTGTAGGTGCTATGGTACTTATCAAACGATAGCTCGTCCCAGATCCAAAGACCGATAAGCATGGCCACTGCCATCCCCACCGATAAACCCGCAATGTTAATAAAGGCATGCACCTTGTTTTTAACAATATTACGGAACGCGATTTTGATGTAATTCTTTAACATGATTATAGTTCATTGGTTCATTGGTATTTGCAATCATGTCATTGCAGCGCAGTGCAGCGTAGCAACCTCGTCGTGCTTAACTCGACCGCGTTGCATGGCGTTTATGCATTAGTTACGAGATTGCCGCGTCGCGCCTATTCGTTACTCAGCCTGCTCCTCGCAATGACATAGATTATATTATTTCTTTAATTCCGAAATCGAACATCCGAATTCCGAAATCTTCCTAACCTCTAATCTCCAACCTCTAACCACTCTATTCCGCCTTCAAGCTCTTCACCGGGTTCATCCTCGCGGCTTTTATGGCTTGTGTGCTTACCGTTAACAGAGCTATTACCATAGCCAGCACACCGGCCAGGGCAAACATCCACCAGCTTATAGTTACCCGATATTCAAATGCCTGCAGCCATTTGCTCATGCCCCACCAGGCTATTGGTATAGCTATCACGAGGGCTACCAGCACCAGTTGTACAAAATCTTTCGACAGTAATTGTACAATACCCGTTACACTGGCACCAAGCACCTTACGTACGCCAATTTCCTTGCTGCGCTGTTCGGCGCTGAAAGCTGCCAAACCAAACAAACCAAGGCAGGAGATCACTATCGCCATCAATGTAAATGAATTGATGATTTGCGACAGCGTAACCTCGGTTTCATATTGCTTTTGAACCTCAGTATCTAAAAACGAATATTCAAACGGTGCATCAGCAATGTCCTTGCGCCATAGCGCTTCCATTTTGCTCAGTAACGATTTATAGTTTTTGCTATCTGTTGATACCACCATCACATTAAATTGCCGCGGATCATTACGGTAAACCAGCATAAACGGTTTTACTTCCATATGCAGGGAGTTGTAGTTAAAATCCTTCATTACACCGGCCACTTCAACAAAGCTTACCGGATCGGGCGCATATTGCGTATAAAGCCTGGTACCGGGAGCAGCCTGCGGACTAATTCCCAATCTTTTACATAAGGTTTCATTGATAAGTACACGGGTAGTATCGCCAATACGGAAATCTCTGCCTGCAATTATTTTGATGCCGTTGGCTTTGGCAAAAAACTCATCAGTATTAATATTTTGTGCATCCGTTGCGGTGGTCATGTTGCCGCCTGCGGTATAAACACCATGATCATGTGGTACAAACTGGCTCAGGTAATTATCGGCATTACTTACTGTTTTAACCTCGGCCATCTGCCTTAAATCATTTGCAAAATTTTTCATTTTGCCTTGAGTAGTACCGGTATAAAAATTAAAGATGAGCTTTTGATTTTGGTCGAAGCCAAGGTCTTTATTCTTTACGAAATTGAGCTGACTGTAAATCACGATAATACCTGTTATAAGTACTATAGACAGCACAAACTGAAACACTACCAATGATTTACGGATCCCTGCTGCCGAAATATGACTGGTAAAATTCCCTTTGATTACCTTAATAGCCCTGAACGCCGATAAATAAAAAGCCGGATAGCTCCCTGCCACAAAACCGGTAACCACAACTATACACACCAGCATTAGCCAAAGCTTATAATTGCTAAAAAACGATAAATGAATATCTGTATGCGTTACCTGGTTTAAATAAGGCAGCAGAATTATAAGCATTGGTAAGGCTATTGCCACACCAATGAGCGTTAGCATAAATGATTCGCCTAAAAACTGTTTCATCAAATCACCCTGGCCGGCGCCTATTACTTTGCGTACACCAACCTCTTTGGCGCGTTTTGATGCACGCGCTGTTGAAAGGTTCATGAAGTTGATACAGGCCACTACCTGTATCAGTACAGCCACCAATATCATGATGTACAGGAATGCAGGATCAAGCGTTTTGGTTAGCTCATGCTCATGCCCCGGCGTTGTATGAATGGTAGTTACCGGCTGCAGGTGCAGCGACTTTTTCATGCCGATAGCCTTCAATTGGTCGGCGCCATATTTATTCAAAAAGTCCGGAAGCTTTTTCTCAAGAGCAGCAGCACTGGCATTGGGGCGTAACTTTACATAAGCGTATAAAAAGTTATTACCGGCCCATGCAGTATTTTGCCGTACGTACTGCCCAAGGCCACCACTGTTCATGGCCATAAACATGCTTACTTTAATGTGCGACTGTCCGGCGCTTTCGTCTATCACCCCCATAACCTTAAAATCATGTTTGCCGAATGAATTATCGATAGAGATCATTTTCCCTATGGGATTCTCGCTGCCGAAAAGCTTATCAGCTACCGGCTTCATTAATACAAGGCTGTAAGGCTCAGCCAGCACTTTATTAACGTTGCCGCTAACAAAATGAAAGTTAAACACATCAAAAAAGGTAGAATCCACATAAGCAGCATCCTGCTGATAAAATGATTTTTCTTTGTAGCGTAACAGGTGCTGCTTGGCGCCAAAACCCTCAGTAGTAACTAACCGGGTAAACTGCAAAACTTCACCGAAATCGTTTTTCATAGCCGGCGCAATAGGCGGCGAACTTGCAGCGCCGTCATGTTTATCGCCGGTTAGCTCGAGCGTAGTGATGATACGATAAATATCCTTAACATCTTTATGTTGTTTATCGTAACTGTACTGATCCTGCACATACAGCAAAATGTAAAGGCAGCAAAGTGTACCCGTAGCCAGCCCTACTATATTAATTAAACTAAAGGTTTTGTTTTTCAACAAAAACCGCCATGCCGTTTTTAAATAACTTTTTAACATTTTAGTTGATTCAATGGTTCATTCAAATATGTCATTGCGAGCGATAGCGTGGCAATCGCACGGAAGCAGAGCAGCTCTGTATAGCATGCGATTGCTTCGTGCCTCGCAATGACATGAATTATTATTTTCTTAATTCCGAAATCGAACATCCGAAATCCGAAATCAAAACTACTCCGCTTTCAAACTCTTTACCGGGTTCATCAACGCGGCTTTAATGCTTTGATAGCTTACTGTAACCAGTGCTATCATAATTGCTACCACACCTGCAAGGGCAAACATCCACCAGCTAAGCTGTACGCGATAGGTAAAATCCTGCAGCCATTGGGTCATTGCATAATAGGCTATCGGTGTTGCAACCACGATGGCAACAAACACCAGCTTTACAAAATTCACAGATAGCATAGTGGTGATATTACCAACGGTTGCGCCCAGTACCTTGCGAATCCCTATTTCCTTGCTGCGCTGCTCGGCCATAAAGGCGGCTAAAGCAAACAGGCCAAGACAGGCTATAATAATGGCCAATACCGCGAAACTTGTGAAAATACGCCCCATCCGTTGCACATCGGCATACATACTGGCAAAGCGTTCGTCCATAAAAGTATAGCGGATGGGCTGGTTGGGTGCAAACTGTTTCCAGGTCGCAGTGATTTGGTCGAGCGCTTTTTTTACATCACCGGCTTTTATTTTTACCGATACTATCGATTCGCTTGAGCTTAAGTGCATCACCAATGGCTCAATACCATCGCGCATCGAGTTAAAATTAAAATCCTGCACCACGCCGATAATTGTTTTACCCGGGCCATAGTTAACTATCTTTTTCCCTATCGGATTTTTAAGTCCGAGTTTGTTGGCCATCATTTGGTTAATGATCACCGCCTGCGAGTCGGCTTTCATATCGGGAATAAAGTCGCGGCCAGCCACCAGTTTAATGCCCAGTGTTTTGAGATAATCATGATCCACATCCCAAAACTGGCCACCTACAGTAGGATCAATCTTTTCTCTTCCCTCAATAAAAAATTGGTTGCCATTACGCTTAGTGCCCGAAACCGGTAAAAAATCGCTGATAGATGCACTTTTAACTGTGGATAGCTTCAACAATTCGCTTTTAAATGGCTTCACCTGGTTATCAAGCGTGTTGGTACCCTGTATCATCACCACCTGGTCTTTCTCAAAACCTACTTTTTTGTTAAGCAGGTATTGCATCTGGTTATAAATAACTACCGTACTGATGATGAGAATAATAGATGTGGCAAACTGGAAAACCACCAGCACATTACGCAATACCGAACTTTTACTTCCGGCACTTAAATTACCTTTAAGCACTTCGGCTGGTTTAAAGCCCGAGAGGTAAAAGGCCGGGTAAATGCCCGCCACAATGCCAATTAAGAATGCCGCTGCCAACACTACCGGCACTAACCACCAAACCGCCCATGGCATAACAAGCGATTTAGATGCCAGCGTATTAAAATACGGCAGTAATGCCCAGGCTAATATCAGCCCTAATACAAACGAGAAAAAGCTATACAATAATGATTCGGACAAAAACTGCCTGATCAAACCACTTCGCTGCGAGCCAACTACTTTACGTAACCCAACCTCTTTGGCCCTGTTAGCCGATTTGGCTGTGGATAGATTAACAAAATTAATACAGGCAATAACCAGGATGAAACCTGCTACCGCACCAAATAACCACACAAAGCGGATATCCCCGTGCGACATACCATCGTGAACATCATACGAACGCAGATTGATATCCTTTACATTCTGTACCATCAAGTTAAACAAACTCATTACCCTGCTGGCCCGTTTATCGCCGTTACGTGTCATGCTGGGGATGTAATAATTTTTCAGGATCCCATCATTCACCTTTTTATTAAACTGTGCTATGTTGGTGCCGGGTTTCAGCGCCATATATATATGATAATTATTTGCATCCCAGGTTGCCTGCTCGCCATTCCAGAATTCGACACCGGCAAGGGTGATGAAAAACTTAAAATCGTGCAAATGCGAATTATTGGGGATATCCTGCATTACCGCGGCTATTTTAAAAGGTTTGGTTTTGTTATTGTTTAGGTACATTACCTTACCTACCGGGTTTTGACCGGGGAAGTATTTATCGGCCTTGCTTTTTGAGATCACCATACTCAACGGCTCGCTTAAGGCATGTTTTGGGTCGCCGTAAACCATGGGCAGGTTTAAAATATCTATTAGCCCCTGGTCGGCATAGGCAAACCCTTCTTCGTGGGTATTATCAGCCTGGTCGGCACGCTTTAACTCATTTGCGCCGGCTCCCCAAAACAGCGAGTTTGGCATTAAACGCCCTGATTTCTCTACTTCCGGATAGTCCTGTTTGATCACCTTAGCCATCACCGAAGGCCAATCAACACCTTTTTCATCTACCGAACCATCGTGGTAGTGCCCAAGCAAGCGATAAATATTGGCGGCATTAGGGTAACTTTTATCAAAACTCAACTCATCGCGAATGTAGAGGGCAATTAGCAAACAGGCCGCAATACTAAACGCAAAGCCACCAATTTTAATAGCAGTATACATTTTTTGCTTGCGCAACTGTCTTAAGGCAACCTTCAGGTAATTTTTGATCATGGCTATGCTGTTTAAAAATGGCGTATGCTGTTGTAGCTTTTCAGTCTTATAATTACGCTGTAGTACTTTCACTTGCTTAACCGGGCGCACCGCTGCAAGTTCCGGTGCCTTTACACCTTCAATATCTTTAATTTTTGCCTGGATTTTACTGAACAAAGCCGAACCATTGTCTGCCGGCTTTTCTTCTCCATCATCCCACCATTTCGACATGAGCTTTAGCTGACTATGCAATTGAGGATTTTCGGCCAGCAAAGCGTTTAGCTCAGCCAACTCCCTTTCCGAAGCTTCATTGGCCAACTTCTTTGAAGCCAGGTTCCAAACGTCGTCATCTAAGTTCATATCTCACAGGTTGTCAGTTTATTGATAGGCAGTACACTACTGTTTGGATAGATAAAAGCCATGCCATTTATATAAATATCTTAAAATCAATAATTTAGATAAAAATCGTCGTTATTACTGTACGATAGCGTACATCTGGTGTTCGGTTTTAAGCAGAGTCATTTCCTTCCTGAACAAGTATGATAACACCAGCTGCAAACAGAACGTCTTTAACCAATCATTGGCGTAACCCCTGTTTTTTTTAACAACTTGAAATACAGTAATTTATTTAACAAAATTCCAATTTATGTTAACCCTATTAACCCCTTCCGCCCTCAGCTGTAGTAAGTGTTGTGCGGAGACCAGGGCCGGGCTTACTTGTGCCTTCCTTTCAAAAATCAGTCACTCCCCGTAACATAATCCCGTCCGGCGCGTCATAGGTGATTTACGCACAAAACATTTTGGCTGGCGGGGTGTATATTTGAAAATTTACTATCCTTAACAGCTTGTAAAAAGCAAACTTTTTGTACCATATATGACTGATCGCAAATTAATTACAAAACTCATGCTGTCGTGTGTGCTTACCACAGCTATGGCAACTGCTTACGGGCAGCAAACTCCTCCACCGGAAAACCCGGCACTAAAAATTTACCGGGCCGTACCAACTAAAATCAACGATCTCATCCACACCAAACTTGATGTTCGTTTCGATTACAAAAAACGTTACCTGTATGGCAAAGAATGGGTTACTTTGAAACCTCACTTTTATCCAACCGACAGCTTAAGGCTCGACGCTAAAGGCATGGACCTTAAAAACATCTCGGTGGTAAAAAATGGCAAAAACGTCCCGCTTAAATTTACTTACCAGGATAGCCTTTCGGTAGCCATTAAACTGGACAAGGTTTACCGCAACAACGAAAGCTATACCATTTACATTGATTATACTGCCAAGCCCAATGAGCTGAAAGCTAAAGGCAGCGCAGCTATTAACGATGCCAAAGGCTTATATTTCATCAATCCCGACGGCACGGAAAAAGATAAGCCAACCCAGATCTGGACCCAGGGTGAAACCGAAAGTTCATCGGCCTGGTTCCCTACCATTGATAAGCCAAGCCAAAAAACTACCGAAGAGATCACGATGACTGTGCCTGCAAAGTACGTAACCCTATCAAACGGTAAACTGACTGCTCAAAAAACAAATGCCGACGGTACCCGTACCGATACCTGGAAACAGGAGCTTCCACACTCACCATATTTGTTTATGATGGCCGTTGGCGATTTCAAGATCTATAAAGACAAGTGGAAAGATAAAGAGGTAAGCTATTACCTTGAGCCTAAATACGCCCCTTACGCCAAAGAGATCTTCGGCTTTACCCCGGAAGCTATCGACTTTTATTCAAAAACCCTGGGTGTTGATTTTCCATGGGTTAAATACTCCCAAATCGTAGTTCGTGATTACGTGAGCGGCGCCATGGAAAATACTTCGGCTACCCTTCACGGCGAATATGTACAGGCTACCCCCCGTGAGCTGATAGATGCCAACTTTAGCAATGGCCGCAGCACTATTGTGCACGAGCTGTTTCATCAATGGTTTGGCGATTATGTTACCGCCGAAAGCTGGAGCAACCTTACCGTAAACGAATCGTTTGCCAACTTCAGCGAAACCATTTGGGCCGAGCATAAATACGGCAAGGATGAAGCCGATGCCCATAACTATGCAGATATGCAAAGCTATCTCCGTTCGCAGGGGGCCAGCACCAAAAACCTGGTGCGTTTTTACTATGCCGATAAAGAGGACGTTTTTGACGCTGTAACCTACCAAAAAGGTGGCCGCATCCTGAACATGCTCCGCAATTATTTAGGCGATGCCGCCTTTTATAAAGGCCTTAATATCTACCTTAAAACTAACGCCTTCAAAAACGGTGAAGCCCAGCAATTACGTTTAGCATTTGAGGAAGCCAGCGGCCAGGACCTTAACTGGTATTTTAACCAATGGTATTATGGCGCCGGTCACCCGATACTGAACATCAGCTACAAATGGGACGAGGCAACTAAAACCGAAACCGCTTACCTGAAACAAACCCAGGATGGCCAAACCTTTAAACTGCCAATGGCTATTGATATTTACCAGGGCGGTAAAAAAGTGCGCCACAAAGAGTGGATGAATGACAAGGTAGATTCTATCAGCTACCAACTGACCGGCAAACCTGATTTGGTGAATGTTGATGCCGATAAAATCCTGTTAACCAAGAAAACTGACAATAAAACAATTGACGAGTTTTCATTCCAGTATTTCAACGCCCCTAATTACCTCGACCGTTACGAGGCTATAGAAGCTGCTGCATCAGATCAAACCCGTCCGCAAGCACAAAAAATCCTAATCGCGGCTTTAAAGGATAAGTATTATGGCCTCCGCATTAAAACCATCAGGGCATTAAATCTCACCAAAGATGACGTGCGTAATGCAGCCCAGCCAATATTAATCTCATTAGCTCAAACCGATAATAACACGCTTGTAAAAGCAGCTGCTATAACTGCATTAGGCAAATTGAAAGCGAGCGGTAACATGGCTTTGTTTACCCAATCCATATCGAGCGAATCATACGCTGTACAGGGCGCTGCCTTAAACGCCATAGCACAACTTGACCCGGCCAAGGCATTAAGCTTAGCCAAAGGCCTTGAAAAAGACAACAAAGGCGCGTTAACTGCCGCTATCATGACTTTATATACAACTAATGGTAATGATGCTGAATGGCCATTTGTTTACCATGCGTTTACCGAGGCAGGGATTCAGGAAAAGTTCAATTCCCTTAAAAACTTTGCTGACATGACGGCCAAAGTGAATAAGCCTGAGTACGCTCAACAAGGTATTGAAGAGCTTAAAAACGCCGGCATTAAATTTAAGGTTTACGGAGCAGCACCATTTATAGTAACCCAACTGGAAGGTATCAAAACCTCGCGTACTACTATGAAAGACGATGCATCGGCAAAAGCTGCTGACGATGCTATCAAGGCTGTGAATGATGCTAAATAATATATAAGCATCTAAAAATAAAAGGACGCCTTTTATCGGGCGTCCTTTTATTTTTAGTTTAAAGCGATGTGATTGAGCTTAAGGCCTAAAGCCAAAAGCTTTTTGACTGTTGGCATTATTTAGCTTTCAGCTTTTGCGTTCGGCCTTAAGCTTTGAGCCTTCGGCTTTTCGCTCTTTATTTTACCAGTGTACCAATATCTTCGCCTTTGGCAATTTTCATAAAGTTACCTTCCTTGTTCATATCAAATACAATGATAGGCAGCTTATTTTCCTGGCAAAGGGTTATGGCGGTCATATCCATTACATTCAGGCCTTTATCATATACTTCCTGGAAGGTGATCTCGTCGTAACGGGTTGCACTTGGGTCTTTTTCCGGGTCGGCAGTGTAGATGCCGTCAACGCGGGTACCTTTCAATACCACATCAGCTTTAATTTCAATAGCGCGTAATGAAGCGGCAGTATCAGTAGTAAAGTAAGGATTACCTGTACCGGCTCCGAAGATCACGATCTTGCCCATTTCCAGGTGGTGCATAGCACGACGACGGATGTACGGCTCACAGATCTGTTCCATTTTAATGGCCGATTGCAGGCGGGTTTCCACACCAATGCTTTCTAAAGCATTTTGCAGCGCCATACAGTTAATCACCGTTGCAAGCATACCCATATAATCGGCCTGCGCACGTTCCATACCCGATTTTTCAGCACTTAATCCCCTGAAAATATTACCGCCTCCAACAACTACCGCAATCTCGATACCGGCATCATAAACGTTTTTAATGTCATGAGCATACTGCAAAACCTGGTTGTTATCAATACCATATTGCCTTGCGCCCATCAGCGATTCGCCCGAAAGTTTCAGTAATATTCTTTTGTATTTCATTTGGTGTGATTTGCTAATAATAGAAAAAGATGAAACCTGCTTTTGTTTATATCAAGAATTGATAAAGCTCTGTTCATACGAGAGTAGTTCGCCAAAAATAGCGAATAAATTTCAGTGTTAAAATTTTATGTTGTCTTTGTTAAAAAATCACCCTTTAGTATAGTCCCAAGCACTTCAAAATCAGCATTAAAAATAACGAGATCAGCATCAAAGCCCTTCTCTATTTTACCCTTTTTTGTTTGCGATGCTAGCTCGGCGGGATATAATGAAGCCATATTTACGGCCTCAGCCAGGTCAATACCGGCCAATTTAACGCAATTTTCAACTGCTTTAAGCATGGTAAGGTTTGAACCTGATAAAGTACCATCGGGCATGGTATACCTGTCACCCCTTAGTTCATGTTGATAAGCTCCTTCTTTGGTTGAAGTAACAGCATCAGTGATCAGGAAAAGCTTGTCGCCAAGCTCACGTTTGGCGAGGCGGATCATAGCAAAATCAACGTGGATACCATCTGCTACAATACTGGTATATGGCCTTTCCTCAAAAATTGCAGGGATATAACCGGGCTCACGATGGTGCATGGATGGCATAGCATTAAACAGGTGGGTTACTGCCTGCACCGGTTTCTTTAAAAATGATTTGCCTTCGGCATAAGTAGCATTACTATGGCCGGATGATATGATGACACCCTGCTCATATAAATAATTAATTACCTCCTGATCCTGCAGTTCGGGCGCAATGGTGATCATCTTGATAACACCATCGGCCTTTTCGAGCCAGGTTTTAACCTCAGCAAGGGTGGCTTTCTTGATAAACTTTTCAGGGTGAGCGCCCTTTTTTGCAGGGTTTAAATAAGGCCCTTCCAAGTGCAATCCCCAGAAAGCCCCCCTGCTTTTTTGGCTATAGATCTTAGCCGCTTCAATACCAGTTTCCACAATATCATTGGTGTTGGTGCCGATAGTGGCAAACACGCCTATAGTTCCCTGGTTCAGCAGGTCATTCTCCAATTGTTCAAGCGCCTCAACGGTAGGTGTACCGGCAAAAAGCTTACCGCCGCTCCCGTAGATCTGCAGATCGATAAATCCCGGGGCAAGGTATGCGCCGTTCAGGTTTTTCTTTACCGCATCCGCTGGGATAGCGCTTTCATCAATTACATCGGTAATGGTACCGTTTGAAATTAAAACGGCTTTGCCCTCGGCAATAGTGCCGGTGGAGATGAGTTTGAGGTTGTGGAGGGCGAGGATAGACATGATTGATCAATATAACTTTTAAACCAATACATTTTAAAGCGAGGGGGTGTGCAATTCCCCTCTTGAGAGGGGTGGAGGGGTGTGTCTGTCCGCTTGTACAAACGCACCCCTGCAAACGCGCTTTCCCGTCGCGCCCCCTCTCAAGAGGGGAAGCAAACAGTTGTTTCGATAACGAAACAATATCGCAAAAAAAATCCCCCGATTTTCATCGGGGGATAATATGATTAAGCTCCTAAAGCTACTCGCTTGAAGGCGGTTACTGTAAGGCCTTTTTCAACTGAGTCAAGGAATTGTGAAATGCTCTTAGACGAATCTTTCACAAACTCCTGGTTTAACAGGGTTGAGTCTTTGTAGAATTTATTCAACTTACCTGCAGCAATTTTTTCAACCATTGCTTCTGGTTTACCTTCTGCACGGATCTGCTCTTTAGCAATTTCAAGCTCACGCTCAATTACTGAAGCGTCAACACCATCTTTATCCAAAGCGATAGGGTTCATAGCAGCAATTTGCATGGCTACGTCTTTACCGGCTTCTTCGGCACCTGCACCATCAGCACTTAATGCTACCAATACACCTAAACGGAAGTTACCGTGGATGTAAGCAACAACTTTTTCACCGTTAACAACTTCATATTTAGATACGCCGATTTTCTCACCGATTTTACCTGTTTTTTCGATGATTGCATCACCTATTTTAACGCGGGCAGTTTCAACGTCGATTTCAAGGGCGTAAAGCTCTTCAATTGAAGCTGGTTTTGCTTCAACAGCTTTGTTAGCAATTTCATTTGCAAAAGCGATAAACTCAGCATTTTTAGCTACGAAGTCAGTTTCGCAGTTAAGCTCGATGATAACACCGGTTTTAAAATCTTCAGACGTACGTGCAATAACAACACCTTCGTTTGATTCCCTGTCCTGACGGCTTGCTGCAACTTTAGCACCTTTTTTCCTTAAAAAATCGATAGCTGCTTCAAAATCACCGTTAGTTTCGGTTAATGCTTTTTTGCAATCCATCATACCGGCACCGGTTTGCTGGCGCAGTTTGTTTACGTCGGCTGCAGAAATTTGTACTGTAGACATGTTTTTTTGAGTTTTAAGATTTTTTATATCGGGTTACAAGTTACCGCTATGGTGTTATAATACTGTAACCTGCAACTATTTTTAATATTAAAAATCTCCCACCCCTTGCTGAGGTGAGAGAATTAATATATTTTTTGTTGTTCCCTTAAAGGGTTAACAAGGAAGATTATTCTTCTGTTTCAGCAGCCGGAGCTTCAGCTTCGCCTTCAGTAGCTACTTCAGCAACTTTACGGGTTCTTTTACCGCCTTCGTTAACTTCAGGAGCATCAGCTTTAGCTTTTGCAGCTACTGCTTCTTTTTCAGCTTCGTCTTCTTTCTCACGTTTGCGCTCATCTAAACCTTCTTCTATAGCTTTGATGATGATGCTGGTGATCAAAGAGATTGATTTTGTAGCGTCGTCATTCGCAGGGATCGGGAAGTCGATGTTTGAAGGATCAGAGTTGGTATCAACCATAGCAAATGTAGGGATGTTCAACTTCAATGCTTCTGAAACCGCGATGTGCTCTTTCTTAACGTCGATCAGGAATAAAGCAGCCGGTAAACGGTTCAAGTCAGAGATACCACCTAAAAGGGTTTCTAATTTGATACGCTCACGCTGAATCATCAGACGCTCTTTTTTAGAAAGGTTGCTGTAAGTACCGTCTTTAGTCAATTTATCGATGTTTGACATCTTTTTGATCGACTTACGTACAGTAGCAAAGTTAGTTAACATACCACCTAACCAACGCTCGGTGATGTATGGCATGTTTACGCTTTTCGCATAATCAGCAACGATATCTTTCGCTTGTTTCTTTGTAGCTACGAATAATACCTTACGGCCTGATTTTACAATTTGTTTTATAGCTGCAGCAGCTTCTTCAACCTTAGTTAAGGTTTTATTTAAATCGATAATGTGGATACCGTTACGCTCCATGAAAATGTACTGTGACATTTTCGGATCCCATTTGCGGGTAAGGTGACCAAAGTGTACACCAGCGTCCAGTAAATCCTGATAAGTTGTTCTTGCCATTTTGTTGTCCTCCTTTGATTAACGTTTACTGAATTGGAATCTCTTACGTGCTTTCCTGCGACCTGGTTTTTTACGCTCAACCATACGGTCATCGCGGGTCATTAAGCCTTTAGCACGTAATGCCGGTTTCTTTTCAGCATCAAGTTCAACAATAGCTTTAGCGATAGCTAAACGAACAGCTTCTGCCTGTCCTTTTACACCACCACCTGCAACGTTTGCTTTAACATCATATTTTCCGGTGCTACCAGAAACCTCAGTGCTCTGAGTTACGATATATTGCAATGGCAAAGTAGGGAAATACTCTTTGTAATCTTTACCGTTAACGATGATCGCACCATTTCCTTCTGTAAGGTAGATGCGGGCAACGGCTGTTTTTCTTCTGCCTGAAGTGTTAGTTGTTGGCATTTTTTTTCTCCTTAAAAATTAAAAATTAAATGGCTGTTGGGTTTTGCGCTGCATGAGGATGCTCAGCACCTGCATATACATGCAAATTGCCGAATAATGCTTTACCCAAACGATTTTTAGGTAACATACCACGTACCGCTTTCTCGATGATGCGGGTTGGATGTTTCGCCAATAACTCCTTAGGAGAAATAAAACGCTGACCACCTGGATATCCAGTGTAACGAACATAAACTTTGTCGCTTAGTTTGTTGCCGGTCAGTTTTACCTTGTCTGCGTTGATAACGATCACATTATCACCACAGTCTACGTTTGGGGTGAAATCAGGCTTGGTTTTACCACGGATGATCATTGCGATCTTCGTAGACAAGCGCCCCAAAATCTCGCCTTCGGCGTCAACAACAACCCATTGTTTGTTAACGGTTTTTTTGTTGGCTGAGACAGTTTTGTAACTTAACGTATTCACTTGCTTTAAATTAAATTGTTTAAACGTTTATTATACCCCGTATTTTCGGGACTGCAAAGATAGGGTTAATTATCTTATTAGCAAATAGATTTTAAGGAAAATATTGTAGCATGATTAAAGGATTGTCTGAACCGGGATTTGGGGAGATTCAGGGATTGCCAGGGTTTTATTTTGTTTGAACAGGCAGAAACATCCCGACAATCCTTAAATCCTAAAAATCACGGTTCATAATGGTATTGCCTCCGGCCCTGGCCATCCGTTCATACGCCTGCAGGCCTTACCGCATTGGCCGGTATACGCTACCTTCCCCAACTCGAAAATTTTCACTTGGCCAAAGCAAAATCCAATACCTCATCAGCAGGTGTTAGCGGGTTATCCTTTACCATAAAATCTGGCATTACCGGGTGTTGATCATTAGTATTACCATTGGCCCTGATAAATTGCTTGGTTGAAGTAGTAAAAGTAAACCCGGTGTTAGGCAGTTTTAAAAAAATCAGTTCACCATAATCATTGGCCGGTTCGCCTGATGGTTCACCGACCAATGTAGCCAGCTTATAATCCTGAATGGTATTGGCCAGCATGTTGGCACTTGAAAAAGTATGCGGGCCAATCAGCACCAAAACGTTCCCTTTGAATAACAAATCATTAAATATTGGCCGGGCAGGTTTATCACCGCTATTTGATATAGTAGTACCATTAATGGCATTAAAATAATAAGCCATCGTTTGTGGCCCTTCTCCCTTTAACTTTTCATTAAGCTGATCTTTGTACTCCTGGCTTACTTTCCACTTCACACCTCCTGTCATCCGGAAAGGCCTATCGGTAATATAGCCTAATAGCATTTCGGCTAATGCCGAATTACCTCCTCCATTTTTTCGCAAATCGATGATCAGCACCTTGGCTTGTTTGTTTTTAATGGAAGTAAAGCACGAATCTAAAAACCGTTTAAATACAGCCGGTTCAGCTGTAAGTGTATTCAATGCTAAATAGGCTTTATCCGTATTCAAAAAATCAAATTGATGATCTGCAATTGGTTTAATCTTAGGCAGGTCTTTCGCTCTTGCAGCAATATTGCTTCTGAAATCTGCCCATGAAACCGGGTTTACTACTGCACTATCTACCTGATTGTTGCGTAGGTAACGGATATGCCATGGCCCGTTTACTCCATACAAATGCAAATACACGATGAGGTTACGACAGATATCAAGAGCCTTATATTGCGGCAGACCGCCCGCATAACCACCCAGCTTACCCATCAATTTCTCTGTAGTAATTCCATTGATGCTGATGATGGCATCGCCCGGCTTTAGTTTATCTCCCGCGGAAGCATCAAGCCTCACAATAAACTCTGAGCCGTTAAACTCTCTTATCAGTACAGGAAATAAAAGATTTCCCCCAGCCTTCAATTCGCCAACTAACGATTCGGGATAGTTAAACACACTATGCCCTTCATTCAATGCGCCTATCAGCCTTGCCATAATTGGCCACGCCTCTTTTGCTGTCATACCATCGTGCAGGCCGGCAAGCACACTATCAATGAGCCGCGAATAGGAAGCCTTACTTATGCTGTGATACATATCAGGATGTACGTCGGCAACCGTGGCAACCAGGTATTTTACATCTTCGGCTAACTGATGTTTTGAGTAGTGTTTTTCTGTAGCAAGAGTGTCCCGTTTTTTTGCAGACAAGCCAACAACAGGCAACACCATCATTAGTAATAAGAGTAAAGGCAGCTTCATATCAAACATGATGCGCAAAATAGCAAATTGGTTGCAAGCAGCTTCTTAATTACTTGTAATCAGTCATTCGGCAGACAGCCGGCACTTATGGAATTTTTATTTTGTAATAAGTTTTTTACATTCAGATGATATAAATATATTAGCAGGAACACTAATTAATTCCTGAATAATTGGCTCCCGCTGCTTACCGGCTCACCTTAACCTTGATTGTACTTTTAAGTACCTGCAAGTTGTTTGCCCAAACACTGGCCGATCCGGTTGATTCGCTGCAATCGCAGGTAGACGCCAATGGAATCTTAGCTTCCATATTCAGCGGCAAAAGCAGCAAACCTGCCGCAGCTACCGAACAGCTACGAAATCGTACCTATTGGTCGGTATTGCCATCGGCCGCTTATAACCCAAGTGTAGGTTTTGCGGGAGGGGTGATCTCATCAGGAGGAAAATACTTTGGCGATCCTTCAACTACAACCCTTTCGGTAATTAATGCGGGCTTTTACCTGTCAACAAGCGGGCTCTCTACTTTTGAGTTTAAACAAAACGCTTTCTCGGCCGAAAACAAGTGGAACCTGCAGGGCACTGTACAAATTGGGAAAACCGTTGCCATGGACAACGGCCTCGGCACCGGCAGGCGCAGTTTTGGTGAAGGCAACTTTTTCATGAACAACACCCATTTTGAAAATAATCCTGATGCATTCCCTATCCGTTATGTATATATCAAAGCCAATGAGCGCATCTACCGTAAACTGGCACATCATATATATGTAGGTGCCGGGCTAAGCTTTAATTATTACAGCCATATAGATGATGACCGCAAAGACATTCCGCTATCAAAAACTCATAATTATCGCTATAGTATCCGTAACGGTTTTCCTGTTAACTCGTACCAGGCTAATGGACTGCTGTTCAATTTCCAGTTTAATAACCGCGACCAGCCCAACCGGCCGTTCAGGGGTATTTATGCCGATATTGTTTTGCGGAGCAACCAAACCTGGCTGGGCAGCAACCGCAATGCCATGCAGGTAAAGTTTGAATTCAGGAAGTATTGGAGCCTGTCATCAACCCACCCCGAACATGTTTTTGCGTTGTGGCACTGGTCAAACTATTTGTTGAGCGGGGCGCTGCCCTACCTTGAATTGCCCGGCACCGGCAGCGATGCTTATGGCCGCATTGGCAGAGCATTTATTATAGGTAGGTTTAAAGGCATGTCATTTGTATATAACGAGGCCGAATACCGTTTTCCGCTAACAAGCAACAAATTACTTAGTGGCGTTGCCTTTATCAATGCAGAAACAGCAAACAATCAGCAACGCATAAAACTATTCAGGTATTGGGAACCCGGCGGCGGCGCAGGGCTGCGACTGTTGTTTAATAAATACACGCGCTCCAATCTATGTATTGATTATGCCAGGGGAACTTATGGTTCAAGTGGGTTCTTTTTGGGACTTAACGAGGTATTTTAGCTGTAAACAGGCTGCGATGATAAGTACACCGTTATAACTGGTGTCATTTTTGTACTGGAATCTTCTGAACAAGCAATCTACCTTAAAAATGCGCACTCCGTTAACCTCACAACTACTTGGCGACCTGATTGAAAAAGGCTACGAATATGTATTGGTAAAGATCAACCTGAACC
The DNA here is from genome assembly GCF_900100945.1 of Mucilaginibacter gossypii. Classification (GTDB taxonomy): domain Bacteria; phylum Bacteroidota; class Bacteroidia; order Sphingobacteriales; family Sphingobacteriaceae; genus Mucilaginibacter; species Mucilaginibacter gossypii. The sequence goes on along the minus strand of NZ_FNCG01000004.1, from coordinate 81,331 downwards.
CACAACAAGATGAGGCTGTCGACATAACACTTGTACCAATAAAAGAAAAACCGGAATTAAATAAATTACCAGCGGGCTTTGAAACTTTTTACCGCATCACCCGCGAGCCCATGCAACTGGTTTGCGGTGTCGACAATACCAGTATTTTCATCGAATATCAAACCTTTGATGACACTATAACCAGCCAGGACCTTTTCGATGACACTTATTTTAGGATGAGCGAGGACTTTTTCAGGCAGGTGTTGGACAGCCTAGAAGATTACGCGGTGATCACTACAGATAAAAATGGTGATATTAACAGCTGGAATACCGGCGCCCAAAAAGTGCTTGGCTACACCGAACAGGAAGTATTAGGCCTAAGCGCCCGGATTTTTTTTACTCCCGAAGATATTGCTGAAGGTAAACCCGAAGCCGAATTAAAAAAAGCGCTGAGCCGGGGCAGGGCTATTGATGAGCGTTATCATGTACGCAAGGACGGCACACGTTTCTGGGGCAGCGGGTTGGTTTTTCCGCTGTTTGATGAACAGCACAATCATCGTGGTTTCACTAAAATCATGCGTAATCAACGGGAAGAGCAGCGATCAAAAGAGCTTGGCATATAAAACAAAAGAGGTGCTCAAATGAGCACCTCTTTTGTTTTATATCTTTTCGGGAAAAAGGATTAAGCATTATAGCTTACGCCGTGATCTTCTTCAACCTGTGGGTTAATGAATGGTGAACCTTTGGTAAAGCAACCTACAATTAAAAGGTAAGCACCAAAAACTAATTGAGGTAAAACCATTTTATCAGAAAAAGCATAAACCCAAGGCGAGCAAAACAGGAACGAGCCCATAATTACGTCACCTACATTGTGCATAACCATCGGGAATTGTTTGATAAAACCCATTTCGTTTTTAGCGAAGATAGCCATGATCAACTGCAGCCAGCCAATTATCAGAGGCAGGAATAAAGCAGCGCCACCAACATGCAGGGTACCACCAAAAGTCCACAAAGTTGAGATCATTAACAGGGCTACAACGTAGTTTAAAAATCCGTAAGTTTTGGTTGAGATGAAGCCTTTCATTTTTATAGCTTATTTATAAAGTATCAGTATAAATGATTTATATCTAAATTTTGTGCCAAAGGTAAACATTTGCATGGCTTAAGCACAGTAAATTTAAAAAATTTGGATAGCCGGTTAATTAACTGGCTACCAGGTCGCGAAATAACTGAATATGCCAGCTATCTTTAAACGGCACCTCCCATTTAGTTTCAAGCTCGGTTAAATTTTGAACCAGGTTATTGTAAACAACCGTTTCCTTATTGATGCTACCATCTTTCAGCTTAGCCTCAAAATCACGGCGTGGCAGTGAGAGCACTTCCTCACCTTCGCGATAAGCCAAATTAAACCTGTCGAAAAGATTGATGCCTAAATGCTGCTGCACCTGCTGCATAAAATGAACCGATTTATCAATAGAACAGCCGCTGGCACCTGCCTGGCTTTCATCAACTATCAAAATAAAAAAACGGTTGTACCTAACCTCACCTTTGGCTTTCAGCTGGTTATTGTGAGCTGTCCACCCGGTAGCAAACTTGTCCAGCTCAGGCTGAATCTGTTGTACTTCCTGGTCGGTTAATTTCCTGTCCGACTGATAGATCCAAACTCTTGACTGTGGAGAAAATTTCATTTCCAAAAATATCAATTTATTAACTTCGGGTTACATTTTGTTGTCATGAAAATATCAATTCTGCCATCAATTGAAAAAACCGCGCTCATTACATCAATTTTAGCCCTTGTTGCGCTAAATTACGGTTTTAAAGCCGAAATGAGCGAACAGGAATGGTTAAACTGGAGCAATAAATGCCTCAACAGCTCATTTAATCCCGCGCCTGGTATCAACCTCAAAAAGTGGGAGATAACCCTTACTAACGACTATTTTTTACGTGTGAGGAAAACTTATCAACAGGGTAAACAGGAATATTTTTCTTTTAACCTGCACCGCCTAACCAATGTTGATTATCTGGCCAGCGATACTACAGGCATATTAAAATTCAATACGCAAACTGATGATATTATTGTACAAACCTACGAAGACCCTAATGGCAATATCGACTCAATGGCCACTACATTTGATTTACCGGTTCATAACATGAGCGCCACCAAATTTGACAGCCTGAAGAATGCGTTGCATTATTTCAGGACAAAAGGTTTATAACCCGTTAGCCCTAACCGTGATCTCGGCAATATCCAAAACTTTTATCTCCTGCTCCTTATCCTGGTTTTTTACGCCATCAGTTAGCATGGTCATACAAAAAGGACAAGCGGCGGCTACCACCTGGGCCTTAGTCTCGATAACATCAGCAATACGTTCTATATTGATATCCCTTATACCGGGCTCAGGCTCCTTAAACATCTGGGCACCACCGGCACCACAGCACAAACCATTTGATTTACAGCGTTTCATTTCCACCAACTCAGTATCCAATATCTCCAGCGCTGCCCGCGGAGCCTCGTAGACGCCGTTTCCCCGGCCCAAATAGCAAGGATCATGATAGGTGATCTTTTTACCCTTAAAACTTTCACCGTTTTCGGCTTTCAGCTTACCGGCATCAATTAACTGTTGAATAAGTTGTGTATGATGAATCACCTCATAATTACCCCCCAAGCCAGGGTATTCGTTTTTTATGGTATTGAAACAATGCGGACAACCGGTAACTATTTTTTTGATGTTATAGCCATCCAACACCTGGATGTTCATCATGGCCTGCATCTGAAACAAAAATTCATTACCAGCCCGCTTAGCCGGGTCGCCAGTGCAGTTTTCTTCTGTACCTAACACTGCGTAGCTAATACCCACATGCTGTAATATCTTGCAAATATCGCGGGTAATTTTACGGGCACGTTCATCAAAGCTGCCGGCACACCCTACCCAAAACAATATTTCAGGCTCCCTTCCCTGTGCAGCCATTTCGGCCATGGTTGGGATGGCCAATGGTTCATTGTTCATAGCTCATGGTTTTATTTATGGTCGATAGTCCATGGACCATTGTTAATTATTTTTATTTCCCTTCACAGCCATGATCTATAAACCATTAACTATGATCTGTAAAACTATTCCTCCGCCCAGTTAAACCTGTCGGCCTGGCTGTATTTCCATGGGGCGCCGTTGTTTTCTACGTTGCCAAACATATTATTGAGGCTTGCCGGGGCCTGCGATTCTTCCATTACAATATAACGGCGCATTTCTGTTATGATCTCCAGCGGATTGATGTTCACCGGGCAAGCTTCCACACAGGCATTGCAACTGGTACAAGCCCAGAGCTCTTCGCGGGTAATGTAATTGTCAAGCAATGATTTATCATCCTGGTGGTCTTTACCGTGCTTATCAATGTTATTACCAATCTCGGTGATGCGGTCGCGGGTATCCATCATGATCTTGCGCGGCGACAGCAGTTTGCCGGTAATGTTAGCCGGGCAAACCGAGGTGCACCTGCCGCATTCGGTGCAGGTATATGCCTCCATCAGGTTTTTCCAGGTAAGGTCAGTTACATCCTTTGCACCAAAACGGGCGGGCTCGCCATTATTTTCAGGGACGAATGATGGATCAAGCATGGCCTTAACCTCATTAGTAACCGATGCCATATTGGTAAATTTCCCTTTAGGGTTCAAGTTTGAATAGTATGTATTGGGGAAAGCCAGCAGGATATGAAAATGCTTTGAATATGGTAGGTAATTTAAGAAACACAAGATTCCTACAATATGAAACCACCAGCAAACCCGTTCGGTAATTACCAATGCCGAAGCGCTACCAGGCAGTAACGGCGCCAGCAATGAACTCACCGGAAAGCTTCCGGCTGTAATATAGTGGCCAAAATGCAGCAGTTGTAATTTATAATCGGCCGCATTCATGGTCAGGAAAGCGGTCATGAGCAATATTTCGGTAATGAGGATGTAATTCGCATCGGATTTTGGCCATTGAGTCATTTCTGTACCCGTAAAGCGTTTTAGATGCACAACATTGCGCCTGCACAGGAAAACGATACATGCCGTAAGTACCAATACTGCAAGCACCTCGAAACCGCCTATTAAAAAACCATACAAGCCACCAAGCGGGTGCGCAAAAATGCGGTGCGAGCCAAAGACCCCATCAATCATGATCTCCAGCACTTCAAGATTGATGATAATAAAACCAATATAAATAAAAAAGTGCATTACCGCCGCTACGGGGCGTTTAACCATTTTGGTTTGGCCAAGGGCAATTTTGGCCATCACTTTCCAGCGCAGGGCTGGCTGGTCGTTACGATCCGTGTCTTTACCCAGCAAAATATTGCGCCTTATTTTAGACACGTTATTGCCGAAGAAGTAAACGGCAGCCGCCAGGATGATAATAAATATAAGCTGAGCAATCATTATGCGTGCATAGTATTTTTCTCAAAGTTAAATGAATTGTTTAAAGCGCAAAATGTTTTGGGATTGAAAAAATATTTGAAAATTAATTAGCTGATTACCTGCACAATTATTTAAAACCAGGGGGCGAACAGAAACTTTTTTCAAAAAAAAGTTTTCAAACATAAAAAAAAGGCTACATTTGCACTCCCCAAACACGGGAACGGTTTGGTACCATAGCTCAGATGGTAGAGCAAAGGACTGAAAATCCTTGTGTCACTGGTTCGATCCCAGTTGGTACCACTTAAAAGACCATATGGTCAAATTATTAAAAAAAATTTATTAAGCCTTCAGAGATTTTCTGAGGGCTTTTTTTATTAAATATATATCTCGTGCCCGTCTGCCGCGACGCGGCAGACGGGCGTTGCTGTCGCAAGCTATAGCGTTTAAAATGCTAACCTCAATTCACTAATTTCGATAATCGATTTTACCCGAAAATTTCTATCCGATCCTCTAAGATGGCAGAATGCTCTTAAGTATTTCACAAGATCTTTTGTTGGTGACAAATCATCCTCTCCCTCAATCACCTCATAATTACTTAAAGTCCGTGTTGTTATCTGCCCAAATCGATCTTGATATTTTATAAATAAGTAGTTTTTACTTTTTCTTTTAAGGGCGTTATTTAAAAGAGTCTCAACTTCGGTAGTAAGCTTTAGGATGCTTTTTCCGCCTTTCTTACGTTTCTTAAATATTGGAGCGTGGGTTTTAAAGGGATTAGATATTACAATCGGATCAATTATCTCTGAAACTTCTTTATTAACGTTTCTATTTAATACATAATCGAAATAGGTTATATAATAAATTCCGCTCCGATTTGACAATTGTAAAGGTTTCAAAATCGTATTTAAACAATTTATACAGGTTTCTTCCTTTATTGCCTTATCCAAAATCGATAATAATTCATTGTCAGGTTCCATGATGATCATTAGCGAGGCTAACGGCAACAGTTCTTCAGAGAATTTTTCACCAACTGCATTGAACCACTTGCACTTTGCAACATAGTCGGGATAGATTTTTTTGCGCTTAATATCGGGGCTTACCTTGCTTCCTTTCTCCAAATCGTGTTCTTTAATTTCGCAAAGCGTCATTATTGGGCTTACAAATGAAAGTAAACCACTTAGAGTATTAGTTTTCTTGCTGGAGTTAGACGAAAGCTCGGAATGCATAAAACTTCTCTCTTTACCCAATTCAACTGGTAAAGTTTTTAATGCTACTAACGAACCAGGTAGGAAATTATCATAATCCGTGCCTTCAATTTCAAGCCTTCTTAAATCAGTTTCCAGTAAATTACTTTCCTGAAATTGATTTTTTTTACTTGAAAACCATACGCATTTGTACTTATTCAAAATTGGAGGATCAACATCTTCATCATGATTGATAACCTCTGTAACAACCATTATTGGCGGCGTCATCAGATATTCACCGCTAATAACGATGGAATGGATTGTTTCTTGAAATGGGTGCGTTTTTAAAATCACTGCATCCCCAATAGTGAATTTAGGCATAGGGAAAAAAATAAACTCAAATATAATATCTTTGGGAGGGACTTCGGAGGAAGAAATGGCCTTATCTATTGCATTTGGAATTGACCATAAGATACTTCATGCGAAATAGTGCATGATGGATGTACATTGTCATTACCGGCCTTGTAGGAAGCAGAGGTGATAATCATCTCCCGCTGATTATAGGTTACTGGCGAACCTTTAGTGAGGTAACTCATCATCGGCAACGCTATGGTTAGACTATGAACAAATATAGCAATTATCTTCAATATGTTAGGTAGTGCTTTCATTACTTTAACTGTTGTTTGGTTATTTACTGTATAATTCGAGACAGTGGCGTGACTCAAGAAATTGGGTAACGGTCAGCCTAAGGGTGTATGCGGGTCTGATATCAACTACGCCGTAATCCGAAGTCCCTTTTTTTATGAAACCGAAACGTAAATCAACATGGCTTCGCAATCGCGGTTATCTGCATTTCACAAACCAAATTAATGTAAGTGAAAAGCGAGGAGAGATTTTGGGTTTTGTGAAAAATAAAGAAGCAGTTGCAAAACATGCTTTTTTTCCTTTGATACACACTAATATCAAAGTGAGGCGATATAAATTCGATAAGCCAGGTACGGCAAGAGCCCATTCACATAACGGTGAGCAAACTTATAAACTACGGCCACTCCATTACGCTACACATATAGATGCCATGATTTTTGGCTATTATGGCGAAAGGCTACAGTTAAAATATTTGGATGAGTTGAAAAAAACCGAGGGGTTAACAGACTGTGTTACTGCTTACATCCAGATTGCGCATCCAGTACGTAAAGGTAAAAACAAAGGCACTATAGATTTTGCTCACGAGGTATTTAAAGAAATTGAAAGCCGCTCTGAGCAAGGGTGCTGGGCACTAAAATATGATATAGAAAAATTTTTTAGCAACATGAACCATCGCGTTTTAAAAAATGCTTGGGCAAAGTTGCTTGACAACACAACATTACCTACTGATCATTATAGTGTATTTAAAGCTGCAACTAAATTTTCATTCATTTATCGCGATGACCTCCGTCTAAAATCACATGACTTTAATAGGCGTGCTGGTTTTGATGAACGTTACCTTGCGGAAATAAGAAAAACGAACGTATCGGCATTTTTTTACGATCCAGTCGATTTTCGGAACACTTTGAAAGAAGGTAAACTAAAGGTTCACAAAAACAATTTTAGAAACAAACAGGGTGAGATGGTAGGCATTCCCCAGGGATTACCGATAAGTGCGACATTGGCAAACCTATACCTTTTAAGCTTCGATAAAATTATGCTTGACGAGGTTGTTGTAAAAAGGCAGGGGTTCTATCGACGTTATTCCGACGATATCATTATAGTGTGTAGCGAGGAACATAAAAAAGCGATCATGGAATTGGTCGACAATACTTTGGAGGACATTGAATTGAACGTAAGCCCTGGTAAAAACGAGGAATATTTCTTTTCGAATAAAGATGTTCGGGGCGTTTCAAAATTAACCTCACAACTGTGGCAAAATGGGCGATTTTTTGACAACCGTCCCTTGACGTATTTAGGGTTTGAATTTTATGGAAATAAAACTTTAATAAAATCTGCTAACTTATCGAAGTTCTATCGGCGGATGATTTTGGCTGTGAAAAGTCGAACAAAGCGCGCATATGCATCAGCTTATGGCAATCAAACGATCAATACTGCTCTTTTCAATCGAAGGCTCTATAGATTATACACCAATATTGATCTTGACAAAAAATCAATTACGCGCAATTTTAAATCTCTTGTTCCAAATCAATTTGGAGATTATGTTTATAGGGTTCAAAAGAATGAAGGTGAATTTAGAAGTAATTATTTTAAATACGGAGAGCGAGCAAGCGAAATCATGGGTACTAATTCTATTGTAAAACAGACAAGGAGGCATAGAACCATTTTTAAACAAGCGGTTCAGAAGTACGCTAAGATTTATTCACAACGCTATAAATTTTAAATGTTTATTGATTTTCTCTGTTCAAAAAAAGGCATTACTATATAGCATTTTGCCTAATTTGAACCAATTTCATTTTAGGTCCAAATTAGCCAATCTCTTTAAATCATAAAAGAAATGTTGTGTTATAACTAAAGTCTGCACCACAGCAAAAAAAGAAGGTCATTTTTCGATAAGAAAATGGCCTTCTTTCTGTTTAAAGGCATCTTTTTCTCTCCAACTAAATATTGATTGACTTTCTCTTTGCACTGTATTTAATTAAACAGCCTTACTTCCATTTAAATACCTCATTAACAATATATTAATAATTCACTAACAAATTGTTTATGATATATATTATTTGTAAGTTTATGTAACCAATTGCATTATTTATGGTGATAAAATTTTAGGCATTATTTTGTCTTTACCTGGCTCTTTTACCAAGAAGTTGTCGCCCGCCAAATAAAACCGCTACCAGACGAAGTAAAGCCTTATATCATATTAAACCTTAAGCATTATGAATAAGATTTTAGTTTTCGCAGCTTTATTTAGCTTCCTGATTTTTGGATGTAAGAAAAAAGATAAGCCGTCCGAGGCAGGCCTCTCGGGTGTATATGAACTTGAAAAACAAGTGCTTGATCGAGGAGGCAAAGACTCTGTTATTAAACGAACGCAAATTAAAATCTACACAGATCATAATTATTTATACGCCAGTATAGTTCCTGATTCATCTGTTGGATTTGGTGTGGGCACTTATACACTTGACTCGGCTAACCGACTTAAAGAACATAGTATTTACACCAGCAGAGCGCTCGACTCATCCCTAACGTATAATCTTGAGGTTACAAAAAAACCTGATGGTTATAGCCAAGTGATTCCCGACTTTGCCACGGTAAAAGGTATAAAATATGCATTGAAGGAAGATTATAAAAAACTCCCACCGGCGGATAGCTCAGTACTTGACGGCTTGTGGAAAATGGAAAAAACCTACACGATAAAAGGCAAAGACACAATCCCAACTGATGTAACGCAGTATAAAATATTTTGGGGAGGGCATTTTATTTTCGTCCACAGGCTCGCTCAAAACAAGGAAAAAACCATCTTTAAAAATGGGTTTGGCACCGGGGTATTTACTTTTAGTAATGATACGCTTAGGGAAGAAGAGCAAATATCAAATTACCGGCTTCTTCAGGGTAACAAATTTACTGTTAAAGTTACGATGAATGGTCATGACCAATATACCCAGGTGATTAATAGTGCTACAAATGGCCAATCTGTAGAAATCTACAAGCGAGTCAAATAAAAATTCTTTATTTAATCTTGTGTCACTGGTTCGATCGCTGTTGGTACCACAGAAAAAGAAATCCTCTAAGTTAACGCTAAGAGGATTTTTTGCTTCTTGCAAATATCAATCTATTTTCAGTAACTTTGTATTTCAAAGTACTTTTATAAACATAAATTACAGGTAATCATGCGCGTTTCTACCATACTCGATCAATTGCACTCTTTGGCAAAAGGAAATAAATGGGTGCAGCTTTTTGCTACTTTTAACAGGATAATGCTGGCGGCCGGTTTCTTTATTGCCGGTAGTGTTAAAATTATGGGTGAGCGGTTCGCCAGTGGTTTATCGGCCAACCAACCAATGGGCCATTATTTAGAAGCGTTGCACCATACAGGTTATTATTACACTTTTATTGGCATTTTGCAGGTTGCAGCCGCTATCCTGTTATTGATTCCCCGTACTCGGCTCCTCGGGGCGTTAATTTATTTTCCTATTATACTGAACATCTGCATACTGGCATACGCCGTCAGGTTTGAAGGCACCCGCATCACCACCTTAATGGTACTTGCCAACTTATATTTGCTGGGTTGGGATTATGACCGTTTAAAATTCATTTTGCCATTCAAGCAAAAAAGCAGCGATACAACGCAACCCGAAATGCAGAGTAATAAGTTTCCGTTCATGTTTTTTGGAGGCGTTTTTGCAACAATAGCCGCGGTAATAGTAATTAACCAGTTCATATATGATATCCGTCCGGGCAATTCATTAATGGAATGCAATAATGGATGTACCGGAAATGCCAAACCGGAGGCTTGTAAGGTTTTTTGCGACTGTGTGCACAACCTGGGTAAACCACTGGACAGTTGCCTGGCCCAATATGATAAAGTTCCGGTTAAAACTATCCAGACATCGGGCACAGGCAATCCAAAACATAGCAGGTGAGCAATGATTGTTATTTCTATCATTGCCTCACCAAGCATCCCATGCTGTTGTACGGCCGGTGATTTGTATGTAATAATATTGGATTAATTAGATCGATTTTTAGCACCAAATTTGTCGTTTTAGCCGTATTTTTGAATATGTGGCATCCTTTTTATGCCGCCGGCTATGAAAAAGAAGACGGAAAAGAAGTATATAATTAAGACATGGCGAACCATGAAACGCCATCTCCGCTCTTTTGTCGAAAACGGCGAACAGGAAGATTTGCATCGTTTTCGCACCGGGGTAAAAAAACTACGGGCGCTTTTGATCTTGGGAGACAGCGCGGCAAAGGATGTTGCGCTGGAGAAACGCTTCAAACCTGTTCGTAAGATATTTAAGCAGGCCGGCGAAATCAGGAATGCCTATATAAACCAGGAATTGGGCAAAGCAGTTGGTGAAAACACCGATTTTATCCGGGAGCAAGAGCAAATCATGAAAATCACCACCCGGGCATTTAACACCGATAAGGATCAGCACCGGGCTTGGCTCCGAAAAACACGCCGCAAACTGCTGAAGCAGATCAGGCCGATCAGTAAACATCACCTCTCCCTATATTACAGGCAACGACTGGAAATTATTGCTGCAGCCTTAAGCCGCCCCCGTTTTAATGAGGAATTGCATACCTGCCGTAAACAACTGAAGGTACTTCTTTATAATTACCCCCTCGCTGGCCCAGAACTGGACCTCACTTTTAATGAACCTTATCTTGACCTGGTGCAGGCAGCCATCGGCGACTGGCATGACAATGAACTGGCCATCGCACTTCTTTCAACCACGGCGGATACCCGGAACAGCAAAGAGACACTCAAAGGACTAAAGAAGCAGGCCACCGTGCTTGAAAGACAACTCACCACACTCACCAGGAATTTCCGCGAACAGGCAAGTCCACCGGCCGCAATTTAACTATAGCGTAAAGATGTAAAAAAGTACAAATTCGAATTACCCTATTATAGGACACCTATAAAAATCGGGCTGTTGACATATACAAATGGCTTAAGAAATCGGTGTTGTATGTTAACATTTGCCTGCTGGCATATATTGAGTGCAAAGCCTGATGCCTTAATTGATGGAAAAGCACAACTTCAGACCCTCTCTTCTTCTTTTTTTCGGAGGTGGCTATTAACGCTGTTTCGTTTTTTTAGCGGTAACACGAAGAAAAAAGTCGATCCCATCCGGGCCTCACTTTCTACCCAAATGCGGCCCCCATGCCGTTCAATAATCTCTTTGGTAATATATAACCCCAAGCCCAGGCCAGTAATGCTACTGTTTACATCTTTTGCACGATAAAACTGGCTGAATATGTGGCTGATATTTTCCTCATTGATGCCCATACCGTAATCTTTAACAGATACCTGAATTTCCGTTTCTGACCTTTTTGCTGATACTTCAATTCTATCAGATTCCGGCGAATATTTGATCGCGTTGGTGACCAAATTGGTTAGTACCTGATCCAGCCTCATTTTATCCCCTTCTAAAATCATTTCTCCACTTTCTTCGAAATAAATTTCATGTGATGTGTATGCTTCCAGGATAGCTTCAAGGTTTTCTTTGATAAGCTCCGCAAAATCAAATTCTTCAAAATAAAACTGCAATTTTCCGGATTGTATTTTTGAGATATCAAACAAGTCATTGATCAGGGCATTCAGCTTTTTTAACTGGGTTATTGCTTTTGCAACAAAAGGCTGGTGTACATCAATTACCTTTCGTTCCAGCAGTTGTAAAAAACCGCTCATAGAAGTGAGAGGGGTTCGCAATTCATGGGAAGCCAAAGCGATAAACTCATCTTTTTTCTGACTCAGCTCTTTTACTTCTGTAAACAGCCTGGAATTATCGAGTGCCACTGCCGCCTGGGAAGCCAGGCTAACCACGATGTCTTCATGCTCCTGCAGGAAAACCCCAGCTTCCGGGTGACCAAAGAATAAGCCACCAACAACATTGCCTGAACTGCTTATAACCGGCACGGCCAGGTAGCTTACTACCGGCAGATGCCCCTCGGGCATTCCAAAATACGGCGCATTTTGTCCATACCTGGGGTCTTTCGTTATATCATCTACCCTTAGTACGCCTTCAACGCTAAATGTGTGATGGAAAACTGCCGTATTCCGGGGCATTCCGAAATTTTCAAATGCCTCTTTTGGTGCGCCCGACAAAGAGTACAACATATAGGCTTCGCCGTCCTGATTGATGGTATTATAAAAAAATACGCCAAAAGTGGCACCGGTAATTTGTGTAGTGGCATCCGTTACTTTTTGCAGAATAGATTCGGTATCAAGTTTCTCCGAAATGGCTTTCCCTATAGTATTCAGGATCTTCAATTTTTCCGCCTGGTGTCGGATAGCCGTTTCGGCTTTTTTTGCGGCTGTAATATCCCTGGCGATCTTTGATGCACCAATAATGGTTCCATGCCGGTCCTTTACCGGTGAAACTGTAAGAGATATATCAATGGCGCTTCCATTTTTGTGCAGCCTAACTGTTTGAAAATGATCAACTTTATTACCGTTCCTGATGTTTTTAATGATGATATCCTCTTCGGACAGCCTGTCACGAGGAATGAGAATAGATATATGTTTACCGATAGTCTCTCTTTCCTGGTAACCAAAAATCTTTTCGGCACCACCGTTCCAGGTAGTGATGATCCCGTTAAGGGTTTTGCTAATAATGGCATCATCAGAATTTTCAACAATTGCAGCCAGCATGCCCCGTTTCTCTTCTGTCTCTCTTTCGTCAGTCACATCACGCATAATGTGTGATGCTCCAATAACCTCCCCCTCTTCATTTTTTATTGGGGAAATGGTAAGTGATACCGGAAAATCGACATGTAGTTTGTCGTTGCGGACAGTATATAAGTGGTTTACTCTTTCACCTGACCATACACGTTCAAGAATAGCCAGTTGTTCCTGACGGACGCTTTCGGGGATCAGGCCAAGGATGTTCTGCCCTAACAACACCGGGGCCGGGCATCTAAACATTTTTTCAGCAGCCGTATTGCAATTTAAAATAATATAGTCAAGATCATGGCTCAATACCGCATCTTCCATTCCTTCAAAAATGGCGGTTAGTGTGAAGAGGTCAGGTAATAAGTTATTCTTCATGAAAAGCTATCTTCTTTTTGCGCTGTCTGTAAATATCCGTCTTATGTAGATGTGTGGTTATCCATCTTATCTAATCATTGAAAACTCAACAGGCCGTTTCGATGCAGGAGTAACAGGGATTGGCAAAAAAGGTTTTAATAACTGTGTATGCGGCGTTATCTTGTTATACAATAGCTAACGTTTATTCCTTCGTTAATGATCAGAAAATAAAACCTATGAATGCTGTTGCTTGCGTTTATATTCACTTGGCGTACAGCCATATTTTGCTTTAAAAACCGTGGAGAAATAGTTTGGCGTAGAGAAACCCACCATATAGGTTATTTCGGATATCGGATACCCTTCATTCATTAACAAATATTTCGCTTTTTTTAGCCGGCGGTTTAATATGTAATCAGAGATGCTGCAGCCAAGCAACGCTTTAACCTTTCGGTAAAGCTGGATTCTTGAAACACCTATCAGTTTACATATTTCATCAACGCTAAAGTTTTCATTCGCTAAATTCTGTTCTACAATACCCGCAAAATCATTCAGGAATTTTTTGTCAAGGGCTTTTGATACAGGTACAGTTGATTTACTTACATCGCTGGTAAAATGTTCTTTAAGTGTTGCCCGGCTTTTGATCAAATTCTTCACGGTCGCGAGTAAATAATCAAAATTAAATGGCTTAACAATGTAGGCATCGGCCATGCAAGTAATCCCATCTATCTGTTGTTCAACACTGCCTTGTGCCGTTAAAAGAATAATAGGGATGTGCGAGGTACGTACATCAGTTTTTAGTTTTACTGTTAACGTTTTGCCAGACATCCCCGGCAGCACCACATCAGATATGATCAGGTCCGGAACACGCTCAAAGGTTTCATTTAATCCGCTTGTGCCATTATCCGCTGTAAATATCTCATAAGTAGCTCCCAGTTTTTCACTCAGGTAGCTCAGCAGGTCTTTATTGTCTTCGATGATCAATATGGATTGCTCCCTGGGCGTGCCGAATATTTGCCCTTCATCGGCCACTGACACAGGTGTAGCCAGGTCTGTAACATAAATTTTTGCCCGCTCTTCAAGATCTGTTTGTTTTGCATTAACGTGCTCCTGGGCAGTTTGGTCAAAATGACCATTTCCCAATAGCAGGTTAATGGTAAAAGTAGTTCCTTCCCATTTTTTACTCTTAACTTCGATACTGCCATGATGCAGGGATACGATTTCTTTTGACAGTGCAAGCCCTAATCCGGATCCTCCCGAAGAGCTGTTTTCGGCCTGGTAGAACTGCTCAAATACATGGGTGGTGTCCTGCGGCTCCATACCTATCCCGTTATCCTGGATGGCGATATCAACAGAGTTATTATCTCTGTTTTTGAAACTCACCTGGATACGGCCATTGTCGCTGGTAAACTTCAGCGCATTAGCTATGATATTAAAAAACACCTTATCTAACAGGTTAACATCATACCAAACAATTATCTGTTGCTCATCGCTTACCAGGCTCAGGCTGATATTACGCTTCTGGGCATTTTCCTGAAAGCTGGTGATGATCTCCCGGGCAAATTCAACAATATTATTGGGTGATACATTGATCTGTTGTTTATCGTATTCTATTTTACGGTACTCAATCAATTGGTTAATCAGGCGCAGCAAACGGTATACATTTTTATGGATCAGTTTCAGGCTTTTCCCGGCAACCAGGTTTAGCTTTTCATTACTCATCATATCTTCTACCGGCGAGAGGATAAGTGTGAGCGGCGTACGGAATTCGTGAGAAATATTAGTGAAAAATTGCAATTTAGCCTCCGTAGCTACTTCAGCCTTTGCCGACATCTCGATCAGCTGGTTACGCTGTTGCAGAATTTCATTATTTTTTGCCTCCAGGCTTTTGTTGATCTTCCGGTTTTCCATGAGCCAGTAAAATGCAAGACCGCCAAAAACAATAGCTAACACCAGCGACATTACAATTACATTTAAAACCAATTGCTGGCTGTTGTACACCTCACGCTGCTCAGTCAATAATGATCGTTGCCGTTCAATATCTTTCTGCTGACTGCTGATCTTGCTCCATTGCATTTTCATTAACTGTACATTGGCAGAGTCAATAACAACCGACTGTAGCAGGTTTTCCCTTGCGAACGACTCTTTGTTCAGGATCCTGAAAGCGGTCATAATTGCTTCTTTACCCCCTGCAGGATATAGCATACTGGCATTGATAGTTTTTGAAGCAACCATTTGCAGGCCACCTCCATGTCCGGGCAAGGCATCAACTCCCAATACTTTGGTGCCATGAATTTTAAATTTGTCAAGCACCTCTCTGGTCCCGAGGGCCATTACGTCGTTATGTGCAAATATTACATCTGCATTTTTTATAACAGGCGCTATCCTGGTCAATTGTTTTTTAGCGCTATCCTTTAACCAATCACCATATATCCTGTCTGTTATATTAATATCAGTGTATTTCCTTAAACCGTCGGAAAAGCCGCGGTCCCTCTCAATAGCCGGAGACGAGCCGGGCAGCCCCATAACTTCTACAACGTTCCCCCTTCCCTTTAAAAGGGCACCTGCATATTCACCCGCCATTTTACCTATCTGGTAATTATCCGCACCAACATAAGCTGTATATAAAGCTGATGATGTTTTACGGTCGATCACAATTACCGGGATACCTTTATTGTACGTTTGCTCCACTATCCCGGTGAGGGGCTGCGCTTCGTTGGGTGATATGATCAACAGATCGACGCCATCGTCCAGCATTTTTTTCACCTGTTCAACCTGTTTGCTGCTGTTACCGTCCGCATCGGCATAAATAAACCGGGCGTCAGGGTGTAATGAAAGTTCCATCCTCATTTCATCAAGCATCGTGCGACGCCAGAGATCAGAACCAATACATTGCGAAAACCCTATCGTATACTGTGATGTTTTATCAGCCCGCTTACAACCGGCAGCAATAAGCATCATAAAACCGATCAGTAGGATACCGGTCCTTATGTTTTTTGCATGCCACTTATTAAGCAAGGTCATAAGCTCAGATTATTTGGAAGAAAAAGGTAATAAAACAGGGTTAATTATTGGTTTATTTTTTCCCTTTTAGGATTAAACAAAGTAAAGATATCTATAAACGTTCCTGAAAAACAAATTTATAGGGCCGGGCAACCTACCTCACAACCGGAGTGATGTAACCAAATTGAAAGTAACAGGTAACATAAACGAATATTTCAATTTCAAATTTCGCATTTTTTATTTTATCTAACTGTAAACCAATAAGATAAAACAAGATTGATTTTTATACTTTATTGATACAAAATCAATAACCCTCACATGGCCCATTACCCTACTTTGGCCTCAATAAATCCAATATAACACCTTTTATAATTATTATGAGAAAACACTCCGTCCTGGCCTGGTCCATGGTCGTGGCCCTTGGTGGCTTCCTTTTCGGGTTTGATACCGCTGTAATATCGGGCGCTGAAAAATCTATCCAGCAATTCTGGCACCTATCCGTAGTGGAGCATGGGTTCACGATTTCTATCGCACTAATAGGAACAGTCATCGGGTCATTGTTAGGAGCCCGGCCTTCAGATCTGTTTGGCCGTAAAAACACGCTTTATTTTGTAGCTGCGGCATATTTACTATCATCATTGGGCACTGCACTGGCCGATAGCTGGTATGCATTTCTGGTTTTCAGACTGCTGGGCGGTCTTGGTGTTGGTATCTCATCGGTTACCGCGCCTATCTATATTTCAGAAGTTTCACCTGCTGACCGCCGGGGCAGGCTGGTGGGCCTGTTTCAGTTTAATGTGGTGCTGGGCATTCTGATATCATATCTGTCCAACTACCTTATCAGCCAGGTTGGCGAAACTTCATGGCGATGGATGCTTGGCGTACAGGCTTTCCCTTCGGCTCTGTTTTTAATACTGATCTACTTTATACCTGAAAGCCCGCGCTGGCTTATTCTTAAAAAGGGCGAAATGGAAAAGGCCCTCGGGATCTTACGGATCATTAATCCGCTTAACTGTGAACAGGAGCTGGCATCTATCAAACACTCAACTTTAAATGATACTGCTTCCGGCGGCAACCTCTTCTCGGGTCAATATAAAACGCCTATAATATTAGCTGTGCTGTTCGCCTTTTTCAACCAGGTTTCGGGTATCAATGCTATTATTTATTATGCACCCCGCATATTTGAAATGGCAGGTTTAGGTGCTCATTCATCATTACTGTCAACAGTTGGCCTGGGGGCTATCAACTTTGTATTCACGCTCATCGCTATTAATGTGATAGATAAAGTTGGGCGCCGTATCCTGATGCTCATCGGCTCGGCTGGCTTAATCATTTCCCTGTTCCTGGTAGCCTATACCTTTTACTCAGGAAACATGAGCGGCTTTGCCGTTCCCGCTTATATGATGCTGTTCATTGCATTCTTTGCGTTTTCGCAGGGGGCAGTTATCTGGGTATTTATCTCGGAGATATTCCCAAACCAGGTACGTGCAAAAGGCCAGACACTGGGCAGCTCAACCCATTGGATCATGGCGGCATTGATCGCTTTCTCCTTTCCATATTTCGCCGAAAAGCTTGGCGGAACAATAACATTTTCCTTTTTCGGCACCATGATGATATGCCAGCTAATTTTTGTGTGGAGGTTGATGCCCGAAACAAAAGGCAGATCGCTGGAGCAAATTGAAACTAATATGGTAATGCATTAATCAGGATCTGCAATGATGAACTTACATACAAATACCTTAACACCGGCCATTTGCTACGGCGAAATACTTTGGGATGTTTTGCCGGATGGCCCGCAGCCCGGCGGGGCATTGCTGAATGTATCGTACCACCTTAATAAACTGGGTATGCCCGCCAGCCTGGTAAGTAAAATTGGTAATGATCCCGATGGCCAAAAGCTTGAAAACCTGCTCGATAACTGGGGCATAAAAAAGCACCTGCTGCAAACTGACACCGAACACCCAACCAGCCAGGTAATCGCCAAAATGAATAATGGCAACGAGGTATCCTACGAGATTATTTTTCCTGTAGCCTGGGACTTTATTAATGACAGCGAGCATATTAAAACACAGATCAGGCCGTCAACCTATTTCGTTTTCGGCAGCCTTGCGTCAAGGAACAACGTATCGCGTAATACCTTGTTTGAGCTGCTGGAAAGCGATGCTATCAAAGTATTCGACATTAATTTGAGGCCGCCCTTTATAAGCCGTGACCTGCTGGCCGATCTGCTGCACAAAGCCAACATCGTAAAATTTAACCAGGCCGAGCTTGAGATGGTGCAGGGCCTGTTCAGAGGTTCGTTCTGGAAAGAATCGGAACAGATCAAATTTATCCAGGATCATTTTAACATACCCGAAATCATAGTTACCAAAGGCGAGTTTGGCGCTTCCTATTACAAAGAAGAAAAAGCTTATCACATTGCCGGGCGCGAGGTAAAAGTAAGCGATACCATAGGCAGCGGCGATTCCTTTTTAGCGGCATTCATAGCCAACCATTACCGTGGCGAATCACCAGAAATTTTATTAAAAAATGCAATAGCGATGGGCGGCTTCATTGCAACGAAGAAAGGAGGTTGTCCGGATTATAAAATCAAAGAATACCAAGACTTTATAAACAAGATGTTTTAACCAACCAATTACACTTAAACAAAAATCAATGAGAAAATTATTACTTATTTGTTCCTTTCTTATACTGCTCATAAGTGAAGGATATGCACAATCCCGGACCATAAGCGGGACTGTGTTAGATAACTCCTCGAAACCTATAGACGGAGTTACCATTGTGGTTGTTGAAACCCAAAAATCAACGCTATCAGATGCCAGCGGAAAGTTTAGCATCAATGTAAAAAACGGCCAGTCGGTGCGGTTTTCGTACGTAGGCGCCAAACCAATAGTAATAACTATTACTGCCGACACCAAAACGCTTGATGTAATATTTAAAGATGCCGAAAACAAGCTGAATGAAGTAGTTGTTACCGGTTACACTTCTGAAAGAAAGAAGGATTTAACAGGCGCAGTTGCGGTTGTTGATTTGGCACCGGTAAAAAACAATAGTTCGGGAAATACCATGCAGGCCTTACAGGGGCGTGTTGCCGGTTTATATATTGAAAAAGATGGCTCGGCAAATGGAGCAACCAGCAGGATCCTGATCAGGGGCGCCAATACTTTGGGCAACAATAACCCGCTGTATATTATTGATGGAATCCCAACCACCAGGCCGGAAGTATTTCAAAACCTGTCGCCTTCAAATATTGCATCAGTTCAGGTATTAAAAGATGCCTCATCCGAATCAATTTATGGTTCACGCGCATCTAACGGCGTTGTCATCGTTACAACAAAAAACGGCGGCAACACCGAGGGCAAGGTACAGTTTCAGTTCAATAACAGTACTTCAATCCAGTCCGAAAAATCGTTACGGTTTAAAATGCTGAACTCGGTAGACAGAGGCAGGGCCTTGTGGCAAGCTTCAGTTAACGACGGACAGGACCCCGCCGCGGGTTATGGAGAGATCTATAACTTTGATTGGAATAATAATTTCAGTAACCCTGTTTTAAACAGCGTTACGCCTAAACCGTTTGTAGGAGGCGACCCCAACACTCCCGCCGGCGATACCGACTGGCAAAGCGTATTATATAAAACAGCCTTTGTCTACAATAATGATTTCACGGCTTCGGTAGGCAACAAAAACTCTTCTATCCAAATAAATTTTGGAAACATCAAAAACACCGGCCTTGTGCGTTTTACCAAATACGGCCGTACCACCGGTAGCATTAATGCCATAACGCGGCCTTTTGATGGCAAAGTTACCTTCGGCGTCAATATAAAAATCACCAACTCAAACGAAACTCTTACCACAACGGACCTGGGTGGTGCTACTACTCCATTCCTGGCGGTTACGCTGGCACCAACCATCCCGGTATATCAAAAAGATGGAGTAACCTACGCCGGCGAATCAGGGGCTGGTTACTCTGACAGGAACAACCCACTGCACATGCAGGACCTTGCCAAATGGAATAACGCCAACAGGTTAAACACATTCGGCAACGTATTTTTAGAAGTACAGCCCATTAAGAATTTATACTTCCGGTCAAATTATGGTGCCGATAATGCAGACTACCTGAGCAAGGTAATTACACCAACTTTTTCGGAGGGTGCATTAAACCGCACTACCAACAGCTTATTTTTTGATCAGAACCATTATCTAAGCACCACGCTTTCTAACACTTTGAGGTACAGCTATGATTTGAATAGCAAGCATCATTTTAAAATATTAGTTGGTACAGAGTATATTAAAACCTTTACTGATTTTCAAACAACCTTAAAACAGGGATATACAATCCAAACAGAAGATTATTTTACGTTGGACGCCGGCACGGGAAATACCATAGTTACCGGCAGATCAATAGGTAATAGCCTATTTTCGCAATTCGGTCGTTTTGATTACAATTACGCCGGCAAATATTTAGTGTCGGCTACCGTTCGGCGCGACGGTTCATCAAGGTTCGGTACCAACAACCAATATGGTATTTTCCCTTCCGCCTCAATCGGCTGGAAAATAGACCAGGAAAACTTCTTGAAAAACAGCAGTATATTCTCTGAACTTAAGTTAAGGGCCGGCGTAGGCCGGGTAGGTAACCAGGAAATTGGCGACCTGTCGCGTTACTTGCTTTACAACACACGATACGGCACTACCCAAAACCAACTTACGCCAGGCTTTTGGGAACAATATATGAACGTTGGTACCGCATATTCATTATCCGGCGCCAATACAGGAGCGCTGCCATCAGGCTTCGTTCAGACCCAGGCAGCAAACCCTGCCCTTAAATGGGAAACAACCGACGAACTAAACACGGGGTTGGACTTTGCTATATTAAACGGCAAAATCTCGGGTTCATTCGATTATTTTACCCGGAAAACCACCGGCATCCTGATTACTCCTCCGGTTGCGTCCGCACTGGGTGAAGGACAATCTAAAACCGTTAACGGTGCATCAAAAACCAATAGAGGCTGGGAGTTTTTATTAACCTACCACGGTCAACGGTCAGGAGATTTTAATTACAATGTGACTTTAAACTTCTCTCATTTCAGGGATAAGATCACCGATTTACCGGAGAACGTTAGACCAGCTTACCCGGGCAATATAGACAATACCATCATAGGGCATTCACAGTTTGATATATTTGGTTATAAAACCAATGGACTTTTCCAATCACAGGCCGAAGTTGATGCTGCCCCAACGCAAATCGGCGCAGGTCCTGGCAGGATCCGCTATGTAGACATCAATCACGATGGAAAAATTGATGCCAACGATCAAACCTGGATAGGGACTACTTTACCGACTTTAGAGTACGGCGCAAGAATTGATCTCACCTATAAAAAATTCGACCTCTCTATATTCGGATCAGGTGTTGCCGGCCGAAAGGGGTTTGACGTATATACTCTGTTTAACAATTTGATGCACAGCCGCGAAAACGTTGGCCCCGGCGTATTTGATGGCTGGACGCCGCAGCATACCAACACCAATGTACCGGCATTAACGTTAAAAGACAATAACAACGAAGGCCGTACTTCCGATTACTTCATTGTAAACACCTCTTATTTCAAATTAAGGAACCTTCAACTTGGATACACCATTTTACCTAAAGCTGTATTTACCAGGTTAAGGGTGTTTGCCATGGCCGAAAACATCTTTACTGTAAAAAGCAGCAAGTACCTGAGCCCAGATCCTGAGCGGATTGACCTCAACCCTATCCCAATTCCACGGATCTTCAGCTTTGGCGTCAATGCATCATTTTAACGAAAAAAATCATTCAATATGAAATCGAAAATATTAGTAACAACTATTTTATCGGGGCTAATAATTTTTAGTTCCTGTAAAAAAGCATTAGATTATACTCCAAAGGGTGTATTATCTCCTTCAGATTTAAAATCACCGGCTGCCGTTGAAGGTTTGGTAACCGCAGCTTATGCAGCTATCGGGAATGGCGATATGATAGGGCCAATATATAGTGACTGGGCTTATGGCAGCGTCCGTTCAGATGATGCTTATAAAGGTGGCGGCGGCACAGGAGATGTTGGCGAAGTTGATGCTTTGGAACATTACAACCTGGTAACGCCCTCGATGGATTCGTTTATGTCACGCACCTGGAAAAATTTGTTTAAATCTATTTCAAGGGCAAATGTGGCGATTAGGGCAGTTAACTCCCTTTCGGATGCTGAATTCCCAAACAAAAAGATCCGTTTGGCCGAATTGAGGTTTTTGCGGGCACATAGCTATTTTACTATGAAATTGCTATATAAAAACATCCCTATTTTTGATGAAACCGCGACTCCTGCCGACATCCTGAAAGTTTCAAATACTTTATCAAATGACGATTCATGGAATAAAATTGCCGCTGATTTTCAATATGCAGTTGATAATTTGCCGACGACTCAACCCGATCTGGCCAGGGCCAATAAATTAAACGCTCAGGCTTATTTAGCCAAATTAAGATTGTACCAGGCCTATGAGCAGGATGATAAACACCATGTGATCAATATCAATAAAACAAGGTTACAGGAGGTTGTTACACTTACGCAAGCAGTTATCGCATCCGGTAAATATTCCTTAAGTGCAGATATTGCTGATAATTTTTTACCCGAAACAGAGAACGGACCGGAATCGGTATTTGCCATACAATTTACAATCAATGATGGTACTACCGCCGGGCGTTTAAATTTTGAAGATGGCTTAAACTATCCGCACGGGGCACCTCAATACGGCTGCTGCGGGTTCCATGCTGCAAGTCAGAATTTAGTAAATGCCTATACAACTGATGCCAATGGTTTACCTAACTTTGATACATTCAATAACAGCATAGCCGATCTGTCAAAAGTTACTGTAGATACCAGGTTAGACCATACTGTTGGTATAGACGGGCATCCGTATAAATATGATAACACCAAACCTTTTAGTAACAGTTGGGTGCGTGACCCGGGAGTTTATGGCAACTTTCATACCATGCGTAACCAGCAGTTAGCTACAAGCGCATCTTATTTTAAACTGGGACCGTTTATGGGCTCGGCAAAAAACTATGATATCATCAGGTATGATGACGTTTTATTAATGCAGGCCGAAGCTTATATTGAGTTAGGGCAACAGGCAAGTGCGCTGCCATTAATTAATCAAATCAGAAACAGGGCGGCAGCCAGTACGGGGCGGCTTAAAAAGCTGGATGGAACTTTCCCTTCATCCTACAATGTAAAACCATACAGCCCGGTAAACTGGACACAGGAATATGCCCGTAAAGCTTTGCAATGGGAAAGGCGATTGGAATTTGCTACCGAAGGGGCACGTTTCTTTGACTTAGTTAGATGGGGAATTGCAGAAACAACTTTAAACGACTACATTAACGTGGAAAAAGTTAGGAGACCATTTTTAGCAACGGCTAAATTTACTGCCGGAAGAGATGAATACCTTCCGATTCCGCAATCGGAGATTACGTTCACCAACGGTTTATATAAACAAAACCCTGGCTATTAAACTATAATTAAACAACGGAACCCTGGCCTGATAACTCAGGCCGGGATTCCCTTTTTTATACCAAATACCATAAGTTTTTGCATACCCTGCCAAATGTATAACCTATTAAAAGCTTAAATTATGAAAACAAAATGCGGCACATTAATACTGCCTCTCCTTATTGCTTTAAATTGTATTTGTAAGGCCCAGGATTCCTCCCCAAAACCTTATGCCGATGAGCATCGCCCCCAGGTACACTTTTCACCGGCCCAACATTGGATGAATGATCCAAACGGTATGGTTTATTATAACCATACTTATCATTTATTTTTCCAGTATTATCCTAAAGACATTGTATGGGGACCAATGCACTGGGGGCATGCGGAAAGTAAGGACCTGGTCCATTGGAAACAGTTACCTATCGCTTTATATCCTGATAGCCTTGGATATATTTTTTCTGGTAGCGCTGTTGCCGATTCCAATAATACAACCGGGTTTGGTAAAAATGGCAAAATACCCCTGGTGGCCATATTCACCCATCATGATCCTAAAGGAGAAAAAGAGGGCACCGATAAGTTTCAAAACCAAAGCCTTGCCTATAGCCTGGATGGCGGCGGCACATGGACTAAATATAGCGGCAACCCGGTTTTGAAAAACCCAGGAGTCCGGGATTTCCGCGACCCCAAAGTGATGTGGTATGCCCCGGAGAAAAAATGGGTAATGACCCTTGCAACACAAGATCATATCTCCTTCTATTCGGCCCCTGACCTGAAAAACTGGAAAAAAGAAAGCGAATTCGGTATCAAAGCAGGTGCGCACGGTGGCGTATGGGAATGCCCCGATCTGTTCCCGCTAAAAATGAACGGAAAAACCTACTGGATCCTGATCGTAAACCTTAACCCCGGCGGGCCTAACGGCGGTTCGGCAACGCAATATTTTGTAGGAAATTTTGACGGGAACAAATTTAGTCCACTTGATTCAAATACCAGGTGGCTTGACTACGGTCCCGACGAATATGCAGGCATTACCTGGAGCAATACCGGCAGCCGTAAAATATTTTTAGGGTGGATGAGCAACTGGCAATATGCCAACCAGGTACCTACAAAGGCCTGGCGCAATGCTGCAACCATTCCACGTGAGCTTAGCCTGAAACAAAGCAAAGGCCAAATTTTACTGATATCCAAGCCGGTGACTGAGCTAAAAAATATTGAAGAAAAAACAATTGTGTTAAAGCAACCCTTGGTTAACCGGTCTCTTGATCTTACTTCAAAAATTAATAAGCTCAAAAGCCGGTATGTCTTAAAAATGAGTTTTGCTACCTTAAAAGATTATAGCATCGGGCTGTCAAACCCTAAAGGTGAAGAACTGCTTATTGGTTATGACCCTGCAAAAGATGAATACTATATAGATCGTACCAAAGCCGGAAAAATGGATTTCCAAAAGAATTTTTCGGGCTGTTTTACGGCTCCGCGACTAAGCACAGCTAAAAATTCCGACGTCATTTTGGTAGTCGACAAATCATCGGTAGAGTTATTTGCCGACGGAGGTTTAACCACCATGACTGCAATCTATTTCCCAACCGAAGATTTCAACAACCTTGCAGTTAAAACCACCGGAAAATTAGCCATTAATAATATCAGCATTTCCGGATTGAAATCTATCTGGAAATAACCGGCGACAGTAAGCTCTGAAAGGTTGTTTTCATCCCGAAAACAACCTTTTTCATTTCCGGGCATTTCGGGGCACTTTCTCCAATCGCTTTATCGTATCGTTATATTATAATATTAATATATAATAACCCCCATAAATTCCAGTTTTGCCCCCTATCCATGGAATTTTAAGTATGTTAATTTGTTTCACCAATTAACCAGTACTCTCATTAACTATCGGGAGAAGCACACCTATTAACCTAAAAAATCTTTATTATGAAAAATTTAACTTTTGTTTTAATTGCATTTATTGTGATTACATCGTTTTTTGCATGTAGAAAAGATAATGCAGCCACCGTCAACTCCGCCGCAAATACTTCAGCCAGTCATCTTGCAACTAATACGGTATCATGGGTAAATGTTGTTCCTTCCACCTCCTTTAGCTCGTACAGCACTTATTGGAATGACCTGTATCCCTGGGGATCTGATCATAATGGGTCTGCCCGTATGCGCTCTCAAAATATATCAGTTTCCGGAGGTGTGCTTACACTAACCAGTGCGCCCAGCGGCAGCGTTGGCAACAGCAATAAAGATCCATATTTACCGATCCATTATTATTCCGGGACAGTTTATGCCAAGACCGTACCTGTAGTAACCGACTCCTGGCCTAAGTGGCATTTTAAAGGTGAATTTCAGTGCGAATCACAAACTGGCACATGGCCTGCCTTTTGGGTTACAGGAGCTGACTCATGGCCCCCCGAAAGCGATTTTATGGAATTTAAAGGAAGTGCAACCTGCTGGACAAACACCTACAAAAATGCAAGCGGAGGCTGGTCGAGTGTGGGTACAACTATTTCCAGCCCCGGAAACTGGCACACTTATTCGGTTTATATGACCAAGACCAATGCGACCGACGTGTCCATTGAATACTGGATAGATGGTGTTTTAAAAAGCACCCAAACGGGCGCTAACTTTGTTGGTAAAAACCTGAATATTATTATTGATTACCAAATGGAAGGGTCGTCAGGATCACCCGGTCCTACCGGTACCACTTACATGCGCGCAAGGAATGTAATTGTTGAAAAAAGCGCTACGTTATAGCTTTAACCAAATTATAAGCTTGCTTCTCCGATACCGGTGATATTCCTGGTTCATTAAAACTAAAAAGGGTATGTGTGCGCAAAAGCGAAATACGTGCCCTTTTAGCTATTACTTTCAAAAATAGAAACACACATAATTTATTAAATAAATTAATCAATACTACAATAACTTTTCCCAATTGCAGGTTGAGCGTAGTAATACTATCCATTTTTTTTAAAAGCGGATAATATATCTTAACTTATGCAACAATATCATAATTACCAATTATGTTCCGATTACTCTTTATTGATGACAGTAAACTTGACCATATTATACTGGATAAGCTTATTGCAGGAATTGAAGGTTTTAAACCCGTGTCACATAGTTACGACGGTGAAGATGCGTTAAAATCATTGACAGATAACCCGGCGGATTGCCCGGATGTTATTTTTCTGGATATCAGGATGCCCAGGTTTGACGGCTGGGATTTCCTTGAAGGCTTTAGGGACCTGTACCCTGCATTGCCGGTTAAACCACTACTCTATGTATTTTCCTCATCCATCGATCCAACAGACCGTGAGCGCGCGCTTAGCTATAGCTATGTTACCGGCTTTTTTAGCAAACCGGTTTCACGGCCGGTGCTTGATCTGGTATTAGCGGCCTGTGTTGAGCGTTCGAAAACATAAGGATGATTACTCATTTCACAGGTGTTCAATTTTTAAAAGTGTGAACACCTGGTATTTTTCGCCAAAAAAATAGCGCTAATAATCAACAACTTACATTTGGTTTAAAATACATCAAACCGTGTTTTGAACAAGTCATCTTTGATAATCAAGCTATTACAAAATAGCATTTCCAAAAGTTGAACAGCTGCTTTTTAAAAAATTGAACACTGACAAGTTTATACCCAACCATCCGTGTTATCATTTTCCACATTTGGCCAGCGGAAGCATCACTCGCGCCAGTTTGGGGTACTTTTTTTAAAACAAAACGCAAACTCCATTTAAATAACAAAACCCGTCATCTCTGCCGGGCCTTGCTTATTTTAAACTTTACTTTTATCTAATTGAACTATAGTTTTAAACTTATATTTCATTACAAATAAGGTGCCCATTTTTTATAAATACCCAGCGCTACCGAATAAGTATCTCCGGTTGTATTCCATTTAAAAGGTTGCTGGCTTTGGTTGGTGTTTACCCATTTCCAGTCAAAAGCGGCGCGTTGCTTATCAAAGGCGTCCATGTCTGGTTCTTTGCCGGTATCAATGGTTTTACGTAGTTCATTAAAAAACAAAATCCAGCGGCCTTTATAGTAAGTGCTGATCATTCCCGACCAATCTTTTGCTGCATAATCGGTTGTAACGTTGCCTTCTCCTCCCCAGGTGGTTATCAGTAGGCGGGCGTTTTTTTCGTAATAGTTTTTTTCTTCCGGCGTCGAGCCAAAATCACGGGCTTCTTTTATCCATGCACCTAATAGCAATTCGTGCTGAGTAGCTGTTATACGGTCCACATCGTCGCACAAATCAAGAAACAAGCCGGTGTATTTATTAAACAATTGCTGATTTTTTGAATGGTATGCCCTGCCAACGGAATCCCTTAACGACACAGCGAGGTTTACCAGCACCTGCTTCTCCAGCATAGCCAGGTCTCGTGTATAGTTAGGATTGGCCTTTGATGCTGAATCGGCAAGCAGGAATTGCGGAAAAATATTAGCCAATGCCTGGTAATTGTATTTTCCGAGCCAGGTAAACCCTCCGTTCCCTTTTAACATCGGTTTTGATTGTATGATATTACCAAGCCCTACACCCGAAACATCAGAATTATAAATTACCGGGAGCAGCTTTGTCCAGGTAGCTGCAATAACCGGATCATTATGCCCGCAGCGGCTTTCAGCATATTTTTTTATCCAATCGGCCGGGTCTTTGGCATCGGTATTCCAGGCGTAATCAAATAGCCACTCGAACATAAATTCATTTACGCCAAAACCCTCAAGCGTTGAGCCAATGCCTGTCATTTGCCGGTGGTTTGGGTCATCCTCTGTTGCACTTAAAAGTTTTGCAGTTTTTAAAACCGGAGCGGCTAACTGTGTATTGCCCCCAAAGTTTCCGAGGTAACACCAGATGTATGGTGCATTAAAAAAACCGTCCGTCATGCGCCATACTTCGGTTTGCTCGCAAAAATAGTCCAGTATCATCATATGATTTTGCGGAACAGCCTTTATCATGGCTTCTAATCTTGGGTTGGTCCAGTGTTTACGGTCGTAATAAAATGTCCAGCCCATCTGTATCCAAACAGCTTTAGGGTCTATGCTTTTCATACCGCTGTAAATGGTTGCCGCTGTTTTTGCCAGGTATGATGGCTCCCAGCTTGGTGGGTCCATCTCATTAAAAGGATCTGCCCCGTAATAATGGTCTGTACCCAAAAGTTTTTGCTGTTCACTCAAGTATTCCTTTTGTATCTTAACAAAAAGCGGATCCATCGGGTCAAGAAAATAAGCGTCATTTTCTGCGCCTGTATCATAAGAGCCCAGATCAGTGAGTTTAATATTAGGATATTTCTTTTTCAGGTCTTTTGGCACATGCCCTGCAAAAGCCGGCAAAATGGGGTGCATTCCTAAGGCCCTCTCGCGTGTCAGTATTTTTTTCTGAAGCTCGAACTGCCCGTCTATAAAGCTTTGTGGCAGTGGCCCCTGCCAGCGGTCAAGGTTACCCATACGCTGCCAGGGTAAATGCACGGGGCCGGTAAAAAATGCGCGCGATTGTTCATCCGTCATTCCAAATTTATGCCAAACGCGTTGCCAGATGTATTCCTGCCCGGTTATAGCCAACGGCATGTTAATCCCGTTCATAGCCATCCAGTCTATAAAGTACTGCCAATCGCTCCACTTCCACCAAACCGTGGTGTAGCCAAAAGTGCAATAGTTTAAAAAGAAACGATTATCAAAACGGCAGCGTTCACCTGCCGGAGTGAACGCTTTTGGAAGAACTGCGGGCATTATTACTGAATCTGCAGCATACCATGTTACGGAAACATGGCAAATGTTTTTCAGATAGTAGTTAAACCCTTTAGCCATGGCAATGGTGCTGCTTGCTTTAATAGCTATTTTGTTATCCTCATTAGCGAGGTAAAAAGTATCAACAGTAGCTGTTATAGGCTGTAAATGAAATTCACTCGCTCTGCCATGGGTTACCCGATTTATTAAAGCCTGAGCTTCAGAGATATTAGGGCCGTCATTGGCTTTAGCGGTGTTGAACGGCGACAAAAAAAATGTAAGAACTGAAAGAATTGCGATGGAAAAGTGGTTTTTTAAATACATAGCGGCTATTAAGGCCCTTAAAGTAATAAAATTATTTACCTTACAAAATGCAGCCCTTTAGTTTTCTTTCCTGATGCAAACTATAGCTCGCTCCTTTCCTCCATTTTTTAAATCCGTATCAAACGGACTTTTTGTGAACGGATAAATCGACTGTTTAATAAAACCTTTAGGATACGATGCTTTATGTACACCGGTACCTGCAGGCTAAACTCCGACCTGTGGGTCAGGAGGGCGCAAGCAACATTGGCATTTGCCTGGCATTTCCGTGCCAGTTAAGCTACGCCTCTTTGTTAAAGAAAACCGCGAACCCTACTTAAATAGATCCATCTAAAGCGTCGATTTAGTACAATCCCCAATCACCATCCCTCTTGCAATCTACTCAAACATCCCCTCTTTCAATTTCGCAAAGCTCCCTGCCAAAAAGAATCTCATTCATTAATGAGTATAATAAAATCCTGTGTGTGTCTTTATAGTGATTGAGCGGATAGCGCCGATCATTACACTAAGTCATAAACCTAAAATTTAAGAACTATGAGTTTTTTTTACCAAAAAAAGTATTCGGCAAGGTGCCTTTTAGTTTTTTTGCTGCTGGTAGGCATGGGCTATCATGCTGCGGCGCAAAGCCGCCAAATCAGCGGTACTGTCACAGATTCAACCTCCAGGGAACCCCTGCCTGGTGTAACTGTGCAGGTTATTGGCACTACCAATGGCATTCAAACTGATGTAAACGGCAAGTACAAACTAACCGTTAACCCCGGAGCAAAGTTATCTTTCGCTTTTGTGGGCTATAACACGCGTAAAGTGACCATTGGCGATGAGCCTGTTATCAACATTCAGTTATCAGGCAAAAGAAGCGATCTGGAAGAGGTTGTAGTGGTTGCTTACGGTACACAAAAGAAACCATCAGTGGTAGGCGCTATTGCCACAGTTAGTGCAAAAGTATTTGAAGACCGCGGGCCAACCAATAACCCTATTGCCAATTTGCAGGGCCAGGTTCCGGGCATGGTGGTAACCAGGAGCTCGGCGCAACCGGGTCGCGAAAACTGGAACTTCCAGATCCGCGGTGCAACCTCCGTTAACGGACAGGATCCCTTGGTCATTTTGGATGGGGTTGCCCTTAACAATAACAACGAGCTAAACTCTATCAATCCAAATGATATCGACAATATCTCAGTTTTGAAGGATGGCTCGGCTTCAATATATGGTGCCCGTGCAGCTTATGGTGTTGTACTGATCACTACCAAAAAAGGTAAAGCGGGTAAAATGGTGATCCAGTATGACCCTTCTGTGTCTGAGAAATTTTTAGGTCTTCAGCCTAAAATGACAAATATTGACCAATGGGCAAATGGCCTGCTTCAGGCCCGAACAAATGATAATTATGGAGTAGCGCCAACAACCGACCTTTGGTACCAACTGGCCAACTTCGCGCTGGCCAATAAAGGCACGGTGGTACTGGCATCACAGATTCCCGGAAACACCACCGGAAGTATCACTGCAAATTCGTTTTATAACGGCTTGCCTGTGCCGGCATTCCTCGATGTAAAGGAACTTGACTTTATTGATGTATCACTACAACAGTACATATGGGGGAGGGCTACTTCAACACAACACAATTTTTCGGTATCAGGCGGAACAGAAAAAAACACTTATCGTGTTTCGTTAGGGTATTTAAACGACGGCAGCCAGCTCCGGATTGGCAATAACGGTAATCAACGCTATAATCTCAGACTTAATAACGGTTACAGATTCAGCGATAAAGTGCAACTGGAAACCAATATTTCGCTTGAGCAAAATAATATTCAACAGCCAACCATGTATACTTCGGGGAGTTACAGTGCGCTCGGAAACGGATTTCAGATCGGTTTGCCTATGTTCACGCAATCTGGCCGGCCATATCAGTGGGGGGGTGTAACAAGCCCCGCGGGCCTATTAAGGGATGGGGGCGACAACCTGGAAAACAATAGCCGGGCACTGTTAAACTCAACGCTTACCTATAATTTCATGAAGCACCTTACCTTTACCGGAACCGCGGGATATAACGTTTGGTGGCAGGATGACCGCGTACAAACCAAAACCGTTCGCCTTTATTCATATGATGATAAATACCTGACCGGCACTACCGCGCCGGCAGGTGGTACTTCGGGAGGGAGCCAAAACTATTTCCGTGCTAATATCAATGATAAATATTATAACCTCATTGGCCGCGTAACCTATACCAATACCTTTAACCGAGTACATGATGTATCGTTAATGATCGGCAGCTCCTACGAAAGGGATGAGTATGATATGTTTAATACACGTACCTACAATTTGGGCAGCGATGATGTGCCTTCTTTAAATTTGGGGCTGAGCAGTTCGTTGGCCGGTTTTGTAACCAACGACGAACAGCGCAACCACTACGCCCTGGGTTCATACTTTGCAAGAGCTACCTACGCGTATAAAGGCAAATATCTGTTTGAAGGAACCGGCAGGTATGATGGTTCTTCAAAATTTATTGCAGATAAACGCTGGAAACCATTTTACAGCCTCATGGGCGGCTGGCGCTTAGGCGAAGAAAGCTTCATAAAAAAAACAAATATTTTTAGCGAGTTAAAGCTACGGGCCTCTTACGCTACGTCGGGCAGCCAGGGTGGCATCGGCCTTTATGATTACCTGCAATCGCTTAATGTCGGCAATAGCAATACCCTTTTAGGTTCAGCACTCGCAACCGCTACTACAACCACCGGAAACCTGGTTTCGCTCAACAGGACATGGGAAACTGTTATAAAACGGAACATTGGTATTGATTTCGGTTTGCTGAACGGTCGCTTAAACGGAACTTTTGAAGTGTTCCGTAATCAGAATAAAAACATGCTGGTGAGTGTTACCTATCCGGCTGTTTTGGGCATTGGAGCGCCCCAGTCAAATAACGGCGACCTGAAAACCTGGGGATGGGAAGGACAATTAACCTGGCGAGACCACGTTGGGCAGGTAACATACAGTATTTCGGGTAATATTACCAACAGCCAAAACAAATTGGTATATTTTAACGGCGTTCCGGCATTAGGTGCAGGTTATAACGCTACTGTTGAGGGGTATCCGCTTGGATCATATTTCGGCCTTAAATACGGAGGCCGTTTCCAGACACAGGCACAGGTTGATACCTATAACTCCACCTATTATGCCCCCGGCGGAGTGATTAATACTATTGGCATCCCTGTAGCCACCCCTTTAACCAACCTGCCGGGCCAAAACTCAGGCTTACGTCCGGGAGATAATTATTTTGTTGATGTTAACGGCGATGGTAAACTTACTACAGGTACATCGGCAAAAGATATGGGCGACCTTGTTTATTTAGGCAGCGACATTCCGCGCTATACTTTTGGTTTGACATTAAGCCTGCAATGGAAAGGTTTTGATTTCACAAGCATTTTTCAAGGGGTAGGTAAACGGACAATATTCAGGGCCAATGGTAGTGCAAATAACTGGCGCGTACCTTTTGCCGCCGTTTATCAGGCGCAAACCACCCAATGGGTCGGTAAAACCTGGACCCCTGAAAATACGAATGCCTATTACCCTAACCTGCATAGCAATGGAATTAATGGTTACAATTACCAGATTTCAAGCTGGTCTGTTGAAAACGGCGCTTATGTACGCCTGAAAAACCTTGTTATCGGTTATACCTTACCAAAATCGTTAACAGAGCGCACCAAAGCTATCAGCCGTTTAAGGTTTTACATTTCGGGAAGCGACCTGTGGGAATACAGCAAAATTCATGATGGCTGGGATCCTGAAATAACCAGGACCACCGCAGGCAATGAGCGTTATCCATTTTACAGGTATGTAACCGTAGGCGCAAACATCACTTTTTAATTGAAATGATTATGAAAAATATTTACCGGAGGATCTTCAGTATCCTTTCAATAATTATTGTTACAGGCTTGTTCGCCTGCAACAAGTCACTTAACCTTAAACCACAGGACCAGCTATCGGATGCGGCATATTTTAAGTCGGCCAGTGATTTTAAAACATTTGCCAACCAATATTATGGTTATCTCCGTAATTTCAACAATTCGTTTGCAGATAACCCTCATTATGACGGGCGTGCCGATGTATTTGGCGGAGGTGGCGTTTATGGCGCCGGTATCAATACAGTACCAGCAAGTGATTCGTACTGGAATAATAATTACTCCCGGATCAGGAATTGCAATTATTTACTTGAAAAGGCCGCCACTTTCCCCGACCAGGCCAGCATCAGCCAGTTTGTTGCCGAAGCCAAATTTTTCAGGGCTTACTGCTACTTTGAATTACTACAATTGTATGGCGGGGTTCCGCTGATCACCAAAACGCTGAACCTTGATTCGCCCGAACTATATGGCACCAGGGCATCACGCGATCAGGTAGCTGATTTGATTGTTGCCGATCTGGAAGCGGCCATACCAAATCTGCCTGCATCCATCTTAGCCAATTCTGCAGATTTTGGCCGGGTGAGCCAACCTGCCGCGCAGGCGTTTTTAGGAAGGGTTGCACTTTATGAAGGCACATGGCAAAAATTCAGAAACGGCGATGCAACCCGTTATAATATGCTGCTCGACAAATCGGCCGCGGCTTCTAACGCGGTGATAACCAGCAATCAATTTGCACTTTTTGGTACAGCAGCTTCAAATGCCCTGGGTGGTAACAGTACCATATTGGGTGATTCTGCACAGAAATACCTTTTCATCCTCGAAAATCCAAAATCAAACCCGGCTTCAGTTACCAAAACTGCTAATCATGAGTACCTTTTATCGTACCGTTATGATGATGTGAGCAAAACAATCGGAACAAATATCAGCAGGCAGGGAACGCAGATTGGGCCTCAGCATAAATACGTGAACGCATTTTTATGCCAGGATGGATTGCCTATTGAGAAATCGCCCCTGTTCCAGGGTTTTGAAAGTTACGGATCGGAATTTATAAACCGCGATAATCGTTTAAAGTATACCATTCAGGTTAACAATATGTACTACTGGTACGGTAACGCCAATTACCGGGTAACCTGGCTAAATGACGCCGCTGATATTGCTTTATCTATGGGAAAAGTTGTTAAGATTGGCGGTTATACCAATCAAAAATGGGTAACCGAACGCAACTGCCCAGATACAAAAGAATCTGAAGATTACCCGGTGATCCGCTATGCCGAAGTACTGCTAAACTATGCTGAAGCGGTTTATGAACGTGACGGTGCCATAACAGATGCCGATCTCAACAAATCGCTCAACCTGGTACGTCTGCGTGTTAATAAAAATATGCCGCCATTAACAAATGGTTTCGCAGGTGCAAACGGATTGGATCTGCGTACGGAGATCAGGAGGGAACGCTTTATTGAACTTTATTATGAAAACTTCAGGTTTGACGATATTAAGCGCTGGCATAGTGCCGCTACCGACCTGGTTAGCAACACCGGCGGTACAGCTTATGGAAACATCAGTGCTTTTGTAAGCCCATGGCCGGTAGGCATTAAATTTAAAGGTACGCAGGCCGATGTTGGGCCAAACCCTTTAAAGCCTGCTCCTACCAACGCGTTAGATGCTAACGGTCAGCTGATCCTTGACAATACAGCGCGCAATTTTTCGGAAAAAAATTATTTATACCCGATTCCGGCACAACAAATTACCCTTAATCCCGCGTTAACACAAAATCCGGGCTGGTAAATTTATTTAAACAATCAAAAGGCTGCCTCAGGGACAGCCTTTTGATTGTTGTGTGTTATCACCCTATAATTACAAACCTGGCCTAAACAGTTGCTCCCATCAAGGCGTTTAAACAAGAAGGTAGTTGTTAATTTGGGCATTGCCAATTTATAGCGGGCATTGCTCTACCTCATCCTGATCAAATAAAATTGATCCAAAGTAGTACTCCTCTTCTTTTTGATGATAAAGGGCAGGCTTAGGTTTTCATGAGGAAAATCCTGAAAGGATTTTATTGTAGTATACCCGATCTCTTTTTGCTTTAACTCAGCTACCGCTTTTTCATCAGCTACTATAATCCGGCTTTTCAGGCTATCGGTTTTTAGGATAGCATCAATATTGGTATAAGTAACGCCGCCTTTGTAGTAAAAATCGAATGTGTTTGATAAAACCGCGGCACTCACTTTTTCCCGTGGATAGTTTTGATTGAGGTATTCGGCGGCCGAAAGATCCCCGCGGTAATCAACAATAATAGGATAAGCTACGGTCACCAGGTAAGCATTCACTAAAACAGACACGGCGCAGGTAAATAAAAATACAGGCTGATAAATTGGTGTTGGCTTTTTATAAATGTAAATGGACAACCCAATAAACCCTGCAATCAACAAAACAAATACCGGCCAGCATTCGGGCGCGAAAATAAAATTAAGTACGATAACAGCAACCAATAAAAACGATGTGATAATGTATTGAGTTATCTTGAAAAACTTTAACCCGGCGCCAGCTTTTAATGAACTAATAAAAACCGCCGTAATTATAGCAAAAAATGGGAACAGGATATTAGTGTAAAAAGGCAGCTGAAATTTGGAAGCTGAAAAGATCAGCAACATTAATACGCTTCCCGAGATACACAGATACTCGGGCTGGGTTATACCTTTAATCATTTTCCTGACGGTAGCATAAAGTGCATAGAACAGGAGAATAGCCCATGGCGCGAAAGCCCACAGCAGGGTATGAACAAAAAATAGTTTGTCGCCGTGTGTATTAGTAATGTAACCGTTATTGTTAAAACGCCCGAACTGGCTGTCCCACAAAAACCAGTGGATGCCTGAAATCCCGGTGCGACCGAAAATAACTTTTTCGGGGTGAAGGTCAAACTGGGTATATACCGAATAAATTTCGGGTAAAGTAAATATCACCACCAATATAAACGAGAACAGCCATTTCCAATGGAACACGCCTTTGATATTTCCCTTAAATAAATAATCGCCAATGATAGCCGCTCCAATCGGGATGAGCAGATAGATGCCTTTAGTCATCACTGCGCAGGCAGTAAATATGCATGCCAGCAGCACATCGGCCATGCTGAACCGTTCTTTTACCTTATAAAAGTGATAAACAGCGCCCATGAGCAAGCCCATAATATAAGGCTCGGCACGTACATCCGTATTTGACATTACGCTGTGCAGCGCGGTAAGCAGGATCAGGATAGCGATAATAGCCGTTTCATCGCCATAAAACTTTTTGGCAAGCTTGTAAGTGTACGCCACCGACATGAAAAAAAACAGCAGGGCGGGCAATTTATAAGCAAAAGTATTGATGCCGAAAATCTTAAAACTGATAGCGATAATCCAGAAGGGGAAATGCGGCTTATCGAGCCAGTCGGCACCGTGATACATCAGATCGGTAAAGTTATTGCTTTGTGCCATGCTCCGGGCCAGGGCCGAATACAAAGCCCCATCATCAGTAAAGAATTTGATGCCGATACCGGCTACATTAAGCACGATAGCTAATAACAGCACAATAAAATAAGGCCGTTTTTGCGATGAAAAAATTGAAGCTGCTGTACTCTCCACTAAAAATATTTATGCCCAAAAATAGCTGAATTTTAATTATTCCAGGGCAGGTATTTGGGTTGATCACGATTGATGAGTTCGGGCCTGGCCAAATTTAATTTTCGACCATTCAAAACCTGTTCATATAAGGTTAAATATGCTGCAGCCATCTTGCCGATATTAAAATTATCGACAGCATATTGATGGCAATATTGTTTATTAAAACTTTCAACGTTTTTAAGTCCGGCGGCTAATTCAGATTTACTGACCGAAAGCAAGCCAACTTCAGCGGGCACCAGTTCGGGCAACGATCCGTAAGGTGTACCAAAAACCGGGCAGCCAAAATACAGGCTTTCAACAATAGCAATTCCGAATGGCTCATGCCACAGCACCGGAAAAAGCAGCGCCTTTGAACCGTTCATCACTGCCGATTTCGCTTCATCACCAACCATTCCCTTAAAACGCACATTTAAGTTGGATGTAAAGCGTAATCCCATTTTCAGGTTAAGCCGGGTACCTCCAAGTACAACCAGCTTATTACCGCTCATGGTAGCTACATCGATAGCCCCTTTTACATTTTTAACGCGCCAGGCTGCTTTAGCCAGAAAATGGGTATGGATACGCTTATTACCGAGTATAGATGTTTGATAATCAGCCGTATCTATGGCATTGTGTACAAACACCGCTGAGCCATGACGCTGAGCGTGATTGGCCGACACAAATACCGAGTTAACATCTAATTGCACACCACCAGGGTTATTATGAACAGTTACGATATAAGGCTTTTTAGTAAAACCACTCACCTGAAACTGGAAGTGTACCACGTCAATATCATCGGGCACCTGCTGGTTTATATCAACAGCCGGATCGTAGATCAGCACCCTCGCAAACGGACAAGTTGAACCCGCTCCTACCAAATAGGTAATCTTATGCCCTAACCTATTCAGCTCACGGCCAAGCCACCAGATAATGCGTTCGGTACCGCCATATTTAGTTGCCGGGATTGGGGTGTTGTTTACGATGAGGATATTCATAAATGTTGGAGGCAAAGATAAGGTTTGAGGGCGATAGTTATAGCAACTTAACGGCTGTTAACTCTTTGATGTAAATGACTATATTTATATCAATAATTTAAACCGTTCACAAATGCGTATTTCAAGCAAGTTATTACTTATCAGCTCTGTTTTTTTATTAGGATGTGGCGTTATTTCTGATCATTCGGCGAATAATGAGCTTACTTATAAAGACACAGCCGCTAACTTCCAACCTATTGTAACTGACTTTAACAATCCCGTACTTTTAGACAGTTCGCAAAATGTGCTATTTCCGTTGGCAAATCCAACTGATGACGATAGAATGAGTTTCAAATCGAGCGAACAGGTATCTTATTGGAATATTGCATTTTATAATTCGTTAAGCAAAAAATATCATTTACTCGATAACCGTAAAATGATAATTCTCCAATACGAAGATCAGAAAGAGTTGAGTTCGGGTACAGATGTATATTCATCAGAAGCGCATGATCCTAACCCAGCACAAGGCTTGAATATTGATGGGAAGTTGATTTGTTATTCGGTAATAATTGAGGATTTTAACAAAGATCAAAAACTCACCTATGCTGATCCGAAATATCTTTTCACATCCGACGATGCCGGAAATAACTTCAAACAGATTTCGCCTACAAGCCTCAATGTTGTTAGCTGGCAACGTGTTGCTAAAACAAATAAGCTGCTTATTGAAGTTCAATCGGATAGTAATAACGACAAGCTATTTAACAACAAAGATCACATGGTACCATACGTGTATGACCTCAAAAAAGGCGGACCTGCCGAACCTGTTTTTAGTAAGGAGTTTAATCAAGCTGTCGATAAGCTTTTTAAAGAGCAATGGCCCGATGCAAAAAAATAATCTTTTTACAGCATCTTACTTCCTGAACCATTTCCTATTCGCAACCAATAACCCAAACTCTTCCGATGGATATTTCTCCGTCGATTTATGATGGATTTTATGTGCCCGGCGGATGCCGGCCAAGTAGCGATTATCACTTTTGAATGCTTTGAAACGGTTATGGATAAACCAGTCGTGGAAAATAAAATAAATGATACCATAGATGCTGATACCAGTACCAATCCAAAGCCGGTAGTCCAGAGTTAAATGCCCTATCCATATCAGCCATAAAGCAAAACCAGCGAAGCCAATGCTGAACAGGTCGTTCAGTTCAAACCAGCCATGCCTTTGTTGGTGATGCGTTTTGTGAATAAACCATAATGGCCCGTGGAAAAGGTATTTGTGCAGGGCCCAGGAGAGCAGTTCCATGAACGCAATGGTTAATAACACAATTCCGATATTGATTAATGTCTGCATCTGTACATAAAACAAAAGCAGGAACATAAAGTTGTTCCTGCTTTTATAAAATTAAAAATCCGAAATCGAAAATCCCAATTCCGAAATTATTAAATATGTATCGCCCTGTTTTCAGTAGCGGCTAAACATGCTTCGCGCATCGCTTCAGTGTAGGTTGGGTGGGCGTGGCTCATGCGCGAAATATCTTCGGCACTCGCGCGGTACTCCATTGCCACAACTGCTTCGGCTATCATATCGGCAGCACGCGGACCAATCATGTGTACACCTAAAATTTCGTCGGTAGTGGCATCAGCCAATACTTTTACAAAACCATCCAGGTCGCCGCTGGCACGGGCACGGCCGCTGGCTTTGAACGGGAACGAACCGGTTTTGTATTTAACACCGGCTGCTTTCAGTTGCTCTTCTGTTTGACCAACAGCGGCAACTTCTGGCCAGGTATAAACTACACCCGGAATCAGGTTGTAATCAATATGCGGTTTTTGGCCGGCAATAATTTCGGCAACCAGCGTACCTTCATCTTCAGCTTTGTGAGCAAGCATGGCACCTTTAATTACATCGCCAATGGCATAAACACCTTTAACTTTGGTTTCCAGGTGCTCATCAACCGTAATTTTACGACCGCGTTCCTCAACGGTAATACCGATATTCTCTAAACCTAAGCCATCGGTGTAAGCTATACGACCAACAGCTACCAGGCAATAATCGCCTTTCAGTTCTTTCTTTTCGCCTTTAGGGGTATCAAAGCTAACGGTTACTTCTTTACCTTTTACGGCAGCGCCGGTAACTTTGTGCCCCAGGTAAAACTCCATACCCAGTTTAGTTAATACTTTTTGCAGCTCACGGCCCAGGCCCTTATCCATAGTTGGGATAATGCCGTCCATAAATTCAATTACAGATACTTTGGCGCCTAAACGGGCATAAACCGAACCCAGCTCCAAACCGATAACGCCACCACCAATCAACACCAGGTGTTTTGGCACTTCGCTCAGGCTCAATGCTTCGGTTGATGTAATAATGCGTTTTTTATCGATAGGCAAAAATGGCAATGCCGATGGTTTTGAACCAGTAGCGATGATCACGTTTTTGCCGGTAATTTCGATAACAGTACCATCGTTCTTTTTAACAGTGATGGTGTTTTTATCTTTAAATGATCCTACGCCAAAGTGAGTGTCAATCTTATTTTTCTTCATCAGGTAGCTGATGCCGCTGGTGTTAGCATCAACAACTTCCTGCTTGCGTTTAATCATCTGTCCAAAATCTATCGAAAGATCTTTAAGGTTGATGCCATGGGTTTTAAAAGCATGGGCAGCATTGTGGTAATGTTCAGACGAATCCAACAGTGCCTTTGACGGGATACAGCCTACATTAAGACAGGTACCGCCAAGGGTATTATACTTTTCAACAATTGCGGTTTTTAAACCAAGCTGGGCACAGCGGATAGCGGCTACATAACCGCCAGGGCCCGAACCTATAACTATAACATCATATTGCATAGTAGTGTGTATTTTATGGTGGGCAAAGTTAAGGATTTTAAAGTTGCTTTTGAGAGATTAGTGATTGGAGATTAGAGGTTAGCATTTATTTTCTGAACCATGATTTTAGGGATTTAATCCCGGTTCAGACAAAAATCCGAAATCGAACATCCGAAATCCGACATAAAATTTACCCCATACCAACCGCATTTTATCCCATTTTGTAACAGAGTTAATGATAAATCGGTTTATCGTTAACTCTTTATTAAATTTAACCCAATTTAACACGACTGATCTCATGAAGAAAATTAACTTACTTTTTGTGCTGGTATTATTATATACCGGCGTTAATGCTCAAAGCAACTATGTAAAGGAGCATTTTACCAAAAAAGATGTGTACATCACCATGCGCGATGGTGTAAAACTGTTCACCTCTATTTATACCCCAAAGGATGCTTCATCGCAAAATAAGTACCCGATGATGATGATGCGTACCTGCTACAGCATCGCCCCTTACGGCGAGGATAAATATCCTCAAAGGCTTGGCCCGTCTGAAATTATGATGAAAGAAGGTTATATTTTTGTTTATCAGGACGTACGCGGCCGTTGGAAAAGTGAAGGCAGCTGGACCAACATGACACCGGTTATCGATAACAAGAAAAGCAAAAAAGATGTTGACGAAGGTTCTGACACCTATGATACTACCGATTGGCTGGTTAAAAACGTAGCCAACAACAATGGCAAGGTTGGCCAGTATGGTATCTCCTACCCGGGCTTTTATACTGCTGCGGGCATCCTGTCAAACCACCCGGCACTTAAGGCATCATCGCCGCAAGCCCCTATTTCCGATTTCTTTTTTGACGATTTTCATCACAACGGCGCTTTCATTGAGGGGTACTTTTTCACCTTCCCGGTATTTGGTGTTCAAAAAACTGATACAACCAGCAAAGCCTGGTACTCCATGCTTAAACCCGATAGCAAAGACGGTTACCAGTATTTATTAGATCTTGGCCCGCTTAAAAATGCCGATAAATTTTATCATGATAACTTCTTTTGGCAGGAATCTATTAACCACCCTAACTACGATGAGTTTTGGCAAAAGCGCGGCCTGCTAAAACATTACGGCAAAGTAAAACCTGCTGTAATGCTGGTTGGCGGCTGGTTTGATGCCGAAGACTTAACCGGCCCGCTGGCTATTTATAAAACCATCAACAAAACCGATCCAAACGCTTACAATACTATCGTGATGGGACCATTCGGTCATGGCCGCTGGTCGCGCGAAACAGGGCATACCATGCATAGCAATGTTTACTTTGGCGATAGCATTGCTACCTTCTATCAAAA
The DNA here is from genome assembly GCF_900100945.1 of Mucilaginibacter gossypii. Classification (GTDB taxonomy): domain Bacteria; phylum Bacteroidota; class Bacteroidia; order Sphingobacteriales; family Sphingobacteriaceae; genus Mucilaginibacter; species Mucilaginibacter gossypii. The sequence goes on along the minus strand of NZ_FNCG01000004.1, from coordinate 38,896 downwards.
AAATATCGAAGCCAAATTCTTCAACCACTTCCTGAAAGGCAATGGAGATAAAAATTCCGGCTTGCCAAATGCTTACATGTTTAATACCGGCAAAAAGGAATGGGCAACATTTGATAAATGGCCTGCCGCCAATGCCGTGCATGAAAAAATGTTTTTGGGTGCCGATGGTAAGCTTGTAAATACCCAACCTGCAACTCAGGGCTCTGTATCATACATCAGCGATCCGCTTAAACCGGTTCCTTATACCGAAGATAACACCACTACCATGGGCTTTACCCCTCATAATTATATGAGCGAGGACCAGCGTTTTGCAGGTCGCCGTCCGGATGTGTTGGTTTACCAAAGCGAGATATTAAATGATGATGTTACCCTTGGGGGCGAGATCATGGCACACCTGAAAATTGCTACAACAGGCACCGATGCCGATTTTGTTGTTAAACTGATTGACGTATATCCGGCCGATGAACCGAACAACCCGTATATGCCAAACAAAAACATCATCCTGAGTAATTACTGGCAAATGGTACGTTCGGAAGTAATGCCGGCACGTTTCCGCAATAGTTTTGAAAAGCCGGAGGCCTTGGTGGCTAATCAAAAAACCGATGTAAATTTCCGCCTGCAGGATGTATTGCACACCTTTAAAAAAGGTCACCGTATCATGATCCAGGTACAAAGCACCTGGTTCCCGATAGTAGCACGCAATCCTCAAAAATTTGTGGAAAACCCATATAAAGCTGATGAAAGCGATTACATCAAAGCAACCGAAACGGTTTATAATAATAGCTATATTGATGTGCAGGTGTTGAAGTAGTTATTTAGAGATTAGAGGTTGGAGGTCAGAGATTAGTTTTTTTCTCCTATTTCATTTCCGTAGGGAGCAATTTTATACGCGCGAAGAGTAGGCTTGAAAAGCAACTTTACAGGGCGTATAAGATTTCTCTTCCGCGCCACCGCATGAGGCTCCCGCTGCTTCATCGAAATGACATGCGTTAAAAAAACTTTAACTTGGCTATCATGGATACCTTTTAACCTGACACAATTTAAGTACATGAAAATAAAACAACTATATTTTGCAACCCTGACTTTATTAAGTGCTGCAACATTCACTCAACCAGCGGGGGCCCAGCTCCTGAAGGAAAAAGAGCAATTCACCCATGCCGATTCATTGCGTGGAATGCTTACGCCTTTGCGTACCTGTTATGATATCAATTACTATCACCTTGACGTTAAGATTGATATCGATAAAAAGTTTATCAGCGGCAGCAATCAGTTTAAATTCACCGCCACACAGGATTTCAATAAACTCCAGTTCGACCTGTTTGCTAACCTTAACATTGCTAAAGTTGTTTATAAGGGGAAAGAACTTGCCTATACCCGCGATGGCAACGCCGTATTCCTCAACTTTCCGCAAACCATAAGTAAAGACAGCAAAGATGAGTTTACCGTTTACTATTCCGGTAACCCAACTATAGCTAAAAACGCCCCCTGGGATGGCGGACTGGTATTTAAAAAAGATTCATTAGGCAAACCCTTTGTAGCAACCGCCTGCGAAGGGATTGGTGCCAGCATCTGGTGGCCCAATAAAGATCAGCTGGCCGATGAGGTGGACAGCATGATGATCAGCATCAGTGTGCCAAAAGGTTTGAAAGATGTATCCAACGGTCGCCTGCGCAAGGTGACGCAGCTTAAGGATGGCTATACCCGGTTCGACTGGTTTGTGGCCAACCCGATCAACAATTACGATGTTGCTGCCAACATTGCCGATTATACTCATTTTGAAGACACCTACATGGGCGAAAAAGGCAAGCTTACGCTTGATTATTGGGTTTTGCCAACTAGTCTGGAAAAAGCAAAAAAACAATTTGCCGCCAATGTTAAGCCTATGTTGAAAGCCTTCGAGCACTGGTTTGGCCCTTACCCTTTTTATGAAGATGGCTATAAACTGGTTGAAACCCCGCACCTGGGCATGGAACACCAGGGAGCAGTAGCCTATGGCAATCACTTCATGAATGGCTATATGGGCTATGATTTATCGGGTACAGGCTGGGGCAGCAAATGGGATTATATCATCGTGCACGAAAGCGGGCACGAATGGTTTGGCAATAACATAACCGATAAAGACCTTGCCGATATGTGGGTCCACGAAAGCTTTACCTGTTATTCCGAATCACTTTTTGTGGAGGATAACTGGGGTAAAAAAGCCGGACAGGAATATAACTACGGTTTAAGGCTCACCATTAATAATGACGGTCCTATAGTTGGCGTTTACAATGTAAACAAAGAAGGCTCGGGCGATATGTACTCCAAAGGCGCTGTTTTCCTGAACATGATCCGCACTGTTATTAATGATGATGAAAAATGGCGCGGCATCCTGCGCGGGCTTAACAAAACTTTTTATCATAAAACAGTTACCTATGACGATGTGGTGGGCTTCATCAACCAACAATCGGGCATGAACCTTTCGCCTATTTTTGAGCAATACCTGCATTACCGCAACCTTCCGGTGCTTGAATTTACCAGCCATGAAAACAAGCTTTACTGCCGCTGGATAGCCGAAGCCAAAGATTTCAATATGCCCATCAGGGTACGTGTAAAGGGCGGCGAATACAAATTCATCACCCCAACAAAACAAATGAGCCCGGTTGAAATTGCAGGTGCTACTAAAGATAATATCGAAATTGATTATTTAAACTACTACGTGGGTGCGCTCATGGATTAACCCTCAACATACATGAAAAATAAGTTCTTAAATATTTTTGCAGTCGCTTTAGGTCTTACCGTAGCTGGCATAACGCCAACTCAGGCACAGTTAGGCACCAACAGGCAAACATTTACCCGCGCCGATTCGCTCAGAGGGAGCTTAACACCGCTGCGTACCTGTTATGATATTAACTACTATCACCTGGATGTGAAGTTTGATATCGATAAAAAATTCATCAGCGGCAGCAACCTGTTCAAATTCACGGCTACTCAAAATTTCACCAAACTTCAGTTTGATCTGTTTGCCAATTTAAAAGTAGAGAAAGTGGTGTATGAGGGCGCCGAAATTCCCTTTACACGCGAGTTTAATGCGGTGTTTGTTACCTTCCCTAAAACCATAAAAAAAGGCAGTAAGGACGAGTTTATTGTTTATTATTCCGGTAACCCAACTATTGCAAAACGTGCGCCATGGGATGGCGGCGTGGTTTACACTACCGACTCATTAGGCAAACCGTGGGTGGCAACTGCCTGCCAGGGTATCGGCGCCAGTATTTGGTGGCCTACAAAAGATCATCAATACGATGAGGTAGACAGCGCCCTGATCAGTATCAGCGCACCTAATGGTTTAAAAGATGTATCCAACGGCAGATTACGCAAAGTAACCGACTTAAATAACGGCTATACCCGCTTCGATTGGTTTGTGGCTAACCCTATCAACAATTATGACATAGAAGCCAACATTGGAGACTATGTCCACTTTGAAGGTGCTTACCAGGGCGAAAAAGGCCCGTTAACGCTGGACTACTGGCCATTAAGTTATAATGTTGACAAAGCCAAAAAACAATGGGAGCTTGATGCGCCGCGAATGCTTAAATCGTTCGAATACTGGTTTGGCCCCTATCCTTTTTATGAAGACGGCTATAAACTGGTTGAAACGCCACACCTCGGCATGGAACACCAAAGCGGCACAGCTTATGGCAACCATTACAAAAACGGTTATCTCGGTCGCGACCTTTCAGGTACCGGCTGGGGCCTAAAATGGGATTTCATCGTGGTACACGAAAGCGGTCACGAATGGTTTGGCAATAACATTACCTCAAAAGATGTTGCCGATATGTGGATCCACGAAAGTTTTACTAACTATTCCGAATCGCTGTTCATTGAAACCTATTACGGTAAACAAGCCGGGCAGGAATACGTGAACGGAACTCGTAAAAATATCCGTAATGACAAACCAATTGTAGGGCCGTATGGTGTAAACATGGAAGGTTCAGGTGATATGTATTATAAAGGTGGCAACCTGTTAAACATGGTGCGCACCATTATCAATAATGATGACAAATGGCGCAGCATCCTCCGCGGGCTTAACAAAACCTTCTACCATAAAACCGTTACCTATGACGATATTGTAGGCTATATCTGCAAACAGGCAGGCATGAACCTTGCTCCCGTATTTGACCAGTACCTGCATTATAAAGACATCCCAACCCTCCAGTTTGTAACTAAAGACGGCAAGCTTTATACCAAGTGGATTGCCAATGCCGAAGGTTTCAACATGCCGGTAAAGGTGCGTGTAAAAGGCGGCGGTTATATATTTATTAAACCAACCACACAGTTTACCCCTGTAAAAATTGACGGTATTACGAAGGACAATGTGGAGGTGGATACTTTCAATTACTATATTAAGGTTGATTGAGTGAGTGGTTCATTGGGTGAGTAGTTGATTCCTACCCATAACAAAAAACGGGGGGCATGCTGAGCCCGTCGAAGCATGGTGAATAGGGCCTCTGCGCACGAGTCTTCGACAGGCTCAGACTGACACGCCCACTTTGTTACTACTCCTTCAAAGACATTTACTCAGGATGAGAAATTGTAGAGTTCAGACTTGCGAAGTTTTAAAATACTTCGTAAGTCTTTTTTGTTTAATAAGGTGAAAAACTTCCCCCCTCCCAAAACAACCACTCACCCAATCAACCTAATCAACTACTCACTAAAAAAATCAAATCCCGTGCAACTTTCCTCCCACTGCCGGCGTCTAATTGGAAAACGAAACTAAAACAACCGTCATGAAATCGATTTCAAAAATATTATTGGCAGCCGTGTTGGCAGCAGGAACTACAGGTTACGCCTCGGCAAAAACAGTAAACCCAATTGTTAAACACGCCGACCAAACCACGCAAGACCGTCATTTATCAGGCTTCAGCGCTATTGACCTGGCAGGCTCTTTTGATGTCTACTTTACACAGGGCTCAAACGAATCGGTAAAAGTTGAAGCACCTTCGGATGTTATCGACAAGATCATTACCGAAGTGCAGGGCGGGGTATTGAAGATTTACAGTAAAAAAGGTACCAACTGGGATAACTGGAGCTTTGGCCGCAGCCGTAAAATGATTGTACATGTGGTAGCTAAAGATATGACCAGCATTAACGTTGCCGGTTCGGGCGATGTTTATTTTAAAGACGGCATCAGCACTACCTCATTAAAATTAAAAGTTGTTGGCTCGGGCGATATGCTGGGCAAAGTGAATGCTAAAAACCTGGATAGCAGCATTTCGGGCTCTGGTGATATGAAACTTTCGGGCCGTGCCGATAATTCAAGAGTAAATGTTGTAGGCTCGGGCGATTTTACCGCCCGCGATTTGATCACCATTAATACCGAGGTACACATAGCAGGTTCAGGCGACGCTACCATCAATGCCAGCAGTAAAATTGATGCATCGGTAAGCGGCTCAGGCGATGTGCATTATACCGGCGGTGCTAAAAATATTTCAAGCTCAAAAGCAGGGAGCGGAGATATCGAGAGGATATAGAAACTCAGCGAAATCCTCTCCAAAGGAGCCGCCTTAACTATTTAGAAGCGTCATTGCGAATTAATAAAGCAATCACCAATTAGCAGGTTCGCCCTGTAAAGTTCGCGATTGCTTTATTAATTCGCAATGCCGTTTGGAAGGACCTTCAACTACTCCAACCCTATTTTCTCATTCACCAGTTCAATGATCTCCGCCTCCAGCGCAATCGCTTTCCGCTCAATTTCATTACCGCGGTAAATAACGTCAACTACATAGCTCTTATCCTTATAGCCCGAAGCATTGATCTTTACGTTCATAAATGCGCCCAATACCGCGCTACGGGCACAAAGAGCGGCTACGCCGGCATCAGTTATGGAATTGGGGTTGCCGCTTAGCGCCATTGCTTTTATTACTTCCATGCTACCTAAAGCTGCGTCCATTACTTTAAAAGGAATTTCAATAGCATAACGGGTAGCATCCTGTATTGCTTTATCACGGGCTGCTTTTTCCTCATTGTTTGATTTGGGCAGGGAGAATGCTTGCATGATTTGGTTAAAGGCTATTGTATCCTGGTCAACTAATGCTAAAAGTTCGTTTTTAAACTGCTGTCCTTTTTGCGCCCAGTCGCTAAATTCCCGCCAGCGGCTGTCCCAACCCTTTTTATGTGAGCTTAGGTTAGCCACCATGGTAGCCAGCGAGGCTCCCAAAGCGCCAACAGCGGCTGAGATCGAACCACCACCAGGTGCCGGGCTTTCGCTCGCGGTTTCATCGGCTAAATCGGCAAGGCTCATGTTAATGAGCTTGCTGCCTGCTTTATCTTTCAGTAAATATTCAATAATGCGTTCTTCAGGCTTGAAAGGTGAAAGTTCATCAAGTCCCATTGATTTAATGGCTATCCTGATCAGTTCTTTTTCGCTTACTCCTGTAGAGCGTTGCTGCTTCTCCAAAAAATATTTACCCGCATCAAGCATCGCCTTCAAGGGGATCAAGCCCACCAGCTCACTGCCTGTTACCCTGATACCGCGTGCAGCAGCTTTATCACACACTTCATCAAAAGCCTTATGCACCGGGGTAATATTAATATTGGTCAAATTCATCGAAATCTGGGCAACACCGTATTCCTCAATATACCAGCCGATAGCTTTTACCGCCTTTAATGAACCGGGGATGGTTTTGGCTTTGCCGGTTTCGTCGTATACTATTTTACCATTGATCGGATCTCCTTCGCGCAGGGTGCGGCCAGCCTCACGTACATCAAAAGCAATAGAATTTGCCCTGCGGACAGAGGTAGTATTCAGGTTAACATTATAAGCCACCAAAAAATCACGGGCACCAATCACAGTAGCCCCACGTTTAACATCATTCTCCGCGGGACCGAAATCGGGTGCCCATTCCGGTTGTTTGATCTTCTTAAAAAAGCCTTCATATTCACCGGCACGTATCACCGATAGGTTGCTCCGGCTTTTGTTAGGCTGCGCAGCCTCATACAAATAAACCGGGATCTGTAATTCCTCCCCCACGCGCTTGGCAAGCCGCGTTGCATATTCGGCAGTTTCCTCCATGGTGATATTACTAATGGGTATCAGCGGACAAACATCTGTTGCGCCCATCCTTGGGTGCTCGCCTTTTTGTTTGCTCATATCAATCACCTCGCCCGCTTTTTTTATGGCGCGATAAGCTGCTTCAATCACTTTTTCCGGTTCGCCCACAAAAGTTACCACGGTTCGGTTAGTGGCCTTTCCCGGATCAACATTGAGTAATCTTACCCCCTCAACAGATTCAACTGCATCTGTTATCTGTTTAATGATATCGAGGTTAACACCTTCGCTAAAATTGGGTACGCATTCTATTAATTTGGTCATTGGTTCATTAGTTCAATGGTTCATTGGTAGCTAAGCAAATCGTAATATCTGCTTAATCGTTATTTTCTGCCGTCCAAACTTGGGCCGGTTTTAGTTTTCCCTGGTGATATAATATCTCGCGGTAATCGTTACATGGGTAGGCTTGCATATCGGCAAGCTTGCCTTTAGTTAATACACCGCGATCATTTAACTTTAATGCCTGTGCCGCGCGATAGGTTAAACCGGCGAAAACTTCGGCCGTGCTTAACTTCTCTGCCGCCGCCATTACCGACGCCTGCATCAGCAGATCGCCCATTGGGGCCGAGCCGGGGTTCCAGTCGCTGGCGATGGCGAGGCTGGCTGCGGCATCAAGCAGTTTCCGGGCAGGGGCATATCCCATTCCCAAGCCTAACGAGGCGCCGGGCAAAGTTACAGCAACAGTATCTGAATTAGCCAATAATTTTATCTCATAATCTCCACTGGCCTCCAGATGATCGGCCGAAGCAGCTCTGGCTTTAACAGCAACCTCGCTGCCTCCGGTTGTAAACTGATCGGCATGAACAGTAGCCTCAAAACCCATTTGTTTAGCCCTGCTTAAATAAAACAATGCATCACTGGTATTGAAAGCGCTTTGCTCAATAAAAATGTCAACACGGTTAGCCAAATCCTGTTGCTTTATCTTCGGCAACAGATCATTTAACAAATATTTCAGGTATTCATTTCCTTCACCATCAAAATCTTTCGGTTTAATGTGCGCAGCGAGGCAGGTTGGCACAATATGAGCACGAGTTTTGTTAGCAGCCTGATGGATAACTTTTAGCTGTTTGAGTTCTTCCGTTACCGACAAACCATAACCGCTTTTAATTTCAATAGTTGTTACACCTTCTGCCAAATGACGGGCTATCCGTTTCGCCAGTAAATTGCTTAATTCAGTTTCTGTAGCCAAACGGGTTTGAGTTACCGAATCCCAGATCCCGCCCCCCGATGCGGCAATTTCCAAATAACTTTTGCCAGAATTGCGCATGGCATAATCCTTAGCCCTGCTACCAGCAAAACAAAGATGCGTATGGCAATCCACAAACCCGGGCAGTAATACATGATCGCCGGTAATTTCTTCTATTTGTGCCGATGGATAGTTTGTGCGGAGTTTTTCAAAATCATCAACAGCAAGTATCAGCCCATCTTCAATTAACACACCCCCATTGGCAATTATGTGCAATTGCTCATCTTTCAGGGCACCTTTAATCGGCAAGCCTGTTAAAGGCAGTATTTGTGTAAATGGACCTGTTAGTTTTTTCATCGTTCTATCTTAGATCGGGGGTTGCTTCGTATCTACCCATGACATTATAAAAATCAAGGTCATGCTGAACTTGTTTCAGCACCCCACTCGCTAAGCGGCCATACTAAGCAAAGCGGCCACCTGTCCTATGGGATGCCGAAATAAATTCGGCATGACGGTAGGCATATGTTATCTTCCTTCAAAGGCCGCGGATTTTAATTACTCGTAATGACCTTTTTACATATTATGCTTTACCACACTTTACGTTCCCTCAGGGTCTCTCGCAGAGGACCCTGAGGATTATCGCGTTCTAAGTATCTATCAGGCCGACAGCGAATCTGCGTGGCGTATAACGTTATCACTTGCTTTACCACACTTTCAACCCAAACTTATCCGCCCACTCCACAGCCTTATCATATCCGGCATCAGTATGTCTAAAGATACCCATGGCCGGGTCATTATACAGCACCCTTTTTAAACAGGTTGCTGCGCGATGACTGCCGTCGGCCAGTACTACCATACCGGCGTGCTGGGAGTAACCCATACCTACCCCGCCGCCATGGTGGAACGAGATCCAGGTTGCACCACCTGAGGCATTCGCCATTAGGTTGAGCAGTGGCCAGTCGGATACCGCGTCCGAGCCATCTAACATGGCTTCTGTTTCGCGGTTGGGCGATGCTACTGAACCGCAGTCCAGGTGGTCACGACCAATTACTATCGGGCCTTTTACTTTACCGGAGGCCACCAGTTCATTAAATATCAGCCCGGCTTTTTCACGCTCACCCATGCCCAGCCAGCAAATGCGGGCAGGCAATCCTTGAAAAGCAATTTTCTCTCTTGCCTTTTTAAGCCAGGTAATTAATGGCTTATTTTCGGGGAAAGCTTCGATTAACGCCTGGTCGGTAGTATAAATATCTTCTGGGTCACCGGATAGTGCTACCCACCTGAACGGCCCTTTCCCTTCGCAAAACAGCGGACGGATATAAGCCGGCGTAAAACCCGGAAAATTAAAAGCATCGGCTTCACCTCCCTGCCGGGCAAACTCACGCAGGTTGTTACCATAATCAAAAGTTACCGCACCTCTTTTTTGCAGTGCCAGCATCAAACCTACATGCCTTGCCATACTTTTCAGCGAACGCCGTTTGTACTCCATTGCATCATCTTTTCTTAATGCAGCAGCCTCGTTTAATGACAAATCATTAGGAATATACCCATTTAAAGGGTCATGTGCCGAAGTTTGATCAGTAAGTATATCAGGAACGATATTATCTTTCAATAACTTTTCAAGCAAATCACCGGCATCGCTCACTAATCCTACCGAAAGTGTTACTTTTTTGGCGATAGCTTCTTTTATCCAGGAGATGGCTTCATCATATGATGAAGTCATCCTGTCAATATATTTCGTATCAACCCGTTTTTGAATCCGTGACACATCTACATCGGCACCTAAAAACACGGCACCCGCCATAGTTGCCGCCAACGGCTGAGCACCGCCCATACCACCTAAACCGGCACTTACAATGAGTTTGCCTGTCAGGTCGCCATTAAAATGCTGATTACCGCATTCCACAAAAGTTTCATAGGTGCCCTGTAAAATGCCCTGTGTGCCTATGTAGATCCAGCTGCCGGCGGTCATCTGCCCGTACATCATCAACCCTTTTTCGCGCAGCTCATTAAAATGCTCCCAGTTGGCCCAGGCAGGTACCAGGTTACTGTTGGCAATCAAAACCCTTGGTGCTTCGGGGTGGCTACGGATAATCCCTACAGGCTTGCCCGACTGGATCAGCAACGAGTGATATTCGTCCAATTTCAGCAGCAACTCAATAATTTTGCGGAGCGCCTCCGGGTTACGCGCGGCCTGACCGATACCTCCGTAAACCACTAACTCATCAGGATTTTCGGCTACCTGACCATCGAGGTTATTAAGCAGCATCCTGAGCGGAGCCTCGGTTTGCCAGCTTTTGGCATGAAGCTGCGTACCACGCGGTGCTTTGTACACCGGATGATTAGCGTAGGTTTTAATAAATTCCGAACTCGTCATGACTTAAATCTATTTGGTGAGCAATAGCAGCTTCAACTGCAGTTTTCAGCAGGGAGCCATCCGTAATAAGTTTGTGAAGACTGTTAATATCAACAGCAAAAACGCGGTCATCCTGTATAAAAGCCACATGCTGTCTTACCAGCTGATGGCAAGCTTCAATAACCGGCGTCGATTTTAGCGGCCTGCGGAAATCCATAGCCTGTGCCGCGTAAAGCAGTTCAATAGCCTGAATGTATTCAATATTATCTATCACCTGGTGCAGCTTGCGCCCGCTTATGGAACCCATGGATACATGGTCCTCCTGCCCAAGTGAGGTTGGCACACTATCGGCACTGGCGGGGAAACACAGGGTTTTATTTTCGGTAACGAGGGCGGCAGTAGTATACTGCGGAATCATCAAGCCCGAATTAAGCCCGGCATCATGCGTAAGCAGTTTGGGCAAACCGTAACGACCTTCGCTCATCAGGTAGCAGCGCCTGTCGGCAATGTTACCAATTTCGGCTGCTGCTGTGGTTGCATAATCAAGCGGCAGAGCAAGTGGCTGTCCATGAAAATTGCCCCCGCTAATGGTATCATCGGCATTAAAAATAACCGGGTTATCGGTAACCGAATTGAGTTCGATTTCCGTAAGCTCTTTCAGGTGCAGCCATGCATTGCGTGAAGCACCATGTACCTGCGGCATACAACGCAACGAATATGGATCCTGTACCCTATCACAATTGATGTGCGACGAATTGATTTCCGATCCGTCAAGCAAAGTAAACAGCCGATGGGCTACCATCCTTGTACCTTTAAAAGGCCTGATCTGGTGCAGCCGCTCATCAAAAGGACGGATAGAGCCCATCAATCCCTCTAATGACATGGCACCGATGAGGTCGGCACGGTTCAGGGTGTCATCCAGTCGTTGTACAGCTTTAACCGCAAAAGCCAGGATAAACTGTGTACCATTGATAAGGGCCAGGCCTTCTTTGGGGCCAAGGGATAACGGCTGTAAACCGTGCTTCTTTAAAAGTTCTCCGGCCGGTATCCTCCCGCCATTCTCAAATACCTCTCCTAAACCAATCAATGGTAAAAACAGGTGGGACAAAGGAGCCAGGTCACCGGAAGCACCTACAGAGCCTTTTTCCGGAACCACCGGGATAATATCATTATCGATATGCCAAATGATCCGCTGAAGCGTTGCAAGCGCAATACCCGAATAGCCTTGTGCCAAAGCCTGCACTTTAGTAATCATCATGAGTTTGGCAATTTCCTGCGGGATGGGTTTCCCGACACCTACGCTATGACTTTTGAGGATATTACTTTGCAGCAAACTGGTGTCTTCCTCCGAGATCCGGGTATCGCACAGTGGGCCAAAGCCGGTGTTAATGCCATAAACCGGGTGATGGCTATGCACAATCTTTTCCACCTCGCGCCATGAAGATTTGATCATATCGGCGGCTTCTTTGTTAATGATGCCTTTGGTTTTGCCTGCTGCTATATCAAGACAAATACCTATTGTAAGATGGTCCGTGCCGTAATTAAATATATCAGTCATTGCCGGCGGGTTTTAAATTGGTATTCAGTTTTTCAACGATGTTATCGGCCAGTTTAGTTTGGCGAAAAGTATTTTCAAGCGCGCTTATGGCCGGCAATAATTGTTTTGCAGTTTCGTCTTTAGCAACAAGGTCGGCCATCGACAGGCTGATAGCATCCCAAACAGGTATGACCTGTTTCAGCAACTCACGCCCTTCGGCAGTAAGGGTAACCAGTTGCCGCCTGCCATCGTCGCTACAGGTATCAGTACTTACAAGTCCCCGTTTTTTCAGGTTAGTGATCAGCTGACTGGCAGCCGGATGTGAAACCTCTATCTGTTCGCTTAATTCTTTGATAGATAAAGCATCATTCTTTGACAGTAAATAAAACACGGGAAACCAGCTGGCATCAAAATCGATACCTGCGGTTTGATAAGCACGATTAATTTCGGCCAAAAAAGCTTCACTCAGCCGCCTCAAACGGCTGCCCAAAACCAGATGCCCGAGGCTTTGATATAAATTCATGATGCAATTTATATAAGTACTTATATAATTGCAAATTTTATTTGGAGCTTGTTAGAATCAGTTAAAAAATTGTGTTCTTTTTAATGTAGAGACGCATAATTGCGTCTACAGTATGCAAGTTAAGGTAGTTAAACACATGCAAAGCTGCTTGTCCTATGGGAGACGCAATTATGCGTCTCTACATGAAAGCTCTCCGCCAAAATTTAAACAACTTCTTAGGAGCGGGAAGGAATCTGCTTGAAACAAAAAAGCTCCCGGTGGTTATCCGGGAGCTTTTCATTTATTACTTAGTGATCAGGTTGTATAACTCATCGAGCTTAGGGGTAAGCACGATCTCTATTCGCCTGTTCTTTGCGCGGGCTTCATCAGTACCACTGGCATCTATCGGCTGAAACTCACTCTTACCTGTTGCAGTGAGCCTGTGCGGGTCAACACCTTCAGTTTCGGTCAGGTAGCGGGTTACCGAGGTAGCGCGTAAAACGCTCAAATCCCAGTTATCTTTGATCTGGCCAAGGTTTTTTACTTTCTTATCATCCGTATGACCTTCAACCGCCATATTGATATCTGGTTCCTTGTTTACCACCACCGCTAATTGCTTCAACGCAGCCTTACCCTTCTCATCAATAATGATACTGCCCGAAGGGAACAATAACTTATCAGCTAATGATACATAAACCTTGCCATTTCTGATATCTACCGTTAAACCGCTTTGCTGAAAGCCTAATAATGCCTTCTGCAATTTATCTTTCAATGCATTAGTAGCCTCATCGCGTTTCTTTAAAATATCTTCTACTTCCTTTAAACGGGCTTCACGTTTTTTCAAATCAGCAGCCAGTCTTGAGGTTTGGGCGGCCAATTCGTTAGCTTTTGATGATGTTGCATCCAGGTTGCTGTTTAATACACTGTTGTTTTTACGCAGATCGGCAAGCTGGTTGTGCAGGCGGGCTGTATCTGCCTGCAGCTGTGCAAGCTCTCCTTCAAGGTTTGTTGTGCGGTTAGCTAAAGAGTCACGTTCGGCAACAAGGCTTTTGTATGCTTTTGGAGACATTACCTTGCATGAGTACATTGTGAAACATACAGCAGCGGCTAAAAATGCATATCTAATTTTCATAGTTATTAAGGGGTTATATCCAATTAAGAAAGGGCGTTCTTCAAAAATACATTAAGCGGATGGATCATGCTGCATACATCAGCAACCAGCTTTTCCGCACCAGGGGCCGTTAGCTCTTTATCTTCCAGCTTATGCCAGGCAACAAAGCTTTTAAGCTTTAGCAGGTCGATATTTTCATTATCGGGTTCGTATCCCTTCGGTACCGATTTAAGCTGCTCCTGCTTTCTGAAATCACCAAATAGCTTAACAAACTCCTTTTGGTCGATGATTCTTTTCAGATCGGCAGCGTTGTAATCAATTTCCTGCCGAATTGCTTTCAGATGTGGCGCCTCCGGCATCCAGTATCCGCCGCCGATAAATGAATTGCCGGGCTGGATATGCAGATAATATTCAACACCGCCACCTTTTAAGCCCGAGGTTGGCATACTTACCCCAAAGTTATTTTTATAAGGCGCTTTATTTTTACTGAAGCGGATGTCGCGGTAAATGCGCATCACACATTTTTTGGCATCAAGGTTCTCGTCCATGCCTGCTTCAATTTTACGAACGCTGTCAAGCACCTTCGTTGTAAAATCAATTACATTTTCGCGGGCTTTATCGTAACGCTCTTTATTGGCGGCAAACCATTCGCGGTTGTTATTTACGGCGAGATCTTTTAAAAAATCAATACTTTCCTGGTATATCATCGGTATCTAAATAGCTTTGGTAATGTATCTTGGGTGATAACCAATACAACAAAAACACACGCGAATATCTGAAATTTACAGGAGCAAGTACAAAACAGCCTAAAATTATAGCACCAAGATATAACCACGGCGAATCCTGGTTATGGGTAACCAAATAAGTAAGCCAGGCAATGCCGAGGGCCTCGCCCACATTTAGTGCATAACTAACGTACATGGCGGCATAAAAATAGCCAGGCTCTATCTCAAAAAAGAGGTTGCAATGAGGGCAGTTAAGATTTATTTTATTGGAGAAACTGTAAGGGCTACCCTTAAACATATCGCCGCGCCTGCAGCGCGGACATTTACATTTAAGCATAGCCCATGACTTTGGTGTTTGAGACACGATAAGTATCTTATAAGGTTACAAAAGCGGCAAATAACACCCGCAGCTGCTTATTAATTCAGATTAAGTTTTTCGCCGCGCATCTCAAGCTTAACATCTTTACGACGGTATTTTTTATACCAGATGTAACCACCTAATGCTACAGCAAAATAAGGAGCACCCAATAAAAATAGGATCCCGTTATTTAAACCCCTTGTTTTTGAACTACCGCTTTGTGCGTTGGTTTCAACAGTAGCAGCGCATTGTGCGCACTGAGCTTTTACAGGTTCACGGGCAATCAGCATAAGGCCGAGGGCCATTACAAAAAGGATAACTTTAAAACCTTGTTTCATAAGTACAAATTTAACCAATTATAAATTAAAAATGATAAAACGGACGGATCATTAAGTAGACCACCACACCGCTCGCGGTAACATACAACCATATCGGGAAAGCCCAGCGCACCAGCTTACGGTGCTTTTCAACCTGCATTTGCAGCCCGCGGTAAAAACTCAATAATATTAACGGCAAAACAGCTGCCGCAAGTATAATATGCGGCGTCAAAATGGTTAAGTATATTGTCCTCAAAAAACCGGCAGATGTCCTTTCTGCTGCTGACAATTGCCCATCGCCGTTAAGATCTCCGTAAACGATCTCGTTACGCATCAGGTAATGAAACAGGATATACGATACAAGGAATAACGACGATAAACAGAACGTAACAATGTTAAGTCGTTTATGCAGTGTTATATTCCCTTGTTTAATTTGATATAACGACAAAAGAAGCAATAAGGTACAAGTGCCGTTAAGTACAGCATTAAGCATCGGCAGGTAAGGTGTAAAAGCAGGAGCCACAGCCGGGCCCGGTATCAGGTGCCTGTTTAACAAAACAACTACTGCAATTACAAATATGGTAACACCCGCAACAAAGCGGATTATAAATTTATCACTCATGGCAAATTAATATAACGGCTTATCAACTTTACGAAGCTCTTCGGCTATCAACACTTTTATCTCATCGTTAAGGCGGTTTACCTCTGGTGTTACCGCTGCTTTGTAATATCCACGAATCCGGTGTTCCTGATCAACCAGTACAAAATCATCGCTGTAAACAAAGTCGCTACCGGCTTTTGCAGCATTTACAAACAGCCCATTACGGGCAAAGTTGTAAACCGATGAAGTATCGCCACTGCACATCAGCCAGCGGTTTGATTCGGGCTTAAATGTTTGCAGGTATTTGTTTAATACTTCCTGAGTATCATGTTCCGGATCAACTGTGATGGTTAAAAAGTAAACCATCTTGTTTTTGTAATACGTACCCACCAGCCAGCTCATGTTTTTGTTGATGGTTTGGCAAACCGTAGGACAGTTAGCGTAAAAGAAATTAACTACAAAAATCTTTCCTTTCAGTGTGTTCAGTGTAACCGGCTTTCCTTCCTGATCGGTAAGTTTAAAATCAGGAATGGTGTGGTAGATGGTATCAGGAATGTACTTGCCGTGAAATTTATGCCCAGTTTTGGCAACCAACTTTGGCCCAAAAACAGCGAGGGGCTTATACCTGTTTTTACCTTTAGCGGTAAGTAAATAATATAAAAATCCCGGTACCGCTAATATGAGTACCAGGATCAGGATCTTTTTTAATATAGAAGCCTTGTTCATTACCTCAGGTCAACCCAGTGGTGGCTTTCGTTTGTAAGTACCAGGATTAAACCGATTATAAATATTACCGGAATTGCTATTGACAATATGAGACCCATTTTCTCAAACTTCAAGTGCATGAAATATGCAACTATATAAAATGCTTTAAGCAAGGTTAAAACGATATATACAGGATTGGCATACTGTATCGGAAGAATTCCTTTAGGCACACATACAAGCGCGATAAAGAATTCGATACAGGTAATAACAGTTAAGATACCTGCAACCTGCCATATCCGCTTTCTGCTCATGGTTTCATGATCACCATCGTGATGAATTTCGTGCGATTCTGCTGACATATGATAAATATTTTTAAACTAAGTAAAAGAATGTAAATACGAATACCCAAACAAGGTCTACAAAGTGCCAGTACAAACCAACCTTTTCAACCATTAAATAACTGCCTCGTTTTTCGTATGTGCCCATTAACACGTTTACCGTAATAATAATGTTGATAATAACACCTGTAAATACGTGGAAACCGTGGAAACCTGTGATAGTAAAGAACAAGTTAGCAAACTCCTGCGAAGTCATATGTTGCACAGCTTCGGTGCCGCCGGTAAATAACTTTTTAAGTTCTTCGGCAGGCGGAACACTTCCCCACCAGAAACCTTCATGGTGTAAATGTCCCCATTCCAAAGCCTGGCAACCAAGGAACATGAAACCGCCTATCACTGTAGCTATCATCCAACCTACTACCTCTTTTTTAGCATTACGATGGCCCGCCTCTACAGCCAATACCATAGTAACAGAACTTGCAATGAGGATGAAGGTCATTAAACCCACAAACACCAATGGTGCACCGTGATCAACTAATCCGGGTACTGATTGAAAAACCTTATCCGCACCTGGCCATACGCTTGCGCTGAAACGCAATGAACCGTAAGCTATCAATAACGATGAAAAGGTAAATGCATCCGAAAGGAGGAAAAACCACATCATTATTTTTCCGTACTCCACGTTGAACGGGGATCTTCCTCCCGACCAGGGCGAAGTTTTTACTTCGTCAATTTGTGAAACTGTTGTACTCATCTGTACTAATCTATGGGTGTATTAATTATGATTCAAAAGTAAAAAAACATAGAGATAAATCCATATAATATCGAGAAAATGCCAGAAAATGGAAGTTAATTCCATCTTAAACATATTCCTTACCTGGGGGATATTACGGTATGTACCTATAAGTGTATTTATTAGCAATAACAGCGCCGCAAAAATGTGTACCAAATGCGCGCCAACAAAAACATAAACAAAGGAGCGTGAAGCATTAGGATCAACAAAATAGATCTGCATTTTGAAGGTTAACACATAGCAGGCATAGATCTGTAAGGCAAAAAAAGCCAGCCCTAAGCCCAATGTGATCCATAAATACAGCTTCTGTTTGTCAAACTGCAACGCCTTGGCAGCCTTTGACGCTAAAAACAACGAGCCGCTGCTTAACACTATAACAATAGTGCTATACAAAAACGACTGCGGCATGATCACATTTAAACCGTGCCCGCTGCCTCCCGAATAAACGATAAAGCCGCTGGTAAAAGCTGCAAAAAGCATAAATGATGTGAATATGAAGATCCACATATTAAACTTTTTGGCACCAAGGTTCAGCCTGTCGTTATCTTGTTCCATCCTTGCCATCATCTCACTTAACTATAAAATCTACTAAAAACATTATCTGAACTACCGGCAGGTAAAAAAACGAGCCGAACATTAATTTACGAGCCTCGGGTATTTGCCGGGTACGTAACAGCATAAATGACTGATATAAAAATATTAAGCTGCATATCAGCGATACACCGCCTACCCAGTAACCACCATAACCGTAAAAGGTTGGCAATAAACTTACGGGTAATAAAACGATGGCAAATATAAACGTAATTACCGCACTTGTTAAATCTCTTTTACCTGACGGCAACAAGCGAAAACCTGCGAGCTTGTAATCATCATCCAAAACCCAGGCAATAGCCCAGAAATGGACAAACTGCCAGATAAACTGGATAGAGAATAAGATTAAGGCTATTTCGTCTATCCTACCGTGAACCTGCGCAGCTACATAGCCTATAAGCGGCGGCAACGCTCCGGGGATAGCGCCAACAAAAACTGCTGCAATACCCGATTTGCGTTTTAAAGGCGTATATGCAAATGCATACAATAAAATCGAAAATACAGATAGTAAGCCGGTTAACAGGTTTAAGCTGCCTAACAAGTAAGTACCGGCCATGCCCATGCCTAAACCTAATACCAATGCCTGCCCCGTAGTCATTTTGCCTGAAGGGATTGGCCTGTCCATAGTACGCTTCATCAGCCTATCCAAATCTTTTTCGATGATTTCGTTAAAAGCATTGGCTGCCGATGTAACCAGGAAACCACCTATAATAAGCTTTACCCAATCAATCCAAACAATATGGCCATTTGCGCGACTTCCGATTAAAAATGATATCGACGCCGAAAATACCACCAAGGTAGTAAGTCTTGTTTTGATCAATTTTGAAAAATCAGTCCATTTCATCTGCTTACCTCCCTACCCTTAACACCCTGAAATAAATTTAAAAGCAAATAAAACTGTGCCCCAAATATTAAACTCGCCAATACAATATGTGCAGCCTGGGCAACAGGCGGCAATGCGAGATATGATAACAAGATCCCGGTTACTATCTGCAACGTGATCATTAAAAATGTAAAACTCATCAGCTGCTGCTGAATAGAATGCCTGTTAAAGCCTTTACGGATCAAAGCAAACAAAGCAACGTTCAATATCAACACCAAAATGGCTATATCCCTGTGATGTTGAAATATCTCGCCGGCATTGGTGATCCAATCTTTACGGTAACCTCCCTGAAAATGATTGGCAACCGCATCTATTTTCTCACGTACCTCGGTTCCGAAAGCAATTTGCAGAATACTTACAAACAGTGCAGCAAGCGTTATAACGTAAACCAAAGGTGACGACCCTGAAGTACTTTTACCCGAAATCCGTGCTACATGATAAGTGTAAATACAAATAGCTAAGATAGCCAGCGCTAAAAGCATGTGTACGGTAACAATCCAGGCAATCAAATTGGTAGATACCACGATTGAGCCTAACCACGCTTGAAACCCCACAAGCACCAGATTAAAAATACTCAGGATGGCTATCCTCTTATCCGTTTTCCAGTAGCTGAATGAAAAAACAACAGAAAGCAAAAGAAAAAAGCCAGATAAAGCACCAATAACGCGGTTGATATACTCAGTCCATGTTTTGCCTGCATTAAACTCCTCAGGCACAAGGATAGAACGATCTTCGCGTATTCGTTTTGCCAGATCACTGTAACCAAATACATCAAGTGTTTTTGCAAAACGCTGGTTCTTTTCAACCCGTTTGGCTACGTATTTCTGTTTATAATCTTTAGGCAGATCACTGATATCAGTAGGCGGAATGTACCTTCCAAAACATTTTGGCCAGTCGGGACATCCCATGCCTGAACCTGAGCTACGCACAACACCACCGGCAAGAATCAAAACAAAGAGCAGAACAATGGTTGTAATATTGATCTTTTGAAACCTATTTTTTCTGGCTGTGCTCATCTAAATAGTTCTAAAAATTTAGGGTACCTATTCTGAATTTGAAGATTTGAAAATTTATTGATTTGAAAATATCGATTTTCAAATTTTTCCACATTTTCAAATCTTCAAATTAGGATGGTACCCTAAAAGATCAGATAAGTATTAATTATTTTACTTGTTCGTTTGCTTTCAGCGTACTTGTAAACTTATTAAGTTCTTCCAAACCTGCAGGATTATCTTCAAAATCGTGCGGAAGGTTTGAGCTCATAGTTTGCGAGTAAGGAACAGTTTGAGGGATATAATCCTCTTCTGCACCTGGTTTGCTGTAATCATATGGCCAACGATAAACGGTTGGAATTTCGCCCGGCCAGTTGCCGTGTAAGTGCTCAACAGGAGTAGTCCATTCAAGTGTATTTGACTCCCATGGGTTTTGAGTTGCTTTTTGTCCTTTGAAGATGGATACAAAGAAGTTATAAAGGAAACCAAATTGGGTAAGTGCGGCGATAATAGCAGCCCAGGTTACAAATGTATTGATGGTTAACCATTTTTGCATTGAAGCAAATTCGGTGAAGGCATAATACCTACGTGGAACACCGTCAAGACCCATAAAGTGCATTGGGAAGAATACCAGGTAAGCACAGATAAATGTTAACCAGAAGTGCAGGTAACCTAATTTCTCGTCCATCATACGGCCGAACATTTTAGGGAACCAGTGGTAAACACCTGCAAGCATACCAAATATAGCAGCCGAACCCATTACGAGGTGGAAGTGGGCAACCACAAAGTAAGTATCATGTAAGTTGATATCCAAAGTAGCGTTACCCAGGAAGATACCTGTTAAACCACCAGAGATAAAGAACGATACCATACCGATAGCGAACAGCATAGCAGGTGTAAACCTGATGTTACCGCGCCAAAGCGTAGCTAACCAGTTAAATGTTTTTACTGCCGATGGAACCGCAATGATCAACGTAGTGATCATGAACACACCACCCAGGAATGGATTCATACCTGTAACAAACATGTGGTGGCCCCATACGATAAACGATAATACAGTGATACCGATCAGAGAGTAAACCATCGCGTGGTAACCAAAGATTGGCTTACGTGAGTTTACCGACATTACCTCAGATGAGATACCCATCGCAGGCATAATAACGATATATACTTCCGGGTGACCAAGGAACCAGAACAAGTGCTGGAACAGGATCGGACTACCACCTTCAAATGGTTGCTGTACGCCGTTTAATACGATATCAGATAAATAGAAGCTTGTACCAACACTGCGGTCAAATATCAACAATACTACACCAGCAACTAAAACCGGGAAAGCAAGGATACCTAATATAGCAGTAAGGAATAAAGCCCAGATAGTTAAAGGCATTTTCCAAAGGTCCATGCCTTTTGTACGCATGTTTAATACAGTACTTACGTAGTTGATACCACCCATTAAAGATGATGCAACGAACAGTACCATACTGATCAGCCAAAGGGTCATACCCTCACCTGAACCCGGCATTGCTTTTGGCAATGCAGATAATGGCGGATAGATTGTCCAGCCACCGCTGGCAGGGCCTTTTTGTACAAAGAAAGATGACAACATGATAACGCTGGCTAAAAAGAAGAACCAGTATGAAAGCATGTTCATGAAAGGCGAAGCCATATCACGTGCACCTACCTGCAATGGAATTAATAAGTTGGCAAAAGTACCGCTCAACCCGGCAGTTAGTACGAAGAATACCATGATAGTACCGTGTATGGTAACCAAAGCAAGGTAAAAATCGGGGCTGATACGACCGTTAGGTGCAAAACGACCCAACAAAGTTGTTAACAGCGGGAATGTTTTATCAGGGTAAGCAAGCTGGATCCTAAACAGGATTGACAAAATCATTGCGATAACCGCCATCGTAATACCTGTAATCAGGAATTGCTTGGCAATCATCTTGTGGTCCATGCTAAATACATATTTAGACAGGAATGATTGGTCATGATGGTGTTCGTGACCGTGTTCGTCGTGGTGGGCTCCTGCGTGGTCGTGAACTGCTAATGTTGACATATCTCTATTTCTTATCTTTATTAATTATTTAACGCTAACCTATTTGTTGAAGCACCGCTTTGCTCGTTGTTTGCTGCCGCAAAATGAAGCTCTTTTCTTAAAGCATCATTGAGGTAAGGCTTTTGCCTTGACAGCCATGACTGATATTCGGCTTCAGAAACAACACGTACAACTTTTTGCATGTTGTAATGGCTTCCACCGCATATTTTGTTGCAGTAAAGGGTATATTCAAATTTAGGGTCGTCTAATTTGGTACGCATTTCTGCGGTAGTAATAGTCGGGGTAAATTTAAAGAAGGTTGGTAAACCAGGTACCGCGTTCAACTGAACCCTGAAGTGAGGCATATAAACGCTATGGATCACGTCCTGTGCAAGGATATTCAGCCTGATTGATTTGTTAACCGGCAGATACATAGTATCAACCTTCAAGTCATCAAAACTGCTTTTCTTTTTAAAGTTAACACCTAACAAGTTAGCGCCTGTAACCAAACGGAAATCTTTGGGGCCTAATACACCATCTTTACCAGGGTAACGCAATTCCCAGGCAAACTGGTGACCGGTTACATCGATATTGATATCATCTTTAAGGTTTTCGCTGTTCATGATCTTCTGCCAGGTAAAGAAACCAAACACAACCAGGATAGTCAGAACGATAGCAGGTGCAATTGTCCAAACTTTTTCGATGGTATTATTGTGAGGCAGGAAGTGTGCACGACGTTTATCAGAATGACGGTATTGGAACAGGAATGTAAACAGCAGGATCTGGGTAACAAAAAATACTATCATTGTTAAAACAGTGGTGACGGTAAACATCTCATCTATTTTAACGCCATGAGCCGAAGCGGCTTCCGGCAATGTCATACTGCCCTGTTCGGTGAATGACCAGTAAGCACCGTATAAACCTACAAAAAGGAAAACAATACAAATTACAGCCATCACGGTATTCCACTTAATGCCTTTTTTGCCTTGCATCTTTAAAGTAAGATCGTAGATCTTGAGGATTTTACCAACAATGGCGACGCCTAAGCAGATCAGGAAAAATATAAGCACATAATACGCAATCCCGGTCCAGTCAACCTTAGGGGCCTCTTCCTGGCCCGGAGCAGCACCTGCCGCAGTTTGCGCCATCAGCAGGTTTGTGCCCAGGAGCATAAACGCAGCGAAGAACGATAGTAGTTTTTTAGAATTTATTAGTTTTCTGAATCCCATTTTAGTAAGCTGTTTGGTATTCTGTATATGGTGCAAATGTAATAATTATTATATGTGATGATGAAGGCTTTCCTGTAAGAACGGGTGTTTTTTAGGAACCAACGATTTGAACTTGGTTAAAGCAGTCATCGCAGTGAAGGTAAATAAACCTCCGAAACCTAAGAACACGCCTATCTCAATCGGGCCAATCTCAGTTAACCACGATGAAGTTGGACCAACTGTACCAGGCATGATCATCATAAAGTAATCTAACCAGTGACCAACAATCAAGATAATACACATAATCTCAACAGTACGATAGATACGTTTAGAGTCACGTGACATCAACACTAATAACGGAGTAAGGAAATTTACTACGATGTTGATCCAGAACCAAGGTTTAAACTCAGGCTCCCAGCGTTTAAAGAAGTAAACTGTTTCCTCAGGCATGTTAGCATAGTAAATCAATAAGAACTGAGCAAACCATACGTAAGTCCAGAAGATAGAGAAACCGAAGATAAACTTGGTTAAGCTATGCATATGATCTTCTGAAACCCATTCAAAGTAACCAATACGTTTTAACCTGATTAATGTAAGTGTAATAACAGATAAACCGCTAACCCACATTGCTGCGAAGTTATACCAACCAAACATAGTTGAGAACCATTCTGCTTCTAATGACATGATGGTATCGAAAGCGTATATTGGTGTAGTAAAACCAAAGATCACCAGGAATAAGCATGACATGTTAAAGCTCTTTTTGTAGTAGAACATGCCGCCCAAATCATCTTCCGCTTCTGAATATTTAGCCAATAAACGACCAAATATGCAATATGAACCAAGGAAGCAAATTAAACGGATTATAAATCCAACTTTATTCATGTAACCGGCTTTGCCAGCTATAATGGCGTTGTAATTTTCGTTATGAGGATCAGTAACACCGGCAGCAGCCCAAATTTTGTACAAGTAAGGAGCTACAACCTGCTTACCTTCTTCATTGGTTACTGTATGTGTTAATGAAAACCCTGCGATAACTACCACAATAAGGGTAATTGCTGCTATCGGTAAAACTTTACCAAAAGCTTGTGGAATCCTGATCATTGATGCAGACCAACCAGCTTGTGCTGCATATTGCACGGCGCAAAAGAAAATACCGCACATACAAACCGCTGCAAAGTAATAGGTCATTAGCAACAGGTTGGCAAAGGTACGCTCAGCGTAGCCAAGCGCAAAGCCACCAAGTATGGCAACCAAACCAATCACGATGCATATTAAGCTCCATGTTTTGGCTTTGCCGACAAATTCGTATTGCCCGTCAAAATTATTATGAGTCTTCATTAATATCTTTTTCTTATAAGGTTTGTAAATGGTGAACATACATGATCACTTTCCAGCGTTCTTCGGGAGCAAGCTGAGAAGCGTATGAACCCATAGCATTTACACCGTAAGTAATGGTATGATAAATTTTACCGTCTGTAAGGTCTTTCATGTTACCACCGCGTGATGACTGGCCTTTTGAATATGATGGAGGAGCCGGATAACCGTGCTGTACCACTAAACCGTCACCCTGACCGTTAACACCATGGCAAGGTGAGCAAAAGTGCTCAAACAAAATCTTACCTTCGGCGTAATTAGCCTGAGTTTGTGCCAGTACAGATTTAACCTCAACACTGGCTAATTCATAACCTTCTTTGGTATTTGGATAATCAAATTTGGTAAAGCCAACCGGGATAGTTCCGGCAGGTGGTAACTGAGCGGTTTTACCATCTTTAAAATTATTATTTTTCTGATCCGGATCGTATGCCAAATGCTCGTACATATTAGGTGCATACTCCCAGCCGGTACTCCTTTTATCCTTGCACGATGTAAAAATTATCGAAGCAGCGATAATAGTAACAATTGTTCCTAATATTTTAATTTTATTCATAGCTAACATATTTTCTGTCGTTATGCTTAACTTCTGTAGCGCCCGCTTCTTTTAGTAAATTAGTTATATCATCGTGAGAAATGTTTCCTTTAGCATTGATCGCTATTACAAACTTATCATCAGTTGCACGCAGGTCCATTACCCTTGGCGCACGGCCCGGGAAAAGGTGACTTGCGAAGAAGAAAGTAAAGGTCATACCAAATGAGGTCCATAATACCGTCCACTCAAATGTAACCGGGATAAAATCCGGGATAGCAAAGAAGTTTTTACCACCGATATTGATAGGCCAATCATGAACAAGCATATAATAAACCATGCTGAACATAATGGTACCGCCCAAACAACCGAACATAAATGCTGCATAACCTAAACGCGAATCCTTAATGTTCAATTTAGCCTCAATACCGTGGATAGGCATAGGCGTATAAACGTCATAAATAGGTACGCTGTTCTTTTGCAGCTTATCAATCCCGTGCATCATTTCATCGGGATCATCAAAAACGCCTAATATATATTTAGTGCTACTCATTAGTATTATGCTTTTAAGTATTCAGACTGTTCAACACTATCAAATTTCTCCAGCGAAGCGATGTAAAATTCTGCTTCGGCCGGTACAACATGGCCTTCGTCCATAAGTTTCTTCTTAGCCTGCTCGCTTGAGCTTTTCAACAGTAATTTCACCTCGGCCATAGCCACAGAAGGTAATACCCTGATGAACAACAGGAACATGGTAAAGAATACACCGATTGAACCGATGAACACACTTACGTCAACCCAGGTTGGATAGAACATAGCCCAGCTTGATGGTATAAAGTCGCGGTGCAGTGAGGTTACGATAATTACGAAACGCTCAAACCACATACCGATGTTAACCACAATTGATAATACCCATGACAACGGAATGTTGGTACGGATCTTTTTGAACCAGAACAGCTGAGGGGTAATTACGTTACAGGTCATCATGCTCCAGTAAGCCCACCAGTACGGACCGGCTATACGGTTTGCGAAAGCATATTGCTCATACTCGTTTTGAGAGTAGAAAGCGATGAACAACTCTGTTAAGTAAGCCACACCTACTATCGAACCTGTTAACATGATGATTTTGTTCATCGATTCGATGTGGAACATGGTGATGTAGTTTTCCAGACCTAAAACCTTACGTGCAATAAGCAACAGGGTTTGTACCATGGCGAAACCCGAGAAGATCGCACCTGCAACGAAGTATGGAGGGAAGATGGTAGTGTGCCATCCCGGTTCCAATGAAGTTGCAAAGTCCATTGATACGATGGTGTGTACCGAAAGTACCAGTGGGGTTGAAACACCTGCCAGGATCAATGATACTGTTTCAAAACGTTGCCAGGTTTTAACTGAACCTGTCCAGCCGAATGACAATACCGAGTAGATACGGCGGCGGATACCTTGTGCACGGTCACGGATGGTAGCGATATCAGGCAATAAACCTGTGTACCAGAATACCAATGAAACCGAGAAGTATGTTGAGATCGCAAATACGTCCCAGATAAGCGGTGAGTTCCAGTTTACCCATAACGAGCCGTATTGGTTTGGCAACGGTAATGAATAAACAGCCATCCACGGACGGCCCATGTGAGCGGCGATATAAGTAGCCGCACAAATTACCGCGAAGATTGTCATCGCTTCGGCCGAGCGGTTGATAGAGTTACGCCAGTTTTGACGGAACAGTAACAATACCGCCGAGATAAGCGTACCGGCGTGACCGATACCTACCCACCATACGAAACCGGTAATGTCCCAGGCCCATCCTACTGTTTTGTTCAGGCCCCATTCGCCCAAACCGAACCAGAAGGTCCAGCTGATTGCGAAAACCCAAAGCGAGGCGCCAAGCGAGGCTACACTAAAGCCGATCCACCAGGCTTTACCCGGCATATTTTCTACAGGGCGTAATACATCATTCGTAATTTTTGCATACGTGATGTCCTTACCCGTAATTAACGGTTCCCTTATTATTGATTCACTATGAGATGCCATATATCTTAATCTCTGTATATAAAAATTTATGCCTGAGCTTCAGTTTCTATTATATTTCTAACTTTTGTCTGGTAACCAATACCTGGTTGTACGTTAAGTTCTTCAAGCACGTAGTAAGTTCTTTCGCTTGCAAGTGCTTTTGAAACTTCAGAGTTAGGATCATTCCTGTTACCGAATACGATAGCGTTGGCAGAACATGTTTGCTGACAAGCCATTTTGATTTCGCCATCTTTAAGCGGGCGTTTTTCAATTTTAGCTTTCAGTTTACCAGCCTGGATGCGTTGGATACACATTGAGCATTTTTCCATAACACCACGGAAACGTGTAACCACATCCGGGTTAAGTACTAATTGTGTATGCTCACCTTGCAGGTAGTTATCAAAACGTGCATCGTTCCAGTAGTTGAACCAGTTAAAGCGACGTACTTTGAACGGACAGTTGTTAGCGCAATAACGTGTACCTACGCAACGGTTGTAAGCCATGTGGTTTAAACCTTCTGACGAGTGAACGGTAGCTAATACCGGGCACACAGTTTCACAAGGTGCGTGGTCACAGTGCTGACAAAGCATTGGCTGGTGAACAACCGATACATTGTCAAAGTTCTCAAGCTTATCAATTTCCTTTTCTTTGGTAACTGCTTCTTCGCTGTTGCCATGGTCATTGTAGCTATAGTAGCGGTCGATACGGATCCAGTGCATTTCACGACGACGTGAAACCTCATCTTTACCTACAACCGGGATGTTATTTTCTGCAGAACATGCAACCACACAGGCACCGCAACCGGTACAAGCGTTAAGGTCGATAGCCATTACCCAGTCATAAACAGGGCGATCGTGGTTATCCCAAAGCGATTCAGCGTTGTAATCTTTACGACCGTGCTCATTACCGCTTCCCGCAGCAGGGTTCTTTTTGTATTCAACAAAAGTAGCCTCGCGGATCACGCTCCTGCCCTCGTACGAGTGGTGGGTTTGTGTTTGCGCAAGCGGCGATTTGTAACCAGCCGATTTGAATGATGCTACAGCAGCAGTTTGGAAAGTACCATTACTTAAGCTAAAGAATGGGAAAGCATTTTTACCAACGTAGTTACCAACCGGGCCAGCATTTGTACGGCCATAGCCTACAGCAACAGATAAAGTTCCCTGAGTTTGACCAGGCTGGGCTAATACCGGTAACTCAACTGAGTAACCGTTAGCTTCGATTTTGATCACATCACCTTCTTCCAGTTTCAATTTCTTCATATCAGAAATTGACATGGCAGCAAAGTTATCCCAGGTAACTTTTGAAACCGGATCAGGAAGTTCCTGCAACCATGGGTTGTTGGCACGTTTACCATCACCTATAGCCTGGCTTACATAAAGCTGTAATTCAAATTTGTCACCATCAGCGGCAACAGCTTTGCTTTGGGTTAATATTTTTTGGGTTACACCGGCAAGGTCAAGGCTAAAGCTGTAAGCGCCTGCGGTTGCTGGAGCAGCTATAATCATACCTGTTTGCAACAAGGTTTCCCAGCCTTTTTGACCAGACAAGCCTCCTTTTGCCAACAAACCCGAATCCCAGGTTTTGCGCACGTAAGTGTAGTAATCTTTTATAGGGTTTTCCATCCAAACCAGTAAGCTGTGCTCTGCCTGGCGGGTGTTGTAAACCGGATTAATTGTTGGCTGTACTACTGTGTAGTAACCTTCAACAGCGTTAGCATCGCCCCACGTCTCTAAATAATGGTGGTTTGGAGCGTTAACGGTAGCTAATAAAGCTGTCTCGTCGTCATGATCAGCAAATGATACTGTTAAACGAACGTTTTTCAACGCTGCTTTAAACTCATCATTTTTGTAATAATCGTAAGCAGGGTTAGCATTCAAAAATAATACTGCACCAACATCACCACGTTTTACTTCGCTTACAAACTCAACAAATGCAGCATCGTTACCAGCGTATTGTTTTGATGGGTTATCCAAATCGATAGTAGTACCGTAGCTACCTAACAATGAGTTGATAGCGTTTACCAATACTTGTGTAGCAACATCGTTTGAACCTGAAACAACCAATGCTTTTCCTTTAGCTGCTACTAATTCTTTAGCGGCTAACTGGATAGCGGTATCCACCTTTTTGTTGCCGGTTGCTTTTGAACCAGGTAAAGTAGTACCAGAGATTGCATTGTAAAGGTTTATTAATGCAACGCCAATTTCAGATGGTTTGGTAGTGATACGGGCATCGGCGTTAGTACCGGTCATGCTCATACCAGTTTCAAACTGAATATGACGAGACATTTTTTTGTTGGCCAGCGATTTGCTGTTACGGTTTGAAACGTACTGGCGGGTAAATTCTTCGCCAGAGATCCATGTACCTAAGAAATCAGCACCAAAGCTTACAATTACATCGGCTTTATCAAAATTGTAGTGAGGCAATACTGCTTTACCAAAACTGTTTTGATTAGCCTGAATGATACCGGTGTAGGAAACCGCATCATAATTGATATGTTTTGTAGTAGGGTATTTAGCGATGAACTCGGCAATAACTGCTAAGGTTGAAGGGCTGTATACAGTAGAAGTAACCAAACGGATACCTTTGCCTGATGCAGCAACAGCTGCAAGCTCTTTCATTACATAAGCATCAACCTCGGCCCAACCTGCTTCGACACCTTTTAACTTAGGGTCTTTTAAACGGTTAACATCATACAGGTCAAGTACCGAAGCCTGGGCCTGGGCGCTTAAACCACCTTTTGAAAACACATCGTTAGGGTTACCTTCTACTTTGATAGGACGACCTTCTCGGGTTTTAACCAAAATAGCCTGACCTTCATAGCTTGAAGAGTAATAGTTAGCCACACCCGGGGTAACCTCTTCAGGTTTGATCAGGTACGGAATTGATTTATGCACCGGCACTTTCTGACAAGCTGCCAATGTAACCGCACCAACACCAAAGCCAAGCGCTTTTAAAAAGTCGCGGCGTGGAGTTTTAGCTGATAAACCAGATCCGCTAAGCACTTCCTCGATAGGAATTGGCTCTGCAAATTCGTTCTTATTTTTCTCAACAAATTCTGGTGTTCTGTTTAGTTCTTCTAAACCTTTCCAGTATTTTTTATTGCTGTCCATTTAAGCTGTATAAACTGTAATGCTAAATTCTTTTTATTAATAGTGACACTTACCGCACTCGATACCACCCAATACGGCGGCTGTAACTTTCTCACCTTTCTTGATCTTATCGTGTGCAGCCAGGATGCTGTCATAGTAAGCATTGCCTTTACCGTTAACTTCGGTACGTTTGTGGCATTGGATACACCATTTCATGGTAAGCGGAGAGTATTGGTAAACCTCTTTCATTTCCTGTACCGGGCCGTGGCACTGCTGACATTTAATCCCGCCAACTTTTACGTGTTGTGAGTGGTTAAAGTAAGCCAGGTCGGGCAGGTTGTGGATACGTACCCACTGAATTGGTTTAGCCGCGGTGCTGTCATACTTCTGTGTTTTTGGATCGTAACCCAAAGCATCATAAATCTTGTGAATCTCTTCCGATTCGGTTTTAACAACCTTGTGGCAGTTCATACACACGTTTAATGAAGGGATAGAAGCATTTTTTGACTTGTATGCACCTGAGTGACAGTACTGGCAATCAATTTTCATGATACCGGCGTGTAACTCGTGCGAGTATTTAATAGGTTGCACCGGCTGGTAACCCTGGTGAACGTTGGTGTTCCATAAAGTAACCCAACCCCAGCTGCACATTGCAACAGTACCGGCAACCAATATAAAGAATACCAGTTTTTTGTTTTTAAGGATCTTAGTGATAAATTCCTTTTTAGCATCAACCGCTACAGCACCTTCCGGAGTAACAACCTCGTCTTCAATAATAAGATCTTTGTTTTTAAGCAAAATGCGCTCTAAAGAACCTACTACCCTGTTTAGTACCAGGATAACGATGAAAGCGATAACGATAATACCGATCAAACCGTAAACAACCATATCGCTCGGGCCGCTTTCAACTTTCGCACCCGGAGCAGCGGTAGCACCGCCTGCAGGTTTAGCCTGCATGTCTTTCCAGGTAGCACGAACGTAGGTTATAATATTACCTACATCAGCATCGCTAAGGTCAGCAAATACGGTCATGCCCGACTGGTTATACTCATTATAAATTTTGAGTGCCTTAGGGTTTTTAGCAGCAATCAGCGCCTGGTTATTCTGAATCCACTGGATAAGATATTTATCGTCGGTTTCTTGAGTAAGCTGCGGACCTAATGCCGGACCAATTAAACGGGTGTCGATTTTGTGACAGGTAGTACATTTTGATTTGAAAATGGCCTCGCCTTTAGCAGCGTCAGTTTGCGCGTACGCAGTTGATAAACTCCAAAAAGCAAACCCGGCAATCAGTAAAACCGACCTTGAGAATTGTTTAAGAATCAATGAGAAACTTCTCATACAGTGTATTTATGCTAAATAATTTTTATATTAATGATTGAAACTGTTGTAAGATGTATGTTTCATCGGATAATTACAGGCACAAAAGTATAATTTTATACACTATCGGTGACACATAAATGACACCAACCTATAATTTATAATCGTTCTAAATAGACAGAAAACTGCGTTTAAACGCTGCTAAATGCATATTAATGTCATTTGACATTTTTAGGGAATAATTATTATCCAACTTTAATTATAAAATTTTATCTATTGTTTTAATAACCAGGCAAAAATAAGCGGTGCAACAATCGTAGCATCGCTCTCTACAATAAACTTAGGTGTGTGGATGTCAAGCTTGCCCCAGGTTATTTTTTCGTTTGGAACTGCGCCCGAGTACGAACCATACGAAGTAGTTGAATCTGAGATCTGGCAGAAATAGCTCCAGAATGGTACGTCATGCATTTCCATATCCTGGTAAAGCATCGGCACAACACATATCGGGAAGTCGCCGGCTATACCACCACCTATCTGGAAAAAGCCGATGCCTTTGCCAGATGAATTTTTAGTATACCAGTCGGCCAGCCATGCCATGTATTCGATACCGCTTTTCATGGTTGAAGCTTTAAGCTCACCTTTAATTACGTATGAAGCAAAGATGTTGCCCATGGTTGAGTCTTCCCAGCCTGGTACTACGATAGGCAGGTTCTTTTCGGCAGCAGCCAGCATCCATGAGTTTTTAGGATCAATTTCATAGTATTGCTCCAGCTCGCCACTCAATAATATTTTGTACATGTACTCATGCGGAAAATAGCGCTCGCCACTGTCATCAGCATCTTTCCAAATTTTATGAATGTGTTTTTGCAAACGGCGGAAAGCTTCTTCTTCAGGAATACAGGTATCAGTAACACGGTTATAGTGATTTTCGAGCAGGTCCCACTCTTCCTGGGGGCTCAGGTCGCGGTAGTTAGGCACCCTTTTGTAGTGTGAGTGTGCCACAAGGTTCATGATATCCTCTTCAAGGTTAGCACCTGTACATGATATAATAGCAATTTTATCCTGGCGGATCATTTCGGCCAGTGAAATACCCAGCTCGGCTGTACTCATGGCACCGGCCAAGGTTACCATCATTTTACCGCCTTCTTCAAGGTGTGTTTCATAGCCTTTAGCTGCATCCATTAATGCCGCGGCGTTAAAGTGCAGATAATTTCTTTCAATAAACTGCGAAATAGGTCCTCTTGTAGTGCTCATAATATTTCAATAAAATTTCAGCCGCAAAAGTAGACATTTTAGTTAAATTGAATTTTAAATGAACCTTTATCTTTTTATAACCATTTCATACCTAAAATTAGCTTCCTGTCCCCTACCCCCTCAGCATATTGTCATTCTAATTTTAAAAATGCCCGTTCGCAGAACCTTATAAAACAAAATGGGTTATATTAGCCCCGACAAACATCTATGAAGAAACTTGTTACCTTAATACTGGTCTGCGCTTTTTCAACCAGTGCCTTTTCACAAATCTCCCGCATTGTAAAGCGAATGTATTTTGATAAAGATACTTCCCGCAAAAGCAGCTTTGTTATTTTGCCTGTATTAAGCTCCGCTCCGGAAACCGGCCTT
Source organism: Mucilaginibacter gossypii (assembly GCF_900100945.1). Lineage (GTDB taxonomy): Bacteria > Bacteroidota > Bacteroidia > Sphingobacteriales > Sphingobacteriaceae > Mucilaginibacter > Mucilaginibacter gossypii. Next base: position 5,623 of record NZ_FNCG01000004.1, on the reverse strand, counting down.
GAAGTTGGCGGTGCGGGTCTCCTTTCTTTTTATACCGATACTTCAAAACTCAATACAAGGGTATCCAATGTTTTTGGCTATGCCTCCATTACTACCAAAGGCCAGAGCCGCTTAAGCCTTACTACCAGCTACTGGACACCCGCAAACAACTATCACCTTACAGCCGGCATCAGTTACATCAATTTCCCTTTCAACTTTTATGGTATCGGCAACAATACATTAAAGACCAATTCCGACAGGATTGGTCAAAAGCGGTTCAAGGTTAATTTTACCGCCGAAAAAAAAATATCCAATAACCTGTATGCCGGCATAACAGGCGGTGCCTGGGATTACAAATTCAGAGACGATGATAAGACAGGTATATTTTATACCGATCCTCGCGTTGAAGACCATGGCGGTGGTCCAAGCGCCTATATAGGACCAACCATCACATTCGATAACAGGAACAATAATACATACACCACCAAAGGGCTCATCGTAAACGCCTATTTCCAGGCTATACACGGCATGTTTGGCAATAATGACTATAAAGGCGGATTCTTTAATATCGAATACTCGCAGTTTTTTTTGCTGGCACCTAAATGGGTACTCGGCCTCGATGTGCAGGAACAAAGCCTTACCGGCAGCACTTCGCCATTTTATTTACTACCCGGCCTGGGAAGCGACGAACTGATGCGCGGTTATTACAATGGCCGTTTCCGTGACCGTAACATGATTGCCGGCCAGGCCGAACTACGCTACCGCTTAAGCGACCGCATTGGGTTTGCCGGCTTTGTTGGCGGGGGCGAAGTTTTTAAAAGCAGCTTCAGCACATCCGAACTAAAACCAAACTATGGCGGCGGCATCCGTTACTTTTTTGATGTAGAAAAAGGGCTTGCCGTACGTATTGACTATGGCGTAGGCCAGAAGATCCCGAACGAAAAAAGATTAACCGGTTTTTATATTGCATTGGGACAGTCGTTTTGATCTTTAAGTTCATATTTGACGGATCATAGTTCATAGCAAATTATCGTAAATGGATTGAGTGATTTAATACAACCACACTTCGGCCATGAACTATGATCTATTAACCATGAACGAACCAACGGTTAATACCTCACCCTAAAATCTTCCTTACTCATTCCTGGCTTAAAAAATACCAGGCCGATATAAAAGAGATCAATAGTTACCCTAACCTGCTGGTTTAGTTTAAGCTGCTCCCATGATTGCCTGGTGGATGCATTGCGATAGATATTTGTAAATATGATAACGCTGTCATCATGGATAGACGGAATAATCTTTTCAAGATAACTGACAGGTCTTTGTTTTAAGGCATCTGCCAGTATCATGTCAACCTGGCGAATGCCTGATGTTGTTGATGAAACACTTTGAACCTCGGGGTTAGATTGTTTAATAACAAATTCGGTGATGTAATCCTCCGCATCAGCTAACAATATCGTTTGGGGCTTAAGGTAAACACAAAACCTATAAAGTAGATGGTAAAATTTTAACGGCAGTGTATTTATCACACCCTTGTCAGAATGTTGTTTTTGGGCGATTTTTTTAATATCGCGGTACACTTTTTGGCCTCTGTAATCGTAGATAACCGTATCAATCAGCTTGTAAACAAATGGAGAGTGTATGCCGTGCCTGTTGTTGGCCAAAAAACGGTGCCGCAGGTAATTAAGCCCATACCTTATATTATACATTGCTGTAAAAATAGAAAAGGTTTAGTATTTTAGCATTACAGCGTATGATAAATCCAACTGAAGTAAATTCATTGATCCGCCTGCTGGATGATCCGGACAGCGAGATCTTTGAGCATGTGTATAACAAATTGTTTTCATATGGAGCAGAGGCTATTACTTATCTCGAGTCGGCCTTTGAACAGGCTTTTGACCCTATTCAACAAGAACGCATTGCCAACCTGGTACATGAAATTCAGTTCAGTAATCTTAAAAACGATTTAAAACTTTGGAACCAAAGCGGCGCGTTCGACTTGTTGCAGGGCATCCTCATCATTAACCGATACCAATATCCCGACCTTGATGAGCAAAAGGTAATTAACCAGATAGAAGCTATTAAACGAGATATCTGGATCCAGATGATGAACGAGGCCAGCCCGAAAGAGCAGGTTAAGTTGATCAACCATGTGTTTTACAACATCTACGGTTTCAGCGGTAATACCGCCAATCACCTCGATCCGCAAAACAGCTATCTGAGCCAGGTATTGGAAACTAAAAAAGGCAACCAGATCTCATTGGCGATTATCTACTCTATCATTGCACAAAAGCTGGATATCCCTGTTTACGGCGTAAATCTTCCCCAGCATTTTATCCTCGCCTATCTTGACGAGAGTATGCAAAGCGAGTTTGAAAGCGGGATCCTGTTTTATATCAACGCCTTTAACAAAGGCTTCCTGTTCGGCAGGCGCGATGTGGATATGTTCCTGAAACAGCTTAAACTTAAATTTGATAAGCAGTTTTACGAACCCTGCTCCAACACTGATATTATTAAGCGTGTGCTTCGCAACCTCATCAGTGCCTACGAAAATCTGGGTTCGGCAGAAAAGGTGAGGGAGTTGAATGAGCTGCTAAATATCATGGAAGCCCCCCCCGCCCCCTAAAGGGGGTGCTTTTGATTTGCAGGATTTCATCTTTTCACCTGCTATTTGTTCCCCCTTTAGGGGGTTAGGGGGCCCTTCATCACACCGATACTGTGTTTCATCCCATTTATTTATTCAGTAGTATTGTGAATTATACCTTGCGGGCATAATTCAAAACACGATGAACGATCTCCTGAAAAAAAACCTTAACCTTGGCAAAATTGAATTTTGGGCCGCAACCACTATTTATGTTTTTGGCCTGCTCCTTCTGTTAGCCAAAGTGTCTAACAGTGTCGATAATGAAATATGGACCCCATACCGGTACATGTTCAACAATTACCACCTGCACTACTCCTACTCTAAATATTTCTTTTTCCCGCAGGTGTTTAGGTACACTGGTTATTACGGCGCCTACCTGCTCTGGAATTTTATTATAGTACCGGCCTTAGCACAAAAAAGGCGGGTAGCATGGCATATCATTTTGGGTTTGGCCTTGCTTGTTGCCCTTTGGGGCCTATTCGGCATTACCGATACCTGGCTTAAGGGATATCTATTTTACCATAAATCGGCCGATTATGTGTATAACATCGTTTTTAAAACAAATGTATTATACGCTTTGTGGGTAATAATGATGCTTACTTTTTATAGCATGGTCAAATTTGCTACCCGGTTTTTATTGAGTAACGTTGATAAAATAAACGCCAAATACCAGGTAATTACCCGTGGCTGTGTTATAGCCCTGGTTATTTGTATGATCACAACATTCTTGCTGGCGCTTTCCGAAGCCCAGTATGAATTGATAGTTACGTTTGTGATTATAGCGCTGACAGGCATTGGGAATGTTAGTTTTTCGTTCTATAGCCTTATACCAGCAACATTTGCCAAAAATAGGGGTTTCTTTAACTACCTGTTTAAGGTTACAGGCATAATGCTGGTGATCAGTGTGCCGATAGGATTTTTAACAGCAGTTATTTTTAACAAGGTAAATATAGAACCTGTGTTTATCATAGGTGCCTTTAACTGTGGCATCCAGATATTATTGGTTGCTCCTATAAGCTGGATGATTTATAAGCGTAATCTTGCCGGAAAACAGGAGATTGTACATCTCAAAACGGCCCTCGGCCGCTCCACTGCCGATCTGGATTTCCTTCGCTCACAAATTAACCCGCATTTCCTGTTTAACGCATTAAATACACTTTACGGAACAGCTTTACAGGAAGATGCCGAACGTACCGCCGAAGGTGTGCAACGACTGGGCGATATGATGCGTTTTATGCTACAAGAAAACATGCAGGAAAAAATACTGCTGGTACGCGAGATCGATTATCTTAATAACTATATCGCCCTGCAAAAACTCCGTACCCAAACATCGCCCGATATTACTATTGTACTTCAAATTGAAGAGCATGTTAATGCCCTGCAAATTGCCCCAATGCTGCTGATCCCCTTTATTGAAAACGCATTTAAACACGGCATCAGCCTGCGCGAACCTTCACATATCAATATCAGCCTGCAAACCAAGGAAAATACACTTTACTTTGATGTGCATAACAGCATCCATCCCAAAGTAGTTAACGATACCGAAAAATATAACAATGGTATAGGGCTGGAGAATGTTAAACAACGGCTGGCACTTTTATATCCTGACAAACACGAATTGGTGATCCGCGAAAGTGCCAAAGATTTTTTTATACATTTAACTATACAACTGCAATAAGCTTTGATTACTGCCATAGCCATTGATGACGAACCCATAGCACTTGATGTGATCCGCTCGCATGCTGCAAAAGTGCCTTTTGTTGACCTCAAAGCCGAGTTTACCGATGCCTTTAAAGCGATGGATTATCTGCAGCGCGAACCTGTGGATCTGTTGTTCCTGGATATTAAGATGCCCGATATTTCGGGCATCGATCTGTTAACATGTCTCAATAAAAAACCGCTGGTGATATTTACCACCGCCTACACCGAACACGCTGTTACCAGCTTTGAACTGGACGCGGTAGATTATTTATTGAAACCCTTCGCGCTTACCCGGTTCATAAAAGCCTGCAACAAAGCCTATGAACTTTATAGTTTCAGGAACACGGCCGAGGTTAAGGATTACATTTTCCTGAAAACCGGCTATGAGCAGGTGCGCGTTAACTTCGACGACATTTATCATTTAGAAGCCACAGGTAATTATGTAAATTTTATATTAAAGGATAGCAAAGTGCTTACCCGCATGACCATCACTGAAGTTGAGGCGCTACTGCCGGCTGAGAAGTTTGTCAGGATCCATCGGTCGTTTATTGCCGCTGTAAATAAAATTGATAAGATAGAACGCCATCAGGTAACAGTAAATGGATTTTTGCTGCCTGTAGGCGGCGCTTATGTGCCGAATTTGGGAATGATTAAATAATCCCTTACAGATCGTTTATACGCTGGCATAATCATTATCTTTAGCTTATGCAGCAACGTGAACTTATCATCAGCAATTATGTAAAGGCCTATAACAACTTTGATGTTGAAGACATGCTTAAAAACCTCGCACCATCCGTTAAATTTCAAAACATATCAAACGGTGATGTGGATATGGAGCTAGATGGTATAGCAGCATTCAGGAGCCAGGCCGAACAGGCAACTGAGCTTTTTGAACGCCGCGAGCAAATTATCCGGTCTTTTAAACACACCGGCAACAAAACCGAAATAGCTATTGACTATAACGCAATTTTAGCCGCCGACCTGCCAAATGGATTAAAGAAAGGTGATGAGTTAAATCTGAAAGGGCATTCAATTTTCACTTTTGACGGAGATAAAATTGTTGGGATAATGGATATTAGTTGATAAAACTCATGCTAAGTTTGAAAGTCCGGCGGACATGAAGATGTGACTACAAAAGAAGCCTGTCAGTTTGAGCCTGTCGAAGACTTGAGCGCAGTGGCCCTACCCACTATGCTCCTACGGGCTACCCATGACAAGATAAAAAATGTGGTTTTTCGCAGCAGATCAGCTTCGGGTGAAAACGAGCAGAACGATGCTGGGCGGTGCGGCTGCAGGGGC
>NZ_FNCG01000034.1 GCF_900100945.1 Mucilaginibacter gossypii | reverse complement strand
GTGCAGCATTATGATCCGGATTTTATATATACCGATGGTACCGTTCAGGGACCGTTTACCGGTGAGGGCACAGGCACCGGGTATAAAGCTAATGCTATGCAAACGGTTATAGCTGATTTTTATAACCGCACTTTAGCCAGACGGGGTAAGGTAAACACGTTTAGCATTGTTAAGTTCAGGAATAAGACAAATGGTACCGTAACTACGGAGGAATTCGGGATTCCCCCAGATATAAAAACCGACCAGCCGTGGATAGCAGAAGCGCCGGTTGGCGACTGGTTTTACGCCCCTGGATTTACGTATGATTCGGGTATGATGATCAAATATATTACTGAAGCCATTGCACGCGATGGCAATGCTGCCATTTGTATTTCCTTGCTCCCAGACGGTTCACTGGATGAAGGAAGTGAAAAAATGCTGAAAGAAGTAGGGGTATGGATGCGGAAAAATGGCGAAGCGGTTTACGGCAGCCGCGCCTGGGTAATTCCGGGGGAAGGCGAACAGATTGATGGTAAACTTAAAATGTTACCCGGGGGAGCGTTAGGACGAAGACAGGCGGAATTTAAATTCAACGAGCAGGATTTTCGCTTCACAGTTGGTAAAAATGGATCGCTGTACGTATTCAGTATGGTTGTACCAAAAGCAGGGGCGATGCTGACGGTTAAATCATTGGGAACCGACGCGGAACGCTTTGATCACCCGGTTAAAAATGTTCGGCTTTTAGGCTATAATGGCCAATTAAAATGGAAACAATCACCAGAGGGATTGATGATCACTTGCCCGGAGACAATGCCGTTTGCCACATCCGTAGTTTTTAAAGTTGATTAATGGTTACACCGATACCGAATTTATCAAAGCCGATTGGGCCTGAACGGGCTCCGGTATGTAAGCCGGGACGTCGGCTTTTGCTCCGTTGCCATTCTTAACCTCGAGCCCCTGCCGGTAGACGATACCCTCCGGAACGAACTGTTTGCTAATCTTCCCTATGTCAGGGACCTCCTGAAGATCAGGTCTTGCGCCGGAGCGCCGATCATAACGCCCGATAGTTACATCATCGATACCGGACCGCGCACAATGAACGAAAAAGAGCAAAGGCTGCTTAAAAAACTTGCCCGCATCGCCATGGAACAAACAGAACTCAGGGAGCATACCGTTTTGCTGTTGAAGCCCGAACTGATTGTCGATGGCAATTTCCCTACATTTGTATTGTTCATGGTACCGGATGAGCTTAACTTGACATTAGATCTTGGCGCCATATTATTGCTACATTATCTTTTCCAGCATAGCATCGCTGCCATACCTAAAGAAAGTGCGATAGCTGAAGTAGTTATGCCAAAGCTGAACTGAATTTCTGCTGCGCTCACGCCATCCGGCGCAAGTGTAAAGAAAAGCCCACCAATCAACGCAACGAAAACAGCAGCGCTTATTTGAAAAGTGGCAGTTACCAGGCCTGCCGCCAACCCTGAAAAGCGTGGATCGACCTGGTCGACGTTTAAGCGCACCAGGGCGGGGATGGCAATGCCTTGCCCAAGTCCTATAAAAAAAAGGGGTACAAAAAGATATGAAGTAATTCCATTTAAGGACAGTATAGCGGCTAAGATCAGTCCGGCGACTTCAAGGATCATTCCGAAGGCGGCCGTTCGGGAACCAAGCCGGCTAACTATAGCGGGGCTGCACCAAGGACCAAGAAAGAAGCCGACTCCCAGCGGCAGAATAGCGAAACCTGTCGCCAGCGTGTCATGACCTAAGGCCCCTTGCTCATATACAGCAAAAATCAGGAAGAAAGAGGCCAGGGAATAGAAAAAGAATGCTGCGGCCAAATTCTTTCGTAACCCGCTTTTCATGAATAAAGATGGATAAACCAATGGCGAAGCACCTCTTAATTCCTTCTTTTTTTCGTAATGCCAGAATGCCATTAGCAAAGGTATACTTGTTATCAGGAGTATGATGCACCACCATGGCCAGCGATTTTCGCGTCCCTCGATAAGCGGAAGCACGAAGGCCAATAGTCCGGCAGCGAGCAATATAGCTCCCGGAACGTCCAATACATCAGATTTTTCAGCACGGTTTTCCCTGAGTAAAATTGAGGCGGCTGGTATGGCAAGAACAACTACGGGCAGATTAATGAGGAATATACTTCGCCAGCCCAGACCAAACAGGTCGGCCGATATCAACACGCCGCCCAACAACTGTCCCGCCACAGACGCCAGTCCGAAAGTTGCCCCATAAAAGCTCAGTGCCCGGTTTTTTTCTTCCGCAGGAAAAATAGCGTGAATGGATGCCAGTGATTGCGGACCCATTACGGCTGCCGCCACCCCTTGTAATAACCTGCCGGCTACTAATACAGCCGGCGATGGTGCAAAACCGCATAAGGCAGATGCAATGCCGAACCCGAGCATTCCGAAAATGAATACCCGCTTTCTGCCGTATATGTCTCCCAACCGGCCACCCAGTATCAATGTGACGGCATAAGCAGCAGCATATACCGATACCACCAGTTGGGAATCGGCTGGTGATGCGTGGAGATCCCTGCGTATAGCAGGCAGGGCTACATTAACAATAAAGAAATCCAGCGGCGGCAATAATGTACCGGTCAGCAATACAGCCAGCGCCATCCAGCGGCGAGGATCGGCAATATTTTTTTCGATTTTCTGATTTTCAAAACTTGATAAATCCATACCGTTAAAATTTATTTCGTATTTATATTATAACCAACTTATCGTTCCAGAATAGGTCAAAAAAATTTAAGATTTAATTACACTGATCAGAAAATCAGTCAATTGATATAATCGTTTTTTATCGTTGAAAAGCAGATCAGCATTCCATAGCGATGCAAAACTGGTAACTACAAAATATGCCAGCAAACCGGGGTCTTTTTCAGCAGATAGGTCTCCTTCTTGTTGCGCCTTGAGAAACAGGCCCTCAAAAAGCTTTATGGAATTATTAGCTTGTTGCTTAAGCATTTGGTTTACATCTTCATCTATACGGGAAAGTTCAAAAGTTGAGTTGATCGCTAAGCACGTTTTGGTGTCAACTAAAATATTCTTAACAATATCTTTGATAATTATAATTGCCGAATCAAGTGCTGATGCTCCTTTATTGGCGGAAGCCCGGTAGTTTGTTTCTATTTCCTGGATGTAATCATGCAGGCACTTCAAAAAAAGATCATGCTTATTGCCAAAGCTGTCGTAAATGCTACTCCTGTTTATAGCTAATGCGTCTACCAGATCGTTCATGGTCGTGGCCTGGTAACCCTTTTTCCAAAAAAGATCACGGGCTACCTTTAACTTATCCTGGTAATCAAACGCTTTATTTCTAGGCACAGGGCAAAAGTAAAAATAAAAAACCTATCGTTCCAAAATAAATTATTTTTCTTCGATTTTAACACAAGTACGAGGTACAGGGATCAACATGAAATTTATTAGGAAGGGCAGTCACAAGGTCAGTTGGAAGAAATCAAAGCTTTTACTAAAGATGGGAGGGGAAGTAAACAGTCCGGTCCTGAATCGGGGCAGACTCATTTATTGCATCGTGCAGGGACAAAACGTCATAGCTTGTCGGCAGTCATGGTCACCTATGTGGAGGATTCGGATACCTTGACCACCTGATTACGCAAATCAAGGAGGAATTATTCCGCGACACTCTGACCATCCCAATCGCTTAATTATAACAAGCTATTTTCATTTCCGAATTACACAAACTGAAGCTCAAAAGAGCACAGAACAGGGTGGTCAATGGCTCCGTATTCTCCAGATAAGCGCGTGTAATCGTTTTTCGGGTAAGAATTGCAGGGTCTTTCGGTCTTTGAGCAGGTATATATCTTTGATCAGTTGACTATGCCGCGCTAATTCCCCGGGCCGGAAACTATGGATTTGCCAGTCTTGATATTCCAGGCAGATGGGTTCGATCATAAATATGGCAAAATATCGATCTCCGGGCTTGACTGCAAAATTATTGTTAAACAATGGGAACTAACAGGTTTTATCGGTGCAAAGCAATGCGGATCGAAGTAAAGTTGTCACCAACAAAATAGGGGAGGGTTGGCTGACCGTTACGGTGATGGCATTGCCGAAGAAAAATTTAACAGGCCGAGCTGGCGGACATATTGATTGCTATGTAGCGAGCAACAGTTCCACTCGGCTACCGAGGTGCGGGTGGTATGATGGCGTGTACCTGATATAGCCATAGTCCTGAAGCTGGCTAACGCATTTGTGATAAGTGATGTTACTTTGAATGCGAGACAACTTCATAAGTTTCCTTCGGGAAACATTTATAGATTTTTTCATGCCGGCGGATTGCCATAAAAAGTAAATCGCCATATAGAGACTCAGGTGCCAGGCGGTAATCCGGGCGTCTTCGCTGAAGCAGTAAAATAGACGGGATAAATGTTGAGCAGCGGACATGTTAACGAAATGCCTCCCTGCTGTTTTCCAATAATTTAATGATGTCCTGATGGCGATAATAATAAGTTCCCCCAATCTTGGAGTAAGATAATCTGCCCCCTGTCCGGAGATTTTGCAAAGTGCCCTGTGATACTTTCAACAGTTGCCTGACTTCAGCACCTTTGAGCCATTCTTTTTGGATATCTTTTTTTGTGTTCAACAAATCATTGATATCATTAAGTAATTGCAGCCTGAAATGCTGCAGATCTTCTTTGGTAATAATCTCTACACTCATGGTCTATACGATGTAGGAATGTTGTTGAATGGATTTCTTTTGAATGATGGTATTGATAAATATTCCGTGGTCGAGTAGACACAGGGTACGCTTACGATAATTCATACTACCTGTATTCTTTGCGATATTTATAATTTTATATGCAATGGTTCTCGTCATGGTGTACATACGGGCATTATGAATTTTTTTAATTTCCTGCAATTACTTTTTATCGCTTGCATACAGGTAGATCCCGGGGACCAAGAATGATTTTACTGCGCCTCTTCTTGTTGAAAGATGGGAAATATTGTAAATAACCAAAGTCATGCAGGTCCCGGATACAGCGATGATAAGTGGCCCGAGAAGAAATCCGGGCCACCTCCATCACCTCGTAACTATAAACCTCGATATGATCCGTAAACCCGCCACGCTGCCATAACTGCAGGAGCGTAGCAAAAAGGCCAATATGGGCAATACAGATCCGGGGATCGCTGCCGACCCGTTCAAAGAATACCCATAAAGGCCTGCACAGCTCCATACTCAGATCTTAACAGCTTGCTTGCGCTGCGGGGCCGGTCCCTGTTTTTGTTCAGCCGCCGTTTTCTGGGCGGCCGGTATTGCCTGGCCCGCTGTTAGGGTGCCCTCTTTAGCTGCGGTTGCTTTAGCCATAGCTGCCCGCTGCACTTCCTGCGGCGATAGATCCGATTTTTGGCTTTGTTCAAAGGCCTGTCTGTTCACTGGCTTAATATTCAGCTTTTGGCCGTTCCCATCATAAAAGTCGACGCGCATCATCGGCGCATTCACCACCATTTGAGTTTTTACCTCCTGGCCGTCCTTTAATACGTTAACTTCAACCTGGTTTCCTTTTTGCAATTGCGCCAGCAAACGCGCCTGCATGTATTTCTCTTCCGCGCCGACAATCGGGAATTTTTCCAATGCCTTCCCCTGGTCATGCCAGCGGATCATCTTGGGTAAAAAGTTGCCGTGCTGATCGGCCTCTTTGAAGTTGAGCGCCCGCCAGGCCCAGTAGGTTTCACCGGTCGGCACCATTTTCAATTTACCATCGATTTCTTTCCTTTCCAAAACAGGTTGTTCCCGGTAAACCGCGCGCCCGTCCATCATGTTGTAGCGTTCCTGGAGCGTGTAGTTAAATTTCGGCCCGACAAAGAAGGTCTGCGAAAGGTCTTCCATACCTTCTTTTTTTAGTGTCGATGTAAAACGGTTGAAAAAAGTAAGGTCTTTAGCGGCATCATCACCTTTCGAAAAATACAGCACCGAGTGCATTTCATCCTTTCCGAACTTACGTGTGTGGTCCAGTGTAAACTCGGTCAGGTTCTGTTCCATTTTTGTATGTAAGGACTTCGCGATTTCTTCGCCAAATCCCAGATACTGAAGTTGATCCCTGTTGTACTCAAAACTTTCCTGATTCATAATACTTGAATTTTTAATGGTTAATACTATTTTGATAAAATGTGTGGGATAGGTTGAAGCAGCTAAAAGCCTTAGATCCGTCCAATGCAACTGATCATCGTGCAGCCTGATGGTACCGCGGTCATGGTCGAAGCGGGCACACAGCGTTTGTTCGATAGTCAGCGGGCGGTATAGGGCCTGGGGCGTTGAGCATTGCAGCCTGCCGTACCGGTTACTATGAACCCTGAACAGGGCGATACCACAGTGCTTTTCCGGGTAACTGTCGGGATCCGGCTTGAGGCTCCTGCATGACATAATCGAATACATTATTTGATGACGAGCAGAATTCTGAAGCTTCACCGGCGGAAACATACCCATGAAATACAGGTTGATGCCGGCCCCGGTCAAAGGCCACCCAATTTTATTGTTGCTCCGTAGCTTTTGACAAAAAATTGGCAATGGCTTTGCGATCCGTTAATTCCATAGCCAAAAGATTAATGCAATGCCTTATTGTCGCGCAGCAGCAGTTCGTGCCCGTCCTTCAGTTTTCCTTTCACGCGTTTGACCTTTTTAGAGAAAAGCCCTTTGGCCGTATTGATCCCTGCCGTCGTCAGCTGCGCCGTTACCGAAGGGGCGAGACTAAGCATATCCATGGATTGCACCCCGTTGACTGCACCTTCGCGCAGCGCTTCACCGTTTACGGCTTCCGGCACGCTGATACCCTCCATGCCATCTGTCCGATCATACACGGTCAGGTCGACGGGGATAATGTTCAGTCCTACATGGATTAGTTTGATATTGATTTTTACCCGCTGGTTATAGAGGTCGCCGCTGCCATAGATCGGTTGCCCTTTGACGAAGAGTTGCCCGTTCAGCCTTACCGAGTCCAGCAGGCGCATGCGGATCACCGTGCCCTGCACAATCTTCTGGTTGCCATCGATCACTGCGGGGATCGCCTGGAATTGTTCCGGTGCAGTTTTTACAAGGATGTCCTCTTTTTTATCCTTCAGCCGCTCCGGGTGCTGGATATCCAGGATTTTTTCCAGTAAGCCGTTCATCTGTTTCATTTCCGGGTCTTCGCTTAGGGGCGCAGGATACCGCATGGAATCCGGGCGACTGTTAAGCGCTGGTTTAGGTATTGTTGTACCCACTGGCGCAGGCGGTTTGTTGATCACCGATTGTAACTGTTTTAACCGCTGGCTGATCTTGGCGGCATTAACCGCCGGGTCATCGTTATTGCCGGAAACCTGGTCGCCGAAAAGCGAGGGCTGGCGGGGGGGGGGGAAGAGGTTGTCGTTGGGCGGGGCTAAGGCCCCGCTGTCCGCGCCGCGTTTGGAAAAAGGGTCTGTCTTGCGCAGTTGCGCCTGTTTATCGGAGTCGGCACGGGCGCGGTCGTAAAAGCTCATTTTATCGCCGTCCTGGTTGCCACCCAGCAGCGTGGGTGGTATTTTGTACCGGAGGTTTTGCCGGACCGTGCTTTGCGGTTCCGGGCCTTTGCCGCCGCCGAAGGCCCAGAAGCATACGGTGCTCAGGCAGAAAATAATGAGCGGCATGACCAGCAGGGCTTTCCGCTGGCGTTGCAGTTTTAAAGGGTTCTTGGTTTCCATGTTAATGGTTGCTGATGGTTAAAACTTTGTTTTCTATGGTGCTCCAGTGCTCGATGAGGAAGCCGAGGAGGTTGTTGTCGCTGCGTTCCACTTCGCGCAAGTCGCCTTCGGTGATGAGGCTTTGCGCGACCTGGCTGGTGGAGCGGATAATGTGCAGGGTAGCGTAGCACCGGAAATGGTAAGGACTGGCGCGGGTATCGACCTGTACGCTGTCGACGTTGAGGCGCTGGCTGATATTGCCTGCGATGATACTGGCGTAATAGCCGCTGACGGAGAGGCTGTCATAGACTTTGCGGGCGGAATTGTCCGCGAGGTAAAGGGCGCGGGACAGGTTGCGTTTGTTGACCTTTTCGTCGGGGTCGAGGGTAAAGAACAGCTCGTGGAAGGCGCGGACATGGCCGCGGGCTGCAAGGGGCAGGTACTCGGCGCGTTCGACGGCTTTGGCCGACCATGCGGTATTGCCGGAAAGGACGTAGACTTTTTTTTGTAAGGCCACTGATTCTGATTTCAGCAGCCAGGCCATAAAGCAGACGGCGGCAAAGGCCAGCAGGACGATGGCGATGGAAAAAATGCGTACGTGCTGGAACGCGGTCTCCAGGTTCTTGAGTTTTTTAAACATGGTCAGGATGTTTTACCGGAGCCGCCTTTCAGCTTTTCCGTGTTGTAATTGTTGTTTTGGGTTTCTTTGCTGCTGCTTTGCCGGTTATTGACCTGGCTGTAGCTGGAAAAAGCGTTCCGCATGATGGAGCCGCTGAACCAGGATACGGCCATCGAGGCCATCGCCGAGGTTTTATTGAAGAGGGCATGCCCGCCGACGTTCATGATGTAGTTGGCAATGCTCGGCACGGTGAAGTAGCCGAGGATACCGATCAGCAGGAAAATGAGGTATGCCGTACTGGTATTGCCGAATTCGTTGCCGCCGAGGTTACCGCTCTGGATGGCCAGCAGCGTATTGGCCTGGATCCTGGCGATAATGGCCCCGAAAATATTGGCGACGGGCAGCCACATGAACACGTTGACGTAACGGGCGATCCATTGCTTCAGCGTATGCTGGAAGCCGTCGAAAATGCTCAGCCCGAAGCAAAGCGGTCCGAGAATGGCCAGCACAATAAGCTTAAACGTACGGATCGTATCGAGGCAAAGCGCTGCGGCCTGAAAAAGGATGTTAAGTACTTCGTAGATGAATTTACGCGCCCAGTTCTTGATGCTCCAGCCGGAAAAAGCATCCGAAATGGGGTTGCCCGCGCTGGCATCGGTACCGTCGGGGTGGTTGTACTGGTACCATTTGTCCGGGTCTGAATTGAGCTCGCTGGGTGTTTGCTCGTTATCGTTTTGCGGTTGTTCACTGAGCAGGCGCTCGATGGCCTGGTTGGAATTGGTCACCATATTTTCCGTGGCGGTCACGACGGGCTGGAGCACGCCGTTCATCAGGCGGAGTACCAGCGGAAAGAAGGCGACGCAAAAGCCGATGCCGAATGGGCGCAACAGGGGATAATAATCGATGGGTTCGGCTGCGGCGAGGTGTTTCCAAACACGGGCGGCGATATACCATAAAGCGGCGAAACCACCGATGGCGCGGGCGACGCCGATCATGCCGCTGCAAAGCGGGATCATCTGGTCGTAAAGCTGACTGAGCATGCCCTGCAGGCTGCGCAGGTCGTCGGCTGCGCCCTCGGCATGGGAAAGTAAAGGGCAAAGTACGCCCAGGGTTGCCAATGTCGCAACTGTTAACGTTTTCTTTTTCATAAGATCAGGGTTTAATGCCGTAAATAGAATGGAGCGCCTGCCTGTCCTGTTCGGTCACGACGCGTTGTTTCGCCATAGCTGATGCCTGACCATTAAAGCGCCGCATGTAAATGAGCTGATTGTAGCTTTCGAGGTACATCCGGTCGATGGCCCTGAGCCGCTCCGCATCGCTCATCCGCAGCTGGCTATCCGTGACGATCATCACCAGGTTATCGAGGTTTTGCAGGCTGGCACTGATGAGGTTATTATAAACGGTCATCATATAAGCCAGTTCATCCGGTTTGAACCGGCTGCTGCGGCTGAATGAACCGGAGGCTTGCCGGTATTCGCTAACGAGCGTCGCCTGGTCGCTGATGATATCCGTGATCCGCGGGGACTTGCGCACGGTGGGGCTGACGAGGTAAAGGCCGTCGAGAAATACCTGGTGCAGGCTGAAATTGCCCTGCGCAACGCCTTTCACGGCGCTATAACCCTTGGACAAAACCTCGTAGCCCTGGTACATCTGGCTAAGGATGTTCTTCAGACTGGCCAGTTTTTCATAGTCGAGTATGAGCTGTTGCATGCAATCATCGACCGATTGCGCTTTGCTTTGTTGCGGCAGCAGGCTGAAGAGCCCTACCGTCAGCAGGATGGTAAAAATTAACTTTTTCATCGCTTTCAAGGTCTCCTTTGACGTTTGTTTGGGCTATTGTATGCCGTAAAGCTTTTTCATCTGCTCCTGGTCTTTTTGCTGCTTTTGCCGGTTCAGCGCCAGCTTGCGGCATTTATTGCTGAAGTAAGCTGCAAAGGCCTGTTTGTCCTTCATGCGGTCATAGAGCCGATCCAGCCGGTTGAGGCGCTCGGCATCGCTTAGCTGCAACCGGCCCGGCGTAAGCACGTCTTTCAGTTCGGCCATGTCCGTTTTACATTCGGCCAGCAGGCCGGCGCTTACTTTGTCGAGGTATTGCAGCTCGGTCACGGTCAATGACTTTTGTTTAGCCTGCCATTGTTTTTCGTTCGAGAATAGTGAGCGGATCTGTTGGTAAAGGCTGTCGGTGGCACGGCCTTTCGGGTCGTTTTTCACCACGGGCGCAACCTGCTGCAAAGCATTGAAATAAGCCGTATGCAGGCTGAAAGTGCCATTCTTCAGGTCATGCGCTGCCGTCAGGCCATTACCGACGATGGCATAACCGGTTTTGATGGCGCTCAGGTAAAGCTGGTAACCGGCGATTTGTTCGGTCATCAGTTTTTTCTTCGTGGCCTGCTGGCTGAAAAAGCCGCCCAGGAACTGGGCTTTGGCCTGCATAATGCCGAGGCTGGTGAGGGAAAAAATAAAGCTGGCGGCTAAGCGCGCGGGGTTGATGAATAGGTTTTTCATATCATTAGGTTTATTGTATCCCATAAAATTGCTTCACCGCCGCGCGGTCGCGTCCGTCTTTGGCCCGGAGCAGGCTCAGCCCGGCGTTCTGCCGGTTGAACTGCCGCAGGTGGCCGAGGTTGGTCTGCATGGCTTTGGCCGCCAGGTTGATCCGCTCCAGGCGTTCGGCATCGTCCATCTTCGCCGCCAGGTCGCTGATAATGGTGATGGTTTCGTCGAGGTTGCGCAGGCTTTCCTGTAAGATGCCGTTATAGATATTGCCCATATACTTCAGTTCCGTGGGGCTGAAATGCGGGTCGCGGTTGAACTGCGCGCTGGCGTTCCGGTATTCACTGACAAGCTGGCTTTGCTGGCTGACGATGCGTTTGACCGCATCATAACTGGCGATCAGCCGGCGGACTTTGGATAGTTCCTGGTAATAACCGGCATAGAGGTCCTTTTCCTTGTTGAGCCAGTCCGAGATCCCGTTCAGGCTGTTGAGGTGCAAGGTGTTCTCGATCTGTTGTTCGGCGTTTTGCAGCGCGATGGTCCGGTTTTGCAAGCGCTGCACTTTGATGTCGATGGCGACGATCACTTTCCTGATCAGGCCGGTAAAGGCGCTGGCCGCAGGCACCTGTGCCTGGGCTTCAGGCGGGCACGGCAAAAACAACACGCAGCCCACCAGGATGATGATATATCTTTTCATGATGCTTTTGAATTAAGTTTCTCGGCTACCAGCGCGGCGATGCCCGCCTTGATGCCGCCGTGTTTTTCCGCGTATTCCCTTACCTGCACCCGCTCGCGGCCTTCGGTTGTGAATGCGTAATATTCTTCGGGGCAGAGTTCGTTTTTGTAGACCTTCATGACCTGCCCGCCGATGTCCACGAAAATCTCCCGGTTATCTTTATTCACCGACAGCAGGATGGTTTTCCCCTTATCCGACAAACCCAGCGCATTTTGGAGCTTGTCGAACTTGCCCTGGAACTTGCGCATATCCATCAGGATTTTAATATCTGCATTATTGATAATGGCGTCCTTAATGACCGGTGACGAAATGAGGTCGTCCAGTTCCTGCGTGATCACGATAGGCACCCCGTTGAACTTGCGGATGGTTTTAAAGGCGTAACGCAGGAATTCCGCCATACCCGACCTGGCGATGGCCTTCCATGCTTCGTCTATCGTGAGGACTTTACGGACGCCGGCCAGTTTGCGCATTTTGGAAATGAACAGTTCCATAATGATGAGTGTCACGACCGGGAAAAGGATCGGGTGGTCCTTGATCTGGTCGAGTTCGAACACAATGAACGGTTGGCTGAGCAGGTCGAGGTTCTCCCGGGCGTTCAGCAGGTAATCGAATTCCCCGCCTTTATAATAAGGCCGTAACACATACAGAAAATTGTCCATATCAAACGCACTTTCTTTTACCCGGTGGCTTTTCAGCACCTGCCGGTAGTCGCGTTCAAGATATTCATAGAGAGAATCGAAACCGGGGAATACCGGGGCGTTTTGGGCGAGGTATTCATAATAACCCTGCAAGGCGTTGGATAGGGCCACGTATTCCGCCCGGTTGAACGTTTCGTTTTCGCCTTTCCAAAGGGAAACCAGCAAGGCTTTTAAACTTTCTTTTTTCTCGGTGTCGAGCACTTCGCCTTTGGAAAGATAGAACGGGTTAAAACGGATCGGGTCCGTTTCGGTATAGGTGAAATAATAGCCTTTCACGGTATCGCAGAGGCCAAGGTAACTGCCGCCAATATCGACGGTCACGCAATGTGCGCCCTGGTCATAGAGCGAACGCAGGATATGGTTAACGGTCATGGATTTGCCGCCGCCCGATGTGCCGCACACCAGCGTGCCCATATTGGAGGTGATGCCTTCCTTTCGGGGGGCATCGAAAAGATCGGCGTAGACCGGGCGGCCGGATAAGCGGTCGCAGAAGCGGATGCCTTCACCAGCCCGGGCGCTCTGGTAATTGCTTTCGAGGTTCAGGAAGCAGGCGGCCTGTTCGGCGAAGGTATGGAAAGTGTCATTGACCGGAAAATCACCCGCATTGCCGGGAATGCCCGCCCACCAGATCTGCGCCGCGCCGTCAGTTTCCGGTTTGGCGGAGGCATCCATCGCGGCGAGCGCCGATAAGACCTGGTTGCCTTTGCTTAACAGCTGTTCCCGGCCATCCGACCAGACCATCACGTTAAAGTGTGCTTTGACCGGCAGGCGCTGGCGGCTGATGGCCTCGTTCAGGTATTCGTTCGTGGCCTCCAGCGAGATGGCATTCTCCCGGGAATAAGCCGAGAGCGATTGCAGCCGCAGCCTTTTCTTTTCCAGTTGTTTGAGTGTCGCCTGCGCGTCGCCAACAAAAATGTACTGGTTATAGATATGGCTGGTTGGAAGTAAAAGCCCGAGCCGCGCGGCGAAGCTCACCGGGAATTTGGTCTGGTCGGTAGAATAGGGTTCATAGGTCAGGCGCGAACCGCAGTTGGGCGGCAGGCTTTCGGTATCGCCTAAGGTATAGATCGCCAGCTCCCGGTTGCCGATACGCACTGCTTCGTCAAAGCTGATATCCTGGTATAAAGCCGGGTCATCCCTTTCCGCTAAAAAACAATAACGTTCGATCAGCCCGGTTTTTTTTAGCTGGCTTTGCAGGTCGGCGGCGGTTAAGGGCGTAACGCTCATCAGGCGGGTATCTTCCAGCAGGCGTTTGAACCGGGCGCCCACATCACGGAATTCGCGAGCCGCCTGCGCGTCAAGCATTTCGCGGGGTACCAGGGTCGGCCGGATCAGGCTGGAAAACAGCGAGCCGGTGGGTTTGCTGCCCTGCGGTCTTTTGGTCAGGTAAACGATACAGTCATGCGCCAGGTATTTCCGGCCTTGGAAGTAACGGGCGCTGGCCTGGTTCAGAAAGCTTTGACCGCAGCCGGTTTTGCCCTGCGTGGTTTCTTTTTGTAAAAACCAGTCCTGTTTGTGCAGCACGCTGTCTTTGGGCAGTACCCGGATGGCTTTTACCCAGGCCTGGTGCAGGTGCTCGTAATCCTCATCCGAGAGCGTAAACACTTCCGGCAGGCTGATGCGGAAGGCCAGTGTAAACTCGCCCTGTTTGGATAAAATGGCGTCGTTTTCAATCCCAAGGATGGGCAGTATATTTTTGAGTTGTTTTTCCATTTCGCATTTTCTCTTTCACATCATTTATAGCCCTCTCCTTTGGGGAGGGTTGGGTGGGGTTTCAAAAGCGGTGGCGGTTGCGCGGCCTGGCCTTTTGCATGTTTTCCTGGTGGTCACGCTGTAATTGTTCTTTATTCTGCCGGATCAGCCTCGGGATATCGGTTTCGGTCAGCGGGATGACTTCGGCTTTCAGTTCTTTTTGGATGGGATAGCGTCGTAGCAGCTCGCGTTCGTCCATGCCGTAGATCTGCGCTGCACCTACCGGGTCGAGCCCGATCTCGTTGGGCAGTCTGATCTTGATCACCCCTGGCGGGAATTCGAGCAGTTTCGGGTCGATCTCCACCACCTGTTTGATCAACGGCTCATAAAAAGCCTCATAATTCCAGCCGTCATTGGTCAGTTCAAAAGACTTCAGGCTGATCACCGGGAAGAAGTGCTGTGCGTGGCGGAGTTCGTGCATGCGCAGGTCGACGACGAATTGCTCGCCGGCGATATCGATCTGCGGGAGGATGTTTTGTTTGCGGCCCGCCAGCGCTGCCTGGTCAACGATGACCTCGAAGTCGCTCATGGATTGCAGCTTTTCGACCGGGATGCTGTATTTTTCAGACATGCCCTGCGGGTCAAGCTGGACAAGCTGTGGAATGATATAAGCTGCTGCTTCCTCCGTATCGGTGGTGGCCTGTTTGGTGTTTTCGTTCCAGGCGAGCAGATAATGATCACCGAAATCGGTCAAATCCCTGATGAAGGATATCTCGTTTTCGGGCTTATCCGTTTGACGGAGCACCTGCTTGTCGATGTCTACAACAAAGCTGGTACGGCCGAAGCTGTAGATAACGGGTTCTCTGAACTTGCTCATAATAGGTTCTTTTTATGGGTTAATTGCTGGAAAAAGCGGCGGCCGTAAGATTTCAGGACGCGGGGTACGCGTTTGCGGGCCATGGCCTTCATCAGGCCGTGTTCGCCGTACCTGCGGCTTAAGGCAAATATTTTCATAGCGCCGAATAGCGCTGCCGGTCCGCAAACGGCGACGCAGATGATGGTGCCGGCGCCGATGATATACAGAACAGCGAACAGGATCATCAAAGCGAGTACCAGCCCGGCGAAATACCAGATGTATTGCGCCCGCAGGCCGTGGAACTCGATGCTTTTGTTGATGCTTTTATTAATGGTATAGATGCTGTTGTTCATGGTATGTTCTTTTTTCGTAACCTTTGGTGCGGATCGCCAGGGCGCTTTGATAAACGCGGATAACACATCGCCTGGCTGGTAGGCCAGGGCGATGCGGATCGCTTCGATGTTATCGCGTAGTTTATGGAATGGGTTAAACGACATGCCGGTTTAATTTTCGGGTTGCTGGTTTTCGAGGTATTCGGCGATCATGCCGGTGATGGCGGCGCGCAGGCCGCGGTGGTCTTCGTGTTCTTCTCCGAAACCGAAGATTTCGAAAATGGGCTCGCAGGCACCAATGAGGTTGATAAGCTCGTAGGTCAGGATGCCGCTGCGGTTAAGCCGCTGGCAGTCCTCCGGAAATTCTTCCTCCAGCAGCTCGCGCATCCAGCTGAAGCGGGAAGGGCGCAGGTCTCGGGTCAATTCTTCGAGGCAAAGCGCTTCGATGACATAGTCCGGGCGGTTGTCCCGTTGCAGCTCTTCGATCAGTCCGCTGATGGAATCGATCTTGGTGCTGAGGTAATGGTTCAGCCGGTGGTCTTCCTGCAAAGCGATGAGCAGGTCGGTATGGTGCTGCACCATATAGTTATGCAGCTTGCCGATGAGTAATGTTTTCATTTGCTTGTTTTTAAAGCCCTCCCTTCCGGGGAGGGTTGGGTGGGGCTACAGGCCGAAGAAGGATTTGATGATGGTGGCCACGACGACCAAAAAAATGCAGGAGCCGAACCAGGCTGCGGCGACTTTGGAGGTATCCTGGTCCCCGCTGTTCCACTTCTGGTAGACTTTGACCGCACCGATCAGGCCGACGATGGCCCCGATGCCGTACATCAGGTCGGTGCCGCTTTCAAAATAGCTCCTGACCTGGGTGTTGGCCTCCTGAATGCCGGCGTTTCCGTCCTGGGCCTGGGTAGTTAAATAAGTCAGGGTGATCAATACCACGCACAGGGCGGCCTTTTGGAGTGTTTTGCTCCACGATTTTCTCTTGCACTTTTCCATTTCACTATCGTTTGGTTATTGAATTCTGAAGGCCTTTGGCTTTTCGCTTTCGGCCTTTTGCTTTTTTCAGGGCATAGGTTTCCCATACCCGCTCCCGGTTACCACAGGGAGGGGAGGGAAAAAGCTGCAACCCTAACTCATTCCTTTGCGGTGATGGCGCTACAGCGCGGGGCCGGGCAGCTTATTTTTTTGGGCTTTGGTTTCCCCTTTATTGGCCCCGCGGATTGCGGGGCCGGGGAAAGGCACGGCGAGCTAAGCGCTCCACCACTGATCCACTTCGCCTTCACTCAGCAGCGCCGTGCCGGTATTGTCACATTCGCTGACGACAAGAGCGTTGATCTTTTCGCGGTCGGTTGTCGCAGCGACATCAGGGTAATCATGGAGTATTTTTCGGAGTGCGGGGATGAGCAGTTGCGGTGCGAAGGGCTCCTCGGCAGCTTCATAGATGCACTGCCGGAGTTGCCGGGCGAGGTCGCTCGCAGTTCCGCTGAAGGGCAACTTCTGGCTGTAGGCTTCTTCGGGCAAGTTGACCGCTGGATTAACCTGTTCCGGCTCAATTTTTTCTGTCGGGTATTGCAATACAGCAGGCCGCTCTTCCGGAGCATCGGCTTTGGCACTCAGCCTGGCGATCAGTTGCCTGATCTCATGACGGTAATATTTCCAGGCGATAAAGGCGTAATAAGAGACCGCTGCTGCAAGAGCGGCGCATAGGTATTGTTTCCAGGTAGTGTTGTTCAATAGATGCTCCATGTTGTTATTGCTTTAATATTCGTTTTGGGCAGGTTACTGCCGTTTGTTGATACAAAGCAAGGTGATAATGACATGCTGATAAACTTCAAGATGATACTGAAGCTTTTTTGCAATTATTGAAGCCTGTTTTAAATGAGGTTGTTAGGATGTTTTTATGAAAACTGATGTGTAATATAAGTTTCCATAAGCCATGCGATTGACACATGGGAGAAAGTTTGGGATTAGTCGCGGTGCGTTAATTTATTTTTTTGAGTAGCGCCGGAGTGGGGCTTGAATGTGTGGTGTTTGTGTTTCGAAGGGCACGGAAGCGGTTTTACCCACGGAATTGAGGTGTCCGGGGTTATTTCCATACCTTATCCCAGCTTACGTTGCTGCTTTACAGTATAACGAATAATAGCAGGCCTTCAGTCAATAAGAATGAAAATCGGCCTCAACGTGCGTTAACCCGATCTTAAGCTTGACGGATTTAATTAGATGGTGTTGTTCCCTGAAACTACGCTGCTTTTGGTAGCCGTAGATTAGATTCTTGTCGTTAACCAATGCGCTGGGACCATCTCCCCAATCATTTACTATAATACCTGATATAAGGTTTTCCCCAATTGGCTACGATCAAATTGCCATTTTTTGCAACAATATAAGGCTGCAGCCCTGTGCCCTTAAACGGGAATACCAATGTGCTATTGTTATAGTTATTAAGCATATAAAGGCCATTGCTGTCATCTTCAAAATAAAACCTTCCATCACCCTGTACACTCATATTGCCATACTTTTGACCACCAATCATATAACCAGTATAGCCCGTTCCTTCGTCCTCTGAAATATATATTCCGTTGGTATGAAAGATGGAACAGACAAAAAAATTATTGTTCGGGCCAATGTAAAAAGAATAAAATATACCGGGAGTAACGCTTCCGCCTATAGGCACAGCGTACCACGTGATGCCGGCGTCCCCCGATTTAAAAAGGTTCATGTTATAGGCGTCTGTTACATATATGTTTCCTTCCTTGTCCTCTGACGGGCAGTCAAAATAGGGCTCGATGGGCTGGGCTGCGGGGAAAGCAGCCTTTGTCGTGGTGGTCCAGGTTTTACCTTTGTCACCGGAAACAAATGCAGCTGCCGGTTCGCTGGTCGTCGCCACCAGTTTTCCGCCATGTGTTGCAGCTGCAGCATTTATGGTGGCGGCATCAAAAGGACTGGCACCTGAGTTCGTCCAGTTCTGACCGGCATCCTTTGAGTAAAATACGCCATCGGTTGTTAATGCATAAACTTCATCCGCAGCGCTCGACACAACGTAGTTGATCTGGTGACTGTTTCCCAACGGCACGACAGCGTTCCAATTTGTGCCATTATCGTCTGAATATCTTAGTGAAGCCTTGCCTCCTGCGAAACAGGTAAATAACCTCCCTGTGCTTAACTTACAAAAGCTGGCAGGGCTTAGCCCTGTTTGTATTGTACAGCCTCCATTGTGCCAGCCCGCTGCCCCGGCAATAGCAGTAGCTTTGATTTTAACCAAATCTACTTTTTGATTATTTGAATTAAGCACATAAGCGGTTAAGATCTGTTGTCCCACATTGCCCGCAAGCGACCATGTATAATAAGCCATTCCGTCTTTGCGACTGATATCCGGTACCGTGTTACCGAGGTTGCAGCCAGATCCTTTGAATTCAATTGAATAGCCGGCTAACGGAACACCATTCGCAGTAACCTGTACAGCTATTGGATTCGTCAAAGGATTACCTATTGTATCCGTTTGGCCATCCCCGCTGACAAGTTTTATTTTAAGTGTGCCCATGGTCAGAATGTCCTTGTTGCCGGACCCTGATTTCGAGCAACCCAACGGAACAGTACATGCAACCACAATCAATAAAATAAAACATTTTTTCATGGTAAAGTATTGGTACCCTAATATAATAATAAATTAACGTGAGTTCGGGTTAAGCGACTAACAAAATTTGATTATCGTGGTCCTCAAAAAGTAAAAAATAGGAGAGGTGAATAAAACCTTTTACCTGTTTTTTGACAGGGGAGGTTTCAGTAATGGTATATCTGCATATCATTAATACATATCAGAACAGTAATAAGCCGGAGAAATGCTATGCACTATAACTACCGCAATGTTTAAGCTGCGCCGGCCGGCCCAATGCACTTTGGCGGGAATTATTAAAAAAAGGGTGTTTTTCCGGTAGGTTTTGTATGGCGTATTGCTTAAATTAGCTTGCAAATCACTTATTCACAATTTGTTAAACCCTATACCTGATCCGATGAATACACCAAACGGTTACAAAGAAATCAATGCCTTGTTTGGCAACCCCGCCAATCCCGATGGTTCCGAAAACAAAGCCTGGGTACACGCGCACATTCAGCTCGTCAAACCGCCTGCCGGCTGGAAACTATACTACCAGGGCGACAGCGGTTCACTGACCCCTTACCCGGGTTTACAGATGCATGTGCTGCTGGCACCGGTATTCACCACGGTCATGAACGAGATCTGGGCCTATGCCGCAGAGCAACTCAAAAACCCGGGTGAAGACGATATCCGTGCCTGGTTGCACCAGTACCGCCTGGACATTACCGCCGGCTGTTTTAATTTCCGGCCAAGTTCCGGGGACCATACCAAGCTGTCCTTACACAGTTACGGGATCGCGATCGACTGGGACCCCCTGCATAACCCGCATAAAAAGCCGCTGACCAAAACCCTGCCGGACTGGTGGTACGCGATCTGGCAAAAGCATGGCTTTAGCGATGGCCGGCATTTCAAGACGCCGGACCCGATGCACGTGCAGTTTGCCACCGGGGCTTAATCGGCTAGGCGTTAAGGTCTCCTGATTTATACCAGCCTGAAAATCAATCACCATGGCCAAGATCCGAATCCTGTTCATCATCCTCGGCGGTTTCCTGTTGCCGGAACTCACCGCCGCGCAGGCCCCGGCCCTGGACGTGACCTATGTCCGCGCGCTCCAGCAGAAATACCCCTCGGTCAGCTCGCCGCTTTGCGCCGCCTGCAAACTGTGGGAGAATCCCTATTTCAAATCCATTGCGGATACCGCGGCGCACCGCCCTGTCGTGACCTATTATGTCTATACCCGGGAACACCGGCTGGCGCAGGAAGCGTTGAACATTCCGCGCACCGGGATACCTGCCGCCTGGAGTTCCGGTTACGGACAGCCCGACGAGACGATGATCTACCGGGCCGCCAATATAGAATCAACCGACATGATCGCCAAAGGCCATTGCCAGGCCTGGATCCTGCTGGCCTGGTGCCTGGATGCCGCCATCCTGTCTGATACCTATACCTTTAATGCTGGTATGGAATTCCAGGGACAGAACATCGGCACCGAACTGGCCACCGAAGAACTCTGCCGCAAACTGACCGGCTTCAAAGGGCTGGCTGTGACCGACAGCGTGCAGATCTGGTGCGGCACCAGCGGCGCACAGCACGTCTACAGCCAGGGAGCGCTCGCCGTCACGATGCCCGAAGCTTATTACAAAATCATCTGTTATAAAGACCTGTCTACGCACCAGCCTGTTAGGCTGTGTTACTGGCTGCCCAACCAGCCCACTGAAAGCCGCGCCAAACTCCCGCAGCGTATCGTGGATTTCAGCGTGCTGGTCAAAAAACTGGGTTTTGACCCCACCATCGTCCTGCATTAAAACCTTTTGCATATGAGCCATACACAAATTTCATCGCATCCACTCGAAAAGATCGCCCTCAGCTGTTCCGGCGGCGGTTACCGCGCCGCCAGCTACCACCTCGGCGCCATTTCCTACCTGAACCGGCTGCAGTACCAGGGCAAGCCCCTGCTGGAAAATGTAAAAATGATCTCCACCGTATCCGGCGGCACCATCACCGGGATCGTCTATGCGCTCGGCAAAGCTCATAAGGATGAGTTCGAAACGATCTTCAACTTCCTGATCAGCCAGCTCAAGCAGCTCGACCTGGTGAAGGCGGGCATCAGCCAGCTGAACCCGGACGCGGTCTGGACCAATACCGCCAAAAGCAAAAACCTGATCAACGCCTTCGCCCTGCAGTATGATGAACACCTGACCCGGCATGCCACGATCGCCGACCTGGACCTCAGCCACACCCACCTGGAAGCCGCTGTATTCAATACCACCGAATTTACCAATGCCGTCGATTTCCGTTTCCGTAATAAAGCAGCCGGTTATTGCGGAAATTTTTATCTGATGGTGGATGGGGAAACCGCAGCGGAAACCAGGCTGGGAGACGTGATGGCCGCCTCATCCTGTTTCCCGGGCGGTTTCGAGCCCATCCTCTGGCCCCAGGATTTTGTTCATGACCAGGCTCCAAGGCTTAGAGCACTGGCGGCAGCGAACAAGCCCACCGGCCTGATGGATGGCGGCATATATGATAATCAGGGCATCAGTTCGATCCTGAACTACCGCAAGAATGACGCAGAGGCCTATTTCGATCTCATCATCGTTTCGGATGTCGCCTCACCCTATATGGAAGCCTACCAGCCGGCGCCCGAAACCGCGAAAACGGGTTTTTACAAATGGACGCTCAAAGACCTGGCGGCCAGATCCGCTTCGGTCAGCGACCGGACAAGCTACGTGCTGCTGGGCATTGTCCTGCTCGGTTTGATCATCCCCGTATTTACGCAGTACAGGCTTAATTTCGGCAATGGCCTGTCGCTGGGCTTTGCGGCCGCTGCACTGATCTTGTGGATTGGCAAGGTGCTGGCCGTCAAAAGGCTGCGCGCTGCTTTATCCTGGACCTTTGACCGGTTGACGCAAAAGATACCCGGCTTCTATCGTGATAAACTCGCTCACCTGCACCTAGAAGACCTGTCCCTGCACCGGATAGAACCGTTGTTACTGAACAGGCTGGTGTCGCTGGTGGACCTGCTGATGAACGTCTTTCTGAAAGTCGTACGCCGGCTCAACTACAATATCCTTTATCATAACACCGCGTTTGACTACCGCCGGATCGGCAACCTGATCAAACAGCTGACCGAAGAAGATTTTGTGAACAGCCGCGAGCGGCTTGAGCAGGACGGCGGGGCGGACCCTAATGTCGCCAGGCACAGTGTGCTTACCGGAACTTACCAGGACGTCATCGGACCTGAGCTTAAAAAGGTCACCGAGGAAGCCGCCGGTTTCGGCACCACGCTTTGGTTTACCGACCAGGACGTGGTCAGCGACATGCTGGATAAACTGATCATCACCGGGCAGGCCACCATGTGCTATAACCTGGTGGAATACCTGGAACAACTCATTTATACCACCGGCAACGGTTTTGCCGCGCTGCCGGCGGAAGGGCAGCAGGCTATACAGGAAACCTATGAACAGTGCAAGACCGACTGGAAGCAATTCAGGGACGCTCCGGGATTTATGCTGAAGCCTGGTCCGCAGGAGCAGGGGTAGCCGGGCTGCCAGCTGCAGCTACGGGGCGCGCCGCATTCGTATTCTCCGGCCCCTTGGCGCCCAGGTAAGAGGCCGAACTGATCCCCGCTAAAAAGAGAATAGTGGAAGAGAATTCCGGCATGCTCTTGTTATCGATCGTATAGATGATGAAGTACATACCGAGCACCAGGTTCCAGGCAAAGGCCTGGATGCGCTGCACACTGTAGCCGTTCCCGTCCGTGAGGATGTCTTTTAAGAAGGTGGCATGCTGCTTTTGCGGCGCTCCCGGGTTGTTCTTTGCGAAATTACTGTCGATCACATAAGCCAGGCCGGTGGTACCCGCGCTGACGCCCAGGAGCAGCAGGATAGAGGTATTAAAAGTGGTCACGATATCCGTCAGCACCAGGGTATAGATAAAAGCCCCGATCACCAGTGTCGTCCAGAACATCAGCTGGCTTAAGGACAGGCTGTACGCGCCGCCGCGGCCGCCGTCCTTCAGCGCATCGGTAAAGACGCAGATATAAACGAAAAGCCCCAGCACGATCACAAAAAGCAGCATCCAGCAGACAAACACCCAGATCCGGTAATAGATGATCGTCACCCGCGGCGTGCCGGGTACTTTCTGCAGCTCCGACATGCCCTGCCAGCCGATGGAAGCGTTCAGGTTGGCAAAGTTATCATAGAAGTGGCCGGTATTGCTGTAAAAGAACTGCCAGGCATTCCGCGTGCTGTCATTCCGCCGCAAAGCAATAAAGATATCCGCAGTATTCCCCAAAGCCGGTAACTGGCCGGCATTGATCTGCAGCCGGGTGATCTGGCTCATCCAGTCGGACACGATGCCTTTCATCTCCACCCCGTTCACATAAAGCACCACCTTACTGTTATCAGCAGGGCGGGTGTTTAAAAAAGCCATGGGGTTGCTGATCGTGAACCGGATGATATTGCCCGGATAGACAGCGACCGACTGGGTGCTGTTATTGATCGACAGGTTGTCTTCCCGGGCCGTCTGCTCCTGGGAAACTACCGAATAAACCGGCTTGATGGCCAGCACTTGCGGCAGGACAACTGTGGCCGGTTCCGTACCGGGCGAAGGGTCAGGCAGCACCGTTTTCGGTACCTGGGCGTTATCCAGCGCCAACGAAGGTCCGGTCCACAAACACACAGCAAACAAGGCAGCGAACAAAGCGGTGAACTTTTTCATGATGAAAGAGTTAGGTTGCTTAAAGATAGGCATTTACGATTTAAATTATTGACAAGTCCAATAAAAACGCCGAAATCTTTCATTAGCTGGTCCGCCCGCTGCAGATTAATTATTGTTATTTACTTCGGGTTTTAACTGATTGCCGGAATTGATGGTGGTCAAAAACTCGCGCAGTCTGGATAATTGATCAGTAGTAATCAGATCTACCCCGCATTGTAATAATTGATGCCATACCAAAGGGCTGTCTGGCGAATGCCATAAACGCACTTTGGCGCCGCATAAATGCGCTTGTCTAACGTAAGTCGTCAGCTTCAGGCTATCTTTTAGTGATAGGGCGCCTGTTCCTTTCCACTTTAAAAGTTTAGAATATTTACAGCTGGCCATGGCCAGCAGCTTATCGTCGGCCGCGGTGCGGTTAATTTTACATAAATCGGCATCAAGCGTTACCAATTTAGCGGTATCGGCAATTACCTGGCCGTATGGTTTATTTCCCGAAAGCACAACGCTCACTTGTCCGTTAAGCGCTGTATGATATTCCTCCAACAACGGTTTAAGCAACTGATAGGTTTTCACCGGATCAGACTTGATGTCAATCATCAGGGTAATCGGTTGATTATAGCCTGGATAGATTTGTCCCTTGTTGCCACTGATATATTTAGCCAGAGGGGCAAGGTATAAACCTTCTAAGGTGCGCCGGTGATGAATAAGCGGAAGAACATGCGTAACTACCAGGCGGTTCTTGTGCACATATACATCGGCTTCAATATAGGTATAACCGTTATTGAGCGCTTCAAAAAGCGGTAATTTATGTTGGTAATCGTTATGTGAAAATGCATTTGCCAGCGGTATGTTTTGAGCCCGGCCATAACGGGGTAAAAAAAATAGAATTAAAGCCGTCAGCATCAAAGGGATGATATCAAATGTCTTCATCATTCATTAATTATGGTACGCTAATTTATTTGCGTTTCATGAATTTATGATGATGATTTTGAAAGTAGACAAGTAAAAAGATCACAGCATTGCTGGCTGAGGTTATAAAGACGGACCTTCGGTAGCCGAAGGCCTGTTGCAGGCTCGCTTATCCCGCTCTGTAGCTTATTCCCCCAGATGGCGGTACAGATCGGGGAGCGGTATTAAGGCTTGCGAATTGTCGTTGATGCCAATAGGGATAAGACGGCCTGATATCACTGACCGCATCCAGCCGTTTAACCTGTCCGCCAATGAAATTGCCTGCAGCCTGGGTTTCGGGCATTCCCAATCCTTCAGCCAACTGTTTAAAAAATAAAACCCGGCAATCTCCGCTGGAGTTCAGGTCGCATTTAAGTGATTGTCGTTAAAATGGGACTGATTTGACAGAAGCGGGCCTGCGGCCTGTTAACTTTGCGACATGGCAACGATCAATTATTCAGTGCTCGACCTGGCAACGGTCATCCAGGGACATACCATTGCAGACAGTTTTAATTATAGCGTGGCAAATGCACAACAGGCGGAAGCTTTAGGCTACACGCGTTACTGGTTCGCCGAACATCATAATATGGTGAGCGTGGCCAGTT
This sequence comes from Mucilaginibacter gossypii, assembly GCF_900100945.1. GTDB lineage: Bacteria > Bacteroidota > Bacteroidia > Sphingobacteriales > Sphingobacteriaceae > Mucilaginibacter > Mucilaginibacter gossypii. The sequence continues at coordinate 1,234 of NZ_FNCG01000034.1, read as the reverse complement.
CCGCTACCTGTTTACTGATCGGGCATATCGCCGGTAAGACCTCCACGATCCGTGTCGGCTCGGGCGGCATTATGTTGCCCAATCATTCACCCCTGGTAGTCGCCGAGCAGTTCGGTACGCTGGAAACGCTCTATCCGGGCCGGATTGACCTGGGATTGGGCAGGGCGCCGGGCAGCGATCAGGCGGCGGCCCTGGCCATCAGAGGTGAGAACATGAATGCAGCCTTTCACTTTCCGCAAGATGTGGCATCGCTCCAGCATTATTTTGCGGGCGATCATCCGAACGGGGTCAGCGCCGTTCCCGGCCAGGGTTTGGACATCCCGGTCTGGATACTCGGTTCCAGCCTGGACAGCGCTAAACTGGCGGCTGCCAAAGGCCTGCCTTATGCTTTCGCGAGCCATTTCGCACCGGCCTATTTTCTGCAGGCTATTGAACTCTACCGGAAAACTTTTAAGCCATCCCGTCATTTGTCCGAGCCCTATGTGCTGGCCTGTGTGAATGTAGTGGCAGCGGATACGGACGCAGAGGCGCAATACCTCGCCACTTCCTTACAGCAATTGTTCAAGGGCATTATTACCGGCAGAAGGCATCCCTTACCACCGCCTGTAGAAAGTATGGCCGGCATCTGGAGCGCGGCTGAACAGGAAGCAGCAATGCAGATGCTGGCCTATTCCTTCTTTGGCAGTAAGGAAACGGTGCAGGCGCAACTGAATGATTTTATGGAGCGCACGGGCATCAATGAACTGATGGCGACTTCGCACATTTATGATCAGCAGGCCCGGCTAAAGTCTTATCGTTTGCTGGCCGAAGCATTAAATGCTTAACTTAGCGTATGGAAGAACCGGAAAAACTGGAACGTATCATAGAAGCGCGGATGAAACTTAAAGCACGCTTCGAGCAGCAGATGCAGGCGACGCCTTCACTGGCGGACGATCAGCCGAAAGGCTCCGGCCCGCCTAACCGTCATGGCATGCCCACAATCCCGATCGGACAGACCAAAACGGTCAAGTGGCCTGTCCTTGACCTGGGTTACCATCCCAATATTCCGCAGGAACGTTGGCGGCTGACCATTGACGGCGCTGTAGACCACCCGGTCGTGCTGACCTGGAAAGACTTTATGACCCTGCCGCAAACGAAAGATACGTCCGACTTTCATTGCGTTACCACCTGGTCCAAGCTGGATATGCACTGGAAAGGCGTCAGCCTGATCGACCTGGCCGCGTTGGTGCAGCCC
>NZ_FNCG01000018.1 GCF_900100945.1 Mucilaginibacter gossypii | reverse complement strand
TTCGGGATTCCCCCAGATATAAAAACCGACCAGCCGTGGATAGCAGAAGCGCCGGTTGGCGACTGGTTTTACGCCCCTGGATTTACGTATGATTCATTTCAGATCAAGCAGAAAAATTGTGGGGGAATAAAAAAAATGGTTGCTTTGCAGGCAGAAATAAAAACGTCCACACGTGTCAGCTGCATACGAAACCCTTGTCCGTCTTATCTTGCCCGAAGGGCTTTTGGAATACTTTGAACTTACTGATGTCCTTTCCTCTGAGAACGGCCAATTGGACATTTACCTTGAGGAAAAGAATCTTCCGCCAGCAGGTTATGACAAGCAACAACTTGAGTCGAAAGGATTCTTACCGGAGACAGCTATCCAGGATTTTCCTATCCGGGGCCACAAAGTAGCTCTTTGCATTAAAAGGCGCAGATGGGAAGTAAAGGCGAGTGGGGAGATCATCACAAGAGATTTGGATTTGGTAAGAAAAGGGGCGCGAATGACAACGGAATTCGGCATTTTTTTAAAAGGAATATTTGGATAATCACCCGATCAGCAGCCATTTATTAGGCCGGTTATACCAGGTAGACGGCAAGCAGCTCGGGCAGCAATACAAAGACCACCTAAGTGATTTCCACAGCTGGGATCAAAAAGAGCATGCAGAGGACTGGATGCTGTTTGCAGATAACATAGGCCCTTATCTGAGTATAGATGAAACCGCGTTAAGCAACGGGGAGCTCTATACCATCGTGACTAACAAACAGGCCAAAGGGAACAAAAAAGCTATAGTGGCGATGATCAAAGGCACACAGTCTGAACAGATCATAGCTGCGCTGGAGAAAATACCCTTAAGGTCAAGGAAGTAACGATGGACATGGCGGCTAATATGATCAAAGCTATCCGCAGGTGTTTTAATTATGCTGTGCGTGTGGTAGATAGGTTCCATGTACAAAAGCTGGCTTATGATGCTGTACAGGAAGCAAGAATAAAGTATCGCTGGGAAGCTCTTGATGCGGAAAGTGAGCTGATTGAACAGGCCCGGAAAAACAAACAACCCTATCAGCCCGAAGTATTTAGTAATGGCGATACTTTAAAACAATTACTGGCCCGAAGCCGCTACTTATTGTTCAAACACCGGTCAAAATGGACACTATCTCAAAAAGAGCGGGCTGATCTGCTTTTTACCAGATATCCGGAATTACTTAAAGCTTATGATCTTGCCATCGGTTTAGGTAAGATATTTACAACCTGTAAAACCAAAGTGATAGCCTTTAAAAAACTGGCTATCTGGTATAATGATGTGGAAACGGCAAATATTGACGCTTTTAAAACTGTAGCCAGATCTGTTCATCAACATTATGAATCTATCTTAAACTTCTTCGACAACAGAAGTACAAACGCATCTGCAGAATCTTTCAATGCGAAGGTGAAAGCTTTCAGGGCAACTTTAAGAGGAGTCAGAGACACTTCCTTTTTTCTATTCAGACTCGCTAAAATCTATGCATGACTTTTACCCCCCCCCCCCCCCCCCCAACTTTTCGGTCTGATCCCTGATCCTTTATTTGCGAATTTTGAGTGGGTTTTAAAACAAAAAAGCCCCTAAATCATTGATTTAAGGGCTTTTGAAGCGATTTTACGCTGCTTTTGTACTCAGAGCGGGAATCGAACCCGCACTCCGTTTACGGGAACAGGATTTTAAGTCCTGCGTGTCTACCAGTTCCACCATCTGAGCAGGTGTCTAACCTTTTAAAAATAAAACCCTTCTTTTTATCAGGAAGGGCTTTGAGCGAAAGACGAGATTCGAACTCGCGACCCCGACCTTGGCAAGGTCGTGCTCTACCAACTGAGCTACTTTCGCATTGGTATTTTCCTCGCTTTGATCCGGCTTTCGTTAACCGGCTGCCTATCTCGTTTGCGGGAGTGCAAATATAGGTAGAAATGCATACTCTGCAAGGAAAAATTTAATTTTTTTGAAAATAGTTTATAACTCGCTGTTTTTCAAAATATCTGATATCAGCTCAGCTTCAAATCCGCGGCCCATGGCGTACTGCTGCAGCTTGTACCGGCGCTTCAGTTGGTTCTTCTCGTTTAGGGTAGCTTCTTTTTTTTGTAATAAGTGGGTCAAAGCAGTTAAATAATCGTCAGGGTCAATAGTAAGGAGAGCTTTTTTGATCAATATATCGGGCACTCGTTTAAGTTTAAGCCCTTGTTTAATTTTAATACGTCCCCACACTTTTTGGTTAAATTTACTTTTAGCATAGATCCGTGCAAAGCGTTCCTCGTTAAGGAAATTGCCCTCTATCAATTGGCTTATAATGCGTTCAACAGCATCAGGCCATAGTCCCCACTCGTAAAGTTTGTCGCGTACTTCCTGCTGGGCGCGCTCCTGGTAGGCACAAAAGTGTTCGGCTTTTGCAAGGGCAACTTTCTCGTCAGTAATTTTAATTGATTTGGTCTGATCCATTTAAAAACCAAAATTCGTTAAAAATTATTCTATTTGTTTTAATATCTCCAAATTAGCAGCATGCCAACTAACACGTACACCATAAGCGCTATAAAAAAGATCATCAAGGCAGATGGAAACATCGTTGAAGAATATACGATCAGTGCGCTTTTTACCGATAGCCGCAGGATCAACAACCCTGCCGAAGGCTTGTTTTTTGCCCTGAGCGGCAGACGCAATGGCCATGAGTTTGTTGCCGAAGCTTATGCAGGCGGTGTGCGCAATTTTGTGGTAGAACATGGACCGGAGTTTAACCTGCCTGGCGCAAACTTTTTGATTGTGCCAGATCCGCTGGCTGCCCTGCAAATGCTGGCAGCCTATCACCGCAGCCGTTTTAAGCTGGAGGTAATTGGTATTACGGGCAGTAACGGCAAAACTATTGTTAAGGAATGGCTTTACCAGCTGCTTTCGGCTGATAAAAATATTGTACGTAACCCTAAAAGTTATAATTCGCAAATTGGGGTGCCGCTATCCGTATGGCAAATCAACGACCGGAACGAACTGGGGATTTTTGAAGCGGGCATCTCTACCATAAATGAGATGAATAAGCTGGAAGCTATCATCAAGCCCGAAATAGGGGTACTCACGCATATAGGCCCTGCGCACGACGAGGGTTTTGAATCGCCCAAACAAAAGCTCCTGGAAAAACTTGGGCTATTTAAAAACAGCGGACTGTTGATCCATAATTACGATCAGCTAATCGGTTATGAAAAAGATATCGCGGCTAAAGAAACCTTTACCTGGAGTCGTAAGTTCCGTGAAGCTGATCTGTATGTTTTCAGCGAGACGGTGATCTCTAAAAATTATTATTTCCGTGCACGGTACCAAGGTAAAGAGATTGAGTGTCTTGTTCCTTTTACCGACCAGGCCTCGGTAGAAAATGCCATTACCTGTTGGGCTACTATGCTGGCTTTAGGCTACAGTGCTGTGGAGGCGGATAAGCGCATAGAGCGCCTCGCGCCGGTAAGTATGCGGTTGGAGTTAAAAAACGGCTTAAACAACTGTTCCGTTATTGATGATTCATACAATTCGGATCTGCAATCGCTGGAGATAGCGCTTAACTTTTTGTCGCAGCAAAATCAGCATCAAAAAAAGACGCTGATCCTATCAGATATTTATCAATCGGGCCTGCAGCAAGATGTGCTGTACAAACAGGTGGCCGAATTGATCCGGGCCAAAAAGATTGATAAATTTGTTGGCGTAGGGGAGGCGCTGCTCGGCCACCAGCAATATTTTGACATAGCCCAACAATATTTTTATGCTGATACAGCCACTCTGCTGCAACAGTTAAAAGTGCTCAATTTTAAAGATGAAACCATCCTGATCAAAGGTTCGCGCAGTTTTGAGTTTGAGCAGGTGAGCCGCGCGTTGGCCCAAAAAGCGCATGAAACCGTAATGGAGATCAACCTGAACTCCTTACTAAACAACCTTAACTTTTATAAATCAAAGCTTAAGCCGGGCGTAAAAGTGATGGCTATGGTAAAGGCTTTTAGCTATGGCAGCGGCACTTTTGAGGTTGCCAATATGCTGCAATATAATAAGGTTGATTATTTGGCGGTTGCCTATATTGATGAGGGGGTAGCTTTACGGCAGGCGGGGATTAACCTGCCCATCAAAGTGCTTAACCCCGAAGCTTCGGCATTTGATAAGCTCACCGAATATAAGCTTGAGCCGGTAATTTACAGTTTTGGTTTATTAGATGATTTTGTGAGCTATGCTTCGGCACAAGGCATTGCCGGTTACCCGGTACACCTTAAAATTGACACCGGTATGCATCGCCTGGGTTTTGAAAATTACGAGATAGAAACCCTGTGCGATATGCTGGAGGTCAACCGTTACGTGCGGGTGCAATCGGTATTTTCGCACCTGGTAGCAAGCGAAAGTCCGGAACACGACGAGTTTACTAAAAAGCAGATAAGGCGCTTTGAAAAGGCTTTTAAAGAAATAGAGCGCACACTGGGTTATAAGGTGATCAAGCACATCTGCAATACAGCCGGCATTATCCGCTGGCCTTCGGCACACTATGATATGGTTAGATTGGGGATAGGATTGTATGGAATCGATTCGTCGGTATCAGGGGCTGATGTGGGCTTGCAGCCTATAGCCAGTTTAAAAACCAGCGTTGCCCAGGTTAAAAAGATTGGAAAAGGAGACACAATCAGCTACGGGCGAAGCGGGAGCCTTGTTAAAGACGGGAAAATAGCTACTGTTCGTATTGGCTATGCCGATGGTTACCTGCGTGCCTTTGGCAAAGGCGTGGGTAAAATGCTGGTGAAAGGCACACTTGTGCCTACCGTGGGCAACATCACTATGGATATGTGCATGCTGGATGTGAGCGGCCTTGATGTGCATGAAGGCGATGAGGTGATCATCTTTGATGAGCATCAGCGCATTGAAGAACTGGCAAAGCAGATAGGTACCATCCCTTATGAAATATTAACCAATATTTCGCAAAGGGTAAAAAGAGTGTACTTTTACGAGTAGAAATCAGGGGCTTAAAATGAACAGGTTAGCGCGGGCATTATTCAGGTATTTTGTAAAAGGGATGTTGGTGGTTGTACCGGTAGGCGCAGCTATTTTCCTGATGTACTGGGCGGTGGCCAGCATTGATAAGGCGCTTAATCTGAGTGATCTTTGGGTTGATAAGACCGGGAAGCACATGTATATCCCGGGTTTGGGGATCCTGAATGTGGTAGTGGTTATCATGATCATGGGGGTGCTGGTTACCAATGTAATCACCGAACCAATTAAAGCCTGGTTTAAGCGGTGGTTTGCACGTTTGCCCATCTTCGCGTTCCTGTATTCGTCGATAAAAGATTTGACAGAAGCCTTTGTTGGCGAAGAGAAAAAGTTCAACGAACCGGTACTGGTTGAGGTTAATGAGTTCGGTTTAAAAAAGATAGGTTTCCTGGTTCAGAAAGACCTGACAAAGATTGGCTTGCCCGGCGAGGTGGCTGTATACTTCCCGTATTCCTACTCGTTTGCAGGGCAGGTAATCATCATTGCTGCCGATAGGGTAAAACCGATGGATAAGAGTGCTGCCGATGTGATGAAGTTTGTGATATCTGGCGGCGTGAGCGGATTGGATTAGCTCTCTATAAATCTCCTCCGGTGTAGGGGCGATTTTCTTAAAGCCTTCCTTTCGGGTAGGGTAGGGTTGGGGTGGGGCTTGCGTGTTTCTACGGCAACACTTCCACCTGTTTTGAATCTGTCACCCTGGCTTTCTTGAAGCTTCTTACTGCCCAAAAAACAGCTATTAGCATTAAAATCGCACCCAAAATATACGGAGCACCCGGAAAATAGGTTGAAGTATCACGATGGGTAAACAAATGAAACACCGAACTCATTAACAGGGGGCCGATGATTACTGCTAAACTACTGATACTGGTCAATGAGCCCTGCAATTCGCCCTGCTCTTTAGCTGATACTGTACTGGTAATCATACCCTGAAGTGAAGGGCCCGAAATACCGCCAAGGCAATAAGGTACCATAAAAACATACATCATCCAACCCTGGTTGGCAAAAGCAATGAGGGTTAAGCCGATGGTGTAAAATAGTAAGCCGGCTACAATATTTTTCTCCTGCCCGAATTTAGGAATGGTAAACCTGATGAGCCCTCCCTGTATGGCTACCAGTACTATTCCAATAAAAAAGCCTAAAAAACCAATGCTTTTCAGCGACCAGTCAAACTTTTCGGTTACGTAAAAGGATAACACATATTCAACAGCTTTTTGGGCGATATAAACCAACGAGAATGCTCCGATCAATCCGGTTAAGGATTTATAGCGCGACAGGCTGCGTAATGAGCTAATGGGATTAGCCTTCTTCCATTCAAAGCGCCTGCGGTTTTTGATATTTAATGATTCGGGTAATACAAAATAGCCATACGCCGCATTCAGGAGTGCCAGACCGGCCGCCAACATAAAAGGGAACCGCACATTTAATGCACCCAAAAAGCTCCCGGTGCCTATACCAATAATAAATCCAAGCCCGGATGCTGCCCCAACCAAACCAAAATTTGCCGCCCGGTTTTTACCTGTACTGATATCGGCAATGTAAGCGGTTGCTGTGGTATTACTGGCGCCCGCAAAGCCTGCTATGGCACGGCCGATAAATAACCAGGCCACAGTAGGAGCAAAGGCCATAAAAATATAATCTATCCCAAAGCCAATAAGCGAACCTAATAATACAGGCCGGCGCCCGTACCTATCGCTCAGGTTACCCAATAGTGATGAAAACAGGAACTGCATGGAGGCGTACGTGAAAGTTAAATAGCCATTATATTGCGCAGCGGTGCTTACATCCATGTTGCCCAGTTTCTCGAGCAGCGAGGGCATTACCGGTATAATGATGCCTAAACCAAGTACATCAATAAAAAGCGTTACGAAAATAAATCCTAAGGCAGCGGTATGTTTTTTAGGTTTGGCGCTCATTAATAATGATAAAGGTTTAAGCAGGTCAAAAGTTTTATTTCAGGTTATATTACAGCTTTATCTTCAATCCATATTCATGTTTTAAGGTAAGCAATGCTTCGGCATTGCCTTTGGCATCATCAACCGGGTGATGTGTGTGCGATGTTTGGCGCAGGTGTTTAAAGTTTTGAAACATATCTTTTACTATGCCTTTGTACAGGCTGCCCAGGTTTTGCGAGCTGAAACCAAAAGGATTGTCGCCTGTGAAATGATGAAAATACCAGCAGATGAACATCCAGTCAAATCCATTATTATCACTGATGAAATGTGGTTTATCATGGCAAACCCGTTTTAACCACGCTGCGAAATCATTCATGACCTTTGCCGGATCATCAAAATTTAAAGTTTCCTCGCGGGTATGTCCGGATACAGCCAGCGCTTCTGGAATGTAATTTTCAGAAATGGGCTTCAACTGCCCGTAAAAAGTTTCTTTGAGGCCGTCTTGTACCAGCACCGCCCCAAACGAGATCATAGAATAATCGCCCGGAATTGGACCGTCGCTTTCTATATCTACCATAATGTAAGCCATTGTATTAATTATTATAGTTTGTATTTGCTTTAAATAAGCATGTTAATTATCTATAATATACAAAAAATAAATGATCAATGCAATGTTGCTAAGGCATCCACATCCTTTGCTGAGGTTTTCTTCACGTTTTTGAAATTACGGATAGCAAGCAACGCGCTTATCAACATCAGTATTGCACCTAAAATAAAGGGGGCTCCCGGAAAAAAGAAGGGCCTTTTATCGTTGGTGAAATAATAAAATAAAGTGGTCATTACCCAGGGGCCAAAAATGGCGCTCAGACTCATGAGGCTGGTTAGGCCACCCTGCAGTTCGCCCTGTTCATTGGCAGGTACCTGGTTGGTCATGATGCCCTGCAACGCCGGGCCTGCAATACCGCCAAGGGCATAAGGCACCATAAAGGCAAACATCATCCAACCCTGGGTTGCCACAGCAAACAGGATAAGGCCGATGCTATATAGCAGCAAGCCAACCCAAATGCAACGTTCCATGCCCAGTTTAGGTAAGATCAGGCGCATCAGGCCGCCCTGTACCAACGCTATCATCAGGCCTATAAAGGCAAGAGAATAACCAACGGTATCCTCGCCCCATTTAAATTTTTCGAAAGTAAAATATGTCCAAACGTTTTGTACGGCCTGCCCGGCAAAATATACCAGGAAAAGCGATAGGGCCAAACCCATAACCGACGGATATTTTTTAAGCTGCAGCAATGAGCCCAGCGGGTTTGCCCTTTTCATATCGAAGGGACGGCGATGGGCCTCATCCAGCGATTCGGGCAGGATGAAGAAGCCATAGAGGGCGTTCAAAAAGGCCAAACCTGCGGCAGCGAAAAATGGATATTGAACATCCATTTTACCTAACACACCGCCAATTGCCGGACCAATGATAAAGCCGAGACCAAAGGCAACGCCAATCATACCAAAGTTTTGGGCACGCTTTTCGGGAGTACTCACATCAGCTATATAGGCCGATGCTGTGGTGAAGCTGGCGCCGGTAATGCCTGCAATTGCCCGGCCTAAAAATAGCCACCATATGGATGGTGCAAAGGCAAGGAACAAATAATCAATGCCAAAACCCAGTAAGGAACAAAGCAAAACCGGGCGGCGGCCATACTTATCACTCAGGTTGCCTATCATTGGCGAAAAAAGGAACTGCATTACCGAATAGGCCAGCGTTAAAAAGCCGGCATACAAAGAAGCTTCGCTCAACCCGGCGTGGATCAATTTTTCAATCAGTTTGGGCAGTACAGGTATGATGATCCCTAAGCCTACCACATCAATCAGTAAAGTAACGAATATAAAGCCTAAAGCTCCCTGGGGTTTATTCTTGGCGGACTTATCCATGGCGCAAAATAAATTATTAACGTTAATAATTGTTAAAATAATTGTATTTATAATAATTTGTATTTAACTTGAACTATATAATTAGTTAAACCTATGAAACCACACAAATCAATGCTACTGTTGCCGGCACTCTTGGCTGTGCAAAGTTTTTTTGCACAAAGTAATCATCTTACATTATCTGATAGTTATCCATCGGCAACCGAAAAGGTTAAAATTACTTATGATCCGAAAGGTACGCCTGTTGCCGATAAAAAGGATATCAGCGCAGAGGTATACTACATTGATGGGAAGGATAACCCGGCAGCCGACATCGAATTAAAACCTAATGGCTCTTTACTTTCCGGCGATTTCACTATTCCTGCCACAGCGAAAGCTTTTTTTGTAAAGATTTTTAGTAACGGTGATATTGATAATAATAACGACAAAGGGTACATATACTTAGTTTATAAAGATAAAAAACCTGTTCAGGGTGCTTATGAAGCAAAAGCTTACATATTGGCCAGTGGGGTTGGCAGTAATTTTGCCAAAATAAAGATAGACTCCGAAGAAGGCCTGACTTTATATAAAAAAGAATATGATGCCTACCCGCAGGCCGAAAAACCATATCAGTTTAATTACTACTATATATTGGCCAAGAAAAAAGATCCGGCTACTTCTGCCTTGTTAGAAGCCAAAGTTAAAGCGCTTGAAAAAAGCGCGGTAGAAAAAGATCTGATCCTGGCCGCTAACATACTGAACTGGCGTAACAAAAAAAACTCTGCCGATTCATTGGGAGAGATTATCAAAGCTAAGTATCCTAACGGCGAATCAGTAAAAAACGAGGCGGAATTTGCCATGATGCGCGAGAAGGATGTGCACAAAAAAGATTCGCTTTATAAAGCATATATAGCCAAATTCCCGGCTATGGCTACTGATAAAGGTTCTCGAATAGATTATATACGAGGGCAACTGGCTACCGGCTTTTTGACTGATGGTAATACAGCTGCTTCTAATGCTTATGCAGCACAAGTCCAAAATAAATCAAGCATTGCAAACAGCTATAACAACATAGCTTATGGCTGGGCTCAACAAGATGAGCGCCTTGACGAGGCTGAAAAGCTGTCAAAACAATCATTGGAGATCGTTATTGAAAAAATGAAGCATCCTGAGGCTTCGCCGTTTATGTCGGTAAAGAGCATGCAAAAGCAAAACAAGGATGTATATAACATGTATGCTGATAGTTACGCATTCATTTTATATAAAGAGAAAAAATATAATGAGGCCCTTAAATATCAAAAAGAGGTTTATACAGACAACAAGGATAACGACCCTATCACCACCGAGCATTACGTACTTATTTTAAATGCCCTTGGCAAATATGCCGAATCAAAAGATGTAATTGAAGGCGCGTTTAAGGCAGCTAAAGTTTCCCCTGCTTTAACAGAAGAGTTAAAAAAGGCCTATGTAGGCTTAAAAGGCAATGAAGCAGGTTACGATCAATACCTGGCCGGTTTAACAGCTATTGCAAAAGACAAAAAAAGGGAAGAGGTGGCTAAGCAAATGACCAACGAGCCTGCTGCCAAATTTGCCCTTAAAGATTTTGCGGGAAAAACCGTTTCGCTGGCCGACTTAAAAGGCAAGATTGTTATAGTTGATTTTTGGGCTACCTGGTGCGGCCCTTGTAAAGCATCTTTTCCGGGAATGCAAATGGCTGTAAATAAATATAAGGATGATGAGGATGTGAAATTCCTGTTTATTGATACCTGGGAAAACGGCGATAATTATATTGATGGCGTAAAAAAATTCATTACCGATAATAATTACACTTTTAACGTGCTGGTAGATGAAAAAGGCAGCGATGGCAGGCAATCAAAAGTGGTTTCACAATTTGGAGTAACCGGTATTCCAACCAAGTTCATCATCGATAAAAACGGCAATACCCGCTTTAAGGTTGTGGGATTTGGTGGTTCGGCAGAAGGGTTGGTAGAAGAAGTGAGCACAATGATTGACATGGCAAAAGCGCCGGTTGCCGCGGAAGTTGCTGCTACGCCAAAACAAAACATGAAATAGCTGATTGCAAACCTAAAACTATATCAAACAAAAATGCCGCCCTCATGGAGCGGCATTTTTTTATTGTATTGCCTGTTAAAAGTTTGGCTTAAGCACGTATTTGTTATAGAAACGGGTGATGTGCTCAACAGCTTCTTCCGCGGTATCAACCACGCGATAAAGGTTCAGGTCGTCGGGATTGATATTGTGCTGATCGTTCAGCATTTTTTCTTCAACCCATTTAAACAGGCCTTTCCAGTACTCAACTCCAACAAAAATGATTGGGAAACGGGCAATTTTACCTGTTTGGATAAGGGTAATGGCCTCAAACGATTCATCCATAGTGCCAAAGCCGCCGGGTAAAATGATAAAACCCTGCGAATATTTCATGAACATAACCTTGCGGATAAAGAAGTAATCAAACTCCATGATCTTATCCCTGTCGATATATTTATTGTGGAACTGCTCAAATGGGAGTTCGATATTTAAACCTACCGATTTACCGCCGTTTTCATAGGCGCCCTTGTTGGCAGCTTCCATAATACCGGGCCCGCCGCCTGATATTACACCGTAACCATGCTCGGTAAGCAGGCGGGCGGTTTCTACCGCCAGTTGGTAGTATTTGTTATCGGTATGCGTACGCGCCGACCCGAAGATGGATACGCATGGGCCAATTTTGGCCAGTTTTTCAAAGCCGTCAACAAATTCGGCCATTATTTTAAAGATCTGCCAGGAGTCGGTAACCTTAATTTCCTGCCAGTTTTTGTTCTCGAAAGCTTGTCTTATTTTATCTTCTCCGGTCATATTCTTTTTTTAGTCCGGAAGTTGGCGAGTCCAAAAGTCCGGAAGTGTTTTTTTAGTCCGGAAGTCGGAACGTCCGAAAGTCCGGAAGTTTTTATTCTATATTAATTAATGCAAAGTACAAAGAAAATTGATTCCGGTTTATTTGTTGTTTTACTTTTTAATTACCCGATCTCCGGGTTTTCCGACTTACGGACTTCTCCAGCTTTCGAACTCGAAGTAACCCAAAGCCCAATAAATGTAATTAATCCGTTTACAATGATGAGTTCGTTACCAAAAACATATCCGCCTAAAATTGTTTTTGATTCGGCATTTAAAAAATAGCATATAGCAGGAGAGAGTATGCAAATGAAGGGTACCAGTTTATCCATTACCTGCCTGTGGCCTACAAACAGGCCAAATGAATAAAGGCCAAGCAGCGGCCCATAGGTATATGATGCCACGGTGAATATGGCGCTAACTACAGCATCATTATTAATGGCGTTAAATATAATGATGGTTAAAAACATCAACCCCGAAAAAGCAATGTGTACCCAATGACGCACGGCCACCATTTTTTTGCTATTCACATCCTTGCGCTTGTTAAACCCTAAAAAGTCTACACAAAAAGAGGTGGTGAGCGCTGTAAGTGCCGAATCGGTAGTGGCAAAGGTAGCAGCTGTTAAGCCCAGCATGAATATCATAGCAGGAACAAGCCCTAAATATTGCAGGGCGATAGTAGGGTACAGATAGTCGGTTTTAGTAACGTTGATGCCGTTTTTGGCAGCGTACATGTATAGCAAAGCGCCTACGCTCAGGAAGAATATGTTAATAATCACGAAAACGCCAACAAAGCTGAACATGTTTTTTTGCGCTTCTTTGATATTTTTAAGGCTGAGGTTTTTTTGCATCAGGTCCTGGTCAAGCCCGGTCATACCGATAGTGATAAACATGGCGCCTAAAAACTGTTTACCTAAATGCAGCTTGCTGCTCATGAAATCGTTAAAGAAGAATATTTTGGAATAGCTGCTGTTTTTGATGGTTTCGGCAGCTTCAAAAATGTTCATGTGCAGGCTTTGGCAAATAAAATATATCGACAGGAAAACAGATGTTACCAGGAAAAATGTTTGCAAGCTGTCCGTAATGATAATGGTTTTCAATCCTCCCTTAAAGGTGTACGACCAGATGAGCAGCAAACAAATAAGCACCGTAACCGCAAAGGGAATATGGTAGCTGTCGAAAATAAACTTCTGCAGTACGATAACCACCAGGTATAACCTGAATGCAGAGCCGATAACCCGGCTCACCAGGAATATAGCAGCAGCTGTTTTATAGCTCCAAACACCTAAAGCGCCTTCAATATAACTGTAAATGGATGTGAGTTTAAGTCGGTAATATAAGGGAAGTAATACCGTTGCTATGATGAAAAATCCCGCAGCGTTGCCCAGCACAAACTGGAAATAGGCAAAATCATCGGTGCCAACCTTACCGGGAACAGAGATAAAAGTAACCCCGCTCAATGCCGTACCAATCATCCCGAAGGCAACTAAATACCATTTGGAATTTCGGTTAGCTACAAAGAAGGTGTCGTTATCTGAAGATTTTTTTGATGTAAGCCACGAGATGATGAGCAATACCAAAAAATAACCGATGATGAATGACAATAATACTCCTGGCGACATAGGTGTTGTTTAAGTCCGGAAGTCGGAAAGTCCGGAAGTCCGAAAGATTTTTTATTTAGTCCGTAAGTTCGGTAAGTCCGAAAGTCCGGAGGATTTTTTGCAAAATACAAATACATTGTAAGATTTGCCAATCATAACTTCTCTGCTTTAAATTTTCTAAATCTAAACATCCAACTTTCGGACTTCCCCAACTTCCGGACTTTCCGACGCCCCCGACTTTCGGACTTCCGACTTAAAATCCCTACCTTCGCACAATGAATTTTTCGTCCAAATTACTGGAAAATGCTGTAGCCGAATTTGCCAAATTACCGGGTGTTGGTCAGAAGACTGCCCTGCGGTTGGTGCTGCATTTACTTAACCAGGATAAGCAGGATGTTGAGCGTTTTAGTACGGCGGTAACCAAGCTCCGCAACGAAATACAGTTTTGCCGGGTTTGCCATAATATATCAGATTTGCCTGTCTGCGAGATCTGCTCATCGCACCGCCGCGATCACAGCCTCATTTGCGTTGTTGAAGATACCCGCGATGTAATGGCCATTGAAAATACCAATCAGTTCAATGGCGTTTATCATGTGCTTGGTGGCTTAATATCGCCAATGGATGGTGTTGGACCGTCAGATTTGCAGGTGGATACGCTGGTTGAACGCCTTAAGCCAACTACCGATAACGAGGTTAAAGAAGTGGTTTTTGCCCTCAGCGCCACTATGGAAGGTGACACAACCTTGTTCTATCTTCATAAAAAATTAAAAAATTTCAATATTACCATCACAACTATAGCTCGTGGCATAGCTTTTGGTGGTGAATTAGAGTACGTAGATGAGATAACTTTGGGCCGTTCCATAGCTACCCGCGTTCCGTACGAAAATTCACTATCTAAATAGCATGAAACTATCTATAGTTGTTGTAAGCCATAATACCTGCAACCTGCTCAGGATTGCCCTGAATGCAGCGGTCAGGGCTGCTCAGGACCTTAGTCACGAGGTTTTTGTGGTCGACAATGCTTCGGCTGATAAGTCGATAGCCATGTTAAATACTGAATTTCCGGATGTAAAGATAATAGCCAACGATAAAAACGAGGGTATGGCCCGGGCATATAACCATGCACTTAAACTGGCTGCAGGCGAGTATGTTTTACTGGTCAATGCGGATACTATTACAGGCAAGAAGACCATAGAAAAGGCCCTTGAATTTATGGATCTGCATACCGATGCCGGCGGTTTAGGGGTACGTATGATAACTCCTGAAGGCAAATTTTTAAAAGAATCAAAACGCGGGTTCAACAAGCCCTGGGAAACCTTTTTCAAGCTAACCGGCCTGGCAAAACACTTTTCAAAATCAAGGCTTACCAGTCCGCAAAGTAAAGATTGGGTTGAAGAGTTTCAAACCTCCGAATCGGATATCATCAACGGTGCCTTTATGCTGCTGCGTAAAGAAGCACTTAACCAGGTAGGATTAATGGATGAGCGTTTTCATACCTATGGTTATGATATCGATTATTCATACCGGGTCAGGCTTGCCGGGTTTAAAAACTACTATTTCCCCAAAACATATATCATCAATTTTAACATACAAAACAAGGTTAAATTTAGCTGGGCACACATTAAAGAATATTATGGGGCGATGATTATCTTCGCGTCCAAATATTTATTTAAGGTGCCCGAACTTAAGGTGGAAGGCATCCCCCAGCTAATTCCTCCTTCGTATGAAGTTAAATGATAAGATCGTAATCATCACCGGCGCCTCGTCGGGCATCGGGAAATCACTTGCTTATGAATGTGCTAAACGCGGCGCCAATGTGGTACTGGCGGCAAGGCAATATGTTACCCTTTGCCAGCTTACCGAACAGCTTGAGCGGGAATATAAAATCAAAGCATTAGCTATACAGTGTGATGTAACCAATGAAGATGATTGCGCCCAGCTCATTAAACAAACCCTTATTACTTTTGGTAAAATTGATGTATTGATCAACAACGCAGGCATCACTATGCGTGCCCTGTTTAAGGATGTAAAAGTGGATGTGCTAAAACAGGTGATGGATGTTAATTTTTGGGGAATGGTTAACTGCATCAAATATGCCCTGCCCGAAATTACTAAAACCAAAGGCAGTATAGTAGGTGTATCATCTATAGCGGGGTATAAAGGTTTGCCCGGCCGTTCAGGTTACTCGGCATCAAAATTTGCCATGAACGGCTTTTTAGATTCATTAAGGATCGAAAATCTTAAAACAGGGGTACATGTATTAACAGCCTGCCCCGGCTTTACGGCATCAAACATACGTAACACCGCTTTGAACAGCGAAGGCAAACAACAAGGCGAGAGCACCCTTGAAGAACAAAAAATGATGAGCAGTGATGAGGTAGCCAAACATATTGTTGATGGCATTGAAAACCGGGTCCGCACATTAACCCTCACCGGTCAGGGCAAACTGACGGTAGCCCTGAGTAAATTTATACCGGCATTTTTAGATAAAATGGTTTATAAGCATTTTACCAAAGAACGGGACCCGCTTCTTCGTTAGTCATTCTTTCATTGGGTCATTGAGTCATTGCACTTACGCTGCAAAAAAAATGACTTAATGACGCAATGACCTAATGAATGATATCATACGCACTTATCCTGCTCAAATCCAATACAATGCGACCTGTTTCGTCGCGCTCAAAGGCTGGTTTAAATTTAGCGTCCCATACAAAATCGTCGTATTGGTATGAAGTACGGGAATGGACGGTTTGCGAAAAAGTATCGTCGAAAGTTTTCAGGATTACCGAAAGGCCGGCTTGCCTGCGTTCAAGCTCCTCGGGTATGATATCTTTAATTGGGCTGTTTTCATCAAGCGGGTGAACTACTGTCCAGTTCAGGGTTAAGATACTAACGCGGGTTCGTTCCAGTTCGAGCTGGAAGAATTTACGTACGGTTTTGCCGTTTTCCTCGTCGTTATAGCTGAAAACTACTTCCATTTCCAGGTCGATGAGGATATTTCTGCGTTCGTTGGCCAGGCGAAACATCAAACCTTTACCGCCTTCGCGATAGGGCGCGATAAGCACATTGCGGCTATACATGATCTTGGCCGAGGGACGTGAAAAACGACCATAAAGTAAACCGGTTGCCAAAGCAAAAGCCAGCAGGCCCATCATTGATTCGAGCGCGGCGATGGTATTGGGAATCATACCCCTGGGACTGATATGGCCATAGCCTACGGTTGATATGGTTTGTGCCGAAAAAAAGAAGGCGTCCATAAAGCGGTCGAAATCGGTATTGCCGCTTTTGCCGTCAAGCACATCAGGACCCAAGGAAAAATAAATAAACGCGAAAATAATGTTTACTATAAAATAGCAGCTAAAAACAATGAACCAAAACTTGCGCCAGCTCATGGTAATGAGCGAGTGGTAGTTGTTTGATGTAGTAAAAAACGGAAGGCCGGTACGTTTTACATTGATAGTGCCATCCTTATTTATAACAGGTTGGCTTTTTATAACAGGCTGGGTACCAAAACCAAGATCATCTTCGGGATTAATTTTCTCTTTATGTATGGCCATGGAGCTAATTACTGAATTATTGAGTTATTGAATTATCGATTTTTAGAAAATGTTACAGTTTGCTCTGATCTTCTACTAATTTAGTAGCTAAATCAATAATTCAGTAAATCAATAATTCAATAAATGTACTGTTCTGTTTGTTTTTATAAAAACTATTTACATATTTGTGCCAACAAGTAACAATGACAAAATTAAACAACAATTGGTGGTGGCTTAACGAGTAATCGTAAGGCAATTCCATGTTTGTTTAAAAGATATATTCAAAAGGGTTGCCATACGGCAACCCTTTTTTTATGCTTCGCCCCCCGGCCCCCTAAAGGGGGAGTAACGGCAAAAGGGGGCAAAAACTTTAACAATAAACTCCCCCTTTAGGGGGCCGGGGGGCATATGAAACAGATATTAAATCATCTTTTTGAACACAAAACCTTTAGCAGGGAACAATCAAAAGGCATTTTGATCAATATTGCGCAGGGTAAGTACAACAACGCGCAAATGGCAGCTTTCATGACAGCTTATTGTATGCGAAGCATTACCGTTGAAGAACTGGAAGGCTTTCGCGATGCCATGCTGGAACTTTGTCTGCCCGTTAACCTGGAAACCGATGGCCTGATTGACCTTTGCGGTACCGGAGGCGATGGTAAGGATACTTTTAACATTTCAACGCTTGCTTCATTTGTTGTTGCGGGTGCGGGGTATAAGGTGGCCAAGCATGGTAACTATGGGGTATCATCGGGCTGCGGTTCATCAAATGTGATGGAGTACCTGGGTTACCAGTTTACCAACGATATTGATAAGCTGAAACGGAGTGCCGAGGAAGCTAATATCTGTTTTCTGCACGCGCCTTTGTTTCACCCGGCTATGAAAACCGTTGCGCCTATCCGCAGGGAATTGGGTGTTAAAACCTTCTTCAACATGCTGGGGCCCCTGGTTAATCCGGCGAAGCCCGATAATCAATTGGTAGGGGTGTTTAACCTGGAGCTTGCCCGGGTATACGCTTACCTTTACCAAAAATCAACTACAAAATATACTATCATAAACGCCCTGGAAGGCTATGACGAAATCTCATTAACCTGCGATTTTAAGACCTTTTCGGCAGATGGTGAAAAGATCAACAGTGTTGAAGACCTTGGATTTGAAAAGCTTGATCCTAAAGAAATCATCGGCGGCGATACTGTGACAGCTTCGGCTGCCATATTTAGTTCGGTGCTTAAAGGCGAAGGCACCCCAGCCCAAAATAACGTGGTACTGGCTAACGCCGCGCTGGCCATTAAAACCATCGGCCCTGAAAAAACTTTTGGTGATTGTTTTTATGAAGCCGAAGAAGCATTGTTAAGCAAAAAAGCGCTGAGGAGTTTTAATACTTTATTACAAAACTAAACCATGAAAATAAAGGTTTGCGGTTTAAAACATCCTGAAAATATTAAAGCGGTTGCCGCTTTACAGCCCGACTATGCAGGCTTTATTTTCTACGGCAAATCGCCACGCTATATGGCAAACCTGGCGGCAGGTGCGTTGCAAACCATACCCGCCTCTATCAAAAAAACGGGCGTTTTCGTAAATGAAAGCTCTGAAAATATTGATCGCCTGGTCACTGAATATGGTTTTAACGCGGTTCAGTTGCATGGTGATGAAAGTCCGGAATTTTGCGCTGCTTTTAAAGGTAGGGTAACTGTAATCAAAGCTTTTGGTATTAACGAAGATTTTGATTTTGAACAGTTAAAAGATTATGCCAACAATGTCGATCTTTTCCTGTTCGATACCAAAACAAAAGAATATGGAGGCTCGGGCAAAACTTTTGACTGGGCTATTCTTGATCAATATAAACTGGACATTCCCTTCTTTTTATCAGGAGGGGTAGGGCTTGAAAATATAAAAGAGGTTAAAAACATCACACATCCCCAATTTTATGGGGTTGACCTTAACAGCAGGTTTGAAAATGAGCCGGGCTTGAAGAATATCGAAAAATTAAAAGAGGCATTTAAAATCATCAAAAATAAAATACAACAGATGAAATACGGAGTTAACGAACAAGGTTATTATGGCGATTTTGGGGGAGCATATATCCCCGAAATGTTGTACCCTAACGTAGAGGAATTAAGGGAGCAATACCTCAATATCATAAATGACGATGATTTTAAAGCCGAGTTTGATGACCTGCTTAAAAACTACGTCGGCCGACCTTCTCCGTTATATCATGCCAAAAGATATTCGGAAAAATATGGCGCTAACATCTTCTTTAAACGCGAAGACCTGAACCATACCGGCTCGCATAAAATTAACAATGCCATTGGGCAGATCCTGTTAGCAAAACGCCTGGGCAAAAAGCGTATCATTGCCGAAACCGGCGCAGGTCAGCATGGCGTGGCTACCGCTACTGTATGCGCACTCATGAATATTGAATGCGTTGTTTACATGGGCGAAATTGACATGGTAAGGCAGGCGCCAAACGTGGCCCGTATGAAAATGCTGGGCGCTAAGGTTGTACCCGCCACATCGGGCAGTAAAACACTTAAAGACGCTACCAACGAAGCCCTGCGCGATTGGATAGGCAACCCGGTTGATACACATTATATCATTGGCTCTGTAGTTGGCCCGTATCCTTATCCGGATATTGTGGCCCGTTTTCAATCTATCATATCGCAGGAAACAAAGGCCCAGTTGCTTGAGCAAACCGGCAAGGAGTTACCGCAATATGTGATGGCTTGTGTAGGCGGGGGCAGCAACGCTATGGGGATGTTTTATCATTTTATAGAGGATGAGGCTGTGAAACTGGTTGCTGTTGAAGCGGCAGGTAAAGGCGTAAATAGTGGTGAATCTGCCGCTACAACAGCTTTGGGCGATGAAGGGGTGCTGCATGGCAGTCGCACCATATTGATGCAAACCGAAGACGGACAGGTGGTTGAGCCATATTCAATTTCGGCGGGACTGGATTATCCGGGTATAGGGCCGCAGCACGCACATTTGTTTAAAACCGGCCGCGGACAATATGTAAGTATTACCGATGAGGAGGCTTTGCAGGCAGGTTTACTTTGCTGTCAGCTGGAAGGGATTATCCCGGCCATTGAAACAGCCCATGCTTTGGCCCAGTTGGAGAAAATGAAGTTTGAAGCCAACGATAATGTGGTGATCTGCATTTCGGGCAGGGGAGATAAGGACCTGGATACGTATATTAATTATTTCGGGTACTAATTGGTTCATAGTTGATGGTCCATAGACCATAGCTGATCCGTGAAAAAATCAACAGTAAAAAACAAAACTATGGACTATGGTCTATAGTCCATGGACAAATAAAATACAATGAACCGTTTAAACAAACTTTTTGCATCAAAAAACAATAACCTGTTATCTATATACTTTACCGCCGGTTACCCAGCGCTGAACACTACAGTTGATATTGCTGAAGCCCTTGAGAAATCAGGTGCCGATTTCCTGGAGATCGGTTTTCCTTATTCTGATCCCGTCGCTGATGGCCCGACTATTCAGCATAGCTCAGAGGTAGCATTGGAAAATGGCATGAGCCTTAAAGTTTTGTTTGAAGAGCTTGCCGAACTGCGCAGCAGGGTAAGTATTCCTATTTTGCTTATGGGCTATTTTAATCCCATTGCACAATATGGTGTTGAACGGTTTTGTAAAAAGGCTGCCGAGGTAGGTGTTGACGGTATTATTGTACCCGATCTGCCGATCTATGAATATGAAAAAATGTACTCGTCATATTTTATCGATAACGGCCTGAGCAATATATTCCTGGTAACCCCGCAAACATCCGAAGAGCGCATCCGCAAAATTGATGAACTGAGCAACAGCTTTATCTACCTGCTGTCGTCATCAACAATAACCGGCTATAACCTGAAACTGAGTGATAGTGTAGAAGAATACTACAAACGCATTACCGCGATGAAGCTAAAGAATCCAACCATTATTGGTTTTGGGATTACTGATAGCAGCAGCTTTACCAAAGCATGTAATTATGCCAATGGGGCAATAATAGGCAGCAAATTTGTGAAGCTTTTAGGTGAGGAAGGTTATATGGATAACATTGAGGGGTTTGTGAAAGGGATAAGGCCGTAAAAAAATATACACCGGGCGATGAATATTAATGAATAAAACCGAATGTCATTTCGACGAACCGGTTGTGGAAAATGTGTGAAGGGGGCAGGAGAAATCTTATACGCCTTGTTCTAAAACATGTGTACGGCTCTACAGGCGTAGGAGATTTCTCTTTCGCCCCAGCGCCGATGCCCAGCTGCTCAATCGAAATGACATTTTCTTTTAGTTAAAGATGTGTTCACATAGTAGTGCAATGCCCTGTAATATTTAAGGCTTTTCTACAAATACAACTCCAAATCACCTTTACCTTCACGAACAATATCAAAGTCGCCGGTAGTGCAATCAACTATGGTTGATGGGATGTTGTCGCCATAACCACCATCGATCACAATATCCACCAGGTCTTCATATTTTTCGTGGATCAGCTCCGGATCGGTTGAGTACTCGATAATATCGTCGTCGTCCCTTATAGATGTAGAAAGTATCGGATTACCCAACACACGCACAATTTCGCGGGCTATATTATTGTCGGGCACCCTGATACCAACCGTTTTTTTGTTGGAGCTGAGCATTTTGGGAACCATATGACTGGCATTGAATATGAATGTAAATGGCCCCGGCAACGCTTTCTTGAGCACGCGAAAAGTAGTATTGTCAATCGGTTTGATGTAATCAGAAATATGGCTCAGATCATAGCAAATGAATGAGAAGTTTGCTTTTTCGGGTTTGATGTTCCTGATCTTACAAATGGCCTCAATAGCGCGGTGGTTGGTGATATCGCAGCCTAAACCATAAATGGTATCGGTAGGGTATATGATGAGGCCGCCTTTTTTTAACACCTCAACCACCTGCTCAATAGCCTTTGGATTAGGGTTTTCGGGATATATTTTAATTAACATAAGTATAAAAACAAAGATACAGCTACTTGGTTTAAAAAGCGCTTGAAAATCAAGGTTATTGACATTTGGTAAAACTTGAAATTGATAACTGCCGTTTAGTTCTTTAGTAGTATTTCGAATTTTGAAACTCCTGGGCCTCTTCCAGGTAAAAATATCCTGTTATTAAATGATCGATATCATCAGCCTTTTCTGTCAATGCTTTTTTTAATTTAAGCTTTTGGGTTTCCTCGCCAGTAAAAAATATAGCATTTAATTCATCATCAATATGTTGTTTTAGCAGCTTGATGTAAAGCTGTTTTTGTTTTACTACATTATATTTTTTAAAATCCTTATTCTCTTCATGGTATTTGTATTTATAAACAGAATATTCAGCGTAGCCAAATATACGTGCTTGCTGATGGTCGAAATACGTACCTCCGCCGGCCAGCTGTTCATATATAAAATTTATATCCTGATACATTTTGATCAATTTCTCTCTTTGATCCGCATATTTTTCCTTCCCGGTTTTAAGCATCAGGAAATACGCGTATAAGAGATAATAATTGTCCATCCCATTCTCGCTGCCGTAGTTTATATAACTTGTATCGTTGGGACGGTTACTTAATGGCCCCTCGTTGTAGGTAGCATCCGGAGAAAGCGGTATCTTATTACCCAATTCGGAGTTGTAGTACAGAATTCTTTTTAGCTCTTTTTTTGAGTATTTGATCGTATCTGTTTTAACAGTGCTGATGTTTATAGTGTCGTTTATAGAGGGGGATGTATTGTCTGCTTTAACGATGTTTATCAATGAATTTACTTTTTTCCTCTTTTGAGGGTGAGTACATGCTGATATTAGTAAAATAACGAACAGAATTGAAAGGTGTTTCATAAGGCTTGGTTACTCGTTTTAAAATTAACCAATTGAAAGCAAAATCCATCTAAAAACAACAAAGCCATCCCGATTAAATCAGAATGGCTTTGCTATTTAAATTTTAACCTGTTTTGCTGTTTCAATAATGCCGTGTTGTTTGGATCCTTTAACAACAGCGGCATTTTAAAAGTTAAAACACAGCAACAGTATTAAAACAATTAAGCTTGTTTAGTAAACTGTATGTTGATCAACAATTTAATGTCTTCGCCAACTACAATTGAACCGGCTTCGGTTACACCGTCCCAGGTTAAACCGAAATCTTTACGGTTGATTTTACCGCTGATCTCGAAACCAGCTTTGGTATTGCCATAAAAGTCGGCAGCCGAACCACCAAATTCTACGTCGAGCGTTACCGGTTTGGTTTGATCTTTAATGGTCAGGTTACCTTTCAATTCATACTCTTCATCATCAGTTTTGGTAAATGAAGTTGATTTGAAAACAATCTGTGGATATTTTTCAGCGTCAAAAAATTCGGCCGATTTCAAGTGCTCGTCGCGTTGTGTCTGATTGGTGTCAATGCTGTTGATATCTAAAGAGAAATCAATTTCAGCATTTTCAAAATCATCATTATCAGTTAATAACTCACCGTTAAAGCTTTTGAAAAAACCACTCACGGTTGAAATAACCAGGTGTTTAACTTTAAATTGTACTTCTGAGTGCATAGGGTCAATAACCCATTTTGTTGCTGTTTCTGTTGCCATGATTTTTATTTCTTTTTTGTTGATACAAAGATAAGCACAAAAATAGATGTTTAAACATCTATTTTTACTTTTTGACTTTAAAACGACATTGAGTAAGTTTCTTAACCACAAATTTGCCCTATTGTTTAAATTATAAATCTATTTTTATCAAACTTAATAGCCGCTTCATATAAAATTAACTATCCATGAGAAAGCTCTTCGTTGTTTCGTTCTTTATCATATTCAGTATGCTTGCTTTGTGGACTGTCATCTGGCCACCCGCTGCATGGTCGTTCCTGTTCATTGGACCTATATATCTTATCGGTTTTTATGATATGGTGCAGCCTAAGCATAGCATTGTGCGCAATTACCCTGTATTTGGCCACCTGAGGTATTTGATGGAAGAGTTAAGACCCAAAATATACCAGTACTTTATTGAAAGCGATACCAACGGTACGCCTTTTAACCGTCAAAACAGGAGCGTAATTTACCAGCGAGCCAAAAAGGTTGATGACACCCGCCCCTTTGGTACCGAGCTTGATGTTTATGATAATGGCTACGAATGGCTTAACCATAGCATCGCCGCTATTGATCACCATAAATTAAATATGGATCCCCGTGTAAAGGTCGGCGGGGCATCCTGTACGCAGCCTTATATGGCCAGCGTATTTAATATTTCGGCCATGAGCTTTGGTTCGTTGAGTATGAACGCCATACTGGCCCTTAACGGCGGTGCAAAACTGGATAACTTTGCGCATAACACCGGCGAGGGCGGATTGAGTGATTACCACTTGCAACCGGGCGGCGATATCATTTGGCAAATAGGCACCGGCTATTTCAGTTGCCGCCATAAGGATGGTACTATCAACTACAATGCCTTTGCCGAACGCGCGGTGCTGCCACAAGTGAAAATGATCGAGATCAAGCTGTCGCAAGGAGCAAAGCCCGGTCATGGCGGGATATTGCCCGCTGCCAAAGTCACTCCTGAAATTGCACGGATCAGGCTGGTGGAGATGGGGGAGGATGTAGTATCGCCGCCATACCATACCGCGTTCACCAATCCATTGGAGCTGATGGTATTTATTCAAAAGCTTCGGGATCTTTCAGGCGGCAAGCCAATCGGATTTAAATTGTGTGTAGGTCATAAAAGCGAGTTTTTAGCTATTTGCAAGGCCATGGTTAAAACAGGCATTACTCCTGATTTTATTACTGTTGATGGAGGAGAAGGCGGCACCGGCGCTGCCCCGCTTGAGTTCAGTAACTCGGTAGGGATGCCGCTGCGCGAGGCTTTGGCTTTTGTTTATGATGCGCTGACCGGGTTCGATCTTAAAAAACATATCAAGCTTATAGCATCAGGCAAAGTAGCCACGGGTTTTGACCTGGTCAAAAATTTTGCCCTCGGCGCCGATATGTGCAACAGTGCCCGTGGCATGATGTTCGCCCTTGGCTGCATCCAGGCGCTGGAATGCAACACGAACACCTGTCCAACCGGTGTGGCTACACAGGATAAAAGCCTGATGAAAGGCCTGGTAGTGGATGATAAAAAAGTACGTGTGGCAAATTTTCACCGGCAAACGGTGAGCAGCGCCATTCAAATGATAGGTGCCGCGGGTTTAAGCAAACCGTGCGACCTGCACCGCATGTATATTTACCGTCGTGTTAACCACAGCCAGATCCTGACTTATGGCGAGTTGTTCCCTTACATCCCCAAAGGCAGTTTGTTAAACACACCTTATCCGGCATCGTTTGAGTTTGATATGGCCATCAGCAGCGAAAATACGTTTGTGCCTGATTATAGCGGGATTACAAATGTTGACTATAGCAATGTGAGTTCGTATTGAAGAAACTTGAGAGTTGGTGATAGTTAAAAATGGCGCGATTGCCGGTTCAAGCACGAATGCCTGAACCGGCGGGTTATATTGCGAAAGCCCCGCGCTTGAGAGGGAAATTCAAAACACTTAACGGATCTGTTAGCATAATTAATGTCCTACACTTACTACCCTTGTCACTTTCCATTGCCCGTCCTTATACTGCCAAATGTGTACGAATTTCATTAGGCCGATTACCGGTTGGCCGTTTTCGGTATGTGTGAAACGATGCGTACCCATTTCAATAGCGCCAAAACCGGGCATGGGGTAAACCTCAAGCGTTTCTTTAAGCAGGTCGCGGCGCAGGTCGGCGGCTTGTTTGTTTTCAAAAATTCCTTTAAAGCCGGCCATGGTGCCGTCATAGTCGGTTAAGCCCTTACCGTCATTATAAAATTCAACATCGGGCGCAAACAGTGTTTTCATCACTTCTAAATTACGGCCGTTAAAGGCGTTGAACATTACACTATCCATGTGTGCGATGGTGTTAAATAACTGCTGGTCTTTTGGTTTAAAGGCCTTGGTTTGCGCGTTGGCAACCGAGGCAGACAGTATCGCAGTAAAGCCAATAATAAACAGGGTATAGGTTGATTTTTTCATGATATGATAGAGCGTCTAATAATTAATTCACATAAAATAATTAAATAATGTTAATAAACAGAATGTTAAGCTTTAGGCTTTGTGCATTTTGCTTTTAGCTTTATATAAATGTTAAATATATCATCATGACGCGCCACCATGACCGATAGTGACAATGATATAGACCATTTTCATGGTTAAAAAAAACGTATGGTACTCCTGCAATTCATAATTAAGTAAAAATGCTCCCGATTAACATAATTTAACGGTTTATGCCCGGTGCCTGTGTAATATTTGGACTGCATTTTACGTAACTTTACTTATTAAATTAAGCGCAATGAAAAGGAATATCTTTATGATAGGCTTGATGCTTTTAGGCGGTTTGTTTAGTGGCGCCGTAAAGGCCCAGGAAACAGCATCGCTGGTTGCCGATCAAAATCCACGCTACATGGAAAGCCAGGCAAAATATATCAGGGTTGCCGATACCCTGAACAGCCTGCACGGGGTAACCATACAAAATACTTACAAAGCTTACGATTGGTATGAAGCCAAACTGGAACGCCGCCGTCAAAACCGCGCGTGGCGGCATGAGGAACGCATGAACGGATATTATGATTATTCACCGTCATGGGGCTTATATGGCGGCTACTCTTATTCGCCATTTTTAAACTATGGATGGGGCAATCGCTGGGGCGGCTATTATGGTGGCCGCTGGGGCGGCCGTACAAGCATCGGTATCGGTTTTGGCTGGTAACAAATTAAGCAACAATCAATCTAACACATCATAATTTATAATATACTACAAATGAAATTTAACAGGATTTTAACAGTTGCTGCAATAGCAGTTTCAGGGATTTTTATAGCCTCATGTTCAAGGCAGGTTACACGCGTTAGCACCGACCAAACTATTGATGTTAGCGGCAACTGGAATAACAGTGATGCACGAATGGCAGCCGATGAGCTTACCGGAAAAATTTTAGGTGCTAACTGGATAGATACTCACCTTAACGAGCACCAGGGTAAACGCCCGGTAGTTATAGTTGGCTTTGTACAAAATAAAAGCCACGAACATATTGATGCCGAAACATTCTTAACTGATATTGAAAGCTCATTCATCCAATCGCAAAAAGTACGTTTGGTGCAGGGCGGTAAAAAACGTGATGAGTTACGTGCCGAAAAGGCCGATCAGCAAACAAACGCTACGGTATCAAGCATGAAAAAATTTGGCCTGGAAAATGGTGCCGATTATATACTGCAGGGCTCAATCAATTCAATAGTTGATTCGCACAAACGCCAAAAAGTTGTTTACTACCAGGTAAATCTGGAGCTTACCAACATTCAAACAAATGAAGTGGTTTGGATAGGCGAAAAGAAAATTGCCAAATACGTTAAAAACTAAAGCTGGTAAACATCATTGCCCTGAACATGGTACGCCTGTGTTCGGGGCAGTTTGCATTTAATAATGATCAACTTACGTACGCATATTCTCCGGGTATTTTCTTTTATCGGGCTGATGCTTTTTTTATCGGCGTGTTCAACCTATAATCAAAGTGTTGCTCCTTATTACAAAAATGTATCGGCCGGTAACTATCCCCAGGCCGAGAAGGAGCTTGATAATAACAGCCTGATTCAAAAGCCCCGAAATAAGCTCCTGTACCTGATGGAGAAGGGGAGGATCTGCCATTTAAAAGGCGAGTACGAAAATAGCAACAACTACTTTAACCAGGCCGATCAGTTGCTTGATGAAGGTTTGACCAGCGCATCTGACGCCGCTGTTGGCGTTTTGCTTAATTCCGCATCGCAAAGGTATAAAGGAGAGGATTTTGAAAAGTTCATGATCCATTATTATAAGGCGCTCAATTATTTGTACCTGAATAAAACAGAGGATGCAATTGTTGAAGCCCGTCGTATTACTTTACAGGCTCAGGAACAGGGCGATAAGTATAACAATAAAGACAGCCGTTACTCAAACGACGCATTTTCGCTGACGTTGCAGGGGATGTTGTATGAAAGCAACAACGATGTAAACAATGCATTTATATCATACAGGAACGCGGCTGAGATCTACCTTAAAAGTCCTGATAAAACTTATTACGGTACCCCGATGCCCGTTGAACTGGAGGAGGACGTGATCCGCACGGCAAAGCTGAACGGTTTTACAACAGAAGCTGACCAGTTTGAAACAACCTTTGGCATTAAATATGAACCTGTAAAACCATCGGAAGGCGGTGAGCTGATATTTTTTTGGGAGAACGGCCTTGCCCCGGTAAAAACGCAGGTCGACCTGTTTTTTAGCCTGATCCGTAACAGCAACGGCGACTTGTTTTTTACCGATGCTGCCGGAGGCCTGGTAATTCCCTTTAATTACGACGGTGACAGGAACAGGGTGAACACCAAGTCGGTTGAAAGCCTACGGGTTGCATTTCCTAAATATGTTGCGCAAACGCCATATTATTCAAGCGCAAGTATCTCGGTTAATAACCAGGATGCGTCATTGGTAAAAGCTGAAGATATTAATGAGCTGGCATTTAAAACTTTGCAGCAGCGTGCATTAAAAGAAATGAGCGGGATCCTGTCGCGCCTTGCTGTGAAGAAGATAGCCGAATATTCGATACGTGCAGCTGCCAAAAGTGATGGCAAAACCAACGGGTTATTGGAAGGGCTCGGTTATGGCATTCAGCTTTACAGCTTACTATCTGAAAAAGCAGATACCCGCAACTGGCAAAGCCTGCCGGCTTATATTTCTTATGCACGGATCCCTTTGCAAAAAGGAGATAACCAGGTGCATATTACCCTCAAAAATGCCCAGGGCGCCACTGAAACCAAAACCATTACTATACAAGGGAATGGCAGGTTGCAGTTTTATAATTATGCTACCTTGCGATAGCTTGCAACAATATTTGAGATTTTTATATAAATAAAAAAGCCATTTGCTGTTAAGGGCAGATGGCTAATTTATATTGATAGGGTTTAGGTTCGATATTTAAATACTTTTCTAAGTATTTTTCAAAAATAGCTTTAATATCATCTCCTTGAAATACCCCTTTATCAGTATATTTAAGTATTTCACGGTTCGCCTTCAAAAAAACTAAAATATCTACTGCAATTGCCAGCTCAGTAATCTTTCGGTGTATTGAACCATCAATAGTTTTCATCACATATTGAAAGCAGGTTTAAGCCAGTTGTTTTTCCGTTACCGAGACCAGGTTTACCAGTTCGTTCCCGGCAAGTTCAATAGCACCGTCATTCTGTATTTCGATGCAGTTTTCGAGATTGGTGTTGAGTTCGGCAGTGCGGGCTATACGATTGGCTATTTCTTCAGTGTTTTCCCGTCCGCGCCCAACCAGGCGACTTGCAATAGCTTCGGGACTCGCAGTTACTAGTATTACTATCAGATCGGGGTAGAGCCGCTGTGCAACGGGCAGGTATTCGCGCGATCCGTTAACCACCACATTAAAGCCTTTATTAAGCCAGTTGTTTATTTCCTGGCCTATGCCATAGTATTTATCGTGGCTGCCCCAGCTTAAAGCAAACATCCCGGCTTTGCTTCTTAATGCAAATTCCTCATTGGTTAAGCTAACGTGGTTCTCATTGCCAGAAAATGGCGGACGGGTAATATACCGGTGTGCAAATACCACATTTTCCGATCCGTTAATTTGCTTGCGGGCGTAATTCATCAAGGTGTCTTTGCCTGCTCCGGATGCGCCAATAACATAAAATAGCTTGCTCATGGTGGTTTTTTATGGATGAAAAGAGCGGATTGTTTGAACCGCTATATTTTGGATGGTAAAATTACCGATTGACGGCAGGTTGTTTATAGTCAATTTATTACAAGTGTTGTGGTGATGCCGAAATGATCGCTCGGGTACAAGCCGGTTTCTTCATCAGGCACGTTTAATACCACTGCCGAATCGATAAACCGCGGATAATTATCCGTATCAGGGAAAGGCAAAGTGAAAATCTGATCAACACATACCTGTTTGTTGGCTTTGTAATAGGCGTCTGTAAGGCTGTATCTCGGTTCTGTACCATTACCTTCGGTATAACAGTCAGCAGCTTTAGATAATTCCCGGAAAGCCATAACCGCTTCCGAATCGGGTGTAGCATTAAAGTCGCCGCAAACAATGTGGTATGGTTTTGGGGTTTCCTCAATAACAAAACCCGCAAGGGCTTCGGCCTGGGCTTTTCTTAGGCCTTTATGCTGGCCCAGGTGTGTAAGATGGGTAGTGGTAACAGTAACTGTTTTTCCCGATGGCAGGTTTACGTTTACCCGGAAAGCTTTGCGGTCGTTATCTTCGGCTACTACAGGTAAATCAAAACTCCCGGTTTCGGTAACCGGGTAAACTGATAATATGCCCAGGCCCGATGTACTGTTGACCATACTCCCTTCAAACCGTCTTTTTTTTGATCGGCCGGGTAAAAAACAATAGTGCATATTTAATTCGGCAGCCAAAAATTTCAGGGTATCAGCATTTGCTTCTTCACTGTAAAAACATTCCTGGCAAGCTATAACATGAGGTTTTAATTGTTTAAGTTGTTTGGCAAGTATGCCCATGCGCACCCGATACTCACCATCACATTTCCATGTATTTATGGTGACAATTTTAACATTTTCCACTCAGGCAATATCAGCAATCTAAATTATACAATCAATATTCGGTAATTATTAGCTGATAACACCGGCCTGGCGATACTGACCAGGAGCCTGCCGGTTAACCCATGTAAAATTTACGGTATAAAAGTTTCAATTGAGCGTGGCAAGAGGCAAGGTGTTTTCGGCAAACAGGTTTATAAAACTATTAATTTCACATATAGCAATTTAAATTTAAACCAGTTCATTAGCTTTAGGCTTTGTGCGTTTTGCTTTTAGTTCGTGTTTAATTTTATCATAATAAAAAATTTGCGTTATGGATACTTCACTTTTTGAATCGGTTGATCAGTATATAGGTAATTTGTTTGAGGATGAAGACGCGGTGCTGAAAGGTACTTTGAAATCAATGGAGGATGCCGGTATTCCGGGCATCAATGTGTCGGCTAACCAGGGTAAGTTTTTACAGGTACTGGCCCATTTATGTGGTGCGAAAAAGATCCTGGAAATAGGTACGCTTGGCGGTTACAGTACCATTTGGCTGGCCCGCGCGCTGCCTGCCGATGGACAGCTCGTTACGCTTGAACTGGAACAGGCTTATGCTGATGTTGCCCGCCGGAATATCATCAACGCCGGTTTGGACCCTGTGGTTGAAATTAAAGTAGGCAAGGCAATGGAGAGCCTCGCAACCCTTGAGGCCGATGATGAAGGCCCGTTTGATATGATCTTTATTGATGCCGATAAGCTACCTTATACCGAATATTTTGAATGGGCGCTTAAACTTTCCAGGCCCGGTACCCTTATTGTTGCAGATAATGTAATCCGCGAAGGTAGAGTACTTGATGATAACTGTGATGATGAGCGCGTTAGCGGGGTGCAGCGTTTTAATAAAGCGCTTGCCGCCAACCAACAGGTAACAGCCACCATTATCCAAACAGTAGGAACCAAGGAGCATGATGGCATGGCTATAGCTGTTGTGAAGTAATTTAATACCACGTTGGCGGGCTGTTTCGGTAAACGGAGTGCTTTACAAACCGTTGGCTCCTTTGCTACAGCTGTGTTTGCACGTACAGAATGTGGTGCATATTTATTTTACATTTTAAAACAAAGCAAGTGAAAGCGCATTAACCTCTAACCTCTAACCTCTAACCTCTAACCTCTAACCTCTAACCTCTAACCTCTAACCTCTAACCTAAATTTTCATTTTTTTTTGAAAGTTTAAAAACTTGTTTATATTTGTGCATGGAATTGGCAGAGGCAAAGTTAAAGTTCATTGAGGCCTGGGGTAAGCTGGGGTCGGAGTGGGGGATTAACCGTACCATGGCCCAGGTACATGCTTTGCTGATGATCTCGCCAGAAGCTTTGACCACTGAAGAAGTGATGGCCGAATTAAGCATATCACGCGGTAATGCCAATATGACCCTGCGCGACCTCATTGATTGGGGTTTGGTTGAAAAGCGGCATAAAACCGGCGAGCGTAAGGAGTTTTTTTACGCCGAAAAAGATGTATGGACTATAGCCCGCTGTGTTGCCGAAGAACGTAAAAAGCGCGAGCTTACACCAATCATTAAAATACTTGATCAACTGGCTGAGGTGGATGGCGATACAAAAGATCCGGCTTATAAAACATTTAAAACCACGGTTACTGATATAAATAAGCTGGCTAATAACGTGAACAAAACACTTGATACCATGCTCAAGGCCGAAGAGAACTGGTTTTTTGGTTCGATATTGAAAGTGTTTAAATAAATTTTTTTACAAAAAAATTTTCAATTTTTACTGAAAATTCTAAATAATTAATAATAACTAAATCTTTGTATCATGAACTACTTTATTTTAACCTATGTCATTTACCTGTTGGCAAGCATAGCATTAACAGTATGGGTTGCCAAAGTGCTGTTTAAAAACGGGCGTATATTTTTAGTGGATATTTTTCACGGCAATAGTGAACTTGCCGATTCTGTGAACAAGCTGCTTGTAGTAGGCTTTTACCTGGTAAATATAGGCTATATGAGCCTGGCCTTAAAGGAGTATGGCAGTATTGCAAATATGCAGGTAGTGGTTGAAGTACTGAGTTATAAAGTGGGCTGGATAATTTTAATATTGGGCGGTATGCATTTCCTAAACCTTGTCATTTTCTTTAAGCTGCGTAATCGTGCTAAACGGGAAAATGCATTTACTATAAATGCTTAGTTTTTAGTTTTGTTTTGATTTGACGGGGTAGGCCAATATTTGCCTGCTCCGTTTTTTTTGCGGGGACATGTCCAGTATATCAGGCAGCATTTCTTAATTGTCTGTTTATACTATTCAGCAAAACATCAATATCAAAGGGTTTGGCTATAAAATCATCAGGCGAACCGGCTTGGCTGAGCATACCCGGATTATGGCTTGCCGAAATTAATATAACAGGGATGTTTTTGGTTTCCTGTTGGTTTTTAAGGGTCTTGCAAAGTTCACGGCCATCTAAATTGCCGAGCATAATGTCAAGCAAAATCAAATCGGGTTCATGTTGCTTTATCCGGTCAAACAAATTTTTGCCTTCAGTTAAGGTATCAACCTCGTAGCCTGAATCTTCCAGTATATATTTTATGATTTCTAAAATATCTTTGTCGTCGTCCACCGCTAATATCCGTCGCATAGGTAATCTGTTAAAAAAATGTATCAGCAAAAAAGTCAATGGCGATATGGCTTTATACAATATCAGGAAAATTACAGCAATTTTTATACCAAGTATTATGCTTAACTATCTTAATCCAAATTTGTAGTTTATACGGCTTTATATGGGAATACTCTGTAATTCTGTATTTATAACATATACAACGATTATATTTTTGTATACAAATAAGGTCGGGGCTTTAAAATAACAGTATAAGAGGAGTGCAAACGCAGATTATCTGCATTTACTGGTAATAACAGGGTATCAATACACCGAAGAAATTGATTAATTGAAAATTATTTGATGAAAACGTGAGCCGATTTTTTGCACTTTGCGCAAAAATATTTCCTAACTGGTATAAAAAACAGGACGTTTTTCAAAAACCAACTCCTTCGCATCTGGAAGTGGTAAGGGGCTCCGCATTTTGAACAATAATATCTTTTCTTTGACTTGGCTTCGTTTTCTTCCACAAACTTAAAATAACAGGCAGCCAAAATACAATATCTATATTATGGTGAAGAAGAAAAGGAAGGAAAAGTACTTTTAAGTAAGTGTTGATTTCTTTTTATGAAATAAATTATCGTAATACGTATCTCTTGCGTTGGCATTTGAAGCACATGTACCTCTTTAAAGGGAGAAAAAACAAAACTTTTTTCACAAAAAAGCCTCTGGGCACACGGTTATCAAGCTCTGATTTACACCTTGGGCATACCGGTGCCTTTTTTACTTCTGTTTTCTCGTGTTGATTTATTGATAGTACCATAATACAATCAGGGGCTTATTGTATTTAATTAATTATTTTGCTTTAACCTATAAAACAAAGTTAAAATAATTACCAATATTTCAATCATGCTCTTTAAGTATTGATAATTAGTCAATTTATACCTTGAAAATATGCTGTATTTGTAATGTTGAATGCTTTAAAGCGCTTTCTTTGCTTTTTTTATAATTATTATCCCGGTTTAGCAGAAGAAAAAAATGAAATAAAGGTTAAATGGATAGTGCAAGAGGGAGGTAAATTGACCGCTGAGGTTGAGATTACGTTTTTAAAGCAGGTTATTAACCTTTTCAACAAGTTCGGTCAAATCAAATGGTTTGTTGATTATTGCGTCGCACCCGTAGCCGATGAGCTCATTTTCATTGTTCACATAGGCCGAGAATATAATAACAGGAGTATTGCCAAATTTAGGATGTACTTTTATGTTTCGGCAAATTTCGCCGCCATTGGTACCCGCTACCCGGTAATCAAGTATAACAAGGTCCGGTTCAAAACTCTCAATTAACGGAAGCACATCGGTGCTTATTGATGTACTTTTAACTTCAAATTGTTCATAAGTAAGGGTTTCATGCACAATATCAAGTATGTCTTGATTGTCGTCTAATACTAAAATACGCTTTACCATAATAAAAGTTAAAGAAATAAATGCCGAAAAGGTATTAAAGTATGTGTTAAAATTACAGTATCCTGTAAAATAGCGGTTTGGGTTAATCTTAATCGGATAAAACTTTAACGCAAAATTAAAACTATTTTTTATAAAATTAATAAAACAATGCTATAAATAGCAACATGTTGTATGTTAGTTACACAAACTGCTTGTTTTTCAAGTACAAATGACAAAATTAAAAGGCTTATTGATTATTGAGGCCGGGTTATCAAAGCTTTTACCATATAAAAACCCTAAACTCAAATTTTGTTATTACTTTAGTTGGCATCAGCAGGTGCCCTATACTGAGGTTGCACGCCCGCTGGCCACACATAACCTATAACTTAATGGTACTGTTAACTATCTTTTTTTGTATTGTTTTACTGGTTTTGCTGGTGAGCCTGGTAAAAATAAACCCTTTTATTGCCTTTCTCATTGTTTCGATAATTGCAGGTTTGTTATTAGGCATACCCATTAATAAGGTAACCGCTTCCGTTCAAAAAGGCATGGGTGATATTTTAGGTCAGCTGCTCATCATTATTTGCCTGGGCGCTATGCTTGGAAAGCTGGTTGCTGTGAGCGGGGCCGCGCAAAAAATAGCGAGTGTACTTGTTGCCGCCGTAGGCGAAAAATATATTCAATGGGCGCTGGTTGCAGCTGGGTTTATTATAGGCATTCCGCTGTTTTATGGTATTGGCTTCGTGCTGATGGTACCGCTTATATTCTCGGTGGTTTACAAGTATAAACTGCCGGCTGTGTATATAGGCTTACCCATGCTGGCTTCGCTGTCGGTAACGCATGGTTTTTTGCCCCCGCACCCGTCGCCATCGGCATTAGTGGCTTTATTTCACGCTAATATGGCAACTACCTTTATTTACGGACTTATGATAGCTATTCCGGCTATTATACTGGCGGGGCCGGTGTTTGCACAATTTCTTAAAAAAATCCCGTCGGAGCCGCTGGCTACTTTCAGGGCTGAAGAGTTACCTGCCGAAAAGCTGCCCGGCGCGTTCAATAGCTTTTTTACGGCTTTATTGCCGGTTTTGCTTTTAATGCTTACCGCATTTTTTCCATACCTTAACATACAGGATCCGGGTGTAGCAAAGTTTATCACATTTCTTGGCGATCCTTCAATTGTTATGCTGATAGCGCTTATGGTTGCCACTTATACTTTAGGTATAAAACAAGGTAAAAGCATGGGCCAGCTTGCGGGCAATTTTACCGATGCCGTGAAGGATGTGGCCTTGATATTATTGATCATAGCAGGATCGGGCGCCTTTAAAGAGGTTTTAACCGCCAGCGGTGTAAGCGGCCAGATAGCATCGCAACTGCAATCGTTCAATTTGCCGCCGTTGTTATTAGGCTGGGTGATAGCCGCTATTATCCGCGTTAGTTTGGGCTCGGCAACAGTTGCCGGACTAACAGCTGCAGGCATTGTTGCGCCGCTGGTTTTGCAAAATCATATTAATCCCAATTTAATGGTATTATCTATCGGGGCCGGGAGCCTGGCATTTTCGCACGTAAACGACTCGGGTTTTTGGTTGTATAAAGAGTATTTTAATTTAAGTATTAAGGATACTATAAAATCATGGTCATTAATGGAAACGCTTGTTTCTGTTATAGGGCTTGTGGGGGTAACCGTTATTAATCTGTTTATTAAATAAAAATATGCTTGTTATCAAAAAACTATCGGCAAGTTTAGCTCTGTTAATTTTTATGCTGATTACCGGCAATTGTGTATTAGCGCAGCCGGTTACTGCTCCGGGCAGCTATTATACCTCGTTTGATGGTGTTAAAATCCATTATGAAGCGAAAGGCGATGGCTTCCCGGTGATACTGGTACATGGTTTTTCGGGCACGGGCGAAGGCTGGAAAAAAGGAAAGCTTTATAATGATATGTTAACGGCTGGTTATAAGGTGATTATACTGGATCAGAGGGGCAACGGACGGTCGGACAAGCCCCACGATGATGCGGGTTATGCTAACGATGCCGAAGCTAAAGACATTATGGGCCTGGCTACAAGCCTGGGGCTGAAACGATATGATGTTGTTGGATACTCCCGCGGATCGATCATTACTTCGCGCGTGTTTGTGCTGGATAAACGGGTTCAAAAGGCGGTAATGGGTGGTATGGGCGATGCTTACACTAACCCCGAATGGCCGCGAAGGATTCATGCTTATAAGGCTTTAATGGGCGATACCAGCTTTCATGATGTTGATGGGATGATCAATTATATCCACAGTAACCCTTTTGATGAACTTGCTTTAGCCTATCAGCAAAAGTGGCAGCCATCAACCAGCAAACAGGAGTTAGCTAAGGTGAAAATCCCGGTACTGCTCATAGATGGGACCGAAGATCATGATAACGGCGACGAGGTTGCTCTTCATAAACTCATTCCCGGCTCAAAGCTGGTTCACGTTCCGGGCGATCATAACAGCGCCAGCCGCACTCCCGAATTTTCAAAAGCTGTAATAGCTTTCCTGAAATAAACATTGTCGGTTAACTTTTAATTGTTGAATTTTTGTGCCGCTATTTTCGATAATGGTCTATTATTTGCATGAGTGTTTATGTTAACACTTATAAATACATACCATTATGAAAAAGCTAATGATATATATGTGCTTTTTAATTGGCCTGATGCTATCCATCAGTATCACTGCCAATGCACAAACCACACAGAAAAAGGGAATAAGTAAACAAGGCAAAGGCGCAATCATAGGTGGAGCAGGCGGTGCAATTGCGGGTGGCCTTATTACGCATAGTGCGGGCGGCGCTTTAGTTGGCGGTGCGCTTGGTGCCGGTGGCGGTTATATTATCGGTAATGAAGCCCGCCGGCGCGAAGAGAAAAGGCAGCGTGCTGCCCGCATTGCCTGGCGCAGGGCACATCCCCATCACCATTATACCACAACCAAAACAACCGTAACAAAACAAACAACCTATCATTAATTTAAATGGTTGTTATAAAGGCCTGTAGGTTTCAATGCTTACAGGCCTTTTTTATTTCAATTAATTTAGCTAAATTGAAGCGATTGCCCTGTTTTCTCCGTTATTAAAATTATTAACAGCCAAACAGCAAGTCAATATTTTTCGTTTAAGGTACGATGGTAAAAGGGTTATGCGTAATAGTTTTATGTTTGATTCCGGCAATGTTGCTGGCACAGCAGCCGGTTGCAGATACCATCAGCATAAAAAAAGATTCAGTACCGCAACGGGATGTTATTGACATTGTACGTTCGCTTTTTAAAATACAACCCCGGCACCAGGCAACTCAACGGAAAAAGATCTACTTTTCTGTTTTTCCCACCTCAACAACCGATGGGCGGAGTGGCGGAAAAGCATTGTTTACTTCAACAACAGCTGGGTTTTATCTGGGGGATGAAGCTACTACTAATTTATCAAGCTTTACTTTTACCCCTTATTTTAATTTGAAAGGGAGGTACGGCTTGCCTATCCGGTCAAATATCTGGCTTAATAATAATGAGTGGAATATACAGGGTGATACCCGGCTGATGGTTTACCCTCAATATACCTGGGGCTTGGGTGGCAACCAGGGGCCAGCGGATAAGTTTTTGATAAATTATAATTATCTCCGCTTTTATCAAAGCGTGTTAAAGCAGATTAAGCCATACTTTTATGCCGGGTTAGGGTATAATTTGGATTACTATATGGATATTGAAAGCAACGGCGATCAAAACCTGCGTAAGTTTACCGGTTATAAATATGGTACTGCGGCCGATCAGGATGCGTTTTCATCGGGTGTAACGCTCAATTTATTATACGATTCGCGCAAAAACTCAATCAATCCACTACCCGGGGCTTATACCAACATAGTTTACCGGGTTAATGCCAAGGCCTTTGGAAGCCATACCGACTGGAGGTCACTGTATATCGATATGCGTAAATATGTGCAGTTAACCAACTCGGGGCCTAAAAACGTGCTGGCTTTCTGGGCCTATTACTGGACAACACTTACGCCCCGCACACCTTATCTTAACCTGCCAAGTCTTGGCTGGGAACCTTATCAGCGATCGGGCAGGGGATTTCCGCAAAGCCGTTACCGGGGCGACAGGCTGGTATATTTTGAAACTGAATACCGCCGCGATATCACCCGCAATGGTTTATTGGGCTTTGTAGTATTTGCTAACGTAAACTCCGTTACCGAGCCCGAGAACCATGCTTTTGTGTACTGGCACCCAGCAGCCGGCACAGGCCTGCGTTTTAAGTTCAATAAAAAAACAGGAACCAATATCAGCCTCGATTATGGCATGAGCAAAAACTTTTCATCAATAAGTCTTAATTTAGGCGAGGCGTTTTAGGGGAGTTCATAGTCGATGGTCCATAGACAATTGCCTGGACTTTGAAAAATCACTAAGATACAATAAATCCAATATCACCATCGACCATGGCCTATTGACCATGGACCAAATAAATATGACCAAACAAAAATATACAGTACTGATCCTCATATTGGGTTCGCTTACGGCACTTGGCCCTTTTTCTATCGATATGTACCTGCCGGGCTTTAAAGCCATAGCTAAGTACTTGCATACCAGTACCGATGAGGTAGCGCTGTCATTATCGAGCTATTTTATTGGCATCGCCGCCGGGCAATTACTTTATGGGCCTTTGCTCGACAGGTTTGGCCGTAAAAACCCATTATACTGGGGGCTTGGACTTTACATCGTGTCATCAATGGGATGTTTTTTCTCTTCATCGCTCGAAATGCTTATTGCACTGCGTTTTTTTCAGGCGGTGGGCAGCTGTGCGGCAAGTGTAGCCGCCATGGCCATGGTGCGTGATTTGTTCCCGATTGAGGATAATGCCAAAGTATTTTCGTTGCTGATCCTGGTACTCGGTGCTTCGCCTATGCTGGCCCCTACCGTAGGCAGTTATATTACCGCGGCTTTTGAATGGCAGGTCATTTTCCTGGTATTAACTATTATAGCGGTGCTCATATTGCTGTCCGTAATATTCTGGCTCCCCGAAAGCTATCAGCCCGATCCTGCTTATTCCTTAAAGCCAGGGCCGATTATAGGGCATTTTATAACAGTTTTAAAGGATGCGCAGTTTGTAACCTATGCCATAGGCGGCGCGTTCGCTTTCGCGGGTTTGTTTGCCTATGTTTCGTCATCGCCCATTGTGTTTATTGAGGGCTTTAAAGTAAGCGAAAAACAGTTCGGCTGGATCTTTGCAGGGCTTTCGGTAGGGTTTATTGGTTCAAGTCAGCTAAACAGTGTGCTGATAAAAAAATACAAAAGCGAACAAATGATAGGCGCATCACTTATTTTAATGGTGATTATCTCCACATTTTTTTTGGCGGGTTCATTAAATCATTGGTTCGGGATAGGTGGTACTATAGCGATGATATTTGGAGTGTTATGCTGCGTTGGCATTTGCGCGCCCAATACATCAGCATTATCCCTTGCTCCCTTCTCTAAAAATGCGGGCTCGGCTTCTGCAATATTGGGCGCATCGCAAATGGCGGTGGGGGCCTTGTCATCTATCGGTATCTCTATAATAAAACAACACAGCTCGCTGCCCATGGCGGCGGTTATGGCAGCCTCATCAATTTTGGCACTCCTGATTGTATTTATTGGCAAGCGGTTTATAAAAAACAAGGTTGAGGCAAGCACAGATGTTGTTGCGGCACATTGAACCTTGATTTTAGGATTACAGGATTAGCTTGATTTTAAATTACTTGTAAATTGCTGCCACAAGGCACAGCCTTGTGGCCTGCATGCAAAGAATTAACTGACTTAAAATTTGCTTGCCCGCAAAGCTGTAACCTTTGAGCCTTCGGGGCCGGTACTTTCAAAAACTATCTTAGTGTCGGTTAGTTCCGAAACGTAAAAAACGAAATTGCGGGTTTTGCCATCAGGGAGTTTCTCGGTTACATTCATGTTGCTGCCATTCAGCGTAAAAGAGCCGTGCGACAGGAACTTGCCGCCCCACACAATCAGGAATTTCATTTCGGGCGTAAACTGAATATAAGGTACGTTGGCATCCAGCTCGGCTTGTTTTACGGTATCGGGCGGGCTGGCATTTGGATGCTCGATTTTTATATATTTCCATTTGCCGGTAAGCGTCCTAACCGAAACTTCAGGTTTACATGATGCTATAAAAAGCACTACAACAGCAAACAATAAAAAGCCTTGTTTTATCATAACAGAAAAATGTTTGGATAAAACTATACAATTGCTTTTAAAATTGAAAGCGAAGGCTTAGTCTTTAGTCTAAAGTCATAAGTCTGAAATGCGGTGAGGAAAAAGAGATCTTTTGACTTCCGACTTAAGTCTATTGATTTTACACTATCTCTTCTTCAAACCTTTATTAGTGCGCTCTTCGGCTTGCTTCACTTCATCTTTTTCACTTAGTGGGCCTTCGGTTTTGATCTCTTTGGCTTTTTGTCCACCCGCTTTTGCCGGACTTATCCTGGTGCCTTCTTTTTTGATGTCTTTTGGGATACTCATAGCGGTAATGTTAAGTATGCATTAAACAATAGGATACTTATTTAACTATACCTGTTGTAAAATGTTTCCTGAAAAGCGTTATAAAATTTACTTTCTGTGTATCAATTAATTACATGTATCTGACGATGCCCTTAAAATATTTTTAAGATTTTTCGTAACAAAGCTTAATTGCAACTGTCTTAATGACACTATATAGCCAAGGTACTCTTCCAGGTAAGCTATAAGTGTTGTGAGGGCCCGCACCTTAAGGGTTCCGTTAAAAAAATCAAAAACAATCTTTAAAAAAATGGACAATCTAATTGTTAGTCTGTGGTGGGTTATACCCGTCATAGTGTTATTGCTGATGTACAAATTTGTTTTGCGCGTGTTTTGCGGCATGGTTATCGTTCCGGACGACCGTATTGGGTTGGTGATCAAAAAGTTTGCCCTTACAGGTAACAGCCGCCTGCCCGATGGTCGGATCATTGCCACCAAAGGCGAGGCTGGTATGCAGGGCCGTGGCCTTGCGCCGGGCTTATATTGGAAAATGTGGCCATGGCAGTATACTATTATCATGCAGCCCTTTACCATTATTGAGCAAAACAAGCTTGGCCTGGTAAAAGCAAAAGACGGTGCCTCGTTTGATACCGGCCGTGTGCTGGGTAAACCGGTTGATTGTGATAAGTTTCAGGATGCGGTAGCATTTTTGGATAATAATGGTCAAAAAGGCCCGCAGGCAGCTTTCCTTACACCGGGTAGTTATCGCATCAACACATTTTTGTTTGATATTGAGATGGTGCCTATCACCCAGATCCACGAAAACAAAGTAGGTATTATTACCACTTTGGATGGCGAGCCGCTGAACAAAGGCGAGATAGCCGGCGAATCGGTTGCAGGGCATAAAAACTACCAGGACCCAATCGCTTTTATCACCGCAGGCGGTCGCAAAGGTTTGCAGGAGGACGTGATCCTGGCGGGTACTTACTACCTTAACCCCTGGTTTGTGAGCGTTGAGCAGGTAGATATGATCTATATCCCTATCGGTTACGTAGGTGTTGTAAACTCCTTTGTGGGCCCGGAAGGCAAGGATACCAGTGGCGATAATTTCAAACATGGTAACATTGTTAAGCGTAACGAAAAAGGGGTTTGGGACGAACCGCTCGATCCCGGTAAGCACCCGGTAAACATCTATACCCATGCTGTTGAAATTGTACCCACAACCAACATCGTATTAAACTGGGCAGATAGCCGCACCGAGTCGCACGAACTGGATAAGAACCTGTGTACCATT
Source organism: Mucilaginibacter gossypii (assembly GCF_900100945.1). Lineage (GTDB taxonomy): Bacteria > Bacteroidota > Bacteroidia > Sphingobacteriales > Sphingobacteriaceae > Mucilaginibacter > Mucilaginibacter gossypii. Next base: position 105,376 of record NZ_FNCG01000018.1, on the reverse strand, counting down.
ACGGTAAGGTCAAGCGATGGTTTTACTTTTAACCTGGATGTGTCACAGATCATCCACGTGCCACGTAACGAAGCACCGAAAGTGATAGCAAGGTTTGGTAAAATGAAAAACCTGGTATCGCAGGTACTGGAGCCAACTATTGCCAACTACTTCCGTAACTCGGCCCAAAAAAGTGATGTGATCGGCTTCCTGGCCAACCGTATCCAAAGGCAAACTGATGCCCGTGAGCATATTGGTCGCGTACTGGAAACCTATAACGTAATTGGTGTGGATACCCTGATAGGTGACATAGTGCCTCCGGCAGCGCTGATGAAAACACTTACCGACCGTAAACTGGCCGAGGAGGAAAAGGTTACTTACGAGATACAGCGCCACGCGCAAATTGAACGTAAAGAATTTGAAAGCGCCCGTGCCGGTGCCGATATGCAGCCTGAGGTAGTAAAATCAACCCGCCAGGTTGAGATTAACACCCAGATGGCCGCTTCAAGGGTTGCCGCTTCAAAAGGTGAGGCAGAAGCTAAGACCATCAACGCCAAAGCCGATGCTGAGGTAAGGATCACGATAGCCAAAGCCGATGCCGAAGCAAAAACAGTGAACGCCAAAGCCGACGCTAACGCCACAGAGGTGAATGGTATGGCCGAAGGTGCCAAGATCAAAGCCATAGGTTTATCAGAAGCCGAGGTTACCAAACAAAAAACCGAAGCCATGGGTACCGAACAATACGCCATAGTGCGTGTGGCCGAAGCTTTGGCTGCTGCAGGTATTAGGTTGGTTCCTGAGATATTGGTAAGCGGCAAAGAGGGCGGTAGCGGCGGTATGATTGATGCCCTCATAGGTACCGAAATGCTCAAAAAACTGCAGATCGAAAACCAGGGCAAAGGCGGCAACACCACTAAAGGCGAATAATTGAATATCCCTTTGCATAAAAATTTGCGGGTTGGTTATGTAATCCCTTCAAATTATGCATCGTGGTTAAGGTTTGTGATGAGAGATTTTGAGGAAGAGTACAAAATAACTCAAAATCCTAAACCTTTTTATTGAAGAGATCAACGGTTGGAGGTTGGTAATTAAATGCCGCCTCCGGCCAAAGATAATACGTTCTTTATACCTAAACCTTTTTTATAGTGATCAGAGCTTGAAGATTAAAGATAGGTTGCTGTGATAGTATCCGGCTTTATGATTCAATCGCACTGATTTAATTGACGAGGCTTTTAACCTAAACCGATCAATGAACAAAGGCATCCCGCGAGGGGATGCCTTTGTGTTTTTACAAGTTAAAAAATCAACGAAATCAAAACCAATCAACGGTTAAAGGTCGCTTAGTTTAAACGTATCCTTAACCCGGATGCCTTTTTCTGTTTGCTGTAAAGTGCAGCATTCATTAACCGGGTCGTGCTCAAAGTATAGTATGTATTCTTTTTCAAGGGCCTCGTTTAAAAATAGTTTTTTTTCAGTAAGCGTTTGAAGCGGGAACATATCATAAGCCATTATATAGGGGATAGGCAGGTGCCCGATTGATGGCAGCAGATCGGCCATATAGAGTACCTTTTTCCCCTTATAATTAATAAGCGGCAGCATCATTGATTCTGTGTGCCCGGATACAAAGCGGACCTCAAAATTTTTCATAAAGTTAATGCCGTCTTCGGTATCAACAAATTTTAGCTGGCCGCTTTCCTGTATAGGGATGATGTTTTCTCTGAAAAAGGAAGCTTTTTCCCGTTCGTTAGGGTTAACTGCCCAATCCCAATGTTTGGGATTACTCCAGTAGGTGGCGTTTTTAAAGGCAGGGAGCAGGTTTTCGCCCTCGCGTACAACGGCACCGCCCACATGGTCAAAGTGCAGGTGGGTTAAAAACACGTCGGTAATATCATTCCTGTGGAAACCAAGAGAAGCCAGCGAACTATCTAAACTTGCGTTGCCGTGAAGATAATAGTGGCTGAAAAACTTTTCGCTTTGCTTGTTTCCTATGCCGGTATCAACTAATACTAACCTGTTTTCATGTTCAACCAGCAGGCAGCGCATGGCCCAGGTGCAAAGGTTGTTTTCATCGGCGGGATTGGTTTTGTTCCAGATGGTTTTAGGAACAACGCCAAACATAGCGCCGCCATCTAATTTAAAAAAGCCTGTATCAATGGTGTGTAGTTTCATTTTAGTTCATGGTTTATAGTCCATAGTCCATAGTCGATGGTCCATAGATAATGGGCGTGACTTATAATGTGCTGATAGGGCTAAATTAGAATAATATTTTAAAGATAAGTTGTGGTTATAAAGTATGAAACTAAAAAGCCTCAAACCAAATGCAATGCATTTAATTTGAGGCTTTAAATATTTATTGTAGCTATAACTATCAACCATGGTCTATGGTCTATCGACCATGGGCCAGAATACTACAAGTGGATACACTCGCCGTAAGCTTCGGCAGCGGCTTCCATTACAGCTTCACTCATGGTTGGGTGAGGGTGTACCGATTTGATGATCTCATGGCCGGTAGCTTCCAGTTTGCGGGCAGTAACTACTTCGGCAATCATTTCGGTAACGTTGTAGCCAAGCATGTGAGCGCCTAAGAACTCGCCGTATTTGGCATCAAATATCACTTTTACAAAGCCATCTTTAGCGCCGGCAGCACTTGCCTTACCCGATGCCGAGAATGGGAATTTACCAACTTTAACTTCATATCCAGCCTCTTTAGCTGCTTTTTCGGTATAACCAACAGAAGCAACTTCTGGTGAGCAATAGGTACAGCCCGGAATGTTGTTGTAATCAAGCGGGTGAGGGTTTTGACCGGCAATTTTTTCAACGCAGATAATACCTTCGGCAGATGCTACGTGAGCCAGGGCCTGGCCTTTAACAATATCGCCAATGGCATAAACGCCTTCAACATTGGTACGATAGAAATCATCAACCAATACTTTGCCGCGATCGGTTTTAACACCGTTTTCTTCAAGGCCGATGCCTTCAAGGTTGGTGGCGATACCTACCGCAGAAAGAACGATCTCGGCTTCAAGAATTTCGGTGCCGGTAGCTGTTTTTACAGTTACCTTGCACAAATCGCCGCTGGTATCAACCGATTCCACATTGGAGCTGGTCATGATGTTGATGCCCTGTTTTTTAAGAATGCGGTTTAATCCTTTTGATACATCCTCATCCTCTAACGGAACGATATTATCTAAAAACTCAACTACGGTAACTTTTGTACCTATTGAGTTGTAAAAATAAGCAAACTCAATACCGATAGCACCCGAACCAACTACAACCATTGATTTAGGTTGCTGCGGTAATACCATGGCCTGGCGGTAACCGATAACTTTTTTACCATCCTGTTTCAGGTTAGGTAACTCGCGCGAGCGCCCGCCTGTTGCTAATATAATGTGTTTTGCACTGTAGGTTTTAGCTGTACCATCGGCAGCTTTAACTTCAACAGCGCCTTTGCTTTTCAATTTACCAAAGCCAACAAGAACATCTATCTTGTTTTTCTTCATCAAAAACTGAACGCCTTTGCTCATGCCATCGGCAACGTTACGGCTTCTTTTAACAACCGCGGCAAAATCAACTTCGCCGGCGCCGTTAATTTTAATACCGTAATCGGCACTGTGGTTAAGGTATTCAAAAACCTGGGCGCTTTTTAATAAAGCCTTGGTTGGGATACAACCCCAGTTCAAACAGATACCGCCTAATGATTCTTTTTCGACAATGGCGGTTTTTAAACCAAGCTGGGAAGCGCGGATAGCAGCAACGTAGCCACCCGGACCAGACCCAATAACAATTACATCGTAATCCATATTATTATTGATATACTTTAATTTCGTTTCAAAGGTAAATAAGCTGCGCGGATTTTTGTGGTTTTTCCGCAGCGCCTATTTTTTGAATGCCAAAGCTAAGGAAAAGGGCTGAAATCAAAAAATGTACTGCCGGTATATATTACCTGCCTTGGGTTATTTATATCTGCGCTGTGTCATAAAAGCAAATGGTGTAATGTAACCGTTAAGCTCCGATATGATTTAAACTATATTATTTGTAATATTTTCATTGTTTTTGGCGATTGTTTTATGGTTTTTATACTTATAATGTAAAATGTTGATAAATATATAATAATTGTTAACGTTAACTTAACATTGGTAATTAGTTCATTAATTATCTTTGCGCCAATTAATTAAACGTATAATTAAAAAAGCAATTTATGAGGAAGCATTACCTTCTTTTATTCATTTTTTCGCTGCTCACACTAAACTTTGCGTTCGCGCAAAACGTTACTACAAGTAGCATGTCTGGTACAGTGGTTGATGAAAAGGGATTACCACTCCCTGGTGTAACCATTACCGCGTTACACACACCCACAGGTACTAATTATTCAACTGTTAGCCGCGCCGACGGCCGTTACAACTTACCAAACATCCGTGTTGGTGGTCCGTACACTATCAGTTTTAAATTTATTGGTTTTAATACCTTCAGCCAGGATAACATAACGTTATCATTAGGTCAGGACTTTAAGATCAACGCTAAACTTGCACCAACCAATACCGAACTTAAGGAAGTTGTGGTTTCGGGTGTACAGAACAAGGTTATTAATACTTCAAGAACAGGTTCTCAGGAGATTATTAACCGCGCCCAGATCGATCGTTTACCAACTATCAGCAGGTCAATTTATGATTACACTAAATTAACTCCTACTGCAAATGGTACATCATTTGGCGGTCGTAACGGTAATGGTAACAACTTAACTGTTGACGGTGCCTTGTTCAATAACTCGTTTGGTTTATCAAACACCTTAGGTGGCCAGGCAAACTCACAGCCAATTTCATTAGACGCGATTGAGCAGATCCAGGTTTCTGTATCTCCTTTCGACGTTAGCCAGGGCCGTTTTGCCGGTACCGGTATCAATACCGTAACCAAATCGGGTACCAACGAATTTAAAGGTAGCGTTTACTACTACAAACGCTCGGCTGGTTTAGTAGGTTTACATACGCTTACTACCGATGTTCAAAAACCAACAGTTGATTATAACCAACGTGGTATCAGCTTAGGTGGCCCGATCATCAAAAACAAATTATTCTTCTTTGTATCAGGCGAGCAGGAAAGGATCAAAGATCCGGCTACTTCTTACACCGCTTTACGCGATGGCCAAACTGCCGGCGGTAGTATTTCACAAGCATCTTATGCTGATTTGACAGCCCTGTCTACCTTCCTTAAAACTACTTATGGTTATAATCCTGGCGCTTTTGAAAACTACCAGTTACGTACGCAATCAGATAAGATCGCTGCCAAATTGGATTGGAATATCGACAAAAATAATACCTTGTCATTGAAATATTTCTATTTGAAATCTTTCCGTGATGTGCCTCCAAGCAGTTCAGGTGCGCCTACAGGTGGTCGTGCACCAAGCAGCACTTCGTTGCCGTTCTTTTCATCTTACTATACCATCAACAACAACTTCAATATTGGTATTGCCGAGTTGAACACCCGTATCAGCTCAAACCTTGCCAATAAATTAACTGTAGGTTACCAGGCCCTGCGCGATTTCCGCCAGTCTCCGGGCGGTGGTTCATTCCCATTGGTTGATATCCAAAACCCTAATGGTACTACTTTAACCTCATTTGGTTATGAGCCATTTACTGCCAACAACGTATTGAATACCGATACCTGGCAGGCATCTGATAACTTAACCCTTTACAAGGGTAAACACGAGCTTAACTTTGGCTTATCATATGAGTCGAATAAATTTAAAAATGGGTTCGCTCCTAACTACTATGGTGGTTACCGTTTTAAAAGCTTAGATGATTTTTACGCTTCGGCTAAACAAGGCTTGCCAACCGCAACCCGCTACGATTTCCGTTATTCAGCTTTGCCTGATGGCTCGTTCCCGTTTGCTATTGTAAAATCATATACCATCGGCGCTTATGCTCAGGACAAATGGACAGTTAACGACAACTTTAAATTAACTTACGGTATTCGTTTTGATTTACCGGTTTACAATACTGACAGCCAGTATAATACCAATGCAGCAGCGTTAACGGGTTTCAGGGACGGTTACAAGATCAATACTTCACAGTTCCCTAAAACGAATATTCAAATTTCACCAAGGGTAGGCTTTAACTGGGATGTTAACGGCGATGCCAGCACACAAGTTCGTGGTGGTGCAGGTATCTTTACCGGTCCGGTTCCTTATGTATATATATCAAACCAGGCCAGCAACAATGGTGTACAGTTTGGTTCATACAGCATTGTGCCTGGTGCCGGTGGTGTATTACCAACCGACCCCCGTTTGGTTTTCAGCCCGGATGTTAATAAAAACAGGCCAACTGGGGCTGCTGCAAACACTTCATATAACCTGGTTGTTACCGACAGGAATTTCAAATTCCCATCAAACTTCCGTTTAAACCTGGCTTTAGACCAAAAATTGCCATTAGGCATTATCGGTACTTTAGAAGGTATCTATTCAAAAGATATCAACTCGGTATATTTTGTTAACCTTGCGTTGCCTACATCAGGTCAGGCTTTAAAGGGTAATGATAACCGGATCCGTTACAGCAGTACTACTGTTTATCCTTCAATCCCTGCTGCCCAGGGTGGTAACACAGCGGCGGTACCTAATATTACCGACGCTATCCTGATGAAAAACACCAGCAAAGGTTATACTTACAGCGTTACCGGCCAGTTACAAAGAACGTTTAAAGAGCTTTACTTTAACATAGCTTACACTCACTCTGATTCACGCTCGGTTAATGACGGTGGTTCTATCGCCCAGTCAACCTGGAGAGACCGTGTTGTATCCGGCGATCCAAACGCTGATGTTACTTCATATGCTAACTTTTACCAGCCAAACCGTATCATCGCTTCGGTATCATTCCGTAAGGATTATATCAAACACCTTACTACTTCGGTTGGTTTAACTTACGAAAGTGCTAACAACGGTGTTGCTTCATACACTTATAATGGCGACTTGAATGGTGACGGTCAAACTACCAACGATTTGATGTACATCCCTAAAGATGCAAGTGATATCGTGTTGGTAAAAGATAACTTAAATGACCCTCGTACTGTTGACCAAACTTACCAGCAGTTGAACGCGTTTATTAACCAGGACCCATACCTGAGCAAACACCGCGGTCAATATGCTAAGCGTAATGCTTTGGTATTGCCATACTTTCACCTGGTTAACTTTAACTTCACTCAAGATTTATATGCTTCAACCGGTAAAGTTAAAAACACCTTACAGTTTGAGTTTAACATTATTAACCTTGGTAATTTCCTGAACAGGAACTGGGGTAACTTTAAATTTGTTAACCGTACAAGCCCGTTATCATTTAAAGGTTTATACGCTAACAATGCTAACCCTAATGATCCTAACATTGGTAAGCCAACATTCTCGTTCCCTTACTTTGATGATAAAAACCAAATCCCGCTTACATCAACTTTTGGTAACGGTATTTCGCAGGTATCACGCTGGCAAGCTCAAATTGGTTTAAGGTATCTCTTTAACTAATTGAATTTACCATATGATTTAAAGCCCCGGTCAATTTGACCGGGGCTTTTTTCGTTAGAAATAATTTGATTATATATTTATATTATTTCATAGTGAGTGAAAGTTAATGTATTGGTTAATAATTATTAACCAATACATTAACTTTGTTTTGAATTATGTTTTATATTTGAATAATACTTAAATTTTATCACTTATGAAAACAAATATCAAAATCATCGTGCTCATCCTCTTTAGTTTTTTAATCGGCTTCTCCATACACTTAGGCTTTACTATGTCAATTGTGTCGTTTGAATTTACGTTATTGAAAGATATATTAAACCCCGGAAATAGCTTTTGGAATCAACTAAATATCTCACTTTTAGTGTTGTTTCACCTTGGATTGTTAGCGCTGCCCTTCATAAGATCATCAAAGTATTATAAAGTCTTTTTGATCTTTATTCCGGCGTGTTTTCTGTTAACGGTTTGCACAAATACGGTCATCTTTTTATTAATAGCGCCGGATTTGGCAGTCTCGATGATTCCCTTTATAATTATGTGGATCATCTGCCTGGTTAAAAAAGATAATTCTAAGCGCATACCATATGAGGTGTCGTTGAACATATAAGCAAGGATAAAATTCGATTTAACCAATTATAGCCGGGAGCATTTGCATCGCCTCCGGCTTTTTTTTTATAAAAGGTGAGCTTATAAGCTTATTGTTTTAAGGCTTATAAGTTTTAAATAACCTATCCCAGATGTTGGTATAAAAGCCGAAATTAAAATCAATTTCCAGGTGATGCCGATGGTGAAAAGAGGGTGTACCTAAATATTTAAAAGGAGCCATTTTTCGAACAGAGGCAGGAACGGGTTCGATACCTAAATGGCCCATGATACCGAAAAATACATTGGCTGTAAGGTAAATCAGTACCGCATAGAAATTGAAACCATAAAGAGCCAATATTACAAGCCATAAAGAGCCAAAGCCAATGGTTTCAACAGGATGGAGAACAAACAGGTCGATAGGGATAGGATCGGTGTAATGATGGTGAAATTTGTGGATCGCTTTATAAATAACTGAGTGGTGGATGAAGTAATGGAAAATGAACATGGCCAGGTCCATCAGCATAAATAAGAGCAAGAAATCAAGAAGGGTGTACCACTTTAACTGGAACGTGAGTGTTATATAGTTGTGCTTAAAAAGCCAATAACCGGCATAGGTGATCGCTGTGTTGATGGCATTGGTTAACATGCATACCAGAATCTCGTTTCGGCTTGCCCATTTTATTGGTTTGTTGGATAGTTTTAAGATCAACCATCCGAATAGCAGGGCCAGGGTAGTAACAAAAAGGTTTTCGGCTAAAAATATCGCCCATAATTTTAATGGGGACAAAGTAGCCAAAAACCTCAGCATAAATTTATGTCGTTATTATTTACTCGTACTCAAACACTCCAAACTCCGATGTCACGGTTACTTTTTTAGTATCTGCCTTTTCTACACGGCCAATAACCTGCGCATCAACACCAAAGCTTTTTGAAATATTGATCAGATCAGCAGCTATAGCTTCAGGCACGTAAAGCTCCATGCGATGTCCCATATTAAATACCTTGTACATTTCCTGCCAGCTGGTTTTTGATTCCTCGTGAATGAGTTTAAACAATGGTGGTACAGGGAACAGGTTGTCTTTTATAATATGCAAACCTTCTACAAAATGCAATACTTTGGTTTGCGCGCCGCCGCTGCAATGTACCATGCCATGAACCTGGCTGCGGTAGCCATCAAGTATTTGCTTAATGATTGGCGCGTAGGTACGGGTCGCACTTAAAACAAGCTTGCCTGCCGTTACGGTTTCACCGTTGCCAATGTCAATAGCGTCGGTAAGGTTTTTACTGCCCGAAAAGATCAGCTCGTAAGGGATGGCCGCGTCATAGCTTTCGGGGAATTTATCGGCGATGGTTTTATTAAACACATCATGGCGGGCAGATGTAAGGCCGTTTGAGCCCATGCCGCCGTTGTATTCTTTTTCATAAGTAGCCTGGCCGTATGAGGCAAGCCCTACAATTACATCGCCGGGCTCAATACGGTGGTTAGATATCACATCTTCACGTTTCATACGGCAGGTAACCGTCGAATCAACAATGATGGTACGTACCAGGTCACCCACATCGGCAGTTTCGCCGCCGGTGGAGTAGATGCCTATGCCTGCCCCGCGCAGTTCGGCTAAAATTTCTTCGGTGCCATTAATGATTGCGGCGATAACTTCGCCGGGAATGAGGCCTTTATTGCGGCCGATGGTTGATGACAGCAGGATGTTATCAGTAGCGCCAACGCAAAGCAAATCATCAAGGTTCATGATGATGGCATCCTGGGCTATGCCGCGCCATACAGAGATATCGCCTGTCTCTTTCCAGTAGGTATACGCCAGGGACGATTTGGTACCGGCACCATCGGCATGCATAATATTGCAATACTCAGGATCGTTGGTTAAGATATCGGGTACTATTTTGCAGAAAGCTTTTGGGAAAATGCCCTTGTCGATATTTTTTATGGCATTGTGCACGTCATCTTTGGAGGCTGATACGCCACGCTGATCATATCTTTGCGAAGAAATCATGGGCAAATATAATGCTATTAACCTTAATTTCCTTACCTCAGCTATCTGAAGTCGGGGACTTAGGAGCATTATACTTGTAGTGCCAAAACTGTAATGTGTTTTAGACTTAAAAAATTATGGAATAGCTGTGGTTGCAACTACTATTATAGATAATTTGAAATCGGCGAATTTTAACAGGGAGTTTTTAATATTCCCATCCTTCATACTTGATGTCTGGTATTTCGGTTTTAGGTGATTGTCTTATTTTTCGGTTCCGCTGCTTTTTTAACCATTTTCTAAAGCCGGCTTTAGGCTTTACGTCGTATTTTCGATTAAACCAGTGTTCAATCTGTTGGTTTCTTAAAGACATATAATAAGCTATAGGCGCAAGTTTAATAATTAATTAGTTGTTGTAAATTAACCTCTATTTACTTTAATGAATATAAATTGCCCTGAATTGTGTTAATTTGTAACAAATAGACTAATACATGTCATTGGTCTGTTTTATCAGCTTAATTGAAAACAATTCGCGCTCATAACTCTTCATCAGCAGAATTGGTAGTATATACTTCTTATGTTAAAAACGCTTTCCTACAAAATAAACCGCTGGCGGTTAAAACGCAATAGTCAACGTAACTTTTTAATTTATTGCAGCGTGTTTGTAGGTTTTATGGGCGGACTGGCCGCCGTTGCCCTTAAGTTTTTAGTGCATTTAATGGAAGAGTTAAGCCGGAATATCTCTTCGCACCTGTATTATCATATAGCATATGTGTTTTTACCTGCAATAGGCATTTTGGGTACGGTGCTGTATCAGCACCTGATCAATCGCGATAAGATTGAAAAAGGGATAGGTAAGGTGCTCATCAATATCAAAAAGAACCGTTCAAACATCAAAGCCAATAATATTTATTCGCATTTAATAACCAGTTCGTTAACCATAGGTTTCGGTGGCTCGGCAGGGTTGGAGGCGCCTATTGTTTGTACGGGTACAGCTATCGGTTCAAACGTAGGTAAGTTTTTTAAGCTTACACCCTATGAAAAAACGGTATTGTTGGCTGCAGGATGTTCGGCGGGCATAGCTGCTGTATTTAACAGCCCTATTGCCGGGGTGCTTTTTTCGTTAGAGATATTAATAGGAGAGATCACCATTCCCACCTTTATACCTTTATTAATAGCCTCCGCTACAGGAGTTGTGGTTTCCAAATTATTATACTCGGGGCAATTGTTCCATCTGGTTACCGAAGGCTGGGCAATGAACGCCCTGCCATTTTACGTGCTGCTTGGCATATTAAGCGGATGGATAGCGATATACATATCCAAAGTAGGGGGTAAACTTGAAGGAGGGATCCTTAAAAAACAAAACCGATATGTGAGGGCAGTTGGTGGCGGTGTGATATTAGGGTTGATCATTGCTGTGTTTCCTCAATTGTTTGGCGAGGGGTATCATTATCTCACCGAAATTTTAAATGGTAATATCAATGTATTAAAGGAAGAAAGCTTTTTTGCCAACTGGCTTTCCGAACCGCTTATCATGCTGTTATTTATAGGGGCACTCGTGTTTACCAAGATCATTGCTGCGGGTATTACCATTGGTGCCGGTGGCAATGGCGGTACATTTGCACCTACGGTATTTACCGGCGCTTTCCTGGGCTTGTTTGTGGCTTATGGGGTTAATCAAACCGGGCTGATACATTTAAATACGGTTAATTTTATTGCGGTGGGTATGGCGGGGGCCCTGGCCGGTGTATTGCATGCACCCTTAACTGCTATATTTTTGATAGCCGAAATTACCGGTGGATATGTGCTGTTTATCCCGCTCATGATCGTATCAGCTATGTCATACATCATATCGCGTTACTCATCGCCCCATAATATGTACTGGAGCCAGCTGATTCATCATAATAATATTCACCCGGGGCAGGATTATGGCATGCTTAACAGTATAATGCTTGATAGCATCATTAACCGCAAATACACCCCGGTTGATAAACAAATGCCGGTTGGCGAATTTTACCAGGTACTGGCCAAAACCGATGCTAATATTTTCCCGGTGCTTAAAGGCGACGGAAGCCTTGAAGGTGTTGTATTGATAGACGACATTCGCCGGCGCTTGTTCAATAAAGATATCGCGGATGAAAATATAGCCGATATCATGATTGAACCACCGGCTATAATTGATTATGATCAACCGGCCAGCAGCGTTATGGACACCTTTGATGCCATTGACGTATGGCAGTTACCGGTGGTAAAAGATGACGTTTTTATCGGCTTTATATCCAAATCGGCATTGCTATCAAAATACAGGGCTGTGATTATTGAACAGCATAAGGCGAGTGATTTGTTTGCATAGGCACTAATTTTACAAATTCAATCGAATTTCACGAATTGCCTTGCTTATTTGTGAGAATTAAGAGAAGAGATAGGGGCCTGGTAGCTCAGGTTATAATTCTGCACAGCCAGATTATGGGATTAAAATAAAAAACGAATTGCCACAAAATTTATCGAACTATAATTGGTGTAATTCGATTTAATTCGTGGCAATTCGTGTTAATATCTTATTTAATAAACAACAGCTCCCTGAATTTAGGCAGCGGCCATTGGCGGTCATCAACCAGTTGCTCCAGTTTATCAACGTGGTAGCGGATAGGCTGGAAGAATGATTTTACCTTTTCATCGTAATCAATAGCGCGCTGACGAAGGTCGTCGATAACGTTAGCTTTTTTGCGCTCGTTAACCATTTGCTCGGTATTGGTTTTAATGAAGTTCACATGCTCAGAGATCCTGTTAATGATGTCAAGCTGCGAAGCATAAGTTGCTTTATCCAGGCCAATATCTTTTAGTCCTTTTACATTTTCAATCAGTTTGCTTTGATAAGCAATTGCTGCCGGGATAATCACGTTCATCACCATTTCGCCAATTACGCGGGCTTCTATCTGTAGCTTTTTGTAGAAAGCATCAAGTAAGATCTCGTGACGTGCATGTGCTTCACGCACGGTGAACACGCCGGTTTCGGCAAAAAGATGTTCCGACTTATCGTTTATTAAAGCATCCAGCGCTTTTGGTGTGGTTTTAATATTGGGTAAACCTCTTAGCGCGGCTTCTTTTTCCCATTCTTCGCTATAGCCATTTCCCTCAAAGCGGATGTTTTTTGATTCTTTGATGTACTTTTTGATCACCATTAATAAAGCCAGATCTTTTTTCTCGCCTTTTTTCATCAGCTTATCTACATCGTATTTGAATTTTTTAAGCTGATCGGCAACGATAAGGTTAAGAATGGTCATCGGGCTGGCCGAGTTGGCTGATGAGCCTACTGCGCGCAGCTCAAACTTGTTACCGGTAAAGGCAAAAGGCGAAGTACGGTTGCGGTCGGTATTGTCGGGCAAAATTTGCGGGATCTTAGGGATGCCCTGCCATAACAGGTTTTCTTCTTTGATTTTTTTGCTGATGCGGGATGTTTCTATCTCATCAAGCACGTCGCTAAGCTGGCTGCCCAAAAATATAGATATAATGGCTGGAGGGGCTTCATTGGCACCTAAACGGTGGTCGTTATTAACTGATGCAATGGACGCTCTTAACAGATCAGCATGCTCGTGTACCGCTTTTATGGTGTTCACAAAAAAGGCCAGGAACATGAGGTTGTTTTTAGGCGTTTTACCAGGCGATAACAGGTTTTTGCCTGTATTGGTTATCAGCGACCAGTTATTGTGCTTGCCCGAACCATTAAGGCCTGCATATGGTTTTTCATGAAGTAACACCTTAAAGTTATGGCGCCTGGCAACACGGTCCATCAAATCCATTAACAGTTGGTTATGGTCGATGGCGAGGTTAATCTCTTCATATATCGGTGCACATTCAAACTGGGATGGAGCAACCTCATTATGACGGGTTTTAAGCGGGATGCCTAATTGCAATGCTTCGGCTTCCATATCCTGCATGTAAGCATACACGCGCTCAGGTATCGAGCCAAAGTAATGATCTTCCAGTTGCTGGTTTTTGGCCGACATGTGGCCGAATAAAGTACGGCCGGTTAAATAAAGATCGGGACGGGCATTAAATAAGGCCAGGTCAACCAAAAAGTATTCCTGCTCAATACCTAATGATGCATTTACTTTTTCTATGCCTTTATCAAAATAATGGCAAACATCAACAGCCGCTTTATCAAGCACGTTCAGTGCCTTTAATAAAGGTACTTTATAATCAAGTGCTTCGCCGGTGTACGATACGAACACTGTTGGGATACACAGGGTACGCGCCATTAAAAAGGCAGGCGAGGAAGGGTCCCAGGCAGTATAACCGCGGGCCTCAAATGTATTACGGATGCCGCCACTCGGGAAGCTTGAGGCATCAGGCTCCTGTTGTGCAAGGGCATCGCCCGAAAAACGTTCTATAGCGCCGCCATCTGCGGTGGGCTCAAAAAAAGCGTCATGTTTTTCGGCCGTAGTGCCGGTAAGCGGTTGAAACCAATGTGTATAATGGGTTGCGCCTTTGCCTAAAGCCCAGGCTTTCATTGCGGAAGCGATCTGTTCTGCCAGGTCGCGCGGAATTGGCTCACCTTTTTCAATTGAATTTACAATTCCCTGGTAAGCCTCTGATGAAAGGTATTCCTTCATCTTCTTTTTATCAAAAACATTCGATCCGAAATAATCGGAAATTTTTGGTGAAGGCGGTTTTACTTCAGGGATAGTTCTTGAAAGTACATCCTGTAAGGCTTTAAAACGAATATTGGACATATTTTATGAGGTTTAAATAAAGGTTAGTGTTCAAAAATATAACTATCCTTTAAAATATCGGGCAAAATTAAGTGAAATATAACATACCACCTAATCATTAAAAAACTGATATAATTTAAAGGAAAGTCTTAATTCTTCTAAAAGTTCTGCCTGAAATCAATAAAATCGTGTTTTTTTATTGCTTTTGGGCGATTATTTGCTTTTAAAACTGATTAAATGGTATTTTAAACTGTAAAAATTAGATTTTTTAATTTTTTTAATGATGAAAATGAATTTATATTGAAAATATCATTTTTAAATGTTTAAAAAATGACATTTTAAGAGCCTTGTTTTTGCAATTTTCATAATTTTTCTATTTTTTACCATTAATTTATCATTAATAATTTGTTATTCTTAAAAATACTACCTAATTTCAGAAAATAATTTACGAAAACACACCAATTATTATGCTTTTTATAAAAAATGAAAAAGATTAGAGGCGTGATTGAGGATTTGGAGGTGAAAATTGTTTTGTAATTCAGGATAGCAATCAAACTAAATTTAAATACAACAATCAAACTAATTAATTTTTAAAAAACAATCAAACTAAATTAAACGATGAAAGTAGGTTCTACAAAACACAACTTCCTAAGTGCAGTCCGACAGCTGACACGTGAAAAATGGGCGCTGGGAGCAACCATTTTTACAGGGAAAATGATTGGCTTATTGCTGGTGTTTGCCGCAATGATGGTTTTGCCGGGTGTATTTGGCACAAAAGCTAACGCTGCCGAAACGTACACCGCCCATGAAACAGCGTTAATTAACACGGTTAATACTGTTTGGACACTGGTTGCTGCCTTTTTGGTATTTGGTATGCAGGCGGGTTTCGTTATGCTCGAAGCTGGTTTCGCCCGTAAGCGCGAAACAGTGAACGTGCTGATGGAGTGTATTTTTGATACTTGTCTTTGTGGTTTGCTATTTTACGCTATAGGTTATGCCTTTATGTTTGGCAATGGCAACGGCTTTATTGGCTGGGGTGGTGCTGATGGCAAAACCTGGTTCTTCCTTCAAAATACACCTGAAACTTATGGTTCAACCGGTATCCCGGTATTGGCACATTGGATTTTCCAGTACGCTTTTGCTGATACCTGCTCAACCATCGTATCTGGTGCTATGATCGGTCGTACCAGTTTCCGTGGCGATATTCTTTACAGTATCGGTATTACCGGCTTTATCTATCCTATTATCGGTCACTGGGCTTGGGGGCCGGATGGTTTCCTTGCTACCATGGGAACTTCAGGTTTCTTTAAATCAATAAGCGCTCAGCCTTTCCGTGACTTTGCAGGTTCAACAGTAGTACACACTATTGGTGGTGTTGCTTCACTGGCAGGTGCAATGGTGTTAGGCCCACGCTTGGGTAGGATATTTGCCCGCGATGATAAAGAAAAAGGCGGTTTGCCCCCAGGTCACAACTTATTGGTTGCTGCTGTAGGTGGTTTCTTACTTTGGTTTGGTTGGTATGGTTTTAACCCTGGTTCAACTTTATCGGCAATGGATATGCAGGGTATCGGCCGTGTTGCTGCAAACACTACGCTTGCTGCCTGCGCTGGCGGTTTTACTGCTATGCTTGCTGCCTTATGGTTTGGCCCAACAAAAGGCAAATTTGATTTAGCCTTTACTATTAATGGTTTCCTTGCAGGTTTAGTTGCTATTACCTGCCCTTGTTACTGGGTTAGTCCGTTTGGCGCTATCATGCTTGGTGCTATTTCAGGCTTCATTATCTTCGGCGGTGTTTACCTTATTGAGTGGTTCCGTATCGATGATCCGGTTGGTGCAGTATCAGTACACGGCTTTAACGGTATCTGGGGTACTATTTCATTAGGTTTATTCGCTTCAGGTCAATATGGTGCTACCGGCCCAACAGGTGCTGATAACTCTGCTCCGGTAACAGGTTTATTTTACGGCGGTGGTTTTGATGTATTAAAAGCTCAGCTGATCGGTAGCCTTACCATTACCCTTGCAGTATTCGCGGTTTCATATGTGATGATGTTTGTGATCAACAAATTAGGTCATCCATGGAAATTGCGTATCGAAGAACACGGTGAAACAGGCGCAGGTGGTATCGACGTATTTGACCACGGTATCGAAGTTTACCCTGTTCAGGATGATGAGATCAGCTTAAGCGGCCTTTTTGATAATGGCGCTAAGGTTGCTTCTGAAGCCTGATCATATAGGAGCTTAACAGCTTAAATAAAGATATTGATGCCTTGTGCGGTTGGAGAGTGGTAGTATTAGCCTGTAGTCCTCAGTTTAAAGTCGGGAGTTCATTTCTGACTTTAAACTAAGGTGGAGGCTTAAGACTAAACAGCATTTCATATTAAAACAGCAGTAGTTGTTTAAATGGACGTTGCCGTTGCCAATCGTGCAGGGATTTTTTATGCCGACACATAAACTATCCTTTTAACTGCAAGGTGTTGATAATCAAATAATAACAGTGTATTTATCCCAAAAAACAACAATTAACAAATAGTTTATCAATTCACAATTAAATCGTTATCATGAAAAAAGTATTTCTACTCTTCTCATTTTTTTCAATTGCGGCCTTTACGGTTAAGGCTCAGGACACGGTTAAAACAACCTCAGATTCTCCTCTGGTGATCTACGGTTCGGTAGATACCTATTATAAATATGATTTTTCTGATAAGGGTTCGCAAATCCCTACCAGCTTTGCAAGTGATCATAATTCAGTATCAATTGGCATGATTGATCTGGGTTTGAAGAAAAAAGTTGGTAAAGCAGCTTTTGTGGGCGAGCTTTCATTTGGTCCGCGTGGCCAGGCCCAATCAATTCCTAATGGTCCTAATGGCGATTCATTCCACATTCAAAATTTGTACGTATCATATGATCTAACCGATAAATTAAACCTTACCGGTGGTTACATGGCTACCTTTATTGGTTATGAGGTTATTAGCCCGGTAGGTAACTTTAACTACTCTACTTCGTATTTATTTACCAACGGTCCGTTCCAAAATCCTGGTGTTAAATTAACTTACGCGTTTAGCGATAAAGTAAGTTTAATGGCCGGTATTTTTAATGATACTTGGAACAATTATACTTCAACGCATAAGGTAAATACTTTCGGCTCACAGTTGTTTGTATCTCCTGTTAAAGGATGGACTGCTTATCTTAACCTTGCTACCGGAAGTACTTCAGGTACCGAAGTTGATTTAACAACCGCTTATCAAATTACTGATGCCTTTAAACTGGGCTTAAACGGCGCTACTTATTCAGCTCCGCATGATGGCGGTGGTTTTAGCGGCGTTGCTTTATATCCGCAGTTAGCAGTATCAAAAACAGTAACTTTAGGTTTAAGGGGCGAGTACTTTAAAACTAAAAAAGGTGATTTAGTAACTTTAGGCCCTCCTCCGGGACAAAATGTTAAAGCATTTACCTTTACTGCAAATATCAAATCAGGCCCGCTTACTTTCATTCCTGAAATAAGGTTAGATCATGGCTCATCTACTTCATTCCTGAACCACTCTGGCGATCCTTCAAAATCAGCCGGTCAGTTTGCTGTAGCTGCTGTGTACGCTTTCTAAAAAAAAATAATTTAATCTATTTTTATCACGAGCCGTTCCGGAATTATCCGGAGCGGCTTTTATATTTGTTACATGAAAAAGATACTATTAGGCTTTGTCGGTCTCCTTTTTTCATCCGGCGCTTTTGCGCAGAAGGATTCACTGGCTTTTGATGAGAATAATAAATACATTTATTATAAAACGGTTGACCAGCCCGGCTCCATTGCAGATTCGCTTTATAGCAGGGGATTGTATTTTTTGACCAAGGCTTATCCTAAAAAGGTGCTTAAACTGGCAAAGGCTGATAAGGATGGCAATGCGCTTACTGGTACGGGTATTTTTTTAGTTAACAAAAAAGGCCTGATGGGTAATAGTGAAGGCGGTGAGCTAAGCTATACGCTTAAAATAGAGGTAAAAGATGGCAAATACCGTTATTGGTTAACGGATTTTGTTTATCAGCCATATCAGCGTAACCGTTATGGTAATGTGGAACATATGCATGGCAAGGATGTCTCCCTGGAAAAGGCGTCGGAAAAATTATCAAAGGTTGATTTTAACGCCTGTTTAAACCAGGTGCTGAGCAACAGCAAGCATGTAGGTGATAATTTAAAGGCTTATATGCTTAAAACCTCGTCGCTTGAAAAGCCGGCGGAAGTTAAAAAAGTAAAAAGGGTATCTACTAAAGAATGGTAATTGTCTTGAGATTGGAGTTGCAGTTTCAGTAAATAATGCGCAAGATGAAATAAAAGAGCCGCACCCTGTAAAGGGTGCGGCTTATTTTTTATGTTGTTAATTGAGTTTAATCAGGTAGGGTAGGATCTGGTTATAGTTCCTCGTCGTGCTGGCTGATGTCAAGACCTGCAAGTTCTTCTTCTGGTGTTACACGCAGTGTGCTGATCATGTCGGTGATTTTTAATAAGATGAATGAGCCGAAGAAAGCGAAGGCTGATACACCTACAAGGGTAATTAAATGAATAATGAAAAGGTGTGTTTCGCCGTAAAATAAACCGTTACCGGTTGTGTTGGCGGAGTTTACGTTTTGGTGTGCAAATACACCGGTTAATAACATGCCTACCATGCCGCCTACGCCATGGCATGGGAATACATCGAGGGTATCATCAATGCTGGTTTTTGTTCTCCAAATCACAACCAGGTTACTTACAACTGCTGCTACGATACCGATAATTAATGAATGGGGAATAGTTACATAGCCCGCTGCAGGGGTGATAGCCACCAAACCTACAACCGCGCCGATACAGGCACCTAACACACCTGGTTTTTTACCGCGAAGGATATCAAAGAACATCCATGCCATAGCAGCCGCGGCTGATGCTGTAGTGGTTGTTGCCAAAGCGGTTGCTGCCAATGTGCCCGAACCCAGGGCCGAACCTGCGTTAAAGCCAAACCAGCCAAACCACAATAAGCCTGTTCCTAATAATACATAACTGATCCGGGCCGGATTGTGTGATGTTTCATTACGGCCCTTTAAATATATGGCTGATGCCAAAGCTGCCCAGCCTGCACTCATGTGCACCACGGTGCCGCCGGCAAAGTCAAGTACACCTTTTCCGAAAAGGAAGCCTTTTGGATGCCAGGTAGCGTGAGCCAAGGGTGCATATATAAACACCATGAACAGGCAAAGGAAAATAACATAAGAGTTGAAGCGGATCCTTTCGGCAAACGCGCCGGTGATGAGGGCCGGGGTGATAACCGCAAATTTTAGCTGGAACATAGCAAATAGTATCAGCGGGATAGTTGGGGCCAGTTCCCAGGTGGCGTTGCCCAATGTGCCTTTCATCATAAAGAAAGTGCCGGGATTACCAATAAAGCCACCAAACTCATCTTCGCCAAAGGCAAGGCTAAAGCCGAATATTACCCATATAACAGTAATTACACCCATACAAACAAAGCTTTGCAACATGGTTGACAATACGTTTTTTTTGCTCACCATACCGCCATAAAAAAATGCCAGGCCAGGGGTCATGATCAGTACAAGGGCGGTACTTACTAATAGCCAGGCGGTATCACCTGTATCAATTTTGCTGTCTTTAATGGTTGTAAGAGTAACTGAAGGGTATAGAAGGGCTAATACAATTACAATTAAAAGTATGCCGAAGGGTATGGATTTTTTCATGTTTTGGGTTTAAGGGAGGAAAAATGAAGGTTTGAATAATACTGCCCGGTATCCAATCAAAAATACCGGACAGCATTAAAACTAAATTTTTTTAAAAAACAATAAATCCTGCATGCTTAATCAGAGCATGAGGGTTGGTTTATTGTTTTTTGCCTACCAAAAATCGTGAAACGGAAAAAGGATGAGCTTGCGGAACCTGGAGAGCTTACTTGTATCCAGTTCGCAAATGAAATCAAGGTATTTAAATTTAATGGCGTAGCCGCCGGGCGTTGCTACAAAGGCCTGTAAAGAATGTGCACCCCTATGCTGGTGTATATTAATAGCGGGCGTGAGCGCATTATTGAGTGTGAATTCAAAATTTAACGGGCGATGATGCGGTATTGTCGCAGATACCGTGGTTTTTTTTGTGGTTTTGTGGTAATAATGGTATAATTCACACTTAGCGGACGCAGTGAAGCCGCTAAAGAGTAAAAAAAATAAGGCGATAAGTTTGTAAAGCCTGTTAACCATATCTAAAAGTAATAAAAAAATAAAATAACTGCATTTTTTTTAAAATATTTTAAGTTTTTGATGATTTGTATATAAAAATTGTTTTCAAATGAATGTTTTTGTGCTGTTTTTATTTAATTGATAAAAAAAATGGACTTGGTTATTAATTTTTAGACAAATTATTATGATTTGATGGTTTTTGTGAGAAAATGAAAATTTGATGAAAAATTAGACGAAATTATTTTCGATAAATTTAGTTTTATACAAAATATAATATAAGCATATTCGTTATAATTGAAATTTAATTCTGAAACTATGCTTATCACCAAATTTGATTTGTACAATGCCGAGTGGCTCGACCTTGTATTTGACCATCGCAACAAAAATTACGGCGCTTATGAATTAAGACAAAGCTATGGACGTACTATGGCAAAATCCATGGGGATCGCCTTTGCAGCAGTAGCCATTTTATCGGCCGCAGCCATTATTTTTAAGGCAAAGCCGAAGCCTGTTTATGAGTTTCATGAGGTGCACCTCAAAACTCCGGTTGATATCCCCAAACCACCGGTAGAGGCTGTTAAGCAACCGGATGCTCCTGCTCCAATGGAGCATCAAAAGCCCGCTGCTCCTGTTGAAACTAAAGGTTTCACCACGCCGCACCTGGTAACAACAGAGCCGCCGACAGAGCCGCCTACAATAGATCAACTAAAGGATGTTGCCATTGGCCCAACTGATGTTAAGGGGCCGAGCGGGGCAGGCAACGTTATCGACTCAAAAGATCCAGGCCCCGGAGGAACCGGAACTGCTAAAGTTGATGATGGCGTTCATACATTAGATGGGCTTGAAGTTATGCCCGAACCCGTTGGCGGGGCTGCAGCGTGGGCCAAGTTTTTGCAAAAAAACCTACGCTTTCCGGGAGCCGCACAAGATGCGGGTGTTTCAGGCAAAGTTCTTCTGAGTTTCATTATTGAAAAAGATGGCGCTTTATCAAATATAAAAGTGGAGCGTCCGGCAGGTTACGGTTTTGATGAAGAGGCAACCCGTGTACTAAAACTGGCAAAGGCCTGGAAGCCTGGTGTGCAAAACGGCCAGAACGTGCGGGTTAGGTACAGTATCCCAATAAGCTTTCAGTTAGCGACAGAAGAATAGGGAATAATTTGCTGTGTGTTTTTAATTAAATGTGTGTTATATAGTAGCTAACTGTTTCGGCCCCGCTTACGCGGGGCTTTTTGTTATCACCAGGCCTTCCGGAAGTTGTTTAAGAACAGATAAAACATTTTTGGTAGAGACGCATAATTGCGTCTCCTGGAGGGATAATCCGATTTCGAAAATATTTCTACTGCCATTAATTGCAAGCGCCAGACGCAATTATGCGTCTCTACATAAAAAATAGATAAAAGCATCATTGCAAATAACCACCCCGGGGAACCCGGAAAAAGTTGCGGTGATGTATAAAATAGGTTTTAACGATGGTGAGCGGGGGCCGCGTTAGTGATAGGAGCGGATACCGGCCAATGAGCATAAGGCCTGCAGGCGTATAAGCGTATAGCACGGCCGCAGGCAACGCCCATATTCATAATATTGATCGGGAAAACACATTTAACGATCAGTAACTTACAGTCGCGGTATTATAAGTAATGAAACTATGAGGCCTTATCTAATAAAATCTTCATCAGGCTGTTTTTAAATAGCCTCTTAATACCTCATTATATAAAGACTGTGCCGAAACTATCGCCGAGTATTTGCCACTTTCTGTTATTACAATAAAAGGATCTTCATTGGCGAACAGGGCGTTTGTTTGCTGCTCATTGTCCCAGTTTTTGTCTATCTGTTTTTTTATCAGTACCGGCTTAAATAAATTATCAAGGTGTACGGTGCTGATATGCTTTGCGCCGCCCGTGCTTTCAATAGTTTGGCCAAGTTCGTTCTGTAATAACTGCTCGGTTAATAATTCGTTAGGTAAACCGGTGGTGGTTGAAAATGCCATCCAGGCGTGGCTCAGGGCAAGTATACCCTGCATCCAGGGCGGTGGCGGCGGAGCATTATAATAACTGCCGGGCGGCAAGACAGCTAAAGGGCCTAATAATGCCCATTGCGCGGCAGCCGCACGGGCGGCATAAAAGGTTCTTAAATATCGCGGGTCTTCTTTTAGCAGCTGTTCCAACAGGTCGCCGGGGCGGGCCCAGCCTAAATAAGTTTGCTCTCTTGCTTCGGCAGTTGCTACAAAAACAATTTTATCGGGCTTTTTAAGGCGGTCGGCGCCGGCCAGCAAAACTAACAACCGGGTTTCCCACCAGGCGTGCCCATCTTCAAGGTCGATCACCGCGACGCCCGAAGAGGTGGCTGCGCGCAGTGTTTCGAGGATATTGGAAGTGCCGCTGTCGGCAACATACTGTCCCCGTACCCCAATATTGGCGGGCACGGTAAAACCCGAATTTGACAGTTGCTGGATTTTTGAAAAGTCGATCTTGAGGTCGCCATAGCCTATGCTGCCCCCGCGCTCAATAACTACATTGAGGATTGCGAGGACGATAGGGAGCAGGCTAAGGATAAAAATACCGATCAAAACGGTGTTATTGGCCGATTCGGCAGGCCAGCCTGTATAAACACGGAGCACCCCGGTGAGCAGCAGGAGTACCAATAAAACAACAACGGCGGTAATGATACTCACCTTTGGCGTAAACGGCCAAAAACTATGATCGCGCGGTTTCATTTATTTCGCCTTTTAATAAATATTAATGATGGTAAAAGCACAATTGTGCTTGTGCAAATCCTAATTGCTGGTTGGTATGGTTTTATTGCTGTTAGATGAATGAAATTAAATATAAATTATTGAAAAGCAATGCGTTGAACCACTTTTTGCGTGTGCGGTTTTTACGTGAATGTAGTATATAATATAGCGAAAACAACTATCTTTAATTCAATAAATTTTTTATGAAAAAGTTAATTCTGACTATATTTTTACTGGGTTTTAATTGTGCTTTTGGTTATGGGCAGGAATATGGGGCAGCTACAAATGCAACAGAGCGAAAGGTATTAAAGCTTATTAATGCTTTACCAGAGGTGCAGCGGGAAAATGAGTTTAGAAAAGCACATAAAAATCCCAGGTTGTTAAAAGCACAAATTGAGGATACACCAACTAAAGAAAATAATTATTACAAGGTATCAATAATTGAAGATCTCGGCTTTCAATTGCGAACTTATGAATGGTACGAAGTTGATGCCAAAACCTTCGCTATAAGGTATTGGGATGTCGCGAACGATAGAACCATGTCATTAAGCGAAATGCGCAAGCTTAAAAGATCTCAATGATAAACAGAATTATTTTGCAACTTCAGGAGCCGCCTGGGCCATTTCCCTTATAGAAACCCAACCGTAGGGGCTGTTTTTATACCTGACAAAAACAGTCATTGATCGCCCCCGGCCTACAGACGGCTTGCCGCCATTTACCGGGGTTGCCCTAAACGCGAATATGCAGGTTTCGATAATGGTGTTGCCATTAAAGGCGGTACTTTCAACCTGGTTCTGGATTAATTCCATCCTGGATGTACGGAACATGGCCTTTAACTGCCGGGCCAGCTGCGCGCGGCCGGTAACCACATTGCTGCCGCCAAAATATTTAACAATATCAGGATGGTGCAGCGCTACAATAGCCTTTACATCACTATGAGCAAAAGCAGCGGCAAAGGCGGCCTTGGTTTTTTCAAGAGCAAGTTTGTCGGCGGCAAGGTTATCGCTTTGGGGTGCTGAGGAGCAGCCGCAAAATATTAAAGCGATGAAAATAAGACAGCGTGATATTTTCATGCCGGTTATTGGTTTTTGATACCAAAATAGCTAATGCTAACGGTATGGGTTTGATGAATTGATGATTGTGTTGGGATAATTGACGAGATGCGGGTTGGGAGGGACGAGAGGGGGCGGATATTGATATAGCGTGCATTGAATCATTATAATTTATTTACCCATAATACTTTACCATAGGTTTCATTTGTTAACTTTATGAATCAATCTTAACCTATATATGAAAATACTTACTGAACCCATCGGGAGCATTCCGCGCCCGGTTTACTTGCAACAAGCCATGGCCGCCTTTGCAGGCGGACAAATTAAAGCCGACGAATTAAACGACCTGTTCGATCGGGCTACGCGGGAAACTATTCAGGAACTGGAAGCAACAGGTTCGCCCGTGATTAGTGATGGCGAGCAATCAAAACCAAGCTTTGTTACTTACCCAATGCAGGGTTTTAAGAACTTTGCTGCTGATGGCGTGGTGATCCCCTTTGCTGACGGGCATACCCGCCAGTTACCCAAACTAACAGCCGGCCCATTTCATTACACTACTTTTGCAAACTCATACCTAAACCAAGCCAAAAAGTATGCTAATTTGCCGGTGAAACAGGCTGTTATTTCCTGCTCGGCCATGAGCCTGCTTTATCCGCAGGAGGGCATCGACGGTTATTCGCGCGATCAGTTCCTTGCCGATTTGGTGAACGATGCGGTGTATGATATCCGCTCATGCCTTGAAAGCGGCGCTTATAATGTACAAATTGATTTTACCGAAGCCCGCCTGGCCATTAAGTTAGATCCCAGCAAACAACTGCTATCGGCTTTTATCGACCTCAATAACCAGGTACTCGACCGCTTCACTGCCGAAGAACAGAAGAAGATAGGCGTACACACTTGCCCCGGCGGTGACCATGACTCAACCCATAGCGCCGATATTTCTTATACGGAACTGCTCCCGCTGCTGTTTAAACTCCATGCCGGTAATTTTTACCTGGAATATGCAGCAGAAAAGGATAAGAAAACGGTGCTTAATGCTATTAAAGAAAACCTTGGAGCAGGCCAGCGGGTATTTCTTGGTGTTACCGATGTGATTAATCCCAAAATAGAAACTGCCGAAGAAGTAAGTGACCTGATCCTGGAAGCCGCGCAGGTGATTCCTGTTCAACAACTGGGGACTACCGACGATTGCGGTTTTTCGCCATTTGGTGATGATACTTCAACTGCGCGGGAAATTGCTTTTGCCAAGATCCGCGCCAGGGTTGAGGGTACTAAGCTGGCGGAGAAGGTATTGGGGAGGTAGAAGGTTTAAATATCTGATACTGGTTCAAGTTTAGCGATAGCGTAACCTGGACCTAAAACAATGTAAGCGTCCTGCTTACGGTTTAAGTTGATATTTTTTTTATGGATTTGGGTTAAGCTAAAAGCTTAACCCATTTTAGGACGAAGTTACGCCGTTGCTAAGCTTTGACCAGTAAACGATTCTTCAAAAATTATTTTAACGCCATTTTCTTATCATACTCATCCTGCAGTTCATTTATTTCATCATAATAATTCTTCTTATCAGCAAAAACCATCGGATTATAAGGGCTGCCTGGCTTGTGCTTGCTGAGGAGATCAAATTGGATACCATGGGATGCTAACCAGAGATCAAATTTCAACCCCTGCATTGCTTTTAAGGTATACGCATAGTCATTAGCGATGTTAGGGTAAGAAGGTATATCTGTGAACTTTTTATTGGTAACGATAGTGGGCATGTTGGCGATCAAAACCCTGTAGTTTCGTTTATTATCTTTTACATCAAATAAATAGCTGCAAGACCCTTTGGTATGGCCCGGATGGTGAAGTATAGTTAGTTTCATGTTACCCAGCTTAATACTATCGCCGTTGTGTAAAATACGGTCTGCTTTTACAGGGTTGAATGTGCGCACATCCCCTTTAAGATCATAATCAGAAAGCCCCCCGTCGGCTGCTACCGCCGCGTCGCCTTCATCTACCATCATTTTGGCTTTTGTGATCTTCTTTATTGCCGCCATAGCGCCCATGTGATCAAAGTGAGCCTGCGTTGTTAAAAGAATTTTTGTGTCTGAAACCTTGAAGCCCAGGGTTTTGATATTTGCTGTGATTTGTGGTTCGGATGACGCAAGCCCGGTATTGATCAGGATATTGCCTCCGGAAGTGGTGATGAGATAACAAGCCAGATCGGTGGTGCCCACATAATAAAGATTGCCCGCGATTTGAAATGGGGGAAACGGCCGGGTCCATTCCGGGTGCTTTTCTGCTGATGGTTCCAGTACCCTTTGTGCCTGGGCTATTAAAGCGTTGCAGAAAAATAATAACAGGATAAGCGTTCGTTTCATTTCATCAATCTTTTAAAGGTGAAAGGATTTATTTATGCGCGCATGGTGCTGCAACAAAAATGCAACAAACTCGAAAGTATTTGCAACATACGCGTAAGTGTTTTTTTTACCGGTAATGTAGCTTTGCCTTTGCGTTATAGCCCCGGCAACAAAGCCCGAAATTTACACTAAACCTAATATCCATTAAATACCCTATGAAAAACACTTATCCATCCGGGCTTTATAGCCTATCGTTTAATGCTTTGAAAATCAGTAAATTAATTACAATTGCGTGTCTGCTGTTTTTTGCCGCCTGTAAAAAGGATGCACCTTCTGTAACTAAAACAAACAACGGTGCAGATACAACCGGTAAAGGAACGGGTACAGGCACCGGTACAGGTACCGGAACAGGCACAGGTGGAGGAACGGGTACCATTATTGATACCCTAACCCCCAGTAAAGTTGCTGTTGCCGCTTTAGATGATGAGGTAAATACCTTTATGACTACTTATGATGTACCGGCGGTATCCGTAGCGATTACCAAAGGCGAAAAGCTGGTTTACCTGAAAGCTTACGGCGTAAGCGATAAATCTAAAGGTACCAAAGCTGTTATTAGCGACCGTTACCGGTTGGCCAGCTGTTCAAAACAATTCACGGCGGTTGCCATCATGAAACTGCTTGAGCAGGGCAAAATAAAACTATCGGACAAAGTATTTGGCGATGGTGCTATTTTAGGTAAAACCTATGGTACTAAAGCCTACGGCTTACACATTACCGATATTACGGTTGATGAATTGCTGCACCACACCTCGGGCGGCTGGGGGAATGAAACAGATGACCCGATGTTCAGTAACCCGACAATGACGACGGCCCAGCTCATTACCTGGACTTTAGATAACCGCCCGCTCGATCATGTACCGGGTACCAATTACGATTACTCTAACTTTGGATATTGCATATTGGGGCGTGTAATAGAAAAAATTACCGGCCAAACCTATGCTGAAGCTGTAAAAACATTGGTTTTAACTCCAATCGGAATTACTGATATGACCATTGGCGGCAACACACTGGCCGATAAACAGGCTAAAGAAGTTACCTATTACGGTCAATCCGGAGAGGATCCTTATGCTTATAATATTACGCGGATGGATGCGCATGGGGGCTGGGTTGCTACCGCTGCCGACCTGGCCAGGTTCCTGGTTTATATTGATAAATTTCCCGTACGGCCAGATATCCTTACCTCGGCTTCGCTAACCACCATGTATACCGGCTCAACTGCAAATGCCGGCTATGGTTGCGGCTGGGCCATTGCAGGCGATAGCTA
This sequence comes from Mucilaginibacter gossypii, assembly GCF_900100945.1. Lineage (GTDB taxonomy): Bacteria > Bacteroidota > Bacteroidia > Sphingobacteriales > Sphingobacteriaceae > Mucilaginibacter > Mucilaginibacter gossypii. The sequence goes on along the minus strand of NZ_FNCG01000018.1, from coordinate 76,970 downwards.
CTTTCACCAGGGAAGCCTGCCCGGTACGGCTACAGAACAAGCCCGTTTGGGTAACGGGTTTAATTTTGTGATCCTGACCAACACACGCAGTTTCAAAGCTAATTTCGATTTTGCCCTTGATCAGATCTTCTGGAAGGCGTACGCCAAAAACCCAACCTGGGCTACAGGGGATCTGTTTCTGAAATAGTTAATTGGCTGCATCCCCTCGCTGGTTGGGAGACCGGTGGGGGATGAATTATTTTTGCTTCAGTTTTGCAAAGAAATCGGTAATAGTGCCAATAACCGCGCATGACGAATTGGCCGGGCAGTTATTAACTACCGGAACATAAAAAATCCTCCTGCTGGCGGCCTGCCCGTCGGGACTTATCTCTATAACATAGGTTTCCTCACTCATACCGCCGCAATTACATTCCCGCTTGTTGATGTTTTCGAAATTTTTTGCGGTCAGCTTGCTCATGAAGTTGTTCATGGTGGCATCCGCTATGTATTTGCCGTTTTCGGCTGATAAAGGTTTACCTATTTGCAGATGCGGTACTTTTTTAAAGTAATAACACTTAGTATCCAAAAGTGCTATGGCCTTAACCTTATGGTCTTTTTTATGATGCGGGTTATACCGGTAAATCACAACCGACTTTGAACTGATGTTTGACGGAGATTGGCTGCCGGTTTTGGCAAATGGGTTCCCTGTGCTTATGATAAGCAGCGCTGTCGATACGATTTTTATAAATATGGACATGGGTTTAAATTGGTGTTTGCTGGTGAATGCCTTTTTTGTGTGCTTTTTAGCTCTTCATTACTCTAATCAACATATCCGCCTTGTGCTTGTGTCTGGCATCAGAAGGGTGGAGGTTATTGTAAGGCGTGTTTAGTTTGAGTTGAATAAAATTAGGGAATTGTTGGGGGAATGGCAATTGTTGGTTGTTAGCATCTTATTTCACAATAAATCAAAACTTCAAAATAAATAACCACTTGTGGTCTTTCTTTTTGAAATAATAGATTATACGACGCTGACTGTTTAGTGAATCATATGCTATCGTATCAGCATTAATTTTCATTAGGTTTTTGCCAATGATTTGGCATTCCAGTTTGGGTTTTAGATCAAAGGCTTCAAAGAAATCCCGGATCCTGGAAAACTCTTCTCTTTTATATCCAAGCCAGCCTTCGGATTTTAAAAAACTAACGCTATTGAGCGAGCCATCTTTGTCAAAGTTTTCGATACTTTTTATATGGTAATTATTCTTTTTGTATCTTATTGACTCATTTAAAGGAGGTTGTGGAAAAATTTTTTCTACCACAATAGCTGTTGTTCGCTCTTTAACCTGAATCTTATGCGGTTCGCCGAATAAGATGATTGTTAGTAGAAATATCAAATGGTTTTTCATCCTTTGGTTTGTTGGTACCCTGTAGCTTCATGATATGCTAAGTTATTTAAAATGCTTTACAAAGTCACGAGTACACCACGCTTCTTGCCTGCGCTGCATACTCGCGCCAGTTGGGGTTTAGTTTGAGTTGAATAAAATTAGGGAATTGTTGGGGGAATGGCAATTGTTGCACGGAGATATAGTAATGAAAAAGAGGTTGAATAATAAACACCGGTACCAGCACGGCATCAAAAGGCTCGTTTTAGTAGAATTTATCCAAACAATTTTGTTGTGTTATTCGTATAAGATAGTATCTTTGAACAAAAACCAAGTTTAATTAATGATTCCCGAACTCGCCGAAAATGGCATATTGCCACCAGGAATTCATATTTGCGAGATTAAAGAACTGGAGGCCAAGTTCGTTTATAATTTACATAGACGTAATCTATATAATGGTTTAGTGAGATTAGTGCAAGATTTAAAAAGTATTAACGCACAAGCTATTTACGTCGACGGCAGTTTTGTTACCGCCAAATTAATGCCTGGTGATATTGATGTGTGTTGGGATGAAGGTACCGGCACTGGCTATGAATACGAGCTAGCCAATCTTCCAATTCTGTTTAATAGGCAATTAGCCAAGGCGCGATATTTAGCCGATATTTTCCCGGCGGCGATCATGGAGCAAGGTTCTAAAAAATTATTTATCGATTTCTTCCAAATAGATAAACAAACGGGAGAGCAAAAAGGTATTTTAAAAATAAATCTATTCTGATGATAAAGAATCAAAAACAAGCAGCACTTACTAAGGAAAAACTAAAAGTGCTTGAAAAGGATAGAATCGCCTTTATGGCTGATGCAAAAAATAAGACGTCCGCGGAATTGATCCTAGGTTTAAATTCTTTTGATGCATTAATAGACGATATGAAGGCTGAACTTCACGAGTTTGATGAATTGACAAAAGGTAATTTACATATCATATCTGCAAAATGCTTAGATGATATACATAAATTATTAATAGGGGCTAGAATTGCGCAAAAAATCACTCATCGCGAATTGGCAGATCGAATTGGAATCCAAGAACAACAAATACAGCGTTATGAAGCAACGGATTATGAATCTGCAAATCTAGCTCGACTAAGAGAGGTTGCTTTGGCATTGCAAATTAGATGCTATTTTGAAAAAATCATCTTTATAAGCATTGAACCCGAGTTTAATTTACCAGATCATATTACTCCAGAGAACGTTGCGATTACAGAAGATCAAATAAGAGAACGGGGCGCTTTACTTTGCATCGAATGAAAACAATAACATTTTATTCCTACAAAGGCGGAGTTGGACGTTCATTAGCATTGACCAATATCGCCGTTCGCCTTTCAGAAATAGGACAGCGCGTATGCATCGTTGATTTTGATCTTGACGCACCAGGCCTTCATTTCAAGTTCAAGAATTATGAACTAGCTAATCCAATAAATCGTGGCATAGTTGATTATATCCATCTATTTTCGTCAGAAAAAGTCATTGATCAGGATTTGGAATCATACGCTGTAATACTAGAGCCGGCGGCTAGTGTTTTCCAGCCAATTACTATGATACCCGCAGGAAATATCGATTCTCCGGAGTATTGGAAAAAACTGTCCATGATTAATTGGTCTGATTTGTTCTACGCTGAAAATGCGTCTGGAGTTAGTTTTTTCCTTGATTTTAAAGCCAAAATAGAAAAAGTATTCAAGCCTGATTTTTTATTGATAGATTCCAGAACTGGAATAACAGATATTTCAGGGATTACGCTCCGTTTGCTTGCAGAACAAGTAGTTATACTATGTATCAACAATAAGGAAAATCTTTTTGGTAGTAAAAAAATTATCAAAAGTTTAACAAATCCAAATAACGCACTTTTTGGTACGACACCTAAAATCAATTTTGTTTTAAGTCGAGTTCCTTTTGGCCCCAATGAAAAAGAAAAAGAATTCTTGATCGTCGAAAAACTTAAACATGATTTTAAAACTGATTTTAACCTTCCTGAATTTGACGTGTCAGTTATCCATTCTGACAAAAGAATAGAAGAGGAAGAGAGTTATTTGTCATCCCCTCATTATGATTATCAGCCAGGGTCGATTTCCAATGATTATCTAAAACTGTTTGAGACTATAACCGGAGATCAACTTCACCTGGATGATCGCTTCCTTACTTCCAAGCGCGCGGAAGTGGAATTTCACAAAAGCAATATTGAAAGTGGCATGAAAATGAAAATGCAACATATAAATAAGGCTATTGAGTTAGACAGTAGTAAATATGCGTATTATATTGCTCGTGGTGTTTTGTACGCACAACAAGGGAATGCATCGATGGGTATTGATGATCACTTGAAAGCCTTGGAGCTGAACCCTGTGTCTCCTCATATCAGATTTAACCTGGGATTGCTTTATATGAATTTAAAACAATATGATGAAGCACTTAAATACTTGCGTTCAGCTGAACGTTATGGACCCATTGTGTTTCTTAACATAGGGTTAATCTATGCACGATTAAGGAAACCAGATAAGGCGATCGATGCATTTGACAAAGCTTTAGCTTTACATCCATCTTTCGATATGGCTTTAAATGGAAGAGCAGATCAATACCGAAGTAGCAAACAATTTCAACAAGCGTTAAGTGACATAACAAAAGCGATTGAACTGAATTCGAATCAGCCGATTTTTTTCGCGACACTAGCTGAAATTTATGCCGATATGGATAAAATAGAAGAATTCTATTTGAATTTAGCGATAGCGTTGTCCAAAGGATTAAAGACATCTAATATGTATTATGCAAGAGAAGTGTACGAGCGTTTTTTTAATGACGAAAGATTTATCGCGTTAATATCAAAATATGATATGAATATAGATGACTTCCAAATTGATCCCGAACAATATATTTGATTTATCCATTTACAAACGCAAGCAAATTCAAAACATAGCACATTTACCACAGGGCACAGCTCCCCAACTGGCGCGAGTATGCAGCTCTGGCAAAAGCGTGGCGTACTCGTGACTTTTATACAAGGTAAGTTATAAGATGAGCCTGATTAGAGAAAACACGAGCACCAGACCACCGTTCCCTGCTGCATAATCGCGCCAGCAAAAGAAATTTAATGCCTTGTCTTAATGAATTTAAGCTATAACAATGGTGTCGCTATTCTGTCAGTACCTTTTGCAACTAAAGCGCTGATTGCAGAAAATCTCCAAAAAATCATAAAAATGAGTGAAATAGATGGGGATGAAAAATCGATGGCTTGATCCCGTTTTTTACTCATGAAAGTTTTATTTACTGATTATGAGTTATTTAATGGTGTTTCGGGTGAAATGATAGTTGTTTGATTATCAAAGTGTTTCAATAAAAAGGTGTCCCGCGTTTTCACACTCAAAATCTGGAACATGCCCATTTTAAAAAAAAGGACGCCGGAGATTTTTTTATTTTTTTTTGGGGAATCAAAAAAATTGGGACAGCCGCTTTGTTACAATTGAATGCCTCAATTTATGCAATTATCTGCTCGTACCTTTCGCCTTTCAGCTTCTACCTTTCACCTAAACCTAAACTCCCTTTCGCCTTTCCCTCAAAAATTCATACTTTTGCGCATCCTTTCAAATAAAACAATATTACATTGGAGCACCAGGAATTAACCACCGTTGAAACCGCTAAAGATCTGGGCCTTTTACCCGAAGAATTTGCACGTATAAATGAAATATTAGGGCGTGTGCCCAACTTTACCGAGCTTTCTATTTTCTCGGTTATGTGGAGCGAGCACTGCTCATACAAAAATTCAATTACATGGCTTAAAACTTTACCAAAGGATAGTCCGCGGATGCTGGCTAAGGCAGGTGAAGAAAATGCCGGTCTGGTTGACCTTGGCGATGGCATAGGCTGCGCCTTCAAAATCGAATCGCACAATCACCCTTCGGCCCTTGAACCGTACCAGGGCGCCGCGACAGGCGTGGGCGGTATTAACCGCGATATTTTCACCATGGGCGCAAGGCCAATCGCACAGCTTAACTCATTACGGTTTGGCGACTTAAGCCTCGACAAAACCAAATGGTTAGTTAAAGGTGTGGTTAAAGGGATCAGCCACTATGGTAACGCTTTCGGCATCCCAACTGTGGGCGGCGAATTATTTTTTGACGATTGCTATAATGTTAACCCGCTGGTTAACGCTATGTCGGCCGGTATTGTTAAGGCCGGCGAAACCGTTTCTGCTACATCATATGGTGTAGGTAACCCGGTTTATATAGTTGGTTCGGCTACAGGTAAAGACGGGATCCACGGTGCCGCCTTTGCTTCTAAAGATATTACCGAAGATTCGGTGAACGACCTTCCTGCCGTACAGGTAGGCGACCCTTTCCAGGAGAAATTGTTACTGGAAGCTACCCTTGAGGTTATTAAAACCGGTGCAGTTGTTGGTATGCAGGATATGGGCGCTGCCGGTATCATCTGCTCAAACTCAGAAATGAGCGCCAAAGGCGAGCACGGTATGCGTATCGACCTGGACAAAGTGCCAACCCGCCAGGATCATATGAAACCTTACGAAATCCTGCTTTCTGAATCACAGGAGCGCATGCTGATCGTGGTTCACAAAGGTCGCGAAAAAGAAGTTGAAGACATTTTTGACAAATGGGACCTTAACTGCGCCATTATTGGTGAAGTTACTGATACCAAACGTTTGGAGTACTTTATGCACGGCGAAAAAGTTGCCGATGTGCCTGCCGATGACCTTGTATTAGGCGGCGGTGCCCCGGTTTACCAGCGCGAATACCGCGAGCCTGCATACTTTGCCGAAAACCAGAAATTCAATATAGACGACGTTGCCGAGCCTGCAAACCTGGTTGAGGTTGCAGAGCATTTGGTTGGCCATCCTAATATTGCTTCAAAACGTTGGGTAACCGACCAGTACGATAGCATGGTAGGTGTACAAACTATGACCGCCAACCGTTCATGCGATGCTGCCGTTGTTGCCGTTAAAGATACCGATAAAGCTATCGTATTAACTACCGACTGTAACTCACGCTACGTGTACGCCGACCCATATAAAGGTACTGCCATTGCCGTTGCCGAAGCTGCACGTAACATTACCTGTGCCGGTGGCGAGCCGGTTGCTATTACCAACTGCTTAAACTTTGGTAACCCTTACATTCCTGAAGTTTACTGGCAGTTTGTAAGCGCTATTAAAGGTATGGGTGATGCCTGCCGCAAATTTGAAACCCCGGTTACCGGTGGTAACGTGAGTTTCTATAATCAGTCTGCTGACGGTGGTTCGGTATTCCCTACACCAACTATTGGTATGCTTGGTGTAATGGACAACGTTGAAAACATCATGACTGCCGACTTTAAACAGCCTGGCGATTTGATCTATCTGATTGGCGAATCTGTTAATGATATTGCTTCGTCGCAATACCTGGCTTCATGGCATAAAATAACTAAAGCACCTGCGCCGCATTTCGATATCGATAAAGAATACGATATGCAGCAAACCGTTAAGGAACTGATCAAACACAAAGTGGTTGAATCGGCTCATGACGTTGCTGACGGTGGTTTATATATTGCGCTGTTAGAGTCGGCAATGCCTAACGGACTTGGTTTTGATATAGCTACTGATGACAGCATCCGTAAAGATGCCTTTCTGTTTGGCGAGGCACAAGGCAGGGTAGTGGTAAGCGTTGCACCGGAAGAGGAGGAACGTTTTGTTGAGGTAATGGCTACCAGCGAGGTTGAGTTTACCCTGCTGGGGACTGTAACCAACGGTGCTTTAACTGTTGATGAAGAAGCCTTTGGCCATGTTACCGACCTGAAAATGGTTCACGCCAATATCCTTCACGGTATTTTAGGCGAATAATGTTAAAACTTAACCGGGTACATCATATAGCTATCATTTGTTCGGATTATGCAAAATCCAAACGGTTTTATACTGAGGTGCTTGGTTTAAAAATAGTTCGTGAGGTTTATCGCGAACAACGACAATCATACAAGCTTGATCTGGAAGTGGGTGACCTCTATCAGATCGAGCTTTTTTCTTTTCCCAATCCGCCTGCACGTTCTTCGCGTCCTGAAGCGGCAGGTTTACGTCATTTAGCTTTTGAGGTTGATGATTTGGATGAAGCGGTAGCACATATCTCTTCTTTTGGTGTGGATATTGAACCTATCCGCATAGATGAAACCACCGACAAACGCTTTACGTTTTTTGCCGATCCGGATGGTTTGCCGCTGGAGTTGTATGAGCGATAAAGGACGTCTAACTATATTCTAAGATAGAAAGTCGTGCCGAATTTATTTCGGCATCCCACGGGAAGTGTCTACTTCGTTTTTAAAAATAACTTTTGTTGTTATTAACTATCATCGGCCCGCTCAATTGCCGCGGGTTGGCTTTGTTCTTTTGTCTTGATACAAAAGAACCAAAAAATCAAGTCAGCAGATAGGCTTCTTTGCCGCACTGGCCACCCACACATGCCTTTGCTTGGTCTTTGCCCTGCAAAACGGGCAGAACCACGGGCTGCAATTATTTTGCCCTGCCCGCGCTTGCCCAATGCTTCTGCAAAAACTTGCTATGCCCCTGCAACCGCACAGGCCACCATTGTTCTGCCCGCTTTCACCCGAAGCTTACCTGCTGACGGGGAGGGGAAAAGATTCAGGAGATCAAGATGCAAGAGACAAGAAAGAGGTGGGAAAGAGAAGCGAGAAATCGATATACAAGCAGTAAGTCAACTGCTTCCTTAGGAGAAAAAAATAACCTTACGATTCCCAAACCAAAAGCGGGTAAAGGCCCGGCAAAAAAGCGGGCCAGGGAGTATGGCCTGTGGGGGGAAGCATTTTTTTGCCTTGATGTTTGGTTACTTTGCATCTAAGGTAAAGTAACTGGCCCCGCCCGGCCAAGAGGGCGACGATGTAAGTTATATAGTAGAAATATCTTTAAAACCCAACCAACAGAATAAAACAATAACTTCGCCCTCATGTTCCGTTTCAAACAATTCAGCGTTGATCAAGCCGGCTGTGCCATGAAAATTAATACCGATGGGGTATTGCTGGGTGCAATCGCAGGTGATGGTCATCCGTTAAACATACTTGATATTGGCACCGGAACAGGTGTAATAGCCCTGATGCTCGCACAACGTTTCACGGATGCCAAAATAGACGCAGTTGAAATTGACGAACAAGCAGCAGCTACGGCCAAAAGCAATTTCGGCAATTCGCCATTTAAAAACAGGTTAACGCTTTACGCAAATGGGTTTGAACAGTTTTTTGAAGATTATCCTGAAAAAAGATATGACCTTATTGTATCTAATCCTCCGTTTTACATCAACTCCCTGCAATCGCCGGGAGTTAAAACAAATTTAGCCAAACATGCTGCTGATGGCTTTTTTGAAAAGTTGATATCGGTAGTCGCAACGCAGCTTACAGAGCAGGGCATTTGCTGGCTGATACTGCCTGTAGATACTTCGGCACTGGTGAAAAATCTCGCCTTACAAAGCGGTCTTTATCTGCAAAAAACAATTAGCATTCACTCCTTTAAGGATGATACAGCGCACCGGGAAATTCTTGCTTTCGGAAAAAACAACACGCATATGATAACCGGTAAATTTGTAATCTACAGCGAACCAAATGTATATACGGAAACGTACCGGGGAGTGCTAAAGAATTTCCTGACGATATTTTAGCCCGCCTCGAATCTTAATTCTTGGCTCTTAACTCTTGACTAATTAAATCCTAACTTTGCCCCATGACCCGCATAGGCCTCATTTCCGATACCCACAGCTACCTTGACGATGCCGTTTTTAAACATTTTGAAAACTGCGACGAGATTTGGCATGCCGGCGATTTTGGTACCATTGAACTGGCTGATAAACTTGCTGCTTTTAAACGTTTAAAAGGCGTATACGGCAATATAGATGATAAAGACGTACGTATAGTTTACCCCGAACATTTACGCTTTAAATGCGAAGAAGTAGATGTATGGATGACCCATATCGGGGGCTATCCCGGCAGGTACAGCCAAAATATCAAGGCTGAGATTTACAGCAATCCGCCTCAATTATTTATTACCGGCCATTCGCACATATTAAAAGTGATGTTTGATAAAAAGATCAACTGCCTGCACATGAACCCCGGCGCTGCCGGTAAGCAGGGCTGGCATAAGGTGCGTACGTTGTTGAGATTTAATATTGATGGTGACAAGATCCAGGATCTGCAGATAATTGAATTGGCGGGGTGAAAGTTTTGATGTAGAGACGCATAATTGCGTCTCCCGCAAAGCTAAACCATCCCCGCCCTTGCATTCTCCGCCTCAAAAACCGAATCAATGAGCAGGGGAGGGCGTTTACCAGCAGCTACTGCCAATTGGTCGCAACGCTCATTTTCGGGGTGCCCGTTATGCCCACGCACCCAGGTGAATTTAATTTTATGAAGCTTGCTGATCTCCAAATAGCGCATCCACAGATCTTTGTTTTTTTTGCCTGCGAACCCTTTTGCTACCCAACCATTAACCCAGCGTTTTTCGATAGCGTCAATAACATATTTGGAGTCGGAAAAGATCATTACATTTTGATTGGGCGCTTTCAGCGCTTCCAGGCCTTTGATCACAGCAAGTAGCTCCATCCGGTTATTGGTAGTTTTCCGGAAACCTTCGGATAGCTCTTTATAATGCTGTCCCGAACGCAAGATCACACCATATCCACCCGGTCCCGGATTTCCGCTTGAAGCTCCGTCTGTAAAAATCTCGATCATATCTTAAGTCCATGGACGATAGTTGATAGTCCATGGCAAAAGTAAGAAACTTTAAATCATACGTTGCATTGATCTAAAGCAAATAGAAACTATGGGCTATAGACTATGGTCTATCGACTTTCTTAATCTTCAGTCTCAATGAGTTCCCAATCACTACCACGTCCGAAAACGCCATGGTGAGTGCGCCAACCATAGGATTAAGGAAACCCATTGCTGCCACAGGGATAGCTATGATATTATAGGCAAAGGCCCAAAAAAGGTTTTGTTTTATGGTAAGCAGCGTATGCCTGCTGATCTGTAAAAACTTGATCACCGAATGCAGGTCGGTATTTAATAATACTACATTGGCCGACTGAATTGCCACCTGACTGGCATCATTCATTGATATGCCAACATCGGCATGGGTTAGGGCAGGAGCATCGTTAATGCCGTCACCTATCATAATGGTTTTACCTTTTTGTTTATAAATGTCAATCACTTTCAGTTTTTCTTCGGGAAGTTTTTCGCCATGAACCTCTGTGATACCTAATTGATGAGCTACGCTAAGACAACGGTCTTTTTTATCACCGCTCAACAGTACCGGGATAATACCCATTTGTTTAAGTTGAGTTATAAGCGTGGCGGCTTCAGGTTTTACCTGATCATCGACAGCAATTTGCGCCATCAGTACCTGGTTTTTATACAGCACAATGTTGAAATTGGCTTGGTGGTTGGTTTTCGCTGTACCCAAAAAGTAATTATTGCCGTGGATATCTTCTGCACGCATACCCAAGCCTTTTTCTTCTTTAACCGATTTTAAAATGAGCTTTTGCTGTGGTAATTCTTTTAAACCGTTTACAAGCGATTTGGCTATCGGATGATTACATCGCTCCTCAATGGCAGTGATCATGCCCCTGATGTGTTCTATATCCGCACCATTCTCAATCCTGATCTCATTAACGGTAAACTTGCCGGTTGTAAGTGTGCCTGTTTTATCAAAAACTACATATCTGGTATTAGTAACGGCTTCAATCGTATCTCCGCCTTTTACCAGGATGCCGTTCTTAGCCGCCCGGCCTAAACCAACCATAACAGCAGTGGGCGTGGCTAAACCCATGGCACATGGACAAGATATAACCAGCACAGCAATAGCATTCATGATAGCATGTTGTAAACCCGAACCGCCAACAAAGTAAGTGAGCATAAAGGTGGTCAATGCTATCAGTATTACCGCAGGGACAAATACAGCCGCAACCTTATCACCGAGTTTTTGAACAGGTGGTTTAGCCGCCTGGGCTTTCTTCATCAAGTCGATGATCTGCGCAAGAATGGTATTTGAGCCAACACGGGTTGCCAGCATATGGAAATTGCCATTAAGCAATATAGTACCGCCAATAACCTTATCGTATTTTTGTTTTTCAACCGGGATACTTTCGCCTGTGAGCATGGCCTCATTAACCGAACCCTGGCCTGAAAGGATCTCGCCGTCAACAGGTATTTTATCGCCTTCATTAACCAGTAATGTATCACCAGGGCGCGCCTCTTTGGCATTGATTATTTCAACGCTTCCATTTATGATGCGATTGGCATTCACTTCCTGAAATTTGATGAGGTCTTTTACAGCCGAGGTAGTTTGACTCACCGAACGTTTTTCGAACACATTACCTAACAACACCAGGGTAATAATGGTGGCGCAAGTTTCGTAAAACTGGTATTGAGGGCCGAGGTTTTGTATTGTGCCGATAAGGCTATATATAAATGCCGATGTTGAGCCCACAAAAATGAGCACATCCATATTAGGGACACCTCCCTTTATTGAACTAATGGCGCTTTTGCCAAAGTGTAAACATCCAACTATAAAAACCGGAAGGCATAACAACAATTGAATTATGGGCTGATGCAGAAAATGCCAGGGTAATATCATGTGCAGCAAAAGTGGTGCGGTAAAGATGGCGCAGAAGATAAATTTGTTTTCTACCCGTTCGTAAAACGGTACCGAATGGGTGCTGAGATCCTCGACAACTTTAAAACCTAAACTTTCTATCCCTTTTTTTATTTCAGGCAGCCGGGTTTCATCGTTGGTTGAAAATTTTACCTCTTCGCCGGCAAAATCAACCAGGATATTGTGTAAACCTTTTTTTTCGAGGAATTTATGGACGGACATTGCGCAATTATTACAATGCATGCCGGTCACATTTAGTTCTATCAATTGCTCAGCCATAGTTACAAAAATACTTATTAAGCATAATCATTCTAAATTAAACGGGTAAGCTTAATGTAATTTTAAAAAAGAGTTTGCAATTAACCGGGAGATTTCTATTTTTGCACACTCGAAAAACAAAACGGTAGGCATAGCTCAGTTGGTTAGAGCACCAGATTGTGGTTCTGGGGGTCGTGGGTTCGAGCCCCATTGCTTACCCGCTTTTATAGGGCTCATTTACATACGTAAATGGGCCTTTTTTTACGCCCATATTATGGCTCATTATTACCTGGCACGGTCCGGCAGGTTGGGCACCTGTTCAGACAGGGGGAGAAAAATAAAAAAACTGGAACCTGTTCCGACAGTGCTTTCATAATTAAGCCTGCCGCCCTGGCGTTCCATGAAATCTTTACAAAGCACCAAGCCGAGGCCAATACCCCGTTCGTTTTCTGTACCGTAAGCGGGTTCGGTAACCGGAGAGAAAAGACCTGCTCTCTTGTCCGATGGTATACCAACTCCATTGTCGTTTACTTCTAGCTTACAATCAGCACCGGATATGCTTCCACGGATTAAAATGAGACCGTTCGGTCGGGTAAATTTGATCGCATTGCTGATCAGGTTGCGGATCACCAGCTCAAGCATGTCTTTGTCGCCGGTCGCGGTAAGCCCGGATGCAATGTCCCATCTAAGATCTATCTTTTTTACTGCAGCCAATGAACGTTCCATTTCCAGTGTTGGCAGGAGGGTACCCAGCAAGTTAAGCGCGGTGAGGTGAACAACGGGGCCTGTCATTTGTGTCCTTGACCAGTTTAACAGGTTAGACAACATGTTGATCGTATCGCGGGTGGCGTTTTTCAAACTGTTTTCCAGCATTTCCCTATCCTGGCTGTCCAATTGATCCTCGCTTAATAGTTCCAGATAATTTTGGATATTGATCAGGGGCGCTCGTAGGTCATGTGAAATGATCGACATAAGTTTGCTCTTTTCTGCGTTGCTTTTTTCAAGCTGTTCTTTGTGTTGCAGCATTTGCTCGTTTCTTAATTCGATGGACTTCGTTTTTTCCGATACCTCGCTTCTTTCTTTATCATAATTTTTCCTGATAAATTTGATTATGATATAAATCGCCAGCACAGGAATGGGAAACGCCGTGATCCGGTCAAGGACCTGGCCCTCGCCCTGCACGAAAGGATGGCTCACCAGGGAAGGATCGAGGTATTCGGCCAAGTGGATCAATATAAAAACGATGACATATGTTGAAAGCCAGGCAAGGTGCTGCCGGTATGGCGAGATGGCAAACACGAGTAACAAGTAAGACGGCCAGATGAGGTCTGTGGAACCGCTGATGCCGGCGTTGGAAAAATAGTTTACTGAAAATATGAAAAGTCCGGTTATTCCGAATATGACATTACTATGCGGTTTGCTCCTGAATCTGGAGAAATAGAATTGATGTAGGAAAACGGTGCCAATCAACAGGCATGATACAGCTGCTACTTTCAGACCCGCGACAAGATTGTATGGAATATAACAGGCGGCCAAAACCATCAGGCTTAGGCTGATTGAATGAAATATACGTGATTCAAGCGAGAAATTTGAGGAATCGCCAATTAATGAGTTCCACAAGTGAGGAATACGTCGGCAGTACCGAACAAAGAAGTAGTTTAATTTAGGGTTTTGCATGATGAACAGGTACTTGGAGCGCAAGAATACACTTCTATACGCCATTTATTTTAAAAAGTTGTTTATGTGAGATTCAGGCCCCCGGGTTGTTTTTATTTTTTCTGATATTGTTTGTCGGATAATGACATATCATTGCTTTTCATTACCTGATTAAAAACCCGGCCATGTACGGCCACTTCATCGATAAGTAAAATCAGATACTGGAAGCTGCCTTTTCGAAAATTTTTGACAGGAGTGACCTCGGCGTAACATTACTGGATCGTCGCTTTAAGATCCTCTACCGGAGCCCGGCTGTTAAACGTATAAAAGGTTAGGCGTGTTTGAACTATTTTAAATGCTACGCTCTCCGCCTCGCTAATTGAGCAAAAATGAATTTGCCCCATTGGAAAAACTGGCGAAAGCAAAAAAACTGCACAAACAACCGGCGCAACAGAGAGATGGCTTTAGCTATTATCAAATTATTTGTCCGGCAAGGCGCCTATATTTATATCACCGGCACCGCCAAGAACGACTCAATCCCACCGCTAAGTATTTTTGAATTAGAGAGAAATTTCTGCAAGTCAATTATTTACAAGTTTTTTATAATTTTAGCCCGATCAAAATAAACCATTAATCGCTTTGTTCCGGTGACCTGTAGATGAACTTGTTAGCGGTAAAACTGCTGATTATCAAAACGATTATATAAAATTTTTGCCGTTTAAAGTTATTCACCTTTGCAGACTTTCATTTCAGAATTGTTATTTGTATTTTATTTCCTCAGCATTTTCAACGATTTCTAATATTATTGCATCTAACTTATTAACTGCAGTTAACAAATGATTTAATACCTCCCCCTTTTCAGCCTCTGTTAATTCCTCGTTTTTCAAAACATTCATTAAGCCCAATAAATTTGCAACATGAGGCCGGGTTAAGTGGGATTGCATCCAGGCAACTGTCCTTAATTTTTCATTTTGTTGCTCTATAGCTTTGGAATGAAGCAACCTTTCGGTAATGTCCTTAAAATACACCGACAATCCGTTTTCGGATGGGTAAACCATTACGTCAAACCACCTATTCACGGCAGGGCTTAATGTTTCAAACGATTGTACAGTTTTTTCTTTAAACGCTTTTTTGTAGTGCTCGTAAGTAGCGCGTCCTGGTATATCGGGATAAATATCTCTCAGGTCTCGTCCAATAACTTCTTCGCGAGGCTTTTCCAGAATAATTTCGGCCCTTTTATTCCAATAGTTTACTACCCAATTTTTGTCCATCGCAAAAAAGCCATCGCCAATACTTTCCAGTATTTCATTTCTTTCCTTGTAAGAACTGTTTAATTTTTGCTCTGCTAATTTTTGCTCTGTAACATCCCGCTCAATCGCAATCCAATGAGTAAACCTACCCTTTTCATTTGCTATGGGCGTAATAGAAGTGTTTATCCAAAATTGCTCGCCACTCTTTTTATAATTGATAATTGTGATCTCACAGGATAGCCAATTACGGATTGCCTCATTAAGTCGTGCCAACTCGGCCCAATCACTGCTCGGCCCCTGCAGAATTCTTGGCGATTTACCCAGAACCTCGGCAGCAGTATATCCCGTCATTTTAGTAAATGCATTATTAACATATATGATACGTGGTCCCTGCTCATCAAATGGCTCAGCCTCCATTATAATTACCGAATCGTTGGTATTAGTAATCACAGATTCCAACAATCTCAGCTGTCGTTCTTCTTTTTTCAATTCGGTAATATCGTGTACCGACCCTACCAGTTGCACACAATTATTGTATTGGTCAAAAATTGGTGTAACTGTTACTTCCCCTATTTTTGTGCCTGTAGGGTATGGTGTTGTTTCTGTCCAGGTAATTTTTTCTTTACTACTTATCGCCTGTTTATACTTAGACACCGCCAGGGTTAAAGATGGTTCGGGAATTATATAGTCAATGTATTTTCCTATAACATCACTTTCCTGAATTCCTGTTATGTCGGTAAAGGCTTGGTTTACAGATAGGAATTTAAACTTCCCGTCCGCTTCAATGCTAATCACAAAAATTACATCTTTAACATTGTTATATATAAGCGATAACTGCTGTTGGCTATCCAATAGCTTTTGTTCGTTATCTTTTATCTTCTTCAAGCTAATTTCCTTTTCGGTAATATCGTTAAATACAACCATCATGCATTCTTTGTCGTCATAAGTGATGGCGTAACCCGAAACTTCAACGTTAATAGTCGTGTTGTTTTTTTTTAAATGCTCATATACCCCAAATTGGTATGCCCGATTTTTATCAATAAGGCCATTAAGTATCTTATTAACCTCTTCAACATCTTTTTGAGGCCTGTAATCATGTATAGTCATGTTTAAAAATTCGGCCTTGCTATATCCGTAATGTAAGACAGCCATCTCATTTACATCAAGTATTCTATAACTAGATAACTCATATATGAGCATTGGTAACGGGCTTTTGTCAAACAGCACACGGTATTGCAAGTCGTGTTTCTTGGTTTTTACCTGGCCCTTGGTTTTTTCTACGTAACTCCCACCAGCAGCGGTAATTTTTTGTAAAGAAGCATCATTTCTCTTTGACATAATCTTGGTCCTAACACCTGTAAATACAAATAAATGTAAGTTATGAGAGTTTAAAAAGTAACAAAAGAATGAATTTTATTTTCGTTTAAAAATTGGTTCGAGCATAATACAACTAAGTTTAATTAATTACAGTAAATGCATGTTAAAGTCAGATAATTAATCCGACATAAGATGTTAATTTCCGAACAATAATATCGCGTGCGATCTCATATCATGTGCCAAGATATTTTGACTTATCAAATGGCTGGATAAACCATAACAGATTGACCCCTGCAGGCCAATTTGATTTTGACCGCCTTTATTTATCAGTCAAAACTTTAAATAAAATTGGTGAAGACGGGGCCAATCAAAACAGTTTCTCCAGTTATCAAAATACAGGCGAGAAATCGTTGAAGACTTTAACGCTATATATTAATCCAGATGCAAAAGACAACGCTACGGGCGAACTTTACTGGGATAAGGACGAAGGTTGGGATTTAAGAAAAAGCAGTACAGCAAAATCAAATTCAAGGCAGCAAAAAGCGGCCACGAAATTACGCTGCGTGTGGTTACCCAGGAGGGCAGTTATCCCATTAATAAGGAGGTTGCCAATTTAAAAGTTGTCGTCCTTAAGGATGGCAAAGAATATTTGGGAGCAGGTAATTTGAAAAAGGGCGTTTCTGTGCAAATCTGAAGTTTCTGGCTACTGCAGTCTCGTTAGTTCAAGTTGCAGAACAACTGGCAATTCTGGTAGCTGTAAAAAAGGGGGCAACTATTATCTGCCAAATGTGTAATTATTAAAATGACAGCGGATAACAGGCAAGTTGCTAATTAAAAGATTTCCTGAATTCCAGCGGCGAAAGATTCGTCCTGGTCTTAAATAGCTTACTGAACGACTGTGAATGCTCAAAACCTAAAGCATAAGCCACCTGGTTGACCGACAGGCTTGTGGTAGATAATTTTTCCTTCGCTTTTTCAATGAGATGATCATGAATGTGCTGTTGGGCGCTTTGCCCGGTCAGTGATCGCAGCATGTCACTCAGGTAGTTAGGCGAAAGGTTCAGTTTTTCGGCCAGGTAGGCAACGGTAGGGATTCCGTGGCTCAACGTCAGTTCATCATTGAAATACGTATCCAGTGTTTCCTCCAACCGTTGCAGGATGTCGGTGTTGGCCGCTTTGCGCGTCAGGAACTGCCGCTTATAAAAACGGTTGGCATAACTGAGCAGCAGTTCAATCTGGGAGATCATCACCTCCTGGCTGAAGTCGTCGATCCGGCCTTCGAGTTCCTTTTCCATAAAGCTAAAGATAGCCAGGACCGTGTTTTTTTCTTCTTCCGAGAGATGCAGTGTTTCGTTGGTGCTGTAGGAAAAGAAGCCATATTGCTTGATCTTTTTAGCCAGTGGGTACCCCAAAAAGAAATCCGGGTGGATGATGAGAGTGTACTCTGAGCACACCGTCCCCTCCAGGTCGTTACCGCCGATGATCTGCCCCGGTGCGGCGAATAACAAACCGCCGTTATCAAAATCATAATAGCCCTGGCCATATTTCAACTTACCGCCCAACCTGGGCTTGTAGGCGATCTTGTAATAGGCCAGCACATGCCGGGTGGGTAATTTGCCTTCCAATACCGTGTGTGCACCGTTAATCAGGCTGATCAGCGGGTGTTTAGGCTGCGGTAAGCCGAACATCCGGTGCGCCTCGGTCAGCGACTCAAGTTTCAATGGCGGGTTCTCATCCTTTTTCATCATAGCTAAGTTAAGGACACCAAGCCGTAATTTGCAGTGGCTGGTGTCCGTATTTTGTAATTTCATTGCGCAGAGCGCGAAACTTCATCCCAGGCTTCCCAGGTGGCAATGCGCTCCGCGTAGGCAGTTTTCAGGCCGGTTAGGTTATGGCTACCAAGGTTAAAACGTAGCGGCGGATTTTCAGAGTCCACCACTTTGAACAGAGCCTGCGGGGTGGCGGCCGGGTTGCCTCTCTCCATGCCTTTTATTCCCTCCATGAATTTCGCTTTAAAATCGTGGTACACCGGATTTCCTTCGAAAACCGTCGGGATCTGATCGCTACCAAATTCGGTTGCATATGCGCCAGGTTCAATGATGGTGACTTTGATACCGAACTGCGCCACTTCCAGGGCCAGGCTTTCATGGATAGCTTCAAACGCCCATTTGGACGAACAGTAATAGCCCAGGATCGGCATGGCCAGATGGCCCAGGTTACTGGAAGTACCCAGGATATGTCCGTAACCCTGCCCACGCAGCAGCGGCAAAGCCGCCTGGATCACACTTACAGGGCCTATCACGTTGGTTTCGTACAGGGCGCGGATATCGCCGGCACTGCCGTCCTCGATCGTCCCGATCAGGGGGTAGCCCGCGTTATTCAACACGATGTCCAACCGGCCAAAATGCTCATGAGCTTTATTTACGACTTCTTTAACCTGAGCAGGGTTAGTCACGTCGAGTTCCAGTATCAATACCCGATCACCATATTGTTCTTTTAATGCAGCGATGCTGCTCAGTTCGCGGGCCGTAGCGGCCACCAGATCTCCGCGCTCTAATGCCGCTTCTGTCCATATACGTCCCAGACCGCGCGAAGCGCCAGTGATGAACCATATTTTATTCGTTTGCTGTGTCATACTATATTTTATTTGATGAAAGCAAAGTTCAGGGAACAAGCCTTTTGCTTTGTAGCCTAATTACTGTTCTTTGTAGGCTGATCTCTGTATTTTTTCAGGTAATCCGGGACACATCCAGAGAGATCTCCAAAAAAGCGCAGGGACATATCAGGGCTTTAATCGCTGCGGGGAAAAGTATATTTTGCCCATGCTGCAGGTGCACAGCGCCCCACAGGTAGGAAGCCAGAAGCAATAGCCCCAAGAGGGCGATCCATCAAATGATGAATAAGTCTGCCGAAGTTAGTTATGTAATGCCTAACAACTGATAGGTTCCGGGTGCAATGACAAAAAATTGCGTCATTAAGCAAGCTCTGTTATTATTTAATTCAAACAGGTTAATTAAATGCTTTTATGTGAATTTGAATGGGATGCTTTTATTCAAGAACCTGACCTGGTCTTAAGTTACTTATAAAGTATTATTATATAAATTCTAAAAAAAAAGTGGAGGCGGAGGGAGTCCTATCGAACAGTTAATGTCGCTGCTTTTATTTTTAATGAATTGAAAATCAAATAGTTTTAGCGCTGTATAGCTCTATGGGGAACATAAAAACAGGGTTCCTTTTCTTCGTTTTTATTTGAAATCAATTTATGTTGACATTTTTGTCTACTCAAAATGCTCGATTATCGAACACTCTTATAGGTTTTTAAATCAGGGGTTATAATTTTGCTGATTTCATAATCAAAAGAGCTTTTTAAAATCTTTGCAGATTTTAGAATACGCAAGTGATGTAACTTGATGAATATATTAGGCCATTTAAGCGTTATTCATTAATGAATCGCTAATCCAATTATCTATTGGTTCGAACCCAATTAGGGGAGGCATTCTTGAAGGCCAGAACCGAAAGGGATTTGATCTGGCTCAGGCTTATATCTTCTTTTGACTTATTGATTCTTGAAATCGGTTACGCCGACCGAGGTAAGCCGTGCTGAAACTCAGGTTTATTATCGATAATTTAAAAGACAAGTTGCTAAAAAAAAGTTGCCAATAAAATTGACAACTTGCCTGAAAAAGTAATCCTTATTGTATAAATCTCGAACTATTTCCTGTCTGATCTGCACTTATTTGCTGATTTAGAATTATAAACCGAAACGTGACGTCGCCGTTCAGTTTGCGAAAAAAGTGATCGAGACCCGTGGCAAAGTTAGCGACGCCGATTTAGGCGTAGTACGGGACGCAGGCCACACAGATGCAAATATTATGGAGATCGTTGGCCTGGTAGCCATGTACTCCCTGACGAATTTTATCAATAACGTGTCTGATCCTGAAAAGGATTTTCCGCCGGTATTGCCTGCCGGCTCGATCTCACTATAGCAAAGTAATCTCCGGGAATGTCTGGATTATAATATGGATTAACGCTAAAAAATAAAAAAATAAAAAAACCAATGATCAGCAACATCACTTCTTTTAAGTGGTTGCTGATCAATAAAAAGGAGGTGTATTATGAAAGCAATTGTTGTAACAGATCAGGATGCTGGATTAGCCGGAATGAAACTGGTGGAGTTGCCAGAGCCGCAGCCGGCCATCAACGAGGTCATCGTTCAGGTTTACGCGGCCAGTATTACCGGGGACGAGCTGTCATGGCCGTCGACCTGGACCGATCGTACTGGTCGTGACCGGACGCCTTCGATCCCGGGACACGAACTGGCAGGGGTGGTAACAGCGCTTGGCTATGGCACAACGGGATTGTCAGTAGGACAACGGGTTTTCGGCCTTCAGGATTGGTATCGCAATGGTTCGTTGGCAGAATACGTGGCCATTGAAGCGCGCAACCTTGCACCATTACCAGACGATGTTGAGTTCAATGATGGCAATGCGCTCGTGATGTCTGGCTTAACTGCATGGCAAGCGCTTTTTGATCACGGCCAACTTCAGGCAGGGCAAAGAGTCCTGGCGCATGGAGCGGCTGGTATCGTTGGATCGATGACTGTCCAACTCGCACGTGAGGCCGGTGCGTACGTCATCGGCACTGGTCGGGCTGCTCACCGTGAAGCGGCGTTCAACTTCGGCTCCAATGAATTCGTTGACCTGGATAATGATACGTTAGAAGACATTGGCCAGGTAGATCTGGTTATTGATGCCCTCGGCGGCGATATCGCGAAGCGTTCCCTGGGTGTAATCCGTCCCGGCGGAAAGTTCGTGTCCATTACCGGCTGGAATGAGGAACAGGCCAACGGAGTCTTGAGTATTGATTTCGTCGTGGAAGCAGACCGCGCTCAATTAAGTGAGATCGTGAAACGATTCCGGGATGGATGTTTGAAAACGAATACCGGTAACATTGTTACGCTTGACGATGCGGTAGCCGTCTATAACTCGCCCGGTCAGGCTAAGGGTAAGACGATTGTCCGAGTTCGCCCGTAGACCCGGTCTTAATTTATATTTATCATTTTGTCAAACTAAAATTATCTAAATCATACGAGATAATTAATGGGAATTCTTCTGTTCCCCAAACTATACTATACCCTTAATCCAGACTTTATTTGCATGAAATGCATGAATACACTTTTGTTCTAAAGGAGCCTTGGACTTATTAAGATAAATGAATGTTAAACGTGGCGTATTCGTTTTCTTTTCAACTTGACAAACGGCGATGGAATCCTGATAGATTTTCGCGCTGTAAATGCTATCATGGGCGATGACAACTTTCCAATCATTTCATAAAGTGTTGGTACTTTTTTTGAGCAAATGTGATTTGACCCAATAAAAGTATGAATGCGATTAATAAAGATTGTTTCATGTCGGATTACTGTTGGCAAGGGTTTGCGGGAGGATTATAAAAAAGTACTGGCGGAGACAGTTGCAGAAACCGCGAAGGCTATGACATTAAATAAGCTCCTCAACTCAAGTAAAACATCAAATTATTCGGGGAACAAGTGATTTGTGAAACCTGTAATTTATTTAAACTCGTCCCGGGGCTTATCTGCCCCCTCATCTGCCAATTCATTAAATTCGATAGAACGCAGGTAGCTATTGAAATCGTTTAATAGCGTCTGATATTTTTTTTGCCAGTTATTTATCCTATCCGCACCATTGCAACAATTGTTATTAATAAATAAATCAGATTGTCCTAAAATAGCGAAGTCGGCGGGAACAAAATATTCGGGAAATTCTTTCGAAAAATCGTGTCTTATAACAAGGCCTATCTTTCGGATATTTGGCGGAGGAAGATTCTTTTGTTGAAACCAATTGTAGCAAGAGCGGCGATTTATCTGCAATGCCCGTGCTAAGTCACTGATATTATAACCGTTTTTCCGTACTATGTACTCCGTAATTTGCCCGTTATGTTTCTCCATAATTATAAGTTGCATTTTACAATACAAAATTCCGACCGAAAATGAAGAAATACCGTTTTTAAAATCTAATGGTGTAAGATTTTTCCGTTCATTGTATTCATTTTCTTAAAACGAAAATTAAATTTAGTGTTTTAACAGTTGCCGGATCAGGTGAATGTTTTATGATACAAAAATGCTCACAAAAAAAGACTTTCCCATACATGATATTTTTTAGGCATAATCTTCTGTAAGTCAGTTTTTTATATTATTTAAAAAAGAAATTGACGCAAGATAAACTATGGGTTAATAGCTCTTTTTAACTGGGAGTTTAAAAAAATAATGAATACAAACGATTCAGCTACTGGATATTTGCTGAATTTCATTTAACGATAATTAATTTGTTATTACTTTATTTATGCCAGGGATATTTTTAATCAAAAGATTATAAAAAACGCACACATTGGAAATAAAAAAGCCTTTTATTAAAGAAAACTTACAGCAATTATTTAAAATGATGTAAATTAAGTCAATTCATTTGAAGCATGGAAAAACCCCGATACCAAAGCGTTACAATCCCAATAATATTGTCTTTCCTTTTGATAATTATAACGTTTTCCTATGATATTTGCACTGCTATTGACGTCGAACAAGACGAATTGGGCGCTTTAATAAATGCATTTGTTCCGCTTGTTCTTGGGGTATTAAGTTTGGTTATTATGGCAATGGTGTTAATTTTTTCGAGGAAGGAAAAAATTGCTTTTTACACGCTGATATTTTTAGGTGCAGTTAACTTAGCTACTGCAGTTTTTCTTAAGTTCAATTTTAAAGATTTCTCACCGCTAAATTCTAATCACGACTTAACTACGTCAAAAGTTCTGCTTTCTTCGGTTTTAACACCAATTAACGAGCGTAGCAAAATTATAATTGAAAATCTTGACGGCTTGCCTGATAATGATGTTCTCGCATTTTCATTTGTGCATAAATCCGGTATTACCAATAGTGATATCCGCAAAAAAACCTTCGACCATAAGGAAGTAACTGTCTGTTTAATCAATAATGCTTCTTCTGATTTGATAATCAGAGGTATGGCGCTATCTGACGATGAACTTTGGCATATTAAATCAATAAAAAAAGATGACAAAATACAAAGCACTTATCCTTTAGTAATCACGCCTTCAGGCCAGGTATACATAACAGTCGAATTCACCGCTGCTAAGATCGAACAGCGCATCAAAGCCCCGTGGTGGAAATATCTGCTTAAAACTCAAAATTTTTTGGCCGTACAATCAAGATATTTTAATTATCAGAAATTAAGAGGCGCTACCTGTATCAATACAAAGGGGATTTTGGTTTTAAAAACCGACAGTAAAACGGAGCCATACTGCAATATTCATCTAAATGGTTTATGGCAATATAAAGTAGAGGGAGATTGGGAACCAGATTTACAAAGAGTGGTTAATACGTTGGGCTTCGGGACCGTAATAGGCTTTAAAAATTTTGATAACGGTTTAAATGGGAATAAGCTTGTTCCTTTTTCTGATGAAGTTACAGGGAACTGTTTCAGTGTTGCCGACCAGAGCAAATCCGTAAGAATAACTAAGATAGCCGCTTATCACGGCTGTTGTTCCGTCGAGGCCGTTGATTCTACCTGTTACTATTATCCTGCAAAAAATAAAATGTTCCCTTTGTTTGTGTCAATGCCGCGTACCAGGCAAATGTTATTTCCTAATGGCTATAATACGGGTGTAAATTCAGTTTGTTTTAAACCAGATTATCCGTTTGTTTTAAAAGTTGGTAAATCCGACATGGAGAGAAAAAGAAACTTTCAAAGTAAAATTGGATTGAGAATATGGAAAGCCCGCGACTTAAACGGCTCACCTATTTCCAATGCCTTTATTTTAGGTGCTGATCATTTAGGTGCAAGAGGCACCAATTATGATTATCAGGATGAAGTTCTTTATATAGAGAATGTTAAAATTAAGTAAAACCTCTTTATAATTATATTGCCGGGGAGACAAAAAATGTAAAAACCTCGACTATCTATAAATTAATGTTTTTAACAATTTCTTTTACTTGGCTCAATGTGTCCTCCTGGCCTTTGAAATTGTCAAGTACATCATCGATTATAATCCTAAAATTTTGGGCGGATATATCTCCTTCACAATTGTAAGTATTTTTAGTTGTTGAAATTAAACAATAGCTGTCTGATTTTAGAATGATCTTAAGACTTTTATAAGCATTTAACAGCCGTTTCACTACAGTTTTTTTAACAGCTTAATACGTACTACGCATGTAGAAAGTTACGTGTTAGGCTAATGAAAAAAACAGCATTAGCTATAAATCAATAGAAAATTATAGGTAAGCACGATCTTGCAGGATCAGGTCATTGAATTCTTGTAATAAGCGTAAATATTTCTCTTTCCAAAAATCATTTTGGCTTTGTGCAAAATTACTGATATAAATTACCGGGGCATCCTGCATTTGATAGATAGATTTAAAATCATCCCTATGGAAAAATTCCGGAAACTCATGCGAGAAATCATGCTTTATTGTTAATCCTATCCTGAGAATGATTTCTTCCTTTAGGCGTTTCGAATTAAACCAATTGTATACTGATCTCCGATTTATGTTGCAAGCTTTGGCTAAATCACTAATACAATAAGCATTTTTTCTTACTCTATATTCCACAATTTGCCCGTGATGCTTTTCCATAAATTTAAGATATTGATAGTTGGCTATAATTTGTTGTTTATTAATGGTCAAAAAAGATTTACATTATTGGTGGCCCGATAGCTAATTAAAAATATTGGCAGACATTACGGCATATCCCTGTGTTGTTTGTTATAGACATACACAATTATATTTAATAATACTAATGATGTAACTAATGCCTCCATAAGGGTAGCGTAAAAAGGTTAAAATATCGATGGAAGTCAAATTTAACTAACGCGACAATGAAAATCTACAATTTACTACCTCGCAATTTGATACAATAATATGCTCATAAATGACCGCTTTTTGTGGTGGTTTCTCGTTTTTTAAGCGGGAAGCAAGTACTAAAATTCATTATTGGTCTTCATTTATAAATACAATTACGATATGCTGGGTTGGATTTACAATTATTCTCATAATGTTATACACTTTTGTGTATGAGGCACTTCGTTGGTTTTGATGTGCTATTTTTACTAAAAAAAGATCAAGATTATGGAAATTTTAGACAAAAAATTAAAGCTAGGGATGTTAAACCAAGGGAGTGCAAATGCTTTAAATGTAACTACATTTATTAAACGAGTGGGGTGTTTATTTTTAGCGGCCGTATCGTTTTTTGCAAATTCAGGATGTAAAAAATTATCAGATGAGGATATACAAAATAAAGGTAGCTATTATGGTTACGGCAAACTTGTTGTAACTTGCAGTGGAGAATGTAACGTGTCGTTTGGAGAAGTTGGAAAAATGAATGTCTATACTATTAGCTCAACAACAGCAACATATAGCTTCAGGTATCAAACCAAATACCAACTCGGAATTTCTATCACTCCGACAGATAAGGACCAAAGCATAAAAATGGATGTATATAGCAGGGAAGAGAAGCAAATTTTTCACAACACCGTCAATCAAAAGGTTAATATTCCATGGCAATCACAGATTCTGGTACCATAACGCTAAACATGGTGCTATATCCCCAAGGTTTAATTGGAGTTTAAAATATTATATTTTTAATGAGATTTAATTGAATCTGCCTCCAAAAGGGCCTGGTGCACAAGCACCAGGCCTTTAGAGCCTAATTAGTTGGATGGCTATAAAAAAAGAACCCTATAAGGGTAATTGAATTTGAAATCAGGGAAGTATGATTATGACCGGTTAAGAATGTCGATTACTTTCAACCCTGCTTCTCAATAGGGTATTGTATTTCTCAAGTAATTCAATGTATTTGTCCTTCCAGATAGCATTTGCATTTTCGGACGGATAATCGCTATGAAAACCACCCTGTGTTTGCATAAAATCGCTTTTTCTAAATAATTCAGGAAACTCTGCGGAAAAATCATGCGAAATTAATATACCTATTTCATGAATAATTTCCTGCTTTAAATATTTTTGGTTGAACCAATTATAAACAGATCTTCTGTTCATGTTTGTCATTCTGGCCAGTTGGCTTATACTGACCCCTTTTTTTCTGATGACTAATTCAACTATTTGCCCATAATGCTTGTCCATGCCGGTAGAAATTTGGAGGTTAGGTTATACAAATTACTCAAATAAGTATATAAATAAAAACGCAGATCAAACTTGTTGATATGCACGGAGGTTTTGCAACGGTTCACCAACCCGAGACAGATGCTCCGGCTTGATTTTAACAGTTAATGCAAATCCCAGATTTTCAATCGTCAAAATAACCAACCTGCCGTTGTAAGCTGTTACAATGCCCTCGTGATGGGATAACAAACCATCTTTAACTTTTATTTGCTCGCCTAATGTATAAGGCTTCAATGAAACAACCTCAATATCGGTATAAGTGCGTATTGTTGATTTTATATTTTCAATTTCCTGAATTGTAATAACCACCGGATTGCCGCAGTGCTTTACCACGTGTAACACACCTGATATCTGCATAATTTTAGCGATATCATAATTATTGGCTAAAACAAAGATATAAGATGGAAAAAGCGGTATTCCCACAGATTTTAAGCGGTC
The DNA here is from genome assembly GCF_900100945.1 of Mucilaginibacter gossypii. Taxonomy (GTDB): domain Bacteria; phylum Bacteroidota; class Bacteroidia; order Sphingobacteriales; family Sphingobacteriaceae; genus Mucilaginibacter; species Mucilaginibacter gossypii. The sequence goes on along the minus strand of NZ_FNCG01000018.1, from coordinate 49,826 downwards.
TGCCCATTTTCTGGTAACGTGTAACAAGGGGCAGAATGATTTGAAGTTATGATCTTTTAAAGCCCGGTCGATTTTTTTTTCCCACCTCGGTCGTGTGTATAAGACAAGCCATTTCTTTTCAATCTGATCCATTTTTGTAAAAGATTTTATCTTTTTAAGCGATTTCCGGTTGGTTTCAAATGTGTATTCAACCAATTCTTCATAACAATTGTTTCTAAAGATAAACGAAAACTGATACGGGATTGTGCAAGATGGGAAATTTGTGTATGAACATGAGAAATGGTGAGAAGCAGAATAGAAATATGTTACAGTCTATTACAAACAAAGCATTTACTACATTTCTTGGCCCGGGTCGCTGTTGCTTATTAGTTTCTCACATTTATACAATTCAGCATCAACGATGTTTAATATCAGCTTTTTATGTCGTTTTATAGGTAAAATTGCTATCGAGGATACAATAAAATGATTTGCGAGGCGGTGAAGTTATCTCTTATGCTATTGTAAAAGGTAGTTATCAATAACAACTCAAATGGGTATTAATGATCGACCGTAAAAAATAAAACATATGACCAGATTTTTCCCCATATTGTTTTTGCTACTTATAAACTTTATCCATCTTAACGCGGCGACCGGTATTATTAATCATAAAGTTTTGCGCGTCGGGATAAAGACAAAACCGGATACCTGCAGCAGTATCAGCACATTGCCCTGTAGTGCCCTTACCGTTACTCTTCCTTTCAAATTATCGTTTGATGCCTCAGTACCTAACACTATTATTGATAGAAATGGCCAGGGAACAGGTTTTACAACGGTAAACAAGTACTCTGGTGTAAGATTAGCGGCTGACGGTAACCCCTCAAACCCAGTCATGCCAGGTTATGAAGCATCAAAAATAACTGTAATGGGCGGAAGTTTACAGCTGGTTACCAATAAGGGCATTGATATATTAACTAATAACAACCAACTAAATGTGCTGGGTGTAAAGGTTAATCCTGTGAAAAAACTACAGATAGATGTGAAGGTTATCAATCCTGTGAATGGAGCACAGGCCCAGCAGGCAGGTATTTGGTTCGGATTAAATGATAAAACATATCTTAAACTGGATGTAAGCAATAATAAAATTGAATTAAGAAGAGAAATCAACGACGTTACCAGTTCAATATCTGGTATTGCTAACCCGGATCAACGTATTACGCCAGCTATCACGGCTTTAAGTGCCAAAACAGTTAGTCTGAGGTTAGTGATAGATTCTGTAGCCAAAACAGCAGAAGGCTTTTATTCAACCGATGGGTTAAATTTTTTGAGCGCTGGGGCGGGCTATGCAGCGCCGTATATCAGTATTGATAGTACTGGTATAATTAACCATGCAAATTACGCAGGCATTTTTGGAACGCACCGTAACGCCAGCGGGGCGGTAACATATAGTTTCGACGACTTTGCAGTTACGGATATAGGTTCAAATTCAAAAGTGCTTTCCTTTTCTCAAAACATACTCAATATATCAATAATCAAAAAGGGGCTGGTGTATCCGCAAACAGTAAATATTACTTCAAACGTTGCTTTGCCGGCAGGTTACACGCTAACTAAAACAGATGCAAATTGGTTGAATTTACCACAACCCAAAAATAACTTATTAACCTTTGATGCCAACGCAATCGATTCAAATACAAATGCGGGTAGTTATCAGGCTGTCGTTACCTGCGCCGCCACTGGTTACAAATTTGCAACATTACTGGTAAACCTTAACGTAGTTGACGGTCAATTCTCACAACCGATAAATGTTAATTTTCAAGACCCGGCAGCGATTCCGCCTGTAAATTATATGAGAGATTACGGCCAGGGCTATGCCCTGCGTACAGCGCCATTACAGGGGAGTGGGTTGGAATTTGGTTGGCGACGAAAATCTGATGGCTCGGCAATAAATATAACCGGTAATGGCCGGAATAGAAATAACCCCGAAGACGTACTATTGGCCACGTTAATTCATATGCAGGCCAATACTATCAGCGGATCGTTTAGCGGCACCAAGGTCGAATCGTTTTGGGAAATTAAGGTTCCTAATGGTATTTATGATGTAACAGCATCTGTTGGTGATGGTTATGTGGGTTCGGCACCCGAGTTTCATTCGTTAAATATTGAAGGCGTTAATGTGATAAATCGCTTTGCGCCGGTTGGTAAGGAAGGCTCGATAGGGCGTTTTAAAGCTGTAACCAGCCGCATAATCGTTAATGACGAAAAACTAACTATAACAGCAGATGGCGGTACAAATACCAAAATAAACTATGTTAATATAGTGCCATATTCTTTGAGTTCGTATTTGTTTTGGGGCAAGGGCAACCAAAATTTGATTGTGAATGCAGGATCAAAAGATGTAAGCACATTCTCGATACCGTTAGGCAGCTCAAATAACCAGGCAACATCGTACGCCGTTAGCGCAAGTTATACGGGCGCGAGTAGCAACTGGCTTACTTTTACCCCCTCGCAAACGGGGGTACAACCCGAAGTTTTCTTTAACTATTCTGCCACAAAAAACTTACCAATAGGTAATTACAAAGCCGTGATTACCGCAAAAGCGCCACAGTTTACGAGCAGTACATTTATTGTGCAGATAAATGTTGTTGATAGTTTAAGGCCTTATGTGATATCATCATCGCCGGCAAACGGGGCAACGAAAGTGCCGTTAAATTTGGTTAGTATAGCCGCGAATAATTTACATGTGCCTGTGGCTGCCGGGTATCATGGCGGTGTGGATAACAGCACCATCACCAATAATACTGTTAAATTATTTAAACTTGTTGATACATCATATATTGAAGTGCCGGGTGTTGTGCAAGGCACCGGTGGGGGCGACGCCATCAGTATTTCGCCTTCGGCAACCTTAGATCCTAATGCCATTTATAAGTTTGTTATAACTTCGGGAGTTAAATCGTACGCAAACATCCCTTTTGTGCCTTACGAGATGACGTTTACTACCGATGCTGCGCAGGTAGATTCGTCGGCTCTTTTAAACGCTCAGTTTACCAAGGTACCCATTGCCGGAACACAGAATAAAAAGTATAGTTCGTTAGCTATCGGCCCCGACGGTAAATTTTATGCTCTGCGCCTGGATGGTACGATCGAGCGTTATTTAATGAACCATACCGACGGGTCCCTTACGCTGGATAAAACAATGGGCACCTTGGTTGCCAAATATGGCGAGCGGACAGCTATTGGCTTAACCTTTGCTCCTACGTCTACCTCAAGCAATGTAATTGTATGGGTTTCTCATTCTTCAGGCGGATTGACTGCGGCCCCATCATATGATGGAAACATATCTAAATTATGGGGAGATAGTTTACAATTTGAACAGTTGGTAATAACTAAGTTACCTCGGTCAACTCGCGACCACATGGTAAACAGCTTAGCATTCGGGCCTGATAACGCACTTTATATATGCCAGGGCAGTAACAGTTCGGCCGGATCTTACGATAATGACTGGCAGCGTAATGAAACATTATTATCAGGGGCTATATTACGATTGGATTTAACCAAGCTTAATAGTTTTGTTTTACCACTAAACGTGCAAACTACCTCTAACCAAATGGTGATAAACGCCGCTCCCGGCAACACTGCTGCCATGTCTGACGGAACGTATAATCCTTATAGCACGGTTTCGCCGCTAACTATTTATGCTTCAGGGGTGCGCAACGCTTTTGATATGATTTGGCATAGCAACGGGCAGTTGTATTTGCCAACCAACGGCTCGGGCGGTGGAGGTAATTCGCCGGCATCCGTTGCAGGTACCCACAGACCTGACGGCAGTTTTTATCACGGGCCGGCAGTTGCCGCTACCGTTGGTGTAAAAGTACAAAACGACTGGCTGTTCAGGGTAAATCCCGATTTGCCTGTTGGCTTTTTTGGTCATCCCAATCCGTTGCGCGGCGAATATGTTATCAATAGGGGATATCCCGATAACCCGCTTTATTCACCTACAGTTAATCCCGATTCCAATTACAGGGCCGCATATAGCTTTGGTTTAAACAACTCGCCGGATGGGGCTTTGGAATATAAAAGCAACACTTTTAACGGCGCTTTAAAAGGGAAATTATTAGTATGCAGGTTTAGCGGCGGCGGCGATATTATTGTGATGGAGCCCGGCGCGATGACTAAAACTGCTTACTCCGGAACTAATGATCATATCTATGATATAGTAAAAGTTACCACCGGATCAAGTAACAGTGGCTTAATAGGTATGTCGGGCTTTGCAAATCCTCTTGATATAGTGGAAGATGCAGTAAATGGGAATTTGTATGTAAACGAATTTAACTGGAATAACAATACAAATCTTATTTCGCAGATAACCTTATTAAAGGTTTCAAGCCCTGCCCCGCCAATGCCGGTTTTGGCGGTTAGTGCCGTGTCCCGCTCATCGGTTAATGATAACGATGATAAAGAGTACCAGATAACACTGATTAATAAAGGAGACGGGGTATTAAAGATCAAGGATATACGGCTATCTGGGCGCGATGCCGGGCGTTTTGCTATCAGCAATATTCAACTGCCATCTGAACGGTCACTACTTGTGCTTAGTAAAAACAGATCTTTAAGTTTCAAGGTTAACTCAAAAACTAAGGTCGATGGCAACTTAAATGCCTTATTAAAAGTAACGAGCATTGACGATACCACTAAAATAGTTCAAATAGATAATTCTGCGCATGTAGATTCGGTTATCATCAAAAAAAGTATTGATGAATTTAAATCGGTGGCTGCAAGTGGCGACGAACGTGTGTTGCAGGCTTATCCTAACCCCATAACAAACGGAATAGCGAACGTTAAGCTATCTCATTTCAAGCCGAATGAGCCTGTATCGATTTATGTTTTTGATATGACGGGCAAGAAACTCAAAACAAACAAAGCCCAGGTAGATGAAAAAGGGTCTTTAAGTACAAAATTCGAGTTAGAACAGCGGGGGGGTAATAAATTCTACATCATTAGGGCCGTATACAAATCCGGTTACAAGTATGCCAAAATTATAGTTGATGGTGGCAATTAATAAAACAGCTGCCAAATGGCAGCTATATAACTATAAAGATTGTTTTAGATGAGGCGGTTTTTAGAAAAAAGTTTAAGAGTTTATTTAATTTATTTAACAGCGTTTGGCTGTATCGTATTCCTGTTTTGCAGTAATTATGAAACAGTAATTAAGCCTTCAATTTATAAACATGATGAAAAACTTGTTTCATCACTGCTTTGCATAGCCGAGAACCCCGTTATAGAGCCCGTTAAGATAAATTTTCAGGATGAAAAAACCGTACCGCCTCCGGGGTGGCTTAAAGATTTTGGCGGCCAGTTTGAAAACAGGCCGGGTGTGTATGAGGGATCGCAGTTAATGTATGGCTGGAAACGTGTTGATAACGGGCGACCGGTAGACATAACCGGTAACGGACGTGCGAGAAATGAACCAGAAGATGTTCTGCTGTCAACCTTTGTACATATGCAGGCTAATGATATTAATACCCTGTTTTATGGAATTTTTAAGGGAAAAAAAATAGATAGCTACTGGGAGCTTAAACTGCTAAATGGGGTTTACAAAGTTACCGTCGCGGTTGGAGATGGAGAAGTTGGCAGGGCTACCGAAAAGGATTGTATAAATGTTGAAGGAGTAAAAACCATTTATAATTTCACGCCGATGGGACGCGTTCGAAGCCCCGGAAGATTTAAAACCTCTACCGTAACTGTTACCGTAAGTGACGGCGCGTTAACGATAGATGCGATAGGAGGTACCAATACCAAGATCTGTTATGTAGAAGTTGATCCCGTTAGCATATCACCATATGTTTATTTATCAGCAGGTTCCCAAAACCTTTTGGTTGATAAAAATAATAAAGACAGTAATACGATAAACGTCAATATCCATAATTCATTAAACACTAACATAAAGTACAAAGTATCAGCAAGCTATGACAAGGAAAGCAATGGGGTAGGCTGGTTAAACAAATTAAAAAATGTTAAAGAGGGAGATTCAGTTATAACTTTTGATTATTCGGCAGCAAGAGCAATGCCTACAGGCACTTATACAGCCTCTGTACACGTTTCGGCCAATGGATACAGTAATGCCGTTATAAATTTAGCCTTGCGGGTTGTGGATCATAAACGGCCTTATGTTATATCCTCTACACCAATAAATGGCTCAAGCGCAACCTATAATAATATCACTATAGCGGCCAACAACCTGTTTATACCTGTTGCCAAAGGAGTAAAAGGAGGGGTTAATAATTCAACAATAACCAACGAAACCGTAAAACTTCTGAAAATAAGCAACGGTGAAAGTATAGAAGTGGCTGGAAATGTGCAAGGTACGGGTGGTGGCGATGCTATCAGTTTTGCGCCTGCAAAGTCGCTTGAACCCAACACCATTTATAAGTTTGTTATCACAAGCGGCGTAAAGTCATACGCGGGAACATCTTTTATGCCTTTTGAAACTGCTTTTTCAACTGCTTCAGCGCCCGTTGATTCTGCCAATCTTCTCAATGCTTCTTTTACCAAAATTTCTATCCCCGGCACACAGAATAAAAAATACACCTCGCTAACTTTTGGCCCCGACGGGAAGTTTTACGCCTTGAAAATGGACGGAAGCATAGAGCGATTTGACGTAGACCATACAAGCGGAATGTTAACCAACATGACACTCATCAATACGCTTATCGCAAAATATGGTGAAATAACCGCCATCGGATTAACATTCGATCCGAGTTCAACGTCATCAAACCTTGTAGCTTGGGTTTCTTTTTCATCATCGGGTCTTACTGCAGCCCCGGTTTTTGATGGTAACATAACCAGGCTAAGTGGTAATGCTCTGAAAGATGAACAGCTTATGGTTACCAGGTTGCCACGCTCAACGCGTGATCATATGGTAAATAGTATGGCTTTTGGCCCGGATGGCGCTTTGTATATATCAGTAGGCAGCAATAGTTCGGCCGGCGAATATGACAAGGGATGGCAAAGGGATGAAACGTTGCTGGCCGGCGCAATTTTAAGGCTTGATTTAAAAAAATTAAGAGATGTGAAGTTGCCGCTTAATGTACAAACAACTGCTAATCAGGGTCTGATAAACCAGGCATCTGATCTGGCCTTGAAGTTACCAGACGGTACTTATAATCCTTATTGCTTAACCGCACCGCTTACAATATTTGCTTCAGGCATACGTAATGCGTATGATATGGTTTGGCATACCAACGGCCAGTTATATGTCCCGGCAAATGGGTCTGGTGGTGGCGGTAATTCACCAGCATCTGTAAAAGGAACCAGGAGACCGGATGGTACATATTACACCGGTGCCGAAATACCTTCTACCAGGAGTGTACCGGTTCAGCATGATTGGTTATTCAGGGTAAATCCTAACAAACCGGTTGGTTTTTTCGGGCATCCAAATCCTTTAAGAGGCGAATATGTAATTAACCGTGGTTCGGTGGATAATCCTAATTACCAGTCAAACACAAAGCCTGATATTAATTACAGGGGTGCTGCATACGATTTTGGTTTTAATAAATCGCCAAATGGCGTGATCGAATACCGGAGCAACAATTTTAACGGGGCCCTTAAAGGTAAATTATTGGTTTGCCGGTTTAGCGGTGGTGGCGATATAATGGTTTTAGAGCCGGGATCGATGCTAAAGCAAAATAACAAAGGGACATCTACCGATGATCGCATTTATGACATAACTCATACTGCAACCGGGGCAAGTAACTATGGCCTTGAAGGGATGAACGGATTTGCCAATCCGTTGGATTTAGTAGAAGATACCATAACCGGCAATTTATATATCAGCGAGTTCAACTGGAATGAGAACCCAAACTCTATTTCACAAATAACTCTGTTAAAGGCTAATAAAAAAGATATAGAACAATCTAAACCCACTGTGTATGCGTCGGGTAAGCGTTGATCTTGTCGCGTGTGGATGGTATTAAAGCAATTTGTAATGTTTTTTAGTCAATGATTATCATAAGATACGGTAATAAATTTAAATCCCCTTTTTCATGAAAAAACACAGGTACATTTTAATTGACAGCTCAATATTTAAGCGGTGTTACAGTGTTTTAATTTTATTATGCCTCGGGATAGGCTCTGCTTATGGAGCAGATAGAACAGCGGTGAAAGACTCTGTCAAAGGTATTACCGATCGCGTTTTGAGTCAGCCAGCTGATGGGTGCACACCTATTAGTACGCTGCCATGTTCGGCAATTACAGTGAGTTTGCCATATAGTTTGTCATTCACCGGCGGCGTAGCCTCCTCCATTGTTGATAAAAATGGTTTAGGAACAGGCTTTACTACGGTTAATAGTTATTCAGGTACACGATTATCTGAAGATGGTACACCTACTGATCCGTCGGTTCCGGGCTATGTACCTTCAAAGATAACGGTAACAGGAGGCAGGCTTCAATTGGTTACCAATAAAGGCATAGATATGCTTACTAACAATAACCAGTTGAATGTACTTGGGGTTAAAATTGTTGCAGTATCAAAATTGCAATTAGACGTAAAAATAATAAATCCCGCAAATGGTACCCAATCACAACAGGCGGGATTGTGGTATGGGTTAAATGATAAAACCTATCTCAAACTGGATATTAGCGGCAATAAAATAGAGTTGAGAAAAGAATTTAACGATGTTTCCAGTTCAGTATCCGGTACCACTAATCCAGACCAACGGATTACGTCAGTAATTAGCGGATTAAACACTCAAACTGTTAGCTTAAGGCTAATAATAGATTCAACAACCAATACGGCGGAGGGTTTTTACTCTGTAGACGGCGTAAATTATTTAAGCACGGGCGCTGCTTATTCAATTGTAGGGTTAAATATTGCCGGAACAGGCTTAACAACAGGGGAGCTATTTGCAGGCGTTTTTGCAACCCATCGTAATTCATCAACGGCACTTACATATACTTTTGACGATTTTGCAGTGAGTAGCATTGCGGTTCCAACCACCACTAATATTGACTTTTTACCTGCCGGTTCAACTGCTCCGGCAGGTTTCATTGCAGATAATGGCTTGCCTTATGATGCGACTAGAAAATACGGGTGGGTTAACCCGGTAACAAAGGTTCCTATAGATCTAAGTGCCAATATGCGCTTGCGTACAGGCACAAGTGATGCAAAACTGCGTTCAGTAGTTCAGATGCAAGCCAGCACTAACGGGCAAAATCCGGGTACCTGGGAATATGTTGTTCCAAACGGAAAGTATAATGTAACAGTAAGCGCGGGCGATGATGGCTATTACGACAGCAACCATCAAATTAATGTGGAAGGTTTACCTACAATAAGCGACTTCACGCCTTCTGCTTCAAATAAGTACAAATCAGGAAATGCAACTGTGCAGGTAAGCGATGGGAAATTGACTATCGATGCTAATGGCGGTACCAATACCAAAATGAACTATCTGACGTTTGCTCCATTTAGTGCCGTAACGGATAACACGGCTCCTACAGCCAGTGTTAGAACGGTTGGTTCGCTAAAGTTAACCGGCGTTTACTATGACCTGGTGAGGGTTTACATCACAGCGGGTGATGCTGGTGGGTCGGGCTTAAGTTCATTGCAATATTCAATAAATAATGGTGCCTATGTTAATTATACGGTTCCATTTTTCTTAACAGCTACCGGTGCCTACAAAATACAGGTAAAAGCTACGGATGGTAACAATAACCAGGTAATTACAAACGCCTACAACTTTAGTATCGTCCCTTCTTCGGGTGCATTTATGGTATTGAACAATCCGGATGCTTTTCCAAGCAATGATCGTTTGGTGTTTTCACTTATTCAAACGCCATGGAGAAGAACCAGCCCGGATACCACTGCTTATAATGCCAATCACGATAAAGTGAAGTTACGGATAAACAATAAAGGTACAGGCAACCTGGTGTTAAGTAACCTTACTTTGTCAAATAGTACAGCCTGGAAAATAGCATCTGTTAATACAGATACAAACAGTGTTGTCCCTATAAGTATAGCGCCTTTATCGTATGCGGATGTTACTGTGCAATTCATAGCCCAAAATGCGGCCACAAGGCTTAAAGTATTTAATGATACTTTAACTATAGCGAGTAATGATAGTATCAGCCCGCAAAAAAAGGTTGTCTTAAGTGGGATATGGCAAGTGGCAGGGGAGAGTACTAACGAGCCCTATGCGCAGCAAATAATAACCGCGTTTGGTTTTAATACCAGTACAGGCTATGGGCATGATGACGGCGATATAGACGGCACAACAAGGGTTCCTAATTCGAGCGAAGTAAACGCGGGATATTTTGTAATTGCCGATCCAAGTAAGCCGATAACGGTTCATCAACTTGCTGCTTACCACGGTTGCTGCTCGGCGGTAGAAACTTTTGCCTATTACAAAAAAGGATCGAACACGCTTACCACGTTGTTTACGCATAGTAATTTAGATGGGCAATCTGTTTTGCCGCGATTAACAAATACAACAAAAGGGTCTGCACAGGGTTCGTTCACGATATCGGGATCTTTTGGAATTAAAGTTGGTACATCATATTCTGATCGTACCAAAAATTTCAACGGCCTTATAGGCATAAGATTTTTAAAGGTATATGGGCCTGATGGTAACATTGTTCCGGATGCCTATATTTTAGATTGCGATTATTTAGGTACATCTGCCACCAATTATGATTACCAGGACAATGTTTACTACATTGATAATATTAAACCGGATTCTGGTTCGCTACATCATTCTGAATTGGCGGCCTTACCCAACACGGCTATTAATTTCGACCCCATTAAAACCGGTACATCTTCATCATTTGTGGTAACGATAAAAAATCAGGGTATTACCTATCCGGACGGAACCGGCGATTCGCCAATTACATTGAAAAGCGCGGTTATATCAGGGCCGAATGCTTCGGAGTTTACTGTAAGTGCATTAAAAACTGCTACTTTGGCCGAGCAGGCGACTACCACGCTTACCGTTAAATACACACCTGCTTCTGTTGGTATTAAAAATGCTGCCTTGCTTGTAAATTATAACAGCGATGCTTCGCCATTGAGGGTGCCATTATATGCTATAGCCAATAATGCAAATAGCACGGTTAGTATTGTAAAACGCATTAAAGGGGGCTCTGACGTAAACTTGACTATCGGCAATCAGGTTTATGAAGCAGACAAAAATTATCGTTCCGGGTCGATCAAATTTGATTCCCAGCAGGTACTTACCGGGGTTGCCGGAACTGATATCGATTCATTGTATATAAGTTATTTGTCGGCAGCGGCAGACCAAGCACAAACGAGGTATGAGATCCCGGTAATAAATGGTGATTACTTGCTAAGGTTACATTTTGTAGAGAACTTTTGGACGGCACCAGGCTCACGGATCTTTAATACTACAATAGAAAATAAAGTAGGATTGCAAAATTTTGATATTTTTAGTGAGGTTGGATATCGTACGGCCCTGGTTAAAGATTTTACTACCACCGTAACCGACGGTTCATTAAGTATAAAATTTGACCCGACCGCAAATAGGGTTGCATTGGCCGGTCTTGAGCTGTTTAAGGTGAGCACACAGGCTACCTCATTGGCATCTACATTTATTGCGCCTGCGGGACCGTCTATCACCACCAAAAAAATTGTTGTGTTCCCTAATCCAAATTTCGGAGCATCATTTAGTCTTAACGCTGCAAATTTCCCCGTGAATGAACCAGTTCAATTATCAATAAGTAATATAAGCGGTAAATTGATCCAAACACAAACGTTTACGACCGATGAGTTTGGCGCTGCTGGGATACAAGTTACTTTTAAAAACAAGTTGGAACGAGGCGTATATATAATTAATACACATTCTTCTTCCGGAAATCTTTATTCGAAATTGCTAGTTCAATAGCCAGGTGATTTTTAATAATCATTGAGTTGAATTTGGTAGGGAAACCTGTCAAATTCAACTTTTTTTGAGAATTTTCAATTAAAAAGAGCCAATAAAACCGCTGTGCTACATGTGAATTATCGCTGGTTTTCACACCTATTCTCACAATTCTACATTAAAGTATCAATGCTCAAAATCAGGCCTTAATAATTGATATTTTGATAATATTTGTTGGAGATCAATGAGGAAATGCTTTAATAAATCATGAAATATTAAATTGATCGCAACTGATAGCCAAAATCTTACACGCTGTAAGCGAGATGGCGACGCTGTATCGAATCAATAACAATATATATGTATTACAAAATTATACAGATTAATAAGTAAAACGAGAAATGATTATAAAACACCTATACATGGAAAATAACCGTTACTTCATTGCTTTAATAGTTGCACTTTTTGGCTTCATGTTATGTTCATGCGGAAGCACAAAAAAGCTAATTTACGCGCAAGACGTTTCACAGGCGTCTACGCCAACTTCCCTGGCACTTGGTAATTACACAGAGCCTGTAATTCAGCCGGATGATATCCTGGCGATAAATATAAATACAACCGACCCAAATGCAACCTTGAGCATAAATAATAAAAATGGTGTTTATGCAAACGGCGGCACCTCAACCAATGGCTCTTCAAATCCGCTTGCGGGTTATTTGGTAGCGAAGGACGGCAATGTTGATATCCCGGTTCTGGGAACAGTGAAACTTGCCGGTTTAACAACGTTTGAAGCTCGTAAGACGCTAAAGGCTATTGCTAAAAAATCCTTTGAGAACCCAACCGTTGATGTTAGGTTTTCGAATTTTAAGATCACTGTTTTAGGCGAAGTGAATCATCCTGCGGCTTATATAGTGCCTAACGAGCAAGTGACAATTTTAGATGCCTTAGGATATGCCGGCGACTTGACAATTTACGGACGCCGCACAAACGTATTGCTTATACGCAAAAACGCCAATGGCAATGACTTTTCTGTGAGGCTGGATATGACGAGAAAGGAGTTTTTGAATTCGCCATATTACTATCTGAAGCAAAACGATGTATTATACGTGGAACCGCTTAAAACAAAGGTTCTTAACAATGACAATAATCTGGTTAAGTACTTGTCGTTGGCAGCTACCTTACTCACTGCTGCAATATTTGCAAAACGCTATTTGTAGTAACCGTTTAACGCAAGTTAATTCTCTATCTATAATTCACCCCAAGAAACAAATGAAAACAAGATATTTAAACGGGAACGATAAAAATGACAATAAGTTGCTGTCGCAACTAAAGTCCTATTGGTACTTATTCTTATTATGTCCGATACTATTTGTGGCATTGGCGTATTTTTTTACCATTTACGCCACTCAACAGTACCTTGTAAGCAGCTCAATGCTGCTGCAGCAGCAGCCTAATAATCCAGATGCCAGCTCCGCATATGCAAATGGCGGCGCAACATCTGCATTAAACCTGAATGAGATTATAAAAAATGAAGGCGATGTGCTCCGGTCGCGCAACCTGATTCAGGAAGTGGAGCAAAAGCTGCAACTCAACATTAAATTGTTCGCTAATAGTGGATTGTTCGCGACAGAGATCTATGAAGAATCGCCTTTTGACGTAAAAATAGCCAAAACTAAAGTCGACTCTTTGAAAAGGCGGGAGTACGTAATTACTCCGGTGGATGGTACCCATTTAAACATTGCCAACTCAAAAGAGAACGTAAACTTAAATGTAAGCTATGGAGCTGCTATCAAATTGCCTCAGTATGACCTGATAGTTACAAAAAAACCGAACGTGCCAGTTTTGTTAAGCGAATATTCTACACAAATTGTATCTGATGATGACGCTATAGCGGATATTACCCGCAACTACGACGCGGAGTTTATAGATAAAGGTACTACCACCGTTGCGCTAACATTATATTATCCAAATTCAAAGAAAGGTGAAGTGATATTGCAATCCTTAATGAATCAATATCTTGAGGATAATCTTACACAGAAAAAAGCATCTATTGATAGTACTATTAACTTTATTAATTCTCGACTGGGGGTTGTAGAAGATGAGTTAACTAACGTTGAGAAAAACTATCAAAACTACCGTAGCAGTAATAATATCGCGGATCTTGATGAACAGTCGAAAGTTTTGGTTGGCTCAGCAAGCGAAAACACCAATAAATATCAGCAACAGCAAATTCAATTATCTATAATTAAGGATATAAAAAGTAGGCTTGACGATCCTAACAATAAGCAGGTTATTCCAAGCTCGTTGAATATCCAAAACGCTTCGTTTGCAGCAAGCTTATCCCAGTACAACAATTTGCTGAATGAAAGGATAAAACAGCGTTTATCCTTCACAGAAACCAATCCGGTTATAGTTAACATAGATCAACAGATACAAACAGTAAGGCATAATTTGTTGCAAAGCATTGATAGTTACAAAAATGAGATGGTTTTGAACAGCTCGGGAATTAACGCTCAAACTAATATACTGAGTAACTCCATCAAACAGGTTCCGGGCAAGCAACGTACTATTATGGATTTTAACAGGCAGCAGGAGCTTAAACAGCAACTATATGTATACCTGTTACAAAAAAGAGAAGAAACTTCGATGGCCAAGGCGGCCAATATATCTTATTCAAGGATAATTGATGACGCGAAAAGTTCAAAAGATCCTGCTAAACCTATCAAACCGCTTATTTACGCCATGGGCTTTTTTATGGGGCTGATAGTGCCTTTCGGTATAGTTAATTCTAAAAAGCTGATACAGTCAAAAATTGTTTCTGAGGGAGATATAGAGCAACAAACCGATGTTGCGATTATAGGTAAAATTGGGCATCAATCGCTAAAACTCAATTCAAAATCAGATCAATTGGCCCGGACACAGGTTACAGAAAGCATGCGCACATTGCGAACTAAGCTTAGGAATATATTGGATAGCGGCCAATCCAGTGTGATAATGGTTACCTCGAGTGTAAATGGAGAAGGGAAAACTTTTCTGACCAAGAACCTGGGTGGCACTTTTGCGATGGCGGGGAAGAAAGTATTACTGATAGAATTAGACCTCCGGAAACCGAAGCTCTCATCCGTATTGAATGTTGATAACGCAGACCTCGGTTTTTCCAACTACGTTTTAGAAAACATCAATGCCGATGATCTTATCAAGCCCAGCGGATTTGACGATAACTGCTTTGTAATAACATCGGGACCGGTTGTTTCGAATGCCAGTGAACTTTTGTTGACAGATAAATTGGGTGAACTTATAACCGAAATGAGAAATAAGTTTGATTACGTAATTATCGATAGTTCGCCCGTAGGGCTTGTATCTGATGCACTTGTGATCCAAAAGCATGTTGATATGACCATTTATGTTTGCCGTCATAACTACACAAATAAATCCCAGATTGAAATCATAAATGAAATAAAGGAGAAGGATAACGTGGATAACCTGTACCTGGTTATTAACGACGTTAATTTTTCGAAAGCAGGTTATTTCGGGTATGGATATGGCATTGGCTACGGGGATTGACCTACTGATATAGTCTCATTAATATAAAAGCTTCAAACATCTTTTAAAAGCTCGATTTTATGATGAAAGTATCATTTATGGTTACCACTTGCGTGTTGCTGTTTTACACATGCCGTGCGCAAAACCCTAAATCTCAGTTTGTATGGGGTATAAATGGGCATCCCTTAACACAAAAGGACTACAGTAATAATTTAGATGACCAAATAGCAGCTTTAAAAGATTTGAATGTTTCCAGCTATCGTTTTGACGTAATACTCACAAAGGATGGTTATGCAAAAAATCAGCCGGCGTTCATAAAATTGCTTCAAGCGCTTAGGCAAAATAATATTTTGCCTTTTGCCGCCGTGATGCAAACAGGTATTGGCGGGATGCCACCAGATTCTGTCTATCAAATCGCGTTTTCACAGGGGAAGAATTTTGGTGTAGCCTACGGTGATTATTTTACCGTGCTTGAAGTAAACAATGAAGTTGATAACAAGATCAGGGTAAGAAATGTACCAGCCGGAGTTAGACCTGATGCCGAGTATGATATCGAAAAAAGTAAGCGTTTTATGGCGCAGATATCAGGCTTTATAGATGGTGTCAAAACGGTTAAGCCCTCTATAATGATCTCGCTGTCAGTTAGCTTTACCCATTTTTACTATCTGGAGTTATTGAAAGAAAACAAAGTGAACTATGATATAATTGGCTGCCATTGGTATTCCAACATGGGAGACATGCTTGCTCAAAAACTACCAATAGCAAATGTGCTTTCCTATATACAAGGTCATTTCAATAAACCCATCTGGATTACGGAGTTTAATAGGTTCAAAGGCACGGGTGCTGTGAGTTTTGCTCTGCAAAGCCAATATATAACCGATAATATCCCTAAGCTGATATCGCAGAAGAATATAGGTGCATTTTTTGTTTACGAGCTTTTTGATGAACAGTCTTTGTCAGCAAAATTCCCATTAGAAGCAAACTATGGTATCATGTATAAGGATGCTTCGGGTAATTATGTTAAAAAGGATTCCTTCTATGGCTATAAAAGATTGATATATAAGTAAATAAATAAAGTGTTGAAAGTGGTTGACTACGGCTCTGATATCAGCCGGTTGCTAACCGACCCTAATAATTTAAGTATTGCGTTAAAATTACAAATCTCACAGCTATGAAAATCGCAATTGTACATGATGACTTGGTGCGTAAAGGTGGCGCAGAACAGGTGGCTTTAAGTTTTCACCATGCATACCCATCGGCACCAATTTATACGCTTTCTTATGATGCCGCCAATACTTATCCGGAGTTCAAATCGTGTGATATCAGGACAAGCTGGTTTGGTAAGTTCATAAAAAAGGAAAAAAACATGAAGCGTTTTTTCTATCCTCTTGGGGTGATGGCCATGCAAAGATTGGATTTAACTGACTATGACGTTATACTTCAATCAACAACACATTGCGCTAAATATATCAAAGCGGGTGCTAACGCACTGGTAATTACCTATTGCCACAATCCCTTTAGATTGGTTTGGAGCCCAGACTCTTACGAAAAAGTTAGAGAATCGGGCAAGCTAAAAAGGAGCATATTAAACAAGGTGCTGGCCACTTTGAAAAGCATCGATATTGAGGCGGCCGATCGTACAGACTGGTTTATCACAAATGCAAGGGAGGTTGTATCAAGAATTGAGAAAGCTTACCACCCAAATAATCCAATAGTGGTTATCAACCCTCCCGTGCGGATTGAGAATTTTTATGTTTCAAATTCCGTTAGCGATTATTTTTTGGTGGTTTCCCGTTTCGAGTCCTATAAAAAAGTAGACTTGGTAATTGAGACATTCAACCAGATGCCAAACAAAAAACTTTTGATTGTAGGCAAAGGCTCAAGAGAAAAGGAACTAAAGGAAATAGCCAATAGTAATATAACATTTTTGAGCGGGCTTGATGCCCGCAACCTTGCCAAACTTTACGCTAATTGTAAAGCGTTCATTTTTCCACAATTGGAAGATTACGGTATAACCCCCTTAGAAGCAAATGCATCGGGCAGACCCGTTATTGCTTATAATAAGGGGGGAGTATTGGATACAATGATCCCCTATACCGATAATTCGATGAAATCAACAGCGATTTTCTTTGAACACCAGACTGTCGAATCGTTAAAAGAAGCAATTTTATTATTTGAGCAATTGGAGTTTGATCCCACCTTTATAAGCGCGCACGCGCACGGTTTTGATGAAAATCATTTTATTGAAAAAATAAGAGCCTTTGTTTCAGAAAAATACACCGGCAGCACTGGTGAACCAAGCCTCAAAGAAGCTAAAAAAGTGGAGAAAGTTGGTGTATGAGAGTTTTGCTAACAAACAGTTTTTATTATCCTGCTTTTGTGGGCGGTGCCGAAGTTTCTGTTAAAATTTTGGCAGAAGGCCTTGTAAATGCCGGTCACCAGGTATATGTATTAACAACCGGATTGTATGATCAGGTTTACCGGGTAAATGGAGTAATCGTAATCAGCCTGAAACAACAAAATATTTTCTCAATATATGGCGGTACTGATGGCGTCTCTAATCTGAAGAAAAGTATTTGGCATTTAATTGATTCTTGTAACCTGTTTTATCACACCCGGATCACCTCTATATTAAAAAGGATCTCGCCCGATATAGTAAATACAAATACCATACAGGGGTTTTCACCGGCTTTGTGGCTTACAATCAAAAAGCTCAGAATTCCCCTGGTACACACCATGCGCGATTATTACTTATTGTGTCACAAATGCAGCATGTTTAATAACGGTAATTGTGCCACTTTATGTGCACCATGCAAGGTTACCCATCAGGTAAAAAAAAACTTTTTATCATACCCAGACCATTACATTGCTATCAGTGATTTCATTTTGAAAAAGCACCGTCAGTTTTTCACTATAGCAGATGGCCGCGCTACTACAATTTACAATGCGGTATTAAAGGCTGGAAACCATAAGCACAACACCGAAACCGGAAAGTTCAGGTTAGGCTATATAGGAAGGGTGGCAGCTGATAAAGGGGTGAGATACCTGGTTGATGAGTTGTTAAAGCTTCCTGACGATAAAAAAGATATGCTAAAAATTATTTTCGCCGGAAAAGGCGACCCCGAATTTGTAGCACAATTACAAACTGAACTTACAGGGATTGAACATGCGTTTCTGGGTGTTATAAGTCCAGCTGATTTTTATGGGTGTATTGATACCCTGATTGTCCCGGCGCTTTGGAACGAGCCTTTCGGCCGTACTGTAGTTGAGTCCCTATCTTTTGGCGTACCAGTATGCCAAAGCGACAGGGGAGGACTGGAGGAGATTTTTAGTGCTGATTGTTCCTGGCTGTTTTCACCGGACGAGGGTAACCTTTTAGACTTACTTCAGCATGTTTTAGATAACCGTGATGAAGTAGAGAGGAAAAAACAAAATTGCATCCGTCGGTCACGTGATTTTTCGGCAGATAACTATATCAAAAATTACCTGGAATTATATCATAAAATACTTGTCCCCTCGGCCTTACTTCAATCTGCAAATTGATTTACAGCCGGCGATAAAACACTGTTATACTTTTTTAACTTATATGGATAATGCAATTCTATCAAACGAAAACACACAAGAACTAAATATCAAAAAAGCAGGGTCCGACAAAAAAGTTGTAGTGTCCGGTATCTTTTGGAATTTTGTTCAGTTAGTTGTTAATCAATCCTTCAATTTTCTGCTAAAACTGGTATTAGCAAAATTGCTTTTTCCCGGCGAGTTTGGAATAGTAGGCATGGCAACCGTGTTTACGGGCTTTGTACAGGTATTGAATGATTTGGGCGTTGGTGCAGCGTTGGTACAGAAAAAAGAAGAAACTTTACGCTCGGAGCATTATCATACCGCCTTTTGGACCGGGGTTGGCTGGTCGCTGTTGTTGTTTCTGGTTATGAGTTTTGCGGTAGCGCCCCTGGCTGCAATATTTTATAACAAACCTATTCTTGAATCAGTAATACCGGTACTTAGTATAGGTATTTTAATAAGCCCGGTTAATTTAGTTCATAAGGCCCAGCTTACAAAGCAAATGGCTTTTAAAAAGCTGGCTTATATTGATAATGTATCAAATATTGTAGTTGGTTTGATAGCCCTTGTAATGGCGTTTAAAGGGGCCGGGGTTTGGGCTTTGGTTTTTAACTCAGTTGGTAATGTTTTTTTTGCCATGCCTTTGTTTTTCAGGGCAACCAGGTGGAAACCGGCCTTCATTTGTGAAAAAAAAGCATTTAAGGAAATATTTGGATTTGGTGTTTACACAACCGGCTCTAATATCTTAAACTATTTATACAATAACATTGATTATTTGTTAATCGGCAAGCTTTTAGGCGCATCTGCCCTGGGTTTGTATACGTTGGCTTTTGTGCTTACAGATACTTTTCGCGGAAGGTTGATGGCTGTTATCAATAACGTGATGTATCCTATTTATGGAAAAAAGCAAAACGATCTGGTGGCAATTAAAAAGTATTATCTAAAAGTAGTTTTATTCAATTGTTTACTGGTTTTTCCGGTAATGATCTTTTTTATCGTAAATGGCGAGCCCTTTATTATCCATGTTTTTGGTGCCAAATGGCACGACACCGTAACTCCTTTACAGATTTTATCGGGTTCTGTCATGCTGCATATTCTGGTTAGCGGGAACACCTCTTTGTTGAGAGGTTTAGGACGGCCAGGTATGGAGATGAAGCAGCAACTTCTAAAAGCCGCTATATTTCTCCCTTCTCTGGCATTTGGGATATACTACGATGGACTTGTTGGAGCAGCCTGGGCAATTTTAATCAATAAACTTTTTGTGGTGCTTATAGCACAATATGGGTTTAGCTTTTTATTGACGGTTAAAATTTCTGTAAAAGACTTTTTTACCGAATTAAAGGTACCGTTCATCGCGGCGGCGGTTTCATTCATCACCATTTATTTGTTAAAAATGGTTGGGATAAACTTTATTATAAATGGTATTTGCCTTTGCATAGTGTACTTCGGCCTGGTTTATTTACTGATGGGCGATGAGTTAAAGATACTTTATCAAGGATTTAAAACGAAGAGGACGCAATCTTAAATTTATAATGATATCTGTTATAATACCATGTCATAATGCTGCAAGGTTTGTTGAACGGGCCATTAGGAGTGTATTGGTTCAAAGTTATAAACACATCGAAATTATCCTGGTAAATAATAATTCGACGGATAATACTTTGGAGATATTAGAGCGTTATGCTTCTTCTTATCCCGGTAAAGTGTGGGTTTTAGACGAGAAGAAACCAGGTGCACCGGCAGCGCGCAATACCGGCCTTAAAAAAGCTCGTGGTGAATGGATTCAATACTTAGATGCGGATGATGAACTGATGCCCAATAAACTCAGCCATCAGTTCAATATTACCGCACTACACCCGGAGACGGGTGTTATTGCAGGTGGGTGCATACTGAACTATTATAATACCGGTAATCCGGAGGAAATCAGGAGGACTGTTGATCATCACATTTGGCGGGGGCTGATCAACTCTAAACTGGGTATCACCAGTTCCAACCTTTGGAACAGGGCAGCTTTAAATGGCGCAGGCGGCTGGGATGAGAATATTACATCATCGCAAGAATATGATTTACTGTTTAGATTGCTAAAAAATGGAGTTGTAATAATTACAGATCCTGATGTTAATACGATAATACATTTTTCCGATAATTCCATCTCTAAAAGCAAAGACAAAGAAAAAATCAAAAGAATTTTAGATAACCGTATCAACTTCCGGGTCCGGATCCGAACAGAACTTAAGTTGATTGGTATGTTAACTGCCGAATTAGAGGAATGCATTGACAACTACATCTACATGGAAATTATGCGCAATTACTTTGATGTGCCAGCTTACGCTAAAGTTTTGCTTAAAAAATTTCCTTATAGAATACCTTTTCACCGTGCCGCTTTACTTAAATCAAAAATGCAGGTTAAGCGGCTGCGAACACGAATTAGAAATTACATCATCCGCTAATACTTCAATCACATTTTGCCTGTATGAACAATAAAAAAGTTACGATAATAATTCCAACTTATAAAGACTGGAGTAGATTGTCGTTGTGCTTAAACGCCCTTGAGGCACAAACCTATGATCACGATTTATTTGAAATCATTGTTGTTAATAATTACCCAAACGACAAAATACCTGCTAATTATTTTATACCTCAGAATTGCAAGATCATTGTTGAAGGCAAGCCCGGCTCATACGCTGCCCGGAATGCTGGAATCGCAATGTCTACCGGCAATATCATCGGTTTTACAGACTCTGACTGTATCCCCGATATAAACTGGGTAAAAAATGCGGTTAGTTTTATGGAGGCAAATCCCGATTGCGATAGAATAGCCGGCAGTATAAAGCTATACTATCATTCAAATAAACTTACCGAAGCCGAATTGTACGAGAAAATTTATGCCTTTAACCAGGACATCTACGTCCATAAGGATGGAACCGGTGTTACAGGAAACATGTATAGCTATCGCCATGTATTTGATGCTGTTGGCATTTTTAAGGATGATTTAATGTCGGGTGGCGATTATGAGTGGTCGGTAAGGGCAAGGGATGCCGGGTATAAAATCAAATACGCCGAGGATGTTATAGTAAATCATCCGGCAAGGAAAAATATATCTGAATTGATAAATAAGGCCAAGCGAGTTGGTGGAGGACAATCCGGGTTTAATTCGACGTCTGGCAAAAATAAGTTCAAAACCATTGTTGACTTCCTTTATGATCTGAGGCCTCCAATTAAAAGCATAAAACTGATAGTAAAGAAAGGCAAAGATCTTCATTTAACACAAAAGCTTACCGTGTTTTATATCCGTTATTACCTTTCAATTATCACTGCGCGCGAAAAATTTATGGTAAGCCTCGGCAAAAGTGCCCAACGCCAATAAATATTATAACTCATTTAAATAATAACCTTAAAAAAACATCATTATGAAAATTGCTATTGTCGGAACCGGCTATGTTGGATTAGTAACCGGAACATGTTTGTCAGAAACTGGAAATGATGTAACCTGCGTTGATATAAACAAACAAAAGGTTATGATGATGCAGCAAGGTCAGCTGCCAATTTATGAGCCCGGATTAGAGGCATTGTTCCAAAGAAACATCATTCATGAAAGATTACGTTTTACAGACAACCTGGCTGAAGCGATAGAACACGCCGAGGTAATATTCCTCGCGTTGCCAACCCCTCCGGGCGGAGACGGATCAGCAGATTTAAGCTATGTGCTGGGCGCAGCTAAAGATATTGCTAATTTGATAACCGATTACAAAGTAATAGTCACAAAATCAACGGTGCCGGTTGGAACAGCCGATAAAGTAAGGGCCGTTTTCAAACAGCATACTGATATTGAAATCGCTGTGGTATCTAATCCGGAATTTTTAAGGGAGGGCGTTGCAGTTGAAGACTTTATGAAGCCTGACCGCGTTGTCGTTGGCACAACGGATGAAAGGGCCAGGAAATTGATGGCGGAATTATACGCGCCATATGTAAGGCAAGGTAACCCCATAATTTTCATGGATGAGAGATCATCTGAATTAACAAAATATGCAGCTAATTCATTTTTAGCCGCAAAAATCACTTTCATGAATGAAATAGCCAATTTGTGCGAGCTTGTTGGTGCCAACGTGGATATGGTACGATTGGGGGTTGGTTCGGATGATCGTATTGGCAAGCGCTTTTTATTTCCAGGTATAGGCTACGGCGGTAGCTGCTTTCCAAAAGATGTTCAGGCGCTTGCAAAATCGGCAGAAGATAATGATTATCATTTCCGGATATTGAATGCCGTTATGGAAACGAATGCCATACAGAAAAAAATTATGGTTGAGAAGTTGAAAAAGTACTATAACGACGATTTGAAAGGGAGAAAGTTTGCTATTTGGGGGCTTGCTTTTAAACCCGAGACTGACGATATCAGAGAAGCTCCAGCGCTGGAAATTATTGGCGAATTGCTTAATGAAGGCGCTCAAATTGTAGCGTTCGACCCGGAAGCCGCCAATAACGTAAAATACCTGCTTGGTGATAAGATCGAATATGTTGATGACCATTATGATGCACTGGCAGGTGCAGACGCCTTGTTAATATTAACTGAGTGGAGTATTTTCAGGAACCCAGACTTTGCGCTAATCCAAAAAAGCTTGAAAGCGAAAGTGATTTTCGATGGCCGGAATCTCTACGACCTTGATAAAATGACCGAATTAGGATTCTACTATAACAGTATTGGGCGGAAAACTATTAACGATTCTGTGCCTTCTGTTGCGTAATGGCAGAGTGGTGATTATACCTTCATTCAACCACGATTTACCGTAACAATTTGAGATTGCACAGTTTTATACATATTAGTGCCAGAATCATAATTTGCCTGAAAGAGTAGCGTGTATATTGTATTATTGTTAAAGAATTCGCCATTAGTTTGTTAACTTTTTCTATTTGAGTTGTTAAGCTTATTATTTTTTTATTTTAAATATTTAGGCGAAGTTAATTTGAAAGCATTCTAAACATGGTATTTTAAAAAACACTCCTATGAAGACACGCTACCTTTTTTTAATTTATTTTGTGATGGCCGTCACCGATCTTGCTGTAATTAACCTGTCATTTTTGCTGGTCGTTGATTTGCTGGGTTATGATAAGACAGGTGTTGATATGGGATCGGTGATGAGTGCAAACTATCTGTGGTTGCTTGCAGCATTGTTATCCGGCCTTTATACAAGCAAATCAATTCATCGTCTTGACAATATCTACCGGTTAACAGTAAAGAGCTTTATTGTATTTTCTGTGCTGTTTTTGTCATTCGTCGTATTGGCAAAAGCTCATCAATTCTCCTTCACTTTAATTTTTCTGTTTTATTTACTGGTTCTGGTAGGCCTGGCGTTGAGCCGGGTTTTAGGAGCCGCTTTTGAACGGACACTTAAAAAGAATTTCAACATCACGCGATCTGTCGCTGTAATAGGTTTGAATTCGATGGGGCTTCGGTTGGCCGGCTTTTTTCAAGATACTGATAATCACTTTTCCTTTCAGGGTTTTTTAAATCAGGAGGATAACTCGATACTTGATAATGGCGGTGAGTTGTTGGAATCTGTTAAAGAGCAGATTGTTAGTGCAGCAAATTCTGGCATAAGAGATGTTTACGTGTCTCTATCCCCAGAGCGTATCACTGAATATAATAAACTACAAGAGGAGGCGGATAAATCCTGCCTGAGGTTAAAACTTGTACCGGATATATCAAACTCAACTGTGAATAGCTTGAAACTAAGTTACATGGGAAATTTTGCAGTATTAAGTAATCGTAACGAACCATTGGAAGAGATTGAAAATCGCTTTAAAAAGAGGGTTTTTGATATTTTGTTCAGTTTGTTGGTCATTGTCTTTTTGTTAAGTTGGTTATACCCACTTATCGGGCTGCTGATCAAGCTTGAAAGCCGTGGTCCGGTGATGTTTAAACAGTTAAGAAGCGGTAGGGACAACAAGTCATTTTTGTGTTATAAGTTCAGGAGCATGAAGGTGAATAACCAGGCAGATTTACAAGCCACTAAAAATGATAGCCGGGTTACAAAAATCGGAACTTTCCTGCGGCGTACCAGCCTCGATGAGTTACCACAGTTTTTTAACGTATTGCTTGGCGATATGAGCGTTGTTGGCCCGCGTCCGCATCCGCTTAACATGACAAAGCAATATAGCCAGATCATTGATAAATACATGGTAAGGCATTTTCTAAAAGCTGGTATAACTGGCTGGGCCCAGGTAAACGGTTTCAGAGGTGAAACCCACGATCCTGCCCTTATGGAACAGCGAGTTAAACACGATATCTGGTACCTGGAAAATTGGTCGATGTGGCTCGAGTTGAAAATAGTTTATAAAACCGTTTACAACATTATAAAAGGCGAGGAAAACGCCTACTAACAAAATTTTTAACTTAAGAGCCAAGTTGTATGTTAACACAAAAAGTATCAGAGATACAATTCAAACAAAAACCTAAAATATTGGTAGTTGGCGATTTGATGATTGACCGTTACATATATGGTAGTTCTAGCCGGTTATCGCCCGAGGCACCCGTTCCAATTGTTAATATTCAAAATGAATCGATTACATTGGGCGGTGCTGCTAATGTGATCCAAAACCTGGTTAGTTTAGGCGCAAATGTTAGCGTAGCCGGAATGATTGGGAATGATAATGCCGGAGTTCAGTTAATTGACCGTTTAAAGATCGATTTTTTAGAAACAGACCTGATAGTAAAAGATAGCACCAGGGTTACCACGTTAAAAACGAGGGTTTTGGTTGGGAACCATCAGTTGCTCAGGCTTGATAACGAGGTTGTACATCCGATTTCCACAGCGCTTGAGAATGAATTGATAGACAAAATCAATGATGCAGTTCAGGAAACCGATTTGGTAGTGCTATCCGATTATAATAAGGGGTTGTTTACAGAATCTTTCACAAACCGCGTTGTTGCATTGGCCACACAACATGGCAAACGAGTTATTGTTGACCCCAAAGGCCTTGATTACAAAAAGTACAAAGGGGCCTTCCTTATAAAACCAAATAGAAAAGAACTTGCTGAAGCTTCAAAATCTGAAAATATTAATTCAATTGAAAAACTGAAGAATGCGGCTAACGTTATATTCGATCAAACCGAAGTGCCTTACCTGGTAGTTACACTATCAGAACAAGGGATGGTCCTCCTTTCGCCCGACTCCCATGTTGAGCTGCCGGTAAAAGCTACAGAAGTTTTTGATGTTACGGGTGCCGGAGATACCGTAATTGCCTGTATTGCTTACTTCATTTCATTAGGCATGGATTTGGCGGATGCCTGCGAACTTGCCAATCATGCGGCTGCTATTGTAATTCGTCGTTTAGGCGCGGTTACTACTACGGTTGAGGAAATCCTGGCAGATCTTACCCAAAGAGGAGTACAAGGCATTCAGCTGGTGCCATAAATCTTTACATTATAACATCTACAACTTAAATTATCATGATTTCTGATGAATTAAAAGATCACCGTGACGTTATCACGAAGGTGATTGACAATCTTGTTCCTGATATTGAAGCCGCCTGTGCCATAATTTGTGAAGTCATTAAGGCCGGTAATAAAGTTTTACTTGCCGGAAATGGCGGAAGTGCTGCCGATGCGCAGCACATTGCCGCCGAACTTACAGGCCGGTTTGTTAAAGAGCGAAAACCATTACCTGGTATAGCACTTACTACCGATACATCTGCACTCACAGCTATAGCCAATGATTACGGTTATGATCAGGTTTTTTCCAGACAATTAGAAGGCTTGGCGTCTGCAGGTGATTTATTTATAGGCATTTCAACGAGTGGTAACAGTGCTGGTATTATTAAGGCTTTTGACGTAGCCAGGGCTTTAAATTGTAAAACATTAGGCTTATCTGGCCGTGATGGAGGAAAAATGAATGATTGTTGTGATCTGAATATCATTGTCCCTTCAATCTTTACTGCCCGAATACAGGAAATGCACATTCTAATTGGGCATATCTTATGTAAAGCAGTTGATAATTTATTTGAATAATATCCTATAAACAATGGAAAACAGCCTTTCTGCATTATTAAGCGAAAAAGTATATAATTTACCGGCATTACTGCAGCAGGTAACAAACTGGAAAGATGAAGGTCAACGAATTGTTTTTACAAACGGAGTTTTTGATGTTCTACATATTGGGCATGTTAGTTACTTGCTAAAGGCTAAAGAATTAGGTGATAAACTTATTATCGGCCTTAATTCTGATACCTCCGTTAGCCGCCTGAAAGGGCTTAATCGCCCTATAAACAACCAGCACGACAGGGCGGCTCTGTTATCCGCATTATATTTTGTTGATGCCATAGTTGTATTTGAAGATGATACCCCACTTAACGTGATCACCAATATCAATCCTGATATACTTGTAAAAGGAGGGGATTACACTGTGAAAAACATAGTTGGAAGCCAGGAAGTGCAGGCCAGGGGGGGGCGGGTAGAAACAATAATTTTTGTTGACGGTGTTTCATCAACAAAAATTATTGAAAGACTTCAGGCCCAGGCGTCTGAATGACAATCAGGCCACACAATTTCCTGCTTACCTGGCAATGTGACAATGCCGTTTCCTTGTTAAATATTTTAAAAGCGAAAACACAACAATGAAAACGCCGGTTAATTATCGATTCTATCCTGATTCGTCAGAAAGATCTATCAAGTTCATTAAGTTGATAGATCGGATAACATACTTTTTTAAAAGCCAAAACGATCATAGATTTAAGTGTGATGAAAAAGAAGAGATAACACTTGTACAGTTAGCTCATATTGGTGATATGATATTAATGCTACCCGCCATAAAGGCTTTAAAAATTATGACGGGGGCCAAAATAAGCTTGGCAGTTAGCAGCGGAAACTTTAAAATAGCTACTAAAGTGCCTTTTATAGATGCTGTGTATGTTGCCGACGCCCCTTATTTTTCAAGAGACAAAAAAATATCCTATCTGAAATTTTTGGATCAGCTACGCAGAATAAAGACAGGGATACTGTTTGACGTTAGAGGGGATCTAAGAAATAATTTATTTTTAAAGCTTTTTGCAAAAAAAAAAATATTTGCCGGTTATAACGTAGGGGGTGGCGGTGCTTTACTGGATGCAGAATTACCTTACGTGCACCGCGGGCATGTATCAAAAAGGATTAATCCGCTTTTTAACTATCTGAATTTGCCAGATCCAGTGTTTTCAGAATACTGGGAGCCAAACGATTTACCCTGTGATCCCATTGAGGGCGTAACATTACCCGAAAAATTTGTGTTGGTACATTTAGGCACTGGAGCACAGGCGCGGAAATGGCCGGTCCAAAATTTTATTCAGGTAATTAAAGGGATAGCGTTATACTTTCCGGTATATGTGATGGGAGTAGAGGCTGATTTATCGCCAGATGAAATGACGGAGATTTCCCTGCTTAATAATGTCACCAACGGTGTTGGCAAATTTTCAATGTTACAGTCAATTTCCATCGTTAAAAAATGCACATTGTTTTTAGGTTTAGATTCAGGCTTTTCACATATAGCAGCGTTGCTTTATCGAAAAATAGTTTTAATATTTAGCGGGACGGTTAATGTCGATGAATGGAAACCAATATCTTTATACAAAGATCAGGTAATTATTATAAAAGAGACTGTTGATTGTGATTTTACTACTGGCTGCGGGAAATTAAAATGCAGCCATAATATATGTATGACTCGTATATCGCCACACAGGGTTAGTGAAGCAGTACTACGTAATGTACACGAAGCACTTGCTATAAATAAAAGTGAAATAAATTAACTAGTCCGCTGATCCTTATTGAAGGAACCGGTATCTACATCGCTACTGTCTACTTTTTTAATAAGAAGGTCTAACTCTTGATGGTAATTATCGAGGCTCATTTTTGCCTTGCTCATCTTATCAAACAACGATTCCAACTCAATTTTTAGTAGCTCATTTTTATTGAGGCCGTCAATTACTTTAAGCGTACCCATGGAGTAAGAAATGAATTCAGGTTCCTGGAAAAAATTAAGTTCTTTTTTAAGGTATTCAATTTTTACTTTTTCGAGCTTAACCAAGTTCAAAACCGCTAAGTTTTTTTTGGTTCGGATAATGTTCAAAGCGCGTTTTCGTTGGTTGCTCATTTTATAATATCTAAAAGGAGGTGCATTTTTTGATAAACATCGTGAGTTTCTTGCTGTATGTATTCATACGCAATCAATTGGTGTTTGTTGTGTTTATTTGAAAATAATCAGTAATAATAACTAAAAAAAAGCACTAATTTTCAATGAAAAAAAATGGACAAACTGCCAGCAAATGATCGTCGCAACACTCTCTTACAAAGATTATTTATAATCATGAAGAATGAATGAATGCATTGGCTAGTTGCTGGCAGTCCCCTGAACAATTTCTAATTTAAATTCGGCCCGATTTTTTTCGTCATCGCGGCGGTTTTACCGGAATTCCTAAATAAATTAGTCCTTCGATCGGGCTTGTATAGGGCTATGTTAAATTTGTTGCCTTTTTAAGCTGGATAAATGTAAAAAAACATATATCGCCTCAGGCTAATAAAGAAAACAATCAGTAATCCAATAACTCAATAAATTAATATAAAGAAATGGGCATATGTGTGTAATATATTGGGTAGCAGTGAGAAGGTTATTGCCGTTCCCGTTTATTACTTTTGAAAGTGGATTTTTCAATTGTGGTTTATATGATATAGAATAAGGTCTGAAAAGGGCTCATTCTATTTTTTTAAGTAAAGAGATAGTAAATAGGAAAAACCCTGGTTTCAGCTTTTACTCAGATGATTTGTTGTGATGAAAAATTCGACATTTACAATTTGTTATTGCTTTAATAAAGACTGTCCAAATTCGGTATACGGTTACCAATGTGTGCCCGTTAAATTGAGTGAGGAAGCGGTACTTACTCAATCGTTCGGTTGTGCTACTTGTGGTTCTGAACTTTTATCTTCTGTCACGCTCGATTTGCAAATCGAGCTTTTTTCGATGCTAAATCACAGGCCAATAAAATCAATAGCGATAGTCGATGACGACTTGATGTATCATTATTCTGTTAAGAATTTGCTTCGAAATGCGCCTTTTATCAAGGCAGATTTTTATAAAAATGGAAAAATGCTTCTTCATGACCTGGAAATTAATTTAAAAAACGAAAGTGGTTTACCCGCTATTATATTTTTAGATATACACATGCCGGTTATGGATGGTTGGGAGTTTCTTGAACATTTTGAAAAAATTAATAACAATTTAAATGTTCCTATACACGTTCATCTCGTTTCAAATTCAATTGAACCTTTAGATAATATTATAAATCAGCGCTACCCTTTTATTAAAAGCTATATACCCAAACCTTTAACAATGCAGTTGTTAGCACAAGTGTTAACCTGAAGCATTAAAACCCATGCTACATCTCTTACTATTATATGCGTTTGGTTTTTGCGCATAATTGCTCACATTTTGTGCATTAAACTGTCGCTTCAAAAAAGCTTTCTATTAATATAATCCTACTATTTTTATCGATAGCAAAAGGAGCTGAAATGAATTTGATTTTCGATGCAATCAATTTATATTTAGCTACTTAGCTGGTTTTATTTAAAATAATAGCCTATGCTTTTTAATTCACTTAACTTCGCCTTTTTTTTACCAATCATTTTCTGTTTATACTGGTTAATAAATAAAAATGGATTAAAAATTCAAAACATACTTTTATTAGCAGCCAGCTATTATTTTTATTCTTGCTGGGACTACAGGTTTCTTTTTTTATTGATCTTTTCAACCTTACTTGATTATTTCACCGGGTTGAAAATGGAAGACGCAAAGAGCTTAAAACTAAAGCGATTTTTGTTTTGGCTAAGTGTAACCGTTAATCTTGGTTTTTTAGGTGTATTTAAATACTATAACTTTTTCGCTGAATCGTTGATTTCAAGTTTCAGCCATTTCGGAATAACGCTTCACGCTTCTGCAATTAATGTAATACTACCGGTAGGTATTTCGTTCTACACATTTCATGGCCTATCTTATGTTATCGATATATATAAAGGACGGATCAAACCGGAGCGTAATTTTGTAGATTATTCATTATTCGTGAGTTTTTTCCCACTGCTGGTAGCAGGCCCAATTGAGAGGGCGACTCACTTATTACCGCAAATAAAGCAGAAAAGGGTTTTTGATTACAGTAAGGCAATAGACGGATGCCGGCAAATTTTGTGGGGACTTTTCAAGAAAGTGATTATCGCCGACAATTGCGCCGAATATGCCAATATGGTTTTTAATCATTCTTCAAATTATACAGGCAGTACGTTAGCATTAGGGGCCTTGATGTTTACGTTTCAAATATATGGGGATTTTTCAGGCTACTCAGATATTGCCATCGGAACGGCTAAACTCTTTGGCATTGACTTGCTTCGGAATTTCGCGTTTCCTTACTTTTCGCGCGATATGGCAGAGTTCTGGAGACGATGGCATATCTCGTTATCAAGCTGGTTTAAGGATTATTTGTATATCCCTTTAGGCGGAAGTAAAGGCAACCTTTGGATGCGGATAAGAAACACTTTTATCATATTTATAGTAAGTGGTTTCTGGCATGGCGCAAACTGGACATTTATAATCTGGGGTTTTTTAAACGCGTTGTTTATCATACCATCCATTGTGATGAAAACAAACCGGAACAACCTCGAAATCGTAGCCCAGGGTCGTTTACTACCATCATTTAAGGAATTAATGCAAATGGTTTCCACATTTTCGTTAACTGTAATTGCGTGGATATTTTTCCGATCGGCCAGTATTGGCCAGGCTTTTCAAATTATAGGTGATCTTTTTAACCGCAGCTTGTTCACTGCTCCCCATAATCCTCCCCGCCCGGTAATGTTATTGATCCTGGTAGTTTTTATGGCGGTTGAATGGATTGGAAGGGAGGGGAGATATGCTATAGAGAATGTTGGTTTGAGATGGCCACCCATTTTGCGTTGGAGCTTTTATTCAATTATCATAGTTTTTATAGGAATGTACATGCAAACCGGTGGTTCTGATTTTATTTATTTTCAGTTTTAGATCATGAAAAAATTTGTATTCAGATTTTTCTTTTTTTCTGTGTTTTGCAGCTTATTTTATGTTGTACTAATACTATTATATGGCACAATAGTGCCTGCATCATTTGCAGTGAATTTTAATTATTTCGGTGGCATGGGGTTTACCAGGCAACGATTTGATGAAGTTTCGAAAATAAAAAATGTTGATTTGGTGGTAGCAGGGTCGTCGCACGCCTATCGCGGGTACGATCCCAGAATATTCAAAAAATCGGGGATATCAATGTTTAATTTAGGGTCAAGCTCGCAATCGCCCTTACAAACGCGTTATGTTTTAGGTAAGTACGTAACAAAATTAAAACCTAAATTGGTTATTGTTGATGTTTATCCGGTTTTGTTCGGCGTTGATGGACTTGAATCGCAAATTGACCTCATATCAAGCGGACTAATAGATAAAGATATTATTGCTTTATCCTTTAAAATTAACAACATCAAATTATACAATACCTTACTGTTTGGTGCTTTCAATAATGAATTTCACATAAAAAAGCAGAAGCTATCAGACAATGAAGGAGACACCTACATACCCGGAGGATATGTCCAATCTTTCAGGCATTTGCAATTCAAAAAAACAAGATTTAAACAAAACGTTAATATCTCTGCCACACAGTTGGAAGCTTTTAAAGCAGGCTTAAATGAGTTGCGGTCGCAACAAATAAAATTCGTAATTATCCAGGCACCCTTTTCAAGAAGCAATTATGCTTCATATCAAAATAATGATGAAATAGATAGGGTATTTTCCAGCCTTGGTGAATACTATAATTTCAATAAAATATTAAACCTTCCGGATAGCATGTACTATGATGATAGCCATCTAAACCAACGGGGTGTAAATATTTACAATGCTAAACTTATTGATACGTTGTCAAAAAGAGGGCACTTTCGAAGGTTGTCAATGAATAATTAGCCGTCGTACGATGATATAATGCAGGGACTTCATAAATAGCATATGCCGGTAAGCCAAAAGCACACCGGCATTGTTATTTTGTTATTTGTTATAGTAGTAAAAATCCTTATGCTCAATCTCCATTTTTGAAAGAGATTTGAAATACTCAAGCGTTATTTTTAATCCTTCGTTTCGCGAAACCTGCGGCTCCCATCCCAATATAGCTTTGGCTTTCGTTATATCGGGCCTGCGTTGTTTCGGATCATCGGTCGGCAATGGTAAACAAATTAGTTCCTGGTCGCTCCCTGTTAATTTAAGTATTTCTTCTCCAAACTGGCGTATCGTTATTTCATCAGGGTTACCTATATTCATGGGTTGAACATAGCTGCTATGCAGAAGGCGATATATTCCTTCAATCAAATCATCAACATAGCAAAAAGAACGAGTTTGCGAACCATCGCCAAATATAGTTAAAGGCTCTTCTCGTAAAGCCTGCCCAATAAAGGCCAGCAGCACGCGGCCGTCATTTAATCTCATCCTTGGCCCATATGTGTTAAATATCCTCACAATTCTTGTTTCCACACCATGAAATGTATGGTACGCCATTGTAATGGCCTCTTGAAAACGTTTTGCTTCATCATAAACGCCTCTTGGCCCCACAGGATTTACATTGCCCCAATATTCTTCGGGCTGGGGGTTAACGGAAGGATCTCCATATACCTCAGAGGTTGAAGCTATAAGAATCCTGGCATTTTTAGCCCGGGCCAATCCCAATAAATTGTGAGTGCCCAGTGAGCCCACTTTTAATGTCTGTATGGGGATTTTTAAGTAATCAATAGGACTTGCTGGTGATGCAAAATGTAAAATATAATCTAATTCTCCCGGAACGAAAATGAATTTAGATACGTCATGGTGATAAAATTCAAAGTTTTCTAGTTTGAACAGGTGTTCTATGTTGCGGAGTTCGCCGGTAATTAAATTGTCCATCCCTATAACATGATAATCCCCAAGGATAAATCTATCGCAGAGATGAGAGCCTAAAAAACCTGCGGCTCCGGTGATCAAAATTCTTTTTTGTTTTCCCATTTTGCTGAATTTCCAGCTATTTTACCAAAAAAAAGTGCCGTTACAGCTGCTTAAATGAGATTGCGATTTTATTGAGAATAATTGAGCAAATGTGTACAGCAGCGCATGGTGATTTAAAATTAGTTTCTTTGTATATTATGATTTCTACCAAAATATGCAGCTAGGTAAAACATAGAGTATTAGCTAATGTACTATTCTGTTAGCTGGCTATTAAGTAAGAGAAATGGAATTTAAAGAATTTATACCTAACCCCAAGCTCTAATCCGGTATCGTCTGTTGCTTAAACAGGGGCTTTCGTAAAAACAGCCTGGTCTTAGTACAAACCCTTTCATTATATAACCATATTCAATACCCGTCTGCCAAGCCAATTTTTTCTGTTTCTTCAATAAAGCCGCCCGGCGCGTCTGCAAATAAAAAGCTTTTGAGGAAATCGATACATAGTCGTTTCCCCGTTTTGTCGTCATCCCAGTGAATTTCAACTGCCGGAGAGGAGGGTAAGAGGTTTGTTGAAATCCAACGCAAAAATAGACTTGCTGATATGGTTCAAATCTGAAGCGTTGGGCTAGTGTTAAGAAAGGGATTCCCCTGTACGCGAGCTCGCTAAGTACCTCCATCCACACCAGTTTGCTTGCTTAAAAACAGCAAAACAAGTGCTAGTTAGATAGTGTTGATTGGGATTTTTATCATGCGATTGGCCTGTTAAATAGGGTTTTATCGTAGTGGTTATAAAATACTATAATAGAGGTATTTAGTTGACCCGAAACGCGCCGTTATGAGACAGAAAGTTTCTCAGTTGTGTGTATTTAGCATAAAATTACACACAATAACTTTAATAGTAAAGGTGATGGAAGAGCTATTTGTCGGCGAAAAAAGAAAAATTTATTTTGCGGTCACTAACCACTTCTTGTCGGTAATTAGTACTGCTGTATCATATTCTTCTAACAGGCGTAAATATTTTTCCTTCCAGTCCGTTAATTGTTGTTGAGTGGTTGAAACCAAAATGTTATCAGCGTAACGTTGATTGATAAACTTAAAATCATCTTTAGTAAACATATCAGGAAATTCAACTGAAAAATCATGCCGTATAACATTTCCAATTTTAAAGATATGTGCGGCACTCAGGTCCTTTTGATTAAACCAGTTATACAACGATCTTCTGTTGATGTCTAAACTTCGGGCCAGATCGCTTATATTATAGCCTTTTTTCCTGATAACGTATTCAATTATTTGTCCGTAATGTTTTTCCATATGTCAATAAAGTTTAGTTGTTTAATACCCAAGTTAGAAGGATGCTAACAAGTGAATATGTTTCCAATATAACCTATTTTTTTCTTAATGTGAAAAAGATTATGAATAATTTTTGAGTTCTGTAGTCAAATAGTTACCCGCAGAGGTAAATTTTAACCCAAATCGAGATTGTTTTATAAAAATTTAACAATTAGAGAATGAAAAAGTCTCTTAACACTGGATTAGCATTAATTCGGTAAATTTTGCCATAAAAAACGGCGTTATTATCACAATATTTAATCAATTGTTTCACTAAAAATGAGCATTTTGGGGTTTTTAGAAGTAGCAGCATTAAACAATTTAGATAAATTGATAGGTTAGTATTGTTGAAGGTTAGGGTGTTGTACAGGCTTTTAATATATGTTGAAAAATGTCTTATATATTGATGATAATCAGTTGGATCTTTATATTCTGACACTTCTGCAAAGAAAGTATCATTTATTTAAATCCTGTATAACAACGGCAGATGCGGTTGGCGCACTTCGGGAATTAAAAGAATGTGCTACTGATAAAGATCATTTGCCTGAAATTATATTTTTGGACTTGTATATGCCTAAGTTTAATGGCTATCGATTTTTGGATAAGTTTGAGCAGATTTATCCCTTGTTTACAAAAAATATTGAAGTTCATATATTATCTTCGTCAATGAGTCCTAAGGATATGCAACGATGTATGCTGTACCCGCATGTTTGTGCATATCATATAAAACCTATAACCCTCGAACAGCTTTTAAGTGTGATCGGAAGTAAACCATAATTATTTCTATAAAGTAGTGTTGAACAGATTCCGAAAGTGACTAGTTGTATGCTGTTACAATTCTTAATATCTCATAAATACACATTTTAGTATCAATTGTATTTAAGTGAGGTTAACTTTAGTTAAAACCCGTTAGTTTAGTTTTTCCGCAAACAGAAATTTTTAATATGCAGAGCTACATCCAAGCACAAACACCAGGGGTAACTAAGCTCCATAACCTAAGCGATAGATTGTTGTGGGTTGACTATGCTAAAGGAGTGGGAATTGTGTTGGTTGTTTACGGCCATGTGTTGCGAGAAATCAGGCCGGTAAAAGGATTGTTTAACCAATATGCAAGCTTCTTTGAGTTGTCTGATAAATTTATCTATAGCTTTCATATGCCTTTGTTTTTTATGTTGTCTGGATACTTTTTTATGTCGTCATTATATAAAAAGGATTTTCTGTTCGACAAAATTAGGGGATTGGTTTATCCGTTTATTATCTGGTCTATACTACAAACATCGGCCGAGATCCTAATTTCTACCATGAGCCCCTATACCAATACGCAAACACCCTTGGCCGAATTAATTACCTGCCTAATAATACCAAGGGATCAGTTCTGGTTTTTATATGCATTGTTTTTCATAACAATGATTAATTATTTTTTATTCCGGCTAAACGCTGCGGCAGGGATCTATTTTTCAACAGCATTATGGGTTGCATATGTTTTATTCAGGCAGTTTGTGCCCGAAACATTTAATAACACTTTTCAATTTTTAATATTTTTCAATATAGGGATATTGTTTTCTCAAAGCCGGAGGTTTATTCTAATAATGGGGCAGTGGAGTTTTTTGTTGGCAGGGATAATTGCTTTTGCGGCAACGGAATACTTTTATTTAACCGGAATTTCTCCTTTCAATTCAACAATCTTGTCGAAGTTTTTAGTGGGTGTCGCGGGATCGGTGTTAGTAGTTCAGCTTTCAAGGCTGGCAATAGCAGCAAATTTTCTTTCGATACTTGGTTATATCGGAAAACGGTCACTGCCTATTTACCTTGCCCATATGCTTGTTGCAAGTGGAACGCGCATTTTTTTATTAAAAATTTTAAAAGTAGATAATCTTGCTGTTAATTGTGTTGCAGGTACATTAGCGGGCATATTTATACCTCTGTTTTTGTATAAAATAGCAGTGAAAAACGAGTACACCGCCTGGTTATTTGTGTTCCCGAAAAAAATCGACAAAAAGCGCGAATCGATAAGGCAAACTATTATAAAAACCGCCTGAATCTATGGGGCTGGTGTTTTTGTAATTGCCGGTACCGTCAAAGGCGGTAAGTGCTAACAGTGGGAGGGAATGTAAATTTAGCACACTATTATACAATATTTCACATAAAGCACCCAATCAATCAAGTCCGGTTATTAATGGATAAAACTTTGCAATATTTGCTTAAATACTTATTTAACAAGTATTGCGCAATGAGACAAATGCTTCGGCTGATTCAATTATAGCACATGAGGAACTTAATGATAAATGGGCCAACCTATATGTTGGATACCGATGCTGATGCAGCTTTTGTAAAGAGATGCGTTAATTTTTTGATGCTTTTTTTTCCGATTACAACCTTCGTGCTTGTACCCTCAATACCTGGTACTACTATTATAACAGTTTTTGCGGGTTTGCTATTTCCGTTTATTCCTCTGTTGCCATCAGTAGCAAGTAAAAGGCGTTTTTTCCGGGAATTCGCCTGTTTTTTTTGCGTAATATTAATATTCGCCTTTTCATCACAATTGATCAACTTGCTCATAAATTTAAAATTAACTAACGACCTGTTGCTGATCAACAAAAACAATTTTACTAAAACTTTCTTTCGTACCTCGTTAATTACCCAATCGCTATCATTAATAGTCGGGTTTGTTATTTATTTGTACGTCAAGAATTTTTCTAATGATAAGATAATCAATTTTATATACTTCGGATTAAGATTGTTATGTTTTTATGCGTTATATGAATTTGTGCTTTATGCGGCAACAGGTATAAATGGTGATTTTATGGTTAATCGAACTTTTGGAGATGACGCCTCATCGGGTTCCTTGTTTCAAACAGTTAGCCTTGGCGGCATAGGGCTGATGAGGTTAAAAGGCTATACCGGTGAGCCCTCTATGTTTGTTTATACCGTCTTCCCTTTTTGGGTGTTAGCGTTTGGCTTAAAAAGGAATTACGATATCTGGCTCCTATTTACTTGCTTGCTATTTACCTTTTCAACAACCGCATATGCATCAATGCTATTGTTTTTGGGTTTTTGGGTATTGTATAAAAGAAATTTTCAAATATTCTTCTATGCATGTGGTTTTATGGTTATAGTATGCGCAGTACTGCAAATGGACAGATTTCAGCACCTTTTGGATAGTGTATATGATTTTACATTTGGAAACAAATTGGGCGGTCAAAGTTCGTCTTCTGAATCAAGAGGGAAGGATTTTGTTAATCATATTTCGTTTTGGGCTAACCTCAACGGTTGGAGCCAGGCTTTAGGTATCGGCTTTGGTTATGTTCGCTCCGGAGATTATTTTTCAACCTTAATGCTTAATAATGGCATTATAGGGTTTTTAGTATTTAGCTGGTTTGTTCTAAGGAATATGTTTCTGTCGATTCCGATTAAGTTGGTTTCAATTGGATATAAATTAGGTTTGGTGATGGTTTTCCTGATCTTAATGACCACGGTACCTGAATTTGCCTACCCATCTTTTTGGATATATTTAGCATTGGGCTTTGTGTTGGAGCGCCTACATGTACCGCGTAAAACAAGCGAAAAACAAACAACCGTGCACCCATCAAAAAGCATTACACTTGTAATGGCTGACAATGAAAAAGTGGCTGTTTCTACCGTATGAGATCAGCCACTTTTTCTGTTTTTTTATTTTGGCCTAACCTTCAAAATTTTTGAAAGCAAATAATAGCCACTTTAAAGGGTTAAGTTGGTCGCTACCAGTTTCTTTGCCCAGCTGGTATAAGGAATGGTCCATTTCAAAAATCCGTAGCTGCCTTCTTGCGCGCTTTTTAAAGGCTCATCAAATAATTCGTAAAACATCAATACTTTAACTTGGGGGTTGGCTTTACATTTGGCTACAAAGTTGGATACGAAAGTATTTTGATTTTGCTCTTTTATGCTCTGCTCCTGAGTGCTGTACCTGACGTTAGATTCTGTGATCCAAATTGGTTTGTTGGGAAATAAACTTCCAAGCTTGACTGTAATGTCGTTTATCTTGTAATTGGGAGCAAGCCTTTCCATTTCTGAGTACCAATGGTAAGCTACCACGTTAAATTTCACGCCATAGGTGTCGCACATTCTTAAAAACGCGTATTGTAACCAACCAGCAGAAATCATGGTTTTTGCATTAGGGTCTTGGGATTTTAAACCCTCATCCATACCTTTTAGATATGCTGCCGTTCTGTTAAATTTCGTCCTGTCAAAGTCATATTGGCTCCAGCCTACTTTACCTGGAAGCAACAAATCTAGGGTAAGGTCGTTTCCAAGATCGTAGTACTCAAAGTTTTTCGCATACTTGGCACCAAAATTAGTCCCCAGTTTTTTACCAGCCTCGTAATTGTAACTTTGGCTTTTGGTTAGATCCATGGTTCTGGTGTAAAGCATTGGTAAAATGTTTACTTTACCGGCTGCGGCAGCATCTAACAAAGGACTTAACAGATGTGGTACGGTAATCGTACCGTCAGATTGTGCCATGCAATCTATCCTGTACCAGTTCATACCCATTCCTTGTAAAATTGAAATTTGTTTGGTAGCGGGAGTTTGGATGTAAGGCTGATCGCCAAGCGGGTGGCCATTGATGCCTAATTGGAGTGTCGAGCCGGCAACGGTAATTTTTGATGAAACCGCGGTAGTTGCCGTGCTTGCGAAAACCGTTGATTGGTTTTCAGGGATTGTAGCCATGTGGGCGGGTTGTACGTCATCTTTAATTGAACAAGATGCCAGACAACATCCGGCCGTGACGCCAAGTGCCCATAGTTTTGTACGATCAAACTTTAACATGATATGGGATTTAATTAATAGTTAGGGGTCAAACGGTGGTTTTGTTATAAATGTTACATTGATTTTGGTAATTATTTGAAAAAAATGAATTAATTGGAACCTTAATGGTAATTGTTTGCTTTCTTATTAGTTGTTATGGTCTGTTTTTGAGTTAGTTATATTGTTGCATAGTGTAATGGAATTGTTGCAAAAAAAAAATAAAAAATTCACATTTTTTTTGCATTAAATGATGGTGTTAACTAATGGGCAATAGTTTTTTAGGGGATTTATCTCCCAAAACTTAATTGTTGTTAGCATTGATGCCGGCATG
Source organism: Mucilaginibacter gossypii (assembly GCF_900100945.1). Lineage (GTDB taxonomy): Bacteria > Bacteroidota > Bacteroidia > Sphingobacteriales > Sphingobacteriaceae > Mucilaginibacter > Mucilaginibacter gossypii. Next base: position 9,453 of record NZ_FNCG01000018.1, on the reverse strand, counting down.
TCCTTCAAACATAATGCATTTCAAGTCAGGCTGCGAGCTTGGCCTATGTCCGGTATCGGTTTGGATGCTCCCTTATAGTGTTATAACTAAACAAAGATAGGCCGAAACCATAAAAATATAATGCGGCTTTTTGACCAAAAAAAACACATTTTTTGGTCAAAAATAATGAAATTGTGATATTTTATGTGTATTTGAAAGGTTTTGTTCCTTTTTACAAAATGGTGGTAAACGTTGAATGGAGCTTTGGTTTTTTATAAATACATGATGTCCACAATATATCTTGTGTGTGGATTAGGCCATGGAAAAATGGCGCTTCGGATTCAGTTGGTTTCTCATTGATAAACAAATTGTTATACGTTTGTAACCTACGTACAACCGCCTGGTAAATAATTTGTAATATTGCCGGATGTAAACATACAATTCGGCTATAGGTAAAAAAAAATTATTGCTATTGCGTTTGATTGCGTTTTGCTGGTTGTAGAACGTTAAGACAGTAACTCCCCCTGATATTAATGAGTCGCTGGCTGTAAAGAAAATTCCTGTGTACCAGAAATTAAGGTGAAGGTCATAGTCGCAAATTTATTTCAGTGGGCAGCGGGCCTTTTAATGAAAGGGCTCGGACCTACAGGCCGGGTTTAAAGGATTTATTAAACAGTTTTTGCCTGGCGGAAGACAGGGTGTAAATCCAGGTCACGTTAAATTATTAAAAGTGTGAAGATACTGAATGCTTCTACTGGCTTTAGTGGTTTGAATGCTCAATGTTTAAATGAAACACAATGATGATTGAATCCAATGGAGCTATTGGATTCAATCCATTTTACAATTTAGAGTTTCGTTATATCTCTCCAGCAGGCGAATATATTTTTCCATCCAGTAATATATCGCCTCCTGTTCTTTATCGGTGTATAAAGCTTTAGTTCCCTGGATTTTCAAGCCTGATAGGCTTTTCTCATTGATCTCAGAAGGAAATTCTTTTAAAAAGTTGTGATTTATAGCAAGGTCGACCTTCATCATATTGCTCATCCCAAGGTCTTCTTTTTCAAACCAGTTATACAATGTCCCCCGGCTGACGCCGACTTTTCGTGCGATTTCGCTCAAACCCATTGATTGACGACGTATAGTAAGTTCTACAATTTTACCGCGGTGGGGATTCCGCTCTTTCCTTGTTTCAGCCTGCTTTGTAAATCTGCCAGGCGTATTAATCATTAGACTGACCACTTTTGCCATATCACTACTTGTTTTTAAAATAACTGAAACCACCGGTTTATAAAGATGCTAATTCAGTAGCCATTTCGTTCCGTTAATTCCTTACACAGAATGGAGCTTTAAAAAATTATTTGTTAATATTTTAACTGCTAATTTAAATATCATCAAAGATGATGCTTGCTGGATAATATGATTGTATACCGAAATGTATATCAGTTGGGAAGTTTTTGCGAGCCACAATGCATTCAACATGCCGCAATTAACACCTCAATCTTGGCTTAACGTTAGATTTAATGACTGCGTACTATTAATCCATTGTGTCAATAACAAGTAAATGTCGGTTGGTGAATATAGGATTTATTAGTATTTGCTATTTATCCACAACTGGCTGATTATTATACAAATAGACTTATCTTAGAGTAAAATGTATTTTTATGCGTATTAATCAATCACCACGTATTTCAATAAATAAGCTTGGAGAGTATATTTATGCTACCCCTGCCAGAAAGAAGAGAATATTGCTCGATGCCAAATTTCCGTCCGAAATAATCACCAGCAGGTATGCTCCTGTGCAAAATGCTGCTATACAAAATTTTGCAGCTTCTGTTAAAGATATTGAAATATTTAACCGCGTGAAGGAAATATTGTCTCAAAAGCAACCAGCCAATGACCATCAAAAAGAAAAAATAAAATCTTGTATAGAAGCCCTTACTCATCTAACAAACTGTGCTTCAAGTAAATTGGTGCCATACACTGAAATACCAGCTATTAAAGGATATAAAGATTGTAAATCAATTACGATAAACGGTGTAGTAATAAGTTTACGGCCGGAAATTTTGCTTTTAGATAGAAATACCAATCAACCTAAAGGCGCGATTAAATTAGCTTTTGCTAAAGGTCATTTTTTATCTATTCAGGAGGGGCAATGCATAGCGGGTCTTATAAAGTCTTATTTGGAGAAAGAATTGAAAATTACATGCAGCTATAAAGACTGTATTACTTTGGACGTATTTTCAAGCCGGATTATTTATGCTCCAACTAAAAATGAATGGACAATTAATAAAATCCAAAGCGCTTGTGAAGACATTAGACTTATATGGCCGTCATTGCAGCAAAAGGTAGCTTAATATCTTTTATTAGCTCTTTTTCTTATTCGAACTTATTCTTTTAATTTCTTTGTCAAAGTCACTTTCAAAATTTTGATCCTGTATAATCCTAAATTTATCGTACTCTTTTTCAGCTAATTTTATCGCTACTTCATGGCTTACCTTTCCAGCATCTTTCAGGATCTGATATTCGTTGAATTGTAGGAACGCGTCTAAGCGGCTTATCCAATCACTCATCTTCATAGGTATCTGCCTTGATGCTTGTAATTCTGCAAAGTCAAGGTACATAGTAACAACTCTTTCTAATTCTTTGATCTCCTTTTCTATTAGGTAGTTCTTCGCTATCCCTATATCACCTTTTAGTACTTTGCCGCTGGGTGCATTTTTGAAAGTCTGGAGACCCATATTTGGCTTATCTGCACTTGCCCGTTCTGCAATGATCTGCGCAGCGGTTTTACCTGAAATAGCAAAATGTAGTTTGTTTTGAACCGTCTTAAAAAACTTTTGGGTTATATCAGCATCCTTATTGTAATCTATACTGCATTGCTCATATATATCTGTTATCTTAAGATAGAAACGTCGTTCGCTGGCGCGTATCTCTCGAATGCGCTCTAAAAGCTCATCAAAATAATCTTTACCGAAACGCTTACCTTGTTTCAAACGCTCATCATTCAGGACAAAGCCTTTAACAATATACTCCCTTAGTGTTTTTGTTGCCCATATACGGAACTGTGTAGCCTGATAGCTATTAACCCGGTATCCGACTGCTATGATTGCGTCTAAATTGTAAAAGGAAGTAAGATATTTTTTACCATCACCGGCAGTTGTTTCCATTTTGGAAACAACTGAATCTTCTTCAAGCTCATTACTTTCGAAAATATTTTTCAAGTGTTTACTAATAGCGGGCACTTCCACGCCAAAAAGCTCTGATAAACGCTTTTGGGTTAACCAAAAAGTTTCATCATTAAAAATTACTTCAATTTTAACATCACCGGTAGGGGTGTTGTAAAATATAATATCGTTTAATTCCGGCTGTTCACTCATTTTAAACATTACTAATTTCAAAAATTATAGACACTGATAATAATACCTGCAGAATTGTGGATCTTCTATATGTAATATCGTTCGCAGTGCGGACGATATTACATAAATCAAGAACAAAAATATTCAACGGAATCCCCAATTAAAAATATGCAATTATCAACATCTTTGATGTTGCCTTTGATAAACATAGTCAACAACTTGATCTATAAAAACTATAGCATTACCTACATACATTGCATCATAATATTTTGACAGGTGGCCCCAATAGAAATTAATGACCATGTTCTTAATTTCTTCCTTTGTTTTCATATACAGCATTTAGGCAGGTGTCCAAAATTCAACATCTAAATGTATGCGAGCGACACCGCGTCGTTGAGCTTCGGTAAATGCCAAATCTTGATATTGCTGATGAACTGCTCTGTCTAAACCTTTAATAGATGTCCATTTTTCTTGGCTTAAAGAATTTGCAGTCCTACTATCAATTGGCAGTTCGAGTGGAGCAAGCACAGATGTATTTGAATATAAATCGTCTTCATTTATAAACTCCCTTTGAATAAAGCCATTATAACAAATATGTCTAAAAAAAATGTTCAGTACTTTCCTGGCTGAACCATATTGGATATCTTCATTCCGACAATAATCAATTAGCAAGTCTGTTTGTTCATCTAAATACAGTGCATAGTTATTTTTTAAGGCTTTAAAGAATTCATCTAGATCGATTTGCGCACAAAATTCGCTGCACTTGGCAACGGTTCCAGCTCCGCTTTGATTCCTTAATACACTTATATCAATACACAAAAAAGCAATGTTCCTTTTTAATTTTGAGAAAAATATTTGGCATCCACACATTATCAAATAATATTTAAGACATCAATATAATTTCAAATTATTCAAACTCGTACCAATTTCATCTGTAAATAAAGAATACATGTCATTTTCAATCAAAGCCACATCCGTTTTGTTAATGTGCTTCACTGTATCATCGTAAAGTTTTTGTAATGAACATTTGTTTATTTCATGATTTAAAGCAGTAGGTACATTGTCCACGGAACATTCTAACATAGCATAACCTCTCTCGTCTGTGTCTATAAAATAACTTGGACTACCATCGCTTTTTTGGTAAAGAAGAATTTTGTCAAGCAGACGAGCTTTATAAATGTATGATTTTCCACTTTGTGTATCAATTTTGTATTTAACTAATTGATTATTAACAACCAGAGGGTGAGCTCGATTTTTTTTTAGTTCGTCGATAATTCTGAAAATATCTTGCAGCTCCTTTTTAAAGTACTCCGTTCGAGGATTGTAGTGTGAAGAGGGATTTAAACTTCGTACCCTATACCTTTCAAGTTTATCTAGGGGTCTTGTATTAAAGCCAACGCTATCAAAGTATTCTCTGGCTTTAACTAACAACGTATCAATCATCAATCCCGTATTTGGGATGGGAGTTCCATCATTATTCACCAGAAACTTATGTGGTATAAACTCCCTGAAAAACTCTTCGATTGATATTCTTAAATTATTCCCACAAGCATTATAATCAATCTCACTCTTAAAATATTTTAATGCTTTTTGCAGACTGCTTTCGTAGGCTGTAATTAAAGGAACAGGTATGCCAGCATTGTTTTCTGACTCATACATCTCAAAAAACTTCCACTTTTCTTTCCAACTGTTTTTTATAATCAAAGTATCCGTTTCCCCAGATTTTTTAGCTAATTGCGCATAATATGTTTCAATGAATTTTCTTGCGTCTTCAAAAAGCCCTCGTTGATGCGTGAAGAATAATATTTGATAATCTTCCAGATAACCTTCCATTATGACATTTAAGACAAATTCGCGATTACTCATATCCATGCTCATCAATAAATCATCTAAAACCAATATTTTTGGATACGCTTTTACAAATTTTTCATCTAAAATTGCTAACCGTATTGCCAACGCCATTGTTGATAGTTTAGCTTCGTTTAAAAAGCTTTGTGGACTATTTACAATTTTTTTATTCGCATCAGGAATTAAGGTCGTTATCAGCTCGACAGACATTATAATTTTGGGGTATTTTAATTTCCAGGTTCTTCCTTTGCTCCCGACTTTAAAGTCATTATAAGTTGCTTTTTTATAGTTGAATTTTACTTTAAATTTCTCTTCAAATTTTTCTTCTAAATATTCATTAGTCGTTTGTTGAATTTGAACAAGATAATACTCGAATTCAATATTAAACGTATTTATAGTTAATTGAAAATCCTTGTAGCGCTGTTCGTGCATTTTTGGCTGAGGGCTCAATCCCTCTGCAATATAATCCCACCAATATTCTGCGTTTTTATTTCCTTTGGATTCACCGGGTTTTATTAATTCCTCACGAAAATTTATAAAGGAAAATAATTGATGCTGAAAAAAATCAAATAAATCAGTTTCTTCTTTATGGTAGTAAGCGTATATTCTTGACAATACATTATGGTCAAGAAAGTCACTACCAAGGGTAGTTTCTAAAACTAAATTATCCGATTTCGTATTAATGGTAGAAAGGGATATCTCCCTTCTGGAAGTAGCTTTATGTTCATCTTCAAATATAATAGCAATTGAACTTTCTAAATGTTCGTCGCTGTATCTATTTATTAAATTTTCATTATGCTTGGGGTCAAAGTATTTCCTTATCTCAAGGTTATCTGTTTTAAATACACTCTGTAAAAAAGTATATAATGCCCAATAGATTGAACTCTTACCACTGCCATTTTCACCATATAATAAAACATTCTTTCGTTCAAAATCTAATTCATGATTTCCAAGAAAGAACTTGAAATTTTGCAATATAAGTTTTCTTATTTTCTGCATTATTTTGCTGCTTTTATTGGCATGATCAGTTGGTTTAAACGGGTATCCATCAATTTTAAATTATTGCGGATTTCATTTTCTTTTTGTCTTAATTTTTGATAAGATTCATGGATCACCTGCATTTTATTATCATCTTCCAGTCCGTCTATTATCGAGAAATCTCGTTCGGCGTATTTAAAAAACTCCACCCCGGCATTTTTAAATTCATCCTCGAAATATAATTCATATACCAATGCATCGACAATCTCCTCAAACATAGTTACAAGATGATGATTGTCTACATACTCATTGACATGGTTGGGTACAGACAATGCTTTCAAAAAAATAATGTAACTAACCAAATTATTAAATGGTTGTTGCCTTTGAGCACTTGCCAAGTGAATGGGGAGACCTTTCGCATCTTCCGGATAGAAATGTAGTGATTCCGATAGAAAATTTAAAAAATACCAGTTAATCAAAGTAGAATTTAAGATCGCAATTAAATATTTATAAGAAAATTCTTTCCCAAATTGAATCTTCTTGGGCGTTATATTTCTTTTAACTGTCGTATGATTCGCTTGAGCAAGAAGATCCCACTTAACACAGTTTATTACTGTATGGCTATTGTAAAAATGCTTTGTATCCAACGCAAATCGCAATCTGTCTTTAACAATGTTAATAAACATTATTTTTTCATTTTCAAACAGTTCCTTAAACATTGAGTTATAATGTTCATTGGGCTTATAATCAAGCCATCCATATTGAGAGAATGAGAATCTTTCAATATTTTTCCCCTCAGTAAATGGTTTTAATCCCGGTTTGAAGTCTTTGAAAATATAGTGTTCTTTTTTATCACCGTTTGTTTTGTGGTTAATGCGCGCGCCGTAAGAAATAAGGCAAATGTTGTCTAAACTTATTGATTTGTTCCAAATGACAGATTTTAATAGGGATACAGTTGAAACGTCTTTAGTTTCTAACCTGTAATCTTTTAAAGTCAAAAAAACACTTTGGTTTATAGAGCTTTCGGTTATTTTATTTTCCAGGAAATTTTTTTGTGAGTTTACTTTTTTGATTTTTGTTAAAGTATCAGAAACTTCGCTACCTACAAACAAAGTAATATTTTTTACTACTGCAGCGTCAAAAACTCGATATTCACTAGTATCTAATATTTCCAAAATGGAATAACTGTCGATTAATAATTTCCTGGAGTCGGTTCCATATTTTTGATTTGTGTATGGATAGGGAATAATAAATGTCAACAGGCCTGTGTTTTTTGCAAACAGTTTTAAAGCCCTTTCAATAAAAGCAATATATAAATCTGTACGGCCTTTACAAGTTTTATACTTAAGAAACAGATACTTCTTCGTTTCGGTATCTATCTTCTCTACATTAACATAAGGAGGGTTACCTATTACAATGTCGAAAGTATTTACTCCGTACATCCATAAAGGATCAAACCAATCAACTTTTTCGTGGTTAAAAGGATTCCATGTGCTTATTTTAAAAGCTCGGCTTGTTTCTTTAGCTCCAAACGATAGTTGCTGTTTAAAAATACTTGTTTGAAGGTGCAAAAAATTTTCTTTTATTTTCTGTTTTTCTACTCCATAGCTTTGCAAATAATCTAAACGAAATTGCTGTAGGCTATCCAAATCTTCATTGGCATTAAATAATCCACCATAATATTCTTCGTCAGGTAACATAAATAAACTGTTAGCCGTAACGAATTTGAATTCTAAATTTGGTAAAGGTTCAATGCCTCTATTTGGTTTGGTTTCGTCAATATTTTCATCAACAACTAATGTTAAAAAACAGCGTAGTTTGGAAATTTCAGCCGCAATTGGTTGTATATCTACGCCATACAATGAATTTTGAATAATGCCAAGCTTTCTTGCATATTCCGGGCTTCCTTTTTCTAATTTGTCTTTAACAACTTTTCTTAATACTGGATTGTCGATTCGGCTTACTTGCTATAACAATTACGATACTTTTGATGGTAAGGGGCGCGAACGCATCCAAACTAACTGGAAGGGTAAAACCTACCAAATGGAGCTGGCGAACAACAAGCTGGTGGCCCTGGCAGTCGACGCTGAGATTATCCCATCAACCCAATGGAACGAATATAGTACGGTTATAGCGGCTATCCGCGAGCAGATCAGGAAAGACAGGATCCAGGCAAAAAAAGATCAGGCACAAGCTAAACGCGATCAGGAACAGGCAGAGCGAGATCAGCGACAAGCAAAAGTTGAACAGGAAGATGCCTCGCGCGACCAGCAACAAGCCAAACGCGATCAGGAGCAGGCTTCCCGCGATCAGGAGCAAGCCAAACGTGATCAGGAACAGGCCAGTCGAGATCGGGTACAAGCTAAACACGACCAGGAACAGGCGCACTTAGATCAGATTCAGGCCAAAAAAGATCAGGAACGCGCCGCCGAAGATCAACGGCTGCTAAAACAGATGACAGGTGATTTGGTAGCTGATCATATTATTCCCAATGAGGAAGCTTTGCATGAGCTTTCATTTAACGGTGAAGAACTGATTGTAAACGGTGAAAAGCAGCCCGACAGCGTGTTTAAAAAATACAGCAAAAAATATCCGCGCTTTGCTCTGGGCAACACATCCTATGAAAATGGTAAAAAGCAATTTAACGGCTTGCATATTCATAGGAATTAAGTAGTGGTGTGTGTACGTTGTAGCCGCAAAGCTGTTAGTGTTAGCCAAAGCGTCATTGCAAGTAGGTAAAAGCCGAGTCCTCTGAAGGATGTATGACATTAGGCGGGATGGCCTGTCACCCTGAGCTTGTCGAAGGGTCGCGCGCAGATGCCCTAACCACCATGCTTCGACAAGCTACCCATGACAAGTTTAAAAAACGCCTGTCATTCTGAGTGTAGCGAAGAATCTTCTGCAAGATACAGAGCCGCTAAGCAGGGCGAAGAAGATCCTTCGTTCCTACCCATGACATAATAATTTAAGCAGGTACAAGTTCCCTATTTAATTCAAAGGCGAGTTTTTCTAATCGCCTTTGTTTCTGTTCCTTAATGATATTTTCATAGGCTTGCAGCCCTTTTTCCACAAAGTCGGCTCCTTTTACAATTAAACGCCAGTATTGAGCGGCCAGTTTTCTGGCCGTTGCTTTAATAGCTATTGCCGGACCTTTTCTGCCTCTTAATCTTCTTGCAAATGAACCCCAGCCGATATACTTGCTGTTCAATAATCCATGGGCCATTTGTTTGAATATTTGCCCAACGGCCGGTTTACCCTTACTTTTACTTTTGTTCTTTTTCCCTGAACGGTC
>NZ_FNCG01000042.1 GCF_900100945.1 Mucilaginibacter gossypii | reverse complement strand
TCCCGTTTTTACTACACCTAATCAGGTTTTTCAGGAAAGTGATTAGATAACGAATACTTATTTGTTGTCTAAGTATTCGTTGTGCAACGGCCACGTGTTGCGTGTGCTTCGCATGCTATATCTAATCATCACAAAACTTATAATCTTTTATTCGGATAATCATTCAGCCATAAAGAGCAGGCAACTCCAATAAGACACACGCGACACGCGTGCGCCAGCCGAAAGTTATTTACAGCGCCGATTTACAACTGGCTATTCAACATCCTGTTCACACTCCCCACGCTCAGGCCAAGCCGCTCCGCCACCTGCCGCTGGCTTAAACCTTCATCGCTTAATTTATTAGCCTCGCGGTGCATCCGTTCGCGTTCTTGCCTGGAGGCGTCGCGCAGGTGGTTTTTCTCGCAGTCATTGCCCGTAAAAACAAACTTTAAAAAGCCGTGATGCCGTTCCAGTTGGGCAAGGCATATATTGTCGGCACCATAAGTTTCGGCGGTGCTGCGCTGCTTAATCTGCTTTAAATAGCGCTGGCCGAGTACAGAGTGGCTTTCGCCCATGGCAAAAGCACTGTCGCAAAAATTGATGAGCATCTTACTGCCCTGCAAATCATTGCGGCTCAGCGGCAGCCGCGGGTTACGCTTAGGCGTATGGGCCAATACCAGGATACTCACGCCATGGCGGGTTTTAAGCTTTTTCAGTTCCTTCATCAGCAACAGGGCAGCCCCGGCGCTCTCGGTTCCGTTGCGCAGGCAGGTAATATTATCAATGATGAGCACTCGGGCGTCGGTACGCTTAATGCCCCGAGTTAAAGCTTCAATCACATACCTGTCCAGCTTTTGATAATGCGAGCTTGCGCGGTTAAACTGGTTGTATTCGCCGCGGTAAAATTCGGTGGCAAACTGATAACGGTTTTGGCCGTCGGTATAGCGTTGTTCAAACTGCTTGCCGGTAAGTTCAAAATCAATATACAACACCGGCGAGGCCTCGGCCCCAAGCGTAAAGGGAGCAATGGGTTCGCCCCGGGTAATGCTGTCGGCCAGTTGCACGGCCAGCAGGCTTTTGCCCATATTGGTATCGGCAAACAGGATGCACAGCTCGCCCTCCAGCCAGAAGTTGCCAAACAGCATTTGGGGCGTTTCGTGTTCAGTTTCCATAGCCATCCACTCATTGGCCGGGTAAATATCAAACAACTCAACCACGGCATCCGGGTCGGAGATCACCACCTCCCCCTTGCGCCCAAGCTTAGCCGCCGCTTCCCGCACCTCATTTTGAATCATTCGAATAACCAGGGGTTTTTCTGCAGTATGGTCCATAATTTGTCGCGCCCCTGTCCGGCCGCTCAAAAGCCCGAAACATCCATCGTTATTTGCCGCCAACCTGCCGGCAATCATGAAAGGCACTCAAATTTACCCACTAAAAAGCCCCCCAATGGTGGCAGCATTTTGTCAGTGTTCAATTTTTAAAAACCGGGTGTTCAACGTTCAAAAACCAATTTACATAACCAACTGATTATCAAATACAAGTTGTTCAAATCGCGATTTTGAACAGATTTACTAATCTATAAAACACTGATTATCAGGCGTTCAATTTTACAATAAAACACCAGGTGTTTACACTTTCAAAAATTGAACAGTACAATACAGGTAAGCGCCAATGCTCCGAAACCATCATTGCCCCCCACACAACCAGACACCCCAACAAACAAAAAGGCCCGCCAAACCCTGGCAGACCTTTTAAATTCTTCTACAAAATCAATCCCTTATTCCCTGCTCTTCTTCTTAGCAGGTTCAACATACTTTTCGCCAAGGGCTTCGAGGGCGGCGATGAGTTTTTTGCGTTCTACGGCATTATCAGGCACGGTAGCCAGCTTCTCGCGGCGGGCTTCCTCCACCTTGCGGATCTTCTCGTCAAAAGCCCTGTTGATTTTATCAAGCTCGGGCGTGGTATCCAGTTTTGCTATTTCTGCTTTAATTTGGGCTGCTAATTTTTCAAATTCCATGGGGCTATTTTTGGAAGCGCAAACATAAAAAAATCATCGTAAGTTATTGTTACCGCAATAAAAAGTATGCGTGTTAACTTGTAATTTTTTGTTGCCGCTGAAGCGCGCTATGGAGAGTATGACAGGCCTATGAAACGGCCAATAACGCAAAAAGCCTTAGTTATTAGCTAAGGCTTTTGCGATATTGCACCATTGAAAGTGATAAAGGGTGGCACCGACCTACTCTCCCACGTTTTACCGCAGTACCATCGGCTCTGGCGGGCTTGACTTCTCTGTTCGGAATGGG
>NZ_FNCG01000017.1 GCF_900100945.1 Mucilaginibacter gossypii | reverse complement strand
CCCATTGTTGAACAATCAGTGAGCACAGATGCTACTATTGTAACGGACGGCTTTGGTGGATATGCCGGTTTAAATAAAATATTCCGTGAACATCAGGTATTAAACAAGGAAAAAGAAGAGTATGCCCGGGGAGAGTATCACACCAATACGATTGAGGGCTTTTGGACATTGTTAAAACGGGGGATATATGGTCAATACCATAAAGTATCGCTCAGACATTTGCAATCATACCTGAATGAGTTCACATTTAAATATAACAATAGAGGCAATAACCAGGTGTTTAACTTTTTAATTAACAAAATGGCTACTGCCTCTTGATGGGCTATTACTCTCTTGAGAGGGGGTGCGGAGGAATGAGCGGTAGCAGGGGGGCTGCTGTAGACTTATCAAAGCAGAAACACACCCCTTCGCCCCTCTCAAGAGGGGAATCGCGCAATCCCCAGCTTTTTAGAATCTTACTTCCAAACAAAAACCCTTGCCAATATCACTGGCAAGGGTTTTTTGTTTGGAGATTATATCGAGTTAAAATGATTACTTCTTCGCCTGTGCTATTAGCTCATTATTTAACCGTACGTACTCATCTGTTTTCATATCGGCAGCCATTTTTGCACCTTCCTGGGCTGTAGCTATTGCTGCGGCTTTATCACCTTTTTTCAATAAGATCCGAGCTTTCCATAGTTTAGGCACAAATGGCGGAAAGTTTTTGTCTTTTTCCAGTTCGGTTGCCCAGGCTAAGGCCTTGTCCATATCTTTATTATTGTTATAGTAATAGATCAAAGCTTCATAGTATGGCTTTTTATCTGTATTCATGGCCGAGTCGATCTTGGCCATTACCTTGACATCGATATCGGTGGTCATGTGAATTGTGAAGCCACTGTGCTCCCACATCATCTGTAAATCGCAGGTGGTTGCTGCAACATTGCTGAATGCGAGGGTCATGGTTTCTGTTAAAGCCTTAAGGTGTTCTGTTTTTACTTTGAAACGCAAAAAATCATCAGCTTCCTTATAGTTATAGGCGCCCCATTGCTTTGGTTGTTTGCTGAGGATGATGGTCCACTCGTTTTCGCCGGGGATGCTGAACAGCCCATACTCGCCCGCCGGGATATTGTTGCCTTCCATGCTTACCTCATCGGTAAATTTAATTACCGTGGCCGAATTGGCCCCCGTGCGCCAAACTTTTCCGTAAGGTTCCATACCTCCAAATATTTTACGGCCTCTTACATCCGGACGGGAGTAAACAAGACTGATTTTTCCGAGGCCAAAATCCTGCACAATACTTTGCGTTGAACTGGGTTGCGGCGTTAACTGCGCATAAACATTTACCGCAGTGAAGATCATCGTGGTGATGATACAGGTAAATAACTTTTTCATGATTTACGGTTTTAATGGTGGTGGAATATAAAACGCTGTGTTAGAATTGGTGTGCTACTTTTTATCTGCGGTAAATGTACCCGCGTCAACGTCCTTTAAAAAAGTGATGAGGTTTTTGAAATAATTTTGCTGATCATCATACATGCTCATGTGGCTGCCGTTGGGGCATAAATAGGTGCGGCTGTTGGGTAATAAACGGCCTTCCTTTTTCATGTCTTCGGGGTTCATTTCATCGTGTACGCCGCCTAAAACAAGGGTAGGCGTTTTTATATTCTGCAGTTTGTCCCAAAATTCCCATCCTTTAAAATTGCCGGTTACGTGAAACTCGTCAACACCCTGCATTTGTATGTATATGGTATGATTCGCTTTTTTGAAGGCACGCCATAAAGGTTCGGGCCAATTCTCTAATGGAAGCCTGCAGATCACCTGGGTATATAGCTTATTCATCAGCAAGTCGTTGTATTGAGGCGAGTCGTATTGTTTAAGCCTGTCTAATGAATCAAATACAGTGATATCACGCGGCGTAAAAAACTTCTTCTTCAACTCAGCGGCATAGGCAACATAGCCTTTAATGCCGGCTGTCATGTTTGATAATACCGCCCCTTTAACGTGCGACTGGTATTTGTGCAGGTATTCCATAGCCAGCATACCGCCCCATGAATGTCCGAGTATGTAAAAATTATCAAGCCCTAAGCCCTTGCGCACTTCTTCAACCTCTTCAACATAACGTGGAATGTTCCATAATGAGGTATCGGCAGGCGCATCCGAATTACCACAGCCAAGCTGATCATAATAATAAAACTCAATGCCCTCCTTCGGCAAAAAATCCTCAAAGCATTCCATATAGTCATGTGAAAAACCCGGACCGCCATGCAGCAGTAACACTTTTATTTTACCGTCGCCAACTTTTTTCGTCCATACGTTATATTTACCGGCAACTTTAATGAGCTTATTCCCGCCGGTTTTTATTGCGTAAGGAGTGTTTGATGATTCAGTTGCGGTATCTGCCGCTGGTTTTGACGGATTATTGCATGCGCAAAAGCAGGCAGCAATCAGGATGAAGAATGGTTTTTTCATGTTAGCGATAGGAATGGTGGAGGTGATTATTAGATAAAGATAATAAGAAGCTAACTAAATTAGCTTCATTGGATATACAAAAAAAAGCGTCATTGCCTTGTTAAAGGCAATGACGCTTTTTTTTGAGTATTTATAGTGTATCACACCAAATACTCAAACAGAGTTTGATCTTTATTAAGTTCAATAACATTGAAACGGTGCGCATGCATGCGTTGCAGCAAAGCCGGATAGTCTTCTGCATTTTTTAGCTCGATACCAACCAGTGCAGGGCCGTTTTCTTTTTCATTCTTTTTAATGAATTCGAAACGGGTAATATCATCACCGGGACCTAATACACTGTTCACAAACAGTTTCAATGCCCCCGGACGCTGCGGGAAACGAACAATGAAGTAATGTTTCAGGCCTTCGTACAGTAATGATTTTTCTTTGATCTCCTGCATACGGGCAATATCGTTATTACCACCGCTGATGATACAAACTACCTTTTTGCCTTTGATCTGCTCTTTACAGGCATCAAGTGCGGCTACTGATAACGCTCCTGCGGGTTCAACCACAATAGCATCTTCGTTGTAAAGTTTCAGTATGGTGGTACAAATTTTACCTTCAGGTACCAGCAGCATATCATCCAGGATATCTTTGCAGATATCATAAGTTAATGCGCCAACGCGTTTAACAGCGGCGCCATCAACAAAGCGGTCTATTTCATCTAATGTAATGGGTTTACCATGGTTTATGGCGCCCAGCATTGATGGGGCACCTTCAGGCTCAACGCCTATCAGATGGATGTTTGGAACATTGTTTTTAAGATAAGTACCTGTTCCAGATGCAAAGCCACCACCGCCGATAGGCATAATCGCTACTTCAATATCCGGAAGGTCCTGTAGTATTTCAACGCCTACGGTTCCCTGGCCTTCAATAACGCGGTAGTCATCGAAAGGAGGGATGAAGGTCATCTGGTTTTTTTCGGTGTAGGCGAGGGCCTCAGCCAAGCAATCGTCAAACGTATCACCGGTAAGAACAATCTCTATATTGCCGTTCCCAAACATGGCGGTTTGTTTAACTTTTTGTTTGGGGGTAATTTCGGGCATAAAAATTACGCCTTTGATATTCCTTTTATTGCACGAAAAGGCTACGCCTTGGGCATGGTTGCCCGCGCTGGCGCAAACCACACCGCGGATCAACTCATCATCATTTAACTGACTGATCATGTTGTATGCGCCGCGCAACTTATATGAGCGAACAACCTGCAGGTCTTCGCGTTTTAAATAAACCTCACACTCGTATTTTGCCGAAAGACCGGCGTTATATTGCAGCGGGGTACGTTTCACAACGTCTTTTATCCGCTGGTATGCCGCTTCGAAATTAAGCTGGCTTTTTGTATCAGTTTCCATTGTTAATTTTTTACCAGTCGGTGCGCCATAAGGCTTTGCAAATCCTGGTCATTTATGTCAAGCTTGCTATCGGCAAGCGTTAAAAAGTTATTGTAAACAAAAGCAAGTTCTTCCTTATCCAGCGTATATCCTAAACGCTCCAGATGGAATTTCAGAGCATGCCTGCCGCTGCGCGCGGTTAGCACTATTGTGGCGCTCGGAAAGCCTACATCTTCAGGGCGAATGATTTCATAGTTTTCGCGCATTTTCAGGAAGCCGTCCTGGTGAATACCCGAGCTGTGCGCAAAGGCATTTGCACCTACAATAGCTTTATTAGGCTGTACCGGCATCCGCATTTGTGTGCGGATCATCTGGCTCAATTCATAGAATCGTTTAGAGTCAATATTGGTATGTAGGCCCAGGGTGTGATGCGTTTTGAGGATCATCACCACTTCTTCGATAGAAGTATTACCGGCACGTTCGCCGATACCGTTGATGGTACCCTCAATTTGGCGCGCGCCATTTTGCAAACCAGCTATTGAGTTGGCTGTAGCCAAACCAAGGTCGTTATGGCAATGTACAGAGATGATAGCTTTATCAATGTTTTTAACGTTCTCTTTCAAAAACTTGATTTTGCTGCCGTATTGATCTGGCAGGCAGTAACCATTTGTATCTGGAATATTTACTACTGTAGCACCGGCGGCGATAACAGCTTCAACCATTTGGGCCAGGTAAACCACATCGGCCCTGCCGGCATCTTCGGCGTAAAACTCAATGTCCTCGACAGATTTTTTGGCATATTTAACGGCTTCAACAGCGCGCTCCAAAATCTCTTCGCGGGTGCTGTTGAATTTATGTTTGATATGCATGTCAGACGAACCGATACCGGTATGGATGCGCGGACGTTTGGCATATTGCAGAGATGCTACAGCAGCGTCAATATCACCTTTGTTGGCACGCGTAAGCGCACAAACGGTAGGTTCTTTAACAGCTTTTGAAATTTCAACAACGCTTTGGAAGTCGCCCGGGCTTGAAACCGGGAAACCTGCTTCAATAATATCCACGCCCAGTAGTTCCAGTTCCTTAGCTATCTCAATCTTTTCGGGGGTTGTTAACTGGCAACCCGGTACCTGCTCGCCATCGCGGAGCGTGGTATCAAAAACATAAACGCGGTTGGGATCGTGTAACATATCTTTTTTAGATTTGAGATGTTAGATATGAGATTTGAGACTCATGCCTAATCATCTATATTGTTATTTTTTGTTTCTTTTATTTTTTGTTAGAGGTATAATTTGAGATATAAAGAAATCTCATATCTCACGTCTCATATCTCTTTGAAGAAGCGAGTATTCAAGTTAGAGAAAAAAATCTCATATCTCAAATCTCACGTCTCATATCTATTTTTTAATGGCAATAAATCTTAACCTTTTATAATCGGCATACCATTGGCCGTTATCGTTATAAAAGGGTTCAAGCTTTTTAATGATCTCAGCCAGGATTTGTTCTTTCTCATCCTCGGGAATGCCTTCTAAAAACTGTGCGCCAAACATGGTAATCCATTTGGCTACGCCCTGATCGCCATCCTGCAGCGGGGTTTTACGATCATAATGAATCATGTAGGTAACCCTGAAACCATGCTCTTCCAGTTTGGTAGCATATTCGCCAACCGAAGGGAAATACCATACTTTGGTATCAGCTTTTTCATTGTAACCATGATTATGCAGTACCAGTTTGGTAGCCTCAATCAAACGTTCAACATTGCCCTGTCCGCCCATTTCAGCAACAAACCGGCCTCCTTTTTTAAGGCTGTTGGCTACGCTGTGAATAGCACCGTTGGCATCAAGCACCCAATGCAGGGCGGCGTTCGAAAATATGGCGTCATATTTTTCCGTGGTGTGAAAATCAGCTGCATTCTCTACCGCGAAATCAACATCAGGATAAAGCTGTTTAGCCTGGGCTATCATTTCGGGCGAATAATCGGTGCCTTTTACGATGGCACCTTTATCCTGTATTAGTTTAGTTAAATGGCCTGTGCCGCAACCCAGGTCAAGGATGCGTTCACCAGGTTTCACATCCAAAAACTCAAGCACATCTTCTCCGTATTTAAATACGAAGGCATGCTTTTGGTCGTATAAATCAGCGTTCCATTTCATGTTATTCCTTTTTTGTGATTTCACTGATTAAGGTGATTTCACAGATTTTGTTTTTTTGCCGAGATTACAAGGGGAATGGTGATTCTATCAATACATTGCCTAATCTCCAAGCTCCGGTCTCTAATCTCTACCTACAAATATTCCAGCACTTTTTGGCCCATTGCCGTAGTGCCTAAAATTTTCACTTTATCAGTATTGGCATCAGCAATATCGCCGGTGCGGTAACCGTCTTTCAGAGTTTTATCAATTGCGTCTGTTATCTTTTTAGCTTCATCTTTTAAGCCGAAACTAATTTCAAGCATTAAAGCTACTGATAATATCGATGCCAGTGGGTTTGCTTTATCCTGACCGGCAATATCATGTGCCGAACCGTGGATAGGCTCAAAAAATCCCGTACCATCACCTACAGAAGCTGAAGCCAGCATACCCATCGAACCTGCAATTTGCGATGCTTCGTCAGTAAGGATATCACCGAATAAGTTGGCGGTTAATACCACATCAAACTTTTTAGGGTTTTTAACTAATTGCATAGCCGCGTTGTCAATGAACATGTGCTCGGTTTCAACGTCAGGGTATTGTTTGGCAATTTCCTGTACCACCTCGCGCCATAGGCGTGAAGCCTCCAGTACATTTGCTTTATCAACGGAGCATAACCTTTTACCACGTACACGGGCTGCCTCGTATGCTTTAATAGCGATACGCTCAACTTCGTAGCGTGAATAGATCATCAGGTCAGAAGCCGTGTTACGGTCTTCACTGCGTTTTTTCTCACCAAAATAAACGTCGCCGGTCAGCTCGCGGAAGAAAAGGATATCAGTACCTTTCAATATTTCAGGTTTCAGGCTCGATGCATCCAAAAGCTCATCAAACAGCATAATAGGGCGCAGGTTAGCGTATAAACCAAGCTCCTTACGGATTTTTAATAATCCCTGCTCCGGACGCACTTTGGCCGACGGATCATTATCATATTTGATGTGACCGATAGCACCAAACAGGATAGCATCGCTTGCTTTAGCTTTAGCCAGTGTTTCATCAGGCAGTGGATTACCGGTTGCCTCGATACCCGCATGACCCATCAGGGCTTCGTCGAACGTAAATTCGTGGCCAAAATCCTGACCGATTTTTTCTAAAACTGCTTTACCCCAGGTGGTAACCTCCGGGCCTATCCCGTCGCCGGGTATTACTAATATGTGTTTTTTAATTCCCATAACCCTAATCTCTGCCTGAGGCAGCGGTTTTTTGTTTTTATAGATGTTTTATTTTATTCGGGTTTTACGCCGCGTACTTCTTTTAGTTTCATCGCCATTTGCTCGGCTTCATTTTCTACCCAGTTGGTGTACTCATCAATAGCCAGCAGGCGCGATTCATCATCAATATAGCCTTCCTCAACCATTTGCTTTGATTGTGCCACTTTTGCCCAGATGCCTGCTTTGTTTTCAAAGTTGTACTCGCCTTTTTGGTAAACCTCGTCGGCGTTAAATACCTCGATATTGATAAAACCTGCTTCCTGCAAATATTCGGGCAAGTCTTCGGCAATATGGTTATTCATGCCGGCATCGCCTCTCCACCTTAAAAAGGTAGCATAAAAGCGTTGCATGCTTGCCGGTGGCTGCGGTTGCCATTGTAAAGCCTCGTGGTTATAATCCAAAATGGATACCGTACCACCAGGTTTTAACAACGAATACATTTTTTTCAAAGCCTCAACTGGATTGCTCAGCCATTGTAAAACGCGGGCCGATACAATAAGATCGTACTGTTCTTCCGGCTCAAAGCTGAACAGATCGGTATAAATGAGCTCCATATTTTGAACCGAAGCGTAAGTTTCCATACCGCTCTGGATAAAATACTCGGTATTATCAATGCCCGTAACATGACCGCTTTCACCAACCAATGCGGCAATATCCTTAGAGATAGCGCCGGTACCACAACCCACATCCAGCACCTTCAGGCCCGGCCTGAGCAGGGGGGCAAGGGTTGCATAATCGTTCGCTAAACTCCGTTCGTCGAATAATTTGGCGGTACCTTTACCTTCTCGCTGAATATGTTTTTGTTGGTTCATTAGTTCATTTGTTTGTCCATAGCCGATGGTCCATAGTCCATAGCCCACTTAGTTTTAATCTATGGTCCATGGACTATAAACTATGGTCTATCTTGCTAACTCAAACTCCTCAATTTTTCCTTTTTGGCTTAAGATATAGTCGATATCATCGTAGCCGTTTATAAGGCAAGCTTTTTTGTAAGGATTGATCTCGAAGCTTTCTTTTTCGCCGGTTGATGAGATGGTGATAGTCTGGCTTTCCAGGTCGATCTCTACTTCAGCTTTGTGATCGGCATAAACGGCATCGAAGATTTTTTTCAGAAAATCATCGCTTACCTGTACCGGTAACAAGCCATTATTAAGGGCGTTGCCTTTAAAAATATCAGCAAAAAAGCTGCTCACTACGGCGTCGAAACCATAGTCAGATATAGCCCAGGCAGCATGCTCACGGCTACTGCCGCAACCAAAGTTTTTGCCTGCTACCAATACCTTACCGCTAAAGGTCGGATGATTAAGTACGAAATCAGCTTTAGGGTTATCGTTCTCATCAAAACGCCAATCGCGGAATAAGTTATTGCCAAAACCATCGCGGGTAGTCGCCTTCAAAAACCTTGCAGGAATGATCTGATCGGTATCGATGTTCTCGATAGGCAAAGGCACCACGCTGGTTTGAATGTGTTTAAATATTTTAGTTGCCATAATTGTCTGAACTCGAATTTTTTGAATTAAGGGAATTTTTCGAATCGAAAAAAATCATTAATTCAGATTTGGGATATATTTTTTATTCAATAATCTTTTAAACTCCATGCTTAAGCTTCCGAAGTTTATGAGTAAACCTGTTTGGATGTTATAAGCTTCGAGGTAATTTATGGCCTGAGCTAAATGAACGTTTTCTAACTGTGCAATAGCCTTCAGTTCAACCATTATTTCGCCTTCGACAAAGAAATCCACTCTCCTTGTTCCGATTTGTTCGTTACGATAAAAGATAGGCATCTCCATTTCCCGGACGAATCTCAGACCTTCCAAACCCATTTCTATTTCTAAGGCTCGTTGATAAATTACTTCCTGGAAACCGTTCCCTAAAGTAGAATGCACACGCATGGCACAGCCAATTATTTTGCTCGTACAATCTTTAAACTCTTCAGGTGTCCGTTTTTTATTAATCTCCATTCTGTTAATTCATTCAATTCCTATAAAATTCGAGTTCAGACCAATTCCTCTTCCTTCAGAAATTCCCTTATATCCGTAACCACACCCGTAATTGCACTCGCAGCCGCGGTAAGCGGGCTTGCAAGGAATGTACGGCTGTTTGGCCCTTGTCTTCCTTCAAAGTTGCGATTTGAGGTTGAGACGCAATATTTACCTGCCGGGATTTTATCCTCGTTCATACCA
This sequence comes from Mucilaginibacter gossypii, assembly GCF_900100945.1. GTDB lineage: Bacteria > Bacteroidota > Bacteroidia > Sphingobacteriales > Sphingobacteriaceae > Mucilaginibacter > Mucilaginibacter gossypii. The sequence goes on along the minus strand of NZ_FNCG01000017.1, from coordinate 164,033 downwards.
AGGCATGCGCTGCAGCCTGGTTCGCGAAGCGGGAAGCCTGCGGCATCAAATATTTTGTCCAGTCCTTCGGCAATAGCCTGCTGCTGTACTTGTTTTGAGCCGGGAACTACCCATACAGTAACATTATCGGCTTTGTGTTTGCCTTTTACAAACTCGGCAACCTGGCGTAGGTCTTCAATGCGCGAGTTGGTGCAGCTGCCGATGAAGACGTAATCAATTGGTTTGCCCAATAGCGTTTCATCATCGTGCAGACCCATGTAATCAAGGGCTTTTTTATATGATCCCTGCTCTTTGGCTTCAAATGAAGCAGTTTCAGGAACATGTTGTGTAACACCGATGCCCATACCCGGATTTGTTCCGTAAGTGATCATCGGCTCAATATCTTCAGCTTTAAAGGATAATACCTCATCAAAAGATGCATCAGCATCAGAGTATAAAGTTTTCCAGTAGGCAACTGCTTTGTCCCATTCTTCACCTTTAGGAGCAAATTCACGGCCTTTTACGTAGTTGATGGTGGTTTCGTCGGGAGCAATCAGTCCGCAACGTGCACCCATCTCAATACTCATGTTGCAGATGGTCATGCGGCCTTCCATGCTCAACGAGCGGATGGTATCGCCTGCATATTCAACAGCATAACCGGTACCGCCGGCAGCCGAGATCTGCGCAATGATGTAAAGGATAATATCTTTGGCGCCAACGCCTTTTTGTAGTTTTCCGTTCACTTCAATTTTCATGCGTTTTGGGCGCGACTGGAGTAAACATTGGGTAGCCAACACCTGCTCAACCTGCGAAGTACCTATACCAAAGGCAATAGCACCAAAAGCGCCGTGAGTTGAAGTGTGACTATCGCCGCAAACATAAGTACCACCCGGACGGGTGATGCCCAGCTCGGGGCCTATAACGTGAACGATGCCCTGGTACGGGTGGCCTAAGCCATATAGCTCAACACCAAACTCTTTACAGTTTTTGGTGAGCATATCTACCTGGTAGCGTGAAAGTTCTTCTTTAATGGGTAAGTGCTGATCAATGGTTGGAACGTTGTGATCGGCTGTGGCCACAGTTTGTTTTGGCCTGAAAACGGGCAAGCCTCTCTGACGCAAGCCATCAAATGCCTGCGGACTGGTTACCTCGTGAATGAAATGTGTATCGATATACAAAATATCCGGGAACCCCTCGCTGCTGCTGACGACGTGTGCATCCCAGATCTTATCAAATAATGTTTGTCCCATTTTTATTATTTTTCTTTAGTAACGTCATTGCGAGGAACGAAGCAATCCCCGATTAGCAGATCCGATCTGTTAAGTTTGGGATTATTAATAATTATAATTTGTTTTTTATAGGTATTAATGAGCTCCCTACGGTCGGTTGTCTTCGTGCCTCGCAATGACGTGTTGGTGAGTTTGTTTTAAGGCCTTTCGCCTTTTACCTTTCGGCTTTCACCTAATTTATTACGCTTCTACAACCTGGTTTTCAGGGCGTAAGCTGCGTACGGTTTTGCCTGCTTGCCATAATTCGCTTTCGCGTAATTCTTTCAGTTCGGCATCCAGTTTTTCGCGGTAATCTGGCTGGCTGTTTGAATCGATAGAACGTTGTGACTCTTTGCCTGTAGCAACGCTTTCGTAAAGCTCTTCAAATACTGGTTTAGTAGCGTCACGGAATTTTTTCCACCAGTCAAGCGCACCACGTTGAGCAGTAGTTGAACAGTTGGCGTACATCCAGTCCATACCGTTTTCAGCAACAAGCGGCATTAATGATTGGGTAAGCTCTTCAACAGTTTCGTTAAATGCTTCAGATGGAGAGTGACCATGGCTACGCAATACATCGTACTGAGCAGCAAAGATACCCTGAACGCAACCCATCAAAGTACCACGCTCGCCGGTTAAATCGCTGTATACTTCTTTTTTGAAGTTAGTTTCGAATAAGTAACCGCTACCTACAGCGATACCTAAAGCGATAACACGATCAAAAGCTTTACCGGTAGCATCCTGGAAGATGGCATAGCTTGAGTTTAAGCCACGGCCTTGCAGGAACATACGGCGTAATGAAGTACCTGAACCTTTAGGAGCAACCAGGAACACGTCAACATCAGCAGGAGGTACGATGCCAGTTTGCTCGTTGAAAGTGATACCAAAGCCATGAGAGAAATATAAAGCTTTGCCTGGGGTTAAGTGTTTTTTAACAGTTGGCCATAACGCAATCTGGGCTGCATCGCTCAATAAGTAGCAAATCACAGTTCCCCTTTGCAAGGCTTCTTCAATTTCAAAAAGTGTTTCGCCGGGTACAAAACCATCGCTGATAGCTTTATCCCAAGTTTTAGTGCCTTTACGCTGACCAACAATTACGTTGATACCATTGTCTTTTTGGTTCAGGGCCTGGCCCGGACCTTGTACACCGTAGCCAATTACCGCTACTACTTCATCTTTTAATACTTCCTGAGCTTTTGATAAAGGGAACTCTTCGCGGGTTACTACGTTTTCTTCAGTGCCGCCGAAATTTAGTTTTGCCATTGTTTTTTGATTTTTGTGATTTCACCGAACAGTGGTGATCTCACCGATTTTATTTGTATTGAGTAATTTAAGTTTTTGTTCTCTTATTAATCCCGTCATTGCGAGGTACAAAGTAATCCCCTGTATAGTTTGGGATTGCTTTGTACCTCGCAATGACGTTTTTTTTTAGCTTTCGGCTTTCAGCCTTAAGCTTTGTGCTCTACATCGTAAACACCTTCTCGCCCTGGTTAAGGTATTCATTTTCGATTACCTCTTCACCTGGTTCAAGCCTTTCAAATTCGCGCAGTTTGCTGTTAAAGCCTTCGCTATCTTTAATGATAGCAACACGGGCGCTGCGTACAAACTCAATCAGGCCGTAAGGTTGTAGTATGTTGATCAGGTTATCGGTTTCCTCGCGGTGACCGGTGGTTTCAAACACGGTGTAGTCCTTACGGATCACTACCGCGCGAGCACCGTTTTCGCGTAGTAAACGCTCAACGCTAACCTTTTCGGCAATTACATCGGTTGATACCTTATATAACGCTAATTCCTGCCAAATCACATCTTCGTTGGTGTGATAATATGCTTTTAACACCTCAACCTGTTTTTCTATCTGGCGGGTAAGCTTACGTACTACCTCTTCATATTCGTTAATTACAATATTGAAACGGTGAATACTTTCAATCTCCGACGGAGAAGTATTCAGGCTGTCGATATTGATTTTACGGCGTGTAAATATAATAGCTATCCTGCTTAATAAACCAATTTGGTTTTCGGTATATATGGTGATGTTAAATTCCTGTTTTTTTTCTGCTTCGCTCATGATTCTGTTTTTTTAGAGGGCTTACTTTAACCTGATCTCGCTTACGCTGCATCCTTGTGGTACCATCGGGAATACGTTATTCTCTTTGGTAACCATTATTTCTAAAAGGAATGATCCCGGTGCGGTTAGCATTTCATTTAATGCTGCAGTCAAATCTGCACGGTCATCAACTAATTTGCCCGGTATGCGGTATGCTGCGGCTAACGCCACAAAATCCGGACTTTGAATATCAACAAATGAGTAACGGCGCTGATTAAATAATTCCTGCCATTGTCTTACCATGCCCAGAAAGCGGTTATTAAGGATGATAATTTTTACATCGATACCGCTTTGCATAATAGTACCCAATTCCTGGCAGGTCATCTGGAAACCTCCATCGCCAATAATAGCTACTACAGTACGATCCTGAGCGCCAAATTTAGCGCCTATAGCAGCAGGCAATGCAAAACCCATGGTTCCTAAACCACCGCTGGTTACGTTGCTGCGGGTATTGTTAAACTTAGCGTAGCGACATGCTACCATTTGGTGCTGACCTACGTCGGTAACGATAACTGCCTCGCCTTTGGTAATCTCGTTAAGCTGTTTGATTACCTCGCCCATAGTCATTTCAGGCGTAGTTGGATTAAGTTCGTTATGGATAACGGCCTCAACTTCCTGGCGGGTGTAATCATTGAATTTAGCTAACCATTCTGTATGTTCTTTCTTTTCGATGGCCTTGGTCAGCAATGGAAGTGTTTCCTTGCAATCGCCCCAAACCGGTACGGTTGATTTTACGTTTTTGTCGATCTCGGCAGGGTCAATATCTAAGTGAACAACTTTTGCTTGTTTAGCATATTTATCCAGGCGACCGGTTACACGGTCGTCAAAACGCATACCTATCGCGATCAATACATCGCACTCGTTAGTTAAAACGTTAGGGCCGTAGTTGCCATGCATGCCCAGCATACCTACATTTAACGGATGGTCTGAAGGGATAGCGCCTGCACCAAGTACTGTCCAGGCAGCAGGGATACCACTTTTTTCAACAAAGGCTTTAAACTCCTGCTCAGCACCGCCCAAAATAACACCCTGACCAAACAGGATGAATGGTTTTTTAGCACTGTTGATCAACTCAGCAGCCTGCTCAATATATTGCGGACGAACAATTGGTTTCGGCCTGTAGCTGCGGATATGATCGCAAGGTTTGTAGCCTGCAAAGTCAAACAGCTGGATCTGCGCGTTTTTAGTAATGTCAATCAATACCGGACCTGGCCTGCCGCTGCGGGCAATATAAAATGCCTTGGCAATAACTTCCGGGATTTCGGTGGCATCAGTTACCTGGTAGTTCCATTTGGTAACCGGAGTGGTAATGTTGATCACATCAGTTTCCTGGAAGGCATCGGTACCTAAAAGGTGCGCGAAAACCTGACCGGTAATACAAACCAACGGGGTGCTGTCGATCTGGGCATCGGCCAAGCCTGTTACCAGGTTGGTAGCGCCCGGGCCGCTGGTGGCAAATACCACACCCACTTTGCCCGATGTACGTGCATAACCCTGGCCGGCGTGAATGCCGCCCTGTTCGTGGCGTACCAGTATATGGTTCAGTTTATCATTATAATCAAACAAAGCATCATAAATGGGCATGATAGCGCCTCCTGGGTAACCAAAAATGGTATCGGTACCTTCGGCTATCAATGCTTCCAATAATGCTACCGATCCAGAAACGTTTACGGTTTCGGTGGCGGCTGGCGCGGTTAAGGTTTCTTGTGCAGTTTCCATACCTGTATTTTTTATATTCATAGCACTTTTTGGTGCTAAACTGATTTATTCTATCTGTCTCTAATTTGCTAAAATGAACGGGCTTAATTTGTGTTCACTTTATTCATTCATGGCTTTTATAATAAGCCATTTTGTTTATTAATTATTCGTCGGTAACGCAGCCTTCGGCAGCGGTAGTCACGTTTTTAGCGTAACGGTATAACACACCCTTGGTAACCTTCAGCGCCGGTTTTTGCCATGCGGCACGGCGTGCGGCTATTTCTTCTTGCGGTAGCGAAACGTTTATAGTATTGGCAACAGCATCAATATTAATGATATCATCGTCTTTTACCATCGCTATAAACCCGCCATCGTAAGCCTCGGGTGTGATGTGACCGACGACGAAACCATGCGTACCGCCGCTAAAGCGTCCATCTGTAATTAATGCAACTGAACTACCCAAACCGGCACCGAATATGGCTGAGGTTGGTTTTAGCATTTCCGGCATACCCGGCGCGCCTTTAGGGCCCACGTTGCGGATCACCACAACGTCACCTTTTTTAACACGGCCGCTCTGGATACCGGCAATCAGTTCAAACTCGCCGTCAAATACACGGGCAGGACCGGTGAAACGTTCGCCTTCTTTACCTGTAATTTTGGCAACGCTGCCACCTTCGGCAAGGTTTCCGTACAAAATTTGCAGGTGACCGGTAGCTTTAATCGGGTTTTCTTTCGGTTTGATGATCTTTTGAGTCTCAAACTCCAGGGCCGGGATTTCAGTAAGGTTTTCGGCAATGGTTTTACCGGTAACAGTTAGGCAATCACCATGTAACCAGCCCTGCTCTAAACAGTATTTCATTACAGCCGGAACACCGCCAATGTTGTGCAGGTCTTCCATCATGTATTTTCCGCTTGGTTTCATATCGGCCAGTACTGGGATCCGGTTACTTACAGCCTGGAAATCATCCTGGGTTAATTTAACGTCAACGCTTTTTGCCATTGCAATCAGGTGCAATACCGCGTTGGTTGAACCGCCCAGTACCATGATCACAACGATAGCATTTTCAAATGCCTCACGGGTCATGATATCTGATGGTTTAATATCCTTTTCTAACAACACCTTGATAGCTTTACCGGCGGCAAGGCATTCTGCTTTTTTCTCAGCGCTTAGAGCAGGGTTTGATGATGAATACGGTAAACTCATACCCAATGCCTCAATAGCTGCAGCCATCGTGTTAGCTGTATAGATACCACCGCAGGCACCTGCGCTTGGACAGGCGTTTTTAATAACGCCCATAAAATCAACATCATCAATCTGGCCGGCAATCTTTTTACCCAAAGCCTCAAATGCCGATACAATATTCAAATCTTCGCCTTTCCAATGACCCGGTTTAATAGTTCCACCGTAAACCATGATTGAAGGACGATTTAAACGGCCCATAGCCATGATGGAACCTGGCATGTTTTTATCACAACCCGGCAGGGTAATTAAGCCATCATAGTACTGAGCGCCGGTAACAGCCTCAATTGAGTCGGCAATGATATCGCGGCTCACCAATGAGTAACGCATACCTTCAGTACCGTTGCTCATGCCATCGCTTACGCCAATAGTATGGAATATCAGGCCTACCATGTCTTCATCCCAGATACCTTGTTTAACCAGCTTAGCCAGGTCATTGAGGTGCATGTTGCAAGTGTTACCATCGTAACCCATACTGGCCACGCCGACCTGTGCTTTGCGCATATCATCGTCTGTTAAGCCGATCCCGTAAAGCATGGCCTGTGCGGCAGGCTGTGTTGGGTCCTGGGTAAATGTTTTGCTATACTTGTTCAATTCTATAGCGTTGGTGGTATCTGATGATGAACTCATTTTATTAGATATGTAGACAGTTTTAGTATTTAATTTTTGTTGATGATACTGGTTTACTTGGTATCGAAAATCAATATATGTAAGGTAGCCATAGCATCATGCAATAGCAATAGTCATTTCTGATTTTTTAAAATAAGTATTTAATTTTAATTATTTAAAATTTTTAGAATTTAATTTTGTAAAATTTGTTTATAAAGATATAAAATATTTTACAAAATAGACCAAAGTTTAAAACGGTATTCGGTATGTTTTTTATGCATGCATAGCAAGTTGTCGATTTTCTGCCTGAAATGGGAGGAAAGATAATTTAACTTTAAAAAAAAGTATCCGGCTGTGCTAATGGAAGTTGATAAATGATTAGTTTCAGGCATTAATATCATATACTTACAATGAACAAAATCCTAATCCTGACATTACTGCTATTTAGCGTAACAAAAAGTTTCTCGCAAGATGCATTTACCGCCATCGAAAACAAAAATTACGATCAGCTTTCCGAATTATTGAAATCACCAAAGAATATAAACATAAGAGGTAAAAATGATATGACACCCTTGCTTAAAGCAGTAGGGCAAAACGATCTTAAAGCTGTAAAGATGTTGGTGGAAGCGGGAGCTGATTTAAGCCTTGTTCCAAAATCAAATTGGACACCCCTGATGGTGGCTTGCCAAAGCGGCAGTACCGAAATGGCCGCCTACCTGATTGAAAAAGGTGCAGATATTAATGCTAAAGACGAGCACAATTGGAACCCCATCATTATAGCATCAAGAAACGGACAGGCAGCAACGGTTGCCTTGCTGTTAACCAAAGGAGTTGATGTAAATTGTAAAGCGGCAGATAAATCTACCCCGTTATTAATAGCCTCTTATAAGGGGCACAATGATGTGATAAAGTTACTGCTTGAAAAAGGTGCCGATCCAAACCCGGTAAATCGGGATAGCGAAACGGCTTTGTTTTTAGCTGCTAAACAGGGCCGGGCCGAAATAGTTAAATTATTGCTACAGCATCATGCCGATAAAACCTTTATTAATAAGGATGGGGTGAGTATTTGCAATGCTGCTAAAAGCAACGGTTACAAAGAAATCTGTGATTTGCTTTAGCGAGGCTTCGTCTGATTTGGTCGAACAAAAACTGGAGTTGCTTTTTAATGATATCGAGCTGTTATTGCAAGCTAAGTTGGCCGTTCCGGAAGCATTCTTTTCTGCCTCAATGATCCACTTGATGTTTGTGAAGATCAATCCTTTTGAAGATGGCAATGGACGTACTGCACGCCTGTTTGAAAAATGGTTCATATCCGAAAGCTCGGTCTTAAAGCCTGGTTCCTGCAAGCGGAAAAATATCACTATGACCATCAATAACATCAGGCTGCTGGGACTGGAATATGAGTTGCTGGATTATTCTGCGGCTCTGCCTTTTTTGCTGATGTTGCCTCAATCTCTTTAAATAGTTCAGTACCCATTATTCTGCACATTTGCACCCCGTAAAATGGTAAGTATGAATCCTAAGTTGTAGAATTAAAAATAAAAGTTGATTTATTCGAATAGTTTATTTCTTTATATTTGACATAATCTAACCCTGTCACCCTGAATGAAAAACCTAACCTGTATAATTCTACTGCTCTTAGTAGCAACGGCAAATGCCCAGATAAAAAAGAAACCTGTTAAAGCTGTTGCTGAAAATAAGCCGCTAATTGTCTCAACTCCAAAAGCCACGGCTGTAATTAAAGGGAACGTCAAAAACTTTACTGATAAATATTGGGAGATGGCTGTAACCGGCGATTTAACTAATTACTCATTAACGATACCTGTTGATAAGGACGGCAATTTCAATACAGCTATAAATATTGACGGAGATACCGAAGATATCTATCTGTACCTCAATGACGATGCTATCACCGTTTGCGCCCAAAGGAACGATACCCTGGTACTTAGTTGGGATAATAAGGACTTTAAAAACACATTCCGCATCACCTCTCCTTTCCAGCATACAAACGAGCGGTTGCAAACCATGATGCTGATGTATAATCTCTACCGTAAAGAGTCGATGGATTTGGGACAGTCCTTATATGATAATAAACTCACCGATTCCGCAAAGTTTGAGAAGATCAATAAGTTATATAATAAAGTGATGATGACAGCCGCGGTGCATCTTGATTATCCCGAAAGTCAGAAGTTAATTACTGATGTTTATTATCAGTACGTTGGTTTTTTGAATAGCCATCACTTGTTATCTAAATATGAGTTGCATATAAACGACACCTCTGCTACAGGAAAAGCGCTCAATCAGCAATTTCCTGCCGGAGCATATCACGCCCAATCAGAGTTTTCTTTTAAAAACAGCAATAGCTACAAAGAATTTATTTTTAACTACGTCCGATTTTATAAGGGACTGAATAATACAACTATAATAGGATCGGATTGGGATAAGAAATTAACGCCCTTTACTCCTGCGTGGGATGAATATTATCTGGGGCTAGCCAATCTCCATTTAATTGAGTTCCGTGACTGGTTTATAACGAAAGCCATAGAGATGGATTTTGGTTACTATTCGTTTGACGATGCTGAGAACATCTACAAGGATTTTAAAACTAAGGTTAAAACGCCAAGATATGCAGATACTCTTGCGCAATTTTATGCAACAGTACGGCAATTAAAACCCGGTAATCTGGCGCCTGAATTTAGTTTGAAGAATGATAAGGGTGAGGTGGTGTCCTTGAAAAGCTTCCGGGGAAAAGTAGTGTATATCGATTTTTGGGGCGTAGGATGCGGCCCTTGCGTTTACGAAATAAAGAACACGACTGCAGCTTTGCACGAGCGGTATAAAGATAAGAATGTAGTGTTCCTCAACATCTGTGTTGATTCGGACGAGAAAGCGTGGAAAAGTAGTTTGGCCTCATTAAATATAAGTGGTGTCAACCTCATTGCAGAGGGCTGGACAAGAAACCCGGTATGTCAAAAATATAACGTAACAGGTATCCCTCATTATATTACAATCGGAACCGATGGCAAGATTGTAAATAATAACAGCGAAAGGCCATCATCCGGGTATACACTTACAGCAGAGCTTGACAAGGCTTTGAAACAAGCGCATTAACCAGAAAGGTTATGATTGATAAAAATATAGGTCATTATTGATTGTAAGGTATGAAGCAATCCCCAGGGCAATTACAGGGTAGTTTGTTTGCATGGGCCGCTCTGCTAATAGGAGATTGCTTCGTACTTTACAAAAATGGCGTTTACGTATCCTCCCCAAAAAAGGGTACAAAAAAGCCCGGATAAAAGCTTATCCGGGCTTTATAAATTTATAAAGTAGCGCCTATTTGTGCTGAATACCTTCAGCTAAAACAGTTACTTTATTGTTTAATGCTTCAACAACACCGCCTTTAATAAAAAACACTTCTTCTTTAGCTGCACCACCGCGTACGGTAAGTTTGCCATCCTGAAGGGTGGAAATGATTGGGGCGTGGTTGTTCAGTATTTCAAATAATCCCAAAGCACCAGGTAAGGTTACTGAGGTGGCCTCGCCTTCGTAAACTTTTTTATCGGGAGTAAGAATTTCTAATGTCATGCTTTTTGAGATTCAAGATTTAAGAATCAAGAGCCAGGCTTTTCCTGTTCTTGATTCTTGAGTCTTATTTTCTTGCTTCTTATTAAGAGTTAGCTTCAGCCAACAGCTTTTTGCCTTTTTCAATAGCATCTTCAATGCTGCCAACTAAGTTGAAAGCTGCTTCAGGATACTCGTCAACTTCACCGTCCATGATCATGTTGAAACCTTTGATGGTATCTTTAATGTCAACCAGTACACCTTTTAAGCCGGTGAACTGCTCAGCAACGTGGAATGGTTGTGACAAGAAACGCTGAACACGACGAGCGCGTGATACAACTAACTTATCTTCTTCAGAAAGCTCGTCCATACCAAGGATGGCGATGATATCCTGAAGCTCTTTGTAGCGTTGTAAAGTCTCTTTAACGCGTTGAGCTGTATTGTAGTGCTCGTCACCTAAAACAGCTGGGCTAAGGATACGTGAGGTTGAATCCAATGGATCCACTGCAGGATAAATACCAAGCTCGGCAATTTTACGTGAAAGTACGGTAGTAGCATCCAAGTGGGCGAAGGTTGTAGCCGGCGCAGGGTCGGTCAAGTCATCCGCAGGTACGTAAACGGCCTGTACTGAAGTGATCGAACCACGTTTGGTTGAAGTGATACGCTCCTGCATGGTACCCATCTCAGTTGCCAGCGTTGGCTGGTAACCTACTGCTGATGGCATGCGACCTAAAAGCGCTGATACTTCTGAACCTGCCTGTGTAAAACGGAAGATGTTATCGATAAAGAAAAGGATATCACGGCCTTTACCATCTTCATCACCGTCACGGAAGTACTCGGCAATTGTTAAGCCTGAAAGGGCCACACGTGCACGTGCACCCGGCGGCTCGTTCATTTGACCGAATACGAATGTTGCTTTTGAATCTTTCATGGCTTCGGTATCAACTTTAGTTAAGTCCCAACCGCCTTCTTCCATTGAATGCATGAAAGCGTCGCCATATTTTATAATGCCTGATTCAAGCATCTCACGTAAAAGGTCATTACCTTCACGTGTACGCTCACCAACACCGGCAAATACAGATAAACCTGCATAAGCTTTTGCGATGTTGTTGATCAGTTCCTGGATTAATACAGTTTTACCTACACCGGCACCACCAAACAAACCAATTTTACCACCTTTTGCATAAGGCTCTAAAAGGTCGATAACTTTAATACCTGTAAAAAGTACCTCAGTTTCGGTAGATAGGTCTTCAAACCTTGGAGGGGTTGCGTGAATAGGACGACCATTTACTTTGTCAAGATTCGGGATACCGTCGATAGCATCACCTACCACGTTAAATACACGACCTTTGATATTATCGCCTACCGGCATTTTGATAGCAGCTTCGGTATCCAATACCTTCATACCGCGTAACAAGCCGTCGGTCGAGTCCATCGCGATAGCACGTACACGGTCTTCGCCTAAGTGCTGCTGAACCTCTAAAATAACTTTTTGGCCATTGTCTTTCGTGATCTCTAATGCGTCATAAATTTTAGGAAGATGAGCGTCATCAGCGAAACTTACGTCGACTACCGGACCAATGATCCTTGAAATTTTTCCAATGTTTGGCATATATAACCTGGTGTTTTTTAAAAAATGCTTTTACTGAACAGCAACATACATCATTTGTAACAGGAATGTATAAGATGCTATTTCAGAGGCGCAAAGTTAAGATTTCTATCCAATTATTTACATAGTGTTTTAAGATTTTTGAAGGATAATTTCAACATTGATAATTGTTTGCATTTATTGCGCAAAAGTCAAAACAATTTTGCCTGTATGAGTGCTGCTCTCCATTAGTTTATGAGCCTCGGCGGCCTCGCCTGCATCAAAAGTTTTGTACACTATGGGTGTGATTTTTCCTGATGATAACAATGGCCATATTTTTTGTTCGAGGTTTTGGGCTATAGCTGCTTTGAAAGCTGTTTCCCTGCTGCGTAGCATCGATCCGGTAATGATCAGTCTTTTTGCCATTACTTTGCCCAAATCAAGCTGTACTTCGCGGCCATTCATTGCGTTGATCATGACCAGCCGTCCCTCAACAGCCAGCGAATCGATATTGCCAGGCATATAGTTGCCGCCAATCATATCCAGGATCACATTAACGCCTGTACCATCGGTAAGCGATTTGATCGCGTCTTTAAAATCAGTCGTTTTATAGTTGATGGCTTTATCCGCGCCAAGCTGCTCACAGAAACTGCATTTTTCATCAGATCCGGCTGTTACATAAACGGTACTGCCTAAAGCTTTGGCCATTTGAATAGCCGTAACACCAATGCCGCTCGATCCGCCATGTACCAGCAATGATTGGCCGGGTTGTAAATTGCCTCGGTCAAATACATTGCTCCAAACGGTAAAAAAGGTTTCAGGCAGTGATGCAGCTTTAGGGAAGCTTAGATTAGTGGGAATGGGCAGGCATTGGCCCTTGGGCGCTTTACAATATTCAGCATAACCGCCGCCGGCAACCAATGCGCAAACTCTGTCGCCGGGTTTCCAACGGGTAACTTTTTTACCGACTTCAGTAATGATACCGGCCACTTCCAGGCCGGGGATATCCGCCGGCGCACCTGCCGGCGGCGGATAATTGCCCTTGCGCTGAAAAATATCGGGACGGTTGATGCCCGCCGCCATTACCTTTATCAATACTTCGTCATCGGCAATAACCGGCTTGGGCCTTTCGGCAAGCTGCAAAACTTCGGGCCCGCCGGGTTGGGTGATCACTATTGCTTTCATGGATTGTGTAGTTGAAAGCTAAGTTAGTGCTAAAATGTTTGTCCGGAAAGTTTTGCTTCTTCTCTTAAACCGGCGCAAGTAGTATGCGGTTGCCGGCGCGATGTTTACTTATACCTAACCTCTAATCACCAGAACGCAAACTTTTAACCGGGTTGGCCGCCGCGGCCCTGAATGATTGTAAGCTAATAGTAGCTAATGCAATAAATACAGCCCCCGAGCCCGCTAATATCACCACCCACCATTGTATATTTTGGCGATAGGCAAATCCCTGAAGCCACTTATTCATGGTAAGCCAGGCTAATGGAGCGGCTATGGCAAATGATATGATTACCAGTTTAACAAAATCTTTCGACAACATGGTTACAATGGCTGTGATACTTGCGCCAAGCACTTTTCTAATACCAATTTCCCGGTTGCGCTGTTCGGCGGCGTAAGCGGCAAGACCAAGCAAGCCCAGGCAGGCAATGGCTATAGCGAGGCCTGTAAACAGAATAAAAAGCTGCCCCATTCGCTGTTCGGTGCGGTACAATGCGTCGAAATCGGTATCCATAAACGAATAATCAAAGTGTTCATTTGGACCGATGGTTTTCCATGTCTTTTCTATCCGGGTCATTAGAGATGGCAGATTATGCGTATTTACCCGGATACTTAAACGCGCCAGCCAGTCGTTGTCTAAAGTCATGACCAGTGGGGTTACATTATCGCGCAGCGAACTGAAGTTGAAATCTTTTACCACTCCTATTACACGATATTTTTTTAGGTTGGTTGCGGTACCTGTGGTTATTGTTTTGCCAATGGCATCATTACCATAACCGAATACATTTGCGGCTGTTTCATTAATAACCATAGCTGTCGAATCGGTTCTAAACTCCCCGGAAAATCCCCGGCCGGTCTTCATTTGCATCCCCATCGTGTTAATGTAATCTTCATCTATTTTCCAGAACTGGGTTGACTGGCCTTCTTTGCCACCGGGTGACACGTAGTTTAAAACTTTGTTATTGGCGGTAGGCAAAAAGCTGGTAAGAGTGGCATTAACAACGCCGGGTAACTTTTTAATCTCCTGTTTCAGTAGTTCGGGATGCTCAAGTGTGTTTACATTATTGAGGATGAGAACCTGGTTGCGGTTAAAGCCCAGATCCTTATTTTGGATATAATTAAGCTGATTGTAAATAACCAGGGTGTCTATCACTAAAAATATCGAAATAGAAAACTGGAAAACGACCAGGGTGCTCCGGAAAGCCCCGCCTTTAAAGCCGGTTGAAACTTTTCCGTTTAATACATTAATTGGTTGAAATGCCGATAAGAAGAAGGCAGGGTAGGAGCCGGCTAAAAGGCCCACAATAATGACAATGCTTAACAAGGCGGGTAATAGCCAGGTTATGGTTTGCGCATTAATTGCCAGTTGTTTGTTTGATAGGTGATTAAATAAAGGCAGCAAAGCCCAGGCTGACAGTACTGCTATAATGGCTGCTACGAAAGTTACGATCAGGGATTCGGCAAGAAACTGAAAAATGAGGTGACTGCGGGATGAGCCTAATACCTTACGCACACCGACTTCACGGGCGCGGTTGGCTGAACGGGCTGTAGACAGGTTCATGAAATTAATGCAAGCCAGCAGCAGGATGAAAATTGCCGCTGCTGTAAAAATGTAAACATACTGGCCATTGGCGTTGGCACCCAGTTCCATAACCCGGTTTGATTTGAGGTGGACATCAGTTACCTGCATCAGGCTTAGCTTGAAATAATTGCCACCTGCTACGAATTTGCTATAATTCATTGTCCTTGAGCTTTTAAGGCCGTTTTGCATATCGGCATTGAGTTTAGTTTCGAGCCGGCTGATATTTGCGTTAGTTTTAAGCAGCGCATAGGTGGCAAAGGGGGTTAACTGGTTCCATGCGGCGTCATTATTGATTGGATGGTCTCTTGCCAGTAAAAAGTTAGCTCTAAAATGTGATTGAGCGGGCATGTCCTTCATTACTCCTGTTATCTTAAGCGATGTGCCGCTCGTTACTAAAAATAAAGTTTGGCCAACCACACTGATGCGGTTAAAATATTTTTTTGCCATTGATTCAGAAATAACCGCGGTATTGGGTTCTTTTAAAGCCGTTTTTGCATCGCCCGAAAGGAGGGGGAGGGTGAATACATCGAAAATATTGGGTTCACTGTAAAAAGTTGTGCCGTCTTCGCGCACAATTTCATCTCCTTTTTTAAAGCGGATGTTTAGGGCCGGGCTTATACGAACTGCCGTTTCAACTTCAGGAAACTCCGTTTTTAAAACGTTAGCAACCGGAATGGCAGCAGTGGCATATTCAGTAAGTGTGCCGCTATATTTCAGGGCGGTGTTTACCCGGTAGATCCTGTCGTGTTTGATATTATACCTGTCGTAGCTCAGCTCATCAACCACATAAAATGTAATGAGCAGGCAAATGGCCAGCCCTAATGCCAGTCCTAAAATATTAATGAATGTAAAGCCTTTGTTTTTTAATAGACTTCGCAAGGCGGTTTTAAAGTAGTTCCTGATCATAGCATAAAAGGTTTATGCTATAAAGTTAAAACTAAATTTTTAGTTATTTAGGGGTTTTAACTAATTTTTTAGTTTGACGTTTGTTGAATAGTATCTTGAACATCTCAATGTTAAAAAAGGAAGAGGAGTACTTTTACTCGTTTTATTTTTGTTTTTTTGCCTAAAACAAATACGTATGTCATTACAGATTGGCCAGCCCGCCCCTCAGTTCATTTTAATATCATCGGCCTTAAAAACCGTTTCATTAGCCGATTTTAAAGGCCGTAAGGTCGTGATCCACTTTTTCCCTTTAGCGTTTACAGGCGTTTGTACCACGCAGCTTTGCACCATGCGCGATAGCTTTGGATACTATGATGGTTTAA
Source organism: Mucilaginibacter gossypii (assembly GCF_900100945.1). GTDB lineage: Bacteria > Bacteroidota > Bacteroidia > Sphingobacteriales > Sphingobacteriaceae > Mucilaginibacter > Mucilaginibacter gossypii. The sequence goes on along the minus strand of NZ_FNCG01000017.1, from coordinate 147,918 downwards.
ACGCTACTATATTGGGCATTTCTGTTGATTCGCCTTTTACTTTAGCTAAGTTTAAAGAAGAGAACAATTATCAGTTCGATCTGCTTTCTGATTTTAACAAAGAAGTATCTACGGCTTATGGTGCTATTTATGATCAGTTTGTGATGGGGCTTAAGGGTGTTTCAAAGCGTGCCGCCTTTGTAATTGACGAAGAGCAGAATATCATTTATGCGGAGGTGCTTGAAGATGCCGGTCAACTGCCAAATTTTGAGGCTATTGCCGAAATTGTAAAATAATTTGAATAAAAGTTTGCAGCGAAAGTTTAAAAATCTATCTTTGCATTCCATTTCGGAAAGCACTCGTAGCTCAATTGGATAGAGCATCTGACTACGGATCAGAAGGTTAGGGGTTCGACTCCCTTCGAGTGCACAACAAAGCACTGCAGTCCGGAATTTTTCCACCGCTGGTGCAAATTAACTGTAAGCCTTTCTGTTGTATTACCGAAAGGCTTTTAATTTATCAAGAGCATGCTAAATCTGGTTTTGTTTGGCCCTCCCGGAGCCGGGAAAGGTACTCAGTCGAAAAAACTTATTGAGAAATACGATTTGATCCACCTTTCAACCGGAGATTTGTTACGTGGTGAAATTTCACAAGGTACAGCCCTCGGTTTGGAAGCTAAAAAGCTGATGGATGATGGTAAACTGGTTCCTGATGAAGTAGTTATCGGCATGATCAGTAATAAACTTGATGCCAACAAGAAAGCCAAAGGTTTTATTTTCGATGGTTTTCCACGTACAGTTGCACAAGCCGAAGCTTTGGATCAGTTACTCGAATCAAAACAATCGGCAATTTCAGGCATGATCGCCCTTGAAGTTGGCGATGAAGAGCTGGAGCGCCGTTTATTAGAGCGAGGTAAAGAATCTGGAAGACCGGATGATGCCAACCCTGAGGTGATCCGCAAACGAATTAAAGAATACAATGATAAAACTGCTCCTGTAGCGGGTTTTTATCAGCAGCAGGATAAGTTTACAAGCATTAACGGTGTGGGCTCGGTTGATGAGATCTTCGACGCTATTGTTGGTGTAAACGAATCATATAACTAATAGTCCGTCCGAAAGTCTTTAGTCCGGAAGTCAGTAAAGTCCGCAGGTTAGGAAGATTAAAATTCTTAACTTTCGGACTTTACTGACTTTCGGACTTTCCGTCTAAATCAAAAATTATGTCGCAGGGTTCAAATTTTGTTGATTATGTGAAGATCTGTTGCCGTTCAGGCCACGGAGGTGCTGGTTCTGCCCATTTGCATCGTGATATATTAACTTCAAAAGGCGGTCCCGATGGTGGCGACGGCGGCAGGGGAGGCCATGTTATTGTAAAAGGTAACGCCCAACTGTGGACTATGCTGCACCTTAAATACCGTAAACACGTAATTGCCGGTGATGGCGATTCGGGCGGCAGCTCATTGCGTACGGGCAAAACCGGCCGCGACGAAATATTGGAAGTGCCCCTTGGTACTACCGTGAAAAATGCTGAAACCGGTGAAGTACTTTTTGAAATAACCAAAGATGGTGAAACCAAGATCCTTACTCCCGGTGGCCGCGGTGGCTTGGGCAACTGGCATTTTAAAACATCAACCCAACAAACCCCCCGCTTTGCCCAACCCGGCGAAGATGGCCGTGAGGACTGGAATATCCTCGAACTAAAAGTGTTGGCTGATGTTGGTTTGGTAGGTTTCCCTAACGCAGGTAAATCCACCCTGCTTTCGGTGGTATCGGCTGCCAAGCCCGAAATTGCCGATTACGCTTTTACCACACTGGTGCCCAATTTAGGTATCGTATCATACCGTGGCGGCCGTTCATTTGTAATGGCCGATATTCCGGGCATTATTGAAGGAGCATCACAGGGCAAAGGTTTAGGGTTTAGGTTTTTGAGACATATTGAACGCAACTCGGTATTGCTGTTTATGGTGCCTGCCGATACATCGCGCAGTATAAAAGAAGAATACAGCATCCTGCTGCATGAACTGGAAGAATATAATCCCGAACTGATGCACAAGCCTCGTGTGTTAGCCATAACCAAGACCGACATGCTCGACGATGAGCTGCAGGCTGAAATGAAAAAGGAGATCCCTGATGGAATCCCCTCTATATTTATATCATCTGTGGCCCAGAAAAATATCGATCAGCTAAAAGACCTGCTTTGGAAAGAGATCAACGCCAGCGTTATTTAGCCTCCCACAAAATGTAGTCATTACTAAGCATCGTCATTTTAAAGCCGGTATAGCCAGGAAAACATTTGCGCATAATAGTTGATTTTGGACCGATGTAATCGGCGGGCAAAACTATGTACAGTGGTCCGGCGTGCCCATTATATACATATTCATCATAATCGATTGCCACTTCAGCGCCAATGGTTTCAACGGTTATAGTGCGGTTGCGTTCAATTTCCAGGCTCAGATCAGGGCTGTTAAATACAAAAATGGCGTTGTTGTTTTGCTTATCCAGGTTGCGGATATAGTTTAGCGATGGCTGATCGATAAATAACTGTGCTATCCCCGAATATCCCCTTGCGCCGATATTTTTATTTTGAAAGTAGCTTGGCACAAAGTATTTGTAGCTGGAGTAAGCTATTACAAAACATATAAAATAAAACAGGTATTTATAACCAGTTTGCAATCTGCTTACCAGGTAAATGATGCCTGGTGCAGCGATAAGCCCGATGAGCCTCAAATGCCTTGCTTCATATGAAATATTGGCTTGTCTCAAAAATGATTGTCCGAAAAACAACACCGATACCACATAAAAAACCACCAGTAGCAGCGCATAATTTTTGTGAGGCGCCTTTTTTACAATAAACCAAATTAATAAAATGCTTAATACAGCACAGATCAGCACAATTATCACCCCCCAAAAGTAAGTAAACATGGGAGGGTCATCATGAAACAAAAGGCCGTTTGTAAGGTCATCTACCGAAAAAGCGGTTAATATTGGCGAGGCAAAAGGAAAGCCAAAAGTTTCCCAAACCAGCTTCATACTTCCGGTTATCGACGAGGGGTTAGCACCTTTTGAAAGATAAAAATGATAGACCATAAATAAGGATAATACCGCAGGGACTCCTATCCATATGCCATTTTTTATCCAGCGAATGATGTCTTTGGTTCCCATTGAAAACCTAAGCCATAAAAAAAGGCAAGTGGCAGCATACATCCATAAAAATGACGATTTGCAAATGAAGCCTAATATTCCACCTATAAAGAGGAATACGACCAGTTTCCAGGTTATTTTTTCAATGGCTATGCATCCGTATAAAAACCAGCCGGTGTAACCAAAAAGTAGTACCTCGCCACCATTGTAAAATACATAAGGTGTAAAAAAAGATAACTGAATTACGATGAATAGTACGCTTAAAGCCGAGATCATTGGTGTAAACCCTGCTTTTTTAAAGAAATAGTAAAAGCCGAAAATGCCGGATAACGAAAATAGCAGGGTTACTATTGAAGAAGCGCGACCTGTGTTGACGCCAAAAATAAGTTTAAAGAAATAGGGCACCAGGTATTGCCCCGGCGACCACCAGGCGAGGAATTCTGAAGTGTTTTTGCTGATATCGTTCTGATCGGGTTTAACCATGACATTAAATGCCGAACCCAGTTCCATTGAGCGCATTACCTGGAAGCCCTTGCTGGGGTCGGGGTAAATGGCTGCTGGAGCTATGATCAGCATAATGCCCATAATGAAAACAATCCCGCTGATAACCAATAAAATGATTTGGTGGGTTTGTAGTTTTTGTTTCAGCATATAATTATTTTAAGCAGATGATGTTTAAGTTTTAACTGATTTCCCGTTCCCTGATCTTTACCGCCGGGTTGCCCTGGTAGATGCCGTACGCCTCCATGTTTTTTGTAGCGATAGAACCGCTGGTTAATACCGCGTGCGATGCTACCGTCACGCCCGGATTTACCATAGCCCCGGCGCAGATCCACACGCCGTCTTCCAAAATTATGCCTTTGGTTATCAAATCAAAGGATGTTTTTTGGTAATTGTGGCTGCCCGTTAACAGCACAGCCCCCTGCGACAGGCAAACATGCGCGCCGATATGGATGAGCACTAAACTATCTATCCATACATTTTCACCTATCCAACTTTCATCGCCGATATGCAGGTTCCATGGATATTTGATGTTTACGCAAGGCTTAATAGTTACATTTTTACCCACCTTGGCACTAAACAGCTTCAGCAAAAATGCTTTGAACGCACTTGAGGGTATAATGCTTGTTTTAAAGAATATGGCGTTACAGTAGTACCACAAAATGCGTTTTAAAACGTTGCCGCCCGGATGATAAGGATAATTATTATAAGTTGAAAGGTCAGTTCTGAACATCAGCGCCGGTAAGCTTATCATTACGTTTGATCCAAATATACAGGCTAAACGCTATAATAATGTAAAGAAGTATATTAAAAATGGTATGGTGATCAACTATCCGGTTTGCCTTTTTCGACCAGAAGATGGCCAGTAAAACAAAACGAATCACGTTTAAAAATTCGATAACTAAAATGCCTGAAATGAGAAATACCAATTTTGACCGCAACGGAGACGGATAGGCCAGCACAAATGCCGAAAAGAAGCTGACCAACCCTAAGCCGAGACAACTGTATACAATAGCCAGTGTCCCTTTACCCGCAACCAGTAACTCGGAATTATTATCAATAGCAGCGTAACCAAGCCACTTCAGGATCATGACACTGCAATCCAATAAAACCTGTCTCAAAGCCGCAATATAATTCAGGTGTTCGGCTAAAAAGGCGTTATAATTTCCGCCGGGATTAGTAATGCCGAAAAAGAAAATATTAAAGCTATAAAAAATGGCAAACAGCAATACAAACAACAGCACGAACCGTATCGCCGGGTTATTTAAAAAAGCACGTTGTTTCATTGTTTTTTGCTCTCCTTTTGTAACTCATAAATTTTTGCATCAATCAAAAACCTGAACCAAAATCCTTGTAAAAAATGGAATACCAGCCCGGTTTTTCCATCTAAAAAACCCAATTTTATAAAGTATCTTATGGTAAAATAAATTACAGGCCTTACAAATAAAGGAAACGACTCATATCGGTTTTTCATATACCGGCGCCGCTCCATAGGGTTGCCAAATAAACGTGGATGTACCAGCTTGCCGTTATCATCAACAACCTTGGTGTTTTGCTGTTCAACAAGGTATTGTGCCTCCAGCGTTGCCCAATGATTATGCCGGGCAATGAAACTGGTAAGCGAATCGGTTATTACATCGATGATATCAGTTTTAAGTACCTGCGTTTTACCGGTAACTTTAAAATGCTGATCATACAATTTTTCTTCGCAATGCCCGAAGCCGCGCCTGAACAGGTTGGCGTGGTATGTTGGATAGTGGCCGCCATGTTTGATCCATTTGCCCATAAATAGGGTACGCCTGCTGATCAGGAAACCATTTGTTTCAGCATCTATGGGCTTGGAGAAAATATCGTTAAGCTGGGCGGCAAGCTCTGGTGTTACCCGGTGATCAGCATCCAGGTTAAGTACCCAGGTACCTGTTAAAGGCAGGTTATTCAAAGCCCAGTTACGCTGGGCTGCATAATTTTCAAATGGATGGCTGAAGACGTTTTGTGTATACCTTTGGCAAATGGCCAGTGTGGTATCCGTTGAACCTGAATCAACAATATAGATATTGGCTTTTAGCGCCGCCGCGCTTTGCAGGCAGTCGCCAATGTTCTTTTCCTCATTAAAAGTTAAGATAATAATATCCAGGCTCTCGCTCACTTGAGTTTGGCTTTAATGATCATGCTCATCCAAAAATAAGGGAACCTGCCGCAGCCCCTGAATGCTGTTACCTCAAATCCATGTTCATTGAGGATTTGTGTCAGCGTTTTAACCGACCAAAATTTGATATGTCCGCCCTGCCACAAAGGGCTGATATGATTATCCCATTTATTTAAAATACTCAAAAACAGGTTTTTTAAATAACCATGATAAGGCGTTGAGATGATGAGCTCACCTTTTGATTCGCTTAAAACATCCCGGCAAAGGCGTATAAACGCGTAGGGGTCGTACAAATGCTCAATAACCTCAGTTGATATAATGGTATTAAACTGTATAGCTCTTAATGGCTCCGGTACCCCTTCAACCGAAAGATCATGAACGAAAAACCTGCCGGGATTTATTTTATCGGCAATAGCAATGCCTGGTTTGGATGCATCGATACCATAAGCATTAAATCCCCTTGCCAATAAATAATTTACCAGGTGACCATTGCCGCAGCCAAGGTCGAGAATGCTGGTGTTGTTATCCTTATTTAATAACGACATAAGCGGTTTCTCGAGCTCCTTAAATACATGGCAAGGGCTTGCATCGGGATAATCGTAATCTTTATAAGCGCTCATGCGATGGTTATTTGCGGATCCACATTTTTATATTTTTTCATTAAGACAGTTCTTTCAAAATCATATCGATCGGTTGCGTAATTCAAATCTCTTTTAAAATTTTAGAATTTAACAATGCCTTATGAATGAGCAGCATGCTGATATAGCTCCAGAAGATGGTATTGAACAGGAACTCAAAACTGATGCCGCGCCACATGATCTGAAACAGGCCCGAAAATATAAGTGCTGTGCCTAATATATATCCCCCAAAAAGTTTTTCGGCTTTAACAGCTATTAGCTGTGCGAGGGCGCCGTAAGCGAAAAGGAAAATAAAGATCCCCCAATCACCTCCTGAAAGATACGCATCAACGATGTAGGCGGGTTTGGCTGATACGGAAGAGTTACGGTTAACCACCCCGGCATCATAAACGCGCTGCATGATCATGGCTTCGGTAATTGGCTTGGAGGGCCAGAAAATCCGCGGCACCAACGCAATAGCCGATTGTTTAACAATATCCAATCCATAAAAATCCACATTTTTAGGTGTCGACTGCACAAAGCGGGTAAACATATCGATCTCGCTTAAGCGATATACTAAAAAATCCCAGTTAGTTTCGTCAACATCGCTGTTATCACTATTTAATGCTGCGTCAAGGGCCAGTTGTGAGGCTTCGTCGCTATCTGCATCTCCATTCCATGCATTGGCCCGGAAAATATGGTTATATGTTGGTAAAACCGTAAATAATAAAACAATGATAGGGACAAAAGTGATGGTTACTAATTTTTTATAGGTAGGATATAGGAAGATCCCTAAAACCAGTACGCTGATAATAATGGGTTCTTTAAACCCCGATGTAAGCGCCTGGTAAAAATTAAAGGCATATAGTAAAAGGCAGATGAGCGTATTGGCCCCTTTTTTTAGTGGTATGGCAAAGGCCAGCGCCAATGTACCGGCAATAAAGCTCAATGAGCTAAACTGGTAATAAAATTGGGAAAGGCCTGGTATCTTAAGAAATAACAGCGAAAGCGGAAAACTGATAATTGCCGACGTCATGAGCAGATTTGCCAGCCTTTCGGTTTCGACGTAGTATTTTTTAGTTACCGGATAATTCATGAAAATAAGTATGCCCATCACAAATGAAGCATGCCCAAGGCAGTAATAGCGCTGGCATTGGGCAATTAAGCCCAGAGTGTCTTTATCCTTTAACGTGTGAATAAACACGTGCTTGAAATTTTCATAGCCGAGGGTATTCATAAAATAAAAGATGGATGTGCTGCACATGTACCCCGCAAAAATTATCTGGATAATAAATAAGGGCCTCATCAATTGTTCGGCCATGGGGCGGTCGTTTGGGATTGGACGTACCCAACCGGTAAGCGTAATCAGGAATATAAAAAATGAACCACCCCATGAAATAAAATAGGATAACACACTATCACTTTTACATGCCAGCGCCAGCAGCCATGGTATAAACAACACAATATACCGTTCTATCGATTTGCTGTTCTGCATTTACTAACTAATGTTGTGTTATTTATAAATTGGCCTTAGTTTTTTGTCAGTTCTCAATAAATGGAGAAAGAAACCTCACTCATGACTTCCGACAGGTGCTATTGACTTAATACCAATTGTTCTATCGCTTCAACCTGTTTGACAAAGCCCCAACCTTCAATAATTTCCCTGGACTGTTGCCCCATTGTAAATAAAGCGGTTTTATCATAGAGTAGCAATGTTTTTAGCTTGCTTTTTAGATCAACCCCGTCGTTCGCTTTAAAGATCAGTCCGTTTTCATAATCCTTTACCAGATCGGTGCCCGCGCCCACTTTGCTTGATATAAGTATGGCCTTGCTACAGGCCATAGCTTCGTTTATGGCCAGCCCCCAGGTTTCACCGGGGCCTTTTGAAGGGAGGCAAAAAATGTCACATGCCTGATAAACCACCGGCATATAAAGCTGGTTTTGGAAATCAATAAAGTGGATGTTTTTATGCCGGCTTGCTTTATTTTTCAGTTCTATCTCCAAAATACCATTTCCTGCAAATAGCAGATGGGTGCCCGGCTGTGTTACGTCGATAAATGCTTCAAGCAGCGACAGCGGGTTTTTCTTATACTCAAACTTGCCTGCAAAAAGCAGGAGTTTTTCATCATCAGCTATTCCTAACTGTTTGCGAAGGGTAAGGGCTTCATTGGTCCTGTCTTCGGCAAAGCGATCATTATCTACAGCATGCGGTGCAAAAAATAACTGCGTTTCTTTTAAACCGCATTTTTTAAAATAAGCCTTATTGTTTGACCCTGCATATAGTGCACAATCAATATGGCGGTAAATCCGCTTTAAAAACAGGCTTCGCAATACGGATTTGATACCGCCTTGATCATCAAGTAAAGTTGAATCGCCCCGGAAAATAACAGGTACCCTGCCTTTAAAATATTTGAGGATTTTGAGATGGCTTTTGTAAAACCAGCCGTACACCATAATAACATCGGGCTGCCAGTTATTTATTTGACTGATAAGATCGGGATTATCAATTCCTTTTGAATGATGCGAGCCGGGATCGGTCGAAATGTTTTTTACCCACTCATAAGGATAACCCTCAAGGAGCGGAAGGTTCCAAGTGATAGTTTTACCAAAGCCTGGATCAAATTTTTGCAAACCGCCTTCGCCCCAGGTATAAAATACCATGACGTTTATTTTTTGCCGTTCATACAGGAGCTTAAATACCGGTGCATAATACTGTATGGGGTGAGTGATAACTACAGCCAAATTTTTCATTCAGATGGTCTCGCCCATTATATTAAAACTTTTTGCATTTTGAAGGCGATGGTTTATCAGTTCAATGTCTCTGCAGTAAATAGTATTGTATGCACCAAATGTATCTAACCCGGTTAAAACGCGTTTAAAAGGGGCATAGGCAACCGCCCTAAAACCTTTTGATAGTAACAACTTGTGAATATCCTGATCGCTAAAACCGTACCGGCCGCCGCTACCGTTAAGCTCAATGATGATTGCCTTTAGCAGAGGCGAATCAAGGGTAGATCCCATTCCTTTAAGCACTTCGGTCTCAAAACCTTCCACGTCTATCTTGATAAGAGCGGGTTTGTATGTTTCCAATAATGAATCAATAGTGATTATAGGTACGATAACAGTGTTTTTGCCTTTCTCATCTTTAGTAATAACATGGTTTCCGGTATCTTCATCGGCCGAAAATCTGATCTCGCCCGCTGTTGCGCCGGCGCCGGCATTAATAAGCTTTACTTTGCTCTGCAAATAATTAAGCCCGATATTGCTGTTTAAAATATCAAAAGTTGCTTTAACAGGTTCAAGTGTAACACTATTAGCTTTGGCTATGCCGGAAGCCAACAGCGTATATGAACCCACATTCGCGCCAATGTCAAAAAAGATATCTTCCGGCTTTAAAAAATGAAGCAGAAAGGCCATATCATTAAATTCATGTAAACCGGTGTATATATTACCGGTAATACCCCTCAGCCCCTTGGTTGCATAAAACTTAACATCACCAACAAAAGGTTTTATAATGAACTTCGACCTTGAAAGCCTTGACTGTACCTGCCACCAGGCAAACCGCCATAAGGCTTTTGCCGGATGTTTTTTTCCCAAAGGATGTTTTAAAATAAAGCCGACAGTTCGTTTAATGGCGTTCATAAATAATTCTATCAAATAACCGGCACTGCGCCAACGTCATTTCAAGTGCCGAATATTTTTCGATGGCATCAGCATTATATTCAACAGTCTGGAAATTACCCTTAATTAATTGCTCAAAAAATATAAATAAGTTTTCGGAGGTAACGTCATCATAGTTGTAAACATGTTCTACACCGTACTGCTGCATAATAGGTATAGCAGAGCTTGCGGCATTAAATACGGCCAAAACCGGCCTTTTTGTGAGCAGGTATGGGAATATTTTTGATGCTGTGTATTTAGGATCATCTGACCCAGGTATAAAAAGAGCGTCGGCCTGCTGCAATGTGAGCAAAGCTTGATAGTAGCTGATGCGGTCGATAATTTCAACAAGATGTTCTTCCATATCATATTGTTTTGCCAGGGGAAGGATAGTAGCGATCCCTTGCCCGGCGGGGGCATAACTGGTACCGATGAAGTGGAGTTTGATTTTGTCAAACCGCTCTTTATTGGTATTCAATCCGGTTCTTAATGCGTCGAACACCGGGCTAATGGCCTTGTGAAGGTCCTTCCCTCCGCGGCCGATATATACCACATTGATAAAGCCGTCATTAAGCAACCCTGCAAAATTTTTTTGGTTAGTTTTAGCTATTTGCAGATCGGGCTCAAATGCCCCGAAGGTTATGGTAGCGGTCGGAACTTTTTGAATTACCGGGTAACGTAATTTGAGCTGATCAATGTAACCGGCAGATACACTGATAATCCCGGACGCATTTTTTATGGCGATGGGTTCCAGGTATTTATTTAAACGGTAAGCGAACCAATATTTTGGCGGCCTATCGCTTTTAGGTTTGTTGATATAATAATCGGAATGCCAGGGGTCCTGCATATCAATGACGTAGGGAACCCCGAATCGCTTTTTCCAGTAAGCACCCAACGTACAAACCGGGAACTGTGTGGTTGAGAAATAAATAAGATCAAATTTTTTGTCCTTCAGCAGGCAGTTAACCGTTTTGCGGTAATACCATAACGAGCGGATGGCAATACTGCCCAACCCAACTTTTGAAGTGAGTGCCTTGCGGAATGCTTTCACTTTGTGAACTTTAATGCCCGGAGGGAGACTTTGCAACAACAATTCGTCTTTTGCCAGGTCGGCATACTGGGCATCAATGGTCACCACTTCGGCATCCCAGCCGCAGGCTGCAAAATAAGGAAGGCTCATCCTCACGCGCTGCATATCTGCCGCGTTTACCGGCGGGAAGTATGGCGAAATAATGAGCAGCTTTTTATTCAATTGTTATACTTTTTGAACAAGACTTAAAAAAGTACGGCTTTCGGTTTCCCAGTTTAATGCTGTTTGGCCAAGCTGGTAGTTTTGTAAACGGGTTTGGTATAAAATATCCGGGTTTTGGAGGTAAAAGCTGATACAATCCGTTAGTGATTGCAGGTTGCTTTTTTGGTATAGTTTTCCTGTACCCGGATATTGCTCCATAAATAAGGCTTGCGCCTGCGTATCGCTCACTATCATTGCCAGTCCACATTGTATGTAGGTAAAAATTTTATTGGTAAGGCAGATATCCCTGTTTAAAGGAATGCCTGTTTCGGTGGCTATGCCAATATCAAACTGGTTCGCGAAATCGAAAATCTCGCCCGCTCCAATGGGCTCATGAAACCACAACTGGTCTGCATTTAATTTAAGTTCTTTGGCAAGGTTCAACAATGCATATCTGTAAGTTTCATTGCTGCTGCCTAACAAGTGTAACCGAACATGCCCATTTGTAGCAGCTATTGCTTTAATTACATCTTCCAATCCTCGTTCGGGGCCTACTGTTTGCGAAAACCAAAACAGTTTTAATGGTTCGTGAGCTTTATAATTAGGGCTGATTTGCAGCGCTGTTTTAGGAAACACGTTGTTTATTACAACAGGCTTTAAATAGCGGTATTGGCGTTGATAAAATTCTGCAATGAGCGGACTGGCGGCAGTAAAATAATCAACATAGGGAAAGTATTTTTCTTCAATGTATTTATTGAGTTTGTAACCTTCATTATGAGTTGATGCAAACTGTCCCGAATGCAAATCTTCCGCATCGTAACCAACTTTTACGTTGTAATGTTTTGCTGCCTGTATGGCTGCGGGCAAGGCGCCGAGGTTATGGGCGATATAAAGATCTGTTTTTATTTTTTTAGCTTTAGACAATGCTTCGGTATGTGTGCGGCTGATAGCGTTCTCAGGTATATCGAAATGCCGGGTATATTTAAACAGCAGCGTACTTAACTTTTGGCGAATGCGGGTTTTAAGGTAAGTTGCTTTTTGTATCACCGGATCACCACCGCAATAAATGTACATACCGGGATATTTGCCTGTTAAAGCTTCATCGGTTTTTTGGGCCCATTGCTGGTAAAAACAGCAGATCACTTTAACACTATAACCAAGCTTGTGCAAAGTTTCGGCTTCCTTCACGAGGCGAGGGTTAGTAGTTGGCTGGCCGGTAGTTATAAAAGTAACGTTCTTCAATCTTTGTCCCGTGCCAGTTGGTATAATTCTTCGTATTGTTTGGCCAGTACACCGGCACTAAATTTTTGTTCCGCTATCTTCCGGCAGCTGGCCCTGCTGATTGAGTCAATGCTGTTAATCGCCGTTATCATGTCGGCCTCCATATCGCACACAAAACCGTTTAATCCGTTAGTTACTATCTCCGGTATTGCGCCGCGATTAAAACCGATAACGGGTGTACCGCAGGCCAGTGCTTCGGCCATTACAATACCAAAGGGCTCATCCCAGGTTACCGGCATCAGGAAAGCTTTTGAGTTACGAAGCAAGTCATTTTTCTGACGGTTATTGACCGGGCCTATGTACTTGATCTGCTCGCCATCAATATGGGGTTTTACCTGTTCATTAAAATATTGCTGGTGTATTGGCTCATTGGGTACATTGCCTGCTATTACCAGTTTTTGATTTGTTTTTTTTGCCGTGTGTATGGCAATAGCTGTCCCTTTTTCATGTTGGATCCGGCCTAAAAAAGCGAGCGGGGCATCATCGGGAACACCTGCATTAAAATCGTAGTCGTTTAAATCCACCCCGTTATAAATGGTAGTTACATCAGCAAACGCATTGATTTGATTGGCTATGTAATTGCTGCAAGCGGTAAATTTCAATGTGTTTTTATGAGCGATACTTACCGCCTTTTTTACCTGCGATACGGTAGGGGGCAACTGATAGGATACGATTTTTGGGATTCGGCTTAACATTAGCAACGCAATATTGCTCATGCGACCGAAGGTATGTACAATATCAAAATGCTGAAAAGCAATTTTTGACGTAAGCCGGTTAATTTTCAGCAGATCTTTAACGCCATAATGAGCCGATTCACGGTAACCGATGAGTTTACAGCCCGGCTGCGAATGTTCATTGGCATACAGGGTAATATCGTGGCCTTTTTTTTTAAGTTCCTGGATCAGCATAAAAGCAATGCGTTCGATGCCGCCGTATTGCTCGGGAGGCACCGGGATCAGCGGATTTACTATAATGGCTATTTTCAATTTGTTGGGTACAACAGCTTATCGGTAAGCTTAGGTGCCAAAAAGGGCCTTCTTTATTTTTTTTAGCGATGACGGAATGGCGTGGTCGTTCAAGACCCTTTGCTGCCCGTTGATTCTTAATTTATTCCTTTTTTCTTTATTGTTGAGCAGTTCAGTAGTTTTTTGTACCAATTCATCAACCGTGCGGTAAACGTTAATTTCGTTATCGGTATCATAAAGCTGCTCAATGCCTTCGCAATATTCGGTAAGGTAGCAGGCGCCAAGCATTGGCGCTTCTATATCCCGCAAGCGTGAGTAGGTTAGTGGTTTATTATGTGTACGTTTAAAAGTTGGCACCCGGTTAATCCCCAAAGTAACCATGCTGCTTTGAGTGATGTTGATATACTCGTCAAAATCTGGTCTTGGAAATATATGATCGTCGCCAACCGGGACTACAGTAAATTTGGTCAGTTGCTGAAGCCCTTTGATTGCTAAGCCGGAAAAGCCCTGCTGTTTTACGAAGTTAACCTGATTAATAAGTTTTTGATAAGCAGAACCAGGAACAAATACCGGACCTGCACTCTGTGCTAACCAGCCGGCTCCACGAACGCTTACCGGCAGACCTTTTTGAATGACCTGGCCCAACAGGTTTTCCCTCAGGATGTCTTTTGAACCGATAAATGATACCCCCGGTATTTCATGAAGCGGGGTGCGACACCTTAATTGGGGTTCAACCCACATCGGCATCGGTAAGTTGATATGTTTGACCCTTGCCTTCCTGTAGAGAGGTAAAGCCTCATACTCGGGTACCCAGATCAGATCAAAGATCCTGAACTTTGCCGGTACTGTTTTAAATTCCCGCACGCTATCGCAATAAAAATTAACACACGGAATGCCCATTTTCCTGATTTGTTCTATTGCTTTTGCAAGTATTTGTTTGGGATACAAGTAGCTTAAAAAAATGTCGATATTTTGCCGGTTGGCTTTGATGTAATTGAGGGTTGCCTGCCAGCTCCGTTCCTGCCAGTTTTGCAACGCAACCGAACCTTCGTCATACACTAATCCTTCCGCCCAGTCAACCTCCGGTACTTCAATATAGCTCATCTCCGCCTCAATAATACCATTTTTAATATAATGCTGCCAAAAACGATATGAAGGTACAGGATGTGGTCTGCTTACTTTATCCTGTAAAAATGAAAGCAGTATGCGCATGGATAAACTATTAGCCAAATAAGGCTTTAAATTTTTGTGTTAATTTCCAGCCGATAAGCCGGTTTAGCATCTTTGTGTAACCACCTGCCGGATATTTAGCTTTTGAACCGCCTAACTCATTAATGCGTTGTTGGGCTTTGTTTATAATATCAGGATAGTAGGGATAATATGCATAAACAAAGTTTTGCAGGCAATCGGCAACGGCGGTTCTTACTCTTGGGCTATTTTCATGCTGAAGCATGTATGTTGTACCTTCATAAATAGAGGTAAAAGCCGACTTAATTCCTCGCCTGGAAGTTAACGCTGACAACGAATTGCTGATACCGCTCCGGTAGTACAACACCGCGTTTTGAGCAAAGCGAATTTCGTTTGCGTGCAATAGCGCGCGTGTAATAAATTCGAAATCATTTACAAGGCTTAACCGCTCGTCCCATAAGCCCGATTTTTCAAGCACGGCCCTTGGGATTAGCCATAAGGCGCATTGCATCATAGCTTGTTTGCCATCCATGGACGATACCAACCAGTCAATGGGTTTACAATCCTCCCTGATGAGATCTTCATTTACTTTAAAGGTGCTAATGTCATCGTTGTAAAAACGGCCCCAGGCTGCTGAGGCTACTACATCATCGTTATCTCCAATCCGTTTAACCTGTTCTGCAATATAACCGGGCGAGATAACATCATCGGCATCCATAAACTTGATAAACCTGCCTTTTGAAAAACTGAAGGCTTTATTTGCAGCCGCACACTGCCCGCTGTTTTCCTGGTGGTAAATGCCGATGCGGGGATCTGTAAGTTGCCTAAGTACAATGGATGTATCATCTGTAGAACCATCGTTAACAATAATGAGCTCCCAATTGGCGTAGGTTTGCTCGGCTATGGACCGAATGGCTTCTGCAATATATTTGCCCGCGTTATATGCCGGCATGCAAACAGAAACTAAAGGATTACTTTTTTCCACTCTGAAGTAAGATAAGGCAGTTTGGCCTTAAAAATATAATGACGGACAATATCGGGCCTGCTTAAATCGGGCTTGTCATCGTAAAAAATGCTGTATGATTTTTCATCAAGTGCTGCAGCGTTTTGATGATGTAGCATATAGCTCATCAGCGTTTGCTCAACCTGTGCCGGGCCCGCCTGGGGGTAATGCTGTAACAACAGTTTAGCTTTTTCTTCAAGATCGGCATAGTCAACCTTGTCATTATTATAAGCAACAATGCCGCCGTTAACACTTTTTATACAATTGATACCGTATTTATCCCTAAGTGTATCCTCACTGTCCACAAAATATGAGCTTGCCAGCTGCTCTTTCATATAAACTGCTGTTTTGCGTTGATATGCTTCAATAATTTGATTGGGTTTACCAAAAAAGATCATATCGCTATCCATGTGAATTGCCCAGGATGGTGAGGTATGAATATCAATCAACCGGCGGAAAAAGGGGTGCCAGTTACGCAAATGCCGTAACGTTGGAAATGTATGTTGTGGTAAAACAAGGTTGAGATGTTGTAATACCTGTTGCTCGGATATGGTTTCAATACCTGGCAATACCTGGTTTATAAAACCGATTTGCTCGTCGGTAAGTGTTCCGTCTGAGTATAACCTGATCCCTATCTCGCCATCCGAAAAGTGGGCAAGTGTATAAGCACAAAAAATGGTTTGGTGCCAGTATTTTGCCCCGGTAAGGAAGCTTACATTCAGGATTTTGTGTTTTGACAGATTAAGCGGCGGTAACTTTAAGGCAGCTTTTTTCATTTGCTGCTCGCCCCGCCGCATGTTCAGCCAACCCTTTAGCCCAAAATGACCGATATGATACCTTATAGAAAAGGTTGGTTTAAAAAAATACTTGTATGCTATTTTACCTAATGACACAGGCTATAAAAAATGTTTCCAGGCTTGTTTAAAATAACCTTCTTTTGAAAGGTCGACATAGTGATGAAGAATGCCTGTTTTGTTTTTTATCTGATCCGGGCCGGGGTTAACAATATAATCTCCGGCTTTTAAAACAGCAGCATCAGTGTCGGCTATCATCATGGCCGATAACGCCTGCTCTAAATAATAAGAAGTTCCTTCCTGCTCCTCCAGTGTTTTAACCCAGTTTTCCAGCTTGTCCCAATCAATAGCTTCACTTTTTAAACCGATAGCCCCCACATTAAGCAACGGTTTTACAGGTGCTCCGGCCAGTTGTTCCATTAATTGCCGAGAATATCCATAAGCTTCTGTACAATCAATCATGTGCAAAGGTTGTTGCGGGGCGTAAAGCCAGGTAATTATCTCTCTGGGGTCGTGCCAAAAAAGCATGTCCGAATCCAGTACCAGTTTCCAGTCATCGCCTGGGATGGTGTGCACATCGGTTAGTTTTTTAATGTGAGGATATACTGCTCTTTTTTTATGCAGGTACGGATAACGTGCTTCGGGCAACGTGTTTTGCAGGTTTTCACTGATTTGCTCCACTGTAATTACCTGTGCGCCGGGCAGCTGTTTTGCTACCCTCTCCATCAGTGCAGCATTAAAGCTGCCGTCATCAACCAATATGAATTTAAATTGCGCAGCAGTTGACTTAATTAACGATTGGATGCAGTAAAGCGTTTGGTACAGGTAGTTTTTACCTGTTAAAAAGTAAATCGGCAACCCATTAGTATGTGAAACTACCGGGGGCAACTCAAGCGAACGCTGTTCCATCTCCCTACGCCCGTTCATTATGTTTCGGTAATTGAAATAGCCACCAAAACGCCTGAATTTTTGTAATTGTGAACGCGGATTGCGGTATAAAAAATTAATGACTTGTTGTAACAAGGAAAGCTATAAATTAAACAAAGAGTCGCGCCAGAATAAATGTCGGACGTTTGCAGTATAATGCCTGCCCACGATGCCTTTTTTTTTCATAGGCTTAATCTGTTGGCTATCCTGGTGATCGTTTTTTATAATCTTTGTTGTCCAGGGTATTCCAATTGATGAACTTGCTATATGAGCAAAAATAGTTTGTTCGGTAAAATAATGCACATAGTTACTTACGTGAAACAATAATTCCTCCAGCCGAAAGTCTTCGCAAATTCTGGGCCCATAAATAATTAATAAGCCCGAACTGAAGGTATAAGTATCATAGAGGTTATTACCGTAGAAATTCAAAACGCGGTCATCATAAGTTGAGTGTCCCTCCTGGCTTCCGCCGCAAACAAACCCGTTATGTTGGGGAATATGTTTTTTAAAATCCTCGTAAAAAAGTATGTCACTGTCTATCCATATTACAGGTTGGATCTCGGCCTGGTGAAGTATCACAGCCAATTTTTTGCCAAGCACATGGCTCTCGGAATAGTTTAAAAGATTGATCCTGTTTTTGCCCTGATGATATACCGCGCTTTGTTGCCAGTGGTTAACAATAAGCTCACCCGGCCAAAACTTAAATTTACTTTTGATTTCTTCCGGAGATAACGATCCGTCGGATGCGATGATCAGTTTAGGAATCTCTTCCCAGTGTTTTGCAATAGAATAAACGGCCAGGCACGTCATATCTATGATGCTTTTGCCGGTCATCATAAGTACAGTGTAAGCCGATGATGCTTTGGGCTGCCTTATAGCAAGGGGCTTATATTTAAGTAAGCTCCTGTAAAGTAAAGGTAAACGATAAGCCAGCGAATTGCTTATTTTATTGAGCATGGTTGTTCTTTATAAGGCCGTCATACATACCGCATGCGCCCTGCCATTTTATATATGCCGCAGCATTTTTCCATGCTTTGTAGGTAAACCAGGCTTTAGCTTTCCGTAATGCAGCCCCCGATTTTGTGATTTGTTGCCATGGGTTTATATCGTGGCTTTGCAGTAGCTGCACCCATGATTTATTGGTATTGTTAAGCAAACGTGCAAGGTAACCTGCGTGCATACGTTGAGCAGGAATAATATGTTGTAGTATGAGCTGAGGGAAATAACCAACCTGCCAGCCGCCTTTAAGGATCTCGAGCACAATATCGTTATCGCCGCCGGAGCTTAAGGAGTTACCCAACCTGTCGCTGATGTTGTTTTTGCCCTGTGTTATTTTTTCCAAATAGGATGATAGCGCTTCGCGTTTTATAGCCATCCCTGCGCCTATGGGTGCAGCTATTGGATATTGATTATTCCATGCCGCTGTTAAGGGGGTATCGCCAAGGTCGCGCAGGGCCAGGCTTCCGTAAAACTCCCACAGCCATTCGGGAGGGTTAGTTTCAAACAATGGGATTGATCTACCACCTATAGCGCCCATTTTGGGATTTTGGCCAAATATACTAAGGGCTTTTTCAAGATAGCCGCCTTCAATCATATTATCATCATCAACCATTACTATAATATCGCCCGTTGATTCATTGAAACCCTTAAGCCGGGCATAGGTTAAACCTTGCTTTGTTTCATCTATAATTTGAACGGCAGGGTGCCAGCTTAAATTAAGCTGCTGCCGGAAATTGTTAGATGAATTATTGTCGATAATGATTAACTCCCATTGGTTGGCAGGCAGTGATTGGCTTTTTAAGGCCGAAAGCGTTTGCTGTAATCTTGCTGTATCCGGGTTATAAGTAGGGATGATTACGCTTAATTTAGCCATTATATAAGATATCGGCAGGTAAAGGTTCGTTAATTAAAGCCAATTGTTCTATTACAGCCGCCTCAACAGTGCAAGGTAAAATCATTTGCATGCACTTTTTATCGTAATGGCAGGTATTATGTAACCAGCATGGTGAGCATTCAACCGCAGAATATACATTTTTAAAACTGATATACCCCGATTGGTCTGGCCTTTCGCGCCCACCATATATGATTACCGACCGGCAGTCGACTGAGCGTGCCAAATGCATCATAAACCCTACATGCGATACCAAAAGGGCGGCATTACTTAATATAGCGGCTGTTTGCCGGATCGTAGTTTTCCCGCGTAGATCGATAACGTTTTTTAAAGGTGCATCTGTTTGAGAGCCTAACTGGATGAATTTATGGGTTTGACAAAGCAGATCAACAACTTGTTGATATTTTTTAACGTCCCATTCTTTGTTACCCATTGGGAACAATGCTGCTGAGCCGGATGTTGTTACTACGATATGGTTTTTTGCCCACTGCGCGGCTTCCCGTTCATTAGCCGTTAAAACTAAAACAGGCTTAAGATCTATTTTACCTTTAAGCTGTAAATCGTCGGCCATTTTTAAAATGATATGCTTTTCGGGTATTTCGTCGCCGTCGGTTTCGGGGTGATAAACTGTGTATTTGGGAAAAACAGTTTTTACGTTGAAGGCTTTAAGAAGCATACCCGATAATAATGCCCCAAAAGGTAAAATAAGTTTGATATCCGGATTATGCTCAAAGAGTTGTTGTTGGTTACTTTTTACCCAGATATTTTTATGTCTGCGCCCGTAGAGCTCCCGGCTTAATACAGTGAGCAGCAGGTTATCGCCCAGTGATTCGCCAAAAGCAATGATATAGGATGGTATACCGTATTTATAAAAGTAAAGTAAGGTTGATTTTATAGTTTTAATTCGGTTTATTATCATCTCACTTTTTCAGGCTCCAGTACATCATTCTTAAAAAGGTTTTAAACCTGAATGGAATGCTCAGCCCGTTTAAACCAGTTATGTAGTATAAAATGTTGAGCCAGGCAAAAGTTATACTTTGTTTTTCCTTCACCAGCCACAGGCAGCAGTAAATTGATTGCTGCAAACATGTGGCTGTATCATTGATATTGCCGAGGGCTTTATGTGTTGACAGAAACTTATAATGATAACTGAAAAAACGATAATCATAACTTGATGAGCTTAAACCCGCCTCGCCAAAACGCGCGATATCCAGATTGATGTATCGGGTTTTAAATACTGGGTTGCAAAAAGCTTTCAATGTTAAATGGTAGTCAGCAGCCACCTTAAACTTTATGTTGTATTTCCCGGTGTAATTAAATATCCCGCGTTTATAAAAAATGCCCTGGTGATGGATGCCGCGTGATAATACTTTATTAATAGTATCATCCGCATATTTTGTTTTTGATGTTGCACCTGTTACATTACCATATATAAGATCGGCTGGTTCATTTTGGATGGCCTGATAAACCTGATCCAAGACTGCGGAGCTGTTGAAAGTATCATCGCCCCCCATAAAGTAAAGCCATTGACCGCTCGCCATATCAATTCCTTTGTTCATGGCATCATAAATGCCCTTGTCGGGTTCAGAAATGAACTGGATACTAACCTTACCTGTTTTTTTAAAATTACTGATGATATACTGTGTATCATCATTTGAACCACCATCAACCAAAACCAGTTCGTAGTTTTTAAAAGCCTGGCAATTGATGCTATCTAATGTCTGCTGTAAGGTGCCCTCACAGTTATACAACGGCATGACGATGGAAAAAAATGGCTTCAATTGAGGTTTGATGTTAACACCTTGTCCGCTTCATTTACCCAGGTATCCAAGCCCTGCGGGTTCCAGTGTGTGTCACTGCGGTAGAATAGATTGCGCTTCTCGGCTTTGAAAGTTTTGTATAGTGGTATTACAGGAAGATCAGTTTTTTGCTCAACTCTTTCTAACAGATGATTATAGGGCATCCGTTTATCGTCATAGATTGAAACCGCATTTGGGATCACTGAAAGGAAAACCTTTTTAAAGCCAATAGCCCGATAATAATCGCGTGCAATATCCAGTTTGCGGACTATAGAATCTAAAGCGGCCCTAGTTTTAGGCCTAAATGCTGACTGTAAACTGGCGGTATCGACGGTAGTATTATAAAAAAGCCTTTTTTTATCAGTACTCTCCGTTACCTCTTTGGCTACGCGATTAAAAAGTTTATAGTTGAGTGATGCTTTGACCTCTTTGAAAGAGGTTGCCAGTTTATTATCAAAAAGAATTAGTTCAAGATTGCGGCTTAGTGCCTTATTAAAGATGATATTGCCTACCCGTTCAAAAATAGATGCTGCCGGCGGTTGGTTACCCAACCGGGGGGCATTACTAAAATTCAGGCCATTTTTAATTTCATTACTTGTCCACCTTGTTTCATCTGTTTTGCTGATATCATAGGTGACCAGGTTACGCTCGGCAAATTCCATTATGAGATAGTTTTGTTTGGTACTATCCAGTTTAATTGGACCGAAGGCAAAACGACGATCAAGGAAAATTACATTATCAAATGCATCAAAAGCGCCGTAAAGTATTTTATCTGCCAAAAAGCTGTCGCCTATAATATATAATACCCTATTGGTGTTTTGCCTGCCGGGTTTGGGGTTGTAGTGTTTAAAAAGTTCGAGTTCAAATTTGTATTGAGGCAGATTTGACATGCCGTAAAGATCGCCATAGCGCCACTTGTCCGAATAGGAAAAAAAGGCTTTGTACCAGTTGGTTTCCTTTGTTGTTTTGGAATAAATGTGGCTGAAATATTTGTCAAAATATAATTTATTGATGAATGACCGGTTCATGGAACTAAGCAGCAACCCAACACTAATGAGCAATATGAATAAACTGGTAACCTTACGCATTAAAACTGGAAATAAATAAACTGAGCTTCGTTAAAGATCCCTAAAAAGTAACAGGCAAGGATAAGCCCGCCTATGATGACCGCCTTTGTTGTGTTTGAATAATCTTTCGCTTTTCGCAAATAACGTTCGCCTAAAAGCAGCATAATGATAATAAAGGCACAATACCAAAGTTCAGGGACAGACATCAAGTTACCGGCCGAATAGGTAAATCCTTTACCGGTCAATATTTTACTCAAAATATAAAAAGCATCGGATACTGTAGCTGCCCTGAAAAACACCCAGGCAAGAGAAACCAGGTTAAAAGTGAAAAGCCATTTCAGGAAGGTAAAGCCTTTGATCCCGATACCGTACTTGTTGAATAACTGGTAAGCAACGAGTAGCAAACCATGAATCAGGCCCCAAACAAGATATTTCCAGTTGGCGCCATGCCACAGGCCGCTTATCATAAATACAATAAGCAGGTTAATGCAGGTTACCCGGAAATTAATCTTGCTGCCCCCCAACGGGATATACAAATAATCACGAAACCAGGTGGAAAGGGAGATATGCCAGCGTTTCCAAAAATCAGAAACATTGGAGGCGAGATAGGGCAAGTTAAAATTCTGCATTAGCTCGATACCCAAAACGAGGGCCGTGCCAACCGCGATATCCGAATACCCGCTAAAGTCGCAATAGATCTGGAATGCAAAAAAATAGGTAGCTACGAGCAGTTCAAGTGCCGAATGACCATGCGGATTATTGAAAACAGGGTCGACGTAAAGGCCCAGTCTATCGGCAATCACCACTTTTTTAAATAGGCCCATCGCCATAAAAAATAAACCAGTTATCAAGTTGCTGCTTCGGAAATTGTTGACCCGGTGTAATTGGGGTAAAATATGCTGGGGCCGTTCAATTGGGCCTGCTACCATTTGCGGGTAAAACATTACATACAAGGCATAAAGGCCAAAATGACGCTCGGCGGGCTGATTGCCCCGGTAAACCTCAATGGTATAACTCATAGCCTGGAATGTATGGAACGATAAGCCAATGGGCAATATAAAATCAAGCAATGGCAATTGCGGGCCATGGAATGTGTCAGATAGCAAATTCACGTTAGCGGCCAAAAAGTTGAAATATTTATAAAAGGCCAGTACACCAATATTGGTGATCAGGCTAAAAATGAGATAAAACCTGCGGGTTTTGCCTGTAGCTTTTTCTATCAGGATACCAGCACAATAATCAACAATAATGGTAAACAGAATGATGAGGATGTATACCGGCTTAAAGTACATGTAAAAATAGCTGCTTGCGGCTAAAAGCCACATCCATCTTAATTTATGTGGCAGCAGGTAATATGTAATGGTTACAATTACAAAAAATACAAGGAACAACAGGGAGTTAAAAAGCATTTAAAAAAGCAGATATATAATTTAGTTTACAATAATTTGACGTCAGCGCCTGGTTTAGCTTGCATTATTAAGAATTGATATTGCCTTATTACTGATAACTATAGGATCGACATTGTTGATATTCAGGTTGGAGCCGCGCTTGTATAAATCGTTGAGTAACGCATAATTATCTTTATTGTTAAACTCTTCAGAAGGATAAAACGTGTATATATTGTTTGCAATGGTTAAGGGATAGGGAACAAAACGACCGAAATGGTTGCCATTGGAGATACAAATTGCGGTGGTTTTTGTACCTGTAGCAATATGTATAGCACTGGTATCATTTGAAATTAATAAATCTGCATTGTTAATCAGTTCAATTAATTCAACAAGGTTAGTTTTACCGGTTTTATCTTCAATTTTTTCTTTGTTTTTTGATTGTGATATTATTTCAGTAGCCAGGCATGAATCTGTAGATGAGCCCGCAATTGTAACAGTAATTTTAAATGTTGAATTTGCCATTATGGAATCAATTGCTGTTGCAAATAAGTTTGTCCCCCACCTTCTATACTCCTGGCCCGCACCGGGAAATATTACCAATTGCAAAGCCCTTTTTTCGGTTGACTTACTTTCGGTTGGCAAATTTAATGAGGTACCAATTCTCTGACCAGTAAGGATTTCAATAAATTTGTGATTTCTCAGGTATTCAAAATAATCAGTTCCGGGAACATCTACAATGCTGTCATAAAATTTATAAGAGCGTTTTAATTCTTCTAATGATTCCATATTAGTATCATCCCCGCTGCTGCAAATCTTTTGTTTGGCTCCAAGTTGGGATATAAACTCATCAGTGTGCAATACTCTTGAATGAACCGGATTGATTAAGATATCAAATGCCTTTTTTTTAATGGCAAATGATAATCTTATTTTTTTGTTTATATCATAAATTATTGATGGCGCTATCCAGATAAATTCATCGATGACATCTTTATCATATGCCTCGGCTATATCTTTAAATGCTATATTCCCAAGGAGCGTCAGTTTATAGCTTTTAAATTTTGGTGCGTGTTTGATACATTTTATATAGTTTCTGAAAAGAATGTAATCGCCAAGAGCATCAAGTCTTACAATTAGAATCCGGTTACTTTTAAAAGGAAGCGACGTTTGGTTAAAGAAATGGAATAAGATCCTCAGGATCTTGTTTGTACTTCTTTTTAGTAACATCATGAGTAATATCCAAATACCTTATATAATCTGATCCTGATCCTGTTTAAAAAAACAATTTTCTTCCATTCATAAACAGTGCCGTGAGCATCTGCCGCCCATATTTTCTGATGATCGGCCTCCCATTGCGCCTTCATTTTTGGCGAATGAGTTTTGGCTTGTTCATGCACGTTGGCAACGGAAAGAGGCTCTTTGATTAATGCCCTGCTGTGTCCTTTTACCAGCCTGAGCCATAATTCAAAATCAAGGGAGCAATGAAGCTCCTCCCAAACGGGTTCATGAATGGCGGCGCTCCAAAAAGTGGAGGGCTGCACAAGGCTCGGAATCTTGATAAAATAATCAATAAAAGGCAATACCCGCGTTGTGGTTGTTTTGCCGGACACCACATTGTAGTCGTTCCCGTAACCGTATATAAAATCTGCATTGGTGCTCATAAATTTATTTAACACCTTATGGAAAACGCCTTTAAGATAGTAATCATCACTATTGATCCAGGCATGGTACCGGCCGGATGAAAGGCTGAACCCCTGATTAATGGCATTGCTCTGGCCATTATCTTTTTCGCTTTGATAATAGCTAAGCCATGGGGCATACTTTTCAATAATCTGTTTGGATTGATCGGTACTGCCGCCGTCGATGATGATATACTCCAGGTTGGGATAGTTTTGCAGAAGCACAGCCCTGATGGTTTGCTCCAGAAAACCGGCCTGGTTATATGACGGGGTTACGATGGTAAGCTTAGGCCAGTTTATTCTATTATCATAAATAGTTGGTGCAGCCTGCTCATCCCAGGGCCAGCCGGTTTTGCCGCACGGAGGTGGGGGTAACTGGTGCAATAGTCCGTTTTCGGTACCGGCTACTATGGGCAGGGGCAATTGAACGCCTTTATTGATAAAGTTTGAACGGTAAGACTGAAGATCCGGAAGATTCATGTTTTTGTTCAGTCAATTATCTGTAGAAATGTTCGGCCAAATTTTTCAACGCTTTCATGATAAGTGTTATTTTCAAAGAGCAGGGGAGGGCTTCGATGTTCACTGAACTGCTGAAGCAGTTGCGCTAACTGGTTAACATTATATGGATCAAAAAAGCGTGCCGAACTGTTAACCAACTGCTCCCTGTGAATCTCAATATCTGAAACCAGTAAAAATTTATTCATTAGCTTAGCATCCTCCACAACAGTGCTCCAGCCTTCAAACAATGATGGCTGTATAATGGCAATGGCATTATTCATCAATTGAAGCTGATCACGCCGGTCGATAAAACCCAGGAACTTAACGTTGTTGCCGATGTTATTGTCTTCAACAAACGCTTTCATCTCTGTAAAATAATGTGGGTTTCGGTAGTCGTTGGTATTACCGGTAAAAGCTACGGTAATTTCAATGCCTTCCGCTTTTAGCTCTTTAACTGCTTTTAGAACTACCATCTGATTTTTATGTTTCCAGAACTGGTTAGGGCAGATAAAATACCTTGCGGGCAACTGATATTTTTCAAGCAGTAACTTGATGTTGATATCCTGATACGGAGGATGCGCTACCGCGAAAGGCAGAACGATTACCTTAACTGTATGCTTAGGGAAAATAGATTTGAAATGTCCGAGCGCGGTATTGCTGCTCACAATTAAATGCCCGGCCGAGGCTTGAATTTCCTGCTGGTTTTGCAGGCGCGAGGCAATATCATCTTTACTGAAAAATTCAGGGGCAAAATGTTCCTGGAAATCAGCTACCCAATATATTTTCTTTTTAGCAGCCGATTGTTGCTCACTTTTATAATAAGGAAAAACAGCATCAAGGGCTTTAATTTTCTGGCTAAACAGACGGATTTTAAACAGCCGGTTTGTTACCCTGTTTAGTAATTGGAAACCTTTGTTTGCTTCGCCCGAACCAAGCTGAAAGCTGATATAAGGATAGTTGAATTTTTGCTGCGCCGTCCTGAAACTTTCGTAACTATCAGTAAGCAAAATAATATGCGGCTTTTCCTCATCATTAAGGACGTTTAACGCATTTACCAGGTTTTCGATATAGTAAGTGCCGCCGATCCAGTTTTCGTTGTAGGTGTAGCTTAGTCCTATTCTTTTCCTTTTAGCCATTTACAATAGGTATTAATACCATCCTCAAAATTTACTTTTTGTTGGTAGCCCAGGCTAATTAGTTGCCTGTTATCGGCTTGCCAGTATAACGGATCGCCAATGCGGTTGGTGCCTGTAAATGACAAGCCGCCGCTAAAGCCTATATATTTCAAAAAAGTTTCGGCTGCTGTTGTTATAGTGATGGTATTATTATTAGCAATGTTTGTAATGCTGAACCCGGACTTGTCGGCATTGATAAACAGGTTAATGGCGTTTACAATATCGATAACATGAATAAATTCGCGTGTTTCGTTACCGGTACCGAACAATGTGATATTTGTTTGAGTCTGCGATTTTTTGTAAAGGTCCCAAAACAGCTGTTTTTTCAAACCGGCTCCATATGCCGAAAACACACGGAATATATGAACATTTAAGCTAAAATGATCGTGATATAGCTGGCAGAGCTCTTCGGCTTGTTTTTTATGCACACCATAGGGTGAAAGCGGATTAAGCGTATGGGACTCTGTAATAGGTAGCATTTGCGGATTGCCGTAAACTGCCGCGCTCGATAGCTGGATGAGCCTGCAATTGCCATTACCTTCTTTTATGGCATTGAGGATGTTCACAAGGTGATGAACGTTTAGCAAGTAATCACGCTCAGGATTATTGAATGATTCGGGCACTGACGCAGCCCCTGCACAGTTAATACACCAATTAAACTGTTGCTCATGAAATACCTTCTTAAAATCTGCGTTGGTGGCATCAATTAAAAAGTAGTTGGGATCGTCATATTCTACCATTACATCAGCGCCATATACTTCATAATCTGGTTGACTTTTAAAATAGCTGTAACAGGCCGAACCGATAAATCCTTTGGAGCCTATGACAAGTATTTTCATTGCTGTGGTAATGTTTTTATAAAACTTGCCGGGTTACCGGCAACCATGGTAAATGGTTCAACATTTTTAGTAACCACTGCTCCTGCTGCTACGATAGCGCCTTTGCCAATGGTAACTCCTTTTAAAATTACAGCGTTCAGGCTGATCCAGGCGTAGTCATCAATTATTATCGGTGCAGTGTGTACGTTGCCTTTATCGGCCCAGTGCCCGTTGTGTACCAGGTCCATCCACCGTTCGGCCCTTTCAATGGCTTCAAGCTCATGCGCATTTGTGTCCATAATATTTACATTATGTGAGATTTGCACAAAATTGCCAATGGTTATGCTTTCGCCTGACCAGATCCTGGTGTGATCGCCAATGTAGCAGTTTTCGCCAATCACAATTTTACCGCCGTACTTAAATATATTGAGCATCCCCCGGATATGGGTTCCTTTGCCAACTACTATTCTCGATTTGTCGAGCGAGTTCGAAACTACCGCCTCCGGATAAAAAGTGGCCCCGAGATCGGTAATGCTTAATTGAATGTTGCGTTTTGCCTGTTTTTCATTAAGCAGGTAAATTAAATGGACAAGGTTTATTTTTTCAAAAAAGCCAAGCAATAACCGTTTTATGAATTGTTTCATTATGCTATCTTAAAAAATTTAAGCGCCCTGTGTATAACAGAAATTTTGTATTTTTTGTTAAGCCGCGCGTAAACCTGTTTTAAATAAGCGGTATCCAAAAGCATTTTTTTAGGATGTTTTAGTGGGAATATCATTGTGCCTAATGGTAGATCGGCAATAGCATCATCTGCCGAATGCATATGTGTCCCATTTCCATAGCCTATATTTTTTACAAGATTTATGCAAGGATTAACTGCCATGCCACCGTTGATCAGAATGCTATAGAACCATTGAATATCCCAGGTATTTAATGATTTGTTAAAGGATGATTCAAACATGCCGTAATAACTATGGTACCAGTCGGTAGTGCCAAGCTGCATTTTAACCTTATCCTTTGTTTGCTGCTTGGCCCAGTCTTTCATTTCTATGTCATAAAGGTTCCATGCACGTTTCCAGGTGGCCCAACCCCAGATACCGCCATGCCCCCAATGATATGATTGGGCATCTTTTTTCCAGCCATCGGTTAGTAAATTTGAACCTGATATTGACATTACCCTGTCGTCAAAACGGTATTTTGTCAACAGATCCTCGCAAAAGGGGAAAAATGTTCTATCGGGCAGGCAGTCATCTTCTAAAATGACTCCTTCGTTAACATTTTCAAAAAACCAGTTGATGGCTTCGCTAACTGCCGATTTGCAGCCGAGGTTTTTATCCCTTAATAATGTTTTAACTTCACAATCCCAGTTTATGCGCTCAATTACCGAACGTGTTTTGGCGCACAGGTCGATATCATCGGGTTTATCAGGCCGTGGTCCGTCGGCAGCTATATACAGGTATTTAGGTTTAATTTTAGCTATGGCTTCAAAAACCATTTCTGTAAAAGCCGGGCGGTTAAATATTAAAAAAAGTATCGGTACGGAATATCCCATAACCTCAATGGCTTGTGAAAGCCTGGGCTGTTTTTACAGTTTTTAATAATTGTTTTATATGCTGGTACTGGTTTTTTATTAGTTGCCTGTTAGTTAGCAGCGATTTGAGCTGGCCACATTTTTGATAGTATAAAATTTTTTGTTCGATACTAACAGTCCGGAATTTAATAGTCTTCTGATAAACCAAGTTAACCGTTAACTTGGTTAAGGATTTTGCGGTGGAAAGCAGATCTTGATTTATGATTTGTTCGATAGATGGTTTATTATTAACCAGTGCGAAATAGCCATTGAGCAAAGCGCTGCTGTAGTTTAGCCAAAACGCTGCTTTTAATATATAATTGATATTTTGCCTTTTAAGCGGAACAAAGTGTTTAAATTTCAGATTATCATCAGCTATTATTTTGTAGCTCATTAAATGGCTCATCAAACATATTTCAACATCTTCGCCCGAAACCAGCTTTTTGCCTATGCGGCCGGTTGTTACCTGGCGCCAATTTGCGTTCTTCAGTTCAAGCAGTATACTTTTCCGGTAAACAGATCCGGCACCATAAACCCAATGGCTACCGACTGCCCAAGTTTGAGGACCCCAAACGGTAGTAAATTTCAGCAGGCTTTCGGAAAGTAGGGCAGGTTGTTCCGCTTCTATTAATCCACATCCCCCCAATACACCTATTTGGCTATCACTGTTCATGATTTTAAAGGCACGCTCAATGTAATCGTCGAAAAGCCAGTTGTCATCATCGCAAAAAAGAAGGTATTCATATCGAGCGTGATTTAAACCCATATCCCGCGCATGACTTAGCCCTGCAATAGGTTGGCTCACAACGCTGAACGGAACATCGGTTAAATTGTGTTTTCCCCATTCGGCCCTGGCTGTGTCCGCTGTGCCATCTGTTGATGCATTGTCAACAATAATAACCTCCCATCCAACACTTCCCGGTACCTTTTGTAAGGCCAGGTGTTTAATGGTTAGGGGAAGCCGCGCGCTGCTGTTATAACAGCAAAGAATAACCGATATGCCGGTACTCAAGTTATTGAGGAATTGGATAACATAAAACTACAAGACGATCGATCAAGCCAGTTTATCAGAATGATTTGATTTTGGCAGCATCATAGCAAGCAATTCCCGCTTCATAGCACTATTTAATATAAACCTGTTAAGCATTTTCTGGTTACAAGCTGTAATTTCTTCGCTTGTCAAGGCTTGATTTTGACTTATATTTATTATCAGATCCATCAATTTATCACGTGTGTGACAGTAAGCAATTACATTATCGCACTCGTTTTTAAGCGATTTATCAATGTTATAAAAAATTGTTTTAAATCCGTTTTTGATACTTTCCAAACCTGAGAAGCCGGTAAATTCACCGATGGTGAAGTTGATAAAATATCCGTTTTTTATTTCATCGCTTAGTTCACTCATAGGAATCGATTTTTCAGTAAATGCGATGTTTGAGGAAACATTAAGCCGGCTGGCCATATCCATAATGTTTTGATAAACTTTCGGGCTATATACCGTGCCTATGAATAGTATCTGGACATCGGTGATCCCCTTGTTTTTTAACAAGTGTAGTATTTTTATCAGATCAGGGAAGTAATTCTTGTCTTCAGCGATTCTTGATATGACGTTTAAATTAATCATTCAAAAAAAGTGGAAATAAGCCTCTTTTACATTTAAATACGGCGTTCCCGTAATGGGTATCGAGCTCGTTTAACTGGTATTGATTAATGCAAACCAGAGTGTCATCGGGGTTGTCAAAGTATGTTTCCGGAAAGTTATAGGTACCTTGCGCCGCATTGGTTACATGCCAATAAAACCGATGATCATGATTAACTGTGTCTTTTACCCTGTAAATATTATACAAGCCGATCACATGGACACTTTCATATATGCTATTGGCAAGAAATTTTAATTTTAACCTCCAGTATATCGACCTCAACATTTTTAAAGGGGCTCTGAAGTTCTTTATTACGTTGAGCCGGGTTCTTACTACTCTTATTTTCTTCTGTTTAAAAATCAGGTCGTAATATTCCTGGTTGTAATTATCAAGGATCAGTATAGTTGGGGCAATTTTGTTTTGCTGGGCAAAAACAGCAAGTTCATGAACAAGTTTCTCAGCACCTCCAATTACCAGGCCACCATTCACTATCAAAATTTTACGCATAAAACTTTTTGATAGTTTTAGTTACGTACTCAATTTCTTCATTGCTCATGCCCGGATTCAGCGGAAGGCTCAGGCAGGTTTCTGCCAATTCCTCAGCTATCGGGAAGTCACCTTTTTGGTAACCGAGGTGCTCATACGCTTTTTGTAAATGGGCAGGTACAGGATAATGGATCCCGGTGCCTATTCCATTGTTGTTTAAATGTTTCTCCAGCTCATTTCGTTTTGCAGTACGGATTACATATAAATGGTATACATGTGATGATCCTGAGGCGGTGGCTGGTAAGATAAGGCCGTCGATTCCGTTAAGTTGACGGGTATAGGCAGAAGCTATGGTCTGCCGCTCAGTTGTCCATCCATTCAGATATTTCAATTTTACCGAAAGAAAAGCAGCCTGCAGTTCATCAAGCCTTGAGTTTACACCGATAACCTCATTGTAATATTTTTTTTCGGAGCCATAATTACGCAGCAGGCTTGCTTTTTGTGCGAGGCCGGTATCGTTGGTGGTTAAAGCCCCTGCATCGCCATACGCGCCCAGGTTTTTTATTGGATAAAAACTGGTAGCGTTAATGTGGCCGAAGCTGCCGGTAAGCTTGTTGTTGTATGTGCTGCCCTGCGCCTGTGCGTTATCTTCAATCACAAAAAGATTATGCTTATGGGCTATCTGGATAATAGCGTCCATTTGGCAGGCTTGCCCGTAAAGGTGTACGGGTATGATCACTTTTGTTTTTGGGGTGATGGCTGCCTCAATCAAACGTGGGTCTAAATTATAAGTATCCTTATCGGGCTCAACCGGTACAATGGTAGCCCTTACCTGCGACACGGCGAGCCAGGTGGCTATAAACGTATTTGAAGGTACGATGACTTCATCGCCTTCACCAACTTCAAGCACCCGTAGCGCAATGCACAGGGCATCAAGTCCGTTGCCTACCCCAATGCAGTATTGTACGTTATTGAAGGCAGCGTAAGCATTTTCGAAATCACTTACTTCCTTACCAAGTATGTACCATTTATTTTGAAAAACGCGCTCAAACGCCGCGCGAATCTCTGCTTCAACTAAATTATTCTGACTGGTTAAAGATAGAAACGGAATATTCATCGGGTTCAACTTTGAGCCGTAGGCTTTTTGCTTTTATATAAATGTTATTACGGTTCCGGCCCATGAGTAGCCAACACCAAAGCCGGCCAAAAGCCATTTTGTTTGCGGAGTAACCTGTTTTTCTTTCATGGCTTCATCAAGTGCAACGGGTACCGATGATGATACCGTGTTACCAATAGCGGCCATATAGATATAAAAGTTTTCGGAAGCTATATCCATCTTTTTACGCAGGTGCTCCAGCATGTACCGGTTGGCCTGGTGCAGGATAAACTGCCCGATTTCGTCTTTGCGCACACCGTTTTTTTTAAGGGTATCTGTTATTAAAGCAGGAATCTCTTTAGAGGTAAAAGCAAATATTTCGGGCCCGTTCATATATAAACTTCCTAATGATTGCTCATTCCCATAGTCATCATGTACGGTGTCGGCACTTTTTTCAGGGTAACGGATGGCTCCCTGCTTTACCATCAGATTTTCAGCACCCTTACCATCCGTACCCAATTCAAAGTTGCCTATAGCCGCAAAGCCTTCGGTGCTGATGAGGGTAGCGGCGGCGGCATCACCAAAAATGGTACGGTTTCCCTTATCTTTAGGATGTATGAATTTTGAATAGGTTTCGGCCGTGAGCAGCAAGATATTGGTGGCTATACCTGCCGCTATAAGACCCTTGGCTAAAGCAAGGCCGTACACGTAGCCCGAACAGCCCAGGTTAAAATCGAGTGCGCCCGCTTTAACCGGAATACTCAGCTTATCCTGTATAATACAAGCTGTTGAAGGCAAAAAATAGTCTGGGCTTTGGGTACAATATAATATAAAATCAATTTCAGTTGGATTGATGTTATGCGCGGCAAACAGTTTTTGTGCCGCGGCTATCGCCATATCTGACGCAAACTCATCCTCGGCAGCAATGTGACGGGTGCTGATACCTATTTTGTTGGCTATCTTCTCTACTCCCCATTCGGGAAACAGGGCCGACAGATCAGCATTGGTAAGCTGATTTTGAGGCAAGTGGTATGAAATAGCTTTTATAAAGGCCTGCATTTACTGTATGGTGAATCCCCCGTCTATTATCAGGGTGCTTCCGGTTACCCACTTACTGGCGTCAGATAACAGGTAAATAGCTGCGTTGGCAACATCAATTGGTTCGCCAAATCCCAAGGGGTATTTTTTTTCATCGTCTTTCAGCTGCTCCTCTGTAAATATAGGGTCGTAGATGAGTTCGGTTTTTATCATGCCCGGAGAGATATTATTGACCCTGATCCTTTGGGCAGAAAGTTCAATAGCTAATACCTTTTGCATAGCATTTATGGCGCCTTTTGAAGCGCTGTACATCGCGTTGCCAACAGTTCCAACATAGTTGCCGGCAATGGATGATATAAATACGACCGATCCATTTTTGTTTAGCTTTTTAGTTTTTAACAGCTTATTGATCAAAATAGCGGGTGAGAAAAAATTTGTTTCGAAGATCGAATCCAGGTCTTTCCTGTTTATAAATTTAAAAGGCAAAGTTTTTACAATCCCGGCAGATAATACGACGCCATCTAAATTCGGCATTAACTCAATCAGGTTGTCCTGTTCCTGCTCAATATCAAGATCGGCAACATATTGGGTGCCGGGTACTTCCAGCAAGTTAAAAACGTCTGACAGTCGTTGCTCGTTTCTGCCGGTAATAAAAGTTTCGGCTCCCATTCCTGAAACGCTTATAGCAATTTGCCTGCCTATGCCTGATGAGGCGCCGGTAACCAAAATTTTTTTACCTTTTAAACAGAATGGGTTATTCATAGGATATTAACGTAAGTGCCTGGGTTTACGAATTTGATTTTTTCAATACAATATCGTAGATGTCCTGAATAACTTTTGAGTTGCGGATATCATCGCCTGTTAGTCTGACTGCGTAAACGTCATCTACCATGGCAATCACTGAAAGTGCTGTCATGGAGCTCCACTCGTCGTTTTCTTTGAATAATGTTTCGGCAGTAAAAGAACTTGTATCCAAGTCGTCAAACTGATCAGCAAATTCGCTTATAAATTTTTCAATATTCATAGTTAAGTTTTAGGTTGTATTATACTTATTAAAAAACTAACCTTGCGTTTAACGCTCTCCTCATCTATTGTAAAATAATAGTTGAGTTCGTCTTCACCTGTTATTGTTGCAAACATTTTATGAAACCGTAACACTTTTTTATTGTCTTTCCTTACATCAAACACACATCTTTTATTTTTTAATTCGCTGGCTGCAAATTCAGAAATAAACAGATCTGATTTTATGCTTACAAATTCATCGCATCCGGGTTTTATGATCCAGCTGCCACTGGTGTAGGTATCAGCCGTTATATCATACAATCTTATAACTCCGAGCGGCTGATAGTCATGGTCAGAAAATAAAAAGTAATATTCCTGCCGTTTTTTTTCCCGCTTTTTATATGCTCTAATCCATTCAATTTGCTTTTGCAAATTATTGTCGGTATGTGTCAGGTACCGGGCGTGTACCGGGTCGGTTCTTAAACTTAAAATAAATTCGGCATCGCTTTCCTCAACCAATCTAAATATTAAGTCAAATTTACAAAAAGGGAACTCCACTTATAATGATTTGTAATCTTTGAACTGTTTGTACTCTCTTAGATAATCGGCTTCTGTATACAACATAGAAGCTAATACAAGGCAAATAGCACCCGACGAAAAATTTGAAATATCGCGCCAGATGCCGGGCTGGATATGCAACCCTATGTACGGGCGGTTTAACTGTACTGTTTTTTTGTTGATACCATCGTCAATAGTGATATCAAAGCTGCCACTGGCTGCTACGATAAATTGTTCAAGCTGCTTATGTCCGTGCGCCGCGCGTGATTCTCCTCCCGGGATATCATACAAATAATATACCCGTTTAACAGCAAAGGGGATATGGATATTGTTTTCAACAGGAGTGATGTTACCGGCCCGGTTATGAATACGGTTAAGGTGGATGATGTTACAATCAAAAACAGTTGATATTTTACCTTCCATGTTTGCAACTCACAAATTGATCAAAACCCCTGATATATTCATTTACATCATACTTGCCGTTGGTCAGGATCAGGGCAAGTGAATTGGTCGAGAAGTTCTCAATCTCCCGCCACATCATTTTCGGAACATACAGCCCATAATATGAACGGTTAAGGCTATACCGCATTTCCTTTACACCATCATGAAGCACAACGTCGAAGCTGCCACTAATAGCGACAATAAATTCCTGCAGGTTTAAATAAGCGTGGCCGCCACGCCGTTCGCCGCCGGGTACGTCATAAATCCAATAGGTACGCTCAATTTTAAAGGGGATATGGTTGTTTTCTTCAATGAAAGAAAGGTTTCCCCGGTCGTCTAAAAACTTGGGCAATTGTATGATGCGCGGGGCTTCCATATGCTGTTATGCCTGGTAACTAATATCAAAATCAAGTTTAGGGTGAATTACACCCGGAGCTAAAGCGCTGTTACTTCCTTTACTTTCGTTTTCAACCTCAAACCCGATAAAATCATCAGCACCAAATAATTGGTAACGTTGATTTTCGCCAAAAATCAACTTGAATGAATAATTGCCGGCGTTCAACAGGTTAGGCGGAATAGTACACTTAACCGTGTAAAACCCGGTTTTTGAATCATTATTGGTTGATATAAGCACGCCGTTATGAAATACGGGGATTTCATCACTATTTTTTAATTCAAAGGTTGCATCTAGGTTAATGCCCGTTTTTTGATTAAAAAAGATCATCTCTAAGCTAATGCCTGTCGAAATGGAGATACTGTCGCCGGTAAGCGGCCGGATGACGAATTTAAGCACTTTTATATTTTCATTCCCAGGTGCTGAGGTTAGATCGCCCTGGTGTTCAAATGTTGACCGGGTATTGTTATTGGTTTGATAAAAGCCTACTGCTTCGAGCTGTTTGTTTTCATATATCAACTGCCCGTTTGCAAGCACAATGCCCCGGTTACATAATGTTTTCACCGCGGCCATGTTGTGGCTTACAAACAAAACCGTGCGCCCTTCGTTCATGCTTACCTGTCCCATTTTACCGAGGCATTTTTTCTGAAACTCGGCATCGCCAACTGCCAGTACTTCATCTACTATCAAAATTTCGCTTTCAAGGTGCGCAGCCACCGCAAAGGCTAACCGTACATACATTCCCGATGAGTAACGCTTAACCGGCGTGTCGATATACCTTTCAACCCCCGAAAAACTCACGATCTCATCAAACTTTTGTCTGATCTCGGCCTTGCGCATCCCCAGTATGGCACCATTGAGATAAATATTTTCCCTCCCGCTCA
The DNA here is from genome assembly GCF_900100945.1 of Mucilaginibacter gossypii. Taxonomy (GTDB): domain Bacteria; phylum Bacteroidota; class Bacteroidia; order Sphingobacteriales; family Sphingobacteriaceae; genus Mucilaginibacter; species Mucilaginibacter gossypii. Next base: position 111,065 of record NZ_FNCG01000017.1, on the reverse strand, counting down.
GTTCCGGGTGGAAACCTGTGCCTACTTCAAGTAAACTGGCTATCCGGCCCTTTAGTTTTACCGAGCCGGTAGTAGGAGAGGTAACACGGCTTAAAATTTTAAGCAGGGTACTTTTACCTGCTCCGTTGCGGCCTATAATGCCAACAGCATCGCCCTGTTCAACTTCAAAATTAATATTGTTCAAGCTCCATACCACATCACTTTCGCCTTTGATGGTACGATCATTCACTTCGCCTATTTTTAAAAAAGGATCTTCCTTACCCCGCAGATGTGCCCAAAAACGCTCCAGGTCGCGGGAGATAGTGCCCGTACCAAAATCGCCTAGTTGGTAGGCTTTTGATAAGTTTTCAACTTTTATTGCCTTGCTCATTTATACAGTATCAACAAAAGTTTTTTCAACCTTATTAAATATTACTATGCCTGTAAGCAGTATTACAATAGTGCTAACGATACTGTAAGCTAACAGCTCCCAGTTAAAGCTTCCTTTGCCTAAACAGCCATACCTGAACGTTTCAATTATGGCCGTAATGGGGTTAAACTTAATAAGCCAGCTGTATTTAGGATATTTAGCCTGTGCCACCGATAAAGGGTATATAACCGTTGTTGCATACATTAAAAGTGGTACGCCAAAGGCTACTATAAACGCTATATCCCTGTATTTTGTGGTAACAGCCGATATGATCATACCTAAGCCTAAACCCAGTGATGCTATCATGATAATGAGTAATGGCAGCAGCAAGGCTGCTATATTGGGAATAATATGTTCGCCCTTTAAGATAAATATGATGTACAGGATTATGAAAAGTAGAAACTGAACCGCGAAACGGATCAAGTTTGAAAGTACAATACTTAGGGGCATAATAAGTCTTGGAAAATATACCTTGCCAAGTATACCGGCATTATCTTTAAAAACAGTTGACGTTTTGTTCAGGCAATCGGCAAAATAGTTCCAAATGATGGTGCCGGCCAGGTAAAAAAGTGGCTTTGGCAGGCCATCAACCGGGATGCCGGCCAAATTGCCAAATATCAGGGTATAAAACAGGATAGTAATAACCGGCTGAATAAAAAACCACACCGGACCCAAAATGGTTTGCTTATAAAAGGAAATAAAATCGCGCCTAACGAGTAGCACAAGCAGGTCGCGGTAATGCCACACCTCTTTAAGCTTAAGGTCGAGCAGGCTGCCTTTCGCATTTATTTCGATGTCCCACTTTTCCGGATGCAAATCAGTCATTTATCAGCTGCTCAAGTTTGGTCATATAATCGTGCTCGTTAAAATGGCTTAAACATTTTTCCTGTAAGCTTTTGCGGGTATCAGCAGCTAAGTGTTTTTGCAAATGCTTTGTTATTGCTTTGTTAAGTTCGGTAAGGTTGTCCGGGTCAATGGCTTCTCCCAGTTCGCCGTTCCGGATGGCGTCAATACTACCATCGGCATTGCCACAAATAACGGGTAAGCCGCAGGCAAGAGCTTCAATAAATACAATGCCAAATCCCTCCTTTTTGCTTGGTAAAACAAACAGGTCGGCCAGCAGGAAATGGTCGGTGAGTTCGGCTTCATCAATAAAGCCGGTTAAAATTACCTGTTCCGTTACATCATGCGCCGCTATTAATTCTTTTATACGGATGTGTTCCTGCTCATCATATTTGCCCGAAAGTATATATTTTATTTGCGGAAATTGTGACTTAAGGCTGCCCAAGGCACTAATTACCTGGTCATACCCTTTGTATAGCTCGGTAGATGCCATGCGTGTTAACGAAAATATGATAAAATCATCGTGGTTTAAACCATAACGGCGCAACAGTTTTTGTGGCTTCGCGAAGATATCGGGCAAACGCATAAATGGGTCAATTGCATTATTCAGCACAATGCATTTATCTGCATTCAGGTTATGCCTTTTTATCATTTGCTGTTTGGTATAATTGCTTACACAAATTACGCAGTCGCAGTGTTTAAGCGTCAGCCGCTTTAAAAACGAAAGCGGACGCCAAACCTCAATGCCGTGTGCTACAAGCCATAACCGGCATTTAGGGTTAATCAGTTTAATTAACAGGCCAATGATGGCCAGGTTAATATGACTTAATATAGCAACATGGGGCTTTGCCGAATGGCCGATGGTTTCCAAAACAAAACCTGCCCGGTTTATGCCAAACCCTTTGAAATTTGCAGAAGGTAAATATTGCGCCATCAGGTCATCCTGCTTATCATAAGCCGACCAAAGCTCAAAATTCCAATTGTTTTTTAAGGCAGCACGATGCAAGGAATGACCAAGTGTGCGTGTCATTTTCTGGATGCCGCCGGTAGTGCTAAATGTTTGTAAAGTAAAAAGAATTACATTTTTAGCCATCATTTTGAACCTGATACAAGGCAAAAGCCTTTGACCAATGAATGCTGTCGTTTTTAAACTGTTTTATAACATTTTGTGCCGCTTTTCCTTTGTAATTATCAGTATCGCTAATTAGCCGGTGCTCCTTCATCCATTTTTGTAAGGGGAATGTGAAACCCATTTTGGGCCTGTTCCAAACTTCAGGCGGAATAAGGTTGTTGAAACTTTCAATAAGAAGTTTTTTCGGCTGGCGTTTATTAAATCTGATGGCTGGTGCGATATTCCGGGCTGCACGGTTAAAATCTTCATCCAAAAACGGAACCCTGACTTCAAGGCCATGATTCATGCTCATTATATCGGTATCCCTAAGTAATTGGTTTTGCATGTAGAAATGCGTTTCAAACCATTCTGCATGTTCGTTATTATACCCGTGTGGTGCGGGCGACAAAGCTGTGCCGAACAATACATCATTAATATGATCAATGCTCGTATCCAGTAGAGCAGAAACATCAGCCAATGAAAACAATCCACGCAAAGCCAGGTAATCAGCTACGGGATGGTTAACAGCGAGGAATGCCAATCTCTTATAATGATCAGGCAAAAAATGACTGGATATCTTTAACATCCATGATGGCAGTTTACGCAGATAGCCAAGATATTTTATGCGGTTAAATGAGGGATAACCTCCAAAAAGTTCATCGGCGCCCACACCTGATAATACCGCCTTCAAACCATCGTCATGGGCATATTTACTTATAAACCAGCCGTTAATGCCATCGGTGGTAGGCATATCCATAGCATCCATGATTTGCGAAAAAAACGCTTCAAAATCTGATTGTTTTACCAGGTGTGAAAAGTTTTGGCCATTTATTTTATTGTTAATGATGTTTTGATAGCTGCGTTCATCATAACTTTTTTCATCAAAAAATATAGAAATGGTTTTAAGTTGCTCTTTTTTTTGCCGATTGGCCAGCATTGTGAGCAGGCTTGAATCAATCCCCCCGCTTAAAAATACACCTATGGGTGCATCGGCAATTAATTGCCTTTTTACGCCCAGGCTAAGTGCATTGTAGATTATCCGATGGGCTTCGTTTTTATCGGTTATTACATTTTGCAAACCATCAATGTGATATTTGCTTAAAGTATACCCTGCACTCCTGTGGTCCCAGCATAAAAAATGTCCTTTGGGCAAGCTGAATACATTTTTTAATGTGGTATAGGGTTCAGGAATATGGCCAAATGCCAGTAGTCTTACCGGCCAGTCCGGATCTTTTTCGATATTCAGTCCCGACTGTTTAAATGCCCGCACTTCAGATGCAAAACAAAGCTCGTTGTTTACAGCCGAATAATATAGCGGTTTTATACCGGTAGTATCACGTACAAGGTAAGTAAGGGCTTTGCCAACATCATACAAGGCAAAAGCAAACATACCTCTGAACCTTGAAAAAGCTGCAGTGCCCCAATTAAGATAGGCCTGGAGTATAACTTCGGTATCAGTGCCTGACTTAAATTGTGCTCCTGATCTTAGCAATTCCTGTTTTAATTCAGGGTAGTTGTAAATTTCGCCATTGAAGGTGATCCATGCATTTTGGCCCACATCTGTCATGGGCTGATGCCCGTTGCTGCTGAGGTCAATAATTGATAACCTGCGGTGACCGAAAACAAGGCAGGCTTTTTTATCTTCAAATATGCCCTCATCATCCGGCCCGCCATGCTGTAACGCGTGGCACATTAATTTTACGCTATTCCTGATCTCGTTCTGGGATATTTTTTCAGAAACGATTCCTGCTATACGGCACATTGTTCATTAAATTTCATAGCTTCGCCCCGTAAGTTACATTGATGTCTTGTAACTAATTAGCTATTAATCACTTGTGTTGCAGGGCACAAGCTGTCTATTTATTGAATTTTCGGCGCAAATAATGAAATATTATCTGTTGTCCAAAACAATTCCTTTTATTTTAAAACCGCTCAATTAGCGATGCAGCAACATTAACGATAATAGAGTAACCAATACTTTCCAGGCGTAATATCAGTTGTTTTTGCGATCTGCGTGATACAACTTCGCCTGTCATGCCCTTTAGTACACCTGCTCTGATGATAATCTTCTCGCCCGGCTGCAGGTCTTCCTCTGTTACCTCCAGTTCATATGGACTTGCCATGAGTAATTTAAGTTCATGGATCTGCTTATCAGGCATAACTGCAGGCTTGCCCGAAAAATAAAGGAACCGCGCAATGCCTTTGGTCATTAACACTTCGGCCTGCTCTTGTTCGGCAATATTTACAAACAGGTATGATTTTAACAATGGTTCCTCAACCCATTTTCTGCGGTCGCTCCATTGTTTAAGCTGACGGTGCAGGGGCAGGTAAACATTAATGCCTTTGCTCACTAATGCTTCATATGCCTTTTTTTCGGCTCGTGGGTTGGTGTAAACCGGGTACCATTTGTTTACTGCCATATTGATTTTAGTAACAATCTTTTTAAATAAACAAGCTTATTTAAACCATCGTTTTAAATTCCACCATTTTTTCTTTTCATCATCAAGATAATAGCCCGAACCTTCGTAGCCGCTGTAATCTGAATAATAGTAATATCGTGTGCCTGCATTTTCGCCGGTAAATTTGGTAGTGTAATATCTTGAATGCAGCAAATCTTCTTCGAATGCATTTAAAATTATCACGGTATTATCGAGGTGATATTCCTGCGCTATGCGCTGTGGCACAGTTGCGGCATAATATTTTGATTTGCCAGACCGGATCACAAAAACATTGATGTCACTTATCCTGATAAGCGGTATAGCATCTGATACCAGTCCGATGGGAGCGGTATCAATCATCACTATATCATACATTGTTTTAAGTGTTTCAATTAAAGCGTTCATCCTTTTGCTGTGTAGTAGCTCTGATGGGTTAGGCGGTACGGGCCCCGACACTATAAAATCGAGGTTTTCCTGTTCAGAGTGATGAATGATATCGTCAATTTCAGTTTGGTGTGCAAGGTAATTGGTCAAGCCAATATCATTGGCCACATGAAAAGTTTTATGTAGCCTTGAACGACGTAAATCGGCTCCTATTAATATTACTTTTTTATCAATAAGTGAAAGCGTGCTTGACAAATTTACGGCAACAAATGATTTGCCTTCGCCGGCTACTTCCGAGGTTATACAAATAACTTTGCTTGCTTTTTCTGACGAAAGGAAACTAAGATTAGTACGTACAGAACGGACCGATTCTGCAAAAATTGATTTGGGTTTGCTGATAGCAAGGATTTGTTCGCTGCTTTCGTCAAGGGCATACGGGAATTTTCGGATAACGCCCAGGATAGGTATGCTGGTTAGACTTTCAATGGTTTCCTTATCATAAATATAGGGGTTTAATATCCTGATGAGAATGATAAGCCCCAGGCCTATAGCCAAGCCTAATATAGTAGCAGTACGGTGGATATTATGTTCATTGGGCGAAACTGGATTATAGTTTGGTTGAGCCAGCTCAATAATAGTTGCACCAGGCAAAATCCCGGCACGGCTGATCTGCGCTTCCAGTTTTTTTTCGGACAGAAAAGAGTATACCTTATCATTAATATCAAAATCACGCTGCAGGCTCACCATATCACGCTGGGCGGCAGGCAATGCCGCTATAGTTGAGTTAACTTGGCCAAGTTGATTATCAACATATTGAATATTTTTTTCGATGCCAGCCCGGATCTGTTTTATATTGTTTAAAGCGGTGGTTTTAATTTGGATAATGCTTTGGTTAATGTTTTGAATAGGCTGCGAATCGGCATTATAGGTAGTTAATAAACTTGCCCGTTCTGTAATCAGGTTGTCCAGGCGGCTTACCATAACTTCTAACGACGGTAGATTAGCGCTGCCGACATTAAAGTTTAAGGTTACATTGTTTTTTTCCTTGGCTATTTCGCTGCTAAGCTGGTCGAGCGCTATTAATTGTATTTTTAATAACGATTTGTTTGATTCAAGCTCGGTTGCCTTGGTTACTGAAGTAGTTGATGCGGATGTAACGTCAAGGATCTTGGATTTTTTCCTGTATTTTTCTATCGAGTTTTCAGAGCCTTTTACTTCAGTTGACAGATAATCCAGCTGACTGTCAATAAAATCGATCATTTGTGAAGCTGACTGCGCCTTTTGGTTTCGGTCAAAAATCACATAATTGTTCATAATCGCATTAAGTATATCTGCTGCAAACTGCGGATTGGAATCTGTTTGCTGGATGGCAATTATATTTGAGTTTTTTGCTGTTTCGCCAGCATATAAATTACCCTGTACCCGGCCGATAAAATCTTCGGGGATATTGAACTTAAATAAATAAATTGTTTTGGATGGAATTGACCCCGGGTATTTAATTCGGAAACTGGTATTGCCAATGGTTACAATATCGCCGTATTTGTAGTTGTTTTGGATCTCCTTACCGTTTATGCTATAGGTAAGATTGAAGTTTTGAGCACTGACCGGCTTAAAAGTTATCAGGCTATGGAAAAAATTAAGGCTATCAAACTTTACCAGAGTAATACCGAGAGGTTTTTGCGGATAGGTTTCGGAGGTACGTACCCTGCCCGAGATATAAAAGCTGATACGATAGTCGAGGTCTTTTATTGCTGTTAGGATGAGGGTACGGCTGGTTAATACCGAAGTTATACTTTGAATTTTTGACGGGCCGCGTTCGGGCGTGGTCATTACACTGATAATGTCAGAAATTTCTGATTTTTTTTCTTCTACCTTAAGTGTTCCCCCGGTGGCATATGTTTTGGGTGTATACCATAAATAAGTGTATGAAATAGCTGATGTAATAACGACGGATGCCAATATCCAGTACCAGCGGCTGAGGAGTATTTTGCCGATCTTAAAATAGTCAATTTCCTGGTTGGGCAGCTTTCTTTGTACTTTTTCTAACTCTTCCATTTACCGATGAGAAAGCGTAAAAATAATCAAGGCGGTATTAAGCAGCAGTAAAACCGGCTGCGTTATTACCGAAAGGTTTTGCAATTTATCATTGCGAACGGCACGTTTGTTTTGTGCTATATAAATAACATCTCCGCTTTGAAGAATAGCACGGGGATCATTTATTGATTGGATATCCCGAAGGTTAATTTCAGTAACCTGCGGGTTTTTTTGATCGCCTCTTATTATTTTTACATTTGCTTCATTAGCCTTATCTGTCAGGCCTCCTGCTTCTCCAATCATTTCAACCAAAGTTGTCCTGTCTTTTGTTAACGTATAGTTCCCCTGCCCCTTTATTTCGCCAAGTATGGTTACCTTAAGGTTAACGATCTTCAACTCAATTATGGGGTCTTTCAGCAGGTTTGTACGGTAAAGCTCCTCAATTTGTTTTGCTGCTTCCGGCCTGGTAAGACCAGCAACTTTTACATGGCCGATAACAGGCAGCGCAACAGTGCCGTCGTCTTCAACCTGAAACGTTTGCCCGGCAGTACCGCCACCTCCGCTGCCCCCTGCATTGGTAGCAGGCGCTTCGTCAACTATATACTTTATGCTTTGCAGGTTCCTGATCTGCAGTATATCCTGTGCTTTAATATGGTATGGGCCTACTGCTGCATCGCTTCCTTTTGATGCGGTATCAGTAACATTATACTTTTGGTCAAAAAGATATTGATATTGTTTGCTTGAGCAGGAGGTTAACAAAAAAAGTATCCCAATTATCAGGCAGATAGATGTATAGTTGCGCATATTCAGCTATAAAGTTCCAAGTTATATTTAAGATAATTAGGCTTCAAAGTCAAAATTACATAATTTCGGGGTATTAATACGTTGTGTTTTTCCCAAAGTTGCAAGGTTGAAGATCTCGGTTATTACTGTTGTTTACAATGCTCAGGATACTATTAAAAGATGTATCGAATCTGTTATCGGCCAGAATTACAACAACATTGAGTATATTATAATTGATGGCGGCTCAACAGATAGTTCCCTGCAAATAATTAACCAATATAAATCGCACATCAAAGTTTTGATATCTGAGCCTGACCAGGGCATTTATGATGCAGTCAATAAGGGGATCCGTTTAGCAACAGGCGAAATAGTTGGTACGCTTAACGCCGACGATTTTTTTGCTAATCAGGAAGTTATATCAGCAGTAGCGCAGGCTTTTTCAGACAGCGCAGCCGGGATCGTTTACGGAAACCTTGATTATATAAATTCTGTAGGTAAAATCACCCGTAAATGGAAAAGTCACAAATGTGGAAAAAATTCCTTTAACCGTGGTTTTATGCCCCCACATCCTACCTTTTACTGTAAGCGCATCTTGTTTGATAAATACGGTTTTTACAGCCTTGAATACGGTTCTGCAGGCGATTATGAATTAATGGCGAGGTTTCTGCATAAGTGGCAGGTAAGGAGCTTTTATCTTAACAAAGTTATGGTTAAAATGCAGGTAGGGGGTATAAGCAACAGCAATTTAATGAACAGGTTTAAGGCGTGGTCATTTGATTTGAAAGCAATGCGTAAAAATAATGTGTTTTTACCCGTTTTGGCAATTGTGCTGAAACCCGTAAGAAAGATTTTTCAATTTCTTTAATTTTTAGTTAACTTTTTGCATTGCACTTCGTACAAGTACTTATAAATGAATAAGCCGGTCACTAACATATTTATAGCATATGCTTGAATTTCTACGCTCTTATCATTTTGTTTATAATGTGCTAATAGTTGTATTTTCAACCCTTATAACATTATTGTGTATCCCTTCAATATTACATGTTGCACGTGCCCGCCATTTATATGACGATGTTGGACATTTCAGAAAACAGCATGATCATGGTATTCCCCGCTTGGGAGGCGTTGCTATTTTTGTAAGCTTTACTATTACAGTTTTGCTGTTTATCGATAAGTCGTTGCCCGTTAGTTACCTGCTTACCGCATGTATAATTTTGTTTGCCATGGGGTTAAAGGATGATCTTTCGGGGGTTAATTCAAGCACTAAGTTCATGATCCAGTTTGTGGTTGCTGCCATACTTGTTATCCCCGGAGATATCAGGATCAGCAGTATGTATGGCGTTTTTAATATTACGGCCTTGCCATATATACCCAGCGTAATGTTGTCAATACTGGTTATTATGCTCATCATCAATTCTTTTAATCTTATTGATGGTATAGATGGCCTGGCTGCAACCACGGGTATTATTGCTAATAGCACTTTTGCGGCACTTTTTATTTATATGAACGAATATGAGCTTGCGGCAATTTCGCTTGCTATAGTTGGAGCGGTGGCTGGTTTTTTGCGTTTTAACATAACCCCCGCCAAAATATTTATGGGCGATACCGGTGCCCTCCTTATTGGCCTGGTATCTGCAGTAATGGCCATTCGATTTATTGAATTGAGCAAGGTTTCGACTGTTAAATTGCCTTTTATATATACTGCTCCGGCTTTAATTGTAGCGGTACTTATAGGTCCTGTTTTTGATACGCTCAGGGTTTTTACTATCCGGATCTTAAACAAAAAATCCCCTTTCGATGCAGACCGCAACCATATCCACCACCGTATGTTAAAAATGGGTTTAACGCATCTGCAAACTACTTTTGTTTTAGGATGCCTGAACCTTGTTTCGATAGTAATGGTACTGGTGTTTAATAATTTAAATAACTCCTGGCTTATTGCCTTTATATTTTTATTGTCGATATCTTTTAACGGGATGATCACTTATTTTATCCGTTCAAAAAAAGGCGAAGCCCTGGTAGTCCGGAATTTTAGCGACTAATAACCAATTGTAACCTGCAAGTAGTAATACCGTAAATAAACAAATTAACCATTCATCTTCATTAACTTTGATGCTTTATTTATCAGCACACCATGAAGATAGCTATAAACGGGTTTGGACGGATTGGTCGCGTATTTTTAAGGAATATTTTATTGCATCCCGATATAGAGGTGGTAGCTATAAATGATCTTACCGACACGCAAACCCTCGCGCATTTATTTAAGTATGACTCTGTTCATCGGGGGTTTAAGGGTACGGTGAGTTTTGATGATAACAGTCTAGTTATTAACGGTAAGCGTATACGGGTATTTGCCGAACGCGATCCTTTTAACCTGCCCTGGAAGGCTCTGGATATTGATGTCGTAGTAGAATCTACAGGTAAATTCACTTCCAGGGGCGGTGCTGAGGCGCATTTAACCGCCGGGGCACGGCAGGTTATCATATCTGCACCATCAACCGATAAAAATGTACCAACTGTAGTGCTTGGCGTAAACGACCGGGAGGTTGACCTGCAATCTCCTGTGCTGTCAAACGCATCATGTACAACTAATAATGTTGCCGCTATGGTAAAAATATTAGATGAAAACTGGGGCATCATTGATGGTTACATAACCACCGTTCACTCCATGACCGGCGATCAAAACCTGCATGATGCACCTCATAAAGATCTTAGGCGGGCAAGGGCCGCATCGGCTTCTATTATACCCACCACTACGGGTGCTGCTAAAGCAATAACAGCTATATTCCCTCATTTGGACGGCCGTTTGGGCGGAGCAGGAATTCGTGTACCGGTACTTAACGGTTCATTAACTGATTTTACCTGCAGTCTCAAAAAGCAACCAACCATAGTTCAAATTAACGAAGCATTTAAACAAGCTGCAAACGGGCCAATGAAAAATGTACTGGAATATACGGAAGACCCTATTGTATCAACCGACATATTGGATAATCCGCACAGCTGCATTTTTGACGCCCAACTAACATCAATAGTGGGTGGCCTTGTAAAAGTTGTTGGCTGGTATGATAATGAAATGGGATACAGCAGCCGGCTGGCCGATTTGGTAGTACGAATAGCCGAACTTAAAAAACAGCCGGCCTAAGCCGGCTGTACCAATTATTTTCTATATACTACAGTTGCTGTTGTTGATATGGTATCTGAATTTTTGCCGTTAGTATAATAATATGTGGCAAAGCTAATCACATCTTTTGTTTGCTTTAAAATATCATTCTGAGCTTCAACAGCAAGATCATGCTGTTTATATGCCTTTGAAAATACTATAGCTCGTTCCAATACCAGTTTAGTGTACTGTTTGCCATCGATAGTTAATGTAGAGGCTGATTTAATGGCAACGTTGTTCAGGTTATCATCAAGATAATTTGTTGCTGTTTGATTATCCTTATTGACGGCGGTAAAATTGAAATTAGCGAGGTTTGATTTTGAAAAGTCTTCTTTAAAATGTACCGCAGATGATTTTTGATAATCATCAGGGTTTAATACCAAATTGGCAGTTTCGGTATAATTTAAATAAAGCGTGTCATTACTCACTTTCGTGTTTACAACCTGGTCGGCAATGTCAAGCTTTATTGAAGCTGTTGTTGTGCCGGTGCTTATATCTGTATTGGTGCCCGTGTTTGTTCCGGTTGATCCTTTAATTACTTCAGAAACAATATCTGTTTTTTTACAGCCTAAAAGTGCAGTTGCGATAAGTATGCAGGTAAAATATTTTTTCATTGTGTATTCAGTATTTTCTTCTCTTTTGGCAACAACTGTGCCTTACTCCTTATTTGTTTAATAGTGAGTAATACGAAAACGTATTTAATTGATAGTTGGGATTGGCTTGTAACAGAACGAAACATTAACTTGTGGTTATTAATTTGATGGGATTAAAATTCCCCATTCCGGGAATTTTTCCAATTTTGCAGCATGATCAGGTTTATAAAAGTTGATGAGTTGCTGAATGTGCGTAATGAAGTGCTGCGCGAAGGCAGGCTCAGCCCGGATGAATGTCGTTTTCCGTCAGATAATAATGAAGGGAATTTTCACCTTGGTTATTTTGTTGATGATGAACTGGCCTGTATAGCTTCGTTTCACCCGCAAAGCTATGGCGAATTTAGCGGTATCGGATACCGGCTACGGGGCATGGCAACAACCGAGAAATACCGGGGCCAAGGTTTCGGCAACCAGTTAGTTAACTTTGCCCTAGTTTACCTGCGCGGTCAAATGGCAGATTACCTGTGGTGCAACGCCCGTATAAAAGCGGTGCGCTTTTACAGCGGCCTTGGTTTCGAAATAGTTTCGCCTGAATTTGAGGTTCCGGGCATTGGTCCCCACCATGTAATGTATGTTAAAATAAGATGAAATTTTGGCGGATTGAAACAGCTTTTTTCGTTTTTCGTTAAGTATTTTGAATTAAAATGCTCAATTTGCGCCCGTTCATAACAAATGACCCTTTAATAGATATGAAAACAGTAGATCAAATTAGTTTTGCAGGTAAAAAAGCCCTCATCAGGGTTGATTTTAACGTGCCTCTTGACGAGAATTACAATATTACCGACGATAACCGCATGACGGCAGCTTTGCCAACCATAAAAAAAATATTGAAAGATGGCGGCAAAGTTATCCTGATGTCGCACCTTGGCAGACCGAAAGATGGTCCTACAGAAAAATATTCATTAAAACATATCGTATCTCATTTGTCTGATCTGCTTGGTCAGCAGGTTCAGTTTGCTGATGATTGCATTGGTGAGCAAGCTGTTGAAAAAGCAAAAGCGCTTGGTAACGGCGAGGTTTTATTATTAGAGAACCTGCGTTTTTATAAAGAAGAGGAAAAAGGTGAAGTTGCCTTTGCAGAAAAGCTTTCGAAATTAGGTGATGTATACGTGAACGATGCTTTTGGTACCGCTCATCGCGCGCATGCTTCAACTGCTATCATCGCTCAGTTTTTTCCTGATGCCAAATATTTTGGTTACCTGATGGCAGCCGAATTAAACAACGCCGAAAAAATCCTGAACAACGCACCAAAGCCTTTCACAGCTATTATGGGCGGTTCAAAAGTATCGGATAAAATTGAGCTTATCGAAAAACTGCTGGAAAAAGTAGATAACCTGATTATTGGTGGTGGTATGGCTTATACATTTGCTAAAGCTGATGGTGGTAACATTGGTACCTCACTGGTTGAGATGGACAAGCTTGATCTGGCAATCAGCCTAAGGCAAAAAGCTAAAGAAAAAGGTGTAAACCTGTTATTGCCTTTAGATAACATCATTGCCGATGCATTTTCAAATGATGCTAACACGGATGTTGCCAAAACCGGCGAAATAAAAGATAACTGGATGGGGCTTGATATCGGCCCGGAAACGGTTGCTTTATTTAGCAAGGTAGTTGAAGAATCAAAAACCATTTTATGGAACGGACCGATGGGGGTTTTTGAAATGGAGAAATTTTTAGGCGGAACCAAAGCCATTGCTGAAGCTGTGGCCAAAGCTACTGAAAACGGTGCCTTCTCGCTTATAGGTGGTGGTGATTCTGCCGCTGCGGTAGCCAAATTTGGCATGACCGACGAAGTAAGCTACGTATCAACCGGTGGTGGCGCCTTGCTTGAATACATGGAAGGTAAAGAATTGCCAGGTGTAAAAGCAATCAACGACTAATAAGAACTAAAACAAACAAGAAAAGCCCCGGTGACGGAGCTTTTTTTGTTTAAAGCCATTGCCGATCAATTTATTCCCTGATAATTATCTTAACTTCAAATCGATTTTTGCATTTAAGCCAATTATTAAATATGATTAACATTAATTCCGGAGGAGAGGCTCAACACACGTTTGACGCCATTGTGATTGGATCGGGCATCAGCGGCGGATGGGCTGCCAAAGAGCTGTGCGAAAAAGGGCTGAAAACGTTGGTGCTGGAACGTGGCCGGAATGTTACTCATTTAAAAGATTATCCAACCGCAACTAAAAATCCTTGGGATTTCCCCCATCGGGGACATTTACCTAATAGTATAAAAAGCGAAAATCCGATTGCCGAAAAATGTTACGCATTTAGCGAGGCTACAACTCATTTTTTTGTTAAAGATAAAGAACACCCGTATGTTCAGGAAAAGCCGTTCGATTGGATCCGCGGGTACCAGGTGGGAGGTAAGTCGTTGTTATGGGCCAGGCAAACCCAGCGCTGGAGCAGTTTTGATTTTGAAGGCCCGGCAAGAGATGGCTTTGCTACAGCATGGCCTATAAGTTACAACGATATTGCACCATGGTATAGTCATGTAGAGTTATTTGCTGGCATAGCCGGTAACAAGGATGGATTGGAAACGCTGCCGGATGGCGAGTTTTTACCGCCATGGGAAATGAATGTAGTTGAAAAACACATTCAAAAAGGTATCATGGATGCTTATAAGGACAGGCATGTTGTTATCGGCAGGTGCGCACATTTAACCCAACCTCAACCAATTCATTTACAACAGGGCCGGGGGCAATGCCAGGCCAGGAGCTTATGTGAACGCGGCTGTCCGTTTGGGGGGTACTTTAGCTCTAATTCATCAACCTTGCCGTGGGCGGCCAAAACGGGGAATCTTACCCTCCGGCCCGATGCCGTAGTACATTCAATTATTTACGACGAACAAAAAGGGAAGGCGACAGGCGTTAGGGTAATAGATGCACACAATAAATCGGTTACCGAATATTATGCCCGCATTATTTTTGTAAACGCAGCTACGTTAAACTCTAACCTTATTTTACTCAATTCAAAATCAGGCAGGTTTCCAAACGGTTTAGGAAACGATAATGATTTGCTTGGCAGGTATATTGCATTTCATAATTATCGCGGATCGTTAACGGCAACCATTGATGGCTACCTGGATACCTATTACTATGGCCGAAGACCGGCTGCGGTGATGATGCCAAATTTTAGAAACGTTTATAAACAAGAAACCGACTTTTTAAGAGGGTATATGACGTTTTATAGTGCTACAAGGAGCAATTGGGGGCATGCTGTTGATGGCGATCAGATTGGGGCTAACTATAAGGAAAATATCTCTGAACCGGGCAACTGGAATGTATATATGATGATGCAGGGCGAAACCATCCCCAAGGCCGAAAACAAGGTGAGCCTGAGTAAAGACCGAACAGATGAATGGGGAATACCATTATTATCCGTTTCTGTAGATTATGATGATAACGATGTAAAATCCCTGAACGATTTTTTGCAGCAGGGTGCCGAGATGCTTAATAAGGCGGGATGTAAAAACATCGTCCCTAACGATAGCAAGCAGGCGCCTGGTTTAGATATCCACGAGGTGGGAGGAGTGAGGATGGGAACCGATCCTAAAAACTCATTGCTAAATAAATGGAACCAATTGCATGCATGCCCCAATGTATTTGTAACCGATGGTGCTTGTATGACATCTACCGGTACTCAAAACCCATCTTTAACTTTCATGGCCCTAACTGCAAGGGCGGCAAATTACGCGGCAGATGAATTGCGGAAAAACAATATATAATTTTGCTTCGATTGTTTTCGAAAATGATAATTTAAAGGAACTGTTTGCAACCGCAAAGTCAAACGATTAATGAATCGTATCGTAACTGCATTGAAATCAACTAACGTACTTATCCATCCAATTAATAAAGCAGATCGTGATAAGCTTAGGGAAATCTACCTGCTTTGTCGCATACAGGCATTTCATTGGATGGACAGCAATTTGTTTACATTAAATGATTTTGATGCTCATACGCACGATGAGGATATATGGGTAGCAACCTGCGATAATGAGACAGTTGGGTTTATGGCTGTATGGCCTCCTGATGCTTTTGTTCATCATTTATATGTGCACGTTGCATACAGAGGAAAAGGTATCGGAAAAGCCCTGTTGGCTTTGGCTGCTCAAAATTATCCCTCTCCGCTTAGGTTAAAGTGTCTTGTTAAAAATGAAGCGGCGTTTCAGTTTTATCAAGCATTGGGTTGGGAAATTATGGAAGAAGGCAGTGATGCTTTAGGTGATTATTTTTTAATGAAGAATGAATAAGAGCGGGCGGGACATCAAAATATCCCGCCCCGTTTGTTTTATTGAATTTTAACCGAAGTCACCACGTCGTTTGCATTTGGTGATAGGGTGGTAAAATTAGATGTGTTCGATGTCCGTGTCCATGATGTGCCCGTAGAGTTATCGTTTGCATACATGGTCACTGTCCAGCCGGTTGGGATTTTTACCGATGAAGCCCAGTTATCTACAAAGCCATAAGCCTGCAGTTGTGCCAGGGTATAAGTGCCCTTAGGTATGGCGCTGGTAACTGTGCCTCCGTAATTGATGTCCTGGTAAAAAGTTACCCCCGTAGTACTGGTTCCCGTATATACTGTAGATTTGCCGTATAACGCGTTTGATACACTCGAAAGGTAAGTATGAACGTCGCTATTAGGCAAATTGTAATACAGATAAATACCATAATTATTATTTACGGTTTGGGTTGCCAGCGACGCAGCGGTTGATGAACTGGTGCTTTGAATATCAATAGCGGCCGGGCCAAGGTTGGCGGCGGTGAGTCCCGGAACGTTTGGAACAGAATAAGTGCCATAAATAGCGTTCCAGCTATAGTTAACTTTTGAGCCTACCGTTACTCCATTGTAACTCAGCCGTGACGCTGCCGGGCCATAAAAATAAAATGAAATTATTTTGGTAGGCATCAGGTTACGCAGGGCAGTAACGAGGTAAACAAATGAGCTGTCATTTGGCTGGCCGGTACCATTGGTGCCATAATCGGCATATTCATCGTCAAAGTCAATACCATCCAGTCCGTAAGTGGTAACGGCGTTGCTTAATTGCTGAGCAAAATCATTTGCGGCAGCCTGAGAAGGAAAATTAGAGATCCCCGCGCCCTGGTGATTGCCCAAAATAGATAACAATACCTTAATACCTTTAGCCTGCAGGCTTTGAATGTAAGTAGCTTTATTGTTGAGTACGTTGGTTACCTGCGGGTTAAAGTACAACACTGCTTTTTGCGCGCCGGTGTCATAGTTGATGTTGGCCGCAAATATAATAGCAATATCAAAAAGCTGCTCCCCGGTTGATAGGGTGTAGTTACCCACATTGCGGATATCATTATTATTTACCTCCACATAGCAAACACCCTTAGGCCCGGCCACGCCTATGGCGTTGGTGCTTAACTTTGACGGAGTGTTGCCGGTATCGGTAGGCAGTGCAGCTTTTTCCTTTTTACAGGCGGATGTGAGCAGTACAACTGCGCCGAATAAGGCGGTTAGTGTTTTTGTAAGTGGCAGATTAAGGTTTGTTCTCATAATTGGTGTGTTTGTTAAATTGTTTATAAAAAGATAAATTGTTTTAGCATAACTGGTTTGCGTAAAGCCGGCCCATGGCATAGCCAGGGGATAGTCACTATCTCTTAAAAAACTGTTTAAATATTTTAGGTTGCCGGGCGCTTAGGTCCTCACTCCGGTATTATTTGGTTCAAAGTAATAGACCATTAAACGAGTATAATTGCCTACAGGTTTTAATTATTATTTTATAAAAATATTATTATGGTTAATAAAGGTGCTTATTGTGCTTGATTTTAATTATAATAAAAACCTTTGTTCTGTAACAAAAAAGAGGCTTTTTGTAAATAGCCATATCGTTAGTTGCCCTTTTTATTTTATTCGGTTACATTTGATTGACTGACAAAAATTTTATGAAGAAAAATTTACTTTTCATTTTCTGCCTTTTGCTTTCGGCATCAGGCCTGTATGCGCAGCCCAAAGCGCCCGATGCTGATTATATTAAAGCCAATTACCAGAAATATGAATACCAGATCCCAATGAGGGATGGTAAAAAGCTGTTTACCTCGGTATATGTACCTAAGGACCAGTCAAAAAAATATCCTTTCATGATGGACAGGACCCCTTATAGCGTGGCGCCCTATGGTACGGAACTGTATAAAGGCAGCCTTGGTCCATCCTCATTATTCGCTCACGACGGGTACATCTTTGTTTACCAGGATGTACGTGGCCGTTGGATGAGTGAAGGTATTTACGAAGAAATGACCCCCGAAAAGGAAAATCATAAAACCAATAAAGATGTTGATGAAGGCACGGATACTTACGATACTATCGACTGGTTACTGAAAAACATCCCCAATAACAATGGCAAGGTTGGGGTATGGGGCATTTCCTATCCGGGCTTTTATACCACAACAGCCTTGTTAAGCCGTCACCCGGCCCTGGTAGCTGCATCGCCGCAGGCGCCAATTGCCGACTTGTACCGCGATGATGCTTTTCATAATGGCGCGTTCATGCTGGTTGCCAACTTTGGTTTTTACCCAGGCTTTACCAACAGGCAGGATGATAAACCAACCCAGCGCCGCGGTGGAAGATTTGATGCCGGCACAGAGGATGGGTATAATTTTTTCCTGAAGATGGGTTCGGTAAAAAACTCAAACACTAAATACTATAAGGATACTATCCGTTTATGGAACGAAATGCTTGATCACCCTAATTATGACCAGCATTGGAAGGATCGTAATGTGCTTTATCATCTGCATGATATAAAAACAGCGGTACTGGTAACCGGTGGCTGGTACGATGCTGAAGATTTATACGGGGCTATCAATACCTATAAAACCCTGGTAAAAGAAAATCCTAAAACCCCGGTTTACTTTGCCATGGGGCCATGGGTACACGGCGGTTGGGCACGTGGTGAAGGAGATCATTTAGGTGATGTTGGCTTCGGCGGTTCTACAGGCCCGTTTTATCGCGAAAAAATTGAGTTTGCGTTTTTTAGTCATTATTTAAAGGGTACTGCTGATTTCGACCTGAAGCCGGTATCTACCTTCGAAACCGGTGTTAACGAGTGGAAAACCTATAATACCTGGCCTCCGAAAGAATCGGCAGAAAAAAACCTGTACCTGCTACCGGGCGGAAAACTATCATTTACCGCTCCAACAGGCGTAGCCGATAGCCATGACGAATTTATATCTGACCCGAATAAGCCGGTGCCGTTTATCAACAGCATTGATATGGACATGAAACGCGAATACATGACCGCTGATCAGCGTTTTGCATCGCAACGCCCGGACGTGCTTACTTATGAAACTGATATTTTAGATAATGATGTAACTATTGCCGGTAATATCTGGGCCAATCTTAAAGTATCAACTACCGGCACCGATGCCGATTGGGTGGTTAAAGTGATTGATGTTTATCCTGATTCTACCAAAAACACCAAATGGGCAGGTAAAGACGTATACCTGAGCGGTTATCAGCAAATGATACGCAGCGAGGCTATGCGGGGTAAATTTCGTAATGGTTTTGATAAGCCAGAGTCTTTTGTGCCTGGTAAAGTAACCCCGGTTAATTTTGAACTGCAGGATGTGCTGCACACCTTCAAAAAAGGGCACCGTATGATGGTTCAGGTACAAAGCACATGGTTCCCGCTTATCGACAGAAATACACAGCAGTTTCAGGATATCATGAAAGCTAAAGATACCGACTTTAAAAAAGCCACACATAAGGTTTATACCTCAAAAGCTAATCCAAGTTATTTAAAGGTTAGGGTTGTTGAATAAAATACATGCAATCTAAGCACGGCAGCCTCATGTATTTACATGGGGCTGTCGCATTTTATATCATGATGTCGTAACGGTTAGTAATTAAACCTATAACCATGTATAAATACATCATCCTTTTTATGATAGCTTCAGTATTATTGGGCTGTAAAAAACATAATCAGCAAACCGGCTGTCCAAGCCAGGCCTGCACGCTGAATTTCGCATCGCTATATGTGAATTTTGTTGATAAGGATGGTCAAATGGCATTTGGAAAAGATGTAAAGGTTGTAAACTTACGTACCAAACAAACCATAATAGCTAAAGGAAACCCGGGCCCTCCTTCAACAACTGTAGGCCCGCATTTGTACACCATCGCTACAGATAATAATAAAAATGAGTTCTCGACCGAAGGCGATGATGTGGAGCTTACTGTAACCAATATCCAAACAGGTGGCACTCAAACCGCGCTGTTTAAAATTTCGGGTGGATGTAATTGCCATATAGCTAAAGTATCTGGTCCGGGTACTATAGTGTTTAACTAATACATTTTTTTCCTACGATAAAAGACTGCAAGTGGAAATTGCGGCCTTTACGCTTGCGCTTATTTAAACTAATTATAAATAAAGCTTGCAGATAAAAAGTCTTTTTATACTTTTGCGCTTAATTAGACTTAATCTAAATAGAATGACAAGCAACCTATACTATTACCTGCGCACCATCCCATTTTTAATTTTATTCCTGTTTGCAAATACATTAATCCTGAAAGCTGATGATGAAGGCAACAATGGTAAAATAACCGGTGTTGTTAAAACCAGCGATGATAAACCGGCGTCTTTTGTAAATGTTGCCATTAAAGGGTTAAACAAAAGTACTACCACTACCGATAACGGATCATTTGCTTTTCATAATGTTAAACCGGGTACCTACACCCTGGTTACTTCATACGTTGGTACAAAAACCGAAGAGCAAACCGTGACAGTTTCCGCAAATAAAACAACGGTTGTATCCTTTAAGCTTAATGAAAGCTCGGCCCAGTTAGACGAGGTTGTAGTTTCTTCAACCAAAACCATCAACCGTAAAAAGTTAACCATCGGCAAAATGAACGTATCGCCAATGGACCTGCCACAAAGCGTTACTGTAATAGGCCGCGATGTGCTTGATCAGCAACAATCATTACGTTTAAGTGATGTTATCAAAAATGTGAACGGCGTGTACCTTTATAGCGGCCGTGGCAATACCCAGGAAACATTTGGCGCCCGTGGTTATAATTTTGGAAGCAATAACATTTTTAAAAACGGATTCAGGGTTAACTCGGGCGTTGTGCCGGAGATCAGTTCACTGGAACGTGTTGAAATATTGAAAGGCAGTGCCGCGTTGTTATACGGAAACGTTGCGCCCGGAGGCATCCTGAATATGGTAACTAAAAAGCCTTTATTTACGCAGGGTGGCCAGGTATCAATGACCTATGGCAGCTATGATCTTTACCGCCCGTCGTTTGATGTTTACGGCCCTATATCTTCCAAATTAGCTTATCGCGTAAATGGTACCTATGAAAATGCTAAAAGTTACCGCGATAATGTAAAATCAGAAAGGGAGTATATTAACCCGTCGTTCCTATATAAAATAAGTGATAAAACAACCTTAATTGTTGAAGGTGATTATCTTAACTATGATTTTACCCCCGATTTCGGAACCGGGCAAATCAATAACGTTATTGCCAACGTTCCTCGTAACCGGTATTTGGGTGCGTCATGGTCAACAGGTAATACCAAACAAACTACAGCCACAGCAACTATCAATCATCAGCTCAATAGCCTTTGGAAGTTAAGCGGCGGTTTTTCATACCAACATTTTAACCGCTCATACCAAACTACCGAGCGTGTATTACCAGATGCCAATGGCGACTGGGGCCGTACCCTGAACAGAGCCAGGACGCTTGAAGATTATTACACAGGGCAATTTAATATTACAGGCCAATTTAATACCGGCGTCATTAAGCATAATATTTTGGCCGGCGTTGATGCAGATTGGTATCGTAATAATGCCTATACCTACGTTGCTACCGTAAATAAAGTATCAAGCTATCTTGACCAAAACGGCGCCGCGCAAAATGCTATTTATGATAAGATCAATATTTTCGACCTGGATAAATACACGCTCCGTACTGATAAACCGCAGATGACCCCGTTTTATAGCATCTTGACGCCTACCAATCGATTTGGCGCTTATGCTAATGACCTTATTAGTTTGTCTGAAAAAGTTAAAGTACTTGCCGGGATCCGCTGGTCATATCAATATGTATCACCAACATCGGTTAGCAATTATAATACACTTGCTACCGCAACCCAGGCAGCCGGGAAAGAAGATAAAGCGTTTTCACCTCGTGTGGGTGTAGTTTATAAGCCAATAGCCAATACTGCCTTGTTTGCAAGCTATTCCAATTCTTTCATCACGAATACGGGGTCCGATATTAACGGCAGCCCGCTTGATCCTTCTATTGTTGACCAGTATGAAGTCGGTGTTAAAAATGATTTCCTGAACGGTAACCTGTCGGTAAACGTAACCGCTTATCGCATTAAAAATAATAACCTGGCCCAAACAGCACCATTTCAGGCCGACGGTGTTACGCCAAACATCAATACCAATATCAAAGTGCTGGGCGGCGAAACAAGAAGCGATGGTGTGGAACTTGATATTGCCGGTCACCCGGTAAAAGGATTGGATGTATTGGCAGGCTACAGCTATACCAACGCCAAATACACTAAAACAGGAACTGCAATTGGCAGCAATATAGCAGGCCAGCCATTGTTGAATACACCAAAGCATACGGCTAACACCAGCATATTTTATACCTTTTACAATGGCGATTTAAAGGGATTCAAAGTAGGTGCGTCTGTTTATTACCTGGGCGATCGTGTTGCGGGTAATGCCAATACAGTTGGTCAAACCCAAACTATATCAAGGTTGGTTAATGTGCCAGGCTTTACAACGATTGATGCTTCGGTAGGTTATACCTATAAAAAGATGTCCATCATTGGTAAGATCTCTAACATTGGTAATGTGCTTAATTACAATGTGCACGAAAACTATAGCATAAACCCCATACCGCCAAGGCAGTTCCTGACCACATTGAGTTATAAATTTTAATTGATTAAACTAACCGGGTATGTTTCCATACCCGGTTTTTATGCTTATTACAACCGATGAAAGCATTTTTCCGCACCATACACCTTTATTTAAGCCTGGCAGCCGGGGTGATTATTTTCTGTTCATGCTTAACAGGTACAATGCTGGTTTTTGAAAAAGAAATTCAGCAAGCGCTTCATCCTCAGCGGTACTTCGTAAAACCACTTGAAAAAAGGCTGCCAATATCTGAGTTGACAGCAGGGGTATTAAAGCAAATCCCTAAATCAAAGCTGGCAACGGTTATGATTTATGATGATCCTGGGCGTGCGGTAGAGGTTGGGCTTATTGTGCCCGAAAAAAAAGATCGGAAACCTGCCGGCACCCCAAAAGCACAAAAGCATACAGAAAACCATGAAAAAAAAGGGGCCAAAGCAAAAGATGCTGAGCGCTCGAATCTTACAGCTTTTGTGAATCCTTATACCGGGCAATTGGTCGACCAGTTTAACCGCAGGCAAACGTTCCTGTACTCGGTAGAAATGTTTCACCGTTTTTTGTTAGGCGGGAAGAATAGTATCGGCGATTGGGTGATCAGTATTTCAACCCTGTTTTTCCTGATAATACTGATTACAGGTGTGGTACTTTGGTGGCCCAAAACCAAGGTCATCATGAAGCAGTGCCTTAAAATAAAATGGAGCGGCAGCGGCAAACGTCTTACACATGACCTGCATATTGTTACCGGTTTTTATACATCAATATTTTTGATCGTCATTTCTGCCTCGGGTTTGGTAATGACATTTAAATGGGCAAATAGTACCTTGTTTTTCCTTACAGGTTCAAAAGTTGTTGCCAAAGAGGATATCAAAGCTCCGCTTTCCGTTCATCAACCCGGCGTTACCGCCATTTCACCTGACGCGGCTGTTGTCGCATTGGGTGATAAAATAACCGATGTCGAAAATTATACCATCCGTTATCCGCGCGATACAGCAGCGGTTTATACTTTTAATGTGCTCAAAAAAGGTTCTGTTGAATTGGCTACCGATACTTATTATATAGATCAATACAGCGGCAAGCTTGCCGGCTCTGCTTTATATGCTGATAAAAGCCTTGGCCAGCGTATCAGGGGGGTAATTAAACCAATCCATACCGGTTCCATTTATGGCTGGCCTACCCAGGTTTTAGCTTTTCTTATTACGTTGGTTTCGCTCATATTCCCGGTAACAGGGGTAATGATGTGGCTTAACCGCACCGGTAAAAAGAACAAGAAACCGGTTCGTGGCAGAGGTAAAACGGTTGTTCCGGCAGAGGCTGTCTAAAATGAAAAAGATTATCTTTTTCTCATCAGGGCCTCTCGTAGAGACCCCTGATGAGACTTTTATGTCTTACTTGCCTTAAAGGTTCCCTGACCATGATCCAGTAAGGGCGGCCTGTAACCGGCTCGCTTACTTCCTTTGTTATTTTATATCCCATCCGTTTATAAAACCTGATGTTGCGCGGAGTGAACGTTTCAAGATAGGTTGATATCCCGTTTTTATCTGTTTCGTTAAGTACTTTCATCAGAAGATTAGCCCCCAATCCTTGCCCCTGGCGAGTTGGTTTGATGCCTGCAATTGATAGATACCAGGCGTCCTGCAGCAACGTGTCAAGTTGCTCGCTCATGAAAGAAACTATAGTTGAATAGGCTTTTAGTGCCGGTTCGCCCATGTATGTTTTTATAAAATCTTTCTTTGTTAAGCTCTTTTCGTTATCTATAGCTGGTTCTAAGGGGCGACTCCAGATGGCTGCGCCGTAGGGTGGATCACCGGCAAGGGTTAATTGACCGTACTTTTCGCCTTCTGTCATGGAATAATCCATATATCTCATTAGTATTTCCCGCTTTTCGGGCTCGCCTCCGGAGATCTCCCGCAACAATTCTATGTAAAAAGGGTCGGAGATGAGGGCTTCGTATAACGCTAAAGCCAGGTCTTTATATTTATAGGTGTACATGTTTTTGTTAAGTTCAACGGCTTAATATACAAAATATTAGTACCCTGCTATTGGTTAAGCAATTGTAGTTTATCAAAGCGATGATTCGGCAATAAATCGTTTTTTCTCCCACTTTTAGTGGTTCAGAATTTATAGCGGAGATGTGTTGTAACTGGCTGTTTATTAGCAGTTTTTGTTGGTGATGGGGTTTTGAATAATCTTTAAAAAATTTAAAACAGAGCCACCTAAAAATTGTTGAAAACTTTTAGTGGGGGAAAGTGGTAGAAAGTGGTAAAAGTATTTACTTTTACGTTACAAAATTGCCCAAGTCATACAATGTCGTTTCTAACCGGTGAATTTGAGTGTAAGCTTGATCCTAAATTTAGGATGATGATACCGGCTGGCCTTAAAAAAAAGCTTCCTGAACTGGAATCTGAAGGCCTGGTGATCAATCGCGGGTTTGAAAAATACCTTGTCATATATACTAAAAAGGAATGGGATAAACGACTTGAAGAACTGAGCAAACTTAATGAATATGAAGAGGATAATATAGCCTTTATACGATATTTTACCCGTGGGGCCACCGAGCTTATGCCTGATGCTGCCGGCAGGGTATTGTTGCCGAAATTCCTGTTGGAATATGCGGGTATAAAAGGTGATGTAGTGCTGGCTTGCCAGTTGAATAAAATAGAGGTTTGGGATGCCGAAGCTCACCGTAAACTGATGGATGATGAGCCAAAAAGTTTTGGTGCGTTGGCAAAAAAGGTGATGGGTAATAAAAGTAAGGAGCAGGAATGAGTGAGTACCATGTGCCGGTAATGCTGAAGGAGTGTATTGATGGGCTGAATATTGATCCGGACGGTACTTATGTGGATGTGACTTTTGGAGGTGGCGGGCATTCGCGCGAGATTTTGAAGCATTTGGGGCCAAAAGGCAGGTTGATTGCTTTTGATCAGGATGCCGATGCGCAGCGGAATATTATTGATGATGAACGTTTTGTTTTTGTAGATCAGAATTTCAGGTATCTCAAAAACTTTTGTCGTTTACATGGGGCTATTCCCGTAAATGGTATTCTGGCCGATTTGGGTGTGTCATCGCACCAGTTTGATGAGGCCGACCGCGGATTTTCCATCCGGTTTGATGCCGAGTTGGATATGCGTATGAACCAGTTGGGCGAGCTGACTGCGAAGGATGTGATAAATAATTATTCGGTTGCCGACCTGCATCGGATTTTTGGCATTTACGGAGAAATTCAAAATGCAAAATCATTGGCCGAAACTATTGCTACTGCAAGGTTGAATATGCCGATAGTTACTATTGCTGATCTGAAAAATGTGATCAGTAACCGCATTCCGAAAGGAAAGGAAAATAAATACCTGGCACAAGTGTTCCAGGCGTTAAGGATAGAGGTTAACCAGGAGTTAGAGGCGTTAAAAGATTTTTTAATGCAGTCGGCTGAGGTTTTGGGCGTTGGGGGCAGACTGGTAGTAATGTCATACCACTCGCTTGAAGACAGGCTGGTAAAAAACTTCATAGCCAAAGGCAAGTTCAGCGGCGAGGTGGAGAAGGACCTTTATGGGAATGATAATAAACCGCTTGATGCTGTAAGTCGTGGAGCTATAACAGCATCGGCAGATGAGATAACCAATAATAACAGGGCACGGAGCGCTAAATTAAGGATAGCTGTAAAAAAATGACCAATCGTTTACGTACAGAAATTCAGGAGGAGGAAGAAGTTGAAGAGGTAATTGAGGAGAGGCCTGCGAGGGAGCTACCTGATAACTTTTTTACGCAACTTTTTACCAAAGGCTTTCTTACAACCGAGAAGGCCACCAATGCTTTGCCCTTTATTTTGTTTTTAGCCTTTTTGGGGATGGTGTATATAGGAAATATGCATTATGCCGAAAAATCGGTGCGTGAAATTGATGCGCTTACCAAAGAGGTTAAGGAACTGGGCTGGGATTATAAATCGACAAAGGCCGATATGGCTTTTAAAAGTACGCTTACCGAAGTGGCCAAGCGTGCAGATACTTTAGGCTTAAGTCAATCCGTAGATCCGCCGGGAAAAATAACAGTGAAGGAGGTTGCAGATGGGAATTAGGACTAACATACTGGCCAGGGTTTATTTAGCCTTTGGTCTTGTTTTGCTTTTGGCCATTGCTGTTGTGGTTCAGCTTTGCCGCCTGCAATACGTGCAGGGTGATAAGTGGAAGGCTATGGCTGCCGATCTTTCGGCACAATATCAAACTGTTGAGGCGGCAAGGGGCAATATTTTTTCTGTGGATGGAAGTTTACTGGCTACTTCGGTGCCTGAATATGAGTTGCATATGGATATGCTGGCTGGTGGTATTGCCTCGGATACGGCGTTTAATAACAATATCGACCTGTTAGCTGCAAAGCTATCGGGTATGTTTGGTGACAGATCGGCAAGAGAATACTCACGCGTATTGCGTGAAGCACGCAGGGATAGCTCCCGTTATGTGTTGATCAGGCGTAAGGTATCTTACCAGGACTTGAAAAAGATCCGGCAGTTCCCTGTGTTTAACATGGGTAAATATAAAGGAGGGTTAATTGTTATTCAAAAAAACAGGAGGATCCTGCCATTTCAATCACTGGCTGCACGTACTATCGGTTATAAAAACGAAAACGTAAAGAACCCGGTGGGTTTGGAAGGTGCTTATTCGGCTTATATAAACGGCGAAAGCGGCAGGCGTTTAATGCAGCGCATTCCGGGTGGTATCTGGATGCCTGTTGACGATGATGATGAAATTGCACCCAAAGATGGTGCTGATATTATTTCAACCATCAACGTAAACTTTCAGGATGTGGCGCAGGATGCATTGAAAAAACAACTGGTTAAAAGTGCGGCTGATCATGGCTGCGTTGTGCTTATGGAGGTATCTACCGGCGAGATCAGGGCTATTGCTAACTACACCCGTACTAAAGACGGCGATTACAAAGAGCAAATGAACTATGCTATCAGTAACGCTATCGATCCGGGATCAACCTTTAAACTGGCATCGTACATGACTATGCTCGATCAGCATAAGATTGATACCAGCACCATAGTTAATGCTGAGGGTGGTAAATATAAATTCCCGAAAGGGCCGACAATTACTGATACCGAGCATGACAATTATGAAATGTCGGTAAAGCGTGCTTTTGAAGAGTCATCAAATGTGGCGGCTGCGAAATTGGTTGATAGGTTTTACCACAATAACCCTTGGGAGTACATTAATAAATTGTACAGCTACCACCTGAACGAAAAGCTTGGTTTGCAAATTCAGGGTGAAGGCAGGCCGGTAATTAAAAATCCGTCAAACCGCAGCTGGAACAAAAATTACAGCTTACCGGAGATGGCTTACGGTTATGAAATGAATATTACACCGCTGCAAATGCTGGCTTATTATAATTCAGTTGCCAACAATGGTAAAATGATAGCTCCACTGTTGGTCCGCGAGATCAGAAGATTGGGTAACCCTATCGAGCAGTTTCAGGCAAGGGTAATTACCGAGCAGGTATGTTCTGAAGCAACTTTAGGTAAAGTACGCGGAATGCTTGAAGGAGTTGTAATGAACGGAACCGGTAAAAACGTTATTAAAAATAAGCTTTACAGTGTGGCGGGTAAAACCGGTACAGCACAGGTGGCTAACGGAACAAAAGGTTATAAGGATAAAAAATACCAGGCCTCTTTTTGCGGTTATTTCCCGGCCGATCATCCTAAATATTCGATGATTGTGGTGATCAATAACCCAACCCAAGGCGATTACCTGGCTGCAAAGGTTGCCGGTCCTGTATTCAGGGAGGTAGCCGACAGGGTTTATGCTAACGATCTGGACATTAACCAAACCTCGCAGGCCCATTATGTAGGCAATACAGTAATGCCGCAGGTAAAACAGGGAAATATGAAGGCCCTGAAAAAGGTTTATTCAAAATTGGGTGTTAAACCGTTGTATGCTTCGGCTAACAGCACTGTTGATACAAGCAATGGTATCCCGTTTGAAGAGGTAAAATATAAAAACGGGACCGTGCCTGCGGTAACAGGCATGGGGCTTAGCGATGCGTTATATGTAATGGGTAACGCCGGCTATAAGGTTACTGTACGCGGAAGCGGTATAGTAACCAATCAATCGGTTACCGGAGGAAGTGCAATACCAAAAGGATCACGAATTTTAATAGAACTGCAATGAGGTATTTAAGCGATGTAATTGATGGACTGGCCTTCACTGAGTTGCAGGGAAGTGCTGATGTGGAGATCACGGCGATAGCTTTTGATTCGAGGGCAGTGATACCCGGAGCAATGTTTGTTGCTGTAAAAGGCACCGTTGTTGACGGGCACGATTATATTGACCAGGCAATAAAAAAAGGTGCTGTAGCAGTGGTTTGCGAAGACCTGCCTGCCCATACTACCGGCGAAGTTGACTTTTTGATGGTGGCCGATTCGGCGGTGGCACTTGGTATTGTAGCTGCTAACTTTTATGATAATCCATCCGCCAAATTGAAACTGGTTGGGGTAACGGGTACTAATGGTAAAACAACTATCGCAACATTGTTATATCAACTGTTCCGCGATCTGGGATATAAATGTGGCCTGCTTTCAACTGTCGAAAATCAGATCAATGGTAAAGTGATCCCATCAACTCATACCACGCCTGATCCGGTTGAGTTGAACAGTTTGCTTGCCGAAATGGTAGACAGCGGCTGTGACTATTGCTTTATGGAGGTTAGTTCACATGCTATTTCGCAAAAGCGTATCGAGAGTTTGGTTTTTGCGGGAGGTGTGTTTACCAACTTAACGCATGATCATTTGGATTACCATAAAACCTTCCTGAGGTATTTGAATGCCAAAAAGGAATTTTTTGATGGTTTACCTAAAGATGCATTTGCACTTACCAACAGCGATGATAAAAATGGTAATGTAATGCTGCAAAATACAGCAGCACATAAAAAAAGCTATGGCCTTAAAACCATGGCCGATTATAAAGCCCGAATCCTCGAAAATCAGTTCAGTGGCTTATTACTGCAAATTGACGGCGAGGAAGTATGGTTTAAAATGGTGGGCACATTCAATGCTTACAACCTGTTAGGTGTTTACGCTACCGCGATGCTGCTTGAGCAGGATAAAGCGAAAGTGCTTACAAGCCTGAGCAAACTTACAGGTGCCGAAGGCCGCTTTGAATATATCACAGCGCCAAATAAAGTTGTAGGTATTGTTGATTATGCTCATACACCTGATGCTGTACAAAACGTATTGAGTACCATTCATGATATCCGCAAGGGTAATGAAAAGGTGATCACTGTAATTGGCTGCGGTGGTGACAGGGACAAAACTAAACGCCCCATCATGGCCAAAACTGCATGTGAGTGGAGCGATAAGGTGATCCTGACATCCGATAATCCGCGTACCGAAGATCCGGCGCAGATCATCAAGGAAATGGAAGAAGGTGTCGACCCGGCATTTAAGCGCCATACGGTAAGCATTATCGACAGGCATGAGGCCATTAAAACAGCCTGTATGCTGGCTAACCCCGGTGATATTATCCTGGTAGCGGGCAAAGGGCACGAAAAATACCAGGAAATAAACGGGGTGAAAAACCACTTCGATGATATGGAAGAACTGGAAAGGCAATTCCAGGACTTAGTATAACCATCAACTAATTGATAGAGAGTAAAAGGAATTAAAAACGCAAATCTGCAAGAACTAAGATGAGCATGTCAATCATCTGCACATCTGAAATCTGCACATCTGCAAATTGAAAAAGCAATGTTGTATTACCTGTTTAACTATTTAAGCAAAAATTACAGTATCCCCGGGGTAGGTGTATTTCAATACATCACGTTCAGGATGGCGATGGCTGTAATTACTTCATTGCTGATCACTACTGTTTATGGCAGGCGGCTAATAGATTATCTACGCTTTAAACAGGTGGGCGAAACCGTAAGGAATTTGGGTTTGGAAGGCCAGATGCAAAAATCAGGTACGCCAACTATGGGTGGTATCATTATTTTGCTGGGTATTTTAATACCAACACTGCTGTTTGCCAAGCTGGAGAATGTGTATGTGATCCTGATGATCATTACTACCGTTTGGCTGGGTGCTATCGGTTTTCTGGATGATTACATTAAAGTATTTAAAAAGAACAAAGAGGGCTTAGCGGGCAGGTTTAAGATCATTGGTCAGGTGGGTTTATCACTTATTGTTGGCTGGACAATGTATTTCAACAGTAATATCATCATCCGCCAGGAAGTTGTGCTTCCGGTGAAAGACGATGCTCCTGTTGAGTTTCACATGAAGCGCAATACTCCTGTTTACACTCAGGACGTACACTCTACCAAAACAACAATGCCATTCTACAAAAACAATGAGTTTGATTACGGCAAAGTGCTGAAGTTTTTGGGTAAAGGTTATGAGCAATATGCGTTGGTGGTGTTCCTGTTTTTTGTGATCATCATCATTACGTTCATATCAAACGGTGCCAATATTACCGACGGGATTGATGGTCTGGCGACGGGCACATCTGCCATTATAGGTATTACGCTGGCTATACTGGCCTATGTATCGGGTAACACGGTTATTGCCGATTACCTGAACATCATGTACATTCCTAATTCGGGTGAGCTGGTAATTTTCGCCGGTGCCTTTGTCGGGGCTTGCGTAGGCTTTTTATGGTACAACTCGTACCCGGCACAGGTGTTTATGGGTGATACTGGTAGTTTGGCTATAGGTGGTATCATAGCGGTGTTTGCCATCATGATCCGTAAGGAACTGATGCTGCCATTGCTGTGTGGTATTTTCCTGGTAGAGAATTTTTCGGTGATTATCCAGGTGTCATGGTTTAAATACACCAAAAAGAAATTTGGCGAAGGTAGGCGTGTGTTTTTAATGGCCCCCCTGCATCATCATTATCAGAAAAAGGGTTTCCATGAAGCTAAGATTGTCACACGCTTCTGGATCATCTGTATCATACTGGCGATAGTGACGGTGATAACGCTGAAACTTCGTTAAGAAAAGAAGCAAGAAGTCAAGAGTCAGGAGACAAGAAAGAGGTTAGGAAAGAAAAGAAATCAGTGGAATCACCAAAAATCGGTGTAATCCCAAAAGAAAAAAGAAATGAGGCAGGACAATAACATATCAACGCAGTCAACTCCTAAAGTGAGGATAGTAATCCTTGGTGCGGGAGAGAGCGGTGCCGGTGCAGCCTACTTGGCGCAGCAACAGGGCTTTGATGTTTTTGTGTCGGATTTTGGCGGCATTGCCGATAACTATAAAAAGCAACTCGAAGATTGGAATATTCCTTTTGAAGAGAAACAGCATACAGATGAACTGATCCTGAATGCGGTAGAAGTGATCAAAAGCCCCGGTATTCCGGATAAGGCCCCGATCATTAAAAAACTGCATGAAAATGGGACACCTGTAATATCGGAGATTGAGTTTGCCGGGAGGTACACTGATGCAAAGATCATTGGTATAACAGGTTCAAACGGTAAAACGACCACCACCAGCTTAACCTACCACATTTTAAAAGATGCGGGAATGAATGTTGGGTTGGCGGGCAACATCGGCAAAAGCTTTGCCTACCAGGTTGCTACCGAAAAGTTTGACTGGTATGTGCTGGAGCTAAGCAGTTTTATGCTTGACGATATGTTCAGGTTTAAAGTTGACATAGCGGTACTACTAAACATCACACCTGATCATTTGGACAGGTATGATTATAAACTGGAAAATTATGCGGCATCCAAATTCAGGATAACGCAGAACCAGACTGCAGCAGATTATTTTATTTATTGTGCCGATGACCCGGAAACAATAAAGGGAATGAAAGAGCGAACGTTTGGGGCACAGCTGTTGCCGTTTTCCATACAGCAAAAATTTGAACCGGGCGCATACCTGGATAACAACGACAATATTGTCATTAACACAACACAAGAACATTTTACAATGTCAATTCAAGATCTGGCCCTGCAAGGCAAACACAACATTTACAACTCCATGGCATCGGGTATTGTAGCAAAAGTGTTGGAGCTACGCAACGAAACGATGAGGGAGAGCATGGGCAACTTTAAAAGCATTGAGCACCGCCTGGAGTTTGTTGCCAATATATCGGGCATTCGCTTCATCAACGATTCAAAAGCTACCAATGTTAACTCAACATGGTACGCCCTGGAAAGTATGACCAGCGATGTAGTGTTGATTTTAGGTGGTGTTGACAAAGGAAATGATTACAGTATGCTTAATGATTTGGTTAAGCAAAAAGTAAAAGCTATTGTGTGTTTAGGCAAGGATAACAAACGCATCCACGAAGCCTTTGATGATATGGTTGAAATTATAGTAAACACGTCATCAGCCCAGGAAGCGGCAACCGTAGCTTATCACCTGGCAACTAAAGGCGATACGGTGCTATTATCACCGGCCTGCGCAAGCTTCGATCTGTTTAAAAACTACGAAGACCGCGGCAGGCAGTTTAAGGATGCTGTGAAGGAATTGTAAATGTGCAGATTTCGGATGTGCAGATTGCAAATTAGTAAGTAAAACAAAATATAGGATCAGGTTAATCCCAAAATCCTAAAAATCAAGGTTCGGAATGCATAGGATATTAAACAATACAAAAGGAGATCGCTGGATATGGCTTATAGTCATACTGCTTTCTGTTATATCCTTGTTGGCGGTATACAGCTCGGTAGGTACGCTGGCATTTAAGCAGGGTAAGGGAGTCGAGATCATCCTCATGAAACACGTGTTAATGATAGTAGGAGGGATTGCGCTGATGTATTTTTCGCACAAGCTTGATTACCGCTATTATGCCGGTATCTCTAAGGTAATGATGATCGTTACCATTCCGCTGTTGCTGTATACATTGGTTTTTGGTAGTCATATTAATAACGCAAGCCGCTGGATAGCTATCCCGGGAACAGGGTTGAGCTTTCAGACTTCGGATTTGGCCAAGCTGGCATTGATTACTTACCTGGCCCGTACATTATCGCGCAAGCAGGAAAACATTAAGAATGTTAAAGAATCCTTTTTGCCTATCATGGGTTCGGTTTGTGTGGTATTTATCCTGATTGCATTAGCCAACCTTTCAACAGCTTTAATGCTGTTTGGGGTTAGCATATTGTTGTTGATCATCGGCCGGATCAGTATCAGGCAAATAGCTATTACCTGTGCTGCAGGTTTTATATTGTTGCTGGGCGTAATATTCTTAGGGCCGAGGAGGCATACTTACGTATCCCGTATGAAGGTGTTTATGCACCCCGAACTGGCAAAGGCCGATAAATCTTTCCAAAGCGATCACGCAAAAATTGCCATCGCAACAGGTGGTTTATTTGGCAAAGGTCCCGGGAACAGCACCGAAAGGAATTACCTGCCCGAGTCATACTCTGATGAGATCTACGCCATTATAGTTGAGGAGTATGGTTTGGTAGGCGGAGTGATAGTAGTAGGGATCTATGTATTCCTGTTGTATCGATGTATCAAGATCATAACTAAAGCGCCAAAAGCCTTTGGGGCATTGCTGGCGTGTGGTTTAAGTTTTAGTTTAACTATACAGGCTTTTGCCAATATGGCTGTAGCTGTAGGCTTAGGGCCGGTAACCGGTGTGCCGCTGCCGTTGGTAAGTATGGGTGGTACCTCGATATTGTTTACAAGCATTGCCTTCGGTATTATACTATCGGTAAGTAAGGATATTGAAGAGCCTAAAAAAGATAAGACTATCAAAGAGGATAATGCCGGGCCGAATAAGATCATAGTGGGAGAGATCAGGACGGCATAGGCACCCCCCGACCCCCTAAAGGGGGAGGAATAGAGGTGACTGAAAAAGAGTAACTAACAAATGAAAGATAAAAGCAATATGAAAGACGCAACTCAAAAGCACCCCCTTCAGGGGGCGGGGGGGGCTCGTATCATCATAAGCGGTGGCGGAACAGGAGGACATATCTTCCCGGCTATCTCTATTGCCAATGCTTTAAAAAATATTGATCCCAATACCGAAATCCTGTTTGTGGGCGCTAACGGCCGCATGGAAATGGATAAGGTTCCGGCGGCGGGTTATAAGATCATCGGGTTGGACATCCAGGGGATTCAGCGTGGTTCGATAGTTAAAAACCTGATGTTCCCTGTTAAGCTCGCCAATAGCGTACGGAAGGCTATCAAGATCATAAAAGATTTCAAGCCAGACGCTGCAGTAGGTGTTGGCGGCTATGCTTCAGGCCCATTGCTGTATGCCGCATCGTTAAAAGGGATACCGTACCTCATACAGGAACAAAACTCGTATGCAGGTATTACCAATAAATGGTTAGGCAAGCATGCCAAGAAAATCTGCGTGGCCTTTGATGGTATGGAGAAGTTTTTTCCTGCCGATAAGATCATCAAAACCGGTAATCCTATCCGTAAGGATGCGGTAAACATTGCCGGCAAGCACATGCAGGCTTTGGAGTTGTACCATCTTTCGGCCTTTAAAAAAACGATACTGATAACCGGCGGTAGCCTTGGGGCACGTACGCTGAACAACAGTATCATGAACGGTATTGATAAACTGCTGGCTGCTGATGTACAGGTGATATGGCAAACCGGAAAGTTTTACTATAAAAGTATCATCGAAAAGCTGGGCGAAAGTTATCACCCCGATTTGCAGATCAGGGAGTTTTTAACCCGGATGGATTTGGCTTATGCCGCTGCTGATATTATCATATCAAGGGCGGGTGCAGGTACTATTGCCGAGCTGTGTGCCATTAAAAAACCGGTGATCCTTGTGCCTTCGCCAAATGTGGCCGAAGATCATCAAACTAAAAACGCTTTGGCCCTGGTGCATGAAAACGCAGCTGTTTTTGTGGCCGACCGTGATGCTGAAGCAAAACTGGTTGACAGGGCGCTTGAATTATTGGAAGACCGCGATCTGCAAAAGAAATTGAGCAATAACATTGGTAAAATGGCCATGCCAAATGCCGATGAAGTTATAGCAAAGGAACTTATCCAAATAATAAGTAACAATTAAAATTATGGTCCTCCTCTTCCAAAGGGAGGAGGGCCTTTTTTAAACAAATTTAAAAATGGAACTGCACGACATAAAAAGAGTTTATCTCATAGGCATAGGCGGCATCGGTATGAGCGGCCTGGCACGCTATTTCCATCATTTGGGTTGTATTGTTTGCGGATATGATAAAACGTCGACTGATTTAACCAACCAGTTGCACAATGAGGGGATCCAGGTTGTTTTTGAAGATCATGCGGATTACATTCCCATGAGTTTCCAGAAACCATGCAGCGATACGCTTATTATTTATACGCCTGCTGTACCAAAGGATTCGCACATATTAAACTATTTTAAAAATCAGGGCTTTGAGTTGTTCAAGCGCTCGCAGGTTTTAGGCTTGATTAGCAAGAGCTCATTTACTATTGCTGTGGCCGGTACACATGGCAAAACTACCACCTCAACCATGGTAGCGCACTTGCTTAAAGCATCGGGTAATGATTGCTCTGCATTTTTGGGTGGTATTTCATCAAATTACCAAACCAATGTGCTGTATGGCAAAAACAACGTAATGGTGGTTGAGGCCGATGAGTATGATCGCTCGTTCCTTACCCTATATCCGGATGTGGCTATCATCACCTCAATGGATGCGGATCATTTGGATATCTATGGTGATCACGCGCATCTAACCGAATCGTTTAAGCTGTTCGCTTCGCAGATAAAACCGGGTGGTACGCTGGTGCACAAAAATGGTTTGCCATTGGATGGTGGTTATACCTATGCTTTCGAAGATGAAACTGCTGATGCACATGCTTCAAACGTGAGGATAATTGACGGTGATTTTTACTTTGATTATAACAGCGCCGCGGTAAATATCACGGATATAAAAATGGGCATAGCCGGCACCCACAATGTGGAGAACGCCGTAGCTGCCATTGAAGCGGTACTGAAACTGGATATATCACCGGAAAACATTAAAGCAGCATTAGCATCTTTCAGAGGGGTTAAACGCAGGTTTGAATACATAGTTAAAACGCCAGAGCATATCTACATTGATGATTATGCGCATCATCCCGAAGAATTGAGGGCTTGTATATCATCAATAAAAAGATTATACCCGGCTAAGAAATTAACGGCCATATTTCAGCCTCATTTATTTACCCGCACCCGCGATTTTGCCGATGGTTTTGCCGAGGTGCTGGATATGGTAGACGAGCTGATATTGCTGGAAATTTATCCGGCGCGCGAATTGCCGATAGAAGGTGTTAACTCGCAAATGCTGCTTAACCGCATGCAATTGCAAAACAAGAGGATATTAAGTAAAGAGGCCGCGGTGGCCGCTATAGCTGCCGAAAAGCCCGAACTATTGTTAACGGTAGGTGCCGGTGATATTGACACGCTGGTACAACCATTAAAACAAGTATTAAGTAATGAATAAAAAACTCATTTGGAAGCGCCTGTTAATAGGTTGTGCCTGGGTAATAAGCCTGGGTGGCCTTGTGGTGCTCATGAGTTTTATTGAAGCAAAAAAAGCGGGTGTAAAGTGTACCGCGGTAAACGTGAGCATCCCCGGCGGGCAATATTTTATTGACAAGCAGGAGGTTGATCATATTATTGAAGTTACCAGTCACTCATTGGTAGGCAGGCCTATCGAGAACATTAACATCCAGGAACTGGAGGATAAATTGAAAGCGAACCCGTTTATTGAGTTTGCCAAAGTTTATACTGAAATGGACGGTGTATTGAGGGTTGAGGTAAGCCAGCGCCAACCGATATTGCGGATCATGAACCATTATGATATGGATTTTTATGTAGATCAAAACGGCTTAAAGATTCCGTTATCATCAAACTTTACCGCGAGGGTATTGGTAGCTAATGGTTTTATCGAAGAGCTGTTTACCAACCGGGTTGATTCGTTACATACGCGCCTGGCTAAAGATTTGTTTAAAACGGCTGATTATATCCGTAAGGATTCGCTTTGGGATGCACAGATAGCGCAGATGTATGTAAACAACGAGCGTGAGATTGAGCTGATTCCGAGGGTAGGTAACCAAAGGATACTGATCGGCAACGCGGATTCGCTTAACGTAAAGTTGAACAACCTGCAGGCTTTTTACAAGCAGGTGCTGCCAAAGGTGGGCTGGGATACTTATAAAGTGATCAATGTAAAATATACCAACCAGGTTATTGGTATAAAAAATGAAAATATAAAAGCAGATTCAATTAAGGCAGCTAAAACTGCCAAACAGGATTCGCTTAGGACGAAAAGGGATACATCTCAAATTAAATTGTAATATGGACAAAAGCTCAACTCAGGAAAAAAGTTCGCCAATTGTAGTAGGATTGGATATCGGGACTACCAAGATATGTGCCATTGTTGGGCGCAGGAGCAAGAATGGGAAGATTGAGGTTTTAGGGATTGGCAAGGCCGAATCTGCGGGTGTGACGCGCGGCGTGGTTTCAAATATAGATAAAACAGTACAAGGCATTCATCAGGCGGTGGAGGTGGCGGGCTCGCAATCAAATGTAGAAATCAGGGTAGTGAACGTGGGTATTGCCGGTCAGCACATTAAAAGTTTACAGCACCGTGGTTTAATAACCCGTCGCGATCTGCAATCAGAGATCGGTCGTAAGGATATTGATAAGCTGATAGAGGATATGTATAACCTGGTGATGCCTCCTGGCGAGGAGATCATCCACGTATTACCGCAGGAGTTTACTGTGGATAATGAGCCCGGTATTAAAGATCCGATAGGTATGGCTGGCGTTCGGCTTGAGGCTAACTTCCATATCATATCTGGTCAGGTTACGGCCATTAAAAACATTGTAAAATGTGTTAACAAGGCCAGCTTGGAGAGCCAGGAACTGATCCTTGAGCCGCTGGCATCTTCAGAATCTGTTTTGAGCGAAGAGGAAAAAGAAGCCGGCGTGGTTTTGGTTGATATCGGTGGCGGTACTACCGACGTAGCTATTTTCCATGAAGGTATCATTCGCCATACAGCTGTTATCCCTTTCGGCGGCAATAGTGTAACTGAGGATATCCGCGAAGGCTGTTCAGTAATGCGCAACATTGCCGAGCAACTGAAAGTAAGGTTTGGATCTGCCCTGGCCGATGAGAACAAGGAAAATGAGATTGTATGTGTACCGGGTTTGCGTGGCCGTGAGCCAAAAGAAATTTCGGTGAAAAACCTGGCTTATGTAATTCAAGCCCGTATGGAAGAGATCGTGGAGCATGTTTACTACGAAATCAAATCATCAGGCTACGAGAAAAAGCTGATTGCTGGTATCGTGATAACAGGCGGCGGTGCACAGTTGAAACACTTGCGTCAACTGGTTGAGTTTGTAACCGGTTTGGATTGCCGCGTAGGTTACCCTACCGAGCATCTGGCCAAAAACGAAGTGCTGCCAAAAGGTACATACGAAGAATTGCAAAGCCCAACTTTTGCTACTGGTATTGGTTTGTTAATAAAAGGTATCCAGAAAATGGAATACATGAATGAAGCAATCCCTGCTGAGGTAAAAACGGCTAAGCCAAAATTTGATACAAAAAGTAAAGAAGGTGGTTTGTTAGACAGGCTGCTGAAAAAAAGTATAACATTTATTAAGGATGACATTAAGGATGAGGACTTTCTGAAATAATATTTATTCACAAGGGTTAAACTTATTCACATTGCTCACAAATGTGGATAAACCTTGTTGAAAAAGTGTTATTATTACGATGGTAAAATCTAATGTTGGGTTGAATTACATATAGCTGAAAACGAAGATTATGCATTTTGAAATGTTAAAAGAAAAATCGTCAATCATCAAGGTAATTGGTGTTGGCGGTGGTGGTGGTAACGCGGTAAACCATATGTACAGGCAAGGAATTACCGGTGTTGATTTTATAATATGCAACACTGATGCCCAGGCATTGGAGCTGAGCCCTATACCTAACAAGGTGCAATTGGGTGCCAGTTTAACCGAGGGCATGGGTGCAGGCTCAATACCCGAAGTTGGTAAAAATTCGGCTATTGAAAATATCGACGATATTAAACAAATGTTGGGCGTTAATACCAAAATGCTGTTTATCACAGCTGGTATGGGCGGTGGCACAGGTACAGGCGCAAGCCCTATCATTGCCAAGGCTGCGCGCGAAATGGATATATTAACGGTGGGTATCATAACCACACCTTTCTCTTTTGAAGGTAAACGCCGTAAAATGCAGGCCGATGCAGGTTTGGAAGAACTGCGCAAGTATGTCGATTCGTTCCTGGTGATCTCGAACGACAGGCTTCGTCAGATCTTTGGTAACCTTACCATGAGCTCTGCATTTGCACAGGCTGATAATATATTGACTACGGCTGCTAAAGGCATTGCAGAGATCATTACCTTGCCGGGTTATATAAACGTGGACTTTAAGGATGTGCGCACGGTAATGAAGGATAGCGGTGTATCAATCATGGGCAGCTTTAGCGCCGATGGGGAAAACCGTGCTCTTAAAGCCGTTGAAGGCGCGTTGGCATCGCCGTTGTTGAAAGATAATGAAATTGAAGGCGCAAGATATATTTTGCTGAACATCAGCTCGGGCCTTAAAGAGGTTACCATGGATGAGATCAGCGTAATTACTGATTATATCCAGGAAGAAGCCGGCTTAGCTGCCGACCTCATCTGGGGTAACTGTAT
Source organism: Mucilaginibacter gossypii (assembly GCF_900100945.1). Taxonomy (GTDB): domain Bacteria; phylum Bacteroidota; class Bacteroidia; order Sphingobacteriales; family Sphingobacteriaceae; genus Mucilaginibacter; species Mucilaginibacter gossypii. The sequence continues at coordinate 70,770 of NZ_FNCG01000017.1, read as the reverse complement.
CGACGAAAACCTGGGCGAGCAATTATCAGTAACTATCATTGCTACCGGTTTCCAAACCAAAGATGAGCGCGAAAAGGAAAATAGCAACAAGAAAATAGTTTCTATGCTGGTTCCTGAAGAGCCTCAGCAGGCAAGGCCGGTTAACGAATTTATTAAACCAGTTAAGGTTGATGCTCCTGCCGAGCCTTATGCTAAAGCACCTAAAGAAGATGCAAAGCAAGCTGGGTTGTTTGATATGTTTGCCGGCAGTCGCCAGGAAGAACCTGCTGTTGTAAGGCATAGCCTAATGAATGAAGAGCCAGAGGTTGATAACGAGCCAGATACTGCCGGGTTTACTTTTAAAATGAGTGAACCGGTTAGCTACGAGCAGCCTGTAAGGGAACAGCCACGTATGCCCGAGCCTGAACCAGAGCCAACTCCTGCACCGCAACCTGTTGGGGCTGATGATAACAAAACCAACGAATCGATAGAAGAGCAGTTAAAAAAATCGCGCGAGCGCATTATGAGACTGAAAGACCTGAGCATGAAACTGCGTACAGGTAATATCCAGGAATTGGAAAATGTACCTGCTTACAAACGTAAAGAGATAGCATTGCAGGATACGCCTGCATCTGACGAAAGCCAGATCTCACGTTTTTCCCTGATGCAGGATAGCGAAGGTAACGTAGAGATAAGGAATAACAATTCATACCTGCACGGAAACGCGGACTAAGAGTCAGGATTTTTAGAGTCAAGAGGCAAGAAAGAATAAAAACCACAATAATTGAATGGGAGATCAACAAAAGAATTAAATCTGAGCGTTGATCTCCCTTTTTGTTATTATAGTAAATAAAAAATGTCATTTCGATAGAGCAAGGGGGGCAGAGGGCGTTGGGGCGAAAGAGAAATCTTGTATGCTATGCAGTGGCGCGTGGTATGTAGTAATTGCAGGGCGTATAAGATTTCTCCTCACCTGATCACACAGGCCATCACTCTGTTCGTCGAAATGACAGCCGTTTTATATTTAGGCCAAAGAATATTTCTTCTCTTGATTCTTACCTCTTGGTTTCTTGTTTCTCTTCCGTTGGTTATAAGCTATTCTAAAAAGTTATAGCTATTGTTTAAAGGTGTTTTAACGGCTATATTTGCAACTAAATTTATAAAAACAATTCATTTTGGATTTATTTGATAAAATAACAAAAAGCTTGGGTGGGCCGATAGGTCAGCATCAAAAGTGGTCGCATGGTTATTTTTCTTTTCCTAAGCTGGAAGGTGAGATAGGCCCGCACATGGAGTTTAAGGGAAAAGAGCATTTAGTTTGGAGCCTGAATAACTACCTTGGCTTGGCTAATCATCCCGAAGTAAGGCAGGCCGACGCGCAAGCTGCTGCTGATTACGGTATGGCTTACCCTATGGGCGCAAGAATGATGTCGGGGAACTCAATTCATCACGAAGAGCTGGAGAACAACCTGGCTGCCTTTGTTGGCAAGCAATCGGCCTTTTTGCTAAATTACGGTTACCAGGGAATGGTATCTATAATTGATGCGCTGGTTGACCGGAATGACGTTATTGTTTACGATGCCGAATCGCACGCCTGTATTATTGATGGTGTACGTTTACATATGGGTAAACGCTTTGTTTACCAGCACAACGATATTGAAAGCTGCGAAAAACAGCTTGAACGTGCAACTCGCCTAACCGAACAAACCGGCGGCGGTATCCTGTTAATTACCGAAGGTGTTTTTGGTATGTCGGGTGCGCAAGGCAAACTTAAAGCAGTTGCCGACCTTAAAAAGAAATTTAACTTCCGTTTACTGGTTGATGACGCACACGGTTTTGGTACCATGGGTAAAACCGGTGCGGGTACACATGAAGAGCAGGATTGTATGGACGAGGTGGATGTGTACTTTGCCACCTTTGCCAAATCAATGGCGGGTATTGGCGCTTTTGTAGCTGCCGATCAGGATATTATCCACTACCTGCGCTACAACATGCGTTCGCAAACTTTTGCCAAGGCGTTGCCAATGCCTATGGTATTAGGTTTGAAAAAACGCTTTGAAATGTTAAAGACTCAACCAGAACTTCGCGAGAAATTATGGTTGATTGCAAATACCTTGCAAGCAGGTTTAAAAGAGCGTGGCTTTGATCTGGGTGCTTCAAACACTATGGTTACCCCGGTATTTCTAAAGGGTGATCTTTTTGAGGCCACAGCCTTAACCCGAGACTTGCGCGAGAATTATGGTATCTTTTGCTCAATAGTAGTGTACCCGGTTATCCCTAAAGGCTTAATTGTACTAAGGCTGATCCCAACAGCGGCTCATAGTTTGGAGGATGTACAACGTACTCTTGATGCGTACAGCGCTATCGGTGAAAAATTAAAGGCCGGTTATTACAAAGAGAATAAACTGGAAATTGCTTAAACGCATTTGATAATACTTAGAAGCCTCGGAGAGATCCGGGGCTTTTTTTGTTTTTTTGCATTTGATGTAGAGGCATCACATGCATCTCCCGTTTGAAATGCCGCTATGGTGAATAAATGGGGAGGAGCTTTTGCCCCTTGGGCAGACGTATGTGATGCATCTCTACGTTGAAGATTACCACCCCTTAAAAATCCTTGATAAAACGTTTCTAAATTATTTTAGCAAGCTTTTTTGTTTAACAAAAACCCTTTTCTATTTTTACGCCTACCATATCAAAACCATGAAATTAACCAGACGACATTTTATAAAAATTAACAGCGTTGCAGCTGCCGGTATCGGTTTAGGTGTAACTCCTGTATTTGCTTCGGCTGTGGCTCCTGCCTTTGAAAGCCAGCGCCCAAAACTGGCCGACCGTAAGTTCACCAGCAAGGCTGTTGAAGCCATCATTAAAAAGGTTAAGGCCGACATCAAAGACCCTGAAGTTGCCTGGCTTTTTGAAAACTGCTATCCAAACACTTTAGATACTACCGTAAACTATTCTGAAAAAGATGGTAAGCCTGATACCTTCGTAATCACGGGCGATATCAACGCTATGTGGATGCGTGATTCATCGGCACAGGTTTGGCCGTATCTACCACTCATTAAAAATGACCCGGCATTAAAAAAATTAATCCAGGGTGTATTGAGCCGCCAGGCTAAGTGCGTGATCATTGACCCGTATGCAAATGCCTTTAACGAGGGCCCAACCGGCAGCGAATGGGACAGCGATCGCACTACCATGAAACCCGAATTGCACGAGCGCAAATGGGAAATAGATTCACTTTGCTACCCTGTAAGGCTGGCTTACAATTATTGGAAAATAAGTGGCGACAGTAGCTTTTTCGACGAGAGCTGGCAAAAAGCAGGTAAGATCATCCTGGCTACTTTCAAAGAACAGCAACGTAAGGATGGTAAAGGCCCATACTTTTTCCAGCGCAAAACCGAAACACAAAGTGATACCGCACCAAATAGAGGCTATGGGAATCCCGTTAAACCAGTTGGTTTGATCTGCTCCATCTTCCGTCCGTCGGATGATGCAACCATTTATCCATTCCTGATCCCGTCAAACTATTTCGCGGTAGCAAGCTTAAATCAGATGGCCGAAATGTACAGCACTATAGGCCATGATAGTGCCACCGCTGATGCCTGCAAAGCATTAGCAAATGAGGTTCAGGCAGCGCTTAAGCAATACGCTGTGGGTAATCACCCGCAATTTGGCCAGGTTATTCCGTTTGAAGTTGATGGTTATGGAAATCAACTTTTCATGGATGACTCGAACGTTCCGAGTCTGTTGGCCCTGCCTTATCTTGATTCTGTAAAAGTTGATGACCCGCTGTACCAAAGCACCCGTAAGTTTGTGTTGAGCGATAGTAATCCTTACTATTTTAAAGGCACAGCTGCCGAAGGCATTGGTGGTCCGCACGTGGGTATAGGTTATATTTGGCCAATGGCAATCATTATGCGCGGTATTACATCAACCGATAAAGCAGAGATTGTACAGTGTATCAAATGGCTGAAAAGCACACATGCAGGCACCGGTTTCATGCACGAATCCTTTAATAAAGACGATGCAAAGGACTTTACCCGCAAATGGTTTGCCTGGGCTAACACTTTATTTGGCGAATTGATACTAAAAGTGCATCAGCACTATCCTGATATACTGCAGCAGACTTTTTAAACCCGCTGGATATATTAATACTTAATAGTATTTAAATACTGTGTTTAGGGTGTATAGATTGCCGTAAATATTATTTATAGTAATTTATGTTCTGTATTTTGATTATTAATCAAACTTATTTTAAAGTATAAGTTTGATTTGAACTTTTTAATGAAAAATAAGCAAAAGCTAATAAAGTAAAAACGGTAAAAATGTGGAAAAAAACCATTGTCAAGGCCGTATTTTTTGGCTTTAAAAGTTTTTAATTAACAAAAAACATTTTAGCTTAGCTTTAATTAAAACAATAAACCTCAAAATTTAAAAGGAGTAATTAAATGAAAAAATTTACTGAAGTAAAAGAGCTTGTAGCAGCTTTAGAGGCCGACGCCGACAAATTCTACAATAAAGGAAACAGCGCTGCCGGTACACGTGTACGTAAAGGTATGCAGGATCTAAAAAACCTGGCACAGGCAATCCGCCTTGAAGTTCAGGAGGCGAAGAATAAAGAGGCTTAGTAAGATTTTTATCATCTTATTCCAATAAAAAACCCGGTCCATTGACCGGGTTTTTTATTTTATGGAAAGCTTCGACATGTGGCTAAAAAAGCCCTCCAGGGAATATAAAAAACGTCATTGTTAGGTACGAAGCAATCGCAAACTTTACAGGGCATACCTGCTAATAGGGGATTGCTTCGTACATAGCAATGACGCTTGTAGATGATTCTTGTATTTTATGCTTTTACTGCTACCGGAGCCAGCTTTTTAAGCTCAACGGCAATAGCATCTGCAGTTTTTTCGCTTACCTGTACCAATGGTAGCCGTACTGTATCGCCGCAGATGCCTAATTGTTTTAGGGCAGTTTTAACACCTGCAGGGCTGCCTTCGGCAAACATTAATCGGGTAAACTCAATCAGGTTAAAATGTGCTTCGTGCGCGCCTTTATAATCATTATTCAGCAAAAGCCTAACCATGTCAGATAATTGACGCGGCAAAGCATTACCAATAACAGATATCGCACCAACCCCGCCTAAAGCCATCATGGACAAAGTAACCGGATCATCGCCTGATATAAACAGGAAATCCTCGGGTTTGTCGCGCATCAACTGGTTAAACAGGTCGAAATTGCCCGATGCTTCTTTGATGCCGATTATGTTTTTAAACTCCTTTGCCAGGCGTACAGTTGTTTCGGCGCTGATGGTACTGCCTGTACGGCTTGGTACGTTATACAGGATTATAGGTAGTTTAGTATTTTGTGCTATAGCCCTGTAGTGCTGATAAATGCCCTCCTGGGTAGGTTTGTTATAATGCGGGCTTGCTGAAAGTATAGCATCATAGCCTTCTGTATCAAACGATTTTATCTGCTCAACAACTTCATGAGTATTATTACCGCCAATACCCGCCACCAGGCCAACGCGCTTATTTACCACTTCGGCTGTGAAAGCCCAAACCTGCTTTCGTTCAGCCTCGCTCAATGTGGCACTTTCGCCGGTTGTACCTAACGACACCAGGTATTCCACCCCGCCATCAATCAAATGTTCAATCAGGTTTCTCAACCCGTTGTAGTCAATTTGACCATCCGCATGAAAAGGGGTTACCATAGCTACCCCTGTTCCGTAAAATATATCCATGATTAAAATTAAAAGGATGCTAATATAGTGATTAGTGATTGTAGATTAAGAGTTTATTAGAGGTTTATTTTTTGAAAAAGTGCCTTGGTTGCGTTTAAAGTTAGATTTTGAGTAATTGAAGTATCTAATTTGAATAGATTGGAGCCTCTCTTTAAATACTCGGCTAAGGCAAAAGTTGCCGTGGGGACACGGCAACGAGGATATATGTATTTTCTTCTTTTGGCGCAAGTGTTGCGCGCTTGATTGTGCGTGGCTCACTTGTGACTTTTTAAGACAATAATATTTTCAAATCCGAAATCGAACATGCCAGATCCGAAATCAATAATGGCGTTGCCTGCGGCCCAGGCTTTCCGCGCATACTGCGCGGGCCTTAGCCACATGGCCGGTATCCGCTGCAATCCTTAACGCTGTCTGAATAAGAATTTGCAGGATTTAAGAATTAACAGAATTGGAAATCCTATAAATCCCCGAATCTGTTTAATCCCGGTTCAGACTCAAATAACCCCAAACAACGATCCGCCTTTTTCGCCCAATTTGTCCACTGTTTTTTCAACCTCAGGTACCCGTTCAAGCACAGGGGCGTGATGGGGTTTTATCCTGGCATCAATAATCAGTGGGCCTTTACAACCCCAGTGTTTGTGTTCGGTAAAGCTGCCCACACCGTAAATATCATGCGATGGGTTGCTGCGGGTAAAGGTTACCCAGACGAAATTGTTGACGGTTTGTGCGGCGAAACCGGCATCATCGCAAAGTACCATTAAGGGCAAGCCGGTAAGGTCTTCATCCTGCAGGCTGTATTCTATAATGCTGATAATATTATCTATGTCCTTGTGATTTACATGTTTGGGCACTTCAACCATGAGCACACCAGGCATGGCCATTTTGTAAGCGCTGATGGGGCGGGGGAGACTAAACCAATCGGGCAGCTCAGCCCACAGTTCACGCTTGATTTCGCCGGCTACGGTAACAGCTAATTTACTACCCGAGTTTAAGCCTTCGCCGCTATAGTCAAGTGTATCGATGGTTGTATTGGTATAAAAATGCAGGTCGCGGGTAAGATCTATCCTTTGCAGAATATGCTTCAGGAAACCACCAATATCGTTTACATTAAGTTTTGGGTCATCTTCCTGCGCGGCAATGAATAGGTATTTAGCAAGACTTAGCTGGCCTTTGCCCAATATGTGATTGGCGATAGTAACTATCTCCTGCGGCTTACGCTCTTTAAGATAGGGGGTATAGCGCTCGCTGCCGGTAGCGAAGAGCAGTGGATGCACACCGGCGGCATCAACAGCATTAACTGCATGCAAGCCCGGAATTTCTTTAGGAATAGCCGAACCGGTAATTTCGTGGATTAGTGCCCCAAAACTGGTATCCTCCTGCGGCGGGCGACCAACCACAGTAAACGACCATACAGCATCTTTACGGTGATAAACGTTATGTACTTTCATCAGCGGGAAAGGATGTACCAAACTGTAATAGCCCAAATGATCGCCAAAGGGCCCTTCAGGTTTATTTTCGTGCGGCATAACTGTGCCAGTGATCACAAAATCAGCATCAGCCGAAATACAGAAACCTTCGGCATCATAAAAGTATCGGAAGCGACGGTTCCCTAATGCGCCTGCAAAAGTCATTTCTGATAAGCCTTCGGGCAGGGGCATTACGGCAGCTACCGGATGTGCCGGCGGTCCGCCTACAAAAATGCTAACTTTTAAGGGTTGCCCTTTGGCATTGGCTTTGGTTTGATGCACACCAATACCCCGGTGTATCTGGTAATGTAAACCAATCTCCTGGTTTTGTACATAGTCATTACCGGCAAGCTGGATGCGGTACATGCCCAGGTTGGCGTTCATAATGCCCGGTTTGTCGGCATCCTCAGTATATACCTGGGGCATGGTAACAAACGGGCCACCATCCATAGGCCAGTTTACAATTTGCGGGATATCGCTGATGTTGCATTTGCCAAATTTAATAGGCGCGCCTGCACCGCTTTTCATAGGCAATGCCGAGAGCGCCGTTAAGCCAACACCTGCATATTTAAAAGGATTTTTTATAGCCTTTATGGGATCGTTTTTAATATCGACCAGAACCTTGATCTTTTCGAGCGTGTCCCTGAATATGAATTTCGACCTGTCGAGTGTACCAAACAGGTTAGATACTGCGGGGAATTTACTGCCTTTTACATTCTCAAATAATATAGCGGGCCCCTCATTTTCAAATACACGTAAATGTATTGCAGCCATTTGCAGATAGGGATCAACCTGTTCTTTGATACGAACCAAGTGACCATTTTTTTCGAGATCGGTAATGCAGGCTTGTAAACTTGAGTAACCCATAGGGCGAAATTAAGAAATTAGTTCATTGGGAGGATTCATTTCATTGTCATCAGGATATTTTCAATAGTTGTATTACAAAACTACCATTAACATAAGCAATGATTTGTCGGCTCCCTTACCTAATGATAAAATCCTTACTTTAGCCAGTAAATATCAATTACCCTATGTCGGTAACAGTACTAACACTTATTATACTTGTTGGGTCATATTTGGCGGGCTTGCTGGGCTCGTTAACCGGGTTGGGTGGCGGGGTTGTTATTATTCCGCTGCTCACTATTTTACTTGGGGTGGATATTCAATACGCCATCGGGGCTTCGCTGATCTCGGTTATTGCTACATCATCAGGTTCTGCCGCAGCGTACGTTAAAGAAGGAATCACCAATATCAGGCTGGGGATGTTTCTGGAGATTGCCACAACGGCTGGCGCCATGGTTGGCGCACTGATAGCGGTTTATATCCCGACTAATTTTATAGCAGTTTTATTCGGAGTGATCCTGATCCTTTCGGCAGTAATGTCGTTACGGAAAAAATCGCAGCAAATCCATCAGCAAAAAAGTGTACTAGCCGAAAAGCTAAAATTAAACGGCAGTTTCCCCGGCCCAACAGGGGAGGTAACCTATTCGGTAAGGAACGTAGGCGGTGGATTTTTCATGATGCTTTTTGCAGGCGTAATATCAGGCTTGCTGGGCATAGGTTCGGGAGCGCTGAAGGTTTTGGCGATGGATGGCATTATGCGCATCCCTTTTAAGGTATCAACTACTACCAGTAACTTTATGATAGGGGTTACGGCAGCCGCAAGTGCAGTAGTTTACCTGCAACGGGGGTACATTGATCCGGGGCTTTCGATGCCGGTAGCTATAGGGGTTTTATTAGGTGCCTTAAGCGGATCAAAAATATTGGTACATACCTCTTCATCGGGATGGCTACGCGTGGTTTTTGCCGTGGTGGTTACTTTTTTGGCATCGCAAATGATATATAAAGGAATTACAGGAACTATATAGTTCACTGGTTCATTAGTTCAATCGTTCATTGGTCTTTTCTGAAGTATAGAATGACAGATTTAATGAATGCTTTTTGAACTAAGCCACCAATGAACTAATGAACAATTGAGCTAATGAACAAATTCAAAGATACCGATATGCAAGCCGTAATAGGCTGGATACTGCGCACGGGAGTGCTGGTATCAATGAGCGTTATTTTTATTGGTGGGGTTATTTACCTGTACAGACATGGACAAACCCACGTTGATTATAGCAAATTTGTTGGTGTGCCCGATTTTGTGAGTAATCCGGGTGGTATTATACAGGGGATATTTACCTTACGCGGCAGGGCCATTATTCAGGCCGGGATAATTTTGCTGATAGCTACGCCGGTTATCAGGGTGGTGTTTTCGGCTATTGGCTTTGTTATGGAAAAAGATTACCTGTACACAGCCATTACTGTACTTGTGCTGCTTATCATTTTAACCAGTATGATAAGCGGTCACGCGGGCTGATATTTTAAAAACTTTTTTGTATTTAATATAGTATATATAATAAATGCAACGACTTACAGTACAATCATCGGCTTTAAGCAGCGTTGGCTATGACCCTGAGGCCCGCATTCTTGAACTCGAATTTCGGGAAAATGGCGGTGTGTGGCAGTACTTTGGTTTTCCTTTATCTGCCTATAACAAGTTTATTAACTCCGATTCGCTTGGGCATTTCTTTGTTACCCATATAAAAGGCAAATACCCTGAATTAAAGGTTAGGTATGCGCATTATTAATTTCCGGTGCGGCGGCGCTCATCATCATTACCCGTATTGCGTTTGTTAGCCGATTTAATGGTGCTTTTGCCAAAACGATAGGTAAAATTGAGCCTTACAATGCGCGTATCGCGTTTGTTTACCTCCGAAAGATCAATGTTTTGATAGCTGGCATGGTTGCGCCCTCTGTCGGTATTAAATACATCGTTTAGTGCTAATTTAACAGTGGCCCGCTTATCCAATATTTGCTTGCTGATACCCGCGTTTACCGAATAGCTTGCTTTTAATTCATTGATGCCGTAAATAGTTGGGGTTTCATACCTGCCCGATATTTCACCAAGTAATGTACCGGTGATGGTGAAATTTTGTGTGCTGCCAAAAATAATGTCCTGCTTACCCCTGTCAAAATCCCCGTTTTGCGCGTACGCTTTGTAACGCACATAAATAGCATCAAGATTAAAACTGGCCGACCACCATCTGGTAAATTGCACAGGCGCATAGAATGAAGCCCCGTAAACAAAGATCTGCCCGAAGTTTTTACGGAGAGTTATGTTAACCTTAGTCGAATCATTTTGCTGATATACTGGAAAATCATAAGCATTATTAGTAACCGTATAATATAGCTCAGTTGAAAAAGTTTGATTATAAGTATGGGAAATCTGTATAGTGTTGGTGTATTCCGGCTTTAGCTGAGGGTTGCCTGCACGATAATCATACAGGTCGGTATAGTACAAAAATGGATTGATATCTTCATAAAGCGGTCTGTGAATACCACGGTTATAACCAATACCGATGATGTTTTTTTTATCGGCCTCATAGCTTATCTGTAACTGCGGAAAGAGGTTAAAATAATTATTGGTATTTATCATCGGTACCCGCTCATTTAATCCCCATGATTTGCCGGTTGCATGAGTGTTTTCGGCACGTACACCTGCGGTAATATCCCACTTACCTATTTTATTTACATAATTGATATACCCCGCGCTCACTGCTTCGGTGTAAAGGAACCTGTTGCTGAAATTGGGGTCGGCCTCATATATGTTGTTTATTTTGGGGCCAAAAATGAGATTATTATTGCTGCGGGTGTTGTTATATTTAATGCCTGTCTCCAATCGTGAGGTTTTATTTAATGGGTTAACAAAATCAACTTTTGATGTCCAGATGTGAATATCTGACGGCGAAAGGTTTTCCAACTCAAGATCATCGCGGTAAGTATTGCCCGCCGGGGTAAAAAAGCTATTGGTAATAAATTCATTAGAGTGGCGGGTGTAGGTTGAATAGTTACCATCTACCGAGATACTGCGGCCGCTTTTATCCAACACCGCGTTATAATTGATATTGTAGTTTAAATAGTTGCTGCCCCTGTCGAGGTTTGAACGGGCCCTGATTACTGAATCGAGCTGATGCTGATTGCTGATGTAGAGGTCGTTGTGCTTTGTAAAATCATCACTCCTGATAATTCCGCTTACTAAAAAGCCTATAGTTTGCTTTGGGTTGATGGTATAATCGGCCCCTATTTTAAAGTTGTGGTTAGTGGTTTTTTGAATATTGTTATAATCAACATCGTAATTACTCAGGGTTTCGTTATAAGTAATATTACGGTTGGTTGTAATAGTGCGTGTGCCTTTATTATTATCGTAAGTGTAATTTCCAAAAATATTGAGTTTACTGGTGCGGTTGTTGAAAACAATGCCTGCTGTACTTTTGTAATACTTTCCATAACCCGCCATGGCAGTAACCGTACCGTTGGTGCCTAGGTTTTTACCCTTTTTTAAAATGATGTTGATGATGCCCCCGCCTGATGCATCGTATTTGGCCGACGGGCTACTGATCATTTCAACCTGGTCAATAGTGCTGCTTTGCATACTGCGGAGCAAACTGGTAAGATCATCGCCGGTAAGGTTGGTAGGTTTACCGTCGATGGTTATTAATGCTGCTTGTCTGCCGTTAATACTTAAAGTTTCGTTGCTGTTAACCCTTACCCCAGGCGATTGCCGCAAGATATCAAAGGCCGAATTTCCTTCGGCCAGGATGCTGTTTTGTACACTTAATACAATTTTACCGGGTTTTACCTCAATATATGGCTTTCGGGCAACTACCTTAACTTCTTTTAGCTGGTTATCCGAAAGTTTTAAAACAATATCGTTGGCTGTTATTTTTTGGCCTGCGGTAACTTTATAAGGGCCGGCATAAACTTTTACGTAACCTATTTTGCTGATAAGCACGAGGTAGCTATCAGGCTGTAGTCCCTGAAATTCAAACTGGCCATTTTTATTTACCATGTTTGATTTTAATACAGATGAATCGGCAGCAGCAAGCAATACTGCGGTGGCTGCATCGGCCGGTTGGTTATTTTCGATTAAAACTTTACCCTGTATTGTTGAAGGTTTTGTTTGAGCAAACGAATTACAATACATTCCTGTCAGGAATGCAAAAAAAAAGCCTGCTGTTAAAACCCTCATTAATTAGTAGATGTAGAAGTTTGCTATAGTTTAAAAAATTATAAAATGTATCGCAATATAATACAATATATATAAAACTATATGTATTGTATTGGTATTTTAACGATATAATATCAAACAATGTTGCAACATTAGTATGGATTATGCCGGGTAAAAGGGTTTACATTATTACAACTAAATATTGTTTGCCAAAACGCGCGCAATGGCATAAATAAACAAAACAACATGATTTTTTCTTTATTTTCGGCCTCAATACATCATCGCACTGTATATTGACCATTATAACATGAAAAAACTGTATCTGTTTATATTAATTACCTGTTTTGCAGGGAAATTGTTTGCCCAAATGCCACCGGCCAACTATGCTGTGGCTTTAAATAAGTTTAAGCAACTATATAACAATAACCAGCCGGATAGCGTGTACAGCTTGTTTGGGCCAGAAATGAAGAAGGCACTTTCACAAGCCGATTTCAAAAGTACAACTGTGCAGTTAAAAACACAATTGGGCTCATTGTTACAGGCTGATTTTGAAAGCTATGAAACCCCGATAGCGCATTATAAAGCTACATTTCAGAAAAGTGTTTTTTTATTAAATATATCATTAAATGCCGATAATAAATTTACAGGCCTGTCATTGACACCGTACAAAGCGCCGGCTGCAACTGCTGCGCCAAGTACGGCGGCGGCTACAAGCATATCTACCGATCCTTCTTTGGTTGAGTCGCCTGTAACTGTTAAAACTTTATTGGGTTCAATATCCGGAACATTGGCCATGCCTAAGGATGCTAACGGAAAGGTGCCGTTGGTATTGATCATTGCAGGCTCTGGCCCTACCGACAGGGACGGTAACAGTCCTAAATTGGGGCTTCACGCCAATGTTTATAAAATGATAGCTAATGAACTGGGAAAAAAAGGCATAGCATCACTTCGTTACGATAAACGCCTGGTTGGGCAAAGCACAACTTCCATTAAGGAAAACGAGATCAGGTTTGAGGATTATGTAGAAGATGCCGCCGCCTTGCTTAACATGCTTTCGTCAGATGAGCGTTTTTCACGTATAATTATTCTTGGACACAGCGAAGGTTCGTTAGTTGGCATGATGGCTTCGCTTGATGAGCCGATAAAGGGCTTTATATCTGTAGCCGGTGCCGGCGATTCGGCCGATAAGATCCTTACCGAGCAAATGAAATCGCAGCCTGCTTTTATATCAGATGGATTTAATCGTATGCTGGATAGCCTGAAGCGGGGAAAAACAACCGATAATATCGACCCTGCATTATACTTTATAGCCAGGCCAAGTATTCAAAAATACCTGATGTCGTGGTTCAGGTATAACCCTCAGCGCGAGATCAGGAAGGTAAAAGCCCCGGTATTGATCATCCAGGGAACCACCGATTTACAGGTAACTGTTGGTGACGCCGAAAAGCTGAAAAAAGCAAAGTCGGATGCTATACTTGATATTATCCCTAACATGAACCATGTGCTGAAAGAAGCCCCGGCAGATAAGGAAAAGAACAAGGCAACTTATAATGAGCCTGATTTACCGCTTAAACCGGAGTTTGTAACGGCTATAACTAATTTTGTGCTGAAGACGACAAGGTAATAACACTAAATTCATGTCATTGCGCTACGCTTGCAATGACATGAAAATAATTACCAGGCCGCTAATAACCTTCTGATCATGATGATCTCGGCAATGTGGTAAGCGTTATGATCGGCTGCTTGTAACGCTTCCCGGAGTATAGTTTGCCCATCGCCATGCGGAATTTTTTTATAAATATCCTCGCTTTTCACCATTTCTATTAGCTCTTCCAAATCACTGTCAATCTGTTCAAGGCTATTATCCCATGCTGCATCATCTTTGGGTGCAAGCTCTTTTGGCCAGTAATCATCGGGCCAGTTTGGTGATTCGTGGCTGCCGTCTTTGCTAAATTCAAGCATATCCCACTGGGCTATCCGGATATGTTCAACCAGTTGCCATATAGTATAAGGAAGTTTATCAACTTTAACCCCACGAAGATTGGGCGGTAAACCATCGAGCGCTTTTTTCAGATCAGCATGTGCGTTGCCGCCCCGTAGTAAATGAGTGATCTCATCAAATAAAACCTGGTGTTCGTTATTCATAGGTAAATCAAAATTATAATAGTTAGTTACGCATCCCCTTTAGAGAGCCTGGGGCCAAATGTTTGTTAAAGTAACAAATTCGTCGCCGGTTTGATTTATTTGGCTTAAAAGTTTTAAGTTTATGCTTCATTGTAAAACTCATCAGTTGTGGTCAGAAACATATTCTTAAAATTAGCACTCGCCGTTGTTTTATTCATGGTTGCCTTTATCGGCTGTAAAAAAGATGGGGGCAGCGGCACCGGCCCATTGTTAGGGAAGGATGATGAAGCTTTTATTAAATACGAGAACACGTTTCTGGATAACTTCTGGAAGTTGAACCCCGATTGGGCTACCTCTGCAGGGTATCATAAATACGACAGCCTGATGGTGCTTCCAAATGAGCAAAGCCGCGATAAGCTGGTGACCTTTGCCAAATACCAGGTTGATTCATTGAGTCGCTTTGAGGTAAATACCCTGTCTGAAGCTAATAAAATAGATTACAAGATTCTGCAAAATCAGCTTGAATACCTGCAATGGCAGGTGCGCCAGTTAAAACAATATGAGTGGGACCCATCGTCATATAACGTTATCGGCACGTTCGCTTACATCCTGAACGAGCACTATGAGCCTTTGCCTAAACGTCTGCGTCATTTTTATCAGCGTATGTCGTTTATTCCGCAGTATTATAAAGACGCCCAAAAGCAGATTAAAAACCCGGTAGCTGAACTTACCAGTTTGGCTATTGAGCAAAATCTGGGTGGGCTTGATGTAATAGGAAAAGACTTTGCCGATTCGCTTAAGAAAACAAATATCCCCAAAGCTGAGCAAAAGCTAATGACCGACAGGGCTGCGCAGAGCGTTGTTGCCATTAAAGCCTATGCCGATTGGCTTAAAGCGCTTAAAAATGATCGCCCAAGAAGTTTCAGGCTGGGTAAGGATTTATATGAGGATAAGTTTAAATACGAAATTGTAGCTACCAACACTGCCGAGAAAATCTACAATGCTGCCGTTGAACGTAAAAAATACATTCACCGTGAGATGACTAAGATCAGCAAGCAGCTTTGGCCAAAATACTTTGGTAAACAGGCTGCACCTGCCGATAGTCTGCTGATGATAAGCCAGCTGATAGATACCCTATCATCAAAGCATGTAAAGCCTGAAGATTTTCAGTCATCAATTGAACAAATCATACCAAAGCTTAATGCCTTTGTTAAAGCTAAAGACCTGTTAACGCTCGATCCGTCAAAACCATTGATCATTCGTAAAGAGCCTGGTTATATGGCGGGTGTGGCAGGAGCATCTATGAGCGGCCCTGGCCCGTACGATAAAAATGGTAATTCGTACTATAACGTAGGCAGCCTGGCAGGCTGGAGCAAGGAAAAGGCCGAAAGCTACCTGCGTGAATACAATAATTATATTTTACAGATCCTGAGCATTCACGAAGCTGTGCCCGGGCACTATGTTCAGGGTGTATACTCCAATAAAGCCCCAAGTATCATCAAAGCTGTGTTTGGTAACGGTGCCATGGCCGAAGGCTGGGCCGTATACACCGAGCAAATGATGCTGGAGAACGGCTTTGGCAATAACGAGCCGGAAATGATGCTGATGTGGTATAAATGGAACCTGCGTTCGGTATGTAACACCATTTTGGATTATAGTGTTCACAGCGGCAGTATGACCAAAGATGAAGCAATTAAGCTATTAACCCGCGAAGCTTTCCAACAACAGGCCGAAGCTGATGGCAAATGGAAACGCGTTAGCGTAACCAGTGTTCAGCTTACAAGTTATTATACCGGCTATAAAGAAATTATAGATTTGAGGGATGCCTATAAACAAAAAATGGGGGATAAATATAAACTGAAAGAGTTTAACGAAAAGTTCTTGAGTTACGGCAGTGCACCGGTTAAATTTATCAGAGAAGCCATGCTGGCTAAAAACAGCGGAAATTAATTGATAGTCCACGGGTATAAACTCATGGACTATGAACCATGGGTTTATCTCCCATGAACTATCAAATTCTTTTTTATTAACAGCTTACGCGTAATGATTTTTTATCTGATGCTCGAGCTGGGCCATGACGTTTTTCTTTAGCTTACCCTTATAGCAGGTACAGCCGTCCTTATTCAGGTTAAGTTCGGCAATTGTCTTACCCTGGTAAATCACACGGAAATTCCCTGCGTCGTTGGGTAAAATTGCCAAAATACGTTCATCTTCTCCCGAAAAATTGATCAGCACATGAAACTGGTGCTGTGGTATAAATGCTATCTGCTGTAACATAAAAACCTCTCTTTCCGCTAAATTAGGTGTGTGAAAAATTAAAGAGCCGAGCGCAGTATAAAGTTAACGAATTTGTTTTTAATTAATTGTTAGGAATTTTGAGTTTTTTGTAAGAGATATTATAATATATTTAGCGCTTACATATTACCAATCATGAAGAAAATTTTGATGGCCAGTTTACTGGCTATAGGAGCGGTAACAGGTTATGGGCAGAAGGTAAAACCGGCTTTAAAACTAATTAAAGGCAATAGTTATTACTTGTCTACCACGGCGCACTCTGTTGTAAAGCAAACTATAAACGGTCAGGTTAATAATATCGATATGGCGATTGACGGCAAAATGTCATTCAAAGTATTAAATGTTAATGATTCTCTTTATTATATGGAGGTTAATTATACCAAAGTGGGTATGAAAATGCAGCTGCCCACGGGTAATGTAGCCTTTGATTCTGATAATAAGGATACCACAAATATTATGGCCAGGATCATGTCGGGCATAACCAATAAACCGTTTACCGCAACGCTAACCAGAAGTGGCCGGATCAGGTCGATAGAGAACGCCGAGAATATGATCACATCTATGATAGATGGCTTTAAGGAGGTACCGGCCGAAAAGAAAGAGCAGTTGAAAACGCAGTTAACCCAATCGTTTGGATCAGGAGCGCTTAAAAGCAACCTGGAAATGGCTATGTCGGTGCTGCCCGAAACGGTTGTGGCAAAAAATGATAAATGGACAATTAAAAATAACCTGGAAGGTGCTATGAGCGCGAAGGTCATATCTGTTTATCAACTGGTTGATATCACTCCACAGAGCTACGTGATACACGGAAATGCCACACTTGAAACAGATAATACTGCCGGTTATAAAACCGTTAGTAATATGCCCATGAAATACAATATGAAAGGCACTATGGTGGCTGATGTTGTTGTTGACAAGGCTACCGGCTGGATCTCCAGTTCAAAATTAAAGCAAAACATTGACGGTACTGTCGAAATAAAAGATAACCCGCAGGTTCCGGGCGGTTTAACATTCCCTATGAGTGTTACCAGCGAAACATCAAGTACTGACCATTAATTAAAGAAGATAATAATCAAAAAAAACCTGCCAGTTATAGCAGGTTTTTTTGTTGTATAAACAGCTGGTATTACAACATCCACAAGCCTTCAAAATAAAGCTTATACCGTGTGGGCTGAAACTCGCCATATGCAAAAACAGCAATAGAGTTCCCCTTTTTAGCATAATATAGCCTGAGCTTTTCGCTGCCCTTGTATAAATTAAGAAAATCGGCATTAAAGCCGCCTGTTTTTACAATGGTTTTAAAGTCGTCGGGTGTAATTACCTTATGCAGATCTTCAAAATTGTTATTGGCAAAATCACCGAATTTTATATCACCGGCAGGCAGTTTAAAGGTTTTATGTATGACCTCGGCTTCGTCTCCATCAAACAACAATGATTTTGTTACTTCATATTTTGTGATCATATTTTAATATATCGCGTTTTTTATTGTTTTACTTCTTCAATGTAACCGCCTGCTTTCAGGTCGTTAACAGTGGCTGGTACTTCATACTGGATACCCAAGCCTGGTTTGCCAAACCATGGAATAATCTTGCCTTGCCTAACTTTGGCTATTGCTTTTAAAACCTTATAAATTTTGTATGGTTTGCTAAGGGTATTATCCGGCAAAGCACGCATAGGGAAAGGTACACCTTTTGGCGATACAAAAGTGCCTTTATCCTGAAAAGTGCCGGTAGAATCGCTATAACCGCCATAGCGGTCAATCAACACACCCTTTTTTAGAGTGATTATAACCAGGTTTACCGCTCCACGGTTTGGAGGCCAGCCGCCGTTAAGGTTGTTGGCGGTAAAGAATTTTTCGAGGGCGTCCCATTTCTCGGTTTTCCATAGCAGCCAGGCCGAATCGGCAAGGGCTTTTTTACTGCTGGTGTCGGCAAAATCAGCAACCGAGCTTTTAAAGTCATCATAAGTAATACCCCGTACCGGCAGTTTGTGATGGTTTGCAGCAGGGTTGTGGGCATGTTTTAGTGGTTTTGTTTGCGCGGTTGCCAAAAAAGGCATCAACCATACGGACAGGATCAGGATTTTTAGTGTTTTCATTCGATGTAGTTTTTGTTTGATAAATCTACTATGTGCGCCGCGTTTATGAAAGAGAATTATCATATTTATTTTATAGGTATTATATGAAATATCATATACTAATTATTGTTATTACCGGCAACAAAAACTTTATTACCTAAAGCTGGTATTTACCGCGGTAAAAAGGATGAAATAAACTAAATTATTACCTTCGTACCTATGTCATCAGCTGAAACAAAAAAACAAATAGAGGTATTAACCGCCGAACTTAAACAGCACAATTACAACTACTATGTGCTGGCCATGCCAACCATTTCTGATTTTGATTTTGATAAAAAACTGGAGTTGCTTAATAAACTCGAAAAAGAATACCCGGAGTTTGCTGACCCTGATTCGCCAACACAAAAAGTAGGCGGTGATATAACCAAGGAATTTGTAACCGTTAGGCACCGCTGGCCGATGTTATCGTTGGGCAATACCTATAATGAACAGGAACTATTTGATTTTGATCAGCGGATACGCAAAGCCATTGGTGATAACTTTGAGTACGTATGTGAGCTTAAGTTTGATGGTTTGAGCATGAGCCTCACTTATGAAGACGGCAAACTGGTACGGGCCGTTACCCGCGGCGATGGTGTACAGGGTGACGAGGTTACCACCAATATTAAAACCATTCATACCATACCTAAACGTTTACACGGCGAAGGCTACCCCGGTTATTTTGACATCCGCGGTGAAGTGTTCATGCACCGCAAAGCTTTTGACAGGTTGAATAATGAACGTATCGAAAGCGGGGAGGTTCCTTATGCTAATCCCCGTAACTTTGCCTCAGGCACAGTAAAAATGCAGGATTCGGCAGAGGTGGCCAAACGCCCGCTTGATTGCTTCCTGTACTTTTTGTATACCGAAAAAACTGTATTTAAAACCCATTGGGAAAGCCTGCAGGCTGTTAAAACCTGGGGTTTCCATACCAATGAGCATAGTGAGCTTTGCGGGGATATTAATTGCGTTTTGGAATTTATTAATAAATGGGATAAGGAACGTTTTAACCTGAGCTATGATATTGACGGCATTGTTATTAAAGTAAATAATTACTCACAGCAGCAGGAGCTTGGCTTTACCGCCAAATCGCCGCGCTGGGCCATATCTTACAAGTTTAAGGCCGAAAGGGTAGAGACTGAGCTTCTTGAAGTGACTTACCAGGTAGGCCGTACCGGTGCTGTAACCCCGGTGGCCAATTTAAAGCCTGTACTGCTTGCAGGTACTACGGTAAAACGCGCGACGCTGCACAACGCCAATGAGATCATCCGACTTGATCTGCATGAGGGTGATACAGTTTTTGTTGAAAAGGGCGGCGAAATTATCCCCAAGATCATTAGCGTAAACCCAGAAAAACGTAAGGCCGACGCCGTGCCTGTTGTTTACCGTGTTACCTGTCCGGCCTGCGATACTCCGCTTGAGCGCAAGGAAGGCGAAGCTGCGTTTTATTGCCCCAATGATGAAGGCTGCCCGCCGCAGATTGTTGGAAAGATGCAGCATTTCATTGGCCGTAAAGCGATGAATATTGATGGGCTGGGTGATGAAACTATCGAAACCTTATATAGCAGAGGCTTCATAAACCACATCAGCGACATCTATGAGCTGCATACCCATGCTGCCGAATTGAAACAGTTGGGCCGTTTTGGCGAAAAATCGATCAATAATATGCTTGATGGTATTGAAACATCCAAAAAAATGCCTTTCGAAAAAGTGCTGTTTGGTTTGGGCATCCGTTATGTAGGCGAAACAGTGGCCCGCAAGCTGGCTTTTCATTTTAAATCGATAGATAAATTAATGGAAGCTTCGGTTGAAGAACTTACGGCTGCCGAAGAGATAGGCGAACGGATAGCTCAAAGCATAATCGAATATTTTGCAGGTGAAATCCATCGGCAGGAAATACAAAAACTAAGGGAGCAGGGCCTGCAATTTATTGCCGAAGAAAAAGAAGTTGTACTGGCCAGTGAAAAGCTTGCCGGAATGAACTTTATTATATCGGGAACATTTGGCAACTTTTCGCGTGATGAGCTGAAAGATATCATTGAACAAAACGGTGGCAAGATATTGAGCAGTATATCGGCTAAACTTAATTACCTGGTCGCAGGTGAAAATATGGGCCCTGCCAAGTTAGAAAAAGCTAATAAACTTAATATACCTATTATCAGCGATGAAGATTTACTTGCACTGATAAAATAAGCATTCCTGTGTTGTTTATTTTTGTTTATTAGTGAGGAATTTTATTTTTTGAGCTCAGAAATTACGTTATTTGTATTACCGAAAGGGCCCCATAATTAATTAAACGTACTAATGTTCGAGTAATTTACTATGGAAAAATTTATACCTATACAAGAAAATATCTTTTGTGAACTCTGTAAGGAATGCGGCGAAAGGCCGGTTATAGAACAGGTTAAAGGTAAATTTATTGTGAGGTGCCCTAAAAGCAAATCGCATTATCAAACAAAGCCAGGCCTGGTTGATATTAAGGATTGGAACATCAAAAATAAGCCACACCCGCCTCTTGGCAGCAAAGATACATCAAAGAAAAAGGCATCCTAACCGAGTGTCTTTTCACATTATTTAACAATTTAGTGCTGTAACAATCAATTAATAAGTTTCATCTTAGCATAAACATCTGCTTAATGAAGCCAGCCTTAGTTGCGTTATTTTTAATATTCAATTTTTCTTCATATGCCCAGCAATTCAGCATTAGCGGTAAAATAACCAACCAGGAAGGTAAGCCCGTCCCCTTTGCATCCGTTTTTATAAAAAATACTACTATAGGAGTATCTGCCAACAGCGAAGGAACTTACTTGCTGCGTTTAAATGCCGGCATGCGGGAAATTCAATATAAAGCAGTTGGCTATGCCCAGCAAAGCAAAATTGTTGACCTTGCGGCTAACCAGGTTATCAACATCAGCCTGCAAACAGAAACTTACCAGCTTAAGGATGTTACTGTGCATGCAGGGGCTGAAGATCCAGCTTATGCAATTATGCGTAAGGCTATTAAAAAACGGAAAACCTATCTTAACGAAGTTAAAGCCTATACCTGCGATATCTACATCAAAGGCTTACAAAAACTATTGGCCGCCCCAAAAACTTTTATGGGTTTTGATGTGCAAAAAGCTACCAGTGAAGCCGGCCTTGATTCAAATCGCCGCGGGATAGTTTACCTTTCTGAGTCAGAGTCAAAATATAGCTTTATAAGGCCCGATAAGGTGCATGAGGAACAGGTGTCGTCAAAAGTGTCGGGCCGTAACCGGGCGTTTAGCTTTAACCGGGCATCGGATATGGCGGTTAATTTTTACCAGAACTATGAAACCTGGCGGGGCTTGAGCAACCGCCCGCTGGTATCGCCGGTAGCTGATAACGCCATGTTTTATTATAACTACAGGTACATAGGTACTTCGGTTGAAAATGGCGAAACTATTAACAAGATCCAGGTAAGCCCTAAACGGCTGCACGACCCATGTTTTGAGGGATATATTTATATTTTGGATGATAGCTGGCGCATTTACGGGCTGCAGCTTTACATTACCAAAAGGGCTAATATTAATTTTGTTGATACCCTTAAAATTAACCAGCAGTTTTTCCCTGTTAGCGAAAAGATTTGGATGACATCCTCTGTTAAATTTGAATTTACAGGAGGTTTGTTCGGATTTAAATTAGGAGGTTACTTTATTTCGATCTATAAAAACTACAACCT
This sequence comes from Mucilaginibacter gossypii, assembly GCF_900100945.1. Lineage (GTDB taxonomy): Bacteria > Bacteroidota > Bacteroidia > Sphingobacteriales > Sphingobacteriaceae > Mucilaginibacter > Mucilaginibacter gossypii. Next base: position 48,295 of record NZ_FNCG01000017.1, on the reverse strand, counting down.
CGACCCTGCGCTGAACAAAGCCGATTTTAACGAAGTGCTCCGGATCACCAAAGGCATCAGCAAAGACTCAACTTATTGGAACCAGGCCCGGCCAATCCCGCTTACCGCCGAAGAGGTTACCGATTATACCAATAAAGATAAACTCGCCAAAAAACGGGAATCAAAAGAGTACCTCGACTCCCTGGATAAAGCCAACAATAAATTTAAACCGGTAAACCTGCTTTTCACCGGCATCAATACCCGCAATCGATACAAAAAAGAATATTTTCATTACGATCCAATCATCGGCTCCCTGCTTTATAACACAGTAGAAGGTTTGGCTTTTGATTACGGCGCATCATACAGCAAGTTGATTGATACCGTAAACAACCGCTATTTTATGCTGAATGGCAAAGTGCGGTATGGCTTTTCCAATCACCTGTTAAATGGCTCGGGAGGTGTTGCCTTACCAGTAATGCAGCGTTTTACATTGAGTTTAAGCGGAGGTTCGGATGTAGTCGATCTAAATAGCCAGGCGCCTATGTCAACCTTTGTGAATACGGTTCACAGTCTGCTTTCGCAACAAAACTTTAAAAAACTATATCAAAAGCAGTTTGCTTTGGCTTCACTTTCGGGCAGGATAACAGGAGGGCTGCGCGGCAGCGCCTCCGTTGAATGGGCTAACCGTAAGGCACTGTTAAATACAGCTTCATTTAGTGTATTTGATCCACACTCGCATCAGTTTACATCCAATAACCCGTTGGATCCTGATCATAATACGCTGTTGTTCGCCGAAAATCAGTCGCTCACCGTAAACCTGCAGGCCAGTTATGATTTCAGCAATAAATACGAAACCTATCCTTCGGGCAGGCGCTATCTGCCATCCAAATATCCAACCATCAGTTTAAACTACACTAAAGGTATCAGCAATGTATTAGGTTCGGATGTTAATTATGATAAAATCAGCGCCGAGATTTCAAAGGCAGATATTAGTATGGGTTTTTATGGCAGCAGCTCATTTTTTATAGGAGCCGGTAAATTCCTGAATGCTAAGAGCGTATTCTTCCCCGATTATTTCCACTTTGCAGGCAACGAGGTGCTTTCATACAAGCCGAGGTTAAACCGATTTCTCTTGCTGGATTACTACGATTTCAGTACGCCTGATAAATATCTTGAAGGGCATTTTGAACACAACTTTTCGGGTTTCATCACCAATAAGATCCCGCTGATTCGCAAGTTTAAACTACAGGAAATTGTCGATGTAAATTACTTTTATACGCCCACGCTTAAAAACTATACCGAACTGGGTTTTGGTTTACAATATCTTAATATCCGTTTGATGTATGGCGTATCATACAATGGAGGTACTGAGGCAAAATCGGCAATAAGGCTTGGGATAAGCTTGTAATATGCTAATTATTAATTGCACTTAATACGGTGTAGATATTAGTAATACTGTATATTTGGGTCATACTATTGTGCCTGAACATATCATTAACTTAAACCTTTTACTAAAAAGAGCTGCATTGCTGTTTAGTGTTATACTTTTAACTTTTGTTAAAGGGTACGCACAGCAGTTTTATGCCGCTACCGACCAGGGAATTTTACAACAGGTAACCATTACCCCTAATGGCCCGGTTTCAAAAAATGTTAACGGTTGCGGGTCGGGTTATTTTTCAATTGCGCTGTGGGGTAATAAGATCTATTATATCTATATTACCCAATTTTTCGCTGGATTGAATGTAGCCGATATAACCGGAGGTAATACACCCCAGGTAACTAATTGCCAGTATTTGGCGTCGATACCCCCTGTAAATTCAATGACAGTTGATAAGAACGGGATCCTGTACATGGCTGGTGGGAACTCGCTGTACAAACTCGATCCTAAAAATCCTGTGCTTGTTAACCTGGGAATTATGCCGTACGGGGCTTCAGGCGACCTCGTGTTTTATGACGACAAGCTATACATGGCAAGCTATAGTGGCATTGTTGAAGTCTCCCTCGATGATCCGTCTCAAAGTAAATTAGTAATACCTATTACAGACCGGTATATATTGGGTTTAACATCGGTAGTTTCCAATGGGGCTGTAAGGGTATACGCTATTGACGATCAAGGGGGAAGGTCGGAGCTTATCGAACTCGACCTGAAAAATATGCTATTAAAAGGTACGGCTGGTTCGCTGCCTTATTCCGTTTATGATGCTGGCAGTACTGTTGAAACAGGTGAAATACCGGTAATTACGCTTCAACGCATCGACGTAACCCGGGAGTGCAATGTGGTGAATAAAGGGCGGGCCGAAATTATTTGTGCCCCGCACGGAAATCAATACACTTACAAACTTAATACCGGAGAAAGTAACACAACGGGTTTTTTTGATAACCTGCTTCCTGGTAATTACCAGGTTACTATTACCTCAAATGGTGGTGAGGAGCCTAAAACATCTCCATTCACTATTCCTGATTTTTCACTACAAGACCCCGTTGTAACTTTTAATAAAACGGATCCGATTTGTGATATCGCGGGGTCGATTAAATTGGAAATAAACGCCGATAAAGCGTTGTACCGGATAAAATATAACAACGCGGTTTACCCCATTGACCATGTTTTCGCAGATTTAATCCCGGGTGTTTATCACTTTTCAATTATAACACCAAACGGCTGTTTGCTTTACGAAAAAGATTGTACCCTCGTACAGGAAGTATGTCCGCCAATTGTTGTAAATGATATTGTCATCAAACCCGAATGCGACTTTTACGGCGAAGCAAATGTTACCGTGCTCACAGCAGCTCATCCGGATAATTATACATATAGCTTAAACGGTATAAGCAACACTACCGGCGTTTTTAACAGGATGCTACCGGGTACCTATCAATTAGTAATCATTTCATCTGGCGGATCCCAGGCTGAAAAACAAGTTACCGTACCCGATTTTACTTTGACCAAACCCTATGTATCATATACCGCTAAAAACGCGATTTGTACGTTAGCGGGGCAGATAAAGTTTAACACCTATGTAGAAGGGGTAGCTATCGGCGCTATCAAGCATGGCGGCCAAAGTTATACACCCGATGAAACAATAAGGGGCCTCAGCGCCGGCACCAACCACTTTGTCCTGCTGGATAAGCAGGGTTGCATCATTACGGAATTGGATATTATGATAACGCAGGATTCATGTGAGCCGGTTACGTTTTTTAACACTTTTACACCCAACGGCGATGGCGTAAACGACTTATTCAGGCCTAATCAAAGCAGTAATCCCATAGCGTATAAACTCAAGGTTTTTAACCGCCTGGGCCAGCGGTTATTTGAGTCGGAAAGTATATATGATGGTTGGAATGGCAATTATAACGGGAAACCTGTGCCTACAGGTGTTTACTACTGGTTGTGCAACTATACCATGGGCGATGGACAGGTTGAGGTTAAAAAAGGGTATGTAACCTTGCTGAGGTAGCTTAAATGTGTTTGTTTACAATAGGCGAGCTAAATGACCGGCTTAGCCTGTTTTTCCATGATCAGTGTTGCTGTAAATGGATATTATAACCGGGGCAAAAAAATCAGCGAAATCAACGTCATCAAATTCAAACCAACGGTTTAACTTTGCCACATGATCAAGAATATCTTCGCTTGCTTAATAATCATGCTTGTGGCTTTTGGCTGTACTAAAAAAAATGTGCCGCATTACACCATATCAAGGGTTACCAAATCAGATACAGCCACCCAGTTAACCGTTAAAATAGATGGCAGGCTTAAATGGGGCGAACTGCTGAGTATCACCTCACAAATTAAAGCCGACAGTGCTAAGCTGAGCAACCTGCAGCTTAACTTTTTGCTTCCTGGTCATAATGATAAAAGTACCGGTGCTAATACCTTTTACGCCGTAGCCCGCTATCCGCAAGGAGATAAAGTTACCATGCAGGATACCACTAAAGATGCTGATGGCAATACCGTTAGGCTAAACATACTTGGCCTGTCGCCCGAAAAAGCAAAATACCTGCTTGGTTTAAGCCCCGCCGACCTTGACGGGAAAAATATCATAGGCAGGTTTATTGATGATAATAACCATACTGTTATTATTCCGTTTACTGATATGGCAGGCGGTAAAAAAGAAACTTATATTATTGAGCTTGATACCACGGGCACAGTAGTATCCCGTACCATTCCCCTCATGGATAACCGGGATGGTGTTGAAAAGCTGCATGTTAGCCAGGCTGGCGACTATATTACCATAAAAGACAGTGTGCTTACCCAATACGCCGCTCATGACATGGGTTTGCCTTATAATAGTATTAAAGCCGGTATTTAATTGCTGGTTTGTAAATATGCCAAAATCACCACAGGCTTAATTTCGTCTTGAAAAATCAGGGATAAGCGGTTAAATCATTCACTTGTTTAAGATTATACCGATATATTTATAGTGTTAAAAATATTGTAAATATATGAACCGAAATTTTATCAAAATTTTTGCATTAGGCGTGGCCGCGGTTTTTAGCGCCGGCATTGCTAATGCCCAGGTGAGGTTGCCGGAAGGCTACTTCCTTAAAACATTGCCAAACGGCCTGGATGTGCTGGTGATTGAAAACAGCAAAGTACCTTTAACCACCATTGAAATAGCTGTTAAAAACGGCGCTTATACCGAAGGCCCGGAGTTCAGCGGTTTGTCGCACCTGTTTGAGCACATGTTTTTCAAAGCCAATAAAGATTATCCAACCCAGGAGAAGTTTTTGAAACGTACGCAGGAGCTCGGCGCTATCTGGAATGGCACCACCAATACCGAGCGCGTAAATTACTACTTCACTTTTGACAGGGACAGCCTTAAAGCGGGTTTAAAGTTCATGAACGCGGCTATCCGTTTCCCAATTTACCGCGAGGAGGATATGAAAAAAGAGCGCCCGGTGGTTGACGGTGAATTTCAGCGTGCCGAAAGTGATCCGGGTTTCCAGCTTTGGTATGGCATGCAGCAAAAGCTTTGGGGTGATCTCATTACCCGCAAAAACCCTATCGGAGTGCATGAAGTGATCAACACGGCTACGCCCGAAAAAATGATGATCATTAAGGATAAATATTATTTCCCTAATAATAGCTTGCTGACTATTTGCGGCGATGTTAAGCATGATAATGCCTTTGCCCTGGCCGAAAGCATTTTTGGCGACTGGGCCAACAGCGGTTTCGATCCGCAAACCAAATTTCCTATCCCCGCATTTAAGCCTTTAACCAAACCTGAGTATTTTGTTAAGGAAGCAACCATTGCACAAACACCTTATATGGAGTTTACCTGGCAGGGGCCTTCATATCCAACGGATTCAGCTTCAACTGTTGCTGCCGATGTGTTTTCGACCATTGTGGGCTTAAACTCATCAAAATTGCAGCAGGCATTGGTTGATAAAGGTTTGGCCAGCGGTGTTTACGTAAATTATACTACCAGCCGTTATGTAGGCCCTATTGATATTTTCGTGGTGCCTAACCCTAACAAGCTTAAAGAATGCTATACCGAGTTAATGAACCAGGTAAGCATGTGGAATAAGGACGACTATTTTACCGACGAACAAATGGCCACTGCTAAAGCTATCCTGCACCGGAACGATATTCATGCTAAAGAAAAGCCGTCATCATTGCCAAGTCAGATCAGCTACCAGTGGTGCAGCACCTCGTTTAACTTTTATACCGACCTGGATGCCAACTACCAAAAGGTTACCCGTGCCGATATTAAAAAATACCTGGATACTTACGTAATTGGCAAGCCCTACGCTGCCGGGTTGATCATAGCGCCTGAGTTAAATAAAACAGTAAACGCGGCTTCATTTTTTGCAGCCAAGTAATTTAAAACTACCTCATTATGATGAAAAAATATATAATTGCCCTGCTGGTAGCAGCGGCTATAGGAAATACCGCTAAGGCGCAAAAACAGGCCTATGAAACCACGGTAGATGGCGTAAAGGTTATAGTACAGCCAAGCGGCAACGATATTGTTGAAGTGCAAACCATTATAAAAGGCGGTGTGCAAAACTACCCGGCTACAAAGGCAGGTATCGAATCACTGGCGATGAGCGCCCTTACCGAGTGCGGTACTTTAAAGCACGATAAAAACAGCTTTAAAGATGAACTTGATAAGGTAAGCGCCACTGTTTACGGCAGCAGCAACAAAAACTACTCGGTAGTGCGCATGAACTGTATTAAGGGCGACTTTGACGTGGTTTGGCCTTTATACGTTGAGGCTATAACCCAGCCTAAGTTTGACGAAAAAGAGTTTGCCCGCATTAAACAGGATGCCATCAATAATATTAAACAGGAAGATTCACAGCCTGATAATGCCATTGATAAATATGCCGATAAGGTTGCCTTTGCCGGCACCAACTATGCCAAAGACCCGAGTGGAACCGTAGCTATTGTTACAGCCCTAACCCCTGCCGAAACAAAGGCTTATTATCAGTCCATACTGACCAAATCCCGCATGGTAATTGTTGTGGTTGCCGATCTTGACCAGGCTGCTATTGAAGCTAAAGTAAAGGGTATGCTGAGCGGTATTAAACAAGGGCCGGCTTTCGCGTTTAAAAAATCAACTTTCAGAGCCGACAAAAACAGCATCAATGTTGAAAAACGTGATTTGGCTACCAATTATGTGGAAGGTATCGCCAGTGGTCCTGCCGCCGGTACGCCCGATTTTAACGCTTTTAATGTAGCCATGCGCATCTTCTCGAACATGCACTTTTTAGAGGTACGTACCAATAACGGTTTGTCATATGCCCCACAGGCCTGGTTTAGCGCGGGTCAAACCTCAACTGCCAAGTTCTCTGTTTCAACAACCGAGCCTGATAAATACATAGCTGTGTTTGATAAGCTGGTTGATAAAATTAAACGCGAAGGTTTTAAACCCGAAGATGTAGCCGATATGAAGGTTACTTACCTTACCGGTTTTTACTATAAAAACGAAACCAACAGCGCCCAGGCATCATCAATAGCAGCAAATGAAGTATTACATGATAACTGGAAACGTTCATTAACCCTGGTTGATGATGTAAAGAAACTCACTCCCGATGATGTGAGCAACGCATTCCGTAAGTATATCAACAATATTGTATGGGTATACCAGGGCGATCCTAAAAAAGTAAACCAATTGCTGTACATTAACGGTACACTGCATAAAGGAGATAATCCGGTGATGCACTAATTTAGGTAAAAGGTTAAAGGCGAAAGGTTAAAGGTAGCTGCATCTGTGCTCATCTTTAACCTTTCGCCTTTTTTGTTTTTGGCCTTTCGCCTTTCAGCTTTTACCTTTCACCTCATCCTCCGGCAGCACCGCTTTTTTCCTGGTTTTAGTCCAGCCGGCCCCTTTAGGTCTGGTGGGTATGGTATCGCCCAGGAGTTTGCCCCATGGTTTGAGGGTGTCAATCCTGTCGAAGATGATTTTGAGGACTGCTACAAATGGAATGGAAAGGAACATGCCCGATAAGCCCCAAAGTAAATTGCCTAACAACACAACCACAATGGAGATAAGCGCGTTGATCTGCACTTTTGATGATACAATGCGCGGTACCAGGATATTATTATCAATAAACTGGATAACAAGATAAGCTATGATCACCCCTAACTGCGTTGTGTAACCATCTTTGGTAACCGTAGCCATCAGTACAGGAAGAGAGATGGCTATAATGCCGCCCAGGTAGGGCAGCAGGTTAAGGATAGCGCCTATTACACCTATCAGGATGCCATACTTAACACCGAGTAATATCAGGGCCAGCGAATTCATGGCAGCAACTATTACCATCTCAATCAATAAACCCTGGATATAGCTTTGGATGGCCGATTTGGTTTCTTTCAAAACATCGGCAACCTGTTTGGAGTTTTCTTCAGAAAATACTTCGTAAATAAAATTGAGGAGCAGGGTTTTGTAAAACAATACCAGGAAAACATATACGGGTACCACAAATATCAACCCAAACGTGCTTAACACATTGCCAAGTGTGCGGCCTACCAGCGCCTGGCTGTTATCCATAGCGTCTTTGATAAGCTTATCCTGCTTTTGAACAGAGTAGTTGAAAGTGGCGGCTACCCAGTCTTTAAAGGTGACGAACATTTCACCAAACTTCTTTTTAAGCGTGGGCAGCGAATCTCCAAACTGAATGATCTGGGTAGAAAGAAAATAGAACAACCCTGTCAGTAAAATAGCGCCAAGCAGCATAGCCAGGCATATAGACAAAATTTTGGGCGCTTTATGTTCCTGCAGCCAGTTGCTAACAGGGTTAAGCAAAATGGCAATAAAAGCCGAAAAGGCAAGCGGGATCATCACATCTGCCAGTTGGGCAAACACGTAAACCAATAATATCAATCCAAAAAGTATAACAGTACTTTTAAGGTAAAAGGGGTATTCTTTAACAGCAGGCATAGACGCAGGATTTTACACTGAAAGGAACAAGACAAACAATTGTTTGCTTCGCCGATAATTAGCCGGGGGGATGCTGATCGGGTTGGTGTAGTGTGCGTCCGTTTTGTGAACGAAATAGCCTGTCGGGAATTGCAAAAAAGCCTGCACGGTTAATGCAGGCTTTGGACATATTATAATGACTTGTTAATCTATTAACCCTACTAACTCAATACATTCCGCCAGCTAACCAAATCGCCGATGATCTTGTCCAACTGATCGGCAGGAACGCGTTCCTGGGCCATGCTGTCGCGGTGGCGGATAGTTACGGTGTTATCTTCTAAGGTTTGATGATCTACCGTAATGCAGAATGGCGTGCCGATAGCATCCTGCCTGCGGTAACGTTTACCGATAGCATCTTTCTCTTCGTACTGGATATTGAAGTCGAGTTTTAGTTTATCCATGATTTCGCGTGCTTTTTCGGGCAGGCCATCTTTTTTGGTAAGCGGGAAAATAGCGGCTTTAACCGGTGCCAGGCAAGGGGGCAGGTGTAACACCGTGCGACTGTCCTGCTTATCTTCGGTGCTTAGGTCTTCCTCTTCGTAAGCGTTGATCATGGTAAGTAGGAACATCCTGTCTAAACCGATAGAAGTTTCAATTACATAAGGCACGTAATTACCATACGGCTTTCCTGTTTTAGGATCAACTTCAGGGTCAAAGTATTGAAGCTTTTTGCCGGAGAATTTCTCGTGCTGACTTAAATCGAAATTGGTACGGCTGTGGATCCCTTCAACCTCTTTAAATCCAAACGGAAACTCAAACTCAATGTCATAAGCAGCATCAGCGTAGTGGGCCAGCTTGGTGTGCTCATGGTAACGGTATTTGGCAGCATCGGTCCCCAAAGCAAGGTGCCATTTTAGGCGGGCTGCCTTCCACTGGTCGAACCATTCTTTTTGTGTGCCGGGGCGAACAAAAAACTGCATTTCCATTTGTTCAAACTCGCGCATGCGGATAATGAACTGACGGGCAATCACTTCATTACGGAAAGCCTTACCAATTTGCGCAATACCGAAAGGTATTTTCATCCTGCCCGATTTTTGTACGTTAAGGTAGTTTACAAAGATGCCCTGCGCGGTTTCCGGGCGAAGGTAAATGGTATCAGCATCGTCAGCAACAGCCCCCATCTGGGTGCTGAACATCAGGTTAAATTGGCGTACATCTGTCCAGTTGCGGGTACCGCTTACCGGGCAGGCAATTTCATGCTCAATGATCAGATCGCGCAGCCGGGTCAGGTCTTCGGCTTTCAGGGCCTCATCCATGTCATGCTGTAGTTGTTCAGCTTTATCGGTTTTGCCTTCGCTGTCGTATTTAGCTATCTTGTCTTCCAGCAATTGGTCGGCGCGGTAGCGTTTTTTGGAGTCTTTGTTGTCGATCATTGGGTCGCTGAAGCCATCAACGTGACCGCTTGCTTTCCAGATCTTAGGGTGCATAAATATGGCCGAATCAATGCCTACAATGTTATCATTCATTTGTACCATGGCTTTCCACCAGTAGGTTTTGATGTTGTTTTTGAGTTCGGCGCCATTTTGGCCATAATCATAAACTGCGCTTAAGCCATCATAAATCTCGCTGGAAGGGAAAACAAAGCCATATTCCTTGGCGTGCGATATAACATTTTTAAAAAGTTCGTCGGTTGATTTGCTCATAATAGCTGCAAAGATAATTTTTGATTTCGGATTTGGGAATTTCGATTTCGGATTTACTTTGAGACAGGTGTTACCTAAAAACGTCGTTTTCTTAAAAGCTGCTGCTAATAAAACCTTATTTGGCCGTACTTTCTTTCCTGAACCTGTGTTGAGAAAGCATTCATAACTATACAAACCAGTCCAGTAAACCGGATTGCATTCATTGTTTGTTATCAAACGATGCGTTAAGGGTTGTTAATTTTGAGAACCCTTACCTCCATGTATTCCGCATATTCAGTCAGCCATTTCTCATAATTTGTAAACCATCTACAATTATTGTCAATAGTTATAAACTATTGGCTGTTTTGCATTATTATTGTGTTAAGCCTACGATACCGATCACAAATGGAACAAATCGTAAAAATACTTTCCGCAAAATATGTTACCCACAATGTGAGGCAATTCAGGCTTGAAAAACCTGCCGGTTACAGCTTTATACCGGGTCAGGCTACTGAATTATCTATCAATATTGAAGGTTGGCGGGATGAAACACGCCCTTTCACCTTTACCTGCCTTAACGACGATGATTACCTTGAGTTTACTATAAAAACCTATACCGACCATGATGGTGTTACCAACAGGCTAAGCAAGGTCAATGAAGGTGATGAGCTTATCATTCGTGATGTTTGGGGCGCTATTGAATATAAAGGTGCCGGTTACTTTATTGCAGGTGGTGCGGGTATTACCCCTTTTTTGGCTATACTAAGGCAATTAAATAAAGATGGTTCAATAGCCGGTAATAAGCTTTTCTTTTCCAATAAAACTGATAAGGATATCATTTTGAGGGATGAACTGAAAAGCATCCTTGGTGCAAATGCGCACTTTACTATTACCGGCCAAAAGGACAGTATGTATGATCAGCGGCGCATAGATGCCGAATTTCTGAAAGCTGAAATAAAAGATTTCTCAAAGCATTTTTATATATGTGGCCCTGACGCGATGGTTACTGAGCTCAGTGACATATTAGGGCAACTCGGAGCCAATAGTGACTCCGTGGTATTTGAAAGGTAGTTTATGCGGAGACGCATCACGTGCGGTCTTCTATGCTTTGTCTTGCATGTTATCCCTGCATATTACAGACACATGTGGTGCGCCTCTGCAAAACACCTTTTATTAAGCAGCATTGTAAAGCTGTAAAGTCGTCCTTCCGTCAAGGGGAATCACACTTCGGCGGACGAAAGCAGACAGATTTTATCAGCTACGGAATGTAATACGTTTTTTACAAACTACATGTTGCCCAATCGCGGCAAAAAATTGTCAGAATGACATTCATATGAATTTTATTGAGCTCGTGGTACTAACAATCTCCTAAGGTTGTGCTATAAATTGCTATCCTGCCTGTTTGCTGCTAACTCTGTTCACCCAGACGGACGGACACATCCGGATGTTTCCTTCAATAAGGCGTTTAATTATACCCTTTTCAAATATGTTTGCAAAAACAAATACATTTGTATAAAACACACTGGTAATTAAATTATGCCAACAAATAACGAGGAGCGCCCGAGAGTTTATTTAAATAAGGTACATCTTAAAGGATATAAATCTATTGAGGATGTAACCATCGATTTTCAAAAGGGGTTGAATATACTGATTGGGAAGAATGGAGCGGGGAAATCGAATTTTTTGGAGATGATTAACTTAGCTATTGGTTTTAAACGAAATGTAAAACTTCCGTTTAGATCTTCAAGGTTGGAATATAAATCCATTGATGATCATAATTTCGCTGTTGAACTTGAACGTGAGGTTCCAGCCAAAACAGAAGAAGGATATTTGGTTGATGGAACGGGTGTTTTAGAAACTTTCAGTTTCGATAATGACATCCTATTCGATAATTCAAAAAATGAATCTATACGATTTTATTATGGCGGAAAGCGAATCTATTACAGAAACGTCCCACACTTATTATATCAATTAGGATATAGTTTCTACAATAACCTGTATCTTAAATTTGATTTGCCGACGGAACTTGGGTGTATCGAATCTCCAGGTGTGATCAATATTGTGGAAGTAGATAAAGATTATTGGGAGTGGGAGTTTCCTAAAACGTTAAGATTCTTAGATGATGTTTTTTTTGCTTTTGAGTTGCAATACGGAACAGATAATACTTCACTAAGGGAAATTACTTCATTGGACATTACTGAAAAATTAAAAATCAACGATAATATAATTTATAACTTAAAGCTTTTTACTCCAATTGAAGATGTTAGGGTGAATAATAACATCAATATATATCATCTGGAGAGTACAGTAGTAGTCGAAAATGTTAAGCTTGATTTTAAAATAAATGGAAATTGGCTTCCTTGGTCACAATTATCAGATGGTACAAGGCGTTTGTTTTACATAGTTTCAGAAATAACTAATACTCAAGCCTTAGTATTACTCGAAGAGCCCGAACTTGGTGTACACCCTCACCAATTCCATCTGTTGATGAATTTCCTGAAAGAGCAATCAGAACATAAACAAATAATCATATCTACGCATGCGCCAAAAGCTTTAGATCATCTTAATCTTGATGAGCTAAATAGTATCGTTCTTGTTAATTATGATCAAAAGAATGGTACGCAGCTAAGGCATCTTACCGATGATGAGCAAGCTAAGGCTCAGGAATATGCCAAAGAAGTTGGTTATGTAAGCGATTACTGGATGTATTCAGATTTAGAAGAATGATAAAAGTGGGGCTTGTTGGGGAAGATCCGAATGACACCTCATCTATAAAAAATCTGTTAGAGCAACGCTATAATGGCAAGGTTCAGTTTAAAGAGTTGACTAAAAACTCTACCGGAGCCAATTTGGATTCGTTAGGTAAATTTAAAAGGGTACTTAAAAAGAAGTTTGACGATTCTAATTGTTCATTTATAGTTTATGTAAGAGATTTGGATGAGTTAGAATCGCATAAAGAAAAACTCTCCGAAAGGATTAAATGGTTCAAAGATTTAAATGATCATGTCAACAGCGATGGTATTCTTATGCTCAATATCTGGGAACTTGAAGCGTTAATACTTGGCGATATTGAAACGTTTAATAAAATGTATAATGTTAGTCATAAACCAGGTAATCCTATGTTTGTAAGAGATCCAAAAAAGGTGCTAATAGATATAACATCCAAAAATAGAAAGCAATTTAAAGAGTCTCACTGCCCCGATATCTTCAAGCAATTAAGTATTGATAAAGTAGAGAGAAACTGCAGCTGCTTTAAAAAATTCATCGCTGAGTTTAATGAAAAACTAAATTAATAGCATTTCCTGTCCACCTTTCGTCCATCAACATTGTGTTACACCTAAACGGACGGACGTACACCAAATTCTCAAATCTCCCGTCTCAAATCTCATATCTAAAGCATATTTTTACAGCCATGAGTATCAGTGTCGAGGCATTAACAAAGGTTTACGGCGTACAAAAAGCTGTTGATGGCATTAGCTTTACTGCCCAGCCCGGTGTACTGGGCTTTTTAGGCCCTAATGGCGCAGGTAAATCAACAACCATGAAAATCCTTACCGGCTTTATTCCGCAAACATCGGGTACGGCATCGGTATGTGGGTTTGATGTAGCCAAACAGCCGCTTGAGGTTAAGCGCCGCATCGGCTACCTGCCCGAAAGCAACCCGCTGTATACGGATATGTATGTGAAGGAGTCGTTGGGCTTTGTTGCCGGCATCCATAAAATTCATGAGCCTGCCAAACGTATTGCTGATATTATTGAGCAAACAGGCCTCGGCCCCGAGCAGCATAAAAAGATAGGGCAGCTTTCAAAAGGTTACCGCCAAAGGGTAGGCTTGGCACAGGCTATGCTGCATAACCCTGAAGTGCTGATACTGGATGAGCCAACTTCCGGCCTCGATCCAAACCAACTGATAGGGATCCGCCAGTTAATCCTCGACCTTGGTAAAACCAAAACCATCGTACTTTCAACCCACATTATGCAGGAAGTAGAGGCCGTGTGCAGCCAGGTGATTATCATTAATAAAGGAACTATCGTAGCCAATGATACCCTCCAGCAACTCCGGAAAAACAACGGCGGCAAATCGCTAGAGGAGGTGTTTATCAGTCTTACCAACAATTAAGGTTGTGGCAGAAGGCAGGTTATGAGAATTAAGTTTGCTTTAATTATCTCTATTTTGCTGGCAAATAGTTTTTACGATCACAAAAACAACGAGGTAGATTTTATTGAAATTGTACATATAGGGTGGGAGGACAAGCCTGTTAAAACTGTTTTTATAAGTGATAAAAAGATTACCGCCGAATCGGCAATGAACATTGTAAAAATAAATGGTAAAAAACAGCCTCGCCAGTCGCAGGAGCCGGATTCATGGAAATTATCAAACGGTTTTTGGAAATCATTGATTATAGATAGCAGAACTTTTGAAATGAGTATTGATTTTATCAAACAATACAGTTCTATTGCTTACAAATCCAAGGCCAGTCTCAATAACATAAGTAATGCAATATTGGTGGGCCATAAAATATATTATCTCTCTTATAGTCAACGTACTTCATTCATTAAACAATTAATAGCGTTTCTTGAAGCTAAAAAATGCAATAGCCAAAGCGTAGATACTATCAGAGTTTATTTCGACAGAAATCAATATTAACCTATTGCTTATTTTATATTTTCTTCATAATTATTAGCCGGGCAATATTGTATTTTCGGCCCGATATGAAAAAACTGTTATTGCTGCTCCTTATCTTCCCTGCTTTTAAAACCTTTGCCCAGGACACACCGAAACCCTCAACTGCTTTTAGTGCCGGGGTGGAGTTTGGTATTCCCTCGCGCAGTTTGTACAATGTAGGTGTTGGTGCTTCGCTTAAGCTAGAGCAGCCGGTAGTAAACCCGGCAAGCCTTACGCTCACAGCGGGGTTCAGCAGTTTTTTTCGTAAGGATTCGCCTTTTAATAATGGCCATTCGGGCGGCGATATCTTTGTACCCTTAAAAGCCGGGGTAAGGTATAATGTTGGCTCAGGCGTGTTTTTGGAAGCTGAAGCAGGCAGCGCTATCGAACTTAATTATGATGAGCGCAAGCTGTTTGCTTTTTCCCTTGGCCCGGCAATCATGATCCCTACCGGTACCGATAACCGTAATTTTGAATTGGGCTTGAGGTATGAAAGCTGGTCGGCCCATACCTTGCAGCAAACAGCTATCAGGTTTGCGTATCGGTTTGGGAGATAATATATTTTATGCAGCGATATATTACTAAAGGGCGTATTATCGTTATATAGCACTGCTAAACTTTTTATCACATGACTAATAAACCTATCTGCATCACATTAATTATATTATTTATTGTACTTTCATTTGCCGCCAAAGCACAGCAGGGCAAACAAACATCGTTAAGCGTAGGCACCGAAGCTATTATACCGATACGCGACAGTTATGTGGGGTCTGACTTTTGTCCTCAAACAGGTTTAGGCATAAATTTAAAGCTGGAAAAGCCGATAACTTCTGCCCTTCATTTTACAGTAAGTACGGGTTTGGTGTTTACCGAATCAGACCCGCGTTATTTATATTTTAATGTTAATCAGGGTTATTCAAGCAACAGCTCAAACGCTTTTTACGACGACAGCTTTCATAGCCTTTACGCTTATTTGCCATTAACTGCCGGATTTAAATATTACTGGGCAAAATACTTTTATGTAAATGCCGAAGCCGGCAGCGCTTTCAGCATCAATAACAGCGCACGTACCTCGTTTATTTATGCAGGAGGGGCAGGGGCTGTTGTGCCAATTGGCCCACATCATGGACTTGACTTTGGGTTGCAGTTTGAAAGAGGTTATAAAAATGTTGATCACGATCGCCCTGTCAGTCAGCTGGGTTTAAATGTTGCATATAAGTATAGGTTTTAGGATTTTGTAGTTGTCCGGCTTCTGGCCACAGATGGCCGGTTCTGGAAACGGACGGACAGAGGCTTTAGTAGCAGATATTTAGTGGCAGTTGCAGTAGTGTTGCTCTATAAAAGCCTGAGATTACTCCCCCACAAGTTCAAGCGTCCCTCGCTTAAACTACGCTTTAACAGGAACGTCCACGCTTTCCGGTTTAACGTAGGTGTGGACGCTTGCCTTATTTAAGGTTCAAGCGGAGGACACTTAAATTTGCCATATAACTAAATCCGAAATCGAAATTCCGAAATTCGATATCAAACTGCTTCTTTGCTTTAGCGCAATATTGTTGTAATTTCGGCGCTCAATACAATATTTTATAACGTGCTGAGCATCCTTAAAAAAGAAATAATATCCTACCTCAGTTCGCTGGTAGCCTATGTTACTATCGGTGTGTTTTTACTGGTGCTTGGCTTATTTTTATGGGTATTTCCCGATTCAAGTATCCTGGAATATGGTTATGCCGGGCTCGAAAGCCTTTTTAGCACTGCGCCCTACCTGTTCATGTTCCTCATCCCGGCAATTACGATGCGTTCCCTTGCCGAAGAACGTAAGGAAGGCACTTTTGAGCTGCTGTTCACCCGACCATTAAAAGATTGGGAGATAGTAATGGGCAAATACTTTGCCTGTTTGCTCATCGTGCTTTTTGCCTTGCTGCCCACGCTGGTTTATTACTATTCGGTAAGTGCATTGGGCATGCCGCAAGGCAATATTGATACGGGGGCTGTAATAGGCTCATACATCGGGTTGTTTTTATTAGGTGCTGTATTTGTGGGTATAGGTTTGTTTACCTCATCCATTACCAGAAATCAGATCATTGCCTTTACTATATCCGTTTTCCTGTGTTTCTTTTTTTACAGCGGATTCGATTCTATCAGTCAGCTGTTATCCCTGCAGGACCTGGGATTGCAGAGTTTAGGCATAACCCAGCATTATCAATCGGTAAGCCGCGGTGTGCTGGATACCCGCGATCTGACTTACTTCATCATCACCACAGGCATTTTTATATGGCTTACGCTGTTTGTGCTTGCAAAGCAACGTCAAAAAGGGTTGGGCGATATTTTGATGATCAGTGTGTTAGGAGTTCTGGTTTTTCTGGGGATACTATCCTCATTCACTTTTACCCGTTTTGATTTTACTGCCGAAAAGCGCTATACCATATCGCCCATTAGCAGGCAGATTATGGATAAGCTTCCGAAAAAGGTAAAAGTGGTAGTTTATTTACAGGGCGATAACCTCCCCGGCGGTTTTAAACGCCTGCAAAGTGCCACGCGTGATATGCTGAGCGATTTACAGGCTTACAGTCACGGCAAAATCCAGTTTGAGTTTCGCGACCCGCTGAAGGGTTTAAACAACGATCAGCAAAACGAGGTGATCCAAAACATGGCTGCCGAAGGTGTTGAACCAACCAACCTGAGCGTTAAAACAGATAACGGTGTAACGCAAAAGCTCATTTTTCCGTCGGCGCTGGTATCGGCAGATGGTAAGGATATCCCGGTAAAGTTATTGCTGAGCAGGATAGGCCTCTCGCCCGATGAAGTATTGAACAACTCTATCCAAAACCTGGAATATGCCTTTTCATCGGCCATAAAAAAGGCGGTCAACGGGGGCAGGCCGCAAATCGGCTTTACCGAAGGCCATCATGAGCTAACCGATTTACAACTGAACGATGCCATGAAAACCCTTGCCGATGGTTTCCAGGTAGGCCGGGTTGATTTGAATGCCATCTCCTTTGCCGATCTGCAAAAGATCAAATTGCTGGTGATAGCCAAGCCCGATCAGAAATTCAGCGAGGTAGAGAAATTCAAACTCGACCAGTACATCATGCACGGAGGCCAGGTGCTATGGACAATAGACCAGGTAAGCGCCGAACTCGATAGCCTTCGAGGGCATGGCGGCGAGCAGCTGGCTTTCCCCAAGCAGCTTAATCTCGATGATCAGCTTTTCCGTTATGGGATCCGTATCAATTATGATCTGATTGCTGATATGAACTGCTCGCAAATTCCCATCAGTACCGGCAATGTTGGCGGGCAGGCGCAGATCCAGATGCTGCCATGGCTGTATTACCCGGTATTTATCCCGCTAAGCAAACACCCGGTGGTGAAAAATTTGGATGGTATCAGCAGCGAGTTTGCAAGTACTATCGATATCCTCGATACCAAAAATGTAAACAAAACGGTGCTGCTAACCTCATCGCCTTATAACAAAAAGCTCACCGCCCCGCACATATTATCGTTGCAGGCTTTGGAGCAGGAGCCAAACCCTAAGGAGTTTCAAAGCACATCTAAAATAACTGGTGTATTATTGGAAGGCAGTTTTGTAAGCGACTGGCAAAATCGCCCGCTGCCCGAAGGGCTTAAAGAGCAGGTTGCCATAAAGCAACAAAGCGAGCCTACCAAAATGATAGTGATTAGCGATGGTGATGTTTTAAAGAATCAGGTAGGCAGCGATGGCTCACCTTACCCATTAGGTTACGATCATTATACGCACCAAACATACGGAAATAAAAACCTGCTGCTTAACATAGCCGATTACATGACCGATGATTCGGGACTGATAGCCCTGCGTACCAAGGAAATTAAGATCCGCCTGCTGGATAGGGCAAGAATAAGGGGCGAGAAGGTGCTTTTCCAATATGATAAATTCAATATTAGAATTGCTATAAACGAAAAAATGTATTGGCAACTGGTTAATACCATTGCGCCGCTGGTTTTAGTGTTAATATGTGCTATTTTTCAACATTATTTACGCAGGCAAAAGTATGCCCGTTAAATTTTCTATTTTTGATAGATTAATTACAACCATATGAGATTTATTGTTTCTACCTCAACATTACTCAAACAACTGCAATCGGTAAGTGGTGCGTTAAGCAGCAGTACTGTGCTGCCGATACTGGAAAACTTTTTGTTCGAGATAAAGGATGGGAACTTGACCATTTCTGCTACCGACCTGCAAACCAGCATGACCACCTCTTTGCCAGTTGAGGCTAAAGAGAACGGCAGGATTGCTATCCCGTCGCGTATATTGTTAGAGACCCTGAAGTCATTACCCGAGCAGCCTGTAGCTTTTTCGGTTGATGATAAAACCTTCGCCATTGAAATTAATGCCGGCGATGGTAAATACAAACTGAGCGGCGAAAACGGCGAGGATTTTCCAAAGATCCCTGTTGTTGAAAACGCTTCATCAGTAAACCTGCCTGCTTCAGTTTTGGCCGAAGCTATCAACAAAACCATTTTCGCGGTAAGTAATGACGAATTGCGCCCGGCTATGACAGGTGTTTACTGTCAGCTTACAACATCGGCACTTACATTTGTTGCTACCGATGCGCACAAGCTGGTTCGTTACCGACGTAAAGATGCAAAGGCTGCAAGCACTACATCATTCATACTGCCTAAAAAAGCTTTAACCCTGCTTAAATCATCATTACCAAGCGATGATGTAAATGTATCTGTTGAGTATAATTCCACCAGTGCTTTCTTCAAGTTTGGCAATATTAACCTGGTGTGTCGTTTAATTGACGAGCGTTACCCTGATTACGAGGCGGTTATTCCTCAAAATAATCCTAATAAATTAAATATCGACAGGCTTACTTTCCTGGGTTCGTTAAACCGTGTGGCTATTTATGCTAACAAAACCACGCACCAGGTAAGGCTTAAAATAAATGGCAGCGAGTTAAATATTTCGTCAGAAGATATTGACTTTGCTAACGAGGCCCACGAGCGTTTAAGCTGCCAATATGAGGGCGAAGACATGGAAATTGGCTTCAATGCAAGATTTTTAATAGAAATGTTGAAGAATTTAAGTTGCGAAGAAGTATCTTTGGAAATGTCGACTCCAAACCGTGCCGGCTTATTGCTGCCACAAGGCGGAGATGAGAATGAAGATGTGCTGATGCTGGTTATGCCGGTGATGCTCAATAGCTATGCTTAAGTGTAAACTTAAATTATAAATCCAAAACTAAGTCCGGTAACATAAAACCGGACTTTTTTTGTTCAACACCCAATACCAAAAATTACAGTAAGCAGTTATAGCTTATAATTGTATATGAATATAAAGGTTAAAGTTTTATTGTTGATAGCCGCGGCAGGTTGCTTTGCAACGTGCAAAAAAAACAACGATAAACCCGATGTGGTTGATTCGTCAACATCATCGTTAAATGTTATTAATGCTACTTTCAACAATGTTAACGTTTATCTTAATGGCACAAGGGTAAACAATACAACAACTTTTTATCCGGGAGGTACGCTTGGATATATTACTGTTAAAGCGGGTACACAAAACTATTCGGTTAAGTTGGATGGGCCTAATAATCCCAATCCGCTGTTTAGCCTACCCCTAACCTTAAGTAAGGATTCGGTGTATTCATTTTACATAGCCGGCAATTCAACAGATCAGGTTTTTAAAACTACCGACATCATAGCTGCAGATACAAATAAGGTACCCTCTGCTAAAATAAGGTTTGTAAATGCTTCGCCGGATGCCGGGAATATAAGCGTGCATTTTGAAGGTACAACTGCTGCCTTAGATACCGAAAAGGTAAAGGACCTTGCTTTTAAAGGTACCTCGACGTTTTATTTGGTAACGCCCGGAGAGCACAATATGGCGCTGCATTCGGCGGCGTTTTCGGGCACTATTGTAAGGGATACAGTGCAGCTTGTAGGAGGAAAGGTGTATACCTACTACGGTTTTGGTAATAAAAGCACAGGCCTGGCAACCGGCCTGTTCATCAATCAATAATTACATTAATGGCTAATAAAAATAAAAGCAAGGTACTGGTTTCGTTTTTTATAGTTGTGCTATGCGGACTTTTCATCTGTGCTGTTTCTTCGTGCGGTAAGGGGGGCAATGCATCATCAGTAGGCCTCAATACCCAGTTTCAAATCGTTAATTTAAGTCCCGATATCCAGCCGGTATACCTTTATCAGCATTTTATCAGGTATAATACCACTACCTATACTTATCCAAACAGTTCGGGATATTTTTACCTTTCAACACTTGAACCGCCGTTACAGTTACGTACAGCCACCGCGGCGCCGGTTATTTTGCTGCAATTTGATACTACGCTTAAAGCCAACAGGAAATACACTATGTTTATAACCGGCTTCAGAAAGGATAGTTCGTTTGTTAGTTCATTTATACTATCTGATAGTACCGGTTTGCCAGCCATAGGTAAAGGAAAAGTAAGGTTTGTGCATACTTCACCCAATACCTCAGCCCTAGATCTGCGGGCTAATGACACCCTTGTGGTTAGAGGTACTACCTTTAACAAGGTATCTAAATACGTTGAACTTACTGCCGGTAATTATAACTTTACCATTACCACGACCCGAACGCCCACGACAATAGAAACAACCCTGCAAAATGTAACTATACAGGACGGCCGCGCCTACACCATTTATACCAAAGGTATTGTTGGCAGCGCCGACTCATTGGCCTTTGGAGCGGGGGTACTTACTAATAATCTGCTTAGTAAGACACTTCAGTAGCTGCGTTTTGTTTAATATTTATATTTTTGGGCAAAATTTTAGCCTGTGGAAGTAATAAAAAGCATAATCGACTTTATACTGCATATTGACAAGCACCTGGTACAAATAACCAGCGCTTACCAGGGATGGACTTATCTGATCCTTTTCCTGATCATATTTGCCGAAACAGGTTTTGTAGTAACTCCTTTTTTACCCGGCGATTCACTGCTGTTTGCAGCTGGCGCGTTAATAGCCGGTGGTAGTTCGGGTTTGGATATCTGGCTGCTGGGCATCATATTAATTGCCGCTGCCTTTATCGGTAATACGGTGAATTATCTTTTAGGCAACTATTTAGGCCCTAAAGTTTTTAAAGAGGAAAATAAGATCCTCAAGCTCGAATACTATCTTAAAACCAAAGCTTTTTTTGATAAACATGGCGGTAAGGCGGTGATTTTTAGCCGTTTTATGCCTATTATCCGCACTATCGCACCTTTTGTGGCCGGTGTTGGCAGGATGCCTTTTTTAAAGTATAGCCTTTATAACATCGTCGGCGGTGCATCATGGATCATTGTGTTCCTGTTTGCGGGTTACAAATTAGGGCAGGTACCGGTGATAGCTAAAAACTTTTCGCTGGTAGGGGTAATCATCATCCTCATCTCGATATTGCCGCCCATCTTTGCCGCTATAAAAGGCCGTAGCGCCAAGGTTTCTGAGGGGCAATAAAAAGCTTTTTCAACATTTCAAATATCAAAAGCCTGTGCAGGATATAATTCCCAGCACAGGCTTTTTGTTTATTAAACAGGATGGTGGTTTATTCAATCGCCATCGGTAACCACTACATTAAAGCGACGACTTCTGGAAAACGGCGTTTTAGATTTATCTGAAAATCCGGTTACTTCCAGCTCTACGGTATAACTTCCGGCCTCGTGCGTTTCATGTATAGTACCGGCGTACCCACCTTGCTTTGCCGCTGACAGGATACTCCCGCCCTTTATGTGCGGCAAAAGGTCCTCCTCCGTCAACCGCTGCCTGTAAAGCAGATCGAGCTTTGCCAAATCGGGATGTTGTATAGTGTCCATTGTTTCTTCAGGCAGCTTTATGTTTTTAAGGTCTGATGCATAAGCTTTAATTGCACTATGCTGACTTAGTTTGGGACGGGTAACCAAAGCACGTATTTGTTGTCCGGTTATCGGCTTTCCATCATCCGTTAAATGTGCGTGATAAGTAATAGGCTGTCCTTTGCGCACAACAGAGGTTGCATCAACTGTAAGCTGAAGCGGAGCGGCATTGCCTGAAGGTGCATATTCAAAGGCACCGCCTGTCAGGCCCTGCGGGGTTGTACCACCATACATGATCTGGATATACCATAGGCCTACCGCCGGGTTAGGAATGTTAAATACTACATAGGCCCCTCCCTGTAAGGTAGGCATTGGTGTAATTACCACGCCGGCCGGCGTTACAAGTGTTACACTTAATTGATTAAGTCCGGGCTGGCCATTTGTGAACGTATAATTAGGATCACTCCATACAACCGAAAACTGTCCAAGGTCGTTGCCTGCTGATACGGTGGCCGGAATCAACAGGTAATCATAGGCCTGGGCTACTTTGTATCCGTTTGCAAGTAATTGTGCAGCAGGAGTTTGTGCCCTGATCTGGTTGTAAATTTGCATCATGTTGAAAACATAGGGGGCATAATAATACTGGCCGCCGCTCTGGGTTGCAATTTGCTGCATTAAGTTTTGGTCAGACGCCGGCCCCATTGCACATGAATATACGGGAGGGGTGCCGGCTGGTAATGGCAGGGGATTGGTGCCGCAGTTTTGATAACCGTCAGAAAGCAGCACAAGGCCTTTATTTACACCGGCAGGAGCACTTGAAAGCATATTTACAGCGGTTTGAAGCCCTCCTCCCATATTGGTGCAGCTTCCGGTGAAACTTAGGTTTTGTACAGCTGCAGCTGCTGTAACCGGTACGGTAAGGTTTTGATCAACCTGTGTCAGGTTATAGGTTACTCTTCCGTTGGTGTCGTAGGATGCCACGCCAATATAATCGCCAGGGAGCGCATTGTTCAGGAAAGCTTTGGTATCGATGACTGTGATTGCGACATAATTTGAAGATGTCATGCTATATGAAGTGTCTACCACAGGTATAGCTACAACAGGTGTTGAAGTTGGCATGGCTTTATGAATTAAAAGAAGGTGAAACATTGGTTGATTGGAGAAGCTGACCGCATGCGGTATTGTATTTAAGTGAAAGTATAGTAAGCTGAGTAGCCCATACAATAAAGCCGGCAAGTATGGCGGCTGCTTCCAGGCCTGTTACTATGGCTATTACTTTACGAAGGATCCAGAATAAGGCATACCATCCTGCGGATGTCAGCACAAACTTGATAATGGTCCACATCAGTCCCTGCTGATATATTACACCTACAAAACCAATAGCGGCTGTGGCGCTGATTGCTTTTCCGGCCATTGAGCTCATGGCATTCATTACCGTTTGATTTGCACGGAGCAGGTTATAAATACGCGTGGCGATATTGCCGGTGGTAGGTGCCAGCCCCACAGCCTGAAGGAAACCTACAGTAAGCGCAAAGATGAATTGGATCCACCAGAGCGTACAGTCTGATTCGGCGCCTATAGCCCCTTCGTAAACGAGCATGTCTGCTTTTACACCATGGTAAATAATACGGGTTATGCCATTGGTATCCGTGCGGGTAAAAACACGGGACAGATTGGCATTTTCGTCGAACATTTGCCGGGCTTTTTCATAAGCGTTATCAAACTGCTGGCGAAAGCCTTCTGTTGCCGGGCCTCCGTTTTTACTGCCGAACCAATCTTTAAATTGTGACCAGCTTTCCTCTTTATGATCTTCGGTAAAAACTTTGGGCTGGCTGGCAAATAGTATGTCTGTAGGTGGCGGTACAGGCGTTTCCACGTTTTGATTGAGATAAATAGCGTTGATGGATTGTGGGATGCCCAAAAGCGCAATCTGCTCGGTAGTTAAAACGTTTACGGTTTGGAGCTGCTGCACGGCACCATTATCCAGTTCAAGGGTTGATTTGTCGGTTGTATCTATCGGCGGGTTAACGGTGAAATCAAAATTTGAAATTAAACGGTTATCGGTTATTACGTCATTGTACATCCATTGAACAATTTCTGATTGTTCCAAACATACATTCCAGATGCGCAGGTTTTGGATAGAACCGCCGAAGTTGTCGATGATATTGCCGTTCGAATCATATTGGGCGCCTACGAGTACATGCCCGTTTGGAACCGCGGTAACCGGCGAAGGAAAATAATCGATAGCCTGAAGGTTGCCGTTTACGTACAAGCTAAGGGCTTTAACATCGCTATCATAACTTAGTGCAAAATGATAATAGCTTAGCGGCAAAACCGAGGCTGTTGATGCTAAAGAAATACTGTCGCTGTTACGCTGGCCTATAACCTGGTTGTTTTGATAGCTTACTTTGTATTCCCATGCGCCGTTCAAACCATAACTTAACAGGATACCGTTGCTGCTGCTGCCCGGGAAGAACCAGCCTTCAATGGTATAAGGGGCGTTTCCGGGAATGCTGTATTCGGGAAAGGAGCCGCAATCAACATAACCATCCGCTCCCAGTACAACAGATGGAACATTGAACGCGTATTGTACATTGTTTTTGAAATTAAGGGCTATATTATTTCCGGAACTGTCTACCCCCGGCATTTCCGAAAAGTCGCTGTAAAATATAAGGTTGGGATTTTGGACAGCGCTATAATTATTTACTTGTACCGAATCATTAAGGATATCTTCAGCGTCGCGCACGCTATTCCAGATCATAATCCTTCCAAGTTGGCCCTGTAGGTACCAGATCGGGCTACTCTGCTGCATTACAGCGCCCAGCAGCATATTGGTACCGCTTGCAGGCAGCGTTCCCGAAAAGGTGCTTTGCGCAACAGCCACGCCATCAACATAAAGCGATAAACTGGAAGTTGTACCATCAAATACAGAGGCCAGGTGGTGCCATTCGTCGACAGTGATGGGTAAAGTCGATTTGATCAGATACGGTGCGATGCCTACATAGGCGTAAACATAACCGGATTCAAGAAATAATTGGTATTGTCCGCCAACCGCATTATCAACATTGCCAACTACGGATTGAAATCCGTTAAGGCTCGACACGTTTACCCAGGCCTCCAGGGTAAAGGAGGTTAAATTGTTTAGTACGGTTGGTGTACCGCAATCTACATAAGCGGTGTTTCCGAGTTGCAGCACACTTGATGCCCATCGTGGTGCTAAAGTTAAATTTGCCATAAGATGATAGTTTATAGATGTAAATATTCAGTGATATAAAACGCCAGTCACTCGATATGGCCTCCTATTTATTTAATTCTCTATTAGGTTTAGGGCTTGTGGCTAAAAGGGGAGGTCAAATCAACTTCCTGATTGATTTAACTAAGTTAGGAGGGTTGTAAACCGGGTAATAGCGTATAAATACCTAATGGAAAAATTGCGTATAAATACCATGATAACGGGAAATGAAGCAGATGAGGCAGGAATATTTTTAATGATTGATTATGCTGCCATGTTACAATTGTTTCAGATAAGAAAGGTGATAGCCGGCGTTATCCCTTTCGCTGTTTTCGTGGAGCTGATGCGGAGAATATAAAGAAGGCAGGGGAAGGCTGCCGGGTTTGATTGTTAACTATTTTATTATTAATGCTTTGCCTGATCGGTAAAGCATTTCTTCTTGCCGAAGCTTTGCCTTTTGTTCGATGCTTAAAGGCTGTGCGATAAGCTTGCTCAGGTCCGGCTGCCCTGCATCAACCCAGGCCGAGTACCAGAAACTACCCACGGAAAGAATAGATGCCCGCATTTGCCTTGCCACCATCCCCTTCAGCATTTTGTGATAAGTCAGGCTATAGGCCACGGAGTAATCGGTAATTTGCTTTTTGCCATGCTGTACCAACGCGTACTTTTTGTCCTGCGGGTAGGTTTTGTTCAGGATGCGCTCAAAACGTAAAACTGTATCAACGGTTTTGTAAGTAGCCTTGCATATACGGAATGCTTCATTCAATGGGTTTTCAATATACCGGGCCTTGCCAACGTAGTAATTATAATGATCGGCAAATAACTCAGGCAGGCGGCTTTCCCAAAGGGCATGGATGCCGGTTTGCCCCGTAAGCTGGCCGTTGTAGTTTTGGGTTAGGTGCAGCGGTACGTGCGCATCGGCAATATAATGCCCTAAATAGGCAGATGCATTGAGGATAGACGTTGTATCATGGGCTTTGAAAGCGCGTACCAGCCTGTAATACTGGTACTGAATGGTCCAGGGAACAGTGCCGTATTTAATGATGGTATCTTTTGAGTATTTGGCAACGGCATCCTTCCATTTTTTAGGCATAGCCTCAAAGGGTTTTTTGCCATAACGGTCAGCATCAAAGAAATGGCGCGGCGCTTCTGATGAGTCAACATAGCGGCGTTTGTCGGCACTTACGGCATGTTCGGTTATATAATCGATATTGGACCTGTAAAAACCAGACATGGCCTTCGGTAATGTGAAAACTGCCAGCCGGTTAATACGATAATGTGCAAAGAATCCCCATGATGAGCATAACATGATTAAACAGGTACCAGTTATGCTTAAAATTATGCGGCGGTTCATGAGGCAAAGATGCAATTAAAGGGGGAGTTTTAAATTATACTTCTCCCTTAATTGGCTGCTTACCTTATTGGCTTCATCAATAATACTCTCCGGGAAACCGACGCCTTTTAAAACCGCGATGCCATTTCGGTTTTTGAGCAATCCCTCTTTAATTTTATAATCAAATACCAAGCGGTCATCGCCAATCACTTCCTCAAAAGAGAAAACTTTGTAATCGCTGCCTAATAATTCGGCCAGTTCCAGATCGTGTGTAGATACAAAAACGAAGCTTTGATTGTGAATAAAGTAGCTTAGTACGGCTTTCGCGGCGGCTATCCGTTCAATGGTATTTGTACCCCTGAAAATTTCATCAATGATTACAAGGCTGTTTATGGGTTTGCTGGCTATGGTTTGTGCTACTATATTTTTAACGGCAAAAGCTTCGGCCTGGAAATAGCTTTTATTATCGCCCAAATCGTCGGTCATATCAATGCTGGTAAATATTTTGAGCGGAGGAGCCTGGTATACTGTAGCAAAACTGGTGTTAATGGTTTGCGATAGCAAAGCATTTATAGCAATAGCCCTGATAAAAGTGGTTTTACCCGACATGTTGGAACCTGTTACCAAAATGCCTTGTGTATTATCTATAGCGATAGAATTTGACACGCAGTTTTCAATAAGCGGGTGATAAAGATCTTTAATAATGATATGGGTATCGCCGGTTGTAAGTTGAGGTTTGCAATAATGAGCTGCGCCATCACGTACCGATTGGATGGAAATGGCAACATCAACCTCAGCCACCGCTTCATAAACAACTTTAATGTCACTAAGGTATTTGTTTACCTTGGTGATGGATTTTATAAATACCAGCGGCTCAATAAGCAGGAACATTTTTAACCATTCGGTAACCAGGTAGTAAATATCGGTAGGGTCAATAGCGGCTTTATTTTGCAGGGTGATATAATTTAACGACTTTTTGAGTTTGTCCATATTAGCCATACTGAGGCGGGTACTTTCATCATCCCTGAGCAGAGTGTGGTTCTTAAGCCAATTTGATACCTTAAATAAAACCAACAACTGCGGTAGCGAATGTGTGTAGTTCAGCATCTGGGTTTTATTACTGTAATGAATAACTACATTGGCTATCATTAATACCAGCAATAGCAAAAGCATAAACTGGTTGGGAACAATAAAAAGGCTAAATGCCACTCCAATGATCAAAAACGGCGCTATGCTGATATAAAAATTGCCAATTGCCGGAAACATGGAATGATGCGGTTTCTTAAAAAGCTCTGGTAAGTAGTAGGCATCATTGTTCCCTAACTCAGATAATTTAAGCTCGGCTGCCTCTCTCAATTCTTTATCGGCGTTGACATTGCCGATCCGCTGTTCAAGCGTTTCAAAATACTCTTCTGAAATTTGCGGGGAGTGTAATTGCTTATATAGGTATTGTTGCCCGGGTTTTGAATTGGTACGGTCAATAAATTCAAATACGCTGTCGATGTCAAGGTCGGTGGCCGTATCGGCAGAGATCTCGCTTACGCTACCATAAGCTGTAAGGTAGGTGCTGACCGGTTTGAAATTTCTGCTTGCAATTATGGGTTTGCCCCAGCGTTCTTTTATTTCGGTAAGTTTCTTTTTTTGTTGGGCTTTGCTTTTTAAATGGCTTATTAAAATAAATATAAAAGGCAGCAGTATTATAATAATGATCCAGTATATCATGTTTAAGTAGTATTAATTAAGTCATGGTGTTTGCTTTTTAGATAATACCAGGGTGCAATTGTTTCACCGATACGAAAGTGCCGTTTCGGGGGATAAAGCCGTTATATGAACCGAGTAACTCGATAGCTTTTTCGCGCATCTCCAAATTTGGTTCAATGGCAATTACCCGGTAGCCTTTTTTCAGGAACAATGCGGTGGAGATCCCTGTACCTGCACCAATATCGGCAATGAGCTTATCCTGTGTTAAGCCGTAAGCGTCATGTAAAAACTTAACAAGTTCGTCGGGGTAGCCGGGACGGTATTTTACATAATCTTCAACCCGGTTGCTGAACCTGGTGGTGCTGTTGGTGACCATAAACGCAATAGTTTTAATTAATAGTAACGCAGCAAAAATCATTGTGTTGTATGAACACTTCGTGAATGCGGGGTTAACAGCTTGTTAATTTGAGAGGTCTTCACGTCTTAAGGGTTCAGGTAATCAATCACATTATCAATCTAATCATCCGGAAATATAAATCAAAAAACCACTTGCATATTAAATTTAATCACTCTATATTTGCAGTCCTTAAAATAAGTAGAAAAGAATAACAAGCTATACGAGATGGCAAATCATAAATCATCATTAAAAAGAATCAGGGCAAACGCTGCGAAGCGTCTGCGCAACAGGTACCAGGCTAAAACAACCAGGAACGCTATTAAGAAATTAAGAAACACTACTACCAAAGCTGATGCTTCTGCACTGTTGGGTAAAGTGATTTCAATGCTTGACCGTTTAGCTAAAAAGAACGTTATTCACAAAAACAAAGCTTCGAACAATAAATCAAAGCTTACTAAATTTGTTAACGGCTTAAGCTAATCTCAGCTTTTAAAATATACCAAAGGGGATAGTGTACCAACGCTGTCCCTTTTTTTGTTTGGCGCTTTTTCATACTTTAATGCCGTGGAAAACTACGAAAGCAAGATCAGTATTAAATCATGGGCTGAGGAAGACCGCCCGCGTGAAAAACTTAGCGGACAAGGGCGCCGCGCCCTTACCGACGCCGAGCTGATCGCCATCCTTATCGGCTCGGGCAGCCGCACCGAAAGTGCGGTTGAACTGAGTAAACGCATCCTGCGCCATTATGATAACGACCTGAACAAGCTTGGTAAGGCTTCCATAGCCGAATTATCCAAGTTTAAAGGGATAGGAGAAGCCAAAGCTATATCTATTATTGCCGCGCTGGAAATCGGTCGCCGCCGTAATGAATTTGAATCGGGTGCCATTGAGGTGATCACGTCAAGCAGGGATGGTTACAATATTATGCGCCGTCATTTGATGGACCTGAACCACGAGGAATTCTGGATCATACTATTAGGCCGTTCCAACAAAGTATTAGGGAAGGAGCTGATCAGTAAAGGAGGTTTGTCGGCTACGGTATGCGACCCGAAGATCATTTTTTACTCAGCCCTGCAATACCAGGCCAGCGGCCTCATACTGGTGCATAACCACCCATCGGGTAATCTGAAACCCAGTAACGAAGACATCCAGCTCACCAAAAAAATAAGCGCCGCCGGCCGGATGCTGGACATGGGTGTGTTTGATCATTTAATCATTACCGATGCCGGCTACTTAAGTTTGGCCGATGAAGGGTTGATGTAGTTTTTAATTTGGGATTTCGAATGTTCGATTTCGGATTTTAGGAATTATATGAATTTGCTATTTCGGACTTGTTAAAGCTGAGTGAAGTGCCTGATCGGATTTGATTAAAACAATCCCAATTCAAAATTCTGAAATTGAAATTCAAATAAATCCGAAATCGAACATTCGAAATCCGAAATCAACCAATCCCAACATCCGAAATCTTTATATCTTTGCCGATTATCATTTCGGAATAATGAAAATATCTTATAACTGGCTTAAAGAATTTATTGATACTGATAAAACGCCCCAGGAGATTTCCATCATCCTTACCGGTACCGGTTTGGAAGTTGAAAGTCTGGAAAAGGTGCAGGCTGTTCCCGGCGGACTGGAAGGCCTGGTGATTGGCTATGTAAAGGAATGTACTGACCATGCCAATTCTGATCATCTTCACGTTACCAAAGTTAATGTTGGTGGAGCGGAAGACCTGCAGATTGTTTGCGGCGCTGCTAACGTAGCTGCCGGGCAAAAAGTGGTAGTTGCTGTAGTAGGTACTACTGTTTACCCAACCGGCGGCGAGCCTTTTGCTATCAAAAAATCAAAGATCAGGGGCGAAGAATCTCATGGAATGATCTGTGCTGAGGACGAGATAGGTTTAGGAACCAGCCATGCTGGTATTATGGTATTGCCGGAGGATGCGCCTGTGGGTACTCCTGCTAAAGAATACTTTAAACTGAACGACGATTACATGTACGAGATAGGCTTAACCCCTAACCGTGCCGATGCGGCCTCGCATTTGGGTACAGCAAGGGATATTGCCGCTTTCCTGAAAATGGGCATCAATAAGCCGGATGTAAGCGCATTTAAAGTTAATAACACCAGTCGTACTATTAAGGTTATTGTAGAGAATGAGCAGGCATCGCCGCGTTACTCGGGCTTAACCATCAGCGGTGTTGAAGTTAAGGAATCGCCGCAATGGTTAAAGGAGCGTTTGGCTGTTATTGGCGTGCGGGCTATCAATAACATTGTGGACGTTACCAATTATGTACTGCATGAGCTTGGTCAGCCCTTACATGCTTTTGATGCCGATGAAATAGCCGGTGGTAAAGTGTTGGTGAAAAACTATGCTGAAGGCACTATATTTAAAACTTTGGATGATGTTGACAGGAAACTATCTGCCGATGACCTGATGATTGGCAATGCCGAAGAGCCAATGTGCATAGCAGGTGTATTTGGCGGTGCTAAATCAGGTGTTAAAGAATCAACTAAAAATATTTTTCTGGAGAGTGCTTATTTCAATTCCGTATCTGTTCGTAAAACTTCAAAAAGGCATGGTTTGAAAACTGATGCTTCATTCAGGTTTGAGCGTGGTACCGATCCGGACATGACCGTTTTTGCTTTGAAACGTGCGGCATTATTGATTCAGCAGGTTGCGGGTGGCGAGGTGTCGTCAGAGATTTCTGATCATTACCCAGCCCCGGTTGCGCCGTTTGCTGTGGAAATCACTTATAATACCATTGATAAGCTGATTGGTAAAAAGATTGGCCATGATGAGATCAAAGGTATTATCACGGCGCTTGATATTAAGATAGTGAATGAAACTGCGGATTCATTATCATTACAAGTGCCTCCATATCGTGTGGATGTTACCCGCGATGTGGATGTGGTTGAAGAGATCCTGAGGATCTATGGTTATAACAACATCGAAATCCCTACACAGATTAGGGCATCCCTAAATAACTCCATTCGTCCGGAGAAAGATACTGTTCAAAATCAGTTATCTGATTTGCTGAGCGCAAATGGGTTTAACGAGATCCTGGCCAACTCGCTTACCAAATCCGCCTATTCGGATAACCTGGATACTGCTGTTAAGATTCTGAACCCACTGAGCAGCGATCTGGATGTAATGCGCCAAACGTTGCTGTACTCTGGTTTGGAAGCCATAACCTATAATCAGAACCGCCGTAGCCCGGATTTGAAATTTTACGAGTTTGGTAAGGTATACAAGCTGGAAAATGATAAGTACATCGAAACACAACGTTTCAGTATTTTCATCACCGGGGCTAATACTGCCGAACAATGGAACCAGAAATCAAAACCTGTATCATTCTATAATATCAAGGCTGTGGTTGATGGTATTTTGCAGCGCCTGAACATCAGTAACTTTACAGTTGAGGATGCAACCTGCAAAAAAATGTCGTTTGGCATTCAATACATGTTGAATGGTAAGCAATTGGTGAAATTTGGGTCGGTAGCTTCAGCTTCTTTAAAAAAGGCAGATGTTGACAAAGAGGTATTTTATGCTGATTTTAATTTCGACCTTGTGCTGGCAGCTATCCGTAAAAATAAGATTGTTTACCAGGAGGTTTCAAAATTCCCGGCTGTTAGGCGCGATCTTTCTATGCTGATAGATCAAAGCGTATCATTCGGTCAGTTAAAGCAAATTGCACTGCGCACCGAGCGTAAATTGCTGAAGGAAGTTGATGTGTTTGATGTTTACCAGGGCGATAAGCTGCCTGCCGGTAAAAAGTCATATGCTTTAAGCTTTATCATCCAGGATCTGGAAAAAACGTTAACAGATAAGGCAATTGATTCTATTATGCAGAAATTAATTTATAATTTAGGAAAAGAAGCCGGAGCGGAGATCAGGAAGTAATTTCGGATTTCGGAATTTCGATTTCGGATTTAGAAATTAAAATTCAGTAATTCAATAAATCAATAATTCAGTAATTGAAGATGCCTTCATTAGCAGAGCAGTTAAATAAAATTGTAGATAAAACCGAGCGCCTGATTGAACTGTGCGCTGCTTTGCAGGAAGAAAATGACCTTTTAAAACTGGAAAGTGAGGCACTTACGGTAGCTCTTAACGCCAGTAAGGCCAAGACAAAAGAACTGGAAGAAAAATTAAAAGTTGTTAAAGTTGCCAAGTCTTTTTCTGAAACAAATGAAAAAAGTGTTGACATTAAGCAAAAAATTAACGACTTTGTGCAGGAAATAGATAAGTGTATTGTATTATTGAAAAAATAGTACAAAAAGTGAAAAGCTCAAATGGGAGAAATCTCAATAAAAATAAATATTGCTGACCGTGTTTACCCCTTAAAGGTTAACATGGAGGAAGAAGAAATAATACGCAGGGCGGCTAAGCTGATCAACGACCGGATAAAAGAGTATCAGGAAAATTATGCGGTTAGGGATAAGCAGGATTTACTTTCAATGTGTGTGCTGCATTACGCAACATCATCATTGAAGGCGGAAAAGAAAGTTACCGTTGAGGATACAGAGGTGACTGAAAAAGTTTATCATTTAGATCATTTGTTGACCGAATTTTTTTCGAAGTAATAAACGTTCTTTACATAAATATACAAGAGCACATTAAGATTTAACCGCAGTTAAATTTTAGGTTTCACTATTAAAAACTTAACGCTTCAATATTAAGCGGATCAAGAGGCATGCGTTAGTTGCGATTAACGTTAACCAACCCATGGTCCCCAATATCCGAAATGAGGTTTTAAATACATGATACTTAAAAATTAGTTGCGGTTTTTTTATTTACATACATATATAACACCACCAAACCTAAAATGGACATATTACTATACGTCATCATCGGCCTGCTGGCAGGCGCCATCATTGGCGTGCTCATAGGTCGCTTCCTATTATTAAAGCTTTTTAAAGACCAGGAAACATCGGCTCAGAATAAAGTGAAAAAGATCTTAAAAGACGCTGAAAATAATGCCGAGATCCTTAAGAAAAACAAACTGCTTGAAGCCAAAGAGAAGTTTTTACAAATGAAAGCTGAACATGAACAGGAAGTAAACAATAAAAACAATGCTGTTAACCAGCGCGAAAATAGTGTTAAACAAAAAGAGCAATCATTAAATCAGCGCCTGGAAAATGTTAACCGCAAGGAGAGCGAACTTGATAACACCCGTAAAAATCTTGAAAAACAAACCGAGATAGTTGTTAAAAAGCAAGACGAGGTAGAGCATCTTAAAAATCAGCACATTCAACAGTTGGAAACTATTGCCGGCCTATCGGCCGATGATGCCAAAAACCAATTGGTTGATACCCTGCGCGAGGAAGCCCGTACCAAAGCGATGATCCAGATCAAGGATATTGTTGACGAGGCTAAGCTTACTGCTACTAAAGAGGCTAAGAAAATAGTTATTCAAACTATTCAGCGTACTGCTACCGAAAGCGCTATCGAAAACACAGTGTCTATTTTCAATATTGAAAACGACGAGATCAAAGGACGGATCATTGGCCGTGAAGGGCGTAATATCCGTGCACTTGAAGCCGCAACAGGTATCGAAATCATTGTTGACGATACCCCCGAGGCTATCATCCTTTCGGGTTTTGACCCGGTAAGGCGCGAGATAGCCCGTTTGGCAATGCACCGTTTGGTTACCGACGGACGTATCCACCCGGCACGTATTGAAGAGGTAGTTGCCAAAACCAAAAAGCAGATAGAAGAAGAAATTGTTGAGATAGGTGAGCGTACTGTAATTGATTTGGGTATTCATGGTTTACACCCCGAACTGATCCGGATGGTTGGCCGTATGCGTTACCGGTCATCATATGGGCAAAACCTGTTGCAGCACTCACGTGAGGTTGCCAATTTCTGTGCCACCATGGCTGCCGAACTTGGCTTGAATGTTAAAATGGCAAAACGTGCCGGCTTACTTCATGATATTGGTAAAGTACCTGATGATAATCCTGAACTGCCTCACGCTATTTTGGGTATGCAACTGGCCGAAAAATACAAGGAACATCCTGAAGTTTGCAACGCTATCGGTGCCCACCATGATGAAATTGAGATGACCTCAATGTTATCGCCGATAATCCAGGCTTGTGATGCTATATCAGGTGCACGTCCGGGTGCACGCCGCGAGGTTGTTGAAAGCTACATTAAACGTTTGAAAGAACTTGAAGAACTGGCATTGTCATATCCTGGTGTTGAGAAAACATTTGCGATACAGGCGGGCCGGGAGTTACGTGTGGTTGTTGAAAGTGAAAAGATCAGCGACGCGCAATCAGAAGTTTTGGCTGCTGATATTTCAAACCGGATCCAGACAGAAATGACTTATCCTGGTCAAATTAAAGTTACCGTTATCAGGGAAACCCGTTCGGTAGCATTTGCCAAGTAATCATTATAAAATTAAACGAAACCCTTTCGGCACAAAACCGAAGGGGTTTTTTATTTTTACAGCGTGGCAGCAAAAGCAAATACCAAACAGAAGGCAGCAGTTAAAACTACTGCAAATATTGATGAACGCCCCGTGGATCGTTATTTCAGGGAATATGAAGATGCTCACCAGGATAGGGTTAACAAAATTATACACTATATCTGTATCCCAACTTTGGCATTTAGTCTCTTTGGATTGATCTGGGCTATTCCTTTTCCTCATTTGGGCTTTTTAGGAGCCTACAATGGCTATTTTAATTGGGCTTCATTTGTTATAGCTATTGCTATTTATTACTATTTAAAGCTGTCGCCAATTATATCTTACTTTATCCTGTTTATTTTATTAGGATTTAGTTACGGTATAATGGAGCTTGTAACCTGGCAGCAAACGGGAGGGCCCGTTATGTGGCTATTATGTGTTTCTGCGTTTATTCCCTCTGCAAGCGCGTTACTTATCGGCAATAGCCGTGAGCCGCAGTTTGCAGCAAACGGACTCAACATTAAATCATTAGCCGTAGCGCCCGTATACTTGCTGAATCAATTGCTCAATAAGTTGAGAATCAAAAATTGATTTTAATTATTTGCGTATTAAGTATTTGTTAAAATGCTCGTTACCGTTGCCCTTTAAATACTATATAATAGGGGCATTTTTTAGCTGTGACGAACATAATTGTGTAATTTATCTCCTATAGGCGATATATAAAAGCTTAATACTTTGGGGTATTTATTTTGTATTTTATTGATAATCAGTATTTTTTTATTGGTTTTCAGGGGCCTGTATCAGGTAAAGAAGAAATCATTAAGTAGTTGTTAATATAATAATCTGATGTTAATGTAGAATTAACATTGGTAGGGCAATTTTGTGCAATAAAAATTCACAAATGAAAAAGCTCTACTTTATTATTTTAACACTAATAATTATTGGGGTTGGGGGCGTTGCAAACGCTCAGATCACCACCTCGGTACTTACCGGTAAAGTTACAGATCAAAAAGGTACCACTCTTCCGGGTGTAACCATTACTGTACTTAATACCAGCACAGGTACCAGGTATGGTGCACAAACCAACGGCGAGGGCCGTTTCTCGGTTAATAACATTAACCCGGGTGGTCCTTACACCGTAACTGCTACTTTTATCGGTTACAAAAAAGACGAAAAAAGCGACCTTACTCTCCAGTTGGGTAATGCTACTTTAAACTTTATACTGCAGGATGAAACGACAACCTTGCAGGAAGTTAAAGTAAAAGCATCTGCTGGTCCAGCTAAAACAGGTGCAAGTACCCGTATAGGTCAAAACCAGATCCGTACTGCTCCGTCAATTAACCGCAGCTTACAGGATTTAACAAGAAACACCCCTCAAAGTAACAATAACTCGTTTCAGGGTACCAACTACCGTTATAACAACGTAACGCTTGACGGTGCTATCAATAACGACGCGATTGGTTTTAGCCCTTCATTAGGTGGTCAGAACAATGCTTCAGGCCAGGTAGGCAGCAGTACCCGTACGAGCCCTATCTCTCTTGATGCTATCCAGGATATCCAGGTTTATGTTGCCCCTTACGATATCAAAATCGGTAACGTATTAGGTGGTAGTATAAACGCTGTAACCCGTAGCGGTACAAACGATTTTAGTGGCGCTGTTTATGGTTACGGTCGTGGCTCATTCATGGTTGGCGCTAACAATGCCAAAGCTGCTTTAGGTGGCGATGGTTCAAAACTGAACGATTTTCATGATTATCAGGGCGGTATCCGTTTAGGCTTCCCTATTATTAAAAATAAATTATTCTTCTTTACCAACGAAGAAATTGCCCGCAGGCAGGATCCTGTTATCCGTGGTCTTGATCACAACGGCGCGTCTAATATACTAAGTCAGGCCGATGGTGATAAATTAGTTACTGCTTTTAAAACATTTACAGGCGGTTTGGATCCGGGTACATATAACAATACCACGATTTTCTCAAACTCAAACAAATTCTTTAACCGTTTGGATTGGAATATCGATGATCATAACCAGTTAACTATCCGTAACAATACCATCAGCTCAAAGGCTACTAACTTAGAGCGCGATCAGCAAAACTTCCGTTTCAGTGGTATTGATTACACTTCACATAATAACTCAACTTCAACCGTTGCCGAGTTAAAATCAAGATTTAACGGTAACCTGAGCAATAGCCTGGTTCTTGGCTATTCAGCTGTTCACGATTACCGTGATCCTAACTCAAACCCTGCTTTACCGCAAATCGAAATCACCGGCCGTACTCCTGGTACAACTATATTCATGGGTACCGACCGCGAGGCTGCTATATTTGATATGCACCAGAAAACAGCTGAGTTTACTGATAACTTAACCTGGACAAAAGGAAAGCACACGTTTACATTTGGTACGCACAATGAGTTTTACAACATCACTTATAACTTTGTGAATTCGTGGAATGGTCGTATTGCTTATAACAGTATTGAAGATTTTATTAATAATGCTCCAGCACGTGTACGTGCCAACTTTAACTATACTGATAACACACGCGATTATATCTTAGCGCACCCTTCAGCTCAGTTTAAAGTTAACCTGTTGAGCTTATATGGTCAGGATGATATTCAGTTAACTGATAATTTCAAATTGACAGTAGCTTTACGTGCTGATTATGCTGGTGTACCAAACAAACAGCCATTGAGTGATAAAACAACCAACGCTCCGGTTGATCCAAACTACGGCACTACCTACACCTATACCAAACCTAAAGATATCAAACAAAATTACCTGGGTAATATAGAGTGGAACCCACGCGTATCATTTAACTATGATGCAAACGGTGATCAAAGTGTTATTTTGCGCGGTGGTAGCGGCTTCTTTACTGGTCGTGTTCCGTTTGCATGGTTTGGTTATGCGTTTTATAACAACGGTGCTACTTACGGTGCTTATGATAAAAAATCATCTGCAGGTCCGTTTACAGCCGGTACTAACCCCGTGCAAGCGCCATCTAATGGTGGTTTAAACTTTGTTAATCAACAAGGTAACTTTAATACTGGTTCTACCGGTTCTACCCAGGTGGATATGATTGATAACAACTTCAAAATGCCACAGGTATGGAGAAGCAGTTTAGCTGTTGATTATACAACGGACAACCAGTGGAAATTTACTGCCGAAGGTATTTATACCAAAGTTATTCATGACTTGAAATTTCAGCAGGTAAATACTAAGGATAGCGTAACTTATTATCCTTATGATACCCAGCACCAGCAGCCTAT
The DNA here is from genome assembly GCF_900100945.1 of Mucilaginibacter gossypii. Classification (GTDB taxonomy): domain Bacteria; phylum Bacteroidota; class Bacteroidia; order Sphingobacteriales; family Sphingobacteriaceae; genus Mucilaginibacter; species Mucilaginibacter gossypii. The sequence goes on along the minus strand of NZ_FNCG01000017.1, from coordinate 9,487 downwards.
ATTTATTAACAAGGGAATCAACTCAAAATATACCAATGCTTATTTGTTATCAAACACAAGCGAAGGTTACCGTTACAGCGCCACTGTACAGGTAGCAAAATTCACCCAGTTTGATCAGCAGAGTGCATTAAACTTCTCAGTTGCCTATACCTATGGTCATTCAAAAGATGTTACCAATGGTATCCGTAACTCAATGGAGTCTAACTGGCAATTGAACCAGGCTTTGAACCCTAATAATCCGGGTTTAGCCAATTCAAACTTTGATATCCGTCACCGTATCGTATCAAACGTGAACTTTAAACATGATTGGGATGCCGGGCACAACTATACAGCTAACTTTACTTTCTTCTTTAGCGCGCAAAGTGGTAACCCATATACCTGGGATACCTATCCAAACGCTATCGACGGAACAGGTCAGCAATTAAGCTTGGCTTATATTCCAACCAGAGATGAGGCAGCTAAGATGATTGTTGATCAGGTGAAAAATGGTGTGGTAGTACAAACTGCTGCACAACAGTTAGCTGCGTTTAATGCGTATGTTGATGCTGACAAATATTTAAGTTCACGTCGTGGTCAGTTTACTGAACGTAATGCTGCTTTTACACCTTGGAATAATCAATTAGACTTCCGCTTTACTCAAGACTTTAAATTTGGTAATGGTAAACACAAGCAGATGATCACATTTACTTATGACATCATCAATCTTACCAATTTATTGAATAAGAGCTGGGGACAATATTACTTCTCAGCAAACACATTCAACTCTTCAGCAAGTGTTGGTTTAACACCAGTAAGCAAACTGCCTGGAGCATCCGGCGGCCCTGCTTTTGTTAAAAACGGTAATGTTGCATCATACCCAACTTACAACTTCACTAACCCTGGTATACCATATTCTGTTGATTTGTTCGCTTCACGCTGGCAAATGCAGTTTGGTGTACGCTACAGCTGGTAATTGTAAAACAACATATAGTTAATAAAAACGCCCCCGATAAATATTGGGGGCGTTTTGCTTTGGGTAATGATTTAATATCGCTATAAAAAAAGAGCCGGCCAGCCGGTGTCTCTTTGTTTCTATGGATTGAAGATTTACTACAAGTTTTTACCAAGCTTATCCAGTATATCCTGCGGTACTTTTTCAAGATCGAGTACCAGGAAACCGTCCAGGCAGTCGGCAAATTTAGGGTCGATGTTGAAGCTGATGATCTTAGCGTTTAGGGCAATGTACTGACGGAGCAATACCGGTACTTTCATGTTCCGGGTTTCCACCTCTGATATCAGGTTGTCGAGACCTTTAAAGCTGTCTTCACCGGCCATGAGCAGGTCGGTATCAATTTTAGCAAAATCAACCTTAAACTTTTTGCGCGGTTTAACATACTGCGCCATTTCATGATCAAAGTGATTGCGGTTAATATAATCGACAATAAGCGATTTGGAAAACTTAGAAAAGGAGTTACTGATGCTTACCGGGCCTATCAGGTAGCGGTAGCGTGGATTATCGATCAGGAATTTCAGGATCCCTTTCCAGAGCAGGAAAAGGGGGAGTGGTTTGGTCTGGTATTCTTTGCGGATCCATGAACGGCCAAGTTCAAGGCTGCGGCGTAGTACAGGTATAAACTGGGTTTTAAGCTTAAACAGCTCGTTTACGTAGAAACCTTTTTTGCCGACACTGTAAAATATCTCGTCGCCCAGGCCAATTCGATAAGCTCCAACTATGCGTTTAGCCTCAAAATCCCAAATAAAAAGGTGATGATAATAAATATCGTACTCATCAAGGTCGATAGCTTTGTTTGTACCTTCACCAACTTCGCGGAAAGTGATCTCGCGCAGCCTGCCTATTTCCCGTATCACATTAGGGATGGTTGCCGTCGGAACGATGAATACCTCGTAGTTCTTCTCAGTCCAAACCTTATAGGTTTCGCGAAGCGGCTCAATTTCTTTTTCAAGAATGGCACTATCTATTTCAGGAGAAACCTCTTCGGCCTCGCGTTTGATCTTAAACAGGTTTCGAGGGCTGAAGATTTTTTTTTCCTCTTCCAGGCCGGTACCTAAAGCATAGGTACGTGCGCGCAAAAAGTTAAGGAGCTTAGTGGTATTGGTATACTCCGGAATCTCCGTTACGTTAATGGGCTTACCTATCCGTAGTTTAATGGTATGCCCGTGTTTATTAAACAACTCTGACGGTAGCTTGGCTGTGCGTAGGGCAGGGTGCAATAAGCTGAGCAGATTAAACAACAGGCCGTTGTTACCATGAAAATAAATAGGAACCACCGGCACTTTGGCTTTAGCAATGATCTTACCTACAACCGGGTGCCACATACGGTCGGTCACCTGTTTTTGCTCAACTTTAAAGGTTGATACCTCGCCAGCGGGGAAAATACCTATTGGGGTGCCCTGTTTCAATAGCTCAAGGGTGTTTTTTAGGCCGCTTATGCTTGATGAATGTTCAACATTTTCAAAAGGGTTTACCGCTATAAAATAGTCGGCAAGGTTGGGGATTTTTTTAAGCAGGAAGTTGGCCATCAGTTTTGAATCGGGGCGGGCCATGCACAGGATTTTTAATAACACCATACCCTCAATACCACCGTATGGGTGATTGGCTATAGCGATAAATGCCCCGTCTTTAGGGATGTTGCGCAACTCACGTTCATCAAACTCAACATCAATACCACAACCTTCTAATATGGCATCAACAAAGTCGGGGCCTTGCTTGGGCTGTGCCTGGGCAAACAGGTCGTTAACCTGGTTTATTTTCATTAGTTCCATCAATAAAGCGGCCAGGCCCGGCATTTTCAACTTATCCAGTTTGGTGGCTTTGGCAAACTCTTCGGTGGTTATAACTTTCATTGTTTTTAATAGCAGTATGTTTTAACAAATAAATATCCTAAATTTTTATTTAATTTAACGCCTGGAACATATCATAAATGAGGCCGCAAATTAAAAACTACCTGTCTGTCACAAAAAAAGAGTGGAACGGAATGGTAGTGTTGATTATTTTAATTGCAATAGTTTTGCTGGCCCCCCATATGTTTCAGGCAAACCACAAAGATAATATAATAAATTTTAAGGCTTTTGATAAAGCGATAACCGAAACCGATAAAACAGGCAGCATTATAGCTGATGATAATACTTCTACGGCTAATGAAACGACTTTGCCCGTCAATCTCTTTAAATTTAATCCCAACAATTTGCCGGTTGCAGACTGGCTAAAACTTGGCCTTACCGACCATCAGGCGCACGTAATTAAACATTACGAAGAAAAAGGTGGTCGGTTTTTTACCAAAGGCGATGTGCAAAAAATGTACAGCGTTAGCCCGGCAACGTACAAACGCCTTGAGCCATATATTAATCTGCCGGATGGTCCTGCTTATTACACAAATAAAGCCAAACCAGGCGAAGTGATAGAGATCAACACGGCGGATTCGGCGAGGCTTACCATGATCAGGGGAATAGGCCCCGCATTTGCCCGGCGTATTGTCCGTTACCGGGAGCGGATAGGCGGGTTTTACAATAAAGAACAGTTGAAAGAGGTTTATGGCATTGATAAGGAAAAGTACGGCCAGATTGAAACCGGTATTGCGGTTGATGGCAAACATATCATTAAGGTGAACATCAATACGGCTACCTTTAATGAACTTAAGCGCTTCCCCTATCTCAGCTACAAACAAATGGATGCCATTGTAGCTTACCGCGATGAGCATGGTAACTACAATGATTTGACCGAGCTGAAAAATATTGCCATACTTAATGACGGAATTTTGCGTAAAATTGGACCTTATTTAGTTTTCAAATGATAGCCCAGCAAATTAAAGCAGCCATAAGGGATATTCCCGATTTTCCGAAACCTGGAATTGTTTTTAAAGATATCACGCCCATATTGAAAGACCCCGGATTATGCGAAAGCATCATCGATGCTTTTGTTGAGCAATTGCAGGGAACCCGTATTGACGCGGTGGCCGGTATCGAAAGCAGGGGCTTCCTGTTTGGGCTCACACTGGCAACCAAATTAGGGGTGCCGTTTGTACCCGTGCGTAAAGCGGGTAAGCTGCCTTTCACTATAAAACAAAAAGCTTATAAGCTGGAGTACGGTACCGCTACTATTGAATTACACACAGATGCCTTTGAACCCGGCCAGCATATATTATTACATGACGACTTGCTGGCTACCGGTGGTACGGTGACTGCAGCCAGCGAACTTATTAAGGAAATGGGCGGTATAGTTGCCGGTTTTTCCTTTGTAGTCGGGCTTGGTTTTTTGAATGGTAAAGAAAGGATTATGCCTATTTGTGATAAGCTGATAATACTGGCGGATTATTAAGCCCGTAACAAAATGGGCTATCCATTTTGTTGATTTTTTTGTCGGAGGGTATGGACAACGCTTGTCCTGCTTACAGTTTGGTTGGTAATTGCGGGCCTGTGCGGGGCCGCGTTAGGGATGGAAGTGTAAAGCCCGCAGCGTGCGAATGACTTTGCAATGGGGAACGCGAGGACTTGTAACGTACAGTCCGGGCCGCAGGCAACGCCCATATTATAAAGCTGATCGAAATGGAAATAATCTTTAACTTACAAATTGTAATTATCAATAAGCCAAACTAAAAAGCCTGCTCTTGTAAGTAGGGATTACTTTGCCGTTCCTCAACTTCTTTATTTGTTTTCAAACTAACAGTAAGGATTATTTCTGCAACGTTTGATATTTATTCCCATTCGCAGGATCGAGCTTTAAAAACAGGTTCATGGCGGTTAACCGTTCCTGGTTATCGGCTTTGCTGTAAATGGAAACCAGTTCATCACTTTTTGCTGTGTAAAATATAAGCGGAAGCATCGCGCCCACACGTTGCCGGTCTATTTGCTGTAGTAAAGGTAGCAGGGCATCAATAGCTTTGCGGCCTTTGCTCACATTATCGGCCATCAGATCGAGGCCGTTGCGGTGATAATCATACAAAAAGCTGCGCAGCGGATTATATAGTTTATTATTCAGGTTTTCGGATAACCAGTAACGGTTTACATTACCATCAAACGCTTTCCAGCCACCATATGATGATGTTTGCGCATTGGTTACGATGGTCTGTGCAGCTAAAAAATATGGCGTGCCGCCAAATTTTGAAAACGTGTCATAATCAAGACCGATAATAATGTTGGCATAAAAAGCCATGATCGAACTTAAATTTCCCTGAAAATTTTGATCGGTATAATCAATAGTCTGGCCCTCGGTATAACTAAAGCTAATATCTTTATCATTAAGATTTAATAGGGTGGAGGTGTATGATGTGCCATAAACCGGCCGGGATGATTGTACCTGCAGTTCGCCGGTAAAATTACTGCTGCCATCCCAGTTGGTAATGTTCAGCACAAAATTGCAATCTATTCTCTCCTGCGGCAAAATTGGATCAGCACTCCATTTGCGGCCGTTCAGGAAATCCTTCATGGCAGTTTCCAACGTTTGAAAAACGCGCTTATTCGCAACCTGTATCTTGGGCGATAACACTTGTATACGTGCATTCAGGTCCTGGGCTACAGTTCGGCAGCAAAGAAACATCAGCAAAGTATAAAGCAGCAGTCTTTTCATCCGTTTATCAGTTGGGCAACTTTATTGCAAATATCGCGGGCTACTGCTTCCTTGCTTTTCAGCTCGAAGGTAGTTTTCTTAAGCTCACGATCAATAATGGTTATCTTATTGGTATCGCCTGCAAAACCGGCACCCGCGTCATTAAGCGAATTTAGTACAATAAAGTCAAGGTTTTTCTTTTGCAGCTTGGTTATCGCGTTCATTTCCTCGTCGTTGGTCTCTAAAGCAAAACCAACCAAAATTTGTCCTTCCCGTTTGGCCTCGCCGAGCGTTTTTAATATATCAGTGGTTTTCTTCAGTTCGATACTGAGATCGTCGTCTTTTTTCTTGATCTTTTGAGTTGCTACATCAGCCGGGGTATAATCGGCAACGGCAGCGCTCATAATGCAAGCCTTCGCATCGCCATAAGCGGTTAAGCACGCCTCTAACATTTGTGCCGCCGAAATAACATTAACCCGTTTTATATTTTGCTGCTTGCTGATCTGTGCAGTAGGCCCGGTCACTAAAGTAACATCGGCCCCCATCAAAGCCAGTTCATCCGCGATAGCAAAACCCATTTTGCCCGACGAATGGTTGCCGATAAACCGTACAGGGTCTATAGCTTCATAAGTTGGCCCGGCGGTTACCAGTATTTTATGACCGGCTAAACGGAGTTTTTTTTTTGATTCAGCTTCCAGGAAAGCAACAATTTCTTCAGGTTCGGCCATCCGGCCTTCACCATGCAAACCGCTGGCAAGTTCGCCGTTACCGGGCGGAATCATGATGTTATCAAATGATTGCAGCCTGCTTACGTTTTGGCGGGTAGCCGGGTGCAGCCACATATCCAGGTCCATAGCCGGAGCAAAATAAACAGGGCACTTGGCCGAAAGATATACCGCGCTAAGCAGGTTATCGCAAAGGCCGTTAGCCATTTTAGCAAGGGTGTTGGCCGTGGCGGGGGCAATAACCATCATATCGGCCCAAAGCCCAAGTTCAACATGGTTGTTCCATTCGCCGGTATCGACCTTAAAATAATCAACCAGCGCCGGGTTTTTTGAAAGCGTTGATAGTGTAAGCGGTGTAATAAAGTTAGTGGCATCGGCAGTCATCACTACTTTAACGTTAGCGCCGGCTTTAACCAGCAGCCTAACCAACAGTGCCGATTTGTAGGCTGCAATACTGCCGCAAACTCCTAAAATAATGTTTTTGTCTTTAAGCATAAGCTCAGATCCGCCAATAGGCGAAAGGATAAATATAGGCTAAAATAGAAAAAACTCCCGATAGGGGAGTTTTTCACGATATAAATAAATTTCCGAAGCTGCTTTTTTAGGAGCCGGGAGACTAAACTTCTTTAGTTGGGTTACGGTAGTATACTTTACCATCTAAAAATTCCTGAACGGCAACTAATGACGGTTTAGGTAATTTTTCGTAGTATTTTGAAATTTCAATTTGCTCACGGTTTTCAAATACTTCTTCCAGGTTATCATTTGATGATGCAAATTCAGAAAGTTTCTGGTGAAGCTCTTCTTTAATGTTGTTCGAGATCTGGTTTGCCCTTTTTGACATAATCACAAGCGACTCATAGATGTTCTCTGTTTTGGTATCCAGCTCGCGTAAATCGCGGGTTACAGTGCTGCTGGCTGCTGCTGGTTTATTACTGTTGTTAGCTGTCATATCTTAATTTAAACTCTTTAATATATCTTAATTAATATGGTATTTTTTGCGGCTGATTTTTTTCAGATGGCGATGTTGTTGTTACGGTATCTTTCTTTAAAAGTTTCTTTGCGGTTTTTTCATTGCTCATTGCTTCGGCAATTAAACGCTGCGCCTGTTTTATGCCCTGCTGGCTGTCTTTTACATATGCCTGAGTTTCATGCAGGTATTTGCTGTTCGGATATTTTTCGGCAAATTGATCGGCATAAGCTATAGCCTGGTTAAAACGATCTTCCTGTTTGGTTTCAAAGCTATGGTAAGCATACTGATATTGCGCTTTAACAATAAGGTATTCCATTTCCTCGCCGTATTTGGTATCAGGATAGTCGCGCAGTGCATTGTTGAACGCAATCACTGCCGATTGATAATCGCTGATGGTTAAATAAAGTTTGGCGTTGGCGTAAGCTTTGGTTTCTAATTTATCGCGCAGATTTTGTATCAGCTTGCTGGCCTCGGCCACACGGTCGCTTTTTGGATAAAGGTTAATAAACAACTGCAAAGCGTCGATAGCTTTTAACGTATTATCCTGGTCAAGCGAATATATCGGCGAATCAAGGTAGTAGCAATAAGCAGAGAAAAAGCGGCATTCCTCAGCTCTTGGGCTTGAAGGATAAGTATCGGCGAATGTTTTAAAATGATATCTTGCCGATGTATAGTCTTTTTGTTTGTAATACGTAAATGCGTAGTAATAAAAAAGATCTTCTGCACCTTCACGGCCACGGTATCGCTCCACCAGTACCTCAAATAAACCTAAAGCTTTGTTGTAATCCTTTTTATTATAATACTTAATAGCTTCCTGGTATTTTTTAGCGTAATCGTTACTGGCTTTTAACTTTTCGTATTTGCTTTTACAACTGCCAAACGTAATAATTACGATAGCTAAAACACTGGCTAATAACGTTAGTTGCTTTTTAAACATTCTGCAAAGATAGTTAATAATATAAATCAATCAATTTTTATTTAGCTGCTAATATATAACGACGCTTTGGCTCAATGCCTATATATAAAGCGTATTTAACATCTTTTAACTATTGCGGGTTTTGATGTGGTATGCTTGCTAAACTAATAGGATTAAAATGGTTGTTTCTTATATGATGAAGGTCGGTTTTTTGAAAGTTCATTAAAGTGGAAAGCCATACGGTGTGGGCGATGTTAATGATGTATTCAGTGAGATTGATTGCGAGTGCTTCGTGTTTCAATAATGTTAAATGGCGACAGCGGGCCATATACAGAACAAAAGGTTTTACTTATAAATCTCTCTAAGTAATTTGATAATGACATTGGATGATGATATGGCCAGATTTAGTAAATAACAGAAAATAAAAGTATATAAATTAAAGAATCGGCCGGCTGCACCAGAGGTGCAAAAGGGTTGCAGCGGAAAAAATATTTTGGTGCGCCGGCGGCATACAACTGCAGTTTGGTTAAGCATCATGCTGGTGGTAGTGAATGTTGCTTGATTTCAGCTTTACTATTAAATAAGATTTGGGCGTTGCCTTTGGCCGGGCTCATACACCTGCGGGCATTACGCTCATTGGCCGGTATCCGCTTCAATCCATAACGTGGATACTACATTAGTAACGCGCTTTCGTTAATATTTACTTCCCCTCTAACCCAAACTAATAATGTATATATAGTAATGGAGCTCCAATGTCAGTGTATCCATAGTTTGAGCGTGTATTATTAGTATAAAAGCGTTGCACTATGTAATAATAGAAAGATAGGGTATACGTATTAGAGTTGTTTTTGGCTCGGAGTGGCTTATTATATATAGTATAAACAAATGGTAAACGATAGTTTGGAAGCGGCTGGGAGTAGAAATAAAGAGCGTAGTAAAGTTTTTAAACGAGAGTATAAACTTTTTCTCGTTGATGTATAGTTAGTTAAGGGAACATTAAGAAAAATAGTAAAGAATAATTTGGAGAAGGCGTAAAAGTGGCTACCTTTGCAGCCCGCAAACGAGGAAGTGAGTTAGCCGGGTTAGTACATTAAAAGGATAGAAAAGTAAAGGAAAAAAAAGATTAAAATCTTTTTGTGGGAATGAAAAAAAATCCACACCTTTGCAGCCCGCAAAAGAGGAAAAGGAGAGAGCGAAGCGGGTCTGAAACTTTGAAAAATAAAAAATAAAAAAGTTTTGGAAATAAGAAAAGGTTTTCTACCTTTGCAGACCCAAACGGAAGGGAGCTTGAAAGAGCGAAAGAAGTTGAGGCTGAGCGAGTTCAGTCAATAAGA
>NZ_FNCG01000005.1 GCF_900100945.1 Mucilaginibacter gossypii | reverse complement strand
ATACCGATATGATGAAGCTTATGCAGGCTTGCTTTCATGCCGCTGATTACTTCTCTGCTGCTGGTGCATCTGTTAAAAACGCAGTAAAGCATCGTTACAAGATGTGTATAGGTATCAAAGTAACGGTAGTAGAGATCGTGATCCCCACGTCTTGCTAATGATCGAACATTATTACGATCTATTAAACCTAATAACTGATTCAGGACCGGCTGTCCGGTAAAAAAAGTACTTTTGCTCATGTTGTGTATTTAAGTGTGGTAACTCAAATATCAACACAAAGGGGTAGTCTTTCGGCTATCCCTTCCTTTTTCCCTAAAAAATCTTTACCGGACAACAGTGATAGATCATTAGCATGTCAATACAAACAAAAAGGCCGTCTCAAAAGAGGCGACCTTGTGTAATAGTAATTAATAAAAATATTATTCTTTAATAAAAGCTAAAAGATCTTTATTGATGGTTGCAGCCTCGGTAGTAGGCATACCATGCGGGAAACCTGGATAGGAGATCAATTTACCATTTTTCAGATGCTTTATAGATTTTAGTGCCGAGTTTGCAAACGGAACTATCTGGTCATCTTCCCCGTGTAAAACAAGTACAGGAATATCTACACTTTTAAGGTCTTCTGTAAAATCTGTTTCCGAAAAAGCTTTAACACAGTCGTAATGTGCTTTTATACCGCCCATCATACCCTGGCGCCACCAGTTGTCCCTGATGCCTTGTGAAATTTTAGCACCTTCACGATTATAGCCATAAAACGGAATAGTCAGGTCCTGGTAAAATTGGTTTCTTTGGGTTGCAGTGCTTTCGCGGATCTCGTCAAATACTGCAATCGGAACACCATCAGGATTGCTTTCGCTTTGAACCATAACCGGAGGAACCGCGCTAATCAGCACAGCTTTGGCGATACGTCCTTTTCCATATTTTGCAGCGTAACGAATAACCTCTCCACCACCTGTAGAGTGACCGATGTGGATTGCACCCTTCAGGTCAAGCGCCTCAACAAGCTCGGCAACGTCAGCTGCATAGGTATCCATTTCATTACCTGTTGCGGTTTGGCTTGAACGTCCATGACCGCGGCGATCATGGGCTATCACCCTATAACCTTGTTCAAGGAAAAAGAACATCTGAGCATCCCAGTCATCGGCAGATAAAGGCCAGCCGTGATGGAAAACTAATGGTTGCCCGGTTCCCCAGTCCTTGTAATAAATTTCGGTTCCGTCTTTTACTGTAATTTTACTCATTTTGTTTTTCAATTATGGTGATTAATAAAGCGCTGAAGATTCAGGGCATTTTTCGCAAATGATTATCAAAGTAATGCCTTTAGGTTTTTCTTTAGATATATATTATATCCGCAAATAAAGCTGGCCGGCATTCAAAAATAGTGAATTAAGGAAGAGCCTTTCAAAATCGTATCGAAATTTACCTTGATGCGATAAATCGGCTATTTTTTTGACGGAAAGCTTAACAACGTTTATTATCGCTAAAAATCATTTATAAAAACCACGTTATAGTATGTAGACAGTTGGATTATCTATATAGATATGCAGCGAAGCTTATAGTTACAAAAGTAATTATCCGTTGATTTCCAGCTTATATCCCTTGCCGTGTATATTCACCAGTTTAATGGCCGGATCATGCTCCAGTTTTTTTCGCAGTTTTGATATGAACATGTCAAGGCTCCGGCCAACAATTACGCCCTCGTCTTCCCAAATCTCTTTTTGAAGCCTGCTCCTTTCAATGATCTCATTTGGCGACCGGGCAAAGATGAGCAGCAGTTTATTTTCTTTTAAGGTGAGCTCGGTAATCATTCCGGCGCTGTGCAGCTGCCGCCTGGCCGGGTTAAATATAATATTACCTATTTTAAAACTATTATCCGGGGCAGAGCTGTTTACAACTGTATTTTTCCGGCTTTTACCCGACATTGAAATTACAAACCCGATAAATGCCAATAAAGGTATCCCGCCAATTAGATAGCCTTTTGAGGGCATACTCAATCCCTGGCTTTTAAATTTGAGGTTGATCACATAGCAGCTTTTAGGTTGTTTCCGCCCCGAGCAGGGCATTATGTTGTCCTTTTTATTTTTGAATATAGCATAGCCAAATATCACACTGTTCCCTCCACAATTTAAAACATTCACAATATAGTCGTTAGCCAGGTTGTCCTTTGCCAGGGCACTGCTAATTGCTTTCACAAGCGAATCGGGCTGAAAAGAAAATTCATTCTCAAACCGTAACTGGTACTCATTTTCGGCAATCTTTTGTACCGGCATCACACGCGATGTACTATCACCCGAATATAACAACACCTCATGCCCAATTTTCCGGAGCAGAATTTCCTGCCGGGCCATATCAAAGTCATCCTTACCGGTAAAACTGAAAGCAACACATAAAAGGGTCATGAGCAGCAGGGAACCAAGCCCCAGCAAGCGTTTGGTTGTCTTATTCATTGGTAGTTTGGAACCGGCCATATTCCCGGAGATTTAATTTACAAAGTTTACAATTTTATTTACAATATCGGCAATAACAAACGCACTGAAGCTGAGTAGGTTTACCAAATAAATCACTTATACTATGTTAAGAAAATACGCAATTATCCTGTGGCTGTCCATGGCCTTGATCCCAGCCTCTGCACAGCAAACCTACCATTTAGATATTAAAAAAAGTAAAGTTTTATGGGATGCCCGCAAAACTATGGGTGGCCATTACGGCTATCTGCTTTTTAAATCGGGCAGCCTGGGGTATACGGCTGCCGGCGAACCAACAAACGGCGCCTTTAGCCTGAATATGAATACCATGCACAGTACCGATCATGCCGATGCGGCCGGGAATAAAAAGGTAGATGAAGAGTTGAAAAAAGAGGGCTTTTTTGCAGTAGGCCGGTACCCGGAAGCAACTATGGTTGTTAAAGAAATTACACGCGCTGGCCAGTCAACCAACTTTAACGTGACCGGCATCCTTACCATAAAAGGGATCAGCAATCCCATTGAATTTATGGCAACTATCATTAAAAAGAACGAGATCATCAGCGCTAAGGCAAATACCACAATTGACCGTATCAAGTGGAAAATCGATATGCAGCCTAAGCGGGAAGCATGGGATTTCTTTTCGGCCGTAAAAAACACAGTTGTTACCGACGAGATAGCGGTTTCGCTGAATCTTATATTTACGGCCGATTAACGCCCTTTGCAGCCGGGTACAGTTGCAGAATCCTATTTCAGGGCCTGGTTATAATATTACCGGTTAGCACAGCATCTTCAGATAGTGAATCACATGGTAGGCGATTGTTCGTAAATATCCCAATACTGGTCTTTTGTATTTGTCTTTTTAGCTAAAACTATCTGTGAGTTAACTGCCCCCTTTTTATCAGATGGCGTAATGTATAAGTCTGTCCCTTTCAGTTTAATCATGAAAGTATCATGATCTATCGCCTCAAACTCATATTGCTGATTGGCGCTGTTCGTGTTAAGCGGTTGTTCCTCTAAAGCTACGTTTACATCAGCATCGCCCTTAGGCTGGAATGTTTTATTGGTAAGCAAATTCTGAAGCTGATAGGTATTCCCTGCAACATGTTTAAAATTCCAGGTCATGCATTTCCAGTTTTCGGGATAGTAAGCAACCAGTGGGGTACCATTTTCTGAATGTGCGTCTTTAACCCGTAACAGCATCCCGGTTTGCTCATTTTTAATAGCATAGCTCCCTTTAATTTGTTGGGCCGAAACCACGAGGCCAGGTAACAGGAAGCATAACAGCCAGGCAAATTTTTTCATAGGTATATCGATTTAAACAAATTTAGATACAAACTGCAAACAGCTGTTATCAAAATTGATTCAGTTTTTAGTCGATATGTATCAAAGCGGTAGATGTGTTGCATGCGAATTGATTGTAACAAATGTGGTGTCCCCAAATTTTAATTCCCCATAAAAAATTGGAAAAACACCCAGGCCTTTTTTTCTGAAACAACATCATGTTCCAAATTTTAAGAGTGAAACACGAAACACATTAAAACGTCATCTGTTCTGATAATAAACGCTTTAACGATTTTAGTGAAACATATCCAAATAATTGATAATCAATTATTAAAATTTTAGAGAATATAAAGTTAATGTTTCAACAGTGCTTTTTCGAAGGCTTTTATGCTACTGATTTTTTGATATTTTTTGAGCAAAAATAAACCTGGAAGGTTTTGGAAAAAAAGTACTGACAAAACAGCGCCACCATTTTTAATGACTAAAAATTGTTGCTTTCGCAGGCAAAGTGCTTGCCCGGTTTTAGGCCGATTTACGTTATCGCCCAACTTCAGCCAGTGAATGAGCTGAAGTTAGAAACTTCAGGGATATTCAATCACGGGTTATGCTATCGCAAAAACCGCGGCAGTATGCTTTTATCCCTTCATTACATTCACCCTATCCCCTTTCCAGTCGGGAAACAGTATATGATCATTATTTATCGCAAGATGCTTATCAGCTACTGAGCTGAACACACTTCTAAAGTCGGTAGTTACGGTAAGGTCGCGGCCATCTTCAAGGTTTTCAACGGCGAGCGGCTTTACATCGCCATACACTAAACCGCCGCTTACATCATTACCTAAAATAAAGTTACATGAAGCGCGACCATGATCGGTACCACCAGTCCCGTTTTGATGTACGGTACGGCCAAACTCGGTCATGGTCATTATGGTAACATCGTCCTGGTAGGTGCCCAGGTCGGTCCACAGGGCCATTATGCTGTTGCTTAGGTCGGCCACATTCCGGGCGAAGATGCCGTTTTCGGTTCCCTGGTTAAAGTGGGTATCCCAACCGTTCGATTCGGCAAAGGCAACTTCCAGCCCCACATCCATTTTAATGAGTTGGGCTATTTGTTTCAGCGAATTGCCCAATGCCGAGCTGGGGTAAACAGCGCCATTGGCAGGCGTATAATTTTTAATATCAGTTTTCTGCAGCATCTTCATAGCTTCAAAACTTTCCTTTCCGGTTTGCTTCAGTAAGCCGGATGCGGTTTGATCATACAGATCTTCAAAACTTTTGGCCGCGATATTGGCTCCGGCAGGATTGCCCCGCATTTGAATCGCAAAATCCTGCAAATTGCTGATGGCCACCGAGGGATTGTCGCCATAAAAAGAACGTGGCATGGCCGATGTCATGCTCACGGCCGTAAATGGTGTAAGCGCATCATGCCCAAGCAAACCTACAGCCCGGTTAAGCCAGCCGCTTGAGGTCCCTTTATTGAATGGAGTGCCCGATTCCATATAATCCTGCGCATCAAAATGCGAGCGGGTATTATTAGGCGAGCCTATGCCGTGAACAATGCCCAAACGTTTTTCGCGAAACATGGGTTCAAAGGCCTTCATGGCAGGGTGCAAACCAAAACGCCCGTCCAGGTCTATCAGCGGATTATTTGTACCACTTTTGGCAGCCGACATGAACAGGTTTGGCCTGGCAGCTTTCAAATAATCATCAGTAAACGGAGTAACGGCCATCAGGCCATCCATAGCTCCCCGCTGAAAGATACATACCAGCGTTTTTTTCTTTTTATAGGGCGATAAGATTTTTTCGCTCGCGGCTGCCTCGGCTAAAAAACCGGGTATACCGCCCAGTAACCCTACACCTAAAAGGGCCAGTCCGCCCGATTTTAAAAAGCCTCTTCTTGATACCATTTTTAAATCCTCCTGCAATTAACGCCTCTGATATTCGGGTGAACCAATGATAACGCCAACCACCTGCGCCAGCATAGAATTATTGCCGGAGGCACTTTGCATCGCTATAAAATTATTTTTTCGTTTACCTTTTAAACCCGCCTGCTGATCCATCATCTCATCACTAGCAGCCACTGGTACCGCGGTTGTTGCAGGAGTTTTGGCGCTGGCTTCGCCAACCTTTTCCATAAGTTTGG
This sequence comes from Mucilaginibacter gossypii, assembly GCF_900100945.1. Lineage (GTDB taxonomy): Bacteria > Bacteroidota > Bacteroidia > Sphingobacteriales > Sphingobacteriaceae > Mucilaginibacter > Mucilaginibacter gossypii. The sequence continues at coordinate 328,366 of NZ_FNCG01000005.1, read as the reverse complement.
GATCGTTAAGCATAGGTGTAAGCCGTTTGATGGTTTCATCAAGCTTACGGCCCGGCATAATGATTTTACTATAGGTGATAAGTGCGGCCTGTGCGCTTTCGGGTTCGTGATGGTTATTGAGTGCTGCAAGATCAACCTTTACGCCGGGGATCCGGCCCGATGCCAGTGCCAAACCAAAATTCATACGGTTAAGCAGCGCGCCGGTATTGATCCAGTATTGGCCTTTATCGGGGAAGCCGGTCGGGGCCTGGTAATAGTACATCTTTTCGCCCATTTTATTGATCCAGTTAAACAACTGGTAAGGCTGGGTAATATCGGCATGCAATGAACGTACCGAGCCTATGGCCAGCTCAAAAGGTGATTTAGTTTTTTCCCTTACGGCTGCCGCGCTCCAAAATTCAGGCGCATTAACCATGGTGATCAGTACCTGTTTAATATCACCATCCTTATTCATAAAGGTACGGGCCATTTTATCAATAAGGCTTTGCGGCGGGTTATCGCTCACAAAGCGCACAGCTATTTTCTTTGATATAAACCTTGCCGTAGCTTGTTGATGTGCCAGCATATTAAGCAGTTGCACACCCTCCTCGTACCCGCCTCCGGCAGCAAAATGATGGCCTAATACCGTCTTTTCGCCGCTATCATGTTTGTTCGGGTTAAACAGAAAATCGCCCTCATGTACAAAACCACGGCTTTGCAGTTTTTCATCCCCAATACGGTTCATGAGTTTTTGGCCTGCTTGTCCGTAAGTGCCCATTGGATAAACCGACCAGCCGGTAAGTACTTTAGCCGCCTGGGTAACATCCTGCTGGGTATAGCCGCCGTCAACGCCAAGGGTATGCAGTTCCATTACCTCGCGGGCGTAATTTTCATTAAGCCCCTGTGCTTTTTTTGTTTTGTTTATTTTGGGCATATTGGCAAAACGACCTGTATCCGTACCCTGCATTTGCTGCATCAGCCGGCGGCGGATCGGCCTGTTACTTTGCTCCATATTGTCCTTATTCCCCGAGCTGCTAAAATTATCCAGGTAATATAGCATGGCCGGCGATTTGGCAGAGGCCAATAACAAATCATTAAATTTGCCAAGGGCATTAGCGCGGATCACATCGCGCTCATAAGCGGGGATATATTGCGAACAGTCGTTTTTTACTATAGATACATTGAAATGATTGAACCAGAAACTGGTCATTACTTCCTGTAATTGATTATTGCTGTAAGCCGCTCTTAATATTTTCTGGTTGATGAACTGGCGTAACAGCTCCTGCTCGGGCTTTAATCCGTTTTGCTGCATGTAGTTTTGCAACTGATCGCGATAAGCTTTGCGATCTGTTTTTACCGAATCTTTGTTAACTACCCCATCCCTTATAGCCATTCGCAAAACCTGCGCGCCTTTGGGGTATTGGGCAACAACTTCTGTATTGCTCAGTTTTAAGGCATCGTATTTATTTAAGAGTTGATTAAGGGAATCATCCGGGAGTTGGGCATCCAACTGTTGGGCGAACCACTTTTCGGGGCCGATTTTGGATACTTCTTCTACTTCGCCCGGGGTTGCCCCATAAGTAAAACGGCTCAGTAAATGAGCCGCGGCCTGTTCGGGTGTTAAACCCGCCTGCTTATATGGAAATTTTAAACTTGCATTAGGATAGCCCGGCAAAAAGGCAGTAAATACGGTAAACAAACACAACAACATAACAAAGCCACACCAGTACTTAACAGCCTTTTTCATAGTATCCGGGTTATTAAATTAAAAATTTAACTTTTGCATTAGTACGACCATAAAAGAACCCTTTGGTTTAATTTAATTGTCAAAGAAACTTATACACATATCCATTTAAACCAAAACTCATCTATATTGTCAATAAATTAATTATCTGCAAAAAATAAAAAATATGAAAAAACTATTGATGCTACTGGCCCTTGCCTGCGGACTAAACTACGCAGCCAACGCACAAAAAAAGATTGAAAAAACGCCTGCTCAAAAAGCGGCCAACAAAACCGAGCACCTGCAAAAAAACTTAAAACTTACTGCCGACCAGGCAAAAAAAGTCAATGTTATCCTGCTTGCCCAGGCAACAAGTATCGATAGCCTGAAAAAACTGAAACAGGATAAAAAAACCAGTCACCTGGCCGATCAAAAGATTAAACAACGCACTGCCACCGGCTTAAACAAGATTTTCACCCCCGAACAACAAAAAGCCTATGCAAAATTAAAAGCCGATAAAAAAGCCAGGAAAGACGCGGCTAAAGCTGATGAATAAACGAAGCCAGGGCTTTCAGGGTTAAGGTATTAACTTGACAAATTATAAATTTAAGAGCGGGATGTTTTCCGCTTTTTTTGTTTTGTGTGCCTTTCTGCTTTATCTTAAATAATCCTAATTTTAAGATCAATCGGTGATCATAACATGGCTTCAAATTTATTGGCAAAAAACAAACATACCATACTGTACGCGGTAGCACTTGCACTGCTGTTGTTTTTGCTGAAATGGCTTGAGCTTAAACTGATCATTGTTGATAATGCCTATGAAATTTACATGGGTGCCATAGCAGTATTTTTTACCGTATTAGGAATTTGGCTGGCACTTAAACTTACCAAACCCAAAACGGTTGTTGTAGAAAAACAGGTTTATGTAAATAACGGACCTAAATTTATCATTAACCAGACAGAGGTGGAAAAGCTTGGCCTCAGCAAACGCGAGCTTGATGTTTTGCAATTAATGGCCGAAGGATTAAGTAACCAGGAAATTTCAGAGCGTTTATTTGTATCGTTGAATACCATCAAAACACATTCGGCAAAGGTGTTTGAAAAAATGGAGGTTAAACGCCGCACCCAGGCCGTGGAAATGGGGAAGCGGCTCAGCATTATTCCTTAACCCGCTTCATACTTTAGTACTAATGGCAGCATATTTTCCAAAATCACCCTAAAGTATGAGCCCGAAAAGTTTCTGACAAGCCAAATTTGCTCTATCAAAATATAAACGATATGAAAAAGAATGTATTTGTTTTTGGATCAATCTCCGGCCTGATCATTGCTGCTACCGGGGGAATTTCGGGAGCCCTTTGCTATAACAACCCCAACTTTCAGGGCAACATGTGGGTGGGCTATGGCTCCATGTTGCTGGCGTTTTCGCTGATATTTGTAGCCATCAAAAATTACCGTGACAAATACAACGAAGGCATAATTAGTTTCGGCAAAGCTTTTATGATCGGTCTTTACATTGTATTGATCACCTCAACAGTTTATGTGATTGTGTGGTTAATAGAGTTCTATAACTTTTACCCCGATTTTATGACCAAATACGTCGCCCATATTTTAAGGGAAGCCAAAGCCAATGGTGCTACGGCTACCGAACTTAAGCAACAGGAAGCAAGCATGGCCGGTTATGTTAATATGTACAAAAGCCCCTTCGGCGTAATTGTGCTTACTTATATGGAGATACTGCCCGTTGGCCTGGTGATTGCGCTGATAGCAGCTTTGATCCTGAAACGCAAGGATGCCAGCCCACAATTGGCTACGAATTAAATAGATACATTGACATAAATTTATCGCATTGTTGTAAGCGAAGCATGGCAATCTCGCAGCCAATGCATATTTGCACTGTATGGTATGCGGTTGCCACGCTTCGCTCGTAGTGACATGCTGAATAAAAAGTATTTATTCCTAAATTGGCTCAATGATATTTGATTTCAGGCTGAAGGTTTTTTATACGGTTGCACAACGGTTAAGCTTTACCAAAGCTGCATCCGAGTTATTTATCACCCAGCCGGCGGTCACCAAACATATCAAAGAACTGGAGCAACAACTCAGCGTACAGTTGTTTAAACGAAACGGCAATAATATTTCCCTTACCACTGCCGGCAAGATCCTTGAAAAATACGCCGAGAAGATTTTCCAAACCTATACCGACCTGGAAACTGAACTGGCACAGCTTAACAACCTGGAAGCCGGTACACTGCACATAGGGGCCAGTACCACCGTGGCGCAAACCATTTTGCCCAAGCTGCTGGCTATGTTTAAAAAAACATATCCCAAGGTTACTTTCAATTTTATCCAGGCCAATACCGATCAGATCTCGCAGCTGGTACTGGCCGAAAAAATAGATATTGCCATTGTAGAAGGTGCTGCCCATTCGCCGCAATTATCCTATACCGATTTTATTAAAGATGAAATTGTACTGGTAACCAGTGCTAACAATAAGTTATCCAAAAAGACCGAGATCACTCCCAAACAATTACCCGCTATCCCGTTGGTTTTAAGGGAAGCCGGATCGGGCACCCTGGATGTTATCTTCAATGCCCTGGCCGCCGTGCAAATCAACCCTAAAGACCTGAACATCGAGATTCAACTGGAGAGCAGTATCGCCATAAAACAATATCTTTTATACTCAGAAACAGCAACATTTCTCTCCATCCAATCGGTAGTAAGCGAGTTAAAATACAACGAGCTCACCATTATTGATGTTAAAGGATTAGAGATTTTCCGCACTTTTCAGTTCATACAATTGCATGGCAAACACAGCAAGCTGATAGAGTTATTTAAACGTTTTTGCCTTGCCAATTATAACTTAAAGTAATCTCATATTACTTTATATCATTTGATTGCCAGTTAGTTTAGCGGCAAATTTGATTGCTGAATCAAAGGCGATCATACATGGAAAAAATTACTACCGATATCTGCATTATAGGCGCGGGACCTGTTGGTTTATTTGCTGTTTTTGAAGCCGGGCTGCTAAAAATGCGCTGCCACCTTATTGATGTGCTGCCACAGGTTGGCGGCCAGCTTTCCGAAATCTATCCGCATAAACCTATTTATGATATTCCCGGTTATCCTGATGTTACCGCACAGCAACTGGTGGATAATTTGATGCTGCAGATAGCCCCGTTTCACCCCACCTTTAGTTTGGGCGAGCGGGTAGAAAACCTGCAACGCAATGATGACGGATCTTATAATATCATAACCAACGACGGTACAACCGTTCATTGCCAGGTAGTAGTAATTGCCGGCGGCCTTGGCTGTTTTGAACCCCGCAAACCAGAAATTGACCGACTTACGGATTTTGAGGGAAAAGGTGTAGCCTATATGGTGAAGAATCCCGAACATTTCCGTGATAAAAAAGTAGTGCTTGCAGGTGGCGGCGATTCTGCCCTGGACTGGGCTGTTTTTCTGAGCAACGTAGCCGAACGGGTTACCCTGGTCCATCGGGGGGATACTTTTCGCGGAGCACCTGATAGCGCCGAAAAGGTATTTGAACTGGCCAGGGAAGGCAAGATCGACCTGGTCCTTAAGTCAAACGTAGTTGCCTTAACCGGCGATGACCGCCTGCAGGAGATTACCCTGCTTGACCGGGACCAGCAGGTAAGCCATGTTGAAGCCGATCACCTCATTCCTTTATTTGGCCTTAGCCCTAAGCTTGGCCCTATTGCCGACTGGGGTTTGAATATCGACAGATCAGCCATCGCGGTAAATACAGTTGATTATAGCACCAATATTGAGCGCATTTATGCCATTGGCGATATCAATACCTACCCGGGTAAGCTTAAGCTGATACTCTGCGGTTTTCATGAAAGTGCGTTAATGGCCCAAAGTGCTTTCAAATATGTTTACCCCGAGCAAAAACTGAGTTTTAAATACACCACCGTTTACGGTGTAAGCGCTTTTTAGCCATGATAAATTTAACCATAATTGACCGCGACGGAGGCAGCAGGGCCGTTGAAATTCCGGAAGGCATAAACCTGAGCCTGATGGAAGTACTGAAGGCATCTGAGTACGATATACTGGCCACCTGCGGTGGTATGGCGCTTTGTGCCACCTGTCACGTACAGGTGATAGAAGGGCCCGAGGAATATTTTACTGCTACGGATACCGAGCTCGATGTATTGGATACGCTACCCTACGCTCCACCTGCAAGCAGACTGGCCTGCCAGATCAGGATCTCTGAAGATATGGATGGGATGGTATTTAAGCTGGTGGGAGAAGAATAAGCCGAAAGTCTTGAGTTCTAAGAAGCTGTTTAAGAATGAAGAATATTAATTGCCGTTGGTTTTAACCAACGGATTAAGAGCCGAAAGCCCCTGGCTTTAGCCTAATTATGCAAGCGGATTTGGGCTGAAGCCCTCTTATTGTGAATGCTTTATTCCGTTGGTTAAAACCAACGGCAATGAAGTTTTATTTACCTGTAAACGATATGCGTCGATATTTAAACAGTTTCTTAGTTTTAAGCCGGATAAAAAAATTTGCGTGCTTATTCTCAAAAAACGCAAAAGCGTTTTTATTGCCTACTTTATTTTAACCCGTTTTAACAGCTACTGAATAAAACATAAAACGGCCCGGACAAGCCGGGCCGTTTACTATATCCTATCAGAAAGATCAATTAATGACCTTGCTCATGTACTTCTTCTTCCCTGAACAGTTTCGCGCTAAAATAGTCGTTGTTCATACGGGCAATGTTAGTCAATTTAATTTCCTTAGGGCACTCGGCTTCGCAGGCACCGGTGTTGGTACAACTGCCAAAACCTTCTTCGTCCATCTGGGCAACCATTGATTGTACACGGCGATAGCGCTCAGGCTGACCTTGAGGTAACAAGCCCAACTGAGTGATCTTAGCCGATACGAACAACATAGCCGAGGCATTTTTACAGGCAGCAACGCAGGCTCCGCAACCAATACAGGTAGCCGAGTTAAAAGCTTCATCAGCAATAACTTTAGGGATTGGGATAGCATTACCATCAGGTACACCACCGGTGTTCACTGAAACATAACCACCAGCTTGCTGGATCCTGTCAAATGCAGAGCGGTCAACCGCTAAATCTTTTACGATAGGGAATGCTTCAGCGCGCCATGGCTCAATGGTGATAGTTTCACCATCGTGGAAGGTACGCATGTGCAGCTGGCAGGTAGTGATACCGCGTTTTGGCCCGTGCGGGTGACCATTGATATATAATGAACACATACCGCAAATACCTTCGCGGCAGTCGTGGTCAAAGTTAATTGGCTCATCGCCTTTGTGGGTCAGGCTTTCGTTAACCACGTCGAGCATTTCAAGGAACGACATGTCGGGCGAAATATTTTCGGCTTTGTAGCTTACGAATTTACCCGCGGTTTGAGCATTTTTTTGACGCCATACTTTAAGCGTCAGGTTCATATTTCCGTTACTCATCTTTGTTTTAGATTTGAGTTATCGTTGTTTTTGTTGATTGAGTGAGTAGTTGATTGGGTGAGTGGTTTTAACTTAAATAACCTATCACTAATCAACCATTCACTATGCGTAATTACGTTGTGATAAATGAACTGCTTCAAATGTCAGCTGTTCTTTATGTAACTCTTCCGGCTGATTTTCCCCTTTAAACTCCCAGGCTGCAACAAATGCAAAGTTTTCGTCATCACGAAGCGCTTCACCATCTGGTGTTTGTGATTCAACCCTGAAGTGGCCACCGCATGATTCTTTACGCATTAAAGCGTCATCGATCATCAGCTCGCCCAGTTCAATGAAATCGGCCACGCGACCAGCTCTCTCTAACGAAGCGTTTACTTCTTCGTTTTCGCCGGTTACGATAGCGTTTTTCCAGAAATCGGCTTTCAATGCCTGGATCAAACCTTTGGCTTTTTTCAGGCCTTCTTCGGTACGGGCCATACCGCAATATTCCCACATAATGTGGCCAAGCTCGCGGTGGTATTCGTTAGTGGTTTTAGTTCCTTTTAATGACAGCAATTTGTTTACGTGGGCAATTACGTCCTGCTTGGTTTTTTCAAACGCCGGGTGGTTGGTATCAACCTTCTTAGGGCCGATCTTAGCCAGGTAATCGCCAAGTGTATAAGGGATCACAAAGTAACCATCAGATAAACCCTGCATCAGTGCAGATGCACCAAGACGGTTAGCACCGTGATCGGAGAAGTTGCACTCGCCCAAAGCATACAAACCAGGCACGGTTGTGCTCAGGTTATAGTCAACCCAAAGGCCGCCCATTGTATAGTGAACCGCAGGGTAAATACGCATTGGTTGCTTATACGGGTTTTCGTTGGTGATCTGGTAGTACATATCAAACAGGTTACCGTATTTGGCTTTAACGGTTTCTTCGCCCAGGCGTTTAATCGCGTCAGCAAAGTCAAGAAATACCGCGAAGCCAGAGCCGCCTACACCTTTGCCCTCTTCAACCATTTCCTTAGCGTTACGTGAGGCCACGTCGCGCGGAACAAGGTTACCGAAAGCCGGATATTTACGCTCAAGGAAGTAATCGCGGTCATCTTCTTTAACCTGGTCTGCTTTTAATGTGCCTTTGCGTAGCTGCTCAGCAATTTCAGCGGTTTTAGGAGCCCATACCCTACCGTCGTTACGCAGTGATTCAGACATCAACGTAAGCTTAGACTGGTGATCACCGGTTACCGGGATACAGGTTGGGTGAATTTGAGTATAACAAGGGTTACCGAAGAAAGCACCACGTTTGTGTGCCCTCCAGGCTGCCGTTACATTTGAGCCGATTGCGTTTGTTGACAGATAGAATACGTTGCTGTAACCACCGGTACATAATAATACCGCATGACCGGCATGTGTATCGATAGCGCCGGTAAGCATGTTACGGGTAACAATGCCTTTGGCATGGCCATCTATAGTTACCACGTCAAGCATTTCGTGACGGGTATACATTTTTACTTTACCGGCATGGATCTGGCGGTTAAGGGCAGAGTAAGCACCCAATAAAAGCTGCTGTCCTGTCTGGCCCCTCGCGTAAAATGTACGCGACACTTGCGAACCTCCGAATGAACGGTTATCCAGCAAGCCGCCGTATTCGCGGGCGAAAGGTACACCTTGAGCAACGCACTGATCAATAATGTTTACCGAAACTTCGGCCAAACGATGAACGTTGGCTTCGCGGGCGCGGTAGTCGCCACCTTTAATAGTATCGTAAAATAAACGGAAAACGCTGTCACCGTCATTCTGATAATTTTTAGCGGCATTGATACCACCCTGTGCAGCAATAGAGTGTGCACGGCGTGGGCTGTCCTGGAAACAAAATGCCTTAACGTTGTAACCCAGCTCGCCTAAAGTGGCAGCTGCCGAAGCGCCTGCCAAACCGGTACCTACAATGATGATATCGTATTTACGCTTGTTGGCGGGGTTAACCAGCTTCAGATCAAATTTATGCTTGCTCCATTTTTCGGCTAATGGGCCTTGAGGAATTTTAGCATCTAATGTCATCTCTTCTTTGTATTTATGTTTGTGGCTTTTGGCCAGCTAACTTAGTGAGCTCCCTGGGTTGATAAATAGTAATAATAAACCGGCATGGCGGCAAAAAGCAGCGGAATAATAACTGCAAACAGCCATGTACCAATAAAGTAAACTACCGGTGTATATTTACGGTGTACCCAGCCCAGCGTACGGAACGCGCTCTGGAAACCATGTAACAGGTGAAATGCTACAGCGCCCATGGCTATTACGTAAAATATAACGTAGATAATGTTGCTGAAACTGTAAGCAACACGCGCGTGCAGGTCTTTTACCCTTACAACTTCCACATTGTTTTCGGTTGATACCGAGTGGCTGAATTCGGCATTGGCCGGGGTGTAATCGCTAACTTTGGTTTCGCCGGTTGCCAGATCGGTACGGTACTCTTTAAAGCCCATGGTTTTGTCATTGTGGTAACGGAACCAGAAATCGCCCATGTGGATAACGATGAAAAGGAACATGATTGAACCTAAAAGGCCCATGTTTTTTGATGACCATGAGGCATCAGATTTTGCCGCTACTGCATAACGTACAGGACGGGCTTTACGGTTTTTGACAGTTAGGATCAAGCCGTATAGTGCATGCACTAAAATGGAAAGGTACAACAGGTATGCTATAACTTCAATAGGCGGAAAATGCGTAAGGAAGTTGGCATACACGTTAAAACTGAAACCGTTATCGTTGTTAAACAACAGCAGGTTGCCGCCTACGTGCACAATTAAAAAGGTACACAGAAACAAGCCTGTTAAAGCCATGATCAGCTTTTTGCCCAGCGACGAGTTTAAGGTTTGTTTGAATTCGCTCATTATGAATTGGATTTGTTAGGCAAAAGTATTTATTAAATAACAAAACATAGAAGAGGTTTTGGCTTATTGAAGATCAAAAATCTATTTAGAATCAATCTAAAGCAATGGGCTGGCTATTAAGGTATAAATACACAGCTATGACAGTTAATATGTTGTAATAAAGGTTGGTGCAGCCACGATAATTAAGCGATAGCTACTACTTTATCCTTTAATACAGCAAAGATCCTGTCGTTTTGAAGACTACGGATAGCCACCCGCCCGGTAAATTTTCCGAAGGATGGTAAAATTCCCTGTTTATTGCCAAAGGCAAAGCAAGGCAATGTAATGCTTTGACGTGCCCGGCCGCTTAAGTTTACCCCCGGATGGATATGCCCGCAAAAAACATAACCTGCTTTTTCGTCCTGGTCGTTGGCAAGCGGATGATGCATCATGAGGAAGGGGCTGATCAACAGTTCGTCGTGCAGCTCGATATTCAGGTTATGATAATGCTTATCTGCAATGATATCATGATTGCCGCGGACCAGGATGATCTGTAACGCGGGGAACTGGCTGCGCCAAAGGATAAACCAATCCCAATCGTTATTCATATCGCTGTGGAACAGATCGCCCAAAAAAATTAACTTTTCCGGCTTGTGTTCATAAATAAGATCGGAAAGTACAGCCAGGTCGCTTTGCTCCATATCCCTTGGTATTGCTATGCCGGCTTTACGGAAATGGCCCACTTTGCCCAAATGCACATCGGCAATTATCAGGGCGCTTTGCTGCTGCCAGTAAATAGCTTTTTGTGGTAATAATAAAAGATCCTGCCCCAGCAGGCTAAAAGGAGTAGCCGCACTTATCATTAAGGCAAAGTTAATAAATGCCCTCCGCCCTTCTAAAGGGAGCAGCAATAATTTTTTTTTAATCAAGGTGTAACCTGTTTAAAAAACATGTGGTCATAGCTTACAAATAAACCGCAATGGCGTATTTACAGAGAGAAAAAACAATATTAACTTAATTAAAAAAAACAAATATTATGGGCGCAGGTGAATTGGGCGTATTAGCAGGAATTATAATACCCCTCAGCTTATTCGCAATGATCTTCGGGATCGTTTACTTAAACAAACGGGAGAAATTAGCTATGATTGAACGAAACATGGATCCGAGGAGTTATAAACCGCAATCGGCTCCTTACCAAAACTTAAAATGGGGCTTACTGCTTATTGGTTCGGGTATCGGGCTATTTTTGGCCTACGTTTTAAACCGTGGCATATTCAATAGTTTTGACGATGATGTTTTCTTTTTATACGTAGCATTGATCGCTATTTTTGGAGGGGCAGGATTGTTTTTATCATACCGCATCGAAAAAAGAGAAGTACTGGATAAAGAAGAATTGCACAAAGAAAAATAAGAAAACAGCTACGGCTTCTCTTCTACCCTCTCAAATCGCGAAGCTCAGACTTACGAAGTTTAAAAACTTCGTAAGTCTTTATATTTAACGGCCTTACGATGTGCGATATAAATATCTTATCCTATTCCGTACCGCTCTTTAAATAAATTTAAATGGTGGCGCTCATGCCCGGCCAGCATAAATACAAATGCGGCAACGGTAAACAAATGGTTGCTGGCAATACCGTTACGATTTAGCTGCTCATCGCTGAATGCTTTAATCATATAAAGGCTTGCCTGGCGCAATGCACGGAACTCTTCGGCAAGGTCTTTTATATTTTGACTGTTGAAATCGGTATTGTTAACATAAATATCCTGGTCAAAACCCGGCAGTTCGATATGATTGCGCGAAAACACGAGGGCACGATAGGCAAAGGTACGTTCGGTATCTATCATATGGCCCAATGCCTGCTTAACCGTCCATTTACCGGGTGCATAGGTATACAGTCCCTGCTCATCGGTTAAATTACTGAATAGCTGGTAGCTGGTATCCATTTGCTGTTCAAGCATGCTAATTACGTCATTGTCGCCAACAAGGCCCACATATCCCGCTGCAAATGGCGAATAATCACCTGGTTTTGGTTTTGTTATCATTGCGCGTATTTTTTAATATTATCCTGAATGTTGTTCCCTTACCTACTTCCGAATCTTTTACAAAGATTTGCCCGTTGTGATAGTTTTCTACTATACGTTTAGTAAGCGAAAGGCCCAGTCCCCATCCCCGCTTGCGGGTGGTATAACCGGGTTGAAAAACAGTATCAAATTTAGAACGAGGGATGCCTTTACCGGTGTCGGTAATGTCAATAAAAATCTGGTTTTTTACCTTATTGCCGCTGATTTCAACCTTAATACTGCCCTTGCCCTCGATAGCGTTAACGGCATTTTTTAATATGTTTTCTATCACCCAATCAAACAGCGGAACATTCAGACCGGCCTTTAGGTGAGGGTTGCCGATAAGTTCAAAACTGATGTTTTTACTTACCCTTACTTTAAAATAATCAACAAAATCTTTAACTACAGCATATACACCATGCTCTTCTAATACAGATTTGGAGCCTATTTTTGAAAAGCGATCGGCCACTATTTCAAGACGCTTTACATCGTTTTCCATTTCGGCAATCAGTACATCGTCTTCAGCATTAAACTTCTCCTTCATCAGCTCAATCCAGGCAATTAGCGATGATATAGGTGTCCCCAGCTGGTGGGCTGTTTCTTTGGCTAAGCCAACCCAAACCTGGTCCTGCTCCGACTTTCGGGACGAACTGAAGGCGGTATAGGCCATCAGTAAAAATATAGCAATTACGGTAAGCTGAATATAAGGGAACAAACGTAATTGTGTAAGCAGCGGCGAATCTTTATAGTAAACAAAGTTTTCTTCGCCCAAAACCTGGAGCTTAATGGGAGGATGCTGACCCTTCATATAGGCGAGCTCTTCTTTAAAGTAAGCCGGATCGTATTTTTTCCTCTTGTTGTTTTCGGCTTCCAGCTTAATAAAAGTCTTTGTAGTGTCTAAGCCACGCTGTAAAACTATTTCGCCTTTTCCATCAGTTACAATGGCGGGTACGGTAAGGCTATCGCGCACGGCTATTACATAGTTTAAAAAGTCATTATCATCTGAGGCAAGGATCTGGCGCATACTTATGGCCCAAACCTGGGCCCGGGTACGTTCCGAACGTTCAATGTTTTTTACCAGGTAACGGGTATAAAGCAATGAGCCAATTGCAATTACCACGGCAAATGCAAGAAGTAAATATTTCCAACGTTTTTTCTGTTGATATGGGTTCATGCTGGGCACAGCTCAAATAACGTAAAATTGCTTTGTAAAATATAATTTTTTGTTGTGGAGAGATTGTCCATAGCCCATAGTCGATAGTCCATGGTATGTTTCAAGTATCACCATGGACTATCAACCATCGACTAATAACCATAGCCACGCTTAAATAATACTATGAACTATCGACTATGGACTATGGACTTTCCCTCTTATCTTTGCCCCCATCATGACCGATAAAAAAGTAAGAGTCCGTTTTGCGCCAAGCCCTACCGGTGGTTTACACCTTGGCGGTGTGCGCACCGTGTTGTTTAACTATTTATACGCTAAAAAACATGGCGGTGATTTTGTTTTGCGAATTGAGGATACCGACCAAACCCGCTACGTGGAAGGTGCCGAAGAATATATTTTAGATTGTCTTAAATGGTGCGGCCTTCACCCAGACGAAAGCCCGGTTGCCGGTGGCCCTTACGCGCCATATCGCCAAAGCGAGCGTAAACCACTTTACCGCGAATATGCCGAACGCCTGGTTATGGAAGGGCATGCTTATTATGCCTTTGATACCGCCGAAGAGCTGGACAAAAACCGGAAGGAGATCCCCAATTTTCAGTACGGCCTGGCCTATCGCCATACCCTAAGAAACTCACTTTCGTTGCCTCAGCACGAGGTTGATGCCTTGCTTGATGCAGGTACGCCGCATGTGATCCGCATTAAAATGCCGGAGGGCGAAACCGTGAGTTTCAATGATATGATTCGCGGATATGTGAGCTTTGAAACCGGCCTGGTTGATGATAAAGTGTTATTAAAAGCCGATGGCATGCCTACTTATCACCTGGCCGTTGTGGTTGATGATTACCTGATGAAGATCACGCATGCTTTTCGCGGCGAAGAATGGCTGCCTTCGGCGCCGGTACATTTGCTGCTTTGGGAATACCTGGGCTGGAAGGCCGATATGCCCCAATGGGCGCATTTACCGTTAATCCTGAAACCGGATGGTCACGGTAAACTGAGCAAACGTGATGGAGCCCGACTGGGTTTCCCGGTGTATGCCATGAACTGGTTTGATGCAAAAACAGGCGAGTTGACGCCGGGTTTCCGTGAATTAGGTTTTTTACCGGAAGCTTTCCTGAACCTGCTGGCAACTTTGGGCTGGAACGACGGTACCGAGCAGGAGATTTTTACGCTTGACGAATTGATAGAAAAATTCTCGATAGAGCGCGTTAATAAGTCGGGCGCCAAGTTTGATTTTGAGAAAGCCAAATGGTTCAACGCCGAGTGGATTAAGAAGTCTGAAGTTGATCGTCTGAAATCAGATGTTATAAAAGTATTTGCTGATAAGGGTGTTACTGTTAGCGATAATGTATACCTGACTAAGGTTATCACCTTAATCAAAGATCGCGTTGTATTACTTCCTGATTTTTACCAGCAGGCAGGGTTCTTTTTTGAGCAGCCCAGGGAGTATGACCTTAACGCGGTAAAACCTAAGTGGACAGATGCCAAAACAGCGTTTTATCACGCGTTCATTGCTTTGCTAACTAACGAAGCAGCTATTGAAGCTCATGACCTGGAAGCTAAATTCAAAGCCCTCGCCGAAGAAAAAGGTTTAAAAGTTGGGGATGTAATGCTGCCATTCCGCATTATGCTGGTTGGCGGCAAGTTTGGTCCACATGTATTTGATATTGTTGCCCTGCTTGGTAAAGAAGAAACCATCAGCAGGATTGAAAAGGCGCTTGTGGAGCTTACCCCCCCCGCCCCCTAAAGGGGGTGCTTACTTACACAGGCTCTTTCGGGAGCTCAAGAATTTATGTCATTGCGAGCGATTGCCGCGTCGACCCATACGCTTTAGTCCAGACCGCTCCTCGCAATGGCATATTATATTTATACCACCAACTTCACCAACCTCTCCCCTTCCAAAACAGGAATGGCAGTTGTCAAATCAACCTGTAAACAAAACTCGATATCTTTTTCGATGCCCAATTTTTTAAGGCGTTCGCCGTGCGATGTTTTCTTGAGATACGCATTGATATCGTTTTTCCCAACCTGGAAAAGATCGTTAGCGGCTAAGGCTGCATCGTCCAGTAAAAATCCTTTATCTTTTAACTGCTCAATTACAGCACCGGCAAACAGGGTATCCTCCAAATTGAAATTGTTTTTCCAGCCGGCACACACCAGCAGCACATTTTCGTTTTGGGTATTAAGCCAGTTGCTTAAAGCGGAAAGGTTCAGGAATGAACCGATAACAATCTTTTTAGCGCTGCGCGATAAATGCAGTGCATGTGTGCCGTTGGTAGTGGTTAACACTATTGTTTTACCGGCAACCTTTTCTTTAGTATATGAAAATGGCGAGTTGCCAAAATCAAAACCATCAACTACCGATCCGTCGCGCTCGGCGGCAAGAAGGTAATCCAGCCCTTTCTCTCTATACGCGGCACACTCCTCAACTTGTGATACCGGTATAATAGCCTCAGCACCGTTTTCAATACCATAACATATAGATGATGTTGCCCTGAAAATATCAATAACCACTACAATATAATCCTCCACATTAAAAAGTGGCAGTAATGCAGGGGTTAGGCAAACGTGTGCCCCCCGGCCCCCTAAAGGGGGAGTTAGAGTAATTGTATTTTCAGACATTTGTGTTTAATTAATTTAGAAAACTTTGAAGGTAGTTCCCCCTTTAGGGGGTTAGGGGGCTTTATAAAACGGAGGTTTTACAATCTGCGCTTTAATTTTATTATCCCTGATGCTGATATAAATCTCAGTGCCTTCTTTGGCAAACGCTGTATCCACATAACCCATACCAATAGCTTTTTGCAACGATGGGGATTGCGTGCCTGAAGTTACTTTACCTATAGTATTTCCATCCGCATCAACAATCAGGTAATCATGACGGGGAATGCCGCGGTCAATCATTTCAAAACCTACCAGTTTGCGGCTTACACCAGCTTGTTTTTGGGCTTGCAGGGCTTCGGCATTGGTAAATTCTTTATTGAATTTGGTTACCCAGCCTAACCCGGCTTCAAGCGGTGAGGTGTTATCATCAATGTCGTTACCATATAGGCAGAAACCCATTTCCAAACGTAAGGTATCACGTGCGCCTAAACCAATTGGCTTAATACCAAAAGGCTCGCCGGCTTTGAAAATTGCATCCCAGATCTGCTCCGCATATTGGTTTTCAAAATAGATCTCGAAGCCGCCTGCACCGGTATAGCCTGTAGCTGATATCAATACATTGTCAACACCTGCAAAAGTTCCTTTTTTAAAGGTGTAGTATTCCATCGATACCAAATCTACCTCGGTAAGGCTTTGTAAAGCTTCGGCAGCTTTGGGACCCTGGATAGCCAGCAATGAAGTCCGGTCGGATATGTTTTTCATATCTACACCCTTGGTATTGTATTTGGAGATCCAGTCCCAGTCTTTTTCAATATTTGAAGCGTTAACCACCAGCATATAGGTTTTTTTGTCGATCCGGTAAACCAGCAGATCGTCAACAATACCGCCGTTTTCATTCGGCAGGCATGAGTACTGCACTTTGCCATCGTATAATTTTGAGGCGTCGTTACTGGTAACCCGCTGAATCAGATCAAGCGCGTTCTCTCCTTTTAAAATGAATTCGCCCATGTGGCTTACGTCAAAAACACCAACGGCCTTGCGCACGGTTTCGTGTTCGGCGTTAATGCCTGTGTATTGAACGGGCATGTTGTAACCGGCAAATGGAACCATTTTGGCACCGGCTTTTACGTGGATATCGGTTAATGCGGTATTCTTCATCGTCAACTTAAATATTGGCCGCAAAGGTAACTATTATGAAGCGTAATCGGTACCCGTTGATTGGTTTGATTTTTTGGGGATTACACCGATTGATTTTTGATTTCATCGATTACACTGATTTTTTTCTGAACCGTGATTTATAGGATTGAAGGATTACCCTGGTAGCAGGTAACAAAAACAGCCTCCTCACGTCCCCTCAGGGTCCTCTGCGAGAGACCCTGAGGCTTACCGCGTTCAAGAGTCAGAACAACGAGCCAGCATGGCGTATACATCAGGGTCCTCTGCGAGAGACCCTGATGGGACGTTAGTTATAAAAATATCCTTTGCCCCAGCGGGCAAAACAACACACCTTGCTGATTAAACGACAAAACAGTTTTGTGGGGTAACTCAGGGTGCGAGAGATCATGAGGGGACGTTAAACAAAAAAGCCGGTTAACGTTGCGTTAACCGGCTTGAGCTATAAGTTAGCTACTTTATACTTTTTTAAGCGTTTCCATCAGTACCGGAATTTTTGGCACTTTTGGGTACGACTGGAATAATTTACCATACTTATCATAAATAGCGATATATGGAGTTGTTTGTACACTATAAAATTTTTGTACCAGGTAGGTATAACCTTCGGTGCCGATAGTAATGTTATGGTATTTGGCCAGGTCAAAATCGCGCTGAAAAGTTTGGATCCCTTTAAGCATAGGCATAAAAGTGATCATCACTATCTGTACATTTTTTAATTTGGGCAGCTCGGGTTTCAGATCATACATCAGGTGCTGGCAATGGCTGCAATCGGGCGAAAAATAGATCACCATTACCGGTTTGTTTTTTTTCAGGTTGGCAGGAGTAACGTAAACACTGTCTGTAGTGAGGATGTGATATGGCGGCAAGCCGGAATTAGCAGGTGGCGTTTGTGCCTGGCTGCACCCGGCGGCAATAATCAGACAAAGCAGTAAATACAGTTTCTTCATTATTTTAATTAGCATTTAATAAGCATAGTTACAACATTTTTAGCTTTCAAGCAATTCAATTTGCCAGGCAACATGCTCCTCAGTTACCGGGAATAACGCATTTTCGCGCACGGTATGATATACGGCATCAAATATGCCATTATAATTACCTTTGGGTGACTTTATCCATTCCACGGTCTTCTGCCCGTCGGCACCCATAAGCACCAGTTTACCGTCGCTGCCTTCGGGCTCGATGCCAAAACCTTCGTCGGTAGGCATCATGTCGGCATCAAGCTGTGCTTCCTGTACATCGGTACGCATTTTTACAAAGCTGCCTAATGTGCCATGTACCACAAAGCCATAAGTATGCTCGGCAATGAGCAACCCCGAGGTTAGGTATACGTTAAGCTGATTAGGATATTTAAGGTGGATATTGAAATAATCATCAACCTGCGAGTTTGGCCTGAATGCAGCGGTTGTTTTTTCATAGCTCAATGGCCTGCCAAAGATACTGATGGCATTATCAACCAAATGGGCGCCAAGGTCATAGGTAAGGCCGCCGCCCGGAACGCCCGCTGTTTCTTTAAATTGTTTTGCACCGATGGCCATGCGGTACCTGTCCAGCCTGAAATGAACCTCGATCAACTCCCCTAACCTGCCGCTTTCAATCACCTCCTTTACCGAAAGGAAGCCGCTGTCATAACGGCGGTTTTGGTAGATCATTACTTTCAAATCAAGTTTTTTGCCCAAATCATACAGCGCTTTTACCTCGCTTGAAGTTACGGCTGCGGGCTTCTCAATCAGTACATGTTTACCTGCATTTAGAGCTTGTACAGCATAATCAAAGTGGGTGTTGTTAGGGGTATTAACAATGATGAGCTCTATTTCCTCGTCATTCAGCAGCTGGTCGATGCTATCATAGCTGATCACATCAGGGTATTTTTTGCCGGTTTTTTTTTCATGGCGCTCAACCACGGCCTTAAAAGTAAAGCCCGGATTGGTAGTTAAAAACGGGGCATGAAAAATCCTGCCCGACATTCCATAGGCCATGAGGCCGGTTACTATTGGTTTCGACATATTAAAATAGATTTTGCTGTGTTAAAAGTATCGTTTTAGCTACACCTGTACAAGGGAATTAAACAGAAAAAGGGAGATTGTTACATCTCCCTTTTTCTGTCTTGAATTAATCAATAGCTGATTACTTCATGCCTTTTTGAATAGCTTCAATTTCGGCTAAATGGTGTTGGATAACAGGTAATGTTTTAGCTGCAAAGGCTTTAAGGTCGGCATCTTTGCAGTTTTTTGAAGCATCTTCAAACAATGATTCAACTTTTTTATGGCCTTTAACCATAGCATCAACATAGTCTTTGTCAAAATCAGCGCCTGTTTTGGCTGCCAGGTCGGCTTTCATTTTCTGGTGCTCATCATCAGGTGCCGATGGCAGGGTAATGTTTTTGGTTTTGGCTATGGCCATTAGTTCGTCGTTTGCTTTGCTGTGGTCAGTAACCATCATTTTAGCAAAATCTTTTACTTTGGCATTGGTTGCCTTTTCGCTGGCCAACTGGCCAACGGCAACTTCGGCTAAGCCGGCATTGGCCGCTTCGGTTGCAAATTTTGCATCATCGGCAGTAACTGCAATGCCTGTAGCACCGGTAGTAGTTGTGTCTTTTACTTTGTTGGCACTGTCGGCAGTGTCAGTTGTTGCAGCTGCTGTGCTATCGCCGCTGCCGCTTTTTGCTCCGCCTTTACAGGCCTGGAATGATAATGCCGCCAGGGCCATCATTGCAATTAAACTTAACTTTTTCATAGTAGTGTTTATGTATTTGTTTTTACAGTTAACATTTTTTAGTTAATTAAGTTTGATTTTCTTATTTGTAAAATAAAAAACAACAGGTAATTGGGGTGCCGTTTGTTAATATTTAGTTTTTAATAAATATTTAACATTTGTTTAAAAGCACTTTTATAAGTTGTGGTTTATAATAACGCGACTAAATTATACCTGATATGTTAATAGGATCATTGTTTTTGGGCAAAGTGCATGAGGTTAACGGGCAGTGGATAGAGACCAAATTTGTGGTTATTGGCATTCCACTGTTCCCAACCAGCTCCATGCTGGTAACCCGGTCGGCCTGGCGAAGCCGCAATGGGTTTAATATTCCACTCAACCATCAAAGCATCATTGCAGGCTACGCCCGCATGTTTTCGGTGATCATAGCCTTTATTGCTTTCATCTTCTTTTTTAGCGAAAGGGATTCAACCGCTTTGTTAATCGGGGCAATTGGCCTGGCCCTGTGGTTGTATTTTTATTTTGTATTTGGCAGCGCCGATACAGCAGAAGCGGAGGAACGAAAAAAAATGGGCGACCTCACCGGTCTGTACATCAAACCGGAGTGGCTTGGCTATGATGATGCCTACCGGATCTATGATCGCCTCGAAAAAAAATACAGGGCAGAGTTTGGCGGGGCCGACTGGCTCAACGATCTGCAGCAAAATGAAATAGCGCCGGCCAAGCTGCCATTGCTGTATGCGCTTTCGCGATTCAATTATTCTTTAGGTGCCACCGAATGCAATAAAAAATTGTTTGAAAAGGCGGATAGTTTATACTTGTGATACAGGTTTTTGCGTTTATTTGCTTAAACCTTATTGACCATGAAAAACCTGATCATCGCCTTGTTAATGATAACGGCAAGCACAGCATCTGCACAGCAAAAGTTTAACCCTGTTTTGAAGAGACAGCTTGACAGTGTATTAGCACTTGATCAGAAATATCGCGAGATCTTAACTTATCTGATGGATCCGAGCAAAAAGGATTCGGTGTTGAAAACTTTACCGGTTAAACCGGAAGAAGCAACAGGCCATTACTGGAAGCTTCAGAGCCAGGCCGATTCGACCAATTTGATTTTTATCGAGAATGTGTTTAACAAGTACGGTTACCCCGGCAAAACGCTTGTTGGCGAACCAACTAATGAAGCTGCGTGGTCGGTAGTGCAGCATTCCCCTAAAATAGGTAAGTACCTGCCCGCGATAAAAACGGCTGCCGAAAACAAAGAATTACCTTTCAGGTTGTACGCCATGATGCTCGACAGGCAGCTGATGTATGAAGGTAAAGAGCAAATCTACGGTTCGCAGGCTACGTCAAAGCCATTGCGCAACGGCCAAAAAATTGGCTATTATGTGTGGCCTATTAAAGATGCTGCAGGTGTAAATGAACGCCGTAAGCAAGCTGGTTTTGATCAAACTGTTGAACAGAATGCCAAAAGATTGGGCTTTGATTACAAGGTTGTGAAAATTGAGGATGTGAAGTGGTAGCTGTATGAGTAGGATAAAATTCGCGCCGTTGTTGGTGTTGTCACCAACAACTCTTTTTAACTATTTGTTATTGTAATCACTGAAGCTTTTCATTGCGGAAAGAATAAGATGGTTATCGATCTAAGTCATTCATTGTTAACAAGGTAAAACAATTATTGGGCGCAGAGTTGTTGGTAACAACGGCGAGGATGGTATCACCGTACCACTGTCGAGCTCTGGGTGGTGCGATTATAACACCATCCACAAGCTTAATTTATCAATCCGATAGATTCAGAATTCGAAACAAATTGCCCCCTATCAAAAAGTTTACACCCCGCATTCCCCCGCATCATATAAAAACATAACTTTGCCCCTGCAAAATTTAATACCATGAGTTTCAGAACCGAACACGATACCATGGGCGAGGTACAGGTACCTGCCGACAAATACTGGGGAGCGCAAACCGAACGCTCACGCAACAATTTTAAAATTGGTCCGGAGGCATCAATGCCAAAGGAGATTATCGACGCTTTTGCATATCTAAAAAAAGCAGCCGCTTATACCAATACCGATTTAGGTGTATTGCCTGCCGAAAAACGCGACCTGATTGCACAGGTGTGCGATGAGATCCTGGCCGGCGAACTGGCTTCGGAGTTTCCGCTGGTGATTTGGCAAACAGGCTCGGGCACGCAATCAAACATGAACGTGAACGAGGTTGTGGCTAACCGTGCACATGTATTACAAGGCAATAAACTGGGCGAAGGCAAAACCTTTATTCACCCTAATGATGACGTGAACAAATCACAATCATCAAACGATACTTACCCAACAGCTATGCACATTGCGGCATACAAGATCCTGATTGATGTAACCATTCCCGGTATCGAAAAACTGCGCGATACCTTGCAGGCTAAGGTTGAGGCTTTCAAATCCGTAGTAAAAATCGGTCGTACCCATTTGATGGATGCTACCCCGCTTACCTTAGGCCAGGAGTTTTCAGGTTATGTTTCACAGTTGAACCACGGCTTAAAAGCATTGCGTAATACGCTTGATCACCTTTCTGAACTGGCCCTTGGTGGTACGGCTGTAGGTACAGGGATCAACACGCCTAAAGGTTATGATGTAAAAGTTGCTGAGTACATTGCCCAGTTTACCGGCTTTCCGTTCATCACAGCCGAAAATAAATTTGAAGCTCTTGCCGCTCACGATGCCATTGTCGAAAGTCATGGCGCGCTGAAACAAATTGCGGTTTCATTAATGAAAATTGCTAACGATATCAGGATGCTGGCTTCTGGTCCGCGTTCGGGTATTGGCGAGATCCATATCCCCGATAACGAGCCGGGCTCATCAATTATGCCGGGTAAAGTTAATCCAACCCAAAACGAAGCGGTTACCATGGTGGCTGCACAGGTTATGGGTAATGATGTGGCTATTTCCATCGGCGGCTCAAACGGCCATTACGAGCTGAATGTATTTAAACCGGTTATGGCGGCAAACTTCCTGCAATCGGCAAGGTTAATTGGTGATGCCTGCGTGTCGTTCAATGATCATTGCGCTGTAGGCATTGAACCTAATTATGATGGCATCAAAAAACACCTCGAAAACTCATTAATGCTGGTAACTGCGCTTAACCCGCATATCGGCTATGAAAACGCGGCAAAAATTGCTAAAACAGCCCTTAAAAACGGCAGCTCACTGCGCGAAGCTGCTATTGGTTTAGGCTTACTAACCAACGAACAGTTTGACGAGTGGGTACGCCCCGAAAATATGATAGGCAGTTTGAAATAAGCCTCACCCCAAACCCCTCTCCGGATGGAGAGGGGCCTTTTTATTTTTCGCTTATGCAAAAACGCTATAGCTTTCACTTTTTATCTTTCTGCTTTAAGCCTTTCGCTTTGGGCTTTCCGCTTTCGGCTTTTAGCTTAAAAAAAGCCTTTCGCCTTTTACCTTTCGCCTTTTGCCTCATAATAACCTCCTGTACCATGAACCCGGATAAACAAACGCCCGGCGAGGGTTATTTGCAGGGCGAATGGAAACAAGACTCGGTACCTGCGCAAAAAAGCCTGGTAACATATTCGCTATACAATATTAAGTTCAGCTGCGATTCATTTCTTTTGAAGATCAGTACCGTTAGCAAGGTTAATTACGGGGCTGATACGTGTATGAGCAAAGGCCATTGGGATGAATATATACGGGGAACTTATTCGCAACGGCGGGACACACTCCACATTAAAGGGCAGTTTTGCAATGCTGATGGCTCGTATAAAAATGAGCAGGGTTGTTTCAGATTTGGCGATTATGAAGAATATTTTAAGGTTCATAAGCAAAGCGACTCCCTGATCCGGTTTGTAAGTACATCCAACGTAATACCTATTAACGCGCATTTAATAAAAAGAACAAGCTGCATTCCAAAACCATTGTAATGAAAACACAAACCTTAAAAAAACTTTTACTGCTGGTGGCGATATTTTATATCCCCCTGCAAAGCATGGCCTGGGGTACTAATGGGCACCGCATTTGCGGCCAGGTTGCGGATAGCTACCTAACCGCCAAAGCCCGTAAAGCTATTCAAGCCATTTTAGGTAATGAGTCGATTGCCATTACCAGCAACTGGGCCGATTTTATTAAATCAGACCCTGCCTACAATTACCTGTATAACTGGCATTTTATCAACCTGGAAAAAGCTTACAGCTACCCGGACCTGCAGGCTTATTTAAAGGCCGACACGATTACCGATGCCTATACCAAAATGAATTTCCTGGTGGCCGAACTTAAAAAGAAAACTACTACCAAAACCAACAAGTTGCTTTACCTGCGCATGCTGATCCATATTGTTGAGGATGTGCACCAACCGCTGCACACTGGTCACCTGAGTGATAAGGGCGGTAACGATGTAAAGGTACAATGGTTTGGTAAAGAGAGCAACCTGCATTCGGTTTGGGACAGCGAGCTGATTGACCTTCAGCAGTTAAGCTACACCGAGTACACCGCGATGATAAACCACACCACAGCCGCTCAACGCACAGAGTTACAAAAAGCGCCAATGAGCCAGTGGATATACGAAAGCAACCAGATGGCTGATAAGCTATACGCCGAAACTAAAACCGGTGATAAACTTGGTTACAAATACAACTTTAGCCATATAGCAACCCTTAACCAGCAAATGGTTAAAGCCGGCGTACGTTTGGCCGGTTTGCTGAACCAGATATTTGGATAGTTCTTGAGGTTAAAGCTGAAAGGTAAAAGGTAGATTTTCTGCCTAAACCTTTCGCCTTTATCCTTTCGCCTTTTACCTCAAAAAAATGAAAATACTAATGGTATGCCTGGGCAATATATGCCGTTCGCCGCTGGCGGAGGGGGTTATGCAGCACCTGGCAGATGAAAATGGACTTGGCTGGGATGTTGATTCGGCGGGTACCGGAAGATGGCATATAGGCGAAGCTCCCGACAGACGCTCCATTCGCGCAGCCCGTAACCATGGTATCGACATCAGCAAACAGATTTGCCGTCAGTTTAAGCTTACAGACTTTGACGAGTTTGACCATATTTTTGTGATGGACCACAATAACCTGAGCGATGTGCTTGATATGGCCCGCAACGAAAAACAGACTGCTAAAGTAAAGCTTCTGTTAGGTGATAAAGTTGTCCCCGATCCATATTACGACGATAACCAGTTTGAACCGGTTTTTGAGCTGATTGAAAACGGATGTAGGGATATTATTAAAGAGTTACACCCCCTCTAAATCTCCGCCCGATGGGGGAGACTTTTAATAAATGTCTTTAAGCCCTCCCTTCCGGGGAGGGTTGGGTGGGGTTTTTCACCCTAAAAAACGGCACATCTTCCCCATACCAAAACACAATCCCTTCACGTACAAAACCGGCTTTAATCAGCACCCTTTGTGATGCTGCGTTTTGCGGATGGGTAACGGCGCAAATCTCTTTTAGCCCTATATCATTGAATCCATAACTGATCAGTGCTTCGGCAAGTTCGGTAGCTATACCTTGTCCCCAGTGTTTGAGGTGCAGCCGGTAGCCCAGCTCAATGCGGCTCTTGTCGTAATCGCTTGGTTTAAGGGCGCAAACACCTATAAAATCGTTATCTGTGATATTAAAAATCCCCCATCTGCCCAGGCCCGAACCGTTCTGGTATTCCTTCAGCGTATCTTTAAAAACCTGTTTACTCTCTTGCGGAGTACGTTTTTTCACATATTGTGTAAGCCGGTCATCGGCATCTATTGTGGTAACAAGTTCTTCATCTTCGGCTGTAAATTCACGGATCAGCAAGCGTGGTGTTTGAGTGATAATATTCATAGGTTTTCAAAAATATATTTTTGAATTGATTGTACAGGTAAGTTGAGTGTCATATAAAAGGTGACCAGATTTATTTTGATTCTTTAAAGGAAGCCCAATTAATGCTAAAACCCTCATTTGCCGTTAAATTTTTATACCTTGCATAATTTACTTATAAGATATAGTGACTTTCCAGGATTTTAATTTTAACGAGCAATTATTTGAAGGTGTAGAGAGCATGGGTTTCGTAAACCCCACACCCATACAATCTATGGCCATCCCAGCCATTATGGAGGGGCGCGATCTGATTGCGTGCGCTCAAACCGGTACCGGTAAAACCGGCGCTTATTTGCTTCCTGTTTTAAACAGCATCAGCAAAACAAATAAACACCATACCAGTGCCCTTATACTTGCCCCAACCCGCGAGCTTGCCCAGCAAATAGATCAGCAGGTTGAAGGCCTTGCCTATTTTACCGGTATCAGCTCTATTGCTGTTTTTGGCGGCGGCGACGGCATTGTTTACGAACAACAGCGCCGCGGCATTCAAAACAATGTAAATATTATTGTAGCTACCCCCGGCCGGCTGATCGCCCACCTTACATCAGGCGTGCTGAAGCTTAATCACCTTACACATTTGGTACTTGATGAGGCCGACAGGATGCTGGATATGGGATTTTCTGATGATATCATGAAAATTATCAGCTACCTGCCAAAAGAGAGGCAAACGCTGTTGTTTTCGGCCACCATGCCAGGCCGTATCCGTTCATTGGCCAAAGCTATTTTGAAAGATCCGGAGCAGATCAATATCGCTATTTCGCAGCCGGCCGTTGGTATCGATCAGCAGGTTTACCGGGTTCATGATCAACAAAAAACGCCGTTGGTACAGCATATCCTGAAAGATTCGGCATTTACAAGTATCATCATCTTTGCATCGCGCAAGGAAATTGTTAAAGCGCTATACAAAGAACTTAAGGCGATCAAGATCAACGCAATGTCTTTCCACTCCGACCTGGAGCAGAAAGAGCGTGAAGAGATCCTGCTTAAGTTCAAAAACAAGCAATTACCGGTTATCATCGGTACCGACGCCCTTTCGCGCGGCATTGATGTGGAGGGCATCGACCTGGTGATCAACTACGATGTTCCAGGCGATCCGGAAGATTATATTCACCGTATTGGTCGTACGGCCCGCGCCGCTACCACCGGTACCGCCATAACCTTCGTTAACCACCGCGATGAGCGCAAGCTTAAAAATATTGAGAAACTGATTGAAAAGCCGATAAAGCTGATGGCACTGCCGGATGAACTGGCCACAATACAACCCCTGAAGCCCGAACAGCCTCAAGGAGATGCCAAAAGGAAACCTAACCGTCGCTGGGGTAAAAAGAAGCCGAAACAGCAGAATACGGGTAATTAAAAAGTTTTCACGAATACCATTTTGGGTGTTGATTTAATTTAATCGAATTACACGAATTAATCGTTGGCAGTTAAAGCTCAACAATTTAAAAATTTGTGTAATTCGTCTCAATCCGAATAAATTCGCACCTCATTACTAAAACGTTTTATCTATTTTAATATCTTAGACCAAAAATCTATTTCCCAATGATCATTCCTAAAAAACTGGTTTTACTGGCAACGTTTGGTGCGGCAATTATCATATCTGAAAATAAGGCATTAGCACAGGAGAAGAAAACATCAGGTAATCCTATTGTTCAAGGCTGGTATGCCGACCCGGAAGCCAAAATCTTCAATAAACAATACTGGGTATATCCAACCTATTCGGCTAAATATAACGACCAGGTATTTATGGATGCCTTTTCATCGCCCGATCTGGTTAACTGGACTAAGCATCCCCGCATTATCGATACTGCCGCTGTAAAGTGGGCTAAACGTGCTATGTGGGCTCCGGCAGTAACTGAAAAAGACGGTAAATACTATATCTTTTTTGGCGCTAACGATATTCAGAACAATAACGAAGTTGGCGGTATAGGTGTTGCCGTTGGCGATAAACCTGAAGGCCCATTCAAAGACCTTTTGGGCAAACCACTCATTGGCCAGATCATCAATAAAGCGCAGCCTATAGATCAATTTGTGTTTAAAGATGACGACGGCCAGTACTACATGATTTACGGTGGCTGGGGCCAATGTAATATCGTAAAGCTAAAAAACGACTTTACAGGTATCGAACCGTTTAAAGATGGTGAAACCTACAAACTGATCACCCCTAAAGATTATGTTGAAGGCCCGGTGATGTTTAAACGCAAAGGCAAATATTATTTTATGTGGAGCGAAGGCGGCTGGACTGGTCCGGATTACCGCGTGGCGTATGCAATCGGCGATTCGCCGTTTGGTCCGTTTAACCGGATCGGAACAATATTGAAACAAGACCCGAGCATAGCCACAGGAGCAGGGCACCACTCCGTGATCCAGGTGCCGGGGAAGGATGAATGGTATATTGTTTACCACCGCCGCCCCTTAACCGAAACTGATGGCAACCACCGCGTTACCTGTATCGATAAAATGTACTTTGACAAGGATGGCAAGATCCTGCCGGTGAAAATCACCAATGAAGGTGTAACGGCAAGGAAGATTAAGTAGACCGTTCAAATTTAATATGTCATTGCGAGCGATAGCGTGGCAATCTCATAGCCAATGCTATTCGCCATGCCGGTTTGCTGTCTATGCGACGAGATTGCCACGTCGCCCCTGGAACACAAACCCGGGCCGCTCCTCGCAATGACATAGTTGTTTTTTTGTAGCCATTGGTTTCAGCGTTGATATTGTCCTTGCTAATTTGCACATCTGAAATCTTTTCATTTGCACATCAATCTTTTCACCCTAAAAGGGTGAGCATGATAATCCCTGATATTTAGTATCTTAAACCGTTTTTTTGACTGACATTATTCCTTTATCATTATGACGCGATCATTTTTTCGGGCATTAGTAATTTTACTTGCCCTGGGCGGCGGCAACCGCTGTTTCGGACAAACCGCCGAAAACCTGCCCACCGATTATTTAAGCAAAGAGTTTCATGCCGGAAGACGCCAGGCCCTGCGCAACCTGATGCCCGCCAATTCGGTGATGGTGATCTTCTCGTACCCTGAACAGGTATTTTCGAACGATGTTAACTACGTTTATCATCCTAATCCCGATCTGTATTATTTTTCAGGATATAAAGAACCCAATTCAGTGTTGTTGGTATTTAAAGAAATGCAGGCTGTGGGCGACAGCAGCTATAACGAGGTGCTGTTTGTACGTCACCGGGATGCCGCTCGTGAGCAATGGACAGGCAGGCGTTTAGGCCTTGAGGGCGCTAAATCGCAGCTTGGTTTTAAGCGGGTTTACAACAGCGAGGATTTCGCGAAATTCCCGGTTGATTTTAAAAAGTTTGCCAATGTGTATTATGATGCACTGCCCGAAGATGTTACCGGCGATGGATCGACCGGCGAGCTAAAAAAACTGATCGCAGCTTTTAAAATTAAGGCTGGCATAACGGAAACCAACAGGCAGGTTATGAGTGATCTTAATTTGATAGCAAGGATGGTTACTCCTCAAAATTTAGCCCGTTTCATGACTTATTTTAAAGATAAGTTTGCTGATGAGGATCACAAGAATAATCCGCTTATACAACAATTGGCGGCCAAGCCCGATTCTGCAACGCTTGCCGATGTTAAGGCAAAGATTGGCACAACTTACGGCGGTAACACCGGATATGCTGAATTTACTTCAAAACTCCGCGGCGTAAAAACACCGGAGGAAATAGCCGTATTGAAAAAAGCGGTTGAGATCTCAAGCCTTGCCCATCTGGCAGTAATGAAATCGGTAAAACCCAATATGAGCGAGCGCGAGGTTGAAGGCATCATGACCTACGTGCATAAAAGATACGGAGCAGAAGACGAGGGCTATCCACCAATTGTAGGTGCAGGCGCTAATGGTTGTATCCTGCATTATGAAGAAAACTCGGCCACAAAAATTGATAACCAGTTATTACTCATGGATGTTGGTGCCGAATATCATGGCTATTCTGCCGACGTTACCCGCACTGTACCGGCTAACGGCAAATTTACCGAAGAGCAAAAAGCCATTTACCAATTAGTTTACGATGCGCAGGAAGAGATTTTTAAATTGTGTAAAGCGGGAGTTCCCTATGCAAGTCTTGAGCAAAAATCGGTAGAAGTATTATCGGCCGGATTAATTAAGCTTGGTATTATCAAGGATGCTTCAGAAGTACGTAAATATTACCCGCATGGCTGCTCGCACCATTTAGGGCTTGATGTGCATGACAAAGGCGGTCGCGGTAATTTGGAAGAGAACTGGGTGATCACCGTTGAGCCGGGGATCTATATCCCTGCCGGCAGCCCCTGCGATAAAAAATGGTGGAATATTGGCGTACGTATTGAAGATGACGTACAAATTGGTAAAGACAAGGGCACAATCCTGTCGATAGATGCGCCGCGCAAATGGCAGGATGTTGAAAAAGCTGCTACTGAGAAAAGTATTTTTGAGGCTACCAAATTTCCGGAGCTGAAATAAAAATAACGCCAATAGAAAAAGCCCGCCGCGGCCCGGCTTCAGCCGAGTGGCAACTATTAAGCGGCCTCTGGCCGCCGAAGCGAACATACCTTGCGCTCGTTTGTAATGCGATATCCGCGATGCAATCGCCGAACCATATTAAGCGCTCGTTGCAAACGAGCGCAAGAAAATAACAGAACTTCGGCGGCCAGAGGCCGCTTAATAGTAAACACTCGGCTGGAGCCGGGCGTTGGCGATAGTATAAGCGTACTTAAACACGAAAGCCCTCCGAAATTCAATCCGGAGGGCTTTCTATTTATGAATTATTCTTACTTCTTAATCCTGCTCTTCAACTCAGCCAATGGCATGGTAACCATACGGCCTATTGGCTTTTTACCACGATAAGTGATCACCCTTAGCGTGGTTGCATCTTTAGGGGCATCTATCGGCGCTGTATATTTTGGATAAAACCTGTCGGGGAACGAGTTGTCGAAGCTGTAATAAGTGTCCAGCCCGTTTACCTCATTTGTTAGTGTGATTTTTAACGTGCTGTCAGGATTCAACACTGCATCAAATGATGGATCGTAAGCGCTTGGGGCTATCTTGGTTTCGGCTTCATCAAAGCGCGGGAAATGTTTCTCAACCCGGCTAAAAAATCCGTCCCAGTTTTTAGTTCCTTTTGGCGACCATACATCCTCGGCAATAGCCATGCCGCGTGGCCAGGTCATATATTCGGCTTGGCGGATGTTGTATACCTGCTCGGTCCATAAGTTGGCCTGACCGCCTTTAATGAGGCGTGCATCAACACTATCAGGTACAGGCTCCCAAGAGTAAGTTTTGTTTAAGCGAAGTGTGGCATAGATCTTGGTTTCGTTTACACGGTCGCTTTGCATGTAATCAAGGTAAGCGAACGTTGTTGGGCTCATGACCACCTCATGGCCTGCTTTAGCAGCGGTGATACCTCCCTGAATACCCCGCCAGCTCATCACAGCTGCATTAGGGCCCAGACCGCCCTCAATGATCTCGTCCCAACCCATGAATTTTTTGCCTTTCGATTCTACAATCTTTTCAAGTCGCTTTTCGAAATAAGCCTGTACTTCGCTCATTGTTTTCAGGTTTTCTTTGGCCATTAATGCTTTGATGGCATCACTTTGCTCCCAGAAGTTTTTGGCGCACTCATCACCCCCTAAATGGATATAGCCAAAGGGGAACAACTGTGCAATTTCGGTAATAACTTTATCCATAAACGTATAAACGTTTTCGTTGGCAGGGCAAAGGGTATTGTCGACAATAGCGCGGTTATGCGGGCCGCTCCAATCCATGAAAGGCTCGCCGGAGTTCACCACATATTTATCGGCACCCGGAGTGCATGAAAGCTCAGGGTAGGCAACTATCGCAGCGAGGCTATGGCCCGGTACGTCAATTTCGGGCAGGATGTTCACAAACCTGTCTTTGGCGTATTGTACCAACTCTTTGATATCTTCCTGGGTATAAAAACCGCCGTAGGTACGTGGCTCATCAGGTGTAGGTGGAGTAAACGTACCAAACTGGCCTACTTTTTTTACGTTGTGCGATCCTACTTCGGTTAATCTTGGCAGGCTTTTGATCTCCACGCGCCAACCTTCATCATCGGTAAGGTGTAAATGCAGCAGGTTAAATTTATACTTAACCATGGCATCGATGTATTGCTTAACCTCGGCTTTGGTAAAAAAGTGGCGTGATACATCAAACATCAACCCTCTCCATCCAAACCTTGGATAGTCGGTAATTTCAACCGCGGGTGCAGTCCATTTTACGCCCTTGGCTACTTCCAGTCCTTCAATTTCTTTAGGCAACAGCTGGAAAAACGTCTGTACGCCATAAAATAGTCCCGCGGCATCATTAGCGTGGATCACTACTTTTTTAGAGGTTACGGATAATTTATACCCCTCGGTTTTGAGAACTGTATCGGCTGTTTTATTTAGAATCAGCCTGATGGGCGCTGTCGGCGCTACACTTTTTACGGTGATGAATACACCCGTAGCAGTAGACAGTTTTCTTTTAAGATAGGCAGTTACATTTGCCACATCGGCAGATGAACCGGCTTCTACAATTACTGTTTTGGGCAGCACAAACTGGCCGGTAGTTTGGGTAACTTTTACCGGTTGCGGAATAAGCGCGAGTGCCGGTTTGGTTGTTTGGGCCGCAGAAAGCAGGTGTGCCATACAGCCGCAAAGCAATAAGGATAATTTCTTCATAAAGAATTGTTATTTAATTGGATGTACGCAAATTAAACTTTTTAAATAATATTAAGAAGTATATTTTCTGAACCATGATTTTTAGGATTTGAGGATGACCAGTATATTGTCTGAACTCAAATTTTAAAAGAATTTTTAGATTCTTTTTTGAATTTGCAGAGCGTTCTGTAATTATTTAATTCCTTAAAATTCCTGTTCAGACAAAATCGGTGAAATCAAAAATCAATCGATGAAACCCCAAAAAAAATCCGAAATCGAACATTCGAAATCCAAAATTCCAATCACACCCTGATATAGATATTCCGCTTGTCGAGGATGTAGGCAACCAGCCAGCAAATCATCATAAAACTGATAGCGAATAGCAATGATCCAATCGGGCCGGGCGCTATAGCCTGGTAAAAAGCGGTGTTGATCCAATCGACAGCGTTTGTGCCGTTTATCATGATCATACTTACCGGGATCAGCAGTATTTCGGATAGCACATATATAGGCAGCGGATTTTTCCCCATGGTGGTGAAAAAACGGGCCCAATTGCCTTTATTCCAATTATTAATTTCCAAAGCATATATCAAGGCTGAGAGGATCACTAAATCCAACCCGGTGGTTACCAGCACAAAGGAGCTTGTCCACAGTTTTTTATTGATCGGGAAAACCATGTTCCAGCATAAGGCCAGGAAGATGAACAGGCAGCCGGTTAACAGCAATTTGGTGGTGGTATCATATCCCTTACCTTTTTGCTGGATAAATTTACCTGCATAGTATCCAACTACAACGTTAACAATTGCCGGTAACGTGCTTAATACGCCTTCCGGATCGAACGGAATACCCTCGCCGTGATATAAATGATCAGGCCCGAACAAAAATTTATCAAGGTAGATGCCTGCATTGCCGGTCATGCTCAAAGGGTCGGCTGGGTTGCCATACACCAGCAGGATGATCCAGTAGATCACCAGAAATAACCCCGATAAAATGAAAACCGTTTGTTTGGACAGGAAATGGATCATGAGCGAGGCAAAGCAATAACACAGGGCAATGCGTTGCAAAACACCCATAATGCGGGTATGGGTAATTGTTTTTAGATGAAAATGCCCGCCGCTTGTTGAAAAGAAAGGGAACCAGTACATGAGGTAACCTATTAAAAATATGAGCAGGGTACGCCTGAAAACTTTGCTTAGCACAGCCGAGTTGCCCATTTCCTGGTAGCGTTTCATTGAAAAGCTCATGGCGTTGCCTACTGCAAATAAAAAAGAAGGAAACACAAGATCGGTGGGGGTGAAGCCATGCCATGCGGCATGTTCAAGTGGCGAAAAAGGGGCTGCTCCGCTGCCCGGCGTATTTACAATGATCATGAAGCATAAAGTCATGCCACGAAATACATCCAGCGATAAAAACCGCGATGATGATTTGTCCATAAATGGGTTTAAAAATGTTTATAATCAGCTTTTCAGAAGCAGGGATGTTAAGGCAAGATAATAAACTTACCGGGAAGTATGCTTTCCCGATAAGTTGTCAGGTTATTTATAATTTTGCATTTTCCTGTTACCAACTGAACACCAGTTTATTAGCTTTTAGCTTTGCGCATTTTGCTTTCAGCTTTAATTAATGATAGCCCGGATTTTGTTTCAATTGCGGTGTGCCGCCCTTAGCGCTTAAGTCAATCTCTACCAGCGGTATCGGGAAATATTCGCTTTTACCTTTAATAAATTTACCGCCTTTTACATCACTGGTCAACGTACTTTGATATGCTATGTAAGCATTAAGCTCGGTATCGGCAATGCCCCAGCGTACAAGGTCAAAAAAGCGATGACCTTCCATGGCAAGCTCAATTTTACGCTCAAAATAAATGGCTTTAAGCGCAAAATCTTTGCTGGCAAAGGCACCGCCGGGATAAGGGCTCACTTTATAGTTAGCTGCTGCCTGAGTGGTGAAACCTGCTGTAGGGTCATCATTGTCTTTGTATTTGTGTACAAAACCTTCAGGATTAGCTGCGCGGTTACGCACCATGTTTACATAGCTTTCGGCTTTATCAAGGCTACCAACCTGTGCTTCAACCTCAGCGGCCATTAACAGTACATCGGCGTAACGAATAATGTTATAATTGATGCCTGAGCCTGGCGCCCATGAGGTGTTATCGCCGTTTACATCCTGCTCGGCCTGGCCGTAAACGTTTTTGATAGGCGAATAAGGGCCGCCGTACTGCTGATCTCGGATCCAGTCGGCTCCCGGATGTAAGCCCCAGTCAAGATAAGGGATCCCGCGGCGACCGGCAGTCCAGTCAAGGCGCGGGTCAATAGTACCTGCGTCAGGAGTATAATCGTCGGCCGATGCCAGGCCCATATCTGTTTTTATAGCGTGGCTGTTATAATCGTCAAGATATGGTAAGCCGGTAGTTGAATTGGTGCGGAAATGATTTACAAGGTCAATTGATGGCTGGTAAAAACCACAGCAGCTAAACGGGCTGCTATTGCCATACGGAAAGTTAAGCATATCGCCGTTATTTGCCTGCGACGGGCCGTTAGGATCGGTATTGGCAGCAGCCTGAACGGCAAAAACAGATTCGGCGCTGTTGTTGGTAGCCGTTCTGAAATTGTCGTTGAATTTAGCGTTAAGTGCATACTTTTTACCGTCGGAAGTTACACCCTGCGCAATAACCGCATCAAATACAACCTTTGCTTCAGCATATTTATGCTCGTACAGGTATGTTTTACCTAAGTATGCACCGGCAGCCCATTTATTGGCGCGGCCAACTTCGGTTTGGATATTAGGCAGATTGTCGTAAGCGTATTTGAAATCCGCTTCAATCTTTGGCCAGATATCTGTATTGTTGGGTTGATTAATGTCGGTTGTTGTTTCATCAAGATAGGGCACATTATTAAACATCTTTTTCAGGTCGAAGTAATAATGCGCTCTTAAGAAACGGGCCTGTGCAAGTATATTGGTTTTGTTTGAGGCTGATATCGAAGTAACCTTATTGGTTATTTTGATGGTGTTGTTTGTGCGTGATACCCCCTCGTAATCGGCCCGCCATTTGCTGTCAAAAAAACCATTGCTGGCATCGGCGTTGTATTTCATCATTGGTTCTATCGGTTGCTGATCGCCGGCTATACTGCCTTTTGATGCATCTCCGCCTACTACACCGCCATATACCCAGTTATCCGGCGAGGCTTCCCACGCACCGCCGCCGCCTACCGAGGCGTCGCCGCCCTGCTGGCCATCCAACACTGCATAAGCACCTACAAGCAGTTCATTAGCTCCTGATTCTGTTTCGAGAAATTGAGGCTCGAGGGCGCCGTTAATAGGTTTATCGAGATATGATTTTTTACACGCGCCAAGCGATAGTATACTTAAAAGCGCTATGGAAATAAGTTTTTTAGCTTTCATTGTAATCCGTTTAAATATTGCTGTTATAATGAAAAATTAACTCCGAATATAAAGGTGCGTGGGCTCGCGTAACTACCCTCGTCAATACCAAAATCTTTGGTGTTGCCGCTCAGTTCAGGATCAACACCGCTGTAGCCTGTTAAAGTAAACAGGTTGGTTGCCGATACATAGATCCTTAACTTTTGGATCCCCGCCTTTTTAAGCCCTGCAATGTTAAAGGTGTAGCCAACCTGCGCGTTACGCATGCGCACGTAAGTGCCGTTTTCAACAAAGTATGAGTTTGGTGTAGCGCCGCTGCTGGTTGATGCGTCAAGTTCCTGGATAGGTGCCTTTGCATTTTGATGAGTTGGCGTCCATGAATCATTAAGTGCGGTATAGCTTTTTGCTGTACCAAATGAAGCATAGAAATCCCGCCAGTATTTAACGCTGTTCCATAGTTTATTGCCGAATGAGCCGTAAAGGAATACGCTGGCATCAAAGTTTTTATAGTTTACACCCAGGTTTAAGCCGGCAGTAACTTTCGGGTTTGGATTACCGATAAAAGTACGGTCGGCATCGGTAATGACACCATCACCGTTTACGTCTTTATACCTGAAACGGCCAACCTTTACATCTGATTGGTAGTAAGCATTCGGATCGCCGGTGCGGGTTTGTACACCTTTGTCGGCTGCGTCAATTTCGGCCTGCGAATTCCAGAAGCCTACGATCTGGTAGCCATAAAACTCGCCTAAAGAATGACCTACCTGGCTGCGGGTAATTGGGTTATCAAACCTGCTTGTTGCAGAACCAGGAAAGTAGTCCCTGTCATCAGATACTTTTAATACTTTATTATTATAAGTGGTTAAAGTACCTGTCGCATTAAAGCTCAGATCGCTGCTGGCCCTGAAATTGCCGGTAACAGAAAGGTCAAGACCATCGGTTTTCATTTTACCAACGTTTTGTGCCGGGAAAGCACCGTTGCCCGCTGTACCTAACTGGGTAGCATTAAATAACAAATCCTTAATGTCTTTGCGGTAGTAATCGGCAGTTACGGCTATTTTGCCGCCAAATAAGGTTGCATCAAAGCCAAAGTTGGAGTTAATATCTTTTTCCCAAAGCGCGTGAGGGTTGGCTGTTTGATCCTGGTAAAAGCCCGGAGTTAGGTTAAGAGAGCCATCGATAGGATAATACGACTGGCCAATATCATTACTGAACGTAACGTAAGCGTCTTTACTGCCCATATTGATCTGGTTACCCATAATACCCCAGCCGCCTCTTAGCTTCAGGTCGGTAAGCCAGGTAATATTTTTCATAAAGTTTTCCTGCGAGATACGCCAGCCCGCGCTGAATGCCGGGAAGTAGCCATAACGTTGGTCAACCGGGAATTTTGATGAGCCGTCGCGACGGATAGTGGCGTTAAACAGGTAGCGGTCGTTATAAGTATAATCTAAACGGGCAAACTCCGAAAATAATGAGTTGTTAGATTTGCCGCTGTAAGTGTTTTTATTGGTGGTACCGGTAGACAGGTTTACATAATCAGGATCAAAAGTGTAAAAACCCTGAATGCTGCCGCCAACATAACGGTCGTGATCTTCAACGGCCTCGGTACCTACCACTATGTTAACATTGTGTTTGCCAAATACTTTTTGATAGCTAAGGGTATTGGTCCAGTTATAAGTGTAGCTATTGTCTGATCCTTCGCTGTAAGTATTGGTTGAAGAGTTTTCAACGTTTTCATATGTAGGGAACGAAAACGAATGGTTGTTGCTGTTGATGATATCGCCGCCAAAACTGGTACGTAAGGTAAGGCCGGGAATAATGTCGGCTTCGGCAAATACGTTACCAAGCAAACGATAACTTGTTGACTGGTTGTTTTTTGTACGCTGCTGTATAGCAACCGGGTTATTGGCATCGCCAAGGCCCGTACCGTAACTTCCCGCATAGTTACCTTTAATGTCGTAAACAGGAATAAGGGGCTGTTCGCGCAGGGCATGTGCAATAACGCCATCCGGGTCATTAGTGCTGACCTGCGAATGTGATGTTCCGTCATTTACCTGCGGCTGCCTGGTTATAGAATAAGCTAGGTTTTCGCCCACTCTGATGTGTTTAGTTACATTATAGGTGGTATTTGAGCGCAGCGTGTACCGTTTAAGATAAGTATCAATCAGTGTACCTTGCTGGTTAAAATAATTTAACGAGAATAAATAGCTGGCGTTATCAGTACTGCCGCTCAACGATATATTGTGGCTATTCATCGGGGCCGATTTAAACAACTCATGATACCAGTCGGTACCGGCTTTGTTGGCCCTTGTTATCCTGTAAAAATTACCCAGGTCTGCAGCTGATGTATAAAAAGGGTTTACATAGTATTTTGATGGATCGACAGATGGGTCACCTTCTTTAGCACCTGCCGGGGTAATATAATCAGGCAGTGTAAAAGCCGAGCCTGTACCGGTTGGGTTGTACAAGGCATCTTTAATGCTGTTATCGCCCGAATTTTTCTTAGCGGTAAGTTTCAGATCGGCCATTTGCTGCGGCGTAATGGTATTCCAGACATTGCCGCCTTTGGGCCTTTGCGTGCCGTAGTAGGCATCATATTGAATATTTACTTTGCCCTTGCCCCGTTTGGTAGTGATGATGATAACGCCGTTTGCCGCCCTTGCACCATATATTGATGCCGAACTTGCGTCTTTTAACACCTGGAAGGTCTCAACATCATTAGGGTTCAGCGTACTTACATCATATGTTTCCACACCGTCAACTACGTACAAGGGAGTATTATTTCCGAAAGTATTAAAACCCCTGATGTGTACCTGCGGCTCTTCGCCGGGTTGTCCTGACCCGGTAACGGTAACGCCCGATGCCTGGCCTTGCAATTGCGAGTTTACTGATGACGATGCCTGTTTATTAAGGTCTTTAACGTTAACTACCGCAACAGCGCCGGTAAGGTCTTTCTTTTTCTGCGTGGTATAACCAACCACAACCACCTCGTTCAGCGCTTTTGACTCTTCAAGCAAAGTTACGTTGATGGTGGTTTGTCCATTTACCGGAATAACCTGCGTGGTAAAGCCTAAAAAGCCAAATTCAAGTGAGCCGTTACCGTCGGGCAGGGTTAGGGTATATTTACCGTTAATGTCGGTAACTGTGCCTAAATTACTGCCTTTGAGCTTTACACTAACGCCCGGTAAGGGCTGACCGCTCACATCTTTAACTACACCTGTTACAGTTACCGTGACAACAGGTTTTGCATCGGCAGGTTTTATAATGATGATATCATCAACCACCTGGAAAGTAAGCGGCTGTTTTTGAAGCACCTGTTTCATTACCGACTCAATAGGCGCGTCCTGCACATCCACGTTTATTTTCCTGTCAACATCAACCTGGTCAAGCCGGTAAAAAACAGTGTATTTACTGCTTTTTTCAATCTGCTTAAACATTTGCTTAACAGAAATATTGTTCACATTAAAGTTGTAAACGTTTTGTGAATAAGCGGCAGCGTGTATTTGCATAATGCCCGTCAATAGCAGAACGGTTACCAGCTTCATAATTTTGATCGTTTTTTGCCACGGGCCGACGGCCAGAGCGGACTTTCTGTAAAAATTAATCATAAATTTGTTTGTTAATCAGTTAATACGATGCTTCCCCAAGCGTAGGGTATTAGCTTTGATTGCTTTAGGCCCGGGCGTGTTGGTAGCACATCCGGGTTTTTTTATGTAAAAGAGAATGTTAGTTTTTGATCATAGTTTCCTTTTTGTTTTTTTAGTCGTTAATCATTATTGTTGTTTCGCGTAATGTTTACTGTATTGCCATTTATCGAATAATTGATAGCGGTATTAGCTTTTATAATTGCCAGCACTTTTTCAATGCTCTGAATGTTTTTGAAACTACCCGAATAACGAATGCCGCTCAGTTCGGCATCGGTCATGTTAATAGTGACGTTATATCTTCGTTCAAGCACTTTAGCTATCTCGCTAAGGGTAGCGCCATCAAATACCAGCAGGTTTTCCTTCCAGCCGTCATAACGATCAAGCTTTGCCGAATCAATCTCTGATACCTGGATCTCGTTCAGGCTTTTGGGCTCGGGGGTTGCGTAGCTGTAATTCTCTTTTTTGGGGTGATAATAGATCCGGAGCACCTGCCGTGGCTTTACATAAATGCGGCTCATTTCATGCGCGTTGTTATCTACATTTCCCTCTACAGATACCTCGCCTTTTACTACTGTGGTTTCAAAAAACGGGTCGGAGGCATAGGCCTTAAGATTAAACTTTGTACCGATGTCCCTTATGGTATAGTTTTTTGTATTTACAATAAAAGGGACCTCTTTTTTACCCGGAGCGATATCAAAAAACGCTTCGCCTTCCAGGTAAACGGTACGGGTTGTTTTACCAAAATCGGCCGTATAATTAAGCTTGCTGCCTGCATTAAGCCAAACCTGCGTGCCATCGCTCAAAACAATTTTTTTAATGGCGCCGGGGTTAGCGGCTATTTGCCTTACGCTTTCTGCATTTTTTGAATACCTGTTATATAAGGTAGCCGTAACCGCTGCCAGTAAAGCAATAGCCGCTGCCACTTTGCCCCAGGTGATCAGTCTTGCATAGCGCGACGGCTCCGCTGGTTCTATACCGGTCGAAAGTTTATTATAGGCATTGTCTTTATTTACAACCGCTGGCTGCAGGTAAAGCATGTTATGCCAGGTTTCATACAGTTGTACAAAATACTGCTCGTTTTCGGGGTGCGCACTTATCCATTGTTTAACCTGCTCAAGCTCCTGTGGGGTAGCTTCGCCGGTTATGTATTTTACCAGTAGCAGTTTTACTTCTTCGTTATCCATTTGTAATATTATCGTTAAGACAATCGAAAAAACAGATACCCTCAAAACGAAAAGAAATATTTTTCAATTTTATTCGGCGAGTAACCTGAACGTCCCCTTCATATTACGCGTAACTGTTTTTTTACAGAATGTTTGTGATTAGCTTTTCATTATTTCCATATTAAATTTGATACAGAATGAAAAACTCTGTAACTTGTTAAAGTTTTTTAAAAAGTATTCGGATTAATTAAAGGCGGGATTAATGATCCAGGAAAACAAACTACCTATAACCTCATTTACACAGGGTGACGCGAAAACGTTTGAAACCCTGTTCAGGCTATACTATACCCGCTTAACTTTGTTCTCCAATCGTTTTGTAAACGATTTAACCGTTGCCGAAGAAATTACTGCCGATGTATTCACCCACCTGTGGGAGCGCGGGCATGAGGTCAATTTTTGCTCATCAGTAAGTTCCTATCTTTTTAAAATGGTGCAAAACCGAAGCCTTAACTACCTTAAGCGCCAGAAAATAGAAAACCTTTACGTTAATTACCTCGAAAAAAACAACTTGTTTGATGAGTTGCGCAATACGCTCGAAAACGGACTGGAGGAAAAAGAACTCGCCCTGCAGATAGAAGCTGCCATAGCTACCCTTCCCGAAAAATGCCGCGAGATTTTTGTACTGAGCCGTTTCAGCGATATGAAATATCGCGAAATTGCCGTACAGCTTAATATCTCCCCTAAAACAGTAGAGCGCCAGATGAGCATCGCCCTCGAAAAATTACGCCAGGTGTTGAAGCATGTGAGTTATATGCTTTTTTAAATTGCCGGTAAGTTACTATATATAGTTGTCGAAAGGTTGGTCATCCCAGGTGTCGAAAACCGGCGAACAGTGAAGGTAAAATAACAAAAAGAGGCCTATCAAGCAGGAGCCCGTCGAAGCATGGACGGCAGGGCTATGACCGCCGTTCATCTTAAACTCGCGCCCATTTTTAACGATGGGTTTAATCATCGGAAATTCCGTTCACAAAAAAGCCCGGGCTAAGCCGGGCGTCTGAAAATCTAATTCATCTGTACATTTGAAATCTGCACATCCGCATATCAATTACTTAGTATTATCGGCGTTAAATAGTTTTGACTTATCTACTTTCTGAGCAGCTTGCCCATCGCTAAGCGTTTTTGAAATAGCCGAATATGGAGCTGATACAACTTCTTCGCCACCTTTAAGGCCGGATAAGATCTGGATGTAACTATCGTTCTGGATACCCGTAGTTACCTGTACCTGTTTAAGCTTACCCGCGTTTAGTACAAATACATATTCTTTGGCTACCGGGCTGATTTGTGGTTTACTCTTATCCTCATCAGCTTTCGGCGGGCCGTTATTTTCTTTCTTTTCCTCGCGGGTGGTTACCGATTGGATTGGTACCGACAGCGCTTTGGCCGAATTAGTGCTGATATCAACAGTGGCTGTTAACCCCGGACGGAAAGGTGATGGATTATCGGCTGTTTTCTTTAACAGTGCGGCATATGAATCGGCATTGATCCTCACTTTTACAGTAAAGTTTGTTACCTGGTCGGCAGATGTACCCACCACGTTTGCCGAGCTGCCTATTTCAGTTACCACACCGGTAAATTTCTTGCCTAAAAATGCGTCTACTTCAATTTTTGATGAATCGCCAAGGGAAATGCGGTTGATGTCGTTTTCATTCACATCAACATTCACGTCCATTTTGCTTAGATCAGAGATAGTCATGATCTCGGTACCGGCAAATTGCTGGGTACCCAAAACGCGCTCACCTTTTTCAACAGATAGCTTTGAAACCACCCCGTCAACCGGCGAGTAAATAGTTGTTTTCGCGAGGTTATCCTGTGCTTCCTTAACTGATGCCTGTGATTGTGCCAGGCCATATTGCGAGCCTACCACATTTTGCTTGGCAGCTTCAAGCGATGCTTTAGCGCCTTCATATGCAGCTTTGGCATTTTCAAATTCCGAAACCGTTAACACTTTTTTATCATAAAGCTCTTTACTGCGCTTGTAAATACCGGCCTGGTTAGCATAAGTAGCTTCGGCTTGTTTAAGCATTTGGCTTGAATTACCTACGCTTGCTTTTTGGGTATTGTACGATGCTATAGCCCGGTCATAACCTGACTTTAAAATGTCGGGCCTGATCTTACAAAGCAATTGGCCTTTTTTAACCACATCACCCTCTTTTATTGGCAGCTCAACCACCTCGCCCGATACTTCGGGGCTTATCTTAACCTCAACATGTGGTTTGATCTTTCCGCTGGCCGATACGGTTTCATTTATTTCGCGTGTTTCGGCCTTTTCGGTAGCTACCTGGGTTAGCGCGGGCTTGCCTATCAGGCCCGTAACCTTAGCAATGATCAGCAGGACAATCAGTGCGCCAAGACCTATCAGAATATATTTAGTAGTTTTTCCCATGACGGTGAATTTGGATATTTTACGGTTAAGATTTTATTAAAGTGTTATAGGGTTACCTAAATAATAGTCAATGACTTTGCTTCTGAAAATCACCTGGTATTGCGCCTCAATCATATCAAACTGCGATTTGTTAAGATTGGT
Source organism: Mucilaginibacter gossypii (assembly GCF_900100945.1). GTDB lineage: Bacteria > Bacteroidota > Bacteroidia > Sphingobacteriales > Sphingobacteriaceae > Mucilaginibacter > Mucilaginibacter gossypii. Next base: position 285,353 of record NZ_FNCG01000005.1, on the reverse strand, counting down.
TAGCGATGTATTATAATCAAGCGAGTTAACCAAACCTACTGTATAGCGTTGCTGGATAATATTAAACGCATCTTTATTTGCGTTATAAGTTTGCGTTGCCGATGCATAACGCTTATCAGCCGCCTGTAAATCCCATACCGCCTGGTAGATAATCTTGCTCAAATTGTTGCGGGCCAGTTGCGCTGTAACCTCGGCATTTTGATTTTGCAGTTTTGCTTTCCTAACCGCTGTGCGTGACAGAAACCTGTTGAAAATCGGGATCTGTAAACTCACCCCTACAGATTGGTTAAAATTATCGCTCAGTTGCCTGAAGAATGGGTTGCTTTTATAACCAACTTTATAGTTAGGCACTACAACCGCCTGTTGCGAATTTTGCACAAAACCAATAGTGTCAAATCTGCCTGTTGGAGTAACACCAAATGGCGTGTTCTTGGCATCAGAAAAGTATGAACCGGCAGCACCAAATAATACTACCGACGGATAGTAGTTGCCTCTTGCTATTTTAACACCCTGCGCCGCAGCTTTTTGACGTTGCTCAGCCAATAACACATCTGGGTTTACTGCAAGAGCGGTTTTTACAACTTCCTGGGCATCGTATACAGTTTTCACATTGTTTAACTTACTGATGTCGGGCCTTTCAACTCTAATATCAGTGCCGGGATCCATCTCCATATATTGCTTTAGGGTCAATAAGGATTGCTCCAGCTGATTTTCGGCATTGGTATAGTTAAGGTCGTTGGTTGATAGCTGCGCTTTGGCTTGCGACAGATCGGCAAGGGTTTGATTACCCACATCAAAGCTTTTCTGGGCGCGGTCCAAAGCTATTTTTGATACATCAATTTGCTGTTGCGCAGCCTTTACCAAATCCTGGTTGGTTAGCACCAGCAGGTAGGTAGTAACCACGTTCAATATCAGGTCGTTTTTTACTTTGGCAACGTTGGTTTTGTCAGCATCAAGCAAAATCTTGTTCTGAATTACTGTATTACGCAATTGCCCGCCCTGAAACAGTGTTACCTGCGAGGTAAAGTTACCATTAACCGCCAGGATGCGCTGGTTGCTGAACTGGTTGGTTGAAGGGTCGATATTACGGCCAAAGTTGAATGAGCCCTGTGGGCTTACGGCTAAATTTGGCAGTTGATTATATTTCGACTGTTTAAGATCTTCGTTGGTGATGGCAGCTGTAAATTCGGCCTGTTTAATGGTAAGGTTACGTTCAAGGGCCAGGTCTACCGCCTTTTGCAAGCCTATTACTTCCTGCGCGCCGGCATTAATGCCGCAAACCGAAAATATTATTGTGCAAATGAGCGTTGCTTTAACTGATAGTAATAATTTTAGTTTCATAAGGTTTTTCTATACAATGGTAAGCAACTGTTCATTACATTGCAGTGTTTATTTTTGTTAAATGTTGTTAATAGGGATAAAACACAAACTACCTCATCTGTATGTACCTGGTTAAAACCCCGTGGCTGCTGAAAAAGCTTTATCCCCAACTTACCTGGGATATAAAATCAACTGACCGTTGCATTTATCTCACTTTTGACGACGGCCCTATACCAATTGTTACACCGGCTGTATTAAATATTTTAAAACAATACAATGCCAAAGCCACCTTTTTTTGCATTGGCGACAATGTACGCAAGCACCCCGATATTTTTGAACAGGTAAAAGCCGGTGGCCATGCCATTGGCAACCATACTTTCAATCACCTTAAAGGATGGAAAACCGATACCCAAACCTATGTTGATAATTTTTTACAGGCCGATAAATTGCTGGATACATCGTTGTTTCGGCCCCCTTACGGAAGGATAAAAAGGTCACAGGCCCGCGCGCTGAAAGCAGCGAAACCCAATCTGAATATTTTTATGTGGGATGTGCTCAGCGGCGATTTTGATGCGGCCCTTAAACCTGAAGATTGCTTAAAAGGAGTGCTTAAATATACCGAAGCAGGATCGATGGTAGTATTTCATGACAGCATCAAAGCTTTTGATCGATTGGAGTATGTACTGCCCAGGGCATTGGAGGCTTGGAGCAAGGAAGGGTATAGTTTTAGCCCCCTAACCCCCTAAAGGGGAAAATAACAGTTGGCAATAAAAAAACCGGATGCCAATATCGGCACCCGGTTTTTGAGTTTTTAAAAGCTACCGATAGCTTATTTTTTTACAGAAGCATTTTCGGCTGCTTTTATAATTACAGCGGCAACTGCTTTAGGTTGCGATATGAAAACCACATGGCTTCCTTTTATTTCAGTTATTATTGTATTTGAACGTTTGTACATAGCACGTTCTATATCAGGATTGATGCTTTTATCTTCAGTGGCAACTATGCCATAAGCAGGTTTAGTTTTCCAGGCTGCATTAGTGATAGGGGTGCCAAATCCTTTTGCATAAAAGGCACCTTGTGAAGCATACATGAAATCAGCATCTTCTTTGCTTATATCGGCACAAAAACCGGCATGGAATTTAGCTTTGTCATAATAAACAATGCCTTTATCATCAGGTGCCAGAACACCATTTTCAGGAGCAGGAGGAGCAGTTTGCAACCATTGAACAGATGTTTCACCTTTATCTGGCTGCAGTGCCGCGATATAAACAAGGGCTGCTACTTTTGGGTTGTTACCTGCTTCGGTAATTACCGTACCGCCCCATGAATGGCCTACCAATACCGCAGGTCCGTCTTGTTTGTCCAATGCTATTGTTACAGCTTTAACATCGTCTTCCAAAGAAGAGAGTGGGTTTTGCACCACTGTAACATTATATCCTTTTTTGGTAAGTTCATTGTATAATGCCTTATAGCCAGATCCATCAGCAAATGCGCCGTGTACCAGCACTACATTTTTTACGGCCTGGGCCTGTGATGAAATAGTAAAACCTAATACGGCTGCAAAGGTTAATGCCAGGCTAAGTAGACCTATTTTAATTCTGTTTTTCAATGTTGGAGTTTTCATATTGTTTTATCTTAAATGTTGTATTTGATTTAACAATACAAAAGTGCCCCAAATGCGGCAGGTGGGAAATGTCGCCGCTTCCCGAAAGATTGTAATTTCTTCCCGAATGGCTTAAATGAGTTGGGAAAGTTCTTCAATTCCCTCCCTTGGGGAGGGGTGCGGCTGGTTTGCGCGGTGGCAGGGAGGGGTTTGTACGCCATGTAACGGATATATCGGGCTATGAAACCCCTCCCTACACCCTACCAGGAGAGGGAATCGCACCTCCCCCACTTTTTACCTTTTTAGTTCAACACATTTGCTTCCTTTTACGCTGCCACCGGCTGCGCTTTCCCATTTCTGAACTCTGCGGGCGACTGCCTGGTATGTCGTTTGAAAAAATTACAGAAATAGGCAGGATCTTCAAAACCCAGTTCATAAGTAATTTGCTTAACCGACTTTGTGGTGTAGCTCAACAACCGCCTCGCCTCAACAATAATACGCGCCTGGATCACCTGTTGCGGCGTTTTGTCGTTATAAAGGGAGAAAATATTTGAGAGCGTTTTGGGCGATTTATTCATCAGTCCCGCATAAAAGTTAACCGAATGCTCGTTTTTGAAATTCATTTCAACCAGCAGGTTAAATTTCCGGAAGATATCCAGTTTTTGATCCTGGTTATTTTCTGCGGGAATGTATTCTGTACGGGCCATCTGAGTTACCATGATGATCAGCCGCTTTAACAGCATGATCAGCATGTCATTCTGAATTTTATCTTTAATATGCAGTTCCTGCGTAAAAATATCAAGCAGTACTTTAAGCTTCGATTGGCTGGGATCATCCAGAGGAATGAACAGCAGATCGCCCATCCCAAAAAGAAAACCTACGCAGCTTACTTCGGTATCATGGTCTATCAAACAATAAAACTCCCTGTTAAATTGCCAGGCGATGATATTAGCCGACCTTTCGAACGTAAAGGTTTGGTCGAACATGAGCGGTAACAGCGTATTCCCGTTAAATACATGATCTGCACCATCTATATTGATTATTTGACTCGCGCCGGTATTCCAGGCTATGGTAAAGTACTTCTTTGTTTTATCACGGGTATAAAAGAAACGGTCAAAATTTTCTTCCCCGCTGATCAGTAACAGATCGCCGCCGGTTTTATGGTCGGAAACAATTAACTTCATTAATTTTTGGTGCTAAAGATAAGGCAGATTGATGAGGTTTTAAACAAAACATCCGCATACGGTTTAATGCACACGGATGTTCATACAGTATTTAAACTGTTTTTTTTACACTTCCGAAGCTTTTCTGGCTGCTTCAATAATCACATCGGCAACAATCTCTGGTTGCGACATAAAAATCACATGGCTGCCTTTTACCTCGGTTACAATAGTGTTTGATCGATTATACATAGCATGTTGAATATCCGGATTGATACTTTTATCCTCGGTAGCAATTAAACCATAAGCCGGTTTATGACGCCAGGCCGCGTCAGTTATCGGCGAAACAAAACCTTTTGCGTAAAATGCACCTTGTGATGCATACATAAAAGCGGCTTCATCGGCATCAATGTCAGCGCAAAATCCAGCGTGAAACTTGTCTTTATCATAGTATACAATGCCTTTTTCATCGGGAGGTAACACGCCGTTTTCCGGTGCAGGTGGTGCGGTTTGCAGCCACTGCAGTGCTGATTCGCCGTTATCCGGCTGAAAAGCCGCGATATACACCAGCGCAGCTACATTTGGATGATTACCGGCTTCGGTAATTACAGCGCCACCCCACGAGTGCCCGGCAAGGATGGCGGGGCCACTAATCTTGTCTAATACAACATGGGTTGCTTTTACATCATCTTCCAATGAGCTTAGCGGGTTTTGCACCACCAATACGTTATAACCTTTTTTAGTAAGGATTTGATAGAGTGCTTTAAAGCCAGATCCGTCTGCAAACGCGCCGTGTACCAGCACTACATTTTTTAAGTTTTCCATGGTTAATTTGTTGTTTTATAATGATTTGATTTATCACAAAGCAACAAACTGTTTCAAGCTTAAACAATGCAGTAATAGCGGAAGTACATGTACAATTAGCGGTATTTTTTACGGAAAGCCCCCGGCGACATCTTTACCATCCCAATGAACATCTTCGAAAAATAGACGTAATCGGCGTAACCCAATTCATAAGCAATGGCCTTAATGGTTTTATCGGTATAAATCAGCAGGCGCTTTGCTTCAAACATGATCATATTCTGAATCCAGTAACTAACCGTTTGTCCGGATATTTCTTTAACCGCTTCGTTAAGATATGGGGTAGATATATTTAAAGCCGAAGCATATGAAGAGGGCTTTTTCAATGTTTTATATTCTGCAAAAATCAGCCTTTTAAAAGCCGTAGTGATCCTGACAGCGCTTGAGTCTTTCCTCCCGTGAGCTATTGTACTATCAACGTATTCTCCGGCAAACATGCCTGCTACAGCATCAATCAATCCCCGTTTTATATGTTCCTTACAGCTATTAACACTTGCATCTTTCACTTCAGCGCCCAGCAGTGAAATCGCCGATTTTAGCCTCCCGCCCCTTTCTGCGTTTATCGCCACAGGCGTTTGTACAAAACCTTTGTTCTTGAAGAAAGCAACGTAGTTGTTTTTTACCGTTGTTGAAGTGGGGGTTGCAAGGGGGTGTTAAGAACTAAGAAGTTTGTTAAGAACGTTAAATTAAGGACAGGGGTGCACTACAGTACAAAATAGTTTTATAGAACTTTCGGTTGTATAAGTCCCCTGCCCATAATTGTCTAAGGCCCAGCTAGAATATTTTCCTTGAATCAACAAAGGTTTTTGGCAAAAGACAATTTCAATTAACTAAAAAATACAAACATGGAAAACTACAGTTTTATCTTGGGTGTTGATGTTTCAAAATTGACATTAGACATCAGTTGCGCAGAGTTACGTCTGCACTTGAAAATCAATAATGATAGCAAAGGCTTTGCTGAATTTAAAAAATGGTGCAAGGTAAACGCCATTAGTCTTTGTAAAACATTCATCGTAATGGAACACACTGGCGGTTATGAATATCGGTTCATTCAATTCTGTGATTCATTATCAATTGCCTATTCTCGGATCTCACCTTTAGAAATTAAAAGATCTATGGGTATGACCAGGGGAAAGAACGATAAAGTCGATTCCTTCCGGATCAGTCAATACGGCGAAGAAAAGATCAAACGTTTAAAGCCTGATCAGCCTATCGATACTAATATCTTATTATTAAAACAATTCTTGTCCTTTCGTAAAAGATTGGTAAGGGAAAGTGCTGGGCTAAAGGCTACTATAAAAGAGCGCAAACACAATTATAAAATAAATAAGTCTGATACCGTTATTCGCATTTCGACAGAAAAGATAAAATCGAATCTTAAGTATATTGAACAGTTAGAGGACGAAATAATTTCCTTAATAAAGTCAAATGAAACACTGTTTCTTAACTATCGAATATTGGGAAGCATTAAAGGAATCGGTCCAATAAACGCATGCATGACACTTGCATATACAGAGAACTTTAACTCTTTCACTGATGCCAGAAAATATGCCGTATATGTTGGGGTTGCTCCTTTGAAAATACTTCGGGAACTAGTATAAAGGGCAAAATGCGAACAAGTATCCTTTCGAACAGAGATCTTAAACAAGAATTAAATCTAGCTGCAAAGGTGGCTGTTACACATGATCCAGAAATAAGAGCCAATGCTGATCGAAAACTAAAAAACAAACGCTGCCGGTTGTTTTAAACAACGTAAAATTCAAATTAATCCTCAGAATGTTCTCGCTAATAAAAAGAGGCGAAATGTACGTTGAGAATTATCAAAGAGACTCTTAAAATCAATTTCATGCCATACAGCGGTTTTATTTATGATTCACCATCCTAAGTGCAAAATCGAGTGCTTGATCCGCTGGAACAGCCTTATCGGGTTTTACGCCCACTGTTTCCCAATCTGATTTTGTGATAGGATTAATAGCGCGGGCAAAAGGCACATTAGCTACAAATCCGTTACCAACGGTAAACGGTTGTACCGGATGGGCGCCCCCGCCGGTAGTCTCACCAATAATAACAGCCCGTTTTTGCGTCTGTAAGTCGTAGGTTAGCTCTTCACCAGCTGAAAAGGTACGTTTACTGGTTAAAATATAAATAGGCATATTGTGAAATCCCTTTAAAATTGTATCTGGGATTGCCCAATATGCTGTTGTGGATTTGTCTTTTCTGAAATACAAATCATTCAAATGCGTCTTTTGGTTAAACAATAAACCACAAATGAAACTCACCATCCGTGGATCACCACCCATATTGTTCCTTAAATCGATAATCAATGATTCGCTATTACTAACAAAACGAAAAGCAGCAAGCGTCATTATTTTAGCGGTAGAATCCGGCTCAAAAAACCCACCAATTTTTAAATAGCCGATATTCCCGGGCAAGATCTCTGCTTTATCAAATCCGAAATTCACCCTTTTTCTGAACTTTAGCATTCTTTCTCTTTCCATAATTGTATCAGTTTTGCCATTAGCAGACGTGAAAAGAGGATCATAACTAATGGATAAATGGCCGTCGCGATACACAGACAAGAGATCACTAGTAAGTCTAGCAGCAAACGCAGCCGGGTTTTGAATGGTATCGTAGCTGCCTGATTTAAGCTGGTCCTGAATAAAACTGCCCATCTTTATAGCTGTATCCAAGTAGATATAATTTGCTTTAAGGCTTGCGGATATTTTTGCAACCGTTTCGGATTTTACTTTTTTCGTCAGATTTACTGTCTGAGCACAGACCATTCCGGTTGAAAAAATCGAGATCAGCAACAATGTTGTTTTAAAGATTTTCATATTAAGATTTACAATTTTCTATAATCTTGGTTAAATATTTATCAAGATGTGCTACTTCCTCTTTACTTATTCCATCAAGTGCTTGTTTTCGGTTTCTTTCAGTTATAGGCTGCATAGCCTGTAAATTTGCTATTGCCTTGTCAGTCGGACTAAGGTTAAACCTTCTTCGGTCATTACTATGGATGGCTCTAGTGAGATATTGTTTCTTTACCAGTATTTCGACAATGCGCGTTACAGATGCAAAATCTTTGAAAGCAGCCTCAGCTATTTCCTGCTGCGTCCAGTCTGGATTGTCACTAACTGCTTTTAAAACGAGCCACTGATCTATTGTTAAATCAAAGCCATTTTTCATCATGTTTCGTTGAGCAAATTGCCTGTAACTCTTAATAGCTTTTTCAAGAGAATAAAAAAGTATGGTATCTAGCTTTTCCATATTATTTAATTGATACAATTATAATTGATATATCAATTAAATCCAAATAGCAATTCGACTTATTAATAAAAATGTTTTTTACATATTATTTGGAAATGTTCCAGCCCTAGAATACAACCTTCATCAAGAATAAACTTATAAGTTTGATTAAGCAAAAAGGCATCCACAGCAATAACGTAAGCATCGGCTTCGGTGTCAAAATGCTGCATTACCTGCCCAGGCAAAATGTAATAAACAGATTGAGCCGGTATCACCATCCCGCGCGAATCAACTACGAGTTTCAGGTTACCGTCCGTTACCAATACAAAAAGATAATGTTCGTTGCGGTGAGGGCTCTTAAGAAAATGAAGATCGCCCGCTTTTCTATAATCAACCACTTGCAAACCAAGCTCAATTACTTCATCAAGTTTGATTGTAGGAATAAGTTCATTGCTCATGAATGCTAAATTTAATACAGTTATTACACTGTTGTTTAATTAATTACACAAAGTTGCTTATTCATCGCATGATATATCTATGTACAATTCCCGGATGATTGTAATTATTTCCTGTTGATGTTACCATCTCAAATCCATGCTTTACAAAATAACAGTGTTTTGAACTATTGCCGAATTATCTTTCCTTTGCACCCATGAGCAACGAACTCACCGACAAGGCATTTTGGGCTGGTTACTGGGAATCAAAAAAAGACCTGGCTTTCAATGTGCCGGCTAGTTATACTTTTCACAAGCTGCTAAAAAAGATTATCGATACCCATAAACCGGCGTCGGCTATTGAGCTTGGAGGTTTTCCGGGTTATTTTGCCATTTTTTTGAAGAAGTATTTCGGGTTAAAAACTACACTGTTCGATTTTTATGTGCACCCAAAAGTTTTAAAGGAAGTACTGGATGTCAATCAGCTTAATGATCAGGACATTGCAGTTATTGAAGGCGACCTGTTCAAATACCAACCCGAAACCGAATATGACCTGGTACTTTCATGCGGATTGATAGAGCATTTTAATGATACCAAAGGCATTATTGAAAAACACCTCTCTTTCCTTAAACCAGGAGGCACATTGTTTATTACCCTGCCTAACTTTACCGGTGTTAACGGATGGGTACAACGCAACTACGACCTTAATAACTACGAAAAACACAACATCAATAGTATGAACCCTCCATTACTGGCCGGCTATTGCAAGGAACTTGGCTTAAAAAATGTTGAGGCATATTATTACGGCAAATTTTCGGTTTGGCTGGAGGATAAGGCTAACAAGCCTGCCATAGCTAAAGCGATCACCAAACTGGTGTGGGTAGCCGGCAAGGTTTTTACCAAAATCATACCGGTTGAATCAAAGCTGCTATCTCCTTATATTGTGGTTACCGCTACTAAATAGTGCTTATTCTCTCGCTTTAAGGAAACTATATTTCGCCAGTTTATGGTATAAATATCCGCGCCTTTTCATTGCTTCCGAAAGCGTTTTGTCATCAGCCGGCCCACCGGTTAACTTAGTAACTCCAATTCTTTGGGAGCCATATATACCCGTATGCCCGCTGAAAAGATAGGCTGTGAAACAGGCCACGGCAAACAACAGGGCGTGTTCGCCACCAAAAAGCTCTATACCCATAAAAGTACAGGCCAGCGGGGTATTAGTCGCGCCTGCAAAAACGGCTATGAAGCCCAAAGCTGCAAACAGGCTAACTGGCGCATCAAGTAAGCCAGATAAAGTGTTACCCAAAGTAGCGCCAATATAAAACAGCGGTGTTACCTCGCCGCCTTTAAAACCGGTACCTAAGGTTACAGTAGTGTAAATGGTTTTCCAGAGCCAGCTCCAGGTACCGGCACCGCCGGCATGAAAAGCCGAAGGGATTGTAACAGCGCCAACATGTTCGGCATCTACCCCTAAACTCAGATAATCGGGTTTGCCATTAACAAAAGTAAGCGCGATAATGATCAGCCCGCCAATAAACGGGATCAACCAGGGTGTTTTAATGTATTGGGTAAAAAAACTTTTGATGCCATGTACCATTTTGGCAAAAAGGTAACTGGCCAGTCCGAAAGCGATTGAAGCTACTATGGTTTTAATGATAAGCAACAGATCGGTTGAAATATAACCCGAAAACCAATGCGGGATAACCGGGACAATATCGATATGATAAGGCGTGTGATGAACTCCCCATGCAGCTACAGTAACATCCCCAACAATGCCCGCAATAAGGCAGGGCAGCAGCGCATTATATTGCACCCGGCCTATCGTCAGCACCTCCATTGCAAAAACAGCACCAGTTAACGGCGTACCAAATACCGCACCGAAACCCGCCGCTATGCCCGCGGTAAGTACTGTTTGGGTATCAGCTTCGTTAAGCTTAAGCCATTTGCCTATCATTTGGGCTAAGCTGCCGCCCATTTGTACAGCCGTTCCCTCGCGCCCGGCCGAGCCGCCAAACAAATGAGTGATAATGGTGGTGATCAGCACCAATGGGGCCATACGCTTAGGGACCCCGCCACCGGGGTTATGAATTTCATCAATAATTAAATTATTCCCCTTTTCGGCCGGACCACCAAAAAATTTATAAATGAAAAATATCGCGATACCTGCCAACGGCAGCAAATACAATAACCAGTTATGTGCAAACCTAAAATGGATAGCCCAACTCAACAACCACAAGAATAAGGCAACCGCGCTGCCAATAACAACAGCTATGGGGATGATAATGACCGTCCACCGGAGGGCGTTTTTAAGAATTGCGAAATGTTGCGAAGAAAAAAGTCGGTTTTGATTTTGCATGTTGCTGATATTTATGTACCCACAAAAAATTAGCACAGGATAAAAGCCTGTGAGTTAATTGTCTGTAGGCGCCATCAGCTTTTTAGGGCGGTTAAGTAGGAAGACACCATTTCCTTTTGTGATGCTAATATAGGTTTCTTTTGTTCTAAAACAAAAGTTTTAAAAGCTCGGGATGTGCGATTCCCCTCTTGAGAGTAATAGCCCATAAAAAGGCATAGTCATGAAAATCATCGCGCATATCGACTCACCCCGACATCGCTGCACTCGTCACCCCTCTCTACGCAAGCGTAAAGAGGAGATTTTCTCTTTTATTTTTCTTTACCCTCTTTGCCCAAAGGGCAGAGAGGGTGGTCCAGCGTAGCGTAGACCGGGTGAGTCAACTATACCGCTTGTAATTTCCAGTCTAATTCATCATCTGCTCTTGATGGGCTATTACTCTCAAGAGAGGGGATCTAAAATCTACAAAATAAAATAGCCTTACTTAGCACGTATGCATGAGTAAGGCTATTTTCCCTTGTCTTTTGAACAGACCGGCTCAAGTTATCTACTTAAGCAACGCTTAGTGTTTCCACATCCTTAAGTGCCAGAAGCATTAATTTACCCTGGTATTCCACCCAGATGTCGGCGAAACTATTCTCATCGTACCCCATAAATTTTAATGGATGACCAATGTGCAGGTTTTTCCATTTCTTTCCGATGTACTTAAGGAGTTGTCCGCTTTTTAGTGTGTGCTTTGCCATAAGTTTTAACTTTTAGGAGTGAAAAACTAAATTAATTAACGAAACCGATAAAATTTAACTTTTAAAGAATATTTTTTGAATTGTATCAGGTTTATTACAACTGTTGGTTAAACAGCTTAGCTTTATTTTGCTCAATTACCTCAAGGTAAAAGTTTTCATATTTGGGCAAAATGGTAGATAATTCAAACTCTTTGGCGTGTGCCAGTGCATTTTCTTTAAATTTAGCTAAACGTTCTTCATCCTCCAAAATAAATATTGCTTTTTCTGCCATACCTTCTACATCTCCTGGCTCTTTCAAAAAGCCTGTTACGCCATCAATATTTAATTCGGGCAAACCACCGGCATTACTGCTGATCACCGGCACTTTACAAGCCATAGCTTCAAGCGCTGCTAAACCAAAACTTTCTGATTGCGATGGCATCAGGAACAAATCGGATACTGAAAGGATCTCTTCAACAGCATCCTGTTTACCTAAAAAACGCACGTTATCGGTAACGCCCAAATCGCGGCAAAGCTGTTCGCACATGGAACGTTCGGGGCCGTCGCCTACCATCAGCAGTTTCGACGGGATCTTTTTAATTACTTTAGCAAAAATCTTCACTACATCTTCGGTACGTTTTACCTTACGGAAGTTGGAGGTATGCACCAGGATCTTTTCGCCCGAAGGTGCAATCGCTTTCTTAAAATGATCTTTAGGTTTTAGGCTAAACCTGCTAAGGTCAATAAAGTTAGGGATCACGAGGATATCCTTCTTAATATCAAAAAACTTATAGGTATCCTCTTTAAGGTTTTGCGATACGGCTGTTACACCATCACTTTGGTTAATGGAAAAAGTAACAACCGGTTTAAAGGTGCGGTCTTTACCAACCAACGTAATATCTGTACCGTGCAGCGTAGTTACCACCGGGATGTAAATGCCATAGGTCATTAATATTTGCTTGGCCATAAACGCGGCCGAAGCATGGGGTATAGCATAATGCACATGCAGTACATCCAATTGTTCATGACGCACCACATCAACCAGCCTGCTTGCCAGGGCCAGCTCGTAGGGCGGAAAATCGAACAGCGGATAGTTGGAAACCGAAACTTCGTGATAAAACAGGTTTTCGGAAAAGAGATCCAACCGCGCCGGCTGGTTATAGGTCACAAAATGAACCTGGTGACCACGGTCTGCAAGGGCTTTACCAAGTTCAGTGGCAACAACCCCGCTTCCGCCAAAGGTTGGGTAACAAACAATTCCGATCTTCATTAATATGTTTTAATTGGTGCAAGTTTAACTGCAATTTACATCAAATGTGTTAAGCTTGTGTAAAATGATGGATGGATGATAATTACTTGCATATTTATTTTGCCGGCGTTGCCAACCATATCTGTTACCGAGTGTTTAAACATATATTAAATCCATAATAAACAACTGATTATCAACATGAGCAACCATATAAATTTAGCAATAAACGGAATACAACATATCGGTGTGCCGGTAACCAATATTGAAGCATCACAACAATTTTACGCCAGACTGGGCTTTAACAATGTAATGCAAGCCCCTTTTACCGATAACGGCGGTACCGGCACCTGCGTTATGATGCAGCGCGGCAATATGATCATGGAGCTTTACCAATTGCCTGAAGCTTCGCTGGCCGAGATCCGTTCAAGATCAAACGGGCACATTGATCACGTAGCCTTTGATGTTGATGATATCAACCTCGCCTTTAAAACTATTAAAGAAGCTGGCTTCAACGTGATCGAACCAGAGCCCGTGTTTTTACAATTCTGGAAAGATGGCTGCAAATATTTCAACATCACCGGGCCGGATGGCGAACGGTTGGAGTTTAACCAGGTACTTTGATTTGAGAATTCGGATTTTCAATTTCAGATTTAGTTATACATATAAAACAGGTGGTCAGCCAATTACAGCAAGTTGATTGGCAAGCCGCTTGCAAATGGGATACTGAAAACAAATATGACTATCCGTTTAGTTATTCAACCATAATTCTTTCTAAGGCTATCTAAACATAATCCACAATTTATTGTCGATATTTATACTATGCTTAAAGCCCTTTGTCTCCATATCGCGTTGATCATTTTTACAGCGGGCTATTTGCTTGGCCAACAGCCTGCGTTTAAAGGTGGACAGCAGGCGTTTAACAATTTTCTGAAGACAAAGATCATTTATCCTGAATATTCGCGGCAAAATTGTATTTCGGGAACCATCAATGTTTCGTTTATGGTTGATAAAGACGGTGTGGTACATGATGCTAAAGTACAGGATGGCCCCGGTATCGACCTTGACGATGAAGCTTTGAGGGTTATTAAACTTACATCGGGCCAGTGGGTGGTTCCGGCGGGGTATAATCTTAAAACTAATATCGTTCAACCCATCCGTTTTGACCCTGATCCCGCACGTTGCGGGCCTGCCAGCATCCGCGATATGCAAAGCGCCATTGCCAGCTATAAAGCTCAGCAGGAACTGGAAAACGCAGTGACCAATTACTACAGCAATAAATATAAAGGCAAGGCCGATACCACCAAAGAGGCTATCATTATTAACCTAAAAAAACAACTTGGCTACGACGATGATTTTATAAACGATGTATTAAGCCAGGCCGGCGAAAAATTTAAACAAGGCGACAAAGAAGGTGCCTGTCATGACTGGAATTTTATCCGCAACATAGGCAGCGATAAGGCCGATAATTTTATAAAGAAGTATTGCGCCCACTAACCCCTAAAGGGAGAATATACCACCAAATTCCCTAACTTGCCCTTGTTATGAAAACCGAACCTGAACTTCGCAAAAAAATAAAAACCTGGGTAACTGTATTTATCATCGGTCTGGTACTAAGTGGTGTAACCGCTTTCCCTATCGAAACTGAACTTGCCTGGCTTGCTAATCATGCCTCCGTATCTCCGGGATTTATGCAGAACTGGCTAACCAATGTTTATCTCGCAGTAAAAACAACCAATCAAAACTATCCTTACCTGGCTTATGGTACCGACTGGCTGGCTTTCGGTCACCTTGTTATTGCTATGGCATTTGTTGGCCCGCTGAAAGACCCGGTTAAAAACATTTGGATAATTGAGTTTGGCATGATTGCCTGTGTAATGGTGTTCCCGCTGGCCTTTATTGCCGGCCCAATCCGCGGTATCCCCGTTTACTGGCGGTTCATTGACTGCTGCTTCGGTATTTTTGGGATCATCCCCTTATATATCGTTTACCGGGATATTAAAAAGTTGGAAAAGATGAGCAATCAGAACATTGCTCCTTTATATTAAAAAAACAAATATTAGCCAGTCAAATTCAATTTATTGGCCATCGGCTATTCCGTTTTTATTCTTTTAAAAATGCCCTCCTTTGCGCGTATGTTAAAACATTTGTACAAAATGTATGAACATATCATTTTTCATGCTATATTGCCCCCGCTAAATCAATTTGAATACATAAATATGTATTTGCAAATTGTGCTATAAATTATATAACTTTAATTTCTGTTTAACCAATTTTAAACCCATGTACCGGAAGTTGTATTATGTGTGGCTTACAATAGCCATCTGCATGCTGTACACGCTTTATTCCTGCCATTCATCGGGCGGGATAGCCGAAGAACAGGTGCCCGATACCATCAGCTACAACTTTAATATCCGCCCAATACTTTCAGACAAGTGCTATAAATGCCACGGCCCTGATGCCTCTCATCGTGAAGCCGACCTTAGGCTTGATCTTCCGGAGAGCGCCTATAAGGCATTAAAAGATAACCCATCATCGCATGCACTCGTCCCCGGAGATCCTATGCAATCGGAGGTTTATCGCCGAATCTCTACCAAAGACACCACCGAGCAGATGCCGCCGGCGTCATCCAATTTAAAGAGGTTATCACCCTATGAAGTTCAACTCATTCACAAGTGGATAAAACAGGGCGCCAAATATGAAAAGCACTGGGCTTTTGTCGCTCCGCGAAATTACCCGGTTCCGCAGGTAAAAAACGCGGCATGGCCTAAAAATGCTATCGATAACTTCGTACTGCAAAAAATGGAGCAGGCCAGCCTGGAGCCTAATCCCGAAGCGGATAAAGAACGCCTGCTGAAACGCATTTCACTCGATTTGACCGGTCTGCCGCCATCTCTTGCTTTAATGGATGAGTTTTTAGCCGATAAAAGCGCCAATGCTTACGAAAAAATGGTGGACAAGCTGATGGCAACTCCGCAATACGGCGAAAAAATGGCGCTGCACTGGCTGGATGTTGCCCGCTATGCCGACTCGCACGGTTATCAGGATGATAATTACCGCACCCAATGGCCATGGCGCGACTGGGTGATCCATGCCTATAACGAAAACCTGCCTTATGATAAGTTTATTACCTGGCAACTGGCGGGCGATCAACTACCCAACGCCACTAAGGAGCAGTTGCTGGCTACAGGCTTTAACCGCAACCATAAAATAACCGAAGAAGGAGGCGTAATTGATGAGGAATACCGGGTTAGTTATGTAACCGACCGAACCAATACCTTCGGCAAAGCACTATTGGGCGTCACATTGGAATGCGCTCATTGTCATGATCATAAATACGACCCTTTTTCGCAAAAAGAGTACTACCAGGTTTATGCCTTTTTTAACAATGTGAAAGAAGTGGGCTTGCAATCAACCGTGGGCGGGCCTGAAACCTACGCTAAAAACCCCATGATGAAGATCAGCAATGAGGATGTTAAAAAGATCCTGACTTTTGTGAATAAGCGCGATACCGATAAGCTCATCGTATCCATAATGACGGATAGTGACAAGGTGCGGCCAACCTACATCCTCAAACGAGGTAACTACGATGCCCATGGCGATGAGGTGCAGGCCGGTACGCCCAAATCCATTTTGCCATTTACCAATAACTACCCAAAAAACCGCCTGGGTTTGGCCGAATGGCTGTTCAACAAAAACAACCCGCTTACCGCCCGTGTATTTGTAAACCAGATGTGGCAGGAGTTTTTTGGCAAGGGCATCGTAAAAAGCTCTGGCGATTTCGGTATGCAGGGCGATCTGCCATCGCACCCGGAATTGCTGGACTGGCTGGCTGTTGATTTCCGCGATCATGGCTGGAATATTAAACGGCTGGTAAAACAGATGGTAATGTCGGCCACTTATCGGCAATCGGCAGCGGCCACACCCGAAAAACTGAAGGAAGATCCGGATAATACTTTATTAGCCCGGGGCCCAAGGGGCCGTTTACCTGCCGAATTTGTTCGTGACCTGGTGCTGGCCAGCAGCGGGCTGCTTAATCCAACCATTGGCGGCCCGAGTGTTAACCCTTACCAGCCGCCCGGCCTTTGGGAAAATGCCACCTCGGGCAGGGGGATTTTGGCGAATTACAAACAGGTGCACGGGCCAAACCTGTACCGCAGGGGAATGTATACCCTAATTAAACGTACCGTTCCGCCAGCATCCTTAGGTATTTTTGATGCCAGCAACCGCGACCAGTGCGAAGTAAAACGCCTGCGTACCAATACCCCATTGCAGGCACTGGTAATGCTGAACGATCCAACAGTGTTGGAAAGCGCGAGGGTTTTAGCGGCAAAACTTTTGCAGGACAAAAGCACATCGACAGCAAAGATCACCAAAGCTTTCCGGTTGATCCTATGCCGCCATCCGGAGCAAAAAGAACTGGCTATTTTAACTTCATACTATACAGATGAACTAAAAACTATGAAAAAGGCGGATGCCGAAAAACTGCTAACCGTGGGCGAATATCCAGTACCGGCCAATTTGGATAAAATAACACTGGCAGCTATGATGAAAGTGGTTGATACCATGTATAATCTGGAAGAAGCCATAACAAAAACCTGAGCACATGGAAAAAGATTTTTTAGAAAACAGGCTTAATATCAACCGGCGCAGGTTTCTTTCCAGGCTCAGTTTGGGCATTGGCAGCGTAGCATTGGGTTCTTTACTCATTCCTGATCTGTTTAGCGGCAAGGGAGATGAAGCCGAGGCTGATTTTATCCCCGGCATCCCCAATTTTGCGCCAAAGGCCAAGCGGGTAATCTACCTTTTCCAGGATGGGGCACCCTCACAACTGGAGTCATTTGATTACAAGCCCAAGCTGCGCGAAATGATGGGGCAGGAGCTGCCGGCATCGGTGCGCGGCAACCAGATCCTTACCGGCATGACGGCTAAGCAGGCTTCGTTCCCGCTGGTAGGTTCTTTTTATGATTTTAAGCAATATGGCGAGTCGCGCGCCTGGATCAGCGATATGTTCCCACATATAGGTAAAATTGCCGATGATATCTGCATTATTAAATCGCTTAACACCGATGCCATCAATCATGATCCGGCACTTACCTTTTTCCAAACCGGGGCACAGCAGGGCAACCGACCCAGCATGGGTTCATGGGTAAGTTATGGTCTTGGCAGCGAGAATAAAAATCTGCCTGCCTTTACAGTATTGCTGTCTAAAGGCAAGGGAAACGGGCAGGGAGTTTATTCCAAACTGTGGAGCAATGGCTTTTTAGATTCCATTCACCAGGGCGTACAGTTCAGCAGCGGCGAAGACCCAATCCTGTACCTGAATGATCCGGAAGGACTGAACCGTCACGAGCGCCGTAAAATGCTGGATAAACTGGCCGAGCTCAATGACATGAACTACAAAGAGTTTGGCGACCCGGAGATAAACACCAAAGTACAGCAATATGAAATGGCTTACCGCATGCAAACCGCGGTACCCGAAATTATGGACGTAAGCAAGGAGTCGGACGATATTGTGAAGATGTACGGGCCGGAGTGCCTTATTCCCGGCACTTATGCGGCTAACTGTTTGCTGGCCCGCAAACTTTCTGAAAACGGCGTACGCTTTGTACAGCTTTACCACCAGGGCTGGGACCAGCACAGCAACCTACCGCAGGAAATGGCGGGGCAGGCTAAAGACGTAGACCAGGCATCCGCAGCGCTGGTTACCGATTTGAAACAACGTGGTTTATTGGATGAAACACTGGTAATCTGGGGCGGAGAATTCGGACGAACCAATTATAGCCAGGGTAAACTGGAAAAGGCTAATTATGGCCGCGACCATCACCCGCGCTGTTTCAGTATCTGGATGGCCGGCGGCGGTATCAAGCCCGGCATCGTTTACGGCGAAACAGATGAGTTTGGCTACAACATTGTAAAAGATCCGGTACACGTGCATGACTTCCATGCCACCATCTTAAATCAATTGGGTATCGACCATAAAAAACTAACTTATAAAAGCCAGGGCAGAAGATATAGATTAACGGATGTAGCGGGGAATGTGGTGAAGGGGATCATAGCGTAAACCCCACCTAAACCCTCCCCATTCAACTATGTCATTGCGAGGTACGAAGCAATCGCACGGAGGCCGAGGGGCTATGCAAGTCCGCCCCTGTAAAGTTCGCGATTTCTTCGTTCCTCGCAATGACGGGATGAACAAGGATTCAAAAAATCGGTGTAATCAAAAGAAATAATCAGCGAAATCAACGCAATCATAAAAATCAACGGTATGGAAAGAAGAGAATTTATCAAGCACACTTCAGTTTTATCAGCAGGCTTTTTTATAGCTAAAGACATGTTAGCAAAAGATGACGGGCTAATTTACGGTCACGGAAATATGCGCTACCGCATGGATAAAAACTGGAGCAAGGCCGATTCGCAGAAAAACCCGGTGAATGATTGCCACGAGATGGTGCAGGATTCAAAAGGCCGCATTTTACTGCTCACCAACGAGACTAAGAACAATGTACTCATTTATAATAAATCGGGCAAGCTACTAAGTACCTGGGGGCATGATTTCCCCGGTGCACATGGCCTCACCCTGTTTAATGAAAACGGTACCGAGGTGCTGTTCATAACCGATACCGTAAAACACCAGGTTTATAAAACCACGCTTGATGGCCGTATTTTAATGACCATTAATGTGCCGCTCGAAACCGGCGTTTACAAAAAAGCCGAAGAATTTGTTCCTACCGAAACTACTATCGACAGCAATGGCGATATTTTTATTGCCGATGGCTACGGGGCCCAATACGTTACCCATTATGATAAAGATGGCAAACTAAAAGGTTTCTTCGGTGGTAAAGGCGAGGGCGACGAACACCTGGATAATGCGCACGGTATCGTGATTGACAGGCGATATGATACACCGACATTACTGGTTACCGATCGTACCCGTAATTGCTTTAAACGCTTCAGCATGGATGGCAAACTACAGGAAGTGATCAAACTGCCGGGAGCATGCGTTTGCCGCCCGGTAATTAAGGGAGATCATTTGTACGCTGCCGTACTTCGCTCGCCCGACCTGAGCAAGGAGAATACCGGCTTTACTACCATATTAGATAAGAACAACAAAGTAGTATCCAACCTTGGCGGTACCGAACCAGTGTATACCGACGGTGTGCTGCAACCAATGGCCCAGGCGGAAAAGATTTTCCTGAACCCCCACGATGTTTGTGTGGATAACGACGAGAATTTGTATGTAGCACAATGGGCATCGGGCAAGGTATATCCTTATAAATTCACAAGGGTTTAATTAATACACATACAGCCCGGCGTATATGAAAAGCAGCCACAAAGGTTTTGCGGAAGGGACATTATTTGCCCTTAATATTTTTATTGGAGTGCTGCTTATAGCCGGCGATAGCCTGGTTGTGCCCCGCTGGCTGCAACCCGTTGGCCGCATGCACCCGCTTATCCTGCATTTTCCCATCGTGATACTGATGCTGGCCATGGTGATGGAGTTTTTCCGTTACCGGGCCGAGTTTATTAACGAAAAACTGTATCAAACTTTTACAAGTTACCTGCTGCTGCTGGGTGCATTACTGTCATCAATAACGGTGATCATGGGCTTGTTCCTTTCAAGGGAGCCGGGCTATGAAGGCGATACTTTACAATGGCATAAATGGTTTGGCGTAAGCGTGGCCTTTGCCGGGTATGGAGTGTACCTTATCCGCCATACCTCAAAATATACTGTAAGGTTCGCTAAAGCCGGAGCTATAATAACCGTTTTCTGTTTAATTGTTGCCGGGCACCTTGGCGGCAACCTTACCCATGGCAATGATTTTGTTTTGGGCCCGGTAATGGATAAGAGCAAAAACGTGGTACCGATAGACCAGGCCCTGGTTTATAACGATGTGATCCGCCCCATATTTGAGGTTAAATGCCAAAGCTGCCATAATATCGATAAAAAGAAAGGCGGCCTGATGCTTACTGATTCGGCAGCAATCATGAAAGGCGGCAAAACCGGCAAACTATTCATAGCCGGCGATCCAACCATGAGCCTGCTGCTGCAACGTGTGCACCTGCCCGAAACCGAAAAGAAACACATGCCGCCTACCGGCAAAACGCAGCTTACCGATGATGAAAAAATGCTGCTTTACCTGTGGGTAAAAAGCAAAGCACGCTTCGGCAAAAAAGTGATCGAACTGCCAGCTAACGATTCATTACGGATGATAGCCGCCACCCGTTTAAAGCCCGCCGAAAGCGAAGAAGAGGTTTATGACTTTTCGGCAGCCAATGAAAAAGAAATTCAAAAGCTGAACAACAACTACCGGGTGGTTTATCCGCTGGCCAGCGAGTCGCCGGCGCTGGCGGTTAATATTTACAATAAAAGCACCTATAATGTAAAAGTGCTGGATGAGTTAAGTTCTATAAAAAAACAGGTAGTATCGCTCGATCTGAACAAGATGCCCGTAAAGGATGCCGACCTGAAAACGATTGCCAAATTTGAAAACCTTCGCAGGCTAAACCTTAACTTCAGTGATGTTACGGGCAAAGGCTTAAAGGAATTAGCAGGTTTAAAATATCTCAAGAGTATTTCATTAACGGGTGTTAAACTTAATATAGCCGATGTAAAACAACTCATCGCTATAAAAAGCCTCAATGAACTCGCTGTATGGGATAGCGGCCTAAATCCGGCCGACCTGCAACTGCTTCAAAAACAAAACCCCAAACTGAGCCTGTTAACCGGCTTTAAGGATGATGGTAAGGCGCTTAAGCTCACCAGTCCGCAGTTAAAAAATACGGCAGTTATATTTAAGCAGAATTATGCTTTGCAACTTAGCAACCCTATAAAAGGTGCGGATATCCGGTACACTACTGATGGTTCGGTGCCTGATAGTATCAAGGCTGCATCTTACAAACCAGGCATTGTATTTACCCAAAGTACCGTGATCAGGACAAGGGCATTTAAAGCCGGATGGATTGGCAGCGATACCGTACAATTCAATGTTTATAAATGTGCCTATACACCCGATAGCATTAGCTTTGTCAAATATCCCGACGACAAATACAAGGGCGATGGCGCTAAAACAATTATCGATAAAGAATTAGGCGGCGATAATTTTGGCAACGGAAAATGGGTTGCATCGCAAAAGGATCTGGCGGTGATCATGTGGTTTAATAAACCGATTGATCTGCATTCGGTTAGTCTCAATGTAATGCGTAATACAGGTTCCCAGATCTTTTTACCCGCCGGGGTTGAGGTTTGGGGAGGCACCGATCAAAACCATCTCAGGCTATTAAGCACACTTAAAACAGGGGTACCAAAAAAGTCTGATCCGTTTATTTTGACCCCATTGGAATGTAAGTTAAAATCCGAACAAAAGATATCCTGCATCAAACTGGTTGCCCAATCGCTTAAAAGCGTGCCGGAATGGCATCCGGCCAAAGGCAAACCGGGCTGGGTATTTTTGGATGAGGTGTTTTTGAATTGATGCTTAATAAATAATAGCATCTTGCGCTCCCCTGCTATTCTTTAACCTACCATCCCGACAACAAAATAAACCCGGGAGCGTGCAAACTATCTTAAACTCTTTATCTTAGAAACTGTTTACTTTTGACAAATATCGTTTACAGGTAGATAAAACTTCATTGCCGTTGGTTTTAACCAACGGAATAAAGCATTCACAACAAGAGGGCTTCAGCCCAAATCCGCTTGCATAATTAGGCTAAAGCCAGGAGTTTTCGGCTCTTAATCCGTTGGTTAAAACCAACGGCAATTAATATTCTTCATTCTTAAACAGCTTCTTAGAAAAGAAAAACGGAAGCATCGGCCCGGAGCCAGGTTATTGTCTTGCAAAAAGACTCAAAAAAGTAGTTAAGCCCACTTTTTCTCTCATTCGCCAATCTGCATAATATTTCATTAATTTGCTTAGCCAATTAAAACCAGGCAGCGATATTTCTATTATTTATTGATGGATAAAAAATTAAACAAGATCACAGTTGTTGGCGGGGGGAGCTGGGCTACGGCTAATATCAAAATGCTTATCGACAACACCACCCCAAAAGAAATTTTTTGGTGGATGCGTAATGCCGAAGCTGTGGAACATCTGCAAAAGTTTGCGCGTAACCCGCATTACCTGAGTTCGGTGGAGATCAAACTTCCCGAACAAAATATATCTACCGATCTGAAACCACTCATAGCGGCTGCTGACATTGTGTTGCTTAATGTGCCTGCTGCTTTTTTGAAAGACGCACTAAAAGACATTACTACTGCCGATCTGAAAGGTAAAAAAATAGTATCGGCTATAAAAGGTATTGTACCCGATGAAAACCTGATAATTGCCGAATTCCTCCATCAAAAATACGATATATCGTTTGATGATTTTATGGTGATCAGCGGGCCGTGCCATGCCGAGGAAGTGGCGCTCGAAAAATTATCATATTTAACTATAGCTTCCGGAGATACAAAACTTGCCTCGCAGTTTGCGGGAATGATCAATACCCGGTATATCAAAACAAACATTTCTGATGATATCTATGGTACAGAATATGGGGCTGTTTTGAAGAATGTATACGCAATTGCCAGTGGTATTTGCCATGGTGTGGGCTATGGAGATAATTTCCAGGCGGTGCTGATATCAAACGCCATTCGCGAATTAGAGCGTTTTGTCGCCGCTGTACATCCTATCGACAGGGATATTAAAGAATCGGCTTACCTGGGCGATTTGCTTGTCACTGCTTATTCGCAATTCAGCCGTAACCGCACCTTTGGTAACATGATAGGCAAGGGATATACAGTAACATCGGCCCAACTGGAAATGAACATGATTGCCGAGGGGTACTATGCAGTAAATTGCCTACACGAGGTTAATAAGCAATACGGCGTGAGCATCCCTATTTGCGAAGCTGTTTATGCTATTTTATATCAAAAACGCTCACCTGTAGTAGAAATGAGAAATTTGGCCGAGAAATTGAGTTGATTTTTATTAAAGGAACTTAATTACTGTCAATATGAAAAATCTGTTTAAAATAGCCCTGTTTGCTGCTGGTACACTTATGGTTAGCCCGGGCTTTGCCCAAACACATAAGGATTCAACCCTCGGTGGTAAGATCAGCAAAACCACAAAAAAAATAGGCCATAAAACATCCGAAATTGCGGCTAAAGGCGCAGCTACGGTAGCTGATAAGAAATATGCCGGCAAGGCTGGCCCTAATGGCGAAACCATTTACATTGATAAATATTCGCATTATTTTTATGTGAATAAAAAAGGTCACCGGGTTTATCTGAAAAAATCTGAATTGATAGATAAACCTACCCAATAATTAAATTCAACAAAGGCGTAAGCCGTTCTAAAAAATCCTGATCCGTCATGAAAAAGTTTGCTCCCATATTTGCTGCAGTTGCAGGCATGTTATTGATATACGCTTGTTCTCAGCCTCCGGCCGCCAATAAAAAGCTGGAAGGTAACTGGAAATCAAAAGATGGTGCTACCAAGCTTTCGATAACGGATAAAGATTTTATTATGGACGACGGGCAGGCCAGCAAAGAGGATTATTTTGTAAAAAATGATACCATTTATACCTCATACCAGGGGAGCAGGCCTTATACCAAGTTTTTTATTAAGGAACTTACCGACAGTAAGCTAACGCTTTGTTATCCTGATTCGGACATTGTTGAATTTAGCCGTTAATGTAGGCTGAAAGCTGAATGCTCAAAGCCGAAAGCTCATACAGTTTATGGATGGGTTGAAGGTTGCTTATGACCAGAAAAGGCGGGCTTATATATAAAACAAAAGCCTTTGTTCCCGTATGCAGCGGTAAAAAGGCTTTGTTAACAAAACTAAACTAAAACTAATGCTTCTTACTAAAGGAAGCTCATGAAAACCACCACATGCTTTGCACATGGTGGTTTTTTTATGATGGATAATTAAAATCTCCTTCTGCGCTCAGGGCGATCTTCACGGGGTTTGCCTGAAAAGTCGCGGAAACCACCGCCATTGCTGTGCTCGCGCCTTTCGTTGCCACGGTAACCACCGCCTTCACGACGCTCGCCGCCACGGTAACCACCTTCACGGCGATCTCCGCCACGGTATCCGCCTTCACGACGATCACCACCGCGGTATCCGCCTTCACGGCGTTCGCCGCCGCTACGGTTATCGCTGGTGCCCTCGCCAGAGATCTCGATCCTTACGGGGCG
This sequence comes from Mucilaginibacter gossypii, assembly GCF_900100945.1. GTDB lineage: Bacteria > Bacteroidota > Bacteroidia > Sphingobacteriales > Sphingobacteriaceae > Mucilaginibacter > Mucilaginibacter gossypii. The sequence goes on along the minus strand of NZ_FNCG01000005.1, from coordinate 260,226 downwards.
ACCTTTATATTCGGCTTCTTTAAAGCTGGCCATCACTTTATCAACATCTTCGTTTTGTACTTCAAAGAAAGAGTACACACCTTTAACATCGATTTTACCTACGGTACGGCCGCTTATTTTGGTAGTGTTACAGATGTAACCTAACAAATCGCCGCGGTTAAATTCATCAACCGAACCTAAATTTATAAATAAACGGGTAAAGTTGCCACGTACACCATTGCCGCGTTCGCCGCGATCTTCAAACCTGTTACGGCCTTCTTCAACGCTGGCATTCAGGTCAGGAGCGTTTTTATAATAATCAAGGAAACGGTTAAACTCAATTGAAGCAAATCGTTTGATGAAATCTTCCTTGGTGAAATCTTTAAACTCGTCATAAATACGCGGCAGGTATTGCTCAATCTGCTCTTCGTTTACAGTTACGTTATGTACCTTGTGAACGATAGAGAATAATTGTTTTTCGCAAACATCAAAACCTGTAGGGATCTCAGCTTTCACGAATTTTTTACCAATAACACGCTCAATCTGGCGAATTTTGCCTAATTCTTTGGCGTTAACGATAGAGATTGATACACCGGTTTTACCTGCACGGGCTGTACGGCCGCTACGGTGAGTATAGTTTTCAATCTCGTCGGGTAATGAATAGTTAATAACGTGAGTTACGTCGTTAACGTCGATACCACGTGCGGCAACGTCGGTTGCAATTAATAATTGCAGGCTGCGCTCACGGTAGCGTTTCATCACTTTATCGCGTTGTTGCTGTGAAAGGTCACCGTGCAATGAATCGGCATTGTAGCCGTCTTTGATCAGCGATTCAGCAATTTCCTGGGTTTCAATTTTGGTACGGCAAAATACGATACCAAAAATATCAGGATTAAAGTCAACAATACGTTTAAACGCGGCATACTTGTCACGTGCACGTACTATATAGTACTCATGCTCGATATTGGCATTGCCGGTGTTTTTTGCGCCCATGGTAAGCTCGAAAGGATCGGTCATGTATTTTTTCGCGATCCGCCTAACTTCGGCAGGCATGGTGGCCGAGAATAGCCAGGTTTTTTTCTCTTCGGGTGTGGTAGATAAGATACTATCAATGTCTTCCTGAAAGCCCATATTGAGCATTTCATCAGCCTCATCCAATACTACATACTTCACAGCCGAAAAATCAATAGCCTTACGGTTAATGATATCAAGCATACGCCCTGGTGTAGCAACTACGATCTGTACGCCGCGTTTGATCTGGCGTAGCTGATCCATAATGCTTGCTCCGCCATAAACAGCAACAACGTGTACGTTGCTCATTTTTTTGGAGTAGTTCTTAATGTCGTTCGCGATTTGTAAACAAAGTTCGCGTGTTGGGCATAAAACAAGTGCCTGTGGATGATTTTCTTCGAAATCAAGCAGTTCCAACAATGGTAGGCCAAAGGCAGCAGTTTTTCCGGTCCCGGTTTGGGCTAATCCGACAAAATCGTTGCTGCCTGTTAACAATACCGGGATTGACTGCTCCTGGATTGGTGTAGGATTCTCAAATCCTAACTCAGAGATGGCATTAACAATATCATGACGGATTCCCAGTTCAATAAATGGGTTGTTCATGAATTTAAATAACGAATCTGGCAACATCGCCAAATCGGGCGCAAAGATAGTGTTAATGTTTTATAATTCCAATAGGCTGGTTGAGATAAAATGAAGTTTGGTAGTATTATTGAGAATAAGCAACTAATTAACTGAAAAAAAACCAGTTAATTAATAATTTCATAACAAGGATTACCTTTTTCTCCGGTTTTTAAAGCCCGATTTTCAGATAACAAGGGGTCTTAGTAAGCATGAAAATCATAAATCTATTACCTGGTTTTTACAAAGGGATTGCAAACAATGAACTTAGGTTAGTCATAGTTTTAACTATAGAAAAGGAAACCAGACTTATAACTGCCGACTTAGTACTGTCGACTTAACACTAACACGGGTTTACCTCAACCTGTCGGCCGATTTCACCAGCTTCTCATCTTTTTTTATGCTCTTTTGTGCAAAGATGATCAGTATGATGCTTAGTGAAGTAAGGAACAGGCCAATGCCCATCGTGCGTGTATCAAGGGTAATGCTGCCTGCTGCACCTTTAACAGTTTGTGCCATCCAGAAACTGTAGCCAATAAGTACAAGTATAGCGCTATAGCAGAAGGCTATTTGCTGTTTTCTGTTTTTATATAGAAAAATGATGACCAGCGGAATAAGGGCAACAATAGCTGTTATAGCGGTTAGTGCCACAAATGTTTGGGTATGCTGCTGTACGCCGTTCACATCCTGGTAAATACCGGTAACCATGATGCTTGAGGGTTTATCATTAATATAGACGTTGTGGGCAAGCGGAAAAAAGAAAAGGGCAAACAGCACAAGGCTGGCGAACAAAAGGTAAATGCTTTGGATGCGTTGCAGCATGATATTAAAAAATTATAAAGGCAAATATAAATGTTTTGCTTATTGGAGAAGCACTAATTTAATAAGGATATTGCTTGCTTTGAATGATAATTATTTAATGTATATTTATTTGTATTTAAACAGTTGTCAAATGCCCCCTATTAGTGAACAAACCCCCGAAGATGTTAAATTTGAGAATGTCCATCTAAAAAGGATTTTCCTTGAGCACCTGAACAGCATTTATTTTGGCAAAAAACATCTGATTGATTTTTTTGAGGAGATAAAAGAGCTTGCATCCTTAGCTTATTTAAAGGAGGCCGTACAGGAATGTTATGAAGCTACCCAAAAGCAGCTTGCCCAGCTCGATTCTATTTACAGCGCCATTAATGAAACGCCATCAAAAACGACGGTACTTGGCATAAAAGCCATGACGCTTGAAGCTTATTTATCGGCAATTAAAACCGGGAAAACTGCCATGGAGCGTGATGTGTTCATTGTATTTTATGTGCAGATCATCGAAGGCATTGAAATAACCTATTTTGATGTTTTGCGTAACCTGGCAAAAGCCATTGGATATAGCAACACCTTTATCAATAAGCCTTTTAATCTGGCGGTTAAAAATAAACTGGTGTTTGAGGCAATCTATAAGGCCTATATAACCGAACCTGCATAATACTATGACCAAATTATGAACCCGGCATAGGCGGCAGATTATTAACTTTGCCGTCGTGAGCACAAATCAGCGTTATTTTATTGAACTGGCCTACAATGGCACTGCCTATCATGGCTGGCAGGTACAGCAAAATGCCGTAACTGTACAGGAACTGCTGAACAAGGCACTAAGCACAATTTTACGACACCCGATAGAAACTACCGGCTGCGGCCGTACAGATACAGGCGTGCACGCTAAAGAATTCTTTGCGCATTTCGATATTGAAGGCCATGGTCCATGGTCCATGGTCGATAGTAAATCCTCAAGCTATGGTCTATCGACTATTGACTATGGACATAAAGTGAGGGGCCTCAACGCTCTGCTCCCTCCTGATATCGCCATAAAAAACATTGTCCCGGTACATGCCGATGCGCATGCCCGTTTTGATGCCACATCGCGCTCATATCAATACCATATTCACTTTAATAAAGACCCTTTTTTGCAGGGATATTCATGGCAGCTGCGCGATGTGCCCAATATCGATCTGATGAACCAAGCCGCGGCTATTATGATGGAGTATATTGATTTTAGCTGTTTCAGCAAATCAAACACCCAGGTTAAAACCAATAACTGTAAAATAACCCGCGCCGAGTGGGTGAAAACAGAAAACGGCATTGTCTTCCATATAACTGCCGACAGGTTTTTGCGTAACATGGTACGGGCCATTGTGGGTACCTTGATGATGATTGGCCGGGAAGAAATGCAACCGGAAGGTATCCGTGAAATTATTGAAAGTAAAAACCGCTCCAATGCCGGCACCAGCGTACCGGCCTGCGGGTTGTATTTGACGGAAGTTAAATATCCTTACCAACTGGTCGCTCCATTAGCCCCCTAACCCCCTAAAGGGGGAACAATGGTGGATAATGTGGATGAGATTTGACGATAGATAATTATACTTTAACTTTGATATAGTGGCTAAAGAAGAAAAAGATAATAAACAGGAAACTCCCTCCTCAGCAAATGAGGGAGCAACCAAGCAAGCAGCCCCCCCTTCTGGGGGCGTAACCGGAAAGGCCCTTGACTGGAAGCTGCTCGGCCGGGTAATGCATTACGTTAAGCCGTATAATAAAACCTTTGTTATAGCTACTTTCCTAACCATTTTTATAGCAGCCAATGCTTTGCTGCAGCCAATCCTGATCCAACGTACATTGGATGTTAATATTTTGAACGATGATTATAATGGGTTGGTTTTTATGGTTGAGCTCATGATAGCACAGCTTCTCATTCAAACTATTGCGCAGTACTACCAAACTTATTTAACCAATGCGTTGGGCCAATATGTGATCCGCGATTTGAGGATCGATATTTTTAACCACATTACCAGTTTAAGATTAAAATACTTCGACCGTACGCCTATCGGTATGCTTATTACCCGTACGGTGTCCGACCTGGAAACTATTGCCGATATTTTTTCGGAAGGGTTGATCTCTATCATGGGCGATATGCTGCTGGTGGTTGCTGTGATAGGCTATATGCTTTGGCAGGACTGGAAACTGGCCCTGATTACGCTCATTCCGATGCCCTTCCTGTTTGCTTCAACCTATGTGTTTAAAGAGGCTATTAAGTCCTCATTCCAGGAGGTGCGTACGCAGGTGGCGCGGCTCAATACTTTCTTGGCCGAGCATATCTCGGGGATTAGTGTGATCCAGATCTTTGCCCGTGAAGACCAGGAGATGCGTAAATTTAAAGCCGTGAACGAGAAGTACCGCGATGCCAATATCCGCTCAAACTGGTATTATTCGATATTCTTTCCTGTAGTGGAAATCCTGTTTGCCATTTGCATGGGCCTGTTGGTTTGGTATGGTTGTAAACGAATGCTGTCAGATAGTCAAATGCTAACTATCTCTGCATCAGGTAAGGGTATTACTCCGGGATTGATCACCAGCTTTATAGTATTGCTGAATATGTTATTCAGGCCTATCCGCCAGCTGGCCGATAAATTTAATACCCTGCAAATGGGTATGGTAGGTGCCGACAGGATTTTTAAAGTATTGGATACCGACGAGGTGGCCGAAAATAAAGGCACACTTACAACAGGCAGGCTGCAGGGCGATATTAGCTTTGATAAAGTATGGTTTGCCTATAATGATGAAAACTGGGTGCTGAAAAACATCAGCTTCCACATTAAACCCGGCGAAACCCTGGCTTTGGTAGGGGCAACCGGCGCAGGCAAATCATCAACCATTAATATCCTGAACCGTTTTTATGAAATTGGTAAAGGTTGTGTAAGGGTTGATGGACATGATATCCATGATTATGATGTAAACTACCTGCGTTCGCAGATAGCAACTGTGATACAGGATGTGTTTTTATTTAGTGATACCATTGCCAATAATGTCAGCCTCAATAATCCTACTATAACCCGCGATCAGATCATAGCTGCAGCCAAAGATGTTGGCGCGCATGATTTTATCGAACGCTTGCCCGGTGGCTACGATTATAATGTGATGGAACGCGGCTCAACACTTTCGGCCGGGCAATCGCAACTAATCTCGTTTATCAGGGCACTGGTTTATAATCCCGCAATCCTGGTTTTGGACGAAGCCACGTCATCTGTTGATACAGAAACCGAGATCCTGATCCAGAATGCCATCAATAAATTAATGGAAGGCCGCACGGCTATAGTGATAGCCCACAGGCTTTCCACCATTCAAAACGCCGACAGGATCATCGTACTTGACCATGGCGAGATTATGGAAATGGGTACCCACCAGGAGTTGCTTAAAATTGAAAACGGCCACTACCGGAAATTGTACGACCTTCAGTTTAACTCGGCGGGGATTGCGAGATAACCCCACCCAACCCTCCCCAGCAGGGAGGGCTTAAAGATCTTAATTAAGTCTCCCCTTCCGGGGGAGATTTAGAGGGGGCTTATTTCGGTACACTCTTCACCGAATGAACCGGTTGTTCTTCTTTCTCATGCTTTTTGGCAATATCGCCTCCATGCGGATTATCGGCGTGATATTGTTTATCTTCTTTACGCACCTTGCTTTTATGCCCGTTGTCATTTGGCCTGTGGGTCGGGGTATCTGATGGCGAGGGTTTATCTTTTTCGTTTGCTGGCTTTGTCATGTATTGATAACAATAGCGGTAGCGCTTTGTTTAACTCCAGGTTTAGATCAGAATTGATGTTTAATTTGTCTGAACCGGGATTTGGGGGGATTTTTCTGTTTTTTCGGATGTTTGTTTGATCGGAATTTGTCGAAATCTGCGTAATCCGAAAAATCCCCCCAAATACCGGTTCTGCTGTTAATAAATGTTAAATCTGTTAAGCTAAAGCGTTATTAAACATATTTATAAGCAATAAACTTTTACCTTTAGGGAGGGTTTCTTATTTTCGCAGAAATATGATGTTAACTTGAGGGGGATAGTGATCTCAAATCTCACGTCTAATATCTAACATCTAACAAAAGTAAATGGAAGAATTTGAAGCAAGCGCATCCTCTAAAAAGACAAAAACCATCTACATTTCAACTGTATTTGGTATTGCCATGGTGCTGTTAATGGTAGGGCTGCTGGGTTTAATACTGGTATACGCTAAAAATATTTCGAGCTATGTTAAAGAAAACATCGTGCTTAATATTTTTGTTGATGATGCCGCCCACGAAAGCGATGTATTGCAACTTCAAAAACAGTTGGATGGCAACGTAATGGTAAAACAAACCCAATACGTAAGTAAAGAGCTTGCCGCCCGCAACCTGCAAAAAGATCTTGGCGAAGACTTTGTAAAGTTTTTAGGTTATAACCCGCTATCGCAGTCAGTTGATGTTTACCTGAAAGCGGATTATGCCAACAACAAGGATATCGAAAAGTTTAAAGCCGAGTTGCTGAAAAACCCCTTAATAAAAGAGGTTAAATATCAGCAGTCACTGGTTGACCAGATGAACCAGAACGTAACGACCATCAGTTTAATCATCCTTACCTTCGCCGGAATCTTTGTAGTGCTTTCGGTAGCGTTGATTAATAATACCATCAGGCTGGCGATTTATTCGCAGCGTTTCCTGATCAAGTCAATGCAACTGGTTGGGGCTACAAAAGGGTTTATCCGCAAGCCTTTTTTACTGTACGGGATCTGGCATGGCTTATTAGGCGGCCTGATTGCTATTATCCTGCTGATAGGTACTTTATATGTTGCTTATGACAACGTACCCGACCTTGTATTTTTGCAAAACTACACCGAGTTTGGCATCGTGTTTTTAGTTGTAGTTGGGCTGGGTATTTTTATATCAGGCTTCAGTACCTTTTTAGCAGTTAACAAGTTTTTACGTTTAAAAATATACGATCTGTACAGATAGAGGTTAAAGGTTAAAGCTGAAATGCTTGATCTGAACTTTCAATCACTAATTCACTAAATCAATAATTCACTCATTAAAAAGATATATGGCACAAAAATTTAAACCAGCGGCTCCTGTAAAAACAACTGCTGCAACATCGCCGGCAGCTACCGGTGCCGCAAAAGCTACTGCGCCGGTACAATTTATATTTGATAAAAGCAATTACCGTATGCTAATTATCAGCGTGGCGGTTGTTGCCTTCGGTTTTGTGCTGATGTCGGGCACAACTGACATTTACAGCACTACCAAAATAGTTATCGCCCCAATAGTAGTTTTGGGCGGTTTTGCTTTGGGTTTCTTCGCTATCCTTAAAAAGCCTTCGGCTAATTAATACAGTAACCATGCTGAATTTTACAGTAGATATGTTTTAGTGAAAGATATCTACTGTAATAACGTATATCTCTACCTCAACCCCTTAAAACCCCAATGAATTTAATCCATGTTATTATCCTTGCAATTATTGAAGGGATAACTGAATTTTTGCCCGTATCATCAACCGGGCACATGATCATTGCTTCATCAGTAATGGGCATAGCAGCCGATCCTTTTGTAAAGCTTTTTACTATTGCCATACAACTGGGTGCCATCTTATCGGTAGTGTTCCTGTACTGGAGAAGGTTCCTCCAATCGGTTAATTTTTATTTAAAACTGTTTATCGCTTTTATACCTGCAGCGGTATTTGGCGTATTGTTTAGCAAAAAGATAGATGCTTTATTGGAGAGCGCGCTTACCGTTGGTATTACCCTTTTTGTTGGCGGTATTATTTTATTGTTTGTTGATAAATGGTTCAACAAGCCTATGATTAAAGAAGAAAAAGAAATCAGCAATTTAACTGCATTTAAAATAGGTTTTTTTCAGTGTTTAGCCATGATCCCCGGTACATCGCGTTCGGCTGCTACTATTGTTGGTGGCATGGCGCAAAAGCTAAACCGAACTGCAGCTGCCGAGTTTTCATTCTTTTTGGCGGTGCCCACTATGTTTGCCGCGACTGCAAAAAAACTATACGACTTCCATAAAGAAGGGCACGTATTTACCGGCGAAGAAATTAAATTACTGGCCATAGGTAATATCATTGCTTTTATTGTTGCCATGCTGGCTATTAAAACATTCATTACTTTTCTTGAGCGCCGTGGTTTCCAGATTTTCGGCTGGTACCGTATTGTGATTGGAGCTGTTATCATAGGATTAATTTTGAGCGGGCACCAATTACAAACGATTTAAGCATTTAAGTATATCACATTAATTTTGCCGCGCCGGATCATTCTCATATCAAAAGAGATTGATCCGGCGTAGTAATTTATAGCTTGTCCGGCAATAGGGCCGAAAATCGTACCTTTGCGAAAAATCGGATAAATTGATCCGGTGTAAATAAAAGATTTGAAGAACACGTACACCAAAATAGAGGAATTTGCCGAGGGTCAGCTACTGCTGGTTAATAAACCGTACCAATGGACAAGCTTTGATGTGGTTGGCAAACTCCGCAATTCATTTAAGCCGCTTAAACTAAAGGTTGGCCATGCAGGCACGCTTGATCCGCTGGCTACAGGCCTGTTAATCATTTGCACCGGTAAAATGACCAAGCAGATTGATACTTTCCAGGCCGAAGAAAAGGAATATACCGGGACCATGGTATTGGGTGCTACTACCCCCTCGTACGATATGGAAACGGAGCCAGACAAAAGTTTCGACATCAGCCAACTCACCGAAGAAATGCTGCGTAACAACTGCAGACAGTTCATTGGCGATATCCAGCAATATCCGCCGGCGCACTCGGCCATAAAAGTTGATGGCGAGCGTTTATATGAAAAAGCACGCCGGGGCGAGGATGTGGAACTGAAGCTCCGTAACGTCACTATAACTAAGTTTGAACTAACCCGCATTGAGCTGCCCGAGGTTGATTTCAGGGTGGTGTGCAGTAAGGGCACTTACATCCGTTCGCTGGTGAATGATTTTGGCGCGGCTTTAGGCAACGGGGCTTATCTTTCAAAACTACGACGTACACGCAGCGGTAACTTCAGAATTGAGGATGCCTGGGAAGTGATGGAACTGGTAAATACTGTGAGGGAATTAAAAGTATCAGATGTACATACAGCGCGGTAAAGGAAATTTACAAAGCTCAAACACTCCGGTTTTTAATCCCATCAACTAAAAATTAACTTTGTGTTTTACTCATAAATGAGGGTTTACAATAATATCGACGAATTTACAGCGGTAAACAATGCAGTAGTCACCATCGGTACATTTGATGGGGTACACTTAGGGCACCGTAAAATTATCTCAGGCATTAAGGAGCTGGCTGAAAGCACAGGAGGCGAAACGGTAATCCTTACTTTTTTTCCGCACCCGCGTATGATCCTGCACCCGGAAGATGAAAGCCTGAAACTGATAACCACCATTGCCGAAAAGGCCGACCTAATGGAACGTATCGGGGTTGACCATCTCATTATAACCCCTTTTTCAAGAGATTTCTCCAATCAATCCGCCGAAAGCTATATCCGTGATGTGCTGGTTAACAAAATTGGTACAAAAAAAATAGTAATAGGCTATGACCATCGCTTCGGGAAAGACAGGCAGGGCGGCTTTGAAGACCTGCAGCGCCTTGGCCCTGTGTATGGTTTTGATGTGGTAGAAATTCCCGAACAGGACATCAACGAGGTGGCCATCAGCTCAACCCGTATCCGCAACGCCCTGTTAAGCGGCGATATTCATTTGGCTAATGCCTTTTTAGGCTATCCTTTCTTTATTACCGGAAAGGTTGTCCGCGGCGATCAGATCGGCCGTCAGCTTGGTTATCCGACAGCCAATATCGTGGTTGAAGAAAAATATAAGCTTATTCCATGCGATGGTATTTTTGCGGTAACAGTAATTATAGCTGATCAGAAATATAAAGGGATGGCCTACATCGGCAGTCGCCCAACGGTCAATGGCCTTAGCCGCAATATCGAAGTAAACATCTTTGACTTTAACGAAGAGATCTATAATCAGACTATCCGTATGGAATTTCACCACTACATCCGGAGCGATGTTAAGTTTTCATCGCTCGACGAGTTGAAAGTTCAGCTGGCCCAGGATAAGGTTGATGTGTTGAAAGTCATGAATTGAACCATGATTTGCTTGATTTAAGGATTACCTTGAATTTGGCATTAATCGTATCAGGCAATCCTTAAGTCAAGAAAATCAAGATTTTTAGTGTTTGAAAAACGACAGATAAATCTGCTTTACAACGTGATACACTGCAAATGCGAAAAATAATATAGCTATGCTGGTATTGATAAGCCTGGTGCTTAACGCAAATCTTTCCTGTATGTATTTAGCGAATTTGGCATAGATAAACAGGCATAAAAAAGCACCTGCTGCCGAACCCAGACTAAAAATAACAAGAGCTACGCGGCCATCAAGGATCCATTCATGCGTAATGAGGTATGTGCCTGTAACCATCCAGAAGGGTACCTGCATGGGGTTTAGAAAGCCTAATAAAATACCGTATTTAATACTGGCGTGTTCAGAGTAATTGGCTTTAGGTGGGGCATTGCGATGAATCCAAGTGATATAACCCATTACACCAAACAAAACCACCATGATCCAGTCGATGATGGTGCCCAGTTTCAATTGTCCCGAAAGCCAGCGGGCAGCATGCATAATAAAATAGGTAAAGAAAAATTCAACTGCCGAAAAAGCTGTAATAAAACGTACAGCCTCTTTTATGCCACGGTTTATAGTGATCTGTACTAAAGTTAGGTTTATATTGCCGGGTGGTATATAGCCTATGAAATTAGCTATAAGCCCGATGAAAAAAGTCAAAAATATCATTGCAGCAAAGATAGGTTGTTAATTGGAGTTGGCAAATTATTGTCTGAGCCACGATTTATAGGATTTGAGTATTGTCCGATGTCGGCATTAGAATCCAATAATCTGACAAATCCGTTTAATCCCGGTTCAGAATCTTCCTTACATTTGCAAACTTTAACTTGTTAACATGCCAACAAAAAAAATAGTTTCGTTACTACCGGCCGCTACCGAAATAATTTGTGCTTTAGGATTAGAGAAAAACCTGGTGGGGCGTTCGCACGAATGCGATTTTCCGGCATCTGTTAAAGAATTACCCATATGTACTGAAGCTAATTTTCCGGATGGTTTGAGCAGCGCCGATATTGATATAAAAGTGAAAGAGATCCTGGCCGATGCGCTCTCGGTTTATACCGTAAAACGGGAACAAATTAAAGCACTTTCACCTGATGTAGTGATAACACAAGCCCAGTGCGAGGTTTGCGCCGTATCGTTAAAAGATGTTGAAGAAGCGCTTGAAAACTACCTGGATAAACAGGCACAAATTATATCCCTGCAGCCTAACAGTCTCGATGATATTTTTGAGGACATTGTTACCGTTGCCAATGCACTGAACGTGCCCGCGGCCGGTGCCGAACTGCTTGAAAGCCTGCAGGAACGGGTTGACATTATTAAGCATAAACTGAAATTTATAGACAGCAAACCCACCGTTGCGTGTATTGAATGGCTGGAGCCAGTAATGATATCCGGCAACTGGGTACCAGGCCTGGTAAACATAGCCGGCGGAACGCCTGTTTTGGCACAGGACGGCAAGCACTCACCTTATATTGAGTGGGATGAGATCCTGCAGCAGGACCCGGAAATTATTGTGGTGATGCCTTGCGGCTTCAGTATTGAACGCACCATGCGTGAGATAAACCTCCTTTTGGACCGCCCGGGTTTTGCATCACTCAAAGCAGTAAAAAGCGACAGGTTTTATATTGTCGATGGCAACCAGTATTTCAATCGTCCCGGCCCAAGGATTGTCGACTCAATAGAGATCCTGGCCGAAATCATCCGCCCTAAGCAGTTCATATTTGGTTATGAAGGGGAAGGGTGGATTAAGTTTTCCCTTTAAGTCTTGAGTCACTACTGCCGCAGGTTTAGCGATAGCGTAACCTGTGGTCTGTCTCTATAAAAAACACTTATTAAAATAATTTAAAAAGTAATATATTTACCTGTCTGTTTTCTCCCAGGCACAGGATCAATTATGAACAAAATTTTTACGCTGGTGGTTATCGCCGCGGTTTTTGTATGCAGCGGTTTTAAAATTAATGATGATAAAAAACCGAACGTAACCAACCTGCACCTCACCTGGCAGGTAATGGATAATAACTATCAAAATAAAAACCAAGCCCTCACCGCACTGGTGATTACCAATAAAAGTCGTGAGGTTTTGCCTGCAGGGGGATGGAAGATCTACTTTAATTCCGGGCGCGGTTTTACCAAAACGGCCGTTAGCAATAACGCCCTGATTGAACAGGTCAACGGCGACTTATACAGCATAACCCCAACATCAGGCTTCAAAGACCTGAAACCCGGCGAAACCTCCCGCATTGAATTTGTGTGCGATGACCCTGTGGTAAACATTACCGATGCACCTGAAGGGCCATACCTTGTTTGGGATAATGCCCCTGAAAAAGGCTATTCTTTCGGCTCATATGATATTACGCCGTACAAACCAACTTACCAGGGCTTAATAACCCCCGAAATTGTTTATGACAGGAATAAAACGGTTGCCGATATTCCTGCCGATCAGTTACTGAAAGTTTTCCCTACACCGGTAAGTTATAGCCTAAGCAGCGGCAGTTTTTCGTTCACTGCAGGTGTTCAGGTTTCATCTGCCGATGCGCGGTTCAGCAAAGAAGCAGCTGTTTTACGTAATTACATTGGCGGCATCTTCGGAAAAAAGGAAACAGGAAAACCGGGTAAAGTTATTTCATTTGAATACAAAGCCGGTTTGGGCAATGAAGCTTACGAGCTAAGTGTAAAACCAACCACTGTGGTTATCCGCGCATCTGCAAATACCGGCATCTATTATGGTATTCAATCATTCAAAAGCCTGATCCCGGCGAGCGCTTTAGCTAAAACGCCATCATTGGTACAAATTCCATGCGTTGAAGTTACCGATGCCCCTCGTTTTGCGTATCGTGCCGTAATGCTTGATGTAGCCCGTAACTTTCAGTCAAAACAGCAGGTGTTGAAATTACTGGAAGCGATGAGCCTGTACAAGCTTAATGTGTTGCACCTGCATTTAACGGATGATGAGGGATGGAGAATAGAGATTCCTGCGCTGCCTGAGCTTACTGCTGTCAGCTCGAAACGCGGGCATACCCTTGATAGCAAACGCCACCTGCCACCGTCGCACGGCTCTGGCCCGGAGGTTAATAACCCTTTTGGCACCGGCTATTATACGAAAGCAGATTATATCGAGATCCTGAAATACGCCAATGACCGTCATATCACTGTAGTACCTGAAATTGAAACACCGGGGCACGCCCGCGGAGCTATTAAAGCAATGAACGCTCGCTATGACCGATTAATGGCCGAAGGCAAAAAGGCTGAAGCTGAAAAATATTTACTGTATGATCCCAATGATAAATCTGAGTATCGCTCGGTACAATACTGGAACGATAACGTGATTGATGTATCGCTCCCTTCAACCTATAACTTTGTGGAGACTGTTGTAAATGACCTCATCAGCACTTATAAAGAAGCCGAAGCGCCACTGCCCACCATCCACTTCGGTGGCGATGAGGTCCCTGCCAATGTGTGGGAAAAATCACCTGCTTATGCAGCGCTTAAGTCTACCCATCCCGAAATACAGAGCACTAATGATCTTTGGTATTATTTCTACGGAAGGATTAATGAAATCCTGAAAGCGAAAGGTATCCGCCTGTCGGGTTGGGAAGAAATGGCGCTGCGTAAAACAACCCTCGACGGTCAGCCGGCTTACGTACCAAATCCGGATTTTACAAAAGAACACCTACAGGTTGATGTTTGGAACAACGTATTAGGCGGAGGGCAGGAAGATTTGGCTTACCGTTTGGCTAATGGTGGTTACAAAGTAGTGCTAACCTGCGTTACCAACCTGTATTTTGATATGGCCAATTACAAATCATTTGATGAGCCGGGCTATTACTGGGGCGCGTTTTTAGGCATTGATAAATTCTTCTCATTTATTCCCTACGATTATTTTAAAAATGCCGACGTTGATAAGCAAGGCAACCCGATAAACAGGAATATCTTCATCGGCAAGCAACGCCTTACCGATTATGGTAAAAGCAATATAGTAGGCTTGCAAGGTGCCTTATGGGCCGAAACAGTGAAAGGCCCCGAAAGAATGGATTACATGATTTTCCCGAGGCTGCTTGGCCTGGCTGAACGTGCCTGGGCGCAAGACCCGGCATGGGCCACCGAAAAAGACCCTGTAAAAAGCAAAGAGGCATACCAGGTAGCCTGGTCAAACTTTTTGAATGTGTTGGGCAAACGAGAACTGCCACGTTTATCCTATTACAACGGTGGCTACGATTATCGTGTGCCTAAGCCAGGGATCAGCCTGCAGGATGGTAAATACTTGAGCAATGTGGAGTTCCCGGGTTTAACTATCCGGTATACAACCAATGGTAAAGATCCTGACGCTGGCAGTAAGGTTTACACTGGCCCTGTTAACTACAATGGCGGCGTTATCAAATTCCGCGCTTTTGATCCGAAAGGCAAGGGAAGCAATATAGCTGAAGGAGGTAATAACAATTTGAATCCGTAGTTTCAGTTTGCAGGTCGCAAGCTAAAAAAAGTCCGGTGTTTACTTCGTAAAACACCGGACTTTTTTTATTTACAAATGCCGCCGCTCGGCTCCTGCCGTGTGGCAACTATTCTACGGCCTCTGGCCGCCGTAAACAAGCATGGCGAACACAGGCCAGAGGCCTGGAAATAATCGACACTCGGCTGGAGCCGAGCGTCGGCGTATTTTGGCCTTTACTTACTATGAACCATCAACTATTAACCATCTAATACATAAAATTCATCCCAACCGAGTAATTCCTCAGCGGAGCCGCATTATAATATCGGTTACCTACAGCATTCAAATCATTACCAAGGCTATATTTCTGATTCAGTAAATTATCCGCGGCAGCAAATATTTCAAAACGGATTTTACGGCCAATGGTTGGCTGATAGCTAACGCGGGACTGCAACAGGTTATATTTTGGCGCATATATGGTGCTTGCATCGTTCAGCGGAATTTTTGAAGTAAAGGTATGCTGAACAAATAATGCAATACTTTCAGGGAACCTGATCTGCAGGCTGCTTACAAATACGTTTTTAGGTACGCCGGTTAGCCTGTTACCCGAATAATTGGCATTGGTAACCATATAATCCCTAAACCGGAAATGACTGTACGTAAAAGATTCGTTGAGTTGTAGCCCGCGAATGAAGTTATACCTGTTTGGGCGAATAATCCAATAGTATAATGACGCTTCGGTGCCTAACTGGTTGGTACCACCGGCGTTGATGTAATGCTCGGTTTCATTAGCATTTAGGCGGCGTACTATGGCATTGTTTAAGCGATAGTAGTAAACAGATGCATCAAGCATAAAAGTTTCGTCGCTGTTGCGCAGGCGGAAGCCAGTTTCGTAGTTCCAGCCGTATTGGGCCTGCAGGCTGGTGTTTACAATATTGTCAGTTGGCCGTACCTCGGCAGTTGTAGGACTTGAATAACCGCGACTTACACTTGCCCGCCACGCCAATGCGTTAATGAACTGGTATGATAAAGCCAGCCTCGGCATCAATTGCGCGCTAAAGTTTCGGTTAGTAAAGTTGTTTTGATTAAGCGGATACAGGTTTTTAAAATCATAACCATAATCGTTTAAGCTTACCGCGGCTTCAATATGCAGGCGTTTATACACATCGGCAGCATAACGGGCAAATACAAAATGCTGGTTGGTGTGGATATAATCAACGGTTTGGGTGGTATCTTTTACCCCCTTTTTATTACCATAATTGGCAATGTGCGAGTTGGTTTGCTGCCATTCAAAACCGAGGTCAACTTTCCAGTTTAAATTGGGTTTCTTATCGCCGGTTAGTTCAAAATAGGTGCGGAAGCCATAGGTATTTTCACTGCGTTGTTCATAGTTGGTGATAAACGGATTGGCAAAATCAACGTGATTGCCAAACACAGCCAGCACGTTGCGGATGTGGTCGTTAAAATGATATTCGTTGGTTAAGCCGCCTAAATACATTTTGGTAGTAATACCTATGCGTTGCTGAATAGCCCCTGGCAAAGTTGCCGTAGGCTGGCGGGCTAATCTCGGATTGACGGTATACTGGGCCAGGTTTAAGCCACCCGGTGTTTGATAGGCCAAATCGGAATAAATGCCCAATGCTTTTAAGGTGTTTTTGCCGCTGTAGTTCCAGCTATCGGCCAGTTGCAGGTAGTTGCGGTGGGTATCGCTGTTTTGCCTGTAGCCATGATAGGTTTGAAAGCTTTGGTTAATGTTGAGCAGGTAATTGGTAGTTTTTAATTGTACTGCTGCTTTTTCATGAAACAACCCGTATGAACCGCCATTTATCCCGGCCGAAATATAGGTACTGTCGTTATACCGGTTAAGCGGACTAAGAATGACTACCCCGCCTGAGTTTGCCCCAAATAAGCTGCCATCCGGGCCCTTTAATATTTCAACCTTTTGTATGGCCGCTATATCAATGGCATTTAAATAACTGTTGCCGCCAGCGTCGGTAAGCGGGATATCGTCAAAATAGATCTTTACGTCCCTCACGCCAAAAGGCGAACGTAATAAACTGCCCCTGATGGATAAACGATAACTGCCTGGCGAACGCTCCTCGGTACGTACCCCCGGAACCGTATTTAAGGCGTTTACAAATGAATTATCAGGCTGGATCCTGAGCTGGGCTGCATTAAGCACACTTACCGACGCCGGTACGCTTATCACAGGCTGATCGCTCAGGTAACCTTTGATGATCACCGGTTTAAGCTCGGTGGTATCTCTGTTAGGCTTGATCTTATTTTGTGCGTGGGTTACAGTAAAAGCTGCAAGTATAAGAGTTATAAGAGTAAAGCGTTTTAGCATAGATTGACAATCAGGGATGACCCTCAAAAATAGTTGTTTATACTTGTAAAAGGATATTGCAGATTTGTAAATATCTTGATGTTGTGAGTGGGCGGCGCTGAAACTTACGAAGTTTTGAAAACTTCGTGAGTTTGGGCTTGGGTCAATGCCGCCCTTTTACTTTTGTCCCCTAATCTCAGGGACTGTTTAAAAACGGGAAATATTCATAGCCGTTGGTTTTAACCAACGGAAAAAAAAGCTGAAAAGTCTTGGCTTTAGCCCAATTGTGCAAAAGAATTTTGGCTGAAGCCCCCTTATTATTACTCATTATTCCGTTGGTTAAAACCAACGGCTATGATTCCAATATGATACATAAATAATTCGAATCAAATTTAAACAGCTTCTTAGGGGTGAGAAACAAACATAAAAGCCTTAACAAATTGATTTTGCTAAGGCCTTACAGTCAATGACTTCAATAATATAATTAGATCTTTCCAAAAATCTCCGCGAGCTTATTCTCCAGATCTTCACCCCGCAGGTTTTTTCCTATGATCTTTCCGTTAGGATCTAACAAAAAGTTTTGAGGAATTCCGCGTACTGCATACAGATCGGCTGCTTTACTGTCCCAAAACTTAAGGTCGGATACATGGTTCCAGGTGAGGCCATCTTTGTGAATAGCTGCCAGCCATTTATCTTTCGCATTCGGCCTGTCGAGCGACACGCCAAGTATGGTAAAGTTTTTGCCTTTATAAGCGTTGTAAGCCTTTACCACATTAGGGTTTTCGCGACGGCAAGGGCCGCACCATGATGCCCAAAAATCTATCAGTACATATTTACCACGAAATGATGACAGGCTAACCATTTTACCCGCAGTATCAGCTTCGGCAAATTCGGGTGCGGCTGCACCTAAAGCTACGGCTTTTAATTTTGGCAGGCGTTCGGCAAATTTCTTGCCTGCTTCGGTTGCTTTAATAGCAGGACTGAAGCTGTTAAACAATGGGGCAATATCTACGTAATCGGCACTGTAGGCATATGATTCAAGCGCGTTAAGGCTTACGTATGAATCGGGGTTTTCCTGGATAAACTTTTTATTTACCTGCGCGTCCTGGTCGTCGATCTTTTTTTCTTCAGCATTTAGTTCGGCCATTTGCTCCGGCGTGGCGGTTTTACGTTTTGCCGAAAGCGTCTCATAGGCATCATTAATCGGTTTTTCGGCCAGGTTATATTTTTCGTTATCGTTATTGGTTTTGGTACCTTCTATTTTGGCATCAGCAATTTTATCAGTTGCACTTACGTTGATGGTACCCGGTTCAAGGTAAATGGAACGATAATCTTCTGAGCTATGCAGACCGGTACCTTTGGGGTTAAACAAAATATAACCGCTTACAGGTGTTGTTGTGCTTGTTTTACCGGTAAATTTAAAGGCCCCTCCGTTCAATACTGCCGAATCGACAACCGTTTTTCCATCTTTACGATATTGCACATACACTTTCGCCGGTGCGTTATAGTCGCCAATTTTACCTTGCACAGTATATTGGGCATCCTGGGCAAAAGCTAAAGCAGGGGCGCTTGCAATTGCTGTTAAAGCTATTTTTTTAATTGAGGTCAAGTTCATATCGCAATATAATAAAATTAGCCGGGTATTAAATATTCGGCTAATTCAACGGTGAATATGACATATTAATTAATATTGCCCTGACAGGGGCCATATTATCAATTAATTGTATTTTCCAAATAGCTGTTCCAGTTTGGCATCAAGATCTTCGCCGCGCAGATTTTTTGCAATGATTTTTCCCTGCGGATCGATCAGGAAGTTTTGAGGGATAGATGTTACCGAGTACAAAGCCGCAGCCTGGTTGTTCCAGAATTTAAGATCAGATAATTGCGTCCATTCCAATCCGTCGCTTTTAATGGCAGCAAGCCAGGCCGATTTGCCGTCGGGCCTATCCAACGAAACCCCAACTACCGTAAAGTTTTTGTTTTTGAACCTTGCATAGTTACGTACCACGTTCGGGTTTTCCTGGCGGCAGGGACCGCACCATGATGCCCAAAAATCAAGTAACACATACTTGCCCCTGAACGACGATAGCTTTACAGGTGTTCCGTTAACGTCGTTTTGTATAAAATCAGGAGCTTCGGAGCCAATAGCCGTAACTTTTAGGGCGTCGAGCTGCACCTTCATCATTTTACCGGCTTCGGTATCTTTGATTTTTTGAGATAACGAATTGTATAATGGCTCAACTTCGCTAAGGTCGGGAGCAGGACCACTTACCGAGGTTAGTGCAAGTAAGCTCAAATAACTATCGGGGTTAGCTGCAATAAAGCTTTTCAAGGTTGTTTTTTGCTCTGTTTGCAGGGCTTTATATCTTGCCTGCATGGCACTCCTGAAAGCTGCCGATTTTTGCTGCTCCGGCGTAGCTGCCTTGGCCTCAGCCATCAGTTTTTCTCCTTTTTGATTGATGGCTTTCAACTGAGCCTGGAGTTTTACATTATCTGTATTAAGTTGCGAACCTGCGATCTGCGCTTTATCTATCGAATCTTTACTGGTGATGGTAATGGTAGCTTTTTCCAGGAAAAAATCTATGTCGTCGGCCGTCTTTGAAATCAGGCTGCCGTTATCGGCATATTTATAGTTACCATCGATAAATTTTTCGAGGGGTAAACCCTTATAATTAACAGCTAATGTGGCATTAACGGGGTTAAATATCGTGCCGGTAAATGAAAATGCACCATTAACCACATTGGCCGAATCGGTAACATTATTAGCACCCAGTTGGTACGATAAATATACTTTGGCGGGTGTGGTGACATTGCCTAATTTACCATTAATAACAAAGGTGTCTGTAGCCTGTGCAAGCGCAGTTACCGGCAGCATGGCGGCTATGTAAAAAAATAATTTCTTCATTAAATTATATAAAAACTCTACGCTGCTAACGTCTGAGCAAGGGTTAAAATTGTGAATATCAGTTTAATTTTTGATATGTGCGCCACCAAAGGTCCGGTAATTCGCCGGATGTTGCTGTTTTGTAATCGGCATAGCTGCAGGGTACCAAATGAAAACGTTCGTTTGGAGAACCTGCCGACGGGTAGGGCACCTGCATCCACCAGCGGTCGGATTTTTTACTTTTTACAAATATTACTTCCTGGTCGTCGTGGGTTAAGCTGGTTTTATAAATAAGGTATTGGGATTTAGGGTTAAGCGGAAAATCGCGCTTGCGATTGTAAAAACCGTCAATAAAATACCAGATCATTTGCGCCAGCTGCCAGGCGGTTTGCCCGTTACTATCATAAGCCGGGTTAAATTCATAAAAACCTATCGAAGTAAGTTTATCATTAAAACCCGCGTAACGGCAGAGCTGGCAGGCTTCTTCGCCATAAAAACCATTTGGCGTGGCATTGGCATTCCCCATGGCATCGGCAGCCCGGATAGCACCGATATCGAAGCTCACCATGCTGGCATTACGAATGGCAGGTTCAGTAACAGCAATATTGCCGCTCAGTTCGCCTAAACGGTGTACATCAAAATAAAGTTTGTCCATTACCCGCAGGCTGTCCTGGCTTACAAAATAGGTTTGGTAGCCAAGGTTGCTGAAGTTGAACAGGTAATTGGGATCATGCAGGAATATTTTGTTGAGATAGGAAGCAGAAGTAGTTTCAATACTTTCGCCGTGATTATCTTCATCCAAATCAAAATGCGAATCGATTACCACCAGGTCAACTTTCTGTTCAAGCTCCTCATAACCCAGGTACTGGGCGTAAGTAAGATCCTGTCCCCCGCCTAAAATAACGGGGATGATGTCTTTTTTGATCAGTTCGCTCACTACCGTTTTAACAGCGAAGTAGGTGTCTGTTACCTTTTCGCCGGCACGGATATTGCCCAGGTCGGCAATTTTTACAGAATAGCCGCCTTCGTTTAACTGGTATAATTTTTCGCGGATGTAATCAGGGCCAAGTGAACAACCGGGGTTGCCAATTGCATTACGATCATCCATAACACCAATAATAGCGATATCAGTTTTCTCCTCCAGATCAGGAAAATCGACAGAATAATGCACAATTTTATCGCCAAGCTGGCTGGTATAATAGCCTTTTTTAGGAGCTATCTTTTTAAGATCAATCGGCGTAAAAAAATCAGCTAATGACATAAGTGTTTAATGTGCAGATTTCAGATGTGCAAATGTGCAGATTTTTTAGCCTAAAGCTTAAGGCTAAAAGCAGAAAGCTTTTGTTACCATGTTGCTTAAGTTTAAAAAAGAAAGCTTTAGGCCTTAGGCTTCTGCTTTGAGCTAAAAAATATTCACATTTGCATCATGATCTTAATAACAGGCGCAACTGGTTTTCTCGGGGCCGAACTGGCAAAACTATTGGTTACCACTACCGGGCAGCGAATCCGCTGCACCAAAAGGGCAAGTTCAGTTATCCCAAGGTTACTGTTACCATACCAGGAAAACATCGACTGGGTTGACGCCGATATAATGGATATTTTTGCATTAGCCGATGCTCTTGATGGCGTTACCCAAGTTTACCATTGTGCCGCCTGGGTATCATTAAAGCAGGCGGATAAAAAGCCGATGATCAATACCAATGTTACGGGGACTGCCAACCTGGTTAATCTTTGTAATGAACGTGGCATAAGGATGGTGCATGTAAGCTCAATTGCTGCTATTGGCGCCGCCAAACCCGGAGAGTTAATTACCGAAAACCACCACCTGGAGCAATCAACAGAAAATGATGGTTATGCCATATCTAAATTGGAAAGCGAAATGGAAGTTTGGCGGGGTATTGCCGAAGGTTTGGACGCTGTTATTGTTAATCCCTCGTTGATAATTGGCGCGAGTGCCGGCACCCAGGGCAGCGGCGCTTTATTCAACACGGTACGTAAGGGGCTTAAATTTTATACCTCGGGCACCATAGGTTTTGTTGATGTAGAAGATGTTGCCAAATGCATGGTAGGTTTAATGAACAGTGATATTACGGCCGAGCGTTATATCATCAGCGCTGAAAACCGGGACTACAAAGGTATGGTTACCGAGATAGCAAAAGGTTTCGGCATCAAGCCACCCGCTATTTTTGCTAAACCCTGGATGATGGAACTGGCCTGGCGCGGGGCCGCTTTTGTTTCGGCTATAACCGGTGGTGTTCCGGCTATAGATAAAACATCGGCACAAGCGGCTTCATTAACCCGCGAGTTTGATAATTCAAAAATAAAAAAAGCGATAGGCTTTGAGTTTAAGCCAATCAGTAAGACGATAGGGGAAATTTGTGAGGCGTTAAAATAATAAGAGCTTTCAATTACCTATAAATTCTACCTGTTCTATCAGCAAATTTTTTCGCACCTTTGCAGCCAAGATGGAACAGTACTTTATTATTGATTTCGATAGCACCTTTACACAGGTTGAGGCCCTTGATGAACTGGCCCGGATCTCTCTAAAAAATCGCCCCGACCGCGAAGATATCTACAAACAGATAGAAGATTTGACCAATGCATCGATGGAAGGTAAACTATCGTTTACCGAAAGTTTAGAGCTCAGGGTAAAATTGCTAAATGCTAACCGCGATCATTTAAAGCAACTGATCAGCCATCTTAAAAAGAAAGTTTCTACTTCTTTTTCGCGGAATACTATCTTCTTTAAAAATCACCAGGACGAGGTTTTGATCGTATCCGGTGGGTTCAAAGAGTTCATTACACCGGTAGTAACCGAGTACCACATTAAAAAAGAAAATATCTACGCCAACACTTTCGTGTTTGACGAGGAAGGCAATATTATAGGTTACGACCGCGAAAACCCGCTTTCGCAGGAGGGCGGTAAAGTAAAGCTGCTGAAAGAGCTTCAGTTACCGGGTGATATTTATGGTATCGGTGATGGTTATTCTGATTTCCAGTTAAAGGAATCGGGCATGATCAAAAAGTTTTTCGCTTTTACCGAAAACATCGAACGTAAATCAGTAGCCGAAAAGGCCGACCATATTACCCCAAGCTTTGACGAGTTCCTCTATCTGAATAAACTGCCGCGTGCCATCTCCTACCCTAAAAACCGTATTAAATGTTTGGTTGTGGGTAATGTGGATGAGGATGCCTTAGACCAGCTTAAAAAAGAGGGTTACAACATGCGCCACCGCGACGATGTTGAAGAAAAATATCTTGAAGAAGCCGGTGTGTTATTTTGCGACGAAGAACATCAGCCAAGTGCCGAACAAGTTCAAAATGCAGGCAGGTTAAAGGTGATTGGTATTTTTGGCAAATGTAACCGCAAGCTGGCCGATGCTGCTGCCGAAAACGGGATCATCATTTTTGACGACCCAAGGCATAACCCGCACAGTACTGACTTTTTACCCAAAAGGGTGATGGCTTTCATGAATGAAGGTAAAACACATACCAGTTGCAATTTCCCCGATCTGCAGCCGCCGCGTGTTAACAATGCCCACCGTTTAATTCATATCCATAAAAACGTACCGGGGATACTGGCTAAAATTAACGATGTATTTGCCCGCCATAATATTAACATTGTGGGTGAATTCCTGGTTACCAACCCGCAAATAGGGTATGTAATTACCGACGTTAATACAGGCTATGATACTGAAGTGTTGAACGAGTTAAAAGCGATTGAGCATACCATTAAGTTCAGGCTTTTATATTAATTTTTCGCTTCAATATAAGGCACAACCAATACAGGGATCAATGATTTGTTGACCACCTGCTCGGCAACGTTGCCTAAAAAGAATTTATCGATACCGGTACGGCGGTGAGTGCCTAAAACTATCAGGTCGGCATTAAATTCTTTACCGCATTCAATAATACCCTCGGCTGTTGAACCGTATTGGGTGAAATGAGCTATTTCCAGTCCTTCACCCCATTCTTTTGCCGTCTGATCCAGCAATGCGGCAGAGCGCTCGGTCTGCAATGTTTCTAATTCTGTGCCTGGCAAATTTATATTAGGATCAAATGGCATCCCTCCTAATAAACCGTCCTGGGTATCGGTGGGAACAATGATGGGTTCAACGATGTGTACCAAACCAACTTCGGCACTATAGGTATGGGCTATATCAAAAGCGTAGGCCGCTGCATAACGTGAAAATTCGCTTTCATCAATACCGATGAGTATCTTCCTGATCTTCATAATAATATTTATAAGGCTTGTATCCATTATAACAACCTAATACAG
This sequence comes from Mucilaginibacter gossypii, assembly GCF_900100945.1. GTDB lineage: Bacteria > Bacteroidota > Bacteroidia > Sphingobacteriales > Sphingobacteriaceae > Mucilaginibacter > Mucilaginibacter gossypii. The sequence goes on along the minus strand of NZ_FNCG01000005.1, from coordinate 235,712 downwards.
ATATGTTTTAGCAGTATACTATTTTATTACCTTTGAAGTATGCATTTCTCTACCGAAATTGAAGACCGGCTAAATCAACTGCAGGAAAAGTACGAAGCTATGGGCCAGGATATGAACTCATACCTTGATGGCCTGCTTTATGCCGATTTTTTAACCTACTGGGATTATATCCACCTGGATACCCTGTTGAGCTTACAAAACCCTAAAACCCCTTTTCCCGACGAGGAGATCTTTATCATTTATCACCAGATAACTGAATTGTATTTTAAGCTGGCCCTGCATGAGTGCAAACAAATTGCCGAAGCAACGCCGCTGACAGCCGAGTTTTTTACAGCGCGGTTAAAAAGGATCAACAGGTATTTTGGTGCCTTAACCCACTCGTTCGAAATCATGGTTGACGGCATGGAAAAAGAGCAGTTCCTGAAATTCAGGATGTCGTTGCTGCCGGCAAGCGGTTTTCAGTCGGGCCAGTACCGGATGATCGAGATCTACGCTACGGATTTTATAAACCTGGTTGCTAAAGATAAACGTGAGGAACTGCAGCATGCAACTATTGAAGCGCAATTTGAATACCTGTACTGGAAGTTTGGCGCTACCGAACTTTCCACCGGTAAAAAGACTTTGACGCTGAAACAGTTCGAAAAAAAATATTCAAAAACATTTATTGAACTGGGCAAGGCCGCTGTTAAGCACAACTTTAATACGCTGGCTAAACAATTTGATTCGTCATCAGAACTGACTCCTGAATTGCGTAACGAATTGCGCCAGCTGGATATCAATGTCAATGTAAACTGGCCGCTTTCACATTATAAATCGGCGGTGCGTTATCTGAACCGCGAGCCTGAGGATATTAAGGCAACAGGCGGCACTAACTGGCAAAAGTACCTGCCGCCACGTTTTCAAAAGCGAATCTTTTATCCCTGGGTATGGAGCGAAGAGGAAAAAGAAAACTGGGGTAAGGCCTGGGTTGATGACGTGCTGAGTAGTAATTGAACCTGGCAATCATATTGTCAAAATGATATTTTTATGTGTGATAATCACCATTTAACTATGCAAATTTTTGGCGCAGGCCATAAAAATGCCTAACTTGCCATTTTCTATAATTTATTAATTTTTAATGCCATGACCGAGACATTGGACATCAAGATCAGCAGGACAACTGCTTCCCGTTTGCAGCAAACGGACTTTGACAACTTACCTTTTGGAAAAACTTTTTCTGACCACATGTTTGTGGCCGATTACGCGGACGGTGAATGGAAAAATCTCTCGGTCATTCCCTACGGCGAAATTGGTCTAAGCCCTGCAATTTCAGCACTTCATTACGGACAAGCGTTTTTTGAAGGACTGAAAGCCTATAAACATGCTGATGGAAAAATTACCGTTTTCCGCCCGGATAAAAATGCTATCCGTTTCAACAAATCGGCCGAGCGCCTTTGCATGCCAACCCTGCCCGAAGAAATCTTTTTGCAAAGTATAGCTACTCTGGTTGACCTTGACCGCGACTGGGTACCTTCAAAGCCAAACCATGCTTTGTATATCCGTCCGTTCATGTTCGCTACTGATCCGTACCTGGGGGTAACACCGTCTTCAACTTATAAATACATGGTATTGATTGGCCCCGTTGGCCCGTACTTTTCAAAACCATTGCGTGTTAAAATTGAAACACACTATACCCGCGCTGCCGAAGGCGGTATGGGTTATGCCAAAGCTGCCGGTAACTACGGAAGCTCCATGCTGCCGGCCCGCAAAGCAACTGAAGAAGGTTTTGATCAACTGATTTGGACTGATGCCAAAGAGCATAAGTTTATTGAAGAAATGGGCGCTGCTAACGCGATGTTCCTGCTGGATGGTAAACTGATCACAGCCGAAGCAAAAGATACGATATTAGATGGTGTAACCCGCGATACCGTTATAGCTTTAGCCAAAGAGTGGGGTATCACTGTTGAAGAACGCAAAGTTTCTGTAGCCGAGATTGTTGAAGGTGCTAAAAATGGCAAACTTACCGATGCCTTTGGTGCCGGTACTGCCGCAACTATAGCTCCTGTAGCTTCAATCAGCTACGAAGGCCAGGAGTATTTCCTGAGCGATCCGAAAACACGTGAGTTTTCGAACAAAGTATTTGATACACTGGATGCCATTAAATATGGTAATGTTCCGGATACGCATAACTGGAATTACCTGGTTAGCGAATAATTATCAGTTAACATAAAACACAAAACGCCCCGGAAAATCCGGGGCGTTTTGTGTTTTATGTTATACTTTGCCGCCGCTCGGCCCAAGCCGAGTGGTTATTATTCCAAGGCCTCCAGCCTGCGTTATCCGGCGGCCGGGAGGCCGCTTAATAGTTGCCACTCGGCTGGAGCCGAGCGGCGGCGTAAACGATGAGGTGGATTAATTTAAAAACTACACCCCACAGCCGGTGTAATCCCTTCTCTATCCATCGTTAACGACGGTTTGCCTTTTTTGAAAGTCACTATCCAGATACTGTCGAAATCACTATCGGGCCATTCCAGGTCTTTAACTTTCATGCCTAAAGCTTTCAGTAAAGGTTTAATTTGATTATGTTCCCATACAATAAGGATGGTGCCTTTTTTTGAGGTAAGCTCTTTAGCGACGCCGTTATCATCCTCTTCTTCAAAATTACTGTTGACGGAGAGATTATATTTTGCAGCAAACGGCGAGATGGTTTGGAACATGCGTACCCTCGCGGTTGATTTACCCTGGTGCATTGCCGGCACATAAATATGATCGGGCAAACCGAATTTGGCTTTTAAAACTTCGGGCAGTTTGAGCGAACGGTTAAACCCGGCGCACGAAAGGTTATCCCCAACATCGGGCTTTTCGGCATGACGGATAATTACCAGTTTCAGGTTTTTGCCCTGGCCGCAGGCGGTCAGGCTTGCCCAACCGACTAATAAAAAAAATAAAAATGATCTTTTTAGCATGTCGGTTATTTTTTAGCGTGTTATTCTACTGAAACTGTTAAGCCCTCCTGCTGGAGGATCTTCCGGTAGATCTCCATTTCGGTAAAGGAGCCTTCCAGTACGGCGCATTTGCCTTCGTTATGCACTTTCCATGCTATCTTTTCGGCTTGGGGTTCGGAGTAATCCAGGTATTTCATCATGCAGTGGATCACGTGGTCAAAAGTGTTAAAATCATCGTTCCAGAGTATTAAACGATGCATCTCTTTAAGTCCTGCAAGTAACTCTTCGAGGGTAAATGTTTCTTCCTGTACTTCAGTTGGCATACGTAACTACAAATTTACTCAAAAACAATAATAAAAAAGTTAAAATCGTGTTCCATGGTCTTAAAAATCATGTTACACAAAACCCCTAAAAAATTTCACATGAAAAAAGCATCCCCGGCTTTTGTTTTAGCATTAACTGCACAACTTTTGGTAGCTCATCATTCATCGGCCCAAAGTACTAAAAACAGCTTACAGGGCCCGCCCGCTAATATCAACATTGATGGCAGCCTGAAAGACTGGGGCGACAGCCTTCGTTACTATAATGAAGAGAAGAAGCTGAACTACGCGCTGGCCAATGATAAGGATTACCTGTATGCAGCTATCCGCATTAGCGACAGGCTTGATAAAATCAAAGTATTAAATGCAGGGATTACACTGAGCATTGATCCTAAAGGAAAAAAGAAAGATAGTTTTATGCTTACTTTTCCACTGGCAGCCCCGGATGAAAAGCCCGAGTTTGCCAGGCCAAAAGATGATAACGGCGAAATTACCCAAGCCGACCGTGACGAGCTGATGCGCGAGCGGATAACTAAGCTGCGATATATTAAAGTTATTGGGTTTAAGGATATTGATGGCGATATGATCACCACATCAAATACCTACGGCATTAAAACAGCCATAAATTACGATGCCAATGGCGATTTGGTTTATGAAGTGGCCATACCCTTAAGCTTTTTCCACGCCGGTAACGATGCTTTTAAAAATGAGTGGGCTTTTAATTTTAAGATCAACGGTTTCCAGCGCCCGGCAGGCACAGGTGGGGGCGAGCAAGACGGTGGCAGCTTTGGCGGCGGCGGTGGTCGCGGCGGACGAGGAGCAATGGGCGGAGGCGGCATGGGTGGCAGCCGTGGCGGAAGAGGAGGTCGCGGTGGCATGGGCGGCGGTATGGGCCGTGGTGCAGCGGGCGGCGCAGGCGAAATGTCAAAATCTATTGATTTTTGGGAGAAGTATTATTTGAGCAGTAAATAAGTTTGCTCGCCAAAAATAAAGTCCGAAAGAGATAAACATTAGCATTGCTTAAATCTTTCGGACTTTCTGACTGCGGACTTAATATCATTCCACCTTATACCTATAAACCTGCCTTCCTAAATTACCATCGGCATCAATGCCTTCAATAACAATACGGTAAGTGCCCTTTGTATCTGCATTAAAATATTCAAACGTTGCTTTGCCGTCCTTATCTGTAAAAAGACCAGGTTGCCAATATATAGCGTTTCTCAGATCTGTGCCTTCTGTTTCATTAGCTGTGTGCCGGTATTTGGGCGAATAAAATACGCGGGATTTTGAAAATCCTTTAAATGGATAAGTTATGAGGCCGGAGGGAGATTCGCTGGTTACAAAATTGTTATTCCCGCGTTTGGTGGTGATCACCAGGGCACCAGCCCCCACGCTTGAGCCGTAAATCGCTATGCTTGCGCCACTACGCAATACTTCAATACTATAAATATCATTGGCGTTAACGTTATTTAGGGCATAGCCGTTTAAGATATTCCCATCAACAATAACAGACATCTTTCCGCCGCCCCTCGTATTTCGTGGACTACCATCTTTATCATAATAAACACCAAAAACGCGCCCAATGAGGCAGTCAGACAAACGAATGCATCCACTACCAATTTTATCACCCATAATTACCTGGTCAGCATTGCCAGGTCCGTTCAGGTTCTTGGAATAGCTCATGTCCGGTTTTTTGTTAATTCTTTTAGCCGTGATATTTACCTGTTTAAGTACGGTGGTATCTGTGCCTGCTTTGCGTTTGGTAGTTATTACAATGATGGGGGCGGATGCTCTGGGGTCAATGGGTGCGATTATATGAATGCTTTCAATCTCACTGGCTAATAGGCTGCTTAAGATATCAGGTGTGTAACTTATACCATCCACTAATATCCCCTTGGTGGTATCTTGAATAGCTTGAACAGGAGACGCTGCCGGTTTGCGGATATAAGCTGATTTTTGGCCAAAGTAAAGTGGTTCAGTCCAAAACAATGCGTCTCCTAACGAACTGAAGTTTTTATTTCTTAACTTACTCATGTCAAGTTTTCTGTCCTGTATTGTGCCATATCTGTTTAATTCCGCCAAGCTTTTATTTTTTTCACCTTTTATTTTTACCTCCTTAAGCTGCACCCCGTTTTTAAGAGAATCTATCTGTCGTTTTTTCCTGATTTCGGTAGCATTCATTCGCAGAATTACGATTTGCTCCGGTGATAGATCAAATAAATCGTTATTATCACCCGCGTGCTTAGACTTATTTATTACAGGATAGTCAGGCTGTTTTACATAAATGGATACGTTTTTCCCGTTGTTTTGCTTGCGTGCCCTGAGCACTATTTTTGAAGTGTCGGAAAGATCAAGGTTGCTGAATTTAAAATCACCGTTGGCATCGGTTACGGTATCAATAAATAAATTATCAGCAGTTGATGTGAGGCTTATTTTTCCATTAGATAAAAGCCCTCCTGATGATGATTTCAATGTTCCGGTTAATGTAAGTGCATCTTCGGGCTTGTAAATAACAGCAGGCAGTTTCTCATCTAAAATATTTGCCCAATCAAACCTCCGGTACCCCTGGGTAAGCATTAGTATATCAAGATCGGCATTTTTTTTATCGTCGATGTTTGTGAAATAATAATTAGGCTTTTCAATAAATCCCTTTATATCTGAAGTAAATAACAGATTATTAATTATTGTCGGTTCTGCGTCTTCATTAAAGCTAACCCTGCTTTCATTAATTACCGCTACCGAAAATGAGCCTACAACAGCCTTGTTATCGATATCTACAGCTTTAATATCAATAGACATTTTTTGTCGGCCCCGGGCTTTGTCGCCGGCACCACTTATAGCCAGTTTGAGGTTGTCATTACCGCGGATAAAAACTACACGTTCATTTATTGGACTATGATCCGGCCCTAATAAAGTAAGTTGCAATATGCCGGATGGAAACCTATTCTTCTCTACTTTAATTAAAAACGATTGCTCTGATAATTTAAAGGCAGTAGTATAATAAACCTTGCCCGCTACCTGGCCAATCAAATAAAACGTCGAATCACGTTGTTGTGCAAATGTTGGCGCTCCCGGGGTGATCTTTATCCTGAGTGAGTCGGCCATGCTGTTATTGACAGTTAAAACAAGTCCATCATCTTTGGCCAAGGGGAGGTCAGTACTAAATTTGGTGCCGCTTTTATCAGTAATCTGTACTTTATAGTTTTTACCTTTTTGCGGTGTAAGTGCAAACACCCCCATCCCTAAATGCTGTGTGCTAAATTCAGTTACAACGGTTCCCGTATTATCTGTTATGATACCACTTACATCTTCGCCAAGGCCAGCGGCATTTAACACCTTTATGGCTACTTTTGAACGAAGGCCATTAATGAGAAATCCGCCTTCCGGAAAGAATTGAACGTCGGGTTGCGATATTAAATGCTGCTGTGCGGCTTGCCCGGTCAAAATTTCGATCCCTCCAATTTGCAAAGATTGATCATAAAAATAGTCCGTACCTGCGTTTCGCATCCAGTTTGTATACGCCCTAACATGGTAAGTTCCGTCAATGATTGAATTGCCTAATGCGAATTCGCCCCGTGTTGTGCCCGAAGCCAGTTTGAATATTTTACGATTTATTACAGAATCTTTGGGGTTTATAAGTTCCACATACAAAACACTACTTAATGCAGATAGTTGATGTTGCGGGCCGATAACTGTATAGGCTTTAAACCAAATAGTATCACCCGGCAAATAATTAGGTTTATTCAAGTGTAAATAAACTTTTTCAGTTGGATAGGCTGACGACCACTTATTAAGCGAATTAACAGCCTTGTTTAAAAGCAGAGTATTAGTTTGTGCTGTACATGCAAGTCTGTATAATAAAAAAATAGCAAAAAGGGTTATGCGAAAAGGTTTCATAAGGTTTAAGTGTTATTATTCTAATATATTAGTTAATATTAGACTTACACAATATAAATAGATTAATTACACCCTCATTCTATTTTTATTATTCCACCTTATATCTATAAACCTGCCTTCCTAAATTGCCATCGGCATCAATACCTTCAATTATTACACGATATGTACCTTTAGCATCGGCGTTAAAAAAGCTCATAGATGTATTGCCATTCTTATCAGTTAATAAGCCTGGTGCCCAGTAAATGGTGCTGCGAAGGTCCTGCATTTGGGCATTGGTTTTAGGATCATCATATTTAGGCGAATAAAATTCGCGCGCTTTATAATATCCCTTAGGAGCATAGGTGACAATACCCGGCGCGTATTTATTGTAAACACTTTCACCGCCGCGCTTGGTTGTAATAACCAAAAGGCCGCCAGCTCCCCTTGAGCCATAAATTGCAGTGTTGCCAATGCTGCGTAAAACTTCAATAGTGGCAATATCATTTACATTTAAGTTATCCAGGAAATCGCTTCCTACATAGGTTCCATCAAGTACAATTTGCATGGGAGTTCCCGGGCTGCGGGTTGAATAAGGCGTGCCGTTACGAAAAATCACACCGGTTAATCTGCCTTGTAAAATCTGGGATAGCATTCCACCCCCGTACATCAGATTTTTGCTGGTAAGTGTTTGATCTGCATTGCCGGGTCCATTAAGGTTAGAAGAGTTTTTAAATGGGTTTTCCCGCTTTTCGCGGATCACTACTTCCTTTAATACGATAGTGTGGTTCCCAATACCGTATTTTACCTGCTCGTCATAAAGCTTTTTACTGTTCAACAGATAGGCCGATGCGCCATCGTTGATGTTGACCTGGATATCGGGTGCGTTTTTATTTGGCCCAACGGGTTGCGGGGTGACATTGTCAAGCGTGATGTCGAGATTTTTGCGGTCTTTAGCAGTGCGCGCCTGGATCACAAACTTGATACTATCCCTAAAAACAAGGTCTTTAAAAGTAAACTTACCTTCGGCATCAGCCACGGTATCAATAATAAAAGTTCCTCCCGATGTTGAAAAAAGGGTAACCTTGCCATTAGGTACAGGCTTGCCACCAAAAGTTTTGAGGTGCCCGGTTACTTCCAGAGATTTTTCGGGCTTGAAGACTATTGGGGTAAATTTATCAGCAAGCAGTTGTTTCCATTCAAAGCGATGGTAGCCCTGGGTAAGCATCAGTGCATCAAGGTTGTCCTTGGTTTCGTTACTTACATTAGTAAAGTAATAGTTCGGTTTTTCAATATACCCTTTCAGATCGGAGGTGAGCAGCAGTGTTGAAAATATAGAACTTTCATTTGTTTCATCAGTAGTAACTTTTGATTCATCAATAACCGATGCCGAAAAACTACCCACAACGGGTTTATCCTCACTGTTTTTAGCGTTGAGATTAATAGTAACTTTTTCGCGGGGTTTATAGTTCTGTTTTTCGGAACTAACGGCAAGCTTAAGCTGATCTGAGTTTTGAACAAAGATGAGGCGCTCGTTCAAAGGCTCACCGGTTGCCGAAAACAGCGTGAACTGTATAATGCCCGATGGGAATTTATTTTTAGGGATGGCAGCCGAAAAGGATGTTGCCCCATCCTTACTTTTGCCCGCATAACAAAGCTCGCCGCCAGATTGCGCTATCAGCGTTAAACCCGATAATGAAGCTGTGCCGTTACCGGTGCTTTTACCGGGAACGATGGATACAAACACCTTATCGTCGCGCATGCTGTTGACACTTAATACATAGCCATTATCAACTGCTTTGGGCAAATCGAAAACACCTTCAGAGCCATCAGCATAAGTGATGTGCGCTTTATAGTTTTTACCACTTTCAGGCTCAAAGGTAATAGTACCCATGCCAAAATGACTCTCGCCCAATGGCGCAACCTGGTTGTTTTGATCGTCGGCAATAAAGCCTTTAATATCAACCCCTAACCCGTCGGCACCAACAGCTTTAAAAGCTACTTTTTCAAAAACACCATTAATTAAATTTCCGCTCTCCGGAAAAAACTGAACATCGACCTTGTTTGATAGCGTTTTTATAAGTACGGCTTTGGCTATAGTATGCTTTTCATCCAATTTAACCTCGGTATTGATATGGCCGGATGTTATTGAAACTGCCTGACCCGTTGTGAAGCTGACTGTGAGGTTCCCTTTATCATCAGTTACACCTTTCCCCCGGGCGATTGATTTCCCGTTTATTTCAACTTCATAGCTTACTGGTTTATTAACATAGGCTATACCGTTGAGGTCTGTGTATGTAGTAATAGCAGTTACTTTTTGTTTGTCGTTTAAGGTGCTGTAGGCATAGGCGGTTTTGGTGAAAACCTTGTTACTGATTCCGTTTACCACAGTGATGGTTTTATTGAAGAAATAGGCCTCTCCTTCGTTTCGCATCCAGTTGGTATAAGCGCGAATGCGGTAATTTCCTTCAGTCATACTATCGGCCAAAGCAAAATCGCCCGCGGCCAGGCCAGCTGTTAACGGCAGTTTAAGGCTGCGTTTTACCGAATCGTTATCATCAATAAGGTCAACATTCAGGGTTTCGCTATAAGCCGAAAGCTTATGCTCACTGCCTATAGTAACATAGGCTTTAAACCAGATATCCTCGCCAATTGCATAATAGGGCTTATCAAAGTGCAGGTAAACTTTTTCCTGCGGATGATCGGTACGCCATTTATCAAGCTGGGCAATGATTTTTGTTACCAGTTCATCATCGGGTTTTATAAAAGCTAAGGTAGCACCGGCAATTAAGGTGATCAGGATTCCAACTGATAGGCGTTTTAGGTTCATAGAAAGATAAATCTTGAACTACCAAGATACGCAAAAAAAGTACCAAGTCGTATTAAGTCTGAAGTTCGAAGTCTTTAGTCGAAAATCTGACTTTATTTTCTATACTGAATACTTAAGACTACCAACTTGAGACACTCAACTTAATACTTGTTGCTTAAGCCTACCACTTATTCTTCCACATCATGCTTTCAACAGGGCGTGTAGTAGGGTTGTTGTATTTGGCGTTGGCTTTACTGTTGTACAGTGTTTCAATCTCGCCCTCAACTACAAAATAAATAAGCTGACCAATGGGCATGCCGGCGTAAATGCGCACAGGCTGGGCACATGAAATTTCAAGTGTCCAGGTATTGCAGAAACCAACATCACCTTTACCCGCTGTTGCGTGAATATCGATACCTAAACGCCCTGTGCTTGATTTGCCCTCTAAAAACGGAACATGCCGGTGTGTTTCGGTGTACTCCATTGTTACGCCCAGGTAAAGGGTATTGGGCTGAAGCACAAAGCCATCCTTCGGAATTTCAAAGCCATCTATCTCATTATGAACTTTGGCATCAAGCACCCGGCTACGGTAAGTAGCTAAATATTTGCCCAAATGAACGTCGTACGAGTTAGTGCCCAGGTATTCGCGGTTAAATGGTTCAATAATAATATGGCCTTGTTCAATTTCTTCGAGGATGCGCTTATCAGATAGTATCATACAGGCAGGTTATTGCTGGCGCTAAATTATGAAAATTAGCCTAATCGGCGCCGGCTTTTATAAACAATATTGGCCGGCAAAATGCGTTCAGATAGCGCAGAAACAACTCCTAAACCTGATATGGTTCAGCCGATTACGAATATGTAGCTGCGCTGATATTATTTAATTTTTTTTGACATATGTTTGCAACCTATTTTGCAATTTTACTTTTATGGCGATAGCATACAGGCAGCGTATTGATGATGACACCGAGTTTGCACTCTGGCGTATCGAGGAGGAGGCTACAGACCTGTACAGCCAGTTACAGCTTGATCAGCAGGAAAAGGATTTTGTAGAAAGCCTGAGCAATGGCAAGCGCCACCTGCACTGGCTGGGTACCCGCGTGCTGCTGCGTAAAATGCTCCGTACCGATGAGTATATTGACTGTAAAGTTGATGAGCATGGCAAGCCTTACCTGGTAAACCTCCCTTACCATATCTCCTTAAGTCATTCGTTTGATTATGCCGCTGTGATGATCAGCAAAACATATAAGGTTGGGATTGATATTGAGCAGATTAAGCAAAAAGTTGAGCGCATTGCCAACAAGTTTATGCGTAAGGAAGAGTTGAAATTTATAAATGGCCCGCAAAAAATTGAACAACTATATGTTTGCTGGTGCGCCAAGGAGGCTGTTTATAAATGTAACGGGCAAAAAGAGGTTTCATTTGCCGATAACATTTTTTTGGAGCCTTTCCAGTTTGAGCATCATGGCGTGGTAAATGCGCAATTAAATAAAAAAGATACCACCATTGATTATACAGTAGGCTATCTGCAATATGAAGATTATATGATAGGCTACGTAAAGGGCGAATGATGAAAAACAAGAAAGTATTTTTTCAGGATTGGGGCCTGGTTGATTACCAGCAGGCCTGGGATAAACAGGAAACCCTTTTTAGTGAAACGGTTAAAACTAAAATAGACAACCGTAATCGTGAAACGGCTTACGAAGCAGCTGCTAAAAACGCAGGGACTGCTGTAGCCTACGATACTATCGAAGCCGACGAAACTTTTAATTACCTGGTTTTTTGCGAGCACTCGCACGTGTATACCCTTGGTAAAAGCGGCAAGCCCGAGCATCTATTGTTAGATGAGGCAGGCTTGAAAGAAAAACAGGCTGTTTATTATCCGATAAACAGGGGCGGTGATATTACCTATCATGGGCCGGGGCAAATTGTATCATACCCGATACTCGACCTTGATAATTTTTTTACTGATATACACCTGTACCTGCGTACGCTGGAAGAAGCAGTGATCCTTACCCTCGCCGATTTTGGCTTGCAGGCCGGTCGTTATGAAGGTTATACCGGCGTATGGTTTGATGCCGATAATGACAAAGCCCGTAAAATATGCGCCATGGGCGTACGCTGCAGTCGCTGGGTTACTATGCACGGCCTCGCGCTTAATGTAAATACCGATCTGAGCTATTTTAAAAACATAGTGCCCTGCGGTATTGACGATAAGGCTGTTACCTCCATGCAGCAGGAACTTGGGCATGAGGTTGATATTAATGAAGTAAAAAAAATCCTTATACATCATATTTCCGTACTTTTTGGTATGGAGATATTATAATGAAGGGAATAATTTTCAGTTTACTCACAGCAATTACATTATCGGCCTGTGCAGGCAAAAACACGCCGGCGCCGGTTAGTTATAATCCCCCGTCAAAACCAGTTACCGTGATAAAGGATACCCTAACATACCTTGCCCTCGGCGATTCATATACCATAGGCCAGTCTGTGCCCCCTGAACAGGCATTTCCTAATCAACTGGCTAACCAGTTACAAGGCCTCAAAGTAAATACGCCGACTATCATAGCCCGTACCGGCTGGACAACCGATCAACTCATTGAAGCTATTGATCAAAGCAGCATCAAAAGCAATACTTATGATGTAGTCACGCTGCTGATAGGTGTAAATGATCAATACGATGGCTTAAGCCAGGAAAATTACCGCGTTAAGTTTGAGCAGGTTTTAAATACGGCCGTTAAATTTGCTGACGGTATCAGCGAGCATGTGTTTGTGCTGTCTATCCCCGATTATGGCGTTACTCCTTTTGCTCAAGGGCAGGATGCCGTTATCGGCCCTGAGATAGATCAGTTCAATGATATTAACCGTAAAATAAGTGCTAATGCAAAGGTTAATTATGTTGAAATTACCGGCATTTCTAAGTTGGCGGCGAATGATCTTACCTTACTGGCGACCGATGGTTTGCATCCATCCGGTAAAATGTATGGAATGTGGGTTGATAAACTGAAGGCGGCAGTAGGGGTTATTTTTGCTAAAAAATAAGATTTGCTTTTCGGCGACAATTGTCGTAAATTTATTGACAATTTACAGCAAACGCCATGAGTGCTCCAAAACCCTATAAATTTATTGATGATGACGAGGTTAATTTAACCTTTATGGTGAGGGAAGGAATCTCATTCCCCTATCTTACCAAATTATCAAAACATATTCATTTTAATATAGATGACTGGGCTTCGTACCTTCATCTTTCCGAGCGTACAATTCAACGTTATAAAAAGGAAAACAAAACCTTTGATCCCATATATTCTGAAAAGATAATCATGATCGAATTACTCTATAAAAAGGGTATTGAGGTTTTTGGCGATGAAAATAAGTTTTACGCCTGGATGGATTATAAAAGCATTCCCCTGGGCGGAGTAAAGCCTAAAGAACTTTTGGATACAGCCTTTGGGATCAATATGATCCGCGATGAGTTGGGCCGTATTGAACATGGCATACTTGCGTGATCGTTTATCGCTTAAGTAAGCAGGCTTACATTCATGACTTAAGCGGCAGGGGAGCTGAACTAAACGGCGGGCGCTGGAACAGTAAAGGAACCGCCGTGGTTTATACCTCTTCGTCACGCGCATTGGCTGTACTCGAAGTCGCCGTACATACACCGCTTGGATTTATGCCTTCTGATTATTTTATGGCGACGATTGAGCTGCCTGATAATGCAGATGTTTTTAAGCCCGGCGTTGATCAGTTACCCGAAAAGTGGAATAGCAACCCCTTGATCAAAGCAACACAGCAAATTGGTGACGGCTTTGTAAAAGTCAACAAATATTTAGCGCTCCAGGTACCATCCGCCACTGTTACGGGCGATTTTAACTACCTGATCAACCCTTTACACCCCGATTTTAAAGCCGTAAAAATTATTAATACCGAATTTTTTGAATTTGATTCAAGGCTGTTTAAGAAGTAAGTAATTAACACTCCGGCAAACTGATAGGGATATTAATTGCCAATCCGCCATCACTTGTTTCTTTGTATTTCGAGTTCATGTCGAGCGCGGTTTGCCACATCGTTTTTACCACGGCATCAAGGCTTACCTTCGCTTTTTCAGGATTGCTTTGCAGCGCTAATTGTGATGCTGTTATTGCCTTAATGGCCCCCATGGTATTACGTTCAATGCAAGGGACCTGTACCAGTCCGCCGATAGGATCGCAGGTGAGGCCGAGGTGATGTTCCATAGCTATTTCGGCAGCCATGAGTACCTGGCGTTGGGTACCGCCCATACATTCGGTCAAAGCAGCCGCGGCCATAGCCGATGATACGCCTATTTCGGCCTGGCAGCCCCCCATAGCTGCCGATATGGTAGCTCCTTTTTTAAAGATACTTCCGATCTCGCTGGCGGTAAATAAAAAGTTGATGATCTTTTGCTCGGTATTGCCATCGCAAAAAGCAATGTAATATTGGAGCACTGCAGGAATAACGCCTGCGGCGCCGTTTGTTGGCGCGGTTACCACACGGCCAAATGAAGCGTTCTCCTCATTAACGGCTAATGCAAAACAGCTTACCCAATCTAAAGTATTTTTAAAGCTGTCGCCGGTATTTCTGATGGCCGCAACCCATTCATCATAATTGCTGTATTTATTATTCCCGATGAGCCTTGCGTTTAATTTTGCGGCGCGCCTTGCCACATTTAACCCGCCAGGCAATTGGCCGGTAGTGTGACATCCCCGGTAAATACACTCTTTTAATGCCTTGAAGATATTCAACGCCCCGGTACGGGTTTCCTGTTCACTGCGCCAGGCCAGCTCGTTTTCGGCTACCACTTCCGAAATCCGAAGACCTGTTTTGATACACCAGTGCAGCAGATCGGCTGCGGTATCAATAGGGAAGGGAAGGTCAACCTCTGCTTTTGATTGCCCTGAAGCACCTTCCTTCACCACAAAACCACCTCCTATCGAGTAGTATGTTTCAGAAATTGCCTTTCCGGTACTTAAAAATGCCTGGAAAGTTACCGCGTTTGGATGATAAGGTAAGCTTTCGTTAAAAAGGAACAGCAGGTCATCCTCAGCATAAAAACTTAATGGTAAAATACCACCGATGATCAGTTGATGCGAACTTTTGATCTGCTCAATTTTAGGTGTTACCTGGTCCACCTCGAAAGTAACCGGGTCATCGCCGCTTAAACCTAATAATATAGCTATATCCGTACCGTGCCCATGACCTGTTTTGGCTAATGAGCCATATAATAATATCTTAACCTGCTGCACCATCGGCAGTACCCCCTGTTGCTCAAGCGACTGCACAAACTGCTGGGCTGCACGCCAGGGGCCAAGCGTATGTGAGCTCGACGGGCCTATGCCTATCTTAAACATATCAAAAACCGAAATCTGTTCTCTTTGCATCAAGTCAAAATTAAGGATAAATTATAATTACAGGTTCTATAATAAATACGTTATGCTGGTGCTTTTGATAAAAATAATTTATAATTTGCATTGAACTTAAACAAATAATAACACTTAAACTTAAACACTAAACAAAATTATGGATTCTTACACTTCTTCTTCCGACATGTCTGCGGGCATGGCTGGTGCTATTTTTGGTGCATTTTTCATCCCGTGCCTTATAATCTGGGTTATTGTGGTGATTGGTAGTTGGAAAGTGTACACCAAAGCAGGAAAACCTGGTTGGGCGTCAATCATTCCAATTTATAACATCATTGTACTGCTTGAGATAATCGGAAAACCGATTTGGTGGATTATCATGCTCTTGATCCCCTGTGCTAATATAATTTTTGGTATTTGGATGATTAACCTGTTAAGTAAAAGCTTTGGTAAAAGTGAAGGTTTTACAATTGGTCTGATTATCTTCCCATTTATTTTTTATCCGATTCTGGGATTTGGAAGCGCAACCTATTTGGGGCCATCTGCCAAAGAGGCACAAGGTGCTACACCATTCAATCCAAATGATTATCGTGATCCGTTCAATAATCAAAACCCTCCTCCACAAAACTATTAATGTGGTTAAATAATATCATGATATATGCTTCCTACAGCCGGTTGGGATTTATCCACTGGCTACAGGGACATTTGTTACCTTGTCCTTTTAAATACCTTACGGGTATAGATTGTCCCGGCTGCGGCTTTCAGCGATCAGTGATGGCGCTCATTCAGGGCGATTTTCAAAAAAGCTTGCTCTTATATCCCGCGGCTATTCCGCTGATCCTTTTTTTTCTCTACGGCGTAGCCGATGTTATTTTTAAACTTGATACTGACAAAGCGGTTGTAAAGAAAACCGTTTTTATGATCAATGGTAGTATCGTGCTTATCAGCTATGTTATAAAGATGTGTCATCTTTATAATCATGTTGCTTATTGATAAGGTTCAGACATGGCGCTTACATGGCTGTAATCTTTGATAATAGCCTGTAAAAACTGCAGGTCGTTCATATCGGGGGGCTGGGCGGATATTTTCAGATGTTCTTTTAATTTGAGCGCCATATTGTAAACCACAACGGCATTATGCGTTTTCATGTAATTATGTATCACGTCGGCTATCAGCCTTACATCGTTATCGTTTAGCTCAGCTACTTCTTTAAAAGTAGGTTCATAATCGTCGCCCGATGGCCTGAATGTTAAGCTGTCTATTTTGGTACGCGGATGTGTTTTTACCATGGCTGTCCCGGCAACCACATCACCTATACGCTGGCCGTTTTCAGTCACCAGGGCGCAAAGTAACGCGCCAAGGTTAAGGGTAATGCCAAAATCAACCATGCGCATCAGCCATCTTAACAAGTACTGCCCAAAGCGGGGGCGGTTGCCATTGAGGCTGATCACCCGTATTTTCATTATCCGCTTGCCAACGCTTTGGCCGTTGAGCAGCGTTTCGCAAATCAAATCGTAAAATACAAATATCGCCGCCATGATTATTGCGCACGTTACCAGCACACTTTCGGGCATTTTTCCGATGATGAGAAAAATAAGGATGAAATAGAAAGCAATGAAAATGGCGTAATCAATTATGCGGGCAACTATCCGTTCGCCAATACCGGCTATTTCATAGTCTATATCAATATTTTGTGTTGTGTGTACGGTTATGGTTTGCATCTTAACAAAGATAAATTTGTTAGTGTAAAATATGATTGCATATTAAAGATTTGTGAGTATTTTAACAAAAAATAAAACCTGCTTTTTAAAATGCGTGAGGCGCTGTTTATCAAACAAAATACCGAAAAATGGAAGGCCTATGAAACCAATAAGCCAACCGATCCGGATGAGCTTGCTGCCGCATTTATAGCCATTACTGATGATTTGGCATACGCCAAAACTTTCTTTCCGCAGTCAAATACAACAAAGTACCTTAACGGGCTTGCATCAACGTTTCACCAGGATATCTACAAAAATCAAAAGGAAAAAAGTAACAGGTTTGCAGCTTTCTGGCGATACGAACTGCCCCTGCTTTTTTTTCAGCATCGCAGGCAGTTATTGTATTCGCTTATCTTCTTTGCTGTTTTTACCTGTATGGGAGTGCTTTCGGCCAAATACGATAATCATTTTGTACGGCTTATCCTTGGCGATGATTATGTGAACATGACCAATGATAACATTGCGAAAGGTGACCCTTTCGGTGTATATAAAAGCAGTTCTTCGGGGCTGATGTTTTTACAGATAGCCATCAATAATGTTTATGTCGAACTGCGCTTTTTTGTGATGGGCTTATTTTTTTCTGTTGGTTCATTATACGCCAGTTTAATGAACGGCGTTATGCTTGGCTCATTTCAGTATTATTTTTTCAGCAAGGGACTGGGAATCCAATCCATACTGGTGATCTGGATCCATGGTACGCTTGAAATGTCGTCGTTTATTGTGGCCGGTGGTGCCGGTTTAGTACTTGGTAACAGTTTGTTGTTTCCCAAAACGTATACCCGGCTGCAATCCTTAAAAAAAGGAGCACTCGAGGGATTAAAAATTACGGTAGGCCTCATTCCCATTATATTATTAGCTGCCTTTTTTGAAAGTTTTGTAACACGGCATACCGAAATGCCTGTTTGGCTAAGTATTATTATATTAGCTTCATCATTACTGTTCATGATATGGTATGTGATCCTTTACCCCGCAAAATTGAATAAAAACCTAAACTATATTAATACCGATCATTAAATGAAATATATTATTGAACTGAGGAGGATCCGTGATTTTGGCGAAATAATAAATGACACCTTCACCTTCCTGAAACAGAATTTCAAACCGCTTTTTTCGTCATTACTCGTTATCTGCGGCTTTTTTGTGCTGGTTGGTACTGTTGCCACTGCATTTTCACAATTATCTGTTTATGACAGTCTTGATCCAGGCGCTAAAGGCGACTATAACAGCACCCTCAAAGTGGGTATAAGTGCTGCTGCAAACGGTTTCGTGATGATGCTGGCGCAATTTTTTATATACCTTACTACCCTGTGTTTTGTCGCGGTTTATCTTGAAAAAAAAGGAGATAAACCAACGGCGCAAGACGTTTGGGGTTATTTTAAATATTACTTTTTCCGTTCGTTAGGGAGTGGTCTTTTATTATTCATCCTGCTCATTTTCGGTTTTTTATTTTGTATAATACCAGGCATATATCTTACGCCGATATTTTACCTTATTTTGCCTACCATGATCATGGAGAATGCCTCATTTGGATACTCATTCAATAAAGGCTTCCGGCTTATAAAAGATAACTGGTGGATGGTTTTTGGGATCATATTTGTTTGTTCGCTGATAGTTAGCGTAAGTAATTCAATTGCCAGTATACCTTTAATGCTTGTTGCCTCATTACGGATCCTCGTTTCTTTTAAATATCTTTCAATAGCAGCAGTGATATTTTTCAGTATGCTTCAAAATATTTTACTACTTACTTATGCTATTCCAACCATAGCCATTGCCTTGTGTTATTTTAGCCTCCAGGAAAGAAAAGACGGAACCGGGATATTAGAGCGTATAGAAGCATTTGGCACACATGCCGATAAGGCCGACGATCTGCCTGCCGAACAATACTAATTGAGCTATGCCCAAACCGATACTAATCCTTTTCATACTGTTGTGCTTTGCCCTCAAGCCGGCGGCTGCTAAAGTTGGTGGACATGCTATCTCCTTAAAAACAGATACCGTTGCCAAAAAAAAGCCCCTGGTTTTGCGTATGGATAGCTCGAAGGTTAACGTACGCCGTTTTAACGAAGACGCGCTTGATAAATACCGGGCCGACAAGGAATATCAGTATAACGATAAAAGTATAGGCAATGAGCTGTCGTTCTGGGATAGGTTTTGGATGTGGTTTTGGCGTACGTTGTTTGGCAGCTTAAGCATAAGCCCCGGCTTTGGATCTTTTTTAAAGTACTTCTTTTTGATACTGGCTGTAGGTGCGATCATTTTCTTCATCATGAAACTTTTGGGTATGGATATGGGCAACCTGTTACTGGGCAAGTCCCGTAAAACACCGCTGGCCTATACCGAATCGGCAGAGAATATCCACGAAATTAATTTTGATGAGGAGATTGAAAAGGCAATTTCAAATCATAACTACCGGCTGGCTGTTCGCCTGCTTTATCTGCGGAGTTTAAAACAGCTCAGTGATAACGGCCTTATCCAATGGCTGCCCGAAAAAACCAATTCAGCATATGTGTACGAATTAAATAATCCATCCGTACGGCAGTCTTTTGTGTCGTTGACCCGGCAGTTTGAATATGTATGGTATGGCGGTTTCAATATTGATGGCGCTGCTTTTGGCAATATAAACCAGTTGTTTCAAAACTTTAAAAAACAGCTGTTATGAAGGACCTTAAGATTTACTTTATAATAGCCACAGTATTGTTTGCCGTTTACATAGTGGCAAACATGAATAAGCCCAGGGATATTAACTGGACGCCTACGTTCAGCAATACTGATAAAATCCCCTATGGCACGCGGATGCTTTATGAGCGTGCCCGGGATATTTTTCCCGGTGCTGTGATCAAACCTAAACGCCAGGCCATTTACAATACTATTGCCGAAGATTCCATTAAGGGTTCATCCTATATTATCATAGCAGGAGGGCTCAATATTACCAAGCCCGATTTTAAACAGCTTAAGCAATATATAACTGCCGGTAACGATGTTTTTATTGCCGCCGGATTTTTAGGGGCCGATTTTGAAAAGGAACTTAAAATAAGCATCACTAATAAATTTGCGGTTAATGGAAATGCTCATACGTTAATGCATTTTGTAAACCCGGCCCTGTCGCCCGAGGTGAATTATTTTGTTGATAAAGGTTTAACGGCAGGCTATTACGATAAATTTGATACCGCACATGCAGTAGTTATAGGTGAAACGGACGACCATAAGGCCAACTTACTGAAGTATCCGATGGGGAAAGGCAACCTGTATTTAACGCCCAATCCGGGTATGTTCACTAACTACAGCTTGTTAAAGCCTCAGGGGGCCGAATGGGCTTCTACTGCTTTATCCATGGTAAAGAAAACGCCAGAGATAGTTTGGGATGAATATTATACCCAGGGTACCGGTGAGAATGACTCGCCGATGAGGGTATTCCTTGGGAATGCGCAGTTGAAAGCGGCTTACTATCTGACGTTGTTTAGCTTGCTGATATTTGTGCTATATGAGACGAAAAGACGTCAGCGCATTATCCCAATTATTAATCCGCTCGAAAACTCAACTGTTGATTTCGTGAACGTAGTGGGGCAGGTATACTATGAACGAAGGGACAACATTAACATCGCCCGGAAAAAAATGCAGTATTTCTGGGCTTTTATACGCGAAACCTACCGGATAAAAGCAAACCGGCCAGGTCCCGAATTTGTAGAAGAACTGGTTAACCGTACCGGTGCAACCGAAGACCTTGCCCGTGAATTGTCCGGTGCATTTATCTTCATCAGTACTCATGACATTGTAACAGATCAAGAGCTCATCAGGCTTAACCAACTTATTGAACAATTTTATATCCAATCCAGATAAATATGGAAAACGAATTTTTTGAACAACGTACCGATCTATCTAAATTAAGCACTGCTGTTGAGCAAATAAAAGCCACGCTGGCAACCATCATCGTAGGTCAGCATGATTCAATCGATTTGCTTATTGCGGGGATCCTGGCCGATGGGCATATCCTGATTGAAGGTGTGCCGGGCGTTGCCAAAACACTTACCGCAAAGCTTATTGCCAAAACTATAGATGCCCGGTACTCCCGTATTCAGTTCACACCCGATCTGATGCCATCGGATATCCTGGGAACCTCTGTTTTTAACCCTAAAACAACCGAGTTTGAATTTAAACAAGGGCCTATTTTCGGTAATATCATCCTGATAGATGAGATCAACCGTGCACCGGCAAAAACACAGTCGGCCTTGTTTGAGGTAATGGAGGAGCGACAGCTTACTATTGATGGGCACCGTTACAAAATGGAAGAGCCTTTTACCGTTTTTGCAACACAGAACCCGGTTGAGCAGGAAGGTACCTACCGCCTGCCTGAAGCCCAGCTGGATAGGTTTTTGTTTAAGATAGAAGTGAAATATCCAACGCTTGAAGAGGAAATAACTATCCTTAGTCGTCAGCATCAGCAAAAAACAACCGATCAGCTAAGCCAGGTACAACCTTTACTCGCCGCTGCGGATATCAACCAGTTGCGCAACCAGGTGAGGGCCCTGCATGTAGAAGATAAGATCCTGGAGTTTACAGCTAAAATTATCCACGAAACACGTAACAGCAAATACCTGCAGTTGGGCGGCTCGCCGCGTGCGTCGCTGGCTATTGTTAATGGAGCCAAAGCGCTTGCTGCTACCAGGGGGCGTGATTTTGTTACGCCCGATGATATTATTTATGTTGCCGCCCCTGTGCTCCGCCATCGTATTATGTTAACGCCTGATAAGGAGATGGAAGGCGTAACGCCCGACGAGGTGATAACCCAGGTAATACAAAAAATTGAAGTGCCACGATAGTAAAGCGCGTGAAAAAACTATTCCGACTATTTTATACCAACTTGTTTTTAACTAACCGTTTATTCGGCGCGGTTGCTGCCTGTGTGGTATTGTATTTACTTTCGTTTTTCTTCCCCTGGCTGGGCATTATGCCCGACATCGCGTTTTACGCCTTATTGGCATTATTAATTGCCGATCTGTTTATACTTTACCGTGTTGCAGATGGCATGTCTGCCAAACGCCTTGCCCCCGAGCGCTTGAGCAACAGCGACGAAAACGAACTTAGTATTTATATCGAAAACCGGTATAGTTTCAGGATTAACACCGGAATTATAGATGAGATCCCCGCACAGTTTCAGAAACGTGATATTTGGTTTGCTACAACCCTTGCCCCCGGCGAACGTAAGCAGATTAATTACATACTGAGGCCAACCCGCCGGGGCGAATATGAGTTTGGCTTTATCCGGGTTTTTGTGCGATCGGCTATTGGTCTGGTATCTAAACGTTACAATTTTGAGCAGGCTGAGACTTTGCCCGTTTATCCTTCGTTTTTACAAATGCGTAAGTATGAACTGATGGCTATATCAAACCGGCTCACCGAGATAGGCATTAAGAAAATCAGGAGGATTGGCCACAGTATGGAGTTTGAACAGGTAAAATCCTATGTTCCGGGCGATGACTATCGCACCATAAACTGGAAGGCCACAGCCCGGCGGGGCGACCTGATGGTAAACTCCTATACCGACGAAAAATCGCAGCACGTTTATTGCATCATTGATAAATCGCGGGCTATGCGGATGCCTTTTGAAGGGTTAAGTTTATTGGACTATGCCATTAACGCAAGCCTTGTGCTATCAAACGTAGCCCTGCTTAAAGAAGATAAAGCGGGTTTAATAACTGTAGGCGAAAAAATAGGTTCTATAGTGCCTGCCGATAAGAATTACGCACAGCTTAATAAGATAATGGAGGTTTTATACAAGGAAAAAACCCGTTACCTTGAAACCAACATGGAGGCGCTTTATACTACTGTACGCAGGGTAATAAAACAAAGAAGTCTCGTTGTTTTCTTCGCTAATTATGAAAGCTTACCTGCATTACAAAGGCAGTTGCCTTTTTTACGACGGATAGCCAAGTTTCACCTGCTGTTGGTAGTCTTCTTTGAAAATACGGAATTAAAAACCCTGAGCGAACAGCCTGCCAAAGATGTTGAAGGCATCTACATAAAAACCATTGCCGAAAAGTTTGCTTACGATAAAAAATTGATGGTAAAAGAGCTGGCCAGCCACGGCATCCAGTCGATACTGACATCCCCCCAAAACCTTACCATAAACACAGTAAACCGCTACCTGGAAATAAAGGCGAAGCAAAAGATATAAATGACCATACATTTCCCGAATTGTCATTACGTAATTACCCATTGCGCTAATGTTACTTATCGTGATCATGCATTCTTTGCATTTTGAAACTTAAAGAAAAGATCAGCATTTTTAACATCGGGCGGTTTAGCGCGCCGCAGAGACAATTTTAAAACTGCCGGATAACAAAATGTACCCTATATTTACATTACCAACAATAGCCCAATCAAAAACTTTCAACTTTTTGTTAGCAATCTTTTTTTGAATTGTAAGCCTATTCCCTCAACTTCGCAGTCCGAATTTTGATTATGAGTATTCATTATAAAATAATAGCTACAGAGCTTTCTGTAGCTGAGAAACAGGTTACCGCTACGGTAGGCTTGCTTGATGAAGGAGCTACCGTTCCGTTTATTTCCCGTTACCGTAAAGAACTTACCGGCAGTTTGGACGAGGTACAGGTTGCCACTATTCGTGATCGTGTACAGCAATTGCGGGAACTGGATAAACGCCGTGAGGCTATCCTGAAATCGCTTACAGACATGGGCAAACTAACGCCCGAGCTTGAAAAACAGATCAACGAAGCAGAAACGATGGTTACTTTGGAGGACCTTTATCTTCCTTATCGCCCAAAACGCAAAACCCGTGCTACTACAGCCCGCGAAAAAGGCCTGCAGCCATTGGCCGATGTTTTATTGGAACAAAAAAATATCGACCCCGAACTGATAGCTGCCGAATATATCAGCGATGAAAAAGGCGTAGCCAGCGTTGAAGAAGCTTTAGCCGGCGCAAGGGATATCATTGCCGAAACCATAGCCGAAAATGCTGAAATACGTACCAAAATCCGAGAGCTGTTTGTTGAAAAAGGCACTTTTGCATCAAGAGTGGTTGAAGGCAAAGAAGAGGCAGGCATTAAGTACAAAGACTATTTTGAATGGACTGAGCCTGTTAAAACAGCGCCATCGCACCGCGTATTAGCCATGCGCCGCGGCGAAAAGGAAGAGATACTATGGCTCGACCTGAAACCTGAAGAAGATGATGCACTGGAGATATTGGAAAATTCAGTTATCAAAGCAAACAACCCAGCTGCCGGACAAATCCGCCTGGCTATTACCGATGGCTACAAACGCCTGTTAAAACCATCGATGGAAACAGAGGTGCGCCTGCTTACCAAAAAGAAAGCCGATGAGGAAGCGATCCGCGTATTTGCAGAAAATGCCCGCCAGCTATTGCTGAGCGCACCGCTTGGTCAAAAACGCGTAATGGCGCTTGACCCAGGTTTCCGTACCGGTTGTAAACTGGTTTGTTTGGATGAGCAGGGCAAACTGCTTGAAAATACCACCGTTTACCCACACACCGGTGCAGGCCAGGCGCGTGAAGCCGAAAAAACGGTACAGCACCTGTTCCAGAAATACAATATCGAGGCTATTGCTATAGGTAACGGCACCGCTGGCCGCGAAACAGAAGTATTTGTTCGCAACCTGAATTTACCGGGCGTGACTATTGTAATGGTTAATGAAAGCGGTGCTTCTATCTATTCGGCATCTGAAGTGGCGAGGGAAGAATTTCCGGATTATGATGTAACCGTAAGAGGGGCCGTATCTATTGGTCGCCGTTTGATGGACCCATTGGCCGAGCTGGTAAAGATCGACCCAAAATCAATTGGTGTAGGCCAGTATCAGCATGATGTTGACCAGAACAAGCTGCAAACCTCATTAGATGACACAGTGATCAGCGCCGTGAACGCGGTGGGGGTTGAGTTAAACACTGCCTCAAAACAGATCCTGGCTTATGTATCAGGCCTTGGTCCGCAATTGGCACAGAACATTGTAGAATACCGCAACCAGAACGGCGCTTTTAAACGCCGCGAGCAACTGAAAAAAGTTCCGCGTTTGGGCGATAAGGCTTTTGAACAGGCAGCAGGGTTTCTCCGGATCCACAATGCCGAAAACCCGTTGGATACCAGTGCAGTTCACCCGGAGCGTTATGGCTTGCTTGAACAAATGGCTACTGATATGAAGTGTACGGTGAAAGACCTGATGAGCAATCCAACCCTGCGCAAAAGCATTCCGTTGCAAAAATATGTTTCCGAAACAGTTGGCCTGCCAACCCTGAATGATATCATGGCCGAACTTGCCAAACCGGGCCGCGACCCGCGCGAGCAGTTTGAAGCTTTCAGCTTTACAGAAGGTGTAAATGCTATCGGCGATCTGAAAGTTGGCATGAAGCTGCCGGGCATCGTCACCAATATTACAGCCTTTGGTGCTTTTGTTGATATCGGCGTTCACCAGGATGGCCTTGTTCACCTGAGCCAGATCACCAACCGCTACATTAAAGACCCTAACGAAGTATTGAAAGTACATCAAAAGGTTGAGGTAACTGTTACCGAGGTTGATGTGAACCGCAAGCGTATTGCCCTATCCATGAAAGAGAACGACAAAAGCGAACCGAACCAGCGTCGGAGCGATGACCGCCGTCCGCAAGGCAATAACAACAAGCCCAACTTTAATAAAAGGGTTGAAAAAGAACCGGAGACAGATATGGCTTTGAAGCTGGCGGCTTTGAAGGGTAAGTTTAAGTTGTAATATGCGTTCGTGCCAGCAACAACAATTCAAATGGGTGTCATGCTGAGTGTTTAAATCCGTGGACTCTGAAGGTAAAATAACAAAAGAGGGCCTGTCAGTCTGAGCCTGTCGAAGACTCGCGCGCAGACTGACAGGCCCTCTCTTTAAAGTGATTCGCTCTTAAAGATTTCTCCTAAACAAAAAATCCCCAACCTTACGGCTGGGGATTTCTATTTAATATCTGATTATAACTTACGCTACTGTACCTTCTTTCAGCTTCTCAGCATTCTCTGCAAACTGAAGCGATTCAAGGATTTCCTGCAGGTCGCCGTTCAATACGCCAGGCAGGTTGTAAATAGTTAGACCGATCCGGTGTTCAGTTAAACGACCCTGAGGATAGTTATAGGTACGTACCTTGGCCGACCTGTCGCCGGTTGACACCATGGTTTTACGTTTTTTTGATGTTTCTTCCAGGTGCTTTTGCAGCTCCATTTCGTACACCCTTGAACGTAGTACCTGTAAAGCCTTATCGTAGTTTTTTAATTGTGATTTCTGATCCTGGCACTGGGCAACAATACCTGTAGGGATGTGGGTTAACCTCACAGCCGAATAGGTAGTATTTACCGACTGACCACCAGGCCCTGAAGCACAGAACAAATCTTTACGGATATCACTAACCTGCAGGTCGATATCAAACTCATCAACTTCGGGCAATACAACCACCGAAGCTGCTGATGTGTGCACCCTGCCTTGTGTTTCTGTATCAGGCACACGTTGTACACGGTGTACGCCCGATTCATATTTAAGGGTTCCGTAAGCGTCTTCGGCGTTTACGTTAAATACAATCTCTTTATAACCGCCGCTGGTGCCTTCGGTATAATCCACCAGCTCGGTACGCCAGCCGCGTTTTTCGCAATAGCGCATATACATGCGGTAAAGATCGCCGGCAAAAAGGGCTGCCTCATCACCACCGGTACCACCACGGATCTCCACAATAGCATTTTTAGAATCTTCAGGATCTTTAGGAATCAGCATCAGGCGAATTTCTTCCTCCTTTACTTCCTGTTGAGCAAGCAGTTCGTCAAGTTCCATTTTGGCCATCTCACGAAACTCTTCATCTTTTTCGGTAGCCAGGATCTCTTTATTGGTTTCGATATTGCTCATAATGTTGCGGTATATATGATACTCATCAACAATTTTGGCAAGATCTTTATATTCTTTATTCAACTGGGCAAAACGCTTCATATCCTGCATTACCTCAGGATTGCTTAGCTCACCTTCAACATTTTTCCAGCGCTCGTATATCAGCTCTAATTTATCTAACATATTTTATAAATAATAATGCAGCTAAAACTGTTTGATATTGAACCGGCTTATGAAAGATTTAACGTTTCGGGCGGCTTACAGGCTTACTGCAAAAAAGTGCACAAAAGTACGCATTTTACTGCATATTTTAATTCAGCGGATTGTAAGTTGTTTTTCTTAGTTTATAGATGATGGTTCATAGATCATAGAGCACCCCGCCAATGGTTCATAGTTTATGGACCATAGGTAGCTCGGCTTATAGATCATAGTTCATGGATCATAGCAAAGCCACCCTATCAATATCAATTAGTCCAATCAAAAACCATGAACCATGATCTATTAACCATGAACTAAACAAAATACTCCAGCCTCAATTCATTACCATCAAAAACCGCATAAGAAAAATATGAAATCCATTCGCCAAGGTTAATATAACGGCTTTGAGGGGTCATTTGAATATCAAGCGGCATATGGCGATGGCCAAAAACAAGGTAATCGTAAAAATTAGTCTTTAATTCTTCACGGCAAAAATTTACCAGCCATTCCTGTTCGCCTGGTTTTGGATTTTCTTTCTTTGCATTGGTATCCCGGCTGTGGCGGCTCCATTTATTGGCGATTCCCACGCCAAGGTTTGGGTGAATGCGGGCAAACAGCCACTGGCAAAACCGGCTCCTGAAAAAACCTTTCAAAAACTTATAAAAGTTATCCCCCGGACCAAGCCCATCGCCATGATGAATGAAAAATTTCTTTCCGCCGCGCTCAATTTTTAATTCGTTGCTGATGATAGTTGCGCCCAGTTCATTTACAAAATAATCAAACATCCACATATCGTGGTTGCCTTTAAACAGGTAAAGCTTTACACCGGCATCGGCAAGTTCGGCAAGTTTGCCAAGGAAACGGATGTAGCCTTTGGGCACTACGGTTTTGTATTCAAACCAGAAGTCGAAAACATCGCCCACCAGGAATAGTTCGGCGGCATCATGCTTAATACTGTCGAGCCAGCGCGTTATCTTATCTTCGCGTTGGCGGCTTGAGGCATATGTGCCTGTGCCTAAATGAACATCAGAAGCAAAATAGAGTTTGTCGCGAACCGGCATATCGGCAAAAGTACGTTTTAACAGCCAAACAGAAAAGATAAAGATTGTTACACAATAACCAGCAAACAACGCCGTATCTTAGTGGTTATTCAGCATACATTAAACATTAAAATTATGGCAATCCCCGAAAACCCAAATCTTGACGATGCGCAGGAAGATAAAGACCCCGGCAATGAATATGAGCAGAATGAAGGCCAGGATACCGGTAACGAAATAATTGATAAAAGCGAACCGGATGTAGCCGGACTGAACGCGGCCTCCAGGGCATCAGAATCAGCGTTTACTTTAAATTTTGAAGATGGCTATGCCCCTGCTCCGGATAAAAAAGACGAAGACCAGCAAGCGCCAAAGCACTGATATATTAAGCAATGAAAAAAATATTACTGCCGGCATTGATCATGATTGTTTTTGCCAGTAAGGCATCTGCACAGTCAAAAGGCTTTACCATGGCTGATTTCAAGGCTAATATAGGCAAAACAGGCACTTTGTGCGATACTGTTTACTCGTACAAAGCGGTGAGCGACACACTTACCCTATTAAACTTAGGCGCGGCTTACCCAAGGCAAAAATACACCATAGCGATAAAGGGCAATAAAATAAAGCTCGACCTGTCTACGATAAAAGGAAAACACGTATGCGCAACCGGCACATTTGAGTTTTTTAAAGGTCAGCCCGAAATCGTAGCCGACAAACCAGAGCAGATCACGGTTAACTAACAAACTATCAACACCTTATAAACAAGAAAAGCAGATCAATGATCTGCTTTTCTTGTTTATAAGAGAATAATCTTATTAAGGTTTTTTAGCCTTAAGCTTTATGCATTTCGCCTTTAGCTTCAATTAAAAAGCTTTGTACAAGCCAAATACAATTTGTCCTTCGGTAATTGGCTGTTTGGTGACTAAACGGCCTACATTAAGCGTACGCCCGGTTGTTGTTACATCATATCCCTGCGATTTAACATAATTACCTTTAAGCGATAAACCCCAGCCGGCACCCATATCAAACCTGATAGCCGCGCTGCCGCCGTAAGCAAAAGCATAGCCTTTAGCACTTTGCTGGGTAATGCTGCCGGTTTGCGCGTCAACACCGGCAACACTAATGGTTAACTGCGGTGATGTTTGGCTTTTGATAGCACCTGCCGATGCTCTTAAATCAAATGACAGGCTTCGCCATACAAAGGTGTATTGCGGGCCTACTAACAGGTTAAAGCTACGGTAACGTTTATCGGCTGTTACGGTTCCCTGGTCGGCTTTAAAATCGGTTGTATAGCCTTGCGATAATATCAGGTCGTCATCATATGAAAAATTGCTTTGGTCCTGGTATGAAAAAGTATAACCGATACCAAAATTTCTGTAGATATAATATGCTCCGTCAAGCTGGAAGGTAACGCCCTTATTTGCAAAGCCCGATTTATTATTTTTATAATCCACCTTTTGGAAATCGCTTAACGGATAAGAAATACCCATACCTAAGCCCACATAAGGTTTAAGTTTTACTTTGGTTTCGTCATCTTTATCGTTGGTATCCTGAGCTTTTGAAGTAAATGCCAGCAGCATTAAAAGGCCTGCTGTAAAAAAAGTAAGGGTTTGTTTCATGTTTGTTATTATGTAACTGTATTACCGTTAGTTGCCGCTGCATCCTTAACCGCAAAGCAAACGTGTAAAAAAACGCATTATTATTGATACTTCGGTGATAACAAGCTCCGCTTCCGGGTTAAAAATCACACGGGTTATCAACTGCAAAAAGTTAAAGGGGGTAATTTTTAATAATTTGCCCTTATTTTACAACAGTTTTTTCACGCCGCTAATATAGCCTGCCACGGGCAATTAAACAGCAACCGGGTGTAAAATTAACAACTTTTAACCTTTTGAACCGTTATTGCCTTGCGGCAATGTAACCTGAATGGCTATCTTTAGTTGCCTGTAATTTAAACAACCATGACAAAAACGTTCTGTTTATTAGCATTAGCTGTTTTATTTTGCAGCTATACACATGCACAAATGACTATAAAAACACTTCCATACCCTAAAACAAAAAAAGTTGATGTTGTTGATACCTATTTTGGCACACAGGTGCCCGATCCATACCGCTGGCTGGAGAATGACCATGCCGATGATACCAAAGCCTGGGTACAGGAAGAAAATAAGGTAACGTTCAACTATCTCGATCAGATCCCTTACCGCGCCGACATTCATAAGCGCCTGGAGTTTTTATGGAACTACGAAAAGTACAGCGCCCCTGTTAAGGAAGGTAAATACATTTACTTTTATAAAAACGACGGCTTACAAAGTCAGAATGTGCTATATCGCCAATTAGGCGATAACGGCGCCCCCGAAGTTTTTCTCGACCCGAATAAATTCTCTGCCGATGGTACTACCTCTTTACAAGGCATCGAGTTTAGCAAAAACGGTGAGCTGGCAGCCTACCAGATCTCTGAGGGAGGCTCGGACTGGCGCAAGGTTATCATTATTAACACCGAAGATAAAAGCGTTGTGGGTGATACCCTGAAAGATGTAAAATTCAGCGGACTGGCATGGCATGGTACCGATGGCTTTTATTACAGCAGCTATGATAAGCCGACAGAAGGCAGCCAGCTTTCGGGTATGACACAATTTCATAAACTTTATTACCATAAGCTGGGCACACCTCAAAGTACCGATAAGCTGATCTTCGGCGGTGATAAAACCCCTCGCCGTTACATAGGCGCTTACCTTACCGAGGATGAACGCTTTTTGGTGATCACAGCCGCCACTTCAACAACCGGCAACGAGCTTTATATCCGGGACCTGAGTAAACCCGGCAGCCAGATCATTAACGTTGTGAACAATTTTGATAACCAGCACAGCGTTTTGGATAATGTGGGGAGCAAGCTTTATATCCTCACCAATATCTACTCGCCCAATTTTAAAATAGTTACTGTTGATGCCGGCGAACCGGGTATCACCCATTGGAAAAACCTTATCCCCGAAACTAAAAACGTGTTAAGCGCCACTACCGGCGGAGGCAAAATTTTTGCCGAATACCTGCAGGGTGCCACCTCGCTGATCCAGCAATATAATATGGATGGCAAACTTGAACGTACTATCCAGTTGCCATCAATAGGCTCCGCATCGGGTTTCGGCACAAAAAAAGAAGACAAGGTTACCTATTACACTTTTACAAATTATATATACCCGCCTACTATTTTTAAGCTGGATATTGAAACCGGTACCTCCGCTGTCTATAAAAAATCGGGGGCAAAGTTTGATCCTGAACAGTATGAATCAAAACAGGTGTTTTATACCTCGAAGGATAAAACAAAGATCCCAATGATCATCACCTATAAAAAAGGGACGGTACTTAACGGGCAAAACCCAACCTTGCTGTATGCTTACGGTGGTTTTGGCGTTAGCTTAACCCCTGCTTTCAGTACATCAAACATCATATTGCTTGAGCATGGAGGTATTTATGCTGTGCCTAACCTGCGGGGCGGCGGCGAGTACGGCGAAACCTGGCACCGCAAAGGCATCAAGCTAAAAAAACAAAATGTGTTTGATGATTTTATTGCCGCGGCCGAATACCTTATCAAAAACAAATATACCTCCAAAGATTATCTTGCCGTTTCGGGCGGCTCAAACGGGGGCCTGCTGATTGGGGCAATGCTAACCCAGCGCCCCGATTTGTTCAAAGTAGCTTTCCCTGCTGTTGGTGTGCTGGATATGCTGAGGTATAATAAATTTACTGCCGGGGCCGGCTGGAGCTATGATTATGGTACCGCCGAAGATTCGGAACAAATGTTTAAATATCTTTATAACTACTCACCGTACCATGCCCTTAAACCGGGCATTTACCCTGCTACCATGGTTACTACCGCCGATCATGACGACCGTGTAGTACCCGCCCATTCC
Source organism: Mucilaginibacter gossypii (assembly GCF_900100945.1). Classification (GTDB taxonomy): domain Bacteria; phylum Bacteroidota; class Bacteroidia; order Sphingobacteriales; family Sphingobacteriaceae; genus Mucilaginibacter; species Mucilaginibacter gossypii. The sequence continues at coordinate 203,647 of NZ_FNCG01000005.1, read as the reverse complement.
TTTAAATTTGCGGCACGCCTGCAGGAATACCAGCAGGGTACTGCGCCAACACTTATCCGCATTGAAACCAATGCCGGCCACGGAGCAGGACAAAGTACAGCCCAGCTCATCAATGGCCAGGTTGATAAATGGGCTTTCATGTTCTGGAATATGGGGATAAAATGGTAACGATTTTTTAATTTCAATACTCAATTTATAAATGAAAAAATACCTGTTAGCTGTTGTTCTGTTATTCGTTGCCTCGGCAATAACATTCGCGCAGCATAAAAAGCCAAATTTAAACATTGTATTCATAGGCAACAGCATAACCCAGGGCGTGCAGCTGGCCAATCCGGCAACTGAAGCGCCGCCAGCCATGGCAGCAGCTTATCTGCAAAAACAAAAGAACCTGGACACAGTAAGTTTCAGTAACCAGGGCCATAGCGGCTACACCACGCTCGATTTTTTGCCAGGCACAGGTACTTTTGCCAAAGTTGAAGAAGCGGCTAACGCTTTTACCAATAAGGACGCATTACTCATATTTTCGGTAAAACTTGGCACAAATGACAGTGCTATACACGGGCCGCATGGTGCTCCCGTATCGCCCGAAGATTATCAAAAAAATTTAAAGACCATAGCTGATAAACTTTTAGCCGATTTTCCAAAAGCGGTTATCATTTTCCAGCATCCGTTATGGTACAGTCCTAATACCTATAATGGCTCCAAATATTTACAGGAAGGCCTGAGCAGGTTGCAGAGTTATGTGCCGATGATAGATGAGCTTATAAAAGCATATGCAGTTACAAATCCCAAACAGGTTTTTGTGGGCGATACCAAAGCGTTCGCCTACTTCGAAAAAAATCATTTAACTGACCTCATCCCGGAGAATGGAAAACAAGGTACTTTTTATCTTCACCCTAATAAAAAGGGGGCCGAGGCTTTAGGGCAGTTTTGGGGGATGGCTATCAATAAAATAATAAAGCGTTATTTTTAAATAAACAGGCGATGGGTTACATAGCACATATCAAGATCCGGATTTTTACGGTATCGATATGTTTATTCATTTGCTCGTGCAAACCATCTGTAAAACAGCCTGCCCAAACTGGTAGCAGCCATGCGGCTGTGCCCAAATTTAAAACCATTGCGTATACTGATACCGCTTTTAAAGTAATCCATGTTTTTGTTGCCCTTTGCGATAATAAATATCAGGGAATAGTACCTGTGCCGCCCGTAATTGGAAATGGTCAGGATCCCGAAACCAATTTATATTGGGGCAGCGATAACGGTGTGCGCACCTATTTTAAAAAAAGTAAAGACTGGCAATTGCTTAAAAAACAAAAAAGAGGCCCAATAATATTGGAAAGGCTCATCTTTCGGCATCGCACAAAAAAGGTTTATTTAGTAGCCGATGCCTGGGATGGCCAGGCTATTGAAAAAACTACCGAAGATTTTTTATTTAGTTGCGCGGGCCAATTAAAGGATACCATACATTATAACAGACGGGTTATAGGCATTAATGGCAATGCGCAATTGCTGGCTTATATTGGTCATGATGGGCTGATGGACTTCAAACTACCCAACGAATTTAAAAATGCAGATAGCAAAACCCGGGATTGCATCATTTTGGCCTGTATCAGCAAAAAATACTTTGGCGATTTTATTAGTACTGCCAAAGCTAATCCCCTGCTTTTAACAACCGGGCTCATGTGCCCCGAGGCCTACACTCTCCATGATGCAATAACAGGCTATGTCAATAACGAATCGCAATCAAGCATTCGGAAGCGGGCAGTTGCGGCTTATGTAAAATATCAAAAATGCAGTATCAGGGCGGCTGAAAACTTATTGGTTAACAATTAAGCGTCGGTAACTCATTAAATTGTTTGCTAATTGCATTCCATCACCTCAAAATCACTACATAGCCCGAAATAACAATGTTATTCATCTTTGTATTTACTATATAGTAGTAAGTACCGGACGGTAGCGGTTTTCCCTGGTAAGTGCCATCCCAGGGTTTAGGATAGCCTACAGAATGAAATAAAAGTTGCCCGTAGCGGTTGTAAACATCAACGGTAGAATTTTCATATGCTACTAAGCCTTTAATTTCCCAAAAGTCATTTACCCCATCACCGTTTGGTGTAAAGGTGTTACTAACGTTTATTACCGGCGAAACCTTAACCGCAACAGTGCTCTTGTTAACGCAGCCGTTTGACTTATCGGTGATTTTCAGTTGATAAATGATATCCTGATCACCTGTTACTACCGGGTTTTTAGCTGTAGGGTTATCCAGACCGGTGGCCGGTGTCCATTCATAGGTTACGTTTTCGCTGCCTACTACCGGGTTTAAAGTAATGGTATGCCCTTTTAATACATATCTTGTATCGCCGGCTGCATCTGCCTGTACTGTTGGCGGTGGAACAAAATTGATGGTGATATCATCAGTAGGCGTATGACAATTATCTGCCTGGGTTGCCCTAAGTGTTAATTTAACCGAGCCTTTGGCAATATCAATCGGGTCGGGTTGAAAGGTTGGAGCGTATACATCATCCGAAGGAATAAATTTACCTAAGCCCGATGCTGAAGTCCATTTAACCGTAGTGCCCGAAAGCGGCTGGCCGCTTAACGCTACCATAGGGTTTTGGTTACAAACATTATCAATGCTTGGCGGCCCGGCATCGGCACCAGGATCCGGCGCAAACTTAAATATCACATCTTTGGATACGGCTGAACACCCATCAGGACTTGTTGATGTAAGGGTTAAAGTAACGGAACCGGCATTCTTATCTGCAGTTGATGGAAAATATTGTCCTTTCAGTTCATCCTGTTTAGAGAAAGTACCGCTGCCATTAGTACTCCAAATGCCGGTTTTATATACGCTAATCACATCGCCGGCAAGTTGTATAAATGGATCATTAACACATACATTATGCGAGGGGCCGGCATCAACAATTGGAAGCGGGTTAACTTTAACGTCTATTGGATCACTTGGCTCGCCCGGGCAGTTATTAATTATCAAATACAAATTATAAGGACCCGCGTTAGCAGCTGTGGCGTTTGGAATGGTTGTGCTTGGGCTTTGAGTTTCCAGTCTGAAATTATTGGGACCGGTCCACAAATATTTTGCACCAGCTATAGGCTGGGTTTGCAGTATAATATCATTGCCTTCGCAAACGGGGCTGTTGCTGTGCCCATCTATTTTTAATGTCTGGGGCCTTACAGTTACTGTATATTTAACTGGAGTGCCCGGACAGCCAAATGCTACAGGCGTTATGGTATAAGAAACCTGGATAGGGTTTGTTGTGGTATTAACCAGGGCTTCATTAATAGGGTTAGCAGTTTGATCGGTAACAGCAGCATTGCTGATGCCGGTGACAGCCGGCCTGCTCCATAAAAACGTAGCCGTAGATATATTGGATGTTAAAGTAAGCCCAAGTGGGGTGTTGTTACACATAACAGACGACAGCGGCGGCGGATTGGTAATTAACGCCCCCGGGTTAACCGTTACCTTAAGCGGATACGGAACTCCCGCACAGTCGCCCGTTTTAAAATTAAACATATAGGTAACTTCAACGGGCGCATTGGTAGTATTATAAAGCACCTCTTTTATGGTAGGTGACGCCTGGCCCGCTACAGCGGCATTACTGATACCCGGAACGGCCTCCCTGCCCCATGTAAAGCTTGTTGCCGGGGTGTTAAATTTAACCTCATAATTGGTGCTTGTACCATTACAAACCGGGCCTGGCGAAGCGCTTGTAACAACAGGGGTGGCATTTACCTTTACTGTGTATGTAAACACAGGCCCGGGGCAACCGTTTAAATATGGTGTTATTTTATATACCACGTCAATAGCCGCACCGTTTGCATCGTTATTTAACAGTGTTTCGGTAATTGTGCTTGATGTTTGCCCCGTTACCGCTGGGTTACTGATACCGGCAACAGCAGGGCGGTCCCATGAAAAAGTGGCGTCGGGCTGGTCGGCGGTGATCGCGTAATTTAGCGCGGTACCGCTGCATATCGGATCGCCTGTGGCGCTGCTTATTACCTGCGGGGCGGGCGTAACCGTTACCTCAACTTTAGTGCGCTCACTGATACATTCGTTAACCTTAGTTTCTACGTAATAGGTCCTGTTGATAGTTAACGGAGCTGTAGGAAAAGGGTTTCCCTGGTGTACAGGAGTTCCTCCGACGGGCACATTGTACCAGGTATAAGTACCCGTTGAGCCGCTTGCGGTGAGTATAGCAGATTGGCCTTCACAAACCGTCGCTGTGTTATTGGTGCCAACCGTAGGTGCTGCCGGAGGGGGTATAGCCTTAACCAAAACAGGGGTACGCGCACTGGTAATACCGCCCACCGTTGTCGCAACATAATAAGTAATATCGTTTAGTATTGGCGGGGTAGTAAATATCGGGCCAACCTTAAGAGGTGTTCCACCGGTAACATCGCTATACCAGCGGTATGTTCCGCCCGGCGCTGTGGCTACGAGGGTGGTTGTACTGCCTGTACAAACAGATTTACCAGGGGCCGTTGGCGCGGCAGGCACCGGGTTTATAGTTATGGTAACACTACTTGACTTTAATAGGCAAGGTCCCGCAGGATCATTAGATGTTAAAGTTAGTGTTGCAACTTTTTCTCCTGCGGCAGGGGTGTAAACAGCGTCCTTCTTTGTATCATCGGAGAATGTCCCCGCGCCATCTGTTTTCCATTTTACTGATGTAGCCCCCCCTCCAAAACTGCCGGCCAATTGTACAGGATCGCCCTGCTTCACGGTTTGATCCGGACCTGCATCAATGATAACCCTATTGTAAATGGTTATAGTGTTGGTAGCAATACTTTGCGGACAGCCGCTGCTTGCGGCTATGGTATTGGTTATGGTGTACGGCCCCCCGGCGCGGCTTCTCACCAGGTCAATCTCGCCGGTGCCGGGATTCTTAAATACGATATTACCGGTTGGTTCGCTGAAAACGCCGGCACTTGCCCCCGGCTGGAAAACCGGCAGCGGGTTTTTTACATCGTTACAGATAGGGGTATTATATGTAAAAGTAGCATCCGGTGTTGTTACTATGGAGATGCTTTGGCTGGCCGTTCCCGCGCATGAACCTCCATAAGTAAAGGTAATGGTATATTTTCCGGGAATACTTGCCGCCACATTGATTTCGCCGGTGGTGTTACTCACAAAAACCAGCCCGGGTGATGACGAAAAAGTACCACCGGCCGGATTAAGAATAGCAGGCTTTACATTACTTCCCGATGTACATATCGTGCCCGAAGGATACCGGAACTGGGGGTCAATAATAGATGTTATTGACACCGTGAAAGCGGTACGCGGACTAACACATGTGCCATTAACGGCCTCGGCATAAAAAGTTGTTTGTGCAAACAAAGGATCGGTAGTATAAGTGTTGCCGGTATGCACCGGTGTACCGCCTGTAGCACCAGTATACCATTGAATGGTTGCGCCCGAAGCCGGAACGCTTAAGCTGGCAGGGTCTCCGGGACATACCGTTGCAGTACCGTTAACCGTTGGGGCGGTAGGCAGTGGGGTAACCTGTACGGTTACCGGGGTACGCTGGCTGCTGCAGCCATTAGCTATACTTTGTACATAATAAGAGGTATTTGCAGTTAGCTCCGGCGTAACATAGGTGTTGCCGGTTACCAACAGGTTACCGCCGGTGGCCTGGTCATACCATTCATAGTCATCGGGCGAGCCTGTTGCTGTAAGTGTGGCCGATGTACCGGCACATATTGCCGGAACCGGTTGCACAGCAGGGGCAGGGATCGGATCAAAAACAGTCACAGTAATTGCCGACCTCTCGCTGATACATGTTCCTACCGTGGTTTGAACATAATAAGTTGTGGTGGCTGTTAAAGCGGGAGTTGTAAACGTATCGCCCGAAAATATAGAGTTACCGCCGGTGGCCGCGGTAAACCATTGAAAACTTCCGCCTTGTGCCGATGTTGCCGTTAAAGAGGCTGTTGCCCCATTACAAATTACCGGCCCTTCGGGCACCACCGGTGCATCCGGGGCAGGGGTAACAGTAATTGTTATCGGGGTACGTTCGCTTGTGCAACCGCCGGTGGTATGCTCAACATAATAAGTTTTATTACTTGTTAAAGCCGGGGTTTGAAAAGTATTGCCGGTACCAACCGAACTGCCACCTGTGGCTGCTGTATACCAGTTATATGTGCCGGTAGGCGATGGATCGGCAGTTAAGGTAATACCGGTGCCATAACAGGCAGACGGTGACTGCGAAGGTGGCGCGGCCGGTATTTGCGTTACAGATACGGGCACCGCAATACGGTCGCTTGTGCAATCGCCTACCCGTGTTTGCACATAATAAGTTACCGCAGAGGTAAGCACCGGCGTTGTATAATCCGGACTTGAAATTAACGGCGTGCCTCCTGAAGGCACATCAAACCACTCAGCTACCCCCGAGGCATCAGCATGCAGCGTAATAGCCGATCCGGAACAAGTGCTGTAGCCACCGGCGGGAAGTACGGGAACTGCAGGTGGCGCATTGATTCGGGCAACTACAGGTATACCGGAGCTGGTACAACCTTTAATTACTGTAAAAAGATAATAAGTGGTATTTGCAAATAATGGGGGCGTTATATAGGTTGCATCGTTGCTCAATGGAGTTCCTGTTCCTGCGGAATTTGAATACCAGGCATAACTGTCGGCACCCGATGCTATTAACGTTGCGGGGCTACCATAACACACCGGATCTGCCTGAATGCCTGGCCGGCCTGTTACATTAACAACAACCGAACTTCGTGTACTGGTACAACTTCCTATAGTGGTTTCCACATAAAAAATGGTGCCCTGAGTAATTGGGCCTGTTACATATGGGTTACCTGTAAACAGGAAATTGCCACCGGCATCATACCACTGGTAAGTTCCTCCGGGAGCCGTTGCTGTTAATGTTGCCGAAGTATTGGGGCAAACAACCTGATTGGCTACCGTAGGCGGATTTGGAGAAGCTACAGCGGTAATCGGAATACTGGCAACTTTTGGCTGGCAGCCCGGGGTTTTATCACTAACCGTTACAGTATACGTTCCGGCTTTGTTTACATCAATAGATGGCGTATTTTCACCGGTGTTCCAGATATAGGTAAATGGGCCTGTACCACCCGATAGGTTAGCAGTTAACGTTACATTCTTTCCCGAACATATCGTATTAGCTGTTGAGGATATGGTTACATTCAATGTACAAACTTGACTATACCCTGCTAATGAACAAATAACCAACAGGAATAGTACAAGCAACGGCTTATTAATGTTCTTCATAAGTCTCTTTATACTCAATAAATGTGGCTGCAAGCGGCTCATTTTAACAACTCCCCTTATTGAGCACAGTTTTAAGATTGGCAAACAATACTGTTATGTTATACCAATCCGGCAATGATGTGCGCCTTTTTACGTAAAATACTAAAAATAGGTTTGATAAAACGTCAACAAAATGAACAATGATACCCAGGTGAAATTATTTATTTTATAGGTTAAAAAAATACCCGGTTAGGAAAACAACCAGGTATAAAAGAGGCACGATAGTGTACCTCATACAATTACGGGATCTGCCGGTAAGCGTTTCCCCCCCGGCAGCGATGTAATAATACTTTAAAGATCCGGATTGGCTTATAACAAAGCCACAAAATCACGCATAGCCTGTCCCGGATCCTGCTGCTTCATGAAAGTTTCGCCAATAAGAAAACCATTGAAACCTTCCAATTTAAGGTGCCTGATAGTTTCGGGATCGCTGATGGCGCTTTCCGAAATCTTCATAAACTCGGCGGGGATATGTTTAGCCAATTTGTAAGAGGTTTCAACCGACACGGTAAAATCGGCCAGGTTGCGGTTATTTACGCCAATGGCATCCAGGTTAGGGTTAATGCTACGTTCCAGTTCTTCGAGGTTATGTACCTCAAGCAATACGTTAAGGCCTATACTTTTGGCAAGTTTGGCCAGGGTATCAATTTCGGCAGGTGTAAGTATAGCGGCTATGAGCAGGATAATATCGGCGCCTAATGACTTGGCTTCTATCACCTGGTACTCATCTATCATAAAATCCTTGCGCAATACAGGGATGCTGTTTACCGAACGCGCTTTCACCAGATCGGCTTTGCGGCCCATGAAGAAGTTACGGTCAGTTAAAACTGAAAGTGCCGAAGCGCCGGCAGCGGCATAATCTGTTGTAACGGCGCTAACCCGCACCTTATCGTTAATAATACCTTTTGAAGGCGATTTACGCTTAAACTCGGCTATGATACCGGTACGTGAGGGATCGAGCAGAAATTCTTTGAATGAATAGGTTTCACGGTGAAAATGATCCGATTCTTCAAGTACGGTATATGATGTACGTTTTTTTGCCGAAGCAACCTCTTTTTTTTTGTTGGCAACTATTTTATCAAGTATCGTCATAGGATCGAAGCACTAATATTTATGTCATTGTGAGGCGCGAAGCAATTAGTCTTACCCAACCCCGTCCAGAGGAGAGGATTTTAAATGCTTTTTAAATCTTCCTTTCCGTAGAAGATTTAGAGGGGGCTAATTGCTCTCTTCCTTATAATGACATAGTTGTAAGCTATTGGTTAATAAGTGTATTTTTCAATCAATTTTATAACATGTGCGTTGCCTGCGGCCCGGGCTTTTCGTTGCAAGTCCTCGCTTTTCCTGCCCCCAATCCCAACCCGCGCTGTGGGCTTTTCACTGCAATCCCTAACGCGGCCACCGCGCACCGCTAAGTGTCCTGCACCCCGCGAGGGTCCTCTGCGAGAGACCCTGCGGTTCGTCACATGCATGGCCGCAGATATCAGGGTCCTCTACGAGAGACCCTGCGGGGACGTTATATCAATTTTTCAAAGTTATCATTATTTCATAAAACTAAGCCTTAAGCCAGTTTTGCATCATTTCCTTACCATAATCGGTCAGGATCGATTCGGGGTGGAATTGTACGCCCCTTACATCGTATTGTTTATGCTTAAGCGCCATGATAGAATTATCGGCTTCATCAATAGCGGTAACCTGCAATGAATCGGGCAGGTCATTGCCGCTTACTACCCATGAGTGGTAACGCCCAACTTTAAAGCTTTCGGGCAAACCGGCAAATAGTTCTTCATCGCCATCGGTCACTTTTATCGGCGTCGCGATACCGTGCATAGGCTGGTTAAGATTGTACAGGCTCCCGCCAAATACTTCGGCAATAGCCTGCTGACCAAGGCATACCCCAAATATGCTTTTGGTGGGTGCATACTTTGCTATTACATCCAGGAGCAAACCAGCCTCTGAAGGAATGCCCGGCCCCGGCGATAGGATGATCTTATCAAAAGCTTCCACATCCTCAATGGCAAACTGATCATTTCTCCAAACCTCACATTCCAGGCCGAGCTCATTAACCAAATGCACCAGGTTATAGGTAAAGGAATCGTAATTATCTATGATCAGAATCCCCCCCCGCCCCCTAAAGGGGGTGCTTTCCGTGGTATTTGTATTTTCTTTCATTTTGTTTTATATATCTTCAATATTTGTCAAAATTATTATTCACTATTGTTCCCCCTTCAGGGGGATAGGGGTTATAGCTCCTCCGCCAGTTCAAAAGCCCTTCTCAAAGCCGAGATCTTGGTATCAACCTCCCTTAGCTCACTTTCGGGGATCGAACCGGCGACTATGCCGGCGCCTGCCTGGTAATGCAACGTATTGTTCTTGCTCAAAAACGAGCGGATCATGATGGCATGGTTAAAATCTCCGTTAAAACCCAGGAAACCTATAGCACCGCTGTAAAAGCTGCGTTTTATATTTTCGTTTTCATCGATGATCTCCATGGCACGGTATTTTGGAGCGCCGCTCAGCGTGCCCGCCGGGTAAGTATCAGCTACAACTTTAAAGGCCGATACGCCGGGCTTCAGTTTTCCGCTTACGTGTGATACCAAATGGATCAGGTGCGAGTAATACTGAACCTCTTTAAATGCCTTCACGGTTACATTTTCACAATGACGGCTCAGGTCGTTACGGGCCAGGTCAACCAGCATTACGTGTTCTGCCGATTCTTTTGGGTCATTTTCCAGGTTGCGGGCCAGCTCGGCATCGCGCTCATCATCACCGCTGCGTTTAAATGTTCCGGCTATCGGGAATATGTTAGCCACATTATTTTTTATGGTGATCTGCGCCTCGGGCGATGAGCCAAAGATCCTGAAATCGCCAAAATCAAAATAGAAGAGATATGGTGATGGGTTGATAGAACGCAGGGCGCGATAAACATTAAACTCATCGCCCAGGAAAGTACGGGAGAAAGCCCTTGAAGGCACTATCTGGAAAACATCGCCCCGATAAATGTGTTGCTTCATTTTCTCCACTATGGCAATGAACTCATCGCCGGTAAGGTTCGATTTTTCATCCCCATTGCTTTTAAAGCTATACTCGGGGAAGTTTTTGTTTTTGATGAGGTATTCCAGTTTTTCGATACCGCCATTGGTTGGTGCACCTTCGGGCTGATTATGAAATATGTAAAGTTCATTTTTAAAGTGGTCGATAGCGATGATGTACCTGTAAATATGGTACTGCATCACCGGGATCTGGCGTGTAACATCATCGCTTTGCTTTAGTTTAATGGTTTCATAATGTTCAACGGCCTCGTGGGTAAAGTAACCAAACAAGCCATTGGTGATCATTTTTAGCGGCAGCGAGTCGGTTTCAAAGCTACCGGTAAAATTGTTAAGCTGTTCAATCAAATCAAACGTACCAGCCTCGTGTACTTCCTGGCTACCATCGGGGTATTGTTTTTTAAGGATACCGTTATTGAGCACAATGCCGCTGAGCGGTTCGCAGCAAATGTAGCTGGTGCTGTTTTCGCGGCTGTGATAATCGGAGCTTTCCAGCAGCAGCGAGTTAGGAAATACATCGCGCAGGCGAAGGTAAATGCTCACTGGTGTGGTGGTATCGGCCAGCAGCTTTTTATAAGTTGTAGTAATTTTAAATGTGCTCATGTTTATTTTTCAAATATCTTAAAACAAAAAAACCCGGCGAATTGGGGTCGCCGGGTTTCCTATTTAGGTTCACAATTGATTAGGTTGTCTCTGATCAAAAAGCGCAAGCCGGCTGCCAATTTAATTGGTGCCACCAGCTATTTTTATGTGTGTTTTTAATCATCGCGGTCACAAATTTATAAAGAAATTTGAATTGTCAAATTTTTTGTGAAATTATTTATTTGCTAAATCCTATTAGCTACGTAGAATTACTGTGGAATAAGCATAATACCTACCGAAATAAGTACAATCCCTATTAAATAGAAGATAGCGATGGCTTTATGCTTACCTTCGGGCAGTGCTGCTTTCTTCGATTTGCTGTGCCCGATAGTAATCAAAACAATGGCAATAAGCATAATTACCCAATGCTCAACCGTGAAATAGCGGGTAACAGGGTTTTTCATGGTATCCTTGCTAAACTGCACCATCGGACTGATAAAAAACAGGATGATGCCCAGCAAAAATTGTGTATGTACCGAGATCATGGCAAACAGGTTAAGCTTGCGATTGCCCTCGCCATATGGTCTTTTACCCAGCCAGCCCATAAAGGCACGTACAAGGGCCAGCAATACCAGTACAATAACAATGTACCTGAAACCGGAATGAAATTCCTTAAAAAAGCTATAAAGTGTCATACATCAAAATTTGCCGTGAATATACACATATAGGTCATTGAAGTCATTAGGTCATTGTGTCATTTTTTTGCAGACATAAACTGCCGTTAATAAAAAAATGTCATTGCGAAGAGCGGCATGGGTAAAGAGCATCCGGGGCGACGTGGCAATCGTAGCCATACATATCGAACTGGCATTGGTTACGAGATTGCCACGCTGCGCTGCAATGACATTTTTTATAATTTATCCCATAAACAAAAAAAGCGATGAGCCTAAACCCATCGCTTTTCAAAATCCGAAATCGAAAATCCGATATCCGAAATTATATCAGCAGCCTTACCGGCTCTTCTAATAATTGCTTTAATGTTTGCAGGAAGGCAGCGGCTGTAGCACCGTCAACCACGCGGTGGTCGGCGCTCAGGGTAACCTTCATGATGTTGCCAGGTACTACCGCACCATTTTTAACAACCGGAACAGCCTGAATACCGCTTACAGCAAGGATACATGCGTTTGGTGTGTTAATGATGGCCGTAAACTCGTCAACGCCAAACATACCAAGGTTTGAAATGGTGAAGGTTGAACCCTCCATTTCGTTTGGCTGTAGTTTTTTAGATTTTGCTTTGCCTGCAAACTCTTTCACTTCAACCGAAATGTGACTTAATGATTTACCATCGGCAAATTTGATAACCGGTACCAATAAACCTTCGTCAACAGCAACGGCAACGCCAACGTGAACGTGCTCATTAGTGCGGATCTTATCACCCAGGAATGATGAGTTGATAGCAGGATGCTGCCTTAAGGCAACAGCGCAGGCTTTAACAACAAAATCATTAAATGAAATTTTAACCGGGGCGATCTCGTTCATACGGGTACGGGCCACAATAGCCTGGTCCATATCAATGCTCATGGTTACATAGAAATGCGGAGCAGTAAACAAGCTTTCGCTTAGGCGGCGGCTGATAGCTTTACGCATTTGAGTAACCGGCCTTTCGCTGAATTTCTCTTCGCCTGTAAAGGTTGGCAATACGATAGGTGCTTTTGCAGCAGCAGCCGGAGCGGCAGCAGGTGCAGCTTCAGTAACAGGAGCCGCAGCCGGTTTAGCCGACGGTGTATATTCTTCCACATCCTTTTTGATGATACGGCCACCTTCAGCGCTGCCTTTTACATCATTAAGGTTGATACCTTTATCTTTAGCTATTTTACGCGCCAGCGGAGATGCTTTTACGCGGCTATCATCATCAGATGAGCTTTCAGGTGCAGTAGCAGTGGCAGAAGCAGAAGCTTCAGTTTTTGCTTCGGCGCCAGGTGCAGCCTCAGCGGCAGGGGCCGAACCTCCATCCTGTAATAACGGAGTGATGTCGGTACCTTCTTTACCTACTATGGCAATGATATCATTTACTTTAGCGGCTTCACCTTCTTTAACACCTATATATAACAAGGTACCGGCTTCGTAACCCACAACTTCCATGGTAGCCTTATCGGTTGCCACATCAGCCAGTGAATCATCTGCTTTTACTTTATCGCCAACTTTAAAGTTCCATTTTTCAATGGTACCTTCGGTCATGGTGTCGCTCAATAATGGCATGCGGATAACCGTAGCCGGAATGCTCGATAAATCAACCTTAGGTGCGGCTGGTGCCGGAGTAGCGGCAGGTGCTCTGTCGGCAGCTGGTGCCGCTTCCTTAGCAGGCTCTGCGGCAGCGCCACTGCCAGCCTGGTCAAGTAAAGACTTATAATCTTCACCTTCTTTACCTAAAATGGCAATTACAGAATCAACCGGGGCGGCAGCACCTTCCTGTATACCTATATACAGCAATGTACCATCCTGGTACGATTCAAAATCCATGGTAGCTTTATCAGTTTCAATCTCGGCCAGTACATCGCCCGATTTAACCTTGTCGCCAACTTTTTTATGCCATTTCGCTAATACCCCTTCGGTCATGGTATCGCTCATTTTAGGCATTTTTACTACTTCGGCCATATATTAATAGTATTATAAATTCAGTATAAATATAGTTAGTTCTTATCGTGAAGTTTAAAGTCTGAAGTTTTTAGCCTGAAGTCTTTTTTTTGACCGCAAAGACTATAGGCTCTCGACTTAGTACTTTCGACTTAAAACTTAGTCCCTTATATAAGGGTAATCTTCTTGAACGTAAACATCTGTATATAATTCAGATGCATCCGGCCATGGCGATTCTTCAGCAAACTTCACAGCTTCGTCAACAATAGCTTTGATCTTAGCGTCCATTTCGTCAAACCATGCTTCATCAGCATATTTTTCGGCAAGGATAGTTTGTTTGGTAGCCTCAAGAGGGTCTTTCGCTTTATAGCTTTCCAACTCCTCTTTAGTACGATACTTTTGCGGATCGGACATGGAGTGACCTTTATAGCGATAAGTACGCATTTCAAGGAAGGTTGGGCCTTCGCCTGCACGTGCGCGCTGAACAGCTTCGTCCATTGCTACGTGTACCGCAGCAGGGTCCATACCATCAACCGGCGATGAAGGGATTCCATAAGGCAGGCCTAATTTATAAATATCAGTCTGCGCGGTTGTACGCTCAACAGAAGTACCCATGGCGTAACCATTGTTTTCGCAAACAAAAATTACAGGCAGTTTCCAAAGCGCAGCCATATTAAAGGTTTCGGTAAGCGCGCCCTGGCGTACGGCACCATCGCCCATATAGGCAATGTTCACAAACTCGGTACCTTTATATTTTTCGGCAAAAGCAATCCCGGCACCCAGTGGTACCTGGCCGCCCACAATGCCGTGACCACCATAAAAATGTTTTTCTTTATCAAACATGTGCATAGAACCACCTTTGCCTTTTGAGCATCCGGTAGCTTTACCGTACATTTCGGCCATAATGGCGTTTGGAGTTACACCTTTAGCAAGTGCATGAGCATGATCGCGATATGCGGTGATCATACTGTCTTCAGGTTTAATTACAGACATGGCTCCGGCCAAAACAGCCTCCTGCCCAATATATAAGTGGCAAAAGCCCCTGATCTTTTGTTGTCCGTATAACTGTCCTGTTTTTTCTTCGAACCTGCGCATCAATAGCATCTGTTCGTACCACATCAGGTAGGTGTCCTTGTTTATTTCGATTGAACTCATGTATTAAACAACCTTTTTGGAGTAAAGCGCAAATCTAATTATATCCTGCAAAATATCGAAACCTCAAGCAAATTGTTGCAAAATTTTATTTGGTGGCCTTAAAGTGTATTTAAACACAACAAACCGGCTGTTTATTAGTTTGGCATGTCCCATTGGGTTAAAATAGAACTTAAAAAAACACACCAGGAGGCAATAAATTATCGTTTTGCGAAGTTTTAGAAGGTTTGTTTTTCGCGAAAGACTAAAAAAAGCCTTTAAATAATTACAACCAAATTACATTAATACACGTACAAAAGCCTGTTTATTAAAAGGGTGTGTAATAAAAAGCACTTTTTTATATTTTTTGAAAAATAAGCTGCATTTATTTGCAATTTTAAAAAATATAAATAGTTTTGTAGAGCACGATAGACATAGTGTCTGATTTAATAAACAATTTGTTGTCCTAACTCAACAAACAAACTGATTAAATGAAGAAATTTGCCCTGGCTATTGCCTTACTTTTCAGCGTCGTAGCTTCACAAGCTCAAACCAAAAGTGCCCAAAGCACCAGTGATGATAGCAAAGACGACCAGGAAAGTTTAGGTAAAGCATACTTTTCCCAAATTATGGGAGTTGCTTTATCTGCTACCTCAAACATGAAACTTTTTCACTTTGTTTACGATTGGATTGGTACCCCTTACCATTTTGGCGGAAGCTCAAGAAGAGGCATTGACTGCTCAGCCTTCACCAAAGAATTGTACAGCGAAGTTTTTAACCTTGATATTAAACGTAACTCACGCGATATTTTCAGCATGGTTAACCCTGTTGGTAAGGATGAGTTAAAAGAAGGCGATTTGGTTTTCTTTAAGATCCACAGCCGCAGCATTTCGCATGTAGGTATTTATTTAGGTAATAATAAATTTGCTCATGCCTCGTCAAGGGGTGTAGCCATCAGTAGCCTTGACGATGCTTACTACAGCCGTTTCTTTTATAAAGGCGGCAGGTTGTTAGCTTCATTTAAGGATGAGTTTAAAGGTTCGGCATCGACGGGTAGCAACGATATGGGCGACGACGTAGACGAAAGCAAGAACTAAACGATTTTGAAATAAATAAACTAATTTGGTCCCTTCATCCCGGTGAGGGGATTTTTTTTATAATGAAATTTTTATTGCTTACGGCAGCCTGCCTGGCGCTGTTTTTACAGGCGTGTAACCATCCGCCAAATAAAAAACAAATCCTGGCCCCTGCACCTAAACCCGATACTGCCGCTAAAACAACTACAGCCGTTGTTCAGCATGATTCATCCATATCTATTGCCGCTGTTGGTGATATGATGCTCGGAACATCGTACCCTAATAATTATACCCTCCCGCCTGACAGTGCTAAAAATAGTTTTGCTGTTATTGCTGATGAACTAAGAAACGCCGACGTAACCTTTGGCAACCTTGAAGGCAGTTTGCTTGACGGAGGAAATCCGGCACATTATAAATTACATCAAAGAAGCAAGGCTTACCTGTTCAGGATGCCAACGGCTTATGCCGGCGTTTTTAAAAACGCCGGTTTTAACTTGCTGAGCCTGGCCAATAATCATATAGGCGATTTTGGCGATACGGGCCGGATGAGTACCACTCACCTGCTTGATAGCATAGGGATTAATTATGGCGGATTGCTTAGCCACCCCTCCACAGTGTTCGAACGTAACGGTGTTAAATATGGCTTTTGCGCTTTTGCCCCCAATGCCAATACCCTGCCTATTCTCAACCTAAAGAACGCAACCCGTATCATAAGCCAACTGAAACAGCAATGTGATATTCTCATTGTATCGTTTCATGGTGGCGGCGAGGGCGTAGCTTATGAACATATTCCTTTTGCAATGGAATCCTTCATCAGTGAAAAACGTGGCGATGTAAATGCCTTTGCCCATAATGCTATTGATGCCGGTGCGGATATTATATTGGGCAATGGCCCGCACGTGAGCCGGGCAATGGAGGTTTATAAAAACCGGCTGATCGCTTACAGTCTCGGTAACTTTTGTACTTATAAATCAGTAAGTGTGGCAGGGGTTTGCGGCCTGGCGCCATTATTAAAAGTAAAGCTGAACAAAAAGGGGGAGTTTTTAAACGGACGCATCATATCCCTAAGGCAGGCGCATGATAAAGGGCTCGAACTTGATTCGCTTAACCGTGCTGCTATCCGGATCAGGGAACTTACAGAAGCTGATTTCCCCGATGCGGGATTACTTATATCCGACACCGGGGAGATTAGCCTTAACCCGGCTATTTAAAATATCAGCAGATAAAAAAGACATAGGATAAATTAAGCCAACGTGTGGACTCACCCGGTCTACGCTTCGCTGGACCACCCTCTCTGCTGCGCAAAGAGGGGATTTTAATTTTTTCCAACCCTCTTTGCGGCACAGCCGGAGAGAGGGTGGTCCAGCGAAGCGCAGACCGGGTGAGTAAACTATGCAATTTGCAGCTAATGTCCACATTTAAGCTGCTTCATCCTTAGTATTACGCACCAGGCTGATACCCGTTGTAAAAAATATTAATGAGATAATACCTATTACCACCATGGTGGTTATTTGTGCGCTATGGTTTATGATAGCTACACCGGTATAAATAAGGCCAACTATACCAAGCACGCTCAATATAGCTCCAAAAGTTCGTTTTAAGTTCATGACAGGTGTGTTGTTTTTTATAAGCATTTTTTAAAAAACAAATAACACACCAATAATTAATGCTACTTTTATTTTAAACATAATAAACCAAACCATGCCCGAATCATTTGGATCATTGATAACAATCATCATTTTTGCTGTTATCCTTATTACTATTTTCACCTCGTTTGTGTCTGTAAAACAGGGCACTATAGTAGTCATCACCGTATTTGGCAAATACCGTCGCATCCTAACCCCGGGGCTTAATTTCAAGATCCCTTTTATCGAAAACATTTACTCCAAAATCTCTATCCAAAATCGCTCGGTTGAGCTGGAGTTCCAGGCGGTAACTTACGACCAGGCTAATGTGTATTTTAAGGCCATGCTGCTGTACTCGGTATTGGACCAGCAGGAAGAAACCATCAAAAACGTAGCTTTTAAATTTGTTGACGAGCGCAACCTGATGCAGGCCCTGATCCGTACGGTTGAAGGCTCCATCCGTGCTTTTGTAGCCACCAAACGCCAGAGCGAGGTACTGATATTACGCCGCGATATTGTGGAACACGTAAAAGAGCAACTGGATGTGATACTGGAAGGCTGGGGCTACCACCTGCAGGACCTCCAGTTAAACGATATTACTTTTGATGATGTGATCATGAAATCAATGAGCCAGGTGGTGGCATCAAACAACCTGAAGGCAGCTGCCGAAAACGAAGGCCAGGCCCTGCTCATCACCAAAACCAAAGCTGCCGAGGCAGAGGGTAACGCCATCAAAATTTCGGCCCAGGCCGAGCGTGAGGCAGCTCAATTACGTGGCCAGGGCATTGCGCTGTTCCGCGAGGAAGTTGCCCGCGGTATGACTGTAGCCGCTAAAGAAATGGCCGAAGCTAATATGGATACCTCGGTTATACTGTTCACCATGTGGACAGAATCCATCAAACATTTCTCTGAAAACTCAAAAGGGAATGTTATTTTCCTGGATGGCTCAACCGATCAGATGCAACATACGTTAAAAGAAATGATGGCCTTAAACCTTTTACATACCGACAACGTCAAAAAGTAAAAGTTTGAAACCGCCAGTTTTTTAAATGAAAAGAAATATAGTGAAAGTGATAGGCCCTGCGGCCATGTGTGTTTTAATGATGATTGCGCCTGCTTCGGCACAGTCATTTCACCAGTTAACTGCCAATGATTTTTGGGGAACGCCGCGGACTAATGCCGGCGGCGTTGTAGCTTATACCAACTGCACCATCGATTACCGATACCAGGCCCGGCGCGAAGGCAGGGGTTACCGGCTTAATTTTAACATCAGGCTCATCCTTAACAACAATAAATCATGGCTTGATAAAAGCAGGGTTAATACGCCGCAGCAACTCAGCGAAATACTGAAACATGAGCAGGGCCATTACACCATTGCGTTTTTAGAGCAGCAGGAGCTGTTACGCATAGTAAGCAATACCCGTTTCAGCAATAATTACAACTACGAAGCCATGGCCATTTTTAACCGTATCGACGCCAAGTATAAACAGCTCAATGCCGATTATGATGAGGACACGGCTCACATGACAGATCGTAAGCAACAGCACAGCTGGGATGTGTATTTTCAACAGAAACTTCAATTTTTGCCGGGAGATACCGAGAGTTGATTTTTCAGATCCTCTTTGCATGTTCAAGCGTCCTTCCGTCAAGCTTACTGCAAAAGACCAACCTTACGCTCGTTTGCAACGAGCGCTTATGGTTTGGCGATTGTATCGCCCGTGCGTTATAAACGCAAACCCAGCTACGCACTCGTTACAAACGTACCGTGTACCCATATC
This sequence comes from Mucilaginibacter gossypii, assembly GCF_900100945.1. Lineage (GTDB taxonomy): Bacteria > Bacteroidota > Bacteroidia > Sphingobacteriales > Sphingobacteriaceae > Mucilaginibacter > Mucilaginibacter gossypii. The sequence continues at coordinate 184,471 of NZ_FNCG01000005.1, read as the reverse complement.
TTTTTAATTATTAGTATTATGAATTAAAAGAAAATGTCATTTCGACGAACCTGTTAGGGAATTTGCGGATGTGGTGAGGAGAAATCTTATACATCCAGCTCTAAACTATGTAAAGCGGCTCTACAGGGCGTATAAGATTTCTCTTTCGCTCCTATGCTTGGGTCTGCCCAGCTCTATCGAAATGACATTTTTTTTAAAGATATGGGTACACGGTAGGTTAAAAACGAGCGCGAGTTAAGATGTGTTTCTGCGGTGGTCGGCTTATCAAAGCAAAAACACACACCGCCACACCTCTCAAGAGGGGAATCGCACATTCCCAGGCTTTTCACTCTAAGTTAACAGGCTTTCAATCTGCCACAACAATTGCAGCAAGCCAGCAACCCGCCTATATTTGCTTTCATCACCATGAAGGAGCAATCACCAAATATCCACCGTAAAATTATCCATATTGATATGGATGCTTTTTACGCGTCGGTTGAGCAGCGGGATTTTCCGGAGTACCGGGGTAAACCTTTGGTGGTGGGCGGTTTGCCCGAAGGTCGGGGAGGTGTGGTGGCGACCGCCAGTTACGAGGCCCGAAAATTTGGCATCCGATCGGCAATGTCATCAAAAAAAGCATTGCAACTTTGCCCGCATGCTTTGTTTGTAAGGCCAAGGTTTAATGTATACCGGGAGATATCACAACATATCCGGGAGATCTTTAGCCGTTATACCGACCTGATAGAACCGCTCTCTTTAGATGAAGCTTTCCTGGATGTAACCAACGATAAGCAGGACATCGGCTCGGCCATCGAAATAGCCAAACTTATCAAACAGGCTATTAAAGACGAACTGCAGCTCACCGCATCGGCCGGGGTGTCTATCAATAAATTTGTAGCCAAAATAGCATCTGATATCAATAAGCCCGATGGCCTGAAGTTTATCGGGCCATCAAGCATCGAAAACTTTATGGAGCAGTTACCTGTCGAAAAATTCTTTGGCGTGGGTAAGGTAACAGCTCAAAAAATGAAACAGATGGGCCTGCACACCGGGGCCGACCTGAAACGGCTGGAAGAAAGTGACCTTGTAAAACACTTTGGTAAAGTGGGCAGGTTTTACTACCAGATAGTGCGCGGCATTGATAACAGGGAAGTCCAACCCCACCGCGAAACTAAATCCCTGGGTGCCGAAGATACTTTCGCCTATGACCTGACAACTCTTGAGGAAATGGAGGCTGAACTGGATAAAATAGCGGTCACGGTACATAACCGGCTGCTTAAATATGAATTGAAAGGCCGCACCATTACCCTCAAAGTAAAATACCACGATTTTAAACAGATCACCCGCAATCAATCCTTCCCCACACCGGTAAACGATCTGGAAACGATCAGCCATACGGCCAAACAATTGATGGCTGCAACAGGTGTTGATGATGTAAAAGTGCGGCTGTTGGGCATTTCGCTTTCAAACTTTGGCGAATTGCCGGTTAAGCAGCGGGATGATAAAGAGCTTGGGCCGGGGGATCAGTTGGAATTGGAGTTATAGGTATCAAAAAATGTCATTTCGATGGAGCAGGGAAGGCTGAGCGTTGGTGCGAAAGAGAAATCTTATACGCCCGGCAATCGGCTATGCACAGTTTGCTAACTTGATGTATAAGATTTCTCCCGATGGTCGAAATGACATCGTTTTTGACATTCTAATTCACCATCCTCCCCGCAATATCCACCGACCTTGCAAAAGGATTAAAAAACCTGTTGGCCAGTATGGCAAACTCCCGGCGGGTTACCGGCCGTTTCATATCAAAAGCAGAACTGAATTTATATTGATCCTTCCAGGCCTTTTGCATGGCAATTTCCAAAGTATGCGGATCGGTTAGCGTGGTTTCGCTGATAAACGATAATAGGTTTCCTACCGTGAACACCGGGCCGGGCTTCTCTTTATTAAACCATAAAAAGCCCCGGGTATAAATCTCTTCCAGTGTTGGTTTGATTTCGGCTGTGGCAACTAAGGAATCAGGCTGAAATAACAAACGCGCGGTATTGCCATCTGCCTTTTGTACGCCTTTTAATAGTCCGGAAGCACCTATTTGTTGTATCGCCCTGAAATACGGATCGGTTGGTTTAATATCGGCAAAGGGCATAATCCAGGCTTTAAAGTCGAGCAGTTCCCCCTGGATTATCCGCACATTTAAGTTTTGGGTGGTGGTTTTAAAAAAGGCGCAATAGGCTGCGGTTGCACCGGCGCCCTGCCCAATAGCCATTTGTACTGAGGGATACATGGTGCTGGCATTTACCAGGTGCGTTACCGACATGGCTTTTTCCGTTACCAGTAAATTATCCAGGTCTTTAAGCACAATAGCCCCCAGCGGCACACCATAGGCAGGGAAAGGCGGGTAAATAACTTTCGGAACATTGGCATCTGTATAATGCTGGCCCGGGGAAGCATCGCCAACGGCAATGGCTGTACGGTAAAGTTTTGATTCGCGGTCGTAAGGTTTGTACACATCATCCAGCATCATCCTCACCAATCCTTTTGTCGCGCGACCAGCTTCGCGCAAATATGGGACATATGGCAAATGATCGGATGTAGTAAAGCCTTCGTCCAACCCGAGGTTTTTATAGCCCAGTTCGGTTTGCAGATAGTAGATCAATCCTAAAGTATGCAAGCGTGCTTTGGCATAAAAAGCTTCCCGGTTTTCCGGCTTTAAATTATCAGGGGCAACCAGGAACTGGTTTCCGCATTCGGCCCATTTGATCGTGTATTTATCATTGGGCAGCCTGCCATCATCAAGCATTTTTTTAATATTCTTACCCTTAAGGCAAGTGTACGCCGCGGCATCATAGCCTTCGGGCCTGGCAATGGTCTTATCTGCCGCAGCACCAAAATCTTTCAAAATAGCAATCCAGCTAAGGTCCTGCAACTGTGTCGATTCATTATCAGGCGCCAGGGTTTCGTTAGTTTGCTTTTTACTCTCAAAACCATAAACGTAGGTTTCGCCTGCTTTGGCGGCCACATCGCCGGTTTCGGTAGCATCAATAACTACTTTAGCTTTTACGGTAGCGGTTTTCCCGTCGAGGGTGATAGTTACATCCCAGCCGGTGCCATCTTTTTTAATACCTGTAAATGGGGTGTTTAATTTTACAGTGAGGTTTTTTACCGTATCGGTTATTTTTTTGAGGATAGCTGCCCCGGTATATGGTTCAAATCTTAGCGTAGCATTGTAAGCAGTATCATAACCCGGGGTTTTGCTATAAAAATCCCGCACCCTGCGCCTGAACTCACCCCAGATGCCTGTTGGTAAATTGCGGTTACCTTCAACTATGCTCATCCCGCCAGCTGTCATGCTGCCGCCAAGCCAGGGGCCTTGTTCAACCAGCATGGTTTTCAGTTTGCTTCGTGCACCTTGTATGGCGGCCGCTGTTCCGCTTGCGCTTCCGCCTACAACTAATATATCGGTTTTAATGGTTTGTGCAAAGGATAGCGTACAGTTAAAAAATAAAAGTACGGCCAGTAACTTTTTTATCATTAGTTAAATTAACAATCTACAGAACGCTAAAATAGGCCAAAAGCTTGTGGTAGTATAAAATAATGCCTAATTTAAATTTTTTTAACATTTATGATGACAGACGAACAAATGAAATACCCTATAGGGAAGTTTGCGCCCCCGGCCTCATACACTACCGAAGATATGCGCGGCTGGATTGAAGATATTGCTACCTTACCGGGGAAGCTGCGTCATGCAATTGCCGGCCTTAATTACCAGGAACTGGATACCCCATACCGCACCGGCGGCTGGACACTGCGCCAGGTGATTCACCATTTGGCCGATAGCCACATGAATTCCATTACCCGCTTTAAGCTTGCCCTCACTGAAAATAACCCAACTATAAAGCCATATGAAGAGGCCGACTGGGCGCTACTACCAGATTATCGCCTGCCGGTTGAGCCATCATTAAAAATGCTGGAAGGCATCCATCAGCATTTTGTAGCCCTGTTTGAAAGTTTCACCGAAAACGAATGGGCACGCACTTTTGTTCATCCGGCCTCGGGCGAAACGATATCGCTGAAAAAAGGACTGGCCTTGTACGCATGGCATAGCAACCATCATTTGGCACATGTAACCGAAACGGTGAAGAAGTTTGCGAAGGTTTGATTTGAGGTGAAAGGATAAAGGTAAAAGGCGAAAGGTGTGTTTTACGGAATAAAGTTCATGTTCCCTCAGGGTCTCTCTGCGAGAGGCTCTGAAGGGACGTTATGACGTGAATGTAAGTTATTGATTATCGGATGCGTTTTTTAATTGATTTATAAATATGGGCGTTGCCTGCGGCCCGGGCTGTACGCTCATACGGCACAAGGCCTTAGCCACAGGCCGGTATCCGCTCCCATCCCTAACGCAGCCCCATGCACCATCTTTAAATAAATTTCAAACGTCATTCCGATTTTTTACGGGGTTACGAACGAGCTAACTGAATATCTTTTAATCAATCGATTCAAAGGTTAACAGCGAATGCTGACCTGCGGTATGAAGGTCCCGCCATACCTGGTTAATTTCCGTATCGGGGTTGGCGGCAGATAAACCACAGTAGGTATAAAGCTTATCCACACTTTCGCGCGAAACTTTGGCCAGCTTCCGGCTCATTAAACTTACTTCCTGCAAGCCGTTATTATCGGCCGAGTCAAAGTTGTTCCATGAGCAATCAACAGCCTGGTAAAATTCGGCGCGGACTTCATTGAGTAAAATGATCTGATCGGCCAATAGTTGTTGAATGTATTCTTTTTGCGGCTCGGTTAAACGCGGGTTTTTCATCCGTTCATCAAAGGCCGGTCCGCACAGGTCAAGAAAATGAACAGCTAATCCCGAAAGGTTAGCGGCCAGCGTTGCTTCGGCTAATTGCAGAAAGGGGTAGCGATATAAAGGTTCGTTTATAACCGTATATTGCGGATCGATCTTAAAACTGCGGTTTTTATCAACGTACAGGTCTTTTACTTCATAGGCATCGCTCCCGGTAGCCATCATGCCAACATATTTCCAGGCCGGGAAAACATGTACATCTTTTTTATCAAAAATAAAAGGTAATATCAGTGGCTCACCATCATCATTCAAAACAGTGTCATCGCCTTTTTTAATGATGCAATTTGCAGTGATATGGGTTGCATGATGTGCACCGCTGGCGTACTTCCAGGTACCGTTGACGATATAGCCATCTCCGCTGATGGTAGCTGTACCTGTTGATGCACCGCTACCTGCCAGGCACAATTGCGGATTGGTCATGATCTCTACAGCTAAAGTCGGATGCAGAAATCCGCCAAACCAACCTGCACCTGCACAAAGGGTTACTACCCAACCCAAACTGCCATTGGCCCAGGCCAGGCTTTCTTCCAGCCGTACCATTTGCGGCAAGGCCAATTGCAAACCGGAATAAGCTTTCGGCACTAAAAATTTAAACCAGCCCTGCTCATAAATAAGCGCCAGCTGATCGGGCTGCAGCTTGCCGGCCTGCTCAGCTGCAGGAGCTGCTTTCCGTATGATATCAACCCATTCGGGTTTTAAATTTTGTGATGGATGCATTTTTTATTTAGCTTAAAGCTGAAAGCAAAAGGCTTAAAGCGTAACAGGCAATACTCAATTTACCATCAGGATAACAAAAGATACTGACAGTATTTTGTCAGTGTTCAATTTTTGAAAAACGGGTGTTCAACGTTTCGGCCCCTTAAAAACACAAGGTTCTGATTACCAGAACCAAGGCGTTCAATTTGATTAAAATTGAATTTTAACCAATTCGCAAAGCATTGATTATCAACCATGTTCATTTTTCAAAAAACGCCGGGTGTTTACACTTTTTAAAATTGAACACCTGGTACAACCTGGCCATTGAACATTTTTCCTAACCTCTAATCTCCAACCACCAACCGCTCTGCCTCTACCTGTTTCTTCCACTCAAAATACCCCCATATCGCTATAATAAACAGGAAGATGGTGAGCATGGCGAATAGCGGCAATTTTTTATAAAACTGTAGCGGTACCGCGAAGAAGTTGGAGACATTTAAAAAAATCCAGTTCTCTATTTTACGGCGTGCCAGCAGCCACATGCCTGCCCAGGCAGTTGATGACACTAATGCATCCCAACCGGGAACATTTGATGGCGTGAAATACTTAGAAGGAAGGTTTTTGATGAGGAAGTAAAATACTACCCACCCAACAATACTGATAGCTAAGCTTATTATCCATTCATTTTTGGTAGAATAGGTTATTTTAATTGGCGGCTCATCCCTTTTTTTAATCCAGTATACCCAGCCGTAAACACTCATTACAATGTAATAACCGTAAAGTATCGATTCCGCATAAAGGTGAACTTCCATCAGCAGAAATATCGAGATGGCCGTACCCAGTATCCCTGCCGGGTACAACAATATGTTATTTACGCGGGCCAGCAGCACCTCGGTAATACCCAGCGCAACAGCAAGCCATTGCAGCCAGGTAGTTTCCTTTATTTGTTCAATGAATAGGTCGAGCCAATGATTCATATCCTAATCCTCAATTCGTGAAATTCGATCCAATTCGTAAAATTTGCGTCGATATAAAATTAGTGCCTATTAAAATCCCAGACTCAACGAAGCCATAAAATTTCGCGGAGCCTGCGGGAAGTAATAGTTATAGTTAATTACATGTCCTCCTTCAATATCCGGGTAGGTAGCACCATTGTTTTCATACTTCTCGCTGAAGATATTATTAACCTGCAGGCCAACAGTTATGTTTTTAACCGAGCGAACACTGAAGCTGTACCTCAACCTCACATCGTTCACAAAAAAGCTGTTCAGCAAACGGTTGGCAGCATAAGGATTAGCAGCATTATCAGGTGCTATGCCAAAACCTTCGGGATTACGGTTCATGGTATTATCTAAGTATTGCTTGCCTACATATTTGCTGATGAAAGCAATTTCCCCGCCTTTAACAGGGCTGTAACTGATTACGCTTGAACCGGTAAATGACGGCGAATAGGCGATATCTGTTTTGGCAAATGTTTCCTCAACCAGCGAGCCATCATCATAATTAGAGAAAAACTGGTGATAGTTTTTAATCTTGTTAGTGCTGAGGGTTGCGGTAGCGCTCCAGTTTAACTGATCAGTGATTTTCACTTTTCCGCTGAATTCCAAACCCGCGCGGTAGCTGTCCTTTACGTTTGTACGCACCGGGCTACCTACATCATTCAATGACCCGGTTAATACCAGTTGATTTTTATATAGCATGTAGAAACCATTCAACTCTCCACTAAAAACAGGTGAGCTGAAGCGGTAGCCGGCCTCAAAATCTTTCAGGTTTTCTGGTTTCGGCCGGTTTTGCGGAGGCGAGTCGACATAATCATCTCGGTTGGGCTCATGGTTGCCCACCGCAAAGGAGGCATACACATTACTGTGCTCATTAAACTGGTAAGTAACACCTGCTTTAGGGTTAAAGAAGTTTAACTGCGCTGTTTGCTGGGCATTGTTAAGGTTTTTGTCGATACCGTAAAATGAATAATTAATGTGACGGTATTGCATATCGGCATACAACAAAAATTTGTCTACATGCCATTCGGCGCGGCCAAAAATGTTAAAATCTTTCTTTTTTGCATCATCCCGATAGTATTGATAGTTAGGACCAACGCCTATACTTTCTTCGGCAGAAATAATATTACCATAATGCGCACCTTTATATTCATTGTAGGCGCCACCAAGATTGAAGTTCAGTTTGGTAGTAGGCTGATATTTTAAGGCATAAGTAACACCATAAAAATCATTATTAAGCCAAAGCCTGCGAACAAGATTAGTGGTTGAAATGGTATCGGTACCATAAATGACAGGTGATAAACCATAATTACTCACAGCATCACCTTTCCTGTACTCTTCGTAATAACCTTCGCCATGAGTATAATGCAGGGCCCCGCTGAACGACAGTTTATCCGAAAACTTTTTATCGTATAGCAACTGGTAATGGTTTTGCAGGTAATCGTCAACCTGGTCTTTATAAAAGGCTCCGTTACCCATATCTCCCAGTTCGTTATAAGTACGGTTATCCGGGCGGGTATCATCGCCTATTACATAATCGGCAACGCCGTTCCAGGCCTGGTAAGTACGCTCATGGCCCGAGAACACGTTTAATCTTAAAGTACTGTTATCACCATAATAAGCACCGCTTACAAAAAATGATTTTAACCGGGATGATGCACGGGCGATATACCCGTCGGAACGGATGCGAGATAAGCGACCATCTATGCTAAACCTGCCGCCAAGCAGGCCAGTCCCTACGCTTACGGTGTTTTTTAGTGAACCGTATGAACCTGCCGAGTTATCGAGCTGAGCATAGGCGGTATCCCTGCGAGTAGCCGTTTGTACGTTGATACTACCGCCAAAGGCACCTGCTCCATTGGTTGAGGTACCCACACCACGCTGGATTTGCAGGGTGTTGATAGATGATGCGAAGTCGGGCAGATCAACAAAGTATGCGCCCTGGCTTTCCGCGTCATTTAAAGGAATGCCGTTAACCGTTACGTTAATGCGCGATGCGTCTGACCCGCGGATGCGGATCCCCGTATAACCTATACCTGTACCTGCATCAGAGTTGATCACTACCGATGGCGTTTGGTTAAGCAGGTAAGGCAGATCCTGGCCGAAGTTGTTTTTTTCGAGATCTTTTTTGCTGAGATTGGTAAAGGTTGTAGGCGAGTTTTTGCCTGCGCGGGTAGCCGTTACAGTAACCTCATCAGCAGTAAATGTACTGCCGCCCAATAAAAAGTTGATTGATTGATTAGCAGCAAGTGTAACACTTTTGGTTAAAGGTTGATAGCCGATATAGCTGGCTTTAACGGTATAATTGCCTTTTTTCAGATCGTTAAAACTATACTTACCTGCAGCGTCGGCAACGGTGCTTTGCTGCGGGTTTAAAATAGTAATAGTTGCGCCGGGCAATGCTTCGCCGGATTGATTGGTCACTTTCCCCGAAATGGAAAGCTGGGCCGATGCCATAACAGGCAACAACAGGGCCATAACAGCCACAAATAAATTTTTCAAAATGTTGTAAAACAAAAATTGAGTTAAACCATCTGCGCGCCAGGGTAACGCGGCAGTACACTTAACTTATTTACCTTTATCCCTCCGCCGGCATTATCCGGATCAGGTGTGGGGGGAAGTCGTGAGCCGGAAGTCGTTAGTCCAAAGTCGCTTTGACTTAAGGCTTAAAACTTAGTACTTATTGACTTACTCCCTGGGTATGATCTCAGCCCGTCTTTCAGTTTGGTGAACAATCTGCAGTTTGTTTTGCAACCAAAGCAAGGCACCCCTTGAGAATTATTGAGGCAAAGATATGTTTTGATTTCGGATTTTGGATGCGGAACTTCGGATTTATAGGATAAGATACTTATTTTCGATAAACCTTAATCACATTATAATAGTAAACAACCCCGGTAGTTATGAAATTTAGCCTGTTAAGTGATACTAATTGGGAAACGAGGGTTGATAAAGTTCTTCATACTCTTTCAGACTTTGGATATACAGAGTTTTTCGAAAAAAGAAATTATGGCACTTCTCTTAATGGGGTTGTAGTAGTTTTCATGTGCAGAGATCCGGAACTTAATTTCAAGCAACGAATCAGGCATTCAAAAAAAGAGAAATTGCTTTATATGGATATAATGCTTGATTACAATGAATTTATCAAGATAGAAAACGACGAAAGAGAAAAAATAATCACGGAACGTCTTGCTTCTGAAACAATTGCAATAATTGCCAAATACAAATTTGATGACTTTGATTTAGAAAGGTTTGCAGCGGATATCAAAAGATGGCTCAAAAGGATAAAGCTATTGAAAAAAAGAATGGGCTATCAAACACCAAAATATCCCGATCCTTTCAATAAAAATTAATGATGGCCTGTTCTTTTCTTACCTTTCTCCTTTTACCTTTCTCCTTTCGCCTCAAAAATGTACTTTTGCAGACTTTTATAAAACATTGTTATGCTTAGAACTCATACCTGCGGCGAATTAAATATCAGCCATTTAGGCCAAACCGTTACTTTATGCGGTTGGGTACAAAAATCGCGCGATTTGGGCGGTACCACTTTCATCGACGTGCGCGACCGTTATGGTTTAACCCAATTGATATTTAACACAGATACAGATGCTACCTTGCGCGAAAAAAGCCGCGGGCTTGGTCGTGAGTTTGTGATCAAAGTTACCGGTGATGTAATTGAACGGGCCAGCAAGAATACCAAAATCCCAACCGGCGAAATTGAAATTGCCGTTACTGATATTGAAGTGCTTAATGCCGCCAAGCTGCCGCCGTTTCTGATTGAGGACGAAACCGATGGCGGCGAGGAACTGCGTGCCAAATATCGCTACCTCGACCTGCGCCGTAACCCTATCCGCAACAACCTGGTGCTTCGCCACAAAATGGCGCAGGAAGTGCGTAAATATTTAGATGAGCTTGATTTTATCGAGGTTGAAACCCCGGTACTGATCAAATCGACTCCAGAAGGCGCGCGTGACTTTGTGGTGCCAAGCCGCATGAACGCAGGTGAATTTTACGCCCTCCCGCAATCGCCCCAAACTTTTAAGCAATTATTGATGGTAAGCGGCTTTGACCGTTACTTCCAGATAGTAAAATGTTTCAGGGATGAGGATTTGCGTGCCGACCGCCAGCCAGAGTTTACGCAGATCGACTGCGAGCTTTCGTTTGTGAGCCAGGAAGATATCCTGAATATTTTTGAAGGCCTTACCCGTCACCTGTTCAAAACTGTAAAAGGTATTGATTTGGTTGAACTGCCGCGCATGTTGTATTCAGATGCTATGCGTTTATACGGATCTGACAAACCCGACCTGCGTTTTGGGATGGAGTTTGTTGAGCTGAATGACATTGTTAAAGGCAAAGGATTTAGCATTTTTGACAATGCAGAACTGGTTGTTGGCATCAACGCCAAAGGCTGCGCAGGTTATACCCGTAAACAGGTTGATGAGCTTACCGAGTGGTTAAAACGCCCGCAAATCGGTGTAACCGGCATGATATACTGCCGTTACAATGAGGATGGTACTCTGAAGTCATCAGTCGATAAATTCTATAATGAAGATGAGCTGACCAACTGGGCCGCTGCTTTCAATGCCGAAAAAGGCGATTTGATGCTGATCCTGGCCGGTGGTGCCGATAAAGTACGCAAACAACTGAATGAGCTACGTTTGGAAATGGGCAACCGTTTAGGCCTGCGCGATAAAAATACTTTTGCACCACTATGGGTTGTTGACTTCCCGTTGCTGGAATGGGACGAAGAAAGCGGCCGTTATCATGCCATGCACCATCCGTTCACTTCACCCAAACCAGAGGATATTGCCATGCTGGATACCGAACCGGGAGCTGTACGTGCCAATGCTTATGATTTGGTGATCAACGGTACCGAAATTGGTGGCGGCTCTATCCGGATCCACGACCGCGGCTTGCAATCATTGATGTTCAAGCACCTTGGTTTCTCGCCGGAGGAAGCACAAAAACAGTTTGGCTTTTTGATGGATGCTTTTGAATATGGAGCACCTCCGCATGGTGGTATAGCATTTGGTTTCGATCGTTTGGCATCGATATTTGCAGGTTTGGATTCAATTCGCGATGTGATCGCATTTCCTAAAAATAATTCGGGCCGCGATGTGATGATCGATTCACCATCAACCATTGCCGAAGCACAAATGACCGAACTAAAAATAAAAACAACGGTTTAACCAACCCAAAACATACACTGAGCCTCCTTTATTGCAAAGGGGGCTTTTATTTGCCCTCCTTCATGAAAAAATACGTTCTATTGCTAAGCGCGGTTATTATTACACTGATAATGTCATGTGATAACTCAGCGAAATTAAACCGTGCTAAACAAGCCAAAACAGATGATTCGCTGATACGCGTTTACCTGAAGGCCAACCCTCAGATCAAAGTGCAGAAACACCCCTCCGGTATTTATTACCAGGTTTTATCCGAAGGTAAGGGGAGGAATCCTAACGAAAATTCGTTGGTCACTGTAAATTATACCGCCGCATTGTTAAATGATATGGTAGTTGATAAAGCAAGCGGTTTTTCAAGCTCGTTAGACCGTTTGATTAAAGGCTGGCAAATAGGCATCCCGTTGGTAAAAGCGGGCGGCACCATATTGCTCATTGTACCCTCGGGCCTTGCCTATGGTGCCAATGGCGTAGGCCGCATCCCCGAAAATTCGGTATTGGTGTTCACTGTCGATTTAACAGAATTTAACTAATCTTCCCAAAATAATTTCAATTATTGTAGCGTTCTGTAGCTTTTGCGCGTCAAATTAATCCAAACAGAAACAGAACTATTAACTAATGAAGAAATTTCTATTATTCGTATTCGCCCCATTGGTGATCCTAACCTCGTGCTCAAAAGACAAATTCGATGCCTCAAAACAGGCAGCCACGGATGATGCCGCAATTAAAGCTTATGTCGGTACCGACACTGCTTTTCATGCTACAGCTGATGGATCTGGTGTTTATTACAAGATAGTAACCCAGGGAACAGGTGCAAATCCAACCACTAACTCGACCGTTAAAGTAACCTATACCGGCAAACTATTGGATGGAACTACATTTGACTCGGGCACCATAAACCAAAGCCTGCAGGGCCTTATTAAGGGTTGGCAATCGGGCCTGCCGTATGTCAAAACCGGCGGTCGGATTATTTTGGTGATTCCCTCAAGAGAAGGCTACGGCAATAGTGCGGCCGGAAGCATCCCCGCAAATTCGGTTTTGGTATTTACAATTGATCTGCTTAGTTTTAGTTGATTTAACTAATGCTATAGAAAAACCTTGCTGGTATGGTTTTTACTGCCGGCATGATGTGCTAAACACGGCAACCGGTACTCATACCGGATCAAGCGCCAATAACGAAGGCTATCCCATAAAGATGGTCTTCATTTTTTTATTTCCACGGTAAAAATACCTTTTACCTTTCGCCTTTAACCTTTCACCTCCAAAAACTATCTTTGTACTGTGAGTGAGAAAACCATCCTAAAACTGCAGTTGCCTACCGATCCGCTTTGGGTTAAAAACGTGGTAGAGAGCAATATTGAAGAAATTTTGACCGATCATGCTTTTTGTGAACAAAAGGCTGCCAGCAATGCCATTACCCTTATTGTTCAAAACCCAAACCTGAGCGAATTGGTACAGGAAATGGCCCTGCTGGTGCAGGAAGAAATGGATCATTTTAAACGCGTACATGATATTATATTGGAACGCGGTTATATCCTCGGCCGCGAGCGGAAGGATAACTATGTGAACGAGCTCAGAAAATTTATCATCACCGGCGGTGGCCGCGAAGCCCAGCTAATTGACAGGCTGCTGTTTTCGGCCATGATAGAGGCCAGGAGCTGCGAACGCTTCAAAGTGCTGTCCGAAAATATTAATGATGAACAACTGGCCACTTTTTACCACGAACTAATGGTAAGCGAAGCAACCCACTACTCCATGTTTATTCGGCTGGCCAAAAAATACGCTGAAGAAATTGATGTTGAAGCCCGCTGGAAACAATTTCTGGAATATGAAGCCCAGGTAATTCAGAACTACGGTAAGAGTGAAACTATTCATGGGTAAGTTTTGAGTCAGAAGTCGAAAGTCTGAAGTGTTGATCTGTATACTACCTTGCGACTTAGAACCATAGACTTTTAACTTAAGACTGTTCATAGCCTTTCCACTGTTTTTTTAAATACCCCCGGGCCAGTACAAATATGGCGTAAGCAAGCGCGAACCTGCTGCTATTTATAGCAGGATTAATATTAATGAGCGCAATATTTCATTTTACTGCAAAAACCGGGTCTTTGGTGTACGGCAAAGAGATTACCAGGGTACCGGCATCGGCATAAACATCATCAAACAGCGCATGGAATATTTATATTCCGGCAAGCATTTGTTAAATATAAGCAGCCTGAATAATGAGTATATTGTTCAACTTACTTTACAAACTTAAATTATGGTGCTTAAATGTATCGCCATTGATGATGAACCGCTGGCCTTAAGGCTTGTAAGCGAATATGTATCACGCTTCCCGGCATTGCAAATGGTTAATACTTTTGAAGATGCTATAACCGGCGCCGAATTTTTAAAAAACACCCCAATAGATCTTCTTTTTGTTGATATCAACATGCCCGATGTTACCGGCATTGAGCTTGTGCGCTCTTTGCAGGCAAAACCCATGGTAATATTTACTACCGCCTATAAAAAGTTTGCGTATGAGGGTTTTGAACTGGAAGCGATTGATTATATTTTAAAACCGATAGATATTAAACGCTTTACCAAAGCCGTTGAAAAGGCCATTGATTATTACAAGTACAAAAATAAGCCCGCCGACGACGAAACTGACGAAAGCCTGTATGTATACTCCGAATACCGCATGGTTAAAATAGACCTGGATACTATTGAATATATTGAAAGTATGGAGGATTATATCAAGATCCATATCACTAATGATAAAACCGTCCTTACGCTGATACCCATGAAAAAGGTATTGGAGAAATTGCCCTCCGCCAAATTTCAGCGCATTCACCGCAGCTATATCGTACCTGTTAATAAGATCCGGTCTATCCAAAACCGTAAGGTGCGGCTTACAAATGTTGAGCTCCCGGTAAGCGAAAGCTACAATGATTTTGCACGCAACTGGTCAAAACAGAAGTAAAATGAGCGCAATTCTCTTAATCGGCTTATCAATAATATTAATCAATTGGCTTTAAGCTTTACGCATTTGGCTTTTATATAAATGACTTTAGCAAACAATAAAACAAGGCAACATATTCAGCAGGTTGATTATATCAGGGCAATAGCTTCATTGGCGGTAGCTTTGTTTCATCTTGGCGGCAAATCATTGCCCGGCTTACACTATGGCTGGCTGGGCGTGCAGATGTTTTTCCTGTTATCCGGTTTTATAATTTGCTGGGCTATTCCTGAAAATTATAGCTGGGCCTTATTCCCCAAATACATTTTAAAAAGAATAACACGCATTGAGCCCCCTTACATAGCCTCCATATTATTGACCATTTTGGCCGGGTATTTATTAAACACAAATTACCGGCCCGATATCAGTAACATATTAACCCACTTAGCTTATATCAACAATTTTATTGGTCGCCCTTATTTGAACCCCGTTTACTGGACGCTGGGGATTGAGTTTCAATATTACCTGTTCATCGGTGTTTTCTTTCCAATTATTATAAAAAAGTGGGGCGCCATCTCCCTGCCCCTGATTTGCTTACTGCCTTTATTTATACCCGTGCCCGGATCAACACTGTTAAACGTTTTTCCGTTTTTTGCTCTTGGGATATTATATTACCTGTACCTAACAGGTAAAAGAGGGTTAACTGAAGTTTTGATATATGGCGTAGCTGTAACTGCCATTGGTTTTTATAGTGCAGGGTGGCTTCCTATGGTTGCCGGCCTTCTGGCACTTGTCCTTTTAATACTGCCTTTAAAGCGCCACCCTGCTATTGCCTTTTTTTCCAAAATCTCTTTTTCGCTATACCTTACTCATGATGTTGTTGGGAGTAGTCTTGTAGCTTTTATGGGTATGCACCTGCCAAAAACATTTGGATTCAGGGCGTTTGAGTTTTTAACAGGCATTGCTGTGAGTATCAGTTTTGCTTACCTGTTTTATCGCATGGTGGAGCTGCCCTGTTTACAGCTATCCAAACGGATCAGGTACTGATTACCTGGTTATTTACAGGCGGTTTAAACTTTTTTCCAATCCTTTTTACATTCACCAATACAAAAGCGCTATTCATCGATACATTATTGATAAAAACCGGCTTTGCCCCCATATTTATATCATAAACCAATTATAACCCCATAAATGGTTTATTAGTACCCCTTTTCATAATAGTTGCGATAGTAGCGTCTGTGTGTTAGTAGTTACATGCAGGCGCTTTTTTAAAAACAGTACTCCGTTGGAAGCAAAAAAGTTACTCCCCCTAATCAGCTTTTTTCTCATTTTATTAGTTCGTAAAACAAACGCGCAAAGCCTCGGCGATCCTGTGGTGAGCATCACCTTTGGCTCAGGCAGTTCAACACATTCTGGTGCCTTGCCTGCAGATTCGGGCTCAACCAGTTATACATATAGCAGTGCCAATTTCCCCAGCGACGGCTCTTATACCATTGAAAACACTACCGCGGGTGCAGGCAATGTCTGGTGGTCGGCCACAGACCATACAGGCAATACAGGCGGCTATATGATGGTGGTAAATGCCAGCGTATCCAAAACCGATTATTTTTATAAGCGCGCCATTACCGGTTTATGTTCCAATACCACCTACCAGTTTTCGGCCTGGGTGGTGAATTTGTTAAGAAGCAATGATATCAGCCCGCCTAACATCACTTTCGCCATCGAAAAAACTGATGGAACAATTATTCAAAGCTTTAATACCGGCACCATTGCCCGTACAAGCAACAATTATCAATGGGTGCAGGAGTCGTTCAATTTTACACTACCGGCTGGTGTCGGCGATGTCGTGATCAAAATGATCAATAACAGCGCCGGCGGTGCCCCTGCCAATGACCTTGCCATTGATGATATTGTTTTCAGGCCTTATGGCCCTGTGATAGAGGCCAGCTTCAGCACTTCAAGCTCAGCCAATACAGCATCGGCCTGTTCAGATGTTCCGCAAACCTATACACTCAACACAACCATCCCCAGTGGCTATACCGTTTTATGGCAATACAAAAACGGCAGTGGGGCCTGGACGGATCTTACCGGAGCAAACAGCACCAGTTCAAGTTACCAGATAACATCGCCGTCAGTGGCTGGTACTTATTACTACCGGGCAGTAACGGCGCAGGCGGGTAATATTAATTCGGCACTTTGCCGGTCAGCATCAAATGTGCTTACACTTACGGTTGGCGCACCGCCTCAATCAACAGCAACGGCCAATACACCGGTTTGCGCAGGCACAACGTTAACGCTAAGTGCATCAACCGGGGTGAGTTATCAATGGACAGGGCCAAATGGTTTTACATCGGCCATTCAAAGCCCAACTATCGATAACGTTACTGCTGCAGCAGCGGGTACATACACGGTTACGGTTAAATCATCCTCGGGATGCGAAGTCACAGCAACCGTGCCGGTTGTAGTGAACGCCCAACCTGTTGCTGCTGTTGATGCGGTTGAGCCAATTTGCGAGGGGAGTTCGGTTACATTAAACGCCAGCGGAGGCTCAACCTATTCATGGTTGCCGGCAACGGGCCTTTCAGATGCCAGTATCGCTAACCCGGTAGCCAGCCCAACAGATAATACACTTTATACTGTAACAGTAAGTAACGGCACTTGTACCTCGACAGCCACAGTACAAGTAGATGTTATAAAAAAGCCTATGGCCAATGCCGGGCCCAACAGGTACATTACTCAGGGCCAGTCAACAACACTTAACGGCAGCACCAAAGGAACCAACGTAAGCTATTACTGGACGCCGACCGATAACCTGAGCAGCAGCCTTGAACTTACGCCTACAGCTGCACCAATGGAAGATATCACCTACACCCTGCATGTGGTATCAAACTCAGGCTGCGGTGACGAAGCAACCGACCAGGTATTTGTACGTGTTTATAAAAAAGTAGTTATTCCCAATACTTTTACACCCAATGGTGACGGGGTTAATGATACCTGGGCAATAGAGGCGCTGAATACTTACCCAACCTCGACAACGCAGGTATTTAACCGCTATGGCGGCCTGTTGTTTAAAAGCACAGGCTATCCTGAAGCCTGGGATGGCAGATCTAACGGCCAGGGTATTCCGTCAGGAACTTATTATTATGTGATAGATTTAAAGAATGGGAATGTAATGAGCGGCTGGGTGATGGTGGTTTATTAGTTCATGGTTGATGGTTCATAGTTCATGGCGAAAATACGCAGGCAGGAACAATTCGCAGGCAATCATGATCTATGAACCATGAACGATGATCGGCTTCACCCCCACTACATTCAGTAAATAATTATCCATCATATCAATATCGACCACATCATTTAAAAAACCGATATGCATATCCGGACGGGTGATGAGTGCTTTTTTTTGGTTTTCTTTGATGGCGAAAGCATCGAAAATGTGTTGATTTTTTGTCGAAGGCGGCAGGTAAAAAAAGTTGAGACTGGCCCCATAGTTTTGGGTTATCCATTTGGCGATGGTAAACAGGTCGAGCTCTTTGAGCTTGCCTAAACAGATGAGCGTAAAACCCGGTTTATTGCACCATTCATGCAGATCGGTTTCCACCTCCCGTTTTTCGTCGAAAACTTTGAGATAAGGTAGCCTGTCGCCTGCTTTGATGTGGCTGGCATGGCTTAAGTTAAGGTTTATGGCGCTATCGCGATAGGAGACACCGGTTTGCGATACCCGTTTAAAAAAGGCTTCGCGAAGGTTGGGTTTACTCCATACCCATTTTAAAACAACAGGCAGCAAATATTTCTTCAGTAAGTTAATGAACCAGTTACGCGACAGGATCATTTTAAAGATCCTGTCGGTAGTATTAAGGAGCTCTTTTGCTACCGGCATCCTTTCCTGCGCATAGCTATCTAACACCGATACCTTAAGCTGGTTATTAACCACACCTGCCAGTTTCCAGGCCAGGTTATTGGCGTCCTGCAAGCCGGTATTCATCCCCTGTCCGCCAACCGGCGAGTGGATATGCGCGGCGTCACCAATTAAAAAGCAGCGCTGCTGCCTGAATTTATCGGCCATGCGGTGATGCAGACGGTAGGTAGTGAACCAGTTGGTATGTTCAACAATGATCTGTTGTTGGGTTACATTCCGCAAATGAGGTAACACCTCTTCAATTTGAAGCTCGTCTTTTTTATCAAACTCATCGGGCAGGTTGCCTACCACACGATAGCTCCGTTCATCAGGCATGGGGAAAAAGCCCGCGAAACCTTTTTTTGAGAGGAACAGGTTAACCTTATCGCCAAAGTCGGCCTCTATTTTTATATCGGCCAAATAAAATTGGTGTTGGTAGGTATCGCCATTAAAAGGAATGCTCAGTTGCTTGCGCACGGTGCTATGGGCACCATCTGCCGCAACCAGCCAATCGCAGGTAATGGTTTGTTTATCCTCGCCGCTTTGCAGCTTCAATGTTACCTTACCGGTATCCTGGCTTAGTGACAGCAGCGATGTGTTCCAGTATACCGGGCAGCAGTTGAGGGTAATAAAATCCAATAATAACCGCTCATTTTTGCTCTGCGGGTACATCTGGATAAATGGAAAAACCGTTTGCATTTCGCCAACATTGGCAAGCGAAAGACTGGCAACCTCTTCACCGTCCTGGTTAAACTGTACACCTCCTCCCCGTTTACCATCATTGAGCACTTTATCGATGATGCCCATCTGCCGGTAAATCTCCATAGACCGTGCCTGAACGGCAAGCGCCTTTGAATGCGTGGTTGGCCCCTGCTTGCTATCAATAATTACCGGCTGAACACCATGGCGTAAAAGCTGGGCGGCCATCATCAAACCTGACGGACCGGCGCCCACTATTACAACCGGGGTATGCTGCTGGCTTATGGTCATTTATTGCCGTGATAAAGTAAAAAGATTGTTGGGCGTTTGTGCAGATCAGGCACTTTCTTTTGCCATTCGGCAATGGTTTTGGTTTGCACAAACTCGGTTGCGGAGGTAAGGTCGCAGGCAATGCAAAGCTTGGTTTTGGGATTACCCGCTTTCAGGATCTCCTCAAGCATGGGGTTATTGCGGAAAGGTGTCTCGATAAACATTTGGGTTTGATCAAGCTTTATGGCTGTGCTTTCCAGCTCTTTGATCTTTTTAGCACGAAGCACCTTATCAATGGGCAAATAGCCGTGAAATGCAAAACTTTGTCCGCTGAAGCCCGAAGCCATCAGCGCCAGCAAAATAGAGCTTGGCCCAACCAGGGGTATAACCTTAATGCCCATGCGGTGGGCTTTATCCACAATTTCAGCACCGGGATCAGCAACACCCGGACAGCCAGCTTCGCTCATCAGCCCAACGTCATTACCTGCTTGCAGGCCTTTAAAAAAGTCAGCCTTGCCCATGTCGCGGTTATGCTTGCCATAATCATGGATTACCAGCTCGCTTTGCGGGGTTTTCAAGCCGGCCTCTTTTAAAAAGCGACGGGCGGTTTTTTCATTCTCCACGATGTACTCTTTGATACTGTTTATGGTATCAGTAAGGTATGGTGTAAATGATTTTGCAGCCGCGTCATCGGCCAGCGGTACAGGAATTAAATAAAGGGTTCCATAGGGCATATTGCAAAGTTGGTGTTTTTTGTTTAATTTAAGCTATCAAAAGGAGGCGAAAAAATGAGGCAATTAGGCGCAAACTGGTTTATTGAAGGTCATATTGATTTTGAATACAAAAAATATATCCTGTTAAGTTACCTTCAGGAGATTAACAGTCACTTTGATAACAGCCGGTTATATCCCAACCTGGCCGACCTGATATTTCATTACAGCAACCTCATCGATTTTAAAAAGAATAAATCGCTGTTACAGCAGGCTTTTCCTCAACGCTTAACACAGGCTGATATCGACGCGGTAAAGCTTACTTATCAAAAGATCATTATGGATGATCAAAGCATGCAGGAGATAGAGCAGATCATTACCTATGCCTTAGGCAAAATGGACCCGGCTATAAAAACCGGCAGGGATATTTATGATTTTGTAGAAAGCCATGTGAATATCGATCCGGTGGGCATTACCCCTCTAATGCCTTATCACGGTTATTTTTCGTTACAGAATGGCAAGGAACGCACCAACCGGATCTACGAGTACCAGATCACTATTTTTGAAGGCAAGGATGATAAATACCGCGGCATTAACGTAGCTTTTATTGATGCCTACGAGCAAAGTATTACCAATACCCCAGAAAGCATTAAACTGCATCTCATAAACCGTAACAAGTTTATGCCCAATCCTGCGGTTTATTATGTACGCAGCGATATCACTTTTCCGCTTGAACAAACGCTGCTGCCGGTGGCCAAAAGAAGCCTGGTGAAGTATATTTCGAATGCTGCGTAAGAGCTTATCAAATTATTTTCATTCCGGGAGCAGCGGTAGTGCCGTTGTCCATTACTTTCCCTATCGGGCAAGGATAAAAGCCGGGCAGTTAACAGCGTTACACCCACTTAAGTCTTTGCAACGTTGAAGAGTTTATGACAAGCCCCGGCATTTTAAGATGAGAGTTTTATGAACCGGCCGGAAGGGGAATCATACCCTGGCCGAAATTCAACCTTGAAGGCCCCAACGGGTGGTTAAAAGTGGCCGGTTCAATCGGCACATGTTCGCACATGTCGGGCTCCCACTTTTTTAGCTCCTATTTATCTACCCTTACTTATCTGTAACATACTATCTCTTAGTAAGATCCGAATCCTCTTTGTAATTATTGCTGCTAATTGCTTTTCATATGATTATAAATCATGAAATTATTTGTCTTATCTGGATAAATACTATCTGACATGAAAAAAAACGCAATAATATTGATTACGGGTTTGTGGTTAAGCTGCTTTATCAGTGTGGTTCGGGGACAGGGAATAAAAGATTCTGTACTTAGCCTTCGGTCGCCGGATAACAATATAATATTCAGGTTCCGTCAAAAAGCTGAAGCCGGGAAGCGTACGATGCACTATAGCTTGGATTATAAAAACAAGCCGGTAATTCTGGTGTCAGTCCTCGATCTGCAACTGGATAATGATCTTTCAGAAAAAGCAATGGCATTGAAGGTCGATCAGCATAAAAACTGGTGCGAAAACCTGTTGATCACGGGCGTTGATTCCTCCCGGCATGATACCACATGGGCACCAGTTACCGGAGAGCGGGCTATGATTAGTGATCATTACAACGCAATGAATATTACGCTGGTAAAGGATGACAATCCCATTTATGTGATGCAGGTTCAGGTAAGGGTTTATAACGAGGGGGTAGCATTCCGTTATTATTTCCCCGAAAACCCTAAAGGAACCTACTACAACATCAGGGCAGAAAATACCGAGTTTCACCTGCCTGAAGGCACCCAAGCCTGGTTTGCCAATTGGGCACAAGCGCCATATTACAAACTGCCGCTAAAAAACTGGCCCGGCGAAAGCGAACGGCCGTTAACCATCGAACTGCCTAATGGCCTTTTTGCAGCGCTGGCAGAAGCCAGGCTAATTGATTATGCGCGCACCAAATTTAAACTGAGTGCCGATAAACCATCTACCCTGGTAACCTCTATGTTTGGCGGGGCGCAGCTCATCTCGCCGGTAGGCACACCATGGCGGGCAATCATGATAGCTGAAAAACCGGGCGACCTGATTGAACATAATTACATGATGTTGAATCTTAATGAGCCATCGGCAATAGCCAACACCAATTGGATTAAACCCGGTAAAATCATGCGGGTAATGGCCATGACGACAAATGATGCAAAAACAAATATTGATTTCGCGGTGAAGCATAACCTGCAATATATTCTGTTTGATTGGAAATGGTACGGACCGGCTTTTAGCTTTAGCTCGGATGCTACCAAGGTTGCTATACCTGATTTTGACCTGCCTGGTATAATCAAATATGGCAAGGATAAGGGTGTTGGTGTTTGGTTATATGTTAATCAGCAGGGTTTATTAGCTCAAAGTGACAGTTTATTTGCTGTTTATCATAAATGGGGTGTAAAAGGCGTAAAATTTGGTTTCGTACAGCAAGGCTCCCACCGCTGGACAACCTGGGTGGAAAAGGCGATTCAGCAGGCGGCAGCTGCTCAGATCATGGTAAACATTCATGACGACTGGCGGCCAACAGGCGAGCAGCGTACCTGGCCAAACCTGATGTCGGCCGAAGGGATCCGTGGTAACGAGGAAATGCCCGATGCCACGCACAATACCGTGCTGCCTTTTACACGGTATATTGCCGGAGCAGCCGATTATACCTTCTGTTATTTTAATAAACGTATTAAAACTACTCATGCCCATCAATTAGCGCTGGCCGCAATTTATTACAGCCCGCTGCAAACGCTGTATTGGTATGATAAGCCTTCGGCGGAGCATAATGAGCCCGAACTGGAATTTTGGGACAAGATCCCAACCACATGGGACGAAACAAAAATAGTGCAGGGAATACCCGGCGAATACATTTCTACAGCCCGCAGGAGCAGAAAAGATTGGTTTGTAGGTACTATCACCAACAATGATGCTCGTGAAATTAAACTTGATCTGAGTTTTTTAGAACCCGGTAAAAAGTATAAAGCGACTATTTACAGCGATGACCCGTCGGTGAATACTGAGACGCACGTTAGGGTCAGCAGTAAAAGTGTTAATAGTAAAACAGTATTAAAATTTGCCCTGCTGCCATCAGGCGGAGAGGCGGTGTACCTCACTCCGGAAAAATAATCCATATATATATATCATACATGAGCCAACAGCGTAAAAATAATTATGTAATCAGTGCAGATATCGGCGGTACGCATATTACAGCAGCGGTCATCGATCTGGAAAAAAAGATGATCATTGAAGATACCCGTACCCGGTTAACTGTGGACTCCCATGGAACGGCAACTGAAATACTTAAAACCTGGGCGGAAGCATTAACACAGGCTTATGAAAAATTCGGATCTCCGGCTCAGCAGGTTGCCCTGGCCATGCCTGGCCCATTTGATTATGAAAATGGGATTTCACTGATCAAAGACCTGCATAAGTATGAGGCCATTTATGGTTTAAATATTAAGTTATACCTGTCGGAAGAGCTCAGGATAGATGCTGCAGATATCCTGTTCCGAAATGATGCCGAAGCATTTTTACAAGGGGAAGTTGTGGCGGGAGCTGGCGCCGGCTCCCGTAAGGTTCTTGGGCTTACGCTGGGCACAGGGTTTGGTTCAGCTTTGTGCGTTGATGGTATTGTGAAAGATTTAAACCTAGGCAGCGAACCTTATAAAGATAGCATTGCAGATGATTACTTCTCTACAAGATGGTTCTTAGGGCGATATCATGAAACAACCGGGCTGTCCGTTACCGGAGTGAGTTCGCTGATATCAATGTCCAAACACAGCGCTGTGGTCAGGAACATCTTTGATGAGTTTGCGGTCAACCTTTCTTTATTCCTCCGGGATATTATCCAAACCGAAGGTTCTGATGTAATTGTTATCGGTGGCAATATTGCAAAAGCATCGGGCATGTTTCTGGATGAACTTACCGCCAGGTTAACAGCATATGCTGAAAGTTTAAAAATAAAATTAGCTTTATTGGGAGAAGACGCGGCGCTGATGGGTGCTGCTGCGGCTTTTGATAGCAGGCGAGGACTTAATATCTTATTTAATGCCAATCATCCGGGTAATTAATTTTAACAACAATATGACCAATAAACCAGCTTTTACCGAGAAAAAATTCATCGTGACCTTTGTATTTGTAACCTCGCTATTTTTAATGTGGGGCTTACTGCATTCCATGAGCGATGTGCTGAACAAGCATTTTCAAAATGTGCTTAATCTCTCCAAATCTCAATCCGGCTTAATCCAGTTCTCCGTGTTTGGGGCTTATTTTATTATGAGTATCCCCGCAGGATATTTTTTAAAGAAGTTTGGTTATAAACCGGGCGTAATCCTGGGGTTGATTTTATTTGCCCTGGGTTTATTTCTTTTCGTCCCTGCAGCCAACGCGGCCTCATTTACTTTTTTCAGGATAGCCTTATTTATTATGGGCTGCGGTATGGCTACTTTGGAAACTGTTGCGCATCCCTTTGCGGCCGCCCTGGGCGATCAGCGCCGGAGCGACCAGCGTGTAAACTTCGCGCAAACTTTTAACGCGGTGGGTACCATGATCGGTCCGGCCATTGGTTCATATTTCCTTTTAGGTTCGGACACGGTACATTCAACCGATCTTACTTCCGTAAAAACGCTGTATGTAGCTATCGGCTGTGTGATTATACTTATAGCGGTTGCTTTTATGTTTTTAAAAATTCCGGTTTTAACAGATCCGCATGCAGAAACTTCGGCCATCGATCCTGATGCGGTTAACGTGGACGTGGAACCATCTAAAAAACTATATCAACATTCGCATTTTGTATGGGCAGTTGCGGCACAGTTTTTTAACGTGGCGGCACAGGCCGGCACCTGGGCATATTTTATCAACTACGGTGTGGATATTATGCATTTCAGTAATGAAAAGGCCGGTTACTTTATGATTATTTTTATGGGGATGATGGCGCTGGGGCGTATTGTGGGCACTTCATTAATGACTTATATAGCGCCCAATAAATTATTAGCGGCATTTGCCTGCGGCAGCATCTTAATGTGCCTGATAGTTGCACAGAGCCTGGGCTGGACATCATACATCGCCCTGCTGATGATCAACTTCTTTTTTAGCATTATGTTCCCCACCATTTTTAGCTTGGGGATCA
Source organism: Mucilaginibacter gossypii (assembly GCF_900100945.1). Classification (GTDB taxonomy): domain Bacteria; phylum Bacteroidota; class Bacteroidia; order Sphingobacteriales; family Sphingobacteriaceae; genus Mucilaginibacter; species Mucilaginibacter gossypii. The sequence continues at coordinate 159,118 of NZ_FNCG01000005.1, read as the reverse complement.
AAAACCTGGGCAGTCATACACAACAGGCTTCATCTTTTATAGCGATGGGAGTAGTAGGAGGCGCGGTATTTCCAATGGTAATGGGGCAGATAGCCAATCATAGTGTGGCTCACGCTTATTACCTTCCGATAATCTGCTACGCGGTGATCTTTTTATTCGGCGCTAAACTTTATAAAGTTAAACATTAATGAAAAGCACCCGGATAGTTATATCAACCCTCATATTATCTGCCCACCATACAATCACACTCAATAATGTAACGATAAAAGGCGAGCCGGTAAATCAGGGTTTCAATAAACAATGGTGTTTTAATATGCCGGCAAGCACCGATACTAAAATTGTATTGAATTAGAATCATGAAAAGGTATTGTCATTATTTTATTTTTTTAAGCTCGCTGATGTTGGCGGATCTGCCGGTAGCACAGGCGGCTGTTTGGCAATGGTCGGTGGCGGTTAAGCCTGCTGGTACCAAGCGGGATCCGTCAAGGGCTTTTTTATGGATATCGCCAAACTGTAAGCAAGTGAAGGCCGTCATATTCGCTCAAAACAATATGGAGGAGCAATCCATATTGGAAGATCCTCAATTCAGAGGGGAGATGGGCAACCTGGGTGTTGCGGAGATCTGGGTTAGCCCAGCTTTCAATCTCAAGTTTTTATTTAACGAAAGAGCCGGAGATCAGTTTAACGCGTTGATCAATGACCTCGCTGATATTTCAGGTTATAGCGAATTGAAAACAGCGCCGGTGATCCCTATTGGACATTCGGCAGCGGCAAGTGCGCCTTATTATTTCGGTGTCTGGAACCCTTCGCGTACGCTTGCTTGCATCTCAGTAAGCGGGCAATGGCCATATGTAAGAAACATTTTTGCTCCCGATATCTGGAGTAAAGATCAAAGCCTGGATTATGTCCCTTGTTTAGAAACAATGGGCGAATACGAAGCTGCCAACACCTGGGGCGATGAGGGATTAAAAGAAAGACAGGAACATCCGCTGCTGCCGTTGAGTATGCTATCCAACCCGGCGCAGGGGCATTTCGCTGCCACGCCTGAAAAAACCGGCTGTCTGGCCTTCTACATTAAAAAAGCCATGGAGTACCGCTTGCCAAAAAATGTACCTCCGGGTACTGTTCCGAAATTGATTGATATCGATCCGACAAAAACCGGCTGGCTGGTTGATAAATGGCGTTATAATGAATTACCCGCCGCGGATGCAGCACCTGTAGGCAGGTACAAGGGCGATGCTTCAAAAGCTTTCTGGTATTTTGATGAAGAAACAGCTCGGGCAACAATAACCTACCAGGCAAGACATCACAATCAAAAACCCCAGTTAATAGGTTATGTACAGCATGGCCAAATGGTTGAACAGCGTAATACGCACCAGCAGGTAAACCTGAAATTTGAACCAGAGGCCGATGGCATCACTTTTAAACTCCATGCTGCATTTTATGATACGGTGCCCGGGGGCAGTCCCCGCTTACCTGTTTGGGCTGGCATGCCGGCTGGTTCCGCTATAGGGCATGCTGCCGGGAATACTCCTATTGCCATTAACCGCATTACAGGCCCGGTTATTAAGTTAAATGATTCCACTTTCAGATTGAGCCCGCAGGCCGGTTTTTGGGAGAACCCGCATAGTTATGAGTTGTGGTTTGCTGCTACCCATTCTGGAGATGCCGAGTATAAACCGGCCGTACAGCAATCACAGATGCTTGTGCCGCCACACAATACAGCAGGGAGGGAACAGCATATTACGTTTTTACCGGTCCCCAACCAAAAGGCACATGCAAAGGGAATAAAATTGGATGCCAGCTCAGATGCACAGGTGCCTGTAGGGTTTTATGTATTAGAAGGCCCGGCGGAGCTATCAGGCAATACATTAAATATTACAGCTATTCCGCCGAGAAGCCGTTTCCCGGTAAAAGTTACCGTGGTAGCCTGGCAATATGGCAACAATCGTGAGCCTAAACTGCAAACAGCAATACCCGTTGAACAATCCTTTTTTATTGAAAAATAATTTATACGCTTAAAATATTAACCATAGTTATGCTTGTTATAAAAACTCAATTGTGATTCACTTAAACCCAAAGGCAATTAGATAAGCAGTATAGTCTTTTATTATACCCTAATTGATCGCCAATAATCAGTTAAGATCAAGAGTTAACGAAATATTTAATGGTGCTGCCCAGCGCGACATGAAACCTAAAGGAATAGAAGTATAGCTCGGGGGCCCTGCCTAATAAGCCAGCAGCCTTTCCATGCTTTCTTCCAATCGCGCCTTGGCCAAAAACTGATCTTCCAAGGCTTTATTCATGGGGATAGCCGTATCGAGGCTACCACAACGCATTACAGGAGCATCAAGATATTTAAAGCAATGTTCGGCCAAATGGGCTGCAATTTCGGCGCCGAAACCATTGGTAAGCGTATCTTCATGCAAAATCAGCACCCGGCCTGTTTTCTTAACGCTGGTTTCCACCGCTTCCTGATCCCAGGGCTGCAGACTGCGCAGATCGATGATCTCTACGGATTGATCGGGATGTTTGTCTGCATACTCCAATGCCCAGTGTACACCAAGGCCAAATGTAATTATAGTGGCCTTTTCGCCTTGCTTAATCACATTAGCGTTGCCTATCTCTATCATTACATCATTATCAGGCACATCGGCGCTGATACTGCGGTACAGGTATTTGTGTTCAAAATAAATTACCGGGTTAGGATCGTCAATAGCGGCAAGCAGTAGTCCCTTGGCATCTGCCGGAAAAGCCGGGTAAACCACTTTTAAGCCGGGAGTTTTGGTAAACCAGGCTTCATTGCTTTGCGAGTGGAAGGGGCCTGCCCCGGTACCTGCACCCGCGGGCATCCGTATTACTACATCAACCCCCTGCCCCCAGCGATAATGCGTTTTGGCCAGGTTGTTAATAACCTGGTTAAAGCCGCAGGTAACAAAATCTGCAAATTGCATTTCAACCACAGCTTTGTAGCCGTTAAGCGCAAGTCCCATGCCTGCACCAACAATTGCTGATTCGCAAATGGGGGTGTTACGTACACGGGCCTTACCAAACTCCTCAACAAAGCCCTGGGTAATTTTAAATGCGCCGCCGTATTCGGCAATGTCCTGCCCCATGATCACCAGGTTGGGGTGTTTGCGCATAGCTTGTTTAAGCCCGTCGCTAATGGCATCTATATAGCGCTTACTGGTAACCGGCGATGATTTTGGCTGTACAGCAGGAAAGCTGTAAGGCTTGTACATATCCTGCACTTCGGTGGCCACATCCGGTATAATATCTGTTTCGGCATAAGCCTTTTCAATTTCGGTTTCAATAAGGGCGGCGAACTCCTTACGGACAATAGTGATCATGTCTTTAAACAAAACCCCTTCGGTAATCAGGTACTTTTCAAAGTTTGTAACCGGGTCCTTTCCTGCCCACCACTCAAATAAATTAGTGGGAACATATTTGGTGCCTGATGCTTCCTCATGGCCACGCATCCTGAAGGTCATACATTCCAGCAAAACAGGGCGCGGATTTTCACGAATAGCTTTATTAAGTGAGGTTATGGTGTTATAAACTTCAAGCAGGTTATTGCCGTCAATACGGCGGCCTTCAATACCGTAGCCTACGGCTTTATCAACCAGTTCGCGGCAATTATATTGTTCGTTGGTTGGGGTTGAAAGGGCATAGCCATTATTTTCGATCAGAAATATTACCGGCAGTTTCCAAACAGAGGCTATGTTAAGTGCTTCGTGAAAGTCCCCTTCACTGGTGGCACCCTCGCCTGTAAAAACAAGGGTTGATTTTCTTTTACCCGATAATACATCCGCTAAGGCAATGCCATCGGCCAGGGCAAGCTGCGGACCGAGATGGGATATCATCCCAATGATCTTATACTCCTGGGTACCGAAGTGGAAGGAGCGGTCGCGCCCTTTAGTAAAGCCCGAGGGTTTGCCCTGCCATTGCGCCATTAACCGCGACAAGGGGATATTTCTCGATGTAAAAACACCGAGGTTGCGGTGCATAGGCAAAATATATTCGTCGGCATTCATAGCAAGGGCGCTGCCAACTGCTATGGCTTCCTGGCCAATACCCGAAAACCATTTGCCAATGCGGCCCTGCCTCAGCAGGATCAGCATCTTCTCTTCAACCATGCGCGGAAACAGCATTTTTTTATAAAATTCCAGCAAAGTATCATTATCGAGGTTTTTCCTGTCAAAAATCATAACGTAAAACTACTGAAGTTTTTAAAACTTTGTATGTTTGGTGATACTATCCAAAAACTATGAAGCGCACCTCTATTTTCATCATTATATTACTGCTCATGATAGGCTTTGCGGCCAGTTCGCAGGATTTTTTCTTATTGCCACATAATTTTTACGTTCACAAAGGCGATAAGCTTAACCTGCATTTGTTGAGCGGCAACGAGTTTAAACCCGAAAATGAATTTAAACTTGCCACAGCAAAGGCAACTAAATTTATGCTGTATGAAGGCTCAAAGAAAACGGACCTTTCAAAAGTCAGTAACTCTGCCGATAGCAGTCTGCTTGTCTATGAGCTGCAAAACTCCGGTCTTGCACTTTTTGAACTGGTAAGGGATGATGAAACAGAATCGGAAAGGAATAAATTTATCAGAGCACTTGAAAGTGAAGGCCTCGATAAAATGGCCGAAGAAGCCCGGGCCAGCAGTCAGCAATACTTTGTTGAAAAGTATCACCAGTCAAGCAAAACCCTTATTTCTGTTGATAAAGCTAACGGTAAGGACTTTGATAAACCCCTGGGTGAGGAATATGAAATTGTAATACAACAAAATCCCTATAAATCAAGCTATGGCGATGATGTTACCGCTCAGGTGCTTTTTAGAGGCAAACCCATGAAGGATGCTGTGGTGATGCAATATGTGCGTACTTTGAACGGCACCATCGTTCCGCAAAAATTATTGAGCGACAGCAATGGCCTGGTATTTTTTAAACTGAGCCGGGAGGGGGTATATATGGTCAGTTCAACCCATGTTGAACCATCGCAGGATAAAAAAGCCGACTATGAGAATTGGAGTACTACTTTCACCTTTGCCTTCAGCAATACCGATGACGTACCAAATTCATACAGAGAGTTTGGATTTGGGAATAAGCATTGATTTTTTAGCGGCAGTTGCAGGTTTAGTAGCGGATTAAAAATATGGAGACGTCATTGTAAGTCTTCCCTTTTTGGGGGAGATTTAGAGGGCGCAGAACGTTGATTACCTACCTGCTCGCTGAAACCGCGTTAGTAAGTTTTACAAAATCCTCTACGCTCAATCTTTCCGCACGCAGATCGAGGACAGGTTCATCAGTCAGTTTTTCTTTATTGATGAGTGACGATATGGCGTTGCGCAGGGTTTTGCGGCGCTGATTAAAACCCGCTTTTACTATCTGCCAAAATAGCTTCTCGTCGCAATCAAGTGTTTGTTTATCGTTGCGTGTAAGCCTGATCACTGCCGAAAGCACCTTGGGCGGAGGATTAAATACACCGGCCTTCACCGTAAACAGGTATTCCACTTTATAGTAGGCTTGTAAAAACACGCTGAGTATACCATATTCCTTGCTGCCTGGTTTGGCGGCACAACGTTCAGCAACCTCTTTCTGGAACATGCCCACTACCTCAACCACCTGCTGGCGGTTGTCAAGCACCTTAAAAAGTATTTGCGATGAGATGTTATAGGGAAAATTACCGATAATGGCAAAGTTTTCGGGAAAAATGCTTTTAAAATCAAGCTCCAGAAAATCGGCATTGATAAGGCGGGTACCTAATTGCGGGTATTTTTTTTTCAGAAAATCGTACGATTCGGTATCAATATCAATGAGTGATGTTTCGTACTCGCTTTTTTGCAGCAGAAAATCAGACAGTACACCCATGCCCGGCCCCACCTCAAGCACATGGCCGAAACGCCCTTCGGGTTTCAGGCTGTCCACTATCTTTGCTGCTATGTTTTTATCAGTAAGAAAATGTTGCCCTAAATGTTTTTTTGCCCTTACCAATGTCATTATTAATCAAATATTTGAGCAAATTAAATCATATTTGTGCTTTTATCAGGAACTATAAGCTTAAAATCTTTTATTTGCAGGTGTAAAGATAGGTTAAAGGCGAAAAGTTAAAGGCAAAAGGTTTGCCTAAGTTGAAGGTTAAAGGCGAAAGGCAAAAGGCAAAAGGTCGTTTAGCTTTATAAACCATTAATAATCATCACTGTTAAAATATTGAAATCACCGCTTAAAAAAATCGGTGAAATCATAAAACTCGGTGAAATCATAAAAAATAATGAGCGATAAATTAAAAATTGGGATCAGCATTGGCGATGTAAACGGCATCGGTTTAGAGATAATTATTAAAACTTTGGCCGATAGTAAGATTTATGATTATTGTACGCCTATTGTTTACGGGCATACCAAGGTGGCTTCGTTCCACCGTCGCGCAACCCAGGTTAATGAGCTCAATTTTTTGGTGATCAATGATCCTTCGCAAACGCATTTCCGCAAACCCAACATGATCAACTGTTGGGAAGAGGACGTGAAGATTGATATAGGGCAGGTTACGGAAGCAGGAGGCAAGTACGCTTTTAAATCATTGGAGCGTGCTGTTTATGACCTGAAGGAAGGTTATATAGATGCCCTTGTAACGGCTCCTATTAACAAGGATAATATACAGAACGATAAATTCCACTTTCCCGGCCATACCGAATATTTACAGCAATACGATGGTGCTGCCGAATCGCTGATGTTTTTAGTAAGCGATACTTTACGTGTTGGCGTGGTTACAGGTCATATCCCGGTATCAAAAATTGCCGAAAGTATTACCGCCGAAAAAATATTGGCCAAGTTGAAGCTAATGAACACAAGCTTGCAAAATGATTTCTGGGTGCGCAAGCCAAAAATTGCGGTATTGGGGCTTAACCCGCATGCCGGCGATAACGGCCTTATCGGCAGCGAAGAAAAAGATATCATCATACCCGCTATTGAAGAAGCCCGTTCAAACAATATCCTGGCATTTGGCCCGTACTCGGCCGATGGCTTTTTTGCCAACGGCACTTACCTGCAGTTTGATGCCGTACTGGCCATGTACCACGACCAGGGCCTGATCCCTTTTAAACAAATTGCCTTTGAAACGGGTGTTAATTTTACAGCCGGGTTAAGCTTTGTACGCACTTCGCCCGATCATGGAACTGCGTATGATATAGCAGGAAAAAACCAGGCTTCTGAGATCTCCTTCCGCGAAGCGCTGTTTACAGCTATCCACATTGTAAAGAACCGCAAGGAAGGGCTGGAACTTAATGAAAATCCACTTTTATTCAGCAAGCTAAGCCGCGACAGAGATTAAAAAAGCCTTGTAATAGTAATGTTTCAATTTAATTACCGTTAAATTAAAACATTTACGCTGCTTGTTGCATTTACATGACTGAATGAATAATTTTCTTAGCCGCATACGTTCAATAGATGCATTCCGCGCTGTAACAATGTTCCTCATGATATTTGTGAATGACCTGGATGGCATTCCGAATACCCCAACATGGCTTAAACACGCGGGCTCAAATGTTGATGCGCTGGGTTTGGCCGATACTATTTTTCCCGCGTTTTTATTTATAGTCGGGCTTTCAATTCCCTTTGCTTTTCAAAACAGGTTAAAGCAGGGCGACAATTTCAAGCTACTATCACGAATAGTGAGCCGCTCGTTCGCGCTCATTTTTATAGGTTTTTTTCATGCCAACATGGAAACCTATAATGAAGCTACCACCCTGTTACCCAAACCCGTTTGGGAAAGCCTGGTTACATTCAGTTTCTTCTTCATTTTTTTAGATTACGGCAAGGACACGTCACCAACTAAACGCTATATGTTGCAGGGCTTCGGTATATTGTTACTTGCAGGCATGGCAGCCCTCTATCGTACCAGCGACCCCGGACATACCTGGCTTCACTTTACCTGGTGGGGTATTTTAGGCCTGATAGGCTGGTCATACATGCTTTGCGCGCTTATCTATTACTATTCCGACGGGCATTTATGGGTACAGCTGGCGGCCTGGATGTTCTTCATTTTCTTTAACCTGGATGTGCACTTCGGCTTTCTTGATTTTATCGACAAGCTGCAGGGCTATATCTGGATAGCCGGCAACGGCGCTATGCAGTCGTTCACCATGGCAGGGGTATTTATTTCCGTATTGTACATGCGCCTCAAGGCCAATAACGAAATGAAGATGCTTTGGGTGGCCATGATCCTGATTGCTATCATCCTGTTTAACCTGGGCTTTATAGTGCGCTATTTCAGTGGCGGCATTTCCAAAGAGCGCGATACCCCTTCATGGGTGCTCATTTGTACCGGCATTAGTTTGGTGGTGTATGCTTTCTTTATTTTCCTGGTTGATGTTAAAAATAAATACAACTGGTTTAAGGTGATAGAGCCCGCCGGCACCAACACTTTTACCTGTTACATAGTGCCCTTCCTGTTTTATCCAATATATGAAATGAGCAGGATAGGCTACCCCGAATACCTGAGCCAGGGCACCGGCGGCTTAATCAAGTGTATTGTATTTGCTTTTGTAATGGTATGGCTTACGGGGCTATTGGATAAAATCAATATCCGGATCAAGATATAAACAAAGCTACTTTGTTTGATATGTTCTGATAACATTACCGGTTTGCGGATCTATGATAACAGCGGTATCGCACCAGTTAAATAATACAAATTCGTTTTGCTTATTGACAAGTGCTCCTATAAAGGGGCAGAAATCGCCGTTGTGATAGAGCGGTACATCTTTTATCTGCCATAAAAAATCGCCGGTTCTGCTAAAGGCAAAAACATTACGACGATCACGAACATTGTTGGGTATTTTCAATGTAACAACTAAAATACCGTCAACTTCAAAAATTTCCTCGATTGGATATTCAAAATCGATGCTATTATCCTCGGAAAACGTTATTTGATTGCCATTTTTAGAATAAGCCATTGTTAATTTTTGAATTAAATGGACACTATCAGTTTTTTTTCGATTTTAAATGTAAAATATATGTATTAAAAATCAAACCAATACCACGGTTAATTGCATTTAACACATTAGTGTTTATATTTGCGTTCGCAAAAAAACATCATTTTACTATAATGAGAGAAATACAATTCAGAGAAGCGCTAAGAGAGGCCATGGTCGAAGAAATGCGCAGCGACGAGAATATATACCTGATGGGTGAAGAGGTTGCCGAATATAACGGCGCGTACAAGGTAAGCCAGGGAATGCTGGACGAATTTGGCGCAAAGCGTGTTATAGATACGCCCATCTCTGAATTGGGTTTCGCCGGTATCGGCATCGGCTCGGCAATGAATGGCTTACGCCCTATCATCGAGTTCATGACTTTCAACTTTTCACTGGTAGCTATCGACCAGATCATCAATGGCGCTGCCAAAATGATGTCAATGAGCGGTGGCCAGTTTTCAGTTCCAATCGTTTTCCGCGGCCCTACCGGTAATGCAGGTATGCTTAGCTCACAGCACAGCCAGTGCTTTGAAAACTGGTATGCCAACTGCCCTGGCTTAAAAGTGGTTGTACCATCAAACCCATACGATGCTAAAGGTTTATTAAAATCAGCTATCCTTGATCCCGATCCGGTTATTTTTATGGAGTCGGAATTAATGTATGGCGATAAAGGTGAAGTGCCTGAAGAAACTTACTATATCCCATTGGGTAAAGCAAAAGTTGTTAAAGAAGGTGCTGACGTTACTTTAGTTGGCTTTGGCAAGATCATGAAAGTGGTTATCGCTGCTGCTGCCGAACTTGAAAAAGAAGGTATCCACGCTGAAGTGATCGACCTGCGTACTGTACGCCCTATCGATTATGCTACAGTTATCGAATCGGTAAAGAAAACAAACCGTTTGGTAATTATTGAAGAAAGCTGGCCGTTAGGTTCAATTGCTACCGAGGTTGCTTTCAAAGTACAAAAAGACGCGTTTGATTACCTTGACGCTCCTATCCTGCGTATCATGGGCGGTGACGTTCCGCTTCCTTACGCTCCAACTTTGATCCAGGAATACCTGCCAAACCCTGAAAGGGTGATCAAAGCGGTTAAAGAAGTAATGTACGTTACCAAGTAATCGTTTTAATATAAAATATGTAAAGAGCCCGATATGAGAATACCGGGCTCTTTATTTTTTGAAACTTTATTTTAGCTGCCCGCTTTGCCACATTTCAATCATCTTAATAGCTATTATTGGGGGATTTGTAAAAAATGCCTACTTTTAAAAATTAACATTTTTGAACATGCGATACACCTACTTTAAAGCATTTAAACCCTTATTTTTTATTGTATCGGCGCTGGTATTCACCGGCAATGTTGCCTTGGCACAAACCCAGGCGACCGCTGCCACCGCAACTTCGGCCGCGGCTTCGGTAACCGGGGTACAAACCTTTATTGATAAGTTTTTTAAAGAATACGACAAGCAAGGCACAGCCCGCGCAGTGATTGATATTTTTAAAAGCAACAAGCAGATGGATTCAACCCGGCTTACCGGGATTATTGTCAAAATAGATTCTATGCGAAGTGTAATAGGCAAATATCTCGGCAAGGACCTGATCATGCAACGCAAGGCTTCAAACAGCCTGGTACTGTACAGCTATCTGCTTAAACACGAAGGCCAACCGGCCCGCATGACGTTTATGTTTTACAAACCCAAAAATGAATGGGAGATCTACCGCCTCTACTTTGATGTAGACGTTGACGGTGAACTTGCCGAATCATCAAGAGTAACGGGGAAACCTTAGTTTGAGCTGAAAGCCGAAGGCAGAAAGCTAAAAGCTTTTTAACTTACAGATTAGCTTTAAGCATTCTGCTATTTTTCTCCAAAGCTTTAAGCCTTCGGCTTTCTGCTTTAAGCTTAATCTACTAATATATTCTCGCCAAACTTTTGCGAAACCGTGGTGTCCCCGCGGTTTTCAATTTTTATCACCAGCGAACTGTCGTATGGGATTTTTTCAATCAACTGAATTTTTGTTCCTATACCTATGTTCAGCCGTTGAAGGTATTGCAAAAATGAACTGCTGGTATCGCGCACAGCGGCAACATGGCTTTGGGAACCAGGTTTAAGCTCAGAAAGGCTTACAGAATAGGATTTGGGCACTTTACCGTTCGCCTTTGGTATAGGGTCGCCATGCGGGTCATATTCGGGAAAGCCCAGGAATTTATCCAGCCTGTCGGCAAGGGTGGCATCGTTAATGTGTTCCAGTTCTTCGGCAATATCATGGATCTCATCCCAGTGATAACCCAATTTCTCCAGTAAAAAAACTTCCCAGAGTCGATGGCGGCGTACAATTAATGTAGCATCCTTTAAGCCCTGCTGGGTTAACCTTACACCATTCTTTTTATCATATTCTATCAATTGTTTTTCGGTAAGCTTACGGATCATATCTACCACCGAGGCTGGGTTATTGCTGAGTGATTCGGCAATGGCGGTGGGCGTTATTTTAAAATCCTTTCCTTGTAATGCAAGGCGATAAATAGCTTTTAAATAGTTTTCTTCCGAAAGCGTATACATCAGTATTCAATTTGATAAAATACAAACATAAGCAAAAGTAAAACGCTTATTACATCCTGAACGTTAGGTAGTGCCTCAGCTTAAAAGAAAATACTCCGGATAAAACTTTTGAAGATTGGTTTGTATTATAATTGTATATGGATATTCAACTTTGTATTCGCCTTCAAAATCCTCCGGAGGGGGTAGATTTCGGAATTCAAAAGGGTAGCGGAACCGGATATGAAACCATTCAGACACAACGATCCGATGGGCTGGATATCCAATTTAATCTGACGATTCAATTAAAAAGCGATCCGCAGAAGATTAATGAACCCCGATTTTCGGGGCCGTTTGTACAGGGAAAGCCCGCAAGTCAATTCCTTTATATCGACGTGGGTGAATATGCAGGCCAGGTGGGAGGCTGGAGCCGCAGGGTTAAAATTCCACTTTCCGGAGTAACCTGGGACATGATAACCCAGCTTAGCCATCATCCAACTGCATTCCTTATAACGAGCTTTCCGGGAACAACAAAAGACGGCAGTCCCATTTGTGCTACGGTTAAACCATTTGAAGGCTGGAAGGTAAATATGCCTTAAACTGAGCCTCAATGAACTTATAGATACGCCCTGGAAACAAAATAGGCCTCCTTTTCGGGAAGCCTATTTGTTAAATAATAATGTTTATTAGTGATGTCCGTGACCACCGCCGTGACCATGTCCGCCGTCACCACCGTGACCGCCACCATGACCATGATCACCGCCACCGTGCCATCCGCCTCTGTTTGGGTTACCTCCATGCCATCCGCGGTCGCCGCCGCGCCAGTGATTGGCATATCTTACATCACGACTGTTACGGATAATCACCTGATCATGACGGCCGCGATAGCCGGAATAATGATCCCTGTAGTATGCATTGCGCATCCATGGGTTACGATCATTTATTACAACCTTGTAGCCATTGTAAACATTGTAGTTACGATACCTTACAGGTAAATACCTGCGGTGTACCCATACATTGTTTTCATAGTAAACATAATTATGGGTTGGCACATCATAGTAAGCATCAATATCAGGCATATAATAATAGTCAACATGATCATAGCCTACAGGCCCCCAATCGGGCTGACTGCCTATGTTGATCCCTAAACCAATACTAACCTGTGCAGAAGCTATTTTTGCAGAGAAGCAGCTTAACAAAATAACTGCCGATAAAATCATCTTTTTCATAACGCGTGTAATAAGTTATATTTATATGACTATAGTTAAAGCCCGTGGTTTAACCTGTCTTAATATCTGTTGCCCCATTTATTCAAAACAAATGCCATTGTAATGGTAACCTTAGTGTAATGAAGCAAGCTCAATTAATTGTAACACAGCAAATGCTGGTTATTTTCCGTCTTAATTAAATGAGCAATATTCCAAATTAAAAAAACTGTGTTTTGTTATCATTCGGTTAATAATTATATGGAAAATAAAAGCTTTCCGGGATTCCCGTAACCCTGTTTTAGCCTTTGCAATACTGTCTGCAAAAACATACGAAAATAGCTGCATAAAAAAAGCCACCCTAACCGGGTGGCTTGAAATATTGATAGCTAAACTACAATTATTGTTTAGGCGGCGCGGGCTGATCGGCCGGTGCTTTGCCTATCAGGTCCATAAACTGATCCAATTTTGGTGTTATGATAATTTGAGTACGCCTGTTTTGTGCTTTACCACTCGGGGTTGAGTTATCCGCGATAGGATTATACTCACCGCGGCCACCGGCAGTTAAACGTTTAGGATCAACCTGGTAAGTGGTTTGCAGGGCCTGCACTACTGATGAGGCACGTAAAGCACTTAAATCCCAGTTGTTACGGATATTTTTCTGCGAAATAGGGACATTATCTGTGTTACCTTCAATCAGCACGTCATAATTGCTATAGTCCATAATGATCTTGGCTATCTTGCTTAAAGTAGCACCTGCCTTATCAGATATTTCATAACTGCCCGATTTATACAACATGTTATCAGATAATGAGATGTACACAACTCCTTTCAAAACCTTTACATCAACATCCTGGGTTTCCTGCGGAGTTAATGAGCGGGTAAGATTGTTGGTCAACACCATGTTAAGCGAATCGCTTTTGTTTTTAGCGTTAACCAGTTGTTGTATGTAGCGGTTTGAAGCATTGATCTCATCAACCAGCTTTGATATGTTCACATTGCCCTGACTGCTTGAGTTTAAACATTTGTTCAAAGCATCCTGCAAAGCGGTTACATTTGTTTTTTGCTGCTCAATTTGCTCTTCAAGGCTTTTGTTACGGCTACGTGCTACGGCAAGGGCCTGTTCGCTGGTTTGGTACTTAATGCTTAGGTCTTTGGTACTGTTTTGTAATTGGGTGTAATTAGCATCCAGTTCTTTGTACTTTTTGCTGCTTACACAGCTTTGGCCTAATACTGCTACTACAAGCAGTGCCAAAATGGATATTCGGTATTTCATGGTGTAATTTGATTTAAATCGGTTAACAATAAATCGGTTAACTAAGTAACGAATATAATGTTTGTTTATAGCTAAACCTAAGTAAACAAACTATAAAAGTTAACCCAAATGTGACATAAACGGGCAACTTTTGTGCCGAAGACCAACTATGCCCCTAAGGGAAGATATAAGGGGAATTGCAAGAAAAAAGGGCTGTCCTTTTTGGGGGACAGTCCTTCATAAAAACAATCAAAATTATAACAATACAAAAACTTAATCGCGGTGGTCATTGCCGTGATTGTCATGACCATCATGTCCGCGTTTATTACCATTTGATTTTTGTTTTACGTCAACCCTGCGCACGGTTTTACGTTCAACCCAATGGTTACGGTATTTTTCATCGTGGCTATCACGAATTACAACCTGATCATGACGGCCTTTGTATGAAGCATATTTACGTTTGTAAACATCGTTCCTAATCCAAGGGGTGCGCTCATTAACTACTACCTTGTAGCTGCGATATACATCATAGTTACCAAAACGTGGCGGCAACATAGCCCCATGAACCCAAACATTATTATCAAAATAAACATACTGGTGGGCATTGATATCGTAATAAGAATCAATATCGGGCAGGTAATAATAATCTACATGGTCATAACCTACGGGGCCCCAGGCAGGTTGGCTGCCTATGTTGATATTTAAGCTTATTTGCGCGCTGGCTATTTTTACGGTTAAGCTGCTTAATAATATAGCAGCTGTTAAAATTATCTTTTTCATTTGGTGTTATTGTTTGTTTGTAAGTATATGACAATAACAGGCCATAAAAGTTTAACTCCCTTACCTATTGCAAGGGGTAACTAATTGGATACAATGTGTGTTTTGAATTGAAACAGACTGGTGTTCAACCTATTCGTCGTCGTCATCTTTATCGGCTGCTTTTTTAGCTGCCATGGCCAATACAGGTTTTCCGATAACTTTATAGCTGCCTTCGCCTTTTAATATTGATGCCAGCTGGGCTTTGTCTTGCATGGTTTTTACGCTCTGCGCAAGTTCTTTATCGTATTTAAAGTTGGTTTCGTAACGGCCTTTTTCGTAGTAATAGCGCGACGCTATTTCGTTTTCAAGTACTTGCTTTATTTCGTCTTTATGTTGAACAAGATCGTTCTTTTTGCTGGCAATAAGTTTGGTTTTCAAACCTTCATACTCGGCCTGGATATCGTTGAACTGTTTATCCTTCGTGGCTTCAACTTTTAAAGTGGTTAATAATTTTTCGGATGCGGTGGTGTAGCTATAGTTTTTATCGGCCAGGTATTTTATAAAGTCATTGTATTCACCGTCAGATAGCGTAAACGAACGGGCATCGGCAATTTTAGCGTGCTTATCGTGGTAAACTGTGGCATAATCAAATATCAGCAGTTTGCCCACCAATGCCTGGGTAACATTGGCAAATTTTTCCTGTTTAATAAAGAGGTCTGGGTAAATGCCGCTGCCGTCATAAACAGAACGGCCGTTCTTTGTTTTAAATTCATGGATCAGCGAATCGGCCACTTTTACCACACTGCCATCATCCTTACGGTGGGTATAATCCAGCTCCTGAATACAACGGCCCGAAGGCACGTAGTATTTGGCAATGGTAATTTTTACCAGGCTATTGTATGGTAAATTGAAAGTTTGCTGTACCAGGCCTTTGCCATAACTGCGCTGCCCGATGATCACCGCGCGGTCGAGGTCCTGCAGGGCGCCGGCAACAATTTCACTTGCCGATGCCGAATGGCTGTTTACCAATACCACCAAAGGCAAATCGGGTTCGAGCGGTGCGCTGATGGTGCTGTAAGTAAAGTTCTTTTCCTTTATCTTCCCTTTTTGAGATACAATTTCCACATCTTTCTGCACAAAAAGGTTCACTATTTTTACAGCTTCCTGTAATATACCGCCGCCGTTTGAGCGAAGATCAAGAATGATACCGCTGGGATTTTTCTTTTTTAGCTCCACGAGGGCATTGGTAACTTCGGCAGCCGAATTTTCAAGAAACTTATCCAGTTTAATGTACCCCATGTTGCCATCAACCATGCCAAAGTACGATACATTGGGCTGTTTGATCTCGTCACGAACCAGGTTCTTTTCAAATGGCTGAGGTGTATTATCCCGTTTGATGAACAATTTTATGGCCGCACCCTTTGAGCCTTTCAGCAGTTGGCTCACCTGGTCATTATTCTTGCCGTTAAGGTCAACATCGTTTATCTTCAGGAGCTGATCGCCGGGGTGTACATCTCCTTTTTGGGCTGGGAAGCCCGCAAACACTTCCGATACAAATACTTTACCGTTACGCAAAAAAATACTGGCGCCAATGCCGCCATACTGGGTACTTACGTAATGCAGCTTATAATCTTCAATTTCCGATTCGGGCACAAACTCGGTATAAGGGTCAAGGCCATCGAGCATGGCATCAACACCGGTTTTTACCAGCTTGGCCGAATTGATATCATCAACATAATTGATATTAACCTCTTTATAAACAGAGGCAAAAACATCAAGGTTCTTAGAGATCTGGAACAGGTCGTCATTAAAACCCACTATACCCGCGGCCAGCAAGGCAATACCTGCAAATAAGCCTGCTCTTTTGTATTCTTTTTTGAACACTAAACCCTGTTTCATCATTTATCCTCGAAAAAAATAAAAATACAAAAAAGCTATCCAGTTTGTATAACCGCAGTGTCTATTTTACAGTCGGTTGGTATCAATATTCACCAGGGCCTTTTTTAGGGTAAAAACCACATATTTGCGATCGCGGTTTACCAGGTCCATCAGTTTGGTAATCAAGCTTTCTTCCTGTCCTTCACTGTATTTTAACTGCTCGTCTGTAAGGTGGTTGTATTTACGTTGAATCTTAATTTTTACGCGTTCCCAATCCTTGTTGGTAATACTGATTTCAGCCATGTTCAATTTATTTTCAGCAAAAATATAAAAAATACCAAGTTGCTACTGCTAATTGTTTGGCTCGTGTATTGATAATACGTAATACGGCTCAAATATGGGCCGGGTTATAACCAAAGTAAATTAATAGCGTAGGGCCGTATACAATTTAAAGGATAACGTGCGTTTATGGCTTTACATTTAACATCTAAAATCATGAAAAAGTATCTATTAAGTGCAGTATTGCTGATAGCTGTAAGCATCAGTGCAAAAGCACAATTTTCTTTAGGCGTAAAAGGGGGTGTCAATTTTTCAAAAATTGGCTCCGATAATTTTAACGACAAAAACCTGACCGGCTACCAGGCTGGTTTATTTGCCCGCGTAGGCAACGGCGTTTACTTACAGCCAGAGCTTTACCTGAGCGGCACCGGCGGTAAATTTGAATCAAATGATAATAATACCGCATTTAGTGGCAAGGTAAGGTTCACTAACCTGAATGTGCCATTATTGGTAGGTAAGTCATTTGGCCAAAAAGATCTGAACTTCCGCATTATGGCAGGGCCTATTTATACTTACACGCTTGATCAAAGCACCAGCGTAAGTAATAACGTAGGTAATGCATTCAATGATTTTAACAAAAGCAATATTGGTTTCCAGGCCGGGGCCGGTGTTGATATAGGTTCAATCACTGCCGATTTGCGTTACGAAGGCGGCTTAACCAAAGTGAGCGACAGTTTTGCTAAACGCCAAAACCTTTGGGCACTAAGTGTGGGCTTTAAGATTTTTTAAAGATTATAGAGAGTTCGTGGGGACACGAACTTTGGGAATGTAAAACGGCCCGGCAGATTAACCTGCCGGGCCGTTTGTTTTTATCTCCCCCCCCGCGTAATTGCTATGACGGGTGGTTTAGGGCTCTTGCCCCTACTTCGCACTAAACACAACTGATGTTACCCCTGCTGTCATAGCGGCTTTACTTGCCGGTTTGTATATGAAGAACAGCTTATGCATTTTACCGTCAGTTACCGGCGTAAGTACCAGGTGAACAGCGCCGCCTTTAGCATCCTTAGCAGGCACAGGCATACTTCCTTTACCTGCAAGGGTTCCTGTTTCCGAATCGATCCTTAATTCAAAATTAAGCGGAGCAGTAGGTGGTGCTTGCCAGAAATTGGTTAGGTTAATGGAGCGTACGCCTGTTAAATCGATATTCTCCAATGCAAACCAACCGTCGGTAGCCGGATAGATCATCAGGTTAATGCCATTGTATTTAAAGGCGGTAAACCCGTTGAATTTTTCGGTGCCTTTAAACTGGTAAGTACTGCTGTTTAACGATACAATGCTGCTACCTGTTAATTTCTTAATATCGTTACCGCCATCATCAGTGTATTTGGCCGATAATACTAAGGCTGCCGACTGCTGTTTTTCAGGCGGAGCAGGCATAATAGTGCCAGATGCAGCTAAAGAAGGTTTTTGATTGCTGTTATCGAGCGAAAGTACCCAGTTAATGATCTGATCAAGGTCGCCCTGCTTAATGTTTGGATGGGCAGACATAGCTGTTTCACCCCAAACACCGGCACCACCTTTAATTACCTTTTGGGTGAGTTTGGCCATGGCATTAGGATCTTTTTTGTATCTGGCCGCAACCTGAACAAATGACGGGCCTATTGATTTACCGTCTTCCTTATGGCAGCTTTTGCAATCCATAGTTAACATGAGTGTTTTACCGCGGTTTTCGGGTTCGCCTTGCTCGTGCTGTGCCGCTGATTGCGCCTTGTCGAAACCCTCAATATAATCAAGCCCAACATAAATACGTTTTGGATCTATCGCTTTGGTGTCAGGTCCATCGGTTACGTTAACCGCATATTTGAACGGCACGCCAGGCAGGTAGAACGATTTATTACCACCACTGATATTGATGCTAACAGTTGGTTGCTCGTTACCTGCGTAAACACTAACCGGCGCGCTTTTACTTGCTGCACCTTTATCGTCTTTTGCTTCAACAGTAATTTTGTAATCGCCAACTGTTGTGTAAGTATAGCTAAGCGATGGGGTGGTTGTTTCTTTAGTTACACCATTACCCAGGTTCCAGGTGTAAGAAATATTATCTTTTTCCGGATCAGCGGCTTTGGCAGTCAACTTAACAGTAAAAGGCAGTACGCCAGATGTTTTATCAGCTTTGAAAGATGAAATTTCGGGAGGACGGTTGCCTGAAATATAGTCAATACGGAACAGGCCAGCATCCGGGTTATGTGAAAACCAACCGCTGCCGTACTCCAAACCATAAAGCCTGCCATCTGGGCCAACTTCCATATCAATCATGGAGTTTACCTTCAATTTAGGGAAGAAAGGTTCCATCTTATCAAAATCACCTTCAGGAGTTAGCGTGATGGCCTTTATCCATCCGCGCATCCAATCGTATGCTAAAAACTTGCCGTTGTAATAATCAGGCAGGCGGGTTTCTTCCGGGAACATATCTGTATAATAAACCGGACCAGCCATAGCGTTACGACCGCCGGTACCAACCTGCGGAAAATCTGCCGATGGGCCATAAGGATACCAGATAAATGCAGGTTGCGCCGGCGGCAGATCGGTTAAACCTGTGTTATTACGCGAGTTATTAACCGGGTGCTTAGGATCAAACGCCGGGCCCGATTTGCCTGTGGCATAATCATAAAGGTGGTACGGTTTGTTATCGCCTACAAAATATGGCCAGCCAAAGTTACCCGCTTTTTTAGCCTGGTTAACCTCGTCGTATCCCATGGGGCCACGGTTGTCAAGGCTGTCATTGTGCGCATCCGGACCCACTTCGCCCCAGTACAGGTAGCCGTTTTTCTGATCTACCGAAATCCGGTATGGGTTCCTGTCGCCCATT
Organism: Mucilaginibacter gossypii; assembly: GCF_900100945.1. Lineage (GTDB taxonomy): Bacteria > Bacteroidota > Bacteroidia > Sphingobacteriales > Sphingobacteriaceae > Mucilaginibacter > Mucilaginibacter gossypii. The sequence continues at coordinate 139,371 of NZ_FNCG01000005.1, read as the reverse complement.
ACATAAATCTCCGGGCGGGTTTTTGGCGTACCTTTCGGGAACAGGTTGCCTTCGGGGATTTCATATGTGCCGTCATCTTTAAGGTTGATACGCATAATTTTACCGCGAAGGTCATTGGTATTACCAGCCGAGCGGCGGGCATCAAACTGCAGGTGACCCGGCCTGTCATCAAGCGGTGCATAACCGCTGCTTACGTACTTTTGTCCTTTTTCGTCAAACGGAGTTGAGTTATCTCCGGCCGAGAAGAACAGGGTTTTATCAGGCCCCGGACCGAATGCTATCGAGCCACCTGTGTGGCAGCAGATATCACGCTGGGCTTTCACCTCCAAAATAACCTTCTCCGTTTTTTTATCCAGGGTATCGTTTTTAAACGTAAACCTCGAAAGGCGGTTTACCGAACTATCGGCAGGACTATAATAAATATAAATCCAGTTGTTTTTTTCAAACTCAGGGTCTTTAGCCAGTCCAAGCATCCCTTCTTCGGCATTTACATTGGGCACATGTGCTTTCCAATACACATCAAAAAAACCAACCTGTTTCACCTTCTGGGTATCGTGTTTGTACAGCATGATCTCGCCGCGGCGCTGGATCACCATAATATCCAGGTTCGGCAATATGGTCATTTCGGTAGGCTCAAAAAATTCGCCGGTTGATAATTGTGTCTTTTTAAAGCGATCCTCATCGGGTGGCAGTTGGGTTTTAGCCTTGCTGTAATCCAATTCCTTATTTTCGCCTATGGCATATTTAATACCGGCAAGCAGCATTTTCAGGTAGCCTGTTTCTTTATAACTTTCGTCGGTATGGCCCATGGCTGTATAAAATGCACGGCCCCCGTCAAAATCATGATACCAGGTGGCAGGGTGGTTACCCATACGCTTCCCTCCTTTGTAACTGTTTTCATCAAGGGTAATGAGTACATGTACATCTGTGGCCAATGGCTTGCGGAAACTATAAAACTCATCGGTGCGTTTCCATACTTTAGGCAGATCTTTAGTTGCATCGTTGTTGGCATCAACTATATTATAAGTGCCGGGCTGTACATTCGGGTTTTTATCATGGATACCCGGGTGGTCATAAAACCAGGCGCCAACCAGGCGACCATACCACCCCCAGTCATATTCTGTATCGGCGGCAGCATGAATGCCTACATAACCGCCTCCCGCCTGAATATAACGTTCAAAGGCTGCTTCCTGCCTGTAATCAAGTACATCGGCAGTAGTGCTTAAGAAAATAACAGTTGAATACTTTTTGAGGGTATCCTCGTTAAACATTGCCGAGTTTTTTGTAGTGTCTACCTCAAAGCCATTTTCGGCGCCAAGCTTTTTGATAGCGGCTATACCTGCATCGATGGATGCATGGTGAAAGCCCATTGTTTTTGAAAAGATAAGCACGCGCGGTTTATTGGGGCGTGTTTTGTTACAGGATAAGTAAATGCAGCTGAATGCCACAAGAACCATCAGGACGATTTTTTTCATATCGACTTAATTGCAGATTGGGTTAATTGGTGTTCGGATCGGTTTCAGGACTCAAGGCAGCAATATACCACAATCGATTGCAATAAATTGGTGCCTACCAAATTTATAACTAAATCTTTACGAAACAATATGCAATGTGTAAAAATGACACATTATTTTTTACTGTGATTTTGACGGTTTTTGCTGCGTCCGGTCATATATAGAAAGGTTATTTCCTTTCCTGCTTTTTTCGGCAGGTGCCCGTGAAGCTATCCGGATGATGTTATGCGAATTGGCTTAGGCTGATTACAATATTTTGGAGAATGCAAAATAAAAAAGCTGTAAAAACAGCAAAGCCCCTGATGGGCAGGGGCCTTTACTAACCAATTATAAACCTAAATTATGAGAAGAGCTGTAGGAGAAGGAGTCGAACCTTCACGGAGTGGTTATTTTTATCGCTAAAAGTTTCCCAATTTCTCCGCCACCGCGACAAGGAGGTGTGTCTGCCAAAAATTTCACCATCCTACAGTGTTGTAAGTCTTAAGTCGTTAGTCTGAAGTTCTAAGTCTTTTGACTTAAGACTTCTGACTTTGTACTTAAACTTGCTGTTGGGGAAGGATTCGAACCTTCACAGAGTGGTTAGCCCGCTTCGGGTTTTCCATGATCTCCGCCACCGGGACAAGGAGGTGTGTCTGCCAAAAATTTCACCACCCAACATTGTTTTTACTTTAAAGAACATTAAGCATTTCCCTTTTGCTTGATACAAATTTAATAGGACTATCTATTTCTTGCAAATATTTCAACAAAAATATTTTATTTTTAATCGAATTTTAATTAAACTTGTATTTCAATATAGATATTCAAATTTATGTCCCACAGAAAAGCTCAAAATTTAGAAATTGATAATCTTGACATCCAGATTTTATCAATATTAATGAAAAATGCTACCACTCCATACACCGAGATAGCTAAAGAGTTGATTGTTTCTGGCGGAACCATACACGTGCGGATGAAAAAGTTAGAGGAGATGGGTGTAATAAAAGGGGCCAGCCTTGAGGTAGATCCGCAAAAGTTAGGATATGACATCACTGCATTCCTGGGTATTTACCTCGAAAAAGGATCACAGTATAATGAAGCTGTAAAGCAATTAAAAACAATTAAAGAAATTGTCGAGTTGCATTACACTACCGGCGAATGGAGCATTTTTGCTAAAATTGTATGTCATGATACCACTCACCTGCGTGAAGTTTTGAACGAGCAGATCCAGGGTGTAAGAGGCATTCAACGTACCGAAACCTTCATTTCGCTTGAAGAAAGTATCAGGAGGCAAATAACGCTGGAATAAATTTTTACTCAAATTATTGAAACGCCTACAGCCTGGTTTTTACCGGGCTATAGGCGTTTGTTTTATGAAAACCTCAAATTGATTACCAAAAAACGGACTATCGAGCGTTAAAAGGGAATATTCATGACCCGATTACCATGTCACCCTAACTGTAGTGAAAGATTTTCCGGCATAATCAACATCATAATAATTTTGATTCACATTATCCTGGCTCCAAATCAACGCGTTATTTTCCGTTGCACTGGTCCTGTAAATCCTTATTGTACTTATATTGCCGCCAAAGTACAGCCTAACCCTGTTTTGGGGATCGGTATTCCAGTTAACTACATGAATATCGGCCTTGTTTGAGGTTGTAAAAGCGCTTACGTTATCCGCTCCAAAGTTCGTTATGCCGGTTAAGGTTGTCGGAATATAATTTTCGTTAAGCAGGTTAGCCGTATATTGTTGAAAAACGTAGTAATTTTTCTTTCGTACCGCCGGTGCTCCCCAGGGAGTATACAGCAGCCCGCCAAAATTAGTTTCAGGATTACCCCATTCAAAATACAGCCAGCCTTTGGCTCCGCCCCTAAAGGCATCATGAAATTTATTAACAAGGTCAAGGGCAGCCGTTAATTCATCCGGTGTAGTTCCCATACCAAAGCCAGCGTGCCACTCCGTCATATACAGGCCCTTTGCACCCGCTGATGAAGAGGCTGATGAAAAGTTAGCAGCAGAACTATTGAAATATTGATGAGTGGTGAAAAGACTTACGTTCCCCGAGGCATTAAGCCCCGAAACATATGATCCGGTATGGGTTACATCAATACAATCCGGAGATGCAAAAACAGGTACAGAGATACTCAATGACTGTAATTTAGTTTTAAGCCATCCGGCAGTGCTTGTATATACACTTTGGGCTTGCGCTGTGGTAAACTCCGCCGATTCATATGCTATACCCGAAGACGGGTAATCGGGCTCATTCATTAAGCTCAAATAATTAACTGTTATTCCATTGTCTTTTAGATTTTTAATATGAGCATACAAAAATTCGCCGAATTCGCTATAAGCATTTGTTACACCTGCATTAAGCGTTCCTCCATTATTAACGCTATTGTTAGTTTTCAAATATTTAGGCGGAGATAATACAATGGCCCAAACTTTAATAGCCGGATTTATAAGCTGCGCTTTTTTTAACGCTGTTATCTGGTCAACCAGGTTAGAATTGCCGGTAAAATTAAATTTAGAAAAATCGGTGTTATTCGGGTCTGTATTATCATTCACATCCTCCACTCCATCAGCTCTAAGTACAATTTTAAAAACATTTACATTAAGGTCATGCCAAAGCCAGTTGCTTGCATCAGTAAAATTAGTTATCCCGTTTACCAGGTGCCCACTATAAAAATAGCAGCCCGCCCCTATAAGGTCAATCTTCTGGAGGGGGCTTCCTATTCCTACAGTTATACTTCCCCCGCTTTGAACGGAATTTATAACTGGCTGATTCACGCGTTGCTGTGCAGGAGGGACAGCATTTTTACGACAGGACAAAACAGCGCAAGCCAGTGTCACAGCTATCGCTGAAAGGATTTGATTCTTTCTCATAAACTTTTCTTTGATTGATAATTGGTCCGTAATTTTCGATAATAAAACAAGCTGATAAATGGACATAATCAGGTTTTATATGGACTATATTACTTTCAGGATATTCAACACCATATCCTGCTGAAAATTTATAAAAGCAGAGGAAAAAAGATATTTTATTTCGATGTTGCTTCAACACTATCCTCTTAAGTTAGCGCTTCTGCCCGCTTTAACTCTTTTTATCATTTAAGTGTTAAAAAATGTCAAAATCAGTTAATTATATTAATTAAAAAGCCTTTTTCATCTCAATTTCATAAAGCGCCGCTACTTTAGTTTTTGTAAAGGAGTGATGTAGCGTAATTGATCAAACTCGCGTAAGGTAATTTACGGTGCATTGTGTGTTCATTTTTAGATACTTAAAAGATTATTATTATGCTGGCTATAAAAACTTTAACCGATAATTTAACAGTCTACAAACGCAACATACGTTTAATGGGCGATAAATTTGAGATTAGTGTAGTGGGCAATAACCCCCTGCTGGCCGATGAGCAAATTGACATTGCCATTGATGAAATTAACAGAGTTGAAAAACTGCTTTCGGCTTTTAGCGATGACAGCAGCATCAACCACATAAACCGTAATGCCGGTATTGCCCCGGTTAAAGCCGATGGTGAAACATTCAGGCTCATTAACAGGGCACTGCAAATATCAGAACTTACTTACGGCGCTTTTGATATTACCTACCTGGCTGATAACGCATTTAACGAAACCACAGCCGAAAACGCTTCGGTAAAAACCGCCAAACGTACGCTTCCACTGGCCAGCTACAAAAACATAGTGCTTGATGCTGTAAAACAAACTGTTTTTCTGAAAGAAAAAGGGATGCGCATCGGCTTTGGCGCAAACGGCAAAGGTTACGCTGCCGATCGGGCTAAATATGTATTGCAAATGAACGGTGTGAGCAGCGGTGTGATCAATTTTGGCGGTGACCTGCTTGCGTGGGGCTTACAACCAAACCTGCAGCCCTGGACTGTTGCCGATGCCGACATTAGCCAGCTAAACCAACCCTTTGCTGATTTGGAGATCAGTAATCTTGCTTTTGCTACATCGGTTAACGCCGAAAAATATGCAAGTATCAGCAATAAAAAATTCACCAACGTATTTAACCCTAAAAAAGGTTTTCCGGTTAGCGGTATTACAAGCGTAAGCATCCTTAGCCCTACCGCCGAATTTGCCGACGCTTTGGCCACACCAATACTCACCATAGGTGTTAACGCCGGCTTATACATGATCAATCAGCTTAACCAGGTGGCCTGCGTTATTATTGATGATCAAAACCGGGTTTATCCGTCAAAAGACATTGCTCTCTGACTTTCAAACATTAAAGTACACTCATAAACCTTTCGTCATAATTGTGATCTGGTATAATTCATTTGCATCGGCATTTTTACAAGTGCTCCTGCAAATGAATTGTTATTTGTTGTACCTTTCTCATTTTGGTGTAAACATTTAAATTGTCCTTTATTTGAGCCTTATTTTTACCTTTTCTTCCCCTCAATGATAAAGTGGTTTGCGTATATTGTCCTGTTATTGATATTTGCAACACGTATATCATTTGCCAATGCCCTTACAAAAAACATTGATGCACTTGCTCATGCCGGTAACAAAAAACCGGGTGCGTTGTCGTATACTTTATTAGCGGCTGATACTACGACTAAAACCAAAAAGCAACTGGAGGATGAAAAGAAAAAAATCAAAGAAATAGCCAAAGCAAAGCGGCAGGCTAAGCCGGCTACCGTTGACGAAGATGCCGTACCGCCTAAGCCCAAACCAAAAAGGCAGCGCCGCCCCGAAGGCATGGAGCGCCCGCCCGAAATACCGAGGAGAAATGGCAGTTAAACCGGTTAAACAATTTACCATATTGATGAAATACCTTTGCTTACTTTTTTTTATGGCTGCAAGCGGTACCGTATTTGGTGCGGATACTGATTTGCGCCTTTTTGCCGGTAAGCACCCCTTAGTAGCCGATTCTGATACTATTATTCGTAAGCGGTCAATTTCGGCCGGGGTAAGTTATGGCAGCGACGTGCTGTTTTTTGGTCGTACCGGCCCGGTAAAATATCCTTTTGTTACTGCCGATCTGATTTATAATACCAAGTCGGGTATCTTTTTATATGGCTCGGCCTTTAAAGTTTTGGGGTATGCCCCTGTTGATGAGGTTGATTTGGGCGGGGGATATTTTTACAAGTTTTCAAAAGCATTTTCCGGCTCAGCAAGTTATACGCGGTTCTTTTTTGCCAGGGATGCAGCGCAGGTTATCAAGTCGGCCTCCTCAAATGATATCAATTTTAAAAACTCATACGATTGGCATTACCTGAAAACAAGTGCCGTGCTCGATTATCTTTTCGGCAAATCGAACGACATTTTTTTAACGATAAGCAATTCAAAATACTGGGAAAGCAGCTGGAGCATTTTTGACGACCAGGATTTTCTTTCCTTTAACCCTTCCTTTAATTTCATCCTGGGCACGCAGAATTTTGTTCAGCGGTATTCGCTTGATCATCATTTCAGGGATGAGGCCGCCAATATTTCTATACAATATGACCCGCGTTATGCGAGCCGTAACCGCCGGTTCAACATGCTTAATTACAGCTTCAAAATCCCGGTGGCTTATAACCGGCCGCATTATACGTTTGAATTTTCGTACAAATATTCTATCCCAGTTAACGTAGAAGGAGTATTGCTTAACCGGCGCGAGTCATTTTATAATTTAACTTTTTACTACGTTTTTTATTAATCATATTACATGAATGTTTTAATAATAGAAGACGAAACAGCACTTGCCCACGAACTTGAAATTTTTCTTTCAAACTATAACTATATCTGCGAGGTTTGTTTTGACGGCACTTCGGCATCCGAAAAAATTGCCACAAACCTGTATGATTTTATATTGATAGACCTGGGCCTGCCCGATTATGACGGCCTTGATCTGCTCAGGGAATCAAAAAAGACTAATTCGGAGGCGGCATGTATTATACTCACCGCGCGTGCAGAGATCAACGACCGGATCAAAGGCCTCGACCTTGGCGCCGACGATTATCTGCCTAAGCCTTTTTCGTTGCTTGAGCTGCAAAGCCGTATGCAGGCAATCATCAGGCGTAAGTTTGGTGTTAAAAATAACATTGTTGAACTGGGTGGTTTCCTGATCGACCTTACCGCACGTACTATATCCTATTATAACAGCGTTGTTAATACCATTACCAAAAAAGAATTTGACCTCATAGCCTATTTAATTTTACATAAAAACCGTACGCTTACCCGCATGCAGCTGAGCGAGCATATCTGGGGCAGCGTGGTGAATAATGACTATGACAGCAATTATATTGACGCGCATATTAAAAATATCCGTAAAAAATTAAATGCCTATGCCCCGCCCGACTGGCTGGAAACGGTACGAGGTTTGGGTTATAAAATAAAGATCAACGCCTGAGTATTTGAAATTAGGAACAAAACTTACCCTTTTTAACGCCATCTCCAAGCTGGTTATCGTGATACTGTTTGTATTGCTTGTTCCTGTATTGATCAAAAATATCAGCCGTAATTATGTCGACAGCAAGCTTATCAAACAAAAAAACAAGCTGCTGCAAATTGTAAAAAGCAAGGGCATTGAAACCTACATCGAAAACGGCGAAGGCTACGGCAGCTACCTCCCGCTGAAGGAAGAATATATCAGCCTGGACGAAGTTGATCCCGATTATTTCCTGGATACTATAAAAAGAGGCAAGCGCCTTTTTAGTGAAGGGGATACATTAGAGTATCGCATACTAAGCCACACCTTTAAGGTTAAGAACAAAAATTACCTGCTGGAAATTGGCAAAAGTGTAGATACTTTGGATGAAACCAGCGTCCCGCTACAAAACATAGCTTTCCAGGTATTGCTGGGAATGATCTTGTTGACCGTATTAGCCGACCAGGTATATTCAACCTATGTACTTAAGCCTTTACGGCTTATTATTAAAACCAAGCTTGTAGGGCAAAAATTCCCTAATTTTCATACCTACCGGCAGGTACGTACTACCACATCAGATTTTCAGCACCTGGATATCAGTATCCATAACATGATTGAAACCATTGCGGATAAATTTCATAAAGAGCGGGAGTTTATTTCCAACGCATCGCATGAGCTTATGACACCTATCTCTATTCTTCAGTCAAAAATCGAGAATATGTTTGAGGAGGAGGATATCAACGATGAGCTTAAAGGCAGGTTATTGGAAATGCAAAAGATCCTGAACCGGTTGAAGAGCATTACGAAAACGCTGCTGCTCATTTCGCAGATAGAGAACGAACAGTTTTTAAAAGAAGACAAGATATCGGTATCCGAACTGTTACAGGAGGTTTATGACGAGATCTCCATTCGTCTGCAGGATAAAAATATCAGCTACGAGATGTTGATGCCAGACAACTGGCATTTTGTCAACGTCAATAAATTTTTACTCTTTAACCTGTTTTTTAATCTTATTAACAATGCCATTAAATATAATCATGAGGGCGGCAGCATTAAGGTAACAGGCACTGCTGTAAATGATAAATATATGATCAGTATAGCTGATACTGGCGTCGGTATAGATGAAGCCGCCATCCCACTGATCTTTAACCGCTTTAAAAAATTCAGACAGTCATTACAACAAGACAGCTTTGGATTGGGCCTGCCTATTGTAAAATCAATAGCGGCCTTTCATGATATTGAAATCAATGTAATTTCTGAAAAAGATAAAGGGAGCACCTTCAAACTTATTTTCCCGGCCACGTTGATAGTAATTTCCTAAACTTCAAAAAAGCATGCCAAATTGTACTGTAGCAAAAATTTTACTACTGCTTTGTACTAAAAATCGGGCAGTGTTGTAAAAATCAATAATCCTGCATTCTTTACTCCACTGAAATTAACTTTACTTATCATTAAAAAAATGTTGCTATGATTGATGGAGGGTGTTCTTTTAAAGGAAGCAGTCTATAATACTGCCATCAGGTTTTTTTGGCATCTGCTTTGTAAAAAGTACGGTATAACATAATTATACAAGTACGATGAGAACGCTTAAATTAAAAGTAGCCACCCTTGCTATAGCATTAGCTACAGCAGGCATATTAGGCTCAGGATGTAATTCACTTACAAAAACACAAAAAGGTGCTGCTATTGGCGCGGGTGCCGGTGGTACAGTAGGTGCTTTTATTGGTAAAGCTGCCGGTAATACCGCTTTAGGTGCTATTATAGGTGGTGCTGTAGGTGGTACCGCAGGTGCTTTTATCGGCCGTAATATGGACAGACAAGCTGCCGAAATTAAACAAACAGTGCCGGGCGCCACAGTAACCCGCGAAGGTGAAGGCATTTTGGTTAAATTTGATTCAGGTATTTTATTTGACACCAATAAATCAGATTTGAAACCTGCTGCGGAAACTAACCTGCAAAACCTGGCTGCCTCATTACAGAAAAACCCTGAAACTAACATTACCATCATCGGCCATACCGATAATACCGGATCTGACAGTTATAATCAAACACTTTCAGTCAAAAGGGCGGATGCTGTAAAATCATATTTAGTTGCGGGTAACGTAGCCTCATCACGTATGACAGTGACCGGCAAGGGCGAAAGTGAACCAATTGCCGATAATACCACTGCCGATGGCCGCGCACAAAACCGCAGGGTTGAGATCACCATTGTGGCAAACGAAAAAATGAAGGAGCAGGCAAAACAGGCTGCCCAGTAATACAGCGTAATAATAAGATCAGTTAATAGTTTAAAGAGAAAGTCCCCGGCGCAAAGCCGGGGCTTTTTGGTATATGCCAAAATCACTATTTGCACATTTGTTAAACAATGTATTATCCCAACTGATAAAAACATTTTGTAATCAACAAGTTAATCACCTACTTTTGCAGTATGGTAAAAAGATCAGGAGCGATATTACTCACTATGCTGTACACAGTTACGGTATTGGGCTTTGCTCTTAATTTCCATATTTGCGGCGACTATGTAGCATCTGTAAAAATTGATGCCCCGGCGGTTAACTGCAAAATGGACCAAAAAGGCGGCAAAATGAAATGCTGCAAGGATAAACAGGTTGAAGTAAAAGTAAAAGACGCTCACCAGGGCGAATCAACTTCCTTTTTAGCAAAGATGTTTGGCTTTGAACTGCCAAGCTGGTCGTTCGATAGCCTATTTCCGGCCTTGCCATCTTCTTCTTCCGACAAATTTTATGACCGCAGCCCTCCCGATCCATCGGTTCAGGGCATCGCCACATTTATCCGCAACTGTATCTTCCGCATTTGATCTGTTAATTGTTAAACCCGGTAAACCTTATCAATAGTTTATTCTCTAACAATTAATTATACGATCAATATGAAAACTTTAAAAATATTCATCATCATATTTGCGCTTTCTGTAACAGCAGCTAAAGCCCAATTTACCAAAGCCGAACTCCAGGTTAGCGGCCTTACCTGCGCACTATGCGCCAAATCAACAGAAAAAGCATTACGCACCCTGCCGTTTATTGGCGAAATCAAAACTGATCTGATCCGTAACACTTACCTCATTACCTTTAAAGATCACGTTCCGGTAAATTTTGAGCAGATCAGCAAAAAGGTTCAGGGTTCTGGATTTTCGGTTAACAGTTTAAAAGCCACTTATAATTTTGCCAATACCAAAGTTGCCGAGAATGCATTTAACTACGGGGGCGATACTTACCGCCTGCTTAACGCTGCCGATAAATCATTCACCGGCGATGTGAGCTTTACCGTGGTTGACAATGGTTTCGCACCCAAATCGGTATCAAAAAAATACCTTGGCCAGGTTACGGATACTGCCCCTGCAAGTGGCCGCGTTTATCATTTAGCTATCTAAGTTCTTCATTTAACATCATTTTTTATGAAGAAGATATTATTGGCTGTTTGCCTTATGGCAATGGCACGCCCTGTATTGGCGCAGGAACTGTATGTAAATACAGAACCTGCCAGCAATATGGCAACCGGCTCATTGGGCATTCGCGTGGAAAACCAGGGATACTTTAAGCCATCGTACAAAAACCGCAGTACTATTGAGGCCATGTATGGTGTTAGCCGACATTTGATGGTGCATGGCTCGGTTTACATGTCTGATTATTATAATTCGAGCCAGCACTTTGAAGGTGGCAGCGTGTACGCCAAGTACCGGTTCCTATCTATCGATACCGTTCAAAAGCATTTCAGGGGCGCATTTTTTGCCAAGCTATCAAGTATTAACAATCCTATAGTGAACCGGGAGATCACTTTAGAAGGTGATAACAGCGGTGCACAGGGCGGTGTAGTTTTCACCCAGCTACTGCATAAGCTGGCGCTTTCAGGTTCGGCAAGCTATTTGCGGGCGTTTAATAACAGCGGTAACTATGAAATTTCAACCAATAGAGTACGTAATGCCGCGGCTTATACCTTATCTGGCGGCTATTTGCTTTTGCCACGTAATTATCGCGACTACAAGCAGGTAAATTTAAACTTGTATTGTGAACTGCTGGGCAAAACCAACCCAGGGCATAGCGAAAGTTATCTGGACGTTGCACCCGCTTTGCAACTGATCTTTAACAGTACCTGCCGGCTTGATTTCTCGTACCGTACACCTATCTATAATGATATGCAACGGAATACTAAAAACATGTACCTAATCAGGCTGGAGTACAACTTTTTTAATCTTTAACCCAGCTTTCGTTCACCATCATGTATGTGATATTGGGTGGGGCTTTTGCCCAACATCATTTATGACAGCACACCAATTGGATTTGAGGTGTATTTAAGGATAAGCCCGGCGCTGATGAAAATTTAATGATGACTAACTTTTCGAATTAAATCAAATTACACGAATTGGAGTAATACATAATTCCATCTTTATTGTAGTAATGTTCTTTTGGAATATCAAACACAAGAAGAGGCCCGGTTTGTTACGCAAACCGGGCCTCTTCTTGTAATTCGTGAAATTCGACCTAAATCGAAAAATTAGTGCCGATAATTATTTAAGCGTTACACCTGTTTTACCCATAGTACCACCATCAGCATAAAGCATAATGGTATAAGTGCCTTTCTGGAATGGCAGGGTTGGGTTTATCCAGTCGATGGTGTATTGTGTGCCATCATCCTTAAAATCAATGGATGTTTTGTAGGTGTATTGCAGGTCCTGGCCATCGGCGCTGAAAGTTCCTGAATCAGGTGCCGTGATCAGGTTTCCGGTTGGATCAATCACGCGTACATAAATATCATGCATAGCTTTTGTAGCCAAAGTATTGCTGGCCACAGTGAAGTTGATCTTCAGTTTTTTGGCTGGGTTTGCACGTGTTACGTCAACCTCTTTTCCGCTGCCTTTTATTTTATAGGCAACCACATCTGAAGTTGCTAGCTTGAGCGCCTGGGCTACTTTCACCTTAGCACCAAGATCCTCATTTTGTTTGGATAGCGTATCTACCTTTTTGGCAACCGTTGCCAGGTTGGTTTTTAAAGTATCCCTTTCGGTGGTGAGCGATGTGTTCTGTTTTTTGAGCTCATCAATGTCGGCAGTATACTTGGTTACAAAATAACGGAGTTGTTTTACATCCTCCTGTACTTTGGCCAGTTCCTGTGCGGTAAGTTTACCTTTGGCCAGTTTAGCCCTCAAGACTTTAATGGTCGATTTTAACGAATCGTTTTTGGCGGTTAGTGCCGCTGTCATTTTGGCTTTGCCTGCAGTGACCTGTTCAACCTGCGATTCAAGACTGTCGAGCTCTGTTTGCAGCCTTGTTTGCTCATCATGCTGATAAACTATTTTTTTATCGGAGTTGTTTTTTTGCAGGTACAGATACACATCGGTACCCAATAAAGCAAGCACTACTACAATAAGAAAATAAATGACGTTTGAGTTTTTCTTAGGTTGTTGTTGCCCAGATTGGTTTTCCATAGCAATTAAATGTTAAGTTTTAGCATAGTTAAGCAAGTGGTATAACAAAAGCTTAGCTATAGTGTTTAGTTTTTAACGAAATATCAACTGTTAATTGATGTAAAGCGCTTTCCTGCAAGTATATACAGATGCATTTATCCTTAATGGTTAACATATTGAACGTTAAAACACTAAAAATATGATTTTTTAAAAAATTATTACATCAATTGTTTTAGGCGTTGAGCTAAAATAACTACAAAATGTTTAAAACACAATAAGGCTTCAATTTTTATACTTCATAATAAACCTGCTACGTTATGAGTTTATATCTTTGCAACTTTCAATTTAATTCTATTTGATGCATATATACCAACGGTTCATACTCCTGATTATAATCCTGTTTACAAGTTTAACAGTCAATGCGCAACCTGCCGATCTTGTACCGGCACCGGTTGATGTAAAAATGCAGCCCAAACGCGAATTCAGGGGGGTATGGATAGCCACCGTGGTTAACATCGACTGGCCAACCAACTCCAAATCGCCTTCAGAAAAGCAGAAACAAGAGCTTATCGATATACTAAATTCGCACCAGGAAACCGGGATCAATGCGGTTATGCTTCAGGTGCGGCCCGCTGCCGACGCATTTTATGCCAAAAGCCGTGAGCCTTGGTCGAAATATTTAACCGGTAAACAGGGCCAGGCCCCAAGCCCCAACTATGACCCGCTTGAATTTGCAATCACCGAAGCACATAAACGCGGCATGGAACTGCACGCCTGGTTTAACCCTTACCGCGCTACTTTTGACGGCAACTTTGCAGCGCTTAGTCCGCAGCATATTACTAAAATAAAGCCTGAATGGTTCTTTACCTACGGCGGTATTAAAACTTTTAACCCCGGCCTGCCCGAAGTGCGCGATTATATTGTACAGGTAATTCTGGATGTTGTAGATAATTACGACATAGACGGCATACACATGGACGATTATTTTTATCCCTATCCAATTGCAGGTCAAAAAATAAACGACGAGGAAACATTTAGAAAGTACGGCGAAGGTTACGATAATATTAAAGACTGGCGCCGCCACAATGTGGACCTGCTGATACATATGATTGCCGACAGCGTTCATGCGCATGATCCTAACATCAAATTTGGCGTAAGTCCTTTTGGCATCTGGGCTAATAAAGCGCAAAATGAGGAAGGTTCCGAAACCAATGGCGGTTCCTCATATTATGAAAACTATGCCGATACCCGCAAGTGGGTAAAAGAAGGCTGGATAGATTATATCAATCCGCAGCTTTACTGGCAGATAGGCAACCGTGCTGCCGATTTTCAAAAGCTGCTCGACTGGTGGGGCGACAATACTTATGGCAGGCATTTATATGTAGGCCAGGCGGCTTACCGCATCAACGAGCGCAAAGTTCAGGCTTTCAGAAACCCGGCTCAGCTACCTCAGCAAATAGAACTTATTCGCAACAACCCAAGGGTTCAGGGCAGTGTTTACTTTAGTTCCAATTCGCTCACCAGCAACCCGCTTGGCTTTACCGACTCGCTACGCGACAACTATTACCAATACCCTGCACTGCCGCCGGTAATGCTATGGCGCGATTCGATACCGCCTAACGCCCCTCAACAGGTTACGGCCAAAGCCGTAGGTAGAAGTGTAGCAGTAAGGTGGCTTACTCCAACTTTAGCTAAAGACGAAGAGCCGGTTTATGGCTATGTGATCTACCGCTTTAACGATGGTGAAAAGATAGACATCGACAATCCTAAAAACATTCTCAAAATCAAATATGATCCCACGCTGGGGTATGACGATAATACTGTTATTAAGGGTAAAACTTATCTTTATGTAGTCACAGCATTAGATAGGATGAAGAATGAGAGTGAAAGGTCGCCAACGATAGCCGTCACGGTTCCGTAGGAATCATACTGATCATTGTCATTTCGAAACGAGGAACGAGTGAGAAATCTTATGCACTATATCAAGCGGCTATCCAAGGCGTTTAAGCCGGGCATATAAGATTTCTCTTTCGCCCCAATGTTCAGCCCCTCTCTGCTCAGTCAGGAAATGACACAATTTATAACTCTATCAACTCTTTTTCCTTCAGTTTATTGAGATAGATATCGATCTCGCTATCGCCCATGCCAAAAATACTTTCATTTTTCCAAAAGGCGTGGTAAATGGCCGTCTTGGTTTTAGCGCCGTTATTATAAATATCCAGTAGTTTTTGTTCGATATAGCTCAACCCATCCGCATTGGTTTGCATCCGTTTCAGGTGTGCCTGTAGTGCAGGCTTAAGCAGCGGAATGCCGCCCCAAAAGGTATTTTCATTAAGCCATTTTTCTAACCCGGCGAGGTCATTATTAACATATAGCCTCCAGGCATCGGCGGCCAGGCCAAGCTCCCATTCGTTCAGGCGTTCGCGGGCATCATACAATTCTTCAAATTGTTCGCCGGTTAATTCACCCAAGCCTTTCTTATTATCAAACTGAACACAATCTGCCAGGCAAATGAGGTAAATGGCCGGGGCCGACATATCGGTTTTCAGCGAAAGCATTTCCAATACACCCAGCAGGTTTACCTGGCAATGCAAATCAAATTCAAACCACAGGTTAATCTCGGTATACCGGCTGTTTAGTTTGCCAAGCTCATCTATCACTTTATGCTGATATTCATTTGCCGGGGCATCGAATGTTCTCCCAATCCAATCGCGGCGCTCACTCCAGAAACTTCCTGAAAGGATATTTTCCTGTAAAGGGCCTTCAGAAAACACCTCGCGCCAAACCATAACATCGCCGTCGAGCCCAGTTTGATCAAAACCATCTAACGCGGCATCGCCATTTAATATATGTAGGATAGCGTTCATAAAAGCTAAGTTATAAATAAAACCAAGGCCTTTTGTAAAGGGAAGTTTGTCAATCTTAATTTTAAATTCAGATTGCAAAAGTAGGCCGGCTTATGATACAGACTGGTGTTTTACATGCCGTTGCGCGGTACCCAGGCCTGGCTTTTAATGAGCCATTTACCGCTCACTATCCTTAATACGAACGAAAAGGCCCCCTGTTCTTCAAAATGTTCGCCATTCACAAGGCCGGTATATTCAACAGGAGCTATGAGGTAAACTATTTCGTCGGTTTGCTGAAAAGTTTTGATACGCTGCAAATCGACTTTAAAATCTCTGATCTTAAAATCCTTAACTGCTTTTTGTACCGAATTTATCCACTGTACACCGGCCAGTTGCCCGTTCCACGAAAAAGGGGGCTGTTCATCGGCTACTACGGCATTAGGAGCGTAAAGATCAGATACTGCTTCGATACTGAAAGTGCCGGAAGCTTTTATTACCGTTTCAACAACCTGGCGTACCTCGGGCTTTAATTTAGCTACCGTATCGGCAGGCAGCATCATTTTTGCCGAAGCTGCAATACCAGGCAAACTGCTCATAAACATGCACAGGCATAAAAGGGGTAGTAAATGCTTTTTCATGATCTTAACAATTTCACACTATGCTATTAAAGCCGTTCAATATACGAATAAGCCGCTGTAAAAATACTTTTTGATCGCTATTGTTTCAGCTAAATTAAAAAGAGCTATAGGGTACTGAGTAACTTATTTCTTGTTGTTCATGTAATCAATGGTCATATTACACAAGGCTTTTACACCTAAACTAAAGCCGCTTTCATCAATATAAAAATCGGGTGTATGGTGCGATGGTGCTTTCAGCGGATCGCCTCCCTTTGGCATACCGCCCAAAAATATGAACAAGCCCGGCACCTTTTCCTGGTAAAAGCTAAAATCTTCGGCACCGGTTACCGGCGGGCGTAATAGTACGTTAGCAGCGCCGGCAGTTTGCTGCAGGCTTGGCAGCATTTTTTGAGTGAGCTCAGGATCGTTATAAGTTACGGGATAGTGGTTGCTGTAGGGTATTTTTACGGTAGCTGTTGCTCCCTGGGCTTCGGCTGTTTTGGTGGCAATTTCGGTTACCCTGGTAACCAGCATTTTTTCATCAGCAGGGGTGAAGGAGCGGAGGGTACCCAGCATTTCAACCGATTCGGGGATGATGTTTGAGCGGTTACCTCCCTTTATGGCGCCAATAGTTACCACCGCCGGGTTTTCGGTTACATTGATATTGCGGCTTACTATAGTTTGTAGGTTATTGATGATCTGTGCTGATGTTACAATCGGATCAACGCTCGACCATGGATAAGCTCCGTGGGCCGACCGCCCCTTTACGATGATCTGCATGTCATTAACCCCTGCCATGGTACCACCCGGCCGGTAGGTTATTTTGCCAACCTCCGTTTGCGAATTAATGTGCAGCCCGAAAACCACATCCACTTTGGGGTTTTCCAGCACGCCCTCTTTTACCATTTGCTCGGCCCCGCCTTTTTGACCGGGTTCAACGCCCTCTTCGGCAGGTTGAAAAATGAATTTTACGGTGCCGTGTAAATCTGCTTTCATTGACGATAGCACCTGCGCAACCGCCATCAGTATGGCCATGTGCGAATCGTGCCCGCAGGCATGCATCACGCCAACCTCCTGTGCGTTATAAGTAGTTTTTACTTTAGATGCAAATGGCACAGGTGTACGCTCAATAACCGGCAACCCGTCCATATCCGCCCTCAGAGCCACAACCGGGCCCGGATGCCCGCCTTTCAATACCCCAACCACACCAGTGGTCGCTATGCCGGTTGTTACCTCGATACCTAACAATTGTAGATGTTTGGCGATAATGGCCGACGTGCGTACCTCATGGTTGCCCAGTTCGGGATGTTCATGAAAATCCCGGCGCCAGGTTATTACCTGTTCCTGCAGGGCATCGGCTTTAGCATTTACCTGCTGGCGCACCTCATTTTTTTGTGCCAATGCCTGCAATGAAAAAATACATAAGGATAAAATAAGGCTTGCTTTCATACGGGTTGTTTGGAGATAGTAATATAAGCACAATAGTTTGAATATGGTAGATTGGGGAGTACTGGCTATGAGCCCCAATAAAAAAGGTAAGCAAGCGTGGTTCTTTTCTTGAGATGACAGAGCTGTTAACTTGGGGTTGCAGGGGGGTTAACAGGGTTAACACAATTTCGATTATAAGAACACAAATTATTGAAAATCAACTATTTAATAAATATACAGGGTTACATAAATCGTCGGTAAACTGGAGCCGGGTGGCCATCAACTTAAGTAAGAAAAAGCGCATAATCGCGTGCTCTCGCATAGAAGTCAGCGGGAGGGACTATGTTTAGCAGCGCTGTGAACATTGAAGCTCCATCGTTATTCCAAAGTTCCCGCTCAAGAGGGGAATTAATCTCTTATTTTAATGCCTTCCAACATTTTTATTACCTTAAGCCCTCACATCAACAAAATATCTTTAAATGGCACTTTTAGGCAATTTAGGCAATTATAAAAACTTTGGGCTCCTGATTATCCGGATTGGGCTTGGCATCATGTTTATTTATCATGGCTACCCTAAATTGATGGGCGGCACAGAAAGCTGGAAACATCTTGGAGCATCTATGAAATATATGGGCATTCATTTTTGGCCGGTGGTTTGGGGATTACTTGCAGCAGTTACAGAATGTTTTGGAGGCTTTCTGCTGATCATCGGGTTGGCTTTCCGGCCGGTTTGTATCCTATTATTTGTAAACATGATAGTAGCCGCCTTAATGCACCTGGGCACCGGAGGCGGGCTGGGCGATGCCGCTCATGCCATTGAAGATGCTGTTACGTTTGCCGGTTTAATATTTATTGGGCCAGGGAAATATAGCGTTGATAAAAAATAATTACATTAATTTAATATTAAGATACCCCGAAATCTCTATCAACATTTGACATCACTTTCGCCTCAAAAAGCAAGCAAATTTGGATGCATAGTTTTTGCAACCTCATATTGAAAGCAAAAGTAAAAGCCGATAGCTATTAAAGCAAAACAGGTCGCCGATTGGCGACCTGTTTATTAATCCCATTAAATAATTTTATTTATAGTAAGTATCCTGAAGCGACCTATCCGATCCGTTATCATTATTATGAACCTTAAACTTGAAAATAAATTTCTGAGCTATAGGATCAACAGATACTATTTCGGCAGGCGAACTGATCGATATTTTTGCTCCGGCCAAAGTTCCATCAGCCAAAGCAGCTGCGTCATCAGCATTTATCGCTACTGCGAAGTTAGAATAAGTACCCGCATTCTGCGTAAATGTAACTTCATAGCGTAATCCCAGGTATCCGGAAGCAACTTCAAATTGAGTTGGAGTAACCGGAGACAAAGTGGCCGACTGTCCTTTGGAATCAGTTGTTGGAGTTCCTGTGCCTGAACTGTTATTGTAACGTAAATAATCCCATTTATAAACGCCGGCAAAGTGGTTACCAATTACGTGATAATAATGGATACCGAAGTTACCGCTGATAGTAGTTCCTGAAGCATCTTTTATTACAATTGGAAGCATGTAACTTAAAGACGGATCTAACTTATTTTTATAAATAGTAACCGAAACAATTTTTGTGCGGGTACCTTTTGCTATAGTTACAGAGACATCGGTAAACACAAAAGCGTTTGCAGGCATAGCTACATAAGAAACGCTGTTATCAATTTTCGCGTAAGCTGCAATAACCGAGTTATCAACTGCCAAAGTTACTTTCGTATCAGTTGTCGGAATTGACGGCGATGCAATATTAACTGCAAACTGCCTAACAATAGTATCGCCCGCTTCGGTGAACGCATCTTTACTAAAATTTGTCAAACCGCTTATCGGTAATTCGGCAATAGGTTTTGATGCCCCAAAGTCTACGTACCTGTCATCTTTAAGGCACGAGCTAAGTAATGTTACACCCGCCAACAGGATAAGGCCCGTTAGCTTCGAATATATAAAATTTTTCATATCTATCTCGTTTTAAATTATTTAGCCCAGAAAATCTTTGATTTGAATGGGTCAATGGTTCCTTCTTTACCTACGTTATCGGCGTTTTGCTGATACTCAGAAGTTGGATAAAACACCCTGGTTGGTAAACCTGTACCAATTGCTTTTGAATCAATTGATCTTGGTACAGCAGGGTAGCCTGTTCTCCTGATCTCGTTATAAGCTTCAAGGCTTCCGTAACCGGTTAATGAAATCCATTTTTGAGTAATGATAGCCTGAAGTTTATTAGTGCTCGCGGCCCAGCTTACATTAGCAATTGGCTGATTGTAGTAAGTTTTGGCATCATCCGCACTAAGGCCCAAAGCAACAAACGATGCTGTTATACCGCTTTCGTACAGAGTTTGCGCGTTACCTGTAATAGTTCCATTCAATACAGCTTCAGCCTGAAGAAAGTATGACTCGGCCGATGACATCATGATACCATCCTGTGTAGCTGATTTCAACAAGCCCGGGCCGATGGCGCTTGTACCCGCATTCGGAACAGCAGAATCATCGCCAAATATGATACCAACACGTTTGATTTTCTTTGGATCATTGGCTATTGCAGCATAAAACGCCCTGGCCCTTAATGTATCATTAGTGGCTGTTAAGATACCTAATTCGTATGCATTAGCACGGTAGTACGCGTTGTTACCGGTTGGGTTACCGTTTTGATCAAAACCAAAACTTCTCCAGAAAGGGCTTTGCTGACCACCTACCGCGTCGCTATTGGCATAACCAGGTTGAGTAGCGGCTTTCACACTTGCGTTAAGATAGTTAGCATCACCCGAAGCTGGTAATGTAGCAGTTAGTTTACCGCGAACAGCCAAACGTAATTTTAAAGTGTTGGCAAACAATTTCCATTTAGCCATATCGCCCTTAAATACGATATCTGAAATATCAGGGTTGGTAGCTGAAGCGTTACCGTCAATTAATGCGATAGCTGCATCGATTTGTTTAATCAGGTCGGCATAAATATCAGCACCTTTATCATATTTGGGAAACAACGTTTTTGACGAGTTAAATGCCTCTGTGTAAGGAACATTGTTATAATTATCAACCAGCTGTTCAAAATCATACGCTTTCATGATTTTAGCAATCGCCCTGAATTTTGCAAATGAAGCATCAGCAGAAATAGTTTCCAGCGTGTTAAAGTTGGTTAAGTTTGCATATAGCGGGGCAAATACCTGATAGTTATCCGTAGTGAACTGGTATTGCTGCAATTGCGGGCTCGGCACGTAGTTACCGCTTGGTGATAACTGACCTGCCCAAACGCCGTAGTGAGGGTAATTGATGTTAACGATATCCGACGCTACTTTAAGTGCACCGGCCAACGTAAATTGCGGAGTGGTGACCGACGGCGTATTCGGGTTCACCGAAAGTTCTAAGAAGTCTTTCTTACAACCGGATAAACCGATGGTAACCAGACCTACCATTATATAAAAATATTTTTTCATCTCTTTATTTTTTAAACTAATTAAAACGTTACGTGAAGATCAGCACCGTAAACACGGGTTGCAGGCGTTTGCGAAGCACTGTTTGTACCAACATCGTTACCAACAGAGTTACTGAACTCAGGATCGCCCCAAGGGTTGCTTTTCGGAGTCCATAACGCCAGGTTACGACCGGTTAATGCAAAGCTTAAACCTTTGATGAATCCTGTTGTACGGATAAATTTAGTTAAGTCAAAATTAAGTGCGATTTCACGGATTTTCCAGAATGCAGCGCTCGATACCCTTGGGCCGTTTGCGGTGTTATAAGCAGAACTTTGCCAGAAACCATAGTTACCATCGGCAACAGTGACATTGGTATTTGGAGTGTAAACACCCGGCGAAGTTTGGATAACCGAATTAGGATACACAAAACGTGAACGGCCTGCTTCGGTTGAAATTTGTGATGAACCGCCAAAGTTTAAGGTTGAACCAACACCGTTGTAGATGATGTAACCGCCGCGGAACTCACCAACACCCGATAAGGTTACGATATCGTAACTAACCTGGGCATTAACACCAAGGATGTATTTAGGCGTTGTACGGCCAAAGTTTCTTTGAGTAGGATCAACCGATGGCAAACCGGTAGTACCGCTTACAATTACACGGCCCTGAGGATCACGCAACAGATCTGAACCTTTGTAAACCGGGAAAGGCTGCCCCACCACTGCAAAAACGTTGTTATTAATTTGTAACGAGTTGATACCTGGCAATAACGATATAACTTTCGAATCGTTAATTGATAAGTTACCACCTAAACGTAAACCAACTTTGTTTTTAGCTTTGGTTAACACATCGGCGGTTAATTCAAATTCACCACCCTTTGACTCAATTTCACCAGCATTCAATAATACTTGCTGATAACCTGTAGCCGCAGAGGTACTAACTTTAAGGGTTTGATTTTTACTATTTTGTTTGTAATATGTGGCTTTTGCACTAACGCGGCCGTCAAAGAATGAAGCCTCAGCACCAAACTCAATCTCATTGATCGACTCTGGTTTCAAACCGTAGTTATAGTGAATTGAACCTGCAGTTAAAGCACCTAACGAACCATAAGGGAAACCAGAGGTAACGCTGTAGGTATCAGTTAAGTTGTAAGGATCAATTGAGATGTTACCCACGCGGCTAACCTCGCCGTATAATTTTAAGTAGCTTAAAACTTTGTTATTTTTCAGGAAGTCGAGGGCATCAGTGGGGATGAACGACACTTTACCTGATGGATAGTAAAACGACCTGTTTGCAGTACTTAAACGAGAATCACGCTCATTCCTTACTGTACCTTCAAGGAACAGGTAATTTTTGTAGCTTAAGTTTAAAGCCGCATAATATGCAACCTGGCGAATTTTTTGCTCACCCTCTGAAGCAGAGGCAATGCCACCGATTGTGTTAATATTATAAAAGTCTTTGATCAACAGGTTATTGCTACCTGTGCTCATCGCTTTACGGTATTTTTGAGTAATGGTATTACCTAAAAGTAAGTTAACACCAAGGTCGTTATTGAAAAATTTATGGTGGATAGTCACTATCGCATCTCCTTGTAACCTCGCATAGCCATCGCCATTGGCGGTACCGTCACCGTATTGGTAGTAATCATTTACCTGGCCCGGGGCTTTACCTGTAGTAAAGGTACTTTGTACACTACCTGCACCCAGCGGATCGCTGATGCTGTAAGGCGTAAAGTTTACCTCGCGGCGGGTGTATTTCTCCTGGTCGATACCAAAGTTATGTGAAACCCTGTAGTTCAGATCAACCCATTTGTTCACGGTGTATGACAAGGTTAAGTTTGACAAGAACACATCCCTTTGTTTGTTGATCCTTGAATTGTCAGTGATCCAGTATGGGTTGATGGCGTAAGCATCATAAAAATCGCTTGGATTTGAGAAGGTACCATTGTTTGAATCCCTGAAATCTTTAATATTCAGGAATGATGGCCACTGGATAAGGTTGGTGAACAACAGCGAGCCATTGTAGCCTGTACCGTAAGTGCTGATATCTGTACGGGTGTATTCAACCGAGAAATCGGCTTTGAAGTTTCCGTAACTTTTAGCGCCACGCACACTCACCGACGTACGGTTGTTTTTATCGCTTGGCACTACACCTTTTTGGTAAGCGTTCTGAGCAGAAAAATAAAATGAGCTTTTGGAATCGCCCTGAGAGAAGCTAATGTTGTTTTGTTCAACAATACCTGTGTTGAAGAAAGCTTTGATAGGATTTTTTTTCTGAGCAGAGTATGGAACCATCAATACCGGACCATTAGGACCGCCTGCAGGGTAACCAACCTGCACCATGTGACCGTCATACAGCGGACCATATTGCTGGTTTTCATAAGGAGTGTACAGCGAGAAACCGGTGATAGGATCAACATAAGGAGCGCCTTCACCCCCGTAGATACCGTATTGGTTTTGTAGTTTAGGGAAATAACCAACGTCCTGAAGCTGGAACGAATTGCTGTAAGTAATTACAGGCTTGGCATCCGTACCTCTTTTAGTAGTGATGATCATCGCACCGTTTGCTGCCTCCGAACCATAAAGCGCGGCTGCACCGGCACCTTTAAGGATGTTAATGTCGGCGATGTCGTTCGGGTTGATTGATGATAATGATCCGCCCGGGATTGGCACACCATCAACAACGATAAGCGCGGTGTTGTTACCCAGGGCCGACCTGTTACCACGTAAGGTAATCCTCACCTGAGGGTCGATACTGTTATCAATGGTTGATACCGCCAAACCGGCAACTTTTGCAGTTAAACCGTTAGCAACGTTAATAACGTTTGATTGGGTAAGTTCTTTACCACCAATTTTAGTTGATGAGTAACCGGTTTCTCTTGCCGCCTTTTTAATGCCCAAAGCACCAGTTACAACTACCTCTCCCAGCTGTTTAGCTGAGGGTTCAAGAACTGCATTAACAATTGATGAAGTTCCAACCGTCTTGTCAAGTGACGTGTAACCAACGAATGAAAATGTGAGCGTTGAATTTGCCGGTACGCTGAGAGAGAATTTACCGGCTGCACTGGTTTGGGTACCTATGGTTGTACCCTTAATCTTTACTGTTACTCCCGGAATGGGTAGGCCGTCGTCTTTGGCCGTAACCGTACCAGTAACTGTACGGTTTTGCGCGAATACTTGCGTCATAGACAACACAAGTAAGCACAAACTTACGAGTAGAAGTTTTTTCATTTCGTTAATAATAAGATCAGTTAATAGTTAATTAATCATAAAAGTAATGTTACGTTATCAAAAAGTCAAGTAATTTCTTTTAAAACGTCATTTTTTTTTCAAAAAACCAAGTTTCAGCTAAAAGAATAATAATTATAGTACTATGTATTGCATAATACAATCTAAAACATATATCTTTGTATTATGATCGTCGAAAACACCCAAACCCAAATGAGGAAAGGCATACTGGAGTATTGCATCCTCTCCATCATAGCTAAGGGCGAAACATATGCATCAGACATAATTGCTGAACTTAAGAAAGCCCAACTGCTTGTAGTTGAGGGTACTCTGTATCCTCTTTTAACCCGTTTAAAAAATAACGGACTGCTCACCTATAACTGGGTAGAGTCAATTTCCGGGCCGCCCCGAAAGTACTATGTGCTCTCGGACGAAGGCCGGGCGGTACTTGAACAATTAGATAAAACCTGGCAGGAGCTGGTATTTGCTGTTCAAACAGCTATCGGCGATAGAAAATAGAAAAACCTACAAACTCACTACAATCATGAACAAAACAATTATCATAAATATAAACGGCATGGTTTTTCACATTGAAGAAGATGCCTACGAAGTGCTGAAGAATTATATGACGGATGTAAAGCGTCATTTTTCTACTTCGGCCGATAGCCTGGAGATCACAACCGACATCGAAAACCGCATTGCCGAAATGTTTAACGAGATCCTGGCACGAGACGCCAAACAAGTTATTGTTGAGACCGACGTTAAGGAAGTTACCGAGCAAATGGGCAGCGTACAGGATTTTGAAACTGCCGAAACCGACGCCAAAGCTGCAGGTGGCAATCCGTTTGAGTACAATACCGAACGCCGCAGGCTTTTCCGCGACCCGGATGATCACCTCATCAGTGGTGTATGTGCTGGTATTGCCAATTATTTTGACATTAACCCGGCCTGGGTAAGGCTGGCCTTCGCTATCCTGGTACCTTTTGCCGCCATGGGCCTTATTATATATTTTATACTATGGATGGCTGTCCCAAAAGCCATTACCCGCGCCGACCGTATGGCTATGAAAGGCGAAAAGCAGGACTTGAAGGGTTTTAAAAAGAACTTTGAAGAAGAGTTG
Source organism: Mucilaginibacter gossypii (assembly GCF_900100945.1). Classification (GTDB taxonomy): domain Bacteria; phylum Bacteroidota; class Bacteroidia; order Sphingobacteriales; family Sphingobacteriaceae; genus Mucilaginibacter; species Mucilaginibacter gossypii. Next base: position 113,411 of record NZ_FNCG01000005.1, on the reverse strand, counting down.
AGTACCGTACGTGAAAACCTTCAAAACTTTAAGCATGAAGCCAAACCGTTCATTTACCAGGTTCGCGATCTGATCAGCGATATCTTTGAACATCTTGGCGCCTTTTTAAGGGGTACGGGCAGTTTACTTGGCAAACTATTGGCTGCAGCTGTTTTATTGGCCTGCCTTGGCATGACCATAGCGCTAATCGTTTCGCTTGTCGCTTTATTTGCGGCTGGTAATATGGGCATCTACAACCTGTTTCCGTTCAACATAACTAATCACCAGGCCAATGGTATTTTCATGGCGAGCGGCTTTTTAGTACTAACTATACCTTTATTAGCCATTATTTTATCAACGATAGGCTTCCTGTTTAAAAAAGCTTCATTTAACCGTTCAATTGGTACTACCTTGTTATGTATCTGGTTAGCATCCCTGGGTGCGGTTTCATATTATGGCGTAAAAACGGCGGCCGGCTTCCGCGAGGGCGGTAAGTTTACGCAAACAGTTAAACTTAAGCCAACTACAAACAACACGTATTACCTGCAGCTGAACGACACTAAGTATTTAAGTAATGAAGACAGCACACGCCTCAAAATAAACGAGCGCTTTAAAGGCATGATCATTTTAGATGATGATTTTAATGGCGATGATATGCCAAATCGCAACGTTACCATTGATATTGAAAAGAGTGATGTTCCTCAACCTGTGCTCATCGAAACATTCAGCGCCCGCGGCAGCAATCTTGAAGAAGCCTTGATCAACGCCCGCAGTGCAGCTTACCGTTTTGAGCAAAAAGATTCTGTTTTAAATTTCGATCGGCACCTGGAAATGCCTAAAGGCTTTTTATGGCGCGGGCAGGAATTACACCTCACCCTTAAAGTACCTCTTAATGCTAAAGTTGTTATTGATGAAAAACTCGACCGCAACATCAACTTTAATATATATGAGTGCAAAGACCAGGACAAGAATAACGGCATTACAACCGCCACTTATATCATGACCACCAATGGCCTCGAATGTAAAATAGATACCAATACAACAGCGGATAAAATTATGGAGAAGATAAAAGCATCAAAAGATGCAGGTGTTCCGGATACTACCAACGCACCTGGGCGTTAAAAATCGCCTGCCCTATGAAAAGTATTTTTAAATATATAAGCCTGCTAATTTTTAGCGGGCTTATTATTCCTTTTTATTTCCTGTTGCAAACAGGAGGCAAATCGCTTTTAAACAACAGGATAAGCAATCGGGAGGCAACCATCCCCTGCCAAAATGAAATGCCAATTACCTTCCGGATTATTAAGGATATGGCAAAAAATTTAATGCCTGCATTAAAAAGTGAAAATAATCTGTAACCAACACCCCTGTTTTTGCATCTTACTATAAAAAGCAACACAATTACCATTTCCGGGTAATCCGGCAACATAAATTTAATAATCGTTAAAAAATGGCCTAAAAGCCAGGTGGGATTGTTTTGCTAAAATTTAAATCAAAAGCATTAACACAATGAAAACAATCGCCTATATCTCATAATTACTAAACCCTAAAAAACCGGAAAAAGCACCCCGGAAACTAAAAACACTTATTTACAAATTTTTAAAAAGGAGCAATCCTTTAACGGCATTGTATTGCCCTTACTTTTAAACCGAACTAAAAATGAAAGCTATCATACACAACATATTTTATACACTGCTGCTTGTTGCTATCAGCTGTAGTGTATCGTTTGCCCAGCAGGCTCCGCCTGCCGCCAAGGTATCAGGGGCCTTAGTTAACGAGCAGGGCAAACCACTTGATTATGCGACTGTAAGCCTTTTACGCGCCTCCGATTCAACTGTGGTTAAAGGAGCATTAAGTAACGATGCCGGTGTTTATGTTTTTGACAACATAAAAGCGGGCAACTATATTATTAAAGCCACTGTTGTTGGCTATCAAAAAGCTGTAAGCAAAAGCTTCACCGTGCCTGCAAATACACCGCATGTTACAGCTCCTGCTTTAAACCTGCACACAGGCAGCACCGAATTAAAGGCCGTTACCATCACCGCCACAAAACCCCTTATTGAGCGTAAAATAGACCGCACCGTAATGAACGTCGAAAACAGCGTACTTGCAGCCGGCAATACCGCCATGGAAATTTTAGAACGTGCACCGGGCGTTACTGTTGATAAGGACGATAACATCAGCCTGAAAGGTAAACAGGGCGTAACTGTCATGATCAATGACAAGCTAACCTATCTTACGGCAGCGCAGCTGGCTACTTTATTACGTTCAACTGATGGCAATACCATTAAATCTATTGAGATCATTACCAACCCATCTGCAAAATATGATGCGGCCGGCAATTCGGGCATCATTAATATTAAATTGAAAAAGAATACACAATCGGGCACAAACGGCAGTATTACCGTGGGCGGTGCCAAAAGCAAATACTGGCGCGATAACAGCAGCCTAAACCTTAATCACAAACAGGGCAATCTCAATGTGTTTACCTCATTAAGCAGGGGTGATAACAAACGCGGCCACGATATTGGCATTGACCGTATCATTACTGATTCGCTTGGCAATAAAACTTATTTCAACCAGAAATCAAACCTGCCAAGCATCAACCATTACAACAACTATCGTTTAGGTGCCGACTATGACCTAACCCCGAAACATACCATAGGTTTTGTGGTAAGCGGCTATTCAAACAGCGAAAAAGACTTGAATGATAACCGCACAATTATCGGCAAACAATTTGGCGTGCCCGATTCTTCGTTGCACACTACATCAGATATCAGGCAAACCTATAAAAACTTCGCCCTTAACCTTAACGACAGGCTTAAGCTTGATACCAGCGGCCAGGAGCTGAGCATTGATTTGGATTACTCTAAATTCAAAAACAACTCCAATGCCATGTACAATACCGATTATTTTTTACCTGATGGAAGTATACAGCATGAACCACAAATGCTGCGTAACCAAACACCTTCAACCATAAGCATCTACACCGGTAAAGCTGACTACACCAAACCGCTTACCAAAACCATCAAACTGGAAGCCGGGGTAAAATTCAGCAGTGTTAAAACCGATAATGACCTGCAAGCGCAGATCTTCAGCAACGGTGCTTATATTAATGATACTACACGTACCAACCGGTTTATTTACACCGAAAAAATTAATGCCGGGTATTTGAACCTGAATAAGCAATTCAAAAAATTCTCTGTACAATTAGGCTTACGTGCCGAACAAACCCGATCTACAGGTAACCTTATTGGTAGCACACCTGTTAAGAGAAGCTATTTAAATCTTTTCCCAAGCGTATTCATTAATCAAACCATTAATGATAAAAACGAAGTAAGCTTTTCATACAGCCGCCGTATCGACCGTCCGGGCTATGACGACCTGAACCCTTTTGTTTATTACCTTGACCCTTACACTTATTCGCAAGGTAACGCGTTCCTGAACCCGCAATACACTCAAAACTTTGAGCTTAATTATACTTATAATAAAACCATCAACGTAAGCCTCGGTTACAGCCATACTACCGATGCTATTACCGAGCTGATTTTAACAGAAGGCAAGCGTTCATTTGAAACACATCAAAACCTGCAAACCCAAACCGGTTACAATGTCAACGTCAACACACCATTCACCATTACCAAATGGTGGGAGGGCAATGTTAACGCAACCGCGTTTTACCTGGGCTTTAAGTCGGATACCCTTGCCGGTCAAAAGTTCAATGATGGGCAATGGGCTTTCCAAGGCCGTACAACACAAACATTCAAGTTTGCAGGCTACCGCTTTGAAGTAACCGGCGATTACCAATCATCATTAACCTACGGCATTTACAAGATCAGGCCGCGCTACTCGGTAGATATGGGTGTCAGTAAATCATTCATGGAAAAGAAATTCAACATCAAAGCTTCATGCGATGACATCTTCAACATTCGCCGCAATGATTTGAGCAGCCAGGTGGTGAACAATAACTTTGTTATCAAACAAAAAAATGATACCCGGGTAATGCGCCTTACTTTTACTTATAACTTTGGTAACAGTTCTATCAAAATGCGTCAGCACCGCAGCGGCGCCGATGATGAAAAAGGAAGGGTAAAGGGGAATAATTAACCCCCCAGCCCCCTGAAGGGGGAGCCTTTGATTAGCATGGCTATAAGTTAAAATTAAAGGGCTTGTTTCCAAAATGGAAACAAGCCCTTTAATTTTAAAGCGATGTAGCTGCTCCCCCTTCAGGGGGCTGGGGGGCTTACTGCCCCACCATAAATACGGCATTACTGAACAACAGCTTACCGTTTTCCCAGAAGCTGCGGAACAACGGGTCATCAACCATATAAACTACCGAACCGCGGCCCATGGGCTGTACGCCAAGCAGCAAACCGTTTATGATCTTCTTTTTTGATTCGGCACCTACAAAGCCTGATACGTAACTATCCTTTTTTATAGTGCCTACGTTCCAGCCATCATCGCCAGAGAAAAGATCGTAGATATCATCATTCAACTTTAATGAATAGTAGTAATCCGGCAAGCCAAAACCAAGCGGATGGGTATTGTCAAGGTTCAGTTTATAAATAGCGCCTGGAATAGACTCGCTAAGCGCTAACCGGTCGCGATCTCCATATAACTTAACCGTTTTATCCTTGTCCTTTTCTTTGTCCTTATCTTCTTTTTTCTCTTCCCTATGCTTAATCAGGAAGCCTTTTTTATCAACCAGTAACGATACAGCATTATCCACGGCTATCAGCTTACCACCATCACGGATCCAGTTTTGTAATTTCTCCGAAGGGAAATCTTCATAACGGCCATCGGGGCAAATCACCACATCAAATTCGCCCAGTTTTGTGCGACTTAAGTCCTGATACCTTATTAAAGTAACCGGGTATCCAATCTGCGCCTCAAACAAATGCCAAACTTCGCCCATAGCTTCCGAATTAACACCGTCGCCGGCAATCAATGCTATTTTAGGTTGATGGATAAACCTTACCGCATCCGAACCAATATCCGATCCTTTATCAACAAAGCCTGTTGAAATAGGAGTGATCTCCTGATTAAGTGCTGCAGCTGTTTGTGTAACCACCTGGTCAAAAGCAGCCAGGTCGTTGCCCGCGCGGGTAACAATTAATGAACCTGCTGTAAATTGCTTGCCCCCTGCTTCAAAAGGCTTCTCGGCATAACGCACTTTAATCTTCTTTTTTAGCAAAGCAGCCAAAAACTTCACATCATTAACCGATTGCCACGCCGATACATATGCGTAAGCATGTGTATTTACCAGAGGCTTAGGCTCGGCCACGCTCCATTCGGTACTGGCAGGTTTAAATGATTCCTTCAATCCGTAAGCTTTCAATCCATAAGCATACGGAAGCGACCATGCCGTGATATCATATGTATTCGAGTCCGGGATAAAGGTTTTGGGCTCCAAAAGCACATGCAGTAATACTGCTTTAGGCTGATAGGCATTAACTACCAGGTCGTTTGCGCCAACATTATATTGCTCCGTTTTTTGGGTAACATAGTTAAAGCCGGTAACGGTTTTATTAGCTAAGCCAAAACCATACTGGATGCCGTTGCGGCCCAGCATTTTTGCCAACGCGTTAATTTTATTATTGTTATCGTTTTTAATAACATAGGTTTTGTAATCGCCCGGGGGATTGGCCCGACTGTTGTCAAAAAACTTTTTATACTCATCCAAAAGCTTTTGAGTATTTAACGCGGCTATTTCAAGCGTGCTTAAACTTGTTGAGTGGTGATGGGCTACACGTTGCACCAAGGTAAGGGTATCACCGCTGCGGGTAACCACAGCCAAACCGGCACTGATACCACCTTGCTCATACGTCATGCCGATAGAGCCATTGTATAAAGGATAAGTATCGCCATATGACGGGTAAAGCAGATCGAACTCGTATTTTGTAAAATACATCCAACCGTTCTGGTCAAAGTACTTGGCATTGTTTTTACCAATGGTGATCTGGAACTGGCGTTGCCATTGGGTAATATCTTTATGGTAAGGCTCGGCAGCAGGGGCAAAGTAATATGGTGCGTTATAACCCTGCTCATGGTAATCAACATGTACCTGCGGCAACCATTGATTATACAAACCTACACGTGCCTGGGTTTCTTTTTGCTGTTGCCATGCCCAATCGCGGTTAAGGTCAAAATAAAAATGGTTTACCCTGCCACCCGGCCATGGTTCAACGTGCTCGCGCGATGTTGGGCTGGGATCTGGCGCAGCGCCAACTACCGAATTATAAAAATTAACATAGCGGTCGCGCCCATCGGGGTTTAAACAAGGATCGATAACAACAACCATATTTTTAAGCCAGGCTTTAGTAGCAGCATTTGCCGGATCAACCATGTCAAACAAAGTCCACATCGAAGCTTCACTTGATGCAGGCTCGTTACCGTGTACATTATAGCTTAGCCAGGTAACAACAGGCATGGCAGTGCTGCCGCCGCCGCTTTCTATCCCGGCCAGTTTAAGGTTATTATGACGGATCTCTTCCAGCCTGCCAATATTTTCATCAGAAGCGATGAACATCGCCAGTAAAGGCCGGCCCTCGTTGGTAGTACCAAACTGCTGTAGTTTTACATTTTTTGAAACCGACGCAACGTATCTAAAATATTCGGCGATACGATAATGTGGAGTAAAATGCTCACCCAGTTTATAACCCAGGAACTCCTGCGGCGATTGGATCTTTTGCGCAAAGGCCGGGCAAAAAAAACTTACAAATACAAAAAGGAGTAAATGTTTTTTTATCATAAATAAATAATAGATATATAGGAGAAAAGAGATAAGCTAATATGCAGAAAAATATTGGCAAATTGTTAGATGTGCAAATTTCAGATGTGCATATGTAAATGATAAAATGTAATTACAGTTAGTTAAGGTAGAAGAGAACCGCACATCTGGAATTTGCACATCTATAATTTAAAATTTGCACATCTGAAATCCGCATATTTATAATCTGAAATCTGCACATTTGCATATCTGCAATCAACAAACATGACACCTATTCAGGCCCTGCAAAAATACTTTGGTTATAGTACCTTCAGGCATGAGCAGGAGGCTATCATTCAAAATATACTTAAGGGGCAGGATGTAATGGCGCTGATGCCTACCGGTGGCGGCAAATCATTGTGCTACCAACTGCCCGCTGTTTTGCTTGATGGCTTGACCATTGTAATATCACCGCTTATTGCGCTGATGAAAGACCAGGTAGATAGCCTGAACGTTAACGGCATCCCTGCGGCTTTCCTCAATTCGTCGTTAAATCCCGAGGAAACGAGGGTGCTGGTAAACCGGCTCCGAAACAATGAGATCAAACTACTTTACCTTGCCCCCGAACGTTTGTTCAGTGCCGAAAGCAAAGAGAATAAAGAAAGTAAGCTTATTCCTTTTTTAAAAACGCTGAAAGTTTCCCAGATAGCAATTGACGAGGCGCATTGTATCTCATCATGGGGACATGATTTCAGGCCTGAGTATTTAATGCTTGCCGGGCTTAAGGAAGAGTTTCCGTCGGTGCCGGTTATAGCACTTACGGCTACTGCGGATAAGCTTACACAAAAAGATATTCTTGAAAAGCTCAACCTTCATAAGCCGGCAATATTTGTATCCTCATTTAACAGGGCAAATATTACTTACCGCGTAGCGCCTAAAAAGAACAGCTTTAAACAGCTCATCGCCTTTTTAAATGAACATAAGGATGAGTCGGGGATTATTTATTGCCTATCCCGTAAATCTACCGAGGCTTTGGCCGAGGATTTAAAAGATGAAGGCTTTGCTGCCGAGGCCTATCACGCCGGTCTTAGTAATGAAGTTAAAGCCCGTAACCAGGAAGCTTTTTTACGTGACGACCTCAAAATCATCGTGGCAACCATCGCCTTTGGTATGGGTATCAATAAATCAAACGTGCGCTATGTAGTACATGTTGATCTGCCAAAAAACATTGAAGGATATTACCAGGAAACCGGCAGGGCTGGGCGCGATGGGCTTCCATCGGAAGCATTGTTGCTTTACTCGCCCGGCGATGCAATGAAATTGCAGGCTTTTGCCAAAGTTGAAGGCAACGAGCAGCAAAGCCGCATCATGCTTAATAAGCTTAATGATATGGTTAAATATTGTCAGCTGCTATCGTGCCGCAGGCAATACCTGATGAAATACTTCGACGAAGAATTTCCGGCCAAATGCGGCTCATGCGATGTTTGCTTAACTGAATATAAACGTTTTGATGGCACGCTGATCGCTCAAAAAGCGCTCTCGGCGGTAGCCCGGTTAAATGAACGTTTCGGGGCTAACTATGTAATAGATTTTTTGCGGGGATCGAAAAGCGATAAGATCCGTGAAGAACATAAGCAGTTAAAAACCTACGGTATCGGTGCAGATATCAGCAAGGCCGACTGGCAGCACCACATCCGCGAGCTGGTTACCATGGGCTATCTGCAAACCGCCGGCGACGAATATCCGGTTTTAAAGCTTACCGCGCAAAGTGCAGCTGTTTTAAAAGGCGGCCAAAAAGTTGAGTTTATTGAAATAGAAAAAGTTGAAGAAGTTCATCATGAAGAAAGCCTTCCTTATGAGATTCCGTTATTCAACCGGTTAAGGGAAGTTAGGCGGGGCATTGCCGAGGGTGAAAATGTACCGGCTTATGTTATTATATCCGATGCTACACTGCAGGAAATGGCTACCTACCTGCCACAAAGTTTGGATGAATTGCGAATGATTTCTGGTTTTGGCGATATTAAACTGGCCCGTTATGGTCGCGAACTGCTTGAACCGGTTAAGATTTATTGTGCTGAAAAAGGCCTCGGTTCAAAAATAAAACAGAAATCGCCTAAACGGGAGCGGAAGGCGAAATCACCGGGGCAAACCAAATCTTCTTCGCGAAGCAATGATACTAAAGCCGAAACGTTTAACCTATATCGCTCCGGAAAAACCGTTGTCGAAATAGCTGCTGAGCGTGGGTTCACTACAGCTACCATAGAAACACACCTGAGTTATTATGTACAAAACGGCGATCTGGATATCACCGAAATAGTTCCGCAGAAAAAGATCGCTGTTATTGCCGACGCCGTTGAAAGTTATGGAACTGAAAGACTATCGCCCTTAAAAGAAGTTTTAGGCGATGATTACAGCTACGGTGAAATCAAAGCTGTAATTGGCTGGATGAACAAGGGGGAATAATTTTTGTTAAGTTTGAAACCTTGGGCTCGTTTGCAACGAGCGCTTAAAATGGGCTTGCGTTTTAAACGCAAGCCCGGCGATACAATCGCCGAGCCACGTTAAGCACTCGTTGCAAACGTACGCAAGCTAATGATGACATATTTTTGAATTGTATTTGTTCAACACACATGACTACCACAACCCAACTGTACGATATATACCTCAAACACCCCGTAATTAGCACCGACACCCGGAAGATAGTGCCTGGCAATCTGTTCTTCGCCCTCAAAGGCGATAAGTTTGACGCCAACACTTTTGCACAAAAAGCAGTTGAGGCCGGTGCAGCTTACGCAGTAATTGATAACGCCGAATATCAACTGGGCGAACAGTATTTATTGGTTGAGGATGTTTTAACTACCTTGCAGGATTTAGCGCGTTATCATCGCCGTCAGCTTGACATCCCGGTTATCGGACTTACAGGTACCAACGGAAAAACCACCACCAAAGAACTGATCAATGCCGTATTATCGCAGCATTTTAAAACCCAGGCTACCCAAGGCAATTTAAATAACCATATTGGTGTACCACTTACAATTTTAACCATTGATGCCAGCCACGAGGTGGCCGTTATTGAAATGGGGGCCAATCACCAAAAAGAGATCGAGATGCTTTGCAGTATTGCTCAACCATCGCTTGGCTTAATTACCAATGTTGGTAAAGCGCATCTGGAAGGTTTTGGCGGAGTTGAAGGAGTGAAGAAGGGTAAAGGGGAGTTGTATGATTATTTTGCCCCCCTGCCCCCTAAAGGAGGAGTAAGCAAAACAGATGGTGCTGTCTTTGTCAATAGCGATGATACTGTTTTAATGGAGATGGCTGCTGTCCGTCGTTTACCTCACGTGGAGTATTACGGAACCGATGCTATTGACAATCTCATCAGCGGTGAACTGTTGGAAAATTCTCCGTTGCTCACTTTAAGTTGGACCAATAATAAAACCGGCGACTGCTATCAAGTTAAAACCCAGCTAACGGGTACTTATAACCTGCCCAATATTTTAGTAGCCATATGTATAGGCACCTATCTCGGTTTACCGGCTAATGAAATCAACGCCGGTATCGAGGGTTATCAGCCTAAAAATAACCGCTCGCAAATTGTACAAACAGCTACTAATACGCTCATTTGCGATTATTACAATGCCAACCCAAGCAGCATGTTTGTAGCCATTGAAAACGTGGGCAAAATTGAAGCAAAAAGGAAGGTACTTATTTTGGGCGATATGTTTGAAATGGGGCCGGAAGCGGCTGTTGAACATGCATCTGTTATCCGCAAAGCTATGGATACCGCTGTTGATGAACGCATCTTTATCGGAAAGGATTTTTTGGGTGCTTCGCAGTCCATGGATCATGGACCATGGACCATGGACAAGTTTTATGAAACTGCCGAAGATGCCATTGCTGCTTTGAAAGCACAGCCTATTACCAATTCAACTATCCTGATCAAAGGATCGAGAGGGATGGCTTTGGAGCGGTTGGTGGAATTGTTTTAAGTTTTCAAAGTAAAGACGCATCACATGCGTCTCCCATGAGGACAGATAAGCAATCAACGCAAAACCAGTCATTCGGGAAACGCATGTGACGAGTCTCTACCAATTTGAACCAACTATTACTCCCTCCTTAAACTATCAACCGGGTTAGCCAGCGCGGCTTTAACCGATTGAAAGCTGATGGTAATAAAGGCTATCAATAGGGCGATAGCTGCCGATAAGATGAAAGTTGTCCAGCTAATACCCACTCTGTAAGCGAATGCATCCAACCAGTGGCTCATAGCCAGCCAGGCTATCGGGAAGGCTATTACAATAGCAATCAATACAAGCTTTATAAAATCTTTGGCTAATAAGGCAACAACATTAGTAACGGTAGCGCCTAAAACCTTTCGCACGCCAATTTCTCGGGTACGCACCTGGGCGGTGTAAGCAGCTAAACCAAGCAGGCCAAGACAAGAAATTAAAATCGCGATCCCTGCAAAATAGTTAAATAAGGTACCTTCGCGCTGCTCGCCCTGGTAAAGGTTGTTGAATATGTCATCCAGGAAAGTGTAACCAAATGGAAATTGCCCATTGTATTGTTTAAACTCTTTTTCGGCAGCTGCTATGGCTTTTGGCGCACCATCGCCGGTTGTTTTAATATACAGTGAAGCATACGTATCCGGGGCGTAGAAAAACACCATCGGCCCAATTTTTTCACGCATACTTGCAAAGTGAAAATCCTTTACCACGCCTATGATAGTTCCTTCAGTTTTACGCAACCTGAAACGTTTGCCTATCGGGTCTTTCATACCTAACTCCTTAATTGCAGCCTCATTCAGGATATAATGAGCCGAATCACTCACCGAGCCATCAAAACCGCGACCTGCAGTCATTTTTATCTTGAAAAAAGAAATAAAATCTTTATCAATTCCCTGCGGGTGCACGATAAATGTTTGCCCTGTGGCTTTGCCATCCCAATCATTATCGCCCGAGATGCCGCCGTTGTTAACAATATTTCCGCTTGATCGGGTTACCGCCTCAACACCCGGTTGTTTCAACAGTTCGGCTTTAACAGCATCATAATGATCTTTCATATCGCGCATCCAAAAAGCAAACACATGGCTTTTATCATAGCCTAAATTTTTAGACCGGATGTAATTAAGTTGGCTGGTGATTACGATTGTACCGATAATAAGCACAACCGAAAAGGTAAACTGTACCACTACCAGGATTTTACGGAAAACCACATCGCCAATGCCATTGGATATTTTACCCTTAAGTGCCTTTAAAGGTTCAAAAGATGATAACAGGAGCGCCGGGTAAATACTGGACAATACAAGTGTAGCAGTAATGGTACCCGCAATAACTAACCAGATATGGTAGTTGGAAAGATTAAATACCAGCTGCTTACCCGCAATTTCATTAAATACAGGAATTACGTTATAAATTACCAACACTGCTAAAACCGACGAAAGGATAAACAGCAAAGCTGTTTCTACCACAAACTGCATAAACAATTGTGTTTTTGCCGCGCCGATGATCTTTCGCATGCTTATTTCCTTGGCGCGCAGCATGGCCCGCGCGGTTGAAAGGTTAACATAGTTGATACAGGCAATTACTAATATTACTAAGGCGATAATGATAAAGATATGTACAGTGCTGATCCCCCGGTCGGTACCATCAGCATTATAAAGGTGCATTTTAGTTGCGGGCAGCAAGAGGTAATCGGCATCGGTATCTTCAGGCTTCCGTTTCAGGTGAACTTTATTCAAATCGGCCGATAGCTTTTTTAAAGAAGTACCCGGCTTCAACAACAAATAGGTTTCATAAGCGTAATTGCTGAAATCATGGTTCAGATCAACCTTATTGTTGGTAAACATATATTTGATATGATAGCTCATAGGCATGATCATATCATAATTAATGCTTGAGTTAAGCGGGAAATCATCAATAACGCCCGATACAGTAAAATTCTCTTTATTATCGGCCACAATAACTTTTCCTAAAGCATCTTGATTACCGAAATATTTTTTTGCCGTTCTTTTTGTAATCACTACGGAATTATCGTTCGTAAAAGGCTTTGCCTTGTTACCTTCAATCAGCGGAAAGTCAAAAACAGTAAACAGGGAGGGATCAGCAAAGCCTACCGCCTGCTCGTTAAAAATTTTATCCTGGTATTTAAATAATGAGAAAAACCAGTTATTGGTTATGCGCACCTGATCTTGCACAACGGGCAGTTCCTGTTTGGCCAGCGGCCCCATCGGTGCTACTGTTGTTTGCCAGATCTGCTTGCTGGCCCCTGTACCGCCAAAAAGCTCTACCCGGTAAATATTTGATGCGTTTTTATGAAAGCTATCAAAGCTAAATTCGTCCTGCACCCAAAGCAGGATGAGGATCCCAATGGCGAGGCCTACAGTTAACCCGGCAATATTGATCACCGAATAAAACTTATTGCGGACAAGGTTCCGCCAGGCGGTTTTGATATAGTTTTTCAGCATAAAAATCCGTTTTATTTAATTGTGTGGCATGCAAAACAGTGCCAATATCACAAATAGCTATATATCAAACAATTAAACTCAACCAACAATGAAGTACCGTTCGGATACGGACAGGTGGGTGTTCATTTATGTAACGCAAGCATCACTCAGTTCTTAAGCTCTTAATAGGGTTCACGGTTGCGGCTTTGATAGATTCATAGCCAACCGTAAGCCAGGCTATACCCAAAGCTGACCCCGATGCCAACAAGAATATCAGCCAGCTAACATTAATATGATAAGCAAATCCAGCCAGCCAGGTATTTGCCGCGTACCACGCAACCGGTAATGCTATACAGATAGCTATCAGGATCAACCTGGTAATTCCGGATGATAACAAATAAACCAGGTTAAATACCGATGCGCCCAATACCTTGCGTACGCCTATTTCCCTGGTACGCTGTTCGGCAATAAACGCCGATAAACCGTATAAACCAAGACATGAAATAAAAATGCCTATTGCCGCAAATAGTTTAAAAATATTACCCATCTGCTGCTCTCCATGGTAAAGGCTGGCCATTTGCTGATCAACAAAATTGAAGCTGAAAGGATAAGCAGGACTAATTTCTTTACTCATTTTCTCCAGAGCCTTTATAGTTGCAAAGGTTGCTCCAGGCTTAGTTCGTATAACCACATTACCGCCACCACCTGTTAAAGCAATGATCAGGGGTTCAATGGCCGACTGGGCAGGTTTGAAATTAAAGTCTTTAACCACACCAATAATAACACTGGGTTTATTGTGCAATGTCATCGGTTTGCCAATGGCTGCCGCAGGATCAGTAAAGCCCATCAAGCTCAATAGTTTTTGGTTAATGACACAATTATTTGAATCGGTTTTAATTGATTCGGAAAAGAAACGGCCTGCCAGTAATTTCAATCCGAATAGATGGGCAAAATTTTCGCTCACGTAAATTCCCGGCGTCGGGTTTCCGAGCGTTTTGGGGTCTTTGCCGGGCCATGAAACGTTTGCGCCAGCTCCCACATCTATAGGAAGTTCGTTGGTAATAGCAAAATCACTGGTGAGCGGATTTTGCCGTAGCTCATTTCTCAGCAAAGCTTCTTTATCTACCATGTCACCGTTCATGTCCATATATAAAAGACTGGATTTGTTAAAGCCGGGATTTCTTTCTCGTACAAACTTAAGTTGCTGGTAAATAACTATCGTACCTATCAGTAAAACCACCGAAACAACAAACTGGGTCACCACCAAAGCATGGCGAAAAATTAAATTACCGCCCATTGATTTCACATTCCCCTTAAGCACTTTAACAGGATTAAAACCCGATAAAAACAATGCCGGGTAACTTCCCGATATCACCCCTGTTAATAACGCGATACATAACAGACCAAGCCAAAGATTCGCATCGGCAAAATCAATGGTAAGTTGTTTACCAATCAGCTGATTAAACATCGGCAGGACCAAAACTACTATCCAAAGTGCAAGAAGCAGCGATAAAAAAGCAGTGAACACGGCTTCGCTTAAAAACTGAAATATCAGTTGAAACCTTTGCGCCCCAGCTACTTTGCGCAAGCCAATTTCCTTTGCCCGTCGGGCCGAACGCGCAGTAGCCAGGTTCATGAAATTGATACAGGCAACGGCAAGTATTAAAATAGCTACAACAAAAAACATTTTTAGGTATAGCGCATTACCGTGCCCGGGTAAATCCATCTCTATCGCCGGGGCCATATGGATTTGGGTAATCGGCTGAAGATGGAAAGCGCTCTTCATTTGCGGTTCGTATTTATGGTAGATCTGGAAAATCTGGCTTTCCAGCTTTTTTAAATTGACAGGGCTTGGATCAAAATTTTCATCTAACTGAAGATAAGTATGAAAATACGGCGCTTCCCATTGATATTTTTCAACCTTTGGGTTAGCTCTGTACAATGCTGCTGTTGGCATTACAAAATCAAATTGCATGTGCGAGTTAGCAGGGATGTTGGCTAAAACCCCGGTCACTACCACGTTTTCACTATTGTCTTTTTTCAGAAACTTGCCAACGGGATTTTCATTACCAAAATATTTCACGGCTGTAGCTTCCGTTATTAAAACGCCATCTATTTGCTTTAGAGCTTCTGCACGATCACCTTTTACAAGCGGGAATGAAAATACATCCAGAAAATTGGGATCGGCATAAATTACCCTGTCTTCTATAAACCTTTTGTCGTTGGCTCCAAACAAGTAACTCTTCGTGTTTATACGTACTGCATTTTTCACAGCCGGTAATTGCGCTTTTACCGAGGCAGCCATTGCAGTGGGTGTGCCGGCCATGGTTAAGCCATCAACATCCCAGTTTATACGATATAGTTGTGCCGCATTTTTATGAAACATATCGTAACTCAGTTCGTTTTGTACCCAAAGCAATATCAGGATACTTGCTGCGAGGCCAATTGCCAAACCAGATATATTAATAACGGAATAGGTTTTGTCTTTAATTAAATTGCGGTAAGCGAGTTTAAAGTACGTTCTGATCATGGTTATGTAGGTTTAAGTTTTCCTAACGAAAAGAACAATTTTATTCATCAATATACAGTCCCCAACAGCGTTATGCTATTATACTCACAGATATGTCCCAATAATCTTTTTCAGCACATATTTAAACTAATCAGGCATCGCATTTGTAATATCGGTACAGGTACCATAACATGATATTAAATTTCATGCCACAATATAAATAACTTACAATGAACACATTGAAAGGCAATAAAGGACACTATTGTTCGGAAACGTTACAGCCAGTGTACGGCTTTAAACGGTTAGGTCTGGTTATTAAACTATTACTGAATAAATTACCTGGATAGCAATGCGATCAACCTTCAAAAACCGAAGTTATGATGTTATGGTTCACCAGGATCCGCATCAGCATCTCGACTGAGAAATCGCGGGTTATGTCAATACTGATAAAATCTGTTTCTCCATTTTTCACCTCGCAGGCATCGCGGTCAAAATACAATACCAATCCGCGCATACTGCCCGAGATAATAACAATACGTTCGTTATTAATAAGCTTAAAACTATTGCGCGTGCGCTTGAAAAAGCTGCAAAGGTTTTTAATATGCCGATAGGTAAGTAATGAAATGATCATGCTGTCAGCTTTTAATAATGGTGGCCAGGCGCTGCCTTATAATGATGTCTTTAACAGCGGCAGGCAGCAAACTGTTTAGTAAAACAAGCATCCTGTTTATCATGCCAGGTATAATTTCTTTTTTTCCTTTCAGCAAACCATCAATTGCTATACGTGCCACGTGCCCGGGCTCCATAATAGTTGCCTTTGATATGCCTCTAAGCTTATTATTCATTACCAGCAGCTCAGGCTTGGTGTTAATGCCTCCGGGACTAAGCAGGCTGATTTTCACATTTGAGCCCTGAAGTTCCAGCTGCAAACATTTGGTAAAATACCTGATAAATGATTTGGTAGCACCGTAAACCTGCTTTTTAGGCACTACAAACAAGCCGCCCAAGCTCCCTACATTCAATATATAAGAGGTAGTAGAGACATCGGCCTGGGCCAGGAACAGGCGGGTAAGCAGTACAGGTGTAATCACGTTCAGTTCAATTTGCTTTTTATAAAACCCAATGTTCAAATCTTCAAACCACGACCAGTTACCTAAACCCGCATTATTGATGAGTAGGTGGGCCGTAATTTGCTTATCACTAAGGTAATTAAAAATAGCCGGGTAACTTTCGGCAAGGGTTAAATCAATTTCAAGATAACTTACTTTAACCTCAAAATTTTTGCGGATAAACGATGCCAGTTCGGGCAGACCTGAACCCGGCAATGAAACCAGTACCAGGTTTACATGGCGTAATGCCAGTTCAATGGCAAATGATTTGCCCAACCCTTCGCTGGCTCCGGTTATAATTGCAGTTTGATGTACCATGTTCAGGCTTGTTTAAGGTAGTTGATTGTTTTGTGCATCCCTTCGGCAAAGGGGGTTATCCGATAACCCAATTGGGTTATAGCCTTATTGCTGCTATACTTTTGATCATACTTTAAACGTTCGGCAAACTCAGGTAAAAAAAAGGGGCGTAACCCGGTAAGCTGTGCTTTCAGCTTTTCAAGATGGCTGTAAAATTCGATAGCCTTTAACGGCAGATGAATGAGACGATGTTGTTTACCTGATACCTGATGTACTGTTTTGAAAAAATCATTAAAACTAATATCCTCTCCGCCCAAGATATAGCGTTCGCCGCTGGTTCCATTATTCATAGCCGCAAAATGTCCATCAACCACATCAGTTAAAAAAGCATAATTGGCTACCTGTTCGCCGTTGCCGGGAATAAAATGCCATTTGCCGCGTAAATAGGCCAAAACCATTTTACCCACTGTATTACTTTCGGTAACAGGCCCTTCGCCATATACGCGTGATGGATTTACTGTAACGATGTATATCCCTCCCTGCTTTGCAAAGTTTTGCACCTCCAATTCTGCCAGGTATTTGGTACGCTCGTAAGCAATGGGGAAACCAGCTATTCTTGGATCATTCTCGCTCATGGGATGTTTTACTGTTGGGCCCCAAACACCGCAGGTTGATGTGTAAACTATTTTCTGTACACCGGCACCTGCTGCAACTTCAAGTACGTTACGGGTACCAACAACATTGGTTTCATGGTAATCATCCGGGTTACGGCACCACATTTTGGCCATGGCGGCTGTATGATACACCTGCTGGCAGCCCTGCATTGCCCTGCCCAGGCTTTGCCGGTACATGATATTGCCTGTAACCGGTTCAATATTTTTATGCTTTATTAAATATGGATGATCGGTATTACGGCATAAGGCTTTAACATCATAGCCCTGCATAGCCAGCGATAACGTGAGCTGCCTGCCAATAAACCCTGTTGCCCCGGTTACTAAAACTTTCATACAGGTATTACAACCTCACTATTGTTTACCCCTACGTATGGAAAAGAATTTTTAAATCATTTTTTAACCTATAGTTTTAATGCGGTAAATATTTAAATTTGGCTTATTACTTTTTAATAAGCCTTACCTATATGAACATGTACCAGGACCCACATAGTACGTTTGCCGGTTTTTCGCCAGAAGAGTTGGGATTTTTACAGCACGCCACCCCCGATCTGACAGAAAGCCAGAAAAAATATTTTTACATGGTTTATAGCAATAAGCGCAAAAACTCGCAGGATATATTGTTATTTACCTTGCTTGGTTTTGTAGGCTTTGCCGGCATTCAGCGCTTTGTATTAGGCCAGATTGGGATGGGTATTGTTTATTTACTAACAGTAGGCTTTTGCTGGATTGGCACCATTGTGGATTTGATCAACAATAAGTCGATAACTTTGGAGTATAATAAGAATATGGCTTATGAAAGCTACCAAATGGCTAAAATGAGCAGCTAAACAAAGCCGTTATTTATCTCTAAAAAAACTTAATGAAACTATCTGCCCTAACCGCTTACCTTGAAAGCCTCGCGCCACTTAATTACCAGGAAGATTACGACAATTCTGGCCTGATAGTTGGCAACCCGGAGCAGGAGGTAAGCCAGGCCCTGATCTCGCTTGATTGCACCGAAGCTGTGGTTGATGAAGCCATCGCCACCGGCTGCCAGGTGATCATATCTCACCACCCTATAGTTTTTAAAGGGATCAAGAAATTCAACGGTAAAACTTATGTAGAACGCGTGGTTGAAAAAGCTATCCGTAAAGGTATTGCTATATACGCTATTCACACCAATTTGGATAGCATCATGACCGGTGTTAATGCCCGCATCTGCGAAACTTTGGGTTTAAAAAACAGCCGAATACTGCTGCCCAAACATAACCTGATCAAAAAACTGGTTACGTACGTTCCGCTAAACCATGCCGACACTGTACGTGATGCTTTGTTTGCAGCAGGTGCAGGCAATATTGGTAATTACAGCGAGGTTAGTTTTAATGCAGAGGGAACAGGGACATTTAAAGGCAATGATGCCGCAACCCCTTATGTGGGCGAAATTGGCAAACGCCACAAGGAAGATGAGATCCGCATTGAAACGGTATATCCGGCCAATTTGGAGAGCAAGATCCTGATGGCGCTGATCCTGGCCCATCCGTATGAAGAAGTTGCCTATGATCTTTACAATTTAACCAATCAGCACCAGCAGGTAGGCTCGGGTATGATAGGCGAGCTGGAAATGCCGCTTAATGAAGAAAGTTTCCTGTTTCATGTAAAGGATAAGATGCGCACGCATGTGATACGGCATACTAAATTATTAGGCAAACACGTTAAAAAAGTAGCTGTGTGCGGCGGTTCGGGAGGCTTTTTGCTAAAGCATGCCATAGCCGCAGGAGCCGACGTTTTTATCACGGCCGATTACAAGTATCATGAGTTTTTTGATGCCGAAGGAAAGATAGTTATTGCAGATATCGGACACTTTGAGAGTGAACAATTTACGCAGCAATTATTGTATGAAATAATTAGAAAAAAATTCCCTATCTTTGCCGTCCGTTTAACAGAAGTAAATACAAACCCCGTCAAATATTTTATTTAATGGAACAAACCGTAGAACAAAAGCTTAAAGCTTTATACGAACTACAAACTATCCACACCAAGATTGACAGGATCCGCCAGGTAAGGGGCGAATTGCCAATGGAAGTTGCCGACCTTGAGGACGACGTTGCAGGCCTTGAAACCCGCATCCAAAAGATCAAAGGTGAACTTGACGATGTGGAAGATGACATAGTTACCCGTAAAAACCTGATCAAAGAAGCTCAGGCGAACATCAAAAAATACGAAGGCCAGCTTAACGAGGTTAAAAACAACCGCGAATATGATGCAATCTCAAAAGAAATTGAGATCCAGGGCTTAGATATACAGGTAAGTGAAAAGAAGATTCGCGAATACGGCTTCGAAATCACCAACAAAACCCAGGTTTACGAAAAAGCATTGGCCGATCTGGAAGCCCGCCAGGCCGACCTTGACGCCAAGAAAGAAGAATTAGGCACCATTACTGCCGAAACTGAAAAAGAAGAGACCGAATTAAATGCCCAGGCTGCAAAAGCTATGGACAACATCGAAGAACGTTTATTAACTGCTTACACCCGTTTACGTCAAAACGCTAAAAACGGACTTGCAGTTGTAACTATCCAACGTGATTCATGCTCTGGTTGCTTTAACCAGATCCCTCCTCAGCGCCAGTCAGACATCCGTCAGCGTAAAAAGATCATCGTTTGCGAGCATTGCGGACGTATCCTTGTTGACGAGCAAATGGCTTTGGAAGCTGAAGAAGCATAAGCAACCATTTATAAAGTTAAATATATCAAAGGCACCCAATGGGTGCCTTTTTTGTTGCATTTATTTAGCCGATATTTATTGTATGTCTAAAACCCGGATAACCTATTTTATATTATCAATAGCAACCATTATCTTCGGCTTGCTATCCCGCCATTTTAAATTTATCCCTTTATTTATTGGCGATATTTTATGGGCTGCTATGGTTTACTTTATCATGAGATTTCTGTTTATTACCAAAACTATCAGGTTCAATGCTATTGCGGCTTTGCTGTTTTGCTTTGCGATAGAGTTCAGCCAACTTTATAAAGCGCCATGGATAGATGACATCAGGAACACACTGTTTGGCAGGCTCGTTTTAGGTGAGGGTTTTTTGTGGAGCGATTTGTTGTGTTATGTTATTGGGGTGGGGATAGGTGTTGGAGTTGAAAAGCTTTTATTCACACGGAGCCGATAGCCCTGGAAACTTTAAACCTTATTTGACTATTAACTTTAAACCACTTACGTTCTAAACTGTATATACAAGATTGTAAAAGAGCGTCGAAAGAAATTCCACTTAAAACATACTCGTCTGCTTCCCTTTCCTCGGCACAAATAAACTATAGTCATATTCGGGCATTTGCCTATCGCCCATAAAGCGTTTGCAAGCCATTTTAAACATCTGGTGAATGGATTCGGCTACCTTGCCCTCGCCGCTCATCCTGCGGCCGTAATCGCTGTCATTTAGTTTACCATCATGCGTCGCGCGGATCATATTCAGTACCTTTTCGGCACGGTCTGGAAAAGCTTTGTAAATCCAGTCGCTGAAAATCTCGGCTATGCTGCCGTTGAGCCTCACCATGGTAAAACCGGCGGCTAAAGCGCCTCTGTCAGCGGCGGCTTTAATGATATTAGGCACTTCATTACTGTTTAACCCGGGAATGATCGGCGCTGCCATTACCCGTACCGGGATGCCTTTTTCCGAAAGCTTTTGAACTACCGCCAAACGGCCTGTTGCTGTTACAGTGCGCGGCTCAAGTTTCTGCCTCAGTTGCTCATTAAGGGAGGTGATGGATATGTTTACATGTACCAGGTTCAGCCTGGCCATATCTGTAAGCAAATCGATATCCCGCAGTATAACGTTGTTTTTAGTGATGATACTAACCGGATTTTTATACTTCCAGAAAACCTCCAGCAGGGCCTGGGTTATCTTAAGCTTCCGTTCAACGGGCTGATAGCAATCGGTATTACCGGAGAGCATGATACAAACCGGCTTATAATTTTTTTTGTTGAAATATTGCTCAAGCAGCTGGGGGGCATTGGGTTTAATAATGATCTTGCGCTCAAAATCGAGCCCGGCGCTAAAGCCGTAATATTCATGGCTGTTACGGGCATAACAGTAAATGCAGCCATGCTCGCAACCCTGGTACGGGTTTATGGAGTACATATGGCTCAGGTCGGGACTGTTGGATTCGCTTACAATTTTTTTGGGCGTTTCTTCAAAAAGCTGCGTGTTGCTATTTTCAAGCAAAGGCTCGTCAATACCCTCGATATGATCAAGTACATACTTGTTTTTCAGAAACTTGTTGTGCGTATTTACCTGCGCCCCTCGTCCTTTAAAAAAATCCGGATTTTCCTCATGTGACATTGAACAAATTTGCTAAATTTATTAGCAAATTACAATTCAATCAGTTTATTTTTTATGCTATACAAAACCAGCCCTACGCGGCTTTTAATCTGGAGTTTTTCAAAAAGCTGGTCGCGATAGCTATCAACGGTGCGCACGCTGATGTTCATGGTTTCGGCAATTTCTTTATAAGTAAGCTCTGTGCCGGTAAGACGAAGGAATTCTATTTCGCGCGGGTTAAGCTTGATGTTCTCTAACTTGCTGTTAAAGTTGGTAATGAGATGGCGGGTTACAAATTCCGGATAGTAAAGCTCTCCCTGCGAAACCTTCAAAAGGGCCTCTTCAACTTCATAAGGCTCCGAATCTTTAAGCAGGTAGCCTTTAACGCCCATTTTTACCATGAGCAGTACCTTTTCGGCATCCTCAAACATGGATAATATGATGACCCTAACGCCGGGATATTTTGCCCTGAGCACTTGCGCGGCTTCAACGCCATCCATAACCGGCATACTGATATCCAGCAGTATAATATCAGGAACTATGCCTTTGCTTATCGTGTCTATTAGTTCCTGCCCGTTTGCGGCCTCAAATAGTATGTTGTATCTTTTAAAATTGGAGACAAGAGCAGCCATACCGCTCCTGAAGAGTTTATGATCATCAACTAAGGCTATTTGAATGGGTTCCTTTAGCATAAATTTGTTGTACCAGGGGATTGAACGACAATTTTATCTGGCAACCCTTACCAGGCGAGCTGGCAATAATTACGTCCGCGCCTACTAAAGCTGCCCTGTTTTCAATGTTACGCAATCCCGAACCGCCCTTATTATCAACCTTTTCGGCATTGAAACCAGCACCATCATCTTCGATGAGCAAATTAAACATTTGTGCAGTATAATACAAACCGATTTTAAGGTTAGCTGCCTTAGCGTATTTCAGGGTATTATTGACCGCTTCCTGGAAGATCCGGAATATCACCAGTTCGCGCTGCTCTCCTAAACTATATACATCACCTTCAACCTCAAAAATAACATTGATGATACCACTGCGGGTTAAACGTTCGGTTTCGGTTTCGAGGGTTTTTATAAGTCCCTGCGAACTGATATGCTCAAAGCTCATGCTTTTTGAAAGGTGCCTCAAATCATTAATGGTTTGCGAAACCAGTTCGCGGTTCTCATTTACACGGGCTTTTTTTTCGTCATCAAGGCTATTGTTAAGCAGGCCCAGGTTCAATTTTACAAATGACAAAACCTGCGTGATATTATCATGGATCTCACGGCTTATATCGTTAAGCGTTTGCTCCTGGATCTCTATCTGCGTTTTAAGCATCTCCTGCTTAAATGAGGCTTTAAGGTTTTCGCGCTCAAGCAGGTTTTTGTTCTGCTTTTTTTGGTACATGAGCATAAAGCCGATAATGAATACACCAAGCAGCAGTATGAAGGCGGAGCCCGCTATTATAACGAGGATAACCTGTTCTTCCTGAAAGAGCATATAAAGGCTATTGAGAATAAAAAATTCAATGCAAAAGTTGTTAGGTTAAGCAGCGTTGCTGCTATCAAATAGAAATGATAATTATTTCGATACACCATATAACCAAAACATGAGTAAAAAAATGTTGTGGATAAGTAATAAAAAAATACGCCCGTTAATGCCAGGAAAGGGGGGTGGGTTATCAGCTCAATATACTCGTCACTATCATTGTTCAGCAGGCGATAGTAATAATCGCAAATCATCCATATCAGAAAAAGATCTTGTAAAAGGGTAGCTGCAGTTGCTCTTTTCCATATCCCCCCTTGTACAAATAAGATATCCAGTATCGATAACAAGATAACTACGCCGGCACCTATATAAACCTTCTTTCGTCGTCCAATACGCTCATCAAAGCCTTGTATAAACCATGTAAAAAAGGCAAATAGCAGTATGTCTTCAATATTATTGCACCACGCGTTTGAATGATAAATATTTAGCCAGCCAAAAATGTTCACAAAATCGTAAACAAGCAAAAAGCTCAACAAGGGCAGTAGTCTTTTAAAGTTCTTGTCAAGCCCTTTATATGTAAAAAGGCAGCATACAAAAGCCACCACATCCATTACATAGTAAAAATTCTCCAGCATGAATGCTAAAATAACATATATACTTTAGCATTCATGAAACTGATTAATTTATTCTATCCCTGGCACATTGGCGGACATTCCCTTCCGCTGCTTAAAGCTGCAAGGCCGCTCACAGACAGGTTTGCTACCTGATCACTTTGTATCGCATCAATATGCTCATCTTTACCTGCTCCGGCAACAGTGCCAACTATAGCAACCGACGTTTGGTGCGGCGCATTACTATGATCGGCATCATGAACTCCGAAATGTAACCTTACACCTGTGGCTTCAGGTGGTAAATTATTAACAAACTCCTTTAGCTTATCAATCGAAATCCATGTCGATTCCGTATCATTAACCTCATGATGTTTGTCAATAACCGCTTTTCGGGTCTGCTTATAGCGAGCCACCATTTCCCTGGCTGTTTTTAAGTCAATAGGTTCCATATAATTTAGGGTGTCTTTAAATCAGGCCTAATCTAACTAATTATAATAAAACAACCTATCCGTTATTTCACTGTATTACATCCCGTTTAAACACGGTAAAAGTAACTGTCAACTTACAACACAATACACTATATCATACGTTAAAAAGTCATGCGCAAGTTTTTACAAAAACTGTTAACTAAGCCGGTTGCCCGGTTGGCCGACAGGCTCTCATCACGACCGGATAAGAAGCGGGTTAACAGATCACTGAACCGGTTATACAAAAGCCTGCTAACCGGGTCGGGTAAAAAAGGCCTTATAATACCTTTCGACGCAGAAAAAGGTAAATTCATTATCTTTTCTGATCAACACAAGGGCGCCCGTGATGATATGGACATTTTCGCCCTTGCCGAGAAGAACTACCTTACAGCACTTGATTATTACTACAGCCAACCATTTTTCTACATCAATCTTGGCGACAGCGAGGAGCTTTGGGAAAACTTGTTCATCACCATAAAAAAGCACAACAAAGCCACATTTGAAAGCGAAAAACGGTTCATACAACGTAAAGAATTCATGAAAATATTTGGCAATCATGATCTGTTTTGGGACAATGACCCTTTAGCGGCAGTTGGATTAAAGCAAATTTATGATGAAGTAATTAAGATCTATGAAGGAGCTGTACTACAAACAACAGTTAATGGTAAACCACTAAATATATTCATGACGCATGGCCACCAGGGCGATTTGCAAAGCGATGGCAACTGGTTCAGTAAATGGTTTGTATCCAATGTATGGGCACCTTTCCAGGCATATCTGAAGGTAAATATCAATACGCCGGCAAATAATGACCTGCTTAAAACAGATCATAACCGCATTATGTATGAATGGAGCCAGAGGCAAAAAAACACGCTGCTGATAACCGGGCACACACATCAGCCGGTATTCAGGTCATTAACCCACCTCGAAAAACTGTATAACGATATAGCGAAAGCGAGGAAAGCAGGAAACGATAAACTGGCCGATGAGCTAAATAAACAGATCGTTAACCGGCAAGTGAAAGGTGATGTGGCTCCCGATTTTAGCGCATGCCACCCAAGCTATTTCAATAGCGGCTGCTGTTGTTACGATGATGGCGATATAACAGGCATCGAAATCTCAGATGGCCACATCCGCCTCGTTAAATGGGAATACAACAAGCTAAATCAAAGTGAACGAATAGTATTAGAGGGATGTGGTTTGGAAGAGCTGTTTTGAGGAGAGCGGTGAAAGGTTAAAGACGAAAGGAACAGCAATCAGATGGCGCAAAAATCAGATCAATCTCTAATCGAAAAATCGCACTTCAGAAAAAACCAACCAAATCATTGTAATCAAAAAAATCAGCGGTCAGCCTTCCAGCATAAAAACAAAAAGCTCTTTAGGGCCGTGGGCGCCTAATACCAGTGTTTTCTCAATGTCAGCGGTACGGCTTGGGCCGGTTACCGTGCTGATCATGGATGGCAGTTGGTTGCCATATTTGGTTTTGATGAGTTTAAAACCATCTTTCAAGTCCATAACCATTTGCGAAGTATAAGCCAGTACAATATGCACCGATGGATAGATGCTTAACCTGCGGCCGGCCATATTACCGTTTGAAAGCAGGATGCTGCCGTTACGGGCAATCAGAGCCTCGCAAAGAGTAAAACCAACTTCGGCTTGTTCAAAGTCTTTATCGGTTTCGTAGTGCGGGTATTCAAACTGGTTCAGGATCTCCTGCAACTTAGGTTCCCAGCAGTAAATTTTGTGCCATTTACGTTCTTCGGCAAGGGTAAGCAGGTTTTCAATAAATTGCAGCTCATCCTCACAAAAAACAAACTGGCCTGCTACGTTGGTAAACTGTTCGGCGAAGACCACCTCGGGCATTTCATCCGTTGCAGGATAAAGGGGTTGGTCTTCCAGTTGAGGGTATGGATTATCCCTTTTCTCCAAAAGTGCTTTCCTGATTTTTTTAAGCAGTTTTTCTTTTGATGTAGTGATATCCCTCATGGCTAAAAAAGAAAAGCCACCAGCTTTGCCGGTGGCTTTGTATTATAATTTAAAAATTAAAGTTTCGGATCTTCGCTGTCTATTCTTGAAAGTTCAGGATTAGTCAGCGAGTCTGGAATAGCATTGTTATCCACATCCGGATTTAACGCGGCTTCACCGTTTACAAACTTATCATAAGTTGTGCGCTCGTCAAACGGACGTTTGCCCAGGATCTCTTCCAGATCACTCTGGAACAATACTTCCTTCTCCAATAGCTTTTGAGCTATCTTTTCAAGTCCGTCGCGTTTAGCATTCAGCAGGTCTTTGGTTTTTTGATAAACCACATCAACCAGTTTGCGCACTTCAGCGTCAATCATTTCGGCTGTAGTATCAGAATATGGTTTGTTAAACTGGTACTCGCCCTGCGGATCATAAAATGATACGTTACCCACGCTATCGTTCATACCATAAATTTTGGTCATGGCATAAGCAAGTTTAGTAATACGCTCCAAATCACTCAGTGCACCGGTAGAAATTTTACCGAAAACGATATCCTCGGCAACACGACCGCCCATAGATACACTCATTTCGTCAAGCAATTGCTCGGTAGTGTACAAAAACTGCTCTTTTGGCAGATATTGAGCATAACCTAACGCAGCGACACCACGAGGCACAATTGATACCTTAACCAAAGGATCGGCATGTTCAAGGAACCAGCCTGCAATAGCGTGACCGGCTTCGTGGTAAGCAACAATCCGTTTTTCTTCCGGAGAGATGATTTTGTTTTTCTTCTCTAAACCACCAATAACACGGTCGATAGCATCCTGAAAATCGGTCATATCAACCGACTCTTTATTTTTTCGGGCGGCAATCAGCGCAGCCTCATTACAAACGTTGGCAATTTCGGCACCGGCAAAACCAGGGGTTTGTGCCGATAGTTTTTTAGCATCTACACCATCAGATAGTTTAATTGGTTTCAGGTGAACTTTGAAAATTTGCTCACGACCAATCAAATCCGGTTTATCGATAGATACCTGCCTGTCGAAACGTCCCGGACGCAATAACGCCGAATCCAGTACGTCAGGTCGGTTGGTAGCAGCAAGGATAATGATACCCGAATCAGTACCAAAACCATCCATCTCAACCAGCAATTGGTTCAGGGTGTTTTCACGTTCATCGTTACCACCTACTATATTATTTTTGCCACGGGCACGGCCGATAGCATCAATTTCATCAATAAATATGATACAAGGAGCTTTGTCCTTAGCCTGGCGGAACAAGTCGCGTACGCGTGAAGCACCTACACCTACAAACATCTCCACGAAATCAGAACCTGACAGAGAGAAGAAAGGTACCTGCGCCTCGCCTGCAACAGCTTTGGCCAATAAGGTTTTACCGGTACCGGGCGAACCTACCAATAGCGCGCCTTTAGGGATTTTACCACCCAGGTTAGTATATTTCTTAGGGTTTTTAAGGAAATCGACAATTTCCATTACCTCCTGCTTGGCTTCTTCCAAACCGGCAACATCGTTAAATGTAACGGTTACCTGGGCTTCTTTATCAAACAGGGTAGCTTTTGATTTACCTATGTTAAAGATCTGGCCGCCCGGGCCACCGCCCGAACCACCGCTCATCCTGCGCATGATAAAGATCCACACGCCGGCAAACAATATCACCATGATAACGCCCTGTACCAGCCAGTTTGATAACAGGCTTTCGTGTCCCTGTTCAAATTGTAAAGATACTTTTTGATCATCAGGCACATCCTTTTGAGCATCGGCAATAGACTTTTTCAGGCTCTCATATGAGGCATCCGTAAAAGTAAACTGCGGACCGCTATTGGTACTGGTATTAAAAAAGTTTTTGTCTTTAGATACGTTACTGGCAAAATATGGCTTTGACAAGCTTTGTTGTTTAATGTAAACATCGGCCATTACCAGGTCCCCGCTTTTATAAGCTACAATTTTTTGAACATCATTTGTACGAAGCATGTTTGCTTCAAATTCCTGGAAAGTAACCGGTTTGCCCGATCCGCCGTTTAACAAGGCCGGAATCAGTAAAAAAGCCAAAATAACAATACCATATAACCACATGATATTGAACTTGGGCGGTTTTGGCGAGGGCTTCTTGTTCACAATTTTACGGATAGGTCTTGGATTTTCTGATTTAGAATCTTTAATATCTTTCATTTCTTTTAACGAGCTCAAACTTACAATCTATAATTTAAATTTTACGCGGTAACAGTAAGACTATGCGTTGAGCCTTTTTGTGACGGATGTTTATGCACTTTTATAATATTTAATATCTGCATCGCCCCACAAATCTTCCACTCCATAAAACTCACGTTTATCGGTCCTGAACACGTGGATCACAACATCCACATAATCAAGCAATATCCACTCACCATGCTCAATTCCCTCTTTGCGCCAGGGCTCGGCTTGGGTGGCTTTGAAAATTTCATCCTCAATGCTATTTGCTATAGCTTTTACCTGTGTCGAGGAATCAGCATGACAGATTACGAAATAATCTGCTACTGAACTGAATATATTACGAAGGTCTAACCTGATAATATCGTTGCCTTTTTTTTCCTGGATACCATGTATTGCCAGCTCTGAAATATAGGCAGATTCACTTAACACTTTGTTTTTTACCATCAAAAAGAATTAGTTTTGAACGTTTTTGAGTATAAAATTATTACACTTTGCAAAATAACATATTTTCAGGATTATTTGTTGGTCAAAATTTAGTAACAATTAAACAAGTTGACTCAACAAATAGTTTTCTTAAAAATCTACTGTCAAATTCCAAGCCAGTACCCGAAGGTACGGTCATTATGGCAGAAGAGCAGTACGCCGGCCGGGGCCAGCAACAAAATACCTGGCATAGCGAGTCTGGAAAAAACCTTACTTTTAGTATTTTATTAAAACCCCGTTTCTTACCGGTTGAAGCACAATTTGATTTGAACCGCGCGGCCAGTTTAAGCGTATATGACGCCCTGCATCCCCTCTTAGGCGATCGGTTAAAAATAAAATGGCCCAATGATATTTATTACGGCGACCGAAAACTTGGGGGCATGCTCATTGAAAACACCATACAGGGTGCTCAGCTCAAAGACTCGGTTATTGGCATCGGTTTAAATATAAACCAGGAAAATTTTCCGGCCGGCGCCTCAAACGCCACTTCTGTAAAACAAATCTTACAAAAGGATTATGATTTAACACTGTTATTATCGGAAATTTGCAAAAAGCTTGAGGTATACTATCTTAAACTGAAAGCCGGGCAAATTGATTTGGTAAGGAATACATACTTAAGCCGACTATACTGGTTAAACGAGGTTAAAAGTTTTGAGTCAAACGGCAGGGTATTCAATGGCATTGTAAAAAATGTACTGCCAAACGGCTTATTGCTTATTGAAGATACTAACGGGCAACAAATGGAGTTTAACCTCAAAGAATTGAAATTTTTAAATAAATAATAACCGTAACAAACAAATGAAGAAACTATTGGTATTGGTAACCGCGCTTATCATCAGCGTTGGCGCTTACGCTCAGATCGAATCGCCTGTGAGGTGGTCATACGCGGCAAAAAAGGTAAATGACAAAGAAGCTGTAGTATTTTTAAAAGCAACCATACAAAACGGCTGGCACATTTATTCACAAACCGTAAAAGACGGCGGCCCAATAAAAACTTCATTTGATTTTACCCCATCAAAATTATATGCTGCCGTTGGCAAAACAACGGAGCCAACTCCTGTAACAAAATACGAAAAATCATTCAGCATGAATGTAAGCTATTTTGAAAAGGAAGTTGTTTTTAGCCAAAAAATCAGTTTAAAATCGCCCAAAGCAACAGCAGTTACAGGCAAACTAACCTACATGACCTGTAACGATATGAAATGCCTGCCACCGGAAGATGTTGACTTCACTATCCCTTTAGGTAAATAATTCAGCACACCTTAACAGTAGTCATGAAATTATTAAATAAAGGTGCTTACCTGCGCGCCGGGCTTATCACATTAGTCACTATCATCATCTTTAACATAGCCGGGGCAAACCCGGTTTATGCTGTGCAAAAAAAAGCAGCCGATACATCTGTGTCAGCTGCCGATGTTACATTTACAGATATCCCCACCGCTGCCGATAGCGTAGCCATCAGGAAAAAGCAAGCCGATTCCGTAAAAAAGGCAGAAGCGGCAAAAACATCAAAGACGCCCGCAGCTGCTTCAAAAACAGCAGAAAAACCAAAATCACTTTGGCAAATCTTTATTGAAGGTTTACTGGGTGGCTTTACCGCGGTAATTTTGCCTTGTATTTATCCTTTACTGCCTTTAACAGTAAGCTTTTTTACCAAAAAAAGCGGCAGCAAAAGCAAAGCTGTTATGCAATCGCTCATATATGGGGTATCAATCATTGTAATTTATGTTACGTTAGGGTTGCTGATCTCCATTATTTTTGGTTCGGATGCACTCAATGAACTGGCAACGAACGGCATATTTAATATTTTCTTCTTTTTGCTGCTCATTGTATTTGGCATTTCCTTTTTGGGGGCGTTTGAAATCACACTACCAAGTTCGCTGGCCAATAAACTGGATGCAAATTCGGATAAAGGCGGTCTTGCAGGTATCTTCTTTATGGCTTCAACATTGGTTGTTGTTTCGTTTTCATGTACAGGCCCTATTATAGGAACATTGCTGGTTGATGCAGCCTCAAAGGGTGATCGCCTTGGCCCGGCAATGGGTATGTTTGGCTTTTCGTTAGCATTAGCTTTACCATTTACCATATTCGCTTTATTCCCTTCAGCACTTAAAACACTTCCGAAATCAGGCGGATGGCTTAACAGCGTTAAAGTTGTATTGGGTTTCCTTGAGCTGGCATTTGCATTGAAGTTTTTATCAAATGTTGACTTGGCCTACCACTGGAACTGGTTTGACCGCGAGATATTTTTATCGTTATGGATAGCCATTGGCTTACTGATCGGGCTTTACCTCATCGGTAAGATCAAGTTTTCGCATGACAGTGATGTAAAGTACCTTACTATTCCGCGTACATTCCTCGCCATAATTGTATTTGCATTTGTTATTTACATGATCCCTGGCCTATGGGGAGCGCCTCTAAAATCCATAAGCGCTTTTTTACCTCCTGAAGCTACGCAGGATTTTAACCTTTCAAATATTCCGGATGGCTCGGGTTCAGCTTTAGCAAGCCCGTCGGCCACAATCCCAGCAAGCATTGGCGAACGTAAATATGCCTCCAACTATACCCGTATCAAAACCAAAGGGCTGGATGCATGGTATGATTATGACCAGGCTTTACAGGTATCAAAGGCCCTGCATAAACCGATACTCATTGACTTTACTGGCTTTAACTGTGTTAACTGCCGTAAAATGGAAGCCAACGTATGGTCAGATCCGCAGGTGTTTAGCCGCATTAAAAATGATTTTGTGCTGCTGCAGCTGGTAGTTGATGACAAAGCAGAATTACCTGCGGCGGAACACTTTGTATCAGATTACAGCGGTAAAAAGATCACTACACTTGGCGGTAAATGGAGCAACCTGGAGGCGCAACGCTTCAATTCAAATTCGCAGCCATTATACGTAATGCTTGATAGTGATGGCAACTTACTTAAAGATGCATCGGGTGCAGAAATACCGACATCGCCGGCAAATTATGACATTGCCAGTTATCTTAAATTTTTAGACAGTGGCGTAGCTGCTTACAAAAAATAGGGATCGGGTTCAAAAAATAAGTGTAAATTCGCGCAAAATTCAAATTCCGCGTGTTATTGGTTAGGCGCGGCGTTTGAATAACGAACAATATTTACAACCCTAATTAGTTATGAATAGGTTAGCCTGTTTATAACCAAAACAAAAAAATGACTCAGATCAAAAATATCGGCGTTTTTACTTCGGGTGGTGATGCCCCCGGAATGAACGCTGCCATAAGGGCGGTTGTACGTGCCGCCATGTATTACGGAATTGAAGTCACTGGGATCCGCCGTGGTTACGACGGCATGGGCAAAGGTGATTTTTTTACCATGAACCGTAAATCCGTTTCAAACATTATCCAGCGTGGCGGTACAATCCTTAAAACTGCAAGGTGTGATGAGTTCAGAACACCCGAAGGTCGTAAGGCAGCATATGAGCACCTGGTAAAAAATAAAGTTGACGCATTGGTAGCCATTGGCGGCGATGGTACTTTTACCGGCGCTAAAGTTTTTGGCAGCGAGTATGATATTCCGGTGGTTGGTTTACCAGGTACAATTGACAATGACCTTGTAGGCACCGATTTTACCATTGGTTACGATACCGCCATTAATACTGTTGTTGACGCCGTTGACAAGATCAGGGATACTGCAGAATCGCACGACCGTTTATTTATTGTTGAAGTAATGGGCCGCGACTCGGGCCTTATCGCTTTACGTACAGGTATTGCTACCGGTGCCGAGGCTATCCTGATCCCCGAAAGCAAAACCGGGCTCGAAGGTTTGTTAAACCGTCTTGAATTTGGCCGTAAAGATAAAACATCGCGTATAGTAATTGTTGCCGAGGGTGAAGATGCGGGCGGCGCGTTTGAAGTGGGCAGGTTAGTGCAGGAAAAGTTCCCTAATTATGATACCCGGATCTCTATTTTAGGTCACATACAACGCGGCGGAGCACCAAGCTGTATGGACAGGGTATTGGCAAGCCGTGTCGGCGCTGCCGCAGTCGAAGCTTTGAGAGACGGGCACCGCAACGAAATGATAGGCCTCATCAATGGTGAAATTGCTTATACCCCATTTGAGCATGCTATTAAACACCATCAGGGCATCGATCCAAACATGATCAAACTGGTTGAAATGCTTTCTATGTAATTTAAGCTAAAACGATAAATAAAAACAGCCCCGCCTTAATCAAGCCGGGGCTGTTTTATTTGGCAATGGTGCTGTCAACAACAAGTCTTATCGCTGTATCAATTTCGGCACTCACGGTAAACAGGTGCGCTATGATCTCCTTATTTTCGGGGTTAAAGAAATCTTCATGATCCATTAAGCTGATAAGCCCCAGCATGCTTGCCACCGGCCGGCGTAACTCATGCGAGCTTAAAGAAGCTATGTTTCTTAAACGATCGTTCTGGCTAACAAGCTCTTTCTGTATTTTGAGCCGTTCGGTAATATTATGGCCAAAACATCCGGCACCTATTACGTCGCCGGTTGCGGTATAAATAGGATTAAAACTCACTTCGTAATACAACCGCTGCCCATTTACCGGATCTATGCTTTCACTGATAATATCATACCGTTCTCCGCTTAAAGCACGGTTATAGTAAGCAGTCCAATCGTTAATTAATTGCTTGCCAAAGCCCTTATGTTTATAGGAGTATTCACCTTTAAAAGGTTTTTGGCCCGTTAAATGAGTCACCTGCTCAACATAGGCCTGGTTCATGTACAAATAACGCAACTCCTTATCAACCGACCAGATATGGTCCCGGGTATTATTGATCAATGCTTCAAGGCTGTCTTTCATATGCAAAGCCTCCTCGCGCATTTGTATTTGCGGAGTAATGTCCCTGCCTATACCCTGTATCTCAACTACCACTCCGTTATCGTCGGCGATGGATACAAACTCCCATTCGGTATCATGCAGGTTCCCATTTTTAGCAGGCTTTTTGTGAGCGAGCCTGACGATCTTGCCGGGATTATTAATACATTCCACAAAAGCGTCCTGGCACAGCTGCGCATCCTGCGGAATGGTTGTTTTTGAAAAATGATGCCCTATTATGTCAGCCTCATCATAACCGAAGGTTTTAAAAAACCGGCGGTTAGCAAAGCTAAATCTGCCATTGGTATCTACCCTCACCAGGAAATTGGTTTGCGAATCAATAAGCGAATTGAGGAACTGCTCGCTCAGGCCGGGTTTAATAAAAGGGATCGGGGTACGAACACCTTCCAGGGCAGAGGTAATGTTACTTAATATAATTTTATGCCCGGTAAGCCCATCAGTAGTAAGTGTCCGTTTTTCGGTTAGCTGCTTTTGGCCGGCCTCCAGTGGATACGTTATTTGGATCGACTCGTTCATAGCAAGCCCTTCAGTAAGTTGCTTTACACCGGCAAACGTTTCAGGTTTTACCAATCCAATCAAAAAATCAACATTTTGACGAAGGTGATCAGCGCCGACCTCAAAAAGGTTGTAAAAGCTTTCACTTACAAACAGGTATTTCTGTTCATCGATATCAAAAACAATTGTACAATTTCCGGTTGCAGCCGGGTTTGGGTTAAACATATAAAAAAGCTGTGAATACTTAAAGATATGGCTATTTACATGATAAACAAACAACTACAATAATTTCGCTGCAACTTCCTTCCAGGTATTTACCCGCTCATAGTCGGTAAGCAGCATGTTATGCGGCGAAGTATACAGGATCTTCCGGCCATTAAACGTGGCGAAGTTTTTGATCCGGTCATCTATCATGATATCCACGTCCAAAATCTTGTGCCCGCAAAAAATTATGTTTGTCCACGAAATAAATGGAAAATGTTCTTCCAGCCATTCCTGCTTATCCTCCAGCGAGTACTTGAACTCCATAGCAGCCGATGCTATGTACACGTCGTACTTTTCGTGCAGGGCCTTTACTACTTCCTGTGCATCCGGCATTACCGGGATATCCCTGAAAAAACCCCGTTCATTAATATAAACCCTTAGGGTTTCGCTTAAGTGCGGCGGCAGGATCTCCCTAAACTCCTTACCCTCCATATTGCCCAGGCTTATTTCTTCACCATGCCTTTCTTTATACATACTGATGAATTTGCCAATGGTATCGGCAATAACTTCATCCATATCAATAGCTACCCGTATTTTTCTGTTGATGCTCATGGCTGGTAAGTTCCGATTTTTTTAAATTATTGCAATGTTAAGTTTAAAAAACAGCTAAATAAACCGAATCAAGTCCTGCAAAAACAGCCATTCACCAGTCAACCCAATCAGCCATTCACTTCAACCATAAATAATTAATTATCAACCATTTTTAATTATGATAAAAATTAATACCTTTGCATCCCCGCAGAAAGAACTCCGGGGATAATGTTGAATACATAAAAATTTACAATGGCAACTAAGATCAGACTACAAAGACACGGTAAAAAAGGCAAACCTTTTTATTACATCGTAGTAGCAGACTCACGCGCTCCACGTGATGGACGCTTCATTGAGCGTTTAGGTTCATACAACCCAAACACTAACCCAGCAACTATTGACATCAATTTCGACAAAACTTTAGATTGGGTTAACAACGGTGCCCAGCCTACCGATACTTGTCGTGCTATCCTTTCATACAAAGGTGTACTGTACAAAAAACACTTACAAGGTGGTGTTAAAAAAGGTGCTTTAACCGAAGAGCAACTTGAAACCAAATTTGCTGAATGGTTGGATCAAAAAGACAGCAAAATCACTGGTAAAAAAACCAGCCTTAACGTTGCTAAAGACGAAGCCCGTAAAGCCGCTTTAGCTGCTGAAGCTAAAAAGAGCGAAGAAAAAGCCGCTGCTATTGCTGCTAAAAACGCTCCTGTTGCTGAAGAAGAAGCTCCTGCAGAAGATGCAGCAACTGAAGAAGCTGAAAGCGCAGAATAATTTTGAAAAAAGCGTACAGAACGCAGGAAAAGTAATTTATCTTGAATCTATACGTTTGATTTCTTAAATCCGAATAATGGCGAGGCAAACAGCTTCGCCATTATTGTTTAATTATATTTTAAATGAAAACTGAAGAGCATTTCAGGATAGGCAGCGTACTAAAAACCAAAGGCTTAAAAGGTGAACTACAGATCTACGTTGATTTTGATGGCATTGAAGCCATTAAATTTAACGCAGTGTTTATTGACATTGCGGGTAAAATGATCCCTTATTTTGTATCATCAATAAAGTATCTGCAAAAAAACAACGCCTACTTAAACCTGGAAGATGTTGATACCATTGAAAAAGCATCAACCCTGGTAAAGCGGGATATCTACCTGCCCGCTAAGCTAAAGCCAAAAAAGAAAAAGAACGAGTTTACCCTGAATGACGTGGAAGGCTTTATCGCTATAGATGAAACCCACGGTGAACTGGGCGAAATATTATCGGTGCAGGAATATCCGCAGCAATTGATAGCCACAGTTAAATACAAAAATAAGGAAGTACTTTTTCCGCTTAACTTAGAGATAATTAAAGGTATTGATGTTGAAGGCGGTGAGATTTACATTGACCTGCCCGAAGGGTTGCTGGACATTTACCTGGAAGGCTAAGTTTGATAGTCAAGACTTTTAGATTAAAGAAATAAGATTCCCCCATGCCCGTGTCCTCACGGGCATTTTTCATTTAACGGGATTTTAAAAAATATTTGTCAAATATATTGGTAACTATATATCAGTTGGGACAAGTTATTTTTTAAAGAATTGAATAATTAAAAAAATCAAACCAATAAAAGCGATGATTGCAGATAGTATAGCAGCCCACCAACCAGACTTCTCGAGTTTAGGCATTTTTCTTATTGAGTTATCAGCTTTCTTTCTGTGTGTTGCAATTATATGTTTTTCGCTATCTAAACTATTCCCTAAAGATTCATCTCGTTGAATTCCCATTGATCTTTTCAACAAATCATCGGCTGCGGTAATAATGTACTTATCTTTTTTAGGCATAAAAAAAGAGGCTTTGGTTGAGCCTCTTAAATTAATATTATTTATCTTCTTTTTTAGGTGGCAATTTAGTATTACCTGCCATCTTAATCATTTGTTCTAAAGTCCCGTCAAAACTTACCTTTCCCTCGTACTTCTCAGCGCGTGGTTTCGGTTCTGCTTTTTTCTTTTCTTTTGCCATATACTAAGCTATTAAAGATTTATAAGTTAAACGAACGTTATTCACGTTTTTGATAGCATCTTCAAACCTTACTACATCTTTTACTTGACGGGTGTTGTAACGGTATCCAAACTCATTACAATAGCGATGTAAATGTTTTGGTGATACTTGATGATAAATGCCAACTATCCCGCGTTTCAACTGGCTAAAGAAACCCTCAATAGTATTAGTGTGCATTGCACCCCTTACATATTCTTTACGAACGTGGTTAACTATCTCATGTTTGTAAGAATGTTTCAGACTACCATACATAGTTGAGCTGTCAGTAATGATTAAAGCGTTTTCTGAAATGTAAGCTTGAATTAAAGGCAATACATCTGAATATTTAACGCTATTTGCTTTAATAACATGGGTTTTAACAGTTCCAGTTTCACGCCCTACCATAGCAATAACCGATGTTTTCTTTGCCCAAACTTCGCCTGTCTCACGTAGTTCTTTACGTTTTGAATTGCTTTTGTTTTTAGTTGCACCACCAACATAAGTTTCATCAATCTCAACTGTACCGTCTAAATGTTCTGCGTTGTTAATATTCAGCATTTCGCGTATACGATGTAAAATAAACCATGCGGTTTTTTGAGTAATATTTAAATCCCGGCTTAATTGTAATGAACTAACGCCTTTTTTATGAGCAGTACATAAGTACATAGCAGCAAACCATAAACGCAATGAGATTTTGGTGTTTTCAAAAATAGTACCTGTAGTAACTGTGAATTTTTTATGGCACTCTTTTGCTTTGCATTTAAAGCCACGATTAGTTACATAAGCGCCAAAGTTACCGCAATGTGGACATGTAGGTGTTTCGCCCCAACGCGAAGCAGCCAGATAATTAATGCAGGTAGATTCTTCTTTGAAGAAATCTAAAACTTGAATCAGGCTGTTAAATTTTGTTGTCATTATCTTATCATTTGCTTATACAAATATAATATTAATAACAACATGGGACAAGTTTATTTGAAAATAGTTTTGTAGGTTAGTGATATAAAACCTAAATAAGATGACAGAAGAAGACACCCCAACAATGGATGAGTTCTATAAAAGAACAGGCTATGTAATTGTAATCACAATTGAACTGGAAAAATTCTTAGATGATTTTTTAAGCAAGCACTTCTGTTTTCAAATAAATAGACAAGAAGAATTTA
Source organism: Mucilaginibacter gossypii (assembly GCF_900100945.1). Classification (GTDB taxonomy): domain Bacteria; phylum Bacteroidota; class Bacteroidia; order Sphingobacteriales; family Sphingobacteriaceae; genus Mucilaginibacter; species Mucilaginibacter gossypii. The sequence goes on along the minus strand of NZ_FNCG01000005.1, from coordinate 74,870 downwards.
AAAATCTTATTTTATACAATGAGAGGATTACTTTAGATTTTAAAAGAGAGCTTTTTACTTTAATATTAAAAAATGAATATAAAGATATATTAAAAACCCATCCAACTGTTATAACTGACTTGGGCAGATTACCAGAACATAGAAATCGGTTTGCTCATTTAAAAAAGGTCGGAATACTTGAAATAAAGGAACTTATTACAAGAAAAACTCAAGTTTGGAGTGGTATTAATGGTGACAAAACAATTGTTGTAACCGAGAATACTATAATTTTCAAAAGGTATAAAAACGGCTCTGTAAAGTTTTTGGGTTATGGTGAAAATGAAATTCAAGAAATGAAAGGCCAGTTAACAAACATAGCTAAATGTTTCATTGAGATTTATAAAATTATGGAAGAGCGTTATATGAATCTGCAATCTGATATTGCAAAAATAAGAATAGAAACCCTGATTGATATTAAAGAAAAAATTCTTAACACAGACCGGGACGGCCAGCTTTAAAAAATAAAACTAACCGTCTCCCTTCTGCAAATTTCTATATTACCTTTGTCCCAACTGATATATAGTTACCAATATATTTGACTTTTGTAAAGTTTACTTTACTTTTGGTAAGCCAAACTTTACAATCATGAAATCACGTTTTTTATTTCCGCACTATTGTCGATTAATCGGTTACTTGTGTTTTGTCATAGATATATTAAAAGCCGTTGCTTTAAAATTTATTTATCCCAAGGGCTTCGCCCAAACAGGAGATACTCCCAATATCTGGATGAATATCACAAACGACTTTAATATTATCATCGTTATCATCGGATTATTGCTTATAGCTTTCTCCAAAGAAAAAGATGAAGATGAGCATATTTCACAGCTGCGGTTGGACTCATTACAATGGGCGATATATGTAAACTATTGCCTTTTTCTGATCTTAGTCGTTTTGATACATGGTTTTAAATTTCTTGAAATCGTAGCCTACAATGTCATTACCCCTTTGATATTCTTTATCATCCGGTTTAGATGGAAGGTTTTTTTATTAAACAGAAGCCTCGCAAAAGAATCAAATTAAACTATAGTTGATTGAATAAGAAAAATTTAGAATACAGCCATCTTGTGTTTCGAGCAAATTTTACAATCATGAAATCACGTTTTTTATTTCCGCATTGGTTCAGGTACCTGGGGCTTGCGCTGTTCCTGATCCATATCCCCATCGTAATGTTTAAAAAAGAGATGGGCTTTAGCATGCATGAAGAACCTGTAAGCGACGACCTGTTTAACAGCCATCATATCTTTTTTATGACTACCACACTGCTCATGGCCATAGGTTTATTCTTTATCGCTTTCGCAAAAGAACGCATTGAAGACGAACAGATCTTTAAACTCCGGCTCGACTCATTGCAATGGGCCATTTATGTAAATTATATACTTTTGGTTGTGAGTTTAATATTAAGTAAAGACACCGAACATATTTTGTTTTTAAATTTATTGGTACCGCTTGTGTTTTTCATTGTGCGTTTCAGGTGGAAGATTTTTCAAAACAATCGCCTCATCAACAAGGAAGAGGGGCAGGCATGAAAAATAACATCCGGGTTGAGCGCGCCATCAAAAACATAACCCAGGCCGAGCTTGCAGAGCTTATCGGGGTGTCGCGGCAAACCATCAACACAATCGAAAGCAACCGGTATGTGCCATCCACCGTGCTGGCTTTAAAAATAGCCCGCGTATTTGGCAAACCTGTTGAGGATATTTTTTCGTTAGACGAAGAGGATTAATTAAACCAATATAACCATGGCAACAAAACCAAGCTTCGCGCCGCAGTTAGCCATTCCGCATGGTGTAACCGATATCAGCTTTTACATTAAAGCTTTGGGCGCGGTAGAACTCAGGCGATTTAGCAATGATGATGGCAGCATCCACGTATCAGAGCTTTCGATAGACGGAACTATCTTTCACCTGCACGAAGAAACCGAGCGAACGGCTGTGCTTTGCCCCGATACTACAAAGGCTACCACTGTAACCATCGGTGTTTTTGTTGATGACGTACATGCGGTGATGGAAGCTGCGAGGCAGGCAGGCGCAACAATAGCTTCGGAAGTAACAGACTGGGACTATGGTTACCGCCAGGGTGACTTTATCGACCCTTTTGGGCATCGATGGATGATTGAGAAGGTAATTTAAACAAAATACTTTTATAAACCATGTCATTGCGAGCGTAGCGCGGCAACCGCACGGAAGCATAGCCGCCCTGTATAGCATGCGATTGCCACGTCGTTCCTCCTCGCAATGACATAATTTTAGCGTTAGATTTTATCACTTTAACTTAGTAAAACCATGGCAAAGCAACCCATCTACGGCAATGGCAAAATATGTTATATCGAGATTCCAGCTACTGATATCAGCATATCCTCAAAGTTTTTTGAAACTGTTTTCGGCTGGCACATCCGTACGGATAATCACGGCTCCGCCTCGTTTGATGACGGCGTAGGAGAAGTAAGCGGCATGTGGGTAACCGGTCGCGAACCGATGGGCAAAGCAGGGTTACTGATCTCCATTATGGTTGATAATGCAGAAGCAACACTTAAACTGATAGAGGCTAACGGAGGTATCATTGTTCAACCCATTGGTAAAGATTTTCCTGAGATTACCGCACATTTTACCGATCCGGCGGGTAATTTATGGGGAATTTATCAGCATAGAGGATAGTCATAGAAGCAAGATTGCACGACTCAGGAATCAAGACAATTTCGGAGAGAGGACATTTTTCAGTAATCTTGCATCCTGATTCTTTTATCCTGAGTCTGAAGAAAATATGCGTTTCGATATCATTTCTGTATTACCCGGTTTGCTTGAAAGCCCTTTTGCACATTCTATTTTGCAGCGTGCGCAGAAAAAGGGGATTTCTGAAATTGTTGTTCATAACCTTAGGGATTATGCCACCAATAAGCAAAAAAGCGTGGATGATTATCCTTACGGTGGCGGCAGCGGTATGGTGATGACCATTCCACCTTTTGCGGCATGTATTGAAAAACTAAAATCAGAGCGTGATTATGACGAGATCATCTTCATGTCGCCCGATGGCGAAACCCTCAATCAGGCTATCGCTAACCAGCTTTCCATCAAAAAAAATATCATTATCCTTTGCGGTCATTACAAAGGTATCGATCAACGCATCCGCGACATTTATGTAACCCGCGAGATCTCGATAGGCGATTATGTACTTTCGGGAGGCGAACTGCCCGCAGCCGTACTGGTTGATGCCGTAGTGAGGCTTATCCCGGGGGTGTTAAGTGATGAAACATCTGCATTGTCTGATTCGTTCCAGGACGACCTGCTGGATGCCCCTGTTTATACCCGTCCGGCCGACTGGAACGGGCACAAGGTCCCCGAAATACTTTTAGGAGGCAACACACCCGAAATAGAAAAATGGCGCCACGAGCAGGCATTAGAGCGTACAAAAGCACGACGGCCGGATTTGTTGGATAAAGATTAAACAGCCGCTTCTTTAAACTTCAAGCTCATTTTGGGCATTTTATCAATAGTACAGGCTATCCAAAAAAACAGTATCGGCACTACAACATCCAATTGCCTCACGTAAGCACTTGCAAAGCCGCTAAGCAAAAAGTAAACCGTAAAAAGCAGCATGGTTAGCTTAACCGGATAGATGATCTGCTTTCGGTTAATTACACTTATGACCAAACAAATAACGGAAGCCCACAAAAGCAAGGATCCTGTAATAATGTTGCTTATTGTTTGAGTAACCTGATAGGTATATGAATAAGGAAAATCAAAAAGCATTCGCGAGATGTTGTAGAAGTAATTTTTTACAAATTTTTTAGGGGCGGATTTAATATTTCTGATTGCCGCTTTTTTAAAAAGTTCATCCTGCTCAACACCTTGATGCGCCATAATAAAAGATATCTCTTTGGCATGATTTGCTTGCAGCAGCGAATCGCCTTCGGTTGATTTAAATGGCATCGGGAGTATTGAGTTAGACAGATAGGGAGCCTTCCAGTCGCCATATTCCAAATCATAGGGCGAACTCATCCAGTACAAACTCATCCCTCCGGAATTTCCCCAGTAAAAAACCTTTCCGGTAAGGTGTTGGGTATAGGAAAGATAGGGCACTGTGGTAAGCAAGGCTATAGCGAAGATATATACCGCTTTAATACAAGATGTTCTTATCGCTTTTATGATACTTAACAGCAAACAGATGATAAAACAAAGCAATATTACATAACCAAAAATGATTTTGGTTAAGGCCAGGAAACCAATCAGAAAACCTGAAAGTACAAGGTATATTGTTTTATGCTTCACAAAATACAAGGTGACGCTGTATACAATACTTACTATTAAAAATGAAGTAAAAACTTCAGTATAAATAGCGGGCAAAAACTGGTAAAGATTAATATAAAATGCCCATATAATGGCAAATAACATGGCAAGCTTTTCCTTAACCAGATAGCGCAGGGCCTGATACAAAAACACGACCGACAGGTAAAAGAAAAGCGCGTTTAATAAGGTATACCAAATAACCGGTAAATGCAAAGCGGCACAAGGCATAAGTACAATAGGATAACCCGGACCGCTCCACAAATTAATATCAGGCGCGGGGGGCGAGTAAAAACCATGAATTAAGTTGGATGCAAAACCAACGTACCTGGGCTCATCGCCATATAACACCGGATATTTAAATTTCAATACACGATAAACGTAATAAACAAGGAAGGGTGACAACAGGAAATAGGGGCTTTGCTTTACATTAAAACGCATATGATATGGCATATATCAATGATACCAATTTATGGCCTATCTCCGGATATAATTATTCAAAATTCAACGCTTTGTTAAAAGGCAACCATAAACACTCGCACTCTGCAGCGATACGCTCATCAATTTTGCATTTAACCTGCTTTTAATTGGACTGATCTACACACTTATAGCTTACTTCACCGAGAAGAGACCCGTGCTGGGAATTATTGAAAAATAAAAAGCCGATTTATGGCATTACGAAATATACGATGATTCGAAATGCCTTATCAATCTTAACCCTTTTACGCTGCAAACAAGAAAAGCAGCGGGATAAACGATCATCAATGCGCCGAAGGACGGCGCGCTGAAAAACCTAACCAGATAGCTAACAATAAAAATTGCATTGACAATTATTGAGAAAACCCACCCAACCGGGTTGAGGACATTGTCTGTGTTAGTCGTCTGTCGATAGTAAATATATTGCAATGCTATACCAGATAACATTAAGCTTAGGACTATCCAATCGTAAGTATTTCTAAAAGAGTTTTGTTCCAACTTATTAAAGGTGATAAAAATAACGCCTCCCGCAATAACTGTTGGTATAAGGTTGATAAAGAATAACCACCTGGCAATATTGGAGGCTCTTGCAATAATTGAATCAATTGAGTTGCGCATGTCAGGCTTGGTTAGCATTGGCAATTTAATCAAAAACATGAGTTTAATAACATCGCCAAAGCGGCAATAGGTTTAACATTGCTGTCCAATTTTAAAAAGGGGTGGTTAACCCACGCAAACATCCCCTTATCTTTGCTAAAACCACAACCTACTGTTAATAAAAAAACTAAATGTGGAAATTTTTAAATTTGGCTTTCTTTTATTGAAAATAATCCCTATACTTGCAATCCGATTTTTACGGGCTAAAAATCGCATTAAGAGCTTAAAATCATGGATTTAGTAAAATTTGTTGAAGAGCAATCAGTAGAAAAAAAGCAGCTTCCATCCTTCAAAGCTGGTGATACTGTAAGTGTTCACTATAAAATCAGAGAAGGAAATAAAGAACGCGTTCAGGTTTACCAAGGTGTTGTTATTCAGCGTAACAGCGTTGGTGTAAGCGAAACTTTTACTGTGCGTAAAGTATCAAATGGCATTGGCGTTGAGCGTATCTTCCCTGTTAACTCTCCAAACATCGACAAAATCGAAGTTAACAGCGTTGGTAAAGTTCGTCGTTCTAAACTGTACTACCTGCGTGCCCTTACTGGTAAAGCAGCTCGTATCAAATCAAAACGCGTTTAATTTACCCAACCGCTTAGCGGTATATAAAAAATTAAAAGGCCTTTCTGAAGTAACTTCGGTAAGGCCTTTTGCTATGTGATGGTTTTTGAAAAACCGTCCTCTTAATCTATTGATTTTCAAATACGAAGGCAAAGGCAAGCTATCAAAGTAAACTACCGCGGGTTTGTAACCCGTGGTGAACCATGGCTTAAGCTTTCAGCTTAAGATGCCACTGAAGCTGAAAGCTTCAATCATGCCACTGTAAACGTTAAAGCATGGTGTAGAAGATTTCTCCTCACACCATTACTTTACCCTCCGCCTGTTCGTCGAAATGACAACAGGTTTTGCTTATGTAGATTGCATAGCACAAGCAACTATCCGGGCACAAAAAAAGCAGATGGATAACCCAACTGCTTTTTTAATATAAAATTCTAATTATTCGCTATCCGCTTCCTGTGCCGCATCACCACTATCAACTTTTTTAGCTTTTGATGCTGTTTTTTTCTTAACAGGTTTCTCTGCGCCGCTTTCTTCCACTGCCGGATTTTCAGCTGTCTCAGGATGATCAACTACCAATGACGGAGCAGGAGTAATGCTGTTCATAGTTGGTGTTTCCTCTACCAAAATGGCTGGTTCAACAGGTGCTGCAGGCGGCTCGGGAACAACAATGGCATCAGGTTTCGCAACTTCTTTTAAAGGCTCAGCGTCAACCAGCTCGGCTAAAATGGTACGACCGCCTTTTACTACATCGCCAATATTTACCAGGATTTTAGTACCTAAGGGCAGGAAAACATCCACCCTTGATCCAAACTTGATAAAGCCAAACTGCTGGCCCTGATCAACAACATCGCCTTCTTTAACATACCATACAATACGGCGGGCCAGCGCACCGGCTATTTGCCTGAACAATACGGTTACACCTTTGCTGTTTTCAATGGCTATAGTTGTACGCTCGTTCTCTGTTGATGACTTAGGGTGCCAGGCCACGAGGTATTTACCCTTGTGGTATTTAAAATAACTCACAACACCAGCAATTGGGTTGCGGTTCACGTGTACGTTAACCGGCGACATGAAAACCGATAATTGAATACGTTTATCTTTTAAAAATTCGGTTTCTTCAGTTTCTTCAATCACTACAACCTTGCCATCGGCAGGGCACAGAATAGTATTTTCGGCGGTTTCAATATCAAAGAACGGACTGCGGAAAAACTGCAGGATGATCAAAAATAAAGCACCCGAAAAAATATAAACTATCCATTTCAGCGTATGCGCAGTTGGCATGTAAAACTGGATGAGCGCATTTAAAACAAAAATGAACAGGATAGTAATAGCGAGTGAGGTATAGCCTTCTTTATGTATGGTCATTATTTATTGTGTTTAATACAAAACTACTAATTTGAAATTAAGTACAGGTATGCATATACAATTGGCGCGGCCATCAGCAAGCCGTCAAACCTATCAAGCAGGCCGCCATGGCCTGGTAATATGCCCCCCGAATCTTTTACGTTGAGGCTGCGCTTGAACATGGATTCAACCAAATCGCCCATGGTACCGAAGTTTGAGATAATAAGCGACATAATGATCCAGTCAAAGCAGTTGTACTCTGTATAAAAATGGCTCAAAATATATGCCGCAAAAGCACAGATCAGGATGCCGCCGATAAAGCCTTCCCATGATTTTTTAGGCGAATGCCTTTCGAATAACTTGTTACGGCCAAATTTGCTGCCCACCAGGTAAGCCCCGGTATCATTGCTCCACAGCATAATTAAAAAGCCAAGCGGCACGTGAAAGTTAAAAACACCATCGCCACGGGTAAAAGCCATCGCATGAAAAAACATGAACGGCACAACAGCCATCAGCAAACCCAAATAAGTGAAGCCAATATTAGTGAATGGCGCGGTAGATTTTTTATATAACTCGCCTATCGGAATAAAACTAAGCAGTATGGGCAGCAGTATAATGTATTTATATGCCGGGAAATAGCAGTTAGCTGCAAAAAAGAAGAACATGATTACGCCGGTAAGTGCCCCGGTAAAACGCTCGGGCTGCATACCGCCCTGTTTAACCAGTTTGTAAAACTCCAGCAAGCAAAACAGGCTCAATAACAGGTAAAAAACACTAAATACATACGGGCCTAACAAATTAGACCCGATCATTACGATAATAAAAAATAAGCCAGTGATGGCGCGTTGTTTCATATATTAATTTGATTGAGGATCATGATCTCAATAGCCTTACTAAAATCCTCCTGGTGAATATAAACCTCTATTTCGCCAAAGTTGCGGTGCGATGAATCCTGTTTATTCAGCAAAACGGTATCAATATGATTCCCGGTAAGCATTTGCTTAACAATTTCTGATTGGTAAAAATTAGTTGAAGTAAAAATTTTGACCCAGTTTTTTTCCATTTAACTCAACAGCGGGCTTTTTCCTTTAGCAGTATTTCTGTACATAAAAAGCAAAATTAAAATAATTATCAGGCTTAAAGCATAGCTCTGGTAATTAAATACGTGCTGATCGTTAGGATCAAGGGTAATGCGCTTTTGCGAATACAGGTACAGGATCACCACCTGGGTGGCATTGTTTAAAAAATGCGCCCAAACGCTTGTCCAGATACTGCCGCTCCACATTACAAAATAGCCAAAAAACACGCCCAGCGCCACACGCGGTAAAAAGGTAAAAAACTCCATATGAAAGGCACTGAAAAGGATAGCAGTAATCCAGATTGCCGCATGCGGATTACCTGTCCACCTAATCATGATGGTTTGCAAACACCCCCTGAATAAAAACTCTTCGGCAATAGCCGTTAACAACCCAACAACCAAAACCGCAAATAACATGTCTGATATCGTTTTCATTTGCAGCATAGCTTCTGTAGCTTTTTGGGCCTGGGCTTCCATGGCCCGCAAGGCATCCTCAAGGCCTTTCAAAGAAGCAGGCAAAGCCAGTTTCTGGTTAACGTTTACCAGTACTTCCATAACCGGCGATGAGCAGATCATGATGGACAGGATCAGCAGTAACAGCACCGGCGGAAATTTGGGGGTAACCTTCAAATAATCTACAGGTTCCTTTACTATAAAGCGCGCAAAAATTACAGGGGCAAGATACAAAGGCAGCGTAGTGCTGATGATTTGCAACGTCCACAAAGCAGCGCCAACATTCGGGTTTCGGGTATTAAAAGTAAACGTATCAGTAAGCGTTTGTGACCCAAATATCACCCCGATAATTCCGGCAGCTATTAAACCGCACACAATCAGCATCCCTATAGTTAGCGCAATCAGTATTATAAATTGTAAAAACGGCGTTATTTGACTTCCCTGTGGCTGAGGGCTTTGATATGAGGCTTTTATCATTCGATGTAAAATTCGTATTTTTGCAGGCTAAAGATAAGGATGTCTGTACAAATAGGAAATATTGATTTAGGGGAGTTCCCGCTGCTGCTGGCACCGATGGAGGATGTGAGTGATCCACCCTTCCGTTATGTGTGCAAGCAAAACGGCGCGGATATGATGTATACAGAGTTTATTTCAAGCGAAGGCCTGATCCGCGATGCGGCAAAAAGCAGGCAAAAGCTGGATATTTTTGAATACGAAAGGCCTATCGGCATCCAGATCTTCGGCAGTGATATTGACCACATGCGCGAAGCTACTGAAATAGCTACGCTGGCCAATCCCGATTTAATGGATATTAATTATGGCTGCCCGGTAAAACAGGTGGCCTGTCGAGGTGCCGGTGCAAGTTTATTGCAGGATATTGATAAAATGGTTGCCATGACCAAAGCGGTTGTTGAGGCCACGCATTTGCCGGTAACTGTAAAAACCCGCCTTGGCTGGGACGATAACACCAAAAATGTTTACGAAGTTGCCGAACGCTTGCAGGATGTGGGGATCAAGGCACTTACCATACACGGCCGTACCCGCTCGCAGATGTATAAAGGCGAAGCCGATTGGTCGTTGATCAGGGATATCAAAAAAAATCCGCGGATAAAAATCCCCATTTTCGGCAATGGCGACATCGATTCGCCCGAAAAGGCCGCCGCATGGCGTATGGAATATGAGGTTGACGGCATGATGATCGGTCGTGCGGCGATTGGTTATCCATGGATTTTCCGCGAAATAAAGCACTTTTTTAAAACCGGCGAATACCTGGATAAGCCAACAATTGCCGAGCGCGTTGCAGCCTGCCGGGCCCATTTATACAAATCAATAGAGTGGAAAGGCCCTAAAACGGGCATTTTTGAGATGCGCAGGCATTACTCTAACTACTTTAAAGGTATAGATCATTTCAAAGAGTTCAGGATGCGTTTTGTTACTGCCCCTGACCTTGAAGCAGTTGACCAGATATTGGCCGAGATCGAAGAAAAATATGCCATCGAAATGGCTTAATATTTGCTCCCTTTCCATATATTTGAAATAAACGATACTTGTCACATGGTTACCACTATAACTGAGGGTGTTAAGGTTTCCATCGAAACCATATATCAGCCGGAGTATTCAAACCCGGCAAACGATCATTTTATGTTTGCCTACAAGGTAAGCATCGAAAATATGACCAACTACGCCATCAGGTTGATGAGCCGTCACTGGTATATATTTGACTCAAACGGTGCAAAGCGCGAAGTGGAAGGCGAAGGTGTAGTAGGTCAGCAGCCTGTTATTGAGCCGGGCCATACCCATGAGTATGTATCAGGCTGTAACCTTAAAACCGACATGGGCAACATGAAAGGCGAATACCACATGATCCGCCTGTTGGATAACGCCAACTTCAATGTACAAATCCCTGAGTTTTATCTGATAGCACCATACAGGTTGAATTGATAAAGAGGCAAGAATTCAAGAAATAAGTAAAGAAGCAAGAAGTCAAGATTCAAGAGAAAAGAGAAAGAATTTAAAAATAGAAAAGCTCTAACTGAATAATCGGTTAGGGCTTTTCATTTGACATCAACGCAAAAGACTTCTTTTTCTTGTCTCTTGAATCTTGATTTCTTGCCTCTTGAAGCTTAATTCCTCCTGTTAAACAAAAATGAAGCATAGTAAACCAGCGTAGCCAAAGCGCTCAACGCGGCAACTACATAGGTCATGGCAGCCCACCAGAGGGCATCTTTTGCCATTTCATGTTCTTGTCCGGTTTGTACTACAGCATAATTGTTATCCAGCCACGCTAACGCCCGGCGACTTGCATCAAACTCAACCGGCAGGGTTATAAAGCTAAAAAATGTAACCAATGCAAGCGCGGCAACACCAACCGCCAAAACATAAGGGCTACCCGAAAAGAATAACAGCATAATGCCGATGAACAAAGTCCACTGGGTAATAGTTGATGCCACGTTGATAACGGGCACCATAGCCGATCTGAAACTTAACCAGCCATAAGCCTCGGCGTGTTGTACGGCATGGCCGCATTCGTGTGCGGCGACAGCGGCAGCGGCAATGCTGCGGCTGTAAAAAACATCGGTGCTCAGGTTCACTGTTTTTGTTTCGGGGTTATAATGATCCGTAAGCTGTCCTTCAACACAAATTACCTGTACATCAAAAATACCATGCGCACGCAGCATCTTCACGGCTACTTCCTGCCCCGATAAGCCAGACATTAAGCCAATTTCAGAATACTGCTTAATTTTACTCCTGAACCGCCATTGTACAATAAAGCTTACCAGGGCAACAATAATCATCAGGAACCAGGCCGAGTTCGGCGCGATGTATCCCATAATTAATGACATGTGATTCATATGATTGATAAATATTAAGTTAAAACTAAGTAGGTTGAAACCTTACAAACGTTACAGCGCTTGTTCAAAAACTATTCCGCTTTAAGCAAAAAATTTTAAAAGCATTAGGTTACCTCAAAGTTTTTGCTTCCCGAATAGCTATTTTTGAACATGTTGGAGCCATCATTTTCATACTGGGAGCGTACAGCCTTTACTGATAATGCCGATGTTATCATTATTGGCAGCGGACTTGTTGGCCTTAGCGCCGCCCTTCAGTTAAAAAAACAACAACCAACCTTAAAAGTTTTAGTGTTGGAGCGCGGCTTCTTACCGTCAGGTGCCAGTACTAAAAACGCTGGTTTTGCCTGTTTTGGTACAGTTTCGGAACAAATTGAAGCAATAAATCATTCATCAGAAACAGAGGCCATGCACCTGGTAGCTTACAAGTGGAAAGGGCTGCAACGTTTAAGGGAAAATTTGGGTGACGCTAACATCGATTATTATCAATATGGCGGGCATGAACTGTTTATGGATCATGAGGAAACCCATGCACGTAATTCTATTGATCAAATAGACCACCTTAACAAATTAATACAACAAGCTATAGGCCGGGCTGACATTTATTCAGTAGCCGATGAAAAAATTGCAGATTTTGGCTTCAATAAAGTGAAGCATATCATATACAACTCTTTTGAAGGGCAGATCCACACAGGCAAAATGATGCGTGCTCTTTTATATAAAGCATACCAACTTGGCGTATTGGTACTTAACAATTGTAGTATTTCCGTTATCGGGCAGGAAGATCAGCACATCAGGCTAAGTACCTCGCAAGGTATTTTTAAAGCGGGCAAAGTGATCCTGGCTACCAATGCCTTTGCAAGCCAGCTATATCCTCAGCTCGATGTAGTGCCCGGCCGCGGACAGGTAATGGTTACCAGGCCTGTTCCCGGGTTAAAACTTAAAGGCACTTATCATTTTAATCAGGGTTATTACTACTTCCGCAATATTGACGGGCGGGTATTGTTTGGCGGCGGCCGTAACCTCAATTATAAAGCGGAAGAAACCTGGGATTTTGGCCATACCGATGAAGTTAAACAGCAATTGATAAACTATCTGAACGAGGTGATCCTCCCTGGCCAAAATGTAGAGATTGATTATTGGTGGAGCGGCATCATGGGTTTCGGGCAGGAGATCAGCCCGATAGTAAACCAAGTACGACCTAATATTTTTTGCGCTGTGAGATGCAATGGCATGGGCGTTGCCATGGGGAGCTTGGTAGGTGAGGAAGTGGCAGAGTTGTTACTTAATTCGTAAGTAATTGATTTTAAGAACCCGATAATTGTGATATAAAACTGCCTCTCAGCACGTCATTGAGCCTACATCCAACGGAACTCCTGAGCGGAGATAAGGTAAGAAGCCCGGGCCGAACCAGCGCGCTATAATCACTGATTAAAATTATTTGCCGATTTTGTGTGAACCCGATTTGATGAAACTAAAAGAATTCATCGAATTTATTTAGCATTCTGTTAATTGATCCAATTACAGGATCTGGGTTCAGACAACAGTAAGCACAGGTAAAAATAACCTGTTATTAGCTAAATAGATAAGCGCCTTGCACTGCTGTAAATCTTTTTTGAAAATTTTTCAAATCACTGTTGAATATTTGATTTAAAAGTCTGATATTTGCAAACTCTTTTTGGATAAAGGGTTGATAATTAAAAATATTTGTCATGTCAAGAATTTGTGATCTAACAGGAAAAGGATCTATCGTAGGTAACAACGTTTCAAACTCAAACGTTAAAACAAAACGCAGGTTTCATCCTAACTTGAAACTTAAAAAGTTTTATATTCCTGAAGAAGATAAATGGATTACCTTAAAGGTATCTACTTCTGCTGTAAAAACTATCAGCAAAAACGGTATTACCGCCTGCATCAATAAATTTGTTAAAAAAGGCTACATTTAGTAGTTGGCTTTCAAGTTTAGCAGTATAATAAAATTGAAAAATTACGTAAGCCGTGAGGTGACACGTACAACATAAAAAGAAAATGGCAAAAAAAGGCAACAGGGTTCAGGTGATTTTAGAGTGCACCGAACACAAAACAAGCGGTATGCCAGGCATGTCTCGCTATATCACCACTAAGAACAAAAAAAATACAACTGAAAGATTAGAGTTGAAAAAATTCAACCCTGTTTTGAGGAAAGTAACCGTTCACAAAGAGATTAAATAATTAGTTGACCGGATTGATTGGCTCATTAAGTTTTAATTTGATATAGCCAACTCAATTAATTCACTAAATCAATAATTAAACAACATGGCAAAGAAAGTAGTTGCAACGCTGAAAGTAGCAGGTAAAGGCAAAGAATATTCAAAAGTGATCACCATGAATAAATCACCTAAAACTGGTGCTTATTCATTCAAAGAGCAAATTGTCCCTAACGATTTAGTTAAGGATGCAATTGCAGGTAAAACTATATAATCACTCTGTGATTAAAATATTGAAGCCGTCTTGTTTTAACGAGAGGGCTTTTTTTGTTGAATGTTGTCTGAATCAGAATTTACAGAATTAATAAATTGACAGAATGCTGTTTGAATTAATATCTGATATTTCTGAAAACATATTTAAATTCAGAAAATTCTATAATTCTGAGAATTCTGATCACCATGGGATTATTTGATTTTTTTAAGAAAAAGGAAAACACGCAGCAGGAACAGCAGGCGCTTGATACCGGTTTGGAAAAAACCAAGGATAACTTTTTTTCAAAGATCACCAAAGCCATCGCCGGTAAATCAACCGTTGATGATGATGTGTTGGATGAGCTGGAAGAGATCCTGGTTACATCCGACGTTGGCGTAAGCACCACGCTCAAGATCATTGACAGGATCCAGGCCCGTGTTGCCCGCGATAAATACGTAAGCACCAACGAGCTGAACGCCCTGTTAAAAGATGAAATTCAGCAACTGCTTGCCGAAAACAACAGTAACGACTTCCGTAATTTTGAATATGGCGATCATAAGCCATACGTAATTATGGTAGTTGGCGTTAACGGCGTAGGTAAAACCACTACTATAGGCAAGCTGGCCCATAAACTAAAGCAGGCCGGCAACCAGGTTGTTTTAGGTGCCGCCGATACCTTTCGCGCAGCCGCGGTTGACCAGATTAAACTTTGGGGCGAACGTGTTGGTGTAAAAGTTGTTGCCCAGGCTATGGGTTCCGATCCGGCTTCGGTTGCTTATGATACCCTTCGTTCGGCTGTGGCCAATGGCGATGATGTGGCTATTATAGATACTGCCGGCCGTTTGCACAACAAAGTTGGCCTGATGAACGAGCTAACCAAAATCAAGAACGTGATGCAAAAGGTGATCCCCGGTGCTCCGCACGAGATACTGCTGGTACTGGACGCCTCAACCGGGCAAAACGCCATTGAGCAATGCAAGCAGTTTACCGAAGCTACCAACGTAAACGCGCTGGCGCTAACCAAATTGGATGGTACAGCTAAAGGTGGTGTGGTTATAGGAATATCAGATCAGTTTAAGATTCCGGTTAAATATATAGGTGTTGGCGAGGGAATAGATCACCTGCAGCTGTTTGACAGGCAGGCGTTTGTAGATAGCTTATTTAAGCAATAACAGCCCAACCCTCTCCGGTAGGGAGGGCTAAATGAACTTGAAAGCCTCCCCTACCGGGGGAGATTTAGAGGGGCTTCCCTCAATGATTAGTGTGTTATGAAGACAAAAGAAATTTCCCATCCATCAGTTAAACAGGCCAAACCCCGTGTAAACGTGGTTACGTTAGGTTGCTCAAAAAATATTTACGATTCGGAGATATTAATGGGCCAACTGAAGGGCAACCAGTTTGATGTGGTGCATGAGGCCGAGAAGGTAGGCAAAAATGATATTATAGTAATTAATACCTGTGGCTTTATTGATAATGCCAAGCAGGAGTCGATAGATACTATTCTGCAATACAGCGAACTTAAGGAGCAGGGCAAAGTAGGCAAGGTGATTGTTACCGGCTGCCTGAGCGAACGCTATAAACCCGAACTTGAAGCTGAGATCACCAATGTTGATGCCTACTTCGGCACTAATGACCTGCAAAATTTATTAGCTACTGTAGGCGCAAACTATAAACACGAGTTGATAGGCGAGCGTTTATTAACCACACCTTCGCACCTTGCTTACTTTAAAATTGCTGAAGGTTGTAACCGTCCCTGTTCATTTTGTGCTATTCCGCTGATGCGTGGCAAGCACCTGAGCTCGCCTATTGAGCAACTGGTTGAGGATGCTAAGAAATTGGCTAAAAACGGAACAAAAGAACTGATCCTGATTGCACAGGATTTAACCTATTACGGTCTCGACCTTTACGGCAAACGCAACCTGGATGAGTTGCTTCGCCGTTTATCGGATGTGAACGGTATCGAGTGGATCAGGTTGCAATACGCTTATCCTTCAGGTTTCCCGATGGAAATATTGGATGTGATGAACGAGCGCGAAAACATCTGTAAATACCTTGACATGCCGTTGCAGCACATCACCGATAACATGCTGAAATCGATGCGCCGCGGTATTACCAAGCAAAAAACCATTGATATTGTGAACGAGATCCGCGATCGTGTACCGGGCATTGCTATGCGTACTACGTTAATCACCGGTTACCCGGGCGAAACCCAGCAGGATTTTGAAGAGATGGCACAATGGGTTGAGGATACCAAGTTCGACCGTTTGGGCTGTTTCACCTATTCGCACGAGGAAAAGACCCACGCCCATACTTTGGTTGATGATGTACCTGAAGAAGTAAAACAGGAGCGTGCCGATGCCATTATGGAAATCCAGCAGGGCATTTCTTTTGATAAAAACCAGGAAAAGATCGGCAATACCTATAAAGTACTGATTGACAAAAAGGATGGTGGCTATTTTGTTGGCCGTACAGAATTTGATTCGCCTGAGGTTGATAACGAAGTTTTGATTGATGCCAGCATTGATTATGCTACCGTTGGCAGCTTTGTTAACGTAAAGATAGAGAGCGCCGAAGACTTTGACCTTTATGGACAAATTGTAAAATAATGTTAATTTGCGGTCGGCTGTAAAGCGATTTGCGATTTATAATCTAATTTCGACATCAGCATTTAATTTTATTTGCTGATGTTTTGTTTTAGGGGAAATCTGAACTGAGCATCCAAAACCCGAAATCAACAATGGACGCATCCTGTATAAGTTATAAAGACACCGGTTTTTTTTCAAGCACAGTTGCCGAATATATCGACAATAAACCCGAACTACGCCCTTTTTATGGTTACCGCCCGGATATGGCCGGTTTTGCGGAGTTTTTGAAAAACAAAAAGGTAGTTGCTGACCGCGCAGTGCTGGTACGTGTTTTAACTAAGCAGTACGAGTGTTTAGGCAAAGAGCCGGGTAAATTATGTACTTATTCAACTGCCCTTACAGCCCAAAACCTGGAGCTGTTAAAACAAGATAATACCTATACCATTACAACCGGCCACCAGTTGAATATCTTCGCCGGACCTTTATATTTCCTTTATAAAATTGCAACGGCCATTAAACTGGCGCAGCAATTGAAAACCGCCCATCCCGATAAAAATTTTGTTCCTGTTTACTGGATGGCCAGCGAAGACCACGACTTTGCCGAGATCAACTATACTAACATTGGCGGTAAAAAAGTACACTGGTGGTATGAGGCTTCGGGAGCCACAGGTCGTATCGACCCGGTGAGCATGCGCCAGGCACTTAACCAATACAAAGGCGTTTTAGGCATGGAAGGTCACGCTACTGACCTTGCCGAAATTGTTGAAACTGCCTATACCAAATTTGATAAACTTGCTGATGCTACCAGATATCTTGTTAATTCACTTTTCGGACAATATGGTTTGGTGATCATCGATGCCGATGACCATGAATTTAAAAAAGAGTTCGCGCCTATTATGGAGCAGGACATCATCGGTCAGCATAGTTTTAAAAACATTACCGAAACCAACCAAAAGCTGCATGAGCTTGGTGTACACATCCAGGTTAACCCACGCGAGATCAATTTCTTTTACCTGAAAGATCAGCTTCGCGAGCGGATAGTTTTCGAAAATGACAGCTATCATGTGCTCAATACCGAAATCAGGTTTACTGAAGCTGAGCTGAAAAAGGAGATCGCCGAATATCCCGAACACTTTAGCCCTAATGTGGTGATGCGCCCGCTGTACCAGGAATGTATTTTACCAAACATTGCCTACATCGGTGGTGGTGCAGAGGTAGTTTACTGGCTCGAGTTGAAATCCAATTTTGATCATTATAAAATTGATTTCCCTATCCTCATCCTTCGCAACTCGGCTTTGGTGATCAAAAAAGAACAGGCCGCCAAGGTTGAACGTATGAACCTTGACGCTATAGACCTGTTTAAACAAAGCGATGCCCTGCAAACCTATTGGATCAAAAAGCACAGCGACCATAACCTGAGCATTGCTGAAGAATGGCGCGAAATGGAAAACCTTTTTGAGAAAATAAAACTCCGCGCATACAAAATCGATCCTACACTTTCACCATCAGCGGCGGCTGTACAGGCCCGCCTTAAAAAGGCCATGGATAACCTTGAAAAGAAGCTGATCCGTGCCGAAAAAAGAAATTACAGTGTACGCTTGGAGCAGCTGACCGCCGTTAAAGCCGAGCTCTTCCCGAAAGACAGCCTGCAGGAGCGTTCTGAAAACTTCGGCCTCATGTATGTAAAATGGGGGCAAACTTTTATTGATGAGCTTATCCGCCTGTTTGAACCGCTTGATTTTAAGTTTACGGTATTAACGGAAAAATGACTGTATCGTCCTAAAAAAAGTTTACAGTTTAAATGCTAAATCCTGTTATACGTTTACATAGAGCAGAAGGCACAAGTTACCCCAGCATTTGCAATCACACAAAACTTGCGCCAGCTAAGAATTGTGAGGGAGACGCAATTATGCATCTCTACGGGGCGCTACCCTACATTCACCGCCTGCGGAAACTTCAATATCAAACCGGGGTCAGGTATATTCTTCTGCCAGATCTCTTTTTCTGAAAACTTAGCTACGCCGGGATAATCGCCCTGTTTACCTTCCATATCAAACATCAGCTGGAAATGCAAATGCGGTGGCCAATGGCCGTTTTCATCAGCATTGCCAATGGTTGCTATTTGGCTGTTTTTAGACACAGGCATATCTTTAAAAAGCCCTTTCAGGCTTTTGCGGCTTAAATGCCCATACAGGCTATAAAGTGTTAAGCCATCAAGGTCGTGTTGTAAAATAATGGTTGGGCCGTAATCGCCAATGGTATTATTATCCTGGTAACTGTGTACAATGCCATCAAGCGGGGCATATACCGGCGTTCCGGCATCGCTCCAGATATCGACGCCCAAATGCAGGCGCCGGGGCTCATCATCTGTGTCAAAATGACTGCTAAAAGCATAAATGGTACGGTGTTCCATATACCCGCCAATACCGTAACGGCAATTGTTGTCATGCAGCTTTTCGTTCACTAACTGGCTAAACATCCACGGCTTGTTAATAACCTCAGCCGTCAATTCCTTATTGGCGGCGGTAAGGTCAAAATGATAAAGGCGGTCATGATCTGCATCAAAATCAACCACTTTGCCAATGGCTTCGGGATGATTGTTAACGTAATTAGCAAACAGCGTGTGCCGGTCCATCAGTGGTTATTAGTTTTCTTCGGTATCGGGCTGACGTTCCTCTTTGCTGATCTTATCAAAGATCTTGTCCATACGCTCAACGTATTCGCTGGTATCATCAACAAAAAACTCAAGCTGCGGAATGATCCTTACCTGGTCTTTGATGCGGGCGCCCAGTTTGTACCTGATCTCCGAAGCGTGCGATTTGATGGTATGCAAAGCGGTTTGCACATTAGGATTGCCCAAAAAGCTTAAAAATATACGGGCTATGGCCAAATCGGGCGTTACACGTACCTTGGTTATGGTTACCAGTGTATTAGGCAAATAATTCATGCCTTCGCGCTGAAAAATAGCTGCAAGGTCTTCCTGTATTACTCCGGCAAATTTTTGCTGACGTTTTGATTCCATGGGTTGTTAGTTACGCCGATAAGGCAGATGAGTGTTTAATGCTTAATGCAAAAGCCTAAGTTATTGTTTTAGGCTTTTATTAACAATGGCAGCAGGGGGTTAATTACATACGTCCTGCGGGATCTCTTTGGTTATTTTTACTACTCTTTTTACAACAAGGGTACTGTCATATTCAGACCCGCGGCCAACATCTCCCGATTTTGATTTGATTCCTTCAACTTCCACGTAAACCGGTTCGTAGGGTTTTTCGAAATTGAGTTGGGAATACTGAAGCTCCAACTGAGCCGAACTGTCAACAGCCCAAAACTCCTGGCCGCTATCGCAATCTTTAAATGATTTAATTTCGGGCCCCGCGCTATACAAGCCTTTATAAAGCGTAACCCCGTCTTTTTTATGGGCATCATTATTACATGCGTAAACAGTAATAACAACAAGCAGCAAAACAAAAACTTTGATATACCTCATACCCATTTAACAAATTTACAAATCCTGTTTGATTTCATCCAATCCTTTAATACTTAAACGGGCGCTGATGCCGGCAGCTATTACCGAAATGCCGCCAACGGTTAGCAGTACCAGGCCAAAATCCTTAATTTTAAGGTCGATAGGATACGAGTCTAACACCGACATTTTGGCCCCCATTTTTATCCATCCGTAATGCTGCTGCAGCAGGCAAAAAATGGTGCCCAGCGTTATGCCGATAATACAGCCAATAGCGGTGATCATCATTCCCTCAAAAAAGAAAATCCCCTGGATCATATTTTTATTGGCGCCCAGCCCGCTTAAAATGGCTATGTCCTTGCGCTTATCAATAACCAGCATGGTTAACGAGCCAATGATATTAAATATTGCGATGATAAGCACAAAGGTAAGGATCATATAAACCGCCCAGCTTTCGTAATTAAGGGTTTTGTAAAGTTCGCTGTTTTGTTCCTTGCGGTTTTTTACCGTAAAACCATTCCCTATTTTATCCTGGATGTCTTTTTGCATGGCATCGATATTGGTGCCGCGCTTAAAATTAAGCTGTAGTGAAGAAACATTTACCGGCTGGTCAAGCAGGTCGCGGGCAAACTCAATGGGGGTTACAGCTATATCATCAAATTCCTGCTGTATGGCAAACACTCCTGATGGATTAATGCTGCGTACAACAAATTCATTTAAAGGATTGGCCGAATTTTCCGCACCGCGCCGCGGCGAATAGATCTGCATGGGCGAAAGCTCGTCATGAACATTAATACCTAAGCTCCCCTGTATGGTAGCGCCAATAACGGCAAAATTTTGATCGCCGCTTTTAAGCGTGAATGAGCCGCTGGCTATAGTACTATCGAGCTGGCTGTTTTTCAAAAAATCATCGCTCACGCCCATTACCGTGCCTAAAAACGGTTTATCGCCATATTTAATCAGGGCTTTTTCCTGTAATACCTCGGTAAATGAAAATAAGCGGGCATCTTTATGCAGGGAGGCAAAATAAGGAGTGTTGGGATTAAAAGTTTTGCCCAGTTTGGCTTCTATCTTTATTTCGGGTGTAAAGTTGCTGTATAACGAAAGGATAACTTTTTCAAAACCATTGAACACCGAAAGAATGATAAGCAATGCCGCGCTGCCAATGAGCACCCCCAACATGGATATACCCGAAATAATATTGATAGCATGCATTTTTTTGCCCGAGAACAGGTAACGCTTTGCTATGTAAATGGAGGTGTTCAATTGTGTGGGAATTATGCGTTCAGGTTTGCTTATGCTCAGTAAAACGTCACTATGATGTTAACTAAGTTAAAAACGGATTGTTTTGTTTTTCGTAGCCGATGGTTGTTTCGGGGCCGTGGCCAGGATAAACGGTAACATCATCGGGCAGGGTAAACAGCTTGGTTTCGATGTTATCAATCAGTTGGGTGAAGTTACCTCCCGGCAAATCCGTACGACCGATGCTTTGCCTGAACAGGACGTCGCCCCCTATCAGGATCTTAGCCTCTTTATCATAAAAACACAAGTGAGCAGGCGAATGGCCGGGCGCGAATATCAAGTGTAGCGTAGTGTTGCCAAAGTGAATGGTGCCGGTTTCGGGCAAAAATTCATCAGGCATAGGTGATACATCGTAACGGAAACCCATAGATGGCGCATAAGCTACCACAGCAGCCAATACTTCCGACTCGCCAACGTGGAAACGGGGCTTAAGGCCATACTGTTCGAATACAAATTTATTGCCCAGCACATGATCGATATGGCAATGGGTGTTGAGCAGCATAACAGGCTTGAGGTTATTGTTTTTGATAAAGCTAACCACGGTGTTTTGCTCGGGCGCAGTATACATGCCCGGGTCAATGATCACGCATTCGCCGGTTTCATCATACAAAATATAAGTATTTTCCTGGTAAGGGTTATTTACAAATGATATAACTTTTGCCATGCGGTAAAAGTACGGAATAAATTGATTGGGTGTTTGGGGTAAGATTGAGCGATCGTTATTGCGCACGAAGCAATCTCCTATTGGCAGATACGCCCTGTAAAGTTCGCGATTGCTTCGTTCCTCGCAATGACGATTGTTATATAATATTACGCCGCCGTTGCCTCTTTCTGTCCCATCAGGGTCTCTCGTTAGAGGACCCTGATGTTCCCACTGTCAGCCTTGATAATCTTATGAAAAAAGACGTACCTGCTTGGCAAAGGCATCGGGGATTGCTTGGTACCTACAGTAATGACGATTGTTATATAGTACTACGCCGCCGTAGCCCCTTCAATCAACTCCACCTCCGCTACCGGGCTAAACAGATAGATCCGCTTAGTAGCTACTTCGGTACATTTAAAGCGCTTACGCAGCTTTTCGTCTTTGCGGAACACCCTGCCGTCCTTTAGCTTAAATAATGCCTTAAGCGGGATCTTTTCTACCGTTAAAATTGCTTCGGATGTTTTGGGGGGATCATATTTGCGCAGCGAGCGGTACAGGTTCAAATCTGAGCAGCTTGACGCCGCCGGGTTATCCAGGTAGTTTACAATAGCCTTCTTAACATCTGCCGGGAAAATCTCTTTTTCAAAAAATGGCTGCATCATTTTTTTGAAATTGTTTTTCCATTCTGTTCCGTGGGGTTTGGCTTTTTGCTTATGCTCGTTCCAGGTATGCAGGTGTGCAAACTCGTGCACTGTAGTTACCAGGAAAGCGTAGGGGTTAAGGTCGTAATTAACCGAGATACGGTGACCTTTGCCGCCATAAGGTGAACGGTAATCGCCAAATTTACTGTTACGGTTGCGCGAAATTTTAAATTCACACTTGAAGTAGTCAATCCATCGGGCAATGAGCGGGGCCGCTTCTGCCGGTAGATATTTCTCTAAAACTTTTACTTTATCCAATTTTTACCTCAATACAAATGTAAGGATTTGTGGTTGATAGTCCATAAACCATGGTCGATGTTTTGTAAAACTTTGATTTACTCTCTAAGTTTCTGATGACGGTTATTTGCTCTAAAGTATAAGTTTGCCGGGATGGGCAAGCCTCTACATCCAATCTCATCCTAAATTTAAAGGGTGTAAATTTTATCTTTCCTCCTCTTTTTTCTTCACCTCCCTGGTCATCTTCAAAGTCAACAACAACAACAACCCTAACGAAACAATAATAGCTACCCAAATCAATCCGGTGTAATCTTTCCCGGCAGGTTTTACTGCCACTGCATAGTCGGTGTTTTTAACAACAGCCTCATGTTTAATAACCGGGGTGTTCCCTCCAATACTATCAGCAAAAAACTTAAGATCATATTCCGGTGCCTGAGCCAACGAATCACCGACCAGGAACCGGTAGCTTTGCTTAGCTTCAAGGTAGCTGATGAAATATTCGTCAGATTGAAACGCTTTGATCTCGCCGATGCTCAGCGGCTGGTTATCGCCATTGCTTATCTCTATTAACAGGTGGTTGGCTTTTGCAGCAATTAACAGATCAGTTGTTTTATCTGATGACAGTTCGGCTTCGCTCAAGAGCTCCCTGCCATTGTTTACAAACTGGTAAACGGTAACACTCCGTTTATAATACCTCGGCGCGCTGATATTGAGGTGCAACTTATTTACCTGGTAATTATCGTTCAGCTTAATGTCGATAAAGGTGGTTTTATTACTATCGGCACGGATGATGTTTAAAGGCGAAACAGGCGTGTAACTTTGCGCTGTCGACGCGTACTCAGTATAAATGCCCGCCTCCAAAAACTTAACCGGGTTTTTGTTTTTATCGTTTACCTGGATTTTTAAATAGCGATAATTACTCGCCGGAAACGATAACGATTGCAGGTAGGTACCTTCACTGTTTTGTACAGCTTCCTGCAAGGGGATATCTTCCTGGATAGCAAACCATTGATTCAAATCATCACTGCCCAGCAGGTTTACTTTACGTTTTGCAGCGGTGTTTTGCAGCCTGATCCAAAGGCGGTCGAGTACCAGCCCGGTTTTATTTTCTATGATAAAAACAGTACTGGTATCAGTTTTTGGCGTGTTGCTGATCTCCGGGAAAACAACAAAGCTTTTCTGGCTTCTTTGCGGCAGGCTGCCAGCCTGGATGTAAGGCACAAAGTTGCCTTTCGCGTCTGCAATGCGAATGTCCGACAGATCGGGTTTGGCTTTCGCTACCAAACCGGGTTGTAGGCCAATACGGTAAAAACCGGTGCTGTCAATCTTGTGCAGCGCGGCTTTATATTTAAATTTTTTTTGTGCCGATGCGGATAATATGACTCCGCAAAGCAGCAGCGTTGAAAGCGTTAGCTTATTCATTTTTTTTAGCCTCATCATCGGCAATAGTTTTTTTAGCTGTTCGCTGGTACATAAATGCCACAATAAGCAATAGTACTCCCAAACAAAAGAAAGCAGCTATTTTACCCCAAACCGGGATGTTTTTAATATCAAACAAAAATAATTTTAATAAAGTAAGCGAGAACAGCGTTAACGAAGCCACCCGCATTACCCGCAATCTATACCTCATGCCCAGCCACATCAGCGCAAAGGAAAGCAATCCCCATAATACGGGTAAGCCGGTTTTTACATACACAGTTTCTATTTGATCGATAGAATTGGCCTTGCTGAAGAACATCAGGTTACTCATCAGGCTTACCTCAAAACTTAAAAACAATACGACACCCGCGCTTAATACCCAGGTAAATACTTTTTTCAAACTTTCATTCAAGCTTTGCTGACACAGGCGGATCACCCTGTAAAACAACAAACCGATAAATACAGCACCTATCCAATGTGCCATAAAATGGCTGGTCGACGGCTTCTTAGTTTCGAGCATCAAATGTTGCAGCGAATAATATTGTGGCGTAAGCAACAGGTAAACAATCAGGCAGGCGAGTAATATCACAAACTTTGCGTCGCTGCTAAAATTGATAACCTGTATTTTGGGCGATAGCGTATAATAGATAAATATAAACACTGGCGTATAAACCATCGCATATAAAATATTAAGGTTGGTATCCGGATAGTGGTTCAGGAACTGGTGATTGATTTCCAGCAGACCGCTTAAAAATAAAAGCACAAGCGCGGCTACCCCGAAAAGCTGCCCGGTAAAAATATCGATATGCTCCAGCTTGGTTGCGTCCTTTTTAACCAATACCGAAAGTAAAAACGAACTCACAGCAGCGAAAAGTGTAGTGATGAAACCCTTATTGGCAATTATGGTCAAACTCAAACTGTAGTTACTATAAGTTTGGTACATGTCCATTAATAAGCTTAGCAGCATGGCTATCCATAAAAACACAGCTGTATATTTCATGAGCTGGATGCCCGAGCGCAGGTATAGCCAATAAAGCAACACCGTTTCTGAAGCCCAGAAAATGGTAATGTTATTGCCATGCAATTGAATAGGAGCAGCCAGCGAAATAAAGGTGAGTGTAATGCCGATAAGCAGGTACAATATATTGGTATCCACCTTACGATTGCGGAACAGGACGTATGAAAGCACCAGGTTTACCACAGCCAGACAAATACAAAACAAGCCGCGGTATTGCTCATCATGCATCATGGTTAACAGGTACAGGCCGGTAGCAAAATATAACCCGGTATTAAGAAGCAAGATGCTGAAATCGGAAGCAATGAATTTTTTGTTTTCGCGTACGTTGTTGGCTATGTTGATAACAAAGTAAAGCGCGTAAAAAATGCTGGCATAAATAAAGCCGAAATGGTAGGTGGGAGGTGTAAGTGTATACAGCACCGTTGAAAAAACAATTACCGTAAACCCAAACGAAACAATGTTAAGCACCCGCCATGCTTTATAGTACGCAATGATGAGCAGCCCGGTATTTAATATCAGCAGATAAATAAACAAGCCGTTATAGTTGGCGCTGCCGTTACTTACCATAAACGGACTGGCAAAACCACCTACCAATGCAATTACGGCCAGTTCCTGCTTATCATATAATAAGGAAAGCAGCACCGCAAAAACGGTGATCACAATTAAAATGATGAACGCCGTGGTTTGGTTAAACAGGTGAAACTGCTGAAATGCCAATGTTATGGTAAAATAAAACACGGCCAATCCGCCGCCTACAAGCACCGAGCTAAAGGCCTTATAACTATTACGCAGCGCATGTGCAACAGCAATTAAAATACCACCGCAAACAATGCCTATACCCACGCGGCCTACTAAGCCTATCCAATCGTTATCAATAGCATATTTTACAAAGAAACCAATGGCCAGCACCAGGATGGCTATGCCTATTTTATTGATGAGGTTTTCGCCGATGAATTTTTCCAGGTCGGGGTGGCGCTCAAAGAAAGACGGCCTGGGCTGCAAAGGCTTCGCGGGTTCAAAATCGCGCGTTTTTATAGGGCGATTGATGATGGATAAGCTGTCTTCAATAACTTCGGGTTGTCTTTCAACTTTAGGAGGCGTGATAGGCTCTGGTTTTATCTCTGCCTCAACAGGAGGTTTTACTTTTTCAACAGGAGGTTGTGGTATAACAGGCGCAGGAGGCGAAACGCTTGCAGGTGCCCGTTCTTCTGCTTTTTTGACATCTTCAGCACCCGGCCGGGTTATCTTAAGCTGTTCAATAATACCTTTTAATTCGAATATTCTAAATTCAAGTTCTTTGATCTTATTGTTTAAACTGCCCTTGTGGTTCAGCATTATTATAATGATCACCACTAATAAAAAGACGGCTAATACATCCATAGTTTTAGGTTTGTAAAAAATAAAGATAACGGAATTATGAAATATTCCACTATGAGGCCTGCCGGCCAATAGGCATATTGCATATAAATTAAAGCTTTAATTGTAATTTAGCTGTACAGGCAAATGCCGATCACCTATAAACCACCCTATTTCATGAAGACATCTTTTAAACGTTACTTTTTTTTGTGTTTTCTTTTTATTACAGCATCCACCTATGCGCAAACCATCAGTCCGGCGCTTTTAAAACACCAGTGGAAAGCATCGTGGATCACTGTTCCACAGGAATCATTAAAAGAATATGGCGTTTATTACTTCAGGAAAAGCATTGAGCTTTCAGCTAAGCCTGCTTCCTTCGTCGTTCATGTATCGGCAGATAATCGCTATAAACTATACGTTAACCAAACTTTGGTTTCGTTAGGCCCCGCCCGCGGAGATACTTATTACTGGAATTATGAAACGGTTGATCTGGCGCCATATCTTCAGCCGGGCAAAAACCTCATTGCCGCTGTAGTTTGGAATGATGGCGATTATCGCCCCGAAGCACAGATCTCCTTACAAACAGGTTTCATTATGCAGGGCGATACGCCAAATGAAGAAATCATCAATACCAATAAAACATGGAAAGGCATCCGTGATAAATCATTTCAGCCTATTACCGGTATCGGCTGGCATCCTTATTACGTTGCGGGGCCGGGCGAGTGGGTAGATTTAAACCAATCTATAAAAGATTGGAACGCGACCGGGCTTGATGACAGTAGCTGGAAAAATGCTATCCGTATTGACAACGGAAATCCAAAAGGCGTAACCAATGCCTTTGGCTGGATGCTGGTGCCATCGTCAATACCCGCCATGGAATTGACCCGTCAAAGGATCCCGGTTTTAAGAAAGGCGGATGGCATAACTATTCCTTCTTCATTCCCGGCAAGCAAAACTGCGGTCACTATCCCGGCTAATACTTCGGCTACCCTGATACTCGACCAAACGTATCTTACTAACGCGTTTTTAACACTCAATTTTAGCAAGGGAAAAAATGCAGGTATCGGCATCAGCTATACCGAATCGTTGTTTAAAGCGCTTACCGGCCCGGAGGGTACTGTTAAAGGTAACCGCAATGACGTAGAGGGAAAGATCTTTGTTGGCAGGCGCGACAGCATAATTGCTGACGGCGCCTCCGGCAATTCATTTACTACCTTAACATGGCGCACTTTCAGGTATATCGAAGTAAAAATAACCACCAAAGATGAGCCATTGGTTATTGACGATATTTACGGAACGTTTACCGGGTATCCGTTTAAAATGAATGCCAAACTGGAAACGCCCAACCCCGAAATGCAGCAAATACTGGATATTGGCTGGCGCACCGCCCGCCTTTGCGCCGGTGAAACCTATACCGACTGTCCATACTATGAACAGCTGCAATACGTTGGCGATACCCGCATCCAGGCGCTGGTATCTTTTTATAATAGCGGCGATGACCGCCTGGTGCGCAACGCCATCAACCAGATGGATCATTCCCGCCTGGCCGAAGGGATCACGCTAAGCCGTCACCCCTCGTTCTCGCCCCAAATTATTTCCACCTTTTCGCTCTGGTATATCGGGATGCTGCATGATTACTGGATGTACCGGCCCGATAGTTTATTTATTAAAGACAAGCTGCCCGGCATGCGCGATGTACTCAATTTTTTCAGCAAGTATCAGCAAGCCGATGGCTCCTTAAAAGATACCCCGTACTGGACATTTGTTGACTGGGTAAACGACAAAGGCTGGGATTTTGGACAGGCCCCTAAAAGTGCCAAAGGCACTTCGGCTATATTAGACCTGCAGTTGATGTGGGCCTATCGGCAGGCCGCCGAAATGGAAGCAAAAATGGGAATGCCCGCGTTTGCTGCAATGTACAAGGCCAAAGCAGCGCAATTAAAAACCGTTATCCAAAGTAAATACTGGGATGCTGGCAAAAAACTATATGCCGATACCGAGGATAAACAACTATTTTCTCAGCATACCAACTCCATAGCTGTATTAGCGGGTATGGTAAATAGCGCGACCGCACATGATATCAGCCTAAAATTATTGAATGATAGTATGCTCACCAAATGCACCATCTACTTTAAATACTACCTGCATCAGGCCATGGTTAAGGGTGGTTTGGGCGATGATTACTTAAACTGGCTCAACATCTGGCGTGATAATATCAAAATGGGCTTAACCACCTGGGCCGAAATCTCCGACCTTGACCATAACCGCTCCGATTGTCACGCCTGGGGTGCAAGTCCGAATATTGAATTTTACCGTACTGTTTTAGGCGTGGATACGTACGCGCCGGGTTTCAGCAAAATAAAAATTGAGCCGCATTTGGGCCAGATCAGAAATATCAGCGGTGAAGTGCCCCACCCTAACGGAAAAGTTTATGCCAAATACGTGTTCGATAATGGTAAATGGAGTATTAACATAGTGCTCCCCAAAAACACATCAGGCATTTTTGTGTGGAAAGGGAAAACTTTTACACTTAAAACAGGTAATAACAGTTTAAGCATTTGAAAAAAATAACCGGGGGTATTTACATTTTACCTTAATTGCACTGATTTTGCCACGCATAAGTAAAATACTTTTAAAAATTGACTCGTTAAATAAAAGCAACGCTAACTTTACCTTAGTTGCTTCAATGGGATAAATTGATTTTATCGCATTATTTAACAATTTGATATTATTAAAATGTGATATTTATGCGCTGGGAACTAAGGTTTTCACCAAATTGCTAACCAGCTAAATAAATTACGCTAAATGAAAAAAACACCATCCCAACTAAGGGTTCTCTCAATCGATATCGGTGGATCACACATTAAAGCCACTATCCTGAATAAAAAAGGGGATTTAAAAATGGAGTACGACAAGATACCTACCCCCGCTCCTGCAAATCCCGAAAACGTTATAAAAGCTATCAACACCCTTGTAAAGGATTTTCCGGCATATGATAAAATATCGGTTGGTTTCCCGGGTTATGTAAAAAACGGGGTCGTTAAAACCGCGCCTAACCTGGGCACTGATTATTGGGCTGATGTTGATTTAAGCAAAAAACTGGAAAAAGCATTAGGCAAACCAACACAGGTGGTAAACGATGCCGATATGCAGGGCCTTGGCGTTGTTGCCGGGAAAGGTCTTGAAATGGTGATAACCCTGGGCACAGGTTTTGGTACTGCTTTGTTAATGGACGGTCATTTGTTGCCCCACTTTGAACTGGCGCACCTCCCGATAAAAGAAGGTATTACCTATGATAACTATATAGGCGAGAAGGCTTTGGAGAAAGAAGGCAAAGAGAAATGGAACAAACGCATGAAAAAGGTTTTCAAAATATTGAAAACTGTATTCAATTACGATACTTTATACATTGGCGGCGGCAATTCAGATGAGCTTACCTTTAAGCTCGACAAAAATATGAAGATAGTTACCAATGCCGATGGTATCAAAGGCGGCGCGAGGCTTTGGCTCAGTGAGGACGAAAGTAAAACCAAGCGCAAAATTGCAACACCTACCGAGTAAATTAAAAACTAACACTAACTACAATACCTGATAAAAAAATGGAAAACCAACAAGACATAGAAAAATTGGCGATTGATACCGTAAGGGTATTGGCAGCCGATGCTGTGCAAAAAGCAAACTCAGGCCACCCTGGTACAGCTATGGCGCTGGCACCAATGGGCCACGTTTTATGGACAAAGTTTTTAAACTACAACCCTAAAAACCCCGATTGGGCAAACCGCGACAGGTTTATCCTTTCGGCAGGCCACGCTTGTATTTTACAGTACAACTTTTTGTATTTAATGGGCTATGATCTTTCGTTAGATGACATCAAACAGTTTCGCCAGCTAAACAGCAAAACGGCCGGTCACCCCGAGTATGGTTTGGCGCCCGGCATTGAAGTAACTACCGGTCCGCTGGGACAGGGCTTTGCCAATGCTGTGGGCTTTGCCATTGCTCAAAAACACCTGGCTGCCCGTTACAACAAACCTGGTTTTGAGCTGTTCAACTACAATATTTACACTATCTGCAGCGATGGCGACTTGATGGAGGGTGTAACTTCAGAAGCGGCATCATTGGCAGGTCACCTGCAATTGGGTAACCTGATCTATTTATATGATGACAACCACATCTCTATTGAAGGCAGCACTGATATTGCTTTTAATGAAGATGTAAGCGCCCGTTTTCGCGCATACGGCTGGCACGTGCAGGACCTTACTGATGTAAACGATACTCACGCGCTTGAGCTGGCTTTGATCAATGCCAAAGCCGAAACTCAGAAACCATCATTTATCCGCGTTCGCTCGCTGATTGCCTATGGTAGCCCTAATAAATCGGGCACTGCAGGTTCACATGGTTCGCCGCTTGGCGCCGACGAAATTAAACTGGTAAAACAGTTCTTCGGTTTCGATCCTGAAAAATCATTCAACGTACCTGACGAGGTGCTGGATTACTATCACAAAAAAGGTGCACGCGGCGCTGCAGTTGAAGAAAAATGGAACAAATTATTTGCAGATTATAAAGCAAAATTTCCTGAGTTAGCCACCGAATACGAAGCTGCCGCGAAAGGCGAACTACCTGCAGGCTGGAAAGATAAATTGCCGGTATTTAAAGGTTCCGACCCTAAAATGGCAACCCGCCAGGCCTCAGGCAAAGTATTAAACGCTATTGCGCCGGCATTGCCAAACCTTATTGGCGGTGCGGCCGACCTTGCCCCATCAACCGAAACTAACCTGAAAGAGTACGATTCGTTTACATCAGAAAACCGTGCAGGCCGCAACTTCCACTTCGGGATCCGTGAGCATGCTATGGGTTCTGCATTAAACGGTATGGCTTTAACCAAAGGTGTGTTGCCGTTTGGTGCTACCTTCCTGATGTTCTCTGAATATATGCGCCCGCCAATCCGCCTGGCGGCCATCATGAAAATAAACCCGATTTTTGTTTATACGCATGATAGTATTGGTTTGGGCGAGGATGGTACTACTCACCAGCCTATTGAGCAATTGGCTTCTTTACGTTCGATACCAAACTTAACCGTGATCCGTCCGGCTGATGCCAACGAAAGCGCGCATGCATGGCGTGTTGCCATCGAGAAAAAAGGCGGCCCAACTGTGCTGATCTTCACCCGCCAGGGCTTACCTATCCTTGACCAGGATAAATATGGCAAAGCCGAAAACCTGGAAAAAGGTGCTTATATCCTTTCAGAAGGCAGCAAAGGCCCGGATCTGATCCTGATCGCTACCGGATCTGAAGTAGCTTTAATTATGCAGGCACAGGAAAAACTGGAAGCTGAAGGCATTTCAACCCGCGTGGTAAGTATGCCATCATGGGAATTGTTTGAAAAACAGGATGCGGCTTACAAAGAATCAGTATTCCCTAAAGCAAGTAAAAAACGTTTGGCGGTTGAAATGGCATCACCAATGGGCTGGCACAAATATATCACTGACGAAGGCGATATGCTGGGTATGACCACCTTTGGCGAATCAGCCCCAGCCGAAGATCTGTACAAACACTTCGGCTTTACTGTTGATAACGTTGTTAAAAAAGCAAAAGCTCTTTTATAGAGGCAAGAAATCAAGAGTCAGGAATCAAGATCTTTCTTCCTTCCTGGCTCTTGACTCTTGACTTCTTGATTCTGAACTAACATGAACTGGAACAGCAACCTGATAAATAACCTTGAGTGGGCCGATAAGATCATCAATATCGAAGGCAAACAAAAGGTAGCTGCCGAAATTGCAGCAAAAGTTAAGGATGGCGATATTATAGGTGTTGGCTCGGGTTCAACATCATACCTGGCTTTGGTGGCCATTGCCCAAAGGGTAAAAGATGAAAAGCTGAATGTAAAAGCAATCCCAACTTCGGTAGAGCTTTCTATGTTTTGCAGTAAACTGGGCCTGCCAATAACAACGCTGTATGAACATAAACCCGATTGGCTTTTTGACGGAGCTGATGAGGTTGACCCCGACAAAAGCCTGATCAAAGGGCGCGGCGGGGCTATGTTTAAAGAGAAGTTGCTCATCAGCTCAAGTGAAGTAAGTTATATTATAGTTGATGAGTCGAAAATGGTTGATAAATTAGGCTCGAAATTTCCGGTGCCTATCGAGGTTTTCCCACAGGCATTACCTTATGTGGAAAAGGAGCTGAAAAGTTTAGGAGCCACCGAAATAGCTATCCGTCCGGCAAAAGGTAAGGATGGGCCAATAATTTCAGAAAATGGCAACCTTGTATTGGATTGCAAATTCGATGAAATTGGTAAAAGTTTTGAAAGGGATATTAAATCGATAACAGGGGTAATAGAAAGCGGGCTTTTTATCGGCTTTGATGTGAATATTATCATGGCCTCGAACAGTTAGATTTAGCCTTAAGTTCGACATCTTTAGTCCGAAATCTTAAAGAAAATGAGACTTTTGATTTGCTAATTCTAATTTAAGACTAAAAACCGGCATTTACTGCTAAAAACTGCAGACTTAACCCGGAAATATTAACAAAGTATGATATAAATCTTACAATTACTGACATTCTTATTAAGAACTTTACATAATAGACCGATTTGGTAGCAATTTTTACTACCTTCATCGCGCTTTTAACAAAATAATTAACAAACACAAAAACAAACCCTATTATGGCAACTAATAACGTAGCACAGATACATGGTTTTGGTCAGAGTATCTGGCTTGATTTTATTGACCGTGAGATCATTTCTTCAGGAAAACTTAAACAATTAATTGACGTTGACGGCGTACGCGGCGTTACTTCAAACCCTGCAATTTTTGAAAAGGCTATCAGCAGCAGTTCTGATTACGATGCTGATATCGCTGCTCTTAAATCTGAAAGCGACAACGAAAAGCTGTTTTTTGAAATAGCTGTTAAAGATATCCAGGCTGCTGCCGACCTGTTTAAAGGTGTTTACGAAGAATCAAACAAAGTTGATGGTTACGTAAGCCTTGAAGTTTCTCCGTTCCTGGCTTTAGATACCGAAGGTACTGCTAAACAAGCAGAAGAACTTTGGAAAAAAGTTAACCGCGAAAACGTAATGATCAAAATCCCTGGTACTAAACCAGGTTTGGCTGCTATTCAGCAATCAATTGCAAAAGGTATCAATATCAATGTTACCCTGCTGTTTGGCTTAGAGCGTTATGAAGAAGTGACCGAAGCTTACATTGCAGGCCTGGAAGAGCATTTAGCTGCAGGTCATAAAATTGCCCACATTGCGTCAGTAGCCAGTTTCTTTCTGAGCCGTATTGATGTTGTTGTGGACCCGATCATTGAAG
Source organism: Mucilaginibacter gossypii (assembly GCF_900100945.1). Classification (GTDB taxonomy): domain Bacteria; phylum Bacteroidota; class Bacteroidia; order Sphingobacteriales; family Sphingobacteriaceae; genus Mucilaginibacter; species Mucilaginibacter gossypii. The sequence goes on along the minus strand of NZ_FNCG01000005.1, from coordinate 40,662 downwards.
CAAAAGGCGAAAAAGAGCTGTATGGTGAGGTCGCAATCGCATCAGCTAAAAAAGCATACGAAATTTATAAAAGGGTATTCAGCAGTGAAAGGTGGAAAAAACTTGCCGAGCAAGGTGCACAACCACAGCGTTTATTATGGGCAAGTACAGGCAGCAAAAACCCTGCATTTAAAGATACCAAATATGTTGAGGCATTAATTGGCCCGGACACGGTTGATACCGTTCCTCTGGAAACCGTTGACGCTTTCCGTGATCACGGTGTTGCTGCCAACACTTTAGAAACCGGTTTAGATAAAGCTACCGAGATCTTAGCCAAACTACCTTCTTTAGGTATCGACCTTGCTGCTGTAACCCAGCAACTGGAAGACGAAGGTATCGAGAAATTCAACAAGCCATTTGAAAAGTTGTTGAACGCCATCGAAACACAAAAGAATAAGTAATAAGTTCGAAGTCTTAAGTCGAAAGTGATGAGTTCGAAGTCGGGGTAATTATTTTGACTTCGGACTTAATACTAAAGACTTACGACTAAAAAAATACATCTATGGAAGTTGCTGATCTAAAGATCCTTTTTTTTGACGTGGGCGGCATTTTGCTGTCGAACGGATGGGGGCATGAGGCGCGCGAAGAAGCGGCCAAACGTTTTAACCTTGATTACGAAGAAGTTAACGCGCTGCATAATTTCATTTTTAACGTATATGAAATTGGCAGTATCACGCTCGACGAATACCTTGATACGGTGATATTTAACCACCCGCGGGATTTTGTACGCGAAGATTTTAAGGATTTCATCTATTCTACATCTGTGGAATTGCCTATGCTGCAATTCCTGAAAGATTGGAAAAAAGATTGCGGCTTCCGCATTATATCAGTGAACAACGAGGGTAAGGAGCTAAACGATTACAGGGTACGTAAGTTTAAGCTGCATGAGTGTTTTGATGCCTTTGTATCATCATGCGAAGTAAAAATGCGTAAACCTGATCCGGGTATCTGGCAGTTAGCTATGGGTATAGCCCAGGTATCGCCTCAGCAATGCGTTTATTTCGACGACAGGAAAATGTTTGTCGATACCGCGCAAAAATTAGGCATCCGTTCTTTTCAGCACACCAGCCTCGAAAACACTAAGAAAATTTTAGAAACTCTTAAAAAAGAAAACCTCAAAACAACATGAGCGCAACAGAAAATAAATACGCCTTTGGTATGATAGGCCTGGGTGTTATGGGTCGCAGCCTGCTGCTGAACATGGCCGATCATGGCTTCGCGGTGGCCGGGCACGATAAAGATACCGGTAAAGTAGATTCATTGAACCAGGAAGCTGGTGACAGGGCCGCAAAGGGCTTTGCCGATGTTAAAGAATTTATACAGAGCCTTACCACACCAAGGGCTATCATGATGTTGGTGCCTGCCGGTAAAATTGTTGACGCTGTAATTGAGGAATTAACCCCGTTATTAGAAAAAGGCGATATTCTGATTGATGGCGGTAACTCGCACTTTACTGATACAAACCGTCGTGTTGAGGAACTGGAGGCTAAAGGACTGCATTTCTTTGGCATGGGTGTATCAGGCGGTGAAGAAGGTGCCCGTCGTGGCCCAAGCATGATGCCGGGTGGCGATAAGGATGCTTATGCTGTCATGAAACCTATTTTTGAAGCCATTGCTGCTAAAGTTAACGGCGAACCGTGTGTTACTTACATTGGCCCTGGCGCATCAGGTCACTTTGTTAAAATGGTTCACAACGGTATCGAGTACGGTATCATGCAGGTAATTGCCGAAACTTATGAGATCCTTAAAAAAGGCTTAAAGTTAGGTAACGACGAAATTGGCGATCTGTTCACTAAATGGAACGAAGGCCGTTTACAGTCATTCCTGTTAGATATCACCAAAGATATTTTCAAATACAAAGCACCTGGAACCGATCATTTATTGTTAGATGATATTAAAGACGAAGCGAAAGCTAAAGGTACAGGTAAATGGACGTCGCAGGTGGCTATGGATTTGGTAACCCCAATCCCAACCATCGATACATCGGTATCTATGCGCGACCTGTCTAAATACAAATCACTGCGCGAAAAAGCTTCTGCCCTTTATAACGACCCTATTGAGCTTAAAGGAGATAAAGAAGAGTTACTGGTTGCTTTAGAGCAGGCTTTCTATTTTACCAGCATCCTTACTTATGCACAGGGTATGCACCTGCTTACCAAAGCATCTGAAGAGTATAAATATGACCTTCATTTGGGCGAAATTGCCAAGATCTGGAGAGGCGGCTGTATCATCCGTTCAGAATTTTTGAATGACATTTACAATGCTTACAATAAAGATCAGGCACTGCCTCACCTTTTGCTTGACAGTGATATACAGGCATTGGTTGCCGGTACCTTACCAGGCATCAGGAAAGTATTATCGGCTACTATTGCTGCCGGTGTTGCTGCTCCCGGTTATGCTTCAGCATTGAGCTATTTTGATGCTTTCCGCAGCGAAAGAATGCCTTCAAACCTTACCCAAGCCCAGCGTGATTATTTTGGCGCGCACACTTATGAGCTGATTGGTAAAGAAGGCACTTTCCATACACAATGGGCTCCGGCAAACGACTAATTGACGCTATTAATTAAAACAAAACAATGAGCACAACAGCTAAATCAGACCCTACCATATTTATCATTTTTGGTGGAACGGGAGATTTGAACTCCCGGAAAATTGCGCCGGCCCTATATAATCTATTTTTAGATGGATGGATGCCCAAACAATTTTCCATTATTGGTACCGGTCGTACCAAGCTAACCGACGAGCAGTTCAGAGAAAACCTATATAAAGATATCAACCAGTTTTCGCGCAGCGGTAAAACGGATGATAAACAATGGGCCGAATTTGTAAAAAACGTTTATTACCAGGTATCTGACGCTACTGATTTTGAAACATACAAAGAATTTGGCAAACGCATTGAGAAACACAACGCCGAGTGGAAAACTAAGGCAAACGTGTTGTTTTACCTTGCGGTAGCGCCTAATTTCTTCCCGATCATTGCCTCAAACATATCAAAAGCTAAATTGGCCGATGATAAAAAACGTGTAAGGATCATCATTGAGAAACCATTTGGACACGACCTGGAAACTGCAAAAGATCTGAACCAGTTATTGAAAAGCATTTTTGATGAATGCCAGATCTATCGTATCGATCATTACCTGGGTAAAGAAACTGTTCAAAATATCATGGCTTTCCGTTTTGCCAACTCCATTATGGAGCCGCTATGGAACCGTAACCACATTGAACACGTACAGATCTCCGTTACCGAGCAATTAGGCGTTGAAGAACGCGGCGACTATTATGATGGTTCGGGCGCTATGCGTGATATGATCCAAAACCACCTGCTGCAGTTGCTTTGCCACGTGGCTATGGAGCCTCCTATCAGTTTTAGCGCCGACGAAGTACGCGACCGCAAAGTTGACGTATTGAAAGCAATGCGCAAATTTACCGCCGAAGATGTTCGTAATTCGACCGTTAGGGGCCAATACGGCAGCGGATGGATGAAAGGTAAAGAAGTACCGGGATACCGCGAAGAACCAAAAGTTAATCCGGAATCAAATACCGAAACTTTTGCAGCAATTAAGTTCTTCATCGACAACTGGCGCTGGCAAGGTGTACCATTCTACTTGCGTACAGGTAAAAGAATGCACCAGTCATCATCAGTTATCACTATCCAGTTTAAAGATGTCCCTCACCAGATTTTCCCGGCCGAAGCTACCGAAAGCTGGCAGCAAAACAGGTTGATCATCAGCATTCAGCCAGAGATGAGCATCCGTTTGCAGGTTCAGGCTAAACGCCCCGGTATCGATATGGTATTAAACGCCGTTGATATGGTGTTTGACTATAAAGGTACTTATACCAACCAGGCACCTGAAGCTTATGAAACACTGATACTGGATACCATGATGGGCGATCAAACCCTGTTTATGCGTGGTGACCAGGTTGAGGCAGCATGGGAACTGGTAATGCCGATACTAAACACATGGCAAAATAAAAAGAGCCTTAACTTCCCTAATTATTCGGCCGATTCATGGGGCCCTGAAGCTGCAGAAGCTTTAATTGCCCGTGATGGCTATAACTGGTTTACTTTACCTGTAAACGGTAAAAAATAAAAGCTGATGAAACTGAATATCTATAACACAGAAGGTGAAGTTTTAACCGGGCTGGCCGATCATTTTGTTATCCTGGCTACCGAAGCCATCAACAAAAACGGGAAGTTCAGTGTGGCGCTTTCGGGCGGCAGCTCACCTAAAAAGCTATACGAGCTATTAGCTTCAACAACATACGCCGACCAGGTGAACTGGGAAAAAGTTTTCTTCTTTTTTGGCGATGAGCGCAACGTGCCACATGACCATAAAGACAGCAACTACCTAATGGCAAAAAAAGCGTTGTTTGAGCCATTGATGATCAGTCCGGCACAGATTTTCCCGGTTGAGACATCGTTTGGCCCTGCCGAAGCTGCAGCCAAATACTGGGAAGTGATCTCGGCGTTTTTTGATGACGGCGAAGCAAGCTTTGACCTGGTGCTGTTAGGCTTAGGCGATAACTCGCACACCGCATCATTATTCCCTTATACGCCGGTGTTGCATGACCGTGTGCCTGGTGTAAAAGAAGTATGGCTTGAAGATCAGCAGGTATGGCGCATTACCCTCAACGCACCGCTTATTAATGATGCTGCTCAAATAGCATTCTTAGTTTACGGCGCAGGCAAGGCCGAAGCTGTAAAACACATCCTGGAAGATGATGAGGATATTGAGCTTTATCCGGCACAGCTTATTGATTCCATATCCGGCGAAGTAGAATGGTTCCTTGACGAACCCGCTGCTGCCGATTTGGAGAATAAAGAATAATATCTGCTATTATTTTAGCAACTAAAGGGCTTGGGCGTTTGCTTAAGCCCTTTTTGTTTTGAGTAGTTCTATAATGATTACGGGATGTATATTGTAAACTAAATTCACAGGATTTTTTCGGCATTTACTCGTTTCGCCCAATTTCACGCAGAATTCATCATTTTTCGGGTCAAAAGCCCATGTTAAGCCAATGTTAATTTTGACAAAAAAACAGCAATTACAAGTCCATTTTACACTCGCCTGACTAAAATACCCATAGGGTCAAAAAATAAATTACTATTAATCAATCGATTAAATATTCATGACTTTTGGATGAAAAATCGCATCTGATTTGTGTTGTTAATTTGCTGTGTGTTTAAAACAACATATATCAAAAACACAACAATAGTTATGAAAAATTTATTCAAAGTTTCAGCATTAGCCCTTGCATTTGCAGGCTTAGCATTTGGTGCAAAAGCACAAACATCTACACCTACCACCACTACTACAACATCAACTACAACTAAAAGCGGCATCCGTTACAGCATCGGTGTTGACGCAGGCATTCCTCTTAGCAATTTCAAAGATAACTACAAGTGGAATTTAGGCGGTTCGGTACAGGCTGATATCCCGGTTCTTTCAAACCAGTTATTTGTTACTGTTAACGCAGGCTATAACAACGTATTCGGTAAAAAAGATATTGGCGGTGTACAAGGCCTTGACGCACCTGATTTTCATTTAATCCCGGTTAAGGCAGGTTTGAAATACTTCCCTATCAGCAATTTTTATGTTCAGGGCGAAGCCGGTGCTGCATTCCTGTTAAACAAATCTGACGTTGGCGCTAATAAATCAACTGCATTTGTTTATGCTCCGCAAGTTGGTGTTCAGTTCCCGGTAAGTGCAAGCAGCTTTATTGATGCTGGTATCCGCTATGAAGCAACTACCAAATATGCAACAGGTGTTGATCAAAGCAAAGTTAACTTTATAGGTTTACGTGTAGCGTACGGCTTTTAATATATGGCCCTACAAATACCTTGATATAAAAAGGGGAGCTCATTCGGCTCCCCTTTTTTATTATGTTTTTTTAGTTGATATGAACCTTTATAATTAAATAAATCGTATAAATTAGCACATTGTTTGTATTTTGACACGTAATATTACATTTACCGCACAATAATTGCTGAATATGAAAAGGATCCTCATCATTGATGATGAAGTTAATGTGGCGTTATTGCTATCGAAGTTTTTGACGCGGAATGGGTTTGACGTTAGTACGGCATCAAGCGGTACCGGGGGGATGGAAGCGTTGAAAAATGGTGAATATCAACTTGTACTATGTGATTTCAGGCTCGAAGATACCGACGGCCGTGAAATGCTCCGCAATATTAAAATCCAATATCCAAAAACAGGGGTTATCATCATCACCGGCTATTCAGATATTAAAATGGCGGTTGAGCTTATTAAAATGGGGGCCTATGATTATATCACCAAGCCGCTGTATCCCGATGAAATATTAAATACTATTAATAAGGCCCTTGAAACACACCATGCCCTGGTTGAAATTGACGAGGAGCCACAGGCGACTATTTTACCTGAGAAAACTAAAGTTAGCACCGTAAAAAAAACCGTTTTTGCAGCCGAATTTGTAACTGGCACCAGCCGCGCGTCAAAAGAGCTTGCCCGGCAGATAGAACTGGTGGCACCAACAAACTACAGTGTTATTATTTTAGGCGAAAGCGGTACCGGAAAAGAATCCGTAGCGAAAAGTATTCACCTCAACAGTCCGCGGCATAACCAGCCTTTTATAGCCATGGATTGCGGTTCTTTAACCAAGGAGCTCGCGGCAAGTGAATTTTTTGGCCACGAAAAGGGTTCATTTACCGGCGCTTTATATACTAAAATAGGCCACTTTGAAATGGCTAACGGAGGTACTTTATTTTTAGATGAAGTGGGCAACCTTTCGTACGAGATCCAGGCAGCTTTACTTCGTACCGTACAGGAACGTAAAGTTAAAAGAATAGGCAGTACCAAAGAGATAGATCTTGATGTACGCATTATCATAGCCACCAATGAGAACCTACAGGAAGGGATTCAGAAAGGCCGCTTCCGCGAAGATCTTTATCATCGCTTTAACGAGTTTAGCATTTACATGCCGCCATTACGTGAGCGCGGCCATGATATTATATTACTGGCAGAACATTTTTTAAAAATAGCCAACCAGGAGCTCGGGCGCAACGTTGAATCCTTCTCACAGGAGGTTGTAGATTGCTTTATGAACTACCGCTGGCCGGGCAACATCCGCGAGCTTAAAAACGTGATCCGCCGGGCAGCGCTTTTAGCCGAGGGCAATGAGATCACGCTTAAAGCATTGCCGCTTGAAATGTCGACCTATAAATTATCATACGAAACGGCTAATCATTATACGCAACATCATCATACCACATCGCATACAGAAGAAGCGCCCGAGGCTAAAGAACCCCGTCATGACCTTAAAAATGCCGCGCTCGAGGCCGAGTATGAAACAATTATAAGGGTGTTAAGGGAAGTTAATTTCAACAAAACCAAAGCTGCCGAAATCCTGAATATCGACCGCAAAACCCTTTATAATAAAATGAAGGCCATTAACCTTAAGTAAAATGGGGGCTCATGAAGAAAAAGACGATGCCGAGACCCTGCGTAAACTAAGGCACGACATAAAAAATCAATTATCAAACATTCACCTGGCGCTTGAGCAATTACGGTATGAAATACCCAATCCAACATCAGACTGTTTGTTTTACATGGATACCATAGAAATAAGTTCAATCCGGATCAATACCCTGCTTAACGATACCAACTAAAGGCGTTGCAATTAATGATTGAAACGCTAAAACTTTTTGGCGTTTTTTTGTTTAAGCAAGTATCAATCAACAGCCTACATGTCAGTCTTCAATTATAAGCAGCGCAACAATATTATCCTGGCGAGTATCATTATACTTGGCTGTTTCTTATTATATGCGCTCAGCAGCTTGTTTAGCTCAATCCTTGGCGCAGTGGTACTGTTCACCATTTTTCGTCCCCTTTACATTAATCTTGCCGAAAACAAAGGATGGAACCGCTCGCTGGTGGCCCTGCTTATTATTTTTATATCGCTTATTGTGATTGTGATCCCCTTCTTAACACTAAGCATAATGGTTGTGGGCAAAATTTCAAGCATCAACCTTAAAGATCTTCCTATTGACCAGTGGATTTCAAAAATCGATGCATTTGCCGGCGCAAACCTTAATCAACCTCATTTTGCCGAAGAGACATTACAAAAATTAGGCACTTTTGCTACCGGTCTCTTCCCGTCTATACTGGGCAGCGCGGCCAACACCATATTGACCCTGCTGGTATTGTATATTATACTATATTTCATGTTTACACAAATACGTGAATTTGAGGCCGGGTTATTGAAATATGCGCCATTCAGGGAGCAGCATGCATTGAAATTTGCCAATGCCCTGCGCGATTCTACCTATTCAAACGTTTTAGGCCAGGGAATTATAGCACTTACACAGGGAATACTACTGGCCAACGGATTTTGGATATTTGGCATTCCCGACCCGATTTTTTGGGGGGTTATCGCTATCTTTATTTCGTTTTTACCTGTGGTAGGTGCACCAACGTTATGTATCCCGGCAAGCATTGTATTGTTTGCACAGGGGCACAACTGGCAGGGGGTAGCATTACTGGCTTATGGTTTATTGTTCATTGGCAATATTGATAATTTTTTGCGCATGATCATTAACAAGCGTGTTGCCAACACACACCCTATTATTTCAATAATAGGCGTTTTTATAGGCCTGCCCCTTTTCGGGATCCTGGGCCTGGTGTTTGGCCCGGTACTGCTATCCTATTTCCTGCTGCTGATGGAAATTTATGAAACAAACCGCATGGCGGCCGACAGGCTTGAACGGATAAACAGCTTATAAAATATATCGTACAGCCCTGAATAGTTTTGTGAACACAGGGTAAAATTTATTTGACTGATAAAAGTTAATTTATACTTAAATAAAAATAATTGTGCCAAATGCACATATTTGGCAGGATATTTACACGTAACTAATAAAATGTTCAACTTTTAATTATATTACAATGAATGATAACTCAAAAGTAGTTGTTGCATTGCTTGCCGGTTTAGCAGCAGGGGCAGCGTTAGGTATTTTGTTTGCACCTGATAAAGGCAATGAAACCCGCGACAAGCTTACCGAATCATTAAAAAATCTTGGAGAGTCGATAAAAGATACTGCCGCTGCCGAAATTGACAACCTGGTTGGCTTAAAAGACAAAGTTGTTGAAAACATCAAGTCGAAAATTAAAGGTGCCGAAGAAGAATACCAGGACGACCTGGAGCACGCATAAGCATGTATAACACCAATCCCGGATGCCGATAAAACAACATCCGGGATATATAACCTTACTCATGGAAGATAAAAAAGAGACTCAACCACCAGTACCCCCAATAGTTGATCAATTAAAGGAATATGCCGAAACACGGTTTAAGCTTTTAAAATACGAAGCTATTGAAGGTGGCACCTCCATATTAGCAAGCATTATTGCCGATTTGGTGACTGTAATAAGCATGGTACTGGCTTTTCTTTTTGCAAGTGTTACCTTAGGCTTTTTTCTTGCCGATATTTTACACTCTTACTGGATGGGTTTTGGATGTATTGCCGTGCTATACTTTTTGATAGCCATGTTTATCAAGATATTTAAACGACACCTTGAAAGGCCGCTTATCAACATCTTTATTCAAAAAATATTTAAAAGATAAACCATGGATCTCCATATCACCAACATCAGCGATCTGCAAGCCGAAATATTCAGGTTAAAAACACTTGAAAAACAGCAATCGGTGGCTTTGAAAGCGCGCGTTAACAGCCCTTCTGCTTTATTTTCAACTGTGCTTACGCTGTTCCCGCGTTCAAATGATACCGATGGTGTAAAAAATACCAGTTTTTTTCATCCCGATATCCTCAACCTCATCTCTAGGTTCGTGATTCCGCTTACCTTGAATAAAACGCTTTTTAAACACTCCAACTTTTTGGTAAAAACACTGGTTGGCCTGGTATCACAAAAAGCTTCAAACTATGTTAATGAAGATACCGTGAGCAGCATTTGGGACAAAGCAAAAACGCTTTTCGCCAAATTCACCAAAAAGAAAGATGACGTAGCATATAAACCTACGCCATATGTTAAGCCTGTGGGCGGGGCTGTGGTATAATAATTTTTACACGAATTTTTCGAATTGAGACGAATTTCACGAATTAGAAAGTTTAACCTTTGAACTTCGTGTAATTCGATTAGTTGCTGCTCAATCTGCAAATCAATTCGTGTTAATAATTCCCACACGAATTTTGCTAATTATTCGAATTTCTCAAACCTGCTATACAGATCCATTAAACCAATTCGTTTAATTCGATTTAATTGCTCTGCAACAAGCAAATCATTCGTGTTAAAATAATTTCAATATTTTTGCGCTTTATTTTAAAAACGTAAAGTGGGAAAAGATAAGTTAAGGCGTTTTGCCGAGGTTGAAACCTTTAGTAATGTATTGCAATTAGATGCCGGCAAACCGTTTAAGGGACAATGGGATTCTGAATTTTTCAAAAATGACAATCCTGTAGTGCTTGAGTTGGCCTGCGGCAAAGGCGAATATACCGTGAACCTCGCGCGGATGTTCCCCAATAAAAACTTCATTGGTATCGACTACAAAGGCAACCGCATTTGGCGCGGCGCCAAAACTGCCATCGAAGATGGTGTGCCTAATGTTGCTTTTTTACGCATCCAGATCGAAAACCTGCTCGATTATTTTGCCCCCGGCGAGGTTGATGAAATCTGGATCACCTTTCCCGACCCGCAGCCGCAATTAAGCCGCGAGAAAAAGCGATTAACTTCACCACGGTTCTTAGATAAATATATCATCGTCTTAAAACCTGGTGGCTGTGTTAACCTTAAAACAGATAACGATGGATTGCATGCTTATACCGCCGAAAAAATTGACGAGCTGAAGTTGAATCTGTACGTTAAAACTGAAGATCTATACAATTCGGTATATGCGGACGAGGTACTTTCTATTAAAACCTACTACGAGAAAAAATATTTAAAGGATAACAAAAACATTAACTACCTTAAGTTTTCATTTCCTGAAAACGCCTGATGGAGGACATTAATTTTTTTGAAAAAGTTTACCAGGTAGCCCGACTCATTCCGCCGGGACGGGTGACCTCATATGGTGCTATTGCAGCCTATCTTGGTACCAAAGGCTCATCGCGCATGGTAGGCTGGGCCATGCAGGCAGCGGGCAATGCCAAACCAGCAGTTCCGGCTCACCGGGTGGTAAATCGGCAGGGCTTGCTAACGGCAAAAGCCCATTTCGGCGGCAACCGCATGGCTGCAATGCTGGAAAGTGAAGGCGTAAAAGTAGTTGACGATCAGATCCAGGATTTCAAAACAGTTTTTTGGGACCCTATGGTAGAGCTGGCGTTGTAATCTACCGCTAAACTTATTTAACCATATCATTGCGAGGAGCGAGCCGGATAGTGCGTGAGCGCGACATGGCAATCTCGTAGCCAATGCATAAAAGTCAAGTACAGACCAACCTAAACGGACGAGATGCCGCGCTACGCTCGCAATGGCATTTTTTCTATTTCAAGATATAGATAATTTCATCATCCCAACACTTGTTGGCTCCAGCAGCAATTATTAGTTTACTCTGTAAACTGCAGCAACTCCATCCTGTTTCCAAATGGATCAATAAATGAAAACCGCGTGCGATCCGGAAGAACAGGTTCTTCCCAAAACTCAACGCCATAGCTTTCCAGGTGCCGGCGGGCTTCTGCAATATCGGTAACCTCAAAGGCCGTATGCCGCGATGTTCGCGGTAAAGCATCTTCGGTACTTAAATGAAGCTGGATATCTGATATCTGAAACCAATAGCCTTTTGAATTAAAGGCCGGTCGTTCTATCCGCTGTAACCCCACAACGTCGGTATAAAAAATTCTTGCTTCTTCCAGCCGTTCTAACGGAACACAAATCTGGATATGGTCGGCGCGTTTAAAGTTGATCATAAGCCCCTCTAAATCCCCCTAAAGAAGGCGATTTTAATTAAATTATTAATTTCTATGATAACCTCGGTTATTCATGCTCGGCAAAAGTAAGCACATAACCGTTATTATCTTTTATGGAGAATTCGGTAGCACCATAAAAAGTAGTTTCGAGGCCTTTTAGTACGGTTACCTTATCCTTTATCTCTTCGAAAAAAGTACGGATATTTTTCAGGTTGATGTACAACAGTAATGAGCCGCCATCGGTACGGCTTATCTCGGGCAGATCATCGGCCAGGCTGCTAAAGGTTTGGAACATCATGGTAACGCTTCCGTTAGTCATCATGGCCCAAACAAGATCGGGCCCGGTTTCGGGAACACTCATTGCCACTTTAAAACCAAGCAGTTCATAAAAGCTGATGGTTGCATTAATATCGTTTACAAAAATGTTAGGTGATAAACTTTCCATAATTAGTGTGTAAAGAATTTGGTTAACGCCATAAAAATAACGATCCAATCTTTTAAATGCTAAATATTTTAGCTTAATTAGCTTAAATTTTTATTAACAAACACAACACCCCGTGGGAAAACTTGTAGAAGAATTTGACGCCTATCGCTCTAAAATGAACGACAGGATCATGGAAACCGCCAATACCAATATTAAACGCTTTTTTGCACTCGATACCACCAGCTATGCCGAAGGCGCACTGGATGTTAAAACCAAAGAAATGCTCGGCCTGGTTGCCAGCATGGTTTTACGCTGCGACGATTGCATTAAATACCACCTCGGCAAATGCCACGAAGCGGGCGTTAATCACGATGAAATGAACGAGATTTTTATGATAGCCAATTTGGTTGGAGGCTCAATAGTTATTCCACATTATCGCAGAGCTGTTGAATATTGGGATGAGTTGAATGAACAATAAAATAACCTCACCACGTCATTGCGAGGAACGAAGTAATCGCGAACTATACAGAGCGGCTCCGCTAATCGAGGATTGCTTCGTTCCTCGCAATGACGTGATTTATAATCAACATAAACCTTGTAAAACATGACCGATCAAACAAATCCAAAAGACCTAATCCGCTGCTCCTGGGCAGGCACCGACGAATTATATATCAAATATCACGACGAAGAGTGGGGCAAAGAAGTTCATGATGATCATACCTTATTTGAATTTCTGATATTAGAATCTGCACAGGCCGGGCTTAGCTGGATCACTATATTGCGCCGCCGCGAAGGCTACCGTAAGGCATTTGCCAATTTTGATGTGCAAAAAGTAGCAGCTTTTACCGATGAAGACGTTGAGCGCTTAATGCATGACGAGGGTATCATCCGCAACAGGCTTAAAATATTAGCCGCTATCAACAATGCTAAACTGTTCATCGGTATACAAAAAGAATTTGGTTCGTTTGATAAATACCTGTATAGCTTTATGCCCGATGGAAAACCTATCGTAAATCATTCGCATAAAATACCGGCTACCAGCCCCGAATCTGACGCTATCAGTAAGGATATGAAAAAACGGGGTTTTAAGTTTTTCGGCAGTACTATTTGTTATGCCCACATGCAGGCTACCGGTATGGTAAATGATCATATTCCTGATTGCAGCTTCAAATAAAACAAACACGAATTTTCCCGAATGTGATCGAATTACGCAAATTGATAATGAAATTAAAACCATGCAATTCATTAAAAATCGTGTTCTTTGCATAAACACCGGCATCAAAAATTTCGAGTCAATTAGCTTAAATTCGTGCAATTAGTGTCAATGATATTATGAAAAAACTATTTCTTTTGGATGGCATGGCCCTTATTTACCGGGCGCATTTTGCTTTAAGTAAAACACCACGGTTTACCTCAAACGGGCTAAACACCTCAGCAATGATGGGATTTACCAACACCCTGCTGGATGTTTTGAAAAAGGAGGCTCCCACCCACATGGCCGTGGTTTTTGATACCGAAGCACCAACCGAACGACATACCGATTTTGAAGGCTACAAAGCTCACCGCGAAGCCATGCCCGAAGATTTGGCAAAGGCTTTACCTTATGTTATAAAAATCATATTGGGGTTTAACATCCCGGTTATCACGTCGGATGGATACGAGGCTGACGATATCATCGGTACCCTTGCAAAAAAAGCTGAGCAAAAGGGCTACACTGTTTATTGTATGACTCCCGATAAAGATTTTGGCCAATTGGTATCAGATAATATTTTCATTTACAAACCGGCCCGCATGGGCAACGAGATGGAAATACAAGGAGTGAAAGAGATATTAGCCAAATGGGAGATTGAGCGTGTTGACCAGGTGATAGATATTTTAGGGCTATGGGGCGATGCGGTAGACGGCATTCCGGGTATTCCGGGCATCGGCGAAAAAACGGCAAAAGCCCTCATTAAGCAATATGGCTCAATGGAAAACATCTTTGAGCATAGCCATGAGCTTAAAGGAAAGCAGCGCGAAAACGTTGAACAGTTTAAAGAGCAGGGCCTGATGTCGAAAAAACTGGCTACCATATTGCTAAATGTACCTGTTGAACTGGATGAAGAAGGCCTCGAAGTATGCGCTCCAAGTAAGGAACTATTAGAGCCGCTTTTTGCCGAATTAGAGTTCCGTACTTTAGGCAAGCGTGTATTTGGTGATGATTTCAGTATTACTGAACTGAAACCGGCCGGAACCCAGATCGATCTTTTTGGCAATCCAACAGCAACTGGTCGCACCACCATGACGGTTGATGTGGAAGATATTCGTGAGGACCTGATCATCGCTGCCAAAAATATTAACAATACGCCGCATGAGTATCATTTGGCCGACACCCTTGAAAAACGGGCCGAACTGATCAACATATTAGCGCAGCAGCCAACCATTTGCTTTGATACCGAAACCACCGGTACCGATCCTAATCATTGCGAACTGGTAGGCTTGTCATTTTCTGTTAAACCACGACAGGGCTGGTATGTACCCGTCCCTGCCGACCAGGCGGGAGCACAAAGCATTGTTACCGAATTTAAAGCAGTGCTTGAAAATGAAAATATCGGCAAAATAGGGCAAAACATTAAGTTTGATATCCTGATGCTCAAATGGTACAACATCGAAGTGAAAGGAACTCTGTTTGATACCATGCTGGCCCATTACATCCTTGATCCGGATACCCGCCACAATATGGATATCCTGTCGGAAAATTACCTGGGCTACAAACCGGTTTCTATAACCGAACTTATTGGCCCCAAAGGCAAAAACCAGGGCAATATGCGCGATGTGGATTTTGAAAAAATAAAAGAATACGCCGCCGAGGATGCGGATATCACCCTGCAGCTAAAAGATATTTTTGAGCCTAAACTAAAAGAGGTAGAGGGCGAAAAACTGGTGAATGAAATAGAGCACCCGCTTATTTACGTACTGGCCGATATGGAGTACGAAGGTGTGAAAATAGACCATGATACCCTGCGTGAGTTTAGCAAGCAACTGGAAACAGATATTGCCCAATATGAAAAAACAGTTTATGAAAAAGCAGGCGTAAAATTTAACATTGCATCGCCAAAACAACTGGGTGAAGTATTGTTCGAGAAACTGATGCTTGACCCTAAAGCCAAAAAAACCAAAACCGGCCAGTATCAAACCGGAGAAGACGTATTGCTTTCATTAGCTGCCAAGAGCGATATTGTGCGTGATATTCTTGATTTCCGCCAGCTGCAAAAATTAAAATCGACTTATGTTGACGCGCTGCCGCAGATGGTAAACCCTAAAACAGGCAGGGTACATACATCATACAACCAGGCTGTTGCCGCAACAGGCCGATTAAGCAGCGTTAACCCCAACCTGCAAAATATCCCTATCCGTACCGAGCGCGGCCGCGAGGTAAGGAAAGCTTTTATCCCGAGAGATAGCAACCATACCATCGTCTCTGCGGATTATTCGCAGATAGAACTGCGCATCATTGCCGAGATCAGTAAGGACCCTAACATGATGCAGGCCTTTATCAATAACCACGATATCCACACGGCAACAGCTGCCAACGTTTACGGCATCGGGCTTGACGAGGTAACCAGCGATCAGCGCCGTAATGCCAAAGCTGTTAACTTCGGCATTATTTACGGCCAGTCGGCCTTTGGCTTATCACAAAGCCTGGGGATTCCGCGTAAGGAGGCTGCCGAGATCATCGAGCAATATTTTGTGCAGTTTGCCGGCATTAAACAATACATGAGCGATACCATGAACTTCGCCCGCGAAAATGGCTACGTGTGCACGCTGATGGGCCGCCGCCGCTATTTGCGCGATATCAATTCGGCCAATGCAACCGTTCGCGGTTTTGCCGAGCGAAATGCTATCAATGCCCCAATACAGGGCTCAGCCGCCGATATGATCAAAATTGCCATGATCAATATCCACAAAGAACTTAAGGCACAAAAGCTGGATACCCGCATGACCATGCAGGTACATGACGAGTTGGTGTTTGACGTTCCGAATCATGAAGTAGAGATCGTGAAACCGATCATTATGCATCACATGAAAAACGCTATCAAAACCGAGGTACCCATCATGGTTGAAATCGGCACTGGTTTGAACTGGCTTGAAGCGCACTAAGTCCTCAGACTTTAATGGGGATATCGGCCTTGTTTATCCCCATTTTATTTGCCCGCACATTTTCCTGATAAAACTATGAAAGCAAAAATCGCTTTAATATATTAAGCTCCATGACAAACCATTACAACGGAGGCACCGGTGAATAAAGCGTTACTTAAACTTAGCATAATATATCTTTGTGCTTTGTTTACATCTTCATCATCAAATGCCCAAACAGCTGTTATTAAAGGGACTGTTACCAACGGGCTTTCAAACATACCACTTCCGGGAGTTTCTGTAATGGTTATTAATCAATCATCCATCGGTACAATCACCGATTCACTCGGCAACTATAAGATTGTCTTAAAACCGGGAAATTTTGGCTTATCGTTTTCAAAAATCGGTTTTAAAAGCAAATCCTCGTTAGATATCCAGGTAAATAACGTTAAGGCTACTATTGTGGATATAGCACTTGATGAGGAGGTAGCCAGCCTTAATGAGGTAAAAATTACGGCAAGCAGCCGCCTCAACAAAACGCTTGAAAGCCCGGTATCATTACGTAGCATCGGCGTATCCGAAATTAAGCGAAACCCTGGCGGCAATCGTGATATCTCAAAAGTTATCCAATCGTTACCCGGTGTTTCGGCGCCGGTAAGTTTCCGTAATGATATTATTATAAGAGGGGGAGCACCTAACGAAAACCGATTTTATCTCGACGGTGTAGAAATTCCTAACATCAACCACTTTGCCACACAGGGCTCATCCGGCGGACCAGTTGGCCTGATCAACGTAGATTTTGTGAAAGAGGTTAATTTTTATTCGGGGGCTTTTCCCTCAAACCGGGGCAATGCTTTAAGTTCTGTATTTGAGTTCAACCAAAAAAATGGCCGGTCGGATAGAATGGGGGCCACCCTTACCATCGGCTCGAGCGATTTTGGTGCTACTATTGAAGGTCCGCTGGGTTCAAAAACCACCTATCTGGCATCGTACCGTTACTCATACCTGCAAGGTTTATTTAAATTACTTAAACTGCCTTTTTTACCATCATACCAGGATTTTCAGTTTAAGGTTAAAACCAAATTCGACAACAAAAATGAGCTTACACTCATCGGCCTCGGCGCGCTCGATAAGTTTAAGCTCAACTTCGGCACCGATCCAACCGAAGAAAACCAGTACATTTTGGCAACAATCCCAACCAACGATCAGAAAAACTATTCAGTTGGTGCGGTTTATAAACACTTTGGGCAACATGGCTTTTCACAAGTGGTGATTAGTCGCAGTTATTTGGATAATGGAGCCCAAAAATTCAGGGATAATGACGAGAGTTTGGGCCAAACGCTCAATTACCGGTCGGCCGAGGCAGAGAACAAATTCAGGTTTGAGCATACCGAACAGGCGGGCAATTATCGTGTAAACTTCGGTACCGGCGAAGAAACGGCGTCTTACAGTACCAATACGTTTAACCTGCTACCCTTCGGCAACCATATTTACCAATCAAAGATTAATTTTTTTAAGTATAACCTGTTTGGCCAAATCAGCCGAATATTTTTTGACAATAAGCTATCACTCTCATTCGGTGCCAGGGCCGATGCCAACAACTATTCAAGCCGGATGAACAACCTGCTAAAAACCTTTTCGCCGCGCTTCTCTGCCTCCTATAACTTTACCGATCAGTTTAGCATCAATTTTAATACTGGCATTTATTACCAGTTGCCGGCCTATACTGTTATGGGCTATCGGGATAGCACTAATCGTTTGGTAAACCGGGATGTAAATTATATTGAAAACAAACAGCTGGTATTAGGTTTTGAGTATAATACGCTTAAAAACACCCGCTTTACGGTTGAAGGTTTTTATAAACATTACAAACATTATCCTGTTATTCGTCAATTGAATGATTCCATCCCGCTGGCTAATCTTGGTGCCGACTTTGGTGTTATTGGTAACGATGCGGTTGTTGGCGAAAGCAACGGCCGTAGTTATGGCGTGGAGTTTTTCGCACAGCAAAAGCTAAACAAAGGTTTTTATGGCATTTTCGCGCTTACACTTTTTAAAAGCGAGTTTCAGAACAAAAATGGCAACTATGTGCAATCATCCTGGAATAGTCGATATATTTTAAGCATGACCGCCGGCAAAATCCTTAAACGCAACTGGGAAATAGGTGCTAAATTCAGGTTTACAGGTGGCAGTCCGTACACGCCTTATGATCAGCAGCTATCGTCACTTAAAACAAATTACAGTACCTATCCGCAGGGAATTTTCAATTACACGCAATTGAACGGCCGGGTTTTAGATCCTTTTTACCAGCTTGACGCCCGGGTTGATAAAAAGTACTATTTTAAACATTACACGTTCAACGTTTACTTCGACATTCAAAATTTAACAGCTCATACCTATAAGGAACAACCGGTTGTAGTTGCGGTGAAAGATGCTTCAGGAAACCTTCAGGATCAGCCAGGCGACCCGTCGCACATTCAAACCAAATTGCTTAACCGCAAAGGCGGGAATGTGCAGCCGACACTTGGGGGTATTTTTGAGTTTTGATCAATTTAAAAAACTTCGCTCTCAAGGGTAAGCGCGGGGAAGAGCAAAGGCGGGGCTGTGTTTCTGTGTTAAAAAAACAAAGCATAGACACTCCGTTCCTCAGCTCTCAAGAGGGTAATCGCACTTTCCTGCACTTTTATCCTTAGTGTACCGGTTATAGCAATAATTCGTAAGCGCAGGTGCTTTCTCAATCCTTCCTTTTCCCTATCATTTTTACAACTATAACATCTTAACGATAATAAAATTTCAGCGCTTTTTATCTAAATTTTCCAAAACTATATTAATTCTCATAGGTTTCTCTTTTGGTAATCTTTGCTTAAATTGAGCCAATAAAACCTGAATGAAAATATACCATTTGAGTGCCGAGTGCTATCCCGTTGCTAAAGTTGGCGGGCTTGCCGATGTTGTTGGCGCATTGCCTAAGTACCAGAACCTTGCAGGTTTGCAGGCTGCGGTTGTTATGCCTTTTTACGATCGTAAGTTTACCCAGGAAAACGACTTTGAAATTGTGTTTGCTGCTGCAACCTTACTCGGTAATCGCCGACTTTTCTTCGAGATATTGAAAGAGAAAACAAACAAACTCGGTTTTGAACTTTATTTAGTAAAAATTCCTGGCTTGCTCGACAGGGAAAATATCTACAGTTACCCTGATGAGCGTGACCAGTTCATGGCTTTTCAATTGGCATTTTTAGATTGGATCAGTTATTCACAGCAAACGCCCGATTTGATCCATTGTCATGACCACCACGCCGGGTTAGTCCCGTTTTTACTTTATCATTCCAAGCTATATACAAGGCTGGCCAATACCCCAACCATATTTACCATACACAACGGCCAGTACCACGGCGCTTTCGGCTGGGACAGACTATCCTTATTACCTGAAATTGACCTGACCAAAACAGGCTTGCTTGACTGGGCCGGCGGGATCAATCCACTGGCGGCTGCGGTTAAATGCAGCTGGCGTTATACAACGGTGTCTCCAACTTATTTGGAGGAGCTTACTTATAACTCCAATGGTTTGGAGTACCTGTTTTACATTGAACGGGCAAAGGGCTACGGTATCATGAACGGCATCGACACCGAGGTTTGGAACCCGCAAACCGACCCAATGATCCCAACCAAATTTTCAACTAAAACATTGGCTAAAGGCAAAAGGGCTAATAAAGAAGCTATTTGCAAACGCTTTGAGCTCGATCCCGAAAAACCATTGTTTACTTTTATCGGCCGCCTGGTTGTTGAAAAAGGCGCAGATCTGCTGCCTGCCGCTATTGAACGCAGCCTGCTCGAAAACGAAGGCGAAGTAAACTTTGTAATATTAGGAGCCGGCGATAAGGAAAATGAACTGGCGCTGCTTCAGCTTAAAAATAAATATCCTGAGCATTGTAATGTTTTTATTGGTTATGACGAGTCATTGGCACACTTAATTTATGCGGGGGCCGATTTCCTGTTAATGCCGTCACGCGTAGAACCTTGCGGCCTTAACCAGTTGTATGCGCTGCGTTACGGCACCATGCCAATTGTACGTACCACCGGTGGATTGAAAGATTCTGTCATTGATTTTGGCGATGAGGGAGGCTACGGGATCCGCTTTGTACAGGCCAGCGTACAAGATATTTGCCACTCGGTTTTCAGGGCAAAACAACTTTACCAGGATAGCGCAAAAATGCAGCAGCTACGCAAGCAAATGATGGCCCTTGATTTTTCATGGGCACGCTCAACACAACAATACACTGAACTATACGAAAGCTTAAAACTAACTTTATGACATCCAAAGTAATCTCCATTGTGCTCGGTGGCGGCCAGGGCAGCCGTTTATCACCGCTTACCGCAACGCGGTCAAAGCCGGCAGTTCCAATTGCGGGTAAATATCGTTTGGTGGATATTCCCATTTCAAACTGTTTGCACTCGGGTATTACGCGTATTTATGTGTTGACGCAGTTTAACTCGGCATCCTTAAACAAGCACATCAAAAACACTTATCATTTCAGCAGCTTTAGCGATGCTTTTGTTGATATTCTTGCGGCAGAGCAAACGCCGTCAAGCGTGGCCTGGTTCCAGGGTACGGCCGATGCTGTTAGGCAAAGCTTACACCATTTGGCGGTGCATGAGTTTGAGTATGTGCTGATCCTGTCGGGCGATCAATTGTACCAGATGGATTTTGAAGATATGATCAACCATCATATCGAAACCAATGCCGAAATTTCGATAGCTACCATCCCTGTTGATGCAGCTGACGTTCCGGGCTTCGGGATCCTGAAAACTGACGAAAACAACATGATCACCTCATTTATCGAAAAACCCAAAAGCAATTTCGAAAGCTGGGCGTCAGAGGTTAGTCCGGAGATGGAAGCTGAAGGCCGTGTATACCTGGCGTCAATGGGTATCTACATCTTTAATCGCAAATTGTTATATGAATTGCTTGAAGGCAACGAGCGTACCGACTTTGGTAAAGAGATCATCCCACAATCAATTGAAGGCCATCGCGTAGCCAGCTATCAATATGAAGGCTACTGGACAGATATTGGTACTATCCCTTCATTTTTTGAGGCCAACCTGGGTTTAACTGATAACATCCCCAAGTTTAACCTGTTTGATAAAAACCCGATCTATACCCGTGCGCGCATGTTGCCTCCGTCAAAAATATCAGGCACGCTGATGGAAAAATCTATTGTTGCCGACGGTTGTATTATCAATGCCAAACAGATCATCCATTCTATAATAGGGATCCGCACCCGCATTGGTGTTAATACCATTATCGAAAACTGTTACGTAATGGGCAGCGACAATTATCAAACTCTTGAGGAGATTGCCGAATGCAAAGAAAGCGGTTCGCCAATTATGGGCATCGGCGATAATTGCCATATTCAAAACGCCATTATTGATAAAAATACATACATCGGTAACAATGTAACCATTAACTGCGGCGAGAAGCTTGAAGACGGCGATTACGGCACTCATACCGTGCAGGACGGTATTGTGGTAGTTAAGAAGCGCGCTATAATACCAAGCGGTACGGTTATTTAATTAAAAAATAAAAAAAACAAACCATAGTTAATTTGTTATAGATAGAACTAACCATCTAAAACATAATCAACTATGAAAAAGGCACTATGTATGATCGCTTTAGCAGCGATCTCGTTCAGCAGCGTTTTCGCTCATGGTACAATGGTTCGCCCGTCAAAAGGCATTATGCAAACTGATACAACCAAGAAGAAGAAAACGAGGAAAATGAAAAAAGATACCATCATGAAAAAAGACACTATGAAGATGAAAAGGAAATAAGTCTTTAGTCGGAAGCCGGAACTTTTAAGCCCGGTGGTATCAAACAGCAAAAGGCCCGGTAATACCGGGCCTTTTGCTGTTTGTACATCTCCTACCGTCATTGCGAGGCACGAAGCAATCGCGAACTATACAAAGGGATTTGCCTGCTAATAGGGGATTGCTTCGTGCCTCGCAATGACGATTATTTTATTTCTATCGATTCTACAACTCAATAGTTTCACCAATAGCCGGCAACTTCAAATTCAAACCTGCTTTGATAAACTTCTCTGTTACTTCATCCTTATCAATTTTGATAACCGGGAATGAGTCATAATGAATGCCAATGATGTTTTTACAATTGATAAACGCCGACGCTTTAATGGCATCATCCGCACCCATGGTATAATTATCACCTATAGGCAGAAATGCCCAGTCGAGATTTTCATCGGCCAGGAGTTTCATATCATAGGTAAGCGCAGTATCGCCTGCAAAATAGATCACTTTCCCTTCTGCATAAATTAAAAATCCGGCAGGATTACCGCCCGGCGAGCCATCGGGCAAGGTACTTGAATGTACCGCGTTTACCATTTTAACCCTACCAAAATCAAAGTTAAAACCGCCCCCTATGTTCATGCCATGCACATTTTCAATGCCTTTAGTACCAAGCCATCCGGCAATTTCGGCAATGCAAATTACCTTTGCACCGCTACTTTTAGCAATTTCCAGCAGATCCGCCACATGGTCGCCATGCCCATGCGATACCAGGATATAATCGGGTTGTAAGCTGTGAATGTCAATATCCTTTGCCAGTGGGTTAGGGTTTATAAATGGGTCGAAAAGCAATTTCTTTCCACCAGCTACAATCTCAAGGGCCGACTGGCCATAATAAGTAGTTTTCATAGAATGTTATTTTATGATCTGATCAAAAGTAAACAGTTATGTCAACGATTTGATTTAGTGGCAGAAAAGTTACACATAGGTGTTCAAACAGACAGAGAGAATTGCAAGTTTAAAGAAAATGTCATTTAGAGCGAGCCATGTTGACTTGTGCATTGGGCGAGGGGGAATCTCCTAAGTCTGTGAACCCGCCATGAATATTTTGTTATGAATGGCGTATACGATTTCTCTTCGCGCTGCCGCTGTTGCCCGCCCTCGCTCATCGAAATGACATTGTTAAGATGGGATGGGATAATTTTATTTACCAAACATATTACCCAGGCCTCCTAAGCCGCCAAACATGCTTTGGGTCATGGCAGCCATTTCGCTTTGGCTGATGTTTTCGGCTTGTTCAAGTGCCTTGTTCACCGCAACAACCAACAACTCTTCCAGTTCTTCTTTATCGGCATCGGCTAAAAAATCAGGATCGATCTGTACCGATTGGATCACTTTATTGGCATTTGCGTTCACAACTATTTTGCCGCCTTCGGCTGTGCCTGATACACTGATGGCATCAAGGCGTTTTTTCATTTCGCCAGCCTTTTGCTGGGCTTCCATTAATTTATCAAACATGATTTTTTAGTTTTTAGTAAGTGGTTAATTAGGTGAATGGTTGGAATACGGATAGAGGAAAAATGATCAATCGGTTTATTAAAACCACTCACCCAATAACTTCAATCAACCATTCCAAAAAAATTAATCGTCACTGGTATCGCCATTACCATTGTATGCACTTTTACGTACAATAGGCATGCCAGCAGCTTTAAACAAGTCATCGAGCTTTAATAAACTCCCGTTGGCCAGGTTGGTAAGCAATACTATGGTAATGTCGTGTTTCATATCCCGCAGGTAAATATGCCTGAACCCATGCCACCATCCGGTATGATAAATTACCTCCTCGCCCGGTGCTGTAAATGTACGCCAGCCGTAGCCGTAGTTGAAATGTCCGTGCACCATCGGGTTGCGTGGCACGTAGGCCGAATCAAGCGTAGCTGGTTTTAATAACAACCCCGCGCGCAAAGCACGATCAAAAAGGAACAGGTCACCAACCGTGCTGTAAATGCCTTTATCCCCTACGGGGCCATCCAAAAAGTTCTGCACTACCGAATAACGCCACTGGCCGCGGTCATGCCCCACAACATCAACCGGGATTTTATCATAAACCGCTTTTGAGTAAACATGGGTATGTGCCATACTGGCTGGTTTAAACACATTTTCCTGCATAAATTGGGCATAGCTCATTCCGCTCACTTTTTCAATGATGGAACCAAGCACCATAAAGTTGGAGTTGTTATACAGGAAGCGTTTATTCGGTTCATTGAAACGTGTTGGCTTATAATCGGCAATCATTTTCATAGCCTCGGCATTGGTAAGTCCTTTGCGCTGGTTCAGGTGATTTTTCCGGTAAATATCGTCGATAAAATATACATAATTCATCATACCCGAGCGGTGGGTAAGTAACAAGCGAATGGTTACACCATCGTAGGGAAAATCAGGGAAAAACTTTTTAACGTCATCGTCAAGCTTCAATTTGCCGCGTTCCATCAGCAGGAGGATGGCGGTTGATGTCATAGTTTTAGTTACCGAAGCCAGCTCAAACTGCGAACCGATTTTCAGGCTGTCGCGATGCAGGTAGTCGGCCCAGCCAATGGCTTTTTCATAAACTATTTTTCCTTTTTTTGCCACCAGCACATTACCGTTAAAACCGCGGGTACGGTGCAGCTCCTGCATTACGGCATCTATCTTTTTATCGGCATTTTTAGGATTGTAGGCCAGCAACGCGGTAGTATCAAGCGGCCTGGCGGCAACCTGCGACTGCGATTGGTCGTTATTTTTATTTTTGGATGAACAGGCTAACAGTAACACTGGGGCAGCAAACACTACCAGGCTTTTGTACACTAATCTCATAAATCAATTTATCTCACACTAAACGAATGCGAAAATTAGAAATTATACAGCAGGTATTGATTAAAGTTTTAAAATTTTCTGTTAGTTAGCACAATTAGTATGTTTAAGTATGGTTTTGTTGAAAAAAGGCTTGTTTATTATGGCCCTCGTGCTTAGCACAGGGTTGGCGCATGCTCAAAATACGGATGTCAATAGTATTATTAAGGAGGGTATCAAACTTAACAGCGAAAAAAATTATTCGGCGGCTATTGAAAAATACAAAGAGGCACTTACTGCCGAGCCAGATAATGCGCAGGCCAACTACCAGCTTGCCTTCAGCCTCAATGCATCGGGCAAGGGTGCGGAAGCGGTACCTTATCTCAACAAAGTGATAAAAACAGGTGGCGACCTAACAGGCCCTGCTTATGAATTAATGGGCAGCATTTATGATACTGCACATCAACCCCAACAGGCCATCGACGCTTATAAAGAGGGGATCAAATTGAAGCCGGGGTATCAGCCGCTGTATTTTAACCTGGGGATAGCCTATTTCCGCGCGCAAAAATATGCCGATGCCGAGCTGGCTGCCATTGAAGCCATTAAACTCGATCCTAAACATGCTAATAGCCAACGCTTATACGGGCTGGTAACTTTCCACCAAAACAAAAGGGTACCGGCATTGATGGGCCTGTGCAGCTTCCTGCTGCTCGACCCGGAAGGCCCGCGCGCCGACGAAGCTTATACCAACCTGCAAAGTTTACTAAAGGGAGGCGACCTGAAAGCAGGAAAAGCAGATCCGGAAACCCTGTTACTAAATAAAACCCTAAGCACCGCCGTTTCGGTTTCTGGCGGTCAGCTGGAAACCCAGTTGAAAAACATTTTTACGGCGGTTGGCAAACTTGGTGAAAAACCAGGCAGACAAACCTTCTTTTGGAATTACTATGCAGCTTTTTTTTATAAGATGTCACAATCTCAAAGCTTTTCAACGGCGGTTAAATTAATTGGCTTAAGCGCCGATAAAACAACAGGAGCAAAGTGGCTGCAAAACAACGCAGACCAACGGAAGGCCCTGGAAGATTGGATGGCATCTGCCGAAAGAAAGTTTTAATTACAAATTTATCAACGATAAATCATGACTATGCCATATAGAAAATGATGATTTTATAATTTACATATCAATAATTGCGAAAGCCAAAGTTTTACTATTTTTGAGCACACAAAATTTAACGACATGAATTTTCCGGCTGAATTAAAATACACCAAAGACCACGAGTGGATTAAGGTTGAAGGCAATGTAGCTACCGTAGGCATCACCGAATTTGCTCAAAGCGAACTGGGCGACATTGTGTATGTTGATATTACTTCATTAGGTAAAGAGGTTGCTAAAGACGAAGTTTTTGGCACCGTTGAAGCAGTAAAAACAGTATCAGACCTGTTTATGCCTGTTGCCGGCACCGTAACCGAAGTTAACCCGGCATTAAATAACCAACCCGAACTGGTTAACAGCGACCCATATGGTGAAGGCTGGATGGTAAAGATCACTGTAGCTGACGCTGCCGATGCTGACTCACTTTTATCTGCCGGCGATTATAAAACGGTTATCGGCGTATAAGATGAAGCTGTTTTTAAAATATCATGGGCCCGCTATTTTGTGGGCCTTATTTGTTTTAATTATTTGCTCCGTACATCTTGATTCTGTTGATAAATCCCCGATGTTTTTTGAGGGTTTTGATAAGCTAACCCACTGCGGTTTATTTTTCACCCTTATTGTACTGGTTTGTTTTGGCGTTATCAGGCAACAAAAACCACGGCGGATTACGTATACAAGGGCATTCGTGATATGGGCAGCCAGCGTATTTTTCGGGGCGCTTATTGAAGTGCTGCAGGCATCTGTTTTTACCTGGCGCAGCGGCGACTGGAACGATCTTTTTTGCGATGTACTTGGAGCGTGTATGGGGATTTTTAGTGTAATGCTAACCGTTGAGGCAATTGGGAAAAAATGAAAAAAAATAAACTGGTCATTTTATTGGGCGCGCTGCTGTTAACAGCCGGTTCATCATGCGGCATTTTCCATAAGGGTTGCGGCTGTCCGCATTTCGGGAAAATTAAATCTGCCGACTCCAGATGTGCAGATGTGCAAATGATGGCTTAGCCAGGTAAATCTATATCAGCAAAGCACATTTACTATTCAATTTGCGGGTGTTCAATTTTTTAAAGTGTAAACACTTGCAATTATTTTCAAAAAAAACATCGCTGATAATCAGCCACTTGATTTCAATGACTATTAGCAAAGTATCAAACATGAACACATCATCATTGATAATCAGCGACTTGTATTTTTCAGAGATTGAACGTTGAACACCCGCTTTTTAAAAATTGAACACTGACATAATCGTGTCAGTGAAGCATTGTCAATACTATTTAAACCTGTTTGCATATCCTAAATCTGCCTGTCTGTCCCCCCCTGTATACGTACAAACTTCATACTAAAGTCATTTGTACAACTGCCTATTTAAAATCTGCACATCATAGCAAATCTTATTTGGATTTAATATAAATAAGCTTACATTTGCTACGTTATATATTATAAATGATGAAGCTGTCACAACTGGAAGTAGGCGAAACTGGTATTGTAAAGGAATTTACCGATCTTGAAATGTCAGTAAAACTGATGGAGATGGGCTGTTTACCCGGCGAAGAGGTCCGCATTTCGCGTATCGCTCCACTTGGCGATCCTATTGCCATCAACGTATCTGGCTACCAGCTTAGCTTACGTAGGTTTGAAGCATCCACCATCATTTTGCAGTAGTTTGTAAGCGTTGAAAACCAATATAAGAGTTGCACTTGTAGGAAATCCAAATACCGGTAAATCAACTCTCTTTAATATATTAACCGGGTTAAATCAAAAAATCGGAAACTTTCCGGGGGTTACTGTTGATAAAAAAACAGGCTTTTGTACCCTGCCTGACGGCCGCATGGCCGAAATAATTGACCTTCCGGGTACTTACAGCATCTATCCCAAAAGTAAAGACGAATCCATCGTATTTTCGGTACTGGCCGATAAATCAAAAGGCATGGTGCCCGATTTGGTTGTGGTGATCCTTGATGCATCCAATTTAAAACGCAACCTGCTGCTTTATACCCAGGTTGCGGATCTCAAGATCCCCGTAGTGGTGGCGCTCAACATGGTAGATGTGTCGGACAAGGCGGGCATCAAAATTAATATTGATCTTTTTGCCCAAAAACTGGGCGTTCCGGTAGTCCCTATTTCTGCCAGGAAAAATACAGGCATTGACAAGCTTAAAAGCACCATTGCTTTTGCCAACAGCGTGCCGCTGCAGCAGGATACTATTGATATCGAAAGCATCGCGCCGGGCATCATAGCGCAAATAAAAGGGGAGATGCAGGTTGAAAATCCATATATAGCCTTGCAACTTGCCCACCAGCACGAAACGCTAAGCTACCTTTCAGCAGCCGAGAGCGACCGGATTGAACAACTGGAGCAGGAGCATTCTTTCCACTCGCAAAAGGCACAGGCTACAGAAACCATCGCCCGGTACAACTTCATCAACGACCTGCTTTACGATACGGTTAAAAAAGCTGAAACGGCGCACGACGAAACCATAAGCAACAAGATAGATAAGATCCTTACCCATAAAGTATTTGGCTTTGTGATCTTCTTCGCCATCTTGCTGTTCATATTCCAGGCTATCTTTTCATGGTCGGCCTACCCGATGTCGCTCATCGAAGACCTGTTTATCTGGCTGCAGGCCGGCGCTGCTAAAATACTACCTGCCGGTCCGCTGAGCAGCCTCATCATAGATGGGGTATTAGCTGGCCTGAGTGGGGTATTGGTATTTATCCCGCAGATCGCCATCCTGTTCGCGCTCATCTCCATTTTGGAAGATACAGGCTACATGTCGCGCGTTACTTTTATGATGGACAAGGTGATGCGCAAGGTAGGGCTTAACGGCAAATCAGTAGTACCCCTTATCGGCGGTTTTGCCTGCGCTGTACCGTCTATCATGAGTACCCGTACTATCGAAAACTGGAAAGACAGGATGATCACCATCATGGTTACACCCCTGGTGGCTTGTTCGGCCCGCCTGCCTGTTTATACCCTGCTTATCGCGTTGGTAGTGCCCAACCGCAACGTTTGGTGGGTCTTTAACCTGCAGGGACTGGCGCTTACAGCCATGTATGTGCTCAGCATCTTTTCGGCTGTTATTGTGGCTTTTGTGATGAAGTTTATCCTCAAAGCCCGCGAACGCGGTTACTTTATAATGGAGCTGCCCGTTTACCGCATGCCAAGGTGGAAAAACGTGATCTTTACCATGTATGACCGTTCAAAAACCTTCGTACTGCAGGCCGGTAAAGTGATCATTGCTGTTTCGGTGATCCTGTGGGTAATGAAATCATACGGCCCCGGCGACAGGTTTGCGCAGATAGATAAACAATACGCCCAGCCCCAATACACCAAAACCATGACGCCGGATAGCCTCACTAAAGTTATCGCATCCGAAAAACTGGAAAACTCATACGCCGGCGTATTTGGGCATGTTATTGAACCCGTTATTAAACCCCTTGGCTTCGATTGGAAGATAGGGATAGCACTCATCAGCTCCTTTGCTGCCCGCGAGGTATTTGTGGGCACCATGGCCACCATTTACAGCGTGGAGGGCGATGCCGATAAGATGCAATCGGTTCAGCAAAAAATGCACGAGGCTAAAAATCCGCAAACCGGAGGGCCGGTGTTTACCTTAGCGGTGGCTTTCTCCCTCATGATGTTTTATGCCTTCGCCATGCAATGTGCCAGTACAGTGGCCGTTGTTTACCGCGAAACCAAAGACTGGCGCTGGCCCGCTGCCCAGTTTGCCTATATGACCGCGCTGGCTTATACGGCGAGCTTTATCGTATACCATTGGCTCAAGTAGCTTTTTAAGATTTATTGACTATTTTCCATCAAATTAAATACTGCTGAATTATCAATTTCAATATTATTTCTATCTATGGAATTAATGTCAAAGTTGATGGTGTTCAATACGAAATCTGCAAACTCATCTTTCGGATGTTCTCCGTTTTGAGTGTTAAGTTTTCGATTAATTGAGCCCGTGAAAAGATCAACTATTTGAATAAAAAAATTTTGTTCTGAAGACACTGCCTGAAAATCCCCAAAATATAATCCATTTACTTTTTGTCCTTCAATTCGTTCTTTGATATTTTCGATTTTCAATTGGTCGCTTCCCGTTTCTTCTTCATCAATCCATACTTGTAATACTCTTGGCAAGGGAGCTCTTCCTGTATCATTTTCATGATTAATTCCTTTGATCAACAAATGATAAGTCAAATCCACAATCGCGGAATTCTTATTTGCTAAGCCTTTGTTATTAATAACAATGATTTTGAAGCCAACTTCTGGATGCAAACCAAGAAATTTTGCAAAAAATTCTTTATAACTTGCTATCTTATGTTTAGATATGTCTACAAAATGAAATTCATAGTTTATGTCATTAGCCTTTTTCCATTCGACAAGTTTACGTTTGGATTCATGTATAAAGTAACCGGACTTTAGTATCCAAAGAGACCCAACAGAAAGATAATCTTGGTTTTTGCCAGTTTCATCTATGTAAACTGAATACGTTCCAAGGCCTAATGGCTTATCATCAATTGCTTCCTGTCGGAATTGCCCCTCCAATACTCCTCTATGCTTTCTTATTTTTTCGTCCGCTTGAAATAACTTGTATTCATTTTGAATCTTCGCACGAACCCTTGAAAGGGAATTCATTTTAGTTAATTTCATAGCACAATCTTTTGTAATCATGCCATCATTAAAATTTTCAGGCTCAAATTCCGCCCAATACGCATAAGCTAAAGCTGTATCTGAATTCCGTGCTTCGGTGGAATTATTTAAAATCGAAGCTACGCGATCCTTAATATTTTCAATATTTCCGCTTACTACGTTGTTTATTAGTTCTTTTTTTTCTTGTTCAATTCTTTTAAGCTTCGCAATTGCTTTTTCATCTAATTCTTCAGTTGATTCAATATTGAGATCAGAGTTAACTTGAGACGATGTTATTGTAGATTCCATTGTGACTTAGGTTTATTAATTGATAATCAACAATTAAATATAAATATTAAAAGAAAAAAAAAGAAATTCAATCTATCTCGAAATGGGATTGCAGCATTTAGTTATGGATAATCTTTTCTTGCATTTGTATTGAGGTAAAATTGGATAAAGCAAAGGTTTTAGAGAAATACCTTTGCTGCTCGAAGTCTTCAGACTACAGGCACAGCCATCTGAAGTCAGAGACGTTGGACAGCGTCAAACGAGTAACATCACGCGTTGACACATGAGCAACCCGCTACCTATTCAAACTCAAAATATCATGCACCGCATGCTCCGCTTTTTCATATTGAAATTTAAACCCACTATCCAGTAAACGCTTAGGCATTACCCAGCGGCTTTTTAATATCAGTTCGGTTTCGGTGCCGATTACCATGGCGCCGACTTCCAGCAGCCACTGAGGGGCAGGTAAACCGAAAGGCGCACCATAAGCCTTGCGGATAATCTGCATCATATCAGTATTCTTTGCGGCTTCAGGGGCAGTGCAATTAAATATGCCATTTAATTCGGGGTGGTCTAACAGCCATTGGGTGCTGCGGGCCACATCATGTTCATGCACCCAGGCTATGTATTGCTGCCCATCGCCTTGTTTACCGCCGAGGCCAAACCTAACCAGGTTAAGCAACCGCGGAAAAACACTGTCGCTTCGGCCTAAAACAATGCCCATGCGCAGGGCAATTTTACGGGTATGGGGCGTATCTGTTTTAAAGAAAGTGCTTTCCCAAATATTACAAACATCAATAGAAAAACCATAACCAATCTCTCCGGTATCCTCATCCTGTGGACGGTCTTCGGCATGGCGGTAAATGGTGGCAGAAGTCACATTGATCCAAACCTTTGGCGGGTTTTCCATCTTATGGATCACCCTGCCTAATAGTTCGGTAGGTACTACCCTTGAACGGATGATCTCCCGCTTGTTCTTTTCGGTGTAGCGGCAGTTTACATTTTTGCCGCACAGGTTGATTAGCATATCGGCACCGGCAAGGTGAACCGTCCATCCCCCTTCGGTTTCACCATCCCAAACAGCGGTATGTACGTTGCCATCAACAGGTTTTTGTTTGCGGGCCAGGATGATCACCTCGTCTGCCAAATCGCGGTAGTATTTGGCCAGCACGGTACCGAGATAACCGTTGCCGCCGGCCAGTACGATTTTTTTATAAGCTTTCATGATCAGTTAAGGTTTAAAATAAGTAATAATAAAACGATACGATAAGTTACCCAGGTAACGGTGAGTACCCAGCCAAGCCCAAGCAATTTGGTACGGCGGATATGTTCAAGGAGCATTAATCCCGCTACCGCCATAAAATACAGGGTGTAAATCAGCGGACCGAATTGAAAAAAATGATTTACAACCAACCCGATCAGCAGTAATAAGCTGCCGGCAAAAGAGATGGTCATCATATTGCCGAGGTAGGTCCACAGGTTACGGCGGTCAAAGCTGCATATAGCTGCTCCCTGGAAAAGGATTTGGCCGCCGCAGATCAGGTACTCACGGTATGGGCTGCCTAAAGGAACAATCCCCGTAAGCAGATGTGCGTAAGCTGTTAAGATAAAACCGGTACAAAACCAGGTGAAAAGCAAATACAATAAACGATAATGCAGCTTAAACGTAGGCTGGTATTCGAAGCCGGTTTCGGCAGCAGGGATAATTACCCTCCTGTTGTATGATATAAAAGCATAAACCTTGCTCATGAGCCAGATGAATGGTTTAAAAGCAAATAAGGGAGTAAATACAGGCCAGGTATTGGCAATTATTTTGAAAAGGCTTTTAACGCCGTAGGTAACCTCGCCGCTTTTTAGGTTAATTAAGGCTATTTCGTTAACAGCCCGTTGCCTGTCATAAACAGGGCAGGTACCCGCATGTGCTTCCTGGTACGCAGCGCGGCCGGTAGGATCAAGCATCCCTGTTTTTACAAAGGCACCGGTATAAGCACGGCACATCGGGCATTCTGCATCAAACAGGATCATGTGGTTTTTGAGCGTTTTCATAACTTTCAGTGTTTTCTGAAACAAATATACAATATATTTTAAACTTTCAATAAATACTGAAAATTAAAGTTAAAACAACTCATTGTATTAACTCACCCCCGACATCGCTGCGCTTGTCACCCCTCTCTACGCAAGCGTAAAGAGGGGTTTTTCTTTTTTCCCTGCCCTCTTTCCGCCGAAGGCGAAGAGAGGGTGGTCCAGCGTAGGGCAGACCGGGTGAGTTAACTATGCGCGATGCAAATAATTTGAGAAAACTCAATCCCCCTCTTGCAAAATCAAATCTTATATTTAACTTTGAACAACAAAGTACTTTTGATGAAAGAACAAGATATTCATGCAGAGTTAAGTTCCATCCGCGACCTGATGGAGCGTTCGGCCAAGTTTATTTCGCTTAGCGGCCTTTCGGGTGTGATGGCGGGCATCTATGCCTTCGCCGGTGCCGGCATAGGATACAGTTTGCTGCAGGGCGAGTATACTACCCTCAGGGAGGGCCATACTTACAATGAAGAATTGCTGATCATAAAATTATTTATCGTGGCAATTGCGGTGCTTGTATTGTCTATTGGCACGGGGATCTGGTTATCGGTACGCAAGGCTAAAAAAAATGGTCAGCCATTTTGGAGCGCCGGCAGCAAACGCCTGCTCATTAATATGGCAATCCCACTGGTAAGCGGCGGTTTATTTACTCTTATACTTGTTTATCGCGGTTATTATGGTGTTGTGGCCCCTGCTACATTGATATTTTATGGCATGTCGTTAGTTGCAGGCAGTCATTATACATATTCGGGTATTAGGAGCTTGGGGATATTGGAGATTTTATTAGGTTTGCTGTGTGCCATAATGCCGGGCTACGGCTTAATTTTTTGGAGTGTGGGTTTCGGTCTGCTCCACATTATTTATGGTACAGTAATGCATTTTAGATACGATAAGTGAAGATATCATTAGATCAGTTTGATAAAGCCTTTGAAAACCGCATCCGCCTGCAAATCATGAGCGTATTGGTTGCCAATGAAAGTTACGACTTTAACTCGCTTAAAGAATTGCTTAACCTTACCGACGGTAACCTGGCATCGCACCTGAAAGCGCTGGAGAAGGAAGAATACATCCAGGTGGAGAAAACTTTCATCGGCCGCAAACCCAATACACGTTACCTGGCATCCGAAAAAGGCCGGGCCGCCTTCAAATTGCACCTCCTTGCCCTCGAAAATTTGATCAAACAACAAAAACTGTAATTTTTTTTATCTATAAACTTTGAAATACAAAGTACTTTTAATTTATAAAATATGAAAAACCTTAAAGCAATTTTATTTGAAGATAGTGTTGTTAAACTTGGCCTAATCCTAATCACTATATCTGCCGGATTCTTCCTTATGGAGGGGTCCGGCCTTTTTGAACTTACCGAAGGAACTGCTTTTGGTGCTTTTTGCTTCAATTACTCCGCCTCACTTGTGTTTTTCTTTGTGGTGATATATAAAGGATTCAGACGCTTACATTATTGGGTGCTCCTCCTGGCACTTTGGTTCATCAGCGCGTTCGCACTTAACCTGAGCATCCCTGTTTTCAACACTTCGGTTACCTGGCTGTCGGTTGTTATCTGTATCTCCACAATCAGCATTATACTTTCTGTATTTATGAATGAGCTCAGTTCAAAAATGAAACACGTGGTGACATTTTTCCTGGGGATGGCTTTCCTGCTTTTTATTTACTACAGCGTATATCTTACCTCCATGTATCTCATCGGCATTTTTGCAGCTATCGCGCTGGGGCTTTCGCTGCATGTTTTTGTGCCGATGGGTTTGGCTATAGTAACGTTTATCACCGTTAAAAAAACAGTAAGGGGCAGCAAGTCCTTAAAAATGGCGCTTGGGGCCGGCCTCTTAGTACCCGTCATCGCATGCAGCATATTTATATGGCAATGGAAAAGTATCAATAACCAGGTTAACCTTTCTATCAATCACAATACACTGTCTGAAGGCAAGCTGCCAACCTGGGTAGTTATCAGCCAAACTATTCCTAAAAGCACCATAGCACAACGAATCATTAAAGCCGGCATTGTGTACACAACCGCAAACCTTAACGACAGTTGGTTTTGGGGCGGCTGGCGTAAAGCATCATTTGATGAACCCAAGCAGCATGATCCTTTTATAGTGATAGCAAGCCTGTTTGGCGGCGACTTAAACCTTGACGAAGCCGAGCGCATAAAAATATTGGAAGCCATGTATGATTCACGGCACCAGGCACAGGAGCGGCTTTGGAGCGGGGATAAGCTAAAAACGGCTAACGTGATCACCAATGTTAAAATCTTTCCGGAATACCGCTTAGCCTATACCGAAAAAACACTAACCGTACATAACACCGAAAAAGGAGGAGTACGGGCCTGGGCGGGCAAACAAGAAGCCATTTATACATTCCATGTTCCGGAGGGTTCGGTTGTTAGTTCTTTATCATTATGGATAGACGGTAAAGAACAGCAATCAAGATTAACCACTAAAGGTAAAGCCGAATCGGCTTATCGTGAGATTGTGGGTGTTGAACAGCATGACCCATCGGTAATTCACTGGCAGGAGGGCAATACAGTAACGGCACGAATTTTTCCATGTACGCCCGAAGAAAACCGCAAATTCAGGGTGGGGATCACCAGTCCGCTGCGCAAGCAAGGTGATATGCTTACCTATGAAAGCAGTTATTTCGATGGCCCATCGCCCGAAGACGCAACCGAAGCCATCCAGGTATCTTTTTCGAAGAAGCCCGCAGGCCTCAACATGCCAAACTTTGATGAGATCAGCGAGGGCGTTTACACTGCCGACCGGCCTTATCAACCGGATGAACAGATCACGTTTAAAGCCCCGCCGCTTGCCGATATGCCGTTCGCATTTGCAGGTAAAGGCTATCAGCTGAAAGATTATGTGCCTCAAACCACAAACTTTAACCCTGAAGCCGTCTACCTCGACCTTAATGCAAGCTGGTCGGCCAGCGAACTGGACGAGCTTTGGCCGGCCATCAAAACCAAAAAAGTTTACTATTACGATGGCAAGCTGGAAACATTAACTGAAGATAACCTCGGAAGCGTTTACAGCAGGATGGGCAAACTCAACTTCAGTATATTCCCGGTTAATGAGATCAAACACCCCGAAAGTTCATTGCTGATTACCAAATGCGCCGAAACCTCTCCTAACCTGCGCGATCTTGACGAATCGGAGTTTGGCAAAGCGTTAACCAGCTATCTGCCGGGTGCAAAACAATTGCAGTTATACAATATCGGCACCAACCTAACGCCTTATTTAAAGGCATTGAAAGAGATGCGGGTATTTACTTATAATGAGGGTGATATGGCAATGCTGCAAAGCAGGCTTGCGAAAAATGAATTTAGCCATTCGCAGGAAGATTCAACCCATGTTGTGCTCGCTCAATCGGGCTTAGTTATTGAACAAACTGGCGATACTTTAAAAGCAGGCAATGCGCCTGACCACCTGCTGCGCCTGTTTGCTTATAACGATATTATGAAAAAGGTTGGTCCGCATTATTTTGATAAAACCTATGTGCAGCCGGATATTATCGATGAGGCTAACCAGGCTTTTATAGCCTCGCCTGTTTCGAGCCTTATTGTACTCGAAACTCAAAAAGATTATGAACGCTTCGGGATTGATGAAAATAAGAACAGCCTTCAAAACGCTTCTGCAAAATCATCGGGCGCAGTACCCGAACCCAGTGAGTGGTTGTTGATCCTGGTTGTAATAGCGGTGATAAATTTCTTAGTATACAAGAGCAAGCATGTTCAGCCGGAGCTATAATTTGCAGGAGCATATCTCATTTAAATTAACCGGCAGCAGGCTAATCACCAGTAGTTGCTGGTTAATATACATTGGCATTGCAGCGAGGTTAGGTATCATTTATTTTAAGTGGGATGCCAATATGGTGCTTGGCCTGGCGCTGCTGCCTTATATCTGCAAGGTAAAGCGCGGGGGCCTTTCACTAAGGCACCTCGTCCCGGCCATTGTTTTTACGACAGTTGCTGTTTGTTTTCCGGTTAAAACAAATTTGTTCCTGGCCTTGCTGTTTTCTGCACTGCTTTTCTTTGAGAACTTAAAAGGAAAAATAAGCCTGGCATTGTTCCTGTTGTTATTGCTCATTTCGCCGGCATTTGAGTATATCAGCAATACTTTTAGTTTCCCTTTAAGAATTTGGCTCAGTGAAGTAGCAGCCTCTCTGTTTGCAAGTATGGGAATGGAAGCCAACGCTGCAGGCAACATCATCCGGTTTAAAGGTTTCGAATTTTCTGTGGACCAGGCTTGCGCAGGTTTGCATATGCTTGCCACCTCGTTCATGATCTGCCTGTTTATAATAGCTCATTACCAGCGGCAGGCGGCAAAGCAACTGCACCTGGTGTGGATCTTGTTTTTGTTGGTGTTTACTTTTGCGTTAAACATCCTGTGCAACCTTTGCCGTATCCTGCTGCTGGTTTTTTTTAAAATACCGGCGGGTACAACGATGCATGACCTGACCGGGATTATCTGCCTGCTCATTTACGTGGTATTGCCTTTATTGTTCCTTTCTTCTTTCGTATTGAAACGAACCGAAAAACCATACATCGACCCGCGGTTTTATAAAACCATCAGGCTGGCGCCGGATGAACTGCGCTTTCCGCTGATACACCTTGTATTGGCCGTTGCGTTAGTTGTAATAACTATAAACATCAAATCGATAGATGACCTGGAGGACAAAAGCGTAAGTAACGTATCCTTACGCGGTTATAAAAAATCGGTATTGGAAAGCGGGGTAATTAAATTTGAAAATACCGGTGCGCTGGTTTATGTGAAACCCTCTCGATTTTATTGCCCCGAACATGACCCCATGATTTGCTGGCAGGGAAGCGGCTATGTTTTCAGTAACATAAAAAAAGAGCTTATAGCCGGTCGGCAGGTTTATTTAGGAGTGCTTACCAAGGCAAAGGATAAGATTTATGCTGCCTGGTGGTTTGATAATGGTAACATGAAATCAATCAATGAGTTTGAATGGCGATGGGCAGCAGCAAAAGGAGCCAAGCCGTTTTACCTGGTAAACGTTAACGCAGCTACAGAGACAGCATTGTTAAAGGCGGTGAAAAATCTGCCGGCTATTAAGCAATGATACTTGTCGCCTTTCCGAATAACAATAGGGGAAATTTTCGGAAAGAACCATGATGACGTATAAGAAGCTGTTTAAGAATGAAGAATATTAATTGCCGTTGGTTTTAACCAACGGATTAAGAGCCGAAAACTCCTGGCTTTAGCCTAATTATGCAAGCGGATTTGGGCTGAAGCCCTCTTGTTGTGAATGCTTTATTCCGTTGGTTAAAACCAACGGCAATGAAGTTTTATCTACCTGTAAACGATATTCGTCAAATTTAAACAGGTTCTAAGATACATAGCGATGGTGTGCGTTGCCGCGTTAGTGATAGGAGCGGATACCGGCCTTGTGGCTAATGCCCGTGTAGTATGAGTGGATAGCACGGGCCGCAGGCAACGCCCATATTTATAAATCGACCAAAAAACCAACTTAAGATCAAGCCATTATAAAGAACTTGCTTAAAAATGAGAAAAATTGTAGGGATGCATAATTGCGTCTCCTGAAGGACAAGCCGATTTCAAAAGCACCTCAGCTGCCGTAAATTGCAAGTGTGAGATGCAATTATGCGTCTCTACATTCAAAAACTATCGTTTTAACAGCCTATAATAAACACAAACAACTTCCATAATTTTCTTATTACTTTTACAAAAACCAATAGGTTATTCATGAGTAATACCTTTAACCGACCAATCCGTGTTTTAGTTGCCAAAGTAGGGCTCGATGGCCATGACCGCGGCGCGCGCATTATTGCCACTTCGCTGCGCGATGCAGGTATGGAAGTTATTTATACCGGGCTACGCCAAACCCCCGAAATGGTGGTAAACACCGCCCTGCAGGAGGATGTTGACGCCATTGGCATTTCTATACTTTCGGGTGCGCACATGACGGTATTTCCGCGCATCATTAATCTCATTAAAGAGAAAAAAATGGATGATGTTTTGGTTACTGGCGGTGGTATTATTCCGCATGAAGATATGCTCGAGTTGCAAAAACTGGGCGTTGGCGAGCTTTTTCCGCCCGGCACCAGTACGCAGGATATTGTAAAATATATAACCGGTTGGGTACATGAACACCGCAATTTCTAATACCTATGGAATTTCAAAATTTACTGATAGCAAACAAGGGCCGCGTTCAACAAATCACCATTAACCGCGAAAGCAAACTGAACGCTCTTAATAAAGATACGCTGGCCGAACTGCATAGCGCTTTTACTGAAGCTTTCCAAAATCCGGAGGTAGGTGGTATCATCATTACCGGAGCCGGACCAAAAGCATTTGTTGCCGGGGCTGATATCAGTGAGTTTGCAGCGCTGAATATTGAAGGAGGCGCACAGCTTTCGCGTACTGGCCACAGCGCAGTTTTTGATTTAATAGCTAACGGCAGCAAGCCTGTAATAGCAGCGGTAAATGGGTTTGCTTTGGGCGGAGGGCTCGAACTGGCCATGGCTTGCCACATCCGCATAGCATCTGACAATGCTAAAATGGGCCTGCCTGAAGTTACTTTGGGACTGATTCCTGGTTATGGTGGTACACAGCGCCTTACCCAACTGGTTGGTAAAGGCAAAGCGATGGAAATGATCCTGACCGCAGATATGATCACCGCGGGTGATGCCCTGCAATATGGCCTGGTTACCCACGTAGTTAACCCCGAAGAACTATTAACTAAAGCCGAAGAGATCCTGAATAAAATATTATCCCGTGCCCCTTTAGCCCTCGCGGCAGCCATCCGCAGTATCAATGCCGCTTATACCGATGGTATTAATGGCTATGAAACTGAAATAACCGAGTTTGGCAAATGCTTCGGCACAAAAGATTTTAAAGAAGGCGTAGCAGCCTTTATGGAAAAACGGAAGGCTGAGTTTAAGGGAGAATAGAAGCTAAAAGCGGAATGCAGAAAGCTTAAAGCTATGCCGTTGTTGTCGTCACGGGTGTCCGGAACACAAAAAACATGTCATTGCGAGGAGGAACGACGAAGCAATTGAGATGCATCGGTAAAGCCGGACAGTCGAGATGCTTAACTTAGCAAATCAATGGACAAGAAAAAGTCAAGCCGCCGTGTTTACGATGCGGATTTTAGGTCGGATGTATTGAAGATGGTTTTTAGTGGTCGTTCGGTTGTGGACGTGGCCGCTTCGTTGGGGATCAGGGAGAATTTGATCCACAAATGGAAAAGCCGTTATAAAGAAACAACGGGATCATCGGCGCTGAAATCGCCAGGGTCAGAAACGCCGATTGTATCGGTAGAAGAATATGAACGAATGAAGGTACGTCTGCGAGAAGTGGAGCAGGAAAGGGATATCTTAAAAAAAGCATTGGGCATTTTCAGCCGGACAAC
>NZ_FNCG01000016.1 GCF_900100945.1 Mucilaginibacter gossypii | reverse complement strand
GGGTTCATTTGCAAGAAGATTAAGAGGCAGAAAAGGTCCGGCAATAGCTATTAAAGCAACGGCCAGAAAACTGGCCGCTCAATACTGGCGTTTAATTGTAAAAGGAGCCGACTTTGTGGAAAAAGGGCTGCAAGCCTATGAAAATATCATTAAGGAACAGAAACAAAGGCGATTAGAAAAACTCGCCTTTGAATTAAATAGGGAACTTGTACCTGCTTAAATTATTATGTCATGGGTAGCGATAGCGAGGAATCTTCTGCAGCATAAAAAGCCACTTTGCAGGGCGAAGAAGATCCTTCGTTCCTCAGGATGACAAAAGGCAAAATATATTAACTCCAAATCCGAACGCGATTTCCTATTGCTCCATGATATGTTTCTTGATAAACTCAATGGTTGATTCGGGCAGGGAATTGCCGCTGGCCTGGGTAAGGCTGCCGTCGGGCTGTAACTCCAGCTCGGCGTTGATATTATTATCAATAAAAACATGCAGCTTATTTTGTTCTTTCTCAACACGGCAGGTAAGCTCACGTTCTGAGTAGTTGATCAGGAATTCGTACTTTCCATCTTTTGCGGCCGGGGTGGTATCTTTTTGATCGATCATAGCGGTTTGTTTATTGAAATAACACGCCACTATAGATGATGTTTACTTTATCGATAAATAAAACAGCTGTTTAAACATGCTTTAAAAAGAGGCAGAAAAAAAAGAGATAGCCCGCCGGCTGTCTCTTTTTTAAATTTAAGTTGACTGACCTCATTATTTATCATAAAGAACTAATTGGTTAGATCGATAATAACAATTAGTCAAATATAAGCACTATAGAATTAGTAGACTAATTTTTTTGATAAAAAATATAACTTTTTTTTCATTTAGGGTCAGTTTTTCTTAACAGATGGCGTTTTGTTAACAATACTGTCCTTTTTCTGCCCATTTCCGGGTAGTTTTGGTGCAAAATTTCTGATTATCGTATCCTTTTTAAATTTTATCGCATTATTCTTCCCAGTATCAACTTTTAGGGTACTATCCTGCATGTTTTTTAGTCCAGGCCCCTTCAGGCTATCAGTTTTGAGATTGGCACCCGGCTTAGCAGTTCCGGGTTTAGCAGGAGCATTTTTTGCCGGCGATTTGGTGGTCGCTGCCTTTTTACTGCGCTTTTTAATGATGTCTTCTTTGGATGCCGGCCGCTCTTTAGGTTTCCACAAAAAGCCTTTCAGGATCTTATCATCTTCTTTAACCTTTTCAATAGGGATGTACCTGTTTTCGGGTTTGGTTAAAAAGTAGATATCTGTAGCCTGGTTCTTTTTAAAAACGGTACGGATCCTGCTGCTCAACGATCGTTGCATACCCGACACCTTACCGCTGTCGCGCTGAAAATATATGGTTTCGGCATTGCCAAACGTATACATCTGATCAAGCTTATCATCTTTAAAATATCCCCGCATTTTTTTACCCGATACCTGGTTAAAATGCGTTGAATCATCCTTTTCAATATTCACAATAAATGCCGACGGGAACAACTCGATGTTATCCAGCTTTTTATGTCGCATTTGCATGTAAACGGTATCGCCGCTTAGCTGCGAACCCTGTGACCAGATAATAGGGTTCACATACATGCGCATGGTAGAGTCGCTGTTACTATAAAATACCGAATCGGATTTAGCCTGCAGATCAGATTTAAAGATCTTGACATGATGATGGCCGATAAGCATCCGCACGCGTGCCGTATCTTTCAAATTAACCGGGTATTGTTTAAAAACCGGGTCACGCTGCATCTGTTCACGGGCTATGCTATCCTGTTTTGCTTTTCTAATAGCGGCAAGTGCATCCTTTTTACGCTGCAATGAATCATTCACCGGCTTAGGCTTTCCAAAAAAGTCGCGGTGAAAGTAGCTGGTATCTTTAGGTACCTTTATATAATAGGCAGTAAGAAACTTTGAGTTTTTTTTATCAGCCGCCACCTTGCGCTGCTTTAGTGTAGTATCACGCAAAGTACGCTGGCGCTCCTGGTAAATTTTCTGGTTTTTATAAGTCATGATCTGCGTTTCAATGGTGTCTGCAGTCATGTATATCGAATCGCGTTTGATGTGGCTGGTATCTTTTGGCGCTACCGCCGCTTTTACAGGTATAAGCTTTCCTGTTACTTTAGCAACACCTGGCTTAATAGCATCGGCCACACCCGCCAGGCTACCTATGTTTTTTATGCCGACTTTGTCCTTATTATTTTTTAATGCCGGAGCAGCCGCCTTCAGCGCCGAATCAATCAGCTTTTCGTTCCCTTTTTTTGATTGCGTTGCTGCTTTTATCAAAGCATCGGCATCTTTATTGTTTTGTAAAGCGCCCTGCACCAGTTTAGTTGCCATATCAACATTGGCACTGTCTTTTTTTCCTATGGCAAATGGCTGCTTAATGGGCATGGTATTGGCCGGGGCCTTATGGCTGCTGTCGGGCTTTATGGCACCGGCAATCTTAGTAAGATCGGTTATGTTTTTGGCTGATACTTTTGCATTCTTATTATTTACGGCGGGTAATTGCTTAACCGCGGTATCGGTTTTACTGGTATCCTTTTGCTCGGATATCAATACAACGTAAGCATTTTCAGTAACAACGGTTTTTTCCTCGGCTCTGTAATAAGTACCAAGGTCTCCTTTAATAGTTACCTTTTGTTCCCTGTCTTCAAAGGTGATGTTTTTTACCGCGCGGCCATAACCTTTTAGCTTATCATAAAAAAGGCTGTCGCCTTTTAGTGATTTGGTGCCTTGCCTGTATGAGTTTTTCTTTCCAAAGTAAGCCTGTTCCGTAACGGTATTATATAAACCATTTTCGGTATACAAGGTATCCTTATCCTTGGTGCCGTAAATATTGGTTGGTCCGAAAAAATAGGCTATCCGTGTACCTGTATTGTACTTAAGGGTATCGGTTTTTATCAAAGCATCGGGTGTGGTAAGTACCACATCGTACCTGAAATAGGAGTCGCGGGTGAAGGCAAAGTAATAGCCGTTTTTACTGGTAAGCACATTGTCTTTATTCACCAGCTTTCCGCCACCTGTGTAAGTACCTATGCGACTGGCGGTATTGTAGGTAAGATAGTTGGTAGTTAGCGTAGCATCGCGGTCGACCATTTTAACATTATCTGTTAAGATGGCAATTTTTGTATTTCCGTTATAATTCAGCTTATCCGAAAATATATTCAGTGTATCGCCCTGGTTTATATTTACGTTGCCAAAAGCGTCAAACGCGTTTTCGTTGGGATAAAAGTATGCACTATCCGACCGTAGGATGGAGTAATCCTGCTTAAACACGCCTTTATAAACCTTGAACATCTGCTTGCCATTGATTTTTCCGCCGGTGCTTCGTTCAGATTGTATCAGGTTTACAATTGATTTTTTTTGAGCCATAGCTGCAGTTGCCATCGCCAAAAACAAAAAGCATAAAACATATTTCCTCACAGTGGCAAAATTAGTTTTTTGTTGGGGTTATTAAATTAATAATTTTGATGAATGCTGCCAGTTAATCAGTTTGTTAATTTTATTGAGCAAAACAGCTTATTTACGCCCGCTGCCAAAATACTGGCGGCTGTAAGCGGCGGCATCGATTCGGTTTTAATGGTGCACCTGCTCAAAGCTGCCGGTTATGATTTTGGCATCGCCCATTGTAATTTCCAGCTGCGTGGCGACGAAGCCCTGCGCGACCAGACTTTTTGCCGCAACCTCGCTACAACTCTTGGTGTACCATTTCATACTGTTAATTTTGATACGGAGCAATACGCTGCAGACAACAAGGTATCCATACAAATGGCTGCCCGCGATTTACGTTATCAGTGGTTTGAAACCATCAATCAGCAATCAGGTTATGAGGTTGTTGCGCTTGCTCACCACCAAAACGATACTATCGAAACAATATTGTTAAACCTTACACGTGGCACCGGAATTGCCGGTTTGCATGGCATTTTACCCAAAAACGGTAAACTGGTGCGCCCGCTGATGTTCCTCAGCCGTTTGGAAATACAGACCATGGTTAGTGCCGAAGGTTTAACTTTTGTTGAAGACAGTTCCAATGCTTCGGCAAAATATGCCCGAAATAAGATCAGGC
Organism: Mucilaginibacter gossypii; assembly: GCF_900100945.1. GTDB lineage: Bacteria > Bacteroidota > Bacteroidia > Sphingobacteriales > Sphingobacteriaceae > Mucilaginibacter > Mucilaginibacter gossypii. The sequence continues at coordinate 173,100 of NZ_FNCG01000016.1, read as the reverse complement.
TGGAGGTTGTGCCAAAGCTTAAAGAATTGAACCCATCGCTCGAAAAAACGTTTGAAAGCAACCTGCTCCATTTCCGAGACCTGGAATTGTTGCTTGAGATCAGGCTTGATGAGTTAAGGCAAACCTTGTTGCAAATACATGATGGCATCATTTACCTGCGCATAGCCGAAGTAAAAAAACTTAAGCCAAAAAGGTTGCTTCTTTTTAAATTGCTAAATGAATACGGTTTTAATGAAGCTACCATTGATGACCTCATTGCCTCGCTCGATAAACACTCGGGCCGGATATTTGAATCAGGAACACACACTTTATTGCTCGATCGCGATAATATTATCCTTAAGCCAAAAACTACTGTGCTACCTGCCGAAGTTATTATCAACGCTACAGACCATGAAGCAAATTTTGGCGTTTATAAGCTTAACTTGTTACATGACGATAGCCCGTTGATTATAAAGAACAATCCGCTGGCAGTATCTATTGATGCTGATAAGCTGGTTTACCCGTTAAAAATACGTGCATGGTACGAGGGAGATCATTTTTTTCCTCTTGGGATGAAAGGCAAAAAGAAATTGAGCGATTTTTTCATTAACCAGAAAGTGCCGCTGTACCAAAAGGAAGAAATCCCAATCCTGGTAAACGGCAACGGTGAAATTATGTGGATTGGCGGCTATCGCCCCGACGAAAGGTATAAAGTGAGTGATAACACTAAAAAAGTTACTATCTTCGAACTGTTTAAACTAACATGAGCGATAAATCCGTTTTTACTGAAAAGCAATACCTTGGCCGGGAATTTATACCGCTAACCATACGCCTGGTTTTAGCCATGTTTTGTTTTGCAGCCTATTTCTTCACCGACGAACGTGAGCGTAACGGCGATTTGCTGGTTGTTGTGGGCTTTTCCATCATCATTATTTCCATTATCCTGGGGTTCCTGCTGCATTTCCGCACCCGTGTTGAAAACAAAAGCGTTATGCTTGACGGCTTGTGGACAACCAAACTGGTAAAAATAGATTTGAACAGTATTGTTAAAGCCGAAAAAGGCACCTACAGCCGCTACATGTTCAACAATCCGGTTTATAACCTGCATACCAAAGGCACCATCCGCTTTTTCACATCAGGCAATGAAGCCATCCACCTTACAGATCGTGACGGTCTGCTTTATATTATCGGCTCCAAACATCCTAATGAATTTTTGAGGGCGATAAAAGAAGAGATGAAGAAGTAAATTTATTACATCTCCCATTGTTATATAATACAATCAATTTTTTATTAGAGTAGATCAGCGCGATATTTAGTCAAATAACAAACTTTTACCTGGTGCGTATCAAATCCTTCAACTCATCAACAAAACCGGGCTCTGTGGGCTGATAAAAGTTTGATGATATTATTTTTAAGTTATCCAAAATCACATATCGCGGAATAGATGATATATTTAACTGGCGCACAATAGCTGATTTAGTGGCCGCATTAAGGTGATAATTGTTTATTCCAAGGTGTTTTTTTTCGGCCAGGGATGCTGTTTTCCAGGATACTTCTTTTTGATCGAGATTAATTGAAATTACCTCAACAGCGTTTTTTCTCAACGCAGATCTTAAACTATCCATCACCGGCAACTGGGCCCTGCACGGCGAGCACCAACTTGCCCAAAAATCCAATATGTAAAACTGTTTCTTTGATTTAAGCAGATTATTTAATGATACTTTTTTTCCGTTTAAACCAATTAACATATCGTTTGCTATAAGCTGTTTGCCATCCAACATGTTTCTCATAATGTTGTCGAGATGTATCGAATAGCTTGTATTAGCCATCTTTCTCCTGTAGTCCTTCATTATTTCGTTAAATCCATTACCTTTTTTTACCGGAGAATGAGTTAAACAAATAAGAAGATAGCTGGATTTAAACCTGCCCAAATTAGCTGCCGATGCTTCTTTATATATGGTAATGCCATTAACATAGTCCCCACCTTTGTTAATGATTTTGAGCCTGACGTAGCCGTCAATCACACTCAATAAATCTTCGGCCAAAAATAGGTGTGGGCTATTTAAAACATGCTCGATATCCTCACTCAACTTTGAAAGTACAGGTAAAGCAGGCTCAAAGTATTGGCCATTACCCTCATAAAGCCAATTAAACAACCGTTTGTAATAATGAAGTTTACAGTTGATTGTCAGTTGCTCAAATGCTGATGAATCTATTTGAAAATTAGCCAAAAGGCCATTGATCCTATCCGTTTCTTCTCGAAATTTTCTATTAAATTCTGTATAAAAAGATTCCCAAAGTTCATTCTTGGAGGATACTGCTTTGCCGCCGGGCGCAGTAGTATAGTTGGTATAATATGAAATAGAATCGTTGGATAATACAATTCTTTTTTTTAATCTTTCTGTATTCAGAAATCCCTGGCTTGTTAATGATAAATTCAATGTATCTCCAGGCGATGCAAGTACTGAAAACTTTCTTTCTTTCGTGCTTTTATCTTTTCCAAACTCAAAAAAAGTCATTGTTAAGGCAACAGGAATATTGGTTGTTACATTACGTATAATTACAGTATCCTTTTCCCCGGGATTGATAAATTTAAGTTGTTTTGCCTCCAAAAATGCGTTCATATATTCGAGCCTGAACTGCTCATGGGCTTTAAGCCGGAATAGAATCGTTGCTTTAGAGCCGTTTTCCGTTGCTTGACTATGAATTGATTTGTGCTGATCAGGCCGAAACGCGGCAAAGAGCTGAATACATATTACAGATAGTAATATCTGGTAAAAAATTGGTTTAAGGTTCATAGATAAGGCTTATATCGGGTTATAAATCAAATATAAAGAGATTATTATAACGCTCACAGCCTCTTAGGATATATAATACATGAATATTTTACTACTCACTCTCCATCACCTTCATCAATTCCTCAATAAATAAAATAGCCGCACGTTTACGGTAAACTCCTTTTTGCCACAGGATATATGATTGCCGTTTGATATCTTTTGATTCGATGGGAATGGCGGCCACTTTATTCCAGCCGATGATGGCTTTTTCATTCAGGATAGTTGCCCAATGGCCGCTCTCAACCAAAGCCAGCAATGAATGCACATCATTGAGCTCAATTTTTATATTGGGCACTATCTTTTTGCGGTTAAACAAATCATTAATAAAATCGCGCGAGCTGAAGCCTTTTCCCGGTAGGATGAGATCAAGTTTGGCCAGCTCTTCCGGGCTTACTTTCTTGAGTTGGGTCAGCGGATTATTTTTAGATACCACCATTACCACGCTCGAACTAAACAATTCCTGCATTTCCAGGTCTTCGTCATCACTTTCATTGTGGAAAGCGAGGATCATATCCAGCTCGGCCAGTCGTAGTTTTTTTTCCAATTCTTCCGGGCTACCATAGGTAATAAAGATTTTGATGCCGGGGTATTTGGTACTGAACGGAGCCAATGCGGGCAACAATAAAGAAGTAAATGCATATGAAACGCCGATGTTAAGCTCGCCGATGGTAGCATTTTGCAATTCACTTATGGCCTGCTTGCTCCGCTGCACATCGTTAAGGATCTTGCGGGCATGAGTTAAAAATATATGACCAGCCTCAGTGATCCGTACGTGCTTGCCTATCCTGTCGAACAAAAGCATGCCCAGCTCCTCTTCAAGCTGCTTTATTTGTTGTGATAGCGTGCTTTGTGTAATGAATACCGCAGCAGCAGCCTCGGTAAAGTTCATGGTTTCGGCAGCCTTAACAAAGTATTGCAGTTGACGTAATTCCACAATCAATCGTTTTTATCTATCAATCCTATTAAAACAATCTATTTTACAAATGTATTGATATGGGCGATATTTGCAGCATAAAACAATTCAATAGTCTTGCATTAAGTACTCCCCTGAATTTGCTTTTGTTATGAATTGAACAAATGAATGTGTTTCGCTCTTTAAAGTACCGTAATTTTAAGCTGTTTTTTTACGGTCAGTCAATATCCCTCATTGGCACATGGATGCAAAAAACAGCAGTGAGCTGGCTTGTTTACCGCCTTACAGGTTCGGCACTTTTATTAGGAATTGTGAGTTTTGTGAGCCTTATTCCATCGCTAATCCTAGCACCCTATGCAGGTAGTATTGTTGACAGGCATAACCGTTACCGCATTTTAGTTATTACCCAGGTAGTATCCATGCTTCAAGCCGGTGCTTTTGCTTTCATGATCTTCTTTAAAATCTATAATATCCCAGCTATTATTGGCCTCAGCCTGTTGCAAGGTATTGTAAATGCCTTCGATGTAACCTGCCGCCAATCATTAATGGTGGATATGGTTGATGACAAGGCTGATTTGCCTAATGCCATCGCTTTAAACTCAACCATGACCAACCTGGCGCGTATTGCAGGCCCGGCAATTGCAGGTATCGTATTAAGTGCTTTTGGTGAGGATGTTTGTTTCTTCGGCAACTTTTTGAGCTATATCCCTGTGCTCACCTGTTTATTTATGATGAAGCTAAACACCATAGTGCCTGTCCGTTCGGAAAAAAGCATCTGGACAGAATTACAGGAAGGTTTCAGATACGTATCCGGCGACAGCGACCTGAGCAGTATGATCCTGATGCTTACTGCAAGCAGCCTGTTTGTGATACCATTTAATACACTAATGCCAATCTTCGCCAAAGATCTTTTTAACGGCGATGCAAAAACCTTCAGCTGGTTTGAGAGCGCAGCTGGTTTAGGCTCGGTAATTAGTGCGGTATATCTGGCTAACCTGAAGAGTAATAAAAACCTGGTAAAGATCATGTCGATAGCAAGTCTCATTTTTGGTACAAGCGTGCTGATGGTGGCCTATGCAGGCAAACTCCCTTTTGCTTTAATATTTATGGTATTTACCGGCGTTGGTATGATGGCGCAAACATCGGCCATCAACACCTATATCCAAACCCATGCTATCCCGGCTATGCGGGCAAGGGCTATCAGCTATTATGTGATGGCTTACCAGGGCATGATTCCGGTGGGAAGTTTGATGGCCGGTTGGTCAGCCAATGAGCTTGGGCCGCGCAGGGCTGTTTGTATCGAGGGAATTATTGGGGTATTGGCCACTGCATTGTTTGTATTATATAAAAGAAGACAGGCAGCAGGTGAAGCCGTTGAAGGCAAAGCAGTGTTCGTTAAGTAAATCTATTTCATCTACCTGTTTAAATAAAGAAGCCCTTTCAAGTTTTGGAAGGGCTTTGTTATTCTCTATAGAACGTCAATGACGATTTTATTTGTCTTTGAGACCTACATCTTCAAACCAATCTCCCTCAAGCGTTCATCCAGATACTCACCGGCAGTGATATCAGTATATAATTTAGGATGCTGTTCATCAATGCACGAATCAAGACTGGTCAGATCCATGTTCGATTTTGGGTGCAGGAAAAACGGCACGGAAAAACGGGAGAACTTCATCAGCTCACGCGGTGGGTTTACTACGCGATGGGTGGTTGATTTTAACTTGTTATTGGTTAAACGCTGCAGCATGTCGCCAACGTTAACTACCAGGTCTTCACCATAAGCTTTAACCGGGAACCAGGTATTATCGCGGGTTAACAGTTCAAGGCCATCGGCGCTGGCTCCTATTAACAGGGTGATCAGGTTAATATCTTCGTGGGCTCCGGCACGTACAGCATCATCGGGCACCGAATCAGGATCGGTTATAGGGAAATAATGCAGGGTGCGAAGTATTGAATTACCGTTATGAACTTTATCATCAAAATAGTTTTCGGGCAATTCGAGGTAAACGGCAATTGCGCGGAGTAAATGTTTACCAGCTGCTTCCAGTTTTTTGTAAACTTCGATGGTGGTTGGGTTAAATTCGGGCAGTTCATTAACGGTTACATTATCCGGGTACTGTGCTTTCAGTACCTCGTCATCAGTTACGGTTTGGCCAATTTGCCAAAATTCTTTCAGGTCGGGGGTTTTAAAACCTTTTGCCGTTTCCTTGCCTTTACCGGTGTACCCGCGCTGGCCTGCTAAGCCTGGGATTTCATATTGCTGTTTTACTGCATCGGGCAGGGCAAACAGCGTTTTAACCTGGTTGTAAAGCCTATCTATCAATTCTTTACTAAGACCGTGATTAGTAATGGTAACAAATCCTGTTTCGTTAAAAGCCTTGCCAATATCGTTCGAAAATTGCTTGCGTTCATCGGCACTGCCGTTTATATAGGTATTCAGGTCCAGGCGTGGAATGTTTACTGTGCTCATAGTTATCGTTTATAAAACAGGTAGCAAAATTATTTAATTTTTAAGCGAGGAATACAAGATAGTGATAAAATTTTATCCCCATAATTACGCTGACCCTGTTCTCATTAACTCTTTAAAACAATTTTTGCTTTAAACGTTTTATACTTCTGCTTGTCATACATTCAGCAACACCAATGTGACAGGCCATCTTAAACATACATTATTATGAAATTTATTAATAAAATATGCGGTATTAGCTTAATAGCATTTTTAATAATGCTTGCCGCACCAAACATGAGTAAAGCCCAGGAAGGAGGCTATGTATCCGACCAGGAGTTTTACGACGAACTTGATCCATACGGTACCTGGGTTAACGACCCGCAATACGGTAACGTTTGGATCCCGGACGCCGGTGACAATTTCAGGCCATATGCTACCCGGGGCCACTGGGTAGTAACCGACTATGGCAATACCTGGGTATCCGATTATGAATGGGGCTGGGCTCCGTTTCATTATGGCCGTTGGCGCTATGATGATTATTATGGATGGGAATGGATTCCAGGCCATGAATGGGCCCCGGCATGGGTAAGCTGGAGGCACGGCGGCGGTTATTACGGCTGGGCGCCTTTACAGCCAGGTATAAGTATCAATATCTCTTTTGGCAATAGTTACAATGTGCCCGACAATTACTGGGTTTGCGCACCACAGGCATATATTACCAGGCCGAATATCTATAATTATTATGTGCCGCAAACACGAGTAGTTAACATTATTCATCAAACAACAATTATTAACAACACTTATGTTAATAACAACCGTACTTATATAACCGGCCCAAGAGTAAATGAGATCAGGCAGGTTACTAACAACCGTAACGTGCGTGTTTACAACATTAACAACGTTAACCGGCCAAACGGCGGCGGCAGGATAGTTAATAATACAGTAAACATTTACCGTCCGGAAGTAAGAAAAGCACCCGATGCACGACCTGCAAGGGTGGTAAACGCTGCGGCTTACAGGCAGCAAAACCCTAATGATGGCATCGCCAACAGACGCGGCGGTAACGCTACTATCAACCCCAATAATGCGGCCCGTCTGCGTCAAATTGCCCGTAACGAAAGACCTGATAACAAAATAGTACAGGTTAACCATCCAGGCCCGGCAGCCCGGCCTAACCCGGAAAATGGAGCTCGCCCAAATCAGCCAAATGCAAGGCCAGGAGACAATCAAGCTCAGCGTCAGCAACAGGCTCAACAACGCCTGCAACAGCAACAAGCACAAAGGCAACAACAGCTTGATCAAAGACAAAATAATCAAACCCAACGCCAGCAGCAACAACAAGCCCAGCGTCAACAACAATTACAGCAAAGGCAGCAAGATCAACGGGTAAAAAGCGAGCAGCAGAACCGTCCGCAGTCCCAGCAGGAACAGCAAGCCCAAAGGCAACAACAAGTACAGCAAAGACAGCAGCAACAGCAAGCTCAAAGAGAGCAGCAGCTACAACAGCGCCAGCAGCAGGAACAGCAGCAGGCTCAACGTCAACAGCAGCAGCAACAACAACGTCAGCAACAAATGCAGGCCCAACGCCAGCAACAGGAACAACAGCGCCAGCAACAAATGCAGGCTCAACGTCAGCAGCAGGAACAGCAACGTCAGCAACAAATGCAGGCCCAACGTCAGCAGCAGGAACAACAGCGCCAGCAACAAATGCAGGCCCAACGTCAGCAGCAGGAACAACAGCGCCAGCAACAAATGCAGGCCCAACGTCAGCAACAGGAACAACAGCGCCAGCAACAAATGCAGGCCCAACGTCAGCAGCAGGAACAACAGCGCCAGCAACAAATGCAGGCCCAACGTCAGCAACAGGAACAACAGCGCCAGCAACAAATGCAGGCTCAACGTCAACAACAGGAACAGCAACGCCAGCAACAAATGCAGGCTCAACGTCAGCAGCAGGAGCAGCAACGCCAGCAACAACAACAGCGTCAGCAACAGCAACAACGCCAGCAGCAGGAAAGGCGACCTGCAAACCGGTAAAATAAATTTATAACCGCTGCAATAAACAGCACGTATAAAGCATTATATACGTGCTGTTTTTATTTATAATCGCTATTATTAACAATGAAGAAATTCCTGCATATTAATTATTTTATCATCGCACTTGTTATCGTACTCAGTTCCACCGTCAGGGCACAGGAAAACGTAAGCAAGTCATCAACCCAAATCAACTTTATTGAAAACTCCTGGACCGAAGCTCTAAAACAGGCTGCCCGTCAAAACAAATATATTTTTGTTGATGCTTATGCCACTTGGTGTGGCCCCTGCAAAATGCTCAAGGCTACCACATTTAAAAACAACAAAGTAGCCGATTTTTACAACGATAATTTTGTAAATGTAGCTATCGACATGGAAAAAGGACAAGGCCCTGCCCTGGCTGCTGAATGGGGACTGCAGGCCTACCCTACCATGATTATATTTACCAGCAAAGGCAAACCCGTATCAGGAACCGTAGGCTATATCAGGGCAAATGACCTCATTAAATTTGGCAGGCAGGCATTGAACAAATAATTGAATTTTAACTATAAAAAAGACCGGCGCTATAAGCAACCGGTCTTTTTTTTTAACTCAATTAACAACTTTATTTAGGTGTAGATAAAAGTACCTACTAATAAAGCCAACACCTGGTCCATAGATAATGGCTCGTCAAAAGCAGCGGTAGCAACAGCTACTGAAGTAGATGTGCCTGATACACCCGGCAATGTGGTGAGATTGACCCCGCCCTGGGTAACGTTTTGTTCGCCATCGTAATTTCCGTTAACCTGCGGCACACCGGTATCGTTGCCTAAAGTAGCGGTACTGGTGATCCACGGGGAAACGCCCAGCAACTGACGGATAGCCGATGCGTGACGGGCTTCAACGGCATGAATTGATAAAGCCGCCGTCAAAATATCTTTATTGCCCAGCAAGTTAGGCGCCTGGCCTTTATAAGCACGTACACCTGTATCTTCAAAAGCCAGCGCCACCTTCAAAAACAAGTTGTAATTGCCGAACAAACCTTTAAAGGGCCCCTCACCTGTGCCGCCGCCTGCTGTAAAGTCAAACTTGGGCGAAGTAACCGGCGTACCGCCCGAAGCTGTAATAGCTGATTTCAGGAAGGCCACGTGTTGGTTTTCGTCTTCTTTTACTGCGTTAATATAAGAGGCGCCTGCAGCAGGGATCAAACCTGCTGAGGCAGCACCTGTATTATAAAATGACGACTCAAGATATTCAAGTGTTAAAGCATAATTTAAAACCTCAATCACTGTTGGAGCAGCAGCAGCCCCGTACGCCTTTTTGAGCATGGTACCCATGGCAAACGGCACAGCGGCCATAGCCACTTTTGAACCGAAGCTGGTTATATTTTTGATAGCTGCACGACGCGGATTAAGCCTGTCGTTCAGTTCGGGATCAAATTTTTCTATCTCGTCTATTATATTAAATAAATTCATGGCGATGTGGGATTAAGCTGTGTAACTATAATTGGATGCACTCACTTTAGTTTTGAGGTAGGTGTTTGCGATAGGCAATACCTCGGCAATGGTAGCTGATTTATTCAACCCGTTGCTGTCTACCTGGTCATCGGCAGCAAATGACCCTGCAACAAGCATATTGCTAATCAATGCAGCGTGCCTTGCCTCAACCGATACAATTTTACCCGCAATGGTTAAATAACCGGCATCCTGAATCAGGTAACCGGCACCATCATAAGCTTTAACACCGGTATCTTCAAATGCTTTGGCAGCACCAAGTACGGCAGCTTTTTTGGTAAAATCGATAGTGCTGAAATCGACAGTAAGTGCAGGGATTGCATTACCGCCTAAAGCAGCTTTGAAAAATTCACGGTGTAGCACCTCATGATCACGGATACTTGTGAAAAGCGCTTTTTCATCGGCGGTCATGCCCGAATATGGCGTGGTAATTACCTGGATATAAAATGCGGCTTCCAGTTGCTCAAGCGCGTAAGCGTAGTTAAGGATCGCAAGATCGCCTTTGGCACCGATATCAATGCCCCCGCCAACAATTACCTTGTGGTCTTTGTGACAAGCTGCTGTAGCTAAGAGTCCGGCTGATGCCACGCCTAACCCCGCATAGCGTAAAAATGACCTCCTGGCCATATTTGCTCCGCCTATGCTTTCCTGTTCAGATGTTTTCATAGAGTTCGATTTTTAATGCTATAATTAGTTATCTTGTAGATGGATATACGCCCGTAATAACCCGCCGGATTTCAATTTGCGATAATTAAGCTACTCTTAATTGGAGTGTTTAACTGCGGGTAAAACCTATGGCTCTATTACAGCTAAAAAGACCTCCCCAAAATTCGGAATAATAAAAAAGGCCGAAACGCTCTCGCAGTTTTTCGGCCCTACATCTACCTATGAAAACAACCCTTTGAAAAGGGTATTAATACTTATCCAAACCTGGTGCCAAATCCTAAAACCGCTTTTAAACTTCTATAAATAAGCTTTTGAAGCTAACAGATATCCCCGTGTGGAAAGCAATCCCAAAATCGGGAATTATAAGCTACTATCATTAACCATTCTTAATTAAAAAGCAATCAGATCAGAGAGAGAGATTGAAATTTCCGCTAAATAAAAAAGGCCGGACAACTCTCGCAGTTATTCCGGCCCTACATCTACCTATGAAAAACAACCCTTTGAGAAGGGTATTAAACTATATTCAAACCTGATGCCAATGTTTAAAAATGGCTTTAAATGCCTAATTGGCAGCTTTTTAAAACACAAACACTTCTCAATGTGTAGAAATGACACCCAAAACCGGGAATTAATTTCCCATTGGTTAATTTCGGCAGGCTACATTTTAATCATCAGGCAACATAACGCCGTAATAAAAAAGGCCGGACAACTCTCGCAGTTGATCCGGCCCTACATCTACCTATGAAAAACAACCCTTTTTAGTAAGGGTATTAACTTTAATTCAAACCGGGTGCCAAATACCAAAACGCCTTTCCAGTATTCTAAACGCATTTTCAAAGGCCTAATGAATATAAAGTGTGTAGATACTTTCCGGGAATAGTGGTATAATTTTCCCAAAAGTTAAAACTTGACCGGCTAAACTACCTTGCCAGTCATCACATGCCTAGATGACATATCCAGTTATATAAACCTGCTTTGGAGAGGAAACCGGCATTAAACATTTGATAATAAAAAAGGTCGAAATACTCTCGCAGTATTTCGACCCTACATCTACCTATGAAAAACAACCCTTTGAGAAGGGTAATAACATTTATTCAAACGAAATGCCAATTAATAAACATGCATCTATATGCCTTAAAAACAGGTTTTTAATATTACTTAAATATTAAACTGTAGATTTTTTCCCCAAACGAGGGTGCTATTTCCACACCCAGGGGAAACGATTAAAAAGTCAAACAATTTTTAACATAAATGCTTAATCAGGAAACCATCCCATATAAACTTTGTTAAACCGATTATGGACTATAATGTATATTTACTGGCAACCGATCCTCAAAACCCCTGCAGGGATGTGATCCACTCCAGGGATACACGCCTCAAGGTAAAAGTTTACTGCCTTGATGAAGAACAATTTAGTCCGGATGACAACGAAATTCAGCTTTACGGCTACGCCGACCAGAAGCTTTACGCTTTTGAAACGGTTAGCGTAGCTGCCGAAGACGCGCTGGATTTGGTAGGCGCCATACAATGGTATGCCCACTACATCGAATTTCCGGAAATGGAAATTCTTCCGGAAGACCCCCGCCCGCGTGCCCAGTACAGGGATGTGAAGTAAATTATTAAAACACATCTCATTAAAAATCAACACATTACAAAAAATGCAAAATATTTTTTGAAGAATAAACATCAAGCCCTATATTTGCAGTCCCAAAAGCAAGGGAGCTTAGCTCAGCTGGTTCAGAGCATCTGCCTTACAAGCAGAGGGTCACTGGTTCGAACCCAGTAGCTCCCACTAAAAGCCTGACAGCAATGTTGGGCTTTTTTATACTTGCAATCTTCGCTAAATACTTCACAAAAGTATTTGCATTATATGGCAAAGTGATTTAACTTCGCCGCTCGGTTTTACCAAAACGATGGTAAAATTAAAAACAAAGGGAGCTTAGCTCAGCTGGTTCAGAGCATCTGCCTTACAAGCAGAGGGTCACTGGTTCGAACCCAGTAGTTCCCACAATAAAAAAGCCCTGCAAATCGCAGGGCTTTTTTATTTAAAATCAGCCTTTAAAGTCTTTCAAACTCATTATTATCGCAATACGCTTTGAGTTAATCCCCCTTGAAACTACCCACAAAAGCTTTAACCGCATCAGCAGTGGTTTGAAAGAACGTCGGCCCTGCAAGCAGCGTTATTTGAGTAACAGGCTTAGCGGAACTAAGCGAATGATTTTTCAAAAAAGCCTCCGTTTCATAGGCGCTTATAGCGCCTTTAATAACGTTTACAGCAACAACGCCTGTAGGCGAATCAATACCAGCATCCTTTAAATCACTGGCATGCGAGTAACTGCTTACCCCCAACCTTAAAGCTTCGCGCATTTCCACACGGCCAACGCTGATCATTAGTTCGGGATTAAAGGACTTTCGGTCGCCAAGCCCTATGATCAGCAACTTTCCGGCAGGCAAGCTGCCAACCGACGGTGTAATGAGCATTGTTTCCAGGGCCCTGCCTTCAAACCGGCCGCTTTTACGCAATTCGGTGAGTATCCCTTTTAAGGCCTCATCTACATGTACAAGGCCGTTAAGATTACGTGGCAATGCGGGCGGCGAATTAAAAATATCGCCTTCTGTGTATTCAAAAACACAAATTACCTGAAGTGGTGTTTGCTGATTGGAGGGTGATTGAACGGCAGTTGATATTGTTATACCGTCTATTTGGCCAATTGTTACCGATGTACCGGGAGCGGGTAAAGTTGACGCTTGTGTTTGTGCCCAACCTTTTGTAAAACTTACTAAGCTGATGATTGCCATTGCAAACATCAGCTTTAACGAGCCTGTATGCGATTTTATAGCTACTTTCTTGATTATTGTAATATTGTGTTCCATGGATGGCGATGTTTAAATTGATATTATTTATCTCTCTTACTAATACATCAAAAATGGAGGAAATTGAAAAACAAAAAGATGACGTAGATTAAGAAATAAAAAATCATCTTAAAAGCTAAATAAATCTAAACGCGATTCCACCATATCACATATGAGGCACAACCAAAATGTTAAGCATTTTTTGTTCTTTTGCTTTAGCCTATGCAAACGTTAAAACAGTTAAAAAACGGAGAATTAAAAGGAGCAGTATCGCTTAAACTATCAGAAAATCTTTCCCACTTTCCTGTTGAAATTTTTGAACTGGCAGATACACTGGAATATCTTGATCTTTCATTCAATAAACTGAACGCATTACCGTCAGATTTTGGCCGGCTCAAAAAACTGAAGATCTTTTTCTGCTCAGAAAACCAATTCACTATTTTGCCGGAAGTATTGTCCGATTGTCCGTTGTTGGATATTGTTGGCTTTAAATCAAACCAGATAAAAACCGTACCGCCGGCATCGCTTAATCCTAATCTTCGCTGGCTCATCCTCACCAACAACAAGGTTACCGAATTACCTGCCGAAACAGGCAATTGCAGCAGGATGCAGAAACTAATGCTTGCAGGTAACAGACTAACAAAACTGCCGGCTACACTTGCTGGCTGCCGTAACCTGGAGTTACTCCGGATTTCCGCCAATCAACTAAGTGAATTTCCCGGATGGCTCTTATCTATGCCCAAACTATCATGGCTGGCTTTTTCGGGTAATCCTTTCAGCTATAAACCAACTGTACATTCACTTACAGCAATTGATAGCAGCGAATTGGAAATTAACCAATTGCTCGGCGAAGGCGCATCCGGTGTTATCTCCAAAGCTACCTGGAGGCATGCCGGTGAAACCACTGAAGTTGCGGTTAAAATATTCAAAGGAGCAATTACCAGCGATGGCCTGCCCGAAGATGAGATGAACGCCTGTATTACCGCAGGCAACCATGACGGATTGGTAGAATTAATAGGCCAAATCGCCAATCATCCTGGAAATAAAAAAGGCCTGGTGATGAAACTCATACCAGGGAGTTTTTACAATCTCGGCCAGCCTCCCAGCCTTGTTAGCTGCACGCGTGATGTTTTTAAGCCTGACCAGACTCTGACACCCGAACAGGTACTAAAAATTGCAGGCACCATTGCATCCGTAGCGGAGCATCTGCACTACAAGGGGATTATGCACAGCGACCTGTATGCACACAATATTTTGATTGATGATGAAGCCAACACACTGTTCAGCGATTTCGGGGCAGCCTGCTTTTATGATAAAGCCAATACAACAATAGCCAACAAACTTGAACGGCTTGAAGTAAGGGCTTTTGGCTATTTATTAGACGACCTGGCAAGGCTATGCAATGATACAGAACATCCTGATCTTAAAAAGTTATTAGTTTTGAAAGAAAGCTGCCTTAGCGAACAATTAACAAACAGACCCACATTTCAATATTTAAACGCAAAATTTTCCGGATTAAAATAGCCGGTCAAACCTGCTGTATTCATCCGAAACGCTACAGCGAATTTCATTTCCCTGACAACCTGTTTTATTTTGGGAAAACGAGTTACCTGCCCGCAATATTTTTAATTTTTTAGAAAAATTTAAACAAAAAACGATAGTTTTTGATAATCCGTCGATTCATTTAATCTATTCGTCGGTTTTTTTTTGATTTTAATAATTCTTATAGTAGATTTGTAACTATTTCAATACAAGGTTACCACCTTGATTTGTGATAAGGTTTAGGTTTAAAGCCTCCAAGCAGCGAGTGCAAGGAGGCTTTTATTTTTTACCCTTATCCATAACGCATCAACTAAAATTTTAGTATATAAAAAAGTCCTGAGTCGAAAGTATTTAGCACCGATGTTGGTGTTGTCAAAAACATCTTTGTCCATTTGTCTTTTTAATGGAGAACTACGCCACAAGCATAGCGTAAAGACGTTGGTAACAATACCAACATCGGCAAGAGCCAACCAACCGTGAGATCAGCGATTTATGATTAAAATACCGCGGCGGTTCCGGTTGAGCAATGCTGCACTGCCTATCCAACTTTGAACTTAAGACTTACGACCAACAACTCAGTACCTAAGGCTTACTTATTTTCCTTCACCACGTCAATAAGCCAGGTCACCAGGCCGATAAAGCCGGCAATAAATAAACCAGCTCCCGCACCGCGCGCATAATCATCCCATTTTTCGTTGGGGCCGCTGGGAATGGCCATCCCTGCCGAAAACAGGATTATCCCGATTAATAAAAGATAAACAGAGCGTTTTGCTTTATTTTTCATCGGCGTAAATTAAAAAAATCATTTTTAAATTCTGTATTTTTGCAACCTCTTAAAAACGAGGTGAAATTATAGATGTACAAGGAATATAAGCAGTTAAACTTATCGCAAACCGGCAAAGAGATACTGGACTTCTGGAAACAGAAAAACATTTTCGAAAAAAGCATTACCAGCCGTCCGGCGGGTAGCCCTTATACTTTTTATGAAGGGCCACCGAGCGCTAATGGTATGCCCGGGATTCACCACGTAATGTCGCGCTCAATTAAAGATATTTTTTGCCGCTACAAAACCCTTAAAGGCTACCAGGTAAAACGTAAAGGCGGCTGGGATACCCACGGTTTGCCTATTGAGCTTGCCGTTGAAAAGGCCCTGGGCATCACTAAAGATGATATCGGCAAAAAAATAAGCGTAAAAGATTATAACGATGCCTGCCGTAAGGAGGTAATGCGCTATACCGACGTTTGGAACGACCTGACCGAGAAAATGGGTTACTGGGTCGACCTAAACGATCCGTACATCACTTACAAAAACGAATACATTGAAAGCCTTTGGTGGATTCTTAAACAGCTGCACAATAAAGATCTGCTGTATAAAGGTTACACCGTACAGCCATACTCTCCAAAATCAGGTACCGGCCTTAGCTCACACGAGCTTAACCAGCCGGGCACCTACAAAATGGTGAAGGATACCACCATCACCGCCCAGTTTAAAGTTAAACGCGATAATGATTCGGAGTTTTTGTTTAACGGCATAGATACCGAGGTATTTATTCTGGCCTGGACAACCACCCCATGGACTTTACCATCAAACTGCGCCCTCGCAGTTGGCGAAGCCATTACCTACGTTAAGATCAGTACCTTTAACCCTTACACTTACCTGCCGGTTTGTGTAGTTTTGGCTAAAGACCTGATTAAGAAATACTTTAAAGCTGAAGGCGAGAACGCTTCGTTCGCTGATTACAAAGGTGGTAATAAGATCATCCCATGGAAAATTGAGGCAGAAGTAAAAGGCAGTCAACTGGTGGGCATCCACTACGAGCAGTTGATGCCTTATGTAACCAACGAGGATCTGGAGAAAAATGCGTTCCGCGTTATTCCTGCCGACTTTGTTACTACCGAAGATGGTACTGGTATAGTACATACCGCATCTGTTTTTGGTGCGGATGACTTCAGGGCATGTAAGGAAAACAATGTTCCATCAGTAATGGTGAAAGACGAAACCGGCAAAGATGTTCCGTTGGTGAACAAACAAGGCCGTTTTGTTGATGAAGTTACCGATTACGCCGGCCGTTACGTTAAGGAAGAATATTATACCGACGCCGAGCGTGCCGAAGAAGGTTTTAAACCGACCGACGTACTCATCTCTATCAAATTAAAAACCGAGAACCGCGCGTTCGACGTTAAGAAATACGAACACAGCTACCCGCACTCATGGCGCAGCGACGAGCCGATACTATATTATCCGCTCGATAGCTGGTTTATCCGCACCACAGCGGTGAAGGATAAAATGGTGGAGCTGAACAAAACCATCAACTGGAAACCGGAATCAACCGGTACAGGCCGTTTTGGTAACTGGCTGGAAAATTTAGTGGACTGGAACCTATCGCGTTCACGCTACTGGGGCACCCCGCTGCCTATCTGGCGCGAAGAAAACGGTACAGAAGAGATCTGCATTGGTTCAATTGCCGAGTTAAATGCAGAGATCGCGAAATCGATCAAAGCAGGTTTCATGCCCGAAGGTTTTGTGCTGGAAGACATGCACCGCCCTTATGTTGATGATGTTGTTTTAGTATCATCAACCGGCAATAAAATGCTGCGCGAGCCCGACCTGATTGACGTTTGGTTTGATTCGGGCGCTATGCCTTACGCACAATGGCATTTCCCATTTGAAGGCCAGGAGGAATTTAAGAATGCTTACCCGGCAGATTTCATTGCCGAGGGCGTTGACCAAACCCGCGGCTGGTTCTTCACCTTGCATGCCATAGCGGTAATGCTAAGCGAAGCAAGTGATGAGGTGAAAGCCATCAATGAGCAGGTAGGTAATAAAGGCATCGCCTTTAAAAACGTGGTATCCAATGGTTTGGTGCTGGATAAAAACGGCAACAAAATGTCTAAACGATTAGGCAATGCCGCTGATCCGTTCGAAACCATCGAAAAATATGGCGCTGATGCCGCCCGCTGGTATATGATCAGCAATGCATCGCCTTGGGATAACCTTAAATTTAATGAAGAGGGGATAGATGAAGTTAGGCGTAAGTTTTTTGGCACGCTGTACAATACCTACTCGTTCTTTACATTATATGCCAATATTGATAAGTTCACATACAGTGAACCAGAGATAGAGAACCGCAAACGCCCGGAGATAGACCGTTGGATCATATCCCTGTTAAACACTTTAAGCAAAGAAGTTGACGGTTATTATGCCGATTTTGAGCCAACCAAGGCGGCCCGTGCTATCCAGGAATTTGTTGACGTGCATTTCAGTAACTGGTTTATCCGTTTAAGCCGCCGCCGTTTCTGGAAATCTGATAACACAGAAGATAAACTTTCGGCTTATCAAACTTTATATACCTGTTTAATTTCTATCAGCAAACTGATGTCTCCAATTGCACCATTCTTTGCCGATAGGTTATATTGTGACCTGAACGCTGTTACCCGCAAGGAAGAGTTTGAATCGGTACACCTTGCTTACTTCCCCGAGTACAACAGCGCACTGGTTGATGCCGAACTGGAAGAGCGTATGCAACTTGCACAGGATGTTTCGTCGTTAGCGCTTTCGTTACGTAAAAAGGTGAATATCAACGTGCGCCAGCCATTGAGCAAAATTTTATTGCCAATACTGGATAAAAGCTTTAAATTACACGTTGAGGAGGTTAAAGACCTGATTTTGTCTGAAACCAACATTAAGGATATCGAGTATATTACCGATACCGCAGGTTTCATTAAAAAGAAAATAAAGCCAAACTTCAAGGCCTTAGGCCAAAAAGTTGGTAAGGATATGAAAGTTGTAGCCGAAGCCATCACAAATTTCTCCCAGGATGATATAGCCGCTTTAGAAGCCAATGGCAACATCCCGGTTCTTGATGGCAAATACGAAGTATTGGCTACCGATGTAGAGATTATAGCCGAAGATGTACCCGGATGGCAGGTAGCAAATCTGGGAAAACTAACCGTGGCTTTAGATGTTACCATAACCAATGAATTAAAACAGGAAGGTATCTCGCGCGAGTTTATCAACCGTGTGCAGAATATACGTAAGACCAAAGGATTTGAAGTAACTGACAGGATAAACGTGCAGGTAAGCAGCACCCCGGCGATCAGAGAGGCCGTGGAAAACAATCTATCCTACATTTGCGCCGAAATTTTGGCCGACAGCATTACGTTTGTGGATAACCTTACCGGGGGCGAGCCTGTTACAATTGACGAACAAGAAATATTGATTGCTATTAGTAAAGTATAATGAAACAAGAACAAGAAAAAACCAGATATTCTGAAGCTGACCTGCAGGAATTTAAAGGGATTATCCTGGATAAAATGCGCATAGCCCGCGAGGAATTAAACTCATTGGCTACCTCATTGAGTTCGCCTAATGCCAACGGCACCGATGATACTGCCGGTACTTACAAAACATTAGAAGATGGTTCGGCCACGCTTGAAAAAGAGCAGATAAACCAATTGGCCGCCCGTCAAAAAAAGTTTATTGAGCAGCTTGAAGCTGCCCTTGTACGTATTGAAAATAAAACTTATGGTGTTTGCCGCGAAACAGGCAAGCTGATCCCGAAAGAGCGTTTACGTGCTGTTCCGCACACAACCCTCTCTATGGAAGCTAAATTAAAGCAATAAATGAAGGCTGCTTATACCAAACCTTTTTTAACTGCTGCCTTCATCATCCTTGCCGACCAGATCATCAAGACCTGGGTACGTGCACACATGCAGCTCCAGGACGAAATTCGCTTCCTGGGAAGCAGGGGAATGCTGCACTACACCGAAAATAACGGTATGGCATTTGGTATGGAATGGGGCGGCGATGCGGGCAAACTGGCGTTAACGTTGTTTCGCATAGTTGCGGTTTGCGGTATAATTTACACCCTTATTTATTTAATTAAACACAAATACCACCGCGGGCTCATCATGAACGTAGCGCTCATTTTAGCCGGCGCCATGGGCAATATTATCGATTCAACCTTTTATGGTATAATGTATAAATATGCGCCCTTATTTCATGGCCGCGTGGTTGATATGTTTTACTTCCCGCTATTGCGTGGCACCTATCCGTCTTGGTTCCCATTTTGGGCAGGCGAGTCATTCGAGTTTTTCAGGCCGGTTTTTAACCTGGCCGATGCCTCTATCTGTGTAGGCGTAATTATGATCCTCTTATACCAGAAACGCTATTTTAAACACGAAAAACCAGAAGTAGCCAGCCCCAACAGCGAAATGGTTGAAGAATAGAATTATTAAATACTTAATATATCAAAAGCCGCGATGAGCGGCTTTTTTCGGCTCATCGCCTGTCGCCCAGGGTTAGTCGAAGGGTTACGAAGGCCCGTCCACTATGCTTCGAGAACCTAAGCATAACATCCTTTTTCTTTACGTGCCGGCCTGTCACCCTGGGCTTGTCGAAGGGTCGCGCGCAGAGGCCTGCCCACCATGCTTCGAGAACCTACCCATGACAAGATAAAAAATATGGTTTTTCGCAGCAGATCAGCTTCGGGTGAAAACGAGCAGAACGATGCTGGGCGGTGCGGCTGCAGGGCATAGCAAGTTTTTGCAGAAGTGGTGGGTATATGTGTGCGAATCGGGGCAAAATAATTACAGCCGTGGTTCTGTTCGTTTTGCAGGGTGAAGGCCGTGCCGATGGCTATGGGGCCAGTTTGTGCGCAAAGAAGCCTCTCTGCTGTAAGCCTTTTTGGTTACTTTTGTGGCGACAAAAGTAACTGGCCCCGCGCGGCCAGGAGCGCGACGATGTAAGTCAAATACTAATGAAGCCCGTTACCAGCCTGTCGGGGATTGCTTCATTCCTTACAGCAATGACTTGACGCAGATGTCATTTTACCTTCAGAGGCCACCGGATTTAAATCACTCAGCATGACATCCTCTTTTTAGTTTCCTCAAAAATCCACGTAAACCAACCTGCAAACCTGCTTACTACTACTGTTGGCATCGGTAACAATCAATGCCCCCTTCTTAAACAGGGCTATACCTTCCCAGTTATTTTTAACACCATCAAATGAACGTATATATTTCCACTGCTTACTTTTACGGGTATTCAACATTACTATTGCAGCGTAAGGGTTGTTATGGAGGTAGTTAGGATCGGTTCTTAATTTACTGCCAATCTCCGGGACTGCTTTGCTAATATTAGCCTCTGACTTTTTCACCCAATCGTTATTTAGATAAGCATCGTAATCACCGTTCCAGAAATAATTTACACCGTAGATCTTCCCGTCACCGGCTGCTGCTATGTCCGTAATCCTGAAATACAGGAATGGTGTTGTAATTTGCTGAGGCATCTTACTAAACGAAGTATCTATCAAGTAGCCGCAGCCACCTTTAGACATTGCATTAAACTCATAATAAGCCAGCAACTTGTTTTCTTTAGGGAGATAGGTAACACTTTCAAACCCGGCATTGCTGATGGGTGGATATCTTCGCAGGGAAATAAAATGCTCCGGGTCAATTATCACTTCTCCTTTAAAGGTATCTAATTTGCCCTTCAGCACAAAACAGTATGGGTATTTATCGTCCGTTTCGATAGAAAGGAAAACCGTATTATTAGCGATGCTGATAGCTTCAAAGCCTTCATAGTTTGCTTTTACAGAATCGGGGAGCAAGTTCAAATTTTTTACGCTGATGGTTTTAAAGGCTGATAATGCTGTGTCCTGTCCATCTATAACCCTGTTGATGCTATCTGCAAGGATGCTATACAGGTTAAATGTACCATCCAATTTTGTTTCTTTATGATCGCCATATTGCGGTTCGAGGTAAAGGCGACCGCCATAAATAGTCATACCCGAAAATTCTTCGTTTACACCGTTGATGGCTTTTGGCAGAGGGATGTTTTTATACATATTTTGCGCCCTCGCAGCCATTGCCGAAACGACGGTTATCACCAGCATAAAAAACAATCTTCTCTTTTTCATATCGCCCGGATAATGTTGATTAAAAATAGATAATAAAGTCCGGAAAACTTTAACCTATGCCAATTCAATAAAACCCGTTTTAACACGTTATATATTACCGCAAGCGGCTAAATAGTGTATATTGGGACTTAACATAGCCGGATTTAACAATTATCACCAAACATTGTGAGTGTTAAACAGATATATCCGCCGCGATATATAACGATTTAACACTTTTTAACATTTAAGCATGGATTTTAGTTGGCGAAAAATTGAGCGGGTGTTTAAGTTTGCCTACCGAAACAAAAAAATTAATGGAAGAACAAAATAGTTACACAGGAAATGTTTCATCAGCAGCTCCGGCAGCTCCAACATCGTATTCAACCGATATCAGGGCACTGAATGAAATGATACAAAGGGAAAGCGCGTTTATCGACCTGCTGCTTATGGAGATGGATAAAGTGATCGTTGGTCAGCGTTATATGGTTGAGCGTTTGCTGATCGGTTTACTGGCTAATGGGCACATTTTATTGGAAGGTGTACCGGGACTGGCTAAAACGCTGGCCATCAATACCCTGTCAAGAGCCATTCATGCCGATTTTAGCCGGATCCAGTTTACCCCGGATTTGCTCCCTGCCGACGTATTGGGTACCATGATTTACAACCAAAAGAAAGAAGAGTTCATTGTGCGTAAAGGCCCTATCTTCTCCAACTTTGTTTTGGCCGATGAGATTAACCGTGCGCCTGCCAAAGTGCAAAGCGCGCTGCTTGAGGCCATGCAGGAACGCCAGGTAACTATTGGCGATACCACCTATAAACTGCCCGATCCGTTCCTGGTACTGGCAACCCAAAACCCTATTGAGCAGGAAGGAACCTATCCCCTGCCCGAAGCTCAGGTTGACCGTTTTATGTTAAAAGTGGTGATCAAATATCCTAACAAAGAGGATGAGAAAAAGATCATGCGCGCCAATATCTCGCCGTCAGGCATGAATAAGCCAAACGCTATCATCAAGCCAGATGAGATCATCAAAGCCCGCAAAATTGTGCGCGAGGTTTATATGGACGAAAAGATAGAGCAATACATCATCGACATTGTTTTTGCAACCCGTTTCCCCGATCAGTTTAAGCTTGCCAAATACAAAACGCTGATCACCTTTGGTGCATCGCCAAGGGCAAGCATCAGTTTGGCACTGGCAGCAAAAGCATACGCCTTTATTAAACGCCGCGGTTATGTGATCCCTGAAGATGTACGTGCAGTTTGTCATGATGTATTAAGGCATCGTGTTGGCTTAAGCTATGAGGCCGAGGCCGAAAACATCACCAGTGAGGATATCATTACCGGCATCCTAAACGTGGTTGAGGTACCGTAAACCTTACCCCTGCCCTCTCCAAAGGAGAGGGAGATAAAAAGATAAAATTGTTAATTAAAAGGCTTTTAAAGTCCTCCCCTCGGGGGGATTTAGGAGGGTATATGGCTAAAGACACCAAGGATCTGCTAAAAAAGGTAAGGAAGATAGAGATCAAAACCCGTGGCTTAAGTAACCACTTATTTTCGGGCGAGTATCACTCGGCTTTCAAGGGGCGTGGTATGGCCTTTAGCGAGGTGCGCGAATACCAGATCGGCGACGAAATCCGTACCATCGACTGGAACGTTACCGCCCGTTTTAACCATCCGTATGTAAAAGTGTTTGATGAGGAGCGCGAGCTTACCGTTATGGTGCTGATGGATGTGAGTGGTTCTGAAAACTTCGGCACGCAAAATCAGCAAAAGCAGGATCTGGCAACCGAGCTTTGCGCGGTACTGGCATTTTCGGCCATACAGAATAATGACAAGGTGGGCGTAATCTTTTTCAGCGATAAGATCGAGAAGTTTATTCCGCCCAAAAAAGGCCGCAGCCATATCCTGATGATCATCCGCGAGCTGATTGCTTTTCAGCCCGAAAACAAAGGCACTAACGTGGCCGAAGCGTTGAAATACTTCACAAGCGTTATCAAAAAGAAATGCACGGCCTTTGTGATCTCTGACTTTATTACGCCCGAATTTGAAAACGAGCTTAAGATCGCTAATAAAAAGCACGATATCATCGCTTTAAAACTCTACGACAAACACGAGGAAGAGTTCCCGAACCTGGGACTGATCCCGGTTAAGGACGAAGAAAGCGGCCATATCATGTGGGTAAACACCGGCGACAAAGCTGTTCGCGACGCTTTTAAATGGGATGCAGTGAAACGCAACGCCGCCCTGCAGGATGCTTTTCGTCGCTCGGGGGTTGATTATACTACCATTGGCACACATGAATCATACGTTAAACCATTAATGACATTATTTAAAAAGCGGGAAGGCCGGCGGTAAAATATATGAACAGGTACATGAAATACACCCTGGCTATGTTGGTATTGCTTGCAGGCTTTTACCAAACAGGCAGGGCGCAAAACTTTGGGGCTAAAGCTACACTGGATAAAAAATCGATCCTGATAGGCGAACAAACACAGCTCAACTTAAGTATTCGTTTTCACGCTAAGGACAGTATAGGATTTCCTAAACTGGCCGACAGCATCGGCAAGATCCGGATTGTAAACTTTAAGGCAGATACTGCTTTTGACAAGGGCGATCAATCCATCGAAACCATCAACAGGCATTATACCATTACCGCATTCGACAGCGGTACTTATATCATCCCGTCATCCGTGTTTAAATCGCCGGTAGGCGATTTAAACACGGACACATTGAATCTTGATGTCAGAACAGTTGCCGTTGATACAACTAAAGCTTTCTATGACATTAAACAGCCGCTGGCTGTTAAATACACTTTTTGGGACTGGCTGCGTGATAACTGGAAGCTGGTTACAGGTATATTGCTTGGCTTGATCGTTATTGGCGCCGTGGTTTATTATCTGTTAAAACGGCCTAAAAAAGAAGTGATCGTTGAAGAAGTTAAGCCCGATATCCCGTTGCATATCCAGGCCCTTCAAAAACTCGAAGAAATCAAAAACAAGCAGCTTTGGCAGCATGACCAGGTTAAACAATATTATATTGAACTGAGCGACGTGGTGCGCGAGTACCTTGAAAAACGGTACAACATCCAAGCCCTGGAGCAAACATCCGAAGAGATCTTTGCCAGCTTAAGGCACATGGACATAGCCAGCGAAGACAGAAACCTGTTAAGGCAATTACTCATACTTGCCGATATGGTAAAGTTTGCCAAAGAGAAACCCGCGGCCAATGAAAATGAAAAGAGCATGGAAAACGCCGTTACTTTTATTAAAGATACGCAACCCCGTGCCAGGCCAACCGATGTAAATGTGAAGGGAGATGAGGCAAAATGATTTGGTTTAAAGGAATAGAATTTGCTCATCCGGGCTTTTTCTGGCTGTTCATCAGCATTCCGCTTATGGTGGGCTGGTACATCTGGAAACAAAAGCAACTGCAGGGTAACCTGGCCATGCCTACCATCAGGGGTTTTGCCATGATCACCAAAAGCATGCTGCCGCGTTTCAGGCATTTGGGCATCATATTACGCTCATTTGCAATGGCTGCGCTTATCATAGCACTGGCAAGGCCTCAGTCGTCATTAAGCTGGCAGGATACTACTACTGAGGGCATCGATATCGTTATTGCATCAGATATCTCGGGCAGTATGCTCGCCGAAGATTTTAAGCCCAACAGGCTTGAGGCCGGCAAAAACATCGCTATTGATTTTATCCAGAACCGCCCTAACGACAGGATAGGCCTGGTAGTTTTTAGTGGTGAGAGTTTCACGCAATGTCCGCTCACCATCGATCACTCGGTACTGGTAAACCTTTATGCCGATATCAAAAACGGGATGATTGAAGATGGTACCGCCATCGGGATGGGCTTGGCTACGGCTGTAAACCGTTTAAAAGATAGCGAAGCCAAAAGTAAAGTAGTGATCCTGCTTACCGATGGTTCAAACAACTCGGGCTCTATCCCTCCGGTTACCGCTGCCGAAATTGCCAAACAGTTTGGTGTAAGGGTTTATACAGTTGGTATAGGTACCAACGGCTATGCCCCCTATCCTGTTCAAACCCCAATGGGTGTACAATACCAGCGCATGAAGGTTGATATTGACGAAGGTACACTGAACAAAATTGCTACCATTACCGGCGGCAAATACTTCAGGGCTACCAACAACAGCGCATTGAAGGATATTTACGAACAGATTGACAAACTGGAAAAAGCCAAGATTGACGTTACCCAGTACCGCAAAAAAACTGAGCGCTTTTTGCCGTTCGCAATTATCGCGCTGGCGCTTTTATCGTTGGAATTTTTAACAAGACACACCCTGCTTAAGGGAGCTATAACATAACAGCATGCTACGTTTTGCAAATACAGAATTTTTATGGGGATTGCTTGCTATTCCGCTGCTGCTCTTTATTTTTTTGAGGGTAAACTGGTGGAAACGTAAAGCAATTGCCTCGTTGGGAAACAAGGAGGTGGTGATGCAGCTGATGCCGCAGGTATCCTTTTCCCGCCCCTGGATCAAGTTCATCTTTTTTATTTTAGCCTATGCGCTTGTTGTTATCGGCATAGCCGATCCGCAACTGGGTTCCAAAACCGAAGAGGTAAAGCGCAAAGGCGCCGATTTGATGATACTACTTGACGTATCTAACAGTATGCTGGCGCAAGACCTTGCTCCTAACCGTTTGGAAAACGCCAAACGTGCGTTATCCCAATTGATTGATAAACTGCATGACGACCGTATCGGCATCGTTGTATTTGCAGGCCAGGCTTATGTACAGCTTCCGGTAACTACGGATTATGCGGCAGCTAAACTGTTCCTCAATACCATTAATACCGAAATGGTACCAACACAGGGCACAGCTATTGGCGCTGCAATTAATTTAGGCATGCAGTCGTTTGATTTTAAGAACGGAACCGGCAAGTCCATTATTATTATTACCGACGGTGAGAACCATGAGGACGATGCCGTATCGGCAGCCAAAGCCGCTTTAGCAAGAAATGTTACGGTAAATGTGGTTGGAGTAGGTTCGGAAGAAGGTGCACCAATCCCCATTTATCAAAACGGCAAACAAACTGGTTTCCATAATGACAGCACCGGCCACCCCGTAGTAAGCAAGCTTAATGAGCAAATGGGCAAGGAAATTGCCGAAGCAGGAAACGGTGTTTATGTACGTGCCAACAATGCCAACAGTGGCCTCAACATTGTAATGGACCAAATAGCTAAGGTGCAGCGCAAAATGACGGATACCAAACAGTTTAAGGACTTTGAAGACAGGTTCCAGTTTTTCCTGGCCATTGCCTTTGTATTGTTATTGGCCGAGTTCTTTATTTCCATCCGTAAAAACATGCGCCTAAGCAAGATCAAATTATTTGAAGTAAAAAACACATGAAGCAATATATCATAGCCATTTTATTAGTGCTGCAGGCTTCATTTCTTTTTGCCCAGCAGGAAAAAAAATACCTGAAGCAGGGTAACGAGCTTTATCAGCAAAAAAAGTTTAAAGAAGCTGAAGCGGCTTACCGCCAGGCCATGAGCAAAAAGGAAAAAACCCTGGAGGGTAATTTTAACCTTGGCGACGCCATGTTTAAGCAAAAGAAATATGATGATGCAGCGGCGCAGTTCAATAAACTGGCAACGGCATCCATTGATAAAAATGTAAAAGCAGGTGCCTATCACAACATCGGCAATTCATTTTTGACCGAAAAGAAATACCAGGAAAGTATCGACGCTTATAAAAAGGCCCTCATTAATAACCCTAAAGATGAGGAAACCCGGTATAACCTTGCCTATGCTCAAAAAATGCTGAAAAACCAGCAGGATAAGAATAAAGGCGGCGGGGGCAACAAGAATAATAAGGACAAGGACAAAAACAAGGATGAGAATAAAGATAACAAAGACAATAAGGACAAGGATAAAGACAAAAAAGACCAGGATAAAAATAAGCAGGACCAGGACAAGAAAGATCAGGATAAACAAAACCAGGATCAGAAAGATCAGCAGGGACAACAGCCTAACCAGTTGTCAAAAGATGACGCCCAGCGTATGCTTGATGCCCTTAACAATGATGAAAAGCAAACCCAGGATAAGCTTAAGAATAAAAAATTAAAAGGTGCTAAGGTGCCTATTTCAAAAGATTGGTAAATCCTGTTGTTTTGTAGATACTAATGAAAATTAAACTTTCCATATTAACGTTGCTGCTGTGTTGCTCAAGCCTGATTTTTGCGCAGGTAAAGTTCACGGCATCGGTAAATAAAACCACCATAGGCACAGGCGAAGTACTTGAAGTAACCTTTTCCATCAATGCCAATGGCGATCGTTTCGCGCCACCGGCTTTTGGCGGCTTCCAGGTAGTGGGCGGACCCAATGTATCCAACAGTATGTCCATGATCAATGGGGTTACTTCATCAAGCATTGCTTACGGATATGACCTGGTGCCTACCCGCGAAGGCGAATTTACTATTGGCCCGGCTACAATTATATCGGGTGGACGGTCTTACAGTACATTCCCGATAAAAATTAAGGTAGTAAAAGGCCAGGGCGGGCAGGCTAACCAGCAGGCTCAGCAACAACAAAGTAACGGCCCCGATAGCCGCAACATTCAAAAAGGACGTGTAAGCGATATCTCCAAATCATTGTTTTTACGTGCTGAGGTAGATAAAACAACGGCCTACATGGGTCAACAGATCATGATGAACCTGCGCCTTTATACCCGGGTTAACATCGCCAACGGCGAACCGGAAAAAATCCCTGATCTGAACGGATTTTACAGCCAGGAGATCAAAAACAATAATCCTAACGCCCAATGGCGCACCGAAATTTTAAATGGCGTACGGTACAACGTAACCGACATTAAGCAAACCGTACTGTTCCCAGAGCATGAGGGCGATATCACCATTGAGCCTTCGGTCATGAACTTCATAGTAAGGCAGCAAGCAGCTTCATCATCAGGCGACCCATTCGATGCATTTTTTGGCGGATACGAGGATGTGAAGTACAAGGTTAAAAGCACTCCTGTTGTTATCCACGTAAAATCATTGCCGCTGGCAGGCAAACCTGCCGAGTTTACCGGCGCTGTGGGTAAATTTAATATTGAAGCTTCGCTCGATAAAAAAGATGTAAAGGCTAATGATGCCATTAATTACACCATAAAGGTAAGCGGTGCTGGAAACCTGAAATTATTAAAACCGATAAGCCCAACTTTCCCGGCTGACTTTGAGAAGTATGAGCCCAAGATCACCGATACTATTACCATAAATGCCAGCGGGGCTTCGGGCAGCAGAAAATACACCTATCTGCTGATCCCAAGGCACCAGGGTGACTTTACCATCGATCCGGTTAAATTCGCATACTTTAACCCAGCTACCGGCAGATATGTTACTTTAACTACCCAGGCATTCCATATCAAAGTAGCTAAAGGCTCCGGTGATGGCAGTAACGTTACCGCCTTTTCAAACGCGGGCAAACAGGATGTTAAGGTGCTGAGCAATGATATCCGTTACATAAAAACCGGCAGCGAGCTAAATGAAGTAGGCAGCGATTTTTATGGATCGGGATTGTATTATTTCCTGCTGATCCTGGGTCCGGTAGGTTTTGTTGGCGCTTTGGTTTACGGTAAATGGCGCGATAAAAACAACGCAGATGTGGTTGGTTTAAAAAGTCGTAAAGCAGGTAAAGTGGCAGCTAAACACCTGGCCAGTGCCAAACAGCAACTAAACGATAAAAAGGCCTTTTATGAAAACCTGTTCCGTGGTCTGTATGGTTATTTGAGTGACAAGCTTAATATTCCTTACGCAGATCTGAACCGTGAAAAGATAGCATCAGAGCTAAAAGCACGCTCGCTTGATGAAAGCCTCATTAACGAGATGTTGGACACACTCGATCTTTGCGAAATGGCCCGCTATGCCCCTGTATCAGGCATTACCGAGCAACAGGTGTTTGATAAGGCCCAGAACATGATCAATAACATTGAAAATAAAATATAACATGATGAAGCGCATTGTATACTTACTGCTCATCATCGTTATGCCGATATATGCATTAGCTAACGATGAAGCTAACATCCTGTTAAAAAAAGGGAACGACCAATATGCCAAAGGCCAGTACAAAGAAGCCATAGCCACATACCAAAAAATTGTAGATGAGGGGCACCAGTCGGCAGTGGTTTATTATAATTTGGGCAACGCCTACTTTAAAAATGAGGATGTGCCATCTGCCTTGTTGTATTATGAAAAAGCGCACAAGCTTTCGCCGGGCGATGAGGATATCAATTTCAATATCCAGTTTGCCAATCAAAAAACAACAGATAAGGTAGAAGCCGGTACCGAGTTTTTCATAACCAAATGGTGGCACTCGTTTATTCTCCGCTTTTCGTTAACAACTTTGGCAGTGATGACAATCCTGTTCTTTGTTGCAGGATGTGCATTGCTGATAGTGTATAGGTTCACTAATTCGGTAAGCATAAAAAAATGGTCGTTTTATTTGGCTTTAGTGATATTGATTTTCGGATTTGCAAGCATGTTTGTTGCAAGTCGCCAGGATCAATATTTTGACGCACACCATGGCGCAATCATTTTCAGCACATCAGTAAACGTAAAAAGTGCTCCCACACCCAATGCCAAAAACCTGTTCCTGATCCATGATGGCACCAAGGTTGAGATACTGGAAAACAATAACGACTGGATGAAGATCAGGCTGGCCAGCGGCAACGAGGGCTGGATCAATGCCTCGGACGCTAAGGAGATATAGTTTTGAGGAGGTGAAAGGATAAAGGTAAAAGGCGAAAGGTTGCAGTCCTGATAGAGTTTAATTCACCACGATGTCATTTCGACGAACAAAGGGCGGCTTGTGCGGAAGGCTGTGAGGAGAAATCTTATACGCCCTACTTAGCGACCATGAAAGCGTTAGTACAGAGCGTATAAGATTTCTCTTTCGCCCTATAGCTCTTACCCTCCACCGCTCTATCGAAATGACAAAAAAATAAAAATGCTTTTTGCCTTAAGCTTTAGGTTTTAAGCTGTGTTTCGCTAACAACTCCAATACATCCTCTTCCGTTCCGGTAAAAGGGCCTGATGATTCTATTTTAAAACTGGCCATGGCGGCGGCAAACTCACCTGCTTCCTGGAAACCTTTGCCTTTGGCACGCTGATATAAATATCCTGCCATGTAGGTATCGCCGCAACCTGTAGCATCAACTACTTCAACCGGTTTATATGCCGGGATCTGGTAATAAACACCGTCGTTGTAAATAACCGACCCCATGCTGCCCAGGGTTACAACCACTTCTTTAACGCCCCATTCGTTTAACACTTTGGCACCTTCATGGATATCAGTGATACCGGTAAGTACTTCCATTTCGTGCTCATTCACTTTCAGAATGTGGATGTGTTGCAGGGCTTCGCGTTTTTCGGGCCAGTCGATAGCCACTACGTTTTTATCTTCCACTTTACGCAGGTACCCCTGCGCATCAAGAGAAAGCTTGCCGCGCTGAGCGAGAGCTTTTATAAATTCTACAGAAATATCATCGGCCAGTAAAGGACCTAAATGATAAACGTTAGACTGAATTTCGTCAAGTTGTTCGATAGTGAAAGGATCAGCTTTTTGCAGCACACGCTGGGTACGGTGATCCTGGTTAACAGAGTAAATATTTTCAAAGTAAACTGTTTCGCCACCTGTAGTAGCATGTACTTCGATACCCTTGTTACGGAGTTTTTCAACAACCGGCATTTCGCTCAAAGCAAGCGAAGTAACCAGTGTATAGTTCACGTCCATATTACGGATGGCGTTTGAAAAGTAAAAAGAAGTACCGCCAGCCATATGCTTCACCGCTTGCGGTGTCACCACTTTATCTAACGTAATATGCCCTACACAACAAATATCGTACATGAAAATTCCCTATTATGATTTGATACTCAGCTCCTATTATAAAAACAAACGGCAAATGTAAGAAATAGGATTTTGTGTACAACAAGTTATCTGTTTTGTGACAGGGAAATCACTTTATGAGTTACTTAGAATTTATACGATGCTCAACACATCCGCACCCGCCATTTCGGCCAGATCATCAAAATATACTGATGCCAGGTGCTCCCAGCTTAACCGGCTGCTGTATTGAAGTCCCTCTTCAATAAATTGTTCTCTCAGGCTATTACTTTTAAGCAGTAGTTCAATCCTTTCAACATAACAGGCGGCATTATAGGGTTCGCATTTAAAACCGTTAATGCCTTGCTCAATAAAATCTTTTGAACCGCCGCCATCGGCGATAACGCACGGTAACCCGGATGCCATAGCCTCAATCACCACATTACCATAAGCCTCAGATACCGATGGGAACAGGAACAGGGTTGACGATGCATATAACACCGAAAGCGTTTTATGATCTACCTTACCGGTAAACACCGCGTTGGGCATCTTTAATTCACAGGCCTTACGCGCAACACCGTCACCGGCAATTATGAAGTTAACTTCGGGGTGGCGGTCCTGCATGGTGGTATAGATCTCAAACAGTGTTTCCAGGTTTTTTTCCCAAACCAAGCGACTGGCAAACAAAATGGCGGGATTATCATTTCCCATCAACGGGCGCAGACTCTTTTTATGCCGAGGCGAAAACAGGCTGGTGTCTATTCCTCTCTGCCATAGTTTCATGCGATAGGTATCAACCCCCATATCAATCAGTTCGTCCTTCATAGTAACTGAAGGAACATACACCTGATCGCATTGATTATAAAAAGCTTTGTGGCTTTCCGACATCATCTGTTTAACCTTATTAATCAGGAATGGGGTATGTTTCAGGTAGTAATCGATATATGAAATAAAATGTGTGTGATAGATACTGATAACAGGCAGCCCCTGCTGAGTAGCATATTTTAACGCGAAACTACCTAAAAGCGATGGCGTAGCAATGTGTACAACATCTGGCGAAAAGTTATCTATCTCTTCTTTTAGCTCGCTCATCACCAAGCCAGGTATTGCCATGGTGTAACCGGTGTTAATTGGTAATGTTAAAGCCGGAACTTTTAATGATTCAAATCCGGCTATACTGTCGGGACCGGCACCATAAACAAACAGAAATTCAAAAATATTCCGGTCTATACGTTTAATGAGCTGATACATGGTGCGTATTGCACCGTCAAAATCTTCAATAAGTATCTCGGCGAAAAATGCTACTCTAATCTTTTTCATCTTATTGAGTGATTAGTGGGTATTACCTGGTGTTCACCTTCGCGTATCTTACAGGCTCCGGCCCCGTCATCAGGAACTCTCTTAATTCGGCTAATTTATCGGTGTTGATCAGGTCTACCTCACATTCAAGCAAAGCTTTCCATACTTCTTTATTTTCGGGGGATGCCCACAAGCGTACCCTCTTTTTATAGTGATGTGCTGCGGCTACATAATCGCGAAGCAATTGTCTCTGATCTTCGGGCATCGGGCCTTTACCTGTCCAGCTAATCAGGCGTGAATATTTGCAACTGGCAGTTTTATAAACGGTATTTGAAAGCGTATCGGTATGCACCTGCATCAGGTCTTCATCAATAAAAGCGTAGCGCTGCTTTTGCGCCTGAAGCATTTTATAAGGTTTATTGCCGGTGATGACAATTGTTACTTTTCCCTCTATTATTTCGCCATCATTATAACTCGACAGCATAGGCGCATAGCGTTTTAAAACTTCCGACAGCTTTGCATAAGTCTTTTCAGCGTCTGATTTTATATCGATCATCAGCGTAACCGGAGAAAGTGGGTATACCACCTCCCTGTTTTTACCCTCGTAACAGTTAAACAATGGCTTTAAATAAAGCTGCTCCAGGGTGCGTTTTTTTTGAAAAGCGGGCAACATATGTGCAACCAGCAATTCGTCATCACGCAGGTAAATGTCAGCTTCTATGTTTTGAAAACCGTTATCCAAAGCATCGTACAGCGGTCGGTTGTGCCAGTAGTCATTATGTGCGAAACCTTTAGAGAGCGGGTTATTTTGAGCCTGGCAGGTAATGGCTCTGAAGGTAAGGATAACAAAAAACAGAAATTTCAGGTGCTTGTGGCAAAATGCTGCTTGCATCGTAATTTGTATTTGTTGCCACAAATTTATCCTTCAGATATGTACAGGCAGTTATGTCATGGTAAAGTAAAAGCACGAACTGCTTTAATTTATTGTAAATGACTTAACATTTTCATCACATTAAAACATACAAATTGACATCGTTCGATTAAGCTGGAGTCACATTAAACAGATATTTTATAAAGAAGTGTTGATAAACCTATGAAAGCTTGCGAAGAATTGATGCCGCAAGCTCCTGCCAGTTATTTGCTTTTTCGGGAAGTGAACAAAGATCTGAGATAAGCATAAATACATCTTCCGCACTTTTGCCTTCCTGACTTAGATATCTAATCGACGTTGAACCGGCCGATTTGGATAGCTTTTTACCATCTGCTTCAAGCAACAGCGGATGATGATAAAATACGATATCATTAAAAGTCTGCTTCTCCAATACAGTCG
This sequence comes from Mucilaginibacter gossypii, assembly GCF_900100945.1. Classification (GTDB taxonomy): domain Bacteria; phylum Bacteroidota; class Bacteroidia; order Sphingobacteriales; family Sphingobacteriaceae; genus Mucilaginibacter; species Mucilaginibacter gossypii. The sequence goes on along the minus strand of NZ_FNCG01000016.1, from coordinate 138,964 downwards.
CCACCTGAATCTGCGCCAGTGTTGACGCCCATAGATCTTCGCCCCTTACAATCAGGTCAACGCCATAAAACAGATCGTCAATAACTGAGGTAAGCTGATAAGCCGGGAAACCGTCTTTTTTCCTGACCACAAAATTTTCCATTTCGGCAGGTAGTTGAGTTAGGATAATTTTATCGTTATAACTTTTCACCTGCAATGTAGCAGCGTTATCTGTACGTAAGCGCCAGCTCGCTTCAGGGGTATTTAAAGGGATCTGCTTATCTGAGCAGGTACAGCTTCCCGTTTCACTCATCTGCTTCCGCGAACAGGTGCAGGCAAAAACAAAATCACCCGCAACCAATTGATCAAGAGCTTCGTTGTACAGCTGCATCCGATGAATTTGGGAGAACCGGGATTCAAAATCATCAGCATCCTGCGGGCCTTCATCCCAGGGGATTTCTAAAAAGCGGAGCGTATCAAAAATATCGGTTAAATATTCGCGATTAACCCTCGCCCGGTCAAGATCATCAATCCGCAATAATATTTTTGCCCCGTGTTTGCGGGCCAGTCCCGCAGTAACAGCAAACGACAAGATATTACCCACATGCAAAAACCCGCTTGGCGTTGGTGCTATGCGGGTTTTATTAAAATGTGTTGGTATGCTTGTCAATTGCTTTTTATGCTTGATGAACGCCACAAGATACAAAAGCGGCCGGCATCAACCAATAGTGTTATATCAGGGATTAAACCAGCAATGTACCACCATCAACAACTAAATTCAACCCGGTGCCAAAACTTTGCTTCATAAGATAAACAAATGCAAGGGCAACGTCATCGGCATGACCAACACGGCCGAGCAGTAATGTATCTTTTGCCCAATTATAAAGGCCCTCTTTATTTTCGGCAGGCAGGCTGTCCCAAAGGTTAGTATCAATTACACCGGGCACCACTGCGTTTACGCGTATTGGAGCAAGCTCAACAGCAAGCGCCCTTACCAAACCTTCAATAGCACCGCAAATACTGCTGGCCATCGACCAGCCGGCTGCCGGTCTTGTTCCCGCCGTGCCACCAGTTAGGTTTACCGAGCCGCCCTCATTAATGAACGGGATGCCATATTTAACAGCAGCATAAGCTCCCCAGTAACGCAGATTAAAAAACTTACGCGCAGCCTCGATATCTGTTTGATCGATATTATAAAGATTAATGTTTTCCGCAGCAGTATAAACCAGGTGGTCGAACTTCCCGGCCTGTTCAAAAAATGATTTAATATTTTCTTCGTGCGACAGATCCACGGCGTAGCCTTCAGCATCTTCAGGCAATTGACTTAAAGCATTATTGATCTTACTTTGATTACCTGAAACTATTACAACTTTAGCACCTTCGGCAGCCGCAGCTTTTGCTGTTGCGAAGCCTATACCAGTACTACCTCCCAATATAATTACCCTTTTGCCATTTAATGACGATTTACTTTCAATTTGATTGTTCATGATGTTTATTCTTTTTTGGACACCACAAAGTTCCCCCGCAAAAAACCGATTTCACTTACCATTTGGTAAAAAGCGAATATCTAATAGCTTTATTATAGAGATACCAGGTAGCCATAAGCAAACACAATATCCAACTCAATTAATATACTTATTTAGGCATATTACTTACCTAAAAAGCCCCCCGCTGTTAAAGCGGCAAATTTTGCTTTAAAAAGATCCATTATTGCAAACTTTACCATTTCCGTCTGCTTAAAGAAGTCGGTTTCCGCATATTTGAGCATAGCATTCATATACATATCGGCTGAATCTATTTGGTCAATTGCAGAAAAATAACGGCACATGCAGGCATAATAAACTAATGCTTCACCTACATGAAAAACATTGCGATCAGGATATAAATAATTAAGATCGGACTTGCCATTAAAAACGGCTAAAACTGCTTCAGGCTCTTCATGCACAAAAAGCATTCCCGCGTAATTAATAAGTGATGGAAAATAATCAGGAAATACATTGTACATTAAAGTTATGATTTCTTCAGCTTCATCATATTGCTGGTTGTTGATGTAAGCCGTTTGGAGCAGGTTGTAAAATGGCGGTGTTGCCGGGTATTTTAAACGCGCTTCCTCAAACTCTTTTACCCGAATAGTATCTTTGTTGGCAATAATCGTTCTTAGTCTATAATACTTGCCCGCCGCTTCGTCATTATCAAAACGATTGTGTTCCAATGCGCCTTCTGTTTCACTCAACTCATACTTAGCGCCAATATAACGCTCTGATAATATCTGCCGTTCTTGTTCCGTCCTTATTTTAGCATCGTAGGTCTCACTTACATTTTTCAGAAGTTTCAGCATTGCTCCCAATTCGTTTCCATCGTTGGGATAATCAATATCATCGTCATCATAGTCATCTTCGTCCCAGTCATCCATATCGTCAAATCCATCTCCAAGATATGTATGAGTAAAATTGCCTTCGCCCGCTGTTCGTTCAAGTGTAGCTATGATATTATTGACTTTCACAGCGTCATCATAAGGACCCGATACATAATGAGGTTTTCCATTTAATCCAAAATCAAGCTCCATCAGCTCTATCGCTTCATCATCTTCCTCTAAAATATACAGTGCTGTTTCAAATTCTTTGTGCGGCTTAAATCCGTAATCTTCGGCGTATGCTATCGCGCCAAAAATGATATTATGAGCAAGTACATAATCGCACCTCTCCCAATTGAACTTGTCTTTTAAATCTTCATAGTCGTCCTGGTACAAATTGAATTCGTATTGAGCACCCTTAACACCCAGGCAAAACATATCAACCAGGTAAATACCTGCTGTTACATTTCCGTTTTTGTGCTGGCGGGCCACTATGATATTACATAAGCCGGATGTCTCCCAATCATCATTTATCAGACATTCAAAAATAGGCAGCGTACGTGCCTGTGTTTTAATATACTTTTCCGGACTTAGCTGAATTGGCTTCATTGCAACTACTTTCCCTTTTTTCTTTTTTGACATAAGTCCCCTTATTGTAAACGGTTTTGTTATTGCTCGCAAAATAAGTCAAATGTTACAAGCACTAAAGCAGAAAGCCACAACACATCAAAAACAATTGCTCAACTAATACTACATTTGAGTTATGACATTTGCAGACAGGGTTATCCAATTCAATGAGCAGCTAACCTATACCGGCGATCCTTTACCCAAAGGCATCCGTATCATGAACCCGTTTAAGGAGCATCCGCAAACTATGCGTATTGTTGATGAGTTTTATCATAAATATTACAACGATAATCAGCAGCGCCACATCATTTTGGGTATCAACCCCGGCAGGTTTGGCGGCGGTTTAACAGGCATTCCTTTTACCGATCCTAAGCGGTTGATAGCTGAATGCCACATCAACTACGAAGGCAAAATGTCGCACGAGCCTTCTTCTGTGTTTGTTTATGAGGTGATCAACGCCTTTGGCGGCCCGGAAGCTTTTTATAAGCAGATCTATATCAATTCTCCCTGCCCGCTTGGCTTTACCAGTATCGATACCAACGGCAAGGAAAAGAACTACAATTACTACGACAGCAAGGAATTAACCCGCGCCGTTTACCATTTCATGATCGAAAACATCCGCAAGCAGATTGATCTGGGCATTAATACCGAAAAATGCTTTTGTTTTGGTACGGGAAAGAATGAAACATTCCTGCGCAAGTTAAATGATGAGTACCACTTTTTTGGCGAGATCATAGCACTTGAACATCCGCGTTTTATTATGCAGTATAAAACGGCAAGCAAGCAATTTTATATTGATAAATACCTTTCAGCTTTTGAAAGTATTGCGGGGTAAACAGACACTTATTTCATGGTAAAACACTTATATTATGTGCACCAACCAATTAACCTTTAAGCTATGACCCAAAGCAAGTTTTTAACATTCCTGCTGATGCTTTTTGTTTTTCCTTTTGTTTCAAAAGGGCAATCAGCTGCAAACAATAAACTTATCTCGCCCCGCATCAGGGTGATTATGGATAATGATTTTAGCGGCGACCCGGATGGCTTATTTGCGTTAACACATTTGGTATTATCACCATCGGTTGACGTTAGAGGGATTATTGGTTCGCACCTGAATGCCAATGATGGGTTCGACAAATCTAAAACCCAGGCCGACAAGGCTGCAAAAAAAGCTGCCGAGCTATTGGCTGTTTTAAAAATCAAAGATCAATTCCCGGTAATAGCAGGCTCTAACACCGCGATGGTAAACGACAGTACCCCGGTAAAAAGTAAAGCTGTCGATCTGATCATTAAAGAAGCATCCCGTACAGATACCTCACTGCCCCTTTATATCCTCTGCGGTGCCGGGCTTACCGAAATTGCGTCGGCAGTGCTAACCGAACCTAAAATTGCCGACAAACTCACACTGGTGTGGATTGGTGGCCCGGAGTACAGCGATCTTGCACTACCCCCACCCAATTACAGCAGCCCCGAGTATAACCTCAATATCGATATCAATGCGGCGAGAGCTGTGTTTAACCATTCTCAGCTAAAATTATGGCAGATTCCGAGGGATGGGTATCGCCAGGCGATACTTTCCTACTCAGAATTACTGCTTAAAGTAAAGCCGCAAGGCGAAACAGGGAAATACCTGGCTGGTGCACTTGAAAACGTCATGAAGCTCATCCAGCAATATCATCTTAATTTGGGTGAAACCTATATCATAGGTGATAGTCCGCTGGTGTTGCTTACCGCGCTGCAATCATCCTTTGAAGCCGATCCATCATCAAGTGAATATGTGTTAAAGCCCTGCCCGCTTATTAACGCGCAAGGGGGATATGATTATAATGCCAAGGGCCGTAATATCCGTGTTTATCGCAGGTTAGATATCAACCTCATGTTTAATGATTTTTTTGCCAAGCTGGAGTTGGCAAAATAAACGCTGCATTTGGTATATTTTTAACCATAAACCGTTTATTTAGTATTACCAAAAGCGCTGTTTTGTAATTATTTTGCATGGTCATAAACCTTTGTTATCATGCTTAAAATAATTGGCAAAAAAACTCAGAATACGCTCCTGCTTACATCACTATTATTTGCGGGGGGTAAAACCCTTGCCCAAACTAATGATGCATCGCTACCCCGGCTTATCGAAAAAAATGGCAGGCACGCGTTTTTAGTTGATGGCAAACCATTTTTAATGCTGGGAGGCCAGGCGCACAACTCAAGTGCATGGCCCGCTTTAATGCCAGGCGTATGGAAATCGGCCGGGGCAATGCACCTTAACACGCTTGAAGTACCCATTTACTGGGAGCAAATAGAACCCCAGCCCGGAAAGTTTGATTTTTCGCTGGTTGATACTTTGCTTACCCAAGCCCGGCAGCATAACGTTCATTTGGTACTATTATGGTTTGGTACCTGGAAAAACGGCAGTAACCATTACATGCCCGAATGGATGAAACGCGACGCGGAGAAATATCCAAACATAACAGGTAAAACAGGCAAGCCCATTGACTCGCCTTCACCTCATTCAAAAGCCACTTTAGATGCTGATATCAAAGCGTTTTCGGCAGTTATGCGCTACTTAAAGCAGGCAGATACGCAGCATACAGTTATCATGGTACAGGTTGAAAACGAACCCGGCTCATGGGACACCGTTCGCGACTATTCAGCCAAGGCGCAAAAACTGTTTGAAGCCGATGTACCCGCCCAACTATTAAAACCGGCCATACTAAAAGCCCTGAACGTGCCGGAAAATTCAAAAGGCTCATGGGCCAAAGTTTTTGGTGAAAGGGCTGATGAATACTTCCAGGCCTGGTCAATAGCCCGGTTCATTGAACAGGTGGCAGCAGCGGGTAAGGCTGAGTATCCGCTGCCGCTATATGTAAACGTGGCACTTCGCGATCCACTTACCAATCCGTCGGCAACCCATTATGAAAGTGGGGGCGCAACAGATAATGTAATCCCGATCTGGAAAGCAGCCGCACCATCTATTGACCTGCTTGCTCCCGATATTTACCTGTCGGGCAGCGAAAGAGTGCTGAAAGTGATTGACCTGTACACCCGGGCAGATAATCCCTTGTTTGTACCCGAAGCCGGGTTAGTTGCTGATAACGCCAAATATTTTTATGATGTGCTGGCCCACGGTGGTATTGGTTTTTCGCCTTTTGGAATAGATAATAATGGCGAAAGCTCAAACGATGAACACCTCGCCGAACTCCTTGCCCATTTTGCGGATGAATATGCCATGACAGCTCCTATGATGAGGGAGATGGCGCAATGGGCATTTGACGACAAGATAAAAGCAGTTGTTGAACATGAAGACGGTGCGGAGCAAAGCATTAAACTTGGTGTCTGGGATGCCATTATAAAATTTGGTAGCGGCCGGGGTGGTGAACTTAAACCCAATAAAGACCATAGCGGTAAAGCCATGATTGTTAGCCTCGACGAAAATAAATTCATCGTGACCGGAACCAATTGTCGCATCACTTTCCAACCGGCCGACAGCAATACCGGCAAGGCATGGCAATACCTTAAGGTTGAGGAAGGCTGCTATGAAAACGGCGTATTTAAATCGCTTCGCATCCTTAATGGTGATGAAACAGATTGGGGTGGCCCGGCCATTGGCGATAAGCCGAGGGTCTTGCAGATTTCGCTGGTGGTGAGGTAAGATTAATAAATGTAGAGACGCATAATTGCGTCTCTCGCAGGCAGGTCACGCATGCAATTTTCAATTAAATGAGACTCTGTACATTAGGAGACGCAATTATGCGTCTCTACATTAAACCCCTCCTACTTCACCTCATAAACCACCGCCTCATACGGCATAAGTGTACCACTTTTTGACGGCTTTTGATAATTGCCGATTAAAACCGTTGCATTGCCCAAATCCATACCTGTTTGAGCCGGAGCTGTTTTACTTGTAAAATTCAGGAGTACCAGCAGCCTCCTGCCGTTCAACTCCCGGGTGTAAGCATAAGTACCGGGGTTTTGTGCATCGAGCAATGTATATTTTCCGTATACCAGTACCGGGTTATCCTTCCGCAGCTTTACTATCCGCCTGAAATAATTCAACGTGCTATTGGCATCTTTTTCCTGCGCAGCAGCGTTGATGCTTTTATAATTGGGATTTACCTTTATCCAGGGTATACCCGTTGTAAAACCGGCATTGGCCGTGCTGTTCCATTGAAATGGAGTGCGCCCGTTATCACGGCTTTCAAAGGCTATTCGTTTTAAATATGTAGGCAAATCGGCACCAATATTTTTTTGCCGCTGATATTCATTCAAGGTTTGCACGTCACGATAGTCATCAATTGTGCTGAAACCGGCATTGGTCATGCCCAGTTCGTCGCCATTATAATAGTATGGCGTACCGCGCATGGTCATCAAAAATGTAGTGAGCATCTTTGATGATACAGCCCTGAACTCAGGGCTATCATTACCGAACCTGCTTACCAGCCGGGCCTGGTCATGATTAGCCAGAAATATAGATAGCCAGCCCTTTGCTGCAAATGCACTGTCCCATTTGGTGAATACCTGCTTTAAATGAGTTAAACTATAGCCTTCCGGTTTGGCAATATCCACTGCTTCAAAAGCGTAAGCCATGTTCAATTCATTCCTGTCGGCATCAACTAAATTGTGCCCATCTTCAAATGTGTTACCGGCACCTTCGGCCACACTCATTACGTTATATTTACTGAGCACTTCTCTGTTCATTTCCTGCAGGTATCCGTGCAAATTGCCCTGTACGCCGTAATATTGGGTAAAGTTTTTTTCAAACCCTTTCGGAAAGGCCGGGAATGTGGTATCCTTCGCGGCAAACTGGAAAGCATCCAGCCTGAAGCCGTCAATCCCCTTATCAGCCCAAAACTTCATTATGCCGTATACTTCATTCCTGAGTTTTGGATTTTCCCAGTTAAGGTCGGGCTGCTTGCGCGAAAAATAATGCAGGTAATAGGCATTGGTAAGCGAATCATAACGCCAGGCATCATGATTTACGTCAAATAAACTGTAGCGATAAGCGGGTTTGCCCTTTTCGGCGTTCCACCAGTGATAATATTCCCGGTACGGATTGTTGCGCGAGCTCCTGCTTTGCTTAAACCATTCGTGTTCATCGCTGCTATGATTTACTACCAGATCCATCACCAGTTTTATACCGCGGGAATGCATGCCTTTCAGCAAAGCATCAAAATCATCCATGGTTCCAAAATCCTTCATGATGTTGCGGTAATCGCTTACATCATAGCCATTATCGTCATTAGGCGAGCTGTAAATTGGGTTAAGCCAAACAACATCAACACCGAGGCTTTTGATATAATCAAGTTTGGAGATAATGTCTTTCAGGTCACCAATACCGTCTCCATCGTTGTCCTTAAAGCTTCGGGGATAAACCTGGTAAACTACGGCTTCCTTCCACCATTTGCGATCAATAGTGTCTGCTCTGCCTTGATTGATTTGCGCAGCCCCTGAAAAGGCGACAAACATAAAAACAATGAGGGCCACAAAACGAATGTAAGGTACGTTCATGATTATAATTGGTTAAGTTTTAGCAGGACGAAGCCGACTTTCTGTGGTTTATAACAAGAGAATATTAAGGTAGCAATATTTAAGCGAAACAAAAAATAATGCAACTAAATCCGTCGCCTTAGCACCCGTACAAATTTGAAGTTCAAACATTATGCACATTTCGGGGTTTAGAAATGAGCTAACACCTATCACAATTAAACAGTCAGTAAATTGAATTTTTAATATTTATATCCGTTAGCGTGCATCACAAACCACCACATAAAATCTCTGCCCTGCTTTTAAAAACAGTTTTATTCATACTATTTACAGGCATATCGGTACATGCTTTCGGCCAGGTACCTGTACCTGCCGATTCGGTAAAAGCCGATTCATTGCGCATTAAAGAAAAAGTAGTACAAGCGGCCAAACCGACTGATACTTTATATAAACAATATGACTTTGGCGACCTGGTGCGTAACATACTTCATCCCGGCCGACCGGCTGCAGCCGCCAATAAAAAGTCATCGGGAATTACCATCATACCCAACGTGGCATCTAATCCAACCATCGGGTCGCAAATTGGCATCAAGGCTGTAGCAGGTAAAAAATTAGGAAACGATCCTAATACCCTGTTATCGGTTGCTGCCACATCGGCATCTATTACCACCAAGGGGATCATCTATTTTTATATCAACCATAACATATATGCACCGGGTAATAAATGGAATTTTCAGGGCAGTTTGGTTGCAGCCAAAACGGTATCGCCCGATTATGGTTTGGGAATTGGCCAGGCATCAAGCGGCAGCGAAGCCGACCAGGTGCTGGCCAACCCCGGGCGTAAAGGCAGGGCGCTGCATTCGCAATTTTATAATATCCGCGAGAAGGTATACAAAGAAATTGATAAGGGGTTATTTTTAGGTGCGGGCGCTTCCTTTGATATCAGGCGAAAAATTGAGGATACCAAATCAACAACTGATCTTACCCCATACAATATCTATAGCGACCGTCATGGATTTGCCCGCGACCATTATGCTGCTAACGGCTTGCTTTTTAACCTGCAATACACCACCCGCGACAATCAAAACCGGGCCTACAGAGGGATTTACGTCGATGCCGGCTTCCGCATTAATCAAAGCTGGATGGGGAGCTCCAAAAATGCGGTACAGTTCACTACCGATTTCAGAAAGTATTTCAGCCTGTCAGAAACTAACCCCGAACATGTTGTTGCTTTCTGGAACTGGGGCTCATACCTTATCAGCGGTAACATCCCCTATCTCGAGCTGCCAGGCACCGGCAAAGATCCGGGCTTCCGGAGCGGCAGGGGTTATGTAGTACAATATTTTAAGGGTACGCAATACAACTACTCGGAAGTAGAATACCGTTTCCCAATACTGCGGAATAAATTTGTAAGCGGCGTGGCATTCGCCAACCTGCAAACAACCAATGATGAATCGGGCACCAAAATATTCCAGGTATGGCAACCGGGTTATGGCGGCGGTTTGCGGGTACTATTTAATAAAGCAACCCGTACCAATCTTTGTCTTGACTATGCCTTTGGTCGGTATGGTTCAAAGGGGTTCTTTTTGGGCTTGAATGAAGCATTTTAAAACGGCCTCTATGTTAATCACGAAGGCCGTTTCGTTAAATCGACTACGATAGTTCTGTATAGCTTACCTAGTATAAACAGCGAACTTAGTATTTTTAGCATTGAGCGGTGTCATCCATTTAATATCTTTTCTTTTGATCGTGCCGTTTAATTGATCTGCAATTACCAATTGTTTTTTATTTATCGATATCGAGTCCTTATCGGAAGATATCGCGATCCATCCTGTTTCATCCACCATATAAAACTTATTATCAACCTTAACCAACACATCCTGATTGCCAGCTTTTGCTGCAGATAGTTTATTATCAAATGTTCGGGCGATTTTTATCTGATCAAAATGTTCCAGCGTACTGTGATAATCCAGATCGCCAATCGCCTTGTTTACCATTTTTGAAAAAGAGTTTGATCCTGATCCTTTATCTAACCCAAAATACATCAGCGCTTTTGTATCTCCCGGCAAATTGCCCCAATGCTCACTTTGCATAATGTTATTATAGCCTTTTTTAATAATCTTTAACTTAAACCTCATTTCCCCATCGGCCATAAAACCAAGTGAGATCTTAAAATAGCCCCTTACATCCGTTTTGCCAAGCAGTTTTTCATCGGCCCCGTAAATACCAGCTGCTTCAATTGGTAATAAGGTTTTTGAATCAACAATGAGACCAGCGATGTCTATATTTCTTGTCATTTTGTTATGTTTGCTGGCCAATAGCACGGCCGGGGTGAAAAACAGAAGTATCGCAACAAAAGACAACTTTGTTATTAAAATTTTATTCATGACAGTATTTAAGTTTAGGTGAAGATAGGAGTTTAACTAAAGAAAAAGAAATACGACATAAAATATCTGTGCTGTTAATTATTATTCTTAATTTTATATTACAAGCACCTGTGAAACAACCATGTAAATAAAAATACATGACATTCCTAACCCTATCAATAACCGGGAAGCATGGCCAAAAAGAAAACAGCCGATAAAGACAGCATATGGAAAAGCCTGCAATTGAAACTGGGCGTTATCACTGTTATTTTAGGTTTACTAACTACCGGGTATAATTTGATTAAGAGAGACCCACCACCGCCGGTTAACCTTGATCTGAAGGCCAGCCTGGAAATTTCCTATATCAGCATGGTCAATGATATTTATGCCCTGGCGGGGGGTGATAGTGCTGTGCGGAAAAAGGATGCCTTTTATCTTGATTACCCCATACTCACCAATGAAATTTCGGATAAAAACCTGCAGAAAACCGATCAGCTTTTTAACGACACCACAGCTAACAATTATGACCTGTTTATCACCTGCCTGATGATCCAGAACAAAGGCAAAGGCGATGCATCAGACATTGAGCTTGACATGAGCAAGCTCAATATTAACCAGCCGCTTACCGTAACTGAAGACCCTCAAAGCAAAAATGATTATGACAGCCAGATCAGGGCCAAAGGCAACGCTATGAAACAAATTATAAAACTACCTTCAAGGCTTTCAACCGGGCAAGGAATTTTAATCCCCTTATTCGTGACCTATGATAAACCAAACCCTGTTAATAAAAACAGACAATGGAAAATTGAATCGAAAACAATTTTTCTGCCGGATAATATCCGCTATACAGAACCGGCAGATACCGCCCGGAAATCATTAACAATACGAAAAATGCTGAGCCCGGTGAGGCTGGCCGAAGGTGTACAGGGGCGCGGATAGTTCGACAATGATCAGATATTCATAAGAATGGAAAATAACGAAAACCCAATACCGGTCAAACAACCTAAAAACAGCCTCGCCCTTATCCTGATAGTGGCTGGCTGTATTTTGATCATTGGCAACCTGTATTTTTATATTGCCCGGCAAAAACGCTATACTATAAAAAGGCAACAATTGGACAGCCTTGCCAAACAGCTGGACACCGCTAACGCGAAATTTGAAATTGGTTATGGCGAAATGAGCATAGCCTCATACAACAAGATGAAAATAGCTGCCGGCCAAAAAGATCATAGCCCTTTGGTTTACCCGGTAATGAAGAACGAAATAGATGATCTCATTACTGCAGGAAGCTATCACCCCGACTATGGAATTTCTTCTACCTACCTGGAGCAGTTTACAACTTTATACAGGCAAAAAAAGCTGAAGCCAATGGGTACGGCAGTAGCCTGCTTAATTATTAAACAAGTTGGAAAAGGCAAAGCAGAATCTGTAAAGCTCGACATCAACCGTTTAAAGCTTGATGAAGTAAGTGAAATGTTTGACCCTACCGATATTAATAAATTTACAGATCCGGAACGTGCAGCTAAATCTTTCCATTCTAATTCACTGCAAATAGATCTTGGCCCGATGGATACCGGAGAGGCCTTACTCATGCCCCTTTACATCAGCAACGGTTTTTTAAGACTAACAGAAGGCGGCGATCCGCCGGGATGGTCGGTTACCGCCGGGCCAATACTTCTCCCGGTTAGTTTAAATTATATCAAAAAAGATAAGCGTATTCAAAAGATCCCGCTGCAAGAAGTACTTAACCGGCCTATAGAGATCCTGGATTAGGAATCAGTTAAGGTACGATATGAACTATCTGCCGGTTAAACAAATTTTATAAATAAACAGGCCGCTCTAATCACAAGAAAAGCGGCCTGTTATTTTGTTACTACTGAAACTGGTTATTGACCGCTTGTAGCGCTCCAGCCATCACCCCAGCCACTGCCGGCTGCTGCTTTGGTACCTTTTAAAAGTTTATCATATTTTACTGTCTGTTCTTTAGTTAAAACAGCTTTGATCTTTGAGATGGTAGCTTCCCGTAATGGCTTAATATCAACCATCATTTTCGTATTATCACCTTTATCAGCGGCTTTGATCTTTTCAAACTTATCGGATGATTCCTGGTATATCACCGCAATTTTTTCGGTTTGTTTATCAGTGAGCTTTAATTGCTTTTGCAGGTCTTTTGATTTTTCAACAGGTTTGGCACCGGGCTTGGTTTGCGCGTTGCCTGCTACAGCCAATCCAATGAACATGCAGCATAGTAATAAGAGTTTTCTCATGGTTAAGATTTATTTTAATTGTTGTTGATATAAATGTAACTATTTTGGTATAAAACCAGAGCTAATATTTTCTATTACAGAAACATAATTTAATTTGTTTTGGCTGCCATTTGCATCGGCATACAACCCGGCATGTTTTTACTGCGGAAAATCAATTTTGTTAATTGGAGGGTTTTGTATTGTGCATTACCCTCGGTAATGTTTAAAAACTGGTTAGGGGCAACATTTTTAAAGTGCTGCACAGCGCCGCTTCCTGCCCACTTGATCTCAATTTCATCAATTATCCTGGCCTGGCCAACGCCTATCTCCTGCTGCAATGGCGATGACCCAAAGCTCCCGCCCGAGTTAACATCTTTATAAACAGAACGTTTAACCCCATTTTCGGTAAAAGTGAGTTTAATATGGCTCCCAATGGCTGCATTATTGGCTTTTATGCCGTTCAATTTCAGGCTAATCCAGTTATTATTACTTACACCGGGGTTCATGTATAGTGAACTGGTATATGAGTCACCAATATAAGCCCCGCCCATTTGAGCAAAAATATCCTGGTGGCCGTTGTTCCGCAAATCGGCAAATGCAACACCATGGCCTTTTTGCAAATTACCCATACGTGATGACGAAGTAATATCGGCAAATCTTTTCCCGCCGATGTTCCTGAAAAATTTGTTAGGCACCAGCGATTTGAAATCGGGGTTCCCTGTACCAAAATACATATCAGGATAGCCATCATTATCAATATCGCCAAAGTTAGCGCCCATGCTGTAAACTACCTTATCCAAGCCTGCTTCTTTGGTTACGTTAGTAAAAGTGCCGTTATGATTGTTTTTGTATAGATAGATGTTGCCGGCTTCCGGCATGGCTTTGCCCAGGGCAGCAGCGGCACTGTAATACCCCAAAGTACGATCAAAGTGATAGTTGGCAACCATTAAATCGGGCCAGCCATCATTATTATAATCATAAAACCAGGTAGTAAAAGTCCGTTGCTTGATCTGGTCAAGGCCCGATTGCACGGTCACATCTTCAAAATCAACCCCGGCTTCGGTTTTGCCTTTATTTCTAAGCAGGTATTTGCGCCCGTCCATGGTTGAGATAAATATGTCGGCAAAGCCGTCGTTATCATAATCGGCAGACGTTACCCCTTTTACAAAAGCTTTGATGCCGCAATGGGCAGCCGTGGTTACGTTGCTGAATGTGCCATTACGGTTATTCATGTATAACTGGCAGGTTGATTCATCGGCGTAGTACATCGACTCCGAATTTTCGTTACCCACAAACACGTCCAGCCAGCCATCGTTATTAAAATCGGCCCAGGTTGCGGTTTGAGTAGGGTGAAGCATAAATAAACCACTTATGGCGGTTACATCAGTAAAAGTCCCATCGCCATTGTTGCGCAATAAGGAACTTGGTTGGTTGCCGAAGCCCTTGGTGAGCCATGCACCACGTAAAACAAAAACATCCAGTTTACCATCATTGTTATAATCTGTTTGCTGGATATTCAGCCCCCCGGTAATCCCTTTTAAACCGGCGGCTTCGGTTCGGTCACTAAACGTGCCGTCCTGGTTATTTTGAAAGTAATGCATCGGATCGCTCAGGTCCCAGCCCGATGTCATGATATCAAGATAACCATCGTTATTAAAATCATCAACAATGACCCCGCCTGCCCGGCCGTTGATGTTAAGGCCAAGGCTACCGGCCACATCAACAAAGGATTTAACCTGTGATGCAGTATCCGGGTCGGCATTAAGGCCCGGGATCAGGGCATTCTTAGGCACTTTTTGAGGATACTCGCCAAGCGTCATATAGGCTATATTAATCAACCAGCGCGACTCATAATCATCCGGGCGAAGCTTTAACAATGCTTTATACACTTCAATTGCTTTTCTTGAACCTGTTTGGATCTTGTGCACCCCATCATCTTTAATTGGGAAGATACATGATGAGCCGGTATGGTTAAGCATACAATTGCTCCGTTCACCCAAACGCATATAAGCTATGGCCTGTTCGGACAGCATCTCATCGGTCGACATAAAGTCGATATTATCCATCAAGTACTTATAAACGTTTACAGATTGCTGCTCCTGCCCGGCCTTTAACAACAGCGAGGCCTTTGAAAATAAAATTTCCTGGCTTTTGGCAAGCCGTTTAATGTTAAGCAGCGAATCGCAATAAGCCAGCTTCATTTCGGGGTTAAACGGGTTTGAAATGGTGTTATTCTTTTTATTTATCTGCTTCAGCACCTGGGCCATCTCCTCATTAGATGAGTTTTGGCATGATGCTATTATGGTGAAGCCGCACAGCAGCACAAGCGCGGCGGTAACTTTTTTCTTTATCATAGGATGTTTATATACCCTCGCGGATAAAATGCCATGGCTTTTACCCGCGATAGATGTGGTATTAAATTGTCAATAGAAATTTCGGACAACACGACCATGGGCATTAAAACAAATGCAGGTCGGTAAATAGACTAAATGGAGAAAATCAGCAGGTTGCTTTGGGTGGTTGTTCGGGAATATCCTGATGAAAACTTACTAACGATTGCACAGGTTGTACAACGTTTTCAGGCAATGGTGTTACAGGGCAGTAAAATTCAAATTGCACAAATGAAAGGCTTACATTATCCTTTAAAACCATTTTGCCAAAGGGCACATGCTCTTTTGGAGAAACAGGAGTACCCTTTATTCCTTTTGCATCAAGCACATTGCTATCGGCAAAGCGGGTAGTTTTATAATTAGGAATGCACATCAGGTGAAGGGCATTCCTCGTCAATCGCATTTTTACGTAATTGTAGGTGGCGTTTCCAAATGTAATATGCCCCGATATATTTTCAAAAGTTCGCCAATCATGAATAGCAGGTAAGTTAACCGGGATAGTGACTTCGGTAAGGTCATTTACATTATACAAGCCTTTCCCAACCTGTTCATTAAAAAACCGGTCCGATTTATAAACCAGGTATTGGTGCAAAGCCAGCTGCCCGCCAATGTTAAGCAGGTAAATATTGAGCAATATTAAGGCAACAATCTTTTTCAAATGGTTTATAGTAACCTAAAGATGAGGTTTATAAACGATATTTTCAAGCTTTATCTATATTATTATGCAATTAATATTATTTAACGGGATTTAAAATATATAATACCAGGCGCATAATTGACTCACCTTGTCGGCGCTCGGCCGGACCACCCTCTCTATAACTTCGCAGCATAGCGAGTAGGGAAAATAAAAAAACAGACAGAGGCTGTATCATAAATCATGATCAGCTTTTCTTTAATTTATTCAGATACTTAAGCGATATATAGTTTTGGGTTGGATTGCCCTGTTAACAAAAAGAGGGGTTAACAGGGTTAACACAATTCAGGATTAACATTCATACATATAACTAACAATCAGAGAATTGAATGTTTTTTTTCGAAAAAACGTCAACCCCTTTTTGTATAAATATTATCGGCTAATTTTAATTCATAAGTAACACCACACCAGGGGCGATCAATTTGATTTATGATACAACCCCTACCAGCACAGCGATGTTCGGATGGGTCGATGCGTTTAATGTATACAATCAGTATTATGCCTTTTTCAGCAGGAAACGTTTCTTTAACCAATCTCTGACAGGCTCATCATACAATTTTAGGCAACCGTAGGCAATAGCTATACTGACTATAAAAATCCCCAGCCCGCCAAGCAGGCCCTGTGCCATGGGTACCTTATTATTTGTTACCCAGGCTACGTGAAAATATATTAAAGGATAATGCGTAATGTAAAGCGGGTACGAAATATCCCCCATAAATTTGCAAATCCTGATCGAGTTTTTACTTTTTAAACTCCCGCCGGCGCCGATAGCAACAATTAACGGAAAAACGATAATAATACAAAAGGACTCATACAAACCATTCATCCATAAATGTTCAGCCCCTCCTATTCTTGGCACGCATAAAACAGCAATGATCAAAATACTACAAACCGTAAACGCGCCTTTAACATGAATGAGTTTACCCATGCGACACAACAACATGCCAGCAAAAAACGGATACAGCAACCGCGTGAACCCAATATAGAGCTGTGTTTTATCAACCGACCAGCCGCCGATGACATCGCCCTGCGGCCCCATCACGGTATAATGAATCAGAAGGCAGGCCGATGCAAAAACCAATATGGCCAGCAAGGTTTTGGAGAACTTGCGGATCACCAGCGCGTACAGGATATTAGCGATATATTCAAAAAACAGTGACCAGGCCGGCCCATTTAAGGGGTGCATTTCCTGCCAGCCGCGGATATCCATAGACGGCAGTATGGGTATCAGCGTACAACCAACCAACATTACCAATAGCATTTTCCAAACCGGCGTATCATGAATAAGCGGAAAGGCTGTGCCGCTTTGCGAATAGAAGAACAGCGCACCAATAATTGATCCGACAATAACCATTGGTTGCAGGCGAATAAGGCGGCGTTTGTAAAAATCCCATTGGGTCATTTTGCCCCAGCGGTCGTCATAGGCGTAGGCAACTACGAAACCCGAGAGCACAAAAAAGAAATCGACTGCCAGGTATCCGTGATTTATGATTTGCTTAAAGCGGTTACCATCAGCATAGGTTTCAAAAACATGAAAAGCCACTACAAAAAGGGATGCCACACCGCGCAATCCGTCAAGAATTTGATAATGGCCTTTTGATTCAAGGTACGTAGGGTTTTTACTCATCAGCAGGAAAAATAAAATTGGTTGTTTTGGGGTTGATAGCACGCACTGCAAACAGGGGCATAGCACCATGGGTATAAAGATGCTTTAATTTGTTGGCAAGTCAAAACCGCTGCTGCTGAATAGCTTAAATTTGCGACAAATACATAAAAATAAATTGCTTGTACTCCCGTTATAAGTCAGGAAATATTATATCCCTTAATATAAACCAACCTTTATCATGAAAAATATGCTAAAATATCCGCTAAGCGTCATCCTCTTATTTATCTTAAGCGCAATTGATCCCGCTTGCGCGCAAAAAAAGATTTCCAAAAGTGCCGACTCCGCAGCCCGCGTAAAAGCTTTGGAAATAAAAAAGTTTCAGGAGGCTGTAGAAGCAACTCCGGATAGCCTTAAAGCACATGATGCATACATCGGGAAAGCGGGTATATATAATCCTGCGCTTATTATCCAATACGACAAGTGGATGAAACAATATCCGCAAAAAGCAAATATTCCCCTTGCCATAGGCGAGGCTTTCTATAACCGAGAAATGCCGCAAGCAAAAAAGTACTTACTGAAAGTTACAGAAATAGCTCCTAACATAGCCAAGGTATGGTATATGCTCGCTTTTGATGCTGATAGATGGGGGCACGACACCCAGGCGTCAGAATATATGAAAAAGGCAAGTATCGCCGATACTACCGATGCCAGTTATGCCTATTATTATGCCGAAACACTTAAAAAACACGACCCAAATCTATACAAACAGAAAGTACTTGATATTGTGAAGCGCTTTCCTGGTAATGAGCGTGGCGCCCAGGGTTTGTACTGGCTTGCTGAAAGGGCGGTTGACACTGCGGATAAGATCGGGTACTTTGAGCAGCTGCATTCACTATATCCACCGAAAAAATCCGAATGGTCAAATGCAGGCATGCAAAGTTTATGGGGTGTCTATATAATCACCGATCCGGAAAAAGCCCTTTCATTAGCTACCGAAATTGGAAACTATCAAAACTGGAAACCTTTAAGACTTTTTACGGAAAATGTTATTGCCGAGCGAAAGTTGGCTGCAAACCAGGATTATAGAGGTGCGGCAACGTTGCTTGCACAGGTAAAACCGCCAAGGTATCCTGATATCAGTGATTTTTATTCGCAGGAACAGGCTTCTTTGCAGGAAAAAACAGGAGATGTTAAAGGAGCCTACGATACGTTGGTTAAAAAACTTGCAAAAATGCCAATTGAAAGCACTATGGCTATAACAAAAAGATATGGGGAAAAATTGGGCAAAACCAACGATGAAGTACAACAGGATATCCAAAATATCCGGGCCGGGGCCGCTGTTAACGCATATCCATTTGAACTTGGTCTTTATAGCGGTAAAGGAAAGCTTGGTTTAAAAGACCTTAAGGGGAAGGTGGTTTTGCTGACCTTTTGGTTCCCTGGCTGCGGGCCATGCCGACGAGAATTTCCGCATTTTCAAAAAGCTATAGACAAATTTAAAGGCAAAAACGTAGAATACATAGGGATCAATGTATTGCCCGAGCAGGATGCCTATGTATTGCCATTTATGGCAAATACTAAATTCTCATTTATCCCTTTACGCGGCACGCAGGATTTTGCTTCAAAAGCTTACGGCGTTACCGGCGAACCCGAAAATTTTTTGATTGACCAAAACGGAAAAATCATGTTCCGCAACTTCAGCATTGACGAAAATAACGTCCATTCGTTAGAAATGATGATCTCATCTTTATTGGAAAAAAGGCCATAAGGCTTAAGGTAAGAATGTTGGCATGCCCGCAGCTACAATCGCGGCTTAGCGGCCAGCACTATTGGCGTGGTTTCCACAAGCTCAAGCGATTTAACCATATCTTTTGTGGTGCTTTTGTATTTTTTAAAATGAGCCGTTTGCAAATGGGCCTGGTATGCGGCGGCATCGGCATAAATTTCAAAAACTGTTATGTGGGTAGGGTTATTCTTTTCGGCTACTGCGTATAGGGTTAAAACTCCCGGCTCAACGCGTACGGCGGTTTCGGCATGCTCTTTCAATGCAGCCATATAATTCTGCAATTGAGCAGAATCAATTACAAGTTTGGCTATGCGTACCACATTGTTTTTATCCTGGGCGGCGGCACTATGTGGCGAAAATATCGATAACATAAAAACTATTAAAACTGATAACAACCCGCTGCCAAAAGCCGGTATCCATGCTGTGCGGGTATGTTTTCCTGTTGGTTCTGAAATTTCATTTATAGCTTCCATTTTTTACTTTTTATAAATAACTCAACCACCATTTTCCTTTGTTGGCCTGTTTGTAATCATCATAGCGCTTGCATAAAGGATATAAGGCCATTACTATTCCAATCCAAACAAGATACGCAACAGGCAATGAAAACCCGTAGCCCTTCAGGTTTGTTGTAAACCAGATAGGTTGTTTCAGGAACCAGATCGTCCAGTCCTGCCCGGGCGTAAGCGCTGATGCGATAATTGCTATCAGGTGTATTATATAAATATGAATAAGGTAATAAAACATGGGCACCCTGCCGTATACCGAAACTACTTTTACAACAGCTCCTTTTGATTTTTCGGTAAATGACAGGAACAGAAAGGCCGCACCCAGCGTCAACAGCAGGTACAACAACGATGGCGGATATTTATTTACCTTAATAAATGACAGGATGGTAAATAATGTATTTTTCTGTACGTTCCATTTCACCGGATCTCCATAGAGGTTAGTATAACGTAATACAATAAACAAAACAATACAGGTGGCGCCGGCTATCCATAAGTTTCTTTGCCTTTTGCTAACTTCATAGCCCGCCGCGTACCATGCGCCTAAACAATAACCTAAAGACATAACCGCCATTAAGGGTACAATGGGATACCCTACCAATAAAATTTCCTTATGCCAGGTAAAAAACTGCTGGTCATGAAGCAGCGACCAGCCAAAAGCCGGCAAAGTGCTGCCCGGCACATGAACGCCGTCTAAAAGATTATGCCCCAATATGATTATAACGCTAATGCCCAGGACCAATTTTATAGGCAGATGGATCAATGCCGCCAGTATGATCATGCTTAAGCCCAGCGCCCATATAGTAATAAAGAAAAACATGGGAAATGTGATATTGAAGTTCCAGCCGAAGTTAACTACGAACATTTCGAGAAATATGAGCCACAATCCCCGTTTTACCAGGAATATGGATAACTCTTTTTTAGTTTTCTTTTGCCCGATGAGGTATGCCGATGTTCCGGCAAGCAGCATAAATATAGGAGCGCAAAAATGAGTGATCCACCGGGTGAAAAATAATATGCCGCTTGTTTTTGTAAGGTCAAGCGGATCATAAAAAAATGACCCGGAGTATAAATAATCCCTCACATGATCAAGGGCCATAATAATCATGATAGTACCCCGGAGAAAGTCAATAGAGGTTATCCGGTTTTTTAAAATTGTGCTCATTCAGGTTTTTGGGGTAAAATTAAAGATAGCTCTTTTTTGTAATCCGTTTTTTACAAAGATTTGTCAAATTCCATAGCCGACAAAGAGGGGCTGTAAAAAGGTCGCACGCAGAGGCCCGGATTAAACACTCAGCATGACACCAATTCAAGTCTGACTATAGACAATACTAATAAATTTTATCAGGTATTAAAATTACCATATTAGCCAATTCATCATTCACCAGTATACCACATGCCATAACATTCCTTTTAACCTGTGAATATGGCGAGGCTATTTGTACCACGCAAGTGCCGCAACTACCCATTCCGCAACATAATCCAAATCCCGGGATTGCCAAATAATCTGCTATGAGCGACATCAAACTATGATACTGCCCATGAACAATTTGTAACCGGTGACTTTCGCCCAGATAATTAAGTGTTAGCGGTATTTTATTGCTTTCCATTATTTGCAGGTAGTAAACGCCGGTTTAGTAACTAATAAAAAACTATCTTCTCCGCCCTATAACTACTGCAACAATGACCATAGCGGCAGCGGGAGGTATTTTATTAGTTGTAACCGGATGTATTCGGCGGTCCCCTGTATACATTGTTATTAAAAACACCCCTATAATAAACATGGCTAAGCAGCATATCCGGATATATCCCATAACTATAGTTATTTAGTTTGGCAGTATTAACTCTCATACAAACGTTACCTGCTAACATTTAAAAATTTGTTGAGGCGTTGAATTGGTCGCCACTTTATGAAAATATTACGTTTTACTTCACCACCTCACTTACCAAAATAACAGGACTGACATTAGTATAATTTGCAAAATCCGCACGGATGGCGTCTCTTTTGGGCGCTATAGCGGCTTGATAGTCGCTTAGGCTTTTTACATAAAAAGTGCCGACTGCCATAAAAGGCAGCGGTTGGTTAGGGATACCACTTGCAATCCCTTTTTCAATGCTGTATTTAACCAAATTTGATCCTAAAAGCTGCGCCACCATCGGCATGTGCTTCGTTTCATAATATTCCATATTAAAGGTTTTACCTTCAGCATAAGGATACATGACTGATATTTTAACTAAGCCCTTTTCAACAATAGCTTCGTTCTTCTTTTCCTGACTAAACGCAGTAAAGCAAGTGGCTAAAAGGATAAATGATAAAATTAGTCTTAATTTCATAACTGGTTTATTTAAATGATAAAGCATTCTATTTTAACAGATTACACAAATATTAAAATATTGCCATTATTCACAAAACATTATGCTGACTAATGTTTAAAGTCGCACGAACGGACATGCCACGAGATTGCGTATAGGACAAAAACAAAAGCCTCAAATCTTTCGACTTGAGGCTTTTGACTTTTTTCTGGTAGCGGGAACAGGACTCGAACCTATGACCTTCGGGTTATGAGCCCGACGAGCTACCAACTGCTCCATCCCGCACTGTTTTGATAGTGCAAATGTACAATAAGTTATCACATCTGTTTGTCACAAATTGGCTCATGTGGTCAACAATTTCTTAACACACTATAATCTAACCTTTTAATTTGGTTGATATAAGTCAATTTCTTTCTTACTATAAATCAATGTGTGGCGGTTGGGTACTTTGCACCTTTGTGATACCCTGACCGATGAACGGACAGGATCATAAAATTTCAAAGAAATGAAAACCGCTAAAGAATTATTGCTCAGCTATCTTGAGCATGTCAATAACCCCGATACAGCTATTGAACTTTTTGCCGACGACGCAGTGTTCGAGCTTCCCTACCTTGCAAGTTTAGGTTTACCCTGGCAATGGAAAGGCCGGGACGTAATATATAATTTCCTTAAAAACCTACCTAAAACATTCGGCAACTTCAAATTTCAAAACATCAGGATCCATATTGATACACCTGATCAGGCCTTTGGCGAATATGATGTGGACGCTATAGTCAATTCAACCGGTCGGGTTTATCCGCAAACCTATATGGGGCGCGTGGTTGCCGAAAATGGCAAGATCAAACTGATCCGCGAAGCGCTTGATATGGTTGTAGTGGCCAAAGGAATGTTTCCTGACGGGCTGGCACACTTAGCTTAAAGCTACTTACGAGCCTGGGCCCTTTTTTAAAAATTACAATTAACCATATCTTCCTTGGTTGTCCAAACCTGTTTTTCTTAGATTCATTGCCTCAAAAATGCTTCGATCAACGTACAAAGGCCTTAACTAAAATTGTTGAGGCCTTTGCAATAATCAGATACGCTATCATCAATTAGCCACATCATTATTTTCAATCCCTGTTTTGTTTTTATTGATCCTGTCTTTTAAGCCTCCAAAATTGTAGTTCAGGCTGATGCTGAATGACCTGTAATAGTTCATGCTTTGGTAGGTTTGATTAAACTGAGGACCAAATTTTTTGCTTACACTGTTACGGTATTTGGTAAATGGATTTTTGATCCCCCCAGAGATACTGAACTTATTTTTTACAATATCCTTGTTGAAATTGAACGCGCTGTAAAAAAAGCCGTTGGTGTACCCCTGTAAACCCGTAGGGTTGCGGCTATTTATACCCAAATCGGCATTCAGGGCCCAGCCATGGTTCAGGCGTACTACGTTTGATAGCGTGGCCCCATACATCAGCAGGTTATTATTCACTACTTTTCCGTCGGCCTGGCCTTGCAGCCACAAGTACATCATATTACCATTGAGGCTTACGTTGTAAATTTTAGTCACAGGGTAACTAAGGTTAAAATTAACGCCCGCACTGCTGGCCTTGCCTGTATTAGCATAGGTAACTTGTGTAACCTGGGTAGCCCGGTCAAAATTAACTACCTGCAAATCGAGATTGTTCATGAACGAATAGTCGAGCCCGATGTTTACTGATAATTTTTTATTGCTGCCATACCCAAGCTGGATATCGTTCAATAAAACAGGTCTCAGGTTTGGGTTACCGGTAACTTCATAATTAGGGTTTGAGCGGTCAACATAAGGGTTAAGCCTGTTGATTCCCGGCCTCCTGATCCTTTGCGAAAAACCGAAGTTGATACTGCTTTCGTCTTTAAATCTTTTACTTACCGAAACAGAAGGAACAATGTTAAAATAGTTTTGATCGGCCACAGATGCCGTACTCATGAAATCAGCCCGGATCACGGTTTCCTCAACCCGCACACCGGCATTGATGTTCCAACTGTTTAAAGCCAATTGATAGGAGTTATAAGCGCTAAATACATTTTGGGTATTGGTAAACGCGTTTGACTGCGCTGCATCATGCTCATATAAACCAGTTGTTTCATTTAATGAGCTATAGCTAAAATCGCTGCTGTTATTCCTGAATATAGCTTTAATGCCGGCATCAATGGTCATTTTATTTACTGGGGTAACAAAATCAACTTGTACAGTGTGTTCTTTAAATTTTTGTTTATCGCTTTGTTGAAAATTGGGGCCCGGGAAATTTACCCTGTCAAAAAATTGAACGTCGCCATTTTTGTTATTTGTGTTGCTGCTGTACACGTATGAGAATGTAAGTAGCCTGTTTTTAACTCCTTTAAAGCCCAATTCATAATTGATACCTGCATCAATGCCATAGCTGGTGGCCTTATTATTGTTTTGAAAACGGTATTGCTCAGGCTTACTATCGCCGGTTAGCAGGGACGACTGCCCGTTATGATCGGTTGCACGGCTGCCGTTATAATTGAACTGGGCGGTTAATAAATTCAGTGTATCTATCTGCAGGCTTAATTCGGTGCCGAAATAAGCGGTTTTATTATTTGAACGTTGATAACCTGTTTGCGCCAGTGTTGTACCGGCAGTATCAACACGCTTGTTGATATTATAGGTTTGCGGCGAATTGTTGATGCTGCCACCGCCAAAAGCAGAAACACCGAACTTGCCTTTTTTAGCCGTAACAGAACCTCCAATGCCGGGGCCACCTGTAGGCAAGCTTTCATTGATATTTACAGAACCATTGATACCATCGTTGACTTTTTTGCTGGTGATGATGTTAATGATGCCCGCCAAACCTTCGGCATCATATTTTGATGGCGGTGTGGTGATCACCTCAATCCGCTCAATGGTTGATGCCGGGATGCTTTTTAAAACGGCTTTAAGGTTGCTTTCCAAGCTGCCGGAGGGCTTACCGTTAATAAGCACTTTAAAGCTTGAATTTCCTTTGAGCAGTAAATTATCATCCCCATCTAATGACAGGTAAGGAATTTTCCTCATCATGCTTAGTACATTATTTCCCTTACTTTCAGGATCCGCCTTCAGGTCGTAAATTATTCTGTCGGCCTTTTGCCTGATAATCGGTCTTTCGGCGGTTATGGCAACCTCTTTCAGATTGGTCATTACATCACTTAGATAAACCGGTTTTAGCACCAGTGTTTGCTGCTGATGTGTAAGATCGAGGGGTATTGTTTTTGAACTGTAGCCAATAGCGTTAATAGACAGCGAATAGTTTGACGGTTGTACCGAAGCAAAACTGAAGGAGCCATCGTCTTTAGTAACAGCAACCATAATGGTTTCATTGGCAGCATTCTTTAGTCGTACGGTTATCAATGGCAAAGGCGCTTTAGTTACCGAATCAGCAATATCTCCTTTTACCTGCACCGCGGTTTGGCTATAACTATTGAGGTTATAAGTGATTAACACAGGCTAATTATTTAATCCTTACGGCGGCGAAGCAGCAGGTAATAGATTAGAAAGCCGGCTGAGATAAAGATCATTTCAACTCCGTAAGGAACGGGCGAATCTTCGGCACTGTAGGGGATGAATTGCATTACTATAAAACCTATACCGGCGCAAAGGAGGATGAGCCCCCATTTTAAGGCCTCGTTGCCTGAGTTTAACTGGGCCAGAAATTTCACGCTGTTCTCATCCAGCGGCCCCGATTTAATAATGCGTTTTTTCAGCATGTAATTATAAAGGGCAAGTATGAATATGGCTATCAGTATAAAGAATACAATGATTACGATGAATGGCATTAACTGTTTCATGATCTTGTTTGTTTAAGCATTTGCTACAGTAGTCAACACATGCTGTACCGCGGTTGCAATTATTTTAAAATATTTTTTTATTCTTTTTTTGCAACCGCTAAACCTTATATATTGACTACTGTAATATGTTTAATGAACACGAGGTTGTATCCAGAATATTAAATAAAGATCTCCGGGCTTTTGAACTGCTGGTAAAGCAGTACGAAAAGCTGGTTTTCTTTGTGATAAACCGGCTGGTGCAAGACCAGCAAAACAAGGAGGATATATGCCAGGAAGTTTTCATTAAGAT
This sequence comes from Mucilaginibacter gossypii, assembly GCF_900100945.1. GTDB lineage: Bacteria > Bacteroidota > Bacteroidia > Sphingobacteriales > Sphingobacteriaceae > Mucilaginibacter > Mucilaginibacter gossypii. The sequence continues at coordinate 112,521 of NZ_FNCG01000016.1, read as the reverse complement.
TCACCAAAACCTGCACCGGTTTGAGTTTCAGTCGAAACTATCAACCTGGATAGCACGTATAGCCTACTTAACCGCTGTAAACTATTTTAAAAAGAACAAGAACAATCCCCCTGCCGAATATCCAGAAAATATTGATAATCATCATTTTACAGATAAAAACCCCGAACAGGAACTGATAAAAAAAAATACCGCAGCTTATGTTAACCTGCTTATTGAGCAAATGCCGCATCAATATAAAACAGTGTTAACGCTGTACCACCTAAATGAGTTTTCATGTGCTGAGATCGAAGAGATCACGGGCATCCCGGAAGGAACAGTGAAAAGCCATCTTTTCAGGGCGCGGAAATTATTGAAAGAGAAAATTGAAAAAGACCTTAAGAAAGAAAATATATGAAAGAGCTGGATGACGACGAATTACAGGAACTATTGAACAACGGTTTAGTTCCCGATAACAAAACACTTTCGGAAGAAGATAAGAACGACCTGCTTGCTTATCAAAACTTATTTACCGCACTGGGTACCGAGCCAAAAGAAGGCCTGCCTATGAGTTTTGCCGCTAACGTTAGGAGAAAACTGCAGGAACAAATCAACCGTAAAAACGATCTGCGCTTTAACTTGTTGGCACTTGGGATATTTGCATCGGGCTTGGCCTTGGCCTATGGGTTGCTATCGGTAATGAGCCCAGAAAGCGGTGATATGTTTTTAAATGCAATTATCAGCTTTAAATGGGTATTATTAACACTGGTTGCAGGGTTTGTGGGCTATCTTTTTATTGATCAGAGATTGGTAAACAGGAGTTATTAAGAACAGGGAAACGTAGAGATCATCATTGGGAATGGGGGTTAACAGGGTTAACACGAATTCAGAAACAAACCATCAAGTAACTGATAATCAATCGAATAAAACACAATAGCGGTTACACATCTCACAATGCGCAGAGCGGGCTTAAATGTTTTGTAACCTGCAAACGGGAGACGCATGTGATGCGTCTCTACATTAAGATTAACGGGCTTCTTCTAACGTATCAGGAACGGCATCTTCGTCCTCTTCCTGTGGTTGAGACTCTTCCTTAAACACACGGATGGTTTTAATATACCTGCGCTGGTAACGATCATTCATGGCGGTTTCAGTAACGCCATTTTCATCACCCGATGTAGAATGGATAAACACCAATGGTTCACCAGGTTGTGATATCACAATACCAATATGCCCTGCACTGTGGTAATTGTGACTGCGGGTTCCGGTAAACAAAATCAGATCGCCAAATTTGGCGTCTTTAATATCAATCCCCTTAACCGGCGCAAAATCCGATGAACTGCGGGGGATAGAGATGCCGAAATGAGTAAAAACATAATTAACATAGCCTGAGCAATCAAAACCTTTTTCCGGGTTGCTTGAACCATACCGATACCTAACGCCTTTCAGGGTTTGGGCAAATTCAACCAGCTCGTCGGGTGTGGTTTCGCCGGTTTCATAATTGGCCTCAACTTCGGCATAATGATGCCTCAACCTCGCATGGCTATGCAATTTTACCGTTTTATTTGCTTTATGTTTTTTTGATGCGTGAAGTACGGCAGGCTTTGCCGGCTTCATAAGTGATAAACAAGCTACAAGGAGGAGTTTGGAACCAATTACAACATGCATTTTGTAATGATAGGTAAAAATTTCCACGGATAGCAATCAAAATGTAAAAAAGATGATTGAATCTGATACTATTATTTCATTTGCTTCATCAAAACGTAAAATGGATGTTAAAATAACAGCCATTGAAAATTACCGCAGCCCCGAGGTAAAACATATCCGTTAAATAAGGCACCTATACTGGTAAGTAACCAGTCTGATCCTGAAAAATACCTGAAACCAGTAGCCGGAAAACCACAAACTTTCATTGCGCCCGAACTGATCAGTCCGGCTAAGTTCAAAGGCTTGGAACTGATCCCTTTTTACAAATTACATGATGCCCGGTATATGATCTACTGGCACCAGGGAGATTTGAAAGAGGCAGGGAATTAAATAAATGTTAAAGCCTTATAAATTATGCCCCTCAAGCTTCGCTATTGCCTGTTCAACAAATTTTTCATTGGAGAAAAGTGTCCGTTTTCTATCGCTCCAACCGTGAAGACGGTTTAATATTTCATCCAAATTTTTGGTCTTGAACTTGACAGAAAGAAAATCTATAGTAGACAATAGCTCCAACCCAAAAGCAGAGTAAAACCCGGATAAAAAATTTTTGGTTTTGTTTACAATATCAAGAAAAGCGAGGTTTGATTCCTGGCTAAGATATGCCAGAACATCCTCTTCCGTGTCCATCATAATACCCAACTCTTCAAATGGCTTTTTATCCATAGCGCTATACCCTGTGATATAATTTCCGTTTAGATAGTAAAGCACACGTCTCACTTTACCCGAATAGGGGCCATAGAAATTTGGCTCAAAAGTTAGTTTAAACTCGCTTTTTGCCCCAAAGCGCTGCAAAAAATAAGCAACCTTTTCAGCAGCAAACTCCGATACAAATTCCCCGCTTTTAGCAAGGTCGAACAAGACCGCTAATAACATAGCCCGGGCAGGTGTCAATTTAGCGCGCTCCTCTTTCATAGCCTCTTTTATCACAGCATTAGGTAAGTAGACCTGAATATCACTCTCTATTCCATTTAAGTTTGACTCTATCAATTCCTTAACTTTATTCCATTCTAAGCCCCCGTGCCCTGTTCCTAAAGATGGTATTGCTATCGACTTAATCTGCCTTTCGTTTATTACAGATGCCAGCTGTTTCAAGCCTGTGTCTATATAGTTATATTCAGATGGTTTACGCCAGTCTGTTTTAGTTGGCAAATCAATTATTATCTTCTTACCATACAACAACGATTCTTCTTCGGTAACTATTAGATTGCCAATATCAAAACTTTTATTTTTGCAGGCCTGTTGATAGATTTTAAAATTGTGAGGAAATTCCTTTTTGAATTGAAGAGCCAATCCTTTCCCCATAACTCCAACAGTGTTTACGGTATTCACCAAAGCGTCAACCCTACTTTCTAATATATTCCCTTCAATGTATGTAATCATCTGTTAAAAATAGTAATCAGGTTTGATAACAATTTTACTTTCACTAATATCAAATGCCAAAAGTTTTTGTTTGGCATTTTTATTATAAACTGCAAACCCTAATATTGCACTTGCAGGTATATCGTCTATGACCAAAAACTCGGCCTCTTTTCTTCTTTTCAAATCAAGATCATTGTAATCAACCCAATATTGTGCGTTTATTGCTGAAAGATCAATTATATTAAGAATATCATCTATATCTGCTTCGTAAAAAAAATCAGTCAGATCGCTTACTGCATGCCCGTTTGAAAAAACAAACCTCAAATTATGAACCCTTATCTGCTCAACACTTGTAATACAATAAACAATATCTTCTGTAGATACCGGTCGCATGTTATAATATATGCTATTGGCCCCTTGCTTAATTACATATAGCATTGGCATCCGCGCACCGAAGTAAAAAGGGATGTAACGCCCAAGTGCTTCGCCATTTGGTAATATAAAACTTTCCCTCTTTGATATTAAACTTCCGGATCCAATAGGGACGTAATCTTTATTGCTATTGGCCGACCATTGATGAGTAATGCCGTTTTTAAGAATATGTGGTATATTCTCAACATGTGTCATCCTGTATAAATATATCTTTTTCAGTTATCAATAGATAAATAACGTTAAATATAATCAATACATCTCTATTAAGAGAACATCAAACAAAAAGCCTCAAATTTTTCAACTTGAGGCTTTTCATTTTCTTCGTAGCGGGAGCAGGACTCGAACCTACGACCTTCGGGTTATGAGCCCGACGAGCTACCAACTGCTCCATCCCGCACTGTATTGTGCTATATATTTGAGATCCGGCCATAACCCCGGAAAGGTGCTTCCAATTATCAAAATGCAAATTTGCACTCCGTTTTAATTGGACTGCAAAGATATAATTCGTTTCTTTGCAGTCCAAATATATTTTTAATTATTTTTTTATGGCTCATCAGGCAGGTTTTGTAAGTATAATAGGTAAACCCAACGCAGGGAAATCAACCCTTATGAACGCGCTGGTGGGCGAAAAAATGTCCATCATCACCCCTAAAGCGCAGACTACACGCCACCGCATTTTGGGTATTGTGAATGACGAAAACTACCAGATCGTGTTTTCGGACACCCCTGGTGTTATCAAACCGCACTACGCCCTGCACGAAAGCATGATGCACCAGGTTGACGGTTCTATTGTTGATGCCGACCTTATTTTGCTGGTTACAGACATTTATGAAGAATATGACGAAGCAGACGTTCTTAAAAAACTGGAACGTTCATCAGCGCCTCTTGCCGTACTCATCAACAAAATTGACCAAAGCGATGAAGAAACCGTAAAAAAGAAGGTCGAATTTTGGCAGGAGAAATTAAACCCTAAAGCCATCTTCGCGATATCGGCATTGCATGGGCACAACATTAAGGCCATTATGGATTTCGTGATCGAAAACCTGCCGGAGCATGCCGCTTATTACGAAAAAGATGCGCTAACCGACCGTAACGACCGCTTTTTCGCTTCAGAAATGATCCGCGAACAGGTGTTTAAACAATACAAAAAAGAAATTCCGTACAGCACCGAGGTTATTGTAACCGCCTTTATTGAGGGCGAAAAGCTTTACCGTATCAGCGCAGAAATTATTGTTGAGCGCGAATCGCAAAAGAACATCATCATAGGCAAAGGCGGCGAAATGTTAAAAATTACCGGCACCTATGCCCGCCGCGCCATGGAAGACTTTTTTCAGCAAAAAGTTTTCCTGGAGATGTTTGTAAAAGTGATCCCCGACTGGCGTACCAAAAAGAATTACCTCAAACAATTCGGGTACGAATAGAAAGAACAGAACCAAGACTTTTAGAATCAAGATGCAGGATAATCCAACATCTTGATCTATCATTAATAAAAATTAAAAATTTCGTAGAAGCATTTGTTAAGTTAGATAGATTTGTATTCCTGAATCTTGATTTCTTGCATCCTGACTCTTAATAAAAAAGCATGAGTAACATAGTAGCCATTGTGGGCAGGCCCAACGTAGGCAAATCAACATTATATAACCGTTTAACCGAAAGTCGCAAGGCCATTGTTGATGACTTTAGCGGTGTCACGCGCGACAGGCATTACGGCGTTGCCGAGTGGCTTAACCACAATTTTACCGTTATTGATACAGGCGGCTATGTAGCCAATTCAGACGATGTTTTTGAAACCGCCATCCGTGAGCAGGTTGACATTGCCATTGAAGAAGCTTCGGTAATCCTTTTTGTTGTTGATGTTACAACCGGCATCACAGATTTGGATGATGAGATTGCCAACCGCCTGCGCAAAAGCAATAAACCTGTTTTTGTGGTAGTAAACAAGCTGGACAATAACAACCAGGTTGCCGATGCTATGGTGTTTTACAGCTTCGGCCTTGGCGAAATCTACAGCATTTCATCAATGACCGGCTCAGGTACCGGCGAATTGCTCGACGAAGTGGTAAAACACTTTGAAGACGAAGTACTGGAAGAAAACACCCGCCCTAAATATGCTATTGTCGGTCGCCCCAACGTGGGTAAATCATCTATCATTAACGCACTTATCGGTAAAGACCGTAACATAGTTACCCCTATTGCCGGTACCACCCGCGACTCTATCCATATCCATTATAACCAGTATGGTCATGATTTTATGCTGATAGATACAGCCGGGATGCGTAAAAAAACCAAGGTTAAGGAAAACATTGAGTTTTACTCGGTAATGCGTACCATCAAAGCACTGGAAGAAGCCGATGTAATTATCCTGATGATTGATGCGGTTGAAGGCTTTGAATCGCAGGACATCAATATCTTTCACCTGGCCGAAAAGAACAAAAAAGGCGTAGTAATTGTGGTGAATAAATGGGATTTGATTGAGAAGAACAGCAAAACCATCAAGGTTTTTGAAGAGCAGATCCGCGATAAGATAGCCCCCTTTACCGATGTGCCTATTGTATTTACCTCAGTTACCGAAAAGCAAAGGGTATTAAAGGTGATCGATGTAGCCAACCAGGTTTACCAGAACCGCGCCCGTAAGATCCCTACTTCAAAACTAAACGAGGTAATGCTGCCAATTATCGAAAACTACCCGCCACCATCAATTAAAGGTAAATACGTTAAAATAAAATACATTACCCAAATTGCCGGCACTTCGCCAATGTTTGCGTTTTTCTGCAATTTGCCGCAATATGTAAAGGAGCCTTACTATCGGTTTATCGAAAATAAACTAAGGGAAAACTTTGATTTTTCGGGCGCGCCGGTGCAGGTATGGTTCAGGCAGAAATAAGAACCTTGATTTTTAGGATTTGAGGATTACCTTGAATTTGATCTATCAAATCCAGACTTTCAAAGGTTCACCACCGCGTCATTGCGAGGAACGAAGCAATCCCCTATTCGAAGGTACGCCCTGCATAGTCCGCGATTGCTTCGTCCCTCGCAATGACGTTTTTTACCCCCTGGTTGTTACGTTTCCATCCCCCTCTCCGTAATACTGCTAAACCTCAATACTTTACACTTCATGAAAAAGTTTTACTGTTTAGTACTAATAGTACTGGCCGCTTTTACTGCATGCAAAAAAGGCGAGCTATCATCTACCGGCGGAGAAGATAATGGCTGCATCAGTCGCGTTAAACGTGATTATAGCGACAGCAATAGAGTTGAACTGGCAACAGCTATTACGCTCCTGCAAAAAAATAATATCCCGGTTAACGGCCTGGTAATATATAGAGTTATTTTAAACGATAGCATAAGCAATAATGGTCCGCTTAATATCTACCAGCATGTTATAGCCTATGAAGAAAGCAAAGGTTTACCCATCTTTAATTCGGGAATAGGCTATCATTTTAGGAACGAGGTTTTTTCAACTACCATTGGCCGGCGCTATGGCACACTTAGCCTAAATACTACAGCAACGGCTCCGCTGCTCCAAATACGTAAAATTTTTATTGATGCTTTTAAAAAAGATGGCTATACCATTGATAACCGCGTTAATGAATCATCATGCCTTAATGCGGAGTTCGGGTATTACAACCTAACGCCGGATACGCCTGATCAGCCTCATTTTGCCAAAGTATGGAAGGTTACTTTTATGAATTACGATTATCCGGTGGCCTACATTCAGGATGATAACCGAAAACTATTATCCTATTTCAACGGATTATTAACACTGAACAAAACCAATAAAAAATAAAATACCGGCGCAATTGGCATTTCTTTAGCCAGCCGGCCATTCTACTTTGTCAGTTTAAAAACACAAAATGCAACATGGTTGCATTTTGTGTTTTTGTCATTTACCTTTATCCATAATTAACCGCAATATCATATGAAGGATTTTGATGTGATCATTATCGGCGGCAGCAGCGCCGGTTTATCTGCAGGCATGGCTTTGGGCCGTGCCATGCGTAAAGTATTAATTATTGATAGTGGCATGCCCTGCAACCGCCAAACGCCACACTCACACAACTTTTTTACCCGCGATGGTCAAACCCCGCACGAGATTTTGACTATTGCCCGTGAACAAACTTTAAAATACCCAACTATCACGCTGCTCCATAGCGAGGCCACTCAATGTACACCAATAACTAAGGGCTTTGAGGTTAGTACAATATCCGGTGAAACATTCAGCGCAAAGAAAATTATCCTTGCTGCCGGTATTAAAGATCAAATGCCTGACATTCCCGGCTTTGCCGAATGCTGGGGAATATCGATTATTCATTGCCCCTATTGCCATGGTTATGAATACGGCTATCAGCCTACAGGCATATTTGCTAATGGCGAAATGGCTTTTGAGCTGGCTAAACTTATTTCAAACTGGACCAAAGATCTCATCCTGTTCACTAACGGAAAATCAACTTTAAACGAAGGTCAGCAATCCATTATCAGTCATAATAATATACAAATTATTGAGGGGGAAATAGCAGCGTTTGATCATCATGACGGCCAGATAACTACCATCCATTTGCAAAACGGCTCCGAAATAAAACTTAAAGCATTATATGCGAGGCTCCCATTTGTGCAACACAGTGATATTGCATTACAATTAGGCTGCTCATTTACCGATCAGGGCCACATCCAGGTTGATGCACAGCAAAAAACAACGGTACCCGGCGTTTACGCCGCCGGCGACAGCGCTTCGGGCATTCGCTCCATAGCCAATGCGGTTAATAGCGGCACAATGGCAGGTGTTATGGCAAATTTGGAATTGATTAATGAGATTTTCCTGGCGGAAAAGAATTAGGATACGTAGAGCGTAAAAACTACTGTCATTTCGACGAACAAGCGCGGGGATCGCGCTACGCCAGTGAGGAGAAATCTTATACGCAGGCACAGCCATACAAGCATAATGTATAAGATTTCTCTTTCGCCCCGGCGCTCATGCCCCTCACGGACTCACTCGAAATGACATCTTTTGTTTAGCCTCCTTACTGCTCCAAGCCTTTTTTAAAGGTCACATCATCGGTGTTGATCACTTTAAAGTAGGCGTTATCACCCCATTTAAAGCGGGCCGCCTGGGCTTTGAGGATCGTTTTAATAGGCTCCCTTGAGATCTGTACTTCGTGCGAATCCATTTCTTTAATGGTTTGCGAGGCATACAGTATAAATTTATCTACCTCGTCATTACTAACAGCATATTGAGTTAAAAACTCAGCTTCAGTCGGATATTTTTTAAGTAATTGCTGCTGGCGGTCAACAACGTAAGCGGTAAATAATTGCTGCTGGCTCAGGTCCTGGATAAGAGGGGTGAATTTGCTGGTATCCGCCGGTACAAAAACATCGGGCATAATGCCTCCGCCGCTAAAAACTTTACGCCCGCTTGAAGTATGGAATGATGGGGTACCTTTAAAAACACTATCATTAAGGTTGCTTTGTTCTGAAAAAAGTTCGCCTTTTTGCATACGCTGGGCAAGTTCATTGCGATAACTGTCAACCCCGTTTTTGTATGATTTCTGGATAGAGCGGCCCGAAGGGGTATAGTACCTGGCCACTGTTAAATTCACTGCTGAACCATCGTCAAAAGCAAACTGCTGCTGTACCAAACCTTTACCAAATGATCGTCGACCAACAATAGTAGCCCTGTCAAGGTCCTGCAGGGCCCCTGCTAAAATCTCACTGGCCGAGGCCGAATATTCATCAATAAGCACGGTAAGTTTCCCTTTCTGAAACATGCCCGAATCGGTGGCAAAGTAATCAGTGCGGGGCTCGTGGATACCTTTAGTATAAACTATCAGCTTTCCATCGGCTAAAAACTCATCGGCTAATGATGTAGCAGCGTTAAGGTAGCCACCGCCATTGCCTCTCAGGTCGAGTAGCAATTTATTCATACCGTCAACTTTTAGCGCCGTTAACGCCTTTCTGAAATCGAGGTCGGTAGTGGCCGAAAACTTACTGATCTTGATATAGCCGGTGTTAGCATCGGCCATATAGACGGCATCAACGCTGCTTAGGTCAACATGTCCCCGTTTAACCATAAGTATTTTTAAATCTTTGCTCAGCGGAGGCACAACACTCAGTTTTATTTCTGCATCCTTTTCACCCCTGAAAACACCATTTATCCGGGAGGCTGTTAGCTTGCTCCCCGAAAATTTTTTATCGTCAACATTGATCACCTTACTGCCCACCAGTAAGCCTGCTTTTTCGGCCGGACCGCCGGCATAAACCTGCGTAATGATCAGCGTATCACGCAGTAACTGGTATTCGATACCAATACCGTTAAAACCACCGTCTAACCGTTCATTAATGGATTGCGCCTGCTGCTGCGGTAAATAAAGCGAATGCGGATCAAGGTTTTGAAGCAGGTTATTTACCGATACACCTTCAATACTATCGATATTAACGCTGTCAACATAGTTGCGGTCAACCAGTTGCAGCACCTTTGCTATTTTACTATTACTCACAAAGGAGAAGCCAAGGTTACGCGCGGCAAAATCCTTGTTAAGCACCTGGCCTATCATCACCCCTACCAGCAGCAGGATTATTGTCCGGAAAATTACACCCGCGGTCCTCTTCATAACTTATTACACACAAAGTTAACAATTGCAGGGTCAATAATTTTTACCCGCACCCTTGCATTTGATGATTTTTACCGAATTTTGTTATAAATTATTTGAAAATAAGCAATGGAAACCACTACCGAAAGGGAATCGCACTACAAAAACCTCGAAAAACAGACCGTAAGGGAAATTTTAGAAAACATTAATAACGAGGATAAAACGGTTCCGCTGGCAGTGGAAAAGGCATTGCCACAGATAGAAGCCCTGGCAACTATCACCGCAGAAAGGATGAAAAACGGCGGACGTTTATTTTACATAGGCGCCGGCACCAGTGGCCGTTTAGGCGTGGTTGATGCATCAGAATGCCCGCCGACATTCGGCGTTCCGTTTGATATGGTGGTGGGCTTGATAGCAGGCGGCGATGGCGCGATCCGCAAAGCTGTTGAATTTGCTGAAGACGATGCTATACAGGCCTGGAAAGATCTGGAAGCTTTCGACATTAATGATAAAGACGTAGTTGTTGGCATAGCCGCTTCGGGCACTACACCGTATGTGATCGGCGGCTTAAAAACGGCTAATGAGCATAATTTAGTTACCGGCTGTATTGTTTGTAACAGCGGCAGCCCGGTAGCGGCTGTGGCGCAGTACCCGGTTGAAGTAGTAACAGGCCCTGAGTTTTTAACCGGGTCGACCCGCATGAAGGCCGGTACCGCACAAAAATTAGTTTTAAATATGCTGAGCACAAGTGTCATGATCCAGCTTGGCCGTGTAAAAGGGAACAGAATGGTTGACATGCAGTTAAGCAACCACAAATTGGTGAACAGGGGCACCCGCATGGTAATGGACGAAACCGGGCTGAACGAAGAGGAAGCAGCCGGGTTACTGAAACAATACGGCAGCGTACGAAGCGCTGTTGATCATTATTTAAAAAAATAAACTGAATTTGAAGATGTGTTGATTTGGAAATTTGAAGATGCTTGTATTCGATAAATTCTCAAATTCAAAAAATTCGGGTTCAGACAATTTGAAATCAAAAACATGCACGATATTGAACCATATTACCGCTGGAGAGACGATTACGTGGCATCGGAAGATGAGTTTTCGCCTTTTTATGCGACAGAATACAGCGAATTTGAATTTGACAAGCAGGTATACAATTACCTGCTGCACCCGCAATGGGACTCATTCGGCTCCAATACCCTTTATTTAAAAGTGCTTTTTGCCGATTATGATAAAGGCTACACAATTATTGAGCTGATAGGTGAATGGAATGATGCCATCAATAACGACATTATGATGCTGAAGCGTGAGCTGCTCGACCTGATGATAGATAATGGCATCACTCATTTTATCCTGATCGGCGAAAACGTACTCAACTTTCATTCAAGCGATGATTGCTATTACGAAGAGTGGTTCCAGGATGTAGAGGACGGCTGGATAGCAGGCATCAACTTCCGCGAACACGTGATAGACGAATTTAAACACAGCAATATCGACTATTACATCAATTTTGGCGGCGAACTCGATAGCATTGGCTGGCGTACCCTGAAACCCATACAGGTTTTCAAAAAAGTGGAGGAGCAGTTGATGAGGAGATTGAATTGAGAATCAAGATTCAAGAAGTCAAGAGCCAGGAAAGCGCCAACAGGTAGCCAGACTTCTTCTTGCCTCTTGACTCTAATAGTCTTGCACCTTTCTTCATGCTGCATTCACCTTTTATTTATATATTCGTACTATAATTTTTAACACAAAATGGAATTTAAAGATCCCGAATACGTTTATAAAAACGTAATACAATTAAATGAACAGGATGCATCCCGCAAATTCATAGCTAATGTATTTATGTGGATGTTTGTCGCACTGGGCCTTTCGGCTTTATGCGCGTTCATATTTTCAGGCAACCAGGCATTATATGAAATGCTTAGGGACCCGGCAACAGGTGGCAATACTGGCTTAGGTACTATTGTAATGTTTGCACCGCTCGCTTTCGTACTAATTATATCATTTGGCTTTAACCGTTTATCATACGGTGTTGCAGCATTGCTATTCATTGCATTTTCTGCAGTTATGGGCATTAGCTTAAGCTATATACTAAGAGTATTTACAGAAAGTTCGGTACTTGGCGTATTTATTACAACCTCAGTTGTTTTCGGTATAATGGCTGTAGCCGGGTATACCACCAACACAGATCTGACCAAATTTGGATCGATTATGATGATGGGGCTCATTGGTATTATTGTGGCATCATTATTTAATATGTTTATGCATAGCTCCCAGTTAGAATACATCATTAGCTATGTTGGCATCGCCGTATTTGTTGGACTAACAGCTTACGACGTTCAAAAACTAAAACGCATAGGAGCCGGTCTTGAATATGGCACGTCATCAACAAGCAAAATGGCCCTTTTAGGCGGTTTAACTTTGTATCTTGATTTTATCAACCTTTTCCTGATGATCCTCCGTTTATTCGGCAGAAGAAGATAATCTCATTAAGAAATTCAATCATAAAGCTGCCTCCGCAAAAGGCGGCTTTTTTTGTTTAACAATGTGGCTTAGCTATGATATTTAGCGTACGTTATACACTTGCAAATGATAACTTTATTGCGCAACTTTGCAGTGCTTATGGAGAAAGACGGAGGGATTAGACCCTGCGATGTCTTAGCAACCTGTGCTTCACAAGGTGCTACATTCTACCAGGCGGCAATTACGCGCCCGGACAGATAAGCGAAAGTCATAACAACACCCGACTTTTCGAGATAAGCTGTATTTAGATTTGAGATATTAGACGTGAGATTTGAGATAGCATCTGCTTTTTCCAATTGCCTGTTTAGTGTCTTTTTATCAGATATATGGGATTAAAGATTTAAGGATCTGGCAAAGACTTTTTGCCAAGGTCTCACATCTTATATCTCATATCTCACATCTCAAAAAATGGACATTAGAAAAGAATTACAGAAACGCATCCTGGTGATTGACGGAGCAATGGGTACCATGATTCAAAGGTACCAGCTCACGGAGAAGGATTTTCGTGGCGAGCGTTTTCGCGATCATCATAGCGACCTGCAGGGCAATAACGACCTGCTCAATATCACGCGCCCTGATATTATCAAAGCCATCCATGCCGAATACCTGGATGCCGGTGCGGATATCATTGAAACTAACACTTTCAGCACACAGGTAATTTCCCTTGCCGATTATCACCTGGAAGAACTGGCTTATGAACTAAGCTACGAGGGTGCACGCATTGCCCGCGAAGTAGCCGACGAATATACCCGGCGCACCCCCGAAAAGCCGCGCTTTGTTGCCGGTGCCATCGGGCCAACCAACCGTACTGCTTCCTTATCGCCAGACGTTAACGACCCCGGATATCGCGCCGTTACCTTTGATGATCTGGCCGAGGCCTACTATGACCAGGTACGCGGTTTGGTTGACGGTGGTTCGCACCTGTTATTGGTTGAAACCATATTTGATACCCTGAATGCAAAAGCAGCCCTGTTTGCCATAAAACGTTATGAGCAGGAGTGTAAAGCTGCAGGCAAGGATTTTCCTGCTTTCAGGAATTCGGGCGGGATCATGATCTCAGGAACCATTACCGATGCTTCAGGCCGTACCCTTTCAGGGCAAACTGTCGAAGCTTTCTGGAACTCGATAAGCCATGCCAACCTGCTATCAGTAGGCCTAAACTGCGCTTTGGGTGCGCGGGAAATGCGTCCGCACCTTGCCGAGCTTTCTGAAAAGGCAGGTGTATTTATTTCGGCCTATCCAAACGCCGGCTTACCCAACGAGTTTGGTCAATACGATGAAACTCCGCATGAAACCGCTCATCAGGTTGACGATTTTATCAAAGCCGGCCTGGTTAATATAGTTGGTGGGTGCTGCGGTACCACGCCCGAGCATATTAAATGTATTGCCGATAAGGCTGCCAAATATCCGCCCCGCCCCATTCCGGAAATTGAGCCGGACATGCGCCTGAGCGGTTTGGAATCCGTTACCATAAAACCCGAAAGCATTTTTGTTAATGTGGGTGAGCGTACCAATATCACCGGTTCACCAAAGTTTTCCAAATTGATCCTCGCCGAAGATTATGAGGCAGCTCTAAGTGTTGCTCTGCAACAGGTAGAAGGCGGCGCGCAGGTCATCGATATTAACATGGATGAGGGCATGATTGATTCGGAGGCTGTGATGGTAAAATTCCTGAACCTGGTTGCTTCTGAACCGGATATTGCCAAACTGCCTATTATGATCGACTCATCCAAATGGACGGTGATTGAGGCTGGTTTAAAATGCGTACAGGGAAAAGGTATCGTGAACTCTATCTCCCTTAAAGAGGGCGAAGAAAAATTTAAGGAACAGGCCCGGAAAATCTTAAGCTATGGCGCTGCTACCGTTGTAATGGCCTTTGACGAAACCGGTCAGGCCGATTCACTGGAGCGCCGGATCGAGATCTGTAAACGGTCATACGATATACTGGTGAACGAAGTAGGATTCCCCCCGCAGGATATTATTTTCGACCCAAACATCTTAACAGTTGCTACCGGCCTGGAAGAACATAATAATTACGCGGTTGATTTTATTGAAGCTACCCGCTGGATCAAGCAAAACCTGCCGCACGCTAAAGTGAGCGGCGGTGTGAGTAATATTTCATTCTCGTTCAGGGGTAATAATACCGTGCGCGAGGCTATGCACTCGGCTTTCCTGTACCATGCTATTAAAGCGGGTATGGATATGGGTATTGTAAATGCCGGGATGCTGGAGGTTTACGAGGAAATTCCGAAAAACCTTTTGGAGCTTGTAGAAGATGTACTCCTTAACCGCCGCCCGGATGCTACCGAGCGCCTGGTTGAGTTTGCCGACACCATCAAAAGTAAAGGCAAAGAAGTAGTACGCGACGAAGAATGGCGCAAAGGCACCGTTCAGGAGCGCCTCTCCCACTCGCTGGTAAAAGGCATTGTTGAATACCTTGACGACGATGTGGAGGAAGCCCGCCAGGCCTACAGCAAACCCCTTGAGGTTATTGAAGGTCCGTTGATGGACGGTATGAATATCGTAGGCGACTTGTTCGGTGCCGGTAAAATGTTTTTACCACAAGTGGTAAAATCAGCCCGTGTAATGAAAAAGGCTGTGGCTTACCTACTGCCTTTTATTGAGGAAGAAAAAAAGAACAACGTAAATGCCGATCAGCGCGCCAACGCCGGCAAGGTGTTAATGGCCACCGTAAAAGGCGATGTACATGATATCGGCAAAAATATAGTTGGCGTAGTGCTGGCTTGTAACAACTTTGAGGTGATTGACCTTGGGGTGATGGTGCCCGCGCAACGCATTATTGAAGAGGCTAAAAAGCAAAACGTTGATATCATTGGGTTAAGTGGTTTAATCACCCCATCGCTTGATGAAATGGTGCACTTTGCCAAGGAAATGGAACGCGAAGGTTTTACCATTCCGCTAATCATTGGTGGTGCTACAACGTCGCGCATTCACGCTGCCGTAAAAGTAGCGCCGCAATACTCCGGGGCTGCCATTCACGTTTTGGATGCTTCGCGCAGCGTTACCGTTTGCAGCAATCTAATGAGCAAGGACAACCGGGATGCCTATATCCAGGGCATTAAGGATGAATATGCCAAAGCCCGCGAGGCACATGCCAACAAAAAATCGGACAAGCGTTTTGTAACTATCGAAGAAGCCCGTGCCGGTAAATTCCAGATTAGCCTGGATGGCGATGTGGCGCCGAAACCCGCGTTTACAGGCACCAAAGTATTTGAGAATTTCCCGCTGGAAGAGTTGCTGCCTTATATCGACTGGACGCCGTTTTTCCATACCTGGGAACTTCGCGGCAGCTATCCGAAGATCTTTGACGATAAGTTTGTAGGCGTTGAAGCCAAAAAACTATTTGATGATGCGCAGGTATTGATGAAACGTATTGTTGACCAGAAACTGTTCACCGCAAAAGGTGTAATTGGCTTCTGGCCGGCCAATGCCGTAGGTGATGATATTGAATTATATACCGATGAAAATCGCACAACAGTTTTAAATCGCATCCATACCTTACGCCAGCAGGCCGAAAAGGTGAAGAATGATCCGTATTATGCCTTGTCAGATTTTATCGCACCAAAAGAAAGCGGTGTGCCTGATTATTTCGGCGGCTTTGCGGTAACAACCGGTTTAGGTTGTGATGAATTGGTTGCTGAGTTTGAGGCCGACCATGACGACTATAACAGCATTATGGCCAAAGCCCTTGCCGACCGCCTTGCCGAAGCTTTTGCCGAAAAAATGCACGAACTGGTACGTAAGGAATACTGGGGCTATGCCAAAGGCGAACAGCTAAGCAATGCCGACCTGATCAAGGAAGAGTACCAGGGCATCCGTCCGGCACCGGGTTATCCGGCCTGTCCGGACCATACCGAAAAAACCACCTTGTTTGAATTACTAAAAGCAGAAGACAACGCAAACATGCACCTAACCGAAAGCCTGGCCATGCTGCCGGCCGCATCGGTAAGCGGTTTCTACTTCGCACATCCGCAGGCAAGATATTTTGGCTTGGGTAAAATCAGTAAGGATCAGGTTGAGGATTATGCTATCCGTAAACAAATGCCATTGGAGGATGTGGAAAGATGGTTAGGGCCGAATATTAATTATTAGCCCCCCGGCCCCCTAAAGGGGGAGTAAGGGAAGAAACGACAAAGCGAGGGCTTGTGCGATTCCCCTCTTGAGAGGGGTGGAGGGGTGTGTTAACGGAGCGAAAAATAAACGCCACATAATACACCCCGCCAACACACAATTCCACCGCGCCCCCTCTCAAGAGGGGAACTTAAATTGTAATTATAAAACTTAAATAAAAAAATTCCCCCTTGGGGGTTAGGGGTCAAATGAAAATACCTGAACATATAGCAAACGCCAATGGCAAAACACTCTTTTCTTTTGAACTGATCCCGCCTTTAAAGGGGCAAAGTATCCAGGGCATCTATAATGCTATTGATCCGCTGATGGAGTTTAAACCTCCGTTTATTGATGTTACTACCCTGCGCGAGGATTTTATTTACAAGCAGCATCCAAGCGGTTTGCTCGAGAAACTATCGTACCGCAAACGCCCGGGCACTATTGCCATCTGCGCGGCTATCATGAACAGGTATAAGGTTGATACCGTGCCCCACCTGCTTTGTGGCGGCTTTACCAAAGACGAAACCGAGAACGCCCTTATAGAATTAGAGTTTTTAGGTATCGAAAACGTACTGGTATTGCGTGGCGATGCGCGCCTTGGCGATTCATCATTTGTACCTACGCCTAATGGCCATTGTTATGCTACCGATTTGCTGCAGCAGGTAGTAAACCTTAACAACGGTATTTATTTGCATGAGGACCATGGCAATACAGCCAAAACAAACTTTTGTATTGGCGTAGCCGGTTATCCCGAAAAGCATTTTGAAGCCCCGAACCTTAAAACCGACTTTAAATACCTGAAGCAAAAGGTAGAAATGGGTGCACAGTTCATTGTAACCCAGATGTTTTTTGATATTGGTAAATACAAGGAGTTTGTAAATGGTTGCCGGGCCAACGGTATCAATGTGCCTATTATTCCGGGGCTGAAACCGATCACATCATCAAAACAATTGGTTACGCTGTCAAAGACATTCCATATTGATATTCCGGAAGATCTGAGCGATGCTATCCACGCCTGTGCCACCGAAAAGGATGTAAAAGAGGTAGGTATTGAATGGATGATTAACCAGTGTAAAGAACTGATTGCTTTTGGCGCACCGGTACTGCATTTTTATACCATGAGTAACGCCGGGCCTACTAAAAGGATTGCGGAGGCGATATTTTAAGAACTTTTCACAATGTCGATTGTAGGCTAACCATGCCCAGATTTAATAAAATGAGAGGGCGCCGACATGCAACGGCACCCTCTTCCCCCGTTCACATGCAGGTTACTTGCAAAAGATAACCTGGTTCGTTTTTCCCCAGTCGTTAATTTCGCCGGTGGTTAATTTGCGATAGGTTGTCAGGGTTAGGCTATAGGCGCATGAGGGCCATGCGCTAAAAGGTGGAGTTAAAACAAATGGTGACGGCGAGGCCATGTCAAATTTCTTAGCATCTCCGCGCGGAGTTGTGCCACTGGGCAAACCGCTGACCGTACCCGTAGCGTTTGACCATACACCCAGCGACCAGCTGGCAATCAGTTCATGATCAACTGTGTAATCGGCATGGGCGGTTCCGCTTACCGGAGTGCAGCCGCTGCCTCCGCCGGCAAAAAGCTCTTCCAGCTTCAGCAGGTTCACTTCGTTCCAGTTATTCACATAGATTTTGCCGATAAGCGATTGGGTATTCAGGTTTGGCGAGCCTGGATTAGCCGGATCGTCAGTAGTTTGAAATTGGATGTATAACATTCTGCCGTTTTTCTGATCCGCCACAGGTACAGCTAAACCAGGCGTTAAACCGGCGCTGGCATCGCCGCCGCCGATGATGGTAGTTGTGTTTAAGTAAAACAACGAGCCATAAAAGCCATTATCAAGCGCGGGTTGGTCAACCCGTACCCAGCCGTTAACATCCGGGTGCAGCACATGATCCGGGATTGGGTTAGGGTAATTATCTACCGGTACGCTATCGGGCACAGAAGCCGGTTGATTGATATCGATCACTACATCCTGAAATGCGGTGGTACCATTCCAGGTGATTTGCCGGCTGGCGACTTTTAAGGCTGTAGTTTCCATCTGGGCGGTGGTTACCGGGCTGAAGTTCACGTTATCGGTAGAAAACAAAAAGCGGTAATAAAGCGGGCTGGCCGGCGCGGTGGGCACTTTCTTGGTGGCGTAGCCCCCCAGCTTAACCGAACCAAAGAAACCGTAACCTGTGCCACCCGCTCCAAATTTGCTGATGAGGGTTTTACCGCTGCCGTCGATATCAGATGTAATGCTGAAATTCCCTACCGAAGTAAACCATGGTGTATCGCTGGTAATAATGCCGCCGCCTTTAATACACAGCTTTACGCAGAAACAGTTATTGGCGTTGTGCCTGTCGTTTTGGCGGCCGCGGGTGCGGTCTTCCGCTAACAATACAGTGCCAGATGAGCTTTCAACCCTGAAATAATAATCAGGTCCGGCAGGCCATTCTACATTAAGCCATGGCAATAAGGTTTTCCTAAAATTGTCGCCAGGATATACGATAGTGAACTTGCCGTTGTTATCGGTATAGGCGTTGCCCAAATAGTCGTCTTGCAGCAGGTCTACATCATAAGCAAAAACTTTAACACCGGGGATTGGCTTTTGGGTTTCACAATCGTTTACATAACCGCAAACTACCCAAATATCCAACAGGGTAAGGATACGGCAAAACCATTTGGCATCTATTTTATAATCAAATCTCGCATATTGAGCACTTTCCTGGCTGCTTTTATACAGGGGTTGCAGCGTAGTAATGTGGAACTGTAATGCCGGATCCTTTTTAGGCAAAGGAATTTTGAAAGGCACGTTGCCGCAATACCAGTCTACATCAATACTGCCGCCTTCATAGCCTGATTTGCCGCCATCGATTTCTATAGTAAAATCGCCGTTTTCCTGCACATCGGCCTGGGTGATGAACAGCCGTTCCTTGGCTTTCAGTTCATCATCATTTACCTGATGAAAGGTTTGTTTGGGATCGGCTACAGCAAGCCGGGTTTCATTTTGCTGATCGGACGGGCGATAAACTTTTACCGATGTACCCGCAACGGGCAGTTCGCAATCTGAACATAATAAACCGCGAAGGTTCCCTTTAATAATGTAGTTCATAAGTTTTTGATTAGTATTTGTACCGGCTTACTCTTTAAACTGGATTTTCAGCATACTCCACCGCAAGCAGGCTGATGTCCAGCTCATTTGCTGTGTCAAAGTTTGGGTAAAACGGCTGCGCAATCAACGTTGCCAGTACGCTATTATAGCCTGTGCTTGTACGTGATATAAAAGCGTATCATCAACATGAACCAAACGTAGAATTACGTTTAAAGGGAAAGTATATAACAAAAAAGCGCCCTCCCAAATAGGAAAGACGCTTTGCAATCACATTTTAGGTTGTTATTGATACAGATACGTTTCGGTGAGGTGCTGCATAGCTTCTTGGAACAAGGCAAAAGCAGTTTCCTCATCATTTTGGTTTATCGCGTTAAGCGAAGTAGCAATATATTTATCGTACAGGCCTTTAAATATCGCCTCTTGGTTTGGTGTTTTGTCAAGAGCTTCCAGCAGCGATGCAGAAATGGTGTAATATTTCTCAACTTCCACACCACTAAACTTATCGGTTAGTATTTTATCGCGGAACGCGCGCAGTGTATTTAACTGGCCTTCGGCTTCGGTGCCTAACATAGTAGTTGTAATACGGGTAAGGGCGCATGGGTCTTTGCCTGTAGTTGGGCAACCTGTTGAACCTGGACACGGATATGATTGATCTCCTATTAAAAACATATTGCTTTCAGGGTGTATAATTGCTTTATAAGAGTAGTCAGCATCAATACTGTGCCCGAAGTGATAGACCAAGTTATTTACTTTTGTGCTACATACGAGTTCGGTTAATATTTCTCTTCCCATGAACGATCCGCGGTTAATTTGTGTATAAGCCATAGTCGGATCAAGCTTTTTAAAATTCAATACATGATTAAATAATACCTGCCATGTTCTTTCTAATGAAATAACTTCACCAGTGTTAGTCATAAAACCATGCTGGTTGATAATGGAATTAGGTAAACTGGCAGTTACTGTGTAATTACAGGGGATCAGTATCAACATTCTTGATGAAGGATCATTGGCATCTTCAAGGCCGTTCATAAACTTGATACCGGATACGTTTTCGCCGCTTAAAACAGTTTCAACAGCTGTGCGGCTAAGCATTACCGATTTAACTTCTGTAGGGAATTTTTGCTGAAAATTTTCGGTTAACTCTTGATAAAAGCTTTCGCTGATGAACTCGCCTACCTGATCAGGGCTGATCTGTGTAATTAGCATTTCTTGTTTCATAAAATTGAGGTTAAGGTTTTTGTGATATTATTATCAAAAGCAATTTAATAAACAATATCCATATTCAGATATTATATTAAAAACTTTTTTGCATCCTGAAAAACAGGATTATTTAAGCGCAAAAGACCTATATAACCAGCAATTTCATGCCACGTAAGATTACAGTTTCTGATACGTAAAAATACGTATAATACGCGGGTAATAAAACGCATATAATTTGTAATTCATTAATAACCAACAACATAAAACCAAACCAAAAACCTATCATAACCTATATGGCCGGGGCATCTCATTGAGAGAGATACTTATTAGTATTAGTTTTATACAAAAAAATCCCTACACGCTATTATTTTTTATGGAAACACAAGAAAGAAGACCTTCATCACCTATCACCGGAAAAGAAGGCGCACCGATTGATATCAACCTGGCCGCCGAATGGACAAAGAATCACAGGCATCGTAATCCAAAAGATATCATATCACAATTTTTCGGACAGGAAATATTAAACACCATATTAAAGCAAGATGGCTGCATGGGCATCCGTATCTATTATGCCAACGATCAAAAACTTAATAGCTGGCAAAAGTTTTGGGTTTCTGTAAGCAATTTCCTTTTATCTGTTATCGCCAATGTTAGCGGGCAGCAGCATTTTATAATCACTGGGGTAACGGCTGATGGAGAAGATCAACTTCCAGGCAATAAATCAGCAGTGGCTAAAGAGTCTGCCAAAGGTGTTCAAACCTTCGCACTCATGACAGCCCAAAATGACAATATTGTTGGTGAACAGGCTATGCCATGCCCTGGAACATCTGGATGCCCACAAAATATACTTACAAACGATTAGATATCTATCCTAAACACCATGGATGTCGCCCTATTATTATCTAAAATATCAGTAATTTCTGGCGTTGTCCCGCTATTGGCCGCTGCCTATAATTACAAGGGGTTGGATAGACTAATGAAAACATTGTCACTATTTTTGCTAATATCAAGTCTTTTTGATTTTGGTCAATGGTTGGCTTTCGCTTTCAAACCATATACAGGACATCCATTAAACACCAATCCATTACTTCATGTTTATGTTACAATTAGCATTATTTTCTTTGGTATTATCTACTATAATTTGTTTAGAAATTCGATACTGAAAATAACAACATTAATATTAGCAGCTTCGACAATGAGTATTGTATTGTATTATGCGAGGCATCCTTTCGATTATCCATCGGTTTCGAATACAGCATCAAGTCTTTTACTAATAGTATTGTCGCTTATATACTTCTATCAGCTTTTAAATCCACAAACCTTTATTCATATTGAAAAACAAGGTTTATTTTGGTTTAATTCAGGCGTGCTATTTTACTCAGCAGTCAATATCTTTTTATTTATGCTTTTTAGCAAGATACCTGATAAGGATAAAGCAGATTATTATGTTATCTTTAGCATAACTAATATTATTACGAATCTAATATACTCTGTTGCATTACTTTGCAAGCCACAAAAAAAGGCATAGCAGGTTTGCATATTATGATCATGTATAACAGCCTTATTTTAGAGATAACCCAAAATGGCTTAATCCCGGTACTCATCATCGGGACACTCGTAGTTGTTATATTGATCGGCTTTTTATTTTTCTTCGTGATTATTTACCAGCGAAGGATGCTAAAAAACCAGGCAGAGTTACGCGCCATGCATGATGCACGGCAAACAGATTTAATGAACGCTGTTTTTGAAACCCAGGAAAGTGAGCGCAGACGCCTGGCCGAAGACCTGCACGACAGCGTTGGGCAGGTGCTTTCGGCAATCAAGCTTAACCTGCACCGGCTGGACAAAAATTGCGTGAGCGAGGTAAGCCAACCCCTGCTGATAGATACCCGCAAACTGGCCGATGAGTGCATCCAGGAGATCAGGAACATTATACAAAACGTCCTGCCTCCTATACTTACCGACTATGGATTGCTGATTGCTGTTGAGGCGCTGTGTACCAAGGTGGAAAACAACACCCATATCAAAGTTAATTTCACTAAAAATTTTGCCGACAAGCGCTTCTCTAATGAAATTGAACTGGCACTGTACCGCATAGCCCAGGAGTTGTTTGGTAATGCTATCAAACACTCGGAAGCTACGGTCATAAACCTTAATATGGCCTTACAAGCCGGTTACCTCATTATGGAGTTTAAGGATAACGGCAAAGGCTTTAATATGGGCGATGTTAAGCAGGGCTTTGGTCTTAAAAATTTACAAAGCCGCGTGCAACTCATTAATGGCGAAATAAATACGTACAGCAAACCGCTTAGCGGGGCAATCAGTATCATTAAATTAAAAGTAGCATAGTTAAAATCAATAGTTTATATTTATTGATAATTTGAATCTTGTTAACAACCTATGGGCCCAATTAAATTAGGTATAGTAGACGACCATAAAATTTTCAGAAATGGTTTAAAAGCTACCCTTGAAGATTGCGGAGGTTTTGAGCTGGTACTCGAAGCTTCGAACGGCAAAGAGCTGATAGGCTTATTGACCGACAAAACCCCCGATGTTATATTGATGGATATTAAAATGCCCGAAATGGACGGCATCCAAACCGCCACCTATGTCCATCAGCATTTTAAGGACATTAAGATCCTGGCGTTATCCATGTTTAATGAAGACAAATACATTGTGGATATGATGAAAGCCGGCGCGTCGGGCTACCTGCTTAAAAACGCCGAACCGGAAGAGATCATCGAGGCTGTATCAACCGTTTATAACAAAGGTTTTTATTTTAATGAGCATCTTTCTATAACGCTCATCAAACAGCTGGTAGGTAACGACCACGCCGATAATATCCCCAATAACAAAACCGACCTTAACGAGCGCGAAATTGAAGTGCTTAAACTGGTTTGCCAGGAGTGCTCCAACCAGGAGATAGCAGATAAAATTTTCCTGAGTGTGCGCACGGTTGAAGGTTACCGCGCAAGGCTGTTTGAAAAAACCGGATCGAAAAATTTAGTAGGGTTGGTTATTTACGCTATTAAGCGTGGTATTATTAACGTCACGTAACCATTGGTACTAAGCTATAGAAAAGGGAACTTTCGGACTTCTGACGTTGGACTTAGTAACAACTACGCCGACAACTTTTTATCGCCGGCCAGGTTGCGCATAAACCTTTTGCGGTAGTTAAGTGGGCTGAGGTTCATTTTGGCTTTAAACATTTTATAAAAGTGCGATACATCGCCAAAGCCACTCTCATAGGAGATCTCTGAAATAGGCTTATCTGTTTGCACCAGTTGCTGTATGGCATAATTAAGGCGATACTCAATTATAGTTTCCATGAATGTTTTGCGGGTAACTTTTTTAAAGTATTTGCAAAAAGCATTCGGGGTCATATTGGCAATACCGGCCGCTTTATCTAATGATACATGTTTTCTGAAATTTTCAACCAGGTAAGCAAATACCGGGTTAATACGCTCACGCTCGGTATTTGAGCGCTCGCCAATAATGCGGTTCTGATCGAGCAGCACGTACTCTTCTGATGAAGCCATACGGTGCAGGATCTCGAGCAAACCTATCAGCATCCTGAAATTACTTTTCTCTTCAACCAGGCTAAGCAGTAGTTTGTTAACTTCGGCACGCGTTTCGCCATAAAATGACACTCCGCAACCGCTTTGCTGAAAAAGTTTTTTGATAAGCTGAAGCTCAAATTTGTTAAAAAACTCCTCGCCCAAAAAAGCATCATTAAACTGGATCACCACCGCGCTTGCCTCGCGAAGCACTGTTTCATTGGGTTCAAGTTTCCAGCAATGCGGCAGGTTAGAACCAAGCAACACCAGATCGCCG
Organism: Mucilaginibacter gossypii; assembly: GCF_900100945.1. Taxonomy (GTDB): domain Bacteria; phylum Bacteroidota; class Bacteroidia; order Sphingobacteriales; family Sphingobacteriaceae; genus Mucilaginibacter; species Mucilaginibacter gossypii. The sequence goes on along the minus strand of NZ_FNCG01000016.1, from coordinate 87,665 downwards.
GACGCAAAATCTTCCATGTGGCTGCCAACATAGCGTTTGCCGGTGCCGCTGATGATACACGTTAATTCATATTCTTCATGAAAATGATAAGGGGCATCAAATGCCAGCTTATCAAATTTCCGTACCAGAAATGACTGCGTATTTGTAGGTTGAAGAACTTCGTACGACGCTTTTATCATTGCATATTTTAACGTAAATAAAATTCTAATTCAAATTACGGATAAAATCATCCATAAATGTACCATTCATTTCATTTTTTTTCAACTAAAGTTAACCTTACTTTGAAATATAAACCTAAAAACTATGGATACACAGATCGCTCATTTACCGTCACTTGATAATTTTATAAAACTATCCAACCACAATATTAATGAATTTCGTGAAAAAGGCCATACCCTTGTACACGAAGTGCTTACAAAAGATGAAATTGCTGCCTATCGCCCCGTAATTGTTGGCGCGGCCGACAGGTACAACACCGAAAAGCGCAAACTGGAAGAGCGCGATACTTATGGTAAAGCCTTTTTGCAGATCATGAACCTTTGGCAGGTTGATGAAGATGTTAAAACCTTTGTAATGGCCAAACGCCTGGCCAAAATTGCCGCCGACCTCATGGGAGTTGAAAATGTGCGTATCTATCACGACCAGGCACTCTTTAAAGAACCCGGCGGCGGCCCTACCCCATGGCACCAGGACCAATATTACTGGCCCATCGATACCAACAATACGGTAACCCTCTGGATGCCCCTGGTTGATATTGATGTAAACATGGGTATGCTGACCTTTGCCTCGGGTTCATACGTTAATGGCGCTGTATTTAACCATGAAATTTCTGACGAATCGGAATCGGCGTTTGACGAATATGTGAAAGAGAAAGGGTTTGAAATAACCCGCGCCAAAACCATGAAGGCTGGCGACGCAACCTGGCACCGGGGCTTCACCATCCACAATGCTCCCGGCAACAACTCAGACAAAATGCGCGAGATCATGACCATCATTTATGTAGCCGATGGCGCCCGCGTCACCCCTTACAAAAACGAATGGCAAAAAAATGATCATCAAAAATGGCTTATGGGTAAGCCTATCGGCGGGCTGATTGATTCGGAGTTGAACCCGAAGGTGCTCTGAACCGCTGATGATTTTTGATTGCACTGATTACGTTGATCGTATGAACATGTTAAAGCATCAGCGAAATCAACGTAATCATTATCAATCAACGGTCACGCTGCCACCCAAACCGCATCAATAAACCATTTTTTGGTATCAAAAAACTGGCCTACCGGTTGAAAGCCTGTGTTTATGGCTATCTGATCGGTTTGCATAAGGGTAAACTTTTGGGATATCTCCATATAGATGTATTCATCCTTCTTGAAATCTATTTTTTCGTTGCCGATGCTTACCTGCTGATCTTGCAAACTGATGAGGTAGCTTTTGCACGCCCCGGTTTCAGGATCGTAGGTTGGATAATGTTCAAACTTGCTTATATCAAAATTAGCATGCAGCTCGCGGTTAATGCGGCGTAACAGGTTGAGATTAAACTCGCGGGTAATACCATCTTTGTCATTATAAGCAGCAAGAATAACGCGCGGGTCTTTTTTCAGGTCCATGCCAATTAACACCATATCCCCTTCTGATAGGTTATTCCTTAGCTCACGACAAAACTCTATAGCCCCATCAAGTGGCATATTGCCGATGTTTGAACCTAAAAACAGCACCACTTTACGCCTTGGTGAAATAGCTGCAGCCTTATTCAGCATTTCAAAATATTCACCGTTAAGTCCGGTGATCTTTAAACCTGGCAAGGTTACGGGCAGCGTTATGTTGAGGTATGATATTACATTATCTGAGATATCAATAGGCAAATAAGTAAAATCAGCCTTTTTATCCAGCAGATATTTAAGCAGGTAAGAGGATTTTGTGGCATCACCAGCACCAAGTTCTATCAGGTCAAAAGCATCGCCATCAGCAATCAGCGCATCGCAGATTTCAGCGGTTTTTTCTGAAAAGATCTCCAGTTCGCAGTTAGTCGGATAGTATTCAGGGCAGTTCATGAGCTCCTGGAACAGCTTATCGCCATTGGCATCATAAAAATACTTTGAATTGAGATGCTTTGGCTCCGCCTGCAGCCCTGCTACAACGTCGGCATAAAACTGCCTGTTTTCGGCGCTTATGTCACAATTTACGGCTGTGGGTGTAAAGGCTTGGTTCATAGATGTGGTGGTGTTTTGTGTCAATTTACCTCGCAAGTCTTATGCCAGTAAATTGCCATCGTAAATTTGTCTGAAAAAAATTGCGATAAGTTGCACGACTATGACCCGGAGGTGTAACTTCTGACGCGCCGCGCAAAACTTTCTGGTTAACCATAAACTTGCCATTGTATTCGCCTATGGCACCCGGCGCCTTGGCAAAACCCGGGTAAGGCAGGTAGGAACTTTCTGTCCACTCCCAGCGGCGCCCCCAGTTAAATTTTGAAGAGGCAGCTTCCCACTCAAACTCGGTCGGCAAACGCAAGCCCTTCCACGAAGCGTAAGCATAGGCTTCAAAATAGCTGATATGGGTAACCGGATCTTTCAAATGAAGTGGCTCTAAACCGTGATAGGTATAGTTATGCCATTCATTATCTATCAAATGCCAATACAAAGGCGCTTCTACTTTATTGGTTTTCACCCAATCCCAGCCTTCGGCATGCCAGTGCCGGAAATCATGATAACCGCCGCTGTTAATAAATTCCAGGTATTCGGCATTGGTTACCAGTTTGGGGCTTATTTCATAAGCATTGAGGTATACTTTATGCCGGTTAAGCTCATTATCGAAACAAAATCCATCGCCGGTAAAACCTATTTCATAAATGCCTTCATCCATGCTGATAAAAGCATCACCCTCCCCTTCATCAATACGGGGGGCAGCGTAATTTTTATTATAGGCAGGAAACAGCGGATTATGGCCCAGGATGTATTTAATATCCGTCATTAAAAGTTCCTGGTGCTGCTCTTCGTGGTTAAAACCGAGAATAAGGAGTTCTTTAACATCGTCACCTACTTCGCCGCATAAAAAGCCCTCCATGGCCTCGTCAACATATTTACGGTAACTGTAAATTTCAATAACCGTTGGGCGGCTTAAGTTACCACGATCTGTACGGATCACGCGCGTGCCAACAGTTTCGTAGTAACTGTTAAAAACGTAATTATAATCAGGATTATATTCCTTGTAACCCATGAAGTAGGGCTTAAGGATGAACGTTTCAAAAAACCAGGTAACGTGACCAATGTGCCATTTAGGCGGACTAACGTCCACTACGGGCTGCACCACATAGTCTTCCGTTTGCAAATACGAACAAATTTTTTCTGTACGTTGGCGTACCTCTTTGTACCGGGCTATTAAATCCATCGATGTTATTTCTTATCCAAAAACTGTTTTAAGTTTGAAATTGTTTTAATCCCCAATTTCCTGGCCTGCTGCTGCCTCATCATTAAAGCGTAAGCATTGTTAAAACCAATGGGTTTAAGCCATTTAATTTGATACCTGCTTTCAAACTGGCGTTGTACATAATTGTATGTGCTATCCCTGTTTACTGTTACCTCATTAACCGTTTTTGGCGATGCCTGTAAAATAGCCAGCAAACCCGTCCCCGTGTATTCTGGGTAAAAATCTATCTGGTTATTGGTTAGCGCGTCAAAGCAAATTTTGGTGCCGCCAAGGCCTGTTTTGGTTGATACCTCATGATCTGTATAACCCTTTATCAGCATGCTGTACATATTAGCCAGGATGTATTGTTCACCAAATATCTTTGAACCTATCCGCACTATACCATCGTTCCCGCCCCGTTCCGGTCGCCATAATTTATTGGCAACCAAAAAATCCTTTGCAACGCGCTCGGGGCTTTGGTGAAGATAGTCGGTACGGTAATTTAAAACCGTCATGACTGAATCATTTATTTTGCCCGAAAGCAGATTTAATGTCGGCTCAAGGTCAGGAAATTTTTTCAGGGCATCATCGCGAACAATTGGCGCCGCATAGTATGGCGGAAAAATGTGCTTATCATCATCCAGCACAACCAAATCGTAAGCTTTTAGCCTGCCATCGGTTGAGTATCCGCTGATCACGTCGAGATGCTTCTCAAACGCAGCTTTATACATTACAGCATCACTGATTACGATAGTATGGATCTTTAAGCCATATTTGCTCCTAAGGCCGAGGTCGCCGTCCTGCCTGCCCATAAACTCGGGCGTAAAACCCGCGGTAAGCCTTCCTTCTGATTTTGCCGGGATGATATAGAACAGGCATAAAACAATCAGCAATACCGGAAAAGCATATACCACCCGTTTAAGCTTTTTAAAGCTGACCTTCTGCACCATCGACAGTAATAAATCAAAAATAACAGCAAGCAAGGCCGATGGGATTGCTCCTGCCAGGATCATGTTGGTATTATTAAGTGAGATCCCACCGAAAATAAACTCGCCCAAACCACCGGCTGCAATGAGCGAGGCCAGTGTTGCCACGCCAACGTTGATCACCGTAGCGGTACGGATGCCCGCAAATATTACCGGCATAGCCAGGGGCAATTCTACCTTAAACAGTATTTGCCATTTGCTCATCCCCATAGCAACAGCAGCTTCTTTAACGGCCGCATCAACCCCTAAAATGCCCGTGTAGGTGTTGCGGATAATGGGTAGAAGTGCGTATAGCAATAATGCAACAATGGCTGGCTTAGGACCAATCCCTAAAAGCGGGATCATGAAACCAAGCAACGCTATACTGGGAATTGTTTGCAATACACCTGCAATACCTAAAACTACACCGGCGAATTGTTTTTTACGAACAATAAGAATGCCCAGCGGCAAGCCAACCAATACAGCTATACACAACGAAATAAAAGTAAGCCCGATATGCTGCAGTGTTTGTTCCTGCAACTTGCCGGCCTGCTGCTGTATAAACTGCCATAAAGTTTGCTGTTGCTCATTCATGGGCCTGATGGTTTTTATATTGATAAAAGGCCGTCATCAGTTGTTCAAAGCTTACAGTTTTAATCTGGTTTTGATCTTTGCTGATATTAATGGTTTCGCCGTTATTAAATTTAAAACTCTCCAGGGCTTCCCACAGGTTAATACCAGCTTCAAATGACGAAGCTTTTGCTTCTTTGTTCAACTCTGGTAACAACTCCCAAAGGTCAATCAGTTTAATCGCCTTAAATTCCAGCTGCAACCGCTGATGTTTCAGAAAATCCTTTACAAAATCATTGACAGGATTAAAAAGCAATTGAGCAGGTGTGCCCGACTGTACAATTTTTCCTTTATCCATCAGGCAGATCCTGTCGCCCAATTCAAAAGCTTCCTGTACATCGTGCGTTACCATGATGATGGTTTTACGCTTAAGCTCATCAAGTGCCTTAAATTCGGCGTGGATTTTTGATCGGGTAACATTGTCCAACGCCCCGAAGGGCTCATCCATCAACAGCACCGGCGGGTCCGAAACCAATGCTCTGGCCAGGCCAATGCGCTGCTGCTGGCCACCGCTCAGTTCGTTAGGGTAAATATTCAGATACGAAGCATCGAGGTGGAGTTTTTCCATTAGCTCGGCCGTGCGCTTTTCAGTTTTCTGCTTATCCCATTTTAATAAGTTAGGAACAACCGCTATATTTTGAGCAACCGTATAATGCGGAAACAAGCCATTATTTTGCAATACGTAGCCAATTCCGCGGCGCAGGATTTCAGGCTGCTGCTCCATGATGTTTTTACCATGAATGTAAATACTGCCTTTGGTTGGCTCAATAAGCCGGTTGATCATTTTTAGCGTGGTGGTTTTACCGCAGCCGCTGGTGCCCAACAAAATGAGGTTCTCCTGCTCCCCTACCTCGAAAGATACCCCATCAACTGCTTTAACCCCACCAAAATATTTGCTTACCTTATCAACCTTGATCATGCGCGCTGGTTTAATCCCCAAGGGTCATGAAAAGGTTATTCAGCGATTCGGAATACAGTGGATGGGCAAAAACACAATAGCGGATCCTATCGTAAGTGATACCGCCTTCCATGGCCATTTGCAGCACAGTCATGATTTCTCCGCCTTCGGGGCCAAGTACCGTAGCACCTAAGATCTTTTTCGTATCGGGATCAACAATGGCTTTCATAAAACCACGTGTATCGCCGGTTTCAATAGCACGCGCCACATGGGCCATGGGCAGTTTTGCTACTTTATATTTAATCCCCAGCTTTTTTGCCCCGGTTTCATCCAAACCGATCCTGCCCAGTTGCGGATCGGTAAACATGCAATAAGGCACCGGACGGTCCTGGATGTTATAATCCGTTTTTTCAAAAAGGTTACGGTAAACAATGGTATAATCGTTATAGGAAATGTGTGTAAACGCCGGTCCTCCTTTTGCATCTCCCAATGCATAGACACCGGCGGCGGAGGTTTCCAGCTTATCGTTCACTTTGATATTACCATGCTCATCCGTTTCAATCCCGGCGATGGGCAAATTCAAAGCCTCCGTTTGCGGTTTACGGCCGATGGCCACCAATACATGGGTGCATTTAATTTTGCGCTCCTCCCCTTTTTGAGCTATTGTTGCTGTTATTTTGCCGCCGGCTTTTTGTTTAAACTTAACAGCCTGAGCATTATTGAGTACCTCGATTTTCTCCAGTTCGAGGATCTTTTGCATCTCTGCCGAAATATCCTCATCCTCATGCGAAACTATCCGCTCTGATTTTTCTAAAATAGTAACCTTGCTGCCAAACCGCCGAAACATCTGCCCAAACTCCAGTCCAATGTAATTTCCGCCAAGCACAAGCAGATGCCCCGGTACTTCTTCCAAATCAAGTATGGTGGTTGAGTTGAGATATTGTATCTCATTCAATCCTTCAATTTGGGGAATCAAAGGCAGCGCGCCGGGGTTTAAAAAGATAAGATCGGCAGTAATCGTTTGCTTTTTCCCGCTATTAAGCTTAACCTCAACCGTTTTTTCGCCGGTAAAAGTCGCCTCGCCTAACACCACATCGAGGTTCTGTGTTTTTTCGGCAGATTTTAGTCCGCCATTACGCGAGCGTAATACGATATCATCCTTACGTTTTTTTATGGCGGCAAGATCAACCGAAAACTTTTTTACCGGCACGCCCAATTCATGACTTTTACCGGCCATGTAAGCCGCCTTTGCCGAAGCAACCATGGTTTTAGTAGGCGTACAGCCATCGTTAACGCAAGTACCGCCATAAAATCGTTTCTCAATTATAACGGTCTTTTTCCCGGCATTAGCCAATTTTTTGGCTAATGGGGCGCCGGCCTGACCGGCGCCTATAACAATGGCATCGTATGTTTTCATAGCTTTATTCGGTAATTTTCACGCCCTTCCAAAACGCCACATAGTTAGTAATGTTTTTTGCGGCATCCTTTGGTTCGGGATAATACCAGGCAGCATCCTGGTTTTCTTTGCCGTCAACTTCGAGGGAATAATATGATGCCAGTCCCTTCCACGGGCAGGTTGTATGCACATCGGACGGTTTAAGATACTCGGCCTTAACACTTTCTTTAGGGAAATAATGATTATTTTCAACAACAATAGTGTCATTGCTTTCGGCAATGACCTGGTTATTCCAGATAGCTTTCATAAAAAGATGATTGATTTATGGAATAAAGATAGCTTTAACCCTGCAAGGTTTGCAAGCCCCATCTTAATTTTTTATTTTATTTAATTGATATACAACAACTTTCATCAACAATTTGGATTTTTTTTATTCTTTATTTTAATTTTATTATTTAAACTCTATCTTTGCAATCCCAAATCAAGGGAAACAATAAAAAAGGCCCGTTCGTCTAGGGGTTAGGACAGGAGATTTTCATTCTTCAAACAGGGGTTCGATTCCCCTACGGGCTACCACAAGACGCGAAACCTCAAATCGAAAGATCTGGGGTTTTTTAATACGTTATCAATCCAGCGTTTTCCGGGATTGTGTAATGCAAGTTACAGGAAACAAAATAAAAAAGGCCCGTTCGTCTAGGGGTTAGGACAGGAGATTTTCATTCTTCAAACAGGGGTTCGATTCCCCTACGGGCTACGAAGCCGCTTTGCGAAAGTAAAGCGGCTTTTTTATTTTTAGAACCTTTGTCTCATTTCAGAAATCCACATGGAGAAGTTTCTTAAAACGCCTGATCAAATATCTGCTTTAATGCAGCATTGGTTCCTTTCTTATCATCGTAAGGACAGAGATTCTTTTTCAGGGTCTGAAGCTTTCACCTTTTTTGATCTTATACCTGAAGGTCTCCAACAGGCACTTCTTCAGCGAGCAAATTTAGATGAGCACGAAAAGCCCGTATTCTTGCTCAATTGCGGCAATGCCGGATTTGTATTGAATACCACTCATAGATTCATAAGGATAGGCGAATCTGATCTTGATTCTATTTTTTATACAGAGTTTACGTGGCACAGTGGTTATAAATCAATAAGGATAGAAGGGGCGCCAATAGGAATTAAGTCGGATGGATATTTTGCCGAGTTCGGTTTGGAAACCCAAAGACGTGAAATTGTATATTGGTTGATCCCATCCGGAAAAGCCGGGTTTGCTTTTTGGAATGTCACAAAAAAATGTGAGCTCATAGGGCGAAAGTATCTTTAACAGGTTCACTGAAAACATCGAACTGAATTCATTCCTTCCATTTCGAATAACGGGCGTTATTAGGGCAACAACGGGTGTATTTGCTTTGGTGCTGATGATGCTATATATCGCTATGATGGAAATTCCATTACCGGATTTAAAGATAAAGAAGGGCAGAAATAACAACAAGGAATGACAATGCGAGGTTTAGCACACATAAACTTTAAAACAAGTCAACTACATCCAACGAAAAAGCCGATTAAACCTGTCGTTAATCAGCCTTTTCGTTGGATTCTGAAACATGCAGCAGGTCTGAACCAACCGAGCTGCATTTCCTTCCCCTTGATTTTACCCCTTATACCCCGGATCAAACTCCACAATCCATTCAATACCATATTTATCCCTGAACATACCGGCGTATGTACCCCACGGACTGTCGCCAATCGGCCCTTCGACCTCTCCTCCGGCTGATAGTCCGTTAAATATTTTGTCGGCTTCTTCACGACTTTCGGCGCTCGCATATATTTTAGACCTGTTTTCGTTTTCGCTTACCTTCCCCATAAATCCAGGAACATCGTTAGCTATCAACACATTGTGTTTACCGATAGGTAGTCCAATGTACATTATTTTGTTTTCTTCGCTTTCCGCCACCTGGAATTCAGGGCCAGCTAAGTCTTTGAAGCGAATGATCCTGGTGAACTCTCCGCCAAAAACTGATTTGTAAAAACTGAATGCTTCCTGAGCGTTGCCATTGAAGTTGATCCAGGGATTAATTGCTCTCATAATTTTTAGTTTTTAAATTGTTATGTTTTTTGTTTAACTCTTCGGTTATTAATATTCATTTCACCTTATGATTTTTGCGATAAGGTTGAAAACAGATCGTCCAGGTTTTTCAACATCAGCATCATTCCTTTGGTGAAACCATCGGTTAAGCGCTCCATTCGTTCGAGCGATTCATTATAAATGGAAATATTCACTGTGGTTATGCCTTCTTGTTCGCTGAAATTATAATCCCATTCGGAGCCCGGTAATTCGGGATTTTCATCTTTGTCGGCAAAAGAATTGTATAATTGAAAATTGGTTTTGGGCGTAATAGAGGTGTATTTCTGCAACAGCCAGCGTTCTTGCCCGTCGGGGCTTATCATGGCGTAAAATCTTCGTCCCCCAACTTCAAAATTCATGTATTTGGTTTTAGAGCGCATTGGTGCGGGTGCAGCCCACTGGTCAAGTATTTCCTGTTTGGTAAAAGCATCCCATACCAGGTCAAGCCCGGCATCAAACTCCCGGGTTATAAATACCTTTTGCGCTACTTTATCAACGGTAAAATCAAATAGCAAATCGTTGTTCATATTTTTTGTTGTTTAATTGTTGATAATACTTTGTCGAGCTGATTAAACTGTGTTTCCCAGCTTTGCCTGAATTGGGCCAACCAATTATCAAACTCCTGCATTTTCTTTGCATTAAAGTGATAATAAATTTCCCTGCCCGAGTGCTCAGGTTTAATCAGTTCACATTCATGCAGTACTTTAATATGTTTAGATACTGCCTGCCGGGTCATATCAAATTTTTCGGCCATTGCATTAGGCGTTAACGCCTTAATAGCAATTAAAGTTAAAATCGCCCTGCGTGTCGGATCGGCTATGGCCTGGAATAGATCTTGTTTCATTTTAAAACGCGCAACTTTTAAGTTGCGTAAATATATATGCAACTTTTGAGTTGCGCAAATTTATTTGCGATTATTTTTTAGATGGTTGACGAGATTGTAGAGAGCTTATGAGTTAGGACACGAGATTTTCATAATTCAGGCATGGAGTTAATATCAGCATAAATGTGTCGGCAATGAGATTGAAGGTACTTTTTCTGAAGTTATCTGCATTTCAAAATATCTTTTCAATATGTGTTAGCCTGCCATTTGAATTTAGACCTTCAATCACCAATTTAAATCTGTTGGCCAGGTCGTTATTATAGAATCGTATCACATACTCTTTCATTTTCTTGTTGAATATTATATTGGGATTCCAATATAAGGTTTTCCGATAATCCGGATTTGCCAGGTTTACCCCTGTTGCATACCGGGGCGAATAAAATTTTATTACCGGAGAGTAACCCCGAATTGTGGCATATTTGTTTCCCTGACTATCGAAATCATACCCCCTTCCTTTTTTTGTATACACAGCAATAACTCCTCCGGATGCACCGAAAATCCCTCCCATTGATGGATCATATACCTTAACGTAGTCAAACTCGGTCATCCCAATGCTACGGATATCATATGCTGAACTTTTTTGATTGTTAAGAAAGAAGGTAACAGAGTCCCTCCTCCATGTCGCGGTAGGATTGAGTGATATAGCATTTGAGATTTCTAAACCCGGAATTTTTCCTAAAAGGTATTGAAAAAGTGAAACAAAGGTTTCAGCTTTCTTATCGTTCCCAATATTAAAGTTTTTGGAGATACCTCCGCTGAAAACGCCTGATGTATAGATTTTATCAACTTTTTCATTTTCCGGAAGGGCTTTTGCCTGTATCCTGACTTCTTTCAAAGTTTTAACATTCCCGTTTAAAATATACTCAACAGGAATGCTAAATAATTTTTTATTGTAACCGGGCAGCTCGGGCAACTCCTCTTTTAAGCTATAATTTAATGTTTGAATACTGTCGATCAGCCCATTGCTGATAGGGATTTTATACAAACCTTCCTGTATCGTTTTATCCCTGGTTCTGAAATATAACTTCGCATCGCCATAAAATATCAGGCCATCTTTGAAAAAAGTCCCAGACTTACCAGTTTCAAGAGGTACCAAAACGGAGCTCGAATCAGCTGCCTGGATAATAACGCTAATGTCAGTATCTGAGGGGCCTTTAGATAATTTTAACCCCGCATTCTTCTTTCCGTCTATCGCTAAATAATTGTGATCAACAAACGAATTAACTGTTTGCTTCCAGGTTGTATCAGTCCATTCATATTTTCTCCAGCCGTGAGTCAGCATTACCAAATCAAGGGCTCCCGATACACTATCAATTTTGTTTGAAAAATAATAGTAAGGATTGACGATTTTACCTCTGAGTTCCCCGGTTAAAAGCAGGTTTGAAATGATATTATCGTCCCAGTTAGCGTGATTTGACCAATTATAATCAGATATAGAAACTGAAATATTCGACCTAAGCGTATCTTTCACCGATAGCAGAATTTGATTAAGCCCGCGCTTTCGCTTATCTACCGTTGTAAACTGTGTATCTACTTCAAAGAAGTAGTTTAAATTGTTCACGAAAGTTAAACGCCCGGCTATAGGAACGCCAGCCGCATTCAGCAATTTAATTTCCATTATACCCGTTGGCAAATCCTTCAATGGAACAACACCATTTATTGCTTCACTTTGCGAGAGGTTAATTTTTGCTTCGTAAATCTGGTATCCGTCAATCGTTGCAATGAGGGTGAGGTTTTTATCATTTTCATCCACAAGTTTTGTGCGGTATACGAAAAACTTTTTCCCATCCCTAACATCATTAACGTGTATGCCCACACCGTGGTGCTTTCTTTGCGGAAGTTCCATATGATGGTCTAATCCGTCAGCGGTTTTCCATTCCGCAATGTATTCTTTCCCGGCTTCCGGAATCATTGTCATGCTTCCCATCCCGTCATGTTGCGTTTTAAAGTCAGCAAGCACTTTACCATTACATTTCACAACACCCGTAACATTTACTGGCATATCACTATTATCAGTGAAACTAAAGGCAACAAGAGAAGGAAGCCCATCAATCCAATAGCCCCCTTCGGGCAAAAAGCGAGGTAATACAGTAGTGGAATCCTGGCTTGTTTTTGATACATTAATTTGAGATACCGTAATCCTTTTAATGTAACCCTTACCCTTGGTTTCTTTTAAAAAATTCAAAGTATATGCACGGCAATACACATCTTGCAAATCCTTAGTGTCTGGCAAAATAATACTACCCGAAGCGGTCGATTCGTAGATCGGCGCTGTAACCCGTCTTTCCAGATGACCGTCTGTAGTATAAATTTCAAAATAAAAGTTCCTGGATGCTTCTTTGATATTCCCTGCCCGAACCAAATAAGCTTTAAACCAGACAGTATCGCCGGGTACGTAATTATCACGATCAAGATGAACGTATATTTTACTGAATTTCTGCCGATCCTGGAAATCCTGCGTTTTCAAATCGCCATCTTGTGCAAAACTTGGGTGGCATAAAAAATTGATCATTATAATAAATCCGAGCCTGCCGCACAGCGCATGTTTTTGACTTTTTTTAAATATTCCGTACTTGGATAAGGTCATCAGCTATAGGTTTTATTGTTTTTCTAATATATTGATTTACAACCATTACTAAATCTTCTATTTTATTACTACTTTTAAATCAACTGATTATCATTCCAATAACGATGAGAAGACTGCTACTCCTATTTTCCTGCCTTCTTGCAATTATTTGCGCCGCCTCATGTCGTAAAAGTGATAATGCTACCCTTTCAAAGCCGAGTCCCGATTCGCTGAAAAAACCGGTTATTATCACACCGCCCCCAGTAACATTGGTTGGCCGGTGGGATGTAAGCGCAGAAAAATTCGTAAAATATCGGGATGGTGCAGAAATATCGAATACCACCGGCGCAGCTGCTCCTTATAATTTAGCTTACGTAATTTTTAATAACGACAGCACTTATACGTGTTTAGCGATGGACTGGTACCCGGCACTTTCAACATATGGAGTGGTGAAGGACGAAGTTGCCGGGACTTATCGGCTTGCTGACAGCAGTTTATCCGTATCCTCCTACCTGGCTGGTTTAAATACGATATATTATGGTGGCCCTCCAAATTCGCCGCCTACCTTGACGCCCGTTTCGGATAAAATGGTGTTGAGACAGTTTACGGATTCCACCCTCACTGTGCATCACGAATATGTATTTAATGCCACCGATCCATCGGCCGGGCCTATTGGTAATTACAAGTATATCTGGGACCTGTATTACAGGAAACATGGTTATTAATCAGTTCCTGCAAGGTACAATCATACTGTTAAAACAGGTCGCATTCTTACTTTCGGTACATAACTAGGGCTTAAATAAAACAATACCGGCAACATCTGTGTCGCGATCCACCCCGCAACTTGTCGTTTTCACACAGTACACAAGCCTAAAATACCCACCATCTTTGTATTGTCAATCAAATCGAAACAATTAAACTAACATTCCATGAAAAGAGTATTTAAAGGATCTAATGTCATCCAACCGGTATTGATAATTGCTATGTTTCTTTTTACAATATTTCAATGTAAAGGGCAACAGCTTAAGCCTGCCGCCAGTGGCTATGCACCGGTTAATGGCATCAAAGTTTATTACGAAGTTTATGGCGAGGGTAAGCCTATCGTTTTGCTGCACGGTGCATTTTATACCATTGAGCTGAACTGGGCGCAGTTAATCCCTGAACTCTCAAAAACAAGAAAGGTAATTGCCCTTGAAATGCAGGGGCACGGACATACGCCATATTCGGACAGAAAATTAGACATTGCTACCCTGGCAAGTGATGTGGAAGGAGTAATGGATTTTTTAAAAATTGATAGTGCCGATGTTGCAGGATACAGCATGGGAGGCTCTATAGCTTACCAGTTCGCCGTAAAAAGCCCTAAAAGGGTGAAAAAATTGGTGATCATTTCATCCACCTACAAAACTAATGGCTGGCTACCTGTGGTAAATGGTGGTTTTAAAGGCTTTAAGCCTGAATTTTTTGATAATACCCCTTTAAAAACTGCATATGATGCAGTAGCACCCGACAAAACGAAATGGAGAAAGTTTATAGAACAAATGATTGTTTTTGCCGGGGTACCCTTTGACGTGGGTGATGCCAATATTGCAAAAATCGCCTCGCCGGTGTTGCTTATTTCTGGCGATAATGACGGGCTGGACAAAGTGGAGTTGGCAAAAACATACCAATTATTGGGCGGTGGTGTAGCTGCAGATTTAGCCCCCATGCCAAAATCGCATTTAGCCATTGTACCGGCGCAGAGCCATGTGGGCTTAATGCAGCAGACCAAAACTATCTTGGATCTTCTGAATGGCTTTTTACAATAACAAATCTTCAGTTTTGAAAATAAGGAGTTTGAAATTTTGAGCAAATTCCATTTTCAAACGGAGAATATAAATGACAGATTTATCTATAAACCAATTATACATAAATGAGAAAAATCAGAATTTTTGAACATATCTCGCTGGATGGTGTGATAGAACATGACGGAGACTATACCTATGGCGCATGGACAACACCCTATCGCAGTCCTGCCGGGGCGGCAACCCTCCTGGAGGCATACGGGCCAAACTTCGACCTGCTGCTTGCCCGCCACACTTACGATATATTTAGCGGATTTTGGCCTACTGCCGGAGATTTCCCAATGGCAAATGCTATAAATGCCGCAACAAAATACATAGTAACCCACAGGCCCGACAGCCTGGAATGGGGGCCGGTAAAGGGTTTGGGCGAGGACGTTATAGCGTCTATTCGCGATCTCAAATCAACCGATGGCCCCGACCTGATCGTTGTAGGAAGTTCAACGCTAACTTCTGTGTTGCTTGACCAGGGACTGGCTGACGAGGTTGTGCTCATCACCTACCCGGTATTGCTTGGCCGGGGTAAACGCTTATTGTCGGACACTATTGACGCCCGGGAACTTGCTTTTGTTAACTCGAAGAGTACGCCCACAGGTTTGCTCATCAACACGTACCGGCACGTCGGCACGTTGAAAAAATAACTTTTCGCCCCGGAGGGAAGAATTTCCCAAACACACTACAAAGCCACTTTACAAAAATAGAGCGGCTTTTTTAATTACGTCCGGGAACACAGCACCTACCCTTACAAACTGACATTTGATAAACCGTGCCAACTGCATTTAATTGTTAATTTTGCAACAGATAAAAATTTAAGAATGTCGATAACTACCGAAGACGAAAAAATTGGGATGCAGCAGGCAAGTGATGCTGTAGCCATTACGCTCAGGAGGATGCGGGAGTACGCAAAACCGGGTATCTCTACAAAAGAGCTTGACGAATACGGCGGCGAATTACTGGCACAACTGGGTGCAAGATCTGCACCTTTGTTAACCTACAATTTCCCGGGACATACTTGTATAAGCGTGAATGAGGAAGCAGCGCACGGTATACCTTCGGCCGATAAGATCCTTAAAGAAGGCGACCTGGTAAATATAGATGTATCGGCAGAGCTAAATGGTTACTGGGCCGATAACGGCGGGTCCTTCGTTTTAGGGCAGGATATCCACGGCTATGGCAAACTGGTGGAGGCCTCGAAAGAGATCTTAAAAAAAGCGATCAAAAACATTAAAGGCGGTGTCCGGATTTCGGAGATCGGCAGGTTAATTGAAACTGAAGCCAAAAAAGCCGGCTACACGGTAATAAAAAACCTGACCGGACATGGTGTTGGCCGCAGTTTGCACGAAGAGCCGCATGAAGTTGCCAACTTCTGCGACAGGTATAACACTGCGCGCTTTAAAAAGAATTCGGTGGTGGCGATAGAGACATTCATTTCAACACGGTCGACAATTGCCGATACTCAAGCCGATGGCTGGACATTAATTGGCAATAAAGGTGGTTTTGTTGCACAGCACGAGCACACCATTATGGTAACCGGCGGTGAGCCGGTAATATTTACCGCACAGAACGGTATTTGGGATTAATTCTTTTTGGAACAGATCAGGCAATACCCTGAAGTATGTATTAGATAACTACTAAGCCGCTTTACCAAACCGAGCGGCTTTTTTGTGCGCATGCTATGACAAGCCGAGGGTATACAGTCATTTAAAAAACGCTGCAAAGCAGAACCGTGTATTTTAGATTTAATTTACCCGTTAACCTATTATCCATTAGTATTTTATTAATTTGGAGTAGTTATTAACCTCATTCATTTGCTTGAAGCCGTATACATTCCATATCACCCTTTATGACGCTGCGTTTTTTGGGATGCTGTTTATCGGCCTCACTTTTATCCTGCTTTTATGGTTCACCAGGAAAACAAACCAGTCGGCAAACCGGTTGTTGGCGACGATACTGGCTATTGCTGCTTTTTGGATATTTCGGATCCTCGGCACCGATATCGGGCTGTCAACCTATATTACCAACTGGGGCCGGCTGCCGCTGCAGTTTTCGCTGGCATTTGGCCCGCTCATTTTCTTTTATGTACTTAAAATAACCCGGCCGGAGTATAAATTCACCCGCAGGGACCTGCTGCATTTCAGCCCCTTGTTAGTCGAACTAAGCGCCTGGGCTTTAGAAGTACTGGAAAGTATAAAAACAGGCCGAGCAACTTATGATACGCTGATATTTCAACGAATAAACCCTGTATTACTACTATTAGCATTTATCTCGGTCATTATTTATCTATACCGGTGCCGCAAGCTGATCGAAAACTTTTACCAGGAGCTAAAATTTAACGGAGGCGACCGGTACCGGCATGAGTTGAAATGGATACATAACCTACTGACAGGCTTCGGGTTGTTATGGCTGTTGTGGATCCCTTTTATAGCTGCCGACTATTTTTATTATGATTACCAATTGGGCATACAGGCCTACTACCCTTTGTATTTCCTGCTAATGTCCATGCTTATCTGGATGGCGGCAAGAGCATTTTCAAGGCCGGAAATTACCGCACAGGCAGATAGCTTACCGGTTTTTAAACCATTACTACCAGCGGAGCTGAAGCGAAAAGGCGCTTGGTTAAAGCGGGTTGTTAAAGAAAATAATTACTACCAGGATCCTGAGTTGAGTTTAAGCTCCCTCGCCGAAAAGCTCGGTATGCATACCCATGAGTTATCACGGATCATCAATACTGTGCTCAAAAAAAGCTTCAATGATTTTATTAATGAATACCGGGTACAGGCTGCTGCGCGGAAAATGCAGGACCCCGCTAATGATCATATCACCCTTTTAGGGATAGCGTTTGAATCGGGATTTAACTCCCAAAGTACCTTTAGCCGCATTTTCAAGCAGGTGACCGGGAAAAGCCCGCAGGAATATAAAAACAACTTAAAAAAAGAATACCCAACTTATAAGTTGAGAAGCGATACCCAATTTGCGCCGGTAGTTTTGAATCATGAAACCGCTCCTAAATGGTCTCATGATAAAACAAACCGCAACTTTATGTTTAAAAATTATTTCAAAATCGCCTGGCGTAATTTAACACGCAATAAAAGCTATGCCGCTATTAACATTACCGGCCTGGCCGTAGGTATTGCTGTTTGTATGGTGATCTTTATCATTATACAGTTTCAAACAAGCTTTGATAGTTTTCACCCAAAGAAAGACCGTGCCTATCGTGTGCTAACCGAATACCATCACGCAGAAACTGGCGATATTACCTATGGCAAAGATATCCCCTTTCCGTTGCCTTTAGGATTAAAAACGGCTTTCCCCCAAATAGAACAAGTTGCCCCAATTTTTGCAAGCCAGAATGACCAGTTAATTATACCTGACGAAAACGGCGTCACAGTAAAAATGTTTAAGGAACAAAGGGGCCTGTTTTACACCAATCCGTCGTTCTTTAAAATTTTCAACTTCCCGCTGCTTGCCGGCTCATACGCTTCATTAAAAGATCCTGACAACGTACTGCTTACCAAAGAGGTTGCTGAAAAGTATTTTGGCGACTGGAAATCGGCAATGGGTAAAACCATTAAATTGCAAATGGGCGGCTTTATGTTTGAGCATGGCACAGACGTATTAAAAGTGTCGGGGATCCTGGCGACCATTCCCCCAAATTCCGACTTTCAGCTCAAACTTGTTGTTAGCTTTGGCACTGGGTTTACAGGAGACTATTTAGCAAAATCTACAGATTGGAACAGAACGGTAACTGATTTTGGCTGCTATATTTTGTTACCTCAGAGCCTTTCTGCCGACAATTTTAATCAACAGCTGAGAGCTTATTCACAAAAAGTACAATCTTCTGATAACAAGGACAGCCATATTATACAATCATTAAATGTTGTTCATTATGATTCACAAACAGGCAACTACAGCAATCAAACAGCCAGCCATCAGTTGCTCAATGTATTGTGGTTAATTGCCGCGTTCATCCTGCTCATTGCCTGTGTAAACTTTATCAACCTCTCTACCGCGCAGGCTGTTAACCGGGCAAAAGAGGTTGGTGTCAGGAAGGTTTTGGGGAGCAATAAATCGCAATTGCAACTCCAGTTCATTGTCGAAACATTTTTGATCGTAGCAAGCGCTGTATTACTTGCAGTTGCTATTACCATGCTTGCATTACCTTATATAAGCCGGCTTTTAGAGTTGTCGCTTTCATTCAACATATTCAGCAATCCTTCAATTATTTTATTCCTCCTGGCTGTAGCAGTTGTTGTAACTGCATTAGCGGGTTTTTATCCTTCTATTGTTTTATCGCGTTTCAATCCTGTTAATGCTTTAAAAAGTAAACTTACAACAGATCCCGCAAAGGGAATTTCATTAAGAAGGGGCCTGGTGGTGTTTCAATTCATCATTGCGCAGGCACTGATCATCGGAACGCTCGTTATTGTAAAGCAAATGAACTATTTTATGGATCAGCCTTTAGGCTTCGATAAAGAAACAATTGTTAATATTCCGTTCCGGGTAGATAGTCTTCGAATGAGCAGGCTGAGTTATTTGAGGGACCAGTTATTATCCATAAATGGCGTACAAGCGGTATGCTACAGTTCGAACACCCCGATTGAAAACGGTAATGATACGTGGAGCGCAGTCAGGTTTGACCACGCAACAAAAGAAACAGGTTTCAAGGCGATTACCAAATTTGCCGACGAAGGCTACGTACCCACCTACAAACTAAAGTTGATAGCAGGAAGAAACCTTCAGCCCTCTCCTTTAACCCGGGAGTTTTTGGTAAACGAATCGTTTGTAAAAAGCTTAGGGATTAAAAACCCCGGGGATATATTGAACAAGGAAATCAGCATATGGGATGGTGTAATAAAATGCCCGGTTGTTGGCGTATTAAAAGATTTTAATGACAGGTCTTTCCGACACGGCCTTGCACCATTACTTATCGCCACAAACATCACCATGTATAATCAGGCCGGCATAAAGCTTAAAACCACGAATGTTTTTTCGACTATGCAATCTGTTAAACAAGTGTTCGAAAAAACATTTCCCAATTTTGTTTATGAATACCGGTTTTTGGATGATAAAATTGCAAGTTTTTACAAACAGGAAAATCAGTTAGCCCAGTTGTATAAAATTTTTGCAGCTATCGCGATACTTCTAAGCTGCCTGGGTTTGTATGGCTTAGCCTCGTTCATGGCTGTACAACGGATAAAAGAAGTCGGCATCCGCAAAGTACTTGGCGCTACGTCAGGCAGCATCGTTTATTTGTTTTCGAAAGAGTTTATTATACTCATTGCTATCGCCTTTGCCATCGCTACCCCCATTGCATGGTATTACATGCACCAGTGGCTGCAAGCTTATGTTTACCGCATCAATATCAGTTGGTGGCTATTTGCGGCGGGTGGAATGGCAGCAATTGTTATTGCACTTGCAACCATAAGTTTCCAGGCAATAAAAGCCGCGAAAGCTAATCCGGTGAAGAGTTTGAGGAGTGAATGATTAAGTGGTTCAGTTTGGCAGGCAAACAAAGATATTAAATGGATTTGGTTCAATATAATATGTTGAATTATTTACTTTTAACAAATTAAATTCTTTAAATTGATCGCATAAAGAATCTAATTAAACCCTATGCGGAACGCAGCCGCTAAACCTTAACATCAACCTCACATATCAATACAGCCATGATCAAAAACTATTTTAAAGCAGCGCTTCGCAATTTCCGGGCGCACCGTTTTTTTACTTTCGTAAATATAGTGGGATTGGCTATTGGTGTCAGTGCGGCCCTGGCTATTTATGTTATCGTAAGTTTTGATCTCAGTTTCGATAGGTTTCACAACGATAGTGACAGGATTTACAGGGTCGTAACGGACTTTTCATACATGGATAAGGTAGTAGCCAAATTGGGCATGGTAAATGGCCCGCTTCCCGCAATAGTAAAAACAGAAGCACCTGGTATAAAAACTGCCACCCGCTTTTTAGAAATGAAAAACACTGATGTACAGGTCCCCGATGAAACATCAAGTCCGGTTAAATTCAGAGGTGAAAGTAGTATTGTACTGGCTGATGATGAATATTTTAATCTGTTTAATTACAAATGGCTGGCAGGTTCGCCAGCTACAGCACTTCGAGAGCCATACCAGGTGGTACTTACCTCTGATCAGGCCAGGAAATATTTCCCCAATGCCCCTTACAACCAATTATTGGGCAAAACGGTTATATATGACAGCATCAAAACAACCGTTTCGGGCATAGTTCAAACTCCCGCTCAAAATACCGATTTTTATTTTAAGGATTTTATATCCTATCCAACCTGTTTGCATAATGCTAATCTGAAAAACATGACCCGTTTAACCGAGTGGCCGGGTGTGGTGTGGCAATTATTCATTAAGATTGATAAACATGCGAATGCCGCTGACATAGAAGAGCGGATCAACGGGTTGCTGAAAAAATACAATAAGGAACTAAGGCCTGGAGACGGCCAGACTGAACATTTACAATCATTCCGCGACCTGCATTTCGACCCGGTATATGCCAATTTTGAAAAAGGGAGGCGGGCAAACAAGACTACGCTATATAGTTTACTCATTGCTGCCGGATTTCTGTTATTGCTCGGATCCATCAATTTTATTAATCTTTCAACAGCGCAGGCTGCACAGCGGGCCAAAGAAATTGGGATCCGTAAAACTATGGGTAGCAGCAGATGGCAGCTAATTGTACAGTTTTTGAGCGAAACTTTGGTTATCACACTTGTTGCCATCTGCATAGCCATGGTACTGACACCGGTGATACTGAAATTCTTTGCAGATTTTATCCCACCGGGCGTATCTGTTAATTATTTTGATAGTAACCTGTTGCTGTTTTTATTCACACTCCTGATAACAGTAACCCTACTGGCCGGGTTGTACCCCGCAATTATCCTTTCCGGGTACCGGCCGGTATCTGTATTGCATAACCTGCCGAACAAAGATACAGGCAACAGCGGCGGAACGTTGCTTAGAAAATCGCTATCAGTTACGCAGTTTATAATCGCCCAATTTTTCATCATGACAACGCTGTTGGTTAATAAACAGGTTTTTTATGCGCTGCATAAAGATATGGGCTTCAGTAAAGATGGGATCATCAACATAAGTACTCCTCTCAATACGATAAATACTAACAAACAACAGTTATTTAAAGACAAAATAAGTCAGATCCCCCAGATCGACGTAATGAGTATCGGAAGCGAGCCGCCTGCTGATGAAAAGATCGGAGTATGGGAAGTAACTTATAACGACGGAAAAAAAGAAGTTAAAGCAACGCTTCAACAACGAAACGGCGACGAGAACTACCTTAAAGTTTACCGCATAAAATTATTAGCCGGCCGTAACCTGCAACCGGCAGATTCACTGACCGCCGTACTGGTAAATGAAAAATATACTCATATGATAGGTTTTCAGAACCCCGCGGATGCTGTTGGGGCATCTTTTGATTATGAGGGCAATAAGAGGATGATAGTTGGCGTAGTTGCTGATTTTTATCAGAAATCACTCCGGGCCCCAATCATGCCCATGTCTATACAAACCCCGCATTACCGGTTTAATGATCGGTTTTTCCATATCTTGCTAAAGCCTCAAACTACCGGAAATAACGATTGGAGCAATGCCATCGGCAGAATGAGAAAAGCCTGGACGGAGGTTTATCCAGATATTGAATTTGATTATCATTTTTTTGATGAAGAGGTAGCCCGTTTTTATGATGGCGAACAGCGCACATCGAAATTACTTGGCTGGGCAACCGGACTGTCTATATTAATCAGTTGTTTGGGCTTACTCGGCCTAACCATTTTTAATACCAACAGGCGCACACGGGAAATTGGTATCAGAAAAGTACTTGGCGCGTCGGTAACACAAATAGTAAAGTTATTGTCGTCAGAGATAGCCAGATTAATTATTTTATCTTTTATATTGGTTATGCCATTTGCCTGGTTCGCAATGAATAAATGGTTACAAAGCTATGCGGACCGTACGCCAATAAGCTGGTGGATATTTGTTCTTAGTGGAATTGGAATGTTGTTTGCCGCATTTTTAACATCAGCTTTTCAAACAATAAGGACGGCCTCCTCAAATCCGGTAAAAAGTTTAAGAAACGATTAAAATGCCTTTTGTAAAAACATTCTTTATTATTCTTTCAAAAAACCAGTTTTTATTTAGTGGTGTCAAGCCACCACTAAAGTCAGAAATTTCTAAACATTAAACCTTATATCCCCTGAAGTAAATGCCGTCGTATTTTACATGGGGGACATTATTTTAACCCCAGCCTGCTGCGCAGAAGATCCCGGTATGTGCTGCCTATCGGGATTTTTTCGCCGTTAATAATAAGCTGATGTACTTCGATCATGGTAATATGTTTGATAGCTACCACATACGATTTATGCACCCGTAAAAAATCCGCTGCGGGTACAAGGTCAAAAATATCCCCCATATTTTCACGCACCAGGATATTTCTGTCTTTAAGGTGAATGGTGATATAATTACCATCTTTTTCCAGATACAAGATCTCATCTACTTTAACCTGGTAAGTTTGCGGACCGCTTTTGATAAAAACGGTGGGCTCATCCTCTTTGCTTACTCCATTTTTTGAAGATAGCGCTGCCACCGCTTTATTTATGGCTGCAAGAAAGCGCTCAAAAGTGATAGGTTTCAACAGGTAATCGAGGGCGTTCAGGTCGTAGCTTTCTACCGCATAGTGACTATAAGCGGTAGTAAAAATGATCATTGGCCTGGGCGACAAGGTTTGCACCAACTGCATTCCGCTGATATCAGGCATATTAATATCCAGAAAAATAAGGTCTACCTTTTCGCGGTTCAGGAATTCGATGGCCTTCACCGGTTCGCGAAAGGTGGCTTTCAAATCAACCAGGCTGGTTTTAAGGCAATAGCGCTCTATCACTTCAAGCGCCTTAGGCTCATCATCAATGGCAATGCAGGTTATCATTCCAGGTCAATTTCGAGTTTAACAATATATTTCCCCTGGTCTTCATTGATCTGCAGGTTATGTTTGCCGGGGTACAAAAGATCGAGCCGTCGCTTTACATTTTCGAGCCCGATGCCGCTTTTTTCATCCTCCATTTTTTTGATGGCGCTATATTTGGTATTGACACAGGTAAAGATCAGCTTATGGTCTGCAAGCAC
Source organism: Mucilaginibacter gossypii (assembly GCF_900100945.1). Classification (GTDB taxonomy): domain Bacteria; phylum Bacteroidota; class Bacteroidia; order Sphingobacteriales; family Sphingobacteriaceae; genus Mucilaginibacter; species Mucilaginibacter gossypii. The sequence goes on along the minus strand of NZ_FNCG01000016.1, from coordinate 63,819 downwards.
AATGGCAATATCTATCCCGGATGTTTGCCCAATAGAAACGCCGTGCTTAAAGGCATTTTCAACAAAAGGGATAAATAGCATCAGAGCGACGACAACAGTTCCCGTCTGCGCAGGGTGATCAAATATCACTTTTACCTCATCATCTGCATAACGCAGCTTATTCAGGGTAATACAGTCTTCCAGGTATGCTATTTCTTTATTTAGCGGCACGCCACCGGCATTGCTGTCATAGATCATGTAGCGCATCATGCCCGAAAGTTTGGAAATCCCGTCGGCAAGCTCATCATTCCCCTTTTCCTGTGCCATCGAAAACAGGTTATTGAGGGTATTAAACAGGAAATGCGGATTGATCTGCGATTTAAGGAATTTGATCTCAGTACTCAGTTGATAAGCCTCCAGCTGATTGCGTACCAGTTCAGTTCGGGCCCATTCTTTCAAAAAGAAATAGGCTATTGAAAGCCCAGCCGCAGTTAAAAAAATAAGCAGCATGGTGAGCTGCATGTGCACCCAGTTCCCTATTGCAAAAAATGCGTTATGATTTGGTATCAGGTGATTAAGGCCATCCTTGCCTGCTGCAAAACCAGGGGGCGGAGGCCCCATGGGTAGGCTATTGTTCAATTTAGAACCAACTAAAATATAATTAGCAAGAAAGACCAATATAAACCAGCCCGCGGCGGTAGCGATGCCTGCAAATAAGCTTTTATACCGAAGCGCCTTTTTAAAGATCCAAAATATATTGCCGTAAAACAGCAGGGCCAGAAACGCGAGTGTAAAGCGGGAATACGGAAAAATGGTGTCTACCTCACTTCTTTCCATGATCTTTCCGTTGTGGTTTACCCGGATCTTGACCGTTGAGCTGGTTAGCGAATTCAGGGTATAGTACACCCCTATCCAGAACGCCAGATGGATCAGTATCTCGATGATATGTTTAACCTTGATACGGTGCATTCTTCAAAAGTATATTAAGCCCGGCTTATTCATAAATTATTGATGTTAATATAGCGATTTGCCGGCTAAACGGGCAATTTTTGAAATCCGGGCTTAACGCCACCGGAAATTTGTTTTCGGCAGAAGCTCAAATAACAAATATCCATTCTATGCAGAAATGATGACGCTGTTCATACCAAAGTTTTTGGTGGATTTAAAGGGCAAAGTACTATTGCTTAAAAATATCCAAATTATGAAAAAGCGATTTTTATTGTGCACAGCCCTTTTATCATGCACCATTATGGCCCGGGCACAAAAACCGGATACCGCACAAGTGCTGGTACACTACAAGTTTTCCCACATCAGGGATACTACCAACCGGGAACACCCCTACACCGAGAACATGGTTTTGATTGTAGGAAAAAATGCCGGGGTTTATAAAAGTTATGACAAGCAGCTGCAGGATGCGCTATTTAAAAAGCAGGTACAGGAACAGGTAGCCAACTCACCCGACGGACATGTAAACATCCAGCGGAGATCATCGGGCTCGGGTACAGACTATTACCAGTTCCCAAACGTTAAAAAACTGGCAAGGAAAGAACCGCTGCTGTTCAATAGCTATCTCATAACAGATGCCCTGCCCGCCATCGAGTGGAAAATAAGCGGAGATACAGCAACGTTTGGAGGCTTGCATTGCCAAAAAGCAACAGGCCATTTCAAGGGAAGGGATTATACGGCCTGGTTCAGTCCTGATCTGCCGCTGCATATAGGCCCCTGGAAACTCAATGGACTACCAGGGGTGATTGTAGAGGCTTATGATACCAAAAAAGAAGTTTATTTTAAGTTTGACGGGATTGAAAAAGCGGTCATATCTCCCCAAAAGGGTGATCAGCCAACCGGCCCGGCCCCGGATAACCAGGGACGGATGGCCGTGATGATAGGCATGGACGACCAGGTTGGCGATCCAAATATCATCCAGCTCCCCACCAATGCCATTAAAACTACCGAAAAGGAGTTTTCCAAATTGCAGGAGGCCATGCGTAAAGACCCTAATGCCTTTGCCCAGTCAATGGTGGCTGCACAGGCGGCAAGTCAGGGCAGGCCAGCCCCAAAAATCGATATCAGGATCGGGCCGCAGCCGGTGATCAATAACCCGATAGAATTGCCTGAAAAGAAATGAGCCGGATTATAAAGTCAGTATGGTTGCTGGTTATAGGGTTACTGTTTTCGGCTCACGGCTTTGGTCAAAGTATTAAGGGCACAGTGAAAGACAGCACCGGGAAACCGGTGCCTTATGCCACCATTAACCTCAAAAACGCGGCCACTAATAACATTATAAACTATACCATTACCGATACCAGAGGCGCCTACATTTTGCCGGCCCCGGCAGATACACCCGTGAGCGGCCTGCTGGTCGAGGTGCGTTGTATAGGCTATAAAAATGAGAGCAGGGTCATTACGGATTTGCAAGCTCCCGTTGATTTCACTTTATCTGTTTCCATCAACCAATTACAGGCCGTAGTGATTAAAAGCAGCCGGCCGGTGTTGCGGACAAACGGTGATACCCTAAGCTATAAAGTATCTGATTTCAGCAGTGTGCAGGACAGGGTTATTGGCGATGTGATCAAAAAACTGCCGGGTATAACGGTTGCCGCTGATGGCAGGATCAGCTATAACAATAAGCCGATCTCCAACCTGTACATCGGTGGTGATAACCTGCTGGACGATAAATATAATATCGCTACCACTACCATTCCCCAAGGGGTGGTAGACCAGGTGCAGGTGATCCAGAACCACCAGCCCGTTAAAGTGCTCCAAAATAAAGTAATGAGCGATGATGTGGCGCTCAACCTCAGCTTCAAAAAAGGCGCTAAATTGCAGATGGTGGGGCAAGAGAGCATCGGCGCGGGCTTGCCGGGCAATTATGATGTAGATTTGAACGCCATGATGTTTAAGGATAAGTACAAAGCCATTAATTACCTTAAAGGCAATAACACAGGTAACGACCTGCAGCAGGACCTGGTATCGCACAATTTTGCCGATAATATGCAGCGGATCGATAACGATGTGCCGGCCACCATGTTATCGCTTGGTTCGGTGAATGACCCGGCTTTATCACGTAACCGGTATCTGTTCAATCGCCCGGGGATCCTCAATCTCAATAACCTGGTCAATTTTAAAAAGAATGTGCAGATGAAGATCAATGCTTACTATTTGCGCGATACCCGGCGGCAGGACTACAGCCAGCACACCACCATCTTTTTACCCGGCGATACGGTACGCTATAATGAAACTCAACGTAACCGCTTCCGCCCCCACATATTGCATACCCAGTTTACGCTGAACATTAACCAGGATAAATATTACCTGAACGATGTGTTGCTGATGGATAACAACCGGTCCACCAATTACTCAGACCTGAATACAAACGGCGGCATGGTAAACCAGGTATTTAAAGATAACGCGCTGAATTTTTCTAATGAATTTAACCTGATCAAATCCTTAAGATCAAACAACATTATCCAGGCTTACTCCTATATCAGTCATTCGACTGAGCCCGAGAGCAGGACAATTGGGCCGGACTATAACAATCCAATTTTTAACAATGATGTCCCTTATGCGCAGTTGGTGCAAAATGTGAATGTACCTGCGTGGTATACCAATAACTATATTTCTTTCAAAATACCGTCGAACCTTATCACGCAAAGTTTCAGAACAGGGTTCAGTGTTCAATCACAAAAGTTAAACTCAGATCTAAACGTTGTACAGACTAATAATACCATCAACCTGCAATCAGACAGTTCCATCAACCATTTAAACTGGACAAGAAAAAAACTATACACGGAAGCAGCCTACGATCTGCCAGGCAGTATCCTCAAAGTGAACCTCACCTTGCCGTTAAGTCTGCAGCAGATCAATTATTCGGATGGCCTGTATGCCCTGCGTAAGGGTTTAACCAGGTTATATTTCAATCCGCAGCTAAAAGTAAAATATCAAACCGGGATGGAGAACTACCTGAATTTGCTTTACAGCTACCGCAGTGAGGCGGGTACCATAGAAGATATGTACCAGGGCTATATCCTGAAGGACTACCGGACACTTTATGCCAATAATGCCGGCCTTACCGAACGGCAGAACCAACTTGTGGCCCTTGGGTTTAACTACCGCAAGGCGCTCACCCTTTTGTTCGCCAGCCTGAACATTGTTTATAACCATATCGTTTCCAATAATATCGCTTCAGAAGTAATTACCAACACCCTGCGGCAGCGTGTAGTGCTGCCATACCGCAACAGTACCGATTCATGGACGGTGAACGGCACCGTCAGCAAATATTCCTTTGCTTTAAAAACCACTTTCAGCGGAGGGATACAATGGCAAAGTAATAAGTCGGTGCAGATCCAGAATAACGTGCTGCTGCCTTTCAATACCATTTCCAGAACCATCAATGCCGGTGCAGATACCAAAGTGAATGAGCAGGTAAATTTTAGCTATAAAGTTATATTTACCCAAATCCAAAGTCATTCGGCTGTGGAGGCATCGGCTTATCATATTAACCAGTTGCTTCAGCAAGCCTCGATCAATTATAACCCTGTAACCAATTTGCAGTTCAAATTATCAGGCGAGCATTACTTTACCCGTCAGCAAGGCAATCCTGAACTCAAATACTTTTTTGCAGATGCCTCGGCAAAATTCAGGGTCGAAAAATGGAAAACCGACCTGGAGCTGAGTGCCGCTAATTTTCTGAACGTAAAAACTTATAACACGCTTTATTTATCGGCCAATACATTAACCGCCAGTTCGTACACCTTGCCGGGAAGGATTATATTGCTCAAAATAATGTTTCATATTTGAGTGGTGTCAGGTTTTTTCAGGCAACCTATCCGGCCTGCTGCTCCTCTTCCGTCAGTTTCAGCAATGTGGCTTCATTTTTTATGCGGATGCTTTTGCCCGATATTTCGATGATCTCCTCATCGATAAAATCATTAATGGTGCGAAAGAGTGATTCATAAGCTGCGCCTGTAAATGAGGCCAGATCCTGCCGGGTAAGTTCAATATTGATAAAGCCCTGTTCATTTAGGCCGAATTTGTTTTTAAGCGAAATAAAAGCCTGGGCTACGCGGCCTTTAACCGGCATGTGTGCCAGGTTGCGCATCCGTTTTTCCGATTCCTGCAATTCGTTGGCAAAGAAGCGCATCAGCTTAATAACAAAGTTATTGTTAACCTGCAGTGTACTTTCAAAAAAGGGCATTTCGATATAGCAAATTATACCTGCCTTAATGGCTGTGGCCGAAACCGGGTAAAACTCAGTACTGCCTAAACCAAGATGCCCAACAATATCGCCTTCGCGGGCAAACCGGAGAATAAGCTCTTTTTCCTTATCCCACTTTTTATGAACCTTTACCGTGCCTGAATAAACAAAGTAAATGCCGGTAACGGGATCACCTTCTTTAAAGATCTGCTGCCCCTTTTTTACAATGATATTTTTCCTGGCGGCGCTGATTGCCGGGATCCAGTCGGGCAGGCAGTGTGTACATAAAAAGCAAGTCCCCAAATCGCATTTATCTTTGTTTTTCGCCATTTATTGATGTGTATTTAAGCCGGTGCTGTTATAAAAACATGCTAATTTATTAAAAGCGGCGGCCTTTTGGCTGTTCCCAGGTAGCCATGTTAAAAATAACTCCCAAACTTAACAATACCGCACCGCCAAAAACAGGCCATGGAAATGAGCGGATGCCATTGATGTTAATGCTCCATGGATGGGAATCGAAAGGGTTAACGGTATTCAGGTTCCTGAATAGCAACAATCCGGCAATGATGCTTGCGGCACCTAAAACAGAAAGAATAATACTGGTAATTTTCATAACTATTGTTTGTGCAATGATTTTTATTAAAAACTTAGCAAATGTTAAATAAAAACATTGCATATGCAATATAAAATTGAAAATAAAATTTATTTATGCTGCTTTAAGTATTACCTTTGCAAGAAAAATAGCACAGTCCCCTAAAACGGAACGGGACTAATCAAAACATGGAAACAAAACAGAACGCCATCCCGGTTTCACCTTCACTAAATGATCTTTATAATTTTAAATCCGGCTTAAAAGGCACCAGGCAAATGAAAACAAGGCTGATCTTTATATCGGCACTTTGTATACTTATTGCCGGCCTTATCAGCGTAATAGCCAAAGGCCTTATCTATCTTATTAATATCGTTACCAATATCTCATTTTACGGAACGCTGGATGCCGGCTTTCACAGCCCGGCCAATAACCATTTGGGTTTATGGGTAATTGTTATACCGGCTATAGGCGGCATTATAGTAGGCATTATGGCCCTGTATGGCTCCAAGGCGATCAGGGGGCATGGCATACCTGAGGCAATGGAGCAGATCCTGGTAAATAAAAGCAAAATAAAACCGATTATAACTTTTCTGAAACCCGTATCATCGGCCATAGCCATAGGTACCGGCGGGCCATTTGGCGCCGAGGGACCTATTATTGCAACAGGCGGGGCACTTGGTTCAACCTTTGGTCAGTTATTCAAAATATCGCCCAACGAGCGTAAAATTATTTTGGCAGCAGGAGCAACAGCGGGTATGTCGGCCATATTTGGCACACCCATAGCAGCGGTGTTTTTAGCTATTGAGCTGTTGCTGTTCGAGTTTTCGCCCAGGGCCATATTACCGGTGGCATTAGCTTGTATCACCGGAGCGGCCGGGCACCATCTGTTATTTGAAGCTGGGCCTGTATTCCCGATGCCTGATGTAGATACACCTTCAAATACCGCCCTGGCTATTTACAGCATCATTGGCCTGGTCATTGGCTTTATATCATTGGGGCTTACCAAAATAGTTTATTTTATTGAAGATAGCTTTGAAAAACTGCCTATCCACTGGATGTGGTGGCCTGCAATTGGTGGCCTGGCGGTAGGCCTGATAGGTTATTTTGCGCCGCACACCCTCGGCGTAGGATATGATAATATTATTACTATTCTTTCGGGCACATTATCATTGATGCTAATTGTGCGTTTGTGTTTATTCAAATTTCTTTCATGGGCTATAGCCCTGGGCAGCGGCACTTCGGGCGGTACGCTTGCTCCCTTGTTAACCATTGGCGGTGCGGCTGGTGCGGCTTTTGGCACACTGGTACACCTGGTATTTCCTGATGCGGGCATAAGTGTTCCAATAGCTGCGCTTATTGGTATGGCCGCTATGTTTGCAGGCGCTTCAAGGGCTTATTTAACCAGTATCACCTTCGCGCTGGAGGCTACCATGCAATCGCACGCATTACTGCCTTTGCTTGGTGCCTGTACAGCATCATACCTGGTTTCATTCTTCCTGATGGAAAATACCATCATGACCGAAAAAATTGCCCGCCGTGGGGTATACACCCCTGATTCATACGAACCTGATTTGTTACAGGTATTAACTGTTGCCGACGTTAATAATGAAGTTGGTGAAACCTTAAAAAGCAATAGTACCATAGCCGAAACCAGGGCCTGGCTTACCGGAAATAATATTACCCAAAGTTTTTTTATAGTGATTAATAATGATGGAAGCTATGCAGGCATGGTTAGCCTGACCGACATTTATAACCATAGTATTTCTGCCGAACTCGCCATAAGTAATATAACCAGGGCAAGTAAACAGGCCGTGAAAAGCAATGATCCGCTGAAACGCGTTGTGGAGATTATGGCCGAAGAATCGGTAGAGGTGCTTCCCGTTATTGCCACCGGAAATACCATAGCCGGGCAAATCTCCTATAAAGAGATCTTGAACACCTACTATCAGTACGTTGCCGAAAACAGGAAGCAAAACACACAGATCTCCCTTAAACGGCGTAGGCTTAAAATCGCTGCCCGTGGCCGCAGCAAGGCTAAATCTTAAAAATAAAAGGCGTTTGAATTAAAAAAGGAACCCCGCGTGATGTAAGATCACGCGGGGTTTCTTTTTTTCTGAACACTCCTACCTCGTAAAAATTAAATACGCCGAAGCTGGGTTATTGCTTATTTATTCTATAGCTTTGATTTATAAAATGTTGCTACTTATTTATCAGCATTTTATTTTCCATTTCTGCCAATTACACCTGTTGATTTAGCGTTGCTGTTGAAAGTAATATTTAACCTTTATTAAATCATATTTTATGAAAAAATTTGTAATTGAAAGGGAGCTGCCCGGCGCTGGTAACCTATCGGCCGAGGAATTACAGGCTATTTCACAGGCATCGTGTTCGGTTGTAAATGAATTGGGAAAGCCATACCATTGGATTCAGTCGTTTGTTACGGCTGATAAGATCTATTGCATCCACATTGCCGAAAGTGAAGATGTTATTCGCGAACATGCCATGAAAGGCGGCTTCCCGGTAACCAGTATTGCCGAAGTTAAAGCCATCATTGATCCAACAACAAGCACCGCCACAGTTTAATATCAATGCCGGCTGGTAACAAAAAGAGGCCCGTAGTTTTAATACCGGCCTCTATTATTTTATAGTGATGTGTTTTAGTTACCCACCGAAACAGAAGCGTTGGTTTTAAACAGCGGATCGGGTTTAAAATAATTGCCGCCTGCAAAACTGATCACATAATCAGATTTAAAATGGGTACTTTTTTTATAATAATCGGTACTGATGATCTGTGCACCTGATTTTTGGGCTGCTATAAACGAGCTCATATCATTTGCGCGGGCTTCTTCTGTATCCGAGTCGGCACGGGTACGGATAATGTAACCTTTCTTAACCAGTTTTTGAATGGCTGCCAGGTCCTTTTTAGCATCATTCATAATGTGAATGGCGGCTTCAGGTGTGCCCGGCAATGCATCGGCAAACAATACACGGCCTTTTAACGATGGGTGACCTGCGATATAGGCAGCTCTTTTTTCGCCTTTTTCATCAAGAATAAAAATGAACTTCCCTTTGGCCGCTTTAAGCGTTGGCCAGTTGTTGTGCAATACAGCGGCTTCAAGGGTTTTGTATGTGCCGCGCACATCATCGGGGGTAATTAAATATTGTTTGCCCAGATAGTCTAAAATTTCTTTATCCAGATTGTCAAAGGTTTTAGCTGTAAATTTTTCCGGAACAGTGAACCCTGGTTTTTTTGACGGCTCGTCTTTAGCATTCATGGTAATGTAAATGGGATTATGATCAGGATGTTCATCACTCCATTTCTTCAACTCCTGCAGGCAAAGCTTAAAAGTTGCGCAATTGCTGCGGAAGTCAATATCCTCAATGTGGAATACTTTAAAACCCGGCTCCTTCATTACGCCCCGGGTATCAAAAGCAGGCTGGCCCGGTACCCAATCCAGCCCTTTAGGGTGGGCATACTTGCCACCTTTGGTATCGGCGTAAACGTCTATTTCCAAAGCGTTTAAACCTAAATTAAGCTGGTCGGTAAGACTGATGTGCTCATAATCGATCTTGCTCATACCAACCGAATCGCGCTGTTGCAAAAAACGGAACAGCTTAGGGTTGATGGCTTGTTTATAGCTATTGTGCGAGCCTATTACCTGGAAATGGTTCATTTTCTGGTCGCCTGGATTGCTCAATAGCGCAGATGCTGAAAGAATAATGCCCCCAATTAATCCGCCTGTAAGTTTCATTTTGGTAAATATATTATTGGTTTAACAAAACAAGCGCAAAAGGCAGGCCTTTTGCGCTTGTATAAAAAATGTTACTAATTAATAGCCCGGGTTCTGTTTCAGGTTAGGGTTGGTTTTTAATTCGGTTGATGGAATCGGATATAACCTACGGGTTGGATCGGTGTTCATTTTCAGGTCGTCCGTTTTGCCGCCCATAACCGGTAGTGGATACTCTTTCTCGAATAAGCCATAACGGATCAGGTCATTACGGCGCCATGCTTCCCATGAAAGCTCACGCGCGCGCTCATCCAGCAAACCATCCAAATCAATTGATGTAGCAAGCTCCGCGTGGGCACGGCTGCGTAGTTTGTTTACCAAAGTAAGCGGAGTTTGGGCATCGCCATTGATGGTTGTTGGAGCCGCACCGCGTAAAATAGCTTCAGCTTTCATCAGGTAAATATCGGCCAAACGGAATACCGGTACATCGTTACTGTTTAAACGGGTAGCCTGGATGATGTTAACATCAGGATAGTATTTAATTGAACGTACACCTTCCGATTGCGAGGTTGTCACATCATTACCCAAATCCATTGGTTTTAAGCCGGTAAGGGTTAGTGTTGGGATAATGTTAATTTGTTTGATTGCATTCGGAGCCGGGTAATAGACAGGTTGATTGGTGAAGCCGCCATTGCCATCAGGATAATATTGCGGTCCCGCAAGCCATGTTTTGGTACGGTCATCGCCGGGAATGTTAAAGCGGTTATAGAACTCAGGTGTGGTGCTCATGGCAATACTTAAGCCTACGTTAAAGCCGTATGCTTGCGCCAGGTAATAAAAGAAACCAAAACGGGTAAACTGGTTGCCCGGAATTTGCTGATCATAAGGAACGGCGAAAATAGTTTCATTGACTTGAGCGCCGTTGGTTGGCAAAAATATATCGCGGTATTTTGCATCCAGGAAATAATTGGTGTTGGCCTGCACGCTATCGCACATGGCAACGGTTTCCTGGTAACGGGTGGTACCCGTGTATACACCCGAGTTTAGGTACATTTTTGCGAGCAAGGCAAACACCATACCCTTTGTTGGACGGCCGTATTGTGCTACGTTTGTTGGGCCGTTGCTGCTTTTTGCGGGTAATAACGGTAAAACGGATTTTAATTCGCTTTCAATAAACTCATACACTTTAGCGCGTGGCTGATTGGTAGGTTGCGTAGTCACAGGGAAGTCGGTGATGATAGGAACGTTTCCATACAAATCCATCATAAAATACAGGTACAAGGCACGCATTGCTTTAACCTCGGCAGTTGACGACGCTTTTTTTGTTGCTGACGATGGTGAGTTATTTATAACGCTGATAATACGATTACAGGTATTGATACCGCCAAAGCCCCATTGCCATACGCCTATGACGTTAGGGTGATCAAAGGTCCAGGTGTGGTAGTGCAACTGACGGTACTGCCCCCCATCGTCAAAGTTGCCATCTCGGGCAGGCAGGATAGCCTCATCGGTTGACATATCCTGCATGCGCCAGTATGGTACTGCGTAACTTGACGACAGGTTTGAATAAATAGTACCCAGTAATGCCGTATAATCGGCATCAGTAACAGGGAAATTTGACTTTACATATTGTGATTCAACAGGTACATCTAATTTTGTACATGAATATGTGCTCATGATCACAGCAATAGCGGCACATATAAAAAAAATCTTTTTCATCTTTTGTCTTTCTGAGGTTTTTTAGAATGATGCGGTTATACCTAAGCTGAACGTGCGTGTTTTAGGATAGAAATCGCGGTTATCGATACCCGGGGTTAAGCCGCCGATATTAACTTCGGGATCAACACCACGGTATTTGGTGATGATAAAAATATTATTGCCCGATGCATAAAAACGCAGGCTTTTTATGGCCTGGATGTGTGGCTTGACGGTATAACCCAAAGTAGCGTTATCCAAACGCAGGTATGAGCCGCTTTCAAGGAAACGGTCAGAGATCAGGTAGGCATTGACATCCTTAAATGATTCGCCCAAGGTAAACCTTGGGATGTTCTGCAGTTTTGAATCCGCAGGGTTATTCAATGAAGCAAGGGTGGCGTTAAGGATCTTGTTACCATAAACACCACGCACCAGGAAGTTTAAGTCGAAGCCTTTATAAAAGAAACTGTTGCTCCAACCGTAAACCAATTTAGGCTGCGCATCATATTTAATAAACTGATCAGAAGTTAAAGGCTGGGTTGCTATTACCGATCCGTCGGCTTTTTGATAGGTACTTACACCATTGGCGTTTTTACCCATATAGTGCCACAGGTCAAATGTGCCGATAGCATAACCAGGTTGTATGATCTGACTATAATTGCCCGACTGGCCTTTACCGCCTAACTGCGCGGTTTGTATAAAGTTAAGACCGAACTGGCTGTTCGATAAGCTTTGTACAACGTTTTTATTATGCGAAACGTTGAATGAAGTACGCCATGTAAAAGCTTGTGATTTTACAGGTACCGCATTTAAAACAACCTCGATACCGCTGTTTTTGATTTTACCTACGTTAGCAGTGTAAAACGGATAGAAGTAAAGCGTGGTTGATACCGGGTAGGTATAGATCAGGTCGGATGTTTTTTTGATATAATAATCTACCGAGCCGGTTAAGCGGTTGTTGAACAAACCAAAGTCCAAACCGATGTTGGTGGTAGCAGTACTTTCCCATTTCAAATCAGGGTTATCATTACGTACTGGGCCAATGGGATTAATAATGTTACCATTGCTCAGGAATTTACCGCCGCCCGGCGGCACACCGTAAATTAACCTTGCAGTAAAGGCATCAAAACCTAAGCTGTTACCAGATACACCGTAACCAGCCCTTAATTTCAGGTCGCTGATAACCGGAACCGATTTCATGAAATCTTCGTTAATGATTTTCCAACCCGCAGAAGCCGCCGGGAAGTAACCATGGCGCTGGTTAATACCAAATGCCGATGAACCGTCTTCCCTTAACGAAGCCTGTAACAAGTATTTATCCGAAAACTCATACTGGCCACGGGCATAGAACGATACGAACCTCAACGTAGAAATATAGTTAGGGTTGAACACAATTTGCGAAAGCTGCGTTGGGTTTGACAGCGCCAGGTAGTTGTATGTTAAAGCATCATTTGAAAAGTTTTGTGTTTGCACACCAAAACCATCGTTATTACGGTCTTGCTGATAAGAGTAACCACCTAACAATTTCAATGAATGCTTACCGAATACGCGATCGTAGTTAAAATAAGCCTCAACTACGTTGCTGGTATTGGTGTAAGCACTGCGTACGGCCACTCCATTTTGATTAACATAGATACCAGATTGGCTGGTAGAATAGGTATTAACGTTATTCTGTTCTTTTTGGGTTGATCCCGATATGGTAAATTTTAAACCTTTCAGGATGTCAACAGAGGCAAAACCATTGATCAATGTTTTGTTGTTCTCTGTTTTGGTAAAGTTGTTATTTATTAATGATAACGGGTTCAAAGGACCGCTACCTGTACGGGTATAGTTTTCTTTATAGGTACCATCCGGGTTAAAAGGACTAACCGTTGGCAGGTAGAATAAAATACCCGATAACACCTGGCTTTGGAAGATATCGTTGTTTTTGGTAGCACTGTTGGTAAGTGTGATACCCAATTTTAAACGATCATTAAAAAACCGCTGGTTGATATAACCTTTATAAATAGTACGTTCCAGGCTGGTATTTCTCAATATACCATTGTTTTTCATGTAGTTTACGCTTGCACCATACTCCGAATTGGTGCCGGCGCCGCCATATGAAAGATTATGGTTTTGTGAATAACCCGTACGCTCGGCCAGTTTTTGCCAATTGGTATTTGAACCATCGTCATCAGCAGCGCTTAATTTAGGCACACCGTTGTCTGTTAAATATTTACGCAGCTCGTCGCCGGTAAGTACATCAATGTTTTTTGACACGTTCTCAACGGCGCCATAAGCACTGTAAGTTAACCTTGTTTGACCGGCTTTGGCCCTGCGGGTAGTAACAATGATTACACCGTTGGCAGCACGTGAACCGTAAATAGCTGTCGACGATGCGTCTTTCAGCACGTCGATGCTTTCGATATCGGCGGGGGCCAAAAGATCGATAGAAGCACCCGGCACCCCATCAATTACATAAAAAGGTTGCTGAGCTGCACCTTCACGTAAAGTTGAGGGCCCCCTTAAAATGGTAGCAGGCTGTTTGTTAGGGTCACCACTTTTGGTAATATTTAAACCGGCTACCTTACCCTGCAATAGTTCGGCAGGAGTGGTTAATACACCGGCATTAAAATCTTCGGCTTTAACCGAAGTAATAGCGCCTGTTACATCCTTGCGGCTTGCGGTACCATAACCGATAACTACAACATCTTTAAGTTGTTTGGTATCGGTAACCATAGTAACATTCACCGTGTTCTTTTCGCCAATAGTAACCTCCTTTGGTACCGAGCCTAAAAAGGTAAATTTAAGGACATCGCCGGCGCCGCTTGTTTTTACGGTATAGCCACCGTTAGCGTTGGTTGAAGTTGATCTTCCCGAACTTTTTACGGTTACCACTACACCGGGTAAAGGAAGATTACTTTCATCGGTAACGGTACCTTTTATGGTGCCGTCCTGTGCAAAAACCGCTGACGAGGCTATAAACATCAGCAGGAAAAGACAAATCGTTTTACTTTTTTCAAAAAAGAGCCTTAAAATAAATCTGTAGTTTTTTTTCATAGTTTTAATTAATGACAAACCCTGTTTTAATAGATGCCCAAGTTGAGATAGTAGGGCGATAATTGGTGCAAAGCAACGGTTGTTTTATTATCAGGAAATAAATATAGGGTTAACTTATCTATTAATTAAAATCAATATTGTTTTTCTTATTTACGCTGCTTTTAGCTGGTTTTCAGCTTTTTGCTATTGACAAACAAGCAGACTTTGTTAACCGGGGGTTAACAAGGTTTAAATTTTGGCGTTTTGTAAAAAGGGTGTTATGAAGCGCCTGCTAAAAAATTTGACTTTTTTAAAATCGATCAAAAAAGATACGTTTAGAAGCAATGGCGCAATTTACCGGTTGGCCAGCGAGATCATTGTGTAGGCTCCATTGGTTTGAATAGTAAACATAAACTCGTTGTTTTGGTAAATCTTGCTTCCGGGTTTTCCATAAATTATGTCTCTGAAGTCATGACTTTCAAGATAGTCCTGGAATGAATGATCGTGCAACACAGGACACATGTACAGGAGTTGTTCCATCCTGATGGCGAGGGCTGTTTTTCGTTTCTTATTTTCCCATCTGTCTTTATCCTGGTCAAAAACCCATCCGCTGTTGATTTTATTGAGTTCGGTAGTATAAACGCCCGGCCCTGCTTTCATAAGCAGGATCATATCGGCGGGGGTTATTTCTCTTTCGGCTGTGTTTAATTCATGCTGATGATGGTAGTACAAAATACCCAGCGTAAAGATAGCAGCAAGGGTTAATAAAACAGGCCACCAATAATTCCGACGTTTATCGGGCTCAATAAATTCAGGGTATTCGTCTGGAAACAATTCATGTTTGATTATAGCAAGAGTACGCTTTGCTTCGGCCCGGGCAAGGCCTTCTCCAACCAGCAGGGCCTCAATCTCATGATCCGAATTACCATCGGCAATCATCCATTTTATCTGCTCAATAATTTGTTGCTTATCCATTGGTAATGATGACAGGGTTAGGTTTAGTTTTGAAACTCAAGATACATATTTTTATAAAGGCAACATAACGGGAATTAAAAATGCAGGTGGCGTTTCCTGAACGGGATACGCAAGGTAAAAGCGGTACTATTTTTTTAGCGTACAGTTTATAATTATTATTGCACCGCTTTAGTTCTTCAAAACCAAATGAAACGTATCCTCCCGGTAATCGTACTCTCCCAGTTTTTTTGCACTTCATTGTGGTTTGCAGGCAATGCTGTTATGAGCGATATGGCCAAACAATTGCAGCTTGAACCGTCTTATCTGGCTTACTTAACAAGCGCGGTTCAGCTTGGATTTATTACCGGCACTCTCGTTTTTGCTATTCTTAGTATTGCCGACAGATTTTCGCCGGTGCGGGTGTTTTTTATCTGCGCTCTTATTGCCGCTTTTATCAACGCATTGGCGTGCCTGTCGGGTACAGGTGCTGCTACAATACTGATACTAAGATATTCCACAGGTTTTTTCCTGGCCGGGATTTATCCGGTAGGCATGAAAATAGCCTCAGATCATTATCCGCAGGGATTAGGCAAAGCGTTGGGATTTTTGGTTGGGGCTTTGGTATTAGGCACATCATTTCCGCACCTGCTAAAAAGTTTAATGGGGGCATTGCCATGGCGCTATGTTATTTTGTCAACTTCGGCATTAGCCGCTTTGGGTGGATGTGCTATGGTATTGCTTGTACCGGATGGTGCGGAAAGAAAACCCACACGGGCGCTGAACCCGGCCGCGTTTATACAAAGTTTTGGCAACCGACAGTTCAGGGCTGCTGCCTTCGGCTACTTTGGTCATATGTGGGAGCTTTATGCTTTTTGGGCTTTTGTGCCGGTAATGTTAACAACTTACAACGCCAGGTTCATAGCTGCCGATTTAAATGTTCCGTTGTTATCGTTTCTGATTATTGGGGCTGGGGCGCTGGCCTGTGCGGGCAGCGGCATTATATCTAAATACAAGGGTGTAAAAAATGTGGCGGTACTGGCATTAACAATTTCGTGTACCTGCTGTTTGGTATCGCCGCTATTTTTGTTTGCAGGTTCGGCATGGGCAATGATCGGGTTTTTATTGGTTTGGAGTACGACTGCAATCGCCGATTCGCCGTTATTTTCGACTCTGGTTGCGCAAAATGCCGATCAGCAATTAAAAGGTACCGCGTTAACTATTGTTAATTGCATAGGCTTTGCCATTACTATTATAAGTATTCAACTGATCGCGGCTTTACGAACGGCCGAAAACGCGCGATATATTTATATGCTACTGGCCATAGGGCCGGTTTGGGGATTAATGGCATTGATAAACGGGCGGAACACCAACAAGGGATAGAAAAAAGAAAAGCTCCGGATCACAAACCCGGAGCTTTTCTTTTTATTGCTTAATTATTAAATGCTTACCTGAATTTTATATTAACACTCCCTCCAGATGCCTCTGCGTTAACCGGAATGCCGCCGCCATTGTATTTGCCGCTAACCCGTTCTTTTTCCCATTGCCCGTTAAATTTGGCAACCGATGATGGAGAAACACCTTCACCTCGCAGATCGAGGTCATAGCCCTGGTTTTGCGGAAGTTCGATATCAACATTGCCGGCGCTTGATTCCAGTTTAAGATATTTGCCAACTTTTAGCATTTGGGCGTACAGACCGCCGCCGCTGGTTTGCGCGCTAATACTCCCTGCCATGCGTTTAAGATCAATGCTCCCGCCGGAAGTACTGGTGATGAGCTCGCCGCTGATATTATTTCCATTAACACCGCCACCACTGGTTTCGGCGTTAATATTACCCTTTAAATTTTCTAAAGTTATACCACCGCCACTGGTTTCAAGCCTGATCCTGCCGTTACAGTTTTTAGCCTCAATACCGCCTCCGCTGGTTTCAAGCGAAATATCATCGCCCGAATTGGAAACATGAATGCCGCCGCCCGAGGTGTTACCGCGGATGGTACCGTAA
The DNA here is from genome assembly GCF_900100945.1 of Mucilaginibacter gossypii. Taxonomy (GTDB): domain Bacteria; phylum Bacteroidota; class Bacteroidia; order Sphingobacteriales; family Sphingobacteriaceae; genus Mucilaginibacter; species Mucilaginibacter gossypii. The sequence goes on along the minus strand of NZ_FNCG01000016.1, from coordinate 46,656 downwards.
AGCCTGTCGATAGTTAAACCGCCGCCGCTGGTGCTAAATTTTTCGTTGCCTTTTAAATTATCAAGACCAATACCGCCGCCGCTGGTTTCCAGGTCGGTTGCGCATTGCTGCGGTACATAAATGCGAAACGAGATGCTCAATGAGCTTCTCCAGTTAAAAAAGTTTTGACGCTTGCTTTTGGCAATGGCCCTAACTTCATGCCCGCTAACAGATATATCAAGTGTATAATCCTTGTCAAGGCGTTTTTTGATCTCTTCCTTTGAAAGATCATTACCGTTGTTGCCTTTAATATAAACTTCCACCCGCGGAGCTTGGCCGGCCTGCCCGCTAACTACAATACCTCCGGCCGATGTACGTACCACGGCGCTGGTAATGGCATCGTTAGCCAATGATTTGGTAAGATATAACGAACGGCTGTCGCCATCTTGCGCTGCTGCCACCGCGGTTTGCCCGGCAAGCAGAAGAAGTAAAATATAGTTTTTCATAAATGGGGTTTTATTGGTAATACAGCTATGACCACACTTTACCCCTATACGTTACAGGCGTTTTTAATTTTTTATTTAACAGCCGTATTATAAGAAGCTTTGGTGACCGGATTTTGGCAGCTTTGGGCTCAACCAAGCAAATCCCATAAATTACCAAAGGGATCTTTAAAAACGGCAACCGTGCCGTATGGTTCCGCCCGGGGTTCACGAACGAAGATGATGTTTTTATCCTGCATCGCACGGTAATCGCGCCAAAAATCATCGGTCCTTAAAAAAAGAAATACGCGGCCACCCGTTTGCTGTCCTATCCGACTTTTTTGTTCATCACCTACGGCCTTTGCTAACAGCAAGCTACACTCAAATGCCCCCCTGGGCCTTACCAAAACCCATCTTTTATTTTCATTGATCGGTGTGTCTTCGACCAGGTCGAAATTCAATTTTTCTACATAGAATTGAATTGCTTCGTCATAGTCATTAACCACCAATGTAATGTGTGTTATAAATTGCTTCATAAGCAGAAAAATAAGATGAATACATCAACAGTTAAAAAAACTTACTACAGCCGCCATTTAAATGACATGCTGTCGATAGCCCGCATAGTACATAAAATACCATTTAAATGATCATGCTCGTGCTGCATCAGTTCAGACAGGGCATCCATCATTACCCACTGCTGTTGCTGCCAGTTTTCGTCGAGGTAATTTACCGTGATGGTTTTATGCCTTTTAACGTTTACCAGCAGGTTAGGAAAGCTCATGCAATCGTCCCAAAGTTCAAAAAGTTCATCGCTGGCGTCCTGTATTTCGGGGTTAATGAAAACTACAGGCTTGTCAATATTCATGTAAACGAGGCGTTTCATAATGCCCAATTGGGGGGCAGCGATAGCCCGGCCGAAGTTGTATTTCAGCCTTATTTCATGCATTACATTATGCATATCTTCAACCCAACCGCGTACAAGTGGCAGTTCGTCTGGTAATACTGGCGGGCAAACCTGGTAAAGACGCTCATCGCCAAGCAGCAAAATATCGTTCAATTTTTTCATTCCATAGTAAAACGTAAATTTATCACTTCCGGAATCACATTAATCCCTCATGAATTGCTTTAACTTTATCTCAAGACCCAAATAAGCGGAAATGCGGGAAAGTTAAACATTGACTTTCTTATACAAATAAAGTTTTTTTGTAGTTATTTTATATCACATGCAGCCAAAAGAAATTTTAAAAGAGCACGTAAGCAAAACCGCCTCGCTGACCGACGAGCAGTTCGATTATTTCTTTTCGCATTTTACCTACAAAACATTTAAAAAAGGGCAAACTATAATCGGGGAAGGTGATAAAGTAGACTGTGAGTATTTTGTACTTTCGGGCTATCTGAAGTCGTTTTTTATTAACGACGACATGAAAATGTTCATCCTGCAGTTTGCCATGCCTACCTGGTGGGCTTCAGATTATAACGCGCTTTACAGCGGTGAACGTGCTACAATTAGCCTGGATTGTATTACCGATGCCGAAGTACTTTGCCTCACCGGCCAGGACCGCGAAAAGCTTTGCAATGAAATTCACGCAAGCGAGCACTTTTTTCGCTGGCGTACCAACAAGGGCTATGTAGCTGCTCAAAAAAGGCTGCTATCATTTATGAATAATAACGCAAAACGTCGTTATGAAGAGTTACTGGCGCAGTACCCTACTTTGTACAATGTGGTTCCTAAACAATTAATAGCCTCATACTTAGGCGTTTCAAGGGAAACATTGAGCCGTTTATACCATTCTTAAAATGTGATGTACATCACATAAATAAAGTGGTATTTCAATTGTGATGTAGGTCACACAGTTTCCAGGCCATTAGTCCCCAACTTTGTATTGTCATTAAAGACATAACAAAATGGAAACTCAAAAATTTGAAATCATCAGCGCAAAAAGTAACATCGACTGGATTGGTCGTAAAGTTACAGGCGCACACAATGGTACCATCGCTATAAAAGAAGGCTCTTTAACTTTTGCAGATGGACAATTAACCAGCGGTAAATTCGATATCGACACCACCTCTATTAAAATCCTTGACATAACTGACCCGGCTACCAACGCCCAGTTTGCAGGCCACCTTGCTTCCGACGACTTCTTTAATTCAGAAAATTATCCCGAAGCTCAATTTGTGTTTACTGCGATCGACAAAGGCAGCAACGACACTTATCGGATCACCGGCGACCTGACCATAAAAGGCATTACCCGTGCTGTAGGTTTTGATGCGCAAGTTAACCGCGCTGCCGATACGGTAAGCGCAACCGGTAAAGTTGTGGTGGACCGTACCAAATATGGTATGAGGTTTCGTTCCGGAAACTTTTTTAAAGACCTGGGCGATACACTTATCTACAACGATTTTGACCTGAATGTAAACATAACCGCAAAAGCTGTTTAAAACAGCTTTGCTTAAAAACTAAAGCCATGCCATACGTAAAAATTGAACTGACCCGCGAAGGTGTTACCCGCGAGCAGAAACAAATCCTGATAAAGGGTGTAACCGATTTGATTACCGATACCCTGAACAAAGACCCGCATTTAACCCATGTAGTGATCAGCGAAATTGAGCTGGATGATTGGGGATATGCCGGCGAACAGACATCAGTATTAAGAGAAAGAGGCATCACTGCCAACAAGAAATAAGAAAATGAAAAAGCAAACAATAATCGTTACCGGAGCATCATCCGGTATCGGTAAAGAAATAGCCCGTTATTTTTTAGAAAAGGGCGATAACGTAGTCATCAACTCAACAACTGCCGATAAACTGGAAGCTGTTTACCAGGAGCTGGGCGCAGGTGATAACCTGGCCATGGTTGCCGGAAATGTAAGCGATAAAGCCACAGGAGAAAACCTGGCCCAAACAGCCCTTGATAAATTTGGAAGCGTAGATGTGCTGATCAACAACGCCGGTATTTTTGAAACCAGGCCGTTTCTTGAAGTTGATGAAGCCTACCTCGACCGTTTTTTAAACACCAACCTTAAAGGTACTTACTTTACCACCCAGGCTGCGATTCCGCAAATGCTTAAACAGCACGATGGTGTGGTGATCAATATAGGTACACCATTGGTTAACCATGCTCTTGGCGGAGTTCCCATTACAGCACAAATGGCATCAAAAGGTGCAATACACGCACTTACCATACAACTGGCTGGCGAGTTTGGTAAAGATAATATCCGGGTAAACACTATTGCGCCCGGTACTATCCGTACCCCAATGCACGGTGATGATGCCGACCAAAGCGCAGGATTACACCTGCTGAACCGGGTGGGCGAAGTTGAGGACGTAGCCCAAATGGTGTACGCCGTTGCCAAAAACAATTTCATCAGCGGGGCCATTATCAATGTTGATGGTGGCATGGCAGCAGGCCATAATTTAAATTAAGTGTAAAATTCTTTCATCAATTGCATTATGCCTTGCTTAGCAGCAGGCATAATGTTTAATTTATCAATAAAAATGGAAACTAACGATCAAAGTAAAGCTGCCATTGAACAGGCGCTTGAAAATTACTACTTCAAAGGGATTTATGAAGGTAATTTAGATTTGTTAAACCAGGTAATGAATACCGGCACACTGCTTTTTGGCGATGTAAAAGGACAGCCTTATGCCAAAACATTGGATGTTTATTTGGATGGGGTAAAAAACAGGGTAAGCCCTAAGGATTCGGGCAAACCATTTGACGGGAAAATCATTTCTGTTAAAGCAGTAAATTCAATTGCAGTTGCCGAAGTACAGGTAAAAATGTACGATTTTAATTATCATGAGTTTTTATCGTTCCATAAACTCGACGGCAAGTGGCTCATTGTAAATAAAATGATCAGCGATACGAATTAATTTCGTTCCGGTGATAAATTGACCTATGGTCTTCAGTCAGAAGTCGTAAGCTCTAAGTGCAGAAAAAGAAAATCAGACTTGTGACTTCAGAATTAGTACTATCCACTTAATACTAAAACCATGTGGTATAACACAAAAGCAACGGAACTATTAGGTATTGATTACCCTATTTTGCAGGGGCCTTTTGGCGGTAATTTATCGTCGGTTGAATTGGTTGCCGCGGTATCAAATGCCGGCGGGCTGGGCGGCTACGGGGCTTACACCCTGAGCGCGCCCGAAATTGCAGCGGTAGATAAACAGATCAAAGCAGCAACCAATAAACCGTACAATATTAACATATGGGTTTCGGAAACCGATGCACCTGACGGTGCAGCTACCGATGCGCAGTATGAACATGCAACACAATTGTTTAAACCCTATTTTGATGAAGCCGGGATCCCATTGCCGCCCAAGCCCGATCCCTTTAAATTACGGTTCGAAAACCAGTTACAGGCGATCCTTGACCTACGCCCAAAAGTATTCAGCTTTATGTTTGGCACGTTGCCTGCTTATGTGATTGAGCAGTGCCGTAAGTTAGGCATCGTTACCGTAGGCGCAGCTACCACGCTGGATGAGGCTATAACGCTGGAGGCAAGCGGGGTAGACCTGATCATAGCTTCAGGCTTTGAAGCCGGCGGCCACAGGCCATCATTCCTTGCCCCCGCCGAATCATCAACCACCGGTACTTTTGTGTTACTTCAATTAATTAAGGAGAAAGTAAAAGTGCCCGTTATTGCCGCCGGGGGCATTGCTAATGGCCGGGGGGTAGCCGGAGCCTTAACACTGGGTGCCGATGCCGTGCAGATAGGTACAGCGTTTTTGGCATGTGAGGAATCGGGCGCGCTTCCTATCCACAGGCAAATGCTTTTTTCGGATGCGGCAAAATATACTACCTTATCCCGCGCGTTTACCGGCAGGCTTGGCCGGGGTATTACCAGCAGGGTTGCTAAAGACCTGGCCGGAAAGGAAGCGGGATTTTTACCCTTTCCCCTGCAAACAACTTTTATGTCGCCGTTGAGAAAAGCGGCGCTTGACCAACAAAAATGGGATATGATTTTGTTTTGGGGCGGACAGATAGCACCAATATTGAAACACACCAATGCCACCGCGCTGATGCAATCATTAATTGAAGACACTACTAAAATTATGAACCCATGAAAAACGAAGTTAATGTAACCTACCTGGGTGGACCAACCATCATTTTGGAGATCGGCGGCTTAAGGCTCATGACCGACCCTACGCTTGACCCCGCGGGTGAGCAATTCATGATCAACGATAAGCCTGCCTACCATAAAACCGAAGGCCCGGCTACTACCGACATCGGTAAAATAGATGTGGTTTTACTAAGTCATGACCAGCACGGCGATAATCTTGACCACGCCGGCCGGGAGCTGCTTAAACAGGTTGATAAAACATTAACCACCAAAATAGGAGCCGAAAGATTAGGCGGCAATGCCCTTGGCCTGGCACCATGGGAAAGCATAGCGCTTAACGATGAAGTGGTTATAACAGGTACACCTGCAAGGCATGGCCCCGCTGGCAGTGAAAAACTTACCGGCGATGTAACGGGTTTTATTATAACTATCGCCGGGCTCCAGATCTATATCACCGGAGATACCGTATTTTATGATGGCGTAAAGGAGGTTGCAGAAAAATTTAAACCTCAATATGTATTCATATTTGCCGGGGCAGCCAAACCCCGCGGCCCGTTCAATGTAACTATGGGCACCAATGATGCTATTGATACCGCTTTTGCCTTTCCTGATGCTACAATTATTCCAGTGCATTTTGAGGGCTGGTCGCATTATACCGAAACGGGCGAGATGCTGCAGCAATCATTTAACGCGCTGGGCATTAGCGGTCAGCTCAGGATTTTACAGCCGGGCATACAAACAAGTTTATAAGCAATTACTGGTATCATTCCCGCTCGTGGCTGGTAATTTGGGGTTCTGATAAATTTCGGGATCTTCAATTGGTGCAACCACCTTTTTAGCGGCGCGCTCTGTAGCAAATGATGCTACCACGCAGGTAACCAGTATCAATATAATGGTGCCGTTCAGGATATTGTCGTCAATAATCTGCGCCTTGTATCCCACTAAAATAATGGCAAGGGTAGCCGCGGCATGTGCACTGCTTAAACCGAAAATGAGGTTGCGCTGTATGCCCGAATATTTGAATATTTTTTGGGTAGATAATGCCGCCAGCCATTTACCCAGCAAGGCTCCAAGCGTTAAGCTTACTGCCACAATGGTAGCCTGCGGTCCGCGGCCCAGCACACGCAAATCAACCAGCATGCCTACACTGATCAGGAAGAATGGAATAAATATGGCATTACCCACAAAATCGATCCTGCTCATTAGGGTTGATGACTGCTGTACTGCTTTATTTAAAGCAAGCCCCGCCACAAAGGCCCCTATAATGGGTTCAACTCCTGCCAGCTGGGATAAAAAGGCCGACACGAACACAATAAAAAGCACAAACACATATGGCAGTGTTTTACTATCGCGATAGCGGTTAAAAAACCAGTTTGCCAACGGCGGGATCAGCACAAACATGATGAACGCGAATATCGAAAGCGAAATCATCAGCTGCAGCCAGAAGCCGAAACCCAGCCCCCCATCCTTAGCGCCCATAATTACGGGCAGCAAAATCAGTACGGCGGTATCGGTCAATATGGTGCCCCCTACACTTATGGCGACGGCCTCATTTTTTGCGACGCCATATTTGCTCACTATGGGATAGGCTACCAGTGTATGCGTGGCAAACATACTGGCCGTTAATGCCGATGTTATTAACGAATAACCGAGCGCATAATAACAAACAGGAAAACCGATGAGTATTGGGATGCAGAAAGTAAAGAAGCCAAACACAAAGCTTTTATGTTTCTTCTGCTTAAACTCGTTCAGATCAAGCTCGATGCCGGCAATGAACATAATATAGAGCAGCCCGATGGTAGAGAACAGCTCAACCGCCGAATTTTTGGTAAGCAGGTTTAACCCATGCGGACCAACCGCTATGCCAGCCATAATAAAACCCACAATACCCGGAATTTTGAACTTGCCCATGATGATTGGAGCAAGTAATATGATCAACAATATCAGCGAAAAAACAAGTACCGGGTTACTAAACGGCAGCTCAAGCTGTTGTGTTAACCGGCCCAGGATATCGGCATTATGCATGCCGCAAATTTAACACATAATAGCTTATTTTCTTCGGTCGATAAATTTAACCGGCTTGCGTACCGCTTCAGGGAATTGTAATTTCTGCATCTCATCGTGCTTACTACGGTAAGAATGACAATAGTTGAAATAATAAACTTATTGTACTCGGGGTTATAGGCCGATAATCTGTCTATCCACGAAAGCTGCGCTGTATGCTGATTTTGTTCTTTTTTTGACGCGATAAAATGCGGCAGGAACACCAGCGAGCAAAATGAAGCGCCGATCAAACTAAAGGCCGCAAACAGACCAAGATCTTTCAGCATTTTCGACTCTACAAATTCCAGGGAGAAAAAACCGCCGATAGTAGTAAAACTGCCCACGGTAAGCGGCATAGCCAAATCACGAATTACCTGCTCAATACTGCGGGTATGCCGGTAATGGTTAAACACATGCAGCGAGTAATTAACCGCGCCCCCCAACACCACCGAACCCGTACCTAAAGCTATTACCGAAATACTGCCTTTTACAAAGTAAACCACAGCCAGCGAAAACAATGCACCAAACAAAACCGGCACCAGTATCACCACAGGAGCCCGCTTTTTCCTAAAATAAAAACCCAGGAACACGATCAGGAAAACCACCGTAATGCCCTGCGTAAACATGGAATCCTTACGCAATTGCAGGGCGTTACCTACCGATACGGCTGTGGTACCGAAATAGCTGCAATCAACTGATTTAAAGCTTTTAGTTTGTAAACTATCGATAACCTGGTCGATGCCTTTAAGCATTATCGCGTTCTCGCCGGTGTTATTGGGCGAATATTTTGGCGTAATAAACAGCAACAGGTTTTTGTGATCTTTGGTCATCACATAGCTATCATACAGTTCAAATTTTTCGTCGTATTGCAGCTGTTGTAATTTTTTTAGACCGAGGTATGAGATGCCAACCGGGTCGGCACTGATCATGCTTTTCAGCGCCAATCCAGCAGGCGAGGTTAGTGTGCGCAAATCGCGGGCAAGGGTTTCTTTTACCTGATCGGGGCGGATAAGTGTGTCAATATTTAAATAATAGCACTCGGTAAGGTAAATGGGCAGTTTTTTATTAATAGTGCCAAAAAGCGCCAGCACCAACCCGTCATCAACCTTTGCATTGATCTTACTTACATAACGGGGAAGTTTCTGCTGAACGATTTCCGTAAAGCTATCAGCAAAAGCGATGAGGCTATCGGGTTGCTGCTGCGTGGAATCTTTAAGCGATACCATTATCACCAGCTTATCAACAAACTTGGAGTTTTGAAAAATATAGTTGAGCTTCTCTATCTTTTTATCCTTCGGCAGTATTTTGGAAATATCCTCCTCAAACCTTATCCGCGAAGCAAAAAAACCGATAAGCACAAAACTTAACGCAAACACTGTATAAACAACGGCTTGCGGGCATTGAAATAATTATAGATACCTACCAGGATTTTTCCATGAATTACAGGGCGGGGACTGGCCTCCGCTTAAACAGCTTCAATAACGCAAAAGTGAGGAATCCCGCTATAATACCCGCAAAAATTGCCAGCGAAATGCTGCCGTAAAGATATTGTTCCAAATGTTCGCCAATGGATTTAAGCGAAATTTTATCCAATGGGATATCCACATCCTTGCCGCCCATCCACAGGCTACCGGTTTTATAACTCAGAAAAATAATAACCGGGATCATGGGCGCAACGCTGATGTGGGCAGCCGTAACCACGATGGCCTTGTTGAGCCTGAACAGGAAGGCCAGCGAAATAGCCACCAACAACTGGAAACCCCAGATAGGCACAATCCCCATAAAAACGCCAAAAGCTACAGATTTAGCTTTTAACTGATGCGAGTGTTCAGGGTTAAAAAACAGGTTTTTGAACATTAGCTTAGCTTTTTTTTTATCAAAAAGCGTCCTGAAAAAATCGCGGGGTTTGATGTATGCGAAAGTTATGATAACCAGTACAGTGTTGAGTACACTAATGCGCGAAAAATCCTGAAAAGGGCGAAAATGCGATACCCGTATTTCTTTCGGGGCATAATAAACCTTTACCGGAACCCAATCTATCTTGATACCTTTCCAGGCGGCACGAACTATTACCTCTATTTCAAACTCGTATTTACGGGTGATGAATTTGCTGTTTTTTAGGAGGTGAATCGGGTACAAGCGATAACCCGATTGCGTATCCGGACATTTAATGCCTGTCTCCACCCAAAACCAAAAGTTAGAAAACTTATGCCCGAAACTGCTTTTACCCGGCACCGACGATTGCTCCATATTACACGAACCAATAATCAGCGAATCCGGTTCCTGTTCCAGTTTTTCAATAAAAGCAGGCAGGTCGGTAGCAAAATGTTGCCCGTCTGAATCGATAGTGATAGCATGTTGATAACCCTGTTCGGTTGCAAATTCAAATGCTTTGTGTAAGGCCCAGCCCTTGCCTACATTCTGGGTATAGCTAACTGATTTTATTTGCGGGAATGATTGAATAATGGCAGGAGTACTATCGGTCGAGCCATCATTTACCACAATAACCTGATCGGTATAAGCTAACACATCGGTAATAACAGCGGGCAGCGTACCCTGGTTATTATAGGTGGGTATAATAACGCATACCTGTAATTGTTTAAACTTTGCCTGTATAAGTTCTAAATTATCCGTCATATATCATTCAATCGCACGTACCGGCTTCAGTCCAGGTTTTTATCAATGGGTTTTGTGGGTTTACGTTTAATACTTTACAAAGTTATTGTTTCGGCTTAAATTAAACGTTAATTTTTAGTGTGAAGTATTTTATAAACTGTTATGGTGAACGTTAAGGAAAAACCGCCCCCGCCTCAACTAACTACTATGATTTCACAAAACATGTAAGTAGGTTTAATAATGCACTGAAAGGAAGCTAAGTCCACAAAATGAAGCCATATAAACTGTAAAAAGTATATAATCAGCTGCCGTAAGTTGCTTGTTCTCGATTAAATCGGGCCCTCCACCTTTAGTAGGAACAACAAAATCTCGTTTCTGAAACTCTCTGCTAAGAAATCTTAAAAGTTGAAAAAGCAATAGTAGAGGGATCGTATTGAGCAGTGGCCCGGAAGCTGTTCCATTAGGCAATTCCAAATCATTATCTCCCTTAAAATATAGGTAGAGAAAAACATGTACTGTACCAAAACATAACCAGATCAAATATGATCTGAAATTTTTTAATGATACATATAGAAAAATGTATAAAAAAGCCTGCGTTAATGTGGCATACATAAAGATTACTGTTTGCCTAACTCCTTCGCTAAAAAACAGCCGGGAGGATGCGAGGCAGAGAGTTACAATAGCATAGACCACGAAAACAACTCTTTCCCAATATTTAAGCTCTTCGTAGTGAATAAAGAGTTTCTGAATTTTAGCGTTCTTCATTTCGCGACAAGGTCAACTATCAAAACTATCATTTTTTTGATGAATGGAGAATTTATCAAAAGGTTGCCAGCCGGTTGGCGTGGAGTAAAGATATTGAAGATCATTATAGTTGATGGAGATGATCTCGGCATCCTCCATCGCCTGGATATAATATGCGCAAGGGTATTGATTGATAAAACTGCGGAATGATACCAGGAACTGCCTTTCCGAAAAAAAGTAGATGTTCTTTTCTTCCTGAGTTTCGGGGTATACGTAGTAGATCTGGAACAGACCTTTGTTAATAAGCGCAAGATCGGTACATACAATGTTCTGCATGTTAAAAAAATCGCCTTTCTCAATTTTACGGGTGCGCCAATACGGCAAGCTAACCGCCACGTCGTTTTCAGACATACCGGCAAAATTGCCAAGAAGTTCGTTTAATACCTGTTGCTTATCGGCCATAATTAACAAAGTGCAATAAGGTTAAATATCGGCACAAAAAATCATACTAATTTTCACCTGGGTTAAAAACAACTTATTTTATTTTCTTATTTTACAATCAAACTAAATTGAATAAAAAACAATCATTAAATCAATCAACACAATGAAGCATATAAATACATCTCCCCATGTTAGTGAGTTTGATAAAGATCACCCTGTTCCTGGCGGTTATTATATTGGCCGTTTCAGGTCCCCGGAAAAGAAAAAAGAAAGACAATAACATCAACACGGATGCCCTTCTGCGTTCCGAATACCACATTACCGAAAACGGGAAATTGGAACATGTAAGAAGTGATACATAACATCAACCCTCTTCACGGGATACCACTTTAAATAAAACAGAACCGCCGCTAAACAATTTGCGGCGGTTTTTTATTTAATTTACGGAATTATAAACCTCATCCCCGTCCCGGCTTGAAACATATCTACAGCTTTTTATTTTTTTGTTTAATTTATAGCAGCCTGTTTGCCCAGGTAAAAGTCAGCGGTAAAATTGTCGACAATTCTAAAGTTCCTGTGGCTTTTGCTGTGGTTAACCTGCAACAGCAAAATTCAGAGCAAACAAGGGTAGTGCAAACCGATTCCGTCGGGCTATTTAGTTTTACTGACGTTGATAAAGGGACCTATCATTTAACTATCACCTTCACCGGCTATCAAAAAACCAAACTTAAATTAAACTTGCAACAAGATACCTCGGTATCTATTACCCTCCCTGATAATACCACACAGTTGAACGAAGTAACCGTAACCGCGAGCAAAGCATCTGTTGAGAACAAAAACGACAAGCTGGTTTACAACGTATCCACCAGTGCCACATCGGCCGGGGCTGATGCACTTACGGTTATTGGTCGAGTGCCGGGTATAAAAGTTGGCGATAATGACCTGAGCATTGTTGGTAAAGGCAGCGTTAAAGTTATGGTGAACGAAAGATTGGTTCAACTGGCTGGAACCGATCTGCTCCGTTACCTGCGCTCATTATCTGCAAGCCAGGTGGGCAGTATTGAGGTAATTAAAAACCCGGGGGCTGCTTATGATGCTGAGGGCAACGCCGGATTGATCAACATCACGCTCAAACATAGCAAAAAACATGGCTATGCGGGCAGTGTACAGATCAATGATAAGCAATGGTTGCATAGCCCCGCCTCGGTTTATGGTACCAGCAATTACTGGTGGTTAAATGCCAGCGGCGATATTAATTACAATTCGGCCAAACTCTCCGCATATGCCAGCGTAAACGTTGATCACGACCACGAATTGGAAGGCTTTGAAACCGATATTTATTACCCCAAACAAACCTGGCTGCAAACCGATACCGGCAACTATCGCTATCATAATTTAAACGTCATTGCCGGTGCCGATTACCGGTTTAGTCCGAGGGTTACTATAGGCGTAAATTACCAGGGCGGTAAAAACACTTATGATGGATCTGACCATGTGAATAACCCCATCATTAACAACACTACCGGTACTATCGATTCAACATTAAGAACCTATGCCACCTATCACCCGGTGGCTATCAGCAATGCAGGTAACCTGCATAGCACCATCAGCCTGGATACATCAGGTGCTAAACTGGTACTTAATGCCGACTATTTTAACTATTACCGCACCGACAGATCGGACTTTGAGAGCAACACTTATCTCGCTGACAGATCATTGAATGCAGCCAGTCGTAATCGCTACCATGATACCAATAAGCAGGACATCAACATTTATACATTCAAGGCCGATGCGCTTTTGCCAACCAAATATGCCCGCTTTGCGTTTGGCGGTAAGCTCAGCTTTATCAACAATTACAGCAACGCTTTTTATTATAAAAACGCAACCAACGATTCGCTAAAGTATGACCCGAACTTAAGCAATGAATTTACCTATACCGAAAATACCCAATCTGTTTATGGCAGCATAAACCGCGAGGATGGTAAATGGAAGTACCAGGCCGGCTTGCGGGCAGAGCGCACCGAAACCAAAGGCTACTCGCACACGCTTAACCAAACTACCATTAATAATTACACAAGGTTGTTTCCATCGGCAACGGTGAGTTACCAGGCAGCTGTTAATCACAGCTTATCGCTAAATTTTGGCAGGCGGGTTAACCGGCCAACTTTCTGGAATCTTAACCCATTCAAGAGCCTGTTTACAGCTTATAGCTATGGCGAAGGCAACCCCTATCTTCAACCAGAATATAATACCAATTTTGAGCTTTCGCATACCTACAAAAACAGGCTTACATCGGCCATATTTTTAAACGTTACCAACAATGGTTTCAACAATGTGACCATTGCCCGGGCAGATACCAACCTGGTTTATACCACGCCGCTCAATTTTATTAAAACTTACCGGGTAGGTATTTCCGAAAATTATTCGATGCAATTGCTTAGCTGGCTTGATAATAATAACCAGTTCACTTTTTATCATACCGATGCAAAATCGGCGTTTGCTGCAGTAAAAGGCATTAGCGGGTTTGGAGCTTATATCGCTACCAACAATAACATTTATTTTAATGCGGATAAAAGCTTTTCAGGAGCGGTAAATTTCTGGTACCAGTTCCCGGAGATTGATCACATCGGCAGAAGCGATGCTTATTATAAACTCGACCTCGGCATTAAGGCCTCCGCTTTTAAAAAGAAAATAGATGTTTCATTGGTAATGAATGATGTTTTCAGGAGCAGTGCATCGGCAGTTACCACAATCGTAAACGGGGTAAGGCAAAAGTATACCAACTTCCAGATCAACAGGTATGCCCTGGTGGGTATCAGCTATCGTTTTGGGAATAGTCAGGCTAAAGCAGAGAAGCAGGATACCGGCAACCAGGACGAGAAAGGCAGGATCCATTAAAAGCAAAAAGGGAGCTCATGCGGGCTCCCTTTAAACAATCACGAAACAAAAGCAAGGTTACATTTTGCCTGAGCTGTCTTTGCCCATTTTACCTTTACTCATTTTACTTTTTGACATTTTATCGTGGCTCATTTTGTCCGAACCCATCTTGTCTTTTGACATTTTATCAGAGCCCATTTTGTCTGATGCCATTTTATCATGGCTCATCTTGTCTGAACCCATCTTGTCCTTACCCATTTTATCCGAAGCCATTTTATCATGGCTCATTTTGTCTTTACTCATCTTATCCTTTTTCATTTTGCCGGTATCACTAAGGGCAACGGTATTATGTAAAGGAGCCGATGTTTTTGCCTGTACATTAACAGAAAGGCCGGCAACAGCAAAAATGGCGATAAGGGCGCCTGAAATGATTGATCTGGTTTTCATGTTTGATTTTTTAAGTTGTTTGCCTCTTAGTCGCACGGGGCAACGAAACCTTACAAGGTATTTTCATTTTGTTTTCGGCATATACCTATTCGCCTTATTCCAAAAAATTTAATGAAATTCGGCCGCACTAAAACTATTTTATGGAGATAAGCGAAGCACAACAACTGGTAGATAACTGGATTAAAACAACGGGCATCCGGTATTTTAACGAGCTTACCAACACCGCCATTTTAATGGAAGAAGTTGGCGAAGTGGCCCGCATTATGGCCAGAAAATACGGCGAGCAATCATTCAAAAAATCAGATACAGAAGTTAACCTGGCCGACGAAATGGCCGACGTTCTTTTTGTACTTATTTGCCTTGCCAATCAAACCGGCATCGACCTAACCGAAGCCCTGGAAAAGAATATGGAAAAGAAAAGTATCCGGGATGCCGAGCGGCATAAAAATAACGAAAAATTGAAATAGATAAAATTTAATTTTCTATATTTCAATTAAACAAAATTAAATTCTTCAAAATTAAAGTTTAATATAATTTAATAAGGCAAAAAGCGTTTAATCTAAAACAATTAAACAACCTTATTATGAAAACCTATTTTTTCCTGTCGATAAGTTTTTTGCTTTTACTTATGTCATGCAAGCATGAAACGGAACAAAAAGTAAATGTAGCCAACGTTGAGTTAGTACCTCCTCCACCCGCCGGGGAAAAAAGCATGGCAGCAGCCGATCAACTGGAAGATGCCGGTACTGCCAATAAACCGACCGCTTCAAACCTATCCATTACCGACACTGCCAAAAAGATCATCAAGGAAGGCGATATCCGCTTTGAAACCGACAATCCTAAGGCGGCAAGACAAAACATTGTTTCGTCTCTAAAAAAGTTAGGCGGTTACCTCGCAGAAGAAAATGAAACCAACAGCGGCGAAACCAATCAGAAAGAGTACAGCCTCAAAATCAGGATACCCTCCAAAAATTTTGATGCTTTTTTAAGCACCTTAACTTCCAGCACCGATCATATCGAATCAAAAAACATTCATATCAGGGACGTAACCACACAGTTTATCGATGTTCGCGCCGAAATCAGCAATAACAAACAGTTAGAACAACGTTACCTGCAACTCGCTGCTAAAGCCACCAAAATGACCGATCTGCTGGCAATAGAAGATAAGCTGGCCAGCATCCGTACAACGATCGATTCGGCCCAGGGGCAACTTAATTATCTGAGCAGCCAGGTTAGTTACAGTTCGCTTGATATCAGCTTTTATACCCGGCACCCGGGCGAAGTAAACACAGGTAACGGTTTCGCCTATAAATTTAAAACCGCAATTGGCGAAGGCTGGGAAGTTTTACAAAACCTCTTTTTCGCACTTATAGCGTTATGGCCTTTAATGATAGGCGCTATCATCTTTCTGCTATTAATCAGGCGTTGGAAAAGGCGTAGAAAAGCCAATATTATAAGTGAGGCATAAAAATTATCGCAAAAATTAATTTAGTGTTAAAATTATAAAAACCGAAAGTAATAAAAGGTATCACCTTATGAAGATTTAATTTTAAGAGCATAGTTTTTATTAAATTAATTAATAAATGCTTGACAAGTAGAAATTTAAGAACTACTTTTAAGCACCTAATTGATTGATCATGATCCGTGTACGGTCTAAAGTTGTACTGTTGGTTGCCCCCCATGTAGTTGGCCTTGAGGTATTACCTAATAACAAGGTTTTTAAGCATATTTCAATCACCGCGGCCATCTTTCCGGCAATACACGAGATCAAACCCAACCTGCTTATACTTGATTACGATTATCTTGTTCAGGATATCGAAAAAATTCTTCGCCGTTTAAGCACAAACCCGTCATACAAAGGCATTAAAATTTGCTGCTATAAAAACAAATGGCACTCCAAAGTTGATCCATTCCTGAAAACACTGGGGGTTGACCATATTTTTTATGCAGAAGATATGAAAGCCGAGGCCAGCAGAAAAACCGTGTTTGACTCTATCGGCAATGTTATTATGGACGGTACATTTTTTAGCTTATTGAAACCGGTACATTAAGCGCCCGGGAGCGGATAATTTCTCACTTCATTGCGAACGCAGCGCGGCAATGTCATAGTTTTATATTCTTTTATCTTGGTTCTTGCTTCCTGGCTTTCGTGCTAAATAACAACATCCCCTTCAAAAACCCTTTCAGCAGGGCCTTCTAAAAAGATGTCTGTAAAAGCTTTGCCATCATAATCAAAACGAATGTTGAGGTTGCCCCCTAATACTTTTATCGGAGTAGTGATATGCCCGGTTTGCTGTTTGTGCTGCGCCATGGCCAGGGCAACGGCAGTTACTCCTGTTCCGCATGCAAAGGTTTCATCCTCTACCCCACGCTCAAACGTGCGAACAAAGTAGCCCTTCTCCATTGGTTCAACAAAATTTACATTAATGCCATTTTTGCGGTAAGTGGCATTATTGCGGATAGCGTGGCCTTCCTGGTAAACATTGCGCTGTTCAAGCCCATCAACCAGCTTTACGTAATGTGGCGAGCCGGTGTTGAGCACATAAGCGTCGGCATCGGTATTAACTTCGTTTACATCGATCATTTGCAGGCTCACCCAATCGCCTTCGTCTGAAATTTTGGCATAATGCGGACCATCTACCGCCAAAAATTCAGTTTCAGATTCAATAACGCCTAAAAATTTGGCAAAGGCCACAATACAGCGCCCGCCGTTGCCGCACATACTGCTCGGCTGGCCGTCGGCGTTATAATAAATCATCTCAAAATCGTACCCTTCTTTGTTTTGCAATAGCATCAAACCGTCACCACCGATACCGAAACGACGGTCGCACAGGCCCGAAATCAGCTTAGGATTATGATGATCAACGCTGTTATCGCGGTTATCAATCAAAATAAAATCGTTGCCAGCGCCCTGGTATTTATAAAAATGTATCTTCACAATTATCCTGTTAATATCAGCCTCTTTAGTCTTCAACAAAACCCGTGCTAACAATTAAAATAGCCGATGTTTATCTATTTAACAAATTTTAACAAAAAACGGGATAACTAATCATTGATTATCTCGTCTATATGGTATTAAATTTGATCTGTAAAATAAGTAAACTTAATAATAAGAAAGGCAAATAATAAATGAAAAAGATTGGTTTAACACTATTAACCGCTTTTGTTGGAGGTGCGATGGCCTTAGGAGTATACAAGGTTATCGAAAACAAGTACTCTGACAACCTGAGCTTTGAAGACAAGCAAAAGGTATATTTTACAAGCAACCCCTCAGCTCCGGTTTCATCAACCGGCGACCTTGATTTTACCCAGGCAGCGGCTGCAGCAACCCCGGCGGTGGTTTACATCCGCACAACCTATACTAACAAAGGCAGCGGCGGACAGGATCAACTGGAGCAGATGTTTGGCGATATGTTTGGTCAGCGGGTGCGTCCGCAAGGCCCACAGATGGCATCAGGCTCTGGTGTTATCATTTCGCCCGATGGCTACATTGTAACCAACAACCACGTGGTTGAAAAGGCCGATAAAATTACCGTTGCTACTAATGATCACCGTACTTTCAGCGCCAAAGTTATCGGCACCGACCCAAGTACAGATCTTGCCCTCATTAAAGTTAGCGCTAACAACCTGCCAATTGTAAAATTAGGCAACAGCGATGACGCTAAAGTTGGCGAATGGGTTTTAGCCGTAGGTAACCCTTTTAACTTAACATCAACCGTTACAGCCGGTATCATCAGCGCCAAAGGCCGTAATATTGGTATCATCGGCAGCGAAAACAGTGATGACGACAACCCGTTCGGCCGTACCCGCAACCAGTCGACTCCTAAGCTGAACAAAGCTATCGAGTCGTTCATTCAAACTGATGCGGCCATTAACCCTGGCAACAGCGGTGGCGCCCTGGTAAACACCCGTGGCGAACTGATCGGTATTAACGCCGCTATCGCTTCACACACCGGTTCATACGAAGGCTATGGCTTTGCCATCCCGGTTAACCTGGCTAAAAAAGTACTGAACGATATCAAGAAATTCGGTACAGTAAAACGCGGTTTTGTGGGTGTAACTTTCACCGAACTTAACCCGGACGTAGCCCAAAAGCTCGACGTAACAACCACCAACGGTTTATACGTGAACGACCTTGTACCGGGCGGCGGTGCCGAACAGGCAGGCTTACGCAAAGGCGATATCATTGTTAAGGTTGAGGGTCAGCCGGTATATGAATCATCTGATCTGCAGGAACGTGTAGGCCGTTTACAACCCGGCGATAAGATCAATGTTACTGTACTGCGCGATGGTAAGAACAAAGATTTCGCGGTAACGCTTAAAGGCGATGCCGTAGCACCATCAAACCGTATAGCGGCATCTAAATCGGCCGAGGAGCTGTTTAACAAACTGGGTGCAAGCTTCCACGCTTTAACTCCAGCCGAAAAGAACAGGCTGCATGTTAACGCCGGTGTACTGGTTACCCAGGTGCGTGAAGGTGGCTTATTTGACGCTGCCGAAATACCTGAAGGCGTGGTGATCACCAGTATTAACAAACTGCCGATCAGCAGTATCGAAGATATTGACAAGGCAATTGTAAAACCTATCCAGGGCAATATCATCATTGCCGGAATCTACCCTGACGGTTCGCACTTCAGCAGCGCGTTCCCGGCTCAATAAGCTTTTTTTAAGTGATTTTGCATGTGAACCCCTTGGTCTTTTTAGATCAGGGGGTTCTTTTTATATTTGGTCAAATACAACTAAGGCCTGTTATCAGCCAACACATCTTAAAACAAATTAACCCCAAAACTCCATCCAACCCACCCGCTCCAGTTCCTGTTATCACGGATAAAAGAATGATGCAGGTCTCGCGCATAGGCGTAACCATCAACAGGTGCGCGCTGATCTGAATAAAGGAAATTTAACGATGGCCCCGCGAAAACGGAAAACTTCCGGCTTACCTTATAAGTAAAATCAAGGTTAAACTTATTAAGCTGATTGGTTTTTAACCAGGTACCCTGGTACAGGTAACTTGAACCTATTTCGGTGTTGATAGCCAGGTGCTGCCCCAATCCAAACTCCCGCCCGAAACCCAAACCAAATGAATATAATTTACTGTTGTCATCAACCCGCATACCGCCCTGCCAAATGGTGTACAGCTTGCTGTTGCCGTTTTTAAAGGCGAGGTTGATATTTTGAGTTTCGTTAGTGGAGATAGCGAGCTTATGATAACCGCTGTTGATAATATTCAACAGCCCGATACTAAATCCCGAAGAAGTATCGGCTATGTTCACCAGCGCCAATTGCACCCCGGTAAGATGTTTGGCATAATTAAACAAGCCTGCCACCTGCAAGCCGCCAAACTTTTGCTGTGCTATATTACCAATCCCACCCAGTTGTAACGCGTCGGAATTTTTGCCTGCAATATTGCCTATCGCCCCTAACTGAATGCCCCTGACTGATCCGCGGGTATGGTTGTAAAGTGCTGACAACTGCAAACCATTCATGTTTTGTTTTACGCTGTTATGGAGCAGGGCCAGCTGAATGCCCCGCACGTTGCCCAGCACGTTATTGTACAAGCCACCAAGCTGAATGCCATTTACTGAGCCGCCCACCACATTAAAGATTCCGGCTATTTGTACCGCGCCAACGTCGCCTTTATCTAAATTGAAAATAATGCCCATTTCAAAGCCATCAACCCCGGCATTATAGCCGCCTACAGCATTGAGGGAAACCACATTTACTACCTGTCCGCTGAAGTTGCCGTGAGTGCTTACGCCTGGTATGGCCGAAGCCTGGAAGGGGGCCTGTGCAATCAGCCCGCCGAGATTGGCCGCCTGGATCTGCTGCTTGGTGGAAAGGAACAACCTACCGAGCGAAGTATTTTCGACACCCGAATAATCGTCACTAAGGATATAACCCAGCAGGCTGCGTTTTTTTTTCAGGGTTGTGTCGGTACTCCTTACATTAACATCCGCTAAAAAAGTAACCGTAGTATCCTTATAAAACTCTTTGCTTATTGTTAAGGTGATCGGCTGGCCTTCGTTGCGGACGATCATATCAAAATGGCCTTCCTTGTCGGTCAATACCGATTGCAATTGTTCGTGCGAATATACACTGGCATTAGGCAGGTTATGACCGGTTTGCTCGTCGGTTACGGTACCGCTGATGCTGTAGTTGTCGCCATCGGTAGCGGCTTTATCGGTTACTATGGTGAGTTGTAAGGGCGCATATCTCAGGATAATAAAATTCTTTGTTTCACGATACTCAAAGCGATAGCGAAGCATGTGGTCAAGCACTTCTTTAATCGTCCAGTTATCAGCATTGATGGTAACCAGGCTGTCGGTTTTCACAATGTTGCTGTTGTATGAAAAGTAGAAGTTGCCTTTTTGTTCGATGGTTTTAAGCACCGTGCCCAGTCGCATTTCGGTTACATGGACGGATATGTTTTTGGAGAGAATGGAATCGGCACGGGCGGTTAGGGCCGAGAGAAGCAGCAGGGCAATGGTGTAGTTTAGGTAACGATGTAGTTTATACAACATAAAAATAGTATTCTAATAAACCATGTTATTGCGAGTGCAGCGTGGCAATCTCGTAGCCAATTACTCCACCACGTCATTGCGAGGCACGAAGCAATCCCTAACTGTACAGAGCGGTTTACATGGCCGATCTGCTAATCGGGGATTGCTTCGTGCCTCGCAATGACGCTTTTAAAGGGATGTCATGCTGAGCTCCGTCGAAGCATGGTGGGCTGGGCCTCTACGCGCGTCCTTCGACAGGCTATCCATGACATAATAAAAAATACAGTCATGCTGAACTTGTTTCAGCACCCCACATGCAAGGCCGCTTGCATAGCCGCTCAGCGCGTGGGATCCCGAAATAAATTCGGGATGACGGGTAGTGTAAATGTCATTTCACTTCAGAGGCCTCCGGATTTAATTTACTCAGGATGACTGGCCACTGCATACAATCCCTTACTTCAACACAATCCCCTTTTTCCCGCGCTCCACTTTGATCTTGAACGTTTCGGAGATCACAACCAACACCTGATCTAACGACTGATCTTTAAACACCGTAGTGATAGGCAGGTTAGCAATGGCTTTATTACCGATAACTATGTGAGCCCCGTACACTTCATTTAATGAGCCAACCAGCTCATTTAGCGGGGTTTCATCGCAAAGCAGTTCATGGGTTGCATAGTAATTATATAAACGCCCTTTTATGCTTTCCTTAGCCTGCAGGCCATCTTTGCCGGTAACCAGTACCTTTTCGCCGGGATTGAGGTTTACATTTTTGTTTTTCTCGCTTACGTTAACAATGCCCGTTTCAACAATCACCTGCGTTTTGCCATCGCGGCTTTTTACATTGAATGACGTGCCAACCACCCTAACCGTTACACCGTTCACCCTAATTATAAAAGGTTTTGTTTTATCGGGTGTTACTTTAAAGAAAGCCTCGCCCAGCATAGTAACCGGACGGATTTTGCCTGTAAACTTTTCAGGGTAAATAAGCGTACTATGGCTGTTCATGGTAACTATCGAACCATCGGGCAGGGTTTGCTCGCGGGTTTTAGCTTCGCTTTCTACTTTGATAAAAGCAATGTTCCGGTTATCGTAATAATGGCTTATAGTTAACCAGGTCACGGTGCAAACTAACAGCAATGATGCCGCAATGCCTACCCACCAGCTGGCTTTCATTTTACGCACTGGTGCCGGTTTAGCTGTAGCCGGGCCGGTATTATTCAGCCTTTTTTGCAGGCGGAAGTAGGAGGCATCCTCATCCAAATTTTTGGTTGAGGCTATATATTGGCTCTCATCCCAGATCAGTTTAAAATTATCATATTCCTGTCTGTTAGCAGGCGAAGCGGCAATCCAGTTCTGTATAGCTTCAACCTCGGCGGGCGTGGCTTCGCCAACCAGGTATTTCACCAGCAAATCATCATCTATGGGCATACCGGTATAGCTCATACAAACCAATTAATAAATAACAATAAAATAATGGGTAAAAACTCAGCCAATTTTTGGCGCATTACCCGCAGCGCTTTGCCCATCTGGTTTTCGATGGTTTTGATCGAAAGACCCATATGATCGGCAATTTGCTGATATTTAAGCTGCTCAAACCTGCTCAGCTGAAAAATGATGCGGCATTGCTCGGGCAGTTCGCTCAGGGCTTTTTCAATATGCTTTTGCAGCTCGGCCGTAAGCAGCTTCTTTGAGGCCGAATCATCGTTGCCAACCTGCTCCATTTCATCGGCATAATAAACGCCGAAATTGGCACGTACCTTCTGGTGCTTTAAATAGTTCAAACTTTCGTTATGTACAGATCGGTACAGATAAGCCTTGATACTGCCATCGGTTTTAAGCTGATCGCGTTTTTCCCAAATGCGGCAAAATACGTTTTGTACTATCTCTTCGGCCATTTCATCATCCTTTAAAAAAGTGTAGGCATAGGCGTGCAGACTTTTAAAGTGATCTTTAAAAAGCCGCTCAAAAGCTTTCTGGCTTCCTTGTTTAATTAAACCAATGGCCGTGCTATCGCTGTATTCCACTTTTAAGGTGTAGATGTTAGCGCTAAAGATAGCTTGTTTGGCCGTTAAATTCATAGTACCCAAATGTTAAAAATAAATCAGGCCAGTTGGATCTGGATAGTGTATAACGAATGATGAATATCCACCTTGCTGCACACACCATTGGTATAGCTGTAGAAATTGTAATTACCATCGGGCAGATCAATACGGTATACATGCGGGCTCACCTGTTTAACCTGCAGAAACTGCTGAAAGTTATCCGAGTACACCTGCGCCTGGTCTGCAGGCTCGTGGCAGTATAGCAGCATGAGGTTGGCGGCTATTTGCTTTTGATCAACCGTTTTTCCGCATTTGCCTTCGGCGGTGGTTTGGTAGCCTGAGGCCACGGCTTTGGTTTGGCGGTTGCATTTTTCTGAACCATTGACATTTCTGCACACCTGCGAACTGATGAGCTTGCCATTATTAAAAGTGCTCTCCTCCTGGATCTCCACCTTGATGCTGAAAATAAAGCGCATTTTAACTTCGGAGATCATTTTAAGGTACAGCTCATCGCCCTGGCGCTTTTGATACAGGTTCATGTGGCCAACCACTTTGCCGCTGTGCAGCACATTGTATTTAACCGTTTGCTCCTGTGCCAGGGCGCCCACAGCGAGGCATAGCAAGGCCACCACCATAGCCGCCCATTTTAGCGGACCGAAGATATTGAACGTTGGGAAAGTTTTATTTTGAAGGGCAGGCCGGATATATTTTTTAAATAACCAAATTATTAAAGCGGGTATCATGGGTTGTCATTTTAAAGTGATTGAATAAAGCTTTTAACGCGTTTACTTTATTACAACACTCTAAACTTTTACCCCTATGCCTTTGCATTATTTTGTTCGATTAATTAAATTACTACTATGCCTATATGTATTATATAATTTCAAATATAAGTAAAAAAATGGGGTGTCCCAATTTTTTGATTCCCCACGAAAAAATGAAGAAAGCACACCGCCCGTTTTTGCGAAAATAAGCGTGTTCCATTTTTTGAGTGTGAAAACGCGGAACATCTTTTTTATGAAACATACTGATAGTCAAATAATTAATATTTCGACTGAAACAATGACAAAACACTGACAGTCAATTACTAAAACTTTTAGGAGTAAAATATAGTCTTAGTTGAGGCAGCGCCGGCAGAAGGATTTTTTTGGTGTTTTTTTGATGTTTTTTAACGAAAATGGCTTGAGGCGATGCGGGGTGGTTGGGATGCTGACAATATAGCGCCACCATTTGTGTGGGGTTAAGTACTATTTTATAATAACCATTTTGCTGATGTCGGCAAAATGGTTAGCGACTATGTGATATTTGCAACCGTTTGAAGAATGCACATAAACGAAGCCAAATCCATTCCACTATCAGCTGCCTCATTTGTATACTCCACACTTTCAAATTCGTGGAAGGTATGATCAAGTTCGTTATCCCATGAGTCGAAATGGAGATCGGCTACCTGCCATTGATCGGCATAAAACCAGTGTTGGGATATGAGTTTGGAGCGGATCAATTCTTCTAATGCCGGTAACAGTATATTTTGCGGGTTGTTAAAAACAATGCTGTTGAAGTTTTTATAGTTGCCGCCATCACGGTAGAGGTAATTGAATTTAATATTGGGCATCCGGCAAGTTATGCCGTATGATGGCGTTTGTCAATCGGAGATAAGTGAACTTTTACAGGCTTGCGAAAATCTCGTTATGCAATTTTAAAAACTCCGCTTTGGGATAAAACTTCTTGGGTTCAAGGAGCGACTTGCCATCTATATCGATAAAGTTTTGTTTGATAGCCGGTGTGTTTTTTTGAGTATAAAACTTGGGAGAAACTTTGATCCTAAAATCTTCTGTAACGGTTATCATGTGCCTATCAAAAGCTTTATCATGCAGCGCGTTTAAGGCGAAACCATTTTGAGGATTTAGCCGATTGCCCTCGTCTTTACTCCACGGTGCTATGTGACTTGCGACCAACAAGCTTGGAATGGCGATGCCGGTAATACAACATTGGTTATTATAATTGGAAAGTACCGCTCCCCTGAAAATAGATTGATTTAAACGCACCTTAACCGACCGTGTAACTTCCCGCCCTTCATTTTCCTTGTATTCATCAAGGTTAATGGCATATAACTTCTCTACAGTTGTATGCTTCTTTTGGGCCAGCAATACTTCACCTTCCATATATTTTTCATCCCAGCGGTGCATGTACTCGTCCCAAACCTCCTTGTCCAGCTTACTGGCATTACTCATGCCTTTAATACTCCGCTGTTTTAAACCAGGATCTAAACTTGCGAAGTTCACCAACTTTAAAGCCACCGAGCCCGGCGTTCTGCCTATTAAACCGGCAAGTTCTATAATTAAAGGATTGCCTTGATGAATTTGGCCAAATAGCAATTTGGTGTACAGGTTGATGGCTAATGTTAGCTCATCTTTTGTCCAGAGTGTTTGGCCTTGTTTCATGGTTAAAAATTATTCGAGAAGAATTGACTTAAGATATTGGTTTCGTAATAATCTTTCTCTTTTATTATTAACAGCTTCTTTTGCCGCCAATTTATAGTCAGCCGGCGTATTATTTTCGAAATTATCCAGTTTTTCTTTCAGTGATTTTTCATCGAGTTTTTCAACAACATCGATGTTTTTTGCAAATAAGCTAATTAAAGAAAAAGCGTTGGCCTTATTTAGCCAATAAGATTTTTTCTTCAGTTTAAGCTTTAGTATTTTATTTGCTGCTCGTTCGAGACATTCTAAAGCAAGGTTTTTCTTTTCATAAGATTCGGAATATTCATTTAAATACCTTGTGACAAACTCGTTTCTGTTATAAAAATCACCAGTAAAGGTAGCAAGTATATTTAACGTAAACATCAAATGCACTTGTCTCGTCAATTCATAAGGAGTGAAAATCCCCTCGTTTAGAATTAACTCATTATAGTGTTTAACTTTTACACTTTTAGACCATTCAATGAATGAATTCGGTATTGTTGGGTCAAATTGAAGCGGAATATCAATGTCATCATCTTCATCGTCCTTATTAAACTTTATCTCGTTTGTGAGCAGTTTCGCAAGCAACATGAATTCAGAAGGAGCATATTCAGTAGATAACTTTTCAATTGCCGATAATGAGTAAAAAGTTCTGTTTAATCTCTGAAATATTTCTATTATTTCGGGTGCATCATTGTTAATGTCTAAATCAATAATTGGAACTTGGTATTTAAGAAAAGCTTCCTTTATATTTGGATCCAACTCACCAAAGGTCTTGCCTTCAACTTTAAATTCCCCTTTCACATATTCGATAATTGCATTCATTCTTTGTTGACCGTCAACAATACATGAAGTTGTGGACATTGTATTTAAATCAATGCTTCCTTTAGCGATAAAAATTTGGGGGAAAGGATACCCTAATAAAATTGTTTTTATAAAATCAATCTTATGAATTTGTCGCCATACTAAATTACGTTGAAAGTAAGGTGACATTATAAGTCTCCTGCTTTTAATTTCGTTTACAACGTCTATAAGCTCTTTAGACCTTACTTGATATTTTATCATATTTTTCTGTATTTCTTAAATATAGTTCAATGCTTTCAGCTTGTTTAAATTCAAAAAAGTATTCTGAAGCATAAATACAACCGGTTATGTTTTTGAACAAATCAAAATGCTCGTTCGACAGTGAATTGAAAAAATCGATGAGCCAATACTTATAATCGCAATCCGGCATAAAGACTGGATTAATATATCCTCTCATAAAGTTAAATTTAAACTGGTTCATTGAGGAGCGGCCTCTGTATAGAGGAAAGGCAGAAAAATCACTGTAACCTTTTGACACATCGTTAACAACTTCTGAAAATCTGTTGAATAATGGAAGGCTAATGATAGCAATGTCTAAATCCGAGTCTCCTGGAACAAATAACTTCTCTTTAAAAAAACTTATTCCAGTTTTACTTGATCCTGAAACTGCAATGCTTGAAAATGGAACGTCGAATTCTGCAGCAATTTTATCTTTAATATAAAACTCCTTGTCTCCATTATCTTTAAAAATCTCCGTATAATGAGATAAATATAGCTTTCTTGCTATAGCATTTATGTGATCTTTATTTCTTATGCTGGATTTAATTCCATCAATAGCACGCATAATTGAGGTTGGCGGTTATTTCGCCAATATAACAATAAGTATTATCAGTTAATTCTAATATCAAAAAAATGTGTTGGGACTATAGGCACAATAGAATTATGTGTTTTGCATTATCTCTTAAGATAAATTAGTTAATATTATTGTATTCTATATAATATTCAACCACGGCCACATCCGCCTCCGCCCAATCCAAAGCTAATAATTCATCTTTATGCAGCCACTTAAAATCAAAATGCTCTTTTAACACAATCTGCCCAGAAGTAATTCTACAAACAAAGGGAATCAGTTGTATGCTAACATTGGGATACTGGTGCGTATTGACGGGCAGGGCCTTCAAAATTTCAACATCCACATGAAGCTCCTCCTTAATCTCGCGGATGAGGCTGGCTTCGGCGGTTTCGCCGGGTTCAATTTTACCGCCGGGGAACTCCCATTTTAAAGGCAGGCTCATGGTTGCGCTCCGCTGGGCGGCAAATACAAGTCCGTTGGCATTAACAATAATAGCGCATGTTACTTTGATCACGTTTCTAAGATAAGGCTTTGCAAGAAGAAACAAGACTGTTAGAATCAAGAAGTAAGACAATAAGATCAAGGATGCGAGACAACAAAAGCCGGGAAATAAGATAAAAGCGGAATGCTTAATAGGGAACAAGGGCTATCACAATACTCCAAATAAAAGCGCGTCGGCCCGACAAAAAAGCGGGCCTGGGAGTATGGCCCGTGGGAGGAAGCATTTTTTTGTCTTGATGTTTGGTTACTTTGCATCTAAGGTAAAGTAAAGTCCTCCGCCCGGCCAAGAGGGCGACGATGTAGGTCAGTACAACAATGTTTAAACCTGATGATGTATACCCATTTACCCAACGCCTATCACCATCCTACTAAAACATGGAGTTGGGGTCGGATATAAGCGCAACGCCAAATTATATCCCATTTATGCCCGTTTTTTATTGATAGTGACATAACTTTAACCCTATAAAACGCATCACCCATGAAAGCAATAATTTTAAAAGACTTTGGCGGGGTTGAAAACCTGGTGCCTGCCGAAATCCCTGTACCAACCATAGCTACCGATGAAGTGCTGGTAAAACTGAAAGCCATCAGCATAAACCCTGTGGATGTTAAAACCCGCTCGGGGAAAGGCGTTGCAGGGCTTATTAAGGACGAGTCGCCGATTATTTTGGGCTGGGATATTTCGGGCGAGATCACCGAAGTGGGCGCGGATGTTACCGGTTTTAAACCCGGCGACGAGGTTTTTGCCATGATAGATTTCCCCAAAACCGGTAAAGCCTATGCCGAATATGTTAAGGCCAAAGCTAATGAGCTTGCACTGAAACCAGCCGGCGTCAGTCATGAGGAGGCCGCCGCAGCTACACTTGCCGCGCTTACTGCCTGGCAGGCTTTCCACACCAATGCACCTGTTAAACCCGGCGACCGGGTACTGATCCATGCCGCATCCGGCGGGGTTGGTCATTATGCTGTGCAGATAGCTAAACATTTGGGCGCCTATGTTATCGCCACTTCCTCGGCTGCCAACCGCGATTTTGTGTTGGGCCTTGGTGCCGATGAGCATATCGACTATAAAGCGCAGCCCTTTGAAACCGCTACCGGCAATATCGATTTTGTGCTTGACACCATTGGCGGCGAATACATTGACCGCTCGCTGCAGGTGATGAAAAAAGGCGGCACCATTATAAGCATCGTTTCCGGCATGAACGAAACCGTTACCCCCAAAGCCAACGCGCTGGGCATCAATGGCCACAACACCAGGGTAAAACCCAATGCTGAAAATATGGCCACCATTGCGGGATTACTGCAAAAAGGGATCATTAAATCGCACGTATCCAAAGTATTTCCGTTTGAGCAAATGGCCGATGCGCATTTGCAGTTAGAAAGTGGGAGAACGGTTGGGAAAGTGGTGTTGGTATTTCAATAAAATATGTCATTGCGAGCGATAGCGTGGCAATCGCATGCTGTACCGAGCCGGGCGCCAAGTCCGCTATTGCTCTTTTAAAAGACCTTAGTTGTATTTAACTAACATCGGCCCCGCTCAATCGCCGCGGGTTGGCTGTTACTTTTGTCTTGACACAAAAGTAACCAAAAAGTCAAGTCAGCAGATAGGCTTCTTTGCCGCACAGGGCCTTTGCCCTGCAAACCGGGCAGAACCACGGGCTGCAATTATTTTGCCCTGCTTCACCCGCTCATTGCCCCGGCTTCTGCAAAAACTTGCTATGCCCCTGCAGCCACACAAGGCCACAATTGTTCTGCCCGCTTTCACCCGAAGCTTACCTGCCGACGGGGTGAGGAAGAAGCAAGACGGTAAGAGTCAAGAATTAAGATAAGAACCGTGAAATATTGTTATCAAACCCAAAACAAAAGTGCGTTGGGCCGACAAAAAAGCGGGCCTGGGAGTATGGCCTGCGGGGAGAAGCATTTTTTTGTCTTGATTTATTCGCAAGGTTGTTTTGCTTTGTAGGTGCTCATGAGCTCGCTCCGCTCGGTTTTTGGTTACTTTTTCATCAAGGAAAAAGTGACTGGCCCCCGCCCGGCCAAGAGGGCGACGATGTTTGTTATAAAACCACAAAAGCCCTTTCCTAACCTCAACGCCCTCCCACCAATGAACAACTGAACTATTGAGCCAATAAACTAATCAATCCAAATCCCCGTTTCCAAAAGTATCTCCCTGGTTAATATCCCCGGTGTCGAAACCTTTTTTAAACCAGTACATCCGCTGGGCGCTGGTGCCATGCGTAAAACTATCGGGCTCTACATGGCCCTGTGCTTGTTTCTGCAGCCGATCGTCACCTATGGCGTTGGCCGCGTTCAGGGCTTCTTCTATGTCGCCTTTGTCGAGCACGTTTTTCATGGTTTTTTCGTAATGCGCCCAAACGCCGGCATAAAAGTCGGCCTGGAGCTCCAGTTTTACTGAAAGCTTATTGTATGCGCGTTCGCTCAATCTTGACCGTGCCTGATCCATTTTCTGTGAGATTCCCAAAAGATTTTGTACATGATGGCCAACTTCGTGCGCTATCACATAAGCCTGCGCAAAATCGCCGGCGGCACCGAAACGGTTCTTCAACTCATCGTAAAAAGAAAGATCAATATATACCCGCGAATCGCCGGGGCAATAAAACGGACCGCTTGCCGAGCTGGCATTACCGCAAGCTGACTGTACATAATCGCTAAATAGGGTTAAACGCGGCTTTTCATAAGTACGGCCCATGTCGTTAAACAGTTTTGTCCAGATATCTTCGGTATCGGCCAAAACCACGCGCACAAATTTCTTGCCTTCATCTTCGGGGCCGTTATTAACGGTTTGCTCCTGCCGGGCCGGCTGGTTGGTTGCTACCTGGTTAAACAGCGCCGAAGGATCGACCCCGGTAAAAAAATAAATAGCGGCTGCTATAATACCAAGTACGCCACCGCCAATGGCTAACCTGCCGCCGCCACCACCGCGTTCATCATCTACGTTATCGCTTTCGCGTCTGCCAAACCATTGCATATGTTGCCCCCCGGCCCCCTAAAGGGGGAGTTTTTTATACAAGATAATGAAAAAAGCCCCTGTTTGTTTTAACAGAGGCTTCAGATTTTTTAACTCCCCCTTTAGGGGGACGAGATTATTTCACAATCTCAAACACCGCCTGGATCTGGAAACTTAGTTTGATGTTTTTGAAACTGATATCCGAATCGCCAACATTGCTGTCTGCCGATGCTTTGAATGTCATCACATTGGCAGCATACATCCTTGGTTGCGGAAAGCTGCTGTTATCGCTTTCGGCAATATTGATAGCACCACCCAGCTTTTCGCCAAGGGCAGCCAACAGGTAGGTTGCTTTATCACGTGCGGCCAACAGCGCTTTTATTTTAAGGTCGCGCTTTAAATCGGCCATTTTTGAATAGTCGTAGCTTTCAATATTGGTAGCCTGAATCCCTTTAGGATCAATTTTCGACATGATCTGGTTAAACTTGTTCAGGTCGCGCACACGCAGGCCGTATTGTTTGCTGGCCAAAAAGTCGGGTGCTTTTTTCTTTTGATAGGTATTGTTCCAGGCAGATACATTGTTCACCGTAAAATCTGACGATGGAATGCCGGCGTCTTTAACGGCTTTTTCCAGCTGATCTTCCAGGTCGTTAATGGCAATGTGCTTTTTGCCGTCCATGTATTCCTGTAGTGATATGGTCACGTTTATAATATCAGGAGTAACCTCCTGCTCGGCGATGCCGGTAACTTCAATTTTACGCCTAAGGTCAACGTTTTGGGCAAATGCGCCAATGGTAGTTGCTAATAGTGCGGCAAGGATAAATAGCTTTTTCATGTGTATATTATTTGATGTTATGACTAAGGTAACGTGTATTTAGTTTAATGTGTAACAGTAAGGCTACAATTAATTGCTAAGCCATTGGTATGCTTGTAAATAAACCGGCGGCCTGACGCATAGTTGACTCACCCGGTCTGCGCTACGCTTGTCACCCCTCTCTTCGCCTTTGGCGTAAAGAGGGCAAAGAAAAGTCCCCTCTTTACGCTTGCGTAGAGAGGGGTGACAAGCGTAGCGATGTCGGGGTGAGTCGATAGGGTGTTTAATTCCTTACTTATGTCTTTTAATGGGTTATTACTCTCAAGAGGGAGTTCTCACGATGCCATACTTTTACCTTTTAGCACACAACAACTTACTTCCCTTTTCCAAACCCTTTCCATCCTTAATGGTTATATTACAGCACATTTAATAACGTTTAGCTATGAGATCGATATGGAAAGGTTCGATAGGTTTTGGATTGGTGAGCATCCCCGTTAAATTATATTCGGCAGTACAAACCAGTTCGCTTGATTTTGATATGCTGGATAGCCGTGATCATGCACGCATCCGTTTTCAGCGGGTAAACGAAAATACCCACAAGGAAGTCCCCTACGATAAAATTGTAAAAGGCTATAAGCTTGATGAAGATTACGTGATCATGGACGAACAGGACTTTGAGGATGCAGCGCCCGAAAAAAGCAAGGTAATTGAAATTGAAAGCTTTGTAGATATTGCCGATGTAAACCCCATGTTTTACGAAACATCATACTATACCGAGCCCGATACCAAAAACAACAAAGCCTATGCCCTGCTTATCCAGGCACTTACGCAATCAAAAAAAGCAGGGCTGGCCCGTTTTGTGCTGCGCAGCACCGAAAGCCTTTGTATCGTTCACCCGCTTAAAAATGTACTGGTAGTAACCCGCATCCGCTTTGGGCAGGAGATTCGTGATACCGATGATCTTAACCTGCCCGATAAGATTGAGGTAAGTAAAAAGGAACTGGATATGGGCCTCACCCTTATAAATCAATACGCCGAAGATTTTGATGTGTCTAAATTTAAAGACGAGTATAATGATGAGCTGCTCAGGATCATCGAGGCCAAATCAAAAGGTAAACGCGCCAAAGTTAAAAAGCTTAAACCCCGCAAAACAGGTAGTGACGATTTGTACGACCAGCTGATGGCCAGTTTAAAAAGCAAGAAAGGGGCTTAATGAAGCCGGAAGTACGGAGTTGAAAGTTTTAAGTCTGTAATTGAAATATTCCTCAAAAAGAGTCAACATGTGTTGTTTTCAGAACTCATGGTTGGAAATGTTTGGAAAGCTGTTTTTTTAAGAAGATAAAATCCTTCAGATATTACGAATAAATTATCCTAATAATTAATTTTATTTTTAAAAGAATAAGTTTTGGCTTTGTGTTTGTAGTGTTTATCTCACAAAAACATTAAAACATCTATCATGGCAACTACTAAAGTAAAAACACCCGAACAAACTAATGATGTGCAGGAATCGGCACTGAATGAATTATTTATTGATGAATTAAAAGACATTTACTGGGCCGAAAAACATCTTACAAAAGCACTGCCTAAAATGGCTAAAGCGGCAACATCCGATGAATTACGCTCGGCTATCGAAAGCCACCTGGCCGAAACCGAGCGGCAGGTGATTCGTTTGGAAGATGCATTTGCTTCCATTGGCCAAAAAGCCGTGGCTGTAAAATGTGAGGCGATGGCTGGCCTCATCAAAGAAGGTGAAGAAATTATATCAGAAACCGAAAAAGGCAGTATTACCCGTGATGCCGGTATTATTTCTGCAGCTCAAAAAATTGAGCATTACGAAATAGCGTCATACGGCACCCTCCGCACACTGGCCGGCGTGCTGGGCTATGACCACGCGGCCGAACTGCTTGATTCAACCCTTCAGGAAGAAAAAACCTGCGACAGCCTGCTCACACAAATTGCCGAAGCCGGTATCAACCAGGCATCAAAAGCCGAAAAAGCTTAACGTTTATTAGTTTTTTAAGAGCGGTCGTGGGGGAATTATTCCTCGCGGCCGTTTTTTATTTGAGCGTGTTGTTGCTAATCGATGAACTTAGCGCATAAGATTTTTCCTCGTTCATCGTCGAAATGACATGTCACCTTATATTAAGCAGCACCAACATTAATTACATATTAATTAAAGCATTTCCACAAACAATAAGCGGCAAACACGGTTTACCAACAAAAAACCGACGCCCTATGAAACAATTCCTCCTGGTACTATTCGCCTTTTTATTTTGCCTTTACGATAATGTTTTTGCCCAGGATAAATTAGATGGCGTTTATGCCGGATGCGAGTTTTCGCCAAGTCCGATATTTGGCGGCGGCATGAACAGAACTGACGTAGCTATATTATTCAGACCTGATGGTACTTTCAATTCTTCGCTTAACAGTGCCGACTGGCAAACCAGCGTAAGCGGGCATTACACCATAAGCAAAGGAGAGGTAACACTTAAATATACTAAAAGCTCGTCTGTTTATGGCATAACCAAATATGGAAGCCTTTCCAACTATGCACATGAACTGTTTAAACTTCAGGGGAACATTATACCTCCGGGCTATTACTCGTTCATCAGCGCTATGGGCGGTGGCGGCGCTGCCTATGGTACAACTTATGTAGGCGCTTTAAGCACACAGGGATTAAATTTCGATGGCAAGGGGCATTTTAGCAATTCGCGCTATTCGGGCTCGGTTGTAGCCGGCGAAAATGTTGGCGGTGGCAGCTCAAGCAGCCGGGACGGCGCCGGCACCTATAAAATAAACAAGGGGGTGCTTACACTTACCTATACCGATGGCCATACCGAACTACACAGCTTTTTTTGTGATATGGGCGGTAAAACCCGTATGGCTGTAGTTGACGGGCGGGTATTTTTTGTAGACAACGATGACAATACCACCGCTAACAATACCAAATCATCAACCGCGGCTAAAAAAACTTCCGAAAACTCCGCCGCAAATACAAGCAATGCCGCCGTGCCAAATGGAAAAACCCTGCTTTTAAAAGCCAATGCCGCCCATGGAGGCGATAAACTGAATGCCCTGAAAACCGCCCGGTTAACGGGTTCCGTTTCGGGGTTAAAAGTTGTTGAGCTGATTGATATCCCCAACAGCAAGGTACGCGTTGAAATATGGAAAAACGGCAAACCGGTTTCGGTGCAACAAACCGAAGGCAGTAACGGATGGCAGTGGAGCAGCGGCAACAAGTCCGATCTTCCGGCCAATAACGTTGCCGAGATAAAAACCGCCTTATACACCGGGGTTATTGGGTTACGCAGATCATCACTTGATCAAATGCAGGTCATCAATACACAAAAAATCCCCGATAATGATATGTATACGGTTCAATGCAGGTTAAATGGCAACGAATACGTGTTTGCCATAAATAATCAAAACCAACTAATGGCTTACGGCTATAAGGTAGGCGACAAAACCCTGTTCGCTATGCTATCAGATCTTCGGCCGGTACAGGGTATTACTATTCCATATCGTGAAGCCACAACAAGCGGCCAGCAAAAGCTCAATATTCAATACGAGAGCATGGATGTGAACCCGGTTTTAGACGGGCAAAGCTGGGCGGTACCTGCCGGAAACTAAATTCTATTTCAGGTAGATAATTTATTGGGCTTCAGGTACAGGTAATCACTTTTAAAATCGAGGATCATATTGAACCGTTTTAGCTACCCGTTACCTAAATAATTAATTTCAAAACCCATCGGGTTTTTATTGTTCAGCATAATGGCCGGTACATTACTAACAGGAAAGCTATTGAGCCTGAACAATGGTGTTTCTACAATCTTCATTTCATATTTTACCCCGCGCGGATCGCTGATTGTGGATGACTTGATGAGTTTAAGATCCCTGGGGAAATTATTTTTAACAGCCCATTCACTATCCAGTATCAATGACTGTTCGGATCCGGTATCCATAGAAAAATTGCCGGTGTATTTTTTGCCGTCTATTTCAAACGTACCGGTAACATATGGGAACGAATGGATAAACCCAATCTTCGAGCGTTCATAACCTTTTAAGTTTTTAGGCATTTTATCGCGGATGATGATACGGTTGTTATCATAATCAACCTCTACCTGTTTACCCTCAAACAGGTTCCAGCCAAAACGGCCGTCCATTCCAGTCGAGGTTATGTTTGTGGGCAACATTTCCAGGTTGTGCCAAACTGATGTGCCGATTTGCAGCTTCAAAGCTTTGCTCATTTCATTAAAATTTGGCTTTGCTTTACCGGCCAAAACATCAGCCTGGTTAGGCAGCAGTTTCGTTTTATTTAATATGGCATCCCTTGTTAAATGAAAGTCAAATGAGCTCAGGTCAAAATGCAGGTTTAACGTGTCGGTATCATTCATCACGGCCTTTACCGCTATGGCGCCGTAGGCTGTAAGTTTAAACGGAATAGTATCGTTTTTGCTGATTCGGGCTTCATGTTTGGCCGCCGGCGGTATAGCGCTTGCAATTTGTGTATAACATGAATCCTTACCGTTAAGCAGGATAACGAAGTTATACCTTGTACCGGGCTTAACCTTTACCCTTATCGAATCGATGTCGGTATAAAAAGTTACCCACTTTGTCGCCCGGGTCCTATCGGCAGTATAAACGTCCGGTCGTGTTTTTGGCGAAAGCGACCATGCATTTTTATCTAAAAATCCACCGTCATTGATGGCTACTTTTTTAGAAGTGGCTTTGATTACCGGCAGTTTCGACTGACCAAACACAAGCCCGGCGGGCAGCAGGCAGATAAGCAGCAGAAAATATTTCATCGTTTTTATAGGTAAGGTGCCTAAAGGTACGCAGGGAATAAATCTTTACAAAACACAACGTTAAATGAGCTGTATCTCCCCTAAAAAAAACAAAATTTAAAACTTTTCAGTCATCATAGTTATTATACTAATATCTATGAAAATCATTAATTAAAACAAATTATTATGAACTCACTCCTGTATATAATTGCAGTCATCCTTATAATAGGATGGGCAATCGGCGTATTTTTCACAACAGTAGGCAGCCTTATCCACATTTTGCTGGTAATAGCTATTATCGCGATTTTGTTAGGTGTAATAAGGCGGTCGACAG
Source organism: Mucilaginibacter gossypii (assembly GCF_900100945.1). Taxonomy (GTDB): domain Bacteria; phylum Bacteroidota; class Bacteroidia; order Sphingobacteriales; family Sphingobacteriaceae; genus Mucilaginibacter; species Mucilaginibacter gossypii. The sequence continues at coordinate 9,899 of NZ_FNCG01000016.1, read as the reverse complement.
CTATATAACGCTGTTGAAAATATAAAACTGACAGGCTATCTCCAACGAGGTAAGCTATCTGAGCCTTGATTTAATTGATTTGTGGACTACCTGATAAAATCAGAAAGTCTTTAAATCAAATGGATCAAGGTTTTTTGTATACTTGTTTAAATCATTAGGGAGGAATCTTTAATCAGGAGAATCAAGGTTTGAAAAATATATACGTTTTTTTATTTATGGCCGTTGTAGCCACCATCAGCGCGTGCTCGCCTAAAGTACAACCGTTCGCGGCCACTAGTAAAGTATACAACAATCAAACCGATTCATTAGTAGAGGTAATTAGCCGCGAGCAGCCTGCCATGCTGGTTGACAGCGCGGGAGGCGCCATCCCTTCGGAGTGGGTTGGCACCGTGAATTTCAACCTGCGCAAGCCCAACTATGTTATCATTCACTATACAGCTCAGGACTCGGTTAAGCAAACCCTCAATACTTTTACCCTGGTAAAGCCACAGGTAAGCGCGCACTATGTAGTAAGTAAAGACGGCAAGGTTTACCACATGCTTAATGATTACCTGCGGGCCTGGCATGCCGGCATCAGCAAATGGGGCAGTATTACCGATATGAACAGCTGTTCCATCGGCATTGAGATTGACAATAATGGGCACGAGCCTTTTAATGATGTACAGGTAAAAAGCCTGCTTGCTTTATTGGCTCAGCTCAAAAAAGCCTACAACATTCCGCAGGCTAATTTTATAGGGCACCAGGATATAGCGCCATTGCGCAAACCCGATCCGGGGCCATTATTTCCATGGAAACTATTAGCTCAAAAAGGTTTTGGGTTTTGGAGAGAAGAACTGCTTGAACTTCCGCCCGATAATTTTGATTATGCTACAGCACTTAAGCTGATTGGCTATGATATCAGCAATCTCCCGGTAGCCATTGTTGCCTTTAAGCGTCACTTTGTACAAACGGATGAAACACCGGTAATGACCCAGCTAGATTTGAATATTCTTTATAACGTTTACAGGAAATATTGAGATCTCCGGATCCTGAGGAAGTGGGAATTACATTAAGAATAGCCTAAGCCGACATTTAATATCACATAAATGAAGAAAATTACACAACAATTTATTTTGGAATTTATTGCAGCTAATGATATTCCCTTTATTCCGACGCAACCCAGGTTATCTATCCCCATAATTTCAAGAATGTGCAGCAAGATGGAACATCTCGTAAAATTTGACGAAATAAAAATATGCGGTAACTTGATTATAGATGGACATCACAGATATTTAAGTTCTTTGATCATGAATTTCGAGTTGGGACAAGTAGAAACTAACTTAACATCTGCAACCAAAGAAACCCCATGGAGCCAAATTGAATTTGATGAAAATGATTGGGATTCCGCGGCTGGAATTGAACACCTAAACAGATTAGATGCGGAATACAATAAATTAGAATTGGAATTTTTAAGACGAATAACATCTAATGACGAATAAGTAGTAATTTTGTATTATGTGGATTTTATTAGATATTGATGGAGTATTAGTCCCAGCAAACTCGTGGAAGAAACCCGAGTTTATGCCCGATGGCTTTCCCGTATTTAATTCAAGGGCCGTAAAGGCGCTTCAACATATTATAGCGGAAACTAATGCCTCTGTAATATTAACTACCTCACATAAATCGAAGTATAAGGTCGCCGAATGGAAAGATCTGTTAAAGACCAGGGGAATTAGCCCTAAAAAGGTTCATCGATTGACGACAAATAGTTTAAAGAAGACACGTACTGAAGAAATATTGGAATGGTATAAGAAAAAACATCAACCGAGTCAAGAATTTGTGATTATCGACGATGATAAAATGTTAAATGGACTGCCTGAATATATAAAGCATAACCTTGTTTTAACCAGCCCATCGGTAGGACTAACAGAGGATCTTGCAGAAGATGCCATTTCTATTTTAAGGAACAGGAATTTTACTTTTTCTTAAGTAAACAATAACATAAGCCTCGGCGCAATGCACCGGGGCTTTATTATGAACCTTTTTTAACCTATCATGGGTGAAAGCTATCGCCTACGGTTCCACATTTTTATTTATTTTTAGGGTCTGGCTCAACATTACCATGCAAATAGCACCACATCCTTTGCTTTCGGGTATCGTTAAGCACTATTTAATTATAGCGCATAATCAGCGGGTTGCTATGAATTACCGCCTGTTTTCGGACGGTAACCCGGGGATGGTGTTTCATTTAAAAGATCCTTTATTCCAATACAACCAGCAACACACGGTTGCCAGCAAGCAACCCGGCAGTTTTGTTTACGGGCAAATAACCCGCTATAATGATATTATTTCGGCCGGTGAACTGGCTATGCTGATTGTGGTTTTGCAACCTAATGCTTTGTTGTCTTTACTTGGTGTGGCGGCCTATGAGTTAAATAACAATACGGTAACATTAAAAGATCTTTTCGGGCAGGAAGCCTTTGATTTTGAAGACCAAATCGCAAACGCGGCCAACCTCCCGGCGGCCACGGTAATTACCGAGCAATTTTTATTGAACAAAATGGCTTCGAAAAGAAAACATGCAGACATTACAGATCGGGCCATAAACATCATTCACGCAAACAAGGGTATTATTAACGTTAAAAATTTACTTGATGTGATGCCAGTAACCGAACGGCAACTTGAGCGCAAATTCAATGAGGAAGTAGGTATTTCCCCTAAAAAGTATATTGACGCCGTTAAGTTTCAAACCTATCTTAAACAACTTCAAAAACTATCTTCAACAAAAGAGCTAAGCTCATTGAGTTATGCCTGCGGATATTATGACCAGGCGCATCTTAATAATTTTTTCCGGAAACATACAGGTCTTACTCCTCTTCAATACAAAGCCAATCATCATCTGTTGGCTATAAACTTTATGCCGCTCGTTTAAATTGCGTTTGTCGGTTTTTTACAATGCTTTTCGGTATAGCTCTGGTAGTTTTGAAAAAAGATGATCAGCGTATGGAAAACCTAACAATCGCCACTGCTCAATTTGAAAACAGAAGCGGTGATAAAGCTTATAATTTATCAGTTATTGAAAAAATGACAGCGGATGCCACCGCACAAGGCGCCCAAGCGATAGCTTTTCATGAATGCTCGATAACAGGCTATACCTTTGCCCGGAAACTTGATAAAGCACAAATGCTTGAGCTGGCCGAAGAAATTCCGGACGGACCGAGCATCGCTGCGTTAACAGAATACGCCCGACGATACGACATTGCCATACTGGCCGGTTTGTTTGAAAAGGACAAAGATGATAACTTGTTCAAGGCATATGTATGCGTTGACAAAACCGGGATCGTTGCCAAACATCGTAAGCTGCACCCTTTTATCAACCCGCATCTTTTACCCGGCACAGCATATACTGTATTTGATTTGTATGGATGGAAATGCGGCATATTAATTTGTTATGATAATAATATAATTGAAAATGTACGTGCAACTACTCTCCTCGGTGCACAGGTTATTTTTATGCCGCACGTTACCATGTGCACACCATCAACCCGACCGGGCGCCGGTTTTGTTGACCCGGAATTATGGAAAGACAAAGAAGCAAATGCACTGTTACTTCGCCAGGAATTTGACGGCCTTAAAGGCAGGCAATGGCTAATGAAATGGCTGCCCGCCCGGGCATATGATAACGCAATTTATGCAGTATTCGCCAATCCGATAGGTATGGACGATGATCAGCTAAAAAATGGCTGCTCCATGATCATCGACCCTTATGGTGATATTATAGCCGAATGCAGATCATTAAACAATGAATTAGTTTTGGCCGAAATAACTCCTGATAAGCTGACAAAAGCAGGCGGATATCGTTATATCCAGGCACGCAAGCCCGATCTATACCGGGATATCATCGGCCGTGAACATGAAAGCTTTCAAAAAGTAGTTTGGCTTTGATATTAGGCCTCAACAACTTGTGCTCATTTGTAATGAGTGCTTAATGTGGTTTGGTGATTGCATCGCCAGTCGCGTTATAAACGCTAACCCATGTTAAGCACTCGTTGAAAACGAGCGCAAGAAATAAGAAATGCATAAAGAACGCCCCGGCATAGGAATTACCGGGGCGCTATATTTTTGACCTCCCCCTTTAGGGGGCAGGGGGCTAATCAATCCACTCAAACTTAGTATAAGGCACAAGTACTTCCGGTACTTTAATCCCCTTCTCGGTTTGGTTATTCTCTAACAAAGTAGCAACAATACGCGGCAGGGCCAGCGCGCTGCCGTTTAGCGTATGTGCTAACTGTGTTTTACCATCGGCATTGCGGAACCGCAGTTTAAGCCTGTTGCTTTGGAAGGTTTCAAAGTTTGATACTGATGAAACTTCCAGCCAGCGTTGTTGTGCCGCGCTCCAGGTTTCCATATCATAAGTTAAGGCAGAGCCAAAGCCCATATCGCCACCGCAAAGGCGTAATACTCGGTATGGTAAACCTAACTTTTGTAACAGGCCCTGTACATGGCTGCTCATTAGCTCCAATATTTCGTATGATTTATCAGGATGGGCAATGGTTACTACCTCTACTTTATCAAACTGGTGCAGGCGGTTCAAGCCGCGTACATGCGCACCATATGAACCAGCCTCGCGGCGGAAACAAGGTGTATGGCCACAGTTACGTACAGGCAATTGATCTTCTTTCAATATCACTTCACGGTACAGGTTAGTAATAGGCACCTCGGCGGTAGGGATCAGGTACAGGTTATCGATACCAACATGGTACATCTGTCCTTCTTTATCCGGCAGCTGTGACGTACCGAAGCCAGATGCTTCGTTTACCATAAGCGGCACACTTACTTCGCTGTAGCCTGCTTTTTCGGCTTCATCAATAAAATAATTGATCAAAGCGCGTTGCAGCTTAGCCCCTTTGTTTTTATATACGGGGAAACCGGCGCCGGTTATTTTAACACCCAGTTCAAAATCAATCAGGTTGTATTTTGCCGCGAGCTCCCAATGCGGTAGCGCATCGGCAGGCAACTCCGGCTTGGTGCCGTTCTCCAATACTACCTCGTTATCTTCAGGAGTTAAGCCTTTGGGTACAGAACTATGAGGCAGGTTGGGCAGCAATACCAGCTTCTGGTAAAGTTCCTCTTCGGTAATGGTAAGCAGGTCGCCGAGCTTTTTGATCTCTTCTTTCCATGCGCCGGTTTTGCCCTTAAGGCCTTCAGCTTCTTCTTTTTTACCGGCACGCATCAGCTCGCCTATTTGTTTTGCAGCTGCATTGGCCTCGGCCGAAACATTATCCATGCTGGTTTGAGTGGAGCGACGTTTGTCGTCCAGTTCAATTATTTCATCAACCAGTTGGGGCTGTTTAAAATTTTTTACAGCCAAACGTTCCAAAACCTGTTCCCGGTTATCACGGATATAACTAACTTGCAGCATTATTTTATTTTTTAGGCAAAGATATAAATAAGTCCATAGTCCATAGTCCATAGTCCATAGTAATTTACGTTAGCGGTGTAAGCACCGGAAATGATGAAGAGCCATGGACCATCGACTATCGACCATCGACTCAAACAACATGAACAATCCCATAGGCAAACTATATTTAGTCCCCACCCCGATAGGTAATTTGGAGGATATGACCTTCAGGGCTATCCGCGTGTTGAAAGAGGTTGATCTGATACTGGCAGAGGATACCCGTACCTCCGCCCCGATGTTGAAACACTTCGAGATCCATCAAAAAGTATTCGCGCATCATCAGCATAATGAGCATCAATCAAGCAACGAGATCATTAAGTTTTTGCTGCAGGGGAAAAATATCGCGCTCATTTCGGATGCCGGTACACCGGCTATATCCGATCCGGGCTTTTTCCTGGTACGCGAAGCTTTAAAATTTAATATCGCTGTGGAATGTCTGCCAGGCGCTACCGCATTTGTGCCGGCCCTGGTAAATTCGGGCTTTCCTACCGACAAGTTTTGTTTCGAGGGATTTTTGCCATTAAAAAAAGGCCGTCAAACCCGGTACAAGTTTTTGGCCGAAGAGGAGCGGACCATCATACTATATGAGTCGCCCCACCGTTTGTTAAAAACACTGGATGAAATGGCCACCTATTTTGGGGCCGACAGGCAGATCTCGGTATCCCGCGAGCTTACCAAAATGTTTGAAGAAACCGTGCGTGGCACTGTAGTTGAAGTAAAACAATACTTTGAAACGCACCCCATGAAAGGCGAGTTTGTGATGTGCGTGGCCGGCGCAGCGGCTAAACCGGCAAAAGGGAAATATGAAAGGGATGAGGAAGAAGATTAAAACTTCAACTCTCCCGCATGTCATTGCGAGGCACGAAGCAATCGCATGCTATACAGAATTGCTTTGCTTCCGTGCGATTGCCAAGCTACGCTCGCAATGACATTTTACAATTTTAAATATAAGCGACAACAGCATAATTCTTGTCACTCTACATGAAAAAAAATCTACCATTAGCCATACTATCTGGCTTGCTTTTATGGATAGCCTGGCCACCTACTCCTTATACTACGTTTTTACTTTTCATTGGCTTTGTGCCTATGCTGCTGGCTGTTGAAAATATCATTAATGATGAAAAGCCCAAAAAAGGCAAACGGGCATTTAATGTAACTTTTATCGGCTTTTTTATCTGGAACTCATTATCTGTTTACTGGGTTTATAATGCACTTAAAATAGTGGGGGAGATTGTGGCCATACCCATTACCCTTGTCCCCTATTCGCTGGGGCCGCTGTTAATGGCAACTGCTTTCTGGCTATACTACAGGTTGAGACTGGTCGTCCCACGCTGGATAGCACTGATAGGTTTAATCTGTTTCTGGATCGGGTATGAATACCTGCACCAAAGCTGGGACCTTTACTTTCCGTGGATGACGCTTGGTAACGGCTTTGCCGTATCGCACCAATGGATTCAATGGTATGAATATACCGGCGTTTACGGCGGAACTTTATGGATCTGGGTTGTAAATATCCTGGCTTTTTTAATTTATACAAGTCTTCGCGGAGCTCAAACCAAACGCCACAGAATGGCATTGATCATGGCGATTGTAATTGTTGTAACAGTGCCTCTTGGCTATTCATTATCGGTTTATCATAACTATGTTGAAGAAGTAAACCCATCAAACATCGTTATTGCCCAGCCCAATATAGATCCGTACGAGAAAGATGGTACCATTCCCCCTGCTTCACAACTTGATATCCTGATCCAGCTTTCAAGACAGGTGGCCCAACCCAATACCGAATTTTTTATATGGCCCGAAACAGCCATCCCCGCGCCTGTTTATATCAACGAGGAACAGATAGGCCAAAATGATTTTATTAGGCAGGCCCAGCTTTTTTTACGGAAATATCCTAATGGCAACCTGGTTACCGGCGCCGAAACATACAGGCTATATAACAACAGGGCAACCCCAACGGCGGTTCCCTCACCATGGGGAGGCGACCAGTTCGCAGACTTTTACAGCACAGCCCTCAATATTGAAAATGGCGACAGGATTCAAACTTACCATAAATCACGGTTAGTCCCCGGGGCCGAATCACTGCCTTTTGGCGATGCACTTTCATTCCTGAAACCCGTATTTGAACATTTAGGCGGTGCTACCGGCAACTATGCTCCCGAAAAGGATGCAAAAGTGCTTTATTCGCAAAGCGGTATCGGGGTCGATCCGGTTATTTGTTATGAATCCATATGGGGAGGGTACATTGCCCGCTCAGTTAAAAAAGGGGCCCAGTTCATCGCTATTATTACTAACGATGGCTGGTGGGAAAACACATCGGGCAAGGACCAGCATTTAGATTATGCCAAACTTCGGGCTATCGAAACCCGCCGCTGGGTTTGTCAGTCGGCCAATACCGGTATTTCCGGGTTTATCAACCAGCGCGGCGATGTGGTTAAACATACAGAATGGTGGACTAAAACCTCGATCAAGCAAGATATCAACCTTAATAGTGAGCTCACATTTTATGTTAAACACGGCGATTATATCCCGCAAGCCGGCAGTATATTTGCAGGCATTGGCATATTATTTTTACTGGGGATGAGATTGAGGAAGAAGCAAACCTTAACGGTTTGAAAACTCAACCCATAAATGGCTAATCAAGTACAGACAGGGTGGTTTTTATAATATCATCAAAAAAAGCCTTATCGGCGGTGGCTTTGGCTGACACCTGCATGCCCCTTACCGCATTCATGATGAACCGGGCCAATGCCAGGGAATCCTGGGAGTTACGAACCTCACCGCTTGCCTGCCCTTTTTTTATGGCACTAAGAATGGCATCTTCAAACTGCTGCTCATTCCGGCAAATCAGGTCCTTAACCTCAGCATCCAGCGACGCCAGTTCAATCTCGGCATTTACCATAAAACAACCTTTACGTTGCTCATCGTTCAGCAAATCGCGCATGGTAAGCTCCAAAAGCTTTTGTATAGCCTCTTTGGCCGATGCCGTATTATTGATAATATCACACATCTGGTTTCCACCTGCCTTTTGATAGCTATCCAAAGCTTTAATATATAAAGCGTGTTTATCACCAAAAGTATCATACAAGCTTGAGCGGCTTATGCCAAGGCCATCAACCAAATCCTGCATAGACGTGCCATTGTAGCCCTTATGCCAAAAAATGCAAACGGCCTTGCTCAATACCTCGGCTTCATCAAAATCTTTACTTCGTGCCATAACAGAAAAGCTTTACCCGTTTTGCAGGCAAAGCTATTCATTTTTAATTAATTGTTTAATCTTATACCCCGTTTGTGCTTAACGGGCCTTACCGGCATAATTATCTTACCCCACCACTTGCAAGGATAATTTCGCCGGTTAACCAGCGTGAATCATCAGATGCCAGGAATACGGCAACAGGTGCAATATCATCCGGCTGACCGATACGGCCAAGCGGTGTAGTTTTTTCAAGCTCAGCTTGGAAATCGCTGCCTATAAAACCTGCTGTGTGTGTGCCTTCGGTTTCAACCATGCCCGGGTTAATAGCATTTACACGGATCTTCTTAGGGCCAAGCTCTTTTGACAAAACTTGTGTAATAGAATCAACCGCACCTTTAGTACCTGTATAAATAGCACTTTGCGGCGGAGTAATACGGGTTACCGTTGAGCTTATGTTAATTATGCTGCCACCTTTATCGCCAAAGCTATTTACCGCTCCCTGGGTTGCAAGCAGTAAGCCCAGTACATTGATATCAAACTGGCGGTGAAATTCTTCTTCGGTTACAACTTCTATCGGTGTAAACTGGTATACACCTGCATTGTTCACCAAAACATCAACACCACCGAACGCCTCTTTGGTTTCGGCAAAAAGACGGTCAACGTCGGCCTTTTTTGCTACGCTGCCTTGCACGGCGATAGCTTTGCCACCTTCGGCGGTAATTTCGGCCACTACTTTATCAGCACCGTTTTTATCTGATGCATAATTTACAACTACCGCAGCACCTGCCGAAGCCAGGCTTTTAGCTATACCTGCGCCAATACCTTTTGAAGCTCCTGTTACTACTGCAACCTTGTTTTCTAATTTTTTCATTTTCTGGAAGATTAATTTAATTTGGATCAATCGTTCCGCAAATATAAACTCATTTTGGAACAATCATTCCTGAATTAATTTTTATTAGGCTGGGATGACAAATGGGGTTGGCTAAATATGGTGGCGGCGCTAAAGACAGATAACCTACAAAACTGCGTTCCACGAAGAGTTAGGAATGGTGAAATATTGAATTATTTAAATCCTGGGCTGTAGAAGACGAAATGACAAAATAGGGCCGGGTCATGCTGAGCTTGTCGAAGACTCGCGCGCAGAGGCCTGCCCACTATGCTTCGACAAGCTACCCATGACATAATAATTTAAGCAGGTACAAGTTCCCTATTTAATTCAAAGGCGAGTTTTTCTAATCGCCTTTGTTTCTGTTCCTTAATGAT
>NZ_FNCG01000008.1 GCF_900100945.1 Mucilaginibacter gossypii | reverse complement strand
TCTCCCGGTTTAAAGCCGAGCTATTGCAGGACGGCTCTTTTGAAAATATAGAAAATGCCCGCAGCGAGATATTTGAATATATTGAAATGTACTATAACCCTATCCGAAGACATTCAGCCTTAGGCTATATCAGCCCGATGGCGTTTGAGCGAAAGGCAAGTTATCCACAAAAAGCGGAGGCCCGATAAAAAGAAAAAAAGAAGCAAAAAAAGAAAAACGTGTTGAAATATGGAAAACTCTCCGAGTTTCCCACATTTCAACACCACAAACAAACAACAAGTTATTTATTTTTACTTTTATAAATCATGACAGATCAACTGTCCGGATAAACCATCACACCCCAAATCGCATGCTATACAGGGCGGATATGCTTCCGTGCGATTGCCACGCTACGCTCGCAATGACATGATTTTTTTAAGGGGGGCCAGCGGCGATTACTTTTTACCCCAACCGTCCTTCAATGTAACGGTGCGGTTAAACACCAGTTTATCATCAGTCGAGTTTTTATCTAAAGTAAAATAACCTTTACGCATAAACTGAACCGGCTTGCCTAACTCGGCATTAACTAAATCTGGTTCAATGTATACGGTTGATAATACATGCAGGCTGTTAGGGTTGATATAATCTTTAAAGTCGCCATCCTCATTTGAAGGGTCTTCAACCTGGAATAAACGGTCGTATAACCTCACCTCAGCAGTTTTGGCGTGTTCAACACTCACCCAGTGGATGGTGCCTTTTACATTAATGCCGCTGGTATCATGGCCCGATTTTGATTCGGGCAGGTAGCTGCAATGGATCTCGGTGATGTTACCATCGGCGTCTTTAACAATGCTTTCGCCTTTAATGATATAAGCATTTTTTAGGCGAACCATCAGCCCGATACCCAGGCGGAAGAATTTTTTTGGCGCAACTTCCATAAAGTCCTCACGCTCTATCCACAACTCACGGCCAAATGGAATATCCCTGCCGCCATCGCCACCTTCAACTTCGGGGTTGTTTTCGCCATGCATTACTTCGGTTTCGCCTTCAGGATAATTATCCAGGATCAGCTTAACCGGATCAAGCACAGCCATACGGCGCCACGCGGTTTTGTTCAGGTCCTCGCGGATACAGAACTCCAGCAAGCCAACATCTATCATGTTTTCGCGTTTGGCAACGCCAATACGCTCGCAAAACTCACGGATAGAAGCAGGGGTATAACCACGGCGACGTAAACCACTGATGGTAGGCATACGCGGATCGTCCCAGCCATCAACATAGTTTTCGTTAACCAGTTGCAGCAATTTCCGCTTGCTCATTACCGTATAGTTCAGGTTTAAGCGGGCAAACTCGTACTGTTTTGACGGGAAAATATTCAGCTTTTCAATAAACCAATCGTACAATGGACGGTGAGGTACAAACTCCAGCGTACAGATAGAGTGCGTGATCTCTTCAATAGCATCCGATTGCCCGTGAGCAAAATCATACATGGGGTAAATACACCATTTATCGCCTGTACGATGGTGATGAGCGTGTTTAATACGGTACATCAATGGGTCGCGCAGGTGCATGTTGGGCGACGCGAGGTCAACCTTGGCACGCAGTACTTTCGCGCCGTCAGGATATTTGCCATCTTTCATATCGGCAAACAGCTGCAGGTTTTCCTCTACTGAGCGACTGCGGTATTGGTTTGGCGTGCCCGGTTCGGTAGGCGTACCTTTCTGGGCGGCTATTTCTTCGGCTGTGCTGTCATCAACATAGGCCAGGTTATTTTTGATCAGTTCAACAGCAAAGGCATACAGCTGATCGAAATAATCAGAAGCATAAAGCTCATTGGCCCAATCAAAGCCAAGCCATTTTACATCTTCCTTAATACTGTCAACATATTCAACATCCTCCTTAACAGGGTTGGTATCGTCAAAACGGAGGTTGGTAAGGCCATTGTATTTTTTTGCCAAACCAAAGTTAAGGCAAATTGACTTGGCATGACCAATATGCAGGTAACCATTAGGTTCGGGCGGGAAACGGGTAAGTACACGGTTGTCGTTTTTACCGGCAGCCAAATCTTCTTCAACAATTTCCTCTATAAAGTTCAGTGATCTTTCTTCGCTCATAAATTAGTATAGCAATATGAGCAAAAGTAACAAAATTTTAGGCGGCTGTGCGCATTATCATAGCATATTCGGTTGTGTATTATTGGCCAATCAAAACAGGAAGCCATGCCGGATTTATCGGTGCCCCACATGCCGTGTATCCAATGCAAGGAGATGGCCCTCGCAATCGGGTTTATAACATGGGCGTTGCCTGCGGCCCGGGCTTTCCGTTGCAAGTCCTCGCTTGGCCCCTACGCTCCCTCTCGTTCGCTGCGGGCTTTCCACTGCAATCCCTAACGCCGCCCGCGCACCCGGCCGGGAACAACAACAAACGGAGCCCACAATTAATCCAATAAGTACTTTTTAAAATATTTTAAAAAGATAGAATTTTAATATATACATCACACATAAATTATTAAATTACGCCCACCATTTAAACCAGCATGAAACTTGGTACGGAGGACAAAAAACAAACAATTTAAACCCGGAACAGCTTCATCAACCAAACAACCAACCGATGAAAATTACATCATTTGAAGAGTACAAAAAAGTTTACCAGCAAAGTGTTGAGCAGCCCGAGCAGTTTTGGGCCGGCATTGCCGATAATTTTTTATGGCAAAAAAAGTGGGACACCGTACTGGACTGGAACTTTAAGGAGCCTAAGATCAAATGGTTCCAGGGTGCAAAACTCAATATAACCGAAAACTGTCTCGACCGTCACCTCGAAACCCTTGGTGATAAACCGGCCATCATCTGGGAACCTAACGACCCGGAAGAGGATCACCGCATTTTAACATACCGCCAGTTGCATGATAAGGTTTGCCAGTTTGCCAACGTACTTAAAAACAACGGTGCAAAAAAAGGTGATCGTGTTTGTATTTATATGCCCATGATCCCCGAGCTGGCTATTGCTGTTTTGGCTTGTGCGCGTATCGGTGCTATCCACTCGGTAGTGTTTGGTGGTTTTTCTGCACAGTCCATTGCCGATAGGATCAACGATGCCGAGTGTAACATCGTGATCACCTGCGATGGCGGTAAACGCGGCAACAAAGAAGTACCGCTTAAAACTGTGATTGATGATGCGTTGGTACAATGCCGCTCGGTTAAAAAAGTTATTGTGCTTACCCGCAGCCGCACGCCGGTATCCATGATCAAAGGCCGCGATGTTTGGTGGGAAGATGAGATCAAAAAAGTGGAAACACAAGGTAACCCAAGCTGCCCTGCCGAGGTAATGGATGCCGAAGATATGCTCTTCATCCTGTACACATCTGGCTCAACGGGTAAACCCAAAGGGGTGGTACATACCTGCGGCGGCTATATGGTTTATACAGGTTATACTTTTGCCAACGTATTCCAGTACAACCAGGGCGAGGTATATTTCTGTACTGCCGATATTGGCTGGATCACCGGTCACTCTTATATCGTATATGGCCCGCTTTCGCAGGGGGCTACCACGCTGATGTTCGAAGGGATCCCAACTTATCCTGATTGTGGTCGTTTCTGGGAGATTGTAGATAAATTCAAAGTAAACATATTATATACCGCGCCAACAGCTATCCGCTCGTTGATGAGTTTTGGGCTGGACAATGTAAATAATAAAGACCTGAGCTCACTCAAAAAATTAGGCTCTGTAGGTGAGCCAATCAATGAAGAAGCATGGCATTGGTTTGATGACAATATCGGCAAAAACCGCTGCCCGATTGTTGACACCTGGTGGCAAACCGAAAATGGCGGTATCATGATTTCTCCTATCGCCGGTATTACCCCAACCAAACCGGGGTATGCCACCTTACCATTACCAGGCGTGCAACCCGTATTGGTTGACGAGAACGGTAAAGTGATTGAAGGCAACGGTGTAAGCGGCAACCTGTGTATCAAATTTCCGTGGCCGGGCATGCTGCGTACTACTTATGGCGATCATGAGCGCTGCCGCACCACTTACTTCGCCACTTACGAAAACATGTATTTCACCGGGGATGGCTGTCTGCGCGATGAGGATGGTTATTACCGCATTACCGGTCGCGTGGATGACGTATTGAACGTATCCGGTCACCGTATAGGCACTGCCGAAGTGGAGAATGCCATCAACATGCATAGCAGCGTAGTTGAATCGGCGGTGGTTGGCTATCCGCACGATATTAAAGGCCAGGGTGTTTATGCCTATGTGGTGAGCCCCGATAAGCATGGCGATGAGGACATTACCCGCAAGGATATCATCATGACGGTATCACGTATCATTGGCCCGATAGCCAAACCGGATAAGATCCAGTTTGTAACCGGCTTGCCAAAAACACGTTCGGGCAAGATCATGCGCCGCATTTTGCGCAAGATAGCCGAGGGGGATACCTCAAACCTGGGCGATACCAGTACTTTGCTTGATCCGGCAGTAGTTGACGAGATCAAGGCAGGGGCCTTATAATATTTAAGAAAAACTAATTCGCATTTTTTGTGAATGCGGCCCAAACATAAAACGGGATCCCGGCCATCAGCAGTAAAAAGCCGTAATACACAGCTTCCTGCCCGGCTCCCGCAATAGCCCAAAGCGCATAGGCAAAAGCCAGCATAGCCAGTGCTATAGCTCCGGCCCAGCCGCCCGCCTTTGGGCTTTTTCGTACCCGGATAACCAGGTAAGCCGCTGCCGATAACAAATAGGGAATCAAAACGCTCAACAGCGAAAGCAGCAGCAGAAATTTAAATTGTGTTACCAGACCTTTGGTATAATTCATGGCCATAAACAGCGATACCATGATACTGCTGATGATAATACCCATATAAGGTACACCCTTTTTATTAGTGCGGCTGAATATCGGCGGGAAAAGTTGATCTTTTGAAATGGCATAAGGCACTTGTCCTTGTAGCAATGTCCACCCGTTCAGTGAACCGAAAGCGGCGATGGCAATACCGGCGCTAACCCAGTAGCGGGCGCTGCTGCCGTAGATGATCACCGCGGTATCGGCATAAGGCGTAAGTGATTTTTGCAGCTGCGCCGCCGGGATAATACCGATAACGCTTACACTCCCCAGTATATAGATAAAGGTGGTAATAAGCAGTCCCAGCATAGTTGCCCTGGCCACTGTTTTTTCGGGATTGGCCACGCTGCCAGATGGTACGGTGGCGCTTTCAATACCAATAAACGCAAACATGGTCATAGTAGCGGTTGCCTGCAGGGCGGTGACTATGCCTGTCCCGCTGGCGTTAAAAGGTTTAAAGTTTACCGCCTTAATGAAAAACAAACCGCCGATAGCTACCAGCAACAGTGGTAACACCTTTAAAATAGTGGTAACCAATTGCAGCTTGCCGCCGGTAACGACGCCCAATGTATTGATATAAGCTAATAACCAGATAGAACATAAACCGGTAATCACAGCAATAACACTGCTGCTTCCCAATATTGGAAAAAAGGTACTTAAGGCGCTCACAAACGAGATAGTAATGGCAGCGTTGGCACAGGCCACAGCAAGGTAGTATCCCCAGGCCACTAAAAATCCAATGAAATCGCCCAGCCCGTCGCGGGTGTAGGCATATGGGCCGCCGGTAGCATGGGGCAACAGCTTGCTCAGGTTGCTGAAAACCTTCGCTAAAAAGAACGAGCCTATTGCCGAGAACACCCAGCCCAGCAAACCAATACTCCCGAACGAAGCCATAGCCGCTGGCATCAGGAAAATGCCTGCACCAATCATATTGCCAATCACCAGCGAAGTACTGGTCCACAGGCCTAATTTGTTTTTTTCGGGATGTGTTTCGGGCATGGATCTTTTGTTTTGTTGAAAAGATAGGACTTTTTGGGATAATATGATATCCTTACATCCGGCCCATGTTATAATATTTAGTCTCTCAGGCAATAAAAATGAATCTTCCTAAACATTTACCTGCAAAATCGCTTTTATAGCAGGACATTGCCGTTTAATACCAATCCTGCATTTAGATAACCTGTTCGTCTCAAATGAAAAATAAAAAAAACGCGACCGGCGTGATGCTGGTACTGTGTGCCCTGCTTATAGTCAGTTTTAAAAACATCGGGAATAACACCGTCCCGCCAGCTAAGGATACTGCCACCAATGGCGGCTTATTCCTGCCCGGCAAATTTAAAGCGGTTGTGGTGGTGGATAGTTTGGAAGGCCGCGCACGTCACATCGCGGTGAACACCAATGGCGATATTTATGTAAAACTCCGCTTCCCCGATTCTATCGGCGGCAACGTTGCCCTGCGTGATACTAACGGCGATGGACGGGCAGACATCATTAAAAAGTTTGCCAATTATGAAGACAAAGGTCCCTATGGCACAGGCATGAGGGTACATAAAGGATACCTGTACTTCAGCTCGGAGGCAAATGTTTATCGAACCAAATTAAATCCGCAAACATTGGTACCCGATGCCCCGCTCGAATTGATTTTGCATGATGCTACCGCCCCGCATGAGCATGACGCTAAGCCATTGGCCTTTGATAATGCCGGGCACATGTACGTGGCATTTGGCGCGCCCTCAAACGCCTGCCAGGAGCAAAACAGGGTGCCCGGTTCAAAAGGGATCAAGGGCTGCCCCTTGCTGCAGCAATATGGGGGCATCTGGCAGTTTGATGAGGCTAAACCTAATCAAGTACAGACCGATGGTATCCGTTATGCCACAGGTATGCGCAGCGTTGTTGCTATGGACTGGAATACTGCCGACAATTGCCTGTATGTGGTAGCCCACGGTCGCGACGACCTGCGTCTGCAGTTCCCTAAAATATTCAGTGCCTGGCAAAGCGCGGTGCTGCCTGCTGAAGAGTTTATTAAAGTAAAAAAGGGCACTGATGTAGGCTGGCCCTACTACTATTATGATCCCATTAAAAAGAAAAAACTTCTGAACCCCGAATATGGCGGCGATGGCATAAAAGCCGGCAACGGTGCTAAATACACCCAGCCCATTATGGCTTTCCCAGCGCACTGGGCCCCCAACGACCTGTTTTTTTATACCGGCGATCAGTTTCCGGCAAGATATAAAAACGGGGCTTTTATTGCCTTTCATGGTTCAACCAACAGATCGCCTTACCCACAGGCCGGCTTTTTTGTATGCTTTGTACCCTTTAAAAACGGCAAACCTTTTGGGCAATGGGAAGTTTTTGCCGATGGCTTTACCAGAAAAAACACGGTAGTAAGCGTAAGTGACGCGGCTTACCGGCCAATGGGGCTGGCCATGGGGCCCGATGGTTCCTTATACATCAGCGAAACAGAGGAAGGAAAGATCTGGAAAATTTCCTACACGGGTAACAAAGCCGGGTTTGGCAAGGCCGAACTTGCCAAAATGGAGCTCCGTAAAAAACTGCCGGGTTTCAGATTGCCCGATGTTTTAAAGAGCGATTTGCAAACCGGCATGCTCAAAGGCGGCGCTAAAATTTACAATACCTATTGTGCCAACTGCCATCAAAAAAATGGCCGCGGCGATGGTAATATGATCCCGCCGCTTAGCGGATCGGAATGGGTAACCGGTGGTAAATTTATGGAAAAAGACCTCGCTATAAGGGTACTGCTTAACGGTCTGGATGGGCCGATCAAAGTCAAAAACAGGCCTTACAACAGCGCCATGCCCAAGCATAACTTTTTAAGTGATGCTGATATCGCGTCGGTACTCACTTACATCCGCAATAACTTTGGTAATAACAGCAGCCTGGTTACTGCGGCTGAGGTAAAAAAGGTAAGGGCCGAGCTGGGTAAATAGGATTAAGCAGGCAACCCATTTCCATTTTTTAATATTAACCGGATATGCTATTTTTATAGCATGACCTTATCATTCAAACCAATAGCTTTTTGGCTGTTTATTTTAGGACCCTTAACCACCTGGGCTTTAGTACCGGCGGATACTTCCAGTAAAAAAATTTCTGTACCAATAACCGCACCTGGTTATCAGATCAGCGACTATGCATCCTATTTAAAAGAGGCTATCACCTGTTTCAGGCAAGACAGCATTGATAAAGGAATGATGTTGCTATCCAAAAGCATTAAAAACATCACTTTACAAAAAGATGTAACGCGGATCATGCCCTATCAGGGCTATGAAGTTTTTAGCCTTGTTAAGGATATTGCTGACAATAGCAATCTTTCGCCTGCGGAAAAACAGCTGGGGAAAGATTTTTTTAAACTGGTATTCACATCACAGCCCAGCGATAAAAATGCCGATAAAATTTTAGACGGCTTTTTAAAAAATGCTCCTAATACCGTTTTTGCTAAACGATTAAAATTACTTACCGCGTCATTTAAAGGAAAATCGGCTTTGGGCACTGAATTGAACCGGTTGCTAAAAGACAGTCCGGAATTGATTTCGGCCAACACAATGAAAGCAGAAATGCTGTTTGATGAACATAAATACCGGGAATGTATAACGTATTGTGATCAAATATTGGCGGTATGGCCACAGTATGCCCATGCATACCAGATGCGGGCTAAGTGCTATTATAATCTTGATGAGGTTGACAAGGCGATAGCTGATTACAACCAGGCCATTAAATTTTTTCCGGGCTATTTTGTACTTTATTATGACCGGGCCGACTGCCTGATCGATCTTGAAAAATATAAGGAAGCAGCAACTGATCTGCGATTGACATTACAGTTAAAGCCCAATTATAGTTGGACTTACTACAACCTCACCAGGTGCTACAAAAATATGGATATGCCTGATAGCGCCCTTTATTTTATCAATCTGCATATTAACCAAAATGCCGACGATGGTGACGGCTATAACCTGAAAGGCGATATTTATTGCGACAGAAACGAATACGAAACAGCAATCAGTCTTTACACACAGGCCATCAACCTGGAACCCGACCGACGGACTTTTTATGTTGATCGCGGCGACGCTTATTATTACGCAGATAAATTGGATGATGCCATAAAAGATCTCCAAAAAGCTATCAGCATTGATAAATCATATCCTTTTCCATACGACAGGATAGGTGATTGCTACTATCAGAAAAAGCAATATGAAACAGCCATAACTTATCATCAGAAAGCAGTAAAGGCCGACCCGACCTATAAATACGCCTATGTAGGGCTCAATTTAAGCTATACGCAATCGGGTAACTACCTGGCAGCTATTGATGCCGCCAAAAAAGCAATAGCTATTGACAGCACTTATGCCAATGCATTGGGGAACCTGGGGTGGTCATATTATTGCGCTGGTAAATTTGATGACTGTATAAAATACTCTTACAAGGCGCTGAAATACCAGGATGACGCCACTTACGCCATGTTTAATATAGCGCTAGCCACACTTGCAAAAGGCGAAACAGGCAAAGCGAAACAATTGTATACAGGTTTTATAAAAACCTGCAAAGAAAAGAAGTATGAGATAAGGGATGGTGCCACCGACGATTTACGGGAACTGATCAGGAAAAAGGTTTATGTAGCAGAATCAAAATTTATAATTGAACATATTTTTGAGCAAAAAGTAGAGTGATCAGAAAAATATTTTTTCCTGAAAACGTGTTAAAATCACCAAACCCGCACATTTTTTAAACAATTAAAAACCTACTTTAGAGTTTTTGTACTTATAAACTATTACTGAAAGTATTAATGATAAACAATTTTCCGCTTAAAAAGCTTGTGCTGGTAGCCGGGCTTTGCTTACCTGTATTCACTTATGCGCAGGAAGCTCCAAAAACTAAACCTAACTGGCAAAACCTTGATCTTAAAACCGATTCTGTATTTGGGATCAGTACCGAAAAAGCATACAACGAACTGTTAAAAGGCAAAAAACACGTTACCGTGCTGGTAGCCGTAATTGATGGGGGTATTGATGTGGACCATGAAGACCTTAAAAAGGTGATCTGGAACAACCCGCAAGAAACCGCCGCGAATAAAAAGGACGATGATAAAAACGGCTATGCCGATGACATGCACGGCTGGGATTTTATAGGATCGGCCAAAGGAGATGTACATTATGATAACCTGGAGCTAACCCGGCTGGTGCGGATCAACAACGCCCGCTTTGCCAACGTTGACAGTACCAAGCTTACCGGAAAAGACCTTGCCGATTTTAAAGCGTACAGCGCTATGAAAGCCGATATGGCTAAGCAGGTTGCCAAAGCACAGCAAACCTATACGGTGATCAATAAATTCAATACCCTGCTTGATGGGGTACTGACCAAGCTGGGCAACCAAAACCCAAGCCTTGATGATATCACCAAATTTGAGCCTAAAGATAATGGCGAGGCCTATGTTAAACGTGTATTGGTAAGCGCCCTGCCTTCGTTTAAAAATGTAGCCGAGTTCAGGGAGAAAGAGGTAAACGGCGGCTTAACTCACTTTAAAGAGCAGTTGGATTATCACCTCAACCTTAATTTCAATTCGAGGGATACCGTGGGCGATAACTATAACAATGCTAATGAGCGTTTTTACGGCAATAATGACGTAACCGGCCCGGATGCTGATCATGGCACCCACGTTGCCGGGATCATTGGCGCGATACGGGATAACAATCTTGGTGTTATGGGTGTGGCCAATGATGTAGCTATCATGTCGGTACGTACAGTACCTACCGGCGATGAACGCGATAAGGATGTAGCAAACGCTATTCGTTATGCTGCGGCTAACGGCGCTAAGGTCATCAACATGAGCTTCGGCAAAAGTTACTCGTACAATAAAAAAGCAGTTGATGATGCAGTAAAATTTGCGTTAAGCAAGGATGTGTTGCTGGTACATGCCGCGGGTAATGACAACAATAACACCGAAGTTGAACTGAACGTCCCTAACCGTATTTATGAAGATAAAAGCGGTGTAGCCGGTGCCTGGATAGAAGTTGGCGCGTCGGGCCCTAAAGACGATGAAACGCTGAAAGCGTCCTTCTCCAATTATGGCAAAACCAGTGTTGATGTGTTTGCACCGGGTGTGGCCATCAATTCAACCACACCAAAATCAGCCTATGCCGAGCATGATGGTACCAGCATGGCGGCACCGGTTGTAACCGGCCTGGCAGCGCTCATCCGTTCATATTATCCAAAATTAACGGCTGTACAGGTTAAGGAGATCATCATGAAATCAGTAGTGAAAATATCACATAATGTAGAGATTAAAGATGGGGAGACAAAAAAAGAAGTTCCGTTTACCGATCTTTGTGTAACCGGTGGCGTTGTTAATGCTTATAACGCGCTTCAGCTGGCTGCCACTTATTAAGATCAACCGTTTTATGAAAAACATCATCCGCCTGATTCCGGTTTACACGTTTTTACTGGGCATATTTTTAGGTTTTACTACCTCTGCCCAAACAGTTGTAACAAAAGTATCAGGTGGATGGATAAAAGGTATCGAAGAAGGGCCAACCCTGGTATTTAAAGGCATCCCGTATGCTAAACCGCCGGTTGGCCCTTTGCGTTTTATGCCCCCTCAGCCAATGACGGCATGGAAAGACACGCTTTCATGCGAAAAATTTGGAAGCCCGGCATCGCAGGGCGGCGGCGCAGGCGGACTAAAAGGCAGCGAAGATTGTCTCACATTGAACGTATATACGCCTACAACAGCAAGGGACGCTAAGCTTCCGGTACTGGTATGGGTACATGGCGGCTCGCTTACAGGCGGCTCGGGTATGGGAATGAACGGCCACGCTTTTGCCGACGATGACAGCGTTGTTACTGTTACCATTAATTATCGCCTTGGTGTTTTCGGCTTTATGTATTTGGGCGATGTAAACAAAGCTTACCAATCATCTGGAAATAATGGCCTGCTCGATCTGATCATGGCGCTGAAATGGATCAGGCAAAATATTGCGGCGATGGGCGGTGATGCTTCGAAGGTTACCGTCATGGGCGAATCGGCAGGCGCAAAACTCACCAGTGCCCTGTTGGCAACACCACAATCCAAAGGCTATTTCAACCAGCAGATTTTAGAAAGCGGCGCCGTGCAATGCATCCGGGATTCTGCTACCGCTAAAGGCATCAGGCAGCGGTTAATGACCGAGCTGGGTGTTAGCAAACCCGCCGACCTCCTCAAAATCTCCGCCGAAAAATTTATAGCAGCACAGGCAAAGATCAGCAATGGGGCACAGGGCACCAACTATTTTGGCCCGGTGATAGATGGCGCGGTGATTTCGCAGGATCCATATCAATATATCCTCAAAAACAGAAATGATAAAGTACGCTTCCTCATCGGTACCAATAAGTTTGAAAGTAAAATGTTTATGAATTTTGACAAACGCCTCAACCACCCCGATAGCACGGTGCTATATGGTTGGTTTGGTGATAATTACCGTTATATTTTATCAAACTTTGAAAGCGAGGCTAAAAATGGCAATGCAGATAGCGCTGCCATAAAAGTACTCACCCAATACATGTACCAGATGCACAGCTACCGGCTGGCTAACACATTAGCGCAGGCAGGCAACCACGTTTGGATGTACCGTTTTGATTACAAGCGCGATGGTACCGGTGCAACCCATGCCGATGAATTAGGCTATGTTTGGTTTTTACCTAAACAACACAATTTTAACGATACAGAACTAAAACTGGCTAACCAAATACACCAAACCTGGGTAAACTTTATAAAAGGCAAAGCTCCGGGCCAGGTTAATGATAAGCAATGGCCTCATTTTGTAGCCGGCGAAAATAATATCATGGTTTTTGATACGGTTTCGGGACCAACGCAGCTTAACTACATTTACAACGACAGGGCCCATCCTTCTTCCTGCTTTGTGCTGAAATAGTTGTCTTAGCTATTCATAGTTTGTTAAGTCCACGCAATTGAAAAACGTGCAGGTTACGCTAAACCTACACGTTTAACAAATGAAACGGAGTACAAGCATTATAATCCGGGCTTTGTGTTTATTCGAGCGGCTGGCACTTGTAGCCATAATCTTTAAGGATGCCCACGACCGATTGCGGTGAAACCTCCGGGCCCTCTATCCTCAATACTTTATCACAATCTTCCAGGTCAAAATTTACACTGCTATTGGTAATATGTTTTTGAAGCAGGCCCACCAATTTTGCTGCCTGCGCCGGATCCTCAACATTTGTTTTAAAAACCTCGACCATTAAATTAATAGTTGTTTCCATTGCTGCGGTTGATTGATGTTATACATTCAAAAGGAAGACCTGCACCGGTTTCGGGTTAAAACCGGTAGCTGATCCCTGATTCGACGGTAAAGCCGGTCTTTTTTAACTCGGCCAGGTGAACGCGTTTGTTCAGGTCGTTAAATGGTGCCCAGTTAACTTTTTGATCTTTGTTGTACAAGTCAAGCTGTTGCACAAAATTGTAACCACCGCTTATTTGTACCGAAAAGTTTTTAGCCAGCTGGTAATTATAAAAAAGCGTGTTTTTATACTGCTGTACCTGTAAATAATTTGACCCTGTTTTTTTCGACAACCGGTATGAGCCCCCGCCAATGCCAAAGTCGCTGCTGAAACCAAGGATACTTTTATCGTTGAGCTGGTACTTTAATTTTTCGGAAACGGGCAGGGTGCCGCTAAGGCTCAGTTTTTCGCTGATCTGCCATTCTATCCCGATAACCGGCAGCAGTATCGTACCAAAAAACTGCCTTGAATAACCCACACCAACGGCGTAGGAAAAGCTTTTGGACTTACGGATCTTGAGCATGGCAAAGCCTGAATATAGCATGTCTTCGCCCGAAACATCTTTCAGGTCGGATGATAAGGTAGGGATTGCTGATACCAGCAGCGCGTACTTTGCAGAAAACGATTTTTGAAAAGTGATGGGTACCGAAATAGAATAAAAATCAGTACCACCGAATGATTTTCCTGTTTCGGATAAGGAAAGCCCGCTGTAACTAACGCCGGCAAGTAAAAAATCAAGCTTTCCGTCCCTGAAATTATTTATCAGCGGTACGTTGACCGAAGCATTCACTTGCCTGATGTTCATGTTTTTATTTTTAACGGTAAACGGCGAGTAGGAGTAACCGGCATCGAATGATCCGATTTTGGGCTTAAATACTGAATCGGCATTGGTTGCCGTTTTTTGCTGGGCGCCTGCAGTAAATTTAAACGAAATCAAAAAGATAACAAGATAGATCAGGAATGTTGCTTTCATAGCATTTGTGTTGTTAAGACGATTATTAAAATTTGTCTCTTAAACACGCCTGAAGCGTTTTACCCTCATTGCTGTTGATGATATTTTTTTAAAGTGGATTTGGATGGGTGGGGTGGGATAGTTCGGGCTATTTTTTATTAATAAACGGACGTCTTTCGGCCAGGGATATGGTTAAGCAATTGAAGCCCAGTTATGGAAAACGTTAAAGCACCACAACCTGTCAGCATAAGAAGAGATTAGTGCGAAAAATTGATTATTAGTTGTATTAGTTTATTACGGTCTTTTGCGCTCATAGCGGGATACACTGGTAAATAAACAAGATTGTCTAATGCTAATTCTTCAGGTTTGGGAACGCCGCCCGCCTCGCTCAACTTGATTAAGCTTGATGCTTTTTGCGAAGCATCAAAACCGTTATTACGCAAGTGTTTGATCAGTGCATCCGGATTATGGGTTTCAACAGGCATCACCCAGTAAGAATGCCTCTTGTTCTCAAAACCAATTTTATAATTATCGGGGATCTTTGATAAAATATCTTTGGCTAATTGGATCCTTTTAGTAATACTATTTTGATCAAAGTTAGCAAGTTTTTTTCGGAGCAGCCTTTGATTTGGAGTGGAAGGCTGATGCCGGATCTGTCTAAAAATATCGTTGCCGGGGAAGCCCTTTGTAAAGCCACCTAATACCTGTTCAAAGTCCTTTCCCAAAGCCATTACTAAATTATAAAACCCGGTATAAATAACTTTATTGGTGAGCAGTTTTACAAACAGCACTTTAAAAAGCTTTTTAAAATAGCCTGCAGTACTTTGTTGATGGTAGTGCCCATTTTGCGCAACAACCTCAGCGTACAACGCCGGGTCTTTTATTTTGATCATCGCCCCGCTAATAGCCGTATTGGTTTTAATAAAGCCAAAGCTAAACATCACTACGTCTGATGCGGGATTCCCGCTATATAAATTACCGGCATATGCTTGTGCGCAATCCTCAAATATAATGAGGTTATACTTTTTTGCTATGGCAACTATCGCTTCAATTTCCATGATACCGCCAAAAAGGTGAGTGATCAGTATGGCTTTGGTTGCAGGTGTAATTGCTGCTTCCACCTGGGCCGGGGACATATTTAAGGTATACTTATTAACCGGGATCGGAACAAGCGTTAATTCGTGCCAGTTAATTATGGCGAACATATCCGGGATATTAATATCAGTAACAATCATCTCGAAGCCCGGCGGAAAATTCAAAGCGTTTAATACCAGATCGATTCCAGTTCTCACCGAGAGGCAAACCATTTCGTTAGCGCATTGATCAACATCCGGCCCTGGTAAGCGAAAGCGATCAGTAAGGCAGTAATAAGCACCTTCAACCAAGTTCTTATAGCTGATATATAATTTACCTCTGGGTATCATGTTACATTTATATACGCGGCTATAATTATAATTGAAAGTAATGATATATTAGCGTATTGCCAAGACCATCCATGCGCCTGAAACAAAAACTACCTGTAACCTATCTGCTATTTACTTTTAACGGCCGCTTATCAAAAGGGGCTTTTTGGCTGGCTTCCCTGTTTTACTGGTGCACTTTTTACGTGTTGTACAACTTTTTATTGCTTGCTGGCGAAGGAGCTACGTTTATTCTATATCCTTTATTATTCTGGATCATTATAGCTACTTCTATTAAGCGCCTGCATGATCAGGGCTATTCAGGCTATTGGCTGTTTACTGTTTTAATACCCGTGCTTGGGCCATTATGGTTATTCTGGCGGTTAGGTTTCAAAAAAGGGGATTACACGACAAACCAATATGGTTCGGTACCCGGGTCGGCACCCGATTATTTGAAAAACGATGAAGGTAAAGAGATCCCCCACCTTAAAACCGATGAGCGTATTATTGACGATGTAACCCGGCTGAATCCCGTATTGGTTAGTAAAATTGCGCGTCCAACTTCGGTCGAAGAAATCTGCGAAATTGTTAAAAACGCTACCGGCGCTATCTCCGTAGGCGGTGGCCGTTTCAGCATGGGTGGACAAACAGCAAGCCCGCATAGTCTGCATATTGATATGCGCGGAATGAACAAGGTACTGGAGTTTTCCGCAACAGATAAACTCATCAAAGTACAGACGGGTATCCGCTGGTGCGATATTCAGCAATATATTGATGAGTATGACCTAAGCATCAAGATCATGCAAACCTATGCCAATTTCACGGTAGGCGGCGCATTGAGTGTTAATGCCCATGGGCGATACATGGGCATGGGGCCGGTTGTTTTATCAGTACGGTCAATTGATGTTGTGTTAGCCGATGGCTCGTTAGTACATGCTACTAAAACAGAAAACCCGGAAGTATTCTTTGGCGCAATTGGCGGTTATAATGGCATTGGCGTTATCGTTCAGGCTGAACTCGAGTTAGCCGATAACCTGGCCATTAAACGAATTGATAAAAAAATGAAAGTTGAAGAATATAAAGATTACTTCTTCAAAACCATACGCGATAATTCACAGGTAGTTTTCCATAATGGTGATATTTACCCTCCAAAATACACGCGTTTAAGAGCTGTAAGCTGGATAGAAACCACCGAAAAGCCGACAGTTAAAACCCGGCTGATGCCACTGAAAGAATCCTATCCGCTGGAACGGTATTTCCTGTGGGCGTTTACAGAAAGACCATTAGGCAAGCCTTACCGGGAGTTTATAATTGACCCTTTACTGTTCAGGGGCAAAAAGATCCACTGGCGCAACTACGAAGCCGGTTATGATGTTGCCGAACTGGAACCCAAATCACGAATCAACAGCACTTATGTATTATTGGAATACTTTGTTCCTGTTCAGCGCTTTGAGGAATTTGAACAAGCCATGGCCGAAATATTTATCCGTTTTAATGTTAACGTGCTTAATGTATCCATCAGACATGCCAAAGCCGACCCGGGCACCTACCTGGCATGGGCACGGGAAGAGGTATTTGCTTTTGTGGTTTATTACAAGCAACGCACAGATCCGGCATCTAAACATGCTGTTGCTGTATGGACCCGTGAGCTGGCTGATGCCGTAATTGCTGTAAACGGCGCTTATTATTTACCTTATCAGGTACATCCAACCGCGGCACAGTTTCATAAAGCATATCCTAACGCGCAAAAGTTATTCGACCTGAAAACCAAGCTTGATCCTGACTATAAATTCAGGAACATTTTTTGGGACACCTATTATCAACCATTAAAACCCACAAGCAATGGCTAATACATCCGAATTTAAAGCAGTATTTAACGATACCAAATGGAGCGACGATTTTTACCGCTTTTTGCAGGTGATATTTCATTTGTATCCCGAGGATAAATTCCATCAATTAATAAAAGAAGAAACCGCCATAGGCAAAACCGATGAGGAGATCTATAAATCAGTTCAAAGCAAATTGAAAGGCATTAAGCCATTCTTATCAGAACTGACTTATGCCTTGCCAGCGCTTAAAAAGCAAAAAAAAGAAATAGTCAGGCAAACACTGGGGTTATTGGGCGATGTTAAACAGATCTCCGGTTATGGCGAGATCGGTTCTACCGGTCGTTATATTAGTCAGCTAAGAAAAGAAATCAAGGTCACCGGCCCGATATATCTTATTAATGATCTCGCGCCAACCAATTCGCCGGGAGACATTATGGAGCGGGGGCAGCTGGGCAAGGAGGGCAATTTTGTGGATATTAATGGCTATAACCCAATTAGTAGTTTAACTATTCCTGATGCAAGCCTGGACGTGGTTACGTGCTATATTGGTTTACACCACTGCCCGGTAGCGAAGCTGGATGGGTTTGTGGAATCGATATACCGAATCCTACGGCCCGGCGGCTCGTTTGTTATCCGCGACCATAATGTTAAAACGCCAGAAATGGCCACCTTTGTTTCTTTGGTGCATACGGTATTTAATGTGGGATTGAACGAAACCTGGGAGTTTGAAGCCAGAGATTTTAAAAACTTCAAGTCCGCAGATGAATGGGCAGCCATTATTGAGCAGGCGGGATTTAAAGATGCCGGTAAACGAATACTACAAGATAAAGATCCATCCGATAATACCTTAATGTTGTTTACCAAAATATAGGCATGAAAAGGCTAAGGATACTGACATTAATTGCGCTGCTACTGGCTATCATAACTTTTGTTGTTAAAAACAGGAAGCCATCCACTGTGCCTGCCGGGAAGGGTTTGTTGGTGGATAAAGCCTGGCTGTCAATTAATAAGCACCCGCTAACACCTCAGGCAGCCGTACGTCCGCCTGATCAAACTTTTCTGACCTACCCCGAATGGTTCCTGGTGTTTAGTCCGGCTGAACAGGCAGATTACTTTAAAACCCATACTTCAACCACCTTTCCATACCTGAAACATGTTGACCAGATGTGGGGTGGTTACGGTGTAATGTACGATCAGATTAAAGGAAATTTCCC
Source organism: Mucilaginibacter gossypii (assembly GCF_900100945.1). Classification (GTDB taxonomy): domain Bacteria; phylum Bacteroidota; class Bacteroidia; order Sphingobacteriales; family Sphingobacteriaceae; genus Mucilaginibacter; species Mucilaginibacter gossypii. The sequence continues at coordinate 237,837 of NZ_FNCG01000008.1, read as the reverse complement.
TTTCAATACCGGCTACCATGTGATGATATGGGTAATAGCCGGCAGCACAACCGTTGAGTACGGTATCAAATCATTTTACGAGACCGTTATTGGCCGGGTGACCGATATCAGCCCCAACGAAGAAATGACCGCCGAAGATAAGTTTAATGCTGATTATGAATACAGCTATGTAAAATTTATTGAGGCGCTGCCATGGTACGAGTATGATTTTAACCATCAGCTTAAAATGTTGTGGAGCAGCGCCTCTTTCTCCGGTCCGCATTTGCTGCGTAAACTGGAGAGGCGCTATTATCTAACCACCGAACTATTGGTTAAAAGCGGCTATGGCTGGCTGATTGGCCTCGGCACCAAATCGGCTTATGAAACAGCCTCGTTGCAAACAGCAGTAGTGATGGATAGGCTACCCACAGGGTTGGATACAACCGGATTTGTGCATAATATAAAAGTATTGCCAAACGGTATGGTGCTGGCTAATTTACCCCGTTATGCTGAATTTAATACAGCGGTTAGTAAGCTGGCAAAAAATGGTGTTGGTTTTACTGAGATTGCCGGAAATGAAAGTGCTATTATGCTTACCGTTTTAACTGAAAAACCTTTAAATATAACCGCTAATTATAAAATACTATTTACTCAGCCAATCTTTACCAGGCCGGGCTTAAGCAGGGTTGCTTTAGTGACAACGGTGGGAAACCTTAGCTCGCTTGTAAGAACACTTAAACTAAAAGGAGTGACGATAGAGCATATTTATGATTATTAATTAATTCTTTCTACAACTTATGAAAGTTAACCTACTTATTATATTAATAGTATTTAGCCTCGAAAGTTGTTTAGGCCAAACTGATAAAAAGCTAATCAGTAACTGGAATACGCATCCAATTCCTACTAATCCGGACAGCCTCAGAAAATATGGTTTCTCTTTTCACGAATGGGCTGTCTATAAGAAAAACGATTCTGTTTTTGTGGTAGATAAGAAAGAACTTCCATCTCCTCAATTACCTTTTAAAATTAAAGTTAAAAAAGCTGATAGTCGTGACTTTGGAGGAAGGGCTTCAATCTTGAAAGTAGAAGATGGTTATTTAGTAGGCTTTTACAGAGGTGAATGGGGTGGTGCTCTATACTGGGTTTCAAGTGATGGTAAGAATTATTATAAAATATCAAGTCATGAGATAGTGCAGTTTATTAATAGAGGAGGCAAACAATACGCCATTGAAGGGCTTGCACACTTAGGAACCTCGGAAGGAAGCATTATTGAAATCTACAAACCAAATGATAAGTGGGCTGTGAGAGAACACTTAAAACTACCAACAGCACCAGCAGTTATCGCATTAGATCATCAAGATAACTTTATCATTATTACTTCTAAAAGTTTGTTAAAAGTAGGTCGAAATGCACAAATATTTTTTTTAGTAGATAAAGGATTATGGTACGCGGCTCTTTATCCCAATTCAATGGTTATCAGAAATAATATTATTTACGCAGGCATGCGCGCGGGAGTTTATCATTACGATCTGAGTACAGGGAAGGATTCCTGGTTGTTGCCATATTAGTATTAGCGATTCCAAGCTTGACAAAATTGAAAAGATCAAACATAACTCCGCTCAAAGCCCTTGCCATATTGGCCATCTGTTTAGGCCTTGCAATAATTTACTTCACCGGTGGGTTTGGACTGGGAATAGGGATATTGATGATGATAAGTTCAATATTACTTTATCTCATTAATTATTTTGCTTCCAAGACTAAACATTTTAAACTAATACAGATGGGAGTATCGGCAGTATATATTCTTACTGTTTCTTATTGTGCTTTGAAATGGCAGGAACATACAACTTTTATCTTCTCTAAAGCATCCAGGGGCGCAGCAGGGATAGTTTTCGGAATTCAAGGTTACCCTGAGCTACCTCCAGCTTTTCTTTGGACTAAAACTGTTATCATCCCGGATAGCGGTATTGTCATCACGTCTACAAAAGAGGAAGAGATGCCAACCTGGCAACGATACCGGTACTCCGATAGATCTGCAGTTGAAACGAATGACATTGAATGGAACCCAAACTTTCAATATCCCTGCATTAAAAGCAAGGGAATAGTAAAGGCATGGTTATTTAGCAAAAGGGGGCAATCCGATTCATTAGCGCAGAAGCGTATAGTAGAAATTGTGAACAAAATTGATGCAGGCAAATTGAAAACCCTTTATACGTCTTCAGGAGTGTCAATTGTAATGGCTAATGAGGGAGCGTATCTAAATCTTCAAGGTGCCGGACTTGCTTACCTGCCCGATGCTGTCAGCACATTACCAATTAATACAATTTACCTCGCACAGAATAAATTTACAACAATACCCTCACAGCTTTATAAAATTAAATCACTTCATAGTGTTTATTTGGGTGCAAACCCCATAAAGTCACTTCCTGATGATTTGTATAAAATGCGAGGGCTAAAAAGCCTGCTGGTAGGAAAAACGGAAATCAACGAAATTAAAACAGATCTTTCAAACCTTGATAGTTTAGAATACCTTGATATTTCTGGCAATAAATTGTCAATGTTTCCTGAAAAAATCAAGACTGTTCCCCACCTAAAATGGCTCTCAATTGAAGAAAATGAGTTTAAAGATTTGGGCTTCGTAGATAATAAATTAAGTGGGCTTCAAACATTACAGGTCTATAGCAATAAGATTAAAGGCATCTCTGATAATATTCGCTATCTGTCAAATCTTAGAGAATTACTAATTTTTGATAACCAAATAGATAGTATCCCTAACTGTATAGGTTCGTTGGTTAATCTCGAAAAACTTGAAATTTGGAATAACCCACTTCGTTATATTTCTCCTGAAATCAAAAAATTAACAAAATTAAAAGAGATAAGATTGGATGACAATTACTTATCAAAAGAAGACAAGACACAGTTAAAGCAGTGGTTGCCGCATTGTGATATTCACTTTCAAACCAGATAAATAATTAATATGCTGGTGCTGTGTCGACAGTATCAATAGGATCAGCCGATAGTTAATTCATTAACAAAACGGATGACAAGATACTTTCCGCTGGGACAACAACGTTTTGGCCAAAAACCTTACAAGTCTATTTTTTACGCAGTTTGGGATTGGAACATATCAATAAAACTTACGAAAAGTGTTGTACCGGCGTAGTGCCCATAAAAAAACAGGCTTTTAGAAATTAATCTAAAAGCCTGGTAATCGATATATGGAGAATATCAGAGGATTCAAAGCTTCTAAAACAACAGCCAAACGCCGTTTTGAGGCTTTTATTAAACCTCACCATTTATAAAAACATCGATTTTTTACCTTTTCTCACGAAAAAACCCGGTTACTTTTGCCGCCTGTTTTAAATTACTGCCCTGATGGTTTTAACCGGATTACCACGCTCCAGGGCGTTATGCTCCTGCCACTGACTTTGCTGCTGCTCTATCAATTTTTCTGTTTGCCAGATCAGTACTTTGGCTTCCAGCCGGGCTAAACAAAGCTTTTTGTTTTCGAGCTGCGACCGGGTATCCATTGCCATAACTTGCAGTCCCGATGGTAAATGTGTTCCCCGAACCGCGGTTTCCACTTTGTTTACATTTTGGCCACCTGGTCCCGACGAACGACAGGTTTCCAGCTTTACATCTTTAGGGTTCCATTGCATCAGTTCTTTTACGTCAAAAACAGATACGCCCACAAACCAGTTTTTACGTTTATGGTATTTTCGATACGGGCTTTGCGCTATCCATTGTATAGTACCGGTCCATTCTTTTACAAAAGCATCCAGGTTATTACCGGTAGCCATCATCGTAGCGGATAGTAAAGTGCCGTTTAACCCGCCGGCTTTGTTTTCCAGTACTTCAAGCTGAATGCCTTGCTGTTTGGCTTGCTTCAACATCAGGTTTTGTACGCGGGCTACAACCCGGCTGCATTCTGCCGGGCCTTTGCCTGAAGTGATTTGTATCATCATCTTTTTCATCACTACTCCTTATTCATCCGAACGATACGTGGATAAAACTTGCCCTGGACATCAACCAGGTCGCTTTGCACCGCCATCACGGCCTCGATATCCTTATAAGCTAAGGGGTTCTCTTCAACGGTACCGCCAATTAAGGTTACACCTGCATTGGTGAGCAACTTTTTCATGGCCGAAACCGTCATGCTGTCCTTAGCCTTTTGCCTGCTCATGGCCCGGCCGGCACCGTGCGATGCAGAATATAAAGCATCATTTGCACCTTTGCCCGATACCAGGTAAGCCGGCGCGGTCATGCTGCCAGGGATAATGCCCAGCTCGCCTTGATGCGCCGGTGTCGCGCCTTTGCGATGAATAATAACCTCCCGGCCGTCAGCCAATTGTTCTTTCCAGGCAAAGTTGTGGTGGTTTTCCACCACGTGCAAAGCTTTCAAGCCTAAAGCCTTTAACAGGTTGGCGTGTATGCGCTCGTGACAAGCTTTGGCATAATCTCCGGCCAGGGTCATGGTTAACCAATATTCCTGGCCCGCCTCATTGTTCATATCCAACCAGGCCAGTTGCTGTGCGTGGCGCGGAAGTTTGCAGGTATTCATGGCTATCTGCGTGTACTGCCTCGCTATTGCCGAACCTAAACCCCGGCTGCCTGAATGTGTTAACAAGGCCGTATACTTTTTAGCGGGTAAACCTAAAGCGTTATCAGCCAAAAGTTCGATCTCGCCAAACTCCACAAAGTGGTTTCCGTTGCCCGAGGTGCCTAATTGCCGTACCGCCTTACTCCGCAGCGGTTTTAAAAATGGGATCTCATTAAATACCCTGCTATCCAGCACTTCATGCTCCTGCCTTACATCCAGGCCTCCTTCCATACCAAAATGAGTATGATTTTTTAAGGCTTGTTTAATTTGATATTCGAACCGTTTTAGAAAACCATCGCTCTCATCGATAATGGACAGCGCCATGCGACAGCCAATATCCATACCTACAGCATAGGGAATTACCGCGTTGTTTGCAGCGAGTACGCCACCAATAGGCAAACCAAAACCCATGTGCGCGTCAGGCATTAATGCACCTTGAACGCTTACTGGCAGCATATTAGCCAGCTCCATTTGTTTTTTGGCCGATTGCTCAATACCCTTGCCACCGTAAGTTTTGCAGTATACCGGTTCATCACGCAGTGCAAACGCTTTAAAGGATGGAGCATCCGTTTTGCCAATTACCTTTTCGGCTATCTTGCTTGTTAACTCATCATCCAGAAATACTTCCGGATCGTTCTTAATATTCACCAACAGGTCCAGTAGCTGCTGCTTACTATGGTGCTTGAAATTTTTAGAGGTTATACCAATAACCAGGCTTCGCAGCTGATCATTATGATAACCTATTTTACTTAAATCTTTTGTTCTTAAATTGCCCATGTGGGTTATGTTTCTAATTCCAGGTAAGCTTCTTTACAGGCATACCTTGGTGTGTTTTTAAATTTGTTAATGTATTTTGGCCGGTCGTTAAACTCATCTTTCCAGCGATAGCTCCGGCCACGGGTTAACAGGTTGATGCGCGGCCACAAGTGGTTGTTATCAATGTGTTCGTCTATCCACGCTAATTCCCGTTCAATATCCGCATCGATCATTTTAGTATGTGTTACCATATGCGGCGCTACCTTTAGCACATATCGCCAGGGCTCGGCAAACACGTATTTCACCTCGGTACGGTAGGTTTTAACATCAAAAGTTTCAACACGGGTAAAGCAAACCTTTTCCTGCTCGGTTAAATTGATCCTGTTGATATCCCAACTATGTTGCGACAACTCACGCAGTATTTGCGGTTTAGCCTGGTACACATAACGTTGTTTGCGTCGTTTTTTCCGTTTGAAGGATTTGTCCTGATGATATTCAACCGTGTTAATTTTCATTAATAAGGCTTCATAAAAGTCCTTCCTGGGGTTATGCTTATGGTCATCCCGCAACACAAAAAAACGTTTCCAGCCACGTTGATACGGGTGTTCAAGCGCAACCATCGGCAAAAGCCTTCTTTGCTCCCTTAGTTCATCGCGCCGTTTGTCCATCTGTATCAGTTGTTTATCCCGACCGGTTTTAACGAGCCGCCTTTTGCGCCGCGCCGATTTGATACAGCGCGGCCATTCATGTGTGTTCATCACACTTTCATTTAATTTTCTTGAATTTGATTTTTGATCTCAGTTCGTCCTTGAGTAAGGATATACCCTTGTTAGAGCGCTCAAAAAATCCAGTGAATTGGGGGGCAGGCAAAATAATGCACAGGTTACTGATGCAACCGTTTAATTATTTAATAAAATACAGGGTTTGCCTGCCTGATCAGGCAATGAGCGAAAGGGGCGATATGTAGATTTGCTCTGTCATGATTCCTTGATATTTAAAAGATTAACAAATCAGGAATTGGATGCAAAGATAGAATTTAATTCGAAATATCAAGAGGCGGCTATTTAGTTTGCAGGTTTGGGCCGCAACGTAGCTACAATTTCCATCGCCAGCGCTTGTTGCTTATGATTTAAACTGCGCGTATCTATTACCATAGAATTGTAAAGCATACCTGGCGAATTATCAGCTTTCTACTTGCCGTCCAGGATTGCGCGGCGGCCGGGGCCGTGGTCAATATACTGTAACCGAGTAATAATTGCAGTGCAAATCTCAGGCGGATCATCAGGTTGGTGCGGGTTAGGCGTGTTATAGGGTCAGTTTGTCTGCTCTCTGTTTGGATCTGTTTTAATGGGAATATTGATAGTGCAGGTAATCAACATCAATAAAACCGGCATCTTGCAGGTCGTTAAAACTGTAAATGGCCAGCCTGTCGCCCCTGTATGATCCCCATCTTAACTGATAGGTTTCGCCAATGGGTTTAAAATTCCTGCCATCCGTGCTGTACGTAAAATTACTTTTGCCATCCAGGCCCCACACTGTGCGTAACCAAATGTTATTGCCCTTGATGATGGGGCCGTCGGTTACGGCATTTTCAGTAAAGAACTGCAACTGTTTACCCCGGCTGGTTTGCACTACACCGGCCGCCGCATAATGGGGTGCTCCAAAGTGCGATAGCCCGGCGCGCTGGCCGTTAGCCATGCCGCTCAGGTCAATTTTAACGGTGGCCTCGTTGGCGTTGGTGCGGTAGCAGCGCTGGATTATGGTGTTTCCGGCATACAGCAAATCGTTTTTGAGTGGTTTGAAGGCGTGCAGCCTGAGCCAGCCTTTTCGCTGAGTTAAGGACCATTTGGCGGCGCGGGGCTGGTAGTTCCATTCCCACTGGGGGCCAGGCGTGTTGCCGTTAAACTCATCCGAACTTTGCGGAACAACCCGACCGGTGCCGGTTACGGGCATAGGGGCCTGCCACACCATTTCGCCAAGGCCCGCTGCATTAGGCCGGCCAATGATAGGCCAGCCATTAGTCCAGGTTACAGGTAACAGGCTCAATATCCGGCCCGACCAATCGCCCGAGCCATGGTGGGTCAAAAAGTACCACTTATCGTCAGCAGTCTGCACTAATCCGCCCTGGTTGGGTTCGTTAAATTGCGGCTGACCTTCGCTCAATTGCTGCGGGCCTTCGTAAGGGCCCCGAATATCTTTGGCCCGCTCCATCATAAGCACCCTTACGTCGTTGCGCACCTCGCTGAAAAGGTGGTAATAATAGCCATTAATTTTGTACAGCTTGTTTGCCTCGCTGCCCTGCGACTGGTGGATCACCTTGTCGCTTTCCCGGTCAATCACCGAGCCATCGGCCGACATTTTAAACAGGTGGATTTTATAGTTATCGGCAAACCTGGTGCCTATCAGGTAGCCCTGGCCGTCATCATCCCAAAACGGGCAGCAATCGTCCCAGCCTTTTTCGTTCAGTACATGTTTTAAAGGCGCCCAGGGGCCTTCAGGCCGTGTGGCCGAACTCATAAAATAGCCCTCGTCCGGATCACCGAAGTAGATCCAGAAACGGTTGTTATGATAGCGTATGGCCCCCGCCCAGATCCCACGGCCATAATGGTCCATCCTGGTATAATTCATAGCGGGCGAAATCACCGAAATATCGTTGACAGCGTGGCCCAGGATGCGCCAGTTTACCATATCCTTAGAGTGCAGGATCACAAAACCAGGGGAATACTGAAACGTAGAGGACACGGCATAATAGTCAGTACCCACCCGGATGCAATCCACATCGCTGTAATCACCAGGTAAGACAGGGTTACGGTAAGTACCGTCAAGTTGGTCGCCCCAGTGAGTCCAGTTGCCCCATAGCGGAGCTACTTGTTTAGGCTGGCAACAGGCTTTATTAAAACAAAGCAGGGCTGAAACAAGGCCAGCAATAATGGGCGCAAAAGAAATATTACCGAGCATAGTATTAAAAAATCAGGGAAAGCTTAGTTTTCATTTTCCGGTTTAAAATTCTGTAACGTCATAACCCGTTTAAACAAAGTTTATAATTGCACCTCAATTGACCCGGCTTATCAAGCACTGTAAAAATCCGGGCTTTCCGACCGCAGGCATACCAAAATTGATGGTGCAACCAGCAGACATGATCGTCGGTTTGTTTGCTCAGGCTAAATGGTTGATACGAATTTATGGGTATCAAAAAGAATATTGTTGTTCCAAATAGACTTTTTGTTATATAAACCCGACCTGACGATGTCAGCATTTCCGGCTATGCTAATATTTTTAAAAGGTTATTCTAACCTAACCTGATCAAATTTGACCGTTGTAGATACCGCTTCAAGCCCCGAAAAAACGATTATGCCGGCTTCTGTCAGCGATAGGTTTCGCGCAACAGTCCCGATCAGTTGCCAATCTTTGCCATCTGCGGAATAAAATGAGTTTACCTGGTTTTGTTCCTGAACTAACTTTAGCCAGCAACCGCCCGTCATGCGGTTAAAAGATACTACAGGTTCTTTTACATTGAGCGTTGCTCCTGCCTGTGTTAAACTATCGCCCGGGTGAAGCCGAGCCGTACAGGTTACTACCCATTTGGGGGCCTCAAGTTGTTGCAAAACTTCTGGATAGATAAGCAAATTTACCCCGATCCCCTTTTCCTTCGCAGACTGCCTGAACGAAATGCCGAAACCGGTGAACTGCGAAGTCAACTGCGGCTGATAATGAACGGCGAGCGTTTGATAAGGCACTAATTTGTGATGGATGTAGGTAGCCTGCTCTTCGTTTCCGGTAAATCCCATGCCGGTACCTTCAACAGTAAAACCAGAATCCAATGACCGTGCTTGTCCTTTTTTTGATTTGGGGTCGAGATCGGTAACCGACCATCCTGCGGGCAATCCCGCTGTAACAGCAGCAGGATAGGCGTCCCTACTTTTACCTTTATTATTCACCGCCGATACGGTATACACGTACTTGCGCCCCGAGGCTACATTTTTATCCTTAAACTGTGCATTGATAACCCTGGAGGAGATTATCTTAAACTTTCCTTTCCTGTTGACTGCCCTTTTAACCTGATAAAAAATGGCTCCCCGTACCGGTACCCACGTCAATTGAATGGATCTGTTCTCAGGCATAGCCGTCAATCCCGACGGTGTGCACGGCTTAACCTTTGCATAGGGGTCAATAGTTTGCAGGCTGCGTGAGTACAATAAAGTACCAAAGCCAATATGGTCTGCACCCGGCGTGCCTTGCGGTTCCGGCCGTACCTTTTCAGCAGCTTTCTGCGTAAAAGTGGCCGTTTTATTCGCCCGGTGAACATAGTGATTAAATACCTCTTCATAAACCGCACGCAGTTTGCCGCGCCCTTCTGTAGCTATCTGAGCATGCAAATATTTTCCGGTCCGGTCCATTGCGGGCAAATAAGGAACATTCTCCCCCAAATTATATTTCGCGGTGTACTCGAAGCCCCTGAGCAGGCGATCATTGAGTATACCGTAAAGGTTTAGTCCCTGTTGCCACGCTATCTCGGCGCAATCGGCAAGATGCGCAATACCCAATTGCGTATGCGACTGGTCTCTTCCGCTTTCCTGGCACTGTCCTTCTTCATTAATAATATAATTGGGCAGGCTGCCGTTGCCTTCGCCGTATTGATAGTAAACAATCGCGCGTTCAAACATTGGCCGGTCATTGCAGAATACTGCTATGGCCATCATTGTTTTTAGTGCAGCTGAATCCCAGTTGCCGTTAGCAAAAAGTGCAAAATCTTTAATAACCGGATAAATCACTTCTTTAAAGTGCTTCTCAGCCTGCTTAATTTTGACAGGTGCCCAGTTTGAATTGGTATAGCGCAAAATTTCCGCGGCATTAACCATTTTGAACGGTCCAAGACCGGCCATTAATACGGCGTCACGGCCTGTTATGGATTTTAATTTCGATGCCCAGGCATCAACAATTTGTTTTGCTTTTTCCGCATAACGTTGATCGGCTGTTATGGTCCACATGATGGCGTTCTGATAGGCCGCATTGGCGTCAGCATCATAAACACCCTGGCCCACGGTAGGATTTCGGCCAACCATCTCCATTGGCCCTTGCATTTTATAATCGAACTGCGACTGGCGATTATCTTTTAATTGATTATAGCCCGTAAAAATGGGCTCAATGCGCATGGCAACGCCGTTTTTTATTCTGGCCAGGTCTTCGCGGCCTTGAAGCAGCCCCGGATGGACAAACTGTTGTGCTGTTGAAGTTTGAAAGCAAAACAACAGCGCTGAAGCATTAATAAGATACCTGACAACTGTTTTCATAAACGTGTCTTAAATAATTAAAATTGAATATTTTTTTAATTCGTCGAAAATTTAAACCAACCGGCCCTGCGGATATTACAAAAGGCCCGGTAATACGCCAATTGTGCCTAATGTTTATCATTTGTTATAGTCATTATAAGTGACAAATCGGACGCCTTGCACACGTTCAGCCCGGAAGATACTCACTATATCAGCAGGAAAGCACACAGTACAACTCTTAACAGTTTTTTATAAAAAAGGCACATACAGGAAAGACATTTTTTACCTTTTTTTATACTCATTACTATTGCCGCAATGACTTAAAAATGGAACAATAGTCTTGTTTTGATAATTCGGCGCCTTTGATCATGTCATCTAAAGTCTAATCACAATATGGATAATCAGCTATTCGATATCTGCAATGAGCGTTATCAATATGGCGATTTTGCACATTCGTTGTACGATTAGTTACATACAGGACATCCGGGCGAATGCTGTAATCATATTTTTAGGTCTTATATTCATTTGTACACTGATGACTTTCAAATCCATTATTTCCCGTTGTAGTTTAATAGTTGTTTGTTCTTTCTTCTGGTATCATGGCGCTATAGCTCAGTTCAGTAAGGTAGAAGATATCAAGCCGGCCCCTTACCCCCAGGATGCAGCAACCCTGGTTAGAACTTATGTCAATCCGGTGCTCGCCGGGGATCATCCGGACCCGACACTCTTAAAGGTTGGCGATGACTTTTACATGTGCGGCTCCAGTTTTCATTTCGTCCCTAACTTACCAATTCTTCATTCCAAAGACCTGTTGCATTGGGAGCTCATTTCAAGGGTTGTGCCCGCGGATTGGGATGAGTTAAAGTCCGGGGCGCCGGGTGCCGGCATTTGGCAAGGCGCAATAACCTATTTTTATGGCGTTTATCGTATTTATTTTTCAAACAGCGCAGGAGGCGGGCAATACATGTCAAGCGCCACGAAACCGTCGGGGCCATGGTCTGCGCCTGAAAAAGTTAAAACAACCCCGGATACAGGTCCTATCGGCTACGATAATTCTATTTTCGTAGATGACGACGGCACACCTTACATGATCATTAAAGCCAGTCAGACAGCTAACCGCATACAGCAGATCGATCGTTCTGGCCACCTGACAGGCAAATTGATTAACCTGGACTGGATCAATCACGACAAGAAATACAGCTGGGCTGAGGGCCCTGTGATGTGTAAGAGAGACGGCTGGTATTATTACTTCATGGCTGGTGATGTTACAGGCGGGCAGTATGTACTTCGTTCAAGATCACTTACTGCGGATTCAGCGAAATGGGAGAACCTTGGAAAAATATTCGCATTTTCAAAAGATCCGGATAACAGGTTCAGATCAGTCAATCACATGTCGTCTCCATTTCGGTTAAGTGACGGTACCTGGTGGTGTATCGCGCAAAGTTACGATGCACCCAAAGGGGATGACTGGAGCGGCCAGGGAAGACAGGACCTGATTTTGCAGGTTCAGTGGACAGCCGACGGCCATCCTTTTGTTCCTTATCCCTCAGATATGCCCCTTACACGTCCAAATCTTACAAATAACGGCCTGGCCTGGCGCTTACCGAGGTCGGATGAATTTTCAAGTTCAAATTTGTCGTTGTATTGGCATTTTTTCAACAAGAACGCTGCTCAACAGTATTCAGTCACTGACAATAAAGGCTGGCTTAGGCTTAAGCCGAAAATTGGCAGGACCCACATTCTGCAAAAAGAGGCGGGACATTATTATTCGCTCGTTACGCGGGTAAGGCTGAATGCCCTGGCATCAGGGCAAGAGGCGGGGATTTACCTTGCTTCCGGCAATGAATCGGTAAACGTGCGTCTTTGTACTGGGTTTGAAGAAGGCAGAAAAACATTCAATTTCGCGATGGGCGGCCAGTCGTTCAGCACAGAAAACAAAATTGGGGAAAGCGTATGGCTGAAGCTGGAGCGAAAAGCGCATGAGCTAACCGGTTACTACAGTTCTGATGGTCTGCAATGGCATCAAATCGGTACGGTCATCAATGCAAGTGAACTGGACAAAGCCCAGCCTAATTTTAATTCGTGGGTAGGTACCAGCCTGGGCCTTTTTGCTGAAGGCAGGGAAGCGGATTTCGATCTTTTCGTTTATAAAGACGGTTATTCGGAGCAGCCTTTAGCAGGCGCCAATAATTATTGGGGCGTTACGTTATCTCAGGTTGATGGCGCTATCTTAAATAATGATGCCGGAGGTTGGGTGATGTTGGGCGGAGTGGATATGGGGAGAGGGGCAAACAAAGCAACCAATATTTCTTTGACCGCCGCGGCGCTTAGTAACGGCAGCGTTGAAATATGGATCGATGACCTAAACAAAGACGGCAGGAGAATCGCGGTTATACCGGTTAAAAGTACAGGCTCATTGAATAAATGGTCGGCCATATCTGCAAAGATACCCGCCATTGCCGGTCAGCATGATCTATATGTCAAGATAAAAGGATCTAAGAATGCTTTGGCAATAAGATCATTATTGTTTAAATAAGCTGCCCCAAACTAATTAATCATAAAGGCAGGCGTTCTCAGTGCTTTCCGATTGCCATCCATGGGCGGAAAAAAGATAATAAATTAATTAGCTACGGTCTTTAGTTTAATTGAAGGCCGTAGCTTATTCTAAATTTATTTTGATTTAAACGGGTCAATCAGGGCAATACTGCCGTCTGAACGATGGTAAAGCGGCGTTACCTTAACATTTCTCAGGTGTGTTTTGCCGGAGATTTCCGTGTCGTGGTAAAACAGGTACCATTTTCCTTTAAACTCTACGATAGAATGGTGCGTGGTCCAGCCCTGCACCGGTTTCAAAAATATTCCTTTATAGCGGAAGGGGCCGAATGGCTTATCACTTGTAGCGTATGCCAGGTAATGCGTGTCACCTGTAGAGTAGGTGAAATAGTATTTGTCTTTAAATTTATGCATCCAGGGCCCTTCAAAAAAACGCCTGTCATGGTCTTTTCCCAGCAGCGGGCGCCCGCTCTCGTCCAGGATAATAACATCCTTCACCGGCCCCTCAAATTGCTTCATATCCGAACTTAGCCTGACCACTTTACAGCTGAGCGCCGGGGCATCATCGTTCTGAAGGTCGGTTTTGGAACCGTTGGGCTGGTATTTACCCGTGGCCCATTGCTGTAACTGACCTCCCCAGATACCGCCAAAATACATATAACTTTGGCCATCCGAATCTGTATAAACCGCCGGATCGATACTAAAACTGCCTTCAATTGGTTGTGGTTCGGCTTTAAAAGGCCCGGCGGGATCTTTGGAAGTAGCAACGCCAATACGGAAAACATCTTGTTTATCCTTCACCGGGAAGTAAAGGTAATATACGCCATTTTTGTAAGCACAATCCGGCGCCCATAGCTGCCTTCCCGCCCAGGGGATATTTTTTATATCGAGGGCTACCCCGTGATCGGTTACCGGCCCGTTGATATGATCGAGCGAAAGGATATGATAATCCCTCATCGCAAAGTGATCGCCGCTACCGTTGTCGGTTACGGCTGTGTCAATGTCATGAGAAGGGTAAATATAAATTTTACCATTGAAAACATGTGCGGAGGGGTCTGCGGTATAAATCGATCTGATGAGGGGAGGAGATAAAAATATTTGTTTTTCTTTTGTTTGGGCGGCGGCCTGACTTACGGTGAAAACCGCCGCCATGAGTGTGCAGATAAGTTTAAATTGGGTTTGTTTCATCTTTGTTAATATTGTTTTCCAAAGGCAGCAGGCAGGGCATTTATACTTCGATGTTTAATTTGACGGGGCTGGATAGCCCCGGTTGTCCAGCATTTTTTTCATCATATCGCCGGCCAATTCCCTGTTATATGCTTATAGCGAAATAGCTACTACAAGCCATCTTATTAATTACTCAAATAATGCGGTATGTTTTACCTGCCAGGGTTGGAAGGTCATATAAATAACTTTTCGGGAGTTTTACGTTTAGATCTTTATCATTTTTTTTGATAATGGGTTGCGCGATGTCGGTGATACGATAGAATCCATTGCTGTTAACACCGTTTGCTTTTTTTAACATCCGGTTGTTCAGCAGTTCGTTAACACGCAGCCGGCAATTCCCGCCAAGGGCCGAATGTATAACGAGCTTTGTTAGGTGACGGCCTGACCATGCCAGGTCTATCTTGAATCCGCCACGGGCCATCAGCCCGTTTACACTGCCTTTATCCCAGTCGTCGGGCATAGCAGGCAACAGGTAGATTGCAGCATCATGGCTTTGCATCAACATTTCGGTGATCCCCGAAGTGCAGCCAAAATTGCCGTCAATCTGAAATGGGGGATGTGCGTCAAATAAATTGGGATATGTGCCTCCGGATCTGGTCATGACTGGTTTTATCTGGTCTTTGATTAGCTTGTAAGCGTGATTGCCATCCAATAACCGGGCCCACAAATTAATCTTCCAGGCCATTGACCAGCCGGTAGATACGTCACCGCGGTATACCAATGAATTTTTGGCCGCGGCGAATAATTCCGGATGTATAAAAGGAGATATCTGGTTCCCCGGGAAAAGTCCGTAAAGGTGCGATACGTGGCGGTGATTGTCAGTTGGCCGGTCAAGGTCGTCCAGCCACTCCTGCAATTGCCCGTACCGGCCCACCTGCATTGGCGGCAATTTTTCGCGCAGCGCTTTCAGCGAATCGGCAAATGTTTTGTCCGTATTCAGGTCTGCCGCAGCATATATAACATCTGTAAATAAGCCATATACCAATTGGTTATCCATCGTGGTCCCGGCAGCAACCGACACCTCATGGCTCCCGGTTATGTATTCGTGCTCGGGCGAAACGGACGGGCTTACGACGAGCCAGCCATGATCCGGTTCTTTTTGCAGCACATCAACGAAATAGGCAGCGGCACCTCTCATTACCGGGTAATATTGCTTCAGAAATTTTTTATCTCCTGTGAAAAGATAATGTTCCCACAGATGCTGGCATAGCCAGGCATTTGCGGTTGGCCATAAACCCCAGAATGCGCCGTCCACTATACCGGTAATCCGCCAGATGTCTGTATTATGATGAAGCATCCAGCCCCTGGCCCCATACATCTGCCTGGCTGTTGCCTTACCGGTTACGGAAACATCTTTGACGAGGTTAAATAAAGGCGTGCCCAGCTCAGACAGCTGGGTGGCCTCAGCCGGCCAATAGTTCATTTCAGTATTGATGTTGACGGTATACTTACTATCCCACGGGCCTTTCAGTTCCCCGTTCCATATGCCCTGGAGGTTGGCCGGTTGTGATCCCGGTTGTGACGAACAGATCAGCAGGTAACGCCCGAATTGAAAATACAGTTCGGCCAGTTGGGCGTCGTTGTTACCTGCAAAGTTTTGTATCCGCACATCTGTGGGCAGCTTGATCGCATTTGTCATGCCCAGGTCCAGTTTTATTCGGTTAAAGTACGATTGATAAAACCTGATATTAGATTGGCGCAGGGTATTAAACGATTTGGTACAGGCAGCCTGCATATCGTTGCGGGCCCGCCCAGGCGCGTTTCCTGACAGGTCGTGATAGTTGATGAAATTAGTGCCGATGGAGAGATAAATAGTCGCCGTGTCCGCATGGGCGATGGTCATCCCGGAAGTATCTGTTTGTATAGTACCCCCATGATTTTTTGCACGGGCGATCATGTTAAACCTAACCTGGCCTTTTTGATTTTCGTGATCGCTGCTTTTACCTGAAAGAACGATTTCCTGGTTAGCTGCGGTAAGCTCTTGTACAAGCGGGCTCTGGAGCCTTACCTTGCAATTGATCATTCCCGGTTTATCAGCACTCAGCCGTACCAGTAACACATGTTCTTTGAACGACGTAAAGTATTCCCGCTTATACTGAACACCTCCCGAGCTGTACCGTACTGTAGCTGTGGCATGTTCGATATCCAGGTCGCGGTAATAATTGCTAACATCTGTCTGGCCGGGAAAATTGATATACAAATTTCCGGCGAGTTGATAGGGCATGCCGCTGTTGCCCTTCGGGCCGAGATATTTATTGGCAGCCGCCTGCGCCTCCAGGTATTTTTTTTGCGCCAAAAGCACGCGTACTTCTTCAATATGAGGCTTAGCGGCCGAATCAATGTTGTTGTTAGGGGCGCCTCCCCAGATGGTAGATTCGTTGAGCTGGATGCGTTCCTGCTGTACGCCGCCAAAGACCATTCCACCTATAAAACCATTCCCTATCGGCAGGGCCTCATTCCAGTTGGTGGCGGGCCTGGTGTACCATAGCCTATAACGCAGATCCCGAAGAGCGGATTGACTGTTTTGGCCCCAGGCAACGGCACAAAAAAGGCCTGCAATTATTGCTAAAAATGTCTTTTTCAATTTTATCAGTTTAGTTATGACAGGGGTATACAAGCCCGTGCCGGTTTGCAAGTCAGTTTATTGGGTTATAGCGGCAAGTCACTTTTTTAAGTATGGCTGCTTTTTTCTTACAATATATTGACTATTAGCCTTATGAACAATATTTTATCCCCGGATTAATTATCCCGATTGATTTTCGAACAAGCTCCGTTTTAAAGAAAACAGGGTTCGCCGAATAGGCCTGCGCAATACAATTGCGCAAATGTTAAACCGGAAAGCTGCATTAAGCCGTATAAATTGCCCCTCAAACACGAGAAAGATCATCGAATAATTTATGCAAATGCTGTGCGCTAAGCATTACCGACCGGAAGAAATTAAGAGGCTGTTCACAATTGAACAGCCTCGTTAAAAAATCATTATTTCTCCAGCTTAGTAGCCCGGATTCTGGTAGGCAGCCTTATCAGCAGCGCTCATAACCAATGCATCTATTTGCCCCTGCGGAATAGGGCGAAGATAGAGATGTGAGTCGATGGAACGTGTAACTTTAACCGGCGTATGGTCACCAAAGGTGGTTCCTGCAATTGTAAAGGAAGCAGCAAGTTCCCCCCACTTTTGTGTCCGTACCAGATCGAACCAGCGGCCGCCTTCTGCATAAAATTCCCGGGAACGCTCCGCTAATACATAGTTCATGTCGATAATTGCGGGCGTAGCCGCCATCATAGCCTGGCTATCGTCTTCAATCTTTACTACATTACCATTATTATTGAAACGCCACTTGCCTGCGCGTGCCCGCAGCACGTTAACGAGTTCACGTGCGGATTTTCCTGGTTTAACAGTGGCGCCTTTAACTGCTGCCTCTGCTGCGATCAGGTATAGCTCCGAGAATTTTGCAATTGGATAAGGACGCGTACTACCGGCATTTGGCTGTCCCAAACCTGTGCCGTTATCTGTACGATAAGGCCCCAGTTTCCAGAGTCCCGGATAAATTATCCGGCTTATATCGCCAGGGTTGACCACCCAATCTGATCTACCTGGCAGCAGCCCGGCACCAACATTCCCGTTTCCTTTGGCATATACCACGTTCGGATCGTCATTATCCAGGAACGAGAGTATCGCGCCCCCCTGTGCAACGGGCAAGCCGTTGGCGTTAGCTAAGGTCTGGGCCGTATTTCCGCCCTTTTGCCAGTTTCCGCGATATACGGTTGTGAAAGTTCCGTCATATCGTGAATCGTTCACTTTATCAGCGAAAGTGTTTTTCAGTACTTCAACAGTAGGGGCCATACGAACCCAGGGCCGGCCCAAATGTTGATCTGCCTCACGCAGAACAGAGTTCACCCCGCCACTGATTATGTTGGGATAGTTCCAGGTCATCATCCAGCCGGCAAAGTTATCCGGAGCGCCGCCGCTTCCGTAGGTCAAACTCGAACCGTTATATTTTTCACTGCTTTGAGTATGGTCTGCATAAAGCACCATTTCGCTGTTACGGTCGTTTGTGCCAACATTCACATCGTAAAATGTTGGCTGTAATTTGAACGAGCCCGGATTATCAATTGCGGTGGTGGCGATATCGTAGGCGTTTTGAAAATACCACGCAGCATCGTGTCCATTGGGATCTGTCCGGTTACTTGCAGGGTAGGTCGGGATACTATTGGGATTTTGCAACCACCATGCATAAGTTAAATAGGCCTTAGACAGGAAAAGACGAGCTGCCGTTTTGGTCAGTCCGCCGGTTACCCGGCCGGTTTCCGGCAAATCATTGATCGCCTGCAGCAGATCCGGGAAAATCGCCTTTGTATAAACTTCGGGTACGGTATTACGCACTGAAGTCCTTGAAGGCGTGATATTAAATTTCAACGCTCCCGAACCCAGATCAAGCGGTACGCCGCCGTAGGATTGCACCAGCAAAAAATAATCAAATGCCCTGAAGAAGCGGGCTTCAGCAATCAGAGCGCTGGAAATCCCCACGGCACTGGCGTTTTCGATTACACCGCTGGCAGTGTTGATGTCTGTAAAAGACTCGCCCCATATGATACTGGTAGGATAACTGGTTGAAGATATGATACCGACGCCTGAGCAATCCAGGTCTTTGAAGTTTCCGTCGGCGCTCTGGCCCCATGTAGCTTCATCGGTACCGGTAACACCCGAATTATAGTAATAAGCTTGCCCGTAAATATTACGCAGGTGCGCGTACATGGCTGTTAATCCCCCATTTACACCCTGTACCGTTTTAAAATATTCCGGGGTGAAGGAGGAACGCGGTTGTTCATCAAGCACTTTTTTACATCCCGTAGATAAGACCGTTAGCAAAAGCGTGGATTTTATGACGCTTTTTATCTTTAAAGTTTTCATGTTGATAATGTTAAAATGTCAAATTCAATCCAAGTACATAGTTCGTGGTCGAAGGGGCGTTGCTGCCGACTGTCAGGAATCTTCTTAGACTGTTTGACAGGGGCACCGCCGCGTTTTCATTACCATAAGAGTTTGGTTCAGGATCCATCCCGGACTCTTTATGATAAGGCGAGAAAAATACAAAAGGATTTTGCACGGTGAAGTAAGTGCGCAGGCGCATGTTCGCGTGCTTTGAGAGCAGCTTGCTGAAATCATAGCCAAGCGTCATTGTCCGGATTTTGAGATAGGATGCATCAAAGTAACCGAGCGTACTGCCATATTTCGGATTATCGCCACTCAGGATGCCGCCTGGTTTCGGATATTTTGCTCCTGTGTTATCCGGCGTCCAGTAATCTTCCTGAACGTTATTACTGCGGCCTGTCATCAGGTTCAGATAGCCACCTGAGCCGTACAGGCTACTGATGAGCGTGCCCCCTTTCTTAAAGGCACCTACAACACTAAAATCAAAGCCTTTATATGCCACACGCGTATTAAAGCCGCCTTCGAATTTAGGATCAACATCAATGATCTGACGATCGGCAGCCCCGATAGCCCTTGTTGGCTGACCGTTGGCGTCATAAGTACCGGTATACAACACTTTGATCATGCCCACATTTCCGCCCGGTTCAAGGGTGCTCAGGTAAGGGTCGCCAGACTGCCACAATCCTATTTTCTTGTAATCGTATATGGCGTTTATATTATGGCCCACGAACCATGCGTTGCCCTCATCACGTGTCTGACCTGAAGCAAGCGCCACAAGTTTATTCCTGTTTCCATAGATATTAATACCCAAATCCCAGGTAAACCCGTTTTTATTGATGAGCGTACCATTCAAACTTAACTCAAGCCCCTTGTTCTGAGTCCGCCCAACGTTTGCTGTATAACTTCCAACCCCTGCGGTAGGCGGCAGCCCTACGCCCAGTAAGATGTCGTTTGTGTTTGTAACATAATATTCAACAGTACCTGATAAGCGATGTTTAAACAAAGAAAAGTCTATTCCATAGTTCCATGTCTTGGAATATTCCCAACCTAAAGTTGGACTTGGAAGCTGGGTTACATAATAGCCCGTCGCATAGTTTGTGTCGCCGAAATTATACTGACGCGTACCCAAAGTACCTAATGTCTGATAAGCGTTTACTGCCTGGTTTGAGGTTTGCCCAAAGCCAGCGCGCAGTTTCAAATTATCTATGACCGAAATGCCTTTCATGAAAGACTCGTTCATGATATTCCAGCCTGCTGAAACCGCAGGATAAGTGTGCCATTTATGACCTGGAGCTAAACGGGAAGAGGCATCCGAGCGCACGGTGGCAGACAGCAGGAAGCGGTCATCGTATGAATACATCACACGCCCCATGTAGGACATCAGGCCGCTCTGGCTGTAGTTGCCGTTGCCGATTGTGATTTCGCCGGTTGCTGCACCCAAATTATAAAACTGGAAAGCATCAGCTGGAATATCTTTGGCCGACATGCTGGAAGAATTGTACCTGGTTTGCTCGGTAGAATACAGGGCCACGACATTTATGTTATGCTTTTGAGCGAAAGTATGGTCGTAGGTCAGCAAATTTTCAACCGCCCAGTGATATTGGGCTGAGTTGCTTACGCCCGCTGTTGACGGCGTTGTAGGCGTGGCACTGCCAATCCCAACTCCGGTATAATTGCCGTTGTTGCTTTGCACATAATCGAGACCAAGGTTTACCCTGTATTTCAGGCCTTCTACCCACGGAATTTTTACTTCGCCATAAACGGAGTTGTATGTGGCGTAATTTCTTGTTTCGTTGAGCCATTGATCGTGGAGGTTATTGATGATGCCTTTGGTCAATACGAAACTTTCGGACAGTGGCGTTTTAACGGTTCTTTTCAGGCTTCCGTCCGCATTATAGGGATTGGCAAGGGGCGAAAGTCCCAAAACACTACCAACGCCCACCTGGCTGCCTTCAGTAAGGTTATAGTTATTGTTAGTGGTAAAGCCAACTTTAACGTATTTGCCTACATTCTGGTCAACAGATCCTCTCATGGAGTAGCGGGTATATTGCTGCGTGGGAATAAGGCCCTGATTTTTATAATAGCCGCCGCCGAAATTATATGTACCCGTTTGGCTGCCTCCGGAAACACCTACGTCATTACTGAAAACCATACCGCTTCTGTAAAAAAGCTTCTGCCAGTCGGTATTAACATCGTCCGCTTCGTCTACGGCGTTGGTATACAGGCCTGCCGCTTTACGTAGTTTTAAAAATTCGGGACCGGTCATCATCGGGTACCTGGCGAAAAGTTTTTGCTCCCCATAATAGGCGTTATAGGTAATTTTCGCAGCTCCTCCCACCTGGCCCCTATTCGTGGTAATAAGTACAACGCCGTTTGCTCCCCTCGAGCCATAAATAGCTGTGGCGGAAGCATCCTTAAGAATATCGATACTTTTAACGTCGTTAGGGTTAATATCTCCAAGAGAGCCGGTAAAAGGGATACCGTCAAGTACGATCAAAGGATCATTGCTTGCAGTAAGCGACCGTTGGCCCCTGATCAGGATCTGCATCGTTGCACCTGGTTTTGTAGAAGTTTGAGAAACCTCTACGCCGGGTAACCTGCCTTGTATAGCCTGGCTGATATTAGGCGCTGGAATATCACGGATGCGTTCGCCGCTGATCGACGCGACTGAGCCTGTTACAGCTTCCCACCTTTGGCTACCATAGCCGATAACGATCACATCGTTAAGGCTGTTACTGCTTTGGCTAAGACGAATGGATAAATGGGATTCCCCGTTAATCTGGATTTCCTGGTCGGCATAACCAATAAAAGTCACAATAAGCGCCTTCTCGGTTGGAGGAACAGTTATGGTGAAATTGCCGGCAACATCGGTTACTGACGTTGCTTTAGCTGTTTTTGCCCTTACGGTAGCGCCCGGTAAAGGCAGACCCTTCTCATCGACTACGGTACCGTTTATTTTCCTGCCTTGCCCAAATGCTGTAAGGCTGGAAAGCAAAACCGCCAGCAGCAGCAAGAATGGTTTCTTTTGAATAGTTTGTAATGATTTTTTCATAATTCAGGTTTAAAAAAATTGAAGTTTTTGTGCCATGGAGCAATTCGCCCAGGTTTGAATTTTATATGCTTCCCGTCCGGGCCTCTAATCAGGTTTTTCATTTTATAGTTTGTTAAATCAAAAAGGTAACTTTATTATGACCAGCTTCGCAATCGATTGCGAAATTGATGGTGACATAATGCGGACCTTAATCCGGACGATATCAAATAAATCAGAATGTTTTTTTTAGTTTATAAATTGTATATGGCGGCAGGAATGCCCTCATAGCTATGCCGAAGATCATCGCTTTAAAGGGATTAGGGTAGGACAAATCGCAAAATTCGTGATACATTTGTTCAATGATGCCATTATGGGTGGTTTCTGCAGTGTTGCCGAATTACTTTGCCTTGAGAGTCTGACCACCCGAATATCCGGAATGCTGCTTCCGATACATGACCATTGTATAAAAAGATGGCTGCGGAGCTATAGGACGCCTTAAATTGCAGGAGTGGGCTTGTTTTTAGACATATTCCTTTTGATGATCATGTACTCCGACGGTAACATGCCGAAGCGTGTTTTAAAGATCCGCGAAAAATAACTGGGTGTGCCGAAGCCTGTGATATAGGCGATCTGAGCTACATTATAATCACTGATTTCCAGCAACTGGGCTGCTTTGTCAAGTTTGACGTTGCGGATGTACTCCACCGGGGTTTGCCCCGTAATTTCCAGAAGTTTGTAATAAAGTGATCCCCTGCTCATGCCCACATGCCGGCTCAGTTCTTCAACTGACAGCCCCGGCTCACTTAATTGATCTTCTATATATTTCATGATCGAATTTAAAAGCTTTACGTCGGCCGACTCCATTTCAACCTGTGGGCTAACCATCTGTATCTGCCTGGAATATGTATCCTTTAGATTTTTGTTCAGGTCAAGAAGGTTATCGATCTTGGTTTGCAGGATTTGGAAATTAAAAGGCTTCGTAAGATAGTCATTAGCGCCTGTTTTGAGGCCTTTTAACTGATGCTCTTCCCCTGTTGTTGCCGTTAATAATATTACAGGGGTATGGCAGGTGCGCTTATCGGCTTTAATTTTTTTGCTCAACTCAATCCCATCCATGTGGGGCATGTTGATATCACTGACAACCAGGTTAACATGGGCGCCAAGTGTTTTTTGCCATCCTTCTTTACCGTGGGCCGCCTCAATAATATGATAGTATTTTTTCAGGTGATCCGACAAATAGGAGCGGAATTCGTCATTGTCCTCTACCAATAGTACGGTTGGCTTTAGTTCAGGGTTTTCATTGCCGGTCTGCCTGTCTTTAACGTTTTTTCCATTAGAAACGGGAGGTGTTTCGCAGGTACCGGCCTCCACCGCAGCGGTGAGCGGAAGCCTTACTAAAAAGCTTGTTCCCTGTCCCGCTATACTTTCCGCCTGAATGGTGCCGCCGTGAAGTTCTACAAATTCCTTGGTTATGGAGAGGCCTATGCCGGTACCCTGGTTGACTATTGCACTGCTTTGGCGCGATTGATAAAAGCGTTCAAATATTTTTTCGAGATCATCGGCCTGTATACCAATTCCGGTATCAGTAACCTTAAGCAGCAAGCCTGTGCTCAACAACGAACTCTTTTCAGTCCGTGCGCTTACAGAAACCACCCCGCCGGCAGGGGTGAATTTAAACGCGTTAGACAACAAGTTGAAAATAACCCGCTCCAGTTTATCGGGGTCAAAGTAAGCCCGCACCTCTTCCTGTTGCACATCAACTTCCAGTGTAACCTGTTTTTTTAAAGCAAGATCCTGAAATGCTTCGCACGACTCGGTGATAAAAGACATAATCTCTCCCGCCGAAAGGCTGAGCTTCAACTTTTGCTCTTCCATTTTACGAAAGTCAAGCAACTGGTTGACCAGGTTGAGTAACCTGCGACCATTTCTATTGATCATTTTCAGATCCTCGATGTCATTCCCCGGAACAGATTTTTCGAGCAGTTTTTCGACCGGGGCCAGGATCAGCGACACCGGGGTTCGAAACTCGTGGCTTAGATCCGTTAAAAACTTTATTTTCAGCACGTCCAGCTCATGCAAACGTTCAGCTTCCCGCCTTTCCTGTTCAATAAGCTGACTAACTTGAAGTTTCTCCTGGGCCTGCTCAAATTGCCTCCGGATCTTCTGAATACCACGTCTCCTTATGAAAAACAAAGCCGATCCTAAAATAACCACGTAAGCAATATAGGCATAAACTGTTCGCCAAAACGGCGGCAATATAGTTATCCTGATCGTCGTCACCGGGTTATTCCAGTGGTTTTCATCTTTACTGGCCATCACCTCAAAACTGTATGTCCCGGGATCAATATTGGTATAGCTGGCTGTCCGAATATTTTGAACATAATTCCAGGCTTTATCAAAACCTTTTAGCCGGTAAGCATATAAATTCTGTTTAGGAGATGTATAATCCAGTGCCACATAGCCGATGGAAAAATTTTGGCCATATTTCAAAGTGACTTCTTTTGCGGTACTGATATGCTCATGAATCGGCGACTCATTTCCCGGATTTACTATCGCATTATCAACGGTTAAATTGCTTAGAATTACCCGTCCGGGACGAGAGACAACCGGTAATCTCGATGGATTAAAAAAATTAAAGCCGTCCTGACCTCCAAAATAAAGATTGCCGTCCCGGGTTTTAATTCCTGAGCCTGAAGAAAAAGCTCCTTGCTGTACGCCGTTTTCGTTAGTAAAATTGCGGAAAACCCTTCTTTTGTAATCAAACGAACTGATTCCGCGATCTGTGCTTAACCACAGGAAACCTTTATCGTCTTGCAAAATTAATTTTACGAAGGAATTAGCCAGGCCCTGATCTTCACCGTAAGAAATGAATTTTTTTTGATTTTCGTCAAAGTAGCTAATCCCCTGTTTGGTGCCAGACCAAACACTGCCGTCATTGGTTACAAATAAGTTCAGTACCACGTCGTCGGCCAGTGCCGAATTTTTTTTATTGTAATGCGTCCACTTTTGATGCTCAGTATCAAGCACTACAATTCCAGTTCCCATCGAAGCAATCCACATGCGCCCGTCCCGGCCCGGAATAACAGAAGAAATAAAACCGTTAACGGGTAAACTCCGGCTCTGGCCGCCGGCCCCGTTTTGACTTGTCAGATGTGAAAATGATTGGCTATTTTCATCATATATATCTATTCCCCGACCCAGTGTACCTATCCAAATTCTGCCACTCGCGTCGGCGTTAATACAAGTAATATCATTGCTACAAATTCCATGACCATTGCCGTCAGCTGTATATTGTACATATCTATGAGTAGCGGTGTCGATTCGGAAAAGCCCGTTATGGTAAGTTCCCGCCCACAAGTTTCCTTTCCTATCGATATAAAGTGATGTTACGGCCAGTGAGCTTCCGCGGCGTTTCAACTTACTTTGTATATCATACGAATGCAAAAG
This sequence comes from Mucilaginibacter gossypii, assembly GCF_900100945.1. Classification (GTDB taxonomy): domain Bacteria; phylum Bacteroidota; class Bacteroidia; order Sphingobacteriales; family Sphingobacteriaceae; genus Mucilaginibacter; species Mucilaginibacter gossypii. The sequence goes on along the minus strand of NZ_FNCG01000008.1, from coordinate 212,041 downwards.
ACCTGTCTTTTTGTCGAGCAAAGCAATACCTGCGTCGGTCCCTACAAAAATGTCACCGCTGCTGCATTCCGCGAAAGCGGTTACAAGCGGCGATTTTAAACCGAGAGGATCGAAAGGGTCACTTTTCTTGTGATTGAAGAGTGCAAGATGAGGGTCGTATTTTCCGATCCCTTCGGTAAAAGTTCCAACCCAATATATACCTGCAGGGTCAATAAATATGCTGCGTATGGAATTGCTTTTCAGGCTGCCCGCATTCCTGGGATCTGCGGTCAATTGTTGAAAAACCTCCAGTTGAGGATCGAATAAATTGACCCCACCCTCTGTTCCGATCCAGATCTTTCCGTCTTTAGCCAGGCACATCGTGAAAATTGCGTTATTGTCCAGACCCAGGGGCGATTGATTGCCAGAACGAAAAATTTCAAAATGCCCGTCATCTGTCCACTTGTTCAGCCCGTCGTACGTACCAAACCAAATGCTGCCTTTTCTATCTTCAATGATTGCTTTAACCGTGTTATTACTTAACACGTACCTGTCCTGCTCATTGTGCGAAAACCTTTTGAAGGAATTTGATGACCATTCATACAGGTATAACCCATAATTGGTACCAACCCACATCCGCTGTCGACTATCTTCGAACAAAGAGAGCACGACAAACGCGCCCGCGTCCTTTTTATCAGGTTCCGGAATCTTAACAGGCGTAATTCTGCCGGTTTTCGGATCGATTATCCGGAGGTCTTCATAGGTGCCTACCCATAATTTGCCCTGGTGGTCCTGGCAAATAGCCCTGACTGATATGTCTGAAATTTCTGGCCAGGAACCGTCTCCCCTGAAAGGCTCGAATCGATCAAACTTGCGGTTGTAATAAGAAAGCCCCCCTCCGCTGGTACCAACCCATATCCGCCCACTTTTATCTTCAAACATTGACAAAACTTCGTTGGAAGGAATACTATTACCAGATGCGCCATGCCTGTAAATAACGAAATTACTGCCATCGAATTTATTAAGCCCGTTTCCCGTTCCAAACCACATCAATCCAAACCGGTCTTTTATAATGGTATTTACGGTATTCGAAGACAATCCTTCTTTTATTGTAATAGATGTAAAGTTTATAGCAGCCTGTCCATAAATTTGAGATGGGACGCACAAAAAGAGCAGGCATGTCAATATATAACAGCTTTTAAACTTAAGCATGATTAAAATTTGATGAATAGTCACTCGCAGCAACCAATAAAGGCTTCAGTAATTTATTTTAATTGGTGTTGTTTTGACAAATATAACCCGGTTGATGCAAATATCATTGTTAATTTATGACTATATGGTATTTCCAGGCTTATCCTCAAAGATTTCGTCCTTTTATCAGGCGGCTGCGGGTCTTATCGCCATCATTTTTGGGATATCCCAGACTGTTTAAAAACGTATGTAAAAAAAGAAAATCCGCCGATTTCTTGCGAAACTCGGCGGATTTTGCGAAAAAGATGCGGAGATCGGATTATTCAGGGCCTCAAAAACAACTCCCAAACACGGTTTTTGGGCTCTGAGAGTAGTTTTGTGCCCTCAAGCGCATGGAATATAATGGCCAAGACCTCCGAAATATCCATATACTTGATCTAATCGAACGCGAAAAACTTTTATTCAATTGCATTTGCGTGGATCTGCTTCAACGCTGATAGTCAAAACTCCGCCGCCAAATTAAGGCAACATGATTTCTGCAACATTGCGTTGGTTATAAAGATTCCAATGCGCTTCTGCCACCTCTGCTGCTGTTATCGTTGGCATTCCATCCGGAAAATCCCCTTTGTGTTTACCCTCACTTACAACCAAAGCACCAATTGACACAATACCAGCAAAAATGCCGTCCTCTTTCAGGTCCATGTTGAGCAACCGCGCATAATTTAATAAAGCGCCTGCGGCAACGCCGAAGCTGGCGGTTCTGTTTACTGGATGCTGGGCGGAGGATGCCGTAGTAAACAAGACGCTACCGTCTTTCCTTTCCAGCATTTGTGGGAGTACAACCTGCACGGCAGTTATTGCAGCGAGTACCTGGTAGTCGAGATGATATTGTTCATTTGCTATATCTATATTCCGGGCAGTCCGCATACTTTCCCAGGTGGGGGTCGGACTGAATTCCAATATATCAATTGCTCCGTAATGGTGGATAACCTCTTGCAGCGCGCTGGTCAACTGCCCCCGGTCTAATATATCGGCCTGGAAAGTTGCAGCCTCAATGCCTTTTTTTAACAGATCGTCTTTCAGCGCATTTAGTTTTTCCACATTTCTCGCAAGCAGCGCAACATTGTAGCCTTCAATTCCGAATTTTTCTGCCACGGCAAATCCTACACCCGGACCCGCACCCACAATGGCTATTGTTTTTTTCATCTTTATTCTTTTTGTTTTTTCATTGATCGGTTAATTTGTACAGTCATTACCGGGCGCACAGGTATTACCCTGTCTAACATGGATCAGGCCGGGGTTGTCCTTCTTCCATTCAGCGTAAGCAGTTTGCAGTACTTTAAGAATTTCAGTACCAGGCTGAGCGCCAGCGATGGCATATTTGCGATCTATTACAAAGAAAGGAACCCCTTTTGCCCCCAGCCTGGATGCTTCTGCACCGTCGGCTTCTACCTGATGTTGAAAAACAGGATTGGTGAGGGCTTCTTTTACCTCTGTAGCCGTCAGGCCTATACTGATTCCAAGTTCTGTTAGAACCGCATCATCAGAAAGATTCTTGCCCTCTGTGAAATAGGCATAAAACAGTCGTTCTTCTGCTTTTTCTCCCAGTCCCTTTGTTTTTGCCATTTGGATAATACGATGCGCTTTCAGCGAGTTAGTGACAAGCATTTTATCGAACTGATAGTCAAGACCTGCATTCTCAGCCATCCTTGCTACCTGTTCATGCATGGCAACTGACTGGTCATAGCTGATCCCTTTACGTGCAGCCACAAACTGGTACATGTTTTCCTGATACCGCGGCACTTCCGGCATGGCAGGGTCAAGCCGGAAACTTTTCCATTCTACCTCTATATCATCCCTGTCAGGAAATTTTGCCAGGGCAGCCTCAAAATTTCTCTTGCCGATATAACAAAACGGGCACATCACATCGCTCCAGATCTCTATTTTCATTTTTCAGCGTTTTGCGGTCACCGGATAGTTTAGTTTTCTGAAATAATAGTAGGATACACATAGTATGGCAAACGGGATCAGCGGTGCTGTACCTTTTGCAGGGCCATCAGCGAGCCAGTGCCCCAGGCTTGCGGAAAGCAGCAATATTCCGAAAGCGACATAAGCCCATTCTTTGAACATAACGGGTACGGCGGGGATGAGGATAATTATGGCGCCAACGATCTTACAGATGTCTAATTCCAGACCAAAGTAAACCGGGAAGCCAAGTCTGTGTATGGACTCTATTAAATACGCTTTCGGGGCAAAATAGGACGGCAGCACAATCAGCGCCATGGCGATAATGATAACTATCCAATAAATTCTTTTTTCTTTCTGCATGGTTCAAATATTTACGGCACAAAATTATTTTGAAGTAACTTTATAAATGTTATCTGTTACCCTTTGGAAACCGGTTTCCTCTATGAAACTAAGCCGCTAACCATAAATCGACCATCGTAATTTTGCAGTATATGAATACAAAAAAGCAAGCCCCGGAAATACCTGATTGTAAAGAGCAATTGATTGCGATAAAGGATACAATGATCTTATTATCTGGGAAATGGAAAATTCAGATTATCGGATGGCTTCTGCTATATGGCAAGGTGCGGTTTATGGATCTGCTGCGTGGAATAGATGGTATTGCTGCCAAAATGCTTTCCAAAGAGTTACAGGAACTGGAGCAAAATCAAATAGTAGTCCGGACCGTGATGCCTACGAAGCCGATAACGGTGGAATATGAGTTAACAGAACATGGTAAGACTTTAAGCGGAGTAATTGAAGCTATTTCGGCCTGGGGAGTTACGCATCGTAAATTCCTGTTTAAAAAATAAGCTAAACAGGAATTCTATTATGCATACTGACGCCAACTAAGTTGAAACCCTTAGGATCCTTTCCGCTTTGTCGAGCATAAGCCCATTTTGCGGCAAATACCTAAAATACACAAGACCTTTTCATCTCTATTAATGGTTACAAAGATCAACGCCGAAAGTGCTTTGTCGGTTTATCATTTAGGCGCGTTGATTGATTACCTTGAACAATTGGCCTTAAGCCTTCTGGAGCAACCTCTTGCATGCTTTTTTCATGAAGAACTTTTCAGAAAGCTTTATCTAAGCGATTTTAGCCTGTTTTGGTGGTGAATATGACGTAATTTTTGAAAAAAAAATTTCTTGAATAAGCCCCCAAACAACCTGATAAAGCACAAAAAAAGCATTTACAAATCGTAAATACTTGATTATCAAGTGGATAATATCGGATTATTCAATACCTCCAAAACAACACTCAAACGCTGTTTTTGAGGCTCTGAGAGGTTTTTTTTGTTATGCATTTTCGTGTTTTTGGCTGACTTTTGTCAGAGTTTCTTCGAGATAAAAACGATTAAAATCGCAGTTTTTAATACTGTAAAAGCGGTTTTTGAAGATCGTTCAAAAAAAGTCTTTCACCAGATTAAGAATTATTTTCAATTTTTCACCGTTTTTGAGTGTGTTTTTTTATGAAAAAATGACCTATTAACCGGAAATATTTTGCCAACTTATGACGTGATACTTTGTTCTCTTTTCATTTTCAGGTCCACCATAAATCAGCGTCTTATTTACCTTTGCAGGAGCTGCAATTTCTTCAAACCGATCCATTTCCTTAAACAAAGCGGTACTTATAGTTTGTGTTGCCTTTATCTCAAAAATGGAAAATTTTTGACCCTCTTTCATTAGCAGATCAACCTCATGAGCATTACTATCCTGCCAAAAATAATAATCCTGATGCAGGTATAAATGGTGGTTCTGTTTTTGATATTCCGCCAGGATCATGTTTTCAAATATGTGCCCTTTCAATCTATTTTCTTCCAGTTCTTCGGTAGTTCTTGTTCCCAATAAGTGATTTAAAAGGCCAGTATCATAAAAATATAATTTAGGACTTTTAATCAACCGCTTATTAAAGTTTTGATGGTAAGGCTGCAAAAGAAATACAATGTAGCTACTTTCAAGTATAGACAGCCAGGCTTTGGCGGTGTTATGTGAAATATCGCACTCATTAGCCAAGGCACTAAAATTCAGTAATTGCCCCGCACGACCAGCACACAAACCTAAGAAGGTACGAAATAGCTTAAGGTCCCTTATGTTCATTAATTCTGTCACATCTTTTTCAATGTATGTCTGAATATAATTAGCATAAAAAATAGCCGGATCAATATCCCTGTCAAATATGGCCGGATAAAATCCTTTGATGCTTGCCTGCGTGTATGAATTTTCTAATAAACCTGTTCGTTTTAACTCCGTAAAATCTAACGGCAGTAATTTGAATAAAGCAACCCGGCCTGCCAGAGTTTGTGTAATATTATTTAACAGATGGAAATTTTGAGAACCTGATAAGATATATTGCCCCATCATTTTAGATTCGTCAACCCTGCCTTGTATATAAGAAAACAGTTCCGGCACCCGTTGCACCTCGTCAAGGATAACTTTCTGGTCATACTGATTTAGAAAACCAATCGGGTCATCCAAAGCAAACGAGCGGGTATTGGGGTTTTCAAGACTTACATAGCGGTAATCACTGAACAACTCTTTCAACAAAGTAGTCTTACCTGATTGTCTTGGTCCGGTAACAGCCAATACCGGAAATTTGTTTTTTTGAGCCTTTATAATAGGCGAAATTTGTCTTTGAATAAATTTGCTCATAGCTATAAATCTAAGTAAAGGTAAGAATTACTTACAATTTACATGGGTTAAAATTACAAAATACATAAGGATTACTTACGATTTGCATGAATAAAGTAACGCATCATACTTTTGTATGTAATCCGATTTACTATCTGAAAATAATGGGTATTAATTAGTTTCATAAATTTGGAGAAAGCTAAATGAAAGATGACCGATTAAATTTATACAAGTCCCTATTCAAAGGCAGGGAAGATGTATTTGCATTAAGATGGGAAAAAGGTGGTAAAAGCAGCTATATGCCAGCTTACAATTTTGATCCCCACCGATATAGGTTGCATCAAATGAAAGGCGGTACTTTTCAAACCTTTACTGATAAAACATATCAATCGTTAACAGATGACCATTTAATAAAACACCTTAAAGGCGAACAGGTTATCGGCTTGTACCCATTGTTACAAGATAACACTTCCTGGTTCATTGCGGCAGATTTTGACGAGGCGAATTGGATTGAAGAATGCAGAACATTTATTAAAATTTGTGAGGAATATGATATACCAGCTTACTTAGAACGCTCACGTTCCGGCAAAGGCGGTCACGTTTGGATGTTTTTTGAAGCGCCTTATGAAGCATTCAGAAGCAGAAAGATAATGATGACGTTGTTGCAGAAAGCAGGTTTAATTTCTGTATTCGATAAAAACTCAAGCTTCGACCGGCTTTTCCCCAACCAGGATTATCATTCAAAAAAAGGATTAGGCAACCTTATTGCTTTGCCTTTAAATAAAACGAGTTTGAGTAATGGCAATAGCTGTTTCATTGATCCCGAAACCTTACAGTCATTTGATGACCAATGGGCTTTTTTAAAAACAATCAATAGGATCACTACAAGCCAACTCAATTATATTTATAAAGAGCAAACAAATCAAGATGAAATTTCTACAGGACTATTTCGAAACGAACAACCCATTACAGGAAAGTTGGCAATTGTGTTGCGTAACGAAATTCATATCAGCCGTATAGGTTTACCTGCCTCACTTGTTGCTTTTCTAAAAGAAGAGCTAAACTTTGCCAACAATGAGTATCAGGTAAAAAAGAACATCAACAAAAACACATTCGGTGTAAAGCGTTATTTTAAATTGGTTAACGAAACGTCAGAATCGATTTCAGTTCCAAGAGGTTTTATTGGAAGGTTGTTGCGTTTCTGTAAAGAGCAACAAATTGAGTATGTTCTTCAAGATCAAAGGAAAAAAGCAGAACCTGTTAATTTCAAAGGCTCAATAACACTACGGGAGTATCAATTACCCGCGCAGCAAGCGGTTTCTAAAAAGGATTTTGGAGTTATAGTTGCTCCACCCGGCTCTGGTAAAACGGTTTTAAGTTTAGCTATCATAAAAGATAAACAGCAACCGGCACTCATTTTAGTTCACCGTAAGCAGTTGGCCGATCAGTGGATAGAACGAATAGAATCTTTCCTGGGTATCCCTAAGGAAAATATTGGTCGCATCGGTCAGGGAAAAAAAAGGCCTGGTAAGCATATTACTGTTGCCATGGTCCAAAGTATGGAAAAAGCATTGGAATCAACAGAGGCTATGGAACTAATGAATGCTTTTGGTACCATTATCATTGATGAATGCCACCATATACCGGCGGAAACCTATCAGCGGGTTATTGGGAAACTGAATAGTTATTATATGTATGGGCTTACAGCTACACCATTCAGAAAATACAACGATGGCAAATTGATATTTATCCACTTGGGTGAGATAATCCATGAAGTTAAAGCGCCGGAGGTACAAAATCAAACGGGTACGCAGATCATCCTCAAAGATACTGACCTGTTTGTGCCGTTTAATACCAAAACAGATAAGTTCGAAACACTTTTTAAGATTTTGATCCATGATTCAACACGGAATCAACTCATTTTAAATGATGTAGTTTCACAGCTAAATGCTGGTAAGAAAGCTGTTATCATCACAGAGCGGAAAGAGCATATTACCTCCCTACAACAATATTTAAAACAACATTACGACACCATTGCGTTGAGTGGTGAGGATTCCGACTTAAGTAAAAAATCCAAATGGTTAGCTATAAATAAAGGCGATTTCCAGGTATTGATCACAACAGGCCAGTATTTTGGCGAAGGAACTGATATTCAAAACATAGAATGTTTATTCTTAGTTTATCCATTTGCTTTTGAGGGTAAACTCATTCAATATATTGGCAGGGTGCAACGATCAGAAGTATCGCCTGTTATTTACGATTATCGTGACCATAAGATCAGCTACCTGGAAAGGCTATTTCAAAAAAGAAACCTGTATTATAAGAAGCTTGATCAAAATGGTTTAACAACTCCTATAGATGAAAGTGAAATAGTAAGTGATCAAATCAATGAGAAGATTGAGGTGCCAATTGAACAATTAGAGTTCAGATTTGGCAGCATTGCTTTCAAATATCCCATTGCTGAATTTCATGGCAAGGAGGTCGAGTTTGAGATTGAAAACCTGAATGTTAGACCGGAGTTTACCGTACTTAAACCATACTTTATCCGGTTTCTTAAAAGCACAACAGCATTAGTTAATATCCGGGCTACTTTTCAATATAACAGGTTGGTATTTAAATCGGCCTCTTCTAATGATCTTGATAAATTAAACCGCGAGGTTATTGAAAGTGTCAAGTTCCGGTTCTTGAATAAAGAAATCATCAAGAGCATCCCGGCAAGCGAAGAAAATTTATTGGATTCGGGTCAATTACAGGGAGGTCAATTACAGGGGGGCGGTGAGCAATTGCTTTACACCAACGAAGATGACCTTTTGGAAAACATACTGGCTCTTAAGCAATATAAACATCACCGACACCTCCGTTACCTTTCTCAAAAACACGAACGAACGATACTGAAGCTCCGTTTTGTATTAGAACCTTTCTCCTTTGTATTTTTACTTTCCGGTAATAATCAATATCATTTGGTTTGGGAAACATTAGACACCGAAGAAGCGACCTATATATGGCATATAGAAAAGTCTGTTTATGAACTTGAACGAAGTATCAAGAAGATAGATGGGCTGCTTGGACAGATACGAACAAAGGGGCGGCAGCAATATCTTGAAACAAATCCCGAACATTTTAGCCGTATCGTACATGACTATTCAAAAGACTCAAAAGGGCTTATTATTTGGAAAGATTTATTGGAAGAAAAACTGTTCTAATTCATTTCCAAAACATTCCTTGTGGAGAATAAATTATTTTAAACAGCAGTAATTAAACTACTTACTTCCAGCGGTTTAAAATATTGTAAAAAAGAAGTCCGCCATCAGGGAGCCATGAAAAAATGCCTAAATAATTGAAAATCAATTATTTAGGCATTCAAGTGGAGAATATCGGAGTCGAACCGATGACCTCTTGCATGCCATACGGAAATTTACAAACATAAAATAATTTAAAATTACTACAAATATCTGTAAATCAATATTATATGTAAATTTATTTGCTAATTTATTTGGGATTTTAAATGATTTTTACCTACTTTTGTTTTATCACAGTTTTATCACAGAGGTAAAAGATAAGGCTGTCGCATCCATTTTTGCATGCAACTTACACTGAAGAAATTATGTTGTGGACATTCTTTTAAAACCAATTATTTGGACCTACAGGGAAATAATTGAGACAGATAAAAACTATGTAATAGGCGAACACGAGGTGCGTATCAGAATGACGCAGAATCGGGCACCCAAATATATTACCACTGCGTTTAGTAGTTCTATTGAAAACTGGGACGAAAAGAACGGCGCTCCCCTAATAACACATCCTAAATATTTGGAATTGTCAGCCAGGATTAAAAAAATCGTGGAGGATATCGAATATGAAATAAAAACCGCTGAAAAGGCTGGCCGCACAATTACGCACACTGAAATCAAGGCAATCCTTAGTAATCAGGTAAAGCTATCAGCGGCTCCTGAAAAACCTAATAAAATTTTAGCCTATATCCAGTCAGTCATTGATCATTATGATGCTGTAGATAATCCGGGATATGCTAATGTTTTTTATAACAACAAGCTTACTGTTAAGAAGTTGCTTAGGGACAAGGACAAAATGTTTTTGGCCTTCACTAAATCAGATCACGAAGCTTATGAAAGGCAAATTTCGGGATGCAGCGAGTCTACTAAGAGCCATTACTTACGCACCTATTATCGCATTTGGAATATGGCGATAGCTGATGGTTTGTGTACAAAAGATCATCATCCCAAAAAACATATACAGTTTAAAGCCTACAAACGGATCAGAACGAAGAAGCGCTCAATCAAATCTAATTACTGGGAAAGAATCCTTAAGCTCAAACCCGCGAAAGACACCCGGATCTATCGGTCGCACTTGTTAATGCAGTTTATGTATTATGCGCGGGGTATGAACTTCAATGACATGCTTAAACTTAAAAGGGAGGACTTTGTCAATAACGGAATTGTTTATAAGCGGTCAAAAAACAAAAGGAATTATGATTTCGAGTTACATCCGATGGCAGTTAAAATTATTAAGATTTTTGAGGATTTTCCAGAGCAGTCCGATGCAGGTTATATATTCCCATTTATCATGCAGGAACATGATACTGCGAAAAAGATTGATGTTCGCATCGACTCTGCATTAAAGGATTTTAACGAAGATTCAAAGGCAATGGCAGAAGCGGTGGGCTGGAAAAAACAGTTTACCTCCAATGCGTTACGGCATGGATTTGCAAGCCATCTGAACGAAGCGAATGTGGATATTAAAATTATACAGGAGGCAATGGGGCATGAAACACAGGCAGACACCCGTATTTATTTGGCGGATATTGAGGATAGTATAATCACCGAAGCGATTAATGCCGCATTAAAAATGGTGGGATAGTATTTGAAGTTTTGCTATTAAGGTTACTGGTTCGACTCCAGGAAAGTCAAGGGAATGTTACTTAATTAAAAAAAATGACAGTCATAAAGAAGCGAAGTTTACTAACTGCGCTTCTTTATGACTTAACGGTAAGGTAACCGCTATAACTTACTGATATATTCATCAAGTTCTTCAGCGTTGAAATAAACCGTGCCGCCTAATTTCCTAAATGGTATCAGACCTTTATTACGTAAAGTTTGCAGGGTCACCTCCGAGATTCCAAGTAACTCCATAACTTCGTTGGTTTTAAGCCACTTTTTCGGATACTTTACATTTAATAAATTCTCAATATCAGTCAATAACTGCTTGCGGAATTTTTCTAAATCGTCCGCAGTCAATACTTGTAGTTCCATAGTATTTCAGTTAGAAATAAAAAAAGGCGTTTAGCATAATGCCAGACACCTCCGCATATGGAATGCGTTTAAGGAAGGAGTGGGAATTCCATCCAAATAAGGAGTTTTGGGAATGATTGTTACGGTATGATGATTCGGGTTATTTCAGTCCGTCAGCAAATTTTTTACGGGTTTTGGCTCGTAACAAGTCATATTTGGGTGGTATGACCTCTGCGTAAAATCCCCGGCAATCGAACCTGTGTTCTCCCCTTAGGTAGCGGTTGACAAAGACCGAGTAATCTTCATTCGGGCTTGCAGCTTTTCTGCGGTAGTGTTCCTTAACAAAATGGACCATCTGCCTTCTGCTGTCGAACTTCATTAAGGATGTTTTATATATTTCCGAAAGTATGGCCGGTTCGATGGGTAAAATGAGGCCTATGTTATCATATTCCTTGATATAAATGCACCACTCATAATACATCGAAAAGGCCACCTGGTAGGACATCGCGATGATCTTCATTACATCCTGTACCTGGCTTTTTGGCAATAGCGTTATTGCATTTTTCGGGATCATGTAATTGGGATGCAATGAGATCGGGTTGGGCAACTCTGTAAAATTCAGCTTATCAAGATTTTCAAGCTTTTTTTCCAGGTTAAAAAATCCTTTGTTCATCTCATATCCTTCCCGGAAACCATAAAATGCTTCGGTGTCTTTATTATAAAATGCCGTAGACATTTCGTAAGCATATTGAAGTTTAGATTTTAAGATATTTTTAGTTCTCAGATCAATTTGCTTGACTTTGTTCAATTGTATCGAGTCATTTAAGGTCATTACCTTTATGTTCAAATCAGGAAAGATCTCCGGCGTTGCCTGAAGATCTGTGAAGGGAGTAAAGAACCTTACGGTATCATTCAGGGAATCGGCTCCCCCAGCCATCAGATAAGCCCTATCAAAATGACTGCGTGTGATTGGCGGCAGATGCCGCTCCAAAAACATTTGTTTAAAATTCTGCTGTATCGTGAGCATAGCCCATTCCAGGTGATCAACGAAACCATTGCCGGTAAAGTCATTGGTTATGGACCTGACAAATTGATCCTCTGGTACGGCCAAATCTTTATTCAGTAAACTTGAATTTTTCATGAAAAGTTGGATTATAGTAATTAGCATTAGGTGAGTTAATAATTGCGCTAAGCAACGGGGGGATCTGTAGTTGGAAGTGATTCGGAAAGAGGTGTATCAGACGCCGTTCCTACCGTCCGCGTTTATGCGATTGGTTTTCATTGTACAAAGAATTTCCGGCAGCAAGCCTTTTGTTGTTCTGAATGTATTCCGGCAATCCCGTTTCTGAAAGCGGGGTTACCTTTGCCTTCAGGTTCATTTGAAATGGGTGGTCATTTAACAAATCAGTTACTCCTAGGCCATATTCCCTTGCGACAGCAACGGGATCGAGCCTTGCTTCACAAGGAATTTCAAGCACGACCACTTTTTCCGGTAGCTCCAGGAGGTTTTCGTCAGGTTCAAATAATTCGTGGGTTTCGGTATTGTAAAAACAAAGGTATTCTTCACCGCTATCGGACATTTCCAAGTCCTGCAAACTGATGTGCTTCCAGGGCAACTCTGTTTCACGGAGTTCCTTTAGACGTCAGTCTATCGTAAAGTCGGTACCAGCAAGGTCGATATGCGGTAATTTACCGGACAGCCGCATCGCCAGGGTTTCATCACCGAGGAAAAATCCCCATCCTTCTTTCTGGCTCATGCGGTTCAGATCGTCCTTAAGTACTGCGGTTATCAAGCCGTTGCTCTCGATGATAAGCGAGGGTATGATCAGGTCTATTGTCACATCCTGGATATTGTCCAGGTCGATCCGTTCGTATACGCCGATGGTTTTGCCTGTATACCGGTATGAATAGAAAGGGCCATCATTTTTGAGGTGATCAAACGGAATTTTTTGTTCGGGCCGGTTAAACCGGCGTAATTCCCGCTGTTCTGTATCGATGGTGAAAGGAGCCGAACCAATGATCAACAATGTTTTTTCAGTTGTCATCATGTCTGTTTTTTAAATATTGCGCGGCGGGGTAAATGTCGGAAAGGGTGATAAGAAAGGCTGTAAAAACAGAAAGCCCCTAACGCTCGCCGCAGGGACCTTCAACCTAAACCTTATCACAATAGCGGGCAGGTTGCCCGCATTTGAATTCGCAAGTTATAAAATAATATTAAATATTTAGGACTCCCGGTGAAATGCGCTATTGCGCATATATTCATTAAACCGCTGCTGATATTCCCGTTCAGCATTCAGCCGTCGGTTGATCACCCCGCAGCGCCAGAAGCAAAGCACCCATGCCAGGAACGCAACACTTAGACAGGTTAACGTTTCCTTGCGTGATTCGGCATTTTGGGTAGTAGTAGGCTTTACAACAACAACCGTGTTGCCGATCTTCTTTACGTGCTGTCTGCGACCAACTGCACCGAAAAATGCAAATGTGGAAATCAGGCAGGCCAATAAAACGTTTCGTACGATGGCTTTCATGGTATAAATTGTTAATTTAAAATTACTAATTTAGTTAGTAACATCCAAGTATTTTTTCAATTTAATTCATAAATACTGTTATTGTGGCGGGCCTGCTGCACCCTGTCGCGAATGGTATCCGTTATGGTTGATTCTGGTATTCCAGGAAGTTGGATTACAGAATTCTCGGGGTCTGTACTCTTCAAAGTAAGGTCCATCAGCTTTAATATCTGTAGTATAAAAGATTGTGTAATGATGTAATCCTTTATCCTGAACATTTCCAACTGGTCTACCCGCTTGAAGAATATACCACGGGTAAAGCGGATATATTCGGCGGTGATCAGGTATTGATAACTGCGAATATACAGGAGGCGGTACCAGGCGGCAATGCATACAACAAGGCTGAATAAAATAAAATAAGGTGATAGCCACCACGCCAATAAAAGAAAGGTAAGCGCTAATAAAGTCAGCGGCAGGGCTTTCAAAAATGCAAAAATGAATGCTGGTCTTATTACAATGTCATCGGAGTGCGTCATGTTTCAATTGATCTAAAAAAGTTAATGTTTTAATGGACTTACGGGTACAAATGCGGCCGCGAAGTCCGAATGCCTGCTGAAAAGCATGCAGGCTAAGCCGTTCATCTTCAAAAAACCGTACCTCATCATAGCGATAAATCATAACCGTATGATTGGCATGAAATACCCGGATAGGAATATTTTTTAGGCCGGCTGCCAATTTAATATCGGTGATATGACCGATCAGGTCTTTGCCGAATACGAGCGTAAACCTGCGCTTGTGAAAGTTTTGCATGATCCAGTTTACCTGTTCAGGCTGCAACTTATTACCAATGGCAATAAAAGCAAGCTGCTCCAGTTTGGGATACCGCTGGCGGTTAATGGTGATAAAGGCAATCGCTTCCATTGCCGAATAGGTAATGATCACATTAGATGCGGTTTCATTACCTGCTACCCAAAGGTTTTGAGTGCTGGGAACTTTATGGATTCCATCGCCATAATGTTCTTCGGTATCGCCATAATTAAATGACAGCTCGGCGGAAGTATTAAAAAAGGCCTGGATTTCCGGAGGAACTCCAAGCCTTGTTAACAGGGCATTCATCAGCGTGAACTGCCACCACGGGTATAGGAACGGTTAACCTGGTTCGGCACAAACGGCCGCTGGTTTTCTATGTCCTTTATTGCATTGTGGTAGCCGGGGCTGAGCTTTTCAGCTGCTTTCTGATCGTGTTTCTTATTAAATAAAGCATTCAATCCCTTGTAAACCATGTAGGAAAGGCCGCCATCAATCAGAATGGATGCGACCAGAGCGATCTTATTGGAACGGATACCATGATGGTCCACACCTGAATAATTGAACCTGGTGCCGTCTGCAATTTCGACTTCTTTTCCTTTGCGGTAATTTTCTTTTTGAGCAGGGGTCAGGAACTCGTTGTTAACCATATCCGGTGCCAGGATCTTTTCGGTATCAGATACAATGTATTCCTTTGTTTCGGCATCGTATTCGATCAGCATCTCCTTTTTATTGCCGTGATTGTCCACTGTTGTTTTCAGCAGGCTGGCCACTTCGCCCTTTTGCAACTTTTGCGCCTCGTTATCATCCAAAAAATCCGGGGTTAGCGCTTTGCGGTAAATCGGATGGATCAACAAATCGATCTTACCCTGATCATTTGGTTGTAGCGAGATTTTCGCATTGATGGATTTGATCTTGATGTTTTCAGCTTCCAGGTCATGCAACTCCAGCAAACCAGTGCGGCGACCTGAAAGCAATGCTTTCAGGTCATCCACATTAAATAAAAGCTGACCGCCTGCGGCCAGCCCGATTGTCTCCAGATCCTTGATCGGGAGATCTTCTTCGTGAAAGTTAATCAGGTTCATTTTATCTGCCTACTTTGTATGATTGTTCCTGTGATTGCCCTTGTTCTTCCTCCATCGCCATTTCCTGCTCTCTCGGGTTGTTTTTCGCTTCGAGCAGGGATGAATAAAGGCCGTCTGTCGGTTTTACAATTTTGCGGGTGCCGGAGGCATCCTCCACCTTGATGTTTTTTGTTTTGTAAGTTTCAAGAACTTTATAGGAGTTATCCATATAGGCGATTTCATCACCTTTTTTAAAACCTAAATTATTCTCCGCACCTTGTTTTTGTTCCAGCTTTTTATTGATACCTAATAGCAGTGCAGTGATCTTTTGAGCATCCCTTGAAGCCTTGGCAATTTCAAAAGGCTGATCTTTCAGAATCCTGGCGAAGTTGTTCATATAAGAAGCCTGCTGGCCGAAGTTGTGCCCAAGCTTTATTTCCCCACCGATTAGGATACCAGCTATAGCCGCACGCATTTCCTCATGGGAGTATTCGAGGGAACCGAACTTACCGCCCATTGGACGATCAAGGCGGCTTTCATGGCCGGTCCAGTGTGCGAGCTGGTGAATGGCTGCCTGATAGTATTTGGTTTCATTTTCAAACTGTTCCATTTCCGGAAGAAAAATGGCGTCTCTTTGCTTATCATAATAGGCTTCGTTACCGCCATGGATAATCACAGCCTTACTGTCAGAGATCAGCTTTTCGGCCCGTTCGATGGGCGACAAAGTTTGGCTTTCATTTTGTTTTTGCAGATACTCCTCAAGGGGTTCCATATCCTTTAATTGCTCTCCGTTAAAAAGGAAAGATTTAGCCTGTTGCGGCTTATCATAGGTAACTGTCTTTGTTTGAGTTACACCTGCACCATCCTTAATGCGTTCACCTTCAGCGGTACGGATTGCCTGTATATCCTTGGTTTTTGGAAACTCAATGAGGGTACCCTTTTCGTCCTTTTTCACATAGGTACCAGCGTAACTGGCAGCCTCGGCGGACATCCAGCGCGGATCGTCATGACGTTTCATCCCTAAGATCAGCGCATTCATGGCGCTGTAGCCTTTACCTGTTGTGGGATTGATTGGGGTAACAAAAGCGGGCATGCCGTTTTCTTTCACCGGTTTTTGGAATAAGGAGTTACCCTCTTTAATTTCCCCGATCAGCTTATCTGAAAGCTGGATGGGAAGTGCTTTGAAATTTTTGTCGTTCATGTTCGTTTTTAATTAGCAGTTCATATAAAAATTTAATTGGATTGATGTATTTGTGCTTGTAGCAGATACTGAAGTGAAGATGTTCGCCGGTCACATGCCCTGTTGAACCGGTTATGCCGATGGGTTCGCCTGATGTTACGCTATCCTGCGGGCCTACTAAAATCCTGCTCAGATGGCCGTAAACCGATTCAACGTTACCATGTTTAAGGCGAATGTTAATTCCAAGGCCATTATCGTAACCGGCCTGTTTCACTATGCCATCAAGAATGGCATACACCGTGTCGTGGCAAGCCTTAAAGTCAACACCTGTGTGCATGGCATATCTGCCGGTAAGCGGGTGAATACGATAACCGTAATCAGAATTTATTTTCAGGTGTTTGAGGGGGAGGCAGACCAGGCAAATGCTGATCAGCGTCTTCATCGGCTGTAAGTTTTAGCCAATTCCTGTTTTGGGCTTGGATTGATGGATTCCAATACGTGTTCCTGTACACCCGGATGGTCATTAGCGATGGCAAGCGCTGAATACAAGGCCTGTGATGTCCCCCTGTCCTGTAGGAGCATGATCTTATACATGGCCTTAAAATCGTCCAGCGGCATATTGGAGCCGTTATGAGTTAGGTCGTCCACAACCTGCTGTTTATCTTTGAGCATCAATACTCGCCCTGCGGGATAAAAAGCCTCACCAAGTTCCGGAAAGCGCACATAATTTTCGGTTTCCGACCTGGCATAGGTCAGGATACCAACCATCCCCTTTTTTGTAACGGGGTCATTTTCAAAGTCCGGCTGCACCAATACAAGTGTTCCGTGTAAATTTTCATTGTTCATAATATTTAATGTTTAAGATTTTACCTGCCTATTTTTCGCCTTGGGGCGAAGTCGATAGCCTCATTCAACCGAATCGTAGCTACGCGATGGAGTTCGGGGTCGTCCTGTAACAGTTCAAATGCGTCCTTCAGTTGTTTGGCAGATCCGGATGCTTGTAGCAGGGCAAGGGTTTGGAGGTTTTGAGATACGGGCGGCCATTGCACAGCCTGGTAAGTTTCGGCCAATGCTATAAGTTCGTCACTGGCTCTTAGAATAAACAAGGTCTTAGAACTGAAGCAATCCACTTCCTCATCCTCAAATCTTACCCAGATTTTATCTTCTGTAAAGTCTGTAAATTCGATTGTGCCAATTTTGCCAACGTGGTCAGAAGTCCAAAGGACCGGGCTAACCATGACCATTAAACCGATGGTATCTTCCTCTTTCATGATAATTGTTTTGAATGTTTTGCTTATCTGCCCCGTTTATAACTTTGATTAAGTCCGAGGCTCTCTTCAAGTGATACTAATGCTGCTGGCTGTACTCCCAAATTCTTTCGGGCGATCTCCATCGCCTTCCGGTGCTCCTGTGGTGTCCCGTTGTCGAGTAAAAGGGCGATATTTTTGAGGTTCTTAAAATCGTCAACGGAGAGCTTCAATGCATTTTCGTGCATGTACTCATAAATACTTTCCGGCTGCTTCAGCATTAGGAGTGCATCTGCGCTGTATAATCCTACCTGACTATCGTCAAACCCGACAAAGAACTCGTCTGTATTTAGGATGGCAGCTGTAATGACGCCAATCTCTCCCTGCCTGTAAATAGGATCATCGGTTAGCAGGGAGTTAACCAGGACATAATCCGGGAGTTGTATTTCACTATTATTATCATTCATTTCTTCATCGAGGCTTTAATAGGTACAGGTGTAGCAGGCGGCTTAAATGCAAGGACTATTTCTTGTATTTCCTGGCTGATGTGGTTAAAGTTCTGACGGAGTTTTTCATCCTGGCTACCGCCAAAATCATAAAAGGTGGGTAAGGACTTATAGGACTTTTCTTCCCGTTTTATCTCCTCCATGTTGAGGTTTATGCGGCAGTTTACCGCCGAGGTTTCGAACTGTCCTGTAAACTTTTCCTGTGCATCTGCGGCAATAACGCCAACCATTTCACCTGAGTTCAGGGAGGCAATTTTGCCTGCCGGTATCAGCACCTCAAGCTTTTCATTCAGGGAGGTTGAGGTTTTATTACGGTCGATGGAAAGGCCTTCGCCAATCTGTTTGGACTTTCCGAAAAGTCTTTCCAGCCACTCTAAGGTTTCTTTATTGCGGACAGAGCCAGAAAGTACAGTTCCCACCACGGAAGTAATAGTTGCAGCAGTATCTTTTCCGTATTGCTGATTAAATTGCGGCAATTCCTGTAACCCCATGAGTACCGCCACCTTATTTGACCTGGCAGTTGCAATGAGATTTTCGATGCGGTGAATGAATAAAGTAGGCACCTCATCTACGATCAATGCAGAAGGTAGATTGCCCTTGGTATTGATCAGCTTTGTCAGGCGGTTTATGATAATAGAATAGCAGGCCGAATTGATATTTTGGGTATTCGGGTCATTGGCCAGTACCAACATGCCCGGATTTTCTTTGCCGGATATTTTCAGATCGAAATCATTGCCGGAAAAAACCCAAAACGTTTCTTTTGTCGCCAAACGGCTGATAAATATTTTCAGTGTGCCGATCTGTCCCTCTAACTGGTCAAATGCTTTGGCATTATATGCCGTCATAAAGGGCGACAGCAACGACCGGAGTTCCGGTTCGGAGGTTAACGCATTGAATATCTCCTCGTAAGAACGGTTTAACAAGGCCAGCACATGCGGAAAGCTGGAGTATTTGCCGTCTTTGTATTTACTCATAAAATAAACGCAGGATGCTAAAAAGTTAATGGCAGATTGCGTAAAGAACTGGTCACTTCCGCCGGAACGGTCCCCTTTTTTAAGCGCCTCAACGAGAGCCTCGGCTGTTTCTGCGGCATCTGCCAGTGAGCGGATATAATCGGCTCGCCAAGGATTAATACGGCGGCTTTTTTCAATATCATTAAGGTTAATTACATGAAATGCATAGCCTTTTAATTTTCCGTTTTGCTTCGCCAGCAGGTAGTGGTAGTAAGCTATATGGCCGAGATCAGGAAACTTGAAATCATACAGGCAGACCGCGAACTCCTTGGCTATAAGTTGCCGGATGAATGGGTTTACGATTGAAAAACTCTTACCCGAACCAGGGGTGCCAATTACCATCGTTGCCCTGAAAACATTGCAAATGTTTATCCAGCCGTGCCTTACCTTGCCCTTATAATAGAAAAGCATCGGGATGTTTACTGAATAAGGTGTTTCTACCCGTTTGACCGGCTGCATGAAGCTTTCGGCCTCCGTATTCCATTTATCTTTGCCTAAACCGGATTTGATGAACTTGGAAATATTGTCCATGGACAGGCTTACCATCAGCGCACCGATAAAGGAGCAAACCATATAAAGCAGATCAAACCAGGTGGTATAGGCGAAGGCCACCGGGGAGGCGCGACCCTGATAAACGATACTGCCGAAGAATAAAAACAGACCGAGCGTAAGCGGATACATGATGTGTTTTTTCGGGTCGAGGTCTGTTTTCTTTTTTGCCAGCGTACCAATACTGACCAAGCAGATCAAGCCAAACGTGGCCAACTTACTGTAGACCAGTTTCGAGTAAATAAAGATGTGGCTGATCTTATCCAGTGGACTAAAAAAAATGCCCCAGAAAGGGGCATCGTGGTAGATAAAAATTGCGGCTTCTAATAGAATTGATAAATAGATTGCGCACTGCAAAAACCCATGGAGCTTTTGCTGTTCCCTGGTTTCCTCCATAAAAACGACGTTTAAAAATGAAAAAAGCCACCGGCTTTTTGCGGGTAGCTTGTAGATTAAGAAAAATGAGTTCAGCGCCTTATTCGCCGCTTGTCATTTTGATCGTTGTCTTTCTGTTGTTGCTTCTGGTTATTGTATTCGTGCAGTAAAAAAGCTAAATGTTGACCATCGGGCACTTCGGCAAAAACGATATGTTCCGGCAACACATCGGGCGGGTGATAAGAGTCAAATTCATGTGGGAACGGCACCTGAACGACCTTTGTGTCGATATAGATGCCTGTTTTGCCATTATGTTTTATTACATCCGCAAAGCTGATCATGTTCCAGCAGTTTTCAATATCGCGAAATGCTTTACACCTTTCATCAACAAAAAAATCCTTGCCTGAAATATTGACTACCGGCAGGTCAGTTGGAAAACTCTTCCGCCAACCTGGGTCGCTCTCATCTAACCGGGCGTTAGTACCAAGTGGGTCCATGGCGCTAAAGGGATAAAACCAAAATAATTTAACATGGCTGGGAATTGCTCCGTTATGCAGTCCGTCATAAACATTTTTTGTTTCTGGGTCATACCAAAGTTCAACATGATCTTCCAGGTGCATCATATCAAACATTTCAATACGATTATCGGGGCTGTCAACCTGTACGAGTTCATTTAGGTAACCATTAACATAAAACTGTGTACCTTCCAATTCAATAATTGGAAAAGGGCCGTTATAGCTTTTTACTTTTTTCATGTTATTTTAATTTTAGCGCCTGTTCATGACAGGAGCGGCAACTAAATCCACTTCCTTGCCTTCTTCATTAAACAGTTCTTCACCCTGTGCCTGCTTTTCGCTTTCAGCAATTTTCTGGCTGATCTCTAATTCCAGTTTTGCCAGCTCTTTTTTTAAGGAGGCCAGATCATACTCCTGATCAAATGACCTTTGTGTAAGTTCGTGGATTTCCGGAATCTGCTTATTTATATCGGTCAACTCTCTTTCGTACCGTTCGGCCATACCGATCACGCGGTCAATTGCATTTAAAAAGTACCTGGCAGCCAGCTTGGGGTTGTCAATATTCGGCGCACCGCCATTCTGCATGTATTTGATTCCAGTAGCCTGGCTCTCCGCATAAAGCGAGGTTACAAACTCTATCCTGCTGGAAAACATGCCGTCAACCGTTTGTAGCTTCCTTCGGATAAAGAGATTAAAGCCATATAACTCACCTAATAGAAGTTCCGGTTTATTAAAATCATCCGGGGCCCAATTGGTATAAAGATCTATGAACTTTTGTCCGATGGCAACCGTATCCGCCTGAGGCATTTCTTTTAGGTGTAAAAGGTTGAGTTTGGCTCCATCGCCGTCATATTTCAGCACTTGCTTGTAAGCCGATTCATCGATACGCACCATATCCAGCGTTGATTGGGTGTCCCTGCTTTTCTTTTCCAAATCTTCCAATAAATAACGGCTGCGGGCTACTTCTTTAAAATGAGCGGCTTTATAACCTTCAAGTTCAGCAACTTTTTTTTCGATACGGGTCTTTTCCAACAGTGAGTTGTCGCCTGATAAGATGGCGATGTATTCGGAAAAATTCATTCCGCTTTGCTCATCGATTGCCCCTTCATCCAAAGTACGCACCGCCAGCGTATTGTTTTTCATCTGGCTAATGAAGATCTGTTTGTTCTTTAATAAGTTGAACTTATAATTATCCAATGATTGCTCCACCGCGTAGATAAAGTTCCTGACCTTATTACCATAGAACATTTTGGCGAGCCAGTTGCCCTGCCTCGCGCCACGGCCATCACGCTGTTCCAGCTCAGACGGCTTCCATGGGACATCCAGGTGGTGCATCGCAACTATCCGTTCTTGTACATTTAACCCTGTTCCTGCTTTTTCGGTACTGCCAATCAGAATCCTGATCTCACCGGCATTCATCTTTTTAAACAGCTCTTTGCGCTGTTTATCTGTTGACCAATTATGAATAAAGGTGATCTGGTTTGCCGGGACATCGAAGTCGGTTACCAGCTTATCCCGTAAGGCATCATAAACATTAAATTCGCCGACTTTAGGTGTACCAATGTCGCTGAAAATGATCTGTGTGCCTTTATGCGTCGTACTTTCATGGTAGATCTCCGCTACGTTACGGGCACAAACATTTACCTTGTTACCCGGATGGTCGCCAAATTTTTCAGGATCGATGAGGCGCATATCCACCGCCATTTTCTTGGCGTAGTTGGTAGCGATCAGCATTCTGCCTTTGTCTTCGTCCTTTGTAAGCGGTCTCCTTCCAATTAAAGTGGCATCCCCCGTTTTGGCGAACTTCATCAGCCTTTTGATGAATTCCTGCTGGTCAGGTGTCGGTTTGATATTCACCAGCACCTCATCAATTTCCGGCTTATCAAGATTGATGTGTTTGGCCGTTTTGTAATCGGTGATCTGGTTATAAAACATCGCCAGTTCGGGCACCTTAATAAAATCACGGAACCGCTCTTTGGCCCTGATCTCATTGGTTACAGAAAATTCAAAATCGACTGTCTTTTTTGTATAAACTGCTGCCCAGGCATCAAAATTGGAGATTGACTGTCTTTCCAATTCCCTTGGCCGAAGGTATTTGAAGATCAAATACATTTCTGTCAGGCTGTTGGAGATGGGTGTACCGGAAAGAAAGGTGGCACACAAGTCGGAATCGTACCGATCCTGCAACGTGCGGATGGCAAAAAGCATGTTAAGCGCTTTCTGGCTACCCGCGATATTGCCCAACCCTGCCACCCGTGTGTGCCGGGTGGTGAACGTTAGGTTTTTGAATTTATGGGACTCATCTATGAAAAGGTGATCGATATTCATTTCCCGGAAGTTGATCCCGGTGTCCTTTCGTTGCTCAATTGCATCGATTACGCCTTTAAGCTTCGCTTCAAGATTATCTTTGCGAATCTCTAACCCTTTAATCATCTCGCGGGTTATTTCATCGCCGGAGTTTTGAATTGCGAGCAGATCAAGCTCGGTATTGTCCAGTTCAATTTCAAGAATCTGCCTTTGGATTTCCGGTGCCTGTGGGATTTTGCCAAACTGATCGTGTGTTAAGATAATGCAGTCCCAGTTATTGTTTTTTATCTCGTGAAAGATCCGTTTACGCTTTGCAGGTTCAAAATCATTTTCGCCAGGTGCCAGCAGTTTTGCTTTCGGATAAGCCAGCCTGAAAGTATCT
The DNA here is from genome assembly GCF_900100945.1 of Mucilaginibacter gossypii. GTDB lineage: Bacteria > Bacteroidota > Bacteroidia > Sphingobacteriales > Sphingobacteriaceae > Mucilaginibacter > Mucilaginibacter gossypii. Next base: position 188,536 of record NZ_FNCG01000008.1, on the reverse strand, counting down.
GTGATCTGCTGCACATTTGCTTTTAAGGCCAGTATCAGGGGCTTATGGACGATACCGAGCCGCTTCATTTCCATAGCGGCAATGATCATCGTTAAGGTTTTCCCTAAACCGACTTCATGGTCAATGAGCCCGCCATTGTTTTGGATAACCCGCCAGGCCGCATTCCGTTGGGAGCTGAATAAAGACGGGATTTTGAGTGCAGTAAGATCAAGCCCCGGAAAGGTCAGGTGGCTACCATCGTATTCGCGAAGCGTATAGCAATTAAAAGTATCGTTGTATATTTTCTCTAAATGCTGCTTGTCTTCATTCGGCAATTCCAGCAACCATAGCAGGTAACGTGTGCGGATGTTGTCGATCTTCCGGTGCGCATTCTGAATAGCTTCGGTATCCGGCACCCTGACGACCTTGCCATATTGCTCAACAGGATAGGTAAAGTGAGGACTGGTATTGAGCAGCGCATATTCGAGTAATGTTCGCCCTGTTATCTTATTACTTTCTTTTGGCGTTACCGAAAATTCCTCGTTGGTTATGGTATTGCCTTTTTTCGCGTAACTGACTTTGTAGGTATCTATCGAACCAAAAAAATCAACTTTGGTATCCAGCTTAAAGAGATCGGTGGCAAACCGTTGGTAGTATTCGACTGGTACCCACCGTTCACCCAAATTAAAATCCAATATTTCAAATGGGATTTTCTCTGGTTGGACACGTCTGATTGCGGCCAGGCTTCGCGCGAGTTGCAGGTTTTCCGGTTCATCCTCCGCTTCCTTCTCAGCCATTTTTAGCTTTTCGACCACATTGCCCGATAAGTAATTGTCGGTTGTTTCCCAATGCAGCGTCTGAGGGTTTAACAGGATCTGCTTATCCAGTTGAATGATGATCTCATCCTCGGTTAAGCCGGTGATCTGTGAAATGATAGAAAGATCAACACGGCCGAGGTCGTTGAGGCATCGCGCCAGCGCTTCGGCGGGGTCATCCGTTTTCAGCATTTGTTTTTGCTGAAAAAGCGGTCCATAAAATATATCCGACCGGATAAACTTATCCTGGTCCCTAATTTCGAGCGAGGAAAGAATTTTAAAGCCTAGGGCTGCATCGTTTAAAATGCGGTTGCGGTTAATATTGTTGTTCAGCTCCCCGTATTTTGCAACAAAGGCTTCGTAATAAAAATTCAGTGAAGCCCGCAGTTCTGGAAAGCCGATCTCATGCTCGTTCTCGTTGCCGGAAAGCTCCAGGTAGATATCCCGCAGTACCAGGTAATCCTCGTAAAATGGTAGTTCGGGTTGCGGATCTAAAGGTTCAAATTTCGCCTCAAAGTTTTTAGGCTCAGCGATAAGCCCAAGCTTGCCATTAAAAATGACCAGTGTGTCTTTGAGGTAAAATGGCTTCAAGTCAGTAAAAGCCTTTGGCCGGTCAGGTAATAATTTAAAAGCAGGTTCTAAGGAGGTGTCACCCTCATAGCGGTAATCGTGACCAAACTGTTTCAGCTTTACAGAGAGGTTATCCAGTTCATGACCGAGGTTTATGCCGGATAACCATTTACCGGGAAAGGAAATCTCAGAAAGATTGCTGTAAAGCTTATAGATATAGCGGTTGTTGGCTTTGGCACGGGCGGTAAGCAATACAATGCTGTCATGCATCGGCTTATTTGTCGTGCGGATGGTGCTGATCAATCGCGCCGACCCGGCATCTACAAATTGGAGGTCAAGATCATCAAGGTAGGCTAAAGCTTTATTTTCTGAATGGGGCGGCGCGTCAAATAACCCTAACTGACCAAATCCAATTCCAGCACCATCCTCCTTCTTTTGCTGTTCGGGTACTGGTAAAAATGTAAACTGCTTTAATTTGGATTCCTTTTGGTCAAATGAAATGGCTTCCCATTTGGCATAATCAAAATTAGAAAATCCGGAAATTAGTTGTTCTTTGAGTAAGGGGACAATTTCCTGCATGTCCCCGTTCTGCCAGGCCACTCTTGATGCCTTACCTCTTGCATTAGTTCCCTCAATGATTTCATCGGCATAAACCACTTCGTTTTTATCGGCTAACCAGGCATTTAAGTAATATTTTCCAAAGGCATTTTCCTTTTCAATCGTGTCGATCAGCTGGCTTTCGGCTTCAGACAGGGTTTCCTTGGTATCATTTTTTTGAACCAGGATCAAATGCATACCAACTTCAACATTGGCATTTTCCTTCATGAGATTGGCCGGCAAAACGGCAACTGTTAACAGGTCGGCTGAAGTAAATAGATATTTGCGAGCGGCCTGGTTGGAGGGACTATTCAGGAAGGCATCCGTTACGATATAAGCTAAAATACCGCCGTCTTTAATTTTGTCCAATCCTTTGGCAAAGAAGTAAGTATGCACCTTCGCACAAATCCCGCTTTTGTTGTAAGCCGGGTCATAAACAGCAATTTTACCAAAGGGAATATTGCTGATAACTATATCCGAAGCTGCCTTTTCAGTTGCCGCCGTTTCTTCCAGTTTTTTAATTTGAACATCTACCGGTACCTCATGGACAGCGCATATAGCGGTCAGGATCTTTCCGGTTAGAATGTCTTTTTCTATGGCGGTTATTTGTTGAATATCCCCGAATGCCTTTATGGCTTCCTCGATAAAAATCCCTGCCCCTGCGCTTGGCTCGTAAAAACGCTTTGGTAAAATGTTGCTTTCCGTTAAAGCAGCATAAATTACCCTTGGAATAAAATCAGGTGTGTAGTAAGCGGTTTGGGAACTGCTTTTTAAAGTGTCTACTGCCGCCTTGTATTCTTTGGCCGTAAGTTTCTCTTGTAGCAGGTCATGTAGTTCCATCACCTGCGGATAAAGCTTTAGATCAGCCTTTGAAGCACCTAACTTAGGCCAAACTTCTATGTCGCCGGGAGGAAACAATACGGCTTTGAGTCCGCCAAAACCGGCATAATTTTTTAGTGTTTCCAATTCTGTTTCAGATAGCTGCTGGCCTGTAAAGTCCAGCGCAATTCGGATGGCTGCGATATTATCCGCCATCTTCCTTCCCGGATTAAATGCCATATTAAACCTCCTGTAAATAATCTGCTATGGTTCCGATCACTTCATATCTTAAAAAGCGGTCGTCCTCGTCGAGGCCCCTGATCAGGGGCGCACATAATTCGAGGATATTAGTAAGCTCGTAGTGTAGTATCCCGTGGTTGGAGAAGCGCAGATAGCTCCCAAAAAATTCTTCTTCCAACACAAGCTTTACATAGTCGTAGGCTATGGAATCAGTCATAAATAAAGAGTAATGAATTAATTGGGCAGTGTATCCGCATCGAGGATATCCTGGTAGGAAATGGTTAAAGTAATGATGCGGCCCGAAAGCTGCTTTTCGCTAAGTTCTGCATGAAGTACTTTATTGCCGGGGAACGACATTTTTTTAAAGACAAATATGTTCCGGTAATTTTTTGAAAAAGTAGGCGGGCTGAACAGTACAAACTCGGGCTTGATCTCTACCGATTGATTGTTTGCTGCTTTGGTTACTTTTTCATCATCCACCTTAAACCTGAAATCAGCAATATCATATTTCAGGTTGGTCTTATTTTGATAGGAAATATCAAGAAAAATGTAATCCCCAACGGTGTACACATGGTTTAACTGCCCTTTAATCCCGAAGGCCTTAACCTTTTCCATCCGTTTATCCGGGCTTTTGGCAACCAGGCTTAGCGCTAAACTCTTTAACTGATTTTGCGAAAGACCGATCCCGGAAATATCAAGCGGGCGCATATCCGGCGGAACAATATTTATTTCTGTTGGCACCCCCGGATAGCCAGGCAGCAAGCGGTATTGTGCGATGAATTTTTCGCCAGCAACGGTGATTACTGAACCTGTAAAGGATTTAAGGGAATCACGCAATTTTAAGCGAAGGACATTTTTTAAAGGCAAGTCACCGACTAAATCTTTTGTGGAAATATCCACGTATTGAATAGGTTCCGGGGATATAAAATGAATGGTTAAATTTTCAGGCAGATACACTACAGGTAGTTTATCCTGTGCATAAACGGACGGGGCGCATAGCACCAAAAGGAAGAATAATAGCTTTTTCATATTAAATAGGATTTTTCGTGTTGTAAATTGTATTCAGCGGGACTCAAGCGTGCTTTCGCGTTTTTGAGCGTTTTGTAATGCATCGGTGTCGATTAAATAGAGATAGGAGTTGTATTTGAGCTTTGCCTTGTTTTTGCGGATGAGGTCGGCAATGGCAGACGAAGTAGATTGAAACATTTTACTAAGCGAGCCCATAATAAATTGGCTGTTTCCCGAACTGCCGTCAACGGTCACCCCCTGAACGGAGCTGCCGCCCAGGTCTTTGGTAAAGTCACGGAAGGCAGATGAGGGAACATAAAGACCGGGCAGGCCGTCCATATCATAGACTTCCAGTTTGACAGGCAATATCTTTCCATCGTATAAAATGGAGGTTATGGACAGGGTAACCCGTTGCTCAGAAAAACCACTGATCTGCGCGTATAGATAAGTACCCTTTTTAATCAAGCTTGCGCCTGCTTTTATATCTTCCAGTAATTTCAGGCGTAGGCGGGAGCCCGCGTATCCGGTAATATTTTCATCAATAACCGCACTGATAAATGCAGTTTGTTTTTCCGGCAGGATGGTATTAAAATCACCTGATACCGCATCAGCCTTTTCAACGGTCAGTTTAATTTGGCTTTCCTTTAGCTTAGCAGCTTTGTCAGCTGCCAGCTTCTTCTTCATCTCGTCTTTGTAGGCCGGGTCATTCTGCTTGTTGATGCTGTCCATGACGGCCATTTGTTCTTTGAAAATATCCATCGGATCTTTTTCCTTAGGGGTATTCACAGTGGCGTTGTGCTGGTTAGCCTGTCTGCGGTTCATTTCAGTAACGGCCTGGGCAACCTCTCGGGCCTGGGATGATCTGTTTGGATGTTCAGAAGCAGAACCCGAAGCAAATTTCAACTTCATGGCCTGCTGAATAGAATCCAGCTTTTTCTTTTGCTGGTCCGAATAGTCATTATTATAGGCGGGGTTACTGGAATTTTCCCTTGGGATCACATTTACTGCGGTTATCCCATCAGCTTCTTTGTAAGTATTTCTATATGCGTCAAGTTTATCGGCAAGTTGTTTCTTTCGTACGTCTGACGAAACTTCGCCTACGGTGCCGTTCAACCCCACATTTTCTTTGACGGCTTGTTTCGGTTTGGAAAAACCGCTGTGCCAGGCATAAAAGAACAGGCACAAAAAGGGTAATAGGATGACAGGCAGCATATATTTGGGCTGCTTAAAATTAATTTTCATGGCATTTTACTTTAGTGTTTGATGAATTTTAGAAAGGCGGTCGAGGGCGCTATCCAATAAGGTGCTATCCCCGGCTGACAAGTGTTTTTTTGTTGCCAGGCTATCCACTAATTTTTTGAGGTGCAGAGTTTCCCTTATATTCCCGGTGGCCTGCATGATCTGGCTAAAGCCATCCTCAACAGGGTTAACTTTCTTCACTTCCTGTATTTTGGCTTTTTCAGGATGGCGAAAAACGGTGAATGATAGCACAAAGGATAGCGTCATTAAAAAAACCATGCAGCCAAAAAAGAACTTGGGGTAAGTACTAAAAAGGCGTTTACCGGCATTAGCGGCAATTGAAAAATAGTCGCCGAATTCTTTGCTTATTTCACTATACAGCGTATCCCTGGGATCGCGGTTAGAAATTATTTTTCTCCACATCTTGCAGGTCTTTATTTTCAAGTGTTTTCCAATTGGTGATGAGCACACCATGCGGATTATTATCGCTTCGCGGGATATCTTTCAGGTAGCCTTCTGTAATGAGGGAACGGACAACGGTAGAGCTGCGCCGGTCGATCTTTAGTTTACCATAAAAGCGGAAATAGTGCTTTGGCATATCCACTGTAATAGAATCTGTTTGCAGCGTTAATACAGAACTTGATGAAAGGATTGAGTTAAAAAAACCATTTTCCTTCAAATTATTGTATTGCTGCATTCCGGATTCATCCACCAGGTACATGGCTTTTTTCATCTGGTATTCCATGTAATTATCATCAGGGGTCAAGGAAAAAAACAGGGAATGAAACAAGTCTACGTCCGCACGGTACTCGGCGGGCCTGTTCATTTGCACATCAGTTTGCCGCGCCAGTATGGGGATATTATTATCTAAGATGTAGATGCTTTTTTGGGCATTCGATACCAACTTGAACGCATATAGGCAATTCATGCCTACAATGATCAGCGAGGTAAGCAGGCTGCCAAACGCAATGAATGTCGCCAGCCTGACCTTGGCCTCAATATTTTTTATAATCATAATATGGTTGTTAAATAAAAAAGGCCGACCCTGAGCAGCGGGTCAGCCTTAACTAAAAAGGAGAAAGAAAAAAACAATTAAAAGAAGCTGCCTGCAGCTTTTCTGGCCATACTTGCCACCGTTCCGGCACTACGGCCAAAGGTGGAAGTGGCAGAACTGATGCCGGATGTAGAGATGATCCATGTGGAGATGCTGGGCACGGTGAACATACAGATCGCGCCGATCAGAAATACGATTATCACGGTTCCAAAGGACAGAATACCGTTTCCGGCAAACCAAGCCATTTTTTCGAGATTTGCGCTTAACCCGTTTTCACCAACCAGTTCTTTGTACTTGCTGATCTCTGAGGTTAGGGCATATTCCTGCATCAGCCCGGTGAGGTACATGATTAGGTAGGCAATACCACTATATAGGTTTACGGAAATAAATCGTGCAACCCAGGTACTGAAACTATCCCGAAATGCAGGCAGGATACTTACGGCTACAGCAAACGGGCCAAGGATGATCAATATTGTCGAATAGATGATCTGGATCATAAAGATAATATAGACCGCTAAGCGCAATATCCAGATCCCTATCAATTCGAGTAGTTGGGTAAACAATAGCTGCATGCCCACCGTGAGCCGGTTCTTCAATTCCAGCAATGGAGAAACCACGCTGCTGATACCTTGTTTAACCGTACTGGTGACAGAATCCCAGGCCTGGCCATACCATGTGTCGCTTTCTTTTTCAGCAACTTCGGTTTGGGCCTGGTAGGTATAAAGAGAATTTGCGACAGCCAGCATCAAATTTGAGCGGTTAAGGCGCAGATTGTCAACTGTGGTTTGTTCGCTGTTAAACATTTGTTCGGTCTGATTGGCCACAATGTCTGTAGGGAATGCGATCATTTTCACGAACGCGCCCCACCATAATATGATCATCGCTAAGCCGAATGGTCTTAAGAGCGGCATAATCTCCAGCTGTTTGTCTCCCACCATCATTTCATATGACTTGATGGCGAAAAAAATAATCATAAAAATGGCGGCAAGGGCTTTGGCGTCCGTGATAAAAAGGTCGAAATGTGTCCAGACCGAATCTTTGAGCCCTTTCAGAAACACCATGACCCCGGTTTCATAAACGCCGTCACCCTGTAAAAACTGTAGTGTTTTGGTGTTATCGGGATTGGTAGTCGTTTGGGCGAAAACTGCCGTGATACAAAATGACAGCAGGATAAGTAACGTTATTTTCTTCTTCATTGAAGGTGTTGTAAAACTTTATTGGCGATCTGGATATCTGTCTGTGGTGTCCATTCGCTGACCGTTACCTGGTTAGCTTTTAACCTTTGCTGTTGGGCGGTCATATTTATAGTGGCTTGCGCCGATGATGTTCGGATTGCCCAAACACCGGCCAGCCTGCGGTACTCCATCAGGAGCCGGTGATAGGCCAGGATGCGTGAGCCCCTGTCCATTGTGGTTGAATGAGCGGCCTGAATCCTTTCCTTCAACATATCCAGCTCATTTTTATACCAGTTGTACAAGCCTTCGGAAACCAGTTTGGCACTGACCTGCGGCGAGAGCCCGGCCAATATGGAAGCCATCGAGTTATTGAGCACCGGCTTTAGCTCATTGCTGTAATATAACTGCCATAAGGGATCTACATCTGTAATCAAACCCGATTGGTTGGCCATTTCAGAAAGTGCCGTATTACGGACGGTATCCGAATGCAATTTGTATTTGTTATCAGTGCTGTTCATTGCTCCTACCAGCGCAAGCCGCTGGGTTTGCGGGCCGGTCGCGCTTAATGGGCGAAGGTCTGTCTTGTGATAGTTGGGATGAAATAAACCCCAGGTGAGCCAGTAATAAGGGTTAAGGCTAAGAAACCCCGCTTTAGGCGTAAACTTATTCTGGTCCCATTGCAGGTAAACCATCCTTTGCTCCTGGTAACGGACGCTCTGGTCATTAACTGCTGATTGCCCGAAACATTGATGGATCAGGGCGATGAGGATAAAAGATATTGGAACTAAGAATTTCATTGGTGTAAATATTTAGCGTTTTGAATAATCTGGCTGACATAGGTTTTGTCGTGATTGACGTAATCTGCGAAAGGCGTCAACGAAGCGATCAGGCCCCGTTCCTTTGCCCAATACATGGATTTCCAGGCACCATAGGCCAGTCCATCAAGAATTTGTAATTGCTGCATGACTTTGTGCAGCAGCTGGTCACGGGAATTATAATCGGCCAGTACGTTATTGCCCTCTTTGAGCACATAACCCGAAACATCACTAACCAAAGCCAGTGATCTTGTGCGCATTTCTGTGGCAATGTTACCCGCGAATATCAAAAGATAGGGTTCGCTTTTGGCCATTGCCAAAGCCTGGTTAATATAACCAGTCATGTCGGCGATGATCACAGCCATGTTTTTTACCGCAAGCCCATCCTTTAATGCAGAATTTACATTGGACAAGCCCTCGTAGATCATGGTTTGCGCTAATACGACCGAACCAACATTGGTGTTCAGGTCATTGATATTGTTGTTGATTTTTCCGAGATACTGCTCGTGTGTGCTTTCCGCTCCGCTTCTGACGATGCCGTTTTCTGTAACTGCAACAACGTGCTGGTAATCCAACACGACTTGTTGGGCATGCACCCACGAAAACTGAATCAGCAACAAGGCAGAAATAAGTAAATTTTTCATTTTAAATTTTTTGCATTTTGGATGATCTCGCTGCCGATAGACTTATCAGCATCAATAAAATTCTGAAAGGGATTTGCTGCCCTTAACATGGATGCCAGATTGGAATACTGCATCAGATTAAGCATGTTTCCTGACAAATCCTGAATGTTGCTCAATTCAGAAATGACATAATCAAACAGCATCTTCCGGTCAGATACCTTCATTTGGTTTACATCTCCAATGGATAACGATAAGCCGGTTACATAAGCGATTAGGCTTTTTGCCTGTGACGCAAATTGAATTTCAGACTGGTATCCAATCGCAATTAAGGCTGGATTTTTTTGAGCCAGCTGAATGATCTGCGCCTGGTTGCTGATGATCCGGCTTACCATCGGCGAAGCATAGATACCGATGTCGGCAATATTAATAGCGGTACCGAGCGCGTTATAACGTTGCTGCAAAGTCCGGTAGGTTGCCTTCATTTTGTCCAGCAAAGTGAGGTTGGCCTTTTCGTTGGCGGTAGCAAGCACCTGTTGGTTTTTTGCCTTTACCTGCAGCTTGTTTTCCGATTCAGATTCGTCAACCAATTGGTGAAGGGCAGGAATATCAAGGATGTTTTGCTGGGCAAAAGTTTTTGCCCCAAAGGCTATCATTATAGCCAGGGTTAGGATAATTGTTTTCATAAGAATCATTTGTATTTTTTTTCATTCTGATGGAATACAGACCAACCGGGGCGTCGTGTCCAGCCAAACAGTTGAAGTTTCGACCAGTAAGGATAAAACGCATCAATCATGCTGTAGGCTGCTGCTGGTTTGCATTTTTGTGTTTTAACACTGCCGGTGAACGTTAATTTTAAAGGGCCGGAAAAATTTATGGTAAATGGCAGAAAGTTCCCTTTATAATACATTAACAGATATTCACGGGCTGGCTGTACGTTCGCCGGTTTATTTGCCCAGATGAAGCGTGCATAATATCGATACCCAAGCCGATTCATGTAACTGCAACAATCCTGCACATAATATTCGGTTACCCAAACAAACAGGATATGATTCGGATACGAGAGATCACGCAGGCACTCTTCTAAAAAATGAAATGCCCTCATTGCCCGGATTTCTTCCTGCGGTATGCTTTCGCTAAGGTTCATCTTCGCCATTTTATAATCTTTATACAGGGACCATTTCGGATTGATCATAATGACCTTGTATTGTATCACTTCAGGTATTTGGCATTGGTCAATACGTCATTAGCGATCCTGACGTCCTGGTTCTGCCATTCAGCCCATGGATTAAGTGAATGAAAAATACCGTTGATCTTGGCCCAATACATTGCCCTGTCCATACCATAGGCGATGCCCCGAAGTATGCGCATTTCATCTGCAATATGATTCAATAATTTACCACGCTCGCCAGAATCCATGAGGTTGCTGTTTCCGCCCTTGAGTACAAAGGCGGAAACATCCGCTGCCAGTGTCGCCGCCCTTGTTTCAAAATCCCGTGCTCCCTGTTCGGCAAAGAGCAACAACACCGGGTCAGACTTGGCTAATTTTACAGACGATTCTACATCGGTAATGATATCCGATCCGCATTCCGCGATCTCCTTAATGGTGGTGAGGTTATTAATAACCGATGCGACCTGGCTCAAACCCTGATAGATCTTATTTTGCAGGCTGTTTACAATTAATAACTGGCCGCTAACTGCAAGTTGCCCTTTTTGGATCAGGTTTAATTTATCATTGGTAGTGTTCAACTGACCATTAATAATCGCGGAATTTACAGCGATGGCTCCTGATACTGCGGGGTCCACCACCAATTCCTGCGCAAATGCGCCGGTTAGTACCGACAGTAAAATAAAGATTAGGAGTGTTTTTTTCAAAATGAGCGTTTTCATGAAATTTGGTTTTGATTAACATGTGAAATAAAAGCAGGTAATGATTTTCCGCTGCTTTTGAAATCCCGGACAAAGGCATCAAGGCCGTCCGTGTAAGAGCCGAAGCGATTTGTATAGCTTTCTACGGCTGACTTCTCCGGCTTTTCGGTTGTATAAGTAAGGTACTGTTGCAAGGAAACCTCCACGCCATAAACTTCGCCTACAGCGCCACGACGGATATAAACCTCTTTAAACCTGCCCCTGTTTTCCGTATTATCGAGTTGATTAATGGTGAAGATCTTCCGGCGCTCGGTTTCATTAATGGACAGCAGGGCGGCGATATCATTATAATTGTCCTTGAACTTGGTTTGATCGAGCAGGCAGATGGTATCAGAATTATTGATGATACTGTCTTTTACTACAGCGTTGCCGATGATGTCGCCCAGCTCCTGCGTAACAACTATTGCCTCACCCCAAAACTTCCTGACCGTTTTATAGAGGTACAGTAAATACCCCGCCATCAATGGACTGGCGATGGCTTTCCATGCCTCCTCTACCACTAAAGTTTTACGCCTGTCGGAGCGGTAACGCATCTTTTGGATGAATACATCCATGATGATGAGCGTGACAATCGGAAAAAGAATTTTGTGCTCCTTTATACTGTCAATTTCGAACACAATGAACCGCTCGGTAAACAAGGATTTGTCAGCGTCCTTGTTCAGTATAGGCGCAAACTCCCCGCCTTTATAGAACTTTTTAAGTACATAGCGGAACTCGTCAAAATCAAAAACGATTTTTTCCTCGTTTTTGATCTCGGGTATTTTTTCCAGGGCGAACTCATAAAAAGTATTGAAATTCAACTCGCCGTTATCAGCAAAAGACTTACCGTAATAGGAAGAGATCACATTTGCCACTACATCCCGTTCAACCGGGCTAAAGGTTCCTTCGGCACCCTTCCAGGCCACACCGATGAGCGTACATAAAAAATCCTTTTTTTCAATATTGTATTCCTCTTCGGTAATGCGAAATGGGTTCATCGTAATCGGAGACTTGTCAGAATAGGTAATATATTTCCCGTTGTAGTAGGAACATAGTCCCGAATAAGAGTGGCCTGTATCCACAATTACCATATCCATGTTATATAGCATGTATTGCTCGATCAGCGAATTCATGAAAAAACTTTTTCCAGAACCGCTTGGCCCAAGACAAAAGCGGTTGCGATTATTTACCCGCCCTGAGCGCATTACAAGGTCCGACGGATCGATTCCAACGGGGATTCCTTGCCGGTCGGTAAACCTGATTAGAAAGTCAGAAGGCTCATCCTTTGGTAGTGATTCCTTAAAGAAAAAACATATAGCAGCATCACAGGTTGTCAGGAACCAATCGTATTCTTTCAATTCTACACCATTTCCCGGAAGGGCTGTCCTAAAAAGTTCCAACTGATTGTAGGCGTTTTTGCTGGGGATAATACCCAACTGGAACAGAGAGCTTTCTACAAAATTGACCGACTTTTGTATAGAGGCAATAGGTGCCGCCACCAAAATATTAAAGTGGCAATTAACCAGCATTTGGTTTTCCCGTGCCACATCATTTAGCAAAAGGTCAATATCCTCTACACACAATTGATTGGCCGGGTCAGGGATACCCGCATGTCGCTTTTTCTTTTGTTCCAATTTGCGAAGCGTAACGGCTTGGTTGGGTATTTCAATCAGCTGGTTAAAAACGATCACATCAACACCAGGAACTTTAAAGAGAAAGGACAGGAAATCTACCGGGAACCCGCGCATGCTTTCCTTGTCGTTAAGCTCGATATGGGTAGCCACATCAGGCGGCAGGTCGATGCTGTCAATATTTACCAGGCTGATGCTGCGAACTGCTTTTTCACCAATCCTGATTTCAGTTTCTGATGGGGCAAGATTGTTAAGCACAATATTCGGCTGGCCGAACTCCATACTAAGCAGCTGTAAAACCAACTGGTTTAGTTGCCCCTCATTAAGCGCATTTGCCAAAGGCAGCACATCAAGAACCTTACCGATTGCCTGCCGGAAGTCCCGCAGGACACGCGCATCGAAAACATAAAACGCGCCCTTTTTTACCTGGCGCGTTATGGTTAAATAAGTAATCACCTGGATGCATTCCCGCCCGTCGAAATGGGCGTTGTATTGCTTTTGAAGGTATTCGGTTGCCGGCGGGCCTTTATATGGTGAGCGGCTGATAATATCCTGCTTTTGCAGGAGATAACCATCGCCTATTATTTTAACAACATTGATAAGCAGATTGTGAAATTCGTCATACCCTGCCGGATAAGCGGAGTAACGGATCACCGGGTTTACCATTTGAATGACTACCGAATATTCCCCGTTAAGACCTATGAGCAAATCGTATTCACCACCTTTATCCACTCCGGCATAGGGAATGTTAAATAAGGTTTTTACGGCCATAATGATTAAGGATGTAAATGTTTGAGGTGCGGCTTTTAGAATGCAGGCCGCCTTTTTGTTTGCTGGCAGTAAAGAGTAAACCGCCAACGATAAAGCCAATGAGTACCAGCGCACCTAGCCACATGTTAACTAATGACATGGTAAGCGCACCGAATACAAGGCCGGTTAAAAGGGAGGCAATACCCCAGTAAATGAACTTGCCTTTGAACCCTTTGAATATAAGGGGCCGTTGCAGCCCCTTATATACAGGATACTTCCTGGCCATTATAAGCCGAAGAAAGCCTTGATCACCAATGCGGAAACCACGAGAAAGACACAGCTGCCCCCCCAGCCCATTAATTCCTTATTGATATCTTGATCTCCGCTGTTCCATTTTGAATAGACACGGATAGCACCAACGATACCAACGATTCCGCCGATCACCAACGTGATGTTGGTTACGGGCGCTACATAGGTTTTTAGGGTGGAAGTTGCAGTGTTCAGGCCGTTAACACCGCTTTGCGCAAATACAGGCACCGAAAGGGCCAGCAATACCGCTGAAGCCCATAACTTTTTTGTTTTTGTAAACATTAAATAGGAGAAAAAAATAAAGGCGGAGATCTTTTAAGGTCACCTGGGAGATGGCCGGCTATTGTTAAAGGGCGTTCAGATCACGAACAACTCCCCAATTAATTCACCCAAATGGGATTGGCAGTATCAAGCTGCGGTATCAAACCTGAAAACAGGTTTGCATTTTTTTGAAGAAGGTTTGACAGAAATCTTTTATAGCTGCCGGGGAAGGAGCTTAATAGAGAAAGGCGTTCAGATTCCGAACAACGCCCTTAAGAAGGCACCCGATAGGGTAATAAAAATAGCGGCAAAGAACCATGCGGCAACATCCGCATCGATACGATCTTTACCCATCTGCCAGTTATGGTATATTTTAATTGCGCCGTTGAGCCCTAATAAAGTAGCTATGACAAGCGCACAATCAAAGGCAGAGAAAAATGAAGAAGATAAGTTTTGTTGGGCCTGCTGCATCTCTGTGATGCCGGGTTGTGCAAATGCCCCTACCATAAGCAGGAAGCAAAAAACAGTCAGGATAAATCTCATTCATTAAAAGCTAACAGATTTGATGTATTCGACCGACTCTTCACGGGCGAGATTAAAAAGCTGTTTGAGGCTAACGCCTCCCGAAAATGCTACGGCAGATTCCTTTCCTGAGGCAGAAACCTCATCAATAGGTGATTTAACGGGCAGTATATCCTCAACAAAAGTGAGTTCATGTTTATCACTTTCCGTATCCCCGCGTTTGGTACGCAGGTAATCCCAAAAGATCAGGGCCGCATAATAAATGGTATAGATACCAAGCAGCCAAATGGCAAATTTTATCCAGGTCATAAGTCAGTGTTTTGTATAAATTGTTTAATAATTGTTTTAAGCTCCGGGTAGCTGTCAAAAAAATGCTTGACAGCAAATGCCACAAACTTTGTCACATCCACACCAGTAGCCATTTTAAATTTGTTCATGATATCGAGGGTGTGCTTATCAAACCGGCTATGCACCATGCTTTTGTTATCACTATTATCATAAGCAATTAATGCTTTGAGTATAGTCGATTCGATGATCTTATCCGCTTTTTTTCTTGCGTTTTGATGGACATTAACACCCAGGTTCCGGTTGTCACTCGTTTTCTTATCACCGGGTTTTACCATTTTTTCGCGTAGCTGGTCAGCTAACGTTTTCATTTTTTCCATAAGCGGTCGGCAAATATTTCTTCGAATACAGGGTTTATTACAGCGTCAAGAGATAAGGGTGTGTGAAAGGTGCTGATCCTTTGAAAGTCGATGCGGTCAGGAATGGCCGTTGTGAGCCTGCCAAATCTGGAAAGCTGTTCATTCACCTCACTCATGATCTCAAACTTCACATTAGCCTTTATCCGGTTGGGAATGAAAACTACATCCACTTTTGGGTTAACCTTTTTAAGCACTACCGCAAATAAAACGGTGGATTCAAAGGTGAACTCATCGTAAGTAAATGGACAGATCACCAGGTCAGCGCATTTGAAAACCGGTATGAGGCCATCGTCATCCAACTTACCTGGCAGGTCGATCAGGATAGCATCCTTTTTATTTTTGGTGAGGATTGGACTCAACACTGAAAAACTTTCCAGGTTAGCAGGTAAAACTTCATAAGGCTCATCATTTTCGAGCACCTTGGCCTTTTCATATTTCTGTGATATGGATTGTTGATAATCCATATCAATAATGGTAACTGGCCAATCTTTAGCCAGGCTCAGGTAGTTCCCTGATAGGACGGTGAGCGTACTTTTGCCGACACCCCCCTTTTGGTTTCCAAATAAACAAATCATAATTTTTCATGGGTTTATCCCTTATCGGGTATTAGTTCTTGCTTTCTTTTGCCTCCGGCGTTTCATGCCGAGTACCTGCTGATCGTCCACATCGTCGGAAATCATGATAGGTCTGATGTGCACCGGCTGCGGTGCGTATTCTGAATAATAAGTAATAGCATTACTGTCCAAATAATCATGGAGCTCTATTCCAGCCGGTTGGTAGGCCGGCTCAAAACTGAGGTGTTCATCCAACAGGTATTTCAGGTTCAGGACCTCGCTTCCCTTAAAAACCTGTTTGGTGGCATGGTCAATAACGGTATATCCATAGGGCTTCTGCCCTTCGGAAGAATGAAATACTAGATCAAGCCTGTATTGTGTTTGCATCATGTGGACAAAGTTCGGGGCTGCCTTATGGGCCAGGAACAGCCCTTTCAGTTCTGCAATCCTTGCCTTGTCAGGCTCATAAGCATTAATTTTTTTTTGAAGCTTTTCCTCATGGACGTAATCACGGCCAAGGTATCCCTGGTTTTCCAAAATCAAATAAAACTGCGCTTTGGTGCTGAAACTGTATTGTAATGCAAATGTGTAGCCCAATACCTTTTCTATGTTCCTGACCGCCCTGACCTGTTCATAATCGCGGTCTATCTGTTTGCCATCTTTGCCCACACGGGAGCTGACGATATGTACGTGGTGATTAGCGGTGTCTTTGTGGAATACAATGAGATAAGGCTGATCGCCGTATTTCATTTCCTTTAACCACATCACGGCAGCTTTGGTGAGTTCCTGCTTGGTATAATTTCGCCCTCGGGCTGAAATGACCGCATGAAACTGGGTGTTTTTTATGCCCTTGTTTTGAGCGGCAACCATTAGCAGGTAGTTGACAAGATCCTGCGGCCTTGGGTTGTTTAATGCTTGTGTAGCGCCAAAGTTGGCGATTAGCATTAATTCACCTGTATTGCGGTCGATCTTATTAGTGTTGTATTTTACGCCTGCAAAAGTTCTTGATGATTTTTCAAGGATATGGGCGATCATAAAATTTAAAGGTTGACTTATGTAATCGGGAAGGCATAACCCTGTAACGATAGTTCATGGTAACAGCATAACTGTCTACCAGGTGAGCAGCATAACGGGCGATCCGTAGGACAGGATATCAGTATAACCGGTTATCCTATGATCATTGTACCTGTATAATGAAATAACACAGTAACCGTGTATCAGTAGAACAAAGTATCATTGTAAAAGTATAGCAGACTATCTTTATATCAGCATATCAGGCTAACTTGATAACTTAGTAAAAGGGTATCAGTATAACAGGATATCTTATTTTAAAGATTCCAATCAGGTTTACTCCTCAACATCTGTTGAGTCAACGGAAATTTCAGTTAGTTGAGTAACCGGTAAATCGATGGTTTTTAGGATACCTTGTTTTGTTCTATAAAGTACCCTCTTCATGCCTGGTGCAACCTTTAAAAAATCCGGTCCGGTAAGAACCAGGACAGTATCACGGGTATAATCAAACACAGCCTTTTCGCAATCATCAATGTCTGGGTTTAAAGCATCCACATATGGCTTCAACTTATCTTCATAAATACCGGAGCTGCTAAAAGGGGTACCATATCCATAGGGAATAGGAATTGAAGGTTTACTGATCCAAAGCGTTAGGCCGACTGTCAACCCAATGGCTGGAAAAAGAATAAACGGGAGCGTCCCGAGTTCAAAATAGTGTTTGTTTCTGTACTTCATCTTTTATTAATTATTAGTTTTTGATTACCTGCAGTTTATAACTATCCGAAAGTTTATAACCGTGTATCTGGGTAACTGAATAACAGGATACCTGTATAATCTTATATCAGTATTTCTGAATATTACTGACCCTGAACAGTCAACTGCCCATTGCCCTTATAATTTTGCGGAGAGAAACTTCCAGCAGTTGCTGAATTTGGATATAATCCTCAAAAAGTTGGTTGAACCTTTCTACGACCGTTGGATTTAGTGCCCCACGTAGCTTAAGTGTGTTTGCATGTTTGGCCAGTTGGTTTATATTGTTACCTATCCGGCCCATTTCCGCACCTACTGTGTCCAGATGTTTGATCAGTTCCTTAGCGTTGATGACCGTTTTTTTTGCATCAGATAAAATTCGCATCCTAATCAGATCTGTCTTTGAAAGGGCCAGTTCTTTTTCTAATTCTGCAACCTCCTTGTATTCATCTTCGGTGAACCTGACGTTTATAAACTTGGTCCGCTTCCCTTCTTTCAACTGCGGTCTTCCATTCAGTTTCTTAAAGTCCCCCATAGAAAAAACGAGTTGCGAGTTTTTTTAAATCCTCCCGGGAGGGCAAGAGACTTTTTGTGCAACAAAAAGACATCTTGCCGTTGCAAAAGCAACGGAATTTTGGATTATGAATTTGACGTTTGGGGTTAGAAATTATGTTTGGTGGAAATGATCGGGTGATAATAACATGGTACTATCTTTCAAAAGGTACGCGGATACCAGAAAAGAAATCATCTTTTGTCCTTTTCTCTGCTGCAACTATTTTCAGACCTGCTTTAATCTTATCGTTGTAGTCATTAAAGCCCTCATAAATTTCTGAACGATCAGTTGCGTACGGCAATGCTTTAATAAAATCCCTGGTAGCCATTTTTCCGGCCTTATCTCGGTCAAAGTAAATATCAAGTGAAGAAAATGCCTTAGCTTTATTAATCCCTTGCTGTAATAAATTCAGGGTATTTAAAATAATTACACTTTGATCAGCCTCGGGGTAATCTATTCGCCAACTCAAAAAGTCAAGAAAGCCTTCAAAGATAGCGGCCTTCTTTGCATGGCCGGGAAAGAAAGTAATTCCTTTATGGCCCATACAGCCTTTAAAATACCGGTTACGTACCTCCCACGAATTGTTTTCATTTTGCCAGCCGGCAGCAAAGTAATGTTTACGGACATTTTTGTCATCTTCCACATAATAATACACTTCGGATAGGTATTTCCTGGCGACATCAAAAACACCCCTGCTTTTCAGGTATTCTGTAATTGCCGGGTGAGTGCCTATTGGTTTGACCTGCTCCACTATGTGTTGCGGAATTTTAACGGCTTTGCGCGGCCTGGCTACCCTGGTTTCACCAGGCTCCAGAGAACACACCTGCTGGATCTTTTTTACGACGTCATTAAAGCCTAAGTGCTTCCAATACAATAGGCCGAAATCAATGATGTTTCCGCCTTTGCCTAAACCGTGGTCGAACCACACACCGAGATCATCGTTCACACTAAAGGACGGATCACTATCGTCGTTCCGGAGCATACTGTGATACATTCTTTCCCTGCCGCGTTTGGGAACGGGCTGATACCCTAAACGACTTAACAGGTCTACCAGGGAGCCTTGTTCTTTAAGCTCTTTCACTGTTAATAAATTAGACATAGATAATTGATTTGAGTTAAAAATGAAGCCGGAGATGATACTGGATTAGTAATTCCTTATGGCCGGCAAAAAATAAAAAGGAACCGTCTATTAACATCTGTCTTAAGGATAGCACGGCAGCAAAAGACCTCTTTTGCTTGTACCGGCAGCGGGTATCGAACCCGATAAATTCGCTTCTGCCGGTATATATTTCGGAACTACTCACGTCAAATCCTACGATTCGGGCCGTCGCCTGCCCAGGCGCTTTCGCTATGTTGATATGATCTCAGCTTCGCCTGATTCCCTGGTATTAAGAGGGTAATGCTTCATTCCTGCATGTCAAATAACGAATTGCCTATCAGCCACTGGGGCGTTAAGCGAAATCCCGTTCTGCCACGGGCAGATAAGTTCCACGGTTACTGGTAGCCGCGATGGCTTCCAGTTTTTTCTGTCAATTCTGTACTGGGATTTTTTCTGCGATACGCTTCGGATTTGGTAATCCACTCAGGAATTTGGATGTTCTCTGCAAGGGCGCTTTCAGTGCCTTGATTTGCAGATTCCATGAGAAGTAGAAACATATCTTTAAGCTTCATCCCGTCAGGTTTACCTGCTGCACCATTGCAGCAGGATGACGGAACAAAGGTGCCCGGTTGCCAAATTTTTATTTCACAAGGCACCACCGGAGCACTAAAGATTTATTTTATAAACGGCCTATTTGGCCTTTGGAAGGGGTTTTATTGAGCGGGGTTTAAAGGTATCACCCTCGTCTATGTATTTGGCCAGGGCATCCCGCATATCATCGAGATACTTCGTTTTGCTGATAGATTTCCTCATTTTAATTTCAGAAAACCGTCGATAATACCTGGTCAGGCTTATATCAAGGGATAGTTCGAGCCATTCTATAATATCAGCAATGGTTATATTTCCATCATTGATCTGCATCGTGCCGTAAATACCATAAGCCAGTTCAATTAAATTGGATTTATCACCAGTCCATTTAAAAGACCCTTTAGTCCTGGAGTTTTTAAAATGGTTTTCAGTTTCCAGTGGGTTGTAGAGCCTTTGCATTAAATATTCCTGTAATTTCTCCATTGCAAGAAACCTGGCGAACAGGTAATCGCCCGGTGTCGAAAACTTCGGATCTAAATCAGGCCCGTCAGCAATAAAAATACTGGATTGATTTATACCCCGGATAAAATAAGCGTTATCCAGTTCCTTGCCCTCCAAAAGATAATACTGATATAGAAACTGGTGTTTTTCAAAAAAACGCCTGATAAATTTCAGTTCCTGTTCATAATAAATTTTAAGAATAGTTTCTTCGCCTAAAGGCTTGTCGGCATCGATTTTAAATCTTTCCAGCGCATAAATCTGGGAGGCGAGAAATTTAGGCTTGATGTGTTTAAAAAAATAAATTTCTTCCTCAGGATCGGTGAAACTATAATTGTAAACTTCCTTTTTGAGGTCTGCCAACGCCAGCCTCACACTATTTAAAGTGCCTGTTAATTTTTGTACCGGAGATATACCCATCTCGCTGAATAATTCCAGTTCTTCTTCAAGCTGCACGTACCGTGCATTACCATTTTCATTGATCATAAATTCCTTATTTTTAGTTTAAGTATTTAAAAGTTATGACCAATTTGGTGTTAATAGCATTTGTTGTAAAGTGGCTAAGATGACACAATAAAGTGCCATCCAAGTGCTTTTTTGTGGTTATACCAGCTTAGAATCCAAAATTATGTTGTAACCCATTTTTATCATTTTTTTTATTTTTTTTCCAAAAAAACTCTATTTGATATACTTAGGGCTATGATTAACTTTGATGCATGAAGTAGAAATTAAAATGATATAAAATATATTAACGACACTATTAACCTTGTTACAAGGAATCGGCTAAATTCAAAATTAACACAAGGGGGTAATAGACTGATCGTCCACGTTATGCGTGGGCATTGGTTTACCCTGTGTGTAGGTTCTTAGCCGTACCTCTTGTAACAGAAAAACTGGTGACCCACGCTATTTTTTTATGGAAACAGCTAAAGAAAAAATCCTTCAAACCCCAATTGAACAGTTAGATTTAAACGCTGAGTGTAAATCAAACTTAAAGGAACTCGGAATCAGTAATCTTCAGGAATTTATCGGTAAGGGTTGGAAATGGTTACGGGAACAGGAGGCGTTTGATTATGTAAGGTTTAATATGGTCATTAGATTCCTGGATGAAAAAGGGTTACTGCACCTGTTGGAAAGAAAAAGCTAAACCTTCTAAACTTGATTATATATCGTAATATAAGTTGATATGATTGATCATCTTTTCCAGCCAGCCTTTAACATTTTTAACAGTCCGATCCGGGAACAGCTTATTACTAAGATGATTGCGCTGACTCTGCTTGGATAAATTTTCAGCTCTTTGTGTCTTGATGTGATTTGATACAAATTCATACAAGTAGGAGTTGAATTTTGTAAAAATCACCTTTACCTCCAGCATAATCCTAAAGAAAAACATAAGTTCCGCTAAAGTTATCGCGACCGTAAAATAGAACTTAGAAGGCCCATTTGGTTCCGTAGCTTTTAAGCTTTGAATGAGTAATTTTTCCTTTTGTTCCAAATAAGCCAGTTCAGCTTCTAGGCTTTCTAACACAGAACTTTTTAAAGACTGAACCTTTGAATCATACATGAATTCAGCATCAATCCTTACCTGCCGGAACACCTTTATTAAATAAAGTAATTCCTGTTGTTGTTCCTGAAATATAGCTTCGCCTAATGTGACGCGCTCTACATATTTTATAAAATATGCATAAACCTGTATGCTGTTAAACTCCTGGCTGATCAGCAGTTTCAATAATTCAAGATTAATATCACCTTTAATAGGATCATCCAGAAAAGCATAAATAATTATAACGACACCTACCAGGTAATCCCATTGCCGCCAGGTTCGTAAAGTGAATTTCTCCGAATCCCTGGAAGCTTCACTGAAATTCTTTAGCAGGTTTAAGAGATCCTTATCAACCTTTAATTCTGTAAGTTTATCAGTAAGGTCTTGTGGGGTAGTAAAGTAGGTATTCTTGGCGCGTTCAATAAATTTTACTGGCAGGTCAGCTTCGTAATTGAAATAAGCCTTAAAATAGGTACGCAAATATTCAAACAACTCAAATAGGCCATTTAACACCCATTCAAATACCCGGGAAAGTTGCTTTGAGTCATCATTTTCCTGATCAAAACCAGTTAGGCCACCCGCAAGATGTGTTAATTGTAATTGCAGATTATGTATGTACTGGGTTTTATTTGAAAAGTCTGGTGCTTTATCAAATTCACTTTCAATTTCCCACCTCACAGAAAGAAAAGCCTCAGCCAGGAACACCTTCAGTTCCTCAATTTCAAGATCGGTGATATTCTCAAAATTGTAACCCGTGTAGGTTTGTACAAATCCTTTGATTTTTATCAGTGCTGCGGCCATAATAATGTTCTGCCAAAACTTATATTTTATAATATATAGTTCCGAATAATCGCCCTCTGTTATACTATCTGCATTTAACAAATATAAATCAATTTTCTCAATGGTGAGAAAATTGATTTGCTTTAAAGTAAAATTTAACAAAAATCTGCGTTTTTTAAAATGATGACATTTTTATTGCCACCCTTAGCCACTTGACCTGAGCCTTCGGAATATGGTTATTTGTCTAAAACTGTAGTAATAATGATTGATTCTGCCGCCTTTGTCCAACGCCTTAATCGTACCAAAATTCTGCCTCAAAAAATATCGCTGGCACTTATGGAAGGATTACGAGTTAACCAGTTTGATCAGCTTGAGATATTTCTTTCGCCAGGTAACTTTGCAACTGCTATTTATTTTATTCAGAGTGGTTATGTCAGAGGTGCGATTGACGGCCCGGCGGAAAAAATGACCACCTGGTTTAAACAGGAAGGTGATATCATAATACCCCAGGGTATTTTTAATCAGCGCACAAGCGATGAATATATAAGTGCCGTAACGAAAACAACAGTTTTAGCTATTCCAATCAACAACATCCAAAGAGTATTAAAATTGTATCCTGAACTGATGGAATTCTTCTTCCTTTTATTTGCAGAAAGTATAAACGAAGGACAATACAGGGAAAAACTTCTCCGGTTTCCAAAAGCAAAAGAACGTTATGATTTTATGTGTGAACACGAGGATTATGTCTTAAAACGGATACCGCAATCTTTGATCGCATCTTACCTTAATGTAACAAGGGAGACTTTCAGCCGCCTTTATAAAGGTTTACCATACTGAAGAACTTCACAAAATCCACTCGAATTCTTCACCTAATTTTATACGGTACTTCATTTTCTTTTGTACGGTAAAACACATAATTTAATATATTATCCCCTTAATTTTAGGCTATTTGTTTTTTCATTGAAATTTCTCTTAAATAAGGCCGACTTAAATTTGGCATATATCGAAACTCTGTTACATCACAATCTTTGATGAAATACTTCTCCTGAATACTTACGGTAAACCGAAAATTAATGTGTTGTAAACCGAGAATTTCTGTGAGGTAAATCAACAGATAATACAGTTGGACACTATTAGCTTTAACCTATAATTAATGTGCAGGTATGGAAGCTCCAAGAAATATACAAACTGACCTTGTTCAAAATGATAATAATCAAAATGGGATAGAGCATATTAATTTCCATTATCATAATTATGAAACGCTTCTAAACCGATATGATATATTATATAGTCACAACGGCCCATATTTACAGGCAGGAGAAAATTCCGGACAAACCAGGTGGGTGATCTATATTACTGTGGTTAAACAGCAAATTGCCGAAATGCTGGAAGCTATTTTTCCCATACTTGAAAGCCCAGGTATTTCATTTACAATACCAGAATCCAGCAATGTTCATGATCTTTTATTGCAGGGCGGATTAGGTTACGACCTTATTGGTAAAATCATCACCATTTATCCGGGCAGCAGGATAAAGGCTCTTGCTGCTGCTGAACGCCTTTTATGTACAACAAAAATATTCAACGGCCCGGATATACCTGCTGCCAGGCACTTGGGTAGCTGTGTCTATTCCGGATATGATAACCAAACTGATTTTATTTCCAATAAAAATAAGGAAGATAGAACATGGCCATTCCAGGCAATTTGCAGGGAGCCGAAAGCTAAAATTAGAAAACTGCTGAATAGAAAGTATCTCATTCTTGAAACACTCAAAGGTGATGTCAAAGGAAATGTTTACAAGGGATTAAACATCTCGAAATGGAGTAATATCCATTGGTGCCTAATTAAGCAGGGGAAATTTAATCAATGTTATGATGATGCCGGCCGAACCATAAAAGACAGGTTACAATGGCAATATGAGGTTCAGTCAGAACTTGAGGGATTGATTTCATTACCGCATCCAATAGACTTTTTTGAATCCGGGAATGATGCCTATTTGATAATGGAATTTATTGATGGAAATTCCTTAAATGATATTTTAAATATTCTTCAGAAGGGTAAAGTTTGGTTCGCACTTGAAAAGGAGAATCAAACGGCAATTATCAATTTGCTTTTAAAAGTAGTGGGCCTTATCCAGGGTTTACACACCTGTGGATTTATTCACAGAGATTTAAGTCCGGTAAATTTTATGATAACCAAAGATAACCGGGTGGTGGCGATTGATATTGAACTGTGTTATAATTATCAGACTAATCACCCTGACCCTTTTTTTACCCTGGGTACACCCGGTTATATGTCACCGGCACAAACCGGGATGAAAATGCCGGTGATTGAAGATGATTTCTTTGGTATTGGTGGTTTATTGATAAAGGCGCTTACAGGTATTTCCCCTACAAAGCTTAGTTTATATAATACGGACAACCTTTACGCCGACTTAAACTACTTAATAAGAAATCAAAGGATCGCCATCTTAATTTGCTCAAGTCTCAGCCATGATCCTGGCCAAAGACCAAATTTGGATTCAATTAAACATGCCCTTGAAGTATTTTATTCAGTACTTCTAACCGGGGCCAAACCTGGGCTAAAGGAAGTTATCATAACAAATGATTTTCCAGCATTAAAAACCATGATTGATACAGCACTAAGATCATTTTGGCAATGGCCCTTAGCCAATAAAGAGGGAAAATGGCATTCTAAAACAGTATCCGAAAATCTCCTTTTTGCTAATGAATCTAAAAGCTTATCCTATTATCCGGGATTCTTTAAAGGTGCTTCAGGTATCACTTATCTTTTTGCAATTGCTGATTATTTTGGCCGTGACCTCAACGAAAACAGAGATACTTTTTATTTGAACTTTAATGAGGTGAAAAGTTTCTTTGAAGCACATTCAAATAATTGTGACCCTGGGCTAAATAACGGCGCGGCCGGTTTTTGTGTAGTTCTTTCTACTCTAATTAAATACGGACAATTAGAAATGGGCATAAATTATATTGATCTGATTGCCCGTTTGCTCAGTTTAAATACCGGTCAACTAAATGTAGCCAACGGAATTGCTGGACAGGGATTGGCAATGATGACGTGTGCCGAGCTGCTGGAATTTCCAAACTTAGCTTCAAAAACAAGTGAAATAGCTGAAAAGCTAATTTGTTCCCAGAACCGTGATGGTTCCTGGTCAATAAAACAAGATTCGGGAGCAGCTAAAGGAGTTAAACTTACTGGTCTTTTTCATGGCATTGCAGGCATTACATATTTTCTGTTAGTCTATGGGACGAAATTTTACAGTGAGCAAAGCAGGATTGCCGCTAAAAAATCATTAAACTGGTTACTAAAGCAACGTCTGGAGGTT
Source organism: Mucilaginibacter gossypii (assembly GCF_900100945.1). GTDB lineage: Bacteria > Bacteroidota > Bacteroidia > Sphingobacteriales > Sphingobacteriaceae > Mucilaginibacter > Mucilaginibacter gossypii. The sequence continues at coordinate 162,800 of NZ_FNCG01000008.1, read as the reverse complement.
GATGGCTGTTATGTTTGGAAGGTCAATTCAGAAAACGGTGGGGTTGATCCCTGGTTGGAATATGGTTTTACCGGAATTGCCTTCCTTTTCATTAAAGCATTTGAACTTTTGGAATTACCCGAATACAAAGCCGCCGCGACATCTGCACTTCTTAGTCATCCAAAATTTATATCCAGTAATTATCTGAGCCAGGCAAATGGACTATCGGGCTTAGGTGAAGTTTACCTGGAAGCGTATCGGGTTTTTAAAGAGCCTGAATGGTATGCAAGGGCATCGCATATTGTGAATATAATATCCCATTCAGGGTATAATGGAAGCACTTTGTATTGGCTGGATGGAAGCGATACGGTACCCACAGCTGATTTTATGGTTGGGAATAGCGGTATTGTTCATTTTCTGCTTAGGTATAATCATCCGGATAAAATCGGATTCCATTTATTTCAAATATGATAGTTAAAAAAATGATAAAGGAATTGGTACTGTTTATAGCCATACTTCTCATTGTAATGATGTGGCTGTATGCGAGTTCCAGCAAATATTTTGACTTTGTCGGTTTTAAAAGGGATATGCATAAACAACCTTTTCCAACCTGGTTAATTGATATACTCGTTATCATTCTTCCACCGATTGAAATAATAACCGCTTTCATGGTAGCGTGGCCAAAAACAAGAAGGATGGGTTTGCTAATAACCGAGGTTTTAATGGCCGCCTTTGCCATTTATATCGTAGCGATCATGTTTAATTTTTTTCCGAGAGTACCCTGTTCGTGCGGAGGGATATTCAAATCCTTTACCTGGGAACAGCATCTGATATTCAACCTGTTTTTCGTTGCAGTCGGTATAATTGGTTTACTATTAAACAAGGCTCCTGAAAACAACAATATTCAGAAATTAAAAATCGAAAACGATCATAAAAATATTTCACGCGCGAAATCAGGTTAAAACTGGTCCTGTTGGTAAAACCGGTAATGAATTAATTTTTACATCCATGAAAAAACTAAAAATGGCCATTATGGCCGTAGCTGCTATGAGCAGCGTTGGAGTTGCATTTGCGTTCAGCCCTGCGGCTAAGAAAAATGCGGCTACCTATTATGCAGTGAAAACGCCTACTGGTTTTCATTGGCAAACCAATCAGCCAGATCCGAATTCCTTAGCCTGCCAATCTACAAGCAATGGAATTTGTTCAATTGTTACGAATACCGCCCCCACAGACAATGTGGTGCCAAGCGGGCATTCTTCCAATGGCACCCTGTACCAGCCGTTTTAAAAAAGAGGCCACTACCAGTTTTATAGATTGGTAGTGGCTAATTTAATCCCTTATTTGTTTAATGCTTGATTAATCCTTGTGATTAGATCCTCCCCGTTATCTGATCCGTATTTCACTGGATTTTCACACCAGTTACCGTACTTATCAATAATTCTGAGGGTTGGCGCTGCCTGGATATTGGATTTTTGATAGAAAGGATCATATCTGCCTTTTCCGGCAGTGAATAGATTAATTTCTTCCGGTGATGTCGTGTAAAACCCACTTTTAATACCAGCTTTCCAATTCTTTAACTCTTTATCAGAACTGATACTTATGAAAATTACGTCATCATTGTTTTTATAATGGTCTTCAATATTTCTGAGTATTGGTGTAAGTTTCCGGCAATTTCCACAACCGGTGAACCAAAAATCCAATACCACCACCTTACCTTTATAATCTGATAAATGGTGAACTATCAGATTGGTATCAGGTAAATTAAAATCATAAGCAGGACTCCCCGGAATAACCTGGCAATGGTTTATGAGCGCTGTTTTAAATTCTGCGTTTTTGACATATTTTAGTGCATCTTCATAACATTCCTTGAGGTCGTTTGATCCGGACGCGGACAATATTGTATAAGTAATCAATTTCTCCCTTATATCGCCTGTATAATTGGCCTTTAAATGCGTATATATTTTCTTCAGACCTCTCCGGTAAAACAACGTGGAATAATCGTTATTCTTTACTATTTCATTTATAGCAAAATCATTTATTGTACTTAAAGTAAATTCTGTAGAATATTCCCCTGTTGTAAAAGGCTGCAGGAACCGATATTTGTGCCTTTCCGGTAGCCAGAAATGTGTAAGTGCATTTCTAATTGAGTCCCTGGCATTCATATACACCAAAGAATAATATACACCTGTCATTTGATAATCTATTCTAAAACGGAGCATTTGGTAAACCATATTACTCAAATGCTTCTTTTGTGATTTCAAATACTTGTCAGCAGTTATTGTATGCTTATTTCCAGCGACAATTACATTTTGCAAGTCTGTATAAGTTGTTGAAAATGTTTGTTTTTGTGTTGCTGTGTCTAAGGCATTTAGATTTCTTATTACATTAAGTTTTTCTGATCCTCTGCCTTTAAATTCTTTAATAACAAAGTCATTTCCGGTGATTTGTATATCGTCTCCTTTTTCAACAATAAGGTTTTCCAAATTGATAAGAAGTCTTTGCCTGGGTATTTGTAAACTGTACTCATACGGGCGTTTACCCGTTACTAGTATCGTAAAATGAAATTTATGATTAGATACCTTAACAGAATAAAGTGTTTTAAATTCCGGTATCGAAACAGGGAATTTACCATACTTATATATAATTAGCTGTACTGAGTCCTGATCTGTCAGATGGGAGAATGTTCCCGAAATGTTAGCTTGCTGGGCAATACCATACTGGCTTATTAAGCCGTATAGCATTAAAAACAATAGTTTTTTCATCAACTTTTATTTAAAGGCGTATATAATTGGGAGAATTATCTTGGGTTTTGTGTTAATCCGCCAAGTTGAATTTCAATATCAGGTATAGGAAAAGCATATTTTACATCGTTAGGTGCCAGACTATAAGAGGTACCGTTAACTAACCTGTTTATAGAAATACCCGATCCACTTTCCTTATTAAGTCGTCTTAAATCAGTCCACCGGATACCCCGCCACAATAATTCCTTTCGACGTTCAAGTAAAACCAGTTTAAGGGCATCACTCTGGCTGGAGGCAGTTAAGGGTACGAATGTTCCTGTTTTCCATCTTTTGATTAAAAGTGTGTTAAGGGCTGTCATACCGTTGCTGATATCGCCCGACCTGACCAAACATTCGGCTTTAATCAGGTAAACCTCATCTACAGCAAGGCCGCTGTATTTATTGGTTTTAAAATCATAAGACCCTACAAAGCGGGGGTATTGCGGCAATCCATCCAGAATGGTAAAAAATTTGGTTTTACGGAGATCGTTAGAGGAATAGAAACTGTAAAGCGCTGAATCTATATAGGCATATCTGCGGTTTGTTATCGTTGAATAATTAACCATAGTGCTATGGTAAATATCCTCAGATATGAAGTTATTACTTACACTTGTCGGTGTAGAAGTCAGTGCATTATAGTCAGAAAGGGTATTAAACTTATCAAGACAAGCATTTGCATATTGAAGGGCTGATGGATAATTTCCTATTGCCAAATATACCCGTGCTAAAAAGGCATTTGCCGCTGGCTGAGAAGGCTGTGTTTTATATACCGGGATTACCGGGAGTAAGTTAATGGCTTCTTTTAAATCCGAAATGATCTGATTATAGCAATCAGCCTCGCTGGCTCTTTGAGGTCTTAAATTAATATCTGATGTCAGCCGCAATGGTATGCCAGGCTGGTTGCCTGAATTGGTTGCATCATAGGGCATGGCAAAGGTTTGTACCAGATTGTAGAATGCAAATGAGCGGTAAAATAATGCGGCACCCTTAATCTGGTTATACTGATCCTGGTTTCCCACTGTTGTTCCTATACCGGGTAAAGCATCCAGGACGGTGTTTGCATAATAAACCATTTTGTAAGGGTTATTCCAGTCAGCGACCTGGGTAGAAGTGGCATCATACATATTTTTTGCCCACACATAAGCATTCCTTTCAATGGAAAGTGACAAACTTCCAAATGCCGAGTCCTGAATATAAACATCATCCGATGCAATCTCACTAATTGCAGGGTCGCAGTTCCGATTAAATACATTCTCATTATTGAGAAGATTGCTTAAGTCTGCTAAAGTAGTTGGTGTTTCAAGCGCCTGATTGGGTTTGGTATTTAAAAAATCATCCTGCTTTTTGCAGCCTGTCAGAATATATGCAATCATGCAGCCATATATTATTGCCCTGTATTTTAAAGTAAAAGTTCCCATTTTTTAAAAAGTTGAGTTGATTCCTAATGAAATTGTAAGGGGCAGTGGTGTTGAACCTGCGTATAAATCCGGGTCGAGATGATCGTGATTTGCCCGCCATAAAATCCCGATATTATTGACGTACCCATAAATCTGTATTCGTGAAAATGGCAGTTTCGGCTTTTGGCTTTTGTTTAAATCATAGGAAACCTTTAAATCCTGGAACCGGATATTATCCGCCTTGTCAACGAGGGCCTGTGAATACTGGTAGAAAAAGTCCCTGTTATTGTCCGATGGCGGAAGCTGAATTGATGGAACAGAAGTAATTGATTCGTCTCCTGGTTTTTGCCACCTGTTTGCGAAGTCCTTATTAACACCGCCATAAACGATCCCGGAATATGAAATTGACGTGGATGACTTCCTGAAATAGTAATTAAGCTTAAATATGATATTTGCGGATAATGACCAACTTTTGTAAGTAAAAGTATTTCTAAAGGAGCCAAAGGTTGTTGGCCTTGAAGGGCCGTTATAATAAAGTTCCTGGACAGGTGTATTTGCTATGATTGAAGCGTAGTCTGTACTTAGCTGACCATTTAAAAAGCCTTGAGGATCGCCTTTGCCATGGGTTAACGGGCCTGAGCGATAACTATATATTGCAAAAATTGGCTCGCCAACAAGTGGAGTTATCAAACCTGCATTTCCAGATCCGCCCGTAAGATAAGTTACTACGTTTGATTGCTCGTTATAGCCTGTAACCTTATCCAGTACATGGCTGATTAAGATGTTGCTTGTCCATTTAAAATCATTACCATAAATGTTCCGGGTATTTATCACAACATCAAAGCCATTACCGCTGGTGCTGGCAGTATTGCCAAAAAACAACGGGTTTCCGGTCGATGGTGGCAAAGGCGAACTTCCAAAGAGGTCTGATGCCTTTTTAAAGTAGTATTCAAAACTTCCTGTTACTCTATTATTTTTAAAGCCATAGTCAATTCCCAAATTCGTCATGCGCACCTTTTCCCACCTTAATTCAGGATTACCTGGATTGGCAATTGCATTATAAGGGATTCCTGAATAATAGGAATTGCTTTGTTGCAATAAGGTTGTGACTGCTGTAGCTGTTTTATTGACATTGGCGTTATAGCCATAAGTTGCCCTTAATTTAAGGTAGGGCAGCCAGTCAACGTGATAGAACTGTTCCTTACCCAAATCCCAGGATAAACCTGCCGAATAGAGCGGAACTGATTTTTGATTTGTAGAAACTCCAAATAAATTTGATCTGTCAATTCTACCGCTCAGAGAAAATGTATAACGGCTATCATATGTATATGATACATTACTGAAATAGGATATGTAATGATCAGTTGCCCTGAAAAAGCTTTGATTATTTGGTATTTGTGACGAACCCACCCCCGAAGGGCTGAGATTATAATAATCAGAAAAATTAATTTGGGAATAGTTAGATTCCGTGTTTTTATCATATCCATAAGCAGTATTACTGCTTCCAATATTCCCTGTTGAACTTACTTCGCCACCTAAAATCGCATTAAACTCATGCTTCTGTTTTATTGTTGTACTATAATTTAATTGCCCTCTAAAATGATGCGAATTGAGCAATGCGTTTGACTGTTGTAGTATTCCGCCATTGGGTATAGGGTATGAAAAGCTGCCATTGGCATTTTGTTGTGAGTATTCATTGATCAGGTTTCGCGTATAATAAGTTGCCGTGCTATAATAGTTGTTTACAAGTACCGATGCGTTTTCGTATTGGTATTTAAAACCAGCTGTCAGCCCTGGAATTATTTTATAACTTATTCCAAGATTTATCCTGTTGTCAAGGGAGTTAGACGTGTTATCGGCATTATTTAATTCATCCAGCGGACGGTATTGCCAGTTGAGATACCCTTTTTGCGGAGCGGAATTGATAAAGTCGGAATTATAATCCTTAACTATGGGTAGGCTGTTTCCATGACCATCCACAAGCTTTGCATAAGGGTATATGTACCCTGCAAAAAAGTCGCCGGAATTGATATTACTGACGGGGCTGTTGTTTTTTCCGTCGGTTTTTATAAAATTAATCCCTGCGGTGATTTGAAGGTTTTTAACAGGATAGAAATTATAATTGCCGTTTAAAGTAATTCGATTATTGGAATTACCATCGAGAGAAGATAAATTATGGTCATCCCCAATAGAAAAGAAATAATCGCTTTTATCACCACCTCCCCGAAAATTTAATGCGTATTGCTGTAAAACAGATGTCCTATAAAAATTATTACTGAGATCCTTTCTTACGTCCTGGTTCCTTAATGCATTGATTTGCGAATTTGCCTCGTCAGTACTGATTTTACCTGATTGCTGATCTGCAAGAAGCTGAACTACTGGTGAAATAGCCTGGGTCGGATCATTTATCAGGGAATTATAATACCCCTGTTTAAATAAGAGTTGTTCAATATTGATGTAATTATTAGCATCCAAAAAATTAGGGCTGTAAAATAAATCAGGCTTTTTCCCAATAGTTACATTGGCATTTAACTCGGTAACAAGTTTCTGGTTCTGTTTCCCTTTTTTAGTAGTCAAAACAATTACCCCATTGCCAGACCGTACTCCCCAAATTGAAGCTGCCGCCGCATCCTTTAAGACAGTTATACTTTCTATATCATTTGGATTTATATTGTTAAGGTCACCATCATAAGGGAAACCGTCTATAACAATCAAGGGCTGGTCATTTGAGAATAAGGTACTGTGGCCTCGGATATTTATATCGGTTGTGCCATTTGCAGAATTACTTGTATTCCTGTTAAAAAGCAACCCAGGAACAACACCCTCTAAGCGGCTTACAATGTCGGTGCTAACCCTGCGGTTTATCAAGGCACTGTCCAATTGTACGAATGATCCGGTCGCCCTTTCTTTGGGGAGGTTTTGGTAACCAGTCGAAACAATAACCTCCTTTAATATTGAAGCATCTAAATTCAATAAAACCTTAAAAGGCCCGCGACTTTTGCTGCTGAAAAATAACTGACCAGTCCTGTAACCGATAAAGGAAATGTCTAAAACGCCGCTTGTGTCAGTTGTAACAAGCCGGAAATTACCATTTATATCCGTTGCAATGTTTACTCCGGATATTCTGTTGTGAATAGTAGCACCGAGTAGGGGCTTATTATCATCTGCTGAATAAACAGTGCCGATGAGTATGTTTTTAATTTTTGCCTGGGCAAATACGCTGCTATTTAAGGACAACAAAAAAAATATTAAAAGAAATCCTTTTGTCCTATGGTGATTAATCCAGGATCGATTTGGGCATAGCAAAGCCACTACGATTTTGATCGTTGTTTTTTTCATGAAAATGGGGGCGGTTAATTAGAAGGTTGACACTTACAATAAATGAAAAACGGCAACCTGAAAAAAGAATTAACTAAAAACTGATCTTCGGCTGCCGTTTTATATACTAATCATTCGGGACAGCATATTATGTTTTTAATTGGATTCTGTAACGGGTAAGAGATGGCTTTGCGAGGTGCAAAGCCATCTGCCAGATCTCCATTAGCCGTTATGGTATGTCCTGGCTTAAAATAGTTAGGGTGAAAATTTTGACTAAAATTATGTGATAGCAATTCCCTAAAAACATTTATGTGTTGATATTGGGTAATGATTAAATTGCGCATAACTTTATAGTCCGAAGTAAATCAATTTTCTCACTAATGAGAAAATTATACAGTTGACTATTATTTTAAGTCAGTTGATTTTTATAACTTTAGAACTTATTTGAAACCTTATGGAGGAAAAATTATATACAAGAAAGCCTTTAACGATTGGACAAAAAGTGGAACGGATAAGAATGTTCAAGGGTATAAAACAAGAATATTTGGCCAGTAAACTTGGTATTTCACAACCACAAGTTTCCAAAATTGAACAACAGGAGGAGATTGAGGAAGCTTTGTTAAAACAAATAGCCGATATTTTAGGTGTAACTCCAGATGTGATAAAGAGCTTTGATGAGGATAAAATCATGCAGGTTATTAATCACCAGTATAATATTTACAACAATGAAATAAAGGATAACGCAACTAACAATTTTGTTTTCAACCCAATAGAAAAAATCGCTGAGCTTTATGAGAGATTGTTAGCAAGTGAACGTGAAAAAAACGAATTACTGAAACGATAAATATTCATTATATATAAATGGAAACTAACACCAAATCTAAACCTACATTTATCGGACGGAAGATAGAGAGGGTCCGGAAATTACGCGGTATGACACAGGAGGACGTTGCGACCGGTTTGGGCATATCTAAGCAAGCTTTGTCTAAATTGGAACAAAGCGAAACAATCGATGAAGATAGGCTAAATCAGATTGCCAGTATTTTAGGTGTTACCTTAGAGGGGTTGCAGAAATTCAATGATGAAAGCGTATTAAACAATACAAATAATTTTTATGAGGCTGTAAATAATTCTTCGGTAAATAATGCTTATGAATGTACGACTGTTATTAATAATCCGGTCGAAAAAATCATAGAACTTTATGAAAGCTTGTTAAAAAGTGAGCGTGAAAAGGTAGAGATACTACTTAGCAAGAATAAAACCCAATAAAATATAACTTGCTATAGATTGTTTTTACGAAAGCAAATGTCCATTTCCATCGCAGCATAACGCATTGCATTAACGTTAATATTTAGCGGAACTAATTTTTCATCATCTAAAAATTCACGATTCCTATCTTTGCCCAATATCTGGCCAATAAATGGTGTCTGGCCCTTTAATTTTTATTATTGGCAATTTCAGCTCTTCTAAAGGTATCCTTAAGTATCGCACCTATTGCATTTTTTATTCGGTCTAACCCTTCCGGTGAATTTACATCGATTTGGCAAAATAAGCTGTCATTAGATTTTGCATGTAATACCATATAATAAATTCCGCCTACCAGCAATCCGGCTACTGCCCGAAGATCCACATCGGTTTTTTTAAAAAATGGGTCTGTCAATTCAAAATATGCTGCTCCCAATTTTTCCCGTTCTTCAGCAACTTCAAACATGATTTGGCTTCGCTGGCTAATCTGCCATAACACAATTTTTTGCATTTCTTCTTCCTTGAAAAAGTAATCAAGCTGATTAACGAGCAGGGTTTCCAAAATTTGCCGGGTGTCGTTTCCCTTATTTTCTTCCATTAATTCCCCTGCATTACCCGATGCAGCAACCCAGTAGTCCTTTCCTCTTACATAAGTTTCCACTAAAGCATCTAAATTGCCAAAATAAAGATTAATCAATCTCCTGTTTACACCAGCATTTTTAGCTACGTTAGACGCATTTAAACCTGTGTAACCTTGTGTTCTGATAATGACACCTACAGCATCAACGAGTTTTTGCTTAGATCGCTCTTTGTCGTTTGTTACTCCATGATAAGTCTTCTTAGCCATAATTTCAGTATTTATATACTGGAAATATGCAATTTTTGGTTAACATATTCAAATGCATTTAAAGCTTTATCCAAGTGCTCACGGGTATGGGTCGCCATGAGGCTGGTTCTGATCCTGGCATTCTTTCGCGCAACCCCCGGATATACAATCGTATTGGCATAAATACCGGCATCCAGCAATAAACGACCGGCATCACCCGTCTTATGGGCATCACCAATTTTTACAGGAATAATAGCAGATTCAGTATTACCAATATTCAACTTTAAATCAGTCAAGCCTTTCTTAAAATATGTAACATTGTCTGCAAGCATTTGTCGCCATTGTGGTTCCTCGTCAATGAGATCTATGGCTTTTAATAGTCCAGCAGCTGCCGGAGTGGAAGTAGATGAAAATACTTGTTGCCTGGATTGAAATTTTAAGAAATTGATGATTTGAGGTGTAGAAATAACAAAACCACCAATATGACCAAAGGCTTTGCTCAATGTGCCGGAAATAATATCAATCTTGTCTGTGAGACCAAAAACTTCCATCGCACCACGGCCATTTTTACCCAAAACACCAATTCCATGTGCATCATCCACCATTAAAAAACCGCCGTATTGCTTTGTGAGAGTGAGAATTGCTTCCATTTTGGCAAGGTCGCCATCCTGGGAATAAACGCCATCAATTATTACCAGCCTTGTACGGAATTTGTCTTGGGCATCCTTTAAAATACGCTCTAAGGATTCGAGGTCATTATGCAGGAACATTTTTAAATTTGTTTCCTTGCAACCCTCGTAAACACTCGCATGTACAGCCATATCCAAAATTGCCACATCTTCCTTCTTTAAGATGGCTAAAATCGCTGCGCTATTTGCCGTGTAGCCCGTTGTAAATATTAGTGCTGAGTCTGGCGGTCGGTTAAAAAACGATGCGATTTTAGTTTGCAGCATTTCATGATATTCATGGTGACCACCTATCAGCGGTGATGCCCCGGCACCTGTGCCATATTTTTCTATACCTTCAATCGCAGCCAATTTTACTTTTGGATGCTGGGTAAAGTTTAGATAATCATTGGATACAAGGCTTACACACTTTTTTGGAATTTTGTTAAATGGTGAGGTAACCCACATTTCAGGGCCACTTCCCTTTTTACTGGTCATAAAGCGAAAATTCATTTGCCCGCTTTCTTCCATATAATTGGTAAACTCCTGAAATACCTCTGCTCGTTGAAAGGCGTTTAAATCAGGAATATTCTCGAAATCTTTAAAGCTTGCTTTTTGGAAGTTGATGTTCGTTTTCATAGCGATGGTTTTTAGTAAATGTTTAAACATTAAATTTATGTAATTTTAACACTACTGGGAAATTTGAAAGATTGACAACCGCCTATTTACAATGGAATGACAAATGCGTAATTGTTTGACTTCAATTTGCTTTTAAATAGAACTTATCCAAAAAGACAGAGCGAAATATAATATCCATCACAATTACTAAGAAAAATGACTGTGTTGCTAAAAATCAGTAAAGGAAACTCCGTGCTGATTTTTGGTAACTAAGTCATCCCATCGCCTGGACTGCCTGTTGCGGATGAAAGGAGCAAGTGGCAGTCCAGGCGCGATTTTTTACGCATTTTTTCAATAAGAGTAATTTTTGATAAACATCCTTCCACTTACCATTTAAACATACAGATTACCATTAGGCTACTTTGAGCGGAGTGGTTTTGAACTTTTTGATATTGAGGAATAAGCCCCGATGTTCTATCATGCCATCGCTGAGTAACTGCCATAGCCGTTCCGCACCATAAACAGCCAAAGCGGTATTGATATATAAATCCTGCTTTCTCAGGGCTTCGGCCTGGGAGCAACTTGGCTCGTCTTTGTCGTCCACTTCTTCTAACAAGTCCTTAAAGGGCAATTCCCAGCCTTTCGTATTCCAGGTCAGCCGGAACAGGCGTTCTTCCCGAGGCAAGTTCCTTAAGGTTACCACACCATCTTTCCATGAAAACAGGTGTGGGTACTTACCGATCCTACCATAAATCTGATTGTAATCGGGTGGGTTTTTATCCTTTGTCAGATACATGCCGTTCCGGCTGATAATATCTACGATTTCAGTCGCCCGGAGCGGTGTACCGGCATTTCGTAAAACATCAGTTATAACGTCGTGAAGATCGATTGTTGCCATTGTGATAAGGCGATTAAGGTATTAAAACTGTATGAAAGGTTAAATGTCGTGAAAAGGCGCTATACCATTAAACATATTATGCCGGCTTATGGGCCTTTTCTACAAAAATCCTTTGAAGATTTCCGTATTTTTATAATTATAATACTTTCAAATGATCCCACCTGTATTTGACGAATTTGGTTTGATAGAAAAAATCGCTAACAATAAGACGAACAGAGAATTTATGAATCTCAACAGCATTGAAAGTATCATTCAAAAGCTGGATTTTTATCGTGGTTACTTTGGGAAAATACATGACCTACCACTGGATGAATTTGAAAAACTCAAACAAAATATAAGCACGTTTTTCAATTTAAAACCCATGGCGAGTGCTGCGGAGTTACCTGGGTTTCTTGTCAGGATTTCCAACAACAACCGCATTCTCGCAGGCAAGGGTAAGGAATTGAACTATTTAACCGACATAGACGAGTTGCTCGCGCCACCGGTTAAGTATTGCACTTTTGGCAGATGTAATATTCCCGAACAGCAAGTTGCCTATTGCGCACTCGATGAAGCATCTGCTTATTGGGAAACCAAACCACAAAATGGCGACGTTATCACGATTTCACGATTTCAATTAAAGCCAGGCGCTAAGGCGGTTTGCACCGTTATCAGAACGGAAAAGACTGAAAATCCTGAAATTTCCCATGACCTTCAAAAAGTCTTTTACCTGTTAGAAGAGTTTTTCATTGAGATTTTTTCACTACCGGTTGACAGACTTAGGCCAAGAGATTACTTGTTTAGCGCTTTAATTTCTTCTGATCAATTGTATTATCCTGTACCGAGCGATGGTAATATTGAAGCAATTATATTTCCCAGTGTTCAAAGGAAAAAAATGGGTGATAATATTGCTATAAAGAATGACCTATTATTAAAGAAATATGATCTCTATAGCGTTGAAACCAAATTTATCCTGGACGAATATGAAGATCTCGATCCAAGTATTGCTGAACCTACTACGGATAGCATTATCGGCTCGTTTGGTACAACTGCGTTCGATTCTAAAACAGGTAAAATATTATACAACAAAGAAAAGGCAGATGAACTGTTTAACCTTTTTCGGATGATGCAAACAAGCCCTAATAAGCAGGTAAGAATTGACAACGGGCCGGATATACCTAAAAGTCTTTCATTTAACCTTGCACCAATAGGGTGGAAACCTGAGCCGAAACCTGCATTTAAGGCAGTAATTAAAAGCAGCAAATTAAGCAGAAATGATAAGGTTAATGTAGAGTACGCAAATGGAGTAAAGTTTTTGGGTTTAAAATTTAAAAAGGTGGAACAAGACCTGAATCGGGGTCTATGTAAAATAGTTGATTAGTAAACGTACTTTTCTTAATCTTGCCTTAGGTCAACGATTATCTGAATTCTCCATCATAGTAATCTTTAAAAATGAATGCGGTATTATCCTTACCCAGATTCATCGCCACCTTCGTGCTGTCAACGGGTTGATTAATGCCTCCCTTTCTTTCAAACTTAAAGATACCCACCGGGGCCTCCAGTTGCAGGGAACTGTTGACCAGTTCAGGTAATAAGGCAACATTCTGACCGAGGTATTTGGATTGAACGCTTGGATAGGTTACCCCTTTCAGGTGGCTCTTTGCCCAAATGTAATTGACATAAGCCGCAGTTATTTTATACTTATAATCCTGGCCTTCCTTTATATCGTTGCGGGCAAACTGATTGGCAAAAAACCGTCCCTGTTCTTCATATTCAGCAGCTAAGGGCAGGTGTTTATAGTTTTTCAACTGGTTGGCCAGCGACATTTGCGCGTATTCGCTCACCTTGAGCGCCTCATCGCTGAAGATCACTTCCATCACTTCAATATCCTGTGTCACCCGCCATCGGCTCAGCGTGAAATACTCGGTAACGTCAGGGTACTGATCCAGGTGCTTTAATAAGGATGAGGTTTCAAAATAGGCGACTACACGGGGATGTTCGATTTTGGGAGAGAGAACTGCCCCATAAAACACCGCCTGTTTTTCTTTATTGGCCCTGCCGTAACCCACATAATTATCGATGATTTCCTGGTCATGGATATAACTTATATCCACTTCCTTCAGAAACAAGTCATCAGGCTTTTTATGAACCCTTACCCGATCAATAAAAGCGCCCTTTTTTATAAGCGCGAAGGGCACAAATTTATCGCGCATAGCAGCAACCGACTGGTAGATTTCCTCATAGGGGACTTCTTCCAGCCGGTCTTTGATACTATCCAGAAATTTCAGGGTATCGTTCATAGCCTAAAATTAGCATTATATGCAGGCTAATCTTTAAGCCGTCCTGTTTTATTTAAAATCCACCTTAAAACAGTTATTGCCCTGGTCGAACACTTGCCGGATAAAACGGAGGCAGGCCATCCGGGTTTCTCTGGAGAACAGGATTAAAGGTTGGTTTGGCGTAAAGCCATCAGACGAGGTGCCGTAAAAGGCGGCAACCATATAAGGGTCGCCCGGCACTAAAATTTTCTTGTAGGACATGATTTTTAGTAATTAAATTTTGCACCGATTTTTACGTTAAACCCTAAAATAAGCAATTTAAATGGAAATAAAAAATGGATGCCATTACCTTAAAAACCACCCGTTAAAAAATAAGCGCCGCCTGTTTAAACATACCCCCCAACGGCAGCCAAACAGGCGGCGGCGCGACCATGCAAGAAAATCTAAAAAGAGAAATATGCCTGTATTTCCGAAAAGCAATTGTGCCCGAAGGGAGGCTTTGCTTTTGGGAAAGTCAGGCGACCAAACACGCCATCCTGCCTGTTGCGGATTAAGGAGCAAGTGGCAGGTTGGCGCGATTTTTTTCAGGCTTTCAAGGCAAGTAATTTTTGATAAACATCCTCCCAATAGGCTTGCTGTCTTTCATCAAAAGCTTTGTAAGTAGGGTCGGAATGCATGTAATGGCGGTAGTCGTCGGCCTGCATAATCGCCAAATCCAAATCTGTAACGGCAATCTCTTTGCCGTCTATATCAATGATTTTCATAGGTATCGGGTTAAGCTACTTTTAAGGGGGTGATTTTGAATTTTTTGATGTCGAGGAACAACCCACGGTTTTCAATCATACCATCGGTGAGCAATTGCCATAATAACTCCGCACCGTAAACCGCTAATACCGTATTAATGTACAAATCCTGTTTACGTAGTGCTTCCGCCTGTGAGCAACTCGGCTCTTCCCTGTCGTCCACCTGTTCCAACAAATCTTTAAATTCATCGGTCACCTTTGGCAAAACGCCTACTGGTCTGAATCGTTCCGATTCGGGCTGTTTGATTTCACAAAGCGTAGCTAATACCAATTGCCCTGTAAAACGGCTGTTGCCTAAATCCATCCAGTAAAAAGGTTTGGCGCGGTCGCTACGGCTATCCCTGCAAACTTTTCGCAAAGCATCAGCAATGTCAAACCTTGCACTGACGGTATCTACGCAAGTGATATAGATATTGGCTTTCCCTGCATTCGGTAACAGGTGCAGGGTTTTAGTGCCGAATTTTTCAGGTACGGCTTTCCAGTTCGTTCCCTCATGGCGGTTAATGCGGTTGATTAAGGTAACCGACTTTAAATAGCCTATTTCAGATTTGGCAAACATTTGCCTGCCCCGGTTTGCATCGGTAATGATGTCATCATCAAAAACGTTTACCTGCAGTCCGGGTTTTCCCAATCCCTGTAGACAGGAATGCGCCCTGACGAGTTCGGTTAACATGCGGTGACCTGTCCCGCCCGCACCGATAAGGTTAACAGTGATGGGATTTGTTGGGTCAAGTAAAACAGGTTCTGTAAAATGTATATTGGTTAATGCTTTCATTTGATTAATGCTTTGAGGGTGGTTTTAATCGGGTTCAATTTCTCTAAAGGGAATGGGGTATCGGTGTTCATTAGCTTTTGCCATAACTGGACAATGTTGCCTTTAATAGGACTACCTCCCCCGAGCGTATGGCTGAAAAAACTGTTGAAAAAGTAAATCTGCCATTGGCGCATAAATTCCTCCAGTCCGCAATCTTTCGGTATTTGTATGCTGACCGTGCCGAGGCATACCTTGCCATCACCATAAATATTAAAGTAAGGGGATTGGCACAAAGAACTATTCAGCGTTAAAGGGTCATTATTATTCAGCGCATAGACATATAGGGTGGTCTTGGTTGCTTTCCATACCATCGGCGGTACAAATGCCTCACCATTGGGAATAGCCAAACCCTCCTTAAATAAAAGCCTCACCTTTTGACTGGGTGTGTGCCAAAGGGCAAAGGCATTGCGCCCTCTGTTAATGTACAATACATTGTTAGGCATCAAACCAACGGGGTCTAAAAAGCTGGTCTGTAAATCCTCTGAAGTATCTAAAGCTTTGGCTAAGGAAATACTTTCCTGCACAGTCAAAGGATGGGCATTGATGGGTTTACCATGCTGATCCATATCAAACGCTTCCACGTAAATGCTTTTCTTTTCGCTGTTCCTGTAAATTAACAGGGCTTTTAACGGTTCGTATAAATTGCCGAACTGTTGGGTTATATTCTCTCTCATGGTAATTCAAATAAAATATTGCAGAGGTCTGTTATCAATTCAAAAAGACGGTATTCAAATTCAAGGGTTTTATGTTCTATTGTTGTGCCGTCAAAAACCTGAACACAGGTTGGTAAAAGCATTTCAGAGAAGTTGCCTAAGTAGTCATTAATTTGACGTTCTATTGTTTCATAAACCCATCCTTTACCATCCCCGATAAAGGAGACATAGCTTTCAGGTATGGCAACTTCGTCCCAATCTTCGGGTTCGTCAATATGCTGAAAAACGGAACTATTCGGAAATTCAAGGTATAAGGCTAACGCTTCTTTAGCCACTAATAAACATTCTTCGTCAAACGCATTTTGAGGCTTAAAACACTCAACGGTTTTGGTAAAATTATCCAAGTGATAACGGTTATGTATTTTGCGTTGCATGATGTCCCCGCATATATCATTTCGTATGATATCCGATATATCTTCCTCGTATTCATCGGGATTTTCATTCACACACTCCAAAAAATACTCCTTGTTCATTTCGTATTCACCATTGATAAAATTGCCCTCATCCCTGTAATAAGGAATGCCAGCTTCCCGATACAAATAAGACATCACGGCAAGCAAAAGCATACCGCTTGCTTTGTTTTCTCTGTGCCTTAAAAAGAGAAAAAGCGGTATAACAGGGATATAATAAAGCGTGTTACCAACTTCATAAACCTGTTTGGTGGCTAAAGTAACCGCATGGTCAAGCCATCCACGGGTAATATAGAGTTCGTTATCATAAGGCTGCCTGTTCAGCTTGGTTTCCAAATCCCTATATGTTAAAAGGATATTATAAGGATATGGCATTGCCTTAAAACCGGCTTGCGCAAATCCGTGTACCTGACACAGACTATCTGCTGACTTAAAAAACTCCGTTTCGGTACGCACCTGTTCCGGCAATTCCTTTCCCGGTTCGCACAAAGGCATAAAGCGATGGTTTAAAAAACCATCGGTACATGAGGCAAGGGGGCTGATTTGGCTTTGTCCTTTAGTACCGCCTGTGTGTCGGGCAACTCGTTGAGGCTTTCTGCGAATTTTCCTAATTGATGGTATAGTTTGCATTGTCTTTTTGATTTAGGC
Source organism: Mucilaginibacter gossypii (assembly GCF_900100945.1). GTDB lineage: Bacteria > Bacteroidota > Bacteroidia > Sphingobacteriales > Sphingobacteriaceae > Mucilaginibacter > Mucilaginibacter gossypii. Next base: position 145,428 of record NZ_FNCG01000008.1, on the reverse strand, counting down.
AGGCTTATAAAGCCTGCCTTTGATGTGTCTTTCATGATTATCCTTTTGTTCCTAATGTGGTGACAAACTGGTATTCAGCTTTGTCATTCTTAAACTCAGGCCCGACAATTTTTGCGGTGGTGAGTATAGCATAGAGGGTGCTGTAAAAATCGCATACCTCATCAGGGCTAAGGTTTATATCGGGGTCGGTCAGGGTTATTTCCTGTCCATTTTCTTTATGGATAAAAACCCGTGGTAATAAGTCGCTAAACATAATCGTATCGTTTTAGAGGTTAGAATAATTTGATTTGTGATAACTGTTCCTTTTTGCGGTTAAGGTCGGTTCTCAGATTTTTGAGTTCCGTCTCCTTGTCGGGGTATTCCTCAATGGTTGGTAGGAGGGCTATGGCTTCTTCATATTTACAATCTGCCTGTAACTCGCCTATGGTTTTTAAGATAGCCTCGTATGCCTTTTTCTTTTCGGCTTTCGGGTCGGGCAATTCCTGGTCGGGGCTTTTCCCGGTTGCGGGGCCTGTTGGTTTTGCAGTTGTCGCTTTGGACAGGTTTTTCGCCTTATCCAATCCCCTGCGGTAATCTTCCATATTATGAAACACACCTGCTGTTTCCTGTACGGGTTTGGTGATGGTATCAAAAAAGCAACTATCCATTTCCTCGGCTGTCCCGCTGATAATAAATGGTGGTACAACTTTGGCAGCTTGTGTGCCGTTATTATGGATATTAAATAAGCCTGTTATTTTGATATTGCCTTTGTCGTCTGTGCTAATCCCTATTCTCCAAATGCCGGGAACGTTAAGGCTTGCTATATTTTGAAAAAAGTTAGTGGTCATGATTTTTAAGATTAATGGGTTTTCTTTTTGTTAATTGCTCCAGATAGTTGGCAGACCTGCCGTCTGCGGTAAAGAGGTAGTCATTATTTAGAATGCTCTCTTTAATGGCTGTATCACTGCATAAAAATTCGTATTGTTTTTCAAGGGTGGTATAGAGGTAGCGGTTGAGTACTTCGGCTATTTTGCGTAGCCATTCTTCCAGTTTGTCCAGTTCCTCAAAAACGTTGTCGTGTTCCCTGCCGTTTTCATTAATGACATAAACCCCTAAATCCACCACTACTCCGTATTGCTGTGACCTGCTGATTATCTGCGGTTCATTGGGTAGGATATTCTTCGCCAATAGCGGTAATACCCTGCGGTTAATGCCGGGCGCAGTAAATGGAAATTCCTGCATAGGGGCATAGTCTTTCCATGTTTGATTTTCTATGGCAGTAATCAGTTTAGGCATGTCCACTTTTGCCGAGAAACCGCTACCGTCCCCCTGTGAATAAAAGCCCCTGAATTTGATTTTATCTTTGATAACAGCTATCCCTATGTAAGAACACAGTTCTATAAAATCCTCAAATTCATCGTCCCACCAATCAAAATTTACATTCAAATCCCGGTAGGTGGTCAGGGCTTTTTGTTTGGCATCCCTGTCCAGTTCATTAAAGCTGTACAGTTTTAACGTTATTCTTTTCATGGTTTCAAAGGGATTTGTTTTCAATGGTCAAAAGGTAATCGGTGTACCTGCGGGTAAGGTCTTCCCCTCTGCGGTAGATGTCCGTTTTAAAGAAATATCTCTCCTCAAAAAAGGCTACGTTTTTTGTTTGGAGATTTATCTCATAGCGGTAGGTGGCGTTGGTGCGCAACTCATTCATGGTGCAATGCTCACTTAGCAAAGCCAGTTCAGCTTCTGTATTGCTAAGAGATAAAAGCGGAAGCAATAGAGATTCTACGATGTAGCCTTGCTCAGGTGCGCTACTGCTGTCTGCAACGCAAATAATGGCTTCGCCATTCGTAAGAGTGATATAAAGATTTGAGCGTGTCATATTCTTTTTTTTATGGGGGGATTGCTCCCCCCGAATGATTAATTAAGTATTAAGGCATTTTCACCATTTTTTGAAAAATCCCGGCACAGGTTAAAAGCGACTTGCGCCCTTTGCTTTGCCGTTCCCTCGATGATGGATTTAAATTTGGCTTCTTCGTCTTTGTAGTTGCGGACATTTTGGAAGTAGCCAGTAACGGCATTATATGCGCCAAACAACGTCCCTGCGGTGGTTTCCATTTGCTGTGAGGGACTTGTAAACGCATATTCATACACCTTGTCTACCATGTTGGTATAAGTGGTAGACAGGTCATCGTCCTTGCCCATTTCGAGGTTTTTAAGGACTTCCTTATTCGGAGCCATTGCAACCTGTATGAGTTTTTTCACTTCCTTGTCGGTGATACGGATTTGTGACCAGTTGTTAAATAAGCCCTCTAACTCTACACCCAAATTGGAACTAATGCCCATGAGTGTGTGCGCCTGTTTCAGGCGGTCGTTTGCCGAGGCCGTATGACGTATTTTGATTGCGCCCGAATGGTTGGACATTGCCGCGTTTAGCGTGTTATTACACACAATTCTGATAGGTGTAAATGCTGCGGTGATGCTTCCGAAGCCATCATGCGAAGTGGTCAGGAAAAGGTATTTTTCAATAAAATCGTCTTTGCCGACACGTATATAGCCCGGTAATTTGGCGGTAATAAAAATGCGTTGTCCTACTCCCAATGCCCCTGCGGTTTCGTATAGAATACCATCCCCACCACCTACTATCGCATCAAAAAATTCGAATGCGTTTACATTCTGTACCACTTCGTAATCTTTGCCGACTACGCCTAAAACCTGCTCTGTATCGGTACGGATAGTGGCAAAATAGTTGGGTACTTCTATTTCAGGGATGAGTATATCTGTATCCGGGTCGCCTGTATTGTTCTCGGTATCATAGGTAAACAAGGGTCGTTTTTCAACGAAGTAGTCAAGCCCCGCAAATTTTATCGCTTCTGCACTGGTGGGGTATTGGTCTACTATTTTACCTAAACCGTGCCATGCCCTTTCCTTTACACTGAAAAAGCTATATTCCTGATTTGCTGAGTTATAATTTAAATTGTGTCCCATGATTTTATTTTTTTGTTGTTCTTGAAATTTGATAGAATGATTGATAGTGCTTAGAATGGCAAGTCATCGTCAGCCACTGCGCCTGTGGTATAAGGTGCGGTTTCCTTTTCTTCTGCTTTGGGTTCGGCTTTGGCGACTAATGAAAAAAGTTTGATGGTATCGCAGGTGCAAATGAGCCTTGCACGGATGCCGTCTTTTTTGCTTTGGTAGCCGTGCGCTTCCATCCATCCCGAAATCTCCACTACTGCGCCTTTGGTAAGGTATTCGGCAATGCCGGAATTGCGCCAGTAAGCGCAGTCAACGAATGCGGTTTTTTCCTTTTTTTCGCCCGCTTTGTTTTTCCATTTTTGGTTAATGGCTACGGTAAAATTGATTACCTGTTTGTCCCCTTTGACCGCATTTACTTCTGCTTTTGCGGTTAATCTTCCTGTGAATAGCATAATTTTTAATTTTTTAATGAATAATTATTTGTTTGCTTTTCCTTTCGCCGCCTTGCCCTGATTGATTATTTTTAAAAGAAAAAGGGAAAAAAGAAAGCAAATCGTAAAGCCCGGCAGCGGGCAAAAGGAAACGGAATAATTGGAGGGGCCCCTTTGGGGAGGAAACCGTTTATGCCGTAGTCTTTTGCAAACCCCACGACAGATCCGGGCTTGATTTTAGCTGCGCTTTTTACCCGTTTCGTTTAAAATATTCATTGATTAAATAAAAAAATGCCATTGGAGCCGGAGGCGATAAAGGCCTCCAGTCTTGTGAATTTGAAGGACCGTCTTTGCTAATAAATGAGGATATTTGCTATTAAATAAAAATCATGGATGAAACATCATTAGCAACACCGGATTTTACATCAGAATATACCAAGCTGGTTCCCGAGATTTTGGAGCGGGTACAGTCCCTTTATGGGAAAAAAGCTAAGAAATGGGAGTTTAACGAGATTTGCTACGAACCTGATGGCCCGTATTTAAGCTACCCGGAGAGCAATACGTCTGCCTATCCGATAGAGTTTAAGGTGAATATTACCTTACAGTCAGGCGCTAAAAGCAACTACGACGAGGGCATTTTTCAAATATCACATGAGGTTATACATCTTTTGTCGCCCACTGGGGATAATGAAACCAATAATCTGGAAGAAGGGCTTGCTGTTTATTTCTCAAAAATTTATACAGAGGAGAAAACTAACAACTTGAAAATCTTTCATACGCCCACCCCATTTACAGGTTACCTTTATGCTTACAATATGGTTTCAGAACTCTTAATAGGCGATAAGGATGCCGTTTTGAAAGTTCGTACAATAAAAAAGAAGTTTGATAAAATTAAAAAGAAACACTTTAAGAAGGCCGAAGTTGTCGCGGATAAAAACCTCATAAAAGGCCTGTTGGAAAGATTTGAGCGCATTCGTCCGGGAGAAGATAAGCCAGATGAAAATGCCCGATAAGCGTTAGAAATCATTAAGCTAATTTTATATGTTATAGCAAAGCAGTTACGCTGCCAAAATACAATCAGCTTGGCTGATACTGTAAAGTTTAACAACCTGGAAAACTTAATATAATTCGTTTTGATGCTGTTGGTTAAATCAACAATTGAAATTTCTAATCCAGTAGGAATCGAGAACAGAACGAAAGAGATCAAAGGGTTTAACGATAACTGGGGTAAAGAAAGCCGGATATTCGTAGCTTAAGATTACAAGGAAATCATTTGTTTTAATTATCATTTAAATTAATGTTTCGAGCTTTTCCACGAGTTCCACTAAATTACCGATTTCATCCACTATTGATTTGTTGTGTGATAATAATAAGTCCGGCATTGCTAAAAGTGCTTTAAAATCCCCATTTTCAGCATTTTTTGGAAGAAAGTTTTGCATAATGAGAGAGTTGTTATGAGCGAACTCGTTTCGCTCCAAATCGTCTAAAGCAGTTTTAACGGTACAAAGCCATTGATAAAATTTATCTTGTTCTAAAGCTGGATAGTCTGTTAAAAGTTGTGGCACCACGTTTGCAAAATAAGTGCGCTTTATATCCTTCGGATTTTTTAAGTAGGTATTTAGAACCAAACCGACACGATTCCAATAAGAGTAGATACAATGAATGGTCGATTCAATCATGAATGTATATCTGTGATTATATACGTTAGGTCTTCCTTTATCAAGACTAATCTTATCCCTAAACAAAATACAATTTACAATCCCGAAGTGTATTTGACTACTCAAGCCTTGTATTTCATATAAAAAGTGGTAATGGTGTTCATCGAATAATTTAGTAAAAAAGCTCAGTCGGGCTAACTTGTCCCAATAGCTGTCTTCAAGGTGCTTCTGTATCGAAATCAAATTATTGATTTCATATTTATCTGTAATTTCTTCAAGTATTTGGTCAAGACCATCAAAGTAATCGTTCATACGGTTCTTGTTTTAAAATATGTTCGCTTAAGCTATCTTAAACCTTATTGGTTAAAGAAAAATCAATAATGGGCTAATCAAACTATTGCTCAGTCTTCTCGCTTATCTCTGCTTGCAGCCTGGCAAATTCCTGTATAACGGGGTTCATAAATGTTGGATGTGTTGGTTTGTCTGGTTGTTGGAACATTACTGAAGCTATATAATTAAAATCATCTATTCTTTTTGTATCATAACTGCTGGACCTGATAGTTAAATCCTTTTCAACCATGAAGAATGATAAAATTTCGTTCCGGGCATGTTTAATTCGTTCTCGGCTATCCATCGTTGTGAAATCTTTAATGTCGTAAATATACATTTCGGTCACAAAAAGGACTTTAACAATACCTTCAGCCGCTATCTGCTTAGCCAGCTCATTAAACTTTCTATACATCGTTGTCCTAATGGAACCCCCATAAGTCAGCATTTCAAATGTATCGTTGCTATAAACCACTAAACAGGTAGGCAGCAAGCTTTTCTGCATCTGGAAGATCACCAAATGCATGAGTTCAAATTTTTGAAATAAGTCGCCGTTCGGATACGTCTTATTCAGATTTTCAAGCGGGCTTCTTGCCTCGCCCGGGCCAGCCCACATTTCTACCCTGGAGGCTTTTTCAAAGTGATTTTTTTTACAGTAAAAAATATAGTCATCAATGAATAGCATGTTTTTGGGGACGCGATAAAAATTCATGTCCTCTATTTTCTTTTCTAATTCGTCAGATAATTTGCAATCCTCGTTCAATGCTTTTCTCATAGCTGCCATGAACAGCTTCATGTGGTTTATCCCCGAGATGAAATTTTCATAAAGTTCTTCTGTCTGCCCGCTTTCATAAAATGAAAACTCGGCCGAAAACATAACTTCCAAAGGACTGATTTTCATAAATAGCGTCCTGAGAGAATCAATTATCGTCGGATATTCCACGTCATTATCAATTGTGAAGGTTAATTCAGGGAGTGAGATAGCATTTTGCCCGGAATAAATATTGATCACAATCCTTTTTTCTAAATCAAAAGGCTGTTGCTTCAAAACTTCGTTTCGCTTGTCGATAAACCATTTACACACATCGTTAACCAGGTACTGATTACGAAGGTCTTCATAAGTAGATTTAAATTCAGTATGCGCCAATGACTTCTGTAGCACAAACGTGATATTCCTGTATTCAGAAAAAAAATTATCTAAATAGGCTATATTGTCAAAAAAGTTTGTCCCTTTTTCAAACTTCTCCAAGCTGCTTAGCGCACTATAAAATTTGTGCAATGCCGGGTATAATAAACCCCTTGTGTTATTCATAATTTATGCGCTGACGTGTTTTAATAAGAAGACAGGGTAAATTACCTGCATTGTATTAACGAAGGCGATGGTCTACTTTAAAGTTTCATAAATTTAGAATTTAATTAATTCATATACCATCGTTATTTCGCAAGAGGGATAGCAGCGGCATCCTGCGTAGCAGATACAGCGTATAGCCCGGCCCGGAGGGCTTGCCATAATATCCTTTGTGCCGGGTTCCATACTTGACAAAGCGGAGCAGCAATGCTTATATTTACAATAAGCGGGGCTTTTACTTTATTTAAGGGCGATGGGATTATTAAATTTCTTATTGAAGCTGTTCAGGATCAAACCGGGATTTAATGGTACGCCGGAAATGTTCCTGGCGATGGTGATGGAATTCCAGTCAAGGAATAATAAAGAATTTGTGGTACATGAGGTGCTGCAATGGGGAGACGTTATGCAAAAAATGATGAAGGTTGATCTTTCACCGTACACAAGTTTTGCTGACTTGATGCAAAACGGCGTGCCCGATTATACTATGGTAAAAAAAGTGAGGGGGAAGTTTGACGAGATACATCAAAGAATCGACTTAAAAAAAGCGATCTACGGGGAGAATGTCGATCTTGGGGATGATGATGTAATGAAAAGTAACGATGAAGGCGCGGTATTCGCGAGAAGATTTGTTAAAGATATGTCGAAGTATGTGGACTTTCCGGAGGAAGAAAAAAAGAAGATCGATAAGATCGACGACTAGCATTAATTTGTAGTTTTAGTGATCATTAATTAAAGCTGAATCCGAAGATATTTATTAGCGCCACATGTTTTTATTGATCGCCATCCGGGCTGAATTTACGTTTTTCTAAAAGCTGTTGGCCTTGGTCCGGTCAAAGGCGAGACTATTGCTCCATACCTGAAACAAGCACGCATCCATTTTGAGCATCATCCCTATGAGATTCCGGCAAACGATTTTACTATCTGTCTACCCGCTTGACGAAGCGCTGATAAAAACCTGTAGTCATATTGAAGATCAATATCCCTAAGCGCGCCTTTTCTTTTTATAAAAAGTTATTGAAAACCAGCTATTTGGTGATTAGATTTGTATTAACCTCAATCATCAATCATGAATGCTGACGACAACGAACGAGCAGAACAAGGCGAAAAAAAGAAAATTAATGGGCAAGATTATTCTGTAGTCGGCGATAACGTTTACGAAAAGAATTTTTGGGGCAACTGGAAACCAGTCGACGATAGCCAGGTCAGGGCTGAAGCTGGGGAGCAGAAAGAAATTGATCGCCAGTCCTATTCTCAGGTTGGCAATACTGTTTATGAAAAAAATCTTTGGGGTAAGTGGAAAGAAGTCACCAATGAGCAGGATCGCGCGAAAGCCGGGAATCTGAATAATGTTGACCGCAGCGATTATTCCTCTGTGGGAGACTCTACTTACCGCAAGAATTTCTTCGGCAATTGGGAAAAGATTGAAGATCCGCAGGAAAGAGCGAAAGCAGGTGACATTAAGCAAATCAATCGTATCGATTATTCGGTTACCGGAGACACGGTTTACCGAAAGAATTTTTTTGGTAATTGGGAAACAGTCGAAGACAAACAAGAGCGCGCCGAGGCCGGTAATTTACATCACCATAACAGGATTCAATATTCTACCGTAGGTAATCAAATCTACCGAAAGAATTTTTTCGGCAATTGGGAAGAAATCTCAACCAAAGAAGCACCTGAAGCTGTTCAGGCGGCAGCCAATAAACAAAGTAGTCGTAGTCGGCCTGGTTATTCAGGATCAGAAAACTACTCAAGCCATAGCAGTCCAGGCAATTCGGATACCTCAGGTTCCGGCAGCAGTATAATTGTGATAATTGCTGTAATAGCCGCCATAGCAATCGGGTACGCATTATTTCATCATTCAGAACCTCCGGCACCAACGGTGGTTCAGCAGCAACCAGTTTATAACGATGCGCCCGTACCTCAACAAGAGGCTGTACCTGAAGAACCTGCAACAACTCCTGCTGTCGTGGACAGTGGTCATGTGGGCTTTTTGATCAGTTGTGACTATTGCGGGCCCTTCCGGGTATATGAAGACACGGTTTTTTTGGGCACAGTGCCAGATCGGCGCTTCGCCGCCGGTCGTGTTTGCGGTTCTCCGGACGTATTAACAATTGCTGAGACAACCGGTGACCATATTTTTACAATAAAAACAAGCGCTGGTGAGAGTTGGCAACAAACTGTAAAAGTGACACTGGGTGATTGTGTGATGATCGATGCCGAACAGCCACCTGTAACGACTAATAGACCTGATCCATTAGAAAACGTGCCGATAGCGACAGATATGCGTATTGTTTCTCCCGAAGAACACAGCAGTTTTGATTTTCCGCGTTATACTGATGTTTCCTGGACACCAATGGGAGAAACAGACAATTATGAAATTGAATTACAACTTGCTGATAAGCCATATGATTATACAGCAACATCTTTTTCAACGATGCCCTACGCTAATCAAGGGATCTATCCAACAACCGGTACATCGATAACTGTTCAGGGAATGGGTAAACAGGTTCACCGCCTACGCGTAAGGGCTATTAAGAATGGACAAATCATAGCGGTCACATCCTGGCGGTATTTTAACTATAACAATTAGTTTCCGGCGCGTTTGACTGTCTTAAGATTTTAAAATCCCGCTTCTGGCTTTAAAACTCTTATTGATTAGCTGCAACCCCGAAACTGATAATAATTTATTCATATAAACTTGAAATCAGTAAGTGTTTCCGTAACTTACGGTCAACTACTGCGGCAACGGTGCCGCATTCAAAATGTTAATCGGGGCCAAACCTTTTAATCTGATAGATATTGTTTGACATTGAAACCATATTTGCTGAATCCCCGCCATTTTCGGTCACGCTGGAAATCAGCAGGCGTGAAACCGAACTTGATATAATTCCGCATTGGTTCAGTGAAGATAACTTTTGTAATTTTTATATTTTTCAGGCTGGCAAAGAGCTTGGCACTATCATTTGTGCAGATATTAACGAATGGGAATGGTTAACCGAACCGGAGCTGCAGTGGCTGGCTCAGCTTATCGGCAATGAGATTGACTGGCATTACCTATAGTCTGTAACACTAGCGTTTTATAAAGTATTTTGCAACCCCCACGATAGATATCGGCTTGATCTTAGCTGGGATCGACAAACTCCTGCATAATGGCATTCATGAGGCCCAATCTGTTATGATAGCGGCGGCTGTTCTCGAAAAATTTTTCGAATTCATCTATATTCCGATAAAGTAATTTGGTATATTGCATCACCTTAAATCACTCATAATGAAAACACTAAACCTTAAACTGTACTTTCTGACGGTATTGCTGGCGAGCTTTTTCCTAAGGGCGAGTGGCCAGGACACTGATGCGATGTATGCCCACTTTATCGATGTTGGCCAGGGACAGGCGATCCTGTTGGAATTCCCGAAAGGCGCTGTGTTGATTGACGCGGGCGGGCAGAAAGATATGAAAGAAAAGCTGCTGTTTTTTTTAGGGCAGTTCTTTGCGCGCCGGACTGATCTGAACCGGACGCTGAATGGTGTCATCATCACGCACCAGCATGTAGACCATGACCAGGGCCTGAAGGACATCGCCGGAAGATACAAAGTCTTAAATTATGTGGATAATGGGCACCATGACCCGCACGGTAGCGGAAAAATGCAGCCTTGGATGGAGCAGCATGTCGGTGAGTTGCATATAAATTATGAAGCGATTACTTATGATAAGGTCACTGCAGGGCATAACCTGCAGGGTTTGACCAACGGTAATATTGATCCGGTTACGGGTTCGCCGGTTGATCCGCTGATCACGGTTTATAGTGGCGCTTTTTTGCCGGGCGAGGTAAGCGATATGAAGGAAAATAACCATAGCCTTGTGGTGAAAGTGATGTACGGTCGTGCGAGTTTCCTGTTTATGGGTGACCTGGAAACAAGTGGTATTGAAAAAGTAACGGACTATTATAAAAACACGCCGAAGGTGCTTAAAGCGGATATTCTGCAGGTGGGGCACCACGGTGCTAAGAACGCGATGACGAAGGATTGGGTAAAGGCGGTACGTCCTAAATATGCGATCATCAATTGCGGGCAATGGAACTGGGGAGTAAATGCGGACAGCACGGCGCAGAAATTCACGACGTATGCTTACGGGCACCCAAACAAAAAGGCAATTGATCTTCTGGAAAATAATATGACGGACAACAGGCCACAGCCAATAAAGGTAATGATCGGCATCAGTGGAACGGACCCGCATGATCCAACGGTAAAGCCGGTATTCAAACAGGCGACTATCACCAAAAATATTTTTGCGACCGCATGGAACGGTAATATTAATATCAAGGCGACCCCTGATGGTCAGTATGCGGTGATAAGCGACCGGTGAATGACGTCGCATACTGAAAATTCAACTGTTAGCTTTTGAATTGTTTCCAATTTGTTCAAGGCGCTGGGCAAAGAAATCTATTTCTCAAAACAGTACAGTGACAATTTTACTCCGCTGGATGAAGTTGACTTGGATGCCCTGAGTATTTGTGCAGGATTTGATGATAAGGCTTAGAAGAAAAGAAATAAGGAAGAAGAAACCGGAATAAAAATAAGTTATGGGCTGTACAAACCTGACCGGTTTCTCGCTGACATCAACCAACTGTGGCGTTAAATAGATTTAGAATACACAACTAAAACACCGATGCAAGCTAAAAAAGACTAGCTTGTTCCGGTCCTGTATTTTCCTGGCCATATATCGGTAATTTTTTACCCCAATCGTAAAATGCATCTGCTACAATTCCTTCAGGCTTCGGTTTACGGCTGCGAATGGAATACACCGGATAATGTGCAATAGCTTCAGACGGCATTTCATAATGAAAAAACTCATCCATATCATCATCGCTCAGATCATCAAGTACCCACGCATGTTCCATTTCAGGGGGCAGGAACAGTGGCATCCGGTGTTTATTGTCACCGGAATTGTGTATCCAACTCATTTTATCATTGGCATGCCTGGTGATCATGGTAAATGATGCCATGTTATAGATATCTCCGGTGTGCTGATCTACTTCCTGGCTAACCTGGTAAAGTGCAGGCACATAAAAACCCTTGCGACCTTCCAAACTGATATGATAAGGTATCTTATTTTTAAAGCCCTTAACTTCTCTGTGTTCATAGATACCTGTAGCCGGGATTAAACAACGGTTGTGGCGCAGCTTGTACCAATAAGATTTTTTATCTCCAATGATCCTTTCCGAACGTGCGTTAACCATATTGGAGCGCTGCATTTGCCGTTCACGCGGATCGTCGATATAGGTAGGAACTACACCCCAGCTCATATTGGCGAGTACTAACGCTTTCCTATTAACCACTATAGGGTGCGTAGGCAATATCTCACAGGTTACATGCACCATGTCATTTGGATAATGCGCCAAATTCGGGGCAAGTTGAATACCCTTAAAGTCTTGGGTGACGATCTGTATTTCTGAATGAAAGCTGATATCTCTGCACATAAGCTATTTGATCATATCATAAAAAAGAGCCGTATGACTTTGCTCACCCGAGGTAATCTCTGCTTTTAAACGGCCATGCTCCACAAATATACGCACATCATAATGATCTTCTTTTTTCATGCGGATATGGTGAATATACGCAGAAACACTTTTCACATAAGCTTTTTGCAGCCTTTTTTCGTGACGGGCATCTATTGTTCCATTAAAGAACATAGTTATGCCGGATTCGTTTTTTAAGAGTTTAACAATCCCTTGGTATTGGTTCAGATCAAGCAGGTTCTGCGCTTTACCCTCGTTAGGCCGTAATTCCTGTTCATGGTAATGTGCTTCCTGTTCATTAGCATAAGCTGACAGTAAAAAGGTTTTCTGCAGTGGCTGGCCCGGCCATTGAAAGCGCTGGATAACCACAAAAGTCTTGCCTACCCCCATGAGTTTCTTCAGGGTGTCTTCCTTAATGCGCAGAAATGGGTTATAAAACAAGCTATCAGTCATTTAGCTCTGCTCTAAAATTATTTTCAAATATAAACAAAATGCTAATATTTTTAGTATTAGTTTTGTTATCCGTTTTCTGAACGAATAAAAGCAAAATAATCATGTGATTAAACAGTGAGGTTATACTAAAATCCGAAGGCACAAATGAGCACAGACCGCCAGATCATCCACATGGACCAGGACGCATTTTTTGTATCCGTTGAGGTTCGTAAAAATCCAGAACTAACAGGCAAACCGGTGATTATCGGTAGCCTGTCGGATCGTGGTGTGGTTGCGTCGTGTAGTTATGAGGCCCGCAAATTTGGTATTCACTCAGCGATGCCTGCCCGAATGGCGCGTATGCTTTGCCCGCATGGTATCTGGATCAGGGGAAATATGGACGAATATTCCAAGGCTTCGCACGAGATCACAGAAATCCTGAAAGAAAATGTGCCGCTCATTGAAAAGGCCAGCATCGATGAACACTATATCGATATGACAGGCATGGATAAACATTTTGGTACGCTGCTTTATGCCAAGGAATTGCGAGCCAAAGTCATGCGGGAAACGGCATTGCCAATTTCATTCGGTCTTTCGGTCAATAAAACTGTTTCCAAAATGGCGACTAACGAATGTAAGCCAAATGGTGAACTAAATATCGAAAAGGCCGTTGTACAGCCTTTTCTGAATCCTCTATCCATCCGCAAAATCCCCGGCTTAGGAGAAAAAACCTTCATTAAGCTGAGCGATATGGGTATCAAGCGGATCTATGAACTTTCGCAGGTACATCCGGAATATATGAACAGTATCTTGGGTAAGAACGGCATTTGGCTATTGAAAAAGGCGAAAGGCATAGATGATTCGCCGATTATTCCCTATCAGGAGCAAAAATCCATCGGTACACAAACAACTTTCAAAAATGACAGCATCGACCTGGTAGCCATCAATTACCTGTTAACTTCCATGGTTATGGAGCTGGCCTTTGAACTGCGTCAAAAAAAGAAACAAACTGCCTGTATCACCGTGACGGTCCGCTATTCCACAAGGGAAGACGTTACTAAACAGGCCGTTATTTCTTATACGGCTTTAGATGGACCGCTCATTAAAAAGGTGAAAGAATTATTTAAGGCGGCCTATCAAAAAAGATTGCTGATCCGGCTTGTTGGCGTTCGCCTTTCAAATCTGGTCAATGGCTTTGAGCAAATCGACCTTTATTCGGAATCTGAAGAACAATACAGCCTTTGCCAGGCGATGGATAAAATACGCCGCCGGTTCGGCCCTGATTCCATTAAACTGGCTTCCGGTATCAATCTTAATCTTTAATGCCCATGTACCTGAACGTTCACTCCCAATATAGCCTTCGCTTTGGCACTATGTCAATCCCGGCATTGGTGGAGGAAGCTATTGCTTGCGGTGTAACCCAGATGGTACTCACGGATATCAACAATTCAACCGGCATCATGGAATTTATGCGGGAGTGCGGCGAAAAAGGTATTAAGCCCATCGCCGGCCTGGAATTCAGACGGGATAAACGCTTTCTTTACTTTGGTATTGCCAGCAATAAGGAGGGAATGAAGGAATTAAATGATTTCCTGACGGAGCATAACCTGGAACAAAAGCCCTTACCTGATCTCGCACCTGCATTTGTAAACGCTTTTATTGTTTATCCCTATGGGCATGAGGAACCGCTGAAGGAAAACGAATACCTGGGCATCCGTTATGGTCAGCTTAACAGCTTATTTAACAAAGACCTAAGCCCGATCAGGGAAAAACTGCTGGCTTTGCAGCCGGTCTTTATCGCTGATAAAATTGAATACCGCTTACACGAATACCTGCGGGGCATTGATCTAAACGTGGTACTGACAGAAGTAACCGCGGAAGATAAGTGTGCCCCCACTGATAAATTCCTGGCACCCGGTCAACTGGAAGCTAAATTTTCCAGGTATGCCTTTATACTGGACAACACCCGGAACCTGATGAACCGCTGTGTAATGGATTATCCCAAAGGCAGGGTTAATTTAAACCGCAAAACATTTACCGGCAATAAGAAAAATGACCGGGAGCTTTTGGAAAAACTGGCGATCAGCGGTATGGAGTATCGCTACGGCAAATCCAATAAAGAAGCGCTGCGCCGGGTTAAACATGAACTTAAAGTTATTTACGAACTCGATTTCTGTGCTTATTTCCTTATTACTTGGGATATTATCCGCTACTCCAGCTCGCAAGGCTATTATCATGTGGGCCGTGGTTCCGGGGCGAACAGCATTGTGGCCTACTGTTTGAAAATAACGGATGTTGACCCTATTGAACTGGACTTATATTTTGAACGGTTCCTGAACGCACAGCGTACTTCGCCGCCCGATTTCGATATTGATTATTCCTGGGATGAGCGGGAAGATGTGCAGGATTATATTTTTAAGCGCTATGGCAGTCAGCATACCGCTTTGCTGGGAACCATGTCTACCTTTAAGGACCGCAGCATTATTCGCGAGATCGGTAAGGTCATGGGGTTGCCTAAGTCCGAGATCGACGGCTTCACTGACCAAACGCGGGCGGCGGTTAATCAAAACAACGATACATTCAGAAAGATTGTCGCCATTCATGAACGGATGGCCAATATGCCGAACCAACGCTCCATCCATGCCGGGGGGGTATTGATAACCGAAGATCCAATCACTTATTATACAGCACTTGATCTGCCACCAAAGGGAATGGCAACCGTACAGTGGGATATGTATGAAGCCGAAAAGATCGGCTTCGATAAGTATGACATTCTGAGTCAGCGGGGTATCGGCCATATCAAGATGGCGGTAAAGTTGGTCGAAGAAAACCAGCAGCGCAAGATCGATATCCACCAGGTCAAGAACTTCATGAAAGACCCTGCGGTCAATGCCAATTTAAGGATAGGGAATACAAAGGGTTGCTTTTACATCGAATCGCCGGCAATGATCCAGCTCAACCGAAAACTGGGTTGCGATAACTACCTCATACTTGTCGCCGCCAGCTCAATCATCCGACCCGGTGTAGCTAGTTCGGGAATGATGGGAACTTATATCAAGTACCATCATGCTCCGGATACCGTGCAATACCTGCATCCGGTCATGGAAGAAATATTAAAGGAAACTTACGGCGTCATGGTTTACCAGGAAGATGTGATCAAGGTTTGTATCCATTTCGCAGGCATGGATGGGACGGATGCCGATATTTTAAGGCGGGGAATGAGCGGCAAATACCGGTCTAAAAAAGAATTTGACAGATTGGTGGAAAGGTTTCATCAGGAAGCCATTGCTTTGGGCCGTCCGGAGGATATTGTAAAGGAAGTGTGGCGACAGGTATCTTCCTTTGCGGGGTACAGTTTCTCCAAAGCGCATTCTGCCAGCTTCGCTGTGGAAAGTTACCAAAGCCTTCATCTTAAAACATATTACCCACGCGAGTTCATGGTCGCTGTCTTGAATAATTACGGTGGGTTTTATGATCGGGCGCTATATGTGCAGGAGTTGCAGCGCTCCGGGGGGATTGTACATCTGCCATGTGTAAATAACAGCGACAGCATTGTCAATATTATGGGTGTAGATGTTTACCTCGGCTTTGTGGGTATTCACGGTTTGAACGAAACGTACATTGAACTGATCCCGGAAGAGCGCCGGAAAAACGGACTATACCAAAGCCTGGAAGATTTTATCAAAAGAACCTGTATGGGTTTGGAGCAGGCTATCACGCTTATTCGCGTAGGAGCGCTCCGGTTTACCGGAAAGAGCAAAAAGGAATTATTGTGGGCCATACATCTTTTATTGGGAGCTAAAGCAAAGCCCAACAATAATGCGGAACTATTTTGCCTGGAGGCAAAGAAGTATTCCCTGCCTGTACTTGTCAATACACAATTGGAGAATGCCTATCACGAATTGGAATTGCTCGGCTTTCCTTTAAGTGTGACCATGTTCGAACTACTGCAAACCGATTATCGCGGCGAAGTGGGTGCTAATGACCTGATCAACCATGTCGGGCAGGTGGTTAGGATGGTCGGTCAGTACGTATGTGAAAAAACAGTTCAGACCAAAAACAATAAAAGAATGTGGTTCGGCAATTTTCTGGATGTAGAAGGAAACACCTTTGACACGGTACACTTTCCAAACAACACACCTGTTTATCCCTTCCGTGGCGCAGGCTGTTACCTGATACTCGGTAAGGTCGTTGCTGAATTTGGCTTTGCCAGCCTGGAGGTGCTTAAGTTTGCCAAGTTGCCAATCTTACCTAACCCTGTTATTTCTTAACTGATAGAAAATGGACAGAATAAATATTAAATGCTCAATTGAAGGCCAGGAGGCAGAACTGCAATTAGACAAAAAGGCGATGCCTGGCGAGGCTGGACCTTGTTTTATGATTACAGCAAACGGTTGCTTTAAAGGTTATATATCGCGTCAGAAAAACGGTAGCTATAAATCTTTAGGAACTTCATATTATACAAACACGGATTTACAACTCATCACTGATCAATTAAGTAAAAGTGCTCAATGAAGCATTTTGTCGTTTCCATAAGTGTGGTGCTTTTTTACGCAACGTTAATAAGCATGTTTAAGCCATGTTATCCAGAAGGAACAATTGGAAGCAGCGCAAGCACTTCAGGCATCGGTAGTTCGGATAAGTCATTATCACCAAAAACCATAGTATCTAAGTGGGTTGACGACGCTATCTTAAAACAAAAAGCCGTGTCTGAAATATCGCCGACACCACATTTTTCAAGTTATGAGTTTCACTATCAGGAAAAAGTATTTGGAGTAATCGAAATTCCTGTATTTCCATATGATATGCCGCTAATTGCTATCTTATCAATGAAAGGAATATTACCCGACATTCTCTGACCTTCAAGGGCTACCGGGAATAATCTGTATCATAGATAGGAACTATAACTACATTTCGTTTTTTGCAACGGGCACGTACAGATCAATAAACAACTGGCCCAGCCGGTGGTCGCTGGATTTCATGACCTGTTTCCGCAGGTAATTTTTCAGCGTCTTACTCACTCGGAATTTTTGTTTGTAATAGATGGTCATGTGGACATACAGCCAATTGTCGTCAAATTTCGAGTAATCGAATCCGTCAAGGTCCGTTACCCAGCGATAGTAATCATCCATCTTTTGGAGGGCTTCAACCAGCTGTGCTGACAACAAACGTTTATAGCGGAAAGAAAAGTTAAGAAATTCGTCCAGACGGTGATCCGTGTAAAATCCCGGCTCAAATATCCGGGGTTGCCGTCCCTTTTCGGCCAGCATGAGCATTTCCAGTTCATACTTACCGGTGAGCTGCCGAGTCGGTTTTACCAAATCATTCAGCACGGCCCAATAATAGACCTCGCCTTTAAAATGGTGGCGCAGGTTGTATAGCAAAAACGTGGCGATCTCGCTTTTTTGCTGCGCGTCCGCGACATAGCGGTGAAGGCTGCAAATTTCATTCACCGAACCATGATCTTTTTGGAAGGTCTCGTTAACGAGGTAGGTCGATTGGATCTCCTGCCATTCATCCTGCGTGAATTGCAGTTCCAACCAGCGGGAACGGCCGATATTGTAAAATACGTTGAGCAACTGATCGCGGGAAGTCGTTTGGTAGGTGAACGCAAAATGCAGGAACTGCTGCAGCACAGCTGTCTCCATCTGCGGGGCATTATTCCGGATGAAATAAGCTAAGGAGGTAGACAATTCAAACTCGTGCAAATGTTTTTGAACTTTTAGAAATGGCAGCAGGTGATTGCAGATAGCCGCAATCTCATCCTTTGTCAGCTCCAGGATGCCGGCGATCGTCAGCGCATTGCCGAACATCCCGCGGTAGCGCGGCCATACACTTTCTGCCCCTTCATGGTTTCCGTCTTCAAATTGTGCTGCCAATACGCCGTAATTTTTGAGCATCTTACAGAACTGCGGTACAAAGGTTC
This sequence comes from Mucilaginibacter gossypii, assembly GCF_900100945.1. Classification (GTDB taxonomy): domain Bacteria; phylum Bacteroidota; class Bacteroidia; order Sphingobacteriales; family Sphingobacteriaceae; genus Mucilaginibacter; species Mucilaginibacter gossypii. The sequence continues at coordinate 126,838 of NZ_FNCG01000008.1, read as the reverse complement.
CTGTTCCGTTGCGTTCATACCCTGCCACCTTTACATCATACCTGCGCCGGTACTTGATCAGTTCATCTGTCTTACCGTAGGCGACGATCTTATCAACGATGGGATCTGTGAAGTGGAGCAGCTTGCCGCCCAATGTAGTTTTACAGGTGTAGGACGCAAAAAGCCCCTCTACAAAATAATTCGTGAACGTGTTGATATTGGAGAACTCATCGATCATGATATAATTTTGCTCGATAAAAGACACGGTCTCAAAGTAAAGATCGAGCATAGACCGGGTATCATCCGTCCAGCCGCCGTTCTGATCGACCTGGTGGTCTTTCATTTTTTCTGACAAGCGTTTCATTTCACTGGTTGCCTCATCCAGAAACGCACCTTTATGCAGGTAATCAAGTATGTTGTTCAGAGAGGTTTCGTTACTGACCCGATAAATATCTTCCAATTTAATACTGCGCAGTTCGGTGCCAAGCTGGTCCCCGATACCCATAGAATGGTATCGAAAGCGAAGCAGGCTGCCCAGCAGGGAAAGGTTATAATTGGCAATGTAATAGGTAAGCCATTTCCGGTTTTGTTCCGCATCAGCCGCTACCTGTTTTAATATCGTTACCGTGGTGGTTAACTGGCCGTGAAGGTAAAAGGTGTATGCATTTTTTAGCGTCGGAGCCGGATCAGCGGTGAGCGCTGTCAGTTGCTTTATTGACTCGTCGAATTCCGCGCGGTGGAAAGTACATACAGCACACGTGCAGGCGGTGGTTTCCAGGATCGGCAGGTCCAGGGGCCGCCCATCCTTAAAGGTGATCGCATGCACGAAGTTACCGCGCAAAAATTGAAGCAAATTACGGATGGGACGGTCACCATCCTGGTCGGGCGCTTCTTCGCCAATGTATAGTTGCCCCTCGGTTTGCAGGCCCACAAACAGGTCATACAGTTCCTGGTTGTCGGTGTTCATTGTAAATGGTCTGCCCCTGTCGTCATAGTTGGCCTCGGTAATGATGGGGTAATGAATGCAGAATAATTTCTTCGGTAGGAGGCGGATGTCGCTGAACCGCTTATTTAGGTAGTCATGAAGCTGGTCGATCACCGGCATGTTGCGGTCAACAGGGACCAGTTCAGGGACCGGCTGCTTGCCGGTCCTGGCGAGTTGCCTTGCCGAAGGGAGGCCAATCGACGTCAGTCCGGTGATCGCGGACGAAAGGCTGGTAAAGTAGGTAATCGTAATACCCGGATAAAGTGCCACGATGTCGGTATGGATGACGTCCTCATTTCCGGGAGCGGCATAATCGGTATGGTTAGCCGATAAAAAATACAACTCGGGCTGAACGGCTGCACTGATTTCCTCTAAGGCGGCAAACAGGATCACTGCATCGTTGTCGCTTGCCTCCTTCCTGCGGAACGGCGCTTTTTTCGCTTTCTTCTGCATCCACATCTTTCCGGCTGCGGCGGTCTCATCCGTAATCTGTTTGGCAGTTTCTAATAAGCGGTCGATGGCTTCAACCTGAGATCGCAGCATCTTGTCTGCCGCAGTCAGTTCGGCTTCGCCTATTTCGGGTGTTTTCAGAAATAGTTTGGCGGTCTTAAGCGCCTGCTGGTGGTTTTTCAGCACGTGATCTATCTTTTTGAATTCTTCTACGCGATGCTTTAGCCATTCCTGTTTGAGTGTAGCGGGGCAATAAATCAGAATGTCGTCCTGCTTTTGCCATTTAAGGAGCTGATCCAGATAGCCGCTGAATTCTATAGGGGAAACCAGCTGTTTTAGTATGCTCGTGTCGATAAGGATATTTTTTGCCATCTGGAATATTAAACGTTAAAGATAGCAAATGATCGTCAGGCGCATGCTTTGATATACATTCATAGCTATATACCGCAATAATATATTTTCACAAATCCTTTCCAGGGTCAGAAATATTATGCAACTTTGATACTAATAATATCAATTTAATTGATATTATTAGTATCAATCAAATGAACCACTGGGGTGAGAATATTTGTTTTCTACGCAAGCAGCGCAACCTGAGCCAGGATGCGCTCGCCGCTTCATTGGCGATCAGCCGTGTAAAATTGAATGCGCACGAAAACGGCCGGACGGTGAACCCTACCGCCGCGGACCTAGTGACGGTCTCCGAATTTTTTGAGATACCGATCGATCCCCTTTTGAAGATCAGGTTGGATACATTAAGTGAAAACGAATTGCAATCGCTCACTGCGGCGGGTGCAGGGCAGCCTACTGGCCATGACCTGCGCGTACTGGCAATTACCGTTAACCCGCAAAACGAAGAAAATGTAGAATTTGTTCCGGTCAAGGCGAAGGCCGGCTATCGCGCAGGCCACCGTGATCCGGAATACCTGGCAAGCCTTCCCAAATTCAGTTTTCCCGATCTGCCAAAGGGAAGAACATTCAGAATGTTTCCTACAACCGGCGATTCTATGCTGCCTATACCGGAAGGGAGTATTGTGCTGGCATCGTATGTTACCGACTGGTTGTCGATCAAAGCGGATACCCGCTGTATCTTGATATTAAACAGCGAGATGGAATTCGTTTTTAAAAAGGTGACGGTGTTAAAGAATAACAGGCTGCTGCTGATGTCGGAAAATGCCCGATATATACCTTACGAGGTAAAGATGACGGAGGTGCTGGAAATATGGGAATATGACCGTTTTATCAGCCAGGAGATCCCGGAAAGAGGAACCGACCTCGACGAGATCAAATCCATGCTCGGCGAGATGCGACGGCAACTTGAATTGCGGTAGGCGAAAGACGACATTCGCAAAGGTGATGTATACCGTAAAATTGCGGTAATGTAGACATGTTAACAATTAATAATTAGGTTTGCCCCGATTTTTGATACATTTAATGTACAGGGCTAGCTAAACAAAAGAATAAGATGCTGGATATAAATTTTCAAAGGTTTCTCACTCATCTGAGCTTCTCGGAGCAGGACCTGGCGACGGGTACCCTGGATGAAACGACCTTTGAATACAAAGTCGATACGGCAGACCGCCTTTCTGTAAAATATATCCTGACCCCAACCAAAGACGATATCTATAGGGAACATAAATCCCTATGGAACCGCAACCGGGACAACGTTTTTATAGCGGTTACCGGCGAGTATTCGTATATCATCAATGTCAAGGAAAAGCCGGAGGCCGGCCGGCCGTTAAAAAATTCGGTTTGCCTGAAGAGCTTCGATTATGGGGTCAATTCGATCGGATTCGAGGGGATTGCGCCGTCGGAGATATCAAAACAATATATTGATTCGGCATTCTTCTTTGACTTTGTCAGCAAAAATCAGCGCAAGGGACAGGAAGTAGACAAAGATCTGTTGCTAAACTTATTGCAACTCAAGACGGACCTGATCAATGATACGAACGAGGAGGTGGTGCATCTGCTTATCCTGCGTTGTATATTTATTAAATATCTGGAAGACCGCGGTATTTTTGAGGCTGACTATCTGCTGAGCATATTAAAGTCCGGCGACCCGCAACGGCTGATCGGCGCCTTTGATGAAATTAAGAAGATAAACGGCGATGTCTTTAAATATGACGACTTCAAGGCGGGCGACCTGTTGAAGCGTTACCTAACACAGTTGGCCTTGTTTTTCGAAACGGATTATCGCAGCGGGCAGCATTTTCTTTTTCCTTACCAGTTCGACCGTATCCCGATACAGTTGATCAGCCATGTTTATGAAGCTTTTCTAAAGGATAACAGTAAGAGGCGCAAAGGCATTTATTATACGCCGTCTTTTCTTGTAGAGTTTATGCTCAGGCAGGTATTCGACAGTGAAAACAAAGGCGGCTTATCATCAGCCAAGTGCCTGGATGCCGCAGTGGGCTCCGGCGCATTCCTGGTCGAATGTTTTAAGAGCATCCAGGCATCTTTCGGCAGGTCCCTCACGTTTGACGAAAAGAAATTTATTTTAGAGAACCAATTGTATGGTATTGACGTCGACCGGAAGGCGCTGCAGATCACGGCGTTCAGCCTTTACCTCGCTTTGCTTGAAACGGAAGACCCGGAATTCATAAGGCATGAGATCAAACACGCCCATCCGATCCTCCCAAGCCTCATCGGCAAAACTTTGATCCACGGCAATGCAATTACCGACGAAATATTTCCGGGCATGACCTTTGAATATATTGTATCAAATCCTCCCTGGGGTTCTGTTCCCAAAGAGGAAGACGTTCTGGACGAACAGGAGGCGGTAGAGATCCGTAAGGAACGGAAGATGATCTCGAATAAAGGAAAGGGTAATGCCATTTACGCCAGTGTTTCCGACTTTGAACGTTCGCAAGCTTTCCTGCTTGGGTTCCGGAGATGGTCAAATGCAGGTACGAGGATAGTTGCCGTAGTAAAAAACTCTATATTCCTGAACGACAACGCCAGCAGGTTCCGGGCGGACCTCCTCAGTAACTATGGCATTGAAAAGTTTTATGAACTTTCCCACTATAACAAGATACTGTTTAAAAAGAAACCTATTGGGTCTGTCAATGGCGAAACGATCGAACTAGGAGCCAGTGAGCCTTGCGCAGTAATCGTTATGGTGGAGCGTGCAAAAGGTACGGAGTCCGATAACCATGTTGCATATTGTTCGCCCAAGCTTTCTAATTTTTCCGAAAAGTTCGAATTGATCCATTTTACCAGTAGAGACATATTTTCTGTTAAGCAACAGGAATTGATGGAAGATGACAGAATTTGGAAAGTCTTGGTAAACAGTGATATGGATGGCCTTGATGTCATTAAGAAGCTACTTCCACAAAATGATCTGGTGATTGAGGCCAGAACCGGTTTCCAGCCAAAGTCCAACATGGCTTCTCTCGGAGATCCTATTTGGAGAAAATTGGTAGAACCACAGAATTTCGGGCAATTTGAGAGCGTCTCTCCAAACGGACTGGAAGATTTCAACTGGAACCAGGGACTGCACCGGAGGCGTGAAGCGGACATATTTGAAGGCAACCGCATCATCGTACCTGTCAGGCCTTTAAAGTCCGACGCCATGCTTTTCCGCGGTGCGATTGTGAGCGACAACATTGTCCATAAGGATAATATTTTAGCGATCAAGTTTGCAGACCGGGACGGCTACATTGACGACTACCTGCCCTACCTGGCTATTATCAATTCCCAGCTTATTGGATTTTTGTTTTATCAACTATCCATACAATGGGGCAAGGGCGAAGGAAAGAGGGACACCCTTCGAAACATCGATCTTGAAAAACTGCCTATAAAGGTGCTCAAAGATGACAGTATCAAGCAACAACTACGTGACCTTGTATTAAAAATACAGTCCCGTTTAAAAGCGGGGGATTCTTTCCATAATGAATCGCAGTTGTTGAATGATATCGTTTTTGCCCACTACGGCTTGCTGGATTATGAAAAAGAGGTCATCAAAGAATTTTATCAGGTCAATGTCGACCACGCCGCGCCTCCGTCCAGCCTGGTGACGGGTCAGAACATGAGCGATTACTTTGATGCTTTCGCCAAGGCGTTTTCACTGGTACTTGCGCCGCAGCACGGCCTGGCGGCGACCTACAATATTTCACTTAACATGGGTTCGGTGATCTGCCTGCGCATCACATCCAACGATCAATGCGGCAAATTTGAGCGGGGGGACGACCGCCATATCATCAATTTTGTCAAGAACGGGCAGCTCAAAAAGGCGGATGCGCTGAAGATCCTGGAAGAAGATAAAGTGAAGCTGTATGAAAAGGACAAGTTTTACATCATCAAAAGCAATCAGTTTAAGGATTGGACCGTCAGACAGGCGATCGTTGATGCCAAGGAAGAAATCGAGCAATTTATTAAACACTTAGCCTAACGGATGATGTCTTCTGCAGCCGATTTTATCAAAGCTAACATTGGATATTTTGGCTATTCTTCGAAACAGGACCTGATCGAGAACCTGTACCTGAGCTCCCTTATTGACAGCTATACGCGGATCGCACACACGATCACGACTGAGAACGAAATACGCGACCGATTTATGGCGGACCTTTACCAGACCCCTTCAAAGCTGAAGGACTGGCTCGACCAGCGGCTGATGTATCTTGACTGGGAGAACTGGAAATTTACGCCGGAGCTTAAACTGGCCAGGGCTGATATTTCTTTTAAGATCAGCGGTTGTGAGTTCATTATAGAATGCAAACGGCTTAAATATGCCGATAACCTGTATTTCGAGGAGGGACTGTCGCGCTTTATTAAGCATCACTACGCCAAGGGCGACGAATTTGCGGGCATGATCGGTTTTGTCATCAACGACAGGGACGATGACATCCTGAAAGGCCTGAAGGCCAAGGTCAAAAATCATGACCACCTATCCACGCCGTTCAGTACAGGTACCTTCGCCGGGCTGCCGGCGAGTTTCCAAAGTTCCCATACGCGAACGGATTCTACGACGATCCATGTATACCATTTATTGTTTTCATTTGCGGCGATGGCTGAAACACAGGCCGAACAGGCTGAATAATTAAGGATGGTCAGCTTCAGGATAAATGAAAGTCAAGATGTTCCCCCAGGATATTGGCGACTTTGATAGCGTTCAGCCATCCCCCGCAGCATTCCGGGCTTAGACATATCGTGATTTGCGCCGCGGCGGCTTCCTTTTTGCTGAGCCACCGGCCGAATGCGTGAATGAACTCATCGGAATAAAGCCGGATGGGGTTTTGTCCGTCCGGTTTGGTGAAGAAATAGTCGATATCTACGTTGATGATCCATTTATCCGTCCCGTTAATTTCCAGCTCAAAGAGGTCGTAGAACTCTATCTCCCGGTGCTCCGGCTTAAAATTCAGGTCGCCGTCCTTTTGTGTGATGAAGTAAGCAAATGCAATGACCGGGGTTTTCTCAAGGAATAGGTTGATATAGTTGTCCCAGCGCAAAATTTGCAGGTCGCCCATACTCGTCTTTTTCCTGATCCCGGTCAGCTTCGCCAGGGGTGTAGTCTTGCAGTCAAACTTCAGCAGCTCGGCATCGCCTGGGACATATTTTGCTAGGTCGTAGTACCGGTCGAGGTGCAGCAGATCAAACCGGCCGGAAAGATCCAGCTGGCTCCAGCACCAGTAGGCGCATAAATGGTTGTCGAATAACCATAGCTTTCCGCGCCCGGCCGTATCCTACGATACGGCCTCTCGGCTGCCAATGCGCTTTCGCTAATGCTTCGCAAAATTTCCGGTGTTTAGGCGGATAATGTTTCGTCCCTGTACGTCAAATAACCTTCGCTTGTCTTGCCGGCACGGTTCGCCAGGCGACAGGACAAAGGTTGGGGGATGCGGAATTTTTAGGTCACAAGGCAGGACAGGAGGTGGGAAAGAATTATTTTAGTGGTGGCTATCAGACAAACTCATAAAAGAAGTATTTTTCCTTATTTAATAAAGATATTCCTTTGTAAATCAATACATATTATTTGTATATTGGCCTAACTTAATCCGGTTCACCATATTCACTTTGCTGTTATTGCTCAACAAAGCCTGTCCCGGGTCATTTCGAAATAAATCCCTGGATTATGCAACCGGACTGGAATTATTTTTACGACGAACTGATGTATTACCTGGCTGTATATTATGGAGATAGTGACCACCCTATTTCGGGCCAAATTGACCCAGGGGTTAGCTGACTTTTGGGTTGCAGCAAATGCTATAAAAGCACGTACAAAAATAGTTATTTAAAAGGTAATTTCATTAGTGGCTGTTTTCCGGTTCAATACTACGCTTTCTTCTCATAGATTCTCCCTTTAGTTCGATACGGTGTGCATCATGAACGATCCGGTCGAGGATCGCATCAGCAACCGTTTTTTCACCGATCACTTCAAACCATTTACTGACTGGTAGCTGCGAGGTAATGATCAGCGAGGTCTTTCCGTGCCTGTCTTCAATGATCTCCATTAGTGCCGCCCTGCTTTGTGCATCAAAAGGCTGGATACCAAAGTCGTCGAGTATGAGCAGTTGCTGTCTTTCGATCTTAGCCAGCTCTTTCATATAGGAGCCGTCCGCCTTAGCCATCTTAAGCTTGGCAAATAGTTTGGGCGTACTGGTGTACAATACCCTGTAGCCCAATACACAGGCCTGGTAGCCCACAGCAGAAGCAATATAGCTTTTACCGATACCGGTACTCCCGGTGATCAGCAGGTTCTCGAAGCGGTCAACAAACGTACAATCCGCCAGGCGCATGATCTGGTTGCGGTCAATACTTCGGTCAGCATGATAGTGAACATCTTCAATTGAAGCTTTATAGCGGAACCGGGCATATAGGATCGTGCGTTCAATACGCCTGTTCTGCCGGTCGTCCCATTCTGCATCTACCAGGTGGGCCAGCAGTTCATCTGCCGTGTAATCGTTTGTTTTACCGGTTTCCATGCTGCTTTTAAAGGCATGGAACATGCCGAAGAACTTCATCTTCCGCAGTTTGTCTAAGGTGCTTGTGTTCATGTTATTGTTGTTTTAAATGGTTATTTGTAATAGTCTTTTCCCCGGATATTACCATGATCAGGCATGGGTAGCTCATCGGCAAATATGCTTTCCTCATAGTTGTCCATCTTGTTTTCCAATATGGTTTGTATCGTTTTATAGCTATAAAGGCCATAACTGAGCCCTCGCTGACAGGCCATTATTAACCGGTCGTTCCCTGCTTTTTTTGCAAAGCCAAGTACCCCCAGGCAGGACTTGTAAGCCTGTTCGGGGTGTTGTTTACGCTCCAGTATCTGATGAATATATAGCCTGACATCTTCATGGATGGAGGCCGCCCAATTCAGGAACATATCTGGTGTCCAGTCACTTTTAAAGCGGTGAGCGCTGGCCATATGTTCTTTGTCGGTAGTATACCCGTAGGGGTTCTTTTCGCGCGAGTGCAAAGCGATACGCTCATAATTGGAGTAGATCTCTACAATGGTACGGGAATATAACAGCTTAACCCGCTTGCCAATAAAGCGGTAAGGCACACTGTAATAGTGCTTATCAGGGCCGAGATTGACATGGCCGTTTTTGATCACCCTGGCATAGAAGTGCTTTTTGAACTGGTAACGCAGCACAGGCAATGATGCCAGGGTCTGGCGCTCGATCTCTTCAAACTGTAGTTTCCTGCTGTAATTACGCCCCTTGAGCAACTGGCTGTTATGGACTTCCAGGGCCTGCCAGATCGCCGTATTGAGTTCTGTTAAAGAATGGTAGATATGCTTGTTTAAAGGGGCGTATACCTTGGTATAAATGATCTTAACGGCGCCTTCTACTAATGCCTTGTCACGCGGGCGGTACGCCCGCGCTGGTAATATGGTAGTCCCATAATGGTCGGCGAAGTCTTCAAATGTTTCGTTAAGGGTTGGTTCATAGCGGCTGCTTTTGGTTACAGCCGCCTTCAGGTTATCCGGTACAATGGCGGCAGGAACGCCGCCGATAAAGTGCAGGGTATTCTCGCAGGCTGCGATAAAGTCTTCCTTTTGCTGGCTCATAACAGCCTCTACATAGGTGAGCTGGCTGGCCCCAAGGATTGCTACAAAGACTTCTACTTCAATGACTTCGCCGGTTTCCTTGTCCGTATAGCTCATCTTTTCACCCGCAAAATCGACGTATAGCTTGTCACCGGCCTTGTGATCCATGTGCATGGTCGGGTTGACCCTGGTCTTCCATTGGTTGTAATACGTGCAAAACTGGGTATACTTATAGCCGTCGGGAAACTCTTTGATATAAGCTTCCCACAGGAGCTGCCGGTTCATACCGGTCTTTTTGAGCTCTTTATCGACGTGTGGAAAGCAGCGCAGCATGGATTGCATACGGCTGCTTGGCTGGTTGTTTTCCCTGGTCTTGCCGAAAATGTCTTCCAGTTCCTTATCATTCAGGCTATTAACTTCTTCAAAGGTAAAGCCGCTCTTCTTAAGGACGGCCAGGTACTTTCTTACGGTATTCCGGGATGAATCAATCTGGGCAGCTATAAATCGCGTGCTGCGACCCTGGCTGTTCATCCTTAAAATCTTTCTAATCTTACTCATGCTGATTGTTAAATTGGCCATCTTAGACAGGCCTTTTGCCCTCAAAAGATGGTTACTTCTACAGCATTTGCTACGCGTTTTGGTGGGTCAGTTTGCCCCGAAATGCCCTGGTCAGTTTGCCCCGAAACAGTGGGTCAGCTTGCGCCGAAATGGTGTGGTCTCATTCATCATAATCTCCATAGGAGGTACCTGGGTTTAAATCAAATGTATGAAATCAAGTTTTTGTTTGCATTTGGCGGCAGATATGTTGATATTTAAACTCGCAAACCTTTAAGCCTTTCCAAATGCTGCAAACCACCAATGATGTTCATCAACAGTTCGCCGGTTTTTTTAACGACGATAAATTATATCCTTACGCTTATGAAGTTTCAAAAAAATTAAGTGAAGGGCATATCTGTATAGAACTCAGTGACAGCACAACTTTGAGCACGCTGTCATTGGTCGGAAACGCTAATGAGCTTCAGCCTTTCATCTTACACAAGGACAAGCTTTATCTCCAGCGGTATTTTTCTTATGAAACCATGATCCGCGACAGCATCCTGGCTTTCAAAGCAGCGGAAAGCGATTCGTTCGCCGATCGTACTGCCCGATTGCTTGATGAAAAAGAATTTATTTTACAACAGTTTCCTGGCGACAACGGCAATCATACCGACTGGCAATTGGTTGCAGCATTGAGCGCTTTACTCAACAATTTTACCATCATAACCGGGGGGCCCGGTACCGGCAAAACCACGACCGTCGCCAAACTGCTGGCTGTGCTCTACCGGCTCGCGCCCGACACGAAGGTCGCGCTCGCTGCCCCGACCGGAAAAGCCGCCATGCGCATGGGCGAATCGCTCCGTAAAGCGGGCCTGGTCACCCCTGAACCTATCGTGCCGAAGACCCTGCATCGTTTACTTCAATATGTTCCCGGTGCGCCCTATTTCAAGCATGATGCCGCTTCGCCATTACCTTATGATGTCGTCATTGTTGACGAAGCGTCCATGATCGACGCAGCGCTGTTTGCGAAACTGCTGGATGCCGTCGGAAAGGATACCCGGCTGATCCTGCTGGGTGATAAAGACCAGCTGGCCTCCGTGGAGGCAGGCAGTTTATTGGGTGACCTTTGCAAAATGCCGCATACAATCAACCATTTTGATCAGGACAGCGCCGTTTTTTTCGGGCATTGGGGCCCGGTAGCTCTACCCGCTTCGGACCAGCAATCGGCCTTAGCTGGCCATGTTATCGAGCTGCAAATAAGCCGGCGTTTCAACGCCGAAAAGGGGATCGGCAGATTCAGCAAAGCGCTGATTACGAATGACACGGCAGTGATCGACGAAATGATGATCGCAGGCACTGATCCGCACGTCATCGTAGACGATCAGTATGATGAGGCCACTTTTGAGAAATTTGTCAGTGGTTATGAAGCCTATATTCAGGAGCCGGACACGCTTACCGCGCTTCGCAAATTCAATGCGCAGCGTATACTTTGCCCGGTCAAAGGAGGTGAACAAGGTGTCAACCGGGTGAACAGACGAGTAGAGGAATATTTGCGAAAAAGACAGCTGATCAATCCTTCATCCGCTTATTATGTTAACCGCCCGGTCATGATCACCGCTAATTATTATGAACTGGATTTATTCAACGGCGATACGGGCTTGATCCGGCCAGATGAAACCGGCACACTCAAAGCGTGGTTTGAAACAACGGATGGTGAACTCAGGGGCTTATGGCCTGCTTATCTGCCCGAACCGGAAACCGTGTTCGCTATGACCGTTCACAAAAGCCAGGGCTCTGAATACGAAGATGTGTTCGTTATGTTGCCGAAAAGCGCCAATGAAAGCCTAATGACGCGTGAACTGCTGTATACAGCAGTTACCCGGGCAAAACAAACCGTTACCATCCAGGGTTCCAAACCTCAAATCCAGCAAATTGCCTCCACTTCGGTAGCACGCATCTCCGGACTGGCAGCCCGTTTTGAAGAAACCTTATCAAGCAGTTCCATTTATGGCCTTACAATTTAAAGTATCCAATTCTCTTTCGGCTTTGGCTGCTGAAATGGCTAAAAACCTCAAAGCTGAGCAAGGCGGCGTTTTCCTGCCGCAATACCTGGTCACCCAAACCACCGGTATGAACAACTGGCTGAAAATGAAGGTGGCCGAGCTGAACGGCATCAGCGCTAACCTTCGGTTTTTGAAGCCGAATGATATGATCTACCAGGTTTATTTTAAGCTTGGGGGACAAAAAAACCAGGTATTATCGGCCGACCACCTGCAATGGGTGATCTTCGACTTATTGAACCATGCTGACTTTACGGGGAAATTCCGTTTTATTGCCAGCTACTTTCCCGGAGGCGACGAACTGAAGCGCCTGGGCCTGGCGACCAAAGTAGCCGACTTGTTCGATCAGTACCAGATCTATCGGCCGGATATGATTGAACGGTGGAACAATGCAGATACAGCAGCGAAGGATGCTGACTGGCAATGCTGGTTGTGGAACGCGAGCCGGGAAAAGCTGGGTACGGCGATGCCAGATAAAACCATTATTCTACAGGAGATACGACGCGGCCTTCAACAGCCGGACCGTACCAGGCAAATGACTGAGCGGGTATTAGGCGTTCATCTTTTTGGCTTGTCTATTTTAACTGCTTACCATATTGACTTTTTTTACCGGCTGAGTGAACATATCGACGTCAGTTTTTATTTATTGAACCCTTCGCCGTACGCTTACTGGTATGAAGACCGCAGCGAGGCGCAAATTGCCCGGTGGCTGAGCAGGCAGGGCGGGGCAAGGAACAATCACGCGCCGCCTATACTGGGTAACCAATTATTAACCAGTTGGGGGCGTGTGCTTCAGGATACTTTCGGGCTGTTTTTTAAGCACGAGGAGTTCCTGAACCATTTCGAGGCTATCGGCGTGGCGCCACCCAAACCTAGCACCTTACTGGGGAAAATCCAATTTGATATTTTTAATAATGCGGTGGAACAAGACCGGCAGGTTTTTAGTCCGGATGAGCTGAAAGACCAGACCGTCAGTATCAACTCTTGTTATACACCGGCGAGGGAAGTGGAAGTGCTGTATAATTACCTGGTCGGTTTGGTCGATCAGGCTGCGGAACCTTATTCGCCCAGGGATATCGTCGTCATGGTAACCGATATCGACGCCTATGCGCCCTACATCAAAGCCATTTTCGGATCGGCGCCTTACCGCTTTCCCTACACCATCGCTGACGAAAGCTACCAGGCCGTCGACGGCTTTTTCAGTACCCTGCAATTAATCATGGAACTCCGGGAAGATAATTTTAAAGCGGAGAACGTCCTGCAGATACTCGAACTGGCTTATGTCAAGGAACGTTTCCGGATACATGATACGGAACTGGTCCGTAATGTGGTCCGTGCCGCGAATATCCGCTTTGGTATCAAGGGTGAGACGAGCGATGACTCTTATACCCTGAGCTGGCTCAATGGCTTGAACAGGATCATTTATGGAATATGCATGCGCAGCGAAGATGAATACGTGCTCAATGAGACAGGCTTTTACCCGATTGATATCGTAGAAGGCGCGCAGGCGTTTGAATTGATTCGCTTTAGTCATTTCGTGCGGGTGCTCATTTCCATGGTGACCGAACAAAGCCGCCCGCGTCCCCTAAGCGACTGGTGCCAGTACCTGCGGGAGGTAGTGACCGGCCTGATGTATGAGCCGGACGGCGAGGAAAATCCGGAATTTGATCTTTTCAACGATCAGGTCGAGCGACTTAACCTTGTCGCGGGCATCATGCAGGAATCCGTGAGCTTCACCGTATTCCGAAAGAACTTTGTTCAGCTGTTGTCCGGCGAATCACGAGCCGGCGCCTTTATGTCCGGGGGGATTACTTTTTGTTCGCTAATCCCCATGCGCAGTATCCCTTTCAAGGTTGTTGCACTGCTCGGGCTTAACTTTGATAAATTTCCGCGTAAAGAACTACCGCTCAGCTTTAACCTTATCGAAAAGCAGCGCCGCCGCGGCGACCGCAACATTAAGGAAAATGACCGGCATCTGTTCCTGGAGACGGTCTTGTCGGCCAGGGACCGGCTGTACATCAGTTATATCGGGCGCAGTCAAAAAGACAATTCGCTTATACCGCCTTCCGCGCTGGTGGATGAGCTGGTCGATTATGTAGGCAGCGGTTTAGCCGAGCCGTCTCCGACCGGCGCAAACCGCCTGACCCGGCTGCATCCGCTGCATAGTTTTAGTCATTTATATGCCGACCCGGACAGTGGCCTAGTCAGCTATTTTGGCGACGCGATCGATAATCCGAAAGGTTTTAGCTATAATGAGCAGGCCACAGCCCCCGACATCGATTTTGCCTCGGTAGCAGTTCAGCAGTTATTGTCTTTTTTTAAATACCCGGTCAAATATTATTACAATAAAATATTAGGTGTTTACTATGGCGACGACAGTGTATTATTGCCGGAGACAGAAATTTTCGAGCTTGACCATTTGCAGCAATGGGCGTTAAAGCAGGCCTTGGTACTGATCCCGCAGGATGAATGGCCTGCCTTTCGGCAAAAAGAAGTCAAGACCGGCCAGCTGCCTTTGAACACCATGGCAGAACTGGCCATCGAGGCTTCCGCCGAACAGGTCGCGCCGGTGCTGGCCCTTTTAGCCGAGTGCATGCTGGAAGGACCTGCCGGCACCGCTTCGGTCCGGATCGATTTAGCTGAAACAACCATTAGCGGTTCATTGACACAGGTCTATGGCAATAAACAATTGGTGACCTGCTTTTCCAAAAAAGAAGAGAAACACCGCTTAGACTGCTACCTGCGTCATTTACTCGCGACGGCAGGCGGCCTGGCGCTGGAAACGTATTTTATCTCCGGGGTTACTGCTGAGGTAAGCGTACTGCGGGCCAACTTATTAGCGGTCGATGACGCTAAGACGAGGTTAGCAGAATTATTGGTGCCCTTTCAGGAGGGTCACCAGCAGCCCTACCTGTTCGCGACGGAGTTTTTAAATGGCAGGGACCGGATTGCCGGTTTGGACGATGCTGGATTTGAAGCTTATTTAGACCGGGCCTTTAATGGTGGCCAGTCGGCATTTATCCATGATGAATACTTGAAAATGGAATATGACGGCGGTTTTTTTGAAGCGCCCGGAACTTGTCAACAACTAACGGCAAATATCAACCTCATTTACGGTCCTGTACCCGATTCTTTTCAAAGCGTATAAAAAATGGCAGAGAAATTTGATGTAAAAAATGTGCCCTTAACAGGCAGTAACCTGATCGAAGCCAGCGCCGGAACGGGTAAGACCTATTCCATTGCTTTATTAATGCTTCGTTTGCTCCTGCAAAAGCGACTGGAAGTCAAACAGATATTGATGGTAACCTATACGAAGGCTGCTGTGGCCGAGCTGGAGGAACGGATCCGTTTGTTCGTTCGCCTGGCTTACCAGGCTGCAAAAGGGGAACAGATCCCAGATCCGCTGATCGCTTCGATTGTACAGGAAGCGATCGGTCAGGCTGATGAAGCAGCTATTCGTGAGCTGCTGCGCAGCGCCACACTGTTGCTGGACGAGACCGCTGTGATGACGATCCATAGTTTTTGCCAGCAATCGCTGAACGAGTTCGCTTTTGAAACCGGCCAACTATTCGATTGCGAACTTTTAGAAGATCCATCTTTGTTAGTCGAGGAAGAGGTCAATAAATTCTGGCGTGAAAAAATAACGACGCTGACGGCCGTTTTGCTTAGAGAGCTGCTGTTACAAGGATTTAGCCGGAAGTGGCTCGCGGATGCTATTAAAGGCTATATGGCAGGGCAGCGCTATGTTAATTATGTGCAGGGTAGGCATTATAGTTTAAGTGCCGATGATAAAGCGGCGTTGGAAATTTCGCTGGCGGAAGCCCATGCTGCGGCCATACAAGCGGAAACTGCGCTGTTCGAGTCGGTAACGACCGATACAGCTATGCATGCCCGTACACAAGCGGACGCAACGGCTAGAAGAAATCTATCAATCTTGATCGGTGATCCGCCGGCATTTATTGCGGCCATTAAAGAGAAACGCCAAAAGGGCTCGGCATATATCAATCGGTTATACGAAGAACTACTTGAACAATGTGATGACGTCGACGCGCTGAAAGAACGGTCGCAGCAAATCATTTGGGATTTGATCGACCGTTTGATCTGTATGGCTATCGAGGTGGCGGTTGAGGAGATCGATAGCTATAAGTCCCAGCATAGCATCTTGTTATTCGATGATTTGATCAACAAACTGCACCGGGCAGCCATGACAGATAAGAACGGAGCGCTTAAAGCCTTGATGCAAAGTAAGTTCAAGGCGGTTTTTATTGATGAATTCCAGGACACCGATAAATTGCAGTACGAGTTATTTGAATATTTTTTCGGTGATGAAACCATATTGTTTTATATCGGCGACCCCAAGCAATCGATCTATTCATTCAGAAAGGCGGATATATTTACTTACCTGCAGGCGGCAGAAAACGTGAGCGCGAAATATGAAATGAATACCAATTTCCGCTCAAGCCCGACGCTAATCGCCGCCATGAATAATTTCTTCGAGCCTGTACAGGATTTTGACACGTTTAGCTTCGGAACTGGAGAGAATGGCATTAAGTATGTCGCTGTTGAAGCGCCGGACGGCCTGGAAAATATGGGCCTTTACCGGAATGACGAGCTACAAGTTCCGATGTCGGTCTACCAGGCACCGAACAAACCGGCGGCCGCGAATATGACCGCCCAGGCGATCCATCAATTGCTGAACGATCCCACCGCTGTGCTGGTCAAAAAAGACAAAAAGCAACAGGTCACACCGGCGGCCATAGGCGTACTGGTTAGAAACCGGTATGAAGGCGCAGATGTCAAAGCCGCCCTCGGGAGGTTAGGGATACCGGCAGTGACGATCGATGATGCCAGGATATTAAATACGCTGGAAGCCGTTTCTATGCTGGCCCTGCTTACTGCATTTGAAACGCCAAGCCGCAGTGCGATCAATAAAGCTTTACTAACGCCCATAGCCGGCCTCGGCCGCGATGCTTTATTAAAACTGAATGAGGAACAAACACTTGAACAGTTTCAGCAATACGGTGAATTATGGGCCAATGCAGGCATCTACGTCGCCTTAACTGGCTTTTTTGCTGAGCACCAGGTCAGGAAACGTTTATTGAGTCAGAAACACGAAGGCGGCGAGCGGGTCTTAACCAACCTGGTGCAGCTGACTGAACTGCTTCACAAGGTCCAAACCGGAAAACAATTGGCCAATATCGAGCTGATCAATTGGCTGCAAAAGGCTGTCGATGGAATGGATGTTGGTGGCGATGAATACCAGCAACGTATAGAAAGTGATGAAGAATCTGTAAAAATCGTCACGATCCACAAAAGCAAGGGCCTGGAATACCCCATTGTTTTTGCGCCCTACCTGGATTTTAAGTTTAAGGACGATTTTGTTTTCTGTAGTTTTCGCGATCACGATAGCGCGGAGTATTTATTCATTCATCAATCGCAGCTTTCCAGTGATCAGCTGGCTGCTTACCGCGCACAGCAGGAACAAGAAAACAAGCGCCTGCTGTATGTGGCCATCACCCGCGCTGTATACCAATGTTACCTGGTGAAGAATACTGACTGGCGATATAACAATTCCAGCTTAAACGATTTTTTCAAAGCCTTAAAAGATGCGCCGCCCCCGTCCGACTTAATAATTTTTGCAGATGGCACAGGGCCGGCGGCCGACAGCACCCGAAACTTTTCAGCGCCCTGGCAGGCTGTTCCGCCCCGGACGGCAAAACAATTCGTGCTGGCAGAACCCAACTGGCATAAATTGAGCTATACCTTTTTGACGGCTAAACACGAATACATTCCGCGGGAGGATATTACCACGCCTGAGGCTGCCTATGATGTCTTTATTTTTAAGCAACTGCCTAAAGGCGCAATAACAGGCAATTTCCTGCATTATTTATTTGAAAACATCGACTTCGGCGACCTTAAGGGATGGCAGCAGGTGATTGACGCAGGTTTGAACCGGTTCTTTCCTGGGTCAACGGTCGTTATCGCCCAAATGCTTTTACAATTGCTCGACCATGTTATTGGCTCAAAAATAATGGTCAACGATCAAACCATTGCTTTATCCAGCATAAACCGGAATGCCCGGATCAGTGAGTTTGAGTTCGATTTTCCGGTAAGTGTCTTCAATAACCGGCAGCTCGGCATCCTGGGCAGTGGTGAAGACCGTGATTATTCAGGCATCATGAACGGCAAGATCGACTTGTTTTTTGAATTGAACGGCAAATATTATTTACTGGACTGGAAATCGAACTTTTTGGGATTCTCGACGGAAGCATATGCCGGCGACGAACTAAAACAGGCAATGGATGAATACCACTACCACTTGCAATACTTGCTTTACGCGGTGGCCCTGAAGAAATATTTAAGTGTGCGGCTAGCTGATTTCAGCTATGAAAAGCATTTTGGCGGGGTCATCTATATGTTTTTAAGGGGCGTTAGAAACGGAGCTGAAACGGGCGTGTTTACCTATCGGCCTGCACTGGCGGAAATTGTTGGCCTGGAAGATTTATTCATGACGCCTGAGACGGCTTAAAATCGGCCACAGTTTATTTCCGACGACGATAAGGACTCGCATTAATTTAACATCGGAACAAATTTCGGCAGCCTGCTGACCAAAGGGAGGGTGCTGGACATTACTATTGAAGATGGGCTACAAATTATCCTGTGCCTAGCCTGGGCTGATCTGCCGCAGACGACATGCTACAGGGAGAGACAGCCGGCGTCATTGCTGATTGGCCAGCATTTTTGAGCGAAGTGTAGGGTTGGCCGGCATGTTTTGCTATCCTGATTGTAATCACCCGGATTGTCGCAGATATTGGCAAAAAATGGATTACTTTTGAATTTCCGTTAGGGACGGATCTGATCAATTATTAATGACTTCTTTTAATCAAATTCTCGATAAATACCGTAAGGTTTCTTTTTCCGAACGCGACAAGGGCGACCGTTTTGAACGGCTGATGCAGGCTTACCTGCTTACCGATCCGCGTTTCGCCTACCGTTTTAAGCGCGTCTGGCTGTGGACGGAATTTTTTGGCCGCAACGACCTGGGCGGCGGTGATACGGGTATTGACCTGGTGGCCATGACCAATGAAGGGGATTTCTGGGCGATCCAGTGTAAATGTTACCAAGAAGGTACAGCCATCGATAAGCCGGCGGTGGATGGGTTTCTATCGACTTCAGGAAGGCGCTTTAAAAACGCAGAACTGCAAACAGTTGGTTTCAGCCACCGGATGTGGATCGATACAACGGGTAAAAAATGGGGCAGTAATGCCGAGGAAGCTATACGCAACCAGCACCCGGCGGTAACGCGGCTGAATTTGTTCGAATTGCAGCAGGCGCCGGTGAACTGGGAGAAGCTGGAGAACGGCATCCATGGCGAGGTTTCGCGTACGGCCAAGAAAACCTTGAGGCCGCACCAAAAGGAGGCGCTGGAGAAAACGCATGCGCATTTCCAAAGCGCTGACCGGGGTAAACTGATCATGGCCTGCGGGACCGGAAAGACCTTTAACTCGTTGAAGATCGCGGAAAATGAAACTGATGGCAAAGGGTTGATCCTGTTTTTGGTGCCGTCGATCGCGTTATTAGGGCAAACTTTAAGGGAATGGAGTTCGGATGCGGGCGAGCCGATCAATGCGATCTGTATTTGTTCGGATGCGCAGATCGCCCGCCAGAAAGCGAAAACCGAGGATACCAACGACACGAGTACGGTCGATCTGGCTTTGCCGGCGTCGACGGATATCAAAAGCATTGTTAAACAATTTGAAAATATTAAAGCCAGTGGCCACCCCGGGATGACCGTGGTGTTTTCGACCTACCAGTCTATACAGGTGATCGCTGAGGCGCAGGCGGCTTTACTGGCCGCGGACCCGGACTTTGGGCCATTTGACCTGATCGTTTGCGATGAGGCGCACCGGACAACGGGCGTTTCTATTGCCGGTACGGATGAGTCCGCTTTTACGAAGGTGCACAATAACGACTTTATAAAAGCCAAAAAGCGTTTATATATGACGGCGACGCCGCGTATTTACAGTGCAGACAGCAAAAGCAAAGCGGCGCAGGCTGATGCGCCGATTTGTTCGATGGATGACCCTGCCTTGTATGGCGAAGAGATCTATCGGATAGGCTTTGGCGCGGCGGTGGCAAGTGGTTTGCTGACCGATTATAAAGTACTGATCCTGACACTGAGCGAGGGGGATGTGCCGCCGGCTGTGCAGAAAATGATCATGGATGAGAACAGCGAGATCAACGCCGATGATGCGTCCAAGTTGATCGGCTGTGTGAATGCTTTGTCGAAACAAATGCTGGGGGATGAAGGTATTCTGGCAGCGACCGACCCGGAGCCGATGCGCCGCGCAGTAGCTTTTTGCCAGAATATCGCGGCCTCTAAAAAGATCACCAGCAGTTATAATGACGTGACAGCTACCTATGTCGAAGCCTTACCACTAGAGAAGCGCGAGCAGATGGTGCAGGTCAGCTCCAGGCATATCGATGGTACTATGGCGGCGCCGGAAAGGGAGGAACTGTTAAGCTGGCTAAAAAGCGAGCCGGAGGACCAGCAGTGCCGAGTCCTGACGAATGTGCGCTGTCTGAGCGAAGGCGTGGATGTGCCCTCGCTGGACGCCGTGATGTTTTTGTCAGCCAGGAACTCGGAAGTGGATGTGGTGCAGTCGGTGGGCCGGGTGATGCGCCTAGCGCCGGGCAAGAAATATGGTTATATCATTATTCCGATCGTGATCCCATCGGATATCGAGCCGGACAAGGCGCTCGATGACAATGATCGTTATAAAGTAGTTTGGACAGTACTCAATGCACTAAGGGCGCATGACGACCGGTTTAACGCTACGGTCAATAAAATTGAACTGAATAAAAAGCAGCCGAAGCAGATATTAGTGGGCCGGCCGGAATTCACCTTTGGTGAAGATGGTGCCATGCCTGTCGCCGGCGAAGGCGGCAGTTTGGCGGCAGCGGCGCAGGAGGCGATGAACCGCCAGCTGGCCATCCAGTTTGAACAGTTGCAGCATGTGATCTTTGCCAAAATGGTACAAAAGGTGGGCGACCGCCGTTACTGGGAGCAGTGGGCCAAAAGCGTGGCTGAGATTGCCGAACGGCAGGTTAAGCGTATTACCTTGCTGATCAGCCAGGAAGGTGTGCACCGTGATGGCTTTGAAAGGTTCCTGGAAGGACTGCGTAAAAACATCAACCCGAGTATTACCGAACTGGAATCAATCGAAATGCTGGCGCAGCATATCATCACACGGCCGGTTTTTGACGCTTTGTTTGAAGGCTATTCTTTTGTACAGAATAACCCCATCTCGCAATCTATGCAAGGTATGCTGGATCTGATCGAGGCGCAAACAATTGACGGAGACTATGAAACGCTGCATAAGTTTTATGAATCGGTACGGATGCGTGCAGCCGATATTGATAATGCGGAAGGCAAGCAGAAAATCATTGTCGAGCTGTATGACAAGTTCTTTAAGACCGCTTTCCCGAAATTGGTTGAAAAGCTGGGTATAGTTTACACGCCTATTGACGTAGTGGATTTCATTATCCATTCAGTTAATGATGTACTGATGAAAGAGTTTGGGCAGTCATTAAGCGACGAGAACGTTCATATCCTGGATCCGTTTACCGGAACAGGCACTTTTATTACGCGTCTGTTGCAAAGTGGCCTGATCGATAAAAAGGACCTGCCGCGGAAGTATCAATCTGAAATTTTTGCTAATGAACTAGTGTTGCTGGCTTATTATATCGCCGCGGTAAATATTGAAAATGTTTACCACGATGTGATGGAGGCTACGGACTACCAGTCATTTGAAGGGATTTGTCTGACAGATACCTTTCAACTGGGCGAGACTGATGGCAATGAGCGCTTGTTTTCAGAAATGTTCTCTCAGAATTCCGAAAGGGTGGAGCGGCAACGTTCAGCGCCGTTGAGGGTGATCTTTGGGAACCCGCCATATTCGGTAGGACAGAAATCAGAAAACGATAACGCCAAAAACCAGGTCTATGAACGTTTAGATCAGCGTATTGCGGATACCTATGTGTCGCAGTCAACGACCAGCATGAATAAAGCATTATACGACGCTTATATTAAAGCATTTAGATGGGCAACGGACAGGCTGGGTAAGGATGGTGGGATTATTTGTTTTGTATCGAACGGGTCTTGGCTCGATGGGAATGCGACGTCAGGTTTTAGAAAATCTATTGAAAGGGAGTTTTCTAACATTTATGTATTTGATCTTAGAGGAAATCAAAGAACCAGTGGAGAACTGTCAAGAAGAGAGGGCGGCAAGATTTTCGGTTCGGGATCACGAACGCCCATCACGATTACTTTATTAATAAAAAAAACGGGATCTGGTGTCGAAAACGCAAAGATTAATTATCACGATATAGGTGATTACTTGAGCCGTGAAGAAAAGCTACATAAAATTAAAAGTTTTAAATCTATCTTGTATGGGAATCTAAAATGGCAATCACTTATACCTAATAATGAAGGGGATTGGATTAATCACCGCAACGAAGGATTTGAACAATATATACCAGTCGCCGGGAAAGACAAAAACTTAGAAACCTACTTCAATATCAACTCAAACGGTGTTGTTACTAATCGCGATGCTTGGGTTTATTCGTTTTCAAGGTTATCACTTGAACAAAATATGTCGCGGAGCATTCAATTTTATAACAACGAAGTTGAAAGGTTTGTGGACGCATCCAAGCAGGCTAAGGAAATAGTTATTGAAGATTTTTTAAATAGTGACCCAAGTCAGATAAGTTGGTCTCGTGCAGTTAAGCAAGCTTTAAAATCTGGCAAGAGGCGGGCATTTGCGCAAAATTCAATCATAGTCGGTTTATATCGCCCATTCGTAAAAGAATACCTTTATTTCAATCGGGATTTTAATGAATGTGTCTATCAACAACCCGCAATCCTTCCAAGTCAAGGATTGGTAAATAAAGTTATAGCTGTATCGGGGGTCGGCTCCTCAAAAGAATTTTCAGTTCTGATTTCTGACACTATAATCAATTTGGATGCTGTCGAGAAAGCACAATGCTTTCCACTTTATTATTACGAAAAGTCAAATCATCATTCTCCAGGACTTTTTGATACAGGCGATAAAGAGGAGTTTATCCGACGGGATGCCATCAGTGATTTTATTTTGGATAGGGCAAAGTCAATCTACGGTAAGACTATTAATAAAGAAGATATTTTTTACTATGTCTACGGTATTTTTCACAACCCCAATTATCGTCACACCTTTTCCAATGATCTTAAAAAACTAATGCCTCGAATCCCTTTGATTGAGGACGTGCGTGATTTCTGGAAGTTTAGTAAGGCGGGCAGGGAACTGGCAGAGCTGCACATCAACTATGAGAAGGTATTACCATATGACGGTGTGGTGGTGAAGGGCAGGGAGACAGGTCATTTTACAGTGAATAAGATGAAGTTCCCGAAAAAGAACGAAAAGGATTGCATAATTTATAACCCGTATATCAGTGTGGAAAATATACCGGCTAAAGCTTATGGTTATACGGTTAACGGGAAAAGCGCGATTGAATGGATCATGGAACGTTACCAGGTCACTACGCATAAGGAAAGCGGGATTGTGAATGACCCGAATGACTGGGCGGCGGAAGTAGGTAAGCCTGCTTATATATTGGATCTATTGCTGAGTATCATTACGCTGAGTGTGCGGACGGTCGAGATCGTGGAGGGCTTGCCAAAACTGGATTTTAGTACGCTTTAATGTTGACGTGATTTTTATTATAAACCTATTTACTTATTACGATGAAGTTATTTTTTGGCCGTATCAATATTAACCAGGAGCCGCGCGATCAGTTATCAAAGGCATATTATTACGCGGAAAAAGGCACCAGTTATTTTGGTGACCTGAACACGATTGAGGATTTTTCGGTTGAACCGGTTTATGTGTTTATGATCGCTAACAGCCAGGTCCACCTTTGGCGGGCCTCGCATTGGGGCGACGATGGCCGTAACCTCTATTTTAAGGTCGTCAAGGAAGCCATAGAAGGGATGACCGGTGCCTGGCTGGCGGCCATCAAGTACTTTTATATGCCGCTGGACCTGATCATTTTTACGATCAAAAGGCCTTATAAAAAAGCGTTTTTTCAACTGATTGTTGATCCCGCATTAACGGAAGAGCTGCTGTTGTCGGACGATTTTTATAATGAGGAAACGAATTACCGGAAGATCAGGTTGTCGGCGGATAAACCTGAAGCAGTTAGCCGCGACCTGCAACTTTACCTGGAGCGTGATGAAGAATGGAAATTGGCTGAGGTCGAGTTCTTCGACCCGGAGGTACAGAGTTATTTTAGGGACAATACTGCTTATGTAGGGAAAGGCCGGAAACGCAAGGATAATACCCTGAAAAAGGTAATTAACGCGGAATTGCCGCATGAGTTTGATGCGGATGAATTACCTATATGGCAGTTGTACGATACTTTCTTTTGTGATTATAATGCCGCTGAACAAGTGACGGAAAGTTTTACGCGTGCCTTTTATAAATATTCACCGGGACCGCAGGCTTCGCGCTGGGCGGGCGATCTCGTGAGCAATACCATAGCGATTGATTTTAGTGAGAAAGATTTAGACAGGGACCTGGACCAGGTCAATTCACGGGCAGAACTCAATGTGTTGATGAACCTGCCGGCGGATTCGCAGTCTAACCAGAGCTGGAACCTGATGTTGTTTAAAGAGGCGCACGCAGGTGATGTGGTGTTTGCGAACAGCGGCCTGAATAAGCTGGTGGGGATCGGTATTATTATTGGTGATTACCAGTATGATGCGGGTGCACCCTTTTACCGGCATCAACGT
The DNA here is from genome assembly GCF_900100945.1 of Mucilaginibacter gossypii. Taxonomy (GTDB): domain Bacteria; phylum Bacteroidota; class Bacteroidia; order Sphingobacteriales; family Sphingobacteriaceae; genus Mucilaginibacter; species Mucilaginibacter gossypii. The sequence goes on along the minus strand of NZ_FNCG01000008.1, from coordinate 102,011 downwards.
GCGGTACAGTGGATTGCGGACAAACCCTGGGAATATACCAGTTACCTGTTCCCATCTTATAAGAACCTGTTCCGGCCGGACACTTTTTCACCCAGCCTGCCCTACAAGGATATCCTGGCGGCTTATGTCAAAGCTTACCCGGAATACGAAAACGTGTTTCGCGAAAAAGATCTGTATTTCGTGACGGATGAGCCGAAAGTGAGCGAATTGCAAATCGATGAAGAAGATCTGCCGCCATTGAACCGGATCTTGTACGGCCCGCCGGGTACCGGTAAGACCTACCACACCATCGATGAAGCCGTTAAGATTATCGACGGCGAATCGGCGGACGATCATCAACAATATAAGGAGCGTTTTGATATCCTAAAGGGCGAGGGCCAGATCGAGTTTGTGACCTTTCACCAGAACTACAGTTACGAGGACTTTATGGTGGGCCTGCGGCCGGACGCGGAGTTCGAGGAGCTCCGCTTCAAGCCCTTTAAGGGGATCTTTTACCAGCTGGTGCAAAGGGCCAAGGCGAATTACCTAGCCGCGCGCGAAAAGCGCAGCCTGGGCAGGGGTTTCGAAGAGGTGTTTGCCGAACTGGTAGCACCGCTGGAGAAAGGGGATAAGGTGACGGTTACCATGGCCTCGGGCAAGAAGTTTTTTATTACCGATGTGGAGAACGGCACGATCCGTTTTGAAAAGGAGAAGGCGCCCTCTATCCATACGTTGAGCGTTTCGACCTTACAGGCGATCGTGGAGGGCAACCGTGAGTTTAATTCCGGCCTGGGCGTTTATTACCAGCCGCTGGTGAAAGAGCTGCGCAGCAGGCAGGCCAAGGAAACCGGGCCGAAGGAAACGATGAAGCGCTATGTGCTGATTATTGATGAGATCAACCGCGGCAATATCTCGCGGGTGTTTGGCGAGCTGATCACGCTGCTGGAGGATGATAAACGGCTCGGGCGTGCGAATGCCTTGCTGGTGACGCTGCCCAACGGCGAGCAGAACTTTTCCGTGCCGCCCAATTTGTTTATCGTTGGGACGATGAATACGGCCGATAAATCGATCGCGCTGCTGGATATCGCTTTGCGCCGCCGTTTTGAATTTATCGGTTATTATCCTGACCTGGATGTGCTGGTGAAGGCGGAACAGGAGCCGAAACGGGTGAAATTGCTGAAGTTTATCAACCAGCAGATCTACCAAAAGAAAAAGTCGGCGGATTATTTGATCGGCCACGCTTACTTTTTAAGTAAGGATAGCCTGGAAGACATTTTGTTAAAGAAGGTGATCCCGCTGTTGAGCGAATATTTTAATAACCGGAGCGAAGAGGTGAGTGCGATCTTCGAAGGTTCGGACTGGAAGGTGAAATTTAGTGACAGCAGCTACCGCTGGGAGGTCACAGAAATCAAAAAGGATGCTAACCCAGACGAAAATATTTGAGTTCGGCGACTGGTTCGAAACCGGCGGGCGCGACCAGTTACGCCCGCAGCTGGAAGCACTCTGGCAGGCTAACTATGCCGGCCGGGATGCTTTGGATGATGCTGATCCCGAGGGTCCGGCAAGATCTTCCTACCAGGGTTTTGTAAACTTTGACGGCGAGCGCGCCCGTGCCCGGAACTTTATCGGCTTTATTCAAAACGAAAAGCTCCAACTGGAGATTTATCCAAAAATATTTAAGGGGCTGGAACTCAACGACAGGAATACCTCGCTGATCCTGCAACATTTGTTCTGGTGGCTGGATTATTGCCCGCACTGGCGTTTTCCGTTTACCGATGTCAATCTAGCTGCGCAGGATTGTTCCAGTTTACCCGAATTGTTGATTAACCTGATGGCGGAACAGTTTTTATTGGTTGTATCCGCGAAACCCCTGTTGTTGTACGAAGAGGTGGGCGTTTCGATGAGCGTCCCCCGCGGCCGGATCAATTTTGAGCGTTATCTGGCCAAAGGCTTCAGCTACGGCAATGCACATATCCTGGAATGCGATTACGAGCCGCTGGTTTATGATAACCAACTGAACCGGGTGATCAAATATGTCTGCCGCCTGCTGAAAGGCAGGGCACGTTTCTATGCGACGCAGGCCAAACTGGATGAGGTCTTGTTTGTGCTGGACGATGTAAGCGACGAACCTTGCAGCAGTCAGAGTTTGAACCGGGTGCGGCTGAACAGCACGTTTGCGGATTATGAGCCGGTCATGAACAGCTGCCGGCTGGTGCTGGACAGCGAGGTATACGGGCACCAGTTTTATGAACAGCCGCAATGGAGCCTTCTGTTACCGATGGAATTGATCTTCGAGGATTTCATCAGCGCCTTTATCCGGCAGGAACTGTCGGCCGACTGGCTGGCCGAAACGCAGAAAGGCGGTATATCGCTGGTGGAACGTCCCGTTACCGCTTTTCAAATGCGGCACGACTTGTTGCTGACCTCTGTGGCTGACGATACCGTCCAAGTGATCATCGATACCAAGTATAAACTGCGTGAAGGCGCGCTTTGGAGCGATCCCAAAAAGGGCGTATCCCAAAGTGATATGTACCAGATGACTGCCTATGGCCTGCGCCGCGGCTGCCGGAAGGTATTGCTGCTTTACCCGAACGTCATCGAAAGCTGCCGGGAACCGGATTCCTTTTATGTCCGTTCGGCTTTTGACGGGCAGGAGATCCAGATCATCGCGGCGGAGGTGCCGTTCTGGTCGATCAACGACTTTGCAGGGCTCAAGGCCCGGCTCAACAAGCAGTTAACTACTTTGCTTCAATTGGTTTGATATGGACGCGAAAATTATTTTAGGGCGCATATTACAACGGCTGATCGATGAGGAGCACGCTCAGGTGCCGCCTTTGAATGCCTTTGGTTTTATGGCATTGAAACGCAGCTCGGTGGTGGTCAGCCGGGAAACCGGGCAGGATACACCTGTTCCTTTTGCACGCCTGGTGACGGCGATTGAAATTTTACAACAACATCCCGAGATATATACTCAGGGGCCGGATGCGCTGCGGCCGTTCGGCATCACCCATTTAAACAGCCCCATTTACGCTTTGCTGCATTTGCTACCGAAGGAGGTTTACGAGCCTTAATAAACGCCTTTATTACCCGGAACTCGACCAGTATATATCCCCAGCATGTTACCAGCTATCTTGGTATATGGCATCTTTCTCACTATGATGTGCAAAGAGAGGGATCGATGATATTGACACCTTGTTGTCTGCCAAAGATCTGCTCTTCATTGCTAAAGGCGACAATAAAGGTTTCCTGGATAGTATCTTCCGATTGAAGATGCATAGATTGGGAGAGGGAGAGTTCAGAACTTTGCTTCCAAAAGGTTGATTATAAGCCGCTTTATTTTAACATTTTTCAATACTCTATGAATCACGCACAATGTGCTGATTATGTAGCCGTTTCTAGCGCTTCGCTGGCCGCTGTCTAATGACCAGCCAACGAAGGATAACTATTTATTATCAATGACCGAATTTCTTGAACAAGATGATGATTCCAAATTAATGTCGAGTTCTATTTATTTGGCGGCCTTTCTTAAAAATAGTATGGTAGCCGAGGATGCCGAAGGTTGTAGGTCGGGAATTACTCATAGGACATAATCTTTATGGAATATCTTTAATAAAATTCAGCGTTTAAATTAGTTCTTTTAAGGCGCAAACTTTAAAGTTTCAACAAACTCGTTCATTTTTCATGATTCGCGCCAAGACATTCTATGTCCCGTTTACACGTTATGTTCCCTTCCTTGCCTTTTAATAAAAGCTTAGTATTCCAATTTTGCTGAAGTTTTATGCCATTTTAAACCGTTTTTTGTTTTATCACGGTTTTATCAGTAAGAAAAAAGGCATTTACGAGCTTCGTAAATGCCTGATTATCAAGGTGGAGAATATCGGAGTCGAACCGATGACCTCTTGCATGCCATGCAAGCGCTCTAGCCAGCTGAGCTAATCCCCCGTGGTGGGCTGCAAATATAGAATTTTGTGAATTAAAATGAAATTCTATTGTTATTTATTTTATCCGATCCTGTCCCAGCGCCTTTACCGTCGGCTTGTTTAATTTAAACTTAAAATATACATGCACCTGGCCTGCCCTAAATTGCTTCACGGGCGGGAACAAAAGCTTATAAAAAAGTAAAGCCCCTGATGGGCAGGGGCCTTTACTAACCAATTATAAACCTAAATTATGAGAAGACTACTTTATGTATTGCGTTATTTTTAACACGGTGTAAAAGTAACACTAAGTTTTGATATTCGGAAAATATATTTTGTAATTGTTTTGTAAGTTTTATTAATTACACTACCATCCGGTATCTTACTGTCAAAAATAAGAATAAAACATTATTAATTTACTAATTTTTTCAAATTATTTGATAATAATTATTACTTCGTTCATTTTTATTCAAAAATGATACGATTTTATTTATAAAGTTTACAAAAATTTAATTTTAAATGATTTTTAAAGTAAAATTAGAATTTAAACCCGGCTTAAAATTAAATTTCAAAGCGTCTTTTGTTTTTAAAGCAAAATAATCGCTAATTTTTCTTTAAAAAACTCCAAAATACCACATTTTTTTTGCCTTAATACTGCTTTTAGCTCTTTAAAGAACGATTGTCTGCTAAAACAATTTATGTTCTAAACGCACTTGCATAATAAAAATTACTTTACAAAGGCTTTTTTTTAAAGATGCTTTAACACTTTTGCAGCAAAAACATACTGCCTTTTAAAATATGTCATCAACACATACCGCAAAACAACATCCGCATCTTACGCCATTAACTTTATGGATCATGACCATAGCTACAGGTTTGGTGGTAGCAAACATATATTATAATCAACCATTACTGGCCGATATGGCGAATACTTTTGGCGTAAGCGATAAAAAAGCGCAGCAAATATCGCTTTTTACGCAAATTGGCTACGCTACAGGTTTATTATTTATAGTGCCATTGGCGGATATGCTTAAGCGTAAGCGTCTTATTTTAATTGATTTTGTGCTCATGATCATATCGTTAATAGCCTGCGCCATGGCGCCTTCGGTAACTATACTTATGATAGCGGGTTTTTTGGTGGGCGTATCATCGATTATTCCGCAATTGCTGATCCCAATGGCGGCCCACTTAGCCAAGCCACATGAGCGGGGTAAGAAGATTGGCTTTGTAATGAGCGGCTTATTAATCGGCATTTTGCTGTCACGCACATTAAGCGGTTTTATAGGCGAGCATTTTGGCTGGCGAAGCATGTTTTATATAGCCGCCGGGTTAATGTTGCTCATCTGGATTATGATATTTTTGTTTTTGCCCGAAATTGAACCCGATTATAAAGGCAATTACGGTAAATTGATGAAATCATTGATCCATTTAGTAAAAACCCAGCCTAAGTTAAGGTTGGCAGCATTCAGAGGGGCTTTATGTTTTGCCGGTTTCAGCGCATTTTGGACAACGCTGGTATTCCTGTTAAAACAGCCTCAGTTTAATGAGGGCAGCGCCGCTGCGGGTATGTTTGGCCTTGTTGGCGCTTTCGGTGCGGTAGCCGTTGGCTTTATGGGGCGCCTGAGTGATAAAATGGACGCATACAAATTATCAATTTATACACTTTCGCTTATCCTGATCTCTTTTATTGTATTCTATTTTTCGAGCCATAGTATAATAGGGCTCATCATCGGGGTTATTCTGCTTGATATGGGTGTGCAGGCTACTCATATCTCTAACCAGTCTATTATTTTTGCATTGATCCCGGAAGCCCGCAATCGTATCAATACAGTGTACATGGTGTCTTATTTTATAGGCGGGGCTTTAGGCACGTTCTTCGCCAGCCTGGTTTGGAAAAACTACGAGTGGAACGGGGTATGTGCTATTGGAGCTGTCCTATCGGTAATAGTAATAGCGGTGCATTTGTTATACTACAGGAAATCGTCCGGTAATGCACCTGATGTTCGGTAACGCATACCTGTTTATCTGGTCCGAATGGCTATCCCGGGTAGAGTTGGCCAAAAAAATTAAATTTTTTCTCCTAAAAAAAATCACTGTATTACAGCCATTTACACCAAATTGTAAAATAAATCTGAATTTTTAATGACTTTTTTTGCTCTCCGATAAAAGTTTGGCATTGATTTAGATTGGTACTTATCAAACGCAGTTGTTATGAAGGCAAAAGACAAAGCGGTTAAACCTGAAGAAGAGAAAGAGTGGGAAAACCCAGTGGAACCGACAAAAACTTCAGACCCACGCGATGAGGAACAAATATTAAGGCAGTATAAAGAAGCAAAACGCCGCCACGATAACCTCACCGAAAACGGGAACGAAAAAAAGAAAGACTAAAACGAAGACATTAAAATATTAAAGCATTCAAATAAAACATTCAAAACCTACAACATGAAAACGCAAAAACAAACATCAACCACCAAACTAATAGCAAGCTTTGATAATGCACTTAAAAACATCATCATGAGCGACTTAAAAGCTATTAAAACTAAAACGCCCTATTTAACGCCGGCAGCTTAAACTAAATATAAAAAACATCACCTACACTACATCTACCTATGAAAGCATATAAACCAACCCCCGCAATAACTAAATTACTTGCACGCTTTGATGCCGAATTATTGGAGCTGTTGAGGGAAGATCTGAAAAACTACAGGGCCAAAACCCAATTCATGAGCAACAACAAGCAGGTAGCAGCACAGCAAACGCTGTCTGCCGCTTGATCAACATATATATATCTACCTATCGAGTACTAACATCACCTATGAAAACGTGGAGCCCTGCAAAAACAGGGCTCTATTTTTTTAGTAAAGCCGGGCAAGCTTAATGCTATCTTTGTTTAATATTAAATAACAATATATTAACACTTTGGTCACCTAAAGTAAATGCCTGAAACGGTTATTTGGGTAAAGCGGCGGGCGAATGGCCTATGCGGTTGAACATCATATTGCACCATCTATTTACGAGTGGTACCGTTAACCAGGTGATGAACAAATCGGTTACGGTCAATTGATCCTGCACGAGCAGGAGCTAAAGACTGATTGTCTGTATGGTGTATTGTTATCTGTGAAATTACATACTCTACATAAATACAAACATTATGGACCAGGTTAATTATCCCATAGTAACAATTGTTGTTATTGCTGTTATTATTTTGCTGGTTTGGATCATCAGGCGAAACCAGAAAGATGAAAAAAAGCTGGAACAGGATATCATCCAATCCGAACTAAAACCAGAAGAAAATAATGATAAAGAAATAGAATCCTGAGCTTGTTGTTAAAAACAACCTGGCTAAATAGCATTTCCCTGCGTCATTGCGTACAGCAATAATGGTCTTTTACTTTAAAGAAGTCGCTGAATTTACTGTGATTTCCTATCTGCTTCAGTATATTTAACAATTAACCCGGCTGTTTTGGCTGATGCGCCCGGTTGCCCCATGCGCACATCAAGCTCGTCATAATTATTGAGTATATTTTGGCGATAGGTTACATCATTGACAATCAGTTTTAACTCTTCACTTATCTTGTTAGCCGTACACTCTTCCTGGATCAACTCCTTCACTACCGCTTTATCCATGATCAGGTTAACCAACGATATAAATTTAAGCTTAACCAGCATGCGCGCTATGGCGATGGTTAATTTCCCGCCTTTATAAACCACTACCTGCGGCACATCAAACAGCGCGGTTTCAAGTGTTGCGGTGCCGGAAGCTACAATAGCTGCATGGGCATGATTCAGCAGATCATAAGTGCAGTTAAATACAACGGGGATCTCTTCGCGGTTTAAGTAAGGCGCATAATAATCAGCCTGAAAAGCCGGTGCACCGGCAATTACAAACTGGTATTCAGGAAAGTTGGCCGAAGCCCGGATCATATCGGGCAGCAGTCTGCTGATTTCCTGTTTGCGGCTGCCGGGTAACAGTGCTATAATTTTCTTTTCGCCAAGTTTATTTTTTTGCAGAAAATCAGGGTCAGGATTAAATGCTGAAACCGAGTCAAGCAAAGGGTTACCTACATAATCAACATCCATTCCCCACTCTTTGTAAAATGCCACTTCAAAAGGCAATATGCAAAACAGGTGGTCAACAATGCGTTTGATCTTTAACACCCGCTTCTGGTTCCAGGCCCATACCTTGGGCGAAATATAGTAGTTAACCGGTATGCTGTTAGCTTTGGCGTATTCGGCTATTTTGAGGTTAAAGCCGGGAAAATCTATCAAGATCAATACGTCGGGGTGGTAAGCAGAGATATCCCGCTTGCACGATCTCATGTTTTTAAGAATGGTTTGCAGGTTGGCAACCACTTCAACAAAGCCCATAAAAGCCATATCGGCATAATGTTTTACCAGTGTGCCGCCCTCGGCCTGCATCAGGTCGCCGCCAAAAAAACGGAAATCAGCATCAGGGTCAAGCGATTTGAGTGCTTTCATCAAATTAGCCCCGTGCAAATCGCCCGAAGCTTCGCCGGCTACCAGGTAATATTTCATTATAGAGATTGCAATTTAAAAATGAATATGGCCAGCATAAACAAAAGCGAGATCATAGCGATACCGTTTCCCGTTTTATCGGCCCCTTTGCCATAAAAATAACGGATGATAAACAAATTGATGGCAAAAGCGACAAAGTAGGGAATGCCCGGCTTATGCAAGAAAACCAGTTGATTTTTAAGCAGAAATCCAAAAACAAACAGACTAACGCCTGGCAGTATAGCGCCGATGAGCAGGCCTAAGGATACGTCGTTTTTGTTTAGCATAATTACAGGTTGAATTTCCAGTTGTTTAAGTAGGGGATAACGTGGTGTGCGGTCATATCAAACTGCACCGGCACAACCGAAGCATAACCCTGTTCCAAAGCCCAGACATCGGTATCCTCGCCACCATCATTTAATTGAAAAACACCGGTAAGCCAGTAATAAGGCCTTTTATGCGGATCCATGCGTTCATCAAATTCTTCGGCCCATTTGGCCGCCGCCTGCCTGCATATTTTAATGCCTTTAATGTGTTTGGTGCCAGGAAAGTTTACATTTAACAAACTGGCTTGTGGTAAACCATGGGCTAAAACCTGTAAAGCAAGTTCTTTTACAAACTTGATGCAAGGCTCAAAATCGGCCTGTAAAGTATAATCATCTAACGAAAAACCTATCGACGGGATACCCTCAATGGCTCCCTCAACCGCTGCCGACATCGTGCCCGAATACAGCACATTGATAGAGTTATTAAGGCCATGGTTAATGCCCGAAACACAAAGATCAGGCTTTTTACCTTTAAAGATCTTGTTAACAGCCAGCTTCACGCAATCAACCGGAGTACCCGAGCAGCGGTACATTTCAATGCCCTCGTAAATGTCAACCTGGTCAAGCCGTAAAGGTTTGCCGATGGTAATGGCATGCCCCATACCTGATTGCGGACTATCCGGAGCAACAACTACAACACGGCCAATTTCGGCCATGGCATCCATCAGGGCTTTGATGCCCGGCGCGGTGATGCCATCGTCATTTACAACAAGTATGGTGGGTTTGGTAACTTTCATTGGGCAAAGTTAACAATCCTCAACAATGTAACCCGGCCAGGCTTATTCTACTTTTAATTTAACCGAGTTTACCCAAATGGCATCCCTGTCAAAACTGGCTTTGAAATTCCGAAGCATAAAGTTTTTGTCCGCTTGTATTTTGCCTCTGAAAACCTGTTTGCCGTTTATGTTTACAACAACCGGTTGCTCCAGGTTTACCATTAGTGGGCTAATCATTATCTCTGTTTCTTTTACACCCGATGTTTCAAGGTTGAATGTATTATTGAAAAATGTCCCTTTAACGGCGGCGCTTTTGTTCAGGCCCTGATACTGCCGGTACCTGGTATCAATTTCTTTTTTGATCTTATCATAATTAGGAAAAGTAAGTGACTGATGCCAGGCAGCACGATTAAGCCCGGTATCGATACCCGTTAGTTTTATCCACGCGTACGAATTATAAATTTTATCGCTATAGCATTCCCAATAGATTTTGTTTTTGAATAAGTTACGGCTCACACTATTTATAAATACGGGTGTATAAGGAAGGTCGGTGTTTAAATGCTTATCGTAATGTTGGTAGCCGATGTATTCTTTGTAAATTAAATGGTCTGGTTTATCTTTTAACCAATCCATAACAATGCGGGTTTGTTGGATGGGGCGCAGGTCGTCGAGGTCGGAATGTACCACGTATAGCGGACTGTTTATAATGTTTCTGATATAAAAGTCGCGGGCAAAGATATTGTCGAACATTGAATTATACGCCATAAAGCCGGCGAATTGATTAGGGACATAAATACCCAGGCCAATAGCGCCATCGGAGCCATCTGAATGACCTAAAGCAAACACCTCGCTGTCGTTGATGTTAACTTGCTTTTTTACCGAAATTAATATATTGGCCAGTGTTTGATAGGTAAAATTTGGCACATCGCGATCGCGAAAAGCTTTTTTATTTAATACCCAGTTGAAGAACTTTTTAGGGTCACCAATCGGCCTGATAATGACGTTATCCTGCTTTTTAAGGATGGCAAAAATGATATCATCGTCAAATTTTTGAATGCTGTCTGCATCGGCGAAACTACTTTGGCCAACGGCACCATGAAGTAATAGTATACAAGTGGATTTACGTATGTTATTATAAGAAACAGGCACAAACACCCTGAACGGCACTTTACCAAACAGCGAATCAGTATAGTAGAAAAGATAGTCTTTGCCGCCTTTTATATCCGGGTAAGTATGCCAGTTGCTAAGCAGTTTAAAGGTTGAATCGGCGTCGATCTCATTGTTAACCCGGATCTGGCTGATCCTTTTCTCGGCGTTGGATGCGGCTTTTTCTAAAGCGTTTTCCTGTGCAGATAATGTAGATGAGAATGTAAAAAATAAAATAAATAAGATTAGATGGTTGAGGTTTAGTTTCATGTTTTGTAGTTATAAGTACTTATATGACACGCCTGCATCGGAATAGTTGCATATATAATATTTAATAATATTGGGTTTGTTTACATGGCGGCTATATTGGTAACAAAATGAATTTTAGTTATATTTGATTTATGCTGACGGCTGATAAGAAAAAATACACCGTTGATGATTATTTGATGCTTGAGGAAGGTGCGCCGTTTCAGCTGATCAACTATGATTTAATTACGTCGCCTTCTCCTATTCCTGCCCACCAACAGTTATCTGCTAAAATTATACAGCTATTGTCTAACTTTTTAGATAGCATAAATGATAATGGCTTTCTTGTAAGCGCACCAATGGATGTAAAATTTGATGATGGAAATGTGCTTCAGCCAGATATACTTTATATAAAAGAAGGTAGGGTTGCCGAACTTGTAAAAGATAGGATTGAAGGCGCTCCTGATTTGATCATCGAAATTCGTTCTCCTTCTACTGCTTACTATGATTTAAGGCAAAAAAAGGATGTTTATGAAAAATACGGCGTAGCAGAGTATATCATTATAGATCCCGTACAGGAAAATGCCGACATGTATAAGCTAACCCATAAAGGTTATAGTTTACAGCAGAAGGCTCTTAAAACAGAAGCCCTAACGTCAATGGTAATTCCTGGTTTTAAACTGGAACTTTCAAAGTTATTTAAATAAAAAAGCCCCGTTCCCGGAGCTTTTCTGATCTTTTATAAACTGTTTATCCACTTTACCAGTTCATCGCGGGTTTTGCCCGTTTTTTTCTGAAGCTTGCCAAGTGTTTCATCATCTTTACCTTCCTGCCAGGCAAGGTCATCGTCGGTAAGGTCGCCGTAAGCTTGCTTTATTTTGCCTTTCAGCTCATTCCATCCGCCTTTTATTTCTAATTTATCCATGATGTTTTTTATTTAGATGCATCAGGATAACAGATGGGATAGGAGGATGGTTTTAAAAGAAGCCAAAAGCAGAATGCCGAAAGTTGAAAGCCCTGGAATGGTTATCAAAGCTACTTAACTTAATCTCAACCCTAAGCCCGGATCGTGGTTTAGTATGTATTTTCCGCCACTAAATTCCGGCATTACATAAGGGTTATTACTTACTAAAAAGGGGCCGTCAAGGTCAACCCAATCTGCTTGCGGAGCAATGGCTAAACCTGCTAAAGCGGCACAGCTTGTTTCGGTCATACATCCAATCATGATCTTCAGGTCAAGCTCGCGGGCTTTGTCAATCATTCTTTTCGCTTCATATAAACCTGCAGATTTCATCAGTTTAATATTGATCCCGGTATAAACACCTTTGGCTTTTTCCACATCTTCAAAACGTTGAACGGCTTCATCGCCAATAATAGGAATAGGACTGCGTTCGGTGAGCCAGGCATTGCTGTCGGGATCAGTTTTGAGCATGGGCTGCTCTATCAATTGTACCCCTTGCTCATGCAGCCAGTGGGTCATATCCAAACTCTGCTGCAGATCTGACCAGCCCTGGTTAGCATCTACATAAAGCGGCACATCGGTAACCGAGCGAATGGTGGTAATCAATTCTTTATCTGTATCCCGACCAAGCTTAACCTTGATCACTTTAAAACCCTCTGCCTCTTTTACCTTTTTGATGATCATTTCGGGCGTATCAATGCCTATCGTGAAACTGGTAACAGGCATCAGGGCTGGGTTGCTTCCTAATAACTGCCAGCATGGCTGTTTTTTTAATTTGCCGTCCAGGTCATGTAATGCAATATCAAAAGCTGCTTTAATGGCCGGATTACCGGGGGCAATGCTATCAAGGTAATTGACGATCGCTCCAAAATCAAAAGGATAGCTAAATTGGCGGATATCAACCTTGCTTAAAAATTCGGCAGCGCTTTGATGGCTTTCGCCCATATAAGGCACCATTGAGGCTTCGCCGTAACCTGTTTTACTTTCGTGGCTGATCTGCACCAGCATAACCGGGGTAGAGGTACGCGAAAATTTGGCTATCGTAAAAGCATGCTTCAGCTGAAGCTCGTAAGGTTGATATGTCAGTTCCATGTTAAAAACCAAAGCTAAAATTTTAGTACGAAAATCGTGCTTATCTTTGCGGCCATGCCGGCACAAATTTATTCACCGTTCACTAATTTCAATTTCAGCAACAATAAATGTTTCCTTACAGGGCAAAACCTTAATTCGCCCGAGGAACAGATCCAGGTATTTCCGCAATGGCTCATGAGCCGTTATGAGCTGGAAGATAAGCCTTTTAAGTTGCTCGACGAAAGCATGGCGACTTACAAAGACCTAAAACTCCCCTGCACAGCCGAAGTTAACGAACGCTATCTTGAACCGCTCGAAAACGAAATTGCTGCTGCTTTTGAGACCGGTTACGAAGCTGTAAAGGCGCTTGATGAGGATAAACTGTTTCTGTGGGCGGGCAAATTGCTGTACGGAATTATTTTTAATGAGATCCAGGCCGGCATCAAACTCCAGCACTCGCAGGGCGAAGAGTTTAATGTTTCGCAATCTATCATCCACAAGTTTAACAACTTGCACATGATGCTGCAAAGCCTCAATCTGCCGGTTGAGTTTGATGGTTTTAAGCCGTATAGCCTGGTATTGTTTAAGGTTGATAATGCTGAAAACGTTTTTGGCTACCGCGATGAAATCAATACGCTTACCTTTTCATTGAGGATAAAAGATTTTGGCCTGATACTTTGCCTGCAGGATAACGGTGCCAACGCCCGCTATCATAAAGAAGCTTTAGATAAAATTGCAGATCATGTCCTACACCCCATTCAGTTTGAAGAGTTAAACGCCCGCTTCTTTTACTCGGCTTATTTGTTTAACCGCCTGCCTGAGTATGATATTTTCAATATAGGCGATACCATTTCCGTAGAAGCCCTGCCCCTGCGTGGCACAAGCAGCAAGCCGCTATTTGATGACTGGATGAACAAAACCTATGGGCAGGTACTGGAAAACTTTTGGAAAAATTGGGGGTTCCTGCTGTTAGAGATCATCAAGAACCCCGAAAAACCTATAAGCTTTCTATTTAATGCCGATGGGGAGTTTATTAATGGCCAAGATTTGAAACTGCCATTGTAATCTGCTGCCAAAAATCAGGTAAAATTTCGTGGTGAAATATAATGGTGATCATTAAACCACTCAGTGCACCATAAAAGTGGGCGTCGTGGTTAATTTGATCACGTGAATATTTCGACGCGAAGTGGCAATACACTAAATATAACACGCCAAATATTACTGCCGGGATAGGAATAGGTATCGGCAATATCATCATTTGAGCAAGAGGGTTGTATAATATGGCGCTAAAAATAACCGCACTTACCGCTCCTGAAGCCCCAAGGCTGTAATAACTGTAATGATCTTTGTGTTTAAGCACAGTAGGCATATCGCTCAAAATCAAGCTTACGGTATACAATATGGCAAACTGAACGTGACCCAATAACGGTTCAAGCCCAAACGCAAAAAAATAAAATGACAGCATGTTAAAAAACAAATGCATCCAGTCGCGGTGAATAAGCCCGCTGGTGATGATGGTATGAATATCCTTTCCCCGCGAAACGGTGTAAGGATGCAGCATCATACGGCCATAAAGGTTATTGTTTGAAAAAGCTAAAAGCGAAGTAATAATTGTTATTACGAAAATAGCACAGGCCACTGGGGCCGTTTGTAAATATTCCATTTATTTAAGGTCGAGTTTGGTATTAGTTAATAGTCTGCCTACCGGGTAGCGCATAAAAGTTTTTTCAAAGTAAGGCGAATTGCGGTAAACAAAGAACAATTGCGCACCAGCATTATTGGCCAGCTGTGGGTCTTTCGCTTTGGCATCGTCCAGTTTTTGTCTAATAGATGGATCCTTTTTTAGCAGATCGGCGGCTATATCTTCAAAAACATAGTCCGAAAAATATTCTTTTTCGCCCAGCACCGAATCAAAAAAGTTCCACGCAAAAAACGAGTCGACACCCTGCGGTTCCAGCGTTTCCACGATATAACGGTTTATTGGTTGATTAGTATATACTACATAATCGCCGGTATAAAATTTAACAGGCATATCCACCGGGTTAAGTTTTACGCCGGTATGCAGATAATGGCCCTCAAATGGCCGGGCCGGTGTTTTCAGATCGGCTATATAATACATTTGCAGGTTAAGCGTGGTGTCATGTGCCAGTTGTTTCATTTGCACCCCATTCAGCTTAAACAGATCAACCACCTTACCCCATGCCTGCGGAATTACGTAAGCTACCGGTTTATCGGCAGTGGCGGTAACTTTATAGGTGTTAAAATATTTGATGGTTTTAGTGTATGGCTTATCACGATCATAATATAGTCTTGGCAATCCGCTCACTCCGCTGGTTTTATAGCCTGCCTCATAACCTTTAAAGGTGATGGTATCAACCTTACTTTTATCAACCGCCCAGCTCAATGCAAAAGTTTTTTGGCTGGTTACCTGTTCATCGGCTTTACGCTTCAGTTCTCCTATCAGTTTCGCATCGCGCTGGTTAATTTCAATAAGGTGCTGCATAAAATCATAAGTTGCGTATACACGCTTGTCAAAAGGCTTCAGCATGTGCGTTTCGGTAATATAGCTGATGATGTTATGCTGGGCAGTAAAACCGGTAGCAAAGCGAGGGGTTTCCAAAAAACTAACAATGCCAGAATCGGGTAAGCCCTCTTCTCCAGCGCCATAAGGTATCATTTCATAGCCGCTCTTTTTCATTTTGCTGTACAGGTACGGCGTAAGTGTTTCGGTGGTATAATCGGCCAGGATGGGATTTTGCTTTTCCTTTTGAGTTTCAATGAGCGTCATCACATATTGATAGTCGGCGCCATCGCTGGTGTGATTATCTAAAAAGATTTCGGGCTTCCAGGTAGTGAGGATCTGTGTAAAGGCTAAAGCATTGCGGCTATCGGCCTTAATAAAATCGCGGTTTAAATCAAGATTGCGATAATTACCCCTAAAGCCGTAAGCCGATGGACCGTTCTGACTTACACGGCTCAGGCCACGGTTAAGATTGCCGTCAATATTATAAAGTGCAATCAGGCATATCACCACATCTTTTGGCAGGGTATTATTTTTAAGCAGATCACGCACCAGCATCATACTGGCATCGATACCTTCCGGCTCGCCAGGGTGGATGCCGTTATTGATGAGCAATACCCTTTTATTTTGCTTTTTAATAACCGCGGGATCAAATATTTTATCTTTTGAAAGCACTACAAGTGTTAAGGGTTTACCCACATCGGTTGTGCCATAGTTGATAAGTTTCATTTGCTGCGGATACAGCTTATTTAACTTTTGATAGTAATCAATTACCTGGGCGTAGGTGGCGGTATAATTTTTATCCTTACTTAACTCAAACGGTGTAAGCTGGGCTTGGGCAGATAAGGCAATGGAACAGGCAATAAGGGCAGCGAAAACTATCTTCATAAGCAAATACGTTGCTCAAATATAGTTTAAGAATGCCAATTAGATGTGCGGCACACAATAATATTACTGATCGGGTGTGGTACCCCAGCCGTCGAACTCACAATCAAATTTATAACCAAGGCTACACATCTGGCTAATCCATGAAGCTACAACTGCATCTTGCATTTTTACCTTAGCAGACCAGCCGGTAATAATGAATAGATTTTTATCCCCTTCAGAAACGCCATATTTTACCTGGTAGTTCAAATTGGATAATTCCTGCGCAAATGCCCCAGACTTTTGATAGGTATTGGTGTAAAAGAAAAACTCAAGCATCAGTTCCCTGTCTTCGTCAACATTTAACGCCCTTAGTTTTTCCATAAGTACCGGCAACATGTTAAGCTGTATTGTCGATTTTTCACTGAATGCCTCTGCCGATACAAATTGTCCGTTATCCTTTTTACCGAAAAAACTGAATAATCCCACGGTGATAAAAATGATGTTATGCTTTTGCTTGTAATTCTGCTATCTCAGCCTGCACCTTTTTGGGTAAACTTTTAACCACTTCATTATATGAGTGGTCAATCATTTCGCAGATTTGTTTACGGGTAAGAGCGCCGTTCATTTGCACAGTGTTCCACATTTTTTTGTTCATGTGGTAGCCAGGCTGCACTTCGGGGTAGCGTTCGCGGAGTTCAACAGCCCATTCAGGGTCGCATTTAACATTGAACCTGTCGCCGGTTTGTAAACCGGTTAACAGAAATATCTTTTCGGCAATTTTAAAAACCAGTGTATCCGCACCAAAAGGGAAACCTTCGGTCGCACCCGGTTTTTGCAAACAATAGTCGCGCAGTTCTTCTATGTTCATTACCTGAAATTTCTGACCAATTTGGTGTAGGATACTGTATTGCCAAAGTTATATTTAAAACCTATTGTAAACATGGCAAATTGGTCTGGTGCGTTATTTTTAAATTTTTGTGTATTATCATTATATCCATCTAATCCCTCGCCAAAAGTATAACTATGCTGATAACCGAGCGTTATGGTATAACCTACCTGGTCATAATCATCGTAAATTTTAAATTCATAACCAAAGCGCAAGGGAACCATCAAATTAACGCTTTTACTTTTTCCGGGAAACACATAGGTATCCGGACCATTAAAAAGATATAGGTTGGTGCGCTGAATATCCTTCATGCTGTTGGATATAGCGCCAATTCCGGCACCTCCGTAAAAATTTTTTATAACATTTAAAAAACCGCTGTTATCGTAGTCAATTATTTCACCTAACTGTAAATCGGCGTGAAGTACCAGGGCCTTATAATTATTTTTTGAATAGCGGCCAAACTGATCCTTATCTGGTGTACGGCCACCGCCTTCAAGCGTACCAAACTGAAATTCGAGGCTCATTGGTACATAGGGGCTGTAATTATAAGTCAGGTTAAGCCCCCCCCCCGGGTGCCAAACCTGACGGTTAAGATCGTCAAAGCCACGGCCATAGCTTGCGCCAAAACCAACACCCCATTCATAATAGTTAAACCCGCTTTGGGCTTTAGCCATAAATGAGGCGCAAGCCAAAACAAAAAGCAGAAAATATTTTTTCAATGTATAATTTTAATCAATATTTACAATTGGAGATGGTATTAACCGCCGCCTAAATTTTCACTAATATAAAAGCTTTATATGAATTTCAGCTCATTCATTAAGTTCACAGTAGCCGAACGCTTCTTGCGTTATGTTACCGTTGACACGCAATCAGACCCCTCTTCGGTTTCATTTCCATCAACAGAAAAGCAAAAAGATCTTGGTCGGCTGCTGGTTGATGAACTGCTGGTTATGGGTATAACCGATGCGCATTTGGATGAGTACGGTTATGTTTATGCTACAATTCCGTCAAATACTGATAAAACGGTACCCGTAATTTGCTTTTGCTCGCATATGGATACCGCGCCCGATTGCAGCGGAAAGGATGTAAAACCAATTGTACATAAAAATTACCAGGGCCAGGATTTAATATTGCCTGATGATAACATCCAGGTGATCCGCATGGCCGAGCATACCGATCTGAAGAACCAGTTGGGTAACGATGTTATTACAGCCAGCGGCACCACGCTGCTCGGCGCCGATAATAAAGCCGGCGTGGCCGAAATAATGGATGCCTGCTACCAGCTCATCAACCATCCCGAAATAAAGCATGGCGATATCCGGATCCTGTTTACGCCCGACGAAGAAGTTGGCCATGGTGTAGATCATGTGGATATTGCCAAATTGGGTGCCTTTGCCGCTTATACTATGGATGGCGAAAGCGCGGGTAATATGGAGAATGAAACCTTTTCGGCAGATGGGGCCAGGCTTACTATTAATGGTGTAAGCTCCCATCCGGGATTTGCAAAAGGCAAAATGGAAAGCGCTATAAAAATTGCCGGGCAAATTATTGCCGCCCTGCCTGATGAACTTTCGCCTGAACATACCGAAGGCATGCAGGGATTTGTGCATCCCGTAGGTATAGAAGGCCATGTGGAAACCGCATCTATCGATTTTATTATCCGGGATTTTGATGAAAATAAACTCGCAGAACACGTAGAGGTTATCCGCCAAACTGCTACTAAAGTATTAAAGAAATTTCCCGGTTCTACGTTTGATATTACCGTGAGCCAGCAATACCGTAATATGAAAGGTGTGCTTGACCAGCACCCACAAATTGTTGATTATGCAATGGAGGCCATTAACCGTACCGGCTTAAACGCCAAATTGTGCAGTATCCGGGGTGGTACCGATGGCTCACGACTTTCATTCATGGGCTTGCCTTGTCCTAACATTTTTGCCGGCGAACATGCTTTTCACAGCAGGCACGAGTGGGTGTCAATTCAGGATATGCAGAAAGCAGTTGAAACCATTTTGCACCTGTGCATGATCTGGGAAGAAAGAAGTTAAGACATACGACTTTTCTTAATAACACAAAACTAAATTTGAAGATGTATACAATACGTACTGCCACCTTAAACGATGTGGAAACTATCCGTGATATTGCCGATAAAACATGGTGGGTAACCTACAGCCCCATTCTTGAGCGCGAACAGATATCCTTTATGCTTGGCGAGATTTACTCGACAGAGAAAATAACCAAACAGGTTAAAGAAAATCAGCAAACTTACCTGTTACTGGAGGAAGAAGGCAATCCGGTGGCATTTGCAGCCTATTCGGCCCGCGAGGAAAACCCGGAGGTTTATAAGCTGCACAAGCTATACTGCCTGCCGCAGACCCAGGGCAAAGGCTACGGAAAAGTATTGATTAACGAGGTAGCCCAAAAAACTAAAGATGCCGGTAAGAAAACGCTGGAACTTAACGTCAACAGATACAATAACGCCAAATCATTCTATGAAAAAATGGGGTTTACCATAGCCTATGAAGAGGATATAGCCATTGGTAAATACTGGATGAACGATTATGTAATGAGAAAGGAATTATAAGTGATTGCTATTTGGCGGGAAGGGTTTTTAAAAGCTCTTTTGCTGGCACCGCTTTGAAACTGCCGTCTTTATCTCCAATGATAAGGCTTTCGTTGTTGGCAGCGGCAGTTTCAACCAGCTTACGGTTCGCCCGCTTCATGCCTTCAAGCACCTTCGCCTCTAACTCATCCATGCCCATTTTTTGTGCTTTAGTTGTCATTTGCCTGATCTAAAATTACTTTCCAAACGTCGGATTTTATTATTGTTTCTTCTAACGACCCGAAACCTCTTGCCACCACCAGGGAGCCCGTATTTATATTATTTATTACAACCCATTTATCACAAAGAGGTATATACAAAGATACCAAATTTCTTATTCCCCGGTAATATCTCCGTTCTATTACATCGGCAGGGATATTATGGCCTCCTTTACTCACTCGTTTAGCTACTCGTTCCATTGCCATTTCAGGAGAGCTCAACCAAAAAAACAATAAAGTAACTTCATATCCTTTTTGCTGAGCTCTTTTAACCAAGGATACATAACTCCGGGTTGAAAGCGTTGTTTCAAAGGCAAAGTCAACTCCCCGGTTCAGCAAATCTTCAATCCGCTGCAGCATGATCCGGCCGGCTTCGAATGCAACACTTTCCGGATTGAAGGGAGATAGTCCCGCCGCGATGTTATCTGCATTTACAAACTCATTACAGTTAAGCAATTCGGGCAAAACTGTATAGCTTGCCGTGGTTTTACCGGAACCGTTACAACCTGCTATGATATACAAATTAGGCATCCTGTGAATTTAGTTGTTCATCCTTAAAAATAGCATACATATATTTATCCATCACCTCGCCATTTTTAATAACTGACCTTCGTAGTACGGCCTCCTGAATATAGCCTGCTTTTTCGAGCACCCGCATGGATGCCGTGTTTCTATTATACACACCGGCTTCTAAACGCAATAGCGAAAAATGTTCAAAAGCATAAGTGGTTACCAGTTTTACAGCCTCGGTTGCTAAGCCCTTTCCCCAATGTTCTTCACCAAGCCAATAGCCTATTTCGGCGGTTATGCGGCTTTCGTCGGTAAAAAGTTCAACACCAATGCCGCCGCAGGCTTCACCGTTAACTACTATGGCAAAGTTGGTTAAAGGTTGCTGATTTTGGGCCAGGTTTACCCAAAACAGGGCGTCCTCCATAGTATAAGGGCACGGGAACCTGTCGCGCAAAAAAGCCGATACCTTCGGGTTATCCGCATGCTTTTGAAGTGATGCTTCATCGCCCGGTTGCCACGCCCTCAATAAAAATTCGTTGCCCTGTAGTTCCATTATTGTAACAATAAAATGCTTAAAAATAACAATCATTAGCCAAACTGTTAAATTGCATGCTTTATTGAGATATGAAAAAACTGTTAGGCTTATTGTTCCTGATCCCGGCAACGGGCGCCTTTGCCCAAAAGCTGGATACCCTTAGCATCGAAAAAATTATGCGCGACCCTAAATGGATCGGGGTTTCACCCTCCAATATCAACTGGGCTAACGATAGTAAAAAGATCTATTTTAAATGGGATGATGATGCTTCGGGCGATACCCGGTTATATTCAGTTAGCCCCGGCGACAACAAGGTACAAAAAGTCAGCATTGCCGAACAGCGTGATCTGGCAGCCGGTTACGGCGAATGGAACAAAAAGCACAGCCAAAAGATATTCAGTAAAAACGGCGATTTATTTTTATACGATGTAAAAGCCAACAAAACCACCCGGCTAACAAATACCGTAGCGCAGGAAGACAGCCCTGTTTTCAGCGGTGATGAAACAAAGATCATTTACAAAGAAGATAATAATCTCTTTGCCCTGAACCTGAATGGCGGCACCCTGGTACAGCTCACCAATTTTGTACGGACAGCAAGCGATAAAAAAAGTAAGGATAAACCCGGCGAACAGGAACAATGGCTCAAAAAACAACAGCTTGAGTTGTTTGATATCATCAAAAAGGAAGCAAAGGACGATAAAAAAGATTCAACAGAAACAGCATTGCTTAAACCCGACAAGCTGAAAGAGATTGCCTATGGCGATAAAAGACTGAGCGCTGTACAGATCAGTCCGGATGGCAGGTTTATCACCTATCGCCTTACCAAACGCGCCGATGGCGTTCAAAACGCGATTGTACCTAATTATGTTACCGCATCGGGTTTCACCGAGGACATACCTAACCGTTCAAAGGTCGGCCGGCCATCGTCAACCTCAGAGACGTTTATTTACGATAAGCGCCGTGAAGCAGTTTACCCGGTTATTACATCAGAGATCCCCGGAATTAAAGACCTGCCCGACTATTTAAAAGATTATCCCGATGAATTAAAAGCCCGTCAAAAGGAAAACGCAGATAGGCAGGTAAATATCGATGGTGTTTTATGGAACCAAAGCGGCAGCAATGCCGTGGTCATTATCTCAGCCCAGGATAATAAAGACTGCTGGATCATGCGCTTAGACCCGGTAAGCGGTAAACTAAGCCTGCTTGACCGCCAGCGGGATGAGGCCTGGATTGGCGGCCCCGGCATTGATGATCCCGGGAATGCAGGTTTTATTGATGATAACCATTTTTATTACCAAAGCGAGGCCAGCGGTTACTCGCATATTTATGTGGTTGATGTAACCAGCGGTGCTAAAAAGCAGCTCACCAGCGGCAAATGGGAAGTACAAACTTTGCAGTTAAGCCAGGATAAAAAGACGTTTTATTTTACTGCCAATATCGATCATCCGGGCATTACCCATTTTTACAGCATCCCGGTTAGCGGCGGTACCTCTGTTAAAATTACCGGTATGAAAGGCGGCAACGAGGTAATACTTTCGCCCGACGAAAAATGGCTGGCTATCCGCTATTCCTATTCAAACAGGCCCTGGGAATTATATATCCAGGCCAATAAACCGGGCGCAAAGGCGGTAAAAATAACCAACTCGGTTTCGGCCGAATACTTGTCATACCCATGGCGCGACCCCGAGATTATTTCCTTTAAAAACCGATACGGTACAGATGTTTATGCTCGCCTGTATCAGCCTAAAAAGCAAGATCCTGCAAAACCTGCTGTGGTTTTTGTACATGGCGCGGGATACCTGCAAAATGTCACCTATTCGTGGAGTTATTATTTCCGTGAGTTTATGTTCAACAACATGCTGGCCGATAATGGTTACACTGTGCTGGACATTGACTACACAGCGAGCGCAGGTTATGGCCGGGATTTCCGGACAGGGATCTATCGCCACATGGGAGGCAAAGACCTCACCGACCAGGTTGATGGCGTAAAGCTGTTAGTAGATAAATATGGCGTTAATCCTAAACATGTCGGCTTGTACGGTGGCTCATACGGCGGTTTCATTACGTTGATGGGCATGTTTACCGAGCCCGATGTTTTCGCGGCAGGTGGGGCCATCCGTTCCGTTACCGATTGGGCGCACTACAACCACGAGTATACATCCAACATCCTCAATGAACCTTTTACGGATGAACAGGCTTACCGTAAAAGTTCGCCTATTTATTTTGCCAACGGCTTAAAAGGCAACCTGCTGATGCTCCATGGTATGATAGATCAGAATGTGAATTACCAGGATATCATTCGCCTTACTCAAAAACTGATAGAGTTGCACAAAGAAAACTGGGAGCTGGCCTCGTACCCTGTAGAAGACCACGGCTTTGAACAACCCAGCAGTTGGGCCGATGAATATAAACGCATCTATAAGTTATTTGAGGGGACGTTGAAGAAGTAGAGTAACTAAGAGGAGCAGCAAAAGGGGACAAGCGGGAGACGCGATGCGGCAATCGCATGCTGTACCGGCGGCTATATATTAAAATTCTCGCAGGTTAAGCTGCGTGCTAAGCTAAAACTCAATCATTTATGAAAAAGGTATCCATTTTACTCACACTGTTTCTTTTTTCCTGTTCACAGCCAATACAAAAACAATCAAAATTGGTAAAAACACCAACTTTGTATCCAGCGAAAAACTATTCAAGCAAACTTTATGATGAGCCTTTTTTTAAAGAAGAACATTTCAGCTATGTAATTAACAGGCAAACGAAAGATACATCAAAACGTAATTACACTTCAGAAACGACAGTTATTGAAGGTAAAGTCAGGCAATATTTCAGAAATTGCGAAGTGACGCTCGATAAAAATGCTCTTGTTTTTAAATTGACGGACACTCCTTTTTCTGATGGCCGCGATGAATTGAAATTTGTTAAATCCCCAGGTGTATTTGAAGCCAAATACAATCAAACTTTTTCAATTACTGATAGCTCATACAAAAAACCTGTTTTTAAAGTGATAGATAAAAACGTTGTTCTTGATAAAGACACCTACGTAAAGGGTGAGCTTTTAAGGGGTAAGTTTTCTTTTCAGATCGCTGCGTCGCATTTGTGGGAAAGCAAATATACCGATACAATATCCGTGTACGGATTTGTAAAAACTATTGTAAAGTAGAAAAACAGATTGGGAATGAGCGTACATTAATTGTATATCCACATCAACACATGCTTCTTTTGTTTCTTCAACAAAGCATCCACAATTTTCATGGTATTATTTGATATAGCCGGACAGCCCCAGCCTTCGGGTGTCCCTGTAGGGTAAACTTCAGTTTCGGCTACCTGTTCCCACGAATGAAAAACGATCTGCCTTGTTAAAGCGTTATTATTGGTTGCTTCCAATCCGGTGAGGTAATACTTTACGTGGATTCCCCAGGCGCTGTAGGCCCGTCCATCTATTTGGTACTTACCGGGGGCAGTACAGTGGCTGCCATCCAGGTTACTGAACGCCGGTTTGTCTTTCGACCATTCACCACTCCAGGGGTTACGGCCGCAGCCATGGCTCACCAGTCCGGAAACCAGCACATCGTTTTTCCTGAAATCCCATACCATAAAACGTTTAACACCCGATGGCAGGGCCATATCAATTAAAATACAATAGCGGGTGTTGTAACCACGCTGCCGGCAAAACGCCAGGCTTTGTTTGGCTTTTTCTTTAACACGGTTAAGGTCGATACGGGGCACGTCGGCATTAACTTTAACACAGCAAAAGGATATTAAGAAAAGCAGGAATAAAGGTTTCAATTGTGTCAGGTTTTGTGTTGTAAACAGAAATATCCGCTTTTTATTACAATAAACCTATCTTGCCAAATGAAAAAACTTTTTCCTTTATTACTTCCGCTAATGTTTTTATTTGGTTGTACAGGAACATCAACCAAAGCACCGGTAACCATTAAGACAGTTAATAACGGAAAAGCATTACAAATTACAGGTTTCGATCCGGCCATCATTAACGAGATCAGCCGTGATTCATCTGCCAAAGCCTGGGAAACGCTCATGGCCGTTTACCGCATGCCCGCCGATACCAGCATGCAAAACCTGCAGCCCGCACAGCCGGGTCGTTATACCGTTCATAACAATGTAGTTGTTTTTACACCCGATACGGTCTTTAGCACACAGCAAACGTATTTTTTTCGTTACTATGATTTCAGTGCCGGTAGTACGCTGACCGATTTGATAAAAAGCCGCAGCAAACCCGGAACCTTGCACTATACAGATTTGATTTTTAAGCAATAAACTACCTATATGCTTGAAAATTTAATATTTTTGATTATATTTGCAACCGTTAATAAAAGAGGGGGCAATTAGTCCCCTCTTTTATTTTATCAATCAAAATTATTCTGTCAAAAACACCGGTGGGTAATGAATATTGAAAAAAGGGTAAAAGAACTGGTAGAAGAGAAGATAGCAGATAAACCAAACCTGTTTATAGTGGATATTAAAATGCACTCGAACGGGAAGCTGATCATTCTGCTTGATGGCGATAACGGTATCGGTATTGATGAATGTGCACAGGTAAGCAGGCACGTAGGTTTCCATCTGGAAGAGGAAAACGTGATTGAAACCGCTTATAACCTGGAGGTTTCATCGCCGGGCATTGATTATCCGCTGTCGTCGCCAAGGCAATACGCCAAGAATGTTGGCCGTAACCTGGGCATTAAAATGAAAGATGGGGCTAAACGCGAAGGCACATTAACCGGCCTTACAGAGGATGCCATCACCATTGAAGAAAAAGTAAAAGAAAAAGGGAAAAAAGCGCAGGTTATAGAAAGCGTTATCCCAATGGACCAAATAACAGAAACAAAGGTTTTAATATCATTTAAGTAAAAAATGAGCAATATTAATTTAATTGATTCTTTTCAGGAATTTAAAGATTTCAAGAACATTGACCGCCCTACCATGATGAGCGTTCTGGAAGACGTTTTCAGGAGCATGATCAGGAAAAAGTACGGTACGGACGAAAATTGCGACGTAATTGTGAACACCGATAACGGTGACTTAGAGATCTGGCGCACACGTAAAGTTATGGAAGATGGCTTTAGCGAAGATGATGACCTGGAGATAGAACTTGCCGAAGCACACCTGTATGATGCCGACCTTGAAGTTGGTGATGATTATATTGAACAGATCACTTTAGAAAGCTTTGGCCGCCGTGCTATTTTAGCCGCCCGCCAAACGCTGGTATCAAAAATCCTGGAATTAGAGAAAGACGAGATCTTCAAAAAATATAAAGACCGCGTAGGTGAAATTGTTACAGGCGAGGTTTACCAGGTTTGGAAAAAAGAAACTTTAGTTCTTGATGATGAAGGCAACGAGCTGTTACTGCCAAAAACAGAGCAGATCCCGGCCGACTACTTTAAGAAAGGCGATAGTGTTAAAGCTGTTGTATCAAAGGTAGATATGCTGAACAGCAACCCTAAGATCATCATTTCGCGTACAGCGCCTGAGTTTTTACAGCGCTTGTTTGAGCTTGAAGTGCCGGAAATTTTTGATGGCTTAATTACCATCAAGAAGATTGTACGCGAACCGGGCGAACGTGCTAAAGTTGCCGTTGAATCATATGACGACCGTATCGATCCGGTTGGTGCCTGCGTGGGTATGAAAGGTTCACGGATCCACGGTATAGTACGTGAGTTAAAAAATGAAAATATCGACGTTATTAACTTTACCAACAACGTTCAGCTATATATTCAGCGTGCATTGTCACCTGCCAAAATCACTTCTATTAAATTAGATGATGAGAAAAAAACAGCGGCTGTGTATTTAAAACCCGACCAGGTATCGTTAGCTATCGGTCGTGGCGGGCACAACATTAAGCTGGCAGGAAAATTGACAGGCTACGAAATTGATGTTTACCGTGAGGCTGATGAGCATGACGAGGATGTGGACATTGAAGAATTTTCTGACGAGATTGAAGGCTGGATCATTGATGAATTTAAACGTATTGGTTTAGATACAGCAAAATCAGTACTGGCCTTAACCGTTGGTGAATTGGTAAAACGTACCGATTTAGAGGAAGAAACAGTAAAAGAAGTGCTATCAATATTGAATGCGGAGTTTGAATAAGCGGAATAAGCAAATTAAAATCGTATTTTTGCACTAAATAAGCAGAGAAAGTAATATTAAATGTCAGAAGACAAATCCATAAAATTAATTAAAGCAGTAAAAGAACTGAACATTGGCATGGGTACCCTTGTCGATTATTTAGCTACCAAAGGATACAAGGTTGACAAGCATCCTATGGCCAAGCTGGATAATGACATGTACAATGCCCTGTTAAAGGAATTTGCTGTTGACAAAAGTATTAAGGAGGAAGCTAAGCAGATCAGTATCGGAAAGATAAGGAAAGAAGAGCCTGCTGCACAGTTTCCTGAAAAGCCGGTTGAGAACCGCCGTTCGCGCGATTTTGAGAACGAAGAGATACTGATCAAGAATACAGGGCACTTTGCACAGCCGCAGGTTGAAAAACCAAAACCGGCCGAGCCTGCTCCGGCAGCGCAAGCTCCTGCACGTTCTGATGAGCGCAATGACGTATTACCTGGTGTTAAGGTGGTTGGAAAAATTGACCTTAACAACCTGAATGCTAAGCCACAGGCGGAGAAGCCTGCGGAAAAACCAGCGGAAGTAGTTGTTAAACAACCCGAGCCAGTTGCACAGGCACCTGCGCCAACACCGGCTCCGGCACCTGTCGAGCCAAAAGTTGAAGCGCCACAGCCGGTAGCCCCGGTTGTACCCGAACCACCAAAGGTTGAAACGCCAAAACCGGCAGCCCCGGTTGCACCGCCGGTAGCCGAAGCACCTAAAGCTGAAGAGCCTAAAGCGCCTGTTGCTGAAAAAGCACCGGTTGCAACACCTCCGGCTGCTCCCGAAACTCCGGTTACACCAGTAGCTGATGAAAGCCAGGAACCGGATGTGATCCGTGCTAAAGCCGAGCGTCTAACCGGGCCAAATATTATTGGTAAGATCCAGTTGCCGGTTAACGCGCCAAAACGCAACCCGGTAGCTTCATCATCAAATTCAAATAATAACTCGGCCGATCACAAACGCAAACGTAAGCGTAAAGATAACCAGGGCAACCCGCAGCAAGGCGGCGGTAACCATCCGCATGGCCAGCAGGGCGGTGGTGGCAATCACCCGCAACAAGGTCAACAGCCCAGCGGTGGTGGTACCATTAATCCTAACCGCCCGGATTTCAGGAACCGTACACATGGAGCACCCGGAAACAGCGGGCCAGGTCAGGGCCAGGGAGGTCATGGCGGTGGTAACCGCCCGGATTTCAGGAACAACCGCAATAATCCGCCTCAACATACAGGACCGAAGGAAGAACCGTCAGAAAAAGACATACAAGACCAGATCAAGGCTACACTTGCGCGCTTAAGTGGCGCAGGTAAGTCGGGCAAGTTTGCACAGCGTGCTAAATTCCGTCGTCAAAAACGTGATGACGTTGCTGCAAGTGCCGAAGAACTGGCAATGGAACAGGAACTGCAATCAAAAGTATTGAAGGTTACCGAGTTCGTAACGGCAAATGAGCTGGCAAGCATGATGGATGTATCTGTAACGCAGATCATATCTACTTGTATGAGCCTGGGTATGTTTGTTTCCATTAACCAAAGGCTTGATGCCGAAACACTTTCAATTGTGGCCGATGAGTTTGGCTACCAGGTTGAATTTGTGAAGCCGCAGGATGAAGAAGCCAACCTTGACCAGCCTGATGATCCGGCCGACCTGGTGACACGTGCACCAATCGTAACCATCATGGGCCACGTTGACCATGGTAAAACCTCATTGCTCGACTTTATACGTAAAACCAACGTAATAGGCGGCGAAGCGGGTGGTATAACCCAGCACATTGGTGCTTACGAAGTAACATTGCCTGATAACAAAGGAAAGATCACCTTCCTGGATACACCGGGTCACGAAGCGTTTACCGCTATGCGTGCAAGGGGTGCGCAGGTTACAGATATTGTAATTATAGTGATAGCTGCCGATGACAGCGTGATGCCGCAAACCCGCGAGGCCATAAACCACGCGCAGGCTGCAGGTGCACCAATCATCTTCGCCTTTAACAAAATTGATAAGCCGGGCGCCAATGCCGATAAGGTAAGGGAACAGTTATCGGCCATGAATATTTTGGTTGAAGAGTGGGGCGGTAAATACCAGTCGCAGGAAATTTCGGCCAAAACCGGCTTAAATGTTGACTTGCTATTGGAAAAGGTATTGCTTGAAGCCGAATTGCTCGAACTGAAAGCTAACCCTAACAAACGTGCCGTAGGTACTGTTATTGAGGCAGCTTTAGATAAAGGCCGTGGTATTGTTACCACCATCCTTGTACAGGCAGGCCGCTTAAAAGTAGGCGACCCGATATTGGCAGGCTGCTACAGCGGTCGTGTTAAAGCGTTAACCAACGAGCGTGGCCAGCGTGTGGACTCGGCAGGGCCTTCAACACCGGTACAGGTGTTGGGTATGCAGGGCGCACCAACCGCGGGCGATAAGTTCAACGCGCTTGAAAGTGAAGTTGAGGCACGTGAAATTGCTAACAAACGCCTGCAGTTACAACGTGAGCAGGGCTTACGTACACAAAAACACATCACCCTTGATGAAATCGGCCGTCGTTTGGCAGTTGGTAACTTCAAGGAGCTTAACATCATTGTTAAAGGTGACGTGGATGGTTCTATCGAGGCCTTGTCAGATTCATTGTTGAAACTGTCTACCGAGCAAATCCAGGTGAACATCATCTCGAAAGCGGTAGGTCAGATCTCCGAATCAGACGTATTGCTGGCATCGGCATCCGACGCGATCATCATTGGTTTCCAGGTACGCCCTTCAGGTAGTGCCCGTAAACTGGCCGAAGCTGAACAGATTGATATCAGGCTATATTCAATCATCTACGACGCGATCAACGAGATCAAAGCGGCGATGGAAGGCATGCTTGCACCAACCTTTGAAGAGAAGATTGTGGCTAACGTCGAAATCCGCGAAACCTTTAAGATCAGCAAAGTTGGTACTATTGCAGGTTGTATGGTATTGGATGGTAAAATTAACCGTAACAGCAAGATCCGCATCATCCGCGATGGTGTGGTGATCTACACCGGCGAACTGGCTTCACTGAAGCGCTTTAAAGATGACGTGAAAGAAGTAAGCGCGGGCTACGAGTGCGGTTTGAACATCAACAACTTTAACAACATTGAAGTAGGCGATATTGTTGAAGCGTACGAAAATGTAGAAGTAAAACGCAAGCTGTAATTGAATAATCAGCTTTATAATATTTAAGGGCTTATCTTTTCAGATAGGCCCTTTTTTGTTGGGGCTTTCTTACAAAGCGGAGACTTACGAAGTTTTTGAAACTTCGTAAGTCTGTATTCTCAGAGGAGGCCTCCGGGACTGGCCGAAGGTTTAGCGATAACGTAACTTCCTCCTAAAATGAGTTAAGCTTTCAGCTTAACTGTACTTGTATACCCGTTCTGTATATGTAGCAATCCTAAGCGTCAGTAATGGGGCTTTTACATTTAACAGCCGTTGAAATCTTATAATAACATTTTTCAATTTAGTTTGTTAGAAATTTTCTCCTAAACAAACAATCACTATGAAATGGACAATCCTTACAATTCTTCTTTTCTCATGCTTTACAGCAATTGGCCAAAAAGCAGATACCATAGCTGTTAAAGATATCAGCACTCACTTAGGTAAAGAAGTGGTTGTAAAGTGCCGGGTTATTGATTTTGATTCCCGTACCAATTTACTGTATCTGTACATCGGTAACCGGTTCCCCAATCACTTGCTAACTATCATTGTAAAAAAACAGGTTAATGGCAAGCGCCTGAAAATTGACAAGGATATCATCTTAGGCCGTCAAATGGTTTACTTTACCGGGAAACTGATCAACTATACTGAAAACCCGGATACCACAGCACTTACAGACCAGGCCATGTTAAAAAGAGAAGTAGAACAGCCGCAGGCAGGAATACTTGAATACACCGGACAGGCTGTTACCATTAGGCATACTTACGAGCCAAGAACAGGGCCGATTGATTTACGGGGCAAGCTTGTAATGATCATAGACGACAGAAAGCAAGTTGGAACAAAAAAATACCCGATAATTATGAATGTCAATTAGTCTTTAGCCAGTTACACACAGAATCTTTCAACTGGTTGAACTTGTGAGCAATGGCGTGACTTTAACAAGTTACTGTATCCGCCAGAAACCTTGTATAATCCCCTACCATGTAACAACTTTGTTAACATATAATATTCCCGATTCTAATTTATAATAAATAGGTTTGTTATTAACTGATCTTATAATTATTATATATGAAATTAAAACTACTCTTTTCCTGTTTAATTACGGCCGGTATTGCAGTACCGTCGTTTGCACAGGAGCCTGTTGATGCTGCAATGGTTCAAAAAATAAGGGAAGAAGGCCTTAACCATTCAAAGGCAATGGAAACGGCTTTTTATCTTACAGATGTTTCGGGCCCAAGGCTTGCTAATTCTCCGGGCTTAAAGCGCGCCCAAAACTGGGCTGTTAATCAGCTTAAAACCTGGGGCATGGCCAACTCTAAATTGGAAGCCTGGGGTAAATTTGGCAAAGGCTGGGAGGTTCAAAAAAACTATGCAGCTATCACGATTCCTTACTATCACGCTATCATCGCCATACCTAAAGCATGGACACCGGGTACAAATGGCTTAATCAAAGGCGAAGTGATGATAATCAAAGCCGATTCGGCAGCAGAGCTTGAGCAATATAAAGGTAAGCTGGCCGGCAAGATCGTGATATTTGATACTAAAGCACCAACAGAACGTACCTGGAAAGTGGATGCCGCCCGTTATACCGATGAGGAACTTACCGAAATGGCCAACGCGAAAGCTACGCCGGCCGGCCCGCGCAGGAACGCTGTAGACCCCAACGCAGCCCAAATGGCTGCTTTCCGTAAATTACGTGCTTTCAGGACTGCATTAAGCCAATTTTTGGTTGATGAAAAAGCTGGCTTGGTGTTAAGCCAGGCCCGCGGTACTGATGGTACAGTGTTTACCACCAACGGCGCTTCATACGCCGATACCGCGAGGGCAGTAGCTCCCGAGCTTGAAACCAGCAGCGAAGATTACCAGCGCATTTTGCGCCTTATAAAAGGCGGTCAGCCGGTACAACTGGAAGCTGATATTAAAACCCAATTCATTACCGACGACATGCAGGGCTATGATGTAGTCGCTGAAATTCCCGGGACGGATAAAAAGCTGAAAGACCAGGTAGTAATGCTTGGCGGCCACCTTGATTCATGGCATGCCGCTACCGGTGCTACCGATAATGCAGCGGGCAGCGCGGTAATGCTGGAGGCCATGCGTATTTTAAAAGCGATTAACTTTAAACCCAAACGCACCATTCGCATCGCCCTATGGAGTTCGGAAGAGCAGGGCTTATTTGGTTCGCGCGGATATGTGGCCAATCATTTTGGCGATCCTAAAACGATGGAGCTTAAACCCGAACAAGCAAAGCTTTCGGCCTATTACAACCTTGATAATGGAACCGGCAAGATCCGTGGAGTGTATTTGCAGGGAGATTCGGCCGCGGCACCTATCTTTAAAGCCTGGCTTGAACCTTTTAAAGATCTTGGCGCCACCACGCTTACCATTCGTAATACCGGCGGTACCGATCACCTTTCATTTGATGCCGTTGGCATTCCGGGCTTCCAGTTTATCCAGGATGCTATTGATTACGGTTCACGTACCCATCATAGTAATCAGGACACTTACGATCGCCTTATTGAAGACGACCTGAAACAAGCCGCTACCATTGTTGCTTCATTTGTTTACCATACGGCACAACGCGCCGAAATGATACCGCGCAAAGAGCTGCCAAAGCCTCAACCGGCAAGGTAAAACTGTTACGATATTTATAGAAAAGCGATGCTCCCGGGCATCGCTTTTTTTGTTTGTGCTTTATGCTATTGTTATTCCAGCCTTGACTTAGTGTATTCAGGGATTATAATAGAAATGGGCCAATACATATGAAAAGCACCTCGTTATTAGCTTATTTTCCTTAAATAGAGCCGTCTGCAGGCAGTTAATTTCCATAAACCATTTTAATAAATTAATTTTGTATGTTTAATGAGCCTATTTATAAAACCCCAAAAACCAGGGAAATCAACAGACGAAGAACTACTTAGTGATTATCGCGCAAGCGGTAACCTAACAGTTTTGGGCAGCTTATATGAAAGATATATGCCCCTTGTTTATGGCGTTTGCCTTAAATATCTGAAAGATGAAGAACTGGCCAAAGACGCGGTAATGGGCATTTTTGAGGAGCTGGTTGATAAGGTTAAAAAGCATGAGATTAACCAGTTCAGGAGTTGGGTGTATGTACTTGGGCGCAATTATTGCTTGATGCAGTTACGGAGTGGTAAAAAGATGGAGCTGGTTAATTTAGATGAAGTTGTGGAATTTACCCCCTTTTTGCATCCTGAGGATAATGACAGGGAAGAGGCTTTGAAAGCTTTGGAGCACTGCATAGCAGGGTTAACCGGCGGACAAAAACAAAGTATCCACCTGTTTTATTTAAAAGAGAAGTGTTATAAAGAAATTGCCGGGATAACAGGATATACTTTAAATGAGGTAAAGAGTTATATCCAAAACGGTAAGAGGAATTTGAAAATTTGCCTCGAACGGAACAGTGCATAGTAAAAAGGCAAATATATTGCAAATACAGAAGTATCTCAACGGAGAGCTTGATGCCCGTGCTATGCATAAACTGGAAATGGAGGCACTAAACGACCCTTTTTTGATGGATGCATTGGAAGGATATGAAAACATGGGGACAAGTCAACAGTTAAACCTTGCTGACCTTGCCTCAAGACTGCGGCAGCGTACCGGAGAAAATAAAGGCCGCGTAATACCGTGGACCGTTTGGCCCATAGCGGCTTCGGTTTTAATAACACTAAGTTTGGGAGGCCTTTATCTTAACAGATCTCCTAAATCCGAACTGCAAAGTAATAACATAACAGGAAACAAAAATTCTGTTCCGCCCGTGGTAGCTGCCGCCGATACCGTAAAGACCGGCGATACAGTTAAAAAAGCGAATACCAATACGCTCATACAGGCCCCATCAATTGCAGTAAGCAAAAAATCAAGACGGGCCAAGCAATCGGCTAATGCACTTTATCAGCAGGAAATTTCCGCTGGTGACAATAAAACAGCTTCTAATGATGTTGCTCCTCCTGTGGGCAGCAATATTTTAGCAGAACCGGCAACTCCGCCACCCGCTGCTAAAGATAAAGTTGCTTTGAAAGAAGAAGGCAATTTAAGTGAGCGGATAGTAGCAGGATACACAGCTCCAATTGCAAAAAAAGATACAGTAAGCCCGGATGTGATAGCACTAAGAGCGAATACGACCGTAGCGAAAGCAAAAGCTCCGCTGCAATTTAAATTACCCGGAAAGGTTGACGGTGTTACATCTTCACCAGCAACTATTTTTGGCAGCAGTAAATCAGCAGCACAATCATTATACATTGCCGGTACTATAATTTCGAGAGATGACGGCTCGCCTTTAATTGGTGCGGCAATCAGGATCAAAGGCACCAACCGGAGCACGGTAACTGACCTTAACGGAAAATTCGCACTCAGTTCGCCGGGGGATAAGGCGACACTTGATGTGGTTTATATTGGTTATGAGCCGAGGCAGGTTAACGCCACACGCGGCGATAGTATTAAAGTAGCGCTTAAGCCAGATTCCAGGGCCCTTAGCGAGGTGGTTGTAACTAAAAAAGACGATGACAACGGTGAGGTAAGTGTCACTGCGGCTCATCCGCAACTGGGCTGGGGCAGCCTGAAAAAATATTTACAAACTAATGCTGTACTGCCTGATGGTACTGCCGGCACCGTGACCGTAACATTTACGGTATTCCCGAGCGGCATCACAGATGAGTTTAGCATTAAAAAAGGCCTGAATGAAGCGGCCGATCAAAAAGCCATAGAGCTTATAAAAAATGGCCCCTCATGGGTTGGCAGTACTAACAACAAACCCGAAGTTGTTACTGTAAAGGTTAAATTCCAAAAGCAAAAATAATATGCCCAATAAAAAAGCTGCGTTGAATAACATCGACGCAGCCTTTTTTGGTATCTCTTTCTTTTTTCTATTTATTGTCCGGTAGTTTTTTTCCTATCAGCAAAAGCAAATACTTTTTGTAATAAAGGCGTTGTACGCGCGCCAAGATTTTGACGAATGTTAAGCTCTTCTTTGGCTATCTCCACAAATAAGCCGTCGATAGCCTTTTGGGTCACATAATCGCTGATGTCAGGATTAAGCTTTGATACAAACGGAACTTTATTGTAAGCCTGGGCCGCGTCAGTATAGTATTTGGTAGCGTTCACTTTGTTTAAGCTGCCCTGGATAACAGGTTTGAATTGCAGGCTTAATTTCGCGGTAGTTGTACGTTTAAAATATTGTGTTGCCGCATCCTGGCTGCCCAATAAAATATTGGTAACATCCTGCAGGGTCATTTGCTTAATAGCATCAACAAAGATAGGTTTTGCCTGTTTTGCAGCGTCTTCGGCTGCGCGGTTAAGCGAAAGGATCACATTATCGCAAAGGCTGTTCAGGCCAAGTCCGCGTAAGGTTTTCTCTGCCTTTTGCGCTTCGGGCGGAAAAAGGATCTTGATAGCGGCATTGCCAAAAAAACCGTTAACTGCCGATAGTTGATCCGAGCTTTTACCTGTGCCTATTTCAAGGGCCTGTTTTAAACCGTTGCCTATTTCAAGCGACGTTGGTGTTCCCTGGTTTTGAATAGTGGCGTTAGCTACCTGGTTTAGCGTATCACAGCTGGTGAATGTAATTAAAGCTATTAAGACGGGGATAATGAGTAGTCTTGTTTTCATAGTAGTAAAACTAACAAAATTACTACCGGTTTGTTTAGGCAAAGAAATGTAATAATGCAAATACACCGGCGGCAATCAGGGCCGAAATAGGTATGGTAATGATCCACGCCCAAACCAGGTTAATGGTTACGCCCCAGCGCACGGCCGATACACGTTTGGTTAAACCCACGCCTATAATTGAGCCGGTGATAGTATGTGTTGTTGAAACCGGAATCCCGAAACGCTCGGTAATAAACAGGGTGATAGCACCAGCAGTTTCGGCACTTACACCTTCAAGCGGGGTAACCTTGGTTATTTTTGAGCCCATGGTTTTAACGATCTTCCAACCGCCCGACATGGTGCCCGCAGCAATAGCTGAGTAACAAGCTAAAGGAATCCACTCCGGCATTACTGAGCCTGGCTTTATCACTTTTGAAGCAATAAGGCTTACGTACAAAATCCCCATTACTTTTTGAGCATCATTACCTCCATGAGCAAAACTTAATGCCGCGGATGAAACCAGCTGCATACGCTTAAACCAGCGTTCCGCGGTGGCCGGCCTGGCAGCCTTGCACAGGTGTAGTATTAAAATGGTTACAACATAAGCTATAATTAAACCAATAAACGGGGCAAGTACGATGTAGGCAACAATTTTAAGCACATATTGCATTTCAACAGCATGCAGGGCGTTGGCACCCATATAAAGCGCGTTAGTCATACCGGCACCGGCAAAGCCCCCAATAAGGGTATGCGACGAGCTTGAAGGGATTCCGAACCACCATGTAAACAGGTTCCAGGTGATGGCTGCTACCAAACCAGCCAGGATCACATGCAGGGTAACATAGTGCTCCAATACAATTTTAGATACGGTATTAGCAACCTTATGATCTTTTATAAAAAAGTAAGCTGCAAAGTTGAATACCGCGGCCATTAACACTGCCTGAAACGGTGTTAATACTTTTGTAGATACAATGGTAGCTATAGAGTTTGCGGCATCATGAAAGCCATTGGTGTAATCAAACAACAGGGCGAGTACAACAATAACTACAAGTAGGGAAGTAACCATTTAGCTGGGGATAAGATTTACTTAAGCGTTTTTAACCAAGATTGACTCCATAACATTAGCTGCGTCTTCGCACATATCGGTAGCAGTTTCAAGGGCGGCTAATATTTCTTTGTATTTAATCAGGCGGATAGCATCCTTTTCATACAGGAACAAGTCGGCTACAGCGCGGTCAAAAACATAATCAGCCTGATTTTCAACACTATTTATCCTGATGCATGAATCGGCGATATTACGCACGTTCCTAAGGTCTTTCAGTTCTCTTACAGCTTTTTCCAAATCAACACTGGCCTGCAGTATCAGGTCAGATAGCTTACGGATGTGCTCATTTAAATCATCTATCCTGTACAGGCTCATGCGGTTGGCCGCACCCTGTATATAGTCAGCCACATCATCAATAGCTGTTGCAAGGGCATGGATATCTTCACGGTCAAAAGGCGTAATGAAGTTTTTGCCAAGCTCCAGGTAAATTTGGTGAGTATATTCGTCGCCTTTGTTTTCAAGCTTGTCAATCTGTTTATATAAATCCTCGCGGGTTGCAGGGTTGTTTGAATTAACTGCTTCAACCAGTATGGTAGCCATAGCTACAACATTGGCCGCGGCTTGTTCAAACAGCGGGAAGAATATTTTTTTATCCTTGGGTACAAAATACTGGAATATACTGTTTAGCGACATAGTGATTTGAAATTGGTGTAAAGGTACAGTTAGTATGTTAAATTATTGTTAACTTTTTAACACAGGTAAATTCGGAAAAGGAATGGTTTGTTTAGCTCTTGCTAATGTAAAACCAAACGTTGAGCCAAGCCCTTCTGTACTGCGCACATTGATGGTTTGCTGATGGGCTTCAATAATATGCTTTACAATAGCAAGCCCCAGCCCGGAGCCGCCAATTTGCCTTGAACGGCTGCTGTCTGTACGAAAAAAACGCTCAAATAACCTTGGCAAAAACTTTTCTTCAATACCTATACCATCGTCAGTAACTTCAACCAAAACCTGGTCATGCAGTACAAAAAGGCTTACCGAAGTACTGCCTTCTTCTTTACCGTACTTAAACGAATTATCTATCAGGTTCACGAGCACCTGTCTTATTTTTTCCCTGTCGGCATTCACTACAATAGGCTCATCGTACTTTTGCTTAAATATAAGTTTAATGTGGTACTGCTTGCCTTTGATCTCCAATGATTCAAAAACCTCTTTGATCAGGTCGTTGATCTTGAATTTAGTGTAATTAATAGGCATCTCGCCCGATTCAAGTTTGGAAATTTCATCAAGGTCTTTGATCAGGTAGCTTAGCCGGTCAACATTTTTTGAAGCTTTTTCCAAAAACTGGCGGGCCATTTCCTTATCATCAAAATCATCATCCTGCAGGGCCTCAATGTAACCCTGGATAGCAAATAGCGGGGTTTTAAACTCGTGCGAGATATTGGATAAAAAATCACGGCGAAATTTTTCCTGTTTGCGGAGTTCGTCTATCTCGGTCTTTTTCTGTTTTGCCCATTCCTTAACCTCCTGCTCTACATCGGCAATGGGGTTGGCGCTCACGTGTTCTCCAAGGGCATCTCTAAGGTCGCGTCCTAATTTCAGGTTATGGATCAGTTTGTAAATTAGCTTGATACGGGAGTAGATGTATTTTTCGATGAGGTAGTAAAAAACGAAGTAACTTACACCAAGGGCCACCGAGAAAGTAACCATTACATCGTACCATTTATGCTGAAAATAAAAATTAACGGCCGAGAGCGTAATTGCCACGCCAAGCGAGGTTGTTAAAACCAGTACACGCAAATTCATAGCGTAAAGCTACGATTTATAGATGATTAACTCCCACCTGAAAGGCCAGCGCCATGTTAATTTAAAATTATCAATTTGTGCTTTTTTTAATAAAGCTAACAATTCGTACCTTTTAAAACCGCGCTTAACCGAAAGCGGACCATCATTTTGGGCCATGGCACTACGGGTAAAAACATGGGTTATAAACACTATGGCATGATATAAAAGCCAGTGACGGTGCAGGTC
Organism: Mucilaginibacter gossypii; assembly: GCF_900100945.1. Lineage (GTDB taxonomy): Bacteria > Bacteroidota > Bacteroidia > Sphingobacteriales > Sphingobacteriaceae > Mucilaginibacter > Mucilaginibacter gossypii. Next base: position 63,033 of record NZ_FNCG01000008.1, on the reverse strand, counting down.
GGTAATGATAATTCCTTTTTGTGCCGAGGCTTGCATGTTTTTGATGAGCTTAATCCAGCGGTCATCATCAAAATGGTGTGTAAACAGGCTGCAAATGATCACATCAGCCGGTTTAATGAGATATGCTTCGTCAATAACATCGGCTTGGATAAAATTAATATTGTTATAATCCATTGCCTGTTTTCGGGCATAATTAATAGCAGCCTGTGCTGCGTCAACGCCGTTTAAGTTAAGATCGATTTGCTTGCTTTCGGCCCATTTAGCAATAGCTATCAGGGTGTCTCCTCCTCCACAGCCCCAATCAATTACCGAATAACCATTGTAGATGGGAAGCTTTTTCAACGAGCCGATGATGCTTTTATGACCACCAAACAAGGCATTCATCTTTCCCAAACCTTCAAGCACTGGGTTTATTTCGGCTGATGGGAGATCAAAATCATCCATGATCTCCAGCATATCGGTACGGTAACTTAAATCGGGCATATAATATATACGCCTGAACTATACAAATGGTTGGCCGTGAGTTTTACTTATCAGGTATTGTGCAACAGAAGGCAGGTGATTGAGCGTATTTAAAGTAAGGGCCGTCATGTTATCGTTGCCAAACAAACGCTGTAACTGCCGGCCAACCCAAAGCCTTTGCGCAAACTGTTTGTTCCAGCTTTGGGCATAATCCTGCTCAAGGCTGGCGCGCTTTTCAGGATTAAAGCTGCCCGGTTTATAGTGTGTAATGATCTTTTCGGAAAGGATTTTGGCCGAATGAATGGCCATGGTCATGCCGTTACCGCAAAGTGGGGCTATCATCCCGGCGGTGTCTCCGCTCATCAGGATATGATTATCAACAGGCGCTTTTTTCTCAAAGGAGATTTCGTTGATCACTTCAGGTTTATCCAGTAAAAACCTGGCGTTACGAAAGATCTCATCGAGGTAAGGGTTTTTGCGGATCACGTTCTCTTCTAAAGCCTGTAAAGTACCATACTTGCGCAGGTCATCACGATGGGCCATATAGCACATGCAATACCTGTCGCCATCGGTTTTGCTTACCCCACAATAGCCGTCTTTATAATTATTAAGCTGGATGAGGTCCTGTGGGAAATCCATCTGCAAATGGAATTTTACGGCCAGGTATGGGCTGCGTTTATAAAAGAACGGTCGTTTAAGTTTTTGATCGAGGTTGGATCGTTTACCAAACGAGCCGATAGCCAACGGGGCTGTTAATGTTTCGCCGGGAGTTACCACTTCAAATTTTTCGCCAGCAAAACGAATATCCTCCACCCGTGTGCCTGTTAAAATATCAACTCCTTCGGCGAGGGCTTTTTGGTACAGAAAATTATCGAAAGTAAACCTGCTTAAACCAAAACCGCCCAGGTCAAGCTTTTGCGAAAGTTTGGTACCAGATGCTGCTGTTACCTCCAGCCTGTTGATCCGGGCAACGTTTAGTTCATCAAGGTCGATGCCCAACGAAGACAAAAAAGGGATCACCTCGTTCGAGATATATTCACCACAAACGCGGTGCATGGGGTAAGTCTTTTTTTCAATAACTGTAACCTTCAGACCGGCACCGTTCAACAATATGGCGTTAAACAACCCGGCCAGGCCCCCGCCAATTACAATTACATCGCTCATGATGGCTTAATGCATTTCAAGTATCATCCCTTCAACGGTTAAACCCGGACCGAAGGCAAAACTCAGGATCTTTTGATCGACCAGGTTACCTGCCTTCAGCATTTTATCCAGTACAAACAAAATTGTGGCCGACGACATATTACCGTACTCCTGCAAAACCTGGTAAGCAAAGGCGTTGCTTTCTTCAGGTAATTCCAGGGCGTCTTCCACTGCTTCTAAAATGGTGCGCCCGCCGGGGTGAACAGCATAAGCAGTAATATCATCCATCTTAGTTTTGGCCTTTTGCAAAAAGCGCTGGGTAAGTGATTTGATATGTTTCTTAATTTGCTTGGATACCTTGGAGGTGAGTTTCATTTCAAAACCTGTGTTGCCCACATACCAACCCATCTCATTACGTGCTTCAGTAACAAATTCTGAATAGAAGTTTTTGAGTAAAAAGTAATTGCCGCTGCCTAAACGATTGGCCGTATTTTCGACCAAAACGGCAGCAGCCCCATCTGAAAATAGCGAATTAGCAACCCAGTTATCCAGCGTATTCACTTTTTGAAAATGAAGCGTACAAAGCTCTACACTAACAACAAGCACTTTGGCACCGGCATCGGCGCGGCAGATATAGTCGGCTACTTTGAGCCCGTTTATGGCACCGTAGCAGCCCATAAAGTTGATGCAGGTACGTTCGGTATCGCAGTTTAGCTGCAGCCGGTCCACAAGTTCGATATCAATCCCAGGTGCGTGCATACCCGTACAGCTAATGGTTACCAGGTGTGTAATGCTGCCGGTAATGTCATCTCCAAATTTTTGAAGACAGCTTTTTGCGGCATTTACAGCTATGGCGATAGCTTCCTTTTCGTAAAGCTTTAACCTTTTCTGTGTGTCAGGGAATGGTTCGAGCCCTGCCGACTGTTCAAAAAAGGTGAAATCTGCCGCATCCCGATAGCCAAAATCAGGAATTACCGAATAGCGGTAATCAATTCCGGAATGGTCATAAATCCCCTTTAATCTTGCTGCATTGGTTGCATCCAGCCCAAAGGCGTTAGCCATGAAATGGTAAATATCCTGCTGGGCAATCCGATTGGCGGGATTTGCTATCCCGATAGCACTAATGCAACTCTCCATTAAAAATGATTAAGCGTTTTATTTGCTGATCTCCGCCTCAACCGAAACATTGGCCTCATTTGAAAGGATCAGGTTTTTGCCGCCTATGCCAAAATCTGTCCTCAAAATCATAAAGTTTCCTTTCAGTTGTGCTGTATTACCTGATTCCGTATACGTAAAAGGTACTTCAATCAACTTTGTTTTATCTCTTATAGTTACGTTAAAATTACCGGTATAGTTGCTCCCGCTTTTACGTTTAAAGGAAACTGACTTTAGCGTGATCTTTGGATATTTAATTACGTCAAAATAATCTTCGCTTTTAAGATGCCTATCGCGGCTTTCGTTATCGGTATTAACAGTGCTGGATAACACTGACGCTTCAATAGAGCTGCCCTCCAGGTCATTAGGCTTAAACTTAATATCGGCCTGCAAACCGCCGAAGGTACCCCCGACATTAAAGCCAAGGTTTTTAATCTTAAAGCTGATATCTGATTTAGATACCGTTTGCGCGAAGCCCGCTGTCGTCGCGAAAATTAAAAGTACAACTATATAAATTTTCTTATTCATGTTACATTAACGCTGTTTCAAACATAATAATTTATACTGAAGGAATTTTGTACTTAAGGTTGTATGTTTATAACCATAATCAGGCAACCTGATGTTGCCTCCGGCAGTAATTATAATGTAAAAACACGCCATGAAGTTTAAACAATTTATCCCTACCCGGTCGGCATTTGCGCATTTAAGGTTTGTGTTTTCTGTTTTTTTGCTGCCGGTGTACCTGTTTGCCTTTAGCCAGGCCGATGTGGTGAAAGCTTCAACAGCCGTACTTGTATTTTTTATATGGCATTTCCTTGCTTTCCCGGCCAGCAATGGCTATAACAGTTATTTTGATAAGGATGAAGATAGCATTGCCCTGTTAGCCAAACCGCCCGAAGTGGATCTCAGCCTGTATTATTTTTCCATTCTGCTGGAGGTTATTGCGTTTTTGCTTGGCTTTATCATTAGCTGGGAGTTTGCCTTTGCGGTGCTCATTTATGGCATTATGTCAAAATTATACAGCCATCCTGCTACCCGGTTAAAAAAATATCCGATTATCAGTTTTTTAACGGTGTTTATTTTCCAGGGATGTTTTATTTATTACACCACCTATACCGCTTTGACCGGTACGAGCCTGTTTGGTCATTGGGATTTAGGCCTGATTATTCCGGGGGCTATCAGCTCCTGCCTCATTGGGGCATCATACCCCTTAACCCAGGTTTATCAGCATGAAGAAGACAGCAGGCGGGGCGATAAAACGCTTAGTATCGTTTTAGGCTACAAAGGCTCCTTTATTTTTTCGGGCGTATTGTTTGCCGCGGGGATAGCCCTTTCTTACTGGTATTGGCACCTGGCTGGGATGATGCTTAACTTTTATTTCTTTATAGTATGCGCCGCGCCAATATTTTTCTTTTTTAATTATTGGTTTTATAAAGTAGGGCGATCGACAGCCAACGCTAATTTTAAAAACGCCATGCGTATGAATTTCATCAGCTCGGGTTGTATGCTGGTTTATTTCGGAGTGCTGGCGGTGTTTAGTTGATAGATAGATCTAAAAACTAAACGCGTCATTGCGAGTACCCATCAGGGAAACCCTAAAAAAAAGCAATGACATGTAAAATATATTTTAACGGTGTTGCGCGTGGGCCGCGTTAGATTCTGTGTTGATATGCAAAAGTTATTTTTTATTTTTGAGTCTTAGGCAGCTTTATGTTAGCCTGTTTAGGGCAGTCCTTCAATTGAAGCGACTGCTCTAACTATTTTCGGATATGTGTGCATTCTGTTGAAGGTAGTCTTTTTCGAATGGTTTGTTGGTTTTGTATATAGTGTATACCATCTCCAATAATTTTCTTTGTACTGCTACAGTAGCTTTCATTTTCACGCTATTTCGGGATACGATCCGGACAAATATAGCTTTATATCTTTCTGAATGTCTTATGGCCGCTAATGCAGGTAAGTGCATGGCTTTTCGTAAATGCTTGTTCCCCCTTTTAGATATCTTGGGTTTGCCCTTAACGGATGAGCCGGATTCTTTTTCCCTGACATCCAGCCCGGCGTAACTGGTCAGCTGCTTTTTACTCCTGATCAGCTCAAAGCCGTTTGTTTCGGCTATGATCACAGTGGCCGTTAATAAGCCGACTCCAGGAATAGTGGTAATGGTAGCCAGTGTTTGTTTTAAATGTTTGTCCTGTGCTACAGCTGTTCTAATCTCAGTAAGTATTTCTTTAAGTTGTTCACCAATCATCTTTATCCTGTCCATCATTCTGCGGATAGTATCTTCCCCCGGAAAAGCTTCGGACTGTTCAGCATGTAGCTGGTTCTTGATCATGGTTCTTTCTGCAATAAGTTGTTCTCTTTCACGGGTTATCTGCCGCAGGGTCCTGAACACCCTTTTGGGTTGTACCCAGTTATCCAGTTTCTTTTCAAGTCCGAACATGGCTATGGCAAAAGACATTGATTTATCGGTAATTGTTTTGATCTCCAGTGTCTTGAAGAAGTTTGAGATCTTGTTGGGCATGACAATACTTACAGCATACCCTTTGCCGGCCAGATAATAAGCAAGGCGCTCGTGGTATACACCTGTGGCCTCCATTACATATCTTAATGGATATTGGGGGATGCTTTGCTTGTTTATCCATACTTCCAGGTTTGCAAATCCTTTTTCATTGTTTGGAAAAATCTTGTTCGCATAAACTGTTATAACTGCCTGCTCATCCATCTTGCCGATAGAAACCACCAGCTCTTTTTGAGCCACATCAATACCTACTACTTGTTTTAATAATCTGCTTGCCATTGATCAAAGTTTTTAACTGTTATAAGTGAAAACCTTTCTTCGTTTTTCCTCCTGTTGGTTATCCTGGATATACTGCCTGGTCGTATTCCTTACATTCTGTTCAAACTCAAAAAAGTAAAGGAGTGAGGCTATATCTAACGCTCAACATGCTCAAGGCTGTTTGGGATTGCTGTGCTCTCACTCTTTTCACTCATAAAATCATTACAATAATATTAGATGTAAACATAGGAGGGATTGCAGTGTAAAGCCCGGAGCGCGCAATGGGGTTGCGGGCGGGAAAGGCGAGGACTTGCAACGGAAAGCCCGGGCCGCAGGCAACGCCCATGTTATAAAATCCATCAAGAAAAATATACTTAATAATCAACAACTTACAATCACGTCATTATAAGGCACGAAGCAATCCCAAACTATGCAGATTCGCTCTGTAGGTCGGGGATTCCTTCGTGCAATGACGCATTGTATTATAGCAATTTTCTTTTTACTTCTTCGCAGCCCAGGCATCCATTTTAGCCTCAAAAACCGCCATTGGCATAGCGCCATCTTTTAACACCTGGTCATGAAATTCGGCGATATTGAACTTGCTGCCTAACTGTTTTTCATATTTGGTACGCAGTTCGCGGATTTTGAGTGCGCCTATTTTGTAGCTCAATGCCTGGCCGGGGATAGCCATATAACGTTCAATTTCGGCAGTTGCACCTTGCTCACTGATAGCTTCGTTATCCATCATATATTTAATAGCCTGCTCACGGGTCATTCCTTTGGTGTGGATGGCTACGTCAACCACCAAACGGATGGCACGGTGAATCTCATCGCCTAACGCGCCCATATACTGGTACGGATCGGTGTATAAGCCAAGCTCTTTACCTAATGATTCGCAATACAGCGCCCAGCCTTCTACATAGGCTGTTTCCCCGCCATCAAAGCGACGGAATTTTGGCAATGAAGCGTTTTCCTGGGTTAACGAAATCTGATAATGGTGACCAGGAATTGCTTCATGCAAAAACAACGATTCCATGCCCGATGTGGTGTTAAACTTAGTGGCATCTAATATCGGCACGTAAAAAATACCGGGACGGGTACCATCTGCCGAACCCTGGTTATATTCGGCACTGGCCGATGCCGCGCGGAAGGCTTCGGTTTGCCTGATCTCGAAAGGGGTTTTAGGCACATGGTTAAACATTTTTTTCAGGTTTGGCTCCATGCGTTTGTGAATGTTTTCAAAAGCATCAAGTACATCCTTCGGGGTTTTGTAAGGAGTAAACTTAGGGTCGGTTTTCATGTATTCAAAAAACGCCTTCAAATCGCCCTTAAAGCCAACACTGGTTTTGATGCTATCCATTAAGCCACGGATCCGGGCAACTTCTTTCAAACCCAATTGGTAAATTTCTTCCGGAGTTTTATCGGTAGTAGTTTGTTGTTTAACTAAATAGGTGTATTTAGCAGTACCATCCGGCAGGGATGAAAAACCCGAGGTTGCACGTGCGTGGGGCAGGTATTGATTTTTCAGGTAATCGGCCAGTTTTTGGTAGGTTGGGTTAACTATGGTAGTTATCGCTTTTTTATAAGCCTCCGTCAGCTGTTTTTTATCAGCGTCCGAAAAATCCTTCGGCATATTCTTAACAGGTCCGTAGAACAGGCTTTTTTCTACATCTTTTGATACCAGGTCTTGCATTTCGGGAATCATTTTAACAACTAACGATTTTGGCAGTACTACGCCTGTTTTGATGCCTTTGTTAAAATTGGAGATGGCGGTATCCGCCCAGATCTGGAAAGCAGATAAACGTTTCAGCCAGTCGTTATAATCAACAACCGTTTTAAAGGGCTGCGCGCCAGAGCCCGAGCCCAGCTGCCCCATGGTAATTGGCAGGGCATAAAACTGGTTAAAAGGCATGTACTCAAAATGATACTTGAAATTATCAAGGGCCAGTTGCTCCTCGTAGGTAAATATATCGTATGATAGCCTATCGTCTTCGTTCAGTTCTGCGCGGTCAAAGTTTTTCACTTTCGACAAGTAAACCGAGTTATAATCATGCGCCTTTTTCAAAAACTCAGCAGAGCCATCGTTAGGTAGCAAGTCATTATAGCGCCTGTCGCCAATGTAGGTTGCATTAAGCGGGTAAAGTTTTAAGCCGTCCTGAAAATAATCTTCAAAAACTTTGGCGAGATCCTTATTGGCTGGAATGCCGCTGGCGGTGTCTGTTGATTTAGGTTGATTACAGGCTGCAAACGAACCTGCTATGAATAGCATGAGTAGTATTTTTTTCATGAGGGTGTTGTTTAAACGATAAAGCTACGGAAAGGGAAAATATAATCAATAATGATATCTGCATTGCAGAATAAATATCGCGTCTGCTTCTACTCTGTAAATTAGCCTGTGTTCGAGATTTATCCGGCGCGACCACCAGCCAGCTAAATTATGTTTTAAAGGTTCGGGCTTTCCACTTCCTTCATATGGAGTTCGTTCTATTTCTTTGATAAGAGAGTTGATCTTCTTTAAAATAGATTTATCTGTCGTTTGCCAATAAAGGTAATCTTCCCATGCAGGGTTTTGGAAAATTATCTTCACTCTTCAAGTAGCTTTCTTTCCTTGCCTAAACCTTTTTCATATTCCTGGATACCATGAAGTAATCTTTCTGCATTTTTAGGGCTTTTTAAAAGATAGAAAGTTTCCTCCATGCTTTCGTAATCAGCTTTCGATATCACAACAATATCTTCGGCATTGGCACTTGTCACTACCAAAGGCTTATGATCATTCCGCACCTTATCTAAAAAAGATTTTAGTTGCTGCCTGAAGGCAGTGTAAGTTGTGATCTCCATTCAAATTAGTTTTTATAAAGGTATAAAACCAAAACAACATGTACAAGTTTCTGTACATGTTGTTTTGGTTTTACGTTAAGAGATAAACTTATGAAGTTTTGATTAATGCTTATAACCCCATTTCTTTTTTCAAAAACTTACCTGTAAAACTGTTCTTTACTTTGCACAAACCTTCAGGCGTGCCCGAGAACAGGATATTACCGCCGCCCGAACCGCCCTCCGGGCCAAGGTCAATTACGTGGTCGGCCACTTTAATAACATCAAGATTATGTTCAATTACCAAAACAGTATTGCCTTTATCAACCAATTGGTTAAGTACACCTAACAATACGTTGATATCTTCAAAGTGTAAACCTGTAGTAGGTTCATCCAATATATAAAAGGTGTTTCCTGTGTCTTTTTTAGATAGCTCGGTAGCCAGTTTAACACGCTGTGCTTCGCCGCCGGATAGCGTGGTTGAGGCCTGGCCTAAGGTGATATACCCCAAACCTACATCGTTCAGCGTTTTTACTTTACGATAGATAGATGGAATGTGTTCAAAGAATGGCGTAGCGTCCTCAATGCTCATATCCAGCACATCGCTGATGGACTTGCCCCGGTAACGCACTTCCAGCGTTTCGCGGTTGTAACGCCTGCCGCCGCACTCTTCGCAAGGTACCTGCACATCGGGCAAAAAGTTCATTTCAATTACCTTCATGCCTGCACCCTGGCAGGTTTCGCAACGGCCGCCCTTTACGTTAAACGAGAAACGACCTGGTTTATATCCCCTGATCCTTGATTCCGGTAGTGCCACGAACAGATTGCGGATGTCCGAAAACACCCCGGTATAAGTGGCAGGGTTTGAGCGCGGTGTACGGCCGATTGGTGTTTGATCTATCTCAATTACTTTATCAATATGCTCTAACCCCTCAATTTTTTCATAAGGCAGCGGTTGTTTCTTCGCCCTAAAAAAATGATGATTTAAAATAGGATATAAAGTTTCAGTAATCAGGCTTGATTTACCGCTGCCCGATACACCGGTTATGCCGATTAGTTTACCCAAAGGGAAATCGACCGATACTTTTTTAAGATTGTGACCGGTAGCTTTTTTCAGGCTCAGGGTTTTTCCATTACCTTCGCGACGTTTTTTGGGCACCGCAATCTCCCGCTCGCCATTGATATATGAAGTGGTAAGCGTATGCTTTTCCATTAGCTGCGCCGGAGTACCTTCGGCAACAACCTGGCCACCATGTACACCGGCTGCCGGGCCCATGTCAATTACGTGGTCGGCTTCCAGGATCATGTCTTTATCGTGCTCAACAACCAGTACTGTGTTTCCTAAATCACGCAGATTTTTAAGGGCGTTGATCAAACGTTCGTTATCGCGTTGGTGCAAACCGATACTTGGCTCATCCAAAATGTACATCACATTCATCAACTGTGAACCAATTTGTGTAGCCAGCCTGATCCGTTGTGCTTCACCGCCCGATAGGGTTTTAGCAGTACGATCAAGCGTTAAATAACTCAAACCCACATCCAGTAAAAACACTATACGTGCGCGGATCTCTTTCAGGATCTCTTTAGCAATCACATTCTGGCGCTCGTTAAGGCGGTCTTCCAGGCCATCAAACCATTCCTGCAGGTGATTGATATCCATACAGGCCAGCTCGAAAATATTTTTACCATCTACCTTAAAATGCAGCGACTCTTTTTTGAGCCTTGCACCTTCGCAAACCGGGCAGGTACGGAGTACACGATAGTTCTCCATATCGTCCATTCCTTCATCGTTGCGGCGTTCCTGCTGTTCCTCCAGCATGCGGATAATACCTTCAAAAGTGATCTGGTAGCTTTGAACGTTCCATTTGTTATATTCAACAGCAACGCTCAATGTTTCGGGTGCGCCGTTCAGGATCATATCCAACTGATCGCGGTTCAGTTTTTCGATAGGGGTTGAGAGCGAGAACTCATACTTTTTAGCCAGCGATTTCAACACCTGGAAGATCCATGTTTCGCGGTATTCACCAATAGGGGCTAAACCGCCGTTCATGATGCTCAGTTTCGGGTTGGGAATTACCGAAGCTTCATCCACCTCAAAAATATAGCCCAAGCCGTTACATTTTTCGCAGGCACCATAAGGTGAGTTAAACGAGAATGTATTAGGCTGAGGTTCATCATACGAGATGCCCGAAACCGGGTCCATGAGGTACTTACTATAATAGGATACATTATTGTCCTTATCTGCAATACGGATAATGCCCTTGGCAATTTTTAAAGCCTGTTGTACAGAAGTATATAAACGTTTGCTGTCCTTCTCGCTTACCACGAGGCGGTCAACCACAATATCAATATCATGGATCTTATAACGATCAACCTGCATTTTGGGTTCAACATCGGCAATGGCGCCATCTACCCAAACTTTTAAAAATCCTTGCTTGCGGATGGATTCAAACAATTCGCGGTAGTGGCCTTTACGTGCCTTTACCACCGGGGCCAGGATATTAACCGGCTGCCCGTCAAATTTTTCGCTGATGGTTTTCAGGATCTGGTCTTCGCTCATGCGTTCCATCTTTTCGCCGGTGGAATACGAGTAAGCATCACCCGCACGGGCGAAGAGCAAACGCATAAAATCATAGATTTCGGTAATAGTACCTACGGTGGAACGCGGGTTTTTGCTGGTGGTTTTTTGCTCTATAGCAATAACAGGGCTCAGGCCCGACACCTTATCAACATCCGGCCGCTCCATCCCACCCATAAACTGGCGTGAGTAGGCCGAAAATGTTTCCATATAACGGCGCTGGCCTTCGGCGTAAATAGTATCAAATGCTAATGATGACTTGCCGCTGCCGCTCAAGCCGGTAATTACCACCAATTGGTTGCGAGGAAAAGAAACATCTATATTTTTCAGGTTATGCACCCGGGCACCATAAACTTCAACTTCACTTTGCTCGCCCAGGTCAACAAGAGGTTTTGTACTCATACTTTATTAATATGGATTTATTGACATTGTTTGAAGCTAATTATTATAGTTACCAGTTTTTTACAAAACGCTGCTTTCCTAAAATTTTTGGCTTAAACCATCAACAGTTTGCTACAAATATAAGCAAAAAAGGCCGATCATCCACTGTGGATGACCGGCCTCAAAGTGCTCCGTAATGTAATCTTTTAATTAATTTACAGTATGATTACCTGTCATTAATTAATCGCTAACAACTGTGATGCAGGCGGGATATAAAAATAATTATCATACCCGTGCTCTTTTGGCTGCTCGATAATAGCTTTCATGGCAATTAGCTTGTAAACATATGAACCGGTTTCGCGGTTCAGCTTCATGCGGAAGTAGTTATCTTCATTTTGCCTGTTAATGGCGCGCGCTAATTTGATCGAGCCATTGTTGTAAGCGGCAGCCGCCAGTGTCCAGCTGTTAAATTCATCGTATAGTTCTTTGATATACTTGCAGGCTGCAATAGTTGATTTGCGAAGGTTTTTCCGCTCATCAACACCATGGCCTACTCTAAGTCCGTAGGTACGTGCAGTACCCGGCATAAATTGCCAAAAACCCGACGCTCCTTTTGGTGATGTGCCCGATTTTAGGCCCGACTCAACCAAAGGGATGTACTTAAAATCTTCCGGGATACCGTAAAACTTTAAAATGGGCTCGATGATCGGAAACCATAGCTCGGCTTTCCTGTGCAATACATTGCTCTGCACACTTTTAAAGTCATGCTGCCTGAGCGATTTGTTGAGTTTACGCGTAACCCTTGCGTCATTAACTGGTAAAGCCTCATTGGCAAAGTTGTAAGCAACTGCCTTTGAGCTTTTGAGAAAAATAAAATCTGAGGTTCGGGTGCTTAAAGTTGCCACTTTTGCAGCCTTTTCGATGATCGTTGTACCGAAAATATTAAGCTCTGAAATGAGAACCAGCACCAGTGTTACGGAGCACGTAAGTAAGTGTTTTTTAATCATTTCTTTTCCTATCATTTAACTATACATTTGGTAGAATGTGCTGCAAAGGTAGGTTATACAGATCACATAATCAAATACTTACCGTTTTGCTAACTTTTTTAGAGTTGGTTTTTGGTTCAAAAACGGTGTTTAAAACCGTTTAAACGGCGATTTTGCAAGAGGATATTTTTTTGATCTTTTTAGATAAAAATTGGCAAAAAAGCGTAACTTTGACCCTCACGCTGCGAAAGCGCTAAACAAAAAATTATGGTATTTAAGAGACCAGCAGGTAGTCGCGACGACAAACCCGGAAAGTCGTCATCAAGGAGTTCAAGATCCGACGACCGACCAAAAAAATCAGCATCAACCCCAAAAGGTAAAGCTACTCCAAACGGAGAGAAAAAAATACTTTCCAGACCGGAAAAAACATTCCAAAGCAACAGGTTCAGTGACGATAAGCCCAAAAGCAATTTTAGGGGCGGGGAATCATCTGGCGCTAAAAGATCAGGCGCTAAGCCAAGGCCTTACTCTGGCAGGCCTGCTTCCGACAGCGACGACAGGCCAAAAAGAAATTTTGGCGGCGACAGCGCAGGCGAAAGGAAGTCATTTAGTGGCGGCCCGCGTAAACCTTACAGCGGCAGGCCAACAACCGGCGATAACGACAGGCCGAAAAGAAGCTTTGGCGGCGAATCACAAGGCGAAAAGAAACCTTACTCATCTCCACGTACCCGTTCATCAGCCAGCTTTGAGGGCAAGCCTAAAAGAAGCTTTGGCGGTGATGCAGGGGGCGAACGTAAATTTGCACCAAGAGGAACCGAGGGCGGCTTCAAAAAACGCGAAGGCGGTTTTAAAGAGAAATCACCATTTGGCGAAAGACCGGCACATAGACCGCATGACAGGGAAAACCAACAGGATGCCCCTAAAACCATGCGCGGGCGTAAAAATTCTCCAGCTAAAAAATCAGAAGACGATGGGCTGATCCGCCTGAACCGTTACATATCAAACGCGGGTATTTGTTCACGCCGTAAGGCCGATGAACTGATTACCGCGGGCGTAGTTTCTGTAAACGGCGAAGTGGTAACAGAATTAGGTACCAAAGTTGATCCGTTTAAGGATACTATTAAATATAACGGCGAAACGCTGAAACGCGAGAAAATGGTTTATGTATTGTTAAATAAGCCAAAGGATTATATCACAACTACAGATGATCCGCAGGAGCGCCGTACCGTAATGCACCTGGTTGAAAAGGCAAGCCGCGAGCGTATTTACCCCGTTGGCCGTCTTGACCGTAACACCACCGGTTTATTATTAATGACCAACGATGGTGATTTGGCCGATAAGCTATCGCACCCGCGTAACAGCATTACTAAATTATACCAGGTTGAACTGAGCAAAAGCTTAACCCAGGGCGACCTGAATAAATTAACTTTCGGCCTTGAGCTGGAAGATGGCGTAATTAAGCCCGACGCGGTATCATATGTAGCCGGTGGATCAAAACGTGAAGTTGGGATCCAGATCCACAGCGGCAAAAACCGTATTGTGCGCCGTATGTTTGAGCACCTGGGCTACGAAGTGGTAAAACTGGACAGGGTGGTTTATGCAAACCTTACCAAAAAGGATCTTCCGCGTGGCCGCTGGCGTTACCTTGATGAAAAAGAGGTGATCCAGTTAAAACACCTGATGAAATAATAAAACGCCCCGTTAAACAGCGGGGCATTTTTTTTGTCTATTTTGTTATCTTGCACAGCAATAATTGTAAGGCTAAGCTGAATACATAAAGCTTAAAGCTATATGATTGTCAGTATTTTTGCTATTTGTGAATTAATTAAATAGACCTTATATAATCACCCATGAAGAAATTTCTTTTGATCATAGCTATGCTTTCACCGGCGCTAACATTTGCACAAAATAAAAAAACAGGGCCTAAAACTTTCGACCTGGTGGTTGGTACTTATACCACCGGCAAAAGTAAAGGTATTGTGGTATACCGTTTTTATGCCGAAACCGGCAAACTGGCTTATCTCAGTGAAATTGATGGCGTAAATAATCCGTCGTATTTAACGTTAAGCGCCAATAATAAATTTATTTACGCGGTTAACGAACTGCCTAAAGGCGAGGTGAGCGCATTTTCATTTGAGCCCAAAACAGGCAAAATGACTTTTATCAACAAGCAATCAACACTGGGCGCCGATCCATGTCACATCTCTGTTGATAAAGCACAAAAGAACCTGATCATAGCTAACTACTCAAGCGGCAACGTTGCGGTAATGCCTTTAAATAAAGATGGTTCTATAGCTAACGGAATTCAAACGGTACATGATGATGGCCATAGCATAAACAAGGAAAGGCAGGAATCTGCTCACGCGCATATGGCGGTCCTTACACCCGATGAAAAATATGTATTGTATAATGACCTTGGCACCGATAAAATAAATGTTTACCGCTACCGTCCTTCAAAAGAGCCCCGTATTGTACCCGCTACACCAGCCTTTGTAAGTGTTACCGCAGGAGAAGGCCCAAGGCACCTGGAATTTTCGGCCGATAAAAAGACTGTTTACCTGGTAACCGAAATGGGATCGAACGTAATTGCGTTTGATTACAATAATGGTAAGCTAAAACAAAAACAATCCATTACCATGCTGCCAGATGGCTTTACCGGCCAAACTGCAGGTGCAGCTATCCACCTGTCGCCCGATGGCCGTTTTCTGTATGCTTCAAACCGTTTGGAAACCAACGAGATCAATATTTATGCTGTTAACCAGGAAACAGGTTTGCTTACTTTTGTAGCGCGCCAGTCCACCTATGGCAAAAACCCACGCGATTTTGCTATCGACCCAACAGGTAATTTCCTGATAGTAGCTAACCAGAACAGCGATAACATGTGGGTATTCAAAATAGATCAAAACACCGGCAAACTTGCCCAAACAGGTATCAGAGTTGATATTGGCAACCCGGTATGCTTAAAATTTGCACCAGCCGAGTAAGAAGGTGAAAGGATAAAGGTAAAAGGTGAAAGGTTTGGCCTCGCGCT
This sequence comes from Mucilaginibacter gossypii, assembly GCF_900100945.1. Lineage (GTDB taxonomy): Bacteria > Bacteroidota > Bacteroidia > Sphingobacteriales > Sphingobacteriaceae > Mucilaginibacter > Mucilaginibacter gossypii. The sequence continues at coordinate 47,710 of NZ_FNCG01000008.1, read as the reverse complement.
GAAAATGAAAAAGGCGAAGTTTGAGATATTCCGAACTTCGCCTTTTTCGTTTTATCAGCTGGAAAGGAAACCTTTAACCTTTCGCCTTTTACATTTATCCTCAATTAAGGGTTTTTAGTAAACGAATAAACTATATATCCGGTACTGTTGCCTACAGTAACGGGCGATTTCAGGGTCATGGTTGAGCCATCGTTACTGGCAATATCCAAACGATATCCTTCTGATACGTTTTTGGCTTTATCCCCTTCATAAAGTTTTTTGAACTGGAATTGGGTACCGGTTGTACCACCGTTATAAACCGACCAGAAAATGGTTTGCGATGTTCCGTTGGTTAAAGTGTAGATACCATTACCGCTGTTGGTGAGCTTCCATGTGCTGCCAACAAAGGCTTCGGGTGGAGCCTGATCAAATACGCTCTGTACTGCATTTTGTACAAGGCCGTCATAACTTACATTATTGCAGGTCCAGGTACCAACAAATTTACCGCGCGATACATTAGACGTAGTTGTGCTTTTGGTTGACGAGCAGGCCGAAATGACCAAAACAAGTGAAAAGATTGCGATTGAGGTCTGAATTAACTTTTTCATGACAGTATATTTTTATGCATAAATAGCATAAATCCTGCCAAAGTATGTAATTATAAATTCACCGCTTGCTGGCGGGCGCGTTTTTCTAATTCAATTAGCCTTTTACTGATTGATTCGGCAATCTGGTCGGCTTCCCGCACTTTTTTAAGGCTATTAATAAACTTAGGGTTAGTATCCCTTTCCGATAAAATTTTACCGATTTGCTTAATAATGTTCATAGGTTATTCCTTATAGCTCTATTTTACGGGGGATATGCCGGCAAGGTTTCGTTTATGCCACGAATATCGAATAAGCTTAGTTTAACGTTTTACCAAACAGAAAAAAACCCTCACAACCGGTAAACTTCCGTATGGTAAAGTGCTAAGCTTAAAATTGAGGCTGATGCTTTAAAGCGGTCATTCACCGGCTTTATTTAAAAAAGCGATCAAGCGTTCCATAGCTTTTGCCCGGTGACTGATGGCATTTTTTTCTTCCATGCTCATCTCGGCAAAGGTAATGTCGTATCCTTCGGGCTCAAAAATGGGGTCGTAACCAAAACCGCCGCTCCCGCTTAACTCCTGCCGGATGCTACCTTCAACAGTGCCTTCAAAAAAATACTCCTCGCCGTTCCATATCAATGAAATTACCGTGCGAAAGCGAGCTTTACGGTTAGTTTCGCCTTTCAAATTATCGAGCACTTTACTGATGTTTGCTGCATGATTGCCATGGGCGCCAGCATACCTGGCCGAGTATACGCCCGGCTCTCCGTTCAGGGCGTCAATTTCCAGCCCGCTGTCATCGCCAAAGCAGTTAAGCTTATATTCGGCATACACATGGTGACTTTTGATGGAAGCATTAGCTTTAAAAGTTGTACCTGTTTCCTCAATATCATCATGACAACCAATATCGTTCAGGGTTAGTAATTGGATAGCGCCATTGAGCTTGGCCGAAACCTCATCAAGCTTATGGCGGTTATTGGTAGCAAAAACTAATTGCTGCATATATCTTATTGGCGTGTTTTATTTATAATGTTTTAACCAACTCCCAAAAGGTTTTTTTGTAATCCACATTATCCATCATTTCATCAAATGAATAACTGTAAAGCACAGTGATCCCGTTTGAGGTTACCGGTTTATTAGGTTTAAGCACCTTTATGTCCTGTGGCAGAGCATCCCCGCCCAAAACAAGTACCTTGGTTGGTTTAAAAAATGTTTTTAACTGACTGAATTTGGTTTCACTGTAATTTGCCAGATTGAATATCGCCACGTCGTCGGGGTTAAGTTCTTTACGCTTCAAGATGTTTTCAAGGGCGGTTAAATGTTCGGCCATTATAAACCCGGCATTTTTATACCATGTTAGCACCAAAAAGTTCTTTAAGTTTTTACCCAAATACTTAAATTCATCAACCGGCGTTTTTATTACTACCTGAGGTTCAGGAGTTAAAGATGGAACAATGGTTACCGGCGCCGGTTTGGCATTTTCAGTTACAGGAGATAGTGGTACTGCCGCAGGAAGTTCGGATTCAGTAATTTTATCATATAACAGTTTATCTGCATTGAGCAGGTAAAGTTCATCCTCTAACAAAAAACGAAACGCGGCGGGGTTCTCAACTTTCACTTTAACAAATTTTAACCAAAAGTAGTTAAACGGTTTCAAGCTTTATAGGCATATTAGCACAATTATAGCCGGTTGGTTTTGCAGAAAATATTTGTTCGGTTATAATTAATAAATTTTACCGAAATTCGTAGTTTTTAACGGGTTAACTATCCCGTTTTATTTAGTATAACAGCGTTACATGAGAAAGTTAGGAGTATTAGTACTAAGTTTTATTTTAACAATAACATTTGCAAAGGCACAGGTAGCATCAGATACAGCAGCAAAAAAACTGGTTAAAGCCGATTCGGTTATTGCCCCCACATCCGGCAAAACGCTTGATAAAATTGCAGCGGTAGTTGGTAACAGCCCGATACTGCTATCAGACATTGAACTGTCGTACGCTAACTTCCTGGTGCAGGGAAACCAACCTGATCCATCCGTTAAAGCCCGTATTTTACAAACTTTGTTAACCCAAAAACTGCTTGCCCAGCAAGCCGCAATTGATAGTATTGAAGTAAAGGAAGAAGATGTTGATGCCAACGTTGACCGCCGTATGCGTGAAATGACGCAGCGCGCGGGCGGGCAGGAAAAACTGGAAGCATTTTTAGGCCGTTCGGTTATCCAGTACAAAGATGAGATCAGGCCCGACCTGAAAGAGCAGATGGTTGCTCAAAAAATGCAGCAGCACATTACCGAGAAGCTGAATGTTACCCCTCAGGATGTTAAAAAATATTACGATGGAATCCCTAAGGACAGCTTGCCTTCATTTAATAAAGAAGTTGAAGTTGGTGAGATTGTTTTTCAGCCTAAGTTAACAAAAGAAGAAAAAGACCTTTATAAAGCTAAGGCCGAAGAGTTAAGGCAGCGTGTAAAAAAAGGCGAAGACTTTGGTACACTGGCCAGGCTTTATTCGCAGGATCCGGGTTCTGCGCCCGAAGGAGGCGACCTTGGTTTTGCCGACCGTACTACTTTTGTGAAGGAATTTACCGCAAACGCCTTCAAGTTAAAAGCCGGTGAAATTTCCCCGGTGTTTGAAACGGATTTTGGGTTCCACTTTTTACAGGTGATTGAGCGCCGCGGCGAACAGGTTCACGTAAGGCATATTCTCATTACACCCATTGTTACGCAGGCCAGTTTGGATAGGGCGAAAGCAAAAGCCGATAGTATTTACAACTTACTTATAAAAGACAAAAATGTAGGTGTCGATTTTTCAAGCGCCGCAGCCTATTACTCAGACAATAAAGACACTAAATACAACGGTGGTATGATGCTCAATGCCGAAGACGTACAAAGCCGTTCAACATTTATCCCTACTGATAAACTTGATCCTAAAGTGGCGCTTATTACCGATACGATGAAAATCGGCAGCATTTCAAAACCCGATCTGTTTACCGGCGCCGATGGTAAAAAGAGCTACAAAATATTGATGCTTAAATCGGCCACAAATGCCCATAAAGCTAATTTAGAGCAGGATTTCCCTAAACTTAAGGAGTATGCCTATAATGATAAGGTTAACAGAACGGTATCTCAATGGTTCGAAAAACGGCGCAAGGAAACTTTCATTAAAATTGATAAAGAATATCAGGCGTATGATGTGTTGAAGAAATGGGTAAATACCAATCCATCGCCCGTAATCCCGGAGACCAAAACCAAATCATCATCTAAATAATTTTATGCAACACAGCTCTGATGTAGAAGCCGCAAACGCTTTAAAACAGGCCTACCAGCAAATACGTGCCGAAATAGGTAAAGTAATAGTAGGCCAAGATGAAGTGATAAAATTTGTGCTGATCTCTATTTTCAGTAACGGGCATTGTTTATTGGTTGGTGTGCCCGGGCTTGCAAAAACCCTGCTGGTGCAAACGGTATCGCAGGTGCTTGACCTTGACTTTAAAAGGATCCAGTTTACGCCCGACCTGATGCCTTCAGACATCATTGGCTCTGAAATATTAGGTGAGGACCGCAATTTTAAATTTATCCACGGCCCGGTTTTTTCAAACATTATCCTGGCCGATGAGATAAACCGTACACCGCCAAAAACGCAGGCAGCCCTGCTTGAGGCCATGCAGGAAAAAGCGGTTACCGCAGCAGGCGTAACACACAAACTTGCACAGCCCTTTTTTGTATTGGCTACCCAAAACCCTATTGAGCAGGAAGGTACTTATCCACTGCCCGAAGCACAGCTGGACAGGTTTATGTTTAACGTAGCGCTCAGCTATCCTTCATTTAAAGAGGAACTGCTGGTTGTTAAAAACACCACCAGTACTAATAAAGCAGAAGTAAATAAAATATTAAATGCCCAGCAGATCATCTATTTTCAGCAACTGGTGCGCAATATTCCGGTTACCGATAATGTGATGGAGTACGCGGTGAAACTGGTGTCCAAAACCCGTCCAAACAGCGAGTTTGCCACACCACAAATTAACCGTTTGCTAAGCTGGGGCGCAGGACCAAGGGCATCGCAATTTTTAGTATTAGGTGCTAAATGCCACGCGGTACTTAACGGTAAATACTCGCCCGATATTGAAGATGTACAGGCAGTGGCCAAACCTATTTTAAGCCACCGTATAGTGCGCAGCTATCATGCAGAAGCCGAAGGCTTATCAGCAGCTGATATTATTGAGCAGTTGTTTTGATTGTCTGAATCAGAATTTGCAGAATTAAAGAATTTTTAGAATGTCAAAAGAAAGGCCCTGTAATTTAGTTTACAAGGCCTTTTTTATTCTGTTAATTTTAAAATTCTGCAAATTCTGATTCAGACAATGGTTATTCATTCTCAATAGGTGAGAAAATCTCAAGAAGGATATTCCATTTTTTTGTTTTGTCAATTTCCCAAACCCTTACATAATTGTAGTTGCCTACAACATTGCCTTTGGTAATGCGGGCGTGACCATAGGTATAAGCAAGGTCATTACTCGCGGCGCGGCCACCATCGGTAGTTTCGGCAGTGATGCTGATGGCTTCGTTATTGATAAATTTCATCACCACATCGGTTCCCGTCATTGGCGGAAAGCCGGGGAAATAATAGCGGCCTTCGGGGCTTAAAAACTCCTTATAGCTGGCCATAGCCGACAATGTTAACCCATGATTAAATGTTTTATCGGTACCAATAATAACATTTTTGGCGCCGAATGGATCCTTACTTGGGCCTGAACGGTGCGCCGGGTCGGGCTCTTTAAAATCGGTAACAACTTCTTCCTCAGCTTCAGGATGCTGGATACCAAGGTCGATGAGTAACTTTAATTTACCATCGGCGTTAGTACGCCAGATAGATACGTAATCGCCAAACACCTTATCATCATCAGTTTTGCCGTTTTGATATACATAGGGGCCCGCGGTGAAAGCCAGGTCGCCATTGGCCGAGATCCGGGCAAATTTGGGCTGCCAGCTAAGCTTGCCGGCCTGTTTATCAATCTTACTATAAAAATCAACAATCTTTACTACATCGGGCTTAAATATGATGCCATCTGGATCGGCAACTGCCAGGAAACCATCTTTTATTCCTTTACGTTCAACTAACTTATCAAAAGCTTGTTCAACACTAACTACCTTGTTTACATTAACAGCGTCCTGCGCCAGGGCAAAAGCACTATAACCAATAAATGTAGCAGCTAATATTATTTTCTTCATATTTATATTCGGGTTTTAGGGAGCAATTTAGTAATAAATTTTAAGTCGGAAACGCAATAGTCAAAATGCATTATACAGCATAGCATAATTTAACAATTGCATTATTTTTGTTTTATCCTGAAACGAAGATATGGGCAAATAATTGCAGAGCGCGGGTTTGATCATATAAAATACGCGTAAATATTTAAATTTACTTAATAATGAAGTTGAATAAAAAAACACTTAACTTCATAACCCAATTAACCTGTTTTTGTTTAAATCAATATAAATTGCTTTAATGAAAAAGTATAAGCTATACTGCGTATTTGTACTTTTATTGCTGTGTGTAAAGGCAAAAGCGCAATATCTTTCTGACTATACCGGCCGTCCATATTATCTTAAAACCAATGATGGCATACAAGGCAGCGCCCTCCTTACTGATAACTGGCTGAATGGCACTGTTTATTTCGTTAACGGCAAAACAGCTAATGCAATATTGAACTATAATATTTACGCGGATGAACTTTTATTTAAGAGCCCCCGGGATTCATCGGTACAGGCCTTTGTTGACCCGGTGAAGGGTTTTTCAGTAAAAGGCATTGCGCTTGAAGAAAGTGACCAAACGGATATGAACTTTAGCAGCGGCTTCCCGGCTGTGGATGATCAAACCCCAAAAACTTTTTACCAGGTAGTGGGAGACGGAAGGGTAAAACTGCTCCGTTATTACAAGAAAAAAGTACTTGAGTCAACGGGTTTTGCTTCGCAGGTAACCACCAAAACCTTCATGACGGCCAACAGCTATTACCTTTTTGCCAATAACCAAATGACCCGGGTCCGGCCGTCGCAAAAAACCATCCTCGCAGCAATGAGCGACAAGGGCGATAAAATGCAGGAGTATATCAAAACCAACAAAGTTAATTTCAAAAGCGATGCTGCCTTAGCTAAATTATTCAGCTACTACAACTCACTTTAAAATCATGGCCTGTTATCAGGCTTTGCTCCAGGTGGTACCTTCTTTACTATCTTTTAGCTGGAAACCTATCTGTGATAAACCATCACGGATCTTATCCGACGTGGCATAATCCTTATTGGCTTTAGCACCGCTGCGCAGATCGACAATAAAGTTTAACACCTTTGGCAGATCGTCATTAGCCGCCTGCTCATTTTGTAAACCCAGTACATCAACCACAAATAAATTCATAAGCGCGGTTAACTGTTCAAGGTTAGCGGCATCAATTTTCAATTTACCATCATATACCGAATTGATAATGCGCGATGCTTCAAAAAGCTCGGCTATTAAAACCGGGCTGTTAAAATCATCGTTCATAGCCGCATAGCAACGCTCCATTAATGGTGCTATTTCAACTTCGGTAGTGGCAGAGGCTTTTAATCCATCGGTAAGCAGGGTGAAGGCGTTTATAAGGCGTTTAAACCCTTTTTCGGATGCCTCCATAGCCTCGTTGCCAAAATCAAGCGTACTACGGTAATGGGCCTGCAGCATGAAAAACCTTACCGTCATGGGGCTGTAGCCTTTATTTAGTATCGAATTTTCACCGCTGAACAGTTCATGCGGCAGAAAGCTGTTACCTAATGATTTCGACATTTTTTGGCCGTTTACCGTAAGCATATTGGTATGCACCCAGTAATTAGCCGGGTTGGTACCGCAGCAAGCTACGTTTTGGGCAATTTCATTGGTATGGTGCGTTGGCACAAGATCAATCCCGCCGCCATGAATGTCAAAGTGGCTGCCCAGGTATTTCTGGCTCATGGCCGAGCATTCCAGGTGCCAGCCCGGAAAGCCCACACCCCATGGCGAAGGCCATTTCATCAGGTGTTCGGGTTTGGCTTTTATCCACAGGGCAAAATCAAGCTTACCATGTTTTTCCTGCTGACCGCCAAGTGTGCGGGTATTATTTAAAAGATCTTCGAGATTACGGCCGCTTAATATGCCATAATCCTGGCTTTTGTTATATTTTTCAACATCAAAATAAATGGTACCATCTACCTCGTAAGCATAGCCCCTGGCAAGTATTTCCTTCACCATTTCTATCTGCTCAATAATATGGCCGGTAGCTGTGGGCTCAATGCTTGGCGGCAGGTTGTTTAGGATCCTCATCACATCCCTGAAGCCAACGGTGTATTTTTGCACTATCTCCATTGGCTCAAGCTGTGCAAGCTTGGCCTTTTTTGCAATTTTGTCTTCACCCTCGTCGCCGGCATCACCTTCAAGGTGGCCCGCATCGGTCACATTACGCACGTAGCGCACCTTGTAGCCAATAGCTGTAAGGTACCTGAACATAAGGTCGAAAGATATATAAGTACGGCAGTTGCCTAAGTGAACATCACTATAAACAGTAGGCCCGCAAACATACATGCCAACATGCGGCGTGTTAATGGGCTTAAATAATTCTTTTTTACGGGTTAAAGTGTTGTAAACAAACAAATTTTGTTGCATGAGCGCAAACTTACGATTTTTTCAATTTTAAGTTACTGCCTGCCGGCTTTCAGGTTTATTTTTACAAACGAAGAGCAATGACCTATGTTAATTCAGTACGAGATCGCTGCGTAAAGGATAATGGTCTGAAAGTTTTTTCTCGATCACCTTGTAGTTGAAAACTGAGAATTGCGGGCTGCTCATAATGTAATCTATCTGGTAATTGGGAAAGTCGCCGTTATATGTGCGCCCTAAGCCTGATCCCTTTTCGCGGAATGAATTGTTTAAGCCTTTGGCCATTTGGTTAACCGCGAATGACGATGGGGTATCATTAAAATCACCGGCTATAATATAAGGATATGGACATTGGGCAGCATGCGCCTTTACTTTAAAAACCTGCTCGGCCCTTTTCATAAAAGCTATTTTAAGCTTGCTCCCCAGGCGCTTGGTTGATTTAATGTCGGTTTTTCCTTTTTTTGATACGCTGTCGATATATTTATAATCATCGGGGTCAAAATTGATGGATTGCAGGTGGATATTATAATACCTGAAAATTTTATCCCCCTTTTTTATATCAGCATATAAGCACTGGTTGCCAGATGTTCTGTCGGCCGCAAGGCGGATCATCCCTCTTGATAGAATAGGGAATTTCGAAAAGATAGCCATGCCAATGGCTTCGCGGCTGTTAAAACTAAAGGGTTCAAAGTAAAAGTTATTGCTGCCTAATATTTTGTTGATCGAATCGCGTGTTTCATACTGCCCTTTATTTCGGGTATAAAACTCCTGGAACCCTATCACATCCGGCTGCTCATTATTGATGATCTCCAGGATTTCATGCTTGGTTGATATATCGTTATTGAAGCCAAAATGTTTAAAGTTATGCACGTTGTACGTCATGACATGTACAACGTTGAGCCCGGGGGGCAACGAAAAACTTGATTTAAATCTGAACCCGATATTGTTATTAAGTACTCCCCAGCCAATTAAAATACTGACCAGCGAAAATAAAAACTGCCAGCGCTTGCGCAGCAGCCAATACAGCATCATGATTATATTAACCAGCAGTATAGGAGGATAGGCAAGGCCGAAGAAAGCGAATAACCAATACTTGCGCGGATCAACCGAGGGGGCTAAATATCCTATTAGTAAAGCAAAACAGAAAAACAGGTTTATCCATAACAACACCCTGCTAAAAATACTTTGCTTTTTTTTTATCATTTATTCCTGTTTGCTTGCACGCGATAAAATTTCCCGCTCCTGTTTGCTTAAGCTATTATAGCCCGATTGCGATATTTTGTCTAAAATACGGTCAACTTCTTCCTGGCGCGGGTAGTCGGATGCGTTTTTGCCCATATTATTTGAAACCACTTTTAACCTGGGTTTCCGTTTAAACAGCCCGGCTATTCCGCCCACCCAATCATGGCCTTTTTGTAATTGCTTAATATACACAAACCCCATTAAAGCACCACCCAGGTGTGCAATTTCGCCGCCCGCGTTTGCACCAACTATACCCAAAAAATCAATAACCAGGATTACAAATACCAGCCATTTTAATTTTACCGGCCCAAATAAAATTAATGATATGGTGTAGTTGGGCAACAGTGTGGCTGTTGCCACAACAATAGCCATAACACTGGCCGATGCACCAACAATAGTACTGTTCTGTGCAGCGTTAGCACTGGTAAATGCAGGCAGCAGGTTTAAGGCCAGCAGGTATAACAAAGCACCGGCCAGGCCGCCCATTAAGTATAAACCTATAGTACGTTTATTACCAAGGTACTCTTCAAATATCTGCCCCATCCAATAAAGCCAAAGCATATTGAACAGGATATGAAGTATACCTGCATGCATGAACATATAGGTTAAAGGCGTCCAAAAACGCTTCAGCAAATCGGGCAGGTACGCCGGCATATTCAGATACTTATTGGCGTAAAATAAAATGGAGCTGTTATCAAAATGAGTCAGCAATTGTTCAACTACTGCCGGTATCCTGATAGCTAAAAAAACAATCACATTAATGCCGATAAGCAGGTTCAGCCTATTGCCGGAGCGCAGCATTTTGTAGTGGATATTTTGCCAAAGGGTGCTCATAATAAAGCTGTATTACAAAGATAACTACTGTTATTAATAAAAATTGTTTGGCCGTTGTAATCGCCAAATTTTAACTAATAAAAACCCGATAAGCGCACCGCCAAGGTGTGCAAAATGCGCCACCGAATCTCCGGAAAATTGCTTTACCCCTAAAAATAATTCTATCACTACATATACAGGAATGATATATTTTGCCTTGATAGGCACAGGTATAAACAATATCATCAGTTCAAGATTTGGGAACAGCATGCCAAAAGCAATCAGCAAACCAAATATTGCTCCCGATGCCCCCACAATCGGTGTCGCATAAATATCAATAAGTTTTTCAGCATTTTCGCCATATTCTGCATATGATGACTGAAGTGAGGGATGGGCAATGGTAAAGCTGCCGGTTATACCATGCACCTCTATGGCCTGTACCGCAATTTGAAACAGTATTGCCCCTATTCCGCATAAAAAATAGAGGTTAAAAAACTTTTTTGAGCCGATAGCATATTCTACAATAGGGCCAAAAGAAAACAAGGCAAACATGTTGAAGAAAATATGGCCCCACCCCCCGTGCAGGAACATGTAAGTAATGATTTGCCATAGCTTGAAATAAGGCGAATTAAAATAAAAGCCGCCTAACAATGGTACTATTTTGGCCTCATAAAATTGCCCAAACAATACAAATGGCAAAAAGCATATTATATTTATAATCAACAGGTTTTTAACAACAGGTGTAAGGTTAGCAAAAGGCGATTGATTGTATCCGTTCATATATAATTTAGCCTGGGGCTATTTTTCAAATCGTTCCATTAATTCGTTCATCGTAAAGGTACTGATTACGGGCTTACCATTCAATGCCTGGTTAGGTGATTCACAGGCAAAAAGCTGGTCGATAAGCTGGTTCATTTCCTCCAGGGATAGCTTGGTTCCTGATTTAATAGCGCCGTTACGGGCCAGTGACCGGGCCAGGTTATCCCGTTTATCTAATTTAAGGATGGCCATATTGTTTTTAAAACCTTCCAGTAAATGTTCTAAAAGCTCATGCTCGCCAACGTTGTTCAGTTCGGCCGGGATCCCCTCCACGACCACGGTGTTTTTTCCAAATTCGCGGATATCAAAACCCAGCGACCGGATATCAGGCAAAAGCTCTTTCAATAACTCAAAATCGGCACCGTTTAGTGTTACCGACTGCGGAAATAAGCTTTGCTGGCTCATCCCCGAATGATTTTGCAGCTGCTGTAAAAAGCGTTCGTACAAAATACGCTCATGCGCGGCCTGCTGGTTAATGAGCATAAAGCCCGATTTTATTTGCGACAGAATAAACCGGTTATGGATCTGGAACAGTTGCCGCTCGCTTGGTTTACTTACATCCTGCTCATCAACCGCTATGGTTTTTTCCTCGTGGATCTCGTGCTGAAAAAGGGTTTCCTTTTTGCTGATCTCATACAAAGTATCCCAGTTTTGTGGAATAGGGTCTTTTTTATAACCCCCGCTCTCTCTTAAAAATGGATGCTCCTGCCTGGGTTTTTCTGCTTTATCGGCAAAGGGGTTAAAGTTTGGATTAAAGGAAATAGTAGGGGCGATGATCTCCTCAAACGGCTTGGGGGTTATCAGGTGCTCGATACTGTTTTCCTGGTCAAAATCCAGGCTGGGCGTAATATTATATCTGCCCAATGACCGCTTCACTGCCGACCGGATTATGGCATAAATAGCCTTTTCATCCTGGTATTTGATCTCGGTTTTGGTTGGGTGTACGTTGATATCAATTTTTGAAGGGTCGATATCGATGAACAACACATAAAACGGAAAACAATCATCGGGCAATAGCTCTTCAAACGCCGTAGTTACAGCATGATTAAGGTACGAATCGCGGATGAAGCGATTGTTTACAAAAAAGAACTGTTCGCCACGGGTTTTGCGCGCAAACTCGGGCTTCCCTACAAATCCACGCAGCTTAATAATGGTTGTATCTTCTTCAACAGGTACCAGCCGCTGGTTATAATTATTGCCAAACAGGTGTACTATTCTTTGTTTAAGTGTGGTGCCCGGCAAATGATAAACTTCCTGGCTATCATGGTGAAGGGTGAAAAAAATTTCGGGATGTGCCAAGGCCACCCGTTGAAACTCGTCAATAATATGGCGCATCTCTACCGGGTTGCTCTTTAAAAAATTACGGCGGGCAGGGGTATTATAAAACAGGTTTTTTATGGATATCGATGTGCCCGCGTTGGCAGCACATGGTTCCTGGCTTATTACTTCGGAGCCTTCAATAGTTATACAACTGCCCAGTTCGTCTTCATGGCGGCGGGTTTTCAGCTCTACCTGGGCAATAGCCGCTATAGATGCCATGGCCTCGCCCCTGAAACCCATGGTACGAATAGCGAACAGATCTTCGGCCTTGCGTATTTTTGAAGTTGCATGACGCTCAAAGCACATGCGGGCGTCGGTAAGGCTCATGCCGCAGCCATTATCAATAACCTGGATCAGTGATTTACCGGCATCTTTAATAATAAGCTGTATCTTATCCGCACCTGCGTCAATAGCGTTTTCAACCAATTCCTTTACCGCAGAAGCCGGTCGCTGAACTACTTCGCCCGCGGCAATCTGGTTGGCAACGGCATCCGGTAAAAGCTGAATAATGTCTGACATCTAAAAAAAATTCCCTCCAATTTCTATTTCGATGCTAAATTAAATATTTGAAGGCATAACTTTATGATTTGATAGTTGTATATACTTTTGTGGTTTAATACAATTACAATAAACATACAATTACTTTATGAAGAGACTATTGCCCGCGCTGCTATTACTGGCAGCAGCCTGCAAACAAAAGGAATACAATGCCGATATGCTGGTAAAAAACGCGGTTGTTTACACCGTAGATAGCAATTTTACAACAGCAAGCGCATTTGTAGTAAGCGGAGGAAAGATACTTGCAGTAGGCAATGCCGATTCCCTTGAACAAAAATACAACGCCCGCGAAGTAGTTGACGCGCAAGGCGCCGCGGTTTATCCCGGCTTTATTGACGCCCACGCCCATTTTTATGAATATGGTATGGGCCTGCAGGAAGTAAACCTGGTAGGCACCCATAGCTGGCCCGAAATTATTGACTCGGTAAAAGCTTATTCCGAACGTAATACCGATGGCTGGATCATTGGTAATGGCTGGGACCAAAACGACTGGACAAATAAACATTTCCCCGATAAGGCAAAGCTGGATTCGCTGTTCCCGATGAGGCCGGTGATCCTTAGCCGTGTAGACGGGCACGCCGCAATAGCTAACCAGGCCGCACTGAACATTGCCGGTGTTAAACCGGGGCAAACCATTAATGGCGGCGAAATAGAAACCAGTAACGGGAAACTTACCGGTATTTTGGTTGACAACGCGGTAGGTATAGTTACCCGTAAAATCCCTGAACCTACGGCTGCTATTATAGATACAGCCTTGCTATCGGCACAGAAAAATTGTTTTGCCGCTGGCTTAACTACAGTTGATGATTGCGGGCTACCTTATACCATGGTAAACACCATTGCCGAGCTGCAAAATAAAGGCGACCTGAAAATGCGCCTGTATGTGATGCTGGCCGACCGACAGGAGAATTATGACTACCTGTTTAAGAAGGGAATTATTAAAACGCCCCGTTTAAATGTAAGGGCTTTTAAAGTTTATGCCGATGGTGCCCTCGGTTCAAGAGGGGCCTGCCTGCTAAAACCCTATGCCGACTCGGCCAAATGGAGCGGCTTTTTGTTGAGTAACCCAAAGCATTTTGAAGAAATAGCTCCAAAAATAGCGGCCCGCGGTTTCCAGATGTGTACCCATGCCATTGGCGATTCGGCAGTGCGGGTAATGCTTAAGATTTATGCGGCTAATTTAAAAGGCAAAAACGACCTGAGGTGGCGTATCGAGCATGCGCAGATAGTATCGCCGCAAGACCTGGACATGTTTGGCCAATACAGTATTGTCCCATCGGTACAGCCTACGCACGCGACATCGGATATGTACTGGGCCGGTAAAAGACTGGGCCCCGAACGGCTTAAAACAGCTTATGCCTATAAACAATTGTTAAAGCAAAACGGCTGGATCCCTTTGGGTACCGATTTCCCGGTTGAGAACATTAATCCGCTTTATACGTTCTATGCAGCGGTTGAGCGCAAAGATTTGAAAGGTTTCCCGGAAGGTGGTTTTCAACCTGAAAACGCCCTGACCCGGATTGAAGCATTAAAGGGAATGACCATTTGGGCAGCCAAAGCCAATTTTGAAGAAAAAGAAAAAGGCAGCATTGAACCCGGTAAATACGCCGACTTTGTGATACTGGATAAAGATATTATGAAAGTAAAAGGCAGCGAGATCCCGGCAACCAAAGTGACCCAAACCTATATAAACGGAGTTAAAGTATATGATAAAAAATAAATGGGGCCGTGTTCCTTTAGTACTATTAGGGTTTGCATTATTTAATACCGCTTGCGCGCAAAACCCGCCATTAACAGGGCAGGCCTTCATTGCCGAAGAAAGATTGGTTGGGAGCTCAACCGTGCTGCTTAACAATGCCTCTTATTTAGTCCCCCTGCAAAAGCTGGAGGATTTGAAAATTGCCAGTGTGCATTTTAGTAACCAGTATGCTACTGTTTTTGACAGCCTGTTAAATAAATATAACAAGGTTGATCTGTTTGATGGCGCAGCCTATTCAGGTAATAAAACGCTGGCCAACCTTACCTCCGATCTGAAGTTTTACAACACTATCATAGTACAGGTAAATGATGCCGATCTGGGTAACCCGGATTTGATCGACTTTATCAGCTCTAACCAAAAAAATAAGAATGTAATTGTCGCTGCCTTTGGAAACGGCTCAGTACTAAGCAAGCTTGATGTGGTTACCGCCCCGATAGTTTGGACAGAGCGGGTATCTCAAGTATCGGCCATGTACAGTGCCGAGGCCATATTTGGAGGCATAGGCATTTCGCAAAAATTAACAAAAAACTATAGCGCTGTGTATAAAACCGGGATGGGTTTTATTACCGATAAAACCCGTCTTCAGTACACCGTACCGGAAGAGGCCGGCATCAATGCAGCGAACCTGCAGGGTATTGATAAAATAGCGCAGGAAGCCATTCGCGAGCATGCCACTCCCGGCTGTGTGGTATTGGTTGCTAAAGATGGTAAGGTGATATTTAATAAAGCTTACGGTTATCACACCTATGATAATGTGATCCCAGACAAGCTGACCGATATTTTTGACCTTGCTTCTATGACCAAAGTATCGGCAACTACTATGGAAACCATGCAGCTTACCGACCAGGGTAAACTAAGCCTGGAGAAAACTCTTGGCGATTATATCCCTCTTGCCCGTAAAAGCAATAAAAACGACATCCGGATCCGCGAAGTGCTGTTGCACCAGGCGGGCCTGATCCCCGATATCCAGTCATTTGAAAAGGTAAAGCCAACTGATCACAGTACCGATTCGTCTGCTGCTTACCCCACAAAAGTATCTGATCATTATTACCTGCGCAAAGACTATTATAAAGATGTAATGCTGCCCGATATGCTGAATTCGCCGCTGAAAACAAGGGGGCAGTACGTATATAGTGATGTAAGCATGCTATTTATGCAGGAGGTTGTTGAAAACATTACTGCTGTGCCGCTCAACATTTATGTACAGCAGCATTTTTATACTCCGCTGGGAATGCAAACTGCAGGCTTCTTACCCTTATACCGCTTTACGCCCGACAGGATAATCCCTACCGAAAATGATAAGGAGTACCGCATGTCATTACTGGATGGATATGTACATGACCCAACAGCAGCGCTTTTGGGTGGCGTTGCCGGGCATGCCGGTTTATTTGGCAGTGCCAATGATGTGGCCATATTATACCAGATGGTTTTAAACAAGGGGAGTTATGGCGGTGCCCAATATTTTAAGCCGGAGGTTGTTGACCTGTTCACCTCCAAACAATCGCCGGTGAGCCGCCGCGGACTGGGTTTTGACCGCTGGGACCCGATAGCCGAAAGACACTATCCTTCAAAACTGGCGTCAGATCAGGCTTTTGGACATACCGGTTTTACAGGCACCTGTATCTGGGTTGATCCTAAATATAACCTGGTATATGTATTCCTGTCAAACAGGGTGAACCCCTCGGTGGCCAGTAAATTGGGCAGCCTTAATATCAGGCCGAGGATCCAGGATGTGGTTTACGAAGCGATAACGAAAGGGTTGTAAGAGAATTTCGGAATTAGGGATTTTGATTTCGGATTTGCCTCATTATTTGCAGGGGCTGTATCGGGTTGTATTTTAGACAGATTTGACGGTTGAAATAAAAACGGGTATATTTGATATATGACAACATTAACCATACATCCTGCAGATGCAGATCAGGAAACTGCAATCCGGATTTTTTTGGATGCCCTGCATGTTGATTATAAAACGAGTGAAATAACGGATGATACTGCTTACTTGCTTTCTTCAGAAGCAAATGCTCAGCATCTGCAAAAATCAATTGAGCAAGAGCATCAAGGTAAAGTCACCAAACTTAACCTTGATGATATATGGAAACTATAAATTTTACTGACGAAGCGCTGACTGATCTCGAATACTGGAAGAAGAGCGGAAATATCATTATCCTTAAACGGATTCGTCAATTGATCCAGGCAATACAAATTGATCCGTTCAAAGGTATAGGTAAACCTGAAGCACTAAAACACAACCTTTCGGGTGCATGGTCAAGACGCATTAACCAGGAACATCGTATTGTTTACAAAGTAGAAGACCATATTGTAACTGTTTACTCACTTAGGTTTCATTATACGAAATAATATCCCACATCTTGGGAGAAAAGTTATCCTGAAATAAAATGCCTCTGGATTTTTATGATATAAATGATATCCACCTCAGTCAAAAACTATTTGAGTTAGATGAAACGGACATTGAAACTTTAGAGCCGGTATTGTCCAGTTTAAAAAAGACAACAGGGGTAACAATTGATCCTTATGGGACAACGCGGATATATGCAAATCATATCTGGCTTATGATATCACTGATTCAGAGATTTTTGTTAACATTAAACAATAGTATTCTGAGTAAGCGTGCAATATTAAGCCGGGTGCTCGCTCGTTTTAAAGAGGTTCAGGAGGGTTTTATAATTATAGGTGATTGAGGACGGATTGAACATTTTTCAAATAGTGAAGGAATAATAACTAAACTGGCGGATGGTTTTCTTTTAAATAAAAATCCTAAATTTATTTAATCCCGAAATCGAACATCCGAAATCCCAAATCAGAACGATGCGCTATTTCACTATCCAGCCACCGGCCGAGCTTAAACCTTATGTAAGATTTTACTGGGTTTTGGAGCATGAGCTGGCGCCGGATCATTCGTCATATATTTATCGTTCTGTTGCTGATGCCTGTGCCGAATTGGTATTTCACTACCGTTCGTCGTTTAATGAATTGAAGGAGAAGAATGAGCAAAGCCCAAGCTTATCAGGCATTCAATTTCAAACTACACAATACCGCAGGTTTATAACAACCGAAAGCTTTGGCATTTTTGGCGCCTATTTTATCGTTCTGTTGCTGATGCCTGTGCCGAATTGGTATTTCACTACCGTTCGTCGTTTAATGAATTGAAGGAGAAGAATGAGCAAAGCCCAAGCTTATCAGGCATTCAATTTCAAACTACACAATACCGCAGGTTTATAACAACCGAAAGCTTTGGCATTTTTGGCGCCTATATTTATCCTTTTGCCGTGCCTTATTTTTTTAATATCCCCAGCAGCCAAACCAGTAACCTCGCATTTGATTTCGACACATTTTTAAGCCGGCCCGGCCGGGAGCTGGAAGAGCAAATCATGTTAGCCGGAAATAACTATAAACGGGCAGAGATCCTGTCTGCATTTTTAATAGCCCGGTTACGTCAAAATGTGTTAAAAGACGATCGCATAGCGGTAGCGATCAGGAATGTGATCCATAATAAACAATACAGAACGGTTGCTCAACTGGCTGATGCCTATAATTTATCGGCACGGCAGTTTGACCGTAGATTTAAGGAGTCCGCGGGCTTTAGCCCCAAAACCTATATGCGGCTCACGCGCCTCCAGGATGCGTTAAGGCAATACAATACGGATAAAACATTAACGCAGATAGCGCTGGAATGCGGGTATTATGACCAATCGCACTTTATTCATGACGTGAAGGAGTTTACTGGCTATCATCCGGGCTTTTATTTTTCAGGCAAGGCTGAGGGAACTGAATACCGGAACACATAATGTCCGGTTTTTACAATTTTGAGAACAGGGGGACAGCTAATTTTGAGAAAAAAACAAATTATGGCAACAATAAACATTCCCGAAAATTACCAGGCTGTTATGCCTTATCTCATTGTTAAAAACGGCGCTCAGTTTATCGGGTTTACCCAAAAGGTTTTTGGTGCGACTGAACAGTTTAAAACCATGCGCGATGAACACACCATTATGCACGCCGAGGTTAACATCAATGGCAGCACCATCATGTTTGCCGATTGTACCGATACATATCAACAGCAAAATGCAGGTATGTTTGTATATGTAGAAAACTGTGACGAAACTTACCAGAAGGCCATTGATAGCGGAGCCGAAAGCATTATGCCGCCGGCCGATCAACCATACGGCAGGAGTGCAGGGGTAAAAGATCCGTTCGGAAATACATGGTGGATTACTAACCCGTTATAAATAATTTGAATAATTTATGGAAATTACACAGCGCCTGCATCTTATCCGTAAAATCACAACATGAAAAATCTCTTGGCTGTTTTAGTGTGTTTATTTTATGGAATTACCGCTTTTGCCCAGGCAGCCCTACCTCAAACGCCACCGCCGCAAAGCAAATCAGCTCAACCTTTGCAGGCAAAGCCAGATACCGGCAAAGCTTTGTTAAACCCCAATCAAAGCCCCTCGTTTAAAGACACAACTACATATAAAAGCTACCAACCCAAGTCTCCCGGCGATTCCTTATACAGGCATTTACCTGATGCAAAGGAATGGCAGCCATCAATCATTGTTAACTTCAAAATCATTGCCGGTCTCGGCCATATAAATCCAAATGATGTTGCCTGGTTGACAATTTTTAAAGAAAAGGACGCTCCGGCAAACCTTGCCAACCTAAGCAGGTTTGGTATAATAACGATAACCCTTAAAAAAGGAGTGAAAATTGAAACAAATACCTGTGACGATATAAAAAGGAGATTTGGAGTAAGTGGTAAAGTGAGATTTGCTGTTGACGGCTATTTTGTTGACGATGAAAGTATGCTCATTTCGGCGCAGGACATCAACGAAATAAACCTAACCTGGAAAAAGAATAAAGATGGGTCGCCAGATGTAACGATCAATATATGGATGCTGGTGCCTGAAGCCCGCAAAGGCCCTATTGCCGGAAGGCACTCAACTGATAAACCCGGTGAAATTTATATAAGGGGATCGGCATCGAAATAATTTTATTTCGGATAAAATCTTTTCCTTTGCCGATCGTCATACATATAATATATGTACGCTTTTATTTTAGCATTACACTCCCTTACGCGCTGGTTTGTTTTGGCCAGCTTGCTTTTTGCCCTTTATCGCGCCTACAGCGGATGGCTTACTAACAAAAGTTATTCAAAATTTGACGACCGCTTACGGGTTATTACCACCAACATTGCCCATATCCAGCTAACTATTGGGCTCTGGCTGTATTTCATCAGCCCGATAGCCAATTATTTCATCAGCCATTTTAAAGAGGCGGTGCACGAGCGGCAGATCAGGTTTTTTGGCATGGAGCACGTTACCATGATGCTGATCGGCATTACGCTGATTACCATTGCCTCATCAAAAGCCAAACGAAAAACACTTGATAAGGACAAATTTAAAACCACGGCCATTTGGCTAACCATTGCCCTGCTGGTTATTTTAAGTTCCATCCCCTGGTCGTTTTCGCCGCTGATCAGCCGCCCGTTATTCAGGCCGTTTTAAATACCGGGCTTTGAAAACTGAGCGGTCATCTTATTTAAGGGCGAACCACCTCACTCAGCAACATCAATCACCAACTTACCGTTCGCCTTACCATTCTCTAATATCTCGTGGGCTTGATTGGCCGTAGCCAATGTAAATGTACGCTCATCTACCAGCGGAACAATTTTGCCGGCTTCAACAAGCTTTGTAGCCTCCTGCATAATTTCACCATGATGTTTGCGCCCTCTACCGGTGAGCATCGGCATCAAAGTAAACACTCCGGAATATGTAGCTCCCCTGAATGATAAGGGCGCCAGCTTATGCTCACCCCAACCCAGGCAGCTTACCACATGACCGGTATAATAACGTACCGCATTAAATGATGCATCTAAAGTGGCTCCGCCCAGGGTATCATATACAATGTCAAACCCTTCGCCGTTAGTATAATTGTTCACATATTCGTCAACTGTTGTGGCGCGGTAATCGATAAAAGTAGCGCCAATGCTTTCAATATATTGCTGTTGGGCCGCGCTGCCGGTAGCATATACGTCCGCACCAAAGGCTTTCGCTACCTGAACCGCTAAATGGCCAACGCCTCCGGCACCACCATGTACCAGCACTTTTTGTCCCTCATGTACATTTGCCCTGTCTACAAGGCCCTCCCAGGCAGTGATAAAGTTAAGCGGCATCGAAGCCGCCTGTCTGAAACTTAAGTGAGATGTTTTAATAGCAAGCAGGTCTGCATCAAAGGCAGCATATTCCGAGTAAGTACCCTGTAGCCCACCAATACCACCTGCAAGGCCATACACTTCATCGCCAGGTTTAAAAGTATTTACATCAGCACCAACTGCTTCAACTATGCCGGCAAAGTCCATCCCTAAAATTGCAGGTAAGGGCTGCCTGGCATGCCCCCCTTTACCGGTACGGATCTTATTGTCCAATACGCTGACGCCGCTGGCTATAATACGCACCAGTACCTGGCCTTTGGAGGCAATTGGGCGGTCAACTGCGGTTATTGTGAAAGGCGCATTTGCTTCAGGAGCGATAAGGGCCTGCATTGTTGTATTTTGAGTTTCCATTGTGTTGTTGTTTAATTACAATACAAAATTATACAAGGAGGCAGCCATATTCCTTGTACAATCCCTCGTAACATTTGTACATTTACACTATGGTAAAAGATAATTTATACCAGCCTTTTGAAGTTGTTTTGCGCGAACCACTCAGCGCCTGTCCCCGCAGCGAACACTCACACAGCTTTTTCGAGTTTATTTATATCATAAGCGGCACCGGAAAGCAGTGCATAAACAAAAGCAAGTTTACCTATAAACCCGGTCACCTGTTTTTACTTACACCTAATGATTCACATTATTTTGAGATACTAACCGAAACACAGTTCCTGTTTATCCGTTTCAACCCACTTTACATTAAAGATCGCGGCCTTAGCAGCGAAACAGCCGAGCATCTCAATTTTCTGCTAAAAAACGCAGGCCAGGCACCGGGATGCATATTAAAAACCGATGAAGACAAAGCCGTTGTAAAACCCATTATGCAGGCCATCATCAGTGAAAAAGAAAAAAAAGGGCTTTACAGTAAAGCGCTCCTGCAGCAATATATCAATACGGTTATAGTAATCGCCGCCCGTAATGTGGCTATGAGCATGCCCGATGAAGTTAGTGAGAACACCGAAGAAAAAACGCTTGATATCCTGCAATACATCCAGGCCAACATCTACTTCCCCGAAAAACTAAAAGCTAAAGTCATAGCCGATAAAGCGGGAATCTCTGAAAACTACCTTGGCCAGTATTTTAAAAAACATACCGGCGAAAGTATGCAGCAGTATATCATCAATTACAAACTGAAGCTGATTGAGAACCGTTTACTGCACAGCAACATGCGTATGGTTGAAATTGCCAACGAGCTTGGTTTTAATGATGAAAGCCACCTGAACCGCATTTTTAAAAAATACAGAAGTATGAACCCTTCGGATTTTAGGAAAGCGGGAGGAGAATTGAATGCCCTTGTTTAATACGTTAAAGGCGGTCATTTTTACATTAACGACCCGACAAACACAAGAATTATATTTTAAAAATCACCATGAATTGAAAATTTGATTAAAATATCTTCAAAAATTTCAAAATAATTTGCTTTTTTATCAAAAACACTTCATAAATTACAATTCTGAAAGATAACTGATTGTCAATTTTTAATTTATTGTAATTTTTTCATGGAAGAATCAGCTTATTTTGACAAATACAGCCCAATTGATAATGTTTGGGACGAAATGTATGGCTTGGATGCTAATGTTCGGGAGCATTACCGTAAAGTTATAGACTACATTTCGAAGGAATCGGCCGACGACCTGAACAAAAAGGAGGAGCTTGCCAAGCGCCTTTTCATGAGCCAGGGCATCACCTTTACCGTTTATAACAGCGGCGAAGGCATTGAAAAGATCTTTCCTTTTGATATTATCCCCCGTATCATCACTGCCGATGAATGGGCTTTTGTTGAGCGAGGCATTAAGCAGCGCCTTAATGCGCTTAATTTGTTTCTGAAGGATATATACCACAATCAGTTTATTGTAAAGGACGGCATAGTACCTATTGATATTATTTATTCGTGTCCGCACTTTCTGCGCGAGATGTACCAGCTCCAGGTGCCTTATGATATTTATGTACATATTTCGGGCATCGACCTTATCCGTGATGAAGACGGCACTTTTTACGTGCTTGAAGATAACCTGCGCACCCCATCGGGCGTAAGTTATATGCTCGAGAACAGGGAGATCACCAAACGCTTGTTTCCCGACCTGCTACCTCAATGCAGTGTGCGCAGCGTTACCGAATATCCGTCAATACTATATAAAAACCTGCTGGCGCTTTCACCCCGGCAGATCCATAACCCAACTATTGTTTTACTTACGCCGGGTATTTATAATTCGGCCTATTTTGAGCATACCACGCTGGCCCGCCTGATGGGGGTTGAATTGGTAGAAGGACGCGACCTGGTAGTGAACAACCATAAAGTGTACATGAAAACCACCACCGGGCTGCAACAGGTTGACGTGATCTACCGCCGGGTGGACGATGAATTTCTCGATCCCCTGGTATTTAACCCGGCAAGTATGCTTGGAGTAGCAGGCCTTATGGGAGCTTACCGTAAAGGCAATGTAGCCATAGTAAATGCTACAGGCACAGGCGTCGCCGACGATAAGGCAGTTTATGCCTATGTGCCCGATATGATCCGCTATTATCTAAACGAAGAACCCATACTCAAAAACGTGCCAACACACCAGTTAGGCAATCCGGATGAACGCGAAATGGTATTTAAAAACCTCAATAAAATGGTGGTTAAAAAAACCAATGGCAGCGGCGGTTACGGGATGCTGATGGGGCATGCAGCAAGCGAGCAGGAAATAGATGAATATAAAAAGGAAATCCTGAAAGATCCACGTAACTTCATAGCACAGCCAACCATCAGCCTTTCGGCGGCGCCATGTTACATGCAGGGCGAACTAAAGCCACGCAGGGTTGATTTAAGGCCATACGCGCTGTACGGCCCCGATGGCATTGAGATAGTCCCCGGCGGCCTAACCCGTGTGGCGTTAAAAGAAGGTTCACTGGTGGTAAACAGTTCGCAGGGTGGCGGCAGTAAGGACACGTGGGTGTTAGCCTGAAAGGTAAAAGGCTTTTAAATCAAAATAAAAAATAAGAAGGATGCGGAGCTAAGTAAATCCGAAATTGAACATCCTAATTCCGAAATTCAGATCATATGTTAAGCAGGGTTGCAGCAAGTTTTTATTGGTTAAGCCGTTACATTGAGCGCAGCGATGGTATGCTGCGGATGCTCAAAATTAATTATGCCTCATCGCAGGATACGGTGCAGGAATTTACCTGGGAGCCCGTAATGAGGATTTTTGCAGGACTAAACGCCGGCGAAGCCGAAAAGCTGGACAACGACAGCCGGTCGGTTTTAAAGTATATGGTTACCGGGAAAAACAATCCTAATTCCATACTCAACATCATTACACTGGCACGAGAAAACGCCCGCGGTGTACAGGAGCACATCACCAAAGACCTTTGGCAATGCCTGAATGAATATTACCACACCGTAAAAGATCCGCGACTGGAACGCGCCCTGCACCGGGAAGACCCGATAGGGGTACTGGACGTGCTGATAAAACAAGTAATGCTTTATTACGGCACGGTGGAGATCACTATGGAGCGCGGCGAAGGCCGTGCCTTTATGAACATTGGCAAATACCTGGAGCGGGCCATCCAGTCGGTTGATATTTTGGATACTAAATTCAGCTCGATAAGTGATAACCCCGATCTGCTTACTGATACCACTTACTGGAAACACCTGCTGCTTTCATTGGGTGGCTACGAGCTGTATTTAAAAACATACCGAGAAGGTTTTGAGGCCGAAAACGTTTTGGAACAGGTTGTACTGAACAACGATTTTCCGCGCTCGGTTATTTATTCGGTAAATAATATTCAGCGTTATTTCGACAGATTGAAGAATGACAGCAATGCCGATGACTACAGGGAAATGTCGTTTCAGATAGGCCGGTTGCAAAGCCGCATAAAGTATAGTTCGGTAAAAAGTATCAAACAGGAGGGCTTGCACTTGTTCCTCACCCAGATCAGGAGTGAGCTATACGGCATAGGCAATTCATTAAACCAACATTACTTTGCTAATTCATGATCACAATTTGAAGATGTTTTGATTTGAAGATTTGAAAATGCCAGTCTATCTTTTCATTTTCAAATTTTCAAATCCTCAAATTAAAAAATTAAAACAATGCCTGAATTTAAGATCCAACATATCACCAAATACACTTATGAAGGCCCTGTTCGTGACAGCGCCAACCAAATCATCCTGTTCCCGATAAAAGATGAATACCAGGAAGTAGTAAAACAGGAGCTAAGTATAACCGGCAACCCGGTAGTTGATACTCATACCGACTACTATGGCAACGAGGTTGGCAGTTTCACCTACAGCAACCAGCACAACATGCTGGTTATAAACTCAAAGCTGGTTGTCATTACCCGACAGCGCCCCCTTCCGGTTAATGATATTTTTCCGGAGCAGCAATGGGAAGATCTTAAGCGCCTTCAATACATGGTGCCCTATATTGATTTTTTAAAGCAGGAATATTTTGAAGGCCTGCCCGAGCTACAGGCAATAGTTGAGCAGGAACGGCGTAAAGATGAAACTCCCTTTCAGATAGCACTTCGTTTTTGCGGCTGGGTTTACAAAAACTTTGAGTACATCAAAGGTGTTACCACGGTTGAAACTACACTGGATGAAGTATGGAAGCTTAAAGCCGGCGTTTGCCAGGATTTTGCCCATATTTTAATGGTGATGCTCCGCCAGCTTAAAATACCATCCCGTTATGTAAGCGGCTATATCTGCACCCATAGCAGCGCTATGCGCGGCGAAGGCGCAACCCATGCCTGGGCCGAAGTGTATGTGCCCGACTATGGCTGGCTTGGCATCGACCCTACAAATAACTGTATTGCCAATGAAACCCACGTACGCCTGGCTGTGGGCCGCAATTTTTCAGATTGTTCGCCGGTTAAAGGTGTTTATAAAGGCGCCTACGGCCACAAGCTGGAAGTGTCAGTAATTGTTGACGATGCAGATACTATTGTTTTTGAGGATAAAACCCACGAATCGCCGGCTATGCACGCGGTAGCCGAATTTCCTAAAAACAGCTATCAGCGATATATGGAGATCATTCAACAGCAGCAGCAACAACAGCAACAGTAGGTTAGTTGGCAGTGGCAGTTTCCAGTTGGCGGCAGCAGCGGAGAAATTATTGTCACACCAACAACGGCATAGGGAATCCCTTATTCAGGTAAATCAACGTTCAGGCTTTGATAAAAAGCAACAAGGCCCGGTGCTATTACATGCACATCGTGCTGTTCTTCAATTAAACGGCGGGCGTTGAGGCCAATATTACGGCAAAATTCTTCGTCGGTAATACAGCGTTCAATGGCATCATAAAACTCCTGCCGGTTATTAGCAATAAGGATATTAGTGCCATTGGTAAAATTGATGCCTTCGGCACCTAATGAGGTTGAGATAATACATTTTTCCATTGCCATACCCTCTACTATTTTAACCCGCATGCCACCGCTTGAAAGCAAGGGCACCACCATAATAGCCTTACTGTTCACAAACTCAGAAGCATCGTCAACCTCACCCTGGATAAAGATCTTTCCCATCGCTTCGTACTCATCAAAGCTATCGGGGATGTTATGCCCGGCAACATAAAATTTTACACGGAGGTCGCCCTCGGTAAGATCTTTATAAAAATTCTCAATAAACCATTCAATCCCCTCCCGGTTGGGCATCCAATCCAACGACCCTAAAAAAAACAAACTTGGGAACTCCGTTTTATTATAATCAGGCTTATAATCGGTCAGGGAAATACCTACTGGAAAAATATCAACCGGAATGGTAACACCGTATGATAACAGCGTTTTTTTATCTTCATTGGTAAATACAGCAATGGCATCAAATTTATTAAGCTGCTGCAGTTCATAATCTTTCACCCGGCGGGCCAGCAAATGCAAGTACCACTTCTTAAACAGGTCGCTTTTTCGTTGTGCCAGCCTCATCCATACCTGGTGTTCAATATTATGCGACCGGTAAATTAACCTGGCTTTGGTATGCTTACGCATAGCGGCCAGGTAAGGCGTTACAAACAGGCCTTCAAACTGGATAACATCGTACGACGTCTGGCGCAATTCGCGCAGCAGGAGTTTTTCAAATTCGGCATTGTAATAACGATCAACATCGTTTGATTTTTTTCTGAACAGGTTAGTTATGGAATCAAGTACAGATATATTGATGTTAATGTCATATGATGTGTACCTGATCTTCTGCATCAGCTCATCTTCGCCTGTTTGTACACTACCATGATATCTTTTCCCGTTTAAAGCCACCAATGCAACTTCATGCCCAAGTGCAATCAACCCTTTTATAGTATTGCAAACCACAATAGCGTAACCGCCATTCTGCGGAAATGGTACACGATGTGTTAAAATTAGGATCTTCAAACGGTGAATTTGGTTTTTAACAAAAATACCATCCTGAACGTGGTATTCAAAACTTCATTAAAAAATACTTAACTGCGGGTCGGTTACCCTGAAAGTACGGCGGTGATAGGGCGTAAAACCAATCTTCATTACGGTTTCACGATGCCTTATAGTTGGATAGCCTTTGTTGGTATGCCATTCATATTCCGGGTGTTCGGCCGCTATTTGCATCATATAATCGTCGCGGTAGGTTTTAGCCAGGATAGATGCGGCCGCTATGCTGAAATATTTTCCATCGCCTTGTATAATACACTCATGTGGGATGTTCCGGTATTTTTTGAAGCGATTGCCGTCGATGATCAGAAACTGGGGTTCAAGATGTAATTTTTCGATAGCCCGGTGCATCGCCAGGAATGATGCATTAAGAATGTTGATCTCATCTATCTCCAGATTATCAACAGATGCTACGGCATAAGCCACCGCTTTTTCCTCAATTTCGGCCCGAAGCTGGTACCTTATCTCTTCGGTAACTTGTTTAGAATCGTTCAGCAGGTGATGATCAAAATCAGGCGGTAAAATAACTGCGGCGGCAAAAACAGGCCCGGCCAAACATCCTCGTCCCGCTTCATCGCATCCTGCTTCCAAAAATTCGTACTGGTACCTGGCTGATAACATCCGGCAAATATAATAAGAGTTGTAAACGTGTTAGTAAAACAATTAGTATGATGTGTTTTTCAACATGTAGTTAACGCATCCTTTACTTAAAAAATTTTTAGCGTAAGCAGGGTAATATCATCAATGGGCTTGCTTTTATAAACGTTGCTCAAATAATCCAACAGCGCCTGGTTAAAATTATCGGGCGATAGCTCGCCATGCGCAAGCACAAAATCAAGTAATTTATCCTCATTCCATATTTTGGTGCTGGGCGATTCAAAATCCATGAGCCCATCTGTATAGTTAAAGATCAGGCTGCCGGGCTCCACATCAACTTCGCCCTCGTTTAAAAAAGGCAGATCTTCAAAAACCCCAATCATGGTGGTACCCAGTTTAAGTGGAATGGCACCGCCTTCTGAATAAAGTATAGTTGGGTTGTGCCCCGCATTGATATAATTAAGCCGCCGTTTTTTTTGATTATATCGCGCAAGGAACAGGGTGATAAACCGTTCGCCTTTGGTATTGCTGAGTACAATCTTATTTAAACGGTCAATAATATTGGTCAAATCATCCTCAACCGCCGCCCAGGCATGCAGGCTGGCCTGGAAATTGGCCATCAGCAAAGCAGCCGAAATACCCTTACCCGATACATCGGCAATACACCATAAAAACTCATGCTCATTAAGGCGGATAAAATCAAAATAATCACCGCCGATGTTTTGATGCGGAAGATACTTAGCCCCAATCTCCACACTATCATCTTTATGTTCACGCATGGGGATCAGCATATTCTGCACTTCCACCGCAAGCTCCATCTCGCGCAAAAAACGTTCTGATTGCAGCCGTTCGCGGAAAAGTTTTTTATTTTCAAGCGCCACAATGATCACGTTCATCAGCGTTTGGATGAAATTGAGATCATTGTTAAGCATCTCGCCCGAGGTATTAAAATCGCCGATAAGGGCATAGGCAAGAGCTTTGCTTTTGTGATATACAGGGATAAAGTAATTATATTTTTTAAGGAGGGGGTCGCGATGCCCGGCAATAGCTATAGGCGCTTTAACTTTACTCAGCTTTTTACACGCACGGGCCAGCACTACCGATGATTCAACGTCGCCGCCATACTTGGCTATACAGGCAAATTTATCATCCTTTTCAATCAAAAACCTGAGTTTACCTACCTGCAAATAGTTTTGCAGAATAACTTCCAGCATTTGAATGAGAATAGGAGTAGCGGTATTTTTGTTTATGGCCCGCGTTATTTCCAATAAAGAATTTAATTCCGACTGCCGTTTGAGCAAAAGCCTGATCAATTCGTCTTCGCCGGAACCGTCGTCTACATTCAGCATATTGATATAAGTACGCTGACTAAAATAGAGGAAATAATTTTTAAATACGAGTACTTTGTGATTTTATATCAAAGGCATCGCGCAAGCCAACGGTTACCAGGTTAAAAGCATAAACCAGCAGCATAATGGCCATACCAGGAATGATAGCCAAAAAAGCTGAGTCCATAACAATATATCCATAATGCTCCTTGATCATGCCGCCCCAGGTTGGCATAGGCGGTTGTGCGCCAAAACCCAAAAAGCTAAGCCCCGCCTCTAAAAGTATAGCCGAGGCAAAATTTGAGGAGGCCAAAACCAGTATTGGCCCGGTTATGTTAGGCAAAATATGTTTAGCTATAATACGCTTGTTGCTAAAACCCAATGCACGTGCGGCCTCAATGTACTCCACCTGTTTAAGGCCCATTACCTGGCCGCGCACCAGGCGCGCCACTTCAACCCACATGGAAAGGCCAACGGCTATAAATATTTGCCATAATCCTTTACCCAGCGCAAATGATATGGCGATCACCAATAACAGGGCAGGCAGTGCCCATAAAATATTCATCAGCCAGCTTAATGAGGAATCAACCCATCCTCCAAAATAACCCGCTACAGCCCCTACAGTTACGCCCAGCAGCATACTGATGATAACAGACATCAAACCAACAGCGAGCGAGATCCGTGTACCCAGCAGCAGGCGGCTCAGCATATCCCGGCCATAACCATCAGTACCAAGTAAAAAGGTTTTAGCCCCGATATTCTCCTCCCGTAAGCGGGCTTCAAACGTTTGATAAACAGCCGGGGTTGCAGGCAGGGCAATTGTTTGGCCGTTATAATTAAAAATAACCTTCCCGTTTTTATAAACCGGCTTTTGCCCGGTCATTACCTCAAAAATATTGTAGGCTTTTTTCTCGGGCTTATCTTCATCGCCAATATATCCGTTAACGTAAATAGAATCTTTAACGAAATGATACCCCGTAACAGGAACTTCTTTATAAAACGATGGCTGCCCATACAGCATCCTGCTGAACAAATTTACAGTATCAACAGCCTCCGCTTTCCTGAGCTTTAACATCATATAGGTTGAGCCTGGCTTTTTTATACTAAGCTGTATGATCATATTATTGGCCAGGGGCGTATCATCGGGCATAATGAGGTAGCCCAGTATCGCAACAAGCAGCGTAAGCAGGATAAATGCAAGCCCGCTTAAAGCAATTTTATTATGCTTAAAAACATGCCAGGTGCGTTTTGCTGGTGTAATTTCGGCCAATGTGTTAATAGTTCATGTGTACAGGCTAAATATCGCTTAAATAGGTGCAATTAGCAATAAGGACGGCTTTCTTTACATTTAGATAGCCGAAAGCTCAAAGCAGAAAGCTGAAGGCCGAAAGCATAAAGCTTACGAGCCTCTTATCACTAAATCCAGTACATCTGATCTGCTTTGGTTAAGCCCCAATTTCAGCTTTATGCTTTTAGCCTTGAGCTTTTAGCTCATTTAACGATTCTGCCTTTCCAGGCATACTTCTTATTTTTCCCTAAAAAACCGATAATAACGAAATAAAGGATATTAAGCGGCAAAACGAAGCTTACGTACAGCAGCAGTTCGCGCCGTTTTAAGAAGTTCATGATCGGTGTCATGTATAACAAGTCTATCGCATATTTAATTCCGATAGTAAGCAAAAACAATTTCAGGAAACAGATATCGAAAATACCCAGCACGGCGGTTAGCAATAGCATAAAATTACACAGCCAGATACTAAGCGCAAAGGCAACCATTTTTTTATTTTTGTACTTGGTTGATTTTGATGCCCAGCGGCGCCTTTGCTGTATAAACTCTTTTAAATTAGGCTTTGCGTGGGTATATACAATTGCTTCGCGCCGTTTTAAAAAGCCTATCTTGCCGGGATAACGCTCTCCAACCTTGTGCAATAAAAGTTCATCATCGCCCGAAGCCAGGTCATCAATGCCGGTAAAACCGCCAACTTCATAAAATACATCTTTACGATAAGCAAAATTTGCCCCATTACAGGTGGCAGCAAAACCATGACCTAAAAACGCGCCCCCCATACCAATAAGCGATGAAAAATCAAGCGTTTGCATGCGCTCAAACACCGATTGCTCCTGGAAATAAGTTACCGGCGAAGAAATCATAACCAGGTCATGCTGCTCATAAAAGCCAACTATAGTACGCAGCCATTGATTACCCATGCGGCAATCAGCATCTGTTGCTACCATTAAGTCGCCTGTTGAAAGTTTAATGGCTTCGGCTATCGCTTTCTTTTTATAGGAGTTAAGTGTTTCGCCAAGCTTAAGCTGCAATAGCTTTACGCCCTGTGCCGCATAACTGCTGATGATGGCCGCAGTATTATCTGTTGAATGATCGTCAACAATGATGACCTCTACCAGGTGTTTGGGATAATCCTGGGCCAAAATATCTTCAATGGTAAGGTGGATCTTCTCTTCCTCATTACGGGCCGCAATAAGCACAGTAACTTTGGTGCTAAATGTTTGGGCGATAACCGGAGGGATTGTGACCTTTGCCCAGCCTATCCGGAGATAGATCAGCAACAGCACATAAAGCCCTATGGAAAATAATGAAATAATACTAATCAGCGCGGTCAAAAGAATTTGAGTTTTAAAACAAACAACGATCCTAAAATAGCAGGAATAAATAAATTAATAAGCCATATTGACGATACACCGGCTATTACGGCGATATTTTGATCTGTCACATACACAAACAGGTGCGAAGCAGTAAATCCGCGTACACCAATATCAAAAAGATCAAGCGATGGGATGGCTGACGATACCACAAAAAACAGCATCAGCATCAGCATCATGGATACAACAGCCATATGCGGCATCAACAACTGAAAAACCAGAAAATACTGCATTGAAAAGGTGATATACCGCGCAATACTAAAACCCATGATCTTGATAAGCTCGTGGGTGTGATACCGGCCCATTACTTCAAAAAAGCGATGATATTTTTTAATGAACGGAACCCTGTCAAGCAAAGTAACCGCCCAGTTGATATGAAAATAAAATATCAGCTGCATAGCTACAATTATAACGCCGATAGCAACTACCCCCCAGGCCAGCAATAAATTGGCATGAATGAAATTGACTACAAACCAGATCATGGCTATTACGCCCAAAACATTGGTTACCGAACCCTGGCTAAATGAACCTACGCCCATGGCAAAAATGCCCGGAATACGTTTGCGGGGCGGCAAAAACATAACGCGGCCGCCATATTCGCCCAGCCGGTTCGGTGTGGTTACAGCCCAGGTAAGGCCGCAAAAAACAGCCTCAACGGCTTCCCATAATGAAATATTGATTAATGCTTTGGTTACATAGCGCCATTTAAGCGCCTCCAGAAACCAGTTTAAAAACATCAACATAACCACCAGCCCCATAACAATAACAACATGGGTAGTACTTATTTGCGATGCGAAATGTTCAAACTGCTTTAGGTCGTTATTCTTTTTGTTGAACTGCCGGTAAATAAACCACCCTGCAATTATCAATATACCGGCCTTAAGAAGATATGAAACAACCTTTTTAGCAGAGCGTGTCAAATAGATAAATTTTATGCAATGTTACAAAAAAATGGGGCATGCTAAAGCTTGCCCCATACAACACTGCACGGTTAATTTTGTTTACTTCAATCTTGCCTTTAAAAACTCCAGCGTATTTGCATATGCGTCCTTCGTAGCATCGCTGTTATAAATAGGATTGCTCGGATTTGCAAAACCATGGTCGGCATCATACTGGTGTAGGTAAACCTTTTTTCCGGCGGCTTTCATATCAGCATCAAATTTAGCTACAACCTTAGGGTTAATCCACTGATCTTTATTGGCGAAGTTCCCCAGCACATCGGCGTTTAAGGTTTTTAGTTTATTTACGTCCTGCTCGGGCATGCCATAATACATTACGCAAGCTACCGCCTTTTTACCCGCAAGTAAGCTGGTTTGTAAACTCCACCCGCCGCCAAAGCACCAGCCAATAGTAGCAATATGTGCTTTGGGGCCGGCATATGCTATGGCTCCGTTTACTATAGCACGGGCCCTGTCATCATTTACCGCCTGCATAAATTTCCCCGCGTCTTCGCGTGTGGTAGCTACCTTGCCGTCGTATAGGTCGAGGTCAATGATGTTGACGTTACCCAGGTCATTATATAGCTTTTCCGATTCTTTTTTTACATAGTCATTAAGGCCCCACCATTCGTGTATCACCAATAAATAATTATTAGTAGGCTTTTTGGCTTTCATGAAAAATGCTGATGCCTGTTTACCATCCGGCGTTTTGTAGGTGATGACCTCGCCGATACTGCTTTGAAAGCGGATTGGCAAAGGATTTTTGTGCGACATTTTGAACCGGGTGTCGGAGGCCAGCATAGCAAACTGCTGTGTTGCCGATGGATTGCTACAGCAAACTACTTTGCGCTGCGCAAAAGTTATAGTGGTTAAGCTGATAAATAATGTTAATAAGAGCAGTTTTTTCATATGGTTCAATTTTATGTTAATGAATGCTGTTGTGCATTAAAACAATTACGTTGATAATACAGTTTTAGTTGCGCGAGGGATAATGTGATTAACCGGCATAAATTTATGATAATGTATACACACTTACCTAAAATTTAATGCACACCTGTTTATTATCTACTGAATCTTATTTGGGTAAAAACACGTATATAACAATTACCAATATATATTTAATATGCCTGTCCCGCCAATCCCTGACAATGAGATGGAAAGGCTTTTAAGCCTTTCGGAATTTGATCTTGATTATACCGAACACAAAGACAGTTTTAAGGACCTGGCTAAGCTGGCAGCCAAAGTTACCGGCACGGAGGTTTCGCTGGTTAATCTTATCGACTCCTATACACAATGGAGTATCAGTGGTCATGGTTTAGAAATTGAACAAATGCCCCGTGAGGATTCGGTTTGTCAGTATACTATTATAGACGGAGAATATTTTGAGGTTGAAGACTTGCGGAATGACGAACGTTTCCGGGATAAATTTTATGTAACCGACGGGCCCAAATTAAGATATTATTATGGCATACCGCTAAAGGTAGGCGACGATCATAATATCGGGGCCTTATGTGTGCTTGATAAAAATGTTAAGGAACTCACACCCGAAAAGGTTGAACTTTTAAAGATCATTGCCAATGAAATACTAAGCAGGTTAAAAGACCTGAAAGTAATTAACAAACTAAAAAGTAAGCTTGCTGAAGCCAGCGAAATACAAAAAAAGGTAGCTCACGATATCCGCGGGCCTTTAAGCGGAATCATCGGCCTCGCCCAGTTGATCAGCGAACAGGGGGAGTCAAACCAGATAGAAGAGGTGCTGGAGTTTACCAACCTGATCCATAAAAGCGGGCGATCGATACTGGAGCTTGCAGATGAGATCCTGAGTGCTGATAAAAACGATCATAAACCCATATCCAATGGGGCGGAATTTAACCTGCTTGTATTTAAAGATAAAATTGAACGGCTTTTTATTCCGCAAGCCCGCAATAAAAACATTATGCTTACGGTTACAACCACATCCGAATCGGAGCGGATTCCCTTTGCCCGGAATAAACTGTTACAAATAACAGGGAACCTTATCTCAAACGCCATAAAATTTACTCCGGCTGGCGGTTATGTTAATGCAGATTTGAGCCTTGAACCGAACGACCATACCCATATACTGCAAATCCAGGTGAAGGACAGTGGTGTCGGCATAGATGAAAAAGCTATCGAAAAAATACTGAAAGGCAATGCAGCTTCAACAACAGGAACAACCGGCGAAGCAGGATTTGGTTTTGGGCTGGCATTAGTAAAACATCTGATCGAAACCCTTAAAGGGTCAATCAATATCTACTCAAAACCTGGCCAAGGGACTGTATTTGAGGTAAGGCTCCCACAAAAAATGCAATAATAAAAGAACCTGTCCGGAGCAATAATAGGGCATAGAGGTTTGCGTAGGCAAAAAATCCCTAAATAAGTTGTTTTCCTGAAGGTAGATTATAGATGCAATACTTAAAGTAAAATACCGACCTAAAAGCCCGGTACTTTACTTCAGGTTATATTTTTACCAGCTTTTGCCGCCGCCACGGTTATCTCTTGAATAGCCGCCACCGCCACCGCGGTTGCCGCCACCATAACCACCGCCGCCACGGTTACCACCACCGTAACCGCCGCCGCTGCTTCTGCGGTCGCCGCCTGGTTTTTTCTCTTCTGCCTGGCTTACTGCAATTGATCTTCCTTTAACTTCAGAACCGTTTAGGCCGCTTATAGCTTGTTGTGCTGCCTCATCATCTGCCATTTCAATGAATCCGAACCCTTTGCTTCTTCCTGATTCCCTGTCAATAATAATTTTTACGGAGTTAACTTCACCATAAGCTTCGAAAAGCTGCTTTAAATCGGCTTCCCCTAAAGAAAAAGGAAGACTTCCTACGAATATGTTCATTAATATTTAGTTTTTAATGGGCATGCTTTGTTAATTACCCACGTTTTGTTAACATCAAATATAGTAATAGATATTTGATGATTACTGCATGTTTATGTGAATGAGTGCTTTTATTTTAAAAAAAATTATTTTTTTGACCCTTTTGAGGAAATAAATGGTGAAAGCCAACCCATTAATACAAAGGCCAATCCGTTTTGTTTTGAAAATATAGTGTTTTCGTAAAATAAATATAGAAAGAATGGGCCGCCCGTATTTTTTTAATATTAAAGTAACATAAAGTTATTTTCCGAAGATAAATCGGTATTAAAAACCTAAACAACCGACTCAATTTTATAGCGTTTTCCATTTAGCGCAAACTCATCTCCGGCTTTTTTGCCGTTAAGTAAATTGCCTATTGGAGATGCGGGCGAAACCGCGAAAAATGTTTTGCCATTGAGTGTCAAAACACCGGCGCTAATGGCCAGGTAAAAATTGCCGTTATTGGTAATTATCACACTACCTGGTTCCGCATGTACCGGGGCACCGGTGGTACCAATCCGGTTTAAGGCAACCAACAGCTTGTTTGCCTCATTTAGCTGCGCCATATTGCGGTTGGTTTCCTGCTGCGCCATTTCGCGCCCGGTTTCATATTTATCGCCCGCACTGCTTTTAGTATCATCAGTCGACGACTTTTGCGCATCGGCTATGGCAAGCTCTGTGGCTTCCATAATTTTACGCACGTGATTAACACATAACTGGTGTAATTCTTTCTTCAAATCGCTCATCTACTAAATCAAATAAAAAACGAAAATAGGGAAAAGGCTAACATCAGTTAATAATAGTTCTTTATTTAGCAGTTCTTTAACAACATAAATTATATGGCTACCGACGGGGTAAAAATAATTGACGGAGATCTTGCTCATGATACTTATTGGGGCATTATGGACCTATATGACAGTAAGGTTGATTTTGAACTCATCAAAGACAAATTTCCGGTGATGGAATTAAGCCATTTTGACGATTATGACAACGAAATTTATATCACAGCCTGTGCCTTAGCATACTGGGAAATCGGGAAAATCAATGCTGAAATATTATCCCTTGTAAAGAGAATGATTGACAAAGGCATCAGCGTCGCGATTTGGACCGAAAGTTCTGTAAACGAAGGGAAAGCCCGGCACAACCAACTTGAACGATTCTGGAAAAAGATATCCCTGGAAAACGTTAAGATAAGAGCACCTAAAACATACCGAACCATTACAAACTTATACTTTAAGCCAGATACAGCACTAACCTTTAAGCATATCGACGACAGTTATAGGGTGATTATCTGTATCGATATTATCCAACACCGCGGCGCATGTGATTATCGTTTTGCGTTGACAACCTATCGAGCAAAAGAAAAACCTACTTTGGCCAATTTACTAAACAGTGAGATAATTGGCAGAAAGATGGGCACCGGTTACGATCAATCAGAAACCAGGGCACTGCAGCCAGGAATTGAACGTGTCTGGAACTTTGAAAAAGAGGGAGGAAATTGCAATTTCTTTTTTGGCATTGTTCAATTTAGCATAAATCATAAAAATCTAACAAGCTTCAATAGCAAGCTTGAAAGTATCGGCACCTTAAAAATGTTGCCTGGGCTAAAAAAGTCTGGTTCACTAAGCGGACTTAGTACTTTTGAAGATCTCGAAGCAGAATTTCTTGATTTAGAAAAACGCCTCAGAATATTTGGCGATAAAAAATACCCTGTAAAAGTGTTGTGTGACCTTTAGCAAAATAAAAGCCCCCTTGCACTCGCTGCTTGGGGGCTTTAAACCTAAACCTTATCACTATTTGCAGGCGTTAACCTACAAAGTAGATAAACGTTACGAAGTGCAATAATGGTATATATGCCTAATTAAAACTGACAAAATAATGATATTCGCACATTACAAGCCAGTCGTTAGTTTATATTAACTGCCTTATCTACAGCTTACCGGCAAAAAATTTAAGGGTTGAAATAATATGTTTTGCCCAGTATGACCACTCGTGTCCACCCTGGTTTTCTTCATAAATATGAGGGATCTTTTCCTTATCCAGCTTTTTATGCAGGTCACGATTATAGTTAATCAGCAAATCATTTATACCGCAATCAAACCGAACAGGCGGCAGCTGGGCCCTGTATTTTTTAAATGTTGCAAACACATCTTCATCGTCCACAATATCCTGTGCATAGGTTTTTAAGGGCTCGCCGGCAAAAAGTTTGATCTGTGGCAGGCTTGTTATAGACGACAGCCCGGCAATGGCTTTAAACTTATGCCCGTATTTTGCGCCTATCCTTAAGGCACCGAAGCCTCCCATAGATAAGCCAGCTATAAACAGCGGCGAGTTTGGTGTTGCGCCGGGGATATTCTCCATTACAGCAGTAGGCACATCGTCGGCAATCCATTGCTCAAAATTAAAGCCACTGTGCGGTAAATATCCCGATCCGTCGCCCCAAAGCCCGTCTGACGGCATGGCCAATATCATTCTTGGCAATTCGCCTTTTTCAATAAGTGCATTGGTTTTTAAATGAACGCCTGCGCTCATAGCCCAGCTCCAGGCGCTGCCATATACACCGTGCAGTAATATTACAATGGGCAAAACCTCATTCTTGTTAGCACCCGGCGGTACATATAAACAGATATCACCACGGCCTTTTAGATTGGGCGTTTTTACGGTTATAAACCGTAGCTGATTACTTTCATATTGCGGATTGGAAATTTCTGTTGTTTTAAATGGCATGAGCTTTTTTAGTCGAACACGATAACCCCTTTGGCATTCCTGCATTTCAGCATGTCGTCAAAAGCTTTATCAAGTTCGTTTATAGAATATGTATGTGTAATCATTTCTTCAAGTAATAAGTGCCCGCTGGTATAATGTTGTACTATATCCGGAAAATCAATTTGCGGGCGGCACTTACCATAAAGCGGGTTAAGGTAAATCTTATCCCATTCAAAAAGGCGCATATCAATAGTGATATCCTGTTCAATCCCGCTTACCTGTACGGCCGTACCTGCATTGCGCACCATTGCTAAGGGGGCTGCACCTAATTCGGGGATGGCAGTGCATTCAAAAGCGTAATCTGCCCCGCGCCCACCCGTAAGTTTTTTTACTTCTTCGGCGGCTTTAAGCAGGCCTATATCATCTTTCGTGGCTAAAATAGTGTGTGTTGCACCAAACTTAACAGCCATTTCAAGCCGGGTAGGGTTAATATCAATAGCTATGATCATACCCGCGCCGGCAATTTTTGCACCTTGTATTACATTAAGGCCTACACCGCCGGTTCCCAATACAACTGCCGATGAACATGCTTTTAGCCTGGCTGCATTTACAACTGAGCCATAGCCTGTCATCACCCCACAGCTGATGATACTTGCAGCAGGGAATGACATGGTTTCCGATGTGTTTTTTACCACAGCAGATTCTTTTACCAAAGTATATCCGGCTATTGTTCCTATGTTGAAAGACCTTAAAATAGGTTCACCATTGTAAGTTGTTCCGTCGAGACAGGCATGGCCCGGAGTGTAGCCATTGCCGCCGGCTGCAACCGGCGAGGCTACTTCACACAAATGCAGGTTACCCTCCAGGCACTGAAAGCATTTGCCGCAATGCATGGCCCAGTTTAAGATCACCTTATCCCCGGGTAGTACACTGCTAATATTTTTCCCAACAGCAACCACAATACCAGCGCCTTCATGACCTATAATGAGCTGCTTTCCCCAGCTCAATGAGTCATGATCGGTATGGCAAAGTCCCGCCGCTTTTATTTTAACCAGCACTTCATCTTCTTTCGGTTCATTCACCACAATATCCTGTACCGAAAAACCACCCTTTCCATTGGCAATAGCTGCCTTGCATATTATGGCCATAATTGGGGATATGTTAAACGCTTTTCATACACCGTTAAACCGGTGGTGCAAATAATAGCAATTACCATAGATTACCATATCAGCAGTGCTGGATACGCCAAGCCTATGCAACAAAAATAGGTTAAGCCATGATTCTAAAACTTTAGCAAATTGTCCAAAAAGTGGCTTATATTATCCACGAAAAGGCTCTTTATAACATTCAGCAATGTTTTTAAAGGATCATCGGATAAAATACACCAGTTTTCCACGCCTGTAGTTATTGTTAATAATCAAGCCTTTACATCACTTTAAACTTCAATTATAAGGAAGCAAAAGGGGGGAAGCTGGCGGTAAATTTATCCGCATTTGGCGTGGAGCCGTAGGAGTTAAATTGAAAAGTAATCTTAAAAAAAACTTGCGCCCGTTTGCAACGGGCGCTTAATATGGTTCGGCGATTGTATCGCCAGTTGCGTCATAAACGCAAACCCAAGTTAAGCATTCGTTGCAAACGGGCGCAAGAATAACCTCCATGTCATTTTGAGCGCAGCATGGCAGCCGCACGGAAACAGATCCGCACCGAATAGCTACTAGATTGCTTCGTCGTCCCTCATCTATGACATGTTTTTTCTTACATCGAAGCCGAAGCCTTCACATTTTCCATACCGTAATGCTTCAGGATATCATCAGGTACACCTGTCCACTTGCCGGGTTGGTTACCTGCGTAGCCAATATCTTTCACCCCGATTTCGCTGGTGAAAAAGCCTGATGCTGTAAGATCACGCATGCGGTTGAAGAAAGCCACACCCTGTGCCATTTCTGGCTTAGCTTTAGCGGGGTAAGCGATCATGTCAATCAATTGAATCTGTTGATCTTTTGTGCAATCGGTAAATGGTTTACCGAAACGGTTAAGGCATTGTAAATCCAACCAACGTAAACCACCACGCATCGGGGTTTGATGATCCGGCATATCTTTTACAATAAACTCGATGAAATCAGGCACCTTGGCATCAGAAGCACTGCCCGATTTATCATCCTTAGGGATAATGATGTCGGCAAGCACAGTGATGGTTGCCATCTCTGCTGTGGTGAAAAACTTGTCGGCATGCAGTTTTTTATCCCGCTCAACCTCAAACGGCTGGCGACCTACTTCGTCACCGGCTGCTGCGGTGGTTGATTCTTCTGCGCCTTTTTTAGTATCGGTTTTACAGGCCTCCAGTAATAATCCTGCCGAAAGTGTTCCTAAGCCCAGGGCTTTGAGGGAGTCACGTCTGTTCATAAAATTGTTATGTTAGCTTGTTAAACGTTTAATTTTTTTCTTTCCTGAATAATATATTCTGCAGTACGCATTGATAACGCAAGGATTGTCCATGTGGCGTTTTTATCACCCTGCTGCACAAATGGAGCAGCGTCAACCACAAACAGGTTTTTACAATCATGCGCCTGGCACCATTTATTTAAGGCCGATTTTTTAGGATCGTTACCCATGCGGATAGTACCTACTTCATGGATGATCTTACCCGGAGCTTCCAAACCATAGTTGGTTTCAGGGCCTTGAGGTCCACCATAAATTGCACCGCCCATGTTGTGCATAATTTCCTGGAAGGTTTCCTGCATGTGCTTAGCCTGTTTAATTTCGTCAGGTGCCCATTTGTAATGGAAACGCAATACAGGTATCCCGTATTTATCAACTACGTTAGGATCGATTTCGCAATAATTATCATAACGGGCAATTGCAGTACCACGACCGGCCATACCAAACTGGGTACCATAAAAACGACGATAGTCATCTTTTAATGATGCACCATAGCCGCCACCATCTTTCATTTTACCATCGCGGCCCGGAACAACGCCGTTCATGTTTTGGATACCACCGCTAAAACCGTATGATGGCATATGTAAGCCACCACCGTACTCGATGTGATAACCACGAGGGAAATCCAGTTTTTTATTATCTAACCACCATGGCGAGTAGATGTGCACACTGCCAACACCGTCTTCGTTGTAACGCTTACGGTCCATTAATTCAGGAAGGAAACCACCGGCACTTGACCCGGTTGAGTCATGCAGATAATGCCCTACAACACCGCTGCTGTTAGCCAAACCGCCCGGATGCTGGGCCGATTTTGAGTTAAGCAAGATCCTGGCCGATTCGCCTGCGCTTGCACCAAGGATAACTGTTTTGGCGTTAACCTGGTACTCCTGCAAATCTTCTTTATTAACGTACGATACACCGACAGCTAGGCCTTCGGCGTTGGTTATCACCTCGCGCACCATAGCGTTGGTGATCACCTTTAAGTTACCGGTTTTAATAGCCGGGATTACCAAACATGATGATGCCGAGAAATCACCATAAACTTTACAACTGCGACCGCATTGCCCGCAGAAGAAACATGCGCCACGGTCTTTATTGCCCGGTAAAGCTTCTGTTAATACCGAACCACGGCCCGGAATAATTTTAACACCTGCTTTTTGAGCACCTTTTACTATATAAAGCTCATTAAGCCTCGGTTTTGGCGGAGGCAGGAAGATACCATCCGGCTCATTCTCCAAACCTTCTTTAGTACCGTAAACACCTATCATACGGTCAACCTTATCATAGTATGGTTTTACATCGTCATAGGTGATTGGCCAGTCATCGGTAAGGCCGTCTTTGGCCTGGAAATCACGCGGGCCCATCCTTAATGAGATCCTGCCCCAGTGATTGGTACGACCACCCAGCATCCGCGAGCGGAACCAGAAAAACTCTGTTTTATCTTTTGTTGTGTAAGGTTCGCCGTCGATTTCCCAACCGCCATAGGCAGCGTCGAAATCGCCGAAAGGACGGGTAGTACCGGCACCGCGGCGCGGCGACTCCCATGGCCATTTTAACTGTTGTGAATCTTTAGCAGGGTCAAAGTAAGCACCGGCCTCAAGCATTAAAACTTTTATCCCGGCGTTGGCCAATACGTAACCGGCCATACCCCCGCCGGCACCCGAACCAACAATCACCACATCATAGGTGGCTGATGATTTTTTAATTTGCAGATCGCTCATATTATATCAAAGTATCCTTCTTTCTTATACGAAGAGAAATTATACATGCCTGGAGCATGTTAACACAATTTAAGTTATGGTATAAAGATATGAACAGGGCACTATATCCGTACCCTGTTCATAAAAAATATTAAAGCTGTTTCAATTTAATGTTACGGTAGCTAACCAGGTGACCGTGATCCTGCAAAGCAATGTGGCCTTTAGGATATTGGGCAAAACCTTTCCAGTTTTTAAACTTGCTATCAGCTAATACTTTGTTCCATTCGTCGCTGCCCATTTTTACATCAACAATTTGGGTACCATTAAGCCAGAAAGTAAGCTGACCATCTTTTTTGCGCAATTTCACTTTGTTCCATTCGCCGGCCGGTTTGCATACATCTTTTGAAGGGGCAATCATATCATACAATGAACCCGCAAGGTGGTTGGCTTTTTTGTTATCGCTGGCATCTTTATTATCAAGCACCTGCATTTCCATGCCAGTTAAGTAAGTTGCGTCAAATTGAGGGTCTTCATGCACCCCGAAAATAATACCGCTGTTACCCTCTTTGCTAATGTTCCACTCTAAGGTAAGTTCGTAGTTTTCGTACTCGCCATCGGTAACCAGATCTCCATGACCTTCTGCTGCCTGAGGATCGAGTTGCAAAGCACCATCAACAACCTTCCAGCCTACAACGTCTTTTTTTAAGTAGGTGTGCCAGCCATTGGTGGTTTTCCCATCGAACAGTTTGGTTTGTGCCGATACCGACAGGCAAAAAGCCGGGATGGCCATCAGGCCAAGCATGATTTTTTTCATAAAATTATAGTTGTTTTTATAGTATCAGAACCGCCA
Source organism: Mucilaginibacter gossypii (assembly GCF_900100945.1). Taxonomy (GTDB): domain Bacteria; phylum Bacteroidota; class Bacteroidia; order Sphingobacteriales; family Sphingobacteriaceae; genus Mucilaginibacter; species Mucilaginibacter gossypii. Next base: position 4,278 of record NZ_FNCG01000008.1, on the reverse strand, counting down.
TTAAAATAGCGTTGGTTGGTTGCGGCGGCTCCTGTTGGTTTCATTGTTTTGCTTTGTACAAGGTATCTGACTTAAAAAGTATAAAACTGTTTAAGGGCGTATGTTGATAAAACGTTTTAATTGCAAATTAACTGAACATTTTTTTAGGTTGGGCTAAATATATTGGCTTTTTTTTAATGCTAAAACGATTATCGCAAAAATAAAGTATAAGCCTGCGAAAACTGAGGTAAAAGCTTGGTTACAATGGACATTTTATAGTAGATGGATAACATCGAGCGGGCGCCTGATTGTAACAAATGAGGTGTCCCAATTTTTTGATTCCCCACAAAAAAGTGAAAAACCGCCGGCCGGTATTTTTTAAAAAACAGTAATGTTCCATTTTTTGGGAGAGAAACAGCGGAACGGCTTTTTTATGAAACACATTGGTAATCAGCCACCTAAAAAACAAAGCGAAACAACTTTAAACAATTGATTATCAATTAGTAAAACCTAAAGGAGTATTTCAAAGGTATTTCATGTGCGGGCCTGAAAAACCCTATTTATTTTCGCTGTTTTTAATGGATTTTAAAGTTTTTTGGATTAAGCAGAATGAACAATAAGGAGTGCTGACAAAATCCTGCCACCATAATGCTGGATGGAAAGGTGTTGTTTTGCCCAGGGGGCAAAATAAGCCCGGGCTTTAGCAAACACTATACCGGCGTCGGCGCCGGGCCGATTGACAAACAGCCAACAAACGTTCATAATTTCTGGCCAATGTCATAAGAAAGTGTTTAGGGATACATTTACTTAGTCCTGACATATCCCCCGGTGTACAAAAACTTATAATAAGTAATATTGCGCCATTGTGGTTAACCGTATTTTAACACATAAGATTAATCATAAATAACTATAACCCAAGCATTATCGGTACTTAACACTTACTACATTGATCACTTTTTATTTTATAAAACCAGGTTTCAAGAAATCTGGTTTAACGCGGCGTTTTAGTTTAACATTTGCATTAAAAGCGATTTGCTTACTGCTCCTTTTTATTACTGTTGACAATTTAACAGCGGCTGCGAATACCCGCACAGCTACCCCGGCAGATACACTGGCCGACAGCGCACTGATGAAAAAGCGGCTGATTAACCGGGCATTTGATTACATTTACGAGCAAAACCTGCGTGTATCCGAAGGAGGAAACGATTACTTTAACAAAATAAAAACCCAGCTCACTGCCGACCTGGCGCCGAACTTCGTTTTATTCAGCACGCCAAAGTCGCGTTTCTTTTTTGTGTTTACCCCACGGGTGAAGATCCGCCTGCTGGCCTCACACGGGGCACCGGTAAAATCGCCAAGCTTTATGCCGGGCGGTACGGTGTATTTCAGGGTGAACGAGGACACTTACAATCCAAAGTTCTTTTCGTTCGGTTACTCGCATCATTCCAACGGCGTACGCGGACCATCACTTAATCCCGACGGCAGCTTTAACCGGGATAGCGGCAAGTTCACCACCAACTTTTATACTTTAACTTATTACAGCGGTAAACGCTTCGATAAAAAAGACCTGATCATCAACCGTTATGATAACCTGGGTTTAGAGGTCCACGCCGGTTTATTCAACCTTGGCCTGTCCGAAGGCTTGAAAGATCATTATGGCTTTATCCGCATTAATGGTAGTCGTATGTACAACTTCGCCAAAGCCTATACCGACCCTATTGATAAGAACAAAAAAGTATACCAAAACTGGCAGCGCATCCGGTTCGACTTTACCTATATTGTCGATAAGTACGATAATTACTCAACCTTTGATTTCAAGAAACGCTTAAACGTGAGCCTGAAATACTATTACCAGTTTCCCTTTATGCCTGATGCTGCCCTTATGGTTGGCGGTGGCTACCGTGGACAGGATGATTACAACCAGTTTTTTGAAGATAGCTATGGGTATGTTACCATTGGCTTTGCAACAAGCCTGAGTTTTCATACACATAAGTAAAAAAAACTACGCAGGCGCTCGGCTCCAGCCGGGTGGCAACTATTTCCAGGCCTCTGGCCTGTATAACGGGGCTTCGGCGGCCAGAGGCCGTTTGATAGTCAACACCCGGCAAGAGCCGGGCGTTAGCAAAGGGGGAAAAGAGAAGCGGTTTCGCAGGCGAAACCGCTTCTCTTTTTTAATCGCTGCCGCAAGCCTCCCGGCTTGTGGCCCGCATGCTTAGTAACCGACACGACAATCCATCGCATAGCCCTCTTTTTTGTACATTTGCCGCATGGCATCCATTAAACCATCAGTACCCAAAGGCACCCGCGATTTTTCACCCGCCGAAATGGTGAAACGCAATTATATTTTCGACACCATTAAATCCGTTTTCCGCAAATATGGCTATCAGCAGATAGAAACACCCACCATGGAAAACTCATCAACCTTAATGGGGAAATATGGCGAAGAAGGGGATAAGCTGATATTTAAAGTACTTAACAGCGGTGATTATCTGGCCAAGGTTGACGAACAAAAACTTATTGAACGCAATTCTAATTCTGTTGCGCCTGCTATCTCCGAAAAAGCCCTACGCTACGACCTAACCGTGCCTTTTGCCCGTTACGTAGTTCAACACCAAAACGAGATCACTTTTCCGTTCAAACGTTTCCAGGTGCAGCCGGTTTGGCGTGCCGACAGGCCCCAACGTGGCCGTTACCGTGAGTTTTACCAATGCGATGCGGATGTGGTAGGTTCTGATTCACTACTGAACGAAGCCGAGTTTATTATGATCTATGATGAAGCTTTAACCAAACTTGGCCTTAAAAATTTCAGCATAAAGATCAACAATAGAAAAATACTATCAGGAATTGCACAAGTTATAGACAAAGCTGATAACATCATTGATTTGACTGTAGCTATTGATAAGCTTGACAAAATCGGCCTTGATGGCGTGATTAAAGAACTGCTTGAAAAAGGTTTTACCGATGCCGATATCGACAAACTAAAACCTGTTATCCTGTTGGAAGGCAACAACACCGAAAAGCTGGCAAGCCTTCGTGAAGCATTAGCCCAATCAGAGATCGGCTTAAAAGGCTGCGACGAAATAGAAACCGTTTTCGGCTATATAGAACGTTGCCCGCTTCAAACCGCTAAGCTTGAATTGGATATTACCCTTGCGCGCGGCTTAAACTATTATACCGGCGCCATCTTCGAGGTGAAAACCAACGAAGTAAATATGGGCAGTATCGGCGGCGGCGGACGTTATGACGACCTTACCGGCATGTTTGGCTTAAAAGGCCTTACCGGCGCAGGGATCTCCTTTGGGGCCGACAGGATCTATGACGTACTGGAAGAGCTAAACCTTTTCCCGGCCGGCAGCAATCAAACCACGCAGGTACTTATATGCAATTTCGATAAAGAAGGCGAACTTTATAGCTTACCTCTATTACAGCGGCTCCGTCGCCATAATATCAACACCGAACTCTATCCCGCAGGTGCGAAAATCAAAAAGCAGATGGAGTACGCTAACAACAAAAACATCCCTTATGTGGTAGTTATCGGCGGTGATGAAATGCAAACCGGGTTATTGACATTTAAAGACATGGCAAGCGGGGTTCAGGAAAAATTGACGGCGGATGAGATTGCAGCAAAACTGAACCGGGATTAAACGGTTTTTCTTGGATTGGCGGAATTTGATTTTGTACGCAGCGTATTTTCATTTCCTTTTATAGTTTAGGCAAATGACAAATCCGGGGAAGACTTACGAAGTTTTGAAAACTTCGTAAGTCTGGATTCTACAACATGTCATGCAGCCAATCGAAGGGTCGCGCGCAGAGCCCTACCCGACATGCTTCGATAGGCCGCCCATGACATAATAAAAAACAAGGTCATGCTGAACTTGTTTCAGCACCCCACTCGCTAAGCGGCCATGCTAAGCAAAACGGCCATCTGTCCTATGGGGTGCCGAAATAAATTCACTGTTGTCCGGTAAAGTTTGTTATTGTTATAAAAAGACTGCATTATGATATAAAAAGAAGGATTTAGGTTTTAAAGCGGATGTCCAAGCCCCCCCAATTTTAGTTGCCGTGAGTGATTTGTTGACATGACGGACAGTTTCTCCGGATCGTTCAGAAAGTTAAATAGGTGGATATAACTCATCAGATGGAGTCTTATAATAGAACTCAGATTAGAGAAAGACCATTGTCTTTTGAGTTGTACCTGGACAATTTTGATTAGAAGATCGGCAATAAAAGCGCACCATATCTGTATTTTGATTGCATTCTCATTATCCCCCAGGAAGTATTTAAGCGGGAAATTTTGCT
>NZ_FNCG01000015.1 GCF_900100945.1 Mucilaginibacter gossypii | reverse complement strand
AATGAGGTTAACAAACCGGTACTGAAACTAACGGAAGAAGATTACAATAACCACGGCATGGCGCAACTTGCAGTAGAGCAGGGGCCAGTATACAATATCAACATTGATATCTTTAACCAGATTCAGCATACCATCACCGGCTGGCCGGGTGGCAAACCGAATGCGGATGATTCACAAAGGCCGGAAAGGGCACTGCCTGCTAAAAAGAGAAGTATCATTTTTTCACCACACCCGGATGATGACGTGATTTCGATGGGCGGTACATTTATCCGTTTGGTAGACCAGGGGCATGATGTACACGTAGCTTACCAAACCTCGGGTAATACCGCGGTTTGGGATGATGACGTGCTAAGGTACATGGAGTTTGCTATCGATTTCACAAAGAGCATCGGCGAAGACACCGCTCATCTTCAAAAGTCATATGAAGATATGCGTGCCTTCTTCCCAACCAAACAACCAAACGAAATTGATACCCAGGAAATCAGAAACGTAAAAGGCTTCATCCGGAAAACGGAAGCGATTTCAGGCGCAAGATACGCAGGCTTACAGGATGATCATATCCACTTCATGGCACTACCGTTTTACGAAACCGGTAAAACGAAGAAGAACTCGGTAGGTGAGGACGATATTCAATTAACCATCGACCTGCTTCAAAAAGTAAAACCACAGCAGATCTTCGCGGCAGGTGACTTTGCAGATCCTAACGGTACGCACCTGGTATGCTTCAAGATCATCTTAGCTGCACTGGACAGGTTAAAAGGTAAAGAAGCCTGGGTAGAAGATTGCTGGCTGTGGATGTACCGTGGTGCATGGCATGAGTTTGAAACACATGAGATAGAGATGGCAGTACCATTGTCGCCACAGGAGGTGATCAGGAAGCGAAATGCGATCTTCAAACACCAGTCGCAAAAGGACAGACCTGTATTCCCTGGTGATGATGCAAGGGAGTTCTGGGTAAGGGCAGAAGACCGCACCCGCGACACTGCCCAGCGCTATGACCGCCTTGGCCTTGCTGAATATGAGGCTATGGAGGCGTTTAAACGATATATGTTTTAAGGATTTGGATTGAACCCTATTGTCTGTGGACGCGGACAATGGGGTTAATAATTGGAGGCCTTGTGCGATTCCCTCCCTTGGGAGGGTGTAGGGAGGGGTTTCATCGATTAGCACTGTTTTTAACAAGGTGTATAAACCCCTCCCTGCCAATGCGCATTCCAAACGCACCCCCCCTTGGGAGGGAATTTCTTTAATGTAGCCTATGACCTCAACTATAACCGAAAAACCAAAACGCCTTTTTTCTCTTGATGTGTTCCGGGGCATTACCATCGCCATGATGATCCTCGTTAATGATCCCGGTGATTGGGGGCATATCTATGCACCGCTCGAACACTCTAAATGGAACGGTTGTACACCTACCGACCTGGTTTTCCCTTTCTTTTTGTTTATGGTTGGCGTATCGGTTATATATGCCATGGAAAGTAAAAAGGCTACGGTATCGCATAGTAAACTCATCCTGAAGGCGCTGCGCCGTACCGTGATCCTGCTGCTGATCCCCTGGATAACTCAACTAATCTTTCACCCCGATACCGGGCTGGCTCATTTACGTTTGCCAGGTGTGTTGCCGCGCATAGCCCTGGTATATTTCATCAGCACGGTGCTTTATCTCAAGACATCGCAAAAAACACGCGATTGGATTTTTGCCATCGCACTTATCGGTTATTTTATCATCATGGCCTTTATCCCCGTACCGGGTGTAGGCTATGCCAATCTCGAACCCGAAACCAATATGGGAGCCTGGATAGACAGGCTGGTATTTACGCCCGATCACCTCTGGCGCGAATCGCATACCTGGGACCCGGAAGGTTTGCTGGGAACTATTCCCGCCGTTGCCACAGCCCTGTTTGGCATTAGGGTGGGCAGCTGGCTAAAACGTAGGGACCGCGATGACAACATCAAAACTAACTGGATGTTTGTTTACGGAATAATCGCGGTTATAGCAGGCTTGTTCTGGGATTTGTTTTTTCCTATTAACAAAGCCTTGTGGACAAGTTCCTTTGTGCTTTATACCGGAGGCCTGGCAACCATTGGGCTGGCTTTATGCTACTGGCTTATTGACGTACAAGGGTACAAACGCTTTACTTATCCCTTTGTGGTATTTGGTGCAAATGCCATAACAGCTTATGTGCTGTCGGGCTTTATTCCGCATTATATGGGGATGATTAAAATAAACGGCTCATCTATTTATCAAACTTTTTTTGCTCCTTATTTTTCACCTGTAAATGCTTCGCTGATTAGCGCTATATTTACGGTGCTCATTTTATGGGTAGTGATGTGGGTGCTCTACATCAAAAAGATCTTTATCAAAATTTAATATGAACCTAAAACTTAAACTTATCGCATTAACAGGAATCATCCTGTTTTCTTTTTCAAGCTTAAAAGCGCAAACAACCACTCAAACTATTACCCAATCACATTTAAAGGCCGCTGAGCAATTGTTAATTTCTATTGGTATAGATAAACAGTTTGGCGGAATGATGGATAATATCATTAGCTCCACAAGTAGTCAAATGCCTGCAGAGCAGCGTACCAAATTCATTGATGTGATGAAAACCTTTATGAGCAAATACTTTACCTGGGATTTGCTTAAAGATAAGATGGCAGCTATTTATGCTGAAGAATTTACTGAAGATGAGCTTAATCAGATTTCTGTGTTTTATAGCTCACCGATAGGACAAAAAGTAAGCTCAAAATTGCCTGCGTTAATGCAAAGGGGGATGATGGTTGGCCAGAATGCCGTTGCAGAACATAAAGATGAGCTAACACAAATGATGCAGGATGCTTTTGGTTCTTCTAACCAGGCTCCGGCTAATCACGCTCCGGCTAAAAAGCCGGCCTCAAAATCAGCTACAAAACATTAATTTTCATAACAATACTTTGTAACTAAGATTTTCGTTTTGCATCTTAGTACCCTGACTATTTAAACTTTATAATGAACCTGAACAAATACGTTCCGCTGGCCCTATTGGCTTTAACACTTTCGGGCGGAAGTGCTTTTGCACAAGTAAAAAAGAAACCTGTTCCGTCGCCTAAAAATAAACCCGGCACCCAGGCCATTGCTGCCAAGAGCGATATATTACCGGTTGACAAGGATGTGATCATTGGTAAATTACCCAACGGCTTAACTTATTATATCCGTGCCAATGTTGAGCCTAAAAGCAGGGCCGAACTTTACCTGGTTAATAAAGCCGGTTCTGTTTTGGAAAATGACGATCAGCAGGGCCTGGCCCATTTTACCGAGCACATGGCTTTTAACGGTACACGCGATTTTCCAAAAAATCAGATGGTTGACTACCTGCAAAAAGCAGGCGTAAAATTTGGCGCCGATTTAAACGCTTACACTTCGTTTAACGAAACCGTATATCAATTACCTCTGCCAACCGATACCGTCAGTGTGTTTGAAAAAGGCTTTAATATACTGGCTAACTGGGCCGGGTATGTAAGTTTTGATCCTGCCGAAATTGATAAAGAACGCGGCGTTGTTTTGGAAGAAGAGCGCCTTCGTGGCAAAAATGCCCAGGAACGTTTACAACAACAAACATTGCCCGTGCTGCTTAATAACTCAAGGTACGCGTTGCGCTTGCCTATAGGTAAAGAAGACATCCTGAAAAACTTTAAGCCGGAAACCATCAAAGCTTTTTACCAGGATTGGTATCGCCCCGATTTGCAGGCTGTTGTTGCCGTGGGCGATTTTGACCCAAAACGTGTTGAGGCGCTCATTAAACAAAACTTTTCACAGCTTAAAAACCCGGCCGCCGAAAAGCCGAGGACAAAATATTCCGTACCTGCAACACCGGGTACCGCGGTAAAAATTGTTACGGATCCGGAGTATCCATACACTGTTGCACAGATAATTGTAAAACATCCCGGCACAGTTACTAAAACTACCGGCGATTACATGCAGCAGGTAAGGGTGCAGTTGTTTAACCAGATGCTTAATTCGCGCATAAACGAGTTGCTGCAAAAACCTAATCCGCCGTTTTTATATGGCCGTACCAGCTATGGTAATTTTATTGGCGACCAGGATGCTTACACTTCACTGGTTGTCGCCAAGCCCGGCGAACTTGAAAAAGCGGTTAAAGCCGTAGTGGCTGAATCTGAACGCGCCCGCAAATTTGGTTTTACCCTTACCGAGCTGGAACGCGCCAAGCAGGATGCGCTGGTTGGTATTGGTAATGCTTACCGGGAGAGGGATAAAACCCCTTCGGCAAATTTTGTACGTGAATACCAGGCTAACTTTTTAACCGGCGAAGCCATCCCGGGTATCAGCTATGAATACAATTTTTATATAGGCAATATCTATAAAGTAAGCCTGGCCGATATGAATGCTATGGCCGGTAAATTTATCAGCGATCAAAACCGTGTGGTGGTAGTACAGGCCCCGGATAAAGAAAAAGCTAATTTGCCCGACGAAAAAACCTTGCTGAACTGGATTGCCACAGGCGGCCAAAATGTAACTGCCTATATTGATAATGTATCAAGTGACCCGCTGCTGGCCAAAGTTCCTGAAGGTACTAAAGTTGCTAAAGAAGAAACAGATGAGGCCCTTGGTACAACCACGCTTACTTTAGGCAATGGTTTAAAAGTGATCTTAAAACCTACTGAATACCGTAACGATCAGATCCTGATAAACGGTTATGCTTTTGGCGGTACATCACTGGCAAGTGACGATGAATTTACGTCGGCAAACCTGGCCTCGTCTATTATCAGCGGTAGCGGTATAGCGCAGTTTAACCAGGGCATGCTTGATAAAAAACTGGCCGGCAAAAACCTGAGTATTTCGCCGTATATCAGTGAGTTTGCACAGGGTATTTCAGGAAATACCTCACCAGCCGATTTTGAAACAGCCCTTCAGTTGATTTACCTGTACTTTACCCAGCCGCGTAAAGACAAAGACATCTGGGATGCCAACATCGATCAAACCAGGTCGATATTGAGTACCCGCGGGCTTGATCCCGGAAGTGTTTACCAGGATACGGTATCGGCTGTATTAAGTAACTATAATTTCCGTGGTATGGTAACTACCTTACCAAGGTTAAATGCGGCAACACTTGATAAAGCTTACGATTTTTACAAAAAACGGTTTGCCGACGCCAGTGGTTTTACCTTTACACTGGTGGGTAATTTTAACATAGAAACAATTAAGCCATACCTTGAGCATTACCTTGGCGGTTTGCCCTCAACCAACAGCAAGGAAACTTATAAAAACATGAATATTGAACCGCCTGCTGGTTTGATCACCAAAACGGTGAATAAAGGGGTAGGTGAAAAAAGCACAGTACAGTTGGTTTTTAGCGGCGATTATGATTACAATGAAGCTAACAATATACAGGTAGATGCGCTGGAAGAAGTACTGAACATTAAACTGATTGAACGGTTACGTGAGCAGGAAAGCGGTGTATATGCTCCCGGGGTAAGGGCCGGCTACCATAAAATTCCGGGGGGGCGTTACACTTTTACCATATCTTTTGGTTGTGCACCCGAAAATGTGGATAAGCTGATCAATGCTACCATGGAGGAGATAGCCAAAATTAAACAGAACGGCGCCTTACCGGCAGATATCCAAAAATTTGTTGCCGAAGAAGCCCGTTCAACGCAGCAGCAGCTAAAGCAAAACGTTTTTTGGGCAGGATATCTTGCCTCTACATCGCAAAACGGCGAAAACCCTGATCAGATCCTGGGGCATGTAAGCAGCCTTGAACAAATAACCCCTCAAAGCACCAAAGATGCCGCCAATAAATACCTGAGCGGTAAAAATTTGATTAAACTGATATTGATGCCCGAAAAGAAATAAGGATAGTCGATATCATAATAAAGAAGGTCTTTCCGTTTCGGGAAGGCCTTCTTTATTTGTAAAGACGCATCACATGCGTCTCCCGCAGGACAGGCGGCTTTACTTAATATCGTGATTTGTATGCCCAGGACGCAATTATATGTTTCTACGTCGAAAAAAATCAATGCATATTCAAATAAGCCACTGCAGTATCATTGGCTTTATGTACTACCACGCCAACGCAACGGCCGCTGCTATCTATTTCAAAAGAAATCCCTTTACCCGGATCGGTGTAAATCTGCACCTTGCCGCCATTGTTGGTATAGGTAGAGGTTAGCTTTAATGCATAGTATTTTTGAACATCCTGTTTGGTTGAACCTACACGTACGCCCTCACCGGTTTTAAACCGCGGCGATGTTATGAGGATCTTTTGTATATGACTTATTGATTCATCCTTACCGCCCATGTTGCGGTGCGAAAAAACTGCGGTACGATAACGGGTAATATCATGTTTGGCAAACCAGACCATCAATGAACTGCCCATGGCCGCGTCGGAGCTATCAGGCTTGCCCAATTGCTTTATCACATTTTGCACATCATCATTTAAAATAATATGCCCGATGCTTTTGCCGGGAGTTATCAGCCAGTCAGAGTGAACGGTGTTGGCCGTATTGGTATCGGATGCCATGGTATGGTGGACGGAGGTATCGTTTTTATTGCCTGAATGCTGGCCTGTGGTATCCCTGGGTACGTGATTGGTATCGGCTAAAGTTGTTTCTTTTTTTGAATTGTTGCCGCAGGCCAAAAGGCAGATGGCTATCGAAATGATTATTAAGCTATTTCTGATCGTCATATTACCATAACCAATTTAATAGTTATTTTGTTGGCTCGATTATTTGTGCAATAACCAAACAACAAAAATTTTGTTAACAGGATAATGATAAGCAAAGGCCAACAGGTTATACAGCAATGGTACATGGAAAAAAACTGGGAGCAGTTCCCTTTCCAGGCCGAAATGATGGAGGCATACCTTGGCGGCTATTCAGGCTTGTTGAATGCTCCCACGGGCAGCGGTAAAACCTTTGCTTTGTTCCTGCCTTTTCTGGCAGGGTTCATCAATACACATCCCGATACCTATAAAACAAAACAAAATAATGGTTTGCTGATGCTTTGGATAACGCCATTACGGGCGCTTACCAACGATATCCGCAAAGCCATGCAGGAAGCCTGCGATGAGATCGGCTTACCATGGCGCATAGCTACCCGCACAGGGGATACCCCTGCTGCCGAAAAACAGGCCCTCAAAAAAAAGCTGCCCGAAGTACTGCTTACCACGCCCGAAAGCCTTCACCTCATGCTGGCCCAAAAGGAATATCCTAAACTGTTTAGTCAGCTGCAGGTAGTTGTAATTGATGAATGGCACGAGTTGTTGGGTACGAAGAGGGGAGTGCAGGTGGAGCTGGGTTTGTCCAGATTAAAGCACCTCACCCCAACCCTCTCCAAAGGAGAGGGAGCCGAAAAGTTAGATACTGAAGTAAAAGAAAAATATCCCGGCTATCATACAACCGATGCTTTGAGCTGGCAGGCAAATATTGATAATGCAAAGTTTATGCGTCATCAACCTACCGAAGCTGAAAATATTTTGTGGCAATTATTGAGAGGTAAAAGGACGGGATATAAATTCAGTAGGCAACATCTTGTGTTGAATTATATGCCAGATTTTATTTGCCTTGAGAAGAAATTGATTGTTGAGGTTGATGGAGGATATCATAACAGCATAGAGCAACAACATTTAGACGAAGAAAGGACAGCATATTTAAATTCACAGGGATATACGGTGCTGAGATATACTAATGATGAAGTGTTGCAAAGTCCTGAAAAGGTAATTGATTCCATTAAGCAATATTTAGAAAAAAGCTCCCTCCCCCTCGGGGAGGGTTGGGGTGCGGTGAAAATCTGGGGCATCTCCGCAACCATTGGCAATCTTGAACAGGCTGCCGAAGTTTTATTAGGAAATGATTTTCCGATGGAACAGGTTAAAATGGTACGCGCTAACCTGGAGAAGAAGCTGGATATCCGGTCTATTATTCCACAGAATATTGAGAATTACTCCTGGGCGGGGCATATCGGGTTAAAGCTGCTGCCCGAGGTGATGGAGATAGTTGCCAAAAGTAAAACAACACTGATATTTACCAATACCCGCTCTCAATCGGAGATCTGGTACCATGCCATTTTGGATAATTACCCCGAGTATGCAGGCATCATGGCTATGCACCATGGCTCATTGGATAACGAGCTGCGCAACTGGGTAGAAGCCGCCCTGCACGCCGAAGCGCTAAAATTGGTGGTGTGCACCTCAAGTTTGGACCTGGGGGTTGATTTTCGCCCTGTAGATACCGTTGTACAGGTTGGCAGTCCCAAAGGTGTTGCCCGTTTTATGCAACGCGCAGGGCGAAGCGGGCACCATCCTGGAGCGACATCTCTGGCTTATTTTGTACCCACGCACTCGCTCGAGTTATTGGAGGGCGCGGCGCTGAAGGAAGCTATTAAGGATAAGATTTTTGAAAGCCGCGATCCGATGCTGCTTACCATGGATGTGCTAATCCAGTACATGGTGACACTGGCCGTGTCTGATGGTTTTTACGCCGATGAACTGTTTAAGGAGGTTAAAACCACCTATGCCTTTGCTGATCTGAGCAGGAACGAATTTGGTCAGCTACTTGATTTTATTACCAGCGGCGGCAAAACGCTTGCCCAGTATGATGAATTTTTAAAAGTTGAGGTCGAAAACGGATTGTATAAAGTAAATAGCCGCAGAGTAGCCATGCGGCACCGGCTTAGTATTGGTACCATTACCAGTGAATTGAGTATCCGTGTTAAATGGTTAAGCGGCGGTAGTCTGGGTACTATTGAAGAGTCGTTTGTATCCAAACTAAGGCCTGGTAATACTTTTTGGTTTGCTGGCCGGAGCTTGGAGTTTGTACGGGTGAAAGAAATGACAGCCTACGTTAAAAAATCCAACTCAACCAAAGGCATCATCCCGAGTTGGAACGGGGGACGCATGCCGTTATCATCGCAACTGGCGGCTGTATTCAGGCTTAAGCTGGATGAGGTGGCGCATGGCATCGAAAAAGATGTTGAAGTTAAAGCTTTGAAGCCGCTTTTTGATTTGCAGCAACAGTTATCGCACCTGCCGCAAAGCCATGAGTTTTTGATCGAGTCATTTAAATCAAAAGAGGGGCACCACTTGCTGTTTTACCCTTTTGAGGGACGATTGGTTCACGAAGGTATGGCATCGCTGCTGGCCTATCGCATCAGTAAAATAAGGCCTGCAAGTTTTTCTATCGCCATGAATGATTACGGCTTTGAATTGCTTACCGACGAAGATATACCTATTGAAGAAGCACTGGAGGATACCGGCTTTTTTTCGATAGATAACCTGATAGATGATATTCAGCACAGTTTAAACGCCAATGAAATGGCCCGCCGCCGTTTCAGGGATATAGCACATATCGGTGGCTTGGTTTTCACGGGTTATCCCGGTCAGCAGGTAAAGAATAAGCATTTGCAGGCATCAACCTCGTTGCTGTTTGAAGTTTTCAGCGAGTATGAGCCGGATAACTTACTGGTACGCCAGGCCTATAACGAGGCTTTAGCCTTTCAATTAGAAGAGTTCAGGCTAAGGGCTGCTTTGCAACGGATCCAAACACAAAATATCATTTTGAAAGTGATTGAGCGACCAACACCTTTCGCCTTTCCGATCATGGTTGACAGTCTTGGCCGGGAAAAACTGACTACCGAGACCATGGAAGAGCGCATAGCCAAAATGGCCCGCAGCTACGGAGCAGAAGGTGTTCCCGAACCTGCAGAGCGGAAAAGCAGAAAGCCGGGGATCACAAGGAAGAAGGGGTTTTAAATAAATGAAAAACAAAAGAGGCCAGCTGTATGCAAAGCAAACGGTGGCCCCTTTTGTTCTATCTTTTTACCTTATCAAAATCTCCTGTTCTACGTTTATCTCCTTTAAAAAATATTCATCGTGGGATACAACGATGAGCGTTCCCCGGTAATCGTTAATAGCTGCTGTTAAAATTTCGATGTTTTGAATATCGAGGTTATTGGTGGGCTCATCCAGGATGATCATATCTGGTGCCTGGTTGCTGATGGTTAATGAACAGAGCATCAGCCGCATTTTTTCGCCGCCGCTCAGTGCGCTGCATGGTTTATCCCAATACTCCTTAGTAAACAAAAACCTGTTGAGGCGAATTTTGATGTCGTGTTCTTGCAATACGCCCGAATTATATTCTTCTGCCTGTTCATAAACACTGAGCTTGTTATTGATGAGTGAATAATCCTGGTCGATATAAATGGCTTTAACCGCCGCGCGTTCTATTGTGCCCGATTGTGGTTTCAGTGAGCCCAACAACATCTTTATCAGCGTTGTTTTGCCCGAACCGTTTGCCCCTTTGATCACCAGCCTTTCGCCGCTGGCGATTTGAAAACTTAACGGCGACTTCCAGAGCTGCTGATCTCCGTATCCAAAGTTGAGGTCCTTAGCGGTAATCAGTACCTTCCCTTTATGTAGTGCCGAATTGTCAAAACCCATCTTCATTTTATCAATATCCGGCAACCGTGTACGCAGCCGGCTTAGTTCCTGTGCGATGGCATCAGTTTTTTCGGCATGGACACCCTTCATCTTCGAGGTGCTTTTTTCGGCGCTGTTTTTAAGTGTTTTCATCATGATGGTTGGCACGCCGGCTTTTTCCTGTTTCTTTTTACCGCGGGCATCCAGCTTTTGCTGCCGTTCAATCGATTCCCTTTCTGTGTCCTTAGCCTTGCGGAGCGCTTTTTCCCTGTTTCTTACATCCTGGTTCAGGGCATCGCTCTCCGCCATTTTTTGTTCGGCATAAAAATCGTAGTTTCCGCCGTAAACGGTTATGCCCCGCTTGCTAAGTTCGCAAACCGTATTAAGTAAGTTGAGTAAGGTACGGTCGTGACTAACCACCACCAGCGTATTATTGGTTGATTGGATATAATTATACAACAGCTCCCTGCTTGAATTATCCAAATGGTTGCTCGGCTCATCCAGCAAAACTATTTCGGGGCGATGAATGGCGATGCCTGCTAAAAATACTTTTGTTTTTTGCCCGCCGCTAAGCGTGCCCATTTTTTGCGAAAGATCAATATCCGTAAGCTGCCAATATATAAACGCTTCCTGGCAGCGTTCCTCAATAGCCCAGTCGTCATTGAGCAGGGTCATATTTTCGTCGGTAACATTGCCTTCAAGGATCTGCTTTACGGCATTTAGTTTATCGGCTATTTGCAGGGCTTCGGCAACGCTAAACGCATTGTACTGTCCAAAAATCTGGGGCACATAATATGGCTTTGAAGTAGTTTTTACTACGCCGCTTGCGGGTTGTAAGTTTCCGGCTAATATTTTAAGCAGGGTTGATTTCCCGGTACCGTTGTTGCCTATCAGGGCAATTTTATCGTTTTTATTGACTACGAGATCTATACCGGCAAATAAAAGATCACGGTTAGGGTGTATATAAGTGATATCGTGCAGAATAAGCATAATTTCTTTCTTTAAAGCGTGAATAATTACAGCATGCGTTGTGGTAACGGCGCTGTTTATCTGTCCTGAAAGAAATTATTTATCACATAAAGGGAATGGTTGGTTACCGGGGCAAAAATAATAAAAATGGTGGAAATGTAATGAAAGCGATATTCTTCCTCTTTCTACCATAATACTTTTAAAATAAAAAAGCCTTCAAACTCCAGTTCAAAGGCGTAGCTCTATCCATCTTCCGGCAAAATTACTTGCTGATCTTCTGTACTTTAAAATCTTCAAACTTTACATCAAAGCTTTGTTTACCCGGTGCTGCCGCAACCATGCCAATCATCGCTTTTACATTGGGCGGAAAGTAAGCCAGGCGGAGCATATCATATTTTTCACCATCGAACGAATATTTGATTTCTACGAAATCGCCTTTGCGCAGCAGTTTCAGCCAAACCGATTTGGGGCTGTCATGCCTCGGCACTACAGACCAGTCCGAAACTTCGCGGGTAACTACAGCGCTTACGTTTTGTACGCCGTCAACATATTCAATTCCGGTTTTTATCCAGTTTTTGTTATCTATCCTTACCATTAACCCGGCCTGGTGAAACAGCTCTTTGTAGGCCCCGGTAATTTTTACGCTGGCTTCAAAATCGCCTTCCTGTTCGGTAAAATAAAATGGACCGTTATCCCTGATAAAGCCATAATGTGTTATCCGCCAGTAATCGGTTGCGGGGTCAACGGTCATGTGCAGCGTACTGCCTTCTATTAATGATTTTTGAGGTTTACTGTACCATTGCATACTGTTTAAATTTTGTGCGAAACCAAATTTGCTGAGCAGGGCAAATAAGGTTAAAAAGGTTAGTTTTTTCATAGAGGTAAATTTATGATATATGATAATAAAGAATGAAGATAGTTTTAGGCTATAAATTTTTGTTTGGCCGGCCTTGTCACACCAAGCCTTGCAAGGCCAGAGAAGGGGTATTATTTATTAATTGTTAAAATATACTTAACTTAGTATTAAACAACATAAGCAAAATGTATGTCGAAGAACAAACTGCCGCTCTATGCTATAGTTGAATTATTGATGCGCCTTGCCGGTATCGATCCTCAAATCGGAAATTATAAAAATCATTCAGAACGCGGAGACAACGTTCTTGTAAAAACCACCAACGGCACTATTCAACTTTCAAGGGCCCTTGTTTTATCCCAGTTTCATAGGCCCGAAGACATTGAGAAACGCGAATTGGAATCCCTGGCTTCAAGGTTTAGAAGGAAACTGAGCAGGGCAAACAGGTGAAAGAAAAATCAGCCCCAAATCAAAGTAATAACCACATGGAGTATTTGTAATCTTTCGCAAAAAAACTGAATAGTTGTTTGACTGTGGGCTAATCGTCAATTTTTTAGAACAGCAGGTCTTATAGTTAAAAATTCAGGACATTTGCTTCTTAAAAGATTTGCTTATGAACCTCGGATTAGATCAAAAGGTAGCTGTAGTGCTGGCTGCAAGTAAAGGATTAGGAAAAGCCTCGGCAATGGCTTTATCAGCAGAAGGCGCGAAAGTCATCATCGGTTCCCGGAACGCGGCAGAACTTAACGAGGCCGCAGAAGACATCAGCTCAAAGACGGGCAATGAAGTGTCCTGCTTCCCGGTAGACGTTAGCAATAGCGAGCAATTGACTTCGTTTATAAATGGGGCGGGCAGCATATACGGACGGATAGATATATTGGTTAATAATGCCGGCGGGCCACCGTTCGGGAAGTTTGAGAGCTTTGACGACACACAATGGCAACAGGCTTATGAACAAAACTTGCTGAGTTTTGTTCGTACATCCCGGTTGGTATTACCGTTCATGAAAAAGGCAGGCAGCGGCCGTATTATCAATATCGTTAGCGGTTCGGTCAAGTCTGTATTGACCAACTCGGTGCTGTCTACCGCGATGCGTATGGGCGTAGTTGGTACGGCCAAAATGCTTGCCGACGAATTAGGCGTTTATGGAATTACCGTCAATAACATTGCGCCGGGCCTTATTTTGACAGATCGGATCAGGCACACACTGCCCCAGGACGTGGACCCCGAAGAGGCAATTAAGGAAAAAGCTAAAAGCATTCCACTCAAACGCATTGGTAAGCCGGAAGAGTTTGCAGCCCTGGTAGCATTCCTTTCATCTGCCCAGGCGGCATACATCAGCGGGACAACCATACAGGTAGACGGAGGTGCCAGCCGTGCTATTTTTTAATTAGGTTCGAACTTTTTGCCTGTATTTCTTTTCCTCTCAGTAATATCGAACCCATGATCTATTTGTATGCAATTGCCGCGCTTGATGGCCCGGTTAATGGAATAATTGAAGTTGATTTAAACCCGGCAATATTTGCCCATCTGTTAAAGTCGGCAAATGTGTAATCAAATCCGGTACCTGTTTCAATAAGCATATTCAAGCTCATCATCATTCCAAAAACATTTTGTTTTCGCTCGCTATCTATTATGTTTTCGATAGCTACAAATGCTCCGTTGGCGGGGAGCGCGTCATAAGCTTTTTTCATTAATGATATTTTATTTTCCTCGTCCCAATCATGCAGGATATTTCCCATTACAACAACATCAGCATTGGGTATCGGCATAGTGAAGAAGTTGCCGCTTGCTGTTTTTACCTGGTCGGATAGCCCGAATTGCTGTATAGTTGCGTTTGCGACAGGCTCAACCGGCGGAAGGTCAAAACTGGTGCAACGCATATGGGCATTATGCCTGGCAACCATCAATGAAAGTAGCCCGGCCGAACCGCCTACATCAATCAGTGTTTTATATTGGGTAAAATCAAATTTTTGAGCAAAGGCCATAAAGTTCCCCATTTGAATGCCACTCATTGCATTAATAAACCCTTTCAATTTTTCAGGATCTGAATATATTAAGCCAAAAAAATCCTCGCTTTTTTTTATTTCGTTTTGCGGAAGCCCGGTAAGCAATCCTTCGCCCAGGCTACCCCAAAATGTATATAAACGATTATTCATCATTTCAAGGATGCCGCCAATATATGATGGCTTGTTTTTATCTAAAAATGTATCTGTGTCGAGAGAATTAGAATAAATAGCCGTATCCAAAATACCTTCACGCTTTAAAAAACCAAAAATGGTTAACGCATCTAAAAAATCGTAAACATTCCTGTCGGTACATTTAAGCCCTAAAATGTTTTTGATATCGTTGGCTTTCATGGTTTTCTTTTCGGCAAGCCGGGTGAACAATTGAAAACTTACGGCGGTTAAAAGGATTTTTGAGGCCCAAAACCCTGTGCCAATTTTCATAATGTTTTCGGGTGATGGCTGGTTAGGTTGCTGTTCCATTTTTTTAGTAATTATCGGTTTAAAACTGGTGATGCCTTTCGGCGAATTCTACCCGGGCGGGAGAAATTAATTATCTAAAATACAGGTATTTAATTTAAAAAGAAAGGGGGATTGATAATTGTGAAGAATGTATTTATGTTAATTGATTATACCTTTTTCTGTTCGGGCCAAATGGAGGCAAGGCATGATAATTTCTTCGAAATAATGAATTGTGCTATTAGCCGTGCCTTTATTGCTTAAAATGATATCAGTATTTGGAGTACCGCTACGAATGAAGGTACGACTGATTTGAGCAGGGTTTGCGGCAAAAGGGAATAATGCATCGGCGAAAAACCATTCCGCGGCTATTCGTCGACACAATTACCTCATTCATCGTCACATTGACACAAAAAATAGGCGGATTTGTTCCCTCAATAAACAAACTTTTTAAATCATGAAAAAGCTATTTTTATTTACTGCAGCCCTAAGCCTTATGCTCTTTTCCTGTAAAAAGGATAGTACCAATAACGGGAGTACCGCCCACGTGACCGTGAAGATGACCGATGCCCCCGGTGCTTTTGATGCCGTAATCCTGAATATCAAAAGTGTGATCATTGTAACCGACAAGGGTGAACAAACGCTCAATGTGGATGGAGGCGCGGTTGATATCCTGCGTTTCCGTTCGGGCCGTGATACTGTGCTGGCCGATCAGGATATCCCCGCAGGGACTATTCAGCAGGTGCGCCTGGTGTTGAACGACAGCGGTAACCGTGTGATTGTAGCCGGAGTATCATATGACCTGACTACGCCAAGTGGCCAGACCTCCGGCGTGAAGCTGAACGTTCATGATAAGCTTACCGCCGGTATCGCTTACACTATGCGTTTGGACTTCGACGCCGCACAATCCGTTGTACTTACCGGTAACGGCAAGTACATCCTCAAACCAGTGATCCGCGCAATTGCTACTGCCGCTTCGGGTGCACTGACCGGTGTAGTTAGCCCGGCCGCATCCTCACCAAAGGTATATGCTATTACAGGTGCCGACACCATTGGCTCAACTACAGATGCCACCGGTAAATATTATTTTCCTGGCCTCGCAGCAGGCAGTTACCAGGTGAAATTTGTGCCGGTTAGCCCCTATGCCATCAAAACAGTAACTAACATTTCGGTAACAAACGGCACCGTCACTGATATGGGAACGGTGAATATTACCCAGTAACCCTGGTTTACTATTAAAAGGAAACAGCGGAGATTCAGCGGATGGTTAGATGATCTCCGCACCGTTAACCTATATCTTGTAAAAAGCCTTTGATCTTCAGATTAAAGGCTTTTTAGTTGAAATTTGGCCTCAGTGAGGATATTTCTAAGCTCATAGCTTGCAGTGTTTCCTAAATTAGGCTATTTGCTATTTATTTTTTTGATATAGGTGGATTGCAAATCTTCAACATCGGTATAGGCAAACGCGGTTCGATAGCCTCTTCATAGTTCCTGCCATAATTCTATGTCTTTCACTTATCTTTGCGCAAAATTCAATATTACCATACAGTGATCAATGTCAACAACATCTCCGTTTCATTTGGCGGAACCACCTTATTTAGCGACGTAACCTTCTCTATCAATGAGAACGATAAGATAGCCCTGATGGGTAAGAATGGCGCAGGCAAGTCGACCATCCTCAAGATCATCGCCGGTGCGGCCAAACCTACGACCGGCAATGTAACCGGCCCTAAAGACGCGGTAATAGCGTATTTGCCGCAGCACTTGCTTACCCAGGATAACGTTACCGTTTTTGAGGAAACGATGAAAGCTTTTGACGAGGCTAATCAGATGCAGAAAGAGCTGGACGAAGTGAATGAGCAACTTAATATTCGTACCGATTACGACAGTGACGACTACATGAAGCTGATTGAGCGGGTATCGGAGCTGAGCGAAAAATTTTATTCGCAGGAGGAGGTGAATTATGATGCGGAGGTAGAAAAGGTATTGAAGGGTTTAGGTTTTGAACGCAAGGATTTTACCCGCCAAACTTCCGAGTTCTCGGGCGGCTGGCGTATGCGTATCGAGCTGGCCAAAATCCTGTTGAAGAAACCGGATTTGATCTTGCTGGATGAGCCTACCAACCACATGGATATTGAGAGTATACAATGGCTGGAAGATTTCCTGGTAAACTCGGCAAAGGCGGTGATGGTTATCTCCCACGATCGTACATTTGTTGATAACATCACCAACCGTACCATCGAGGTTACCATGGGCAGGATCTACGATTACAAAGCCAAGTACACCCATTACCTCCAGTTGCGTGCTGACCGCCGGGTACATCAATTAAAAGCATACGAAGAACAACAGCGTTTTATAGCCGATAACCAGGAATTTATTGACCGGTTCAGAGGCACGTACTCCAAAACTTTGCAGGTACAATCCCGCGTAAAAATGCTCGAAAAGCTTGAGGTTATTGAGATAGATGAAGTAGATACATCTGCCTTGCGATTGAAATTTCCGCCATCGCCACGTTCCGGTCAGTACCCGGTAATGGTTGAAGACCTGACAAAAACCTATGGCGATCATGTGGTGTTCCAAAAGGCAGCAATGGTGATTGAGCGGGGCGAAAAAGTGGCTTTTGTTGGTAAAAACGGAGAAGGCAAATCGACCATGATTAAAGCTATCATGGGCGAGATTGATTTTGAAGGTTCCTTAAAAGTAGGTCACAACGCCAAGATCGGCTACTTTGCCCAAAACCAAGCAGCTTTGTTAGACGAGAATTTGACCGTGTTTGATACTATCGACCAGATTCCCTTAAGCGATGGCACAGTAAAGATCAAAGATCTTTTGGGTGCATTTATGTTCAGCGGCGATGATACTACCAAAAAGGTTAAGGTACTTTCGGGCGGTGAGAAAACACGTTTAGCAATGATCAAACTGTTGCTGGAACCTGTAAACGTATTGATCCTGGATGAGCCAACCAACCACTTGGATATGAGAACCAAGGATATCATCAAAGATGCCCTAAGAGATTTCGACGGAACGCTTATCCTCGTATCTCACGACAGGGATTTCCTTGACGGGCTGGTGAAAAAGGTATTTGAGTTCGGAAATAAGCGTGTTCGTGAACATTTTGAGGATATTAAAGGATTTTTAGCTTATAAGAAAATGGATAGCTTGAAGCAGATTGAGCAGGGGTAAAAATTAGTGCATTTTTGCTGTAAAAGGAAAGCCTGCAATTATTTGCAGGCTTTCCTTTTACAATATTGTTTTGAGTAGTCGATACGTGAGTTGAATACTTAACGAAAGTTTTAAAAGCAATGTAAGGGAGCTATCATAAATTCCCCGACTCCCAGTTTGACCAATGGTTGTTTGGTTTGTTTTTCGGTTTCCAAAAACCAGGATTTCCAGTTACAAGCACTTTTGCAATCAACTGATAGGTTTCCTGGTTACTTGGCAAAATGTGTTTTTGATAAACACTCTCAAAATGAAACTTATCTATAATCGATATTTCAGGCAGGTCACTTGGCAAATGCGCTTTGATATCGTATTCGGTTGCATTCATAATTAAGGGGTGAGTTTCGCTAAAGTATCGTACTAACCCCTCAAAATTTATTAGGCGCTTCGGGTTATCGAAGGCCCTTGGCTTAATCCCAAAATGAGTATATTTTTTTTCAATGTGTTCAATCTTAACCTTATGACCTCTCACAATAACATAGTTAGCGTTTGGATCAACTAACTCGAACTGTTCCATTTCCGACCCGCTTTTGTTTTGTATTCGCTCGTATTCTTCTCCAATAATTAATATTATACGACTTGCATTGGTAATATAATTCCGTTCAGGGTACTTATCTATAGGATAATTAATGCAGTTTCCTATATAGTCCAATTCGATCTCGGCATCACCACCACGGTTTGCGTAACCGTTTTTTTCAAAAACAATTGCCCAACGACTTGCATCCGCATAAAGATGGATACGATTACCCGCTGTAGCAAAATAGCCATGTTCAAGGTCAAAAAAGAAATTGTATTTAATATCATCTTTCTTCCCAGCCGGGTAATATTCGCTCGGAATACCTTTAAAGGCAAGATCCAACTGAGTAAGTATTTCTTTTTCGGTGAAGCTTGTTTTAAAAAAAGTATTAGTGACGCCTGAAAACAATAAAGCAAGTGTCAATAAGCCAATGATAAGAATCGGTTTCATGAAACTAAAGTTAATTTATTCAGTAAGAATTACGAAAGCTTTTGAATTTTCATCTAAAGCTTCTCATATTATTTTTTCTCGCTTTCGGTGTTATCACCGAACTACTTTAACGTTCCAATAACGACAAAAGCCTTGAGACTTCCGTCTAAAGGCTTTTGTCTTAGGATGTGGTCCCGACGAGAATCGAACTCATATCTAGAGTTTAGGAAACTCCTATTCTATCCGTTGAACTACGGGACCGTTTAAAAATCAGCCTCAAAAAAGACCGATCTTTTATTTAGTTTGCAAAGGTGCAATTTTTCGATGAAAAATCACACCCTAAAATTCAAAATTTAAAAACAGCTCATTTGCGCATCTTCGCATCTTAAATCTGCACATTTAACGGATTACTGCGCCATTGTGGAAATCTTCAGTAGGGGCAACAAAGCTCAGCTTGCCTTCGCTGTTTTCGGCCATCAGGATCATGCCTTGCGATACAATACCTTTGATCTCCCTCGGCTCCAGGTTTACCAGTATGCTTACTTTTTGGCCTATGATGTTTTCCGGCTCATAATATTCGGCAATGCCGGATACTACGGTGCGCTCGTCAATTCCTGTATCAATGGTCAGCTTCAGCAGCTTTTTGGTTTTGGCAACCTTTTCGGCAGCTAAAATGGTACCTGTACGGATATCCATGGTAGCAAAGGTTTCGTAGTTAACATTTTCCTTTGCAGGTAACACATCGGCCGATTTTGGCGGAACCGCAGCGGCTTTCTTATCTGATAGCTTTTTAAGCTGGGCTTCTATCACATCGTCCTCTACCTTTTCAAACAACAGCGCAGCCGGGTTCAACTGGTGACCGTTGTTAAAATACATTTCCTGGTCATAAGCTATCGGCTCATTAGGCAGGTTAAGCATAGTAATGATCCTTTTAGCTGTAGCGGGTAAAAAGGCCTGCGCCACGGTAGCGAGGTGACCAATCAGCACCAAACAATTGTGCAGCGCTTCTTTAGCAGCGGCAGGCTCTGTTTTAATGGTTTTCCACGGCTCTTTTTCGGTTAGGTAACGGTTACCTAAGCGGGCCATATCCATTACAGCCTGCAAAGCCTGGCGGTAGCGGTAAGCTTCAAGGTTCTTTTCTATCTCATCATAATATTCGCCAATGCCAGTGCTCAGGGTTGCGTCGGTAAATTCTATCTTTTCAGTATCAGCCTCAATTTTACCGTCGTAAAATTTATGCATCAATATCATTACCCGGTTCACAAAGTTACCTAATATGGCTACCAGCTCGTTATTTACCCGGGCCTGGTAATCTTTCCAGGTAAACTCGCTGTCGCTGGTTTCGGGTAGGATGGAGGTTAGCACATAGCGTAATTCGTCCTGTTTGCCCGGGAACTCTTCCAGGTACTCATGCAGCCAAACCGCGTGGTTACGCGAAGTGGAAAGTTTATCGCCTTCTAAATTCAGAAACTCGTTGGCTGGTACGTTTTGCGGCAAAATATATTCGCCGTGCGCGTGCAGTATAGATGGAAAAATAATACAATGGAATACGATATTATCCTTACCGATAAAATGCAATAAGCAAGCATCATCCTGCTCATCGGCCTGTTTTTTCCAGTATAGCTTCCAGTCTTTTTTGTTATCAATAGCCCATTGCTTGGTGGCCGAAATATAACCGATAGGCGCATCCATCCACACATAAAGCTTTTTGCCTTTAGCCTCGGCCAGCGGTACGTCAATGCCCCAGTCAAGGTCGCGGGTCATGGAGCGCGGCTGCAGGCCCGATTTTAGCCATGATTTGCACTGGCCAAAAACATTCACTTTCCAGCTGCCTTCTTTGGCATCTATCCATTGCTCCAGCCATGGCTGGTATTTATCCAAAGGGAGGTACCAGTGTTTGGTTGATTTAAGCACGGGCGTTTTGCCACTTAGGGTCGAGATCGGGTTAATGAGGTCGGTAGGGCTAAGGGAGGTGCCGCAGCGCTCGCACTGGTCGCCGTAGGCATTTTCGTTACCGCAATTAGGGCAGGTTCCGATGATATAACGGTCGGCCAGAAACTGCTGATAATCTTCGTCAAAATACTGATCGGAGAATTTTTCAATAAACTCGTCCTTTTCATATAGGTTCAGGAAAAACTCCTGGCTTAGCTCATGATGAATAGGCGACGAGGTACGGTGATAAATATCAAATGCGATACCGAACTCTTCAAAACTATCTTTTATCTGTTTGTGGTATTTATCGATAATGGCTTGCGGGGTAGTATCTTCTTTTTTGGCTTTGATGGTAATAGCAGCACCGTGCTCATCCGAGCCGCATATGTACACCACGTCCTTCTTTTTCAACCTTAAATACCGCACAAAAATATCTGCCGGCAGGTAAGCACCGGCAAGGTGACCGATATGTAAGGGGCCGTTGGCATAAGGCAGGGCCGATGTAATGGTGAATCGTTTATATTTGTTGAGTTGTGACATTAAATATCGCCTTGGTAAATAGTGTGCAAAGATAATTGATTTAAGTGGGAAAAATGCCTGAACCATGATGCTCATGATTTAAGGATTTCCTGATTTTTTTCTCTTATTATCAAGGTAATCGTTCAATCTTTAAAATCATGGTTCAAACTCAACCCTCATACCTCAAAAAAGGCGACAAAATAGCCATCACCTGCCCTGCCAAAAAACTGCCCAACCCCATGACAGATGCTATCGCGCTTCTGCAGAGCTGGGGACTGGAAGTTGTTTTGGGAGATACTGTAGACGCCTCATTTCATCAATTTGCCGGCGATGATGATTTTAGGGCAGCCGATATGCAGCGTTTTATTGACGATGACAGTATCAAAGCCATCATTGCCGCCCGTGGGGGCTATGGAACCGTGAGGATGATTGACAAGGTTGACTTTAGCCGTTTTGTACAAAATCCCAAATGGCTTATCGGCTTTAGCGATATAACGCTATTACATACCCACTTGTTTACTAATTATGGGGTGCAAACCATTCACGGGCAAATGCCGGTTAACATTCCCGATGCGTCCAAACATTCGATCGATACTTTACGAAGAGCCTTGTTTGGCGAGGAATTAAATTATGAATTTACAACACATGATGTTAATAAACCAGGCAAAGCCAAAGGTACCATTGTAGGCGGTAATTTATCGTTGCTGGTAGCTGCTGCAGGGTCGGTGTCCGATCTGGATTATAACAATAAGGTTCTGTTTATAGAGGACGTAGGTGAGTATTTGTACTCGGTAGATAGAATGCTGCGGATGTTGGACAGGGCAGGTAAACTAAAAAAACTCGCAGGTTTGGTAGTAGGCGGCTTTACCGATATCAAAGATAATGACATACCGTTTGGCCAAACTGTGTCCCAAATAGTGATGGAGATTGTTAAAGAATATAACTACCCGGTATGTTTCGATTTCCCGGCAGGGCATATCCCCGATAATAACAGTTTGGTATTAGGGCGAGAAGTGAGATTGCAGGTAGATGAAAAGCAGGCGAAGTTGTGGTTTAAATAACCAACAACGTAAGCTTCAAAAGAAAATGTCATTTCGACGAACCGGTTGTGGAAAATGTGTGAAGGGGGGAGGAGAAATCTTACGCCATGCATAGCGGCCTGCATGGCGTATAAGATTTCTCTTTCGCCCCGCCGCTCAAGTCTGCCCTTGCTCTATCGAAATGACATTTTTTTTGTTTTTGGGATGCTCCCCCTTTAGGGCCCCCGGGGGCAAACCAATTTGCTTATCAGTAGTTTATATAACATGGCTAAAAAACCGCTGCTTGAATTTACAGATAGAGGGATTTACTGCGCGCAGGGCAAATTTTATATCGATCCATGGAAGCCGGTTGATGATGCTGTAATAACCCACGCCCATGCCGATCATGCTTATTGGGGGCATAAACATTACCTTGCCCATCATCTTTCGCGCGAGGTTTTATTGTACCGTTTAGGCGAAATCAACCTGCAAACGGTTGAGTATGGTGAAATAGTACACAAGAATGGTGTTACTGTGTCACTCTTCCCGGCAGGCCACGTGATCGGCTCAGCGCAGATCCGGGTTGAATACAAAGGCGAGGTTTGGGTAGTATCCGGCGATTACAAGGTAGAAGATGATGGGATCTCTACTCCGTTTGAGCCGGTTAAATGCCATCACTTTATTTCAGAGTGTACTTTTGGGATGCCGGTTTACCAATGGAAACCGCAGGTACAAACCTTTAACGAGATTAATAGCTGGTGGCGTAATAACCTTGATAACGGACTGGCCACCGTATTGGTGGGTTATTCTTTAGGAAAAGCACAACGTATATTGCAAAACCTCGATTTGTTTAATGGAAAGATTTATACTCATGGTGTTATCGAAAATACCAATGAAGCCCTTCGTCGCAATGGCGTGTTGTTAAACCCAACCGAAAGAATTACGCAGGAAAGCTCAAAAGAAGAAGTTAGGAAAGGCATCATCATAGCGCCACCCTCATCAGTAGGTACGCCCTGGATGCGTAAGTTTCAGCCGTATAGTTTTGGTTATTGTTCGGGTTGGATGGCCATCCGCGGGGCTAAACGCCGTCGCGCTGCCGACAGGGGTTTTGTGCTTTCTGACCATGCCGATTGGGATGGTCTCATTAGCGCTATTGACGCTACGGATTGTGAGTGCGTTTACCTTACCCATGGATACACAGCCACGTTTTCGAGATATTTAAATGAGATTGGTTTTAATGCACATGAGGTGCATACTTTGTATGGAGGCGAAGAAGACCCCTCCAACCTCCCCGAAGGGGAGGCTCCAAGCGCCGGAGAACCAGAAAAGGAAGTCCTCTCCTTTGGAGAGGATTTAAGTGAGGTTGGAGGGGCCGATTCATGAAAGCCTTCGCCCAACTCTTTCTTTCGCTTGACGAAACCAATAAAACCAACGAAAAGGTTAAAGTATTAAAAGACTATTTTAATACAGTGCCCGATACCGATAAAATGCACATGCTTGCTTTGTTTACCGGTCGCCGGGCAAAGCGGCAGATCAATTCAACGCTGGTACGAAACTGGGCCATCGAGGCATCACACATTCCTGCCTGGCTTTTTGAGGAAAGCTATCATGTAGTGGGAGATTTGGCAGAAACTATGGCATTACTTATGCCTCAAAGTGACGCAAGCAGCAGCAAAACGCTTACCGAATGGATAGCCGAGATTAATGCCCTTAACGATAAAACTGAAGAGCGAAAAAAAGAATGGCTGATGGATTCATGGGCCATGCTGGATAGCCAGGAACGCTTTGTGTTTAATAAACTGCTAACCGGCAGTTTCAGGGTTGGCGTATCACAAAATTTGGTAATCAAGGCGCTGGCGGATATTTCCGGACTCGAACCCGCAGTACTTACCCATCGCATTATGGGGAGCTGGCTGCCCGAAACTTATCAGTTTTCGCAATTGATGGCGGAGCAGGATGCCGAAGCTAATATCTCCCGGCCTTATCCTTTTTTCCTGGCCTATCCTATCCAGGAAACGTCCGAAAAACAAAAAACTCCTGCTGAAGTAGGGATCGCCCTCGGTGATGCATCCGACTGGCAGGCCGAGTGGAAGTGGGATGGGATCCGTGCGCAAATGATAAAGCGCGGCGGCGAGATTTTTATCTGGAGCCGTGGCGAAGATCTGGCTACTGAGAAGTTTCCTGAGCTGCATCTCTTTTTAAATGCCCTCCCCGATGGTACGGTGATTGACGGCGAGATCCTCAGTTTCCAAAATGGCTTGCCTATGCCGTTTAACGTGCTGCAAACGCGTATCGGCAGAAAAAATCTCAGCAAAAAAATTCTGGAAGAAAGCCCTGTAGCCGTTATTGCTTATGATTGCCTGGAACATAAAGGTGAAGATATCCGCTATAAATCCCAAACTGAAAGACGGGAAATTTTGGAACAGTTACAAACAGAGACACGATATTCCGAAGTGTTCCGTATTTCATCGCTGATTCAGTTTGAAAGCTGGGAGCAGCTTGGAAGTATCAGGGAACAGTCGCGCGCTATGATAGCCGAGGGGATCATGCTGAAACGCAAAAGCGCGGCCTACCAGGTAGGCCGCCGCAGGGGCGATTGGTGGAAATGGAAGATCGATCCGCTATCGGTGGATGCTGTGATGATCTATGCCCAAAAAGGTCATGGCCGCCGGGCCGACCTGTATGCAGATTATACTTTTGCCGTTTGGGATGGCGACAAGCTGGTGCCTTTTGCCAAGGCTTATTCGGGGCTTACCGATGCGGAGATCAATAAGGTCGACTATTTTGTAAAACGCAATACCATCGAAAAATTTGGTCCCGTACGTACCGTAAAGCCCGAGTTGGTGTTTGAAATAGGTTTTGAGGGTATCAATAAGTCCACCCGTCATAAATCGGGCATAGCATTGCGGTTCCCGCGGATATTGAGGTGGCGGCATGACAAACCAAAAGAAGAAGCAGACACACTGGAAAGCTTAAAGGCATTACTGGGCGAATAAACACTATAATTTAATACCTTTGCGGCTTCAATATTAAAAAAACCTAACTATCAATAAACCAATATGATTGTAATCAGCAGTTTTCAGGAGTTTGAACAGCAGGTTGGCAACGACCTTGGCGTATCATCATGGCACACCATTACGCAGGAGCAGATCAACAAATTTGCCGATGCAACCCTCGATCACCAATGGATCCATACCGACCCGGAAAGGGCAAAAACTGAAAGCCCGTTTAAGTCAACCATTGCACATGGCTACCTTACACTTTCACTTATCCCTCACCTATGGAAAGAGATCGTAAAGATCGAAAACCTGAAAATGGAAATTAATTACGGTATCGAAAACCTTCGTTTTGCACAGCCGGTGCTGGTTGATAATGAAGTACGGTTAAAGGTAAAGCTGACCAGCTTGCTTAACCTTCGTGGCACAACGAAATCCACCATGGCCATCGAACTCGAAATAAAAGACCAGCGCAAACCGGCTTTTACCGGCGAAGTTGTGTTTTTATATCATTTTATTGGGTAAACCCACACTTAATAATCGCCCGTCATTGCTTTAAGGTACAAAGCGATGACGGGCGATTTAGATTTACAGAGTTACCTGTACAAGCTTTTGCTCTCAATAAATTTCAATACCGGGTCTGGTACAAAAAACTGTACGTTCTTTTTTTCGGCTATTGATTTGCGGATAAACGTTGCCGAAAGCTCCATAAGCGGTGTCATGGTGATGGTAACCGAAGGGTGATCGGCCAGTTCGGCGTTTTCATACCCGGGGCGTGGGTACACGTAAATGCGGTAATCGCGCAGGATAAGCTTATAGTTTTTCCACTTATGCAGGGAGCCAAGGTTATCCGAACCCATGATGAGGGCAAACTCATGCTCGGGATATTTTTCCTTTAAATGGGCAAGGGTATCAATGGTATACGATGGCTGGGGCAACTTCAGCTCAACATCGCTCACACTAATATTGGTTGCATTATCAGTAGCCAGGCGGGCCATCTCCAATCTGTCATAAGTGTTGATCAGATCGCCATACTTTTTTAACGGATTTTGGGGCGATACCACCAGCCACACCTTATCAAGCGTGGTATGGTTTGCCATATAATTGGCAATAATCAAATGCCCTATATGTATAGGATTAAATGAACCAAACAGTAAGCCTATCTTCATGTTGTGCCCCTAACCCCTAAAGGGGAAATTAAAAGTTTTGTAGATTAAGCGCTCCCGGTGTACAAAATGAGTTTTTTGCACTCCCCCTTCAGGGGGCCGGGGGGCTAATAAAGTTACTCACCAATTCCTCCGCTTCTGCGCAAGCCGTTTCAAGATCGTAATTTTTGAGTATAATATCAAATTGCGGAGCGTATTTAAGCTCTTTTTCTGCCTTAGCAAAGCGTTCTTTCAGTTTTTCTTCACTATCAGTGCCACGGCCGGTCAACCTTTCAATTAAAACCTCAAGCGATGGCGGTTGTACAAATATGGCCAAAGCCTGGGGACCGTATTTGCGTTTAAGGTGAAGGCCACCCTCAACGTCAATATCAAATATTACCGTTTTGCCTTTTGCCCAGATGCGCTCAATTTCAGTACGGAGCGTGCCATAAAAAGTACCGGTATAAACTTCTTCAAATTCAACAAACTGTTTTTTGGCAATGCGGTGCAAAAACTCTTCTTTACTTATAAAGTAGTAATCTTTTTCATGCACCTCATCGCCGCGGCGCTCACGCGTGGTGGCCGAAATGGAAAATTCAAGATCAGGAATTTTTCCCAGCAAATGATGTACTATGGTGGTTTTACCAGCAC
Organism: Mucilaginibacter gossypii; assembly: GCF_900100945.1. Lineage (GTDB taxonomy): Bacteria > Bacteroidota > Bacteroidia > Sphingobacteriales > Sphingobacteriaceae > Mucilaginibacter > Mucilaginibacter gossypii. The sequence continues at coordinate 167,041 of NZ_FNCG01000015.1, read as the reverse complement.
CTGAGGGAGCCGAAAATATGATGAGTTTACCTTCTTTGGTCATCGTTCATTAGTTCATGGTTCATAGCTGGTTATAGGGCAATGGAAGTAATCCATGAACTACGAACCATCATCTATGAACTTTACAATACGTTTAACAGTTGTTCTTTAATTTTTTCAAGCTCTTCTTTCATGCCTACTACCAGTTTCTGGATGTTGGCATCATTGGCTTTTGATCCTAATGTATTGATCTCGCGGCCAATCTCCTGCGAAATGAAGCCCAGCTTTTTGCCGTTTGCATCGGCGTTTTTTAATGTCTCGATAAAGTATTCGCAATGCGCTTTCAGCCTTACCTTTTCTTCGGTAATATCAAGCTTATCGATATAGTAGATCAGTTCCTGTTCAAACCGGTTTTGATCTATAGCTTCGCGGCTTGCGGCTTCGGCTAAAAACGTATTAAGGCGCTCGCGGACCAAAGGAACTCGTTTTGGATCTTCCAGCTCAACAAGGTCCAGGTTTTTTAATATAGTGTTAATACGCCCTTTAATCTCCAGTTCAATAACATTGCCTTCCTGTGACCTGAAATCCTGGAAAGCGGCCATAGCCTGTTGGAAAGTTTTCTCAACGGCTTTCCACTCATCTTCGGATATGGTATCTTCTTCGTATTTCACAACCTCTGGTAAGCCCAATGCCAGCTGAAGCAAGTTGCCGGTTGGTTCGCCAAGCTCTTCACTAACCGATTTAAGTTGATTATAGTAGTGTTTAAGCAGATCTTTATCGATCCCCGCCGCTTTTACCGACTGGCTTACCTGTTCGGTATTGATAGATAAGTTTACTTTACCGCGTTCAATAAGCTTGCTGCAGTCATTACGCAGCTGAAACTCTTTTTCGGCAAAAATCTTCGGCAAACGAAGTGATAGTTCTAAAAATTTGCTGTTCAGGGATTTAACCTCTACGGTGTATTTTGTACTGCCCGAATCAAAACTGGCAATTCCATACCCTGTCATGGATTTTATCATGCGGCAAAGATAGCAAATTTAGTTAGAGGTTAGAGATCGGAGATTAGAGGTTAGGTCACTCGGATTTCGAATGTTAAATTTCGGATTTGAAATAAATTCAATAGAGAGAGTTTATCATTCAAAAAAAATAAAAACTAACCTCCAGTCTCTAACCTCCAACCACCAAAGCGAAGCGCTTTAACACTTTTTCACATTTCAAATAAAATACACTTCCTATATTTACGTTCAATTATCACTGATGCGCAACTATTTATACCTGCTTTTAACAGGGGTTCTATACCTCATTACCGTTCATGTTTCGGCCCAGGAGTTTACGGTAAAAGGGGTTATCTCAAAAAAGGTGACCAATGAGCGTGTAGGGCAGGTTTTTGTTAAAGATCTGAATACCAAAACATTGATACTTAGTGATGATGTTGGCTGGTTTAGCATAAAAACCCGTGTTGGCGATACCCTGCTTTTTTCCCGCGATGACTATACCCCTCAAAAAGTAGTGGTACTGAACAATAGCGACATGCCCGTTTACATGCAGCCCATTATAAAACTTGACGAGGTAAAAGTTGTTGGCCAAACCAAGAGGCAGGAGATAAACCAGGTGTTAAACGATTATAAGAAACAGGGAACTTATTATAATGGCAAGCCGCCCGCGTTATCTTTTTTAAGTAACCCTGTAACCGGCCTTTACGAGCTTTTAGGAACAACTCCCAATCGCGCACGTCGCTTCGCTCAAAACGCCCAAAGCGAATTGGAGCAGGCCGAAATTCACAAACATTACAACATCCCATTTGTGAAGCAATATACCGGACTGGCTACTGATAGCCTTGCCCGTAAATTCATGAATTATTATACGCCTACCTACAAGGATATTAAAGCCTGGACTGATTATGACCTGATAAAGCACACCATACGGGCATATGAATATTACAAAAATAGCAGTGATAAAGAAAAGCTCGAAAAGCTAAACAGCCCAACATTCATCGTGCCGGATTCAACTGTTAAATTGGGTGAAGGGCCGGTAGAACTTAAAAAGGAAAAAAAACTGCCGCTTTAATCGTTAAAATACTTTGAATCAGATCCCCAAGGCTTCGCATGCTTTTTCAGCGGCAAGCTTTTCGGCGTTCTTTTTACTGAATTCTTTGCCCGAGCCCATCACTTCACCATCTATATTGGCCTGTACAGTGAAAAGCTTGGTGCTTTCGCCGTCCTGGTTGGTTACCAGTTCAAAAATAATATCGCGGCCATGTCGCTGGCACCATTCAATAAGCTTGCTTTTGAAGTTAGTTTCCGTTTGCTCAAGCGTATGAATATCAATATGAGGTTTTATGATGTGGTTGATGAGGAAGTTTTTGGTAAAGTCATAGCCTTTATCCAAATAAACCGCGCCAATCAGGGCTTCAAAGGCATCGCCCAGTAATGATCCCTGCCTGCTTGAGTTAAGCATACGGTTGTCATACTCAATCAATTTATCAAAGCCAAGTTTTTTTCCGAGTGCGTTAAGGTTTACACGGCTTACTATTTTTGAGCGTAATTCGGTCAAAAAGCCCTCATCTTCATAAGGGTATAATTTAAAAAGTACTTCAGCAACAACACTGCCCAGTACGGCATCGCCCAAAAATTCCAGGCGTTCGTTACTGTTTTTTACCCCCTTCTTGATGTTTTGGGCTACCGATTTATGACGGAAAGCCATGCGGTATAAAGACAAATTGCCCGGCACAAAACCGAGCAAATTCTTTAAAATTTTAACATACTTTCTGTTGGGTGATATATAAAGCTTGTAGAACCGACTTATAGGCATCAAACCACAATTAATCTTCGTACTTTTTAAATATTACAGAAGCGTTGTGTCCGCCAAAACCAAATCCATTGCTTTGCACTATATTAATATCGCGTTTTTGAGCGGTATTGAAAGTGAAATTGATCTTAGGATCAAAAGCCGGATCATCAGTAAAGTGATTAATGGTTGGAGGGATGATACCATGTTTTAATGCCAGTATCGATGCAATAGCTTCAACCGCGCCGGCAGCACCAAGTAAATGGCCAGTCATTGATTTGGTTGAGCTAATGTTGATACGGTAAATATCATCGCCAAACACATCCTGTATTGCTTTAATTTCCTGCGGATCACCGATTGGGGTTGATGTGCCGTGAACGTTCACATAATCAATATCGGCAGGGCTAAGTTTAGCATCTTCGAGGGCTGCGCGCATTACAAATGCGGCACCTAAGCCATCGGGATGAGGTGCTGTCATGTGATAGGCATCGGCGCTCATGCCGCCACCCATCATTTCGGCGTATATTTTAGCGCCGCGGGCTTTTGCATGCTCTAACTCCTCTAAAATGATAGTACCTGCTCCTTCACCGGCCACAAAACCATCCCTGTCCAGATCAAACGGACGTGATGCCGTTGCCGGATCATCGTTTCGGGTTGATAATGCATGCATGGCGTTAAAACCACCTATGCCGGCTTCGTTGATAATGGCTTCAGAACCACCGCTGATGAACATGTTAGCTTTACCCAGGCGGATGTAGTTAAATGAATCTATCAAGGAATTATTTGATGAAGCACATGCCGAAACAGTAGTGAAGTTGGGGCCGCGCAAACCATATTTAATAGATATATGGCCGGGGGCTATATCGGCAATCATTTTAGGGATAAAGAACGGGTTAAAACGCGGAGAGCCATCACCTTTGGCAAAGGCCGTCACCTCGTCGAGGAAAGTTTTTAACCCCCCAATACCCGAGCCCCAGATAACGCCAATACGGCTGGTATCCAGTTTTGAAAAATCTAACCCTGCGTCTTTTACGGCTTCTTCGGTTGAAAATAAGGCGTATTGTACAAAGGGATCCAATTTGCGGGCGTCTTTACGGCCCAAAAAACCATCCGCGTCAAAGTCTTTTACTTCGCACGCAAACTTAGTTTTGAATTTTTCGGTATCAAAACTTTTGATCAAGGCAGCGCCACTTACTCCATTGATCAGTCCGTTCCAATAATCTGAAACAGTGTTACCAATAGGAGTAAGTGCTCCAAGCCCGGTTACTACAACTCTTTTAAACTCCATTTAATCCAGTTAAGGAGTTTTATTTAACGTTTTTTTCAAGGTAAGCAACTGCCTGGCCAACAGTACCAATAGTTTCAGCCTGATCGTCAGGAATAGCCACGTTAAATTCTTTTTCAAACTCCATGATTAATTCCACGGTGTCTAACGAGTCGGCACCAAGATCGTTGGTGAAACTCGCTTCTGGCGTAACTTCACTTTCGTCAACACCCAGTTTTTCTACGATAATAGCTTTTACTCTTGAAGCGATATCAGACATAGTCTTTATAGTTTAATGATTAATAAAAATTCAGTGCAAAGAAAAATAAATTCTGTCAATAAACAAATCTAAAACTTTTACAATATAAATCTCTAAACAAAATTTTATTGAAACGGTTTGTATTAGTAATTTTGACGGCGTAAAAGTAATGATTTTGAACAGGAAATTTTTAAAGTTTGAGATCGATTTTGATTTTGTGCTCATTGCAGTAACAAGCTCACTTAAAGATTACCGGGTTTGTTTTCTTATAAACAAGTACTTGAATTTTAATTTCGTAAAAACCGATGACCTGGAAGTAGATATTTACCCCGGGAGCGAACCTGTTTTGTTTTCATTATACCGTTATAGCTGGGAAACCACCGAAACAGACTTCTTCTTTATAGGCAATAAAGGCTCAGATGGCTACCTGGTGCCTGAAATAAAAAGTGCCGACTATTTTTTAATGATCCGTAACTATATAGATGATAATGAGCTTGATACGATCATTTCATCGCTAAATAAAATACCAGAGATTGTTGCAGCTGTAAAGATTGACCCAAAAAAAATAAAATCACGGGAAAATCTTTTATTTTAGCGCCGAATTTAAAAAGATGTTGATTTTACAATCATTAAATACCCTCCAGTTTTAACCCGAATAATATGGAACTATACTATAATCGTACAAAAATTGTTGCCACCATGGGGCCGGCATCAGCTAAAAAGGATGTTTTATTAGCGATGATCAAGGCAGGTGTTAACGTTTGCCGTCTTAATTTTTCGCACGGTAAGCCTGAAGATCATAAGGTAGTGATCGATCTTATCCGTGAAATTAACGAGCAATACAAAACCAACGTAGGTATCCTGGCCGATTTACAGGGCCCAAAGATCCGCATCGGGTTGGTAAAGGACGGCGGTATTCATTTAGTTAACGGAACGCACATTAAAATTACCACTCACGAGTGCATTGGTAACGATGAGCAGATCTATATTACTTATGATACCTTCCCACAGGACGTACAGGCAAACGAAATTATTTTGCTTGATGACGGCAAACTGCAGTTAAGGGTTATTGAAACCAACAAAATTGATACAGTTATATGTGAGGTTGTTCACGGCGGTATCTTAACGTCACGCAAGGGTGTTAACCTGCCTAACACCAAAGTGTCTATCCCAAGCTTAACCGAAGAAGATTTGATCAATCTTGAATTTGCCCTTAAACAGGATGTTGAATGGATCGGTCTTTCTTTTGTTCGCACAGGCGAGGATATCATTGACTTGAAACGTATTATAGCACGCAACGGTTCGGCGGCTAAGGTAATTGCCAAAGTTGAAAAGCCGGAAGCTATTGAAAATATTGATGCCATTATTGCTGCTACAGATGGTGTAATGGTTGCCCGTGGTGACCTTGGTGTTGAAATGCCGCTTGAAGAAGTACCGTTACTGCAAAAAATGATTGCCCGTAAATGTCGCGCTGCTTCAAAGCCGGTTATCGTAGCTACCCAGATGCTGGAATCAATGATCACCACACCACGCCCAACCCGTGCCGAAGTGAATGACGTTGCCAACTCTGTACTTGATGGTGCCGATGCGGTTATGTTAAGCGGCGAAACATCAGTTGGTGAGTTCCCGGTTATTGTTATTGAAACTATGGCCAAAATTGTACGCAATGTTGAAGAATTAGGCTATCCGTTTAACGCTCCAAAGCAAGCAACAGTTAAAGACCCTTCTTCTCCGGATTTCCTGATCAATGCACTTTGCGAATCTGCCGTACATATTGCTGAGCAAAGTAATGCGGTAGGTATCGTTTCCATGACTACTTCAGGTTATACTGCATTTGAAATATCAAGCCACAGGCCTAAAGCCAGTACATATATCTTTACATCAAATAAGCAGCTATTGAATGCGCTTAGCCTCGTTTGGGGTGTGAGGGCGTATTATTATGATCAGCTGGAAAGCACAGATCAAACCATTGCTGATGTTAACGACATCCTTAAAGCTGAAGGCCTGATTAAAACGGGCGACGTAGTTGTTAACACGGCTTCTACCCCTATAATTAAACAGGGTAAAACCAATACGCTTAAATTAAGCGTTGTGGAATAAGGCTATTTAAAATCTTACTTTTAATGAAGAAGGCTCGCCGGGATAACTGGCGGGCTTTTTTGTTGGCGGAATATGCAGACATCAATGGAACAGCGCGTTCCGTCTTATAGGATATAAGGTGATGTATCTGCAAAAAAACAATGCCGGCTACCCGAAAGTAAACCGGCAAAGCACAATTAAAATCAGGCATAATTCAAGTTTAAGTTGAAAGGCTGATTTCTCTTGCTATCCTAAAAAATAAAAGGTAGATGCTTAAATAAATTTATCCGCGTTTATAAAACCTGTTTGAGCACCTGCTGCAGCGATAGCGTTTTACTGCAAGCCGGGGAAGCAACAGTTTAACAATAGCACCTCTTTTTATCCGGTCGCAAAATTTGTTTTTGCATCTCGGACATATTGCATCAGGCGCTTTGCCGATAGTTGGTATTGTATCGGTTTGGCTGTTAAGGGTACGGAGGTTATCCTCATTAAAAGTCACAGTCATTATATTAGGGGGTGATTGTATCTCACAAAGCTGCCTAAAAGCGATATAATAAAACTGCCATTTAGCTTTATAAAACCGCCATTTGCTTAAAAAAAGCCTCCTGTCAGTTAAAGATTTCTGAAAATTAAGAAGACAATGATAACCGGCCGGATTGTTTAAAGTAGCTCGTTAACGTCGCGGCCATAATGTTCCTTAAACAATTTGCCAAAGTATGCAGGTGTATCAAACCCCGCGGCATATGATACTTCGGCAATGGTGCGGTACTTGCCGCTTTCGATAGCTTCGCGTGCTATTTGCAATTTAATGGCGCGGATGTATTTATTAGGCGTAAGTCCGGTAATTGATTTTATGCGGCGAAACAATTGCCGCTCACTGATCGCCAGTTCATAGCTCAGGGCGGCAAGCGTAAGATCGGTTTTGCCGGTATGTTTTCGTACCCGGGCTTCCAATTCCTCAAGCCAGGATAAATCGGCAGGCGAAAGTTTCAAGCCCGGGTTTTCTGCCGGTTGTTCAATCTGCAGATCATTGGTTCCTGTAATCAGCTCATCATCATCAGAGATGGTAGCCCCGGAGCGGGCGGCGGCGTTGTTAATAAGATTAACAGTGCGTGCAAGCAATTCGCTGCTTAAAAATGGTTTGGTGAGATAATCATCAACACCAATATGAAGCGCTTTAAGCTTATGCCGTGTATTGGCCAGTGCGGTGAGCATGATCACTGGGATGTTGCAGTAAGCCGGGCTTTGCTTCAGGGTTTCAAGCAGGGTAAAGCCATCCATTTCGGGCATCATCACATCTGATATGATCAGGCTGGGCATTACCGGCATATCCTGCAGTTTTTGCAGTGCTGCGCGGCCATTGCCGGCAGTGATGAGTCGATATTGTGGCCGTAAAATATCTGCAATGTAAGCAGCCATTTCATGATGGTCTTCAACCAGCATAATAAGTTCCCCGTTAGTGTCTTTCCCCACGGTTTTACTATTCGAAACAATTACGGCTTCTGTTCCGGACACTTCAGTTGCCGGCTTTTCAGTTGCCTTAAACGGGATAACTATCTTAAAAAACACACCCTTTCCCCAATTATTATCAACCGCAATATGCCCGCCCATCAGTTCTGTAAGTTCACGTGCTATAGCAAGGCCTATGCCAGTGCCGCCTTCTGAGGGTTCGTTATTACCTCTGCCCTGGTAATAGCGGTCAAAAATGTTAGGCAGATCATCCGGATGAATCCCCACACCGGTATTGGCTACTCCAAACTCAATCATTTCCAGCTTTATATCAGCAGTAATGGTTATAGTACCTGCATAAGGCGTAAACTTAATAGCATTACTGATGAGGTTATTAGCTATTTTTTCAAACTTTTCCTGATCGAGCAAAACAAAAAGCGCCGGATCAATGAAGTTGAGCAGTCTGTAATCCATTTGTTTATATTCAGCGGCCGATACAAAACCCTGGTATAGTATCTTTACAAATGATAATAATGCAACGGGCTGGGGTTGTAATGCTAATTTCCCTGCTTCCAATTTGCCAAGATCAAGCAATTCGTTGGCCATATTGAGTAGCTTTTTGCTATTGCGTAATATCGAATGCAGCATGTTAAGCTGTTCATCTTCATAATTAGTAAAAGCCAGGAGCTGAACCGCCGGCCCCATGATGAGCGTTAATGGAGTGCGTAATTCATGACTTACGTTTGCAAAAAAGCGTGTTTTCATAGCATCCATTTTTTCCAGTTGACTATGTTCTTCGGCCAGCAACGCCGTCTCTCTTTTCTTTTTAAGAATAAACCAACGATAACTGATAATGGAGGACATTACTATAAACAGCGCAAGCACAATTAAAAAATTCCGTTGTACCTCAACCAGCTTAGTTTCACCGGCGGCTATTAATAACCGTTTATCGGCCTGGTATTTTTTATCCAGTTCGGAAGCATCCCTTGCTTTATCAAGCTGGTTGATACTGTCATTAAGCCGCCGGTACAGATAACTATACTTAAAAGCGTTTTTATAATCACCAATACCTTCATATGCATCGGTTAAATGATTATAGATGTTTTTTTGTACGGTGATGTTACTTTGTGATTCGGGTTGGATACTAACCGCCATTTCCCCGTATCGCGCGGCCTTCTTAAACTCCTTATGATCAACATACATGGTCATAAGTTCGTTAAGGTTATGCTTTTCGAGAGTTTTGAACTCGCCTTTGCGGGATAATTCCAGTGATTTCATCAGGATCTCCTCTGCCTTTTTATCCTGGTTGGTCATGAGGTAAAGCCGGCCCAGATTGCCCTGGTAACGGGCTATGCTAAAATCTGAAAGAAAATGAGCATACTTTTTATCAAGTACCTGTTCCATTAGCCGGGTAGCTTTTACCAGGTTACCCGGCGACGATATACTCCGTTCGGAAAGGATGTTAGATAGGTTACTCAGCGCAAAAATATAAGAAGCTGTATCTTTTATGCTCAATGCATCTTTTGAAGCTTGCTCAGCATAAGGCAGGGCTTGTTTAGGGTTACCAATCGACCGATAAATATCGGCAATACAAGCGCGGCAGTCTATACTTAAACTTTTCCATCCCCTATTATCGCACTCTTTCAGTATTTTAAAAGCAACGTTTAAGGCTTCAACCGTTTTGGCTTCGCGGCTGAGCATGTAGGCTACCATTATTGGTGCTTTTTCATAAGTAAGTGAATCGGCCGTGGTTGTCAATTTGGTAGCTTCACGACCAAAGGTTAAAGCATCATGTTCATTACCAATGCCATAAGCCTGGTAAGCCCGGGCCAGCAACACCCGCGCTTCAAATGGTTTATTGTTATTTTTCCTGGCCGAATCGATCAGCTTTTTTGCAAGCACAGCTGCCGAATCCGGACTTTTCATGCTGCGGAGTATTTTTAGTACAGGTTCTTTAGCGGGCCGGGATTGACTTTGAGCCAGTGCAGCAAAGCTGCATAAAATGGTAACACAAAAAGGGATGATCCTTCGGAAAAGATGAATAGGGTAAATTGTAATAGGGGTCATGATATTGAAGCCCAAATTACAATTTTATCGGCGCCCGGAATTACCTTAATTTGAAATAAATCTCCTTATAAACAATTTTTATCCAAGGTTTTTTCAGCTTACCCGTTTTAAATCAATAGTTAAAACTGCCAGTTTTGCTGTTAATATTACACCATTAAAGCTATGCCAGCTTAAGCTATAATTGATTACTTTAGCAGCTGATATCGTTATAAAATTGACCATGAAACACTACGGGCTAATTGGTTTTCCGCTCTCTCATTCATTTTCAAAAAAGTTTTTTACCGAAAAGTTCAAAAACGAAGGGATTACAGATGCACGCTATGATCTTTACCCTATTGAGCATATCAAGGACCTGCAGGACCTGCTTGATGAGCATCCGGATATTTGCGGCCTTAATGTAACCATTCCTCATAAAATAAACGTGCTGCCTTTTTTAGATTGGATAGAGCATGACGCCCGTACAGCCGGCGCTGTAAACTGTATCAGGGTGACTGCCGAAAGCCCGATTGAAGCCGCATTTTCGGGCGAGATAGGGGTTAAAGACCATGATTTCAGACTGGAAGGTTATAATACCGATATTTATGGGTTTGAGGAATCATTAAAGCCTTTAATTGGAGATGGCAATGATGACGCCCTGGTTTTGGGCGATGGAGGTGCCGCAAAAGCAGTAAAATGTGTACTGGAAAATTTAGGTATCACCTATAAAGTTGTTACCCGCAAGCCAACACACCATGCGGATAATATTTTGTTTAAAGATCTTCAGCCACACCATATCTTACAGCACAAACTTATCATCAATACAACTCCTTTGGGTACCCATCCTAATATTGATGAATGCCCGCCTATACCTTATGATTTTATTGGCGAAAATCATATTTTGTACGACCTGATCTATAATCCCGAAGAAACCCTGTTTTTAAAACACGGCCGCGAGCGCGGCGCGGTAACTAAAAATGGCTACGAAATGCTGGTTTTGCAGGCCGAAAAATCATGGGAGATCTGGAACTCAAAGGAGAAACATCCATGAAGTATGTAAGTTTACTGGCAGCAGTGCTATTGTTTTTGTCCGCATGCAGCGGCAATCATGATTACGCGCCCAAGCCCCGCGGCTACTATCGCATTCCGTTCCCAAAAAAAGAATACCAGGATTACGCTGCCGGTTGTCCGTATGCTTTTACATATCCCAAGTACGCCTTTATAGAACCGGATAAAAAGCGAGGTGCCAAACCTTGCTGGATAAACATGCAGTTCCCGCGGTTTAATGCCACGCTGCATTTAAGCTATCAGCCCATCACCTCAAAAAAAGAGTTTAACCAACTGGTGGAGGATGCCCGCACCTTCGCCTTTAAGCATACCGTAAAAGCCACATCCATTGACGAAGGCATCATCCATTATACTGATAAAAAAGTTTATGGCATTTATTATACCATAGACGGCAATGCCGCTTCATCGGCGCAGTTTTTCCTTACAGATAGTGTGCATAATTATATACGGGGAGCGCTATATTTTAACACCGAACCCCGGCTCGACTCCATACAACCTGTGCTTAGTTTTATAAAGCAGGATATGGCGGTGATGATTAAAAGTTTTAAGTGGAAGTAGAAGCCAAAACCGGAGACAAGACAGCGAGATATTAGAAGCAAGATTTTTAGAACCGGGATGCAGGATATTTTAACCATGCAAAATTGCTATATAGGTATTGAAATAGGCGGAACCAAACTGCAAATAGTTTTGGCCGATGATAGTTTTATTGTCAACAGGGCATTTCGTTTTGCGGTAGACAGAGTGTTGGGTGCCGCAGGGATCAGGGAGCATATTGCCCAAACCATCACCAATATTTCAAAAGAGTATATCATTAAAGGCATAAGCATCGGTTTTGGCGGACCGGTTGACAGGGAGGCGGGCTGCATTGCTAAGTCGCACCAGTTAAGCGGATGGGACGGATTTAACATTTCGGGTTGGTTGCAACAGCAGGTTAATGCACCGGTTATTTTGGAGAATGATGCTAATGCAGCTGCCCTTGGCGAGGCATTAAAAGGGGCCGGGCGTAACTATGAACATGTATTTTATGTAACTCTTGGCAGTGGTGTAGGTGCCGGAATGGTCATTAACGGCCAAATTTATCACGGGACAAAACCCGGAGAAGCTGAGATAGGGCATATCCGCCTTAACCGCGAAGGCCTTACGCTTGAAGATAGCTGCTCGGGCTGGGCGGTTGACAAAAAGATCCGTACAGTAATCGCTCAAAAGCCTGATGGTAAACTGGCCCAACTTTGTGCGGATGTAAATGGAGACGAGGCCAAAATGTTACTAACTGCTTTGGAACAGGGAGATGCAGATGCGCTGAAAATATTGAATGATACCGCTGCCGACCTGGGCTTCGGCTTATCACACGCCGTACATCTTTTTCACCCTGATATCATAGTGTTGGGCGGCGGGTTATCTTTATTGGGTGAGCCTTTGCGGATTCGCGTACAAGAGGTTATTCGGGCTAATACTATGGCACTGTTTTTACCCGGCCCCGAGGTTGTAATAGCCAAATTAGGCGAACTGGCAGTACCCGTTGGGGCAATTGAAAACTTAAGGAAACATATAGGTTAAATTAATTACCCTTCAAGGTTAGTTTCTCGCAATTTTAGAAAATCATTCCACCTGAAAAAGCCTGCCTCTATATGAGCGATCCCGATCAGGATGAAAAATATGGCTTAGCTATCCCATAAAACTTATTTGTTCTGTTTCCACCAAATTTACAAACACGCAGATGGATCTGTTGTTAATAGTACAGCGGCGTAATAACTGCCAATAATTTATAAACAATGAAACTCATCAAATTCAATAAAATAGGTAATGATATCCGTTTACATACCGAAAGCCTTGCCCATATGGGGTTTAGGAAAATATTTGAAGGTATCGATCAGCTTAAAATAAAAAACGGCGTTGATAAACTCGGCCTCGAAGGTTTTATTAACCAGTGCGCTTGTCTTGCAGCAGGTTCGGGGGCTATGGCAGGCAGCGGGGGGATGTTTACCCTCGTAGCGGGGATCCCATTTGATTTCATCAATTTGATCACCCAGCAGTTTAGGGCTATTATGGGCATTATGTATTATTATCGGGGCACGTATGATAATGGTTTCGACGATTTTATGTCGTTAGTAGCAACATCCGTAAGGGTGGAAGCCGGCGTGGCTATCACCAGATCCATGATGGAAGGCATTGCCGAAAGGATGCTGATGATATTAGGCACCCGCACTGCCGAACGCCTGGTTCCGGTTGTAGGCGCGGTTATTGGCGGTACGGCAAATTACCTGTTTATTAAACGCATGGCCGAGCAGGTGAAACGGATGCAAAAGGATTTTGTGGTTATTGAAGTAGGATAGGGCAACTAAGCGCAGAGCAGGCATATAGGCCTTTAACTTTAGCTTTCAAGTAATTACAGATTTGAACTACGGTTTGATGATATACCTGAGTTGAATAAGTCCGCTTGAAAATTGCTCGGCATCAAGCAATACCAGGTTAATGCGTTCTTTTATATTTGTAAAAAGTGGTTTTCCACTACCTAAAATTACCGGGTGTACTGATAGTAATAATTCGGAGATTAGATTTTTTTTGATAAACGCTTCAACAAGTTCTGCCCCGCCAAACAACCAGATATCGCGTCCTTCCTGGCTCCTGATTTCTTCGACCCTGTTTTTAAAATCAGCAGGCCTTATTATTTCAACATTATCAGCTTGGGGATCATGAAGTGTATCCGAAAACACATAAATTTTCATGGCGGCAAACATTTTTGGATCGGTACGCATGATCAGCTCATAACTTTTGCGCCCGATGAAGATGGCATCACAGGCTTTAAAAAAGTCGGTAAGGCCATAATCCTGGTCGTCAAAGCACCAGTCGTACTCACCATTAGGGCCCTCAATATAGCTGTCGAGACTAACAGCTACGTTTAAAATTATTTTACGCATAGCATTATTCTTCGGGTGTGTTGTTCATTTCCTGCCATTGCTTGCTAAATGACTTATCAGCTACCCGAGGCATCTCGCGTAAATGGCCCCAGGTACGTTTAAAGAAGGTTTTAAGCAGGAAGTTTTTCATGCCGCCGCCAAAAAAATCGGTAAGTTTGCGTTTAAGCATTCCCTTTTTCCAGATAGCCCAGCCCCAGCGTTCTTTATTGGTAACCAGGTTTTCGTTAACCGCATCGCGGCGGTTAAGGAGCAACATTTTATGGATGTCGATCTTAACCGGGCAAACCTCGGTACATTTACCACACAGGCTTGAAGCATAGCTCAGGTGTTTAAAATTTTCCATCCCCTGAGTATGCGGGGTAATAATAGAGCCTATCGGGCCACTGTAAGTGGTGGCATAAGTGTGGCCTCCAATGTTTTTATAAATGGGGCAACCGTTAAGGCAAGCCCCGCAACGGATGCAGTAAAGGCCCTGGCGCTGGTCTTTTTTTGCCAGCAGGTTGGTGCGGCCATTATCCAGCAGTACTACGTACATTTCCTCAGGTCCGTCGGTTTCATCCGGCCGGCGCGGACCACTTAATATAGTATTGTAAACCGTAAGATTTTGGCCGGTACCATGAGTAGATAGCATTGGCCAAAACAAGTCCAGATCGGTAATGGAAGGGATGATCTTCTCGATCCCCACAATGGCAATATGGATTTTAGGGAATGTAGTACAAAGGCGCGCGTTGCCTTCATTTTCGCTGATGGCGATGCTGCCGGTATCTGCTAATAAGAAATTGGCACCGGTAATACCTACATCGGCCTGTACATATTTTTCACGAAGCAACTCACGGGCTTTCAGGGTAATTTGTTCGGGCGTGGCATCAATGGGGGTGCCAAATTTTTCGTGGAAAAGTTTCGCGATATCCTCCTTGCTGAGGTGCATAGCCGGGGTAACAATATGATATGGCTTTTGGCCCAGCAGCTGCACTATATATTCACCCAGGTCGGTTTCAAGCGATTCTATTTGATTGCTCTCTAAAAACTCGTTCAGGTGAATTTCTTCCGTAACCATCGATTTGGATTTCACCACAGTTTTGGCGTTGGCTTTTTTGATGATGTTCAGGATTTCGCGCTGGGCCTCCTCAACGTCATTTGCCCAGATCACCTTGCCGCCTCGTTTCTGAAAATTGGCCTCAAATTCGGGTAGGAACTTATCCAGGTTTTCCATCACCTTCCATTTAAGCACATGACCTTTCTTTTTGGCATTATCTAAATTGATAATGCGCGAAAGGCCCCGCGATACCGCTGTATTGTACCGGTCAATATTGAAGTTGATGATGCGACGGTGATCGGCATCAAAAGCCTTCTCCTCCGATTTTACCAAAAATTCTTCAGCGGTTGCTCCCATATATGCGAAAGTAGGATTTTTGTTTTATTTTTTGGGTGAGTGGTTGATTAAGTTGATTATATGGGTGGTTGTTTTTGAACAGATAACATGTTAGAAGGTTTTAAAAGCTTCTCATTGCCGTAGGTTTAGCGCAGCGTAACCCGTGGTTCTAAATAATTGAAGCTTTCAGCTTCAGTGGTTAAGTTGAAAACTTAACCGATACAACCCACGGGTTACGCTGCGCTAAACCCACGGGAGTTATTTATAAAACACAAAAGGCGCATATTGTGCGCCTTTTGTGTTTTATTTTGATGAGAGAACCACTCTCCCCATCAACCACTCACTATTTCCCTCGGGCAGCAGCTTCATCCACTACAGGGCGTTTATCGCGGTTAGCAAGCTCCCATCCTGTGTAAAATACCAGTTGAGCGCGTTTGGCGAGTAGCGGGAAATTGATTTTGCTTACTTCATCACCCGGCTGGTGGTAATCAGCGTGTACACCGTTGAAGTAGAAGATGATTGGTACGCCATGTTTTGCAAAATTGTAATGATCGCTGCGGTAGTAAAACCTGTTTGGATCATTTGGATCGTCATACTTGTAATCAAGCTTTAACTTGGTATAAGTGTTATTGGCATTCTCGCCAATTTCATGCAGTTCTTTGCTTAGCATGGCCGACCCGATGGGGTAGACATAATTTGCAGAATCGGGTTTGCCGATATATTCTTCACCAACGCGGCCAATCATATCAATGTTTAAATCGGTAATGGTATTAGCCAGTGGGAATACAGGATGATCTGAATAATACTCAGACCCTAATAAACCTTTCTCTTCGCCAATGTTACCTAAAAACAGGATGCTGCGGCGTGGCCCGTGCCCATCTTTTTTAGCTTTAGCGAACGCGCGAGCAATTTCCAGAACGCCGGTAGTACCTGATCCATCATCATCGGCACCGTTGTTCACTTTATCTTTAGCCTTTTCGTCGGGGTTTAAACCGATGTGGTCATAATGTGCCGAAAAGACCAACACTTCATCTTTCAGGTCGGTACCCTGCATATAGCCTAACACATCAACCGCTTTTACATCTTTTTTAGTAGTTGCGTAGTTTATAACCACGTTGTTTTTAATGTCTGTTGCAGGAGTAGTAGATGCTGCCGAAGCAGATTTAAGATCAGCATAAGTTTTGCCGGTTGGTTTTATCAGTTCGTCAGCCAACGCTGCAGTGATGTTAAATACAGGGGCATTGGTGTTTGCCGGTTTGCCTGCTTCGTCTTTAATGGTTAACCGCGGACTTGTTACGCTTTTTCCAAAACGGGCCAGTGCGGCGGCAATACCAGGGTTAGCAGCTAATATAATAGCCGGATTTTTGCTTTGTAAGTTTTTTACAACCTTCATACGCGCATTGCTCATGCGGTAGCTGGTGTTTGGTGTTGTGCCTGCTTCGGGTTTATCTTCGTTGATCCAAAGTATAATTTTACCCGCCAGATCAGTGCTGCCTATTTCGGCATCGGTACCGTAGCCAACAAAAACGATATCACTTACAGATGTGCTTTTATCCGGGAATGCTCCTCCTAAATAAAAATCGGTACCATACTCAAACGATTTACCATTAACAGTAAATGCTGTTACTTTTAAAGCATTTTCGGTAAGTGGCACGTCAAAAAAGTATGAGCCGTTAACGGGTGCCTGCAGGCCTAATTTTTTAAATTCGGCGGCTATATAGTTAGCGGCCTTTTCAGCGCCTGGTTTGCCCGTTTCGCGGCCTTCAAAGGCATCCGAAGCCAGGATGCTCAGGTGCTTTTTCGCATCTTCAGCAGTTATGAGCCCGGCATATTTCATTGCCGTGGCATTCTGCTGGGCACAGGCTGTCGTTGCCGAAGCCAGCGCGATGAGCAATAGTGGTAATTTATTCATTCTTTTAGTTAATAGTTCTTTTTTTGAGGTTAAAGGGCAAAGGTGAAAGGCAAAAGGCAGCTGCCTTTTGCAAAACAAACGAAGAGATAAAAAAAACCTTTAACCTTTCGCCTTTTCCCTTTAACCTAATTACATGCAGGCTATCTTTTCCACACGGTTAGCATGCCTGCCGCCTTCAAATTCAGTATTTAAAAATGTAGTTACTATAGCGTTCGCTTCTTCGGGGGTAACAAAGCGGGCAGGTACGCAAACTATGTTGGCATTATTATGGCTACGGGCCAGTACTGCTATTTCTTCTTTCCAGCAAATGGCAGCACGAATGCCCTGGTGTTTGTTGGCGGTTATGGCAACGCCATTGGCGGCGCCGCAAATCAGGATCCCCAGGTCGCATTCACCGCTTTCAACGGCATTGGCTACAGGGTGGGCAAAATCGGGATAATCAACCGATTCGGATGAATAGGTGCCGAAATCTTTTACTTCGACAGAAGACAGTGCCTTTGTTAAAATTTGTTTGTAATCATACCCGGCGTGGTCCGAACCGATAGCTATTTTTAATCCTTGCTTCATTTATCAAAAGTATAACGTTTTATCGCTTTTTAAAGGTAAATAATTTGTTATAAACCAACCGGCGTGTATCTACCGAAAAGGGGGATTATTACAGTCAAAAATATGCAGATCTCACTTTTTCGATACAGTCCAATAAAAACTACTTGTTAACTGTAAAATAAAGCGATTTTACTATTCGCCTTTTTCGAAATCAAGTTCCTTTTTGATCTTACGTTTTTCAACAAGGCCTGCTACAACAATACTAACCTCATACAACACAAACAGCGGGATACTAACAACTGTCATGGTGAGCATATCAGGAGTTGGGGTAACCACGGCGGCTATGACCAGGATCACCACAATAGCATAACGGCGGGTTTCTTTCATGAACTTAGGCGTCATGATACCCAGGTTAGCCAATATATAAACCAGTATAGGCAATTGGAAAACAACGCCTGTAGCGAGGGTAAGGGTAGCTACTGACGAGATATAAGAATCGATATCAAATAAGTTTTGGATAACCGTACTTACTGTATAACTCGACAGGAAATTAATAGACATCGGTGTGATCACAAAGTAACCAAAAGTGATCCCTAAAAAGAAAAGCACACAGGCATAAAATACAAAGCCGGTTGCGGCTTTACGCTCGGCGTCATGCAATGCGGGTTTAATAAAACGCCATATCTCCCATATCAGGTAAGGAACGCCTAATGTAATACCAATAATTAATGCCGAGTTAATTTGGAGGGTAAACTGCCCCGCCATTTCGGTGTTGATTAATTTAATATTTACTTTGTCAATGCAAAAACCATCCCGGTGCAAAGCTGCACCAATTTTGCAAAGCATCCGGTAAGTCCAGAAGGTTGATTTACTGGGGCCCATGATAATGGTATCAAAGATCCAGTCGTAGTAGTAAAAAACAACAGCGGTAAATATTACAATTGCTACCGAAGCTCTTACGAGGTGCCATCTCAAGGCTTCGAGGTGATCAAAGAACGACATTTCTGCCTCTAACGTTTTACCTTTATCCTTTATGGCCTTGATGATCTTGTTTTCGCTCATTGTAATATATACCGCTGTATCAACGCTATAGTGCTAAATACGTTTTATAGTATGAAGATAGTTTGAATTTATTTTTATAATTCAAATGTATCCATAAACTTGGTGGTAAAGTTACCAGCGCGGAAGTTAGGATCCTTCAATAATTTTAAATGGAATGGAATAGTAGTTTTCACGCCTTCTATCACAAATTCGCTCAATGCGCGCTCCATGGTGCTTAAAGCTTCATCGCGGGTTTGGGCCACGCAAATTACCTTTGCAATCATCGAATCGTAGTTTGGCGGGATAACATAGCCTGTATACACGTGTGTATCAATACGTACACCATGGCCACCGGGAGAGTGGAAATTGGTTATTTTACCCGGTGACGGACGGAAACTGTTAAACGGATCTTCGGCATTGATACGGCATTCAATGGCATGCATTGTTGGCTCGTAATTTTTACCTGAAATAGGGATTCCTGCAGCTACCTTAATTTGCTCTTTGATCAGGTCGAAGTTAATCACCTCTTCGGTAACCGGGTGTTCTACCTGGATGCGGGTGTTCATCTCCATAAAGTAGAAGTTGCGATCTTTATCAACCAAAAACTCTACAGTGCCGGCACCTTCATATTTAACAGCTTTGGCGCCTTTAATAGCTGCCTCACCCATTTTTTTACGGAGTTTTTCGGTCATGAAAGGGGAAGGTGATTCCTCAACCAGTTTCTGGTGACGGCGCTGAATAGAGCAGTCACGTTCAGAAAGATGGCATACTTTGCCAAACTGATCGCCCACAACCTGAATTTCGATGTGGCGCGGGTCCTGAACATATTTTTCAAGGTATAAGCCATCGTTACCAAAGGCTGCACCTGATTCGGCACGAGCCGAGTCCCAGGCGTTCTCAAACTCTTCGTCTTTCCAAACAATGCGCATCCCGCGGCCACCACCGCCGGCAGTTGCTTTTAATATAACAGGGTAACCTATTTTATTGGCGATAGCAATACCCGATTTTACATCGGCAAGCAGACCATCAGATCCGGGAACAATAGGCACACCGGCTTTTTTCATGGTATCTTTGGCCGAAGCTTTATCACCCATCTGGTTGATCTGCTCGGCAGTAGCACCGATAAATTTGATACCATACTCAGCGCAAATGGCCGAAAATTTAGCATTTTCAGACAGGAAACCGTAACCTGGATGGATCGCATCTGCATTGGTTAGTTCGGCAGCCGAAATGATATTAGGAATATTTAAATAAGAATCGCGGCTTGGCGGCGGACCGATACAAACAGCTTCGTCGGCAAAACGAACGTGAAGGCTGTCGCGATCTGCAGTTGAATATACAGCAACCGTTTTAATACCCATTTCCTTACAGGTGCGGATAATACGAAGGGCGATTTCGCCACGGTTAGCTATTAATATTTTTTTAAACATTGTTTTTCTTGAATGTGCAAATTACAGATGTGCAAATATGCAGATGAAAAATATTAATGAATGATTGAAGGGCAAATATGTAAATTATAAATGTGCAAACGAATTAAATATCATCTGCACATCTGTAATCTGCACATATGTGCATCAATTAAACTGGTTCTACTAAAAACAGTGGTTGATCGTACTCAACTGGTGAAGCGTTATCAACAAGTACTTTTACTATACGGCCTGAAACTTCAGATTCAATTTCATTGAACAGTTTCATAGCCTCAATGATACATACTACGCTACCTGGTTTAATCTCGTCGCCAACATTAACAAACAGGGGTTTATCCGGGCTTGATGAACGATAAAAAGTACCGATCATTGGTGATTTTACGGTAATGTATTTCGACGTATCCGGAGCAGCAGGAGCAGCAGGCTCAACAGGCGCAGGAGCCGGTGCAGTTGGTAATGCCTGTGTAACAGGTTGCGTAACTGCCGGAATAGTGGCATGAACCACTGTAGGTTGCACCTCGTTGGTTTTTATTGTGATCTTAAAATCTTTTTGCTCGATTGATACTTCGTTCACGCCCGATTTGGAAACAAAGCGAATAAGGTCCTGAATTTGTTTAATATCCATGTTGAAGGATTAATTGGTTTTGGACAAAGTTTATATCTAAGTTATAGTCAAATGTGCAGATATGCAAATGCGCAAATATGCAAGTTATGTGTTGATTAATTAGTGAGCGGATACCATAAGTAGCCCGTTAGTTGCGTTGTTCATAAGCAGATAACATGCACTTTTTACGGATGTTTTAATTTTTTGATATATCAAATATGCTTTTTAATAGAAAATTTGCACATCTGCACATCTGAAATTTGAACATCTATAATCCGTACATCAATAAGCCCATTTTAAATAAACTGAACCCCAGGTAAAGCCACCGCCAAAGGCTGCTAAAATAAGGTTATCCCCTTTTTTAAACTTGCTTTCCCATTCCCACAGGCAAAGTGGGATGGTGCCGTTGGTGGTATTGCCATAGCGCTCGATGTTAATGATCACTTTATCTGAACTTATACCTGTACGGTTTGCAGTAGCATCGATAATACGCTTGTTGGCCTGGTGTGGTACCAGCCAGGCAATATCATCACCGGTTAGGTGGTTGCGTTCCATTACCTCGTGCGCAACATCGGCCATATTGGTTACTGCAAATTTAAACACGGCCTGGCCTTCCTGGTAGGCGAAGTGTTCTTTAGCGTCAACCGTTTCATGGCTTGCCGGTTTCAATGAGCCGCCGGCTTTTAGGTTTAAATACTGTGCACCCGAACCATCGCTCTTTAAAATAGAATCGATGATACCGTTACCCTCTTCGTTTGGCTCAAGTAATACAGCACCGCAGCCATCGCCAAAAATAATACAGGTAGCACGGTCTTCATAATTAACAATAGCCGACATTTTATCGCCGCCTACTACCAATACTTTTTTGTGCTTACCGCTTTCAATAAATTGTGCGCCTGATGTTAAACCGTACAGGAAGCCTGAACAGGCTGCCTGCAAATCAAATCCCCATGCGTTTTTAGCACCAATTTTATGCGCTAAAAGGTTTGCTGTAGCCGGGAAGATCATATCGGGGGTAGTAGTACAAAAGATGATAAGATCGATCTCCTCGGCACCGATGCCGCGTTTTCTGAGCAGCTCGGTAACGGCAGGGACCGCCATATCAGATGTAGCAAGGCCTTCGCCTTTTAATATGCGCCGCTCTTTGATACCGGTACGGCTGGTTATCCATTCGTCATTTGTATCAACCATTGTTTCCAGTTCCTGGTTGGTTAATACATAGTCGGGAACGTAACCATGTACTGCGGTAATAGCGGCATGAACTTTACTCATCTTTATAAAATTACTGGAATGCTTGTTTTATTTTATCAACGAGGTTACTCTCCACCATATTCCTTGATAAAAGGACCATGTTTTTTATTGCCTCGGGGCTCGAGATGCCGTGACCAACAACAACGGGGGCATTTACACCCAGTATAGGGCTGCCACCGTATTGTTCATAATTAAACCTGTCAAAAAACTCGTCCTTTAGCTGTTTCTTCCGCGTTATAACATAGAACGATTCGGCAAGCTTTAATATTACATTGCCGGTAAAACCATCGCATACATAAACGTCGGCGCTTTCACTGAAAAGATCGCGTCCTTCAACATTACCCACAAAGTTAAACAACGATGTAGCTTTCATTAATGGGTAGGTGGCCTGGCTAAGGATATTACCTTTTTCTTCTTCTTCGCCGATGTTCATGAGAGCAACACGCGGGTTGCTGATATCATAAACTGCCTGTGCAAATAAACTGCCGAGTACACCGAACTGAACAAGCACATCTGGCTTACAATCGGCATTGGCACCTACATCCAACAAAATACCCAAACCGCCTTTAAGTTTGGGTACAATAGTAGTCATTGCCGGGCGTACAACACCCGGAATAGTTTTTACGCTGAACATGGCACCAACAAGCATGGCGCCGGTATTGCCAGCCGATGAGAAGGCCTGAATTTCGCCGCTTTTTAACAGTTGGAACCCAACTGATATGCTCGAATCAGGCTTCTGAACAATAGCTTTGGTGGGGTGCTCACCCATACCAATAACTTCGGTTGTATGTACAAACTCGAAGTTATCAGGGCTTACACCATTTTCCTGAAGAATACTTACTGTAACTTCCTTATCGCCAATAAGCACCAGTTTCTGGTCGGCAGATAAAGTTTTATACGCTTCGATAGCTCCTAAAACAGCTGCTTTGGGAGCGTAATCACCGCCCATAATATCTAAGCCAATCTTCATTTTCAGAAAATTAAACTTATGCTACTGCTGCTTTCTCAATAAGAACTTTACCGTTGTAGTAAACATTACCATCAACAGTATATGCCCTGTGCGGCAAATGCACAGCGCCTGTAGTTTGGCAGGTAGTTAAAGTTGGAGCTTCCGCTTTGTAATGCGTTCTGCGTTTATCTCTCCTTGATTTCGAAAATTTCCGCTTTGGATGTGGCATAATATCCTAATATTAATTATTTATTCATTTTCCTGAGCGCATCCCACCGTGGGTCTGTTTGCTCACTTTGTTCACCATTTGCCGAAAAGCTATTTAGTTTTTCAAGCATTTCTTTATCACAATAAGGGGTTTCACCCTCGTTGTCGCAAACCGATGTAAACGGCACTGCAACGTTAATGTATTCATAAATCAGCCCGGCTACATCAATCTCATGATCGTTTTTGCCAAGGGTAATGATCTCCTCGTCTTCATCTATCAATTCATCGCTGAACTTAGCTATTTGCTGTTCAGTAATATCAACCTGCTGCGGCAGTTGCGATAAACACCTGTCGCAGGTGGTATCAATTGTGCCGTCTATCTTAAAATTCAGGATCAGCATAGTTTCCTGCTTATCCAGTTCAACCTCGCAGTGCAGGGTTGCTTTTTTTACGAGCGAATATTCAAACTCATCAAAAAAGTCATCCTGTATGTCATACTCAAACTGGTGTTTCCCAAGTTTAAGCCCCGTAAAGGGAATCGAATATTTTTTAAGCGATTTCAATGAGCAACAATTAGCCCGCAAATGTAGAGAAAAATACCATAACTGGAAAGTGTTTTTTTATTTTGCCCCTTTGAAGAGGCGAAAGGCGCCTGGTTAAAGGTAAAAGGTTATGTTACAGCGATTTTTATGTGCGCAAAAATCGCTGTAACATTGTTAAAAATCAATTTGCTAAGCTGTCGCCTTTCATCTTTGAGGCCAGTTGCAATGCTTTGTAAGCATTTACAATGCCCCCGGTTTTGGATAGCGTTGTAAAATCAACCTTTTCGGTTTTGCTGCCGGGTTTTAATACCATGGTGCCCCTTAGCGGTGTTGCCGAGCCTAAAATAGCTTCCTTTACCTGCTTAGCACTCAGGCTTGGATAGTATTCTAATATCAAAGCCGCAATGCCTGCCGTTATTGGCGACGAAAAGCTGGTGCCGTCTTCTGTATCAACCTCAGCATCGGTAGTAATGGAGGTAACTTTTACCCCCGGCGCAAATATATCCACGCTTTTTTTGCCGTAGTTGGAAAAATCGCCGGCAAGGTTTTGCCCCATTCTGGGCCCCGACGCACCAACGCTGATCACGTTATCAGCATCGCTTGATGAGCCATCTAAGAAAGTATCATTTGGAAATTCGGGCTGAAGATCCATGTCCTGGTTATCGTTACCGGCAGCCATCACTAATAAAACATTCTTTGAGGCAGCATATTTGAAAGCGGCATCTACCCATTCCTTATGCGGCGAGATCTTTTTTCCGAAACTCATGTTAACCACCCTGGCGCCGTTATCAACCGCGTAGCGTATAGCATTGGCTACGTCTTTATCATATTCATCGCCATTAGGGATGGCCTTAATGATCATCAGTTTTACATTATCGGCCACACCGTTGATACCATAATTGTTGTTACGCACCGCGCCAATGAGCCCGGCCACACCGGTGCCATGTGCCGCATCGGCAAATTTTACCAGGTTATTGCCATATGGTTTGCCATCCATTGTATCAGGGTCATCCCCCACAACGCGCTTACGCGAAGTAAGATCAGGCGATACATCGTTGTTGAGCTTTGCAAGATATTCGCTTAGGTCTTTAATGATTTTGGCGTTGGTGGAACCGGCTCCCTCCTGCGAAAATACTGATTCCCAAACATATTTGCTTTGGCTTAGGGTGTCATTAGTGGCTTTAACCTTAACAAGGTCGGCCTGGCTAAAAGTGCCGTTTGCCGGTAAGTTCAGACCGCGCTTAATATACCCGCTGGTAACCATCAACGCGTTCATTACCGGCGAAAGCTGGCCGATTTCGGTATTGGCCTTGTTTACTGTTGAATCATAAACCGTTTTAACACGCAGCCAGTAAGCATATTCTTTTTTATTGGTAGCAGTCGAATCCGTAACCGAGGCATATTTACCTTTTAATTTATTGTATTCACGTACCTCTTCTGTGGTTTCGGTAAAGTCGGCTTTGCCGCCGGGGCCGCCTAAAAAGTTCCATCCGTGTATATCGTCAACGTAGCCGTTATGGTCGTCATCAATGCCGTTTCCCGGAATTTCTTTTTTATTTATCCATAGCACTGTTTTAAGATCCGTTTGTGAGGTATCGGCACCACTGTCAATAGTTGCAACAACAACCGGCTTGCTTTTTTTGCCTTGCACAAACATATAAGCCTGCTTTAAGCTGATGCCGTAAAAGCCGCTCTCCTTTAAATCAAGCAGATGCCAGGCTTTTGGCGGGGCAGGATCGGTAACAGGGGCCTGTTGTGCCGATGCCGGTAAATTAACTAATAATGCTGCTGATAAAGTGGTTGCGCTTAAATACTTGCAAAATTTGAACATGAACAGTGTTTAATATGATGTCTTTATTTAAAGACTAATGAATCGTTTTAGTTTCTATATAATCTTACCAGGCTTTTTACGTGCCGGCTTTCATTTAGGTTAATTTTTATTTTCAGGGTGTTTCCTCTGGCCGGGCTATCCGCTCATACGCCTGCAGGCCTTACGCTCGTGGCCGGTATCCGCTACTATCCCTAACACTGTCTGAACCGGGATTTGGGTGGATTATGGGGATGGACAGGATTTTTTCTTGTGTCCTACTTATAAAATAGGAACAGCAATCCCATAAATCCTAAAAACTCCTCCAAATCCTGGTTCAGAAACTACAAATCAAACTTTATCCCCTGGGCTAAAGGCAGCGTTTTTGAATAGTTTATAGTATTGGTTTGTCGCCTCATATAAACTTTCCATGCATCCGAACCTGATTCCCTGCCGCCGCCGGTTTCCTTTTCGCCACCGAAAGCGCCGCCTATTTCGGCGCCCGATGTACCGATGTTAACATTGGCAATTCCGCAATCAGAACCTGCGTAGGATAGAAATTGTTCTGCCTCGCGCAAATTATTGGTCATAATAGCCGATGACAGTCCTTGCAGAACACCATTTTGCAGGTCGATGGCCTCCTCAATAGTGCTGTATTTAATGAGGTAAAGGATAGGGGCAAAGGTTTCATGCTGCACTATCTTAAAGTGATTTTTAACTTCGGCAATGCACGGTTTAACATAGCAACCAGATTCATAACCTGCGCCTTCCAGCTTGCCGCCTTCAACTACAAAGTTGCCGCCTTCGGCTTTGCATTTTTCAATCGACTCAAGATACAAGGCAACAGCATCGGCGTCAATCAACGGCCCCATATGGTTGTGCTCATTCAATGGGTTTCCAATCCTGATTTGTTTGTAGGCGCTAACTAATTTTTGTTTAAAGGCATCGTAAACGCTTTCGTGAATAATAAGCCTGCGGGTACTGGTACAACGCTGGCCGGCAGTACCCACTGCACCAAACACCGCGCCGATGAGCGACATGTCCAAATCGGCATTTTCGCTGATGATAATTGAATTGTTACCGCCAAGCTCCAGCAGGCTTTTGCCCAACCTTGCACCAACCGCGGCGCTCACCGCTTTACCCATACGGGTTGAACCTGTGGCTGAAATTAAGGGAACACGCGTATCAGCAGCCATGAGCTCACCAATGTTGCGGTCGCCGATAACCAGGCATGAAACGCCTTCTTCAATGTTATTCTTCTTAAAAACCTCCTGTGCTATATGCTGGCAGGCAATAGCTGTTAAAGGCGTTTTTTCGGATGGTTTCCAGATGCATACATCGCCGCACACCCAGGCCAGCAGGGAGTTCCAGCTCCAAACTGCAACAGGAAAGTTAAATGCCGAAATAATACCAACTATACCCAGCGGGTGGTATTGCTCATACATGCGGTGCTCTGGTCTTTCGCTGTGCATGGTTAAGCCATATAATTGGCGGCTTAAGCCAACTGCAAAATCGGCAATATCTATCATTTCCTGCACCTCGCCCAGGCCTTCCTGCAGGCTTTTGCCCATTTCGTAGGATACCAGGGTGCCCAGGTCATGCTTGGCTGCGCGTAAAGCCTCACCAATCTGGCGCACTATTTCGCCCCGTTTAGGTGCCGGGGTTTTACGCCAGGTTTTAAATGCTTTGGCTGCCTGCTCAATCGTCTGGTTATAATCTGCTTCGGTTGCCAGCCTTACTGATGCTATTTTTTTGCCATCGACCGGCGATGTTATATTTTTTACTGCAGCACCGTTGCTGCTGCCCCAGGTACTGCCTGTACTAAAGGCGTCATTAATATCGTTTATATGTAAACGTTTTAGGATATCTGAAATATTAGGCTCCATAATTGTTACTTTTGCCAAAGGTAGAAATCTTTAGGGCAATTTTTCAGAATCACTCATCGCTTGCCTGTTGTATCCATTGTCATTAATTATCAATGCTTTGTATTGAACAGTTGTTAAGAATGTTTGAATGTTGAAAACTAAATTGCATTTTGGATGCTTACTTATTGTAATTTGAACTCAATAAGTCTTTACAAGGCAATTTGTCAACCTAAAGCGGATGTTCTGCAAACAAAATTGAATGGAAGAAGAATTTGAATTTGGTTTTACCGAAGACCCAAAATTCTCGGTAGAACGGTACGAGGAAATGATCAGAAATCAGGACTTGTACTTTTTTGATGCCCAGGCGTTTGAGAACATTATCGACTACTACATCGAAAAAAATGATCCGGCCAGGGCATTACAGGTAGCAGAGTACGCGAGAAGCCAGCACCCTTTTGCGGCAATTTTCCTGATTAAACAGGCCCAACTGCTTGTGGTAAGCAACAAGGTTCCGGAGGCTTTTGCCGCTTTGGACCAAGCTGCTATGCTCGAAGCATCTGACGCGGATATCTATATCATCCGTGGTAATCTGTACGAAAGCCTGGAGCGTTACTCCGAGGCGCTGGAAAATTACGAAAAAGCGCTTGACCTTGCCGAAGAGACCGACGAGATCCTGCTGCACATAGCCTACGTTTATCAAAACATGGGCGATTATGATACTGCTATAACCTATCTTAAGCTTTGCCTTAAGCAAAATATGGAAAACCAGGATGCCCTTTACGAGCTGGCTTTTTGCTACGACGTAATGGACAACCAGCAGGAAAGCGTACAGTTTTATCAGCAATATATCGATAACGAACCGTACAGCTACGCGGCCTGGTATAACTTGGGCAACGCTTATACCAAGCTGAGTCTGTTTGAAAAAGCCATCGATGCTTATGACTATGCTATATTAATTAAGGACAGCTTTGCTTCGGCCTATTTTAACAAAGGCAACGCACTGGTTAACCTTGAAAAATATGCAGAAGCTATAGAAGTATACCGTCATACTTTTGAGTATGAACAGCCTAATGCCGATACGTATTGTGCCATTGGCGAATGCTACGAAAAGCTGGAGCAAATGGACGACGCCCGGGCTTTCTACAAAAAATCGGTTAAAATGGATCCAAAGCTGGCCGATGCCTGGTTTGGGATAGGTGTAACCCTTGATTTTGAGGAGCGCTATTTTGAGGCCCTGCACTTTTATAAAAAAGCGCTTGACCTTGACATCGCCAATGCCGATTACTGGTTTGCTATTGCCGATGCCGAATATAAGCTCGGGCATTTGGATGAAGCAGAAAAGGCTTACGAAAAGGTGGTTGAGCTAAATCCGCTTGATATTGACGCCTGGCTTGATTATTCGTCGATACTTTACGAGCAGCAAAAGCTTAATGAAGCTATTGAAATTATAGCCCAGGCTATCAAAAATAATCCCGAAGCGGCCGAGCTTTACTATCGTATGGTTGCCTACCTGTTTGCCAAAGGCGAATACAATGAAGCCCTTAACAACTTGGAGTATGCTTTAGCAGCCGATCCGGAAAAACATTACATCCTGTTTGATTACCTGCCGCAATTGCAAAAGAATAAAGTGATTGTGGATATTATCAACAGGTATACTAAGTAGGGAGAATGGTTGATTGAGTTGATTAGGTGAATGGTTCTATCTCTTAAATAAGGTAAAACACGAAAAGACGCATAGAATATGTGTCTTTTCGTGTTTTAAGATAAACGCGCGGCCGCAAGATGACGGCATATCACCCCACTCACTTAATCAACTCAATCAACAACTCACTACCAACAATGAATTTACCATGAGCTTTAAAATCATTTAACATTTGAAATTTGCACATCTGCATATTTGTTGCGACCTTTGCCTCGTTAGAACTTTTAGTTATAGGCTATAACAAATATTTACAATGAACTACACTATTAATCATCTTCCTGATCGTACAACTAAACCCCGCGATAAAGGCATTACCATGGTTATGGACAAAGGCCTTAGCTTGCGCCAGGTTGAAGATTTTATTGAAGTTGGCGGGCCGTATACTGACATTGTAAAGCTGGGTTGGGCTACATCATATGTAACCCCTAACCTTGAACAAAAGCTAAAGCTCTACCGGGAGGCGGGGATCCCTGTTTATTTTGGGGGAACCTTATTTGAGGCCTTTATTGTACGTAACCAGTTTGACGATTACCGCCGTTTATTGGATAAGTACCAACTGGAACATTGCGAAGTATCCGATGGTTCGATCACTATTGAGCATGATGTAAAATGTAACTATATCAGCGAGCTGGCCAAACAAGTTACAGTAATATCTGAAGTGGGCTCAAAAGATGTTCAAAAGATTTTTGCTCCTTATAAATGGATCAAATTGATGAATGCCGAAATTGAGGCCGGCTCATGGAAGGTGATAGCCGAAGCTCGTGAAAGCGGTAACGTTGGTATCTATCGTGATTCGGGAGAGGTACGCCAGGGGTTGATTGATGAGATCCTGACCCAGATCCCCGAAGGGACAATTATATGGGAAGCGCCTCAAAAAGCGCAGCAAGTTTGGTTCATTAAATTGATAGGTGCAAATGTAAGCCTGGGTAATATCGCCCCAACGGATATCATCCCGCTTGAAACCCTAAGGTTAGGTATCCGCAGCGATACTTTCGACCATTTTTTAGAGATGTAATTGTTGACTGATCTTAATATAACAATTTACCCAGCCTCCGGAGCAATCCGGAGGCTTTTTGTTTTAGAAAGCAAGAGTCAATCTTACACACATGCAACCTGACAAGACTGGCACCGGCAGGCTAAAGCACAGTGACTGAGCATTGTTAAAACTATATGTCTTTTTTCAAAAAAAACACATGAATTCTTAATTATCAACACTGCAAGTATTTAAAAATCAATTAATTTCTCTTGCATAAGAACAAGGGATGCATGTTATTCCAGGCATGTGGAAAACTCCGGCTATTATGCTGTTCAGCATACTAATAGATTTGATTTAAAACCCCTGAACCTTTTTAACGTTGCACGTACTCAGTTAATTTTATCATAATCTGTAAAAGCTATGGCTAAAAACATTACCAGGAAGGCGCCCGCAGCAAGCGGGGAAAAGGGGCTCAAAGCCGAACGCTATTTCACCAAAGAAGGTACCAGTGTTTACGACCTGTTTAAATATGAAAAGCGATCGTCGGTGATCCGCAACCCCTCAGGCGATGCTGTATTTGAAATGAACGATGTTGAGGTACCGGCGGGCTGGTCGCAGGTGGCTACTGATATCCTGGCTCAAAAATATTTCCGTAAGGCAGGCGTACCTCAACCCGACGGCTCAACCGGATCTGAAAAAAGCATTAAACAAGTTGCCCACCGTATGGCCAACTGCTGGAAGGATTGGGGCATGCGATATGGTTATTTTGCTTCGTCAAAAGATGCTGAGATTTTTTATGATGAAATAGTTTATACTATTATTGGGCAACTGGCTGCTCCAAACTCGCCGCAATGGTTCAATACCGGCTTGCATACTTCATACGGCATTACCGGCAAACCACAGGGCCACTATTATGTCGACCCGGTAACAGAACAGTTGAGCAAGTCAACCTCAGCTTATGAGCGCCCGCAGCCGCACGCCTGCTTCATCCTTTCTGTTGATGACGATTTGGTGAACGAGGGCGGCATCATGGACCTTTGGGTTCGTGAGGCCCGTATTTTCAAATACGGATCGGGCGTAGGCACAAACTTTTCTAAGATCCGCGGCGAGAGTGAAAAACTATCGGGCGGTGGTTATTCATCGGGCCTGATGTCATTCCTGAAAATAGGCGACAGGGCAGCGGGAGCTATCAAATCGGGCGGGACAACCCGTAGGGCAGCCAAAATGGTTTGCCTTGACCTGGATCACCCCGAAATTGAGGGTTTTGTGAACTGGAAAGTGGAAGAAGAAAAGAAAGTAGCAGCCCTGATAGCCGCAGGTTATTCGTCTGATTATGAAGGCGAGGCCTACCGCACGGTATCGGGTCAAAACTCCAATAACTCGGTACGCATTCCCAACAGCTTTTTCACAGCACTTAAAACCGGCTCGGCCTGGAATTTAACCAGCCGGATGAGCGGCAAAGCCGTTAAATCCATATCCTCGCAAAAACTGTGGGACGATATCGCTTTTGCTGCCTGGGCCTGTGCCGATCCGGGTGTTCAGTTTGATAGCACCATCAATGAGTGGCATACATGCCCCGAAGGTGGCAGGATCAATGCATCTAACCCCTGCTCGGAGTATATGTTTTTAGATAATACAGCCTGTAACCTGGCATCCATCAACCTTGCTCATTTCTTTAATCCGCAAACACGTGTATTTGATGTAAAGGGTTTTGAACATGCCTGCCGCATGTGGACCATTGTACTGGAAATTTCCGTATTGATGGCTCAATTCCCATCAAAAGAAGTAGCACAATTATCCTATGATTACCGCACGCTTGGCCTTGGTTATGCCAACCTGGGTTCGGCCCTGATGGTGAACGGCATACCTTATGATAGTGACGAAGCGCGTGCTATTGGCGGCGCCATCACCGCCATCATGACCGGCACTGCCTATGCAACTTCAGCCGAAATGGCCCGTGAGTTGGGTGCTTTCAGCCGTTACAATGATAATAAGGAGCACATGATGCGGGTGATGCGCAACCATCGATATGCTGCGTATAACTCTACCGAAAACTACGAGGGACTGGAAATTACCCCTCCGGGTATTAACCCAAAGCATTGCCCCGATTACCTGCTTTCAGCTGCCTGCAATGCCTGGGACAAGGCTGTTGAAATGGGCGAAAAATACGGCTACCGCAACGCCCAAACCACTGTTATTGCTCCGACGGGAACTATCGGTTTGGTGATGGATTGTGATACTACGGGTATCGAGCCGGATTTTGCACTGGTGAAATTTAAGAAGCTATCGGGCGGCGGTTACTTCAAGATCATTAACCAGGCCGTACCGGAGGCTTTGCGCAATTTAGGTTACCAGGAACATGAGGTTACCGCCATTGTTAATTATGCCAAAGGTGCAGCGACCCTAAAAGGTGCTCCGCATATCAATATAGATACGCTTAAAGCCAAAGGTTTTAATGATGATGAACTGGAAAAGCTGGACAAAGGCCTGGTATCTGCCTTTGAGATCAGTTTTGCTTTCAATATCTGGTCGCTGGGCGAAGAATGTTTGAAACGTTTGGGCATCACGGCCGAGCAGTATAATGCGCCCGATTTTAATGTGCTGCGCGCACTTGGTTTCAGCAAAAAACAAATTGCAGAAGCTAATGAGTATATCTGCGGTACTATGACCATTGAGGGAGCGCCGTACCTGAAACAACATCACTATCCTATTTTTGATTGCGCCAACAAATGCGGCGCAAAAGGCCAGCGCTATATCCATGCCCATGGGCACATCAAAATGATGGCAGCAGCGCAGCCGTTTCTTTCGGGTGCCATTTCAAAAACCATCAACCTGCCAAACGAAGCCAAAGTTGATGAGATCAAAGATTGCTACGAGCTTTCGTGGAAGCTGGGCCTGAAAGCCAACGCACTTTATCGTGATGGCTGTAAGCTATCCCAACCGCTCTCAACCAAATCAGATGTTAAGGAAGAAGCTGATGACAAGCTGGATACAATTGAAGAAGTATTAGGCGAAGCTGCTAACGTAAAACTGAGCGATCTGACACCCGAGCAGGTTATTGAAGCAGCCATGGCCATCATGGAGAAATCAAAGGATACAAATTTTATGCGCCAGCTTTCGCGTGTAGTGCAAAAGAAACACCTGCCGTACAAACGCCGCGGCTTTACGCAAAAGGCCAGTATTGACGGGCAAACCGTATTTGTACGTACCGGGGAATATGAGGACGGTACCCTGGGCGAGATTTTTGTAGATATGCATAAAGAAGGTGCAACCTTCCGCTCATTGATGAACTGTTTTGCCATCGCGGTTTCTATCGGCCTGCAATATGGTGTACCGCTGGAAGAATACGTAGAAAAATTTACCTTCACCCGTTTTGAACCGGCGGGAATGGTGGTAGGGCATACCAATATTAAAAGTGCAACCTCCATTATCGATTATATTTTCAGGATGCTGGGCTATGAATACCAGGACCGCACCGACCTGGTACACATCATAACCGATAAAAATGGCATATTGGGAAACCCGCAAATGGGTGATGAGGATTTTAATGCCGATGAAACCAATGTGTACCAGCCATCTACGCTATCTTCAGATAATTCTATTAATGCTCAAAGAAAAGGCTTATCTTTCGATGTTAGTATGGGTGTACAAAGTGATGCGCCAAGCTGTAACGTTTGCGGGCATACCACGATTCGTTCAGGTACCTGTTATAAATGCTTAAACTGCGGCAACTCAATGGGATGCTCGTAATCAATACGGATTTTTTCAAATCAATTATAAATAGTTAATTATGTTTAGCCCCGCTCACCAGGCGGGGCTTATTTATTACCAGGGTCAAAATTAATGCAGCAGTAATAGTAATTGCAATGCCATAAAAGCCCTGGCATAAAGCCCGCCTGCAACCCGATGCTTATTTTTGTGTTCACAATAGATATGAGCACAAACAAAATTAAACTGAGCGTGCTCGACCAGTCGCCAATAAGAAAAGGCGCTACTGCCGAGCAGGCCATACAGGAAACTATACAACTGGCAAAATATACCGATACCCTTGGCTACACCCGCTTCTGGATTTCGGAACATCATAATATGGGTATTATAGCAGGCTCAACGCCCGAAGTATTATTAGCCCATTTGGCCGGCGAAACTAAAAACATGCGCATGGGGTCGGGCGGTATCATGATGCCAAACCACAGCACCCTTAAAGTTGCTGAAAATTTTAGGATGCTGGAGGCGCTGTTCCCCGGCCGGATTGACCTTGGAATGGGCCGCGCGCCGGGTACTGACAGGATCACCGCAGCCGCGCTTAACCCTTCAAACCAGTTCAGGGAGCAGGACTTTGTTGAGCAACTGGCCGATCTGCAGAATTACTTTCATGATACTTACGAACCGGGAACCATACAGGCGCGTATCAGGGCTATCCCGCAGATTAAAACCGTGCCTAACATGTGGTTGCTAAGCTCAAGCGGACAAAGCGGCTTGTTTGCAGCGCATTTCGGTATGGGTTTTTCCTTTGCACATTTTATTAACCCCAATGGCGGACCTGAAAGTGTTAAAATGTACAAGGAGCGATTTCAGCCATCTGATGATCTGCAACAGCCAGAGGCCAATGTAGCGGTGTTTATCTTCTGTTCGGAAGATGAAGAAAAAGTAAAGCAACACCAGGCCGTTATGGACCATCGCTTTCTGCAGTTTGAAAAAGGCGGGCCAATAGTGCCGCTAAGCTATGACGATGTGAAAGATGTGGAGTATACGCCTGCCGAACAGGAACGCATTCGTTATAATCGTTACCGTGTAATTGCCGGTTCGCCTGCCGAGCTGAAGCTGAAGTTAATGTGGCTTGCCAATGACTATGAAGTGGATGAGATCATGGCTGTTACCATTACCGAAAACTTTGAAGACAGGCTTGAATCGTACCGATTGTTGGCCAAACAGTTTGAACTATTATAATTCCGGTAAATAACTTTTTTAATTAAATGCCGTTTCTATACCAGTAACGGC
This sequence comes from Mucilaginibacter gossypii, assembly GCF_900100945.1. Taxonomy (GTDB): domain Bacteria; phylum Bacteroidota; class Bacteroidia; order Sphingobacteriales; family Sphingobacteriaceae; genus Mucilaginibacter; species Mucilaginibacter gossypii. The sequence continues at coordinate 131,996 of NZ_FNCG01000015.1, read as the reverse complement.
ATTTTTTGTTAACGCCTGTATCATTATTCACATATTAAAAAACTTTATAAGGCTTTAAATCGTATCTTTGGAAAGATTATAAATAAGTCTATTTTCTACAATTCAATGGTTATTATCATATTCTTTATAGCGCACTGGTTTCTGTCGCTATTTTTTCAAACGTTTTTCCTGCACAGGTACGCATCTCACAAAATGTTCACAACCAATAAGTTTTACGAAGGAATGTTTTACCTGCTTACTTATGTTTGCCAGGGATCATCGTTTTTAAACCCGAGGGCTTATGCCATTATGCACCGTGAACACCACGCATATAGTGATACCGAAAAGGATCCGCATTCGCCTCATTTTTTTAAGGATGTTTTCCAGATGATGGTATATACAGCTAAAAGCTACAGGCTACACGTAAAGAAGCTTAAAGAACCTGAAGAACGTTTTAAAGGTAACATTCCTGAATGGCGTTTTGTTGATTTCATAGGATCATCGGTTGTATCCCGTATTTCATTCGGCATTTTATATATTTTATTTTATGTAGAATTTGCTACCGCATGGTGGATGTATCTACTGATCCCGATTCACTTTTTAATGGGGCCAATTCATGGTGCTATTGTAAACTGGTGCGGCCATAAATATGGCTATCAAAATTTTGATAATGGAGATAAGTCAAAAAATACTACCCCGTTTGATTTTTTAATGCTGGGCGAACTATTTCAGAATAATCATCACAAACACCCCAACAAAGCCAATTTTGGCGCCAAATGGTTTGAGATAGACCCGGTTTACCCCGTAATGAAACTCATGCACTGGATGCGGATAATTAAATTGCGCAAAGCGTATTTATAAGCTTTTAAGGTTAAAGGCGAAAGGTCAAAGGCAAAAGGTTTTCTTTTCTGCTTTTGACCTTTTCTTTTAGGTGAAAGGTCAAAGGCGAAAGGAAAAAGGTTTTTATTTCGGGTTGTTAACCTACAGCTTTTATAATCACCTCAATAGTCTTTCACCATTTAGCTTCTGCGCTCTTCCCAACCTTTCGCCTTTATCCTTTCGCCTTTCACCTCAATCGGCTATCTTTGCCGCTTATAAATATATAAATCCATGAGTGTTTCTTTATTAGCTCAAAATTTGCATGGCTCGGAGATCATTAAGATTGCGGGCGAGATCAACGAATTAAAACGACAAGGCCAGAATATCGCCAACCTTACCATTGGCGATTTCGATTCCAATATTTATCCTATTCCAACTCCTCTAAAGGAAAAGATTATAGACGCCTATAATCATAATCAAACCAACTACCCGGCTGCTGATGGTATGCTTGATCTGCGCCAGAGTGTAAGTGGCTTTTTGAAAAGAAGTTTAGGTCTTGACTATGCACCTAACCAAATCCTGATTTCGGGTGGTTCGCGCCCGCTGATCTATTCTATATTTTTGGCGGTAGTTAACCCCGGCGAAAAAGTGGTTTTCCCTGCACCGTCATGGAACAATAACCATTACAGCGATCTGCTGAATGCCGATGCAGTGATTATCCCCACTGCTCCTGAAAATAATTTTATGCCTACGGCAGATGATATTCGCCCGCATTTAAAAGGAGCGGCTTTGCTGGCGTTGTGTTCGCCTTTAAATCCTACCGGTACCATGTTCAGCAAAAAGGACCTGGAAGAGATCTGCGATCTTGTAATTGCCGAAAACAAGAGCCGTGCAGTGGGTGAGAAACCACTGTATTTACTATACGATCAAATCTACTCGCAGTTAACTTTTGGCGAGCATAAGCATTACGATCCGGTAACCCTTCGTCCTGAATTAAAAGATTATACCATTTTCGTTGATGGCGGTTCAAAATGTTTTGCAGCAACGGGTGTACGTGTAGGCTGGGGTTTCGGGCCGGAGCTGGTTATCGAAAATATGAAAGCCATTGTAGGCCACATGGGTGCCTGGTCGCCAAAGCCTGAACAGATGGCTATGGCCAAATTTTTAACTGATGAGGCTGATGTAAACAGTTATCTTGATGATTTAAAGGGAAAGATCCAGGCAAGCCTTACTGCCCTGCATGAAGGTTTCCAGGAAATGAAAGCCAGCGGTTTAAATGTAGATTCGATTGAACCGATGGGCGCTATCTACCTTACCCTGAAAATAGATTACAGTGGCAAAACCACTCCGGACGGCAAAGTATTGAAAGATTCGGCAGATATTAACTTTTATTTAATTAAAGATGCCGGAGCCGCATTTGTTCCATTCTCGGCCTTTGGTACAGGTGATGAGGTGAACTGGTTCCGTGCATCGGTTGGTGCAACTCCACTTCATGAAATAGAAGCCTTGATACCGAGGGTGAAAGCAGCGTTGAGTAAGTTAAAATAAGCCCCTCTAAATCTCCGCCTAAAGGGTGATACTTTAAAATTGCGCGTTATCAGAAAAGAAAAAGCGATGAGCACCAATTACTCACCGCTTTTTCTTTTAAAGCCCTCGCGGTTTAGGGAGGGGTGTTTTTACCCCAATATCTCCTTAATATCATCCGCCGTAAGCGATTTAATAAAGCTTTCTTCGGTAGTAATCAGCGCTCTTGACAGGCTGAGCTTACGCTGCTGCAGGGCCAGGATCTTTTCTTCAACCGAATCTTTGGTGATGAATTTATAGATGAAAACGTTTTTGGTCTGCCCGATACGATGTGTGCGGTCAATGGCTTGCTGCTCAACAGCCGGGTTCCACCATGGATCGAGAATAAACACATAATCGGCTTCGGTAAGATTAAGACCTACGCCCCCCGCTTTTATCGAGATCAGGAACACACGCGTTTTTTCATCCTCCTGGAATTGCTTAACCACATCGCCCCGGTTTTGCGTAGCGCCGTCCAGATAGACGTAAGGAATACCAACGCGCTCAAAATGCTCGCGGTAAATGCTAAGCTGTTTTACAAACTGCGAAAATATGAGCACCTTGTGACCACCATCAAGCACGTTGCCTAAGGTATGCACCACATCTTCAAATTTACCGCTGTCGCCTTCATAATCCTTATCGATCATGATAGGATGGTTAGCAATTTGCCTTAACTTGATCAAACCCTGCAATACCTGAATCTGTGTTTTAGCGAACGTGCCATCCTCCAGGCTTTTCAGCAACTCATTCCGGTATTCGGATTTTACCTCTTCATAAACCGAAGATTGTTCTTCGGTCATCTGGCAGTAAAAAAGATTTTCAGTTTTGGGTGGCAATTCTGTTGCTACCTGTTCTTTGGTGCGGCGTAACACAAAAGGCTTGATCAGGGCCTGAAGTTTGCGGGCCTTATCTTCATCCTTTTTCTTTTCTATAGGAGCTACAAACTCGTTTTGGAAAAACTGCTGTGCACCCAATAAACCAGGATTAATGAACGACATCTGTGTCCACAAATCGTTAACCGAATTTTCGACCGGGGTGCCGCTCAAGATCAATTTAAAGCGCGACTTGAGCTGTTTAACCGCCTGGTATGATTTTGATGATGGGTTTTTGATGTTCTGACTTTCGTCCAGGATCACGTAATCAAAAAAGAAGCCTTTAAACATTTCAATATCAATGCGGCTGATACCATAGGTAGTGATCACCACATCGTAATTGGCAAAAACTTCAGCACTGCGATAGCGCATGGTGCCCGTATGTACCATAAGCTTTAACTGCGGTGCAAATTTGCGGGCTTCATTAAGCCAGTTATATATCAGCGAGGTTGGCATGATTACCAGCGAAGTGGCTTTGCCTCCGGCTTCTTCCGTATCTTCCTTGTGCTTTTGCAGCAGCGATAAAGTTTGGATGGTTTTACCCAAACCCATATCATCGGCAAGGCAGCCGCCAAAGTGGTATTGTTTTAAAAAGTGAAACCAGTTATAGCCTGCTTTTTGGTACGGCCTCAAATTGCCTTCAAAATTAACGGGCATCGGCGCGTCCTCAAGCTCATCAAAATTGGTGAGCTTTTGCAGTTTGCGGGTCATGGTAACGCTGGCCATTTCGCCTTCGGCTAAATCGGTAACGAGGCCAATATGGTGACGGCGTAGTTTTAAATCATTGCTGCCTTCGGTAAAGTGCAGCAGGTTGCCATATTGCGAAAACCATTGTTCAGGAATTACCGCAATTTCGCCCGATGGCAGGGTAAACTCCTTTTTATGGTTAAGGATATGGTTTTTTAACTGGATAAAAGGGATTCGGTACGGGCCGAAGCTCACCATGGCGTTGATATCAAACCAGTCGTTATTTTCGGTTACTACCAGTTCAATTTTACTGCTGCCAAATACGTAGCGTTTTTGCCCTTCAGGCTGTTCCAGTTCAAAGCCCTGTTCAATAAGCTGATCATGATGCTGATTGAGCCATTCAAAAACAGAGAACGAGCGGTCGTCATCTTCATCGTGTCCGGCAACTTCAAGGTTTTGGAACAATGATGAAGCTATTTTAAGCCCCATTTGCTCCAATTGGTGCATTTTGCCTTTTTCCCAGGTAGTTGAACGTTTAATACGGTGAAACAGGTAATCATCGCCGGTTTTTTCCATCCGCACAGAAATGTGCCTGCCATCGCCATAAGGAAATACATAGCCCGCATACTTAAAAGAAAGTTGCAGCTGCGAAGTACCGCCTTCAATATAAATAGGTTTAAGCACAGGGCAGGCATCATACTTTTCGGTATTGATGGTAAACCCTTCGGCGTAAACATTATGCTTTTCGATAAGCGGGGCAACAAATTTTTCAAAGTATGATTGCTCCGACGATTTTGGTATAGCGATGAAACGCTTGTTCAGGAATGGTTGCAGTTTTTTACCCTCAATCTCCTTGTCGAAATAATACAGGGTATCATCAAGCAGCATCCAGGCCGGGTGATTGCAAATGATCTCGGCATTTTTAAACATGAACTCAATGCGCATGCCCTGATATTTGATGGTAGGAAAATACCTGATCTCTTCTTCACTGCGCCTGAAATGAAATAACACTGATGCTGCCTCGGTAGCCAGCTGAAGTTTGCGTTCGCCTGGATAGCCTTCCTTACTCATCTGGTATACCTGCTTACCGCAAAGTAACGATAACGCTTCAGCTATCCGCTTCTCCAGTTTTGGGCGGATCATGTCAAACATCTGCTCGTTGAAGATCTTGGAGAAAAACTCGAACGGACGGATTGGTTTTTTATAATACCTTTTGATCACGTTGCCTTGCTCCATCTCTTCCAGCAGTTTGATCAGCCTGATATCGGTATCGTCCAGAAATTCGCAAAATTCTTTGGCGGTATTGGAAAATAAACGCTGGTGTGTTAGTGAAAATTCACCGTTCGGATTAAGCTGAACAATGTGTGGTTCAATAACATACGACAGGTAGTCATGCTTGGCAATGGCATAAATAATTTGGCATGGTTTGGAACTGTCGACGCGTAACATGTGCTTCAGGGTAAAAAATTATTTGAAGCTACATCAAGAAAAAATTCAAACGTAAATAGAATTTACTGTAATTGAAAGAGTTTTATATTAAAAAAATGTTAATAAAGTAAAATTGACACATTGTTGATAACATATGTAGTGTTTTTGACGGTTGAAAAGGTTTGGGATTAAACAGATTTACCACAACTGTAAAACTGTTGAGTTCAGTCAAAGGAGAAGTCTGTCTTCTTAGAATCCCTTGAGCCCAGGTTTATAATATTGATATTTAATACCTTGATTATTCATAATAGTGTTGTTGTATTCTGTGGTTTCGTTTGGTTAATTTTTATTAAATAAAAATTAAATAATTACAATAAATATAATTAATAATATTATTTTTGACTTAAACTTAAATACATAAATCACAAATGAAAAACCAAAACCTCAAACTCGCATTTATTGCGTTTACCACCTTGCTATTGTTTAATTCCTGCAAAAAAGCAATTCATGATTTAGCACCTGCGGATAAAGAAAAAAACAGCACCAGTGCCTTGGACTACATTAAATCATTGGGTTTCCGGGATTCTGATATTAAGGATATCGGTACCGACTACCTGGTGGACGGTGATATGCTGTTTTCAAAGAAGACCGGTGTTGCAACAACAAATGGTGGCGCTTCGAAAATTAAGACAGATCAATACGGTGCGCAAAATTACCTGGGTTTAAACACTAATGTAGTGATCAATATTGATGCTTCTATGAGCGCGTATACTGCTGAAATTAACGCGGCCATTGCACAATGGAATGGTATTCCGAACTGCAGGGTGAAATTTTCTGTAGGCAGTTCGTACAATGTTACGATAATGGCGAATAATAATATTGGTGGAGCTTGCGGGCAGTCTTATTTCCCGATAAACGGGCAGCCTGGTTTTATAATCTACATAAGCCCAGCCGCGATTTCGGGAAATTCATTTGATCAAAGACAACGAACAATAGCGCATGAGTTAGGTCACAGTATTGGTCTTAGGCATACCAATTGGTTTTTAAACGAACCACAGAACGGAACAGCACCTAACAGCGCCCATTACAGCGCCACTCATATTCTTGGTACACCTACTGAAGCCGATCCGGTTTCGTTAATGAATGGCAATGAATGCGGTACCGGGGCAACAGTGCTTTCGAACTATGATAAAATTGCAGTACAATTTCTTTATCCACTAAACCCGCCGGTAGCGGGCACATCACCCGTTTTCAGATATTATAACGGCGGCTCGTCCGATCACTTTTACACTACGGATTATAACGAATTGGCTCAGGGAAATAACACAGGGTATATATTTGAGGGAATCGGCTTTTTTGCCTTTACTAGCCAGGTAGCCGGTACAGAGCCTGTATATCGTTATTATAGTTCCTCTGCTGTTGATCACTTTTATACAAGGAATGCGACTACTCCTGGTGGTTACATCAAAGAAAAGGTAGCCTTTTATGCCTATCCCAACCAGGCAAATAGTTCAGTGCCAGTTTATCGCTATTATCACGGAGGTACACCTGCCGAAATTGACCATTTCTACACTAAAAATCAAAACGAATTTTATTGGGGTGCAGGCGGATATGCTTATGAAGATGTGCCGTTTTACGCCTATTAATTATCGCTAAAAAAAAACCAAAGCGGTCTCTTTAAGAGGCCGTTTTGGTTTTATAGTTATTTTAATGCTTTACATATCTTCGCTCCTTTTCTCCAGGGGCATCCACATTTTGTCACCCTGTTTATAGGTTTACAGGGTAATATCCCACTCAGTACGATTTACCGGTTTGCCCAGTTTGGCTGCACTGAAGTTAATGCTTCTTCAGGGGCTCTCATAGAGAATGCTGTTGGCTTCGCTAAGTAAACACGTTGTTTATCAGGTTATTTTGGTTTGCTCAATAGATTAATAAACAACCTGTAAGCTCCCGGTACACCGGCAGGCAACTCCCTGAAAAATGCCAGGGAAGTATATACAAACCGGCCCTTACCATAATCGCCCACAATTAATGATCCGTTAAGCGGTTCTTCTCCTTTATCATGCATTTGCAAAATGGGTTTGTACTGCGGGTCGATATTGCTTACAAAATACAATCCGCGTTCCTGGATCCAACCGTTAAAATCATCATTGGTTATTTTATTAGGATAGTTTAATACCGGATTTTGCGGATCTAAAATCGTCACTTCGGCGTTTTCGTCAGTAACCCTGCGGTTCACTACGGTAAACGGATATGGGCCTATTTGCTTTACAACAATACCATTGTTGTTATTGTATTGCACTACCAGGTTGCCGCCGTTCTTTACATATGCCATTAACTTCGATTGCTGATAAGCAAGTCGCTCGTTCACATTGTAGGCCCGTACGCCGGTAACGATGGCATCATAGCCCGAAAGATCGCCGTTTGTTACTTCATTTTCGGTGAGGATATGTACTTCGTAACCTACCTGGCGCAGGGCTTCAGGCATCTGGTCGCCGGCACCGGCAATGTAGCCTATTTTTCTGCCGTTATGTTTAAGATCGAGGTAAACAAGCTTTGTTTGTGCCGGCGGAAATAGGGTAATAGCTGGTACGTGATCATACCTGATACGGCGAAGGCTAAGTGAAAACGGTTTGCCATTGGCGTTAACAACTGCTTCCAGATCGGTTGTGTTGGTTTTGGTATCGGTTGGACTAACCGTAAATGCCACCGACCATTCATCGTTTTTGTCCTTATCGGTAAAGTCAATTTTTTCGGGACTTATTTTCCATCCGGCAGCGGGTTTCAGGCTGATGGTACCACTTGCTTTGGTAAAACTTTTCAACTTTACCAGTACTGTTTGTGCTTGTTGCGTGCTGAAAATATAATCCTTGTCTTCAATATTAGCGGTTACCGGCGGCGTTATTTCAATAGGCTGATAAACCTCGCCCCTAACCGGGTCAACGTATTTATATACAATTCGGCGGTCGATATTTATGGGCTTACCCTCAATAATAAACTGGAAAGTAACTTTTGGCAGGTCAGGATTTTCAGGGTTACCGGCAAGCGTGTTATCCGGCAAAGTGTAAACACCTATTGGATGCGGTAAGGCCAGCCAGTAAGGCTGCGTTAGCATGGAAGCTGCGGCAGTGGTTTCAAAAGTTTGGAGTTGGTTAAATGGGATCTCCTTGCTTTGCAAAGCCAAAGAGTTATCATTGGCATCAATGCTGTTTATTTTAACACGATAATTAAAACGGTTGATCACCTGCGCGCGCACGCCTATTTTATCGCCGAGTGAGTAAGTTGACTCAGTAGCATAAGCCTCAAACCACAGGCCGGCACATGCCGCTATGAGATTGTTTAGCTCTTTAGTTTTTTGTTCACGCCAGTAGGTATCCGGTACTTTCTCAACTTTCATCAGTAATTGCACCAATGCGGGTAAGGACTTTTCAGGAGCTTCGCTGATAAAGTTCCGGCTGATCACGCCTATCATGGCTGCAATAGCGTCTCCGTCTTTAACTCGTTTCCAGGTGGTATTAACACCATCCATCAAATCGTTTTGAGGGGCATCGCCTAAAATAGTTTTAAAAAACTCGTATGATTCGCCGCGTTGCTTGGCCGAGCCAAAGCCCTGGGTTTTATGATTACTGCGACTTTCGGCAGCTATTTCGCCATAGCTTTTACCTAAGATTGGGTTATAAACACCTACATCAATTTTAAATTGATCGGGAGCGGTAGTATTAACACTGCCAAAGCTGAAGGTGTTCCACATAAGGCGTTTGGCCTGCCATGGCTTTACATATTTTAATTGCTCGGGATAACGGCTCGGATCGGCAGCAGCTGTAAAAGCTTCCTGCGCTAATATGGCCGATGAGGTATGATGACCATGACCACCTTCGCCGGTTGTAGGGAAGCGGCAGATGATCACATCGGGCCTGAACTTGCGGATCACCCACACTACATCGCCCAATACTTTTTCTTTGTCCCAGATTTTTAGTGTTTCTTCCGGTCCTTTCGAAAAGCCAAAATCATTGGCGCGGGTAAAAAATTGTTCAGCACCGTCAACGCGGCGGGCGGCCAGCAATTCCTGCGTACGGATTAAACCAAGCAATTCGCTTTGCTCATTACCTATCAGGTTTTGCCCGCCATCGCCGCGGGTGAGCGACAGGTAACCGGTGCGATAATGTTTTTCCTGCGCAAGGTAGGCCAGCAGGCGGGTATTTTCATCATCAGGATGCGCCGCAACATACAATACGCTGCCAAGCACATCAAGTTTTTTAAGGTTTTGCTGAATAGTGCCGAGATCGGTAGGCGGGTTGGTTTGGGCTTTTGAAAATGCAGTTGTTAGCAGGAATACTACAATGAGGTGGATACGCTTCATAGCAACAAATATATTGAAAGATAGATATTCTGTATTTCCTGTATCAACAATATAACAAAACCATTACTGTGGCCGTCAATCTGTTAAGATTTTTGATGGTTCATATTAAATGTTTCAACAAATACTTTTATTTTTTACAATTTTCTTAAGGTTGTCAAACAAATCTGTCATTCGATGGTAATCTTAATCAACCGATTAACTTTTTCTGCTTCAATCCGATACGCTTAATCAATCGTTTGATTAATTTTGTGCCGTTAAAACAATGGAAAAAGATAAAATAGATAAAAAGGAACATATCCTCGACGTGGCCGAAAAGGTGTTCGCGGACCTGGGTTATGACGGAGCCTCCACCCGTACCATATCGGGCGAAGCCGGTGTAAACATGGCTATGCTCAATTACTATTTTGGATCAAAAGAAGGACTTTTCCTGGCAGTTTTTGAACGCAAGATCAATTCGTTCCGTACGCTGCTGCAAAATATTAGCAGCGACGGCAGCATGAACGCCTGGGATAAACTGGATAAATGTATTGACAATTATGTTGAACGCATCATCGCCAACAACTGTTTTCAAAAACTCATTAACAGGGAAGTGTCCATGAACAAACGTGGCGACCTTACCGATAAGATCATCGAGATACTGATGGTAAATGTATATGAGGTAAAAAGAATTATGGAAGAAGGTGTAAACAACGGCCTGTTTCATGCAGATGCCGATATACCGTTGGTAATAGCAACCCTCTTTGGTACAAAAAATTATATAGTTAACATGCCTCAGATATCATCATTAGTATTGGGACATGATATTCGTGATGAAAAGTTTATGGAAAATGAACTGAAACCACGTGTTAAAACATACATGAAAAGACTTTTAAAAGCTTATTTAGTAAAAGAACATGACAACTCAAAATAACAAAACCAATCACCTTAAGCTATTAAAGCAGGTGTTACGGCCCGTTTTGCGGGGCAGTATCGCCCTGATAGTTTTAAGCCTGCCTTTTGCTGCCAGCGCACAAGACAGGACAATTACACTTGATGAGGCTATTAAACTTGGCCTCGAAAACAGTAAAACACTAAAGCTATCAAACTCAAAGGTTGAACAGGCTGTTTCTGAATACAACCAGGCCAAAGATGAAGCCCTGCCAACAGGTAAAGTGAGCTACGGCTATAACCATGCTGAAATTCCGGCCAACAGGCTTGCATTAGGCGAGTCAAGCTTTAATTTGCCCAACCGCGCTGATGCTTACCTTGGCATTCTAACTTTAAACCAAACCATATTTGCCGGTGGTAAATTGAAATATGCCCGCCAGTCAACCGACTTGCTTACACAGGTTGCCCGTTTGGATGTAGAGAATGATAAAGACCAGATTGTTTACGATATAATCAGCTCATACTACAACTTGTACAAAGTATTGCAAAGCAAAAAAGTAGTAACACAAAACTTAACTACTGTTGATGCCCAGATTAAACAGGCACAACGCTTTTTTGAACAAGGCTTAGTTACTAAAAACGATGTACTGCGTTTTCAATTGCAACGCTCAAACATTGAAGTTAATGGCGTTGACCTGGAAACTAACCGCCGTATCATTAACTATAACCTTAACGTGTTGTTAGGTTTACCTGAAGGTACACAGTTAAACATAGATCAGATTAAGGAGGCCGACAGGCAGGTAGCTCCGTTGACAGCTTACCTTGATACAGCAATGGCTGTACGCCCGGAGTTTAAGCAATTCGCGTTGCGTAGTCGTGTTGCCGAAACCAATATCAAGAGTATTAAAGCTAATGAGCTGCCAACTTTAGGCGCTTCGGTTGCAGGGTACTATGTAGATGTTAACTCCAACCCTATACCTAAAAGCGGCAATTTTATTACTCCACTATCGGCCGGCTTAACGCTGTCATGGAACTTCGGCTCATTGTGGACTAACAAGAACAAGGTAAAGGAAGCCCATATCCAGAGCCAGCAGGTTGACATAAATAAAAGTATCACCGCAGATCGTGTGAAAGACGAGGTTAACCAAAGCTACCAGAACTATACCCAGGCGCTTGAAAAGGTTAAACTTTTACAGACCGCTATCGATCAGGCTGGTGAAAACAACAAGATCCTCGAATCGAAATACAAAAGCAATATAGCATCCGCAACAGACAGGGCAGATGCAGAAACCTTGCTTTACCAGGCACAGATCAACTTAGAATTGGCTAAAGCCGATGCTGGTCTTGCTTACTATACGCTACAAAAATCAACAGGAAAAATCAACAAATAATAATACCAAACCTTTAAATAAAATGGCAAAGGAACAAGAAACACCGGAACAACCGAAAAAGAAAAATAAAGTTATCCCCATCATATTAGGTATTGTACTTATTGGCGGCGTAATTTTCGGTATAAAAGAATACATCTACTTTAGCAAACACATTGATACTGATGATGCCCAGATCGACGGCGATATCAGCCCTGTAGTTGCCCGCGTTGGCGGTTACGTTGATTCAATTTATTTTGAAGAGAACACCCATGTTAATGTTGGTCAGCCGCTGGTTAAAATTGATGACCGCGACTATAAAGTAAAATTAGAGCAGGCTCAGGCGGCACAAGTTGGCGCAAGCGCAGGCATTAATGTAAATCAATCGCAAATTTTTGCTAACGAAGCAAACTCTGCAAGTGCAAAAGCTCAGGTTTCATCAAATCTGGCCCATTTAGAAAAAGTACAGAAAGATTACGACCGTTACGCCAACCTGGTAAAAGACGGGTCAGTAACCCAGCAGCAATTTGACCAGGCTAAGGCCGACTTGGATGTTGCAAAAGCTAATTACAGGGCATCGCAGGATCAGTACAAAGCTGCTGTTCAGCAAATTGGTACAACCCGCAGCCAGTTGGCTGTTACCCACACGGGTGTATCACAAAGGCAGGTTGATATTGATTATGCAAAGCTGCAATTGAGTTACACGCTGGTGAAATCTCCGGCAAGCGGCTTAGCCTCTAAAAAGAATGTACAGTTAGGTCAGCTGGTACAGGCTGGTCAAACTTTGTTTTCAATAGTGAATGATAACAGCCTTTACATTACCGCTAATTACAAAGAGACACAGCTTACCAATATCAAAAATGGTTTAAAAGTTGAAATTGAAGTTGACGCTTATCCAGACATGAAGCTGGAAGGACAGGTTTACAATTTTTCGCCTGCTACAGGTGCCAAATTCTCACTGTTGCCTCCGGATAATGCTACCGGTAACTTCGTAAAAGTTGTACAGCGTGTGCCTGTAAAAATTAAAATCAACGGCACTAAAGAAGAGCTTGCAAAATTACGCCCTGGTATGAGCGTAAACGTATCTGTAATTAAAGAATAACATTATGGCTGAAACTGGCTTTAAAAAGTGGATCATCACCATTACGGTGATCACAGCCTCATTACTGGAGCTGATAGATACCACTATCGTTAACGTAGCGTTGCCTCACATACAAGGTAACCTTGGCGCAACCCTTGAGGATGTGGCCTGGGTAGTTACCGGGTATGCGGTAGCAAACGTGATCATATTGCCCATGTCGGGTTGGCTGGGCGGCCGTTTTGGGCGTAAAAATTATTTCATGGCATCTATCATCGTGTTTACCATCGTATCCTTTTTATGTGGTAACGCGCACAGCATGGATGAGCTGGTATTGTTCAGGATTATTCAGGGTATAGCCGGCGGTGGTCTGATTTCGACAGCCCAGGCCATATTACTTGAAACCTGGCCCCGTGAGCAGATAGGTACTGCAACCGCGCTATTTGGTTTGGGAGCGGTAGTAGGTCCAACTGTAGGCCCAACCATTGGCGGCTGGATAGTTGAAAACTACTCATGGCCTTGGATCTTTTACGTAAATATCCCGGTGGGGGCGCTGGCGGCGTTTTGTACGTACACCTTCGTGCGGGAAACACCCAAGGATGCCAAAGGCAAACCTGTTGACTGGTGGGGTATTATCTTGCTGGCTATTGCAGTAGGCAGCTTACAAACCGTACTTGAAAAAGGTGAAAGTGAAGACTGGTTTGCTAAGCCATACATCCTGGTTTTAACTATATCGGCTGTATTAGGTACCATATTATTCATCTGGCGCGAAATGAGTACCGAGCACCCGATTGTAAACTTCAGCATTCTGCGGCACCGAAGTTTTGCCGTGGGCATGTTCACATCCTTCATACTCGGGTTTGGTTTGTATGGATCGGTATTCGTGTTCCCGGTGTTTTGTCAAAACCTGCTTGGTTTTAATGCCCAGCAAACAGGCGAGCTGTTGTTCCCCGGTGGTTTGTGTACCATTGTAATGATGCCGTTTATAGGCAAAATGCTGAATAAGGGCATACCAGCCCAGTTTATGGCTACTGCGGGCATGTTCCTTTTTTATGTATTTACACATATGTTAAGCAATTCGACACTGGCTACCGGCGAAAAGGATGTGTTAATACCGTTATTAATCCGTGGTGTGGGTATGGCTTTATTGTTCGTGCCGCTTACTACTTTGGCCATGGCTGATTTGAAAGGTCCTGAACTGGGCCAGGGATCGGGCTTGAACAATATGATGCGCCAGTTGGGCGGTTCGTTCGGGATTGCTACATTAACCACCCTCATCCATATACGCCAGGGTGTGCACCGCAATAATCTGCTTGTAAATATCAATCCGTATAACAATCCGTTTAATGACCGTTTACACATGCTTACCCAGGGATTTATGGCCAAAGGCAAATCAATGATTGATGCTACCCATATGGCATACCAGGCTATTGAAGGTATGGTTACCAGGCAAACATTGTTGTTAACGTATGATGATGCTTATTGGATATCGGGATTGGTGATGTTATTTTCGATACCGTTGCTTTATCTTCAGCCGTTCAAAAAGCTGAAAGCTGTTGCCGATTCGCACTAAAACAATAAAAGCCGTTCCACTATTACCGGAACGGCTTTCCCCAAAAAAAATTAACAATTAAAATTTAAGTAACTCCTCCCGCATAAACAACATATTTGAATATTGCGACCGGGGTTTGTTTAATCTTAAGGTATAAATTTACTGGATTTTAATTAATAAACGCAAATTTTATTGGGCAATAAAATACTATTTATGAAAAAGGCATGAAATTTTATTATTTCATGCCTTTTTCATTGTTAAAATAAGTTAAGCTTGTTAAAATATAACTTTACCTGTAGCGGTAATTAATGATGCTATACGTACGGCATCAAAAATACGCTCCTCGGTGGTGCCTAATTTTATAAGCGAATCCTCATGTGCGTTTACACACATTTCGCAGCCATTAATGGCTGATACAGCCAAACTGGCCAGTTCAAAAAATTCTTTACCGGTTACCGGTTTCATCATGAGTTGCATACGGATCCGTGCCGGGATCTGGGTGTACTTTTCCTTTTGGGTAAAATGCCTGAAACGGTAAAATACGTTGTTTGATGCCAGCAATGAGGCGCAACCTACAGCTTCGGCAATTTCGGCATCGGTAGCTTCGTTTTCTTTAGCGTATTTGGTAAAGAAGTTGGTAAGCGGAACATTGTTATTGTTTACAGCAGTAGCCAAACCCAGCAAGGCGCATTCTTTATTAGTTAGATGTGCAGAAGTAAGGGTGCTGGTAAAGTTCAGTTTAAGGTCGCGCAGATAGCGTGATTCGCCTGTTTCTAAAAGGCTCAGGCTGGCTGTGCGGTAATTTTTATCTAATCCGATACTTTCAAGTATCTCCTGGATCACTTCGGTACTTTCGTTCATTTTTTGGGGTAATTTTCTTATTGTAGAGACGCATAATTGCGTCTCCTGTATGCAAATTAAGGAGGTTAAACACCATGCAATGTGGCTTGTCCTACGGAGACGCAATTATGCGTCTCTATATAAAAAACAACTTTCAGCATTAGGCTTTTAGCCTTCCGCTTTTGGCTTTTCCTTAGCTTAAAAAAGGGTGTAAAAAATCCCCGCACCGAAATACAGTACGGGGACGTTTATCTGTTGTATAATTATACAGTTAAAGTTTCCTGACCTTTTTCCCAGTTGCAAGGGCAAAGTTCGTCAGTTTGTAAACCGTCAAGTACGCGTAATACTTCTTTTACGTTACGGCCAACGCTCAAGTCGTTAACTGATACCCAACGGATGATACCTTGTGGATCAACGATAAAAGTAGCACGGTAAGCGATTTTTTCAGTTGGCTCCAAAATACCTAAATCTTCAGCTAATGATTTTGAAGTATCAGCAAGCATAGGGAATTTCAAATCGCGCAGATCGTCGTGATCTCTTCTCCAGGCAGCGTGAACAAATTCAGAGTCGGTAGAAGCACCGATCAAACGGGTTTCGCGGTCGCGGAATTCGCCAAAGTTTTTGTTGAATTCGGCGATTTCAGTAGGGCAAACAAAAGTAAAGTCTTTTGGCCACCAGAACATTACAGTCCAAACGTTGTCATCGTTGGTTAAATACTCAGAAGTAAGGGTTTCAAACTCTTTACCTTTTTCAAGGCTTACTACTGCTGTTTTAGAAAATTCGGGGAATTTTTGTCCTATCGTTAACATATTTTGATATTTCTTTTAATGTTTATGCAAATATAAAAATTTTAAACCGCCTCCCGAATACTAATAATTGATGCTATATAGATTTTAACTATATGGTTATTATGTAATATAAGTAATATTTATTGGTCTAATTTTAAGTATTTTGGCTCGTTTCTACTATTTCAAAAAATGCATTATCTTGGTTGTATGAAAACTAAACCTATCATCATTATTGCGATAACTGTTATTGTATTAACTGTTGGCGGATACTTTATTTTCCGTGGAAAATCCAAACCGTCGACCAGCAGCAATGAAATAAGCAACTTTTTAAAAGCATTCAAAGCTCAGGTTATAAAAGGCAATCGGGATTCATTGATGAGTTATTTTGCCGATAAGCAAGCATCTGAACCTATAAATAAATTAATAACAACCCTAATCAACAAACAGCGAAAAAGCGACGAAGAGGATGTATCTTTTAACATAGAGCTGAATGTAGAGCAGGCCGAAATTACGCAGATCAATCCTCAACTCGCCACAGCTGTTGTTCCTGTTACCTTTAGCGAGCAACATCTGGATACAAGGCATTCGGGCATAACTTTTACCATTCAAAAAAACGAGCAAAACAAACTCAGCATCTACCAGGCAGATGCTCGTAATTTCATGAGTGATTATATAGCTTACCGTAATACCGCGTGGACGAAAAAATATACAGATAAAGAAATTTACAGCCCGGAAACATTGAAAGCATTCTTAGATGCAGGCAATTTATTCGCTAAATATGATAGCGTAATATGGTTTACCCATTTAAAGAAACAGACATATTTTTATGTAGTAAAGGGGAAATGGGATTACTATAACTTAATGAAGGATACTACCAAAATATATAAAATGGGATTAATCGGACCCGATTATAAAGAAGTAATCCCTGCTGAATATGACCTTATTCATAACATCAGCGGCACGTTCCCTGATCTTATTGAAGTTGAAAAAGATCGTAAGCGGGGTTTTTACGACCTTAGTGGCAAAGTTGTAATTCCCGTTGAATATGACCAGATATTTCCGGTTAATGACACCGAAAACCTTGCCGCATTAAGAAAAGGCGATGAGTACTTTTGGTTAAAAAACGACTTTTCTGTGTCCGAAAAAGCCGAGGTTAAAATCAGTGAGCTGTTTTCAAAACTTAAGCAACCAAACTCATTTACATTGACCAAAAGCCCGGCCGGTGATATCACCGAGTTTAACTCGCGCGAGCAGCACGGCAGCATTTATATACCTCCTCTTACCTTGTTGACCTTGGGTTGATCCGAAAGATTCAGGAGTTTAAAAATCCGCTGCGAAACCATGTTGACTTTGTAGCAACAAGTTCACAGTATATAGTAAAAGCGAAGGCGTTGCCAGTAAAAATATCCACAGAAAACAACAGTTGGCTGCAAAGTGCTTATTATTCTATCCGCGATTACTTTATTGGAGGCCGTTCCGAATTCTATGACACCAATAATATGGTGTTGATAGATAACAAAAACAACAAGATTTATAGCTATGAAATTAACACTGAAATTAACTCCGAAGAAGGTGGTAGCGAATTAAGCGGAAGCTGCAATGAGTATAATATCAACGCTATCAGCGATTCGCTGCTGGAGGTAAAAGTAACCACCACTGCTAACATCGAACTTTATAATAACACCTTTATTGATGAATTACCCATATTTCACCTTTTAAAAATTGAAAATGGTAAAGTAAAAGAGGCCATGAATACCAAAAGGGTATTTGCTTTTACTAAATACCAAAAAATAGACGACCATTTTATTAATGGCTGTTATGTTTATGGTAAACTTGATAATGGAAAATATAAAACTTCAGTCGGAAGGCCAATTTCGTCCGAAGTATTGAGGTATATGAAAAACGAAATCTATGCCGATTATAATTATAAGTTTAAAGACAAACGCTGGACGGAAATGTTCGAACAACAATTTTACGGACACTATAAATCAGAAAACCTCAGCGTTCAGGATTCGCTAACCGAGATAGATAAGTATAACATCCAGTGGATAGATCAGAGGCTAAAAGGTTTACCGTCAATAAAACCAAATGTACTTGCCGCTAAATGAGCATTACAACCCGCATATTGGGATACTTTGCCTTTTTTTGGGTATTCGTACTCTGCGCCGGTACGTTTGTTCAGTACTGGGATTTTAATCATGATTCTTATTTTCTGCATATCAAACAAAAAGCCGTTGAAACCGGATGGTACCTGCCTGCTTTTTATTGCCATATTATAGGCAGCAGCGTGATCCTGTTAGCCGGTTTTTTCCAGTTTTCAAAAAAAGTATATAATAACAAAGCCCTACACCGGACATTGGGAAAGCTGTATGTGTTCGGCGTGCTGTTTTTCGCGGCACCGGGCGCTTATATCATGACGCTTTTATAAACCGGGGTACAGGCGTATTTATATCTTTTTTACTTCAGAATACATTGTGGATGGCCTTTACCCTGGCGGCATTTTTATTGGTTAAGAAAGGGCGAATTGATGATCATATTAAAATGATGAACCGGAGTTATGCGCTGGCTTTCGGCGCGGTTACTTTGCGGTTTTATATCTGGCTGTTTACTGTTTTGGGTAACGGCGTAAACTTTCATAATAACTACCTCATCATTGCCTTTTTCAGCTGGGTGCCTAATTTGATTTTGGCTGAGGTTATAAACAAGTATGGGAATAGGCAGGTTGAGGTAGAGAGAGAACGGGTATAAAACAAAAGCGTCATTGCTGTAAAGGAACGAAGCAATGACGCCAATGCATTAATGCCTTCTCCGTTGGAGAGGGTTGGGTGAGGCTCTTTAACTCACGCTCGTTACCGTTTTCTTCAATTCTGTTTCCAGGTTTTGAAGCTCAGTATTCAATGTGCGGCGATTGGCTGTGCCTTCGTCGTGAATGCGTTTTACCTCGGTAAGGGTTTCAATAAGTGATGAAGTAGTCTTTTTCAGTGTGTCTAACGATACTACCGTTTTCTCATTTTCGCGGGCTACATCAATACTGTTTTGTTTCAGCATTTCGGCATTCTTTTGTAAAATGGTGTTGGTTGTATCCGAGATCTTTTTCTGCATCTCCACATTCTCTTTCTGGCGGTTGAGGGCTACAGCAATGGTAAGCTGGTTTTTCCAAACCGGGATTGTGGTTGATACAATAGACTGTGCTTTTTCGGCAATGGTGGTATTGTTGTTCTGCACCACACGGATCTGTGCCAGCGATTGCATCATGATAAAGCGTACTACCTTTAAATCGGCAAGGCGTTTATCCAAACGGTTCACAAAATCGCGCAGGTCGGCAATTTCATAATCCTGGTAAGCCGTTGGGTTACCGTCCATCACTGCCAGCTTTTCGTTAAGCTCATTATACTTGAGTTGACCAGCAATGATCAGGTCTTCCATTTGTTTAATGTAGGTAACATTGCTGTCAAACATGGTTTGCAGCGAGCTGTTATCCTTTAACGAATTAACACGGCCTGCCTTGATCTTATTGGTGATCTTATCAATATTGTTAACCACGGTATCGTATTTCTGGAAAAGCTTTTTGGTATCAACCACCAGCTTTTTCATAAAAGGGATATGTGAAATGAATGACGTAAACGCGTTTTGGTTCAGCTCATCAACATCAATATAATTAAGTTCGGTAAGCAACTCGTTAATCAGCCCGCCTACTTCGCCTGAATTATAGGTACGTACCGAAGTAAGGAAGTTATTGCTATATTTCTCCATGGAGTTTTGTATCTCAACGCCGTAGTTCAGTATCGAGTTAACATCAGCTGGGTTGATGTCCTTACCCATCTCACCGTATTTTTGCAAATCCTGGTTTGGTATAGCGTCAAGGTTTACATTACCTTGTTTATCCACCTTCATAGGCACATTGCCGGTTGGTGCGGCTGCCGCCGGAAGATCCAGATTGGTTGGAGTGATCAGCGGTGGTATATTCAGATTTAGTTCATCATTGTTTGGTGCACTTTCCATAATCTTATTATTAATGATTTAGTAGTACTTAATTAGCTGATCTTAAGCGCCACCCGGCTTAATACTTAAGATCAATGAATTAAACTTTTACAAGTAGGTTGCGGTTACAGTTTTCACTGTTTCTTCCAATTTACGGTCGCGGGTTGGTTCGCCGATGGCGTTAAATTTCCATTCGCCGTTCTTTTTGTAAAAAACACCCATCACCATGGATACATGGCCCGCAAAATCTTTGCTGTGCGCAATATCATAAGTAGCGAAGATTTCGTTAACGCGGGTTGGCGTACCTTCATAAATTCGGATAGATGCAAATGGAATGCTGCCGAAATCCTGGCCGCGGAAGCTGTTCAACACAAAGGCTACATAGCTTACGGTTGGGCTAAGCGTAGCAAAATCAACGGTAATCACTTCGTTATCCAGCCCGTCGTTACCTGCCATGTCACCGGTAAGATCATCACCGCTGTGTTTAACCGAGCGATCTTTTGAACGCAGGTTACCAAAGTAGATCACGTCAATTAGCTGTTTGCTGTCGTTATATAAAATGCAGCTGGCGTCAAGGTCAACGGCCTCTTTCGTAGTGCCAAAGCCAAATAGGCCTTTTCTTTCTATCGCGCCCCAGTTTATCCCAACACATACATTTTGCAATTTGCTGCCATTACTTTTTTCGAGGCTGATCCGTTGCCCTTTTTGAAGATTGATAGCCATATGTTTAGTTGTATTTGTTTAAATAATCCTGCAGGCCACCTTTCATGCCTACGCCTACAGCTTCAAATTTCCAGTTATTATCTTTTTTGTAGATGCGGCCAAACTCAACGGCAGTTTCTATCGAAAAATCTTCTTCCAGCTCGTATTTCAAAATATCGGTATTGGTAGCTGAATCAAAAATGCGGACGAAAGAGTTGCGCACCTGCCCGAAATTTTGGCGGCGACTTTCGGCTTCGTGGATAGTCACCACGATGCAGATTTCAGTAGCACGCGGATCGATCTTTGACAAGTCGACAATAATCTGCTCATCGTCACCGTCACCTGCACCGGTCAGGTTATCGCCGGTATGCTCAACAGCACCATCCGGAGACTTTGAGTTATTATAGAAAACGAAAAATTCGTCGGCCAGTATTTTTTTATTATCGCCCATGATGAACACCGAAGCATCCAAATCAAAAGCCGAGCCTGTTGATGAGCTGTTTGTATCCCAACCAAGGCCTATCGTAAATTTAGGGGCACCAATAGTTTCCCTTTGGCCTTTTTGCAAGTTAATTGCCATGCTGAATTAGTTTATTATTGTTTATTAATAGGTTTTGTTTAATAAAGTTTAAGTTAGGTGTATAGGCTTCAATGGTATGATAACCATTACCCAAAGCCATATCATACAGCAAGTTTATGAAATTGCTGTCTTGATCTTGTATAAAGATGCAAAAACTTTCGTGATCGTAATTTAAAATATATTTTACTATGCGGGTGTTGATGCAAAAATTAGTGCCCTTAATGATATCATTTAAATGATAGATGTTTTTAACATGGTGATAATTGAGGTAGTTCTCTATATTGGGGTGTATGTTTTTGTTCACCAGTTCGGCAAAGTACAGCATGTAAATGTCGTTCTGTAAGCCATACTCGTCTACCATTTTCATGATCATGCGTTCATGACTTCCGGTTATCTTGATGTCATCCAAAAATAACAGCGTTTTGCCCAAAAGGAAATCCTTATCAATATGAAACGAATCGTTACCTATTAAATTGATCCTTTGCTCGGCATCCAGCTCGCCGTAATCTTCTTTATAGGTTATGGTACGATGAACCTTGGTTTCCTGTACAACAGGATAACCATGATGGGCCAGCCAGCGGTTAAGCCTGCACACAAAGTGGTTTTTCATGGCAAACGTAGCCGTTGGGATAAACGAGTAGGGGCTCGATATCACTACGATCTGTTTCTCTATTGGCTGTTTAGTTAAGATTTCGATGATAAAGCCATCGGCCAGCTCGGTGCCGAAGTAGCGGGATACCTCGCCATCGCCAAATTTAAAGCGACTGTAATCATCGGCATCGAAACCAAAATGTGTTGCGCTGTTGATATGATGTAATGAGTAGGTAGCTTTCATACACTTAATAAGGTTAAAATGGATAAGTTGTTTGAATTGATGAGCAGGCTATTGAGTCCTGCATCATTAGCCCCCGCTATATCTGCCGCCGGGTTATCGCCTATATGTATTATACCTGACCGGTCTATCTGCTTTGGTTTATTACACTCTTTAACTTTTTGCACCATCAGCTTAAATAAATCCCCGTTTGGTTTCGACATCCCCTCCTCGTCCGAATAGAGCTGAAAGTTAAAGAAAGTATCCAACCCCAATTTAACCATCACCTTGCGGAGCGTTTGTCCTTTTATAAAGCCTGTATTACTTAAAATACTCAATGAGCAATCACCTTTTTGTTTTAGATGCTGCAGCACTTCAATTGTTACAGGTGAGTAAAGCACCGGCAGATAGTAAAACAGCAGGGTTTCCATGTCGGCATACAGCTTATCTATATTAACATCGGCAAGCGGATACTGGTTATCATTAATTGCGCTGATCACCATCAGGTACATTTCATCGGCATCAATGTTTTTACCAGTACGTTCGTTCACGGCATTGCACATGAGGTCAACCTGCCTGAAAGCCCTTGCCACATCGTCAATGCTTTTACCGCCTGGGTTAAAATCCCGGTGAAAGATCTTAGTGCGTTCTATCTTAAAGTATGGGTTTGACTTGATCAGCGTGAGCCACAGATCAAATGAATAGTGCTGGTACATTTATGTTTAGGTAGAATTAAACTTAACCAAAATGTCATTGCGAGCGTAGCGTGGCAATCGCTTGCTACACAGAGCGGCTATGCTTACGTGCGATTGCTTCGTCGTTCCTCCTCGCAATGACATGTTTTTATGTTAATAGTTCCGAAGTAATTCCGAAAGGCTATCAGTACTATGCGGATCACCGATGGCACGGAATTTCCATGTATCATCCTTTCGATAGACTTCGGCAAAGGTCATGGAACACATGCCGTTGTAAGTTGAATCGCCGGAAAGACTGAATTTAGCGATCTCTTTACCATGGCTGTCAATCGCGCGGATGAAAGCATTCTCCACCATGCCAAAGTGTTGATTGTTTTTACGCCCCTGGTAAATAGCTACCAGGAACAAGATCCGGTCATATTTAGGGTCGAGCGAATCAAGCTTTACGATGATCTGCTCATCATCACCTTCTCCCGCCCCGGTACGGTTATCGCCCGTTAGCCAGATGTGGCCGGAGGGATGTCGCATAGAATTAAAGTAGATCACATCACCCTCAAACATATTAATGGTACGGCCATTGGCAGTTTGCTTGGCATAACCGCGATTAGCCACTTTGCCGTTTTTATCTAACAAAAACGCTATTGCATCCAAATCATATTCAGCTTCTTCGGCACCGCCAAACAGCTTGCCTAAAAAGCCGCCACCATTACTTTTCCTAACGTCCCAGCCTAAACCAATAGTTACCGAGGAGAGGTCGAAACTTTCGCCTTTATCATTTTTACGAAGGTCAATTGTTTGACCTTTTACCAAATTTATAGCCATTGCCTTATTTGATTATTTGCCCTTTGAAATATTTACTTAAAAAGAAAGCTAGGTCTTCTTTGTAACCAACGCCCGATGCTTCAAACTTCCAGGCGCCACCGCGTTTATAAAGCCTGCCAAACTCGATTGCTGTTTCGATAGAAAAATCCTCGCCCAGCTCATATTTACAAACTTCGGCGCCTGTTTGATTATCTAAGATACGAATGTATGAGTCACGTACCTGGCCAAAATTTTGACGGCGGGCTTGTGCTTCGTGAATAGTTACCACAAACAGGATCTCCTGGATGCGGGCATCTACTTTGGTCAGATCAACAGTGATCGATTCATCATCGCCTCCATCGCTGTTACCGCCTGTTGGGTCATCGCCGGTATGATGTATAGATTGCTCGGGCGAGTCGACATTATTATAGAATACAAAAAATTCATCCTGGGGTACTAGTCGGTTAACATCGATCATGATAGCCGATACGTCAAGATCGAAGTCATAACCTGTACCTTCGTTCGGGTTCCAGCCCAAACCAACTGTCATTTTTGAAAGGCCGATATCAATTTTCTGCCCTTTTTGTAAGTTAATAGCCATTTTAGTATGTGTTATTTTTAGGTAAAACCTGTGTAGCCTATTGGGTTTGCGCGGCGCTGCAGGTATTGAGCCGAAGACAAGCCGGCAAGTAAACGCTTAATCTAAGGTAGATGTTTTATTGAGGTGATATTGTAAAATTGCCTACACAAAAATAAGACGATGACAGGGGGCGGTTGTTACAGAAGAGGGGAGATAATTTAGTTGCGTAATACGCAATTATTTAACAATGGTTGTTGCATTTGTTTTAGCTCATTCGTAATAGTACGTTGTAGTCCCCCAGTCGCTTTTTTATGTAACACGATTAATACACTTGCTTTAGCGTATTAAGGGAAAGACACTTGGTAATTAAGTGAAAGTCATGTAAATTCCGTTTTTATAAAAACCTAAATGTTAAAAAAATCACTCCTGGCCTTAGTTATCACCTGGGGCACAACGGCAAACGGTCACGTTTCTGCACAAGCGGGCACCGATAGCACGGGTTTAGACCTCGTAATTGCTAATTATCACACTACTATAGGTCAACAATCACACCTATATAATGGGCCCGAATATGAGTTTTATGATCCCATAATAAAAGGTAATGCATATGTTTTTGACAATAAGTTATTTACGGCTGGAGATGTAAAATACGGGACCGCGGTTTATCGCGATGTCCCGATGTTATATGATCTGAATAAAGATTTGGTGGTTATACTGCTTTATAACCACTTTACCAAAATTTCATTACTAAGCGAGCGTGTGCCGGAGTTTTGGCTGCTTAACCATCATTTTATACGCATTACTACCGATTCGACAGGCCAGGCCCGCCTTGCTACCGGTTTTTATGATCAATTATACCAGGGAAAAAAGATCGGGATCATTGTAAAAAGGGCCAAGAGCATCCAAACCAACACGGGAAATAATACCATCGAATCTTTTTTTAGCGAAACAAGCGACTATTATGTTAAAAAAGGGGATAACTATTTCAGTTTTAGCGGAAAGGGCGGACTGTTAGATATTTTTAAGGATAAAAAGAAGGAGTTGCGGCAATATATAAAAGCAAATCATATCGACTTTCGCGAAAATCAGGAACAGGCTATAGTGGATGTAACTACTTATTATGATCATCTAACAAATTAATGTGGTGTGCCTATTATTTAATAACAAGGCAAAAAATGATATAGAATTAAATGTGTAAGGCAGGAAATAAAATAACCGGATGAAAAAAATTTACTTTTTAAGTTTCTGTTTTTTGATTTTAATTAAACTGTGCCAGGCCCAGCAGGGTCCGGTAAAATCAATCAGCGTGAACTTTCAACAAGCTACTATTGAGCAGTTTGTAACAGAACTGGAAGCAAAATCAGGCTTTCATTTTTTTTACGACGCCATGCAGTTTGATAGTTTGAAAGTAACTATGCAAGCAACCAATAAACCTATTGAAACCATATTGAGCCAGGCTTTTAAAAACACCGGTTTTAGTTTCGCCATAACCAAACAACAGCAGGTGTTTTTAACTAAAGGGCGCGAAATACAAACCGGGCTGGCGGTAGGTTATTTTGGCATTACAACTGCCAATGCAACTGCAGCAAATATGAGTGTATCCTTGGCTAATGCTGATCTTGATAAAGATAAAAAGATACCCGAAGCAACAACCGAAAATAAGCTATACGAAATAGGGATCAAAACCAACACTATTGAGGCGGGTACGGCAACGCTTTCGGGATATGTAAAGGAAGCTAAATCGGGCGAATCTGTAACAGGTGCCAGCATATATGTAACCAATACCAAAACGGGTGTAGCTACCGATCAGTTTGGCTATTTCACTATCAAATTACCCAAAGGCAGGCAGGTTTTAAGCGTTAGGGGCATTGGCATGCGCGATACCCGCAGGCAGATCATGCTTTACTCGGACGGTAAGATCATCATTGAGATGCAGGAACAGGTAACCAGTCTTAAAGAAGTAAAGATCTCTGCCGAGAAAGTGGCTAACGTGCGTAATGTTCAATTGGGGGTGAACAGGCTTGATATTAAAAGCATAAAACAAGTACCTACGGTATTTGGCGAGGCCGATATCTTAAGGGTGGTGCTTACCCTGCCCGGCGTTCAATCGGTAGGCGAGGCTACCACGGGTTTTAACGTTCGTGGCGGCTCGGCCGATCAGAACCTCATCCTGATGAATGACGCCACCATTTATAATCCCTCGCATTTCTTCGGCTTTTTTTCATCGTTTAACCCTGATATAGTTAAGGATATTGAATTATATAAAAGCAGTATTCCCGAAAGGTTCGGCGGGCGTTTATCATCGGTGTTGGATGTTACCAATCGTGAGGGTAATAAAAAGAAATTTACCGGTTCGGCTGGCATTGGTTTAATCACCAGCAGGCTTAACGTTGAAGGGCCTATCATCAAGAATAAAACCTCGTTTTCATTCGGGGGGCGTACCACTTACTCCGACTGGCTCCTTAAGCTCCTGCCCGATGCCTACAAACACAGTTCGGCTTCATTTTATGATCTTAACCTGGATATAAGCCACCAGATTGATGATAAAAACAACCTGTATCTAACCAGCTACATAAGCAAAGATAAATTCAGGCTTAATAGCGATACTGCTTACAGTTACAGCAACAGGAATATCAACCTAAAATGGAAGCATAATTTTAATAACAAACTATTCAGTGTTATTACGGCCGGGATAGACAAGTACCAATATGATGTTTCAAGCGCCGGTAACCCGGTAAATGCTTACAAGCTGAATTTTGATATTAACCAGAGTAATTTTAAAACGGATTTTACCTATTACCTTAACCGCAAAAATACTGTCGATTTTGGGCTAAGTTCCATTTATTATAAGCTCCATCCAGGCAACTTTCAGCCTCTTGGCGCCCAATCATTGGTAGCTCCTGATGTTATCGCTACACAACAGGCCCTGGAAAGCGCCCTATACCTGGGCGACAAGTTTGACGTGACCGACGACCTGTCGATAAGCGGCGGTGTAAGGTATTCAATCTACAATTTCCTGGGGCCGCAAACGGTGTATAATTATGCGCCTAATCTGCCTAAAACAAGCGCCAACCTGTTGGATAGTACCTATTACGCGAGTGGTAAGTTTATTAAAACTTATTCGGGGCCCGAAATCAGGCTTTCGGCCAGATATCAACTGGGCGATAACCTATCGATCAAGGGCGGCTATAACACCCTCAGGCAGTATATTCACCTGTTATCAAACACAACAGCCATATCTCCCACTGATGTTTGGCAACTAAGCGATCCTAATATCAAACCTCAATATGGCGACCAGGTATCATTAGGCCTTTATCATAATTTAAAATCAAACACTATTGAAACGTCGGTCGAGGTTTACTACAAACGGTTAAGGGATTATCTTGATTACAAGAGCGGAGCCAACCTGGTATTAAACCATCATATTGAAACAGATGTGGTAGGTACACAGGGGAAGGCATATGGGGTTGAGTTTTTAGTTAAAAAAGCCACCGGGAAAGCCAATGGGTGGATCAGCTATACCTATTCGCGTACGTTTTTAAGACAAAATGATCCTAACGCAGGCGATTTGATTAATGGAGGGGCTTATTATCCTGCAAATTTTGATAAGCCACATGCTTTTAATTTTATTAGTAACTACAGGTTTTCACATAGGTTCAGCGTTTCCTTAAATCTTACCTACAGCACAGGCCGTCCTATTACGCTACCTATTGCCAAGTATGAATATGGTGGTTCCGAACGGGTATTTTATTCAGACAGGAACCAATACCGCATCCCGGATTATTTCAGGTCGGATTTTTCAATGAACATAGAGGGGAACCATAAGGTACATCAGTTAACACACAACTCATTTACAATAGGTGTATATAACTTAACCGGCAGGCAAAACGCATACTCAACATTCTTTACCGAACAGGGCGGGGCCATTAACGGATATAAGCTATCCATATTTGCTAAACCTATTCCATTTATTAATTACAATATCAGGTTTTAACAGAAAGAGATGAAAGGAAAACGATACATATTGATTTTATTGTTGCTGGCAGGTATTTACAGTACTTGCAAAAAGCCATATAATCCTAAAATTGTGGATTCGCCTAATCATTACTTGGTTGTTGAAGGGGTGATAAACAATGGCAGCGATTCAACTATAATAAAATTAAGCAGAACGGTTAAAATTTCGGGCACTGTAAGCACAAGCGGAGTTGATAATTGCGCGGTATCTGTTGAAGCCGAAGGGGGAGCAGCATATTCACTTACGCCCCGGGGAAGTGGGACTTATGTTATACCGGCGCTTAATCTGGATGCCTCAAAAAAATATCGATTGCATATTATTACAGGAGATAGCAAAGAATATGCATCAGATTATGTTGTGGTTAAAAAGACACAACCTATTGACAGCATAGGATTTAATATTAAAAACAACAACGTGCAGATTTATGTGAATACGCACGATGCCGCAAATAGCACCCGTTATTATCGTTGGAGTTATGATGAAACCTGGCGGTTCCATTCAAGATATCAGTCGGCATACATGGTTGACCAGGTGCTTAAGGCAGTTGTTTTTCGGCCGGTTAGTGAAAGCAGCTATTATTGTTTCGCGGGGAGCAAATCAAGCACCATAGTGATAGGATCATCAGCTAAGCTGTCGCAAGATGTAATATATCAGCAGCCGGTAACAACCATAGCTTCAACATCCGAGAAAATAGAAACCCGTTATTCCATTTTACTAAAGCAATATGCCTTAACTAAGGAAGCTTACCAGTTTTGGGAAAACATGAAGAAAAACACGGAGCAGTTAGGAAGTATATTTGACGCCCAGCCATCGCAGTTAACAGGGAATATCCACAATCTTAAAGATCTGGCTGAGCCTGTTATTGGCTATATAAGTGTAACCAACATTCAATCGAAAAGGGTATTTATTGATAATGCCGATCTCCCTCGCGATTGGGCGCCTACATATCCATATGATTGCGGTCCCCTTGATACTGCACTCTTTTTTAATCCCAAAACCAAACAAAATGATGTACTGGGCATCATAATTAATGGTAATTCAATACCTGTGCTTGATATAACCGAGAAAATGAACGTAATAGGTTATACTTATTCATCAATTGAATGTACCGATTGCAGGATCAGGGGACGAGTACAAACCCCCTCATTTTGGATAGAGAGATAAAAAAGTTTATGAATGATGCCATGAAAATAAATCAATAAGGTTTGGCTATGAATGAAATTAAAAAACTTGCTATGGTTCCGATGATTTCCGGCATGTTACTGTTGTCATTGAACGGGGTGGCACAAACTATAAGCCAAATCTCCGACAGCTTTACCAAATACTATCAGGGTACTGTACAGGAAAAGATTTTTGTACATACTGACAAAAGCGCCTATATGACCGGCGAAATCTTATGGTTTAAGGCATATAACGTTGACGCCACTTATCATAAGCCGCTTGGTCTTAGCAAAGTTGTATATGTTGATGTGTTAGACAACAAGCAAAATGCCATAATACAAACTAAAATAGAAATAAAAAACGGCCTCGGTAGCGGCTCTGTTTATATCCCCGTATCGGCAAGTAACGGGAATTATAAATTAAGGGCATATACCAACTGGATGAAAAATTTCAGTCCTGATTATTATTTCGAAAAGAATATAACCATTATTAATCCTCTAAAATCTCCCGAAGCCATAACTAAAGCACAGTCACCGGGCTACGATGTTCAGTTTTTCCCGGAAGGAGGGAACCTTGTTGCGGGTATTAGCAGTAAAGTTGCTTTTAAGCTTACAGCATCAGACGCTACAGGCTTAAGTGAATGCAGAGGTTTTATTGTTGATCAGAAGCACGATACGGTAGCGCGCTTCCGGCCATTGAAATTTGGTATTGGCAGCTTTTTATTCACCCCGATAGCCGGGAATGTTTATACGGCTGTTATTAAATCGGGCAATACCCCGGCTGTTACTAAAGAGTTACCTGCCGTTGAAAGTCGGGGTTACGTAATGGCTGTAAAAGATGCAGGTAGCACACATGTGGAGATCACAGTAAAAGGAGCCGGCGTTGAAGCTGGCGAATTATATCTGTTTGTTCATACAGGCCAATCGGTTAAAGCCGGTATGGCAGCACCCTTTAATAGCGGTGCTGCCATTTTTACGCTTGATAAAGCTAAATTGGGCGAAGGGGTGTCGCACTTAACAATTTTCAATAGCGCCAGGCAACCCGTGTGCGAAAGGCTTTATTTTAAACGTCCCAAACAGAACCTCATTATCGAGGCCTCCGCTGATCAGCCTTCATATACCCGTCGTAAAAAGGTAAGTGTGGACATCGCTGCCAAAGATTTTTCGGGGCGCGTAAAACCTGCTAACCTGTCAATGTCGGTTTATAAGATTGATTCATTGCAAAATATTGATGCCGGCGAAATATTCAGCTATCTGTGGCTCAAGTCAGATTTACGTGGAAATATTGAATCGCCAGGCTACTATTTCAAAAATTCCGATGCTGAAGCCGACACGGCCCTTGATAACCTCATGCTAACACAAGGGTGGCGAAGGTTTCAATGGGATAATGTATTTGGTAATAAACAGGCGGCATTTAGTTTTTTGCCAGAGTATGACGGGCACCTGATTGCCGGTAAAATAACCAATACGCAAACCGGTGGTATTGCCAAAGATGTAGTAGCTTATTTAAGTGTCCCGGGAAAACGGGTACAGCTGTATGCCGCAAAAAGCGATTCGACAGGCAGGTTGATTTTTAATACAAGACAACTTTATGGTCCCGGCGAAATAGTAGTTCAAACCAATTCAGAACGGGATACCACCTATCATATTGATATTTTAAGCCCTTTTTCTGAACAATTCGCAAAATCCCCAATATTAAAATTTAACCTAACCCGGGGTATGCAAAGTGCCATTGAAGAACGAAGCCTGAGCACGCAGGTTCAAAATATTTATTTAGGCAATAAGATCAAGCACTTTTATGAGCCGCAGGTTGATAGTTCGGGTTTTTATACACCCCCCTATAAAACCTACCTTTTGGATAACTATACCCGTTTTACTACAATGGAAGAGGTATTGAGAGAGTATGTAAAGGAGGTTTGGGTTAACAGATCGCAAAAACGGTATCACATCAAAGTATTGAATGGTAATGGATTTTTAGATGGCGACCCCTTAGTGATGCTTGACGACGTGCCTGTTTTTAACATAGATAAGGTTATGGGTATTGATCCGTTGAAAGTTCGTAAGCTGGAAGATGTTCCGTACCGGTATTATTGGGGACCATCTGTTTACGAAGGAATCTTAAGCTTTACAACTTATAAGGGCGATCTTGGCGGTGTTGAAATAGACCCAAAGGCAGTAGTGCTCGATTATGAAGGTCTGCAATTACAACGTGAGTTTTATTCTCCGGTATATGACACTGAACAGTCAGTAAAAAACAGGTTACCCGATTTCAGAAACCTGCTTTATTGGGGGCCGGATATCAATACTTCAGCCGCTGGTAAAAATCAGTTGTCGTTTTATACGTCTGATCAAACAGGGAAATATATAGGAATTGTACAAGGGGTTACGTTACAAGGTGACATCGCAAGCCAATATTTTAGCTTTGAAGTGAATTAACTACTATTAAATTTCTACAGGATTTATATTTTGTGATTTCCTGATTTAATGTTGAATATCAGTAATTTACAGCAACCAAAAAAGGCGCACCGCGCAAAAAAGTGCTTAATTTTCAAAATAATGAACTTTTTTGAAAAAACAATTTGTGTAGAATAAAATGGTTTGTATATTTGCACACCCAAACGGAGGAGTGGTAGTTCAGCTGGTTAGAATACATGCCTGTCACGCATGGGGTCGCGGGTTCGAGTCCCGTCCATTCCGCCAAAAGTCTTACTGAAAAGTAGGGCTTTTTTGTGTTTTAACCTTTTTTAATTTTAAGTTCTACAATTTGTGTAGATCAAAAAGGTTTGTATATTTGCAACCCCAAACGGGAGGAGTGGTAGTTCAGCTGGTTAGAATACATGCCTGTCACGCATGGGGTCGCGGGTTCGAGTCCCGTCCATTCCGCTAAGAAGCATTTTAAAAATGTTCAAAAACCTTTAAATCATATGATTTAAAGGTTTTTTTGTTTGCCTCAAAATATTAAATTATCCCTGTTTTGAAGCCTTGGTTTGATTTTTGTAACTTTGTTTTATGTCGAAAGCAGAAACACTTCAAGATTTTTATCAAAGAAAGGTTAACTGGCTGCCCGGTAACCTTCAGCAAAGCATCGGTCACTTTAATGTATTCAGGATTGAGGATTGTATTGGCCCTAACGCAAAGCAAGTAACCTACAGCCGCCGTACTTTTTATAAGATCAGCCTGATGCGCGGCGATAACATCATTCATTATGCCGATAAAAGTATCAAGCTTTCGGGTTCAACGTTGATGTTCTTCAGTGCCATGGTACCTTATACATTTGAGCACATGTCTGATGATCGCACAGGCTTCTTCTGTATATTTACTGAGGAGTTTTTTCTGGAGAAATTCCGTACCGGCTTAAGCGAGTTTCCGATGTTTGGCCTTAATGCCAAGCCGGTTTATGCCTTAAATGATGAACAGGACGCTTATGTAACCGCTCTTTTTCAGAAAATGCTGTCTGAGATTAATACCGAGTATGCTTTTAAATATGATCTGCTCCGTAATTATGTTACGGAAGTAATTTATTATGCGCTTAAAACGGAACCATCCGAAAATGTTTATAAGCATGTTGATGCCAAATCGCGCATAACATCAGTATTTACCGAGCTGCTTGAAAGGCAGTTCCCTATTGAAACCCCTTCACAGCGGTTTGTATTGCGATCGGCCAATGATTTTGCACAACGGCTTTCGGTGCATGTAAACCATCTGAACAGGGCAATCCGCGAAACTACCGGCAAAACCACTACCGATCATATTGCCGACAGGCTGCTGAGCGAAGCCAAATCATTATTAAGGCATACAGACTGGAACATTTCTGAAATTGGTTATTGCCTGGGCTTTGAGGAGCCGACACATTTTAATAACTTTTTCAAGAAACAAACCCAACAAACGCCAAGCTCGTTCCGAAATGTTTGAATTTTGTAACCTTTGGTTTGATTAATGTAATGTGCCCCCTTTGTTGCTGCTGTAACTTTGTTTTATCTCAAATAAACAAATCAAACAATTTTTATGGACAACAACAAAGTATGGTTTATTACCGGGGCTTCGAAAGGTTTTGGCCTCAGCTTAGTAAAACAACTACTGGATGCAGGACAGCTTGTTGCCGCTACTTCCAGAAATTTACAGGAATTAACCGCTGCGGTTAATACAACAAGCAATAATTTTTTACCCCTACAAGTCGATCTGGTAAACGATAGCAGTGTATCGCTTGCATTGCAACACACTTATGAGGCTTTTGGCCGTATCGATGTAGTGATCAACAATGCTGGCTATGGCATTGGTGGTGCTATTGAAGAACTTAGCGATGCCGAAACCCGTATGGCATTTGATGTAAACGTATTTGGTACGCTGAACGTAATCCGCGCGGCAATGCCATACCTGCGCAAACAGCGCTCAGGCCATATTATCAATATTTCATCTATCGCAGGTATTACAGCTAATACCGGCTGGGCAATTTATGCAGGGGCCAAATATGCCGTGATCGGTATTTCGGAAGTGCTTGCTGCGGATGTTAAGGAATTGGGCATTAAGGTAACCGTGGTCGCTCCCGGCGCTTTCCGCACCAGTTTTCTTACTGCAGGATCGCTTTCAATTACTGACAACCAAATTGATGATTATACAGAAGTGCGTGCCATTCATAACAAATACCTCAAAATGGACGGCAAGCAAGCCGGTGACCCGGAAAAAGCGGCAACTGCTATTATCAACACAGTTTATGAAGACAACCCGCCATTGTACCTTTTATTAGGTGGCGATGCATACAATCGTGCTTTGGCAAAGCTTGATACTTTACACAATGAAATCAGGCAGTGGGAGGATGTAACCTGCTCAACTGATTTCTAAATTTATTCCGTTTACCCTATATCTACCTATATAAACACCAAATGGAAAGTATCAAGGATAAAGTGATTGTAATAACCGGTGCCAGCAGTGGCATCGGCGCATCTGCTGCCCGCAAACTGGCACAACTTGGCGCTAAAGTGGTTTTAGCTGCCCGCCGAGAAGATCAGTTGAAAGACCTGGCACAGGAAATTGGCGAAAATGCAATTTATGTAGTAACCGATGTTGCCAGGCGAACTGATCTGGATAACCTCATTCTGCAGACCATAGCCAAATTTGGCCGAGTTGACGTAATGTGGAACAATGCCGGCATCATGCCCATCTCTTTTTTTGAAGAAGGTCATGTTGATGAATGGGACAAAATGATTGACATTAATATTAAGGGTGTATTGTACGGGATTAATGCTGTGCTGCCCCACATGCTTGAACGCGGCCAGGGGCATATCCTCTCCACGTCATCGGTTGGTGGTTTAAAAACGTCGCCGGGCATTGGCGTTTACAGCGGTACCAAGTTCGCGGTCAAGGCTATTATGGAAACCCTGCGCGAGGAAGTTGCCCAAAACATTAAGGTAACCACCATTTACCCCGGCGCAACTAAATCCGAATTAGGACATGATATTACCAGCCCTAAGATTAAGGGCTTATACGGCAACCTTGCCAACATGCCAAAACTTGATGAGGAGGCTATAGCCAACGCGGTGATTTACGCTATAAGCCAGCCGGATAATATCTCCGTTAACGAGGTGGTGGTACGGCCGCTCGGACAAACACGATAGAGCAGGTTGAATTCATCATAAATCGGTGGAATCATAGCCTATCGGTGAAGTCCCAAAAGGCAAAATAGGTGAAAATCATAAACAATCATTGAAATAGTAACAAGTAAAATCAAAATCTATCAAATACAACATATGGAAAACAACAAAGTATGGTTTGTAACTGGTGCCTCAAAAGGACTGGGACTTGCCTTAGTAAAAAAACTATTGAATGAAGGCTATAAAGTAGCCGCTACATCGCGCAATTTAAGCGATTTGACCAAAGCAGTTGACTCGCAAAACGAGCGGTTTTTACCCCTCGCCGTTAACTTGACCAGCGAAGACAGTGTGCAGGAAGCTGTTGAGCTTACTGTAAAAACCTTCGGAAAAATTGACGTTATTGTCAACAACGCCGGTTACGGATTATTAGGCGGTATTGAAGAATTGACCGACCGCGAGGCCCGTGATAACTTTGAGATCAACGTATTTGGATCGTTGAATGTGATCCGTAAGGCGTTGCCTTATCTGCGCGCTCAAAAATCCGGACATATTTTAAATGTGTCGTCGATAGGTGGTTTCACCGGCGCGTTTGCAGGGGGAGGTATTTATTGCGCCACCAAGTTTGCCGTTAATGGTTTTTCTGAAACCCTATCGGCCGAAGTTGCACCGTTTGGCATAAAGGTTACCATTGTACAGCCGGGGTATTTCAGGACCAACTTCCTGTCGGCCGGTTCATTGGCGGTACCTCAAAACCAGATAGCCGACTATCAAAACGTTCGCGATACAGTAAATTTTCACCAAAACGACATGGACAAGCAACAAGCCGGCGACCCTGAAAAAGCAGCCGAGGCTATGATCAGCATAACTAACGAAGCTAACCCACCGCTAAATTTATTTTTGGGCGAGGATGCTTACGGTCTGGTTGAAAAGAAGCTTGCCTTCGTTCAAAACGAATTAGCAACATGGAAAGATTTAACACTTTCAACAGCAATACAACAATAAATGCTCATCATTATATAGGTGTATGGGTTACCCGCGATGGGTTTATACGTCATGAATTTTTGCCTAACGGGCGCTATACCGAGGCCCGAGGCGACAAACGAAATGCCTACACAGGTTATTACAGCGTATTAGGGAACCACGTTGAATATCTTGACGATACAGGCTTTACCGCCGAAGGTGATTTCAGGGACGGGGTGTTTTACCATGCCGGCATGGTACTGTACAAGGAAACGGCATAACGAATATATTAAATCAGTTATCATTTCTGCCAACCCGGCCCGGAAATGTATCTAAACGGAAATCTCCTGCACCATGCCCTATAATGTATTGCATAGTGTAGGAAATTTCTCTTTGATGTCACGTACAGGGGCGTTCCTTACGCTGTCGAATTATTAAAGATATGTGTGGTTCCGATAATCTGCCTATCCTTTCAAATCGGCCAGCTTTTCGGCCATTACCTCGCTGATCTTCCGGTATGAATCAAATGTCCAGCCGGCAACGTGAGGGCTTAACAGCACTTTGCCGCTTTGTTTTAATTCCTCAAACCATTGTTGTTCGGCAAGGGCCGGGAATTTTTCAACCTCCAATACATCCAACCCTGCCCCTAAAATTTTGCCTTCGCGTATGGCGTTTAGCACGGCACTTACTTTAGCAGTTTTGCCGCGTGAGGTGTTTAAGAAAAAGATAGGCTTTTTAAAATGGAACAGGTATTCATCATCCACCAGTCCGTTGGTTTCTGGAGTTAAAGGGATATGTAAGCTCAGTACATCGCTGTGCTTTACAATTTCTTCCATGCTTACCTCGCGCGCATATTTATCACTGAAGCCGGTTTTGTATTTATCGTAAGCAATAACATTTACCTGGAAGCCTGAAAGTTTCCTGGCAAAGCTGCTGCCCATATGGCCGTAGCCGATAATACCTACTGTTTTACCTTTTAGTTCGTAACCCCGGTTAGCCTCGCGCTGCCACTTCCCCCCGCGAATTTCGGCGTCGCCGCGGTTTAGGTTGTTCATTAATGACAGCAGTAAACCTATGGCATGTTCGCCTACGGCATCCGAATTGCCTTCGGGTGCGTTGATGAGTTTTATACCTTTTTGAGTAGCATAATCTTCATCAATATTATCCATACCAGCGCCGGCGCGGGCTATGAACTGTAAGTTGGTGGCAGCATCAAGCACAGCTTTATCCACCCTGAATTTTGAGCGGATCACCAACCCTGCATAGTCGCCTATGATTTGCATGGCTTCGTCAACCTTAATCAGCGGACGGTAATCGCAGGTGTAACCCTTGGCCTCGGCCATCTCCATGAAAATGGCATGCACATCATCAACAATAAGAATATTATTTTTCAACTTGAATTGATTTTTAATAAGAGGCCAAATTTACAAAATGCAAGGTTATTAGCCGAGGGGGTTTTATAATATGACACTAATTCCTCGAATTAAATCGAATCACATAAGTTTTGTTTTCTCTGTAAGGTTTCTAAATACAAATTCGTGTAATTCGATTTAATTTCTTCACATGCAAAGCATTCGTGTTTAAATAAAAACGCCTGACATCTTTCAATGCCGGGCGCTCAATATTATTAATAATTTGCTTAGTTAGCCGGTTGCGATACGCTTGTATACTTATTATCAAGGCTGATATAATCGGTCATGATTTGGCCGGCTTCGCGTTTTACAAAGTCAAGGTCTTCGTTTTTAGGTTTGGTTTGACCCTTTTTAAGGGCTGGCAAACCTAATGCTACCCGACGCAGGTTGTTACGCTCAAATGATTTCGCTTCATCATCGTCACGTTGTTTCTTCAAATCAGATTCTTTTAACGATACACTGTCATCGGCATCATGTTTTTTGAAATCAGCAATATCTTCAAGCAGGTATTTATAGCTGTCGCTGCCGGCCATGCGTTGGTCGTGCAGTTTTTTTAGCTGTGGCAGTACGCCGGTAAAATCGCCTGTTTTGGTATAATCTGTTTTGGCAATGATGTCAAAAGGCATTGCTGATGGTTCGGTATCTTCGCCATATTTATCCAATGGAATAACCGACGGGAATGAAATATCAGGTGTTACCCCTTTGTGCTGGGTTGAATTACCGCTGATACGATAGAATTTAGCTATGGTCAAATTAAGTTGTCCGTAAGTGCTTTGGCTGCCGGTTGAGGTTGTTTTTTTACCGCCACCAACTACGCCCGCAATTTTTTCACGAAGTGAAGAACCAATCACCCTGTCAAGATCGATAGCGCTTTGTACCGAGCCTTTACCATAAGTTTGGGTACCCAATATTAAACCGCGGCCGTAATCCTGGATAGCGCCTGAGAAGATTTCAGAGGCCGAAGCGCTGAAGCGGTCAACCAGTACCGCCATAGGGCCGCTATAGGTGATGTCCGCATCTTCGTCTTTATCAATTTCCACCTGGTCTTTAGTGTCACGCACCTGTACTACAGGGCCGGTTTTAATGAACAGACCGGTAAGCTCAATAGCTTCCATCAATGAACCACCACCGTTTTCACGCAGGTCGATCACCAGGCCATCTACATTTTCTTTCTTTAACGAGTCAAGGATTGCCTTAACATCGTGGGTGGTACTTTTATAGTTAGGGTTGCCTGCTTTATAATCGTTAAAGTCAATATAGAATGCCGGGATAGATATTACACCTATCCTAACCGTTTTACCATTGCTGTTGTAAGTGCGGATCTCTTTTTTGGCCGATTGGTCTTTCAGGATGATCTTCTCACGTACCATTTCAACCACTTTGGGTTTGCTTGATGCATTTGCACCGGCAGGCAATATTTCAAGCCTTACCGTTGTGCCTTTAGTACCGCGGATGATAGCGATGGCATTATCAACACGCCATCCCACCACGTTCTGGAATTCGCCGGTTTTACCCTGTGCTACTGCAACGATACGGTCGTCGACACTTATCTGGTGGCTTTTATCTGCCGGACCGCCCGGTACAATGGTTTTAATGGTTACATACTCGTTTTCCACCTGTAGTGAAGCACCGATCCCTTCAACCTGGCGCGACATTTCGATATTGAAATTAGCTGCGTTTGACGGGTTAAAGTAATTAGTATGCGGATCGATAGCCTCTGTAAAGGCGTCCATAAAGTATTGAAAAACGTCCTGGTTTGATAGCTTGTTGGTTTGTGTTAACAGGTTTTCGTAGCGTTTCTTAAGTGTTTCCTTATTTTTGGCCATATCTGCATTGGCCAGTTTCAGGTTTAGCAAATCGTATTTTACGCGCTTGGTCCACATGGCATCCATTTCGCTTTGCGAAGCAATCCATGGTAGTTTATCGCGATCATAAACAAAGGTTTCAGTTTTATTGAAATCGAAATTTTTATTGATCTGCTCAAGCGAATATTTTACATGCTCGATATATCTTTTCTGAAAAACGTTGAAGATATAAAAAGCATCGGCCAGGTTGCCGGCTTTAATATCATCATCAAGTACGGTTTTATATTTTTCAAAATCCTTGATATCAGATGCTAAAAAATAGCTGTGGTTCTCGTCGAGCGATTTGATATACCGGTCGTAAATGATGGCGGATACTGAATCGTTCAGCGGAACTTTTTTATAGTTGTAGTTAGAGATTAATGATGCTACCTGCTTACAAACAAGGCTTTGCTGTTCATCGGGCTGTAAATCATTTGAACCTGCTACTTTAACAGGTTTGGATGGTGATGCTTTACAGGCGAGGGCTGCGCCCAGCACCAATAACAAATATACTTTCTTAAACATATCTTTTACTGTAGTTAAATCGGGGTTGGTGTAAAACATCAATACTTGTGCCTATTATTAATTTGCTAATGTAAAATAAAAAAGAGACAGTCAATATGCTGTCTCTTAATTACTAATAACAATAATACGATTATGTTTTACTAATAGTATGCAGGCAGCACCATTTTACGTTTTTGTTACAAAAAAACACTATTTGTTAACCGGTTTGGTAATTGTACCTGCATCGGCGGTTTCGGCAAAATGGGTTTCGGTATGCAGCGTGTTGAATTTATTGTCCTGTAAATAGCGCGTTTTTTTCTCTACAGTAGCCAGGTCAAAAGTTAAACCGCGGGCAACAGCCAGTTGTCGGGCTTCGGCCAGGTCTTGTTTAGCCTGTGTATAATCGCCGTAATCAGCTTTTACAGTCGCAAGGTCAAGCAGGTTTGCTATGGTATGCCTGTCGTCGTTTTGCTGGCGCGATATGGTGATACTTTGCAGCAGGAACCATTTGGCCTCGGCCAGGCGGTTTTGTTTCATATACATCTGGGCCAGGTCGCTAAAGTTGTAGCTGGCGGCATTGTACACATGAAAACGCATATTGTGCTGCGCGGTTTTCATAAC
The DNA here is from genome assembly GCF_900100945.1 of Mucilaginibacter gossypii. Classification (GTDB taxonomy): domain Bacteria; phylum Bacteroidota; class Bacteroidia; order Sphingobacteriales; family Sphingobacteriaceae; genus Mucilaginibacter; species Mucilaginibacter gossypii. Next base: position 91,542 of record NZ_FNCG01000015.1, on the reverse strand, counting down.
CGATTCCTCGATCATGGCCAGTACATATGGGGTATGTTCAATAGTAAACGGGCGGATTTTTACTTTAGCCACTACAGGAGCGGGCAGCCTTTTAATAGAGTGGCTTTGTGCATAAGCCATTTGCGGAGACCGGGTACGCTTATTGAATGGCTTATAATACCATTGCGCTGATGCATCGAACCCAACAGCGCATAAAATAATAAGTAGGAAATATCTCATCTAATCTTTTTCCTGGGTTTAAACTGTTTATTTTAAATTAATCAGCTTAACAAATGTAATTATTTGTTAACGGGAAAACAATACCCGTAAAATGCAGTAAATACGTAAACGCCTAAAGGCCACCGTTATTTTACAGGTGCTTAACTTATACCCTTTCTACGGGAAAAATAAATTTAGGTTTTAGTTAAAAACTTCAATATCTCCGTCATGCAGGGCCCATACCATGTAAGGGTGGGTGTCTGAGTGATAGATCTGCCCATCAGTAGTAATGCCTATCACACCGGCAAAGCCATCGTAAGGTTTCATTTCATCGAGGGTTTTTTCGGTAGCGGCCATAAGGGGCATGCCATCGGTTACTCGCGTAACAATTTTAACAGCTACCGAGCCACTTACAATATCTTCACCTACGCCGGTACATGAAACGCCGGCAAACTCATTGGCATAATTTCCTGCAGTAGTGGCCGAATCACTAACACGGCCGGGAATTTCAAAACCTTTGCCCCCGGTACTCGTTGCGGCCGCCAGGTTTCCATGCACGTCCAATGCAACGCAGCCCACGGTGCCCAGCCTGATAGAATCGCTTAGTTTTTGTTCGTATTCGTGACGTCGCTGCGGGATTTCGGGGTTATAGTATTTATGACCGTTTTCTATAGCAAAATCGCATGCTCCTTTGCCGCTCAATACACGATCATCGTAGGCTTGAAGTTTTTCGGCTACACAGATCGGGTTTTTAACATCTTCAATGTTGATGACGCCCGAAAAGCGTTGGGTTTTGCCATCCATCAAAGAGGCGCTGAGGCGAATCTTGCCATCGCTCTGGATCTGTGATCCCGTTCCGGCATTAAAAAGTTCGCAATCTTCAAGCAGCCTTACGGTATAAACGGCCGTTTCGGCAGCAGTGTGATGTTGCAGGTGTTTGTATCCTAACTGCACTATGCCGTTCAGGGCTTCCTGTTTGGCCAGCTTTACTTCCTGGTTGGTATGCGATTCGCTAAAAAAACCGCCGTGAATAATTATTTTCATAATTATAAATTAAAGTAGATGTACCTGCATAAATAAGGCCAGGCTATTTAATAAGAACTTTATGCAGTTTAAATTATTGTAATAGATTGCTACCGGGTGCATGTATAAAAACACCTTCTTCAACTTTTACGCTCTTTTTTATGAGTAAACGGTGTTGTATCAGGTCGTACTTATCAAATATCGACATGACGTGCACTCTCAGGTTTTCGATAGATATTGGCGAGCCGAGCTCCACATCATAAATATTGGTTGATACGATGTTGCGCCCATCAACCAAAATGATGAGGCCCGAGCCGATAGCTTCCATCATATAACCTTCGGTAATAAGTAAGCCTGTATCTTCGCCCAAACCTATCCCCAAAATGCCGGGGTTAGTTGCAACGGCATACATTAACCGGCCTATGCGGCCACGCTGTACAAAGTGAGTGTCAACAATCACCGAATCGATAAAGCCAAGGCCGGCGGTTATCTGCACTTCGCCTTTCACAAGGGCTTCGTTACTTTGCCCGCGGTAGATCATATGTGTGGATGCTGCCGCAGCGCCTGCCGAAGTACCTGCTATCACAAAGTTTTCTTTTTGATAGCGTTGTTTAAGGATCTGTAAAAATTCGGTGCCGCCAAAAATGGCTGTTAGCCTGAGCTGGTCGCCGCCGCTGAACATCACTACATCGGCTTTGCGGATCCTGTCTAAGTATGCCTTGTTCCCCGCATCTTCGCGGCTTTTGATGTGCAGTACGTTAACATTGGTAACGTTGAGCTGGCCAAACGCCTTGATATACTCAGCGCCGACAAGCTCCGGAATCTGTGAAGCTGTGGTGATCACTTCAATTTGTGAGCCTTCATGCTTTGCCGATTCATTAATAATGCGCCTTAATATGCCTTGTTCAAAAAATTTGATATAATCTGGTTGCAAAATGTGTTCCTGAAGAGTAACATTACTCCCCATATCAACTGCGCCACCTATAATTATTAGTTTACCTTTCGGGACAATCATGATTATTTCACAATATCTTAATACAACTATATACAAATTACGACAAAAACCTGCACAAACACAGGAACTAATAATAAATAATGGCTTTTCGCCATCAAAAATTTTATTCCCGTGTTATGTTTTATAGTTTTAAGGGGAAAATTAGACTGACAAAAAAATAGCATCCTACATAATGAAGATCGAGAATATTCAGGTACTACGCGGACCCAACATTTGGAGCATCAGACGCAAAAAATTAATACAAATGCGGCTTGATCTGCAGGAGATGGAGCACCGCCCCTCCAACGAAATAGATGGCTTTTATGAACGGCTTGAAAAGCTGCTGCCGTCGTTATATAGCCACCGCTGCTCGCCCGGTGTACCCGGCGGTTTTTTTCAGCGGGTGATTGCCGGCACCTGGATGGGACACGTCATTGAGCACATAGCCTTAGAGATTCAAACCCTTGCCGGTATGGATACCGGCTTTGGCCGCACCCGCGAAACCAAAACAAAAGGCGTATACAATGTAGTATTTGCTTACCTGGAAGAAAAGGTCGGCGTTTTTGCAGCCGAGTCGGCCGTGCGCATAACCGAAGCTTTGATAAAAGGCGAGGATTACAACCTGGATGCTGATATTCAGCAAATGCGCGAGATTAGGGAAAATACCCGCCTGGGACCAAGTACCGGGTCAATTGTAGAAGAAGCGATCGCGAGGGATATCCCATGGATCAGGCTCAACAACCAATCGTTAGTGCAGTTGGGTTACGGCAAAAATCAGGTACGTTTCCGCGCTACCATGACCGAAAAAACCAGCAGCATTGCTGTTGATATTGCCAGCAACAAGGAAGAAACCAAACGACTTTTACAGGAGCAGGCCATCCCTGTTGCTAAAGGCGTAACTATTTCATCGGCATCGGCTGTGCCGGATGCCATCCGCAAAGTGGGCTTCCCGCTGGTGTTTAAACCGCTTGATGGCAACCACGGCCGCGGCATTTCTATCAACATAAAAACTGAAGAAGAGGCTATTGAAGCTTATGAGCACGCTGCCAAAATTTCGCGCCGCGTAATTGTGGAGCGTTATGTTACCGGCTTCGATTTTAGGGTGTTGGTGATTGATAATAAAATGGTTGCAGCCGCTCTCCGTAAACCGGCACATGTTACCGGCGATGGCAGGCTGAATATCCAGGAATTGATAGACCTTGAAAATACAGACCCGCGCCGGGGTTATGGACATGAAAATGTGCTTACAGAGATAACGGTCGACCGTGATACCCTCGATCTGTTGGCAAAAAAAGACTACACGCTTGAAACTGTTCCCGAAAAAGATGAGGTGGTTTATGTAAAATCAACTGCTAACCTAAGCACAGGCGGCACCTCTGTTGATGTTACCGACCATGTACACCCGCAAAATATTTTCATTTGCGAACGCATTTCTAAAATCATCGGCCTGGATATTTGCGGCATCGACATCATGGCGCAAAACCTTACCGAGCCGCTTACTGATACAGGGGGAGTGATACTGGAAGTTAATGCCGCACCGGGCTTCAGGATGCATATTGCTCCGAGCGAAGGCTTGCCCCGCAACGTAGCCGGACATGTGATTGATATGCTTTACCCGGCCGGTAAATCGGCCCGCATCCCTATCATAGCTATTACCGGGACTAACGGTAAAACCACTACCACCCGTTTGATAGCACACATTGTTAAAAATAACGGTCACCGGGTAGGTTTCACCACCTCGGATGGGATCTACGTACAAAACAATATGATGCTGAAGGGCGATACAACCGGCCCTGTAAGCTCGGAGTTTATACTGAAAGACCCAACAGTTGATTTTGCGGTATTGGAAACAGCCCGCGGGGGTATCCTGCGCTCGGGCCTCGGTTTTGGCTTTTGCGATATAGGGGTAGTTACCAATATCCAGGAAGATCACCTTGGCTTATCGGACATTCATTCATTGGAAGACCTATCGCGCGTAAAAAGCGTAGTGCTTAACTCGGTTAAGAAGGATGGCTGGGGCGTTTTGAATGCCGATAACGAGTATTGCGTACGCATTGGCAAAAAGGCCGAATGTAATATCGCTTATTTCAGCCGGAACGAAAATAATCCCATCATTAAATCACATTGCAAAAAAGGAGGCATTGCCGCTATTTGCGAAAACGGGTTTATCACCATTTTAAAAGGCGACTGGAAGATCCGCGTACAGCGTACCATCCTGATTCCGCTTACGTTTGGCGGTACTGTGCCCTTTATGATCGAGAATGTGCTGGCCGCTACACTGGCTACGTTTTTATGGGGATTTAAGACAGAAGATATCAAGATCTCGCTCGAAACTTTTATTCCATCGGCCTCACAAACGCCTGGCCGCATGAATATTTTTGAGTTTAAAGATTTCCGGTTCATGATTGATTTTGCCCACAATCCGGATGGATACACTGGCATCAAGGAGTTTTTAAGACATATCGATTCGCCGCTTAAAATTGGTATCATAGCCGGCACCGGCGACAGGAGGGATGACGATATCCGCGAACTGGGTAAAATATCGGCCGAAATGTTTGATTATATCATCCTGCGCCAGGAAAAACACCTGCGCGGCCGCACCGCCGAAAATATTATTGGTTTACTCAAAGAGGGAATTGAATCAGTTGATCCTGACAAGCAGGTTGAGGTAGTGCCTAAAGAAGTTGATGCTATTAAACACGCCATGAGCCTGGCCCGACCCGGAACATTCATTACCGCCCTGAGCGATGTGGTTGATAATGCCATTGAAACCGTACAGGATTACCAGGAGCAGGAGAGGAACGGACTATTTAATGTTTGACAGCCCTAAAGTGGGGCTTTTGATGAGCATATTTTGAATGCGTTGGCGAAGCCAGCGCATTTTTTGTTTATATACTTTTGTAGGTTAAAGTGTAATAACACCTACCATGGACAGCACCAACAGGGGTTAACAGGGTTAACACAATTTTGAATGTTTCAGTATAATAGTCTGAATATCAATTGTTTAATAAAATGGAGGGGTTGCGCGAAGGATCTGATAAAGATATTCAGCTTATGGGAGGTGTTATTAAATTTAAGCCTCCGAAGATCTTTATTTTTTAACGCCTTGCTTAGAGGGTTTGGGTGGGGCCGGTACTCTTTGGCTCAGATAATAATGCCACAAAATCATCGCCGCTACCGTTCGGTATGGTTTCCATTGTTCGGTCACCGCTAACAATTCTTCTTTGGTAATATCTTTTGGCAGATTTTTTACCCGTTTAAGGGCATTCACTGCGGCCAGATCCCCGATAGGGAAAACATCGGTGTGCTGTAATACAAACATCAGGTAAACATCAACAGTCCAGTTGCCAATGCCTTTGAGGGCGGTTAGTTTGGTACGGATAATATCATCAGGCATTTGTTCCATTTCGGCAAGGTTGATCTGCCCGCTTACAATGGCTTCGGCAAGGTATTTTATATAGATGTTTTTTTGGCGACTTACATAACATGCCCTGAATTCTTCATCGGTAAGCAGTAGTACCCGTGCAGGGGTAATTTGCTGTACCCGCTCGCGCAATTTATTTAAGGCAGATAGTGCTGAAGCCAGTGATACCTGCTGCTCTAAGATAATATGCACCAGTGTTTCAAAACTATTGGGCCTTGACCATAAAGGCGGATGACCATGGTTTTTTATAATCAGGGCCAGATCAGGATCATTAGCTGCAAGATGATCACAAATGGAATGATAGTTTGAATGTGAAAATTGCTCAAACATAGGTTGATATTATGTTTTGCAAGATGGGAGATTGGGTTGGTAATTGCAAAATATTCCACTGTAGAGACGCATAATTGCGTCTTCGCCCATAAATCGGCCCTGCATAGTTGGGAGACGCAATTATGCGTCTCTACGGGAAAAATGCAGGGTTTTACTCGTAACTATGCCGCTCAAAATCATAATCAGATTGCGAGGTAATGATCTTTTTTCGCCGCTCGATATCCGTATCCAGGTTGTGGTCGTAAATATTATCCGTAACCGCTATATCTCGTTCCTTATCCCGTTCGGCAAGGTGGATATTGGCTTCGGCTGTTTTGGCGATAGCCGTATCATAAGGCCCTTTGGGCGACATCAGCTTTACAAATACCGGCAAACATTCAAACAAAATGAACAGGTAGCCGATAAACGAAATAGCGAGATAGGTATCGAGGTCGCGCTTGCCGTTTTCAGTGTAGGTGAGCTGGCCTAATGCCCAGTTACGGTCGGAGAAGCCGGCTATGCTGGCCAGGCTGTCCAGTTGATGCTCTGTAAACAAACGGGTGCTGTTCAGTCCCTCATAATCTTTACGGGCACTCAGGTATTGGTCCATCTGCCCTAAATTATCAGTAACGGATTTAAGCCGGGCTTCCTTTTCTTCCAGTATGGCCTGCTTTTGCTTTGCATAAGTGCCATAACCGGTAATGCCCGATGTTTGGTTGGTTTTATCACCGAAAACTTCCTGGTTAAGCTGATAACGTGAGCGGTTAATATCCCGCTCCAATGAATCTTTCTCCTTTTTCAAATCGGTGTTTTTACCCAGTTCCATGGCATACTTCTGCATGTAGGTTTTTTCGAGGGTATCAATTTTACTGCGTTGCCCCTTTAAATAGGCGGTTTTTAGTTTCTGGCGAATTTCTTTATCAAAAATCTTGAGTTCAAGTGGGCGCGATATCACAATACCAATCATGATAGCCAGCAAAATACGCGGCGATGCCTGCAATATCTGCTGATTGGTTGTACCTTCTTTATTAATGCTGGATACGATGTAACGGTCCATATTAAAAATGGCCGTTCCCCACAGTAAACCAAATAGTATAGCAAAACCTACAGCAAAGGCATCGCCATTAAAAACAAAGTACATGGCATAACCGCCGGATAATGCGGCGAACGTTGCCGTGAAAAATATAGTTGCCCCAATACCAACATACTTATTATGCTCAATTGGGTACTTTTTTAAGGTATCGATATGTGCTCCTGAACAGAACCAGAAAAAGCGTGTAACTTTTTTCATTAAGTAATTATTGTGTAAACATATATGAAACGCTCATATACTTTGATTGTTACAAATAACAAGCCTAAATATTTGATTAAGAAAAAAACTACCTTTGAATTATAATTACATTTAACATGAACGAGATAACCGTACAAGAACTAAAAGAGAAAATTGACAAAGGCGAAGATTTTCAACTGATTGATGTTAGGGAAGATTTTGAATACGAAACTTCAAACCTTGGCGGGCAGCTTATACCGCTTGGCGGCGTGCTGATAGAATCGGAAAAGATAAGTAAAGACAAGCCGGTAGTAGTAATGTGCCGCAGCGGTAAACGCAGCGCGGCTGCTATTATGCAACTGGAGCAGCAGGGTTTTACCAATCTGTCAAACCTAAGAGGAGGGATCCTTGCATGGCAGGCCGAAATTGACCCTGAATTAAACGTATACTAATAATGGGCTTTAAACTGGTGCTCAATGTGCTTTACACCATGGGTGTAGCTTTGTGCTTTATTGTAGCTTATAAAATGTTCACCGAAAAAAACTACCTGATCATGGCTGGTGCCATGGTTGTTGGCGTAGTTGTGATTTTCATGAAGCTGAGGCTTTTGAAAGAGGTTAAAGAGACCCAGCAAGCCCCGCAAAATAAAAAAGGCAAAGGGGCAAAATGACCCATTGTTAATTATGCTAAAGACTTACGAAGTTTTTAAAACCTCGTAAGTCTTCTTTTCATTTCTCTGGTGCAAGTTTTGAGCAGTAGTAGTAAGCAGCGGATAACTCATGCAGATCACGCTAAACCAGAGAGCCCCGCATTTTACAGCCGTAATCCCACTAAAAATCATTCTTTTATAATAGGCTTGCAACATGTAAAAAAAGCTTAACTTCATTGCATGTTTATAGCAGTATTAGGAGTTATTGTACTCATTGTGGGTATAGTACTCAAACGTTCACCCGAACCGGCCGGCCGCTTTAATGGAGTGGTAACCGCGGTAGGTATAGCCATGGTTGTACTTGGCTTATTACTCAATATTTTTAAAGTTATTGAGCCGGGCAAGGTAGGGGTTCAAACCCTTTTTGGCAAGGTGCAGGACCAGGTGCTTGAAAGCGGCTTACACATTATAAACCCTGTTGTAGAGATCACCACTTTTGATGTACAGACCCAAACCTATACCATGAGCGCGGTAAACAACGAAGGCCAAAAGGAAGGTGATGACGCTATCCGCGTACTTTCATCAGACGGGTTGGAGGTTACTATTGATCTTTCGGTGCTGTATAAAGTAAAACCCGACAGGGCTCCTTATATCATGCAGAATATTGGCGAAAACTATGTGGATAAGATCGTTCGCCCGGTTTCGCGCACGGCCATCCGTGATAACGCGGTTGCTTATGCTGCTGTCGATCTGTATTCGACCAAGCGGCAGGAGTTTCAGGATAAAATAAACCGTTACATTACCGCCAGTTTTGAAAAACGCGGACTGGAGCTGCAACAAATTCTGGTGCGCAACATCACCCTGCCTGCCTCGGTACGGGCCAGCATCGAATCAAAGATCAACGCCGAGCAGGACGCCCAGAAGATGGAGTTCGTATTGCAAAAGGAACGCCAGGAAGCCGAACGTAAGCGGGTGGAAGCGCAGGGTATTGCCGATTATCAGCGTATCCTTTCAACCGGGTTATCGGATAAGCAACTTCAATATGAAGCCATAAAAGCACAAAAGGAAATAGCGCTATCGCCCAATGCCAAGGTGATTATTATTGGCGGCGGAAAGGGAGGCAACCCGATAATGATCAGCGATAAATAGTGCGTGATTAATGTACCTTGTTTTGGGCGGGCATAAATGGATTAGTCCGCCCTGTAGGCTTTCAATACTTTCCTTTCCCTACCTTCTCCGGGCCAAAGGGTGATCTTATAATGGTCGGTACCTTCGTCCTCATCGGGATTCACGTTTTTTACAGCATACGAATAAATGCGCACGCGATATCTTGCCGGGGTAACAATGGCTTTTAAGATAATTTTTGTATCCGGAAAATTCAGGATCTCCATAATGCCCGAATTTAGTTTTACACTTCCTTCTACAACATGGTCGTATTTGCTGAAATCTTTCTCGGCGTCGGCTGTGTTGAGCACATTAAGTTCGGCCCGTATATGGCCATAACTGGCTGTTTTTATGCCGATGATATCTTCGGTAGTTCCTAAGCGCGCATTTTGGGCGTCGCTGTTCCAAAAAGTTGTATCACCTGTGGTACCGGTAAAGGCCGAATCGCACAGGTAAAATTGGTTATGGGTAGTGAAAAAATCGAGGTTGTATTTGCCGGAAGGGTGTAAGGAAAAAGCTAATATCGCAGGCAGTACCAAAAGACATATGAGTAGTACTGAATGATGTGTTTTTTGCCCTTTCATTGATAAGGCAAGTTACAAAAAAGATAAAAGTAAATTCACCAATTAAACGTAAACAAACCCTAAATAGCTGCTTAAAACCATATTCTTTATTGCTTTTGCCTGGCTTTATTCACAACCTCTTTAAAATCGGCATAATAAGAATCTATTGTTTCTTTCTTGATAACTGGCCAAAGGCTTTTATCAACGCTTAACTTATCTATGTCTTCGTCTTTTACCTTATCACGTGCTGTTAAAACGTTGATCCATCGCTGATCATATAATTCGTCATTTGCAGTTACATAGGCTACAACCTGGGGAACAACCTTTTCTAAGGTATCCAGATGCTCAAAGGCATATTGGTTTATCGACATCCCGATTGGGCCGTTCCAATTGGCTGCCGATACCGTTTTATCTACACTGCGGTTTACATCGTATCTTGATCTTAATTGCGCTACATAAAACCAAAAACAGGCATCGCTATATTTTTCCTGCCCAAATAAAACCATAGCCATAGTAAATAATACCGGAGGGATATGTTTATTGGCGCTGGCCTGCACAGAGGCAATAAGCTTATTTTGAGTTTTGTTGGCGCTGCGATCATAAAATGCCATCATCGCTTTCGCGTCTTCATCATTGAATATAATCCGCTCTGCCTTTGATTGTCCGGCCTTTAACGCCGCAAAATCCTGCGCTTTAACAATAGAGGTAATTGTGATAAATATGAAAAGAAAAAGATATTTCATGGTTTAGTGCTGGTTGCTAAATGTAGGCAAAAAAGCTTTCGTATAGAATATCTAAAACAAGAAACGCATCACCCGCATCTCCCGTCATGCATGTTTGATCTGCATAGCGGGAGACACATGTGATGCGTCTCTACAAAAGCCCTCCCCATTGGGGAGAGTTGGGAGGGGTGTTTACTTCTCGTTACTCATTGAATAAGGCACATCGGCATCTTTGGTACCGCGGTCTTTATTCGGAGTGGCCTGCATATCAAAATCAAGCACTGCACCGTTTAACAAACCTTTGTGGCTTAACCAGTTGTTGGTATATGGTTTACCGTCAACAGTAAGTGTATTTACGTACCTATTATCCGCGCTGTTTTTAGGCGCGTTGATGGTGATGGTTTTGCCGTTCTCTAAATTAACAGTTACTTTTTTAAACAGCGGGGCACCTAAAACATACTGGTCGCTGGCCGGGGTAACCGGGTAAAAGCCCATAGCCGAGAAAATGTACCATGCAGAGGTTTGACCATTATCCTCATCGCCGCAATAGCCATCCGGCGTAGCCCTGTACAGCCTGTTCATAGCTTCGCGAACCCAGTATTGAGTTTTCCAAGGCTGGTTTGCGTGATTATATAAGTAGATCATATGCTGGATAGGCTGGTTCCCGTGAGCGTATTGGCCCATACCTGCAATCTGCATTTCACGGATCTCATGGATCACACCACCGTAGTAGCTGTCATCAAATACCGGAGGCATTTCAAACACCGAATCCAGCTTGGCTGCAAATTGCTGCTTGCCACCCATCAGGTTTATTAAACCCTGAATATCGTGGAACACGCCCCAGCTATAGTGCCAGCTGTTACCTTCGGTAAAGGCATCGCCCCATTTAAACGGATTAAATGGCGTTTCAAAAGTACCATCCTGGTTTTTACCGCGCATCAGTTTAGTTTGCGGATCAAAAATATTGCGGTAGTTCTGGCTGCGTTTTTTGTAGATCTCAATTTCCTTTTTAGGCTTGCCCAAAGCCTTACCCAACTGGTAAATAGCAAAATCGTCATAAGCATACTCAAGAGTACGGGCAGCATTTTCGTTGATCTTTACGTTGTATGGCACATAGCCTAAAGTGTTATAATACTGCACACCCCGGCGACCGGTAGCATTAGGCCCTTCGTTGTTGGCACCGTGTTTAAGGGCCTGGTATAAAGTCTCGATATCGTAACCGCGCAGGCCTTTCAGGTAAGCTTCAGAAACTACCGATGCAGAGTTGTTACCTATCATACAATCAGCGTAGCCCGGGCTCGACCACTCTGGCAACCAGCCACCTTCTTTATAATCATTGATAAGGCCTTCCTGCATTTCTTTGTTGATAGACGGGTAAACCAAGTTCAGGAAAGGATACAATGCCCTGAAGGTATCCCAGAAACCGGTACCGGCAAACAGGTAACCCGGCGCAACTTTACCGTTGAATGGGCTGTAGTGTATATTTTGCCCATTGGCATCAACCTCATACATCTTGTTTGGGAAAAACAGCATACGGTAAAGGCTGCTGTAAAAAGTACGGGTTTGATCTATAGTACCACCTTCAACATCTAAACGACTTAACGTTTTGTTCCAGGTATCTTTTGCTTTTTGGCAGGTTGCTGCAAAATCGTCGTTACCCAACTCACGCTTTAGGTTAAGTTCGGCTTGTTCAATGCTGATGAATGAAGAAGCTACTTTCAGATGAACTTTTTCGCCTTTAGCAGTTTTCAGGGTGATTACCGCGCCGGCATGGTCGCCGGTGTATTCCAGTTGTCCGGCATCCTGTTTCCAATCGTGCCATGCCGAAGCCAGCGCAAAGGGTTTATCTACATAAATAACAAAGTAGTTTTTGAAATTGGCAGGTACCGCACCGCTGTTTTTAGTGCTGTAGCCAATGATCTTTTGCTCACCGGGAATGATCTTTACGTATGAGCCTTTGTCAAAAGCGTCGATCACGATGTGCGAACTCTCGCTTTTAGGGAAAGTGAACTGGAAGCTGGCAGCGCGTTCGGTTGGCGTTATTTCAGTTGTTACATCATAATCGGCCAGGTAAACGCTGTAATAGTATGGTTTCGCTGTTTCAGGTTTATGCGAGAACCAGCTGGCGCGATCTTTTTCATCCAGTTTTAACTTACCAGTTTCCGGAAAAACAGAAAACATACCATAATCATTCATCCAGGGCGATGGCTGATGGGTTTGTTTAAAACCGAGGATCTTATCGGCATCATAAGTGTACTGCCACCCATCGCCCATTTTACCGGTTTGCGGTGTCCAGAAGTTCATACCCCATGGCAGGGCTACTGCCGGGTAAGTATTACCGTTTGATAAGGATGGCTTTGATTGCGTACCCATGAGTGGGTTAATCAAATCGACAGGTGACGACATCTTTTCTTGTGCCGAAAGTGCTGCCGGTAAAAAGGCAAATGCAAGGAGGAGTAACTTTTTCATTTGTTATTTGGGGACTTTATTTTCAAATCAATACAGTATTATCGGTACTCAAAGAAATTTAAAACGGGGATTGCGCGATTCCCTCCCTCGGGAGGGTGTAAGGAGGGGTTAATCACCATGCATATTCATTAGCAAAGCCTACAAACCCCTCCCCGCCACAACACTTTCCACCGCACCCCTCCCAAGGGAGGGAATTAAAAAATCTTCCGAATAGCCGTTATCAACACAAGGACAAATTTTTTGAGCGAATTACGGAATCTCTTTTCAAAAAAACTTCCGCACGCGAGATTTCGCGTACGGAAGCATAAATCAACTCTCTCTCAAAAAGACTCTTTTACCATTTAATGCTCACCTTAATACCCTCGGGACTGTTGGCAAAGCCCAGGTACAAGGTTTTTGATGATTTATCCCACGAGGATTTTACATCAGCTATGGTTTTTCCTGTATTATCGGTAACTACTGTTTCTTTCGGTTGCGCCGGCAATAAGATCCGGGCGCTGTTTAATGTATTAATCGGGCTTTTGGCTACAAAACTGTAGCTGTTTTCCGTTATAACCTCATCATAAACCCTTGAGGCCGAAGCTAATACTTGTGGTTGTTTTTTATCCGCAACACGCTTAACTACATACAATAAGGCTTGCTCATTTGGATTGATCGTTTTTTCGGCGAGTACCGGCAATTGCGGATCGAACAGATCGATAACCGGGCCCTTTACCATATATGGCTTGCTATCGGCATTTTCATCCATTACCGAAATAATATCATACGGACCACGCTCCAGGTACATGCTATTTTTAAATTTTAGCTTACCACCATCGGCATCTTTTTCATAAGCTTGCTTTACAGTTTTGATGAAATTATCATCATTATTAGCCTGCATTACATACTCTTTGGGGTTTTGCCTCAGTACATAAACCGTACCTTTGCCAACAGCAAAACGCTGATCATTCCCGGTTGAGTTTATACCCAGCAGTTTAAACAGGTGCTGTGATGGCGCTTTAAAATTATTGCCTTTGGTATCCCACCATTCCATTACCGATTGGTAAGGGTCATCATCCCTGCCAACATAAATCAATACACCGCCCTGTTTAACCCAGGCAGCCAGTTGCTCGTGAACTTCGGCTGATACAGGTTTCATGTTCGAATAGCTCATCACCAAAACCTTAATATCCTTAAGCGATGCGGCATAACCCAGGTTTTCCATGTGTACGGTTTGTACCGGCACACCGCGCTTTACCAGTGGCAGCGTTTGACCATAGAAGTTAGAGAACTGCGGATCTTCAAAGCCGTTATGTGTAGGGAAACGCTGGAACATCAGTGTATTGCTCATCAGCACACCGATTCCATTAACACCAGATACTTTGTTGGTTGAAACAGGCATATCGTTCAGCGCGTTCACCATGATCTGCATCTGGGTTGAGTAAAACTGGGGGATCAGTGTTTTTTCATTAGTACCCAATACCGGGTAGGGGTGCGTATAGATCCTTTCGGGCCATGGCATTACCTCGTAATCGGCAACCATAGGGTATAACAGTTTAGCGGTAAAGGTAGCCTGGTAGTTGCGTTTGTAATCGCTCCAGTCGTGTACACGGTCTTCAATCGGGTCGGTGAGGAAAAATACTTTCCTCCCGGTTGGGGCCGTCATGGATACTACCGAACCATATTCAAGAAAGGCATTCTCAAATACACGCTCTTTTCTTTCGCCGTTAAAATACGTAGGCTCACGCGAAGTACCTGTCCATACCTGGGCAATATATCCGTCGATACCCGGTAACGAAGCCAGGCTTGCCTCCGGACTAACAATTTGCCATGATGAATAGTTTACCAGTGAGTGTGTAGCAATGAACACCTTAATGTTCATGCCTTTGCTTTTGCCGTACTCTTTGGCGTATGATGATACCTGTTTTATAGTTTCATAATACAGATTGTACTTTAGCTTGTTTGATAAGTAAGTATTTTCAGGAGATGCGTCCTGCGGTTTCCATGGGAAGCCGTAATATTTTTGCCATTGGTTTTTGAAGCCGGCGCTATACCCGGCACGGGCCCAAAACTCTGGTTCTTCTAAAAAAATGTTGGTGATACCAACGTCTATCACCCGTTTAACTACGGCGGTTTTCATGTATTCGATAAACGAATCATCGGGCACAACATAAGGCATATCCTTCCCGTGGAAAATTGTATCGCCTCTTTGAGTTACCTGCCCTACGCCAAGGTGGTTTTTACCATCCCATTTACCTAAAAAGTAATCTTTGTAATCGCCCCAGGCAATGCCGGTCATGAAATTTACGTCATAGCCACGGTCGCGCCATGATTTAACGCGTTGCTCAAAGGTCATGTTTGGATGATCGTTGGTACCATAAACAATGGCAATGTCCGATCGTACATCAATTTCGGGCCTCCAGGGACTGCTGGTTTGAAAAGCAGTTTTCTCTTTCAGGGAAGCCGGTTTAGGGTTAGAATCCTGCGCATAGGCGCTGGCAGCAAGGGCAAGTCCACAACAAAAAAGCAGCGTATTCTTCATAATGTAGTTTTAATAATAATGCCGTTCAGTCTTCAATCCCCAGTCTTTAGTTGAAAGTCAAAAAACAAGACTTTGACTTGCGAAAAGTACTATTGGCTTAGCGATGTTATATTTTATAAAACTGTGTTGGAAGGAACCGTTGCCGGCTCCCCCCTCACACAGGTATTTATTTCTTTTTACGGAACCTTTACCTCCTTAACGTCGGTATAGTTATAATAATTAAGGCCATAGGAAACCCTTGCACCTACGCGGATGAAATAACTCCTTTTACCCGGCAATGCACCACCAAGTGTGGTAAGACTAAGAGTTTTACCAACCGAGTTATTTGCATCATTACCGCCCAGCTTAGGTGTGTAGCGGTTATCGTAGTTATTATTGCCTACGTAATTGTTTGAATTAACAAATACAGCCACATCACTTACGTTTTGCTGAAAATTAGGATCGGCAGTACCCCGGGTAACTTTAAAGCTGGTAGTTATGGTGCCATCAGCATTTAAAACAGGATCGCCAACCCACTCTATCCGCAAAAATGGCTCAACCGAAAAGTTTACGGTGGTTACATCTTTAACATCAACCGTTTGGCTTTTATCAACAATGGTTTTGCCGGTATTATCAACCTGCACCAATGGCACAAAAGCGCCCTCGGCCGAAATTACATTTTTACCTGCAAACAGTTTGGTGTTTTGATAAGTACCATCCTGAAATGAGGATATATAAAAAGGGGTTGGGTTAGCGCTCCAGCTTATCTCCAATAATTTGATCCGGGTGCCGGAACCTTGCTCTGTTTGCAGGCTTTTACCATTACCAGCATCGGTTACGGTACCCTTTAGGGTAACATTGGGAGCGGCATAATTATCAACCTTTTTGCATGAGCTGCCTGCAGCAACCAATACACTTAATGCTATGCTATAAAATAGTTTTTTCATCTCTCTCTTAAAATTAATAACCCGGATTTTGAATTAAATTCTGGCTTTTCTGGATCTCGCCCTGTGGAATCTGCTCGTAGTACCAGCGCACGTCAAAAGTGTACCTTGAGTTACGTTCGTCTAAACGGGCATCAAAGAAATACTTACCATCATTGGCCGAATAGAAAGGCATAAGCGTGCGGTAAATAGTACTGTTTTGTTCTTTATCAGCAACCCTCCAGCGGCGCATATCCCAGTATTGTTTGTTTTCAAAACCAAGCTCTTTTTTGCGTTCTTTACGTACCACGTTAATGCTTAGGTCGGCAGTACCGGTTAACAGGTCGGCACCAGCACGCTCACGAATAGCGTTAATCTGGGTAAAGGCATCTTGTAAATAGCTTTTATCTGATTGGCCCAATGCGTTCAGCTCTACAGCAGCTTCGGCACGGTTAAGTAATACCTCGGCATAACGTAATTCGATCCAGGTTTGATCAGATCGGTTTTCCAACACTTCAGATGTTGGTTTATCCGGTACGATATATTTACGGATAGAGAACCCGGAAACAGAATTGGTACCATCTCCGGTGAAATAACCGCTTAAGCCGGCAGGGTTCATGGTTGTGCCGTTTGGCAATTTATATGGCGTTTGGCTGGCATTTGCCGATTGCACAATGTTATCAGTTGGATAATGAGCAGTTGAACCTGCAGGCAACAGCGGACTGATTCCACCTGCTGTAGGACCAGTATAAATCCCCCTACGAATTTCAATGCTTACACCTTTCATTACATCACCCGGCAAAACTACGGTTGCCCTTAGCCTTGGTTCGGCATTGGCAAATATGTCCACAGTGTTGGTGTACAGATCGTATTTTCCACCCGTTGTGGTTTTGATGGTACCATCAGCATTTTTAGGGAAGCCGTCAAACAGCTCCACAAAATCCAGCGTAGGGTTAACTTCGGATGAGTAACCATTAGCACCCATCAACTGGCGTGGCACATTATAGGCATCATAACCATGTACCGATTCAGGATAGTGATACTGGCGAACAAATATGTTTTCAGGGCTTGATGCATCAAAAAACATATTCACGTAGTTTAGGTACTGCGCATTTTTATCGCCTGCAGCCCATGCTTTTTTGTATAAGCTGTATTTACCATCAAGTAATGCCGCGGCGTCATAAGCTGCTTTAAAGTAAGTAACCGCTTTTGCCGCAGGGATACCGCAAAGCCTGTTACCGCCGCCATCAACCAATGTGATCTGGTTGTATTTGGCTATTGTACCGGCATAAAGCATTGCCCTTGATTTGAAACCGGCAGCTGCATATTTGCTGGCCCTGCCTGCCTGATTAGTTTCGGGAAGGTTAGTGTAGGCATAATCCAGATCGGTACCGATAAAATCATAGATCTTTTCTTCAGACGAGCGGGGGATTTTTAATTCTTCAATACTTTGCTCCGGGTAGTTAAGCACTTTATCAACAAGTGGTACACCACCGTAACGTTTAACCAGTGCGAAGTAAGTAGCCGCACGCACAAACCTTGCTTCACCCAACCAGTTATTTACCTGGTCGCTGGTAAAGTTACTTGCATATTTAGGCAGGGTTTCTGCAAAATAGTTGGCATCCCTGATAACCCTGTAGCAATCGCCCCAGGTTGAAAGGCCTGTATTTTCCTGCATTGATCCATTCTGGTCGCGGCTTAAAGCCTCGCCGGTTGTGGCACTTGTAGGGCTGATGATCCAGAACATATTCAAGCCTCTTTCGGGCGAATATCTGAAGTCTTCAATAGGCAATTCGCTGTACATGCGTGACATGTAGGCCTGAATACCCGCGGCGGTTGCAAAAACGTCATCGTCCTTAACAATGCTTGGGGGCAGGGTATCCAGCTTTTTACATGCCGTTGTCCAGCAAAGTAAAAAAGCCAATATCGTATATGTGTATTTTTTCATGATCTGTAATGGATTATAGTTTAACATTTACACCGATTGAATAAATTTTATCTAAGGGGTATAAATAGCCGTAGTTGGCCGATGGGTGCTCAGGGTCAAGGTATTTCAAACCTGTAATGGTTAAAATATTGTACCCGTTAACAAAGATCCTTGCACCTTTAATACCCACCTTTTTAGCGGCTGCGGCAGGGATACTGTAGCCAATCTCGGCAGATTTCAACCTTACATAAGCTGCGCTGTGAATGTTTGACAGTGAGTTGGTGTTAGCTGTTGTACCGGTAAGCGCAAAAGTACCCGGAGTCCAAACAGTGTTTGGATCATAAGGATCGGCTTTAGGATCGGTTGGATGGTACCTGTCCATAAACATACCCAAGGCGCTACCGCCACCCCATAACGGGATATTTAATTGCTCAATGTATGATACGTTGATGCCTGTAGCACCTTGCCATACGGTATTGATATCAAAACCTTTGTATGAACCGCCCAGTGTTAAACCAAATGTAGTTGAAGGTACGCTGTAGTTGTTGTTACTTACGTTTTGTGCTATCGGGTGTACGTCCTGATCGTTGATCACACCATCACCGTTCCAATCCTGCAAAATGTAGTCACCAACTACTGTGTTACGTGATACAAACTGCGGGCTGTTCAGGATCTGCTGGTAATTCTGGAACTGGCCGTTAGCTCCGTAACCCCAGAATATGTTATTGTAACGATTGTCGTTATTGTTATGCCAGTTAAGCTGTGAGTTACCATAAGCAGAGTGAACCTTGCTGATCCATTGTGTACGGGTATAACCGAATGTACCTTTAACAAAATAGTTAAAGCTGCCAATGTGGTAACGATGATTTATTTCGATATCAAAACCCTGGGCACGGTCGCTATTAAGGTTTTCCTGTGGTAAACCGGCACCTACAACACCCGGCAGGTTATCGGCACGGGTATCAAGCAAGCCGCTTCTGTCGCGCCTGAAGGCATCAACAGTTAAGCCTAACAAACCGTTCCAGGCCTGTAAGTCGATACCTGCGTTATAAGTTTTAGCAACATACCAGAAAATATAAGGATTGGCGATGCCACGGCTTTGTGCGCCGTTAACAAAAGTACCGTCAAACACTGATCCCGGAGGCAATCTGTTATTGTCACCTGTGGCAGGGTAGTTATAACCGGTAAGATATTGGTAAGCGTTAAGACCGGCGTCATCACCCAGTTTAGCATATGATAAACGGATCTTCAGGTCGTCGATAAAAGAAAGAGCTGATGTATTTTTCCAGAAGTTTTCCTGTGAGATTCTCCAACCTGCCGATGCACCCGGGAAAAAGCCCCAACGCTTAAGCGGAGAATTTTTGGAACTGCCATCATCCCTGAAGCTAAACTCAACCAGATATTTAGATTTGTAATCGTAGTTTACACGACCAACAAATGATTTGTTTACATAGTCATAAGGCCAGCCGCCATCAACCGTTGCAGTTTGATTTAAAGCGTTACCCGCCGATAGCTGATCAACTGGAAGCGATAGCTGACGTTGTGCATTAAAGTTATCTCCTTTTTGTTCACCTTCTTCATAAAGCGCTAATGCACTAATGTTGTGCCCCCCTTTAAACTGCTTAGCGTAATTTAATGAAAGCTGCATTAAGGTACTTGGCTTTTCATAAAACTGGCGTGTGAGTGAACCTGGTGTTTGGTTAGCTATTGCCTGATAAGAATTGCTGTTAGCGTCATAGTTATACTGGTTATATGAGCGCTGATAAATTTTATTACTTGAGAAATAGTAATCGTAGTTATACAAGCCCTTAGCACTTAAACCCGGTACAAAAGGCACATTGTACGTTGCAGATACCGAAGATTGTAACCATTTGTTGGCGATTTGTTTATAACCATCAACATTGGCATCGGCCATTGCAACAGGGTTTGAACCATCAACCTCGCCATTATTCAGGTAAGCCGGATTGTTGTTGGCATAGATACTTTGAGTAGGAACCTGCCTCCAGAATGAGCGGATGATCCACCAGGCATCCTGGTAAGGTTGATTTTTTTGTTCGATGGTGCCGCTCAGGTTTACATCAATGGTTAGGTTTTTATTGATTTTGGTGGTAAGGTTTGAGCGCAGGTTGTATTTTTTGTAGTTCAGGTCGCCGCTTTTGAAAAAGCCGTCCTGATCAGTGATACCCATACTAACAAAATAGCTGCTGTTATCGGTACCGCCTGTTGCATTCAGGTTATGCTGTTGCTGGGGAGCGCTGTTAGCAAAAACAGGGCTATACCAATCGGTACTGGTCTTTGAACCGTTTTTATAAGCGGCAAAATCGGCATCGGTATATTTCACTTGTCCACCGTTTACGTTGTGCAGCAACTGCTCGTTAACCAGGGTCATGAAATCAACAGCGCCAACAGGTTTTGGCATGTAGGATGGAATCTGCCAGCCATAGGTACCTGAATAATTAAGGTCAACCGCACCTTTTTTACCTTTCTTAGTAGTTACAATAACCACGCCGTTTGCAGCACGTACACCGTAAATAGCAGCAGATGCATCTTTCAGTACTGAAACACTTTCGATATCGTTAGGGTCAAGGCGGCTGATGTTATCGCGGGGAATCCCGTCAATAACCACCAACGGGTTACCAAAGCCACGGATATCAAAAGCATTGCTGAATGAACCCGGCTCAGATGTGTTTTGGGTGATCCGTACACCAGCCACTTTACCGGCAAGCATATTCAGCACATTCTCGTTTTTGGTAGTCACGATTTCGCTGTTGGTAACTGATGCAACTGATCCGGTCACCGTTGCTTTACGCTGGGTGCCATAGCCTACCACAACCACCTCGTTCATGCTGGTGGCGTTTGGCTGTAGCTTAATGGTGATGCTTTTCTGATTACCTACATTTACTTCCTGTGCAACGTAACCCAGGAAAGTGAAAACCAGCGTTTGGCTTGGTTCGGCATTGATGTTAAACTGGCCGTTAACATTAGTAGTTGTACCGTTAGGCGTACCTTTAAGCTTAACGCTTACACCGGGCAGTGGCTGCCCATGCTCGTCATTTACTACACCGGTTATTTTGCTGCCCTGAGCAAAAGCCGAAGTCCACATGGCTAAAAATAAAAGGGCGGTTATGCAGCATTGAAGCATCCCTTTAATTTTAGCACGATAACGGATGCGATGGCACCCATCCAAATTGGTAAAATTTTCGTACATAAATAATTGGTTAATGGGTTTATAACTCTTGCCAAAAGGGAAGCAAAAACCATTAAACAGGGATGGTTAAACCCGTTCAATACATATCATGCTTTCCATTTGGCACAGCAATGATATAGCGGGTGGTATTAAAACAAGGGTTAAAAAAGGGGTTAATTGGACTAAAATTTTATTAACCGCACAAAAATTAACCGCTTTTTTAAGCGAATGGAGGGTTAACTAAAGAAAGACTACCGCAGGTTTAGCGGTAGCGTAACCTGTGGTGCACATAATGACCGGTTTATGAAATGAACAAAAAACATGTCATTGCGAGCGATAGCGCGGCAATCGCACGAAAGCAAGGCCGCCCTGTATAGCATGCGATTGCCACGTCGCACCCTCGCTCATTCCCGTTCCGCGCCTCGCAATGACATGGTTTATTTTTCGCACTTAAAAGCCCGCGGCAGCGTTAAACGCCGAAGGCCTGTTTTGCTTAGCAACACAGGCCTTCTACAAAAATTCCCCCTTTAGGGGGTTAGGGCGACTAAAACACCCTGCAAAGCAAACCTTTCAGATACTCGCCTTCGGGGAAGGAAGCACGTACCGGATGGTCTTCGGGTTGATGGAACTGGTAAATGAACTGAACCTGTTTACCGGCATCAAGCGCAGCCCAGGCAATTACCTGCTTAAAGGTCTCCATATCCATAGCGCCCGAACAGGAATAGGTTGCCAGCAAGCCACCTTCGTTAAGCAGCAGCATACCCAAACGGTTTAAATCTTTATAAGCCCTTGAAGCCCGGGTAAGCGCCGAGCGTGATGGCGCATATTTAGGCGGATCGAGTACGATAACATCAAACTTCTCGCCCTCATCCCTGAATTTACGCAACTGCACATTCACGTCGGATTTAATAGCCGTGTGTTTGGTTGCATCCAGTTTATTCAGCCTGATATTTTCGGCCAGCGTTTCAATAGCTAACGCCGAGCTGTCTACGCTGGTTACTGATGCCGCGCCTTCTTTGAGACTATTAAGGGTAAAACCTCCTGTATAGCAAAAGCAATCCAGTACTTTTTTATCTTTTGCATGCATGGCCAACACATGACGATTATCGCGCTGATCGCAATAAAAGCCGGATTTTTGGCCTTCGGTGATATTGATACCGTAAATAACGTTGTTTTCTAACACCTCAACCAGCTCAGGCGGCGGACTGCCAGCAAGTACTTTATTCTCAGCTTCGGCCAGCCCTTCGTGGGCTCGTGAAGCATTATCACTTTTATCCGAAATACTTTCGGGATTGAGCAGTTTTTTTAGTTCATCAATAATAACGGGCATTACATTTTGAATACCCGAGGTAAGTACCTGCACTGCCAAATGGCCGGCATATTTATCAACGATTAGCCCCGGCAGATAATCCGATTCACTAAAAATTAAACGACAGGTATTGGTACCGTTAGCCAATATGTTAGCACGGCTTTTAACCGCGGTTGCTACTTTTTCGCGAAACCACGCTTCGTTTACCTTTACATCCTTGTTCCACTCCAGCAAACGTAAAGTCACCCTCGACTGATCGTTATAAAAGCCATAGGCCATAAATTCGCCCTGTGTATTCACTAAGCGAACCACATCGCCATTGGCAGGTTTGCCCTTTACTTTTTCAATCGCCCCTGAAAATACCCAGGGATGCCTTTGCAGTACGGCTTTTTCTTTACCCTTCTTTAATATAACGTCAATCATGGGTGCAAAGGTAATAAAGCGCTGGCAATTTTAGCTTTGCAGCAACGCGCCCTTCATTTATTCCGTATTTACATTGAAGGTGCCTAAACCTTGAAAATATTTTTACGTCATACACAATAATATCTGCATTAAAACATTTGGTATCTTAGATTCGAAAACTATAATCATGAAAAAAACCTACGTACTCCTGTTCAGTATGCTGATAGCGTGCTGTTGTTTTAGCTCAAAATCATACGCCCAGATTCCCCGCATACCTGAGGCCAGCTCAACTCAAACCATTATCCAGGATTTCGGGTTAGGGAAAATAACCATCACTTATTCCCGTCCAAATGTTAAAGACCGCAAAATATTCGGGGGCATTATCCCTTACGGCGAAGTTTGGCGCACCGGTGCCAACGCTGCTACTACCATTACCTTTACCGAAAAAGTTGTAATTGAAGGTAACCCTGTACCTGCAGGCACTTATTCGCTATTCAGCATCCCAACTAAAGGCGAATGGACTATCGTCTTAAACAAAGTTGTAAAACAATGGGGTGCATACAGCTACAAGCAAGACCAGGATTTTCTGCGTTTTAATATCAAGCCAATCCGCGTGAGCGAAAAACGCGAAACATTTACTATGGCTTTTGTTAATACAACTACCAAATCAACCGACCTTGTTTTGGTTTGGGACAAAACCGCGGCCTATATCCACATGGAAACTGATGACGACGCCAAAATTACAGCTAATATTGATGAGCTGATGAAAGGCGACCGCAAACCATACTATTTCAACGCCATACAATACTACTACGAAAACCATAAAGACGTTGATAAAGCCCTTGGCTGGGTTTACGAAGCCGAAAAAATTGAGCCTAAAGGCCCATGGTATAAGCTATGGGAGTCGCGTTTGTTACTGCGTAAAGGCGATAAAGCTGGCGCTATAGCAGCTGCAGAAGCCGGTATTGCCTTAGCCAACGCCGACAAAGATGAAGAATACGCCCGCTTAAACCAGGAAGCCCTGGATCAGGCTAAGCGATAGCCCTAAGCCCCACCCAACCCTCCCCGGAAGGGGAGGGCTTTAAAAAGAAAATCGCTGTTTTTTATAGGAAATGGCGATTTTCTTTTATGAATTGATAATATTCAGAAAGTCTCCCCAACCGGGGGAGATTTAGAGGGGGCTGCCACGCTGATCAACACCGCAATTACTATCAGCAGAAGTGCACCGATAGCATTGAGCCACAAATAAGCGATTACATCAAAATAGCCCAGGATACAAATAATTGCTTCCGTTATAACTGCCGCTATAAATACCGCAGTCCCTTTTATTTTTTTAAGATAGAAGGCCACTATGAACACTCCAAGGATGGTTCCGTAGATATAGGAGCCCAATTGATTCACGGCTTCGAGCAGGTTACCTATGCGGCTGGCGTAAAGGGCCATCCCAATGCAAACCAGGCCCCAAAACACCGTTGCCAGGCGCGATGCATTTAAATAATTCTTATCTGTGGCGTTGGGATTAACAATGCGTTTGTAAATATCAACCACACTGGTTGATGCTAATGAATTTAAAGCACTGGCGGTTGAGCCCATAGAGGCCAGAAAAATAATGGCTATCAGTAATCCTATCAAACCTTTGGGCAGATACTGGGTAACAAAGGTAAGGAATACGTAGTTGGTATCGTTATCATCGGCCTTGGGGTTATTTTTTTTCATCAGTTCAATGGCGTTTTGCCTGATGAGGCGGGCCTTAGTGTCGGCCACCTTTAATTGATCTTTGGCATAACCGATCCGGTCTTCATTTTTACTGTCGATGGCTTTTATCAACTCGTTAGCCTTGATCTTTTTTTGCTCAAAAGCCTGGCCATATTGCTGATTGAGATGGTCGTATTCCGCAGCGTAAACGCTTTTTCGAATTTGTTTAACCTCATACTGGTTAAAAAACATTGGCGGGCGGTTAAACTGGTAAAACGCAAAAACCAGCACCCCTATCAGCAGGATCAGGAATTGCATCGGGATCTTGATCAGGCCATTCATGATCAACCCGAGGCGGCTTTGCCCTACTGAGCTGCCGGTTAAATAACGGCCAACCTGGCTTTGATCTGTACCAAAATAGGAAAGCTGTAAAAAGAAGCCCCCGATCAATCCGCTCCAAACTGTATAACGGTTATTAGGGTCGAATTTCCAGTCTATCACGTTCATACGGCCCATTTTACCGGCCATTTTGAGCGAGCTCATGAAGCTTACATTGCCGGGCAACAGGTAAACAACCAATACTCCTGCCAAAAACATCCCCGTAAAAATAATGCTCATTTGTAATAGCTGCGTATATGACACAGCCTTACTACCGCCATAAACGGTATAAACAATTACCAGCCCGCCTATAAACAGTGTAGTGTAAACCGTATTAATATTTAATATGGTTGAGAGGATGATAGACGGAGCATAAATGGTAATGCCGGTTGAAAGGCCGCGCTGAACCAGGAAGAGGAACGATGTGAGTGCACGGGTTTTCAGATCAAAACGCTGTTCCAAAAATTCGTAAGCAGTATAAACCTTAAGGCGATGGAAAATGGGGACAAAGGTGATGCAAAGTACGATCATGGCCAGGGGCAGCCCGAAGTAGAACTGCACAAAACGCATTCCGTCTGAATAAGCCTGGCCCGGCGCCGAAAGAAAGGTAATAGCACTTGCCTGGGTAGCCATTACCGATAAGCCTACATGGTACCAGGGCAATGAGCGGCTGCCCATCAAAAACTGGTCGATATTTTTATTATTGCCGCTTTTCCATATGCCATAAAGCACTATAGAAAATATGGTAAGGCCTAAAACAATCCAGTCGGTTAAACTCATTCAAAGAATTTGGTAATGAGCCAGAATACTAAAACTAAAAAAACCAGCCACGCGGCAACAATGCCGTAAAACTGGTTCCAATTTTTTATGAATGAAGGGAGGTCAGGATCAGGCCTCTTCATTACGGCCACGAACTAACACGGCGATATATGCAGCAGCAGTTAACAACCCTAAAACACCACCTACAAAAATCCAGGTAAAGCCTTTTTCAATAATACCGCCTACAAATAAGCCAGAGATTAATCCTACCAAATAGTATATGTAATCAAAGTTTTCTTTTTCTTCTTTATGGTGTCCCATGATGTTATGTATATGATTGCAGCAAAAATAGGTGATTAATTGAATTTTACCAAAGTTTGTTTTGTAAAAGGATTGTGTGTTTTTAAAAGCTCATAAATGACGACAATTATTCATTCGGTGTCCGGTCGGCTTTAAATTCACTATCGTTGTAAATATGCCAATAGCTTTGCGGTATGCATGAACCAATACCCTTTCAACTATTGTGAAAAGGCTATTCCTGCAAGTTTTTTAACCGCTCAACATTTTCCGCCATAGTTGCCTTATCATTTGCAGAAGTAGCCAGGTTCATAGCTGTTTCGTAATGCTGTAAGGCTTTTTGATTATCTATGCCGGTATACAGGTTGCCCAGCAGCGAAAAATAAAAGTGGTTATTGCTTAGGTTCAGTTTTTCGGCTTCGGCTATTGCAGCCGGTTTTCCATTGGCTTTGGCAAGGGCAAATGTCCGGTTCAGCGCGGCGATGGGCGAATACTCCAGCATGAGGAGGCTATTGTATAGCTGTAATATATTTTCCCATTTTTCGGCAGCATCTTCCTTAAAGGTATGCCAATAAGCAATGCCGGCTTCGAGGTGATATTTAGTTATTGAAGTTCCGGTTGAAGCCTGGTTCAGGTAATGGATACCTTTGTTGATCAGGTCCCTGTCCCAAAGTGATTCATCCTGATCATCATAAAGGATCATTTCACTATGATCATTGGTGCGGGCCTCAAACCGCGACGCGTGGAAACACATCAGCGCAAAAAGTGCATTTACGGCAGGGGTATTGGTGGCCGGATTTTCAATAAGCAGGTAATTAAGCCGCATAGCTTCTGCACAAAGATCACGACGGAGGGTGACATTTTGGGAGATTGAGTAATATCCCTCAGAAAACAGCAGGTAAATGGTTGTTAAAACAGTTTCCAGCCGGTTGCCGATCTCGCTAAGGTTTGGCTGTTGGATCTGGATTCCGGCTTCTTTCAGTTTTTCCTTTGCGCGGTTTATCCGTTTGTATATCACCTCCTTGTTTGCTAAAAAAGCATCGGTAATTTCCTGTACGCCAAAACCGCAAAGCAGGTTAAGGGCAAGCGCTACCTGCGACTCGGCCGAAATAACCGGGTTGCAAACCGTAAAGATCATGGCCAACTGGCTATCAGCTATGTTTTTGGCAGACAGGTCGATCTCTATTTCGCCTGTGCTGTCGGTAGTATATTTTATTTCGGGCAAAAGCTTTTGCTTAAAAATCGTATCCCGTTTCAGGTAATTTTTGGTTTTATTTTTTGCAACGGTATAAAGCCATGCCGTCGGATTATCAGGTAAACCTTTCAGGCTCCAATTTTCAGTGGCTGAAAGGAAGGTGTCGCTCACAATATCTTCGGCAATTTCAATATGTTCAATACCAAAAAGGCGGCAAAGCACTGCTGCAATTTTCCGGTACTCGGTGCGGAACAGGTGAGGTAAAAGTTCTTGGGGTTGCATAGGTTAAAATAAAATGCCTTTGCAAAAGTACAAAGGCATTTTATTTTATACGGCAGGCACGGCCATTCGTACTTCAACGGTGGCCCCCCATTGCAATATCGGGCAGCCTTTGGCAATTTCAACGGCCTCATCGTAATCTTCGGCCCTGATTATAAACAATCCGCCTATCGATTCCTTAATTTCGGCATAAGGACCATTGATCACGGTATTTTGCTTAATTGTACGGCCATCACCATCCCAGCGTTTGGGAGCACCAACCAGTTTGTTTTGGGCCGCGATGCCGCCTATCCAATCCTGGAAAGGTTTTATAGCTGCCTGCATTTGTTCGGGCGAGGGACTGGCATCTTTACTTTTCAGATCCCTGTGGATCACTAACAAAAACTCATTCATAAGGCTATGTTTTAATGGCGTTAATATAAGCTGTTTATGCAAACTGGCCAACCTGGTATGTGCCGGGCGTATTTGGGAACGATAGGTTGATGCGGTTCCAGGTGTTAATGGTGGTAACGGACAGCGTAAGGTCTATCAGCTCTTCATCACTGAACTGCGCCTTGGCTATGTTGTACACTTCGTCGGTTACATGGCAGGCGGTAACGGCTTCGGCCCAGGCGAAGGCGGCCCTTTCACGATCGGTATAATAAGGCGATTCTTCCCAGGCGCTCAGGCCGTATAAACGTTGTTCAGTTTCGCCTTTGGCACGTGCATCTTTATAGTGCATGTCAAGACAATAAGCGCATTTATTGATCTGTGATACCCTGAAATTTACCAACTCACGAAGGGATAACTCGAGGGGTGACTTTTTAAGATAGGTATTAATACCAAATAATGGTTTTAAGGCATTTTGGCCTTTTTCCCACATGCTGATTCTCTGTTCCATTTTGTTTTAAATTTATGTTGTTAAAACCCAATGACAACCGTGCTTAGCAGATTGGACAAAATGAAAAATATTTTTTATTTTTTATAAGATCGGAATTCATATCGGGAATTTTTGTTGGGCGGCATCTAATGCATCGCCCGCTTCGCAGATTTTCCGGTTTAACTAAATATACATGTAATACGTCTCTGTACAAAAATACCTATCTTTCCCTCATGGCCTTACCCAATATTTTCACTGCACGGGTAGCTGATGATGTAATCAGCCGGATCAACAAGCTCACGCCTCAAACCTCACCGGGGTGGGGTAAAATGAACGTAGCACAAATGTTGGCACACTGCTGTGTAACGTACGAAATGGTGTATGAAGATAAGCACCCCAAACCCGGCTTGTTCATGAAACTGATCCTGAAAATGCTGGTTAAAAACAAGGTAGTGAGTGAAACACCATATAAACACAACAACCCTACAGCGCCTGCATTTCTCATTACCGGCGAAAGGGATTTCAATACCGAAAAAAACAGGTTGATAGCCTACATCCAAAAAACACAGCAGCTGGGCGAAAAAGCTTTTGATGGCCGCGAGTCGCATTCGTTTGGTCCCTTAACTATTACCGAATGGAGCAATATGTTTTATAAACATATTGACCATCACCTCACTCAGTTTGGCTGTTAAGCGCATAGTTTGAACTTCCGGCTAAATTTTCCTTTCTTTACCGGCATACAGGTAAATCGATATAGTGCATGGAAAAACTAAGCCCAGCCATCCTTAAAACCAAACAGCATTTTGAAATTCTTGACGGCCTTCGGGGCATAGCTGCTATAGCAGTTGTTACTTTCCATTTTATGGAGATTGCTTATTCCGACTACAGCAAGGATTTTATAGGTCATGGCTTTTTAGCGGTTGATTTTTTCTTTTGCCTGTCGGGCTTCGTAATTGGTTATGCTTATGACGACAGGGTCGGCAAAATGGGCATAAAGGAATTTTTCAAATCGAGGTTGATCAGGCTGCACCCGCTTGTTGTTTTTGGCTCGGTATTGGGCTTGTTAGGGTTTATATTTGATCCATTTAATGCCCAACCCATAGCCCGTAGTGCGGGCAGTATACTACTATTATTTCTCAGCTCCATATTAATGATTCCTAACCCGACAATGAATGAACGGTATTTTAACTTGTTTGGGTTTAATGCACCTGCTTGGTCATTGTTTTGGGAATATGTAGCTAACATTGTTTATGCACTTGTACTTTGTCGCCTTCAGCGGCGCTACCTGATTGTCCTTACTGCAATTTCTGCTGTTGGCATTTGCTATGTGGCAGCTCACTCAGGTAATTTAATGGGCGGCTGGAGCGGCGGAACTTTCTGGGATGGAGGTGTACGTATAGCTTATTCTTTTACTGCTGGTTTGCTGGTTTACCGTTATAACCTTATCGTCAAAAATAAGCTTGGTTTTATCGGTCTTTCTATTTTATTGATGCTGGCTTTCCTGTCTCCGTTCTCAACATGGAACTGGCTTACCGAGCCTTTTATAGTTATAATTTATTTCCCGTTAATGGTTTCGCTGGGAGCAGGCGCTGTTCTTAACAACAGCTTACGTAAAATATGTGTTTTTTCGGGGAGTATCTCTTATCCTTTATACATGACCCATTATGCAGTAATGTGGATGTTTGGTAATTATTATGCGGCAAATAAACCCGATGCTGTTCACCTGGCATATATCATTATACCCGGATTAGTTGTATTAGTTACATTTGCTTACCTGGTTATGATAGGTTACGATATCCCCCTGCGTCGTTACCTAACCGAAAGAAGAAAAAAACAGGCTGTCAAATAACTGAATGGCTATTCGTTTGCTTAATTAAAGATTAAGGAGGGGGTTAGCCAACGGTTAAATTAAAACCTGTATGTTTAAAATGCCGGAAAAGTGTTTTTTATACACTAAAAATAATTATTTTTACAAATGGTTTTGTGCTGATTTTCAGTTGTTCTGTTGAAGTATGCCAACCTTTGGTACAATGAAAAAAACGTTAGTTATTGGTTGGCTCGTGATACTTTTAATCGCTGTTGGCGCTTTGTTTTGGTATAATGAGCTGCAATACCAGTTGCCTACTCCTGTACCCGAAAACTATAAAGCAGTAAAGCAGGGTACGATAGTGTCCATCAACCCCAGGCACTACCAGGATCGCAGTAAACCGCTGTTCCTGCATTTTTTTAATCCGGATTGTCCCTGTTCAAGATTTAATATCAAACAGTTTAAGGCTATTGCCCAGCAATATCACAGACAGGTGAATTTTGCCATCGTGATCATGAGCAGTAAACACTTCACCGAAAGCGAAATCCAGGACAAGTTTGGGATGAAACTCCCCGTTATATTTGATCCCTCGGTTGCTGAGGCCTGCGGGGTTTACTCAACACCCCAGGCTGCCCTTATTGATACAGGCAGCAAGCTGTATTACCGCGGCAATTATAACATAAGCCGTTACTGTACCGATGAAAAAACAAGCTTCGCCAAAGTAGCGATCAACGGTTTACTGAACGACAATACACGCCTAACATTTAATAAACTTGCATTAACCTCATACGGCTGTCGACTGCCCGACTGTCATAATTAATATTACCCCTAAATATCAATCATTGTGACCGCAGACATAGTTCAAAACATTAATTTTCAAACCGAGATCAAAGACCGCTCAGACAGGTTGATGGATTATTTCCTGCCTGTGCATTTTGTAGTTGGTTTAGCATTGGCCTATTTTTATGATACATGGCTTATTGCCTTTGGCGTTGGCGGCCTGTGCCTGTTGGCGTACTATACTGCTAAAATAGCCCTGCCTAATTCTTCCTTATACCAATATGTGCTGGCAGCTGTATTAGGTATTTTTATGGCCCAGTATATTTACCAGATGCACGGCTTGTTTGAGATGCACTTTTTTGCTTTTATTTCGAGTGCGCTGCTGATCACCTACCAAAACTGGAGGCTACAATTGCCATTGCTTTTAGTTGTTATTGTACACCATGCTGTTTTCAGCTATATGCAGGATATTGGCTATGGCGGCATATTTTTTACCCAGCTCAATTACTTTGATCTTCAAACGTTTACCATACATGTGTTGCTTACCGGGGTTATCATGTTCATATGCGGACTTTGGGCCTATCAGTTGCGCAAGTATAACGAACTAAGAATAGTACAAACCCTGCAAATGGCCGATCTGCAGCGGGAAGCTCAGTTATCGCTCGAGCGTAAACATAATGAAGAGGTTTTGGCAGCTGCAAACCAGGAACTAAACTATTCAAACCAGGAACTTCAAAAGGCACGCCTCGCGGCCGATCAGGCTAACCAGGAAAAAAGCATTTTCCTGGCCACCATGAGCCACGAAATCCGTACGCCTATGAACGGGGTTATCGGGATGTCGGCTTTATTGAATGAAACTGAGCTTAATGATGAGCAGCGTATGTTTAACGAAACCATCATCAGCTGCGGCGAAACGCTCATCCATGTGATCAATAACATTCTTGATTTTTCAAAGATAGAAGCAGGTAGCCTTGATCTTGAACAGGATGATTTTAAGCTGCGGCAATGTATTGAAGATGTGATGGATATGTTTGCCATTAAAGGCGGACAAATGGGGCTCGACCTGGTTTATGAAATTGCCGAAGATATATCGCCGGGTATCATCGGCGATCCGCTGCGGCTTAAACAGGTGCTTATAAACCTGGTAAGCAACGCCATAAAATTTACGGAGAAAGGTGAGGTTGGTATTAAGGTTAGCTGTGTTGACAAACAATCTGATGGCTTGCTGAAATTAAGATTTGATGTTTGGGATACAGGTATAGGCATTCCGCATAATAAGCTGCACCGGCTGTTCAAGGCATTTTCGCAGGTCGATTCATCTACTACACGCAAATACGGAGGTACCGGTTTAGGTTTGGCCATTTGCCAAAAGCTTGTAGCGCTAATGGGGGGCAGTATAGGCGTTGAAAGCGAGCCTGGTGCCGGTACCAGGTTTTTCTTTACCATAAACGCCTATCCCGGCGAGATTTCCCACCGGCAGCCTGCCAGTTTTGATCTTGAGGAACTGCGCGGCAAAAAGATTCTTATAGTTGATGATAACCATACCAACCTGTCTATTTTAAACCGCCAGTTTGAAAACTGGAACCTTAAATCGGTACCGGCAGAGTCTGCCGCCGAGGCTTTAGTGATCCTGCAGAGAAACAAAGACATTGACGTGGTTATTACCGACATGAATATGCCCGTAATGGATGGGGTTATGCTGGCCCGCATCATCAGGGAAGGGTACAGCCACATTCCTATTATACTGCTAAGCTCGGTTGGTGAAGAATTTATAAAAGATCAGCGAATGCTGTTTACCTCTGTTATGAGCAAGCCGATAAAACAACAGGTGCTGGGCAAACAGATTTTTATGGCACTCAGGAATAAATCGGTCCAAAACGATGATAAACAAATTAAGAGCAAGCTTTCGGTTGATTTTAGTGATAAATATCCCTTCAATATCCTCATTGCCGAAGATAATGAGGTTAACCGGCACGTTATTAAACACATTTTAAACAAAATGGGCTATAAGCCGGGTATGGCCCAAAACGGGCTCGAAGCAATAGAGGCCCTGTACCAAAACGATTACGAGCTTATTTTAATGGACATGCAGATGCCTGTTATGGATGGGCTTGAGGCTACCCGTGTAATCCGTAAAGAAAACATTAAGCAGCCTGTTATCATTGCATTAACAGCCAACGCCATGGCCGGCGATGAACAGGATTGCTTGCAGGCCGGTATGAATGATTACCTGAGTAAGCCTGTAAAGCTTGATGAACTGATGAATAAGCTTTCGAAATGGCACACTGTAGTTAATAAAGCCGCAATTCGTCAGGGTTGATGCAACCGCATTCCTGCAATAAGTTTGAGGCTTGGTTCGCCATCAAGGGTAGGATAATGACCTGGCGGGGGGCCTGCCTAAACTTAATAGTAGTGAAGTTTCCTCATCCCGGTATGCAGAATATAAATGCAACAATACTTTTGCAAAACAATTAGGTTATTTTTTTCATTTTTGTACAGCATAAGCAATATGTTGAATAAGCGAAATACTGAATTTTTGAGATCGTTGCGGATATTATCGGTAATGGCCTTTTATTTGGTCATCGCGAGCAGTCATGTTTTTTTTCTTCCCCGCTTAACGCAGTCGGGCCGTACGCGTTCAACAGGATTCAATTCGGTTTTTAAACGAAAGATGGAGAACCTGCACAGCAGCTTCAGCGAATCAAGCTACGTTCAAAGACCAGACAAATCAACCCTTGAGGAGAAAAAGTCTGTTACCGATTTGATCAGCGCTGTTGTAGGCAGTTTTATTCTGCTTTTTTTTGCATTGCAGCTATGGAAATTAAATCCGAAGCAATTAATCCGAAACTTCAGGATTATACCCGAGTATCGATACTCCTATCTTTCCCTTTGCACTTTTCGCATTTGATTTGAATGATTAAAGGCGCTCTGCCTTTAGATACATCATCGATCATTTTTTCAATTAATTATCCATCGTTTACCGGCATTTTTTGCAGTACTTACTGATCTGTAGCGATCAGTGTGCGGGCATTTCCCGGTAAGCATATTCCGTACATCAAGATATGCGAATTTCAAAGAAGTCCTGCTGCCTGTTTATAGGCTTGCTAATAACAGCCTATACTTATGCGCAGCAACAAGGTAACACACCGGTTAGTTTAAAAACGCTGCTCAACAGCGTGAACCGAAACGCACCCACATTGCTAACCGATTCGGCA
The DNA here is from genome assembly GCF_900100945.1 of Mucilaginibacter gossypii. Taxonomy (GTDB): domain Bacteria; phylum Bacteroidota; class Bacteroidia; order Sphingobacteriales; family Sphingobacteriaceae; genus Mucilaginibacter; species Mucilaginibacter gossypii. The sequence continues at coordinate 57,245 of NZ_FNCG01000015.1, read as the reverse complement.
GCTATAGCGGTTAGGCAAGCCCAGGCCGCTGAAACCAGGAGCAGCTGGCTCCCTAACCTGAAACTAAATTACCAGGCAGATTATGGCACTAACAACAATGTTGCCGGCCCGTATTTTGGCTTTGGTATCATTCCTTCCAACTCCAGGGGGGTACGGCCCGAAAGCAATACCACCACCGTTTCAGCCAACGTTGGGGTAGCCGCGCTCGACTGGGAGATCTATAATTTTGGGGCCTATGGTGCTCAAAATAAAGTAGCCAACTCTGATATTCAGGTACAGCAAAACCAGTTTGCTGATTCCAAATATCAGTTGCAGGCTTATGCCATTGGCAATTACCTGCTCCTGACGGAACTGGAAAACTTCCTCACCATCCAGGCGCGGAACATAAAACGCAATCAGGAGATCCGCCGGTCGGTACAGTCGCTCGCCAAAAGTGGGGTAAGGGCAGGCGTTGATACCAGCATTGCCGAGGCCGAACTGTCAAAAGCCCGTTTGAACTATATCGAACTTAACAACCAGGTGAAGCAGGTACAGTTACAGCTTTCGGCTGTCAGCGGCTTACCCTATCAGACAATAGTACCCGATACCGCTGCCGAAACAAATCTTATCAATACCGCAACCGGCCTGGACCCTTTGGTGATCGACACCACCAATCATCCCTTGATCAATTATTATAAATCGGTATATCAAAATAGTTTGCAGCGGGAAACACTCGTCAAAAAAAGCTACAATCCTAAAATATTACTGGAAGGCGCCGTTTGGGGCAGGGGATCAAGTGTTGATGCTAACGACCATTTTAACAGCCTCAGCAGCGGATGGGGGTTCGACAGGAATAATTACCTGGTAGGTATAGGTGTTTCCTATAACCTGTTTGATATCCGTCGCCGCCAGTTAAAATTACGGACACAACGTGCCAATACCGATTACTCCCGGAAAAAGCTGGATGAGCAAAAGCAATTGCTGGCGGTCAATGCCAACCGGTCGGGCGTGGAGCTGCAAACCGCCCGCGAACGCCTGGTTGAGATCCCCAATCAGCTTAAAGCGGCTTCTGACGGGTACCGGCAAAAGCTGTCATTATACAAAAATGGGCTAACCGATATCATTGAGCTTAACGCCGCACTCAATATCCTTTACCGCGCCGAAACTGACTATGTACAGGCCAAATATGCCTATTCAAATGCCCTGTTCCAGCAGGCCGTTACCGGCAACCAGGTAAATACTGTATTAAACCTTTTAAAATAATTTAGCTATGTCAATGGTCACATCCGCACTTAAACGGCCCATCACAACGGTGGTGGTTACCTTGAGCCTGCTCATCTTTGCAGTGCTTAGTGCTATAAAAATACCGATAGATATTTTCCCAAAACTAAACCTGCCCACCATTTATGTTATTGAATCATATGGCGGTATGTCGCCGCAGCAAATGGAGGGTTTTTTTTCAACCCGTTTGCAAGACCAGTTTCTGTATGTAAACGGCATCAAAAGTATTACCAGTAAAAACATTCAGGGTTTAACTATGGTTAAGCTGAGTTTTTACGAGAGCACAGACATGGCCGAAGCACAGGCCCAGGTGGCTTTGCAGGTAAGCCGCGTAATGAGCTTTTTCCCGCCGGGAGCACTGCCGCCGCAGGTTGTAAGGTTTGATGCTTCATCGTTGCCCGTTGGGCAATTGGTACTATCCGCCCCCAATCGCAGCCTGAAGGATATTTATGATATGGCTGCTACTAAAGTAAGGCCGATGTTTGCTACTGTTCCCGGCTTATCGGCCCCGCCGCCGTTTGGTTCAAACGCCAGGTCCATCACCTTAAACGTTGATCCAAATAAATTAAGAAGTTACGGCTTGACGCCCGATGAGGTAGTAAGTGCGTTGGCTAAGTTCAATGTGATGTCGCCTTCGGGTAATTTAAGGTTAGGCAACACTATGTTTGTAACTACGGTTAATACGTTGATTAACCAAACAGATGAATTTGGCAATATCCCTGTAGTTACCAAAAACGGCGTTCCCATTTTGGTAAAAGATGTAGCCCGTGTTGCCGATGCTACCGACGTTACGGTTGATTATGCGCTGATTAATGGCAAGCGCTCTGTTTATTTGCCGGTAGTAAAAACCGCCGATGCCAGTACCTGGAGTGTGGTACAGGCTTTGAAAAAGAAGATTCCGGAAATTCAGGGCCTTTTACCCGACGACGTTAAAATCTCATATGAGTTTGATCAATCCATATTTGTGATAAACGCGGTAAAGAGCCTTATGACAGAAGGCGGTCTGGGCGCATTGCTCACCGGCCTGATGGTATTATTGTTTTTGCGCGACTGGCGAAGCAGTTTGATCGTGGTGATTACTATCCCGGTATCCATTTTGTTAGGTGTATTACTTTTAGGCTTATTCGGCCAAACCATCAATATCATGACACTGAGCGGGCTTGCCCTCGCCATAGGCATTTTGGTTGACCAGGCGACAGTAACTATCGAAAATATTCACCAGCACCTGGAGATGGGCAAAAGCAAAGCACAGGCTATTTATGATGCTTGCCAGGAAATCTCGTTCCCCCTATTGCTCATCCTGCTGTGTATCCTTGCGGTATTCGCGCCATCGTTTATGATGAACGGCGTGCCTAAAGCGATGTTTTTACCCCTGTCGCTATCTATTGGCTTAACGATGATCGTATCGTACATCATAGCGCAAACACTGGTGCCTATTTTATCAAACTGGCTTATCAAAGCCGAAACCTATCAGCATTATGAACATGGGAAATTGCATGCCCATGCCGGCGAAGCTTTAGACCGGCCCGAAGAAGGGCAGGTAAACCATCACCTGCAGCAGGAGCAAAACCATCCCGAAAAGAATGACCTGTTTGAACGGATAAAGATCCGTTTTATACACATCATTGAACGCTGGATGCATAACAAAAAACTAATTGTGCCTGTTTATCTCGTGGTTGTTTTGGGATTGGCCGGTGTGTGTTTTGTCACTATTGGAAAAGATATGATGCCGAAGCTCAACAACGGCCAGTTTCAGATCAGGATCAAAGAGCCGGATGGCACAAGACTTGAACGTACGGAAGACGGGCTGAAACAGGTTTTGCAAATCATCGACAGTACGGTGAACCATCATGTAGCTATCACATCGGCTTATGTGGGCATTGTGCCAAGCAGCTATGGTACCAGCAATCTTTATGTATTTAATACTGGTACACATGAAGCGGTATTACAGGTTAACCTTGATGAAGATTACCACATCAATATGGATGAGCTTAAAGATGCGCTCCGTAAAAACATAGCATCGCGCATGCCCGATCTCCGCATCACTTTTGAACCTATCGACATGACCGAAAAGATCATGAGCCAGGGTGCATCTACACCTATCGAAATAAGGGTAGCGGGTAAGGATATGGCGCAGATAGAAGGCTACTCGAACAAAGTTTTGGCCGGACTTAAAAAGATCAGCTACCTGAGGGATGTGCAAATCAGTCAGCCTTTAAAGTTTCCTGTGGTGGCAATAACGCTCGACAGGTTGAAAGCCGCCCAATTAGGCCTGGATATTAAAGATGTTGCCCGCTCGGTTACAGCAAGTACATCATCAAGCCGTTTTACCGAGAAAAACCTTTGGTTGGATGATAAATCGGCCTATACCTACCAGGTACAGGTGCAAATTCCAGAGTATGTGATGAATACAATGGATGAGTTGAAAGAGATCCCACTGGTGAAAGGCCAAAGTACACCTGTACTGGGTGATATCGCCAGCTTTAAGGTTAATTACGTTCCTGGTGAATATGACCGTACCGGTCCGCGCCGCTTCTTAACCGTGAGCGCCAATATTTACAAGAAGGATTTGGGCACTGCTACTGCCGCGGTGCAGCAGGTGATCAAAACTGTCGGGGCACCGCCTAAAGGCCTGATTGCTGAAGTTAAAGGTATGTCGAGCTTGTTGACAGAAACGCTCGACAGCTTACAGAACGGTTTGATGTTTGCCATTTTGGTGATCTTTTTATTGCTGGCCGCCAATTACCAGTCGTTTAAATTATCCCTTACAGTACTATCTACCGTACCGGCAGTAATATTGGGATCGCTAACAGCATTACTGCTTACCGGTTCAACACTTAACCTGCAAAGTTACATGGGCATGATCATGTCTACAGGAGTATCGGTGGCAAACGCCATCCTGATCGTAACCAATGCTGAAACCCTGAGACTGGATTATAAAGACTCTACAAGGGCAGCCATTACCAGTGCGTCCATCAGGTTAAGACCAATCCTCATGACCAGTTTGGCCATGATGGCAGGTATGATCCCGATGGCATCAGGGATGGGTGAAGCCGGCGAGCAAACCGCGCCATTGGGCCGCGCGGTGATAGGCGGCTTATTTGCCTCAACATTAGCCGCGCTGTTTATACTACCGCAGGTATTTGCCTGGGTACAGCAAAAAACCACTTATGATTCACCGTCCTTAATGAAGGACGTAAATGTTAATGAACCTCAACAACTTGAAACCTCCAATAGCTAATATTATGAAACTAAAATATATTGTACTGTTAAGCAGTATCAGCCTGATGGCCGCATGTGCAGGCAATCAAAAGCCGGTGGACCTCACAGAAACCCAAAAAACCAACCAAAAAGCAAGCGGATATGAAACCGGCAAAGTGTCGGAAAAAGCACTATCAAGCGAAGCCCGCCTTCCCGGCCAGTTAAAACCCTATAACGAGGTAAACTTGTTCCCGAAAGTAAACGGGTTTGTAAAAACCGTTTTTGTTGACCGTGGTACCTTGGTAAAAAAAGGACAATTACTGGTAACCTTAGAAGCGCCGGAAATGGAATCGCAATTGCAGGCTGCCGATTCCCGCTACATGCAGGCCAAAGAGAACGCAGTTGCCAGTAAGGAAAAGTATCAGCGTTTAAAAGAGGCTGCAAAAGAACCTGGATCAGTTTCTCCGCTTGAATTGGATAACGCTTTAGCAAAAATGAAAGCTGATGACGCAATGGCCCGTTCAGAAAGCTCGATCGTGGCATCTGTACGCACCATGCAGGATTACCTGAACATTCGTGCACCGTTTGATGGCATGATCATTCAGCGTAATGTATCCCCGGGAGCTTTGGTAGCCCCGGGTAAAGGTACAGACCTGCCGATGCTTATTTTGCAGGATATCCGCAAGCTGCGTTTAGAGGTTTACATCCCCGAAGATTTCGTAGACAAAGTTGACTTAAAGCAGCAGGTAAAATTCACTTTTAATGCTATGCCGGGGCAGGAACAAACAGCCAAAATCAGTCGCTCGGCCAATGCTTTAGGGAGTATGCGTTCTGAAGCTATCGAAATAGACGTACAAAACCAAAATGGAATACTAAAACCGGGAATGTATGCCGAAGTAAAGATCCCGATGCTTTCGGGCGCCAAATCGTTGTTAGTGCCCAACAATGCCATCATCCGGTCAACCGAGAGGGAATATGTAATAGCTGTAAAAGACGGCAAGGCAGCATTAATTGATATAAAGGAAGGATTATCCAGACATGACTCAACCGAAGTATTTGGGAACCTGAAGGCCAACGATATCATTCTTAAAAATGCCAGCGATGAGGTGAAGGAAGGGACGAATATTAATTGACGCAGTTAGAGGCAATGGCTAAGCGGTTTGGAACAACGCTTTTACATCCGGCCTCAAGGGCAGAGTTGTTGGTTTTATTGTTATAACTCATTAGTTCATGATACATGACGCATTGATTTTGTTTACTAATGTCCATATCAAACCCTTTACTTAAAATTGAGGCAAGGGTAGCTTTTGAAGAAGAGAGAGACATATTTTTTTACCTTTGCCCCTATGGAAACCATCACCTGGCATGATTTTGAAAAAGTAGAACTACGTGTAGGCACTGTATTGGAAGCAATTGATTTCCCGGAAGCCCGTAAACCTGCCTTCAAGGTAAGGGTCGATTTCGGTGAGTTTGGTGTCAGGTGGTCGAGCGCACAGATCACGAAGCATTATACCAAAGAAGAGCTGGTGGGCAGGCAAATTGTAGGCGTGGTTAATTTTCCTAAAAAGCAGATCGCCAATTTCATGTCGGAGTTCCTGGTTACCGGTTTCGCCGACGAGAACGGAGACATTGTGTTAACCGCTGTTGAAAAGCCTGTGCCAAACGGCAGCAAACTTATTTAAATGAGATATATCAGTTTTGAGGATGAGGCCTCTATATCGCCCGATGAATATTTTATGGGCGAGGCGTTAAAAGAAGCCCGCTATGCATTAGAGGAAGATGAAATCCCGATAGGGGCAATTGTGGTTTACAATGGCCGCATTATAGGAAAAGGGCACAATCTTACCGAACGGCTTAACGATGTATCGGCCCATGCCGAAATGCAGGCCCTTACTGCGGCCGCTAATTTAATTGGAGGCAAATACCTGCAAGGCTGTACGCTGTACGTTACTATGGAGCCCTGTGTAATGTGTGCCGGGGCTTCATACTGGTTCCAGGTAAGTAAGATCGTTTTTGGGGCCTATGATAACAAACTCGGGTTCGGCCGCATCAACCAAAAAATAACCCATCCCAAAACAGTGATCACCGGCGGTATCCGCGAAGCTGAATGCAGCCAGCTGGTGAAAGATTTTTTTAAAAGTAAGCGGAAGTAGGGTTGATGGTTCATAGTAATAAAAATAGCTATGAACCATTAACCATCAACTATGAACTAAAAGAAAACATGACAATTATTTAGAACAAAAACTTCAATCAACGCTTATATTTGTTACGTCACAACAAACAGTAAACTTTAAAATAAACAACTAAAATTATGGCATTTACCCTACCGGCGTTATCCTACGCTACTGATGCTCTGGAACCGCACATTGATAAACTGACCATGGAAATTCACCATGGCAAACACCACCAGGCTTATGTTACCAACTTAAACAAAGCTTTGGAAGGTAAGCCTGAGGCTGAAAGCAATATCGACGATATCATTAAAAATATCTCTAAATTCCCCGCTGCTGTGCGTAACAATGGCGGTGGCCACTACAACCATACCTTGTTCTGGACCTTGTTATCACCAAACGGTGGCGGCGAGCCTACAGGCGCTTTAGCTGATGCTATCAAAAGCACTTTCGGTTCATTTGCCGATTTCAAAACTAAAGTATCTGAAGCAGGTGCAACCCGTTTTGGTTCTGGCTGGGCATGGTTAATTGTTACTGCTGATAAAAAATTAGCTGTAACTTCCACTCCTAACCAGGACAACCCATTAATGGACATCGCTGAAGTTAAAGGTACCCCAATTTTAGGTATCGACGTTTGGGAGCATGCTTACTACCTGAAATATCAAAACCGTCGTCCGGATTACTTAGCAGCTATCTGGAATGTGATCAACTGGAACCACGTTGCCGAGCTTTACGCAAAAGCAACCGCTTAATATTATTTAAGCTCATAAACAAAAGCGGCAGGATCTGATGGTCCTGCCGCTTTTGTTTTACTTCATAACTCTTGCGCTCGTTTGTAACGAGCCCGAGAAGTTTGTTTATTTACCTTCCAATTATACACCCACGCTTAATCCCTGCAATAATCTACTAACTTTGTGGACTTTTTTATATCATGATCAAAAAGCCCATAGAAACCCTGCTCCGCGAATCGAAGGAGGAGGGGGAACATTCATTAAAACGCTCGCTTGGGCCCGTTAACCTTATTTTAATTGGGATAGGCATCATCATAGGGGCCGGTTTATTTTCGTTAACCGGTATAGCGGCGGGCCAGCATTCGGGGCCTGCGGTAACCATTTCTTTTTTAATTGCTGCTATTGGCTGTGCTTTCGCTGCCCTTTGTTATGCCGAGTTTTCGGCCATGATACCTGTTGCGGGGAGCGCTTACACCTATTCGTATGCTACCATGGGCGAGCTCTTTGCCTGGATCATAGGCTGGGACCTCGCGCTTGAATATGCCGTGGGCGCAGCAACAGTGGCCATCAGCTGGTCGCAATACCTTACTAAATTTTTATCCTGGTTTGACCTGTATTTGCCTCCACAGCTTACGCTTTCGCCTTTTGAAACTGCTAAGGCTGCCAATGGCAATATTATTAACGGAATCATCAATTTGCCAGCTGCGCTCATTGTGATTTTGGTTACCAGTATCATTATCCGGGGTACAAAAGGTTCGGCATTGGTTAATGCCATTATTGTAACCTTGAAAGTGGGCGTGGTGCTGGTGTTTATTGCGGTTGGATGGTCATTTATTAACCCGCAAAACTATCATCCCTATATCCCGCAAAATACCGGTGTTTGGGGCGATTATGGCTGGTCGGGCATATTGAGAGGGGCGGGATTAGTGTTTTTTGTATTTATTGGGTTTGATGCTGTATCAACTGCGGCGCAGGAGGCCAAAAACCCGCAGCGCAATATGCCTATCGGGATCATCGGCTCGCTGCTGATCTGTACGGTACTCTTTATTGTATTTGCGCACGTAATGACCGGAATGGCCAACTATAAGGAATTTATAGGTTCGGGCGCACCGGTTGCCATCGCCATTGAAAAAACGCATTACCAGTGGTTGAGCAAAGCTATTGTGCTGGCTATTTTAATAGGTTATACCTCGGTGATTTTGGTCGACCTGTTAGGCCAATCGCGTGTGTTTTTCTCTATGTCGAAAGATGGTTTGCTGCCTAAGGTTTTTTCAGAAGTGCATCCCAAATTTCGCACCCCCTGGAAATCGAATATTATGCTTTGCGCTTTTATAGCCCTCTTTGCCGCATTTGTTCCGATACGCGTGGTTGGTGAAATGACCAGCATTGGTACCTTGCTTGCATTTGTTATGGTTTGCGCCGGTGTACTTATTTTACGGAAGCAGCAGCCTGATATTCACCGGCCGTTTAAAACACCCCTTGTGCCATTGGTGCCGGTGCTGGGTATCCTGACCTGTTTTGCCATGATGACGTTTCTACCCGGCGATACCTGGTTGCGTTTGGTCATTTGGCTTGCAATTGGTTTGGTTATCTATTATACTTACGGCAAAAAGAACAGCGTTATCCGCAAAATGCTTGCAGATAAACAATAACGCCATCAATTGATGACCGAAGAGATTTTAAAACTAAAAGTTGAACGCATAAAATGGGAAACTCCAGATACGGCTACATTTTATTTGAGCAGTATTGATAGTAATCTTATCCCTTATACCGCAGGGCAGTTCATCACACTGATATTTAACCACAGGCAGGAAGAGATCAGGCGCTCGTATTCGTTAAGCTCGTCGCCCGATGAACCATACCCTGCAATAACTATTAAGCGCATTACCAACGGTGAAATATCCAGGTTTATGCTCACTAAAATAAAGGAAGGCGATGAGTTAACAGCATTAGCCCCTGCCGGCCGTTTTATCATCAGTGACCATCAGCAGGAAAAGGATCTGTTTTTATTTGCGGGCGGCAGCGGCATTACCCCTATATTTTCGCAACTGAAATATATTTTGAACCGGGAGGGTAAAAGCAGGCTAACCCTCATTTATAGTAATCAAAATGCCGCTTCCATTTTATTCAAAAACGAGCTGGATAAACTGGCAGCCAAACACCCCGAAAGGTTGACAATCATTTACCTGCTTAGCAGCGAAGGTAACCGACTCAACCCCGATAAGGTAGAAAAGCTGGTGAAGCAATACGCCAGCTTCAACCTGGCAAATGCTGAGTTTTACCTTTGCGGCCCGTTTGCTTTTATGCGAATGATCCGGTTCGACCTGGTGTATATGGGGATTGATCAGGTAAAGATCCGCCGCGAAAATTTTGTGCTCGAAACAGTTGCCGTAACAAGCAGCTTTACTAACTTTCCACCTAAAAACATCAAAATAAAATACCGGGGCGAGCTGCACGATATTGTAGTAGGCGAAAACCAATCCATACTGCAGGCCGCCCTGCAAAACAATATCCCATTACCTTATAGCTGCCGGGGAGGAATATGCTCTACCTGCATGGTTAAATGCACCGGCGGTAAAGTTGAAATGGTGAAAAATGATGTACTTACTGAAGCGGATCTTGCACAAGGATGGATCTTGACCTGCACCGGGCATCCCTTGGATGATGAGGTGGTTATTGGCCCCCCAGCCCCCTAAAAGGGGGAGTTATACCAGGAAGCGAAAGAATAATCAACGTAATCAGTGTATCAAAAATCAACGGTCGGTTGGCAAATGCTGCCTTACCGTCCTTCTGTGCACCACCGTTTTTACCTTTTTTGATTTGGATTTTTTGCGTTTGCCGAGCCAGATGATAAAGCCGGTGATTGGCAAGCTTGCACAAATCAAACTGGCCAAAAAAGCAATGGTCTTACCGGGAAGGCCTAAGATTTGCCCTACGTGAACATCATAGTTCATGTTATTCATTTTCATGCCGGCACTTTTTTGTTCATGCGCGGTACGGTTCAATAATTTGCCGGTGTATTTATCGAAAGAATAGCTATCACTTTTATAGTAGTGCAGGGCCTGTGCGTATGCGGTTACGCCTATGGCACCGGCTTTAGCAGCATCGTCATAAATTAAAAACATTTCGGCATTTGGCGAGGCGGCTTTGGCTGATAAATATGCTTTGTTGATAACCTGGGTGGTATCCATTTTACCATTCAACAACGAATCGGACTTGAAAACTACCTTTTCTTCGGGATGCGCTTTGCCCAAATTAGCGGCTGTGTAAATAGCTTCACGCATCCAGTCAAATGATATTGACAGACCTGTTATGGCCAATATGATGGCCACGCTGGTGGCATAAAAGCCCAAAACGTTATGCAAGTCGTAATTAACACGGCGCCAGCGGCCACCCCACTTAATAGTGAAGCTGCGTTTACGGTCGCTTTTACGTTTGGGCCACCAGAGTATTATGCCGGTGATCATCAGCACCACAAAAATTATCACCGATATGCCTACTACCAGGGTGCCGATATTAGCCGGGAGCAACAGGTATAGGTGAATATATTCAACAATAATAAAAAAGTTTGAAGCGGGGCTTTCGGTATGGGTGATCTTACCTGTATAAGGATTCAGATATACAAAAAGGAGGCCCTCTTTCTTGTCCGTTACCAACACCCCCGCAGGGCGACCGATACCGTAATAGTAAACATAACTGGCCGTAGCGCCTTTACGGCCTTTCAGTGCTTCGGCTTTAAGTATTGATGGTGCTATGTAGGGTTTAGCTTGTACCTCAACCTTACGGTAACTGTGTATCGCATCCTGGATCTCGTCCTGAAAGCAAAAGATACAGCCGGTTATACTTACTATAAATACCACCAGCCCGGATATAAATCCAAGCCAGCGATGTATAAACAACAGTGTTTTTTTAAAAGGTGTCATTCATTAAAATTTGTAACCGATACTTAAACGTACGTTTGTTGGTGCTTCTGCCTGCCAGCTGTAAACAGTTTTGCCGTCGGTGCTCAACCCCTCATGACCGCCTGAATAAAGGTATTTGTTAAGCACGTTATTTACATTTAACGCAAAACTCATCTTCTTGATCTGGTAGGATGCGCCTGCATCTAAACGGAAGTAGTTTGGCAGATCAGAAGTGCCTGTGCCGAGGCTCCATGGCAGGCGGTCAAGCTGCCACTGATATCCGGTTGAAAAGCCCAAACCTTTTAAGCTGCCGTGCTGTAAACGGTATGTTAACCAGGCATTGGTAACATGTTTTGCAAAGCCGGGAACAGGATTGCCAACATTTGCAGGGTCGGTATCTTTAGAAATCTTCGAATCGGTATAAGCATAGTTAACCATCAGGCTGAGGCCGGTTATGATTTCGCCGCGGGCATCAAATTCAACACCTTTTGTTTTAGTTTGACCTAATTGCAAAACGTAATTTGCTGCAGATTCACCATGTTTGTCGGGGTCGGTTACCAACTGGTTGTTTTTAAGGATCTGGTAAGCAGATAAGGTAGTATTCCACTTTCCATCAAACCAGTCGCGTTTTAAACCAAGCTCCATGTTGTTGCCTGTAATAGGCTTAACTTTTTGGCCGCCGTATATTTTACCTGTTTGCGGCACAAATGATTGATCATATACCGCATAAGCAGTTGTAGTAGGATCAATGTTAACACTTAACCCAAAACGGGGCGTAAATTTATGCCCTTTGGTATCGCCGGCATAAGGATCGGTTGTAGTGGCATGGGTGTAACGACCAGCTACAGTTAAACGCAATTTCTGATCAAAAAAGCCCAACTCATCCTGTACATAAATTGATTGATATTTTTCGGTATTTACAGCGTTTTTACCACGTTCGCTAAGTGGCACCGATCTATCAAACACAGGTAAAGTAACAGGGCCATTATTTGGATTGTGGATATTGAAAGGGTTTGCGGGATCAGGATCAAGTGAGCCTGATTGAAAATAATCCGGAATATAGTACTTGTCGCCAATATCAAGGCCGCTTAACAGGCGGTGAACAACTTTGCCTGTATTAAATTCGCCGTTTAAAAAAGCCTGGGCAAATTTGTTTTTGTTAACAGCATCCCATAAACCAAGGTTACGGTCAACATCGCCGTTGCTGCTGATGCTGTTTATCCAATAGCTATATGCCGTTTGCTTATAATAAAAATAAGCACCCTGCGCGGTAACTTTCCACTTGCTGTTAAAGGTATGCTCATAAGTTAAAAACGCACTTTGGTCCCGGATGCCCGATGATGGCGAATTTGAAGGCGCGTTAGTAAAGTTGCGCGGCAGTGTTGCATAGCCATCAGTGGAGAACAGGTAGGCGGTACCAAAGGCATTCATGCGCTGGTACTGGTAGGTATACTCGGCAGTGAGGGTATTTTTGCTGTCGAATTTGTAGCGTAATACGGGAGCGATAGCCGTACGGTTGGTAAAATCATACGGGCGCCATGATTTTGAAAGCTGGCCCATCAGGTTGAGGCGGTATTGCAGTTTACCGTTTTTAGTAAGTACGCCGTCAAAATCGGCAGTGGCACGGTAGCTGTTAAAACTGCCTGCAGTAAAACTGAATACCTGGCTGGTAGTGCCGGTAGGCTTTTTGGTAACTACGTTATAAAAACCCGAGGGGTTGCCGTTGGCCAGCATGAATGCAGCAGGGCCTTTTACAAATTCAATCCTGTCAACAAATGACATATCCTCGGTTAGCGGGCCCCAGGTAGCTTCGATGTTCATACCGTTGCGGAAAGGTGCAAGCCTGTCGCCACGGGCATTTACACGGGCATAATTGCCCCAATGCTCCTGCATGGTTAAGCCGCTCACATTGCGCGATACGCCTTCGAGCATGTTAAAGATCTGCTGGTCCTTGATCTGGTCGGAAGATACCACCTGGATATTTTGTGCCACTTCAAGTAAAGGCTCGTTTAACCTCAGGCTGGGTGAGGGGTCGTCGATCTTATATTTTTGTTTCCTGCCCGAAATTAAGACCTCACCAATTTGGTTGGCGTTTTCGCGCAGCATAAAGTTTACGGTAACGCGTTGTCCATCGGCCAGTTCAACTGCTTTTTCTTCAGAAGCCAGGCCCACAAACGTTACTTTAATGGTGTAGCTGCCCGGTTTTACCTTGTTAAAGGTAAACCTTCCGCTTTCGCTGGTAACCGTGCCTGCGGATATGCCATTACCTTTAAGGCTTACGGTTACACCGGGAACGGTTTGGCCATCGGCAGTCGTGATTGTGCCGGTTATGGTGCCGGGTTTTACCTCGGCCAGCGCGGGTATGTTGAAGAGCAGCAAAACTGCACATAATAAAAGAGGAGGAAGCTTACAGAAAGAGTGTATGGATTTGGACATTTTATTCAGGATTAACAGGAATGATAGGGTTGTTAACTTAAAGCAGGAACTGTAATACACTCCTGCTTTTTATTTAATGGCTGTTTTAAAATTTATAGGTTGCGCTTAATGCAAAACTTCTTAGTTTTTGAGGGTTAATGGTGGTGTAACCTATCCAGTATTTTTCATTGGTAAGGTTGTCAAGCATAGCGCCAAACCGGTATTTATTAGTATCATAAAATGCTGATGCTCCTAATACGGTGTAAGCCGGCAGGGTAAATACCCCAATGGCCCGGCTGTTTACGATCTTATTATCGCTGGCATAGTTGCCGCCGAAACCCAGACCAAAACCTTTCACTGCACCTTGATGAAATTTGTAGCTTATCCAAAAATTTGCCAGATATGGCGATGAGGCGGTTGCTGGCCGAAGACCTTCAACGCCGGCATCGGCGCTTTTGGTAAGCTTTGAATCATTATATGAAAAACCTGCTACGATGTTAAGGCCGATTATTGGGTTGGCTATTATTTCGGCTTCAAAACCTTTGCTGTATTGGGTTCCGTCCTGTACCGAAAGAATGGGATTTATGGTGGAAGGACGTACGATATTTTTCACTTTGATATCATAGTAACTTACCGTACCGCTCAATTTACCATCGAAGAGATCAAGTTTTACGCCACCTTCGATTTGATTGGCTTGCTCGGGCTTAAGCGGTCGGTTGTTTTCGGTAGTACCGGTTTTGTTGTTAAAGCTGTTTTGATAATTGGCAAACAGCGATATGTGGTCTTTAACGGGTTGGTAAACCAAACCAAATTTTGGCGAAAAGGCGGTTTGTTTATATGCCCCTGAAGTGGTTTGAGTTGTTGGGTCGTAGTTGCCTTTGTTGTCAAACCTGTCTACGCGTAAACCTGCCGATGCTATCAGTTGATCCGTAATATTAAACACATCAGAGATATAAGCGCTGTAGGTATTCCGTTTAAACATGGAAGGGTAGGTAAAACCATAAATGCCGGTAGCATAAAGGGCACCCATCGCCGCTTTGTTGAAATTGCTATAGTTTTGATTGCCGGTTACAGATACAGTATCGAGCGTACTGCCAAAAAAATATTGTTGCGAGTTTTCCCTGAAGAAATCCAGGCCGCCTACAAACCGGTTACGGAATTTACCTATTTTGAAGTCGCCGTTAAAGTTCTGCTGGATCTCCATCATGTCATCTTTACTTTTGCGGGTTGACTGATCGTTACGGGAAATAGAATCGCCTGGCAACAGGTAGTAGTAAGGGCCAAAACCGTCCGAATAGCTATGGGTGAGGCTCAGGTTGGTACGTGTTGTCCAGGCGTTGGAGATCTTGTATTTTACTTCGCCATAAAAATTCCTGTTTTGTGACGTTTGAGTCAGGTCATTTCCATGATAGCTTTGTTTGTAGTCGAGCTTGAGCTGATCGGCACGACTGTAACCCAGGGCATCGATGGTTTGTCCGTAAGGGAAAAAGAAAATAGATTTTCCGATATTGGTACCATATGACAGTTCAGCATCGGCACTAATGGTTAACCTGTCGGAAGCCTTATAAACAATGCTTGGGTCAATAACCACATTCCGCGAAAAGCCGTTGTTTTGGAAACTACCGTCATGATTAAAAGCAGTATTTAAACGGAAGAGTATCTTTTTATCTTTATCGAGCGGAGTGTTAATATCGGCGCTGCCCCGGTAAAAACCAAAATTGCCGCCAGATAAGCTCACTTCTCCGCCAAATGTATCATAAGGTTTCTTGGTAACACGGTTGATCAGGCCGCCATATGAGGTTAAAGAACTTCCGAATAAAGTAGCAGAGGGGCCTTTAATAATCTCAATCCTGTCGATGTTAGCCGCGTCAATGCCATTAGTTATAATCCCTGCAATGCCGTTACGCATGGTGCTTTGTACAATAAAGCCCCTGCTATTATAATAAGCGCCGCCATCGCCGCCACGACCGGTAGCTTCCCACATTTTTTGGATCCCAGGGGCATTTTTTATAGCATCATCAACAGAAAATATCAATTGTTCCTGCATCAACTGGCTGCTTATGGTATTATAAACTTGTGGGTTTTCGAGGTTGCTTAAAGGCATTTTGGCAACATCCTCGCTTCGTGAACGTTTAAATTTATTGGTTTTATTAGCATTTATATTTACTTCCTGCAAACCATGAATAGTATGATCAACAGTAATAACAGGCAACACAGTTGTTTGCCCGGCTGTTACGGTTACTGGTTTTTCCTGTCCTTTTGTGCCAACTTCAGATACTACAAGTATATAATCTCCTTGCGGGGCTTTAATTTCAAATAAGCCGTTTTCATTGGTTATGGTACCGTACCTGGTGCCTTTAAGTACTGCCGAAACGTTTTCGGCAGGCCCATTTTTTATGGTGATAATTTTACCTTTAAGAATGCCTCTGGCTTGCTGGGCAAGGGCCGGGATGGTGCCTATAAGTAGCACTATAAATGAAAGTGAAAAGATTTTTGAGAAAGATGGTTTGGGTTGATCCATTTTATTTAGACTAAATATAAATAATAGCGCAAAAGTAGTCAGGCGGGTGTTATAATGCAAATTATTTATAATAAATCTAAATAGTACACTTAATGTACTGTTGTTCAGATGCTTGTGGATATAAGAATGGAAAATTGCTAATCCGGTAAGGGATTGTCAAAGCAATACCACCGAAATTATTCAGAAAAAGAGTAGTTAAATTTAAGAATCATGTAAACGGGTTCCTTCCATAATCCTGAAGGCTGTCATCATCTAATGAAGCCTTGCGAAGTCCCCCAAACTTCGTGAGTCTGGTAGATAGATAAGCAATTACTAAATATCCATCACTTCCTTTTTCTTTTTGCTTTTCATCCGCTTTGGCACAAATTCCAGGATTTCAGCTTTCAGCGCTTCAATCATGCGGCGTTTTAAAAAGTTACGTTGTATCACAATGCTTACCTCACGGGCGGGTTCGGGCGATTTAAAATACCGCACCTTATCCAGCTGTTTTTCGCTAAGCTCAGACAGGGCCAACTCGGGGAGGATGGTAGCCCCGTTATTTTGGTCGACCATGCGTTTTAGGGTTTCAACGCTGCCGGTATTGTATTCAAAATGCTGAAAGCCACGGGTTGATTTCCGTCGCTGGCAAATATTCAAAACCTGCTCGCGCATACAATGGCCTTCGTTCAGGATCCAGATCTCCTCCATATCTATATCATCCGGCACAATATTCTTCTTTTTAGAAAGTTTGCTGTTTTTGGATACATAGGCTACAAAATTTTCATAAAATACAGGGATTTCGGTAAGGTTGTTTTCATGAAGCGGGGTAGAAAGGATGCCGCAGTCAAGCATACCGAGTTTTAGCTGTTGAATGATCTCTTCGGTAGTTTGTTCCCATACAATCAATTTTACCTGTGGATATTTTTCAATAAAGCCATGGATGATTTTAGGTAATATATAGGGCGAAACGGTAGGGATGATGCCTACCCGTAATTCGCCCGAAAGTTCCTTTTGCCTGTCGGATATAATTTCTTTGATCTTTTCGCTCTCAGACAGCATTACACGTGCCTGGGTAATTATTTCAATCCCTATTTCGGTAGGCACAACGGGCTGTTTGCTGCGGTCGAAGATCTTAACGCCAAGCGTGTCCTCCAGTTTTTGTACCTGCATGCTTAATGTTGGTTGGGTAACAAAACATTTCTCGGCTGCCAAAACAAAGCTGCGATAGGTATCAACAGCCACAATATACTCCAGTTGTGTGATAGTCATGTAATATAGATAAATGCTATGTAAAGGTAATAAATATTGATTTTATCTATTCAAATATTTCGCAAGGGCTGGATTATAAAAGCAACTAATATGAAAACAAAGAAGAAGGTTAAATACCGGTATTTCTAACAAACTAAAGTCCCGTGAAACGACCGCTTAAATATTGTAAAACAGCTTGCCTGTCCGTCTGTTAAAATAAATTTTTCTGCCGGATTTTTGGATATTATTATTTGTTGTGCAGTTCGGTTGATCTGCCAATAATTTCTCTTAAAACAAAACCATTAAATCCTTACTTTAGGATATATGCTTCCTTTATTAATTGCCGAACAAATTCGCGAGGGCGATGCTTATACTATCGCTAATGAACCTGTTGCTTCTATTGATTTGATGGAACGCGCCTCAAAAGCTTTTGTGGGTTGGTTCGTTAACCGTTTCCCCGATAAAAACGAGCCGATAACTTTTTACTGTGGTACAGGGAATAACGGCGGCGACGGGCTTGCCATTGCGCGTATTTTATGTGACCATCATTATAATAGGCTCAACGTTGTAATAGCCCGATTTTCTGATAAGGCATCGGTGGATTTTAACATCAATTTTGAAAGGCTAAAACAAACTTGCGTATCTATAAAAGAACTTGCCAAGGATGAAGAGATCCCGGCGGATAGCAGCCCGGTAATTATTGACGCCCTGCTCGGCAGCGGCTTGAACAAACCGCTCACCGGCGATTATGAACGGCTTGTTAAGTTCATTAATGATTTGGGCCGAACAGTTGTTGCAGTCGATGTACCCACAGGTTTTTTTTCGGAAGGGGAAGTAGTCAGGGATACTATTGCTATAGAAGCCGACCTTGTAATTACTTTTCAGCAGCCTAAAATCAATTTCCTGTTACCGGAATCGGCACCTTATATCAATTGCTGGGAAGCTGTGAATATTGGCATAGATGAAAAGTTTATCCAGTCGTTAAGTTCACCGTATCAGCTTGTTGAAGAAAAAGATGTGAGACAAATACTAAAACCACGTCGTCGTTTCAGCAATAAAGGCACATTTGGTCATGTGCTGATTATTGCAGGGCAGGCAAAAACCATGGGAGCGGCGCTATTAAGCTCATCAGCTGCAGCACACGCAGGTGCCGGCCTGACGACTGCCTGTATCCCCGAAAGTGGCTTAACCGCACTAAACAGTTATCAGCCCGAAATTATGGCCATAGTCAGGAATGGTGATGAGCAACCTTATATTGATTGGGATAAATTTAGTTCGATAGCTGTGGGGCCTGGTTTAGGCAAGGATGCCGAGGCCTTAACATTATTAAAAGCAATCATCAAAAACTATAAACAACCGCTGGTTATTGATGCCGACGCATTGAACCTGCTTGCAGAAAATAAGGCATTATTAACCCAGCTACCTGCGGGGAGCATCTTAACCCCGCACATGAAAGAGTTTGACAGGCTTTTTGGTGAACATACCAGTTGGTGGCAACGGCTGCAAACCGCTATAAAAAAGGCAAAGGAGTTAAACCTGTGTATCCTGTTGAAAAATGATTATACCATTATCGCAGCACCCAATGGCAAAGTATATTTTAACTCATCAGGAAATGCTGCTATGGCAAGCGGAGGTATGGGCGATGTACTTACCGGCGTAATAGCTGCTTTGCTTGGGCAAAAGCATCCGCCGGATCAAGCCTGCATCATTGGTGCCTATATTCACGGTAAGGCCGGCGATGAACTTGCATTGCCAAACCGGATGCATGTAGTTTTGCCCGGTAAGCTCATTGCGCAATTGCCCGTTACCATGGCAAAGTTAAGGGCATAAAAAAACGGCTGCAAGTATCATACAGCCGTTTTAATTAACTATTAACTGATCTTATAAAGAACTAAATACTCAAATCTGGGGGTTAGGGTTATCAGGTTCACTGTTTCTCGTTTATGTCCTAACTAATCATAAGACGTTTACACGTTCCTATTAGTTACAAAAAAACTAATAATTGGTTTTGGTTTTCGTTAAAAAAATGTTAAATTATTAACCCAGTGTAGTTTAGGTTTACACAAAATACAAGTAATTAACGTATAAAAATCGAAAAGCTTACATCATTTCGGAATAAATCCGAAAAAATGTAAGCTTTTAATCATTATTAAGCCCTGGGAGATCGTTTTCGCTTTAATATTTACCCATTACCACCATTTGTGATAGTGTTGGACTTTCACTACCGCCTCTTGGCTCAAGCGTTACCGCGAAGGCATCTGCCGAGGCTATCGCTTTCATGTTTTTGAATCCGCTTGAATCTGCTGTGGCGTCAAATACACCCAAATCAACAGGTTTGCCGGCCACCAGTGCCCAAAGCTGGTATTGATGCGCTTGGTCATTTGCAGGCAATTTAAGGCCTTCCATGTCAATCACCACTTTTTGTTTGGATGGGCTAAAGGCTACGGTCATCACCGACTCAGACGATTTTTCTGTCCCTTTCAGACGGATCAGTTTAAATGACGTATCCCTTAAAAGGTTCAGCTCGCTATCCTTGGCGCTAACCGTGGTGCTAAAATGCTGGTTTTGCAACTGCATGGCATTTAGCCGGGTATTGGTATCATTAAGGCGGTTGTAAAGGTTATACAAAGCCGCTGCGCTTGCTAACAATAAAACAAGGCATGCGGCAAATGCGTATTTATAAAAATTAATTTCTTTTTCTTTATAGGGCCGTGTAACCACAACGCTTTCCCGTTCTGTATGGGTTTGTGTAGGAAAGTCATTATCGTCGCCAAAATTAGTTAGTAAACTTCCCAATACGCGGCTACGTAAATATTCAGATGGTTCAATCGCGTTTTCTCCGGCATACAATTCCATTGAGCGTTCAATTTCGGCAAGCTCTGCCTTAATAGCAGGGTGCTTTGAAGCCAGTTCTTCAACCTGTAGCTTTTCGGCAGGGGTAACATCCCCTAATACGTAAAGCTCCAGTATCCCTGTTTCAATATATGCTTTTAAATCTTCCACTTCAATTAAAATGTTTTCTGAGTTCCTGGATAGCCATTCTTAACCGGGTTTTAATGGTACCCAACGGAATGCCCAATTCTTCGGCAGCTTCCACATGGGTATAGCCTTTAAAATAAACCAGCTCGATGATCAGTCTTTGCTCAGGTTTTAGTGTTTGCACTAAATTTTTAACCCCCATTAACTCAGGTTTGTAAACCGTGTTTCGTTGCTCGTCAATGAAAGTTACGTTATTTTCAATATCCTGGTTTTTATTCTGATTCTTAAAATCTTTCGATCTGGTCTTATCAATTGCAAGGTTGCGCGCGATATTAACCATCCAGGTAAATAAACGGCCTTTTTCCGTACTGTAGCTTGAAAAGGAATGCCAGATTTTTACAAAAGTTTCCTGTAAAACATCTTCGGCTATAGCGGTGTCATTTATAATGCGTGATATAACCCCGAATAACGAGGCCGAATACATATCATATAAAGCTTCGACGGCAATTTTTTCCCGGTGCCGTAATGACAACACCAGTTCTTCTTCTGACATCGATATTTTTCGTTTCTTACTCAACCCGATGAAGATATAAAGGAATTATCACATTTCAAACAAGTGTTTTTCTGCATGGTAAGATGAGCGTACCAGCGGCCCACTTTCAACATACCTGAACCCTTTTTGAAGACCCAATTCCTTATAACGTGCAAACTGATCGGGATGGATCCAGTCAATCACCGGATGATGGTTACGTGTAGGCTGTAAATACTGCCCCAGTGTAAGTATATGAACACCTGCAGCCAGCAAATCATCCATTGCTTCTAAAACGTCCTCCTCGGTTTCGCCCAAGCCAAGCATAATGCCTGATTTTGTACGCAAACCCGCTTCCGAAATATGTTTCAGGGCTTCAAGACTGCGGTCATATTTTGCCTGGATCCGTACTTCTTTGGTAAGACGCCTTACAGTTTCCAGGTTGTGTGATACAACTTCGGGCCTGGTTTCCAAAACGCGGGCAAGGTTATCCCAGTTGCCTTTAAAATCGGGCAGCAGGGTTTCTAATGTAGTATCGGGGCTTTCACGGCGAATGGCATTGATGGTTTCGGCCCAGATAATGGAACCGCCGTCTTTCAAATCATCACGATCGACAGAGGTAATAACGCAATGTTTTACCTGCATTAGTTTTACAGAAGTTGCTACGCGGTTGGGCTCATCAACATCAACAGCTAAAGGCCTGCCGGTTGCAACTGCACAAAATGAACACGAACGGGTGCAAATATTACCAAGGATCATGAAAGTGGCCGTGCCGGCACCCCAGCACTCGCCCATATTAGGGCAGTTACCGCTTTCGCATATGGTATGCAGTTTATGGGTATCAACAAGGCTGCGTACGTGAGCATATTCTTTTCCTGTAGGAAGCTTAACCCTAAGCCAATCAGGCTTACGTACAGGTTGGCTAACAGCAGGAACTACCGGCAATTCAATCATGGTACAAATGTAGTTAAAAACTGATTATAGTTGTTAGTCCATGGACGATGGTCCATAGCCTATAGAAGATATGATATATTCTTGATAAAAAAGATGAATATCTATACGCCAGGATGAAATCATCGACCATGGTCTATGGACTATCGTCATCAAATCTAATTCAGCACCTCTAAAGTTTCATCAACGGAGATGCCGCTGTGAGATTGGTCAAGAATGCATTCGCCATTTTTAATGAGTAACAGTTGGGGCGATTCGTGGTGTACCTCGAACAATTGCGCTACCTGGTTTGACAGGTCA
This sequence comes from Mucilaginibacter gossypii, assembly GCF_900100945.1. Classification (GTDB taxonomy): domain Bacteria; phylum Bacteroidota; class Bacteroidia; order Sphingobacteriales; family Sphingobacteriaceae; genus Mucilaginibacter; species Mucilaginibacter gossypii. The sequence goes on along the minus strand of NZ_FNCG01000015.1, from coordinate 35,058 downwards.
CGGTATTTGATCAGGTCTAGAAAGTAAAGGGGCATATTTTCGGGAAGATTATCCCAGTCAAGCTCAAAACGCCTTTTGGCCATCATGCTGATGGAGCAGCGCGTGCTATGTTTAAATATAAGGCTATATCCTTCTTGTTGTTTGATCGCCATTAGCTGATCGGCCGTCTCCAACGAAATCCAGTTCATATTATTAATAGTTAAAATGCTATAACGTAATTATAACACAAAAACTGTGTAGTGTGTTTAAACAGGTTTAAAAATGACAATTAACTGTTAACGGCCTGTTTTAGGATATGAACCATAAGCCGGGCATAATTTATTTGAGCAGGATGATGCTGTTGCAACTGCCGCGGCTATAAGTGCTATGTAAACTAATTTTTTCATGTTGAGCTAAAATTAATTGCTTTAACGGGTTTTAACTGTTTAATGTTTCAGCAAGGGCTGCCATTTTAATGGCTGTGATAGCTGCTTCGTCGCCTTTATTACCATGCTTACCGCCGGCCCTGTCAATAGCCTGTTGCTGATTATCAGTAGTTAATACACCAAATATAACAGGTTTTGAGTACTTTATGGCAACATTACTTACTCCGTTTGCTACCGCGTCGCAAATAAAATCAAAATGCCTTGTTTCGCCCTGTATTACACATCCCAGGCAAATTGCCGCGTCAAGGTTGCCTTTTTTTAATAACAGATCTGCTCCCGATGTAAGCTCAAAGCTGCCCGGTACCTGGTATGAAAAAATGTTTTCGGCCAGTGCGCCATTGCTTATCAGGCTTTGGTATGCACCCTGGTAAAGCGCATTGGTAATTTCGGCATTCCACTCGGCTACAACTATACCGAAGCGGTACGGTGCTGCTGATGGTATTTCGGTATTTGAAAAATCGGAAAGGTTTTTAAGATGGGTCGCCATTTGATTTCGGATGTTTTTATTTCGAATTTCGGAGGTTCGATTTCGGATTTTGTTAAGTGTTGTGATCAGCGATCAAAATCTGCCTATAAAAAAAATCGATTCCGAATTTAAAGGTATTTAAAACCAGATAAATCCGAAATCGAAATCCTCAAATCCGAAATTAAAATTATTGTTTCGCTTCGGCGCGGGCTATATACTCGTCGATATTTTGAGCTTCAGCGCTTTCAGGATATTCAGTTTTTATTCTTTTATAAGCTTCAGCAGCTTCTTTACTGTTTTTTTGAGCTTCATAAGTTAAACCTAACTTTTTAAGATAAAGCGGCGATAAAAATTTATTCTTTGCTTTATCAGCAGCTTTGCTGAAGTAAGTTTCTGCTTTTTCGTAATCTTTCAGTTCAACATATGCGTCGCCTGTGCTACCAAAAGCTTCGGCTGCTACCATGTTGTCGTCACCGCGGTAATTGGTTAGGTTATCAATAGCTTTACGGTAGTCACCTTTATTTAAATAAGCAGTGCCCAGGTAAAAATAAGCAAGGTTAGCAGCTTTGGTATTGCTGTAATCGCTGATGATCTTTTCAAAACCAGGGAAGCCGGCATCGCCTTTAATGGCTTTGTCCCAGTTTTTTTGCTGCCAAAAATCCTGCGCTTTGTACATTTGGTTAGCGGCAGTAACTTCACGTGGACCTAAGTATAATTTAATGTAAATGAAATAGATAGCAATAAGGGCAATAATGGCCCCTACAATAAATAGTAAGCTTTTCTGGTTCTCGCGTACAAATTTGCCACTCTGACCAAAATTGTTTTCTGGTGCTGCAACTTTGGTGTTCGCCTGGGTTTTTGACATTGTTGTTCTAAAATTAAGTTTGCAAAAATACGGTTTTCAAATTTACTGGCAATACCTTTTGTATTAAATCTTTAACGAGGGGTAGTTCATAGTTGATAGTTTATGGTTCATGGTCTTGGGTTTGTAGTTTTCAGGATTTAGGGAAGAGCAATTTTGTTTATAAATGACTATGGCCTATCAACCATGAACCATCAACCACTCACCAAAAAACATTAACTTTGCCATCTCATGCACCTGCAACAGCTGTCAGTTATTAACTTTAAAAATTACGATGAGGCCGAACTGGTTTTCAGCGAGGGGGTTAACGCTTTTACAGGTAATAATGGCGCCGGCAAAACCAATTTGCTTGATGCTATTCATTACCTGTCCTTATGCAAAAGCTATTTTAACCCGATAGACAGCCAGCAGATTAAGCAGGGTGCCGATTTTTTTATCATCACCGGCGTCTTTAATAAAAACAATCAGCCCGAAGCTGTTGCCTGCTCTGTAAAGCGCAATCAAAAGAAACAGTTTAAGCGCAATAAAAAAGATTACCAGCGCCTGGCCGATCATATCGGATTGTTACCGCTTGTAATGATATCACCAAATGATACCAGTATCATAACCGAAGGGAGCGAAGAACGCCGCAAGTTTATTGATAATGTGATATCGCAAACAGATAACCATTATTTAGATGAGTTGATCACCTATAATAAAATCCTTACCAATCGTAACGCGCTTTTAAAACAGGTAGCGGATACAGGGCGATATGATGCCGGCTTATTTGAAGTGATTGATGAGCAATTGAACGCTTCGGGCAATCGTATTTTTGAAAGGCGCCGGGCCTTTATGGAGGGTTTTGTTACTATATTTAATAAGCATTACAGTTTTTTGAGCGATAATGTCGAGCATGTTGACCTCGTGTATGAATCGCAACTGCTTGCCGATGATTTCGATAGTTTATTAAAAAAGAGTTTTGACCGTGACAGGGCGTTGGAGCGTACCACAGCGGGTATTCATAAAGATGATCTGCAATTCAATATCCATGGTATGGCCATGAAAAAGTTTGGATCGCAGGGGCAACAAAAGTCATTTTTAATTGCACTCAAGCTTGCACAATATACTTTTTTATATCAGCAAAAAGGATTTAAACCCTTGCTTTTGCTTGATGATATTTTTGACAAGCTTGATGACGGCCGGATTACCAAATTAATGCAGATGGTATCGAACAATGATTTTGGCCAGGTTTTTATAACCGATACCGGGGTTGAGCGGGTTGAAACCGTTTTTAATAAAATAGGGATACCTGTTAAACTATTTAAAGTAAAAGGAGGAGCGATTGATGCGTAAAACCAACGACAAAACACTGAAAGAAGCTATTGAGCAAATGCTTAATGTATATAAGATTAAGCGGCGTTTTGACGAAACCGGTGTTATTACTGCCTGGCCCGACCTGGTAGGCAAATCAGTAGCCAATCGCACCAAAGAGTTATTTGTGCGCGATAAGAAATTATTTCTGCGGATAGAATCATCAGTAATAAAAAATGAATTGATGCTGATGCGCAGCCAGATAATTGAAAAGATTAATAACGAAGCTAAAAGTGTGCTTGTTGAGGAAATTATCTTCCTCTAAGCATACGTAAGCTGTTATGCTTTAATTTGATATCATCCGTAAGCTTTGAATAAGCAAGAATGAACAGGCCGGGAATGGTAAGCGCAAGCTGGGCTTCGGGGTGTGTTCTGTAAAGCATTAGCGATCCAATAACCAACATCACCAGTATAAGTACGTAAAAGATGTATTTGAATAATGGTTTCATGTTTTGTGATATTATTGGTTGATTAAATTATGTAATATTGTTTAGGTGGATAATGTAAAGTTACAAAAAACGTAACCATAATTACAAAAAAAACGTAAAAAATTCGGGTGTAACTTTTGGTTTATATAATTACACCCGAAATAGGTTACTTAAAACCTTTCAAAAGCCGAGAAAAAGAAGTTTCCTTCAATGTCGGCATTCTCGTCAGAGTCTGAGCCATGAACGGCATTTTCACCAATTGATCTTGCATACAGGTTACGGATGGTACCTTCGGCGGCATCGGCCGGGTTAGTGGCCCCGATCAGTTTACGGAATTCGGCAATAGCGTTGTCTTTTTCAAGAATAGCTGCTACAATAGGGCCCGATGACATAAACTCAACTAATCCGTTATAAAAAGGGCGTTCTTTGTGCACTTCATAAAACTGGCCCGCTTTTTCGGCAGATAATTTAGTGTATTTAAGCGCCACAATTTTAAAGCCGTTTTTGGTTATAATGTCTAAAATAGCACCGATATGCCCGTCTGCAACGGCATCAGGCTTTATCATGGTAAATGTTCTGTTGTTTTTCATTGAAATAATTGTTTCTTTTTTGGGTTATTAATAGATTAAATGCCTTTGTTACGTTGGTTTTAAAACATAAGCTTACTGATGCTTATGATAACATTTAAAATTTGCGGCAAAAATAGGCTTTTGTAACTGTAAGATAAAGCTTTTTGAATTAAATTAGATGGTTTGTATTTCATTTATTTATTTAGCTTTGCAACTCTTTTTTTAAGAATTGATGTTAGATTTAGCTTCGCTTACTGACCTTTTAACGAAACCTCAAAAAATAGTGATCACTACCCATCATAAACCCGATGGTGATGCTATGGGGTCGTCATTAGGCTTATATAATTATTTGATACAGCAGGGCCATCATGCCAGGGTTATTGCCCCTACAGATTATCCTGACTTTTTAAGCTGGCTGCCGGGTAACGAGAATGTTATTATTTATACCGAGCACCGCGAAGAAGCTGCCGCCCTGATAGCAGATGCGAAACTTATATTTTGCCTCGACTTTAATGCGCTGAGCCGTATCAATGATATGGGCGAGCTGGTTGGCGAGAGTAATGCCTATAAGATCATGATCGATCATCACCTGGAGCCTGCCGATTTTGACGATTACAGGCACTGGGATATCAATGCCTGTGCTACCGCGCAGTTAGTGTATGATTTTATAGTAAACCAGCTTCACCACAAAGAACTTGTAAATAAAAATGTGGCAACCTGTCTTTATACAGGCATCATGACCGATTCGGCTTCATTCAGGCTTCCCAACACTACATCCGGAGTTCACCGCATAGTTGCCGATTTGATAGATGCCGGTGCGGTTAACTGGCGCATTCATGAGCTGGTGTATAATAGCGCATCTGAAAACAGGCTGCGCTTTTTAGGTCATTGCCTGGCTAATTGCCTGGAGGTATTGCCTGAGTTTAATACAGCTATAATTGCAGTTAACAAACATGACCTGGAACGCTTTGATGTTGAAACAGGCGACACGGAAGGTGTGGTAAATTATGCATTATCGATGGCAAGCATCCGTTTGGCTGCTTTCATAGTTGAACGAAGCGACAGGGTGAAACTTTCATTACGCTCAAAAGGCGAGTTCCCGGCCAACGAGATTTGCAAAAAATACTTCAATGGCGGCGGTCACCGCAATGCAGCCGGCGGCCATTCCGAGGGTAGCCTTGAACAGGTTATACAACAATTTAAACAAATTTTACCCGAATATAAAAAACTATTAATACAGTAAAAAAGTAATGATGAAAAGAAAACTGATGTTTCTGTCACTTGCGGCTATTGGATTTGCAAGTTGTAACGGTGGGTTTAAGCAGGGCGAAGGCGGCTTGCTTTATAATATCCACACCTCAAAAGGCAATCCTAAAGTTAAGGAAGGTGACTTTTTGACACTGAACATGATCCTCAAAACCGATAAGGATTCAATTATCAATAATTCTTATGATAACGGCCAGCCTATACCAACGCTGATGCCTAAACCTCAAACCAAAGGTGATATTGTTTCTGGCTTAGCATTATTGGGCGAAGGTGATAGCGCCACATTTAAAATAGCTGCCGATTCGGTATTTAAAGGCGGTCAGCAACGCCCGCCGGGCTTCAAAGGTAAATACCTGGTTTATACTATTAAAATTGAAAAGGTAGTTGCTAAAGGCGCACTTACCGAGCAAGTTTTCCGTGATCGCGTTACCCAATACATGAAAGGTCAAACCGACGCCCTTAAAGGTAAAGAGCCTGCTAAGATCCAGGGTTACCTGGATGCACATAAAGACCTGAAATTTGTAAAAACTGCATCAGGCTTAAATTATGCAGTTACTACACCTGGCAGTGGTGCTAACGTAGCAGTAGGTGATACAGCTGTAATTAATTATACTTTAAGGCTTGTTACTGGCAAAGTTTTGGAAACAAGTGTTAAAGCTGTAGCTGTAAAAGAAAAGATGCAGATCAACCCGATGAACCCTTATCAGCCAATCCGTATTCCGGTGGGTGAAGGTAAGGTGATCAAAGGCTGGGACGAAGCTTTTCAATTATTTAATAAAGGGACTAAAGCGATGTTGGTTATTCCATCATCATTAGGTTATGGCGATCAGGGAAGTCAGCAAATGCAACCTTATACGCCGCTTGTGTTTGAAGTTGAGCTGGTAAATATTGTCCACCCAAATCCAAATGCACCAAAACCGGTTATGCCGCAAATGCAAATGCCAACTCCGACAACGAAATAATTATTATGTTTTACAAGGCCTTTCCTGCTCAAAGCAGGAAAGGCTTTTTTATTTATAACTTATGAAAAAACATATTTTTTCTTTTTTATTGCCGGCGCTTTCTGCGCTTGCTTTAAACGCAGGTGCGCAAACGGCTGGTTTGCAGAAAACCGCTAAAGGCGCGCTTTACCAAATCTATACTGCTAACCCGGGCAACAAAGCTAAGATCAACGATGTGCTTACTTTTAACTTTATCCAGAAAACCGATAAAGATTCAGTACTGTTCAGTAGTTATAAGGCAGGACATCCCGTACAAGCCCAGGTGCAGGCCTCGCAAAATGTAGGCGACTTGATGGAAATATTCCCGCTGCTTGCAGCAAAAGACAGTGCCTTGGTTAAAATTCCAACTGATTCGGTATTTGTTGGTCATGAAGAAGCCCGTCCGCCATTTTTACCTAAAGGCAGCTTTCTTACTTTTATTTTAAAGATAGAGAAAGTTCAATCGTTAAATGATGCCATTGCCGAAAGGAATGCGGGCCTTGAAAAACTAAAACAAGCTGAAACAGCCGACAGAGAAAGCTATATTACGGCACATGGTCTTAAACCTGTTACTACAGCATCAGGCTTAAAATACGTGATAACCAGCCCAACAACCAAAAGAAAGCCGCTTAACGGCGATACAGTGCTGGTAAATTATACCGGAAAGTTGCTTAACGGGAAACTGTTTGATACCAGTATTGAAGCTAACGCCAAAGCGGCAGGCATACAACAGCCTGGCCGTCCGTATGAGCCTATAAGCGTTGTTTTGGGCGAGCATAGGGTAATATCAGGTTGGGATGAAGGTTTGCTTTTATTAAATGAAGGTTCAAAAGCAACATTTATCATCCCTTCAAACCTTGCCTACGGCGAACGTCCTTACGGATCGGAAATCCCCGGATACAGCACATTGGTGTTCGATATCGAACTGGTAAAAGTAAAACCAGGCAAACATGTCGCGGTTACCCCGAAACCGGCTGCTGGTAAAGCTCCACTAAAAAAAGCCGGCACAAAGAAACCGGCCGCTAAAAAGAACTGATAGTAGAAACCTCCCGCCAAATGCGGGAGGTTTTTTGTTGGTAGTCGTCAGGTAATTAATTGAAAGTATCGATACTTTACCGCTATAAATTCGTTATTAAGTATTCAAGGTTTATTTTTGCAGCATGGTTTTAACCGACACGCACACCCATCAATACTACGAAACCATTCCTGAAAAACGCGCGGCGTTAATGCAGCGTTGTATCGATAATAACATTACCCGTTTGTTTTTACCCAATGTTGATGCGGCTTCCGTTCCGCTGGTTTATGGTTTGGCGAATGAGTATCCTCAATATTGCTACCCGATGCTGGGCTTACACCCCTGTGATGTAAAGGAGAATTGGGAAGAAGAACTTTCGGCCATCATGAATGCCCATCAGCAAAACAAGATCTATGCCATAGGCGAGATAGGTATTGACCTGTATTGGGATAAAACGCATTTAAAGGAACAGGCAGATGCGTTTGTGAAACAGATCAACTGGGCCAAAAGCCTTGATCTGGCTATTGTGATCCACTGTCGCGATGCATTTGATGAGGTATATGAGGTGCTGAAGCAGGAAGCGGATGAAAAGTTACGGGGTATTTTTCATTGTTTTGGAGGTACTGTTGAGCAAGCCCAAAAAGTGATCGACCTTAATTTTTACCTGGGCATAGGTGGGGTAGTTACCTACAAAAACTCTGGGCTTGATAAAGTAATACCGGAAATTGACCTTAAACATATCGTTTTAGAAACAGATTCTCCGTACCTTACGCCTGTTCCGTTCAGGGGTAAACCTAACGAAAGCTCGTACCTGGTATATATAGCCCAAAAGGTGGCGGAGCTTCACCAAACAAGCATTGAAAAAGTGGCAGAGGTCACTACCGAAAATTCCAGGCTTGTATTCGGAATTTAAAATTGTTTAATATTTATATACAGCATAAACTTAATTAATGAGCCAAATTTTGATCATCTATACCGGAGGGACAATAGGTATGATGAGTGATCCGGTTACAAAGGTGCTCAAGCCTATCAACTTTGAGCAAATAATGGATAACGTGCCCGAGCTTGAAAAGCTTAACTGCCGTATCAAAGTACATTCGTTTGATGAGATCATTGATTCATCAAACATGAACCCTGAAATCTGGAGCGAGCTGGCCGGTTTGATCCAGTCAAACTATCATGATAATGATGGTTTTGTGATTTTGCACGGCTCGGATACGATGGCATATACCGCATCTGCATTAAGTTTTATGTTAGAAAACTTAGGCAAGCCCATTATTTTCACAGGCTCGCAATTGCCGATAAGCGCCATCCGTACTGATGCAAAGGAAAACCTGATGACGGCTATTGAAATAGCTAAAGCTAAAAAGAATGACCGCGCCCGCGTGCCCGAGGTTTGTATCTATTTTGATTATAAACTGTTCCGTGGTAACAGGGCTTTTAAATATAATTCATCAAAGTTTGAAGCCTTCCGCTCGCCAAACTATCCTATATTGGCCGAATCGGGCGTTCATTTACGCTTTAGCGCGAACGATATCAGACTGCCAGAAGACGAAAGCTCGTTAATTGTACACAACAACCTGGTGAATGATGTTGGCGTATTGAAGTTATACCCGGGCATAAGCCCTAAAGTGGTTGAGAACATTTTAAGCGCCGACGTGCGGGGTATAGTAATGGAAACCTTCGGGGCCGGTAATACCACAACCGACAGTTGGTTTATCGATTTGCTTAAAAACGCTATCGACAGCGGTAAGGTGATCCTTGATATTTCGCAATGTAAGGTAGGTACGGTTGAACTCGGCCGTTACGAAACCAGCAAACACCTCAAAGATATCGGTGTAGCCAACGGCTATGACATGACCTTTGAATCAGCTGTTACCAAAATGATGTACCTGCTGGGCCAAAGCGATGATCCCTTGCAGGTAAAAGAATGGCTGGAAACGGATTTGAGAGGCGAGATTACGGTATCGTAAATTCATCGATTACTGTTGTATTGAATATGAAAATTTGACAGATTTTTAACGCGAGGCCTTCGAAGACTTACGAAGTTTCAAAAACTTCGTAAGTCTGGATTGGTTAATAAGCGGAGATGTTCATGTAAGATTTAAAATATCCTTCTATTAATAAGCTTCATAAAACTATCTTTAAATTTTTCGCTTACGGGTATGTGTTTATCGGCGATATAAATATGGTTGTCCTGAATTTTTACCAGTTGTTTGGTATTTACAATATAGGAGTTGTGCACCCGCACAAAGGGGGCCGAAAGCTGCTCTTCAATATCCTTGAGCCTGCGGTAAATTAATAACTGTTCCTGACTGGTAACAAGCCGTACATATTCCTTTTCGCCTTCAAAGTATAAAATCTCGTCCAGTAGGATCCTGCGTAATACCTTGCCCGATTTTATAAAGAAATAGCCCTCATCATTAACCGGGGTTTGTTGCATCATAGGTTCGGACTTGCCAAAATACCCTTCAATTTTTTGCATGGCTGCCAGGAAACGTTTCAGTGTGATTGGTTTCAGCAGATAATCAATAGTTTGATAGGTATAGCTTTCGGCAGCATACTCCGAATAAGCAGTGGTAAACACAATTTTGGTTTGCGGTGGAAGCAAGCCTGCCAACTCCATACCCGTTAATTGCGGCATGTTGATATCCAGGAAAATAAAATCAACCTTATTGGTTTTTAAAAAGGCCAGTGCCTCAAGCGCGTTATAACATTTGGCTTTAAGCTGCCACTGCGTACTTTGCTGCACCAGGATCTCCAGCAGGTTAACCGCGTTAGGTTCGTCATCAATTATGATACAGCTTAAATTCATGCTATCGGGATCTTTAAAAACGCGGCAAAGGTGTTGTTACTTTTATCAATTTTCAGGTCAAAATTTGAACCGTACAGCATGGTTAGCCTTTTGGTTAAGTTGACAATGCCGAAACCGGCAGCGCGTTTGCTTGCTACTTCGGCATGGATAGCATTGTTGGTTTTAAAAAAAAGATAATCACCCTGCTGAACCAAAGATATACCAATAAGGTTTTGTTCGCTCGATTTGTCGATGCCGTGCTTAAAAATATTCTCTACAAAGGTCATGAGCAGCATAGGCGGGATGCGGAGATCTGAATTGAAGTTTTTTTCAAAAAAAACAACCATCTCATGCCTGATCCTGATTTTTTCTAATGCGATGTAGTTTTCAATGAACTGTACTTCGGTACCGATGGCTACATCATCCTTGGGGCTTTCATCAACAAAATAGCGCATAATGTCCGAAAGCCGCTCAATTAATGCTGCGGTACGGGGGGCCTCACGGTAAGCTTCGTAATAAATATTATTAAGTGTATTGAACAAAAAGTGCGGTTGCACTTGTGATTTAAGCAGGTTCAGTTCGGCCTGGCTTTTTTGAATCATAATCTCTTCCGTTTGCTGCTTTAGCTTAAAATAAGCTATTGCTATACGAAAGATCAGGCTCATAATGAAAATGAGCACTCCGCCCGAAACATAATTAATGATGGCTTTTTGACTGATATGCTCTGGTGTTTTTGCAAAAAAGGTATTATAAATAAGCAGGGTTGAATAACCCCGGAGCACACCCGTTGCCACTAAAAAAATGATGACAAGTAATACATACCAAACATATTTTTCCTTTTGGTAAAATACAGGATACAGGAAGAGGATGTTACCATATATGATAGCCGCGTAAAACGTAGTGTTAACAATGGTATAAACAGCCGATTGGCCTGCTCCATCCATCGGCAGATAAGAAAAAAATAGCAACAGCGACACCGCTAACCATATCAAGAGCTGGAGTTGTGTAATGGAAGGGCGGGTCTTAAATAGTTGCATTTTTAAAATTACTAAGCTTTTTGTTTGTGGATGCCGGTTTTAAATAATTGCCGGCATTTATTCAATAAATGGCACTAAATGTTCAATAAGTTGGTCTGCAGGTATATTATTGAATAAATACAGTAGTAGGCTAAAAAGAACGCGGCAGTGGTTTAACCGGTTTGATAGGATGGTTAATAAAAGGCAGTTTTGAATTGTTAACAGAAATGTATCCTTATCAAACCATCAAATTATTATGAAAACCGAACAATTAGCCGAAAAAATAGTAGCTGTAAGCCTTAGCTTGTTGCTGCTGCTATCGCATACGCCTAAAGTATTTGCTCAAACTGATACCATCCGTGTAAAGGACAAACGCCTGATTACATCGGCGCTTAAACCCGGGCTAAAGCAATACCTTGTGTATTTTCAAAATACAAAGGACAACCGAAGCCTGAAATTTTGGCTTTGGCTGCGCGATATAAACCTCGAAACCCGTAACGGTGAAAAGGTATTTACTATCACCCAGCACTGGTATGGCAGCGATAGCTTATCATACCGTTCCATTTATTCCGTTAATAAAGTACCTGATTTCGCGCCGATTTATCATTCAGAAACCATCGGCAAAAAAACAAAAGCCTTTAACTGGGCTGCCGATAAAGTGATAAGTGCCGACACCGTTGCCAATAATGAGGCTAAGAATTTTAAGCTTGATTTTACCTTCGCCAACTTTAATTGGAATTTAGACATTGAAACCTTCGAGATGTTACCGCTTGCCGAAGGCAAAAGTTTTGCTATCCCCTTTTATGAGGCCGGGATCCCTGCACCGCTTTATGTTTTATACAAAGTAACCGGCAGCGAGTTAATTACTACATTGGATGGTAACAAAGTTGATTGCTGGAAGCTATATAACGAAAGCGATTACAATGGCCGCCATTTTACCGAAACCTACTGGATCAGTAAAAAGAATCATGAGTTTTTAAAAGAGGAGGATTCTTTTGGAGGGGGTTATCGCTACAAAATAAAAATGATGGGTGCCGCGACTAACCTGCTGCCGAGGTTTGCGAAGTAAAATAAATTAAAAGAATATACCAATCCTCTTGAAAAACAGCCGGGGCTATGATACTAAAATCATAGCCCCGGCCTTTGGTATAAGCAGTTAATAGTTTACTGATTCAACCCAAATGCTTCCCATCCCGATGCGGTAGCCCGGTTACAGGTCATGGCTTGCGTACCGTTTTCACTGGAAATGAATTTGCCGTTGTTGCCGCGCAACGTTATTTTTCCGTCGGTGGTAACTATCCAGTCAAATGTTTCCCAGTCGCTTGGCGTGGTGCGGTTACAGGTGATGGCTTGTGTGCCGTTTTCGGACGAAACATATTTACCCATGCTGCGCAGGTAGATTTTGCCGTTGCCTGCGTCAAGAACGGTGAAATGTTCCCAGTCGCCGGCGACGGTGCGGGTGCAGGTCATAGCCTGCGTGCCGTTTTCGCCGCTTACATATTTACCATTAAAGCCTTTAAGCGATATTACAGTGCCTATTGGAGGAGCTGGCGGAGGATTGGTAGTTCCGCCGGTAATAATAGTGTTCATGGCCGAAAGCAGGGAGTTGGCACCTGAAGCGTCGCCGCCCAAATCCCAGATCATCATGCCGCCTGCCTGGTTAAGTGCCAGGGTGGTTTTGCTTTTAATAGTTGGGATACCGTTATAGCCAAAAGTTTGAAAGGTATCCGAGTTAGGGCTACCGCCTATCGCTAAAACATCAACATAGTTCATGGTCGAATAATCGTACCGGTTATCCCTGGCATAAAACGGAATCCCCAGAATAGTTTTGGCTGCAGGTAAACCACGGTTTGCCCAATAGCTTAAACAATCAACAGCCGATTGGTAGGTAGAGTGCTGGAAGTTGTTGTCGTCATAATCCATGATGTTGATCCAATCAAGGATAGAGAACATATTGTTGGTAACGTAAGTAGCCCCAACCGAGATGGAGGCGATGGTACATAACCTGCCGCTGTTATGCATGGCAGTTGATAGTTCCTGCAGTAATAAATAAAAGTTATTGGTTTCGGTACCTGCCGATGGGAACTCCCAGTCGATATCCACACCATCAACATTGTACTGGTTACAAAAGTTGACCATATTATTAACAAAAGTGGTACGGTAACCGGCATTGGCTACAATAGGATGGAAGGCATCGCCGCCACCACCGCCACCGACAGATATCATTACTTTAACATTATGGCTGTGTGCGTTTGATACCAGGCTGGTGAATTTTGAAAGGTTATCAAGCGGGTTCAGCCCCCCGGTGTTGTTGGGGGTAAGAAAAGCATAATTAATATGGGTTAGTTTGCTGTATTGTACTGTATTCACATCGCCCTGCCAGCTGGGCAGGTAACCTATTACTTTAAAGGAGGTAATAGGTACGGCATTGTTAACAGTAACCGGCTTGCTGCTGTTATCGGTGTTTGAATCGCTGCCGGTTTTAAACTGGTTCATGTTATCCTTTTTACAGGATGATAGTGCTGCGATTGCGACCAGAAAAAGGCCAAGGAGGTAAGGGTTAAGTTTCGATCTCATAAGTTAAATTTGTTAAGTGGTTTTAGATGTATTATTTGGTTTATAAATAAGCCGGGCAATAAAACACAAACCTGTTAACCAAATTCATGATACTTATGAATATCATATACTAATACCAGGAAAGGCGCGTTAATAGGTGTAATAGATGTTTTTGTATTGGTAAAATTATATAAACATCTTATTATAAATACCTTATAATAACCTCAATACGATTCGATCACAAGCGTGGTAGTGCTTTTGTAGTGTGATGATATACGGAGAAAACCCGCCTTCCCGACAAAAAAATATTTTGATGATACGCTTAACTCACAGTTTATATATTATTATAGACGGGAAAAAGCGTTCAGTGGGGAAATCGCTTACCGATTTAAAACCAGATAAGCGGGTGCCTGATGGGTAAATTTCGGATAACTTCTTCAACCTGAGGGTTATGATCCAGTTTTTGCCAGGTTGTTAAACATGCTTTTTCATGGTAGGCATTAGCGCCAAATAGCAGGAAAGGCTGCGCAATAGGCCAGTTGTCCCAATACATTACGTCGGGTTTTAAAGTCCATTTACTTTTATCTGCCACGAAAGGATATAAATAACTTATTCCTTTTTTGATGGATTTGCCATCCGGTGTTTCAAAGTTCCATAAGTTATCCTGCGGGCTTGAAAGGATCTGGCACAGCATGGTCATGGCATCGAGGTTAAAAATAGAGTAGCCATAGGGTTTGGTACGTGCCATCTCTAAGGGGAAGCTGCCGTCGGTGCCCATTTGGCGGGGGAGCAATATCGTTTTGTATCGCACGCGAATCGAATCGAGTACTACTTCATTTTTACAAAGTTTGGCAAAGGAGGCTACCTGCATAGCCCAGCAGGTGGCGTGGTTGTTTTTAACATCCCTTTCCTGGATGCCGGGTTTACTGGTCATGAGCCAGTTGGTATAATCGGTAAACCATTTTTTAACAGCGGCTGTAGTTTCGGCGTCCATAACTTTTTCCATAACGATAATGCCTTGCGCAACTTCCATCAGGTGAATGGTGTCGATAATGCCATAATTACGGCCGGTGAACTGCCCTTTAACTGCCTGGGCGAACCAAAGACTTGGATTCATTAACGTTTCGGGATCAATAAACCAGGCTTTAAGGTGGATTACAGCCTGGTTAACATATTTTACATTTCCGGTTATTTTATAGGCCGATGCCAGGGCGCCGATGATCTTGCTAAAGCGGATCATGGCTTTGCGGTGTTCTACAAAGTTATCCGGGTTGGTCATGCCATCGCGGTTGATGTAAGGGCCATCGGGGTTTTTAGGATCCGGCCAGAAATAATCGGCTTCTGAAAAAAAGTCGTGTTTACCGCCCGCACTTCTGGGTGAAGATGTCGCTGTAACTGTAACCGGCTGTTGCTGCATGGCCCAGGCGGCCTCGGTCATTATTTGCTTTTTAAGGATTTGTTCGGCAGTTTTTTCTACAGGTGATTTATCTGGTTTTGATTGTCCGGACGTAAAAGCAAATTGCGTTAAAGTTGTAACAGCAATTAAAATTGCGGTAAATATTTTTTTCATGGCGATGGTTTATAATGGCACCGACAAGATAACGATAGTGTATAACTGTTTTTGGTGTGTAGGGCATCGACGGAAGCATTTTTTCACGACAACGTTGAAGTAAAAAACGCTTAGCACGTTTATTCTTCATTAGGTTCTCCAGGCAAATGGCATAACTATTGATTAAATAATCTACATCAGTATGTAAAAAGCGTTATTCAGCCATAAAATTATGGTTAGGCACTATAAACATTATGCCAACGTTTTTTATGTTTACGCAAATCATTAGATATGAAAACTCTAAAAACACCTTTATTAGCTCTTGCAATAGCTGTTTTAGCTATCACTACCCAAGCCTGTAAAACCAAAAAAGCGGTTGTGCAAACACCGCCGCCGGCCCAGCCAACACAACAAGCTGCAACACCTCCGCCCGCACCAAAACCGGCGCCAACCCCTCCGCCGGCACCTGCTCCTGCACCGGAGAAACCGGATTATAATTTCAGCAATATCCAGTTTGAGTTTAATTCGGCGGTGTTAAAAACTGCTTCGTACCAAACTTTAGATCATATTGTTAAAGAACTGAAAAAAGACCCGTCGGCGAAATTTGTTTTAAATGGCAATGCTTCTGCCGAAGGTACTGCCGAGCATAACATGTCATTATCTGTAGATAGGGCAAACTCTGTAAAATTGTACCTGGTAAACAGCGGTGTTAATGGCGACAACCTTACTGTAAAAGGCTGGGGCGAAAGCAAACCGATAGCTGATAACACTACCGAAGATGGCCGTGTACTTAACCGTCGTGTTGAGGTTAAGCTGGCACAGTAAATAAAAACTTTTAATAAATGTAAAAGGCAGTTCACATTGGGCTGCCTTTTTTTGTTGCGCAAAATTATTCGGTGTCGTTAACTAATTAAAAAATGGAGAACAGGTTATGGAAAGTTCGCATAAAAGGCCTTATTGGTTTTAGTAATAATATTTAATAATTTTATGATTACTATAAACCTCCTAAAAGTATAAGCGCCATTTTTTACTTTAGCATATATACCTAAATCGTCTGCCTTATGTTAAAAAAACTGTTTCTGTATTATTTACTGGTTTCGCCGCTTTTGTGCCTGGCTCAAACTAAAATAACGGACCGGGTTAATAACATAAGCGGTAAGTATGAGCCTTCGATCGATCAGGTTGCAATTAAAGAGCCGGGGCTATCCAATGTCATAAATAAGCTTAAGGAGTATAAAGTTTCATATATCGCCGAAAAAGTTTATTTACATTTTGATAAACCCTATTACGCAGCCGGTGATACTGTTTACTTTAAAGCTTACATAACCGCAGGCGACAGGCACGAACTATCAGATATAAGCGGTGTATTGCACGTCGAACTGGTCAATGCAACAAACAGGGTTGATCGGTCAGTTAAACTACAGATAACGGATGGTGTGGCCTGGGGGGATTTCGCCCTGCCAGATACTTTACCTAAGGGCAATTATCACATCCGTGCATATACTAAATGGATGCAAAATCGGGGCAGTAACAACTATTTTGACCGGGAAATTAAGATTGGGTCGATCAGTAATAAAATAGCTGAAAGCGCTACTAAAGGACCATTGCCTGTTGCCAGTAATAAAATAGATGTGCAGTTTTTTGCCGAAGGTGGCAATATAATAACCAGTATTCAGTCTAAAATAGCTTTCAAGGCTATTGGTACCGACGGAACAGGTGTTAATGTTAGCGGGATTATTACCGATGATGAAAATAATCAGATAGCCACATTTGCTTCGTCGCACCTGGGGATGGGTTGTTTTTACCTGAAAGCCCAACCGGGTAAAAGGTATAAAGCCGAATTTAATTATGCCGACGGAACAAAAAATACTGTCAATCTTCCAATACCTATAGAAAATGGAGTTAGCTTATCTGTTGATAATAGTGAAATTCCCCGTGCTATTGTTAAAATAAATGCTGCTGATGCTTTTTACAAGCAAAACAAAGGAAAGGATTTTACATTACTCATTTATTCCGGCGGCACAGCTTCAACAATCGCCTGTAGGTTAGATAGTCAGTCAATAACACGTAATATTTTAAAGCGGCGTTTAAAAACAGGAATAGCTACCATTACATTATTTTCTGCCGCTAATGAGCCCCTTTGCGAACGCCTGATCTTTGTGCAAAACTACGATCAGATGAGCCTGGCTGTTAATAGTCCCAAAACAGGTTATAAAAAAAGGGAACGGGTTGATATAAGTCTGAATGTAAAGAACAGGGCGGGCGACCCGTCAGTTGGCCATTTTTCGGTATCAGTTATAGATGAAAACAAAGTTCCGGTAGATGAAAATTCGGAGCATACCATATTAACCGATTTACTGTTAACCTCAGATTTAAAAGGAAATGTAGAACAGCCAAACTATTACTTTACCAATATAACTAAAGAGTCTGTGAAAAATCTCGACCTTGTAATGCTTATCAACGGATACCGGGGTTTTGAATGGAGGCCGGTATTGGATAATAATTATTCTGCGACAGCATTTCAGCCGGAAACGGCTTTGGAGATAAGGGGAACGGCCAAAATATCCGGAGGAAGCGCCATGCACGAAGGGACGGTTTCTTTAATATCTTCAAATCCAACAACCGTATTGAGTGAGCCAATTAACGAGAATGGTAGTTTTGTGTTTCGTAACCTTTTCTTTACAGATACCGAGAGGTTTATATTACAAGCTGTAACAGCTAATGGCGATAATTCAACGAAATTGACTTATAATGAAGATAATCAGCCGCTGATTGTTATATCACAGGTCCAGGATCACGCACCTGATAATGTTAATTTATCAATGACCAATTACCTTGAAAATAATAAGTTACGGCAAGAAGATTATCTGAAGTATAACAAAGTGAAGATGTTGAAAGAGGTAAAGGTCAAAGCTGTTAAAAGAAATGATTACCGCTCATCGGCATTAGGAGGGGCGGGGAGTGCCGATCAGGTTATACACCTTGGGCAGCTCCCTGTTACAGGTTCATTAACTCAAATGGTGGAGAGCAGGGTACATGGTGCACGAGCGTACGCAATGTTAAGAGGAGATTTTGATGGGTTAGTGATCTTAGATGGGGTGCCAATAGATAAAGCCATTTCAGGAACCTCTGTACCTGGTGGGAGCCGCCTCGATTTTATAAATGCATCAGATGTTGAAACCGTTGAATTATTTTATGGTTCGGACGCGGCAATTTACGGTGTGCGGGCAGGGCATGGGGTAATCGTAATAACTTCTAAAGCCAGAGGCGGCCTTACCGAAAATGAGATCACATCAACCGGGATATTGCCAATCTCTGTTCCCGGCTTTTATAAAGCCCGTATATTTTATTCGCCCAAATATGAAAATCTTGAACAAGCCGGTAACCGCCCCGACCTCCGAAGCACCATTTACTGGCAGCCCGAATTAATTACCGGCAATGACGGTAACGCTTCATTCAGTTATTTCAATGCCGATGGGCAGGGGAGGTATAGGGTTGTTATTGAAGGTATAGATGAAAATGGTAACCTTGGGCGGCAGGTATATAGGTACAACGTTCGATAGATCTATAGCAACTTTCAGTTTATCCTTAAACAATAGGTTTTGATGTACATCCCAAAAATGATACGATTTCACCAAGTATCGTTTTGATGTACATCCCAAAAATGATACGATTTCACCAAGTATTGAGCCGTTTTGTGTAAAATGATTGCTTTAATTTGGAATGTGTAAAACTGTCCGTAGTGCTATATGTTCAGGCATAAAAGCCCCGGTCATTTTTTAACTTTCCTGCTTTATTGAAAACGTAAATTTAACCGAACTGGCGCAGGTATTTTGATCACCTATGAATAAATATAAACTATATGCCGGCTTATTTTGTGCCGGTGCAATAGCGCTTGTTTCAGTTGCGTGGCAAACTAAAGCTATGAAGCAACCTGAGCCGGCAAGGAAACGCCCGAATATTATCGTGATCATGGCCGATGATATGGGTTTTTCTGATCTGGGCTGTTATGGCGGTGAGGTGAATACCCCCAACATCAATTACCTTGCTCAAAATGGTATTCGCTACAGGCAATTCTATAACACATCGCGTTGCTGCCCAACAAGAGCATCTTTACTTACCGGTTTATACAATCAACAGGCAGGCATAGGCAAAATGACCGACGCCGAAGACGAACCCGGATATCTCGGTCATATAACAGACAACGCGGTAACCCTTGCCGAAGTTTTGAAATCCGCAGGTTACCATACCGCCATGTCGGGAAAGTGGCATGTGTCCAACACCAATGGGCAGCCTAACGCGCAGGACCAGATGGCCTGGTTAAATCATCATAAAGATTTTGGCGATTTTTCGCCCATTGGCCAGTACCCAACCAGCCGCGGGTTCGAGAAATTTTTTGGGACCATTTGGGGCGTGGTTGATTTTTATGATCCTTTTAGTTTGGTTAGCGGTACTAAGCCCATTAAAACCGTCCCCAAAAACTACTATCATACAGATGCTATTAACGATACTGCGGTAGCTTATATCAAAGGCTACGCTAAATCGTTAAAGCCGTTCTTTTTGTACGTTGCCGAAAATGCACCGCACTGGCCGCTGATGGCAAAGCCAGAGGATATTGCCAAATATAAAGACACCTACAAAGCGGGCTGGCAGGAAATCCGCGAAGCGAGATACAAAAAGATGCTGAAGCTTGGGCTTATTGATCCTGCGAAAACAAAGCTATCCGATCGCTGGAAAGGTGATCTGCAATGGGAAAACAATCCTGATAAAGAGTGGGATGCCATGGCCATGGCTGTTCATGCCGCCATGATCGACAGGATGGACCAGGGCATTGGCCGCATTGTTAAAACGCTGAAAGAAACGGGGCAGCTGGATAACACGCTTATCGTTTTCCTGTCGGATAATGGGGCAAGTGCTGAAAACTGCGCTGCTTATGGTCCGGGTTTTGATCGCCCTAATGAAACCCGCGACGGACGGAAAATTGTTTATGCCACAAAGAAAGAAGCTTTGCCAGGCCCGGAGACTACTTATTCGTCAATCGGGCCGCGTTGGGCAAACGTAGCCAACACGCCGTATGAATATTGGAAAGCCGAATCATATGAAGGAGGTATCCATACACCGATGATTGCCTTTTGGCCAAAGGGAATTATTGCTAATAGAGGTGGCTTTAATGACCAT
This sequence comes from Mucilaginibacter gossypii, assembly GCF_900100945.1. Lineage (GTDB taxonomy): Bacteria > Bacteroidota > Bacteroidia > Sphingobacteriales > Sphingobacteriaceae > Mucilaginibacter > Mucilaginibacter gossypii. The sequence continues at coordinate 14,604 of NZ_FNCG01000015.1, read as the reverse complement.
GTGGGCCATGTGATGGACTTCATGGGTACCTTTGTTGAGCTGGCTGGGGCCAAATATCCTAAAACATATAAGGGGCACAACATTCCACCGACTACAGGTATCAGCCTGGTGCCAGGTTTTAAAGGCAAACAAACTCCCGGTCATGAGGATTTGTTTAACGAGCACTTTGGCGCGAGGTATGCGCGTTCAGGAAACTGGAAGCTGGTATCGCTGAGTAATGATACTACCTGGCATTTGTACGATCTGTCGCAGGATAAAACCGAAACCACCGATCTGAAATCGAAATACCCGGAAAAAGTGCACCAATTGGATAGCCTTTGGCATATCTGGGCAAATACGCACCAGGTTTTTCCAAAGCCGGGAAATAAGAGTAAATAATAAAAAAACCAACAATAAATTAAAACCAAAAGTAAAACGTAGTTTATGAACCGCATTTTTAAAAAAACGTACTTGCTTGTTTCCGGACTGGCAGCATCGTTTGTTGCACAAACAGCGCTGGCACAAGATAAGATGCCGTCTTATCCGCTGATCACGCACAACACTTATTTCAGCATCTGGTCAAACACCGATAAGTTAAATGAATCAACCACCAAGCACTGGACCGGGAAAGATCAATCGTTACTGGGCCTCATTAAGGTTGATGGCAATTACTACCGTTTTATGGGCGCATCGGCCGTTAATTATAAAACCATTTTAGCAGCTACCGACGAAAAATCGTACAACAGTCAATACCTGGCCGAAACTGCCCCGGCAGAAGGCTGGGAAAAACCGGGCTTTAATGATCAGGGCTGGAAAAGCAGCGCTGCGCCATTTGGCGATGAACGTGCAGGCAAAGGCACTGAATGGAGAGGTAAAGACATTTGGGTTCGTCGTAAATTTAATATTGCCGAATTACCGAAAGGCCGTTTAATGTTGAAAATTTATCATGATGATGAAGCCGAAGTATACCTGAACGGCCAGCAGATTGCTGCCGAAGGTGGTGCTAACGGCGATTTTGAAACTGTTGCATTGCCTGCCAGTGCAAAATCGAATCTGAAAGCAGGCGAAAACGTTTTGGCTATCCATTGTAAAAACACCGGTGGCGGCTCGTTTATTGATGCCGGTCTTGCTGAAGAAGTGTTGAGCAAGGATGACGAAGCCGTTAAACTGGCTGAGCAAACCAGCGTTAAAGTTACAGCTACCCAAACCGTATATAACTTTAAAGCAGGGGAGGTAAACCTGAAACTTACGTTTACTTCGCCATTGGTTATGGGCGATTTGAAATTACTTACCACCCCGGTATCATACATCACTTACCAATTGAAATCAACCGATGGGAAAGCTCATGATGTTCAGATCTATCAGGGGGTATCAAGTAATCTGGCTGTAAATACACCATCACAGGAAGTTACTGCGTCAAAATACAGTCAGAACGGCCTTAAGCTGTTAAAAGCGGGCACCGTGGAACAACCCGTATTACAGAAAAAAGGTGATAACCTGCGTATTGACTGGGGCTATGTTTATGTTGCTTCGTCAACCGCCGGAGCTAAACAATACATCACTCCCGAAGGTGAGGCGGTATCATCATTCCTGGGCGCCCAAAAAGGTGAAACTACGGCTACTGGTAAACAATTCATGTTAAGCACGGTATTACCATTTGATAAAGTGACTGCTGCGCCGGTATCTAAATTTATTTCGGTTGGGTATGATGATATTTATGCTATTCAATACTTTAAAACCAATTTAAGGCCATGGTGGAGGAATGCTCCGGGTGCTACTATTGAAGGCGTACTGAGCGATGCTACCAAAGCTTATGCTAAAGTGATTGGCACTTGTGTAAAAACAGATGCTAAGATCTGGGCCGATGCGGTTAAAGCCGGTGGTGAAAAATATGCTAAGTTATGTGTAATGGCTTATCGTCAAAGTATTGCCGCGCACCAATTGGTTAAAAGCCCGGAGGGCGAATTGCTGTTCCTATCCAAAGAGAACTTTAGCAATGGCTCAATCAACACGGTTGACATTACTTACCCTTCGGCTCCAATGTACCTGCTATACAATCCTGATTTGTTGAAAGGTATGATGAACGGCATCTTCTATTTCAGCGAAAGCGGTAAATGGAATAAACCTTACTCATCGCACGATTTAGGTACTTATCCATTGGCCAACGGCCAAACTTATGGCGAGGACATGCCGGTTGAAGAAAGTGGTAACATGATTATCCTTAACGCTGCTTTAGCAAAAGTTGAAGGCAATGCCAACTATGCTAAAAAACACTGGAAAACATTAACTATTTGGACTGAGTATCTTGCTAAATCAGGTTTTGATCCGGGTAGCCAATTGTGTACTGATGATTTTGCCGGTCACCTGGCACACAATGCCAACTTATCAGTAAAAGCTATTGTAGCCATTGACGCCTACGGCGAATTAGCCGGTATGTTAGGTGATGCCGCAACCGCTAAAAAGTACAAAGCTATGGCTAAAGACATGGCTAAAAAATGGGAATACAAAGCCAACGCGGGCGATCACTACGGCCTGGTGTTTGACAGCAAAGATACCTGGAGCCAGAAATACAACATGGTTTGGGATAAAGTGTTGGGCTTGAAATTATTCCCTCAAAAAGTGTACGATACCGAGCTTAAATACTATTTAGCACACCAAAAAGAGTTTGGTTTGCCGCTTGATAGCCGTAAAACCTACACAAAAAGCGATTGGATCCTTTGGACTGCATCTATGGCCGATAACAGAGCTGATTTCAACGCTTTAGTTGCTCCGGTTTACAAATTTGCTACCGAAACTTCATCACGCGTACCACTAAGCGACTGGCACGAAACTACCAACGGTAAAATGGTAGGCTTCCAGGCGCGTAGCGTAATTGGCGGCTATTATATGAAAACTTTAAGGGATAAGTTGGCGGCTAAGTAAAGCCACCAACTTTAATAATTGGAAAGGGAGTCTGCATAGCAGGCTCCTTTTTTTGTTCTGGTATATTTTTATACATTTAGATCTGACTTCACTACAAAAGATAAACGACTAAATCAATTTTAATGCGGAGAGTAATAATTGTTATATTAGGATTAGCCCTAATGGGTTTTATCGGCACTTGTATTTATTTCGTTGCTGGTGTAAGCTCTACCATCCCACCGATAAAAAAGTATGTATTCTTTGGTAATGTCAATAGCTTTTTATTGGGAATGCAAAAATATGCGGCGGCTGATTCGGAAATACTCTTTAAAATAACAGATACGACTGGAAATAAGCAAAACGGCTATGGAATTTATATGAATCTTGAGATAAGAAATTCGAACTCAGACATAGAATACAATTTAAAATGTGGAGAAAAAGACAACGAAGGCATACGAAGTACAATAGTCAAACTAATTGGGATCCACGATAAAAATAATTACAAATTAGGGGGGTATGGAATAGAGGGCATCGGAGTTAGACAAATGGTATCTGATTTTGAAACTGGCTTCTTAGTTAAATTAAAAGAAAAAGAAGGGGTTGCTGTCAAACCATATATTGACAATCACAGATAAATCAAGCTTGTTAATCGGTTTTTTACCCCCCTCCCTCATCTTTCCCTAACATTACAATCATCATAATTTGATATCCAATAATTAGGTTTTATGACTATTTTCATGGCTCGTTAGCTATAATAATTTCTATGCCGCTCCCCTTGAAAAAAATATTGGTTAAAACGCTTAAAATAAGCGCCATCACCGTTGTTAGTTTATTGCTGTTGATGTTCCTGTTACCTTATCTTTTTCCCGAAACAGTGACTCAGAAAATAAAGCAATGGGCCGCCGGCAGCGTAAACAGCAAGCTTTCGTTTTCGAGTACGCGCTTATCATTTTTTAAAAAGTTCCCGTCGCTAACCCTTACGCTTAATGATTTTGTGCTGAATGGCAGCATACCTTTTCAAAATGATACGCTGGTTTCTGCTAAAGAAATTTCATTGGCTATCGATCTTTCTTCGGTTTTTAAAAGCAAGATCAATGTAAACAAGATCTATCTCGACCATGCACTGATCAATATCCAGGTTGACAGTGCCGGTAAAGCCAATTATAATGTTTACAAATCATCTCCTCCCAAACAGGATAATAAAGCTGATACCGCCAGTGCATCGTTAGGCATTGAACAGATCCTGATAGACAAAAGCCACCTGGTTTATGACGACCGCTCGCTGCCCATGAAGATCAACGCACGGGAACTGAACTACAAAGGAAGCGGTGATTTAAGCAAAGACATCTTTGACCTTTATAGCCACGTAGATGCCGCTTCGGTAGATTTTTATTACGGCAATAAGGCCTACGTGCTCAGGAAAAAAGTAAATGCCGATCTGGTTACCAGTATCAATACCAAATCATTGGCCTTCGCATTTCAAAAAAACGACCTGCTTATTAACAAGCTGCCGGTTAAATTTAAAGGCCGGTTTGAATTCCTGAAAGATGGTTATGATATGGATTTCAAGATCAGGAGCGATCAGAATGACCTTGGTGACGTTTTTACCGCCATTCCGGATGAATACGCCAAATATGTTGATAACATGGATATCAGCGGTAATGGCATCATCCAGCTTGATCTTAGCGGAAAGTACATCGCCTCAAAAAATATTATGCCCAACCTGGGTATCAGCATGAAAGTGCGCGACGGTTCCATCGTTAACAAAAGTACTCCTGCGCCGGTTAAAAACCTGTACCTGAATATGGATGCCAGTTTGCCTGGCCTCAACCCCGACAGTTTAAAAGTTAATATTGATTCGGTTTATTTTAATATTGGTAAGGACTACTTTGGTTCGGTGCTGAAATTAAAGGGAATCAAATCGCCATATATTTATGCTAAAGTGAATACCGAAATTGACCTGGAGCAATGGTACAAGGTTTTTGGCATTAAACCATTCCAGGTAAAAGGAAGGTATGGTTTGCATTTACTGGCCGAAGGCAAGTACACCACCGGCATCAGGAAAACGGGACTAAGGCAAAAGATTGATACCGTGATAACCAGTATTCCCCAATTTAAACTCAAGTCGACATTCAGGAACGGGTATTTTAAGTATAGTAAATTGCCGCAGTCCATCAACAATATCAGTTTTGACCTGGATGTCGCTTGTCCGGATCATAACATTGCCAATGCCACTGTGAATGTGCGCAACCTGAACATTAATGCACTTAATAATTACATCAAAGGCTATCTGAAATTAAGCAATAAGGCTGGTGCATTGATTGATGCCGGGTTGAATGCTAAATTCCATTTAGACGATATCAAGCAGTTTTATCCGGTTGATAGCATTGATTTCCGTGGTGATTTTGATGCTAACCTGCAAAGTAAAGGCAGGTATATTCCGGCCCGCCGCATCTTCCCGGTTACGAATGCTGAGATCAATCTAAAAAACGGATACATCCAAACCAAATACTATCCGCACCCAATGCAAAGTGTACAGGTTAGCGTAAATATTTTTAACAACACAGGCTCGTTAAAAGGGCTTAAGGTGGATATTAAAACGGTATCCTTCAATTTTGAAGGCCAGCCATTTTTACTGAGGGCCAATCTCCGCAATTTTGATGACCTTGACTATAACGTAACTTCTCGAGGTAGCCTGGACCTGGGTAAGATTTACAAAGTGTTTGCCGTAAAAGGATATGATGTGAACGGGTTTGTAAGCACCAACTTTAAACTGAAAGGTAAGCAAAGTGATGCAACCACCGGCCACTATGATAAGCTGGACAATTCGGGCAGCATGAAAGTGAAGAACATCAAGCTTACTACCGAGCTGTTCCCTAAACCATTTTTTATCACCAACGGCGTATTCAGCTTTAACCAGGACAAAATGAAGTTTGATCAGTTTAAGGCTAACTACGGTAAATCGATAGTGGTGCTTGACGGTGCTTTATCTAATGTGATAGGCTATGCCATGCAGCCAAATTCGCCATTGAAAGGCGAGTTTAATCTAAAGAGTGATTTGATTATTGCCGATGACTTCATGGCCTTTGCCGGTGTGCCTGCGTCTGCCAAACCAACCAAATCATCTGGTGTGATCCTGGTGCCTGCAAACCTTGATCTTAATTTTGCTGCTGACGTTAAAAAAGTAAAATACAGCGGTTTGGATATCAGTGACGCCAAAGGCGCAATGAATGTTACCAACGGGCAGATCGTACTTAAGCAAACTGGTTTCAGCCTGATAGGTGCCCCTGTAGTGATGGACGCCACTTATGGCAGCATCAATCCGCAAAAAGCATTTTTTGATTATCACATCAATGCGAAAGAGTTTGATATTCAGAGGGCCTACCGCGAAATCAAGTTGTTTCATGATATGGCAACTTCGGCCGAGCATGTACAAGGTATTGTATCTTTAGACTATAAGCTTGCGGGTAAGCTAAACAGCGATATGAAACCGGTTTATCCATCATTAAAAGGCGGTGGCGTACTTTCTGTAAAACAAGTAAAAGTATACGGATTGAAATTATTAAGCGCGGTTGGCAAGCAAACCGGTCATGACAGTGTTGGCCACGGTGATGTGAAAAAGGTTGATATCAAAAGTACTATAGCTAACAACATCATGACTATAGAACGAACCAAAATGCGGATTGCAGGTTTCAGGCCAAGATTTGAAGGACAGGTGGGTTTGGATGGCAAACTGAACCTGAAATTCAGGCTGGGGCTGCCGCCCTTCGGTATCTTCGGCATCCCGATGACTATCACCGGTACCCAGGATAAACCTATTATCCATTTGGGCAATGGCAAAAAAGAAGATGAGCTGAAAGAAACGCAGGAAGAAGAATAAAAGCGGGTTGAGCAGACTGGCGAATTCATTTGTGAAAGAAATAGAAGCGAGGATTGTGCGAAGAGCAGGTAGGTGTACGCCAGTATTATGCCGACCCCGAAAAAGGCGACCAGGAGCTGGCTATATTCGGCACCGCAGGCTTAATGCCGACCATGAAGGGATCTCGATTTATAAGTTGAATGATACAACGGGTTACATTCTGGTATCCGGTCAGGGCGCCAACCGCTTCCAGATTTTCAGCAGGGAAGGCACAAAAGCAAACCCTTTTGAACATACACTTTTGAAAATAGCCAACGTTGCCGCCAGACAAAGTGATGGCAGTGACGTAACCGCCACTCCTTTAAATGGTACCTTTAAACATGGCATTTTTGTGGTAATGAGTACCGATAAAACTTTTCACTATTACCGCTGAGAAGACATAGCGGGCAAAGAACTTAAGGTAAAATAGTAGCACAAAAAACTCTCGTGTGGCCATATCTTTTTTATTTTACTATTAAAAAAAAATGTCATTTCGACGAGCTCTGGGTGGTATTTGTGCGTTGGAGGCGAGGAGAAATCTTCTACGCCCTGCTTTTACAAGCACAGTTGCAAAGCTTAATGTAGAAGATTTCTCTTTAGCCCCATCGTTCATGCCCGTCCGGCTCTATCGAAATGACATTTTTTAAATATGTACACACACAGTAGCCTTCAGATAGGGTTGGGGCGAAAGTTGTTTTTACCAGAATCATAATAGCTTATTTATAATATCTAAAAACTCCAGCTGAAAACTTTCACCTTTATCCTCGTTATACCATTTCTGCAATGCTATCTTTTTTTCGCTCATTTCAATATGGTCTTTCACCATTTGCAGGTATAATCGCTGGCATTCGGCCGGTCGCGGCCCCCATGTCGCAAGGTCTTGATTATTTTCATCTGCAATAACGATCTTGGGTATTGACCGGGTGCCATTGGTAAGGTAACTTTCAATCAAGAATGGCGGCGAATCCCTTAGCTGATAATCAACTTTAATAAGCGGGTTTAGTTCCGAAAGGCGATGCAGGAACGGTATAGTATGCGAAGCATCGCCGCACCAGGCCTCGGTAATAACCGTCCATAATTGTGGTTTGCTGATCTTTTCGATGGCATTTGTCAAATCCGGGTTCAGTACGCCAACCTTTAGCCAGCGCTGCTGGCGCGACCAATTAAGCTTTGTATAATTTAAATAATCCGGGTTATCGTACGGAGCACGCGGATTAGGGCTGTTCAAAATATCGAAAAATAGCTGCTGATATGCTGTGAAATCCATAATAATTGCATTTGGCGCCATTTATGGCACTTCCTTTTACGATATGAAATTAAATAATGTGCGTGTGAATTTTGTTGATGTAGATTAATTTCGATAACCTTTACCGGGCTATGATTAATATACTATGTATTTTTGATTATCAAAGCGGGGTACATGAAAATTAAAATAAACAAACTGCTATTAACAGCAATTAGCCTGGTGTGCACCGGCGCTTTATCTGCCTACAAATATTCGCCGGCCAAAAATGTTCCGGTTAAGTTTAAGCAGATCATGGGCGCCGATATTTCATTTATCCCTCAGTTGGAAGCTGAGGGGCATAAGTTTTATGATAACGGCGTAAACAAGGACCCTTTCACCATTTTGAAAGATCATGGCTTTAACTATGTACGGCTTCGCATATTCAATAATCCTAAGGCCGATAGCGGGTACTCGGCAAAAGGCTATTGTGGTTTGGAAGATACCAAGAAGATGGCTCTGCGTATTAAAGAAGCCGGAATGGGCTTCTTACTCGATTTTCATTACAGTGATAACTGGGCCGATCCCGGTAAGCAATACAAACCCGCCGCCTGGAAAAAGCTCAACAACCAGCAACTGCAGGATTCTATAAAGGCATTTACCCGGCTTACCTTGCTGGCCCTAAAAAAGCAGGGCACGCTGCCCGATATGGTGCAGGTAGGTAACGAAATTAACCACGGCATTTTATGGCCCGACGGCCGTGTCAAAAACCTGGATACCCTGGCTGGCTTTTTAAAGGCTGGCATTAACAGTGTCAAAAGCGTGAGCAGCAACATCAGGGTAATGCTGCATATTGCCTGCGGCGGGCAAAATGCAGAATCAAGATACTTTGTAGATAACATGCTCAAACGCGGAGTTAATTTCGATATCATTGGCCAATCATATTATCCCGAGTGGCATGGCACACCGGATAGTTTACGCAACAACCTTACCGACCTCGCCGCCCGTTATACACAGGATGTGATAGTGGTGGAATATTCGCGGCGCAAACGCGAGGTAAATGATATAGCTTTTTCACTACCTGGTAATAAAGTTAAAGGCACTTTTATTTGGGAGCCCTTTAGCTGGGGCGAAACCTTTGTTGATAAACAGGGAAATATTAATGCGCATATGGCTACTTATGACAGCATTAGTAAACAATACCATATTCGGCTGTCCCTTGAATAGGAGGATCATGATACGCTTTGGCTTTATCATAGGATAAGTACAGGCAATTCCAATTTGCAGAGTCACTATATGTAGCTTCTTAAGGCGATTTTTCTAAAAATGCTTTGCATGTAGAATAATTGTTATATTGACATCAAATTTGCGATGCCTATTTATCGCAGCCACAATAAACCACAATGAAGATATTCCGGTTCCCCCTCCCGCTTAAAACGCGAAAAGAACGATCGTTTTTGATGTTTCCTGTTGTAAGTACGCTGATGTTATTTGTAGGGTGCAATCATGAGCCCTCTGCCAACTCACAACAACCCTTGTTTAAACTGTTGCAGCCGGAACAAACCCATGTTGATTTCGCCAATACCTTAACCGAAGGATTAAACACCAACGTGCTGATGTACGAGTATTTTTATAACGGTGGTGGCGTGGCTGTTGGCGACTTAAACGGCGATGGCTTGCAGGACCTTTATTTTACCGGCAACATGACCGATAACAAATTGTACCTGAACCAGGGCAATATGCAGTTTAAGGATATCACTGCTGATGCCGGAGTAGCAGGCAGGCCCGGTCCCTGGAAAACGGGGGTTACCATGGCCGATGTTAACGGTGACGGTAAGGTGGATATCTACATATGTTATTCGGGTAAAGTACGGGCCGGGAAGCGGGTTAACCAACTGTTTATAAACCAGGGAAACAATGCCGCAGGTGTGCCCATGTTTAAAGACCAGACCGCTGATTTTGGCCTCGATTTCCCATCATTCAGTACACAGGCATACTTTTTTGATTATGACCGGGACGGTGACCTCGACCTGTTGTTAATTAACCACAACCCAGGCCGGATCAGTATTATGGATGATGCCTTTGTTAAGGAGATGTCGGCCAAAAGGGATAACGAATCGGGGATCAGGCTGCTGCGGAATGACAATAATCATTTTACTGACGTTACCGCCGGTGCAGGCATTATCAATACGCCACTATCATATGGCCTTGCAGCCGGTATCGCCGATATTAACGGCGATGGATGGCCGGATATCTACGTATCCAATGATTACAGCATTCCCGACAGGTTGTACATTAATAATGGGAAGGGCAGTTTTGCCGATGAGCTCCAGAAACAGATTGGTCACAGCTCGTTTTACTCTATGGGGAATGATGTCGCCGATATTAATAACGACGGCAAACCCGATATCTACACCCTGGATATGCTTCCCGAGGATAACAAGCGGCAAAAACTGCTGTTCGGTATTGATAATTACGAGGCCTTTGACCTGAACCTGAGGGTGGGCTTTTATTACCAGTACATGCGTAATATGCTGCAGGTCAATAACGGCAATAACTCGTTCAGCGAGATAGGACAACTGGCAGGGATCTCTAATACAGATTGGAGCTGGTCGCCCCTTTTTGCCGATTACGATAACGATGGCTGGAAAGACCTGTTTGTAAGTAACGGATATACCCGCGACTATACCAACATGGACTTTTTAAAGTTTATGGGCGATAACATCAAAGACAGACGCGTAATGCGGCAGGACCTCCTGGATATTGTTAACCAGATGCCATCATCGCAAATGAAAAGTTACCTGTTTAAAAACAACGGTAATACAACGTTTACCAATAAAAGTGAGCAATGGGGCATAACGATGACATCAAACAGTAACGGCGCCGCTTATGCCGATCTGGATAATGACGGTGACCTTGACCTGGTGGTCAATAATATCAATCAACCGGCTTTTGTTTATGAAAACCAGGCCGCTAAACAGAATGATAATCATTATTTAGCTTTAAAATTAAACGGCAGCGGTGCAAACACGCAGGGGGTAGGCGCTAAGGTGAGCATTTATTCGGGCAATAAAACGCAATACCTGGAGCAAATGCCAAACCGTGGTTATCAGTCAACCGTGTCAACGATACTGCATTTTGGCCTGGGGAAAGATAAGCAGGTTGATTCATTAAGGATTACCTGGCAAAGCGGCAAAACACAGTTACTTCAAAAAGTAAAAGCTGATAAACAAATTGTCTTAAATGAAAAGGATGCGTTAGGCACCAGTCCTGCACAAAAACAAATTAATCCGATATTTAAAGAGGTGCCGGCCCCTATCGCAGGCAGCGAAATCGATAACACTACCAATGATTTTAAACGGCAGCCGTTAATGGTTAACTCGATATCATTTTCGGGTTCCGTCCTTACTAAAGGTGATGTAAATGGCGATGGGCTCGAGGACATTTATGCCGGTGCGCATGATGGCAAAGCCGGTGTTTTATACCTGCAGCAAAAAGATGGGAGATTTATCAGCAAGGCTCTTGCCGCCTTTGAAGCCGATAAAAACAGTACCGATGCCGCAGCTTTATTTTTTGATGCCAATGGCGATGGCAAGCCCGATCTGTATGTAGCCTCTGGTGGCTATGCCGATTATAAACCGGATGACGCGCTGCTGCAGGACAGGTTATACCTTAACGATGGTAGAGGAAACTTTAGCAAAGCTAAAGGTGCCTTGCCCAAAATGATCAGCAGTAAAAGCTGTGTAAAAGCGGCCGATATCAATGGAGATGGTTTTCCTGATCTGTTTGTTGGCGGAAGGGTAATACCCGGGCAGTATCCCGAAGCACCCGAAAGCTATATTTTGATCAATGATGGCAAGGGGCATTTTACCAATGAAACTGCAAAATATAACCCGGCATTGAAAAATATAGGGATGGTGACCGATGCTGCCTGGGTTGATATGAACGGTGATAAAAAGCCCGACCTGGTGCTGGCCGGCGAATGGATGCCGATCACGGTTTTTGAAAATAGCGGTGCTAAGCTAACCGATGCCACAACAAAATACTTTGATAAAAAATATGCCGGCTGGTGGAACTGTTTACAGGTAAGCGACATCAACCATGACGGCCATCCGGATATTATAGCCGGAAACATCGGTTTAAATACGCAATGTAAAGCAAGCGATGCCGAGCCTGCGGAAATGTTTTATAAAGATTTTGATGATAACGGCTCCATTGACCCGATGCTTTGTTTTTACATCCAGCATAAAAGTTACCCCTTTGTAAGCCGCGATGAATTGCTTGACCAGATGAGTGTAATGCGCGGCCGGTTCCCCGATTATAAAAGCTATGCCGATGCTACCATGGACAAGATTTTTACTGCCGAAGAGATGAAAGATGTAAAAAAACTGACAGCCAATGAACTGGCTACAGCATGTTTTATCAGTAATGCACAAGGAAAATTAAAACAGGCGACGTTGCCTTTACAGGCTCAGTATTCGCCGGTTTTTACCATTACTTCATTTGATTACGATCATGATGGCAAGGAGGATCTTTTGCTTTGCGGCAACATCAACAAGGCCCGCATCCGTTTCGGTAAATATGATGCTAATTACGGCGTATTGCTTAAGGGTGATGGCAAGGGTAATTATCAATACATAAACCAGCAGCAATCGGGCTTCAACATCCGGGGCGATGTCAGGAGCGTGCTTCCATTAAATAACGTTTTACTATTTGCCCTTGATAAAGGCAAACTAAAGGCATACAAGCAATAATACAAAGGCAATGAAAAAACTGTTAATGCTAATACCTGCCTGCGGCTTATTTGCGATGATAAGCTGCAGCCCGAAAAAGCAACCCGAACTAACCAACCAGGACGTGAGCAAAGTTGTTGGCCATATGACCAGCGTAATGATCCATGATGTTATCAATCCACCATTGGCCGCCCGTTTTTTTGCTTATACCTGCCTTGCCGGGTATGAGGTAGTTGCCGAAAACGACAAACAGACCAACAGTATGCGCGGTGTATTAAATCAATATCCCGATATCAAACACCCCAAACAAAATACAGGTTATAATTATCAGCTAAGTGCGGTACTGGCCATGTTTGAAACATCTGCCAGGCTGTTACCATCGGGTACGTTGATGCTGGGCTACGAGTCTTCCTTTATTGACTCGTGCAAAAATATTGGCTTCAGCAGCGAAGTGATCGACAGTTCAAAAAGCTATGCCAAAACAATCAGTAAACAGATCCTGGCTTATGCCAAGGCCGATGGTTACCGGAAAATAAATAACTATCCACGCTATAAGCTTAAGCAAACACCCGGTAGCTGGGACCTGACCCCGCCTGCTTACATGTTGCCGGTTGAACCATATTTTAACACTATCCGGCCTATGACGCTTGATTCGGCCGCACAATTTGTTCCTGATGCGCCTATTCCATTTTCAACGGATAAAAACTCAACTTTCTATAAATACCTGCAAATGAGCTATGCCAAAAGCGGTAACGGCTTAAAGCAGGAAGAAAAAGATATTGCCAACTTTTGGGATTGTAACCCTTTTGCTGTTCAAAATGACGGGCACATGCTCATCGGCCTAAAAAAGATCTCGCCGGGGGCACACTGGATGGGGATAACGGCCATTGCATGTAAGCAGGCTAAAGTAAACTTCTCTAAAACGGTGCAAATCAATACCGCTGTAGCCATAGGCCTGCTGGATGGTTTCATTTGCTGCTGGGAAGACAAATACCGCACCAACCGCATCAGGCCCGAAACGGCCATCCGCAGGTATATAGACCCGCATTGGAAACCCCTGTTGCAAACTCCGCCGTTTCCGGAGTATATCAGCGGGCATTCGGTAGTTTCGTCAACAGCTGCTGTTATCCTCACGCATTATTTCGGCGATAACTTTAAATATACCGATGATGTGGAAGTAAGTTATGGCATCCCGCCAAGGCATTTCAGTTCGTTTACCCAGGCTGCTAAAGAAGCCGCTATTTCCAGGTTTTGGGGCGGTATCCATTTTATGGATGCTATTGATAATGGTATTATTCAGGGAAATAAAGTGGGCAACCTCGTTGTTGCTAAAATGAGCGGGCAAAAGAAATCGTAGATATAAGCATGGTTGTTATGAGCGGTGGCGAAAGGGTTTTTCGATAAGTGGAGTTGCTATACAGGGCGAAGATGGTGCTTTCATCTCTCATGACAACTTAAAAAGGGTGTCATGCTGAGTGATTTAAAGCTGTAGGCTCTGAAGGGGAAATAACAAGAGAGGGCCTGTCATTCTGAGTGTTTAAATCCGTGGCCTCTGAAGGTGAAATGACATAGATTTGCTGAACCGTGCAGTGTGGCCGACCGAGTTATAGTGCTTATTGCCTGTTGCTGAGTATGGTTCCGAAGCAAGAGTCTGAAGGTATGGTACGATCCCTTGTGTGGGTGATTTGTCCGATGGGTAGCCTGTCTTTTCTTTAAACTCCTTCGGGCACGGTTTAAAAAGCGTTATAAGTATGGAAAAGATGCATTTTCATGCGGCAGGTATAGATATTGGAGCCCGCAAGGTATTTGTGGGTCTTGAAGGCCAGCCGGTTCGTTCGTTTGAGACTTTCACCAGTGATCTGGTATCACTT
>NZ_FNCG01000012.1 GCF_900100945.1 Mucilaginibacter gossypii | reverse complement strand
TTACCAGCCTGTCGGGGGTTGCTTCATTCCTTACAGCAATGACGTGACGCAGATGTCATTTTACCTTCAGAGGCCACCGGATTTAAATCACTCAGGATGACACCCATTTTTAAACATCAACGTTTTACTCTACCATCAGCTTCTTCAATGTAATTCCAATAGTAGCTGTTTTCCTTTTAGCCGCTGCGCCATAGCTGAAAGCAATCTTGTACATCTTTTTTGATTTGATCCAATTTACAAACTTCGGGTCGCAAACCGGGTTCAGTTTATAAACATACTGTTGAGGCTGAGGCTTAACTTCCGATACCGCTATATAAATAGAACCGGGCGTTTTGCAATCGGCCGGAGCATCAACGTCACCTTGCTGATCGGCGACAAGGTACACCGCAATGCTCAGCGTTTTATGATCGGTATATACATAGCGCTTTTGCAGGTTATTTAAAACGTAAGTAAGATCCTGGTTGGATACGCTTTTGTATTTGATGGATTGGGCGATAACATTAAAGCAGGCACCGGCAACAAGCAACGCTGCTAACAGTATTCTTTTCAACATAAAATCATCATTAAGGTCGAACTTCAAGCTTTCAAAAAAAGACTGTTTACCTCAACAATAAAATTAGCCTACTGTTTTACAGAAGAAGAAATTAGTTGTCCCGGATCACTTCCCGCTCAAAAAGCCATTCTCCTCCAGCCACGCGGCAGCCCATTCAAACCATTTGCCTTTATTTTTAGAATTGTTCATGCCGAAACCATGACCGCCTTCCTGGAAAAGATGCATTTCGGCCTTTACTTTGTTTTTTAACAGGGCATCATAAAATAACAGACTGTTTTGTACTGGTACTACGTTATCATCCTCGGCGTGCACTAAAAATGTTGGCGGGGTATTGGCAGTAACCTGTTTTTCGTTCGAATACAGATCTAACTGCGCTGCTGATGGGTTTTTACCTATTAGGTTTTCCCTCGAGCCAACATGGGCATATTCACCAAAAGAAATTACAGGATAGATCAGCATCATAAAATCAGGGCGTACGCTGATGTTTTCTTTATCTTCAATAACCGGTTTATCAAAATGAGTTCCTTCCGTTGATACCAGGTGGCCCCCTGCCGAAAAACCGATAATTCCTATTTTAGATGGGTTGATATTCCATTCTGCGGCATTTTTACGTACGGTGTATATGGCCATTTGCGCATCCTGTAACGGACCGATAGATTTATCAGCCATAATATCATCACTTGGTAAACGATATTTTAATACAAAAGCGGTTACGCCAATTTGAGCGAAGGCTTGTGCTACGGCTTTACCTTCATGATCTGAAGCCAGTCCTGAATAGCCACCGCCAGGGCAAACAACAATGGCAGCGCCGTTAGCTTTACCTTTTTCGGGCAGGTAAGGCGTTAGCGTTGGCTCAGTTACCATGGTGATCCAGCTCCTGTTGTCTGTTTTTTCAACATAAGTTGCCGGGGCTTTTTTTGAATTGGGAACACCTTTAGGATAAAGCAGCATCGGTTTTTCCTGTGCGAAGGATACAAATGTTATAACTGTCAAGACTAAGGCAGATAAGAAGGTTTTCATATTTTTTAAAAGGCAAATTGGATGTGTCCAAAATACAATTAATCTTCCAAAAACAAAACGGAGTATCAGAAATGATACTCCGTTTTTTATACTATACCGTCATCCTGAACTTGTTTCAGGCCCCCACTTACCTGGCCTACGCCATACGGACGGTATACGGCATGTGGGGTACCGAAATAAATTCGGCATGACCTTACTTTCTTATTTTTAACTCTTTGGCCCGCCAAATTCCATCAGGTAGGCTTTCAGGAAATCATTCAGATCACCATCGAGCACTGCCGCAGCGTTGGAAGTTTCGTGATCGGTACGGAGGTCTTTTACCAGTTTATATGGATGTAAAACATAGTTACGGATCTGTGAGCCCCACTCTATCTTCTTTTTATTGCCCTCAATAGCATTGGTTAGTTCCATACGTTTGCGCATCTCAATTTCGTATAACTGTGATTTAAGCAAGCGGATGGCGTTATCTTTATTTTGCAATTGCGAACGCGATTCCTGGTTTTTGATGATGATGCCCGATGGCTTGTGATATAAACGCACGGCAGTTTCTACCTTATTCACGTTCTGACCACCGGCACCACCCGAGCGGAAAGTTTCAAATTCGATATCGGCCGGATTTACTTCAATCTCAATGGTATCATCAACCAGGGGATAAACATATACAGAGGCAAAAGAGGTGTGACGTTTGGCATTAGCATCAAAAGGCGATACGCGCACCAGGCGGTGTACCCCATTTTCACCTTTCAGATAGCCATAGGCAAACTCGCCTTCCAACTGCAGGGTAACGGTTTTTACGCCGGCCACGTCGCCTTCCTGGTAATCCTGCTCGGTTACTTTATAACCGTTCTTTTCGCCCCACATAATGTACATACGCATGAGCATGCCGGCCCAGTCGCAGCTTTCGGTACCACCGGCACCCGCCGTGATCTGAAGCACCGCATTTAGTTGATCTTCTTCGGCCGAGAGCATATTTTTAAACTCAAGCTCTTCAACGGCTTTTAAAGCCGCATTATATTGTTCCTGCATTTCGGCCTCGGTAGCATCACCGCCCTGGTAAAATTCAAAAAGCACGCCGGCGTCATCAACAACCGATACCACCTTCTGAAAAGCATCCGTCCATACTTTTTTAACTTTGATGGACGCCAGTACTTTTTCGGCCTCTTTAGGATGATCCCAAAAATGCGGGCCGATGGTTATTTCCTGTTCTTCATGTAATAGTTCCAGCTTCTTATCAATGTCAAAGATGCCTCCTCAGGGAAGTTACTCTATCCCTTAAATCCTGAACTTGTTCTTTAGTCATGCGGCAAATATATATAATTTGAAAAATTGCTATAAATAAAAAGGCCTGCAAATTGTTTAACAATCGGCAGGCCTGTTCATTAGGCAGATGTAATAGTATGTTAGGCAACCATCAGGTTGTTCACAAGCGGGTTCAGATCGGTACGGTTACCGTTCAGTTTAGTTAACATAGTACCCAAAGCAAACTCTTTGGCTTCGCCGCTTTTTGTTTCCTTAATCAGTTCATTCATTACAGTTGGGATCAGAGCCTTTGCAACTGTTAACGCATGTGCCGGGTCAATACTGTAAAAAGTGTTAAGCTTATTTGCAAAGCGGTTGGTTATGCTCGATACTAATGAATTGTTGTAACTACCCGAGAACTGAAAGTATTTAATAAGTTCCTTCACCTTGCCGCTTTCAAGCTGGCCTTTTAAAACTTCAATGATTGAACTTGAAGCTTCATTGATCACTGCTTCATGATATTTAGCAGGAATCACCGGGTTGTTGATAACAGCCGTCCCGGCGTTATCTTTTACAAGCAAAAACAGTTTTTCGAACATAGTAATACGTGTTTTTAAAGTAAATTTACAAATTGATGATAAATACCTCATTTGATTACCATCGACACAAATATATTAAATAAAAATTTTAAACTTCAAAATATATTTGTAATTCTTTTGTAATTCTCATAATTTTCAAGTGTAAAATCAACACTATGCCGGCCGTGTTTAAACAACACTAAGACAGGCTAATAATTTATTTAATGACTATCTAACAATTAACTTTTTACTTTTGTTGAAAAACAACACAATTATGCTGCCAACTACTGATTTTACAACAACCCAGGCTTACAAATATCTTACAGATCATTACATTGATATTGTATCAAAAAACCTGAAAGAAATGTTTGATGCTGACGACCAGCGTTTTAATAAGTTCTCGATCCAGTTTGAGGATATCCTGCTTGATTATTCAAAGAACCGTATCGATGATGAAACCATTGCTTTATTGATACAGCTGGCCAAAGAATGTTCATTAAAAGAGGCGATAGACGCCATGTATTCCGGCGAAAAAATTAACGTTACGGAAGGCCGTCCGGTATTACACATCGCATTACGTAACCGCAGCAACACTCCTATTTATGTTGATGGTAAAGATGTTATGCCCGATGTAAATAAAGTGCTTGACCAAATGAAAGCCTTCAGTGAAGCCATCATTTCGGGCGAGTGGAAAGGTTATACCGGCAAAGCTATTACCGATGTGGTTAATATTGGTATCGGCGGCTCAGACCTTGGCCCGGTAATGGTTACTGAAGCTTTAAAAGCATACAAAAATCATTTGAACCTCCACTTTGTAAGTAACGTGGATGGTACTCATATAGTTGAAACCCTGAAAGCAGTTGATCCTGAAACTACGCTGTTCCTGGTGGCTTCAAAAACTTTCACTACCCAGGAAACTATGGGCAACGCCCACAGCGCCCGCGACTGGTTCCTGGCCAGCGGTGCTACTGAGGCCGATGTAGCTAAACACTTCGCCGCTCTTTCAACCAATGCAGCAGCTGTTGAAAAATTTGGCATCGATACTAAAAACATGTTTGAATTTTGGGACTGGGTTGGTGGCCGTTACTCTTTATGGAGCGCTATCGGTTTGTCAATTGCCCTAAGCATTGGTTTTGAAAACTTTGCCGATTTGCTTGCCGGTGCCCACGCGACTGACAATCATTTCAAAACTGCCGAATTTGACCAAAACATCCCGGTTATTATGGGACTGATCGGTATCTGGTATAACAACTTCTTTGAGGCCGAAACCAATGTTATCTTACCTTACGACCAATACCTGCACCGTTTCTCTGCTTATTTCCAACAAGGCGATATGGAAAGTAATGGCAAACATGTTGACCGTAATGGTAAAGATGTTGACTACTCTACCGGTCCGATCATTTGGGGCGAACCTGGTACAAACGGTCAGCACGCTTTTTATCAATTGATTCACCAGGGCACTAAACTGATCCCTGCCGATTTTATCGCCCCGGCACAATCTCACAATCCACTGGGCGAACATCACAACATGCTGCTGTCAAACTATTTTGCTCAAACCGAAGCTTTAATGAACGGTAAAACCGAAGAGGTAGTTATTGAAGAACTAAAAGCTGCCGGAAAATCTGACGAGGAAATAGCTAAAATAGCTCCGTTCAAGGTATTTGAAGGCAACCGTCCAACAAACTCGTTCCTGATTAAAAAGATCACACCATACACTTTAGGCGCGCTGATTGCCATGTATGAGCATAAAATTTTTACCCAGGGCATCATTTGGAACATATACAGCTTTGATCAGTGGGGTGTTGAGCTTGGTAAACAACTTGCCGGCAAAATCCTTCCTGAACTAAAAGATAACGCTGAGATCAGCAGCCATGATTCATCAACTAATGGACTAATCAATCAATATAAAGCGTGGAGGTAATCTCCCCAGCCTCCTAAAGGGGGGAAGTTTTATATTTTAACAACACCCCACCGGATTTTCCGGGGGGGTGTTGTTAAAAAAACTGAGTGCTTAGTAGAACCTTTTCTGGCGATTTCGGCTAAAGCCGCCTCATGTTGCTTTTTTTGTTCCGTTGGTTAAAACCAACGGCAATGAATTTTCTTTTTATAGAGAATTAACGCAGTCGAGCAATTTCCTATTTATTGGTTGAAAGAAGCCTTTTCGAAATCTTGTTTTCATTACCGTTGGTTTTAACCAACGGATAAAGTTGCCAGGTGCTAAGTGGCTTTAGCCAAAATAACCATACATTTAGGACAAACCATGTCATTTGTAAAAATCTGGACCCATTTGGTATTTGCAACTAAAGACAGACAACCCTTGCTTACTCAAAACATAAGATACCAGATACATAAATACATCATAGAGAACTGCAAAGAGAAAGGGATATTCTTACAAGCGATTAATGGCTATACCGATCATATCCATTGCCTTATTTCTTTAGGAAAAGATCAAAATATTGCCAAAATAAGCCAGCTAATTAAAGGAGAATCATCTCTTTGGATAAATAAGAACAAACTAATAAAACAACAATTCGGTTGGCAGGACGACTACTTTGCAGTATCGGTAAGTGAATCACAGGTATCAACAGTCATTAGCTATATTAACAATCAGGAAAATCATCATCAAAAGAAATCATTCAGTGATGAGGTTGAAGAATTTATGAACCGATATGGCTGGCAACTGCTCAATAACTAAAACACGAAACGCCCGGATAATCCGGGCGTTTCGCTTTATAAAAATACTAATTCAAGCTATGGTTCTGTTAGGGGCCAAGGCTTACGGAACCGGCACAAACTTAACCTGGTACAAATGCGGCCATTTTTTACCGGTAACAAACAGGCGTTGACCTTTGGCATCCCAGGCAATTCCGTTTAGCACGTTATTATTCCAGTCCCTGTCCTGCGGACGGCTTGCCACCGGGTAAATCTCTTTCATATCTATTATCTGCTCCACCGCACCAGTTTTAGGATTGACCACCAATATGTTATCGGTTTGATAAACGTTGGCATAGATCTTACCGTTGATGTATTCCAGTTCGTTTATCGAATCTATCTGTTGTTTATCGTCACACACATCAATGTGGCCTATCTGGTGATAATCATTCTTGTCAAGGAACCAGATCCGGTTGGTGCTATCATCCATGTATAATTTTGTTCCGTCATAGCACATCCCCCAACCTTCGGGGCCAACGTTGTTGGTGAAGTTGTTAAGCAACTTCAATGTATTTTTATCGTACACAAACCCTACCTTTTCCTTCCAGGTAAGCTGCACTACTTTATCACCAATAACCGAGAGGCCTTCACCAAAATATTTCTCATCAAGCTTGGTTTCCTGTAAAACCTTACCTGTATTCAAATCAACCTTGCGGATGGATGAGTGTTTATAGTCTCCGGTACTTTCGTATAAAACACCATCAACATACTGCAGGCCTTCGGTATATGCAGCGGTATCATGAGGGAAAACTTTTTCAACTTTATAAGTGTACCTGGCAGGGGCTTTTGCTGCTAATAACAAGACATTGGTTGATACCTCATTGCTTTTACCGCCTTCATAAACCTTAGCCGTGATTATCCTGATGCCCAGGCCAATGGTATCCGTTTTAAGACTGATACCTGCAGTATCCTTACTGGATGCGAACTTTACGGAATCGAGCAGGTAAACTACCGAATCAACTTTACTGCCTGTACGATAGCCTACTTTGATGTCGATCTTATCGCCGGCTTTGTAGTTTGCACCGGCGTCGGGGGTGATAGTATAATCTGTAGCCGAGCTATCAGGTTTATGGTTACAGCTGCAGCCGAAGGCCATTAGGGCAAGGGCGGCAAAAAATAGCTTTAGTTTATTATTCATAAGTGTTATGTGGCCGAAGGCCAAAACGCATCTTCTATATGGTTTAGTATATAATTTCCACTGCGGTCAAACAAAATAGCGATGATATCAAACCGCACTTCGCCCTGGTGGTTCATGAGGTAGATGTATTCATCGGCGGCTTCGGCCAGCAGTTTTTGCTTACGGTTATCTACAAAATCTTCGGGTTCTCCAAAGCCATTGCCCGTGCGGGTTTTTACTTCGGTAAATATAATAACCTTGTCTTTATAAGCAATTATATCTATCTCAGCTTTTCCGTAAGTCCAGTTTTCATCAAGAATTTCGTAGCCTGCTTTTTCGAGGTGGGTTTTGGCTAATGCTTCGCCGGTGCGGCCAAGTTCAAGGTGTTGGGCCATTATTTTATGATTACGGAGCCCAAAAAGTCAGATATTGATTTTTCTACCTTTTTCATACGCATATACTGATTAAGCAGTATTTCCTGGTCGGCCTCGGTATCGGCTTTTTGAAGCTGAGTTCGCAGGTCTTCCAGCATTTTACCAACCTTATGCTTTTTAAGGTGAAATATCGCACCAAGAATAGTTGCCTTCATATTAACCTGCTCATCGTTCACCGTGATCCTATGCATTTCGTACCAGTTTTCACTGAGCGAATATTTACTGGCTAACATGTTAATAGTTAAATCAACTATAGCTTTATCCTTATGGTGAATAAAATAAGCCTCATCCGGCAGTACACCGTTTTCTACTTCGCGACGGTAAATTTCGGTAATCTGCTTACAAACCGGATGATCAAAACTAACATCACTCAACTCGGCTATAATGAACGGGCCTATATAGGTATTGGCAATACCGTCCCAGTCAATCATACGGCTTCCATAATGCAGCAATAAACGCACAATTTCCTTTTCCTGAAAAGCATCGTCTTTAGCAACATGTGGCTCAAGTTCAACAGGCTCATCAAAGAAGTGGGGTTCGTCGGGCATTTCGGCAAACCTGTTGTTTTGCTGCTGACGCTGCTGCTCCTCCTTTTTGGCTTTGGCAGTGCGCATTTTATTGAGCTCGGATAAAAGGGCGCGCTCGTCTATCTGCAATAAGCCGCTACACTCCTTTATAAATACCGACGCCTTGATGCTATCCGGGATCTTGGCGATACTTTCAACAACCTCACGGATCACATCAGCCTTTTTTATCGGGTCGTTACCAACTTCTTTAAGCAGGATCTGGGTTTTATACAGGATAAAGTCCTTCTTATTTTCCTCGATGTGCTTTTTAAAAGCACTTGACCCTTTCGATTGTACAAATGAATCAGGATCATGTCCATCCGGAAACAGCACTACTTTTACATTAAGCCCTTCCTCCAGGATCATATCCAAACCACGCAGTGAAGCTTTGATCCCGGCTGCGTCGCCATCATATAATATGGTGATGTTTTTAGTAAAACGGGCAATGAGCTTAATCTGCTCAGTAGTGAGCGATGTGCCTGATGAAGCCACCACGTTTTCAACCCCCGCCTGGTGTACCGAAAGTACATCGGCATAGCCTTCTACCAGGTAACAGTTATCCTGCTCACGAATAGCCTTTTTAGCGAAGTAGAGGCCGTAAAGTACATTTGATTTATGGTAGATCTCCGACTCGGGCGAGTTAACATACTTGGCTACGTTTTTATCTTTTTTTAGTGTACGGCCGCCAAAACCAATTACCCTGCCGGTAAAACTATGGATCGGGAACATTACCCGACCGCGGTACCTGTCGAACAAGGCCCCGTTATCCCGCTTTACCGACAGACCGCTCTCGACCAGAAACTGCTCTTTATAGCCGTTCCTGATAGCGGCACCTGTAAAAGCTTCCCATTGATCGGGCGAGTAACCCAATTCAAACTTCTTGATGGTTTCGGCAGTAAAGCCGCGTTCTTTAAAATAACTGAGACCGATGCTTTGCCCTTCCTCCGTTTCGAGCATGGCCTCGTGAAAAAACTTAGCAGCAAATGCCGATACGATCATAAGGCTTTCCCGGCGCAGATCCTCCTCGCGGTTTTCGGGAACTTCAACAGTTTCTTCAACCTCGATGCCGTACTTTTTAGCGAGCCATTTCAAGGCCTCGGGATAGCTGAACTTTTCCAGCTCCATTAAAAACGTAACAGCCGAACCGCCTTTTCCTGTTGAGAAATCTTTAAAAATACCTTTTGCCGGGGATACCGTGAACGAAGGGGTACGCTCATTCGCGAAAGGCGAAAGGCCTACGTAGTTAGCCCCGCGCTTTTTTAACTGCACAAATTCCCCTATCACCTCCACAATGTCGGTGGCTTCCATAATACGGTCGATAGTGGATTTTTGAATCATGAGTTAAAGCAAATGTAGGGAAGATAGATCGTTGCCCGTAATTCGAAAACGTTAAAATACGGTTTTGTTTGATAACGAGCTGTTTAAAATTCAATCTCCTTAAGAGACAAGTTACCGTTTAACGCTTTGAGTTAAGATCCTGAGATATATACCAATTTAATTACTGCGATGACAGGGGTTAACAGGGTTAACATAAATTCCATAATTTAAACACAGCAAACTTATAATCAACTACTTAATAAAGCAATGGGGTTACATTAAATACCACTAAAGTATTAAAAAAGTAATAAAATTATACAATCGTACTTCGATCGTTGCGACCGAAGCGAACTGAAGATATTAACATCATGATATGATACAGCTTCATTTGTACTGCGCTTAAACCCGTTTAAACCAAGGTATTCGCTTTTCGATTTCGTGGTTTTAAAAAGGTCACTGCTATCCCGGCCAATACAATTATACTGCCAACAATCTCATTAAAACCTAAACGTTCATGCAGTAAAAAAGCAGCCAGCAGCCCGGCAAAAACCGTTTGGCTTAATAAGGCAATGGAAACCCTGGTTGGTTCCAGATAACGTAACGAGTAATTGATGGTTAGCCAGCCTGCTAACTGGCAAATAAGCCCCATACCTATAAAGCAAAGCCAAACTTTTAAAGAAAGATGAACAATATCGTTATGCATAGATCCATTGACTACCAGCAAAAAAATACTGGCGCTCAGCATACTGTAAAACATAAAACTAAACACATCAATACCGGCCATAATATTTTTGGTGATCATGATATAAGTAGCATAAAAAAAACTGGCGAGTATAGCCAGCAGTATGCCGGCATTAAGTTCCATGTGCAAAATATGTTCATAACCTACCAAAACAACCATACCGGCGATGGCAATGAGCGTACCTATCCAAAATAGCCGACCTGATCCTTTTCTTAAAAACAGGAAGCTCATCAGGCCTACCCAAACCGGGGCCAGGTTGGCAATAAGGGTTGATACAGTGGCGCTGATCTTTAACAGCGAAATATTCCATACCGCAATATCAAGGGCGAAAACCATGCCCGCAGCTATGGAAATAAGCAATTGCTTTTTATTTATTTTAAGTTTTTGCCTAAATACACAAAATGGGGCAAGACAAATCCAGGCTATAAACACCCGGTAAAATGCCGAACCAATTGGTGATACCCCGGCAAGCTTTACAAATATCGGCGAAAAAGAAATGCATAGAATGCCAATAACGAGGCTCAATTTGGGATTCATGGGCGATAAAACAAAATGAGCGGCAAACTTACTGAAACCACGTATAATATGCTTTACTTTTAAATATCTTTATATTTCCTGTACAATTTATTAACCTGTCATCAGTAAAGCAATGAAATATCCCTGTTTGATATTAGCCATAGCCGTGGCCCTGCTTTTTTCGGCCTGCAAAAAAAAGGACTGCTGTAATTTTCCGGTCATACCCGATTTTATGCTTGCGCAAAAAAACAACATCAAATGGGAGGCTAATCCTTCCGGTTCGAATATAATGGGTGATACCATTACCATATCAGCAAAAAGCACCATTGGAGGTGAAGAAGAGCAGGTAGGTTTTAAAATTGTGTTTGATGGTGTTGGGTATTATACCCTCAAAGCAAACGAAAACTATTACCACATTACAAAAAACGGCTCCCCGTTAGCCGGATACAAACCTGACCCTACCCATCTTAGTTCGGTAACTATAATTTCATACAACCAGGCCGATAAAATACTGCAGGGATTGTTCGAATTACGTTTTCTGAAAGTAATTGATAGCCAAACCGAAAGTCATCCGGACAAGGTTACTTTTAGCGAGGGCAAGTTTAAAGCTAAGCTCAAATATTAACTTTTATATTAATTGTAACTAAGCTTAATTATCATTCGTATTAGTTGTAAATTTGTTTTATGAAAAAAGCTCTATTATTAACCGCCTCAGTATCACTTCTGTTATTTGCTGGCTGCCAAAAAAATGGCGTAGCCCCAAAACAAGACAGTGTTAGTGCAAAAAAAAGCATTACCAACCAGTCATTGAATAAAAGCAAAGACACTATTATGGTAGGCGGCGCGACGACAAACACGTTACTCCGTGACACAATCATGGTTACAAACAAGTAAGCGTCAAAAAGAAATAGCCGGGATACTTCATGTTCCCGGCTACATTTTTAGTCGCTGGTTTCCTTTTCCCCTTTTCTCCTGATATATCTTTCCGTGTTAACATGCTAATGTTTTTTAGCTCATGTTTCAAAGTGCGCTTTCATAATTAATTGTATTTTTGCGACTCTAAAAATTATACATGATATGAGTCAGCGAACTAAGATCAAAGCATTGCTGCAAAGCCAGCAAACCGAAATTGATGTAACAGTTAAAGGATGGGTGCGTGCATTCCGTTCAAATCGCTTTATTGCTTTGAATGATGGCTCAACTAATAATAACATCCAGGTAGTTGTTGATTTTGAAAATACCGACCCGGCATTACTTAAACGCATTACCGTTGGTGCAGCACTTAGTGTTCAGGGTAAATTGATAGCATCTTTAGGTAAAGGCCAAACAGTTGAGGTTGTTGCAACTGAGATTGAGATTTTAGGTGACAGCGATCCTGAAAAATATCCTATCCAGCCTAAAAAGCATAGCCTTGAGTTTTTGAGGGAAAACGCCCACCTGCGTTTCCGTACCAGTACGTTTGGCGCTATTTTCAGGGTGCGTAACAGCCTGGCATTCGCGGTGCACCAGTTTTTCCAGGAACGGGGTTTTGTTTACCTGCATACCCCTGTAATTACGGCTTCAGATGCTGAAGGCGCGGGCGAGACTTTTCACGTTACCAACTTCGACCTGGATAACATTCCGAAAACTGATACCGGCGAGATTGATTTCAAACAGGATTTTTTTGGTCGTGCCACTAACTTAACCGTATCCGGTCAGTTGGAAGGTGAGCTTGGCGCTATGGCCCTGAGTGATATTTATACCTTCGGCCCAACTTTCCGTGCCGAAAATTCAAACACCACACGCCACCTGGCCGAGTTTTGGATGATTGAGCCGGAAGTAGCCTTTAACGATCTGGTTGACAACATGGACCTTGCCGAGGACATGCTGAAATATGTGATCAAATACGCGTTGGATAAAAATGCCGATGACATTGAATTTTTAACCCAGCGCTTAACTGAAGAGGAAAAAACCAAGCCGCAAAACGAGCGCTCAGAAATGACGCTGCTTGAAAAACTGCAGTTTTGCTTAAATAACGATTTCGAGCGCCTAACCTATACCGAGGCGATTGACATCCTGAAAGAATCTACCCCAAACAAAAAGAAAAAGTTTGTTTATCCTGTTGAAGGCTGGGGTACCGACCTGCAAAGTGAGCACGAGCGCTACCTGGTTGAAAAACATTTTAAAAAGCCGGTGATCCTGACCGATTATCCAAAGGAGATCAAAGCGTTTTACATGCGCCAGAACGACGATGGCAAAACTGTGCGCGCCATGGACATCCTGTTCCCGGGCATTGGCGAAATTGTAGGTGGTTCACAGCGTGAAGAACGTTTAGACAAGCTTGAGCAGCGCATGAACGAAATGGGCATCCCTACCGAAGAACTTTGGTGGTATTTGGATACCCGCCGTTTCGGCTCTTGTCCGCATGCCGGCTTTGGTTTAGGCTTTGAGCGGTTGGTGCTGTTTGTTACCGGCATGGGCAACATCCGCGATGTAATCCCCTTCCCGAGATTCCCCAAGAATGCGGAATTTTAACCGTTGATTGTTTTTTTTATTTTGATGATTACGCTGATTATTTGTAATGCGTAACACTATATTTGGGCTGTCGCTAAACGACAGCCTTTTTTATACTATATGCCATCACAAATTCTGCTTGCTACCCATATTAATGCGCCTGTTGAAAGAGTGTTTGACATTGCCCGTAACATTGATGTACATGTAGAGTCAACAAAACATACTGGCGAACGAGCTATTGCCGGGCGTACAACCGGCTTGATTGAACTCGGCGAAACTGTTACCTGGCGGGCAAAGCATTTCGGCATATGGCAAAACCTTACCTCAAAGATCACTGAAATGGAATATCCAAATTACTTTACCGATATCCAGGTTGAGGGTGCTTTCAAAAACTTTACGCATGAGCATTATTTTTATCCTATCCTTAACCAAACCATGATGCGGGATATTTTCACGTTCGAATCGCCGGGCGGAATATTGGGAGAAGCGGTAAACTTTCTGTTCCTGTCTAACTATATGACACAATTGTTGGTAAAGAGGAATAAAGTGATTAAACAGGTGGCTGAAGGTCGTTCAAACTCATGACCGAGGATTAAAATCCCTATCTTGAGCTTTCAATTATTAAGTTATTTAACATCTTACCGAAACTATGGTTTTCAACGCTGATATTCTTATACACGCGGGATTGGGTAATTCAGATCAACAACATTGGCAAAGCATTTGGGAAAAACAGTTCAATTTTACCCGTATTGAACAACAGGATTGGGAAACCTCGGTTTGCAGCGATTGGATAAAAACTATAAATGATTATGTAAACCGCTATGACCCGGAAAACGTAATCTTAGTTGGCCACAGCCTGGCTTGTGCAGCCATAGCCTCGTGGGCAAAACAATATAACATTGCAATAAAGGGTGTATTACTGGTTGCGCCGAGCGATACTGAAGCAGATAGTTATCCAACCGGCACAAGTGGTTTTACCCCGATGCCATTAGGCAAGCTACCATTCAAATCAATAACCGTATTTAGTAACAATGATTTCTATGTAAGCAGGGAACGGGCCTCATTATTTGCAGACAGTTGGGGAAGTGAAATTGTGAATATTGGCGATGCCGGCCATATCAATGTATCAGCGGGTTACGGAGAGTGGAATGAAGGCCTCGAACTGTTAAAAAAACTGGATGCGGGATATTAAACCTTCTGCCGCAGGCTTTCAGTGGTCCTGGTAGCTATATATTTTCAGCAATCTGCACATCTGAAATCTGCACATCAACACATCTGCCACTCCCCGTCAAACCAGTGTAAACATCAGCCTGCAAAGCATTATGTCGGCCTAAATTGTCGTATCTTTATAGTAGATCAAAACACCGGATGGAGTTTCCCAATCGGTGAAATCATCAAAAAAATTTGTGTAACCCCAACAAAAAATATGGAGTACAATCAATTAACGCCCGAAGAAGAAAGGGTAATATTATACAAAGGCACCGAAAGGCCGTTCACCGGCTCGTTACTGAACAATAAGGCACAAGGTTTATACGTTTGCAAACGCTGTGATGCGCCGCTGTATCGATCGGAAGATAAGTTTGAGTCGTTTTGCGGCTGGCCGAGTTTTGACGATGAGATTGAAGGAGCTGTTCGCCGCGAAGTAGACGCCGATGGCCGCAGGGTAGAAATCCTGTGTGCAAATTGCGGCGCACACCTGGGCCATGTGTTTGAAGGTGAATATATGACGCCAAAAAACACCCGCCATTGTGTAAATTCAGTGTCGATGAAATTTGTTCCGGTTGAGGACGCAAAATAATTCGTAAAACTTTTAGGAATACGCCCGTTGGTTCATGGCTAACGGGCGTAATTGTTTTCCACATACCGGCTTGCAACAACCTTTTAACTTCGCATTTTAATATTGATACCTGCTGCAAGCAAAAGCATTTCATTATTGGCAATAATTGTCGGTGTTAAGTCAAGTAATTTATAATGTTAAATTATCGTAATCCGCAAGTATCAAGGCATGCTAATTTCAATCAAATTTTTAATCGGCTGTTTTCAAGTCCATTAATTTTTCATCAATATAACAAGTGCCGATAAAGTGTGGATAACTCGGGGGTTTGTGAAAAACTATCATTCACAACTACACAACTCAAACATTAACTTTGCTCAGCAAGGTAATAAAAAAGGCATTCAGCCGGCAGCCAGAAGCACTCGTCAACTTCTAATTAAATAACTGGCTGTCAGAAAGTTACACAATACAGTTGCTAAGGAGTAAACCCGAAGGCATCAAAATTTAAAGCTTTATTGAAAAGTAGGGCTTGCTTTCGTGTCTGAATACCTGATTAAAGAAAGAAACTAAAAAAGTAGACACCAATGAGTTTGGAAAACGAATTATTACTACGGGAAAACAAGGACCGGTTTGTTATCCTTCCCATTAAGTATCCCGCAATTTGGGAGATGTATAAAAAAGCGGAGGCCAGCTTCTGGACCGCCGAGGAAATCGACCTATCGGACGATATCAAACATTGGGAAAGTCTTAATTCGGGCGAGAAACATTTTATCTCGCATGTACTCGCTTTTTTTGCCGCAAGCGATGGTATCGTGAACGAGAACCTGGCGGTAAACTTCATGAGCGAAGTACAATTGCCCGAAGCACGCTGCTTTTACGGTTTCCAGATCATGATGGAAAACATCCACTCTGAAACCTATGCCCTGCTGATAGACACCTACGTAAAAGATCCGACCGAGAAAGATCGCCTTTTCCATGCTATTGAAACCGTACCATGTGTTGGCAAAAAAGCCGAATGGGCGCTAAAATGGATCAACAACGGCAACTTTGCCGAGCGTTTGGTTGCATTCGCGGCGGTTGAAGGGATCTTCTTTTCAGGCAGCTTTTGCTCCATATTCTGGCTTAAAAAACGCGGCCTGATGCCGGGCTTAACTTTCAGCAATGAGCTGATCTCGCGCGATGAAGGTTCGCACTGCGAATTTGCCTGCTTATTATATGGCATGCTTGAAAACAAACTACCGCAGGAACAGGTTACCAAGATCATTACCGATGCGGTAGAGATAGAAAAAGAATTTATAACCGAGGCATTACCGGTTAACCTGATAGGAATGAATGCCAAGCTAATGAGCCAGTACATTGAGTTTGTGGCCGACAGGTGGCTGAGCGAACTTGGGTACGATAAATTCTATAACGCAACCAATCCGTTCGATTTCATGGAAATGATCTCGTTACAGGGCAAAACCAACTTTTTTGAAAAGCGTGTAGGCGATTATCAAAAAAGTGGTGTACTGAATGCATCGGCCGAAAGCAAAAGCTTTTCGCTTGATGATGATTTTTAATTGAAGAGGTTAGAGATTGGTGATTAGAGGTTAGGTAGTCTCAGGCCAATCCCAAAATCAAAAAAAATCAAGGTTCAGAAAATAATCAAATCACAATAATATTAACTAAAAAAGCTTCGCTTTTAACGGGGCAAAAGGAGGGGCAAAATGTTCGTAGTAAAAAGAGACGGAAGAAGAGAATCCGTAAAATTTGACAAGATCACCGCACGTATTGAAAAACTGTGCTATGGGTTTCAATTAGTTGACCCCATTGATGTGGCTAAAAAGGTAATTGAAGGTTTATTTGATGGCGTAACCACCTCCGAGCTGGATAACCTGGCTGCCGAAACCGCCGCGTCATTAACCACCAAGCACCCTGATTATGCTTTGCTGGCTTCGCGTATCGCGGTATCAAACCTGCACAAAAACACCATCAAATCGTTTTCGGAAACCATGCGCCTCCTGCATGAGTATGTTGACAAGAAAACAGGTAAAGATGCCTCGCTTATCGCTGACGACGTTTATGAAGTGATTAAAGAAAACGCGGAACTGCTTGACAGCACCATCATTTATGACCGCGACTTTGGCTTTGATTACTTCGGTTTCAAAACCCTCGAAAAATCATACCTGTTAAAGATCGACGGTAAAATTGCCGAGCGCCCGCAGCATTTATTTATGCGTGTATCTGTAGGTATCCACAAAAACGATATCGAGAGCGCTATCAAAACCTACCATTTAATGAGCGAGCGTTGGTTTACCCATGCTACACCAACTTTGTTTAATGCAGGTACACCAAAACCTCAAATGTCATCATGCTTTTTGTTAACCATGAAAGATGATAGCATTGAGGGTATCTATGATACATTAAAACAAACTGCTAAAATTTCGCAAAGCGCGGGTGGTATCGGTTTAAGTATCCACAACGTAAGGGCTACAGGTTCATACATCAGCGGCACTAACGGTACCAGCAATGGTATTATCCCAATGCTGCGTGTATTTAATGATACCGCACGTTATGTTGATCAGGGCGGTGGTAAACGTAAAGGCGCTTTCGCCGTTTACTTAGAGCCATGGCATGCCGATATCTTTGAATTCCTTGATCTGCGTAAAAACCACGGTAAAGAAGAAATGCGTGCCCGCGACTTGTTCTATGCCCTTTGGGTATCAGACCTGTTCATGCAGCGCGTTGAAGCCAATGAGGATTGGAGCTTATTTTGCCCGCACGAAGCACCAGGCTTAGCCGATTGCTGGGGCAAAGAATTTGAAGAGCTGTACATTAAATACGAAAAAGAAGGCCGTCAGCGTCGTACAGTAAAAGCACAGGAACTTTGGTTTGCAGTGCTTGATGCACAGGTTGAAACCGGTACGCCATACTTATTATATAAAGATGCGGCTAACGGTAAATCAAACCAGCAAAACCTGGGTACCATTAAAAGCTCAAACCTTTGCACCGAGATCATCGAGTATACCGATGCAAACGAGGTAGCTGTTTGTAACCTGGCTTCATTAGCATTACCACGTTACATCAACAATGGTGCTTTTGATCATGATAAACTGTACGAAGTAACTTACCAGGCAACTATCAACCTTAACAGGATCATTGATGGTAACTACTACCCGGTTAAAGAAGCTGAATACTCAAACCTGCGTCACCGTCCTATTGGTTTAGGTGTACAGGGCTTGGCTGATACTTTCATTCAACTGCGTATGCCGTTTGAAAGCGATGAAGCTAAAAAACTAAACATCGAGATCTTCGAAACCATCTACTTTGCAGCAATGACAGCTTCAAAAGATATGGCTATAAAAGATGGTGCTTATGAAACATTCAAAGGCTCACCATTGTCACAAGGTAAATTCCAGTTCGATCTGTGGGGTGTAAAACCAGAAAGCGGCAGGTGGGATTGGGAAAACCTGCGTTTAGATGTAATGAACCACGGCGTACGCAACTCATTATTAGTTGCACCGATGCCAACTGCTTCAACATCACAGATTTTAGGTAACAACGAATGCTTTGAACCCTATACTTCAAACATTTACACCCGCCGTGTATTAAGTGGTGAATTCATTGTAGTAAACAAATATTTGCTGCGTGACTTAGTAAACCTTGGTTTGTGGAGCACCAGCATGAAAGATAAGATCATCAGCGCAAACGGTTCAATCCAGGAAATAGCTGAGATTCCTGCTGATATCAAAGCATTGTACAAAACTGTTTGGGAGATCAAAATGCGCAGCATTATTGATATGGCTGCCGACAGGGGCGCGTACATTTGCCAGTCGCAATCATTGAACCTGTTCATCAACTCACCAAACGCTTCTAAACTTACTTCAATGCATTTCTACGCATGGAAAAAAGGCTTGAAAACAGGCATGTACTACCTGCGTACACAAGCAGCATCACAAGCAGTTAAATTTACAGTTGAAAACCAGGGCGGTAAAAACATGGATCCGGTTATCCCGGCCGTTGTTGACGCCGTTGCCGACGAAATTCCGGCAGGCCCAACCTGCTCAATGGAAGAAGGCTGCGTGACTTGCTCTGCATAAGTTTTTTTAGTCGATAGATGATAGTCCATGGACCATAGCTACAAAGCTATAGTTCATGGACTTTTTATTTAATGACAGTTATATTTAATAAGTCACTGCTACATTCCATATTTTAGCAAACCTTTTCTATGGTCTATGGACCATTAGCTATGGACTAAAGAGATGCCCAAACACGAAATCATCCGTTGCGAACGCTGCAAAACACCTTTTGAATGTAAAGCCAATTCATTCACCAAGTGCCAGTGCAGTACTGTGCAGCTTACTATTAACGAGGTACAATATGTGAGCGAGCTGTATGACGGGTGTTTGTGCGCCAATTGCCTGCTCATTATTCAGCAAGAGTATAGAGAAAGCATGGGGTTGGTTTGATGATTATAACCAGCATCATTGACAACAAATAGTTCTCTTCTCTCCAAATTAATCCCCGATTAATCCTTTTCCATTTCCATCAGTCATATATGTGTACATCTTCAATATAGATGATGATTAAAGATTTTATACCATGAAAAGGAAATTTGTTGCTTTGGCACTATTAATATCAGCAGTAGTATCTGTAACCTCAGGTTGCGTTGTTCGTGAAGATTATGGTCACCATCACAGGTACCGTAACGGCTATAACAACGGGTATAATAATGGCTACCATGACGGTGACGATCACGGTCATTATCACGACCGCGGTTATTAATGTTTTTAATTTAAGTTTTCCATAAGTAGTTTAGTGAGTGATGAAAGAGGGCGCTGGTTTTACCGGCGCTCTTTTTATGCTCATCTGATTTATTCAGCGCAGAATTTTATTATGGTTTAAAATGAAAAATAGATAAAAATCAGAATTTAAAACAATAAAAATAAATATCACCAAAATTTAATTCTGTAAAATTTGATTTTCCAAAATCATTTTTCGTAGATTTGGTTCAACATTATAAACCTATCAAAAATGACCAGCATTAAAATTATCACGGGCTATATATGCAGGTTTGCATTTATAGCTGTAGTTGCTTTAACCGGCCCGGGCATTGCACCGGTTATCGCAAAAGTGGCAAAGTCCCCAACAATAATTATTGCAGATACCCAGCTCAAAGCTTTTGAAGGCATTTATCAGCAAAAGGATAACGAGTATAGAGTATATAAAGTAACAGCAGATGGTGATAAACTAATTGCCCAACAGCTTGGCGGAGATCAAAAACTAACTTTAACCCGCAAATCAGACCTGGAATTTGAACTTTTAGATGATGACGGCGATGAAAAGATCCCTGTTGTATTTTCAAAGAATGAAGCCGGCGAAATAAACCAGATCACTTTAGGTGGCAGGCAAATATGGGCAAAGATAAACAGCTATACTCCACCTAAAGAGGTACAACTGAAACCCGAACAAATAAAAGTTTTGGCGGGCAAATATCAATCGGATGAGAGGGCTGATCTTTTTCTGACTATAACCGCGATACCCGACGGATTAACGCTCAAACAATCATGGGATGGCAAGGAAATCAATTTTAAACCCTTGTCTGAAGTGTTATTTTTAAATCAAGCTTTTGGCTTCCCGTTAAAATTCACCAAAGATGCAAGCGGTAACCCTACTAAAGTATTGGCTTTTAACCGCGACACCTGGAATAAGGTAAAAGAATAAACTCCCTTATTAATTCAATATATAAAGTATTACGGGCCGGCCCGCTGTCACCTAAACCTGGTTACATCGGTGTCCGGCCCTTTTTTGGGGCAGTTCAATATATTCATCAACTTCATGTACCTCGTTATTAATGTTAACCCAAGCACTTTATGTTGAATAATTTCGTGTTAGATACAAACTCTCCTAATAAACTGGTTGCCGAAATCTCCGGGGTTATTAAAAAGTATTATCCAATCGGAGTTAACAATCTTGATCCTGTTTATGCAGAATACCCCGGAATCATTGAACTAACAAAAATTGTAGAAGAGAATATGACCAACTATAAAAAATCATTTAAACCTTGGACTGATTTTTTAAAAAAGCTAAAAACTGACACAACAAAAAAAATCCACAATACTGCCTTGCCCCATGAAATAGCATTCAGCGGCGAGATGATCATTCAACGCAATAACTATAAATCGTTTAATCATACAAAAAAGTTAGTTTTTTCAATAAGCATGCTTGCTCCTCTGTTTTCAATTTTTGGGATTGACGAAACTTCGGTACCTGCCTATGACGACAGGTTTCAAAGGGAAATTGACTATAGCGCCATTAATGTGGTAACGGCTTCCCCTTATCAGGAATTTGAAACCGGGTTCAACTTTATAATGAAATCAATACAAGAGCAATTTCCGGGTCACAAATTTGTCCCTTTTTATATAACGCAATGTTCAATTGAAGGCTTGTACACACATGATAATTATACTGATAAAACCAGAGTACACAATGCGCTTTTCAACAGGCTGCTTGATCAGTGTCCTGACATGATCTTTACAAGAGGCGATAAGTTTTTCGGATTAGAACCAAGTAATATTAGTGTCACGTTACTTCCCCCGCCGCCTATTGACTAATATACACCCGGCTTGCTATATAGCAAAAACAAAATTCCAACCACCACACCCTCAACTTCTTCCCCTCAAAAAAACTTTCACACAACTACTTGAAAATCAAAAATAATGTTCGTACTTTTGCAGTCCCGAAATGCGGGATAAAATAATTAGACAAAAAAGCAAGAAATGCCTACTATTCAGCAATTAGTTAGAAAAGGTAGAGTAGCTCTGGTTGACAAGAGTAAGTCACCAGCGTTGGACAGCTGTCCACAGCGAAGAGGCGTGTGCACCCGTGTGTACACCACTACCCCTAAAAAACCAAACTCAGCAATGCGTAAAGTTGCCCGTGTGCGCTTAACCAACGGTAAAGAAGTAAACGCTTACATCCCAGGTGAAGGTCACAACTTACAGGAGCACTCTATCGTTTTGATCCGTGGTGGTCGTGTTAAAGACTTACCGGGTGTACGTTACCACATCATCCGTGGTGCACTGGATACATCAGGTGTAGCTGGCCGTAACCAACGTCGTTCAAAATATGGTACCAAACGTCCTAAACCAGGTCAGGTAGCAGCAGCGCCAACAAAAGGTAAAAAGAAATAATTAAGGAGGATAGAAAGCAATGAGAAAGTCAAAACCAAAAAAGAGAATTATCCTTCCTGATCCAAAGTTCAATGATACTTTGGTAACAAGGTTTGTAAACAACATGATGTATGATGGTAAAAAATCAACCGCATACTCTATTTTTTACAACGCTGTTGAAATTGTTGAGAAAAAAACAAGCGAAAACGGCTTAGAAACCTGGAAAAAAGCTTTAAACAATGTAATGCCTGCTGTTGAAGTAAAAAGCCGCCGTGTAGGTGGTGCTAACTTCCAGGTACCTACAGAGGTTCGTCCTGAGCGTAAAATAGCTTTGGGTATGAAATGGTTAATCAGCTATGCACGTCGTCGTGGTGAAAAAACCATGATGGAGAAATTAGCAGGCGAAATCATCTCTGCTGCAAAAGGCGAAGGTGCCGCTGTTAAGAAGAAAGAAGATACGCACAAAATGGCTGAGGCTAACAAAGCGTTCTCACACTTCAGGTTCTAAAAATTTAGATTACACCGATTTAATAATAAGATTACACCGATTATTTACGTTTACACTTTTTAATCGGTGTAATTATTAACGGATCAGGTGAAATCACAAAACAAATAAAATGTCAAGAGATCTAAAATATACAAGAAACATTGGTATTGCCGCTCACATTGATGCTGGTAAAACTACCACTACCGAGCGTATCCTTTACTATGCTGGTGTAAGCCACAAAATTGGTGAGGTACACGAAGGTGCCGCTACCATGGACTGGATGGCCCAGGAGCAGGAACGTGGTATCACCATCACTTCGGCTGCAACAACCGTAAACTGGAAATATCGTAACCATAACTATCACATGAACATCATTGATACCCCGGGTCACGTGGACTTTACCGTGGAGGTAAACCGTTCATTACGTGTACTTGATGGTTTGGTGTTCTTATTCAGCGCGGTTGATGGTGTTGAGCCTCAGTCAGAAACTAACTGGCGTTTGGCTAACAACTACAACGTTCCGCGTATTGGTTTCGTTAACAAAATGGACCGCTCTGGTGCCGATTTCCTTAATGTGGTAAAACAGGTTAAAGAAATGTTGGGCAGCGTTGCTATCCCATTGCAGTTGCCTATCGGTGCTGAAGACCAGTTTAAAGGTGTGGTTGATTTGATCAACTTCCGTGGTATTGTTTGGAATGAACATGATAAAGGTATGACCTTTACCGAAGTTCCAATCCCTGCCGATATGCTTGACGAAGCTACAGAGTGGAGAGAGAAATTATTGGAAGCAGTTGCTGAGTTTGATGACTCTTTAATGGAGAAATTCTTTGAAGATCCTACAACCATCACTGAGCGCGAAGTATTAGACGCTTTACGTCAGGCTACTTTGGCCGGCAAAATCGTTCCGATGACTTGCGGTTCATCTTTCAAAAACAAAGGTGTACAAACCATGCTTGACTATGTAATGGAGTTAATGCCTTCACCTCTTGATTCAAAAGGTGTTGTTGGTACTAACCCTGATACGGGTGCCGAAATTTTGGTTAAACCAGATGTAAAAGAACCATTTGCAGCATTAGCATTTAAAATTGCTACCGACCCGTTTGTAGGTCGTTTATGCTTCATCCGTGTTTACTCTGGTAACCTTGATGCTGGTTCATACGTGTACA
Organism: Mucilaginibacter gossypii; assembly: GCF_900100945.1. Lineage (GTDB taxonomy): Bacteria > Bacteroidota > Bacteroidia > Sphingobacteriales > Sphingobacteriaceae > Mucilaginibacter > Mucilaginibacter gossypii. Next base: position 206,051 of record NZ_FNCG01000012.1, on the reverse strand, counting down.
ACATGCGTTCAGAAAGCAAAGAGCGTATCAGCCGTATCTTCCAGATGCATGCTAACAAGCAAAACCCTATCCCTAACGTGGGTGCAGGTGATATTGCTGCGGTAGTAGGCTTTAAAGATATCAAAACAGGTGATACCCTTTGCGACGAGAAACATCAGTTGGTTCTTGAGTCGATGGTATTCCCTGAGCCGGTTATCGGTTTGGCAATTGAGCCTAAAACTCAGGCCGACGTTGATAAATTAGGTATCGCTTTAGGTAAACTGGCAGAAGAGGATCCAACTTTCCGGGTACAAACAGATCAAGATACTGGTCAAACAGTTATCTCTGGTATGGGTGAGTTACACCTGGATATTTTGATGGACCGCTTAAAACGCGAGTTTAAAGTGGAAGTTAACCAGGGTGCTCCTCAGGTAGCTTACAAAGAAGCTATCACCGGCACTATCCAACACCGTGAAACTTACAAGAAACAAACTGGTGGTCGTGGTAAATTCGCGGATATTCAGGTTGTTATCTCTCCAGCCGACGATAACAAAGAAGGCTTGCAGTTTGTTAACGAGATTGTTGGTGGTTCAATCCCACGTGAGTTTATCCCATCTGTAGAAAAAGGTTTCAAAGCCGCTATGGACAATGGTGTACTTGCAGGCTACCCACTTACAAGCTTAAAAGTTCGTTTGATTGATGGTTCATTCCACGCAGTCGATTCGGACGCGTTATCATTCGAGATTGCTGCACGTTCTGCTTACCGCGAAGCATTGCCAAAATGTAAACCGGTATTGCTTGAGCCAATCATGAAAATCGAAATCCTAACCCCTGAAGAAAACATGGGTGACGTTATCGGTGACATGAACCGTCGTCGTGGCCAGCTGCAAGGTATGGACACCCGTAACGGCTCACAGGTAATCAAAGCTATGGTACCACTTTCTGAAATGTTTGGTTATGTAACTCAATTACGTACTATCACTTCAGGCCGTGCAACTTCAACTATGGAGTTTGACCACTACTCTGATGCACCTCGTAACGTACAGGACGAAGTTGTTGCCAAATCAAAAGGCCGCAAACAAGTTGCTATCGACTAATTTAATTTGAAGATTGGGCGATTTGATAATTTGAAAATTACGTTATCAAATTGCCTCATCTTCAAATTTTCAAATAATAATAACCCGATCAGCCATAATAAATAGCTCTTATGGTTGGTCAAATCAAATCAGTGAAATCACTTTAATCGGTGAAATCACAAAAATTAATTAACAATGAGCCAAAGAATTAGGATCAAATTGAAATCTTACGATTACAACCTGGTAGACAAATCTGCCGAGAAAATCGTAAAAACAGTAAAGCCAACAGGCGCTGTAGTTAGCGGACCACTTCCGTTACCAACCGAAAAGAAAATCTTCACCGTATTACGTTCACCACACGTAAACAAAAAAGCACGTGAGCAATTCCAACTTTGCTCATACAAGCGCTTATTAGACATTTACAGCTCTAACTCAAAAACTGTAGATGCCCTGATGAAGCTTGAATTGCCAAGCGGTGTTGAGGTTGAGATCAAAGTTTGATAGACGACCGGCCCACTGAAAGGTGTGGGATCAAAAAATAAAAAGACCATTTGCATACGCGGATGGTCTTTTTTGGTTTATAAATTTTACATTTAGTTATGCGAAGTTTCCTTTTTTTATTGGCAATTATGCTATTAAGTTTTAGCTGCTCAACACAGCGTAAAATACACAAAATGGCAAAAACTGTTGATAAATGTAAAGCAAAGTGGCAATACTTCAAATTAACCCAACCCATAAAAGGACTAGTTATATTACATACAAAGGGATATTGCGGATATGTTCATATACATGCCAACACCATAATCATTGTTAATAAAACCGATACAATCCGCATAGGCGGTCCGTGTTATACTCAAAATACTGTCCCTTCCGATTCTGTACTTGTAAGTCCCTATGAAACCGATGGAGTAACAGGAGCAATTGGCGATCTCAAATACGATTGTACAATCAAGAAAACATGTTATGGTATAATTGCTAAAATCAAATAATAAAGCGATGAAAGCTGACACAACAAATATAATAGGTAAAGAAAATAAAGCCCAGGCATCGTCTCCTGATGCCAAGCAGCTTGACTATAAATCAGATGAGATTTTACCATTGTGGGTTTTGGAAAGGATTGCTAAAAGTCAGACAGATATTGCCGAAGGGCGAACTGTTTGTTTCCTGGAATTTAAAAAGCGATTATCTATCACATAAACTTTCTGATTTTTGAAATTACCCGGGTTCAGAAAAACTCCGAAATTGAACATCTCAAATTCAAAATAAATATTACCCGCCCTGTCCTATTTAGCCATTTCCATTTGATATAGAGGTGTAATTCATATATTTATTAACCTTTAAAATTTAAAAAGATGGACGAATTCGTTTTAATTTTCAGGCACGAGGACGGCACCAAAGTGGCTTCTCCCGAACAGATCCAAATCTGGATGAAACAAACTATGGACTGGATTGGCGGCATAGCTGCTCAAAACAAATTTGTGAGTGGCACTGGTTTGCCTTTTGCCGATGCCAAAATTGTAGGTCACGGTGGCGTAGTTACCAACGGTCCTTTTGGCGAGATCAAAGAAACGATCGGCGGCTTAATCACTGTAAAAGCCGAATCTGTTGAAGAAGCTGTGGAGTTTGCCAAAGGCTGCCCTGTTTTGCAGGGCGATGGTAATACCGTTGAAGTACGGAAGGTTGCCAAAAATGACGGGGTGCATTAAGAATAATTTTATAAATCATGTCATTGCGGGGAGCAGCTCGGGCAAAAGAGTATCCGGCGCAACGTGGCAATCCCGTAGTTATGCCTGCGAGATATGCAAAGCGGCGAAGCACAGCTACGAGATTGCCGCGCTATCACTCGCAATGACATTTTTCCATTTGCCCCATGCAAAACCCCGAAATCATTCCCCATCTATTCCGCACCGAGTACCGCAAAATAGTATCGGTGCTGTGCCGCCGCTTTGGGTTTGATCAGATGGAAACTGCCGAAGACATCGCCAGCGATACCTTCCTTACCGCAGCCCAGGCCTGGAGTTATAAAGGCATCCCGCCTAACCCAACCGCCTGGCTTTATAGCGTAGCCAAAAACAAGGCGAAAAATCATTTACAACGTAATAGCATTTTTGAAAACAAAATATCCACGGAAATTCAAACCGCGGAGACCTATGAACCGGAAATCGATCTTTCGCTCCAAAACATCACCGACAGCCAGTTGCAAATGATGTTTGCAATCTGTCATCCTGCTATCCCTCCCGAGGCACAGATCGGACTTTCGTTACGCATACTTTGCGGTTTCGGAATTGATGAAGTAGCCGAAGCATTCCTGACCAATAAAGAAACCATTAACAAACGCCTGTTCAGGGCTAAGGAAAAAATCCGCAATGAAAAAATAGAAATCCAAATGCCTGGTCCGGCTGAAATTGATAACCGGCTCGAAAACGTGCTCACCACTATTTATCTGTTGTTTAGCGAGGGTTATTATTCTGTTAGTGATAACCAGGTTCTGCGTAAAGACCTTTGCTTTGAGGCCATGCGCCTTTGCCACATGCTTATTGAAAACGAAGGCACCAACAAACCGCCGGTTAACGCATTGCTTTCGCTCATGTATTTTCATGCCTCGAGGTTTGAAGCCCGCACAGATCAAAACGGCGGACTAATTTTATATGAAGATCAGGACACCAACCTCTGGAACTATGACCTTATAGCCAAAGGTGCCTTTTATTTAAACCTAGCCACCACCGGCACTCAATTATCAAAATATCACATTGAAGCCAGTATAGCCTATTGGCATACCCAAAAAACCGATTCCAAACAAAAATGGGAAAACATATTGCAGCTTTATAATCGCCTGCTGCAAATAGCCTACTCACCTATAGCGGCACTCAACCGCACCTTTGCGCTTGCCAGAGCCAACAGCCCCGAAGAAGCCATTAGTGAGGCAGAAAAATTGAAACTCACCGGAAACCAGTTTTACTATACCCTGCTTGGCGAACTATACACCGGCATTGACAATGAACGGGCAAAACTAAACTTTGAGCAAGCACTAACGCTGATAAAAACGCCTGCTGATAACACCCTTATTCAAAGCAAAATAGATAAACTTCAGAATTAACACCAGCCCAGATCAGCAAAAAACGACCGATAAACAAAATTTAAACCTATTTCATTTCCTTTATAAATCGCTTCGCTCCCCTGTTTAAATATTTTTCTGATTCGCTGTAAGGTTTGATAGTCCGCCCCGACAAAGGAGGAAAAACCAAACATCAAGTTTAACACAATCATGAAAAAATTATTCAATTTATTCTTAGCTACTGTATTTGTTGTAAGCATGGCTTCGGCACAAAGCCAGACAAACGTTCGTAAAAAGCAGTTCAATTTAGATAAAACAGACTTGGCGCTCGAAGGCTATGATCCTGTAGCTTACTTCACTCAGCAAAAAGCCGTAGAGGGCAAAAAAGAAATCTCCCTTGCAAACGATGGCGTTATTTATTACTTCGCTTCCACTCAGGACAGGGACTTATTTAAAGTCGATCCTGCTAAATACGAACCACAATACGGCGGCTGGTGCGCTTATGCCATGGGCGCTAAAGGCGAAAAAGTAGAGATAGATCCCAAGACCTTCAAACTCGTTAATAACAAGCTGTACCTGTTTTACAACAAGTTTTTTAATAATACAAAAAAATCCTGGGATAAGGACGAGGCTAACCTCAAAACCAAAGCCGATGCCAACTGGGCTAAAACCATCCGATAAACAGCTTTTAATAATCAATTATAAATCAATCTAAAATCAAAAAAATGAAACGTTTATTAATTATCGCGGCACTCGCATTTGTTACCGCAGTTCAAACCTATGCCCAGCAATCAGAAATATTTGCTCCGGGCGGCAAGGCTATTAAAGGCTATGATCCGGTTGCATTTTTCAAAGAATCGAAACCGGTAAAAGGCTCAGACAAATTTCAATACAAATGGAAAGAAGCTACCTGGCTCTTCTCCAGCAATGAAAACCTCGAAGCGTTTAAAGCCGACCCTGAAAAGTATGCCCCACAGTACGGCGGTTACTGCGCTTATGGCACTTCACAAGGTCACAAAGCCCCTACCCAAACTGATACCTGGACGGTACTGAACGATAAGCTTTATTTCAACTACAACGATAAGGTAAAAGAACTGTGGACCAAAGACCAGGCAAACCTCATTAAAGTGGCCGATGAAAAATGGCCCGAGGTAAAGGGGCAAAAGTAAAAGCAATTCAAAATCCCTTCTTGAGAGGCGGCGCGAAGGCAAGGTGCGACGGAAGGGGGGTGTTTATGCAGTACGCTTTTCAAGGCTGCCCCCCTCCGCCCCTCTCAAGAGGGGAATCATGCAAGCCCATGCTTTCAAGAAACACCACCAAACAATATGAAAACCACACACAACAAACCCATAGTGTTAATCACCGCCGGCCCCACCCGCGAAGCTATCGATCCGGTACGTTTCATTAGCAACCATTCGTCGGGCAAAATGGGTTATGCCATTGCCGGGGCTTTTTTAGATCAGGGCTTTGAGGTGATTTTAGTTTCGGGGCCGGTAAATATCAGTTTATCTCACAGCAGCCTCAGAGTTATCCATGTTGATTCGGCTGATGAAATGTATGCGGCCTGTCAACAATATTTCCCCGTAGCCCGGATAGCAATCTTCGCCGCAGCAGTGGCCGATTATAAACCGGCACAGATATACGCTCAAAAAATGAAAAAATCGACCCAGGAGTTTAGCCTGCAAATGGTTAAAAATGTCGACATCGCCTTTGAGTTCGGTAAGATCAAGCGCAAGGATCAGGTATCAATCGGCTTCGCTCTTGAAACTAACGATGAGGAGCAAAACGCGCTCAAAAAACTATACAGTAAAAATCTCGATTTGGTGGTGCTCAATTCTGTACAGGACGAAGGCGCAACATTTGGGTACGACACAAACAAGATCACGGTCATCAACCGCGATTTCCTGTTCCAGGCATACCCGCTTAAAAGCAAAGCAGAGGTAGCCCGGGATATTGTTATGGCCGCCATCAAAGTGAGCCAAAGACTGCAAGCGCCTGTACAAGCATAAATATTTTCAGCAAACACACCACTCAATATCATGACTTACACACAATTTAACATACTTGTTTGGGCCCTGCGCCTTGTAGCAGCCATCATCATGTTACAAACCTTGTTCTTCAAATTCACCGCTGCCCCCGAGTCGGTTTACATATTTACCAAACTGGGTATGGAACCCTGGGGCAGGATTGGCATTGGCAGCATGGAACTGGTAGCCGCCATACTGATCATTATCCCCCGCACTACCGGCATAGGCGCTTTGATAGCTGTAGGGTTAATGGCCGGTGCCATATTTTTTCATCTTACCAAACTGGGAATCGTAGTACAGGGCGATGGCGGTCAGCTTTTTATACTGGCAACTATCGTGTTCGCAACATCAGCCATACTGCTTTACATTTTCAGGAAAGAGGTTTTAAACCTCATCCCTCTTCTTCATTAATAAAATTAAAAACCACTGCTAATAATTAGCATCATGCAATTGAAAGAACCTATCTCCAACCTGCTGGAGCAGCTACAATATGTAATTGACGAATTAAGTCCTTTACAATACACCCAACCGGTAAAACTGCTGTCGCAATCAAGTATCGGCCAGCATACCCGTCATATTCTTGAGTTCTTTATTGAATTGAATAAAGGTTACGAAACCGGCATGGTTGATTATGATAAACGCGTCCGCAATAAAGCCATTGAAGCTGATAAAGATTTCGCCGTCACAACCATTCGCCAGGTAGAAGCAAACGTTCAAAAGCCTGATAAACAATTATTGCTACAAGCCGAATACGGCGAAGGCGAAGCACATTCGGCACAGGTATTTTCAAATTACTACCGCGAGCTGGTTTATAACCTGGAACATACCGTTCATCATATGGCCCTGATCCGTATTGGCGTAAACGCGGTATCGGATGTGGTTATTCCTGATGAATTTGGCGTTGCCGCGTCAACACTTAAGTACCGTAAGGCATGTGCACAGTAACCTATATCCCTACAAAAAGCGGGTTCCAGCTTACCTCCAACCGCGATGAAAACGTTAACCGCAAGCAGGCCATAGCACCACGCAAATATCAAAATGGCAATTACACCCTATTGTACCCAAAAGACGCCGACCGCAACGGCAGCTGGATAGCCACCAAAAACAATGGCGACACTGTTGTATTGTTAAATGGAGCTTTTGTAAAACATACGGCCGTACCTCCCTATAAAACCAGCCGTGGGCTGGTACTAATGGATATTATCAATGCACAGAACCCTTTCCTTTTTTATCAGGACATTGATCTTATAGCTGTTGAGCCCTTCACTTTAGTGCTTTATGCACAAGGCAGTTTATATGAGTGCCGCTGGGACGGCGAGCGGAAACATATTAAATTGCTGGATGGCAAGGACGCACATATCTGGTCGTCGGCTACTTTGTATGATGAGGTGGCAGCCGCCAAACGTGTCAATTGGTTTAATAACTGGTGTAAATCAGCCAATCCGGATCAGGTGGAAGATATCATGTATTTTCATCACCATGCTGGCGAAGGTGATGATACCGACGCATTGGTAATAAACCGTAGCGGTAAAATGAAAACGGTAAGTGTTACCAACATCAACGTCAGTCTGCAAAACATTACCATGACCTATCATGATTTGAGAGATGGCAATGAATATGTGCATGATCTTGCTATAGAAGCTGATAGCAACAGACCTGTTGTATTGCCCCGTTTTTTTGGCTTAAGAAGATTTTTAATCAGGCTTTTTAATTGGGAATACTGGTCGCTCAATATGTTTTACGCACCTGTTATGTTTTATTGGTTCTGGTTGAGTTTTAAGGCTCGTTCATTTTTCTTTTTCAGCACGGCTAATCCACTGATCGAAAATGGTGGTTTTACATTGGAAAGCAAAGCCAGTATTTATAACCTCATCCCCCAACAATATTATCCAAAAACCATCCTCTTTAAAACAAAAACAGACTTTAGGCAGATCAAATCGGTCATAAAGGATAAAAATTTCGACTTCCCCTTAATCGCCAAACCGGATATTGGAGGCAGGGGTGTACAGGTCAAACTGGTGCATAACGAAGTAGAATTGCTGGAATATACCCAACAAATCAGGGTTGATTTCCTGGTGCAGGAATATATTAAGTACAAAAGCGAAGTAGGCATATTTTACTACCGCTTACCGGGCGAAGCCAAAGGCCAGGTAACCGGTATAGTTGGCAAGGAGTTTTTAGCCCTAACCGGCGATGGCAAACATACCATGATGGAGCTCATTATCAAAGAGCCCCGCTACCTGCTGCAACTGCCTGTATTGATAGACACCTATGGTGATGAACTGAAACAGGTTTTACCTATTGGCAAATCAAAAACGCTGGTGCCTTATGGTAACCATGCCCGGGGTGCTAAATTCATTGACCTTAGTCATCTTATTACCGATGAATTGACGGATGCGATAGATGACATATGCCGCCAGATCCCCGGATTTTATTTTGGCCGGCTGGATGTAATGTATAACACCTGGGATGAGCTATGCCGCGGCAAAAATCTATCCATCATAGAACTGAACGGTGCCGGCAGCGAACCAACTCATATTTACGATCCCAAACATTCAATATTCTTCGCCTGGTACGAGATCATCAGGCATTGGAAGCTCCTTTATCGCGTAAGCAAACTTAATAAACAACAAAAAAGCATTAATTACATGACTCATAAGCAAGGCATTACCATGCTTAAAAATAACACCGAATACTTAAAGCTGGTATCGTGACCATGACAAAGCAATTAAAACTATTTTGGGTGGCATTCAGCATTAGTTTTGTTGGTGCGCTGCCCATTGGTACATTAAATACCAGCATAGCCAACTTCGCCCTCAACAATGATGTTGCGGGGGCTGCCTGGTTTGCCTTTGCCGCTATTTTGGTTGAGGTAGTGATCGTTCGCATTGGCCTTGTGGTGGTTGACCACCTGGTTCGTTTAAAAAAACTGTTCAAAATATTAAGTATAGTATTTTGCATCGCTATACTCATGCTGGCCTATAAAACCCTCTGGGCCGCGTTCCACATGCACAATTTCCGGGATGTACTGCCCTTTGCAAGGATAAACCCTTTTTATTCGGGTTTATTGCTAAGCTTGCTCAACCCGCTTCATTTACCTTTTTGGATGGGCTGGACAGCCGTTTTAAAAAACCGCAAAGTGTTAAGCAATGAAACCCGCGATTACAATATTTTTATAATTGCCATTGGCACAGGAACACTGCTCTCTTTTATTATCTATGGTGTTGTGGGTAATTACCTCATGAATATACTTAAAGCACAGCATAACCTCATCAATTGGATATTAGGATTAACTCTATTAATGACAGGCCTGGTACAGGCCTATAAACTCATTGCAGCACAAATACAACTAAATAGAAATCAAATGAAAAAATCAGCTCAAATATTATTGGTGTTTTTGGCTCCTTTGGTAATTGGCCTTGCATCATGCACCCCCAGGTACAAACCAAGACTTAGCTCACAGCAGGGTATCAATTTTAAAACTATTTCTCTTGCAGATGCGCAGGCATTGGCCAAAGCCGAAAACAAACCGCTGTTTGTATTTGCCCATGCGTCATGGTGCCCAACCTGTAAACAAATGGAGCAGGAAGTATTGATTAAACAAGAATTAGGTAAAGCTTATAACCCAAGTTTAGTTAATGTAGCTATTGATATAGATAGCGGGGACGGTAAAAAGTTAAAGGAGCAATATCCTATTAGGGCCACTCCTACCCTGTTCTTTTTCAACGCCGATGGTTCGCTGGCCAAAAAGCTGGAAGGTTTTACTACTGCCGATTTTTTGTTGGCGGAGAAAGGGACGTTGACAAAGCAATAGGCTCTTCTAAATCTTCCCGGAAGGACTACTTTAAGAAACTTTTTCAACCCTCTCCAATGGAGAGGGTTGGGTGAGGCCATTGATTATTCAATTACTTAGGCAATCCATCCAAAAAGCCCAGCACATCCAGGCCTATTTCTCTGGCATGTGTTTCCAACGCAAAGTGGCCTGTATTATAAAATTTAACGGTAGCATTGGGGTTATCTCGTTTGTAGGCTTCGGCTCCGGCAGGTAAAAAGAAAGGATCTTTGTTACCCCAGACAGCTAAGAGCTTTGGTTTATATTCGCGGAAATAAGCCTGGAATTTAGGATATAAAGCCACGTTGGTACGGTAATCAAGCATCAGGTCAAGCTGGATCTCCACGTTTCCCGGGCGATCGAGGAAGTGCTGGTCTAAGCCGTATGACTCAGGGGCTATCAGCGACGGATCGGATACGCCTTCAAAGTATTGAAATTTAGTTACTTTTTCGGTTACGAAGTCCTGCAATGCATCCCTGTTTTCCTGGGTTGGGTATTGCCAATATTTTTGAATAGGATTCCAGCCTGTGCTCAGGCCTTCTTCGTATGCATTACCATTTTGAGATATGATGCCGGTTATTTTTTCGGGGTTAGCTACAGCCAGCCTTAAACCGGTAGGGGCACCATAATCAAATATATAAATGGCAAAACGTTTAAGCCCAAGTTCATCAATAAACGATTGCATGGTATTAGCCAGGTTATCAAAAGTATATTGAAATTGGGTATGATCGGGCGCGTCAGAATATCCAAAACCGGGCAGGTCGGGCGCCAGTACATGATACTTTGTGCTTAACGTCGGGATCAGGTTCCTGAACATGTGTGAAGATGTAGGATAGCCGTGCAATAACAATATTGTTGGGGCGTCTTCAGGCCCTGCTTCGCGATAAAAAATATTTAAGCCCCTGGCTTTGATATTACGGTAATGAATTTGATTTTTTTCCATGGTTTGAATTTTTAAAGTTGAATTCGGTTTTGATTGTGCATTGGCCCCGTTGGTAATTACAGTAGCTATAATTGCGCTTAGTATGAGATTTTTAGTTTTCATTTTTGTGTTTGATGAGTCAAAATTAATATCGACATTTGATTATTAAAAACGATTAATAACGATATATAAAATCATAAATAACGATTTATGAATACTAACGATCTGAAGATTTTTGAAGCAGTAGCTACCAACGGAAGTTTTACTAAAGCGGCCGAAGCGATGTTTACCGTACAGTCTAACGTTACGGCACGTATTAAAAACCTGGAAGAAGAGTTTGGTGCCGATTTGTTTACCCGCACATCGCGCAAAGTAACGCTAACCAGTGCCGGCGAAACACTGTTGCAATACAGCAAGCGGATAGATCACTTAGTGCATGAAGCCAAACAGGACATTAAAAAATTCAGCCGGGTAAGCGGCAGCCTTAAAATAGGATGCATTGAGACCACCATGGCTTTTAAAGTACCGGATATCCTCACCCGCTTTACCGATACTTATCCCGATGTCGACCTGGAATTTAGGTCGCAAATGCGCAGTGACCTCATTAGCGATGTAATCAATTACAAACTCGATGCAGCCTTTGTATCAGCCCCTATCAACTCGCCCGAACTGGAACAGGTACATATCAAAGAAGAACAACTGGTGATCCTCGCCCCCGCACAAGGCCTGGAACTTAAAGAATTCCTTATTACCTCGCCACTCAAGATCATTGTGTTTGACCAAGGCTGCGTATTTCGGGCCCGATTAGAAGCATGGTTAAATTCAAAAGGTATTATCCAATATAAAAGTATTGTACTGAACTCACTGGAAGGGATCATTAACTTTGTGGAAGCGGGTTTGGGGATCAGCATCCTTCCTGCCGAACTGATTGAGCAATACTACGCAGGCCGCAAACTAAAAACACATACCTTAAACAAAGAACTGGGCACTATGTCTACGGTGCTCATCTATCGTAAAAACATTCCTCAATCAAGACCTTTGAAGGCTTTTGTAGAAATGTATTGAGCAGTGCTGTGGTCCTGGCATAAACCCGGAGAGCATTTTATTCACTCAGCGCCGGGTTCCTCACTATCCCTGCAAATAGTATCAGCCCGGTTTTCATTTCCCGTATTGCAAAAATGAAAGGTTTATTAAAAACATGAGTCGGTGGAGCTGCCGTAGTCACTATGCCAACAGATGTTACTGCCGCGGCTTCGGTACCGTCTTCATTCACATCAATATAAGCTTTGTGTTTCACCTCGGATATACTAAGGCCACCACCCGCGTTAATGCGACTAAAATCAGCCATATCGCTAAAGGCAATGCTCATCCCTAATGATTTTAAAATATCATTCAGCGTAATGTCATAGCTAAATTTAAACCTGGGCATGGTAATATCCGATTTGCCGGCGGTGAGTTTACCCATCAGTAAATTCCATTTACTTGAATCGAGGCCCTGTGCAAAGCTTTTTATATCTCCATCAGGCATCATCAATATCATGCTGTATTTACTGTTGCTATAAGGCAGTTCAACCACGTTTGTACCGTTATAATACGCGCTTTTAAGTTCAGCATGGCTATTGGTCATAAAATCAGCTTGTACAGTGCCTCCATTTGACAAACTAAATGGCGCCTTGAAAGTTGCTTTTGCATCAAAACGGGTTTTCCATATGCTTTTAAAATAAATGGCATTGATGAGGTACATCCGGGCCCCATCCGAAATTTTATCGAGGATCTTTGGAATCTTGCTGTTAGTTTGCTGGCTTACCCAATCATTAATAGTAGTTAGGGATGCTGATTCATTGCTAAAATCGAGGGTTTTCACCTCGGCATTATAAAAATCGGTATTGATTTTCAGGAATGCCGGCAGCACCGTAAAATTATGAGCGTACCAAATGGAATTGGCTATTTTAAGCGTAGTATTTGGATCGAGATCGGGGAGGTTTGTGATGAGGTTATGATAGTAACTGTTAACCTGTTCTTCGGTAAAACTGCTAAACTCCATGGTTTTGCGGATATCTGTAAGGGTTTGCCCGCTGGCGCCATTACTGGTCATACTTATGGCAAAGCTTACGCTTAATGGCGAAATGATGACGTTTTTATCCGCGTCAAGGCTATTAACATTCGCGCTGAAAAGCTTTAAGGTAAAAGCATTACCAGGCCCAATCTGTTGCTGTTCGGTTGCGGAAAGCACCAGATCTTTACCCGGATCTTTATTAACTGGGCTGATACCTCCCTTTTTACAGGCGGTTATAGCTAAAATCCCAAAACAAAGTAAGGTTAGTTTGCGCATCATGGCTGATAGGTTTATAATTATATTACGCCTTGTAAATCATTTACGCTACAGCACGTTAAAAATATAACAGCCCCAAAAGCATAACAATTTTTTAACGCCTGTACTTTTAAAACACCGTAATTTAGTCCTTTAAAACATTTACTTATATCGATGCGAAATCTACTTAAAGCCGCAGCTTCTGTCCTCCTGATATCGGCAGGGCTAAATACCACCGCCCAAACCCGCAAAGCAGTCTTTATTATTGCTGATGGCATCCCAGCAGATGTTATTGAAAAATTGAATACACCTAACCTGAAACTGATAGCTAAACAGGGTACCTACCTTCGTGCGCATGTTGGCGGCGAAAAAGGTGGTTATTCGCAAACGCCAACCATATCTGCCAATGGCTACAACAGCTTACTTACAGCTACCTGGGTTAACAAACACAACGTTTGGGGCAACGACATCAAGGCTCCAAACTATAATTACTGGAATATATTCCGGATGTTTAAAAATGCTTATCCCAACAAAAAGACAGCCGTATTTAGCAGTTGGACAGATAACCGCACCAAGCTAATTGGGGACCGGTTATCCGCAGCAGGTAACATCCATCCTGATTTTGCTTATGATGGTTATGAACTGGATACGGTTAAATTTCCGCATGACAAGGCCGGGAACTATATGCACCTGATAGATGAGCAGGTAGCAGCAGCGGCAGCGGATTGTGTTAAAGATAAAGCTCCCGACCTTTCATGGGTATACCTGGAATATACCGACGATATGGGGCATAAATACGGCGATAGCCCGCAATATTATGATGCTATTGAAAAAATGGATGCACAGGTAGGCAAGATCTGGGCAGCAATACAATACCGGAAGCAACATTTTAAAGAAGACTGGCTGATTTTTATCACAACAGATCATGGCCGCGACGAAGCAACCGGTAAAAACCACGGTGGTCAAAGCACCCGCCAGCGCTCAACCTGGATGGTTACCAGTTACCGCCCGCTTAATAACTATGCTAAATTCTATACCCCGGGTATTGTTGATATAACGCCCTCTATCAATAGTTTTTTAAATGTAAAAGTACCCGAAGCACAACAACGTGAGATGGATGGGATCTCGCTTATCGGTCCGCTATCAGTGGCAGAGCCTGCCGCTAATTATGTGCAGGGCTCATTGGATATCACATGGAAAGCGCTTGACCCCAAAGGCAGTGTTAAGGTATGGGTAGCAGCCGATAATACTTTTAAAGAAGGTAAGGCCGATGATTATAAGCTGTTAGCTACTGTACCGGTTACTAATGAGCATGTGCTGGTTGATGTTAAAAATATGCCCTCTAAATTTTATAAGGTTGTTATTGAAGGATTGAATAATACAGCGAACAGATGGGTTGTACTTGATGAGAAGAAGTAACCTGGCTCATTATTTAGAAATTTTCATAACGCCTCCCTGCACTAAATGTAAGGAGGCGTTATTGCTTTGTATCTCTTGTAAAAACATCCCGGTTAAGCTTACTCAACCCAATCAGCTCAAAATACAAACTACTTTGTATTGTGTGCCCTCCCCGGTCTCCGTAAACTTGTGATATAAAAACAATCCAAATCACAATGAAAAAGCCACAATCATGTACCCCTGGTGTAACGCCTGCTAACAGCAGCACGTTAAATTTTATTATGACAAGCCCCGCAGCTCCGTTAATAAACCAGCCGTTTTATCCCAAAAACAAAAAATTACCGGTTGCTTTTTTGCAGGTAAATTGCATACATTAGATCATTGCCTGCTGGCGTTGATCTGTTCATCACAATCATCAAAACACACCTAATCCGTTTACTAAAATGATCTGTAAAACCAAAATATGGGCAATTATTTGCTGTGTTACCGGCGCATTTTGTTTGAGTACACAAACTGTTTATAGCCAAAACCAGTTTGAAAAGGAACTTACGCAAAAGATAGACAACTTTCTGGCTCCTGTTCCTCAAACCAACCAGCAAACAATATCAGCACAAAATGAGCTTTACCCAAGCGATGCCCCAGGCGGCATATTAATTCCATCGGGCTTTGGGGGATACGGCACCTATCTGTTTGGAGGCCTTGGCGCTACCTACCCTGAAGTGTACAGAGACAACAAAGCCGATCTGATCGCCTCTGCAGGGGCATGCGTTGGTAATCCTGTAAAAGCAATAAACTTTGCCGCCAGTTTAAACATGACGGATGTGCACAGGTTCAGGGATTTTTCAGGAAACTTCATAATAAGCCGTAAGCTATTTGCAGGTACAAGTATCTCGGCCGGGGCATTGCAGATGTTTGCCAATGCAAGGCAATCAGACGCTTCCGGCTCAACCTATTATCTTGCCGTAACCCATGCTATACAAACCATTAAATCATTAACCCCGGGCTGCTCAAGGCTTAGTTATACAATAGGCATAGGCAGTGGCCGGTTTTACGAAAAAAGCCCCAAAGATATTGCTGCCGGCAGAGGAAAACACGGTACGGCAGTATTTGGCAGCGTATCCTACGAACTTATACAGCATGTAAACGTAAATGCCGAATGGACCGGCATGAACCTCGGTATCTCGGCGGGGATCCGACCGCTCCCGGTGCCTTTAAGTTTAGCAGTAGGGGTTGCAAACCTTACCCGGTATACCAATAATAAAGCCAATATGGTATTCTCCATCGGTTACCCCCTCTCCCTAAACCGACGATAATTCTTTCTCAGCAAAAAATTAATTATTTCATTAAAACATATAAGATCTATGAAAAAGATAATCATAGCAGCATTAGTCGTGTCCGCAACTTTAGTTATAAGCATTAAGCAGACTTCTGCCCAAAGCAGAAACAATCAATCAGATTGGAATGTACCACCACCGCTACCTCCTTATACGCCACCACCACCGGTAATTCCGCCACCCACAGTGCCGCCACTACCTCCACCGCCGTATAAACCGGTAATACCAGTGCCACCGATTAAACCACCTAACATTCCGCCCACTCCGCCACCACCGGGACCGGGGCCACATATGCCACCGCCAACCCATATGCCGCCGCCTACTCATATGCCGCCGCCTACTCATATGCCGCCGCCTACGCATATGCCACCGCCAACGCATATGCCGCCACCGACCCATATGCCAAGCCATTAGTAAACAGTGATCTATATTTAGCTTTTTCAATCCAACAGGGGATAATATAAATCGATTAAAAAAATGAAAACACACCTCTTCAATATAAAAACGGCATTAATGGCTTTATTGCTGTTCACAGCCTGCTTCAGCAAAGCTCAACGCCGCGAACTTACGTTTAAGCAGGGCGATGAGTACAATAAAACAACCTATATAAGTGCGGCAAGTATATTGCAGCGGGGGAAGCAAACATTCAATATCAATACAACATCATCAATATCAAAAACCTATAAGGTTACAGGTATTACCCGTAGCGGGTTTGTTTTAACCGTTACCACAAGTCACATCAACGATACAATGGATGCCTTTGGTAAAAAAATGGAATACAGCTCAGACAGGCCTGCCGATACCAGCTCATATATCCAGATGGCATTGCAAAGTCTTATAGGCAAATCGGTAACGCTCAGCATCGATAAAAATGGGATCATAACCGATGTAAATGATCCGGATGAGCGATACGCTACCGACACGCTGTTATTATTCGCAGGTTTTAAACAGGATCAGTTTATAACCGGCACACGCTTAAACCTGGTTGCCGATAACTCGGAAGCATTAAAAACGGGTGCAAGCTGGGTGAGCAATATATCTTCGGGTAATGAGAAGATAAACACTACTTATACAGTAAGCCAATCAACACAGCCTGACAAGTATACTAACGTGATGCTTACCAGTACATCATCAGCACCTGAACAAAACAGTAATACGAATGGTGTACTTGTGGTTGATAATGCTTCAGACGTGATATTGGTTTCAACAGTAAAAACAGCTACGCTGAGTTACAAATTTGTCAATGACGCCACTTATTCATTTGGCCGGCGTACCGAAGTAGTGGAAAATTGTATAAAAATGAATTAATACGAACCGGGGAGATTCATTACAAAACGCACAGCTTTTACCGAAAGCTGTTACAAGATACATTAGTCCCGAACGTAGGGGTACAATAGGGCTATTGTTAAAAGAAGAGGCTATGCTGTTCAGTCATGCATATGCCTCTCTTTTATAATCCTATTTTTTTACCGTACTTAATGAAGTTTCATCCTTTTGGCTGTTGCCGGGTGCAGGTAATTATTATCACTCAGCCAGTCGGCCATGCGTTGGGGCCACGTGCTGATGCTTTGCAGCTTTGACCGGTACCCCATATTAAAGCCATGATCGCCCTGGGTATAAATATGTACCTCAACCGGTATTTTTGCTTCCCGGTAACGCTGCAATAGTTTTACTACCGATGGCGAGCAACAAACATCATCATTGGCGGCTAACAAAAACGCCGGCGGGGCGTCATAAGGTAGTTTATCGGGAATATAAAGAGGCCCCGGATAAATCTGGATCAAAAACGAGGGACGGGCATTTAACCTGTCGACAGGATCGGGAGCCCCGGGGTCACCTTTACCTTCGCCATAAGCAACCATATCAACCACCTCGCCGCCTGCCGAAAAACCCATCATCCCAATACGGTTTGTATCCAAGCCGTATTGAGTTGCTATGCTGCGTACCAGCCGCATGGCCCTATAGCCATCCTGTTTGGCGTGTACATCAATTTTGTATGGCGATAGTGTATCTCTGCCTAAACGATATTTCAGCACAAAAACCGTAACACCCAACGTATTAAGATATTTTGCAGGGTCAACACCCTCGGCAGTATACACCAGCAAGCGATGCCCGCCGCCGGGGCATATCACCACCGCGGCACCATTGGCTTTATCCTTCGGCGGCGCAAAAACAGTAAGTGATGGATTGTGAATATTTTTAACCCAATAGTCTTTAGCCTGTTCGGGCTCATTGCGGCGGTTTTCAAATCCCGGCGCTCCGTTTGGCCAAAGCGGTATAACAGTGCCCTGGGCCACACCCGAAAAAGGCAATACAAGGACCGCCAGGAATAGGTAAGTGCTTAGTTTTGTTTGCATAAAGTAAATATACTTCATAGCCGATGCTTTGATATTAAAACACTAAACTTTTTCGCGGGTAAATGGTTAAATTTGAATAGCATATAGTTTATGGATCATAGTTCATAGCAATTAGCTTATCTACAGAAAACAGGCATCACTATAATGCCCGTACTATGAACCATCATCCATGAACCATGAACAATTAATAAAATACTTATGGCAAATTTCCAGGAAATAATAGCATCAGAAACACCGGTGCTGGTCGATTTTTCGGCCGAATGGTGCGGGCCTTGTAAAATGATGCCGCCTATACTGCACGATGTTAAAACAGCGTTAGGTGATAAGGTAAAGATCATCAAAATAGATATTGACAAAAATCCTGCTGCAGCCAGTGCTTACCGCATACAAAGCGTACCAACCCTCATGATTTTTCAAAAAGGGCAAAGCAAATGGCGCCAAAGCGGCGTGGTGCAGGCCAGGCAGCTGCAACAGGTGGTTGAGCAGTTTTTGTAACCTCGCCCCAACCCTCTCCAAAGGAGAGGAAGTTTATAGAGTTTGATTTAAATATAACAACTTAAAAAAGTGCTCTCCTTTGGAGAGGATTGAGGAAAGGTTTAACATGGCAACTATCGAAAACATCCAGAACGCCTATATCGATTATGTGTTAACCGAAGGCGAACAGCCTAAATCGGTTTATATCTTCGCAAAACAAAATGAAATGAGCGAAGCCGAATTTTACCAGTTCTATGGCTCATTTGAAGCGGTTGAACAGGGCATTTGGGCTGGTTTTGCCACCAAAACACTGGCCGAGATCCGTGCCCAGGAAGTTTGGGAAGGCTATACGGCACGTGAAAAAGCTTTATCATTTTTTTACGGTTTTTTTGAGTTGTTGAAAAGCAGCCGCAGCTTCGCGGTTTACAGCATTAAAAAGCAGCCTAAAGGTTTTACTACGCCCAGGGTATTCAGCCCGCTGAAAGACCTTTTTGAGGCCTTTGCAGATGAGATTTTGAAGGAAGGAATTGAAAGCACCGAACTAAGCGATCGTAAATACTTCTCAAAAAAGTATAAAGACGCCTTATGGATCCAGTTTGTCTTCGTACTTAACTTTTGGATCAACGATAACTCGGTCGGCTTTGAGAAAACCGATGAGGCCATCGAAAAAGGCATTAATGTCACTTTTGATCTTTTTCAACGCTCACCTATCGACAACCTTTTTGAATACGGTAAGTTTTTGGTGCAAAATGGCGGGATAAAGGATAAGATGGGATTTTAAAACTATGGCAGATGAAACTCCGGGAGCCACTCCCGAACAAAATAGCATACCTATTACCAAAGTACAGCGGTCGGCCAAATTTGTAAAAACAGGTATTAAAATTGGCGGCAACTATATTAAGCATTACTCCAAAAAGCTATTCAACCCTGATCTGGATAAATCGGAGTTGAACGAGGATAATGCCGCTGATATCTATCAATCATTAAGTGAGCTTAAAGGTAGCGCGCTCAAGGTAGCGCAAATGCTCAGCATGGATAAAAACCTGCTGCCGCAAGCTTATGTTGATAAGTTTACCCAATCGCAATATAATGCTCCGCCGCTTTCCGGACCTCTTATTGTGCAAACATTCAGGAAGTATTTTGGCAAAAACCCCGATCAGATTTTTGATAAGTTCAATATCCGATCAACCAATGCAGCTTCGATAGGCCAGGTTCACCAGGCCGAGCTAAATGGCAAAAAGCTTGCAGTTAAGATCCAGTACCCTGGTGTAGGCGATTCTATCTCGTCTGACCTGAAACTTGTTAAGCCTTTTGCCTTCAGGATGCTGGGCATGAGCGAGAAGGAACTGGATGTTTACATGAAAGAGGTTGAAGAACGCCTGCTCGAGGAAACCGATTACGAGCTTGAAGTTCGCCGGTCTGTTGAGTTTTCCAATGCCTGTGCCAATCTTAATAATGTTGTTTTCCCTAAATATTACCCTGAGCTAAGCAGCAAGCGTATCATTACGATGGACTGGCTGGAAGGCAAACACCTGAAAGAGTTTTTGGCCACCAATCCATCGCAGGATCTTCGCAACCAGATAGGTCAGGCTTTGTGGGATTTTTACAACTTTCAACAACATGAGCTCCGCGCCGTACATGCCGACCCGCATCCCGGTAATTTTATGATCACGCCAGAAGGCAAACTTGGGGTTATTGACTTTGGCTGCATTAAGGAAATGCCGGAGGACTTTTATTATCCGTTCTTTTCGCTTACATCAACCAATTTACTGGATAACAAGGAAGAAACCATCAAGGCATTCCGCCAGCTGGATATGATCCATAAAGGAGATACCCCGGCGCAGATCGAGTTTTATTATACCCAGTATAAGGAAATGATAAGCCTGTTTGCCCAACCATATATTACCGATACATTTGATTTTGGCCAGACCGAATTTTTTGATCAGTTATACGGTTTTGGCGAGCGCATATCAAAAATGCCGGAATTTAAACAAGCCCGAGGCGTTAAACATTTTATCTACGTAAACCGCACCAATTTTGGGTTGTATAATATTTTACATGAGCTAAAGGCAAAAGTTAAAACGGATACTTTTAAACCGCATGTGGTATTGGAATATTAAGCACTTGGCAGTTTTGAGTTCACAATGGACAGCACGCATTTGCCTTTCAAATTGAAATTCAATTATATTTGGATAACCTATACCCTCATATGAAAGTTCATTTTCTGCTTATAATAGTATGCTTATTTGCTGCCTGCAAATCGAAACCTTCTGATAAAGATGCCCATTCTCTTAAAGTAAAACATGTTAAGGTTTTGGCTTCATCCTATAAAAACACAATCAAGATTAAGGCAGCAGGTATTGATACATCTAATACGGATAGTGAACCTGCTTATGCAAATTACTATATTTTAATTGCCGATACAGGTATCAATTATTATACGCTCAGGAATAGAATGTTTGCCTTGAATAAATTATCCGGTATCCCTATTGATACGATGGAACGGGGATATAATAAAGCTAAAGACCTCATTGCATTATCCGATAAGGATGAAGATGAGATTTATGCGGGCGAATATTATCCACGGAGATTTCCATCCAAAACGTTAAGCCTTGAATATCTTGAGAACTACCAATTTGATACAAGCCCAAAAACGATTGCTTTAGTAGCCGGAATTTATGAAAACAAAAACAGTGCAGATAGCGCCTTACAAGTTATTGATAAGGTTAAAACGGCCTTTGTTTTTAAGGGAAGAGTTTATGTAGGCTGTATGCATTAATTTCATCTTATATGAGTTGGGATGTAGTACTATTTAATTCGAGGCAAAAAATTACTGACCTGGCAGATGTGGATGAAAAACAACTACTCCCTGTCTCATTTTCCAAGGCTTTTAAAAAGTATTTCAAAAATATAATTACAGATGGTGACCACCACGAAATAAAAGAAGATGATTTTACGATAGATTATTTTGATGATGGTGAGCCTTCAAGTACTTTAATGCTCAATTTATATGGTGAATCTGCTATTTATCCACTGATAGATCTCGCCATAAAAAATAACTGGCAAATATTTGATACAGGGCTTGGTGATATGATCGACCTTGGAAATTCATCAAAAAACGGCTATCAGAATTTTCAGGCGTATTTAAACATCGTTTTAAATAAACCTTTTAATTCAAATTAGGTCACAAAACTTTTCAAAAGAAAAAACTAACAACATATCCTTATGCCTCTACTCCAAAACACTTTTGTACACCACGTACACTTCTGGTTAAAAAACAAAGCCGATAAAGATAAACTGATTGAAGGGCTTAATATCCTTCTGCCTATTCCACATATCCGCGATATACATATCGGCGTGCCGGCCGATACCAATCGCGATGTAATTGACCGCTCTTATGATGTATCACTGTTGATTTTATTTGATACCGCCGAAGCGCAGGAAGCTTACCAGGTTGACCCTACCCATGTGATATTTGCCGAAGAATATGCTAAGCCACTGTGCAGCAAAGTAGTGGTGACAGATAGTGTAAACATATAGGATATAACTATTTATTAATTTATTATGAAGGCAGGCGTTTAGCTTAAAACAGCCTGCCTTTTTTGTTGTTTCATTATGCATGAAGGTTTTGCTTGCTGGCGCTAACGGCTATATAGGTACACGGCTTATCCCGGTTTTACTGGAGAAAGGCCATGATGTAGTTTGCCTGGTACGTGATAAACGTCGTTTTCACGAGCATAGCGATTTTAGCGGTAAAGTCACCCTCATTACCGGCGATCTGCTTAAAGAGTCAAATATCGAAGCATTTCCTGAAGATCTTGATGCAGCTTATTACCTGGTGCACTCCATGGCGCAAACTCATGATTTTGCCGCACTCGAGGCTCTTTCGGCCCATAACTTTGTAAAGGCACTCGATAAAACCAGGTGCAAACAAACCATATTTTTAAGCGGGATAACCAACGATCAACATCTTTCGCGTCACCTGGAATCACGACGGCATGTGGAAGATGTACTGAAAGAAGGCAAAGCAGCCTTAACCGTTTTGCGGGCGGCTATTATCATCGGTTCGGGTAGTGCCTCGTTCGAGATCATTCGTGACCTTACCGAAAAGCTTCCTGTGATGACCGTTCCTCGTTGGGTCAATACAAAATCCCAACCCATCGGCATCCGTGATGTACTTGGTTATCTGGAAGGTGTAATGCTAAATGAAAAATCTTACAACCGGGCCTTTGATATAGGCGGGCCGGATATCCTTTCTTTCAGGCAGATGATGCTTACTTATGCTGAGGTACGTAAGCTGAAAAGGTATATTATAACCATACCCTTCCTATCTCCTAAAATATCATCGTATTGGCTGTATTTTGTTACTTCTACAAGCTTTACACTTGCTCAAAGCCTTGTAAACAGCATGAAGAACGAAACCATTATGCATGATCATGGCATTGATGAGGTTGTGCCACGTAAATGCCTTACTTATAAAGAATGCCTTGAGCTTGCCTTTGTTAAAATTGAGCAAAACTCCATCGTTTCCAGCTGGAAAGATGCTTTTAACCAGGGTTACCTTAATCCCGGTTTTATGGACCAGATCAAGGTACCTCAAAACGGCACGCAGGAATACAAAGTAAAAATGCCTTTTGAACGCCCGGCCAACGAAGTGTTTACCAACGTGCTTTCTATAGGCGGCAACCGGGGCTGGTATTATTGGGACTGGATTTGGAACATCCGCGGTTTCCTGGATAAGATCTTTGGTGGTGTTGGCTCGCGCCGGGGGCGCACAAGCAATATCAATATAAGTCCGGGTGATGTAATTGATTTTTGGCGGGTTTTGCTGGCCGACCGCGAAAACAAACGCCTGCTCCTGTACGCTGAAATGAAATTACCGGGCGAAGCATGGCTTGAATTTAAAATAATTGAACGCCATGGTAAGCAAAGTTTAAGTCAGGTAGCTACCTTTAGGCCCAATGGTCTGTGGGGCCGCTTGTACTGGTATGCCATGTGGCCTTTTCACCTGTTTATATTTAACGGTATGGCAAGGGAGATTGTTAATTATAAAGAAAAAGCCGGGATCATAGTCGATAGACCATAGTCCATAGCAATAGCGTATCAGGTAAAAACACTATGGACAAAATTATGGACAAAAGTATACTACTAACCGGCGGATCAGGATTACTGGGAACACATCTCACTAAAGCACTATTGGCTAAGGGTTATACCGTAAGTCATTTAAGCAGAAAAGCCGGTAACAATCCGCAGGTAAAGACATTTATATGGGATATCAACAAAGGCATCATTGATGAGCATTGTATCGACGGGATTGATACCATCGTGCATCTGGCCGGCTCGGGCATTGCTGAAAAGCACTGGACCGATGCCCGTAAAAAAGACCTGATCGATAGTCGCGTAAAATCAATTGAGCTGGTGTATGATCTGCTGAAACGCAAACAGCATCAGGTTACTTCAGTTATCTCCGCATCAGGCATTGGTTATTACAGCGACCGTGGGGATGAACTGATGTATGAAACAAGCGCTCCGGCCAGGGATTTTATATCCCAATGCTGTGTACTGTGGGAAGCTGCCGTTGATGAGGGCCAAAAGTTTGGGATTCGAATTTTGAAATTCCGTACCGGTGTAGTACTGGATAAAGATGGCGGTGCATTACCAACCCTTGCAAAACCTATAAAACTATATGTTGGCTCGCCCATTGGCAGCGGTAAACAATGGGTGCCCTGGATCCATTGGCAGGATGTTGTGGATATGTACTTTTTAGGGATCGAAAATAAGAACCTTAGCGGCGTTTACAATATGGTTGCACCAAATCCTGTCACCAATAAGCAATTAACCCAGGCCGTTGCCAAACAATTACATAAACCACTGTGGGCGCCAAATGTGCCGGGCTTTGTGCTCAAACTTCTATTGGGCGAGATGAGCAGTATAGTACTGGGCAGTACCAAAGTATCGGCACAAAAAATTGAAGACGCCGGTTTCAAATTTAAATTTGCTGATATAGATACAGCATTAAGTGAAATTTATGGATCATAAAACACCGGTTAGCATATTCTGGTTCCGCCGCGATTTACGGCTTGATGATAATGCAGGCCTTTATTATGCCCTTAAAAGCGGCAATCCTGTTTTACCCGTATTTATTTTTGATAGAGAAATTCTTGACAAGCTTCAAGATAAGGACGATGCCCGCGTTACGTTCATCTATCAAACTATTGAAAGCTTAAGTATAGCATTGCATAAGCATGGCAGCACTATGTTGATACTTTATGATAAAGCAATACACGCCTGGGATAAGCTCATCAAAGACCATAACATTGCCGCGGTTTACACCAATCACGACTATGAACCCTACGCCACTAAACGCGATGATAGGGTACGCGCAAAACTTGAAGAGCATGGCATCCCCTTTAAAACCTATAAAGACCAGGTAATTTTTGAAAAGGATGAAGTTATAAAAGACGATGGCAAGCCTTACACCGTTTACACTCCATACCAGCGTAAATGGTACAGTACGCTAAAACCATTTTATTTAAAGGCCTATCCAACAAAAAAATATCTTAAAAATCTTTATCAAACCGAAGCATTTCCTATCCCATCGTTAAAAGAAATGGGCTTTGAAAAAAGCAATATACCCCTGCCCGACAAAAGTTATGAAGGTGTAATTAAAGATTATAAAGAGCAGCGTGATTTTCCGGCCATTAAAGGCACCTCACATATTGGCATGCATTTACGCTTTGGTACCGTAAGCATCCGGGAGTTGGCAGCTACAGCCTACAGTCATGATGATAAAACCTGGCTTAATGAGCTCATCTGGCGCGAATTTTATATGATGATATTACATCATTTCCCTCATACGATGGACCATGCTTTCAGGCCGGAATATGACCGCATCCATTGGATAAACGATGAAAAACAGTTTGATGCCTGGTGCAAAGGCGAAACCGGTTTCCCAATCATTGATGCAGGGATGCGCGAACTGAATACAACCGGCTTTATGCACAATCGCGTGCGTATGATAGTGGCCAGCTTTTTAAGCAAAGACCTGCTGATTGACTGGCGCTGGGGAGAACGCTATTTTGCCCGTAAGCTGCTGGATTATGAAATGGCCAGCAATGTAGGTGGCTGGCAATGGGCTGCAGGTTCAGGTACCGATGCGGCGCCGTACTTCAGGATCTTTAACCCCGATGCTCAAACCAAAAAGTTTGACCCCGAACTTAAATACATAAAAAAATGGGTTCCGGAATATGCCGACTTCAGCAAATATCCAAAACCCATTGTTGATCACAGCAAAGCCCGCGACCGTTGTTTAGCAGCGTTTAAAAAGGCGCTGGCTAAATAATTACATCAATTAGTAACCGTAGCTACTGTAAAGTCAAAATACAACACCACATTTGCAGCTATTGATGAACCACTGCCAGTGTTGCCATAACCAAATCTCGAAGGTATTATGATAGATACTGCAGATCCGGCTGTTTGCCCGGTTAAACCTTCCTGGGCACCTTTAACCAAACCGCTAACTGTAAAAGATGAAGAGGTTGTCCCTTGCAGAGAGGTACTGTCAAACACTGTATCATTTAAATATTTGCCCGAATAGGTACATGTTATATATGAATCGAGGCCTATTAAATCAGAACCGGTACCAGGTGTAGCTACTTTTATATATACTCCGTCAGCCGTTTTGGTAAATCCGGTAAGCCCTTTAGTTTTAATATAATTTTTAATTACAGCGTCATCATACAGCTCCTGGTTTGAAACCACATTAATATAATAATCCAAACTTTGGTTACCGCCGATATGAGTATTTGCATTACTTGAGCTACCCGATCCGTAACCGTTAACGCCATAAGCCAAATGTGATGGGATGATCACCCTTGCCGCCGTACCTTTATATTTTATGAGGTTGTGGATAGCTGTCTGTAAACCTTTGGGCAGTGAGTTGCTAACATGTCCCAAATAACCGTAAAAATGGTTCGCGTTAAGCGAGTCAACAGATACAAACTTACCATCGAGCGTGCGAACGGTAAATACAAATGAGATCTGATCTGAATAATCCATCGGTGTGCCGCGGCCTTGTGAAAGGATCTTGTAGTAAATACCGGTGGTATCACCGTCGGTGGTATCACGTAACATGCCTGTGATGCTGTTTGCCGCTATATAATTCTTGATCTGGGTGTCGTCATATTGCTTAATGTCCGGATCGTTCCTGTCTTTCCGGCATGATATAAGGCCTATAGAGATAAGTACTAAGAGCGTAAAAATAGTTTGTTTCATTTATTATAATTTGTCTTTTTAACCGCCTAAAGCTTTTGCTCGCTGGCTATATGTCCCTTTTATCTGGCTTTATCAATTGGTTACGTTATACAGCTGAATTTGAAAATCAAGTACCGAGTTTGCTGGCAAATGTATCGAATCCTGCGCATATGGCCCATAGGCATAACGCGATGGAATCAGCAACCGAACCTTACCTCCCGGTTTGATCTGCGGGATACCTAACTGCCAGCCTTTAATTACCCCCCCCAATATATAGGTAGGATGAAACTGATCCGTTTGGGCAAATACAACGCCCGATGTTAGTATTTTACCGGTATAACCAACTGTAACCTGTGTCGAACTGGTGTAAAGCACATTACCTGTTCCCCCTTCTCCATCGTTTACTATGTAATAAACACCTGTTGTATCATACACCTTTTTAGCCTTATCTACTAAGCCGTTGGCAGCCACATAATCACTTATGATCTTGTCGTCAATTTCCTTTTGCTTGTTGTATTGAACTAAGGGGCTGACGGATGATTTTACGCAACCACCTGCAATAACGCCTAAAAGCAATAAAACTATCAGTATCCTGTTCATCAATTCAAAAGGCAAATTTATTCTTTTAAAATAGAAAAACGGCAGCTTAACACTTTTTAACAATTAATAAAAAGCAGGCACCGTTTAAAACACCCGATAAGGGATATTTCGAAGGTAAAACGCTCGATTTTAAGTAAAAGTGTGGGCGCTGCGCGGTCATTTTATCATTTGGTCATTAAGTCATTGCCTGGCATACTGTCGATAACTCAACGGCTCCAAGCATAATGACTAATGACACGAAGTAAATGCCTCGATGACTGCAAAGCAAAATGACAGCGTAGCATAATAACGCGCAACATAATGACCCAATGACAGCGCAGCGCAATGACGCGAAGCATAATGACCAATGACTGCGCAGCATAATGACAGCGCAGCGCAATGACGCGAAGCAAAATGACCAATCAGGGTTTATAGTTAACGGTAAGCTTGTTCAGCTTTTTAAGAGTTTCGATGAGGTGTTGTTTATCGGCTTCGCTGATGTTAGCATCAAGGTAATTATTGAACTGGCGTACTATTACACGGGCCTGATGTCGTTTTTCTTTACCTAATGCAGTAAGGTAAATTTTAACCGAACGCTTATCACCCTCATTGCTTTCGCGATATATCAGCCCGGTAGTTTCCAGCTGACTAAGCATGCGCGACAGACTGGTTGATTTAAGCCCCAGCAAGGCAGCAGCCTGCGATACGGTAGTACCTTCCTTTTCGTCGATATTAATGAGCAGGTAACCTATTGATTGTGTAAAACCAAACTCCGTCACCAACTGGTTGTAACGGTTAGCCATGGTTTGCCACACTATCTTTATAAAATAGTCGATAGTTTCCTGGTGTTTTACATTATTATGCATGCATACCAAACGTAAGAAATGCTTATTGATTACGCAAATTTAGTTGCAGCAGCACTAATAGTAGCGGTTGTAGTGACAGTAATAATTGAGACTTCTTACTATAGGCTTCGATTATGCTTTTGGATATTTATCCTTCAACTAAAAATTGCTGCTGCTGCTGCCTATTATAACTGCCACTAAAAAATGCTATTGCTACTAAAAACCCATCTTAGTATCATCCCCTCTCGGGTCGGCCCCGCCTTCGTAATAGCCCCATTTAGTTTTGAGGATAGCGTCAACACGGCCAATGGATTTGGTGGTTACAATCTTATATCCTTTGCTTTGTAGCTTGCCAACTGTAGTACTGTCAACACCGTCCTTCTCAATAGTTACTTCGTCGGGCAGCCACTGGCTGTGGAAACGTTTTGATGCAACAGCCTGCTGCATGTTCTGATTAAATTCAATTACATTGAGTATGGTTTGGAAAACAGAGGTAATAATAGTTGAACCGCCGGGAGTTCCTACCACCATAAACAATCTGCCGTCCTTTTCAACAATAGTGGGTGTCATGGATGATAACATCCGCTTCCCGGGCTGGATGCTGTTAGCCTTGCCACCAACCAACCCGTACATGTTTGGCACACCGGGCTTGGAGCTAAAATCATCCATTTCATTATTCAGCAAAAAGCCCGCCCCGCCTACAAATATCTTTGAGCCAAAACTATCATTCAATGTGGTGGTAACAGATACCGCGTTGCCCTCTCTGTCCACAATGGAATAATGCGTGGTTTGGTCGCTTTCATAACCAACAAATGACCCTGGCTGGATACTGGCACTTGGCGTAGCAGCGTCCCAGTTAAAGCTTTTCATGCGCGATGTAATATAAGCCGGCTGGAGCAGGCTATCAACCGGCACGTTATAAAAGTCCGGGTCGCCAAGGTATTTAGAACGGTCTGCGTATACCCGGCGCTCCGCTTCCACGATAAGCCTCATGGTAGAATCCTGATTGAAGCCCCATCTTTTAAGCGGATAAGGCTCAACCGATTTCAGCAATTGCAATAAAGCAATCCCCCCGCTTGAAGGCGGCGGCATGGTAATGATCTTGTAATCCTTGTATTTACCAACAAGTGCATCACGCCAAACAGCATGATAGTTTTTGAGATCAGCTTTCGTGATAAGGCCATTACCAAGTTTCATTTCATCAACAATCAAATCCGCAACAGGCCCGTCATAAAAACCGTCACGCCCTTTATCCCGGATCTGTTCAAATGTTTTGGCCAGATCTTCCTGTATCAATAAATCGCCTTCCTTCCATTCCCCTTCTTTTACCAAATAATTTTTACCCGGGTTTAATTTTCTAAATTGTCCGGCGGTATGGTTAAGATCGCTGGCCAAATGTTTCGTTATTTTAAAACCGTTGCGGGCAAGTTTAATGGCAGGTTCAATCAAATCGGCCCATTTCAGTTTGCCGTACTTACGATGAGCCTCAACCATTCCATCAACTGATCCTGGCACGCCCGATGCTTTGTGGGTATACAAACTCATATTGGGGATTACATTACCGGCCGAATCAAGATACATATTAACATTAGCTGCACCCGGGCCTTTTTCCCTAAAATCAAGTGTGCTTGTTTTACCGTTACCGGCACGGTAAACCATGAAACCGCCGCCACCTATGTTGCCGGCTTCGGGCAAAGTGACTGCCAAAGCAAATTGCACCGCTACGGCGGCATCAACTGCATTACCTCCTTTCTTCAATATATCAAGCCCCACCTGTGCGGCATCGGGATATGCGCAAACTACCATTCCGTTACGGTACTGACCGCTGTTATTGAGCCCGAGCTGCCCCGGTGCACATCCCGACAAAACAAAAAATATTACGGATAAAAACAGTATCTGGAATTTCGGATTATTTATTTCAAGGCGGTTTATAGTCATTACAGCAATTTAATTTTCACTAAAATAACTTATTTGGGTGCTTTATTTAACAATCCGAAACCATTCTTTTCTATTGAAAACCAATCCAATACCAATCAAAGCACAATGTTTTTTAAACACATATAGCATAAAAAAGCAATTCTGGCGTTTATTTGCATGAAATAAAAAGCTCAAAATTAAGCTAAACAAGCTGGTCACTTTTTTGTTACAGCTACATTATTGTCAATCATTAAATTCATCTGCATGAAAAAACTAACGTACCTTTTATTATTTTCCGTATTCTTTTTATTGATCAGCAAAAACTCACAGGCCCAAGACTATAAAACAGCAGTAGGTTTAAAATTTGGCGCATACGAGGTTGGCCCCTCTGTTAAATATTTTATGGATAAAGGCACCGCGCTTGAAGGCATCCTGGGTATCCGCGATCACGGTGCGGTATTAACCGGCTTGTATGAATTAAACCAGCAAGCTTTTAATGTTGATAAACTGAGCTTTTATTATGGCTTTGGCGGCCACCTTGGTTCGGTAGGCAATGGCTACTACAAACGTTTTGGCGGCGACGACGAATACTACAACGGCAAACACATCCTGATAGGTGCCGATGCTGTTATCGGTTTGGAATATGTTATCCCTAATGCGCCAATTGCAATCAGCCTTGACCTTAATCCACGACTTGAACTGGCAAGAGGGCCATTTTTCGATATCGCACCCGGACTGGGATTAAAGTATACCTTCTAAAAAATAAAAGAGATTATCATCACCTGCCTAACGGGTGATGATAACTTTTTGCGAATAGACCTTCTGTCCAAGCAATACCCTAAGCACATATACCCCAGGCGTTTGCCTGCTCACATTCAAAATAGTGCTGTAATTACCATGATCAATATTTTGCTGCCCAC
Source organism: Mucilaginibacter gossypii (assembly GCF_900100945.1). Taxonomy (GTDB): domain Bacteria; phylum Bacteroidota; class Bacteroidia; order Sphingobacteriales; family Sphingobacteriaceae; genus Mucilaginibacter; species Mucilaginibacter gossypii. Next base: position 174,772 of record NZ_FNCG01000012.1, on the reverse strand, counting down.
CCTGGTAAACCGCTTCACCTAAAGCATTAATGAGAGATAATTTCATAGTGGTGGCTTCTTTGGCCGCAAATACCACGTTTAAATCAGTGCTTACCGGTACCGGGAACACGCTCAACCCAATTTCATTTTTATTTCCGGCCCTGCCTTCGCGTGCGTAAACATAATTATCTGATTGCGCCACACAGCCATTGGCCAGTGTAACCTGCACCTGGTATTTTCCACTTTGTACAGGGTTGTAAGTTGCAGCGGTGGCCCCGCTTATTACAGTGCCATTTAACAGCCACTGGTTACCATCGGTAAAGTTTGAGTTAAGGGTGTTATTGGTTTGGGTAATAAACGGTCTGCTCAACGTTACCGCTTTACGCGTGGCCGATGCACAGCCCAGGCTTTGCACCTTCATATCGTAAAAATAATAGTAGTACCCTTTGTAGGCGGTAGTATCGCCATTGGTTGCAGTGGCGCTGTTACCGGTAATGCTAAATATATTACCGATCTTAAACGGATAACCTGTTACCCCTCCGTTGTTACGATATATTGTAGCCTGGTCAGCAAAATCAACCGATATCTGGTAATTGCCGGCACCTGGTAACGACAGGTTTAAATCATACACCTGTCCCTGATCGTTAGGGTCATCGGGCTGTGCGCCTGCCAGAGGGGTGGTACGGGTTGCAACAGCATTTATAGTAACCGACGATACAATTTGCCCGTTAGCATTGGATACATTAAATGTTATTTTCCCCGAATTGCCAATGTAAAGACGCGCGCTTTTAATTAATACCGGCACCTTAGTGTTTACAGTTACATAAGGGGTAAACTGGTTATACCCCCCAGCCGTAAATACTCTTTTAGTAGCAGGACCAATTGTTCCGCTAAAATCATTAACGCCTGCATAGTAAGTATTATTAACCGGCGCCTGAGTTGTTAACGCTTCGCTTCCGGCGGCTATGGGCAATTCATCAGTTGCATTCTGATACCATAGTACAGTACCGTCACCGGTGCCAAATAACTCGTATTGATTGGTAGTGGTACAATAATAAGCACTCAGATCGCCAATAGTTGCCGGCGAATTAATGGTAATATTGGCTGTAACCGAATTATTGCTGCTAACCGGATCGCCGGTAAGTTTACTGGTAGCGGTAATAGTATAGGATGCTCCTGCAACCGCATTAAACTCCTGGCTAAAGGTAAAGTTATCCTCGGCCAATGCTGGCAATGATGCCTTATAGATCTCGTTGTAAGTAGTTGTAACATTATTGGCATTGGTAATGGTAACTGTTATCGGGATATTGTTTATAGCTGCGTTGCCAAAATTTTTAAGCCTCACCGTAACAGGTGTACTCGCCGAGCACGAACCACTGCTGCCAGGGCTAACAATGGAAATAACGCCTGCGTCAATACTGGTTTGCAGAAATTGCACCCGGTAATCCTGGGTTTCGCCTTTGGTATAGCTGCCGCAAGCTTTAATGGTTGATGCATCGCCGGTTTCAGTAAGCACAACCCGCATCAGGCTATAAGCCCCGGCAGTTACTGTTCCCGGCACGGTAATGTTGGTATTATAGGTACCGGTTCCATTAATGATCCCGGTTGTTGCTGCCAGTTCATTATCTTCAAACACACCGTTAGCATTCCAGTCTATAAACACTTTTGCAGCTTTATTAAAATTGTTGCCGCAAGTACCAAGGGTGATGCTCAAAGGATACGTTTTAGCCTGCTCAAGCTGTACGGTAAGGTTGGTATAGTCCGAGTAGCCCGTGCAACCTGCAGCCGCGGTATTATCAATATTAGCGAGTTTTAAATTATCAATCTTTGAGTCGGCATTTGAAAGCGGAGCCGAAGCACAGTAAGCAGTTCCCCCAACCCCGGTAACAATAAGCGAGTATGCCTGCGACCCGGATGACAAGCTTCCTTTATGCGATACTGTAATAGTATAAGCCCTGCCGGGAACCGAATTAGGGATATATACCTGTTCAATGTTATCCCTGATATTGTCCCCTTTAGTTGCAGAAAATCCGGGCTTATTAGGGTCAAGCACCCAGGGGGTAAAAGTTGTTGTGCCGTCGCTTACCCTGATATCGAGGTCATTCACCAATTTAGGAGTTCGGCTGTTGATCACCCCCTCGGTAGTTGGCGTACCTTGCAGATCGGTCCATGATATGGTTGCGGCCAGTAAGCGGTTACCGGATGCTATTACGTTATAGGTTTGTGTTTGTCCCTGTGTAAGCGTTTTTTCGCTTACCATGCTTTTACCACCATTATTGGTTATTGCTTGTGCAGCCTCGGTCATATTAAGCAATCCCCAGCCATAAATATAATCAGGCCCTATATTACCGGCATCAAAGGCAGTATGGCAAACCAACCCTTTCAATGTGGCCGACCGCATAAATGTTCCTCCATTTTGTTTAGCATAGTATTCCTGCAGCAAATAAAGCGAGCCCGTAACATTAGGGGCAGCCATTGAGGTGCCTGATAAAGTAGCGTATGAGGTAGTGTTATCAACCCCTACCGAAAGTACGTTAACACCATCGCCTACAATATCGGGTTTGATACGGCCATCGTCCGTTGGGCCCCAGCTACTGAAAGGCGCTATGGCTACATCACTTCGGTTTTTTGGCCCATACAATAGCGGGTAAACTGCACCTACAGTAAGTATGTTTTTGGCATTACCGCTGGTGCTGATAATATCATAACTATCATTATTGCTGATCCCGGCAGGGCGGGCGCCTTTGTTCACAAAAGTTTGATCGGTTTTACTTTTGTAACCATAGTAGGTTTCGCCTACCGCAGGGCCATTACTTGAACGCTCATTACCCGCCGATTCAACAATGAGGTAATATGGGGCATTATAAGCTATCTTATCCCAGTTGGCTGTTTTTGAGTCGTAGAAACCAAAGTTATAATCTACCGTGTCGCCTGGTAAACCATTCCATTCCCAGCGGCCGGCCGAATCATTATAATCCCAACCCGTTACTACCCCGTATGAGTGATTGGAAAGTAGAAGATTGGCAGCAGCGGCACTCATGGTGGTTTCATCATTATTAAAATCATACGACTGAAGCGTTGTTGCCCCAAACGACATGCCCTTAGCCGGTGCATAAATGCCTTTGGCAATCATGGTACCTGCCACGTGTGATGAATGGTCATTTACCGGTTCGGTTGTTTTTAGTGTGATGGTTTTACCTGCAAATTCCTGGTGCGCTTTGTAAACCGCGCCGCCATCCCATATGGCCAGCTTGTTGGTCAAAAAATCTGACGATCCTGACAAGTTCAAACCTAATGAACCTCCGGGCTGCAGGGTATTAGTACCTGTGGTGGCTGCCGCGGTGGTATTATTATGCGTAATAAGATATATAGGGAACCCTAATTTATTAACTCCCTGTAAGGTAACCAGGTTGCCGTTTTTTGTACGGCGGGATAATGTCCATCCATGCGTGGCCGCTAATGACACTGCCTTGTCGTGAGATGCTTTATAGTTTGTGAGCGATTGCTGTGAAATATCGTTAAGCTGAAGCCTGTTCTTTTCGCTGATCAATGACTGTTGGGCCATAGCGTCGCTTACTGAAAACAACAGCAAAAAGCAAAAGGAAACAATTGTGTAAAGTTTGATCATTGGTTTGAAAGATAGGCAATTTTAAGAAAAATCAACCTCAACTAAAACAAAACAACCAACGCTTTACAATATTCGTAAACTTGACAATTAAAGAGTGAAATTTTAGCTGTTACGACAGGTATTTACCCACAATAGGCATCCTGCGGCCCATACCAAATGCTTTTGGCGACACCCTTAAAATAGGGGGCGTTTGATAACGCTTATGCTCGGCCGAATTAGTAAGCTTGATAACCCGGCGAACGGTTGCCTCGTCATACCCCATTCTGATGATCTCGGCCGATGAGCAGCGATTTTCGATATACTCGGCCAGGATCTTGTCAAGGACATCATATTCGGGCAGTGAATCGGTATCTTTTTGATCGGGCCTTAACTCGGCCGATGGCGGTTTAACGATTGAATTGATCGGGATGATCTCCTTATCACGGTTAATATATCGCGCCAGCTCAAAAACCTGGGTTTTATAAACATCGCCAATAACCGAAATACCACCGCACATATCACCATACAAAGTACCGTAGCCAACAGCTGCCTCGCTCTTGTTACTGGTATTTAGCAAAATATAGCCAAACTTATTGCACATCGCCATTAATAAAACAGCCCTGCTGCGCGATTGGATATTTTCCTCCGCGATATTAAAAGGCAAACCATCAAACTGTGGGTTTAATGCTGTTTCAAAGGCCTCTGTAATGCTTTTAATGGGCACTATTTCGTGTTTGCAACCAAGGTTATCAACCAAATCCTGAGCATCTTTTAATGAATGATCTGTTGAAAAGCGTGAAGGCAGTAATACAGCCATCACATTTTGCGGCCCCAGCGCCTCTGCAGCCAAAGCACATACCACAGCCGAATCTATCCCGCCTGATAAGCCTAAAATTGCCTGCTTAAAGCCCGATTTATAAAAATAATCACGGATGCCGAGGATTACTGCCTGGTAAATTTGCTCAATATCTCCCGGACGTTCGGTTTTTATCGTTGTTGGATGATCAAAGCTCAACGTGTTATCCTCATTCAATGTATAGTAAGCCATGCTTTCATCAAAATAAGGCATCTCATCAATTAGCTTACCTGTATTATCAAACACCAGCGAACCTCCATCAAATATCAACTCTGTTTGCGCGCCAACATGGTTAACATATAACAGAGGCAACTTATAACGGCTGGCGTTATCACTCAATATCTCGATTCGTTCTTCATCGTGATTATAGGCAAAAGGTGATGCCGCAATGTTAATCATTACATGCGGAGTCTGGTGTATGAGGGTATCCATCGGTCGGGTAACATACAGCGGGTTTTCGATGGTATTCCACAGATCCTCGCAAATAGTCAGCGCTATTCGCTTGCCCTTAAACTCAATACAATTAAACTCGGTTGAAGGCTCAAAGTAACGGTATTCATCAAATACATCGTAATTAGGCAGCAAGGCTTTGTTTACCACTGCTTTCACCTCGCCATTCTCAATAAAATACGCCGAATTACTGAGGTCCTTACCCTCTGTTTTATGGTTAGGTGTTGGCAAGCCAATGATGCAGGCTATATCCACACATACTTCAGCAATCTTTTTAGCTGCTTCGTCGCAAAGACCTATAAATTCATCAAACTCTAAAAAATCGCGCGAAGGATAACCGCAAACACATAGCTCGGCAAATACAACCAGGTCAGCCCCGTTATTTTTCGCCTTGATAATATGATTAATGATTTTATTGGTGTTCGATTCAAAATTACCTACGTGATAGTTGAGCTGGGCTAACGCGATTTTCATAGTATATGTATATTTTAGTCTTAAGTCGCAAGTCTTCAGTATAAAGTCAAAAAATAAGACTTTCGATTTAGGACTACCGACTATTGACTTAACAATAGTAGCAACATTAATGCAAATAAATTTACTTTTGCCTTAAAGGATAAAGATGAACCCTACCCGGTATATAGCAAAGCAAATTTACTTAATTTTTTCCATCGGCCTGATATTAAGCAGCTGTACCCGCAACAAAAAAATTGATGTAAGCAATATCAACGTTAATGTCAAAATTGAACGGTTCGACCATGATTTTGATGCCATGCACAACAAGCCGATGGCCTTACAAGCTTCCTACCTGCAAAAACAATACGGCAGTTTTTACCCTGATTTTATTGAACGCATTTTACAGGTTGGCAGTACTAAGGATACCACCTATTTTAAAGCCCTTCGCCAGGTGTTCGCGGGCAAAGCCTATAACGACCTCAAGCACGACGCCGATGCCGCCTTCCCTAATATGGACCGGCAGAACGCCAGCCTTACCGAGGCTTTTAAATACATTAAATATTATTACCCTCAAAAACCGCTCCCGCGGGTATATGCTTATATTTCCGGTTTCCAGGCCCAAACTACCATTGGCGATGGCTATTTCGGCGTCGGGATAGATTTGTTTCTGGGTGCGGATTCGCGTTTTTATCCTTCGCTTACCAATGCTTTTCCACATTATCTTTCCAGGTGGTTTACGCCTGATAACATTACGCCCCGAGTGGTTGAAGGCATAGCACGTGAGGACATGTTCCCGGAAGATGACAATGATAAAGCCTTGCTTAATAAAATGATCTATAACGGCAAGATCATGTACTTTATGGACAAGATACTGCCGGATATGGCCGATAGCACCAAGATCCGTTATAGTACAGAACAATTGAAATGGTGCCATGAATTTGAAAGTAAAATCTGGGGATACTTTTTAGAACAAAACCTGCTTTACGAAACTGATTATCAAAAAATCCAAAAATATCTTACAGAAGCCCCCTTCACTCCCGGCCTTGGCGAAAAGAATGAATCGGCACCGAAACTTGCTGTGTGGACGGGCTGGCAGATAGTAAGGAAATATATGGATAAGCACCCTGATGTAACGCTACCACAGCTGATGGCCGATAAAGATGCCCAAAAACTCCTGAACGAATCGGGATATCACCCCAAATAAAAGGCACAAAAAAAGCGTCTTCAAAATGAAGGCGCTTTTTTTATATCATTTCCCTTTTACAGGTTTGTTACTTCATAATTGCGAAAACGCATTTCAAAGCGATTAGGATACCAATGATCAAAATAATATTTGATATAGAAGTAAACATGAAGCCTGTGTTGGCATCGCCGGCAAAACGCAGGAACACGCCTACTATACCGATAACAATAGCTACAGTTAATAATTTGTAATGACCTTCTGCGTTAGCATTTTCCATTGATTCCATGGTACCGATTTTTAATGTTTGCGCAAAAATAGAAATGTTTACCGAAAAAGCGACAAAGTTTTTATGATTTTATGCCGCCGGCAAACCAGGTTGGGTGTTTACGTTTGTAATAGCGGTATATTGCCCACAAACCTATGCCCCAAATTATAAATACCCATAAGTTAGCGAGGCCCAGGATCAGTTCAACAAAAAGTTGCCGGCCATTGCTCAAAGCTATCATCAGCCTGTTAACAAATGGCAACTGATAGGCAGAAGGATCGTCGTTGGCTATCATTTCCTGATTTATAAAATTGCTTTGGTAAAAGCTAAGGTTAACAATGCTGTATTTTACCGCTTCATCTGTGCGCATATTGCCAATTTGCTGATCAACCATATCGTCCTTCAATAACATCACATTTACGGGATTTTTGATTACAATTTTGCCTTTCTTTTGCTGCTCTACCAAATCCTGACGGTTTTTCAATTTCAGTTTTTCGGAAAGATAGTCAAGCGTACGGTCTTCAATATCCATTTTGCGCAGCGTAACATACATACCCATGTGTGCCACTTCCGTCATAAAGCTTTCAAGCTTCTCTGAAGGAAGTTTAAGCGTCATGTCGGCATCAGTTCTTAGCGCCGATACTCGTTTAACCGAATCATTACTCACACGGATATCTTCTGATCGCTCTACATAGGCCTGCATTTGATGATGCACTACCATGCCACCGTTGCGGGCGGTAAGCGCCGCTATGGCATCGCCCGTTTGCTGAACACTTTTTACTTTAAAACGCATGTCGGCAGTTTTTACCAGTTTGGTTGTCGGGATATCCACCTTTGATGTGTCGGTCATTTTAGCCACCGTATCCGCACTCGATGAAGAAGCTTTGTCATCGCGGATGGCTTCATAATTTGAGCCCTTACAAGCGCCCAGCAGCAACACGCCCGCCAGTAACGCCAGGAATAACTTTGTTTTCATAACTGTTTAATTTTCTTTGGTATACATTGATACCGAAGAGTGGCAAGAGGCAACCCAGACGGCTGATTTTTGTTATGATTATGGTGATTTCGCTGATTTCGTCTGAACCAGGATTTTTTGGATTAAACTGATTTGGGGATTTGCTTTTTTGCAAGTACTGGTTGAGTTTAGCGATAGCGTAACTTTAATCAGCGTTTGGGTAACGGGGTATCAAGACAATCCTCCAATCCCAAAAATCAAGGTTCAAAAAAAAGGCCTTCCTTCCGGAAAGCCTTTTCTATATAAAAGTACTCTTAAACTTAGTTACCGCCTGAAAGGGCTGCCGCGCCACTCACGATCTCGGTAAGCTCGGTAGTGATGGCTGCCTGACGGGCCTGGTTGTACGAAAGTTTTAATGATTTCAAAAGCTCGCCGGCATTTTCGGTTGCTTTGTCCATCGCTGTCATACGGGCACCGTGTTCAGAAGCGTTTGAATCCAATACAGCACGGTACAGTTGGATCTTGATGTTTTTAGGGATCAGTTGCTCAACAATTTCCTGTTGTGATGGCTCAAGGATGTAATCAACATTAGCTGCCTTTATTTCCTCTTTCTTCTCGGCCTTTGGCACCGGTAATAACTGTTCAGCAATCAGGTATTGTACCGCGGCATTACGGAAGTGGTTATACACCAGTTCCACACGGTCGTAGTCGCCGTTAACAAAGCCCTGCATAATCGCTTCGGTAATTTTTGAAGCATTCTCGAAATTAAGATCCGAGTACAGGTCGTTGTTATTACCAATTACGTTGTACTTACGCCTTTGGTAAAACTCCTGGGCTTTTTTACCGATAGCAACAATAGATACGTTACCGGCAGAAAGCTGTTTAGGATATTTTTCGGCAATAAGGTTATTGGCTGTTTTAATAACGTTAGCGTTGAAAGCACCGGCCAAACCACGGTTTGATGATACCACAACTACCAATACACGTACCGGCTCACGCTCCTGAAGGTATGGAGAAGTGTTATCCTCCAAACTTGCAGATAAGTTAGCCAGCAGGTCCTTCAACTTACTTGCGTAAGGGCGCAGCTGAATAATAGCGTTGGTAGCACGTTTCAACTTAGCAGCCGAAACCATTTTCATAGCCTTGGTGATCTGCTGGGTTGATGATACAGATTTGATCCTGTTTCTTACTTCTTTTAAATTAGCCATTCTTTATTGAGATGTGAGATTTGAGATATGAGATTTGAGATAGCCTCACATCTGCACTTTCAATCTGTTTATCTAATTTATATAAAGACGTCAGATGTGGAAGAGACCAGTCTCATATCTCACATCTAACATCTCAAATCTAAAAATTAATACCTTGCTGACAGTTCTTTAGCTACTGTTTCCAGTACGCCGGTAAGCTGGTCGTCAAATTTACCTGCTTTAAGGGCAGCTAAAACTTCTGGGTGACGAGCTTCTAACTGATCGGTAAATTCGGTTTCGAATTCCCTTACCTTATTTACCGGTACGTTACGCATTAAGTTTTTTGTACCTAAGTAAATGATAGCAACTTGTTTTTCTACAGTCACCGGTGAGTATTGACCTTGTTTCAAGATCTCTACGTTACGGATACCTTTATCTAACACGTTTTTGGTTGAAGCGTCAAGGTCAGAACCGAATTTTGAGAATGCCTCAAGCTCACGGAACTGAGCCTGGTCAAGTTTCAAAGTACCGGCAACTTTCTTCATTGATTTGATCTGTGCGTTACCACCTACACGTGATACAGAGATACCTACGTTGATAGCCGGACGAACACCTGCGTTGAACAAGTTAGATTCAAGGAAGATCTGACCGTCGGTGATAGAGATTACGTTGGTTGGGATGTATGCAGATACGTCACCAGCTTGTGTTTCAATGATTGGAAGAGCTGTTAATGAACCACCACCTTTAACGATGCCTTTGATTGACTCAGGAAGGTCGTTCATTTGCTGCGCGATAGAATCATTTGAGTTGATTTTAGCGGCACGCTCTAATAAACGGCTGTGCAGGTAAAATACATCACCCGGGTAAGCCTCACGGCCCGGTGGACGACGTAACAACAATGAAACCTCACGGTAAGCAACAGCTTGTTTTGACAAGTCATCATAGATGATCAAAGCCGGACGGCCTGTATCACGGAAGTACTCGCCGATAGCTGCACCTGCAAACGGAGCAAAGAACTGCATGGTAGCAGAGTCTGAAGCGTTAGCAGCAACTACGATAGAGTAAGGCATAGCGCCGTTCTCTTCAAGCGTACGAACAATGTTAGCAACAGTTGATGCTTTTTGTCCGCAAGCTACATATATACAGATTACAGGTTTACCTGCATCATAAAATTCTTTTTGGTTGATGATGGTATCGATACAAACCGCAGTTTTACCGGTTTGACGGTCACCGATAACCAACTCACGCTGGCCACGACCGATAGGGATCATCGCGTCGATAGCTTTGATACCAGTTTGTAATGGCTCGGTTACAGGCTGACGATAGATTACACCTGGCGCTTTACGCTCAAGCGGCATCTCGTAAGTTTGACCGGTGATTGGGCCTTTACCATCAATAGGGGCACCCAAGGTATCAACAACACGGCCAAGCATGCCTTCGCCTACGTTGATTGATGCAATCCTGTTGGTACGTTTAACGGTATCACCTTCTTTAATATCGTCAGATTTACCTAACAATACCACACCCACGTTATCTTCTTCAAGGTTAAGTACGATGCCTTGCAATCCTGTGCCAAACTCAACCAACTCACCCGACTGTACTTTAGTTAATCCATAAACGCGTGCGATACCGTCACCCACCTGGAGTACAGTACCCACTTCTTCTAATTCAGATTCTGACTTGAAGCCGGCCAACTGCTGACGCAAAATTGCTGATACTTCGTCTGGTCTTACCTCTACCATTGTTTAAAATTTATTTAGAGTTTTACTTTTAATACTTACTAATTACGCCTTTACAGCAAATTCCTTTTTCATTTTCCTCAGGCTTGCGGCAATACTGGTATCAACCTGCCTGTCACCTATAGTTAACACAAAACCGCCTATCAAAGCCGGGTCAACTTTAGTTTCCAGCACTACTGTACCGCCAACTGATTGTTGCAATTCGGCAACCAATGTTTTCTTATTAGCTTCAGAAAGCGCAGTAGCTGATGTTACCTTAGCTTTGGTGATATGGTTTTTAACATTGTACAGGTTAATGTACTCGCCGGCGGTAAAATATAATACTTCGCCGCGCCCTTTGTTAACCATCAGCTTAAAGAAAGCGATAGTAGTTTTGCTAACCTTATTTAAAAATATCTCGTCAAGGATCTTGATCTTTTTTGAATGAGATATAATAGGATTAGCCAATACTGCTACCAGTTCGGGGCTGCCCTTCAGGGTTTTTAAGAAAAGGTCCATATCGGCTTTGACCTCTGCAACAATTCCTTGTTCCTGTGCAAGATCAATGATCGATTTGGCGTACCTGGTTGCTACCGTGATTTCTGACATGTTTTTTTATTTCGGATTTCGAATTTTCGATTTCGGAATTTTCAATTTGAATTTCGGTTTTGAATAGGTCAGCGAGTACCGGATTAAATCCGAAATTCTACGCCCCAAATCCGAAATCTTATAACTTCACTTCTTTCAATAATTGGCTAACCAATTCGTCTTGTTGCTGCTGATCTTCAAATTGCTTACGAAGGATCTTCTCGGCAATCTCCAAAGATAAAGTAGCTACCTGGTTTTTAACATCAGCTAAAGCAATTGCTTTTTGGTTGTTAATTTCAACACGGGCAAGCTCAATCATACGTGCACCTTCTTTGTGTGCAACCTCTTTAGCATCAGATACGATCTGATCTTTAGCTTTACGTGCTTCAGACAAGATCAGGTCGCGCTCTGCACGGGCTTGTTTAATTAACGATTCGTTCTCGTTAGTTAAACGGCTCATTTCTTCTTTAGCAGCTTCTGCTTTTAATAACGCATCTTCAATTGAACGTTCACGCTCGCCAATGGCTGCCATGATCGGTTTCCAGGCAAACTTAGCTAAAATAAAAAACAGAAAAGCGAAGGCTACTGTGGTCCAAACAACTAAACCTAAATCTGGGACAACTAATGGATTCATTTTATATTGATCTCTTTTTCTACTTTAATAAAACATTTTAATAAGAACCGCTCCGGTGCCAATCGCGCCGGCCGCGGTTCCTAATTTTTTGAGCTGATTAACGTAAGCCCAGGAATGATACTACCACACCGAACAAAGCAGCACCTTCGATAAGAGCTGCAGCGATGATCATGGCAGTTTGGATTTTTGAAGCAGCTTCTGGCTGACGTGATATACCTTCCATGGCTTTACCACCAACCTGACCGATACCGATACCAGCACCGATTACCGCTAAACCTGCACCTAATGCAGCAATACTTCCAATCATGATTTTAAATTTAAAATGTTAATATATATTTATAGTTATTTACTAATTAATGATGGTGCTCCTCAATCGCAGTACCAATAAACAAGGCGGTAAGCAGTGTAAAAATGAACGCCTGTAACATGGCAACCAATAATTCAAGCACATCCATAAACACCACGAAAGCTACAGATACTGGCGCGATAGCCACAGACTTAAACACGAATATCAGTGATATTAAGCTAAGTACAATAATGTGACCCGCTGTAATGTTTGCGAACAAACGAATCATTAATGCGAATGGCTTTGAAAAGATCCCCAATATCTCAACAACCCACCATAATGGCCACAACCAAACCGGCACTGAGCTTGGTACAAAAATGTGCGCCCAATAGTGTTTGTTACCATTAAAATTAACTACCAGCAGGGTTATCACTGCAAGCACCATAGTCACAGCGATATTACCGGTAAGGTTTGAACCACCCGGAAAGAACGGCACTAAACCAATCAGGTTATTAATCAGGATAAAGAAAAACACGGTCAACAATAACGGCATAAAACGCGCATATTTATAACCGATATTTGGCAACGCGATCTCATCGCGCACAAATAAAATAACGGGCTCAAGGAACGACTGCAAGCCCTTTGGAGCTTTACCAATACGCTTCCGATAGGCTGATGCCACACTAAGAAAAATAAGAAGCAATGCAAAAACTGACATCAGCATTGAAGCTACATTTTTGGTGATAGACAGATCGAAAACTTTGGCCGCAGTATCTTCTGTTTTATCTTCGCCGGTTACTGCTTTTATTTTATCATGCACAAGGGCGTATTTATAGTATTTACCCCCGTGAATTTTTTCACCCTCTTCAAACACTGACGACATGAAAACTTCAAGTCCTTTATCAGTGTAAAGTATTACCGGAAGCGGCATAGCAAGTTTTCCACCTATGTGGAAATAATGGGAATCCGAAATGTGCTCCATAATGGTTTCAGTCGGATCAAATTTGGCTTCTTCCTTTGTTTCGGTGGCGGGCTCAGCGGGATTTTTTTCTTGTAAAGCGAGTGCTTTTACAGATACAAACAGCGAAAAAACGCTTAAAACGATACCTAAGGTGATTTTTTTTGAGTTCAAAACAGGCCTAAAATCCATTAGCAGAGAGTTTTTTACTTTAATTTTTGGTTGCGCAAGGTACACAACAAACCGTAAATTTCAAAGGCTATGTTTAAGAAATAAACGTAAAAAAAATTGACCAGGAAAATCCCGTTGTTTGGTTTTATCTTCATCAGAAAAAACAGGGCGAAGAACATTGCCGCTAAAATCTTGACAGTAGTAGCAGCAAGAAAGGTTTGAGTGTACAGCGAGTAGTTGATCTTACCCACAAAATTCACCAAAAAAACGGTGATAAATGTAAGCATCGATATAAAAAAAAAGATGAGCCAAAAGCGCGGTACGAGCCAGTTGGCATGGCCGGTATAAATAAGCAAAACAGGAGGGATTGCCGTGATAATTACGAACAGGAAAAAGGATAGGATAACGCGCGCCAATTTTGTCAATTTTTTACAGATCGAATAACAAGGAATAATGCAATGAACACCCCGGTAAGCGAAAGTGCGGCAGTAACCCACTTTACAGCATGCCGGGCGCTCTCGTCAATTTTATAACCAACGAAGGCGCAAATACCGATGACCACGATCATCTGGAACGCGATACCGGAAAACTTAGCATAGCTGCTAACCTCCTTACCTACCTCATCTTTGTTATTTTCGTCATTTTCGGGCATGCGCAAATTTATTAAACCTATTGCATAATCTTTAGTATTTTAGCAATGCTTTTTTAACTACCATATAGCATTGAGGCGATTATCATCATCCTATAAATCAAACACCCACTTTTTTTTTCTGTTTGCAGTTATACTGGTAGCGGCAGGTTGTTCGCTTGAAAAACAAAGCGGGTTTAACCGCACCATGCAAAACCTCACTGCCCACTACAACATATTATTTAATGCTAACGAAATTTTAAGGCTCAAGCAGGAAAGCTATGCAGCATCTTTTCCCGATGCCTATAGTGAACTATTAAATGTTTACCCCGATACCACCGCACAAACAGGTACGCCTGATAAGGACCTGGAAGAAGCCATTGTAAAAGCCAACAAGATCATCAGTATTAAGGAGCAAAGCCATTATTTAGGTGATGCTTACCTGGTACTGGGCAAATCCCGGTACCTGGAGGCTAATTATTTTGATGCTGTTGAGTATTGTAATTATGTAACCCGTTCATTTGGCAAACAAGCCAATCTAAAGCAGGAGGCTTTGGTATGGAAAGCCCGCGGGCTTATGTACCTTAACCAGTTACCTTTAGCTAAACTGGTAATTGATTCGGCCATACAGGATATCAACCCTAAAAAAAATATTACTGCCGATGTTTACGCCACCAAGCTGCAATATGATATCTTAACCCAAAACTATGCCGAAGCCCAAGAGATGGCTAAACTGGCCATTAAATACAGTTATATCAGCAATCTCAAACTCCGCTGGATATTTATCCTGGGCCAATTACAGGAAGTCAACCTCAAGCCGGCCGATGCCTATGAAAGCTATACCCGCATAGTTAAAAGCAACGCCAGTTTTGAAATGGCATTTAATGCCAACCTTAACAGGATCCGCATACGCGACAATCAAAACGGTGTTAAAGCCAGTAAGATCGACCTATTACGTGCCCTGCTTAAGAATGAAGACAATGCCGATTTTTACGACCAGATCTATTACCAGATTGGTGAACAACAGTTCAAAGCCGGCGAAATCGACAACGCGCTGAAAAGTTACAAGCAATCGGTACGGGTTAGCACCAAAAACCAAAACCAAAAAGGGCTGTCATACCTGCGCATTGCCGATATCAACTTTAAAAACAAGGCCGATTACGCAAACGCCAGGCTTTATTATGACAGTACGCTCAATAACCTGTCGACAAATTATCCCGGTTATCAGCTCATCCGCAAAAAGGCCGATAACCTGCAGATTCTTACCCGCCTGCTTGAAACCATCTCGCGCGAAGATACTCTGCAAATGCTTGCCGCTTTGGATGAAAAAGCCCGTGATGCCCATATAGATGAAATGGTAGCCCGCAAAACACGCCAGCAGCAACAAGCCGCTTTGGAAACCACCGGTGCCGCTGCCAATGTCAATAACGGCACTATGTCAAATACGCTCGACAGGAACAATAATTCATCTTCCTCCAATAAAAACAGCGGCAGTACGTTTTACTTTTACAATAACAGCGCCATAAGCCAGGGTTATAATGACTTTAAGCGTTTATGGGGCAACCGTAAGCTGGACGATAACTGGCGCCGCAGCAGGCGTTCAAATACTGGTATTCCTACAGCCAATACCGGCATTGGCTCACAGGTTAATGATCCGGATGCGCCTGTTGGCAGCGCAGCTTATAATACTGCCAATGTATCGGCAGGCACTTTTAGACAGGACCTGGTTAAAAACCTGCCTCTGACTCCCGCCCTACTGCAGCAATCAAATTTCAGGGTTTATAACGCCTATTTTGAAATGGCTAATTTTTATCGCGATGTATTGGAAGATAAAAAGGAAGCTATTGCCACTTACGAAACCCTGCTTGCGCGTTTCCCTCAAAGCAACGATAAGCCTTCAGTTTATTATAACCTGTACAGGCTTTATGCCGATATAGACGCTGCAAAGTCAAACGATTACAAAAACAGGCTGCTTAAAGAGTATCCGGAAAGTGTATTTGCTAAAGTAATTCTCGATCCGGATTATGCACGCAAGCTGGCAGATGTAGATGCTGTATTTAACGGCTTTTATAACGAAGTGTACGATCAGTATGCTCAAAAGCAATACGCAAAAGTGATTGAGAAAGCAAATGATTTGCTTAACAAATATCCTGACAACCGGTATGCAGCGCAGTTATACTATCTGAAAGCTATTGCTGCCGGGCATATGGAAAAGTTGCCGCCATTTCAGGCCGATCTGCAGTTAATCGCCGCAAAATATCCGCAGGATAAGCTCATCGCCCCACTGGTAAACCAACACCTGGCCTATATCGATTCGAACAAGGTCGAAATAGCTGCGCGTCCGGTGGTATTATTTAATGATGATCCTAACGAGATCCCTTTTACCCCACCAGTAGCATATCAAAAACAAACAGAATACCGTCCGCCATATACCCCATCGGCACAAAATGTAACTCCCCAGGAGCGCCTGCCCGAACGGGACACGCGTATAATAGCCGGAGCTAAAACATCGGCACCACAAATTCAGCAGGCTGCAATTCAACAACCAAAACAACTTGCCGTAGGCCAGATCCCTTTACCGCAACACCAAATGCCGGATACTTCAAGGGATATAGCCACGCAGCAGGCACCTAAACAAAAAGATACTGTGGCTACGGTTCACCCGGCCGCCATTAACAATACACCAGCGGTAAACTACATATTCAGCAAGCGCGACAGCAGCAACTATTACTTTGTGATAAATGTATCCAGTGGTACAACTAATCTGGCTTCTACACGTTTTGGAGTAGGGCAGTTTAACCGTACACGATACACCCGCAGCGAAGTAATCCACCACGTTAAAAGCGTTGGCGAAAATAACCAGCTGATATACGTTGGCCGTTTTTACAGCCTTGCCGATGCTAAAGATTATGCACGTACCATTGTACCTCTGCTACCCGATATTATGAAGGTTCCAAAGGATAAATACAGCATTTTTATCATTACCAAAGAAAATCTGGATAAATTAGCAACCCAAAGTATATTGGATAGTTATTTTGACTACTATCAGAAATTTTATTAGAAAATGAGAACCACTAACACAAGGTTTAACTCGAAAAATCAACTCCAGCCTGCAGATATAAGAAGATACAACTGGTACATATGGCGAATTGTGCTTGGCCTTTTTGCTTTTGTTGTTATGATGATAACACTCACTATTTTTGATGTGTTTGGTCAGCTGCCTTCGTTCCGCGACCTCGAAAACCCCAAGAGCAACCAGGCTACAGAGATCATCTCGTCCGACAAACAGGTATTGGGGACTTACTATATTCAAAACCGTTCCAACGTTACTTACCGCGAACTGTCACCAAACGTAATTAACGCTTTGGTTGCTACCGAAGATAAACGATTTTATGACCATTCAGGTATTGATTTTGGCCGAAGCTTTACCATTTTCGCGCATTTGCTTATTGGGCAAAAGCAGGGTGGCAGTACCATAACACAACAGCTGGCGCTTAACCTTTTTTCAGAACGATCTGCCAATCCATTTAAGCGGATCATTCAAAAACTACAGGAGTGGGTTACAGCTGTTAAGCTTGAACGTCATTACACCAAAGAAGAGATCCTCACCATGTACCTCAACACGGTCGACTTTGGTGCTTATAACACTTATGGCATCAAATCGGCCGCGCGCACTTATTTTAACACTACGCCAGATAAACTAACACCCGATCAGGCTGCCCTGTTAATAGGCATGGTTAACGGCCCGGGCATTTATTCGCCTATCCGTCACCCGGATAATGCACTTAAAAGGCGCAACCTGGTACTAAACCGTATGGCCGAACAAAATTACCTGAGTGAAGGCCAGGTTGAAGAATATAAACGCAAGCCACTTGGCCTTGATTTTCACCAAAACAATCATTTTGACGGACTGGCTCCATACTTCCGTTCGGTATTGAAGAAAGAGCTTCAAAAGATCTTTAAAGAACAGAATATTAACCGCCCTGATGGCACCCCTTACGATCTTGACCGCGACGGCTTAAAAATATATACCACCATTGATGCCACCATGCAGCAATATGCGGAGGATGCGCAGCGTGATTATATGAAAGATTTGCAGGCACAGTTCAATGACCACTGGCGCGGCCGTAACCTTTACAAAAGCATCCACAACTTCAAATTTTTGCTTGACCAGGGCATGCAAAAATCTGACAGGTACAAACAACTTAAACAACAGGAAAAATCTGACGAGGAGATTGAAGAAAACTTCAAGACCAAAACCATGCTTAACCTGTTTACCTGGCACGGCAATATCGATACCATGATGAGGCCAATTGACAGCATTATCTACTGTAAAATGCTTTTGCGTAATGCTCTCATGAGTATGGATCCCACAACCGGCTATGTTAAGGCATGGGTTGGCGGCACCAACTTTGAACATTTTAAATACGACCAGGTAAAGAATGGCACCCGCCAGGTAGGTTCAACAGCCAAACCATTTACTTATGCTGTGGCTATCGACAACGGCTACTCTCCATGTATGAAAATCAATAACGTGCCTGATACTATCCGTGGTTATGGCGCGCCGTGGTGCCCGCGCTCGTCGCCATCCGAAACTTTGCCGGGCTTTATTACTTTAAGGCAGGCATTAGCACACTCACAAAACTGGGTTACGGCCCACGTTATGGGCGAGGTTAAACCAGAACCTGTTGTTGATCTGATCAAAAAAATGGGTATTACAACCAATGTTCCGCCTTATCCTTCAATTTGCCTGGGTACGTTTGATGCCTCTGTTTTTGAAATGACGGCCGCTTACTCCGCTTTCGCCAACCACGGCCTGTGGACAGAGCCTACTTATATTTTACGCATTGAAGATAAAAACGGCAACGTGTTGTACACCCATACTCCGCGCGTGGTGCAAGCCATGAACCCGCAAACGGCTTATGTGATGACCTATATGCTTAAAGGAGTTATTGAAGATGGTACCGGTTCAAGATTAACCTATAAATATGGTTTACGCAACCCTATCGGTGGTAAAACCGGTACAACTCAAAATAACTCCGACGGTTGGTTTATAGGTATAACCCCACAACTGGTTACCGGCTTATGGACAGGTTGCGAAGATCGTGACATTGCCTTCCAGAGCACCCGTTTGGGCGAAGGTGCCAACAGTGCCCTGCCGATATTTGCGCTGTACATGAAAAAGGTATATGCCAATGCAGCTTTAGGCATCAAAAAGAATGTTGATTTTGATGCCCCAGCGAATGGAGTTAGCATCATATTGGATTGCGGGGCCTATAACCAGCAACAGCAGGGAACTACTGAGGTAGATAAGAAATTGGGATTCTGATAGTTCATTCGTTCACTTGTTCATTGGTAAGTAGTTTAATAGCATGAGCCATCACTCGCTCGAAGATTTAGAGGTATACAGATTGGCTGATACTTTCAGCGATGAAATTTGGTTTATAGTAAGTGAGTGGGACTATTTTACCAAGGATACCGTTGGTAAACAAATAGTACGTTCTGCCGATTCAATTAGCGCGAATATTGCAGAAGGCTATGGAAGATACCATTACAAGGAAAACCGCAATTTCTGTTATTTTAGTCGGGGTTCAATTTTGGAAACCAAAGGCTGGCTTCAGAAATCAAAGAAAAGAAACCTGATAACTGATGAGCAATTCAATGATCTGTTTGAAAAATTACAGGTCATCCATATCAAATTAAATTCATACCTAAAGTTTATTGGCAAACGCGAGGGCAATAAAGGAGACCAATAAACAATAAGCTATGTTTCATTGGTAAAACAACCGCCAAGCAGACCAATGAACTAATGAACCATTGAACTAATGAACCAATTCGATTACAGGGCAGCTTTAAAAAACATTCCTCACAAACCCGGGGTTTACCAATACTGGGATAGTGAGCAGGAACTGATATATATTGGTAAGGCCAAGGACTTGCGTAATCGTGTTGGGTCGTACTTTAACCAGGATATTCATATTAATGCTAAAACACGGGTACTGGTATCCAAGATTCGTGCTATTACTTTTACCATAGTTGATACAGAGGTTGATGCCTGGCTGCTGGAGAACAGCATGATCAAAAAGCATCAGCCCCGCTACAACGTAATGCTGAAGGATGATAAAACCTACCCATGGATCATCATTAAAAACGAGAATTACCCACGCATCTTCTGGACCCGCCGTATAATAAAAGACGGCTCTAAATATCTTGGGCCCTATGCATCGGTGAGCATGATGCACAACATTTTGGGACTTATCAAGGAAACTTACCCTTTACGTACCTGTAACTTACAGCTCACCCGCGAAAATATCGACAAAGGAAAGTTTAAAGTTTGTTTGGAGTACCAGTTGGGCAACTGCAAAGGCCCCTGCCAAAACTACCAAACAGAAGAAGACTACGATAACAGCATTGAGGAAATCAAGGATATCCTCAATGGCAAGATAGGTGCAGTTCTTCGCCGCTTAAAAAATGAGATGGAAGCAGCGGCCATAGAAATGAATTTTGAGCTGGCGCACCGGCTCAAACGCAAGTTCGAACTGCTTGAAAATTACCAAAGCAAATCCACTGTTGTTAACTCATCTATTACTGATGTGGATGTGTTCAGCATAGCATCTGAAGAAAAACTGGCTTTCGTTAACTTTCTGAAGGTGATGAATGGTACCATTATCCAAACGCAAACCATCGAACTAAAAAAACGCCTTGACGAAAGCGACGAGGAATTGCTTACGCTGGCCATATCCGAGTTCAGAAGCCGTTACAGCAGCGACAGCAAGGAAATCATCGTACCGTTTGATATCGATCTTGAGGATCATCCGAACATTAAATTCACGGTACCTAAACTGGGCGAAAAACGCAAATTGCTTGACCTTTCGCAAAAGAATGTACAGTTCTTTAAAAAGGAAAAGATTGACCAGTACGAGAAACTGAACCCCGAGATCCGCACCGAACGGTTGCTTACGCAAATGATGAAAGACCTGCGCATGAACCAACTTCCGCGCCATATTGAATGCTTTGATAACTCCAACTTTCAGGGCAAGTACCCGGTATCGGCCATTGTGGTATTTAAAGATGGAAAGCCCTCTAAAAAAGATTACCGCCACTTCAATGTTAAAACCGTTGAGGGCCCTAACGACTTTGCCACTATGGAAGAAGCCGTACACCGCCGTTATCGCCGGATGCTGGATGAAGGAACAGAACTACCGCAACTGATTGTGATTGACGGTGGCAAGGGGCAATTATCCTCGGCAATGCATAGCCTCAAATTATTAGGCATAGATAAAAAAGTAACAGTAATAGGCATTGCCAAACGCCTGGAGGAGCTTTATTACCCTAACGATCAGTACCCTATGTATCTCGACAAAAAATCGGAAACACTTAAAGTAATCCAGCACCTGCGAGATGAAGCACACCGTTTTGGGATCACTTTTCACCGCAAAAAGCGCGATAAGGGCACATTGGCAACAGAACTTGAGTTGATAGAGGGCATAGGCAAAACTACAGCCGAAAAGCTGCTTAAATACTTTAAATCGGTAAAGAAGATCCGCGAAGCTAATGAGGAAATGCTGCTCGAAGTGGTAAATCTTAAACAAGCCAAAGCCATATTGGCTTATTTTAATACAGGAGCAGAAATTGGGCAAGGATAGCTCCCGGATTACTACACCTAAAACAACAAAGTCCTGGTTCAATCAACCAGGACTTCTTTATATATTGATGTTTGTGATTTTTATTACTGAGCTATATAAAATGATTTTTGGTCGCCATCCTGGTAAACATGGATTGATTTTTTAACAACCTGGTTATTGGTGTAGATTTCCATGGTGTATTCACCATCTGCCAAACCGGTTAACACATAACCTTTACTTACATCAGTTTTGCTCGGCACAATGTCTTTCAACAAAAGTTCATTGTCCTTGTTGTAAACTTTCACCATTGATTTCCCGCTTTCAGATTTTGCAAAGTTTACTGTCAAACCGCGATCATGATCAAGGGATTTAAAGCTTACAACTTCTTTTGCTTTAGGGGTAACATCGTTAGGATCAACAAAGGCTTTGGCTGTTGTAGTAGCAAATACTCCTGCGGTTAATAATACAAATAAGGCTGATAATTTTATTGAGGTTTTCATGATCGTAAGGTTTTAATGTTTTAAATATGTTGTGTTGTTGTTTTCAATGATCAAATGAACAACATATATTTTGATCGCTAAAAAGTGTTATACCAGCTGTAGAGATATATAGACAAAATCTCAAAAGCACTCGGCAAACCCGAAAAACGCCTTATTTATCCCTATTTCAGGCGTTGGTCGGAATTTTGGGGGAGTTGGTAGAAAGGAGTAAGCGATTGGTCAGGCCTGGGGTGAAAATCGCATATGAAAAGAGATAAGCAATTGTTATCCTCTTAAATGTTTACCGGCTAAATAAGTATGCAAGAAGCGCGACGAAATCTTACTCCCCTTTACAAGAAAACAGTTCTTTAAAACAAAACAGGCGATGAAAATTCATCGCCTGTTTTGTAAAATCTTGTTTAATCTTAATGTATTAGTACTGCCAAAGATTAAGCTCCCAGTCAAGAAGGGACTTCTTAACCCTTTCTGATTCGTAAAGCTTATCAATGCCCTGAGCATAATCTTTTATACGCTCATCTTTGTCGTTACTTTCTTTAACGATATAACTGGTAAAGATGCGTTTTATAAATACGTCGTCAAAGCTCAAGCCTGTGGCATCACTGTTACGGCTAACCACTTCTTTAGTTGCAAGTACTGCACGTGCTTCAGGAAAATAGATCCAAAAAGCAGGCTGAAAATCAATGTCAAGTGTACCTGTACCTTTAGGTTTAACCAAGGGAGCAATACCTATAATCCGGGGCTCAAATACAGAGCGCTGCTTATCAAAGATCCAATCTTCCTTAATGCGGAATTTAAGTACGCTATCGGGATTAAACTCACCTGCAACAAGCGTGGATGATATAACATTATTATCCTTATCGCGCTTTTCAACCACACTACTGTCAGATGCTAAACGGCCGCGGGCTTGTGCACCTGTTAAGGGAGTAGTAAAACCATCGCCATTGGGATCATCCTTTTTTCCCGGAGTTGGGTCGTACGCGGTAAGCTCGCCTTTGGCTATAGCGTCAAGCAATACATCAATTAAACGGCCTTTGGGTGAAGCCAGGTACTGGTTCATCTTTTCGCGTACATCAATTTCGCGCCAAACGCGTTTGGCAAATGCTACATCATTTTCACGCAAGTTAGGATACGGTGTAACCTTGGCGTTTAAAATATTGTTCTTTTTGTAATAGCCGTCAAGCGGCCTGTCAAAAGGTTTTGCAGCAATTTTACTTGCAGTATCAAGGGGTTGCTGGCTGGTAACATTATCCGGCTGAACCTGTACAGGTTTCTGAGTTGTTTGCCTGGCGGTAGTTGTCTTTTTTGCCGGCGGCCTCTTGGTGCGTTTTTTTTGCGCATAAGCACTTACACAAGCCAGGCACAGGATAACAACTAAAATTCTCTTTTTCATACGCGTTTAATTTGCGGATAATACAATCGGGTCAAGTGACCTCGGTGAATGGTCAGGGCCTACCGCAACGATATCCTTAAATATAACAGTAGTTCCTGGTGTAACCGTATTCAAAGCACTATGCATAGCGCCGGTTAATTCACCACCAGAGCCTGATAAAATAATGGCATCCTGGCGCGGTTTTACAACCAGCATAGTAAAGTGCGTTACGTTAAATTTAGCATCAAAGTCAAAGTTATCCAACTGGGCAAAAAGCCTGTCTTGTGCCCTGATATTAGCCGAACTGGTGTTACCACCACTTTTACCTGCAAACTGTGGCTTAGGGTCAGGGATCCTTTTGATACGGAACTCCGTTGAACCTAATACCGCTCCTTTTGCACCGCTAACAGAAATCGTAGCTCTGCCTATACTGCTTACCGTAGCTGTATAATGCCCGCCCGAACCGCTAAGCGAACCGGCGCCGCTAAAATGCACGTTTAAGTCGCTTGCTGCTACACCAGGCGCGGATACCGAAATAGGATTCGGAACGCCAATATAAAGCACGTTCATTTTATCAGGAGAAATAACTGCCGAAGGTCTTGCAACTGTATACTCCTGCTTAAAAGGATAAGAATCATTTTTGCCGGTAGTATTGTTTTTAACCGTGATAAAACCTTCCACGGTATGTTTTCCTTCGCCGCTTGCAGTAATAGTATAATTACCCTTACCATCTGTAACAGATACCCTGCTACCGTTAACGGTAATATCAGGGTTTGATTTTGAATCGTAAGCAGTTAAAAAGATCTGGGCAGTATAGGGTTGTCCGGCTATAACATAGCTGCTTGGCGCTACCACCACTGCACTGAACTTATCAAGCGTAACCTGTGCCTGGTCAATTTTGCCTAATAATTTTTTAACTACTTCGTTTTCGGCATTTTTGCTATCAGCTTCAATTTTGGCTAAAGTAGTGAGGGCCGCGCCTAAAGGTATGCCATCACCAAAGTTAGCTTCCTGCCATGATTTTCTAACATCCCCATGCGGTTTAGGCGCTACGGTATTTAGTGAAAACTGTACGCCTACACTGTCCTTACCTAAAGCTACCATTAACCTTTGGCGGGTTTCATCAATTTTAGCTTTCAGTTTCTCCCCATTTTTTTGATTGATCATGATACGGGGCGATATATCCAGGTTATCCCGTGCGTCAACGTCATCAATCTCCGGGTTAATGCCGCCGCCTTCCTGAATCAGCTTTGCTTTCAACTGTTCAACGTAGGTATTCAATTCTGCAGCTATAGCACTTGCCTGTTTAGCCTTATCATAAATTGGTTTCGCCCGTTCAGCCTGTTCTTTCAATTTTGTAGCCTCAAAAGCGCTGTATGTGTTTTGCAAACCAGTATTAACATTCCTGGTTGATGCATCCAAACTATTCGTAATATTCTTAAACGCGTCCAACAGGCTATCCGGTACGTTAAGGGCAATGAGGCCCAATAGTACCAGGTATAGTATACCTATCATTCGCTGTCTTGGGGTTTCCTTACCTCCGGCCATTTATTATAAATCTTTTCTGGTAATCAATTAATTAATTATATTAAACACGCGGCTGGTTCATAGCTGTGAGCATGTTACCATAAATTGCGTTTAATGATGCCAGGTTCTTAGCCAATCGCCCTACCTCTTCCTTAAACTGTTTTGAATCATCCATTGATTCATTAAAGTTGTTCATGGTAAGCGAAAGGTTCTGGTAAAATTTATTCATTGATTTTAAGTGCGCGCTTGAATCTTGCAATTCCAGCTCGTAAACCGCATTAAGTGCCGATAAGTTTTTAGCCAATTGGTTAACCTGATCGTGATATGCCTTTGAATCAACATTGGAGTTTGCCATTTCGGTCAAATTGGCCGATGCCTTGTCAAATGACACACTTAGTTTTTCATAACTTGCAGTAGCCTCTTTAACTTTGCTTGTGAAAGCTATAGTAGCTTCCCCTGCATCGGTAACACGTGATATAGCGGCTACCTTATCGCCAAATGTACGTAAACCATCACCAAGGCTGCGCACCAGCTCAGGGCCAATTTTTGCGTCTTCCATCATTTTATCCAGCGCAGCAGTTGTTGAAGGGCTTGTATTACCACCGCCCCTTACAGTGGCTTTCGGAAGCTCTCCCTGAAAGTCTTCATTTAATTCGGGATACACACGTGCCCAGTTAATTTCTTTGTCTTCTCTCTGAAATCCTAATATAAAAAACAGTATAGCCTCAGTTATAAGTCCCCCTGCTATCCAGTAAGTGGCACCGGGCCAATGCAAAATCTTAAACATTAACCCTATAATCACCACAGTAGCACCCCATGATACGATGTTGCCTATTCCGTAAGGTTTTTTCTTTCCAGCCATAATAATTCAGAAGTAAACTTTTATTTTTTAATTTGATTTGCTTGCGTTTAACTAACTCTTGATTAGCGTTTATCTGTAATGTCGCGCCCTAAATATTTGGTGACGCAGCGGAAACCGATATATGATTTAGCAGTGTCCTGGTATTCGTAGGTCCGGGTTGAGTTTTGAAGAAAGTATCCAATATCTTTCCATGAGCCCCCGCGTACAACTTTACGCTTCAATATTTCGGGGTCGGTAGACTTAGCTTCGTAATTGAATGTTGGTGCAAGATCATGCACAAATGTTGACG
Source organism: Mucilaginibacter gossypii (assembly GCF_900100945.1). Lineage (GTDB taxonomy): Bacteria > Bacteroidota > Bacteroidia > Sphingobacteriales > Sphingobacteriaceae > Mucilaginibacter > Mucilaginibacter gossypii. The sequence goes on along the minus strand of NZ_FNCG01000012.1, from coordinate 148,682 downwards.
CTGATTCGTCAAAAGCAGATAATGTCCATTCAGCTACGTTACCTGCCATATTGTATAAACCATAATCATTAGGGAAGTATGAACGTACCGGCACAGTATACGCGCCGCCGTCATCGGTATAATTACCACGCCCCGGCTTAAAGTTAGCCAGTAAACAACCTTTTGCATTTTTAATGTAAGGCCCTCCCCACGGATAATCGGTACCTATCCTGCCGCCACGTGCCGCGTACTCAAACTCGGCTTCCGTAGGTAAGCTGTAAGGTGCACGGTGCGGTAAATGGCGTTTATCTTTATAAGCGTCATTATAGCGTGTACGCCATACACTGTAAGCTCTGGCCTGCCTCCAGGTTACCCCTACAACAGGGTAATTACGGAATGCAGGATGTGAAAAATAACTTTCAACCATAGGCTCGTTAGCGGCATATGAAAAATCGCTTAACCAAACAAGCGTATCAGGGTATACCGCTACGGTATCACGAACAATGAAGTCGGAACGATGTTTTGTTTTATCGTTATGATGATCTGCAGCATCGCGCAGGGTAAACAAAGCGTAGTTATATTTAAGTAAGCGCACGTCAACCTCATTACGGTCAAACACACGGTCATCACCCTGGTAATACATACCCTGCAGTTTTTGAGTATTGTTTGCCTGGTTGCCTTTACTGCTCCAGATAGGGTTTTTCTTTACAAACTCCCAGTTGATGAATTTTTTACCGCCATTATTATTACTGGCGCCACCTTTGGGCTGAATGAAATACTTATTATCGTTGATATAATTGGTAATGGCTATTGAATCGCGCACCCAGTTTACAAACATTTTGTACTGACTGTTGCTGGTTTCGGTTTGATCCATAAAAAACGGAGAAACAGTAACCTGTTTAGTTTGGGCTATCTGGGCAAAGGTTACATCCTGATCAGTTTGCCCCATAAGGAAACTACCACCCGGAATATAAACCATTCCGTAAGGCACCTCGGCCCTGAATGATCTTGCAGGAACTCCCACAACTTCCCCCCGGTCACCGCCTCCGCGGCCACAACCACTTAATACACCACCTGCTAAAACAATTATTAAAAAGTAGATCTGCTTCATTTTACAATCAAAATCAGTTATATAACTATAACACAATGCAACGTCCGAATATATTACATTTTACTCAATGTAAGCTATAAAAAACGATAATTTGGCTTCTTGAACCGATAAACTGTGCACTTATCTTCTCAATGCCACACAAAACGCTATATAATTAACAAACCGCTAACCAATTGTTAACATGACAATTAGTTAGCGGTTATACGGGTAAATATGGTAAAAAGTTGCAGCCTGGTTAAATAAATTTCCAGTTTATTTGTTTACAAGCTTAACATACTGCTCAATAGCCATTGTCATTGACGGCGCGCCGGGGGTTGGAGCTGGTATATCCAAAATTAAGCCAGCCTCAAGCACTGCCTTATGAGTAGTCGCCCCAAAAGCGGCGATGCGTGTATTGTTTTGCTTAAAATCGGGAAAGTTTTTATACAGCGATTGTATACTTGACGGGCTAAAAAATGCTATAACATCATAAAACACATCGGCGAGGTCAGAAAGATCGCTGCAAACCGTGCGGAAAAGCACCGCTGGGGTAAAGTTATAACCGTTCTCCAGCAAAAAACGCTGCGTTTCTTCGGCAGCAACATCCGAGCATGGGTAAAGGAATTTTTCCGACGAATGCTTTTTCAAAACCTCTGCCAGGTCAGCAGCGGTTTGCTTGCCAAAAAAGATCTTACGTTTACGGTACTGAATGTACTTTTGAAGGTAAAGCGCTATGGTTTCTGAAAGGCAAAAGTATTTCATTTCAACAGGCACCTCAAAGCGCATCTCCTCGCATATGCGAAAAAAATGATCGGCAGAATTACGACTGGTAAAGATCACTGCGCTAAAATCAGCTAAGTTGATCTTCTCTTTTCTGAAATCCTTTGCGGGCACACCCTCAACATGAATAAATGATCTGAAATCAATTTTCAGGTTAAGCTTTTTAGCCAGCTCGGCATAAGGATTTTTATCATTTTCGGGCTTAGGCAAAGTAACCAGTATGCTTTTAACCTTTTTCTTTCTATCTTCCAATTCAGTGCTTTTAATAACCTAAATTTTAATATTCAATGCCTTTATTAAAATCAAAACAGGGCAAATTTCGAGGGCACAAAGATACGTAAATAAATAAAACTTATGAAATCGAAAGGTAGAAATTATATTTACGCTGCTCCTGATGTATTGCCATATAAAAATTATAATGATGATAATGAGCGTAACTGTAAGTAATACAGGAATGTATTGTGCACCAAGAAGGCTAAAACAAATAACCACAGGCAAAAAAACAAACGCGATATTAAAATAGGTAAGATGCAGAATATTAAGATATTCGCTCACCAGTTTATTAATATCAAACACAAATCCTAAAAACTTGAGTATTAAAAACTTGAGCGAAAATAAAACAATAATGACTATGGTAAGAAAAGTAAACAGGCCGCTTCCTGCTATTTTATAGTAAACGCCTTTGTATGCAGCCAGTTGATATAAAAACAAACCGAACGTAGCACAAAATAACAAAAACAAGCCCAGGAAAGCCCACGAACTAACCGGACTCTCTTCTTTACCGGCTATCGAAAGTACGCGTTTGCTGTAAAAAGAGGCAAATACATTGCTTACATCTTTGCCCAGGGCAAGGTTAAGAATAGCTGTATACAACAGCATGGCAATAATGAGCACAATAACCCAGGGATCACGCGAAGGGCGGTTATGCCCCTCCATTACCCTGCTCTTTGACCTGGAATGGAGATCAAGAAATCCGTAGCCATGATATAATTCGTGGGCAAAAACGCTATCGGCATATTGGGCACGCATGGCCGCATCAGGCACCCTGAGGTAACGCATAGCAATAGAGTCTGCAATAAATTTATCTCTGTTTTGCATGGCATAAGCTACCGAATCAAGCACCGAATTGCCGGGACGAAAAGCGTGTGTTGGTGATTTTACAGGCGTATCAGCCACTATTGAATCCTGTTGCGCAAAGGCAGCAGTACAATTCAATAAAAACAGCAGGCAACACCAAATAACCAAACAGATCCTCAAAGCTTAAAAAGGGCTTATTATTTTTTGCAAAAGTAGGGTAATTATCTGAACCAGAATTTTATCAATTAATATTTTTTTGAATTTATTTGAACCTTAAAAACTTGCTATTCATTAAAAAGTCGGATTCTTATAAAGAAAAGTCTAATTAATACAATCTGGTTAAAAGGTGGTAAAATATATTTGTTTCAGAATAAGCCAGGGTGGTTAACTGCTTAAGGGATGGCTGAAAATTTAGCAATATTAAGCAGTTATGTAAATTATTTGCCAAACCATTAGTCAAACAGCTCAACGCCGACATTACACCGATAATTAAACAAATAAGCTAAATACCAATCTGGAATATTTAAATTCTTTGCACTGTTTATTTAAATGCCAAAAGCGCTAATTATGAAAATAAATACCTGCTTATTACTACTTGTACTGTGTTTGTATTACAATGGATACGCCCAGCAAAAGACCATCACAATTAGCAGCCCCGACAAACAAATCAATGCCCACATATTCATCATCAAAGGCAAATTATTATACAACGCAGCAGTTAATAATACAATGTTAATAGCACCATCGCGGCTGGGTTTAACTGTTGATGGTATCGATCTGGGAGTTGAAACCAAATTTGCAGGTACTACTTCAAATAAAAGGATAAAAGAAACCTATACTATCAACGGCGCTCACAAAACGGCACGTAACGAAGCGAATGAAATTATAATTCCTTTGCTAACAGCAGAGAAGAAATTCAACTTGATTGTGCGTGCCTATAATGACGGCATTGCTGTACGTTACACATTACCTTACGATACCAAAAAAATCAATGCCGACTCGACCTCATGGGAGTTTGCCGGAAAAGTAACGCAGGTTGCCTGGTCGGGTTATAACGAAGGTTATGAGGGCCTAAGTCATGTAACTCCATTGCCATCAGTTCCACAAAATACACCAATAATGGGGCCCTTAACTTTTAATGTAAACGGGATTTTTGCCTCGGTTTCCGAAGCTGATTGCGAAGACTTTTCAGACATATCTTTTATACGTCATGATAATTCTTTCAAAGCAAACTTCCCCTTTTCACCCAACGGTTGGGATGTACAATCGGATAGCGATACCGAACATTCTGTACTTAAAGGCATTTATGAAAATCAAAAAGTATCTCCCTGGAGGACAACCATCATAACTAAAAATTTAACAGAACTTGTAAACTCAGACCTACTCACTAACCTTTGCCCGGCACCACAAAAGGGTAGCGATTTTAGTTGGGTAATGCCCGGGCGTTGCTTATGGCAATGGTGGAGCGTTGGGGCTCCCCGGTTTGCCGAACAAAGAAATTGGTATGATGCGGCAGCTAAATTAAAATGGGAATATTATTTAGTAGATGATGGATGGCGAAATTGGAGCGAGCCGGGTAAAGATCAGTGGCAGCTTTTGGGAGATGTAATAGCATATGGAAAAAGTATTGGCGTAAAATCAATTGTTTGGGTTGACTCTAAAGAAATGCGATCTGCAGCGGCACGCTATTCTTATCTAAAGCGAATCAAAGATCTGGGAGCAGCGGGTATTAAAATAGATTTCATCCCCCCTGCAACGTCATCTATTATGCAATGGTACATGGGTACCATGCAGGATTGCGCAGACCTTAAGCTGATGCTTAATTTTCACGGAAGTGTTAAGCCAACGGGATTGACAAGAACCTATCCCATGGATATTACAAGAGAAGCAGTTAGGGGTAACGAATATCACATGACCCGGTATAAAAGGACAGCGCCGTTAGACCATGACGTATCTGTGCCATTTACGCGTTTTACAGCCGGTGCTGCAGATTTTACTCCGGTAATACTCAACCCGGAGCAACTTACATCGCAAAAATTCACCTGGGCCCATGAATTTGCTCAATCCATTGTATATCTTTCTCCTATTACACACTTCGCGGACGAATATAAATTTTACCTGGAGAGCCCAATGTTTGATTTATTTCAGAAGATACCCACAACCTGGGATGAGACAAAAGTTTTAAGCTGTACCCGAATGGGTGAAATTGTTGCTTATGCGCGCAAAAAAGGAAACACCTGGTGGGTTGGCGTAATGAATGGTGCCGATGCACGCGAAATCAAGGTTCCGCTAAACTTTCTGCAGCACTCAACAAAAGGGACATTGATATATGATGGAGCAGATACCAACGCATCTATTCACCGCGAAGAAAGATTACTTAGTCCCAAAGATACGATTACTATGAAGCTATCGCCGGGAGGCGGCTTTGCAGCTATGTTACAGTAAACAAGGCGTTATATGGCATATGGCGCGCACGGGCACAAGCCAAGCCAGTTAAGCACTTGTTTTGTATAACGATGCGAAATCAACACAAAACACATGATCAATTAATATGTATGTTATTCCGTAACGCCTGTAGCAGCCCAAAAAACAAGGTATCCGGCTTTATCTTTACTTACAGTGACCTTTTTAAGGATGCGTCCGGGATCAGGATGAATATTCAATACATCAATATTATGATGATCATTTTCTGTTATCTTATTTCCCGGGTCCCATTTAGCCAGGCCATGTACTAAGTAGCTCAGGTTTGAGTTACCTTCAGGTATATCATTATAATAATCGGGCAATTTAAAACCTTTAAACTCGCTACCATCGCTATAAGTTAGTGTAATATGTAGTTGCGAAGGCCCTTCGGAACTGGTAAGGCTAAGATACAAACCCGAATATTTTTTTTGAGGCACATCAAAGCTAAAACTATCAGCACCCGCAATACAGCGGGCTTGATTATCTTTCTTTCCGTTTTTATAATGGAGCAGTATAGCCGGGTGAGCCGAATTTGCTGCAATTAATGGATCATCGGGCAAGGCAAGTACAGCTTTGTCCCCGTTTAATAATGCAGCCGCCATGGTAAGGTAACCATCCCCTTTACCACCGCCATCAATACCGGTTACCCAACTTTGTAGTTTACCACCGGCAACTGTAGTTACAGGACGGGCGTTTAAAAGTTTACTGATATTGATCTGGATAACTTTATTACCCACCTGACTACTGGCCATAGCACTGGATAACAGAATGATAAAAAGCATAGCGTATTTAAAGTTCATTATTAGGATAGTTGGTAACTAAAGATAGCAGAAAGTGTAAAACCTTATTGCATTAATATTCGTGTTGGCCCAAAATAATTGCGCTACCTTTGCCGCATGGACGTAATAGAATGTATAACTAACTAACAAGCTATTACACGTTAATACAGAAAATTTATTAAACGCCGGTTCTGTTGAATCTGAACGCCCGAATTTAAAAAGGGATGATCCGAATGTCATTTACCCTTCGATTTGCGCTTTTGCTATTGATTTTAAAATATAGACGGGGGGAATATTCTAATCAATAGTCAGTTATCAGTTTGAACGTAAAAACGAGATATCACCTGCTAAATGTTATGTAAATTCCCACCTTGGCAGGATCGTTGAACATGTTATTCGTCGATGTAGCATTGGTATAAGTGAAATTGCCCTAACGCTACAAGCCAGCCGCCCTGGCGTTTTATAAGTTGTGTGATAATCTGCAGAATGCTGTTAAAGCCAATTTACATACATTCATCGAAGAAATGATACCTCAAAGTGGTAAATTCTCTCTGTACCTACCAGGGGTACCGGATAAATAGCCCCCGCCACCTTTGGGCGGGGCACAAGCCATTTTTAAATATCAGGTTTAATTTACCGCGATATGTTTCGCGGAAGGGCTTTTAATCTGGTGATTATGCGGAACCGTAATTTTCAGCACGCCGTCTTCATATTTGGCGACTACCTTTTCCTTATCGGTTCCTTCCGGAAGTGTGAAGCTGCGGCTAAAGGAAGAATAATTGTACTCTTTGCGGGTATACTTTTCCTCTTTTTCTTCCTTACTTTCTTCCTTTTCGCTGCTAATCGTTAGAACGTCGCCATCCACATCGATCTTAAAATCCTCTTTTTTTAGCCCCGGTGCCGACATCGATAAGACATATTGGCCCTTATGGTCGATAATGTTGACTGCCGGGACGTGCAGTTCCTTCCTTAAAAAACCGCCATCGAATAATTCGGTCCAGGGCTTGAAAATATCCTCAAATAAGGCGGGTACCTTGTCGGTAAATTTGCTTACCACTTGTGTTTTCATGACATTAAATTTTAAGTGATTAATAATTTTCAAATCTAAAGGCGGCTTGCCACCAGAAATAGGATCCCGGTCATCCCCAAAAATGACCCGAATCAGGAATTCATGGCGCATAGTATTTGACCAGGACGACATGGCCAAAATCTCCAAGCACGCCGTCGGCCACGAATTCTGCGTCGCCGCCACCCTTCAACACCTTTTCCAGCGCATCGTCGACTGCGTCGCGGATGTACGAAAAATGATCATAGGGTTCGGTCAGCGCTTCAATCATCCCGGGTTCAGCGCTATGCATGGCCGGAAAACTATAATTCCTTTCCACGACCAGCAACTGGCCTTTGCCTTCGGCGGCGGCCCGCCACACATCGTAAACCCCTTTAGCCAGCCGCTGCCGGCCCGCGGCCTCGTCCAGCCGTACCAATAATTCGCATTCGCGTTGCTTTTGCAGGCTGGCCAGGCAAGGTGCAATCACCTCCTGTAATTCAGTTAGGGTAGCATGTTCATAATTACCCGCTTCCTGACCGATGATCGCGGAAGTATGTTTGCTGATTTTTCCAAAATGGCCGAGTATCCTTTCAGCACCAAGCAGCAGAACAGGTAAAGAATACTCATGGATCAAATTGCCCAGCTCCTCGTCTATATGGCGTAGAAAATTGTCGACAACTACCTGCTTATGCTCGCTGACGTCTGAAAAATTTCCAACCCTTTCCGGGCCATCCGGCACATAATCATAAATTGACCGTGGTATGTTAGAAGGCAATGGCTGCAAAGTGCCGCGATCTCCGAGAAAAATCTTGGTTTCCTGACCGCTTAGCACCAGCAAAAGAACTTTATGGTGCTGTTTGGCGTCGTACAGCAGATCACGGATCTCGAAAGATTCGTCGATCACCAGCTTTTCGGTTACGGAACAATCAGTGTACAGCACCTTTTCAAATACCGGCGACACATAAATAGCAATTCCTTTCTTGTCAGCGGGCAGGATCAGCCCCTCCAACAGGCTTTGCAGCTTTTTGGTCAGGAGCGCACATTGCTCTTCTGGATAATCGCGGCGCAATTCCCGCGCAGCGTTATCGGCTGCTATCTTTAGCTTATGTGCTATTTCTGCCTTAAGGCTAACCTGCGCATCCATTGGCAGGATCAGCGATAAAGCAGGACGGTAATGTAGGGCATTCAGCACTTCAATGATATCCGGGCTAAGTTGAGTTTTCATGGTTCTTTTTTCTTAATATCCTATTCGGTCGCTGCGGCCGGCGACATAGCCTTCCGATTTAGTTCATGTTCGGCCAGGTATGAAAGCCGCTCGTCAATTTCTTTCTCATCCAGCTCCGCCTGGTGAAACATCAGGCCGGCCTTTTCCAGTCTGACAGCCCCGGCAAACGCAGCCATCGTACCATAAACACTGATCTTGAAATGATTAATGCTTTGTATGGCCGACAGCAGGCAAACATCTCTTACCTCGGGGCGGGTACATGCGGAAAGCCTGTCATCCACATCCGCGATAAAAGCGCTCATTACACCGTTGCCCGGTATGCAGGCGGTGATCTGTTCTTCCCGGCGGAATGCTCCCAATTGCCGGATATGTTTTTCAACAAGATCCTGATAGCCCAGCATCAGCATTTTCAGGGAGGCCGAGTTACCTTTGTTTATCCACCCGAGTACGCTGCTTTTCAAGAGCATTTCTGCACTGATCATCCGGCTGACATCCTCATACAGGAGTTGGCGGAGAGAGGAAGTGGTTGACATCGTTTCCATTGCAAAGTTTATGGGTCAAAACTACCCTTATGGTAGCGGGATAGCGATGATGGTTGTCATGTCGGTAATTGATATTCATCACCTTGGCGATTTAAAGTGCTTGAGATCAGGCATTGCAGTGTCGGCAGTCATTCTTCGGTACCGGCCCGCCGGGTAACTTTGATTTCAAATTCAGTATAATGGCCAAAAAAAGCAATAAGCCGACTACTCTAACCGATGCGGATCTGCTAAAAACGGATTTTCCGATCTGCGAAAAAGACGAGCAGGCGCAATGCATGGAAAGGATGCGGAAACTGCAAGCTGAAGCACTAAAATTATGGCGCGCATTAAAAAAGAAATGTAAATGAAAAAGTTGCTTGTACTCACCGATTTTTCAGCTAATGCGGCTCATGCCGAAGTGGCAGCGCTGGATATGGCCCGCAAACTGGGCGATGGCATCCTCTTATATCATACCCTACCTTATGTCCCGTTGATACCGGGCAATGGCGGCGGCCCCTATGTGACCGAAACAGCCGGGATGCTCTTTGAAGACAGCAAAGAACGCCTGATACAAGAGGCCGACAAACTCAGGGAGACTGCCGTCATGACACGGGGCTTCCATGTGGACATAGGGGAAAGAAACGGCGAAGGAATCCTGGGCGACGTCATCGGTGAACTTACTGCAGCGCCGGATATTGAAATGGTGATCATGGGTGGCAGGTCTGGCGACGCACTGGAGCATCTGCTCGGCGGCAGCGACACAACGGCGGTCATCCGGAAAGCCCGCAAACCGGTACTGATCATTCCTCCTGATGCAGCTATAAACCTTTCTGGAAAAATTGTTTTTGCCACGGACTTCGGCATCGCCGATATAGCCGCAATAAGTTGCCTGCAAGAGCTGTTGCCACGTATGAGTTTTGGCCTTGACATTGTCCATATCATCCAACCTGGAGAAGTAGTTACCCATATCGGCGCCGAGGTCGCCTTCCGTAAATACCTTGATCATCACGGGCTCAACTATAACCATGTGCAAGCGGATGACATCCATAAAGGGCTACAGAATTACTGTATTAAAAACGGCGCCAGTATTTTAGCCATGACCCATGGGCAACACTCCTTTATTTCCAGGTTCTTTGGTCATAGTGAATCACAGGCAATGATCTCCGGTCAGCAATTGGCAATTTTAGTTTTTCCGCCCGGTCTTAAATATGACGGACAACCTGGCAACCAGCCTCCGCCGCGGAACTTACGCAAAACGCCTTTACTATAAATTAAAAAATTTCGACCCATGTTTTATTTTTATCACGGTTATCATTTTTGGGGAATGCACTTGTTATGGTGGCTCCTTTGGTTAGTTATATTATTTGGGATATTTGCAACGCCCTATGATCTTCCAGGTCAACGGAAAAGAAAGGATTCGCCCCTTGATATCCTGAAGAAGCGCTTTGCCTCGGGCGAAATAACCGAAGAGGAATACAGGGAAAGAAAGAAGATATTGGAAAATGAATGATATAAAACGGTCATGAAACGTTTATTGAAAACACGAAAAGTAAATGGAGACATAAATCCGTATCCCTTCCTGCTCCTGGTGGCCGTGATCCTGGCCCTGATCTTCATCGTGTTCCATTTTATCTTCCAGAGCCGCGCTTTTTAATCTGCCTGAGCATCCAGTATAGGCCTTTGACATTAGCTTGCCATTGCGGCAGTATCAATACGAGCAGGATTTCTTCGGCGAGGTCAATGATAGTTAAGCCGGCGGTGAGGTAAAACAGGAACGGCACAGGTTCGGGCAGGAAAAAGACCAGAACCAGGAATACCCCCTGCAGTACAGAGGCGACCTTTGCAGCGTAAGTATGAAAACTGGTCAGTTTACCATAACGGATCAGTGCCATGCAGTTCTGCATAGCATAGAGCGGGTCATGCCCCCAACCAGTAGCCATTCGCCGCGCAAAAAGCCGGGCCGATACAGGAGGATACCCAGGATCGCCACCAGTATGGTCAGGTCGTCGGCAACTGAATCGATGCGCGCTCCCAGCAGGCTAATCACTTTAAAACTGCGGGCCAGCCAGCCATCGATGGCATCTGTAAAAAAGCTCAGGGCCAACAACCATTTAAAAACAGTGAACTGTCCTGTCAGGAGCAAGAACAACAACAGCGGTGCGGCAACCAGTCGGTAAAAAGTGATCAGGTTAACCACCCGGTAGACTTTGCTGCTCACCATGCCAACAAGATTAAATAAGCAAAAATAAATGGTGCCGAACCTAACAGGCTGTCGAACCGGTCCAGCATCCCGCCATGGCCCGGCAGGATCGTACCGGAATCTTTGATATCCAGGCTTCGTTTAAGCAGCGATTTAACAAGGTCGCCAAAAGTGCCGGTGATGACGATCGTGACCGACAATATAGCTAATTCCGTTGGACTTAAAAGCGTGAAAAACTGAGCAAGCACACATGCTACGGTTAAGGCCGCGGCCAGGCCACCCACACTGCCCTCCCAGGTTTTTTTTGGAGATATCCGCAAAAACAGCGGATGCCTGCCCAGCCAGCGTCCGGACAGGTAGGCTGCTGTATCATTAGCCCATAACAACAAAAAACAACCCGCGGGCAGCGCGAAATGGTAGCTGCCGTGCGGCCTGGCTAAAAATGGAATCGCGGCGAAGCAACAAAGGGGTAACGTGATTATAATGACACCTAAAAAGGTAATGGCCAACCCCTGGAAAGGCTTTTTGGTGTGGCGGTAAAGCGCTGCGACAAAAATGCTGAAAGCGACGGGTATCACCATGAGCGTCCATTTCCAACTGGTTAAATGGGTTATGGCGCCAAAGCCTGAAAGCATCAGGACCATAGACAACAAAGCGGCGCCTATCTTCGAAGTCTTTGCACCAGGTATTTCCAGCAGGCGGTAAAATTCCATGAGGCTGAGCAGGTCGATCAGCAACAACAGCGTCATAAAACTATAAGGGCCACACCAAGTGGCAGACATGATTACTATAACCAGGCCTGTGCCGGTAAAGGTACGACGGCTAAATTCTGTCATGGCGAAGTGAATTTTCAGCACAGATCAATAGGGGTATTTTCCCGTGTCCGACTGCATTCTTCAGCGGTTTTTTATAGAAAAAAGTCCAAATACAATGACGATCATGATTTTTTTTGATAAACCGGGAACACCAACAACGGTATCTTCTGATGTGCGAGTTCTTTTTTCGCTACGCTGTCACTGAACAGCCGTTTAAAAAAAGTGTACTGATGATGGGTCATGCCCAGCAGATCCGCGCGGGTTTGCACGCAGAGCCGATTCAAACGAACGACCACTTCCTTTCCCCTGATCTCTTTAATGGAAACAGGGCGTTTTAGCTCCACCAACTGACGGCTGAACGCATTTTCCTTTTCGATCTTTCCTACATCGTTCTCACCGTTCAGGGTAACGTGAACGATCTCACTTTGGAAATCCAGGGTTTTGCTTAATTCCTCCAGGTAAAGGATCGCCTTCAAGTCCTCAGGTTCAAAATCGGTGGCAAAAACGATTTTAGATAGCTGGTCCAGGCCAGCTTTCGGTGGCACGACGAGTACCGGGCAATTTGCCGTTTCTATAACCTTCCAGGTATCACTACCAAAAAAAACATGATCGGCCGCACAATCGGTGGAGGCACCTATCACTATCATCTCAAATGCTTGTCCGGCAATTTCCTTCCGCAGTTCTTCCTGAAGGCTACCTTCACAGTAACGGGCACTGAGCTGTGGTTTATATTTGCCGCCCGTGCCGGAAATATGGTCTTTCAGTTTCGATAAAGCATCGTGAACGGCTTCTTTGCCCTCATCGGGTCCAAGTATTGCGCGGGCGATCATGGCTCCCCCGGCGTAGCCCGGCATGACCGGAATCTTCGGTTCACAATGCCATAACACCAGCCCGGCATGCAGTTGATCGGCGAGCCAGGCCGCAGATTCGGCCGCGTGCGCAGCGTTTTTTGAAAGGTCTGTCAATACAAGTATGCTTTTCATAAATAGTATATCAACTAATGACTACTGCAAAATACCAATTGTTGAGTGGCTGGTAAATGACGGAGCGCACATTGGAATATGATCCTGGGCCAGGTTTAGCCGCGTTGGAGGTCCCGGTAAAGGAACAGCCCCACCGGGATAGGCAGCCAGAACGTGAAAAAGCGAAAAAGCAGGGTTAAGACCAGCGCTGCGTGTACCGGTACCCCCAGCAGCGTAAAAAAGAAGGTCATCGCGCTTTCGTAAGCGATTAGCGCACCTGGCGAAATGGGTAATGAACCGATAACCAGGGTCAAAAGTAACCCGAGCATAATTTTGGAGCCCTCAAGTGTTACATGAAAGCCCTGCAGGATTGCAAAGACGGTTAGGGCATCAAATGTGAGGATAGCCATTTGTAGCATGACCGCAGTGGTGACAGAGCCGTTGTTTTTGAATAAGGCCCGCCAGTTGGTTTGTTCGCCTTTTCTTGAAGACAAAAGACTGGCTTTTGCAATATGCCGCCTAAGCCATTTATACCGTTTCAGTTTCCGGAAGATAAAAGAGAGTGCTCGCCTGTCGGCGACGATAAGCATCAGTATGCTCAACGCTGTAAAAAATACAATCCCGGTGCCCACCGTATAACTGATAACACGGTTTACTCTTACGGTATGAAAGGCGTACCAGCCATAAAAAGCAGCTAACAGCACCAAAATAGCCATATAATAGCAAATAGACTCCAGGACCAGGGCCTTAAATGCGGCCAATGCCGGAACCTTTCTTTTGACCAGCTGGCCGAATATGTAGCTATTGCCGCTTATTCCCCCTGTCGGTAACGCCTGGTTAACAAACATGATCACTACTGACAGCTTAAATAGGGTCAGAATATCAGCGTCCCCGGTTTGACCGTTCAGAAGTGTGCGGAGAATCAGTACATTGAACAGATATGTTGTTAGTTGAGCCGCCAGGGCCAGCAAAAGCCAGACCATGCTCATCTGCAGCAATAGCGTGCGAATGTCCCTCAGCTTACCGATATAATGAATGACAAGATAAAATACCACGACGGACAGCGTGTAAAACAAGATACGCGCAGGGCTGAACAGTTGTTGTTTTTTCGGGCCAGCCATGATCGTTTTATCTGATCAGATCATTGCGCTAAATAACCTCCGTCGACATTATAGTAAGACCCGGTAACGAAGGACGCTTTGTCAGAATTAAGCCAAAGCGCCAGTTCGGCCACTTCTTCAGGCTTACCCAGCCGGCCCATCGGGTGCAATCCCTTAAGCAGGTTGATGGTTGTATCGTCCAGGACATCGAGCAACGGGGTTTGAATATAGCCCGGACCAACAGCATTGATGCGTATTCCCTGATCAGCGTATTCCAATGCTGCGGCCTCTGTTAAGCCGATCACGCCATGTTTAGCGGCCACATAAGCCGGCGAACTTTTGGTACCTACCTTGCCCAAAATAGAAGCCATATTCACAATGCTTCCTCCCCCAGAATGGGCCATGGCCGGGATCTGGTAGTGCATCCCATAAAAGACGCCGGATAAGTTAATTGAAATAACTTTGTCCCAGCCATCGAGCGGATACTCACTAACAGTATTTAACGGACCGCCGATCCCGGCGTTGTTAACCGCGATATGAAGGCCACCGAATTGCTGGACAGTTTGTTCAACCAGCTTTTTATGCTCATCCGGAACAGAGGTATCCGCTTTAACAAAAATGGCATCTCCGCCTTTTGCTTTGATCGTTGCAAGTGTTTCCTTTCCTCCTTTTTCATCGATATCGGAAACCACAACTTTAGCGCCCTCCGAGGCGTACAAAACGGCGATTGCCTTGCCAATTCCTGAACCGGCGCCAGTAACAATAGCCACCTTGTTTGCTAAATTGTTCATAACTATCAATCTAAATTATTGTTGATTAAACCTTCTTTTGTATAAGATAAAGATACAGGAAGCAGCGAAAACGCCCATGTCTTTAGTCATGAATCCTTATGACCCTGATCACAATTTTGAAGAGCGGCATAACGTCAGAGATCCACGCTGTAACGTATGGACAACGTAAAATAAGGATACGTTCCGATATCGCTTCCCTTTTATAATGACCTTTTAACGCGAAATAGCCTGGTTCGGCATATACTGAAAAAGTATCCGCAAAGCGGTAACTGATGGCGTTCAAAGGCCGCTGAAAATCCCCGGTCAAAAAACGGCCTCCATCATGCAATTAAGTAACTGTATTACGCTGTGCGCGGAAATTATAGAGAATGCAGGGCTCAACGCTATTGCGTCACGAAGCGATATATTTAATGCAATATTGGAAAGGTATACGTTACCCGCCTGATAACCGGGGCCTCAGCAGCATTCCATCCGGTCAATAAAGATGGCATTATTTTTCGCCCGCGGGTGCGGATCGGGTTTTTCATTGCCGTAACCGAAAATGATCGCCAACTCAACTTCTTCTGCGGATGGTATCCCAAGCTTATGATAAACCGGTGTTTGTTCAATGTATTTACCAAACCCTACAGGGCAGCTATCCAGGCCCAGCGATTTGGCGGCCAGCATCATGTTTTGCGCACACATACCGATATCCAGGCCCGCCCATTCATTCCCTTTGGGCGAGGTGATAAATACAACGACCGGCGCGCCATGAAAGATCGGATCGTCGGATTCCAGGCCAATAGGCCCTGGTGAAAAATGCAACAGTGTTTTGAGCGTTTTCACTGGATGTTTAACCGCAGCATGTGCAACTGCTTTTAACGCAACCTTGCCAATCGCCTTAGAAAATGATGTGATGGTATCCCTGTGGGTCACGATATAGAACTTCCAGGGTTGCCCGTTCATGGCAGAAGGGGCCATTCGTCCGGCATCTATTACCTTTTCCAGGATATCATCATCGGGCATATCCTGCAGATATTGCCGCACCGCTCTTCTTTTAAAGATCGTTTTCAAGGTTTCGTTGTCTGTTGCTATCTTCATGATCGCTGGGTTCAAACTTTTTCAAAATAGTTCCGGAAAAAGGCCTTCTCCAGGAGGGGGAAAATCATAGGGCGATGGTTCCTGAGGCAGTTCTTGGCGCTTTGTAGCAGGAGCTTCGGCCGGGGAGACGGGCGCTACGGGTTCAGCAGAAGGTTTTACTTCCGGTTGTGGCGGCACCGAGGGAGCTTCCGGCGGTACAGGCCTGCTATCGTTTCTTTTATTTTTCATCGGTGAATTTTATTAACAAAGTACCTGAATAGCACACAGTTTATAAATGATCAATATCAGAATCTCAAATGATGCTTGTCATCGATCCCGGAACTCGTTTAAGATCATATTTTAAAGACGCCACCGCATTTTCTGCGGACGGAATGCAGACCATCTTTGAATTATAAAAACCCGATCAGCCGGCACCCCCAAAAACTGTTAAATCAAACCTGCATTCAATTGGGTTGTGGTTACGGCATTATCTTGCTATATGTGATCCTTTCGCCCTTGATGGACAAGAGTACGGAAGACCTTTAAATGACCATGTTAAACCGCAAAGCGGTGGAAAGACTGGAGGCCGTTAACAAGGAGAAGGTTAACTTATACTTCAAAAGCACCTTTGCAAAAGATACAGCATTCAAAAAAGTTTTTACGCCCGCCTTGGGCAAGGGGATCAATAACAGTCCGCATTACAGCTTTACGATCGGGCAGGTAGAATCTTTTGAACGCAACATGAATGAGGCAGAAAGATCATTTTATTAGAAAAGGTAGTATATATTCGCCCCTTTCTCCTGCATACGTGCTTCACGCCGACCATTTTTCGATTCTAACCGCTGTGATTTTGTATTCGGGTGTTTGCACATATTTGTCACGCAGCGAACTGGTTATTTTATTGATAAAAACCCGGGCATCATTAAATGTACTGAATGCCTCACCTTTATTTAACGAGTTATCAATACATACCGTCAGAGAGGCTTCGCCATATTTGCTGACCACTCTTGCAGTATCTCCATCTTGCAAGCCGATGATATTTGCATCTTTTGGGTTTAAGTGAAGCAAATCTGCACGGCAAATATCTTTGTTGGCTGTTCTGTAGGTCATGTTACCTGCGTTAAAATGATAAAGCGTCCTGCCGGTTATCAGGATAAACGGATATGCGGGTGTTACCTGTTCAGGAGTAGGGCAAAATTCAATTATTGATAATTTTGCCCTGCCGCCTTCTCGTGGAAAAGTTTCGGTATGAAGAATGGTTGTTCCGGGGTGATCTGTAGTTGGACAGGGCCATTGGATACCATTATTATCCAACCGCTCATAAGTTATACCATAGGCTGCACTCCAGGTATCTCTTATTTCATTCCATATGTCCTGTGCAGATGAGAAGTTAAATAGTTCCTTTTTTTTCATCGCAGCCGCCATAATGCAAACAACCTCCCAATCTGCTTTCACTTCTTGTGGCCGGGATACTGCAGCTCTTACTTTTTGAATCCTTCTTTCCGTATTCATGAAGGTTCCCTCTTTTTCAAAAGAAGAAGCGCAGGGTAAAAAAACATCGGCAAACTTTTTCGCCGTTTCGTTCATAAACATATCCTGAACAATAATAAAATCAAGCATATCAAAAGCTTCTTTGGTATGCTTTGAGTTGGGCATAGTAAAAAAAACATCATACCCTATGATCCACATTGCCTTTAAATCTCCCGCTACAGCGGCATCAAGCATTTCAGGGAGAGTTAATCCCCGGGTGGCTGGAAGATCTGTCTTCCATAGCTCCTCAAATCTTTTTCGTTCTGTTTTTACGGAGGCCATCCCGGTATATACCGCAGGGTCGCAGCCCATAACAGCCGATCCCTGCACATTATTTTGCCCGCGTAAAGGGTTTATGCCAGCACCTTCTTTACCTATATTCCCGGTAAGCAGTGCAATTGTTATGAGCGCCATAACATTCTCCGTCCCTTGCGTATGTTCCGTTAACCCAAGACCGTGAAAACACATGGACGGGGATTTTTGCGCAAACAGGCGGGCCGATTCTCTTATCAGGCGTGGATGAACACCGCAGATTTTCGCTGCTCTTTCCGGTGTCCATTCTGCTATAAATTTTTTAAACTCATCCCATCCTTCGGTTCTGTTTATAATAAATTCTTCGTTATGCAACTTTTCGGATACGATAACGTGGGCCATTGCATGAAATAAAGGGATATTGGTTCCCGGCTTTAACTGAAGGTGAAAGGTGGCATATTCTGCCAGTTCTGTTCTCCGTGGATCTATCACGATGAGATTAGCGCCTTTAATTGCAGCTTGCTTAATTCTTGCACCTACTACCGGATGGCTCTCGGTGGTATCAGCTCCTGCAACCAGTATTGTTTTTGCCCTTTCAATGTCATCAAAAGAATTTGTGGACGCGCCCGTGCCCAAAACCATGCTCATGGCTTTGGCTGTAGGCTGGTGACAAACCCTGGCGCAATTATCCACATTATTTGTCCCGATAACAGCCCGCGCAAATTTTTGTATACAGTAATTGTCTTCATTAGTAGCTCTTGCCGAGCCGATGATGCTTATGCTGTCAGCTCCGTGCTTTTTGGAGATCGATGTTAATCTTTCCGCGCAATACTTAATGGCTTCATCCCATGATGCTTTCTTCCATTTACCGGCGCATCGTATCATAGGTTGTGTGATCCGGTCGCCGGCATACATGTATTCCCATGCATAACGACCTTTAACACAAAGATGTCCCTTATTAACCAGGGCATTTTTGGCAGGATGTACCCCTACAATTTTCTGCTCTTTTACTCCAATTTCTATTTCGCATCCCACCCCGCAATAAGCACAAACTGATCTTGTTATATCGTCGGGCGTACCCAATTTGATCGCCTGCTTGTCTTCAATGGCCCCAGTAGGGCATGCATCAGCACATGCGCCGCAACTTACGCATGAGCTTTCGGCGAACAAACTCTTAGAATCGGAAATAATTTTAGTCTTATCGCCACGGTTTATGATATGCCATACAAATTGTCCCTGTAGCTCATCACATATCTTTACGCATCTCGAACAGTTAATGCAACGTCCCATATCCACTTGCATATAGGGATGTGAACTATCAATAACCGGGGTGGTTGTATTTTTAGTTTCTTCTGTTATGCCGTAATGTTTTAGCCATTGATGAAATTCCTTTTGCGGGAATCTTGTTACCTCAGAAAAAGGATAATCCCTTGCCAACATTTGCAATATGCCTTTCCTATAATCCTCAATTTCAGAAGTATGTGTTTCCACTACCATTTTATCAGTAAGGAGGGTGCGGCAGGCCGGTTGCAATTGGTCCTGGCCTTTTACCTTCACCAAGCATGAACGACAAACAGAAAAAGGATGCAGGCGCTCATCATAGCAAAGAGCCGGCACATCAACGCCAATGCGATGAAGCAGGTTCAGAATAGTCTGACCTGCTTCGCCGTGATGCTCTTTATTATTAATGATGACACTATACATATCAAAGCATTGTATACGGGTAAATAGGTGGTAAAACTACAGGCACTATACCCCCATTATTGATCTGTTGTTTTATAAATAATTTTACCCCATCTAATTTTATCCCAAATTCTTTCATAAAAAAAATAACCGATAGTGGTGTAAACGTTACTGACTATCATAAAACCAACCGCAACTTTTATTTGTCCGGTAAACAGATAGATGGCTGCGAAATCAAGAATTAAAATGGCGGCCCTATAACTGATAGCTTTTACAATAGACCTGCGGACAGTTTCTTCTGCGTGATGAGTACCGGGAAATAGTTTTTCAATCATGTTTTGTCGGTACAATAAATATGGGTATTGTTGAATGCCTGATCACTTTTTCCGATACACTACCTACCAATAAACTGGATAACCCGGTTCTGCCATGTGTTCCGAGTACTACTAAATCAGCTTCCCATTCTTTTGCAACTCTCAGAATAGCCTCATAAGGATTTCCTTGTTCCACAAATGACCAAATTTTAAAATCACCAAATACTTTTTCAATTAATATTTGTTGATTATCAACATGGTTACTTTTAATAATTTCTGCCAATTCCTGACTTGTTGCCCCGGTTTCGCTTACTAAAACTGTTGTGTCAACAACGCTTACTAATGCGATTTCCGCATTGAGTTTCTTTCCTAATTGAAATCCTTTTAGTGCAACAATTTCAGATGTCGGGCCATCATCTGTTGCTATTAATATTTTTTTAAAATCGCTCATATGGTTATGCCTTATTTAAATTGGTGCTTACAATAGGCCCGAAATGAAAGAGCTATAAATTATATCAATTAAGTTGTGTTAGCCCTTTTATAAAGATATTCTGAAGTTAATTACAAAAGAATGATAATAATCATTCTTTTAAATATTGAATAATACGCGATGGATTTTGATTAACCACCAAATTTCATTTTTAGAGCATAATGAGGCGCTGTATAACAGACGCCTTCCTAAAGCAATTATAATTCCTTACTTGTTTTCTCAATTTCGTAAAACAAAGAATTTCAGGCTACCCTTTTTTTTATTTAAAGCTCGTGGCCATAAAAGCATTTCGTTTTCAACATTTGTTACTCACCGTAAAATCGCTATCGTTGTTGCCCGGGAAATGGTTTAGGGCTATGAAACAAGCATTTACCAGCACCACATTGGCACCCGGTTTTGCTGCGATTGCCAATAAGCTATCGGCCGTACGCATAGTCCTGGCAAAAAAATCGTCATAACCGGGAAGTCAATTTCATGCTAAGTTCGGGTGTAAGAGTATTTTTAAAATGCTCCCCACCAAATCAACTGCCCGGCCTTATTTTACTATCTTTAAATGTACGGCATACCTAATGCATCTTATACCTTACGTGCGCGAGGGGAAGACCTCCGCGGGCCAAAAATTTAAAAACTCAACTTGAATCGTAAAAAGCACCGGTGATTAACCGCTTCATATTTTTGCGCTTGCTCAGCAAAAATGACTGCCATACCAAATTCACATCGAGGTTTGTAATGTAATTTTTATCATTTCATAGTATAACCGCAATCATTTTGCATCACAATAAATACTTATAATTTACAGTGGTTTATTTAAAGCTGTAAGTTATGAAAAGAATAAAATTGACGGGCATAGCCCTGTTACTGATCGTGGCCGGATGCGCCACATCCAAAATTACAAGCTCATGGAAAGCCAAAAATGCTGCCCCCCATAAATATAATAAGATACTGGTATTAGGACTTGTCCGGGCCGCAGACCGGACTCTTCAAGAGAACATGGAAAACCATATGGCGGGCGATTTAAAGGCCCGGGGTTATAATGCTGTAGCATCAATGCAGGAATATGGCCCCAAAGCCTTCGACAAAATGGACGAGCAAACGGCAATGAGCAAAATTAAAAATGACGGAATTGACGCTGTTATCACTATCGTAATGCTCGATAAGGAGAAAGAAAAAAGCTATGTCCCGGGCCATATTTATTACTATTCACCCTATAGCTATTATTACAATCATTTCTGGGGTACCATACAGCAATATCCCGCCGCATTTATGAGCCCGGTTACTATGTGACAAATACCCGGTACTTTTGGGAAAGTAACCTCTATGAAATGGACACCCAACAATTGATCTACTCTGTACAAACACAGTCTTTTAATCCATCTGATTCAGAGGCCCTTGGCCATGAATACGGGCAACTGATCCTTAAAGACATGGTAAAACAACAAGTAATTCAATAGGAAACCGGATAAAGCCTGAGGTCAAGAAATACCCACTTGTCCTTATCATATAGTTTGTCTAACAAATCTTCATCTATGTCATGAACTAAAGCCATCTCTTTGGGAAAATATCGCTTAAGGTTAATAATAAAGCACTTCAATTTATAATTAAATTCTTGACCAAATATTGATCAAAGTAGTCTAACAGGTTATAATTTACTTTGACAGGCTGCTTATAACCGTGGCCTGAAAAATTTAATTCGTTCTCTCTTTTACTGCAAAGTGCATGATCTTAAGATTATCTTTGTCTGACTCAGTGACCCGGGTGCCCGGAACAAAATATTCCTTGTCAATATAAATATTCAGAAACCCGTAATTGCGCTTACATTTGCCAAATGGCAGGAATTGAATTTATAACTGTATTACAATTAGTTACATTCAAAAAGTAACAAATAAGTAACACTGCGATAGAAAATTTATCGCGGGGGCTTTAAAATGGAGAATTAAATTTTAATTCGATACTATGACATTCCTCCTTATTTTTACAACATGCCATTACACGTCAATATTGAAGATTTATTAAACGCCCGTTCTGTTGAATCGGAACGGCTCGAATTTAAAGAGGGATGGAATCCTGATGCCATATACCGTTCAATTTGTGCTTTTGCGAATGATTTTGAAAATGTGGGTGGTGGCTATATTCTGATTGGCGTGGAAGAAGAAAGCGGGATTGCCAAGCGGCCCGTTGTAGGTTTAAGTGCCTCCAAGATTGCCTCTATTCAAAAAGAGATGATCGGGTATAATAACCTGATTAACCCCGTTTACCATCCTAAACTCTTTATTGAAACTGTGGATGGCCAGCAAATTTTAGTTATTTGGGTGCCCGGTGGTTCTAACCGCCCTTATGAAGTGCCTGAACAAATTACGGCCAAACAAAAAAGATACTCTTATTATGTACGTAGGTATGCCAGTTCTGCTGTTGCAGATATGGAAACTCAGCAAGAACTGATTAGTCTGGCCAACCAAATTCCCTTTGATGACCGCTCTAATCAATATGCCAGCATAGATGATATTTCAATGGTACTCATTCAGGATCATTTGCGCCTGATAGGCAGTAAATTGATGGAAGCTTCCGATCAGCATGCCAAAACGGAAGTATTAGAACAGATGCTCCTGGTTGATGGCCCGCCCGAACACCGCTTTCCCCGGAATGTGGCATTGATGATGTTTAATGAACACCCGGAAAAATTCTTCCCGGCCACCTGGGTGGATGTCGTGTATTTTCCAATGGGTGAAGGAGAATCGGAATTTCTCGAATACCCGCGTATTACAGGCCCCGTACCTACTTTAATCAGAAAGACACTGGACTTATTAAAAACAAACTTTTTAAAGGAAAAAGTCATTAAGCAAGCTGACAAGGCCGAAGCAATCCGTATTTGGAATTACCCTTACGCTGCACTGGAAGAAGCTGTGGCGAATGCATTATTTCATCGTGATTATCAACTGAGGGAGCAGGTTGAAATCCGGGTTTCACCGGAATCCATCGTGCTGCTTAATTATGGTGGCCCTGATCGCTCTATCCGTCAGGAAGATTTTATCAGCGGCAGGATAAGGCCGCGCCGTTACCGCAACCGCCGGTTAGGAGATTTTTTAAAGGAACTCGATTTAACGGAAGGCCGTGCCACAGGCATTCCCACTATTAAACGTGTTTTGGAACGTAATGGCTCTCCTGAACCATCTTTTCGCACAGATGATGAACGTACCTTTTTCGAAGTAGAAATATTTTGTCATCCTGCTTTTAAAAACGATGTTGTTCTTATAGATGATGCCCAAAAGGAAGTGGCAAGTAATAAGGAAGGTAATAGAGATGGTAATAGGGATGGTAATAGAGATGTTATTTTGCTATCCCCGAAACAAAAGGAAATATTAAACTTTTGTCAAATCCCCCAAAGCCGGGTAGATATATTCAATCACCTTGGCATTTCGAATCAGCCTAAAAATTACCGCCTGCATATTTTACCACTAATACAAGCTGGCTATATCACTCTTACCGAACCTGATAAACTTTCCAGTAAATATCAAAAGTATCAAACCAGCAATACCGCTCCCACTACCTGAAATTCTTGTAATAAAATTTATTTGCCGTCAGTTGAAAGGATTTACAATAGTGCCATCATATGCTAAAGTTCAATGCATTTATCGGTATGATAGAGTAAATGCTCGTTGCGCTGAACGTAGCCAAGCTGATTTGTCAGCAATTTTGTATGACCTATTTTAAACTCAGGAATATTTTGATGGTGATGTCCGTAAATCCAATAATCCGGTGTGGTATCTAAAATCAAATCATCTAATATCGTTGCAAATGCCTCGTTCAGGTAGTCTCCTTTATATTCCGGAGGGTAGTTTTTAAAAGTTGGAACGTGATGTGTGATCACTACTTTTTTACCTGGTGTATCTTCTTCTAAAGCTGAGCGTAGAAACGTAAGGCTATTTGCGTGAAAATAATTATAGTCGGGAATTTGAAAGCGCTTTCCATCATAACTAATTTGATAAAAATCATTCAGGCCACGTTCTATCCGCCAGCCATTTAAAAGACTGATGGACGACCACAATGTGGAAAATAGTAACTGATGCGCGCCAATTTTTTTAACCACGTTATTTATCAGTGACACATTATTTCTGATCTTTTCTTCAAATGAACCCGATCTATTTGAAATATCACTTTGATAGTACTCGTGATTTCCTGGTATCCAATAAGTTGCTTCAAAGTGATCACTGATATAATCAAAAAAGTCCCTATGTCTATCTATCCTGGTAAACAAAGTAACATCGCCAGCCAATATCAAAATGTCGCCTATGGGCTTAATGGGGTTAGCTTTTACATAGGCTTCATTTTGGGAAAATTCTAAATGAAGATCGGAGCAGTACTGTAAAATCATGGCGTTTCAAAATTAGAAAAAAGGGCGCTTTAAAGTCATTATTCAGGACAATTATCTGATTTAACTTTTTAAATTCACTTATTTATATTGCTTTTAAATTGGAGCGATATTAAAATAAATTAACATAAAATTACCATTACAGCAATTATTCAGCGTTTCTATTGACTGAATATATTATATTTGCAATATAATTTGCTGCTCGCAAGATGATAAACTTAGTAAAGTTTGTTTTTGGGCCTTACAGAAAAGATCGGCTGTGATCATCCCGGAACTTTGTCTTCTGTATTGTTTCGTGACCTGACACCGAAGCAATTTTTTCAATAATTTGCCTCAATTAACCCCTTGATTTTTGTTGTGGAGATTCTGATGAATGTGACCACTCCATTCCGGCGCAAGCTGACCACCCATTCCGGGCGAAACTGACCAGTGCATTCCGGGGGAAATTGACCACCCCAAACGCGTAGCAAATGCTGTAGAAGTAACCATCTTTTGAGGGCAAAGACACCTTCGTAAAGCATGGCCAACTTAACAATCAGCATGAGTAAGATCAGAAAGATACTAAGGATGTACAGCCAGCAGCGGCCCCTAATGACCATAGCTGCCCAGGCCGATGCATCAAGAAACACAGTAAAAAAGTACATCGCAGCTTTTAATGACAGCGGCTTTACCTTTGAAGAGGTTAACGCACTGAACGACAAAGAGCTGGAAGATTTGTTCGGCAA
Source organism: Mucilaginibacter gossypii (assembly GCF_900100945.1). Lineage (GTDB taxonomy): Bacteria > Bacteroidota > Bacteroidia > Sphingobacteriales > Sphingobacteriaceae > Mucilaginibacter > Mucilaginibacter gossypii. Next base: position 123,433 of record NZ_FNCG01000012.1, on the reverse strand, counting down.
GAGCAAAGAACACCCGCCTAACGCACGTATGCAGTCCATGCCGCGCTGCTTTCCCCACGTCGATAAAGAACTCAAACGAACTGGCGTTAACCGGCAGATGCTATGGGAAGCTTACTTTAAAGAGTTTCCTGACGGCTACCAATACAGCCAGTTTTGCTTTTATTATAACCAATGGAAGGCCAGGGTAAACCCGACCATGCACATGGACCACAAGGTCGGTGATAAACTATATGTTGATTTTGCCGGTGAAAAGATGAGCTATACGGACAAGGAAACCGGTGAGATCATGGCTGTAGAGGTTTTTGTAGCTATTCCGGGTGCCAGCCAGTTAACGTATGTAGAGGCCGTTATGAGCCAGCAAAAGGAAGACTTTATAGCGGCCTGCGAGAATACCCTGCACTTTATCGGCGGCGTTCCTGCCGCCATTGTACCGGATAACCTGAAGGCTGCAGTAACCAAAAGCAGCCGCTATGAACCTACACTGAATGAAACATTTGAAGACTTTGCAGACCATTATGGCACAACTATTCTACCAGCGCGGGCGTACCGCCCGCGTGACAAGGCGTTGGTAGAAGGTGCCGTTAAGATCATTTATACCAAGATCTATGCACCTTTAAACAAGCATGTTTACCACTCTTTAACAGAACTCAATACAGCGATCTGGCAGGCCCTGGAGGTTCACAACACACAGATGCTCAAGGGCCGCAACTATAGCCGCAGGCTACAGTTTGAAGAGATAGAGCGCCAAACCCTGGCACCACTGCCTGTCCTGCGCTACCAGTTCAAAAAGCAGTTCCAGGCCAGGGTAATTAAGAATGGCCACGTTAACCTCGGCCCGGACAAGCATTATTACAGCGTCCCTTATCGCTATATCGGCAAGCGGGTCAAACTGTTATACTCCCGCACTACCGTAGAGATCTACTCCAATTATGAGCGTATCGCCTTGCACAAGCGCAATAAAAACCCTTATGGCTATACCACAGACAAAGAGCACATGGCCAGCACCCACCGCTTTAAAAGTGACTGGACACCAGATATGTTCCTGGATTGGGCAGCCTCCATTCACGAGGATGTAAGGCTGTATATCCTCCAAATACTGGAGCGTAAACAACACCCGGAACAGGCTTACAAGTCCTGCCTGGGGGTACTTGGCTTTGCTAAAAAAGCAGGGAATGAACGATTAACAGTGGCCTGTCAGCGGGCATTGAGTTATGGCGTCTATAACTATAAAACGATACAAACCATACTCGAAAACAAGATGGATAACTATGAGGAAAGCTTATTTGCCAATGAGTTGCCAATGCCAGATCACGGTAATATCCGGGGAGAAGACTATTACAAATAACCATTTAAAACAACAATAACATGAATACAAGCACCTTAGACAAACTGCGGAAGATGAAGTTCTTCGGCATGTTCCATGCCTTTAAAAGCAGCATGGAAACCGGTAAAACGAATGATTATACAGCGGACGAACTGTTGGCCCACCTGGTAGAAGCCGAATGGGATGACCGGCAAAACAGGCGTATCGAACGCACGATCCTTTATGCCAAGTTCCGCTATAAAGCGGCTATAGAAGACGTTCATTATCATGCCGACCGAAGCATCGACCGCAACCAGATCATGCGCCTGGCGGACTGTACGTTTATTGACCGCTTCGAGAACCTGCTGATCACTGGCAGCACAGGTATCGGTAAAAGCTACGTGGCTTCTGCTATAGGCCACCAGGCCTGCATATTGGGTTACCGGGTATTATATACCAGTACGCCCAAACTGTTCGCTAAACTGAAGATGGCAAAGGCAGATGGCTCTTATATCAAGGAGATCGCCAAACTCGAACGGCAGCAACTACTGATACTGGATGACTTCGGTATACAGCCTTTTGATGCACAAAGCAGAGCTGCCCTGATGGAGATCATTGAGGACCGGCATGGAAAGACATCGCTGATCATCACCTCACAATTGCCGGTCAGTAAATGGTTTGAAGTAATTGGTGAAAAAACGATTGCTGATGCGATCCTGGACAGGATCGTTCATGATGCACACCGTATCGAACTGAAGGGAGAATCTATGAGAAGAAAACGTAGTGTTGAACCGGAAAACAGCCACTAATGGAATTACCTTTTAAATAACTACTTTTGTACATGCTTTTATAGCATTTGCTGCAACTCAAAAGTCAGCTAACCCGGTGGTCAATTTGGCCCGGAACAGGGTGGTCAACATCTCCATAACATACAATATATTGTTCAATATACTTGTCCAACTGGTCAAGATATATGTTCGCGAGTATGGGACTGATTAGCCCGCCTTGGGGTGTCCCGCTAAACGTTTTATGAAATGTCCAGTCTTCAATATATCCTGCGTTTAGAAACTTTCGGATGAGGCGCAGGAAACGCTCATCACTGATCCTTTTTCTAAGGACTTCGATCAAAACGTTGTGTTGGATATTATCAAAGAACCCTTTGATGTCGCCCTCAATGAACCACTTAGCGCCGGTGAACCGGTTCTGGACCTGCATTAATGCAGTATGGCAGCTTCTGCTTGGCCGGAAACCATGAGAACCGTTTTCAAACTGACCCTCAAATATGGCTTCCAGTAGCATTCGGATGACCTCTTGTACCAGTTTGTCATCTACAGATGGGATACCCAATGGCCTTTTTTTACCATTTTTCTTGGGGATGTAGACCCGCTTGGCCGGTTGAGGTTGATAAGTTTCGTCTTTGAGTGCGCCTATGAGTTTGTCGATACGGGTTAAACTCATGCTATCAATGGTGGTACCGTCAGTACCTGGCGTCATGTTCCCTACTTTGGCATTGATACGTTGATAGGCAGCATAGTACATTTCCTGATTGAACAGTACCCGATAAAGCCTTTCAAACTTATACTCCGAGGATCGACAGTGTTTCCATAGACTGCCTAATATTATTGCCGGATGTCTCAATGTCTCTCACATTTTCCATTAGTAATGTTAGGCGATACCGCTGTTCCCCTTCGCCATGTACAAGGCTTTCCCTTGCCCGGACTACTATGGAAACTCCGTTGCCATGTCGGATATTCATGAGCCAGAAGCTTAATAGCCACGCCAGTGGCGCTCCGATTTAGGCAATCCCCGTTTAGCACTTTGATAACATAGCGTAATAGATTGCCGGATACGATTTCCGTCCTTTTCTGCTGATTGCAGCTGTGCTGTAACTTGTTCCTGCCGTCATGGCTGCGAGGGTGTCATGTCGGTGTAACAGAATGACGATTCAGCTATCTTACGCCACTGATGCGAGGCCCCCCACTTGGACTATCGTTGAACCAGTTTGGGTTTTATCCTTATATCTATTGTTTCATCTCCGCATTCAGTCGCAAGTTTAATAGCTACCTGACTTATACGTTTACCGACATGCTTCTTCTCCGTTATTGGTTTCCCTCAAGGATAGGTCGGTTGATGATGGGCTTTGGAACACATGCCCAATACTTGCTAAAGTATATTTATCAAAGCGCCTTTACGGGCGCACCTCGCATTTCTCGAAAACGTTTAACGTTGCGGCCTTGATGGACATTCTTTGGTGTGTCGGTAGTATTCATAAGTTAGTATGTAGAGTATGCTCAAAATTAAAAAAAATAACAAAATGTGCCGCTTTATCTAATATAGAAATAATGAACGGTGAAATATGCAGGGCGAAAATATAAGTTAGAAAATGGTTGATTAGGGTATACAAGTCGCCAAAAGCCCATATATTGACCGATCAAGAGAAGGTCATTGTCCAGAAAGCTTTCGTGCTGCTTCCGCCGCTTCATCAGCGCACATTGAAAATTCACCTCAAAAGTATCAGCGTTCTCGATGATATGCCCAATACAGCACTGACGGTAACGCTCAATTCCCGCGATTCTAGTAGGAAATATCACATTGCCATAAGGGCAGCCATTCTCAAACCGAGTATATCAGAATGGTTGACGGAGAAAGAGACGAGCTGTTTTGATACGACAGGCGGGAAATTTAACATCGCCGTTTGACGGCGGATCTATGAATGCCCTGGTGTACGTATTGCTACATGAGTCTACGCATGTGGTAGATGGAGCCTTGGGAATCACGCCTGGCGGTCTTTCTCCGGGGGAGCTAAAAAAAGCCGTTAGCAACAATCCTTTTACATCCGGAGTTTGGGAGGAGCGAGCTACATTTGAAAGCAAGTACAGGGAACTCTTCTAAATAGTACACGGTTTAAAAGAGGAAAGATCATAGCGATTAAAGACGCGCCGCTTGTTTACCAGGCGCTTGATCACACATCATTCGTATCTCTTTATGGAACAGCCAGCTGGCATGAAGACCTGGCAGAACTCCTGACTTTATACCATCTTACAAAGAAGATTGGGCAACCTTTTGCGATCCATATCATCGACGCTGGCCAAAAAGAAATTTATAAGCGGGAGCCGCTGCAATCACTTTTGGTACAAAAAAGGTTTAAAACTATGAGGCGTTTTTATTTGCGATATTAGGATCCACACCTTTGCAGAAATATGCGAGATAACTTTTTTTACCCAAAGTTTATTTTGACTCTTTCGGTACTGAGATTAATAAAAGAGGCTGCATCAAAACTTATCATCTTTACTAACAACGGGCATGCCGGCAAAGAAATGACTTCGTGTGTACATCAGCATATTTGAAAGCCCCTATTAATACACGGTGAAAAATTGCCTCCTACCTTAATATTTCGCCATCTTATTTCTGTGATTTATTAAAAGCGAAAATTCTATATTAGCTACAGTAGTTTTTAGAAGCCATTTTAATTTAGTCTTTAGCTTGGTTGCTGATGCGACCTAATCAATTGAACTTCTCCATCTACTGTAGCTGATTGGTATCTAGGGTGCTTTTTTATTTAGTAAATAGTCCTGCCCCAATATTTGAACCTAACGTGCCTGGCTTAATTTGTAAATAATTACGACTCGTCTGATCTTGATCTATTTCTATCTTTCCAGTCTTTTTAATAATGACATCATTCCCGAATTTAACTTTAGACGGGTCGGCTTTTTCCCCGAAATCCTTTGCACCACCACCTTTTTTTACCAGTTCATTATAACCGATGATCATAGAGTTATTTACCTTAAATGCATTTTTTCCATCCTTATTAAGGATCCAGAATATATTGGTACCGCTTACTACGTTATTGTAGTATTTAAAATCCTCTGCTGCAGACCATGACCATACAGCACCGCCATAATTATCAATGATTAGGTTATGATGCATTTCACATCTTTCAGCAGGTTTATTAGACAAGAAAAAAACTACAGCATCCTTTACTTTATAAAATACACAATGATCCACAACTACACCCTGCCCACTTGCTAATATGGCAAGGTGATTAGGAATAGCAACACGGTCACCTACAAATAAGCATTGGGTGATCCTGAGGTCGTCAAGGTCAAGCCCTTCTCTTACGATGGGATAATTTCTTTTAACATCGCCTATTTTTGGGGTTTCATGCACGGGTGTTCCTAAAACCCGCAATCCCTGGATGGTCACATAGCTCATTTCGATTTGTATACCATACGAAGTTCCCGGATCAGGCTCGCCCATCGGCTTAAAATTCAGCGGCATGGTTGAAATGATCACGGGCATTTTACCTGGGTTCCAGTCTGCATCGTCTGGTAAAGACTCCGCGCGGATAGTAAGCCTTTCGGATTTGCTAAAATGCCAGTTATACGGATGAAAGGTAACCGTAGCATCCAGTCCGTAGATACCTTCGGCCAAAATTACGTTAAGCGCGCCTTTGCCATTTGCATCATTAATTCTTCTGGCTGCTTCAAAGAGCGTTTTTAGCGGATTGTCTTTTGATCCGGCATTATGGTCGCTGCCTTTTTCGGGGTTAATAAATAGGTATCCATCGGCTGGAAGGGTAGCGATTTTCTGCGCTGAAGATACCGAATAGGTAAATACCAGGATGGCTGCGATGAAGTGGTGTAATTTTATTTTCATTTTTAAATCTAAAATGATTGCTTCAATCACAACAATGAACAAGGTTAAGAAATACACTTAACATAGTTTAAGTTATCGACAAACGCTAACTTTTATAAACATGTCCCCCGAAGAACGGGGCACACGTTTTAATGATAACCAATGTTCCTGCTAATTGATGGAAAGCTAAAATATTACGCAGCTTCAATCGCTTCGCGTAATGCTTTTGCTGCAGCAGCAGGATCCTCTGCACCATAGATGGCTGCACCAGCAACCGCTACCTGAGCGCCGGCTTTAATAACAGCCGCGATGTTTTTCAGGTTCACACCACCTGCTATCGAAACGGGTACACCGGCTCTCGCTGCTTCGTCGATGAGTAACTGTATTGAATAACCTGCTGTCCACTGCTCGTCTAATCCGGCGTGCAGTTCAACAAATTCAACACCTAATTCAGTTACTTCCTGGGCACGTTTTACGCGGTCAGGATAACCGATGGTATCTACTACTACACCTTTACCATGAGCTTTAGCCGCTTTAACAGCGCCAATAATGGTCGCATTTCCGGCAGCGCCCATAACGGTAATCAGGTCGGCGCCTGCTGTGAAAGCGATGTCAGCTTCCAACTCACCTGCATCAGCTGTTTTTAGATCAGCAAAAACTAATTTATCAGGATGTGCCTGCTTCATTGCAGTGATCACGGTTGAACCCATGTTTTTGATCAGGGGAGTACCTAGTTCAATAATGTCTACATACGGTGCAACTTTTGCTGCAAGCGCTAATGCTTCCTCTGTTGTCAATAAGTCTATTGCTACTTGTAATTTTGCCATTGTGTTATTAATTAGTTTAAAAAAATGATATGATTAATTATTAGTTATTCCATGTTCGCGTGACGCTTCCAAAGCTCTTCGGCAGGTGTTCCGTATAACTTCCATAATTCCGTAAATATTGCATCTCCTAGTAACAGCACAGCCTGTTCAAAAAGGCTTCCCGCGTATTGTATTGATTTAGCGCCGTTATGATCTTTCTTTTCTGCTGCCGGTATCAGCATGTGAACATCTGCCAACCCGGCCAGCGAAGAGGATACGTTAGTGGTCATTGCTATTACACGCGCACCCACTTGTTTAGCTTTTTGGGCGGCTTTAACGATAGTGCTCGTTGTACCTGATCCAGAGGCGGCCCACAAGAGATCTCCTTTTTGAATAGCTGGGGTGGTAGTTTCGCCGACAAAATAAACCCGTAACCCCAGATGCATCAGGCGCATAGCGACCGAACGCATGGCAAAGCCGGAGCGGCCCGAAGCGATCAGGAAGATGGCAGATGCCTTGTTGATATTCCTGATCAGTTCTCCGAAATAATGGTAATCGATTGCCTCTGCCAGCAGCGAGTTCTCCTGAATGATCTTTACCAAATGTGCTTTGATTGCAGCACCGTTGTTTCTATTAGATTGGTTTGTTGATTCCATTTTAGTCGTTTAATTCTTCGGCAAAAGTATCGTCTGTACTAACGGAATTGGTTATACAAATAGCCAGATTGGGTGGACTATCTGGAAATAAGATCAGCTGAAAGTCATTAAGATTCGTCAATGGTGTCTCTATTTCTGAATAGTCCACCCAAATTATCTGATTGTCCACCATCTTAATGTCGTAGTACATATCTTTACATTATGACAAGTGATATAAAGGAAAGTCGCCTGGAAAGTGAGATGATCTACATCAGGAATTTAAATAACTGCCCGCCGAGTTATTTGAATGATCCCGGGAGAAAAGACTTTTTCGAGATCGTATGGTTGAAAAATGAAGACCCATTGCACGCCTTAAAAGCCAATGATTTTGAGGTCAAAGGAGACTGGATCTACCTGATCCCGCCTTACCGTGTACATCAGCTAAACAAGGCGGGAAAAAACGGAGAATTGATATCTTTTAAAAGAGAGATACTGGAGGAAGAAGACAAGGAGTTTTTACTTGATATTTTCAAAATATTTAATGTGCAGGGTGAATTTTCCTGCCTAAGATTGGATAAAGCTGCAGCAGATGACCTTGGCGGCATTTACAATTTATTAATCGGTGAATATCAAAAATCATCGGGGGACCTGATGATACTGAAAACTTTGCTGAAAGTGTTTTTGTTGAAACTGATCAAAGTTAGAGAAGAGGAGTTCACTACACACGATATTCACCAGAAAAGGGTTTATGAGTTTCTGATGTTGCTGGAAGGGAATTATCTGCAGGTCAGAAATATTGACTTTTATGCCGGCAAACTGGATATCAGCTCCAAGCGGTTAAACCAGATCCTTAAAGAAAAATTGAACAAAACCGGAACACAGATCATTCATGACCGTATCATACTGGAAGCCAAAAGGCTGATCATACACAGCGCGCATACGATCAAAGAAATATCTTTTGAACTTGGATTTTCTGACCGTCCCTATTTCAGCAGGTTTTTTAAGAAACAAACAGCGCAAACGCCTGATGAATTTCAGAAACAAGCTCGAAAACATTTGAAATTAAAAGCTAATACACTAATTTAACCGTAAACTACTGAACGTGAATACCCAAAACTTACCCGTTGCGGCATTAATAAAATTCTTCGAACAATACTTTCCGCTTAATATGGCAGAACGTAAAGAGGTGGCGGCCAGGTTTACCGAACGTAGTGTCAAACGACGAGGTTTTATCTTGCAGCAAGGCGATGTAGCTAAATATTTTACCTTTGTGGTGTCCGGTTGTTTCAGGCAATACGTGATCGATGAAACTGGTAAGGAATATAACTTACAATTTGCTATCGAGAATGACTGGATCACCGATCTGTGCAGTTTTTATTCGGAAACGGCAAGTAATACTTACGTCGAGGCGCTGGAACCATCCGTGATATTGCAGATCAAACATGAAGACTTATTATATCTATATACGCATTATCATAAGTTCGACCGCAATTTTCGAATTATCGTAGAAAAGAAATATATTGATCTCCAGAACCGGGTAATGCAGAACATTAGTGTCACCGCAGAAAACAGGTATTCAAATTTTATGACCCGGTATCCCAATCTGGCCTACCGTTTACCTAATATTCAAATAGCATCTTACCTGGGTATTACACCGGAATTCCTGAGCAAAGTGCGGAAGAAGATTGTTCGCCCGGCCTGATTCTTAAACTTGTTTAAGATTATTTCTTAACTAAGTTTATTGGCCGGTGAACGCTATCCTGCTCACCTTTGCATCGTTAAACAACGAGAACGATGAAAGGATCAGAAATCATAACAATTTCCAAAAAGATCAGAAACGGAGCCTTAACGGTAGTCTTTGTTTTAGGCGCAGCTTTTGCAGCAAGTGCGCAGGAATATGTATCATTAACCAACCCGGCAAAACCCGGCAGAGCTCCTGGTGCAAAAGTAAAGCTTTTAAGTATGAACGGGGAAACCAGGACTTATCTATTGGTGCTGGCGACAGGTGATGAAGTAACTTCGGGTATAGAAGAGTTCGCTCAAAAATATCAGGTAAAGAATGCGCACTATACCGCATTTGGCGATGCCACCTCGGCCAAATTTGGCTGGTTTGATAAAGATCGCAAAATGTTTAAACTGGCAAATGTCAGTGAACCTTCAGAAGTGACTGGTTTAGTGGGCGACATCTCACTATATAATGGTAAACCTTTCGCCCATTCCCACGCCAGTGTAGCAACAAGTGACGGCATTTGTCACGGAGGCCATTTGCTGGAATTAAATGTAGGGCCAACATTTGAATTCTACATCACTGTTGAACCTACCGCAGTTTATAAAAAAATCAGTCCGGAGTTTAATGCATTGGTCGTAGATCCAGATCTCGAAAAATAGTAATGCTAAATGGGATATCTTAAATAAATTATAAAATGAAATTATTCATTAAAAGATCAGGGATGATGGTTGTCATTATTTCGCTGATATGTTCGCTGGTAACAAATGCTCAGGATCTGAAACACCTGAGAAGTTTTATGCAATCCGCTCCGACACCTGCCGGTGCAATTCCTTATGGAAATAATCTTAAAGCGGGCCACTATCTGAACACAGGTAATGCCCGTGTCTATTACGAACTTTACGGTAAGGGCAAGCCCTTTGTGATTTTGCACGGCGGAGTTTTTGGCTCTACCTATGAAATGGGAAGGTTCATAGATAGTCTTTCTAAAAACTACCAGGTGATTGCCATTTCGACGCGTGGTCATGGAAAATCGGAAATGGGAACCACTGAACCCACCTATGAGCAGAAGGCCAATGATGTGAATGCCATTGTGAGCGCCGTTACAAAAGACAGCGCTATTGTTTTAGGATTCAGTGATGGTGGTTATACCGGCTATTATCTTGCTGGCCTCTTCCCGGATAAGGTGAAGAAGTTGATCACTATCGGCGCAGGAGAATGGCTGAAAGGAGCACGACCATTTAACATCACCCGTAAAGATGCTTTTGGACTGGATAGCCTGTACTGGAAACAGCAGCTGGCCTTAAATCCTCATCCGGAGAAATTCGACGAATGGCTGGTATCGATCAATAAATATTATAATAATGTCAATATCAGTAAAGAAGTATTTGCCAAAGTCCATTGCCCGGTGTTGCTGATGGCAGGTGAACTCGATCAGAATGCAACGCTAAAAACGGTGATTGCAGCATATTATATGTTTCCGCAAGTACAACTGGCCATCATACCGAACGCCCCTCATCCTGCCTTTCAAGTGAATTTTCCATCAGTATGGGCTGATATAGTTCCTTTCCTGCAGCAATAATAGGTGTGTTAAATTATAAATTGGTATAACATTTAAATTTTAAGGACATATGAACACAACAAACGAACAACAAGCCGCAGTGCAATTGCTTCATTGCTATGCCGAAGTATTAAACGAGGCAGATAGCCCATCGATTTCTTCTTTCTACGCTTTTGATGGCTTATTTATGCCGGATGGTTTTAAGACATTGACGAAAAAGGATCTGGATGCGGCAGGCGGCAAGTTTCTGAAGGGTAGAAATTTTAAGATTAACTACAATATACAAAATGTGACCGTAGGAAATGAATTTGCATTTATTGATGCCACCGCCAGGTCTATAACCACCAGCAGTGGCGGCAAAGAGATAAGCAAGAACAGCAGGGACTTTTTCGTGTTAAGGAAAGATGGTACAGCTTGGAAGATCTATAGGTACCTGTTCAATAAATTACGGGATTAATATTCTATAACCAGCCAAAATCATGAAAGCAGCATTAATTTACCACCCGGGTGGCCCGGAAAATTTCGTTTTGGAGGATATCAATGTACCAAGGCCGAAAGAAGGTTGGGTATTGGTTAAAGTCAAGGCTTTCGGCCTTAACAGGTCAGAACTAATGACCCGGAAAGGCTATTCACCTGACGTTGTTTTTCCGCGGGTGCTGGGTATTGAATGTGTTGGCGAAGTGGCAGATGATCCTTCAGCGGAATTTAAACCGGGACAAAAAGTATCCGCCTTTATGGGTGGTATGGGTAGGCTTTTCAACGGCAGTTATGCGGAATATGCTTTATTGCCCAAGTCCGTACTCAGATCATTTGAAAGTGAGCTTCCCTGGGAACAGTTGGGTGCCATGCCTGAAATGTTTCAAACGGTATACGGGTCATTGCATCTTTCTCTGAAAGTCCAGCCGGGAGAAACCATTTTGATCCGCGGCGGTACATCTTCCATAGGTATGCTGGCCACCCAACTTGCAAAAAACAGTGGCCTAACGGTGATAGCGACAACGAGAAACCCGGACAAAAAAGAAATGCTGCTAAAAAACCGGGCGGATCATGTTTTGATTGAAGACGGTAATTTAACGGCCCAGATTAATGATATTTTTCCTGCTGGCGTAAATAAAGTTTTAGAATTGGTTGGCACATCTACACTTAGAGACTCCCTCAGCTGCGCAGCTCCGGGTGGCATCGTTTGTATGGCGGGTATGCTGGCAGAGCAATGGTCATTTAAAGAATTCGCACCTATGGATTATATCCCGGCAACAGTTAGCCTGACCGTTTATGACAGCGGGCAGATTAGGGTTGACGCACATAATTTTCAAAATTTCATAAGTGATGTGGAAGCAGGGAAAGTTAAACTCCCTATAGGGCGTATATTTAAACTGAATGAAATAGCGTTGGCACATCAGATGATGGATAGTAATGCCGCAGGAGGTAAAATCGTAGTTCTTATTTAAGCTCTGAAAACTAAATGAAGAATTATATTTTTTTACTGATCATATATGGCTATTTGTCACTTTCTTCAACAATGCAGGCGCAAAACATTCGCCTCGACGCGAAAAGTCACAAACCTGTGCAGGTATCCATGTCATTTCAGATCATCGACGGGAGGAAAGTTATGAGGGTTACTAAAGACTCTTCTGTAAAAACGGTCGATCAACCAACTTTTGTGAAATTGGACAGTGTTAATTTCAAGAATGGTGTAATAGAAGTCAAGGTGTTGAGTCGGTTACTGCCCACGGCTCAAAAAGACAATCGGGGATTTATTGGTTTGGCATTCCACATCAAAGATGACAATTCCCGCTTCGAAGCAATATATATCAGGCCTACTAACGGCCGTGCTGATGATCAGATCCGCAGAAATCATACGGTACAATACTTCTCCTATCCTGACTTTCCATACTCGAGATTAAGAAAAGAAAGTCCTGAACAATACGAAACCTATGCAGATATGGGTTTAAATGAATGGATAAAGTTAAAAATAAGTGTAGTTGGAAATAAAGCCCGACTTTATATTAATGACAGCAAATTTCCGGCATTTGTAGTCAATGATCTAAAGCTGAGAAGTGATCAACCAGGTGGGATCGGATTATGGGTAGACGTGGGTACGGAAGGATTTTTTCGTGACTTAAGAGTATTACCAGCAGACAAATAAATATGAAGACGAACTTATCTGATTTACCTGAAATAGGTGTGTCAAGCCTGTTTGAACAAGATGTTTTAGATGGCCTGATGCAAATGCCCAAAAGGCTGCAATCCAAATATTTTTATGATGAAACAGGCGATATTCTTTTCCAGCAGATCATGGCCTGCCCGGAATATTACCTGACGAATTGTGAATTGGAAGTTTTCAGCAAACAGTCATCAGCATTAGCAGAGAGGATCTGCCGGCCGGGTCAATCCTTTGACCTGATAGAACTTGGTGCGGGCGACGCGACAAAATCGGAATACTTGCTGGATTTTCTGGTACGATCAAATGTAGATTTTAAGTATCTGCCCATCGATATATCAGATAATATATTGCAGGAATTAAAGGCAAGGTTTAACAAATCTTTACCCCAATTAGTTGTACAACCATTGGCCGGAGAATATTTTGAAATGCTTAAGGTTGCAACTCAGGAAAGTGCAAACCGGAAAGTCATCTTTTTTTTAGGTGCAAACATTGGAAATATGGATAAGGACCAAGCTATTGACTTTTGTCACACGCTTCGCAGTAACTTATCTCCAGGCGACTTGCTACTGATCGGGTTTGACCTGAAGAAACATCCCCGCATCATTTTGAACGCTTATGATGACCAGGGGAAAATAACGTCAAAATTCAATCTTAATTTACTGGCCAGGATCAATCGCGAACTTGACAGCGATTTTGATTTGGAACGTTTTGAACACTACCAGACATATGATCCGGAAACCGGGGCCAGTAAAAGTTATCTCGTGAGTCTGCAAGAACAGCATATTAGCATTAAGGGGCAAATTGTTGCTTTCGCCATAAATGAAACGATTTACATGGAAGTATCGCAGAAATACAGTATTGAAGAAATTGCTGTTATAGCTCAACGCTGCGGTTTTCGGGCTGGTGGGTACTGGATAGATTCAAAAGGCTGGTTTGCGGATGTTTGCTGGGAAGTAGTATAAAAATCATACAACGATTTCAACCCATTTGGAGTTGAAATAAACTATATAAAATAAATAAAATGACTAATTCAATTAAAAAAGTGCTGGTTACCGGTGCAAGCAATGGGATCGGTTTCGATCTTACAAAAAAATTATTGGCCGAAGGTGCTGAAGTAATAGCGGTTACACGTACAGGAAAAGTTGGTGAATACAGCCACCCTAATCTCAAAGTTTATCAGGGAGATATCAGTAATGCAGAAAGCATTGAAAAAGTTGCTCAACAATTAGAAGAAGCGGGCATTAAGCTGGATGTACTGGTTAACAATGCAGGCGTCGGGCTTGATCTTGGTGACGAAGTTCCGACTGCGGATCTTTTGAATGCCACCTTTGCCACCAATACTACAGGTACAGTTTTGTTTACGGAAGCTTTGTTAAACAGCTTAAATGACGGCGGTCAGATCGTATTTTTATCTACTGCAATGGCTTTGCTACGCAATGCTGCGCCGAATGCGCCGGCATACCGCATGTCAAAGGCGGCTTTGAATATGTACGCAGTTATGCTAAGCCAAAGGCTTGCTGAAAGAAAAATCAGGGTAACTCCACTTCATCCGGGCTGGGTACAAACCAGGATGGGTGGTGATACTGCACCTGTTACAGTCGAGAGATCAGTAAACGGGATTTTTAAAGCGATTACAGAAAATACTGAAACTGGTAAATTCTGGAATATTGAACTGGATACGCTCGAAGATTATTAACTGCACTGGTTTAATAACGCAACCTTTTCAAGATCGAGCTAAACGTTTAACATATTATCGCAAAATGGCGGGCATTTGGAATGACCGCCATTTTGCATATCAAGTAGTAATCTCTTAAAAAATGGTTTAATCCAGCTATTTCATTAAAGAAAACCTTATTCTAAATTTTTACGCTATTAATATTTATGCAAAGAAAAAAAATTCTTTTTATTGATGAGGAATTGCTTTCTTTGGTCAAGTTCATTTTTCAAGAAGAAAATATTGATGTGATAACATTTTCGTCGTCGTTATAACCACTTGAGATTATCTCATTAAAGCCCAATCTTATCTTACTTGATGAGTGGCTGAATGGAGTAAAAGGAAGTCAGATCTGTCAAGATTTAAGAAACATCGATCCTTGCCATACACTCCCTATCGTGCTGATATCTGCTGTATTCCAACTGCCAGCCGTTGCAGCGAAATGCCGTGCAGATGCTTTTATCGCCAAACCATTTGACATAGATGAATTAGTAAGAATTGTTAAATCTCTTATCCGGACACCATTCAGGGAAATTAATCAGTGATCGCCTTGTCTAGTCGTAATACATTAAAGGGACCTCAAACTTAATAGTCCGTATCCTTTTTGGCAGGTCTGATGATCATCCGTAAATATTGATCCTTTGAAATATAAGCTGCGCTCCAGTTTGTCAGCGTTTTTAACTTGTTTCTAAAGTTGACCAACGATAATAAGTGGACGAATAACCACATTAACCATGCAAAAAAGCCCTGAAAATGAAGAACCGGTTTTGGTAGATCTGTGACAGCTTTATTCCTGCCGATGATGGCCATTGATCCTTTATCATGATATCGGAAAGGTTTAAGCGGCCGACCTTTTTGTTCTGCGTGAATATTATTAGCAAGATTTACTCCCTGCTGTATGGCGACCTGAGCCAATTGCGGGTGCCCGTTTGGGAAACTTTTATCCAGCGTCTGCAGGCATCCGTCACCTATCGCAAATATATTAGCTGAGCCTTTTACTTTATTACAGGCATCCACCAGCAGCCGTTTACCGCGTCCGTAAAACTCAGTTGGCAGGCCGGCAAAGATCTGGCCAGTCACCCCGGCAGTCCAGATGAGGTTTTTAGTTTCTATACTTGAACCATCGCCAAGCAATACGCTTTCTCCGTCATAGTCTTTTACCAATTGATTTAAGCTAACAATCGCACCTAATGATTTCAGCGATTTCAACGCGTAGTCCTGGGATTTTTTCGTCATCGGTGCCAGCAGGGTAGGTAAACCGTCCAATACATAAATATCAAACGGGAGGGTTGCCAGTTCAGGATAGTCTTTTTTGAAAACATTCTGTTTTAATTCAGAGAGCATACCCGCGATCTCAACACCTGTAGGTCCGCCACCCGCTATAACCACACTGGTTAGCCTCTTTTGTTCCAACGGATCATTGGAATAGGCAGCCTGCTCGAAACGGGTTAGTAAAGTGTTTTTTAACAATAGCGCATCAGCCACTGTTTTCATAGGCAAGGCATATTTCCGGACGTTTTCGTTTCCAAAGAAATTACTCTCTGTACCTGTAGCTAATACCAATTTGGTGTAGCGCAATGCTCCCGACGTTAACAAGACCAAGTTCTCATCTGGTTTGATCTCCAGTAGTTCGCCCATGCGGAAAGTGAAATTGGGATGATCTCTGAACAACCTCCGGTATGGGTAACTGATATTGGATACGTCTAAAAAGCCGGTAGCAATCTGGTACAATAACGGGGGGAAGAAGTTGTAATTATTCCGGTCGACTAAGGTAACGTGCAGGTTCTTATCGTTTTTCAAAAGAGTTTGAGCGACATTAATGCCGGCAAATCCGCCGCCGATAATGACGATATTATTTCCATATGGTGTCATGATAATTTAAATTAATGGTGTGGTTGTGGAAAATCTATGAATGGAACAATGATGATCGGGTAAACAGCAGGAACATGACCGGTAAGCCATCTGGCATAACTCAAAATATTGATGTGGTCGCCGGCATGGACAAGTCTCGTTGCCGGGCCGCAGAGAAAACAAGCATGGCTGCCTTTGCCCGCCTTAAGCACATAAGTTTCAAAACTTGCCCCGTTATTATGATTAAAGATCAATACCTTTTCATTCTCCGATATTTTTGCAGCCTCTAAAATTTCTTCGTCAAGCAACAGGTAATCTTCGCCGTTAGGATATACCTTGCTGATACGGATATGTTGTATTTCAGATTTGAGGATAGATGACGAAAGATCCATGATATAAATATTTAGTATTGTTCCTTATCACTGGGAATTTTTCGGGATTTAACGTCTGAAACATAGGCATTGGTTGCGTTGGAAATCTGGCTATACAGGTCTAAATACCTGCGCAGGAACCGCGGGGAAAAATCCTTGGAGATGCCTAACAGGTCATGCATCACAAGCACCTGTCCGTCAACATGTTTTCCTGCGCCTATACCGATAATGGGTATGGATAAAGTTTCCGCTACTTTTTTTCCTAAAGTCGCCGGGATCTTTTCCAGCACGATACTAAAACAGCCGGCATCCTGCAAGACCTGCGCATTGCGTAATAGTGTTTTTGCCTCGCTCTCTTCTTTAGCACGAACCGTATAACTGCCAAATTTGTAAATAGACTGAGGGGTGAGCCCAAGATGCCCCATCACCGGTATACCCGCTTGAATAAGCCGGGTGACCGATTCAATAATTTCCTCTCCACCCTCTAATTTAAGCGCATGAGCACCGGCTTCCTTCATGAGTCGTATGCCTGAACTAAGCGCTTGTTTGCTGTCGCCCTGGTAAGTACCGAACGGAAGGTCTGTAATGACCATAGCTCTTTTAACCGCTCTGGCTACGCTTTGCGTATGATAGATCATGTGATCAAGCGTAATTGGCAAGGTCGTATCGTAGCCGGCCATAACGTTGGCAGCCGAATCGCCGACCAGCAGAGCATCAATTCCTGCCTCATCAAAGATCCGGGCCATGGAAAAATCATACGCGGTCAGCATACTAATCTTTTCTCCAGCATTTTTCATGTCCTGAAGAACTTTACTGGTAATTTTGGTACTTGTTAATTGAACTGACATTCTTATCGTTTTTGCTGTAGAAATCGGATCAAACCATTGCCGATTTTTATTAATGCAATATTACAGCTCAGCTAAATACCTCTTTTGTCGTTATGGCTTGATAATTTGTTTATATAGCGTGTGGTAAAAAGCTTGCTTTAAGAAGTTCAAATACAAAAACTTTTAGATTCTATATTGTAATTTCACATTAATGAAGGAAATTAAGACCTTTTCGCTTTCAAGACATAGTCGCCTTTTCGCAGTACCGGATACGAGCAAGGAATATTTGTTTATCCAAGCTGCCGGGCATCCCTATCTGGAAGAACCCTACCGGGCTGAGAGCTATGCCATAGCTTACCTGAAAGAAGGAAATATTTTTTTACAAGCAGGCCTTAACAACTACGAAATTAATGCGCCTTGTATCATTACGCTCGGGCCTTCCGTCATTCGCAGTTTTCGTAAAAGGAGCGAACTTTTAAAAATGGATATCATATTTTTCAAAGACACCTTTTTGCTGGAAAAACATGCCGATATTCTTTTTTTTAATAACTACATTTTTTTCGAAAACGCAGATTTGCATACACTTAGCTTAAATGATGTATATCACGTTAAATTCCGTAGTTTTTTTGAGCTCATTCTTTTAACCCAGTCGACGGCTAACTACCACCAAGCCCAAATTATCCGTAACCTTGTTTTCGCCGTTATATACGAAATTGACGCGCATCATCGGCAACATAGCACAATTCTTCCCTCTTCACTAACCGGTTATACGCTTTTTTCGAGATTTAAACAATTGCTCAATCGCAATTTTATGCATGAGCGTAAACTGGAATTTTATGCCGACCATCTTCATGTGATGCCAAAGTCACTTTCTGCCGCGATTAAAAAACATACTGGCAGATCTGCCGGCAAATGGATCGACGAAACGATTGCCCTTGAAGCTAAAGTGCTGCTACAAAACCAAACGCTTACGGTCTCTCAGATCAGTGGAATTCTTAATTTTTCAAATCAATCCGTGTTCAGCAAGTTTTTCAGTGCTAATACTGGCATGTCACCTGTGGCTTATCGTAAAAAGCTCCTATAAAGTGTTACAATTTAAAAAGTCACCATTATACGGATAAACTTATTCCAATAAGCCATTTCGACAAATATTGAGGTTGTTTTGGCAATCTTATAGCCTGTTTTAAGCGGAAATTTGTCCTATCAATAAATCATTGAACAGGACATGACCCAGCAAACAGACCATTCATCCCAAGTTAGCAAGCAACTCTTATTAGAAGGCGCTGAAGAGCTATTTGCAAGATATGGCTTTGACGGAACTTCCATCAGGCTGATTGCAAAGAAACTGGATATTAATTCCGGCATGATCAGTTACTACTTCGGATCGAAGGAGGCCCTGTATCTTGAAATATTTAAGAACAGGCTAATTCAAATTACGGCAGAGATCAGCGAGTTTGATCGGTTTGAATTGGATGCCGAAGAAAAATTAAGAGGTTATTTGCTCATCTACATCAAAAGGATCTCTTCAAACGAAAATTTTCATCGCCTGCTGTATAATCAACTGGCTACACATCGTCATCCGGCCGTTATTGCCATGGTAACGGAAGCCCGCGTCCATATCTACCAGTTCCTGCTCAAAATTATCAGTAGTGGCATTCAAACAGGCCAATTTAAAAGTATAGATGCGGAAATCTTTGCGCTCAACATCCTTTCATTCATCCCTCCTGTCTATACGGGCAACCTGTCTTCATTAATGCATTTGAATGAGCCGGTCAGGAATGACATCACCGGGCGAATGATCGATCACATCCTATTAATGGTCATACCTGAAAAATTTGCTTTAAATAATTCATGCCATGCTTAAGTGCCGCTATTACTCTAAAAATACTTTTCTGACCGCTGTTTTCGTGGTGTTCATTATATTGACAGCACACACACAGCAACTATTTGCACAGGTAACCGGGGGGTCGGGTTTCAACTTGTCGTTGTCCGAAGCGGTTCAGTTTGCGAAAAGTCAGAATAAAAATGTACAGGCGGCCCGGATCGAAGAAAGTGCGACTGGCGAAGACAGAAAGGACGCTTACCGTGCGGCGCTGCCAACAGTTAATGTGAGCGGTTCTTACCAGCGTTTCTCTGATCTTACCTTATTTACCGAAGGTCTCAGTCATTCCACAACCGGTCCGCGAAAACCGACGCCAAATGCTGCTGCATTGGGGGTAGATGCCTTATTTAATATTTATAGTGGCGGACGTCAGCGCGCTTTCCAAAAAGAACAGTCTTCGCGGCTGGATCTGGCTAAACTGAATGCCGATGACCAGTCCGGAAATATCGCGCTGCAAACTGCAGGTCAATACCTTGATCTGGTCCGGCTGGCTGACCTGAGGAAATATATCCAGGATCAGTTAAAAAGGGCACAAACACGACTAAAGAATATCAATACACTTTACAAAAATCAAAAGGTTACAAAAAGCGATGTATTACGGGCCGAGGTTATGCTTTCCAACGTTGAACTTTCCCTCCAACAAACCGAAAATAATATCAGCATCGCCAATCAACGGCTGGACGTAATGATGAATGTGCCGGACAGCGTTCGTTTAAATCCCACCGATTCTGCCGCCATGCCGAAGCCCAGACCTGAATCTTTGCTGCAATTGATCGAACGGGCCGGTATATCTTCTTTCAGTGTACGTAAGGCGGCCGAGAATGTGGAAATACAGCGTGCAAGGGTTAGCGGCATTCAGAGTGCCAATATGCCATCTCTGGCTTTCTACACCGCTTATGGCTTGAATTACCCAAATTACTTGTTTTTTCCTTCTGTCAATCAGGCGTATGCAGTGGGTTTTGTCGGGCTTAAAGCACAATATAGTATTTCCTCACTTTACCACAATAAGAGCAAAATCGCTGCTGGCAAACTAAGGGTTAGAGAACTGGAGCTGCAGCAGCAGGCAACCGCGGATAATATTACCACCGATGTCAAATCGTACTACATCAAATATATAGAGGCGCTCAACCGCATTTCGGTCAATCAGCGTTCTGTGGAACAATCACAGGTCAATTACCGCATCGTTACCGCTAAATATTTCAATCAACTTGCTTTGCTCACAGATCTCCTCGATGCCGATAACCTGCTTCAGGAATCAAGGTTCAATCTTATCAAGGCCCAAACAGACGCACTCACCATTTACTATCACCTTTTATATACCAGCGGCAATTTGTAATTAACGCCTTTGACATGAAAAAAGAAAATCAAAAGATCCATCCGGGAAATATCGTTATCACGATCATTGCCATCTTCGTCGTTCTCACCGGCATATTTTATTTCGTTCAATATCGGGGGTTTAGCCAGCATTACGAAGAAACCAACGATGCCCAAGTAGATTCTTACATCAACCCTGTATCCGCTCGGGCAGGTGGCTACATAGAACATGTTAAGTTCGAGGAGCATCAACTGGTTAAGCGGGGCGACACCCTGGTCATTCTGGATGACCGGGAATACAAAGCGCAACTGGATGCAGCTGAGGCCGCAATGGAAGATGCACAAGCGCAGCTTACGGTTTTATCAGCCGGCATTCATTCATCTGAATTGAGCACTGACGTCAATAAGGACCAGATCAAAGGCGCTCAGGCCAGGTACGTGCAGCAAAAGCAGGATATCAGGCGATATAAAAACCTGGTCAAAGAAGAAGCTGCTACGGGTTCTGACCTGGAACAGGTTCAGGCTCGTTACGACGTTGCGGCCAGTGATTACAGCGCTGCACAAAACAGCTTGAGGACAAATCAGGCACGGGTGGCCGAATTAAAAACACATTTTGCTCTGGTTAAAGCGGACATCAAACGCAAACAGGCTGCGCTGGATCTGGCAAGGTTAAATTTATCCTACACGATCATCAGGGCTCCTTACTCAGGAAGGTTGGGCCGGAAAAATATTTTGGAAGGCCAGCAGATCCAACCCGGACAACCCCTAGTCAGCATTATCAACGAAGATCACAAATGGATTACCGCAAATTATAAGGAAACGCAGGTCGAGGGCATGTATGTCGGTCAGCCGGTCGACATCAGGGTTGACGCCATAGGCGGCAAAGTATTTAAAGGAAGGATCGAGGCGATAGCCGGTTCGACAGGCTCCCGGTTCTCCCTTTTACCGGCTGATAATTCGACCGGGAATTTTGTTAAGATCATTCAACGGGTGCCTGTAAAGATTGTCTTTGATATTAAGGACACCAATCAGTTTATATCAGGAATGAATGTGACCGTATCAGTTAAAAAGAAAGCGTGATGAGGAAGCCCATGTATTTCAAGGATTGGATCAATGACTGGCAATGGGGCGTTCGGATCGCCTTATTCCTCATTTTGCTGGTTTCGCTCATGCAGTTCGGGATGTTTTCGCTTACCCAGAATTATATGGTCGCTTACCTGGGTGCACAGCCTGAAGATATTTCATTTGCGCTCCTATTGTGCTACGCGGGTATCATCTCGATACTGCCGGTTCAATTTCGGTTCTTGAAGTATTTTGAAACAAGGAGCTATTTGATCACTAATATCTTGCTGGCCATCCTGCTGAACTGCTTATGTTTGAATTGTCAGGACATCCATATCTTTTTTATCATTCGGTTTTTGCAGGGTATTTTAGTTGGTAATACAGCTGCTTGTGCCCTCATTCTGATTTTTACCCGTTTGGAAAGCGAACGCGCACAGGCCGTAGGGTCGGCGGTGTTTTACGGCACTATCCTCGCTAATACTGTATTGATAGGATTAGTTGCGGCCGCAGTAGTGATCTCAGCCGATTGGAAAGTTAGTTATTATTACTTGATTGGTTTTCAGATCCTCACACTCCTGATCTGTCTATTCGCCCTACGCGCTACGTCAGGGCATAAACCCTATCCCTTATACCAGATTGATTGGGCCGGATTTACGATATTCTCCTGCACAGCCGTAGCTTTTGTCTATACCATCGTTTACGGTTCAAAATATTATTGGTTCGCAGACCCGCGAATAGGGCTGAGCACCTTGATTGCTGTGTGCGGTGCAGTACTATTTTTCTACCGCCAGGCAATTATTAAAAGGCCGTTGATTCATATAAAAGCCTTTAAATACCCCAATTTTTTGATTGGACTATGCCTGCTGGCCATTTACTACGGGAGTAAAGACAGTATTAATCTGGTTTATAATTATGCCGGAGGTATCCTGAAATGGAGCGCCTTACAAGTGATCACTTTAGGGTTGTGTAATGTAGGCGCGATAGTAATTTCACTGATCGTCTCCACACAACTCACTTTGGCCAAACGCCATTCTACCAAGGGCTTTCTGGTGATTGGCTTTCTGCTGATGGTTGGATACAATCTTTGGATGTGTTTTATAATGACCCCTGACCTGTCCTTTACAGACCTGCTGTTTCCGGTTACGCTACAAGGAGCCGCTTCCGGATTTTTGTTTGTACCCATTATCATTTTCACGGTATCTTCTTTACCTGCGGAAACAGGTACGACCGGGCTGGTGGTCGCCGCTTACGCCCGCTTTACAGCATCCTCTAATTCAGTTGCTGGCTATTATAATCTGCAGTTATATTTCAACCAGCACTTTAAGGAAGGCTTTATTGGCTACCTGACCGCTGATAATGTAATTACCGCGGACCGAATCAAAGATTACAAAGCGTTATATATAGCTAAAGGATTTTCAGCAGATCAGGCTTCGGCGCTGGCTAATGGCGCGCTCGGTCAGAGCCTTGCCCAGCAAACGCAGTTGCTCACTAATCGGGCTGTATTCCTAACCATTGCCTTACTGCTTTTTGGTGTGGCGATGCTCATCCTAATGATACCGGCCATTAATAAAACTTTCTTACACTGGAATCGGCGCATGGTGGTGCCATCTGGTAATCTATAGCACATTTAGATATTTACAGGAAATCAATTAATCACATTATTTAAATTTAATCATTATGAAAATCACAGCAGCTGTCGTTAAAGCACAAGGCAGCAATTTTGAACTAACTAAAGTAATTTTAGACCAGCCAAAGTCCGACGAAGTATTGGTCAGAATTATAGCGACCGGCATTTGCCATACCGATATGGTCGCGCGAGATTTTGTAATGGGTTCACCCAACTTTCCTGTGATCCTGGGCCACGAAGGCTCAGGCGTTATTGAAAGTATTGGCGATGATGTGCATCACCTAAATGTGGGTGACCACGTGGTACTTACTTACGGTTATTGCGGGGAATGCGAGATCTGTCGCTCGGGCACCCCGGCATACTGTTATGAATTCTTTCCCCGGAACTTCTCAGGTGCCCGTATAGACGGAACGCATAACCACCATTACCCTGATGGCAAAGTGATCAATGATAACTTCTTTTCACAATCATCCTTTGCTACCTATGCAATTGCCCATAAGAATAATGTGATCGCAGTACCTAAAGACGCGCCGCTGGAAATTTTAGGTCCTTTAGGCTGTGGTATACAAACCGGTGCAGGGGCTGTGATCAATTCCTTGAAGGTAAAGATCGGTAGTTCTATCGTCATTACCGGTACCGGTGCAGTAGGTTTAGCTGCTTTAATGGCAGCAAAGGCTTCTTCAGCCACCGTAATTATTGCGGTTGACATCAACGAAGAACGTTTGAACTTTTCCAGGGAACTGGGTGCAACGCATACCATCAACAGTTTGACCGAAGATGTGCAAAAACGCATTCGGGAGATCCTGCCTAACGGTGTACAATATGGAATTGATACAACCGGAAGAAACGAAGTGATCAATAATGTGTTGTCGAGCCTGGCTCCTGTTGGCGAGATGGTTTGCATCGGTGTTGCGCGTAAGCCATTAGAGTTAGAAACCAATATCTTTCTGACGAAAGGTTATAAAATCAGATGGATCAACCAGGGAGACAGTGTTCCGCAGGAATTCATTCCAAAACTGATCCACATGTATCAGCTTGGCCAGTTTCCTTTTGACAAACTCATCAAGAAATACGCTTTCCAGGATATTAATGAGGCAGTTGAGGATTCGGAAAAAGGCAGAACGATTAAATCTGTCCTGATCATCGGCAATCAAGAGTACTAATTGAACAAGCTAAGAATATATACTTTTTGGTTGGATATATTCTTAGCTTGATAAAAAGTAAACGATAAATGAAAGTGTTAAGAATTATAATGGTGTTGTCAATGATGAATACCGTAAAAGGATACGCCCAGGAAGTAATTAAACTTTATAATGGGAAAGCTCCCGGTTCCGAGCAATGGAAGTGGGAGGAAAAAACCTTAACGGATCCTTCAACCGGGAATCGCACCGTTATCAACGTGAGTGATCCAACGTTAACGGTTTATCGTCCGAATCCGGCGCATAATAACGGGAGTGCGGTCATCATTTGCCCAGGCGGCGCGTTCCATGTGCTGGATATGGATAATGAAGGATACCGGGTTGCAAAAATTTTAGCAGAAAAAGGCTTTACCGCCTTTGTGCTTAAGTATAGGATATTACAGCTGGATCCCAAGGATCCATTTGCCGGAATGGAAGAAAAGATGAAAGATTTCAAAAAGTTTGTATCGGTCATGGATGCGGATGTGCCACTTGCTATCGGTGACGGCAAGGCGGCTATGGCATTTGTTAAAGATCATGCATAGAATTATAACATTGATCCGTCTAAAGTCGGCATCATTGGGTTCTCGGCCGGTGGAACAGTTGCCGCAGGGTTGCCTACTCGAAAAATGAAAATGACCATGCGGCCTTCGTCGCTACGCTTTATCCTTATCTCCATCCTTTCACCGGCATGGAAGCGCCCTCCGGCGCGGCACCATTATTTATTGCGGTGGCCCAAGACGATACGTTCAAACTTGACCAGGACTGCCTTTTGTTCTATAAAGATTGGAAAAACAAATCAAACAGTGCTGAACTTCATATTTATGCCAAAGGCAGTCATGGATTCGGTACAAAAATACAACACCTTCCGGTAGACTACTGGATGGACCGGTTTTCCGACTGGCTCGGTTTTCTTGGTTATCAGATCAATTCATCAAATTAACATTATAACAAATGAAAAATGTAATCGGCATTCTCGCAGGCAGCCTGCGTAGAGAGTCTTACTCTAAAAAATTAGCGAATGCTTTATTGAGCATGGCGCCTGACGAACTAGAGTTTCGAATCATATCACTGGCTGATATTCCCATCTATAATCAGGATTTTGACGATCATCCTGGGGTTCCCAAAGCTGTAACGGCTTTTAGAAAAGAAATGGAACAGGTGGATGGGATTATTTTTATTACGCCCGAATATAACCGGTCAGTGCCTGCCGTCTTAAAAAATGCTTTGGATGTAGGCTCAAGACCTTATGGCAAAAGTGTATGGAACGCCAAGCCTGCAGCCGTTTTTAGCAACTCGCCCAGCAACCTATCTGCTTTTGGGGCTAATCACCATTTAAGGCAAAGCCTGGTATTTTTGAATGTTCCAACCATGCAACAGCCCGAGGTTTATTTGCCGAAAGTAAACGAGCTGTTTGATGAAAGTGGTAATTTAAAAGAAGGAAGCACCAAAGACTTTTTGCAGAAGGCAGTAAATGCGTACGTGGAATGGTTTAACAAAAAAATATTTAAAAGATGGAAAAATTAGAATATAGATCGGCAGCTTCACATGCCGAAGCGGGAAACGCTCCAGCTATGAAAGTAAAATTGTTAAGCGCTGCGGCAAATGCTACAACTTATATAATCAGTTTTTTTAAGGGCGACGAAGTGGTATCCGGTTTAGCAGGGTTCGCTTTGGAATATGGCGTAAAAAGCGCCCACTTTCAAGGTATCGGTAGTGCATTCAGCGTTGAACTGGGTTGGTTCGACTTTGATCGCCTTGAATATGAAGTAATTAAGGTTGGCATTGCAGAAGTAACATCCTTAAACGGAAACATTACTTGGTATCAGGACAAACCGGTAGTACATGCACATGCCACAGCTTCAGAACGAGGTGGTTTGGTAAAAGGAGGGCATTTATTGACTATGAATGTCGGGCCAACTGTAGAAGTGATAGTAACGGTTGAACCAACATTACTGAACAAAAAACTGAATCCGGAATTTAACGCAACGATGATTGATTATGATCTGTAATACGAGAGATCAGATGACACGATTGTATTACATGGACAAACCCATACCCACAAAGTGGATATGGGCTTTAAGATGTGTATGTAGCCGATTTTCTTTTGGTAATTAAAAATGTACCAGTTAAGTTATTGAGGTTGTTGCCTGGTAGGGCATTATTGAAAAAGTTGTTTTCTGATCCGGCTTAAGCTTTCCGGTGTTATCCCCAAAAAGGACGCGATATAAATAAGGGGTATCCTTGCAGCGATTTGCGGAAAATCCTGCAGAAGCTGCCGATAACGGTCTTCTGCATTGGAACTCACGGTCAGATTTAGTCTCTGCTGCAGGCTCACATAAGCCCGTTGAAACAATTGGCGAAAATACCGTTCCAGGGCAGGGATCTGCTCGTAGAGTAGTTCGAGTTCGTGATGTGGCAATAACCAGACTTCGCTATCTTCAATTGCTTCTATGTTAATATTACCCGCCGCCTTTGTGACAAAACTATAAAGATCCGCTATCCAGTGTTCCTCTATAGCCAATTGGATCACATGTTCCACACCGTCCTTGTCAACAGTAAAAGAACGCAGTGCTCCTTTTTCAACAAAATAAATATACCGGCTTTTATCCCCTTCGGATAAGAGTGTCCTTCTCTTCTTAACGAATTTCTTGCTGAGGACCTGTTCTATCAGTCCAAAATCAGCTTCCGTGATCCTGGCGTATTTATTGAAATTATGAAACAATTGAACAGATAACATTTTCGGAATAATTTCCGAAAGTTAGTGAGATTTAGCCAGTATCCAATTACTAACGTCTTCCAGTTCCTGGTTACCAACCGTATGCGGCATCGCATACTCATGATAAGTAATATGATCAGACAATGGGCGCAGGTAAGATAGCGCGTCATGGGCATATTGGATAGGCAAAACCTGGTCGTTTGTTCCGTGTGCAATAAATATCTGCAAACTTTCTAATTCTTCTTTTGATCGGATCAATGGCTTTACCTCGGGCAACAGCCTGCTGCTTAAAATGAATATGCCGTTTACCTTCTTAGGGAAGGTGAGGCCGACACTGTAAGACATGATGCCGCCCTGGCTAAAACCACCCAGGAATACTTTATCAGCGTCAAGTTCATATTTGTCAATTAGCTGGCTGATAAAGGTGTTAATTACCAGGCGGCTTTTTTCTGCCTGCTCAGGGTTAATTACCCGCTCTCCATTGCTAAAACCTAACTCAAACCAAGTGTATTTGCCGGGCGAAACCGTGTAAGGCGCTCTGGCCGAAACAATAACAAAACCAGCCGGAAATTCACCAGCCAACCTAAAAAGATCATCTTCATTACTGCCAATGCCATGCAGCAACAGGATCAAACCCGGTTTTTTTGCTGATTTTACCGGTTGATGTGCTTTATAAATGAGCATGAGCTCTTCACCCTTAAGAGCGTTTGTTTTATTTTCCATTGTGTTTTTCTTTAATAATTGTTATCCGGCCTGAAAACAGCGCATACTTAAACTGCCAAACTGGTAGCCTTCATAAATCGGTTTGATCTCATCCTTCTTGCCGATCAATCCCAACGCATACATGAGCGGCAGGTAGTGGTCATTCGTCGGAACAGAGAGCCTTGCTGCAGTTCCGGCTTTTTCGTAATTGATCAGCGCTTCGAAATTCCTGTTTTCTAACTGATTTTTAACAAACTGGTCAAATTCTACATTCCAGTCGTACGGTTTGGCGTTAATCTCGCGCCAGTCGATCATCCGCAGGTTGTGGACAATATTGCCGCTGCAGAGGATCAGTACGCCTTTGCGGCGCAGTTCTTTTAACTGTTCTCCCAATTGATAATGAAATGCCGCTGGCTTGGAATAGTCCATGCTCATTTCAAAAACCGGCACATCGGCATCCGGCCAGATAAATTTCAACACCGTCCAGGCGCCATGATCGAGGCCCATTTCGTGATCTTCTATTACATCGGTAATGGAAACCATCGATTTCAATTCACGCGCCAGTTCTGGATGTCCCTTTGGTTCATATCTTACCTCAAACAATTCTTTGGCAAATCCGCCAAAGTCATGGATCGTACGAGGCATTGGGTTCACACTAACATAGGTGCCTATGGTTTCCCAATGCGCCGATATGACCAATACTGCGCTCGGTTTATCGATTGTCCTGCCTAATTTGGTCAACGTTTGGGTAAAATCATTATCCCATAATGCATTCATGGGGTGGCCGTGGCCAATAAACAGCATCGGCATCGTTTTCTCCCTTAGCGGGAAAGTTCCGGCGATATTCGCCAATTCCTGCAGTTTCATTGTATTCTTTTAAGCAGGCATACCTGATGTATGCCTGCAATTGTTAATATTATTTACCTAAACCGATTTGGTCCATAAAGGTCTTGTTATCCCAAAACAAGTGTTCTTCAATCATAACACCATCTTTCCAGATTCCAATAGTAGCCATTGGGAAATCGAATTTTTTGCCGGTTGGCTGGATAAATTTACCATTGCCAATTGGCATTGGCTTAGTAAATGTGCCCTGGAATACACCTGTAACAGCTGTAAAGTTACCAGATCCGAAACGGATGGGATGCTGTTTGATACGGGTATCAGGCGCATAAACAAATAAGGCTTTCATGTCTTCGATATGTTTGGCCAAACCCGTAGTGATGTGCCCATCGGGCCAGAATACTTTGATGTATTTACCGTGGCTTTCATGAAAGCGGGCCCATTGTTGGCCGCTGAATACTGTATAGTCTAAGGTGTCAAAAGTTTTCAGGTGTTTCTGTACCAGGGCATCGGCTGCTGTCAATTGTTTTAATTGAGCCTGCATTTTAGCAACCTCTTGTTTGGTTTGTGCTTTTGTAGATAAGGTACTGGTGCCGATAAAGGCCAAAAGCGCGATGGCTATTTTTGTGAAATTTTTCATTTTATAAGTATTTAATTACAATACAAAGTTGCGGTATCGTAATTGGGAAACACTTGACGTGTGGTAAGAAATTATCTTAATCTATGTTAAGAATATCTGCCTATCGATGTCCGGAGTGTTTGATGGAATTAAGATTAAAAGTCCATTGCCATTATTACTGATTTGCTGCTAACATTGAAAAATAACTCCTATTATTGCCAAGTTATCCACACCTTAGGGTAACAGGACAGTATTAAAAATGGCCTAAATTTAGGTCAAAAAGTTTGCTTTTAATTTGGTACTAAAATTTCATAACTTACTGATAATCAACATCTGATTACTTTTTGTATCGGTACATACTTTGTATTCTTAATACAGGCAATATATTCTTCAATATTGATTATCCTGGGCCCTTTTTCGGTCGCAGTAAGTATTTTACCGGCATTTAGAGATAGTTTTACTACTTGGATAGCCCGGTTCGTTTCCGTTAATTTATATAGTGCAATCGCTTATCTTATAATGTGGCTATGTGCTTATATACAGCAATACGCCATGACTGCCGAAATTAGCAGATATCAGCTTGTTTTGCACGGTAGCGGTACGGCTAACAAGATGGCTGAATTAGCCGTATTTGCAGGCAATGGTATTCTTTCCTTTGGTACAGTAATTATTACTTTTCTTATAGGTGCAATATGTATGTTCACAGTTCCGAGCATCTCTACTTGGATTATCTCAACCTCTGGCATCAGCTCTGCTGTTTCTACAGCTGGCAGAACTTCTGGTATGATAACAGGATTGGCAAAGACAGCCACTGGACAATTCTTATGAATCTTATTACACTATTCCCGAAAAGTCGTTTGCCAGTTAGGCAAACGACTTTTTATTTTCACGGTTCTTAAAAACTGTAGAGGTTCGATTCCTTTCTTCGCTGAGCCAATACATGTTTTCGAAGCAAAATTTAGCCCGTAAAGGACAAATACCGAAAAGCTTTTTTGGATGATTTGAAACGACTCTCCAGCTAAGAAAAAGGTCAACGACATTAATGTCGTCGACCTTTGAACTTTTTATATACAACTGCTCTTGCTTACTAACATTGGGCTTGAACCGAGTTTCCCGGACTACTTTTCTTTTCAAAGAAAAGTAGCAAAAGAAACCTAAGCCTATATAGCTTTCTTTAAGTTAATAATGGGTATTATTGAGATAACGATTGAGGTGGCGGGTTAGGGTACGTAATTAAAAATTTATGGTAATGAAAGGCTCGGCGACAACAAGTATTGATTCTGAAGGGAAAAAACTAAAATTCACGGTAGAAGACCGACTTAGGCATTACGATTCCGAAATTCCTGATGATAATCAACACCATTATATACAATTTTCCGAGAATTCTCGTCCGGGAGCTGTTACTGAAGCCGCCTTTATGATTATAGAACATTTTTTCAAGGATTATCAACCCAGAAATAAGTGGAGAAAAGAACAACGACTTTTTACAGTTTCTCAGGTAGATGATAAAAACGCATTACACATTTCGGGACAATTCAATTATCTCAAAGTAGCGGCGTCGATACGCGAACATGGTGATTTTGACCCTTATCGTTTCGGTTTGCTTGCCATGGAGTGCCAATGGATGGATTTTACATTGGATATGTCTTTTAACGTGCAATTTCGTGGTGCAAAAAAAGAGGACCGCGTGCTTCAGATTGTGGATGGCACACCGCAGCAATTTTATGGGCCAAATTATCCGATCAAGCCAAGGCTAGATAGAGAAGGTCGTTCGTTTAGTACGATGCTGCCAATCATGTTGAAAAGGATCATTCGCACCCGAAAAAGTTTGATCAACAACTCCAATCTATCATTGACGCCTGATTACTTTCTCGACTTTAGAGCGCTCGTCAGCGATGTAATTTCTGCTGTTGAAATCACGTTAAACCAAGTCTATATTAAAGCGGAGTATGATCCTTTACCCGGTTGGAAATTTGACCCAGGGCGTTTAGGAGTGCGCCACGGCCGTCGGTTCCAGGATAAGCTAAAATGGATTTATCAGATTTCAGGAAATACATTAAGTGCAGAATTGTATCTACCAGCCTGTAACAGGTTGCGCAGTTTACGTAATCATCTAATGCATTTCGATCCGCCTTCTCTCACTGTTACTCTCGAGGAATTGACTGGCTGGTTTACTGATATGATTGACATCGGATACTTGATTATTGCCATTAGACGGGCTATGAAGTTGCAATTGTCCTACGATTTAGTTAACTATATTTTACAGCGGGAAGCTGTATTTATACCGGAGTATGATTTTAATGGCCGAACTCCGTTGCCAGAAGACGGCTCGACAGGGTATCGTTCCAGTATATGGCCAATAGTTAAGTGAACAAAAACTATTACAAGAATTTTAAAATTTTATCGCCTTAAATTAAAACTTTGCCTTGCGTGCTTCAAAAGGCACTGTTATCATCCGTTCACTAAGTTCGTTAACTTCATGTATAACAAAAAATTGAGGAGGTTACTCAAAATCGTAGGTTAACGTCAGATCGATGAATTGTTCGGTTTTAATGAACTTATCGTATTTTTTCTTCAATTCTTTGTACTCTTTATCTTCTTCGTTGATTTGACCGCGCTGGATTGTATAATGTCTTAAAAAGTGCTTAATACAAGAAAGAATTTATTGAAGCATTTCGTGGTTCAGAAGGTGTGGTTCTGATGACACCGGGCATTATTCCACTGGCCACTCATGAGTTAGCGTTAGGCAAGCAATTAGCCGATGCTGCCGTTGAAGCCGGGGTACCGCATATTATCTTCAGCAGCCTTGAAAATGTAGATAAGATTACAAGGTGGTAAAATGTTTGCTCCGCACTTTACAGATAAAGCCAGGATCGAAGAATATATTCGTACGTTACCGGTTAAAAGCTCATTTATTTATATGGCTTTCTTTTACACCAACCTCATTGAATTTTATACACCCGTTATTAAAAACGATACGCTGGTATTCCCGATTTACTCACCCAAAGATTTTCGGGCCCCTTTTGTTGATCCCCTCACGGCTACAGGCCCTGCGATCCTAGAGATTTTTTCTCACCCTGATCTATATGCAAGAAAATCATTACCTGTTGTCGGCGAAATGATCACACCCGGGGAGATGGTAGATACCTTTACAAGGGTAACGGGCAAAAAGGCTATATATGAAACTGCTTTTACACGGGAGGGGCTGCTACAGCATTTCCCGGAGTTCAGTTCAAATGAAGGGCTTGTACGGGAGATTTTAGGGATGGTAGCCTATGCCGTCGAATATGGATATTTCCAAAAAGACCGGGACCTGACCTGGAGCAGGCAAATTAACCCGGACGCGCTCAATTGGGAACAGTTCCTGCGCACAACACAATGGCAGGGTCAAAGGCTGTCCTTCTGATCTGCCTACCCCTTTTACCTGGCTGATATTGGCAGGTCTTTTAATAGGGAATAAAAGTCCTGCTTTTTATCTATGCGGAAAGATTAAGCTTATCTTTTTCTTAAAGCGTTGCTGCATTATGCCATGCCCCAATCGATCAATTTTATCACTATTTACTATTCATTACTTTAAAAACATTCCAGATGATCCTTTGCAGGATCGTTGCGTCCTGTGTAATGACCTCCGCATCCGCAACCATCCCCTGCTTAAGATGGACTGTTTTTTTCATATCCGAGCCATTTTTAATTTTGAAATCTACCCTTGAAACAAACACGCTGTCTTTAAAAGGAACATCTGCAATGTAGCTTATCTTTCCCCGGATCATCCCGTATT
This sequence comes from Mucilaginibacter gossypii, assembly GCF_900100945.1. Taxonomy (GTDB): domain Bacteria; phylum Bacteroidota; class Bacteroidia; order Sphingobacteriales; family Sphingobacteriaceae; genus Mucilaginibacter; species Mucilaginibacter gossypii. Next base: position 90,119 of record NZ_FNCG01000012.1, on the reverse strand, counting down.
CCTCAAAGTGATAGCTTTTAAGCTTGATCAATACTTCCTGCCCCTCCCTGACCTTACCCATGTTATCCTGGGGAATGGCCATTTGACCAAAGAAGGCTTCATTCCCTGGATTAATATTAAAAATTTCCTGCCCTGTATTAACTACTTGATTTTCCTGTACAATTCCGGCATAGGAGAGCCTCCCGGCCTGTGATGCGGTTAGAATGTATTTACTTTTCCAGTCTTCAGCCTGACTAATTAAACTATTGAGCGCCTGTAAAAATTTAGCCTTTTCTTCCCTGATCTGGTTATCCAGCTCAAGGATCTCTTTTTGTTTAGCTGAATAATTGGTGTTAGCAGCGATCAGGGACGATCCGGTTTGCACCAGCGGCGATTTCTGGGCCAGGTATTTGCTTTCCTGTTGCCTTAGTTCTGCAGGGGTTTCTACTCTTTCCTGCGCCAGTTTTTTATGCATTTGGTAATCATCATCCGCAATTACCAAATTGCGTTGCTGAATTTGTTTTTGCTGATTTAATTGTTGTATTTGTCCGGCCAGGTTTGATAAATCATTTCGCAGGAAAGCTTTCTTTTTTAAATAAAATCCATCATTAATAGCGGATTTATAATTTAAATATTCCTGGTAAAAAACCTGGTACGAAGACTGTAATTCACCTAACCGGATATTATCAGACTGTGAAAAAAGTACCTGGTTGACAGGCTCTCCCTGGAGCACCTGGCTTTGCAGTTCTTTTAAATTTAATGCCAGGCTCCATATTTTGTCATGATCAGCTGTACTTTCAATGTATGCCAAAGCTTGTCCGCTTACAACAGCCGTGTTTTCTTTAACCAACAACTTTATCAGTTTGCCGGATATTTTAGCGACAACCGGTTTGGGGGAGTTGGGCGATTCTATTTTAAGCTGTGTTTTGACGATATCCGGGTATTTTATTATAGCCGACAAAGAAATCACCAGGATCAGGACACCGCCAAACAGCATAATGCCCCAGCGCAATATCCATGATGGTACGGTAGTAATAATATCCTGCATGGCATCGGTATGCCTGGCTTGTCCATTGCTATTGCTGTAAGTAGTTGGCATGCTTTTAGCTTTTATTCCGGTAATTAAAGTTTTTTTGTCTGTGTCCCCCTACGGTTATGTTCCCAGTTCCAATTGGTTCCGGACCAATTTATAATAATCGCCTTTCAGGGCAGTTAACTGGTTATGGGTACCTTGTTCAATAATGCGTCCTTTATCCAAAACAATGATGTTATCGGCATTACTTACCGTGCTTAGGCGATGCGCAACGATGACTACCGTGCGCCCTTCAAAAAAACGGGTCAGGTTATCCATGATCACGCGCTCATTGTTAGCATCCAGTGCATTGGTGGCTTCGTCGAAAAATATATAGTGCGGATCTTTATAAACGGCACGGGCGATCAGCATCCGTTGTCGTTGCCCCTGGCTGATACCATTACCTTCGGCACCTATCATGGTGTTCAGGCCTAAAGGCAGGCCATCTATAAAATCCTGTATGTTGGCCACTTTTACGGCATGCCTTAGTTTAGCTTTATCCGGGTAGTCATCACCAACGGCAATATTGCGTTCTATGGTATCTGAAAAAATAAAACCATCCTGCATGACTACGCCACATTGACCACGCCAGGTCTTAAACGCGATATTACCAATCTGCTGTCCGCCAACCTTGATATCACCTTTTTGAGGTTCGTAGAAGCGCAGGAGCAGTTTTATTATAGTCGTCTTGCCGCTGCCGCTCATACCTACAATGGCTGTAGTTTTACCATGAGGAATAACTAATTCAATATTTTCCAGTACCGGTTCATTCCCGGCACCGGGATAGCTGAATGTAAGATTATTAAGCGTTAAGCTTTTGTTTTCCGGCAAAGTGTGGCTCCATTCTTTACCTACAGGCTCCTCATCGTCCATCTGGTGAATTTCGTTCAAGCGCTCCAGGCTGATCTTGGCATCCTGGAAGCCCTGTATAAATCCCAACAACTGCTCTATAGGGCTGCTGAGCTGGCCTACAATGCTTTGTACAGCAACCATAGCCCCTAAGGTCAGGTTACCGCTGATCACTGCCTGCGCACTTAGAAAAGTGATCAAAATGTTCTTCCCTTCGTTGATGAATGTTGCTCCGCCTTGCTGATATTGGCTGAGTGCAAGGGATTTTACACTGAACTTAAATAACCGGGCCTGGATATGTTCCCATTCCCAGCGCTTCTGTTGTTCACAGTTGTTTAGTTTAATTTCCTGCATACCACCGATCAGTTGCACTATACTGCCCTGATTTTTGGCCGATACCTCGAAGCTCTTATAATTAAGAGCCCTGCGCCGTTTTAAAAATAGGGTTATCCATATTGTATATAACGTACTGCTGACTGCGAAAACGAAAAATATGGTTGCGTTGTAATATGCCAGCACGACCGAAAAAACAAGCAGGTTAAACATGGAGAATAGTGTACTCAAGGTAGAGCCGGTTAAAAACCCCTCTATTTTTTTTTGGTCGCTCATCCGCTGCATGATGTCACCGGTCATTTTGGTATCGAAATAACCAATGGGCAGTTTCATCAATTTGATCAGAAAATCAGTAAGGATGGAGATATTGACACGGGTACTGATATGCAGTAATATCCATGAGCGGATAAAGTCCACACTGACGCGGCCAATAATCAGCGCAATTTGCGCGAAAAGAACGATGTATATAAAATTAAGATTGCGTGTATTGATGCCGATATCGACAATAGACTGGGTTAGAAATGGAGCGATTAGCTGTAACATACTTCCTATACCGAGCCCAAAAAATAACTGGATGACCAGTTTTCGGTAGGTGATCAGATAACGCAATAGGAACGACCATCGTACTTCGTTACCTTTTTCATTTTCCTGTTCATAAAAATCAGGCGTAGGGGATAATAAAAGCACAATGCCACTCCCGGCATCACTTTGCCAGTTCCTGTTAAAGTCGGCTTCATTAAGCACGACCATACCATCAGCGGGATCGGCCAGGTAATACTTATGCTTCTTTATATTGTACAATACCACAAAATGATTCTGCCGCCAGTGCAGGATACAGGGCAGCTCTGCATCTTTCAGCTGGGCGGCATTGAGTTTAACCCCCATGGAACGGAAGCCGATTTTTTCAGCGGCGTCGCTGATGCCCAATAAAGAAACACCTTCTTTATTGATCTCACAAAGCCGCCTGAGCGTTTGGACGGTAAAATTCCGGCCATAGTGCCTGGCAATCATGCGCAGGCAGGTCGGCCCGCAGTCCATCTGGTCCGGTTGTTTATAAAATTGAAAACGCATATTAGTTTAGGTGTTGTTGGAGCTCCTTTTCAAAAGCATCCTTATCTTGCGGGTACGGCATCGCCAGATTTAGCAGTTGCCCCGACCTGGATAGTAATATATACCTGGGGATCGCATTGATCATTAGCCTTTTAAAAAATACATTTTCGAAGCCACCTGCCGCGTGGAGTTGTAATAGGCCATTACTATTATTACCGAGCAGCCAGTGATCCCATTTTGATTTTAATTGATCGGCTGAAATAGAGATAAATTGTACCCTGTCCTTGTATTTCGTAGCGATCTCCCATAAAAAAGGTTCCTGCTTTCTGCATGGAATACACCATGTTGCCCAGCAATCCACCACAATCAGATCTTTATTTAGAAGCGTCTGAAGTTTAAGGTTTTCGCCTTGCGCGGTTTCAAAATTCAAATTGAGGACTTCGGTGGGGGCTAAGTTTCCGGACTTTAAAATTAAAGTCCTTAATGAGTCCGTGTATCTGTTGACCCCGGCTAAGGAGCTTCCATGGTCGTATTCCCTGTACAGGAGCTCGAAGGTATTTACTGAATTAATTTGAGTAGCAAGCCGCATCAGTGAAGCTAATAAATATCCTTGCGAATAGCCTCTGAGGTTTCTGACAGCGTAGTCGGACCTGTTAAGCAAGTAGGCGCTATCCGGCTTCTCCCTAAATGATCTTGACGGAGGTGTTATTAGGCCCGAATAAACATAACTGAACACCACGCCACGATAAGCGGCTATATTTTCAAACAAATCTTTATTATTCAGGCCCCGGCCTATTTTTTTTATCGTATCCCGTAACGCATCAGGATATGATCCAAGCAGGGAAGCATCCCAGTTCAGAAGCGGGTCCAGCAAATCATTATAATAGCTATATTGAATTTCTTTCAAAGCATAGTACTTAAGCTTGGCGGGCATTCGGGTTTGGGAGATAAAACTTTTATAAAACTTAACCCGGTCAAAGTAAACTGCATTAACCTTTGAAAGGTATTTATCAAGCTGATGATTCATTTCCTTAAAAGAATAGTGGCCTCCTCCACTGTGCAGGTCCCCATGCAAATAAGCTAAAGTGTCAAAGAAGCCCATGTACTTATACTTTGGGGGGTATTTGATAATATAGAATTTGGTGCTGCTTACCGAATCGTTTAAATAAAGAAGATTTTTTTTTGCACCCGATTGCTTTTTAAATCTGTTTAAGTTCACATTGAGTACAATGGTGTCATGAGTAATTGAAGGATCCAACAAGACTTCGTGACCATAAAAGTCAGTGATAAAAAACGTACCGTACCTATTGATTTTATATTTAATCAGAACGATTTCCTCATTAGCTGAATTAAACAGGATCTTTTTGACCGATGGCACATTCTTTTGCGCGTTTTGTTCAATATTATCATAGTTGTTTTCTACGATTCCCAGCAAATAGTCACTTACGCTGTGAGTGGAACGAATGCTGCTGTCTTTTTCAACAATATACTTGATGATAATATCCGCAGAATAGGCTTTGGAAAAAAACAGCAGCAGAAAGAGGTTTAGAAACAGGTATCGGGCAGTATTTATTCTCATAGGACGACATTAATTCACAGTACCAGAAAAAAGAGGCTTGACGACCAATTTACTGATCGCCAAGCCTGCTTAGTTTAATTATAAATTTTACCCTACAGCACCTGGGCAATCCACGTTGGTGCAGCAGTCATGGCCTTCGCACCATTCGTCGGCTACGGTTTGTTGTATAGTAGCAGAAATAGTGTTGTCCGGGTCATAACTTGAGGTAGGCCAAGTGGCGCAGGATCCGAAATAAGAACAGCTTCCTTGTCCTGTCGGCGGTGGAGCAGTACCGCCTAAAACGTTTTTCATCTCAGCTCTTGTTAATCTACTGAATTGTGACATAAATGTAATGAGGTAATATTGAATAACTGTGCCGAAACCATGCCCCGGCGATTGGGCAACATGTATTTTAAAGTGCATGTTCCTTTACTTGGCCAAAGTATCGCAACGCTTAATCAAGCATGTATTTCAAATTCGGAAGCTGGTACATATCCGGCAGGCGGTAACCATTCAGTAATATTGTCGGCGTCGCAGTAACCTCCGCCATCCGGCACCAGGCCTTTTGTTTACTTATTTTATTGTATTCGAGTTCATTTAGTTCTACAGGGTATTTCTTAGCCCATGCTTCATAATTCTTCTGCTTTTGCCGGTACCAATCGAACAAGGCCCTTTTGACAATTTCCTTATTTGCCAGGCTGCTAAGCGCCATCAGGTGACGACTTACCGGTGTTCGGATATCACTTTCATGATTGCTGGCGGTAAAGACAATCCGGGCCTGGAGATTCTGATTCTGTTCAAGAAGGTCATGTAATTGATTATGCGCCTTGCCGCATGGTGAACAATAGGGATTTGTGATTAGGGTAATGATATTGCCCGCCTCTACATTTCCTAATACAATACTCCAATCTTCGGCAGGCTGCACATATTTGGGTTGATCGGTGAGCAGATTTTTAAATAAGGAAGGATTATATTTGAATTTTTGTAGCTGAAGTTTCAAAGAATGTACCTGTTGTGCCTGCAGCAATAGTGGTTTCAAAAGTTTCCATAACAAAAAAGGCAATAATAACGCGCAGAACAAGTCGATCCATTCTGTATAAGATGGTATAACTGCAGGCCTATGAAAAGATGCAATTAGCGGTATAAATTCCAGCCATAACAAAGCCTGTATGGTGCAACACAATAAACACCATTGCTTAGCAACAGAGGACTGGTAATAAATAGAATAAAATGTATAAGGTAAACTAACAACGTTTAAGGCTAAGAGCATCTGCGATATGGCAACCGATCCGTTTCCGAATATGAATAACAGCCAGGTACCCGTGAAATAGAAAAAGCCTACTTCACTCCAGGTGAGCCCTGTAAATACCTGCGCTGCGTTCGACGAGAGAATGGCATTGCAATTTGTTTTACCGCTTCCCTGGCAAAGTTTTTGTATCAGCGGATTACTGCTATCTATGGACTGAATGAGCAATAGAACGGACGTAAAAAGGCCGGCGCTTTTAAAAAGTGTAAGAGAACCTGATTGCCAGCTTAAATTACTAAAATAAGCGGTATGTAAGCTAAGGAAGGCGCCTAATAAAACCAGCAAACCGGCGACAATCGCGACGGTTTTAAATGAGTTTAAGTTTGTGAAAATACCTGGCGAAATTTTATTTACAGACGGCTCAGCCGTTAAAACCACACCATCGTACATTTTCTTAAAATCATCTGACAATAATGTACGTTTATTCCATTTTTCGTTTGAAATAGTTACTTTTTCTTTATCTACTTGATGAACAATTAAAAAACTGCCCTGGCCATCTCCGTTCGTATGGGCGATAAAAGGCAAGGGGACTAAGGACAGCTGATCGGGAGCCACACGATAAGCGGCGTTGTTAACCTGCAAAGCTTGCAAAACGTCGCTTACAGCTAATAAACTTGGATAATCAGGATGGGTTAGCAATTCTTCGTAAATGGTCTGGGTATTTATCTTAACATTTAATAAGTTAGCAAATTTTGAAATTATGAAGGTGATATTGTCCTTTTTCATGCAGTCGATAAGGTGGTTTAAGTATTTGGGTAAATATTAGTCATCAAATGGCTGTTTTTTTAGCGATCGGATGAATATTTACTTTGACAAAAATGTGAGAATACGGGCTTACCGGTATTCACCATTTAAGTTCGTGATAATGCAAATAGCCGTGGGAAGCAAATTCCACTTTCACAATTACTATCATAATAGTGATGCTAAATGATAGCATTTTTGTTGATAAATATATAACTATAGAAAAGCAGAATTGTCCATATAATATTTGTTTAAGAGAATGGCGGTTCAGGTCTTATTTATTTAGATGGTATTCAAATATGATTACTTTACAGTTTACTTGTTCTAATATAGGTATAATAAATTTATTTGCAAGTGTATTATGTTAATTATTATACAATAAATTAACATGCCAATTACTATTTAAATGCACACAACATGATCTATTTAATAATTATTACAGCTATTTTAATTTAAATCAATATGTAATATTACCAGCCTTTTAAATTAAAATCAAGAAATATATGTCCTTAATTGCTATTTTCCGTTTTCCTATTCGGGCTGATCGGGCTCTCTTCAGCAAGCTATTTTTGTGAGTGTAAAGTTTGGAAAAAGGCCTCTTTCCGAGGCCGTACAGTCGGATAGCGCGGCCAAGCAGGTCCGATGTTTTAAGGAGATTACTGGTCAGCTTATATTGCATTACCTATTAATGCCGTATGGGAATCTCTGATTGGGCAATATTTATAGTCATTTTAATTGTTGCTTACAAAATGTATAGCACTCAATACTTTTGGTTAGATAGGCAAATCGCAAAGCTAATCCGGCATATCAAATCTCTTTGGCGAAAGCGGGATAAACCAGATTTATAACTTTCAAACAATACCTGGGTTTTAGCTTTTCATCTCACCGCAAGCCACAAAGTTAGCGCCACTAAAAAAGCGTCAAGGGCTTGTAAATGGTGTCGTGTTTAGTTTTTTGGCAGACACCACCCTTGACCCTTTTTTAGCTTGCTGCATCCAGTTGTTAAGCGGGGAAATGAACATTTATGTTAATGGCTATTTGTCGGACTTTATTTATCGGTAGTACAGAAAAACTTGTCAACCTATCGTTCGATTAAGCGCAATTATTGCACCTTAGTTGTTCAAAGAATGAAAGCAAATCACAACTAACCAGCATGAATGATGGTGATGGCCTTGGTTGTTGCAAATATCAGTTGTTCAAAGAATGAAAGCAAATCACAACTAACATCACAGCAGCCTGTAAAGCCATCCGGTTGTTGCAAATATCAGTTGTTCAAAGAATGAAAGCAAATCACAACAGCAGGGGTACAGGGTGGGGTGATAATTCGGTTGTTGCAAATATCAGTTGTTCAAAGAATGAAAGCAAATCACAACTAACATCACAGCAGCCTGTAAAGCCATCCGGTTGTTGCAAATATCAGTTGTTCAAAGAATGAAAGCAAATCACAACGCGCTTCGCGCGTTGTGATTTGCTTTCATTGAAATAGCCATTAACCCTTTCGTGTTATAGTGATCTTATTTGTGAGATTTACAGACATCGTTTCACTTATATAGCTTAGAATCAAGCCAATAATTTTGGACTTTAATTCTTTCTTTCAAAGGATCATACATGCTACTAACCTCATCCCATACAGGTGTTTTATCAGCTAGTTCATTAATCACTTGTATTGGGGATTTTCCTTTTAAAGAGCTGTGTGCCCTAAACCAATTATAGTGAAATTGCCATTGTGAAAGCAGATTAGGCAGGTCTGGATTCTTAATATCAACGGTAGAATAAAATTCATCAAGATCGGTTCTTTGGGTTCTTTCAACTTTTCCATTGAGGTGGGGAGATCGTGGTTTTATCGGCCGAAACTTAATGCCGTACTCCATAAGCCTTTCCTGAAATGAATAGGCGAAAAACTCGTTACCTCTATCCGTTTGAATACGTTGTACAGGGAAAGGCATCTGTTCAATTACTGTTTCAAGGAACTTCAATGTATTTGTTGCTGTTCGTCTGGGGAATAGTTCAACAACCTTAAAACGGCTGCAATCATCAATAGCAGTGTATTGATAAAGCTTGCCCGCTATCTTGCAAACATCCATTTGGACTCGGTCGCCGGGTATTGGCCTGTTATACCGATGTAAGCGTTTGCGGTAGTTCCGTCTTAGTTTTAAGTACTGTTTATTATTCTTGATAAGTATCTTATGAATGGTAGCTGTAGACAAAGATCGGTCGTATAAACGCTTCATTTCGTTGGCAATGCTACGGTGACCGAGCTTTCGCTTATCTCTTAAATCAAGAACTCGCTGCTCATCTTCTAAGGTTATCTGAGTGTATATTTTATGTGGTCTTCTGCTGTGTTCATTAAGGCCATCAATACTAAATTCCTTATATCTTTTAATCCATTTTCGAAGTGTTGGACGGCTGATACCGCAACGCATGCAAACAACACCTGCCACGCCAATAGATTCGTAAAGCTTAACCCACTCAAGGCGTTTTTTTACTTCATTGTTCATTGTTGTTATTTATGTTGAAATGTGGTAAAACCAACGGTTTTTCCATCATTTCAACATAAAGTTATGGAAAGGATCTCTATGAATCACACATCTTATTTCAACGGCCTATTTTAGGAGCCCAGTCAAGTCCCTGGTCTAAATCTTCGTCGGGGTTCCTGCCTTTTTTTTGATCTTGTTCTTGCCTTTTTGGTTCCTCCTTCCTCAAATTTTGCTGGATCAGTTCTGGTAAGGCAGATTGAAAAAGCTGTTTAACCACAGCAGTCAACTCGTTTTGAATAGGGTGGGCTTTGACAAATTCTTTAATATCAACCTCAAGTATTTCTGCCGTACCTACCGGATCGAGCTTTGCTTCAACGGGAATTTCGACTACAACAACATTTTTCGGCAGTGATTTGATATTGGCCGGGGGATCGTAAACGGTATGTTTTTGCGTATGATAGAAAAAGAGATAGGCTTCGCCTGCACGCCCGGCCTGCATCTGGTGCAATTGGATGCTGTTTCCCGGTGCTTTTGTTTCACGTAACTCGCCCAACCGCAGGTCTATGGTAAAATCTGTTCCATTAATATTAATATGTGGCAACTCACCCGCCAAGCGCTTATTAAGCTGCTCAGCAAATTCCTGCTCCTTTATTTGTTGCTCCATTTGCAACTGCAATTGTTTTTGGGTGGGATATTCACTCTGCATGTCTTTCAGGAAACCTTTAATCTCCTGCTCAGCGGCGTTCCTGGCCTGCATTAAATGAACCGCCTGTTGAACACCCTGGTTAAAACTTGCTGAAAGCTCCGGCGACCATTTCCGGTCAATTTCATCCTGGAACAGCTGCAAGGGATTGGGCGGATTGGTAGCGATCAGATAAACCCCTAACTTAAAGGAACCTTCAACGGGTTCAACGCTACGGCCATACATTTGCAGCCTGTTGTACAATGCGGCAGATTGTACAGTATAAAGGGTGGGCGCAACCATCTCATATTTTTGGTCATGCACTTCCTTGCCGACCATTCTGTCACCTTTCTCCTGGGACTTCATGTCCTCAAAGCGCAGGTGGGTGCCCAACAAACTCAGCCGGGGATGGATAGCCAGCAGCTTAATCTCTACACGGTAGCCCTTTTGTTGAAGTTCATCGATGGTCTTATTCATCTCTGGGCCAGACGAAAACGTTGTTTCCAGTATATAGTTAAGCCGGTTGTCTTCGCAGTAAGCCCTCAAACCATTATTCCAATCCTGGGCGTATTTGGCAGTAAGTGAAGGATAGTAGGATTCAAAGCGGGATTTGATCTCATGGGCGTCAGGGTGATAATCTCTGAACAAGTCTGCATTACAATTAATAATATTACCGCCCAATTCGGCCCTGGCGATTCTTTCTAACTCTGTTTTGCCCGCACCAGGCTGGGCACCTAAGACAATGACCACAGGGCTATCGGATGGTTTAGCAATAGCCGTGTTATCTTCAATAATGATCTGTTGAATTTTGTCAAACCGTTGTTCAGAGCGCGCGTACAAGTTCTTTAAGGACTCGGTTCGGTCTACTCCATACTCTGAACTTAAATCGGGATTTTTTTTTTCTCCGCTAATAAAATAGGACCGTATTTTTCAATGACCTGATCCATCCGCTCCAGGCTGGAAAAATTATCATTGTTGTTTACCGCCTCAATAGCCTCTTTGCGTAAAGCCAGCAATTCCTCGATGCGCTGCTGATCGGGATTGGCCTTTTCAGATTCTTTCATTTTTTCCCGCGAGGCCAGTGCTACCAATCCGTTTAATATAGAGTTAGCGCTTTCAGTTCTGGTATACCAATCGAGCGGATTGCGCGCCTGTACGGTTTTAGCAGGGGGTAATGGCAGGTTTAATTGCCGGTACATTTCAACGTAGGTTTGGTAATCCATCACCACTCTTGTCGGTTCACCGCTTTCGTCTGTCAAAATTTGTGTTTCCATACTCTTATCCATCGTTAATCAAATTTACTAATTTTTTTGGTTGTTTGATAGGGCAGCCGCCAAAACCGCTGCCCTATATTTAATGGGTTCATAGCAGAATTGAATTAACGGACGTGGGTTAAATTCATATAGTGCCAGATCAGCATAATGGTGCCGACCGATGTTACCAGCCCAATCAATCCAAAGACGATCCATGAAAGCACCGCTTTGTATTGCTCAGGCGTTTTTGCATCTGAGAATAGCTGAAGTTTCCGTGTGATCGGGGCCGGGCCTCTGTTGATCGTCTCTCTGATCGCAACAAAGTCTGTAGACATGCTTTTAGTGATGCCTGCAAGCCCGGCAGTAATGGCTTCCTTTACCACGGACAGATCAGGTGCTGGCGCAGTCACTTTCATATTGGCCAGCTTGGTTGCAAATTCTTCTTTTTGCTTCTTGCTTTCAGTGAACAATCGTTCGATCATGGTGTCTTTTTCCTTAATCTCTACTGCCCGGGTTTCCATGTATTTCTGCATTTTTTCTTCATGCTCGAAAATATTTTTGAGCATATCCGTCATAGTCACTTCATCGATTGCTGTTGCTTCATTCTTCATATTATCATTAATTAATGGTTTTACAATTCAATTTTCCTACCTGCTTATGTGGTAGCTTTGATCCTGGCCTAACTTTTTCTTCTTCTTTTTGCTTGGCGTTTCCGGTTCTTCTTCCGGCATATTTTGAAGCAGGCCAGCAAACAATTCGCCGCCAGCTGCCAGGGCTGCCCTTAAATAATGCGTTTCCGGTTCCCGCTTCAAATAGGTTTTCTGCTCTTTTTGCTCATTCTCGCTAATCACTTCCCGTAACTGATCGGCCAAACTTTTGGGTTGTTCCTGCCCATAAGCTTGACGTTGATCGCGGGCCTGGTTTTTAGGCTGCATTTGCTGTACCTGCCGCTGTGTCTGCTCCTGCCGAATTTTCTTTTCGATGTCGGCCAGGCTGTAACCAACCTGGCTGCCTTTGAACCTGACATGCTGCTGATCGGTAAAAGCAATACCTCGCCCAAGTTCCACCTGATAGCCTTTCTGCTCCATGTAGCTTTTGACTTCCTTTACGCTTTTGCATTGCTTAACGGCCTTCGCCAAATGTGCTTTTAAATGTTCCTTGCGTTGATCCACCCGCTGGCTTTGCGCTACCCGCTGCTCTGGTTTCAGGAATTTGTTAGGGCTCAGCACTTTGGTCAAATTGTACGCTTGTTCCATCCGCCTGCAATATTCAGCCATGCGCCGATAACTGTTACTGTCGCTCGCGGTCGGCCCCTCTAAACCGATCCGGTTGGCAACAATATGCAGGTGTTCATGCTCGGTATCGGCATGGGTAATCACTACGTATTGTCTATCTGCAAAATCAAACTCTTTGGCCAGTCCCTCGGCAATATCGATCTTATCCTGTATGCTGAGTTTACCATTGTCGGCCAGGTCAAAACTGATACTGGCGTGGAACACCGGCTTGCTGACATTTGGGTTCAACTGCGCTACCTCTACAAATTGCCGGATCAATTCTTTCTTGTTGCCAAAGCACTGGTTGTAATAAATGACCTCCGCCTGCTTCTTTTCCATTTCCAGCTTTTGCTGTTTCTCATTCTCCTGCAACCGGCCTTCATGCAGGTAGCTCATGCAGCCGCGAAAACTTTTACCTGTAGTGATTTTCCCGATCATGCCAAATAATTTTTAACCTCTTTTACTATACTCTGCAAGCCTCTGACTTCCTGGTTCAACAATGCTCTGTCGAGCGTATTTAAGTCTTCACCCTTGTTCCGCTTCCTGGCGATCTGATTTAAATTGGCCGCCATGTGATTTAGGGTGCCGGTAAATTGCAACACTTCCTTCGGCAAAGTCTTCACGGTTATCCGGCCATTTAATCCTACTTGACGGAGATAAATTGATACGTTTGTCCTGGCGCGTTTGGCATTGGCCTGTATCATCTTTTTCTCTATGATATTACACATCACCGTCAACTGGCAATCTCTTTTTATTTGCGCCTTCGGGCGGCCACCCTTGTTTACTACTCTTACTTTCTGTGTCTCCTTCTCCATTTGACTTACTTTAAAATCCAAGCTGATAAAGCATAAATCTGTCTTAATAAATTCTTTCCTAATCCCCCCAAATGCGATAGCATGAAGGGGGGCCAGCGAGTTTCGGCAGGGCCGAAACATAGCTGGCTCCGCAAAAAACGAAATTGCCGATGCTGCCATGCCGATGCCTTTCATAAGCCCAACCCCCTACTCTGCTGCTGAATTTTGAGATAGGCATTAAGGTCTTTATAGCCGCTATAAAAGCGGCTGGCATCCTCTACATTCGGAATTGTTTGCTTAATGAAAGCCATCTCTTTTGCTGCCGCCTTATCGTGATCCAGGTACAATTTGGCAGCAGGACGTTGTTGCAAAATCTCCAAACTTTTGCCCACAAAGCTGAGTGAATTCAACACCAGGAAATCGCCAGGCATATCGCGGCCATTTAGTGTTAGCAAAGACAGGAAATCTGTAAAGCCTTCAAATACGTGAACCGTGTCTGCTCCTTGATCGATGTAGGTCAGATCTTTGGGGGACGAGGATAATTTAAGCTGTGCATTACGCAGTTCGTAGCCACCCGAGTTGTTTTTAAAGCCGATAGCCAGGTAACGCTGCTCGTTCAATGTAAACAGTACTTCCTTGCACCATGCTTTAGCCGTGTAATAATCTATTGCACGCTCATGTAGGTATTTTACCAATGTCAGGTTTTGCAATTCCCCAGCCTGGATGATCTTTATTTTATGCTCTGGTTCAGCCTCCGTTTCCTTTACCCGCTGGTGAAAACAAAGAGAGCGATCTCCGGCACTTAACCGGCTTAATAATTGTTCTACTGTACATTGATGTAGCCGAATACCCAAGTCTATGAAATTCCCACCGACCCCCATGCCGTGGTCAAACCATGCATTGAGTTGGGTATTAACCTTAAAAGAGGCTGTATTTTCCTCCCGGATCGGAGAGAGATACCAATGGTTAACCCCTTTAATATATTGTGGCCGGAACCCGCATTGTGCCAGATAATCGACTATCGAAATTTGCCTTGCTTCGTCGCAATTCATTTTGCGCATAGGATTAAAGATTTGTTCAAAAATTTGTTGATTAGCTTTTTTTCATCGGCAATACGACGGGTGCACCGCGAGCGAACCTGTGTCGGAGACCGGGCCGGTTACTGCCGCCATTCGGACCGGACGCAATTCGCACGGGAGATGGTCGACTAATGGAGCACCTGTCATTTACGTCGCGCCCTCCGTTTAAACACAAAATCATCCGCCTTTGCAGTTATTTCCTCATAGGTTAGTTTTTTATGGGACATCAGCCACTTGAGAATTTCCTTTCTGGAAAAACGGACACCGCCAGAGGGCATGGCGATATAGGGAATTTTGCCTTTCGACTTTAGTTGGTAGATAGTTTGCCGGGCGTATCCGGTAGTTTTTTCTGCCACTTCGTAGCCACCAATTTCGTCGTCATCCTCGGACGTCTGTACCGGTGCGGCAGGAATTGGAGTGGACTCTTTTAGAATGGTAATGAGATCGGAAACCTTCAGATCTATTACACGGGTGTTTTCATTTATGTTCATTTGCATTCCGTATTGATTTCGGAAGCAAATAAATAGCATAAAATAAACCTATACGAACGGTTGATCGGTATCGAATGACCGTATTTATATTAAGTCTTTAAGTATTATCAAGGTTCGTATTTTAACCTAATTTTTGAGCGCTTGTTTATACACATCTGTGTATTCTGCCGAGGTGGTAATATAGCGCTGACCTTCCAGAAACACTAAATCATTTTCGGGATTAAGTATAAAAATATCACGTAGAAGTTCACGATTTTTATGATGCAAAATATTTGAGGAAAGCACCTTGTGTTCTTCAATACAGAACCGAAGAAAACCTGCGATGGACTTATTAGCCGCATTGGCATATACTGCTGAAACGATCTTAACTTTTCCGCTATCAAATTGGAAAAGTTCACCATTTTTACTGCCTAGGTTCAGGCTGATCAGGAACTGATTAAAGGCTTCCTTCCTTTCTTCTAAAGTCCTACCCTGTAGCCAGAAACTGTAAAAAGAAATACCATTAATTTCATCAAATGAACTCGTAAATTCGGATTGATCTGGCATTTTTAATTTCCTTTTCCAGTCTTTGCTGATCAGAAGAAAATAAATCTCGTCACGTACCTTTTTTCGTTTCAAAGAAAACATATTACTCCCGAAAAAATATCCTCCTATGGCAACAACCAGCGCTGCTAAAACTGATTCCGTAACCATTATTGGACTGGATTTATTATTTCCATAGTACAGTAAATAAGAGATACAGACTATTATTGATAAAGAATATACTACTAATAGAATATAGTGAAACACCAGGGCCTGTATATAGAACCATCGCAGCTTTTGGCATTCAGCCTCGGTCAAGCCTTTAAAGCTATTTCTTATTTGCGCCAGCCTATCTTCAAAACTAAGACCTCCATAACGGTCACCCAGTTCATCGAGCCAATTTCTGTAACTAACAGATAAAATCAATTGTACAGGCACAATCCATAGCGCAAGTAAAATACTACAGATTATTATTGTCGTGCGAAACGTTGGCAATAAACTGTAAAATATGCAAAATATAATGACAGTTATAATTTCAATGAATATCCTTTTCATCTGACAAACTCGGAAACTTTGACATTTCTACTTATTTATTTTGATCAAAAACTTTAGCATAAACGTTTATCATCTCGGTTTTTAAAGCCGGAAATCTAACTAAGCAAATTTGAATTATCTGTTTTTAGTAAACGTATTTTCTATGATCTTAAATTCATCCAAAGTTGGGTTAATTACATCAGTATCAAAAACGGACTTACTTTCATTCCAGTATGTTACTTCATTATCTTCAACATCAATAGGCAGTCCAATTAACTGCAAACTCCCATCATTGAACAGCTCAACTACAGCTATTAATACATCAGAAATTGACTTTACAAATTTAAAAGAATCGGGAAAATTGGGATGTTGTTTTTTTTGGTAACCTATTGACAGAATATAGTTTATAATATTATCTGTTTGTATGAGGGGTGGAAATTTTAACATTTCAAACTTTTTCTTCTGATCGACTATTTTGGCATAAATCTGTGTCATTTCAATTTTGCTGTGTCCAAGTATTTCTTTGACTGTGTAGATGTCCATGCCGAACGTTAGTCCGATGGTGGCGAATGTATGTCGTGCAGCGTGGAAGTGCAGATTTTTCTTTAGCCCCGCTTCGAGTGCCCAAAACTTTAGGTAGACATTAACTACCTGGCTTGATGGCAAATCCCAGAAAACTTTTTTATTTATCGGGTGCTTTGAGAGATTTTCTAAGATTGACTTGGCATCCTCGGTAAGTGGCACCATAACAATTTTTTTTGTGGTTTTAGCTGGCCGGAAAGTGATCTGGTCATTTTCAATTTCACTATAAACTAATTTTTTTACGTCTGAAAACCGTAGACCGGTGAAGCATGAAAATAAAAACGCCTGCCGAATTTGGCTATTTCCCCTTTTCGGAATAAAATTGGCTAAAGTCCTGACCTCTTCGATGGTCAAGGTAGTGCGTTCGGTGTCGCCTTCTTCAATGATCTTAAATGTACTGAACGGCGAGGCTGTAATCACGCCTTTAACTACCAGCTTATTAAAATGTTGCCGAAAAACGGATAAATACGCATTAGTGGTATTTCTACTGACCTGGTTAAGCAGGTAACTTTGAAAGTTGTCTAACAAATCTTCATCTACGTCCTGAACTAAAACCTCTCTTTTGGGGAAATACCTCTTAAGGTGAATAATAAGGCACTCCAATTTATAATTAAATTTCTTGGCCAAACATTGATCAAAGTAGTCTAACAGGTTATAATTTACTTTGACAGGCTGCTTATAACCGTGGTCTGAAAAATTCAATTCGTTCTCTCTTTTATTGCGAAGTGCATTTATGATCTTAAGATTATCTTTGTCTGACTCAGTGATCCGGGTGCCCGGAACAGAATAGTCCTTACCGACATAAATCTTAAGGAACTCATAATTGCGCTTACCTTTGCCCTCTACGGTATTTGAATAAATATCGAGATAAGCACTAAATTTGCCGCTGCTTAACTTTTTATATCTGACCGTTACCATAATTTATTTGTTACTTTTGTTACTCACAATAGCCGAAAAGTAACATCTCAGTAACAAAAATAACATAAAATAAGATCAATTGCAAAAAAGTAAAAGAGAATAAATTAATATAAAATATTGAAAATGAACTATATAACTACTTTATCTTATTTTACTTTACTCTCGATTATTTACCCTTAAAAGCATGGCAGGCATTTACATACATATCCCTTTTTGCAAGCAGGCTTGCCATTATTGCGATTTCCATTTTAGCACATCGTTAAAGTACAAAGATGAAATGCTGCATGCTTTGATCAGTGAGATCAAGCTGCAAAAAGGTTACCTCAACGGTGAAACCATCGAAACTATTTATTTCGGTGGCGGCACCCCTTCTGTTTTGGATGGCGACGAAATCAGCAGGATCATTAACACGCTAACCGAACTCCACACCGTATCTTCCGTGGCCGAAATAACCCTGGAGGCCAACCCCGATGATCTGAAACCCGACAAACTCAAAGCCCTTAAACAAACACCGGTTAACCGCTTCAGCATAGGGATCCAGTCGTTTTTTGACGAGGACCTGGTTTGGATGAACCGTGTACACCGCGGCCAGGAAGCAGAATCATCAGTAAAACGCGCCCAGGACGCCGGATTTGAAAATATTACGGTCGACCTCATTTACGGTTATCCTATGCTTAGCGATACCAAATGGAAGCAAAACCTTGATAAGGTATTTGAGCTTAATGTTCCGCATGTGTCTACTTATTCGATGACGGTTGAACCTCAAACTGCACTTGCAGCCTTTATCAGCAAAAAAAAACAGCCCCCCATGAATGAGCAACAAAGCGCAGAGCAATTTATAGTGCTGATGGATGCCATGCAGGCACATGGGTTTGAACATTACGAAATCTCCAACTTTTGCAAGCCCGGTCAATACTCCCGTCATAATTCAAATTACTGGAAAGGGGTAAAATATTTAGGAATTGGCCCCTCGGCGCATTCTTATAACGGCGATACACGGCAGTGGAACATCGCTAACAACGCGAAATATATGCAGGCGCTTGAAACCGGAAAACTACAGGCCGAAACCGAGGAGCTAACCGAAGAGAACCGCCTGAACGAATATATCATGACCTCATTACGCACAATCTGGGGCCTTGAACTGGTTAAGCTCAACCAGATAGCCAAAGGCGCATCAGCCGAATTACTCAAAGCTGCCGCCGAATATTTCGATAGGGAATGGATCATACAAAAAGATAATGTTATTTATCTTAGCGCAACAGGTAAACTGTATGCCGATCATATTGCAGTCGGATTATTTTTCTAAACCTTTGAGGTTTTTTACAGTCAGTACTTTGTTACAAAGCAAAATGGTTTTAAAAACTGTTTATATTTATCAAATCGCAATGTTTTATATGCCTGCAATTATGAAAAAAGTACTCATTATCGCCCTATCGTTTATAGCTATTACCATAGCCCCAAAAGCTTTCGCCCAAAAAACTGTAGGCGGTACCGTCATGTCGCCCGCTAAAAATATCGTACAAAACGCATCCGGCTCAAAAGACCATACCACGCTGGTAAACGCCATTAAATCTGCTGGTTTGGCGCCTACCCTATCAGCGGCCGGGCCGTATACTGTTTTTGCACCTACTAATGAAGCTTTTGCCCAGCTTCCTGCAGGCACGGTTGACAACCTGATGAAACCCGCAAGCAAGGCCAATCTTATTAAACTGCTTACTTATCATGTGGTGCCCGGCAAATTAACCTCGGCCGAGCTGTTAACCAAAGTAAAAGAGGGCAAAGGTAAACTGGAGCTTAACACACTGAGCGGCGGCACGCTTACTGTGATGTCGCAGGGTGCAAAACTTTACCTTGTTGACGAAAAAGGGGGCAAATCATTCATCACCATAGCCGATGTTGCACAAAGCAACGGCGTTATCCAGGTAGTTAATTCAGTTTTGAAACCTAATTAAGTTAGTTGCAGTTTGTAATGGCAGAAGCAGTTGGCAGCGGCAGTTGTACAAGCGGTACACTGATTAGAGAAAGATAGGCAAAATATACTCTTTTTATTACACTCCATGAAACTGCACCGGCAACTTCCTACTGCCACTGCAGTTACGTATTGCCACTGCAACTTTATACTGCAACTGTCAACACAATTTCAAAATCGGCACAAATCGTTTACATATTATTTACAAAGAATTAATTTTGCTCGTTAATTAATTTGTGAAAATGAGTATAACGCTTACACCTATTGATAGTGTAGACAATATAAGCAAGGAGGATTTTGTTAACAATTACTTAAATCCGCGTAAACCGCTTATTATCCGCAAAGCCACTGAAAGCTGGCCCGCACTGCAAAAATGGACTTTTGAATACTTGAAAGAGGTAGTTGGAGATAAAACCGTTCCGCTTTATAACAGCTCAAAGGCCGATCCTTCCAAAGCTATCAATGCATCTGCAACTGAAATGAAGTTTGGCGATTATATCGATCTCATTCAAAAACAACCCACTGATTTAAGAATTTTCCTCTTCGACCCAATTAAACATGCCCCAAAACTGCTGGAAGATTATCGTTCGCCATCTGATTTAATGGGTGGTTTCCTGGATAAATACCCCAATATGTTTTTCGGCGGCGCCGGTTCTGTAACATTTTTACATTACGACATCGATCTTGCGCACATTTTCCATACACATTTTAATGGCCGCAAACATGTAATGCTGTTTGATCAGAAATGGACCGACCGTCTGTACTGCATCCCCTTTGCTACCTATGCTTTGGAAGATTATGATATTGAAAACCCCGATTTCACCAAATTTCCGGCACTTGACGGCATTGAAGGACAAGAGGCCATTTTAGAGCACGGCGATACCCTGTTTATGCCAACCGGGTACTGGCACTGGATGAAATACCTCACCGGTTCATTTTCGATATCGTTACGCGCCTGGGATAAATCATGGGCCATTAAAGCCAAAAGCTTGTATAACTTAACAGTGCAGCGCAAGTTTGACAACCTGATGAAAGCTCGCTTTAAAAAGGATTATATGGACTGGAAGGAGAGCCTGGCTATCAAACGCGCTAACAATGCCCTTGTATCAGGCAGGCCATAATATTAAGATATATTTATACTACTTTGGGGTTTATTTCGTTATTTTGAATGCTTTTAAACGAGTAAGAAACAATATTGTAACTTTATTTTAAAATAAGCGTAATCCCCCTAAAGTAATAAACTATTATGTGCTTCATTCTTAACCCGATCGATACGGTTGAAAATATTTCTCCCGAAGACTTCAAGAAGAATTATTTAGACCCTCGTCGCCCGCTGGTTATCAAAGGGCTTACCAAAAGCTGGCCTGCCCGCGAAAAATGGACACCCGAATATTTAAAGCAGGTTGTTGGCAATAAAGTAGTGCCATTGTACGATAATTCAAAGGCCGATCCTTCAAAACCCATCAATTCGTCGGCAACTGAAATGCCCTTTGATGAATATATCGACCTTATCCGCAGTAAACCAACCGAGTTAAGGATTTTTTTCTTTAACATATTTAAGCAAGCGCCACAACTTTTGGATGATATCATATTACCTAAGGACCTGATGGGGGGCTTTTTGGAAAGCATGCCCGCCATGTTTTTCGGCGGTTCAAACTCGGTTACTTTTTTACATTACGATATTGACCTTCCGCATATTTTCCATACCCATTTTGGAGGGCGTAAGCATGTGATCCTATTTGAAAACAAGTGGAAGCGCCGCCTGTACTGTATCCCCAATGCCACGTATGCACTGGAGGATTATGATGTACTAAATCCTGATGTCAAAAAATTCCCGGCGCTTGACGGTGTAGAAGGTATTGAAGTTTTCCTTGAACATGGCGATACCCTGTTTATGCCAACCGGCTACTGGCACTGGATGAAATATGTGGATGGTTCATACTCACTCAGCCTTCGCGCATGGGATGCCAGCATAAGCCGTAAAGCGGCAAGCCTATACAACCTGGCCGTTAAAGGTGGTGTTGATAGCGCTCTAAAAATGATGTTCAAAGGCAAATATGCTAAATACCGCGAAGGACTGGCCGTTAAATGGGCTAATAGAGAGCTTGCCGCAGGGAAACCTTTTTAAAGTCGAAAGTCTTACGTTTTTAGTCTTAAGGCATGATATTGAGTAGCGATGGATTTGTCCATCGCTATTTTGTTTTATACCCACGACCGTGTCTTCACAACCAGCTTGTTTATCAAATGCTCCCGAAAACGTGTATATGAGATACAATCTACCAACGCTCCAAGCCCAAAAGTTTTTTACCCAGATCGCTAAGCTCAGCTACCGGATTTTGCTTTTCCCGTTCCAGCGGATCGCCCGGAAAAGCGTAGCCCTGCATGGCTTCGCGGCTTTGCCAACTGTTAATGCGCCATTGTCTTAGCTCTTCATTGTCTTCCTGGGCGGGCATCATGGATATATACTGCGCTATACGCACTTTATCTGCACTGGTATTAGGTCTTATGCCATGCGGCTGCAAACTGTTAAATATCAGCAGATCACCTGCTTCCAGTTTCACTTTCACAGTCTCAAAACCGGTGGTATCAGGTTTATAATGATCCCTATCTTCGGGTTGGGTTAATTTCCAGGTATCGTATGTACGGTATAGTTCCGGGATACATTGAAAACCACCCATGTTTTCATCAGTCTGATCGGCAAGGGCCAGTACGCCCTGCACATTTTGAGGTTTGGTTTCCGGGTCATAATCCCAGTGAATAAAACCTTTATATTCAAAGCCCGGCCTTAGCGGAAAATTCAGATTGGCCCGGTCAATAGTTACCCATAGCTTTTCGGTGCCCCAGATATCTGAAAAAGCGGCATGTACTTTAGGATGTTGCCGGTTATCCCACATAAACTGCTGATTATAAATTTCAACCATACCCGTATTATTCAGCTCGCTCATTTGCATTTGCGCGTTGGGCTTTTTATACCAGGTGCTGATATCATTAGCATCCTTATCTTCATATTGCCACAGATAATTAGCTAATTTTTCAACTTGCACTTTAGGCACTGCATTTTTGATGATCACGTAACCGTTCTCTATCCAAAATTGCCAATCGGCCTCGCTAAGCACTTTCAGCGGTTCATTGTTTTTACGTTCATTCAGGCGGATCTGGCTTGATTTAGCGGTTGACGGATTACCGGGGATCTCTTTATGTGCATTAGCCGGCGTGGTTGCCACGGTCATGGCTGCGTTTTCGGTCTTCATTTTCTTTTTGATTTATAACTCAAATTTAGGTTGGCATGACAGATGGATTATCCTGTACAATGACCAAAATTTGCTCTACATTGATCATTTTATTTATCTTTACTAAAACCTTATGCTCAATATAGCATGGATAAGATACAGTTAGAGAAGATTAATTTTGAACCTGGCAAATCGTTCAAACTCTTTTCGCCCCGGCTTCGCAACACTTTTCTGTGGCATTATCACCCCGAATACGAATTGGTTTATGTTGAGGCCGATGCTGGGATCAGGCACGTCGGTTCACATATTTCCGGTTACACCCAGCATGACCTGGTGCTTATTGGCAGTAACCTTCCCCACCTTAACTTTGATTACCGGCTGCGGAGCGAATACCATCAGATAGTGGTGCAGCTAAAAGAAGATTTCATGGGAACGGCAATAGGCACCGCTCCCGAATTTTCGACCATCGGGCAGCTTTTTAAAAAGGCCGCCAACGGTATTGCTTTTTATGGAGATACCAGGACTACGGTAGTGCGAAAACTGAAACTTTTACCGGGGATGGATTCTTTTCAGCAATTAATGGGATTAATGGAGATCTTTAACATACTGGCTAGTTCAAAAGAATTTACGATTTTAAACAACGACGAGCCGAACCTGCAGTTTTTTTTAAAAGATAAGATCAGGATGGGGGCTATTTATGAATATATCGGCAGTAATTACAATCTTAAACCCGATGTAAATGTAGTGGCGGCTAAAGTGAACTTTACTACAGCGGCTTTTTGCCGCTATTTTAAAAAACAAACTAAAATGACTTTCACCGATTTCGTGAACCAATACCGTGTTGATGTAGCCAAAAACCTGCTCATGCAGGATAAAAACGTTACTGAAACCTGTTACGCTGTGGGATTTGAAAGCTTATCATATTTTAATAAACTCTTTAATAAGATAGTTGGAAAGAATCCCTCCGATTTTAAGCGGAACTGGTTTGCTAAGGATTGATCGGGAATAACGCCTGTAAAATATTGCCACCAGAATTATTCAGCCTGATTTTTTATAGTAATCCTTAACCGCATCAGGCAAAAGATGCAGGTATAAGTCAGGCTCTTCCCTGATGTTTGCCGCTGGTACCGGTACAATTTTACAGGGTTCTTCATAAATAACGCTTTCACAATCCAGGAACCGCCCCATATAAGCGCCATAGGCCTCGGAAGCAAATATCACATTAATAGGCGGCAGCTTCTTTTTAAGATAGCTGGCCCAAAGTCTCGACATATTTTCTATCGAGTCGCCCGCACCCGGCAGCATAGCTTCATCGTAGCTTAATAATACAGGCTTAACCTTGTCATTACCTGCGTAAGTTTTTTCGAGCCAGTCAAGCCTGATATTTCCATCAATGGGCTCATCATCGCTGGCACCAATAACCACTACAAGCTCATCACAATGGTGAAGCGCGTAACCAATCAAAGCCATATGCCCAATATGGAGCGGCAAAAACTTCCCAATTACTAAACCTCTTTTCATGCAGTAGTATTTTTGCGATCCGGTATCTTTATAAATTCCGCTCTTAAGAGAGGAATCGCTAATTCCCACGCTTCCAAATCCCCGTATTTATCCACTTAACCTTTTATCTCCAACCCTGATCTCTTTTACGAGGTGTGGTCACAAACTATCTTCCACTCACCCTTAATTTTCCTAAACCATAGCGTAAAATAGCCGCCTGGTGTATCTTTTTCACGGGTTAGTTTCCATCCTCCCAAAACAAAAGCATTGGTTGCATCCAATACCTTTAGCTGTATGATCTTAAAGCTAAGCTGCCCCATGGCAGCCTTATCGGGATAGGTTTGTTTGTAATGATCAAGTGTTGTTTGCCAGCCGTAAGCGGGTGCCGTTTTTCCTACAAAAACCAACGAGTCTGATTTCCAGTAAGTTTGCATAAACGCTTCAATATCGCCCCGGTTCCAGGCCTCCTCCTGTGTGTGCATTACTTTCAAAATAGCTTGCCTGTTCTGCGCAAAGCAGCATGTGGCAGCAAGCATAAACACAAAACCCAGCAATATTATTTTCATATAATAAAGGTATACAATTTTCTGATTCACGATTTGTCTGATTAATCGATTACCTGTTGTTATATCGGCAAAGTAAATCCTTTAATCCTAAAAATGACTAAAATCATGGTTCAAACGAAAAATAAAATCCAACTTAATACAGTATATTTGGTTTTCATCGGCAGCAAAAAAACAAATTAACTATGGAAAATCAGGTATTAAGCTTCGGCGAAGTTTTATGGGATGCTTTTGGCGACGGAAAAAAGGCTGGTGGCGCACCCATGAACGTAGCCCGGCATCTGGTACAGCAAGGTGTAAAAACAGCGTTTGCGAGCTCTGTGGGTATGGATAACTCGGGCGATGCACTGATAGGCTTTTTAAAAAGCAATGACCTGTATTCGGACCTGATTCAGCAGGACGATGAATTTCCAACCTGTGAAGTTACCGTACAGCTTGATGAAACCAACACCGCTACTTATATTATTCCCCAACCCGTTTCATGGGATAACATACAACCATCGGCTGCACTCACTAAAGCAGCCCAGGCAGCCAGGGCCATTGTGTTTGGCAGTTTGGCTTGCCGTACCGCTACTACCCGCGAAACCTTATTAAACCTGCTTGATGAAACCCCGGCGCTAAAAATATTTGATGTAAATCTTCGCCCGCCGCATTACACCCTGTCAACTATTGAAACATTGGTAGCCCGGGCCGACGTAGTAAAAATGAACGAGGAAGAAGCCAACCTGCTCATCGGTGGAAGTAGTGCTTCCCTGCACGATCAAATTGGCGAGTTCCGTTCCAAATATCATAGCCAAACCATTTGCGTAACCCGCGGTGAGCATGGTGCACTGGTATGGCACGACCATGAATTTTATGATAGTCCCGGCTGCCCTGTAAAAGTTGCCGACACGGTAGGCGCCGGCGATGCCTTCCTGGCAACATTTGTATCCGGCCTCCTTTCGGGAAAACCCATGCAGCAGGTGGTAGATAAAGCGTGCTCCGTTGGCTCATACGTAGCCAGCCAGCGAGGCGCTAACCCGGTATACCCGCCTGAGCTCCTGAATAGTTTGGCTTACATTTAGGAATTCGGATTTCGAATGTTCGATTTTGGATTTATTTTTGGAGATAGAAAATGACTTTTTAATCCGAAATCCCAATTCCGAAATCAAAAATCTAATTGTCATACTTAACTAACAATTTATTTTATCACTTCCGCAGCGAAACTTTTCCTAAAAATATTCCGTTCCTTTATGTACAGAAAGGACAAAATATGCGCGGTTTTGGATTTTCCAAATTTAAGCCCAACCAAATCCCTAAAGGCGGATTTGACGAATTGTTAAAATTATTCCTCGAGTTGCTCAACTATACATCGGGCGATGCAGGCGAAGCTTTAGCCTGGCTTAACGAACTCGATAAACAATATAACCTTACCAACGATGATTATGGCATGGGCGATTTCATCGATGAACTAAAGCAAAAGGGTTATCTCGACGAAAATAATGAGAATGGCGAGTTCCGAATTACGGCAAAAACTGAGCAAAGCATCAGGCAATCTGCTCTGGAAGAGATCTTCGGCAAGCTAAAAAAATCAGGCAAAGGCAACCACCGCTCGCCGCAATCAGGCCAGGGCGATGAAAAAAATGCCGAACGCCGCGAGTTTGAGTTTGGCGACAGCCTTGATCAGATAGACATGACCCAGTCTATCCACAACGCCCAGGTTAATCACGGTATAGGCGATTTCATGATGACCGAACGCGATCTTGAAGTAGAGGAAATGGACTACAAAACCCTTACTTCAACTGTGCTCATGATCGATATTTCGCACTCCATGATCCTTTATGGCGAAGACAGGATCACTCCGGCCAAAAAAGTAGCTATGGCCCTTGCCGAACTGATCCGCACCAAATATCCTAAGGACACGTTGGATATTGTTGTTTTTGGGAACGATGCATGGCCAATAACCTTGCAGGATTTACCTTACTTGCAGGTTGGCCCATATCATACCAATACCTATGCAGGTTTAGAACTGGCTACCGATCTGCTCCGACGCCGTAAAACGCACAATAAGCAGATTTTCATGATTACGGATGGTAAGCCAACCTGCTTAAAGGAAGGCACCAGGTATTATAAAAACAGCATTGGTTTGGACAGGAAAGTGGTTAACAAAACCCTTAACATGGCTGCCCAATGTAAGCGCTTAAAAATACCTATTACCACATTTATGATAGCTAAAGACCCTTATTTGCAGCAGTTTGTTCGTAAATTCACAGAAACAAACGGAGGCAAAGCCTTTTACAGTTCCCTGAACGGTCTTGGTGAGTACATTTTTGAGGATTATATCAGAAACAGAAGAAGGACTGTTAGGTAGAGATTAGTGGTTGGAGATTAGAGGTTAGTTAAATCGGTGAAATCACAAATAATCTGTGGAATCCCCAAAACAAAAAATCGGTGAAATCAATCTTCATCGGTGAAATCATAACAAACGAATGAGTAAATTATTAGATATAAAAACCCTCGGCCAGTTAAAGCAAACAGGCTACAAAAGCCGTTCGGTTAAAGACGAATTACGTGCTAACCTTATTGAACAGCTTAAAAAGCGCGAAGGCGGCTTTGAGGGCATCATCGGATTTGAAGATACTGTTATCCCCGATCTGCAAACTGCTATCCTGTCACGTCACAATATTTTACTGTTAGGCTTACGCGGCCAGGCAAAAACCCGTATTGCCCGGTTGTTGGTTAACCTGCTTGATGAGTATATACCATATATTGAAGGGTCAGAATTATTTGATGACCCTTACAACCCCATATCGTGGTTTGGTCATAGCATCATAACCGAAAAAGGAGATGATACCCCCATCGGCTGGATCCACCGCTCTGAGCGTTATACCGAAAAGTTGGCCACCCCTGACGTTACCGTAGCCGATTTAATTGGTGATGTTGATCCAATCAAAGCTGCCACCTTAAAATTAACCTATTCGGACGAGCGTGTAATCCACTTCGGCTTGATCCCACGTGCACACCGCGGCATTTTCGTGATCAATGAGCTGCCCGACCTGCAGGCCCGGATCCAGGTATCGCTGTTCAACATACTGCAGGAAAAAGATATCCAGATCCGTGGTTTTAAATTACGCTTGCCACTGGATATCCAGTTTGTGTTTACCGCCAACCCTGAAGATTATACCAACCGTGGTTCGATAGTAACACCGCTTAAAGACCGCATTGAGAGCCAGATTTTAACACATTACCCGCGTTCGGTTGAGATTTCACGCAAGATCACGCAACAGGAAGCGTCCCTCACCGATGATCAGCGTATCGCTATTGAGGCTGATGGTTTGGTTAAAAACCTGGTGGAACAGATTGCTTTTGAAGCCCGTAACTCTGAGTATATCGACAAAAAATCGGGTGTATCGGCGCGTTTAACCATTTCGGCCTATGAAAACCTGATCAGTAATGCCGAACGCCGGATGATCATCAACCACGAAAAAACTACCTTTGTACGTATTACCGACTTTTTAGGTGTGATCCCTGCCATCACCGGTAAAATTGAGCTGGTTTATGAGGGTGAACTGGAGGGACCAGGCAAAGTGGCCAATATCCTGATAGGCAAAGCCATCAGAAGCTTACTGCTATCGTTTTTCCCTGACCCGGAAAAGGCTAAGAAAGCCAAAGCCCCTAACCCATATGCAGCTATCATTAACTGGTTTGGCGATGGCAACAATGTAGCTTTGGTTGATGATATGCCCATGCAGGAATACAAAAAAGCATTGGAAGAGGTTGCCGGATTGAAAGACCTTGTAAAAAAGATCCACCCGCGTTTGGGCGAGAGCCAGCAATTGCTGCTGATGGAATTTGTACTTCACGGCCTGTCGGAATTTTCACAATTGAACAAAGGTTTCCTGGATAATGGCTTCGCGTTTTCGGATATGTTTAACAGTTTATTTAACTTGCAGCCCGATGACGATGACCTTGATATTGACGACGACCGATACTAAAATATATGGCGCTATATGATTTTTAAAGCGCTAAGCATATTGTTCTGGATCATAATTGAGCTGCTGGCCGACCGGTATGTTTTATATGGCATCCGTGGCGCGTTCAAAAAATGGCGATTGCTTCAATCAAAAGCATTCGCCATTTTTTATTGGGGCTTTTCGGCCTTGTGTGTGGCCGCGCTTTTAACTGCCGGTTATATTACCATAGCAGGTACGGGTGTACGCGCAGCCTGTTTGCTGGTAACATTTATCCTGCTCATCTGTAAATTTACCTTTATACCATTCATTTTTGCCGATGATATCAGGCGAAAAATTGCGTTGAAAAGGAAAAAAACTGATACCTCAATTACTCTCCCAACTGCGCCTGCCGCTGCTACTAATATTAATGATGCCATTCCCCGTTCCGAGTTTCTTTTAAAAGCAGGCTTGCTTGCCGCAACCGTTCCCCTGGCCGCTATAAAAAAGGCCATGCCCAAAGGTTCATATGATTATCATGTACTGTATCAAACTATGTATCTGCCTAATCTGCCAAAGGCCTTTGATGGCTTAAGGATCGGGCAGATCTCGGATATTCATTCAGGCAGCTTTTATAATAAAAAAGCGGTGCGCGGGGGTGTTGAAATGCTTCTGAAAGAAAAACCTGACCTGATATTTTTTACCGGCGATCTGGTTAACGATGAAGCATCGGAAATGACCAGCTACCAGGACATTTTCACTAAAGTAAAAGCCCCCCTTGGTGTTTTTTCAACCCTGGGTAACCATGATTATGGTGACTATGGCGACTGGAACTCCCCGGCAGATAAAAAGAAAAATCATGATGACCTGATAACCACCCATAAAAACATGGGCTGGAACCTGCTCAGGAACGAAAATCGTCGTCTAAAAATCAACGGAGAAGAAATAGGGATCTTAGGTATTGAAAACTGGAGCGAATACAGCCGCTTCCCCAAATACGGGCGCATGGACCTGGCCGTAAAAAACACCGATGACCTGCCGGTAAAGCTCCTGCTCTCGCATGATCCATCGCATTGGCGGGCCGAGGTATTACCTAAATACCCACAAATTGATGCTATGTTTGCCGGGCATACCCATGGCATGCAATTTGGCGTACGTACCCCGCATTTTCAATATAGCCCTATAAAATATGTTTATAATGAATGGGCTGGTCATTACCAGGAAAACAAACAACAATTATATGTAAATGTAGGTTTTGGTTTTGTTGGTTTAACCGGCAGGGTTGGAATATTGCCGGAGATTACGATATTTACATTAAAAGCAGGCCGCGATCCCTCATTACCAATTTCCTAAAAGATCCAGGCAGAAGCTGCTATCCTTTTACCGATGAAGAAATTACTACAATCTGTATTAGATTTTCTGCTCTTCAGTAATATTTTCATGTCGCTTTGTGCTGTAGCACAGGCTTTACTTACATTTCATTTAATAGGATCAAAACCTGTATTCCCTGTGTTAGGCCTGTTATTTACATCAACCCTGGGCATTTACAATTTTTGTATCCTCATCACCCGTCCAACTAAACCACAACGGTCGCCTTATAAAAGGGTACGCTGGTTTTTTGCACATTATCGGCTTATGGTAACATTTACCATCGTGTCGCTACTATCGTTGGTCCCGCTTTTCTTTATCATCACTACCGAATCAAAGATCCTGCTCATATTTCTCAGTGTTTTATCATTTGGCTACGGTTTACCCTTGTTTAGTGTAGGCGATCATAAATTTGGTTTAAGAAATATCCCCGGTTTAAAACCGTTTTTAATAACCCTAGTATGGACAATGAGCTGTGTACTGTTCCCGGTATTGGAATCAATGCATAATCACCTAACCGATATCAGCATGCGCGATACTACTATACTCATAGCCAAACGCTTTTTATTTATAGGTGCGCTTACAATACCTTTCGATATCAGGGACCTTTTCGACGACCGTAAAGTGGGCCTTAAGACCATCCCGGTAGTTTGGGGTGAAAAAAGTGCTTATCTGTTTTGCCAGGTATTGCTCACTGGCTACATTGTACTTATGTTCCTGTTCAGGCAAAATGGCTTTAGCCTTGATTTCTTTGCACTCACACTTACCATGTTCCTCACCGGATGGCTCATCTTCAGATCGGCCTGGGAAAAAAACGAGTACTATTACTTTTTTTATATGGATGGGGTGCTGATTTTACAGTATGTTATTGTAGTAGCCTTTAACGCCCTCAAATACTTTTTTCGTTAAAGCATGGCGGCCAATTATAACAACTCGGCATGGTTTTATGATCGGCTTTCAAGAATAGTTTACGGCAAAGCTTTGATAAACGCGCAGGTTTATTTATTAGGCTTTATTCCACCAAAAAGTAAAATCCTCATCGCAGGTGGCGGAACAGGCTGGATATTGGAAGAACTCACCAAAATACATCCTTCGGGTTTAGATATTACCTATGTGGAAATTTCGGCTAATATGACTGAGCTCTCGCAAAAAAGGCAAACCGGCCAAAACACAGTTGCCTTTGTTAACGATGCTGTTGAAAACGTTGAACTTACTGCCGGCTTTGATGTGGTTATCACGCCCTTCCTGTTCGATAACTTTGTGGATAAAACGGTAGACAACGTTTTTAACCATTTACATAACCTGCTCAAACCAGAAGGATTGTGGCTTAACGTCGACTTTCAACTAACCGGCCAATGGTGGCAGAATGTAATGCTCAGAAGCATGTTCATTTTTTTCAGGTTGCTTTGCGGGATAGAAGCCAGCAAGCTCCCGGCTATTGAAAAGCGTTTTAGCACTGCCGGGTATAGCGTAATTGATAATAAAACCTTTTTTGGAGATTTTATTGTGGCGAGGGTGTATAGAAAATTATCTTAAACATGTCATTGCGAGGAGCGGCATGGGCTAAAGTGCCGGGGGCGACGCGGCAATCCCGTGGCCAATGCATGTTCGACCTGTATAGCTACGAGATTGCCACGCTTCGCTCGCAATGACATATTTTAATTGAAACTACTGATTATAAACAAACTTATACCCTATCCCCCTTACAGTTTGTAAGTATTGCGGCGAATCGGCATTGGTTTCAATCTTTTTACGCAGGCGAACGATGTGCATATCAAGGGTGCGGGTATTTACATCGGCGTTGTAGCCCCAAACTTCCATCATTAATTCTTCGCGGTTGATAACCTTGTTTTTGTTTTTGAGGAAATAAAGCAGGATCCTGTTTTCGAGGATAGTTAGCTCTATCTTACGGCCATCGCGGATGAGGAGGTGCGTGTTAGGCAGGTGTTCCATGTTGGCAAAACGGTACGATTCGGGTTTTTCGCTGTTAAGAGAAAACTTGATTTTGTTCTCAATCAGCGCCACCAATACGTCCATGTTATATGGTTTGGTGATATAGTCAGATACCCCAAAGTTATAGGCTTCTATCTTGTCAACATCCTGGGCTTTAGCGGTCATCATGATGATGAGTTTATCGAACCCTTTTTCGCGGATATTACCGCAAACCTCCGAGCCCGGTTTGCCGGGCAGCATCCAGTCTAACAGTACAATATCAGGCTGCTCAGCCAATATCATGGTTTCGGCTTCATTGCCATTACCGGCTTCCAGTACCTTGTACCCCTCTGATTGCAAACGCTCTGAAACCAGGAAACGCAGGTTCTCGTCATCTTCAACCAGCGCAATTTTAATTTCTTTGTTCATATCTTAATTTTCGTATGGAAGCGTAACTATAAATTCCGAACCTTCGTTAACCTTACTGTAAACGGTTATTTCGCCGTTCATAAAATTAACCAGTTCTTTACAAAATGCCAAACCCAGGCCAACGCTCCCGTTTTGATTGTATTGGTTTTCTATTCTGTAAAACTTCTTAAAAACGTTATTCAGTTCATTTTTTGGTATCCCTATCCCCTTGTCTGCAAACGAAAAAACAATATTGCGCTTTTCCTGTGAAATATTGATGAACAACTCCTTTTGCTGAGGGTGCGAATACTTGTATGCATTTTCGATAAGGTTTTGAAAAACACTCCCTAATAATACAGGATCAGTATAAAAAGTTTCAACCCTGTTGATTTTAAATTTAATATTAAAATCAGCGTACTTTATTTTAAAGGTATCAATATACCGGCTAATAAAATTCTCTATATCAATCTCTTCCTCTTTTAAAGTAATGGATTTATTTTCAATCTGCGTAAAGGAAAGCAGCTTGTTCATGAGCTCGTTGAGCTTATCAGCTTCCTCATCCAATATTTTGCCATAATGACGGCGCTGCCTTTCGGTAAGTTCGCCATCGCCACGCAAATTTGAACCGGCTATTTTGATTACGCTTACCGGTGTTTTAAACTCGTGGGTAAAGTTGTTGATAAAATCATACTGAAGCTTGAACAGTTTCATGTTCACATTCAGATTACGGTATATAAGCCAGCCTATCAGCATTAAAAACAGGGTCATTAATAATACAATAGCTCCGATAGGCATAAAGCGGCGGTTAATTTCGGCTGTTAAATAACCCTGTGCCGAACTAAAGAACAGCTTATAATCAGAAAAAGCCACTGGTAATGACACCTCGGTTATCAGTTTATCGCCCTCACTGTCAATAGGGTCATATACTACGGGTTGAATGGATACATTTTCGTACAGCTCGGGATGCGTATTTTTCACCTTGATCAGATACGGGTCGAGGTAAAAGGTCATCATGTTTTGCTTGTATGAAGCCCCTTTGCTGTTACCGAGCATTTGCATGTCACGATAAATACGTACATCCTCGCGCCTGAGAACATTGGTATAACTGATCTTGTCGGGTTTCACATCCCAAAATGCTTTAAAAAGTTCATCCTGACTTGATACTCGTGATGTATCTGAAAAGGCAATATAATTACTTAATTTAATAGCCATCTCTCTGAAATCATCTTCATTGACTGTTCTCCGTTGCTCGGCCCCGTACACCTTGTCATTAACGTGCCAATACTGATAAACCGCCTTAGCAGCTATGTTCAAATTATTTTTACGTACGGTCATCGTAGTTTTGCCGCCAATGAGGGCATCATAAAAGATAACCCGGCGCACAAAATTATAATCATGAAAAACAGAGGCCGCATATTTACCTGCCGATGCCGAATCAAGAAAACCCTGATAGGAGGTTATTTCAGGGATTTTATTCTGAAAAAACTCATAATACGGTTTAATGGTTTGTTCCAGTACCTCAACCTTTTTTGAGGAAAACTCATTTTCAACATACTTTGCGGTGAGGTTATAAGATATAAACAGGGCTACCACGAAAGTTATGGAAATGAACACCAGGAAAATGGTGATCAGCGTAAAGTTTTGCCGGTAAGCGTTTTTCTGTAATGCCATGTCGGCTTATGGTTTAACCCGCATATTCTTATCCAAAAACTTCTCTATTTCGGCATACATTTCCATACGGTTATGTTCGCTCCTGAAATATGCACGTTCATTGGGTTTTAAAAAATATTTCACATCAACGTTACGTTTACGCAGCTCGCGTACAAACTGGTTAAGCTCGCTGATATTAGCCCGCTGATCTTTGGCACCCTGGAATATGATTAAAGGTACCTTAATTTTGTCGGTATGAAAAACAGGCGATATAGCCCTCAACTGATCTGCGTCAGTTTCGGGGTTGCCAACCATTTCGTAAGTCATTTTTAAATAAGGCTTAACAAACGGCGGCGCATCCTTGATATAGGTAAAAAAGTTAATGAGGCCGTATTGTACCACCGCACAACTATATAACTCGGGATGAAAAGACACACCATAAAGCGCTGAAAAACCGCCAAAACGCCCGCCAAAAATGGCAATCTTTTTAGGGTTTGCAACTTTAGTATCAATAAGCCAGTGTACCCCATCGGTAATATCATCCTGAATTTTGCCGCCTACCTGTTTATATCCCGCACTTCGGAAGGCCTTGCCATAGCCTGTTGATCCGCGGTAATTAACCTGGAACACGGCATACCCACGATTGGCTAAAAACTGCACCTGGTCATCATATCCCCAGGTATCACGCCCCCATGGACCATCGTGCGGCATAACTACTACAGGGTAGTTTTCATTTTTATCGCCCCTTGGTAAGGTTAAATAACCATTAATCAGCAAGCCATCGCGCGCATGGTATGATATAGGTTTCATGGCGCATAATTCGGCAGGTACAAGGCTTGAGTTGATATCGCTTAGCTTGGTTAACTTACCACTGTTTTTTTCAAAAAGATAGTATGAACCGGGATTACGGTCGGTATAAGTGTTGAGGATAAATTTATTCTCAGAGCTGTCGCGGTCAACCACCCTGATCTCATTACCCTTAAGCTGTTGCTGAATGGTTTGGTACATCTGCTCAACATCAGGTGCAAGAAAATGCTTACGCGGCATTGATTCGTCCCAGCCGGTAAACTCTATCCGGTGTTTATTTTTTGAATATTCGAAACTGGTGATATCCGCTTTGCTGCAGCTAAAAATTGTCCGCTCTTCTTTACCATCTTCCGCATTAATCTCAACCAGGGCCATCTTATCGCGGTTTACGTTTGATAGCGCATAGAAATAATTTTTTATACCTGTAAATGCTATAGGTCTTACTGCATTCTTAAAATTATTTTCGATTATAGGCTTAAAGGGCTTATCCTCATCGGGGCGGAATAAGATGGTTTCGTTAACCCCGTCTGATGCCCTTTCAAGCCTGATCCTGCCGTCGGCATCTGCAAACCATTCAGTAATATTCCCCGGATTAAGCAGGTAAGTCTTCATTTCGCCGGTTTTCACATTAAGGCGATAAACGTCAAAATTGCCGGGATCTCGCTCATTGGTCTTAATAGTGATGATATCTGGCTGCTGCCGGTTACGGTTAACCAGGCCAATCCTCACATTACCGAATGATAATATAATCCGGCTTTTATTGGTAGCCACATCAAAAGCATACATTTTAACTGAATCGGTAGCGATAAGATCCTGCGAAAAAACAAGCTGGTTATTGTATGTCCAAAAATAATCACCTCTGATTGAATAGTCCTCAAATTGAGTAACCATTCGTTCCTTACCATCGGCTAATGACTGTATAAATATGTTTTGCTTATCTTTAAATGGCTTAAGGTATGATACATATTTACCATCGGGCGAAATTCGGTAAAAGCTCCTTTCGGGTGTTTTAAAAAAGTCAATAATAGGTATCTGCCTTACTTTACTCCTGTTGCAGGAAAAGAAGACGATAATGCAACTCACAATAAGAAAAAATCTGACCCGGCTCAACATAGCTACAAATACCCCATTTTATTCACGTACTCAAATTAGATAAATAAGTTCGATGTTATCAAGATGTCACTACAATTTTACCCTTATATACCGTTATATAAATAATATGGCAAACCGGCTTAAGCAATCCTATTAATTGATTATTTTTGAACAGATGAGGGCTTTATATATTGTTATTATTCTTGCTTTTTGCTTTAGCGGCAGGCTGCTTGCACAGGACAATGAACTGCTGCTGGCCAGGCAATACAATGCTAACGGCGAACCGCAAAAAGCACTCGAAATTTATCAAAAGTTATACAAGCAAAACAACGAGAACTATTACAGTGTATACATAAATACACTGCTCAACCTTAAAAAATTTGATGAAGCCGAAAGCATCACCAAAAAACTGATCCGCCGCCATCCTGATGACCACCAGTATGCTATAATGCTGGGTAATATTTATACACAGGGGGGCAATATGGCCAAAGCTGACGCTATTTATGACGACCTGATCAAAAGCCTCCCGGCCGACCAGGGTGAAATAGCTGCCCTGGCATCCCAGTTTTACCAAAGCGCTAATATTGATTATGCAATCAAAATTTTTCAGCAAGGACGGAAACTGCTTAAAAATGATAACATGTTTACTTATGAGCTTATTAACCTTTACCGTTTTAAGCGCGACAAAATATCCCTCACCGACGAATACCTGAACTTTTTACCTCAAAACCCCAATTTTATAAACCAGGCCGAAAATGCTTTTTCAAATGTATACGAGGGTAGCGCTGATTATGATATGCTTAAAACAGCTTTACTGAGACGCATTCAGAAAGATCCGCAGCAAACCATTTATGCCGATCTGCTTACCTGGCAGTACCTGCAGCAAAAGGAATTTGATCTGGCCCTTAACCAGGCACTGGCCCTGAGCCGCAGACAAAATGACGATGGTAACAGCATCTATGACCTCTGCCGTACCTTCATTGCCAATGAAGCTTATGACGAAGCCATTCGCGGATATGAATACATTATCAGCAAAGGGAAAACATCGTCACTATACATCCCCTCAAAGATTGAGTTGATCAACACCAAAAACCTGAAAGTAACATCGGGCAAATACCTGCCCGAAGATTTGCTTGGACTTGAAAAAGACTATAACGACTTGCTCACCGAATTTGGCCGTAACAGCAGTACCGCCTTTGCCATGCAGAAGCTGGCCAATCTGCAAGCTTTTAAGCTTCACAAACTTAAGGACGCCCAAAAATTATTGGAAGAAACTACCAGGTTAAATGATATCAGGCCAAACCTTTTAGCCGATTGCAAGCTTGATTTAGGCGATATTTACCTACTTAACAACCAACCCTGGGAAGCCACCCTGCTTTACAGCCAGGTTGAGAAAGATTTCCCCGCTACTGCCGTCGGGCAGGATGCTTTATTCAGAAATGCTAAAATGGCTTATTATACCGGAGATTTCACCTGGGCAAAGGGACAGTTGGATGTGCTGAAAGTTGCTACATCGCAATTAATAGCAAACGATGCACTTAACCTATTGTTGCTGATCCAGGATAATCTTGCTGCCGATAGCAGCGGGGCGGCGCTTAAAGTGTACGCCCGGGCCGATTTGCAGATTTTTGCTCAAAATCCCGAAAAGGCAGTAATGATATTAGACAGTATTGGCAAAAAGTTCCCGAACAATGCTTTAGATGATGATATCATGATGTCAAAATCTCGCATCCTGATCCAGCAGAAGGATTATGCCGGAGCGGTACCTTTATTAAAGAAAATTGTCGAAGAGCACCCCGCCGATCTTTGGGCCGATGATGCCGTATTTATGTTAGGCGACATTTATGAAAACAGGTTGAACGATAAAACCACTGCCAGGAACTACTACCAAAAAATCATAACTGATTATCCCGGCAGCCTCTGGATCAACGAAGCCCGCAAACGTTTCAGAGTATTAAGGGGCGATAAACCGGATGCGTCTTAAAGTTGGTAAGTGGTTGATTAGGTTAAATGGCGAGTGGTTGTCTAAATTGCTGCTGTTCTGAATATGCCAACCAGTCACCTAATCAACTACTCACTAAATCAACCATTCACCCAATCAACTTAAATAACTAATTTTACAACATGATTGTATACAACGACACCATAATAATTGACGTAACCATTCATGACGAATGGCTTAACTATATCAAAACCATCCATATCCCGGCTATCATGGCTACCGGACATTTCAGCTCGTACCGCATCCTGACTGTTATTGATTCGCCTAACGAAGGGGTTACCTACTGTATTCAATACAATGCTGATAGCATTGAGCATTTTCAGCAGTTTTACATGAACCACCTGCACAAATTTCAGGCTACCCACCAGGAAAAATTTAACGAAAAATTTGTGATGTTCAATACCCTGATGGAAGAGGTGGAATAAACTAATTGTGCCAGCGATGCGTGGCGTTGAGGTCTCGTATCTCTGG
This sequence comes from Mucilaginibacter gossypii, assembly GCF_900100945.1. Classification (GTDB taxonomy): domain Bacteria; phylum Bacteroidota; class Bacteroidia; order Sphingobacteriales; family Sphingobacteriaceae; genus Mucilaginibacter; species Mucilaginibacter gossypii. The sequence goes on along the minus strand of NZ_FNCG01000012.1, from coordinate 51,704 downwards.
CACACACTAACAATTTAGTTATTTATTTTCTACAACTTTTGCACCTCTGGTGCTGACCGTCCTATGGCGAGTTTTATTCTTCAAGAGCGCCAGGTATCACTAAAAGAATCAAAAATAAGGCTGCCACTGTCACAATTAGACAAATCAGACCGGCAAGCAATGCACGCCATATAGTAAAAGTTTTACCTCCGGTGGCAAAATGTTCCTTCATTTGTTCGCCCTGGAACTTTTGTACAAGTAGGAAAGTCCCCCAGGCATAAGCCAATGGAAATATAAACCTTGGAAACCGCTCTATACTTGAAGTAATAACAGCCAGGCCAATAATTGCGATCAATGCGACAACGGCAATTATCCAGGTTGTGGTTGATTTATCTTTCTCATTAAACGCTTTGTAGTTTTGAGATACCAAATACCCCGCGGCTAATGGCCCGAATATAAATGTTGCTACCCTGATTGAGTTAAGGGTGTATATTTTAGGTTTCTCTTCTTCAAGTTGCTCTACAGCCTGGCTATATGGAATCATGAAAGGTTTAAATTAATTAACGAACTAAGATAGCATTCAGCAGCAATTTATCTGTAACATTCCTGCATAATTATTATAGGCTACGTATTTCAATACTTTCACCGTTAGCTATTGCAAGCTGTTTAGTTTTGCGATTGAATACAATTTGCGCCAATTCATTTTTGTTCACGATACTTGAACGCTGCCTACCGCTATTAACCGATTCTGCTTTTTCCAAAACTTCGCCGGTATTGACATTGATGATCTTTGGATATTCAAATGTATCCCACGCCAATTCATCACTAATAGCAAATAGATTGCCGAACTCCCCATCCACTTTTACAGGTGTAGATATCTTATTAGTCCTGATATCCCAAATCGCGATATGCTTTGGGGGAAAATGATCATCGTCATCGTCAATCAATTCATCAGAAGAGCCAATAAGTACCTTGGAGTCATCTATAAAACTTGCAGTACATAGTTCCGTAGATGAGCAGTGACGTAGTTTCGAATTATCAAGAAGGATTGGATGTTTTATACACTCCTCTATATCGAAAATATAAACATCGTCTAAGGGGTGCCAATGCCACCCTTTACTCATTAAAAACTTACCCGACGGGCTTACTTCCAGCCTTGAATGAAAGAAATCGTCCGGCTTGCGCCCGGAGATATTGGTTACTATTTCACCGGTTTCAACATTTTCAAAATCGAGCTGGCAATATTCGGCTGGGCAGTGAATTAAATACGTCACTTCATTCATTGTTATAAATGCCGCCGGGTATTCGTAAACATTCGCACAATAATATGTCCGGTTAATTTCTCTTAGCAAATCACCATTTTTCAGCAATAAGCCTTTTGTACCAAGCTTTTGATAAATAAAGGCATATTCCCCTCCTACTGACGTTATAGCTCCATCAAAACTATAAGCATAAGAATATTGGTAAAGCTGCGTTTGTTTCCCATCGATATTATATTGCTGACCAGCATTTGCCCAATCGATTATATTTTCATTTAACCATGAAATGGTTTTCAGGAAACCAGCACTAATTTTTTTATGTTCCATCTAACAGAATGAATTAACAACGCAAGATTTATTTCGCAAACATCACCTTCATCCCAGTAACGTGCTTTATACAACGCGCAGGTTTCTTTTCATCCTGAACAATGATGCGGAACGGCCCATCGGCAGGGGCCAAGGGCTGGCCATCGATTTTATCAGCAAGAATGATCACGCGGTCGGTAAAACCTTTATCCAGCTCGGCAAGGGCAAAAAGTACCTGGTAGCCGTCACCGGCTTCAACTAAAAGATATTTAGCCAGGTTTTTACCATGTAAGTCGGCGCCCAGGGTAACACCTGCTTTAGTCAGTATTTCGGATACAATTACGCCCGAATAGATGTGGGCTTTTCCGTCCTTGTCCTTACGGGTAACTGTCGTTTGCTTGTATTGCTGCAACTCGGCAGGGCCAATGGTTAGTGGATTTGTTACTTCTCCGGTTATTTTTACTACGGCTTCTTTTGTTTGCGCCTGTGTTGTTAAACCGGCTATCAATAGCAGCAATATAAGGGTATATTTTTTCATGGCTTATGTCAGTTTTTTTTGATTGATGCAGATCTGCAAAATGTTTATATCATATGGCGATCCCGTTATATTTTAAAAAAAAATAACGCAAAAATGCAGAATAGGATCGACAAATCAATCCACCACGAATACCGTTTTTTAATTTTCAATACTAAACCCAGAAAAAACTTTTACTTTTTGCTATTACTGTCTAAAAATTGAGAGAATTTTTGCTGCAGATCTTTAAACTCCCCAATAACTTCCAACCCAAATGGTGTAAGCAAGGCTACTCCACCACCCTTTCCCCCTCTTTTTGAAATTACCAGCGGCTGCTTAAAACCATCGTTCATGTGGTTAACTAAATCCCAGGCCTGCTTGTATGACATTTTCATTTGCAGCGCGGCCTGCCTGATGGAGCCCGACGCATGGATCCGCTCAAGTAACTCGACCCTGCCATGGCCAAGTACTTTTTCCTCGTCCATTTCTATCCAGATGCGACCGTTAAGTTTAAATGAAGGGATTTCCATTAATAATTGTTAATCATCAAATTTATTACAGCTGATACACTACACAGTTACTCCCTTGCTTTTTTTTGGGCCCGCAGCATTTGCCCGTAATCCATGCGGCGCACCATAGCATTAACAGTGCTGGCTATTCGGTTAGCGCGGGTAGCTTCGGTTTTGGCACTCTCTATCCATTTTATAAAATACCCCCGGTGACTTTCGGCAAGACTATTGAAAAAATCGCCGCCTTCAGGTTCATATTCAAAGCACTCCAGCAAGTCATCCGGAACTATGTATTTAAAATCATCATCGGGTTCAAGCCGTACCCGGAGCATAGCCCCGCGATGTTTATGGATTGCTTTACAGATTTCCCGGCGCAGGGCCATGATAAAATTCCCCTCTCCCATTGGCATCAGGGCCATACCACGCACCTCAAACTCATCAAGCTTACCCTTTACACGAAACGATTTTTTATTACCAGGCTTCATTTCCTGCGCCACATCGGCGGGAATTTCGATGTAGGTCCACCCGGTTTTTTCGCCCTGTTCGGCAAACTGTAAAATAATGGCATTAAAATCAACCATAAGTATTATTTAATAGCATATTGTTATCATCATCACTAAAAAATATGCGAAAATGTTAAATGTTTGTTAAATCGTCATATTTAGTTGTAGAGGCTGTAACGTAATGCATAGTAGCAATGTCTTATGAGTATAAAAACAATTTAAAAGTTAAAAACCTAAAAAACAACAACAATATGAAAACCTTAAAATCAATCATGCTTGGCTTAGCCTTATTAGTAATAGGCACTGCAGCAAAAGCAACAAATAAAATTGAAGGCGATAATTTAACCAAAAACTACGCCATCAACACTTATATAGATGCCATGACCCGCGGCAAAATGCAGGGCTTTAACGAAGTGGTAGATCAATCGGCAAAATTCAGCATGTTACGCGGCACTAAAGTATTAAGTTTTACCAAAACTGAAGTAGTTGACTTATTAAAAGCCAATAAAAATACCGAGCAGGATTGCATTACCAGCACTTCAATTGTTGAAAGCAACAATGACCTTGCCGTAGTAAAAGTTGATATGAAATACAGCACTTTTACCCGCAGCAACTATGTAACCGTTACCAACACCGGCAGCGGCTGGAAAATTACAAACGTGTACAGCGTTTTTAAATAAGTAAGTTTTAGTTTAGTGTTTAATATGTAAGTAGGTAAAGGCCCCGTTGGTGCGGGGCTTTTTTTATTTTATTTCACCAGCGGATCAAGTACCTTTTTCCATTGATCATAACCTTTGCTATTAAGGTGCAGGTAATCGTTATTAAACAAACTTGAATCCGGGGCTGTAGTACCCGGCTTGTAAGTAGCCGGAACGAGGTCGACATAATAACTTTTTGGTTTACCTTTCAGATAGCTTTTCACCAGCTCATTCGCGGCATAAACCACATCATAATATTTAGCGCGCACCGGGCTCGGTTTAATCGACATGAAATACACTTCGGCACCCGGCAATTTCTGATGGATTAGTTCCCACAGCTTTGCAAATGAAGCGGCAACCGCCTGGGCCGATTTACCTGCCGCTATATCGTTTTCGCCGGCATAAACAAAAATTTTGCGTGGCTTGTATGGGAGCAGGATGTAAGGCGTGTAATAATCTGCTATCTGCCATAATTCGCAACCGCCTACTCCCCTCCTTATAATAGGCCTGCCGGCATACCGCTGCTCGAGATCTGTCCACTTACGGATAGATGAACTGCCGATAAATAAAATACCACCTGGCTTTGGAAAACTCAGGCTATCCTGATGTTTAAAGGCCCTGATCTCATTATCAAACGGGAAACCCTGTTGGGCCAATACATCAATGCTAAATGCAAGACCTATGAAGAGAAAAAAAAACTTCAGTTTCATTATGGAGTAGCTATACGTTCTTCAAAAAATAAAAACGGCAATTGGTTTTCAATGCCTTTGATGATCCAAACCGGTCCATCTTCGGCATGCAATATAATTTTTATTGATTGATTTTGCTGCTTTTCGCATTCAGCTAATACCTGTAAACATGATCCGCAAGAGGTAATTGGTTTTACAATAGGAAAATCATCTGAATGTGCCGTTACTGCCATGGCCTCGATAGGATCATCAGGGTGATTGGCGCCCCAGTTAAACAATGCCACCCGCTCGGCACATAAACCCGATGGATAGGCTACATTTTCCTGGTTACTGCCATAAATAATTTTACCGCTTTGCAAACGAAGTGCAGCCCCAACACGGAATTTGGAATATGGAGAATGTGAGTTTTTTAATGCTTTCTGTGCTTCAAGGCACAGCTGCCTGTCGGCTTTATCAAGATCGGCCAGCGACTCATATTCGTCAAAGGCTATTTTAATTTCGTGACTTATCATATATTATCGACCCTTGTTAAAAAATCGGGGGAAACAAGATAAGGAAATTTTAACAGGATTAAAATTTTGAAAAGATTTATTTACATTTATTCCATTATCTAAACTCACTCACGCTCATGCAATTTATTAAATCATTTAAGTTTGTTTGCTTAATGCTATTAACAGCCGCTATTACTTTAAATGGATGCAGCTTTAACAATACTTATATAAACAGGGAAGAAGATAAAAAGGACGGTGAAAAAGTAACGAATAAACTTTTTGAGCTTATAAAAGCTAAAAAATACAACGACACCTTTAAGCTTTACAGTAATCAGTTTTGGGCGGTTACAACAAAGGATAAATTACTTGAGTTATACACCGCAACAGAAAACAAACTTGGCGACCTTGACTCAACAACGGTAAACAAATGGGAAACACGCAGGGTTGTGGGTACTAACCCATCCGCAGAATATGTTTTTGCATACAACACCAAACACAGCAAATATAAAGCGGTTGAATCGATCAGGCTTGTAAAAGAAAAAGATGGTTCGATTAAAATCCTCGCCTATAATATCAACTCCGACGGCTTCTTTAAATAAAAAGCACCTAATCAAAACAAAAAATTAGGGCATTACAAAAAATTGAGCTCGTGGTATATGTTATCACCGCACCACTTTTGCGGCTATTTCAATTATTGCAATCGTATCCCACATCGTGCGGTATGGTGAAAACACTGACCACTGGCTTGAAACAAATTAGGGGATTTTCTTAAGTTACACAACTCAGGAAAATCCCCTAATCAGGCAAATCAAGGTTTATACAGCCACTGGCAACTCTTCCTCAGCTTCAGTTTCTTTAGCTATTGTTGGGTTGATGGTTTCATCATCCTTTTCAACCCTCAGGTTATTAACGATATGCATTTGGCGGGCTGGAGTATTTTTGCCCATAAAATATTCGAGGAGCGCCTTTACATTGGCATCTCTTAATATTACAGGGTCAAGCCGCATGTCTTTACCAATAAACAAACCAAATTCTTCGGGCGAAATTTCACCTAAACCTTTAAACCGAGTGATCTCGGGTTTATTACCCAATTTAGCTATGGCGTTGCGGCGTTCCTCATCGCTGTAACAATAAATGGTTTCCTTTTTATTTCGTACGCGAAATAACGGTGTTTGCAATATGGAAACGTGACCGGCCTTTACCAGATCAGGGAAAAACTGCAGGAAAAAGGTCATCAACAACAGGCGGATGTGCATACCGTCCACATCGGCATCGGTAGCTATTACAATGTTGTTGTAACGTAAAGCATCAAGGCCGTCCTCTATATTCAGGGCATGCTGCAGCAGGTTAAATTCTTCGTTTTCGTAAACTACCTTTTTGGTTAGGCCAAAGCAGTTAAGGGGTTTACCTTTTAAGCTGAACACAGCCTGGGTCATCACATCACGCGATTTAGTGATCGAACCACTGGCCGAGTCACCTTCGGTAATGAACAACGTGGTATCTTGTTTACGTTCGTGCGTATCGTCAAAATGCACTTTGCAGTCGCGCAGTTTGCGGTTATGCAATGATGCTTTTTTTGCACGCTCGTTGGCCAGTTTTTTAATACCTGCAATATCTTTACGCTCCCGTTCTGATTGCAGGATCCTTTTTAGCAAGCCATCAGCAGCTTCTGTGTTTTTATGCAGATAATTATCAAGCTCCTTTTTAACAAAATCATTAATAAAACCACGCACAGACGGACCATCCGGACCAACGTTTTGTGAGCCCAGCTTGGTTTTGGTTTGCGATTCAAAAACCGGCTCCTGAACTTTTATGGCAATAGCCGCAACAATTGAAGCCCTGATATCCGAAGCATCAAACTCTTTTTTATAAAACTCGCGTACGGTTCTTACTACCGCCTCGCGGAAGGCGGCCTGGTGCGTACCGCCCTGGGTAGTATTTTGACCGTTAACAAATGAGTAATATTCCTCGCCGTATTGCTGACCGTGGGTCATGGCTATCTCAATGTCTTCGCCCTTAAGGTGGATAATTGGATACCGTAAAGTTTCAGCATCCGTATTACGGGTAAGCAAATCATATAGGCCGCGTTCCGAAAAATACTTTTGATTGTTAAAATTGATAGTAAGGCCCGCGTTCAGGAACACGTAGTTCCAGATCATACTTTCTACAAACTCCGGGATAAACCGGTAATGTCTGAAAATGGTATCATCGGGTATAAAATTGATAGCAGTACCATTCCGCTGGGTGGTATCTTTTTCACTCTCATCACGAATCAGTTCACCTTTGGCAAACTCGGCCAGTTTGGTGCGGCCGTCACGATATGATTGCACTGTAAATGAGTTGGAAAGCGCGTTAACCGCTTTGGTACCCACCCCATTTAAACCTACCGATTTTTGAAAGGCCTTGCTATCGTATTTACCGCCTGTATTTATTTTGGATACACAGTCGATCACTTTACCCAAAGGGATACCGCGGCCATAATCGCGCACCGATACCTTATGGTCGCTCATGTTCACCTCAATGGTACGGCCTGATCCCATTACAAACTCGTCTATCGAGTTATCAATGATCTCTTTAAGCAGTACGTATACACCATCGTCATAAGCAGAGCCATCGCCCAGTTTACCAATATACATACCGGGGCGTAAACGGATGTGCTCCTTCCAATCAAGGGAGCGGATACTATCTTCACTATAATTAACTGGTTCTGCCATGTATATAAAGTAGAAAATTAAACAGCGTAAAAATGCGCCTAACTGCAAAAATAAAACTTCCCGCTTGAATTAACGGAGAGCAAATATCAACTTATTAACATTGGGGAATTATATAAAGGAAATGACACAGCAGAGAGATTACTTTTCTGTATCTCTCTACGGCTTAAACTTCAAGCAATTACTTGCCCTGTCTACATTTTTAAAAAACTCGGGGCCTTTATCATTAGTAAAACAAACAGCCATAATGGTGCCGGTATGGTTACGCTGTAATGCAATAAGCAGCGCGTATTTATAATGCTTGGTAGCAGGCAAATCGAGCAGGTTTAACAGGTATGACTTACCGGCATCAGCTTTATATCTGTTTAAAACGTTAACCGGTATGCTCCGCATAAAGTTATCCCTTTCGCCGGTAAAAGCTATGGCGTGCGCCCTGCTCATGTTTATATATATCGAATCTGGATTTTCGGTTTCCCGGTCAATATCATATTGCCCCTGCTCATAACTGGTATAATTCTGTTTCTGGGATTTTACCTGGAACCATACTTCAAAATCCTGCCCCGGCAACTGCAACGCATAATCAAATGAAAAATCCTCATCATTGGGAGCGGGAATCTCTTTAAACCCCCTGGGTGGGGTATAAATTACATTGGCCTGGGCCAAAAGCTTGGTAAATTCTTTAAACTGATCTGTACCTGCTGTTTTGAGCTTTGAGTAGCCAGGCTTAACCTTCGCTGTTGTATGTTTCTTATTATTTTGGGCATATAACGGCCTTGGACTTATCTGAGCTATGCTTTTTGTAAAGCACAGCAACAACAAAGCCATAAGCAATAAGGGCCGGGTTAACTTCAAAATAGTTTTCATTTAAGGGGCAGCCAGGAAAAAAAACCTGGTTAAAGCACCATAGGTAAATATATAAACAAATTAATTAATCAACACCCTCTCGCATTCAAATAACCGCTATGCTTTAACGACAATATCAATCAATTATTTGTTACATTAATAATTTTTACGCACGTGATTAGTAATTGTTGCAAACCTACCTAAACGTAACAATTTTGTTATAAACCAATATTAACAAGACATTAAAATGTAGCTCACTTCATCTGCACATCAGCACATAATCCGTATCTTTACCAATCCAAAAGTTTTTATTGAATAATGAGTGAAGATCTGCATCAAAACGATACACCAAACCCTAATGAAGAAAAACTCCACACCGTTGCCTCACTCGATGGGTTATATGAAAATTGGTTTCTTGATTATGCATCCTATGTAATTCTCGACCGGGCTGTTCCCCATATCAACGATGGTTTAAAACCCGTACAACGCCGCATCCTGCATTCGTTGAAGGAAATGGACGACGGGCGTTTTAACAAAGCCGCCAATGTTATAGGTAACACCATGAAATATCACCCTCATGGTGATGCTTCTATTGGTGACGCGATGGTGCAGATTGGTCAGAAAAACCTGTTGATTGATTGCCAGGGAAACTGGGGCGACCCGGTAACCGGCGACTCGGCAGCGGCACCCCGTTATATTGAAGCGCGCTTATCAAAATTTGCGCTTGATGTTGTTTTTAACCCGGATACCACCGTTTGGCAGGCCAGCTATGACGGCCGTAACAAAGAGCCTATTACTCTGCCGGTAAAGTTCCCCTTGCTGCTTGCACAGGGAGCCGAAGGTATTGCGGTAGGTTTGGCTACCAAAATCTTACCTCATAACTTTATTGAGTTAATTGATGCTTCCATAGCCGTATTAAAAGGTGAACGCCCTAACCTCATGCCTGATTTTCCGACAGGGGGCATGGCTGATGCTTCACTATATAATGAAGGTCAGCGTGGAGGTAAAGTGAGGGTAAGGGCTAAAATTGTTGAGCGCGATAAAAAAACGCTTGCCATTACCGAAATACCATTTACTACTACTACCGGCAGTTTAATTGACAGCGTGATCTCGGCCAACGATAAAGGTAAGATCAAGATCAAAAAAATTGAGGATAATACCGCCAGGGATGTAGAGATCATTATTCACTTGGCTCCGGGCATCTCGCCCGATGTAACCATCGACGCTCTTTATGCCTTTACCGATTGCGAGGTATCCATATCACCAAACACCTGCGTAATACAGGATGATAAGCCGCGCTTCATGAGCGTGAACGATATGCTTACCGAAAGCACATTCTTCACCAAAGACCTGCTAAAACAGGAGTTGGAGATCAGGCTGAAGGATTTAATGGAGAAGATCTTCTTCAGTTCATTACTTAAGATCTTTATCCAGGAAGGGATGTATAAAAATCCTGAGTACGAAAACTCGGGCAATTTTGAAGTGGTATTGGAAGTATTGAACCGCTTGTTTGAGCCTTTCTTTCCGCAGTTTTACCGCACCATACAGCCCGAAGATTATAAAAAGCTGATAGATAAACCTATGAGCAGCATCACCCGCTTTGATGTTAAAAAAGCGGATGAGCAAATGAAGGCGCTCGAAAATGAGATAAAACAGGTAAAACATCACCTAAAACACCTTACCGAGTATACCATTGCCTGGTTCGAAAAACTGAAGGATAAATATGGTAAGGACAGAGAGCGCAAAACCGAACTGCGCACCTTTGATAAGGTTGAAGCTGCACAGGTAGCATTGGCTAATATCAAACTATATGTTAACAGGGCCGACGGCTTTATTGGATCTGGCCTGAAGAAAGATGACTCGGTTGAATACGTTGGCGATTGTTCAGACATTGACGAGATCATTGTTTTTAGGGGCGATGGCCGCTGTATGATTACCAAAGTGCAGGACAAGGTTTTTGTGGGTAAGGACATCATTCACGTTGCCGTATTTAAAAAGAATGACGAACGCACCGTTTATAATATGATATATAAAGACGGCGAGAGTGGCATCAGTTATATCAAACGATTCTCGGTAGTGGGTGTAACCCGCGATAAGGAATACGACCTTACCAAAGGCACCAAAGGCTCAAAAGTATTGTACTTTACCGCCAACCCTAACGGCGAGGCCGAAGTGGTGAACGTACAGCTTAAACCTCACTCCAAACTTAAAAAACTACAGTTTGATGAGGATTTCGCATCTATAGCTATCAAAGGCCGCGGTTCGATGGGTAATATCATTACCAAATACCCGGTTAAAAAAATCATACTGAAAAGCAAGGGTGTGTCAACGCTGGCCGGACGTAAGATCTGGTATGATGATATCCTGAAGCGCCTGAACGCAGATGGCCGCGGCAAATACCTGGGCGAATTTGATGGTGACGACCGCATTCTCACCGTGCTCAGCAATGGCGTTTATGAATTAAGCAGCTTTGATCTTAACAACCACTTTGATGATAAGATGATCCTTATCGAAAAGTATGAGCCGCAGGCAGTGTTCTCGATAGTACACATTGAAGGCAAATCCAAAAACTATCTTGTTAAGCGTTTCTCTTTTGAAAACATAGCCGTTGGTAAGCAGATAAGCCTGATCAGTGAAGAAGCCGGATCAAAAATGGTGTTGATCGGTCACACCGCGCCGGTAATCAGCATGACACACTTGAAAGGCAAAGATCAAACACCTGAAACCCTCGAACTGAATTTAGCAGATGTTATTGATGTAAAAGGAATGAAAGCCATGGGCAACCGCCTTTCACAACATCCGGTAAAATCAGTTGAGCTGATAAGTGATGGCATTAACCAGGCAACGGAAACTGCCGAAACCGACATTAACGAAGAAGCTACTCTTGCATCAACAGATACAAATGAAGATGAGCCTGTAGTTTCTCAGGAAGACGGGCCGGCAACACCAGCCGATCAATCTGAAGAGTCGCCAAAGCCACCTAAAAAGATCGATTTTGAGATCACTAACCCCGACGATATCGACATGGACGATCAGGGACAATTAGGGCTATTTTAACGCAAAGCCACCGGTAACAATAGCCGGTGGCTTTTTTATTTACCTGCCGATTAATCCCGTTTATCCAATACTCAAACAATTAGCAAAAAAATCATTTTACAGCTATACCCCCCTTGTTTACAGCTGTATTTTAGTTATTTTTGAATATTACTAAATCTTATATCATAAACAGGCATGTACTTCGGCGGTGGCAATTATTATTATATTATATTGATATTAGAGGCATTTTGTATCATTCACAGCCTGCGGCGCGGCACCCAGCAAAAATGGCTTTGGATCCTGATAGTAATACCCGTATTTGGCTGCTTGTATTATATATACAGCGAAATACTATCCAACCGAGGTATCCGTGCACCTAAACTAAATGTTGAAGCGGTAATAAACCCCGGGGCCAAAATTAAACGCCTTGAAGATGAAGTAAGGTTTACCGATACTTTTGCCAACCGTGTTAAACTGGCAGATGCCTATCTGGACGCCGGGCTTACCGATAAAGCACTCGAAATATATCAAAACAGTCTCACCGGTGCCTTTGCCGAAAACGAGCACGTAATGGCGCAGCTAATTGTAGCTTATTTTGAAAAAGGCCAGTATAACGAGGTGATTCCTATTGCTAAAAAACTTTATAAGCTACCACAATTTGCCCGCTCAAAAGCGCACATCCTGTATGCCAAATCGCTTGAGCTTACTTACCAGGAAGAGTTGGCCGAAAATGAATTTAAACTGATGAAAGGGCGTTACTCCTATTTTGAGCCCCGCTATGAATACGGCATGTTCCTTACCCGTGCCGGCCGCGATGACGATGCCTGGCAAATTTTCACGGATATGCTCAACGAGCAATCGCAGTTAAGCCCTGTTGAGCGAAAAAGCAATAAAGTATGGTTTGCAAAAGCTAAGGATGAAGTAAAGAAGTTATCAGCGGTGAGGAAAACGGCGTAAGACTCGTTCAGATACAACATTCTTTCTTAATCGCTCCCGACCAATAAAAACTGATTGTCATTTCGACGAACAAGTGAGGGAATACGCGTGGGAGTGAGGAGAAATCTTATACGCCTTGTATAAATCATACATTATCGCTCTGCAAAGCCTAAAAGATTTCTCTTTCGCCCTACCGCGCACTCCTCCCCCCTGCTCTATCGAAATGACATTTTTTTTTAAGCATCATCCCCCTACCGTCATCCCTAAGTCATACTGACAACCTGACACCATCGGGTTAAAAAATTGTTAAGCCGCAAAACGCAAATAACCTTTTGCTGACATTAAAACAGTTTAGCCTGTCAATACTTGCCATAATACCCGCTTGGCATAATTGATGTTGCATATTGGGCTGAAAAACTTAAATAAAAATAAACAGTTATAACTATGTCATTAAACATTAAACCGATCGGCGATAGGGTTGTAGTGGAAGCTGCAGCAGCCGAAGAGAAAACCGCTTCAGGTATCTTCATTCCTGATACTGCCAAAGAAAAACCTCAACGTGGAACCATCGTTGCTGTTGGACAGGGAAAAGTTGATGAGCCTTTAACCGTACAAGTTGGTGACCAGGTTTTATATGGTAAATATGCAGGTACTGAAATTACCTATGAAGGTAAAGAGTACTTAATTATGCGTGAATCAGACATATACGCAGTTCTTTAACCAATTAGTGAATTAGTGAGTTATTGAATTAGTGAATTTATTCCTGTTCAAACCGCTGGTTTAAAATCAAAGAAATTAAAAAAAATAGATTATTGAAAGCGAAATCAAATCACTCATTCGCTAATTCAATAATTCAATAATTAAAACATCATGGCAAAACAAGTTAAATACAATGTTGAAGCACGCGACGCCCTGAAACGCGGTGTTGATATCCTTGCTAACGCAGTAAAAGTAACCTTAGGTCCTAAAGGCCGTAACGTAATCATCGACAAAAAATTTGGCTCACCAGCCATCACTAAAGACGGTGTTACTGTTGCTAAAGAAATTGAATTAAAAGACGCCCTTGAAAACATGGGTGCTCAAATGGTTAAAGAAGTAGCTTCAAAAACTGCCGATATTGCAGGTGATGGTACTACTACTGCTACTGTTTTAGCTCAGGCTATTGTAACTGCAGGTATTAAAAACGTGGCTGCCGGTGCAAACCCAATGGATTTGAAACGCGGTATCGATAAAGCGGTTGCAGCAGTTGTTGAAAACCTGAAAACCCAGTCGCAAACTGTTGGTGAAGACAATAACAAAATCAAACAAGTCGCTTCTATTTCTGCAAATAACGACGAGGTTATCGGTTCGTTAATTGCTGAAGCAATGGAAAAAGTTGGTAAAGACGGTGTTATCACTGTTGAAGAAGCAAAAGGTACTGAAACTGAAGTTAAAACTGTAGAAGGTATGCAGTTTGACCGTGGTTACCTTTCTCCTTACTTCGTAACCAATGCTGATAAAATGGAAGCTGAACTGGAAAATCCTTACATCCTGATCTATGATAAAAAGATCTCTTCGATGAAGGAATTGCTTCCTATCCTTGAAAAACAAGTACAAACCGGCAAACCATTATTGATCATTGCTGAAGATCTTGACGGTGAAGCTTTAGCTACTTTGGTAGTTAACAAAATCCGTGGTTCACTGAAAGTTGCTGCTGTTAAAGCTCCAGGTTTCGGCGACCGTCGTAAAGCTATGTTAGAGGATATCGCTATCCTTACCGGTGGTACTTTGATCTCTGAAGAAAGAGGTTACAAATTAGAAAACGCTGATCTTAGCTACTTAGGTACTGCTGAGAAAATCGTTATCGACAAAGATAATACTACTATCATCAATGGTGCTGGTTCTGCAGAAGAGATCAAAGGCCGCGTAAGCCAGATCAAATCACAAATTGAATCAACAACTTCTGACTACGACCGCGAAAAATTACAAGAGCGCTTAGCCAAATTATCTGGCGGTGTTGCTGTACTTTACGTAGGTGCTGCTACCGAAGTTGAAATGAAAGAGAAAAAAGACCGTGTTGACGATGCTTTACACGCTACACGTGCCGCTGTTGAAGAAGGTATCGTAGCTGGTGGTGGTGTTGCCTTCATCCGTGCTGTTGCTTCTTTAGCTGACCTTAAAGGCGATAACGAAGACGAAAACACTGGTATCCAGATCATCCGTCGCGCTATCGAAGAGCCTTTACGTCAGATCTGCGAAAACGCTGGTATCGAAGGTTCAATCGTTGTGCAAAAAGTAAAAGAAGGCACTGCCGACTTTGGTTACAATGCACGTACCGATAAATACGAAAACCTGATTGCTGCCGGTGTTATCGACCCAACTAAAGTAGGTCGCGTAGCTTTAGAGAACGCTGCTTCAATCGCTTCAATGTTATTAACAACTGAAGTTGTATTGGCTGATGATCCTGAAGATGCTCCAGCTGGCCCACCAATGGGTGGCGGTGGCATGGGCGGCATGATGTAAGAGCCCCCAAGCCCCCTGAAGGGGTGTATAGAAACTTATATACTTTCAAAACCCTGTATGCAAAAGCATACAGGGTTTTGTGCTTTAAAAGAGGCCGTTATAGTCATCCTAAGGTAATTCAACGGTCATTTATTAATCATTTGATTAATTTCCAAATCCTCTGGGCGTAGTAATACGTAATTTTGCATAACAAATCTGATACAGCACTAATCAGGCACAGGATTTGAATAATGCAGGTCATGAAACGTCTATCTCAAAAAACAAAACAAATACAAAGCACCCTGGTTGAGTGGGTGTTGTTTAAGGGCCCCGAGCTCTTCGTTTCCCTGTACAGTTAATAGATAATTATTAACTTTGCGCCCAGTTATGAAACTGGACGAATTTTACATTGAGTTCCACCATTGGCTTATTAACCGCGGCCCTAATTATGTAGGTGGACTAATCATATTTTTTATTGGGTTATGGTTTATTAAGTTTTTGCGTGCAAGGCTGCGCATGCGTATGATGAAACGCGGCATCCATTCGTCACTGCAGCCATTTTTCTTAAGCCTAACCATTACAGCTTTATATGTTTTACTCATT
The DNA here is from genome assembly GCF_900100945.1 of Mucilaginibacter gossypii. Taxonomy (GTDB): domain Bacteria; phylum Bacteroidota; class Bacteroidia; order Sphingobacteriales; family Sphingobacteriaceae; genus Mucilaginibacter; species Mucilaginibacter gossypii. The sequence goes on along the minus strand of NZ_FNCG01000012.1, from coordinate 36,146 downwards.
ATTTGGGTAATGAACATCATAGGGCTTGAAATGAGCATTTTCACTACCATTATCGGCGCATTTTCGGTAGCAGCCGGTTTGGCGCTGTCGGGCACATTTCAAAACTTTGCAGGTGGTGTGCTGATCTTGTTATTAAAACCTTTTGAGATAGATGACAGCATTGTTGCGCAAGGGCAGGATGGCAAGGTGGTATCTATACAGATGTTTTATACCGTACTTATTACTGCAGATAACAAAACCGTCATTATCCCTAACGGAAAGCTGTTTAATGAAGTTATTGTAAACATAACGCGCGAAGGCCGCCGCCGTCTTGATTTTGAATTGCGGGTGGGCTATAACAATGATATAGAAAAGGCGAAGGCCATCATGACAGGCGTAGTAAATGCCAATAAAGATATCCTTCATGACCCGGCCGCGCGCGTGGGTGTTATTAGCCTGGATAACGATTGTGTAAGGTTTACCATTAATGTTTGGGTTGATCCTGCCGATTTCCTCAATGCTAAAATAAACCTTCAGGAACAAATGCTTAAAGAGCTTGCCGCAGGTGGCGTTAATTTCCCTAAACCAGGATTTTGATAAGAAGCAGGAAACCGGGAATCAAAGGCCCTTCAAAAGGATAATTCTTTCACGAAGGCGGATCGGATCATCAATAATGCCTTCGGTTATTAAAAATCAGTAAACATTATAACACATAAAGCTTGCTTGTTAAAGCAGGCTTTTTTTATCTTAGGGAAATCAAACCCTTGAAAAAATATGAGTTTTAAAACCCAGCTCAGTTCAATTTTTATTGATGAAAATAATATCCCCCCCGAATTTCAGATTGAAGAAGTACACCAGCGCGAATATCTGAGCGGTGGCGAAATGAAACCATGGAACGGCGAAGTAAGTGAAGTTTACTCACCTGTTGGTTTTTGGGCAGAGGACGGTACTTTTACCCGGAAGCTGATAGGCACCTACCCGGTTTGCACCGAAAAAGAAGCTTTTGAAGCCCTGGATGCCGCGCTTGAAGCCTATGACAATGGCCGCGGCGAATGGCCCACCATGAGCATTGCCGACCGTATTAAATGTATGGAGCGCTTTATTTACAAAATGAGCGAACAACGTACGCTGGTGGTAAAACTGCTGATGTGGGAAATAGGTAAATCATACGCTGATTCGGCTAAAGAATTTGACCGTACTATTGAATACATCAATGCCACCATCGACGCGTTAAAAGATATTGACCGTCAGTCGTCACGCTTTGAAATGGCCGAGGGGCTGGTGGCCCAGATCCGTCGTTCGCCCCTGGGGGTAGTGCTTTGCATGGGGCCGTTTAATTACCCGTTAAACGAAACTTTCACTACGCTGATCCCCGCGCTGATTATGGGGAACACCATTTTATTTAAACCGCCTAAACACGGCACACTATTGCATTACCCATTGCTAAAAGCTTTCCAGGAATCATTCCCTAAAGGAGTGGTGAACACCATTTATGGCAGGGGCGCAGTGGTAACACCCGGGCTGATGTCATCGGGCAAGGTGAATGTGCTGGCTTTCATTGGCTCAAGCAAAGTAGCAAATGATTTGAAAAAGCGTCACCCTAAAATTAATCGCTTAAGAGCTGTTTTAAGTCTGGACGCCAAGAACGCAGCCATAGTCACCAAACATGCCGACCTGCAGCAGGCTGTGAGCGAGTGCATTTTAGGCTCGCTGTCATTTAACGGCCAGCGTTGTACTGCTATTAAAGTGATATTTGTACATAAAGCCGTTGCTGATGAGTTTTTAAAACTATTGAGCGAGGCCGTTGCCAAACTTAAGTTCGGACTGCCCTGGGAAAAGGACGTAAAACTTACCCCGCTCCCCGAACCTCATAAACCAGCTTACCTTACCGATATTGTAAATGACGCTTTAGCCAACGGCGCAAAAGTGATTAACGAAAACGGCGGTGAAACATCGGCTTCGTTCTTTTTCCCGGCCATAGTTTACCCGGTTAATGAAAACATGAAACTGTACCGCGAAGAGCAATTTGGACCGGTGATCCCAGTAATTCCGTTTGAAGATATTGAGGAGCCTATCGCTTACCAGATAGATTCGCCACATGGTATGCAGGTGAGTATTTTCAGTAATGATGCCAGGGAAATTTCGTCACTGATCGATCCCTTTGTGAATTTAGTAAGCCGCGTAAACATTAACAGTCAGTGCCAGCGCGGTCCGGATGTATTTCCGTTCACCGGGCGCAAGGACAGCGCCGAGGGTACACTTTCGGTACATGATGCGTTAAGGTCGTTCTCAATCCGTTCATTAGTTACCACTAAAATGACCGAAACCAACAAAAACATCATCAACGAAATTGTGAATGACAATGATTCCAATTTCCTGAGCACGAAGTTTATATTGTAGGGAACCGTTAGGACGTCATGAGGAGTAGCCCCAGGACAATCCTAAAACTACAATACATATTACGAATGACAATTAACAACTTACAGTCATGCAACTATGATACACGAAGCAATCCCGATTTACAGTCGCCCTGTATGGTTTGGATTTGCTTCGTGTCTGTTTTAAACGTTATCATTGTGATCATGTAACGGCCAGTTACATCATTACCGCTACGCTACCATATCTTCACTCGTTTATCCGGGTCTATCCACATCTTATCACCTTTCTTAATATGAAAGGCTTCGTAAAATTCAGGCACATCGGTAAACGGCCCGTTAACACGCATAAAACCGGGCGCATGCTCATTGGTTAAGATCTGGCTCGAAAGTGATTCTTTCCTGTCCTGCGTAAGCCAGCCTAATGAGTATCCTAAAAAATAGCGCTGTAATGGTGTTAACCCGTTAATGAGTTTACCCTCTTTATATTGCTGTGTTTTTTTGAACGCGTCAAGACCTATTACAATGCCGCCAAGGTCAGCAATGTTCTCACCCTGAGTGGCTTTGCCATTTACATGCAAACCATAAATGCTGTAACCATTAAACTGGTCGATAAGCATTTTGGCACGTTGACTAAATTTTACCGAATCCTGCGGTTTCCACCAGGCTTTAAGGTTTCCGGCAGCATCAAACTGGCGGCCCTGGTCATCAAAACCGTGGGTCATTTCGTGGCCAATAGTTGAGGCAGCAGCATAGCCGTAAATGACGGCATCATCAATATTTTCATCCTTGTAGCCGGGAATGGTAAAAATGCCGGCAGGCAATACAATCTCGTTGTTTGACGGGTTATAGTAAGCATTATAGGTTTGAGGCGTTATATCCCATTCAGTACGGTCGACAGGTTTGCCTAATTTAGCTGCACTGAAATTATGCCACCATTCGTTTGCCCGTAATACGTTGAGGGCGTAAGGGCCCCGGTTAATTTCCAAAGTTGAAAAATCCTTCCATTTATCCGGATAACCAACTTTAGGGACAACTTTTGATAATTTGTAGTAAGCTTTCTCCTTGGTTTCGGGGCTCATCCAATCCAGCTTTTCAATATGCTCTTTAAAGCTGGTGCGCATTTCTTCAACCAGTTTTACATAGCGTTCTTTTGTCTTTTCGGGGAAATATTCTTTTACGAAGATTTGCCCTAATACCTCGCCCATCAAACCGTTTTCAGTATCCAGCACCCTTTTCCAGCGTGGGAGTTGGGCCGTACTGCCATAAATCACCTTATCATAAAACCGAAACACCTCCTGATCAAACGGTTTGCTCAGGTATGGCCCAAAAGCAGTGACCAGGCTCTTGCGCAGGTAATTCTTCCAGTCATCTATAGTAAAAGTTTTTAGTGCTTTATTAAGCGCCCTGTAATACTCAGGCTGTCCTACAATTACGGTATCCGCATTTTTGTAGTCCATCTTTTCAAAAGTGGGTTTCCAGTCAATATCCGGGGCCAGCTTGCTCAGCGCGGCAAGTGGCATTTTGTTATAGTTATGATAAGGATCGCGCAGGTCCTCCAGTTTCCGGCTGCTATCAGCCAGGAAAGTTTCCAGCGAATAAGTTTTCTTAGCGGCTGCAGTTGCCCTATCAGCAGGCAGGCCTGCCAGTTTAAATATGGCGGGCAGGTAATTATTTTGATAGTCGGTACGGATGGCTACGCTATGCGCATCTTTATTAAAGTAGTAATCGCGGTTAGGCATACCAATGCCCGATTGGTATAAACCCAAAGCCATCTTTGCACTGTTCTTAGCATCCTGCCCAACATAAGCGCCGATAGGCTGTGTAACGCCAATCCTTTGTAAGTGTGCAAACTCCTCAACCAGGCTTTTGATATCCGTTATCCGGTCAATTTTATCCAGTTCATCTTTCAGTGGTGCAAGCCCCTGTTTTTCGATGTTAACGGTATCCATCCCGCTGAAATAAAAATCACCTATTTTTTGGGTGTTGCTGCCTTTAGGAGCATTAGCCTTAAGCGCATCCTTGTTGATCTTTTTCATCTTGTCTCGCAGTTCTTCCTGCACAACATTGCCGATGCCCCAGGCAGCGTACGCCGCCGGAATAGGATTTTTGCGGAGCCAGGTTCCGTTGGCATATTTAAAGAAGTCATCGCCCGGTTTTACGGTGGTATCCATATTATGGATCACTGGGTCGCCGGCTTCGTAAGCTTTTGTTTTGTCGGTTTGGCTACAGGCACTAAGTAAGGTGCCAAGCGCGGCGGCAACTATGGATAAGGATTGGGTTTTTCTGTTCATTTTTTAGGCGTGTGTATGAATTAAAATACAACAACTGTATGGTAAAATAGAATTTAGGACAGCTTATTTTTTAAAATATGATAATTTATTATATCTCCTGGAAAAAACCTGCTAAGGAAACGTTAAAATAATAACAAATTTTACGAAGTGTTTCCAACCTGATATCAATAATACCTGATTCGAGCCGAGCAATATTTATGTGCGTTTCGTTAAAAAACTTCTCCTGCGTAACCTGATTTTGTTTGCGTAAGGTTTTTATCTGCAAGGCAACTTTGCGTTTAAATGCGTTATTAGTGTTGTTAAGGTATTCAAAATCAGTTAAAAGCATGACTGGATCGGCTAATATGATACTTTGTATTTTTTGTGCAAGCTAAATATAAAATAACACCATTACATTTTATATGCAGATATTATTCTTTTATAAAAATGGGCGACTAACGTTTAAACATGAAATATTAATGCCACAATTTTATAATTATGGCAAAGGATTTGTATATAGATATTCGCCCTGTATCATCTGTGAAAAAATAAAAGATTTAGTAACATCTACCTGTGAAAAATTAAATTGAATTCTCAGACGCCCAAGTTGAGATTTTTTGTTCTTTGTTTTGGGTTTAATCAATAGTTTAAATTAATTAGGGGAAAGGGAGCTTCAAAAAAAGCTCTCTTTTTTTGTTTATAAAAATTACTATGCATGCATAGTAATTTTTATATATTTATGCTTTTAATTATACCAATGTATTTTGAACTGACCGAAGAACAAAAAATGATTCGCCAGGCTGCGCGTGATTTTGCGCAAACAGAATTAAAGCCAGGTGTTATTGAACGCGATGAACAGCAAAAATTCCCTGCCGCACAGGTTAAGAAACTTGGTGAACTGGGTTTCCTGGGCATGATGGTATCTCCGCAATATGGCGGCGCTGGCATGGATGCCATATCATATGTGCTGGTGATGGAGGAACTTTCAAAGATTGACGCATCCACGTCAGTAGTTGTTTCTGTGAATAATTCGCTGGTATGCTATGGATTGGAGAAATATGGCAGCGAAGAACAAAAGCAAAAATATCTGGCACCGCTGGCCAAAGGTGAATGCATTGGCGCTTTCTGTCTTTCGGAGCCAGAGGCCGGCTCTGATGCTACGTCACAAAGCACTACAGCCATTGATATGGGCGATCATTACCTGCTTAATGGTACTAAGAACTGGATCACCAGCGGGGGCAGCGCATCTACCTATATTGTAATAGCACAAACCAATGCCGAAAAAAAGCACCATGGTATTAACGCTTTTATTGTGGAAAAAGGAACGCCCGGCTTTACTGTCGGCCCTAAAGAGAACAAGATGGGCATCCGCGGCTCGGATACCCACTCGCTGATGTTTGCCGACGTTAAAGTGCCTAAAGAGAACCGCATTGGCGAAGACGGTTTTGGGTTTAAGTTTGCCATGAACGTACTGGATGGCGGCCGTATAGGTATTGCTTCGCAGGCTTTAGGTATTGCTTCAGGTGCTTACGAACTTGCAGTGCAATACGCTAAGGAGCGCAAAACTTTTGGTAAACCGCTGGCTGATCACCAGGCTATCCAATTTAAGCTGGCCGATATGGCTACTGAAATTGAGGCAGCACGTTTGATGTGCCTTAAAGCGGCATGGTTTAAAGATCATGGAAAACCCTATGCCCAGGCATCATCAATGGCAAAACTTTATGCATCTGAAGTAGCTATGCGCACCACCACCGAAGCGGTACAGATCCATGGCGGGTACGGTTACGTGAAAGAGTATCACGTTGAACGCCTGATGCGGGATGCCAAAATAACCCAGATTTATGAAGGAACATCTGAAATTCAAAGAATTGTCATTTCGCGCGGATTGTTGAAATAACGGCGCTGTTTTTATACCTTTGAAAGTATATAGATTAAGTAGACTATATATTTAAGTATGACTTTCAAAAATATTATAGCCGGTATTTGCGGATTACTATTTCTGCAAACCGGCTTTGCTCAAACCAAACTAAAAACAGGTGTGTGGCGCGGTGCGCTTAAAACTAAATCAGGCACCGAAATCCCTTTTAATTTCGAGTTCAGCAATAGCGGGAGCAAACAACAATTAGCTATCATTAACGGTGCCGAGCATTTTAAAGTAACAGATGTTGCTACCAAAGGCGATTCTGTTTTTATCCATATGCCGCTGTTCAATTCAGAATTTAAGCTGAAACTTAACGGAGATAGCCTTAACGGCAACTGGGTAAGGCACCTGGCCGATAATGATCTTCTTGTTCCGTTCAGCGCCCGACCTAACACTTCATGGCGCTTTTTTAAGAATACCGAAAACCCGGCATTTAATATCGGAGGCCGCTGGTCGGCGGTGTTTGGTGAGGGCGAGGGCCGCGATACCACCGTTGGCGAGTTTAAGCAGGAGGGCAATAAACTTACAGGCACTTTCTTAACCACCACCGGTGATTACCGTTATTTAGAAGGCTCGGTAAGTGGTAATAAACTTTACCTCTCTACTTTCGACGGTGGTCATGCCTATACTTTTACTGCTACCATTAGCGATGATAAGACCTTAACCGACGGTAAATTTTTCGCCGGCTATTCATCTGTGCAGGCATGGACTGCTGTAAAGGATGAAAACGCCAAACTTCCCGATGCATATTCACTCACTTCATTAAAACCGGGGTATAAAAAAATAACTTTCAGCTTTAAGGACCTTGATGGCAAAACTATCTCGCTTGATGATGCCAGGTTCAGAAACAAAGTGGTAATTGTACAGATATTGGGCTCATGGTGCCCTAACTGTATGGACGAAACTGCTTATATGGTTAACTACTATAACAAATATCACAATAAAGGTGTTGAAGTAATTGGTCTGGCTTATGAACGCACCACCGATTTTGAAAAATCAAAGAAAGCGCTGCAGCAGGTAAAAGACAGGTTTAAAGTACCTTATCCATTGTTGGTGACCGGCTATACCAGCGATAAAAAACAAACCGCCCAAAGCCTGCCTATGTTATCAAAAGTGGTTGGCTTCCCTACCACCATCATTATTGATAAAAACGGCGACGTACAAAAGATCCATACAGGTTTTAGCGGCCCCGGTACGGGGGAGCATTATACCGAGTTTATCAACGAGTTTGAGAAATTGACGGATGAGCTAATCCAGGCCCCACCCGCCCCCTAAAGCGAGTGCTTGTATGCACACGCGCTTGTCAAAAGAAGATTTTAAACAAAAAACGCATTGCTGCCGGCAATGCGTTTTTTGTTTATGCTTAAAAAGGGAGCTTGAAGGTAGTCACCCTTTTAACGGGCGGAAGGGGCGACCTCAACGCCAAAATACGCTTCCAACTCATTTAACGTTGATGAGCTGGTTGCAATATCTTTAATGATCACACCTTTTTCCATCAGCAGGATGCGGTCGCACACATCAGTGATGTGGTTAAGATCATGGCTGGATACTATGGTAGTTACACCCTTATTCCTGTTCAGATCTTTCAGCAGGTTTTTAAGCCTGAACTGGGTACTTGGGTCAATATTGGCAAAGGGCTCGTCCAGCATGAGCAATTGAGGTTCCTGCAACAGGCAGGCCGCTACACCAACTTTGCATTGGTTACCTTTTGACAGGTCGCGAATGTACTTCCCTTTCTTCAGTATCTCGCCATTAAAAAAATCGGTCAGGCTAACTAACACCTCATCAACATATGTGCGGTTATGACCATGCAGCCCTCCTATAAAATAAAAATATTCTTCGGGTGTAAGGTAGTCTATCAGGAAACCTTCATCAAGATAAGCAGCGGTGTAATCTTTCCACTTCTCATGACCGGCTACAATTTCTCCGTTTGAAAGGATTTCGCCACTTTCGGCGCGAATGAGGTCGAGCACCATCCGGAACAACGTAGTTTTGCCTGCGCCGTTATTACCTACAAGGCCTACGCTTTCGCCTTTGTTAATTTGCAGGGCGGGTACATCTACAACGGTAATCCCGTTATAAACTTTTTTCAAATTTCTTACTTCAATCATGGTTATTTGTTTCTGAAGCCTTCGGCAACGGTATAACGTTTTTGTATAAAATCCTCCTCAAGTTTTTTAACCCAAAAATCGCGGGTTAAAATAAATATGATCCCGGTACCGGCCAGCATGGCCAGGCCGATGTCCGCGTGTTTGAACAGTGAGAAGGGAAGATAAATAATATACGGCGTAATCATCAAGGGAAACGAAATAAGCATTTGCGTTGCCCCCACCCCTTCCCAATTAAACGACGCGCCTTTTGACAGATCTATCCGTTTGGCATTGCGGTTAGCAAAAAACAGTACAATGGTGGTGTTGATACCAATGTTCCACAGGTACATTACAAAATGTACCAAAACAATGCGCCAGCCAAAATAAGCATAAGGCGTAGTCAATATAAAAGCCACGGTTGATACCATGGTAAACAGCAGGTATTTTGCCTTTAAAAAATCGCGGAAATTGATCTTGCTTACCAACAGGCCATCAAAATGAGCGCCTTGCCAGCTATACATGAACTGCCCGTAACTGATAATAAAAATACCAGTCATGAACATGCCCACAAAAATGTACCAGGTTTGTCCGTAATGGCTGTTGGTATAAAATATGAGCCCGTAAAACATAAAGAACAGCCCCATAACCAATGTCGATCGTGGCCGCTTATTACGGAATATCAGTTTCAGCTCGTTTGCGGCAAGGTCGCCTACTTTACCAAACCTGTTTAACAGCGGAAACTCCGTACTGCTTTTATAAGCCGATGCCTTGCGCGAACTCAGCTCTTCGAGATACAGGTTTTGCTTTAAATAGGCAAAATTTATGTAATACATGGCTGCTGCAAGCACAACAGGCGGCAATACCAACACCGGTTTATTGAGCAAATGGCCAAAATACAGATAGGAAATATTGCGTACCGAATAGAGGTGAAACCTGAAATCACCGGTAATAATAAGGATGAGAGCCGCTGCGAAAACCAGGAAGACCCATCCGTTAAGATTGGCCCTGCGTTTAATAAACAAGGCCATGTAGTTATTGAAAAGCATGAAACCGATAATAGCCAATATAAAAGCGAGCGCAGGCAAAGCACCCGAATCGGTAAGGATCACTTTTAAAATAAAAGGTACAAAAAGTATAATGGGCCACAGGTTAAACACCGAAAGCATGGCCGTAAAGGCCAGATAGCCGACCACCCTATTCCTTTTTATAGGTAAATGAAGATATGGTTGCACCCGTAACGTTGGCAGCTCCTGCAATTGCATGCGCATCATCAGGTCAAATAAAAAATAAAGCAGGATGATACCGCAAAAAGAAACCACTATGTCATCATGCGGAAAAACCTGGCCCAAAATTTCATTCAAAAACAAACCGGCAAGCAAAATACATCCAAAAAGATAAAGGATAAGTAAGCCCATCACCACACGGATAGCAATACTTTTACCTGTGTTTTTTGACCGCCAGAAAGCTTTAAGTTCGTGCCCGAGAAAGGTAGTGATCATAAGTATAGACAGTTAAAGGTTAAGGTATAGGTTTTATAAAGCTAAAAGCAAAATGCATAAAGCCCAAAGCTATAATTTGTTCTATATAAAAGCGACAGGCACGATGCGTAAAGCCTAAAGCTATAAATTAATTAATATTGGTCAATTTGTTATATGATATTAATTAACAGGCTCAATAAAACGAAGCTTAAGTTAGTATTTATACCTGTCGCCCCAAAGTTTTCTTAACTTTTCTTTTGATTCGTTTTCACGCGCGTTGTTACCGGGGTCGTAAATTTTTGTTCCGCGGATAGCATCCGGCAGAAAATCAAGATCGGTAAAATTACCTTCGTAGCTATGGGCGTATTTGTAATCCTTGCCGTAGCCTATGTTTTTCATGAATTTGGTTGGTGCGTTACGTAAGTGCAGCGGCACCGGTAAATCGCCGGTTTGGCGCACCAATGCTATGGCCGCACCAATAGCTGTTGTAGCCGAATTACTTTTAGCCGATGTTGCCAGGTAAATAGCCGTCTGCGATAATATCAGTTGCGATTCAGGCATACCAATCTTATTAACCGCCTCAAAACAACTTTGTGCAAGCAGCAAGGCATTGGGGTTAGCGTTGCCAATATCTTCGGATGCCAGGATCAGCATACGGCGGGCAATAAACAAAGGGTCTTCACCGCCTACGATCATTCTCGCCAGCCAGTAAACTGCACCGTTGGGGTCAGAGCCCCGCATGGATTTGATAAAAGCTGAAATGATATCGTAATGCTGCTCACCGGTTTTATCGTACAACGCCATGTTTTGTTGTACATGTTCCAATACAACCTCATCGGTTAATATTATCTCCGGCGTGTCAAAAGCATTTATCAACAGCTCAAAAATATTGAGCAGCTTGCGGGCATCGCCTCCCGAAAGGCGCAGCAAAGCTTCGTAATCTTTTATGGTGATGCTTTTATCCTTTAAGATTACGTCTTCCTTCATAGCCTTGTTCAGCAGGTCGATCAGATCGGTTTCGGATAGCGGCTGTAAAATATACACCTGGCAACGCGACAGCAAAGCCGAGATCACTTCGAAAGATGGGTTTTCAGTCGTTGCGCCTATTAACGTAACAATGCCCCGCTCTACAGCGCCTAACAATGAATCTTGCTGCGATTTGGAAAAGCGGTGGATCTCATCGATAAATAATATCGGTAGCACCTCGCCTTGTTTCTTTAACAACGACGCTTTTTCTATCACCTCCCTTACGTCTTTTACGCCCGAGTTAATAGCACTCAAAGCAAAAAACGGACGAAACAATGACTGCGAAATAATATAAGCCAAAGTGGTTTTACCCACTCCCGGCGGTCCCCAAAATATCATCGACGGCAATGAACCCGACTCGATAGCTTTACGCAGCACTGCTCCCGGCCCAACAAGGTGTTTTTGCCCAACATAATCATCAAGCGATTTGGGGCGCATGCGTTCGGCTAATGGCGGGAGGTTATTCATAAAAGTAAAATTCAGAAAAGAAAACGCCAAATCCTAAAAAAATTAGTAATTTATAAGATTGGTGTTTGTTCAAACGAAGGGGTGACAATTATTCAGGAAGGCCTGTACTTCTGAATTTTAGAATCGGTGCGCTATGAAGGGGAAATAGCAATCGGTTGAAGACTTACAAAGTTTTTGCAACTTCGTAAGTCTGGGCCTACAACATGTTATCCGTCGACGGGCTGACCGAGAGGCCTTCCTTTTGTCATCACTCCTTCAAAAAGCCACCGCATTTAATCACTCAACATACCTCAATCCTGTGTAATAGGTTCATGATGTGCGTGGCAGGCCTCAGCACAATCGATACAGGCTTTGGCACATTCCTGGCAATGGTCGTGCTGATGTTTACCGCACTCAGCGGCGCAAAGGCGACAGATCTCCTCGCATAAAACCAGGTATTGGTGGGCAATAACTGAATCTCTTTGCAATAAGCGGGCTCCCTGGACACATATGTCAGCGCAGTCCCGGTCAAGACTAATGCAGTTGGCCATCATTTTAACATCCTCTTCGTGCAGGCATGCAGTAGCACAATGTTCGCAAGCTAAAGCGCAATCCAATAATTTTTGAATTATAACGCGGTGATCATGATTTTGCATAATGGTAGATTTTAATTATTACTTAATATACTACCCTTTGCAATTAAAAAAAGTTTGAATTAATTTGAATTATTCGGTTCAGATTCTGTAAGAATCAAAAAAGGCCGCTTCCAAAATGGAAGCGGCCCTAATATATATATATTGAATTTTTATTAATTACTGTTGGTTAGGGTTTTGATCGCTGTCGTTATTTTCAGGATCATCAGATGGGGTGCCTACAATTTTGTAAGCTTTATTGCCGTCGTCCTGAGTTTCCTGGTAGTAATAACCATCAGGGGATACAAACAGCTTTTCACCGTTGATCTTGATCTTGCGGCAATCCGGTGGCAATTGAGTTACAATGTCACCAATTTGCGGGCCCTGGTCAACACTGCTGCCATCGCCGTTGCCCTGATCGGTAGTTAATTGGCCATCTTTACCTGCAATCACGTAAACAGTTGAGCCGTCATCTTTGGTGTATGGCTGGTAGTAAACACCATTTAACTCGTAGTACTGTTCGCCATTGATCATGATAGATTCGGCACCTGAAGGCAGGGTTTTAATCTCGGCCCCTATCGGCGGTTCAACAACGGTATACTGGTCATTGTATTGACGGTAGTACAAACCATCGCTGTAAAAATATTGGTAATCGCCCCACCAGAAAGGATAGTAACCATATGGCAAGAAACCTATGCTAAAACCTAACCGCGGATAATAGAATGAATTATAGTAGTTACGGTATGGATAATAGTAGTGGCTGCCAAAATACCCCCCGCGGCCACCGTAATGGTAAGTACCAGGATAAACCCTGCGACCACCGTATGCGTATGAACCGCCTCTGTAATAAGTGCCTCGACCGCCATTATAAACGCGCCTGTCTACAGTAGTATAGCTGCGGTTACCATTGTATACGGTACGGCCGGTGCTACCATAGCTACGCTGGGGTGCTACGGATGTGCCATTTGGCCTTATTGCGTAATCACGACCACCATAACTGCGTTGTTGAGGAGCGCCTATGCTACCACGAGAGTCAGTTCCATAGCTCCGTTGCGGAGCCGCGATAGCGCCGCGTGTGCTACCATTAAATGAAGTTGAGGGGCGGGAAAAACTACCACCAGAAGGACGGGAAAAACTACCGCCTCCGCCACCACCGCCTGACGGTCTTGAACCGCCGCCTCCTCCGCCACCGCCGCCGCGAGAACCGCCGCCACGTTGTGCATCAGCATTGAATGCCAGGGATAAGCTCAATAAGCCCCCTAATGCAATTGTTAATAGATTTTTATATGTCCTTTTCATGATGAAAGATTTTTTAACAGATCAGCATGGTATTTTTTGCTGATATAAATATATAGACTATTAAATGTTTAAACGGTTTAACGCGTTTTTAATTATTTTTCACTCAAAAAGCGAACCAATACCATCCATACGTACCGGCTATTGTTTTCGCTACGCTATATCCTCGGCAATGAACAAAAAAGGTTGCTCAAACTGCAGGGTAAAAAAACCATCATGGGTGGTTTTATACCTGTTATTGCCTGTAGTTTCAAGCCCGCTTATTTGTAAGCCCGACGGATGCGAAAGTACTTCAATGAACTCACCTGCGGGTTTCCACTTACTAAAGCCCGAATTAACCGGGTAGATCTTTTGCCGTTCCCTAAAAATCACCAGGTTTATTTTATCAGCATAAAACAAAAAATCTTTCAGGTCCAGCACATCGGTAATTACATTGACCGCCTGGTAATTATGCGTTACCAAGTATTTTAAAGCTGCGCCTGCCGCATTGTCACCTCCCGAAGGCATCACCTTCACGTCCGACTGCAAATCACCCGAATCACCATCACTTATTATCCAGTCGATTTTAATCCCTGATGCATCCAGCTTTTCGGCGGTACCGGTAGAGCAGATCACGGTCGGGCTCCACTCCAGCAACTGCCCCAGCATTTCCTCATCAAAAGTATCCATGCTTAAAACTAATAAAGCTGGTTCCTGTTTTTCGCGAACTATATGATGTGATGACATTGCTAATGTAGATGGAACAGATGAATATTAAATGAAAATATAAAGATGGGGTTTTTATTGATTGCTGAAACCAAATCAAAGTTTTATGACGGTAGAATAATATAAAAAGGTCACCTTTTTATTTGCAGGGTATTAATGATAAATAAACCTCATCATGAAAGCAAAAATTTTATTGTTCGTGCCTTTATTATTCACAGGCTGCATCACGGATTATTACGACCGGCGTTTATCTGTTATTAATAAATCGTCGGTTCACGTTGCTGTGGAGGTAGTTAACGATACAACTGTGCGAACAGAAAATGGCATTCCATATTATCAATCGCATGTGATAGCACCTAATGACACCTCTTTTATAACAAAGTCGGGAAAAAATGCCTGGCTTGAGTATATTAATAAAGGGAAAACCAAAACTCTGTACGCTTATTTTTTTGACATCGATAGCTTAAATAAATATCAAAAGGGAGGTGCCGATATGAGTTATTTGCTTGGAAATAAAAAGTATTTAAAAAGACTCGATTATACGCTTGATGAATTAAAAAGGGTCGATTGGCAGATCAAATACCGATAGGGTCTGAATCAATACATCTTCCTGTAAAACTCCTTCAACTTCGCAGCCGGGTCTGCAGCCAAATTAATGGCCGACGATATTGCGATACCATCGATGCCTGTTTGGAGCAAGGGGCCTACATCATCTGGTTGGATGCCGCCTGCTGCTATCACCGGGATATGGATGCCCAGTTTCTCCAGTTCACGATACCCATTAAAACCAAGCACCTTATGTACGCTGGACACATCATTTAATGCGGATGCAAATGGCCCGTAAACATAATAATCAACCACTCCGGTACTTTGTAATTTCAATAATTCATCAGCACCTGCCGCCGATACGCCAAGAGTTTTATCCGGGCCGATAATCTTGCGGATACTGGCCAGATCGGCATCACTATCATCTATGTGCACACCCTGCGCATCAACCCGGTCAAGCAAGCCGTAATGATTAGCGATAATGAGCGTTGCACCCCAGTCGTCGCAAATTTCGGCTATTTGGTTTATCTCATCAATCAGCTCATCTTCGGGTTTGGTAAGGCAACGGTGTTGTACCCAGTTTGCGCCCGCACCGCAAGCCATCTGCACCTGTTGTACGTGGCTAAAACCGGGCAGATCATTTATAAGATAATGAAATTTAGAAATGTATTTTTTCATTTTATTAAGTCCGAATTTGGTCAAACCCGAAAGTCGGAAAGTTTTTAATTATTAACCGAAAAGTCCGAAAGTTTTGTGTTGTAAACTTTCGGACTTTTCCGGCTTTCCTGACTTCAGACTTAGTTTTTCAGCACTTCGCTGATCGTTTTACCTACACAGCCATCAGGAGCCTGGATATGAAGTAGCGATGCTACAGTAGCCGAAATATCGGTCATATGTGTTTGGCGGGTAAGGCTGCCATGCTTAATGCCCCAGCCCATAAATACCAATGGGATATGCGAATCATAAGGATTCCAGGTGCCGTGTGTAGTACCGGTTGGCCCGCGGTCGTTTGTGCCGTGGCCGGTATACCATGCAGGTTTCAGGATGATCTGGATAGCACCGCTATGCTCGGCATTATAACCGTTAATGATCATACTGCGCAGCTCATCGGGAATATTGGCTTCCTGTATTTTTTGCAGGTCGATTGCATAGGCAATGCCTGGTTGTTTCTTCAGGTATGCGATGCAATCTAACTTTAGCGCATCTTCGCTAACGCCTGCTTTTGCAAGGGCCGCGTTATTAAAATTAACCTGGTAATTATCCATACTGATGATCAGGTTATCCACTTTGTATTTATCGCTGATCATCGTGTTCATTTCTTTTGCAGCTTTTCCCTCGTCCCAAACACCTGCCGGGATGTTATGATCTTTCAAGAAGTTAGGGTTGTGGGCAGCGCCGTGGTCGGCACTCAGGAAAACCGAATAATTGCCTTTACCTACAGTTGCATCTAAATAATTGAAAAACGCGGCCAGGTCCTGGTCAAGCCTTAAATAAGTGTCTTCAACCTCAACAGAGTTAGGGCCAAACTGGTGACCAACATAATCTGTTGATGAAAGGCTAACGGCTAAAAAGTCGGTTACTATGTTTTTGCCCAGTTTTTCGCCCTCAATAGCAGCTTTAGCCAGGTCGAGCGTCATGGTGTTGCCGAACGGAGTAGAACGGATCATGCCAATATGGCCCTTATAAAGTTCGGATGTTTTGACCGGTAAGGTTGGTGTAGCGGCACCGGCAAATTTACCTTCATAACGATCGCTGTTATCGGGTGCGCTTTGTACATACGTCTTAATAGGATATAACGGGTTCCAGTCCTGCTTCAGGTATTTTTCAGCAATTTTTTGATTGTTGAAGGTTTTAACCCAGGCGGGCAGGTCATTCATGTAATAAGTACTGGTGATCCAGTTACCGCTGGCATCATCAAACCAGTAAGCAGCATTGGCCGAGTGACCGGCAGGCAGGATGCCGCCGCGATCTTTTAATGCTATGCCGATAACCTTTGAGCGAAAGTTAGTAGCCAGCCTCAATTCATCGGTAACTGTGCTAACCAGCAAGTTGCGGGGCGACATTTGTCCTGCTTTTGAAGTGCTGCCAACGGCTACAACCGTGCTGTCGTCGGTACAATACATGGATTTACCCGTAGCCTGGATAATGAAATCGTTACCCACTATGCCATGTATGGCGGGGATGGATCCGGTATAGATACAGGTATGGCCGGCAGCTGTTACCGTTGGGATATAGTCGATATTGGTATTTTCGCAGGTGAAGCCCTCATTAAGCATGCGCTTAAAGCCACCGGCTTGGTAACGGTCATAATAGCGATACAGGTAATCCCAACGCATTTGGTCAACCACCAAACCCACAACTAATTTTGGGCGTGGAATTGATGCAGATGCCGGGGCAGCCGTTGTAGTTTTCTTTTTTTGGGCCGATACCGAAACGGTAGCGAAGGACAGGGAAATAAGCAGCAGATGTTTAAACTTCATCGCGAAAAAAGATTTTTGATTTCGCCAAATATCAGCAAAGCATTTAAAATGCAATGTGATGCTTTTGTTAAATATAGAGGATTGTTACAGAAACCCCCACCCAAACCCTCCCCGGAAGGGGAGACTTTAAAGCCCTCTCTTCCGGGGAGGGTTTGGGTGGGGCCGTGTTTACAAAATGCCCAAATCTTTGTAAGTTTAGCAAACCAATCATTAAACCTATAATCAATGAAACGCATCCTTTTATTGCCGCTTTTGCTGCTGGCTTGCTCTGTCGTCGCTCAAAATAAAAACCCTGATGTTGTTACTACTGATGCAGGTAAAGTATCAGGCTTAACCAATCAGGCGGGCGATGTGCATATTTATAAAGGTATTCCCTTTGCAGCGCCACCGGTTGGTGATTTACGCTGGAAGGAACCACAGCCGGTAAAGCCCTGGGACGACGTTAAAAAATGCACTGATTTTGCGGCCAGCCCAATGCGGGGTAAACCAGACCCCTTTGGTGTTTACACGCGCGAATTCCTGATCCCCTATGAGCCCATCAGCGAAGACTGCCTGTATCTTAATGTATGGACTGCCGCAAAAACACCGTCAGAAAAACGCCCTGTGCTGGTTTATATTTATGGCGGTGGATTTGTAAGTGGTGGAGCTGGCGTACCTATTTATGATGGCGAGGCGATGGCTAAAAAAGGGATCATATTTGTGGTTATTAATTACCGCGTCGGGATTTTTGGTTTCTTCGCCCATCCCGAATTAACCAGGGAATCGCCGCATAATGCATCAGGGAATTATGGTTTGATGGATCAGCTGGCTGCATTAACATGGGTAAAAAAGAATATCGCGGCTTTCGGTGGAGACCCGGATAAGGTTACCATAGCGGGGCAGTCGGCAGGTTCCATGAGTGTAAATTGTTTGGTGGCATCGCCATTAGGTAAAGGGTTGTTCGGTGGTGCAATTGCCGAAAGCGGGGCCAGTTTTATCAGTCAGCAAGGATCAGGCGGGTTGCGGGAAGCAGAGGCAGCCGGTGTAAAAACAGCGACTACCTTGGGTGCAAGCACCATTGCCGAACTAAGGAGTAAACCCGCTGCCGAACTGGTTGGCAAAGGCCAAAGCCGCCCGGTTATTGACGGCTATGTTTTACCCGCAACCATCGCTGATATTTTTAATGAGCATAAACAAAACGATGTGCCTGTACTTACCGGCTGGAACGAAGACGACGCTTTTGTCGGTCCGCCAAAAACTGCTGAAGAGTATAAAAAGATGATAAAAAGCCAATATGGTGCCGATGCTGATGCATTTTTAAAACTATATCCGGCGGGTTCGGACCAGGAAGCCGCGACCTCCCAAACACGGATAAACCGCGATCAGATCTTCGGGATGCAGAATTATACCTGGGCCAATGTGCAAAGTAAAAAGGCGAAGTCGAAAATCTATGTTTACCGTTTTATCCGCCGCCTGCCTGCCACTGCCGATTTTGTAAAATACGGCGCTTTCCATACTGGCGAGGTTGCTTATGCCTATGATAACCTCAAATTCCTGAACCGGCCATGGGGACCTGTCGATCAGCAACTGGCCAATACAATGAGCACTTACTGGGTTAATTTCGTTAAAACCGGTAACCCGAACGGGAAAGGCGTACCTGCATGGCCGGCTTATACAACAAGTGATCATAAAATAATGATATTGGGTGAGAAGCCGGGCGCAAAACCTTTGCCGGATAAAGCCGCTTTGGATTTTATGGTGAAGAAGGCCAACGGAAAGTAATACATAGATAAAGACCCAGATAATAAACGCTGCCAGATACATTTAGGTAGGGAAGTCTTAAACACCCCGCTTAAGAAACTGATGAGACAGCCAGGCTTGAAATGTTAGCGGATACCATAAAACAAAAGGATACGAAACTCCAGATTAATTAAAGTGCTACCTATATTTTAATGAAAGAAACCCACCTTATCAAACAAAAATTTAAAAGCGCCATCCGACGGGGAACCGGCGAAGCGTATTTACTACTGCAACGCTATCCCGGTATTGATTTTTCGGGAGAGATCATCAAAGCCTGTGTCAAAAACTTCTCGTACGATGGACAATGCGAAGGCAGCAGAGGGGAATATCTTTTTGAACTTATTGGCCTTTCGGGGAAAAAAGACAAAATAAAGAAAGCAGTATTAAAAGCCCTGCTAAAACCTCAGAAAGATACCTGGACACTGACACAGCTTTTCAGCCTGGCTAAAATGTTTGCCCGACAAGATGATGCAGAAGCCCGGAAAACCATTTACGATGCCTTTGTTCACAATCCTATTTGGCGATCGGATTGGGCCGGTACCTCAGACATTATACAACTTGATGGTATTGAAGGCTTGAAATTTATTGCTGAAGAATTTGGCAAACGCCTTGAAGCAGATCCGGGAGACTGGCAGGACGAGGACCTCATTAATCAATTTCAAAAAGAAAACCCGGAAACCGACACCTGGGTGCAACTGGATATCAGTGCCAAACAAAATCGCTTTATAAAGATCTACATCGATTCGGTGAGGGAAAACATGGCACAGCGTGCCACAAAGGTAAAACCACCGGAACCCGTTTATAAAAATATAGTTGAGGAAACGCTGTTGAGACAAAGCCAACTTTGGTTTTACAATAGGAAACTAAAAAGCACCGAACTTAAATCAATCGGTCAGCAACTTATAATTGAACGAAAGAAAAGTAACCGGGAAAAATTACTTAAAGTTTTTACAAAGCATCCATTTCCTCTTGACAAAGAATTTCTTTTTGATTGGGCTTGTAAACATCCGGCAAAGAACAGAAGAGTTGTGACATTCGCTATTCAAGCGCTTAGTCTTTTTAAAAATAAAAGCATCAGGGAGTTCGCTTTAAAACAAATTGCTATTGGTAAACAGCCAACACTATTTGTTGAGCTTTTAAAAGAAAATTATAAAAAGGGAGATCATAAACTGTTGACAACCCTCATAGCAAACAGCAATAAAGGCATTGAATTAGAGGGTTTGATAATTGACATTACTAATATCTATTATGCCAATAAAACTCCGGAATGCCGGGAGCCATTGGAGGCACTTTATGATAAACACAACTGCGGTATGTGCCGGAAACATGTTGTTGAAATATTAAAGAACAATAATGTGCTAAGTGAGCGAATAAAAAATGAGATCAGGTTTGATTGCAATGAGGATACGCGGAAACTGTATAATTGACCATATTATTCCGATAATCCTGTTTGTGTATACTTAGCTCCAACTTTACCAATGAATAACAAGGCATTGTGTAATAACGTAACAAAAAAATTCCCTTCTTAAAAATTTGGATAATAAAACTTAAATCACTTATCTTCGTTAATTACCAAAACGCAAGACTATGTAAGCAGAGGGCTTACATAGTCTTGTTTGCTTTTATAAGCATTGCGTCCTTTCTTAAAACAGGGAAGGGCGGTTTTTTTTGGTTGATTAACAGTAATAATATTAATTAATTTTTGCGTTATGGCAGAGGTATCATACTATACCAAAGATGGTTTAGAGAAATTAAAAGAAGAACTACAGAGATTAAAAACAACCGGCCGTGCCGATATATCAAAAGCTATTGCTGAGGCACGCGACAAAGGCGATCTGTCGGAAAATGCCGAATACGATGCGGCTAAAGAAGCTCAGGGCTTACATGAGGCCAAAATAGCCCAGATGCAGGAAACATTGGCCAATGCGCGCCTGCTTGATGAATCAAAACTTGACGTTTCGAAGGTACTTGCATTGTCGATAGTAAAGATCAAGAACCTGAAAAACGGAGCTACCATGAGTTATCAGCTGGTATCAGAGAGTGAAGCCGATCTTAAAA
This sequence comes from Mucilaginibacter gossypii, assembly GCF_900100945.1. Lineage (GTDB taxonomy): Bacteria > Bacteroidota > Bacteroidia > Sphingobacteriales > Sphingobacteriaceae > Mucilaginibacter > Mucilaginibacter gossypii. Next base: position 15,061 of record NZ_FNCG01000012.1, on the reverse strand, counting down.
CCGGTAAAATCTCGGTAGCGTCGCCGATAGCTAAAGGCCTGCTTGGCAAAAAGGTTGGTGAAAAAACCGAGATCACCGTACCTGCAGGTAAAATTGAATTCGAGATCCTGGAAATAAGCAGATAATTTAATTAGGTGAGTGGTTTATTATGTTGATTGGGTTTTATCCAGCTGTCATAATTAACTGCTTACCTGAATAATTTGCGCTATAAAAGAAACACTCATCCAATCAACATAATCAACCACTCACCAATAATGACCATCTTTTCAAAAATAGTTGCAGGCGAGATCCCCGCTTATAAAGTGGCCGAGAACGATGAATTTCTGGCTTTTTTGGATATTTTTCCGCTTACGGAAGGTCACCTGCTGGTGATCCCAAAGAAGGAGGTTGATTATCTTTTTGATTTGGACGATGATACTTATATAGGCTTACAGGTATTTGCCAAAAAAGTAGCCCTCGGTTTAAAAAAGGCTGTTCCCTGCCCACGGGTTGGAGTAGCAGTTATGGGCCTTGATGTGCCCCATGCGCATATCCATCTTATACCGATGAATGATATGAGCAGCATTAACTTTTCGCTCCCTAAACAAAAATTCACCCCCGAACAATTTAACACTACCGCCGAGAAGATCAGACAGGCAATCAGTTAACAATTGGGATAACATTAATCAAGCTATTAGCTATTAGTTTTGCTCATGCTGCTTTTAGCTTATATATAAACAAAAAGGCCTCATCATAATATAAGTGACGAGGCCTTTTTATGTTTAAAACTCCACATGTGCCCTTAGCGAAAAGACATTTACCGGTCCCCTGTCCTTATTATAGGCCGGGTTGAGTAAAAACTGGTAACCGGGTGTAAGCCAGAACTTTTTTTGATATGCGTTTATTTTATAATCAAGTTCGGCAATAAATTCGGTGCCGTAATTAAGCTTGCCATCGCCTATAATAAAACCGTAGCCGCCGGCTGCAAGATAATCACGATGGGCGTTTGAGATGCCGTTGGCTACAAAAGCCAGGCCCAGTTCGTCATCGCCGCGGTTCCATGAACTTCCTTTAAGTACGCCGCCAAAACTCAATGACCGGTCAATCTCGGTAAAATACCATGTTTGGGTTTTACCATCATTATAACTCACTTTGGCAAATACCCCAAAATCTTTGGTCAGATATTGGTCGGCGCTGATGCCGAAACCATATTTGTGCCTGCCATAAGCTTGTGTGGTATCAACATTGGGGGCAACAGGGCTTTGCGCGAGTGCCAGGCGATAATCTCCCATTTTGCCATTATTATGGAAACCTAAGATCCTGAAGGTACCTTTTTGGCCGTTAAGTGTATAGCGTTTTTCATATTCTAAGGTCTGGGTGTTTGCTTTACCAATTTTTTGATCCCAAATGGCGCCGTTGGCGGTAGTGGTTGACATGGTAAAGGCAAAACGCAAAGTCCAGTTAGGTTGCCCTAATTCGGTATGGATCCCCATAACATATCCGCGGGTATTGGCGGGATAATCCCATGCGCCGTTATCCATTAAGCTCCAGTTCATGAACTGCGTACGCGGATCATGGCTAAATTCATTGCCGTCATAAAAATCGGCCATACCAAATTTACCTACGGTAACCGAAAAGTAACGCTTGCTTTTTAAACCGGCTAACTGGTTGGCATCATCGCTAATGGTGTCTTTATCCTTGCCCCATTCAAAGTTTTGGGTAAAATATAAGCGGGCGATGTAGATTTTCGGCTCTGCGCCGCCTACACGAAAAGTTTCGCCATTAGGGAAACCTGCCGCACCCAGCGTTTTGCTCAGGCCCGATCCGCCCGAAAGTTCGGGATTAAAATAAGCTTCGGCGCCTTTCCAGAGCCTTGCACCGCCAAAAAGCGTAGTGGTAATTGAGCTTTGTGTTTCTTCTTTGGTAAGTAAACTATTGTCGCCGTTATAATCGGCATGAAACGATGGTTTGTATTGGGTAATTACTGTTTGCTGGAAATGGAAGTTGAACCGCTGACGTTTAGCTGTATCCTGCCCCAAAGCGACGGCGGTAATTAATACGGGTATTATAGTAAGTATAAGTTTTTTCATGGGCTGTCAATTTTGGCGCAAAAGTAAGCTTTCACGTTAACTTGAACCACATTCGTCAAAAAACTGTTTTAAATAATGCTCCATAAATGTGTGCCTTTGTTCGGCAAGTGCCTTACCGGCAGGCGTATTCATTTTATTTTTAAGTAGTAATAGCTTTTCGTAAAAGTGATTAATAGTTGGTGCGGTAGTGTTTTTATATTCTTCCCTGGTCATGTTAAGGTTTGGCGGGATCTCGGGATTGTACAATTCGCGGCCTTTAAAGCCTCCATAGGTAAAGGCACGGGCAATACCGATGGCGCCAATAGCATCCAGCCTGTCGGCATCCTGTACTACAGCCAGTTCGGGCGAATGAAAGGAGGGTTTATCAAAGCTGGCCTTGAACGACATATGCCTGATGATCTGTTGCACATGTTCGGTAACACCAGTATCAACATTCATGCTTTGCAGGTAATTGCCGGCAGTACGCGGGCCAATCTCTTCATCGCCGTTATGAAACTTACTATCGGCAATGTCATGTAGCAGGGCAGCAAGTTCAACTACCAACTGATCGGTTTTTTCTGTTTGATTGATGAGCTTCGCGTTTGTCCAAACACGGTGAATATGCCACCAGTCGTGACCACCTTCGGCGTCACTGAGCGTATTGCGCACAAAATTTGCAGTGGCTTCAATGATTTTATTATGTTCCATCTTTTGCAAAGATACTAAGCAAAAGACAGAACAATGGGGTTGTGTATAAAACGTTAAGCAGCGGCTATTTTTTCTGTATCGATAAGTTCGGCAACTTCAATCTCCAAAATAGCGGAAATCTGAAAAAGCCTTTCCACTGTTATTTTTGTATAACCTAACTCAATTTTGCTATACGCGTTTTGTGATATACCCAGCTTGGCTGCAAGGTATTCCTGGGTGTAATTTAATCCCTCCCTGGTATGCCTTATGTTAGCAGCTATAGCCTTGATCTTTAAATTTAGCATATCTTTCATCCATTTACTTATTAGTTCGATTATAAATAACGAAAATAATGGGGTTATGGATTTCAAAATTTTCAATTTTTTTAATGGCTAACCAATTGAAAAGCTGATATTTTATACTTTTTTAATTAAAAATTAACAGCCCTTTATAAGAGCCGGTATAAATACATAGGTTTTAACAACCATATTAATTAATAATAAAGACAAAAAAAGCGACAGGCCGCAAAGTCTGTCGCTTCCAAATTCCTTTTTATTAAAAAACTACTCGCTTAAATTGTAACTAACAATTACCGTGGGCAATAAAGTAGCCGTTTCAAGCGGTACCTGGTTATAAGATATGATTGGCTTGCGTTTGCTGTAATAATCAAATGCCGCCTTTATAGTAGCATTGCTTGTATTTGTCGGCGCATTAAAGTTAATGGAAAACGGCAAAATAAAATCATGCAGTTTTTCATGATCGGGGATGATCCATTTATGATTTGATTTTTTTAGCGCCTCAATGATGGGTACTACCAGTATGGCATCATCGGCATAGTAAACAATTATTTTTTTAATCAAACCTTTTTCATCAGCGGTAAATTTAAACACCGCTGTTCCGCTTGCTTTCTTTTTAATGATTTCGGGCGATACAACAAGACTGTCTTTAAAAAAGCGGTTCATAATAGGACTACCGCCCTGAAACGGAAATGCCAATTGCGCTTGTGCTTTAACCAGTACTGATGATAAAATAAGTGTTATAAATAACAGGATCTTTTTCATTTAATTTTCTTCTTTCGGTTCGCGTTTGCTGCCCTGGTATAATTCATACTCAAACAAGCGGCAATCAAGCTTACCATTATAAAATTCAATTTTTCGGGCTGCCTTCAGGCCTATCTTTTTGGCCAGGTCGGGATTACCCGTAAAAACGTAACCATTATACCCGAGGCATTTCTTTTTCATAAAATCACCCATACGCTTATAGGTGATCTCCAGCTTAGTGTGTACGCCTAAGCGCTCACCGTATTCGGGGTTAAACATTACTACACCAGTTTCTGCCGGAACCTCAGTATCTTCAAAATCACAAACGGCAAAATCGATCAAATGTTCTACGCCGGCTGTTCTGGCATTTTTACGGGCGATGTCAACTGCGTCTTCAGAGATATCAGTGGCAATGATTTTAAAGCCGGTTTCCTTTTTTGCTTTATCTTTTAAATTGCGGCGTTCGGCAAAAAATACGGTTTCATCGTAACCCAGTATGTGCATAAAACCATAATTCATCCTGAACAAACCCGGAGATTTATCAGTAGCCAGCAATGCTGCTTCAATAGCCAGGGTACCCGAACCGCACATAGGGTTAATGAATGTGCTTTTCATATCCCATTTAGTAGCCATAATGGTTGATGCGGCCAAAGCCTCAAGCATTGGTGCCTTGCCGGGTATCTTACGGTAGCTGTGCTTGGCCAGGGTTTCGCCCGATGTATCCAGGAAAATTTCGGCACGGTCATCCTGCCAGTAAAGATGTACCAGGGTTTTATTAACCTCCGGGCCCGAATCGGGCCTGATACCTTTAATGGATTTGATCCTGTCGGCAATGGCATCCTTTACTTTTACATTGGCAAACAGCGGGGTAAGGATGTGCTCGTTATTTACATTTGATGATACCGAGAAATAGCCGGTAAAATCAATCAGCTTTTCCCACTCAATGGTTACCAGCTCATCGTAAAGCTCTTTCGGGTCGCGGGCGGTAAAAGTTTTTAACGAATACAGGATCTGGCTTGCGCAGCGCAAGTTCAAATTAAGCGGAATAGTATCTGTAACGGTCCCTTTTAGTTCAACCCCGGTAGGGAAAACGCGGACCGGCTCATAGCCTAAAGCTTCAACCTCCCTTTGCAGGTAAGGCGAAAGCCTTTTGTTACATGTAATTATGATTTTACTTTCGGTGTGGAAAACTTGCATATTAATTCGGTAAAATTAAGAATTAAAAAGCCCCTATTTTAATTTCTTACTATTAACTTTACATTTTTAAATTATTTGAAGACTAATTATGGAAGTTAAAGGTAAGGTACATGAAGTATCGGCTACCCAGCAAGTAACCGATTCACTTAAAAAACGCGAACTTATACTTGAATATATTGAGAACCCTCAATACCCTGAATATTTAAAGTTTGAGGCTATACAGGATCGTTGCAATTTACTGGATAACGTAAAAGTTGGGGACGATGTAGAGGTTTCTTTTAACCTTAAAGGCCGCCCGTGGACAGATAAAATGGGTAAAAAAACCTATTTTAACTCATTGCAGTTATGGAGGGTTACCCCGCTGGCTGCTGCTAACAACGCGCCTGCTGCACCGCAATATGCAGCTCCGTCAGCTGATATCAGCTCATCGGCCGATGATGATGATCTGCCATTCTAATAAATAAAGAAAAGCATAAGTAAAATATTTCAAGAGGCCCTGTTAATGGGCCTTTTGTTGTTTATACGCTGCCCGTTATAACCCATAGCCTTAAACAGACATCTTAATAATTGATACAATAAAATATTAAGCAGCAGAGTTTTAAATTGAATGTACATTTGTTAAATTTTGTTAAATGCAATTTTTGTGTGCGGATTTAGGATAATTTTGTTTGTTAATAAATGAAGAAAAGGAGCATAGGTTTAATTATTGGCTTAATGAGCTTTGCGTTGCTGGGCGTAATGGCTATGCAATTTTATTTTCTGAGGCAATCATACCAGATGCAGTCTGATTCGTTCGATCGCCAGGTAAGGGAGGCTATGAACAATGTGGTAGATAAGGTTACCCGCCAGGATGCGAATAACTTTTTGAAAACCAAAACCCAGCAAGCTACCATTAGCACCGATAATGAAGAACAGGACATAAGCACGATAAAAGTAGCGGGAATACCAAAAACAAAAAAACATTCATCTGCCCGCGAAAAACGGATTGCTTTACTGCGCGATAGTTTGCAGCGCATGATCCAGCGCAGAAAAATGGATGATGAGCTTAACGGCTTACTACAAACAGAAGGTACGGTTGATTTTAAAGTACGTGTAGAAGAATATACAGACGAGTTTGGCGTAGTACATGAGCAACTTACACCCGAGATAGTGCATACGCGTATTACCCGCAGGGTAGGTCATCCTAAAAAACTTCATAAGTATGATACCTTGAGGTATGTCTACGTCGACCCCCAGTTTGGCAAACAAATGATCTCGGTACCGCGTATCAATCCGTTATGGGTACAGGAACAAACCCGTAAGCAAAAGGAACGGCAGGTTCAACAAATAAAAAAAATGCTGGAGACCGATTCGCTTGAAAAGGCTAACAGTTTGAGCAATAAGCCCACAGTTATTGAAAACCTGGCCGAAGAATACCGTAAATCGGGCGAACCGTTGAATAAACGGATCAACCCTTTCTGGATAGATTCGTTACTGCGTTTTGAGCTGCATAATAAAGGCATTTTTCTGCCTTTCAGCTACGAAGTAACAACCGCCAACAGCGACTCGCTCATATTTTCAAATGCCAGCGACAGCCAGGGCGAAAAGCTGCCTGTGTTTGTAGCGGCAAATACTTACCAAACACCCATTTTTACCAAAGAGGTGATCAACGACCCCGGAAAGATCAGGCTTTCGTTTCCGCAAAAAAACTCATTGATCTTAAGCAATATGACTGCTACCATGGCTACAACCGGCGGCCTTACCATGGTGCTGATCCTTTGCTTCGGTTATACTATATTTTCGATATTGAGGCAGAAAAAGATCTCCGAAATGAAGATCGATTTCATTAACAACATGACCCACGAGTTTAAAACCCCGGTGTCAACCATCATGATTGCCAGTGAAGCTTTAAGGGATAATGAAATTGCCGAAGATAAAAACCGGGTAGCCCGTTTAGCGAACATCATTTTTGAAGAGAACGCCCGCTTGGGCAGCCATATAGAGCGTGTATTAAACATTGCCCGCATTGAGCGTAACGATTTTAAACTGGATAAAAAACCGGTTGATGTAAATGAAATGGTTACCATAGTGCTTGACAGTATGGCGCTCAAACTGCAAAAATGCAATGCTAAAACCACACTGCACCTTGATGCCGAAAAAGCCTATATCATTGCTGATGAGCTGCATTTTTCGAACGTATTATACAACCTGGTTGATAACGCCATTAAATACAGCAACGAAGCGCCTGATATAACTATAAGTACTTTTGTTAAAAACGGGCAAATTGTTATTAAAGTAGCTGATAAAGGTATAGGCATGAGCCGCGACCAGCAATCAAAAATATTTGAACAATTTTATCGCATCCCTACCGGCAACGTGCACAACGTTAAAGGTTTTGGGTTGGGCTTAAGCTATGTTAATACCATAGTAAAACGCCTGAACGGTACCATAAGCGTGAGATCAGAAAAAGAAAAGGGCTCGGAGTTTGAGCTGAAGTTTGCAGTGGCGTAATTGTTAAGTCGGAAAGTCGGGATGTCCGAAAGTCCGTAAGATAAGCTCAGCCACTTAATAAATAAAGACTTACGGACTTTCCGACCTCGGACTTCCGGACTAAAAAATCTTCCTGACTTGGAAAATATATGAAGAAAATACTACTGGTTGAGGATGATGCCAATTTAGGCCTGTTACTGCAAGACTACCTGCAATTGAAAGGTAAGTTTGATGTGGTTTTATGTAAAGATGGCGAAGAAGGCCTACGCGCCTTTACCAAACAAACATATGACTTGCTGATACTGGATGTTATGATGCCTAAAAAGGACGGTTTTACGCTTGGTAAGGATATCCGTAAGATAAATGCCCAGGTGCCTATTATTTTTGCGACTGCCAAAGGCATGATTGAAGATAAAACCCAGGCCTTCAATTTGGGGGGAGATGATTATATCACCAAGCCTTTCCGCATTGAGGAATTACTGCTTCGTATAAATGCGCTGTTAAAACGTACAGATAATATCGGCAAAAAGGAAGAGGAGAAACAAACCTCCTTTAAAATTGGGAAATATACGTTTGATTATACAACCCAGATGATCATGACAACAGACAACCAGCAAAAGCTATCTACCAAAGAGGCCGAATTACTGCGCCTGTTGTGTGTGCATAAAAACGAGGTGCTTACCCGCGAAGAAGCCCTGCTGAACATCTGGCATGATGACAATTATTTTAACGGTCGGAGTATGGATGTATTTTTGAGCAAGATCCGTAAGTATCTGAAAGACGACCCTAACGTGGAGATCATCAACGTACACGGACGGGGGTATAAGCTACTGATTAACTGAACTCAGGGTTAATTTTTGTGTTGAAAAAATTATTTGTGTGATATAGGCCTCAAGGGGGCTTAACCAAGTTAGCTATGTAACCACATATTTGATTTTATGGGCTAGGAAGAGGAAATCTCACAAACCCGCTCTTTCACTAATGTGCTCCAAATTTCATCCACACAAAATATCCAATCCAAAGCAGGATATTGGAGTAAACGCCAGCCAGCACATCATCCATCATTACACCCAAACCACCGCCAAGATCTTCCATTTTGCGTACGCCAAGCGGTTTCACAATATCAAAAAAACGGAACAATACCAATCCGGCTAAAAGGAAATATAAGTTAGCAGGGATAAAAAGCATAGCTATCAGCATTCCGGCAACCTCATCAATTACCACACGCGAGCTGTCTTCGCCCCAGTCGGGTTCAACCTTATTGCCTACAAATACGCCAAGTGCGGTAACAAATATGGTAATAGCCAACAGGTACCAGGGATTTTGCAAAGCCGGGTTTTGCCACAATAACCAGATAAAGCCACAGGTAACAATGGCGGCGTAAGTACCCCCGCCTTTTAAAAAACCGATGCCAAAAATGGAAGCTATTGTTTTATTTAGGAACATTTAATTTGTATCGTTAAAGAATTAAAAATTGTCATTTCGAACGATAGTGAGCAATCTTATACACCTTTCCTGCGGTCATGGCGTAAAGTATAAGATTTCTCTTTCGTCCTCACCCGCTAAAGTACACCCTTCGGCTCTATCGAAATGACAAATAAAGGAATGTATGCCTACTGCTTATCCAGCACATCCTCTGCCGCTTCTGCAACTTCTGGTTCAATAGTATGTCTTTTTGGGAAGTTAAACAGCAATGATGTAAGTACCGGGATAATAAATAACGCTACCGTAAACACCGAAGTGAAAATATCAGCGCTTTCTCCTTCCATCAATTTTGAAAATCCCGCTTCAGGATAAAGGTGGATGAATAACGATGAGGCCAGTTTAATGCCCAGTACACCAATCACGATAAAAGCTACGGTTTCCAGGAAAGTGAATTTTTCCATCAGCCTCACAAAAGCCTGGGCAACAAATCGCATAGCCAGGATCCCGATAAACACGCCAATATAAATTAACATCTTATGGTCAGTAAATGCAACAGCTGCAAAAACGTTATCAATAGAGAAGGCAAGGTCCATCAGCTCCACTAAAGCTATAGTTGCCCACAAATTACCTATCAAACCAACGGTTGAGCGGTAAAGCCAGTTCTTGTTTTTATCAACCGTTTCTTCTTCAGCATCGCCGTCGGCCTTTTTCAGTTTGCCTTTAAAATAATTGAAGCTCAGGTATATCAGGTAAAGGCCTCCAAGTGGTTTCAGCCACCAAACAGATACCAGCCATGCCGCTAAAAACAAACAAACACCCCGTAAAACATATGCACCTATAATACCATAACGTAGTGCTTTTTTACGCTGATGCGGAGGCAGGTCAAGTACCATGGTAGCCAGTACGGCAGCATTATCAACGGATAGGAGGCTCTCAATAACAATCAGGTTTAGGACAATCAATAGGCCGGCCTTAAGGTCGGGGCCAAGCAGGTAATGTAAAAACTCCATAAATTATATAATATCGGTATTAAGCATTGCTTTTAAAATATTGGCCTGCACATCCACATCGCTCAGGCTTTGTAAAAAGTTGATGTCGGCTATTTTTTTGTAGTTTTCGGCTAATAGGCTTTTTATTTCGGGAGGCATATAAGCTTTCATGGTAACTACATCGCTTTGCAGCTTATCAATTTTGTCCTGCAGCTCATGCATCAGTTTTTCCCTTTTTGACATATTGTTATTATGCTCGATGCCCGAAAGCTTTGTAACATCGCAAAATAGGAATAAATTATTGGCAGGCGAAAATAAAAAGTGCCTGTCTTCATCCATAAATTTATATACTTCCAGTATCAGGTTACCGGCCTTTAACCCACAGTAAAACTCTGTACGGAACTCGCGTTTTAACAATACCCCCATCAGCTTACGCTGAATAGTAGCGTAGTTATTATGATAGGTATCATTATAGTTATGCTGCACAAGTTCATTATACAGCTCGGGAGTTATGTTATAAAAAAAATCGGAACCATAGCGCAGGCTGAAGGCATTGATATTTTTGGAGAAAGGATAATCAGCCGAGTTATCTGAAAGTACCTGGTAAAGCTTCCGCAACGAAAGGTTTACTTTCAGCGCCTGCCGTTGTCTGTCTATCTTGAAATCCTGCTCGGTGAGCACATTATCATCCATCTTATCAATCATTTCCCGGGTAAGCTGGATCTCGTCGAGCACAAGGCTTACATTGTTCTCGTTGTTCTTCTTGATCTTGCGGAGCAGGTCGACCAGACTGGTGGTAAATTGCACATGAAAAAGTTCCAGCTTGTTGATATCGATTTCGGGATTGGTTTCAAAAAGCTTATGGATAACCTGGGTACGCAGGTAGATCTTATAAATGAGTTCATCTTCAAAAAATACCGACAGCAGTTGAAGCTTGCTGAGCATCCTGTTTGAGCTATTTAAAATATTTAGCCTGTTTTCATCCATCAACGTACAATATCCCTTTTATAAATGTAAAAATACAAAATTATGAGATTGAATGTTGGGGCGTATGTTACGAATCGGGTGTGTATTTGGATTATTGACCTTAGAGGGCACCGCTTTAATTGAACCCAAATTTGCGTTAGGGATTGAAGCGGATACCGGCCGGGAGCGTAATGCCTGCAGGCGTATGAGCGTAATGCCCGGCCGCAGGCAACGCTATGATTGATTTCGGAGTTGGGATTTTCGAATTCGGATTTCTTTTAATATCATACCTGAGCTAAATGAACTAAGGATTTTTTATTGGTTTAGCATTCGGTCAATTATCAAATTCTGTAAATTCTGATTCAGACAATGGCGTTGCCTCCGGCCCGGGCTTTTCGTTGCAAGTCCTCGCCTTTCCTACCCGCAACCTCTCTACGCGCTCCGGGCTTTACACTGCAATCTAACGCGCCCCACGCGCAATCCCCTAATACCATATCTATTCCCATCAAAATAAATTATATTTACATAAAGGTGTAACCTGGTCTGTAAAAGTGTGGTCACAGGGGTTATATAATGCAGAGCAAGCTTTCAGATATCGAACTTATTGAGCAAACCCTGGCTGGTAACCAGTTCGCGTACGCTGATTTGGTTAAGCGGCACCAGCGTTTTGTTTTTACGCTGGCCCTGCGTTTTGCAAAGGGCCGGGAAGATGCTGAAGAGATTGCGCAGGATTGTTTTGTGAAAGCGTACCGCTCGCTGGCTTCGTTCCAGGGGCAGTCAAAATTCAGTACCTGGCTGTATAGTATAGTTTATACTACAGCTATGACATTTTTAAGAAAGAAACGGGTGGATACCGATTCGATTGATGATGAAGGTACATTTGTACAGGTTGAGAGCCATGAATCGGCATATGATACCAACAACGCAGAAAACAAATCGCGGTCATATTACCTGAACCAGGCAATTGAGCAATTACTGCCCGATGACGCCACTATTATTACCCTGTTTTATAAGGGGGAGCAATCGTTAGAAGAAATTGCCCAAACAATGGGTATTGAAACAAATACCGTTAAGGTTAAACTATTTAGGGCACGCCAGCGTTTGAAAGAAAAGCTGGAGCGCAATTTAAAACACGAGGTGAAAGAACTGATATGAACACCATCGAAGAAAAACTTTGGAACTATATTGATGGTACCTGCACACCGGCTGAGCAGGAAGCCATTGCCAGGCTTATTGAGGAAGATGAGCTGTACAAACAAAAGTACACAGAGCTGCTTGTGCTAAACCAGGAGTTTGCCGGCCTGGAACTTGATGAACCATCAATGGCCTTTAACTATAATGTAATGGAGGCTATCAGGGCAGATCAGGCACTGGCACCTCTAAAATCAACTATAAATAAAAAGATTATACTGGGTATTGCGGCTTTTTTTGTGCTAAGCATATTGGCCCTGCTGGCAATCACCGTTTCAAATGTCCAAATTTCTGGAAATCCGTTCAGTGTTGTAAACATTAAACTACCTGCAAATTTAAAATTGCCTGCAGCCAACGCCATTTTCAATAGCGCTTTCATGAAAAGTTTTTTCGTGTTTGACGTAATTTTGGCGCTATTTTTAACTGATAGTTATCTGCGTAGAAAAAAAGCTGCAAAAGAGGCATAAAGTGTTCAGTTTTCTATATGCCAAATCATCCAAAGTGTCATATTGACACTGGTCACACCTGGCTTTTGTAACAGGAATCTCAGTTTTAACCTATGATTAATGTATCAACAAGAATACATTAAATAAAAATTTAAAAAGTCGCCGCTTTTGGCACAGTGATTGTGACAAGATTTACGAACTGGTAAACTTACCGGTTTAATTGTGATAAGGTTTAGGTTGAAAGTCTCCCGACGCAAGGTTGGGAGGCTTTTATTTTTTAAAGGCGATCCTTCTCTCAAACCAATAACAGATTCCATTTAAAATTTCCCCGATGGAAAATTATATCCGGATCCATTTAACCAATGACAAGCCCATACTTACGCTAATGCCATTAAAAGAGGTATTGAAAAAGCTGCCTTCTGCAAAATTTCAGCGCATTCACCACAGGTATATTGTTCCGGTAGGTAAAATAAAATCCTTACAAAATCGTACAGTGCAATTAAGCAGGTATTGAATTGCCGGTGAGCGGTGCTTACTATGAAGTTATCCGTGGTTTGGTTACTTAAGCTTGGTTTTTTTAATACTCATTACCCAATAACCAAAGAACAGAAGCCATCGCAAAAGTATACGACGGCTTTTGTTCTTTGAGTAAACTTAAAGTTTTGGTCAATGTTATTGCTGGAAATAACCGGCAGCTCTCATATCAGCAATTAACCCGACAGCTTTAGGCTGCCAATTTAGGGCCGCGCGTGTTTTTTCGCTGGATGAGGGGCAACCCAATGATGCAAAGTGTAAAAACCATCCAAAATGCGCCGCCGCTTCATCACCTGTTTTGCTCAGTACAGGCAAATGCAGGCCCTGACCAATTGCTTCGGCAATTTCGCGAAATTCGATACCTTCTTCAGCTACGGCGTGAAACACACGAAGCCCAGGTTGCTTTTCTATAATCAGGCGATATAGAACTGCGGCATCTGAACGGTGAACGGCAGGCCAGCGATTGCTCCCTTCAGCTATATAGACCGATTCTCCTTTTTCCCGGGTCATATTAATGATCATCGGTACAAAACCATGGTCGCCCTCACCATGCACACTGGGCGACAGGCGCACCGTATAAACTTTTACACGTTTTGCCGCGGCAGCCGCGGCGGCCTCCTCTGAAGCTACGCGCGGAATAACATCTGATCCTGCAGGCGGCGCGTCATCTTCTGTAACCAGCCGGCCATAATTCAAAAGCCCTACTCCGGAGGTAATAACTAAAGGTTTACTTGTTCCGACAAGTGCATCGCCCAGGGCTTCAATTACCTTCCGGTCGGCTTCACAATTGGCCTTAAACTGTGAAAAATCATGATTAAAAGCCGTATGGATTACAGCATCGCACGCGGCGGCACCTTGCTGAATAAATTTCAGGTCGTTGATGTCGCCAAGGTATACTTCGGCACCGGTTGATGCCAATTGTTCAGCGCCTTTATCTGAACGGACGAGGCCAAGTACCTCATGGCCTGCCTCTAAAAGTTCTTTTACTATTGCTGAGCCTACAAATCCTGAGGCTCCGGTTACAAATACACGCATAGGTCAATGATTTTATTTGATACAAAATTCCCCAATAAAATCATGCTAAAGATGGTCAGCTGACCATAATTTCAATTAGCGCAGGAGCTGCGCGTGACGGATACGGGTAAGGGTTTTTATGGAGATGCCCAAATAAGCGGCAATCATACGCAGGGGCAAACGAGCCAGGTAGTCCGGGAAGGTTTGGATAAAATCTTCATACTTTTCTTCGGGCGTTGCGCTTAATGAAATCAGGATCCGCTTCCGGCTGTAATGGATATTACGGGCAATAAGGCCTTCGGCAAATTTTTTTAGTTGGGGCACCTCTGCCAGCAACATATCGAAATCCTTTTTTTGCCAGCAGAGTATCTCGCTGGGTTCTACTGCTCCTATGCTCACTTGTGAGGGTATCTGCCGGTCATAACTTTCAACATCAAGCGTCCAGCTGTTTTCCGGTGCAAATTGCAAAATATGCTGATTACCTCCCGCCGAGATATTGAACGTGTGCAGTAGCCCGCTTACAACAAATACCTTGTGCCGGCAAATTTCGCCTGCGCTAAAAAGGAGCTCATTACGGCGCAATTTTCTTGCCACTGCCAGATCACTGACCCTGCGGACCGCTTCCTCAGCCAGGCCACTCCTTCGCAGATATGTTTCAAATTCCGGATGCATCATCCAAAAATAATAAACATTTCAATAGCAAGTTTTCAGATGCGTATAAAATGAGATTCCGATAGATCATCACTGTTGTCCGGTAAAGTTTGTTATTGTTATAAAAAGACTGCATTATGATATAAAAAGAAGGATTTAGGTTTTAAAGCGGATGTCCAAGCCCCCCCAATTTTAGTTGCCGTGAGTGATTTGTTGACATGACGGACAGTTTCTCCGGATCGTTCAGAAAGTTAAATAGGTGGATATAACTCATCAGATGGAGTCTTATAATAGAACTCAGATTAGAGAAAGACCATTGTCTTTTGAGTTGTACCTGGACAATTTTGATTAGAAGATCGGCAATAAAAGCGCACCATATCTGTATTTTGATTGCATTCTCATTA
>NZ_FNCG01000014.1 GCF_900100945.1 Mucilaginibacter gossypii | reverse complement strand
TGAATTAAGCTTATGTATAAGCCCGTTTTCATAATAACAGACCCTGTAGTTATTACAGTAAAAAAAAATCCGGTGATAATTATCCTCGGCAATCCGGAAACACTCGTTGTTTTCCAGCCCGTCGGCCGATGTGAAGTTTTTAAAGTGCTGGCCGTCAAACCTGCTCACGCCTTTATCGGTGGCCAGCCAGATAAAACCCTTGCTGTCCTGCATTAAATAGTTAACCCTTGAACTGGGCAAGCCATCAGGCGAGCTATAATTTTTCAGGTAAACTAACTGATATGGAATGTCGGCATATCCCCGGCCCGGGAATAGAAACAGTGCTATTATTAAAAGTTTAAAAAAAAGGCTTTTTAGCGGCATTCTATAATTTGTATACATCGCTGCTTTTATCAATATGCAATGATACGGTGTATGGCTTTGTTTTGTTGTATCACCGATAAATTTAAAAAGAAATGATTTGTATTTAAATACAGTTTGAAAACGGCGAGGGAGCCGATCCAGTGTAAAACAGACGCGTATATGTATGATTGATTGTCTATTAAAGCAAACAGCACAATAGCTTTTGGCTAATTGTGCTGTTTGACGCTATGCTATATGCTAAGCTTAACTTTCGTTATATTTAGACTGTAAAATTAAAACGGATACCCGATTGCCAGGTTAAACACACTCCGGTTAAAGTTGAAATCCCAGCGTGGCTCATTAACACGTACATATGGTGTACGAAGAGGGATACCTAAATCTGTACGTAATACCAGTACGGTTAAATCAAACCTTAAACCAAAGCCGGCATCAACGGCAAAATCATTTAAGAAGCTTTTGGTAAACACGGCGCCCGGCTGTGATCCGTTGGAGTGCAGTAGCCAGATGTTACCCGCATCAACAAATAAAGCTCCGCGTACTATGCTGAATAGCTTTGGCCTGTACTCAATGTTAGCTTCTATCTTGATATCACCAGATTCATCGGCAAGGAAGCCGCCTGTGCCTACACCGCTGCTTGGGTCAAATGAACCCGGCCCTATGGCCCTTGCCCTGAAACCCCGTAAGCTGTTAGGGCCACCAATAAAGAATTGCTGGCTATAAGGTAACTGTGTTGAGTTGCCATAGGGTAAACCTACACCCACAATAAGCCTGCTGGCTATAGTGCTGTTTTGCCCTGTTTTATGAAAATACCTGATCTCGTTTTCGAGTTTCACAAACTGGTTAAATATGGCGCCGAACAATTTTTTAGGTTTTCCACCGGCACTATCTGCACCGGTAACTAAGCCGTAAATATTGTTTGAAAGGCTGATCTTTCCATTATAATAAAGCGTATTGGTACGATAATCCTCGTTGGTATTGGTATAAGTGAAGCTATAGCTTGGGCCCAGGATGAACTGTTTATCGATAACATGCTTTAAGGCTGGGTTTACCGGAACGTCTTTCCTGTCGATACTGTCTTTATATTTCTGCGACACGCTCAGCGGATTTACAAACTGAAAATTGATGAGGTTAAGCTCATGTGACCGGTGTTCTGTTTCGCGCCACTGATAACCGAATGATAAGTTATATGAATTTAAGTTATAGAGTTTTTGACGGTTTACTATTGAATATCCCAAGCTCAGATTAGTATGTGGGATATAGGCATCGGCCGCTTTTGGGTAGATAGGTCCGATAAAGCGCGGCCATGAAAGCGTTGTCTGGATACCGGCCTGATACACATTATAGCCTGCATTTTGGCCCCCCACCTGAACATCGGTACTCCCAAAAAGTGTTACCTTTAAAGCCTCGGCACCTTTAAAGGCGTTACGATTAAGCCAGTTTAAATTTACCTGTGTACCAGTGTAGTTAGCCGATGTGGTGCGGCCTAAAATATCAAGCGACAGCGATTTCTTTTTGTATTGGGTTAAAAAATAATAAACATCCAGCTTCGATGAATCGGCAGATACATCTTCAAACCTGTTTTTAACAAATTTATACGGACCCAGATTAATGAAGCGGTTAAGCGAGTTGTTATGTGCAGTACGGTTGTAAACCTGGCCCGGGCGCATCAGCACCGTATTGGCAAAAGTATAGGTATGTACGGTGTTACGACGCTCAACAATATTATACCATTTATAAAAAACAGCTTTATCCTTCATCAGCGAGGTGTCCCTTAACGAGTAACTCGGATACACATAAATATTGTTGATGGTATAAATGTTTTGGGCGCGGCCAGGTGTTTCATTTTTAACAGCCACAAAAATATCAACCTGATGCCCGGCTATAGTGCTATCTACGTGCATGATCAAATGTTCGGGTGAGAAATAATAAAAGCCTTCTTCTTTCAACCGGGCATCAATACGCAGGCGTTCGGTTTTAATAACATCAAGGTTATATTTATTGCCGACTTTTAGCAGCGTTTTTGCCGATGTTCCGGCTACTGCGGTATCGATAGTGCGGGTACCCCGCGGAAATACCACCTTCCTGATCTTATAGCCAGGCCCGGTTACTGCTGTATAAACCGCCTTGGCAACTTTTGATGTTGGCTTTTTGCTCACCGTATCGCCGCTTACCTGCGCCTGAAAATAGCTTTCGTTTTGCAGCCTGTTTTGCAGGATCTTGCTGTTTTGCTCAAGGTTAACAGAACTAATAAGCACAGGAGGCTCACCCTTTTTATTAAGCCAGTGGGCAAGGCCTTTGCTTTTATTGGTTTTTGTTTTAAAGTACAGCCACAATTTAAAACGCATACCTAATATGGTACTGTTGGGTATAGGTCTTAATAAAGCGCCAAGTTCCTCACTCAAGGCTTTTTTTTCGCTTTTTTTCAAAACCGAGTCTTTGATTACTACCTCGCCGCCGGTGTATAACTTTTGGCCCGGCGCCAAAAACTTGGTGGTACTGCAGGCACTCAGTAAAACACATGATGAAAGCAGTATATATTTTAAATGTTTGGTCATGGGCTTAGTTTGAAGTAGTTTGCGGTTTGTTTTCCTGTTGCTGCTGCATATTCTTTTGCTCCAACGCTTTATCCGCCTCGTCCTGTTTTTCTTTTTTCTCTTTTTGTTCCTGCTGATATTGGCGGCGTAACCTGCGTTCTTCAGGGGTACGCTTGCGGAAGATCTCGCGGAAACGGTTATAATCAACAGTTAGGGTAAAGCCTACGCCAGTTTCAATGATCTGTCCCTGTATCACAATAAATTCGTCGCGGCGGTAAGCACGCAGGGTGTAGCGGCCGTCTTTACTTAGTTTATAGGCTATGGATACGTCGCCCGCGATGTTCGATGCTTTTTGACCGGGTTGATTACCTTCCAGGTTAAAATTATTGCCAACACTTACGGTAAGCCTGTCATTCAGGAAGCGCTTGGACAGGCCAACGTTGAGGTCGGTACGATTGGTGGCCGTGCCCGATGAGTAATCCTCACCTGAGGTTAAACCGAAATTCAGATCAACTCCTGATATTAAACTTCCTGCAAGCCTGTTTAACTGGTCAGATAACAGGCTGCTTACGCTGTTACGGATGGTGCCCTCTACGGTAGTACCCGCACCCTGGCTTTGCAGCGGATTATCGCCAATAAAGTGCCCCAGTACAAGTACACCTAATACCTGCTTGTTTAGTTCGTTAGGGTCCTGGCGTATCTGGGTAAGGCGGGTATTAACCGTACTTACCACTTCGGATGACACAGAATAAGAACTGTCTGGCAGTACAATGTCAAAGCTGATAGTTGGTGTGAGCAGCTGATCTTTCAGGTTAAGGTTAACATTGAAAGGTAGCTTTTGCTTATACATCGTACTATTTTGCGCATCCGAAAGCTGGTTTGAAACCAGGTCAATTGGTGGTACATTGGCTACGTAAATAGCGGTAAGATCAATATTGGCACTGGTTGGGTCTCCAGTCCAAACAATAGTACTGCCTTTTTTAAAGTTAAAAGTGCGCTTAACAGTTGCATAGGCCAGGTTGTACGAGCCTGAGTTAACCACATAAGTACCGGTAAGGTTTATTTTGCCGCTTGGGTCAATGCCGCCATTCAGGCTGGCCTCGCCTTTAAGGTGTACGATATCGCCGTTTCGCTCATCAACTACAATAGTAAACGCAGCATTTTTATTTACGTTGATAGTTGCAGAAACATCCAACCCTGTAACATCCGATTTTTTGAGCGAATCCAGTTGCCTGGCCAGCAGGATGGAATCCATTTTAGGGGCATTTTTATCAATAAAGTCAACCACTCCCTTCCGGTCTTCCAGCGCCGGGTCATTGGTAGGCAGCACAAAAGTCATATCGGTTTTGTCGTTAACAGTAAGGTTGGCATCAACCACCGGCTTAGTCATATTGCCGCGGACCTTGATGCGGGTATCCACATACAGTTTGCCGTAGTAAAGTTTGTTATCGGCCTGGGTTGAGTTAGTAACTCTGAAGTTATTGGCATTAATATCCATGCCGAAGGCAAAATCGGTGTAAGTTTTGGTGTAGATACTGCCGCTTACTATGGCCTTGTTGCCAGTTGAATCAACCAACGTAAAATCATTAAAGCGGATCCCTTCGTTGTTGAAAGTAATGCTTTCCTGCGGCATCCTGAAATAGGAGTTAAGCATAGCCACGTTAAAGCCTACTTTGTTAAAGTTGATATCTCCCCGTACAGAAGGCGCATCTGTAGTGCCTGATATTTTAAGTGCTCCGGTAATATTACCTGTGGCATTACGCAGGCTACCAAAGCTAAATCCCTCGATGCTCTTCATGCTCAGGTTCACGATATTCAGGTCGAGATCAAAACGGCTTTCGGGCGTGGTGTAATACGTTCCATTCAAATCAACCTGATTGCCTTTGCCGGTAATGCTCATTTGAGCGGCGTAGGCATTCTGCGTTTGGTTATTTACTTTGAGGGCTATATTGCCCACCGTATCTCCTTTAAAATTAAAATTATCAACGTTTATGGCAGCGGTAAATACAGGACTGGTTTGGAAGTTGCTTACGGTAGCATCACCATTAATGATACCACCCACCTGTAACGAGTCCTGTTTGGCCATTTTAGTAAGCGCCTCAATATGGAAATTATTGAACTTGATATTCAGCGGGCTGTTAAACTCTTGTGTGCTGCTGTTAACGCTAAGGATCTGGTTGTTGTTGCTAATAGTGAAGTTATGCGCCAGGATTCCTTTTGGCCCGTATTGTAAAAAGTTATCATCACTAACCGCCCATGGCAAATAATCCAGCAATAAGCCATCTTTATTAAAGCTAAACTGGTATTCATTTGGCAACAGACTGAAAGTACCCGCTATACGGAAACGTTCTTTTTTTGCTGCGTCGCGGATTTGAACGCTCAAGCCTGCTTTGTTATCCTGTGCGGCACCTGAGATGCTGGTATACAACAGATCGACAGAACTTCCCACCTTCACTTCATCAACAGAAAAATTATAATTGAGCGCATTATTAGCAGTGTTAATGTTAAGCGATGCTTTGTTAACTGTGTTGGTGCCGTAAACAACTTTTGGTATGGAGCCTTTAACAACAAGTTCGCCGGTTTGACTATTAAAGCTGCCGTTCAGCAAAACCGGGTCAAGCTGTTTCAGGTCGGGGGCAAACTGGGTAAGCAATGGCGTTTTAACCAGTTTGGCTTCAAACGTAAACTGCTGCGGAGAATATTTAACCACAGGTGCGGGTTTGGCTTTTATCGTTTTGCCGCCTTTAGTTTTAACAGCTACCTGCTGCCCGCCTGCAATAGCGGTGTTGAAATATTTATTGATCACATCCTGCAGGGCCGGGGCTATCTGGGTAAGTTTATACTTGCCGGCCATGTGGGCAGACATGACAGGAGTTTTCAAGCGTAATGTACTGCTATCGGCGCTGGCTGTCGAGATGAGGCTGATAGTGTCCATCCGGATGCGCTGGCCTTTGTTTACTACCAACAGGTCGGTTGCTTTAATATCGGCGTTCAGGTAATCGGGATCGGCAGTTGGTACATCAGCCACAATCTTGCCATGAAAACGCATATCGTCCTTGACAAAATTCAGGTTTTTGAGGTTGATGCTATCCACACTTAACGTGGCCTTAACTGCCGGGTATTTTTTGTTGAGATTGGCTTTAGCATCCAGGCTGAAATTAATGTTAGGATCTTTCATGGTAGCAACTGCTGTATAGGCCCCATTGCTTGATGTACCTTTCATTACCAGGTTTTGGTAAGTGTAGCCTTTAACATAAGCTTTTGCAATATTGCCGTTAAAAGCTATGCTTGCCTTTTTAGGATCGAGGCTGGCACCTTTTAAATTAGCATTCATGGTAATGCGGCCAACCATTTGTGGTTGTTTGGTAAGCGCGCCAAGGTTAAGCTCGTTAACTTTAATATTGGCTGTATAAGTTGCCGTGTTTTTGTTTTGCCCATTCTTCAAAGTCGCAATCAGATCAACAGCGCCATAGCTCGAGCGCAGGCTCATTTTGGTATTAAAGCTGTACATGCTTCCTTTAAAATTACCTTTCAAGCTCATTTTTTCGGGGATGCTCACATTTGGCGGAATACTACCTGCTGGAGCAAGCTTGGCTATATCACTGTGACTGGTACTGAAATCGGCAATACTAATATCAAATGTAGCTTTGTTTACATCGGGCAGGCCTTTCATTTTTGCCGAGGCCTTGATATGCGTACTGCTTAAGCCGGTTACTTCCAGGTTAGGGATCTCGAGGTTGTTTACCTGCCCACTCACCCGGCCGTTGATTTTGAATACCGTACCCGGTGACGATTTAAAGGGTTCTATGCTGGCCATGCTTGGCATCAGCAGTAAAACATCCTTTAGACCCAAACGGATGCCATCTAAATTGGCATTGATACCCAGCGCGCCAATGTTTTTGGTGATGGCATCAATAGAAGGGTAACGTACCTGTACCGACTTTTGTAGTGTGGTATTCGGCGTTTCCAGCAACAGGTCATTCATATAAGCATTAGTTGGCCCGTACAGGAATGCCGTATGAAACTTATTGATCTTTAAACCGCTTTTTTCGGCAAAGGTAAAGGAGTTAATTTTGCCCGAAATGGTATCAGGGCTATAGGAAATATTTTCAGCTTCGGCATTAAGACTTCGGATGTCCATATGGCCAAAATCGAGACCTTTAAGGATAGCCTTCTGCGCTTCATTATCGAACTTAATATTATCGTTAGTAAAAGTTACTTTTCTAATTGTTGCCCGCCAGGCAGATTTGGTAGGAGAGGATACCAGCGTATCCAGTTTTTTAATGGTTTTAACAACTTCTTTAACCACAGTTTTAGGCTTGGCTAAACTAAGGCCTGCTTTGGTATCACTCAGTTCGATGCTTTTGATGCCTACCTTTTGATTCTTTAAGTCTATCTTGTCCATCTCCACCAAAAACTTGCTTAGGTCCACCTTGGCACCCATTTCGGCACTTCGATAATCAACCTTAATTTTAGAGATATCGATCACCCCTAAATTCAAATCCATATTCAAAGGTGTGGTAGCGGTATCAGGTGGTGGGATGGCGTTGGTCGGCGATTGGATGATCTTAGCATTTACATCGCTCAGGGTAATTTTCGGTATGGTGAACTTCATCTTATCCATATCAAAATCCTTAACGCGGGTGTCAAAATGGCCAAGCAAAAACTTTACATCGTTGCCTGTAATGGCATCCTTGTATTTTATGTTGATCTTATCGAGAACGATCTTATCAACAGAAAACTTCATGGTTGATGTAGTATCGGTAGGTTCTACTTCTTTTTTTTGTTCGCCAACAAAAGCCTTGATAATGTAATCGAAGTTAAACACACTGTCGGCCCCACGGTTTACATTGGCCGTAATGCCCTGCAGGTTTACTTCGTTTACTTCAACCTGGCTGTGCAGCAGCTTGAGCATGCTGATATCAACCTTTAATCTTTCGCCGGCTATGAGGGTGTCTTTTTTCTGATCTTCAAAATACACGTCCTCCAAAACTAACAGTTTAGGCAGGCCAAGGCTGATATGGCCAATCTTAACTTTGGTGTGGATTTTATTCTGTAAAAAAGTTACGGCTTTGTCTTTCGCGAAGTTTTGAACAGCAGGAACCTGTATCAAAATTACTACAAGGATAACCAGCAGAACTACACTTACCAGTATCCAAAGTATCGTTTTAAGGGTTATTCGTAGTATTTTTTTCAATTGTATTTGTATTTCAAAGGTGAAGATGCTGTTGATCAATATAAACAAATAACATGCTAAGTATAGCAGTTTGCTGTGTGTTGTTGTATAATTTACAAAATGGGGCGGCTTTAATTAAATTTCCACAGCGCTACTTTTTAACAGTCTACATCCCTAACTTGTTTTAACTTTGTACCTCATAAAGATTTTGTTGAAACGGATTTACTATGCCTGATTTTTCACACCTCCACGTACATACCCAATTCTCCCTGCTTGATGGGGCAGCCGATATTTCCAAGCTGTATAAAAAAGCCGCTAAGGATGGGATGAAGGCCCTTGCTATTACCGACCACGGCAACATGTTCGGCGTATTTAAGTTTGTAGCCGAAGCCGGTAAACACAATGTAAAACCCATTGTAGGTTGCGAGTTTTACGTGGTTGAAGACAGGCATAAAAAGCAATTTACCAAAGAAAATAAGGATGTTCGCCGCCATCAACTGATGCTGGCTAAAAACCCTACGGGCTACAAAAACCTGGTTAAGCTATGCTCATTGGGATATATGGAAGGGCTGTATAGCAAATGGCCTCGTATTGATAAGGAACTGATCTTAAAATACCACGAAGGTATCATTGCTACTACCTGTTGTATTGGGGCTTCGGTACCACAAGCCATTTTAAGGGATACGCCCGAAAATGCCGAAAAGGAGTTTAAATGGTGGCTGGATTTGTTTGGTGAGGACTTTTATATCGAGTTACAGCGTCACGAAATCCCGGAGCAGCAAATTATCAATAATGTGCTGCTCACTTATGCTAAAAAGTATAACGTAAAAGTGATTTGTTCAAACGATTCGCATTACGTGGATCAGCAAGACTCAAACGCGCACGATATTTTGCTTTGCGTAAACACAGGCGATATGCAAAGCACCCCAATAGCTACCGACGAGGAAGGTGGTAAAGGCTATCGTTTCGGTTTCCCTAACGATCAGTTTTACTTTAAAACACAGGAGGAAATGGGCAAGCTGTTCCATGACCTGCCCGAGTCACTGGATAATACCAATGAAATTGTTGACAAGGTGGAGGTGTTAAAGCTAAAACGCGATATCCTGCTGCCTAATTATGTAATTCCTGAAGAGTTTAAGATCCACAAAACACCCGATGCCGATACTTTAAATCAATGGGAATACCTGAAGCACCTTACCTTTATGGGCGCCAAGGAGCGTTATCGTGATATTAGTCCGGAAACCGAAGAACGCATCAATTTTGAGTTGTTCACCATTCGTACTATGGGTTTTGCAGGGTACTTCCTCATCGTGGCAGACTTTATAAAGGCTGGCCGCGATATGGGCGTGTTCATTGGCCCGGGACGTGGTTCGGCGGCGGGATCGGTAGTGGCTTACTGTACCGGGATCACGAATATTGATCCGATGAAGTACAACCTCCTGTTTGAGAGGTTCCTAAACCCCGACCGTAAATCGATGCCCGATATTGATACGGACTTTGATGATGCCGGTCGCCAGCGGGTTATTGACTATGTGGTTGATAAATATGGCAAAAACCAGGTAGCGCAGATCATTACCTATGGCTCGATGGCTGCCCGCACCAGTATCCAGGACGTGGGCCGTGTATTGGATATGCCACTGGCCGATGTAAGTGCCATGAAGAAACTGGTGCCTGAAACCCTGGGTATCACCCTCAAAGATGCCATTGAACAGGTGCCGGAACTAAAAGAGATCCTGAACGGTAACGACCTAAAAGCACAGGTATTGCGTGAAGCCGAAAAACTGGAAGGATCGGTACGTAATACCGGTGTACACGCCGCAGGTATCATCATTGCCCCTTATGACCTTACCGAGATTGTACCGGTAGCGACAGCAAAAGATTCGGACTTACTGGTTACCCAATATGATGGCCGCGTAATTGAGGATGCGGGTGTAATTAAGATGGATTTTTTGGGTTTAAAAACCCTTACCATTATTAAGGATGCCCTGCGCATGATCAGGCAAAATCATGGTGTGGTGATCGATATCGACTACATCCCGCTTGATGATATTAAAACTTATGAGCTTTATCAGCGCGGCGATACCAACGGTACTTTCCAGTTTGAAAGTGATGGTATGCAAATGTACCTGCGCGAGCTTAAGCCCGATAAGTTTGAGGATTTAATTGCCATGAACGCCCTTTACCGTCCGGGCCCGATAGAGTATATCCCAAACTTTATTGCCCGTAAGCATGGCCGCGAACCGATAGTGTTCGATTTACCTGACATGGAGGAATACCTGGGTGAGACCTATGGTATTACTGTGTACCAGGAACAGGTGATGCTTCTGTCGCAAAAGTTAGCAGGCTTTAGTAAAGGTGATGCCGACGTTTTGCGTAAGGCGATGGGTAAAAAGCAGATTGAGGTACTGAACAAGATGGAAGCCCAGTTCATGGACGGGGCGATAGCTAAAGGCCATCCAAAAGATAAGCTTACCAAAATCTGGACCGACTGGAAAGCATTTGCCCAGTACGCGTTCAACAAATCGCACTCTACATGTTATGCTTTCGTGGCATACCAAACAGCTTACTTAAAAGCACACTATCCGTCAGAGTACATGGCGGCGGTTTTGAATAACCAGAACAATATTGAAAAAATTACCTTCTTCATGGAGGAGTGCCGCCGTATGGGCGTTGAGGTATTAGGGCCGGATATCAACGAGTCGGACATGGCGTTTGCGGTGAACAAGCGTGGCCAGGTACGTTTCGGGTTAACCGGCGTAAAAGGTGTGGGTGATAAAGCGGTGGAAAGTATCATTGAAGAACGTAATGCCAACGGCCCGTTTGAAACAGTATATGATTTTGCAAGGCGTTCCAATACCCGTAGTGTCAACCGTAAATCTTACGAGAACCTTGTTTATGGTGGTGCGTTTGATGGCTTTGGAATTCCGCGTGCACAGTTTTTTGCCAAAACCGAGTTGGGTACATTAACAGGTGTTGAACGCCTGATCAAATATGCTAACGATTATCAGAATGTACAAAGCAGTTCGCAATCGTCATTATTTGGCGGTTCGGTGGCATCTTATGTACCAGAGCCTGCTATGCCTGATGTTGAAGAATGGCCGCTGATAGAAAAGCTGAAGTACGAAAAAATGGTTATCGGAATTTATTTGACCGGTCACCCCTTGGATAATTATAAGGTTGAACTTAAACGTTTTTGTAACGCAAACATCAGCGATTTGAAACTGATGCAAAAAGCCCGGTCAGGTGAAGGCGGCGAAGATGTAACTGCGGCGTTCAATGAACTACGCCGTCGCGGTGAGTTAAGGATAGGTGGCCTGGTATCAAGCGTTCAGCATAAAATGACTAAAACGGGTAAGCCATTCGGCACATTTGTGTTTGAGGATTACAATGAATCGTATGAGTTTGCGTTGTTTGGTGATGATTATGTAAAATTCCGTAATATGATGATGGAAGGCTACTTCCTGCATATTAAAGGAAACATTGAAGAAAAGTTCCGCCAGAAAGATAACTGGGATTTGCGCATCATGGTGATGGACCTGCTATCAGAAATGCGGGATAAACTTACCAAATCATTAACTGTTTGCATTGATGTACAAATGCTCAACAGTAAACTGCTGGATGATATCCAGCACATGATAGATGATAACAATCAAAAGTATCCAGTTAAAAATTGTAAGCTCCGTTTCCAAATCAAGGATAGGGAAGAGGTTATGCTTGTTGAACTGTCATCTAAATCATTCAAGGTAAATCCAAGCGATGATTTTATGGCGGGGATACATAGTTTGACTAATGAGGAGCCGGTGCTGAGTTAAGGTAGTTATGAAGCTTGATATAGTTAAATTTATAGGTTAAATTTGTTTAACAAGTGATCGTTATTATGGAAACAGAAGTTATTAGGGAAAGACTGCAAGAGTATATCCGTTTTGCTGACGATAAAAAAGTAGCCGCGATATATACCATGGTTGAGAGTGAGATACAAGATGAGCTTGATTTATGGGAGGATCAGGATTTTTTAAATGAAATGAAAAGCCGCGTAGATGATTATGAAAGTGGCAGAGTTGTTGGAATTCCCTGGGAGCAGGTTAAGAAAAATGCAAGAGCACGGTAGTTCTGATGAGATATAACATTTAATTACTTCCGAAAGCCGAAATAGAATATCAGAAAGCATACAGGTGGTATGAGGAGCAATTAACCGGATTGGGAGATCGTTTTGAAACCTCTGTTGAGCGAAAATTAAATAGTATAAGTAATAATCCTCTTTTTTATCCTAATAAAAGCGGGAAAATACGGGAATGTAAAGTGGATGACTTCCCTTTTTTGATCATTTTTAGAGTTTACTCTGAAAAGGGTCTCATCTTTGTTTATTCAATATTCCATACCAGTCGCCGTCCTGGTAAAAAATACAAGAAAAGCCTGTAGAGATATCGTTTTACAACATCTACATTTTACACTTCCACTTTCACCACCTCATCATCCTGTTTCACTAAAGTATAACAAGTATAATCAGGCTTAATTACTTCGCCATTAGCATTAGTTACAGTCATGTAATGGCTTCCCCATCTTTCGAGGGTGTAAAATATAGATGATAGTTCTTCGCCGATAGGGGTGAGGGAATATTCAACCCTTGGCGGTACTTCGGGAAAAATATGGCGGGATACTATGCCGTCTTCTTCCAGTTCGCGGATCTGTTGCGAAAGCATCTTTTCGGTCATGCCGGGGATGGCCCGGTTTATCTCGCTGTAACGCTTCTGACCGCTTAATAATTGGTTTATTATACTCAGTTTCCACTTACCACTAATCACGCTTAGGGCTGCTGCCATAGCGCAGGAGTGATCGGAATGTCTGTTTTTTGTCATAATGAAAAAGGCGATATGTCGATTGCATCAAACCGGTCCATAACCTACCAAAAAGTATGTTGCACACAAAATGGTGCATTCTTGTGGGTAGCTATAACTCACTGTACCTTTGATGTATCAATAACAAAGATAATGAAAAAGTTACAAGGAAAAACAGCAGTAATAACAGGCGGCAACAGTGGTATAGGCCTGGCCACAGCACAAGAATTCATCGCACAAGGTGCAAAAGTGATCATCACCGGCAGGAACCAAAAATCAATCAACGAAGCAATTGAAACACTTGGTGCTGATGCTCAAGGTGTAATTGCAGATAGCGGCGACATCAACCAGGTTAAGCAATTGGGTGAAAAGGTAAAAGCTATTGCCGAAAAAATTGACATCGTATTTGCTAATGCAGGTATTGGCCAGTTCAATTCAACTGAGCAAATGAGCGAGCAGATGTTTGATGATATCATGAACATCAACTTTAAAGGTGCCTACTTCAGTATTCAGCAATTGTTGCCTTTAATTAATGATGGCGGCTCTATCATCCTGAATACATCAATTAACGCACATATTGGTATGGCCGGAGCAACTGTTTATGCAGCAAGTAAAGCAGCATTGCTTTCATTAGCTAAAAACATTTCGGCCGAGTTGTTGCCACGTCGCATCAGGGTTAACTCTGTAAGCCCTGGTCCGGTTGTAACACCTTTACACACTGCCGATAAATTAGGCTTAACCCAGGAACAATTGGAAGGCATGGGTTCCGAACTGATCAAACAGATCCCAATGGGCCGTTTTGGTTTGGCCGAAGAAATTGCCAAAACAGTTACCTTCTTCGCTTCTGACGATTCAACATTTATAACCGGTGCCGAATTGATTGCTGACGGCGGTATGGCTACTTTGAAAGGTGCATAAACCCCTCTAAATCTCCCCTGAAGGGGAGACTTTTAAAAACCTATCTTCCGTGAAAATTTGATCAAGATATAATTCATGGAGGCATGATAAATTTATTAACTGATGACCGGCGGCTGTGGCTTCCGGTCATTTTTTGTTTTGATGAGGTAAATAATATAACTGAAGATACCAATAGATAAGGCGACTACCCCATCAATGAAAATGCCGCCGAAAAGTACGGCCATCTCGGGCATACCACATCGCCCGGCCGGGTGAGAGGATGAGGGTGGTGGTGGCGGAACAAGATACGGAAGGGCTGCAACTGTTAACGCTATGCCCAATCCCCATGACAATACGGTACTGCCTATTATAGGTAATATGATCCGACCCTTTATCCTTAATGATGAAAGGATCATTTGTACAACCGGGGCAATAAGCCAAATTAAAAAGATAAGCATTTCGATATAATTATATTGCTGCCTTTTCTTACATTAATTTATAGTACGTTATAAAACTACAAACTCCAATAACCGGAACTATAAAGCCTACATTTAAGATACCTATTGATATAAATATAGTGCATCCTATAGCACATTTGATATCGGCAGGTACGCTATATAGCGAAATCATAAAAGAAAGGGTGGCTAAGCCTGCTGCCAGCAAAAGCGACAAAAATATAATTATGGATAAAGGCAATTTGATTTGACCGTTTATCCTGCGTGATGATAGCTTAAACTGGAGTATCGGCGTAAAGAAGTTAAGTAACAGCGGGATAATAATCGTAAACATAATTCTATAGCTATGTGTTAATTAATACCCCCAATGTTAAAAAGTAACCCGCCGCTATAGTTGTAAATATGCTTTGGAAATAGGTAATTTGTGTTAATACGTCATGTCGCAAGGAGGTATTTAAGGGTGTAAATGCGACAAATGGTCATGCCTGCGTTAAGGCTGCGTATTATAATAATATAATTGTCACATTGTCAGTAGTACACTTGTGGCAAGCAATTTGAATAGCATATATTTGTAAGTACAAAATTTAAAAAATAGAAATCATGGCTTTAGAAATAACTGATGCAAACTTTGACGAGCTTGTCCTGAAATCAGACAAACCGGTATTAATTGACTTTTGGGCAGAATGGTGCGGTCCGTGTAGGATGGTAGGTCCGGTAGTTGAAGATATTGCTAAAGAATATGAAGGCAAAGCTGTTGTTGGTAAAGTAGACGTTGACAACAACCCAGGTATATCTGTAAAATATGGTATCCGTAACATCCCTGCCTTATTGTTCTTCAAAAATGGCGAAATTGTGGATAAACAAATCGGTGCTGTGCCAAAATCAGTATTAACTGATAAACTGGTAAAACAGTTAGCATAACCCTTAAGCTTATTTAATGCTACACATTGTAGCATTAACACAACATACTTTTTGAAAGAGCGTTGCAATTTTGCAGCGCTTTTTTTATGCCTATATTAGCCTATGACCAAATTAAACGATGATCAGCAAATAAGGCAGCTGGCGAATCTTGAATTGCTGGCCCGGCAGGTGGTTGAAGGTTTTATTACTGGTTTGCACCAAAGTCCCTTTCATGGCTTTTCGGTTGAGTTTGCCGAACACCGATTGTATAACAACGGCGAATCGGTAAAAAATATCGACTGGAAGCTGCTGGCCCGTACCGATAAATTGTTTGTAAAGCAGTTTGAGGAAGAAACCAATCTTCGCTGTTTTTTGCTGCTGGATACTTCATCATCCATGAACTTTCCTGAAACGGGTACCAATAAACTCCAGTTTTCTGTTTATGCCATAGCATCGCTCATGTACCTGTTTAAAAAACAACGCGACGCTTTTGGACTTTGTCTTTTTTCGGATAAAATAGACTGGATCAGCGCGGCGAAATCAACCACTACACACCTGTTTTATTTATATGCCGAGCTGGAAAAAATGTACGCCAGTCCAAAAGTAAATACGCAAACCAATATTACCAATGTGCTGCATCATATAGCCCAGGAAATCCATCAGCGTTCGTTGGTGATCATTTTTAGCGATATGCTGGAAAATAATCTGGATGCCGAAAAACAGCAGGCTTTGTTTGCTGCTATCCAACATTTGAAATTCAATAAACATGAAGTGGTGATTTTCAACGTTACCGATAAGCAAAAAGAGCTTGAGTTTAATTTTGATAACCGCCCTCATCATTTTATTGATATCGAAAACGGTGACGAACTGAAAGTGAACCCGGCCCGCATCCGCGACGCCTACAAGGCATCGTTAAAGGAGTATCGCCATCAGCTGGAGTTAAAATGCGCACAGTATCATATTGATCTGGTTGATGCCGATATCCATGAAGGCTATCATCATATCCTGAACACTTACCTGGTTAAGCGGAATAAGATGATATAAGAGATTATTTTGTAAAAAAGGCGTCATTGCTTCGTACCTCGCAACGACGGTAGTTTTTTGATTGGGTTTTCTTGAAAACAAAAAAAGGCCATTCCCATCTGGAAAACGGCCTCTATAGTTAAATAGGGGATCTATTTACAAAATAAACTTTGTAAATGTATTGATACAATGTGAAGATTAAGTGAAGTCAAGCTCGCGGTTAAATATGAGATAGATACTGGTACCCCTGTCTTTTACCGAATCTATTTTTACCCGGATGCCATGAAAAGCGGTAATACTTTTCACAATAGCTAAACCAAGGCCGTAGCTTTCTTTTTCTTCAGTCTCAAATTTTTCAAAACGGTTAAAAGCGTTTTCTATTTGTTGTTGGTTCATCCCCGCACCTGTGTCTGTAATTTCCAGTATATAAACATCTTCCTTCAATTCATCGGCAACGGTAATACTGCCTTTGGGTTTATTGTATTTAATTGCATTGTTTATCAAATTGAACAATAGGGTATGCATTAGGGGGCGGTTACCCATAATGGAGTAGATGTATTTAATGTTATTGTTGAAGGTGAGATGCTTTTCTTCCAAACGGTCTTCCAGTTCTTCCTGTATCTCCATAATTACGCCTGCTATCATCACCACATCGGTCTTGGCATACTGGTTATTTTCAACTTTTGATATTAGCAGCAGGCTATTGATGATAGATTTAAGCCGGTTTAATGTTTTCAGCGAGGCGTGCATTTTGTTTTCGCTGGCTTCGCTGAGTTCTTCCTGCAATAAAATATTCTCCAACCGCGAGCTGATAATTGATATGGGCGTAAGTAACTCATGCGATACATTGGCAATAAACTGTTTTTCCAGAGCAAACAGGTTACTGATCTTTTTCATGAGTGTGCTGATACTGTCATCAAGCAGTTCGAAATCCTGTGTGGTGGTCTGGATCTTTTCATAATCAAAGTTCATAGGATCATTTACTTTGATCAGCTTGCGGTCGATGATCTTATAAAAGGGCGCAAGCAAAAATTTGGTAAACACCAGGTCGCTTACCAGCGTGAGGGCGAGTGCTATTATCAATGTCAAAAGGGTAAACCTTTTAATGATGGATTTTAATTCCTCAACAGAGGTAACCGCTACGCCAATTTCAAGTAAATAGGTATGGTTATTAAAATTAAACTGATGAGTAAGTATGCGATAAGTTTGCGTTACACTTTCATTAGTTCGGATTTCTGTAGTAAACTTTGCATCTTCGGTAACTGTGGGTTCAAACTTAACCGGTTTTATAATAATAAATTCCTCTTTTAAAATATTGTAGTCCTTATACGTTCTTTGAGTTGATAGATAGCCATTGATCTCTTTTGAACTTAGGTTTTTGAGTATTTCCTTTTCATCATCCTCCAATCTAAGCTCAACATGGTCATAAGAAATTTTTTCGATAGAAAGCAGGATAAGCAGGCCAGTGAAAAGTATAATGGCTAATTTGGTTAATGTATTATAAAGGGCCAGTTTTACCTGTAATTTCATGAGGCTGTCAATTTCAGATGTTGATACGGTAGCCGATGCTCCTTACGGTTTCAAACCAATCTATAGGAATATATGCCGATAGCTTTTTACGCAGGTTTTTAACGTGCACATCCACAAAGTTAGAGTCGGAATTTATTTCCAATACATCGCCCCAAACATGTTCGGTGAGGTTGGTGCGCGATATTACCCTGTTTTTGTTAAGCACCAGGTAGTTGAAGATCTCGAACTCTTTTTTGGTGAGGGTTATGCGCTCATCGTTGTAAGTAACGGTACGGTTTTGTATGTTGATCTTTAAGCCTTTAACATTGATATCATTACTCTCCAGGCGGTGTTTGCGTCGGGTGATGGCGTGCATGCGGGCTAATAGCTCGTTTAATGAAAACGGCTTTGCCAGGTAATCGTCGGCACCCTGTTCAAGGCCCGATACCCGGTCGTCAACAGCGCCGCGTGCGGTGAGGATAATTACAGCATCTTCGCGCTCGTTCATGCCTTTCAGCATTTTAAGCAGGTCAAAGCCGTCACCGTCGGGCAATCCCAGGTCAAGCAGGATAAAGTCATAATTGTTTACGAAGATTTTTTCCGATGCCGATTTTTTAGTGCGGGCATGTTCAACCGTAAAACCTTCGTGGCTTAAAAATTCATCAACCTCAAGCGCAAGGCCTTTTTCGTCTTCAACAATTAGTACGTTCATAATTGTGCATTTACAGGAACTATCAATAAGGGTTACAGGATCAAGATTATTCACGGCGGGCAAAATACCGTACCGAAGATTAATAAAGTATGAAGATAGGCTTTTATAGCGTCCTGTAAAGTGCCATTTTTTTAAATCTTGCGTTTAAATTAAAAAAGCTCAAATCAATTTGCGCCGATTGGTGTTACAAACTAAAAGCTACCACTTCATTGTATGAGACTTTCTATCGAACGCAAACCCATCCGGGTAAATCCAGATCCGAAACGTGTAATAGCAAGATTTTTTTTTAATGGGAACGATCGCGCCAAAGAGGTTATTGAGCGTGTAATGTTAATCAGCGAAGATGATGCTTTTGGCATTGTATCGCCCTTGCTGCAGGAATATTCCAAAAGGCACCGTAATATTACCCGGGTGCTCAACAGGCATTGCAGCAAGCTTAAGCCTTTGTTTTTAGAGCTCAATATTGATTTTGATACGCTTACCGTTTACCGCAAGCTGCTCATTGGGTCTTATTTTACGCATGAGTATTCTATTGAATCGGCCGCCTTCTTTAATCCCTCGATAGTTGAAGATCCCGACCAAACTGAGCTTGAAGACGGCCAGCGCAGGGTGATCATCAGTTTCCGGGCGGTAGGCGAAGGGCATATCTCTTCCATAACTTTTCGCCGGGCCTTGATAGATAAGGATAACAACATCAGCATACAACCTGCGGGCAGTTACATTGATGAGGCCGAAATTGTGAGAAATGCCGTTTATAATAAAAAGCTTTTTTTTGAAAAAGCTGCCATCACCCAAATTAATATTGATGTTATAAGTGAGCTGGAATCAAAACTCGATCATCATTTTGAGTACGCCAACCTGCGCCGGATCATTATGGATTCGCAAAAACTGCAGGAAGACGATATGAAGCGGCTGGAGTATGACAAGGTACTTTGGCTTGCAGATTCCTATTATGAAATTGTTTTTTCACTGGATACCGATATTTCCGACAGGGTGATCTTCCCGATATCCGAATATGAACGTAAGGGTATTGAGGATGCCCGTTTTGTACAGTTTACCAACGATGACGGCAGCAAACTGTACTATGCTACTTATACCGCCTACGATGGCTCCCTGATTATGCCTAAGCTGCTGCAAACAACCGACTTTTATAATTTTAAGATCATGCCTTTGTACGGTGCGGGTGCACAGAATAAAAACCTGGCCTTGTTTCCACGCAAAGTGAACGGCAAGTATGTGATGATATCGCGGATAGACGGCTGCAATAACTATATCATGTATTCGGATAAGATCAATATTTGGGAAAAGCCGGTGATGCTGCAACAGCCTAAATTTAGCTGGGAGTTTGTGCAGATAGGTAATTGCGGCTCGCCCATTGAAACACCCGATGGATGGATCATGATAACCCATGGCGTTGGTCCCATGCGCCGTTATGTGCTGGGTGCAAGTCTGCTTAAACTGGATGACCCAACGGTTGAAATTGGCCGCCTGCGCGAGCCTTTGCTGATCCCCAACAGTGATGAGCGGGAAGGCTATGTACCTAACGTGCTTTATTCATGCGGGGTAATTGTACACAACAATAAACTCATTATTCCATACGGTGTTTCAGACTCATCAACTGCCTTTGCCGAAGTATGCCTGGATGAGCTTTTGAATAAACTTAAAGCCTTTATTTAAGCGCAAAGCCGAAGGCTGAAAGCGAAAAGCTTTGTGTTTGAAAAGCTTTCAGCCTTAAGCTTTCAGCTTTTAGCTTGTATTTATATTGTTGATTATAAGTCATTTAACTTTCATATAAATCTCATAATGTATTATTAGTTAAAACTTATTCTTCTTTTTCAAGTTAAATAAATATGAAAAAGATAATTTTAAGCTTAAGCATAATACTGTTTTCGCTTACAGGTTTTAGCCAGGCACTTAAACCTGTAAAGATAGATAGCCTTGTCACGGTTTCATTACCCGAAGGCTTTACTAAAAAGGATACATTAGGCCAGCAGATATACCAGGGTAGTGCATCATTAGGTAATATTCTTGTTTTACGCGTGCCAAACGCTAATACAAAACCTTTAAACAAGGAGAGCGACTTGAAAGATGTATTTAAAACCTACATCAAAGGTATTCAAAAACAATCTGTTAATGGCAGTGTAATGTATCCGCGTGATACCACTATCGGTAAACTGGAAGGAAAGGTATTCACCCTCAGGATTGATAACAGCGGTTCAACCGGCGAATCTCCGGAGTTAAGAAATTTTATCCTGCTGTATACCCAGGACGTAACCTATACTTTTGAATATAACTATCCGGAGCAGAGACTTGATCTGGCAAAGGCCGAACTGAAACAATTTTCCAGTTCTATCAAAATCGCACCTACTTTGGATCGCCGCGATCAGTATTTGTCTGACGCAAAAGGCATGTCCGCCCCGGCCAAAATAGGTATTTATGGCGGCGGCGCCGTTATAATATTGATTATCGTATTAACCGTGATCAAACGTAAAAACAGTCAGTTGGAAGCTGGAGTTTAATTAGCGACAGGGGCTTTTTTGAATACGTTATCGAGCAGGCCCCGGTTCCATTTGGCCGAATTGATGAACTGCTTACCATCAAGCCATGTTAGCCAAAATATAGTAACAAACACACCAATAGCCGAGCCGGCAAGCACGTCTTCATAAAAGTGCTCGGTTAAATAAATTCTTGAATAGCCAACCATTATGGCAACAAACAAGGCTGGGATTCCCCAGCCTTTGTTTTTACAGAGGTACGTTATGACCAGCGCGGCAGAAAAAGCACTCACCGTATGTCCGGACGGAAAACTGTATTTCTCCAATATATAAACACCTTCTACGGTATGTACCCTGCTCCACTGGCTGGCAAAGTATAGCTTTGGCCGGGGGGCGATATAAATGTATTTAAGGATTTGTGCCGCGACGGATGTTATGGCATAGCTGGAGGCCATTAACAGCCAGCTGCGGTAACTGAATAAAAGCATAGCAAGTGATACTATCACGGCTGTGGTGCCGTCGCCGATATCTGTAACATAAGGCTCAATGGTATCAAGCCAGGGGTGGTGCCAACCATTAACCGTAAAAAAAATAGCTTCACGGGTAAATAGCAGTTTGATAGTCAGGCAGGTGGCTAAAAGGATAAGGTAAAGGATAAAAAAAGGGCGGATCCTGTGCAACACGTCTTTTATTCCTATCTTCATGTTGCAAAGTAAGCATATACTTATTCAATGCAAAAAAATGATTAATTTTGAGATTGGTTAGCACTTATTAATTAAACTACATGTCGAAAAGTATCTTTCGTAAAAAGTCGGTAGCAAAAATTTTAAATGATGTTGAATGTGGTTTTAGTGATAGTGAGCATCCCGGTACAACGTCATCCCAACTCAAAAAAGAACTTAACGTAAAAGACCTCACCCTCATGGGCATAGCCGCCGTTGTGGGGGCAGGTATATT
The DNA here is from genome assembly GCF_900100945.1 of Mucilaginibacter gossypii. Lineage (GTDB taxonomy): Bacteria > Bacteroidota > Bacteroidia > Sphingobacteriales > Sphingobacteriaceae > Mucilaginibacter > Mucilaginibacter gossypii. The sequence continues at coordinate 191,458 of NZ_FNCG01000014.1, read as the reverse complement.
TTCGACAATTGGCGAAGCCTCTTTCCACGGCGGCCCTGCGGTTTCCATCCTGTTTATTTTAACCGCTGTTACCTGCGGCTTTTCGGCTCTTTGTTATGCCGAGTTTGCCTCGCGTATCCCGGTTGCGGGCAGTGCGTATACCTACGCTTATGCCTCTTTTGGTGAATTGATAGCATGGATCATTGGCTGGGACTTGTTAATGGAATACGCCATTGGCAACATCGCAGTAGCCATTTCCTGGAGCGAATACTTTGTAAACCTGCTGGAGGGCTTTCATATCCATATGCCCAAGTTTCTGACTATGGACTATGTTTCGGCCCTGCGTGGGCATGAGCAGGTTCAGGCAGCAGGTACAAACCTGGCTGATATCAGTGATAAAGTAAAAGCAGAAGCACTGGCCTGGGATCAGGCGCCGGGCATAGGCGGTTTTAAGCTCATTGCCAATTTACCGGCCCTTTTAATTGTTATCATCATCACCTACCTTGTTTATATTGGTATCCGCGAAACAAAAAAGGCCACCAATGCCATGGTGGTTTTAAAGATAGTGATTGTTATAGCGGTTATAGTGGTGGGTTTTTTTTACGTAACACCTGCCAACTGGCACCCGTTTATGCCTAACGGTTTCAGTGGTGTTATGAAAGGGGTATCAGGGGTGTTTTTTGCTTATATCGGCTTTGACGCCATCTCAACCACAGCCGAAGAATGTGAAAGGCCCCAGCGCGACCTGCCCCGCGGCATGATCTATTCGCTGGTGATTTGTACAGTATTGTATATCCTGATAGCATTGGTGCTTACCGGCATGGTAAGTTATAAAGACCTGCAGGTTGGTGACCCACTGGCCTTTGTTTTTGCAAAGGTGGGCTTAAATAAGATTAGCTATGTGATCTCCATCAGTGCAGTTGTTGCTACAGCGAGTGTATTGCTGATATTCCAGTTAGGCCAGCCCAGGATCTGGATGAGCATGAGCCGCGATGGTTTATTGCCTAAAGCATTTTCACGTATCCACCCAAAATATCAAACACCTGCTTTTGCCACGGTAGTAACCGGTTTTGTGGTGGCTATACCGGCTCTGTTCATGAATCTTACCGAGGTGACCGATTTGACCAGTATAGGTACCCTGTTTGCATTTGTACTGGTTTGCGGCGGTGTGCTGTTGCTGCCGCGTGAAGAGGCTGTTAAAGGCAAATTCCATTTACCATATGTGAATGGTAAATTTATTATACCAATTATCACACTGGTGATTTTAGGCTCGGTTGCCTGGTTTAAACCGGCCGCGCAGGTTGAAATGATGCAGTTTAAGAAGCTAAAAGACCGTAGCGATATCATTGATAACATGGACAACAATGACAAGCTGAGCCTGCTTAAAACTACCAATCAGCTTTATAACGCTAATGTAACTGTCCAGCCCGACTCGGCTAAAAAATATTTTAAGGATATAGAAGAGGATAAATTCAATACCGCACTAAGGCAAACGAACGATATCAGCGATGCTAAGAAGTATTATTTAGGTTTTGACGGCTTCCTGTATAATTTCCCTAACTATCTTTTCTTTATACTAATCATTATTATAGCGGTTTATAGCTTTATTAAAAACTTCTCGCTCATCCCTGTTTTGGGGCTGATGAGCTGCTTTTACCTCATGACCGAGCTTGGCTATACCAACTGGCTCAGGTTTTTGATATGGCTGGTGATTGGCTTAGTGATTTATGCCACCTACAGTTATAAAAACAGCGTACTGGGGAAAGAACCCAAAACCGCTTAAAACCTATGTGGAACTGCCCCTTATGCGAACGTGAATTTACCGCTACCAACCAGGTGCATTCATGCTGCGACAGGGAGCTATCGGAAGCGCTAAGCGGCAAAACGGCCCATACCATAGCGCTGTTTGATCATTTGGTTGACGAGTACCTGCAAATTGCCGAAATTAAAGTTTATCCTACCAAAAGCATGATCGCATTGGGAGCAAGGATAAACTTTGCTTATGTTGCCCAATTAGGTAAAAACTTTATTGATGTGGTATTTCCGTTTAAACAGGTTTATGACGATAACCTGTGCTTCAGTAAAATAAAACAAGTGCCCGGCACCGATCAGTATAATCACTACTTCAGGATGTATTTTAAGGAAGATATTAATGATGAGGTGCGGAAATATATGCGGATGGCCTGGGAGAAAAGCAAGTGACTATATAACTACCGCAGGCTTTCAGACTGTGGGTGGCATAGTGTAAGCTTTCAGCTTACACACTTGAGCTGAAAGCCCGTAGTAGATTGAAAAACAAAAGCCTCCCGTTTCCGGAAGGCTTTCAATATTAAAGGGGGAATTTAATTAACCCGGTGAATTTCAATCGCCTCAGGTATAGCAAGCACCAGCGGCACTTTCTCTACCGTTACAAAGCTCAGGTCGAGGCCAAAACCGCGCTCTTCGGATAAGCTCACTTTTTTAAGCTGCTTGTAGTAATCCATTATAAATCTTTCGATGAATGACAGGTTGTGTGAGCGTGAGAAGATCTTTTCGATCACCACAAAACGGAAATCGCCGACAATTTTATGCCTGTTCAGTGACTTGTAGGTACTGGTAATATCAACCTCGCCTTTTTTAACAAGATCTTCTACCACTTTCCTGAATAGCAGGTTTATTTGCTGTTCAACGCGGAAACCGAGCTTAAAGTCAATCCGGATGAGTTTGTTTGGCACTAAATGGTCAACTTCGTATTCGCGTTTGTAAGGTTCGTCCACTACGTCAACGTGTACAAGCCAATAAACATCTGCACGTTTAGGCTGTTTTTGCAGTATGGAATAAACAATTTTTGATTCAATTTCTGAATTGAAGTTGGCGCTGGTTAAATAAACCAACTGCGAAGCATATTTAGGCACACTTTCATCAGAGCTTAGCTCCTTTATTATATCAAAATAGTCTTCTATCTCAACAAACTTCACATAGCGGTTCCTGATCTTGCGGGCGGTATGCCATGTCCACATTACGGTGAACAGCACAAAACCGATGGAGAGGGTAAACCAACCACCATCTAAAAACTTGTGCAGGTTACCGGTAAGGAAGGTTCCTTCAATAAGCAGGTAAACCGCCAAAAACGTATTGATGATATAGTTAGGTACTTTTTTGCGTTTCAGGAATTTGGATACCAGTATGGTGGTCATGAGCATGGCTACGGTGATACTTAAACCGTAAGCAGCCTCCATTTTATCCGAGTGTTTGAATATTAGCACCACACCTAAACAACCGGCCCAAAGGAGCCAGTTAACACTGGGTACATATAACTGTCCTTTTTGCTCTGATGGATAGTTGATCCTAACTTTTGGCCAAAGATTAAGCCTTACAGCTTCGGCAATGAGCGTAAACGAACCTGATATCAGCGCCTGGCTGGCAATGATAGCCGCTACTGTAGCTATGCCGATGCCATATATCAGGAACCATGTTGGCATGATTTGGTAAAAGGGGTTTTGAGCATTAAGGTCCATAACGTGGCCGTTACGCTGTAGCAACCAAACTGCCTGGCCTAAATAGTTTAGGATAAGACAAATTTTTACATACACCCAGCTTACGCGGATATTGGCTTTACCGCAGTGGCCAAGATCGGAGTACAATGCTTCGGCACCTGTGGTACACAGAAACACGGCACCCAATATAATGAAGGCGCCATCGCTTGAACTCGACGTAAGCAATTTAATGGCATAGTACGGGTTTAACGAGCGGATGATCCATGGATCATGTACGATATAGGTAACACCTAAAAAGCCCATCATCGTAAACCAGACGAACATGATAGGCCCGAATGCCTTACCTACCAGTGACGTACCGAATTGCTGTATGATAAATAAAGCGGTAATAATGGCCATTACCACATATACAGTAGGCAAGTTAGGGTAATAGGTTTGCAAACCTTCAATAGCCGATGATATGGTAATTGGCGGGGTAATAATGCCATCGGCCAAAAGGGCGCAGCCTCCTACAACCGCCGGTACAATAAGCCATTTTGCTTTACGCCGTACTAATGAAAACAGCGAGAAAATGCCGCCTTCGCCCTTGTTATCCGCCCTTAGGGTTATCACCACATACTTTAAAGTGGTTTGCAGGGTTAATGTCCAAAAAATGAGCGAAACACCTCCAAGAATTAATGTTTCTGAAATTTGACGCTGGCCAACTATAGCCTTGAATACGTATAATGGGGAGGTACCAATATCACCGTAAATTATTCCTAAACTGATTAGAAAGCCCGCGGCTGACAGTTTATGCAGATCTTTATGATTTGACACTTTTATGATTTAGAGATGGCAAAAATATTAATTTTTTTGGTTAAACCATTACAATGATTAAACGTATAAGGAAATTATGTGTCTATTATACAATAAGGCTGTGCATTTTGTTAAAATTTGTTAAAAAGTTTTACAAAAACACTAATATTTAATGGGATGAAGGCATTATTTATACTTTTGTAGAATCATACTAAATAATGAGGCGAAATTTTACATATTCTTATGTTTATACCTACACATGGGTCGTGATAATTGCGATGGCAATTTTCGTGAACTTCGCCTTTGTTGCCGATGGTCATTCGCTAAAGTCTGATACCGTGTATCTTAGGGGTAAAACTAAAGCTGCCAAAACCTCTTATTTGAAGAATGGCTTGCACCTCTCGCTTCCTCCATTAAAACCCGCTGTTACTTCAAGTGTAAAATTGAATGTATCCCGGCCCGATGATAAACTACTAAGCGATGTGCAATTGTACCCTAACCCGGTAACCGACCAGATCAATCTTAAATATTCCATTTCGCGCAATGCCAACGTAACCATTAAAATAATGGATGTGCTGGGCAACGATATTTCTACCCTGTTTTCTCAAAGGGTTGAATCCGGCGATCATAATCTGAATTACCCGATCAGCAATAAGCTGGTCCGTGGTTTTTACTTTGTCCGCGTTGTTGCCGGTACCGAATCCGTTATCAAAAGGATTTCGGTTATTAATTAAATTCGATTAAAATTAATTTTTTCACTTTTGACTGCCCCAGCGGGGCAAAAGGTTTGTAGCAATTGAATGAACCCTATTTGGGTGTGCCAGAGGTACTTGCCTGCGTAAGTTTTACTTGAGGGGAACGTCAAATTATTAATACAACATTATAAACCTTCTCCTCAAACCCATCAAATTTTTTAGCTTTGGCGATTATAGCGTTCATTTATGAAAATTATTGCCATTGGCCGCAACTACGCCGAACACGCCAAAGAACTCAATAACCCGGTACCCACAACGCCGGTTATCTTCATGAAGCCCGATACGGCCTTATTAAAAGAGAACAAGCCTTTTTATCATCCCGATTTTTCGGAAGATGTACACCATGAAATTGAATTGGTTTTGAAGATCAGCAAAGAGGGCAAGCACATCAGCGAAAAGTTTGCCGCTAATTACTATGAAGAAATTGGCTTAGGTATTGACTTTACTGCACGCGATGTTCAGGCACGCCACAAAGAAAAAGGCCTTCCCTGGGAACTGGCTAAAGCCTTTGATGGCTCGGCGCCCGTCAGCACTTTTGTGCCTAAAACCAAGTTTGAATCTGTTTATGATATCAACTTTAAGCTGGATATTAACGGTGAAACCCGTCAGCAGGGCAACACCCGCGATTTGCTTTTTTCGTTTGAGAGCATCATTGCCTTTGTTTCAAAATACATCACCCTAAAAAAGGGCGACCTAATATTTACCGGCACCCCACCAGGTGTATCAAAAGTAAAAATCGGCGACAGACTTGAGGGATACCTCGAAGATGAGAAAATGCTCGATTTTTACGTTAAGTAAGCATGATAAAAAAAATATTGGTTACAGGGGCAATGTGTTTAGCGCTTTATTCAAACGCATTTGCTCAAAATATTATACAAAGCAGGGCTTACCCGCAAAACTATTTCAGGTATCCGCTTGATCTTACGCCGCCCACTACAGCCGGTTCATTTGGCGAGTTAAGGCCGTCACATTTCCACTCCGGGCTCGATTTTAAAACCAACCAGCGGACAGGCTACCCTGTACATGCCGCTGCCGAAGGTTACATATCAAGGGTACGTGTACAGTTTGGTGGGTTTGGGAGGGCTATTTATATTACCCATCCCAATGGGTATACTACGGTTTACGGCCATTTGCAAAGCTTTAGCCCGGCGGTTATTGATCTGGTAAAGAAATACCAGTACGAGCACCAAACCTTTGAGGCTGATTTTAATCTTACACCAACACAGGTGCCGGTAAAAAAGGATGAGGTTGTAGCTATTTCAGGAAATGCCGGTGCATCGGCCGGGCCGCATGTGCACTTTGAGATCAGGGACAGTAAAACAGAGGAAACTATCAATGCACAGCTATTTGGTTTAACCATTCCTGATAAAGTGCCGCCTACAATTACCGCTATTGGTATCTATCACCTCAACGGAAAACCGTTCAGCGAAAAAACACCTAAAGAGTTTTTAGGCGTTACGGGCTCAGCAGGTAATTATCATCTCCTTAAACCACAAACGCTGGAACTAAGCGGTAATATCGGATTCGGGATTAATACCAGCGATATGAACAGCACGTCGTTTAATCATAACGGCGTTTATTCAATAGAGCTAAAACTGGATGGCAAAACCGTGTATACCTTTGCGGTTGAACGTTTCGCGTTTGATCAGACCCATGCTATCAATGCATATATAGATTACCCTGCATTTGAATCATTCCGCAGGTGGATGCAGAAATGTTTCATTCTGCCCGGCAGCCGGATTTCATTGTATCCGCAATCGGTAAATAACGGCATCATTACGTTTGATGATAACGCGACGCATGATGTGGAGTATATTGTAAAGGATGTGGCTGGCAATACAGCATCGCTTAACCTGAAGGTTAAATCATCGCCGTTTACAAACCCACAGCCTGTGAAACCTATCGGTACTATGTTTTACTATGACAAGCGGAGTGAGTTTAGCAACGACAAAGTGAAAGTGGTCATTATGCCAGGTAACCTTTATGATGACCTTGATTTCCAATATTCAGCATCAGCCAAACCCGTGGGGGCTTATTCGGCCATGCACCATATCCATAACCGGCTTACACCCATTCATGATAGCTATGAGATCTGGATTAAGCCCGATGTTGACCTGGGTAAGTACACTGATAAGGCGGTTATTGTAAGTTCTTGGGGCGGCTGCCAGGGTGGTTACTTTAAAGATGGCTATGTGATATCGCAGGTGAGCGCCTTTGGCGACTATTGTATCAAAGTAGACACTGTGCCGCCCGTTATCCATCCGCTTAATATTAAAAATGGCAGTAATATGAGGGCTGCGCGCAGTATTAACTTCAGGATGAGTGATAATTTATCAGGAATTAAGAGTTATACCGGTACCATTGATGGCAAATGGGTGCTGATGGAGCACGATTATAAAAGTAAAATATTAAGTTACACCTTTAATAGCGATATTGCACCCGGTAAACACGTGTTTAAGTTGACTTTAGTTGATAACAAGAATAATTTTTCGGAATTTTCCGCCGATTTTTCCAGATAAGTACCTAAATAAGCCATGACAACATTAAAAGAAGGCGATAAAGCTCCTGCTTTTACCGCTAAAGATCAAAACGGCAAAGAAGTATCCCTTGCCGATTACAAAGGGAAAAATGTGATCCTTTACTTTTATCCTAAAGATGATACCCCCGGCTGTACTGCCGAATCATGCGATTTCAGGGATAACTATCAATCACTTTTAAGCAAAGGTTTTGAGGTGATAGGGGTAAGCACCGACGACGAAAAATCGCACAAAAAATTTGAAACCAAATATAGCCTGCCATTTACCCTGATAGCCGATAATGAGCTTAAAATTGTAGAAGCTTACGGCGTATGGGTTGAAAAAAACATGTACGGCAAAAAATATATGGGTACAGCCCGTACCACATTTATAATTGATGCAGAAGGGGTTATTACGCATGTGATCAGTAAGGTTGATACTAAGGCCTCGTCACAACAGGTGCTCGATCTTATAAAATAAGTGTTAAAAACACAATCAAAATAGCTACTTTAGCAGTTCCTAAATTCCATTAATGAAAGCAGACTTACAAACATTAGAAAAAACCGCGTCACAAATCAGGCGCGACATTGTACGCATGGTACATGGCTGTCAATCAGGCCACCCGGGCGGCTCATTGGGCTGTACCGATTTCTTTACCGCATTGTATTTTTCGGTAATGAACCACGATCCTAAATTTAATATGGATGCAGTTGGCGAAGATATTTTCTTCCTGTCAAACGGCCATATTTCCCCCGTGTTTTACAGCACATTGGCACATGCCGGTTATTTTGATAAAGCCGAACTGGCAACTTTCCGTAAACTGAATGCGCGTTTACAAGGTCACCCAACCACACATGAGCATCTTCCGGGTATCCGTATTGCTTCGGGTTCATTGGGACAGGGTTTATCGGTAGCTATCGGCGCTGCATTGGCAAAAAAATTAAACGGTGATAAATCATTGGTGTTTACCCTGCATGGCGATGGCGAAATCCAGGAAGGCCAGATTTGGGAAGCTGCGATGTTTGCCCCGCACAATCATGTTGATAACCTGATCTCAACTATCGATGTTAACGGTCAGCAAATTGATGGTCCAACCAAACAGGTACTTTCATTAGGCGATCTTCGAGCGAAATGGGAAGCTTTTGGCTGGGATGTATTGGATATGAAAGGTAACGATATGGCGGATGTGGTTAGGGTGCTTGAAGAAGCAAAAAGCCGCACAGGTCAGGGTAAACCGATCATGATCCTGATGCATACCGAAATGGGCTACGGTGTCGATTTTATGGTAGGCAGCCACAAATGGCACGGTGTTGCGCCAAATGATGAGCAGCTTAAACTGGCGTTAGATCAGTTAGAGGAAACACTGGGCGATTATTAATTCACCCCCTCCGGCTCCCCCAAAGGGGGAGAGTTAAAGACATCAATTTTATTATTACGATTTAATGCCAATCCCTCTCGATTGCAGGGGGAATTTGAACAATGAAAAAATACACTTACACAGATAAAAAAGATACCCGCTCGGGCTTTGGCGCCGGGTTGCTGGAAGCAGGCCAGAAAAATGACCAGGTTGTTGCACTTTGCGCCGACCTTATTGGTTCGTTAAAAATGAACGATTTTATTAAAGCATTCCCTGAGCGTTTTGTACAGGTAGGTATTGCCGAAGCTAACATGATCGGTATTGCTGCGGGTATGACCATCGGCGGTAAAATCCCTTTTACCGGTACTTTTGCCAACTTTTCAACTGGCAGGGTTTATGATCAGATCCGCCAGTCGGTAGCTTATTCAAACAAAAACGTTAAAATTTGCGCTTCACACGCCGGTTTAACTTTGGGCGAAGACGGTGCTACCCACCAGATTTTGGAAGATATAGGCCTGATGAAAATGTTACCAGGCATGACTGTTATCAACACCTGCGATTACAACCAAACCAAAGCCGCTACTGTTGCTATTGCTGAGTATGATGGCCCGGTTTACTTACGTTTCGGCCGCCCGGTTGTTCCGATCTTTACCGATCCCGATCAGAAATTTGAAATTGGTAAAGCGTGGATGGTGAACGAAGGCGCCGATGTAAGTATCTTTGCTACAGGTCACCTGGTATGGCAGGCTATCCTTGCAGGCGAAATTTTAGCTGAGCAGGGTATCGATGCCGAGATCATCAACATCCACACCATTAAACCGTTGGATGAAGAGGCTATTTTGAAATCGGTTGCCAAAACAGGCTGCGTAGTTACTGCCGAAGAGCATAACCGTTTGGGTGGCTTAGGCGATAGCGTTGCCCAGGTGCTTGCAGTGCACAATCCATCACCACAGGAGTACGTAGCTGTAAATGACAGCTTTGGCGAAAGCGGTACACCTGAACAGCTGATGACCAAGTACGGCCTGGATGCAGATCATATTGTGGCAGCGGTGAAAAAGGTGATAGAAAGAAAAAACAAAAAAGGTTAATTAAACCTTTAACATTAATAAAATTCTAAAAATGTCGGTACAGGTTGAAGATTCAGAGATATTAAGCAAGTTTCAGGACGAAAAAACCCGGAATGAGGCATTTAACCTGTTGTTGAAAAAGTACCAGCAAAAAATATACTGGCACATCAGGCGCATGGTTGTTGATCATGACGATGCTGATGATCTGGTTCAGGATGTTTTTGTAAAGGTTTGGAAAAACCTGGCTGGTTTCAGAAACGACGCGCAACTGTACACCTGGATGTACAGGATAGCATCCAACGAGTGCATTACTTTTTTGAATAAGAAAAAACAAAAAAATAATGTTTCGTTGGATGATGTTGCTTATGAGCTGGCCGATACGCTGGCCGACTCAACCTATTTTAACGGCGATGCAGCGCAGCGGAAGCTACAGGAAGCACTGCTTACCCTGCCCGAAAAACAACGGCTTGTTTTCAATATGAAATATTATGAAGACATGAAGTATGAAGAAATGTCGCAGGTTTTGGGTACCAGTGTGGGGGCTTTAAAGGCTTCGTTTCACCTGGCAGTCAAGAAGATAGAAGCTCATTTGCTTGGCAGGGATTAATTTTTTAATTTACGTTAAACCTTTTAGCACTATACCAATCTATAGTTGTGTATGAAAAGCGATATGGACAATAGGGAATGGCTGGATGATTTCATCGCACTGAAACAGGTTAGCAAAACTAACCCGTTTACAGTGCCTGAAGGCTATTTCCATGAGTTAGCGCAGCACATTACAACACGTATAAGGCTTGAGGGATTAAAAAACTATCCATCTGCAGGGTATACCATACCCGAAAATTACTTTGACGAGCTAAGCAGCAACATCCGAAGCCGTATAAATATTGAGCGTGCTTTTAGCGCCGGTGATTCGGGGTTTACCGTTCCCGAAAATTATTTTGATGAGCTGAGCAGCAATATTCAAAGCCGTATTGTGGTGGATGAAGCCATGAATGCGGGAGAGGGCTTCACGGTGCCCGAAAACTATTTTGACGAGTTAAGCAGCAATATCCAAAGCCGTGTAGCGGTGGAGGAGGTCATGAACCTGGCTGATGAAGGCTTCACAGTACCCGAAAATTACTTTGATGAACTGAGCAGCAACATCCAAAGCCGTATAGCGATTGAGGAAGCCATGGGCGATGAAGGGTTTACTGTTCCTGAAAATTATTTTGAGGAGCTAAGCGTCAATATTCAAAGCCGCATAGCAGTTGAGGAAGTAGTGAATGCCGAGCACGAAGGCTTTGTTGTACCGATAGATTACTTTAATAAGCTTAACCAGCGAATCCTGGATAAAACAGTTAATGCTGAAGTTGTAGAAGAGCAGGAGTTTGATAATGTTATAAGCATTAACAAAACTAAACCTGTACAGAAAAAAGGAATGGTGAGGAGGCTTTGGTTGTCGCCAACCATCAGGTATGCTACAGCGGCCTGCTTTGCTCTGATATTAGGTGTGGGTGTTATTTTCAGGGGAGATATCCAGGCGCCGGATCATAACCATTCTTACTTGCATGAGCAGGTATCATCGGTACCGGTTGATGAAATAAAAAGCTATCTTCAGTTACATATGGATGCAAGCGATACCCGTACACTGATAGATGCAAACCAAAAAAGCAACACAAGTAATGCAGACGAAGATCTGTCGGATTATATAGATAATTAAACAGAGGAAAAAATTTAATGAGTAAATTGATCAGGCATATTTGTATTGTGTTATTTGTTATGGCAATAGGCTATGAAGCTGTGGGGCAGGTTAACCGCTTTGTTCCGGCTCAAACGCCCTCAAGGCCCCAACTTAACCCGGTACGCCCTAATGGCAACAAAAAGGGCGCTATGGGTAAAAGACTTGAGGCTGCCCGTAACAGGTATATCAGCCGCCAGCTTGATCTTACTGATGAAGAGGCTAACAAATTTTGGCCGCTTTATAATCAGTACCAGCAGGAGCTTACTGCTGTACGCATTCTGAAGCGTTTAAATAACTCCACTTCATCAACCAACGGCACCGAGCAAATAGATAAGGAGATCTATTACGAAAGCCAGCTGGTTGGGATTCGTAAACGCTACCGCGATTCCTTTGCCAAGATCCTTCCGCCCGAAAAGGTGAGTGTCTTGTACAAAAGCGAACAGGAATTTAACGATGAGCTCATCAAACAACTCAGCGAACGCAGCGAGAGAGCGGGGAATTAATTAGTGATTTAGTGAATTATTGAATTAGCGAATTTTAAGTTCGCTTTTTTATTTGTGGCTTATTGAACGAAATGTTGAATTTTGCGACGATTAGGCAATCACTAATTCACTAACTCATTAATTCACTAATTGCTATGTCTACTCTTCGCCAGCTTTTTTTAGCCAATAACGCGCAAACCACTAATTTTCCTTTATTGCTTGAATTTGAGCGGGCCGAAGGTATTTATATGTACAATGCGGAGGGTAAACCCTATATCGATCTGATCTCAGGCATCGGTGTAAGTAGCTTAGGCCACAGCAACCCTTATGTTATTAATGCAATAAAGGAGCAGGTTGATAAATACATGCACCTGATGGTTTACGGCGAATATGTGCAAACGCCGCAGGTATGCTTTGCCGAAAAGCTGGTTTCTGTGCTGCCAGATAACCTGCAGTCGGTATATTTTACCAACTCAGGCGCTGAAGCCGTTGAGGGGGCATTAAAGCTTGCCAAGCGTTTTACAGGTAGGCAGCAGATTGTGGCTTGTCTTAACTCATATCATGGCAGCACACATGGTGCATTGAGTGTTATGGGCAATGAGGAGTTTAAACAGGCTTATCGTCCTTTATTACCGGGCGTAAATTTCATCCGTTTTAACAACCCGGAAGATCTTATGCTGATAACTGAAGAAACCGCCTGTGTGATTATCGAAACCATCCAGGGTGAGGCTGGCATCCGTGTGCCGGATCTTACCTATATACAGGCTTTACGTGCCCGTTGTACCGAAACTGGTACGCTGCTGATCCTGGATGAGATTCAGGCCGCATTCGGGCGCACAGGCAAGCTTTTCGCGTTTGAGCATTTTGATATCGTACCAGATATCCTGTTACTGGCAAAAGCTTTAGGCGGTGGAATGCCGATAGGGGCGTTCATTTCATCAAACCAGATCATGGATGCGTTAAAGGAAAATCCGATCCTTGGTCATATCACTACCTTTGGCGGGCACCCTGTATGCTGCGCGGCGGGCTTGGCTGCGCTGGAGTTTCTGCTGGATAACAATTTGGCAGCTACCGTGGCCGAAAAGGAAGCTTTGTTTCGGGATTTGCTTGTACACCCCGCCATACAACAGGTACGCGGCAAAGGCCTTATGATGGCTATCGAACTGGAAAACTTCGACCTTAATAAAAAAATAATTGATCGCTGTATCGAAAACGGTGTAATAACCGACTGGTTTTTACATTGCAGCAACTCCATGCGTTTGGCGCCTCCTTTGATCATAACACATGACGAGATCAGGAAAGCTTGCGATGTGATTATAAAAGCGATTGATTTCTACACCAATAAATAAAAAATTCACCGCCTCTTTGTCATTTCGAACGAGGAACGAGGAGAAATCTTATACGAGCTGTCTGCGGATATACAGAGTCGTTTTGCATGTCGTATAAGATTTCTCTTTCGCCCAGACTCGCAAGCCCATCGCCGCTCTATCGAAATGACAACTTTTATAACAACTTGTTCTTCCTTGTAAATTGCCTGTTACAACCCCTTCATAATTCATAAGGATTATAGTTTGAGTTAAATTGGTATGGTTTGTGTATTTATAGCAATGCCTATAAAAACAATGCTTTAGGTGTCCTAAAGGCAATAAGTAAGGTCACTGATGCATCTTTTTAAGGTCACCCTGCTTTTACAATTAATTAAATGTTGTAAAACGACTATCAAAGCATCTATACACAATCAACATATGAAAATAGCATATATATCAACCTATCCCCCCCGCGAATGCGGTCTTGCAACATTTAATAATAATTTGATGCGTGCCATCAGTTCAAATTTTCCTGAAAGGCACACCTTAGCACAAAATGGCTTTGTCGTGGCACTTAATGATTCGGAAAACCTGCAGGAATATGAATACCCGGAGGAAGTTAAATATATCATTCGCCAAAATCACCAGAAAGATTATATCCGTGCGGCCAATTATATCAATACCAGTAATGCCGATGTATGTATTATGGAGCATGAGTTTGGCATTTACGGCGGCGAAAGCGGCATTTATATTTTACCGCTGATCAATCGTCTCGAAAAACCGCTGATCTCAATTTTGCATACGGTATTGAAAGACCCGAGTTATGTGCAGCGCATCATTATCCGCGAAATTGCCGAGCAATCATCAAAGGTTGTGGTGATGAGCAAACGTGCTGTAGATTTCCTGACCAATATTTATGAGATCCCTGCCGATAAGATCCAGATTATAGAGCATGGCGTACCTGATGTGGAAGCCCCTGACGAAAACCCGGTGAAAAGCTTGTCGGCTTTTAAAAACAAAAGGGTGATGTTAACCTTCGGTTTGCTAAGCCGTAACAAAGGTTTGGAAACCGTAATAAAAGCATTGCCTAAAATAGTAGCGAAGCATCCTGATGTGATGTACGTGGTATTGGGTAATACACATCCCGGGGTTATCAAAAGTTCGGGCGAGGAGTATCGCGATCACTTGAAATCGCTTGCGGCGCAGTTAGGCGTTTCGAAGAACCTGGCATTTATCGCCAAGTTTGTTTCCGAAGAGGAATTGGTAAACTACTTAACTGCCTGCGAAATTTACGTAACACCATATTTAAACGAAGCACAGATTACCAGCGGTACGCTATCATACGCTGTTGGTGCAGGTGCAGCAGTAGTTTCAACTCCGTACTGGCATGCTACAGAATTGCTGGCCGAAAAGCGCGGCAGGTTATTTGATTTTAAAAATTCGGAAGCGCTGGCCGATACCGTTATTGAATTGCTTGATCAGGACCGTGTGCTGAACGAGCTGAAAGAAAACGCTTACCAATATGGTCTGCATTTACGCTGGCCGGTTATTGGTGCCGAATTTATTAGGGTGGCGCAGGAATCAATGGTTCGCTATGACTTTAGTGACAAGATTCTGCGTAATAGCATTGTTGATCCGGAGATCCTGCCAAAGTTTAGCTTGACCCACGTATTGCGGCTAACCGATGATACAGGGATTGTACAACATGCCAAGTATGGGATCCCGAATTTAAAAGAAGGTTATTGTTTGGATGATAACGCCCGTGCGCTCATTATGGCACTAATGGCTTATCAGCGTAACGGGAGCCGGGAAGCATTTGAGCTGCTGCCTATTTACCTGAGCTATATCCACTACATGCAAACTGATGATGGCAACTTCCGCAACTTCCTGAGTTTTGACAGGCGCTACCTGGACGAGGTTGGGTCGGAAGATTCATTTGGCCGTACCATTTGGGCTCTTGGTCATTTGATTGGCTGTGCGGCCAGCAATTCATACCGTGAATTCGCCCTGGAGATCTTCCATAAATCGGTGCCGCATTTTTCAGCGCTGAAACATTTAAGGGGGGTGGCCAATACTATAATTGGTATCAGTCTTTACCTGCAGGTTTACCCTACAGACGAGGGTATGGTTAAAATATTGGCCAACCTTACCCAGCCGTTAATTGATGCCTATAACAACACCCAGGCTGATGATTGGCAATGGTTTGAGGAAAAGATGACTTACGATAACGCCATCCTGCCGCTGGCCTTACTGCACTCATGCGAGATCACTGGCAATGAAGAGGCCAGGAAAATAGCTTTGGCAACTATGGCTTTCCTTGATCAGCTTACTTTATCAAACGGATATTTAAGTCCTGTTGGTAATGATGGCTGGTATTACCGTGGCGGCACATTCCCTACATTTGATCAGCAGGCTATTGAAACCATGGCTATGGTGCTGATGCATTTCCAGGCATACCAAATCTTCAGGATACCGCAATACATTGAAAAAATGTTCCTGAGCTATAAGTGGTTCCTGGGCGAAAATACTTTGCGGGCACCGTTGTATGACCATGAAACCAAAGGCTGCTGCGATGGTTTGCTGCCCGGCGGCATTAACCGTAACCAGGGAGCTGAAAGTACGCTGGCTTATCTGATATCGCACCTTACGGTGTTGAAAGCCTTTGAGCTGGAATATGAGTACAATAAATACGGCCAAAAAATGCAGATCTGTTAAATGAAGGTAGCTGTATTATCTCCTGTTGCCTGGCGTACGCCGCCCAGGCACTACGGGCCCTGGGAGCAAATAGCATCAAACATAACCGAAGGGATCATCAAAATGGGGGCGGAGGTAACACTCTTCGCCACGGGCGATTCGATAACCGCGGGTAAACTTGATGCCATTTGCGAGACGGGTTACGAGGAAGACAGAACACAGGATGCCAAAGTGCTGGAATGCCTGCATATCAGTAACCTGATGGAAAAGGCCGGACAGTTCGACATTATTCATAATAACTTTGACTTTTTGCCGCTTACATATTCAGGCTTGATTAAAACGCCGCTACTTACTACCATTCACGGCTTTTCATCATCAAAGATCATCCCTGTTTATAAAAAATATAATAGCCAGGGGCATTACGTTTCTATCAGCAATGCTGATCGCAGCCCTGAGCTTGATTATTTAGCCACGGTATACAACGGCCTCGATACCCGTGATTTTCAGTTTTATGAACAGCCGGATGGTTACCTGTTGTACTTCGGCCGCATCCATCCCGATAAAGGAACTGCCGAAGCTATCGATATCGCCAAAAAAAGTAAACGGAAATTACTGATAGGCGGTATAGTTCAGGATACCAACTACTTTAAGGAAAAGATAGAGCCATTGCTTTGTGCCGATGTGGAGTATATAGGCCATGCCGGGCCTGATAAGCGCCGGGAGCTTTTAGGCAGAGCTTGTGCACTGTTGCATCCCATCAGCTTTGACGAACCTTTTGGCCTGAGTGTGGCTGAAGCAATGCTGTGTGGTACGCCGGTCATAGCTTTTAACCGCGGCTCGATGCCAGAATTAATCAAAAACGCACAGACCGGCTTTTTGGTTAATACGGTTGATGAAGCCGCCGAAGCAGTTGGCTGGCTCCGTCAGATTAGCAGGGCTGATTGTTATGACTGGGCAAATTCGCAGTTTTCGAGTGATAAAATGGTGAAGGATTATTGGGAGTTGTATAATAGGGTATTGAATTAAAAGCAAAAACTGCCGCGGCAGACAGGTATAAACAACAAAAGCGCCAGTAGCGCTTTTGTTGTTTATGAGAGAAAATTTTAATTTAATTTATCCAACTCTGATTTAACAAACTCAGCCAGTTCTTTTACATAGGCCGCGCTAAAGTCAAACTTGATCCCTGCGGTTTCGTAAATCTCTTTAATAGTTTTAGTGTAACCGAGTTTAAGGGCGTCTAAATATTGTTGCAAACCCTTTTCCGGATTTTCTTTGTAGTTTTTCCACACAGCTATAGCTCCTAACTGGGCCATGCCATATTCGATATAGTAAAATGGCACCTCGAAGATGTGCAGCTGTTTTTGCCAAAGATTTGCTAATGCTTCGCGATGTTCGCTCCAATCGGCAAAACCCGCGCCGAATGGTTCAAAGATCTCGATCCAGGCGGTTGTACGGTCGGCATCGGTATGGTCGGGGTTGGTATAGATCCAATGCTGAAACTGATCGACAACGGCTACCCAGGGCAGGGTTTTCAAAACATCAACTAACTGATCACGTTTGGCGCGTTTAAGATCTTCCTCGTTATCAAAATACACATTCCAGTTATCCATCGAGATCAGCTCCATCGACATGGAGGCTAATTCGGCAACTTCGGATGGGCAATGTTTAAAATCATTCAGTTCCAGATCGGCAGTAAGGAAAGTGTGTACCGCGTGACCACCCTCATGTACCATGGTGGTTAAATCGCGGAAGGTATTGGCCGAATTCATGAAGATGAAAGGTGCGCCGGTTTCGGCCAGCGGATAGTTGTAACCACCCGGAGCTTTGCCTTTACGGCTTTCCACATCAAACAGGCCGTTATCTTTCATGATCTCCAAACGTTCGCCTAAATAACGATTGATGTTGCTGAAGCACTGGATAGATTTCTCGATCAGGTCTTCGCCATTTTGGAATGGTTTAAGGGCTGGTTTGCCAGAAATATCCACATCCATATCCCATGGCTTAAGCGTAGGTAAGCCCAAAGCCTCGCGGCGCTTTTCGGCCTGGGTTTTTAGAATAGGCACTATTTCGGTTTCGATAGCTGCATGAAAAGCATAACAATCCTGCGGGGTATAATCGAAACGGCCTAAAGCCTGGAACATATAATCGCGGAAGTTTTCAAAATTGGCGTTTGTTGCTACTGTGTGACGAAGCTTACGCAAATGGTCGAAAAGTTCATCGAGTTTGTCTTTATCCTGTAAACGGCGGCTGGTGATCTTTTCCCAAACTTCCTGGCGTTTAGCACGATCAGTGCCTTTTAAAAATACGGAAGCTTGTTCTAACGTAAATTCCTTATCATCAACATGAACAGACATGGAACCGGTTATGGATTGGTACTTCTGCTGTTCCACCTGGATTTCGGTTTGTACCGGGATATTTTCTTCGCGGAAAAGTTCCAATGCTTTTTTTACGGCCCGTAAAAAAATAAAATATTTTTCGCCGTCCAGTTTATCAACAAACGCGCTGGCAACCAGCTTTTTGTTCAGTTCGTTACTATATGGAGCAATTTTGGGCTCAATTTCGGTAGCAAAGTACTGGAACTTTTGAAGCAGGTCTTCGCTGGTGGTGTCGCAGGTCATGCGGATATAGCGCCATGCGAAATCTTCTTCCAAAGCTGCTTCCAGCTCACTTTTATCGCGCAGCCATTTCTCCAGTTCTTCAACTGAGTGGATTGGACGATCTAATAATTCTTTATAAAAAGGCTCAAGGGTTTCCCATTTAATATCAAGGGAAGCCGGGATATATGTTCTTGTTTTTTTGTGGATCATGATTTTTAGATGTGCAGATATGCGTATGTGCAAATGTGCAGATTATGGTTGGAGAAGTGCAAATAATACACGTTTAAATGTGTTTTATTTGATAAAAGAAAAGTAAAAAGTCCGCAAGGAGCAACAGCAACTTGCGGACTTTAATAAATTAAAAAAACTTAAGACTAAAGGCTTTTGACTTAAGACTTATGAAGCGTTTTCGATATCTCAGTTATCGCATCCTCGTAGCTTGTTGGTTTAAAGTTGAACGCTTTCTCAAATTTGCTGCTGTCGAAAATATAATCGTGATCGTACTGGTAATACATCTCCACTGTACCCATTACCACCTTTTTAAATAAACCGAACAGCCACAGCATTACTTTATTAACGCGTGTATATTTTGGTTCAACTTTATAAATCTTGGCGGCAATATCCAAAAACTGTTTACCGGTGATGGCCGGCGGAGTAGGGAGGTGCCAGATCTGATTGCCGCTATTGGGATTTTGACCAAGCATAAACATAGCTTTACCTGCATCGGGCACGTAAATAAAATTGTGTTTACAATCCGGATTGCCTATCCATTGCGCGTTTTGTTTTTTGGCGTAATTGCTCAGCACCATCATATCAATAAAGCTGTTGACCGGGGCGCCATAAAAATCAGGTGCGCGGGCTATGGTTGCGTTGATATTGCCGGCTTTAACTTCATTCATGAGCATTTCGGCGATGCCCGCTCTTATTTCGCCTTTAACGCTGCTGGGTTTATACGGGGTATCTTCGGTCATGGAGCCGTTAACCAGTCCGTACATGTAAACGTTATCAAAAAATATTAAACGGGCACCGGTGGCTTTGGTAACATTGATCACATTTTGCATGATCACCGGCCATTGCGCCCGCCAGATGTCTTTATCATAAACCAGGCCGGCAACGAGATAAATTACTGTCGATCCTTTTGCTGCCGACAGTACTTCATCGTAATTGAGCAGGTCGGCTTTTTGCCAGGTTACTTTATCATTATTATTTGTGTTAACCGGTTTGCGGCTAACTAAACGGATGGTTTCGTTATGGTTGATTAATTCTTTGGTGAGGATGTTTGCTACCGGACCGCCGGCTCCTAATATAGTATGCATGATCTTTTTTCGTTTTGTGTATTACAAAGGTAGGCCGCCTTTGTAAATCAAAACGTTAACAAAAGATAAGGAATTTCACCTCTCCTAAATCCTCTCCAAAGGAGAGGACTTTAAAATGTATGCTTTTTCTCCCTCTCCTTTGGAGAGGGTTGGGGTGAGGTTTAAGCGCTTATCTTCATGATCCTTCTCCTGATCCGCGAGAGCGAAACCGGAGTGATCCCTAAATAGTTGGCAATATAATGCTGGGGGATGCGGTACAAGGTTTCGCCACCTGTTTGTAAAAGATCGGCATAACGTTCTTCGGGCGATTGAATGATAAAGGAAGTAATACGTTTTTCGTAACAGATGAGATAGTGTTCGGCTGTTAATCTCCCAAAACGTTCCATCTTAAAACCAAGAAGCTCATTCATGCACGCTTGTTGTAAGTTTTTGTGGCTTAAATTTACGATTACCGAATCTTCAAGTGCCTGGATATAGTTTGCAGCCGGGGTGCGGGTGAGGAAACTTTTGTATGAGCTTAACATCTCATCTTCAAAGCTGAAATAGCCTGTTATTTCCTCGCCGTCTTTAACATGATAATAGCGTACGGATCCTTTTACCACCAGGCCGATATGATCGCATACTTTACCGGCCTCTACATAAAACCTTTTCTTTTTTAAGGCATCTACCGTTAGGTATTGCGATAAAGCCTGCCACTCTTCATCAGTAAGCGGAACATATCTTTCAAAATACTGCCGAAACTTTTGGAGGGCGGTTAGTGAATCCATATCCTGTCGAGCAAAAACAATACAGCAAATACTACGCTGGCAATGCCATTGGTAGTCATAAAAGCAAAGTTAACGCGGCTCAGGTCGTTTGGTTTTACAAGCAGGTGCTGGTAAACAAGCATGGCGCAAAAAAACGCGATACCAATGTAGTACAGGAAGCCTACCTGAGTTTCAAATGCCGGCATCATAATGAAAACGGCCGAAAGCACATGTAAAAAGGTAGATAGTCTTAAGGCGTTCACTTTACCTAAGTACGCCGGCATAGAGTGCAGGTTTTGGCTTCGGTCAAAATCTTCATCCTGCAGGGCGTAAATAATATCAAAGCCGCTTACCCAGCAAAGTACGGATAGTGAAAAGAATATAGGTGTAAGGGCAAACTGACCGGTAACCACTAAGTAAGCGCCGATAGGAGCAAGCGATAAGCCCAATCCCAATACCAAATGGCAGAGCGCGGTAAAACGTTTGGTTGCGCTGTAGCCCATTACCACAAATAAAGCTACCGGCGATAAAAAGAAACAAAGCCTGTTGATGAACCAGGTAGCTGTAATAAACAGCAGGCAGTTGATAATAACAAATGTTAAAGCAGCTTTTGGGCTGATCCGGCCGGCTGGGATATCGCGCTGTTTGGTACGTGGGTTTTGAATGTCGATATCCCTGTCAAGGTAGCGGTTAAAGGCCATTGCCGAATTACGGGCAAATACCATACATAAAACCATCAAAACCAGCTTTAGCCAGTCGAAATGATACTGGGTTGTAGTTACTGCCAAAAAGAAGCCGATAAATGCAAACGGCATGGCAAAAATGGTATGGGCGAAGGTTACTAAGGATAAGTATTTTTTCATTTTACTTTATAAAAATATCTAACTTCGATGAGGAAGCTTAATTACCAAGAGGCATAAAATACGCTTTCTCCATCTACAAAATTGTCAACAAAATCTTTTTTGAAATTTAATCCAAATGGATCGTTAGGTTTTAAATAGAGCATGGCTTTTTCTACTGATTTTTTATCAAAATATGGTTTGCAATTTTCAAAGGCGCTGTAAAACTCTTTATTCATGCCGCTCCTTTGATAGCCTATTTCGTTAAAAAATAAAACGACTTCTCCTTCATATTCTTTAAACATTTGAATATACCGCCTAACAAATTCCGGGTTCGAATTTAATTCTTCCACAGTGAAGTATTCAAACGTTTCACCGGCATCTGTGGGCACAATATGTGATAGATCCAAACCCATAACGTTATATTAATCCCGATCCTGCGGTAGCTGATAATGCGGCACTTCAAAATTTTGATTTACTGCATCAATAAACTCAAGTATCTCTTCGCGGCCTTGCTGTGTTTCTGACGATGTGATAAAAAACTGTGGCATTTCATCAAATGTAGCCAACAGGGCTTTTTTAAACCGGGCAATAGTTTGATCGGTTTTAATGCTCGATTGTTTATCGGCCTTGGTGAATACCAGCACAAATGAAAGACCTTTTTCGCCAAGCCAGTTGCAAAATTCAATGTCGATCTTTTGTGGCTCGAGACGACTGTCTATCAACACCATTACACATTGCAGGCTTTCGCGCTTGTCCAGGTAAGTATGGATGAACTTATCCCATTTGGCTTTTTCCGTTTTTGATGCGCGGGCATAGCCATAACCGGGTAAATCAACAATGTACCAGCTTTCGTTGATCAGGAAATGATTGATCAGCTGCGTTTTGCCGGGAGTTTGCGACGTTTTAGCAAGACCCTTTTTACCAGTTAGTGTATTAATAAGGGATGATTTGCCCACATTTGAGCGCCCGATGAAAGCGTACTCCGCTTTAGCTGGTGGAGGTAACTTGCTTACCTGGCTGTTGCTGCAAATAAATTCGGCCGATTTTACGATCATTCTGCAAAGGTAGTATTTTTACTTAATGCGTTCATTGTGGTAATAGTATGGAGTAAATAGCCATTGCTTATTTATAAGCTTGTTTTACAATAGGAAAACAAAAAGTAGTGCAATAATAATTAAATTTGATGTTTAAACATGTAATTATATGAACGATTATAAAATACCCGCCCAAACCCGCATTGGTCACGTACACTTAAAAGTAAGCGACCTGCAAAAATCTCTTGATTTTTACTGTGGTTTGTTAGGCTTTGAAAAAATGGTGATGTACGGCGATCAGGCTGCATTTATATCTGCAGGTGGTTATCACCATCATATTGGCTTAAATACCTGGCATAGCAAAGGCGCTTCACCAGCCCCGGAATACGCACCGGGCTTATACCATACTGCCATCTTATATCCCGAAAGAAAAGACCTGGCCATTATACTTAAAAGGCTGATTGATGCCCGTTACAATATTACAGGAGCATCTGATCATGGTGTATCTGAAGCCATCTATCTTAACGATCCCGATCAAAACGGGGTTGAGCTCTACTGGGATCGCCCCAAAGAACAATGGCCTGTAGATCAGGAAGGGAATTTGACCATGTTTACCCGCAGGCTGGATATAGAAAATTTACTGCAACTGGCTAATTAACAGATAAGAAGCAAACAAAAAAACTCATTGTGGGTTATATATTCAACGGGGGATTAAAAAGATAATTCATCTTTCCCGGTCATTGGGAGGCGGAACGGCGAAGCAGTCCTCTGCCGGCGATATTGCATGGTTGCCTGCTGTTAAGGATTGCTTCGTACCCCCAATGAGTTTTTTGATAAAGATAAAACTGTTGCGCGAAGGTACGAAGCAAAAAATTATAAATATTATAATTCCTTTATTTTAATGCTCCTGAAATAAGCTTTATGCCCATGGTCCTGTAGTGCGATCAACCCGGTTTTGGCGTTGCCATAGTCGGGGTAATCTTTCCATTTACCTTCGGCTTTTTTCCTTTTCCAGTCGCTGGTCCAGGCTTCAAAAGCTAAAATCTTTTTGCCGTTTAGCCAGTGTTCAACATGTCCGTTATTGAAAATAATTTTACTGGTGTTCCAGGTGCCAACCGGGGCTACCTTTTTTGAAGCGTTTGGCAGGTACATGGCATAATCACAGCCAGTTTTTTGCCAGTCTTCCAGTTTTTCGGGCCAGCCTGTATCGTCAATGATCTGGTATTCGGGGCCGGTTTCATAGGGGCCATGGTATTTCGGATCTTCAACCACATGGTATATTACACCGCTGTTACTGCCTTTTTCTATCTTCCATTCCCATGAAAGCTCAAAATTGGTGTAAGCTTTATCGGTTACTATATCACCGCCGGTATCGCCCTGCGCTGCACCAAGACAAACTAGGGCACCATCAATAATAGTCCAGTTTTTTACCGGACCCTTTTTGTTGAACCCATGCCAGCCCTTCAGGGTTTTGCCATCGAAGAGATTTACCCAGCCACCTTTTACCGGAGTGCCTTGTTTAGCAGGTTTGTGATTATTAACAGGGATGCCTGAAGTGTGCACACAAACCAAGCCTGCGGCAGCCAGTACCAAACCCAATTTTTTAAACTGTTGTTTCATAATAAGGTATTTGCGGTGAACTATTATTTCTTGATAACCTGCATTTTTTCCGGATCCCAGAACATGGGCGTATTGTTATAATAGCTATCGTTACATAACAGGGCAGGGGCTGCCGCGCGATAGCCAAAAATTGCGTCTTCGGTTACCTTGCCTTTATTGCGGATAGCGGTAAAAAAGTTCACCATATGATCATACGGCCCACCTTTGTATCCTTTTTCGGCATCATATGTGATTTCTTCGGGCGGTAGCATTTTTTTGCGTTCGGCATAACCGCTGCCTGCTTTTTTGAGTTTATCAAGATAGAATGGATCATCAGAATCCATCACTTTATTGCGTTTAAGCGTCACTTTATCCCATGTTATATCCATTGAGCCTTCGCTGCCCACCAGTTTAAGGTAAGTTGTGCCGCTGGTGCCATCCACAAAGTTACACCGTAACGAAAGGTTAAAGGCCGGGTGTGCCTGTGTTTTACCATAATCAAAAGTGCCTAAAAGTACATCAGGTACTTCGCGGCCATCATTCCAGAAACGTAAGCCGCCGGATGCATAAATTTTATTAGGGCCAACTGAATCGGTTATAAAATGCAGGCTTGAAAAAAGGTGAACAAAAAGGTCGCCCGCCATGCCTGTACCATAGTCGGTATAATTTCTCCAGCGGAAAAAGCGTTTTTCATCAAACGGACGCTTTTTGGTATTGCTGATATAAGTTTCCCAATCAACAGTTTGAGGTGAGGCATCTTCAGGGATCGGGTATTGCCAAACCTCAAGCGGCGCGCGGCGGGCCCAGAAACCTTCGGCGTAGTTTAATTCGCCAATAGCTCCGCTTTTTAATAGCTCATGTGCCTTTTCGTTGCCTAATGATGATACCCCCTGGCTGCCTACCTGGAATATCATTCCTGTTTCTTTTTGCGATTTGATCACCGCCGGCCCTTCGGTAATGGCATGAACCATCGGTTTTTCGCAATACACATGTTTACCGGCGTGCATCGCATCAACAGAAATTTGCTGGTGCCAGTGATCGGGTGTAGCAATGATTACGGCGTCAATGTCTTTACGGTTCAGGATCTCTTTGTAAACCCGGGTAGTAAAAATGTCGGCTCCCCAGCGGGTCTTGGCATCTTTTAAGCGACCGTCATACAAATCGCATACGGCTACCAGTTTAACACCGGGCACCTGCAGGGCGGTGATGGTGTCCTGGGTACCCATACCACCGGCGCCAATGAGGGCGATGTTTACCTGGTCGTTAGGGCTGTTGCCGATGAGGCGTTTTTGGATGGAAAAAGATTTGGCCTGGCTTTGGCTGGCTAAAAGGCCCGATCCGGCAGCTACGGCCGCGGTTGCTGTGGTTAGTTTTTTAATAAAACTGCGGCGCGAGGGTTCTTGTTCGTCTTTCATAAGGATAAGGAAACAAATTTTAAATGTGATTTGCCGGGACTACCGGCCGAAATTGGTTTCTAAAAATAGTGAATTGACTTAACATTTACATAATTAGCGCAACTTAATATCGATTTAGTAACAGCGAGGAGCATAGGCAACTAAGCTGGTCTACACTTAGCTGAAGAACGAAAACCCCGCTTTGCGAAGCAGAGAGGAGTGACGGGCGCAGCGAAGTAGGGATGAGTTAACTTGTCAGCCCTGTTTCAGTATTCACTTTCAGCTTTCTTAATATTAAAGCATTCACTATACAATCATTATCTTTGCTGCGATGAGCAAAACCATAACACCGTACCATGACGAGCAGGCTACCAAAAAAGAACAGGTAGCAGATATGTTCAACAATATATCAAAAACCTATGATTTCCTTAACCATTTCCTGTCACTTGGTATTGACATCATTTGGCGTAAAAAAGCCATCAACGAATTAAAAAAGGATAAACCAAAGCTGATACTGGACGTTGCTACCGGCACCGGCGATTTTGCTTTTGAGGCTTTATCTATCCTGAAACCTGAAAAAATTATTGGTGTTGATATTTCAAGGGGGATGCTTGACATCGCGGAGCAAAAAATAGCGAAACGGGGTTTGAGCGATAAATTTGCTGTAAAACTGGGCGATTCGGAAAAACTGCCGTTTGAGGGCGCGGAGTTTGACGCTGTTACGGTTGCCTACGGTGTACGTAATTTTGAAAACCTGGAAAAAGGCCTTGCTGATATAATTCGGGTGCTAAAACCCGGAGGAAAGGTGGTGGTGCTTGAGTTTTCAAAGCCTAAAGTATTTCCGGTAAAGCAGTTATATAATTTTTACTTCAGCTATATTACCCCGGGTATTGGTAAATTGTTCAGCAAAGATGCAAGAGCATACAGCTATTTACCGGAGTCGGTAGCTGCTTTTTCGGATGGTCAGGCTTTTGTGGGTTTGATGGATAAAGTAGGCTTTAAGAATACCAAATGCAGGCCTTTAACGTTTGGTATCTGTTCAATATACACCGGTATTAAATGATTATAAACCGTTACCTGCTTGTAGTTGTACTTATTTTTAGCAGCAATTTATTGTTTGCGCAGCATGTACCGGCATGGGGTGGCGGCGCCGATCAGCAGGATCTGAGCTTTGGTTTCAGTTTTACTTACGTAAGCACCGATTTTAAAATTGTTAACCAGCCCAATTTTCGCAACGCGTTTTTAGATGAGAACGGTGTGCAGGTTAAAGGGCCGCTTAACAGCATCAGCTCAAAAAGTTCACCGGCTTTCGGAGTAGGTTTTTTGACCCGGTACAGGATCACTGAGCACCTTGAGGTACGCACCACACCGTCATTGATTTTTGCCGACAGGGCTTTGCATTATTCTTATGTCGATCCGTCGGAAGATGTGGATAAAAAAATACAAACCACTTCGGTTGACATTCCCCTGCAATTGAAATTAAAATCAGACAGGTTGGGCGATTTCAGGGCTTATGTTGTAGGCGGCCTGAAATATACCCAGGCCATAGGCTCTAAGAAAAACGCGGATGCCAATCTTGACCTTTCAGAGAAGCTGGTTAAAAACGTAGGTGGCTTTGCCTCGTATGAGGCGGGCGTGGGTTGTGATATTTATTTTGAATTTTTTAAGCTTTCGCCCGAGATTAAGATTTCCAATTCATTAGGCAACGTACTGATGCGCGAGTATAACCCTTATTCGGCGCCCCTCAGCAGGTTGGGCTTACATACCATTATGTTTAGTTTGATTTTTGAGTAGAATGTAATTTTCCTAAATCTCGCTCTCATTTATAATGAGAGCTTAAAATAGACTTGCGTTTTCAACCCGATATTGGGGTGGGTAAAATCCTCCCTTTCAAAAAACATCCTTACTCCCAACCGACAATATTTTAAAGTAAAAAACATATTTTCGCTGTTTATAGTTATCAATATCTATGAGTAAGATTGCCTTAATTACAGGAGCTACCGCCGGCATTGGCGAGGCATGTGCACACGTTTTTGCCCGCGAAGGCTATGACCTGGTATTAACCGGTCGCCGGTTAGATAGGTTAGAGAAACTGGCCAAACACCTGAATGATAAGTATAACGTAGAAGTTGCGGTTTCGTCATTTGATGTGCGTAACCGCGAAGATACCATTAACAACCTGGAAGCTTTGCCGGCCCAATGGAGGAAAGTGACGGTATTGGTTAACAACGCCGGTTTAAGCCAGGGGCTTGATCCTATTCAAAAAGGCAGTATTGATGATTGGGAAACCATGATTGATACCAATATCAAGGGCCTGCTGTATGTAAGCCGGGTGGTATCAAACTGGATGATAGAAAATGGTAAGGGGCACATTATAAATCTTGGCTCGATTGCCGGTAAGGAAGTTTATGCCAACGGAAATGTATATTGCGCTACCAAACATGCAGTTGATGCTTTAAATAAAGGTATGCGGATTGACCTTTTACCCCACGGTATTAAGGTAACGGCGATACACCCGGGAGCTGTGGAAACCGAGTTTTCGGAGGTGCGCTTTAAGGGTGATAAGGAAAGGGCCAAAAAAGTTTATGATGGTTTTAAACCATTGGTGGCCGAAGATGTGGCCGAAACCATCTGGTTCATTGCATCACGACCGGCACATGTTAACATTAACGACCTGGTTATCATGCCTACAGCACAAGCCAACGCAGGTACGATATTCAGAGGGTAGTGGATGTGCAGATGTGCAAATTTCAGATGTGCAGATTTTTAATTTGATAATTTGCCAATTTGGGGATTTGAAAATGGGAAACTCAATAATCTGCATATTTGCATATCTGAAATTTGCACATCAAAATTCATTAATTCACTAATTAAAGATATGTCATTAATTACACAAATAGACCAGGACATTAAACTGGCCATGCTTGCCAAGCAGGCAGATCGTTTACAGGGGTTGCGTGCCATCAAATCGGCATTGCTTTTGGCGAAAACCGAAAAAGGTGCTGCAGATGAACTAACCGAGGATGCTGAAATTAAAGTATTGCAAAAGCTGGTAAAACAGCGTAAGGAATCGGCCGATATTTATAAGGAGCAAAACCGCGACGACCTGTACCAGGTGGAAATAGCCGAAATGCTGGTTATTGAAGAATACCTTCCGCAACAAATGAGCAAGTTTGAAATTGAAGGCTACCTTGAAGAGCTTATTGGCAGGATAGGCGCTACATCCGTAAAAGATATGGGCCGCGTAATGGGTATGGCCAGTAAAGAGCTTGCAGGCAAGGCCGATGGTAAAACTATATCAGAGGTGGTTAAACAGTTATTAGGTTAAGTTTTTACCATTTAATAGTACAGCGTTTTTTTGTGCAATGTTGTGTTAATGTTAATCTTATTAATAGAAGCTTAACATTACTACATTGGTAAATAATTACTATACTTGCTAAATGTCGTTCGTAATAAACTAATTTTACAGCGGAATAACAGGAATTTGTACTGAAAGCGATTTTGGTATAAGATAAGTTTGAAAAATTAATTTTTAATATTTTATATGGAGTTCGTGCTTAAAGAGGAACACGGTTTTAGTTACATCGATGAGGGCGAAGGAGAGGTGCTGTTACTGCTGCATGGTTTAATGGGGGCGTTGAGCAATTGGGATGGTGTTATTAATGAGTTTAAATCAAAGTACAGGGTTATTATCCCCATGCTGCCTGTTTATGACATGCCGCTGATTAGTACCGGGGTAAAAAGTTTATCGAAATTTGTACATAAGTTTATAAAGTTTAAAAAGCTTAGCAATATTACCTTATTGGGTAACTCGCTTGGTGGGCATGTGGCATTAGTTTATTTAACCACGCATCCCGAAAACATCAAGGCTCTTGTTTTAACTGGTAGCTCGGGCTTATATGAAAATGCTTTCGGCGGCTCTTTTCCGCGCAGGGAGAGTATTGATTTTGTACGCGAAAAAGTGCAATTTACATTTTACGATCCGGCTATTGCCACCGATGAGTTGGTGCTTGATGTTTTTCAGACCATTAACGACAGGCATAAGGTGATCCGCTTGCTGGCCATGGCAAAATCTGCCATCAGGCATAATATGAAAAAAGATCTGCATAAGATTACTATCCCGGTATCTTTGATATGGGGCCGTAATGATAAGATCACCCCGCCCGAGGTAGCTGTTGAATTTCATGAGCTGCTGCCCGATTCGGAACTTCATTGGATTGATAAATGCGGCCATGCACCTATGATGGAACACCCGGAAGAATTTAATACTTTACTTAAACAGTTTTTAGCTAAATTAGAGACCAAAGTAAATGCATAGATGATAGCACTTGACCTGATAGCTGACTCGATACCGCCGGTACACACTTCTGATACCATTCAGAAAGTGCTTGACCGTATGATTGAGTTTCGCCTCAGGCATTTGCCTATTGTAAATGAAGAGCAGTTTTTAGGTTTGCTTGCCGAGGATGACCTGATAGCCGAAAGTGATTATCAAACACCCATAGGTGCGCTGGCCCTTTCGTTGGTTAATCCCTACGTGCTGGAGGATCAGCATATTTATGATGTTATCCGCCTGTTTTATGAGCAGCAGCTTACCATTGTACCGGTGCTTGATGCAAAAAGCAACTATCTTGGGTTGATATCTATTAACGCCATTACAGAATATTTCGCAAAAATAACTTCAGTATCGCAACCGGGAGGCATTATTGTGCTGGAGATCAATAATAAAAATAATTCGCTTGCGCACATGGCGCAGATAGTTGAGTCAGACAACGCGCAGGTCCTGAGCTCCTATGTTCAGTCCTTTCCCGATTCAACCCGGATGGAAGTTACCCTTAAGGTTAACAAGCAGGATATTTCGGCCATAACTGCCAGCTTCCTTCGGTATGAGTATGATATCAAAGCTACCTTTAATCATACCGATATCAACGATACCACCCGCGACAGGTATGATTCGCTCATGAATTACCTTAATTTGTAGTATTAAGTCCGAAGTCTTAAATCATTAGTCCGAAGTATTGAGTCCGCTATGTATGACTTTCGGACAATTTAAACTACTGACTTAAGACCCGGAACTTCCGACTTATTATGATTTCAGACCAAATTATAAGCCTGCGCAAACATCACTGCATCATAATTATTTTTCAGGTGCAGTTTGTTTTTGATGTTTTTACGGTGCGTTTCGGCAGTAGCCGGGGCAATGAACAGCTTCGCGCTGATCTCGGCCGAGCTCATACCCATGGCAATATATTTCAGAATCTCTTTTTCGCGCCGCGTGAGCGTTAAAAATAACAGGTTATTATGGCGTAAAAAAGCGATCTCATGCATAAGCCTGTTTACCTTGGTGGTAATATGATGCACAGGATCAAGCCTGCTGGCAATAGTTAACAAATATGCAGCATCGCCTGCTTCATTGCGTGCAAAAACTTTGGTATTGCTCACAAATAATTGCCATTCGGGGTTATCAGGTACACGTACCTGCTGAAAATAGGATACCTGCTCCTGTGTTTTGCTTTTTATCAGGTGCAAAATTTTGGGTACGTATTCGTTGCTGTCTTCGGTGTTAAAATATTTAACGTGATATGTTTCAGGGCCCATGGCCTGCAGTTCATCAAGTGTGGTACCCAGTATATCGAGACCTACGCTGTTCATATACACTATCTGCAGCGTTTCAACCTCATGAATTATTAATGCAGAAGGAAGGTCATCAGCTATTGACTGTATATCCGATAGTTTTTGGGTAAAAGTTTTATCCATCAATAAAATAACCGTTGTTTAAATATTGGTAAGGTAGGCCAAAATAGTTAAACTTAATTATTTTACCTTGAAGTTATTTATCTGTTAAAGCAATTAAAATGGCTTTATTAGGAAATATAAGCAAACAATAGTGCAAAATTTACCATTATAAGAAAAATGTATGATGGGTGGATTGTAGTGTTTAATTTATGCGGTATTAATTATTTACGCCTTGCTGCATTAATGTACTTTCAAAGTTCGATATTCGCTTTTTTAAAAAATGAAAATAGCAGTTTACGGCAGGCCGTTTAATGAGCCATCTGTTTTACCTTTTATACAGCAGGTTTTTGATAACCTTGCACAGCATGGTGTCGATATTTATGTACACCAGCAACTCCACGAATATTTGCAGGATAAACTAACCACAGTGCAATATAAAGTGTTGCGCCCCGCCGAAACCTTAAAAGGCTTTATTGATATTTTTATAACGCTTGGAGGCGATGGTACCCTGCTTGATACGGTTACCTTGATTCGCGATTCGGGGATCCCTGTTATCGGTATAAACTTTGGCCGCCTGGGCTTTTTGGCCAGTGTTAATAAAAGTGATATTACGGCAGCCATTCATGCCGTGGTGAACAGACAATTTACCTGCGATTGCCGTGAATTGCTTACCGTCGACTCGGACCCTAATGTTTTTGGCAGCAATAATTTTGCCCTTAATGATGTAACCATCCATAAGCGTGATGATGCCGCCATGATCATAACCCATGTATTTTTGAACGATGAGTTTTTAAATTCATATTGGGGTGATGGTATTATCATCTCAACATCAACCGGCTCAACAGCTTATTCATTAAGCTGCGGAGGGCCTATTATTTTTCCGCAATCAAATAGCATAGTAGTAACCCCGGTATCTCCCCATAATCTCAACGTGCGGCCTATAGTGCTCCCTGATACCAGCAAACTTTGTTTTGAGGTGGAAAGCCGCAGTGCCAATTATATCATCTCCTGCGATTCGCGGACGGAAGTTTTAGATCAAACAGTTAAGTTTCATGTTCAAAAAGCCAGTTTTCAGTTAAATTTAATTCGCCTTAGTAATGAAAGCTATTTAACTACGTTAAGGAATAAACTGCTTTGGGGCCTTGATGCCCGTAATTACTAAATTTGATTAATGCCTAAATTTTTACTTTTTGCCATATTCTTGTTTTTAACTTATCAGCTGCAGGCCCAAACCTGGGAAATAGGCGGATCGATAGGCGGTGCGGGGTACATAGGTGATCTTAACCCCAATAACCCTGTTAAAATAAGCGGCGTTTCGGCGGGTATCTTTGGTAAAAGAAATTTTAATGGCTATTTTTCAGCTAAACTGAATATTGGTGTTGGTAATATATCGGCTTATGACAATCGGTCCGGCTATCAACAGTTTCGTGATCGTAACCTCAATTTTAAAGATCAATTGCGGGAGGTAAGTGTTATCGGCGAGTTTAACTTTATGAACTATATCCCCGATGCCGGACGAAACAAATACACCCCTTATATATTTACAGGTATAGGTATTACATCTTACGCGCCGCGTGCACAGGATTTTAACGGGCACGAGGTTGGCTTAAGGCAGCTAAAAACCGAAGGCCAGGCTAAGCCTTATGGCAATAACACCGTCGTAATCCCGTATGGTTTAGGTATCAAGTATAATTTATCCGGTAAGTTTACAGTTATGGCCGATATGGGTTACCGCTATGCATTTACAGATTACCTGGATGATGTAAGCGGTGTATATGCCGATAAAAGCAAAATGACCACGACCGGCGCTTTACTTTCTGATCGTTCGGGCGAAAAAACCGGCAATTATATTGGCACCGTTGGTTCTCAGCGCGGCGACTTTAAATCGCATGATACCTACTTCTTCCTTAACTTTACAATCTCATTTACTTTTGTAACAGCAAACTGCTACTTCTAATTACATCAGGCCTAACAAGTGTTGTGGATTTATTGCGTCTCTTTAGATAATAATTCAATATTTAATTCTTTTTAAATTTAAAATATAATATTTAATTCTGTTTTTATATTGAATTTTGTAATTTAGTATTGTACTGATTATTAACCTAAAATCTTTAAAGTCATGGCCGAATTAAACTCATCTCCCCAAAATGGCGGCGGAAAGCACAAACGCAAAAAAATAAACGCCCGCGTTGATCTTACTGCAATGGTCGATCTTGCATTCCTGCTTATTACCTTTTTTATCATGACCACCACGCTGGCTAAACCAAAAGCTATGGATTTGGCTATGCCAGATGACGGCGGCGACGGAATGCCGGTTCCGGCAAGCCGAACACTGACTGTTGTTTTGGGCAAAAATAATAAGGCCATGTATTTTCTGGGCGAGCTTAAAAATCCGATCATTGCACCTTCGGTAACCGATTTTTCAGCCAATGGCATTCGCAGGGCTATCATCGAAGCCAATAAAAAAGTACACGACGGCTCGGGCAAAAGCATGATAGTATTGGTAAAACCAAGCGATAAATCGCAATACAGCAATTTGGTGAGTACGCTTGATGAGCTGGCTATTACCGGCATTCAGCAATACGCTATAGTTGATATTATGCCCGCCGATGTTGACGCGCTTAAACAAAAAGGAATATAAAAGTGTAACGCAATTGTAAGCAAATTTACAGGTGGTTTTTTGAGGTCGGCAGCTTTCATTATCAGGCAGATAATGGCTGCCGGCTTTTTTATTTTTTTGAGCTTTAAACCAAAAATTATGAAAAATCATGGTTTTGATAGCTGTTTAGGCAGTTTTAATATATTATTCGCAATAACATTTTCTTTTAGCGAGGGATACTAAAAAAATACAAAGTAAGTTTTACCTTTGTACCCTGAAAAATCCGTCAATTTGCGTGGCAAAACGGCGGATGCAGGTAATTAATAATTGATTAATCTAACAACCGAATATCGCAGACCATAGTATTGATGAAAAATTTTACACAAGTGTGTTTGTACAGGGTGGCTTTTGATAAGGAGTAATATGGATTATTTGGATCAGATTGATTTGTCGAGACTACCACAGCACGTAGCTATTATTATGGATGGCAACGGGCGCTGGGCGAAAGGGAAAGGCAAATTAAGGATATTTGGCCATCACAACGGTGTAACATCTGTTAGGGATGTTGTTGAGGGGGCCGATAAATTGGGTATTAAATATATCACCTTATATACATTTTCGTCCGAAAACTGGAACCGCCCCAAGCTGGAGGTTATGGCTATTATGGAGTTAATGGTAACCACTATTCATAAAGAGGTTCCCGGCTTTATGAAAAACAACATCAGGCTAAATGCCATTGGCGATCTGGACACACTGCCCGAAAAATGCCTTCGTGAACTTAATAATGCTATTGAAACAACAGCAGGCAATACCGGTGTTGTGCTTACGCTGGCTTTAAGCTATAGCTCGCGCCGCGAAATTGTACGGGCTGCAAAAAATATAGCCATAAAGGTAAAAAACGGCGAGTTGAATGCGGAAGATATTAATGAAGAGGTTTTTGAACAAAACCTTTTTACAGGCGATATGCCAAACCCCGAACTGCTGATCAGAACCAGCGGTGAATACCGTATAAGTAATTATTTATTATGGCAAATTGCTTACGCCGAGTTGTATTTTACAACCAAATTATGGCCCGATTTCAGGAAAGAAGACCTGTATGAAGCAGTGATTGATTTTCAGAAACGTGAGCGCCGTTTTGGCTTAACAAGTGAGCAGGTGAACTAAATTTTTACTTTTAACAAATTTTAACAACTGTATAAATTATTTTTAGCCCACTAAAATATTCGAATGTATAAATTTCTTTTTGCTATTCTTTTCTCGGTTTTGGCTACTACGGCTTTCGCCCAGATATCCAATGGGCCGAGGCCTTCGCTTACAAAATCGATACCTGCTGATAGTTTAAGTTATCTTAATCCTAAAGATTATATTATTGGTGGTATTTCTGTTAGTGGCGCAAAATATCTTGATAAAGACATCCTGATCCAGCTATCCAAATTAACCAAAGGCGATCGTATCAACCTGCCGGGCGAACGTAATGCCGAGGTAATTAAAACCTTATATCAACAAGGCTTATTTGATGATGTGCAATTAAACATCACCAAAATTAATATGGATACCATTTACCTGGAGATTGCCGTGTTGGAGCGTCCGCGTTTATCACGCATGCACTTAACCGGTATTCGCAAAGGCGAAATTGAAGATGTTCAGAAAAAATTGAACGACCGTGTAGGCAAGATCGTAAATGAAAACCTCATCAGCACAACAACTGCTATCATAAAAAAGCATTTTAACGAGAAAGGTTTCTTAAACACTACCGTTACCATTACCCAGCGTAAAGACCAGGGTGATGTTAACAGCGTTATACTGGATGTTGCCATTGATAAAAAGACCAAGGTTAAAATCAACGATGTTATTTTTGAGGGCAACAAGGCATTTAGCACCGGAACCCTGCGTGGTTTTCTAAGTAAAACCCGTAAACGTAAATGGTATAACCTGTTTGGCTCAAAGAAATTTAAACAGGACAAATACGAAGAGGATAAACAAAACCTGGTTGAAAAAATGCAGGCCAGGGGATACCGTGATGCCGAGATCCTGAGCGATTCTGTATGGAAACATGACGATGAAACCGTAAACGTAAAGCTGAAAGTATATGAAGGCCCTAAATATTACTTCGGTAATGTTAAGTTTTCGGGTAATGCCAAGTATACCACCGATTTGTTAAACAGGATCCTTCACGTTAAAAAAGGTGACGTATTTAGCGAAGATGAGCTGAACAAGCGTTTAAGCGGCCCGACTCCGGGTAACGATGATATTTCATCGCTTTACCTTAATGATGGCTATTTAACCTTTAATGCCGATCCGGTACAAACAAGGGTTTATAACGATACTGTAGATGTTGATGTGAGGATTTATGAAGGCCCTCAGTATACGATTAACCGCGTTATGTTAAAAGGTAACGACGTTACCAACGATAAAGTGGTAATGCGTGAGATCCAGACAAAACCGGGTCAAAAATTCAATAAAGACCTGCTGATCCGCAGTGCGCGTGAAATTGGCCAGCTGGGCAACTTCGACGAGCAAAAAACCGAACCTAAA
Source organism: Mucilaginibacter gossypii (assembly GCF_900100945.1). GTDB lineage: Bacteria > Bacteroidota > Bacteroidia > Sphingobacteriales > Sphingobacteriaceae > Mucilaginibacter > Mucilaginibacter gossypii. The sequence goes on along the minus strand of NZ_FNCG01000014.1, from coordinate 154,909 downwards.
CCAACCAACATCAATCCGCAGGATGGTACGGTTGACTTGGTTTATAACGTAGTTGAAAAACCTTCAGACCAGATCGAGCTTTCAGGTGGTTTTGGTGGTGGCCAGTTGGTAGGCACATTGGGTTTAACCTTTAATAACTTCTCTATCCGTAATATCTTCCACCTTAAAGCTTACAAGCCACTGCCAAAAGGCGATGGTCAGAAACTGAGCTTAAGGGGGCAGTCGAGCGGCCGTACCTATCAAAACTTCTCGTTCACATTCTCCGAGCCATGGTTAGGTGGAAAAAAACCAATTTACTTTGCATTGTCTGCTTATACACAGGGAAGTTCAACAGGGCAGTATTATCCAAAAACAAGCCCATACTATAACAAATTGCGTATTAACGGTTTGGGCGTTACATTGGGTAAACGTTTAAAATGGCCTGATAACTATTTCCAGTTAAACTACTCACTTAACTTTGATCATTACAGCCTTGACAACTATACCGGTTACCTGTTTACCAACGGTACCTCTTATAACATTAAGTTAACCCAGGAGTTGACACGTAACTCAATAGATGCGCCTATTTTCCCAACCCAGGGTTCAAATATTAAATTTACGATACAGGCTACACCGCCTTACTCATTATTTAATAACATCAATTATAAAATAGCCACCCCCGAAGATCGTTACCATTTTGTTGAGTACTATAAGTTTAAATACGATGCACAGTGGTTCTCGAAACTGGTAGGCAAATTTGTATTGATGTCGCAGGTTAGGTTTGGTTTCCTTGGCCAGTACAATCACCAGGTTGGCCCATCACCGTTTGAACGCTTTAAATTAGGTGGCGACGGTATGCAGAGCTACCAGTTTTTACAGGGTAGTGAGATCATCGGCTTACGTGGTTACCAAAACTTCTCGATTGTACCCGAGGGCTCAAACGAAACTCAAAATACAAACACCGGTAGCGCTATTTATAATAAATACACGCTGGAGCTTCGCCACCCGGTTATTGCAAGCCAGTCGGCAACAATTTTCTTGCTGGCCTTTGCCGAAGGCGGTAACGCGTGGAACCAGTTTAGCCAGTTTAATCCGTTTAATGTAAGGCGTTCGGTAGGTGTGGGCGCAAGGATATTTTTGCCTATATTTGGCTTACTGGGGTTAGATTATGGTTATGGCTTTGATAAAATACCGGGGCAACCGGATGCAAATAAAGGCCAGTTCCATTTTACAATTTCTCAGAGTTTATCCGGCGGATTTAATTAATTTGCGTACCGAATATATGAAGAAGATAATTTTAGTAGCCTTTTTAACGTTAACTGCTTTTGCAGGCGCTTACGCGCAACGTTTTGCTTATGTTGATTCGGAGTATATATTAAAGCACATGCCCGAGTATGCCTCATCTCAAAAGCAATTAGCTGCATTATCTGATCAGTGGCAGAAGGAAGTTGACGGCCGTTTTCAGGAAATCGACCGCCTGTATAAAGCTTATCAGGCCGATCAGGTGCTGATGACCCCTGATATGAAAAAACGCCGTGAGGCCGAAATTGTTGACAAAGAAAAGGCCGCGAAAGATTTTCAACGCCAGAAGTTTGGTCCGGATGGTGAGCTTTCACAAAGAAGCACAGCGCTGATTAAACCAATTCAGGATAGGGTGTCTAAAGCTGTACAAGCAATTGCCGAAGGCGATAACCTGGATATGATTTTTGATAAAAACAGCGAGGTTATTATGTTATATGCTAACCCGCGGTATGATAAAAGCGCGGATGTTATAACCAGATTAGGACTAAAACCCGGTGTATTTGCTAAATAATTTGAATTAAAATAAATCGAACTATTATTTAAACACAGAAAAAGGAAAATGAAAAAACTATTTAAAGTTGCCTTAGTTGCAGTAGGTTTGTTATTTGCGGGCAGCTTTGCAAATGCTCAGACTAAGATCGGCCACATCAACTTCAATCAATTGATTGATATGATGCCCGAAACTAAAACTGTAACTGCTTCGATCCAGGCTTATCAAAAAACATTTATTGATCAGCTTACTACAATGAATAATGAGTACCAGACAAAAGGCCAGGACTACCAGTCAAAAAGGGCAAGTATGACCGATGCTGTACGTACTGCTAAAGAAAACGAGCTTACCGATATTCAAAAACGTATGAATGATTACCAAAACAATGCCCAGCAACAGGTTGATGCAAAAAGGCAGGAATTAGGTAAACCGCTTATTGATAAAGCTACCCAGGCAGTACAGGCTGTAGCTAAAGAAAAAGGCTATGCTTATGTATTAGATTCATCACAGATCACCTTATTGGTATCTCCTGATGCTGATGACCTGATGGCAGCTGTAAAATTAAAATTAGGTTTGAAATAAGAATACAAAAGACATTAAAAAAGCGCCCTGATTAAACGGGACGCTTTTTTTATGTTTGCCATTTAAATTACCCCATTGTTATTTTAGCCGGGTAAGGATAGCTGTCAAATGTTCCTGTTCATTGTAAGCTCTCCCGAGGTTAGTTCATGAGCAATTTGCTGATACACGTTATAAAAACAAACAGATAATTATTATCCATTATTAAACACAGGACACAAAACAAAATGAAAAAACTATTTAAAGTCGCCTTAGTTGCAGCAGGTATGTTGTTCGTGGGTAGTTTTGCTAAAGCGCAAACAAAAATAGGTTATGTTAATTTTAGCCAGGTTATTGACCAGATGCCTGAAACTAAAACTGTTTCTACAACATTACAGGCCTATCAAAAAACATTCATTGATCAGTTAACCACTATGAACAATGAGTTACAAACCAAGGGTGCCGATTTGGAAAAAAACGGTTCAACTTTGACAGATGCTGCCCGTTCAGCAAAAACTTCTGAATTGCAGGATATTCAGAAACGCATGAACGATTACCAAAACAATGCTCAGCAACAAGTTGATGCTAAAAAACAAGAATTAGGCAAACCCATTATTGATAAAGTTAGCCAGGCTGTACAAGCGGTAGCTAAAGAAAAAGGTTACGCTTATGTATTGGATTCATCACAGGTTAGTATGATCGTATCGCCTGCAGGCGACGATCTGATGGCTGCCGTGAAATTGAAATTGGGTTTAAAATAAAATCACCTTTAAGTAAATTATACAAAAGCGCCCCGTAATTACGGGGCGCTTTTTTTATGTTTGTATATGTCAAATCAACCAATTGGTATTTTTGATTCGGGTTATGGCGGGCTAACTGTGTTCCGTTCTATCATTGAACAATTGCCCGGCTATGATTATATTTATATGGGCGATAATGCCCGTGCTCCCTATGGTAACCGCTCATTCAGCACCATACACCAGTATACCTGGGAATGCGTGCAGTGGATGTTTGACCAGGGATGCCCCTTAGTGATCCTGGCGTGTAATACGGCATCGGCCAAGGCGTTACGTACCATTCAGCAGCAGGACCTTAAACAGATAGATGACCCGTGGAAAAGGGTATTGGGCGTTATCCGCCCTACTGCCGAGGTTATTGGCGATTATACTAAAACCAAAGAGATTGGGGTGCTTGGTACAAAGGGCACGGTACAATCTGGCTCATACCTGCTCGAGATCCAGAATTTTTTCCCCGATATAAAAGTTTACCAGCAGGCCTGTCCGCTTTGGGTGCCGTTAATTGAAAACGGGGAATATGATAAACCCGGTGCAGATTTTTTTGTGCAGTTGTACCTGGATCAAATCATGGCGCAATCGCCCAACATCGACACCATTTTACTGGCTTGCACGCATTATCCTATTATCCAGGACAAAATAAAAGCACATTTGCCCGAACGCATTAATGTTATAGGGCAGGGCGATATCGTGGCTAAAAGCCTTGTTAGTTATTTAAACCGCCACCCCGAAATTGAACAAAAGCTTAGCCGGAACGGCGAAAATAAGTTTTATACCACTACCGATGATACTGCCGATTTTGACCATCATGCCTCGCTGTTTTTCTCGGCCCCGGTAAAATCAACGTTTATATCGGCAAATGATTTGGTGAAGTGTTGAACCTTGATTTTTATGATTATAGGATGATCATGATACAGAGCTTTAGGCGTTGATATATCTGGCAATCCTTAAATCAGGTAAATCATGGTTCTCCTATCAACTTAATATATAATTTAATCATTCTAAATAACTCAACATTTAGTAAGTTTGCACCCTTAAGCAAAAATTCCTGTTGAACTATTATTTTACATATTTTATTGCAGCAATTGGGTTGTTCAGTTTTTCGGCCTTCTTCGCTTTATTCGGTGTATATGCCGAGCGTAAAATATCAGCGTTTATACAAGACAGGCTTGGCCCAACGGAAACAGGAAAATATGGTTCGCTGCAAACGCTGGCCGATATTTTAAAAATGCTTCAGAAAGAGCTGATCGTCCCGGCAGCGGCAGATAAGTGGTTGTTTATGTTGGCGCCGGCGGTAATATTCATTGCTGTATACCTCGGTTTCGCCGCGCTACCCTGGGCCCCCGGGCTTATCCCTTCAAAGACTAATATCGGTCTCTACTATATTTTTGCCATTATTTCTATCGAAACGTTAGGAATTTTGATGGCAGGATGGGGATCAAACAATAAGTATTCTATCCTTGGTGCTATGCGTTCGGCGGCTCAGATCATTTCGTACGAAATCCCCGCGGGCTTTGCCATCATATCTGTTGTAATGATTGCTCAAACGCTCGACTTGCAGGTGATCTCTGCTCAGCAGGGTATTTTGGCTGCTGAAAAGATAAAATTTGCCGGTTTTTGGGATGTATCTCAGATAGGTGGTTTATTTAGCTGGAATGTATTCCGAGCGCCACATTTACTCATCGCATTTGTGATCTATTTTATAGCTTCACTGGCCGAAAGTAACCGTGCTCCTTTTGACATTCCAGAAGCAGAATCGGAACTGGTAGCCGGTTTTCATACCGAGTTTACGGGCATCCGCTTTGCGCTTGTGTTTTTGGCTGAGTACTCGATGATGTTCCTGGTATCCATGATAGCAGTGATCTTGTTTTTAGGGGCCTGGAATACACCGTTGCCTAATATCGGCGGTGTTAAACTGGCAACCTGGACAACCGGGGTGGCTTGGGGGATATTATGGGTGGTAATAAAAACATTGGGCCTGGTGGGTGTTCAGATGTGGATCAGGTGGACATTGCCCCGCTTGCGGGTTGACCAGCTCATGAACCTTTGCTGGAAAGTATTGACCCCGGTGGCTTTCGCTTGTATGCTGATATCGGGTGTATGGAGGTTGTGGCTGATGTGATTTTTAATTTCGGATGTCGGATATTCGATTTCGGAATTAAAAGAATTAAGATTTGTAATTAATTGAATAATAAGAAACAAGGATTAGCAGTAGTAAAGGAAATATCCTGAGCATCCTAAAATCCTAAAAATCATGGTTCAGAAAGTAATTAACGCGTTTACAACGGCATGGAAAGGTTTAAGCCTTACCATCCGGCATCTCTTTGCGGGTAACGGCAAAAGGGAGATTGTAACCGTGAGCGATAGCAATTATTTTAAGCAACTGGAGCATGGCACCAACACTATTCAATATCCTAAGCAGCAACTGCCGGTACCTGAAGTGGGCCGCTACCAGTTGGATGTGGAAATGGATGACTGTATCGTATGTGATCTGTGCGCCAAGGTTTGCCCCGTTAATTGTATCGATATTGAATCGATCAAGGCTACGGAAGCTATCGGCCAAACATCCGACGGTACTACCAAACGTTTGTATGCAGCCAAGTTTGATATTGATATGGCCAAGTGTATGTATTGTGGTTTGTGTACTATTGTGTGCCCAACTGAATGCATTACCATGACCAACCAGTACGATAAAACAGTTTTTCAGCTAAGCGATCTGGTTTACCAGTTTTCGGATATGACGCCCGAAGATGCCGCCGAAAAGCGTGCCCTTTTTGACAAACAACAGGCCGAAAAACAGGCTGCCAAATTAGCCGCCATGAAACAAAAGGAGGGTGGGGCATGACCTTGGTCCGCTTACTGTTTTATACAATGAGTTTTATTGCTATTGGCTCGGCGCTATATGCTGCTTTAAGTAAAAACCTGGTCAGGAGTATTTTTATATTTTTTGTGACCTTGTTTGCATTAGCTGGCTTGTATGTAATTGCCCTTGCCGATTTTGTTGCCGTAACGCAAGTGGTAATTTATGTGGGAGGCATTTTGGTGTTAATCCTTTTTGCATTTATGCTTTCTGGTCGTGAAACGCTAAATGTGATAGAGCAACACAAAGGAAAATTCATTAACATGGCTAAAGTACCGGCTGTTATACTGGCTGCGCTGTTTTTAGCGGTGATTGTAAACATTATCCTTAAAGCCGATGCTGATAAGCTGCCATGGGTAAAACAGGCCATCGCACAAAAAAATGAGATAACGCCAACCTCTTCAACTATAGATAATATAGGCGTTAACCTCATGACCACCTACCTGCTGCCTTTTGAAGCCATTTCTGTTTTATTGCTGATGGCTTTGGTAGGTGCGGCACATTTATCACGTAAGGAGGGCAGGGCATGATCACGTTAACCGATTTTTTACTGGTAGGCGCGTTATTGTTTTGCACAGGCATGTACATGATTGTATCCAAACGTAACTCGATACAAGTATTGATAGGAATTGAACTAATGCTGAACGCCGCCATTTTAAACCTGGTAGCTTTTGGTAAATATGATAAGCTAAATAACGGCGGACAGGTGTTCGCCTTGTTTGCTATTGTGCTGGCCGCGGCAACAACAGCGGTTGCGCTGGCCATCGTCCTGAATGTTTACCGGCGATATAAAACCATTGACCCGGATGAGATTAAAAATTTGAGGGATTAAAATATTGTAGAGACGCATAATTGCGTCTCCCGCAGGACAAGCGGAAATGTACATTCGGAGACGCAATTATGCGTCTCTACAGAGAAGATAAAAAAACTAATTGGGCACCGCGCTTTTACATACCGATCAAACCATCATCAGCTACACCATTGCAGCTGTGGCTTTACCGTTGGCGGCCTCGATCATCAACTTTTGCCTGCCGGTAAAAAGTAAAGCAGCGGGCTGGATTTCAACACTGGCCATTTTGGTGGGTTGCGTATTATCAGCCATTGTGTTTGCAAGGGTGTGGAACCAGCAACCGCTGCACACCCAAAAACTATGGTTTACCATTGGCAACACCAAAGTCTTCGCAGGCATCCTGCTTAATAATCTGTCGGCGCTGCTGCTGCTGTTGGTATCGCTGATTGCCTTGCCTGTTCACATCTATTCCACTGCTTACATGAAGCATGACGATAGGTACAGTCGTTATTTTACCTACTTAAGTTTCTTTTGTTTCAGCATGCTGGCTTTGGTGGTGGCGGATAGCATGGTGCTGTTCTATGCTTTCTGGGAGCTAGTGGGCTTTTCATCATACCTGCTTATCGGTTTCTGGTTCACTAAGGATAAAGCCGTACAGGCCAATAAAAAAGCCTTTATCATGAACCGTATCGGCGATATCGGTTTGCTAAGTGCTATCATTATCATTTTTGCCCAGTTTCATACGTTTGATATTGATGCCTTATTTGGACAACATGGACTTGTTAAGTTTATGGGGCCTGATAACGGGCAATGGGCTTTTGCTCCTGATAGGATGCCTTCTAATTATGGCTCTGTTTGGACACGGGGGGCAATGACTACATTACCCGCGATATGGCAGTATATAGCCTGCGCCGGGATCTTCCTTGCTGTGGCCGCAAAATCGGCACAATTCCCTTTGCATACCTGGCTACCTGATGCCATGGAAGGGCCGACGTCAGTTTCGGCGCTGATCCACGCGGCTACTATGGTGGCTGCCGGTGTATTTCTGCTGGGCAGGGTTTATCCTTTGTTTACCGATACGGAGTTAACGGTTCTTGCTGTAATAGGTTGCTTTACCGCTTTTATGGCCGCCACAATCGCGCTTACGCAAAACGATTTAAAACGGGTGCTTGCTTACTCAACCATATCGCAACTGGGTTACATGATCCTTGCGATGGGGGTTGGAGCTTATGGCTCTTCGCTATTCCATTTGGCTACGCACGCTTTCTTTAAATGTTTATTGTTTTTGGTGGCCGGGGTTGTGATTCACGAAATGCAACATATCAAGGAGGAAAATAACCTGGATATCGACCCGCAAAATATTCAGTACATGGGTGGCTTGCGTAAAAAGCTGCCATTAACTTTTATTGTGGCAATTGTTGGTTCACTGGCGCTTATAGGTATTCCGCTTACTTCTGGCTATCTGTCAAAAGATGGCATCCTGATCCAGGCGTTTGAATGGAGCGAGGGTAGAAGCGCATGGCTTAAACTGATCCCGGCAGGTGCATTATTTACCAGTTGGCTTACTGCCTTTTACGTATCAAGGTTAATAGTGAAAATATTTTTCGGAGAGTTTCGCTTGTTGAAACATCACCCTGACATTAAACTACATATCAGCGATGGTGGTTGGCAATATCGTGTGCCATTGATCCTGCTGGCGGTTTGCAGTTTGTTCCCCTTATTTTCGCTTAATCCTTTCTTTTATGAAAAAGCCTGGCTATTCGAAAGCTTAAAACCTGCCGAATTCATGGCCCGCGAAAATATCTACCATACCATTATTCCGATAGGGGTGAATATCTTAAGCGTTTTTGTAATGTACGCGGCCTATGCTATCTACGTAAAAAGAAATACGTTCTCGTTTCCGCAAACCGGCTTCTTTTACCGCTTATCCTATAATCAATGGTATTTGGATAAGATCTATAAAAAAGTAATCGTAAAACCTATACTTGGCCTGGGTAAAACCTGCTTCTGGTTCGACAGGAATATTATTAACGGACTCATCCATTCAATTGAACGGCTGAGCAGGGCGGTGGCAGACCTTACCGCCTGGTGTGATAAATATATTGTCGACGGATTTTTGCATTCAATGGCTGCATTAGTGCAAAGTATTGGCAATTTTGCACGTAAATTTCAAAATGGAAAAGTGCAGTACTACCTGTACAGTATGCTGCTCATTGTGTTGGTACTCTTTATTTTAAAAATACTGATCTGAATTTAATGAACCTACTAACCCTACTCATATTTATACCTGTACTGTTTGCGTTGGTGATCGTATTGCTGCCATCGTCGGTTCGGGGGAGTTTTAAATATATTACCCTGCTGGCTACGCTTTTGCAGCTGGGTATCAGCATCGCAATCTACCTTAACTTTAAAACAGGTGCGGCAACAGCAGGTATTAACCATGAAGACCAGTTTCAGTTTGTACAGAAACTGCCATGGATTGCCCTTAACCTGGGCAGCATGGGCAAAATGCAGATAGATTATTTTGTAGGGATAGATGGCATTTCGGTAACCCTATTGGTAATGTCGGCACTGGTGATGGTGGTTGCTACGCTGGCCTCCTGGGAAATCAAGAGCAATCTCAAAGGTTTCTTCCTTTTGTTTTTGCTGTTGGATATGGCCGTGATGGGTGTATTCTGCGCTTTGGATTTCTTCCTGTTTTACCTGTTTTATGAGCTCATGTTACTGCCGCTCTATTTCCTGATCGGGATGTGGGGCGGTGTACGCCGGGAGTATGCGGCCATCAAGTTTTTCTTGTATACCCTGTTTGGTTCGGTGTTTATGCTGCTGGTGATGGTTGGTTTATACCTTTCTGTAAGCGATCCGGCAACAGGAAGTCATACTTTTAATATTATCCAGATGATGAATCCGGCTAATTATGCCCAGGGTTCGGTATTCTCGGCTGCCGCGCATCAAACCATATTGGGGATGCCCGCACGCACGGTTGGCTTTGTAGTGCTGTTTATTGCCTTTGCTATCAAGGTACCCGTTGTACCGCTGCATACCTGGCTGCCCGATGCGCACGTTGAAGCGCCTACACCGGTATCTATCATTCTTGCTGGGGTATTGCTTAAAATTGGTGGTTACGGCATTATCCGTATCTGCCTCGGGATTTTCCCGGAGATAGCTTCTTCCGGCGCTTTTTGGCTTGGGTTGATTGGGGTTGTTTCGATATTATATGGCGCCTGCAATGCGCTGGCCCAGCGCGATCTGAAAAGGATGATCGCTTACTCATCGGTATCGCACATGGGTTTTGTGTTACTGGGCATTGCCTCGCAAACTGCCGAAGGTGTAAGCGGTGCGGTAATGCAGATGGTAAGCCATGGCTTTTTATCGTCGATGCTGTTCTTTTTGGTGGGCGTGGTTTACAACCGTGTGCACGACAGGGATATTTATCATTTCCGCGGATTGGGCACCCAGATGCCTCAATATACGGCCTTTGTTATGGTAGCATTCTTTGCTTCCTTAGGCTTGCCGGGCTTTTCGGCATTTGTGGCCGAAGCATTTACACTGGCGGGTACATTTAAATCGCCAACGGTTAACGGTTTGCTGCCATACTGGATGGCTGTTTGCGGTTCGGTTGGTATCCTGTTGGGAGCAGCTTATTTTCTGTGGACACTGCAGCGCATGTTCTTCGGAAAAGTATCACTTAAAGGCGGCGAGGTTTGGAAAATAGCACTTACCGATGTAAGCATCCGCGAAAAGCTGGCATTGATACCAATGGCTGTTGCTGCGCTTGCTTTAGGTTTGATGCCATCGTTGGTATTTGGAAAAATCAATGATTCGGTACTGGCATTGATACAGTTTTTACAGGCTAAATAAAAAAATAGTGTTTCAACATAAATTCATTTATGGAAAAGTGCATACACCTGCATCTTTTATTTACGTTGTCCCCGGCAACCCGGGCATAAGCGAAATAACAGATGGTATGTATTTAACCGAAGGAATTATGTTTAAAAAATTATCCATTGCCGCAGCATTACTTTTTATCACTGCGGCAACCAGGGCCGATGAAGGCCAGAAAGTAGCCTCCAAAGTTCAAAAAGTAACCGTGTTTTTGAACGGAGCACAGGTAAGTCGCACCGCATTGGTCAATATCAGCCCCGGCACATCAACGCTGGTGTTTGAAAACCTGTCGCCTGGAATTGATGTGCAGAGTATCCAGGTAAATGCAGGCGGCGATTTTACCATTCTTTCGGTTAATCACGAACTTGATTTTGCCGATAATGACATCAGGCAGAAAAATATACAGACTATCGAGGCGAATGTAAAACTGGTAAGAAACAAAATAGCCTTGCAAAATAACATGCTCTCTATTTACCAGGAAGAAGCTAACACGCTGGCTAAAAACCCGGTGAGCAATGGTACTAATGTTGCGCTGGATCCGATTAGACTGAAACAGACACTCGACTTTCAGACAGCTCGCTTAAATGAGATCAAAAAGAATCAGCAAGCCGTAAATGATCAGATAGATTTGTTTAACGACCAGCTGGAAGATTATAACAAACAAATTGCAGAGATTAACAAAGTAAGTGTTAAAACTACCAGCAATGTTTTGGTGACAGTATCGTCAAAAGTTCCGTTACAGGCAAATTTTACTTTAAGTTATCTGGTGCGAAACGCCAGCTGGTTCCCTACCTACGATATCCGTGCTAAAAATGTGAACAGTCCAATAACTATCGTTTACAAAGCCAACGTGTCGCAAAAAACGGGTGAGGACTGGAAAAGCGCAAAGCTTACCTTATCAACCGGTAACCCAAGCGTAAATGGGGCGAAGCCCGAGCTTACGCCTACCTATCTTAACTTTGGTATGTACTATTCAGGTACTGGTGTTTCAATAACTAAAGTAATGGGTAGAGTAGTGAGTAGGGATGATAACAGCCCCATCCCTGGTGTAAGCGTCCGGGTAAAAGGTACATCAATAGGGGCCGTAAGTGATGCCGGTGGAAATTACAGCATCCAGATACCTAACGCCAATGCTGTGCTTACTTACAGTTTTATTGGATATGAGACATTAGAAAGGCAGGCCAATGCGCCAATGATCAACGTGTCGCTAAAGTCAGCTTCAAACCAATTGAATGAAGTTGTTGTAGTTGGTTATGGTGAAGTTGAACATAAAAGGGATTTGACTGGTGCTGTTGCGAAAATACAAGATAAAAATATAATTAACACGGTTCCTATCGAAGTAAAAAAAGAAGAAAACCAAACCAATATTGAGTTTAATATCGCCAACCCTTATACGGTGCCAAGCGATGGCAAACAATATGCCGTTGAAATTAGCCAATATAATATTGATGCTACTTATCAGTATTATGTAGCGCCTAAACTGAGTACTGATGTGTATCTGACAGCGCAGCTTACCAACTGGAATAAATACAGTTTCCTATCTGGCGAGGCCAACTTGTTTTTTGAAGGAACATACATTGGCAAGTCGCTGATTAATACCGATGCTACCACCGATACGCTGAACCTATCGTTAGGAACAGATAAAAATATTGTAGTTACCCGTACACTGGAGAAAGGTTTGGCTATGCGCCAGTCATCAGGCTCCAACCAAAAGGAAACCCGCAATTGGCTTATCGACGTAAAAAACAGGAAAAGCCAATCGGTTAATTTATTGGTGGAAGACCAGGTACCGGTTTCGCAAAATAAAGATATCGAAGTAGAGGCGCAGGAAACATCTGGCGCAAAACCTGATGCAACAACAGGTAGGGTTTCATGGAATTTCATGTTAAATTCGCTCGATGAAAAGAAGGTGAAACTAAAATATCAGGTTAAATACCCCAAAAATCAATCAGTAATAGTACAATAAAATATAAATGCACGATCTGCTCCCCCATATATCAGCTCAGTTAACCAATGTTTTTGGCAGTATACCCTATTTCATGCCCGAAATTTATTTAACCGGGCTGTTTTTGGTAGTGCTGATAACCGACCTGATATTTGGGCGCAGATCTGTAAAGCTTTGTAAAATTATAGCCTGTACGGGCTTGTTACTGGTGCTGTTTAAAGACCTGCAGCAGGTAGCCCTGATCCTTGACGGCGATCATGTTATTTTCGGCAGTATGTTACTGCTGCGTAGGTCGGCGGTATTTTTCAAGATCATTATCGATCTGCTATCGTTTATCCTGCTATTGAATTTTACCTGGGATGATAAGCTGAAGGCGCATCCAAAAGGCTTATCAGACCTGTATACCATTTCCATAGCATCTATTTTAGGTCTGCATTTAATGGCCATGGCTATTAACCTGCTTTCTGTTTATCTTGCCATCGAGATGGTATCCATAGCGTCATACCTGATGGTGGCTTACCGGTCTGAAACTGCTTTGAGTACCGAAGCTGGTTTAAAGTACGTACTTTTCGGCGCGGCATCATCGGCTGTCATGCTATACGGGATCTCGTTACTGTACGGCTTCAGCGGCTCGCTCGATCTGCTGGGTATTGTAGCCCGGTTGCCTAATGTAAATCCGGTGAGTGCTTCATTTGCTTTAGTACTGGTGCTGATTGGCATAGGGTTTAAATTATCATTTATGCCGATGCATTTTTGGGTACCCGATGTTTACCAGGGAGCGCCCACGCCGGTTACTGCATACCTGTCAACCGTACCCAAGATAGCAGCTTTTGCATTGCTGGTAAATGTGATGCCTTTGTTCCTTTTTTCGGCCGACTGGAAGGGGATTGATTTTAGTATTGTTTTATCAGCCATTGGTATCGTTACCATGATAGCCGGAAATTTTGCGGCCGTTTTGCAAAGCAACGTGAAAAGGATGCTGGCCTATTCAAGCATCGGCCATACCGGCTTTGCTTTAATGGCGGTAGTTACCTTTAATTTACAGGGCTTATCATCATTAACCTATTACCTGGCCGTTTACGCGCTGGCCAATATCGGGGCGCTGGCACTGGCATCATACTTCAGCAATATTGTGGACGCTGAAGAGGTGGAGGCTTATAAGGGCCTGGGCTTAAAATACCCTGTAGCCTCGGTTTGTTTTGTTATTATCCTCATTTCTTTAACAGGGATCCCGGTTACTGCTGGGTTTACGGGTAAACTATTTGTGTTTTCGGCGGCTTACAGCGCCTATGAGCAAACACACAGTATCTGGCTGTTGTCGCTGATGATAACGGGCGCTATAACCACGGTGGTATCGTTGTTTTATTACCTTAAAATTCCTTTGTATTTATTTCTGAAAAGAACAGAAAATGCTGAAGTTGCCAGTGAAAGATCTTATAATTTACTTGTTTTAGCTATTATTATTAGTTTTCTGCTCGTTTTATTGGGGATTTTCCCGAATTCTATCCTGAAATATCTGTAGTAGTTGTTTTTTTTAACAAAAGTCAATTATTTTCTTTTGTTTTTAGAAAAAACACTAACTTTCATGCCGATTTAAAACATATTTTTTCTGAATAAATGAAGAGGTATTTCCCTTTTTTCCTGATCTTAATTATACTTTCCCTTACTTTCATTTTTCCGTCGGTTGATTTTAAGGATTCCGGTCATCCCAATTTTAATACGGGCGATATAGCCTGGATGCTGATGTCGACGGCGCTGGTTTTGATCATGACACCCGGTCTTGCGTTTTTTTACGGGGGAATGGTTAATAAGAAGAATGTGATCTCCACCATGCTGCAAAGTATTATTTGTATGGTGATCATTACGGTAATGTGGGGGATCTTTGGTTTCAGCCTGGCCTTCGGCGATAGCTTTTATGGCCTTATCGGTAACCCCGGAACTTATTTCATGATGAAGGGCATGTTAGGTAACGCCACCTGGAAAGCCGCTCCAACCATTCCGTTGTTATTATTTGCCATGTACCAGTTAAAATTCGCCATTATTACCCCGGCGCTTATTACTGGTGCATTTGCCGAGCGCATCCGTTTTAACTCGTATATTATTTTCCTGGTACTGTTTTCTATTTTCATATTCTCGCCGCTGGCGCATTGCACCTGGCACCCTGATGGCATATTGGCCAAATTTGGTGTGCTTGACTTTGCAGGTGGTACGGTAGTGCATATGTCGGCCGGATGGGCTGCCCTGGCATCGGCCTTATATTTAAAACGCCGTAACGAGGCTAATCATTCTCCGGCACGGATTACCTACGTAATGATAGGTACGGGCTTGTTGTGGTTCGGTTGGTTTGGTTTCAATGCCGGTTCGGCTTTTGGCGCAAACGCTTTGGCGGTTACCGCTTTGGCAACCAGTACCACTGCTTCGGCAGCTGCAGGTGTTACCTGGATCTTTTTTGATATGCTGCTTGGCCGCAAACCATCTGCAATGGGTACCTGTATTGGCGCTGTTGTAGGTTTGGTGGCTATTACACCTGCCGCCGGCTTTGTATCGGTGCCGCACTCGCTGGCTATCGGTATCATATCGGCTGTGGTGAGTAACCTGGTTGTGGAATGGCGTACCCGTACTTCTATTGATGACACGCTTGATGTATTCCCTTGTCACGGCGTTGGCGGTATGGTGGGGATGCTGTTAACCGGCGTATTTGCCAATCAGCATGTAAATGCTAATAATACAACAGGTAACGGTTTGTTTTTTGGCGAGACACACCTGTTCCTTGTACAGTTGGTAGCATTAGTGTGCGTATCGATATTCGCATTCTTTGGTTCATTATTATTGTTAAAGATCACCGACATGATCTCGCCGTTAAGGGTATCGGCCGAAGAAGAAGAACAAGGTCTTGATATCAGCCAGCACGGCGAAAAATTATAATCACGTATTTCCAACCAATCCAATAAATCTAATGAAATTCCCGGCCGCAAGGCCGGGTTTTTTTTGTTTTAAAGGGTAGTGAAAAATATTAACGCGGGTTCAAGCGCCCATTATTGAATGGCTTTTTAACAGGAGCTTACACGCTCCCTGATATTATGGTAGGCGTGACGCCATTAGGGAGAAAAACTTAAAAACCTCCTCTCGAGAACGGGCGCGGAGGAGGGAGCCTTTTTTTACGCCCTGGTATAATAAAGCAAAGCCGCACCACAGGCAAATGGTTCACAATTCACCAATTTTAACTCTAAATCATTTTTTAAAGGGTTAAAGGTTTGTTGTCCGTTACCAATCTCAGCAGGGTTTACAAGCAAATAAAACTCATCAACCAAATCATGTTGAATTAAAGATGATACAAACGAATCTCCTCCATAAACAAGGATGTCATGAGCGCAAAAGGGAGAAAAATAAAGCCCCTCTTTGCGAAGCAAAAAGGGGCAACACGTACAGCGATGTAGGGGGAGTTAATACATAGCGGTTAGCGCTACGCAAAAACTTTCTTACCCATACCTTCAACCGCTTTATGCGTAACCGGGTCAACCCTTTTTATGTGGATATTATTAACCGGTTTTACCACCAGCGGAATCTTTTCAATTCGTGTTTCACTGGTATCAAGTCCAAAAGCTTTAGCTTCTGACTGGGCCAGTTTTTTAATGGCAAAATAGCTGTTGAGGATAAAGCTCTCCGATACGTTGAACACGTTATTGTACGACAGGAATTTCTCCATGATCACAAACCTGAAATCGGCAGCCATATTGTATTGTTTTAATGATGGGTAATTGCTGGAGATATCAATCTCGCCACGTTCAACCATATCTTCAACTACTTTACGGAACAATACGTTTACCCGCGGCTGGATCCTGAAGCCCAAACGGAATTCTACGCGGATGACTTTGCCCGGCTCAATTTGGTCAACACTGTACTCCATCGTGTATGGCTCGTCGGTACGTTCAATGTGCACAAACCAATAGGTGTCGGCACGTTTAGGACGGCGGCTCATGATGGAGTAGATGATCTTTTCTTCAATTTGTTTGCCATTATTGGCTTTGGTAAGATAGATCAGGTGCGTAGCGTATTTGTTTATGGTAGTATCATTGCTCAGTGCGTTTAGTAAAGGCAGTTTCTCCTTGATGTCGGTAAAATGAAGGAAGCGGTTATTGATTTTACGGGCTTTAAACCAGGTGTACATCGTAAAGATCAGACCAACTTCAAATCCCACAAAAAACAAACGTTTTAGTATTTTAACCGCGTTCGCTACAAAAAAGGAGAATTCGACGGTTACAAATAAGCACAGGATAATGGTAACCAGCCATACAGGCCAGTGCTTTACATAGCGCATAAAGTAATACATTAAAATGGTAGTGCTAAGCATAGCAATGGTGATGCTGAATCCGTAAGCAGCCGTCATTGCGCTTGAGGTACGGAAATAGAGCGATACCAGGATGCAGCCGATACACAGTATCCAGTTGATGCTTGGAATATAGATCTGCCCGCGGATATTTGACGGGTATTTGATGGTGATCCTTGGCCAAAAATTCATGCTTACCGCCTCACTGATTAGCGTAAATGAACCACTGATTAAAGCCTGGCTGGCAATAATGGTTGCCAGTGTAGCCAAAGCTATCGCAGGTAGCAGGAAGAAATGGGGAACGATTTCAAAGAAAGGGTTAACGCCGGTAAAGTTCTTACCCGGTGCTTGTGACAGCACCCAGGCGCCCTGCCCCAGGTAGTTTAATATCAGGGTTGTTTTCACAAAGATCCAGCTTACCTGGATATTGCGCCTGCCGCAATGGCCCAGGTCGGAGTATAGGGCTTCGGCGCCAGTGGTACATAAAAATACCGCGCCTAACAACCAGAAGCCTTTAGGATGGTCCATCAGTAAATGGGCGCCATAATAAGGATTGAGAGCTTTAAAGATAGATGGGAAATGTGTTATCTGTATAGTGCCTAATACGCCCAGCATAATAAACCACAGCAGCATAACCGGCCCGAATGCCGAACCGACCACCTTGGTGCCAAACTGCTGAAAAAAGAACAGCAATAAAATGATGCTAATTACAATAATGAGGATCAGGTTGTTGCCGGGGACAATAACGGTTGAAAATGCCGGTACTAAATTTAAACCTTCAATGGCCGAGGTTACAGAGATGGGTGGGGTAATGATACCATCGGCAAGCAAAGTACCTGCGCCAATTATAGCAGGAATAGCCAGCCATTTACCGTAACGTCTTACCAGTGCGTATAATGAAAAAATACCGCCCTCGCCTTTGTTATCAGCCTGCAGCGTAATAACGATATACTTGAAAGTGGTTTGCAGTGTGAGTGTCCAGAAGATACAGGAGATAGAGCCTAATACCAGCGCGGGGTTCACCTTACCGCCTTCAACCAACAGGGTTTGAAAAACATAAAGGGGAGAGGTACCGATATCGCCAAAAATAATGCCGAGGGTAACGATCATACCCGCGAAAGTGAGTTGCTTAACGTGCGAATTCATGAAATGTATAAATTGTTAGGGGAAAAAGAGGAGATGATACCAGCTGCAATGAAGGAACTTATTGTCCGTTTTGTAAATTTTGCTGTAGCAGCGATAAACAATGCCATCGTAAATTTATTTTGTATTGTGAGGCCGCATGGCCAATAAACATGCCACAACGTTTTTTGCTTTATTTACAGGCTTGTGTTATAGGAGTTTATCAAAATGAGAAAGATTTTCTCAATATGAGGAAAAGCTATCAAAATGATAGGTTTTATCATTCTGATAGCAGAGTGGCCCATCGTGTTTTATGGTATGTAATACAGATATTTGAACATGGATCTATTCAATAATGACCAGCTGAACCTGTTTGGTGCGCCAAAAAACTTATTGCCTTTTGATGGAGAGGTATTGCTTTATCCCCATTTTTATAAGGAAGATGTATTTACGCGGCTGGTTGAGGAAACACCATGGAAGCAGGATAAAATGAAGATCTACGGCAGGGAAGTGAACTTCCCACGGCTTACGGCCTGGTACGGAGAGCGCGATGAAGTATATGTATATTCAGGTGTGGTAAATGTGCCGGTTAAGTTTAGCCCGCTGCTTAATAGCATTAAGCAGGCGGCGGAGCAGCAATGCGGTCACCGGTTTAATACAGCGCTGCTTAATTATTACCGTGACGGCAGCAACAGTATGGGCTGGCATAGTGATGATGAAAGCGAGCTTGGCGGTAACCCTGTAATCGCTTCGGTATCATTTGGCGCTTCGCGGGTTTTTCAGTTTAAGCATAAGCGGCAAAAGAATGCTAAAGTATCTGTCGTACTTAACAACGGCGATCTGCTGATCATGCAGGGGCAAACGCAGCATCACTGGCTTCACCAGGTACCCAAAACAAGCAGGATGCTGGGGGCAAGGATTAATATAACGTTTAGAAGTATTGGGTGAAGATTTTTTGCTTTGATGATGTGGTTGGTCAGAAGGCGCAATTATGCGTCCCTGCACAAAAAAACTGTTTTGTAACATCCCAAACAAACCGTTATCTTACATTAACATTACTGACCTTATGAAAACATCTTTATTATTATTTGCCGCCTTTTCGGCCTTAATAACAAACGCCAATGCACAAACCGATTTGCCAACCGATAGCGGTACCTTTTTTCTGCATAAGTTTGAGCAACACATTGGTAAGGAAACCTATTACGTGCACAAGTATAAAGATGCTGTTCATTATAATATCGATTTTAAGTTTGTTGACCGCGGTTCGCCGGTGCCGCTTACTGCCGAGTTGAAGGTGAACCCCGTAGCCGATCCACTGGAATTGACTATAAAAGGCAATACTTCAAGATTTTCGACCATTGATGATAAAATAACTATTCGCGGAGGCGAAGCTGCAATCAGGGTTAACGATTCATCTTATACACAAAAAGTACTGTCGCCCAGCTTCCCGGTAGCGGGCTATTCGCCGGGCACTGTGCAGCAGGTGCTCATCCAGTATTGGAATAAACATAAACAACCTGCAAGCATCCATACACTGCCATTTGGCGCGGTACAGATCAAAAAAGCAGGTATTGATCAGCTTAAGTTTAACGGTAAACCGCTCACGCTTAACCGGCTCACCATAAGCGGACTGGTTTGGGGTAACGAACTGGTTTGGACTGATAATGAAGGTAAACTCATATGCCTGATAACTAATGACGCGGAGGGTGACAAACTGGAAATGATGCGGGTACCTTACGAAGAACTGTTACCGCAGCTCATCAGTAAGGCGGCTACTTATGGTATGGAGCTATTTGCGGAAGCGGCCGCACCAACAGGTAAAGCAGATAAGATAATAGCTATTACCGGTGGCAACCTAATTGATGTAAACACCGGTGTAAGCATCCCCAATGCCATTGTTTTGATAGAAAACGGCATTATTAAACAAACGGGCAAGGTTGGTGAGGTTAAAATACCGGCAGGGGCTAAGCTTATTGACGCCAAAGGGAAAACCATTTTACCAGGCTTGTGGGATATGCACTCGCACTTTGAACAGGCAGAGTGGGGGCCGGCCTATCTTGCAGCAGGTGTAACTACTGTGCGCGATTGTGGTAACGAATTTGGTTATATCAACGCTATAAAAACCGCTATTGATGGCGGCAAAGGCGTGGGCCCCAACATCATTAAAGCTGGAATTATTGACGGCAAAGGGCCTTATGCATTGGGGATTATCCAAGCGGATACTAAGGAAGATGCTATAAAGGCAGTAGACCGTTATAAAGAAAATGGCTTTCAGCAGATCAAGATCTATAGTTCGGTTAAACCGGCTATAGTTAAAGTTATTTGTGATGAGGCACACCGATTGGGTTTAACCGTAACAGGCCATATCCCGCAGGGCATGACCCTTCAGCAAGGCGTTGATTCGGGGATGAATATGGTTAACCACGTACAGTATGTGTATTCAATCATGAAACGGGATAAGGACAGGTCGGTTATTTTCGATGATTCGGTAAGTATTGCGGCTATTAAGTTTATAAAAGACCATCATGTGGTAATTGATCCCACCATAGGTGTTTTCGAGCTCGCCTTCCGTAATGTTAAGGATGATATAACCAAACTGGAGCCCAACTATTATACCCTGCCGCTGCCGCTCCAGGCATTGTTTAAAAACATGGGCGAAGAACCGGAAAAGGCCGCTAAGCTGAAACCTTTGTATGAAAGCATGAAGAAAACCGTTAAGGTATTGCATGATGCCGGAGTTACTATTGTTGCAGGCACAGATATGGGGTTCCCCGGCTATAGTCTTGACCGCGAACTTGAATTATATGTTGAAGCCGGTCTTACCCCGGCGCAGGCTATCAAAACAGCAACGATAACACCGGCAATGGTGATGGGGCTTGATAAAACAACAGGTTCGGTTGAAGCGGGAAAGCAAGCCGACCTTGTTATTATCGATGGTGATCCGCTGCGTAATATCAGGGAGATCAGGAAAGTATCGGTAGTAATAAAAGAAGGCCGGATCTATGACCCGGTTAAGCTGCATCAGATGGTTGGGTTTAAGAAATAGGTGTGTGGTTTATTGGGTTGATTATGTTAATGTCTGGTTTTCAGTGCGATAGCTACTCATTAAATCAATCATTCACCAAGTCAACCAGGCAATCAATAAACTACTAATTTATGACAATAGATTTTACCGATACTTCATTTTAAAATGATACCTTTGCAGCCTCATTCCGAATCATGAGCGATCAGATTAAACATGAATGCGGTGTGGCATTTATCCGCTTACTAAAGCCACTATCTTATTATCAGAAAAAGTACGGAACTGCACTGTACGGCCTGAACAAACTTTATCTCTTAATGGAAAAACAACACAACCGCGGCCAGGATGGCGCAGGTGTTGCTACCATTAAACTGGATATTGAACCGGGCAAAAGATACATTAGCCGTCACCGCTCAATGGCCTCAAATGCCGTTGCCGACATTTTTGAATATATCCAAAAGAAATTTGCGGACATTCAGAAAGAGACCCCCGAAAAAATGGCGGACGCTGAGTGGCTTAAAGAACATGTGAGCTTTACCGGCGAGGTTTTGTTAGGGCACCTGCGTTATGGTACCCACGGCAAAAACAGCATTGAAAGCTGCCACCCGTTTTTGAGGCAAAACAACTGGATGACCCGTAACCTGGTTATTGCCGGTAATTTTAACATGACCAATGTTGATGAATTACTGCAACAACTGTATGCATTAGGTCAGCATCCAAAGGAAAAGGCCGATACGGTTACTGTGCTCGAAAAAATAGGCCACTTCATCGATACTGAAAACCAGGGCTTGTTCGATCAGTACAAACGTGAGGGATTAGATGATAACATGGAGATCAGTAAGCTTATAGCTAATGATATGGATGTTGCCAAGATCCTCCGTAAATCGGCCAAGAACTGGGATGGCGGTTATACTATTGCCGGGATCCTTGGCCACGGAGATGCCTTTGTAATGCGCGATCCGGTGGGTATCCGTCCGGCATTTTATTATTATAATGATGAGATCGTTGTTGCAGCATCTGAACGCCCTGCTATCCAAACGGCATTTAACGTGCCGATGGAGGAGATCAGGGAAATTCGCCCCGGCCATGCGTTGATCGTTAAAAAGAATGGTAAGATAACCGAGGATATGTTCAGTGAGCCAAAAGAAAAGAAAGCCTGTTCTTTTGAGCGGATCTACTTTTCGCGCGGCAGCGACTCGGCCATTTACCGTGAGCGTAAGCAATTAGGTCGCCTGCTTTGCCCGCAGATATTGGATTTTGTTAATCATGACATTAAAAATACGGTATTCTCTTACATACCCAACACCGCCGAAGTTGCCTTTTATGGTATGGTTGAGGGTATGCATAAGTATGTAAAGAAATATCAGTACGAAAAACTGCTTGAGCTTGGAAGCGACATTACCGAAGAAAAGCTTACCGAAATATTACAGGTAGCCCCAAGGGTTGAAAAAATAGCCATTAAGGATGTTAAACTGCGTACTTTCATCACCCAGGACGCGGATCGCAGCGAAATGGTGGCCCACGTATACGATACTACTTACGGATTGATCAGAAAAGGCACCGATACCTTAGTGGTATTGGATGACTCTATAGTTCGTGGTACTACACTGAAACAAAGTATCCTGAAAATTCTTGACAGGCTTGGCCCTAAAAAAGTAGTTGTGGTTTCATCTGCTCCGCAGATCCGTTACCCCGATTGCTATGGGATTGACATGTCACGTATGGGTGAATTTGTTGCATTTGAAGCTGCAATCAGTTTGTTAAAAGAGATGGGCAGGGAAGATGTGATCCTGGATGTTTATCAAAAATGTAAAGACAGCCAGAAACTGCCTAAGGAAGAAGTTGAAAACTATGTGAAAGAGATTTATGCCTTGTTTACCGATCAGCAGATCTCTGACCGTATTGCGCAGATCATCACACCTAAAAATGTGAATTGTGAGGTACAGGTAATTTATCAAACCTTAGATAACCTGCACATAGCCTGCCCTGATAACCTGGGTGATTGGTATTTCAGTGGTGATTACCCAACCCCGGGTGGTAACAAGGTTGTTAACCGCGCCTTTGTTAACTGGATGGAAGGTAAAAACCAAAGAGCTTATATGTAATGCCCCCTTACCCCCTAAAGGGGGAATGATATACGAGGCGATGAGTTTTTCATCGCCTTTTTTGTGTTTTAGGATTTTTTATTAGATGTGTGATGTTATGCTCATCTTCCGTCATCCCGAACTTGTTTCGGGATCCCATAAGACAAGCCGTCGGTTGCTTAACATAGAGGAGACTAAGCGTGTGGGGTGCCGAAACAAGTTCCGCATAACTGTGATTGATTGATAACCTACGATCCCGCCGGCGCTGCAAATACAAAATGTGTAACCAGCTTATCAATCAGCACCAATGAGGCGATAATAAGAGCAATACCGGCAACCTCATTTAAACGGTGAATAAACTTAACCGAAATACGTGCCCGGAGCTTATTGGCATAAAAAGCTTTGAGGGTATCCATACCAAACTGTATGATGAGTATGGTAAGGAACATGACAGCTATATGAAAGGATCTGTGCGGTGTACCTACCAGGAATGTAGTACTGGCTGCACCGATCACCACCGTCCAGTGGAAGAGGAGGGTAGGGTTAAAAATGCACATCAGGAAACCTTTAAGTATGTAACCAAAGCGGTCGGCGCCTGATGGTACTTTATTTTCATAATTGATCTCGCTTTTCTTGAACATGTAATATAGGCCAAGCGCGAATAATATGGCGCTGCCTACAACGCCTGCTATAACTTTGGTATGGTCAGATACATCGATATATTGCGAACCAAACAGGATTGCGCCCACAAAAACCACATCGCTGCAAACCACACCAAGGGCAAGCGAAACACCGGCATGAAACCCTTTTTCGATACTGGTTTTAATGAGCGCAAAAAAAACCGGGCCGGTAATAAATGTAAGTACTAATCCAAACCCGATACCCGAAACAATGGCTTTTATCATTAAGTTAAGCTTTGTTCTTTTTTGAACATTGCGAATATGCAATTTTATCTCATAAACAACGAAAGTTAAAATTGTGATTTAATTTATTTAAAAAAGAGGTGAGACTTTTACCAAAATTGAATTATGTTTAGAGATTCAAAAATCAAATTAGTACAACCTATTTTACAAATGGAACAAAACGACAAAAAAAATTACGGGTCGGCGTTGCTCACGTTAATTACCGTATTTTTCTTCTGGGGCTTCGTGGCCGCAAGTAATGACATTTTAATACCCGTATTTAAAGAAAAACTAAGCTTAGCACAATGGCAATCACAAATGATTTCATTTGCCTTTTATTTAGCTTATACTGTTGGTTCAATTATATACTTCTTTGTTTCAAAGGCAAGTGGCGGCGATATCTTAAATAAGTATGGTTATAAGAATGGAATTGCTGCCGGTCTTATTTTATCCGCTTTGGGTACATTATTATTTTACCCGGCTGCCGAAACAGCTTCATTTTATTTGATGATTACGGGTTTGTTCATTGTTGGCTTAGGTTTTTCGCTTCAACAAATTGCTGCCAATGCGTTAGTGGTAGCACTTGGTGATCCTAAAACAGGTGCACAACGCTTGAGCTTAACCGGTGGGGTAAATAATTTTGGTACTACTATTGGGCCGCTGTTGGTTAGTTTGGCAATATTTGGCCAGGTTGGCGGTGCTACGCACGTAGCAAGCATCAGCGCTGTTAAATTTCCATACCTTATTTTGGGTGCTTTATTTTTAGTAGTTGCTGTTATCTTCAAATTCTCATCTGTTCCTAATAAAATAGCTTCAGTAACGGATGAGGATGTGATCAGCTCCCCAACAGATATTTCAAAAGGTGTAAAACCTGTCGGTAAAAAAAGCGCGCTAAGCTATCTGCAATTATCATTGGGTATGATAGCAATATTTGTTTATGTTGGGGTTGAAGTATCGACGGCAAGTAACCTGCCGGAATTTATGAAAGAAAAGCTCCATACTGAAACGGGCAATATTGCTCCTTTTATATCTCTTTATTGGGCAAGTTTAATGATAGGCAGGTGGACAGCCTCAATAGGCGCGTTTAATCTTGCAGGTGGTGCTAAAAAGATATTAAGAGTTGTAATGCCTTATATTGCTTTTGCAGTATTCCTCGCCGTTAATAAGCTTGCGCAGCATGATGTTACTCCTTTTTATATATATGCGTTTGTCATTGTTGTATTGATCGTTGCCGATTTGTTGAGCCGCGGCAACCCCGCCCGTCAATTATTAATATTCTCGGGCTGTGCAATTACCGCTTTGTTCATAGGTATGTTATCAAGCGGCATGGTTAGCGTTTTCGCGTTTATTAGTGTTGGCTTATTTTGCTCAACATTATGGCCATGTATCTATACGCTTGCTGTAACTGGTTTGGGTAACCATACCAACGAAGGTTCAAGTTTCCTTATCATGATGATTATGGGTGGCGGTTTCATAAGCTTATTACAAGGTTATTTGGGTGGTCCGGACCTAATCGGCATCCAATGGTCATATTTAGTTGGTGTTGCTTGTTTTGCCTACCTTGCATTTTATGCAATTAAAGCTAAAAGTGTATTAAAGCAGCAAGGTATCGACTTTGATACTGTTGAAGTTAAAGGCGGACATTAATATTTAACCAGTCACTAATCATTATTGGGTCATTAAGTCATTTTTAAATGAAGTAATGACCCAATGATATTTAATGACATAATGATTTTAAACTATGAAACCCAGCTTTGATCAGATTTTTATGAACCTGGCCACTGATCTGGCCGAGCGGTCGCATTGTGTTAAAGCACATGTTGGGGCGGTTTTAACGCGTGATACGCGGATTATTTCCATAGGCTATAACGGTCCGCCGGCTGGAACACATAATTGTGATGTGGAATGGCCCGAAACAGGTTGTGCGCGCGATTCAAAAGGCAGCTGTTCACTTGCCCTGCATGCCGAAGAAAACGCGATACTTTATGCGGTAAAAAACGGGGCACGACTTGAAGGCGCTACGTTGTATACCACGCTGTCGCCATGTTTGCCTTGCGCAAGGCTCATCTATTCGGCGGGTATAACCCATGTGTATTACGATAAATCTTATGCCGAATACAAAGGCCTGGCAAGCGATGAAGGGGTGGATTTTTTAAACAGGTTTGGGGTTAAGGCGGAGAAGTTTAAGCAGAACCATGATTCACTTGATTAAGGGATTTCTTGATAGGCTTTAAATATCAAGAAATCCTTAAATCCTAAAAATCATGGTTCATTACTCCGCAATAAACGGTTCAATATGGCTTATGGCAAACATCAATTGCTCATCCTGGCTTAGGTCGGTGTTGTCTAATATAATGGCATCTTCGGCGCGGGTAAGGGGGCTTTCCTCGCGCGTGGTATCCTGGTAGTCGCGGTGTGCCAGGTTATCAAAAACCTCTTCTAAAGTAATGTTAGGGTTGGTTGGTAATAACTCTTTATAACGGCGTTCGGCGCGAATCTTTGGATCGGCAGTCATGAACAGTTTCACCTGGGCATCAGGGAATACTACCGTACCGATATCGCGGCCATCCATAATAATATTTTTAGAGCGGCCTAAACGCTGCTGTTGCCTTACCATGGCTGCGCGCACTTCTTTTATAGCTGCTACCGAGCTAACTTTATCAGCAACGTGCATCTGGCGAATCTCTTCAGACACGTCCTCTTCATTTAAGGTAATAAAGGTTTTATGGTTTTGCGTATGAAAATTAAGATGGATATTATGCAACGCGTCCGCTATCTGGGCATGATCTTCAAGATCAATATTATGCCTTAAAAAGTATAAGGTTACGGCACGATACATAGCGCCGCTATCAACATAGATAAAATGAAGCTCTTTTGCTAAAGCTTTTGCCAGGGTGCTTTTCCCGCACGAAGAATAACCATCAATGGCTACTACGATATTGTTGTTCATAGAGCTGCTAAAATAGCAAATTATTAGCAAATGGCCCGATAGCGGTAACTCAATAAGGCTTATTTTTGAAGATGAATTTTAACAAAGCCGATCTCCAAAAGGAAACGAGCTACAAAACATCAAGAAGCGGGGGAAAGGGCGGCCAAAACGTAAATAAGGTTTCGAGCAAGGTTGAACTGTTATTTTCAATAGGTTCGTCCGCTTTGTTTAACGATGAGGAAAAGCTGCTGCTAACCGAAAAACTGCAGAACAGGCTTAACAAAGATGGTTACGTGCAGGTAATATGTGATGAAGAGCGAAGCCAGTATCTCAATAAAGAAAAAGCAATTGAAAGGTTAACAACGCTGCTAACAAAAGCCCTTCAAAAGCCCAAAGTGCGTAAACCCACTAAAGTGAGTAAAGCCGCAAAAGCGGCAAGATTGGACAGCAAGAAAAGGCAATCGGTAAAGAAGGAGAATAGGAAAAATGATTTTGGTGAGTAGTTAAGCGAACTCTCTAAAGCTATGTCATTGCGCAGCGTGGCAATCGCATACTCTACAGAGTGGCAATGCTTCCGTGCGATTGCTTCGTTCCTCGCAATGACATGATGGTTCAGGTAGCGGTTCTTCTAATCACTAACCTCCAACCTCTAATCTCTTTACTTAAATCTGTAAAGCCCGGTAATTGAACCCCATTGGTGCGAGCGGAGCATTTCCTTAGTGTCTTTGGTATGGAATATTGCCGCTATATCAAAAGCGAAACGGCTGGTTGTAAAAGCTACACCTACCTGTTGGCTAAATATAAACGGTTTCTTTTCTGAAACAACTTCCAGGCTGTTTGGGTCGTCATGTTTGCGGAACAGGCTGCCCTGGATGGTTGCATCATAACCAACCAAATTGGCTAAGGGCTTGTAGTAAAAAAAGATCTCGTGCTTGTGCAGTAATTTTTCCTCACCGCCGGTTGATACCGTACTTTGGGTACTGATGGAATTGAATAGCTGGTTGAAATTTCCCAGGCGTACCATCCCCCCGGCGCCAGCGCCGGTAAAGCCGTTACCCAGGTTGGCATATGAGCTAAAGCTCAGGTCAATCCATGAGGCACGGGCCAGCAGCTTATTATACTCGGCCGAAAGATTGAGCTCTAAATCATTTTTGACCTGGTATTGCCAGCCGTTAAGTTTGTAAAAACCGAAAGTATTGTGAATAAGTTTCTGCACAGGTTCGCCTCCCGCGGCCGGGCCTACCAGGCCTATCTGGGCGCCAAGCTTCAGGTTACTTTCGTTTTTGTACAGCAAGTTAAGTGTTGAGCCTATATAAGTATAAGCAGCAAACGGCCTGTCAATATCAAATGGTCCGCGTACAAAGCCCGATTGGGGGTTGAACATTTTTTGCCCTAACTCAAATCCTAAAACTTTGTTTTGGAGTGAATTTTCGGACGGTTTTACGGTTAACGCCTTTCGGTAGTAAAAGAAAATACCATTGGTGTAATACCTGTCAGATCCCTGACCAAGGAACGAATCATTGTCAGTTTGAATACCAAATTCATGACCGCGGGTTTGTGCAAATAAGCAGGTAGCGCTTAGCAGGCATACCAGTGTTAAAAATAGTTTATTAGGCATTGGGGTTTATATAGGATAATAGTATATATGTGCGCTAATATATAAAAAACCCGATGCAAATAAAGCAGTTATAAATTTAGGGGTATTACGGTTTGAAATTTGATTGATGAGTCAACACAAAGAGAAAAGTATAACGATAAAAGGTAAAAAGAATGAATTAGGGTTTTACTAAAAATAAAACGAAATTTAAAAAGACATGCAAACAACCCATAATCCCATATTTATATGAACGTGCAGCAACAAACCGAAGAGTATATTGCCAGCCAACCTGAACCCAAACGTGGTGATATGCAAATTTTACATAGACATATACTTCAAATATTACCGGGATGTAAATTATGGTTTGAGGATGGTAGAAACGCTGAAGGCCGGATTGTTAGCAACCCTAACGTAGGATATGGATCTTACACCATAAAATACGCTAACGGAACAACCAGGGAGTTTTTTCAGGTTGGTATGAGCGCCAACACTACGGGGATTTCTATCTATATCCTGGGTATTAAGGATAAAAAATATTTACCCCAAACATATGGAAAAGAGATAGGCAAGGCCAGCGTGACAGGGTATTGTATTAAGTTCAATAATTTAAAAGATATAAACATTGATATACTTGAAGTGGCAATAAGGGATGGGGTTGAGATTACAAATGAAAATTAAACTTCGAGCCGCGAACACTATTTTAAGTTGGGCATTATGTTTCGATACCTTGTCATGAAGAACTTCTAAAACAAAAAAGTTTTACAGCGCATAACTGTAAAACTTTTGTTTTATGCCAGAAAATAGTCCTGCTTTAGTTAATTGCTGCTTTCTCGTCTTCTTTAACGGTAAGATTTATTGGATTTTTAACCTTTTCATTAAGCAGGGCCAGCGTTATCACGTCCCTAATATCGGTAACGTAATGAAAGCTAAGGTCTTTGATGTAATCTTCCTTAATTTCCAGAATATCTTTTTGGTTCGATTTGCACAGGATGATCTCTTTTATGTTGGCACGTTTTGCAGCCAGGATCTTTTCTTTGATACCGCCCACAGGCAAAACCCGACCCCGGAGGGTGATCTCGCCCGTCATGGCCAAATTGGGCTTTACTTTACGCTGTGTAAATGCCGAAACCAGTGCTGTAAGCATGGTAACACCTGCCGACGGGCCATCTTTAGGGGTAGCGCCTGCCGGTACGTGTACATGCACATCCCACTGATCAAACAGTTTAGGGTTGATGTCAAAATCGGCAGCATGAGCGCGCAGGTAAGCGAGGGCTATAGTTACCGACTCTTTCATTACATCGCCAAGGCTGCCTGTAAGTGTTAAGCGGCCTTTTCCGGGGCTTAAACTGGCTTCAATGAACAGGATGTCGCCGCCTACAGAAGTCCAGGCCAGGCCTGTTACAACGCCTGCTACGTCATTGCCTTCATAAAGGTCTTTATCAAAAATAGGTGCGCCCAGTATCTTTTCGATATCTTTTTTACTTACAACACTGTTGTAAGGCTCTTCCATGGCTATGTTCTTAGCCACGCCGCGCACAACCGAACCTATCTTTTTCTCCAGTGAACGTACCCCCGATTCGCGGGTGTAATCAACTATCACCTTTTCGATAACATCTGCTTTAAGACTTACATCTTTTATTTTTAAGCCATGTGCTTCGCGCTGTTTAGGTACAAGGTGTTGCTTTGCTATCTCAATTTTTTCTTCAATGGTATAGCCGTTCACTTCAATGATCTCCATCCTGTCTAACAAGGCAGGTTGGATAGTGCTCAGTGAGTTGGCAGTAGCTATAAACATTACGTTTGAAAGGTCGTAGTCCATTTCAACATAGTGATCAGAGAAGGTGCCGTTTTGCTCGGGGTCAAGTACTTCAAGCAGGGCCGACGATGGATCGCCCCTGAAATCGTTGCCTACTTTATCTATCTCATCCAAAATAAATACCGGGTTTGAAGCGCCCGCCTTTTTTATCGACTGGATAATGCGGCCCGGCATAGCACCAATATATGTTTTACGGTGACCGCGGATCTCGGCTTCATCACGGATACCGCCTAATGCCATGCGTACATATTTACGGCCTAAAGCCTTGGCTATTGATTTACCCAGCGATGTTTTACCAACTCCCGGAGGGCCAACCAAACAAAGAATAGGCGCTTTCATGTCATGCTTCAACTTAAGCACAGCCAGGTATTCAATAATACGTTGTTTTACCTTATCCAAGCCAAAGTGATCTTTATCAAGGATTCTTTGCGCACGCTTAAGGTCAAAGTTATCTTTGGTAAACTCGTTCCATGGTAAATCAAGCAGCAGTTCAAGATAATTGATCTGAACCGAGTAATCGGCTGCTGCGGGATTGGTACGGCTCAGTTTTTCAAGCTCTTTGTTAAAATGATCTTTAACTTCCTTTGCCCATTTCTTTTTGATGCCACGCTGGCGCAGGCTCTCAATTTCCAGGTCGGGCGTATTGCCGCCCAGTTCTTCCTGTATAGTTTTTAGCTGCTGGTTAAGGAAATAATCCCTTTGCTGTTTGTCAAGGTCAACGCGTACTTTGGTCTGGATCTGGTTTTTTAATTCCAGCATTTGCAGGTCGAGCGTTAAATGCTCAAGCACAAGGTTGGCACGTTCGCGCAGGTTGGCAATTTCAAGCAGGTGTTGCTTAGCGGTCATATCAGCGTTCATATTTGATGATATGAAGTTGATCAGGAACGATGTGCTTTCGATATTGCGGATTGCGATCCCTGCTTCACTCGGGATATTTGGCGAAAGCTGGATAATATTCATGGCCATATCCTTAATGGATGATACCATGGCTTTAAACTCTTTATCTTCCTTGATTTTTATCTCATGAAAGGGCTCAACTGTGGCTTTTATATAGGGTTCGCTCTGTACTTCTTCTTTTAAATAAAAACGTTTTTTGCCCTGGATGATAACGGTGGTGTTTCCATCAGGCATTTGCAGCATTTTTATAATGAGTGCTATAGTGCCAACTTTGTTAAGCTGGTTAAAAGTAGGGTCTTCAATCCCCACATCCTGTTGCGAAACCACCCCAATCATGCGGCTGCCTTTATTAGCATCGCGGATTAGTTTTATTGATTTATCCCTGCCAACTGTAATTGGGATCACAACACCCGGGAAAAGTACAGTATTGCGCAAGGGTAAAATAGGCATTACATCGGGCAGTTCCTCATTATTCATCTCCTCCTCATCTTCCGATGACATTAGCGGGAAAAATTCTGAATCCTCGTTTATAACCGGTAAAGCATTTTTAAAATCAAACGGATCGAAATTCATTATTATATTTTAGTAGAATAAAACGTCATGTTGTCAGCCTGTAAGATAGTTTCCACTTCAATTACAGGTTAAATTGCGATTATCAATCGCACATAACTATGGTTCAAGAGCTGTGCCAAGTTACGATAATAAATAGCAACAATTAATCTGGTGATTTAACGTACTGGTTACATGTTTGTTACAAATTTGTAAAACGAATTGTAAATAAATAAGATTTTATTGGTAAAGATGAAAAAAAGTCATAGTATCGCTTTGCTTAAATTATTTGTACGTGTGAAAAATTTTATATAAAACCACAATATGGCATAATAATTTAGGATATTAATAGTTAATATTATACCATTTTTGTTTTACCAGTAATCCGTTTAATGAAGTTATCAGTTATCCTGCCCCTTCTGATCATGTCTTCGCTCGAGTCGGCTATAGCACAAAACGCTTATGTACGGCTCGGCCAGCAGGCGCTCATGGATGGCGATTTCCGTTCGGCGGTGTCACACCTGGAAAAGGCGTGCATAACTGATTCAACAAATGCAAACGCTATGTGGATGCTGGGCTACTCATACTACCACAGCGATAACTACAAAAAATCGATACTGGCATATACCAAGGTAATTGCCGTAAAGCCGGCAGATGCTACTGCTTATTATTACAGGGCAAGGGCAAAAAGCTACCTGGGGAGAGACAGCCAGGCTTCGGCGGCGGATAAGGAACTATACCTGTTAGGCGCTATTGTGGATCTTACAAAGGCCATCTCTATTAACAGCGATCTCAGGGATAACAAATACTACCAAAACAGGGGCATAGCTTACCGCGACTACGGTATGTTTAAATTGCAGGCGACATCTCGTTTTTATGACAAAGCAAGGGGAATAAACTCGTTAAAGGCTTCAGTTGCCGATCTGGAAAAAGTACTGGCAGATAATCCGGGCCGCATGGACATTTCCGCACTGATCGATCAGTCAAAAGAGAAACTCATCCAGGCTACTACAGGGGTTAATACTTTAGTGAAGCAGCACTAAAATCCGGTTAAACTTTCTCTTTTACCTTTTAGGCAGGGTTCCCTGCACCTTGTAATCGTTCCGGCCCATCAATTTCACATGTTGCGTTTTTTGGATCAGGTAAAGTGAATCGGGAAAATAACTCAATTTTTCGTTGGTTTCGTACAGTAGGTTTTTGGTGTGGTTATAGATCAGGATCCACGCCACTTTATCGCCGGCTTTTTTGATGATGATGCGACGGGTTTTAAGCTCGGGGGTACGGGCCTTATAAATAATAGCGCTATCGCTTGTACTAACTGCATAACTGTTTTTCCAGGCCGGGCGGTTAATGTCCGACTGGATAAACAAATTAAGCTCCTGGTTCCAGTTGCCAATGTGTACTATTTTGGTTTCGGTAACGCCATTGTGGGTAACCGTTTTGTTTACTGCGGGGTTTAGCCTGGTAAGCCGTGCCGAATCGGCCCTGAAAAATTCTTTCAGGTCAAAGTAAACCAGTTTGGCACCGCTTTGCCTGTTATCGGGCCGGCAGGAATATAAATTTGCTATTAACAATAAAAAGCCGCCCATCAGGGCGGCTTTGCTTATGTTTTTTGGATTACACCAATACATTACCAGTCATTTCGGGAGGGATGGCAACACCTAATATACTTAATATGGTTGGCGCCACATCGCCCAGTTTTCCGTCTTTTACCTCTTTAACATCCTTGTCAATCACGATACATGGTACCAGGTTGGTGGTATGTGCCGTATTGGGCGACCCATCTTCGTTGATCATGTAATCGGCATTGCCATGGTCGGCCAGGATAATAAACGAATAGCCGTTGGCCAAACCTGCTTCAACAACAGCTTTGGTGCAGCTGTCGGCAGTTTCGGCTGCTTTAACCACCGCGCTAAAAACACCGGTATGGCCAACCATATCGGTATTGGCAAAGTTAAGGCAAACAAAATCAGGCCAGCCGGTTTCCAGTTCCGGGATAATGGCATCACGGATACCGGCAGCACTCATCTCAGGCTGCAAATCGTAGGTGGCAACCTTTGGTGATGGTACTAATAACCTTTTTTCGTTGGCAAACTCTTTTTCCCTGCCGCCCGAAAAGAAGAAGGTTACGTGCGGGTATTTTTCGGTTTCGGCAATCCTGATTTGTGATTTACCTGCATTTTGCAGGATCTCGCCCAAAGTTTTGGTCAGATCTTCTTTATTGAAAACAACCTGAACATTCTTAAACGTTTCATCATATGGTGTCATGGTGATGTAACGGATAGCCAGCGGGTGCATGTTGTATTCGGGGAACGACTTTTGAGTTAACGCGATACTGATCTCGCGGCCCCTGTCGGTCCGGAAGTTAAAGCAGATCACTACGTCGCCATCTTTAATAACGGCTAAAGGTTTACCTGCGTCATCAACAGCAACTATCGGTTTTACAAACTCATCGGTAACACCTTCAAGGTAGGAGTGTTTGATGAGCTCGGTAACGTTTTGGGTTGATGTGCCAATGCCATTAACCATCAGGTCGTAAGCCAGTTTAACACGCTCCCAGCGGTTATCACGGTCCATGGCATAGTAACGGCCTATCGCCGAAGCTATCTTAGCGCCGGTACCTGCAATATGCTCTTCAAGTTCGGTAACAAAGCCCAAACCCGATTTAGGATCGGTATCGCGGCCATCTAAAAAGGCATGGATATATACATTGTTAACGTCCAGCTGTTTTGCGGTGTCGCAAAGGCCTTTCACGTGACGAATATGCGAATGTACACCACCGTCAGATACTAAACCGATAAAGTGTACATCTTTATTGTTTTGTTTAGCGTATTCAAACGCATCTTTCAATACGGGGATAGTTGGCAGCTCATTGTCATCAACTGCCTTATGAATGCGGCCAAGTTCCTGGTAAACCACGCGGCCTGCACCAAGGTTCATGTGACCAACTTCCGAATTGCCCATTTGCCCGGCAGGTAAGCCTACTGCTGTTCCTGAAGCTTCAAGCTTTGAATTTGGATATTGCTTAAGCAGGCCATCAACAAAAGGAGTATTGGCAGCCAGTATAGCGTTTGATTGATCGTTGCGGCCATAACCCCAGCCATCAAGTATTATTAGTGCGAGTTTCTTTTTGTTTTCCACAATGCAAATATAAAGGCAACTGGGTACTTTATATATAATTTTTTAATTTAGGTTAGCAGCCTGAAATAAAACTTAAATTATACTGTTAGTGTTTATTATACAGTTTTAATGAACACAGCTTTTTAGTTTATTAAAAAACGAGTAAACACTTAACCGCTCTTTGTAACTTTAGCACCCATTAGTACGTTATTATTGTATGAAATTAATATACCTGCCGTCGTTTATTTTTTTACTGCTGCTCCCATATGTCTCATCGGCAGATGCTATAGATAACGTGGCCAATCTTTTAAAAACAGGTAATACCAAAGAGCTTTCCAAGCTATTTGCCAATAATGTTGAGATCACCATTATGGAAGACGAGAATGTTTACTCGCAAAACCAGGCTACAGTTATACTGGATAAGTTCTTCGCCCGGAATAAGCCTAAAAGTATTAAGCTGTTACATAAAATAAATTCGGGGGGTAATTATCATTTTGGTGTTTATATTTTGAATACAGATAAGGGCGAATTTCGGGTTGCAATCACCCTTAAAGACGCGGGTAAAGGTACTAACGTTGTTGAGCTGAAGATTGAGGATGAAAAGGTGAAATGACGTAGTTCATGGATCATAGTTAATGGTTCATAGCACCTGTTTGGAGCTGAACCGTTTTCATAGTCAGAGATTTGCCATGAACCATGAACAATGAACCATTATCTTTACCGTAATCAATCCCCCCATTTAAAAATTGTTGTTACTTTTGACACTCAAAAAGTACACAATTGGATAAAGAACTAATACACCAGTTTATAAATAATGCTTTAAGTGAGGATGTGGGCGATGGCGATCATACCTCGCTATCAACCATCCCGGCTGACGCTACCGGCAAAGCAAAACTTTTAGTTAAGGACGAAGGAATACTGGCCGGTGTAGAGCTGGCTGCCGAAATATTTCATGTGGTTGATCCAAACCTTAAACTTAACGTGTTTTTGCAGGACGGAGCCCCGGTTAAATATAACGACATAGCTTTTGAGGTTGAGGGCAATTCGCGCAGTATTTTGACCGCCGAGCGTTTGGTACTAAATTGTATGCAACGTATGTCGGGAATTGCTACAAAAACCAGGCAGATAGTTGATTTGCTGAAAGGGACTAATACTAAAGTTTTAGATACCCGTAAAACCACACCGGGGCTTCGTTATCTCGAAAAATGGGCGGTACGCATAGGCGGAGGCGTAAACCACAGGTTTGGTTTGTACGATATGATCCTGATTAAGGATAACCATGTAGACTATGCCGGCGGAATAAGACAAGCTATTGAAAGCGCTAATCAATATTTAACCGACAGTGGAAAAAAACTTGCCATTGAAATTGAGGTACGTAATCTTGATGAACTGGAGCAGGTTTTACAAACCGGCCGGGTTAACCGCATACTGCTTGATAATTTCAATTTTGATGACCTGCGGCAGGCTGTTGGTATAATACAAGGGCGTTATATTACCGAAGCTTCGGGCGGTATCACCATTGATAATATACGTGAATATGCCGATTGTGGGGTCGATTATATTTCTGTCGGGGCGCTTACTCATTCGGTTAAAAGCCTTGACCTTAGCCTGAAAGCCGTAAAATAGGGGTAATTAAAACATCAAATAACACATTGTTAAACAAAGTTTAGTGGTAAAAGCGCTGTGATTAAAACGCTTTTACCGCTTCAATTTTGTAATATTGCAGGAGAATGATAACCGTTTACTCTGTTACAGCACTTATAATGGCTTATCTGTGCGGCTCAATACCTACGGCTGTTTGGATTGGTATGGCTTTTTACAATGTGGATGTACGCGAGTACGGAAGCGGTAATGCAGGTGCTACAAATACTTTTCGTGTGCTTGGTAAAAAGGCGGGCATCCCCGTGATGCTGCTTGATATATTTAAAGGCTGGGCAGCAACAAACTTCGCTTATTTCATTGGTGCATCTGCTACAGGTGCCATCAATTCAACAGCATACACTAATTATGAACTGGCCTTAGGCATAGCGGCAGTTATGGGCCACCTGTTCCCTATTTTTGCAGGTTTCAGGGGCGGCAAGGGCGTAGCAACTTTGTTTGGAATGATTTTGGCTATACATTTTCATGCTGCTTTATTATGTATAGTGGTTTTTATAACGGTGTTACTGATCTCAAAATATGTGTCGCTTAGCTCAATTGCAGCTGCCTTTACTTACCCTATAGGCGTTACATTTGTTTTTCCGACACCTATACGGTCTATAGTAATTTATGGCATGTGTATTTGCGTACTTGTGCTGGTAACCCACCAAAAAAACATTGAACGTTTAATAAGAGGCAAAGAATCGAAAGTTAATTTTTTTAAGAAGAAAACAACAGCTGCCTAATCACCATGAAAAAGTTTAAACCTTTATTAGTCCTGATAGCCATCATGGCTGTCTTTTCCTGTTCAACTGTGCCGCTAACCGGCCGTAAACAATTAAGCCTGGTTGGCGATGCCGAAGTGAACCAGTCGGCAGCGGCAAGCTATAAGCAACTGCTTTCCGACCCTAAAACTAAAGTGGTGGCCAGCGGTGCCGATGCGCAACGTGTTAAAACCATTGGTAACAGACTGGCTGTAGCCATTGAAAAATACCTCAAAGAAAACGGTTATGGCGATCAGTATAGCTTTAATTGGGAGTTTAACCTGATCCAGAGTAGCGAGGTTAACGCCTGGTGTATGCCTGGTGGTAAAGTTGCGGTTTACAGCGGGTTATTACCTGTAGCCAATACCGATGCCTATCTTGCTGTAGTTATGGGCCATGAAATTGGGCATGCCATTGCCCGCCACTCGGCCGAACGGATCTCGCAGGAGATGTTGGTACAAGGGGGCGGACAACTGGTAGGAGCGGCGACAAGCCAGCAGTCGCAGGCTACACAAACTGCCATAAGTACTTTATATGGTGTTGGAAGCCAGCTGAAATTGTTGGCGTATTCCCGTAAACAGGAATCAGAAGCCGACCGTTTAGGTTTAACTTTTATGGCTATGGCCGGTTATGATCCGCACAATGCCATTGCCTTTTGGCAACGTATGGCAGCCCAAAACAAAGGTGGGGCACCGCCTGAATTTTTAAGCACTCACCCTGCCGATGCTACGCGTATTGCCGATATCCAGAACCTCATACCCGAGGCTATGAAATATTATAAAAAATATTAATCATTTTAGTATATCCCGCTCGTAAAAAAGGCGGGATTTTTCTTTTTATGGCTAAAAGCGAATTTTTAAAAGCCCAGTGGAAAAACCTTGTAATGCTCAATTACGAGGTTGATGCGGCAATATTAAAACCTTATAAGCCGGCAGGCACGGTGCTTGACCTGTGGGAAGGAAAAGCGCTGGTAAGTATGGTTGGTTTCATGTTTTCGGATACCCGGGTACTGGGTATTAAATGGCCCTGGCATGTAAACTTTGAAGAAGTTAACCTGCGATTTTACGTGCGATACTTTAATGGTACCGAATGGAAGCGCGGCGCTGTTTTTATAAGCGAAATAGTACCGAAAAGCATGATAGTGCTTATTGCCAACAATCTTTACAAAGAGCATTACCGTGCCCTGCTTATGCGTAGTTCTATCACTTCAGCTGCAGATAATCACACCCAATTTTTATATGAGTGGAAGCTAAACGGCCGCTGGAATAAACTTGGTGCCACCGCGAGTAATGAGTTAGTAAATATTAAAGCCGGTAGCGCAGAAGAATTCATTTTGGAACATTACTGGGGATATAATAGCTTAAGCCCCATAAAAACCATGGAGTACCAGGTTGAGCATGTTTCATGGCAAACGGGTTTGGTGCGCGAGTATGTTTTTGATGCTGATGTTGCCGCACTCTATGGTGAAGCAGTTAGGCCGTTTTTGGAAAAAGAGCCGGTTTCTGCTTTTTATGCGGTCGGGTCGGATATCGTGGTGCGAATGGGGGAGAAGATAGTGGTGGGGAAGTAAAGAGTTATGTGAAAAGGAGTGATGCTTCGAGTCTTTATGGTAAACTTATGGAAGTGAATTATTAAGCATAATGATCTGCCCCTCTGGGGCAGCCTTTCAATTTCTTAAATTTAAGTTAATGATATCGCTTGTAGCAGTAATCTGATCCGTTCCGAGTTAGCAGTGCTTTAAATCCTTATTAAAGCAACTATAATTAAAGAATCCCCCATCACCCCGTCGTCAAAAAAAATAATCAGTTCATTAATAATCACGTTGTTTGCTATTTTTGCCACCCATACAATTTTTGATACATGGCAAATTACAACAACCGCATTGCACAGTTAAAAATCGAGATCCATCCTTTACGCGATCAGCTTATCAGTCACGAGCTTTATAAAAATATTACATCGCTTGATGAGCTTACCGTTTTTATGGAGCATCATGTGTTTGCTGTTTGGGATTTTATGTCGTTGTTAAAAGCTTTGCAGCAAAAGCTTACCTGTACGGTAACGCCATGGATGCCAACCGGGAACGCCAATACCCGTTACCTCATCAATGAAATTGTTGCCGGCGAGGAAAGCGATATCGATGAGCAGGGAAACCGTGCAAGCCATTTCGAACTTTATCTGCGTGCCATGCAGCAGGCCGGCAGCCAAGCTGAAGGGATCAACAATCTGTTTAATGAATTAAACTTCGGTAAGCATATTGATGAAGCGCTGATCATTGCCAATATTCCTGTTGCCGCCCGCAATTTTGTGCAGCACACATTTGACGTTATCGATACCAATAAAGATCATCTGCAAGCTGCAGTATTCACTTTTGGCCGCGAAGATTTGATTCCGGATATGTTTGTAAGCATAGTAAAAGAGCTGAGCCAACAATTGCCGGGTAAGGTTGATATATTGTTATACTATCTTGAGCGCCATATAGAAGTTGACGGCGACCATCATTCCCAACTGGCCTATCAAATGACTGCCGAACTTTGCGGCGATGATGACAGCAAATGGGCCGACGCGACTGTTGCTGTTAAAGAAGCATTACAGGCGCGCATTGCACTTTGGGATGGGATTTTGGAAGCGATTAAAGTACAGGAAATAAGTTCCCTTTAACCATATGCCGGTAGGAAGGTCATTTTGACAGAGCATGGTTAGGGATTTTCTTTCGCTTCCTAACGCTCGTCCTTTTCTTAGCTCTATCGGTTTGCTATCGTAGTATATAAAAATACCGCCGATTCTCCCAATATTACCTGGTCGCCTTCACTTAGGGGATGGCCAATTTGAGTGGAATTGAGTTTGATCATCTTACCATCAGCCGCAATATGGATCTTGGTTTTATTGCGCGGAGGTACGCCGCCTTCATCAGCAAAGATCATGAAGCGCTCGCTTTCGCCGTCCCATTCAATATGGGCATGCTGCCTGCTGATGTATTTATTACTTTCGTCCCTGCTCTCTCCCGGAAAAACAAATTGATTTAGCCTGAACGATCCATTTTCGGTAACAGACTTTTTATCCCTCCCAATGTAAAGTTTGGGGTCTGTTGCTTTAATCAGGTATTCTTCTTTTTCGGCCTCACCACTCAGGATGCGTAAATAGGCTGTAAAGGAAGCTGCATTGTGTGCAACCTGCTTGCGGGTATTCATGATAAAGGCTGCATCCAGGTCGGGAATCCTTTTCGCTTCCGCCGGGAGCTCATCGGTGAACTCAACATCCAGCGTCCAGTCAGAAGGTAAATTGATGTCAAAATCGTCGGCTATTTTTTGAACCTCGTTTTTGAACAGCGCTTTATCATGTACATAAACCGCACCCTCATAAATAGGCTTGTCCTCAGCATCGGCAACTATAAAAAGCTTCAGCTCTTTAATATGGCCGCCTTCTCCACCTTCTATCTTTTGTAACGATTCTTTAATGAAACGTAATATAGCTTCACGTAAGCTTTTTACATCCCAGGGTTGTTTTTCGCCGCTTCTTTTAAATAAACTAAATGCCATTTGCTCTTCCTTTCTGCTTAAACACTATTCTTCGGTAGTGGTTTCCGTTTCCATGCTTTTTATATAACCTTTTTTCAGCAGGAAAGGGATCACATGATTGCCGGCCAGGTGTACCGCGTCTGATGATCCGCGGGTTGATTCTATCCGGATACAAACCACCATATAGCCACTGCCTTTTTCTTTTGGTGCAAAGAAAACATACCAGCCATCGTTAACGCTCTGGTTCCTTACAATACGTTCCGGCGTACCGGTTTTGCCCGCTACCTTGATGCCTAATATAGGCGTTTTAGGCGCACTTTGCTCAATCATATATTGTTTTAACAAAGCAGCATAACGCGGATCTTCGGCCAGCTTGATACCGCTTTTTACAGCCACTGTTGAATCGGCAATTTTTAGCGCGTACCTGTTGGGCAGTAACATACCGTCATTAGCCACACCTGATACCAGCCTCGCTACCGCCGCAGGGGTAGCAATCAGCTCGCCCTGCCCCCAGGCCATAC
Organism: Mucilaginibacter gossypii; assembly: GCF_900100945.1. Lineage (GTDB taxonomy): Bacteria > Bacteroidota > Bacteroidia > Sphingobacteriales > Sphingobacteriaceae > Mucilaginibacter > Mucilaginibacter gossypii. The sequence goes on along the minus strand of NZ_FNCG01000014.1, from coordinate 113,503 downwards.
CCGAAATACCTTTAGCCCTTGTTTTATGGATATTGTTAGGATCGTACCGTGGTTTGGTATTAAATTCGGTTTTACGCCATAAGGTGCGCCATTTATCTTCCTGGGTGGCATTCAATACCGGTTTATTATAATAGTAACCGCCTACGCCATGCAAAAACATCCCTGTTTTAAGGTAAAGCGTTGCCATGTACTCTTCCAGGTGTTCCTGGTTGGCCAGTTTAATAAAATATACGTTGTTTGATTTGGCAATGGCGCGCTCCATGGTGATCATCCCGGTTTCGTCGGGCTCGATGCCCTTGGTACGGATCCGCTCCTGGGTGCTTACATGATATTGTATTGCAGATGCAGCGATGCCTAATTTATTAAATGCTGACATCGCCGTTAAAACTTTAGCCGTTGAACCGGGCTGACTGGCATAGGTAAAACCCAGATCGGTAGTGGTTAACCAGGTAGCCAGTTTATTCTGATCGGCCAGTGGCATAGTCAGCTGGTCCCAGTTATGCACAGGAGGCAGCGGGTATTGTGCCGATGTAAGCACATCGCCGGTGTTGGATTCCATGATAACTACCGAAACCCTGTTATCATACAGTGAAGTATCGGAAGCGATAGATTGCTGAATACTGGTTTGCAGATCGGCATCCATCGTAAGCTTTACATCGCGGTTTTTGTTTTTGAAAGCTTCTACCTCCGGGCCGTTGATATCACTTACAAGGAGATTGGCTAAAGCGCTGTAGTCTTTTTTAGCTACGGTCATTTCTTTCATTCCGCGGGGCAGGAACCGGTCTTCCTGGTAACGTGATGCCTTCACATTATAATTGGTGATAGGCATATGAAACCCGCGAAGTTCGGCGGCATGCTCATACTCGGCAAAATAACCGTTGGTGCTGCCATTAAATACCCCGGTGTTTTGATCGCCCGTCCAAAAAAACGTTTGCTCTTCAAAAGGATAAAACCTATCCAGGCGCTTATGCATAGCCGAATCCAGGTCATAATGCAGCATGCCCGAAGCGCTTAATTTGTTCTTTTGTTTTTCGATAAGTTCGGGTTTGCTGGTAGCCAGGATAAGGCCGTTACGGTCATATATAGTACCGGCCTGCAACCTGTTCATCAATATAGCGATACGCGGGTTATAACTAAACATCCGCAGACCGCTTTTATCGGCAACCAAAGCAGGCTTTACAACCCATTGCTTATTATCTGTTGTATAGCGCGATACATTCACCACCAATAATACCACCCCGGCAAGCGCGGCTGCCAATGCAGGTACCAGGTTTTTATCCTGCTGTTTGGTGATATAGTCCATTTGCACTGCTGTGCCCCTTACTGATGAGACCGACAGCAGGAAGCCCGCAGCCAGCAGATTTATTACCAATGATGAGCCGCCATAACTTTCAAAAGGAAGGGAAACGCCGGATAATGGCAATGCCCCGATAGAGCCGCCCGCAATCAGCAAAAACTGCACAAAGGTACATACCCCGATACCTGCACTTAGGTAAAACAGCAGGGGCATCCCGGTTTGCCTGCCTATGATGATGGAGCGGTGCAGGTACAACAAAAACAAGATGAACACCGCGGCCATGCCGGCCCAGCCAAACTCTTCGCCGATTGATGGCAATATCATATCGGTATGTGCTTCGGGGATAGTTTTGGCAAAGCCCTGCCCAACACCTTGTCCGCTTACCCCTCCACTGGCCATGGCCCAAAGTCCGTTAGCTACCTGGTCGCCGCCGTAAACTTCATTATTCCAGGCGTCCTGCCAAATAGCCTTACGCTCAACCAGTCGTTCCACCGGACCGGGGATAATTTTATCGAGCCCCGGAATTTTATCGATGGTTAAAAAAGCAGTGATCACCACGAGCGCCATAATGGCCGATTCACTCAATCTCCTCCGCCTGAAAAATACTACGCTCCCAAGCGAAAAAAATGTGATGCCTGCGCTAAGCCATATATTATCAAAAAACCAGGTAGTGAGCACAAATAGCACCACAAAGCCCGCCATATACAGGAAATCGCCCCGTGAAAAAGAGAACAGGATAATGAATGTAAAACAGATCACCATGGCCGGGCCCAGATCGCCTAAAACCAAAAACAGCAGCAGGGTTATTATTGTGGCGATAAGTGCAAAAGAAAAGAACGACCAACGCTTGCTCCAGCTGGCGTATTGACTGATGAATTTTTCGTTGGTGGCAAAAAATCCGGCAAGAAAAATAACAATGAGGTATTTTACAATTTCGCTTGGCTGAAAACCCAGCAGGTTAACTTTTACACCGCTACCCTCGGGGCCGGTACCAAACAAGATGGTGGAAAACAGGATGCCCATGGCAACAATAGCCCAGGGCCAGCCGTTGGCAGCGCTCCTGCTCCATTTAAAAACAAGCAACCGGTAAAAGCCCGAGTCGGGGTTAAGACGGCGAAGGTTAAATAGCTGAATGATGCAGATCCCGGCCATGCCGATGCCCAAATAAACAAGCGTATCTTTAGCCAGGAACCTATCGCGCAGCGGGTCTTGCAGGCTTAAAAGCGTAAGGAACGAGATACCGGTAAGCATCATGATCAGGGGTAAAATGATCTGATCGGCATCGGGGTACCGGGCGCTTAGTAACAGGTGTACAATGATAAAACCGGCAAAAAAACTGCCAGCTATGATCCAGTACCACATATTAAACTCCTCCTGGTAGCGCACGATAAAGGCACCCTCTTTTTTCAGGATGTTAAAGTCGCGGGTAGAGAGCAGCTTGATGCTATGGGGTGCCTGGCTAAATTTAAAACTTACATCTTTGTCCAGCTCGTCAACGCCCTGCGAGCGGCCAAACTCAAAGCCGGGCTGCATGGGCAATACCGAAAATGCTTTACCGGTTGGCAATTTGGCAAATACAAAGCGCCCTTGCTCATCGGTACGGGCAAAAGCTGTTAGTGACTGCAGTACCTTCTTTTTCTGATCGTTAAGTACATACAGTTTTTTGTATGATGAGGCATTTTCTGAAAAAGATGTTTTTGCTCCCGTTTCTTCATCACTGAAGATACTGTCGCGGGGCAAAATCATGGTGAGCTTTACCAGTACACCGGGCACTGGTTCGCCTTTGTGAGCTATTATACCTTTAATGCTGTATTCGCCAAGGTTGAGATCGGTTTGAGCGCCCAAAGCAGGAGGATTTTTCAATTCCTGCTCAAAGCGGATGGAATCATCGCCGGTATAGCCTAAAAGTGTGCGGGAGGTAAGTACGCGTTTCTTGAAAGTTTCACCGCCCTTTTCAAAGGCCTCGTCGGCATTTACGTAGTATTTGCGTTTGTTAAGCTCGCCGGTATTATCTACCAGGTCGCCGGTTGTTTTACGCGATGCTATTACCGATTCAATGTAATCAACATCCCTGGGATCATCGAAATAATAACCCTTTTTAAGCAACGCCTTTACGTTTTGAGCGGTATTGGGCGAGTTAAGGTTTACGATGGTACCGTCCTTCAGGCGCTTATCAACATCAGTGAACTTAAGTTGCAATACGCCGAAAAGCTTCACAAATAAAACGGCCAGCAATATGCCTGTAAGCAACAGGAACAGCCGTTCCATTCTCCTGCCGGGTACCTTGGGATTTTCCTGGGCCATTTATTAGTGGGTAGCTTTAGTTGGAACAGAATCAGTTTTGAACATGCTGCCAAACAACCTGCCCGAGATGTATTTTTTATTAGGGAACATGTACAATGCCTGGACCGGCGTTAAGCAGTTATTAAACTGCACATTTTTTAGCACCAGGGCATCGTTGTGTGTAATAATGGCCGTGCGGAAGCCGTCAAAAGCAACGCTATCCAATACTACATATTTACAATTAGCAGCCAGCGCGATAGCCGGGCCCGAATAGGTAGAATCTTTTTTAAATACGACGGCACCCTTTGTTTTAATATACAGGCTATCCTTATTGATATGCAGCGTATCGCTCAGCACAATAGGCTGCTGAAAATCAGCTGCCGAAAGTAACAGCGTATGGCCTTTTAATTTGTTAATAGTATCCTGAAGCTTGAGCTCCACCGAATTTTTAATATGCTGGGCAACCAACGTATCTGTTTTTTTAGGAATAGCAGCCTGATCGGCATTCTTTTTAAACTGCCAGATAAACCCACCCAAAAAAATAAAGCAAAGCAGGGTAAGTACAGCCACTGTGCCGCCATTGCCTTTGGTTTTCACCACAGGATCAGGCTCTTCCGGCCTTTTTACCGGGGCGGGCGCAATTGCTTCCGGCTGTTCGGCAGCTTTTACAGCAGCCACCACCGGTTTCGTGGCGCTGTGTTGCTTGCGCTCCTTATCGTTATGTACCAGCACCACGGTGACATTATCTTTACCCCCACGGTTATTGGCTGCATCAATCAGTTTTTTACCTTTTTCGGGCAGGTTATCGCTGCTGGTAAGGATATTGGTGATCTTGCTTTTATCAACCAGGTCGGTTAAGCCGTCGCTGCAAATGAGCAGGATATCGCCCGGCAAAAAGGGCGAGTTACCAGTCTCTACAAAGTCGGGATCCTGGCCTATCTGCCCGGCAAAGCCAAGGGCTTTATTAATTTCATTGCGCTTGGGATGGTCCATGGCCGCTTCCTCGGTCAGCCGGCCCGAATCTTCCAGGAAGCCCACAAAAGAGTGATCTTTCGAGATCTTGATCAGCGAATAATCGCGCAGCAGGTACAGGCGGGTGTCCCCAACGTGGGCGTAATAAAATTTATTGTTGATCACATCAACCACGGCCAAGGTAAGCACACAGGCCATGTTTTCAAGATCTTTGTTCTGTACTTTTTCGTCGTAGATCCGCTGGTTGGCAATAGTAAACGTATTTACCAATAGCGGTACAATATCGCCGGCTATATATTGCAATTGCTCCAGGATGGTGGCGCGGGCAATTTCGGCAGCTATTTCGCCCCCGGCATAACCGCCAACCCCATCAACCACACAGGCAATGATAAAATTGCCATCACCAGATTTTTCGGCAATAAAAACGTCTTCGTTGTTTTGCCTTTGCCTACCGGTATCTGTTATCCCGAAAAAATTATTTGCCATGGTTTTAACTGGATTTTTTTATGTCGATAAAATGAGCTACCAATAACAGCACACATATTGCCAGCAGCCCTATTGATAATACCTGTGACATTATGGTTCGGGTTTGAATATGTTAATACCTACTATGCCATTGAGCAGGATCCTGGAGTTGAACGGCAGCTCAACCCATTGCGGCGAGTTCACGTCGCTCCCGGCCACTTCCAGCTCATTGATCAGGGTGCGCTCGCCAAAAGAAGCCATGTAAAACTTACCATCGGCTTTATTTAGCCTGATGCGCAGGTGCGGGGTGTTCACCCATTCAGACGGTACCTTAAACACGGCCTGCTCGTCCCTTTCCTCATCACTGCCCGATACAACAATATCATCATCCTTGATCAGGTACTCCACCTTGCGGCCAACAAACTGTTTATCTGGCATAATGGTTTCCAGCCGGGCCAGTACTTTTGTACCGGGTTTTGCTACGTCCTTTTCGTTATAATGCAGATCATTGGCATAAGGCAATTCATAATAACCTTCGCTGTAATAAGTAAAGCCCTTTAAAACCTCGTTGCTAATATCCAGCGTTTGGGCAACACCCGTTTGGCGTGGAATGAAGGTAACCCGCAGGTTCTCCTCTTTTTTAGCGCTTGTGCCGGGCAGCAGTTTACCTATAAAACCCTTATCGCCGCGTTTATAGTCCGGGTGCGATACCAGCCTGAATACCCATTTTGAGCTTGAAGGCTCCACCTTTTTGCCTACTTCCTGGTGTTCGCGCAGCAATTCATAAAACTTCTTTACCGATTCATTAACGATAATGCCGAACAAGCCAGAGCGGTTATTTACAAAATCCTGGTAATCTTCCTCGTTAAAGCTGATGATAAATTCATGGTAAAAAACTATCCTGTCGGCAAAAGAAAGCTGCTTGATCGATTCCTTGAATTTTTCGATGATGTATAAATACACGTCATCGGGCGTTAGCGCTTTTATTTTTACAGCCTCTTCGTTTACTGGTTTGCCGTTTGGTAAAAACCAGTCCTGAAGGCCTATCCGTTTCCAAAATGTTGATTTAGGTTCCATTCTGTATATGCTAAATCATTAAAAGTTTAAGTTAGAGGTATCCGCTTTTTTCACACTATCGCGATAAAACTGCGTATCTTCCTTTTGTTGTTTTGCCCGTTGTATGTTACGCAATATCGAATCGGCGGTTGAATCAACTTCAGGTGGAATATTGCTCTCATCTTTGTAATCACTGGTCTTAAGCTGCTGTACGGAGTCTTTTTTTTGGGGTAGGATAATTTTATTACTTGCGGCCGAGTCGGTTGCTTTTTTTGAAGGCTTAAACAGCCTGCTAACCACCCCATTATAAATACGCCCGCCAAACTTATCCATCACCACTGCCGAAAACACTGTGAAACCGCAAAGCAATATCATGAACAAAACAAAAATTGGCTTTGACATGCGTACGACTTTGTTATCAGCAGGTGCATCGCTGATTACCTGTGCCGGTTGCTTGTTCTCGTTTTCCTGGTAATATAAAACGAGGCCTTGCAGGCGTTCATTTTCCTTTAATAAAACTTCGGTGTTCCACGATTCATCAGGATTAGTTTTACTAATGGCTCCTATGCTACCCTGCATCAAAGCTTCCTGCAATTCAATGCCGTTGGCATACCGGTTATTGATGTCTTTTTGCAGGCATTTAGCCACAATCTGTAATAACCAGGCCGGAACCTGCATCTGCATTTCTTTTTTCTCGTCAGACCAGCTTTCGGGCAGGTTTTTGCGGCGCAGCTCCATTACATCAGGCATCTCCGACTCCATGTGGGCCAGCATCACGGCGTTGCGTGCTGTTTCGCCATTATCTTTTAGCGGGAAAGGCACCTGCCCGCCAATCAATTCATACAGGATGATGCCGTAGCTGTACACATCTGTTTGGAAATACATCAGGCCTTCATTTTGCTCGGGTGCCATAAATTCAATGGCGCCCGCATGACGGATACTGGTACGGCGCTGATCATCAGACATGGCCGAAAGACCAAAGTCAAGCAGCACGTAGTTTCCGGTATGTACGTTGAACTTTACATTATTGCTTTTGATGTCGCCGTGCTTTACCGAAACTTTGTGACAGTGCGATAACGCGTTTGCCAGCTGATCGGCCAGTTTGATGATCTCTTTAATGCTGAAGATAGCCTCATGGGGTGGTTTCAGCAGGTCCTCCAGATCGGGGCCATCAATATATTCCATTTCGATAAACGGGAACGAACCACTTTCGGTAATGCCCGAATTAAGGATCTTAACCACATTTGGGTTAGGCTCTTCGTTTACCTTTTTTAGTTTTTCGACCTCGTTTTGGAAATTGCGAAAATTTTTATCGTCGGTGCTTTCGGTGTGAATAGGAGTGGGCAGGAGCTTTACCGCTGTGATAATAGGCCCATAGCGGCGACCTTTATAAACAGAGCCCTGACCGCCCGTTCGTAAAGCCCCCATGTTTTCCAAACCTTCGGTAATAGTAAATACTTTGCTCATTGAGTTATACTTGGGGAATGAGTATTCGTGACAAATATTAAAAACTTTTTACTCAACATAACGCAGGCATTAGTGTTTGGTATAAAAATATAAAAAAATAACCGCTGATTTGGGTGATTTCGTTGATTGCGCTGATTAACAATTCTGTCTGAACCCGAATTTATTGAATTAAAAGAATGGACAGAATGCTCAGCAAATTCAATAAATTCCCTTAATTCAATAAATTCGAGTTCAGACGACCATAGTTCATTAATTCACAATTATCTCATCCACCATTAACCATGCCTTTGCCCCGGCAATATACTCACCCGGCGGAATCATCCCTTTGTTGGTTGCTTTTACCCTGATATATCTTGCCTGCTGTGTTTTGATGTTTGCCCTTACAGCGTTGATGCCGTTATCCGGGAAATCAGTCTGGCGGTAAACTTCGGTATAATTGCTTCCATCTGTTGATACCTCAAAGGTAAGCAGCGTTGGCTCCCACATTTTTTGCCAATGGTATTTTAATATGTTAATGCCAAGCTTTGATACGTTTTGCACGTTTCCAAGGTCAACTACTGCTTCAAGGTCATCTCCGCTAAAGCCATACCATTGCCCGTCATTATAAAGCTTGCTGCCGAAGATGCCGTTCACTAAACCAAAGGTATTGCCCGGATTAAACCCTCCCTGCGGCTGGTTTTTAAGCGTTACCGTTTTGCCAATGGCTTTATGAATGCTAAATGATTTTTCATAGGTTCGGCCCTGCTGCCTGCCATTATTAAAAACAGCTGCTTTAATAATGCTTGATGATGCTATTGTAATTGCACCTGTGTAACCTTGGCTGTTTAAGCCCGGCTCAGTACCATCTGTTGTATAAAATATTTTAGCGCCGGGTAAAGTTGTTTGGATATTTAACGCTACCTGATGATTAGCTGTTTCGATTACAGAATCGGTGATCTCATCAAATACATCAGCCGCGTTTATGTTTAGCTTTTTAAGTAAAGGCTGCTGGTACCTCAGTCGTTTCAAAAAGTCAGGATAGCTTTTATTTTTCTTCGAACTCCAGGCAACTTCGGCCAAAGCCAGCATTCGCGGGAACAATTGCCGCTCGGCCTGTGCGGGGCTGGCCATGTATTCGCTCCAAGCATTGGCTTGTACGCCTTTGATATATTTTGCTTCCTCGCCGCTTAATTCATTAGTTATTGGTTCGTAATTATAGACCTTGCTTAATGGCGTGTAACCGCCGCCGGCTAGTGGCTCGGCCGGGTAAAGGGACTGGTAGTAATCCAGGTATACATATTTTTCGGGCGTCATGATGGCATCGTGATGCTGTTTGGCAGCGGCTATGCCGCCCTCTTCGCCAGTCCAGCTCATTACGGTTGCACCAGGGGTAAGCCCACCTTCCAGGATCTCGTCCCAGCCTATGATCTGCCGGCCTTTACTGTTCAGGTATTTTTCCATGCGGCCGATGAAATAACTTTGCAGTTCCTTCTCATCTTTCAGGTGTTCGTCCTTAATGCGCTGCTGGCATTTGGGGCAGACCTTCCATTTGGTTTTAGGGCACTCATCACCGCCGATGTGAATATATTTTGAAGGGAACAACGGCAGTACCTCATCCATCACATTTTGTAAAAAGGTAAACGTTTCGTCATTGCCGGCGCAATACACATCATCAAAAATACCCCAATAGGTAGCGGTTTTATACGGGCCGCCGGTACAACCCAATTGCGGGTAAGCAGCCAGCGCCGCCATTGCATGGCCCGGCATTTCAATTTCCGGGATTACCGTGATATGCCTTTGAGTGGCATACTTTACAATTTCCTTAACCTCATCCTGGGTATAATAACCGCCATAGCGTTTACCATCAAACCTGTGCGGACTATCCTTTTTGTGGCCAATGATGGTTTCATCGCGGTAAGCCGAAATGCTTTGCAGTAAAGGATATTTTTTTATTTCGATGCGCCAGCCCTGGTCATCAGTTAAGTGCCAGTGGAAGGTGTTGATTTTGTATAATGCCAACAAGTCTATCCATTTTTTGATAGCTTCGGGCTTGAAAAAATGACGGCTTACGTCTAAATGCATCCCGCGGTATGCAAAACGGGGATAATCCATAATGACGCAGCTTCGCGCAGTTACTTTTCCATTGGATACTTTTAGTAACTGGATAAGTGATTGCAATCCATAAAACACACCTGCTTCATCATGACCGGTAATTTTTATACGTTTAGCTGTAACCGATAGCTTATATCCCTCTGGTTGGGTAACATATTTATCATCTATATTTAACTGAACAGGAGCATTCGACCTATGATTTGTTCGGAGGCCGAAACCTGAAACAGATTTAAAATAGGTATTGAAAAATGTAAGGTTATCCCGGCCGATGTTAGGTGTGGTACCTATTGCTGTTGATTGATTAAAAGTAAAAACCTGGTTTGCATTTGTCTTTACCATTATAACGGGCTTAGGGATTATGCCTTCTTCCTTTACCTGAGCGTTGGTTACCGCTGCAAAAAGCACGCATAACGGAATACAACTGAGAAATTTGCGGAATGTAAACAGGTTGATCATCAATGTAAATGTAAAACCGAATATACTTTTTTTGCCGAAAGGCGGATAATGAAATCGTTTAATAATAAAAAAACACTCCCCCGTTTTTCTTATCCTACATCAAGTGCCGCCGGTGATTTTGACCGTAATTTTGAGTCATAATAACACAGCAAATATTAAAATATTTAAAACAAGGAAAACAATGGAAAACACTATAAACGGCATTCATCACATCACTGCAATTGCAGGCAATGCCAAAAAAAACTATGATTTTTATACCCGTGTATTGGGCTTAAGGTTAGTTAAAAAAACTGTAAACTTTGATGATCCCGGTACCTATCACTTATATTATGGCGATGGCAATGGTACTCCCGGCTCCATCCTTACTTTCTTCCCATGGGAAGGTATCACAGCAGGTCGCCGGGGCGCAAGGCAGGTAACTGAAATTGGTTATTCGGTACCTGAAGGTAGTTTAGATTTCTGGTTGAAAAGGTTTGAAGACAACAATGTGATCTACAACAAACCGGCCGAAAAATTTGGTGAGCAGTATCTTACTTTCCTTGATCCTGATGGTTTGAAATTTGAGCTTATCGTTCCTAAAAAAGCCGATAACCGCACACCATGGGAAACTGCCGAAGTAACCGCTGCCAATGCAACCAAAGGTTTTCACAGCATTACCATTACATCAAATAAAATTGAGGCTACAGCCAAAATATTAACCGGTGTATTAGGCTATCGCTTACTGGAACAACATGTTAACCGCTACAGGTTTATTACCGATGCTGTCGACAATGCAGCTATAGTTGATTTGGTGGAAGTTCCGGGAGAAGTTGCCGGTCATGTAGCAGGTGGTTCTGTTCACCACGTAGCATTCCGTGTACCAAACGAAAAAGTATTGATGGAATACCGTGAAAAGATAGCCAACCTTGGCTTGCATATCACCGACAAAATAGACAGAAATTATTTCTACTCATTATACTTCCGCGAACCAGGTGGTGTTTTGTTTGAGATAGCAACCGACAACCCAGGCTTCGCGGTTGATGAACCAGCCGAATTATTGGGCACAGGTTTAAAATTACCTGCACAGTATGAAAACCTGCGCGGCGAGTTGGAAAAAACATTACCATCATTAGTTTAATCAAACAGATGTACAGGCACACAAAACAGGTTGTTTCGGCGGGAGTTCCCGCCGAACAGGCCAAAAAAGCCATCATTATGCTGCATGGCCGCGGCGCATCGGCAAGCAGCATTATCTCGCTTAAAGATCATCTCGAATTAGATGGTTACGCTATCTATGCGCCACAGGCCAATCAACATAGCTGGTATCCCTACAGTTTTATGGCCCCGGTGCAAAATAATCAACCGGCACTTGATTCGGCCCTTGAAGTGATTGACGAACTGGTTGAGGACCTCAGGCAAAAAGGAATAGCAAAGGAAAATATCTATTTCCTTGGTTTTTCGCAGGGCGCATGTTTAACGCTTGAATATACCGGCCGAAATGCCGGCAGGTACGGCGGGATTATCGCTTTCACCGGCGGATTGATAGGAGAGGAATTGGTTAAGGGAAACTATAAAGGCGATTTTAACAATACCCCGGTACTGGTCACCACTGGCGACCCCGACCCGCATGTACCGGTTAGCAGGGTTAATGACAGTGTTGAAATATTAAAAGAATTAAATGCAGATGTAACCCTCAAAATATATAAAGGCCGCCAGCATACTATTTCCCATGAAGAAATTGTGTTGGCAAACGAAATACTGAAGAATTGATTGTTTTCAAAGTTGAGTGTTTAAGAGTGGAGAGCTGCCCGGAGGGGCGGCTCTCTTTTTTTTGCCGGATAGCATTGACCAACCTGTATAATAAATAAGTTATGCCTATGCTTTTGATAACCTTTGGGTTATTTTATATTAATAACCGATAGTTTGAAATGATGGTTAAGTGATTCATAATTAGCGTATAAGCTTATTTTTACTTTTTAAATATATTAAATTAATATTTAAGTAATTTTAGCCTTTGTTTCCCGGACGAACTTAATTAGTAAACTATGCCCGACAAAATTGTGATGAGCGATATGCAGCTCATTAGCCGGTTAAAGGCTGATGATGAAGCGGCGCTTACCATGATTTACAGGAGATATTGGGCTTCACTTTTTAAAGCGGCTTATAATATCTTAAAAGACAGGCAGGCATGCGAGGATATTATCCAGGAACTGTTTATTAAGCTTTGGGATTGCCGGGCCGAAGTGGAGATCAATATATCGCTTAAAGCCTATCTGTATGCATCGGTACGTTACGGGGTTTACAGGCAAATCCGCACAGGTACGCCCGTAAGAAGCGAGATTTTTGACGATCTGATTGAGCGCCTGCACACCCCAGCTACCCACAACACCATTGAGCACAAAGAACTGCTACTGCAAATAAACCAGGTGATTGATACCCTGCCCGAAAAATGCCGGGAAGTTTACAAACTGAGCCGCGAAGAATGCCTTAGTCATAAGGAAATAGCCCTGCAGCTAAATATATCCACTAAAACCGTCGAAAATCATTTAACCAAAGCGCTTCGCCAGTTGCGCGGCTCGTTAGGCTCCGCTTTTATCCTGGAAGCGTTGATGTTTTTTTTAGATAAATAGCATCAAATGAAATCTTATCTATTTAAAAATGTAAGATATTTATTGCCGTTGGTTTTAACCAACGGTGAAATAATTCTAAAAGTCTGGCTTTAGCCCAATTATGCAGGTGGGTTTAGGCTAAAGCCCTCTTTATCGCTATTTAATATTCCGTTGGTTAAAACCAACGGCAATGAAAATTCTATTGAGTGATTAGATATTCTGATTGTTTTTAAACAGCTTTTTGCTGGATTTTTTTGGGGGAATAATTGATTTTTCGGCTAACATTCGTTTGTTAAAGCTTATTCATAAAATATTTTAATTTTTTTCATTTCGACGTAGGGGATACCCCCGTTTTTTTACTCTCCTTATCAAAACCACATTTGTGCAAAAGGAAGAATTTTTACAACTGATAGATAAATACCTGGCCGGGCAGGCAACTGCTGCGGACAAGGAACAGTTGTTGAATTTTTTTGAAAGCTTTCAGGGTGATACCGACGAATGGGACGAAATAGTGCTTGGTGTAAAGCAGGAACTGGAAGACCGCATGTTAACTAATATCAGGCAGGCGATAGCCGAGCCGGCATTTAACGCGCAGCCCCGGGTTATAAAGCTGCACTTTTTCAGAAATGTGGCCGCCGCAGCTATCATATTGCTGCTATCGGGTACTGCTGTTTATCATTGGTGTATTAAACATGAACAGCAAAAACTGGTGGCTCAAAGCAAAGCAATTGAAAAACATGACGTTGAGCCTGGCGATAACAGGGCTGTTTTAACCCTTGCCAACGGCTTCAAACTGATACTGGACTCGGCTAAGATCGGCTTGCTGAATCAATCGGGTAACATCAGCATTAATAAAACGCAGGATGGGCAGGTGGTTTACACCGCAGATAAGGACCAACAGCAAAATGGACCGGTTGCCTATAACATCATTAGCACCCCCAGGGGCGGTCAGTACCGGGTAGTGCTTCCTGATGGTTCAAAGGTTTGGCTTAATTCGGCCTCATCTTTAAAATTCCCTACGGCATTCACTGGCAATGAACGGGATGTTGAACTCACCGGTGAAGGATATTTTGAAGTGGCCAAAAATAAAGCGAAGCCTTTTAATGTAAGGGTTAAAGACATTAAAGTAGCCGTACTTGGTACGCATTTTAATATTATGGCCTATAATGATGAGGCCGCTGTTAAAACCACCCTTCTTGAAGGATCAGTGAAATTAACACAGGGTAATATAAGTAATTTACTAAAGCCCGGTCAGCAGGGCATTATAAATGATAAAAACATTAAAATTATTGATGTTGATACCGACGAGGCGGTGGCCTGGAAAAATGGCTTCTTTGACTTTGAGCGGGCAAACATACAAGATATTATGAAGCAGCTTTCGAGGTGGTATGGTACCGAAGTAATATACGAAGGTAAAATACCTGATGATGAGTTTGTAGGTAAGATCAGCAGGGATGTAAAACTATCGCAGGTATTGCACATCCTTGAATTAAGCCACGTGCGTTTTAGGATTGAGAACAAAAAAATAATTGTTACGCCTTAAATACCGGCAGCTGATTTTTAACTGCTAAACCCAAACTATGAAGAAACACTGACGATATAATCTCAAAATATTCCAACCTAAGCTCCCCTTATCTAAATCAAAGAAAAGCCGGAAGCGCTGCAACGCTTCCGGCATAATGAATTGGATCAAGCTTTCCTGAGTTTTCAATAACAGATTTTTTTAACCCAAACATCACGAAGTTATGCATTTAAACTTTACTGGTAAAGTATTTAGTGCCTTTGGTACACATTCAAAACTGTTTTTGACGATGAGATTAACCGTCTTATTACTAACTCTCGGCTGCCTCCAGCTAAGTGCTAAAAGTTTTTCACAATCCATAACCCTGAATGCGAGGGGGATAGCACTTGATAAAGCTTTTAAAGCAATTGAAAAACAAAGCGGCTATTATTTCTTTTACAGGTATAAAGATATTTCAAAAACCAAACCGGTTAATCTTTCACTAACTAATGCTTCATTACAGGAAGCGCTGCAGCAATGCTTTAAGGATGAGCCTTTAACGTATGTTATTGATGATAAAAATATTATTGTAAATAAAAAGAAAACGCCCGATGTAAGCACTGCCCAGGTACCCATAACCATAAGCGGTATTGTGGTAGATGATAAAAATCAGCCGTTACCGGGTGTTAATGTTAAAGTAAAAGGCACCAATGTTGGTGCTATAACCGGGGTGGACGGTAAGTATTCCCTAAATGCCGAAGATAATGCAGTTTTGGTATTTACATTTATCGGTTTTCAAACCAAAGAAGAACCGGTTAATAAAAGAACAACTATCAACGTTGTTTTAAGTGAAGATAACAAGGAATTAAAGGAGGTAGTTGTTGTAGGTTACGGCAACCAGGAGCGTAAGGATGTAACGGGTGCTGTTGGTTCGGTAAAAATGGGCAATATCAAAGAGATCAAAACAGCGAGTCTTGATTTGAAACTGGCCGGCCAGCTTGCGGGCGTAACCGTAAACCAGGTAACCGGTACTCCGGGTGGTGGTGTTTCTGTAAATATACGCGGCGCCGGTTCAGTAGGTGCCGGTGATGATCCTTTATATGTAATTGATGGATTCCCCATTTCTCCGGGGTTTGATCAATATCAAAATCCTTTAAGTACCATCAATCCCGACGATATAGAAAATATCAGTGTATTGAAAGACGCTGCTTCTACAGCTATTTACGGTTCGCGAGGGTCAAACGGTGTTATTTTGGTCACTACCAGGAGGGCGAAAAAAGGCGAGTCGTCAGTAACGGTAAATACTTCAACAGGTGTTCAAACCATATTGCCCAAAAGCAAATTAAAAATGATGACCGCCGAACAATACGCGCAGTGGCGTATTGAAGCTTTGCAGGATCTGGATAAAGTGAACGGAGTGCCATTCAGCATGAATCAGGTGCCTGAGGCGTTCAGGAATCCAAAAGCACTTGGCAAAGGTACTGATTGGTATGATGCAGTTACCCGTAATGCGCCTATGCAAAATTATGATGTTACTGTTTCAAATGGTACCGATAAAGTACGCTCTTTGTTTTCATTGGGATATTTTGATCAGCAAGGTACGGTGCTTAACACCGGATTCAGGAGATATTCGGTAAAAGTCAATATGGATGCCGATCTGTTTAAAAATGTTACGGCCGGTCTTAGCATCGCTCCAACTTACAGCCAGCGTAAATTACAACAAACAGACGGGCATTTTGACCAGGCTGTATTAAGCCAGGCCTATCTTGAAAGCCCGCTTACGCCGGTGAAACAGCCCGACGGTTCATATACCAATGTGGTAGGTTCGGAGGGAAACGGGAATATCGCAGGCACAGCACTTAACGCCAATCCGGTAAGTGAGCTGGTTAATACCACTAATAAGTATTCACAATTCCGTACGTTGGCTAATACATACGTTAACTGGGAAATAATTAAAGGCTTAGATGTAAAATCTACTTTTGGTATTGATTATCAGAATAGCAATGGCGATTACTTTCGCCCGTCGTTTTTAGGAAGCTTCCGCATTCCCAATAAGGACGGAAACCAGGTTAAAGCTATAGGATCATTTAATTCGTCTAATTCCTTCAACTGGCTTAGCGAAAACTCCGTAACCTACAAAAAAACGTGGGGCAGTCATACATTAACTGTTTTGGGCGACTATTCAATACAGCAGGAAACCAGCCACTATCGTTTAACCTATGGCACCGGTTTTCCCGACGATGTAGTCCGTTCGGTAAGGGCCGCTACCATTATCACAGCTAATGCCGGTGACGAGGAATGGAGGCTATTATCGCTGATTGGCAGGGTGAACTATGCATATAAGGATAAGTATTTATTAAGCGCCTCCATACGCCGCGACGGATCGTCAAGGTTTGCACCGGGGCACCGGTGGGGAACTTTCCCTTCAGTATCGGGCGGCTGGCGGATCTCTGACGAATCATTCTTCCCAAAAACAAATGTGATCGATCAGCTGAAATTCACAGCCAGCTACGGTCACGCGGGTAATAACAGCGTGGGTAACTACGACTATGTAGCCGCTGTAGACGAAACCAATTATACTTTTGGCGGAGCACTGGCTCCCGGAAAGTCAATTACGGATCTCGGTAATGCTGAAGTTGGCTGGGAAACAACCAAACAGTTTGATGTAGGCATGGACCTTTCGTTATTTAAAGGCCGGGTTTACTTAATTGCCGAGTATTATAACCGCTTTACCGAACGGTTACTGCAATATATACCCGTGCCGATAGCCTCGGGCTACGGATACGCGTTATCAAATGTTGGCAACGTGCGTAACCGCGGCTTTGAGTTTACGGTAACCACCAAAAACATAGTTAGCAAAGCTTTTAACTGGAGTACAGATTTTAATATATCGTTAAATCGTAATAAGGTTATAAGCCTTGGCCCTACACCTCAAATCTATGACGCGCCCCGGAATGACAACCCAACCAGTATTACACTGGTAGGGTTGCCGCTTGGGCAGTTTTACGGATATATTTTTGAAGGTATATTCCAAAGCCAGGCCGAACTTGACAAATACCCGCATTTTGAAGGTGAAAATGTTGGCAATATCAGGTATAAGGATGTTAATAATGACGGTGTTATTGATGGTAAAGACCAGGTACCTATTGGCAACCCCTGGCCTAAATTTACATTTGGTTTTAACAACCACTTCAGTTACAAACAATTTGACCTGAACATTATCTCGGCCGGCTCGGTAGGGGGGCATGTGTTTGATATGTACAAACAGTTTACAACCAATTTGGATGGTATTTTTAATGTTGAGCAAAGTGTTATAAACCGCTGGAGATCACCGGAGCAGCCGGGGGCCGGCATATTGCCTACTACTACTTCAAACACTGGCCTTGCCCGCGATTTTTATCCCTCATATTGGGTAGAGAGCAACTCGTATTTAATGGTGAAGAATATTGATCTCGGTTACAATTTCAAAACAAAATTCAGCAAAAACTTCAGGGTATACTTCAGCGCTCAAAATGCCATCCTGATTACAGGTTATAAAGGAGGCAGCCCCGAGGTCGGCATTGAGGGGCAACAGGGTAACCGTTCGTTATCACCCAATGTGAATTTTACAGGCTATCCTGTTTCGGCAATTTACACATTAGGTTGTAACGTGACATTTTAGTGGATACAGCGATTTTTGAAAACACAATTGAGCAACATTAAGAATCAGAAGACATGAAAAAAAACATATACCTTTTTCTTAGCCTCGCAGCTATTGGTTTTTACGGCTGTAAAAAGGATTATCTTAACCTGCAACCCACAGATACTCAAAACAGTGCCAACTTTTTTAAAACAAAGGCCCAGTTTGTTCAGGCTATTAATGGTGCCTATGCCCCTCTTCAGGGTTTATATAACGGGTCATTTTGGGCAATGGGCGAAATGCGGTCTGATAATACTTCATATGAATATGATCCTTACGATCGTTCAGGCAACAATAAGGAGGAGTTGGATGAGTTTCGCGAATTGAATAATAATGATATTGTGCAGGCGTACTTCAGCTCCTGTTTCACCGGTATCGGCCGCTGCAATGTTATCATCAATCGCTTGCCGGCTGCCAAGCTTGATGCCGCCACTACCGATACCATAGGAGGGCAAGCTTTATTTTTACGGGCGTTCAATTATTTTAACCTGGTACGTATGTTTGGTGATGTACCGCTGGTGCTTGTCGAGCCAAAATCGGTAGGTGATGCTTATGACCTGTCCACTAAGTCACCGGAAGCTGCTGTTTATACCCAGATCATCGCGGACGCCCAGGCCGCGATAGCTAAACTACCTGTAAAATACCAAACCACCGCTAATAAAGGCAGGGTAACCAAAGGTACTGTCGAAACCATGCTGGCCGAAGTTTATATGACCCAAAAGAAATTTGATTTAGCCATACCACTGTTACGCAGTGTTATATCGTCAGGGGCCTATAACCTTAACGCTAATTATGCGGATAATTTTGATATTGCTAAGGAAAACGGCCCCGAGTCAATTTTTCAAATTCAGTATATTGAAGGCCCTAACGGCCTGGGGGCTGATTTTATAGATACTTTCATCCCATGGGATTACTATGATAATGATGTTACCGGCTTTTACATCGGTAACAATGCTCAAAACGGCTGGAATATCCCTACTCAGGACCTTGTCAATGCCTATGAAGAAGGCGATAAAAGGAAAGATGCTTCACTGATAAACTTTACATCAGATGAGTACGGCATCGATCTGCCTTTCATAAAGAAGTATCAGAGCATCGGATCGGTACAAGGCATTACCGGCAACAACTTCCCGGTTTATCGTTATGCAGATGTTTACCTGATGCTTGCCGAGTGTTTAAACGAACAAGGCTTTGCAGCAGGTGGCGATGCTTTCAAATATCTGAACCTGGTTAGGCAGCGCGCGGGGCTTGAACCTAAATCAATGGGTAATGCCAATCCCGACTTGAACGTTACCAGCCAGGAGGAGTTCCGTGCTGCCATAGCACACGAGCGCCAGGTTGAGCTTGCGTTTGAAAACCACCGTTGGTTTGACCTTTTGCGCACCGGCAAGGCCGTTGAGGTAATGAAAGCACATGCTATCAGCGAACGGGCGTATAAAAATAGCTCATGGCAAATTAATTCTGCTGCCTATAGCAATATCCGCCTGCTGTTCCAGTATCCTTTAAATGAAGCAAACCTCGAACATTAATAATGTTACATGGCCAGGGTGAAACTTTTACCCGGCTATATTACGTTTATAGGTGTATATTGCGATGAACGCACATTTTGTGGGCAGGCTCGATGAAAAATTTCAGGTGCATATCAAAACAATATTGCTGTTAAAGTTTATTTAATAGCATGAACTATTAAAACCCCAAAAAAGGTATGTGTAAAAAGGTATGCACACGCGTTATTATATTGTTTTTTTCTTTTCTGCCAATAATTGTACAAGCACAAAAAGTGCCGCCTGTTCCTCCGCCGTTCCGGGTTGATAACCTGGTTTGTGAATACAAAATAAACCCCATCTCTGTCGACGATGCCGTTCCCCGTCTTGGTTGGAAACTAATAACCCGGGATCGCAACATTCAGCAAATTGCCTATGAAATAAGGGTAGGCAGTAATGCCGTATCCTTACTGAAAGGTAAAGACCTGCTCTGGACCTCGGGAAAAGTTAACTCCAATGAATCGCTGCATGTTTACTATGGCGGCCCTGCGCTCGCTTCACGTCAGAAAGTTTACTGGCAGGTACGCGTTTGGAATAACCGGCAGCAGGTTACCCCATGGAGCATGGTTAACTCATGGAAAATGGGCCTGCTTAAACCCGCCGACTGGAGCGCCAAATGGATAGAAAATAATTACCTGTCGGATACTACCGGTGGCCCATGCCCCATGTTCAGGAAAACATTTAAGCTTGATCATAAGGTACGTGCGGCGCATTTATACATTACTGCCCACGGTTTATATGAGGCGCAATTTAATGGTAAACGAATTAGCAGCGACTATTTTGCCCCCGGCTGGACGAGTTACAATAAACGCCTGCAATACCAGGTTTATGATGTAACTGCCGACCTGCTAAAAGGCGATAACGCTGTTGGCGTAACCCTTGGCGACGGCTGGTACCGTGGTTATACCTATAATCGAAAAAAGAATGTGTATGGCACCAAACTTGGTTTGCTTTTTCAGTTAGAGGTGGTGTACACTAACGGTAAACGGATACTCATTAATTCGGATAAAACCTGGAAGGTAGCTTATGGGCCGATCCGTTCATCATCATTTTTTGATGGCGAAGTTTATGATGCCCGCAAGGAGAAGAAAGGCTGGTCGACCATTGCTTACAAAGATTTAAACTGGGATTCGGTACGCACCGTTGATACCGTTAAAGAAAATTTAGTGGCCACATTTGGTCCGCCGGTGCGCAAGCACGAAATGTTTAAGCCGCTCAAAGTATTTACCACTCCTGCGGGCGAGCATGTGGTTGATTTTGGGCAAAACCTGGTTGGCTGGGTGCAGTTTAAATTAAAGGCAAAAGCAGGCGATACGGTAAAGCTGTTCCATGCCGAGGTTTTGGATCAGAAAGGGAACTTCTACACAAAAAACCTGCGTACAGCCAAACAGGAAAACGTTTATGTTTTTAAGGGCGATAGTATTGAAACATTCGAACCTCATTTTACCTTCCAGGGCTTCAGGTACCTGAAGGTTGAAGGATATGAAGGCCAGTTGGATTCGACCAATGTGGTTGCCTTTGCCTTGTACTCGGATATGGCGCAAACGGGTATGTTCTCTACCTCTAATCCACTCATTAACCAGTTGCAGCATAATATTCAATGGGGGCAAAAGGGCAATTTTATCGATGTACCTACCGACTGCCCCCAGCGCGATGAGCGTATGGGCTGGACGGGCGATGCTCAGGCTTTTTCCCGCACCGCTACCTTCAATATGGATGTGGCCGGATTTTTTACCAAATGGCTAAAAGATCTTTCGGCCGACCAGCATAAAAACGGCGCGGTACCTTATGTGATCCCTAACATGCTGGATAGCGCTTCGGCAGCAGCCTCAGGATGGAGCGATGTGGCAACCATTGTCCCCTGGAATATTTACCTGGCTTACGGCGACAAAAAGGTATTGGAAAACCAGTACCCAAGCATGACCGCCTGGGTGGGCTACATTACCCGGCATACCCGAAACGGCCTTTGGGACACCGGTAACCACTTTGGCGACTGGCTGTTTTACGCCGGCACCGACTACGAGGATGGCGCCGCCCTAACCGATAAAAACCTGATAGCGCAGGCTTTTTATGCTTATTCAACTCAGCTGGTTATTAATGCCGCTACTATATTGGGTAAGGAAGATGATGTTAAAAAATATACCGCGCTGTTAGCTGATATCAAAAAGGCTTTCCAGGCAGAATATGTTACACCTAACGGACGTATGATTTCGGGTACGCAAACATCATATGTACTTGCCCTGAACTTCGACCTGCTGCCCGAAAACCTGCGCGAATCTGCAGCAAAAAGGCTGGTAAACAATATTGAAGATTATGATGAACACATTACAACAGGCTTTTTAGGCACGCCGTATATCTGTCATGTGTTAAGTCGTTTCGGTCACACCGATATTGCCTATGACCTGTTGATGAAAGAATCATACCCTTCATGGCTTTATCCCGTAAAAAACGGGGCTACTACCATTTGGGAGCGCTGGGATGGCATAAAACCCAATGGTACTTTTGAAGACCCGGAGATGAACTCCTTTAACCACTATGCTTATGGCGCCATTGGCGATTGGATGTACCGGGTTATTGCAGGGATCAATACCGACGAGAGTAGCCCTGGCTTTCATAAAATAAATATCTTCCCGCATCCCGGCGGTAAATTGACCAATGCCAATGCCGAGCTGGAAACATTATACGGAAAGGTAAAATCGGCCTGGAGTATTGATAACGGCATTTTTACCCTTGATGTAATTGTGCCGCCAAATACTACTGCTACGGTCACTTTGCCGGCGGTTGATGGCCCGGTGACAGAAAGTAATATCGACATTAATACCAATAAAGATATCGCCAACATCAAACCGGCCGGCGGCGATATGCAGATGGATGTGGGCTCGGGTACTTACCAGTTCAAATACATTTTAAAAACCCATAAAAAAAATACCTAATGGTACTATAATACATGGCAACTATGGTAATCAATCAGCAGGAAGCGCTTAAAAACACAGGCACAACAAAGGCAAGCCGCCCAAGACTTTTGTCGCTTGATTTTTTCAGGGGATTTACCGTAGCTGCTATGATCCTGGTAAATGACCCCGGCGATTGGGGGCATATTTACTGGCCGCTTGAACACTCCAAATGGAACGGCTGTACCCCAACAGACCTGGTGTTTCCCTTCTTCCTGTTTATGGTAGGCGTATCTATCGTATATGCCATGGAAAGTAAAAAAGCGGATATAGCTAATCATAACAAATTGCTGTTATCCATCCTGCGCCGTACGCTGATTATCATAGCCCTTGGCGTTTGTTTACCACTGATCAACGATTTTCAATTCGCGCATCTGCGTTTTCCCGGTGTGTTGCAGCGCATCGGGCTTGTTTTTGGCATAACTGCCTTGCTGTACGTTAAAACCGGCATCCGTACACAGGTAATTATCGCTGTAAGCTGTTTAATAGGTTATTTTTTATTGATGACGCTGGTACCTGTACCGGGTTTTGGTACACCTAACCTTGAACCGGCAACCAATTTGGGCGCCTGGATTGACAGATCGGTATTTACCGAAAACCACCTCTGGAGCTCATCCAAAACCTGGGACCCGGAGGGTTTGCTTGGGACAATCCCATCTGTTGCTACCTGTTTGTTAGGTGTATTCACCGGTACCTGGCTCAAAATGGGCAAACTTAAAACCAGTGCTGATCTGCTTAAAATAATGGGAGCCGGCATCGTATTGATCATACTGGCTTTGATCTGGAATCCATTTTTTCCAGTTAACAAACAATTGTGGACAAGCTCATTCGTGTTGCTTACTGCCGGGCTGGCTATTAATATTCTTGCATTGTCATACTGGTTTATTGATATCAAAGGGAATAAAGCCCTGCTGCCGCCATTTTTAGCGTTCGGGCGTAATGCCATTGCTGCCTATGTTTTGGCCGATATTATCCCGGCTTTAATAGCTGCCATCCCGGTAGGTAAAACCAATTTATGGTCGTTCACTTATAATCAGTTATTTGTGCCATATCTCTCGCCCGAAAACGCTTCACTGGCCGGAGCTATCCTGACTGTGCTGATCATTTTTATCCCGGTTTGGATCCTCTACAAAAGGAATATTACCATTAAGGTATAATCTTTATTCATCATCTACCGAAATGAAGAAAACACCATTTTTTAAACATATTTTACTGTTCACCTCACTGCTTTTATTGGCAATAACGGTAAAAGCACAGTTTCATATCATCCCGCAGCCGTTAAGTTTAAAGGAAGGGAAGGGCAGCTTTATTTTAAGTAAGTCTGCCGTGATCGGGGTTAATAAAGAGACAGAACCAATAGGCAAATACCTGCAGGATTACCTTAATCAAAACTACGGCCTGCAAACAACGGTAAAAGTTTTTGAAAAGATCCCTGCCAAAACAGCCATCAGGTTAAACAATGTTTGGTCTAATGCTGAGAGTGCCTACACGATGAATGTAAACCCTGCATCGGTAAGTATCAGCGGCAGTGGGGCTGGTGTTTTTTACGGGGTACAATCACTAATTCAATTGTTGCCGACAGATAAAGCAGCACCCCTAAAAGTAACTACCTGTACCATAGCCGATCAGCCACGTTTTGGCTGGCGTGGCCTAAGCCTTGATGTAAGCCGCCATTTTTTTACGGTTGATGAAGTAAAAAAATACATCGACGTAATGGCACATTACAAACTGAATGTGTTTCATTGGCACTTAACCGACGATGAAGGCTGGCGCATCCAGATTGATAAATATCCGCGCCTTACCGAAGTTGGTGCCAGGATCAGCTACTATGCTAAACGGGGCGAATTCCGTAAGCTGGACAATCTGATAGATGACGGTCGCGACGGGTTTTATACCAAGGATGAAATTAGGGATGTGATTAAATATGCGCAGGACAGATTTGTGACGATCCTGCCCGAAATTGAAATGCCGGGCCATAGCGAGGCTGCTATTTTTGCTTACCCGCAACTGGGCTGCCAGGATTCGACAGGGGCTAAACACCGCGTGCGGATGCTTGACCCGAGTGAATATACTTTCAAATTTATGGAAGATGTGCTGACAGAAGTGATAGCACTGTTCCCGAACCAATACATTCATATCGGCGGTGATGAAGCTGAGATGGCCGATTGGCTCAAAAGCCCTACAGCAGTTGCACTCATGAAACGTGAGCACCTGAAAGACGAAAAAGAAGTACAGAGTTATTTTATTAAACGGATAGAAAGGTTCCTGCTGTCAAAAAATAAGAAGTTAGTTGGTTGGGACGAGATTTTGGAGGGTGGCCTTGCCGAGTCAGCGACAGTAATGAGCTGGCAGGGCGAAGCAGGAGGGATAGCTGCCGCCAGGATGCATCATCACGTAGTAATGACGCCGCTGCCATACATGTACTTTGATGCCCCGCAAGCCAATGAGGATCTGGAACCGATAGGCTGGAATCCGCCGGTTACCTGGCAAATGGTTTATAATTATGAGCCGCAGTCGAAAGAACTAACCAATGCAGAAGCGGAGTATATCTTAGGTGCCCAGGGCAATATCTGGAACGAAAAGGTGCCCAACGCGCAGCACCTGCAATACATGGTTTACCCCCGTGCCCTCGCCGTAGCCGAACTCACCTGGAGTCCGAAAAATGAAAAAGACCTGGAGCGCTTCGGCTGGAAAATGAAAAACCAGTACGGCCTGTTTAAGTTGTGGGATTTCAACGCCCGCCTGCCTGATATTGACGGCGTAGACAACGTAATTACCAATAAAAGCCGGTTTAAACTAACGCTGAGCTACCCGCTGAAAGGAGCTAAAGTACGTTATGCGTTAAACGGTAAAATGCCGGATGCCAATAGCGTGGCTGTACCTTTCCCGGTAAATATCAATGTACCCTTAAAAGACAGCATCGGTTTAAGAACCTTCACCACCTGGACATTGAATGATCAACACATTCGCCAAATGGCCAGCATCAGGCGGGTGAATATCAAGTCTGCACATGAAAAAGTTGCTAACCTCAAACCCGGAATGGCTTACGAGGTTTTTAAAACGAGGGAACGCGATATAGATAAGCTGGAAAATGAAAAGCCAACGGAAACCGGCGAAACAAGCCTGATTGTACCCGTTAAAATTGCAACCGAAGGTTTTATTAACTGGGTTAAAATTAAAGGTTTTATCAAAATAGACAAGGAAGCGGATTATGAATTAACTACCGGTTTTGAGGTTAGTCCTGCTTTGTTTTTGGATGAAGTACCGGTAATTAAACCCGGGCTGAACACTTATGTAGAACCGCAAAAAGCTCTATTACATTTGAAAAAAGGCATCTATGCTTTAAGCGGACATTACATGGCTGATAAAGCTAATGAGAATCAAACCCTGACAGAATTGAAGGTAGCCGGAGGGGAAAAGCTTTATTCTAAGTTTTATTTGATGCATTGAAGGGATAAAATCGGTTTCTATGCCGTTGTTGGTGACAACACCATAGGTGTACGGAAGATGCAGATCAGTTGAAATTATTGGTTTAAAAAACCATGTTATTGCGAGGAGGAACGACGAAGCAATCTCGTAGTTATACAGAGCGGACATGCATTGGCTACGAGATTGCCGCGCTACGCTCACGATGACACGCTCTTTAACGTCCTATCAGGGTCTCTCGCAGAGGACCCTGATGTCGACGCCACGCCGGTTCGCTGTTCTTTATCCTGGTAAATGTTTAGAACGCAAAGAACCTCAGGGTCCTCTGCGAGAGACCCTGAGGGAACATGATGAAAATATGCCGTTGTTGGTGTTGTCACCAACAACTCCTATGATTTTTATTTTCTGAAATGCCGCATGAAAAGTTGTTGGTGACAACACCAACAACGGCGAGGAGGACAAGCAACGATGCTTTGCATGTGGGAGACGCATGTGATGCGTCTCTACATTTGAAAATTAAATATCTGGATACTATGCAAAAGAAATTATGCCTGTTTACCGCGTTTGCTTTTGTAATTAACATCGGAGCCGCACAGGTTTATAAAGACCCCAAGGCACCTGTGCCTGTACGCGTGAAAGACCTGTTAAACCGTATGACGCTGGAAGAAAAGGTGGGCCAGATGAGCATGAACTCGTTAAAAGGCTCCATGCAAAACCCAATTGCTTATGGCGTTTGTGAAAGCCCTTTTACCAATATCAATGATATCGCCACGCTATCTGTAGCCGCAAAGAAATATGCTAAAGAAAAAACAAGACTTGGTATCCCGCCTATACAAATAGGCGAATGCCTGCATGGGCAACTGGCGGCAGGCGCTACCATCTTTCCACAGGCTATAGCGCAAGGCAGCACCTGGAACCCGGCGCTGATTGAAAAAATGGGTTCGATGATCGCTTATGAAGCGTCCTCGTCAGGAGTTGACCAGGCGCTTTCGCCTTTGTTCGATCTCATCCGCGACCCGCGTTATGGCCGTAATGAGGAATGTTATGCCGAAGATCCATATCTCGTGAGCAGGATGGGTACATCGTTTGTAATTGGGATGCAGGGTGATCCTTCACAAACAATAAACGGTATTGGTAAAGACAAAGTAATGTGCACGGCCAAGCATTTCGCGGCCTACAGCATCCCTGTGGCAGGTATCAATTTAGCCCCGGCATCAGTAGGGGAAAGGGAGCTACGGTCGATGTTTTTGCCGCCTTTTAAAGATGCCGTGCAAAAGGCAAATATTTACGCTGTAATGCCTGCTTACAACGAAATTGACGGCGTGCCTGCACATGCTAACCATTTCCTGCTGCAAACCATATTGCGGGAGGAGTGGGGTTTTAAAGGCTATGTTTTTTCGGACTATGAAGGTTTAAAGCATTTATACACTTTTCATCATATTGCTAAGGACGCCGAAGGCGCTGCTCCAATTGGCCTGAACGCCGGGGTTGACCTGGAAGCGCCTAGCCCCGATGTATATGATAAACTGATTGGCCTGGTGAAAAGCGGAAAAGTAAATGAAGCCCTGATTGATAGCGCCGTTGCCCGCATCCTTACTATAAAATTTAAAGCAGGTTTGTTTGAAAAGGCATTGCCCGATACATCAGCGCTAAAGAAACGGGTACACACCGCTGATCATATCGCCTTATCCCAACAGATAGCCGAGGAATCGATCATCCTGCTTAAAAACGATAAACAGCTTTTACCGCTCAATATGAACAGCCTGAAATCGCTGGCGGTTATCGGCCCCAATGCCAACGAGGTTCAGTATGGCGATTACAGTTCAACCCGCGACAGCCGCTCGGGCACAACAGTGCTTGATGGCATAAAACAGTTGGCCGGCAATAAAATAAAAATCAATTATGCTAAAGGCTGTGCCCTGTCGGGCCCGGACAAAAGCGGCTTTCCCGAAGCCGTCAAAGCAGCAAAAAACAGTGATGCCGTGATAGTGGTTTTGGGCACCACCAGCGTGGTATTCTCCGGCGTAGGCTGGGACGGGCATGCACCCGAAAGCGAGCCTAAAGACCCATTCACCTGCGGCGAAGGTTATGATGTAACCGACATTGATCCCGATGGGGTACAACGTGAACTGTTGCAGGCTGTTTATAAAACAGGTAAACCTGTAATTTTGGTACTGGTACACGGTCGGCCGCAAAGCATCAGCTGGGAAAAAGAGAATATCCCGGCTGTTGTGGAGGCCTGGTATCCCGGCGAAAGGGGAGGCAATGCCATTGCCAACATCCTGTTCGGCAAGGTAAACCCATCAGGCAGGCTTACGGTATCTATCCCGCAGTCAACCGGGCATATCCCGGTTTTTTATAATCATGTGGCATCCAACAAAGGTTTTTATCATAATCCGGGTTCAACCGAAAAACCGGGACAAGACTATGTTTTTTCATCGCCGGATGCGCTGTTCCCCTTTGGTTATGGATTGAGCTATACTTCATTTAAATACAGTAATCTGCAGGTATCGGCAGCGTCGTTCGGAAAAAATGAGACTATAACGGTTTCGGTAGATGTAACCAACAGCGGTGGCATGGCCGGTAAGGAAGTGGTACAAATGTACCTGGGCAATAAGGTAAATTCGGTAACTACGCCTGTAATGGCCCTCAAGGGTTTTGACAAGATCAACCTTAAACCCGGCGAAACCAAAACAGTTAAATTTACGGTAAAGCCCGAAGATATCGCTATCTGGAATAATCAAATGAAACAGGTAACCGAACCCGGTACATTTGATGTGATGATAGCACGCTCGGCCGAAGATGTTGTGTTAAAAAAGACAATTGAATATAAATAGTAAAAGGTCATGAAAAAGCTGATTGCCGTTTTATTAGTGTTGACTTTGGCTGTTGAGGTTAATGCGCAATCGTATAATAAATACGTAAACACCTTCATTGGCACTTCCGCAACCGGGCATACCTTTCCGGGCGCTACGGTGCCTTTTGGTATGGTTCAGCTTAGTCCTGAGACCGGGAATTTTGGTTGGGACTACTGCTCGGGATATCGTTATGAAGATAACGTGATCACCGGTTTCGCGCATACCCATTTAAGCGGTACAGGTGGTGTTGATTTAGGAGATGTGCTGTTTTTTCCCTTTCAGGGCGATCAACCTCAAAAGTTTCAAAGCAAATTTTCTCATCAGGAAGAAAAAGCATCGCCCGGTTATTATGAAGTGATTTTGGGCGATAACAATATTAAGGCTCAACTAACTGCTTCTGCCCATACTGGTTTGCACCGGTATACTTTTACAAAAGCCGGTAAAGCACATTTGCTTGTTGATATGCAAAGCGGACTGGTTGATAGCCCGGAGCAATTGGCTGAGCATGTTTCTGACGGGGAGATCACTATCGATAGCAAAATAACTATCAATGGTTATGCCTTCACCAGCCAATGGGTAGATAAAAAAGTATATTTCACGGCTGTTTTTAACCGCCCGTTTACCGGACAGCATTTTATTGATGGCGATAATAAACGCCGCTTAATATTGGATTTCGATCTGAAACCCGGTGAAACTATTGAAGCTAAAGTTGGGGTATCGGGCGTAAGTATTGCCGGTGCGCGTAAAAACCTGCTGGCCGAAACACAGCACAAAACATTTGAACAGGTAAAAACGGAAGCAGCCCGTACATGGGAAAATAATCTTGGTAAACTTAAAGCCGAAGGCAGCAAAAAAGAGAAAATAGCATTTTATACCAGCCTGTACCACGCCTTGATCCAGCCTAACAACATTGCGGATGTTGACGGTCAATATCGCGGAGCCGACAGCCTGGTGCACCGATCCGCTGATAAAGTTTTCTATTCTACGCTTTCATTATGGGATACTTACAGGGCCGCCCATCCACTGTATACTATTATTTGTCCTGAAAAAGACGGGCAAATGGTAGAGAGCATGTTACAACACAACGACGTGGCAGGTATGCTGCCAATCTGGACGCTGTGGGGTAAGGAAAGCTACGCCATGATCGGTAACCATGCCGTACCGGTAATTGTAGATGCCGCGCTGAAAGGGATTAAAGGTTTTGATCGGCAAAAGGCATTTGCTGCCATTAAGAACACGCTTACACATAATAAAAATCCAAAATACGATTGGAGCCTATATCTGCGTTATGGCTACCTGCCATCAGATACTGTAAAACGCGAAGCTGTTTCCCGTACACTGGAGGCCGCTTACGACGATTGGTGCGCCGCTCAATTAGCCAAGGCGCTGAACAAACAAAGTGACTACAATTATTTCATCAAACGATCTCTGTTTTATAATAGCCTGTTTGATAAAAGCACGCGCTTGATGCGTGGCCGAAAATCAAACGGCGAATGGGTACAGCCTTTTGCCAATTTAGATAGTGGCCAACTGGCTATTGGTGGTGACTATACCGAAGGCAATGCCTGGCAATATACCTGGCAGGTTCAGCATGATATTCCGGGTTTGATTAAACTCACGGGCGGCAAAAAAGCATTTTCGGGCAAGCTGGATTCATTGTTTACTATGGATTCAAAAGTGTTTGGAAAAGGCTCAACGCTTGATGTTACCGGGTTAATAGGCCAGTATGCACATGGCAACGAACCTAACCATCATGTGGCTTATTTGTACACGCTTGCCGGGAACCCTGCCAAAACACAGGAACTGGTAAGGCAAATTGCCGACCAGTTTTATATAAACAAACCCAATGGCCTCTCTGGCAATGATGACTGCGGACAAATGTCGGCCTGGTATATCTTTACTGCTATGGGTTTTTATCCCGTTAATCCGGCAGATGGCCGTTATGTTTTTGGTGCGCCGCTATTAGATAGGGTTAGCATTGCTTTACCTGGCGGCAAAAGTTTTGTGATAGAAGCAAAGGGGCTATCCGAAGAGAATAAATATGTGCAAAACATCAGCTTAAATGGTAAACCTTACCCCAAAGAATATATTACACATAAGGATATTATGAAAGGGGGGAAGCTGGTATTTGTGATGGGTGATAAGGCGAAAGCGCCGGTGTTTTAAGGCTTTTGAGTTCAAGCGTCCACGCTTACTATTTGTTAGATGTGAGCGTGGACGCTCACGCTTTAAGATGGTTCAAGCGTGGACGCTCACGCTTTAAGATGGTTCAAGCGTAGACGCTTAAACCTGCGTCATTAAATCAAGACCTGGTATTGATAAGCTAATACCGGTCCAACGTTTATACTCTCCACAACTTTCCATTCCTTCAACTCCCTTATAAACTCCGGCTTTTCAAAGCCCGAATCAAGAGCAGCCTGTGTATAAAAATCAGCCTTAGCAGGGTGAACCGGCGAGCATCCATTAAAAAGATAACCGAATGCCTCTTTAGCCAATATCGCTTTGCTAATGCCGATACAATCATCAAGATGGATGAGGTTTACTGGCGCGTCACCGTTAGGGATCTCCTTTTTACCGGCAAAAAACCTGCCGGGATTGCGTCCGGGTCCAATCAATCCTGCAAAACGGATAATGGTTGTTTTAAAGCCATCCTCGGCACGGAAAAGGTTCTCAGCTTCAAATAATATCCTGCCGGCTTCTGTATTGGGCTGTGGATCGGTTTCTTCATTCACGTGCCTGTTGTTATCGGCATAAACCCCTGTGGAGCTGACGAAAATCACTTGCTGTATAGCAAACCTTTTTATGGCATGGACAATGCCTTTAACCTTCTGTAAAAAAATATCACCCTCACCGCTGCGGCTTTTGGGCGGAATGGCTATCCACAAAACATCGCAATCAAAAAAATCGGCATCATATATTTCCTCGTCCGGCGAAAAGTTAACTACATAGGGCCGGATGCCCAAAGC
This sequence comes from Mucilaginibacter gossypii, assembly GCF_900100945.1. Classification (GTDB taxonomy): domain Bacteria; phylum Bacteroidota; class Bacteroidia; order Sphingobacteriales; family Sphingobacteriaceae; genus Mucilaginibacter; species Mucilaginibacter gossypii. The sequence goes on along the minus strand of NZ_FNCG01000014.1, from coordinate 81,903 downwards.
AGCCAGGTTATCCATTTTTGCGGTAGAAGTGGTTGAGCCTTTTACCTGCATGCCATCGGCAATTAACGCTTTAGCCAATGCGCTGCCGTACCAGCCGCAGCCTAAAATACTGATCTTTGTTTTACCGGGCATGTTATAAAAATAATGCTTTGGCGCAAAGGTAATTAAATAATGATAAGGCGTTTGGCTGCCGTTAATATGCTTTTGTTTTAAACTTTTTGGGCATAACAGGCGTTATTGGTTTATGAAGAAAGAGATCATTGCAACCTCTGTAGCATTAGGTTTAACTGCTTTAGCCTTACAAGCAACCCGCTGCAAACCGCTTGAAACTGTTCCTTATGTGGATTTGAAAAAATATGTTGGTTCCTGGTTTGAAATTGCCGCTTTCCCGCAATGGTTTGAGTCGGATTGCACTTTTACTTCGGCAGCCTATGGTTTAGCAAAAGATGGTAGTATCATTGTTAAAAACCGTTGTATAAAAGATAATAAGATAAAAATTGCCGAGGGCAGTGCTGTTGTTGCTGATAAAACAAGTAACGCAAAGTTGGAAGTACAATTTCAGTGGCCATTTAAAGGTAAATACTGGATCATTGCTTTGGCTGATGATTACAGCTATGCCATGGTAGGGCATCCGAATAGAAATTACTTATGGATCCTGAGCCGCCGTTCAACACTTGATGAACAGATCTATAATCAGTTGGTGGTACAGGCTGCCAATCAGGGATTTGATGTGCGAAAGCTGGTGAAAACGGTGCAGGTGTAGGTAGGTGAAAAAATGTCATTGCGAGCGTAGCGCGGCAATCGCACGGAAGCAGGGCCGCTCTGTATAGCATGCGATTGCTTCGTCGTTCCTCCTCGCAATGACATGAAAAAATTTACTTCACCACTTTTATCTTAATAACCAATTTCTTCACCTTATCATAACCATCAACCTTGATATTAGGCCGGTGGCCATCACTGGGGAAAAACAGGAAAAATTCGTCGGGAGTGGCGGTGTAGCATTTACCCTCGCCGCTGTAGTTGGCACCGTCTTTAGCCGGGTCATAGGGTTTAGTAACAGTAAGGCTTTCAATAGGGGCGACACCGATCTTTTCCTTGCCTTTGATTACATATTGCAGGTCGATATAGTTTTGGTGCGATTCCCAGGCCGATTGTTCAAACTCTTTGGAAGGGCCTTCAGTAACGGATGCATAAACGTTATCGCCATCTATAGGATATTTACCGGGAGCTATCTGATCAAGATTGCGTTCGCGCAGAAATTCAAAAGCCTTATCCCATACCGCTTTATTGGCGGCATATTGTTTTGCAAATTCGAGGTTATTGGTTGAGGAGTTTAATTTAAGCTTTAACCCATTAGCCCAGATGCGGCTTTTTACCCATGTTTTTGCACTTTTAGTTGTAAGCTCCTGCTGCTGGGCATTAACAATGCCTGCAACAAGCAACAAGACGGTTAGTAGTGCGATGTTTTTATAGGCTGCTAATTGTTTCATAGTTTATTAGTTTACCGGTTATTGAATTGGCGTTGCCCTGGTTCGGCAGCTCATTAAGTACCAATAATACAAGCTTAATTAATTAAAATGATATATGATCTGTTAAATATTTACTTTAACGTTATAGTTTAGCTTTTAAATGGTTTAGTAATCGTGTTATCACTATAACGTTGGAGTGAAAATAAGGCTTAAATGGCTTTTGAAATCGTTTATAAGATTGTAGAATTGTATTTATTAACAAAAGATTTTCTAAAACAACATTTGCTTTGAAAACAATACACAGTGTCCACCCAACGGATTTTAAAAGCTACGATACCACTACCATACGCGAAAGATTTTTGATAGATAAACAGGTTCAGCCCGACCAGATCAATTGTACCTATACCCATTACGACAGGATGATTGTAGGTATGGCTAACCCGGTAGGTAAAACACTTGGGCTGCCAAATTATCCAAACCTGCGTGCCGAATATTTTTTAGAGCGACGCGAGATCGGCATTATTAATGTAGCCGGTGCCGGTGTAGTAAAAGCCGACGGAGAAGTCTTTGAAATGAATAAGCTTGATTGCCTGTACATTGGCAAAGGTACAAAAAGCGTAACCTTTGAAAGTGCCGATCCCTCAGTGCCGGCTGTATTTTACCTGCTGTCATCACCGGCACACGCGGTATACCCAACAACCCTGCTTACCCACGCCGATGCGATTAAGGTTGAGCTGGGTTCGGTAGCAACGGCAAATAAACGCACCATCAATAAATATATCCACCTGGAAGGTGTACGGAGCTGCCAGCTGGTAATGGGGCTTACCATATTACATGAAGGCAGTGTTTGGAACACCATGCCGGCCCACGTGCACGACAGGCGTATGGAGGCATATTTTTATTTCGACGTACCTGCCGGCCAAAAGATCTTCCATTACATGGGCGAAGGACAGGAAACAAGGCACATCACCATGGATAATTACGATGCCGTAGTATCGCCGCCATGGAGCATCCACTCGGGCAGTGGTACGTCAAACTATAGCTTTATTTGGGGTATGGCAGGCGAAAACCTCGATTACACCGATATGGACGCCATTGCTATAACAGATCTGAAATAATTATACATCAACCTTAAAAATATAGTTTAAGTGGAGAATCAATTTTCATTAGCCGGTAAAGTAATTGTAGTAACCGGCGGAACAGGCATATTAGGCAAAGCATTTATAGATGGTATTGTTGAGGCGGGGGGCGCGGTAGGCATTCTTGGTCGTAATGCCCAGGTAGCAGAAGAACGTGCCAACGCCATAAATGCAGCCGGGGGCAAAGCCATAGCACTGGTAGCCGATGTAATGAACGAGGCTGAACTGGTAGCCGCCAAAGATAAATTGCTGGCAGCTTTTGGCAGGATAGATGGCCTGGTGAACGGTGCGGGCGGTAACATGCCCGAGGGGGTTTTACAGCCCGATGAGGATATTTTTAAAATGAACATCGATGGCATGAAAAAAGTAATGGAGCTGAACCTTTGGGGTACACTGATCCCTACACAGGTTTTCGGCGAAGCCATTGCCAAAACGGGTAAAGGCAGCATTGTTAATATATCGTCAATGAACTCAAAACGCGCCATAACCAAGGTATTAGGCTATAATATAGGCAAGGCCGCTGTTGATTGCTATAACCAATGGTTTGCGGTTGAGCTGGCTAACCGTTATGGTGATGCAATAAGGATGAACGCGTTGGCACCGGGTTTTTTCCTTACCGAACAAAACCGTTACCTGCTCACCAAACCCGAAGGCGGTTATACCCAAAGGGGCGAACTGGTGATCAAACAAACGCCGTTTAAACGCTTTGGCCATGCCGATGAACTTAAAGGAGCACTGGTATGGTTACTGAGCGATGCCTCGGTATTTGTAACCGGTTCGATGATCTGCGTTGACGGCGGGTTCTCGATTTTTGGTGGAGTTTAGGGGAATAAGATAACTAAGGTCATCCCGTATTTATTTCGGGATCGCATTGTTAAGGTCAGCTTCATACATGACAGTTACTTGGCGAGTGGGGTGCTGAAACAAGTTACCCATGACAACTTAAAAAAAGGAGTGTCATACTGAGCCTGTCGAAGTATGGCGGGCAGGGTCTCTGCGCACGAGTCTTCGACAGGCTCAGACTGACAGGCCCTCTTTGTCATCTAACCTTTAGAGGCCCCGGATTTAAACACTCAGCATGACCGCTGAGATATATGGCCGTAAAGCTGGGCACAAACACAAGTGTTCAATTTTTTAAAAACAAGGTGTTCAATTTTTGATCTTGTAAAATATTAACTTGTTGATTATCAATGGACATGTGTTCATTTTTGCTAAAAAGGTGCTTTTTGCTAAAGTTAACATGTTGATTATCAGTATTGTTTTTTTTGAAAACAAGTGAAAGTGTTTACACCTAAAAAAATTGAACACCTGGAAAATAGATAAAAAAGTTAAATGTATGGTGATAACACCTACCGCAGGCTAACCAAATAATAAACCTACTATGAAACTAAAATTATCCCTTATAACCCTGTTCTCCCTTGTCGGCTTTGCCGCAAGCGGTCAAACTGTAACGCTCGATTATTATTTTAACCATGAGGTACATAAAGGAGCCAACGGGCAGTCGGAGCGCTTTCATTATCTGTGGGATGAAGCGGATAATAACGGTTTCAAGATCTTTGGCGAGGCTTTTACAAGCCGCGGCGCTAAGCTGGATACGCTTGGTATGGCACCGACTTTGGAAAACCTGAAAGGTTCATCTGTTTATATAATTGTTGACCCTGATACTAAAAAGGAGAGCCCGAACCCAAACTATATCCAGGAAGATGATATTGAGCAAATTGCTGCCTGGGTAAAAAAAGGTGGTGTGCTGCTGCTGATGGCTAACGACAGCGTTAATGTGGAGCTGCCTCATTTCAATAACCTTGCTGCAAAATTCGGGATGCATTTCAATAACGATCTGCAAAACCATGTAATTGATGATGCTCATTTTGAGGATGGTGCTGTCTACGTAAAAAACAATCCGGTATTGAAAACAGCTACTAAGGTTTTTATGAAAGATGCCTGTTCAATAGGTTCAACGGGGACTGCCGTATCTGTGCTTAAAAACAAAGATGGTGCTACGATTATAGCATCTGCCAAATATGGTAAGGGCACGGTAATAGCTGTTGGCGATCCATGGCTTTACAATGAATATGTGAACGGCAGGCTACCTGCCGGGTATCAGAATGACAAGGCAGTGAATGATGTTGCTCACTGGCTGTTGAAGCAAGCGAAGAAGTAACTATATATTAAAGTCATTTCAAAACGAAGAACGAGTGAGAAATGTGTTGTGCGTCTGCATTGTGGGGTGTAGAAGATTTCTCTTTCACCTTATGCTTGTTCCTTCGCTGCTATATCTAAATGACGATTTTTATTTTGTGAAAAAGACGCGTACATACTCTGGGGTGTAAAATTGGAGATTGGTATCATCATCACCCCAAATAAGTAGTATAACCAAGGGTAGCATTGGCCCCTGCTCCGCCGATAACCAATTTTTGCGAGGCAGGATCGGCAAGGAGGTTAAATTGTATGCCGGTGCCTAACGGTATAAAGTAGGATAACAATACGTCAATAGCTTTTGCAGCAGATGTGCCGGGTAAAAACTCCAGCATCCTGGTGGCGCTCACGGGGCCTATGTTCATGATTAATTTTCGCTCGGCCTCAATAACCTGCCCGGCAATAAAGTTTACGCCTAAAGTACCGGCGCCAAGGGCTGTTCCGCCTTTTATAATGGTATTGTTTTTTTGCTTCGGGTATACCGTTTTGTAATGCAATGATAAGGGTACATTGAACATCATATTAATAATACTGCTCACAAAATTTATATTATTGCGCTGCTCATGTATTACAGGTAAAACATGTATCAAAATAAGCATCTGCTTTTTTGTAAAACACTCAAACTCCTGCCATTCCTTTAAAAATATATTGATCAGCTCATCGTATTCATTTTTTTTGTCGAGCCGGTTTTCATAAAGCTCGACCAGTGTTCTGAAATAGTTAAGCTCGGCCTCAAATGGGGCAAAAAAGCGACGGGTTTGTTTTTCTTCTTCGCGGCGGGCTTTAATATCTTTGATCATATCCTCCTCGGTGATCATCACACTCGAAGCCGGCGGCCGGTGAAACAATCCCTCGGGCAGCATATCATAAAACCCATCGCGGTTAACCCAAATGGTGGTTACCGGTTTTTTACTTTCAGTTTTTTTATCAGCCGTTATGCCTGCTATCTCCTTATCATAGGCACGCTTTTTAGGGCCTTTGGGCAGTATTATTACATCACCGGCACTAACCATTTCATTTTCAATAATTTCTGCCGCTATAGCTGCCGCTTTAAAGTCGGTATCAATTTGATTAGGCTTTTTTATTCTCATTGTGATTTAAATAATTGATGCTATCCAAAACAATAACCAATATTATCGGTAATTGATTATACTAAATTGAAATTAATATAAGATAGCTGCCCGGCCTACATATTTAATACTCATGAACCTTAAATCGTTTTTTATAAGTTATCTGATAGCTCCTGTCCTGTTCTTCATTGCCGCGCTGATCATGTCGGTGGTGAACAAGAAAAACAAATATCTAAGTAACAGGCGCCTTATCATCACTTTACTTTTAACGGCTGTTATATTGGGAGTTCCGGGTTTTTTGGGCTTTTTAGGTATGCAGTTTATGCCGTGGGGGTACTTATTTTGCCAACTGATATATTTAGGTATGGGTGTATTTTACACCTGGCTTGCAGGCAAATACCATGAAGATCAGTTTCTCGATAAAAAATGGTTTTTCCTCGTGGCTTCTTTAATATCATGCTTGCTGGGGATGTTTCTTTTCAAGTTGGCATTTAACTGGCTTAATGATATGCAATATGGCCTGTGGGCCTCAACCAGTATCCTGATATTTTTATTACCGCCGGTTTTTTGGTGGGGGTACATCGCCTTTTTAAGCATCCCGCTCGAAATTTACAAGGTTTGGCAATATCCCCGTACGCCTGAAGAGATCAGTATGGAACACCTGGATTTTGACAGGCTGATGGTGCTCGAACTTGATCTGTATAAAAACACCGACGATCCTGAACCGCTTAAAGTAAAGGCCAAAGCACCGCCAAATATGAACTTTGGCCAGTGGTTTCAAAAGTTTATTGATGATTATAATCTTAAATTTCCAAAATCAACGGTGCAGTATAAGCTTAATAATAATGAAAGCTATAAGTGGATCTTTTATATTAAGCCGTCGTTTTTTAAGCAACGCCACTTTATCGACCCGGACCTTAATATTACAGAAAATCGGATAACCGAATCGGTAACCATATTTGCCAAACGTGTATCGGAAGTGGTAAGTGAACCCGCCCGCACCGGCGACCAGGCCATTTACCTGTAAACTATATTAAAACAAAAACATGATCAGCCCATTAAAACATAAACCTGTGAACTGGATAGATGGAATGAAAATTTCCAGCGCACATCTTGTTAATACTGATAATTTTATTCATGATATAGTACGCGATGCCAATTCGCTGCCGCTCAACAATAATAATTTCGGGCTGCTTCCACCCGCACAAGGGCAAAGCTCATCGCTGGATATCCAGATCACCGAACGGGCATCAGGCCAGGTGCAGGTAACTTTAAACCAGTGTAACGCCATCACCGCCGAAGGTTTCAGGATTGATATTACCCGTGCCGAACAACCGCTAACATTTAGTCATTACTTTGGCCAGGAAACTATCAATGAAGCATCAGAAACCTATTATGTGCTGCTTACCGTAAACCCCTTTGAACGTGTACCCTCAGGCACACCCGACCCGCAAGAACAGCCTATCCGCTATCCTGATATCAGCAAACATTACAGTATCACTGTTTTGCCGGCGTCACAACTCAACAGCATCGGGGCGCATTTTATGGAGGTTGGTAAATTTGTACGAAGCGGAAGCTCCTTTCAGGCCAATGTAAGCTATATCCCGCCATGTACTGCGCTGATAAGCCATGCCGGCCTGATGACCTATTATGAAAACTTTGGGGCACAGATCAACAACCTTCAGCTGCTTTCGTTCCGTATTATTGACAAGATCACCTCAAAAGATTCGGTATCTACTATTGGTAAAAATGTAAAGATGCTGTGCGATAAAATGCTTGATTATATCGCGAGGATTTATTTTTCATACCGAAACCTGATCTATCTTCAGCCGCCTATCCAACTGGTTTCCTGCTTTTCAGAAATGGCACACCTGTTTTTCAGTACCGTTAAAAGCATGCCGGGAGCAGAACGGGAAGAATTGCTTAAATATTTCTATGAATGGAAGGATGTAACACCCGGTAACTTTGAAGAGCTTTTAGCCCGTTTAATCGAAATAGTTTATAATCATCATGAGATAAACTCGTCAATGACAGCGATTGATGAATTTATGCGGGTAATTGTTGCCCTGTGGAATAAGCTTAGTACATTAGAATACATAGGGCAGCGTAAAGAGAACATTGTAGTTGCCGAGCAGCAAGCCATACAAACCATACAAACTAAACGTACCTGGACATTGCTTGATTAAGTACGGTTAAAAGGTTCCAATAAAACAAATGCCTGCCGTTTCCATATATTGCGGCAGGCACTCATCATAAACCAGTATTGTTTTATTACCCGCTTTCGGCACCCGCCATTAACAGTTGTTCCAATATTTCGGTATAACCGCGCTCACTGGGTAGGCCGCATCATTAACCAAAACCTGCGGATGGATAAAAGTATTGATGAGCAGCAGATCATAAGCCAAAGTCGTCCCGGTTTTTTCAATACCCTGCAGCAACAGGCCGAAAACAGCCTTGCCCGCCCCATTAAAATATTGCTCATATATTTTAATGGGGCTTGATACCAGGGAAATAGCTAACCGCCTTGGCGTTGAGCCAAAAAGTATCCGCATGGCCAGGTACAGGCTTAAACAAAAACTTAAATTAGGATCTTGACCAATTTATTGGCAGGGCTGGTTAACGTAAGGTACAAGAGCAGGTGAACGCCATGAATATTAGCAAAAAGGAATAATACCTTATTTATGAATTAAATGTTTAATTAGTAAGCGTTTGTTAACTTGTGTAATTACTTTCCGATACAAAACTTACTAAAAATATTCTCCAGCAAATCATCCGTAGTAACAACACCAGTGATCTCACCGAGGTAGTGAAGCGCCTGTTTAATATCCATCGACAAAAAATCGGAAGTTATGCTGCCATCAATACCGCCCAATACCCTTACAAGCGCCTCTTCAGTTTTTTGTAAGGCTTCGAGGTGGCGGATATTGGTTACCAGCGTTTCATCGCCACTGAGCTGGTCTTTTACGGCAGACGAGTAGATCTTGTGTTTCAATTCGTCAATATGATGTTTTTCTTTGGCGGAGATAAAAATAATGTCCGGAAATCCGAAAGTCCGAAAGTCAGTGGATGGAGAAGTGAATAAACCTCGTTCCCCGAAACTGTAAGCATTAGCGAATAAATCAGCGAAGCTTCTTTCGGACATCCCGGCTTCCTGACTGTCGGACTTATTCAGCAGATCTGCTTTATTGGCTACCACTAACATGGTAACCCCGGGTTTTTGCAGGCTGGCAATATCATTGTTCAGTTCTTCAATAGTAATCTCCGCAGCATCAAAAACATAAACCAACAGGGCCGACTGGCTGATCTTTTCCATGGTGCGCTGTACGCCTATCTGTTCAATGGCGTCGGTAGCTTCCCGGATCCCGGCGGTATCAATCAGCCTGAAATTAATGCCCTGGATATTCAGCACCTCCTCAATCGTATCTCTTGTAGTACCGGGGATATGGCTCACTATGGCACGCTCTTCATTAAGCAGGGCGTTCAGCAGGGTTGATTTGCCCGCATTTGGCCTGCCTGCTATTACCGTGTTTACACCATTTTTAATGGCATTACCCAACTCAAATGAATTAATTAGCCGGCCAACAATTTTGGTAATCTCGTGGATCAACTGTTTCAGTTGGTCTCGGTTGGCAAACTCTACATCTTCCTCAGCAAAATCGAGTTCCAATTCAATGAGCGAAGCAAAGTTTACCAGTTGCTCGCGTAGGGCCTGTAACTGAGTGCTGAAGCCTCCGCGAAGTTGTTGCAAGGCCACCTGCTGCGATGCTTTAGAGTTGGAGGCGATCAGGTCGGCCACAGCTTCGGCCTGGCTCAGGTCGAGCTGACCATTGAGGAATGCCCTTAGGGTAAATTCGCCGGGTTTGGCCGACCGTGCACCTTTTTTGATGAACAGCTTAATGATACTTTCAATAATATAACCCGAAGCATGACATGAAATCTCAACAACATTTTCGCGGGTGTATGACCGCGGACCAACAAACAACGATACCAGCACCTCGTCCAAAATCAAATCACCATCGGCAATACTGCCGAAATGAATAGTATGCGATGCCTGTTTGCTCAGGTCTTTGCCTTTAAAAACACTGTTGGCTATGTTTATGGCATCAGGGCCCGAAAGGCGAATCACAGCAATGGCGCCCACACCGTTTGGTGTGGCAAGGGCAACTATGGTATCGGTATTATCTGTCATTTTTTAGTTGATAGTTAATGGTTCATAGATCATAGCCTAAGCCCGCCTAATTTACCAAAGTGCAAAGGTCGTTATTTCGTGGTGATTTTTCTCACCTGCTCCTTCTAATCCATCTCCATATGACTTGAACATGAAAAACGCGGGCACACCATGAACTATGATCCATGAACCATTAACTAAAATCTTTACCTTCGCAGGCAATTATGGTAACTTTTTTTGAAGCTTCGCTCGATACTATTTCGGTACATCATGTTGGTAATCAGTCGCAGGAAGAGATGTATGCCCTTTCCGAACAGCCGTTAGAATTGAAGGATGAGATTATTCCCAACCTGCTTATGCAGTATTTTCTGAAACCTTTTGAAAAGGCTAACGAGGTTTATCACCTGATGCACAGCAGTGGCGACCTGGAACTAAACGAGCTGCACCACTTTGCCACACAGGTATTTGATGACAACACTAAGTTTCATGAGGCATCTGAGAAAATAGCGAAGCATTTGTACAAGGTTACCAATCACCCTAACATTAAAGGCGGCGAGCTTTATGTGGTTTACTTTAATAAAGTGCAAATTGAAGGCAACCCACTGGATGCCATCGGTATCTTCAAGTCGGAAAACAAGGAAACTTACCTTAAAGTTTACCCGGACAAAGGCGGTTTCCAGGTTGATTATGAGCAGGATGCCATCAATATTAATAAACTGGATAAAGGTGTACTAATCTTCAATATCGAAAAAGAGAACGGCTACAAGGTTGTTGTGGTTGATAAAACCAACGGCGGACAGGAAGCGGCGCGATTTTGGAAGGATGATTTCCTGCAATTAAAGATCCGCAACGACAGCTTCAATCAAACCAACAATACCCTGGGCATTTACAAAAACTTCATCACCGAAAAAATCGATGAAGAATTTGAGATGAGCAAGGCCGACAAGATCGACCTGCTAAACCGCTCCATGAAGTATTTTAAAGAAAAGGAAACCTTTGATATGGAGGAGTTTTCGAACGAAGTGATCGGTAATGAACAGGCCATCGAATCATTCAAAAACTTCAAAAACCAGTACGAGCAGGAGTTTGACAGCCCAATTGCCGATAATTTTGTAATATCAGAAAATGCCGTAAAGAAGCAGGCACGTGTTTATAAAAGCGTGTTAAAACTTGATAAAAACTTCCATATTTATATTCATGGCGATAAAGAACTGATTGAAAAAGGTTTTGACGACGGCCGGGCGATGAACTATTATAAGGTTTATTTTAAAGAAGAGGCTTAATGGCAAAAAACAACAGATAGTGAATAAACCTTTGTTTCTCGTGTGAGTCATACCTGTAACACAAGAAAAATAAACTAAGTCACATGTCTGCTCTAAAAAACACGCTCATTATTCTGTCAATTCTACTGGTATTCTCCAGTTGTAGTGTAAAACACTATACCATAGGGATGAGTGAAAGCGAATTTAAAAATTCAGAAAAGTATAACCTGGAGTTAGTTGAAGAAACCTCACAGCATGCAGTTTACAGGCGAATAGCTTCTGCAGATGCACAATCAAAACCACTATCATATCATTATTATTATTTCAATAACGGTACATTGGTGCGCACAGAACTTGTTGATGCCCCTAAACCAGGTATTGTAGTTTTGGGTAAGTAGAATGCTAATATTTTAAAACTGTACGCCCCAGCGTTCTTCTATCCCCAAACCAAACAAGGCAAAATCATATTTAACCGGATCGTTAGGATCGAACCCGCGGAGTCTTTCGGTCAGTTCAACGGCCGTTTGCCAATCGGTTTGTTTTCGGGTGATAAGATTGAGTTTGCGCGATACCCTGTCAACATGCAAATCAAGCGGGCAGATCAGATCGGTCGGTTTGATGCGGTTCCAGATGCCAAAATCAACGCCGTTATCGTCCTTCCGCACCATCCAGCGTAAAAACATATTCAGCCGTTTGCAGGTTGATTTTTGCGATGGTGATGATACATGTTTTTTAGTACGATGTGGAAAATCGGGCAAAGAAAAAAAGTATGAGCGAAAATGATTTAAAGCACCCTCAATCGCTTGAACCTTTCCCTCCCCCTTCAGGGGGGTGGGGGGTATAAACGCATCCTCCAACGATTCAAACCGTTCATAATGCTGCCGAAAAAAAGCGATGAAATATAAAGTATCCACATCATTAAAAGTGCGGTGCTTGAACTTTAACAGCTTTTTCAGATCAGGCTCTTCATGATTGATGATGAAATCGTAAGGCGCGCCATCCATCAACGTAATAAGTTCTTTGCATTTTTTGATAATGGTAACCCGCTGTCCCCAGGCCAGTGTGGCAGCCCAGAAACCCATGATCTCGATATCCTGCTTTTGGCTAAACATGTGCGGGATGGTTACCGGATCATTCTCAATAAATTCGGGGCGGTTGTATTGGGCAACTTTCGCGTCGAGGAACGCTTTGAGATTTTCTGTCATGAGTATTTACAAAAACGCCATTGCGAGGTACGAAGCAATCCCAAACTATACAGAGCGGCTCTGCCTGTCGGGGATTGCTTCGTACCTCGCAATGACGCGTATTTTTTAATATAAAGCTTAACTTAAAGCTTGCTTAATATCCTCCAGCAAATCTTCGATATCTTCTACACCTACGCTCAGGCGCAGCAGGTTATCAACTACGCCTGCTTTTTCACGTTCGGCTTTAGGAATTGAGCCGTGGGTCATGCTTACCGGGTGATTGATCAATGATTCAACTCCTCCTAATGACTCGGCCAATGAAAATACTTTAAATGACGATGCAATGCGGAAAGTCTCCTGCAAATCGGCGTCTTTCAATACAATGCTGATCATGCCACCAAAATCGCGCATTTGTTTTTTAGCGATATCATGGTTAGGATGATCGGTAAAGCCCGGCCAGTAGATCTTTTCAACTTTAGGATGATCTTTCAAAAATTCGGCTATCTGCCTTCCATTTTCGCAATGGGCTTTCATGCGCAGGTGCAGGGTTTTGATACCACGCAAAACTAAAAAGCTATCCATAGGTCCTGGTGTAGCACCGCAGGCATTGTAGATGAACCATAGCTTTTTATAAAGTTCTTCATCGTTCAGCATCAGTGCACCCATCACCACATCGCTGTGGCCACCTATGTATTTGGTTACCGAATGCATTACAATATCAGCACACAAATCAATTGGGTTTTGCAGGTATGGTGATGCAAATGTGTTATCTACCACAAAAAGTAAATTCTTCTCTTTAGTGATCTTGCCAATTGCTTCCACATCTACAATCCGCATAGTAGGATTGGTAGGCGTTTCAATCCAAACTAATTTGGTTTTATCATTTACATGGGTACGTACAAGCTCCGGATCAGACAGATCCAAAAAATGGAACTTGATACCGTAATTGGCAAAGATCTTAGTGAATATCCGGTACGAACCTCCGTAAAGGTCATTACCGGTAATAACCTCATCGCCGAGCGCAAGCAGTTTCATCACCGCATCAGTAGCGCCCATACCGCTCGAAAACGCCAGGCCAAACTTTGCGTTTTCCAAAGCAGCCAAACAATCTTCCAGCGCTTTACGGGTAGGGTTGGTACCACGCGAGTACTCATAACCCTTATTATCTCCCGGCGATTTTTGCCAGTAGGTTGATGTTTGATATATCGGCGTCATGATAGCGCCGGTAGTTGGATCGGGCTCCTGCCCTGCGTGTATTGCTTTAGTTGCGAATTTCATGAGTGGTGCTGTAAGCACGGTCCATAGCCGATAGTTCATGGACCATAGTAGTAAAAAAACAATTATTCATAGCTATGGACTATCGACCACGAACTATGGACTTTACAAAATTAATACGCCCTCGCAAATAACACCCGCTGCGTCGATGGCTTACCTGTCAAAATACATTTACCTTCTTCCTGTTTATTATCCAAAGGTATGCAACGGATTGTCGCCTTAGTTTCCTCTTTTATTTTTTGTTCGGTTTCGGATGTGCCGTCCCAGTGTGCACTGATAAAGCCGGGTTGTTCATCGAGCATACGTTTAAATTCATCCCAGGTATCAACTTCGGTGGTATTTTCAGCCCGGAAATCGAACGCTTTTTTGTAGATGTTATTTTGGATCTCCTCGAGCAGGCTTTCTATTTTACCGGAAAGGCCTTCCTGTGTGGTTGTTTCTTTTGTTTTGGTATCACGGCGGGCCAGTTCAACTGTTCCGTTCTGCATATCACGGCTGCCTATGGCTACGCGTAATGGAACACCTTTCAGTTCGTATTCAGCAAATTTAGCTCCCGGGCGATGAGTATCGCGGTTATCAAACTTAACCGAAATACCTTTAGCCTTAAGTTCCTTTTTTAACGAGTTAACATAGGCGCTGATATTATCCAGCTCTTCCTGGTGTTTATAGATAGGCACAACTACAACCTGAATTGGTGCAAGTTTCGGAGGCAATACAAGGCCTGCGTCATCGCTGTGAGCCATGATCAATGCCCCAATTAAACGGGTTGAAACGCCCCATGAAGTGGCCCAAACGTGTTCAATTTTATTCTCTTTGTTGGTGAACTTTACATCAAAAGCTTTGGCAAAGTTCTGCCCTAAAAAGTGCGATGTACCGGCTTGTAAAGCTTTACCATCTTGCATCAGCGCCTCAATGCAATAAGTATCCAAAGCACCGGCAAAACGCTCATTAGCGGTTTTACGGCCTTTTACTACCGGCAAAGCCATCCAGTTTTCGGCAAAATCGGCGTATACATTAAGCATTTGCTCTGTTTCAGCCACCGCTTCTTCCGCTGTTGCATGCGCGGTGTGGCCTTCCTGCCATAAAAATTCGCTGGTGCGTAAAAACAAACGGGTACGCATTTCCCAGCGCATTACGTTGGCCCACTGGTTAACCAGGATAGGCAGGTCGCGGTATGATTGGATCCAACCCTTGTAAGTGTTCCAGATAATAGTCTCTGATGTCGGACGGATGATGAGCTCCTCTTCAAGCTTGGCTTCCTCGTCAACAATAATATTTCCTTCGCCATCATTTTTGAGGCGGTAATGGGTTACAACAGCACATTCTTTGGCAAAACCGTCAACATGGCTGGCTTCTTTACTAAAGAATGACTTAGGTATTAAAAGCGGGAAATAAGCATTACTGTGGCCGGTGTCTTTAAACATCTCGTCAAGCACTGCCTGGATCTTTTCCCATATCGAATAACCGTACGGTTTAATGATCATACAGCCTCTAACCGGCGAATACTCGGCCATGTCAGATTTAATTACTAAGTCGTTAAACCATTGCGAATAATCTTCGTCTTTACTAATAACACCTTTGCTCATATTGATTGGATAGAATTTGGACTTGTGTAATTGTTGTATATTGCTGCCAAATTTATAAATTTAAAACTTATTTGACCTTGCACTTTTTACTTACCTGTATATGAAACGGAACATCGCGATAGGAATGTTTATTATCGGTGCCATGGCATTGAGTTCCTGCTCTACAACCAAGCTTGCATCAAACCAAAGTAATGACAACGTTTATTTTTCTGATGCACGAGCGGGCGATGAACCTGTTTATGCACAACAGCCGGCTTACAACCAAACCCCGGTTGCAGAGGATGGATATAGCGATGACGACGATGATTACTTTTACTACGATGATTATTCGGCACGTATAAACCGTTTCAGTTACTTTTCTCCTTTCGGCTATTATGACGACTTTTATTCGGCGTACAATAACTATCCTTACTACAACTATGGATTGAGCTATGGTGGTTTAGGATATTATGGCGGTGCTGGTTATTACAACGGCTGGGGATTGGGTTATGGAGGCTACTACGGCGGCCTTGGCTTAGGATTAGGTTATGGATACGGCGGTTATTATGGTGGCTGGGGCTTAGGCTACGGATATGGTGGATACGGCGGTTATTACGGCGGCGGTTACGGATACGGCGGATATGGCGGTTACTATGGTGGAGGCTATGCCTCGTCAGGTACAGCGCGTCCTTATCGTGGTAATGGCAATCCTTTTGCAGGCAGCGGGCGTCGCCCTGTCAGCAGTGCCACTTCCGGTATAGGCTACATTCCCGGAGGTCGTAACAGACCATTGGGCAGCAGAACGAACACTTACAGTAACGGCAGCAGCAATAGCGGAAATAACAGTTATAATAATAACAATGGCACCCGCTATGCACGCCCGGCCCGTACGGACGCGGCGCCTACCCGTGATGCACAGCCGGTTTACAGACAGCCACAGGTTGAACGTACATCGCAGCAACCATCCTATACGCCATCACCAAGCTCAAGCGGCGGCAGTTCACGCAGCACAGGCAGCAGCAGTGGCGGCGGTGGCGGCAGACCATCAAGACCATAAACCTAAATCTTATATTTTATTTACCTGAATTTTATGAAAATCAAGTATTTACTAAGCATAATTGCTATAGTAGCAATTACTAAAGATAGTTTTGCACAATACTCACAGGATGCCATCAGGTTTTCAACCTTTCAAACCGGGTCAACCTCACGTATCAAAGCTATTGGCAACGCCGGCACAGCCGTAGGCGGCGATTTAAGCTCCGTTAGCGGCAATCCTGCCGGCTTAGGCTTTTTTACACACTCGGAGGTTAGTATTACCCCTGAGTATGATAACTCCAAAATAAGCTCCAGCTTTTTTGGGCAGGCAGGAAGCGCCAACCGTAATGATGTGAATATGAGCAACGCTGCCATCGTATTTTATCAGCAGCTAACTACCCGTGGGCGCGACAAAAGCAAAGGCTGGCTAAGTATCAATTATGGCGCGGGCTACAGCCGTACCAATAACTTTTATGAAAACGTTGCTTACGGCGGTACAAACCAAACCAGTTCTATTTCTGATTACTATGCCGGTATCGCCAAGCGCGAAGTGTCTCAATATGGCAGTGTTAACCCTAGTGGGCTCGATGGCTGGGCATATGATCATGTCCTGATCGATAATTTTGGCCCTGCAACTGACCCAAATTCGTATGCAAGCACAGTGAATGTTCCGGTAAGGCAATTGGCGGGGATTACCCGTACCGGCGGCCAGTCGGAGTTTAACCTTTCGTTTGGCGCCAATTACAGCAATAAGCTTTATATAGGTTTGGGATTGGCTATTACTGATATCAGGTATAATTCGCATGCCAGGTTTACCGAAAATGGCAACGCCATTATAACCAATGGCGGCAACCCTACCGACTTTTCATCCACTTTCGCGCAAGACCAAAGCACCAAAGGCTCGGGCTTTAACGCCAAATTAGGTATTATTTATAAACCTATACAAGCTTTACGCCTGGGCTTTGTATTTACCTCACCAACGTTTTATAATATTGATGATTCATATTCCGAAGGGGTTGCCACGCAATACACAGGTGGCAAGAGTCATCAAAACGAATCCGAACCATATCAGCTAAGCTACAATCTGCGTACGCCGTTAAAATTAGCAGGTGGCGCGTCTGTTTTCATAGGCAAATATGGTTTCATAAGCGGCGATGTTGAATATATCGATTATACCACTACCCATTTAAGCAGTAACGACAGTTATACTGCCGATGGTGACAACAGTGATATCAAATCACTTTACCGCTCAACAGTGAACCTTCATGTGGGCGCCGAAGTAAACGTGAACAGCCTCGTTTATCTGCGCGGCGGTTACAGCCAGCAGGGTAACCCGATGAAAGACCTTGGCAGTGATATTAAAACAGTTAGCGGCGGTATAGGCTTTCATTTTGGTGCTTATTTTGTTGACGCTACTTACGCCAGGGTAACCGGCAAACAAACCATTTTCCCTTATGAAGTAGGTACAACCAGTCCTTTCGCCGATTTGAAAAAAACTAACAACAATGCATTCCTTACTTTAGGGTACCGCTTTTAACCGTTGATTTTTTTGATTGATTACGCTTATTGCGTTGATCTGTTGTACAGCCTGTCTTTTCGCTACGAAAAGACAGGCTGTTTCATTTAACGTATATCGTTGTGCCGTTGTTGATGTCGTCGCCAACAATGCCGAAAAAGTCAAAATGTGCTATTATCAGCGAAATCAACGTAATCAAAAATATCAACGGTCAAATTAAGTAACTTGCCATTCATAATTTAAATTGACCATGAACAAAAATCTACTTAAAAGCACCGGTTTGTTAGTGCTATTGACTGGTATCGGCATTAATGCCCGGGCGCAGCAATCGGCCGAAACAAAAGCCTGGGTGACCAAGTCAAATGAGTATACCAAAACCATCATCGATCTGGATAAAAAATACTCGCCCGAATACGGATCATCACAAGGCCTGGCCGAGTATGACAGCGACATCGCTGTACCAACCCTCCAAAACATCATGGCCGAACGCAAGGATGAAGAGGCCGTTGTCGCTAAACTTACCGAAGCCCTTAAGACTGAAAAAAATACTTTTATTCAACAGGATATCAATATCATTATAACCCACCTCAAACTGGGTTTTCGCCAGCAGGACTTTGAGTTGAGCCGCCAGGTCCCTTTTTTAAATGCGTCCTCAACCATTTATAGCGGACTGGAAACACTGCTTGACGATCAAACCCCCGAAGCCCGTCGCCAGGCAGCGGTAATGCGTATCCGTAAATATGCAGGACTGGAAAAAGGTTATAAACCATTGACAACCATTTACAGGGAACGTCTGCAGCACCAGATGGACGGCAAAAACATGATCTATCCGTCAAAGCAACGCATGGAAACCGATCTATCGCGCAATGCGAGTATCGTAAGCGGCATCGCCGAGCTTTGTACCAAATACAAGGTGACCGGATGGGAACAACCCTATGCAACCCTGAAAAAACAACTGGAAGATTATGACAAATGGGTAAAAGCAAATGTACTGGTAAAAGCCCGTACAGACTTCAGGCTCCCACCCGAAGAGTATGCTATGAACCTCGAAGCTTATGGTATAGATATTCCCCCTGCGAAAGTAGCTGAAATGGCACATGCCCTGTTCAACCAGATCCAGGACGAGATGAAGCCTATTGCCGGGCAGATAGCCAAAAAACGTGGCCTGCCATCAGATGACTATCGGGCTGTAATTCGTGAACTTAAAAAAGAGCAAATCCACGGAGATTCTATTATTCCGCTGTACGAGCAGCATTTAAAAGATATTGAAGGCATCATTCGCGATCATCAACTGGTAACGCTGCCAAACCGCCCGGCTATTATCCGTTTAGCTACAGCCGCCGAAACCGCGCAGAGCCCCGCCCCGCATATGGTGCCACCGCCGTTCCTGAACAATACTGGCCAGCGAGGTGTTTTTGTGCTGCCATTAAACATGCCCGCATCACCCGGCGAAAAAGCTACAGACAAGTACGATGACTTTACTTTTGATGCCGCCTCGTGGACCATCATAGCCCACGAAGCAAGACCCGGCCACGAATTACAGTTTGATAAAATGGTAGAAGAAGGGGTATCACAGGCACGCGCCCTGTACGCATTTAACTCAACTAATGTGGAAGGCTGGGGCTTATATTCCGAATATATTACCCGCCCTTACATGCCTTTAGAAGGACAGTTGGTATCGTTAGATTATCGCTTGCTCAGGGCCGCGCGCGCCTTCCTTGATCCTGAATTGCAGGCTGGTAAGATAACCCAGCAACAGGCGCTTGATGTATTGATGAACGATGTAGTACAATCGCGTGCCTTTGCCCGCCAGGAAGTTGAGCGTTATACCATTAACGCTCCCGGCCAGGCCAATAGCTATTTTTATGGTTTTACCAAAATGATTGCCCTGCGCAAAGATACCGAGGCTGCGTTAGGCAACAAATTCAACGCTTTGCATTTCCATGATTTCATCCTGTCGCAAGGGATCCTGCCGCCGGCATTAATCCGCGAGGCGGTGATGAATGATTTTGTGCCGAAAGAGAAGGCGTTGTAAGATTTTCTATAAAACGCAAAAAGCGGGTTATTTAAAAATCATCCCGCTTTATTGGTTATTTACGATGTCGCGATAGAGCAGGGTGGGCAAGCGGGACAAAATAATGCAGCCCGTGATTCTGCCCTATTTGCAGGGCCCGTCGCTTAATAACAAAAGAACACAAGGGCGATGACGGTAACAATATGTATATCTTACTCCGCAAACACCCTATAATTAACATCCATTACGCTCCGGCTTTGCAGCTTTGATTTTAGCAGCTCAAGCAGCGTGGCCCATTCCGGTGCCGAAAGTTCATGATCGGCCGGGGTTATATAAATATCGGTTGTTTTAATAAAACCTTCTTTGGGATTGGCTGAGATACTTACCCCTTTGCTTACGCGGATGTTTTTTATTTTTGCTCCAAGCTCATATCTGCAGAAACTTGTTAGATCGGCAAGGGTAACTATGCGGTCTTTAGTGGTGAGGCCGTATTTATAGGCCTGGATCCGCTCGGAAGCTCCAAGGCTGTTTCGGCCGCCAGTGGTCGTGGTAAGGAGCCTTAAACTATCCGGCTTAAGTTTAATGGTTTCCGCCTGTTGCAGCTTTGACCCTTTGCGGATATTGTTGGCATTATCGGCGAGGGTTGTCCAAAAACTGAGGTATAACATGGCTGCTTTGTTTGCCGGTTTTAGTACCAGGTAATTTACCAGTTCATGATGATCTTTTGAACTTTTGGACTTTTTTTCGATAATGGAGATATTTTGCTCCAGTGTTTTTAAGGCCGTTGTTAAAAAGTCGCTTCCGTATGCAGCAAAGGCCGCTTTTTCGTCGCGAAGCAACTCAAACAAATATTCGATAGTTTGCCTGGCGTTACGTGCATCAAAACGCTCGGCGCCGCCATTCCTGATGGAGTAACTGCCCTCATAATTAATACCGGCCTGGCTATACGGGATCTCGTTATACCGAACGTTATTGTCGTCATGCAGCTCATGGATCGATAAAAAATGATCATAAGCGCCTGGTTTTATAGGGATGATATCGCTGATCTCCTTGATCCTGAATTTTTGTTGGTGAAGCCGCCTGCTCATTACCGGGAAACAGTTTAAATGTAACTGTAGTTCATCAATGGCATTTGCCGGGATTGCCGCTGGGAATACGATCTTGAACCACAGGCAGGGCTTAAGTGATTTCAAATCCTGCTCGTTAAAAAACGACAGCAACTCAACCGGATAATTTGCTTTGAAGGCGGTAATATTGCTTAGCCGCTCATCGGTAAGCGAAATAAAATGATTGTTGTAATAGGTCCTGACGTCGCGGGTTATAAGGTTAATGATATGCTGATCATAAAAAACAGGTTTCTGATCGTCGGCTTGTTCATCAGCGTAAATGAGGCCAGGTTCAGTATCAAGCTGTGAACCATCCAGATAAAATTTAGTTACCTGCAGCAGGCTGTAAAAATCGGTATTGCTGATGTAAACAGGCCAGTCGAAATAGATTCCTGCATTTTTAAAAGTATTCAATGCTACTGCTGTTTCAATGCCTATCCAAAGGGTGTTAGGTTCGCCAAAAGCACCAGTGCGGACGCTTAGCAACGTATTCTTCTGCCCATTTTCAATATGTTCCTGCAGCCTGCCCCCGTTGAAGCTGTATTTTATTTCTGCATTAAATACAGAGTTAGAGCCTGCCGGTGTAAAGTAAATGTCCAGTTGTTCCGGGCTGGTTTTGCCAACCTCTGCTGCCAATTGTTTTCGGAAATAAAAATGATTGCCGATGTTCAATATTTCTGAAGCCTCGATGGGTTTACCTTTTAATATGGCATAGGCGGGCAGGGGAGCCGTTAAATAGTCGGAAGCCAGGATCCTGGATATTTTGTTCAGGATGCGATGCTCCAGGTTTTTAACATCGTTGTTTAAGTTGAACAACTCGGTGCTCAGGGCTTCAATCAAAAGCTTTACCAGCGGATCAACATCATTTACGTTTTGAACGCCCCAAAACTCGGTAGCGTTCTTCAGCATGCGGTTCCTGATCTCTTCTTTTGAATTATAAAATATAGCGCTCATAGGTTTATGCTGATAGCGGGCTTAGGAATAAAGCAGTTTTGAACAAATATGTTTCGCCGGTTTTGTTCAGTTTGCCTTTAATGGTTATATCTACTTTCTTTTTTATCTCGCTCACGTTGCGCAAGGGGTAAAATTTGTTGATCTCGGTAATGTTCACGCTGATATCAATATCATAGATCCTGTTTTCAAATTTGCTGATAGAACGCAACAACGATTGCCTCAGCTTTTCTTCCCAAATAGTCTCACTCATAATGAGTTCAAAATCCATATCCCAGATCTCGCAGCCAAATTCGGGGTTGTAACGGTGCTCGCCAAAACGGGTAAAAATAATGAGTTCGATGTATTGCGATATAGACGCGCCAAGGTCTTGTTTATCAAGGTCCTGGCCATTATTGATATGGCTAAAGCGGAGCGGTTTTGAATAAAGCGGGTTTAGCATAAATGATATTATTGGATTGCGTCTGTGTTAAATTTTAACTTTTTATAAACATTTATTTTCAAAAATAGTTGTAGATATGTTTTATTGGTTACAAATAGTTGATAAAGTATTGATTTTTTGATAATTATTACACTATTGGTTAATTAATAAATATGAGCTAAATATTATAAATGCAGCTTTTTTAGCTGTAAATAAACCGAACCGATACTATAATATTAGATGAAACCTGTAAACAATAGCGACCTAAACCGGGCTTATCGCAAATTCATGATGTACCTTATTACATTACTGGGTTTTGCCATCATTATCGTTTACTTCTTTTTTGCAACCTCGGGCCGTGAGCTTGAATTATTAAATGCCCGCGTTAAAAAAACAGATCAGCTGATAGCGCTCCGTACCGATATCAATAACAGCTTTGAATTGATCCTGCTGCGCATGCAGCAACTCTCGCAGTATGCAAAAATGAACTCGCAGGAGCTTAATAACCAAACGGTACTGCTTAATGATATCCAGGAGAGTAATCAGCATATCCGGGAGCGGCTGCAAAGTAACCCTTACCCGCTTAAAAGTTTTGAGTTGTATAAAAAGCTTAGCAACGATATTGAAACCATTGCCAGCATCAAAGATTCGCTTTTTACCACTCGTTTCCAGATTGAAAGCCTTCGCTCACAGTTAGAGTCGTGTAGCCGGGTAAATAAATCGGCAATTAACCAGTTAAACCATCACTATCCGCATTAATAAGCCATATGTTAAAATTTAGTTTAAAAGAACGGAGAGAAAAATTCTTGTTTTTCATGGGGATGTTTTTAGTGACGTCGGTGATATTGTGCGTGGCTATATTTTATAATTATGGCAACGAAGGGTTAGTATCAAAAAGCGAGTTTGCTAAAAAGGTAAACGAAGAAGAGCAGTTTGAAAGCCTTGTTACCGAAGCGTTACCAACCGTTGATACAACGTATCATAAAATAGTAAAGTTTAACCCCAACGTGCAGGCCGTTTTTTTGGAGAATGATATCAGCGGTTCAATAGGTGCCATAAAGTCATATTACAACCGCCGCCCATATGATGCGCGGTATAAATGCTTTATCCACGCTTCAAAACTGTTGCAGGCACTTTTTTATGATAAGCGCGAACTAACGGGCAATTATAACGATATCAGGAACATAAAAGGATCGGTTGATGACTGCCACATTGCGCAGCGGCAATTGCAGCAAAACATGAGCATGGCCCGGTAAGCATCATCATACATCTACAATATATAACCTAAGCAAAATGAAAAACGATTACAACGACGGGAGGCCCGTCGATACTAACCGGAACACCTACACCTTTTTATACATTTTTACAGGCGTAGTTGTTATTGCTGGTATCATTTTCCTGCTGCGTAGTTCATTGTTTGAAAAGAGAGTGATCAACGCCCGTATCCTGAAGGATGAGATAGCCCTGAACGAGCACCTGGTTTACTCGGATAATACGGCTAATGCAAAAAGCTGGCTTTGGGAGTTTGGCAATGGCGATAAATCAACTCAACAAAACGGGAGCTACCACTTTAAAAAAACAGGCGACTATATCATACGGCTTACCGTTGACGGCAATTTAACGCAGCAATTCCCGGTTAGCGTAAAAGATAGTACCCCAACCATAGCTGCCGATACCCTGATTACAATTAACGGCCCCACACAGGGGATTGTAAATGAACAGGTAAGGCTTGAGGCGCAGGGTAATGCCCGGATTTTTGAATGGTCGTTTGGGGAAACCGGCCGGGTGGATGTTAAAGGACCAACTGCACTCTACACCTTTCACAATCCCGGTACCTATTTTATCAAACTTAGCACGGATAAAAGCAGGCGCCCGGTCTATCACCGCATGCGTATTACCAATCCCGATTCAACATTTGCCAACCAGATCGTAAACCCTGGTGAAAGTGAGCGCCGTGTAATCGATGATATCAGGGCACACCTGCAGGCCATAGCCAACGGCGGTGATTTTAACCGCCATTATTATTACCTCGTTAGGAGATATTTCTGCGGAGACGAGAAAGTTACCGTAAACCTTGAAGATAACGGCGAAAGCAAACGGACTGATTTTTACTCCTACTGTATGCGGTTAACTTTTGGAGGAGGCATCAGTGTTGACGAAGCACAGGTTACCCTAAAGCCAAAATCAAACTGTTCAAGCATGCTTTCGGTAAGGCAGCATGCAACCACTGCCGCTCCCGAAAGGAGGCCCAGATAATCCATTTTAAAACCTATTTGCATCAACCAACATGAAAAATATATTAAGCTTCGTTTTTTTAACCTGTATAGTAATTGCGGCCCGGGCGCAATCGCCGGTATCGCTTGGCAAAACAGTGGTAACACTGCCCAAAGCTTTTGAAAAACCTGATGAGCGTACCAGCATTTACAATACCGACGACCGTACTTCTCTGCCATGGATCGTATTTTCGGACAGGGCCGAAAATTATACATATACCTCGCCGGGCGGAACGCTGGTAATGAAAAAAATAAGTTTCATGGAACCTTTTTATGTAAGTGAACAAAAAAACGGGTTTATAAAACTGATTAAGTACCAGGCAGGCATGGTACAAGGTAAAAAGCTTACCAATAAAAAAGGCTCGCAAAGTTACGGATGGATCAGCATTTCAAAGGTGTTGCCCTGGCAGTCTGCTTTTACCAGCACAAATGGTTATCCCGAAAAATATATCACCATTATAAGTGGTGCCGGTCCGCTCACTATGCCCGATTATTATTATGACAAAACTGATTCGGCATACATTTTTGCCGGGCCCGATCAAAGCCAGAAAAAAACCAAAGTGGCACTGCACAACGTGGTTTATGTATACAAAAAATCTGACGACGGGAAAAAAGTATTGGTAGGGTCCGATCCGCAGTTAATTGCCGATAATGCAGCTGGCAGTGTTTATGGCTGGATAGCCGCCGACGCCGTTCATAGCTGGGGCGATAGGCTATATATCGGGTCGGCAAGGGAAAACCAGCCATTGATCAATGATTCTATTGCAAGATATATCAACAGTTCCCTCAAAACCAATAATAGCAAGGGAGGTACGGGCTATTTTGCTTTTGACCCCTTACTGGCCGATAATGCTCCCTTGTTATTGAGCATGCCGGTAAGCTCATCTGCTTCGGGTAATCTTAGCCTCGGCTTCGCAACCGATGTTTATGATAAAAGCCATAACAGTGTGCTCAATATCAAAGGCGGGCATTTAGCATATAAGGATTATCTCAAGATCCGCAACAATGTTCACCACGTTAACATTGTGTTTGTGGTTGATGGCGGTAGCCCTATGCGCAATTATTTTTCGGGTATTACCAGTACTATTCAATCATTTGAAGATATTTTTGATGCGCATGCCAGGAGTAACCAGGTTAGATACGGGGCTGTAGTTTACCGTAACGCGTCCGGCTGTCAAACAGGGGGCATCCAGTCAACCCCGCTTAGTGCCGATTATCGTAACCTGGTAAAATACCTCGAATCGCAGTCAACAGTAACAGGTAACTGTGCCCCGGTGATAAGTTCCCAACCAGTTTTTGACGGTATCCGCACGGGGTTAAGCCTGTTTGGCAATCATCCGGACGAAACCAACCTGGTCATCCTGATTGGTGCCACCGGCGCTTTAGATCGTAATTCGGTAGGGGTTAATACGGTGGCCAGTCAGATAGCGGCCGCCAACGCCCGCTTGTTGGCTATCCAGGTATTTAGCGATTACAACCCTATCTACAATGATTTTGTAATCCAGGCAAGACAAATTGTATCACAATCTGCGGTAAAGCTGGCCGATTATAAAAAACAGCGCATGGTGAATGGAGAAGGCCTTACCAACGTGCAGCAATTCAATACATCACTGTCCGATTCGGTTTCTTTTTACCTCGATTACCCCAAAAAGAGCCTGATCCAGGGCGCTGTGGTGTTTCCGCCCAAGAGAGTGGTAAAATCAAACCAGGCCATGAGTTTGGCAGTTGAACGCCTGATGCGCGAAACAGACTATGATATCCGTAACCAGATCCATACGCTCGACAGCGCATTCAGGCTTACCGGGCGCGAAAAACGTTATGTACAGCCGCTGGTTATGCAGCAGCAGGGCCAGCCGTCAACCGATTTGGGAAACAATATGCCACATAACGCTTTCAAATATTACCTCAGCGCCGAAGCGCCCAGAAACCTGGTAAATGAAAGCAAGGGGCAGCTGCAATACCTGCTGATATTGAACGAGCAGGATTATAAGCAGCTGACAGATCTGCTGTCGCTCATGATAGGCGAAAACCTGCAGCGGGACGCGTCCGATTACCGCTCAAAGCTGGTTGATAACTATGTTGACATCGCTGCCAAGCATTTAGGGCTTAACTTATCTGGCGGTGATATTAAAGACATGACCCTGGCCGATTATTTTCTGCGGGTTACCAGTTTACCCTTACCCGGCAAAAAAGATTTCTATAATAAAAAGGTGAATGATCTTAAACATAACGATGATATGCCGCAGGCACAATTTGAGGCATATATCCAATATTTGATCCATATCAGTGATGTTATTAAACAGGCTGCTATTACCAACCAACACTTTACGTCAAACGGCAAAACCTATTATTATATAACCCAGGCTAACCTGCAATAGCATATGAACATAGTTAATTTAAGCGAGTCGGTGAAAACGGCGGTGCGGGTAGCGCAGTCATTAGCCAAAGAATATCACCATAAGGAATTCGGTCCGGCGCACCTTTTAAAAGGCTTGATGCACCAGGAAGTGGGGTTGAAGAACCTGCTTCAATCCATCGGGAAGGACACGGCTTACATAAGCGATTGGGCCGAAGTGCGCATTGAAGATTATTCGGCCGCGTTAACCGTGCCCGACGAAATGTTAGGTAACGACCAGGTAAAGCAGGTATTTGAAGAAGCCGATAATGTGCGCATAAAATTAGGCCAGGATTTGATTACGCCCGTTTGTGTGTTGATTGCGTTAATAAAGCCCAATGTGGGTTTTGATGCTAACCAGCTAAAATCCTTCCCGGTAAAAGAACGCGAGTTACTGGATATTTATTTGAGTAATGAGGATGTTAACCATGCGGTAAATCCCTCTGCGCAGGCCACAAACGGCAGCGATGCACCCAAACAAACAACGGCATTACTCAAATACTGTGTAGACCGCACAAGCCTGGCCAAACAGGGTAAGGTAGATCCTATCATAGGCCGGGAGCGCGAAACACGGATGGTGATGGAGATCCTGAGCCGGCGCACCAAGCCCAATGTAATGATCACCGGCGATGCGGGCGTTGGCAAAACAGCCCTGGTTGACGGGTTCGCGCTTAGCATTGTAAACGGACAGGTACCGGCGTCGCTTAAAAATGTACAGCTTTTTGAACTTGATCTGGGTTCATTGATCGCAGGGGCATCTTACAAAGGAGAAATTGAAGACCGGTTAAAAAACATCCTGCGCGAGATAAAGCAGTTTGAAAAAGCTATACTGTTTATTGATGAGATCCATACACTGCTTGATAATAAAGGGCCGATAGGCGGCGGTGTTGGCAACCTGCTGAAACCGGAACTTGCCCGCGGCGAAATAACGGTGATTGGTGCCACTACCATCGACGAATACCGCAAAGTGATTGAGCCCGAACAGGCATTTAGCCGCCGGTTTGAGGTGCTGCAGGTAAATGAGCCCGATACGCCTACAGCTATTAAAATGCTTAAAAAACTGGTGCCCCAATATGAGGAGCACCACAACTTAAAGATAGATGATAATACTGCCGAAGAATGCGTAAGACTGGCACAACGCTACATGAAAGACCGTCGCCTGCCCGACTCTGCTTTTGATCTGCTCGACCGTACCATGGCTGCTATCCGTTTAATGAACGATACCACCGATACAGCCCTTTCCGAACTCCGCACCGAACTGAACGAATTAAAAGCTCAGGATGATGCAGGCGATTTGATCGGAGCATACAAATGGCTTTACACCCTGTATCGCAATAAAATAAGCGCGGTATTGTTAGGGCAGCTGGAAGATGAAACCCAGGTTGATACTTTTGAAACGCCCGATGAATACATCGCTTACTTTGAACGCAATTTGAGCCGGCTTGAGGAATTGGCTCAAAATAAAACCGAGGTGGTGAATAACCATGATATTGCTGCTATTATTTCCTACAAAACAGGCATCCCCTTAGGCAAGATCCAGGCGCAGGAGAAAGAAAGGCTTTTGGGCATGGAAAGTTTCCTAAAAAAACGGGTTGTTGGGCAGGACCAGGCGTTGAAAGCCGTATCTGATGCCATACTCGAATCGCGGAGCGGACTGAACAAAAAAGGGCAGCCCATCGGCTCATTCTTTTTGCTTGGCCCAACAGGCACCGGTAAAACGGAGCTGGCCAAATCAATAGCCGAGTTTTTATTTAATGACGAAAAAGCGATGATCCGCTTTGATATGTCGGAGTTTAAGGAGGAACATTCGGCCGCATTGCTGTATGGCGCGCCGCCGGGCTATGTAGGGTATGAAGAGGGCGGCTTGCTCGTAAACAAAATAAGGCAGCAACCTTACTCGGTTGTGCTGTTTGATGAAATTGAAAAGGCACACCCATCGGTATTTGATATCTTTTTACAGATCCTGGATGAAGGGCATATGCACGACAGGCTGGGCAAGCAAGGCGATTTTTCAAACGCGCTGGTGCTATTTACCTCAAACATTGGCAGCGAGTGGGTATCTGAGCAAATTAGCCGGGGGTATATGCCTGCATCAAACCAATTGATGGAGGTGATGGCTAATAAATTCAGGCCGGAGTTTTTGGCGCGGTTATCAGAAATTGTACCCTTTGCACCTATACATGAAGAAAATGTAGTACGCATCTTTGAGATCCAGCTCAAAAGCCTTACGCAGGCGCTCGATAAAATGGGCATAAACATGCAGTTAAGTGCCGAAGCAAAAAATATGCTGGCCTTAAGCGGTTTTACACCCAAATATGGTGCCCGGCAGCTATCGGCGGTGATCCGTAACCAATTGCGCAGGCCAATATCACGGTATATTATTTCGGGCGAACTGAAAAAAGGAAATACTATCGCCATAGATAAAAAAAGTGATGATACTGAATTATTATGGAGCATTAGTTAAGTAATTTAACTGAAATACATACTGTTAAAAACAATTTTATAGTTATTGCATTATAACATAAACACTTTCATACTTATCATTTATTAAATAAAGCTATGTTTAATTACGAAATAGGGGGAAACGAAACAAAAGTTGATTCCTCAGAAGCATTTGGTGAGATAGCTCCCAATAAAACTTTGTTTATTCAAAAATTAACTGATAATGAGCCGCTGAGACCGGAGAAGGTTGAAGGACTTAAAAATGTTGAAGAGGTTTTTGCTCATTACAAGCCAAAAGTAAGTGTTGAGCTTGAAAGAGAAAACGGGTCAAATGTTACCGAAACCCTGTACTTTAATAATCTTGGCGATTTTGCACCAAAAAACCTGGTACAACAAAGCAAATACCTGCATAAGCTTAATATTCAGCGCGAGATGTACCTCAATATCATGAAGCAGCTGAAAACCAACAAAACGCTGAAGTCAACCCTTGATAACGCCGAAACCAAACAGGCCTTTATTGAGGCGTTAAAAAATATAGTAACCGAGCTTGACCAATAATTAGCTAATCCTAAACATTTAACAACACGATCATGGCAACACCAAACGAGCAGATCCTGAATGAAAATTCAACAGACCAGGCTCTTAAAATAAAAGAAAGAAGCGGCGCGGCATCCTTATCAACCAGTTTAGATAAACTATCAAAAGTTGGTGGTTTTGATTTGCTGGAAGCTACTATTGATGGCCTTCAAAACCTGAACCCCGAACGCAAAGCCCGTAAACAGATCTTTTTAACTGATGATGAGAAGAAAGGGGAGCGCGAAGAGCTTAAGCTGAAGCTTAATCAATGGATAGAAGCTTTGGAAAGCGGCGAATCGGTTAGCGATACTATTCAGAAAAGCGCCGAAAAACTGCAAAGCGTTGAAGAAAACCTGAACAAAAATTTACTCAATGTATTGGAAAGCACCTGCGAGCTGGAACAGGCTTACCGCACAGTGCATTTGTTTTATAAAAACACCGAACAGGATAAGCTGAAGAATGTGGTATTAATGAATGCCACGATCGATCAGTTGAAAGAGCTTGATAACCCACGCTTTATTGAATATGCTGCAAATGAACTTAAGCAAAATTATGACAGGCTGGATCTTCGTCAAAATTATTCAATCCTGGTTGTACCCGGCTACCTTGGCTCAAACAAGGTAGTTGAACGCTGGTCAAAAATAGCTTATGATAATAAAGTAATGCTGGTGACCGATTTTGCGGATCTTGAACAACCGGATGATGTGATAGACCTGTTTACATCAGCCAATTTAACCGGCGGCGATGCCTTTAAATCGAACACCATCATGACCTGTAACTGGCTGGTAGGCCGCGGCAAAGTTGCCGAAGCGGGTGAAGAGGATGACCTGTATATCCCGGGCTCGGCAGCATTGGCCGGTAAAATGTATTACACGCTGATGTCGCAGGTTACCGCCGGTAAAAAACATGGCGCGGTTAACGAGGTGGATGGTGTACGCTTTGACCTTAAAAAGAGCGAGATCTCGCACCTGGAGCGCATTGGCCTGGTACCTATGGTGAATGAGTATGGCAAGGTAATGGCATTCTCGGCCAAAACTTTGTTTAACGGCGATAATATCGGTTTGCAAACCTATTCGGTAGTGAGGGTATTTGATTATATCACCAAAGTATTATTCGACTTTTTGAACCGCCGGGCTTTTGAAAACTGGACATCAAAAACAGAGCAGGATTTGCGCTCGCAAATTGTGAAGTTTTTGGATAACATCCAGGGGCCCGACAGGCTTATCGAACGCTTTAAAATAATCAGGTTTGAGCGCGATGAACAGCAAAAGGACCGCATTCACCTTGATATTAATATCACGCCATATTTCCCGGCTAAAAGCTTTGTGGTGAAGCTTGACGGACAAAAAGGTGAGGATGCAAGCCCAACCTGGAACAGCGAATATAAACAGCAGTAATATCGCGGTACACAACGTTGTGAAGTGGTAATGAATCCCTTTTAAAATAAGGAAGCACCTACAGGAGTGATATCGGATATGTGCAAAACAATATATTGGCTCCGTAGGTGCCTCCTGTTAGGACGCGGGTTTTAAAAGCGAGATTCAACCGTTAAACCAGCGCTGTGTGCATTTTAGGTTAATTTAACCGGAGGCCTAACTTTATTTATTGTTAAATATGGTTTATGTTTGCATTGATGAGGCAGCTATTGATCATTAATGCAGATATTGACAAAACACCAACCACAGCGGCATTGATCAACGCCTATAAAGACGGGGCCCAGGCCGCCGAAGCTGTAGTAAAGGAGATAGCCATCGCCGACCTTAAATTTAATCCCAATAAGCAGTTCACGCTAAGCAATAACGAGCCCGAACCCGACCTTGTGCAGGCCGTAAACGCAATAAAATGGGCATCGCACGTGGTGATATTTTGCCCGGTTTATAAAGATTCGATCAACTCGAAAATTAAAGGTTTTTTTGATCGCGTTTTCATGCCCGACCAGGTTTTTATCAGCTGCTCGTCGGTTAATTTCAATGGCCGGTCAGGACGTGTGGTTTCTATATTGGATGAAGCTGCCTGGCAGGACTGGCAGGTTGATATGAAGCCAACCTACCTGGCAGTAAAAAAACTAACCCTCGAAAAGCGCGGCATCAAGCCCGTACACACCAGTACCATCGGGCATCTCTACAACCTCGATAATGAGTACAGCAAAAAGTGGATCCAAAAATTATATTCTTTTGGGTTAAAACTTATTTAAATAAATATTTAATATTTTCTCCAAACAATAAATTAATTACATTGTAGTTATTAAAGTAATGCGCAAAGCATCTACTTTAAATTATTAACCTCTTAAAATTTATCATTATGGCTTTCAAAGCAAGATTAAATTTTTCGGGCAAGGACTACGATGTGCTCACTTGCTCCTATGCATTAAACCGCGATGTAGACTCAAAAGGACGCCCGTCCTCAGGTATTTACGGCGGTACTATCGATATCGAGATCGAGTCGACTGAAGACACCTCCATTATCGAATCAATGGTTAACAACCAGTACAAACCGATTGCCGGCACTTTGCTGATCAAAAAATCTGAGGAAGACGCTAAAATGAAAGAGCTGTCTTTTGAAGATGGCTACATCGTAAAGTATTCTGAAGGTATCGACATTACAGGCGCAACTCCCATGAGTTTGAAGTTTGTGATCTCGGCCCGCAAGTTGAAACTGGGAAGCGCCGAGCACGTGAACGATTGGCCAGGTAGAAACTAAGCCCGGCC
Organism: Mucilaginibacter gossypii; assembly: GCF_900100945.1. Classification (GTDB taxonomy): domain Bacteria; phylum Bacteroidota; class Bacteroidia; order Sphingobacteriales; family Sphingobacteriaceae; genus Mucilaginibacter; species Mucilaginibacter gossypii. The sequence goes on along the minus strand of NZ_FNCG01000014.1, from coordinate 49,138 downwards.
GATTTTGTTATCAGTTTGTGCCGAAGGGGCACTTAATTTATTTATCTACTTAAAACTTTATTGATCATGGCTTTCAAAGCAAGAATTAGTTTAGGATCGAAAGAATTCGACGTGCTGCAATGCAGCTATTCATTAAACAGGGACGTTGACTCAAAAGGCCGTCCGTCATCAGGTGTATATGGTGGTACTATCCAGGTTGAGGTTGAATCAACCGAAGATACTTCGGTTATCGAATCGATGGTGAACAGCCAGTACAAACCAATTCACGGCACTATCACCTTCAAAAAATCTGAAGAAGATGCCAAAATGAAGGAGCTTAATTTTGAGGATGGTTATATAATTCAATATAACGAGGGGATATCGATTATCGGTAACAACCCAATGTCGTTAAGCTTTGTGATATCGGCGCGTAAGCTGAAAATAGGCAACGCCGAGCACGAAAACGACTGGCCTAAATAATATCTCAGTACAATTGATTTGTACTGTCTTTTTAAAAAGATACGGAGGAGATAGTAACATATTTTCCTCCGTATCTTTTTACAGCTTTTGTTTAGGTTCAGTTATAAACCTTATGAAAAGAAAGAAGAGAATAATAAACCCAGCCTTACCCACTACAAAGAAAAAGGTGAAAAAATCGTCGGTTCCAACCCCCATGGAATACGTGCAGCTTTTTAATAACTGTGTTATTAAAAAGGAAAAAATCGCTGCTGTCGATAAGATCATCGATGAAAAGGTAACCGTAAACCGCCCCCGTTACGAAAGTATTTCAAACCTGGTACGCCTTGGTACTAATGCGCCGTCGGCTGCCGGAAATAAAAATCTTTTCGCATCGGTGTATACCCCTTTTTTTGATCGTTATAACACCACACCGCTATCATTAAACCCAACCGCGGCCAATGCCAAACCCGAAAGCGTTTTGGATATCATGACCAAACCGCAGATGACAACCGGCCTTTTGGGAGCTAATTTTTTTGACACCGGGAGGTTTACCCCAAATGATCCGTTTTCGTTTATGAACCTTTTTGGCGGCGGCGGAGCTATCCCCTGGTATTTTATAGCTTGTGTACATTATATGGAGTGCTCGTTCAGTTTCAAAAAACACCTGCACAACGGCGATCCGCTTACCGGTTACACGGTACAGGTGCCGGCCAATCGCCCAAAGGTAGGTCACGGCCCTCCGTTTACTTTTGAGGAGAGTGCTGTTGATGCTATTAAACTGATGAAGTATGATAAGGTAACCAATTGGAGCCTGCCGTTTATTTTGCAAAAGCTGGAGGGATATAACGGTTTCGGTTATAATAAAAAGGGCATTCACACACCTTACCTCTGGAGTTTTTCGAACCAGTATGTTAAGGGCAAATATGTCAAAGACGGTGTTTTTGATGCCGAGGCGGTATCCCAGCAAATGGGCGCGGCAGTTATCCTTAAACGGATGGAAGACAGGGCACTGATCAGTATTCCCAGAAATTAACCAATGAACAGGATTAATAAACATATGGTATTATTACTGCTTGCTACCGGGTTGGCAGGTTCGGCTGTTGGCTGCAGCGGTAGCCCTAAAGCTCCGGTTGCTGATACTGTCAAGACCATAGCTAAGTCGGCCTCCCGAACTGTGCATAAGTCGGCCCTTACGGATGAGCAGTTGTTCAGGGCCTGCCTGAAACAGTTTAAAGCTGCTGCCCTGCAAAAAAATAAAAAGCAGCTGGCCGCCATGTTTTACTTTCCGTTGCAAACAACACCCCAATGGTCGAACGAAGATTTACGATCTGCTACGATTAACCCTGCTGAGGGACTGGTGAGCGGGGCAGAATATCCACAGTATGAGCCTGCTATATTGAGTGCTGACGTGCTTCGTCTTATACCCAAAAGTACCGAAGACGATCTGTCGGAAATTGACGCCGCTACCGACGAAAATTATTATAAAGTTATTGCAAAAGTTACAGATAAAGGCAGTAAGCTTTACGAGTTGCAGCAACAATATGAGCAAAAAAATGGCAGGGAAACATCGTACGGGTTTGTTTTTGGAAAAGTTAACGGGCAATATAAAATTATAAGTTACTACAGCCCATGGCCTGTTAAAGGTTAATGGATTTTATAGCCGAATTATGGAAAAGAAACTAAAAGTAGATATCAATATTGAAGGTACCCAGATCACCCATTTCTCTACCTTTAACCTTGACCAGCGTTTTAATGAGCATCATACTTTTCAGCTCAGGTTTAACCATGATATGGTTGAAGAGTACAACGCTGTTACGCTCGAAAACTCAAAGGACTTTATTGGCAAAAACATTACCGTGCAATTTGGCACAGCCGATAGCGGCGAAAATAAATTTAGCGGTATTGTTACCAAGGTAGAGCTTTCGCAAAGCCATGGGTTTCATGGCGATATCCTGGTGAGCGGCTTTAGTCCGACCATCCTGATTGACCGGGGTCCCGACCTCGGCTCGTATCTTAACAAAAGCCTGAGCAGCATTATTCAGTTAGCTACCCAGGATGCACCAGCAAACGATCTGAACCTCAATATCAAGCCAACCAATACTTCGCCTATTGATTATATCATTCAATATCGTGAAAGCGATTTTGAGTTTATCAACCGTCTTTCGGCCGAGTATTATGAATGGTTTTATTACGATGGTGCTAAACTGAATTTTGGCAAGCCCGATAAACTGGAGGAGGTTGCTCTAATTTACGGTCGTGATCTGCACAGCCTGCAATATGCAATGCAGATAGCGCCTTTAAAGCATAATAAATTTGCTTACAACCCCAGGCAGGATGAACTGCTTTCGTCAGAGCCGCAAGGCTCTTCGGGCAGCACGCCGGACCTTTCGCATGCCATCAGCGCGTCAAACAAAGTTTTCAGCAAAGTTTATAATGAACCATTGGCTGTTAGGGTAAATAACAAAAAAGAAATAGATGATTTTGTTAATAACCAGCAAAAAGCGCTGATATCCGAATTGGTTACCATAGTAGGCAATTGCGACAACCCCATGGTGGGCCTGGGCAAAATACTTAATGTAAGCATGAGTGTAAGGGGTACAGGGGCTTTTGAATTGCAGGATTTTGGCAAGTTCCTGGTTACGGCGGTTTATCACCAGATCGACGGTATTGGCCATTACCAAAATACGTTTGAAGGCGTTACTGCCGATACGGAGCGTATCCCGGTTGCTGAAGCCGAAAAGCCAAACCCGGATATGCAGCTGGCCGATGTTACCGACAATGCCGACCCGGATGGGCATGGCCGCGTTAAAGTAAAATTTAAATGGCAATGTACCGCGAATGATGTTACCGAGTGGCTCAGGGTAGTTTCTCCTGATGCCGGCAGCTCGGATAAAGTAAGCAAGAACCGAGGCTTTGTTTTTATCCCCGAAGTTGGCGACCAGGTGCTGGTGGCATTTGAGGAGGGTAATATTGCCCGCCCGGTTATTATTGGCAGCATGTTTAGTGGTAAAACAGGCACAGGCGGCAGTCAAACCAATAAAACCAAAGCGCTTACTACCCGAAGCGGCAACACCGTGATACTGGACGATAGCAATGGCAGCATTAACGTTAAAGATCCCAGCGGTAACGTGGTAACCCTTAATGGCGACGGTACGGTAACCATTTATGCGCCAAACACCTTAACGCTGGTATCAAAAGATATAAACATTAATGCGGGCAATAGCATTAATATAACATCATCACCGGCTAAAGAAGGCGGGGGGGATGGTGTTATCAATGTTACAGCCAAAAAATCGATAGCGGTAGCGGCACAGGATGAAGGTATCACTACAAATGCGAAAAAAGATATCGCCTTTACCAGCGAAACCGAAAGCATCAAACTCTCTGCATCAGCCAAAGACATCACTTTTGATGCTGCGGCCGGCAAACTTTCATCAAGTAGCAAATCGGCCGAGATCAGCTCGACCGACAAAATGCATCTCAACGGCGGCAGTCTGGCGCATATTATAGCAGGCGATGTTGAAATTAACCAATCATGATCATGAATATATTACCGGTAAATACAGCTCAAAGTTCATGGTACCAGCTTAGCTCATCCAACCGTACCATAATTGGCACAAAAGTACTTGAGTTTGTGCAGGACAGGTGGATTGAAATAAAACTCATTAGCCATGACGATAAGCAACGGGTTTATGAATATACCCTGCTTGATCAAAATATGGATGGTTCGGCGCTGATCCATGAATGGGCAGCAGATATGGAATGGTTCCAGTCGCCGGTACAGATCATAACAGATCTGGAAGGGAAATTTATCGGCATCAATAATTTTAATAGTATCGCTAATTGCTGGCAGCAGGGCTTCCGGTCAAAAATTGCCAAAAAATATCGTCAGCAGGATGGTATCGATGTAATGCTGTCCGAAACAGATAAATTGCTGCAGGATCCTAAACGCTTTCTGCAATCATTTATGGGATACAGCCATTACCGGTGCTTTTTTCAACCTTTTTACAGGGAATGGCAAGCCAATGAAAGCTCTTCCCTGATACTGAAAGGTTTTTTCGGCACAATTGACCTGCCGCTCGTCATCTACAGTTTTACCGAACAACATGGCAACACCGTAACCATAACTAACGAAGCCGAGGTTGACGAAGAAAGGTTTGAAAGACCTGTTTTAGTGAGGATGCTAAAGGACCTTACAAATACCTATAACCTGAAGGTTGACCTGCAGACCGAGATGGAAGAGATTTACAAATTTGAAAACAACATACTACAGGAGGCCGATTTGTTTTTGCAATTACATGTGCCCTCATTTTATACTGTTGTAACGGCACATCAATGCAGGCGGATTGAACAGCATGAGCTTCCGAAGGAACGCGTTGATAAGAACGAGTTGAGCAACAGTGTACTGCATGTATAAGGCTGAAGGTTTAGTACTCACAAAAAGTAATATCCGATGTCAAAAAAATATATTCCAAACAATAGCTGCCTTAAGTGCGATAAAGGGTCGGCTCCTGTGCGGTTAAAGGTAACGCATCATAACAACACGAAAATTTATGGTGAGTTCCTGGCCAGTGAGGCCGACATGGTGCCGGGTGAAAATATTTTGCCCATGGGCAGGTGTTCGGTAACGGGTGGCAGCTGCAAATTTGATCCTATTTACTGGGACAAGACCAATAAAGGTGTTAAGGTTAACGGCTACAAATTATTATTTGAAGATGCGAACCTGTTATGCAAACAAGGCGGCAAAATAAGTGTTGACTTTAATGCGCCAGGCGGTATGAGCACAGCCGGGGCGCTTGTTACGGGTGCTGGCGCCGGAACGTTCAACTATGGTTCGTACACCAACACCCTTGATATATTACAGCGCGGTACCATTTATGATGTTGAAAACGGCAAGATAAGCCTGGTACGGAGCAACAGCGAAAGTGATTACCGCAGGCATGGTAATTACGGGGAGATGAAGGACAACGTTTATCATCGGCAGGAAGGTTTTCGAGATGTAAGAAGTGAGCACCCTGTAATTGACATTGATAAACCTACGGCTTCGGGTATTGATGGGGCTTACGCCAAAGATAATGGGTATAAAATTACAGACGGTAAATACAATACAGCATCGATACAAAATACGACAACCGGCCGCGAGTTAAGTGAGCGATGGACGCGAAATCACATCGACAATAACGGGGCGATAAACCCGGCAGACGAAGCAGGGGTTAGACTGGCAAATACAGATGGCAGCCTGAACCGCGAGGTGATCAGAGTTAAGCCCGACGGATCCATGCAGTCAGAAACTATAAACTCCAACGGCTTTAAAGCTACCCGCGGGCAAAGTGAGGCCCTGGAGATAAAAACCAGCAGGGCCGGCAATTTTATGAATGGTGTAAGGTCGTCCATGCTCAATTCAAAACCTCTTACAGCCTTGTCCGAATCTAATTTTTCGCAGGCGGTACGTAATAGCAGAATTGCCACTGGCGCAAATGACGGCCTGTTTAAGGCAAGCCAGGCAATTGCACGTTCTCCTGCTTTAAGTGTGGCTGGCAAAGTTGCCGGCCGGGGGCTTATAGTTGTTGGTATCGCCCTTGATGCAGTAAGTATCTATTCGGCGTATGAAGAAGAGGGCGGTTTTGGCAAAAAAACAAAAGAAGCGGTAGGCGGTGCTGCCGGTGGCCTTGCCGGAGGTATAGCAGGTGCCGAAATAGGTGCAATGATAGGTACTGCTATATGCCCCGGGGTTGGTACGGTAGTTGGTGGTATTGTTGGCGGGGTTATAGGAGGCCTGGCCGGAAGCGGCATTGGTAAATCAATTGCAGGATGGTTCTCATAAATTTAAACAGCTTATAAAATGGGTTTTTTTGATAAATTATTTGGCGGAGGTGGAACCACGGCAACACCCGAAACGCAGTTAAGAGCAGAATATAAAGACGTTGCTTTCTTTAAAAAAATGTTTGATAAGAAGCAGTCGATAATAAAAATGTACCAGGAACAAAATGTCACCTTAAAACAACAGGAAAAGTTTCGCCCGATAAACAACTGGGTGCTTGCTATGGAACATCTTGACCTGGTTTATTTAAACTATTCTTTCGGGAATGATATCAGCCTGTGTTATAATGAATATATAGCAGCTGCCGGATACTATGGCGAAGGCTGGGATGCCGACGCGTTTTATGCCGATATGATTGATATGGTAGCCTTAGGCAGCTTACTGAATGTACCTGATGAGGTATACGAGCCGGTTATTAATTATATCCGCCAGTCGGATAGTGGTTCCAGTTACCCAACCTGGACACCGGATGCCTTATTATGGTATATCATTAACACCAAAAAGCCGGGGAGCGGCCCGCAGCCGGATACGCTTATCACCGAAGCTTACAGGGATATTTATGATTTAACAAAAATGCCTAAAGCCGATGCGGAGCGCGAAATGAAACTTTACCTCGACAAATGGTACAGGTTGCATAAAGACGATTCATGGTATGAAAACCACAAAAAAGAAAGCTCATATAAAGGTTACTGGAGCTGGGAGGCGGGAGCGGTAACTAAGATAATGGGACTTGATGATAGCGGTTACGCTAACCATCCGAATTATCCTTATGATATGGTGCACTGGTCGGCTTCGTAATTGCGCGGTATCAAATAAAATCACCATAAACCGGCGTTGCTTTGAGTTTAACTGACGAAATCCGGTCTCTCTTTTTAGCCGCTAAAACTTACGCAAACGTTTCTGGGAACGTTTGCGCGGTTTTTGTTGGGCAAATCCTTTTTTTTATTGCCGTCAGCCTTTAATCTTGTTTAGGATTTAATGTTCCCTCACCAATTATAGGGCGATAAATAGCTGTTTTAAAATAAAAACATGTCGGTAGTAAAAACAAGGATAGGGATAGCGGTTTTGCTTTTGGCGGGTTGCTTCACATCGCGGGTACAGTGTCAGCAGTATTCCTGGCAACATTTGCCGCAGGTAAATAAACCTGTATTTAAAAAGGATACCATCAACATTTTAAAATATGGCGCCAAAGCTGATGGCATTACGTTAAATACAACAAGTATCAATAAAGCAATAAGCGCCTGCAGCGCCAAAGGGGGCGGGGTAGTGCTTATTCCACAAGGCTTGTGGCTAACCGGGCCGCTGGTGATGAAGAGTAATGTAAACCTCCATGTAAGCCGGGCGGCGCTGCTCCAGTTTACTGATGATAAAACGCAATATAAACTGGTTGAAGGTAATTATGAAGGCCATGCCGCTGTGCGTAATGAATCGCCGATATCCGGCACCAACCTTACCAATATCGCCATCACCGGCGAAGGGATCATTGATGGGCACGGCGAGGTTTGGCGGGCCATCAGCAAAGACAGGCTTACTGAAGCTGAATGGAAAAAACTGGTAGCATCGGGAGGCGTAGTGAGCGAAAATGGCAGGTCATGGTACCCTTCTGAAAGTTATGTTAACGGACTTAAAGCAGCTGGGGCAGGTGTTGTTGGCAATGGAAAAACCATAAAGGATAACGAACCTTTTAAGGACTTTTTCAGGCCAAATATGCTGGTACTTACCAATTGTAAAAAAGTATTGCTACAGGGCGTTACCCTTCAAAATTCGCCCGCATGGAATATTCATACTTTACTATGCGAAGACCTTACCGTACAGAACGCAAGGGTCAGGAATCCCTGGAATGCCCAGAACGGTGACGGAATCGACGTAGAATCATGCCGGAATGTGTTAATTGAAGGCAGCACTTTTGACGCCGGCGATGATGGCATCTGTATTAAATCGGGCCGGGATGAAGAAGGCCGCAAACGCGGTAAGCCCACTGAAAATGTAATTGTACGGAATAACGTGGTTTACCGTGCCCATGGCGGTTTTGTGATAGGAAGTGAAATGTCGGGAGGGGCGCGTAATATTTTCGTATCAAACTGTACATTCATCGGTACGGATATTGGTTTGCGTTTTAAAACTACACGCGGCAGGGGCGGCGTAGTTGAAAATATCTTTATTAAGGATATTGCCATGAAAGATATCCTTCATGAGGCTATTCTTTTTGATATGTACTACGGAGGCAAATCGCCCGGCGAAGCGGATGATATAAATGACCGGGCTGTTGTGCCGGTAACCGAAGCCACACCTTCATTTCGCAAGTTTTATGTAAACAATGTAGTGTGTAACGGCGCCGAAAAAGCGCTCATGATCCGGGGGCTACCCGAGATGGGGATTAAGGACATCCATATAGAAAACAGTACTTTCAAAACTGTTAAAGGAGCAGATGTAATAGAAGCACAGAACATCTTCCTGAAAAATATCCATCTCGAAAGTAAAGAAACCAACCCACTTATCAATGTTCAAAACAGCAGCAGCCTTACGTTTGATCATATTACCTATGGCAATACAGAGTTGTTGTTTAAGGTCAGCGGTAAAAAGTCGCAGCAAATAAAATTACTGAATACCGATGCCGCCAAGGCTAAGAACAAAGCTGAGTTTGCTTCAGGAGCAACCAAAAATGCAATAACCGGTTCAAATTAATGAAGAGAGCGGCGCTATTGATATGGATTGTTTTTGCTCCGGCACTATTGCTGGCGCAGGCGGTTGTATATCCAAAGCGTTTTACCGTAGCACTGGATGGTAGTGGCGATTTCAAAACCATTCAGCAGGCCGTAAACGCTGTTCGTGACCTGTCGCAGCAAAGGGTTAGCATTTACATAAAAGCCGGAGTATACCACGAAAAACTGGTAATCCCCTCCTGGAAATGTAATATAGAACTGATAGGTGACGATCAAAATAAAACCATCATCACCAACAGCGATTTCTCGGGCAAAGCAAACCCGCAGGGTAAGGATGCCTTCGGAAAAGCCGAGTTTACAACCTATACTTCGTACACGGTTTTGGTGCAGGGTAACGATTTTATCTCCCGGAATTTAACCATAGCAAATGCCGCAGGCCCCGTAGGACAGGCCGTGGCTTTACATGTTGAGGGCGACAGGTGTGCCATAATCAATTGCCGGCTGCTTGGCAACCAGGATACGCTTTATGCCGGTACCGAAAACAGCCGCCAGTTTTATAAAGACTGTTATATGGAAGGTACAACCGATTTTATTTTCGGCGAAGCCACTGCGGTTTTCCAAAACTGTGTGATCAAAAGTCTCCGAAACTCTTTTATTACAGCTCCCGCAACTACACCGCGACAGCGATTTGGTTTTGTGTTTTTAAACTGCCGGCTTGAAGCAGCTGATACCTCTGTAACAAAGGTTTACCTGGGCAGGCCCTGGCGGCCATACGCCAGATCTGTTTTTATCAATACAACAATGGGAAGCTACATCTGCGCCCAGGGCTGGGATAACTGGCGTAACCCGGAAAATGAAAAGACCGCCTTTTTTGCCGAATATAAAAGCAGCGGCACCAATATCAGCAAACGTGCGCCATGGTCGCACCAATTAACTGAGGCCGAAATGAAAAAATATACATTGAATAATGTTCTTGCCGGGAGTGATAACTGGGATGTAATGTCAATAAAATGAGCTGTATAATGAAGAAAATATTATTGTTATGTGCTTCCCTGTTCGCGGGCCTGGGGCTCAGGGCGCAAACGCTGCCATGGTCACAGCGGATGGCTAACACGGTTATGCATATCTGGGCAGATTCGCTGCCGGGCACTAACTGGTCGTACGACCAGGGGATTGTGTTACAAGGGCTGCAAAGCGTTTGGCAGCAATCGGCCCGGAGTGAATATTTTACTTACATCCAGAAATCGATGGACAGGTATGTGGGGGCAGATGGATCCATCCGTACCTATAAAGCCAAAGATTATACGTTGGATAATATTTTATCAGGCCGGAGCCTGTTATTTCTACACCAGGTATTAGGTACTGAAAAATACTACAAAGCTGCTTCATTACTTCGCAGACAGCTGGACGAACAGCCAAAAACTCCTGAAGGCGGTTTCTGGCATAAAAAAAGATACACTAACCAAATGTGGCTCGATGGCTTATACATGGCCGAGCCTTTTTATGCCGAATATGCTTCCCTTTACCATGAGGATGCGGATTTTGACCAGATAGCCGATCAGTTTATTTGGATGGAGCAGCATGCGCGCGATGCTAAAACAGGTTTGTTGTATCATGCCTGGGATCAGAGCAAAAAAGAACGCTGGGCTAACCCGCAAACCGGTCTTTCGGCCAGTTTATGGGCCCGTGCCGATGGTTGGTATGCTATGGCACTGGTTGATGTGTTACCCTATTTCCCGGCCAATCATCCTAAACGTGCAGCGCTCGTTGCCATTTTAAAACGCCGTGCTGTAGCTATACAAGGCAGTCAGGATGAAGGCTCTGGTTTGTGGTACCAGGTGCTTGATAAAGGCAGCAAGAAGGGTAATTACCTGGAAGCATCGGCTTCGTGCATGTTTGTGTATACGTTGGCTAAAGGTGTAAGGGAAGGCTATCTGCCTCAAAAATATTTGCCTGCTGCCCGAAAAGCTTATGATGGCATCATCAAAAACTTTATTGAAACCGATGCCGATGGACATGTAAACCTGAAAGGCACGGCAGGTGCTGTAGGCGTAGGCGGCGAACCTTATCGCGATGGCAGTTACGAATACTATACCGGTGTAAAGACTGTCTCCAACGAAACCAAAGGTGTTGGTTCATTTATGCTGGCCAGTGTAGAGATGGAACGTTTAGCCAATCTGAATGCAGGTAAAGGCAAAACCGTACTTTTAGATAGTTATTTTAATAACGAATACCATAAGGATATTACCGGTAAAAGTATCCCGTTCCACTACAAGTGGGAGGAACAGGATAATAACGGATTTTCGCTTTTTGGACGGATCTTTAATAATTACGGATTACATACCAAAACTTTAAGTGAGGCGCCTGATGATGTCAATCTGAAAAAAGCGGCAGCTTATATTATTGTTGATCCTGATATTCCTAAAGAAAACCTGGACGCTAAATATATCGAAGAACCACATATTAAAGCCATCAGTAATTGGGTGAAAAATGGCGGCGTACTGGTGGTTTTAAATAACGATACCGGTAATGCCGAATTTGTACATCTGAACAAGCTAATGGCCAAGTTTGGTATCAGCTTTAACCTAAATAGTGTTAACAGGGTGGTCGGCCGCAATTTTGAGCAGGGAGCTATAAACATCCCTTCGGATAATTCCATCTTTAAAACAGCGCGTAAGATTTATATCAAAGAGTTGAGTACCCTGCAGCTAATCAAGCCCGCTGTACCGCGGTTAACTAACGGCAAAGACATCATCGTAGCTACCGCCAAATATGGTAAAGGCACTGTGTTTGCCGTTGGCGACCCCTGGTTTTATAACGAATATACAGATGGCCGAAAGCTGCCGGCCGACTATGACAACTTTAAAGCAGCCAACGATTTGGTAGGCTGGTTGGTGAAGCAAATTCCTCAAACAAAAAAATAGTAACTTATTACAATTCAAAAGAACATGATATTATCAAGATATAACCTGAACAAAACAACAGTGCCGGCAGCAGAATTACCTCCTGTCAATGTATTTGACCTGCCCGAAAAGGTGCTGCAATTTGGTACCGGCGTACTGTTGCGTGGCTTGCCCGATTACTTTATCGACAAGGCTAACCGTGCCGGAATCTTCAACGGCAGGGTTGCGGTTGTTAAATCCACCGACAAAGGTTCGACAACGGATTTCGATATGCAGGATGGTTTGTACACCATTTATTCAAAAGGCATTGAAAACGGCGAAGAAGTTAATGAGCAGGTAATCTGTTCGGCGATCAGCCGGGTGCTTTCGGCCTCAAGCGAGTGGGAAGAGATCCTGGAGATAGCACGAAGCAAAAATTTACAGGTGGTGATTTCAAACACCACAGAAGTTGGGATCCAGTTGGTAAAGGAAGATGTACGTAAACATCCGCCGGCATCATTCCCAGGCAAACTGCTGGCTATTTTATATGAGCGTTACAGGGCTTTCAACGGCAGAGCGGATACCGGTTTGGTGATTATCCCAACGGAACTGATTATTGATAACGGTAAAAAACTGGAAGCCATTGTTTTAGAGCTTGCCCATTTAAATAAACTGGAGCCAGCTTTTATGGACTGGCTGGAGAGCAGCAATAGTTTCTGCAATTCGCTGGTGGACAGGATTGTGCCCGGCAGGCCGGATCAGCAATTAAGTGACGCCATGGAAACCGAGCGCGGTTATACCGATAACCTCAGCATCATGTCCGAAACCTATAGTCTTTGGGCTATCCAGTGCGATGAGAAAATAGCCGAAGTGCTATCTTTTGCCCAGGCTGATAACGGTGTTGTAATTACGCCTGATATTGAACTGTTCAGGGAATTGAAACTCCGCCTGCTTAATGGTACGCACACCTTGAGTTGCGCCGTAGCTTATCTTTCAGGCTTTAAAACAGTTAAGGAAGCCATGGACGATGCGCATTTCACAAAATTCATCACCCAACTGATGTTTACTGAAATCATGCCATCTATCCCATACCAGATTGATGAAGATGTAGCCCGTGATTTTGGTAACAAGGTGCTCGACAGGTTCCGCAACCCCAACATCAGGCACGAGTGGCTGAGCATTTCGGTGCAGTACGCTACTAAAATTAAAATGCGGGTTATTCCGTTATTATTGAACTATTACAAACAAAATAATAAGGCGCCTCAAATGATGGCTCTTGGTTTTGCAGCTTTTATCCGCTTTATGCAGATTACCGAGACGGCTGATGGTAAATATACCGGAACAGCACATTCGGATAATTACGCGGTAACCGACGACCAGGCACCTAATTTAAGCAAAGCATGGAACGGCGCTGATGCAGAAACAGCGATTGCAGCTATCCTTAAAAATAAAAGCCTTTGGGATACCGATCTGACAACGTTACCAGGCTTTACAGAAGCAGTGACAGCACAGTTTAAGCTTATTAACGAACAGGGAAAACTGGAAATAAGCGATATTTAAATAGGAGGACAGATGAAACAGAATATATTAAAAGTGCACCCTGCCGATAATGTGCTTGTAGCACTAACCGATTTGCAGGCTAACGAGCAGGTTACTTACAAAGGTGAAACTTATATAGTAAAAGAGTTGATCCCGGCAAAGCATAAATTCGCTATGGTCGAGATTCCCGAAGGTGGCGAAATCATCATGTATGGCGTATTGGTAGGCAAAGCGCAAAGCCTGATCCCGGTAGGCGGGCTGCTTAGTACCGCCAATGCAAAACATGCGGCAAACAGCTTTTTAACAGGCCAAAGCCATACTGATTGGCACAGGCCTGATATCAGTAAATGGGAAGGCAAAACATTCAACGGCTATCACCGCGGAGATGGCAGCGTGGGCACAGCGAATTATTGGCTGGTTGTACCGATGGTTTTTTGCGAAAACCGTAACATTGAAGTATTGCAGGAGGCCCTGGTAAAACCTTTGGGTTATGGCCGCAAAAAAACATATGAGATCAAAGCGCAGGAGTTGATCGGTAAGATCAAAGCAGGCGCCGAGATAGATGAGGTTTTATACACCGAAATAGGTAGCGACACCGCTCAAAACGCCGGTAATAAAGTTTTCCCTAATGTTGATGGGATTAAATTTCTAACGCATACAGGCGGTTGCGGGGGTACCCGACAGGATTCAACTGCGCTTTGCGGTTTGCTGGCCGGGTATATTACGCACCCTAACGTTGCAGGTGCAACAGTGTTAAGTCTTGGCTGTCAGAATGCCGAAGTAAAAACACTACAGGAGGAGATCAATAAACGCTCGCCGGAGTTTAACAAACCACTTTACATTTTAGATCAGCAGAAAACAGGTAAAGAAGCCGATTTAATGGAGCTGGCTATCAGGCAAACACTTGCCGGTTTGATGCAGGCTAACCAATATACCCGTAAACCGGCTCCTTTAAGTAAACTGACCATCGGTTTGGAGTGCGGGGGGTCGGATGGCTTCTCCGGTATTTCGGCAAACCCGGCTATTGGTTATACTTCTGATTTGTTGGTGGCCATGGGCGGTTCGGTTATTTTAGCCGAGTTCCCTGAGCTTTGCGGGGTTGAACAAAACCTGATTGATCGTTGTTTGGAGAAAACTAAAGCCGAGCGCTTTGCCGATCTGGTACGTACCTACAGCCAACGGGCCGAAGAGGCCGGTTCTGGTTTTTACATGAACCCGTCGCCGGGTAATATTAAGGATGGCCTGATCACTGACGCCATCAAATCTGCCGGGGCAGCCAAAAAAGGAGGTACATCACCGGTAGCTGATGTATTGGATTATCCCGAAAAAGTAACACAGCCGGGGCTAAACCTGTTGTGTACCCCGGGTAACGACGTGGAATCGACCACGGCCGAGGTTGGGTCGGGCGCTAATATCGTATTGTTTACTACCGGTTTGGGTACGCCAACCGGCAATCCAATAGCTCCGGTTGTAAAAATCGCCACTAATACTGCATTATTTAACCGAATGAGCGATATTATTGATATCAATACCGGTACTATTGTAGAAGGTGACGAAACCATTGAGCAGGCGGGCGAACGCATCCTGGATTATGTGGTAAAAGTAGCCAGCGGCGAAATTGAAGTTCACGCTGTACGCCACGGTCAGGATGATTTTATCCCATGGAAAAGAGGAGTTTCACTTTAATTTGATATTTATTTCTCCGTGTTCGTGGAGACACGAACACCCGGTAGATGAGCATAAATAAAACTTCATTGCCGTTGGTTTTAACCAACGGAATAATGAGCCGCGAAAAGAGGGCTTCAGCCCAAATTCGCTTATAGAGTTGGGCTAAAGCAAGAATATTTTAGTTTTTTTTACTGTTGGTTAAAACCAACGGCAATGAATATTTTGCATTTTAAACAGATTCTAAGCATAAAAAAGAGAAAAGCCTGAATTTGAGTTCAGACTTAGTACTACTAACTTAACACTAATGAAAATACTAACCTGTACAACACCCGGTCAATTGGATTATGGCACTGCTGATGTACCCCAATTAAAACCGGGTAATGCACTGCTTAAAATAAAACGAATAGGGATTTGCGGTACCGATCTGCATGCCTTTGAAGGTACTCAACCCTTTTTTAGCTATCCACGAATTTTAGGCCACGAACTTGCGGCCGAACTGATTGAAGCCGGCGATGCCAAAGGTTTTGAAAAAGGTGAGGCTGTTACTTTTATCCCATATTTCAATTGCGGGCATTGTATCGCTTGTCGCTCGGGCAAACCAAACTGTTGTGTAAATATCCAGGTTTGCGGTGTACATACTGATGGCGGTATGGCCGAATACCTGCAGGTCCCATCACACCTATTGGTTCATGGCGAGGGCTTAAGTTTTGATGAACTGGCATTGGTTGAACCATTGGCCATAGGTGCACATGGGGTGCGGCGGGCGGATGTAAAACCGGATGAATTTGTACTGGTTATTGGCGCCGGCCCTATAGGTTTAGGTATTATGGAATTTGCCCGCATTGCCGGAGCAAAAGTCATTGCTGCCGATGTGAACGAACAGCGTCTTAATTTTTGCAGAGAAAATTTGAAGGTTGATTATACCATCAACGTAAAAAACGAAGATGTGAGTGAGCGCCTGAAAGAGATCACCAACGGTGATATGCCTACCGTGGTGATTGATGCTACCGGCAATCAAAAGGCTATAAACGGCGCGTTTTTGTACCTGGCGCATGGCGGCAGGTATGTGTTGGTTGGTTTACAACGAGACGAACTTATTGTAAGTCATCCCGAGTTTCATAAACGTGAAAGCACCTTGATGAGCAGTCGCAACGCCACCCGCGAGGATTTTGAACACGTAATCCGTTCCATGAAAAATGGTTTGGTAAACCCGCAGACCTATATCACCCACCGGGTAACTTTTGATGAAGTAAAAGATCAGTTTGAAAGTTGGCTTAACCCGGCGAAAGGTGTTATAAAAGCAATTGTGGAAGTATAGGAAGTTGTTTAAATAAATGTAGAGACGCATAATTGCGTCTCCCGCGGGACAAGCGGCTTTGTTGGAGACGCTTTTGCAATCGGGTCGTCCTCCGGGAGACGCAATTATGCGTCTCTACAGAAGAAAATTAAATGATGATAAAGAAGACGTTTTTTACCGGGTTCTTTTTTTGCGTGATAGGAAGTGCTTTTGCGCAACAAAAGCATGTGTTGGGTTTTGATAAACTGAAAACCTATGTGAACAGCTTTAATAAAACCGATACCGAAACGGTAAAGAACTACGTCACCAATGACCATGCTTACGAATGGCTGACCAAAAATGTACCTTTATTTGATTGCCCGGACTCGGCTATTCAAAAAATCTATTATTACCGCTGGTGGACATTCAGGAAACACCTGAAACAAACACCCGATGGCTTCATTTTCACCGAATTTATAACGCCGGTTAGCTTTACCGGCGTTTATAATAGTTCAAGCAGTGCCCTTGGTCACCAAATTTATGAGGGGCGCTGGCTGCATGATCCGCAATACCTCAACCAGTACATCAATTTTTGGCTTTATGTTGATCCCAAACAAAAGAAACCGCATTTGCACGCATTCAGCAGTTGGATTGATGATGCGGTTTATAATTACTACCTCGTAAACCCTGATAAAAAATTTGTTCAACAGGCTTTGCCTTTACTCAATACTGATTATCACGTTTGGGAAACGGAGAAACAACTGCCATCCAAGTTATTCTGGCAGTTTGACGTGCGCGACGCGATGGAAGAAAGCATTAGCGGCGGCCGTAAAGTCAAAAACATCCGTCCTACTATTAACAGTTACATGTACGGCAATGCTGTGGCGTTATCAAAAATGGCGGCCCTAACCGGCAATGATTCACTGAAAACAAAATACACTCAAAAAGCTATCGACCTTAAAAAACTGGTGCAGGACAGCTTGTGGAACGATAGCGCGTCCTTTTTTGAAGTACGTAAACCCGACGGGCATTTTGCCAATGCCCGCGAAGAATTGGGTTTTATCCCCTGGTATTTTAAGCTACCCGATGATAAACCAGCTTATGCCAAACAATGGGATCAGCTAACCGACACCAAAGGTTTTAACGCCCCATGGGGAATTACTACTGCCGAGCGCAGGCATCCGCTATTCCGTACTCATGGTACCGGGCATGGCTGCGAGTGGGACGGCGCTGTATGGCCTTTCGCCACTACGCAAACATTGAAAGGATTGGCTACCCTGCTTACCGGCTATCAAAGCAAAGGGACAATGACACCCGGTATTTTTTATAATGAACTGCATAAATACGCCCTTTCGCACATTAAACGGGGACAGCCTTACCTTGGCGAGTACCAGGACGAAAAAACAGGTTACTGGCTTAAAGGGGATAACCCAAGAAGCAGCTATTACAACCACTCCGGTTTTTGCGATTTGATCATCAGCGATCTCGTTGGCCTGAAACCTCGTGAAGATAATCTACTCGAAATCTTCCCGCTTATCCCTAAAAATCAATGGAAATGGTTTGCGTTAGACAACGTGCTTTATCACGGGCATACTATCAGCGTGGTATGGGATAAAAACGGCACTAAATATCACAAAGGCAAAGGTTTTATCATTTATGCCGATGGAAAGATGATATCCCGGAGTACGCAACTGAAACATGTGCTGGTGAAACTCCCGGTGTAAATCCTGACTCATTTTCTCTCTTTTTATAAGCTTGCGGACTTTAATGATGATAATATCGTATAGTAGATAGAGAAAATATCAGATGAAATTGCAGCAGTGTACTGATATTTTTGAATACTATACAACCAATTAAGTTCAAAACCCGAGAGCTGGTTTCAGAAGCTAATTCGCTTCAAGCGTTGAAAACCGGCTCTGCGTATGCCTGTCTAAATACCAATGAAAATGAAGCTGTTTAATCGTTGCCTGCTACTGTTGCTCATATTGATCTCTTGTTTTCATTCTCCCTTACAAGCACAAGTTCAATCAAAAAAAATAACCATTGTTACTTTACCCAAGCACCATGCAAGGATAAGTTATGGTGTGCAAAAGTTAACGTTTGCTTTAAAAAACGCAGGTTATTTGGTTACTGAACGACCCTACAAAGGGGCGCTTCCTTCCGGTAACACCATAATTGTTGGTCTGCTTACCGATGCTTCGATTAAGAAATTGGCGGGTAGTCCAAATAATCAACCTGGAAAAGAGGGTTTTATCATCAGTGATAACGGTCTTAAAAATAAATTGCTGATAGCAGGTGCCGATAATTCCGGTGCGCTTTATGGCTGTCTTGAACTGGCAGATAGGATCGACTTAAATAAAAAACTCCCTGTAAATATAAACCTGCATGATCAGCCCGAAATGGTTTTGCGGGGGACTTGCATCGGTGTGCAAAAGCCTGCGTTACTTCCCGCTCGCGGCACTTATGAGTACTCTTACACGCCGCAAAATTTCCCATGGTTTTATGATAAGGTTTTATGGATCCGTTACCTGGATTCGCTGGCGCATAACCGCATGAACTCACTGTATTTGTGGAACGGGCACCCTTTTGCTTCGCTGGTAAGAGTTAAAGAATATCCTTATGCTGTTGAGGTTGATGATGCTACTTTTAAGAAAAACGAAGAGATCTATAGTTTTTTAGCCGAAGAGGCTGATAAGCGTGGGATTTGGCTTATCCAGGGTTTTTACAATATCATCGTCTCCAAGCCCTTCGCCGAAAAAAATAACCTAAAAACGCAGGATAGGAACCGGCACATTGTACCCGTCATCGCCGATTATACCCGTAAATCAATAGCTGCTTTTGTTGAAAAATACCCTCATGTTGGATTGTTGATTACGCTGGGCGAAGCCATGGAAGGTGTAGGTCAGGATGATATCGACTGGTTTACGCAAACCATTATTCCGGGCGTAAAAGACGGATTAAAAGCCCTGGGGCGCACAGATGAGCCGCCGATTGTGCTCCGTGCGCATGATACCGACGCACCTGCGGTGATGAAATACGCCAAACCTTTATATCACAACCTGTACACCATGGCCAAATACAATGGTGAGGCACTTACTACGTATGAACCACATGGTCCCTGGGCTGATCTTCATCGCACTTTGAGTAATATCGGTACCGTACAAATAGAAAACGTCCATATCCTTGCCAACCTGGAGCCTTTCCGCTATGGATCGGCCGATTTTATTCAGAAATGTGTGCAGGCCATGCATACCGTTTATGGGGCAAATGCCCTGCACCTGTATCCGCAGGCATCCTACTGGGATTGGCCTTATACAGCAGATAAAACTGATGGTAAGCGTCTGCTGCAGTTGGACAGGGATTGGATCTGGTACAAGGCATGGTCGCGCTATGCCTGGGATAGCAAGAGGGACAGGGCTAGCGAAATAAACTATTGGTCAAAACAACTGGCCGATAAATATGGATGCGACCAGGCTCATGGCGAAGCCATCTTAAAAGCTTATGAACAATCAGGCAATATCTCACCCGAGTTGTTGCGTCGTTTCGGGATCACCGATGGTAACCGCCAAACCATGACTTTGGGGATGCTGATGAGCCAGCTGGTTAATCCTGAAAAGTACGGTTTGTTTTCTTTGCTCTATAACTCCGAAGGTCCGGTTGGTGAAATGATGAGCGAGTACGCCGAGAAGGAGTGGAAACAACAATCACATATTGGCGAAACACCGGTTAAAGTTATCGATAGTGTAATAGTGCAAGGGGAAAAAGCTGTTGAGGCTATCGACGAAGCATCTGCACAAGTAACTAAAGATAAAGTCGAGTTTGCCCGCTTAAAAAATGATATGTATTGCTATAACGCAATGGCCAATAATTATGCTTACAAGGCAAAAGCGGCTTTATGGGTGTTGCGCTATAAATATTCAGATAATGTTGCCGATCTGGAAAAGGCTTTACCCGAGTTGCAAACCAGTCTGGATTACTATAAACAGCTGGTAAAGCTGACTGAAAATACCTACCTGTATGCTAATAGCATGCAAACCAAGCAACGCAAAATTCCAGTTGGAGGTAACGATGCCAAAATGAAAACCTGGGCCGAGCTTTTGCCGGTTTACCAAAAGGAACTGGACAATTTTAAACGCAATATTGATTCGCTGAAATCGCCTCAAACACAGCAAAAGCAAAAGGAGGTTGTAGTTTTGAAAGATGCGCTTGTGAGGTTTGAAAATAGTGGAAGTAGCAGTTATCAGGTCAAAGCTGGCGAAGTGGTATTTTCCGATACAGCAGCAGCCATCAAAAATATCGCAAAAGAACTGGCGGCTTTAAAAGGGATAAAGCTATCTAAAGGAGATCAGCAGAAGAACGGTACAACAATCAGTTTTAAAAATGATAGACCGGTAAAGGTGCTGGTTGGCTTTTTCAATAGCAAAATGCCTCAATACCTGCCCGAGCCGCAATTGGAAACGGATGCCAGCGCCAATGATTTTGGCCAGGCCGATATTAAGATTGCCAATGCCATTCAAATTGATGGCTTGCCGCCTGTAAATATTCATACCTATACCTTCAAAGCGGGGTCAAATAAGCTTACTTTAGGTAAAGGCGTCGCCTTGATTTTAGGTATTGTTGATGCAGATGCAAATGTACCTGTATATGACGCCGGCTTGAGCAACGAAGGTAATATTAAGGATTTACGCTGGCTTTTTAACTGATATTTATGAATAGCAGGAAGGGTTTTTGTATTGCGATTTTATTGTTTGGAGTTGTACAGGTTTTTGCCCAGCAGCCCCTGAAACTTTGGTATAAGCAACCCGCCGAAAAATGGACTGATGCCTTGCCCATTGGCAACGGCAGGATAGGAGGGATGATTTACGGCGGCGTTAATGAAGACCATATCCAATACAACGAACAAAGTCTATGGACAGGCGGCCCCCGCGATTATAACCGTAAAGGTGCCGTGAAATATCTGGAGCCTATACGCAAACTCCTCGCCGAAGGTAAGCAGGCCGAAGCAGAAGCCATGGCCCAGCAGCATTTTATGGGGATGAAGAGCAATGAAGCCACTTATGCGGTTGATTCGGCGAAATGGTTCAATATGATGAGCTCATACCATTTACCGCAGGACGTGCTATTTCATGATAATAACCTTAGAACTATCAATTTGCCAATTGAACAGGGCTGGGAAATAACACCCGGTTTTGAAGGTTTGGATGGAGCAGTTTGGTTTATTAAGCATTTTAATATTCCTTCCGGTTGGAAAGGGAAAAATATCTTGATTAGTTTAGGCAGGATACGTGATATAGACCGGACCTGGCTTAACGGAAATTACATCGGCACAACATCGGGTAACGCTTACAGGAAATACATTATCCCTTCTGATAAGGTACATATCGGCGAAAACAGGATCGCTGTACAGGTAGTTAATTTTTACGATAAAGGTGGACTTACAAGCAACGCTAAAACTTTATCTGTTTATCCTGAAGGGGAAGAGAAAAATATGGTTAGTCTTGCGGGTGCCTGGCGGTATCAGGTGCAGGATGATAACCCTCCGGCTTGCCCCCGTTACAATGCCGATTACCAGCCCTTTGCTGATTTGTACCTGCAATTTCGCAAACAGGATGTAACTGATTATAAACGCGATATGGACCTTACAAACGCCACGGCTCATGTAAGCTACAAAGCCGATGGCGTTACCTACACCCGCGAATATTTCAGTAGTGCGCCTGATCAAGTAATGGCCGTACATCTTACTGCTGATAAACCCGGCAAAGTTACACTGAAGGTTTTATTAAGCACTCTGCATAAAAACTACATTACCCGTAAAATCGATGATCACACGCTTGCGTTGTCTTTAAAAGTAAAAGACGGCGTTTTACGTGGTGTAAGCTATCTGCATATACAGGCAGCAGGTGGAAAGGTTGTAGTCGATTCAAAAAATATATCGGTTACCGGAGCTAATGAGGCTACATTTTACCTTACAGCGGCAACCAATTTTAAAAACTATCATGATGTATCGGGTAACCCGGAGGCTATCTGCAGAAAACAAATTACAGCGATAGCCACTAAGAGTTATGCAAGTATCAAAGCTGCTCACATCAGGAATTATCAACAGTATTTCAATACTTTTTCCATTGATTTAGGTAAAGGAGAAAACGCCGAACTACCGACGGATGAGCGGATCCTGAAGTTTAGCCAGTCGCCCGATCCTTCGTTTATTAGTCTGTACGCGCAATATGGCAGGTATTTACTGATCTCCTCATCCCGACCGGGCGGTGGCCCGGCGAATTTGCAGGGTTTGTGGAATAACCTGCTTACACCACCATGGGGTAGTAAGTTCACCACCAATATTAACCTCGAAATGAATTATTGGCCTGCCGAAGGACTTAACTTATCGGCTTGCAGTCAGCCGTTTTTTAGTATCGTTGATGACCTTTCCAAAACCGGGCATGAAACGGCGGTTGAACACTATGGTGCACCGGGCTGGGTATTGCACCATAATACGGATTTATGGCGCGGCACTGCACCTGTTAACGCATCCAATCATGGCATTTGGGTTAGCGGCGCTGCCTGGCTTTGCCATCAGTTATGGGAGCATTATTTATACACAGGTGATCAGGATTTTTTGCAAAAGCGGGCTTATCCCGAAATGAAAGGTGCCGCGGAGTTTTTCGCCCACTTTTTAGTGAAAGATCCTAAAACCGGCTATCTCATCAGCACGCCATCTAACTCGCCGGAGCATAGGGGTTTGGTTGCGGGGCCAACGATGGATCACCAGATCATCCGCGACCTGTTCAAAAACTGCATGGAAGCTGCCAAAGTGTTGAATATCGATAAGGCTTTTGCCGATACATTAAAACTCAAATACAGCCGGATAGCACCGAATAAAATTGGCAGATACGGCCAGTTACAGGAATGGCTTGAAGATAAGGACGATACCACGGATACCCACCGGCATGTTTCGCATATGTGGGGTGTCTATCCCGGCACTGAGATCTCGCTTAAAACTCCCGAACTGTTAAAGGCCGCCGAACAATCTATGAAATACCGTGGCGATGAAGGCACTGGCTGGAGTATCGCCTGGAAAGTAAACATCTGGGCGCGGATGCACGAGGGAGATCACGCTTATTTGATGTTAACTAAACTACTGTCGCCCGCGGATGTAACCTCGGGTAAGGAGAAAGGCGGCGTTTACCATAACCTGTTCGATGCGCACCCACCGTTTCAGATTGATGGCAATTTTGGCGGCGCCGCAGGTTTGGCCGAAATGCTTTTACAAAGTCAGGGTGATGTTATTGAACTGCTCCCGGCTTTACCAACTGCCTTACCGCAGGGCAGCATTAAAGGTATTTGCGCAAGAGGTGGTTTTGTACTTGATTTTGAATGGCAAAATGGTCGGTTGAAAAGCCTGCAGGTAATCTCCAAGCTGGGTAAAACTTGCCGGTTAAACTACGCCGGAAAGATCATCAATATTGAAACTCAAAAAGGTAAAAACTATCGCTTTAATGCCGATCTGAAACAATTATAAAAGATGGCGGCGACGAAAATCTATCATACGCAAAATTATAGGCTGATCTGCCGGGTCGCTTTTCTATTATTGCTTTGTCTGGTTAATCTGAAGGTTATCGCCCAACAAAATATCCGCAGGGATATCGCGCTAAACACCAACTGGAAAAGCATTGCCGATGATAATAACCCAAAAGCTAATGCCGGTTTTGAGCAAACCGGTTTTAATGATGCTAAATGGGAAACGGTAAATGTTCCTCATAACTGGGATACCTACGGTGGCTATCGCCGACTGAAACATGGCAACAGGCATGGCACCGCATGGTACCGCAAAATATTCCCGCTTGAAAGTAAACAAAACGATAAACGTTATTTCCTTTGTTTTGAGGGCGTTAGTTCTTATGCTACAGTCTGGCTCAACGGTAAACAGGTTGGCTATCATACGGGCGGGCGCACGTCATTTACCATTGATGTAACGGATGCTATCAAAGCAGGCAAACAAAATCTGTTATGCGTTAAGGCTGATCACCCTTCGTTTATCAAAGATTTGCCATGGGTTTGTGGGGCCTGTTCGGATGACCCCGGTTTTTCGGAAGGTTCGCAGCCGATGGGTATTTTCAGACCGGTGCATTTGATGGTTACCAATGCTGTCAGGGTGGAACCTTTTGGCGTACACATCTGGAACGATACCACCGTCCGTGAAAAATCGGCTACGCTTTATCTCGAAACTGAAGTTAAAAACTACAGTGGTAAGCCATCTGCAATAACCGTGACAAACAACCTGGTTGATGCCGCTGGCAAAACTATCGCGCAAGCAAAAGCAAAAAAAATATTAAAAGCCGGTGAGGTTAATACGGTAAGTCAACAATTTTCCGATGTTAAAAACGTGCAACTATGGACATTAGAGAAACCTTACCTGTATCATGTAGTAACGGAAATTTGGGCCGATGGAAAATTGATTGACAGAACTCAAACCTCTTACGGTATCCGGTGGATTAGCTGGCCCATCGGCAGAAATAATAACGACAATCGTTTTTATCTCAATGGCAAACCTGTTTTTATCAATGGCATTGCCGAGTACGAACACCTGATGGGTAAAAGCCAGGCTTTTGAAGCGCAGGAAATCAAAGCCAGGGTAATGCAGGTAAAAGCAGCTGGTTTTAATGCTTTTCGGGATGCTCATCAGCCTCATAACCTCGCCTATCAGCAGTATTGGGATAAGCTGGGCATTTTATGGTGGCCACAGTATTCGGCACATATCTGGTATGATTCGCCGGAGTTCAGGGCCAATTACAAAGCTTTACTGGTTGATTGGGTAAAGGAACGGCGCAACAGTCCTTCGGTGATATTATGGGGATTACAGAACGAAAGCAAGTTACCGACTGATTTTGCCCGCGAATGCAGCGATCTCATCCGTAAGCTTGACCCCACAGCCTCATCGCAACGCAAAATAACAACCTGCAACGGCGGAGAAGGCACCGATTGGGACGTGCCCCAAAACTGGACAGGCACTTACGGAGGTAATCCGCTCACCTACGGCGATGACTTGAAAAAACAAATTTTAGTAGGTGAGTACGGCGCATGGCGAAGCCTTGGTTTACATACCGAAGGCCCTTTCAATGCAAATGGGCCGCTGAGTGAAGACCGCATGACCCAATTGATGGAAACCAAAGTCCGCCTGGCCGAGTCTGTAAAAGATCAGGTTGCGGGGCATTTTCAATGGCTGCTCTATTCGCATGAAAACCCTGGTCGCACACAAGGCGGCGAAGGGCAGCGGGAACTGGATAGGGTTGGCCCTGTTAACTATAAAGGTTTGTTTACACCTTGGGGGCAGCCAACCGATGCGTTTTACATGTACAGGGCCAATTATGCGCCTAAAGGTAGCGAGCCGATGGTTTACATTGTATCGCACACCTGGCCCAACCGCTGGCTTACTCCGGGGAAAAAGGATAGTATAATTGTTTACTCCAATTGCGATGAGGTTGAGCTTTTTAATGATCTCAACCATGAATCATTAGGCATACGAAAACGACAGGGGATCGGCACACATTTTCAATGGGATGGCGCGGATATTAAATATAATGTGCTGTATGCTGTGGGATATATTAATGGTAAGCAGGTAGCGCATGATGAGATCATGCTGAACCATCTGCCACAAGCACCCCATTTGCCAAAAGAGGATCCCGCTATCCTGAAGCCCGAAGCAGGTTATAACTATTTGTATCGCCTCAATTGCGGAGGACCGGATTACAACGATACCTACGGCAATACCTGGATGGCCGACAAACACCAGGATAATAAACACCAACCCGGCTCCACATCATGGACGGATGATTATCCGGGTATGCCCCAGTTTTTTGCCAGTCAGCAACGCACTTTCGATAGAATTGGTAATACGGCTGATGATGCCTTGTTCCAAACATTCAGGTATGGTTTGAATAAATTGAAATTCAACTTCCCGGTGCCGGACGGTGATTATCATATCGAACTATATTTTACCGAACCCTGGTATGGCACAGGCGGCGGGATGGATTGTTCAGGTTGGCGTTTATTTGATATAGCTGTGAACGGCAAAACCATGATCCGTAATCTGGATATCTGGAAAGAAGGTGGGTATGACAAGGCACTTAAAAAAAGTATCACTGCGCATGTTACAGGCGGGATGCTAAGCATATCTTTTCCAAACGCAGCAGCAGGCGAGGCGATCATATCCGCCATCGCCATCAGTACTTCAAATAAGACGGTAAAGCCACAACAAGGAAGCAAAGGAATAATCTACCAATTACAGGGCAACAATAAATGGGTAATAAAAAGCTGGATGGATATCGGCCAAAAACAATATACTGATGCCGGGGTAACTTTTAATGATCTGCCTCCAATATTTTATGGTGCGGATTGGATAAGTTGCCTCTTCCAACCCTCCCCGGAAGGGAGGGTTTTAAAAGTCTCCCCTTCCGGGGGCGATTTAGAGGGGGCTTTTGGTTCATTTACTCTGAATGCTGATGCCGATGTATATGTTGCTATGGATGTACAGGCATCTCAAAGGACAGATTGGGTTGCCGATTATGAAAACACCGGTTTATTTGTAAAAAATGATGCCAATGGAGGGAGTCGACTGGCTGTTTACAGGAAGCGTTTTAAAAGGGCTGATGTAGTTAAGTTAGGTGAAAATAAAAGCAGGTTCATGTACACTGTGGTGGTGCTGCCTGTTACTTCGCTGCAACCTGCTACCGATCTTCGTAAAACCATAAGTTATAAGGCGGAGACGGCTGAGATAAAAGGCGATGGTTTAAAAGCCGACACCCTGAACGGAAAAAAAGTAATTAAATTTAACAGCGGTGCGGGCGGCAGTGTGGCATTCGCGTTAACGCCGGGTGTTGCCGATCTGTATGCCTTGCGCATAAAATATTATAATCAGAGCAATCAAACTTTTACGGCAAAAATGCAATTACTGGCCGCCGATGGTACGGTGATGAAGGAGGAAGAACTGGGTTTTAAACCGGTTGCCAAAAATAAATCGGGCACGGTTGCAACCAATACGGGCACAAGTATCAACGCGGGGAATTATAAGCTGGTAATCACGGGCATAAAAGCTGATGGTTTGGCTGTTTCGGGTATCGAAATGCAATAAATTATTAACATGAAAAAAAGGATCAGCCTGTTGTTTTTGTTACTGCCCCTCGGCCTTTTTGCGCAAAGCCTGAAGGTGTTAAACCTGCAATGCGAGTACAAAACCAATCCGTTGGGTATCGAATCGCTTAAGCCAAAGCTGAGCTGGCAAATGCAAAGCGATGCCCACAGCACCCTGCAAACCGCTTACCGGGTTTTGGTTGCCGGTGACGCTGCTAAACTCAAAAGTAATATTGCCGATATATGGGATTCGGGAAAGGTATCATCCGGTGCATCGCTGCAGGTTTCATGTAATGGTAAGCCTATGCAAGCCGCAAAAACATATTACTGGAAGGTAATGGTTTGGGACAACCATGGCAAAGCATCGGCATGGAGTAATACTGCCAGCTGGCAAATGGGCCTGCTTACAAAAAAAGACTGGCATGGTGCCGATTGGATAGCTTATGATAAATTACATGATTCATCGGTCATTGTTCCCTTTTATCATGGTAAAGGGCCTAAAAAGCTGGGTGCAGCCAATGATGTTTTGCCTTTAATACGCAAGAATTTTAATGTTGATGGCAAGCTTAAAAAAGCCACGCTTTATATATGCGGGTTAGGTCATTTTGAGCTAAGCCTGAATGGTAAAAAAGTTAGCGATCATTTCCTTGATCCCGGGTGGACAAAATATGATAAGCAGGCACTATATGTGCCTTTTGATGTAACCAGTCAACTTCTTTCGGGAAAAAATACTATTGGCGTAATGCTTGGCAATGGATTTTATTACATTCCGCGGGATAAACGTTATCGCAAGCTCACCGGTGCCTTTGGTTATCCTAAAATGATTTGCCGTTTGATGCTGGAATATGATAACGGCAAGGTAGAAAATGTTGTTAGTGATGGCTCATGGAAAACGGCACCTTCGCCGGTTACTTTCAGCAGCATTTATGGTGGCGAGGATTATAACGCCAACTTTGAGCAATCGGGTTGGAATACAAACAATTTTGACGACTTAAAATGGCGAAATGTTGTTAAAGTAGATGGCATACCCGAATTGAGCGCGCAAATGGCGGAGCCTTTGAAGATCATGCAGGTGTTGAAGCCTCGAAGTAAAAAGCAACTGGCTAATGGCGCATGGATCTATGATTTGGGTCAAAATTTTTCAGGAATCCCACAGATTAGTCTTCTGGGTAAAAAAGGGGATACTGTGCGCATTATCCCCGCCGAACTGGTAAATGAGGATGGCAGCGCCAATCAAAAAGCCTCGGGCAGTCCGCATTATTATGATTATGTGTTGAAGGGTGATGGTATTGAAACCTGGCATCCCCTGTTTACTTATTACGGTTTCAGGTATTTGCAGGTGCAGGGTGCCGCGCCTCAAGGGGAAACCAATGTATCGAAGCGCCCCGTGATTGTTGATATTAAAGGATTGCACATGCGCAACTCAGCAGAAACCGTGGGCAGTTTTGCCTGCTCAAATGAACTGTTTAACAAAACGTTTAAGCTGATTGACTGGGCCATGAAAAGCAACATGGCCAGCGTATTTACCGATTGTCCTCACCGCGAAAAATTGGGCTGGCTGGAAGAAGCGCATCTGGTGGGCAGTTCCCTGCATTACAATTATGATATCGTGGGCCTGGCACGCAAGTGTATTAATGATATGCGCATTTCCCAAACAGAGGATGGATTGATCCCCGAAATTTCGCCTGAATATGTAAAGTTTGACGAGCCTTTTCGCGATTCGCCTGAGTGGGGGAGCAACGCGGTGATTTTGACGTGGTATGTATACCAGTGGTATGGTGATAAGGAAGTGCTTGCTCAAAACTATGATATGATCAAGCGTTACCTGGCCTATCTCGATAAAAAATCAAAAAATCATTTGCTGTATCAGGGGTTGGGCGATTGGTATGATCTTGGTCCAAATCCTCCCGGCGTTTCGCAGTTAACACCACAAGGAATTACGGCAACTTCGCTGTATTATTATGACCTTGATATAGCCGGAAAAATAGCTACGCTGCTTGGCAAAAACGATGATGCCGCATCTTACAAGAAACTGGCTGATGAAGTAAAACAGGCCTATAACAAAACGTTTTTTAATACTGACACTAAACAATACGGCACAGGCAGTCAGGCGGCCAACGCTATGTCGGTTTATGCCGGTTTGGTTGAGCCACAATATAAAGCAGCTGTAGTGAATAATATCGTAAAAGATATCCGCGGCAGAGGGAATGCCCTTACCGCAGGGGACATCGGTTATCGCTACCTGTTACGGGTTTTGGATGATGAAGGCCTTTCGGATGTGATCTATGATATGAACAGTCGTGCCGATGTGCCGGGCTATGGTTATCAACTGGCTCACGGTGCCACTGCCTTAACCGAATCGTGGGCGGCATTGCCTTCGGTATCCAACAACCATTTTATGTTGGGGCACCTGATGGAGTGGTTTTACAGCGGCCTGGCCGGGATCCGTCCGGCAGATGATGCCATCGCATTTAATAAAATCGAGATCAGGCCCGAAACTGTGGGTAATGTAACCTGGGCTAAGGCTAATTATAAATCGCCTTATGGCAATATTTCAAGCAGTTGGGCGAAGGGGCAGGGGCAGTTTAAACTGGAGGTGAACATCCCGGCAAATACTACCGCGAGTATCTTTCTGCCCGTGAAAAATAATGCAGCTATTATGGTCGATGGGCAAAATATTAAAACTCGCCACGATATCAAATTTATCGGTTATCACAATGGGAAGGCTGAAATCGAGGCAGGTTCAGGCAACTATACATTCATCGCCAAATAAATACTAAACAAACTATGAAACACATTTTCAAATCATCTGCATTCTTCGTTTGTACTTTTTTAATACTGAAGGTACATGCCCAGGAGGTACCCGAAAAGGTGATGAAAGATATTTACGAGCAGGTTAAAACGCCTTACAAATATGGCCTGGTGATAGCGCCCGAAGACAACAGTCAGAAAGCTGATTGCCCTACGGTTTTTCGCCAGGGTGACGGCTGGTATATGAGCTACATCATTTTCAATGGACGCGGTTATGAAACCTGGCTGGCTGATAGTAAGGACCTGCTGCACTGGAAAACCCGTGGCCGCATCCTGTCATTTTCGGATGATACTACCAAATGGGACAATAATCAAAAAGCTGGTTATGTAGGTTTGCAGGATTATAAATGGGGAGGTTCGTACAAATTGCAGCAGTATAATGGCAAATATTGGTTATCGTACTTCGGCGGGCAAAGCAAAGGCTATGAGAAAGGTTTGCTATCCGTAAGTGTGGCTTCTACCGATAAAGATCCGGGTACGGTTCACGAGTGGCAGGGATTAGATCATCCGGTATTGTCAAGTATTGATAAAGATGTAAGCTGGTGGGATAACCATACCCAATATAAGCAAACCGTAATCTGGGATAAAAAGAAGCTTACCGGTCACCCTTTCATTATGTACTATAATGCGAATGGCGATAGCGTAAACAAAAAGCGTGGTGCCGAGCGGATTGGCATGGCCGTATCGGATGATATGCTACACTGGAGGCGTTTTGGTAAAGACCCGGTATTGAATCACGGCGACGGGATAACAGGTGATCCATATATTCAACAGATAGGCAACGTATATGTAATGTTCTATTTTGGTGCTTTCTGGAAAACCGGCGACTCAGGCGTGTTTAATCGCTTTGCCTGCTCATACGACCTGGTACACTGGACAGATTGGACAGGGGAGAAACTCATTCAATCGTCTGAACCTTATGATAATATGTTTGCCCATAAATCGTGTGTGGTGAAGCATAAAGGCTTGGTTTATCATTTTTATTGCGCTGTAAACAAAGCCGATCAGCGCGGTATAGCGGTAGCTGTGTCGAAAGATCTGGGTAAAAGCGAGCTCAACTTTGTTGCGCCGCCTGTTAAAAAAAGCAAATCCAAATAATGAGGCTACGTTGTCTATATACACTGTGTTTAGTGTTTTTCGCGGCTGGTTTTGTATCTGCCCAAAAGGTGCGCAAAACCGAGAGTTTTAACGCCGGCTGGAAGTTTTTTCTGGGCGATGATGCCGCAGCAAACGCCATAAAGTATGACGATCGCCGCTGGCGGAAACTCGATCTTCCGCATGATTGGAGCATCGAAGGTAAATTCGACAGTAAAAATCCTACTACACAGGCCGAAGGTGGATTGCCAGCCGGCATTGGTTGGTATCGCAAAAGTTTCCTGATCTCTGCATCGTCAAAAACAAAAACTATTTTGATTGATTTTGATGGTGTTTTTCATAACAGCGAGGTTTGGATAAATGGCCATTATTTAGGTAAACGGCCTAACGGCTATATTTCGTTCAGGTATGATTTAACGCCTTACCTTAAATTCGGTACACAGGAAAATGTGATAGCCGTGAGGGCTGATAACAGCGATCAGCCTAATTCTCGCTGGTATACCGGTTCAGGTATTTACCGTAATGTGTGGCTAACAACCGTTAATAAAACGCATCTGCCGCAATGGTCTTCATTTATAACTACGCCGCAGGTCGATCGGCAAAAAACAGAAATCCATATTCGCACAGTTTTACCGGTTTTCGTTAATTCAAAGTTTAAGCTCAAAGCTTCTGTTTTGGATGATAATGGCAAGATTGTTGGATCTGTCACTACTACCGTAAAGGACACTGTAATTCAACAAAACGTTCAGGTAAACAATCCTCAATTATGGTCGATAAATCACCCCTATCTGTATAAAGTAAAACTGCAGTTGTTTGCTGCTGATAAGGTTATCGATGATTACACAACTACCACAGGTATACGTTATTTCAACTTTGATGCAGATAAAGGATTTAGCCTAAATGGTGAGTCGATGAAGATTCTTGGCGTATGCCTGCACCACGATCAGGGGGCTTTGGGTACGGCTGTTAATACCCGCGCTATTGAGCGGCAATTGCAGATCTTAAAGGATATGGGTTGCAATGCTATCCGTACATCTCATAATCCTCCCGCGCCCGAATTACTCGACCTATGTGATAAAATGGGTTTCCTGGTGATGGACGAGGCTTTTGATATGTGGAAGAAGAAAAAAAGCAAGCATGATTACCACGAAGATTGGGATAAATGGCATGTGAAAGACCTGCAAGACCAGGTTTTACGCGATCGTAACCATCCATCTGTTTTTGCATGGAGTATTGGTAACGAAATAAGGGAACAGTTTGATAGTACAGGTGTAAGTATTGGTCGCGAGCTGGTAAAAATTGTAAAGCAACTGGATAACACCAGGCCGGTTACATCGGCTTTGAGCGATGCTGATCCTAAAAAGAACTTTATTTACCAGTCGGGTGCGCTTGACCTGGTTGGTTTAAATTACCACCAGGAAGTATATGCCGATTTTCAGAAAAACTATCCCGGTCAAAAGTTTATCGGCACCGAAAATATGTCGGCCCTGGCAACACGGGGGCATTATGATATGCCGTCGGATAGTATCAGGCGCTGGCCAAAGGACGGTAAAACCCCGTTGAAGGATGGTAACGCCGACTTCACCGTATCATCGTATGATAATGTGTCGGCCTATTGGGGCTCAACGCACGAAGAGACCTGGAAGATCATTAAAAAGCATGATTTCCTTTCTGGACTTTTCGTGTGGACAGGCTTTGATTACATCGGCGAACCAACCCCGTACCTATGGCCTGCCCGCAGTTCGTACTTTGGCATTGTTGATCTGGCCGGTTTTCCCAAAGATGTTTATTACATGTACCAAAGCGAGTGGACAAGCAGGCCCGTTTTACACCTGTTACCGCATTGGAACTGGAAGCCCGGCCAGTTGATTGATGTGTGGGCTTATTACAACAATGCCGATGAGGTTGAAGCATTTCTGAACGGTAAATCGATAGGCGTAAAGAAGAAAACCGGCGATGACCTGCATGTGATGTGGCGTGTGAAATATGAACCGGGAGTATTAAAAGCCATATCGCGCCGTAATGGAAAAGTAGTGTTGACTACGCAGGTAGTCACAGCAGGCGAACCTTACAAAATACAGCTTAAGGCCGATCGGGATAAAATTAAAGCCGATAGTAAAGATCTTTCTTACATTACCGTATCTGTTTTGGATAAAAACAATGTTCCGGTGCCCGATGCTAATCAATTGGTGAAATTTAAAGTAACCGGACAAGGCATATTGAAAGGGGTGGATAATGGCTCACAAACAGATCTGGAACCTTTTGTATCTGATCAGCATCACCTGTTTAATGGTTTGGGATTGGCTATTATCCAATCTAAAGCTGTTGCCGGGAAAATTACCATTACTGCTACGGCTGATGGGTTGCAGGCGGCCCGGCTAATTATTGAAAGCGCACGTTGAGAAGCTGTTTCCAGCCGCCGCTTGGCTCCAGCCGAGTGGCAGCTATCAAGCGGCCTCTGGCCGCCGTAAACAAGTGTGGTGTATACCGGCCGGAGGCCGGAGAATAGTTGCCACTCGGCTGGAGCCAAGCGGCGGCGTTTTTTGTTTGTATATTTATTTGTTGGTGATAATATCATACAATAGCAGGCGAAAATATTACAGTAAAGGTTAACTGCAGGACGTTAAATTTGTTATACAATTTTAAACCACAATACTAATTTTTACTGTACTACCCGATTAACGCATGAAAGTGTTGCCCGTGTTAGATTTTACCATTATAGGTATTTACCTTATAGCTATGGTGCTGGTGGGTTTTTATTTTTCGCGTAAAAATAAAAATGCCGAGCAGTTCACCGTTGCATCTGGTTTAATACCAGGCTGGGCTATCGGGTTATCCATTTATGCTACTTTTTTAAGCAGTAATACATTTTTAGGAGTGCCCGGCAAGGCCTACGGCGGCAACTGGAACGCTTTTGTGTTTAGCTTATCGATGCCATTTGCAGCCTGGATAGCGGTTAAATATTTTATACCATTTTATCGTAATACCGGTAACATCTCGGCTTATACGCATTTCGAAAAACGCTTTGGTCCCTGGGCAAGGGTTTATGCGGTTATTTGCTTTTTGCTTACGCAGATAGCCCGCATGGGATCTGTATTTTTTGGCATAGCGTTAAGTCTGCAGGCGCTTACCGGTCTGTCTATGAAGTCCATTATGGTGGTAATGGGAATCTCTATTATCCTGTACACAGTATCAGGAGGGATCAAAGCTGTGATCTGGACAGAAGTTGTGCAGGCTATCATCAAAACTTTAGGAGCCCTACTGATCATTTATTTGGTGGTAAACAGCATCCCCGGCGGCTTTGATAAGATCGTAGAAATTGGTAAAGCTGATCACAAATTCAGCCTGGGCAGTTTTTCATTGAACCTTACCGAACCAACTTTTTGGGTGATCCTGTTCTACGGTTTCTTCATCAATCTAAATAATTTTGGGATGGATCAAAATTATATCCAGCGTTATCATGCGGCTACATCTACTAAGCAGGCTGCCAAATCAGTTTGGCTTTGTGTTGGTATTTATGTGCCCGCTTCTTTCCTGTTTTTTGTAATAGGCTCATGCTTATACGCTTACTATAGGCAGCATCCCGATCTGATCTTAAGCCTTAAGCACCAGGTAGCTATTGAGCGCCTGCCTGCAACGGCTTCGGCAACAGATGTTTCGGTATTTATGAACAAATTAACCCCTGCCGATTACGGTGATAAGATCATGCCGCATTTTATGGTTACCAAAATCCCGGCAGGATTGGTTGGTATTATTGTAGCTGCTATTTTATCAGCTGCCATGAGCACCATCAGTTCGGGTATGAACTCATCGGCCACGGTTTTTACCATCGATATCTACAAAAGATATTTTAAACCACAACTTAATGATAAAAATACATTGAATGCATTGCATATCGGTACTGTGCTTTTTGGGTTTGCGGGTATGGCCGCCGGGATAGCCATGATAGGGGTAAAAAGCATTCTTGATTTATGGTGGCAGCTTTCGGGGATTTTTGCAGCAGGTATGCTCGGTTTGTTTTTGCTGGGCATTATCAGCAGGCAAACCCGTAACCATGAGGCCATCATTGCCAGTATCATAGGTGTTTTGGTGATCCTTTGGCTTACTTTTCCGTCACTCATTCCCGAGCAATACGCCGTTCTTCGCAGTACGCTCAATACCAACATGATCATTGTTGCGGGTACCCTCGCTATATTTTTAACGGGAATATTTTTAACCAAAACAAGGCAGTTAACAGTTTAATAATCATCAAATGGAACAATCAAAAAAGGGTTTTATCCCGGTAATGTTAACGCCTTTTAAAGATAACGGTGCTATTGATTATGCAGCGCTGACCCGCTTAACCGAAATGTACCTGCGCGCGGGTGCGGCTGGTGTGTTTGCCAATTGCCTGTCGAGCGAAATGTTTGAATTGAGTGGTGAGGAGCGGTTAGCAATTATCAAACACGTGGTTGAAACTGTTGACGGCGCTGTTCCTGTCGTGGCCACCGGTACCTTTGGCGGGCCAATTGAAAAACAAGCCGATTTTATAAAAAAGGTATATGATACAGGTACTTCGGCGGTGATTGCCATTACCAGTTTGCTGGCTGATGCCGATGAACCGGATGCTGTACTTAATGACCGTGTTTTTGAACTGTTCAATCATACTGAAAATATCCCTTTAGGCTTTTACGAATGCCCGGTGCCATACAAAAGGTTATTATCGGCAGAACAGCTTCATCATTTTGCAGCAACAGGCAGGGTAATATATCATAAAGATACCTGCCTTAAAATTGACGTGGTAAAACAGAAATTGGAGGCAAGCAAAGTTAATCCGGCGTTTGGGCTGTATGACGCTTACATGGTTCACGCGGTTGAATCGCTTAAAGCAGGTTCGGCGGGATTGTCATGTATTCAGGGGAATTTCTTCCCTGAGCTTATTGTATGGTTATGCAATCATTATGCCGATGCATCGTGCCAGCATGAGGTTGCCATGGTACAGGAATTTCTAACCGAAAATATGGATGTGATGCACAATGTTTACCCTGTTATTGCTAAATATTATCTTACTAAACGTGGGCTTAAAATTACAACCACCACCCGGCGCGATGTTGGTTATTTCTCGCCGGCCATCCGCAATAAAATAGAAGATCTTTACGCTAACTACACTACACTTCAAAGTGAGATCGGTATCTATTAGTCTTAAGTCGAAAGTCCTGTTTAATTCTGTTGTGAAGTTTTTACGTAGAGACGCATCACATACGTCTTCCATAGGACAAGCCGTTTTGTAATTCATTAAACCCTGGATTTGCATGCGTGAGACGCATGTGATGCGTCTCTACATTTTAAAACAGCCTGTTGGAACTTTTGGCTAACGACTTAATACTTAACCAAACTAAGCAGAAATTGCCTGCTTTTGTCCTTTAATATAACGGCGTTTATACTCAAGCGGGGTCATGCCGGTAACCCGTTTAAAGTGTCGGTAAAAATTAGAGATGTTGTTGTAACCGCATTCAAAGCACAAAACCTCGGTGGGTAATTTGTCCTCAATCAAAAAACGGCAGGCATGACTGATCCTGATCTCGGTTAAAAAATCAAAATACGTTTTCTTGGTCATCAGTTTAAAATACCGGCAAAAGGAGGTGACACTGAGGTTGCCGATGGCTGCTATTTTTTCCAGGCTGATCTCCTGTTTATAGTTGGCCAATGTATAGGAGCATACTTTATTGAGGCGGATAGTATCCGATTCGTTGGATTGATGAAAGTCACTGTGCGATAGCGTTATCGGTTCAAAGTCCTCGTTTTCGGCCAGCACTTTAAGTATCGATAGCAGGATAATGATCCTGTCGAGGTTGGTAGCTTCAGCCGCCTGCCGCATCAGTTTGGCCAGCTCGGTTCTTGCTTCACCCTTAATTACCATACCACTTTTGGCCTTTTCAAAAAGCTTGGGCAACATGAACGCTTCAGGTAAGTTTAACAAATAACGACCAAGGCAGTCGGGCAAAAAGTGGATCACGATCACCTCAACATTCAATCCGGATTCGGGCAAAAAATATTCGTCCTTGCAGCGCCAGCAGTGTGGTAGGGCCTCTCCCAGCAATGTGATTTCGCCTGGCGAAAAATTGCTGATATTATCACCAATAAACCTAACCCCTTCGCCCTTTATTACGTAGTGTAATTCAAGCTCGGGATGGTAGTGCCAGATACCCCGGAAGGTGGGCAAAATATCATGCCTGATACTGAATGAATTTTGCGGTTTAACCGCAACCTTGAGAAAATGGGGCTTCATTTTGTAAAAATCAATAAAGATTAGCAGGTGAGCGGACAATTAAGTATGCGTCGCGCTGGTTTATATTTTAAAAGTAGTAATTTTTAATCAAACCCAATTTGCACGAATGTAATTTTCTTTTGACAAAAAATTACGTTAACACGAAAAGCGGGTTATGATAAGATTGTATAATAAATAGATAAATACAAATAGGAAAGGCAAAGGCTAACCATTGATATTTGTTAAAGCAACTTGTAAATCAGGCTGCAGGATACCAGGAAATATAAACCAATAAAATTAATTATACTTTTTATCAGGCTTTTAGAACTGACAAGATTTTAACAGTTAATTAATTGTGATATGAACAATTAATTGCGTAAAAAACGGCAGGGTACTATATACTTTTTTTAAGGGCTTTATAAAAACTGTAAAGAATTTAACCAATTGAAACAACCATGAAGCACTTTAAATACATAGTGATATTGTTATTATCAGTTGCAGTCAGTGAGGCTTTCGCGCAGGCACCAGTGGATAACAACTACATAAAAGTTATAACCGAACGTTCAAACAAAATTGTTACAGGAGCAGGCATCACCGACTCGGTAAAATTTAAGAAAGTGCGTGATATTGTAGTTGCCCAGTACAGTGATTTGAACACCATTTATGATGCGCGTAAAGCAAAAGTAAATGATATTAAAACCCAGATGCCCGATGATAAAGCAGGTGCCAATGCCAAAATCGCCCTTGTAGATAGTAATGTGGCTAAGCAGGTTAAGGTTTTACATACCTTATATATCAATAAGCTGAATAAGGAATTAAGCGCTGATGAGGTTGATAAAATAAAAGACGGCATGACCTACCGCATTTATCCCATCACTTATACCGCTTACCAGGATGAAATACCTACCCTTACCGGGGAGCAAAAAGACAAAATTAAAGGATGGCTGCTGGAAGCGAGGGAGAATGCTATAGATGCCGAATCGGCAGAGAAAAAACATGCCTGGTTTGGGAAGTTTAAGGGCCGCATTAATAATTACCTATCCGCACAGGGCTACGATATGAAAAAGGAGGGTGAAGAGTGGCAAAAACGGATCAAAGAGCGGCAGGCAGCAAAACAATAATTTTTGAACTAACCTAAATATCCCGGTATCATGAAATAAGCTTTAGCCGGGCAAACCAATTATACTAATTAATTAACCTGATCATGAAAATTAAATTATCAAGTTTATGAGAAAACTTTTCCTCTTACTTTCGGTGTTGCTGTGCTTAGGCAGCGCGCTAAAAGCCCAGGACCGTAATATAACAGGTACGGTTACGGACGAAAAAGGTGCTCCCCTGCCAGGGGTTGCCATCCAGGTAAAGGGCAGTACAACAGGTACTATCACCAATGCCGATGGTAAATATTCAATTAAGGCTACTAACCTACAGGCCATTGTGGTTGGGGCTAAATTTCTTGGATACAACTACCAGGA
Source organism: Mucilaginibacter gossypii (assembly GCF_900100945.1). Lineage (GTDB taxonomy): Bacteria > Bacteroidota > Bacteroidia > Sphingobacteriales > Sphingobacteriaceae > Mucilaginibacter > Mucilaginibacter gossypii. The sequence goes on along the minus strand of NZ_FNCG01000014.1, from coordinate 10,102 downwards.
AAAAACACTGAAGATTGGCGAAATGAATGCCGACTTTAAAATGGTACCATCACAAAATGCCCTCGATGAGGTTGTGGTAGTAGGTTACGGTACTCAAAAGAAGGTCCACTTAACAGGTGCTGTTGCCGCGGTGGATATGAAAACCATCCAGGATATCCCTACCACTAACCTTGCCGCCGCACTTCGCGGTACCAATGCCGCGGTAAGTGTTACCGGTGGTATTGCAAGACCGGGCCAAAGCGGAACCATCACTATCCGTAACCCAGTCTTTCTGGCAAAGAATGGTGGAAGTACAACACCATTGTACATTATTGATGGTGTACAACGTAGTGAAGCAGATTTCAACTTGCTTGATCAAAGTGAGGTGGAGAACATTTCGATATTGAAAGATGCTGCCGCTGCCATATACGGTATTTTAGGCGCGAATGGCGTTATCGTTGTAACAACCAAACGCGGCCAGGCCGGCGGGCCAAAGGTAAGCTTCAGTTCATCAGTAGGTATTGCCGATGCAATTCAGCTTCCTAAAATGATGTCGGGCTTTCAGATGGCTACTTATTTGAATGATATTGAGCAAACCAGGTATAACCACACCATAACACCCGAAGGTTATATCAACGGCGATTTAAGCAATAAAGACTTAAAATATTATACGCCGGATGAGCTTGAGTACTTTAAAAATAATAACCAAAATTTCCTGGAGCAGGCATTTAAACCGGCAGTAACCAGCAGGAACGCGTTGAGCATAACCGGTGGCAACGATAAGGTTACTTATTTCGCAGGCGCAAATTATGTAAACCAAAACTCCAACTTTAAAGGCGTAAACACTAACCGCTTTGGCTTCAGGGCCAGTGTCGACGCAAAAGTGGCGAAAGGTTTAAAACTGTCATTGTCATTGAGCGAAGATCTTGCCAAAAGCAAAATTTACTGGTATAAACTATCAAGTACCAGCGAAAGCCCGGATAACGACTTTCTGTCGCTTAACCAGGCACCACCATGGCAAAAATATTTTATCGACGGGCATCCTGTATATTTAGGAACTAGCAATAACGATAACCTTAACTTTTTTGCTGTTCAAAATTCTAACAACTACACAGGTAACAATAACACTGTATTTAATGGTTTAGCCAATTTGAGTTACGAAATTCCGGGTATTAGCGGCTTAACTGCCAATGTTAGCTACAACCGTAATCTTAATAATGCCTTTAACAAGCAATATGGCTCAACGTTTTATTACAACCAATATTCGGGCGAAGGCGACAATAACCATATTCCGGGAGGAACTGTGGTAGGCGTAAAAGCTATTAAAAATGGCGATAGGGTGCGCCTTACCCCTACAATGGCAGATAATTACCAGTTCAACGCCAACCTTACTTACCATAAACGTTTTGGGGCGCATGAAATTACTGCACTGGCTTTGTATGAGCAATATGAGTCATATAGTGAAGGTGTAGCTGCCGAAGCCGACGGTGTAATTGTAGGCGGAAAAGATAACCAAACGTTCACCATCGGCGATCAATCGTCAAACCAGGCTACATTGGTAAAAGAATATGGCCGTAAAGCTGTGGCAGGTAGGGTAAATTATGCCTACGCCGATAAATACCTGGTTGAATTGGCCATGAGGGCGGATGCCAATACCAACTTTGCACCGGGCCACCAGTGGGGATATTTCCCTTCGGCTTCAGCAGGCTGGGTGGTTTCAAAAGAAAACTTCTTTAAATCAGTAAGCTTTGTTGATCTTTTGAAATTCAGAGGTTCGGTAGGTTTGTTGGGTTCTGATAATACACCTTCATTCTTATACGCGGTTAACTACCAGTTTGGTACCGGCAACAAAGGCGGTGCTGTTTTCGGCGGCAATAGCGACAGGGGCCTCGGCGCACTGCTAAATATCGCTATCCCGAACGCTAATTTAACCTGGGACCATGACCTGAAAACAAACTACGGTTTAGATGCCGCTTTCCTGGGTAACCGCTTATCAGTTTCGGCCGATTATTTCTGGGAGCACCGCTATGATATGCTTGCATCGCTGAACACTTCAGTTCCTGTAACTATAGGCGCAGCGCCATCTGCCGAAAATTATGGTATTGTCAATACTTTCGGATACGAGATCTCTGTAAGCTGGAAAGACAAAATCGGTTCTAATTTTAGCTATAATTTTAGCCCGTTCTTTTCCTGGAGTGATAATAAATACATTAAATACGATATCGCTGCAGCGCAGGTGGGTACCATTCAGGATTTGACCGGTAAATCAAGCGATCAGGGAACACTGGGATACAAATCACTCGGTATTATCCGTACACAAGCCGATGCCGACGCGATCATTGCAGAAAGGGCCGCAGCAGCCGGTGGCGCGCAAAACGTTAAGATTTTTGGTTACGTACCTTCACCTGGTATGATCAATTACGTTGACAAAAACGGCGACGGTATTATCAAACAAAACGATCTCAACGACCAGTTTTATTTAGGTAAGAAATCATCAAACCACTACAATCTTGGTCTGAACTTTGGCGGTGCATATAAAACATTAAGCTTAAATGTGGTTATGGGAATGAGCTGGGGTGGTAACCAATCAATTGAGAGCGCGGCCATTAAACAAGCTACTGCCAACCAGAACAGGCCTGTATTCTGGGCCGATCACTGGACCCCATCTAATCCAAATGCCAAATATCCCGACCCTTATTACTCGGACGATGTGAGTGCTACAAGTGATTTTTGGTTTGTTAGCCCCTTCACCTGGAATATCTCCAGTGCTAACTTAAGCTATACCCTGCCCGCTTCCATCACAAAAAGGCTTGGAATGTCAAGCATAAGGGCGTATGTGGTAGCTACAAACCCAATCAACTTTGTAAACCCGTTCCCCGAACATTATCGTGATATTTCATCACCATTTGGGGCATATCCCAACTTACGCACAGTATCTTTTGGTTTAAACTTAGGCTTCTAAACTTTGAAAGACATGAAATTATTTAAAACCATATTTGCAGCTTTGATCGTATCAGCCCTGTTTACAAACTGTAAAAAAGTGCTTGATAAGGAAGATCTTACACACAGCACCCCCGGTCAGATTTTTAATGACTCAACGGTGGCTATTTTAAACATCAATTACCTGTATACAGCAAACCAGCCTGGCTGGTTTGGCGATACCGGCGGCGCTATTGGCAGCGGGGGCGACAAATGCGACGAATTTTACAGCGATAACGCATACGTAAAAGGCACGGTTACCATCGAAACTGTTGGTGACATCGGTACCTCGGTGAATATCAGCAATAACTACGGCCGGATCCGTAACATTAACCAAACCCTGCAGGACCTCGACGCCAGCACCTTGCCTGCCTCTACCAAAAACAGGTATAAAGCACAGGCTTATTTTTGGAGGGCTTTCAGGTATTTTGACCTGGTAAGGTTATATGGAGGTGTTCCATTGGTATTAAAACCGCTTGATGCTATTGGTCAGGACGCCAAAAACGCGGCGCTTTTGCCTCGTAACAAAACCTCAGAATGTTTTAAACAAATTGTGAGCGATCTGGACAGCTGTATAAAATATCTGCCCGCCAAATGGAGTGGCAGCGATTACGGTCGTATTTCATCGGCTGCTGCTGCTGCGTTTAAAGGAAGGGTGTTGCTAACGTATGCAAGTCCTCAGTTTAACCCCAGCAATGATGCGGCCCGCTGGCAAACAGCTGCTGATGCCAATGATAAGGCAATGCAGATATTGTCCGCTAATAACTACGGTTTAAACCCTTCGTATGACAATATGTGGTTTACCGAAAACAGCAGCAATCCGGAAGCAATTTTGATAACAGGTTTTAACACATCATCAACCGATCAAAACCAGAATAACAATACCTATGATAACGCGACTCGTCCGGCCTATTTAGGTACTAAAGGCGGTTCCAATCAACCTACATGGGATATTGTAAAATCATACCCGATGCTTGACGGAAAAGCACCAGGTACCTCCTTAAAGTATACATATGATGATGCAAAGTTTTTTGATAACCGCGATCCAAGGTTTAACAAAACTATTGCCTACAACGGTTGTAACTGGCCTATAAACGGCAATAGCTCTTATCGTCTGTGGACTTACTTTTATTACAATAAAGCGGATGGTTCCGGTGTTAAAACCACTGAACCGGCATCAGCAACAGGCTCAGGTTTCTACCTGCGCAAAGCTATTGACCCTAATGTCAGTGTGGCAAATACACCATATGTTGGTACAGATTGGATGGAGATCCGTTATGCCGAAGTTTTATTGAACCAGGCCGAATGTGCTGCCGCCTTAGGCAACGTAACTACCGGTTATACCAATATTGCCGCCATCAGGAAACGCGCGGGTATTGAAGCTGGTGCTGATAACCTTTACGGTTTAGATGCAGGCATGAGCCCTGATCAGATGATCAACGCTATCATGAATGAACGTAAAATTGAGTTTGCGTTTGAAGGTAAACGCTATTGGGACCTTCGCCGCCGTAAACTGCTCGAAAGCACATTGAATGGCTCAAAAAGAACAGGTTTGACAGTTACCCTTAATAACAACGCAAGCGGTAAAGATTATCTTACCGGTACAAGAGATGCTTTAGCAGCTGCATCATTGGATGCCTTGTACAGCTCATCTTTCACCGTTAAAACTAAAACCATGGATTCTTATAACATTGCGGTTCAGTCGGGCGATTACTTTTTCGGCATCCCTTCGGCGGCATTGTTAAATAATATCAATTTACAGCAAAATAACACCTGGGGTGGGCCGTTTGATCCGCTTCAATAATAAATTAATTGAACGATGGGTGCCTGCTAACCATTTAACAAAAGAATATTACGAATACAAATATGAAAAAACACACAGCTTTATTTTTAGTAGCAGCGGCATTGGGTTTAGCTAAACCGGCTTTTGCCCAATACCCTGAAGTGCCGGAGAAGGTTAAAGCAGAGAGTGAAGCTTTGATGAAAGAGGCTACCCGTCGTTCAGATTCAGCATGGGCGGTTGCCCTGCCCATTATCCAGGCCGATCAGCGCCGTGGCAAAGTATACGTACCATGGGCTGCACGCCCGACCGATTTGCCGCAGGCCAAGATCCCGGCTTTTCCGGGTGCCGAAGGTGGTGGTAAGTTTACCTTTGGCGGCCGTGGCGGTAAGGTGTATGTAGTTACCAGTTTGGCAGATAATGGCCCTGGTACTTTGCGTGAAGCTTGCGAAAAAGGCGGCGCGCGTATCGTGGTATTTAATGTTGCGGGCATTATCCGCATCAAAACACCAATTATCGTGAGGGCTCCGTATATTACTATTGAAGGCCAAACTGCTCCGGGTGATGGCGTTTGTATTGCAGGCGAATCATTTTGGGTTAATACACATGATGTTGTGATCCGTTATATGCGTTTCCGCCGCGGCGAAACCAATGTTGGCCGCCGTGATGATGCTTTGGGTGGCAACCCGGTGGGTAACATCATTGCCGATCACGTATCTGCAAGCTGGGGACTGGACGAAAACTTTTCGATGTACCGCCATATGTTTGATCCGGGTGATGGCTCGAAAGAAGAGAAGCTGGGTACCGTGAACATCACTATCCAAAACTGTATCTATTCAGAATCATTGGATTACTGGAACCACGCTTTCGGTTCAACAACAGGCGGCGAAAACAGCTCATTAATGCGTAACCTTTGGGCAGATAATACCGGTCGTAACCCATCTGTTGGCTGGAATGGCGTATACAACTTTGTAAACAATGTGGTATTTAACTGGCACCACCGCTCAATGGATGGCGGCGATTATACTACCAATTACAATGTGATCAATAACTACTTTAAACCTGGTCCTGTTACACCAAAAGATGAGCCCGTTGGTCACCGCATCCTGAAACCGGAATCGGGCAGGAGCAAGCTGAAAGAAAAAGTATTCGGTCGCGTTTATGCATCAGGTAACATTATGGAAGGTTATCCCGAAGTTACCAAAGATGCGTGGAACGGTGGCATCCAGGTTGAAGGCCCTGGTGGCAAAGAATTGCCTGACGCCGGTCAGTACAAGGATTACATGAAATCGGATGTTCCGTTCCCTATGCCTCCGATGACTATCCTATCGGCAAAGGATGCCTTTAAATTTGTTATCGCTAATGCCGGGGCAACATTGCCAAAACGCGATCCGGTTGATGTGCGCATCACCGAGCAGGTACGTACCGGTAAAATAACTTATAAAGAAATGAACACCGATACTGCTTACCAGTTTAAAGTGCGTAAATTACCTAAAGACTCGTACAAACTGGGCATCATCACTGCTCCATGGCAGGTTGGTGGCTATCCTGAATATAAAGGCACGCCTTACAAAGATTCGGACAATGACGGTTTGCCCGATAGTTGGGAAACAGCTCATGGCCTAAACCCTAAAGATGGTAACGACTCGGCCCTGCCTGCAAAAAATGGCGGTGGTTATACCAATATCGAAGTATATTTAAATACAGTAGCCGCTAAAGGCGAAAAGAAATTGGCTTCGTTAAAATAATAAAGACAGTATAATGCGGGGACTGAGGTTTACAAGGATTTATATTTGGGTTGGTTTAATGACTGGGGGGATGCTTTTGCATACCCCCTTATTTGCACAGGATAAGAAAAAAGCCCCTAAACCACAACCACCTGTTGCAGCCGATAAAAACGGCAAACTAAACTACATTGCAGCGCCAAATGGCGACCGTATTCCTGATTACTCGTACTGCGGATATATGGCTTCTGAAAAGCCAATTCCATTTATACCTGTTAAAGTTGTAGTGCCCGTAAAAGTAGGCGATGCTACATTAAGGATCCAGGCCGCTTTAGATTATGTAGCCGGATTACCTGCCGATAAAGATGGTTTTCGTGGCGCAGTATTGCTTAACAAGGGTACATACCAGGTTAATGGTAGTCTCAAAATTAACGCATCCGGCGTTGTTTTGCGCGGTAGCGGCATGGGCGCCAACGGCACCACATTATTTGCAGCCGGTACCGACAGGGAAACCTTTATTCATGTTACCGGTAAAAATGACCGGCAAACATCCAAAGAACTTAAAATTACCGACGCCTATGTACCGGTAAATGCCAACACTTTGCACATTGCTGAAGGTGCAGGCCTAAAAATCGGCGACCTAGTGTTGATCCACCGCCCGAGCACACAGGCCTGGATCAGTACCATCAAAACCGATCACTTTGGTGGCGATTTAACAGCCCTGGCCTGGAAACCCGGCGAACGGGATATTTACTGGGACCGTAAGGTAACAGCAGTAGATGGCAATGCCATAACCCTTGACGCACCTTTAACAACAGCATTGGATACTGCATACGGCGGTGGTTTGATAGCCTCTTACCAATGGTCCGGCAGAATTGTGCAAGTGGGGATCGAAAACTTAAAACTGCAATCAGCTTACGATGCTTCAAACGCAAAAGATGAAGCCCACCGCTGGATGGCTATCACAATGGAAAATGTTAGCGATGCCTGGGTACGCCAGGTAACCTTTGAGCATTTTGCAGGTTCGGCAGTATTTGTTGGTGTTACCGGAAACCGGGTAACGGTTGAGGATTGTAAATCGCTCGCGCCTGTTTCAGAAATAGGGGGGCAGCGCCGTAACACATTCCTGACTATGGGCGGGCAAAACCTTTTTCAGCGTTTATATTCCGAACAGGGCTTTCATGATTTTGCTACCGGGTATTGCGCGCCGGGGCCAAACGCTTTTGTTCAATGTATGGCGGTAGGTTCGCTGGGCTTTAGCGGTGGCATCGACAGTTGGGCCTCAGGCGTTTTGTTTGATATCGCCAATATCGATGGGCAGCCCTTAAGTTATATGAACCGGGGGCAGGACGGACAAGGTGCCGGATGGAGTGCGGCTAACAGTTTGTTTTGGAATTGTACCGCAGCCCGTGTGGATTGCTATCAGCCGCCAACTGCCCAAAACTGGGCTTTTGGTACCTGGGCACAATTCGCCGGCGACGGTTACTGGAGCACCTCCAACAGTACTATCAGCCCAAGAAGTTTTTATTATACACAGCTGGCTAACAGGTTGAATAAGGATGTAAGCAAACAAGCCGATATCCTGTATCCTGCCACCGAACCTTCAAGCAGCCCAACGGTTGAACAGGCAGCCGAATTAATGGCCGCCGCCCGCAAACCTGCTGTTACAATCAGTAACTGGATAGATCAATCGTCTAAAAGAAATGTTATCAATACAGAATCGGCTGGTGCCAAGACTATTGATGAAATAGGATATAAAAATGCTGCACCTACAGTATTAGCACCCAAAATGGTGGTTACCAACGGATGGTTAACCCGTGGTAATGTGGTATTAGCAGGCAGGCATTTTGAAACCCCATGGTGGAACGGTACTGTTCATCCCGATTATACAGAAACGGTGGCCAAACCAGCAATTTCCCGTTGGGTACCCGGCCAAACCGGCACCGGTTTAACGGATGATCTGAACGCGGTAACCGACTGGATGCAGAAAGGTAATATGGTAGTTTTTGAACATAACTACGGCTTGTGGTATGATCGCCGCCGCGATGATCACGAGCGTATCCGCCGGATGGACGGCGATGTTTGGGCTCCGTTTTATGAACTGCCTTTTGCCCGGAGCGGAAAAGAACTGGCCTACGACGGCTTAAGCAAATACGACCTGACCAAATACAATACCTGGTACTGGAATCGCCTGAAACAATTTGCTGACTTGGCCGATGAGAAAGGTTTGGTATTGGTTCACCAAAATTATTTTCAGCACAATATTATTGAGGCTGGGGCGCACTATACCGATTTTCCATGGCGCACGGCAAATAATATTAACGGCACCGGTTTCCCGGAGCCTGTACCTTATGCCGGCGACAAACGCCAGTTTATGGCTGAGCAGTTTTATGACGAAACCGACCCGGCAAGGCGTAAGCTTCACATTGCCTACATCAATAAATGTATGGACAACTTTGCAGGTAATACCGGGGTGATCCAACAGATTGGATCGGAATTTACCGGTCCGCTGCATTTCATGAAGTTTTGGGTAGAAACCATTAAGCAATGGGAAGCCACGCATAAAAAGAAACAGATTATCGCTTTAAGCGCTACAAAAGATGTGCAGGATGCTATCCTTGCCAACCCGGCAACGGCTACGGTTATTAACGTGATCGATATCCGTTACTGGTACTACCAGGCTAATGGAACGGCTTATGAACCCATCGGAGGTCAAAGCCTGGCCCCACGCCAGCAAGCACGGATCTTTAAACCAAAGGCGGCATCATTTGAGCAGGTTTACCGTGCGGTACATGAGTATCGTACCAAATACCCGGATAAAGCAGTATTATTTTCTGCCGATGATTACGACCGTTTTGGTTGGGCGGTATTTATTGCAGGCGGATCATTGCCGGTCCTTCCTGCCAATACCAATAAAGCTTTTTTAGCCGATGCAAGCGGTATGAAACCTGCCGAGCTGCCGGGTTCGCCTAAAGATCAATGGGGCTTAGTCTCATCAAAAGGATATATCGTTTATAGTAATGGCGGTGATATTCACCTTAATTTATCGGCTGGTGTCAATTACAAAGCACAATGGATCGACCCTAAAACTGGTGAGCTTTTGCCGGGTGAAGAAACGGTGAAAGGTGCTGGTAATACAGAAATAAAAGGACATGGGAACGGGGCTGCCATTTTGTGGTTGAACCGTAATTAAATAAAGGAATAAAAAGGGGGCTTGCGCGATTCCCCTCTTGAGAGGGGCGGAGGGGTGTGTTTACAAAGCGGCAATGAATATTGACGAAACACACCTCTGCCAACGCTCAGCCCAACGCGCCCCCTCTCAAGAGTAATAGCCCATGAAAAGGCAGGAATAATTTGTATATTTATGATAATGAATATCATAGAGACGATTAAGCGTTTTCCAGATCAGTCCAGTTGCATAGACTATCTTGAAGGATTAAGATGGCAAGGATTGCCAGAATGCCCGTATTGCAACAGCAAACGGAGCAGCAAGCGCCAGGAAAGCCAACGGCATATTTGCAATAGCTGTAACCGCAGCTATAGCGTTTTGGTCGGCACTGTTTTCGAGGGCACCAAACTTCCTTTGCCGCAATGGTTTTTGGCTATTTCATTAATGCTGAATGCGAAAAAGGGGTTATCT
>NZ_FNCG01000027.1 GCF_900100945.1 Mucilaginibacter gossypii | reverse complement strand
AGATAACCCCTTTTTCGCATTCAGCATTAATGAAATAGCCAAAAACCATTGCGGCAAAGGAAGTTTGGTGCCCTCGAAAACAGTGCCGACCAAAACGCTATAGCTGCGGTTACAGCTATTGCAAATATGCCGTTGGCTTTCCTGGCGCTTGCTGCTCCGTTTGCTGTTGCAATACGGGCATTCTGGCAATCCTTGCCATCTTAATCCTTCAAGATAGTCTATGCAACTGGACTGATCTGGAAAACGCTTAATCGTCTCTATGATATTCATTATCATAAATATACAAATTATTCCTGCCTTTTCATGGGCTATTACTCTTTAGGGGGCCGGGGGGCTAAAAAGCCATCCTTGCCATCGGGGCAACGTCCTGCCCTATAAACTCGCCTTTAAGGTATTTATGATAGCCTGCTATGGCAATCATGGCGGCGTTATCAGTACAGTATTCCATTTTAGGGATAAAGCTGTTCCACCCATTTTGTTCGGCCATGGCCTGCAGTCCTAACCTTAAGCCTGTATTGGCCGATACGCCACCCGCCAAAGCTATATCTTTAATGCCATATGCCTGCGCCGCTTTTTGCAGTTTGTTAAGCAAGATGGTAGCGATCCGTTTTTCTACAGATGCGCAAATATCGGCCATGTTCTGGCTAACAAAATCAGGGTTTTGAGCTACGTTATCGCGGATAAAATACAGAATGGAAGTTTTCAGGCCACTAAAGCTAAAATCATACCCCGGGATCTGCGGCTCTGGGAACTTATAAGCATCAGGGTTCCCCTGGCGTGCATATTTATCAATGAGCGGTCCGCCGGGATAAGGCAGGCCTAAAATTTTACTGGTCTTATCCATGGCTTCGCCGGCGGCATCGTCAAGGGTTTGCCCTATGATCTCCATATCAAAATAATCTTTCACCAGCACAATTTGCGTATGGCCGCCGGATACGGTGAGGCAAAGGAAAGGGAACGACGGGTTTTTATCGCCGATAAAATGGGCCAGAATATGGGCCTGCATGTGGTTAATATCAATAAGCGGGATGCCTTTTGCCAGTGCGAAAGCTTTGGCAAATGATACGCCCACTAAAAGAGAACCTAAAAGTCCGGGACCGCGTGTAAAAGCTACCGCATCAATATCATTTTTGCTTACTTTTGCGTTTAATAATGCCTGCTGAACAGCCGGAACAATATTTTGCTGATGAACCCTTGAGGCTAACTCCGGGACTACGCCTCCATAGGCCTCATGTATGGTTTGATTGGCAATAACATTGCTCATGATCACACCATCAACACAAACCGAAGCTGAGGTTTCATCACATGATGATTCGATTCCTAAAATTACGGGCACGTGTTTATTAATTATTGATTTACTGATTTAGTGAATTAGTGATTTATTAATGAGAAGCAAACCAATCCCTCTTACTAATTGTATAGGGATAGAGGAAAATTCACCAACTCATTATTTCGCTAACTCACTAATTAAAGGTGCAAAGTTATTAAAAAAGTACTCAAAATATTCCTGGGCCTGGTATTGTTCATTTTATTGACATTGAGCATACTTTTGCTCACATTTCAGTTTAAGCCGGTACAAACCTGGGCTGCCAAAAAAGCAGCAGCTTACCTTGCCGGCGAATTGAAAACCAAGGTTGGGATTAAAAGCCTTTACCTCAGGCCATTTCGCTCGGTGGTAATTGAGGGGCTTTATATTTTGGATAAAAAGCGGGATACCTTACTAAGCACACCCCGATTAGCTGTTGATATTGAGGATTTTTATCTTTTCAGCAGTATTAAACGCCGCACCATCAACTTTTCCAATATCGAACTGGATAATGGCTCCTTCTATCTCAAAAAACAAAAAGACAGTACTACCAACCTGCAATTTGTTATAGATTATTTTAATTCGGCGGATACCACCAAAAAAAACCAAAACCAACCCTGGACGCTAAATTTTGGAACCATTGCTATCAATAACTTTCATTTCAGGTACAAGAACAGCCTGCGCGATACGGTAATAGCCGGGGTTAACTTTAACGACCTGGATGTTCAGCATTTCAGCACGTTGATACAGGGTATGGATTTAAAGAACCACCTGTTTAAAGCCAATATAAAAAGCCTAAGCCTGCATGAAAAAAGCGGGTTCACCGTAAAACACTTCGCATCGGATGCTACAATAGATACCAATCAAATTTTACTAAGGCACCTGGCCATTCAAACACCCCGATCAGACCTGAAGGATTATTTCAGGATGAAGTTTAAATCGTTTGATGATTTTGATGATTTTGAAAACAAGGTGCACATGGATGCCAGCTTTAAATCGTCACGCATTTCGTCATCAGATATTTCCTACTTTACCAGTTCATTAGAAAAAGTGAGTTTTGATTTGGGTATTGACGGGCAGGCCAAGGGCTATGTGAACAACCTCAAAGCAAAAAAAGTGACCATTACCGGCGGGCAGGCCACTTTTGTTAAAGGCGATTTTAACCTGCACAACCTTACTGATTGGGATAATGCATTCCTGGAGCTAAAATTTGACCAGGTTGCCTCCAACAAAAAAGACCTTGATTACCTGATCAGCCATTTTTCGGGAACGCCTACAGAAAAGGCCCCAGCCATACTTTCCAAATTCGGCAACTTTAATTTTACCGGCAGGTTTACCGGCTCGCAGAATGATTTTGTTGCCTATGGTGTTTTTAAAACTGCGCTCGGTCGTTTTGATTCAGACATCAACCTTAAAATTGATAAAAATGGCCGTCCAAGCTACAGCGGCAGGGTTAACGCCTATGCTTTTGACCTGGGCACCCTGCTTGATCAAAGCGATTTGGGCAGGGCCACCTTTACTTCAAACATACAGGGCAGCGGCGACGCGCTGAAAAGCCTTACTGAAAAAGTGGATGCAAAAATCGCATCCATCACTTATAATAACTACACCTATAACAGGCTTACGCTTAACGGCAGTTTTATAAACAGGCTGGCCAACGCTCATATTACCATAAACGACAGGAACGTAAAGCTTGATCTTAAAGGCAAGGTTAACCTTAACCCCGCTTTGCCAACTTATGATTTGACTGCCGATATCAGGGACGCTAACCTGAACAAGCTTGGTTTTACCAAAGATACTTTAACTGTAAGCACGCTGCTTAAAACCCAGTTTAAAGGCGATGACCTGGCCAATTTGCAGGGGAACATCCTGTTTTCGCCGGCAAGGGTGGTCAATCCGCGAAATAATTATGCCGTTGACTCTTTGTATCTATCAGCCGACGGCATAGGTAATAACCGCACCATCGCTTTAAAATCTGACTTTGCCGATGGCAGCATCAAGGGCAAATATGATCTTGCAACCCTGCCTTCGTATTTTAAAACCATCGTTAAAAAGTATATCCCTTCCATAAAAACAACTATAGTGCCGCCTAAGCCTGAGGAGTTTGATTTTTCGCTGAACCTTAAAAACCTCGATCCGCTTACAGCGATTTTCCTGCCCGATCTGAAAATCCCTGAGCAAGGAACTTTTGTTGGGCAGTTTAACTCGGAAAAGAAAACAGCTACGCTATCGGGCTATATCAAAACGCTTAAATACGGCAAAACCGTTTTCCATGATTTTATTATTGACGAAAACACTACCGATAGCTTGCTGGGCCTTAACGTATCGCTGAGGCGGGTTGACTTAACGGACAGTCTTTTTATCAAGGATATCAACATTACCAACTTCCTGAAAAACGACAGCCTTAACTTTAACGTTAAGCTCTCGGATAAAAACGCTGTTAACCAGCTGGATCTTTATGGCCTGGTTGAATTTGGCCGCGATACTACGGCCAAACTTAAACTGCTGCCATCAGACATCATACTGGAAAAAGAGAAATGGAAGATCCAGGAGCAGGTGCGCATCCGTTTACTGGACGGCAAAACACAGGTATCGGGCTTTGAACTTTCAAACGGGCCGCAAAAAGTATTTATCGATGGTTTTATATCCGATAACCCCGCCGATCAGTTAAAGCTCTCGTTCCAGAAATTTAACATGCGTACGTTTAACCAGCTCACGCGCACTTCGGGGGTAAACTTAAAAGGCTACCTGGATGGCGACGTTAAACTGACCTCGGTGCTCAAATCCCCGGGGATTGATTCGCATTTAACTGTTGATTCGCTTGTCATGAACAAGACATTGGTGGGCAATGTAAAACTGGTTACCACACTTGGTAACGACCGCAAGCAAGCCGATGTTAATATGAATATCATTAACCGCGGCCTGGAAACCATGAACATTGGCGGCACCTACTCGTTTGGCAAAGAGACTGATGATAACCTTGATTTTGATATCAAGATGAACCAAACCGAAGCTATTATATTTGAGCCTTTTGTTAAAGACCTTGTTTCGGATATAAAAGGCCATGTTTCAACCGACCTCAAACTTACCGGCAAGCCCTCAAACCCGCAACTTAACGGCACAGTTACACTTGTTAACACCGGCCTTACCGTTAATTATTTAAAAACAGCTTATACGGTTAATAACAAGCTGGATGTCAACAACAGCATTATCAGCATTAAGGATATGGTTTTGAAAGACATTCACAAAGGTACCGGAACCGCCAATGGAACCGTAAACCTCAATAACCTATCCAACCCGGATATTAATGTAAGCCTTAAAGCCGATAACCTGATGGCCCTGAATACCACATTTAAAGATAACCACCTTTATTATGGTACGGCTTATGGTACAGGCACATTTAACTTCAACGGCCCGGTTGATAACATGAAGATTGATATTACCGCCAGCACCAATGCAGGTACCGTTTTCAATATCCCCCTTAATACCTCGTCAACCGCCAATGATTACGATTTCATTAAATTTGTAAGCCATAGTGACACCGCTAAAGTTGTTGCCAAAGAGCGTGCTTTTAACGGTGTTACCCTAAACTTTGATTTAAGCGCCGATGAAAAAACTATTGTAAAAATAGCTACTGATTATGGCCAGCTGGAAGGCAGCGGCGTTGCCCGTAATTTAAAATTGAATATTAACAGCCTGGGCGATTTTGAGATGTACGGTGACTTTTTAATATCATCAGGTAAGTTTGAATTTACTGCCAAAAACTTTATCAGTAAAAACTTTACTGTAAGCCAGGGTGGTACCATAAGGTGGACGGGCAACCCTTCAAACGCGGAAATAAACCTTAAAGCCTTGTATGAAGTCCGTACCAGTAAAGCGCCGCTGTATACTGCCGCAGGCCTGCAAACTCCTACCTCGGGGCAGCAAACTTTGGTACAGGCCGAACTGATCCTGACCAAATCACTGTTACAACCTAATATTGATTTCGACTTTAACTTTCCTACCGATCCATCTGTTAAGGACGACTTGGCGACTTACCTCGCTGATGCCAATAACCGGAGCCAGCAGGCTATCAGTATTATTGTTCGCCGTAACTTTACCTCAAACAGTAATAACTTAACCAACCAGGTGCTGGGTACAGCCGGCGAGGCGGTGAGCGAATTTGCATTTAACAAGCTTAACAGCCTGATTTCGCAATCGAACATTAAATATTTTGATTTGAACATTCGCTCATTAAATGAAGCAAGTGCATCGTTTAGGTTTTATGGCGACAGACTTACATTTAACGGAAGCTTATTTAGTAATAATGGCTCAAATGATATTTTTAATAATAACAACAGTAACCTGTTTAACCAACGGTTTAACAGCCTTACCAAAGACTTTGAGGCCTTATACAAAATACGCCGAGATGGCAACCTAACGGCGCGATACTCTTACAGGGCGTTAAACAACGTAACACTAAGCAGCCTTACAGATGTGTTGGCACCACAGTATGTAAACGGATTAGGTTTGGTTTACCAGCGTGACTTTGATACCTTCGGCGAGTTTATCCGGAACATATTCAGACAGGGCCGCCGCAAAAACGCACCGGTTAACCCCGCTCCTATCCCATCATCAATTACTACACCGGCAACCAGGCCCGATGAAGATGAGGACCAGTAGAGCTGAAGGCTTAAAGCCAAAAGCTTTTCTGCACAAATACATTGAATAGTAAAAGGCTTAAAGCAGATCGCTTTCAGCCTTTCGCTTTTAGCTTATAACGATCAATGATCCCGCATAATGGCATGGTCCATCTTGTCGCGTTTGGTGCGCAGGTAAGCTTCGTTATGAGGGTTTGACGCTATTTCGATAGGTACGTTTTCAACAACTTCCAAACCGTAGCCGATAAGGCCTGCACGTTTTTTGGGGTTGTTGCTCATTAAACGCATTTTGGTAATACCCAGGCTGCGCAGGATCTGCGCACCGATACCATAATCGCGCTGATCCATTTTAAAACCCAGTTTAAGGTTGGCATCAACAGTATCATAACCGTTTTCCTGCAAATGATAGGCCCTTAATTTATTGATCAGGCCAATGCCGCGGCCTTCCTGGTTCATGTAAACAATAGCGCCCTTACCTTCCCTGCTGATCATCTCCATCGCTTTATGCAACTGCGGACCGCAATCGCAACGGCATGAACCAAAAATATCTCCGGTCATACATGAGCTATGCACGCGGACTAAAATAGGCTCACCGGGCTCCCAGGTTCCTTTTACCAGGGCAAGATGATTTTCGCCGGTATCAACCTGGGTATAAGCTATCATATCAAAATCGCCCCATTCGGTAGGCATTTTAACAGCAACTTCACGCTTTACCATCGACTCATGCTCCAGGCGATAAGCGATCAAATCTCTGATAGATACTATTTTAAGGTTAAATTCTTTGGCTATCTCCAGCAAATCGGGCAGGCGGGCCATATCGCCGTCTTCCTTCATAATTTCGCAGATAACGCCGGCAGGCTCAAAACCGGCTAAAACTGCCAGGTCAATAGCAGCCTCTGTATGCCCGGTGCGGCGCAGTACACCGCCATCCTTGGCTATCAGCGGGAAAATATGCCCCGGGCGACCAAGATCTTCGGGTTTAGTAGCCGGATCGATCAGCGCAAGTGTGGTTTTTGACCTGTCGCTCGCAGAAATGCCTGTAGTGCAGCCATGCCCAAGTAAATCGACAGAAACCGTAAAATTAGTTTCGTGCGATGTGGTGTTATGGCTTACCATAGGCATCAAGTCAAGTTCGCGCGCCCTTTGCGCCGTAATTGGGGCGCAAACCAGGCCGCGGCCATGGCGTACCATAAAATTAATTGTTTCGGGGGTGGCATTGCGGGCGGCCGTTAAAAAGTCGCCCTCGTTTTCACGATCTTCGTCATCAACTACGATAATTGTTTTACCTGCTTTGATTTCTTCAATCGCTTCCTGTATGGTGTTTAACATTCTATACTTACTTGTTGGGTAGCGCCTAAACGCTTGTTTAATCTAAATCAAATTTAACGCATATTACCATGACTTGGGTCGGCCTTGTGTAAAATGATAATGCTTTTATAATATGGCGTTTATTAAATATACCGTTAATGACCGTGGCGGGTTGCCTTGGGCTTAAACTTTGCTGCCACGCGGTTTACAAAGCGTTTATAAATCTCCATATCAAACAAGGCGGAGTCTGTAGCCGCTTTATAAGAAAGGAACAAACCGATAGGCAGCAGCGTGATAATAGAAATCCACATGCCCAAATACTTGTTAATATCGCCGCCCTTAACCGATTTTTCGCCAATAGTGGTAATGATATAGTAGATGAGAAAAAATACCACCGAAACTACAACCGGCAGGCCCAAACCACCTTTGCGGATGATGGAGCCCAGCGGCGCACCGATTAAAAACAATACCAAACAAGCTACCGAAAGGTTATATTTTTTTTGATATTCTACAAAATACCTGCGGATACCTTCCGAGTCACCTTTATACCTGTCGCTCCGGTTTTTGATCACATCCTTGATCGACCTTATTTCGGAAGCCGCACTGTTGAGGCTCATTTGCTGTTCGGATAAGGTAAGGCCCTGAAAAACATCTTTTTTAGGATCAAACTCTTTATATTTTTTAATAACCTTTGATTGCGCAGGTATTGAATAGTATTTAATGTATGGTGTAACCAGTTTATAATTCACCATCACATTGCTATCTACTGAACGCTGCGACGAATCGAGATAATGCCTCAGCTGTTTAATGTTCATCATTTGAGATGCCGATTTAAATTCGCTTTCACTGGTGCGGGTGAGCTTAAATGCCGACAGATCAAACTTGGTTTCGGTTTCCTTAAAACGCTCCCGCAGCAGGCGCTGCCTCGTATTATATGTGGCATTTTCGGAAGCGGTTTCTTCATATGTCACCCCATCCTTTAAACGTAATACCAGGTATTTATCGCCCATGGTACGAAACATGGTGCCCTCGCGGGCCAGGATCACCGAATTGTTGTTATCACCTTTCTCACTTTTTTTATAGATCATGATATCGTACAACCGCTGTCCGTCCGGATCCTTACGTTTTACTCGGATTGTGTAGCCAGGAAAACTGGTACTGAACACCCCCTCGGGCAGCAAATCGGCCGATTTTTGTTTCCGGGCATCATACAACAGTGAATAATATTTAAGGTTGGCCACCGGCAGCATATAATCAGAAAAAAAGAACGCTGCGATACTAAGTATGGAAATGATCACGATCATTGGGTACATGGCCCGGCGCAACGAAATGCCTGCCGCTTTGATGGCAACGAGCTCGTAATTTTCGCCAAGGGAGCCATAGGTCATGATGGTAGAGAGCAGGATGGATAACGGGAGGGCCATTTGAACATTGGTGGCCGAATTATACATCATGAGCTCCAGGATGGTGTACCAGGCAAAGCCCTTGCCAATAAGGTCGTCAATGTATTTAAACAAAAACAACATTAGCAACACAAACATCACGATGAAAAGCGTAACCAAAAAAGGCCTTATAAATGATTTAAGGAGTAAAAGGTGGATCTTCTTCATCAGTGCTATTTGCAATTAACAGGGGCAAAACCAGTTAGCCGCACAGTTAAAACCCTTTAACGTGCAAAACCAGTTCAGCGTACAAAATTAGCTAAAATAAAGTTTTATCAGGCGCCCAATACACTTATGAGGTAATCGATAGAGTTATCCCAGATCTGCTTTCGTTCTGTAATGGCATCTTCCGTTGCAAAATCAGTAATGGCCAGGGCTACATCATTGGTAAGCTCATCCTGCATTATTTCCATTTCAAAATAATACTGGGCATCATCATCGAGCCATTTAAAACGTACAGACCTGTTTTCCTTAACTGAACAAAGTTTGGCTTTTTGCGATTCGTCATCCCATGTAAAAGTATAAACATGGTCACGAATATTAACCTCATCGGCAAACCATTGAGACAAGCCATTAGGCTCGCTTAAGAAGCTGAACAGGATACGCGGAGATGACTTAATCTCGTACTCAATGGTAAATTTTTTCTTTTCGGACATTCGGTTTACACTTAAAAAAACAGAAACAAAAGTAAATGTGAAACATTTTTTCTAAAGAAAACGAATTTCTACTATATTTGCAAACCTTTTTAGGAACGGCCACTTGTTTTAACGCAAGGCCACTCTTTTTATTAACCAGAAAAAGAGCCATAAAAATAAAAACGGCGGGGTAGCTCAGATGGTTAGAGCGTAGGATTCATAACCCTAAGGTCGGCAGTTCGATCCTGCTCCCCGCTACTTGAAGATGAAGCAGTTACAGTAAAACGTAGCTGCTTTCGTTTTTTCTGGTCATACAATGTTCATGCCACCCCTTAATAATGGAGTTAACGCAATGAATTTACCTGCTTGGGCGAAAACCCGAAATGCCGTGAAAAACTTGCTGAAAAACTTGCCGGGCTGCTGAAACCTACCTGGTAAGCTACTTCGGCAATGGTGGCTGTGCGGCGCGCCAGGAGATCGTGTGCATGTTGTAACCGTATTTCGCGTACCAGTTCGCCAGGGGCCCGGCCAGTTATTGCCTTTAATTTTCGATGCAGTTGAATTCTGCTCATACCAATATCTCCAGCCATCTGATCAGTCCCATAGCTGTTGTCATCCAGGTTATTTTCAACCGCGGCTTTTATCTTATTTAAAAAAGCCTGCTCTATCGTCGGCATATTGGGCAACTCTATCAGCCATCTCTTGTGCATTGCAACATGTTGTTTCAAAATATTGCGCGTCCCGATCAGGTTTCCGATCAGGGCCAGCAGTTCGCGCTTCTCAAAAGGTTTGGCAAGATAAGCATCAGCTCCTGTTTGAATACCTTTTACACGGCTATCTACGTCAGCCTTTGCTGTCAGCATGATGACCGGGATATGGCTTGTCCGTTCGTCTTTTTTCAATGTCCCGCACAACTCATAACCATCTGTATCGGGCATCATCACATCGGTAATAATGAGTGCCGGAATTTGTTCTATACCCATTGTGATTCCTGCCTTGCCGTCCGAAGCGGTAATTACCCGGTATTGCTCCGCAAGCTGGCGTTCAATAAAGTCACGGAGCTCCCGGTGATCCTCTACCAGCAAAATCAAGTCCATATCGGCCTCTGTTTTATCAGGTTTTGCTTCTTCGCTTTCAGCGGCTGCTTTCATAGCCTTAAACTCCACTACACCCTCATGAGCGCCCGCCGCTTCGTCTAAAGGCAACTGGATCACCACCTCGGTAAATGCCCCCTCCCAGCTATTTGCAGCGATACTGCCGCCCATTAGCTCAATCAGTTCTTTACAAAGTGCCAAACCGATACCGCTTCCTTCTGCAGCCTGGCTGCCCGGCGAATTGGCCTGGTAAAAACGACTGAAAATATAGGGAAGCTTTGATCTGGGTATCCCTTTACCTGTATCGCGAACGCGAACTACATATTGATTCCCGGGCATCCCATCATCGTGATAAAGAAAAATCTCCACCCTGCCTATCGCCGTGAATTTTACCGCATTCCCGATAACGTTCAGCATGACCTTGTCCAATTTATCCCGGTCTGCCATTACCCAAAGTTCGCGATAGCTTGACCGAAAATGCAGTGTGATGCCCTTTTGCAATGCAAGCGGCTCAAAACTTTGGACATGGCCTAATAATAATGCGTTTAAATCGAGCGGTTCGTACAACAATTCCATTAATCCCTGCTCCAGTTTACTCAGATCAAGCAACTGGTTGATGAGCCTCAGCAAGCGCTCAGCATTATTCAGGATCATCCTGTAATCCCGCAGCAATGATGGATCGGTGGTCTGGCCGGCAAGTTCCTTAACCGGATTGAGGATGAGCGTTAACGGCGTCCGGAATTCGTGCGCAATATTGCCGAAAAACCTTGATTTAACAGCGTCCAGTTCACGCAGCTTATCCGCCTTTTCTTCTAGTTCGGCTGTGCGTTGCTGTACAATAGCTTCTAATTTTCGAGCTTCGGCCGCAACCTGTTCGGTTCTTTCAGCTTCTTTTAACAGTGCAGAAGCCGACAATGCTTCAACCTCGGCCAGTTGCGCGGCCAATTGCTGGTTTGTGCCGGCATAATCGAGCGCGAGATAAAGGGACAGGCACACGGGTAAAACAAGTTCGCCCGCGCTCATCACAAATACCCGCATTGAATTATAACCGTAAGGCCATACGCCGAACGTATCATCCCAGCAAAAAATATAAACCAGGAAAACTGCCATTACACCCGTTGTAACTAACCACGCCTTGCGCCTGCCTTTACGTATAAGGTGATATACACAGATAAAGCCATCCACATTGCAAACAAGGAACACTAACGAAAAAAAATCAGGAAAATCAGTTTCTTTTAAAATATAAAATTTATAAAAGTAAAAAAGTAAATAGGCTGAGCATACGCACGCCAGGGTAACCTGGCGCCATCGATGTACCTGGCCATAATCTAACTTATACAGCAAAATGAGGCCCCACCACAACAGCAACACCTTCAGGTTATAGGTCATGTAATGAGCAATATATTGTAGCTGCGGATGGGCGGTTAAATAAAAAAGGTATATACCCCCGCTGGTGATGCCTGTTAGCATAACAAACAATGCGTAATAAAAATTCAGCTTCTGCTTCGGATAAAACAGAAAAAGCAAAAAGTGCAGCAAGCCAAGAATGAACGCAGCGGCGGCACACATTGGCACAAAATTATATAGCGTCCGGGCGCGCATTATCCGCTTGCTATACAAATCGTAATTGGTAAGTAACACTTCAAAGCCTACAAAATTACGGTATACACCAAAAGGGTTGGCGTAGTGAATAGTTACCAGATGCGGCGCATTGTCCTTTAACCAAAAAGGTATCATCTCTAATGGTGCCCGGTTGGCTTCCGTTGCTTCAACCGGATGGCCTATTTTGCCATAGCCGCCTATTGGCTCACCATCAATAAATATTTCTGACGCGCCGTCATGATTAATGCGCAGGCCAAATTTTTGGCCCGCCACATCCTTACCTGCTTTTACCCAAATATTAAACCAGCCAATACCTTTCCACCCGGCGGGTAGCTTATCTGTGCCAAATGCCGTGTACTGTACAGCCTCCCAGCCGCCGGAACGGGCATCAGGCGGTGTATTTGCGTTATTTATTTCAGGATGAAAGAACCAGTGTTTATCACGCAGCGATATTTCATTGTAGGCGCCGAAATCTTTGTGATGCAGGGTTACCGTGTCCTGTGCATCGGCCGCACCATACAAACCCAATAGCAAAAGCAGTAAAACAATGGAGCATTTAGCCAGATGCATAATATGTAGATTATGTTTGCGTAAAATCGCAGGGCCTTTTATAATCAAAAATAATATTTTATTTATTATAATATACAGATACTACAGGGCTTTATTCATCACCAGAGCGGCTTTAATATTAGTTAATGCCTTTTTCCAGCCTGGCGTTTTGACCCGCAAATATCTTCCATTCACCGTCCCGTTTTACCACGACGATCATCCGGCGAAACTCAAACGTTTGACCCGGATATCGTTCGTCGCCGGCAAGGCCTGTTCGTACATGTACAACCGCAAGGTCCTGATTCAGATAGGTAATATCTTCAACAGCCCGGGTATAGTACCGGGTGTTTTTAAAATAAGTATTATGAACCTGCTTATAATGCCTAAAAATATCATCCCGACCTTTATAGTAGGCGCCAAACCAGTTTACCCAGGTAGCATCAGAGGTGTAGTTGGCCGCCAGTTTTTCGGGGCTATGGCTATTCCATGCATCTTCATAATTTTTGATCATCTGCCGTATAGCAGCGTTATTCGATGCTGTGTCAGGCTGCTGGGCCAGTACGCTGGCACTGCATAGCCATATCAGAAGTATCAGGCTTGTTATCTTTTTCATGGGTATTTTATACAGGTGGACAAACATCCATAGCGGATACTACAAATAAAGGTGATACTTCATGATGTTACTTATGTTTATGTTACAAATCCTTTATCTTTTGTTACATAAAGCTAAACCTGCACTATTCATGAAACGATTTTTTACGGCATGAATATTGAAATTAACAGCGTTATGAAATACACACACGTTATTTTAGGAGGAACCGGCCATATCGGTGCCGCGCTTTCGACCTCTTTGCTGCAAAGCCAGCAAAAGGTCATGATCATTGGCCACGATCCGGCTAAAGCTGCCGAATGGACTGTTAAGGGGGCAGCCTATGAGGTTGCAGACATCCGGGACACAGCCCGTTTAAAAGAACTGTTCGGACAGGCGGAACGCCTGTTTGTGCTGAACCCGAATGCGGCTCCCGATAAAGATATCGATGCGGTGGAAAGGGAACAGATCGGCAGTATCCTAAACGCGCTTGAAGGGACGAAACTGAAAAAGATCGTCGCCGCTTCTACCTATGGCGCACAGCCCGGAGATCATATTTTTGACCTCGGTGCACTGTATGAATTAGAGCAGGGCTTAGCCAAATTGAACATCCCGCTGGCAGTGATCCGCAGCGCTTATTACATGAGCAATTTTGACCAGGCAATACCAGCCGTCCGGGAAAAGGGAGAATTGACCACTTTGTTTCCGGCGGACTTTAAGTTGCCCATGGTTGCGCCGGCAGATATCGGTGCGTTCGCAGCCAAATTAATGCTGGACGACCGGACCGGGCTGTTCTTCCTGGAAGGGCCTGAAACCTATTCTAATCAGGATGTGGCCGAAACATTCGGTAAGCTATTGCACAAAACGGTAAACGTGGTGACTGTGCCGGAAGCTGGATGGAAAGACTTTATGATAAAGGGCGGCTTTTCCGAAAAAGCGGCGGCATCTTTCGCTAATATGACGAAACTTACCATTAGCCAGCAATCGGAAATACCAACCGCCCAACACGGGCCTACTACCTTGTTTCACTACCTGGAAAAGCAATTGCAGGTTAATGATGCTTAAAATACTGTATCTCTTTTTCGTGTTTCATCGCGGCTTCTTGTTTTACCGCAAGGTCAATCTTTTTACTAACCACAAAAAGAGCTATAAAAATAAAAAGCCTAAGGTCGGCGGTTCGATTCTGCTCCCGCTACTAAATGCGCAATTGAGGCATATTTACAGAAAGGGTTCGCTGATTGTGCGTTTCTCGAACCACTTATTGACAGGGACTGATCGATGAATTATTTAGTGAAAGAACTCCAATGCTTAGTCCAATAACGGCCTAAATCAAAATCGATATGCGGCCCTGTTGTAACCGGCGTATCACCATTTATGCGCACGTTCCATTTTTTTAGCAATATCTTTTTACCATTAAGTTTAAAAAAAGATAGTCCGTAACCATCCCGATATTTAATGTGCCCAATATTAATAATTTTCGAGTCAGCAATATAAAAGAGGTTACTACTCCAATTTCTTCCCATGCAACAATCTTCATATGAATAATAATATTTTGTCCTGGGTATTTCTCGAGCATTCGAACAATTGCCAGCTAACTTAAACCGTTTTGATTTTGGGTCATAAATAATCAGGTCTTGCTGGCCAGAATCCACAGCTATTAATTCTAATACTATATCCTTATATCCATCACTATTAAAATCCAGGAATTTAAAGCTTACAACTCCGCCATCTTTATAGGTGTAAACAATTTTACCGCTCTCATCTTTTATATAGAATTTAACTCCCCAATTGTCAATAATATTAACGGCAGTATATTTATTGCCATCTATAATTTCCGTTCCACGTTGTAAAACTGAATCTTTCTTTAAAACAGCTGAATTAAGGCTTTCCTCAGTTTTTGCACAGAGTTGTTGATAAGAATAATTTAGAGGTAAAGACAATAGCAAAAATTTACAGAGAAAGTTCATTAATGCAATTTAATCTAAAAGATCGGGGCATGACAGATATGAGCAAAAAAACCTCAATATTATTAATTACTACGGGAGTTCATTTGTCACAATAGACTAAACTTTTAAGAATCTCAAGGAACCAGTTCAAAAATTGCCCGGTAAAAGCTACTAAAGCCGCCATTTGTATACCAATGGCGGCTTTTTACTGATTTTCTTTGAAGGGTCTGGGCAGAACTTTAGATCGCACAGGCCTTTACTCCAATTCGTAGTTGTTTCCTTATTGTTTCTCCACGTGATTAAAAAATTCAGCCATTTGCGCCAAACCAGTTTTTGAAAACATTCTCTCCGAATTTTCCAGCGTGTCTTTTGTGGCTTTAGCTCCTCTTTCAACCATTTCTTTTTCAAAATGGGCAATCGCTTCTTTGATATCAGTAAATTGATTCCCGGTTAAACATTCGGCCAGTTCAAACGAATCCTGCAATGCCACATTAGCACCTTCGCCTGCATATGGTGGCATCCGGTGCGCGGCATCCCCAATCATTGTAAGGCTCTCATCCGTTTCCCAGCTTTGATTTAATGGAAAATAATATTGCGGGCGGGGAATGAAACAAACTGCATCATTTGTAAAAAACTCATGCCATTCATCGCTCCAGCTGGCAAAATCTTTCTTAAACCATTCAAAAACTTCCTCTCTGTTATTGAAATTAATGCCGCTTTGTTCCAGCCAGTTTTCGGGCGTTTTAAAATTCACCACAAACATAATTGAGCCATCAGCTTTTGTGCCATAACCTACAAATTGTCCGTCATCAAACGCCATTACTTTACCTCCCCTTGCAAAGGAAAAAAGTTTTGGGGTGTATTTTTCAGCATTGTAAATATTGCCTTCAATCAGCGTGATACCTGAGTAAACCGGTTCAACATCACTTAAATAAGGCCGCACTTTTGAATTGGCCCCGTCAGCCGCAATTACCAGATCGGCATAGGCATTCGATCCGTTTTTAAAAAACAAACGCCAGCCTTTTCTTTCTCTTTCCATTGAAATGAAATGGCTGTCCCATACCACGGTATCCTGCCGCAATGAGTTCAATAAAATATCCCGCAAAGGCGCACGGTCTATTTCGGGGCGGGTTTCTGCGGTAATAGTCGCAAAGTTGTGGTCATCAAAAGCAATATCGAGCATTCTGTCTACAAGCAGCATCTTACTTGCTACAGGACGGTGGTATTTATAAAATTTATCCAGCAAACCGCTCCGTTTCAGCGCTTCCAGTCCTGTGCCTTCGTGCAGGTCGAGCGTGGCACCCTGCACCCGTACATTTCTGTCTATATCCCGTTCATATACTTTTACATCTGCACCTTTAAGTTGTAAAAGCCTTGCTAAGGCCAACCCCGCCGGTCCGCCACCTACTATGGCAACCTGTTTATTATCTAATAACATAATTTTTCATCGTTTAATTACGATGCAAAATTATTTCTGCCTTATGGCTGATAATAGTATAAATCGGTCGTTTTTGTTTTTAGATAATTCTTTGGGCACAACGCCCGAAAACTTCTTCACTTCTTTGATAAAGTGGTTCTGGTCAAAAAAGTTCTCCTCCGGAAACAGCCGGCCGTCTGCAATATGCTCCAACGAGGCGCGGAAACGAAGAATATTGCAATAGGCTTTAAGTGAGATCCCGAATTGCTGATTAAAGTAGCGATTTATCTGCCTGCTGCTCCAAAACACTTTTCCGGAAAGCTCTTTAACCGTGATCGTCCCTTTCGTTACATAAATCAGTTCAAACAATTTCCGTTTACGTTCATCTATATCTTCCGGCATGAGCGATTTGATTTTTTGCGTTGCTTTTTCTACAAAGCAGTCAAAATCCAGCAGGTCGTTTTCGGTAAACCCCCAATAGCCATCTGGTAAGAACCTGCCACCGTTTACTATATTGGCAATGGCCTCTCCAAAAATATACTCAACGGCAAGCAATTTGAAGCTAATGCAGAATATTACGCTATTGGCCGAAACTTTGGCCTGTTCAAACTGGGTTAACCCTCCAAGCTGTGCAATACTAAAAGGCTGTGTAGCGGATTTAAAAAGCAATATATCAATAAGTCCGTCGGGTAACCCTGTTGTATCTTTATCGGCGTCAGATAGGTTACGTAAAAACCAAAAGCTATCAACAAAATCCGAAAGTGGTTTACCGGGCCTAACAATTCTGTATTCCAGGTTATTGCTCATAGCTTTTGTTAATTTGCTTTGTTGTATTGTAAATCCGCAGTTGATCAGTGATTTACCGGCGGTTTAACTATTAAGCAGCAGGTAAACTTAAATAAAATGTGGTTCCTGTACCCATAGTTGTTTCAAACCAAATTTTGCCGTTGGCATTTTCAATAGAGTTTTTGATGAATGCAAGGCCTAAACCCGTTCCGGAGCTTTTGGTGGTAAAGTTTGGCTCAAAGATCTTTTCACGCATCTCTTCCGGAATCCCGTTACCGTTATCTTTGATGGTAAGCAGGATGTTTTTGCTGGTTACCAGGTAATTGATATCTATGATGCACTTCCTGTCTTGAGGGGTGGCTTCAATAGCATTTTTCAACAGGTTATTAAAACAGCGCAATAGCTGGTCGCGATCGGCATTAATAATGAATGCACTTTCTGGTTGCAGATAGGTGATCTGCACGTTATCCATCTGTTTAAAAATGGTAACTGCCTGGTTTAACATATCAAAAATATTGATCTGCTCAATACGGGTATCCGGCATCTTGGCAAATGCCGAAAACTCCGACGCTATCGACGACAGGCTTTCAATCTGCTCTACAAATGACTTGCTGAAACGTTCAAATTTTTGATCAAACCTGGGATCTTTGTCCTTCCATGATTTATCAAGCAGTTGTAAGCCCAGTTTTAGCGGCGTTAGCGGGTTTTTGATTTCATGCGCAACCTGCTTGGCCATTTCGCGCCAGGCACTTTCGCGTTCGGATTGTGCCAGCCGCTGGGCACTGTTTTCAAGGGCCGATATCATTTTGTTATACTCCTTAACCAATGCGCCGATCTCGTCATCGCGCGACCATTTGATATGTTCGTTCTTTTTACCGTAGATGGTTTTGCTGAGGCTTTGTTGTATAAAGTTTAAGGGCGCGGTTATTTGCCTTGCTATAATAATGGCAAATAAGCCAATTGCTATAAAAACTATGGCGTAAACGTTTATCATCACATTAAGCAATGAGCTTATTCGCTCTCGGTAATCGGCTTCATTACTAAAATAAGGCAGCTGAATATAGGCAACCGTTTTGTTTGATGCAGTAAGGGTTACCGGGGCATAGGCCGCTTTATAGCTCAGTTCGCCAATTTTTTCATCGTTTACAAACTCGGTTTTTTGCAATTTGCTCAAAAAGATGAATGCACGGGCGTTCATCCGTTTTGCCACGAGGCCGTTTTCATAAATTTTAGGCTGAGTGGTTAATAAGGGAACACCATTGGTATCAAACAAAGTGAGATCGGTTGCGTAAGTATTGGCCAATTCATTGAAATGAACCTGGCTCTCCTCATTGAGATGCTCAACATACTGGGTAAAAAGGCCGTTTTCAAATGCCGATGCTATACGGGTTATTTTATCCCTGATCATTTTTTCCTGCTGGGTATAGTACTGGTTACTGATGGATAAAAAAGTAATAAAACCAACAAGCACCAAGGTAACCACTACGGCCAATATCATCGAGATCTGGATGCGGGTTTTATACAATACCTTATCAAAATTTATCCTGAAGTTTATCTTCAGTCCGTCTTCTGCTATGTTAAAGATTTTGATGCGGGCCCACGACCATTTTAAAGTGATGATAACCGCGCTGAATATCAGTATAACCACCAAAAAGAAGGTGAGCGAAGTAACCGCATAGTAAAGTGAGTTTTCCTCCCTGCTAACAACAATCAGGTTTCTTTCGCTGGGCCTGTATATCAGGTGATTGTATGTTGTAAAGCTTTCGTACCAGGCAGTGCTGCGGTTTTTCGTGGTTTTTTCGGTGTATTTTTTCAGGTCGCCTTTAAACTCCCTGTTATCAAGCGAGTAAACATAGGTGCCGCGCTGGCTCAGCAATTTGTTATCGCTATAAAAGGCGTATGAATAATCTTTAAAGTCATTTTCCGGGCTTATGTTGCCGTCAATCAATAACTCAGGGAAAGCACCTGATAATTGCAGCGGTTTTGATTTAAGTTCAATTACAATAGTGCCCAATTGCTTATTACTGGTATTTACAGGCAGTATGGCAAAGTAATTCTGATATCCGAATGATTCGTTTTCGCGGTAAAAATAGTCGGATACCTTAAATGAGCTATATAGTACGAGGTCTTTAAACACACTCAGCGAGTAGTTTTTATCTGCCGAGGTAGGTTCTTCATTGGCATCAAATTCATGAACTTTAAACTCGTACTTTGACAGGTAGCCATCAAAATACAGTTTTTGGAAACGGGTTTTAAGATAATCGCCGTTGTGCAGGCCGTTGGTAAAATAGCGTACTATGGCCGTATCCGTTATAATTTGGTTTTCTATCCTTTTAAAAATATAATCGGCCGTAGCATCATCCGGGATCTCCAGTTTTTGTACCAGGGCCCTCCGGGTTTCGTGCTCTTTCTGATCTTCAAAATGATTAAGCTTAATTGCTGCTATCAGGGCACAAACAAACACGATACCTAAAAACGATGTGGCAAAAAGCTGCTCTTTATAGTAAATAAAATTATAAGCCCTTATCAGTACCAACAGTGCCCACAATATGTAAAACAAAGTAAATTCATTATAATAGGTAAACACGGCGGTAGCTATGATAATTCCAGTCAAAAACAGGAATAACTGGTGCGTTCGGGGTACGTTAAGCTTCAGACATATAGTTAAAATGATTTCATTGAGCAGGTAAAATATCAAAAAGCTAAAACAGAGCATTAATACCCCCAATATGCTGAACCCCGTTAAGCTGAGTACATTGTTTACATCAAAATTGATTTTTGAGTTGATAACCAGGCCATGAAACAAACGCAATAATGATGTTGACACCCCTACAAGTGTTAAAATAGCAATAACCACAATAACATAGCCGGCAGTTTTGCTTTGCACATTGGTTAAAAACCTGCGGCGCTGCCTGTACACAAAGGCTACGAACCAAAAAATGACCAGAATATTGATACAAAAATCGCCCAGCGAAGGATAAACCAGGCTTGAGCCATAAAATGCCGGATTGAAAATGCTAAGCTTATAAGTAAAATCGGGCAGGTTATAATGCAGGTTAACAAACCTGAACAGCACAATATATAAAGCAAGGAATATGATAGATAATACCACATACCCTTTTGATGCCACGTAATTGCAAATATTATGCATCAGTACACAAAGCGTAATGGCGGTGAGTATCCAAAATGAAAGTTCATAGTAAACAAAATCATTATTGGCGTCATTATTTTTAAGCTTTACCGAAAACAGGTAATCATTATCGCTGCTATGAACTTCATAAACGTTGACATCTGTAAAATCGGCTATGTCAATATTATCATCGTCGAGCAGATCCCTGGCAAATTTGTTTTGAAGGTATTTATTCTGGAACGCATAATTGATCTTAACCGGAATAAAGAAGATAACCGAAAAATTCCCTTCCGTTTTCCGGAACGTTTCATAATACCCATTGGGCTGCTTAATAAAGGAATAACCATCTTTAATGGTATTGGTACTATCCGGCAATACCTTTATGCCGCTCCAAAAGCTTAATTTATTATTGGTTAAGGTTATAAACCAAATGCTGTTTTGGGTGGTGAAATTTTCAATAGCATTAATAGCGTCCTGCTCATTATTGCGCAGGTTCATCATCTTTTTAAAACGTTCGGTGCCGTTAAGCTGCTTATTTATAAACGCTTCTTTGTTATGGAGATTGTCTTCAAGTATCCGGGCAGACTGCACAAGGCTATTTACGGGCGTATATGTTTTTTGAACAATAACGGCCGTAAGCAGCAAACTAAGCCCTAAAAGGGCAAGCAATAGGCGTATTTTTCCGGAAGTAGTCAAGATGTTGCTATACTATGGATTTTTTGTTTAATACAAGCCTATAACAAAAATAAAAGCCACATGTTGTATGTGGCTTTTAAAAATTATTGCGGTAACGCGGCGCTTGCAGTTTCAACGGTTTTATCAACCTTTTTAACAAGGCCCTGCAGTACGTTACCCGGCCCTACTTCGGTAAATGAAGTGGCACCATCTTCAAGCATATGCATTACGGTTTGTGTCCACCTAACGGCACCGGTAAGCTGAGCTATCAGGTTGTGTTTAATCCGTTCAGGATCGGTATATGGCTTGGCATCTATGTTTTGATAGATGGGGCAAATGGGGGCTTTGATCTCGGTAGCCACAATCGCGGCCTCCAGTTCAACCCTCGCGGCCTCCATTAACGGCGAATGGAACGCTCCGCCTACTTTGAGCTTCAGGGCACGTTTTGCACCGGCTTCGGTCATCTTAATACAAGCCTCGTCAATACCGGCAATGGAGCCCGATATCACCAGCTGGCCAGGGCAGTTGTAATTTGCAGGCACAACAACCTCGCTTATGCGCTGGCAAATATCTTCTACAGTAAAATCATCCAGGCCTAAAATAGCGGCCATGGTTGATGGTTGTATTTCACAAGCTTTTTGCATAGCGTTGGCACGTGCTGCTACCAAACGCAAGCCATCTTCAAATGATAAAGCGCCTGCGGCTACCAGGGCCGAAAATTCACCCAGTGAGTGGCCCGCAACCATTTCGGGCTTAAAATCATCACCCAAAACTGTGGCCAAAATGGTTGAATGTAAGTAAATAGCAGGCTGGGTAACGTTGGTTTGCACCAGGTCATCGGCTGTGCCTTCAAACATTACATCAGTAATGCGGAAACCCAGGATTTCGTTGGCTTTTTCAAACAGCTCACGTGCTTTTTCTGATTGATTGTACAGGTCCTTGCCCATACCCGGAAACTGGGCGCCCTGGCCCGGGAAAATATATGCTTTCATTTTAGAGATTAGAGGTTAGTTAATTAGAGATTGGTTGTATACGATTAAAGGCGGGAATCTGATTAGGTTTTTAAAAACTAATCTCTGATCTCCAACCTCTAATCTCTCCCCAACGGGGCTTAACTTAACTTCGAACTTATCAAATTCAAAAACTCAGTCCTGGTTTTTTCTTTCAGGAACTCGCCGGTAAAGGCCGACGTGGTGGTTACCGAGTTTTGTTTTTGTACGCCGCGCATGCTCATGCACAGGTGGCGGCATTCAATTACCACACCAACGCCTACAGGGTTCAGTGTTTGCTGAATACAATCGCGGATCTCGTTTGTTAAACGTTCCTGCACCTGCAAACGGCGGGCGAAAACATCAACCACGCGTGGGATCTTGCTTAAACCAACCACATGTCCGTTAGGAATGTAGGCTACGTGCGCCTTGCCAAAAAAGGGTAGCATATGGTGCTCGCACATCGAATAAACTTCAATGTCTTTTACTACCACCATCTGGCTGTAATCTTCCTTGAATTTGGCCGAGTTCAGGATTTCTTCGGCATTAAGCTCGTAACCGTGGGTTAAATAAAGCATGGCTTTTGCAACGCGTTCGGGGGTTTTTAACAAACCCTCGCGTGCGGCATCTTCGCCTAATTGCTTTAGTACGTCTCGGTAGTTATCTTTCAAACTATCAATCCGGTCCTGGTTATAACGATCTATTTTAATGTATCCGCCGAAATCGTCATCGTCGGTATCCTGGCTAAATTGTGAGTCGCTCATTTTATAAAATTAACCGCCAAAATACTCGGCAGAATTATTTTCAGTTTCGTAAAGCTTAACCGAATGTAAAAACACACCCTCATAAGCTTCTATAGGTCCTTTTAACTGGTTAAAGATCTCAATGCAGAGCAACTCGGTCGATGCCATTTTGCCCGCCATAAAATCAACATCCTTGTTGATGTTTTTATGGTCAAGTTTTTCAATAACATACTCGTTGATTATAATTTTAAGCTCTTTTAAATCGATAAGATAACCGGTAGCGTGCGTGACTTCGCCCTTTACAGTTACAAACAGGTTGTAATTGTGACCATGCCAGTTGGGGTTGGCGCATTTGCCAAACACCTCAAAGTTTTTTTCAGCGCTCCATTCCTCACGGTACATCCGGTGAGCGGCATTAAAATGTTCCTTGCGCGTTATATGTATCATCATAACAAAAGTGGGTGCAAATATACAAAACAAAAACAGGGTAGTTGTTTTATATTAGCCGTCAAAATAATGCAATATGCTTATACTCATTGTTGCAGCTACCAAATTTGAGGTTGCCCCCCTCGTAAATCAATTGGGCAATAAGGTTGATGTACTGATAACCGGTGCAGGCATGGTACCAACAGCCTTTGGCATGGCCCGGCAATTAAGCAACCATACCTATGATCTTGTACTCAATCTTGGCATAGCAGGCAGTTTCGACCGTAATTTCAATTTAGGCGATGTGCTGGAAGTAACCGAAGATACCTTTGCTGAGCTTGGCGCACAGGATGACGAAGCTTTTATCCCCATTGATACGCTTGGCTTTGGCGAGAGTGTTTTTTTGCCCACAACATCGCTTGAGCAGGTTTATCCAAACTTTTTTCTGAAAAAGGCAAAGGCTATAACCGTTAATACGGTGCACGGCCACGAGCCATCCATCCAAAAAGTACAGCAACGGTTACACCCGCAATTGGAAAGTATGGAAGGTGCGGCTTTTTTTTACGCCTGCCGGCAGATGAACGTACCTGGCATGCAAATCAGGGCAGTGTCAAATTATGTTGAGAAACGTAATCGTGAGGCCTGGAACATTGGGCTGGCCATTAAAAATCTGAATACATTTGCCATCGACCTGGTGAACCAGATCATTAACAGTTAATACTACCCGCATGAAACTAACGCTCGGATTTTCGCCCTGCCCTAACGATACATTTATTTTTGATGCCCTCATCCATCATAAAATTGACACCGAAGGCCTGGAGTTTGAAGTATTTTATGATGATGTGGAAACGCTTAACCAAAAAGCCTTTCGCGGCGAATTGGACATTACCAAACTGAGCTATCACGCTTTTGCTTATGTAACTGACAAGTATGTACTGCTTGACTCGGGCAGCGCGCTGGGTTTTGGGGTTGGGCCTATGCTTATTTTCAACCCACCGGTAACGCGCTTTGTAAATGATGAGGATAAAGAAATATTTAAGGGAGAATCGGGCACAAGTGAAAAAGTTGATTTAGCGCCTATTGTTTCTAAATCCAAAATTGGGATCCCTGGAAAATATACAACCGCCAATTTCTTACTAAGCCTCGCGTTTCCGGAAGCAAATAACAAAACAGAAATTGTTTTTTCTGAAATAGAAAATTCTGTACTAAACGGAACCATTGATTTTGGATTGATCATCCACGAAAACAGGTTTACTTATCAGGACAGGGGACTGGCTAAATTAATCGACCTTGGCGATTACTGGGAAAAACGTACGGGTTGCGCTATACCGCTTGGGGGCATTGTAGCTAACCGTAATTTACCGCTGGATGTTCAGCATAAAATTAACCGGGTACTGCGTAAATCGGTTGAGTTTGCTTTTGCCAATCCAAAATCAGGCCTGGAGTTCATTAAACAACACGCCCAGGAAATGAGTGAAGAAGTGATGTACAAGCATATTGAACTTTATGTAAATCAATACTCAGTTGAGCTGGGGGAAGAAGGGCGTAAAGCTATTAACCTGATGTTTGATACCGCATTGGAGAAGGGCATTATACCGGAGGTGAAGCAGGGTATATTTTTGACTGATTAGTCTAACTGCATTGCTTCCAAAAACAAAAGAGGGACTCACCAAAAAGTGCGTCCCTCTTTTGTTTATATTATTTTCAACCAATTATCAATACAACAAAGCGTCATACGGATACCTTTCAGTATGTATAGCCTTCACTTCTTTATAAAGTAAGGCCCTAAACTCCTCCACATTTTCCTTTTTAGTTGCGGAGATAAATATGGCAGGAGCATTGTTTTTGGCCATCCAGCTTTGTTTAAAGTCTTCCAGTGTCAATGGTTCTTCCTGTTGCGGTAACTGGTGATCTTCGGGTTTAAAGGCATCTATCTTGTTAAATACAGTAATAATGCGTTTATCGATCGCACCTATATCTTTCAGGGTTTCGTTAACGGTACGGATCTGGTCTTCAAAATTGGGATGCGAAATATCCACTACATGGATCAGGATATCCGCCTCGCGGGTTTCATCAAGTGTTGATTTAAAACACTCAACCAAATGGTGCGGCAATTTGCGGATAAACCCTACCGTATCCGACATCAGGAAAGGCAGGTTCTCGATCACAACTTTCCTCACCGTAGTATCCAGTGTGGCAAACAGCTTATTCTCCGCAAACACTTCCGATTTAGCTATCATATTCATGATAGTTGATTTACCTACGTTGGTATAACCAACCAATGCTGTACGTACAAGTTGATGGCGATTTTTGCGCTGGGTCTCGTTCTGCTTGTCTATCTGCTTCAGTTTATCCTTAAGCAGCGAGATTTTATTCAGGATCAAACGACGGTCGGTTTCAATTTGCGACTCACCCGGGCCGCGCATACCAATACCACCTTTCTGGCGCTCCAGGTGGGTCCAGAGGCGGGTAAGGCGGGGCAGCAGGTATTGCAATTGCGCCAGTTCAACCTGGGTTTTGGCCTGCGCTGTTTGGGCACGGCTTGCAAAAATATCCAGGATGAGGTTATTCCGATCGAGGATCTTTACCTGCAGTTCGTTCTCAATATTACGCAATTGCGATGGCGAAAGGCCATCATCAAAAATAACTATATCAATTTCTTCTTCTTTAACGTAGGCTTTAATATCTTCCAGCTTACCTGAGCCAACAAAAGTTGCCCTGTCCGGGCGCTGTAGTTTTTGAGTGAAATGGCTCACCGTTAACGCTCCCGCGGTGCTGGCCAAAAACTCGAGCTCTTCCAGGTGCTCTTTCTCAATCTCGTCGGTTTCATTGGGGGTTATTACACCCACAAGTACCGCTTTTTCCTGCTTCACAGCAGTATCATAAAATTTTTGCTTCATTAATTACAGTATATCAATCAAAGTGCCAATTAAATAAATGTACGTAAACGGGGCTATGAAATAAAATTTTAATGTCAAAATAACATAAGCGGGAATAAATTCATGACACGAGCTTTTATTAAAAAATTAAATTAAAATGACTAAAAAAATTTGCTTTTAAATATTCCAACAATTGCTATTTTTGATTTGATTAAACCTCATCACGATGAACAGGCTCTTACTGCTGCTTGGAGCAGCCCTATTTGCGTTACCGGTAAACGCTCAAAAAACCGAAACCCCTTCTAAAGTTTTACCCTTTGGCAAAATTGAAATCGCGGACCTTGAGATGACCAAATGCGATTTTGAGCCCGATGCAAATGCCGAAGTCCTTTTTAACAAAGGCGATGTTTATTACGATAGTTCGTTTGACATTAGCGGCGAGTATCACAAAAGGATCAAGATTTTTAACGATAATGGTAAAGATGAAGCCAACATCCGTATTGAATATTACGGCGGTAACCGGCTGGAATATATTAACGATGTGCAAGCCGAAACCATTAACCTGGTTAACGGAAAGCCCGAAATAACCAAGCTGGATAAAAAACTTATCTATACCCAAGCCATTGATAAAGTACGCAGCGCTATTGTATTTTCAATGCCAAACGTTAAGGCAGGGTCAGTAATTGAATACAAGTATAAATATCATACTGTTTCGATAAGCAATTTCCCGTCGTGGGATTTTCAGCAAAAAATACCGGTGCGGTACAGCGAGTTGGATACGTCTATTCCCGATCTGTTGTATTTCCGCACGGTGAACCACGTTTGGATGCCTTATTCAAAAGCAACCCATGATTCAGAAGCCCGCACCATGCCCGGCACAAATCCTTTATCATATAATGATGAAAAAGATTTTAGGGTTATGGAAAACATCCCTTCGCTGCATGATGAGCCTTACATGCGCTCATATACCGACAATATCATGTCGTTACAGTTTAACCTTACTTCTGTAAAATCAAGCTATGGCTTTTACAAGTCATATTCAGATACCTGGGCTAAAGTGGGCGGTCTTATTGCCGATGATGAAGATTTTGGCGGCCAGTTAAAACGTAAATTAAAAGACGAAGAGCCCATTATCACCAAAGCCAAAACCTTTAAAACTGATGATGAAAAAATAGCTTACGTTTTTAACCAGGTAAAAACCCTCATGAAATGGGATGGAGTTGACCGCTGGTATACCAACGATGGTACTTACCGGGCATGGGAAAAGAAAACGGGCAATTCGGCCGAGGTTAATATTATTTTATACCACCTGCTTAAACAATCGGGCATTAAGGAAATCTACCCAATGATTGTGAGCACCCGCGAACACGGAAAAGTGAACCGCTTCAACACCTCGCTTTCGCAGTTTAACCGTGCAGTGGTTTATATTCCTGTTGATAGCACAAAAGAGTACATACTTGATGCTACAAACAAATACAATTTATATAATGAAACACCCGATATGCTATTGAATTCATCGGGTTTGTATATCGATAAGCAGGCCAACGCTTACGATATGCTTTATATTACAAAAGCAGCTCCGGCCAGGCAGGTGGTTATGATCAATGCCGACATTAAGGCGGATAGCAAAATGACCGGAACTGCAGATATCAGCAGCTTCAGCTACCACAAAATAAGCAGTGTTGAACGCTATAAAACCGATGGTGAAAAAAAATATATCGACTACATAAAGGCCAACGACAATAACCTTAAAATATCGTCATTAAAAATGAAGGATATGGAGTCAGATACCCTGCCACTGGTACAAAATATAGCTTTTGACCTGGAGCTCACCGGTTCCGACGGAACATATATATATTTTAACCCCAACCTTTTTACCCCTATACGTACCAACCCTTTCCTGAGCGAAAAGCGCGCTACTGATATTGATTTTGGGCATCGTAACAGGTATGAGATAAACGGTACCTACAAAATTCCGGCAGGTTATAAAGTTGATGCGCTGCCAAAAAGCATACGCATGGTTATGCCCGATCAAAGTATAAGCCTTAAACGTTTTATTGCCGAACAGGGCGGAATGATTGTAGTGCGATATGTTATATCATACGAAAAGGCTTTTTACGAAAAAGAAAGTTATCCTGAGCTGAGAGAGTTCTACAAACAAATGCAGGATATGCTTACTGAGCAGATAGTACTTAAAAAAGCCTGATCGAAAACATGAGCACTACATATTTTTACAGGCTGCTAACTATTGCAGGCATTGTCATTTTATCAATCAAAAGCTACGGACAGGATAAAAATCTCCCGAAAGAATTTTATATAGCATCAACCATCCCCGATTCATTAAAGGGAGAAGCAAATTCGGTTGTGCGGTATTCTTCAGACGAGGTTACCGTAAAAGCAGCTGGTAAAATGACGCTAAAGCATCACGCCATCATTACTGTTTTAAATGAAAAAGGTGATGCCGCTGCTCAACTTGGCCTGGGTTACGATAAAAAATTCAGCAGTGTTGATAACGTGCAAATGCTGGTTTACAACGCTGATGGAACGATGATAAAAAAATATCACAAGAGCGATTTTTATGATTATGCCGCTACCGATGGGATCTCGATTGTAACGGACGACCGGATGCTGGCCATAAAACATCCGATATCTGCATATCCAACTACTATAGAGGTAATTTTTGAGGAGGATATGAACAGCTTTCTTGATCTTGGTGAATGGGATATCCAACGATCTGAAAGGTCCGTCCAAAACGCGGAGTATACTGTCCTGGTCAATCCTTCGGTAGGCTTCAGGTACATGAATAAGAATACTACCATCAAGCCCGAAAAAACACCTGCCGGCGAATTTGAAAAGTACACCTGGCATGTAAAAAATTTAAAAGCTGTAAAGCCCGAAGACGATGCTGAATCATGGCAGGTTATGCCGCGGATCATGTTTGCAGCAAACTCATTCCAGTTTGGTGGTATTCCCGGCGACATCAGCACCTGGCAAAATTTTGGCAAATGGCTGCAGGCCCTCAATGCAGACGTATGCTCGCTTAGTCCGGAGCGGATAGCCGAGGTTAAAAAAATGACGGCCGACTTTAAAACAGACAAAGAGAAAGCCAGATTTTTATACCAATACATGCAGCAAAACATGCGTTATGTAAGTATCCAGCTCGGCATTGGAGGTTTAAAGCCATTCCCGGCTACATTTGTCGACCAGAAAAAGTATGGCGATTGCAAGGCATTATCAAACTACATGTATGCCTTATTAAAGGCAGCTGATATTCCATCGTATTATGCCATAATAAACGCAGGTTCAAACGAAGAGCCCGCTGATCCTGCATTTCCAAGCGATCCCTTTAATCACATTATTTTATGTGTACCTTTTAAAGGCGATACTACCTGGCTTGAGTGTACCAATATGCAAAAGCCATTTGGTAAGCTTGGCCCATTTACCGAAAACAGGTATGCATTGCTGGTTACCGAAGATGGGGGCAAACTGGTTAAAACGCCACGCAGTACAGATATTGATAACCAATTTAATAGCGAGGCGCATGTGGTACTTGACGCGGATGGCGGCGCAAAGGCAACACTTAAAATTTTAAGCACAGGCGAATATCGCGATGATTACCTGGGTATAGCAGCTTTAAAAACCGACGAGCAAAAACAGGTATTGATTAAGATGCTGAACATGAAGCAGCCATCAGTTTTTGAGTTCAAGCCATCAACAGATAAAGACGGCATAAAAGAACTGGACATTGAGCTGGAGTACGATAAATTTTGCGATGTATCGGCGGGCAACAAGCAGTTTTACAAACCCCGTGTTTTTGATCTGTGGAAAACAACCGTACCCATACTTGAAAAACGAAAAAGCGATTTTTTCTTTGAAATTCCCATGTTAAAAACATGCGTTACCACCATTGATTTGCCTGCCGGCTTTGAAATTGATGCTTTGCCTGCCGATCAAAGCCTTAAATTTACTTACGGCACTTATGATGTTAGGTATGTTTATGACGCAACTAAAAACCAGGTGGTAAGCACTACCAAATTCAACTTAAAAAACCATGTAATCCCCGCCGCCAAATACACCGAATTGCAGGTTTATCTGGATGCGATAGCCAAAGCCCAAAATAAAAAGCTGGTGATCCGCCGTAAAGCATAAATTTGCGCCTGATGATATTCAGGCTCGACGAACGTTTAATATTTCCAAAGCCCGATCTGGCCGAACCAGACGGGCTTTTGGCTGTTGGCGGCGATTTGAGTACCAAACGGTTATTGCTGGCCTATCAAAACGGCATTTTTCCGTGGTATAGCGATGATACACCTATTCTGTGGTATTCGCCGCACGAGCGGTTTGTTTTATTTCCTGATGAGTTGAAAGTATCCAAATCCATGCGGCAGGTGTTACGCTCCGGCAAACTGAACATTACTGTTGACACCTGCTTTAACGATGTTATAACAGCCTGTTCAACCGCTCCGCGCGAAGGGCAGGATGGCACCTGGATTGTGCCCGATATGATAGCTGCATACAATCGCCTGCATTTGGAAGGCTATGCCCATTCGGTTGAGGTATGGCAGGATGACAAGCTGGTCGGTGGCCTGTACGGCGTACACGTAGATAATGTTTTTTGCGGTGAGAGCATGTTTAGCCGCGTTAGCAACGCTTCAAAAACAGCGCTCATCTATCTGTGCAATACAGGGCTGTACAAGCTTATCGATTGCCAGGTGCACACCGGTCATCTCGAATCGCTTGGAGCAAGGATGATAAGCCGGGAGCAATATATGGATGTATTGCTAAATAATTTAGTTTGATTAGTTACCTTTGAGCCATATGCAGCAGGTGATAAATTTAAAGGAAAGGATCATTTTAGGTATCGACCCCGGCACAGCTGTTATGGGTTACGGACTGCTAAAGGAAACCGGCCCTAAAATTGAGCTACTTGCTATGGGCGTAGTAAAAATGCCCGTTACCGACGATCATATGCTTAAGCTGCAGCGCATCTTTGAAAAAACCGTTGCCCTCATTGATAACTACCACCCTGATTGTCTCGCTATAGAAGCCCCCTTTTATGGCAAAAACATACAGGTGATGCTGAAACTCGGTCGCGCCCAGGGAATGGCCATAGCTGCTGCATTATCGCGCAATGTAGAGATCACCGAATATGCCCCCCGTAAAATAAAACAATCCATAACGGGTAATGGTAATGCAACCAAAGAACAGGTAGCAGCCATGCTGCAAAGCTTGCTGAAATTTAAAGAAACCCCCGATTTTTTGGATGCTACCGATGGTTTGGCTGTAGCTGTTTGTCATTCATTTCAGCGTATCCCTACGGGTTCGGGTTCTGGAAAATCGGGCTCTAAAAAATCATATTCAGGTTGGGATACTTTTGTGAAGGATAATGCTAAGCGGGTTGTGAAGTGAGATTATCCATCAAATGTAGAGACGCATAATTGCGTCTCCCACATTCAAATTACAATAGACCATCATACAGCATGTCCTACGGGAGACGCAATTATGCGTCTCTACATTAATGTTATATTTTAATATCTTACGGCTTCACCACACTTTTCACATACTTATCCACACGCCCATCTTTAATAACCCCTTTCCAGTTTAAGCCGAAACCAAAATCATATTTATTGCCCTGTTCATCAACATAGCATTTCATATCGTGAGGAACATCCTCAAACTGCGCTTCAACGGCTTTCATATCCACCGGCATTTGCAGCGGTAACAATGCAGATGGCTCTGCTTTACCTGTCATGATATCAAGCGAGGCCTGGCCTTGCACGCCGAAATCAACAATGATAGCATTGGCATCCTTTTCAAATTCAGCAAATACCATCGGATTGCTCATATTAACAGATACAATAACCGGCTTCCCTTTCATTTTGGCATAAGTATCGGTAACCATAGCCAAATCGGTAACATTAATAGCAGTACTTGATTTACCCTTGTAAGTACGATTGGTAAATTTCTCCAGCGGGTCGCCACCTGCTATACTGGTTGCACGGGCATCGGCAGCAGTGTATGTTCCGTATTGCAGGTTCACCGGCACATAACCTGTTCCGCCGTTTTTGGCGTCGGCGCTGTTATAACCGCCGCCACTGTTGGGGCTGGCAATAAACACTAATGCATAATCGGCTTCATCAGGGTTATCAGTCACTTTAAAATACTTTTTAACAGTTTCCATATTTACCGGGTATTCCAATTTTTCAGGTGTCTCCATTCCCAAAAAATTCCTGCCGGCCGGGGTGAATTTTTTAGGAACATATACCGTTTTGCCGCTTTGCAAAGGCAGAATATTAGCCTTATTTTTAAGCATCACTATTGATTTAAGCTGCGCCTGGTAACCGGCATCCATAAACTCGGGCTTGCCAACAACTTGTTTAGAAACTTCGGGTTCCAGGTAAGGGTTTTCAAATAATCCCGTCCTGAAAATATTGCGCAATAACCTCACTGCCGATTGCTCAAACCTTGCCCGCATAAACGCTTCGCCATGTTCTTTTATGCCTATTTGGTATGCTTCAACAACCGGGGCAACCTCGTTATTGCCGCCAAACTGATCAACACCCGCCATCAGCACCTTGTAATGGCGCTGCGCTATAGATAGGCCTTCTACGCCCCATGATTTGCCCGAAAGGAAGGAATCAACCGTAGTTTCATCGCCGGTAACCAGCCAGTCGGTACAAACTACGCCATCGTATTTGTATCTTTTACGGAGGAGGTCGTTGATAATGTAGGAGTTATAGTTGTTGGCCACGTTTTCGTGGTTTTTGATATCCTGGTTGTATGAGATGGTATAATAGGGCATTACGGCCGCAGCCATGCCTGTTTTACCCTGCAGCTTAAATGCGCCCTCGGTAAAAGGGATCAAATGCTGCTTAAAATTGTTGCCCGGATAAACCGCATACTTGCCATAGGCATAATGCGCATCCCTGCCACCCTCTCCTGCACCGCCGCCTGGCCAGTGTTTAACCATAGCGTTTACGCTGTTATAACCCCAGCCATTTTTAATTTCCTTTTCGGCAGCCGAAGTCTGGAAGCCATCGATATACGCACGGGCCATATCGGCAGCTAATTGAGGGTCTTCGCCAAAAGTACCGCTCACACGCGCCCATCGCGGATCGGTAGCGATATCTACCTGCGGCGAAAGCGCCGTTGAAATACCCAAGGCCCGATATTCCTGCGCAGCTATATGCCCAAAGTTTTTTATCACTTCAGGATCAAAGGTAGCAGCCAGCCCAAGCGATCCAGGCCACATGGAAATAGCCCCTCCTGCCCCGGCATTGTATTCGGCTGTTGCCACGGTGCCATGCCGGGGATCGGAACTGTTATTGTTCGGGATACCCAAACCCTGGCCTTCCACAAATGCCTGCGCGTTATTATTCCATTGCGCGGCTATTTCAGGACTTTGTACAGAGGTTACCAGCACATGCCTTACATTATCCTTAGCCAAAAACTGCTTCTGCTGATCAGACAGGTCTGATGGCTTGGCTCCACTTTCAGCAAAAACCTTGTTGTTATAAGTCCCCGCAAACGGCCCTCCCGCCGCCGCCGGGATTGGTTGATGACGGCTGTACAACATCAATCCCGCAATTTGCTCAACGCTCATTTTTGAGGCGAGGTCTTTAGCGCGTTCATCAACAGGCAAGCGCCAGTCTTCGTACTTATCCAGCTTGCCATTCTTGTTCAGATCTTTAAAAGCAAAGCCATCAACAGTCAATATTTTCACACCCGATGTGGTGGCATAACCCAGGTTTTGCCCGCCTGTGTTAGTAACAAAAGCAATATCGCCCGCTTTTCTTTCTGTCCATTTGTTTTGTGCTATAACAGCGGTTGCCGGCAGCAGGGCCAGCAGGGTTATCAGTTTAATAGGTTTGGCCATGATCATTCATGATTCAGGTTAAAGAAAAAAGCCCCTGCAAAAAATATTGCAGAGGCCGGGGTTGGTTTTACTTTAGTTTTAGTTCGTTTATGGTTTGTTCGGGCAGCAGCGCCTTGTTTACTTTTTCAACAGTGATATCTTTGGCGAGGCTGAAAGATGCCGTTTCCTCTATTTTGCGCGATGATGAACCTA
This sequence comes from Mucilaginibacter gossypii, assembly GCF_900100945.1. GTDB lineage: Bacteria > Bacteroidota > Bacteroidia > Sphingobacteriales > Sphingobacteriaceae > Mucilaginibacter > Mucilaginibacter gossypii. The sequence goes on along the minus strand of NZ_FNCG01000027.1, from coordinate 19,433 downwards.
TTTTCACTTTATAGTCTCCTTCATCAGCTATCCAGGCCTGCCTGTCGGTATAAAACGAAGCCAGGTCGGCCGCTTTGATAGTAAACGTTAAGGTTTGAGATTGGCCCGGTGCCAGCAGTTTGGTTTTACCAAAAGCCTTCAGTTCATCTTCCGGTTTATCCAGGTCCTTTTTAGGAGCCGCGAGATATAGCTGAACCACCTCTTTACCTGCTACATCGCCGGTATTTTTAACAGTAACCGAGGCAGTGATCATGTTTTTGAAAACCTTCGAACTTAATTTCAGATCGCTGAATTTAAAGTTGGTGTATGACAATCCGTAGCCAAACTCATAGGCCGGGGTAACTTTAGCGGCATCGTAATAACGGTATCCCACGTAAATACCTTCCTCATAGATAACCTGTGTTGGTTTACCTTCGGGCGTACCGGGGAAGTTATTAGCCGATGGCACATCTTTATAGTCGGCAGGGAAAGTAGTTGCCAGTTTGCCCGATGGGTTTACTTTACCGCTTAACACATCGGCAATGGCGTTACCGGCTTCCAGGCCTGGCTGCCAAGCTAATAAAATCCCGTCAACCTTATCGCGCCAGGCGGTAACATCAACAACACCACCTACGTTAAGTACAACAATTACCTTTTTACCTTTAGCATGAAACGCGCTGGCAACACCATTGATCAATCCTTTTTCGGCATCGTTTAGATAATAATCGCTTTCCAATTTTCGGTCAGCACCTTCACCTGCGTTACGGCCTATCGTAATCAGCGCTTCATCAGCACCGTTAGCTTCCTCGCCCACAATTGCGTTTACATCCATTTCGGGGATAGGTGCGGGGTGGTCAAAAAAGTTTTTAGGTTTCGGTTGTTTGGCCTTCATATCAGCCAGGTAGGCCTTATAATTATTGGAAAGCGTTTCCTGCAGCTTAAAATTGGCATTGGCCAAACCTTGCATCAATGAAATAGTATATGCTTTGTTTACATCGCCACTGCCGGTACCGCCTGCAATAATATCATATGAGGTATTGCCGAAAACAGCAATCCTTTTACCTGTACCAAATGGCAATGCGTGATCATCATTTTTCAAAAGCACCATACCCTGCGCGGCTGCCTCACGGGCTACAGCAGCATGACCGGCCAGATCAGGGGCATCAGAATATTTATATTTTTTAAACGTAGGCGATTGAACTATCACATTCAGGATGCGCTCAACGTTGGCATCAAGTTGCTGAGCGCTAAGCTTCCCGCTTTTTACAGCAGCCACTATGTCATCAGATTGGGTTGGGTTACCCGGCATCAGCAGGTCGTTGCCTGCTTTCATCTGCGCTACGGCATCTTTACCGCCAAACCAATCGGTCATGACAAAACCTTTAAAGCCCCACTCCTTTTTAAGGATTGTAGTGAGCAGGTCGCGCCTTTCGGATGTAAAAGTGCCGTTCAGTTTGTTATATGACGACATCACCGTCCATGGCTGCGCTTTTTTTACCGCAATCTCAAAACCGCGCAGGTACAACTCACGCATAGCACGTTCGCTTACTATGGTGTTGATGGAGTTACGGTTGGTTTCCTGGTTGTTAGCCGCATAATGTTTAATAGAAGTACCTACCCCGTTTGATTCGATACCGTTAACAACGGCAGCGGTCATACTGCCGGCAACTAAAGGATCTTCAGAATAGTACTCAAAATTTCGGCCGCCGAGCGGGTTGCGGTGAATGTTGAGGCCCGGCGCCAGCAAAATATCCACACCGTATTCGCGCACTTCGTTACCAAAGGCAACGCCTACTTTATTTACCAATTGTGTATCCCAGGTTGAGGCCAGCAAGGTGGCAACCGGGAACGCCGTAGCATAATACGTTTTTGATTTATCGCCATTGCGGATAGGCTCGATCCTCAACCCTGCCGGACCATCAGATACCGTGATAGACGGGATACCTAAACGTGGAATAGCATGCGTGCGACCGGCAGCCCCGGGAACTTTTTCGGGGATATTGTAAGCATCCGGATCAGAGGGTGGCAATTTAAAACCACCTATATCAATAGCTTCGGGCTTTTTACCCTTTACCGGCGGCGGTACACCCGGCATTTTAAAACCCATTCCCACAACAAGCTTCGATTTTTCTTCGAGTGTCATGGCAGCAACAATCTGCTTTACGTTTGTTGCGCTTAATTGTGGGGCAGGGCTTTTGCTTTGGGCTTGTACTGCCTGGTGAATACCACCGGCAAATAAAACGCATGCTAAAGCAACGTGTAGTTTGTAGCTCGTTCTCATTTTTTAAAATTAAATAGGTTAAAGGGGCTAATTGGCGATAATAACAGCAAGAAAAATATACTCTTTGTGTCATTATTACACAATAGTAAAAATTAAGTTTTACAATAGCAAGTTTTATCGATGAATAGATGAAGAATACGGATGGAAAGGAGGAGTTGAGACGATGAAGTTGAAAATAAAAGCAAAGAAATATGACATTATTGCATTAAGCGTATACAATCAAATCATGATAGATAATGAATATGGCTTTTAATTCATAACACCATTATTTACCTTTGAAATTGACCGAATTGATTTGTTTATGAAACTTTTTACTGTTGATCGAGCGCAAACGCTAAACGAGGGTTTAACAATCTCACTAACAAAAGAAGACCCGCATAATATCAAATTATGGGGAGTAGAAAATCTTTTAGATGAAGAATCATTGAAAAAACATATTCAAAGACTTTACCCTGAAGGAATGTCTAATCATGGATGGTATTATCTTAATCAACGTCATACCTTTGGAACCTATCCAAATTTCACACACCATATTCATATTATCACAGAAGCTAATGTTGAACACGTTCGACAGGCCTATTTCAGCTCGTTTACGTCAAGGTTTCAATCATTGTTTGCTTGCGGCTCCATACAAGACGCGCTGAAGTTGAGAACGCAATTTAAGAGTGAAGACAGCCCAATATTTGAACTCGAAACCAACTTTTTTAGAAAACTGGATATGAACTGGCTTTTCTTTGGAACTCAAAACATAACAAGCCCCTATTTAGCCCATCAGTATTGGGAAGGTAAAGAAAGTCTAAATCCTTTTTGGGAATATTGTGTAGAGTTGCCCGTAACCATTGGGCAAAGAGTAGCTTGATTCTCATTCAGGCAAGAAATTCAGTAAATGCGATTTGTCAAAGTAAAAGAACATCGATACCATTCAATAAATAGAACAATAATCCTACGCCAACACCTCTTCCAGCACATCGGCCGATTTGATATTGCCGAAGCCTTCAATATGCATGGCGTAATATTCAAGCAGTTTATTTACCAGGTAGCGGCGTTCATCATTGTTTAGTTTAAGCAGGTGCATGTCTTCAAAACCGGTTTGCAGCACTAATCGAAAATTATCGGTATACGGGGGCGACAGGTATGAAACACTATCGGGTTTAAAACGGGTGAATTGCCCGTTTTTGATATCGAAGTAATCGGCATTACCGGCCATATAGCGGTCGGGGTAAAAACCGAGGTAACGGGTTAGGCGGGTTAAAAATACCAGGTGAAAGTTGGCAACACTTTCTGTTTGATGATCGAGCCATTCAATAGCGCTGAAAATAAAGTCGAACAGGTTCTCATCCGGCGATTGCTGTTTTATCGCTTTGTACAACACTTCGTTCAAAAATATGGCTATACAGCTCTTAATCACATCGTAAGGGATACTGAGCAGTACCGGCGCATTCTTTAATTCGGAAATGCGCTGCACGCTGCCTGTATTTTTGTGATAAACCACCAGGTCGAGCAAATGCAGGGGTTGCAGCATGTTTCGACTTATTTTTGCCTTGGGCTTTTTAGCTCCGTTGATGATATACGATTGCAGCCCAAATTTCTCGGTAAAGATCTGTACGATCACACTGCTTTCACCGTAATCGGTAGCCCTGAATATGATACCCCGGGTTTTATGCAGCATGCCTTATCAATAAAATGATCTTCGGTAAAAAAATAACTATCCCGGTTATCAGCGCGAACAATGCAGCCACAACAACAGCGCCGGCAGCTATATCTTTTACATGCCCCGCTTTTTCGTTATAAGTAGGCGAAACCAGGTCGGTCAGTGTTTCGAGCGAAGTATTGAGTAATTCGGTAATAAGCACTACTGCAATGCAGGCCGTAAGCCAAAGCCACTCGGCAGTTGAGATCTGAAAAAGTAAGCCCAGGATTACTGCAATCGTTCCGGCCACCAAATGAAACCTGAAATTAGGCTGGGTTTTAGCAGCATACCCCAAACCCTTAAACGCAAAACCAAAACTGCGTATCAACCTTTTCATGCTCAAAAATACAAAGTTTAGGTGCAAAAGCCGATAGCGCATTTACAGCGCTCCTGCCATAGGTAATAGCACCAATAGCAAAGGGCATAATACAAGTGTTCAACTTTTAAAAAAACCGGTGTTCAACTTTTTCTTTTACCAAAACACAAACCCCTGATTATCAACACAAAGTTGTTCAAATATCTAAAAACAGCCAATCCAACAAAACATAACTCGCTGATTATCAAGGTCAATATTTTATAAAACAACAACAAGTGTTCAGCCCTAAAAAAGTTGAACACTAAACGCAGCAAATAAATCAACTAATGGCATATAACCCGTTACCCGTTAACTCATTGTCACATTATCACTATCATTAATAGGCAGATAACGCATTTTTTGTAGTTTTGCGCCTCTCTCTTATATATTGTTAATAATGTTCTGGAAACATATAGCTTCTGCAATTCTTAAAAACAGGCTGATAATTTTTATTTGCGTTTTAGCGCTGAGTGCCTTTATGGGCTATGAAGCGTCGAAGGTAAAAATCACCTTCAATGGCGGCAAAGTGCTTCCGGTTACTGATTCGGCGTTTATCCGCTACGCCGAGTTTAAGAAAACCTTCGGGCAGGACGCTTCATCAATGGTTATTGGCATTAAATCGCCCAATATTTTTGATAAAGATGTTTTTAACGACTGGTACCAGATTGGCGAACAGTTAAAGAAAATAAAAGGGATCAAAGCTGTGATCTCGGCGGCTAATATCTACAACCTGCAAAAGGACACCCTGCAGCATAAATTTGTATTGAAGCCTTTGGTTTCCGGTCTGCTGCAAACCGCCGCGGCTGTTGATAGTGTAAAACAACAACTTGCTTCCATGCCATTTTATAAGGGGCTGATTGTAAGTAACGATGGCCAGAGCACCCTGATGGCCATCACTTTTGATGATAAGATCATTAATACGCCATTCCGCGTGCCCATTATTAAAAAGATAAATCAGCTTGGGCAGGCATTTGAAAACAAGCATAATATCAAAGTACACTATTCGGGTTTACCGCTTATCCGCACCGTAGTAGGCGATTTGGTAGCCCATGAGTTTTCGTTGTTCCTGAGCCTTTCGGTAGTTATTACCGCGCTGATCCTGTTACTGTTTTTCCGTTCGGTATTCCCGGTTATTTTCCCGGTGCTGATCGTGATATTGGGTGTAATATTCAGCCTCGGCGTATTGCAAATGATGCATTATGAGATGACACTTTTAACCGGTATCATCCCGCCGCTTATTGTGGTTATCGGGATCCCCAACTGTGTATTTATCCTCAATAAGTATTTTCACGAATACGGCATCAGCGGCAATAAAATGGCTGCTTTGGAGGTTGCCGTTGAGCGAGCAGGTATCACCACCTTTATAGCCAACGTAACTACGGCTATTGGCTTTGGTGTGTTATGCTTTACCAATAGCGAATTGCTTACCCAATTTGGTTTAATAGCCTCAATTGGTATCATGGGAACTTTTGCCTTAAGCCTTATTTTAGTGCCTATTATCTTCAGCTTTCTGCCTGCACCCAGGGCAAGCCAAACGGGGATTAAAGACAGCAAGCTGATGGACGGCCTGTTGGCCACTTTAGATAAGCTGGTGCATACCAAACGTAAAACTATTTATTTAACCACCGCCCTATTGGTTATCATCGCCATTGTTGGTATGGTCAGGATTAATATCAATGGATATGTGGTTGACGACCTGCCCCAAAGCAATAATACCTTGCACGATCTTAAATTTTTCGAATCGAATTTTAACGGGGTGCTTCCTTTAGAGGTTAGTATCGATACTAAACGCAAAAACGGGGTAATGAATTTAGCTACTATCCGCAAGGTAGAGAAACTGGAAAAACTGATTTCCTCCTACCCTGAATTTAGTCGCTCGGTATCATTGATCCAGGTGTTGAAATTCAGCACACAGGCATTTTACGGCGGCAGTCCTGAATATTACCGCCTGCCCGATGGATTGGAACAAAATTTTATCCTTAACTATGCCGGCAACTCAGGCAAAGGTACAAGCGGTTTGCTAAAAACCTATCTGGACAGTACTCACCGCGTTACCCGTGTTACCTTTGAAATGGTTGATGCCGGTTCAAAAAAAATGAATACCGTACTGGCCGAATTGCAACCACGCATCGATTCGATCTTTAACCCGAAGAAGTTTCATGTTGAGCTGACTGGGTCGAGTATCATATTTATAAAGGGCACCAACTACCTGTTGAAAAACCTATATGAAAGCCTGGCCTGGGCTATTGTACTTATCGCGGGCGTAATGTGGATCCTTTTCCGGGGTATAAGAATGATTGCCATATCACTGGTGCCAAACCTTATTCCTCTTATTATTACGGCAGGTATTATGGGCTTTTTTGGCATCCCGCTTAAACCGTCAACTATATTGATTTTCAGTATTGCCATGGGTATCTCGTCCGACCAGACCATTTACTTCATTACCCGTTACCGTCATGAATTACGCCACAGCAAAAAGAGCATCTCGCAAATAGTCTCAGATACCATTCGCGAAACCGGGGTCAGCATGATCTTCATTGCTACGGTGCTGTTTTTTGGGTTCGGTATTTTCGCGATATCAAATTTTGGTGGCACCGTTGCCCTTGGCGTATTATTATCTATAACCCTGCTGGTGGCTATGATCAGCAACCTTACGTTGCTTCCTGCGTTTTTGTTATCACTTGAAGGTGGCGTTGATCGTAACAAGATCAAGGGGCCGGATATTGATGAAGCTTAAGCCAGAGCTTTCATGGATTGGTATTGCCTGTTACCTTAATTTTACCATAAGTATAGCCAACACTGCCATCCATATTAGTACCTTCTAAAATATAGGTGTAAGTTGATGGCTTATCAGCGGTATAAAATGATATGGTTGCTTTGCCATCGGCGCCTGTTGTTACATTGGGCTCCCAATGTATGGTTGAACGCAAATCCGGAGTATGTTTATTGGTATTATCAGGTAGATAACGCGGGCGATAAAAGCGGGAGGGAACACTTAATGCTAATGGTTTATATAAATAAGCCCCGGGGGTATGCCCTATCGCGGGCCCTTTACCGCTGCGTGTGGTAATCTCAACAAAAGCTATCTGAGCTGGATTTAAAGAATGCTTCCAATCCTCAAGAATATATCTCCAGAAATACTCCCAGCTATACTTGCTCGAACTATTAACCTCAATCCCCTTAACATCTTCAGCAGTATTTGATTCAAGATAGCTCTTAATATCATTTCCATTTGGCTCGTTAAGTGACATTACCTTGATTACGCTTCCAAAGGAAATCCCGTCAACTATCAACATCATGGGTTTGTTATCTATCAAATACCACGGAATGGTAGGTGTAGGAGGTATAGGAACAAATTGAAATATCGCGCTAATTTCATCCTTTGACTTATCCTGCAAAGCAAACCTTAAATTATATTGTTTGGTTAAAGTCCCCCATTTCAGGTTTGGAACATGTTGCTCTAAAAAATTCAGCAGGCTCTTTTTACCCGCTTTCACCATGTCGCCCTCGTCAAAGGCCAAATCAGCATTGCCCGCACCATTCAAATTTTGTGAGCCTTTAACTATTTTCTTTGCTGTAATTTTTACCTCTTTTAACGCTTTCGTGTCAGCAGGCAGGTTGTCGGCCAGGTTTTGCCGTATCCGGTTATTTTTTAAACTGTTGAACAAAGTAGTGTCATTGCTTACATACCAGGGCATTGGTGTGGGGCCGGCAGATGCCAGCAGCACTGGTGGCGGCGCATCATCCATTACAATGCCAACATTAAAATTTTTAGCGGTTTTAATAAAATAAGCTGGGGTATCTGCAAGTGGGAGATTACGAAACGCGAACCTGCCATCCTTATCAGTAAGCGTATCAGTTACAACTACGGGCGATTTTGAAAACAGCTGCACTTTAGTTTGTTTAACAGGTTTGTTAAAAACGTTAATTACACGGCCCTTAACTGCTGTCTCAGTTTCGGCAGCGTAACCAGGGTTATCCTTACCATCGGGCCAGTTGTAACTTACCCAGCCCTGTGTAAGCAACAGGTTATCAAGTGCCTCTTTGGCTTGCGAATTGTTGGCGATGAGATAATAGTTGGGTTGCTCCACAAAGCCTTTCAATTCGGATGTAAGCAGCATGCGGGTAACAATATTCTCGTTGCTCAGGCTATCCTGATGTACTTGCGCGTCATCGGTAACCGCCATCGAAAAATTGCCCCTGAGTGGATTACCCAGGGCATCCTGTGCGCTAATGTGTAATGCTATACTATCGCGCAGGTTATAAGCCATTTTATCTGCGTTAATGTTTAAATGCAGGTTGTCATGCCGGTTAATGAAAATCAACCGCTCATTTAACGGCTTGTTGTTTTTATCAAGCAGCAAAAAATGAGTGATGCCGGAAGGGAAAAGCTTTTTGTTGATTTTTTGGCTAATGGATGTCCCGTTTTTAAAATCAACCATTGCACCATAACAAATAATTTCGCGGGCTTTACCAATCAGGAAATAGCTTTCACCCGACCGGGCAATTTTATCAGTTGCGGAAAGCAGGACTTTTACAGAATCTTCATTGGGGGGATTGATCACATTCAGACCGATCCCTTCCTTTTTAACATCGGGCAAGGTAAACTCACGTATTGCGCCACCCGGTAGGGTTACTTTAGCAGTATAATTTTCGCCGGTATTAACAACGGGCAGGTTAAAACTCCCCATGCCTAAATGCTCCGATTCAAAATTAGCAACAACCTGTTTTTCATGATCCAGAACTGCGCCTGAAACATTGATGCCCTTACCGTCCAAACCTATCGCTTTAAAACCAACATGTGCCGGTAAACCTGCTATCAGCTCGCCCCCTTCTGGCATAAACTGAACATCGGCATCTTGGGGGCGATTAAAGTTTAGTGGGATATTTACATGGTTACCTGCACCATCTCCGGCAACAATGCGAATATCTCCCGGTTTGGCCGGTAGCTTAAAAGTAATATCTATAAGCCCTTTTTCATCTGTTTGAATTGCTTGCCGATATAGTTGTCTCCGGCCTTTCAATACCGATAATTGAACAGGCTTACCCGCTACGTTGGCTTTATAGATATCACTCAGCAGTAGCTTAACATGTGCCTGCTCCTTGTTATCAGCCATCACACTTGAGCAGGTATAATTAGCCAGCCAATTGCAGCCTGTGTCATCGGCAACGGTAAATTGTTTACGAAAAAAACAATCCTGGCTAAAGTTTTGAAGCCATTGGGTATAGGCAATGAGCGTGTAAGTGCCGGCAGGTATATCTTTCAGGCTGATGTTGCCCCAGCTAAGCCCTTTCTCAACAGGCAATCGCTGCTTTTTTACCATTACATTGCTATCGGTAACAATGCTCACATACATGATACCGCTTTTGGCCGACAGGTTAAGTGTAGGCGCGTTAAACAGATAAGCCTTAAACCACAGGGTATCGCCAGGGGTATAAATGCTTTTATCCAGTTGAACATAGATCTTTTCGGCAGGGTTTTGGAGGGTAAGGCTATCCTGTGCCGATTTCATTTCACGCAACTGCGAAGCAGGGTCTTTTTCTTGGGCATAGCCCTCAACTCCTAAAAACAAAAAGCAGGCTAAAAATATGAGGCAGGCGATAAAACTCCGCATTACTTTTATCAAATAAATAAATACCGGTTTGGCGGAGCCGAGAATTTTCAATTTGGATATATTTAGGTTTATAATTGGGTGATATAAAGTTAATTATTATTACCAATAAATAAAAGATTGTACATTTATAATATGCCGAAAGATGAGGTTACCGATCTGCTTTTCTTTATGAGGACTTTTCCTTCCGAAGTGCGGGAACGAGCCTTATGGCTGCGCGATTTTGTATGGGATTTGTACCCGCAGGCCAATGAGCTTATTTATGATAATTATAATGCTTTGGCCGTGGGCTGGTCTCCTACCGAAAAAATGAGCCATATCTTTTGCTCGTTTGCCATATACCGTGGCGTTAATTACAATACTCATTTCGGCTTTTACTGGGGCTCCGAACTTTCCGATCCGCAAAAAATACTTATCGGCGAAGGCAAGCAGTACCGCTATTTGCTGGTGAATGATATTGAAGCATTTCCACAACAGGAAGTAAAAAAACTGGTTGACGAAGCCTGGCAAAATTCACTGGCAAAAGTTAAAGATGCCAAACAGCTAATCCATGGCAAAACCATTGTAAAAATGGTATCCGATAATAAGAGAGAGAAGAAACTTAAAGCATCTAAGAAGTAACGCCGTTAAAGTCTATAAATCACTATGAGTATAAGCTATAACACTCTTGGCTCTTGCATCTAAAAGCCTTGCATCTTTTCTTCATTCATCCCCTAAATACCTGCACTCATGTACTTTATCTTTTAACTGTATAATAGTTTTTGTTGCTTTGGTAAAACAATTCGGCAACAAGTAATTGAAACAACAGGTAACTATATCGCTTTATTGGAAATGTCAGCTCATTGGCTGGTCGGTTGCGGCGCTTTACTGGGGGTATACGGGCTACAATCAGCCAGGCTTTAACTGGTGGTTAAGCATTCTTCAATTTACTACCGATGTTGCTCTTTATATCCTCATTACTCACTTATATCGTTGCCTTGCCTTAAAATTGGGCTGGCAAAACCTGGGATTAAACAAATTATTACCACGATTGGTACTCGCTGTTTTTATATTGGGGTTGGTTTACCTGTTTGTAACTGCTTCGAAGGTTTACCTTTTCAGGGTTTGGTTTAAACCGGGGTTTTCGGAACCGTTCGGCGATTTTTTTGATTTCTATCGCGATAGCATTTTTGTGGCCGGGGTACGATTGATGTCGATCTGGCTACTGGCTTATCATCTATACCACTACGCAAAACGCGAAATCAATATAGCCCAAGAAAATGCCCGGCTGGCGGTTACTACCCGCGATGCACAGCTTAGCAATCTTTCGGCACAACTTAACCCTCATTTTTTGTTCAACTCTTTAAATAATATCAAAGCTTTAGTTATTGATGATCCCAAATCGGCAAGGCGGGCAATCGACCTGCTGGCCGACCTACTGCGGAACTCCCTTTACAGCGGCGACAAACAAATGATCTCCATAAAAGAAGAGCTGGAACTTGTTAAAGATTATCTCGAACTGGAAGAACTCCGGCTTGAAGAGCGGTTGCAGTATCACATTGAAGCGGGCGATGAGTATCATAGTATACTTATTCCCCGCTTGTGTATTCAAACGCTTGTTGAAAATGCTATAAAGCATGGCATCAGTCAGCAAAAACAAGGTGGGCTCATTCGGGTACAACTTATTAATGATCATGACAATTTGATAATATCCGTAAGTAATCCCGGCCGGTTAAATCCGACGGACGATAGCAGCGGGCTTGGCCTTAAAAACCTAACCGAACGCTTAGAATTACAATACAAAGACTTTGCCCATTTTACCCTCAGCGAAACAAATGATATAGTAACAGCAACCATTAAAATTCCTGTTTTATGACAAAGATAAGGGCCTTGATTGTTGATGATGAACGTGCTGCCAGAAATGAAATAACGCGTCTGCTTGCCGGTTACCCTGATTTTGAAATCATGGGAGAAGCCACCAATGCCGACGATGCCCTGAAAATGATAGGCGAGGAAACCCCCGACCTCCTTTTCTTAGACATTCAGATGCCCGAAAAATCAGGCTTTGATTTGCTTGAATCGTTAGATCAGGTACCACCGGTGATATTTACAACGGCTTATGACCAATATGCGGTTAAAGCTTTCGAAGTAAGTGCGCTTGATTACCTTGTAAAACCTATCCGCGAAGAAAGATTTGAGAAAGCCATAGCGCAGTCAAGGCAGCGCCTGGGTAAAACAGACCCTGCCGGACAGATCTTTGTGAAAGACCGTCAGCAATATCATTTCATTCAGTGGAGCTCTGTACACCTTATTGAATCGATGGATAATTATGCAAGGATCTTTTTGGGCGATAAAACGGTGTTCCTGAAAAGCTCTCTTAACCAGTTGGAGGATAAATTGACCAGCAATATCTTTTTCAGGATCAATCGTGCGCAAATTGTTAATAGGCAATACATCCAAACCATAACAACGGTGGATGGCCGTTTAAAAATAACGCTTAGTACCGGTGCTCAACTGGAGATTTCCGAACGACAGTCTGGCAAATTCAGGCAATGGATAGCAAGTAAGTAAATCAACCAACACATATATAAACAATAAAAAATGATGAGAAAATTATTCTCCCTGCTATTGCTATGCTTTGTTTTTGGCAGCATGGCATCGGCACAAAGCAAAAAAGCTACGGGATCTTACCTTCAGGATAGCGTATTGCTAAAAACACGTGACGGCGTATTTGTTACCGTGATGGTGGCCCGCAAAAAAGGCGTAACCGAAAAGCTGCCAGCTATTTTCCAGTTTACCATTTATGCCCGACGAACAGATTCGTTAAAAATTCAGGAAGCTGCAGACAGAGGTTATGTTGGTGTATTTGCCTATACCCGCGGCAAATGGAGCAGTCCCGGTGAGCCGCTGGCTTATGAAACCGATGGCCGCGATGCATACGATGTGATTGACTGGATCAGTAAACAATCCTGGAGTGATGGCCGGGTTGGCATGTACGGTGGAAGTTATAACGGCTTTACCCAATGGGCAGCTGCCAAAAAGCTTCACCCGGCGCTTAAAACCATTGTACCATCGGCCGCGGTAGCACCAGGGCTTGATGTACCCATGACCAATAATGTGCAAATGAGCTTCGTTTTTTCGTGGACTTATTACACCAGCAACAATAAATTCCTGGATGAAAAAGATTACAACAGTCCGCAATGGAACCAGTTGTACTGGAAATGGTATAATGCAGGGTTAGCATATCACACGCTCGACAGCCTAACCGGCAGAGGGGCCAACAACATGTTCAGGCATTGGGTAGCACACCCAACCTATGATCAATACTGGCAGAACATGATCCCTTATAAAAAAGACTTTGCAGATATCAATATACCCGTGTTAACAACCACCGGCTATTACGATGGCGGGCAAATTGGCGGCATGTATTACTATCGCGAACATCTGAAATATAATGCCAATCCTAATCATTATGTAATTATCGGGCCATACGGACATTTCGGCTCACAGGGGCATCCTGATTCCGTTTTCAACGGTTACAAAATTGATGATGCAGCGCGGATCAACATCCACGAAATTATTTATCAATGGTTTGATTATATCTTCAAAAACAAACCCAAACCTGCTTTTCTGAAGGATAAATTCAACTTTGAAGTTATGGGCAGCAACGAGTGGAAACATGTGCCTTCATTAAAGCAAATGAGTAACGATACCCTGAAATTTTACCTGGATAACTCCCGGTTAAACCCTGTTAAGCCATTGAAGAAGCACTTCACCTCACAACGTGTAGATTTTGCCAACCGGGATAGTATCAGCAGTTATTATTTTTTAAATCAGCTTATTTACGACACGCTGAATACCGGCAGCAGCCTTGTTTTTAAAAGTGATCCGCTCGAAAAGCCTTTAACTATAAGCGGAGCTTTTTCGGGCGTTTTAAAAACCATCATCAATAAAAAAGATATGGACTACCACGTGGTGATGTTTGAAGAAATGCCCGACGGGAAATACTTTTACCTCACCTACTTTATGGGGAGGGCGAGTTATGCCGGCAACCCGGAGGAAAGACATTTATTAAAACCGGGACAAATGGAAAACATTCCCTTTACTAACAGCTATATCACCAGCAAGCAATTTAGCAGAAGCAGCCGTATTGTGATCCTGCTCAATATCAACAAAAGCCCTTTTGAGCAGGTCAACTATGGAACGGGCAAAAATGTAAGCGATGAAACTATCAGTGATGCTAAAGTGCCGCTGCAAATAAAATGGTTTAATGATAGTTATATTAATATTCCGGTGCTCAGGTGAGGAAAGACGCAAGACGCCAGGAAACAAGGGACAGGAAGATAAAATATATCGTCACGGTGTAGAATCCAGACTTACGAAGTTTTTGAAACTTCGTAAGTCTTCACACGTCAAATTTTCTACCTCACAACAATGACGATTCGTTATGAACAAGCCTTATAACTTCTTAATCTCAATATTCCTGTACCACACATCCGCACCATGATCCTGCAGCACGATGTGGCCGGTTTTAAACGTACCGAAGTCTGGCCATTCCTTGAATTTGCTGCCTGCTACCAGTTTTTTCCAGTTATCGTCCCACAGGGTGGTTGACAATACATGCTCTCCGTTAATGGTAAAATCAAGCTTGCTGTTGTTGCAAACAATCTCTACCTGGTTCCACTCGCCGGCAGGTTTAACTACTTCTTTTGATATCGAGATCAGGTCATACAGATCACCTGCACGGTGTTTGATGAGTTTGCCGTCTTCGTTCTCCTTGTTATCAACAACCTGGCATTCGGGGCCGGTAAAGTAGCTGTATTTGTATTTAGTAGTATCTTCCTTAACATGAAACAGGATCCCGCTGTTACCGCCTTTGGAAATTTTCCACTCCAGCTTCAGGTCAAAATTTTCATATTCACCATTGCTAACCATGTCGCCGCCGTTTTTGCTTTGCCAGTCGCCTTTTTGCGATGCGTCAAGATGCAGTACGCCATCTTCTGCTTTCCAGGACAAACCCGGTGCCGGTTTACCGTATGCATGCCAGCCGTCGGTAGTTTTACCATCAAATAATGGCTCAAATCCAGTAGTTGTGACCGCCGTTTTTTTGTTGGTATTGGCAACAACGGTGCTGTCATTATTATAGTTTTTTGGGGTGGATGAATGGCAGCCGCTTATGACGATGGCTGTTAACGCTATTAAAAATACCTTGTTCATTGGTGTTATGTTTAATTAGTAAGTTTTAAAGATTTCCCTTTTTAAATTCGCCCACCGCATAAGTAGCAGCACGGGCAGTTAAAGCCATATACAAAATTGAAGGACTTTGGTTTCCGGTAGTCGCCATACAAGCGCCATCGGTCACAAACACGTTTTTGCACAAGTGGAGTTGGTTCCATTGGTTAAGCAGCGATGTCTTTGGATCTTTCCCCATGCGCACCCCTCCCATTTCATGGATATCGAGGCCCGGCGCCTGTTTGTTTTCGTGCTTTTGAATATTGGTACAGCCGGCTTTCTCAAACATATCGGCGGTTTGGGTTAAAAAGTCCTGGATCATGCGCTCATCATTATCATCATACTCAACCGAGGTGATCAGCAGCGGGATGCCCCATTGATCTTTCTGCTCTTTACTTAAACGCACATGATTCCTTTCCTTGGGTATGGTTTCGCCCTGTAGGTACATGTAAGCACTCCATCCGCCCGGTTCTGTAAGCGAATCTTTGTAAGCTCCTCCTACCTCGCCTTCGGCAGTTTCTTTTGGTCCCCGGTTACGATATGCGCCCATAAACGTAGTGAAGCCACCTTTATAATCGGTTTCCTGTTTGTGCAGGTTACGATAATTGGCGAGGATTAGCTCGGTTGGGTTTCGGCCGAAGTAATAGCGGTTTAAAAAGCCATCCATATCTGCCGTTACCGATGCCCGGTAATTTTGAAAAGCGATGTATTTACCCAGCAGGCCATTATCATTGCCAAGCCCGTTCGGGAACCTTTCTGATTTTGAATTGAGCAGGATGAGGTTAGTATTCAATGCCGAAGCATTCATAAAAATGATCCGGGCCTTATACACGAACTCAGCTTTAGTATTGGTATCGATAACTTTTACCCCGGTAGCTTTGCCAAGCTTTTCGTCATAAATAATTGAATGCACCACCGAAAAGGGACGTATAGTGAGGTTACCCGTTTTTTTGGCCCAGGGCAGCGTTGAACTTACCGAACTAAAATAACCACCGAAGGGGCAGCCGCGCATACACAGGTTCCGTGCCATACATTTAACGCGCCCCTGATCTATGTGGATCTGCTTCGGCTCAGTAATATGCGCCCAGCGGGCATGTACCAGGTGCCTGTCGGGATAGTTTTCTTTTATCTTTTTGCTGATATGTTCCTGCACTGCGTTCATATCAAAAGGAGGCAAAAACTCGCCATCGGGCATGGCTTCAATGCCGTCTTTATTACCGCAAACGCCTATGAATTTTTCTACATGTGAGTACCATGGCGCTACATCATCGTAACTAATAGGCCATTCAATGCCGTAACCAAAACGGGCTGGGTTTTCAAACTCAAACTTGCTCCATCGCTGGCAAGCCCTGCCCCAGGTAAGCGACTTACCACCAACCTGGTAACCTCGGATCCAGTCGAACGGTTTTTCCTGTATGTAAGGATGATCTTTATCTTTTACGAAGAAGTGGGCATCGTCCTCACCATAACCGGCAGCCCTGCTGATCAGTGGGTTTTCTTTCAAAAAATCCTTCGTCATTTCGCCGCGGTGCTTGAACTCCCAGGGATCCATAGTTGCTGTTGGATAATCCTTGATATGTTGCACATCCCTGCCCCGTTCAAGCACCAAGGTTTTTAAACCCTGTTCGCAAAGCTCCTTCGCTGCCCATCCTCCGCTAATACCCGAGCCTATCACTATAGCATCATAGGTTAACTGATCTTTAGCATTTTGGGGTTCTTGAGGCATAGTTACAATTGGTTATGATTAATAAACTGTTTAATTGTCAATAGGTTTTATAAAGCTGAAAGTAGAAGGCCGAAAGCTGAAAGCTTTAAATTTTTGCCTTCGGCTTTCAGTCTTTAGCTTTAAGCTTCCAGTTGTGCGGCCGCGGCATCATCTATAAATATCTGCGCATTTTGCAGCGTTTTAAATATTGATGCCGGTACATCGTTGGTAACACAGCCTTGCAATGCCTCAGCAATAATTGGTGCTTTTTTACTTCCGCTGGCTATCAGCACCGGTACAGCAGCTTCGGCTAAATGCCGTAAGCCAAGGGTAATGCCCTCGGTTAAAACTGTATCAGTAGTAAAGTATTTTTGAGCAACTTCTACAGTAATAGCTGCTAAAGGCGAATGATGCGCATAAGAATGAAAATCGGAGCCGGGTTCATTAAGGCCGATATGACCATTAAGCCCTACTCCAACCACCATCATATCCAATCCGCCATGGTTATCAATATGTTTATTCATGGCCTGGCATTCGGCATCCAGGTCATCAGCAACAGCGTTAAAGAACTTTACTTTTCCGGGCGAAATATTAAGCGGCGTAAAAAAGTGCTTTTCGAGGAAATAAGTGCAGCTGCCATCATTAGTACGGTCGAGGCCAACCCATTCATCCAGTCCCACAAAGTTGGTTTGGCTAAAATCGACCTGTCCGTTATTTGCATACTGAACCAGGTAACTGAACATACCGGTTGGCGAATCGCCTGAAGGGAAACAGATCAGTGAATCGGGCTTTTGGTTAATCAGGGTAACTACCAGGTCGGCCACTGCTTTCGACATGGTATTATAATCAGGATATGTATGTAGTTTCATTTGTTATTTATTATCGAGCCAAAGATTTACAGGTTTATCAATCTTTGCCGAAAATGGCAGCTCAATTTTTTTGCCGGCACCTGCCGAGGCATAAGCTGCGTAGATAAGTTCGAGCACAGCTCTGCCGTCTTCCCCGGTTACAAGCGGGGTTTTGTTGTTCTGTACACAATCAATAAAATGTTTGAGCTCATGCGGATAACCCTGGTTAAAAGCTTCTTCAAAAATGGTGAAGCTCCAGCCTTGTGTGGTATCTGATTTTTCCATGGCGTAGCCGTATCCATCACGGCTATAGGTTACTGCGGCATTGCCCATAAACAAATCGGCGTAAATAACGCCGCCAAGTCCGTGAATTTCGCAACGATCATCCATGCCGCCATGTTTGGCCCAGCTGTTTTCGGCAACAGCGGTTACCCCGTTTTCAAACTCAATAATAATAACCGAATTATCTTCGCCTTTGGTACGCCCTTTATGTAGCACCGTGCTCATACTGGCATAAACACTTTTAGGTTTAGCATTGTCCAGCATCCACCTAAACCAGCCCAATGCATGGCAACCCATATCCATAATTACACCGCCTCCTGAAAAGTTGATATCATAAAACCAGTCCGAATGCGGCCCCGAATGTTTTTCGCCTTGTTTTAGCATATAGATGTCGCCAATAGCTCCTTCCTTTACCAAATGCCTTGCCCGCTCATATTTTGGCGCGAAGCAAAGCTCTTCGGCATACATTAGTTTTACATTGTTGGCCTTGCATACGGCTATCATTTCATCAGCTTCTTCAATGGTTACAGCCAGCGGCTTTTCGATGATAACATGTTTGCCTGCTTTCGCGGCTTTGATGGTAGCTTCGGCATGCAGGTAATTAGGCAGGCAGATGTCTACCACCTCACAGCCCGATTCGGCAAGCAGTTTATCAATATCATCAAACCATTGGGTTATGTGATATTTTTCGGCAAAGGCTTTGGCTTTTTCGGGCTTGCGGGCATAGCAGGCCACCACGTCGGCTTCGGGGATAAAACGATGGTATGATTCCATGTGGATATCGGTAATAAAACCGGCACCCAGTATGGCTACTTTAGTTTTGTTCATAAAACGTATATATAATAAAGCGCCGATAATTGGAACAGCGCACAGGATTTACCTGGTTCAGAATACCGTTCAAGATTAATGAATAATATTTAGAAATTGAAAATTTTTAGAAGATGTATAAAGGCAACTTAGCATGATTTTATAATATACTTCGTTTATCCTATGGAGGATAAAATTGCTGTCATGTTGAACTTGTTTCAACACCTCATTTGCATAGCCGCGTGCTAATCAAAGCGCCTACCTTTCTTGTGGGGGTGCTGAAACAAGTTACCCACGACATGTTAAAAAAAGTCTGTCATTCTGAGTGTTTAAATCCGTGGCCTCTGAAGGTGAAATGACATAGATTTGCTGAACCGTGCAGTGTGGCCGACCGAGTTATAGTGCTTATTGCCTGTTGCTGAGTATGGTTCCGAAGCAAGAGTCTGAAGGTATGGTACGATCCCTTGTGTGGGTGATTTGTCCGATGGGTAGCCTGTCTTTTCTTTAAACTCCTTCGGGCACGGTTTAAAAAGCGTTATAAGTATGGAAAAGATGCATTTTCATGCGGCAGGTATAGATATTGGAGCCCGCAAGGTATTTGTGGGTCTTGAAGGCCAGCCGGTTCGTTCGTTTGAGACTTTCACCAGTGATCTGGTATCACTT
>NZ_FNCG01000001.1 GCF_900100945.1 Mucilaginibacter gossypii | reverse complement strand
AAAATGCCCAATGCTTTTTTTAAGATATCCCTTTCCTGCTCCACTTCTCGCAGACGTACCTTCATTCGTTCATATTCTTCTACCGATACAATCGGCGTTTCTGACCCTGGCGATTTCAGCGCCGATGATCCCGTTGTTTCTTTATAACGGCTTTTCCATTTGTGGATCAAATTCTCCCTGATCCCCAACGAAGCGGCCACGTCCACAACCGAACGACCACTAAAAACCATCTTCAATACATCCGACCTAAAATCCGCATCGTAAACACGGCGGCTTGACTTTTTCTTGTCCATTGATTTGCTAAGTTAAGCATCTCGACTGTCCGGCTTTACCGATGCATCTCAGGGAAGCTAACAGTTAGCAAGGCAATGACGATTGCAGCCAATCCTGATAATAAGAAAACCCATAAATTTATGTTAATGCGGTAGGCGAAATCCTGTAACCAATTATGCATTAAATAAAAGGCAATCGGCGAGGCCACTAACAATGAAATAATAATCAATCCTAAAACCTCTTTACTCAACATCGATACAATGCTTACAGCAGTTGCTCCAAGCACCTTCCGGATGCCTATTTCTTTTACGCGCTGCTGTGCGGTAAAAGTTGCAAGGCCAAACAGCCCCATACATGAAATAAATATCGCAATCAGCATGGCCGTATTCATCAATTGCGAAGTTTTCTGTTCCTTGTTATAGAAATTAGCGATGGTCTGGTCGAAAAAAGTATATTCGAATTTTTCATTTGGATACACTTCCTTCCACGCTTTGTTAATTTGGTCTATAGTTGTTTTAAAATCATTGATTCCTTTCCCGGTTGATAATTTGATACTAACAGTCCTTTCACTTTTTGTAACCGAGGCCATAAAGAAAGGGGTAACCGTTTCATGCAACGATTTTGAATTGAAGTCTTTTACGACCCCAACTATTTGCCTTGTAGAATTGGGCATGCCTATCCCGACAAATTTCCCTACAGCATCCTCCGGTTTTTTAAACCCAAGGGCTTTAGCACATGTCTCATTTATCAAATACTCCTTAATAGTATCCGAATGGATAAGATTGCGACCCGCTACAATCTTTAAGCCGAATAACGACACATAATTTTCGTCGCAAAAATCAAATGAAGCTTCGGTCTTTGAGTTTTCCGCCCCCTTGTTAAAAATGATTGTTCCGCCGTGCCGCTCTGCCGCGGGTGTCGTACGGTGGCGGCTTACTACTTGAACTCCCGGTATTTCTTTAACTTTATTGCAAAAAACATTTAGTTGATCGATGCTATTATTCCATTCTGTATGCATCGTTATAATTGCATCTTTGTTAAAACCCAGATCCTTATTTAATATAAAATTGATTTGCTTACCAACGATAAGCGTACCGATAATAAACACCAGTGATACAGTAAACTGGAATACGATCAATGTTTTCCTGAGATAACTCTTATTATTAAATTGTGTGGCCCCCTGTCCTTTCAGGCTTAATACGGGCAGATAAGATGATAACAGTCTTGCAGGGTAGAAACCGGCAAGTATGGAAGTTACGATAAGGATTAAAACCAAAAACAAAGACAATGCCGGGCTGAATAAACTCAAGTTTGCCCCCGGTGGAATAAAGGGATGAAATAAGAAGATTACCAGGTGTATGGCGAACAACGCAATAACTACAGCGATGAGGGTTAGTATAAAGGTTTCCACCATGAATTGCACCGTTAGGCTTGTTTTACTCCCGCCCAATACTTTATGTACACCCACCTCCCTGGCTCTTGCCAGGGATTGGGCAGTAGAAAGGTTTATAAAGTTGATAACCGCTATGAGTAAAATAAAAACCGCTATGGCTATCAGGGCATATAACGTTGGCAAATGTGTTTGCCTGGAATAGACATCGTGGTAGCGATTGTTAAAGTGAATATCAGCCAGGGGCTGCAGCAATAACCGCGGTGGCTTACCATACCCCGTTATATGAGCTTTTACAAAACCCGGAAATTGTTTTTCGATCTGTGCAGGCGTAACTCCTTTCGCAAGTTTCACATATCCCTGCGAATTAAATTCCCACATCCCCCAGTTATGCAGGTCGATATCGTGCTTTAAAAAGCTGTGTTCAACCGTTGCAAACGAAATAAAATCTTTAAAAGCGAGATCAGAGTTCTTAGTCCAGTCTTCCACTATCCCGGAAACTGTAAGACGTAATGAATCATTGTAAATAACCTGTTTACCTATAATAGCTGCTAATGGCACGGTGCCAAAATACCTCAATGCTTCGCTTCTGGACAATACTACCTTAAACGGCTCTTTTAAAGCTGTAGCAGAATTACCTTGTAGCCACTGGTATTTAAAAATATTGAAGTACTGTGGTTCGGTCACAATAAACGATTTGACTGATATAGATACATTGGTGCATTTGCTTAAATACGATACAGCCCACAGCCGTTTTCCTGGTGAGGTTAGCGCTGATGGCGACTACATGGTTGTTAACAGAAACCGAATTAAACTATTGAGCGAAAGAGATCCTGAAAAACTGCCTTGGGGTAAGTTAGGAATTGAACGGGTGATTGAGTCGACCGGAAGATTTACAGATAAAATATCTGTCGAAGCTCATATCCGTGCAGAAGCCAAAAAAGTGTTGATCACGGCACCTGCTACAGGCGGCATCAAGACCGTTGTACATGGTGTAAATAATGAATTAATTAGTGATGACGAGATTTACTCTACAGCCTCATGTACCACAGGCAGTATCGCACCGATGCTGCACATATTAGAAAAAGAATACGGAATAGAATCAGGCTTTATGGTTACGGTTCACGCATTTACAGCTGACCAAAACTTACAGGATGCGCCGCATAAAGATCTTCGCCGGGCTCGTGCCGCCGCTTATAATATTATTCCAACAACTACCGGCGCGGCAAAGGCTATAGGCGATGTTTTACCGAATCTTAAAGGTAAGTTGGACGGTTACTCATACCGTGTTCCGGTAATTGACGGTTCAATTGTCGACCTGTCGATCAACCTGAAAAACGAGGTATCAGTTGCTGAACTCAATGAGGTATTAAAGCGCTATTCAGACACCACATTAAAAGGAATTATGCAATATACTGAGGAGGCTTTTGTATCGTCCGATATTTTGGGTAATACACACTCTTCAATTGTAGATGGCACTATGACCAAGGCTATCGGAAAATTGGTTAAAGTGGTAGCCTGGTATGATAACGAAGTTGGCATATCTAACCGGATCTCAGAACTGATCAGCTCAATATAAATGAGATAGTCACGATTTAATCTGACAGTTACGATAAATTAAAGAACGTAACTGTCAGATTAAATCGTGACTATCTCAGAGAAAAACATGCACTTGTCAGATTAAATCGTGACTATCTCACATTATTTATTCCTATTACATCATTTGAGAGATAAACTTTACTGCTTTCATTTATTATTATTTTATTATACAAATCAGTAATTTATAATCAAAGTCTGCGTTTGTTTTGAAAATATCTATAGACGCTAGCTTCGGTAGAATATTTTTCACAAGCTAATTTCTTGAAGGTAAACTCTTCAAAACCCAGTTAAAAAATTAGATATACTGCCTTTTTCAGCATTGACCGCCCTGATACAGTACTTTGCGGATCTCCTAAATATAAAATTTCATTGATAGAATGCTCGGCCTCTACGTTCGTGTTATATTAAAATTTAACTTTTGAGCCGGTCACCAATTGTTGGTCAGCCAATTAAGGTATTGTATTGTTTTAAATCGCTTGGTATAAATTTCATTCAGCTTTTCCTGTGTATCCAGCACTTTTTGTTCCCGCGAATTCACCAGGAACAAAGAACTTTCGCCCATCTTAAATTTCGTCTCCTCGCCTGTCAATAAAGTCCTGTTGTTGTTTTGTATCGCATTATTGATCAGAATCTGCTTTTCGAGGTTCATAAATTCGTTACGGTAATTATTCCACTTTACAGTTATTAGGTTTTGCTTGTCTAAAAGGTAATATTCCGCTTCCTTTATCTTTATTTTACTTAAACTGTAGGCGGCCCGTTGTTTGGTGAACGTCAACGGCATCGCAATAGTGAAACCAAATTTCTGGTTGTTTTGCAACCAATTTGAATTCAGGTTATTAAACAACGCGCCGCCCGAGTTCAGGACACCGATATTTACGTTGAATATTGGTTTGACCTCTTCTAATTTCAGTTTCCTTTCAATATTTAACTGATCTATTTTAAACATATATGCTTTTACATCCGGATTTTGGGCATACACCGCAGCCGGTTCTTTTAAAAGCAGGCTATCGGATACAGCCATTTTAAGAAGGCTGGTATCTGGTTTAATTTTTAATTTTTTCGGGTCTGCAGGTTTTAAATTATCCAACCATAAATAGGCAGCCAGTTCATTCTTTTTGTTTAAAACCAAATTCTGATATTCGGTTAGCTTTTGCTGCCTGCTTTGAAGAAGCGTCAGCGCCTCTAAGGTGTCAATTGCCGGTCTGTCCCCATTTTTATAAAGCAGATTTACACCCTCAAGCCTTACTAAGGCCAGATCAACTGCTCTTTCGTAAACCTTTGTATTTAACCAGGCATTTAGCCATTCTGCATAGGTATGTGTAGCATTCACAAACAGATCGTTCAGCATTTGCCGCTGTTCGTTGGCTGCGATGTTTTGGTAGATCGCAGCCCGCTTCAGCGCAGCTCTGCGTTCATCAATCAATAATCCGCGGCCCAATGATAAGCTTACTCCTAAGTAACTTAGTCCTTCTTTGGGTACCTTATTTTCGGAATTTACGTAATAACCGTCATAGTTTGTATAACTTCCTTTCAAATCGATGCCATACCAAAGCGGCAATTTAATCTCCGGTGTCACGTAATCGTAGTAACTGATTCCTCCAAACACTTTTTGCTCCCGGTTAACTTCCAGCTTTGGGTCAAAACCACCAATCGCTTCCCTGCGCGTGTACCGGGCTTTATCTGTATTTAATCCCGCCTGCAAAGCAATAGGATGATAACGCTTAATTGCTGCCAGGTATTCATTTAGCGTTAATAACTCATCTTGCCCTAGCGCATGTAAACAAACCATACACAGGGCAAAGGCTAACGGTATTCGTTTCATTTCTTGTTAGTAGTTTTACCTTTATCTGTAATAGTTGATGTATAAAAATTGGGCGGAAAACCGTTGAGCTGGCGCCACAGTTCATACCATACCGGCACATTATTGAGCAAGGCGATAACCTGGCAGCCGGTGCCATAACGTACTCCAGCAGGCCATTTCTTGCCTCCTTCATCCGGCTGTATCCATACTTTAAATTTGCCAGATGCGTCGATACTGTTATCGATGGCGGCAACACGGCCGGTAAATAAACCGTAGGATGCCTGCGGCCAGCCCGAAAAAACAATGGCCGGGAAACCGTCAAATTGAACACGGACCAGCTGTCCGTTACTTATTAGTGGCATATCGTTAGGTTCAACCGCTATCTCGATAGCTTTTTGAAAATGCAGGGGCACTATGGTGAGCAGTTGTTCGCCATCCTTAACAGTTTCGCCTATACCCGCCTTGATGCTTTGTAAGACCTGGCCATTTTGCGGGGCGATAATGTAATGGAAATTACTCCGGGCATTATAATTGAATAATTGGTTCTTGAGCTTTGAGATCTCACCTTCGCCGGTTGCTGCCTGAGAGAGTGCGGTAAAACGATCTCCTGACACTTTAGATATCTTCTCTGTGTAATCCTGAGACGTGGCCGAAAGTTCCAGCTTAATATTTAGCAGTTCATTTTTGCTGTTGTAAAATTTATTTTCGGTACCTGTTCTTTTAGCTAAAGCATCCTGATAATATTGCTGCCGCTGCTCATACTCGGTCAGCGATTTTAAACCTGCCTGATAAAGTTCCTTTTGCCTTTTTAATTGAAGATCTGCTATATTTAGCTGGTTGGCAGCGGAGACCATAGCTATACTGTCTGATTGTACCTGTAGCCCATATTGCTTAAGCTTATTTTGTAATTGACGTATTTTTAGCTGCAGGCTCTGCTGCAGGGCAGAAATCTGGCTATCAGCTGTTTCTACTTTACTTTTATAAAACTCAGTCGCATCGTTTTTAGCACGAAGTTGTTCGGAAGTCCGCTGGATAAGTTCCGGATCCAGGTATTCGTCTTTAGTTTCGGTAATTTGCAGCAAAGTATCCCCTTGCTTTACCATGGCGCCATCACGTACATACCATTTGGCTATTCGCCCTGCTATCATGGTATTTACCTGTTGGGGGCGCTGTTGCGGTTCAAGGGTGGATACATTTCCTTTTGAACGGACATTTTGCGTCCAGGGCAGTAGCAATGCTACTAGCATGATGATGAGCATAGCAGCCATCCATTTCACCTTGGGTGTGTCAGGGCTGGCATCCACCGCTTTTTTGAATGAACGGTAACCCAGAAAGCGGCTGGTATTTGTATTTTTTTCCAAAAACATCTATTTATCAGTTTATGTATTCAGTGTAATTAGCTTATCACATACGCCGGAGAACTCTTCCGAGTCAGATATGGCGATCAGACTAAAACTTTTATCATTGATGAGTTTATCAATTATCAGCCTTCGGTTTTCGGTTTCTATCCCCTGCAAGCCGTTTTCCATAACGAGAATTGCCGGTTTTAATAGAAAGCATCTTGCCAATAATATTTTTTGTATTACGCTGTAAGAAAGCTTTTGACCCTGCGGGTGAAGCACTGTTTGATAGCCATTTGCGTTCGCGTCGATAAAAAGTTGTAAGCCTACTAGCTGACAAATATCTGCGACAAACGTAAAGTCTGATTGCTCGTTACCCAGGGTAAGATTATCCCAAAGCGTGCCGCTGAATAATTCTTCCCTTGCAAAAAATATCGCCACACGGGAGCGCCAAACTTCGGCAGGTATGTTTTGAAGTGGCAGGCCGTTGATCAAAATTTGTCCGCTGTAACCGCTGTATAACCCGGCGATTATCCGCAGCAGGGTGGTTTTGCCGGAACCTTCTTTCCCGTTGATGCAAATTTTCTCTCCTGGTTTAACTTCAAAAGTCAGCTGATCAATAACAGGTTTGCGATGGTTAAAAGAAAAGCTTAGGTTTTGAACAGCGATCGTTAAAGGCTGATTAAGATCGATATTTCCGGCAGTTGCGGTGCTTAATTCAATATCGTGCGGTTTTTGCAAAACCTTGTCCAACTTTTCAATCGAAGTAAGCACATCATACAGCGTTTCCAGGCTGATAATCAATTTCTCTACCGAGTTGAGTACGGCAATAATAATGATCTCCGAAGCTATGAACTGGCCAAGGTTAATCTGCTGTTTCAGGAACAGCAGCGTGCCAATTATTAACATGGCGGCTGTGATGATGACTTTGAACGCTATTAACGCCCGGTATTGAAATACAAGTACCTTAAAGTGCGCGCTACGTGCATCAAGATACCCGACCGTAAGTTCGTCGGTTCTTTTGATGTGCAACTGATGCTTCTGTGAATACTTGAAGGTCTTGATGGCCCGTGAGATCTCTTCCAGCCAGTGGCCAACCTCATACTTGTACTCGCTTTCTTCCATACTGGTGGTAAAGCCTTTATGGCTGCTAAAATAAAATATCATGCAAACTATGGCCAGCAACATCAGGCCTAATATGATGAAAACCGGGTGGTAGAAACTTAACAGAACCAGACCGAACAATATCTGAATAGAAGCTGCGGGGATATCAAGCAACAGTTTAGAAAGCCCTTTCTGCAAACTTGCTGTATCAAAAAAGCGGTTTACGAGTTCGGGAAGATAATAGCTGTCAACGCTCAAAAGATCGATACGGGGTATGCGATATGCATAAGCGAAGGTTAGGCGTGTGAAAATACGCTGCTGGATACTTTCTGTTACCCGCATTTGCAACACTTGTATCATGCCGTTTAGCAGCACACCTCCTACGACAAACGAAATGAGCACTACTAATGATGCAGATAATACACCGCCAAAAAGCATACCGATTATTGCTTGTATACCTAAGGGTAGCGAAAGCTGAATCATTCCGGTTAGGGTCGCAAAAAAGTATATCTGCCCAACTTCCTTTCTTTCCAGGTTGATAAGTTGAAAAAGCTTTTTTCCTGCACTTCTTATAGATGCCTGGGAATTGTCAGACATAGGACTAAGAATTTAAATCAATTTCGATATATCCCATCACTTCTACCTGATGGTCGCCTTCAATGCCATCTGTTAAAAGTTTTCTTATTTCTTCCCGGGTGTTTTGCAAGCTTTTTAATTTTTGTTCAATGGCGCTAACGGAACTGTCATTATGTTCCATGGCACCTAGAAGCTGAATATTATGGTAATTTATTTTATGATTATAAAAACTCATAATGATAGACAAGGCCTCATTGGAGTTGAATTTGCCTGAAATAAGCGGATAACTTTTTTTGCCGTACATGATTTAATTTTTTAATTGATATGTTTAATAGTTATTTATATTTTCTTCATGTATGATTGAATTTATTGGAAATTTACAGGATATTCTCCCGATAATATGCCGGATATCAACGAGTCATTGTGTAACTACAGTCGCCTGTATAGATACATTCCCCGAAGTATTTCCTGATAAATATACTTGCTCACCCACCGATACCTCTTGGATTTCGATTTTTGCACCTGCTGCCAGAGTGATGGATAAAGTGGCGTCCATGATCTCGGGGCCTATTCCGTCACCTTTAGCTACAGTAATTGTTGTCATACGCTTTTAATTTATTTCAACAAAATTCGGGATTGCAAATCATAAATTTTCATTTATATTTGTAATTTTATGTATTAATATTTTTTATAAGTTAACTTGAAGAAGATATGTCCAGTTTCGTTCATCACTTAAAAAATATCAATTTTAACCAAGCAGCAGTTTTGTGTTAATGGTTCTTATTCATTTTTTCTTACTTCTATAATCAATTATGCAATATACCCTGCACCAGTTACAAATATTTTTGAAGATCACACAGACGATGAGTATCACCAAGGCTGCTGAAGAACTTCATCTGACACAGCCCGCCGTATCCATCCAGCTGAAGAATCTGCAGGACCAGTTTGAGATACCGCTTACTGAGGTCATTGGAAGACAGTTATACGTGACGGATTTTGGTGCGGAGATCGCTGTAGCGGCTGAAAAGATCCTCGCTGAGGTTCACGCGATCAACTATAAGACCCAAGCCTACAAAGGCCAGCTTACCGGCAGGCTAAAGTTGTCGGTAGTCTCGACCGGAAAATACGTTATTCCTTATTTCCTTTCTGATTTTTTAAAGCAACACCAGGGCATCGAATTGGTGCTGGACGTAACCAATAAAGCACGTGTGATCGAAAGCCTGGAAAAAAATGAAGTCGATTTTTCGCTGGTATCGGTATTGCCCGATAAGCTGATGGTAGACGCCACAGAGCTGATGCAGAATAAATTGTATCTGGTAGGCGGAAAAGATACGGAATCATCAAAAGGCAGTACGCATCATATATTGGAACAACTTCCGATCATTTACCGTGAAGAGGGCTCAGGCACCCGGCACACCATGGAAAGATACCTTTCCGCTCATAACCTTAAGGTCAGAAAAAAAATGGAGCTGACATCTAATGAAGCGGTAAAGCAGGCGGTCATCGCGGGCCTTGGCTATGCGATCATGCCGCTGATCGGCATCAAGAACGAACTTATCAATGGTGAAGTTAAGATCATTCCGGTCAAAGGGCTTCCGCTGAATTCGGTCTGGAAAATGATATGGCTTAAAAGCAAAGCCTTTTCTCCTGTAGCAGCAGCTTTTCTGCTGCACCTGCAGAAAGAAAAGACCAGGATCATCCATGAGAAATTTTCCTGGTTCGAGCAGTATGTAGCGCAGCTGGAGGCCTGAATACTATCGGACCTTTTTTAAAAACAAGGCGCATCTTTGCACTATGGTCAAACTTTCTGTTATGAAAAGCCAGCCTGCCGTTTATCCAGGTATGGCTTACTCGTGCTTTGAAAGGTTTCGTCCTACAAAGACGTCCAGCTGCACTTGTAATAGAACGGATCCTGCTGTAACTGTGGCCGGCAAATCCGGGCCTGCCAGTACGAGATCTGCGTAATATCACTCCCGGATATACGCCCGGTCCAGAATTCGGTAAACTTCAGCAACATGATGGCTTTTCTTCTTTACGATTTCCGTCAGTCTGATTTTCCCCTGGTGATATAGTTCCATCATCATCTGCAGCGCATGCCGTACAAGCGCCCTCCGCTTTTCCATCCAGGTAGCTGCCTTGTTTTTCCGCCGGCAGGTGCGGCGCATGATCGGTCGCGATCATGCCCAGGTGACCGGCTAACACTTTTTGACCGCCGGGTTCCACTTTTTGATGTTCCCCGGTCGATCATAATCCTGATCTGAGAAATATAAATGGGGCAGTCAGGCCTCCGCAGTGATATGCTTTTCACGTACATGCTTGTTGTCCAAAAGCAGCGCCTCCTCCAAAGTGGAAGTGTGCAGCAAATGTAACCGGTCAGCATTTTTTCCGGCAGCGGCAAGTGCCCTCTTTGTCGCTCCTATGCACGACTCTGCGCTACAGGTTCTCGCATGTTACCGGCAGGGGGCTTTTCCGTCGTCTATCAAAGGATGTTTTTTCAAAAACCAGGGTCAAAGGTCCGGGCCAGAATGCTTCCGTCAGGTACGTCGCAAGCTGAGGGACTTCAACCGCGACATCGGCCGGCTTTGCAGACGACGCGATAGGAACGATCAGGGGGAAGCCAGCCTTCGTTTCAGCTCAAATATTTCAGCTACTGCTTTTTCATTCAGGCCATACACTGTTTCAGTGGGAATAGCGATGACACTGCCGCTATTTGAGATTTCAATGCCCCTGGCCATTGCCGGAGAGAGGGGTATATGCTTCATGTTGAAATTGATTAATTGTTTAGGTGTGTCTTTACATGATGATCAGGGATTGCAATAGTCGCAATACTGCGGGTCTTCAGTTTCTTCTCCAAAGGGATAAAGCTTTAAAACGCTATGCAGGCATTTTTTGCATTGGTAACGGTGGGACAGCGTTTTTTTTGTCGGCAGGCCGCATTGACTGCATTGCAGACCTGGTTTGACCTCGATGACGTCAAATCCGGGAAACTGGCACCGGGGGCAGGTCCGTAATATGATTTCAACCAACTTTGCCGCGACCTCAGCAATAACCTGCATGCGCGTTGGGTTGTACATCGCACGCATATCGGTCTCCAGGAATACTTCTCCGTAATTTTTCAGATGGGTTTCAAAATTTGTTTCAAGAATCTCCCAGCTCTGGATTCCTTTCAGCGTATCGGATCGCTGCGGACCTCTCAGGATCAGACCATGGGCAGGAAAACCCGCGATATGGGCAAACTTAACAGCATCCGGCCAGTCTGCGAATTTGCTTCCGCCGAAATTTGTTTTAGGGCTTACTACTCTTGCCCTGACATAGATGTCATTTTCAAGGTCCATAAATACCATGATCTCGTCATCGGCTGGTATGAAAAAGATTGTGGGATGCGCACCGAAAGATCCTTCACTCGCCACCGCCAGTGTACAGCCCGTCATCCTACAGGCGTCCAAGCACTTTGTCCTGGCGGTTTCCAGCGGGTCTTTTTCCCGTTCGATCTCGCCGGAAAATGTACCGTACCGGTCAGTATTGAACCCTTCGGGCAGTAAGGCTTCTACACCCAGCGCCTTTTCCAGTAATGGGGCAATGACTTTTTCTTTACCATGCATAGTCGCTATAACCAGTTTCCTCCCCTTGAACAGCGCGGCTGATCGTTTGTTCATGATGTGATGATTATGCAAGCAAATCCGACCATTCCTCAGTATTGATGACGGTCCAGCTGCAGTCATACTGATATAAACTGATTTGGTTACCGTACAAAGGATCCATGACCATCAGGTAGATCCACTTGTTGTCGACCAGGTTCTTTATATGATCATTTCTTAACAGTATCTCCGCTATCCGCGAGACCGGCGCTTGAATAAGCACCGACAATCGCAGAGGATGGTGATAAATAATATTATCGGAACTATTGACGGACTGCAGGGGCAGACCGGATTTCAGATCTCCGCCGTTTCCCTGTACGACACCGAAATTCCCTGTGACATTATGGGTAATTTTTGATCCCCCGCCAAAGCGTTCGTTATCAACGGTGGAAAAATAGTAATGGTTGTTGATCCATTGAGTGACCACCATCGGGCCCTGCATGATCATCTCCAGGAACAATCCCTGTTCATCGGCTTCCCAATCGTAGGAATGCAGAAAGCACTTGCCTTCAAGGTTCATGCCCCTGGTCAGGTCGCGCGGTGCCACGATAAATCCTGCATTGCCGGCAAGTCCCCATTCGGGCCTGGTTTCTGCCCAGTTACTCGCTTTTTTACGAGCCGCATCAAGTCCGTTCAATGATCCCAGCCGTTCGCTTGTCGCAATTCGCTGGACATCGGCAAGATCTTGCTTTATCTGTTTTAGCATCGATAGATGAGATGCCGGTGCTTCGGAATCGAAAATAACAAGTTCATCGGTTGCTGTATTGTGTTCGGCACCAACAAAAAAAGTGCCGGCGGGAATGGAGATCCCGCAGTCACTCTTTAAGAAAGTTCTTACATCGGCTTGATTGGCCAGTTCAGCCAGCATACGGGCATTATGACGTCCCGGACTCGCCGCACAGGCACCGCAGTCGAGGCTCGATTTAAACGGGTTATTAGCTGATTGACCAGCGTGGCCGGCAAAGATAACCAGTGGTGCAAATTCCTTCCAGCCAAGCAGGTCAAAAGCTGTCTTAACAATTAAAGCCCTTTCTTTCAGCTTTATCCCGTCCTCGGTGTAATCTCCCTGATTTTTCTTTAACTGCGGTACGCAACTATTTTCATATTGATCCGCTGATTTGTCTGTACGTGATTTTGCGACAGATGGGAAAAACGTCCTTCGAATCAGGCTAAAACCATAAAAAAGACCTGTTCCCTCTACATAACCGAAAGCCGAAGGCAGCATGTTTTTCAGGCGCTGGCTAAGGAAGCTGATGAAACCCTGGTAGTTCTTCTGCTGCTGATATTGTGCCAGCTCAGCTGATTTTTCCTTTAGCGCCGATTCTGTGATCATGTACGCGGAGTCCAGGATCGGCGGGCATGACTTGCGGATCAGTCCGCTGGCCGGGTCGCAGTAATTGGTGGCAATGCCAAAAAAGCCGGCATAACCGAAGGTTTCGTATTGTCCTTTGGCTTCAATATGCCTCCTGATTGGCTCCGACCTGGTGTCGATGCAAAATACCATTTGCGCCAAAGTGCTTTTACTTAGTTTACTCACAGATTTAAGGCTCATCAGATTTTCCTGAAGCCTGCCGGCCAGCCTTTTCTGCCAGCTGCTTTCCCAGGCTGCGAGCCAGATCAGCTGCAATTCGGAAACTGCCTGTTCGTCTTCCGCAATTTTTTCTTCAGATCGAATTCCCCCGTTGATCTGTTCCGCTAGCCAAAGACGGACAGCCAGGTAATCTTCCAGCGTAACTGGGTTCTGCTGCTGCCATGGCGGGCACTCGCTCATACGGTACTTGATATAGCCGGTCCAGCCCGGCAGCGCCGACAAATGATATTTGAAGATAGCTGTTTGTTCCTCCGCACTGCATCCCTTCAAGATAACGCGGAGCGTTTCAACCGCGGTGTGGGGCATCGTATGAATTGAAAAATTACGCAACTCACTGTCATGAAGCGCGATTCTCCGCCAGGCTGTAAAAAAGCCCGCTGATCTGCCCGGCATTTCCCATTCCGCCATACCTTCATCCATAAATACGCTGAGCCATTTGGCGGTGATCCTGTCGAGCTCATGGGTCTCGTTGGTCCGGTGCGGACAACTGGTTACATCCATTTCTTCCAGGTAGTACTCGGGTTTCTGGTAACGACCACTTTCTGCCAGCTTTTCAGCAAGGATTTGGTAATCAATTTCTCCGGACATAAAAGCTTGGCGAAACATGGCCGCACCGGGTAGAGCTAATACCTGCAATGTTCTTTTAGCCTCCATAACAGCCTCTCCAAACGGCAGGTGTTCATAGCCGGACAGCGGGTTAGCGGTCACAAAGCCGTATAAAGGCCAGGTTTTGTCAACCACGGCGGAGGCCTCTTTTATTGCGGCCGTAAATTCAGATCTGATCATAGGGATTGGTTTTTTGATAGTAAGATGGTTTTTTTGTAGGGCTGTGAATCGTTCAATAATTTTACGTAAAGCCAGGACCATTTTTTATATATGCCTAACTTCATGACAAAAAAGCCCGACAGGAAAATTAAACCAAACAGTATATGTAGGGGCGATAACGCAGTCGGGCTTTCAACATCCGGCATATCGCTCATGACCCTGCTCAGACCATTATAGATTAGGGCATAACTGCCCATACCGGCAGAGTATAGCAGCACCGGCAGGTAAATTTTACGCCCGACCGAAAGCGACTGCTGCTTAACGATATTATAAGTTGCCTGTCCTACGGTTATAGCCACGATAAGCGTTAAAAAAATACCGCTATTGATAATGATGCCTTTTCCAGTTAGTATAGCGAAACAGCCGGCTCCAAGGATGCCGGCAATTAACACAGCCACTGCATGTTGGGGACTGATTTTTATCGCCAACGGTTTGCCAGGTGCGGAAACCTGTACCTGTTCTCCAGAGGAAAGAAATAGATAAGCCTTATAAAAGCCGTGCAGGATCAGGTGGGTCACCGCAGCATTAAAAAAACCAAGTCCGCATTGCATAATCATAAACCCCATTTGGGCGATAGTGGAACAGGCCAGTTTTTGCTTGATACTGGTCTGCAGTAATTTGCTGAACTGGGCTGCGATCGCAGTTATCCCGCCTGTGACAAAAAGAATTGAAAGTGCGTCCGCTTTTAAAAGCACGGGGGCAAACAGGGTGAGCAGAATACCTGAGCCGTTAACAAAACCGGCGTGCATCAGTGCTGAAGCCGGTGTTGGTGCGGTCATCGCCGAAAGCAGCCAGCGGTGAAAGGGATAAATAGCGGATTGTATCAGGGCGGCAGTGATGATCAAAATGGAAGAGGAAAGCCAAACAGCTTTTGGAAGGCTGTTTAGTGTCGCTGTAATACCGCTTAACGTAAAATTGTTTGTTGCAAAACCAAGTATTAACACCCCTGCAGTCAGCGCTGCGCCAGAGCACAAAAAATACTTTTGTGCAAACCCGGCTGCCTGCCTGGCTTCGGGCCATCCGTTGATTATACCGATCAGCCTTGCCATAAAAAAACCCATCGTAAACCAGGCGAGCGACAATGCAATGATATGATCACAAGTGACAAATATCATTACTGACAACGTAAATCCCAGGCACAGGCCCGTAAAGCGGGAATGATACTTAAAGCCCTTGAGGTATGTGGAGCTGTAAACACTGATAATGGCACTGAAAAAACTAACAACCGACCATATCAAGAGCGTGAATGCTTTGATCTTAAATATTCCAAAGTAACACCAGGGTAGATTCTTATTGGTAGTTGTGGCCAACAATACGATTGAGAACAGGCACAAAACCGACAAGAAAATATTTATTAGCTGGTTGAATAAATTGGCGGGTGATTTTTTAAGATTTTTTAAATTAATTGGCTGGGCATTTGTTTTCGATTGCATTTCGTTCTTGTTTTGATGAATACGCTGCAAAACTGAAAAGAAATATTTATTAATTTTTATTTATATATTAAATGAATCATATAAAATTATTTTATGATAATAAATGAAGTACAATTGCTTACTGTACGCCGGCACATAGGCTATATTCTTAATTGGACATATTAACTAAAACAACTGATTTTCAATTGACTATACAATTTCAACTACACGATAGCAAGAGGAAAGAATCCGTTAATATATACCTTACCCAACAGCTTTCCAAGGTTCAGCCGTGGCCCGTGAAAGATAAAAAGCAACAATCAGCGTCATTAAAGCTGAAACTGTAAATGCAGGCCCGGCCCCGAACCGGAACCATAACCAACCGGTAAGTGTGCTGGCCAACATTGTGCAGATGCTTTGGAATCCTGTATAAGTTCCAATGGCGGTTGCTGTATCGTTCTTTTCAGTGATATTGCTTATCCAAGCCTTAGATATACCTTCAGTCGCGGCCGCATACAGGCCATACATAAAGAATAGGAGGCCATACCAGTACCAAACCCCGGTTACCGTCATGCCGCTATACACCACCACAAAAAGTAGTAGTCCGGTAATAAATACTTTCTTCAGGCCTATCCTGTCTGCCAGTATACCAAGCGGAAAAGCTGCAATAGCGTACACTATATTGTAAAAAATATACATCCCTATTGTGGCC
Source organism: Mucilaginibacter gossypii (assembly GCF_900100945.1). Lineage (GTDB taxonomy): Bacteria > Bacteroidota > Bacteroidia > Sphingobacteriales > Sphingobacteriaceae > Mucilaginibacter > Mucilaginibacter gossypii. The sequence goes on along the minus strand of NZ_FNCG01000001.1, from coordinate 846,057 downwards.
GTGTCACTTAGTCCGGCCTGCTTTATCCTCAACAGAAGGAATACATCAGAACTGTTGAACAAAGTAAACATCAATAATCCGCCAACCAGCTTTCGGTAACTGGCGGGGCTGGTTTTCCAGTATTGTAAAAAAGAGAAAAATGAAACTGTAGCCTCATTCTCTTTTGGCTTTGCTTTGCTGTCTTTTAAAAAAAATGACAAGCCTATAGCCAATACTCCGGGAATAAATGCCAGCAGGAACAAAGGGCTATAACTGGTAGGATAAACATATAAATACAATAATGCCAGCGAAGGGCCGGCCACAGCTCCTATTGTGTCCATCGAACGATGAAAGCCAAATACACGCCCCTTTGTATCTGGCGTGGCTTCATCAGACAACAGGGCATCTCGTGCACCGGTTCTTATTCCTTTTCCCAGGCGGTCAACAGTGCGGGCAAGAAAGATCCATACCGGAAAAATAGTTACGGCCATCAAGGGTTTTGACAAAGCGCTTAACGTATAGCCCAGGCGGATGAATGGGGCACGTCTTCCGCTACTGTCAGACACCTTTCCAAAATAACCCTTGCTCAATCCTGCGGTAGCCTCGGCAATCCCCTCTAATATGCCAATTAATAATACAGAAAAGCCTATACTCTTCAGATAAATGGGCATAATAGGATAAAGCATCTCACTGGCAACATCCGTCAGCAAACTTATAAAAGAGAGAATCCAGACAGTCCGCGTTAAAAATTTCATGTAGGTCTATTATCCGGGATATATAAATAACACTTCCATTGGGTAGATGCCGGTTGCACAGCTGTTAATTCAATGTACCCTTCAGGCTATCGGCCCAGGTAATAAGCCTTTGCTTTTCGACCTGTGAAAGAACGGCATTGCGATGAATTACTGTATAAATGCTCATTGGCATTTCTCCCTCCTTCACCTCTTTGGAAAGATCGCTTAACTTATGCCGTTTTTGGGAAAGGCTATAGTTGTTAAATTCGTCGAAATTAATTTCCTCCTTACCTTCATTAACGTCATGTGCAAGCAGCCAGGCCACCGGCTGGATGTTATTGTACCAGGGATAATAGGTATTGTTTGAATGGCAATCGTAACAGCTCCGCTTTAGCACAGCCTGAACATCCTTAGGCACGGTATAGTGTTTATCTATGCCATTGGCATAGGGCCCGGAAGAAATATTTTTCTTTGGGTGGATGAATTGGATTGCGACCAGTATCACCAATAGCGCAAGGAGTATTTTTTTTATTGCTTTCATAATGTATGCCTAAATTTTCACACCAAATAAATAACCGACTATTGCAGATAGTCCCATCGCCAGTGTTCCCCATATCGTGATGCGTAAAATTGCTTTACCAATGTTTGAACCTCCGGTTCTTGCTGCTATGGCACCCAATATGATTAGGAAAATAATCGTGAACCCATACAGGTAATATTCCATTAGTTTGACCGGAGAAAGCAGGATCACCAGCAGTGGCAGCACACCGCCTGCTGTAAAAGACGCCCCGGACGCTAATGCAGCTTGTATTGGTTTGGCCTGGCTGATCTCATTAATTCCAAGTTCATCACGGATGTGCGTGCCTAGTGCGTCTGCTTCCGTCAATTCCTTTGCCACCTGCATGGCAGTTTCTTTTTTCAGTCCCCGTTTCTCATAAATCTGCGCCAGTATCCTGAGCTCATCTTCCGGCATCTCCCGGAGTTCCATCTCCTCGCGTTTTATGTCCGCCTTTTCTGTGTCCGTCTGCGAACTAACGGAAACGTATTCGCCTGCGGCCATGGACAACGCACCTGCAACCAGGCCGGCAACTGTAGCCAAAACAATAGGCTCTCTGGTACTACTTGCTGCCGCAACGCCGATCGCAAGACTCGAGATGGAGATGATCCCGTCGTTGGCACCTAAAACTGCAGCCCGCAGCCAGTTACTCCTATGGATATAATGGGATTCCAGGTAATTATCTATCGTTAACATAAATGATGATTAAAGTGTTACGAATTAACGGAAACTATATCGCATTTTTCATGACCAATATTTGTACAATAAATGACAGTTAACAGCTTGCGGAGTAATTTACCCAGATAGTTATCAACGTGATTGAAAGAAAAGCAACAAAATCAAATACCTTTTATGAGCAATATCATTTTTTACAACGTTGGCAGTCATACTTTTAACGATGGGTGGTTGCTTTCTTTGTAAAAAACTCTCATCATGAAAAAGCTAAAACACCTACTCACCGTTGCGGCAATTATAGTGTTTGCGGCGGGTGCATTTGCTCAAAAAGCAAAAGATTCAACCAAGTATAATTTTATCACCATTGATGGCAAAGGCGGTATACATAACCACGCCGGTACAAAACTTGGTTACATCACCAAAGACAACATTGTTAATGACAACCAGGGCCACAAATTGTATTTTATCGACCGCGACGGCAACGTTATAGATGCCAAAGGCAACAAGCTCGGCAAGGCTGCAAAAAACGGCAATTATTACAACAATAATGGCGAAGAAATATTGCAGTTAAAGAACGTTGACGAAGCAAAATGTGAGATACTTGACCCCAAAGGTCATAGCTGGGGCTATGCTCACCGAAACTATAAGCTTCACGCTTGCGCTGCACATTGTTTTTTCCTGGAAAAGAAAAAGTTGGAAGAAGCGAAAAGAGATTCGTTGGCTAAGAAAGGTAAAAGCTAATTAAATCCCATTTCAAGGTGAAAAGAGTTTATCCACGACATCCATAGCCCCGTTACCGCCCTAAACTGAACCTATACGCCTTGAACCACCACTGCAAGAATCATCCCCAACGTGTCAGCTATGATATGCCTTTTTATCCCTTTTATCCTTTCTTTGCATCAAAACCTTTGCTTTCACACTTACAATGTAACCCGCCCTTAGTTCGGACTGGTGTTTGTAGACTTATTGATTCAAAAATATAATTATCATTGTTGTTGTAACCGTTGAGATATTGGAAACCTGATCGAGTTTCCAATATCTCAACGGTTTAGCAGCTTGTACAGGTCAGGAGTTATGTGTCACAGTGCTTCATGCGGCCTACGGTAATTGTAATCTTCCATCCATTTATCGGTTAAAACTGTACCCGATGAATATCTTTAAATAGGTAAGCATTCCAAGATGTTTCCCCTAAAGTTTCTGTTAAAGCGTTCGATATGGCCGTTCTGCATTAGCTTGCCTGGCTGGGTAAATTGAACTGTAAAATCTTTACTCTCGCACCAATCCTTGAACCCTTTGCTGTTGAATTCGGGCCCTTTATCTACCCTGATACATTTTGGTTTGCCTTGCTCACGAATAGTTTGCTCCAAGATTTGTGTTACTCTTATCGTTTACTGCTGTTCCCTCAATGGTGCTTCCGCATGAAGGTGATGTGTTTTTTGGATCAGAACGTGCGCTTCGGTCCTGTTATGCCCCGGGGGCGCTAAAAGTAAACTTGTTTTGGATAAACCCGACCACAAAGTTTGATTTTGAAACGCGATTGTACAGCCGCCGCGCCTCCTTTGCGAAATCATGCGGTTGATATCGCCAACACAAATCCAGGGGTCATGCAATGTGACTCCCCATTTGGCATGGTCATGTGTTTCGGGCCAGGCCCAGTGTGCGCCCATGAAACCTAAATTGATATACTTGATATCAAAAGTTTTATGAATACCATCGCTATCAGCGATAGGAGGAATAGGACCGCGGATCCAGGTTTCAATGTCTAAATCATCGTTTAGGATAGGCCCTACCAATTCGTTCCAAAAATCTTTATTCCATTCACGGTTCTTGGCTATAACTTTGAATGACATACCGCCAATAGACTTTAAATCAATGGAGTCGCCCAGAGCAATCGGGTGGCTCGCCAAAGGCTGTGTCAGCGAATGCAACTCGGCAGTTGCGGGCAGATTAGCGGTATTATGAAGATAGATTTGCGGCTCCTGGTGGTTCAGCATCTGTTTGGCAATAAGATTAGCGGTATCCAAATCCAATGAAATGCACAAATAGGTTTGCCCGTATTTGGGAGTAGGATCTTTGATGGCACCAGGGTCTGCAAATTTCGGCCATGAGTGAAGTAACCAAAATGCAGTTTTAGATTCGGTATCAAATGCCAATACTCCCTTAGTATGCCCTTTGGTGCCATCATCATGTTTATTGGCACTTTCGGGCATCTCGTCATTATAAAGAACCCATCCGGTACTCGGAGCCGGTGATTTAATGTTTTTGAACACGGAGTCCATAGTCAGGTTGAGTGCTCCTTTATCGCCATTCAAAACATTGGGAGACTTGGTAATCGTCCTTTTTCGGGCGTCGGTATTGGCATCGATAGTTGAGTCGTAATAAACATATTCGTACCCTGTAGCTTTGTCATTACCCACACCTCCGTCAAGTTGAGGAACTTTGTAGATAAACCACCAGTCGACTGGTGCGCCGTTCTCATCAAGCGCAGAAATTTTCATAACTTTTTTGGTTAGGTTGAAAAATTAATTGATTAATTGTTTGCAGGCGTTGACGAGGTTTGCAATAAAGATAAAGTAATATCGTGCATAAATGACCACGTAATTTCACGGAATTTTCAGAAGAGTTTCCCGTATTTTTACGCATAAAACAATTAATCGATCAATAGAAATTTAAGCCAATCAGGTATAAAAAAACTCGCTATCTGGTTAAGAAAGCGAGCTCTAAGCATCCATATAATATGATACAGATAACCTGTGGAAGAGAGATTAAACCTAGCTATTTTCCCGATCAATCATCATCGTCTTCATCTTTGCCGGCCAGTTTAGCAGGATAAACTTTTTTGCCTTTGGCTGCAAACCATAGTATCCTGTTCATCACATCGTCATTACCACCGTCAATATGGTCATATTCGGGCCTCGATGATAACTGTGCAAAATGCAAAGCCGAGCCTTTTAGCGCAGAAAAAGGCTGGTTGATTTTATTAATCGGCACCCTGTTTTTTAAACTGGTATAAGTGTATAGTGATGGTTTACCGGTAAAACATTCAAACATAGGTAATGCAGTAGCATCGATGATATTCATTGGTGGTAAACCCAATATTTGCTCAATAGAACGTACTACACAGGTTTGATTATAGTTTTTACTCACCTTGTGCTGCAACCTGCTATAAGGACTGATCACAAACCCTGTAGTACGATAAGCGGACACATGGTCCCACCCAGCCTGTGAATCATCTTCGGTGACAAATATTACCGTATTTTTCCAGAAACGGCTTTTTGAAATCGCCTCAACAATCCGGCCAAGCGCCAGGTCGTTATCAGCTACCATAGCATCAGGTGTCGGGTAGCCTGGCCGGGTGCCTACCGTATGATCGGCCGATAGGGCCATGATCATCAGTTGCGGTAACTGGTCGCCGGGCTTTTGCTCATATTCATGTAGCTCTTTAATAAAAGCGGTGGCCCTTAACTGTTCATTGATCTTATGCTCGTCGGATCCCGGGAAATTTTGTGACAGCATTGGCCTCACCCGAGAAATAGTGCTGGTATTTTTAAAAGCGAATGGTTTACCTGCTGTGTAATTGTTATAAATATCGCTCCAGCTTAACTTATCATCAAAATGTACAGCGCAGGCTTCACCGTAAATTCTGACCGTTTTGCCGTGATCGGCGGCATTATTCCAGATAAAACCGTTCCCGTCATAAACCAAAGCATCCTCCTGCACATGCGGATAACTCCTAAACCAGGAGCGTACGCTTTTTTCAACATAATCGGTAACCATCGCTGCGTCAGTCCACTGGTGCCCTTCGGCAGAGCATTTTCCAGAGGCATAATAATTATCAAGCAATAAAAAGTTGCGCGCCAAATTATGTTGATTGGGGGTAACACTATCACCATAAATACAAAGCGATTTATTGCCGTCACCTTCAGGCATATCGCCCAAAACCTGGTCGTAGGTTCGGTTTTCTTTGATAATATAAAGTACATGATTAAAAACCGAAGGCTCGCCAATACGCTCAGGTATGGGTTTAGGCGCAATGTTTTTACGGGGCAGCAGCTGCGCTATCTGCTGGCGGAAACTGAGATTTAGGTTTTGGACTTTTTGAGTATACTTTTTAAGCAAAGCATCATCGGGAATGGCTATCATTGATACCGTAGCCTTTGAATGATGCGAGTTGTAAGCTGTAACGTCTGATCCCAAGGGTAAATCACCTTTTAAATTGCTTTTACCTATCTCATCGGCACTTACCCTCGAGCCTTCTCCTTCCAGGTTGGTTACAAATAAATTATTGCCGTCAACAGCCAGGCCGCCGGGGTATGCTTCGGTTGGAATAAAGCCTTTCACTTCGTTATTGCCGGTTCCTTTAAGAGATGTTTTACTACCCAATTTAACAACGGCAACAGCATTATCTAAACCATTTGCTACATAAAGTATTGTGCCATCGTTATTTATAGCTAACGCATTGGGCGTATCACCTATATAACTTTTTTTACCGGGATTTAATTTAACATCAATCGCTGCTACATTTTGTAATGAACTTGTCGAGATTACCGATACCATGTCACTATTGCCATTCGCCACATAAACAAAAGCTTCATCAGCGCTATTGATAATGGCATTAGGATGCAGCCCCACAGGAATTTCTTTGATCACATCTCCCTTAGCCAAATCCATAACCATTACTGTACCCTGCACTGTTGCCCCGGTTTTGGGATCGACATAAGCCTTACCATAGGGTACGCCCGCTGTTTCACGCTTCAATGTATCAATAGCTTGCGGGCCGGCCCAATTGGTTAAAAATATCTTATTCTTTGCAATCGTCAGTCCATAGGGTGCAACACCGGTTGATCTTATCCAAACGGTTTTATTATCAGTTAAATTGATCTTTGCCAGTTGGTTATTTCCGTTTAAAACTACATATAAATAATTTATGCCATTTTCTTTATTGATGGCTAAATCGTTAGGTAATGCCAATGGCGATTCACCTTCAGCTTTAAAATTGAAAGTGTTTTGTATGCTGATGTTGCCATCTTTCCAGATGGCCTGGAAAACGTATGATTTTGAATCCTTACCCTTGCCTGCCGCGGCGCTCCAATATATTTGAGTTTGATTGTCAATATTCACAACTTTTAAGCCGGAGTAAGTGCTTGTAAGTTCGCGGTAGCGGGTATCTTGTTTATAGGTCCAGCGGGTGGTTACTTTCTTAGCTACAGTATCGATTATAGTAAGCCCATACCGGTCTTCGACAGCGATAAACCTGGTGCCGGGGATCAGCCTTACATCCATGCTATGATTTTCATCAGCAGCGTCACCAAATGAGATCACTGTTCCTGCCGGATCAATAATACGGTTGTAAGGCATTAAAACCGGTAGTATATGGCGGTTTAGTGTGCTGTCATCATAAGCGCTATGCATATTAACCTGTTCATTATCGGAGGTTTGTTTGTTGCCAGAAACGGTATGGCAGGCATAAAGGGAAAAAGAAATTGCTAATATGGATAGATGCAATAAGAATTTTGGATACTTCATAGTACTGAACTAAGTGGCTAAATTAAGGCAGATAGGTTTACTAAAGGTAAATATTTGATAAAGAATATAATTGTTACATAGTTCACGAAAATGCGTTGGTAATTATCTTCTTTTATATAATTGTTATGATATTTACCGGGTAACACATCAATGTACGAGTGATCAGGATAATCAGCTATCAGGAAGGTGAAAGCAACCATAATGTCATCATCAAAGGCGCAACCATAACCGACCTTAGTGAAAGTGTTATTGCCGCTCATGCAGCCGTCAGCATTTATTTTGATAAACAAAGCTACAGGCAAATACTGGCCAAACATTTGGAAACTAACCATGGGGCTTTTACTAACCAATCGGGCACAGTAGCTTTTCCTGAGGTAGTTGTCACCAGCCACGAAGGGCAGCTGGCACTTTCCTGCGGATGCCATGCAACAGGTAATAAGCTTTGCGAACACCAGGCCCAGGTACTCTCTGCTATAACACAGCGTGATGAGTTTAGGGTGTTTTTTGATGATGAACTACGGCATACAAAACTAAAAAAAGCAGCGGTCGATTACGGGCTTGAAGAAGAGCCTGATCTCGACAGGTTTTTCGAGGTAAGATCACTGTCGAAAAATTTCGAGATAGTTCCCCGCTCCGCCGCGTTAACAGCCATTACCAAAGAGAGCCTTGCCAATTTGCAAAGCATTATAGTTAATGACATTTCTGAACCGGTTGGGCAGCCCGGCGAGGACACTGATAAAACAACCTGTATCGTACTAAAGCAGCATAAATACTATAAATATTTATTTGTTGAACTATACACCGCACAAAGCACCAAAGATGGAAAAATCAAGAACCCCCTTGTGCCTATAGCTCCTTTAGACCTGATCTGGGAAACGAATGACGCACAACAGCTCAAATTTTTTACCGGGGTACACAAGTTTCAAAATCATATTAACACACAAAGAACTGCTGCGGGTATCGCAGCACTAAAAGCCATTGTTAAAAACCCATTGGCCTACAGTTTTTACGCGCATGACAACACTGTTTCGGATAAAGTAACAGCTGGCTCGATAAACCCTGTATTGGTTAAAAATTTAAAAAGTGACCTGGAGCTAAAAGTAAATACCTGGGATGAGTTTTATGAAATAAGCGGTATTTTTAATATAGATGGTTTGCTGTATGATATTAAAGATCTTGATATCAGGTATACCTATTTTATCGGCATAGGCAATGTGCTTTATCTTATTGAAAGCCTGCAGGTATTGAATATCATTGATTTGCTGAAAAAGAAACAGGGTAGCCTGCAGGTGCATAAGAGTAAGTTTGCAGAATTAAAATCACACTTGCTTAATAAGCTGGAAAGCAAACTCCGCATTGATTACACTTACATTAAGCCTGCAACACACGAACAGATAATAAAAGAGGGCTTTGATCAACCTGCCGAAAAGATCATTTATTTGTCGGATTTTGGCGCTCATGTAATGATCATCCCCGTGCTGCGTTATGGCGAGGCCGAGATTCCTATCCGCACGCAAAAGCAGATCTACGGAACCGACGAAAAAGGCAACCAATTTTTAGTTAAACGGCGCGATGATGAGGAAATAGCCTTTACAGCTCTGCTTGTAAAACAACATCCTTATTTTAATGAACAACTGGATAACGGCCTCGACTACTTCTACCTGCATAAAAGGCACTTTTTAGATGAAGAATGGTTTTTAAATGTATTTGACGAATGGCATAACCACAATATCGAAATACTTGGCTTTAACGAACTGGAAGGCAACAAGCTGAACCCTCATAAAGTAAAGATAACCATCAACGTAGTGAGCGGGATTAACTGGTTCAATACAGTTATCGATATAAAATTTGGCAAAAGAAGAGCTTCGTTAAAACAGGTTCACCAGGCTGTAAAAAATAAAAGCAAGTATGTACGCCTTGATGATGGAACCCGGGGAATTTTACCCACCGAATGGATAGAGAAATTCACCGATTATTTTAATTCGGGGGAGATTGCTGATGATGATACACTGCACACCTCAAAAAGTAATTATACAGCTATACAGCAATATTACGACGAGGAAATGCTTGACGAGGATGTGCGAAACGAACTTGCGATATACAACAAAAAACTTACCGGTACAGAAACCATTGATGAAGTACCGGTTCCTCCCGGATTAAACGGAACGCTTCGCGCTTATCAGCACCAGGGATTAAACTGGTTAAACTTTTTGGATAATTTTAATTTAGGTGGTTGCCTTGCCGATGATATGGGTCTGGGCAAAAGTCTCCAGGTGATTGCCTTTATCCTTTTACAGCGCAGCAAAACCGAAAACAATACCAACCTTGTTGTAGTGCCAACCTCGCTCCTGTTTAACTGGCAGCAGGAGGTACAAAAATTTGCGCCTTCTATAAGCATCCATACCATTTACGGTGCTGAACGGCTTAAGCATACTAAACACCTGCACCAGTATGAGATAGTGCTTACCTCCTACGGCACGTTACTGTCAGACATTAATTTTTTAAAGGATTTCAATTTCAACTATATTTTTCTCGATGAATCGCAGAATATAAAAAATCCCGAATCGCAGCGTTACAAGGCTGTAAGGCTCCTGAAATCGCGCAATAAAATTACGATAACGGGCACTCCGATAGAAAATAATACGTTCGATTTGTATGGCCAGCTATCATTTGCCTGCCCCGGTCTATTGGGGAGCAAGCAATATTTTAAGGATATTTATGCTGTTCCTATCGATAAATTCAAAGGCAGCAAACGCGCGGCCGAACTACAGGAAAAAGTAAGGCCTTTTATACTTCGGCGTACTAAACAGCAGGTTGCAACAGAACTGCCCGAAAAAACCGAAATGGTGCTGTATTGCGAAATGAAGCAGGAGCAGCGTCATATTTACGACTCATACGAAAAAGAATTTAGAGAGTACATTTCGGCCACAACAAATGAGGAGCTAAAAAAAAGCCCGATGAACGTATTAAAAGGGTTAAACAAATTGAGACAGATCTGCGATTCGCCGATGCTCATAAAAGGCGAAAAAATGCCCGGTGATGCATCGGCCAAATTGGAAACGCTGATTGAGGAAATAGAAAGCAAAAAGCATCAGCATAAGATCCTCATATTTTCGCAGTTTGTTTCCATGCTTGATCTTATCCGCACGGAATTGATACCCCGTGAGATTCGCTTCTCATACCTCACCGGTCAAACCCGCAAACGGGAGCAAGTAGTTAATGAGTTTCAAAACGATCCCGGCATCAGGGTGTTCCTGATTAGCCTAAAAGCTGGTGGTACCGGTCTTAATTTAACAGAAGCAGATTATGTTTACCTCGTCGACCCGTGGTGGAACCCGGCTGTCGAAAACCAGGCCATAGATCGTTGTCACCGCATAGGCCAGGATAAAAAAATTGTGGCGGTAAGGCTTATTTGCCCCGGCACTATCGAAGAGAAGATCATGGTGATGCAGCAATCAAAAAAGGATATCGCCAAAACCCTGATCAAGCCCGACAGCGCTGTTGCAGGTTCATTGTCAAAAGATGACCTACTTGATTTATTGAATTAGTTACAAAGCTTAATAATAATTAAGCTGCTTAGGCCTTCCCATGCTATAAGTTATTATTAGCTTTTAGATTTCCGTAATAATGGAAGCACTAAAAAAGTAACAACAGCATGAGCAATCAACGATAGGCCAAAAGTAAACAGCACGATATACGATCTCCTCATCCAGGTATTAAAATAATCAAGGAAGGTTGACTGGTTTGTACCACTATACAGGGCAGCTAAAGCAAACACAGATAAGCCGGTAAGCCAAAGCGTTAGATGCGAGTAAAAGTAGCGTGAGGGAATAATGCCGGCATTTGAAAACGAAGTAAATAACAAAATAACGTGGGCAATAAAAAGAATAATTGCCACTGAGATTAAGATATAAAGCATGATAAAGATTTTTACTATGAAGATAAAACTTTAGCCGTCACAACCAAAAGTTTTACGTTGCATTTTGATCTTCAACAATAAACAAATGTCAAATACTATTCAACCGGATCAGGAGGCGCCGGTTTAGATGGATCATATACAGCCACAGCTACCCGTGAATCGGCACAGCCATAGTAAAGGAACCACTTCTTTTTAAAATAAACCATCCCTTCAATAAACACTGTTCCGTTAATATACTGACCACTTTTCTCGAAAGGTTCCATTGGTCTTAAGAAAGGAAAATCAAGGCGTGTTTTGAATTTAGAAGGATCTTTTGCATCAAACAAGGCCTGTCCTGCACAGTATGAATTGGCGTTAAACCGGGTGTCTCTGCCTTCGGCGGGTTTGTTTTTGCCGTTGTAAAATAGGATTACACCGTTTTTGGTCATCAAAGCAGGCGGGCCGCACTCAGTTAAGTCACTGTCGAAATAACCATCACGCGGCGACATCAGCTCTTTCAACTCTCCTTTATTATCAACCACCGGAGCCCAGTCCACCAGGTTTGTTGATGTTGCCGCGTATACATGATGCTCGCCCCAATACAACCAATATTTTCCATTTGTTTTAATAATCACTTGTTTACCGTTGATCACCCGGGTTAATATGGACGCCGATTTACTGGCGATATTGAAAAATTTGCCCTGATAAGCTGTTTCAAATATCGGCCCGTGTTTTTTCCAATGGATGAGGTCTTTTGATGTGGCCACACCTAATCTTGGCAAATCGCGGTTCCATTCGGTGTAAAAAACAACATAGGTGCCGCCGGGCGTAACGGCTACGCGGGGGTCTTCACAGCCTCCGGGCCATTCGTACTTTTTAGCAATATCATTATCGGGATACAGCACCGGGGTTTTCCTTCTGCTAAACTGAATACCATCAGCACTTTCGGCATACCCAACCCGTGAAGTACGGAAGCCAATACCGATACCGTACAAGTCCTCAGCCCGGTATAGTACTACTATTTTATTATTTTTTATGGTCGCGGCAGGGTTAAAAGTATCATTGGCTTCCCATTGAACCTGCTTTCTACTCATCGGATCAAGGAACCGGGAAACCGTATCTGGTGAGATGATAGGATTGATATTTGCCGGCCGGACAAAGCCGCCAAAGGCCCAGGAAGGCAGGGTATTAACCCGCGACTGCCCATAGCATAACTGGGCAAGTAATAATGAAAATATAATACTTCCCTTCCGTAAAAAGTTTATCATAATAAATGGCTTATGTGTTTGTTTTTAATTGGCCCATACCTTGATATCAATTATTTCCCCGCGATAATATCGCACAAAAACCCCTTAAAACAAATCAGATACCGGTTATATTCGTTCCAAAAATAGTAAATTTATAACCTGTTATAAACCAATTACCCATTCTGCAACGGGGTATAATTTTAGGCTGATGAGAAAACTTTTTTTACTCGCATTTTTATTCTTTGTACTTAACGCAAAATCGCAAACGCCTACACCCCGGCAACAATTCCCGGGATTGTTTGAGGCGGTTCAAACTTCAACTATTTTCCCGGATAACAAAACTTTTGTCGACGCTGTGCCCAAACAGGATCCAGCGCTGATCATGAAGGCTTATAACGAACAGAAAGATCAGCCAGGGTTTAACCTGCAGGCATTTGTATTGGCCAATTTTAACGTACCTGTATCGCACAACAATTTTCAAACAGATATATCTTCCGGTATCCGCAAACATATTGATACTTTGTGGCAGGTGTTACAACGCCGTCCGGATGAAGCAAAACCTTTTTCTTCAACCCTGGCGCTGCCTAACCCTTACATTGTACCAGGCGGCAGGTTCAGAGAAATTTACTATTGGGATTCGTATTTTACGATGTTGGGTCTACAGGAAAGCCATCAGGTTAAAGTGATCCGCAACATGGTCGAAAACTTTGCCTACCTCATTGATAAATACGGCTTTATCCCCAACGGCAACCGAAGTTATTATCTTACCCGTTCGCAACCGCCATTTTTTGCTATGATGGTAAATCTGTTGGCAAAAATTGAGGGAGAGAAAGTATTGGTACATTTCAGTCCGCAATTGATCAAAGAATATGAATATTGGATGCATGGATGGGAGGCCGTACAAGCCAACCAGGCTACACACCGGGTTGTACGAATGCCGGATGGGCAGATATTGAACCGTTATTGGGACGAAAGTGATGAACCCCGCGAAGAATCATATATAAAAGATGTAGATGCCGCCAAAGAAAGCAAACAACCGACAGCACAATTTTACCGCAACGTGCGGGCAGCGGCGGCTTCGGGTTGGGATTTTAGCACGCGCTGGTTTGATTCGTCGGGCAAGTTGCCAACTATACAAACCACCGACATTATACCGATTGATTTGAATTGCTTATTATATAACCTGGAAATGACTATTGCACGCAGTCTGAACCAGCTCTCAAATGCAAAGCTGGCCAAAATGTATAGGTATCGGGCAAATAGTCGAAAAAATGCGATCCTGAAATATTGCTGGAACCAGAAAACAGGCTGGTTTGATGATTATAACTGGAGGCTGAATCAACTATCAAGTGTGGAAACACTTGCAGGGGAGTTCCCGCTCGAATTTAAAATTGCCAGTGATGAGCAAGCCCGCCTTGTGGCCGATGGGCTCAAAAATAATTTCCTGAAACCCGGCGGACTGGTTACTACACTCAACTTTTCCGGCCAGCAGTGGGATGCACCCAATGGCTGGGCCCCACTGCAATACATAGCTATTGACGGGCTCGAAAAATACAATTACAATACGCTGGCCAAAGAAATTGCCACCCGCTGGCTTAAACTTAACATCCGGGTGTTTAAACAGACCGGTAAATTACTTGAAAAGTATAATGTGGTTGATACCCAATTAACTGCCGGCGGTGGTGAATACCCCCTACAAGATGGTTTCGGCTGGACGAATGGGGTACTGCTGCATTTAGTTAACAGGTATCATATCGATACCCAGCAGTTAGAAAAGGCACCTGCAGAAGTTCAGAACTAACTACCTGGTAAAGCAAGTTTCAGAATCCAGACTTACGAAGTTTTTGAAACTTCGTAAGTCTTCCAATCGCCAGTTCGTTCTCTCTGTCAAACGCAGGAGATTTTAAAGGGGCATAATGTATAAAGTTATAAAGCAGTTACTTTATTGTATAAGTAGCCCTATTCATCCCTACGCCGGTAATTTTTAATGATTTCCAGTTAGCAGGCAACTTGCTTTTAACTTGTACTATGCCGGTTAGTGTAATATCCAAACCGCCAAAACCCATCAATAAACTTTGAATAATGCCACCTGCACCTGTAGCAAAATACGGATTGGTCCCGCCTTTTGTTTCGGCAATTACCCGGAACGGCGGGTTGAGATTAGGTTCATAAGCATCCTTAAAAAAGTGAAATGCCTTTTCGCCATTACCCAACCGCGAGTATAATAAAGCAAAAACGGCCTGGGTCATGGCAGGTGTACCTTCGTTAGGTACACGGGTTTCGTAGTATTCAAGATCTTTTTTTATTTGTGCCGGATCGGTTATTGTTTTAAGCGGGTAAGCCAACAGGTTAACATCAGCCTGTTTAATTCCTTCACCTTTGTAAGAAGCGTGTTCGCTGGTAACGCCATTATCCAGCTTCAGGATCGGGATGTTTTGAGCAACATTTACCCAATCGGCATCAGCCTTTTCACCCAGGATTTTGGCAGCAGCGGTAGCATTTAGCAAGTTAGCTTTCGCTGCGGCATTGGTGAAAGCATTGTTGTCAATGTTTTCGGCCCATTCATCTGCAGCAACTACGTTTTTAATATCGTAATGACCGGGCCCATTGCGTTCAACTCTGCTTGCCCAAAAATCGGCAGTGGCTGAAAGTATCGGCCAGCCTTTTTCTTTCAACCATTGTTTGTCCTGGGTTACACAATAGTAATTCCACGCGGCCAGCGCTACATCCGCAGTAATGTGGTGCTCAAACGGACCGCTCAATGCCCAAACCGGTGTTTCCTCTACCCCGCTGTCAGCGCTTTCCCAGGGGAACATCGCTCCTTTATAACCATGCGAAAAAGCATTTTTACGCGCGGCATCCAATCGTTCAAACCGGTATTCAACCATTGATTTGGCAATGTCGGGGTGTAAAACCAGCATAGCCGGATACATCCAAACATCACAATCCCAAAAAACGTGGCCATTGTAACCCAACCCTGAAAGTCCCATAGGCGAAGGTGAGTATGCTGTACCAGCCCTCGAGAATGAATATAAATGATATAACATGCTGTGAATATCCTGCTGTGACTGGTCATCACCCTCAATTTGGATATCACTTGTCCACAGCTCATCCCAAGCTTTGTTATGAAATTTAATTAGCCTGTCCCGACCTTCCAGTTTGGCAAAAATGGTAAGTCGTTCAGCTTCGTTCAGCGGGTCGGCATGGTGGGCTGAAGTTATGGACGAACCAGTTACCGCATAATTATAAGTTTGCCCGGCAGCTATCGCTTTGCTAAACTTCATAAGGTGCATATTATTGTCCCACATTTCATGAATAATCCGCGGCTCATGTCCATGCGGTTCGCTGAATAAGAACGAAGTAGATGCACATAACTGCATTTTACCTGTAGGGCTCTTTGCCATTGAGGTAAGCAAACTAATGGTTACATGCGGTCTGTCGATTTCGTTATAATAGTTCTGCACTTCTTTAAGCGCATCGGGCGCCTCCATTACACTGGCCGAAGTAATGTTGATAGCCTGTTTTGCTGTTACCGAAACATCCATCAAAACAGTAAAAGGCAATTGCCGCAGCGAGTAATAGGTATATTTTATAGTTGCTTTATCAGCATAATCAAAAGTAATGGTGAACGCAGCATGCTGCATATCCAGTTCCTGCCTAAAATTGCTGATACTTTTGGCATCGATCCGCCTGCCATCTATTTCAAGGTACATATTAAGCAGGTTAAAGCTGTTCAGGAAATTGCTTACCCGTCCCCTGCCGTACAGATCATAGGCGCCGGCCAGTACTACATTTTTAACCTTGAAAGGCTCCGGCGCTGATACTATCCCGATCATCCCGTTGGCCACCGTAATTCCGTAATAGTTTGCTGGATCAATTTTGTCGGCTTTAATTTTCCACGGATCGATGCTTTGCGCCCCCGACACAGCCGGTACCAGCAAAGCGAAAAACAAACCGAATTTAAATATCTTATTCAAAATCAACTATCTAAGTAAATAATTAAAATACTACTTAATCTTTAATTGTAGCTTTTTCACCACCAGTTGCCCAATCTCGGCGCCTTGTTTATTGCCCACAATACAGGCATTTTTAAAATGGATCCCTCCCATTACCCTTGACATCCCTGCCGATTTCGCGGCCGCCCGGAATGATTTAAAAGAAAGCGGATCGATCCCAAACTCCATTTCTGATGAATCTGTATATGCAAAATTATCACCAATCCTATTGGTAAGCACCTCGGCTGCGGCTGCCGAAATTACGGCATGGCCGCTACTATACTCCGGAAATGGAGGTGTTTGAATATATGGGCGCCATTCGGCATCCATATATTTAGTAATTATCGTTTCGGGGCGAACGTAATTTGAGCGGTATTTAAGGTACCAGCAATTAATAAAGCCGTCAAACAGCGCAATAGCAGTCTCGGTATAAACGCTTACTGTGGTTCCAAAATCAAACTTTTTACTTCTTGTACCGATTGCAGTAATATTCATCCAGTGCCCCCCGGGGGAAAATTTCTTGGTCGCGAACGATGCATGGCCAACTACATTGAGTTTAAAAGCATTATCGTCCCAAAAATCTGCCTGGTGTTTCTCTTCTTTGGTTAAGCTGTCAACCATTTGTTTTACCTCAAGCGCTTGTTTGTAAAAGGGACTATTATGGTCTTTAACATTGAAGGCCGGCGGATCGGGCGGAATAAATTGGGCTGTGGAATCCAGCACCATGGGCCTGATCTCACCCCAATGGGCCTCAAGGGCCTGCGCGTACATGGGCGGCGTGGGGATCCAACGACCATCCTGCTGTTTTACCGTGTATTTACTTGCCGACCGGGTTTGTGCATAGTGATCTCCTTTGCTCCACTTCAATATAAATTTAGCGACTTTATCAGCGTAGTTTACGGAACCTTCAAACAAAACCGACGGCATACCTGCATCTTTGGCCTTCTTTTTAAGCTCATCAACATATTGATCCATACTACCTTCCGGAAACGTTACCGCATTGCCGACTGTGCAAAAGGCAAGCAACGAAGCAAATTGGTAATCAACAGCAGTATCTTTTGACGCTTTGGGTACAGCCGGTAAGTGCTTAATTTGCCCGGCTAATGATCTAAAATGCTCAGGATCGCCGGAAGCTATAACTTCATAAGCGGCTATATTGGCATATACATAATTACGGGAAGCTGTAACCGGCGGAAAGTTATTTTCCAGTACAATATCATTAAGTTTTTTAACGGTTATACGATAAAGTTCGGGATCGTGGAGTACTTTTTCATAGTAGGGCTTTTTACAGGATGTGAATAAAAATAATACACCGGCAAGACAAAATAAAAAGGATCTCATAAGTTATAAAATAGGTTAAAAACCGGGCAGATACACAAGGAGAAAATCTGTTGGTTTTTTTGATTGATCAACAGCCAATATAGGCTTTTTTCAGTACGCTACAGCATATTTACATTAGTTTTTTAACCCGATCAGGCATTTTTTTTATTTAATCAAAAGGCAACATATTTTATAACAATATACACATGTTAATCCACCCGATATTATTAAATTTATCACCCCGGGTATCCGTCTTTTATAAACTAAATGAAGAAGATCTTTTTTATTGTACTTACCGTTATTATAATTATTGCGGCAGCTTATATTTTGCTCCCCGAAAAACCTGTTATAGCACAGGACCTGTCAATTGATACCTCCGATGTTATTGCCGGAAAATTCCTGACCACAGAAGGTGGATGGGATAAATGGTGGCCCGGTACCAAAACCGGGGACGGGCAATACAATTTTAAAGGTACAAAGATCAGCATCGATAAAATGACCAATAGCAGTACCTATCTTAAATTGAAAAAAGATAACCTGACTTTTGATGGCGAAATAAGTTATTTTGCCGACGCCGAAGGTTCTGTCAAATTTAAATGGGATGCTGTTGATGAGAATAACACCCAATTTTTTTCACGGATAACTAATTATTTCAAAACCAAAGATGCGGAAAAACTGGTTGGCGAAATTTTACTAAGCCTTAAACACTTCCTTGAGGACGAAAGAAACGCATACGGTTATAGGATCTACTTAAATCATGCTAAAGACACAGTTTTGCTCGTTTCAGCTAACACCTATCCGATATATCCTTCATTACAGGTAATTTACAACACCGTTACAACCCTGCAACAACACGCTGGCAGCCAGGGGGCCAAACAAACAAACTTCCCTATGCTTAATGTTACCCAAACAGATGAGCACGAATACCAGGTTAATGTCGCCTTACCGATTGACAAAAGGATAATTCCTTTTCAAAAAACAAGTTTAAATAACATACCAAAGGGGGGCAATTTATTGGTGGCTGACGTACGTGGCGGCCAAAACACGGTCAATAATGCATTGTTGCAAATGAAAAGATACATGAAAGATCACAGGCTGGTATCACCTGCCATGCCTTTTCAATCGCTTGTAACCGATCGGCTGGCACAAAAGGATACTTCAAAATGGATCACCAAAATATATTATCCAATATTGTGATATTACGCTACTTGCTTAATAACATTAATCGGCCATCATAGGTAACCGCGAGATAAGTATTCAAGTTAGCTGCTGTTTTCACTGGCACCAGATAATTGATTTCCTGTGAGTTGATTGCACCGTTAACATAGTATGTCGGCGCATCAAATTGCTTTTGCTGTTTGTTGTAGTGTAAACCAGCCAGGCCGAGTGCATCGTACTTTCCTTCATAAGGCACAACACCCCAAAAGTTTCCGTTCAGTAATATATCTCCATTGTTATATTTTAGCATCGATTTAATTGGAGCCTGCTGATAAAGAAATGGCAGTGCAGTAATCGAAGAAGAATGCAATACGTCGCTCACAAAAATACTATTGAACTGGTTTACACTTAAACGATCATTGTCATCCAGTTTGTCCTTAAATACCTCAGTGGTGGTTTTGTCAGCCATTTTTTGATAACTAAGCCATTCTTTTTTGAGATATGGAAGTTCCTGCTCCAAATCATTTTTGGGACGAAAAGGGAAATAAAGGCCTTTATAAAAATATGATAATATCAAATCGTTTTTACCATCCTTGTCCAAATCGGTATTATAGGCATACAGCGGCTGATCAGCAGTAACATTATATTTGTTATTCAATCCCCAATTACCGGCAATAAGGTCGGCCTTGCCGTCGCCATCCATATCGCTTATTATAGCCGACTGCCACCAGCCCTTTTCCTTATCCAAAACCGATGATGAAAAACGACTTAATTTTTTTCCATCATTCAGGAAAATGTAAATGGGCTGCCACTCGGCCGTAATCAGCAGATCAGACTTGCCATTGTGGTCGATATCGACAGTTGTTATACTGGTGACATATTGCAGGTTCATGATTTGATCGTAAGCTTTGTCATGACTTATTTCAAACTTTCCATTGCCTTTATTAATGAGTATTGAGGAAGGGATAGTAGCTGTATAATCCTTAAATGAAACAGCGCTGGTAAATAAAATATCGTTCACTCCATCTCCGTTAAAATCAAACAACGTAATTTTTGAAGCCTGGTAATTGAGCTTTGGTAAATGTTGATCTTCAAACTGGAAATTGCCTTTATTGATATATAACCGAGGCTGTATCAATTTCTCGGTTTCCTGAAAAGGATGGTTAGCGCTGATCACGATCAAATCGGGCTTGCCATCGTTATTTACATCAGCCCATGTAGCCTGCTCGTCCGCAATATATTTATCCCGGTCAAATAATGACACTTTAACTTTGGTAAATCCACCCGATTTATTACCTGCAAGTATGTATTTTTCTTCGTCGGCTATGCCTCCTACGTAAATATCATCAATGCCATCATTATTGGCATCAGCTACAGCAATTGCGGGAGTGTGCTGCAAATAAGTGTGCGGTAAAAGCGAATAATAATTAAAGTCGGGAGTGTCAAAAGTTTTAACGTTGGCCAAAAGCTTTGCTTGTATAGATTTGCTGTCAAACTGTTTTTTATCGCTGATGAAAGCTTCGATAACCTCAGCTATAGGTTTACTATTTTCAACTGCTTGAGGGTTATATCTTAAAGTAGTTTTCTGACCGGGCCTGAAATCCTTCACCACTTCGTAGCTATTGTCAGGCCAAACCACTAACAGCGATTCTGGTTTATCGTCAGGGGCAAATGTAAAAAGCAGCTCGTTATTCAAATTACTTTCGTACGCGTTGCTGGTTTGTATTTCCTGGTGATCGAGATGATGATTTGACTTAAGGAAAAATTTAGTACCTATGCCATCACGGTTCAAAAGGTTATATTTTACAGTGTATTTAAGATAGCCCGGCTTGCTTTCTTTGCGGCCTTCCATTGTGGTATTATTATAGATATATGCCGGCTCATCCATATTGTTGGTCACAATATCCAAATCACCATCATTATCTAAATCAACGGCAACAGATCCTGCCGATATAGATGCCCGCTGCATATCGTTGCCGTTAGAAACATCTGTAAATTTCAATTTATCCTCACCGTGATAAAAGTAATTATGTACGCCGCCTTCAGGCATTCTGTTGATCTTGTCCTTGTCAAAAACGCGATTTTGTTTATATGCCTGCATAACCATAGGGTCACCAAGGTATTTCAGGTAATCCATATCATTGAGACGGCGTTTGATACCGTTAGAGAAGAACATATCTTTCTTTCCGTCCATATCAAAATCCTGCACCAGTGGCGACCATGTCCAATCTGTAGCAGAATTCCCGCTATACAAGCTCAGGTCGACAAACTTATTGCCGTTGCCCACGTTCAATTGCATGCAATTTTTTGAATATTGATAGTAATACCCGGCATTAACTTCCTGGTTATAAATATCCAAGGGTTCATCGTTGATGGTTGATCGTAACACCTTCATTTCTTCCGGAAGCATGTCGGTGCTAAGCACATCTAAATGGCCGTCCTGATTGACATCACTGATAGTATTCCCCATTGAAAAAAGGCTGGTATGTCCGAACGCATTTTTCAACTCTTCCTTAAATGTGCCGTTATGCTGGTTGACATAGTAATAGTCCTGCTCAAAAAAGTCGTTACTTACATAAAGATCATCCCAGCCATCGTTATTCAAATCACCTACGCTTACACCTAAGCCGTAACCGATCGGTGCCGAATAAATACCTGAACCCGCCGTTACATCTGTAAAGTGCCCATTGTCATTCCTGAAAAGATGATCGCCGGCATCATGGCTGTATTTAAACCTTTGAGTTGAGTCACCATAGGTATCATTGCTATGAACTGATGAAGTAAGCAGGAACATATCCAGGTCACCATCCTTATCATAATCAAAAAAAGAAGCCTGGGTAGAAAGTCCTGCAAAATCGAGCCCGTATTTGGCCGCGCTTTCGGTAAAAGTTAAATTACCGTTATTGATATAAAGCTGATTTTTACCTTTAAAGGTTTTATAACCTGAAACCACGCTTACGTAGATATCTTTAAATCCATCGCCATTGATATCAATTACAGTTACACCGGTTTTCCAATTCCCGGTACCTGCAACACCCGCTTTATCGGTGATGTCTTCAAACTTCATCCCTCCTTTATTAAGGTAAAGTTTGTTAGAACCCTGGTTTGATACGAAATAAAGATCGGGCAAGCCGTCGTTATTAAAATCAGCGGTAGCTACGCCGGCACCGTTGTAGAAATACAAATAATCTAATACATTAACTGAATCGGATACTACGTTCCTGTTTTCGAAGCTTAGTCCCGTTTCATTAGCTGGGAGTAATTTAAATACACCTTCTCCTGTTTTTTGGGGTTTACAAGAAGACAAGCCGACCACACCAATACCAAGAAGGAGAATGAAATATCTAAGAATATATTTG
Organism: Mucilaginibacter gossypii; assembly: GCF_900100945.1. Taxonomy (GTDB): domain Bacteria; phylum Bacteroidota; class Bacteroidia; order Sphingobacteriales; family Sphingobacteriaceae; genus Mucilaginibacter; species Mucilaginibacter gossypii. The sequence continues at coordinate 823,610 of NZ_FNCG01000001.1, read as the reverse complement.
GCAAACAGCATTAAATTGATGTTAACGTAGTTCATAAGCTTTAAGCGGTTCATCATTAATGCCAAACAGATAATAATTTTTACCGGCTGCATTTCTTATACCTAACGATGAGCGTACCTGTCCGTTTAAATTGAGGCCCGTTTTGGAAGCTGGAAAATAAGTAAATCCATTTTTTGTATATTGATAAACAAGCCCCCGATTAGCATCAAGCCGCCCGACTTCAGGTTTAAAGCCGTAAAAGTTGCCCCCTAAGATGATCTTCACAGCTCCGGTATTATCAAAATCTGCACACAAAATAGTATTTATCATAGATAACTGTGCATCGGCAGGCAGTGGTTTACAAATAAATTTTCCGCCTTTATTAAAAAATACCGCCGAAGCCAGGAAATTCATCTGGTGCTTTTCAGCGCCATCAAGCATCTCAGCAGGAAATACCTCGTCAAATGGTTTGCCCGCATAGTCAATATAGCGCAGAAAACGTTTTTTGAAGATTGGCATCTGGCCCACTAAATCAGGCTTCATATGAAAAACATAGTTTACTCCATCACTTTTATACATGGAAGTTACACATTCTTTTGTACCATTATTATCAAAATCCTTTACAAAAATTTCCATGGGCCGCTCAAACGAAGCCCTGAATTTTGAGTTAAGCCCGATGTTACCGCCAATAATATCAAGGGTGCCGTCGCCATCCACATCAGCAATTTCGAGACTGCTCCACCAGCCTTTGTAATTAGCCAATTGTTTATCTTCCGCAAATTTCCCTTTGTTGTTTTTGAAGATCTTAATCCCCATCCAATCACCTGCAATTATCAAATCTGGCGAACCGTTATGATCAATATCAGCCCATTTGGCTGCCGTTACCATACCAATCTTTGTATCCGTGCCCAATACTAATTTTGATACATCGGTAAAATGCCCGTCGCCTTCATTATGAAAAACAAATGATTGCGGCGAACATCCGTAAAGCCCGGGCACACTTCTGCCCCCAACAAAAAGGTCGGGCTTGCCATCGCCATCATAATCGGCCGAAATAATCACCGAGGCATTAACAGCCGCATGTAGTGTTCTCTCAGGGTCCCTATGAAAATTCCCCTTGCCATCATTCACAAAAAAACGAGGATTGTACACTGGTGTTTCGGCTTCATCGGCGTTACCTCCTACTCCTATTATCAGGTCCTGGTCGCCATCGCCATCAAAATCTCCAAAAACAGCCCCGGCATTTTCCAGGTATTCCTGCTTTTTAAAATCTTCAGGAATGGTTTGTTTAAACTTACCGTTCTTTTGTTGGATATAGATGCTGGCAAAACTGTTTTTTGAACTTCCGAAATAAAAATCAGTCAGCCCGTCGCCATTAACGTCACCGGTAACCACATAAGGGTTTTCTGTCGATAACATCTGGAGCATCAGGCGCTCGTTGTCGAAATCGATAAAATCGTCCTCCTTATGCTTAGGAATGCTGTCAAATATTGATTTGGTAACATCGGCAAATAGTGTTTTAACAGCAGGCTTTGTCCAGTTATATTTCAAGACGGCATCGGTTTGCTTAACCGTGTAAACTTTATCTGCGTTTACGTTTTTTAACAACTGATAAGTATTACCCGGCCAAATCACCTGGATCGAATCAATAGATTTGTATTTACCTATACCTATTGTAAGTAAATTGGGCGATGTGCAACTTTGAAAACCACGTGTTGGCTGATTATAATAAATTAGCGAACTGCCCTTCATAAACACTTTTACCGTAGTACCTATTCCAAAAGTATTCAGGCCTGTTCCCTTTAATTTTATCTGGATGTGGTGGTTCCCATTTTTTTCGGCATTGTTTTTAAAGATAGAAACGGGGGCATTTTCATTATTTATAATCAGGTCATTATCCCCATCATTATCCAGATCTGCATATGACGAGCCATTACTAAACCCAGGCCTATCCAAACCAAAATCAGTTGATTTATTGGTGAAAGTAAGGTTGCGATTGTTCAGATAGGCATAGTTAGACAAAGGCGATGAAGCCATTTTATCGGTAAAATCTTTATAATCAAATTTTTTCCGGCCTTCGGCTATTTTGGCCATGTTATCGCGATTACCCAAAAACTCAATATAATCTTGATCGGTAAGGTCTTTATAGATGCCGTTCGACACAAAAATGTCTTTCCATCCGTCATTATCCATATCAAACATCAGCGCGCCCCAGCTCCAGTCGGTTGCTGCTACGCCCGAATAGAAGGCAGTTTCGGAGAACGTACCGTCGCTATTACGCACCTGCAGGCAGTTTTGCATGTATTGGTTATAATAACCATCGCGCTGCTTAGCTTTGATCACATCGTACGATTCAAACGAGGTCATTTTTTTTAAACGCCGATCGCCTTCGGGCAGCATCTCCGTAGTAAAAATATCATACTGCCCATCGTTATTAATATCGGCAATATCCGATCCCATTGAAGCCAGGCTCAGGTGGCCGGTTTCATTTTGAATATCCTCTTTAAAAGTTCCGTTTTTTTGGTTGATATAAAGATAATCGCGTTCAAAAAAATCATTGGAGACATAGATATCAGGATATCCATCCTGGTTGATATCGGCTACAGAAACGCCTAAACCAAAACCTATATCACTTGAATATATGCCCGCTTCTTTGGTTACGTTGGTAAAATGGCCGCCATCATTACGATAAAGACGGGCACCACCCAACTCATCAACAACAGCGCGCAGGTTTTTACTAAAATCAAACGACTCTATAGGCCTGAAAGAATTATTTAGTACAAAGCAGTCCAGATCGCCGTCATTATCGTAGTCGAAAAAAATGGCCTGGGTGGATAACCCATTATCTACCAGGCCATACTTTTGAGCTTCTTCTTTAAACGTACCATCGTGCTGATTAATAAATAGTTCATTACCCTTTTCGTTGCCCCGGGCATTACCGCTGTGACAAACGTAAATATCAAGCCAGCCATCGCCATTGATATCAACCATAGTAGCCCCGGTGCTCCAGTATTTAGTACCCCTAACCCCTGCCTTATCGGTTATATTTTCAAATTTCCAATTTCCCTTATTAATATAAAGTTGATTGCCGCCCATGTTTGATGTCAGATAAACATCATTGAGGCCATCATTATTGACATCGCCAATGGCAACCCCGCCTCCATTGTAATAATTACGAAAGGTGAACACATTGGTACGGTCCTGGTCATTGAGCTGATTAGCGAAATTGATGCCGATGGTTTCATTATTCTGCTCGGTAAACAGGGTTTGTTTATCCCCCCCATTACAGGCGCAAAAAACAGTTGGGATCAAGATAAGCAGAAACAGGAGTATTTTTGGTTGCATATACTTTGCGAAAAAACAAACGTAGCGGAAAATTCCGCTACGTTCCTTTCAATCAAATAAATCTCAATTATTAATAACCTGGGTTTTGTTTAAGATTAGGATTTGTATCCACCGCACGCTGAGGAATTGGATAAATTGTTTTGCTTTTATCTGTTTTGGCCGGGCGCTGATCAACCGGATCATTAAATTTCTCAAAACGGATCAGGTCATTCCTTCTCCAACCTTCCCAGTAAAGTTCACGGCCCCTTTCAGCAAGCATAGCAGCCAAATCAACAGAAGTTAAGGCTGTGGCACCGCGAGGTACGCGGATTGAATTTACAAGCTGCAACGCTGTTTGTCCCATAGGGTCAGTACCACCACGTAAAATAGCTTCCGCTTTTTCAAGCACCACGTCGGCGTAACGCAAAATCACATAGTCATTAGATGTATTATCATCGTTAACTGTGTTATCAGCTTTTGGTTGAGGGAAATATTTAAATACCCTGATGCCTTGAGCTTCGGTTGAAAAGTTAAGGTTAACATCCGGTGTAAAAATCAGAGGCTTGCCACTACGTTGTGTTAAAGCTTTGTGACCAGGGCCATATTGTTGCCCCACAGCAAAACCTGCCCTTAAACCAACTTTATCAGTTAATCCCGGATAATCTACACCACGGCGTTCGTCGGTAGCTTCAAATGAGTTATAAAAATCGGCCAGTGTGGTAAAACCGTTCCAACCATCCGGAGTTTGGTTATAATGAAGGCCCATCCTCCAGCGGTTTTTGGCAGGCGCAGGAGAAGATGTGGCGGTGTTGTAGAAGCCAAATATGTTTCCGTGTGATTGTTCTGAGTTGTCCCATGCAAAATCCTGGAAATATTTGCCGGCAGGCTCCAAAGTATATCCTGCCGCGGTAACCTTGTTGGCATATTCTATCACTTTATCCATATCTGCCTTAGCAAATGTAAACGGACCACCAACTGTGGTTGCGGCATAAACCGCCCTATTTAAATAAACTTTTGCCAACAGTGCCTGAGCTGCTGCTTTATTAGCAACACCAATATTTGCGGTAGTGGCTGCCAGGTTAGCTTCCGCAAATTCCAAATCTTTGATTATGAAATCAGTTGCTTCCGCCCGTTTCATAACTGTAGGAATAGATGAGGTTGGCGCATCAGGATCACGCATAGGTTGCTGTCCGTACAAATCAACCACCTGGAACATAAAGTAGGCCCGTAAAAAGCTTGCCTGTGCTTTGATATTGTTATCGGTTGCCTTTGAGATTACCTGTGTTGCACGGAATACACCAATATTTAGCTGGTCCCAGGTATCATTTACCTGGTTGTGGGTAGGTGTCCAGGTATGGGTGTGCAATTTACGCCATGTACCAAAATCGCCCCAGTCAGTACCGCGGGTAGGACCCATCATTTCATCCGTTGGATGTTCCTGTAGGGCATATGTATTGGCCTGATCGGTTTGTCCATATAATTGTGTGTAAACACCATTCAGTTCGGCCGATCCGGCATTGTTACCATATAACGATTTCGATCCGTAAAGTTTTTCATCCAGTTTTGCACAACCGGCTGCGGTTATCAGAACTAAGCTACAAAGAGCTGCTCGTGATGTTATATTTTTCATTTTCATGTTATTAAAAGCCTGCGTTTAAACCTAAAGTAAATATACGGGCCTTGGGGTAAGAGGTATAGTCGATACCCTTTGAAGCCACGTCATTACGTTGTTTATCTGTGTTAATTTCCGGATCCAAACCAGAGTAACCGGTGATCAGGAATAAATTCTGCCCTGTAAATGACACCCTTAAAGTTTTTATCGCCTTAGATTTAAGCGAGAAGGTATACCCTAAGGTGGCATTGCTTAATCTTAAAAAATCACCTTTTTCAAGAAAACGGGTTGATACCTCACCAGAGTTAAGCGGGTTTTCATTGGTTGCTGCTACTTCTTTTGTTACGTTACGACCACTAACAAGGTTGCCTTTGTAAAAGAACGCGTTTGCAGTGTTGTTGTAAATATAGAAGCCTGTAGCAGCATTTAGGAAGAAGCTTAAACTCCAGTTTTTATAATTAAAGTTATTGGTTAAGCTGGCAGTGAATTTAGGATTAGGGCTTCCTTGTAGTGAAGAAACATCGACACCCTGAGGATAGATACTAAAGCCATTTGCGTCAAGCCCTTTATAATTCGGAACGTTGAAGGTATATAGCGGCACGCCGTTGGTAATTAATTGCGAATAAGCGCCAGAAAGGCCTTGTCCGTCGATATTACCCGTAACAATATAATTTTTGAAGTTTTTAAGCGTGTTGCTTATAAAAGTCATGTTGTAAGCAACATCCCAATTAAAGTCCTTGCTCTGTATAGCAGCAAGGTTCAATCCTACTTCGACACCTTTATTGATTACGTCACCATCCAGGTTTTTATAAATTCTCGAAGAAAACGTTGGCTGCGCAATATCCTGGAAGAAAAGCAAATCTTTAATTGATTTGTTGAAATAATCAACCGAACCCGTTAACCGTCCCTTTATGATCGAGAAATCGAGGCCTGCACCATAGGTGGTGTTAGTTTGCCATTTCAAATCGGGATTAGCCTGGTATAACGGAGCAACTGAATTACCTGGAAAATCCTGTAATTGCTGCACAGGTAATGAAGCGTACGCCGGAATTTCCTGGTTACCGGTTTTACCATAGTTTAACCTAAGGCTCAGATCATCAAATAAACCATCTTTAGGCATGAAGCTTTCATTGGTTATACGCCATTTTACAGCCAAAGCCGGGAAGTTACCATATTTATGGTTAGCCCCAAAGCGCGATGAACCGTCCCTTCTGATTGTACCAGTAATAATGTAACGATCTTTATAAGAGTAATTTACACGAGCAAAGTATGATTGTAATTTATAGCTCGAGCTATCGCCAACCGGATAAGGAAGATGCGTTTTAAAATCATCATAATTTTTAACTAATACACCGGCAGTTGATGTGCCGAAACCAAATTCATTACGGTTAAAGTTTTTGAAAGTCTGGTATGAATAACCGGCCAAAGCTGTAAGCGAGCTTCCATCCTTCCACTTCTTGTCATAGTTTAAGGTATGTTCGGTTGTGTAATTTGTTAACTCGTTATGTGTAAGGATAGCAGTACCATTACCTGTTGGCGACGGGAAGTTTATCTGCCTGATACCGATAGCATCTGTATAGCCAACAATTTTAGGATCATAAAAAGTCTTTCTTAATCCCCTTGATATATCAGCTCCAAAATTGCCCTTGTATGAAAGACCTTCAAATAACTTCAAGGTAAGTGTAAGGTTATTCAAAAACCTGTTTATATTATCCCTGTCATCTATCTGATTTAATAACGATACCGGGTTCCTGAAACTGTTACCGTTAGGGTAACCAGCATCGTTATAGCCGTTAAGGTTAAAATATCTTCCTTGTGAGTCAAATACCGGGGCTGTTGGGTTTAGCTGTATAGCTGCACCCACTAAACTTCCGTTAAAACCGGCATTATTAGTAATTGGGGCATACTGGTTTTTAACATTTGAATAGGTTGACTGGAGATCTAATTTGATCCTATCGTTTAAAAATGATTTGGAAGCATTAATACGTCCGTTTAAACGTTTTAGGCCTGAATTTTTCACGATGCCCTGCTGGTCGTCATAGCCAAAGGAGGCACGGTAACTTGCAGTATTATCTTTGCTTGCGCCACCCAGGCTTAAGTTATAGTTCTGCGATATCGGACTGCGGAAGATCTGTTTTTGCCAGTCGGTATTGGCACCATAATCAATACCTCCATCAGCTACCGGACCCGCATTAGCACCAACTGCAGCTACTGCTTTCAAAAACGCATCCCTACCAAGTACGTCATAACGCTTTGCAGTACTTGAAACACTTGTATTTGATGAAAATTGGATACCCTGACCTTTACGCCCTTTACGAGTGGTTATTAAAATTACACCATTAGCACCACGTGAACCATAAATAGCAGCCGAAGACGCATCTTTTAACACAGAAATGTTTTCAATATCAGCAGGGTTCAAGAAAGCCAGCGGGTTGCGTGCAGATGAGCTACCTGCTCCAACACCATAACCACCGCTTGTACCTCCACCGTTATCCAATGGAACACCATCAACTACATAAAGCGGGCCATCGCCTGAACGAATAGAACCAGCACCACGTATTGCGATTGTAGCCCCAGCACCCGGTTCACCGCTTGATGGCGTAACCTGTACGCCCGAAATACGGCCCTGAAGTAATTGATCAGGAGTTGAAATAACGCCTTTGTTAAAATCTTTTGTGCTCAATGAGGCTACCGAACCAGTTGCATCCTTAACTTTCTGTGTACCGTAACCGATCACTACAACTTCATTCAGCGCACGATTCGCTTCTTCCATCTGCACATCAACAGAAGTCCGACCGTTTAATGGAATAGTTGCGTTCAGGAAACCAACATAAGTAAAAGTAAGACTTGGGGTATTTGCCGGGACCGAAATTTTGTACGATCCGTCTGTTGCTGTTATGGCGCCACCCTGGGCACCTACAGCTGTTACTACCGATACTCCTATTAAAGGGGAGCCATCTTTTTTGTCGGTTACTTTACCTGTTATTATCTTATTTTGGGCCATAGCAGGCTCCATCAAAAAGAGAAAAACAGCAAAGAAACATACGTTGAGTAAATGTTTAATTTGCATAAAACTTGAGATTTAGTTGAAATTGGTTGTTGTTTGGGTTTAGTTTTCAAACCGTAAAAGAGATCCCCAACATTTATACGAAATCATGCTAATATGGTTTCGGGTTATCATAATAAATAATACCCGAAGTATACGCATAATGGCCATGCAAACATCGCCCGTACCGATAGGTTAGCAGGTGAGTACAGGAAAAGGTTAACAATGACCGATCGTTTAAAAATGTAATGGTTTACAATTATTACAGGTTAAATTCTGATGCAATTTACTTATAAATAAACTCAGAAAAAGACTTATCCGTTGCGGTAAACGCGAAAAAGGCTTATTTTAATAATTTTATAATTTTTTTCAATGTTTTTTAAATTTAAAACATTGAAAAACAGATATTTATATAAAAAATGGCGACAAAAAATATAATGTTTTTTTAATCATTTATAATACTTTTTTTGCTAAAAACCCTGTAAGGTTTGGCTACTTTACAGGGTTTTTAGCATGTATCTTCAAAAAAAATCACTCGTAATCAAAAGCCTTAATATCCATAATCCGTTGTTCGAATTGATCAGGGTGCAACGATTTGGCTTTGATCCTCATTTTGTAAACATAGATTGTATTGACAGAATATTCCAATATTTTGGCAATAGTTTCATTATCAGCAATACCCATCCTTATAAGCGCGAATATGCGAAGATCAGTATTTAATACTTCGTCCTCATCAGGCCAGATCTGATCTTTCTCGGCAAACAAGCTATTGAACACCGTAATAAAGTTAGGGAAGATCTTTAAAAAAATATGATCAAAGCTATAATATAAGCTCTCCCTTTCTTTTTTAATATCAATATTATTTACAAAAGTATGAATGGCGTCATACTTCTTCATCGAGAGCTTGGCATCAATAGAGATTTTCAAATTTTCGAGCTTAACGATATATCCCGAAATGGCCTTAAAAAACTGCCCGATATATTCCTCTTTAATTTTTGCATCTTCAATTAGTTTCGCGTTTATGTGGTTTAATTGCACATTTTTCCCTTCAATTATTGCTTCTTTAACCTTCAACTTTTTTAATTGGTTAATGATCATCACCAGGAAAAAGACAACCAGCAATGCAAGCGCAGTAATAATTAACAGGAACACCAGGAAGCGGTTTTTTTGATGCTCGGTATTATTAAGCTCGGCTGCCGCTATTAATGGTAAAATTGAAGCAATTTGTATTTTACGCTGCCGGGCTCCGTAAAAGTCGGCATCAGTTTTTGCCAATTGAATAAAACTGTAAGCATCTTTGATGTTCCCCTGCTTATACAATAATTCGGCCAGCGTATAAAGCGCAACCGTTTCACGCGTTGATGATTTGATATCGGCTATTGCAGCCCTCATCATCAAATTAAGACCCTCCTGCCTTTCGTTATCTTCAAGGTAGATTGATCCCAATGAGCATGACACCATTGCACGCAGGTGCATGGAAATTGGCATGTCCTTTTCCAGTAATTTTTTAAAGCGTATGCGCCCTTCTACGTAATTCTTTTCCTGATAATCCTTCAAACCAAGTAAATAAGTATGCATTATATGGTCGTTGCCGCAAAACGAGACCGCTGAATCAATGTATTTATTACCGGTCTTAATATAATCGGGGCTAAAATATTTGTCATTACTGTAATTCGCCAGGTCATAATTGCACCTGGCTAAAAAGAAATAGTAATCAACTTTATCGGCATTACTTAGGGCTTTTACATTTACTTTTCGCAAATAGTCAAAGGTCTCGTTAAACATCCCCGACGAAAGAAGAATAAAAGCCATCCTTACGTAACTATAATACTCCTTTGGTTTATTACCGGTTACCTTGCTTAGTGATATCATTTTATCGACATAAACATACGCCGAATCAAACTGATATGATTTGTATTCGATGTAAAGCTTGTCCCAGGTATCAAACCGCGCATCATAATTGGTTTGCGAAAGGGTTGATTGATATGCCTTTAATTTTCGGATCCTTGCTTCTTTACTGCTATCATATATATTTTTTTTTGCGATTTCAGTTTTTAATTCTTCGAGTAAGGTATTAGGATCAGTGAATGCATTTGCCGAAAGAATAATTAATGAAAAAAGCAAACAGAAGATATATTTCATTTTTGTTATAAAGGTTTTTAATAACGCACCGATCCGATTAATCAAACACACAATTTCTGCAAATCAAATACGGCAATAAATTAATTAAACTGCAACCAACTAAGGCTATCATTTTAGAAGATAAATTGCACACCTATCCCCGGTTTATATTCTCAAATATATGGATTTACAGTATTGCTAATGCGTTTTAGTTTTGTTTTTTGATCCACAGAAATTACACTGTCCGAACCTGAAAAAGATTGAGTCATGCCACCTAAACGACGAGTTTTATTTTTAATCTATTCCGGCCCGTGAGCTTATCTGTTTAGATATTGATGCTAAACACAATGCAGACAATTGTATTCGTTATCAATATAAAGACAGCGGCCATTGATACAGGGAGATAGTTTGTTATTAGATGCAATAGGTTTCCGCGTTTACAAAAACAAAATAGTGAACATTTATCTTTTTTTTTAGGTGGCTGACGCCTATAAAATACTGGACTATTTCTTAAAAGCATTTGGGCCATTTACCGGGCGTCCGAACGCTTATGCCGATATTTATAACTGGGATACAACCGCACTGAATTTGTCATTGAGATACCAGGTAAAAACCGAGATGGGGGTAGCTGTATTTAGCAATAAAAACCTTGAAAACGCAATTGCAGCCAACGGGCCTTCAGTACTTCTTAAAGATGTATACCAGTCGTTCTCTGTTTTGTATTGATGACGTTCTATTATTAAGAGTCACAAAATGCCATTTTTTGACCATTACTGACTTGAAAACAACGAATTATTAAATAAACTTTGGTTTTAACGCGAAAACATCCTTTATTTAAAAAAAATCAAACGAAATTTGTGTACGGTGGTTATCTATCATCTTAATCTCAATTTATAAATGGTCAAATTATTTGTAGGCGGCTTTCCTCTGGAAATGACAGAGCTGGAACTTGTTAAAATGATAGGTCCACATGGCGATGTGGAAACGATTAAAATTGTACGCGACAAAAAAACAAGAATATGTAAGGGGTATGCGTTTCTTGAAATGAAGGACCGCACCGGGGCAGAAAACGCGGTGATCGCCTTAGACGGTACGCCTATTGCCGATCGGGTATTAAGTGTAAAAATAAACGACGACTTTATAAAGAAAACTCCTCCACCACGTAAGTCATTTGGATACGGCAATAACAGAGGCGGCGGGGATAGAACTAACAATACCCGAAGCTATAATAGCCAAAGCAATTACCGGAGCAATAATGATCAGTCGCCCGGAAGTGACAGACCAAGGCGCCCCAGAAAAACGATGTAACGAACGACTGATAAATCATACATAAAAAATCCCGGCCGATTGAGATCTGGCCGGGATTTTTTCAAACATCATTATCCATAGTTAAACACCGAGATCCTGCATAATTGAGGCAATCTTAGCGTCAAGGTTTTTATCTGTTTCACTATATGTCTCTTTACTTTCAAGTTTACCGTTCACACTGCAATAAAACTTAATTTTAGGCTCCGTGCCTGACGGGCGGGCCGAAATGATACTACCGTCCTCTGTAATGAATTGCAAAACATCAGATACAGGCAATTCAATTGGTTTGCTTGTATTGGTTGCTAAATCAGTTTCAATACGTTTTTCATAATCCTTAAGTGTGCTTACTTTTGAGCCGCCTAAGGTAGCCGGAGGATTGGTACGGAATTTCTCCATCATTTCCTTAATTTCTTCGGCACCGGTTTTACCTTTTTTAGTCAGGGAGATCAGCTTTTCTTTGTAAAAACCATATTGCACATAAGTGTCGATTAATGCTTCAAAAAGGCTGCTTCCTTTGTCTTTGTAATAAGCAGTCATTTCTGCAATGAATGCGCTTGAAACTACAGCATCCTTATCCCTAACCAGTTCGCCTATCAAATAACCATAGCTTTCTTCACCGCCACCTATAAAGGTTTGTTTACCCTCAAAATGGGTCATTAACTCGCCGATATATTTAAAGCCGGTAAGCGTGTTATAGTAAGTAACATTCTTGGCTTCGGCTATGCGTTCGATTAGATTTGTGGTAACAATGGTTTTAACGATGTATTCTTTACCGGTAAGCTTGCCTTTTTCTTCCCATGCGGTTAATAAATAATTGATCAACATAGCGCCGGTTTGGTTACCATTGAGCAGGATAAACTCGCCATCGGTATTTTTCACAGCAATACCCACACGATCTGCATCCGGATCTGTAGCCAATACCAGGTCGGCGTCAGTTTCCTTTGCTTTTTTAAGGGCAAGTGTAAGCGCTTCCTTTTCTTCGGGGTTAGGGTAAACTACTGTTGGGAAATTTCCATCGGGAGTTATTTGCTCATCAACCAAGATCACATTTTCAAAACCAAACCGTTTCAAGGCTTGGGGTACCAATGTGATACCGGTACCATGGATTGGCGAATAAACTATTTTAAGATCTTTTTGACGTGCAATAGCATCAGGCGAAACAGAAAGCTCAGTGATCTTGCTCAGGTAAAGCTCGTCAATGTCCTCCCCTATTTCTTCAATATTAGCATCAACGCGGTTAAATTTGATGTCATCAATGCTGCTGATTGCAGCAACCTCGTCCATCACGGCTTTATCGTGCGGAGAAACAAACTGCCCACCATCGGCCCCATAAGCTTTGTACCCGTTATACTCTTTGGGGTTGTGTGATGCTGTAAGCATTACACCGCTTTTGCAGCCTAAATGGCGTACCGCAAACGAAAGCTCGGGCGTAGGACGTAATGCCTTAAAAAAATAAACATAAATGTCATTAGCTGAAAAAACTTCGGCCGTAATAGTCGAAAAGAAATCGGCGTTGTTACGGCTGTCATGAGCAATAGCTACTTTGATTTTTTCGCCGGGGTAGGTTTTTTTCAGATAATTAGCTAATCCCTGTGTGGCGGCGCCTATAGTATACTTATTGATACGGTTTGAACCCGGCCCCATAATACCGCGAAGGCCACCGGTACCAAACTCCAGATCACGATAAAATGAATCCGTCAGTTCGGTATATGCCTTATCGTCAATTAATTTTTGAATTTCCTGCTTTACATCAGCATCATAATTTCCTTGAAGCCATGAGTTTGCTTTTTGAAGAATGGTGGGGTCTAATTCCTGCATAAGTGGTTGTATATTTTCAATTTATCAGATTCGGTTTTGTTTTAAATATGATAATAAATAATCAAAACAGAACGCCTTAAAGTTAAATCATCTTTTTAATTATGCCAGCCCAATATGCAATAACTTTTAAATATAATGCACGGCAAGAGCGGCAGTCGCCGAACCGTTATCTGAACAAGATACTCCAGTAAAAGTTTTATCAATTTCAAGCTATAAATGGCGCTGCCATCCTTCGCCCTCCATTTATCGTTGGCCGACGAACCGTTAATCAAATCTATTAACGTCCTTTAGTAAACAAGTTGAGTATCGGTATATCAACTAAAACCCCAACCGACCAACGTGTATATAACTTATTATCGCCGTAAGTGTTAGTTATCACATCTTTATTGGCTCCTGTTAAACTAACGCTACGCAAATTTGGCGCAACCTGGAAACCACCCGAAATTGAGATTGGTGTAGATGGTATACCTATAGATAAAAACAAACCGGGGCTTATGATATTCTTCAGCTCAATTTTGGGCACCTGCGCTACAGTGGCGCTGGTATCTTTTGCTACTGGGGTACTTCCGGATGTAAAACGGTATGAAGCAAGTGCGCCGATATCAATTAAAGAAACAAAAACAGAAGTCGACCATTTTTTATCGCCCGTAGGAACAAATAATAAACGGTGCCCCCAGCTAAATGAAATTCCTACCGGTGCTGAGAGCCCGTATGTACCTTTATACTTTTCATCAATGCCATGCACTTTTTCTTTACCTACATAAGGGCCAACATAGGCGTTTAGAGCAACATTAAAAATAGCCTCGCGTTTAACGGTTGAACTGCCTACCGGTAAAGCAATTGCTTCAATAGCATTTTTTACTTCGTCACTGTTTTTCGCTTTTGATACCTCAGCGGCAAAATTGGCATATTTAATAAACATTTTATTTATTGCCGGCCACTCGGTGAACGCTGCAATTTTCGCTTCAAGTTCATTTATTTCTTTCTTTATGGCAGTTTTGGCGACTGCATCCTGCAGTTTATTATATTCTGCTTTTTTTTCAGCAAGTTTTGTAACCAAATCCTGTTTTATTGGGTTGGTAACGACTTTATTAATAAACAAGTTATCGTAAACGTCGCTAAGCTCAACTATGGCCGATGGGTACTGCTTTTCGTAAACATCAATGTAAACGTTGCCAAGACTCCTGGCTGATGACAGGTACTGATCAATCTTCGGATCGTTCCTGTCAATCATTGGTATAGTGATATTGGTCGGATTGATATTTAAAAGCACCGGTGATTTCAATAATTGCTCAAAAAGATTAAGTGATGAATTATAAAGCGCGTAATAATCCTGGTAATTAAAAGTATTTTCACCTTTTTGCTGAAGTTGCTTTAAATTAATGAAATACCTGTTTACTATTGTTGCTTTTTGGATAAATTCAATGTTATAACTCTGATAAATTTCCTCAAATTTTAAAAAGTCACCACTACGATCTTTGAGAAATTGCCTCATTGAACCCTCTTTGAAATTAATGTCTTTTTTTTCCAATTGCTGATAAAGTAAACCAAGGTAGATTTGGAAAGTTACAGGGTTACTAAACAGCATCTTCGCCGAATCGGCATCGACCCAGTATTTATCTCTCTGATTTGACCGTAATGATTGTGAAAAAAGATCAAAAGCTTGCAATGCCGGATATACATTTTCATTTACAAGCTTTAAGGTGCCATTGCCTGCTTTATTAACCAGATAGGTATGAAAAATATCCCCGGGATGGGAACCCTCATGAAACTCGTTGGCTATATACAAGGCATCGATGAAGATTATCCTGACGTGGGGCATGGCAGCAAACAATTGATCCATGCACGGGTCGTCAATCAAATTGGAAACATTGGGAAGTAATAGTGCCAGGTCTTTCTGAAATGACTCCCGCAGCAAATCCGTATAGGCGGCGTAATTATAGATCTCAACATCTATAGCTGTAAGTGATTTGTAAGTAACCGGGAATAATAACTGCAACTGCCTGGTACTGTCCAGCTCCTTTTTAAACCGTGAAAAAAAGGCAGTGGAAAGTTCCTGCTTTGTTCGTTCCACTAAAAACTTTGCAAGACCGTCGGCAAGATTGGTAACATCAAGTGAGCCTATGGATTGTAGTAATCCGGATGGGCTGGGTATTGTCCCTCCGCTTGCACCGCCAGCTTCATAAATCCCGTTCAGGCTAAAAAAAGGGTTTTTCTTGATAACAGTATCTACATTAGTGGTGTTCTTGAGATTAAAATAATAAGCAAACAACGGCTTGTTTTGTGGGCTGATCCTTATTTTTCCGTCTTTGTCGTAAAGACTTTTTAAATATAACACATCATAAAAAACGCGCCTTTCGGGTTGTTGCGCAAACATTTTGCAGGACAGAAGCAAGAACAAAAAAAGGGAGGCATATTTATATTTCATACAATATCGTTAAAAAAATTCAATAGAAGTTCGGGTTTTAGCAGTGGAAGATCGAAGGATGCTGGCGGGTTTCCATCTTCGGTTATAATGAAGGTTGTTTTCTGCGTCATAGCCGCCAATTTTTCAGTGATCATAGCAAATGAATAACTAAAATTCATTTTTTGAATCATCAGCGCAATTATGCCCGATGTAATAGCCGTCGCAAAACTACTCCCGCTATCAGCTATCAATTCGTTATTCTGATCATATGATTTTATTTGCGAGCCATTGATCACCAGCGACAGGAACTCATTTATACAAGGATAGCCATTCTCCTTATCCGGAACCATGCCGACCCCGATTGTATTTTTCAAACAGGCCGGATAATATTTTCTTGTATCTCCAAATACTATCGAATTTCCGATAGAACAAACAATTATTTTATTGTTAGCTACGGCATTGTTTATAGCCTCCTGAATTAAACTTAGAGTAGCAGCATTGCTTATACCCGACGACCAACTTATTGAAACTATATGAATATCAGGATTTTTTGCACACCAATTAATCGCGTCAGCATATCTTTGGGCATCTCTCTCCGTGTTTTCAAATGTTCTTTTTTCGGATATTTTACAAGCGAATAAATTACAGCCCGGAGCCACACCGACATAGTTGCCGCTGGTATTCCGTAGCCCAACAAGGGAAGCACAAAATGTACCATGACCGGCATTGTCTTTTATCTCAACATTATCTCCATAAACATAATACTTACTCTGATTATAAAACAGGTCTGTTATGCCTGGCGCAATACCGGTGTCCACCACAGCAACACCAACGCCTGTACCTGCATACCGGCCCCAAATCTCCGGGAGGTTCAAGTCAATCATCCATTGCTGATAATTGCCACCGGCACTATCTATTTGTTCGGCCCCGCCGCTCCAATAATGACTATTAGCATCGTCGCTCGCTTTATACCAGGTGTTGTTTCCGTCAAGTTCCTCTCCCTGCACAGTGCCCGTTACTTCTATCTCGTCACCCGGCTCTCTTATAGCACCGGTTTGATAGGTTGTATGAGCGCCTCCTACCCTGGTATTAAGCAGCTTGGTTACTTTAATGCGCATTAGCCTACTGGTTTTACGGTTACGGTGGTATTTTTAGTTGGTGTGGTTGCTTCTTCTTCAGGCTTTTTGCCTGCCGCACGTAAACTTACAATTTTGTTGATCAAATCGAACCAAAAAGGAGCGCCTAACATTAAAGCTATAGCTGTTAATAATAAACCAGTTATCTTGATTAAAAGCGACAAAAGGCTTTGGCAGAATGTTTTACCCTTCAAATCTGGAGTGTTTTGTGCCGTCCAACCCACAGGGATACCAGAGCTTACTAGAAACGTACTAACTGTGCTGATTTGCTGGGCGACTTTTTTCGCGTTAGGTGCGTTTTTACTTGTATCGGCAGGTATGTTTTTAATAACCGTTACTTTGCTGGCTTCAAACTTTATCGTATCAGTTTTAGGATTATATCCTTTTTCATTTACTTGTTTAACTACGGTTTGTAAATTGTCGGCTGTATGTTTCAATGCTTCCTGGTTACCCCAAAGCTTGTTTACAATATTTATGGTGTCAACATTTAAAGAGGCGCAGATTACCACCGAAATAATAAACACAATAAGCTGAGATGATCGTTTATAAACTCCCGAGGCCCTGTCCATAGCCGAATTATAAAATGTTTCGATCTGTTTTTGAAAACTCTGAAGATCGCCCTGGGCGCGCTCATAAAAATTAAGAAGAAGTTTCCTGATCCCGGCAGAGATGCCAACCTGTGCTGCTATGCCGTCATCTGTTAAAACATCCCGGATCTTATTCATATCAAGGATAATATTTTTATCACCTTTAAACTGATCCATTAAAGCTGCAGCGAAGTTGCCCGCCGGGATATATGATGGCAAGCTGCTTGTATCTTTTTTTAAAGATGTAATGTTCGGATTGTTATAAAGCTTCTCTGCTATTTTTTTCCAGTCCTGGTCAAATAGTAAACATTCGATAGCATTTTTCAGATACTCTCCCCGCTTGTTGAGCAGGGCAGACAGATACTCGTGAACTGTACTAACAGTTAGGCTGAGCGAAAAATAGGTAAACGACAGCGTGAGCGCAAGATCGATAATTGGGGAATTAAACATAAGGTTGCGGGTTTAGCAGGCATAAAAATATTCCCCAATTTACAAAGCAATCGGCCAAATATCAATCCGTTAAAATACGGTATTTTCATACGTATTTTTGCGCAAAAATCAGATGTTCCCTCGTTTTAAATTGGCTCAAAACAGCGAAGGCGTAAATTTTTATGAGTTGCCGAAAAACTAAGATATTACGACGATGAGTTTTGAGGATCATCATTTACCGCACGCGGAATAGTCAATAGTACCTCATTTTTTATGGCCTGCGGAATAACCAGCATCGGCTGAGAAATGATCTCACTTTTACCATCCGGCGAAAGGCAGCTTGCAACTAAAACCAAACATCCCTTTTCAGCTTCAAAGGTCACTGTTATTTTTAATTGCTTCAGGCACTCAAGGTCTTGGTAGGCTGTACGGGTACTGATATGAAAATGTGATTTTAGCAGGTCGATAGAAACCACATCCCTGGTTTGCAGCAGCACCAATACCTTGAGCAACCTGTCGGCTCTGTTCATAACGGATCACGTTTTTACATACAAAGGTGTAATGCGCTATTGACAACAGTGTGTCAGCAGTAAAGATGCCTTTTTAAACCGGTCGGTTTAATGCTGTTACCTAAGTTAATTGTGGGATTGATAAACCATCAATATAACACCCGATGAAAAAACTTTCTTTAAAACCAGTTTTAAAAGCAAGTGGCTTTTTACCCCGTTGAAAAGTGCTTTACCATTGCCTAAAATTACCGGGTGGATCCAAAACTGGTACTCATCAACTAAATTCGCGGCCACCAGCTTTTTGACCACACTGATGCTTCCGTAAGTAAGGATGTCACGGCCCTGCTGCTTTTTTAAATGCTTAACAACCTGCTTTAGATTTCCTTTGACCAGTAATGAATTGTTCCACAACGCGGAGGTCATTGTTGACGACATAACCACTTTTTGGTAGTTGTTCATCATATCTGCATAAGCAATATCCGTACGCGGAAAATTCATGCACTTGGCCTGAAAGGGCCAATAGGCAGCCATAGCCCGATATGTGTTTTTGCCCAATAAAATAGTATCGGCCCGGCTAAGCAATTCTGTTATTGTCTCGGCTATTTCATCCGTCCAGTATTGATAATGCCAATCCAGGCCTTCGTCCTCCGCCGCTACAAAACCATCCAGCGTAATGTTTAAGGATACGATCAGTTTGCGCATGGTAATAAATAAGCAAACCGGATTTGACAAACCCGGGATTTATAATAAAATTGAAAACACTAAGCCAGTTCAGTATTTCCGGCAAGTTTAGTGTTGGTTAAGCCCAGTTCCTTTACCTGCTCATACCTTTTCCATAAATAGTAGGTGAAGAACATAACAAGCAGCATAACTACCGGCGGAATGAGCATGGCAGCCCCGGCTCCAATAGCAAGCCACGATAAAAATGCACCGATAAAGCTAATGGTGAAGCCAGAATAAGCCCATTCTTTAATAACCAGGTACCTGGTTTGCGCTATGGCCAGTACACCTGCTATTTTTGCCCACCCCATAATAACCATGAGGTAAAAGGGATAACCAAGTTTAGCTAATGAATCTTTGCCAGCCCGCTGCATAGTGATTCCCCCGTAAGCATCGCCCAGCATAGCCAATAAAAAAAGGGCGGTAAAGATCCAGTACAGGGTTTTAATTGTTTTTGGTTTCATGATGATATTTGGTTTGCGTGATTATATGTTTGTTAACGATACAAAGTTATTTGGTGCGATAAAGTTGTGTAGCACGTAAAAAGGACTTGTTAAGGGGTTGTTTGCGACTTTAGTGTTCATTATCTTTATCCCAGATAACCAGTTATACAATAACAAAATGAAACATGTTGCCATCCTGATACCCAATGAAGCGGTTTTAGCCAGCATAGTTGACGCCAGAACCATTTTCACAGGCGCCAACGATTTTTTACAATCGATGGGGAGGCAACCTGTTTTTGACGTACAGATGGTTGGGCTTTCCAAAGAAGTTAAGGTGCATGGCGGCATGTTTTCGGTTCATACGGATATTTTATTAAGTGATCTGCAAAAAAGCGATATGGTGATCATCCCTGCCATAAGTGGCGATCTTCAAAACGCGGTAAACGTAAACCGGGATTTTGTACCGTGGATCATCAACCAGTACAATAATGGTGCAGAAATAGCAAGTCTTTGTATCGGCTCATTTATATTGGCCTCGACAGGGTTATTGAATGGTAAAGAGTGTTCCAGCCATTGGATAACAGCCGATGCGTTCAGAAATATGTTCCCGGAAGTGAAGCTGGTTGACGGGCGTATTGTTACCGAACAGCAGGGTTTATATTCAAGTGGCGGCGCTACTTCATACTGGAGTTTGTTACTATTACTGATTGAAAAGTATGCCGGGCGGGATATAGCCATCATGGCCGCTAAGATCTATGCCCTGGAGATCGACCGAAAAAGTCAGTCTCCATTTGCGATGTTCACGGGGCAAAAAAAACACGAGGACAATCCTATAAAGCAAGCTCAGGAATATATAGAAAATAACGTAACCGAAAAAATCTCAGTTGAAGACCTGTCATCAATGTATGCTATTGGCCGCAGGCATTTTGAACGACGGTTTAAAAAAGCCACCAATAATACTCCGGTTGAATATATACAGCGCGTAAAAATTGAGGCAGCCAAAAAACAATTGGAAAGTACCCCCAAAAACATCAATGAGGTAATGTATGATGTTGGGTATACCGATGCCAAGGCATTTCGTACAGTTTTTAAAAAGATCACCGGGCTCTCGCCAATTGATTACCGTAATAAATATAACAAAGAAGCGGCTGTAGCATAGGTATGTTTATCAAAATTTTAGGCGCTTGCTACCCCTTCCCGGATCACCTATGTTGTAGCTTGGTTATTATCGAAAATATCTATTGATTATCAGCCGCAACACACTGTATTGCAGGAGGTAATGGCTAATCTGGCTTCTACGGCAAAAACATTACATTCTGTCAATAAAATTAATCCTAACAAATAGCCAAATATTCCGTTTAAAAATTACATTTTTGCCCAAAATTTTTAAGGATGCAGAGTTATCAGGAATTTCTTGACTTAAGTGTAGGCTTTCCACAGGATGGTTTTGAGATCATCGACGATGAACTATACTTTCAGGACCTAAATTTGATGGAGATGATTGAAACGTACGGTACTCCCCTACGCTTTACTTATCTGCCTATGATATCCAAAAAGATCCAGCAAGCTAAACTGCTGTTTCAACAGGCCATCATCAAAAACAACTATCGCGGTAGTTATAAATATTGCTATTGCACCAAGAGCTCGCATTTCAAGCACATTGTTGAAGAAGCCCTGAAAAACGAGATTCACCTGGAAACATCATCGGCGTTTGATATGCCTATGATTGACGCGCTGGAGAAAAAAGGTACTGTAACAAAGGAAATAACCGTAATATGTAACGGCTTTAAAACCTTCCAGTACAAAACATATATTATTGATATGTTACATGATGGCTTTAAAAACATCATTCCGGTATTGGATAATAAAGAAGAATTTAACCTTTACGACGACGAAATTGAGATGGACACTCCTTGTAACCTGGGCATCCGGATTGCAGCTGAAGAGCAGCCTGATTCTCAGTTTTATACTTCACGTTTGGGTGTGCGTATGGAAGATGTTATTGATTTTTATCATAACAAAATTGAGGATAACCCTAACTTCCAGGTTAAGCTATTACATTTCTTCATTAACTCGGGTATTTCCGATACACCATACTACTGGAATGAACTTGAAAAATATGTAACTCTTTACTGTAAATTCAAAAAAGTAAATCCACATCTGGATACGCTTGATATTGGCGGTGGTATGCCATTTAAAGATTCACTGGTTTTCGATTTTGATTATGAATACATGATCAACGAAATAGTAAGCCGGATCAAAGAGATATGTGCCGAGCATGACACGATGGAACCGGATATCATTACCGAATTTGGTAAGTATACTGTAGCCGAAGCTTCTGGTATCCTGTACAAGGTATTAGGCCGTAAACAACAAAACGACCGCGAACGCTGGCTGATGCTTGATGGCTCGTTCATTACCAATCTGCCAGACGTTTGGGCGCTGAACCAAAAGTACATCCTGTTGCCGGTTAACAACTGGGATTCGGAATACGAACGTGTAAACCTTGGGGGTATCACCTGCGACGGGCAGGATTATTACAACCAGGAAGCGCATATGAACAGCGTATTTATGCCTAAAACCCGTAAGGTGCAATATTTAGGTTTCTTTAATACCGGCGCCTACCAGGAAGTATTAAGTGGCTACGGCGGTATCCACCACTGCCTGCTGCCATCACCCAAGCATGTGATCATTCGCCGTAACAGGGACGAAACGTTTAACTTTGAGGTGTTTGGAGAAGAGCAAAACAGCAAGCAAGTATTGAAAATTCTGGGTTATACCACGTAATTTTATATCTAATCATAACAGCAAAAAAAGGTGGCCATTTCGGTCACCTTTTTTGCTTAACGGCCTATGGTGCCATCTCCGACACCTGCTCCTTCAACATTTGGATCCGGAAGATCAGCCAGGCTCCCATCCTCATGTAAAACTTTAAAGTGTTTTCTTTGAGGACCTTTTGTTTCAAGACAGGGATTGTTTCGGGCAGCATAGTTATAGCTGTCTTTAATGTTACTTTCCCTGGTCTCCTTAATATTACCCTGCCGGGAAGCAGGATAGTTATTTTTATAATCATTCATGATTATACCCTCCTTTTACTAAATTCCTTCAGTTCCTGGTTCATGACCAACCATCCTGCCGGTGGTGCGTCCTTGCGGGCGGCTCTCAAAATCAGTTTTAGCGGGGCCTACCGACGGAAATTCCTTTTTATTCGGCGGTGTTACATCTGTTTGCTCACTAAATGAAGTATCGGCACTTCTGTTGGGTTGATCAATCTCCGATTGGCTATGGGTACCCACCTGTTCGTCTTCGGTTTTTTCTACCTCAGGCTGTTCATCATAGTCTACTATATCATTTACCTCATCCAAATCATCATCATTTTCAAGATCACGGTTTGGATCGGTTTCATCACCATTCACAGAAAATGAGTTGGTGTTGTTTTCAAAATCATTACGATCATTATCCTGGTTTCCCCAGTTTTCATTATTGGTATTCATAGGTTTTAATTTTAGTTGTTATTTAATAAACCTACGAAACAATTGTATTGTTTTATTTTTTATCCTTTTAAGAAATTAAATATCGCAAATTAAAACTATTATAGTTGTAATTATTAGGAAGCTTCAAAATAGTTTATAAATGTTATGCAGCATGGCATAATTGCGCCTTCGCGAGCCGAACCAGATTACAGAGCTTGATTCGGACTAATCTCGAACGATACGGTAGTTTATCCGCCAGTATATTAAAAACGCTTTTTAAAATTAAAAAGTATGCTGAGGGCAAGTTACTTTATATCGATTATTAAGCAGGATGCCTAACACAATTTCATGCGAACCATGACTAACCGTATTCAGGGCAGATGTTGTAAAATCGTATGAGTAGCCAACATTAATAAGCGAACTTAGGTTAAATCCAACCAATGCGGCATATGAATCATTGCGGCGGTATGAACCACCAATCCAGAACCTGTCTTTGAATGACATTTTCATGTTCACATCAAAAGTTACCGGAACCGGTGCTATAAATTTCAACAAGGCCGAAGGCATAAGCGTAATATCATCAGATACAAAAAGCTTAACGCCACCAGTCACAAAATAATGCGGTACCGTTTTGTTTTGTACAGCAGTTGTCGAAGTAGTTACATATAAATTTTGCGGAAGGATTTGCTGTACCGACGCGCCAAAAAAATAATTAGATGAATAAGCCCATACACCTACTCCCAAATCAGGTTTCCACTGCGCCCCCGCGATGCTATTAATGGTTGGGTCATTTTGATCAACATAGGTAAGTTTACTTTTATCTATAATATTATGACTTACCCCAGCAGACACCCCTACCGCTAAATTCAATGTTTCGGTAAGGCCGAGGTGATAAGCGTAGGTAGCGTCAATATTGGTTTGTGTTATCGGGCCTGTTTTATCAGACACCACCATTAATCCCACGCCATGATGCGGCTCGGCAGCCATGTAATTTTGTGTATATGACCTGCTTGATGGGTTTAAACCTCCACCCGCAGGAAATGCAGTGGCATCGCCCTGCAAAAACCGGTTACCTATAGGCGCGTTTACTGAAAAATAGGACGTTACCGGTGCACCTTCAAGCCCTGTCCATTGGCTGCGATAACCCAGTTTTACATCGGTATAGTTTTCAATACCGCTTAACGCAGGGTTTAAAAGGTAATTATTGAATACGTATTGAGTGTACTGCGGCCGTTGCTGTGCTTTTGCTAATTGAATTGTTACGGCAATAATAAGTAGAGTATATAAAATTCGCTTCATTTTATTTGATAATGGTCACATTACCTGCAATAACCTCCCGGCCATTTTTCGGATCAATAATATAATAATAAGTCCCGGGAGGCAAATATGAGCCTTTGTATTTCCCATCCCAGGGTACACTATAACCAATTGACGAATATACCTTTTCTCCGAATCGGTTGTATACGTCAACCTTATTATTTGGATAACTTTCTAAATATTTAACATTCCAAATGTCATTTACCCCATCTCCATTAGGCGTAAACACATTGGGAACGACTAAAAATTTTAAAACCTTTACCGATACGCTGGCCATAGCCTGGCATCCATGTGCCGATGTAACCACTACCTGATAGGTAATATCCTGCGACGGACTTGCAACAGGATTAGCCACATCATCATGATCAAGGCCTGTTGCCGGTGTCCATTTATAACTTAAGTTATTATCGTTTACTATGGGTTTTAAAACGCGCTTTGTGCCTTCAAGCATAGTAAAATCCGGCCCCAACGTTACAACAGGCGATACATCTACCTTAACCTGCTGCATAACTGTATCAGCGCACGCGTCCCGGGTGGTATAAATGTACATGATATCAAATTCGCCGACGCCCGAAACAGCAGGGTTAAACACACCATCTGTACTAATACCAGTTCCTGAAAATACGCCCGAACCGGCAGGGGCTTTAATTTGGGGAATCAATTTTTTGGGCTCCGATTCGATACAAAAAACAGGCGCCTGATCAAAGGTGACTACAGGCGAAGCTTTTAAATTAACCGGAATTTCTGCGACATCAGAGCATGATGTACCCGAATATGCAATTACTCGCAAGATAGCCTGCCGCGATCCTGATGTGAACAAAGGATATTTATGCCTGAGTTGCCTACCATATGCCGGATGGTCATAAACTACCGTAGTTGATGGGTCGTTGATGTCATAAGTAACCTCCAGCCGGGTAATCTCGCCGAAATTAACCGAGGATTGGTTTTCAAAAAACACTTCCTGAGCGCTGCACAAACCTGCCGGATCCTTAATAATTACTTTAGCTTTTGGCTTACTACCGTTAATTGTTAATGACTTTGAAGCCGATGTAAAAGAGCATCCATTTTTTGAAGTAACCCTAAGTGTAACCTGGTAATTGCCGGCTAAAAACTTGTGCTTCGGGTTTTTACCGTGGGAAATATTCGGGTTAGCTGGTGCTGCATTAGGGTCACCAAAATTCCATTCGTAGGTAAAGTCAGCTTCTGTGGCATCAGCAATTGTACTTTGATCAGTAAACTGAACAAAGTCATCTTCACAGGCATCGGGCAACAAAAAATCAACTACCGGCACAGGATAAACTTTGACAGGCAGCGGGGCTATATTACTTGTACAACCATTATCATTTGTAACGGTTAGCTTAACCAAATAATCTCCCGGTCCACTAAACGTATGATTAAATGGGTTCTTGCTTTTAAGGGTTTCAACCGGTGTGCCATCACCAAAGTCCCATTGCCAGCTAATGATACTTCCTTCGGCAGATGTGGAGTTATCCGTAAATGTAACATCCTGACCTGTACAGCTTGGCGACGAATAGCTAAAAGATGCAAGAGGTGGTTTTGATATATGTATTTTTATTGGATCAGATGCAGCGCCGCATCCATTTTCATTGGTAACAAAAAGTTTAACCAGGTAATAACCGGGTTGGGCGTATTTGTGTACAGGGTTTTGCACAACATCAGTTAACCCATCGCCAAAGTCCCATCGCCATGTTTTAATTTGCCGTGTACCTGAGGTTGACTGATCGGTGAATTGAACATCGCTACCAAAACAGGTATTTGCAAAACTAAACTTTACAACCGGCGGCACCGAGATATTAAAATCAAACTCTATGTCTTCATTCGATCCGCATTCGTCTGCAATAGGGTTAAATACAGTCGCCACCACACTATAATCGCCGTCGGTATAGGTTTTATCTACCGGGCATTCATAAGTATAAAGCACCTTCGAATCCTTTATGATGGAACCGGTTGGTATTGGGTTGTCTACAACAACAGCAGCACTGCCATCCTTAAAGTCCCAGCTTATTTTATTGGTTTGAAATGGCAGCGTAAGCTGCAGTTTATAATGAGTATCAGTACAGCCATTGGCCTGCACCGTCTTGTCCGCAGGATTTAATAATACAATAAACTCATTCAGGTTTTTAAGGTTGGTGCCCGCAGCATAACCATATGATTCCGTTTTGCCAAACCCATAAGCAATTGCGTTGAACCCGTCGGATGCTTTGATATTATGTACACCTGCATTTACGCTGATTTGTGCATAAGAATAAATACTGTTCGGCACAGGAGAAAACTGAGTATAAGGTTCTCCATCGAGCGAAAACGTTGGCACCGCAGCTGCTTTAATAATAACATTAATAAAATTATTCAGGATCCGATAGTTTCCGGTTGAGTTTAACGTAACGTGATCGAGTGTTTGTTCAATCGGGGTCAGATAGATCATTTCAGGATCACCTGTATCACCTTGAATAAACTGGCAATTTAAACCTTCGCCCTGGGTTACTGCATATTGCACTACCTGGATTGGTTTATCGGCAGTGATAACATTAGTTGTAGTTGATGTAAACTCGTAATACAAACCATTGTTCAGCCCTCCCGTTGGCGCGGCACCGTTTACAGTAACCTTTGTATCGGGCGAACTAAGCACTATTCTTAAGATATCATAATAGCGCCCTTTTAAAGGTGCGGTTACATAGTTCTTACCCCAAACTGCTAAAGGATAAACCTGCTGAAAGAGGTTATCTGATGATCCCTTATCGCCCTGACATCCTATGCTTATTTTTGAGCTGCCCGAAAAAACAGCGATTTTTTTACAGGCCCCGGCAGCGCTCACAATTGAGCGAATGCGGCTGCCGGTAAGGTCAGTAGCTGATAAGGCCTGGTATACTTCGCCTTTTTTCAAATTAACGGTAAATGGTTGGTTTGCAGGGATCCCGTTTAGCAGTGGCTGCGAGGGGGTTATTTCAACAGTGGTATTATCTTCTGTAGCTATTACCGCAAAGGTTGAATATGAGGGTACTTCTTCAGTATTTTTTGTGCCGTTGTTTGAGTTTGATATTTGTTTATAGTTAATGGAGAGGTAATCTTTACCGAGCGTATTAACGGGCAGCAGAAGCGTTGCGCCGGATACGTTCTCTGCAAAAATATGCGCGTAAACTGCAATAGGTTTTAACGACGTGATATGAATCCCCTTTAAAAACTGCCCCTGGTTTCCGATAAAGGCTTCGGGTGGGATAGCTACCGTCAATATATCCTTTGCGTTAACCTGATAGGTACTTGAAAAGCTGCCATCTGCAACTTTAACTGTTACAGTGGTATTTACGTCGGCAGTTATGTAAAGGTCCATCTGACTACCCCTGCCCAACGCGGTAGGACTGCCTGCTGCACCATCAACGTGGTCAATATATGCGGTATAAAACTCCGTACCCTGGTTTGAACCTTGCGCGTTAGTGCAAATAGCAATGCATATGAAAATAAAAGAGAGGCTTAACGACCGCAAAAAAATTATCTTGCTCAAAGGTGTACAGTTGGATTTGGTTTTGTAGTATTAAACTAACCCTTTAAAAATACAAAAACCTTTAATTTATACGGTATGATTATATAAAATAACCAGCCGTTTAATTGCCCGGTCAATTTCATAATTAGCTACGTTTAATTTATAACTAAGCTCAAGTCGCTTTTCCGCAGATCATAAACTTCAAGAGCATTTTAAATGATGTATTTCAGATCGTCACGTTATCATGATGTAGTAATGGTTTTGTTAATCCCCGCGATAACGGTGTCAGAAAAAATATGGCTATTTAAAAACCCGGTCAGCAGGTTCAGGTGGTAATTAAAAAACATGTTAAAACAGGAAACACGCAGCTAACCGGGGTTAACACGACTTAACACATTTTAAATATAACACATACAAATATCTAATAATGAATTATCTATCTTTTTACAGGGTTGACACTAAACATATTTTCTAAGTAATCACATACATCCGAATGTTGCGCCTGTTATTAGTAAAAACATGCTGATAAGACCGGGTGCGTTTAACCCGCATCAAGCTATAAAACAAGTATTATTTGATGCTAATAGCTAACCGACATCATTTCGTCAGCTATATAAACAACAAGGCGTTGTCACTAAAATATTAAAACGCATTTGTCGTGCATGTCAAAAAAACTTATCAGGGTTGGGCACCAGATTCAGGAACTTTTCAAAATTTTCCTCGTAATGTGACTGATCAAGCTTGTAATAAAATGCACCTTTTTTTGATGAGAGCTTATCTTTTTCAGGAAGCTTTACAAGCAAACCTGTTGAAAGCAGCTTACGGCTAAAGTTCCTGTCATCAAACTTGGTTTGATAAACTCCTTCATAAAGGGCTTGTAATTGCGGAATGGTGAACTTTTCCGGAAGCAATTGAAATAAAATCGGGTGAAGCGCGGCTTTATAACGCAGTTGTCTTTTAGCCAGTCGCACCATTTCATTATGGTCAAAGATCAGATCGGGCATCTCATCCAGTAAAAACCATTCGGGGTGATATTCTTCACTTAGTTGGGCTTCATATTTATGAATGTCGATAAGCGCGAAATAAGCAACGGAAAGGGTCCTTTCTACCGGGTCACGTTCCGGTTTACCGAATACCTGGAACTGCTCCATATACACATTCTTAAGCCCGGTGCGCAATTCAAGCACACGGTTTGCAGCATCTTCGGGTGATTCGGTTGGTTTTATAAAACCACCTATCAGGCTCCACTTGTGTTTTTCGGGCTCAAGGCCACGCTGAACAAGCAATAACTTAATATTTGCCCCGTCGAATCCAAATATGATACAATCTGTTGCAACTAAAATGCGCGTTTCGCCGCTGTACTTATGCATAACTTAGGTTAAGTTTATATGCAATTGTAAAAATAATTTAGCAATTATTTAGTGTTGATCGGACAACTATTTTATATACCGGCAATTTATCTCCAAAAATTTAAAACGATTTATCAAATCCGGATAAAAAACAAGGCAAAACCGTGATACCGCATATCCATATCCCAAGAAAGATCAGCTTACCCTCTTTCCTTGCAACAATAAATCCATAGCGTCATCAAATGATCCAGCCCTGATCACCTCGCCCGAATTAACAAAAAAGATCTCATCAGCATTTTCAATCGTATTTAAACGGTGTGCTATGATTACCCTTGTGGTGGTTTTAGGCAGGTTATCCAAAATGTCGCTCAGCAGTTTTTCGGTAATGGTATCAATGTTAGCCGTAGCTTCATCCAATATCAAAATCTCCGGGTTGCGTAAAACCGCCCGCATAAATGCAATAAGCTGCTTCTGGCCCAAGCTAATGCTGTCGCCGCCCGATAGAACTTTGGTGTCCAATCCCTCCTCAAAAATTGCCAGCAGGCTCCCCAGGTTAGCATCCCTGATCACCTGTTCCATTTCTTCGTTGGTATGATCTTTAAAAAGCTCGTTGCCATAAAGTATATTATCTCTTACCGTGCCTGTAAACAGGAACGGCTCTTGTAAAATAAAGCCTATTTTTCGGCTGCGTTCCTCGGCCGTAAAACTCCTGATATCTTTCCCGCCAAGTAACACCAGTCCTTTAGTAGGGTCATACAAACGTGCTATTAATGAAGCTGTTGTTGTTTTACCGCCTCCGGTTGGGCCAACCAAGGCATAGGTTTTGCCGCGCTCTAATTTAAAGCAGATATTATGGAGGATCTCCCGGCTTTCATCATAACTAAAGTGCACATGTCTGAACTCCAATAAAGCAGCATTAGGTTCGTTAATGCCTGCCTGCAGCACGGGCAAATCGGTTTCAAGGGATAAGATCTGCGAGATCCTGTCCCAGCCCGCCATCGCCAGCTGAAAGTTTGTCCACAAGGCAGCTAGTTGCCTTAACGGGTTATAAAAATTGGTAGCATATGATAAGTAGCTCACCAGCAATCCTATAGAGAACATACCTTTACTGATCAGGTAGATACCAAAGCATAGTACGGTAAGCTGGGCCATACTGGCAAGTAAACCATATACCGGCACAAAGACGTTGTTAGCCAGGCCCGATCCAATAGCTGTTTTATAGTTTTGATTGTTAGCTATCTCAAAACGCTTCCTGAAATAATCGCGCCGGTTAAAAGCGATGATCACTTTAAAATTATTAATACTCTCCTGGATCTCACCGCTCAATGCACCTGTACTTTTCAAATTTGCTGCATTTTTCCTTTTTATCCATGGTGATAATACCAGCGTTAAAAACAGGATGACCAAGGCCGGAGATAAAGCAGCTGCTCCCAGCTCAATATTGATAGCCAGCAAAAAAATACCGGCGCCAATCATAATAGAGATATTGCCGATAAACTGCATCAGTGACTGGGAGAAGAATTGATTAAGCTTATCGGTATCGTTGTTAACCCTCGATATCAGGTCGCCGGCCTTGTTCTGATTAAAAAAGGCTACCGGCAACTGCTGTAACTTATTAAAGATAGAATTGCGTAGGGTAAATAACATCCTTTGCCCTACCCCTCCCATCAGCGTGGTTTGCTTATAGCTGGTAAATAAAGCTACCAGGTACATACAAAATAAAATAGCCGCATTATGTAAGACCCCGCTGAAATCCTTGTGCTGCACATATTTGTCAATAGTATGACCAATAATGAGCGGTCCGAGCAGGTTAAGTGTAGAGTTAACAAGGATGGCGAAAAAAGCAATGATGAGTGTACGCTTTTCATGGGCTATCAGCTGGAGCAGCTTTTTTAACCCGGCCAGCGTAGAAGTTTTTGGCTGATTTTTACCTAATTGGTTAAGATCGTAGTTCATTGTAATCAATATTTTTTCAGTCGTTAACTTCATGTTTAATGGTTAACACCCTGTTCGTAATTGCTGGTGCTTTGCTGTGAATTAAAGATCTGTACATAATCCGGACTCGTTTTCATCAGCTCATCATGCACGCCGCTGGCTACTATTTCGCCTTGCATCAGCAAAATGATCTGGTCGTAATGTTCAACAGAGGCAATCTTTTGGGTCACCGATATCAGTGTTAAACCCGGATAGTTCTTTTGAATATTTGCCAGGATCTTCCTTTCGGTATTGTTATCAACCCTAGCAGTAAAATCATCAAGCAGCAAAACCTTTGGATTAACTGCAAGTGCCCGGGCAAGCATAATGCGTTGCTTTTGTCCGCCCGAAAGGCTTGAGCCCCGTTCAGAAACAATGGTGCTCAATTTATCGGGCAGGTTATCGATAAACGTACTTAACTCGGCCGTTTCAATAGCTTTTTGAAGCGATTCATCAGTTACCGTATCGCTGAAAGCTATATTTTCACGGATGCTCATGTTAAAGATGATGCTATCCTGAAAAACAAAGCCAACCTGCCGGTGAAAGGTTTCGCTGTCATATTCGGCAAGATCTTTACCATCAAACAACACTTCTCCCTCGGTAGCGTTGATCAAACCTGTAAGCAGGTACAACAATTGTGTTTTACCGGCAGATGTAGGCCCGATGATGGCGATCTTTGAACCCGCATTTACTTTAAATGAGACGTTTTTCAGCGCCGATTTTTGGCCGTAGCTTATTGTAACGTTCCTCAGTTCCACATCGCCGCGCAAAGTATCCTTCAACGGGCCACCGTCGGTAACATCCGGCGCATTCAAAACCATGCTGATCCTCGTAAATGAAGCGGTAGCCTGGGCTATCAGGTTGCTCATGAAACCTAAAATGAATATCGGGAATATCAATAACGACAGGTAGCTGTTGAAAGCCGCGAAACTACCCAGGGTCATGCTGCCGCTGATTACAAAATGCCCGCCCATTACCAAAATAGTAAATGCTGCCATGTTAGCGGTAAACGTTACAATGGGAATGAGCCCGGCAAAAAAACCAAGGATCTTTAAGCCGTAATCCTTTGCTTCGGTATTGGCAGCAAGGAATTTATTGTATTCCAACTGCTGCGAGTTGATTACCCTGATGAGTGCTGCGCCAAGTATGCTCTCATTAATTACCTTATTAAGCTGATCGATAACACCGCGGCTTTTCATAAACAGAGCACGTACGTTTTTCAAAACATAAAAAAAAGTACCGCCAATGATGGGAATAATAGTGATCACAACCAACGCAAGTTTCCAGTTAATGGTTAGCAGCATAACACTGCAGCCAATAATGATAAACAGCGACGATACAATAGAAACCAAAGCCTGCGATACGAATAGTTTGATCGAATCGATATCCGAAGTAAGGTTGGTTAACAGTTTTGAAGGATTTGCCTGTTCGATAAAAGCATGGGTTTGGCGGGATATTTTATTAGCCAGTTGCTGCCTGAGATCACGCGCTACTTTTTCAGATGCATATATTTGCACAATTGCCTGTAAGCCTGCAAACAAAAATACCACAATTGTCGCCGTCAGAAATTTGGCCATAACCTCGTTTATCACAAAATGATGATTGGAGTAGGCATCAATACCGTTAGCTATAATTTTAGGCAGCCAAAGGTTCATGGCATTGCCCAGTAAAGCAAATAACAGTAACAGCGCCACAAGCCCTTTATATGGTTTCAGCAAACTAAATACGCCGGGAGGTTTACTGTTTGTTTTTTTTGTAGGATCAGGTTGCATAGTGATCTTTGATTTATAATTCTCTTCTGCGGGTATCAAATCGCGCTTTTATTATAGTTGACGACTCAGCCTGCAAAACATTTTTATTTCAATCTAAAATTATCGAAATAAATCAGAACAGAACGGCAAGCCATTCTCATTTTCCATATATTTCTATTTCGATATAGTTTGGCAAATATATTTCTATTTAGGAACAATTAAAACATTTTAGAAATAAATTTATAATTTTACACCCAAACCGTAACAAAATGAAACCAATAGTGCAATTAGTTGATGAATGGGCTGCTTTTGAAGAAGTAAGTGAACAACCTACTGTAGAAGCGTTTTGCAGATATTATCTGCAAAAGCAACGCCCAAAACCTAAACAAGCCGGCAAAAAAGGTGAGCGCATCATGAACGGCGCATACCTGCTTAAAACCCTCGGCCGCATCCTGAGCGCTTATTCGCTTTATTTCCGGTCGGCAGTTAACCACATCGGCATCCCTCCTGCCGAAAGTTTCTATTACCTGAATGGTTTACTTCACCTTGGTGAGGTAAGAAAAAGCGACCTGATCAACTATATGTTTGCCGAAACAACAACCGGCATGGAAGTCATTAACCGGCTCATCCGGGAAAACAAGATAGATGAACGAACCTCCCCCGATGACAAACGGGCTAAGCTGATCAAAATAACCGAGAAGGGTATTACGGCTCTTGACGAATATTATAAGATCTCTGGAAAAGTGGTGGAAATGACTTTTAAAGGTATCGATGATGATATTTTAACCGATTGCTATGAAATGCTAAAATATTGTGAGCAGCGGAACTCCGCTGTTGCCATCGAACTAAA
The DNA here is from genome assembly GCF_900100945.1 of Mucilaginibacter gossypii. Lineage (GTDB taxonomy): Bacteria > Bacteroidota > Bacteroidia > Sphingobacteriales > Sphingobacteriaceae > Mucilaginibacter > Mucilaginibacter gossypii. The sequence goes on along the minus strand of NZ_FNCG01000001.1, from coordinate 789,961 downwards.
AAATAAACCTTTTGACCAGATGTATGAGCTTGCAATGGCAGATAAAGCTTAACTTCAATCCCGGTTACGTCGTTATTATTCAGATAAAAGCCAACCTCAAAACTCAATGTCAGCTAAAAGTAAAGATGGCATAATACTTGGGTGTTTAATGGCCGGGCGTAGTAACAACCCCGGCTTTTTTGTATCTATACCAAAAAAACATCTGTGGACAATATCCTCAATATCTCTGATTTAAGTAAAACATACCAAAGTGCAGGTCGTACACTCACCGTGCTCGATCAAATAAATTTCTCAGTCGCAGTAGGTTCAACCAATGCTATAGTCGGGCCATCAGGCAGCGGAAAAACCACCCTGCTTGGCCTTTGTGCCGGGCTTGACCGCTCAACTTCAGGCACCGTTGAACTCAATGGCATTAACCTTAACAAGCTTACTGAAGATCAGCGTGCACAAGTGCGGAATCAGCATGTAGGTTTCATATTTCAGAATTTCCAGTTGCTACCGACACTAACTGCACTCGAAAACGTCATGGTGCCACTTGAGCTTAGGGGCGAAAAAAACATCAAAGCAAGGGCTTTGGATCTTTTAGATAAAGTAGGCTTATCAGAGCGCAGCCATCATTACCCGCTCCAGCTTTCGGGCGGCGAGCAGCAGCGTGTATCACTTGCACGCGCATTTTCAAATGCTCCCCGGATCCTGTTTGCCGATGAACCCACGGGGAACCTGGATGCAGAAACCAGCGATAAGGTGATCAAACTTATTTTCGACCTGAATAAGGAAGCGGGCACTACCCTCGTGGTTGTAACACATGACCCTGAGCTGGCAGCCAAAACACAGCGCATTATCAGGATTAAGGGCGGCAAACTGATTGCCGACGAAAAAACCATTAACGGATAAGCTAATGGACAATACCGCAATTGATTTTAAAAGAAAGATAAATATCCCCTGGCTATTCCGGATGGCCTGGCGCGATAGCCGGCGCAACCGTTCAAGGCTCTTCCTTTTTATATCCGCCATTGTGTTTGGGATAGCTGCACTGGTAGCCATTTATTCGTTTAAGTACAATGTACAAAATGATGTGAACGATCAGGCAGCCACTCTCATAGGTGCAGATCTCGCCATATCCGGAAACAAACCTGTTGATGATAAATTGAAGCATATGCTCGATTCATTAGGCGACGAGCGCTCACAGGAACGAAGCTTTGCGTCCATGCTTTATTTTCCGCGCACAAATGGTACCCGGTTGGTGCAGATCAGGGCTTTACAGGGAGGTTTCCCCTACTACGGCACTTTAGAAACTACACCCGAGGTAGCCGGACTCACCTTTAAAAAAGGCAGAATGGCGCTGGTTGATAAAACCCTGATGCTGCAATTCGATGCCAAAGTGGGCGATTCGGTAAAAGTTGGCAATCTCAATTTTCAGATTGCCGGCATTCTGAATAAAGCACCCGGTCAAAGCGGCGTAATGGCGGGTATTGCCCCGGTGGTTTATATCCCCATGCAATACCTGGAACAAACCGGGCTTGTAAAAATTGGCAGCCGGGTTAATTACAGTTTTTATTACAAGTTCAATTCATCCGTAAATGTAGATAAGCTCAGCAAAAAAATTGACCCAATACTCGACAGGGCCGGAATGCGCTTTGAAACCATCGAAACCAAGAAAGACAATACCGGCCGAGCCTTTGGCGACCTGAGCCGTTTTTTATCATTGGTTGGTTTTGTAGCCCTATTGCTGGGCTGTGTTGGTGTAGCCAGTGCAATCCATATTTATGTAAAAGAAAAAATTGCATCGATAGCTATTATGCGTTGTCTTGGTGTTAAATCATCCGAAGCATTTTTGATTTACCTGATACAAATTGTAGGCATCGGGATTATCGGTTCTGTTACCGGGGCTATATTTGGTACCGCTGTTCAACATTTACTCCCCATTGTATTTAAGGACTTTTTACCGTTTACCATTTCCGTACAAATATCGTGGATGGCTATTGGCCAGGGTATTTTACTTGGGGTCATTATCTCCATATTATTTGCTTTACTCCCTTTAATCTCTGTTCGAAAAATTTCGCCGCTTAACACGCTCCGAATTTCAGTTGATGAGAGCGTGAACAGACGGGATCCTTTGCGTTGGCTGGTTTACCTGTTGATACTGATCTTTATAATAGCTTTTACTTATTTACAGTTAGACAGCGTGATAGGCAGTATCCTGTTTACACTTGGGATCTTAATTGCATTCATGATCCTTACCGCTACGGCCTGGCTGTTAATGCGCATCACTAAAGCAATAGTAAAAGGTTCATGGAGTTACCTGTGGCGACAAGGTTTTGCTAATTTATACCGTCCCAATAATCAAACAATTATTCTTATCGTATCAATCGGCTTAAGCACAATGTTTATCTGCACACTTTATTTTGTGCAGACGTTATTGGTACAGCAGGTTAATCTTTCATCCAGCGGTAATCAATCAAACATGATCTTGTTTGATATCCAAAGCAATCAGGAAAAAGGTGTTGTTCAGTTAACAAAACAACAGGGGCTTCCGGTACTGCAACGAGTACCAATAGTTACTATGCGTATTGAACAAATTAATGGCAAAACCGCTGCCGATCTTACGAAGGACACTACCATCAAAATACAGCATGGTGTTTTTGCCTGGGAATACCGGGTAACCTTCAGGGATTCATTAACATCTTCAGAAAAATTACTGGATGGCAAATGGATCGGTAAAGCTGATCCTTCAAAAGAAATCCCGGTATCCGTTGAAGAAAACCTCTCCAAACGGGGAAATCTTAAAATTGGCGACAAAATAGTATTTAATGTGCAGGGCGTACAAATGCCGGCATATGTTGCCAGTATCCGCAAGGTTAACTGGGGTAAGGTACAAACCAATTTTCAGGTGGTTTTTCCGAAGGGAATACTTGAGGGTGCACCGCAATTTCATGTGTTGATGACACACGTGCCATCAAACAAGGTATCAGCAGCTTTTCAGCAGGTTGTAGTAAGGGCTTATCCTAACGTTTCGATAATTGATCTGGGGCTAATTTTAAGTGTTGTTGATGAGCTGTTAAGTAAAATCAGCTACGTTATACGTTTCATGAGCGCGTTCAGTATTATAACAGGTATTGTGGTGCTGATAGCATCTGTGCGGATCAGCAAATACCAGCGCATCCAGGAAAGTGTTTTATTACGTACGCTTGGTGCAAGCCGTAAACAAATATTCACTATAACAGCGTTGGAGTATTGGTTTTTGGGCAGCCTGTCGGCCTTAACCGGAATCCTGATAGCTTTTGCGGGCACTTATTTCCTGGCAAAATATAGTTTTGAAATACCGTACAGTGTGAACATGTTACCGGCACTTGTACTATTTTTAATAGTAAGTTTGTTGACTGTTGTTATTGGCTTACTAAACAGCCGCGGAGTGCTAAACAAGCCGCCGCTTGAGATTTTAAGAACAAACGCCTGAGCGCATTGTATTTATTTTATATGAACAAAGTTACATTAAGCGGTATCTTGCTTGCGGCCCTTACAATGGCGGGTTGCGGTGACGGTGCTAAATCATCAAACAATGATCAGACGCAAGCTGCCACAGAAACTGCTAAAACTGATTCGGCTTCAAAAAAAATAGTTTTATTTTTTGGCGATAGCCTCACTGCCGGTTATGGTCTTGATGACCCTGCCGATGCATTTCCGGGTGTAATCAGTCGCCGGGTTGATTCATTAAAATTACCGTATAAAGTAATAAATGCCGGATTAAGCGGCGAAACTACTGCAGGCGGCAATGGCCGCATAGACTGGCTGTTAAAGCAAAAAGTAGACGTTTTTGTATTGGAGCTGGGGGCTAACGACGGCCTTCGCGGGATTCCGGTAAACGAAACCGCCAAAAATCTTCAGTCCATAGTAGATAAGGTAAAAGCCAAATATCCTGATGCTAAACTTGTTTTGCTGGGCATGCAAGTACCGCCGAACATGGGCGCCGATTATACCGGTAAGTTTAAAAACGTTTTCCCCCATCTGGCTAAAAAAAACAATATGGCCCTTGTCCCCTTTTTATTGCAAGGCGTTGGAGGCGTACCATCACTTAACCAGGGCGATGGCATCCACCCTACTGCTCAGGGTGCGAAGATTGTAGCCAATAATGTTTGGGCAGTTTTGCAAGATGAATTGAAATGATCAATCGTTCAAGACCTGGTACACCATCACCCCGAATTCATCCTGCAAAATAGTTCATTAGTTTGATGAATCCCTGATAATTAGTTCGGTTGCTAATGTTATGTGTTGATTTTTTTCTTCAGGGACAGTAGCGTTAAGCCTTTCCATCAGCAGCTTGATCACGTTGTCGGCTATTTCGTCAATTGGCTGAGCTATAGCGGTAACAGCCGGGGTATACAATTCAAAAAGTTCGTAATCGTCAAACGCGATCAAAGCAATATCACCCGGTATATTTTTACCTGCCTTACGGATGGCCTTCAAACCGCATTTACCCAAATGATTATTGGCGAACAGAATAGCATCGACATCCTTATTTTTTTCCAGGAAGTTTGTCATTAACTTAAGCATCTCCTGAACGGTAGTGTGAAAATCGACCTCGGTTATATTGGGTTTTAATTTGCTTTGGTGCATGGCTTTTTCATAACCCTCAAGCCTTTCTATCATTTGAGTTTGGATAGAGCTATAAGTTATAAAAGCAATATTTTTATGTCCCTTATCAATAAGATATTGTGTGGCGTTGAAGGTGCTGAACAGGTTATCAACCACTACATAGTCGGTAGCTACTTTAGGCAGGTAGCGGTCAAAAAGCACCACCGGGAAACCATCTTTGATCAAGTCGCTGATATCCTCTTCAATATTATCGGGCGGGGTAATAATGTAGCCGTCAACATGCCTGTCGCGAAACATAGCTATCAGTTCGCGCGTTTTTTGCGTATCGTTATCTGTACTGCTGTAAATGATCTTATACCCATTTTGGTAAGCGAGATCCTCTATGCGGCGTGCTATTGTGGCAAAAAAATGATTGGAAATATCCTGCACCAGCAAGCCAATGATATTTGATTTGCCGGTGCGTAAACTTTTGGCTAACGAATTGGGTTTATAACCAACCTCTTTTACATATTGAAGTACTCGCTTCACCAGCTCGTCGCTGATGCGTTTTTCCTGTGCGCGACCATTAAGGATAAAAGATACGGTAGTTTTAGATATATTCAGACTATTGGCAATGTCAACTATAGATAATTTCTTCTTCAAGGATTTAGTATTTTAAAACCAAATATATAATATAAATGGTAATGCTAAACAGGTTTAGTAGATAATAAATGGTTTATATTACTTATTAATTAATGCATGCAACATAACTCAAAAATGCACAACAACATATAAAACAAAAAAGATCGCCCATACCAGGCGACCTTTCAGTTAATATATAGGGAGTTAGAATATTAAAACCTGCGCATGCCGCGGCCGTAATTTCCATTTTGAGAAAAACGCTCGCCACCATTGCCCCTGTCATAACCGCCGCCGTTCGATGGTCGGCCACCCCAGTTGCCGCGATTGTCATGACCGCCATGGTTATCATTGTTGCCATTGTTAGGCTGTCCGTTACCCCATCCGCCATGATTACCATGGTTGTTATTGTCAGACTGGTTTCCATTACCCCAGTTACCACGGTCATGATTACCGTTGCTCCAGTTATGATCATCCCTGCCACTTCCCCAGTTACCACGGTTATCATATGGATTAGGCCTTCTGCCCCAGTTTCCACGATCACCACCCCAACCCGGGCGATAAGCATAGCCACCTGCAGGCCTTCTGTCAAAGCGGTGCCCCCAGTTACCGTGGTCGCCCATGTAACCGCCCCACCTTTGCCTGTAAAAATCGTGACGCAAGTATGGTCGTGGAGCTCTTACTTCGTAACGCACAGCGGTACGCCAGTTATAGTCCCGGTAAGCGCCTGGCAGGTAAGCACAGCTTACCCAGCGGCTTCCGTCATTGTAGTAGTAGCATCCGGCTCCTACATTATAGTAAGCTTCTACTTCCGGTAAATAGTAATAATCATCGTCGTCACTAACATTTACATTATCATCATAAACAGGCTCTTCTTCAACTACTGGCGGAGGAGGGGCAGGTACGTAAACGCGATGAGCGGGGATATTGATACCAAATTGTATAGATACCTGTGCGTTGGCTTTACTGATAAATAAGCTTCCGGCTGCTATTGCTGATAATATGGCTAACTTTTTCATAATTGTAAATTTTATATAGTTAGGACGATATCTATCAGCAATGGTTTAATCAAACACAGCATTATATGTCACAACATTAGTTGATTGATACTATGTTTTACCCGCAAGTCTTTTAACCAAATTTTATTTCAAACAATTAAGGCCGCAATCTATTGTTGCCAAATTTTATTAATTGATATGCTTAAAAAAAATCAACAATGTTACTCGATTACTACAAAAGAGATTTTAGGATTATCGGTATATTTACTTAATTTAATAACCATTAATTTTCACCATGAAAAACCGCAAATTATTACGTTCCATACTGCCTGTAGTTGCTATGGGAGGTATTATGTTTATTACAGCCTGCAAAAGTAATAGCGACTCAAAGAAAACTGCTGATAGCACTTCTACTCCTGCTCCATCAACAGAAAACGCGGGTATTAAAACTCCTGAAGGCTTTAGCGCCAGTATTATTGCTGAAAAACTTGGTGGCACCCGCCATATTGCCATTACACCGCAAGGCGACATCTATGTAAAGCTTACAAATGTTAAAAACAACAAGGGGATATTAATGCTTCACGAAGATGGCGGCAAGGCAACCGTAAAGAACAGCTTTGGCGCTTATAGCGGCACAGGCATGTCGATTAAAAACGGGTACCTGTATGCATCGTCGGATGAAGAGGTTTTTCGTTATAAACTGAACGATAAGGGCGAGGTAATCAATGCTGACCAGCCCGAAAAAATTGTTACCGGCCTTATTAGCCGTCATGAGCATGAAGCTAAGGCCATAACGCTTGATAACGATGGCAACATTTACGTAAACATTGGCGCTTACTCAAATGCCTGCCAGGTTGAAGACCGAAAAAAAGGTTCCCCGGGCCAAAAGGGCTGCCCTATTTTAGATTCGGCCGGCGGCATCTGGCAGTTTAAAGCAGATAAATTGAACCAGCATTATGGCGATGGTATACGTTATGCCACCGGTCTGCGTAATGTTGTAGGTATCACCTGGAACCAGCAAAACAACCAGCTTTTTGTAATGCAGCACGGCCGCGACCAGCTTTTTGAATTCTATCCACAATATTTCACCGCTAAACAATCGGCCATATTACCTGCCGAGTGTATGTATGCGCTTAAAAAAGGAGATAATGCAGGCTGGCCTTATATGTATTACGACCAGGAACAACATAAAAAAATGCTGATGCCTGAATATGGCGGCGACGGCAAGATTGAAGGCGGAAAAAATGCTATCGACCCTGCAGCTGCTTATCCGGGCCACCTTGCCCCTAACGGCCTGTTATTTTACACCGGCGATCAGTTCCCCGCGAAATATAAAAATGGTGCATTCATAGCTTTTCATGGTTCATGGAACCGCGCACCTGAACCGCAGGCTGGTTACTTCGTGGTATTTCAACCGTTTAAAGATGGCAAGCCTAATGGTCAGTGGGAAGTTTTTGCCGACGGCTTTTCTGGCTCTGCTGCTAATACTGCTTCGGGCGCTGCGGCCCACCGTCCATGCGGCTTGGCGCAAGCCCCCGATGGCTCACTTTACGTTACCGATGATGTAGCTGGAAATATTTATAAAATCACCTATAAAAAACAATAACGGACTAAGAAAAGCCCTCATTTTATCATTGATAATCTTACTTACAAGTATTGCCTCACAGGTAAAAATAAGACATAAAAACCGGCGACAAGGTAACCTGTCGTCGGTTTTTTTTAATTTAATGGCCTTTGGCAATAAGGCAAATGAGGTAACTGCTGCATAGGCAAAGGTAGCAAGGGCTGCCAATAAAAAGTGGTAACACGTAAATCAGCCTGCGAAGTTTTTAAAACTTCGCAGGCTTAATATCAACCTCACTTCTTTTTGATAACAGCCGTCGCTTTTATCTCAATTAAAATATCATCTCTGAAAAGCTTGCTTACCTGCACCAGTGTACTTACCGGTGGTTGCTTTGTATCCACATATCTATCCCTTATATTACGAACTACCTGTACCTGCGATGCGTCTATGATATAGTAGTTCAACTCAACCAAATCATTCATGGTGCCGCCTGCAGCCTCAACAATGTTTTTGATATTAGTAAAAACCTGTTCAGTTTGGCTCGCCAGATCACCTTTGCCGGCAAGCTTACCGGCCTGATCCAAACCAACCTGGCCCGACATGATCACCATTTTATTTTTACCCAGGTCAACAATTACAGCGTGAGAATAGCCAAATGGCTTACCGACTGTGGATGGGTTTAAAAAAGTCACGTCTTTATTAGCCTCCTGGGCAAAACAAGCCGACGATGTGCAGAACAAAATGAGGTAAAGGATTTTTTTCATCAGGTGATTATTGGTTTGCACAAATTTGACCATATTAAAGCACACTTACAATATCGTGATACCGGCCGACCAACCGATCCAACCTTTTGTGCGGTTACCCCAATCAATCAAACCGGGTTTGTTTTTTATGATCTGCTGAATATCGCCGTCACCGGGATGATGGCCATAGTTTGTGTAAACGTTAAATGACGGCCCTGCAAAGAAGCTAACTTTTGAACCTGCCCTGAAATTGAGCAACGCGCTTACCCGGTTTATCTGATTTTGGTTTTTCCATCCTTTTGCCAATAGTAAGTGAGTCGAACCTTCAGCTGACAGTGACATATTGTTATTGAAGATAAAATCGTGACCTAAGCCAAAACCTGTGCTATAATAAACATGCTTATCTGTAAAATTAACGCCGCCTGATATGATGGAATACAGTTTAGCATTCCCCGATTTAAAGGCGATGTTTGTTGTAGTGATCTCGTTACTGTACACTTCAATTTTAGCATATCCATTACGCGAAATATTCAATAAGCCGATGCCATAACCATCAAGCGTATCGGCAATATTTACCATAGCAAATGACACACCTTTTATTACCCGGGCTTTATTAAAAATTCCTGCCATCTGCATTCCACTTGCGTCGTTGCCTGTAACATTGGCTATCCCTGCAATACTAAAACCTTTGTTGTTTTTCCGGGTGTAATTGTAAATACCTGCCGCCTGGATACCTTTGCTATTTCTCACGTGGTTAAAGATCCCGGCAAGCTGAACACCCTTAAGACTGTCTTTTACCATATTATATATGCCCGCCGCCTGGATACCTTCTATGTTTTTCTGGTCGTTATTATTAATGCCGGCCAGTTGAACGCCTTTGCTGTTACCCCCAACAATATTAAAGAGCCCGGCCGCCTGTACATATTTAACTTCCTGTTTGTTGATATTAAACAGTCCCCCAAGTTCAACGCCATTAACGCCACCGTTATACCCCCCTAAAATATTGAGCGAAAAGTTATTGACAATTTGCCCGCTCATCATACCATGGCTTCCTAAACTTGGTAAAAGCGAGGTTTGTACCGGAACCGTTGAAAGGTAACCGCCTAAATTAAGGTTCTGTATTTTCTGGCCTGATGAAAGGAACATTCTGCCCAGCCAGCTCCTGTCTGATTTTGAATTTGCGGCATCGGCGCTGTAATAATATTCGCGTGATTTTATGGATACGTTTACATTATTTAAAAAATTGATACTGGTATCACGATATAGCTCCTTACTTACATTAAGAGTAATCATACCATTGGCTTTTATCTTGAGCTGGAAGTAACCGTTCTGATCGGTAAGGGTTGATTCCAGCGAATTTTTTTCATAAACACTGGCATTGTAAAGTTTTTTGCCGGTGAAATCATCATACACGTAACCGCTGATGTAATAAACATTGCCTGGCCCGGCCAGGGTATCAGGCACAAGGGTTAACCTGTATGGGGTAGGCCGGAGTATAATATATCCCGGCGACTCCTTATAATCAACCCTGCCATGAAACAGCTCATCAAGCAGGCTTTTAATTGTTTGCCCGGATGATACTATGCTCACCACACTATCAGTTTTAATGACATCATTGCTGTATGAGAAATAAAACTTACCTTTTTCACCGATAATGGTCAGTATCTCGGCTATCTTTTTTTGTTTAACACTGAGCGTTACAGTACGGCTCAGGTTATCCTGTGCCAGCGCGTTGGTAATGAGCAGGCAGCCCGCCAATACGAGCATTATATAAAATAATATATTTAGTTTCTTTTCCATCAGTTTTTGATTATGATGAGATGAGGCTTTTTGATCACTTTAACATCGCCAAGGGTTTTGCTTATGACCTCTAATATCCCATCAAGTGAACCTGCTTTAAATGTGGTTGTTATAGTCCTATTAGCCAGCTTTTTATTATCTATCACAATATTTGCGTGATAGGCCTCGTTGAGTACGTCCACAAGCCGCCATAGTGGTGTTTTATTAGCTACGAACTTTTGGGTACGATAATAATTATATAGCTCATCCTGGCTGCTACCTTTTTGCAGGCGACCACCTTGTACTGATGCTTTTTCCTTCGGCTTTAGCTTTACGGTGATCTCCTGCTGAATTACCTGCACTACGCCGGTTTCAACAATAACCTCGGTATTAGGGCCAATAGCTTTGATATTGAATGATGTGCCAACCACCTTTACAACCACATCATTTACGTGGATCATAAATGGTTTTGATTTGTCATGAGCCACATCAAAAAAAGCTTCTCCTTTTAACGATATCTCCCTGGTATCGCCGGTAAATCTGTCCGGGTAATTCAACACCGAGTTTTTATTCATGGTGATCAATGATCCATCTGATAAGGTAACCTTGCGTACTATATTACCACTTTGCAGTGCAAGCATATTAACTTTGACCGGCTTGAGCAGGGTGTATAAGGTACCGGCAGTGCCTAATATCACCAGCCACATAGCAGCCATTTTAAGCCAGCGGTTTACCGGCTTTAAAGATTTAATTTTAGCCGGTGCTTCACCCCTGTTTTGTGCCAACTGTTTAAATTCGACCCATGAAGTATCGGGATCAAGCTTACTTTCTATTTTAAGTTCGCGGCTGGTATCCCAGATCAGTTTAAAATGATCAAAATATTTCCGGTTATCATCATTTTCGCCAAGCCAGCGGTTGATGGTTTCATTCTCAACCGGCGTGGTCTCGTTCAGCATGTATTTGGTTAATAAATCGTCCATCATGTTAAATAATATTAAAAGCCCGGCTTATAAGCCAAATGATCAACGGCAGGTAGTCAACTAATTTGAGCCGTAATGTTTTCAGCGCCTTGCCCATCTGGTTTTCTACTGTTTTTATGGAGATGCCTAATTCATCAGCAATTTCCTGGTATTTTAAATCCTCAAACCTGCTCAACTGAAACACTGTACGGCATTTTTCGGGCAGGTCATTTAATGCCTGTTGTAATTTTTCTTTGAGGTCAAGCAGTTCCATACCGGCGGCCCCATCAACTTTATCCTTTGTCATATACAGTACGTGCTGCTGGTGATTAACCTTTACTTTCTGGTGCCTAAGGTTATTAAGGCATTCGTTATAAACCGCGCCATACAAGTAGGCCTTTATCGAGCCGGTAAAATTCAGCCGTTCCTTTCGTTCCCACAGCCGCATAAAAACGTTTTGTACCATCCCCTTCGCGGTATCTTCATCTCTTAAAATAGAGATAGCATACACATGCAGCGGCCTGATGAAGTGCTTATATACCTTTTCAAAGGTTGCTTCATCGCCCGAGAGCAGCAGCGGGATCAATTGTTCGCTATTTATATCCAAAATATGATCAGTTTGGGTTAACATTCAATTAAATCTTAATGCGGTAATTAATGGTTGCAAGGATGTTTATCCATTTATTTTCCTCCATTATCCGCCTGGCCCAATTATTATCGGGAGGGTAAATAAAAGTAATAAGAAGTAATAAGGAAGCTAATCTGTTCATTTTAGTAAAATTTATCCTGAAACACGCCAGGATCATTTTACCCCTATGAGTGAATGAAATTTTTATTCAGAAAATAAACAGGAAGTTTGATTCAGGAACATCTTACACATGCTCCTGCTTAAAAACGTAGTGCAATACTTTACTATGTAGTTCATCGGGTAAAAAAGGCTTCATCACAATGTCATCAAAACCTGTTTTATAAGCTTCGTCCTCTACATCTTTGGGAAGATTGGCGGTAAGCGCTATAATGGGGATGTTTATGCCGTTCAATCTCATTCTCTTTGTAGATTCATACCCATCCATCACAGGCATTTGCAAATCCATCAACACGAGACGATGTTTTGACGTATCCAGTTTGTCAAGCGCTTCCTGCCCGTTGGTTGCCACGTCGGTAGTAGCCCCCCAGCGTTTTAAATAAGTTTGCGCTACCAGCACATTCATCGGGTTATCATCAACCAGCAAGATAGAGATCCCGCTCAGGAGCTTATCATTTGCATCGGGTTTAAGGTTAACATTAACCGTCTCCGATATTTTACCAGCTTTTTCAAAGGTTTTAATAAAATAAAATACCGAGCCTACTCCTTCCTCACTAATTAACTGCAAGGACGATTCCTGTAACTCCAATATTTTTTTACTGATTGCAAGACCTAAACCTGTCCCACCAAAACTGCGTGATATGGACGAATCGGCTTGGGTAAAGCGCTCAAATATGAGTTTCTGTTTGCCGCGGGGAATGCCGATACCAGTATCTTTAACAAACACCATTAATGTAGCCGTAGTTTCGGTTTGCTCTTTCACCTCAATTCCTAAAACTACCTCGCCGCTTGGAGTAAATTTTATGGCATTATGAACGAGGTTGGTAATTACCTGCGATAAGCGGGTAGGGTCGCCAAGCAGTTTATGCTGCAATTTCTTATCAAAATCAAGGCGTAGGTTTATATCCTTATCGTGTGCTACTGTTTGCAAACCACCTACTACATTACGGGCAAGTGCAGCCAGGTCTATTTCAATACTTTCAAAAGTTATCTTCCCGGCTTCTATCTTGTTATAATCCAATACATCATTCACTATTGCCAAAAGGTTATTAGCCGAAAAAAGCATGACGTTGAGATGTTCGATCTGATCCTTGCGAGGCTCGTTCTTAAGCAGCAGATGGCTCATCCCTATTACCGAATTAAGCGGTGTCCGGATTTCATGGCTCATCGTGCTCAAAAATTCACTTTTAACCTTTAAACCCTGTTCGGCTTCAGCCCTCGCCTTTTTCAATACAAATGATACCCGGTGCGCTAACACCAGCGACTGCAAAAAGAAAAAAGCGATATATCCTAAAAAACTAATCAGCTGCAGCGGAGATATTAATGCCCAGTAATGAAAAAGCGATATCGCAAATACCGACATTAAAGCAAATGCGCTCATTAAAGCATAAACAGATCCGGGCCTGTTATTGCGCCAGGCTTTTGAGTATACATATGGAATATAAACGAGGCAAAACAGCATCACTGCTAAAAATGGGTTCACGAGCTGGGTAAAAATCCACGGAGGACTAAATAATGTCATTAAAGTGAACGAAAAGCAAATGCCATTAATAATATTTACAACCCGCCGATTTACATCTGCCGGATATAAGTATAACGTGTAAAGGCCAAACAAACCTATCCCTGAAAATAAGCTCATATATTCCAACCGGGCCGTTATGTACCAGTTAATATTAGGCAATAAGGTGTGCAGCACATAGTTATCTGTACCTATGATCCGGTAACTATAAACTATCGAGAACAGGGCAAAAAGTAAAATGGCTTTATCACGGCTGCCCAGCAGGTATAAACCAAGAAAAAATAATCCCCCCATCAGTAAACAGCCCGTCAGCATCAGATCAATACCTTCGGCGCGATGCCGGGCCAGGTCAATTCTTTCCGCAGGCCCTATGAAGATGGGTTTACTGATCCCTCCTTTACTGTGTATAAAATTGGAAACTTGTAATGTGATATTGATGGTATCGCTGCTGGGCAGGTCAACAGCATGATATTCCCAATGTCCTTCAAATCCCTTTCGGGAAGTAGTTACTTTCCCGTTCGACGATACTAACTTTTTGTTAATATAAAGCCTGTACGCGCTGTAAACATCAGGCATGGCCAGCTTTAATTCGCCGTGTTTTTGGGGAAGTAAAATTTTAAGCCGGTAAGTACCATAGCCAAACGCAGGTAGCTTTTTGCCCCGCCAGGTATAGCCACTCCATTTAAATGGGAACTCAACCAAAAGCCTGTCTTTAATAGCAGTGGTGTCAGTGGGATTTATTAATTGGTTCCAATAAAACAGCCAGTTTCCCGTCAGTTCAATTTTATCGTTGATAGGCTGATTACGAAGATCGAGCACGCCGTGTACCGCGGCTACATAGGTTTTTTGTGCAGATACCCTTGCTTTGGTTCCGATCAATAATATAAATATAACATATAGAACCTTACTGATCTTCATCGATTTACGGCACCTATTATCAAACCAAAAGCTTGCAAATTGTTTCGTTCAGAAATATGAAACAGGATTTATTTTCCTTAATCTAACTTAAGAATTTCATAATTAAGCGTGAATATAACAACCCGTACGAATATTTAGAACTATTATTAAGGCTTATCTATTGATATAAACGATAGGTTAAATTACCCCTTATGTTTAAATAGTAATAGTTAAATATTAAAATCCAACCCTGTTGAATAACAGCCATAAAAAAGACGCCAAGATAATTTCCTGCCGTCATTCCTTAAGTTAAATTATATTATTTACTCACCGGGCCATCTAATACCGGCATGGTTACCGTAACGATCTCCGTTTGATGGATATCATTCAACTGATCAAGTACAACGATACTGTTTGTACCTTTTTTAAGCCAGCAGCCTGGCAAATAAAGCGTTTGCTGCGGGCCAATTTTCCAATAGCGACCAATGTTGATCCCGTTTACAAATACTATACCCTTTCCCCAATTCTTCATGTCTAAAAAGGTATCCCCCACTTTATTCAGGTCAAATGTTCCCTGGTAAAGTGCTGGATGGCCGGTTGTGTTTGTTGTGCCTGCCCCGAGCGCCGGTGCTTTATCCATAGGTAGCTCATACATTTGCCAGTTACCTGTAATTTCATGATCGTCGTCCTTCACCGGGCTAATGATTCCTTTAAGATTGTGAATGATCTCGCCACCATAATTGATCCTGCCAAGGTTTTCAACCAAAATATCCAAACGCGCGTTAAAAGGAATATTTATAGGACAGCTGAATTTATTACTTTGTCTGTTAAGCTCCGCAACTTTTTCGCCATTTATATATATGGTTGCATAATCCCGCAGGCCTTCCAGGTTTAAAGTGCCGCTGACAGGCTGGGTAAATTTACGGCTGTATAATACATAACCATAGCCCTGATTAAGCGCTTCAAATGTTTGTGGGGTATCGCTTTCTACTGCCTGCTGGGCTTTCGCCATCTCCAGCAAATCGGCCGTTTTGGTAAGCTTAATAGCCGGAATCTGTATCACAGGGATCTGCGTAGGCACTTCAGGAATAGCATAGGCCGCATACTTTTTCATCAGGTTGCGGATAGCTGTAAACTTGGGAGTTATCCATCCTGCCTCACTAATAGGGGCGTCGTAATCATAGCTGGTGATATCCGGCTGAATTTGATGTTCCTTGTCATAATTAGCACCGCTTGTGAAACCAAAATTGGTGCCACCATGTGCCATGTATATATTAAATGATACGGTATCTTTCAGGTACTTCTCCAGGTCTTTGATTACCGAGGTTTCTGATACTTTTTCAAATTTCTCGCCCCAATGGTCAAGCCAGCCAGGATAATATTCGGCCACCATATAAGGGCCTTTTCCTCCGTTATATTGGTTAATGAGCTTCTTCAAATTTTTGGTATCACCTTCGCCATTGGCAGTTGGCAATGCCCCTTTAATTACGCCGCCTTCAAACAACCAGTCGCCATCAGAAGTAAACAATGGCACATCAACGCCCGCTTTTAAAAGCAGATCTTTTATAGCTGCGCTGTAAATTTTATGATCGGCAAGCGGCACATCCTTACGCTGGGCTACATATGATCCAAATTCATTTTCGGCCTGAACCATAATTATTGGCCCGCCATGGGTTATTTGCAAATCTTTAACCTGCCCCATCAACTGGTTGATGTAAGTTTTGCACGAATCAAGGAAGCGGTCGTTTTTACTGCGGATAACCAATTGTTTATCATTTTGGAGCCACCAAGGATAGCCGCCAAATTCCCATTCGGCACAAGCATAAGGCCCCGGCCTTAATATTACCATTAAGCCCTCCTGCTGTGCGGTTTTTACAAACTCGCGGATATCGCGGTTATCCGTTTTAAAATCCCATACACCCGGACTAACCTCATGATGGTTCCAGAAAACGTAAGTGGCAACCGCATTCATACCCATTGCCCTGAGCATTTGCAGGCGCTGCTTCCAGTAAGCTTTAGGGATTCTTGCAAAATGCATTTCGCCCGAGTGGATTTGGATAGGTTTTCCATCATAAATAAAATTGCCTTCAGCAATTTTAAAACTATGTTTCGCCTGGCTAAAAACCTGTGAAATTATGAGGGTTAGCAATAATAAAGAGAGGAGTGTTTTTTTCATTTGCATTTGTAGGGTTAAACATGATTGACCGTGTGTTAAGTGTACCGACCATGATGTTTTCAAGTTCCTAAATTATAAAGGTTAAATAGGAATGCCTAATTTCCTGCAATCTTAATTTAGCGCAAACGTTTGCTTAATCCAGCGGATGCAAGATAAATAGTTCAGCAGCTCATTTTAATCGCAAATTAGCCCTGAATAATGGACTGGTGAAGTTAATGCAGGATAAAGTATCGAAAGAAATTAAGACGCAGAAAAAAATAAAATCCCTACCTGCTTATTTTAAATTTCAAGCTTTTTCAAATTAGCACTTTCCCTAAGCTTGTCAATAGCCCGGTTTCGTAGCTGCCTCACCCTTTCTGCGCTAATACCAAGCCGGTTACCGATTTCGGGAGCCGAGAGTTCACTGTGCCCGTCCAGACCATAATGATAAAACACAACAGATCGTTCAGCATCGTTTAGCTTATTAAGCAAATCATCAAGCTGCTGTTTAAGTTGGTAAGCTTCCAAAAGGCCTTCTATTCCGGGTTCATCTGTATGTAAACGATCAAGCAGGCTGTATCCGTCATTGCCGGGTGTATTGGCTTTATCATACGAATGTGTAAAAGGCGCCGCATGCAAAGCTTCTTTCACTTTCCATTCAGCAGTTTCCAGGAATGCCGCTATTTCATCCTGAACGGGCAGTCGCTCAAGTCGTTGTTCCAGAACCCCTGTAGCCCTGTTAACATGAACAATCATATCCACCTGGTTGGCAGGCAGGCGGATCATCCGCGTTTTATCTAACAGTGCTTCCATGATTCGCTGCCTGATCCACCAAACTGCATAAGATATAAACTTGAAGCCGCGGGTTTCGTCAAACCGTTTCGCGGCTTCAAGCAAACCCAAATTACCTTCGCTTATCAGGTCGCCCATGGGCATGCCCTGGTGCTGATACTTTTTTGCCACGGAAACCACAAAACGCAGATTGGCCTTTACCAACCTATGCAAAGCCGACAGATCTCCCTGCCGGATCTTCCCAGCCAACAGAACTTCTTCTTCCGCATTGATAGTTGGCTCGCGGGTAATATCACTAAAATACTTCTCCAGCGAAGCAGCATCCCGGGCTGTGATCGATTGGGTAATATTCAGGTCTCTCATCAACCCCTTATTTAACTCACTGTTGCAATGTTGTTGTTTTTATAAACAGGTGTAAGATGATCAAGCATATCTGCAGTCATAGCGACAAGATCATATTCAGGGTGCCAGTTCCAGTCGCGCCTTGCTTCAGCATCATCAACACTGGCCGGCCATGAGTTTGCAATGGACTGGCGCTTGTCGATGCTATAACTGATGGTAAAATCGGGCAGGTGTTTGTTCAGTTCTGTGGCAAGCTCGGCAGGTGTAAAACTTAAAGCACCGATATTATATGCTCCGCGTTCTTTGAGTGCTTCCACGCGCGCGTTCATCAGTTGAAGTGTAGCCCTTACCGCGTCATCCATATACATCATAGGTAATGCAGTGTTGGGGCTTAGGTAGCATTCGTAACGTCCATTCTTCAAAGCTTCGTGAAATACAGCTACCGCATAGTCCGTAGTCCCCCCGCCAGCCGGGGCGCTGTAGCTGATCAATCCTGGATAACGCAGGCTGCGTACATCCACCCCATAATGCTCCCTGTAATAGGCGCACCATTGTTCACCAGCTTCCTTGCTGATACCATAGACAGTTTGCGGATCAAGCAAAGCATTCTGGGGACTGATCTTACGTGCTGTTGAAGGCCCGAATACAGCGATACTGCTCGGCCAAAACACTTTATCCAATTTATGATCTTTGGCTGCTTCCAATATATTGAGCAGGCTTTGCATGTTCAGGTGCCATGCTTTTAGCGGGGTCTCTTCTCCTTTGGCAGATAAGGTAGCTGCAAGATGATAAATTTGAGTTACTCCATAGGTAGCAACCAGGTTTTCCAGTTCATCTTTGTCTAATACATTTAACTGATGATATGGCCCTTCTAAATCCACGATTGTCGTAGCATCGTGTAAGTCGGTGGCAATTACTTGTTCCCTGCCATAAATATTTCTTAAAGCGGCAACCAGTTCGGTACCGATCTGCCCCCGGGCGCCCGTAACAAGGATTACCGGCGATAGTTGTTTTTTGTCGTGCTTCATAGTATTACGATGTAAAATTGTATATTCACAATCTCATAATCCACACAGCACTTAAAATTTGGTTTTTAAGACTAAAAATATTCTTAAAAACAGGTTTTAAAACTTTTGATAAATATTTAAAGCTTATATTTTAGTTTTTATAACTCTCATGCTCAACCAACTCGATGAAACAGATATCCGCATACTCCAGCTTTTACAGGAAAATGCGCGCCTTACCGGCCAGGAGATAGGCCTTAAGCTTAACAAAACCACTACTCCTATCAATAACAGGATCCGTTCGCTCCAGGAGCGAGGTTATATTAAAAAATATGTTGCGGTGCTTGATCATGAAAAGCTCGAGCTGGATTTCATGACCTTTACGCATGTGCAACTGAAGGACCACAGCCAGCACAGTTTAAGTCATTTTGAAAGTGAGATCATTAAACTTCCGGAAGTACTGGAATGCTATCACCTCACCGGCGATTTTGACTTTATACTTAAGGTAACCGTAAAAGACCGCAAAGAGTACTATGATTTTTTGATGAACCGGCTTTTCGCGGTTGTTGCCATTGGCAAGGTAGAAACCAAACTCGTAATGAAAGCTGCGAAAACAGAAACGGCTTTACCAATCGGCAAACAGTAGTTTTAGTGCATTAAAAATAGGTCTCCGTAGACGCCACAAGCGAAAGCAGCTCAAGCTTGGGTTCGACTTCTAAATCACTGGCCTCGAGTTCGTCAGCAAACTTATGGAACGAAGCCAGCCCTTGTAATACAAGGTGGGCTTCTTCATTTTCGAGCTGATCAAAATGCATGAATGTTTTACCGTCGGGCAATAGCCATGCTGTATATTTAATACCGGGATGATTTAAAGTTTTCAACTCTTCAACAATGGCAGCGATGTTCCGCTGATTGGTGGCCGCAAACTCCGCGCGCGTGGTGTATTGTACTCTTACTACTTTCATACCATAAAATTAAGATCAGCACGATCACTATTAAACAGGCAAATGTGCCAACAAACGGGTGTGTTTGTGACAAAATGAAACATCGGAGAAGCATCTCTCTCCCATAAGGCTTGCCCATATATCCTTTTATTGTCATTTATGCGTGTTAAATACATAGAAACATTTCTATATGTTAATATTATTTTACCTTTACACTATAACGTTGAATACATATATAATTGACGGCAAAAAATGGACAACAAAAAAATAGAGAAAATATCCAAGGCGCTGAGTGATGCGAACCGGATAGCTATTTTACAACAGTTTAAAAAAAGGAAAGATTGCCTTTACTGTGCGGAGGTAAATGATCTGCTTGACCTTACGCAGCCTTCCGTATCACACCACCTTAAACAACTGGTTGATGCCGATTTATTACTATCACAAAAAGAAGGTCGGAACCTTAAATATGTATTGAACCAACAGGTACTTAACGACTACATTGCCTGCCTGAACGAACTGAAAAGCTAAGTACTGACATCTTCTGATTTGACTGGTTACTTCAACATAAAACATCGAAACATTCAAATATTCAAATACATCTACTCATGAATAAATTAATCTACATTATGGCCCTTGGTGCCTTCGGCATCATAACCACGGAGTTCGGAGTTATCGGTATCCTTCCTGACCTGGTGAAAGAATTTCATATTTCCATTGATACGGCAGGTTGGCTGCTTAGTGCTTTCGCGTTAACTGTGGCCCTTGCGGGACCGTTTACCAATATGCTAACAGCACGTCTTAACCGCAAATTTGTGATGTGCCTGGTATTAGGGATATTTGTTATTTCCAACCTGTTATCGGCAATAGCGCCGAACTTCACCGTGCTTATGATTGCCCGTATATTACCGGCGTTTTTACACCCGGTGTTTTGGGCTGTATCCATGACTGCAGCTGCAAAACAAGCAGGGCCAAAAGACGCGCCCAAAGCCATCTCTATAGTAATGGCCGGACTTAGCGTTGCCACCGTGTTGGGCGTACCCTTAACCACCTATATGGCAGATCTCTTTAGTTGGAGGGCATCTTTTATCTTATCGGCCATCATTAACTTATTAGCCTTTGGCGCATTGACGCTATTTGCACCTTCAATGCCGGTTAATGAAGAACAGCCAAGCCCCAAAAGCCAGGTAAAGCTGCTGCGGAGTGCACACTTATGGATTAAGCTACTGGCTTCAACCATTATCCTGGCAGGCATGTTTGCCACCTATGGTTATCTTGCCGAATACCTGGATAAAGTTTCGCGTATGAGCGGGGCTCAGATTAGCATCATGTTGCTGGTATTTGGAGGAACAGGGATAGCGGGCAACTGGCTTATGGGTGTAGCGCTTAGTAAAAATGTAACGCTTACAACGCGGCTGTTTTTGCTGTCTTTAGTTGCAACCCATGTATTGGCCTATATGTTTGGCGGACATTTTATTCCAATGGTTATTATTCTTTCAGTTTGGGGATTTATACACACCGGAGGATTTTTGGCGGCAAATATACAGCTTACCCATGGCATTCAGGAACCAGCGCTTGACTTTGTAAACAGCCTGCTTCCCTCCTTCTTTAACGCCGGTATTACATTGGGCACTTTACTGGGTGGTTTTGTGATTGCTCATTATGGTATCCATCAGGTAATCTGGATGACAGTACCCCTGCTTTTACTTGCATTTGGCATGAGTTTTATTAACTCAAATGCTACAAAAAAATCGATATCAGCTCAAATTGACGAAATACCAGAGGGCGAACCTGTACAAGTGGCCATTTATGAATAAGCTCAATTGTAAACGATAGCTATATTAAAGTAAAAAGCCCCCGGCTAACACCAGGGACTTTTTATCACTTTTAATTTTTAAACAGTTTAATATTAAACACCGTAAAATAATTGCCCGGATTTCCATTACCGACCAGATTACCCAGAAATCCTATGGACACCACCTGCGGTGAAGAGATTGTAAAGGTGAAGGTTTTTACGTCTCTTGAACTCGGACTGGTTGTACCTACATTTGCACCGTTATACATCTTTACAGATCCCAGCGCTGTTGAAAGGTTTGCGAGTATCGGGATGCCGTTCCCTCCGGCAGCTGCCACACAATAAACCGATGAATTTGATTGCACCTCCGAATAGGCATCAAATGACACAGTATAACTTCCTGCCGATAGCTGCGAAGAAGTAACCTGATATACGATACCGTTTACTACCGGGGTATTATTCCATGTTTCCCAGTTAATGGTACCACCGCCATCAGAACTATAGCCCCCATTGGTACCGCCATCTTTATTTTTGGCCGCCGCATTGGTTATCCAGGGCGCAGCGAGGGTTCCCCAACGGCCATCAAAGGTGTTTCTTTGAAAAGGCCCTGTGTTTAAGAGGTAAGCATTAGTTACATCGATTACCTTCTGATCTACGTAATCTGCATAAAAAGTATCAATGGCCGTTTTATTGGGTTTAAAACCTGTGCGGTAACTAAGCGTTTTTCCAGCATTAAATTTAGGCAGAGATGTGCTTAAACCAGTTGGCTGCGATACAATTACTGTATCGCGTTGTTTGTTGGCAGCGTCTGTGTATTTTAGTTCCATTGAAACCAATCCGTCATCAGCATTCACGTCAGCCCAGTTAATTAACGCTGAGCCATCTGTTTGTAATTTGACCGCGATTATACCTCTGTTGATAAGTGAACTTTGGTAAAGATTACCATATACATTGGCAGCCAACGTAACCGGAACGGAAATATGCCCCCCGTTATCAAAAGTGCGGACCTCGAAGGTCATTGTACCTTCAGGTAAATTGGGTATGAACAATTTAGCCGTATCAACCCCGGATGTACGGGTTACCGGCGTTTCTATCGAATCCTGTTTACTGTTCCAGTATACCCGGTATTTCACAATTTTAGGGTCAGATGTAAACAGACCGGTTAGCAAAACACGGTTCCTGCCAGAGAACACCTGAACGGAATCCAGTTTGCCTGGATATATTATTGCCCCATTGGGCTCATATTTCTTTTTATAATCATCCATTTTTGTACAGGCGCTCATAGTGAAAGCGGCCAGCACTAAAAGATAGCATGATGTTATTTTATATAGTTTCATAATTGTAATTAAATTGATAAATGCATCGGCCTTGTTACTTTCCAAACATGGTAAATTCACTGATACTCATAAAGTACGATCCTGTCCAGTTACGCAAGCTCCTGATCCTGATGTACCTGTAAGCACTTAATCCGGCAGGGAAATCAAAACCCCATCCGTCATGTGCATATTTGTAATCAGCAGCTGTTTCCGTACCTGAAGGGGAACCAGATGGTTTTACTATGTTACAGGTTAACAATTTCGTCCATGAAGCATCCAGCGCGCCATTCACATTTGGCGAATTTGACCCCCATATTTCAAAATCACGCAAATTACCCCTTACATAATATACATTACCGATCTCGATGAATGGATTGAGAATAAAGCGGCTGAATACCCTTTGTTTACCAAGATCGATTGTTACCATTTGCGGGCTTCCGGCACTTTCAACCGTGAAGAGGCAATTTGGCCAACCGCCGGTAAAGTTTCCGTCAAAAATTTTGGTTACATCGGTATATGAATACAAGTTGGTTGCGTCGCCTGGCAGCTTGTAAACCGACCAATCCGATTTTGAAAACTGCTCCTCATAAAAAGGCGTAAGATTTAAAAATAAAGTGTCGGATTTATTTAAAAATCTATCCCTTACAAAGAATGCGTACTTACGCTCAATAGCCGGCTGACCTCTTACAGCAGCTTTTATTGAGATGCTGTTACTGTAAACATTATCCATACCCTTTGGCTGCACATATAAACTATTGTTAGCTGTATCAACCATTGGTACTATAACCAGGTTATCCTGGGTAAGGTTATCACAAGCAATGTTAAAACCACCGAAAGTAGCAGTTATTTTAAGTGATCGGTAAGCAAGGAGATACGGTGGCGTTAAAGGGTTTGCTGTGACACTAACAGGTGCCGAAACCTTTTCGCTTGAATTTACTGCGTAAAGCTTTATCACATGTGCCAGAGTATCGCCAAAGCCATCAACAGTTAATGTATTGGTGTAGCGTGATGCAATTACCTCGCGTGTTTTACCCGGAGAGGTTTCGTAAACTGCTTTTACGTAAAACAGATCATTATCTCCGGGTAACGTATAAGTTAAACTGGCTTTACCGTTTTCGTTTTGTACCTGCACGTTGGTAACAACTCCAGGCGGGTTGTTATTAGTTATAGTAGGTTTATTAAGTGTTTCCTGCTTACAGCCCGTTATTATTATTGCTAACAACCCGATCCAGAAAGCAGCCCGTAATTTCATTGTTTCCATGTGAATGTTTTTATTGTTAAACATATTGTCGCTATATCTACCAGTTAGGGTTTTGAACCAGGTTTTGGTTAACCAGTAAATCGCTTTCTTTTATCGGCCATAAGTAATCGCGCGGAATCACAAAATGCCGCGAAAAAATCAACCGTTCGCGATAATACAACTGAGGTGAATTTTCGCTTATTGTCCATCCTGTTACGTTTCCATTAAGTTCAACACCGGCTGTTTTCCAGCGTAAAAGGTCCCAAAACCGGTGGCCTTCAAAACAAAGTTCAAGGCTGCGTTCCCGCTGTATAATCGACCGCATTCCTTCTTTCGTAGTATATTTGGTTGGATTAATACTGTAATTAGTCCAGGCATCCTGAACCGTAGGCAGGCCGGCCCGCGCCCTTACGCGGTTTACGTAGGTATATACATCAGCTACAGGCCCCTGAGCTTCATTTAATGCCTCTGAATAAAGCAAATACAGATCAGACAAACGCATTTCGGGCCAAGGGTAATTGATATAGGTAACCGTTGCCCATTCGTAGTGCCAGTTAAGGGCTTTTTTCATATAAAAACCAGCAATTGGTATAGGTGAAGATTGGCCTACTTCAGCACCACGAGCCTTCATCCACCAGGTATCTTCATCGGTTTTAGTTGGGCTGTTGGCCATATACCAAACACCGCGGTCAAATCCCAGATCGGCATAGTAGCGCGGTTCCCTGTCAAAATTAAGCCTTGCAGTTGTTTCCCCTTCTTTGATGTTAAAACGCTCATCATGAGTACCAACTCTTAACTGGGCTACATCACTAAAATCAAGAGTTTTATCTTCGTTAATCGGCACCCCGTTTTTAGTGTAGAACATCTTAGCCATTTTTAAGGTAGGGCCAAGTAACGGGCGATTGGCTGACTTTGCTGCATCGGCATTGTTAAAATCATATTGCCCGGCGCACATCGACTGGAAGAATGAATTATAGTTGATGTTATTATTGGCAGTTAGCCCCCATATCAGTTCTTCATTCCACTTTTCGCTCATCGCGTTTCTGATACCCATTTGAGTCATAGTAGTTTGACTAAGTGGATTAGTAGGTGTAGGAAACGTATAAAGGCGTATATTTTGGGATTCGCAAAAATCAATGGCTGCTTTGCAGGCATCGGCAGCGCGCTGCCATTTTTCGACACTAAAAGTAGGGTTAAACAACTGCTCGCCATCCTTATTCTTGAATGAATTATAATCCGGGTTGCCATTAAACAACGGGCTTGCCGCCGTTACCAGCAATTTGGCTTTCATACTCAAAGCAGCCGCCTTGGTAACACGCCCCAGTTCACTTCCTTCATTCCTGATTGTTAAAGGTAGTTTTGCAGCAGCCTGATCATATAATCCGGCTATATAATTTACTACTTCATCAACCGGCCTGCGTTTTACCCGTATATCGTCGATGGACGCGTCAATGGGCAGATTTTTATCGATAATGGGTATTGGCCCATAAGCCCTGAAAAGTTGAAAATGATAAAAAGCCTTTAAAAATTGGGCTTCCGCTATCCAACGCTCACGTGTGTCAATATCCAAATCCAGCACCTTGCTTTTGTCGCTTACATTTTCAATAAAAACATTACAATCCCGTATAGCCTTATAATTCGCAGCCGCGTCCCTGGTACCATTCATATAATTGGCTATAGGGTCAGACGAGTTTTGGAATCCTCTGGGCAGTTGCAGTACGTTTGTTGACCGTATGTGATTTGCAGGGTCTTCCACCCAAACTTCATCACCGGCGGTAAGCCCAACGTTATAAGTAGGATCTGTTTCCGTTGGCAGGTATGAGTAGCAGGTAAATAAATACTTTTCGGCCTCGGTTTGTGAAACAAAGGCGTTGGCTATTGTTGATACGTTATCAGGGACAACATCCAAAAATGATTTTTTACAGGATGTTACCGGCACAATCATTATCAAGATCATTATTACCATGGAGATATTCCTCTTTGGTGTTTGACTTAATACCGATTGCTTAATTTTTTGTATAAAATTACTTTTCATATAATTAATTTGAAAGCTTTTAAAATTCTACCCGCAGGCCCACGTTAAATACTTTTTGAATCGGGTAACCCAATCCTGAGGTTCCCATTTCGGGATCCCAAAGCTTGAAGCTGCTGAAGGTTAACAGGTTTAAGCCGTTTAGATAGATACGTGCGCTATTCAAATGGATAAACTTGAGTTGACTCTTATTGAAATTGTATCCAAGTTCTGCCGACTTCAGGCGCAGGAACGAACCATTTCTTAACCACCATGTTGATGTTGGAGAATTTGGGGTTGCGCTGTTGTTGGCTTGTATGGTATTACTTAAGCGTGGCCAAAACGCGTAAGGGTTACGATTATCTTCAGACCAGTGATCATCGGCAATTGATTTTAACAAGCCGCTTTGGTTACCGGTGTTAAGACCGTTATCCTGCCTGCCGCTCACTAAATAAAAAGGAGAAATATCTGCTGAATTGATGACGAAAGAAGATCTTGCCGAGCCCTGGAAAAACGCGCTGATATCGAAGTTTTTATACCCAACAGAAAAACCGAAACCGTAGATGATTTCCGGCACTTGCGGATACCCTATCGGCACTATATCTGAACTGGTTATTTTTCCATCGCCATTCATGTCGCGGTATTTAATATCGCCGGCTTTATAGTCGCCAAAGCTTTGGACGGGCGAGTTGGCTACCTCTACATTATCAATAAATAACCGCTCGGCTATAAGTCCATATATCTGGCTTAAGGAATTACCTACTTTGCTCAGGTATTGAAGGTTATTTGGGTAAACAGGTTCTTCATTTTTCAACAGCTTGCTCTTAGCATAAGTAAGCGTACCGCGCGATTGGATCCAGAAAGAGTTGTTAAAGTTTTTCTTGTAATCCATAGCAATGTCCACCCCTTTACTGGATGATTTACCTGCGTTTGAAGATATATCAGCCTGTAAACCCATAGAGGTTGGGATGGTGCTGCGTACCATTAAAATATTATCACGTTTTTGTTGGTAGGCATCAACTGTTAATGTGAAGTTTTTGGCCACAGTTAAATCCATACCGATGTTAGTTTGCCTTGATTGCTCCCAGGTGATATTTTGATTTTCATAACGATTGGTAACCACGCCCGGCCTGCTATACAGGTAGTTGGTACCAAACTGGCCATAGGCGCCATTATTTAAGTTAACATCAGACAGGTAGAAAAAACGATCTTCCGGCTTTCCTATCTGATCGTTACCCACTAAACCATAGGTAACCCTGAATTTAAGGTTATCGATAGTTGAAAGCAATGGCTCAAAAAACTTCTCGTTAGATACTACCCAACCTGCACCCACAGACGGGAAAAAACCAAAACGGTGATTACTTGCAAAACGCTCAGACCCATTGTAACCAAAGTTAAACTCAAATAGGTAGCGGTTATCATAACCATAGGTAAACCTGCCCGACACCCCTTGATTACGTGACGGCAATGATAATTGTAATGTTTTGGCATTACCTGTAAGATAGTTACGCATAGTCCCGATCAGTAACCCGCTAACAGCGTGTTTTTGGGCAAAGGTGCGGTTATAGGTTACCGCCGTTTCAATGTAAGCTATGGAATTAGAAACATTTAACGCCGGATCTTGATTATAAGTCAAATATTCGGTTGGCGTATTGCCAACGCTGCTGCCTGCCAATCCGTTATTAAGTAGCGTTAACCCATTAAAAGTTCCGTTAACTACATCCGATTGGTAATAATAAGGGCTATACTGACGCGAAACGGTGAAGTATGAATAACGCGTAGTATACGCCATTGCCCTTGCCGATAAACCCTGCGTTATAAAATCAAGCTTTTGACTTAAGCTTAATTGCGCTGTCAGTGTGCTGGTATTTGAGCTTTGGAAACC
Organism: Mucilaginibacter gossypii; assembly: GCF_900100945.1. Lineage (GTDB taxonomy): Bacteria > Bacteroidota > Bacteroidia > Sphingobacteriales > Sphingobacteriaceae > Mucilaginibacter > Mucilaginibacter gossypii. Next base: position 762,005 of record NZ_FNCG01000001.1, on the reverse strand, counting down.
AGACAGGGATTGCGCATATGGATTCATATACAAACCGCCACCGGGTATAATGGCATTACCGAAAAGCGGGTGGTTTACATATGGCAGCAAATTACCCGGATAAATTGCCGGAAAAGCTACAGGATTACTCCAAAGGGCATTTAAAAAAGTGTAACCGCCGCCGCCGATAGGGCCATGATAACTATCAAACTGACCTTTTAAGCTCACCACCGCCTCTGTGGTTTTAGTAAGGTTTAAAGTTGTATTTGATAAAAGAGAATATGATTGCAGCTTAATGTTGTTGCTGAAATTGTTAAGGCTGTTCTCGGCCAGGTTGCCATTATCAATATTATAGGTCATGGCCAGATAGTACTTAGCTTTTTCTGACCCGCCGCTGGCGTTCATATTAAACCGTTGGTTATTGGTTTTGGTTTTGATCAACTGCTTGATCCAATTATTACTGGGATATAACAGCGGGTCATCGCCTTTTGCAGTATGATCTATTTTATTTTGAGAATAAGGCAAGATGCCCAGCGGATTACGGGTAAGTACCGCTTCATTAGCCAATGTCATGTAACTAATATTATCGGCCAGATCAATATTCTTGACGTTTGATGATGTTGAATTTTCACCCCGGATATTGAATTTTACAGCCCCTGTTTCACCACGCTTAGTGGTTACCAATATTACACCGTTTGCCCCCCTTGCGCCATATAGTGATGAGGCTGTAGCGTCCTTCAGTACCGAAAAGCCCGATATGTCATCCGGCTGAAGCCTTGCCAGATCGGTTGTGCCCATTTCAATGCCATCGATCAATATCAGCGGATCAACCTTACCAGCTCCAAACGTACCCACGCCCCTGATAAAGAACTGGGCATTATCAGCACCCGGTTCACCACTTCTTTGATAAGAGATCATCCCCGGTACCACGCCTGCCAGCATGGTGGTAAGGTTACTTGAAGGTCCTTTTAGTTGCTTAGGGTTTACAGTTGTAATGGAACTAACAAGACTTGTCTTTTTTTGCGTACCGTAGGCAACAACTGCAACCTCCTCAAGCGCATTTTTATCAGCCCCCATTTGCACGTTTATTTTATAAACGCCGGCTGCCGACGGGGAATAGTTTGCAAGATCAAACTCCTGCGATTTTGATCCCACAAATGAAAATATAATAACTGAACTTCCGCCTTCCTTTAAATTGAGAGTGTACTTTCCATCCATGTCTGACTGTGTGCCGTTCATGGTTCCCTTAACCTTAACACTTACACCTGGTAAAGTAAGCCCCTTGTCATCAGAAACAACTCCCTGCACTTTTTTAGGAACGACGGCTCCTGCAGGTTCTTTTTTGGGAGGGTTTACAATGGGCGCGGGTTCACTCTTTTCAATAACAATGAGTTGGTCGCGCACTACATAAGTCAGGTTTTTTCCTTTTAAAAGAACGCCGAACACTTCTTTCAGTTCAGCGTTTTTAAAATCTACAGTAACCAATTCTTTGTCATTCAAAAGAGTGTTACTGTAAAAAACGGTTAGGCCCGTTTGCTTTTTGATTGATTTAAATACATCGGCCAAACTGATGTTAGCCTTTTTAAGTGTTATTGGTCCGGTACCCTGCGCTTGTACAGCGCTATACCGGGTTACCAATAAAAGAAAAATAAAGGGCAGTATAAGCCGCCGGCTGAATAGAATTCTCTCCATATTTATTGGGTTTACGATTTGGTTTTCTCTAAGACCTGTTCCTGCTAAAACGGGTGAACGGAAATAAGAAAAATTGTATTTTTTATTAAAATGAAAAACCAACATTGTTAATCAACACTATTTCAATACATTACTAATGCTATCCGTTTGACAAACAAGGGCAAATGATTCCCATGGCGCATAACGGCCAGGCATTAAATAACCAGGAAACAGGTTGTGGTTTAACCGTGGCGTTTTCTTACCTGATGTGTAAAACCCCTTCCTTTAAAAGGGCCGAAACTCCTGCAGATGCTTTAATATTTTGAATGAAAACTTCAATTGGTTTGTTTTTTTGAATAGCGCCACTAAATGCTTCATCAGCTTTCGCAGGATCGTCAAAAACTACTTTTACATCAAACCAGCGGAGCAGTACATCGCTTATATCGTGAAGTTTAGTGTTATGGAAATAATAAATATCATTCATCCAGGCCAGTTCAACGCCAGGATCAAATGGCTGAGCCCGGAACCCGGAACCCGATGTATAAACAGCCTGGTAGCCTGGTTGTAAAAGCATTTTTTGCTTATCCCCCCCGCTTGTTGATACCGAGCCTTCAACCAACGAAGTTACTATTTCATCAGCATGATAAGTATTTACATTAAACTCCGTACCTAAAACTTTCACATCAGTTTGGCCCGTATGAACTATAAAAGGGTGAGCAGCATTTTTTGCAACTTTAAAAAAAGCTTCGCCTGTTAAGTACACTTCCCTGGTTTTGCCTAAAAATGAAAACGGGAAGCGCAGGCTCGATACCGAATTTAACCAAACCTGTGTACCGTCTGAAAGTACTATCCGGTAGTTTAATTTTGAAGGAATAAGGAGCGTGCTCCACTCCTCATTTTTACTATTATCTACCTGGTAACTTAAACCGTTAACACCTTTCTTTAAATGAGCAAACGACATATTAATCACCTTTTTGCTGGTATCAGACAGGTTGATATGCTCACCGTTTGCCAGCCGTAACTCAATGGACGGCGTTTTAAGATTTTTTTTTGCAGCAACAAGATTATTAACAGGTATTTGCCGCCAATAATATCCGGCAGTAAAAGCGACACATAATAAAGCCGCTATAGAAAGCCATTTTATTGCGCCTGCCCAGCCATGCCTGATCGATCGTACCGGCTTTATTTCGGGCTGGATTGTATTCCAGGCTTTATTTTCATCAATATTATTAAAGAAGGTTTGAGCTTTATCTGAAGTAAGTACCTGTTGCATTTCATCCCACAGTTGTTTAATCCGGGGATCATTTTGTATAGCCTGTTCAAGCAAATGACTGTCTTCCTCACTTATTACGCCTGCAATTTGCTCAATTATCAGTTCCTGAAAATACGCTTTATTGTATGTCATTATATATAAGACCTCATTATGGATAAAAGGGTGAACTTATTTGGCACTTTTTAACCCTTCTTTTAAAGTTTTTATTGCCAGTTTCAAATGAGTTTTCAAAGAATTTATACTAATACCCATTTCAAGGGCCGCATCTTTATACTTTTTATGCTCATAATGCACCAGGGTAAAAGCCTGCATCCGCTGTATCGACAAATCAGCCAGCACTTTTTCAGGATAAATTTCTGGTACAGGTGTTTCTTCCTCCTCTATTTCGGTAAGTGTATATTTATAATCTACCAATTTTTTTTGCGTTCGTGTTTCGCTTTCAACTTTTTTGAGGCATCTGTTACGGATTGCTGTAGTTAAATAAGCTTTTAATGACGAATTAATATTGGTATATAATTGTCTTTCCCAAAGATCGACAAAAAAACCCTGAACGGTATCTTCTGCTTCCATTTCATCCCGTAAAATATAAAAGGCCGATACATTAAGCAGCTTATAGTATTTTTTAAATACTGCTTCAAAGGCCTCCTTGTTCCCCAATTTTAATTGCTCAATAATATAAGCATCGTTCAAAATCTCCATGAATTGGTCTTAACTGGTTTATAACTAAATAGGTTGGGCTACTATAGAAAGCTAAATGTAAAAACTTTTATTGTCAAAACAACAATTATTAAAAAAATATTAAAAATTGTCACTTTACTCAAAAACAGGATCTGTAACAAGCCTTTTTTACTAAACGGGCCATTTAATTATAGCGGAGACATTCTTGATACATCGTAAGAAACGGGATATACCTTTGTTTTAAAAAATGTTCAAAAGCAATCGATTTCATTCAGTAATTAATGTAATAAAAACAATTAAAAAATAAAAATAAGGCATTCCCTTTTAATTCTTTTTAACTTAGAATATCCAGTTCAGCATCAAAAATTCATCCGGCTCTTTTTTTACAAAATGAGCACAAACACTCGTTCTATTTCGCATTTCATTTAATCCAGCTTTGTTTTTAATTTTGTTTTGATGATAAACAGCTTGCAAATTAAACTTCACAAAGGGCAGCTCGATGAGTTAAAGGATGAACCTGCCAGCTTATTGAATTTTTTGAATATAATATTTGAGCCTCTTTCAGCAAACTACGAACAGCTTAAGTATGCCCTTGAGCGTGAATTCAGACCTGAGGGCTCGCCGGAAGTGGTCAGCTTAAATTTTGACCGGATCAAATTTGATCAGAACACAGGCCAGGGAAGTTTCCGAATAGTATTAGATATAGATTATGCGTTCGGCTGCGAAGACCTGGTTACCCATAAAAAAAATCAAACATCAGAATGGACTTTCATAGTTGATTACAAGCTTTTAATTATAAATCTTTATAGTTCTCCATTTACAGACAGTCGCACAACGTTTGATGAATTTTAATTGCGCTATCACCAATATTGACAGGTATTAAATCTTTAACTAAGTAATTGTATTTTTTTAACCGGCTCGATGTTTTTCATCTCAAGCTTTTTTTCTGCCACATAACTTGTGGTTAAAATAAAAGCTTCCATTTCCACAACACCCACAACATTTAACCCAGGCGAAAGTTACCTGATAAATTATAAGTTACATGTTTAACCCTGCCTTAAAAAAACCTGACAATCAATGGTAGCAATCGCTGAATGATTCTATTATTTTTATAGTTACCTGATAAATTATAAGCTACATGTTTAACCCTGCCTTAAAAAAACCTGACAATCAATGGTAGCAATCGCTGAATGATTCTATTATTTTTATCATTATCATTGTTCTTCAAAACCATTGGGAACGTCGGAATCGATTTTAAATTAATAAAGTCCGGCATACTGATGAAAATAAATATATGAACGTTTTATCAAGGAAAATCCTGCTTGCTTTTTTAGCATTTACAATAATTTTAGTCATCGCCGCCCTTTTCGTGAGGGACAAGATCACCGAAAGATTGGCGCATACGGCCCGGGTGTCGCACCTTATGGATCTTAACAACTCCAGGCCGCAGCAGGCGTTATTATTACTCCACGAGGCCGAAGATCTGTTTCAGTCATCGCTTGTAGATGCCAGTACCGCCAAAGCTCAGGCCTATCAGGATAAACTTTCAATGGCTTTTGCCGAAATTGACACGCTGCTTAATATGCAGCATGATACAACCAGGCTTAACACAGCACAACGTGCGCAGCTCCACACATGGCACACTCAAAAAGTAAAGTTATCCGCCGAACTCTTCTCCGCCCGGCGCGACTTTGACTCCCTGTTAACCACTTATTCAGACCTCAATACGGCAACAGCTCAAAATAGGTTAGCAGTTAAAAGCAGCCGAACGGTGCAAAGCAGCAGCGACACTTTAACTCAACCAGGAAACGTAAAAAAGAAAGGTTTTTTTGCAAGGATCAAAGAGGCTATAAAAAATAAAAATGCCTATGCAACCGGCACCGGTAATGTTGTCATTAATCATCAAACACGCGTTTACATAGATTCGGTTACTCAAAAGCTCCGAACTAAAGATAAATACGCCTATCTCAACAAACTCAAACAGCTAGAACAGAGCAACTTAAAATTACAGGAAACACAACGGCAGCTCATTATGCTTAATATGCGTATTACTCATAAAATGGAGCAACTAATTGCGGCTATTAAAGATATCAACTACAGCATGACCGACGCCTTTAAGGGTTTGGCTTTTAATAGCTATCTTGAAACTACAAGCTTACTGAATAAACTTTACCTGATTACACTATTGCTGCTTTTGGCTTTTGCCATATTGCTGATCGTGTTTGTTATTAAACTGGGGAAATCTGAAGAACTTTTACTTAAGGAGAACGAGCGCGCAGTAATGATAGCCCGGCAAAAAATGGACTTGCTGCTGCATATGAGCCATGAAATCCGCAATCCGCTTACATCAATAAATGGTTTTCTATACATTTTCAGCAGAACGACACTCACACCCAAACAGGCGGAAATGTTGGGTACTGTGAGAGCATCATCCGACCTGTTGTTACAAACACTCAACGATACACTTGATGCTGCCAAAATGGAAAGCAGTGAACTAAAAATCCATCGAGACCCCTTTTGCCCTGATAAAACATTGAAAGAGGTTATCGAAAGTATGGCATTCAGCGCCGATAAAAAACAACTGGGGTTAAACTATCATTTTGAAGGCGACCCTGACGCTGAAGTTTTGGGCGACAGCTTCAGGCTTAAACAGATCATGGTGAACCTCATTAGTAATGCCATTAAATATACAGATACCGGCAGCATAAAGATCATTGCAACCCTTAAATTTGCGGATAGTAAAGGCGAATTAACAATTGATATTACTGATACAGGGGCAGGTATCAGCCAGGAGCAGCAGGTTAACCTGTTCTCCAAGTATTATCAAACCAATTCGGCCAAAGGCAATACTGGTACCGGGCTTGGTTTGTACATCTGCAAGCAGTTGCTCGAGTTGCAAAAAGGAAAAATCAGTGTGAAAAGTGATGCAGGTAAAGGAAGCACTTTTAGCTTTGAGATCCCTTACGAAAAGTATGAAATAGACTAACTGCCGACGTTTTACTTAAAATTTGATTAAATACCCAAAATCTTAAAAAGCTGTTCATTCTCCAGCTAATTATAAGTTACACCAGTACGTCCATTTTAACGTTAACTGCCTGTTTTTTACTGTATACGGTGATGGCGTGGTATTATCGCCATAAACAATAAACAGGTCGGAAGCAGGCTTATAGCGCCATTGCAGGCGGGTATTAATGTTGATATTATCCACCTGCTCATTATATTGTATATAGGTGGTAAAATACAAGCTATTGGTGAAGGTAACATCAATTTTTGGCCCTACCAGCCAGAACGTATTATGGCCAAATGGCTGCGGCAACCTTAAATCATTGAAGGAGGTATTGATAGCAATATTTACATAAGGTTGAAAACGATAGCCTATTAAACTTGTAACGCTATTGCGTACGCCCTTATCATAATACCCACCGTGCGATGCTTCCAGCAAATAGGTAAACACATTTTGCGGCTTCGATACAAACTGCACATCAATAGTGTTCCAGTTATGCTCAGAGCCGGTAGGTAATAAACCTTTACCGATATTAGTTGGATCATAAGGCCTCAGAAGGCGCACATAATCATTTATACCGGACACCGACAGTGTTGCCCGGTTACGGAATGTGATCAAATATGACAGGATACTTTCATTATCAGTACGGTGAAACGACTCATCGAAGAAATAATTAGAGGTAAGCTGGATGCCATGGCTTAGAATATTACCCTGCTTAGGAAAAAAATTACGGAGTAACAGCGGGCTTAACTTCACATAACCAACACGGGGAACATAGCCTACTTCGGCATTGTAATTTTTACCTACGTACTCCTCCTGCATATAAAGCGTCCAGTATTTGCTCAGGTATTGGAAATGATCGGATACCACGTAATCATGCCCGCTCACGCCGGGCGTAAATGATTTAAGGGCCAGTACTTTGCCTGTCCAGATATTACTGCGCGAGGCAAGGTTAAACTCAGCGCCTATATTACGGTTATAAGCAGTTGATCCGGTGGTGCCGGGAATATTGGCAGTAGCGTCCTTATTTACAAATAGGAAAGCGATATTTGAGCGATCAAGGATCCGTCTTTGCAGGGTAATGATGCCATAGTTTTCAGGAGCCTGCTGGGCGCTGCCCGAGCCGCCTGTTTGAATATCCATAGCGCCAATACGCCAGTCCTTATCTAATTTACCGGTCAATCTTGCTCCAAAATCAATCGGTACGTTGAGGCCTATCCGCCTTGAAAAAAAAGGGCGAATATCAGAATAACCAAAGTTGGCAAACAGGTCACCATTTTCTAAAAAAAACTGTCGTTTTTCGGGGAAGAAAAGTTCGTATCTGTTGAGGTTGATCACCTGTTGATCAACATCAACCTGCGAAAAATCGGGATTGACTGTTAAATCGAGGTTAAGGGCTGGTGTAACGGAGATCTTGGCGTCCCCTCCTATTTCATGTTTATATTCGGTTTTGGTATTATGCTGATAATCTTTAGATAAACCCGTAAGCGCGTATGGAATTATAGATACGTTGCTGCTGGCTGTTGGGGGCGCTTCGTCCCAAACAAGTGTGCCGGTATAAGCCAATGAAGCTGTAGGGAATTGCCGTGGGATGGGTGTCCAGCTTGATTTTTCGGCAGTCTTGAGATCATTACGGCTAAAGTTGATCCCCCATTCCTTTATGCCTTTTTTATAACGGATACTCTTAAATGGAATAGATGCTTCCCAAACCCATTTATCAGGATAATTTTTTACTGCCGAATACCAGCGGTTATCCCAGCTCAGGTCAACCTTGCCGCCTTCATACATGCTGCCGTCCCACTGCCCTCCCGCCGCGTTGGCACCAAAACTAAAGCCATCGGTGCGGGCATCAAATGGGTCCATGAAAATCAGGAAGTTATCATTTTTTACAAAACTGAAATCACGTTTTAACGATTCAACCATGTAAGGCCCCGGTACCGAATTATAATTGATAGCTATGATGTACAGGTTTTTATCATCGTAGGTCATCCGCACCTCGGTTTTAACAGTAGCCTTGCTGGTATCCATCGGCAGCACCATGAAAAAATCTCCCGCCGAATCAGCTTGCATCCAGGCCTGCTCATTCATCACTCCGTCTATATTAATAGCCGAAGCAGCCCTGCGGATATGGTACTTATACCCCGCGTTCTTTTTTTGAGCCGATGCATAAAAGGAGGTTATACAGCATAAGATGATGAGCAAGAATGTTTTTGCCGAAAGGCGGCAATAGCGTTTTAAGGGCATTAAGATAAGGGTATATAAACTTATTGGTTCACGAATTTTAAAACTACATTTTTTTAGTAAAAGTAAATGCCTTGTATCATATAATTTACCGCTCGGTTTCTCCATGCAATTAGCTATACACCTACTAATCAGTAAAATATGCTCAACTCAGGTAAATTAAGTTTATTCTTATAATGAAACAGCCCGCTTAACCAATCGGTTAAGCGGGCTGTTGGTTACCCGTTATCATAGGTTTGAAATCCTGCGGACTTTGAAAGGCAATGACAAAGCCAGAGAAGAAAGACTTACGAAGTTTGAAAAGTTCTTAAGTCTGGCTTCTACAACGTGTCATGGGTAAATTTTTATTTTGACAATGTTAATTAATACTCTCCAGCATCTTAATGTACAACTCAATGCCCTCCCTGATCTCATCTACATAAACAAACTCATCGGCAGTATGTGAACGTGCGGAATCGCCGGGGCCAACTTTTATGGAAGGGATATCCAGCAATGATTGATCTGATGTTGTTGGTGAGCCATAGGTGGTACGGCCAAGCGCTATACCAGCCTGAACTATGGGATGTTCTTTAGGGATAGATGATGGTTTTAACCTGATAGAACGCGGTTTTACATCGCTGGCAACATGCTCACGGATAATCTCCAGCACTTCCTCATTACGGTAAGCATCAGTTACACGCACGTCAACGGTATACACGCAGCTGGCAGGCACAACGTTGTGTTGTGAGCCAGCATTAATAATAGTCACCGACATTTTTATCGGCCCAAAAACTTCTGATTCTTTCGGAAATTTAAAAGTACGGAACCATTCAATATCTGTTAACGCTTTGTAGATAGCGTTCTCCCCTTCTTCGCGGGCGGCATGTCCGGCACGGCCATGAGCAGTGCAATCTAACACCATTAAACCCCGTTCGGCAATTGCCAACTGCATCAGGGTTGGCTCACCTACTATACCAAAAGATAGTTGCCCCAAATCGGGAATGATCAGTTCCAGACCATTTACGCCTGAAATTTCTTCTTCGGCGGTAGTCGCCAGACAGAAATTATATTTCAGGTTTTCCTTATCATGAAAATAAAGAAATACCGCTATAAGTGAAACCAGGCAGCCCCCGGCATCATTACTACCAAGGCCATATAATTTACCATCTTCAATTTTGGCATCGTAAGGATCGCGTGTATAGCCCGAATTGGGCTTTACGGTATCATGATGTGAGTTAAGGAGGATAGTTTCTTTAGCCGGGTCGAAATGTTTATTCCAGGCCCAGATATTGTTAAGCTTACGATGAGTGGTTACCCCATGCGACTGCAGGAATTCGTTGATCAGATCGGCGGTGCGGTCTTCCTCTTTACTAAACGATGGAATGGATATTAGTTGTTGCAGTAATGTTACCGCCAGTTGAAATAAATTGCTTGTGTCAGTCATAAATTTAAGGGTTATCCCTTGTAATGAACGGGCAAAATTAACACTTTTTATTTATGTGGATGAAATACATTTCCTGAACATTAAGTCACTTTAATAGATTTACAAGTAACTTAATATTCACCTAACGCAAACATTACATATCATTTGTAATCTGCACATTTTCAAATCTGCTCATCTTCCATTTTTGAATGTTTGCGGGTATCATTCATGGTGATATATAAAACCAACGATAGCCCGATACAAACAGTTACATACCAATAAAACCATTGCGCATGATGTTCATTTTTGAACCACAGGGCAATATATTCGGCAGTGCCGCCAAACAGGGATACGGCTATTGCATAAGGAAAACCTACGCCCAGGGCGCGCACATTGGCCGGAAAAAGTTCGGCCTTAACAACAGCATTGATTGAGGTATAGCCGCTTACAATGACCAGCGCGCAAAGGATCAGCGCGAATGCAACCCATACATCTTTAGTATGGCTTAGCAATGTCATGATAGGAATTGTACAAAGCGTACCCAATATGCCGAAACCAATTAGTAATGGCTTCCGGCCAACTTTATCCGACAGTAAGCCAAATAAAGGTTGTATCACCATAAATACAGCTAATGTTAAGGTTGAGATGAGCGTAGCGGCGCTCTTACTGAAGCCGGACGTATTAACCAAAAACTTTTGCATATAGGTGGTAAAGGTGTAAAACGCCAGTGTGCCGCCAATGGTTAATCCAATTACCGTAAAAACAGCATTAGGATGCTCTGTTAAAGCTTTTATAGTGCCATTCAAGGCATCAGCTTTTTTACTTTCTTTATCAAACGATGCTGATTCCTGTAAGCTTCGCCTTAAATACATAGTGGTGACAGCCAGTATTGCCCCGATTCCAAATGGAATGCGCCAACCCCAGTCATGCAATTGTTTTTCAGATAAAAACGCTCTTTGCAGCAAAACCAAAACACCCAATGCCAGTAATTGCCCCATAATGAGCGTTACATATTGAAAGCTTGAGTAAAAACCACGGTGCTTTTTTGTAGCCATTTCACTCAGGTAAGTGGCGCTGGTTCCATACTCCCCTCCTACGCTCAGGCCCTGGATAATGCGGGCCAACACCAGCAGTATAGGCGCAGCAACACCGATGGTTTTGTAGCCAGGTGTTATAGCAATGATCAATGAACCAACGCTCATAAGCAATACAGAAAATGTAAGCGCAGTTTTACGGCCGCGCTTATCCGCAAAGGTCCCCATTACCCAACCGCCTATAGGGCGCATTAAAAAGCCGATGGCAAAAATACCGGCTGTGTTTAAAAGCTGTACGGTTTGATTATCTGAAGGAAAAAAAGCATCTGAAAAATAAAGGGAAAAGGCAGTGTAAGCATACCAGTCATACCATTCAACCAAATTTCCCAGCGATCCGCCGATGATGGACTTGATGCGTCCGCCCGTGGTTTGGGGTATTGGTGATTTTATTCCATTCATAGGTTTGGCAGATATTGTTGGTTTCCGTAATATTAGGAGTTTTAAAATAGAGGCGCAATACCAATATAATAACCGGCATATTTGCTTTAATAAAAACTTATTCACACAATAACGCTATCAACCATTCAGCCAAACCACAACCATGCTTTTCACCGAAGATTTTTTGCATTACATCTGGAAATTCAGGCTTTTTGAGCGCGAAAACCTTCAAACTGTAGATGGAGAGGAACTGGAAATCTTTTCGGCCGGGCTGCACAATTCAGATTCAGGTCCAGATTTTCATAATGCGGGGATCCGTATTGGCGAGACTGTTTGGGCAGGTAATGTAGAAGTGCATCTTTCCGCGTCCGACTGGCAAAAGCATGGCCATACTAATGATGGCGCTTATGATAATGTGATATTACATGTAGTTTATCGTAACGATGCGCAGTTGTTTTTACCAAATGGGCGCAAAGTTCCAACGCTTGAACTGCAAAGCCGTATTAGTGAAGCGCTTTACAACAAATATCATAAACTGGTTTTCGGTAACCAGAGTTTTATACCCTGCGAAAACGGCATCGCTACAGTGGATGCCCTCACCATGCAAAACTGGCTTACCCGCGTGCTGGTTGAGCGGATGGAAAAACGATCGGCAAATGTGGCAGCGGCTCTGGCACTTAATAAAGGCGATTGGGAGGAAACTTTTTACCAGTTTTTAGCGGCAAACTTTGGTTTTAAAGTAAACGCCCTGCCGTTTGAGCTGATGGCTAAATCGCTGCCTCAGCTTATCCTCGCCAAAAACAAAAACAGCCCGATGCAAATTGAAGCTTTGATATTTGGGCAGGCAGGCTTTTTAGAGGGTGAATTTAAAGATGATTATCCCCTCAAACTTCAAAAGGAGTATGAATATCTGCGTAAAAAATACAACCTTAAACCTATAGAAAGCCACCTGTGGAAGTTTATGCGGCTAAGGCCCCAAAACTTTCCAACCATCAGGCTGGCGCAATTTGCCGCACTTATCGTACAGTCAAACCACCTGTTATCTAAAATATTAGAGATTAAAGAGGTAAAAGCACTGCGTAGTTTATTTACAGAGATCAAAGTAAACGATTACTGGGAGGACCATTACCGGTTTGATGTACAATCCAAGCCGTCATCGAAAAATATGGGCGATGGTTCTGTTGATATTTTGCTGCTCAATGCAGTGGCCTTGTTCCTGTTTAGTTACGGCAAGCAGCATCAGCAGCAATATTATATTAGCCGTAGTCTTAAATTGTTAGAAAATTTACCGGCCGAAAAAAACAATATTATTGCTGATTTTGTTAACTTAGGAGTGAAAATTGAAACTGCGTTTGAATCACAGGCATTGCTTGAGTTAAAAAATAATTACTGCAACTATAAGAAATGCCTGCAATGCGGCGTTGGTAATAAGATACTAAAACTGGCTTGACACCATGCTACAGCGGATACTTACTTTTTTTGAACGGTACTCTTTTGGTGTATGCACCTACCTTGGCGAACGCTTTAATATCTCGATCTCCAAGATCAGGCTTTTCTTTATCTACTCCTCATTCCTGGCGGTAGGCTTCCCGCTTATATTTTATTTTTTTGCAGGTATTGTGTTGGATATCCGCAACTTCATTAAACGCAAGCATACCGGGGTTACTGATCTTTAACCGCTGATCGTTTCTGATTACGTTGATTTCGCTGATTTATATTAGGAGATCTCACCGACTATTTCCTGATTTCACCGATTTTGATTAGTGAAAGCACATCTTACATTAAACCAATTTGCCAGTTTTTACAGCATCTTGTAAGTTGCGCACCTTAAATTTGGGAGTATAGCAATATTGGGCCAGTTGTTTAACCCATGTAGTATTGTAGCCAAACATCAGTTTAATAACTTTTACCCGGGTTGAGCCTTTGGGATAGCCATATTTATACCAACTGAATTTAGATGGATCTATATTGAACTGTTCGGCAAAATCGGCAAGAAAAAGGTCTATCTCAATGTCAAAAATATCCAGATCAAGATCAATACTAGTATCGAGGTTCAGGCTATGCGGATCAACCTTATGTATCTTATACCTGTTGCAATAATCAACTATAAATTCTTTTAAGGGTGGCAGTATCTCTTCCATTTAAACGAATGTTAATTTGACCATTTAAGTTATGAGACGTAGCTTTTGAAATAAGGTTGCATACAAATTTACTTTATTTTTAAATCGTTTAAATTGAACCTGATAGTTCATAAATGTTAAATATTTATTGCTGTACAATGGAGCTTTATGCTACTAAAATCAACCCGATGTATTATTATTGCACCAGGTAAACCAGATACTTCAAATGAACCTAAAAGTAATTGCCTTTGATGCCGACGACACCCTTTGGGTAAATGAACCTTACTTTCAAGCTACCGAAGAAAGGTTTTGCAGCCTGCTCGAAAATTTTTCGCCACAGCACACCATTTCCAAAGAGCTTTTTAAAGTTGAGGTTGATAACCTCCCACTTTATGGCTACGGGATAAAAGGCTATATCCTCAGCATGATAGAGGCAGCATTGAGCATTTCTGAAAAAAATATTAGCGTTGATGTAGTGGAAACCATATTACAATATGGTAAGGATATGCTTAATCAACCGATAGAGTTACTGAACGAGGTAGAACATGTTTTATCCTCATTAAAAGATCATTACAGGCTGGTGGTAGCCACCAAAGGCGATCTGCTTGACCAGGAGCGGAAGCTCAAAAAATCAGGGCTGGCACATTACTTTCACCATATCGAAATTATGAGTGATAAAAAGGAGGATGATTATATCAAGCTGATCAAACACCTTGACATCAATCCCGATGAGTTTATGATGATCGGCAATTCCTTAAAATCAGATGTAATGCCCGTGATCAACATTGGCGGGCATGCTGTTCACGTACCCTATCATACAACATGGGCGCACGAACATGTAGAAACCGTTTTAACACACAAAAACTTCAAACATGTGCATAAGATCAGTGAAGTATTGGAATTTGTGAAGTTCTAAGTCTTGAGTCCTAAGTCGATTATACCAATTTAACTTTTGACTCAAGACTTAGAACTTAAAACTTAGGACTTAAACGCTCTTCTCCATTACAATCAGCTCAATATGCTGTTTGGCATCCCCAAAACGGCCATGTGCATGAAAAGGCTGAATTTCGCCGGTTGGTTTGTAGCCGCGGCGCTCATACCAGCTTATCAGTTCGGAGCGGATGCTAATTACTGTCATAGTTAAAGTATTGCAGTTATACTTACGCGCGTAAACTTCAGCTTCTTCTATCAGTGCGCGGCCCACTCCTTTATTCTGCAATAATGGCGATACACTAAACATGCCAACATACAACTTTGGAGTTCTGACTTCAAGATAAACAGTACCTGTAATATTGCCCTCCTCATCAGTATGCTTTAAAATGATGATATTTTCATCATTCATATACCCCGTCAGAGTTTGTTCATCAATGCGGGAGCCGCCAATTAAGTCGGCCTCAGTTGTCCAACCCCGTTTTGAGCTTTCACCACGGTAAGCGCTGTTTACTAAAACATTAAGTTCGGGTACGTCGGTAAGGGTAGCTTGGGTTATTACAGGCATATGATTAATTTAAGGATGCCAAAGGTAGTATTTGCGAATTTTAAATAAAAGCTATAACCCATAATTTTAAAGTCCGCGCACTTATATCAAATGACATTAAAAAAGCCATAAGTTTTAAAACCAAGCTGTATATTTAGTAGTTAATAACACATCTGTTTATATTAAATCCCGCCATGGCTTTTATAGATTATTACAAAGTATTAGAGCTCGACAAAAATGCATCCGAAAAGGATATTAAAAATGCTTACCGTAAACTGGCCCGCAAATATCACCCCGATCTTAACCCTAATGACGAAGATGCCCACAAAAAATTCCAGCAGCTAAACGAAGCAAATGAAGTATTAAGTGACCCGGAAAAGCGAAAGAAATACGATAAATATGGCGAGAACTGGCAGCACGGCGAAGCATACGAACAACAAGCGCGCCAACAAGCCGGTGCACAAGGAGGTTTTGGTGGTTATGGCGGCTTTACCGGAGCCGAAGGATTTGGCAGTGCCGAAGGGTTTGGAAGTGACGAGTTTTCAGATTTCTTTCAATCGATGTTTGGCGGCGCAGGAGGCGCGCGTAGCGGCAGGCAGGCAAAATATCGCGGGCAGGACTATAATGCCTCGTTAAGTTTAAACCTTCGAGACGTTCTTGAAACACATAAGCAAACGTTGACTGTCAATGGCAAAAATATCCGGATAACCATACCCGCAGGTATTGAAAACGGACAAACTATCAAAATAGCCGGGCATGGCGCCCCGGGTGTAAACGGCGGCCCCGCCGGAGATCTGTATATTCAGTTTAGTGTTGCACCTGATGCAAATTTCAAGCGTGATGGTAACAATTTGTACACCACGTTGAAACTTGACCTGTACACTGCAGTTTTAGGTGGCGAAATAACTGCCGATACATTAAACGGCAAAGTTAAAGTGAAAGTAAAACCTGAAACTCAAAATGGCATTAAAGTAAAGCTCAAAGGCAAAGGTATGCCCGTTTACAAAAAAGAAAATGAATTTGGCGATCTGTACCTGACCTATGATATTCAAACCCCTACCAACCTCACCGAAAAGCAGAAACAATTATTTGAAGAACTGGCAAAATCCTCAGCCTAAATTTAAAACATTATGAAAACAGCAGAATTAATAGCAGCAAACGATTTTTGTGTATATCATAATGTTGAATACACGTTCATTACATCTTTACATGAAGCGGGACTGGTTGAAGTAACCATCATTAATGAAACTGTCTTCATCCCTCAAACTGAGCTTCAAAAGCTGGAAAAACTGGTGAGCTTGTACGAATTGGATATTAACGTAGCCGGCATTGAAGCTATCTCTCACCTGCTTAACCGGGTTGAAAAATTACAGGAAGATATGCGGTATTTAAAAAACAGGTTGAGCTTATATGAATAAGAAAGCTTTCTTTTTAGGAATGCTTAAACCAAATATTTATTCATCATTCGCTCGCTTACAATATTGGCTTCATCGATAACACGTTCTGGATATCCCATGGATTTGAGTATGGCGATTCCGTTAGTGTTTTCAAGCAGGCCCTGCTTCAGGATATAGTCAAATACCAGGATGCGCCCGTCTTTTGATTCTGAAAAGGAATATACAACAAAATCCTCGTCGAGCAGCTGGGCCAGCTCAAGGTCGTGGGTTGATACAAAAACAAAATTTTGGTTAGCGGTAATGTACGAAAGCACAGACTTTGCTGCGGCTATACGTTCGATGGTATTGGTACCTCTGAAAATCTCATCAATGATCACCATGCTTTTTATATCCTCTTTCTGAGAACTGTTATCAATGATATCTAAAATAGCTAAGGCCTGTGCCTGAAAATAACTCTTGTGTTCATCAATGTTATCGCTGGTTTTGATGCTGGTTTGTATTTTGAGAAAAGGAGCCTTGTAGGCCTTTGCACAACTTGTAAATATAGTTTGCGATAGCAGCGTATTTAATGCCAGCGCTTTAATAAATGTAGTTTTGCCAGACATGTTTGACCCTGTGATCAATGCCCCCCTGTCTGCATTAGTTGTATAAAGGGAATTAGTTACACAATTAGCTACCAATGGGTGAAAAAGTTCGGTAATCTCTATTTTGCCATCAACACCCATAAACGCGGGTTTTGAATAAAAAGGCATACCGTCACGTATTGATTGTATAGCTATCAGCGTATCGGCCCTGCCAATAAATTTATACACTTCTTTAATATCCTCGCGGTATTTACTGACTTGTTTTAATGATGATGTATAAGTATTGGGCTCAATCACAAAAAGCAGTTTAAACAAATGGAAGGCTGCGTAAGCAATATCACTTTTACCATTCACGAAGCCGCTTTCTATGTTTACAAACTTAAGCGCTCGTTTTAAACCTCTTAGGCTGGAAAGGGAACACTTTACGTCGTGTACCTGACCAAATTTCCCGCTTTTAGCTAACGCCATTGCAACTTTATACATAACCAGCAATTGCGGTAACGATTTGGTATATCCTGAAATAGCCTTGCGGTTGCTGAAGTAAATAACAATGTTGTACGCAAACAACAATAGCAAAAAGATAAAGCTGAAAATGTTAGGAATAACAATCAGCGATAATAACGCAGCCAGGATCAGAAAAGGTGAAACCTTTATATAAAAATTAATTACCGATGCAAATACCGGTTCATGTGCCCTGAGAAAAAGATCGGCTATAAAGTAAGCATCGGGGTGGTTAAGTTTTGACAATTCCACTTCAAGCAATTCGCGGCCGGGTATATCCATGTTAAGATCCTCAATATCATTGTCGAGGTCATGCAAAACATCAAGCTCGGTTGTAGGGCAATGTAATAAATTAAACAAGTATTGTTTACCAGGGTTACTGTTTGTTCTGTCGATATAATTGAAAACACTTATCAGGTCAAGATCGTCGGCTGTTTGAGCCGAAAGCTTGTTTTTACTGTCTTCCGAATCCAGGTAAATCTTTATTAAGTCAAAGTTTCGGCGGGCGTTAATCGGTTTGCCCCACTTCTCCTGAATTTTTATCAGCTGCTTTTTTGTCCAGCGTAATTTATCATAATACGACTTAATATAAAGCACTCCAATTACGATAAAGACAACTATCGCAGAAAAAACAAAGTAATACATATCTAAAAATATAAAAATTTAATTAAACCAACTTATCCATCGCCAGTCATAATTATGTATTACAATTCAGGTATTAACTAAAATTTATGACCATGAAATTTATGCGATTTTCAATAATAGCTTTTGTGATGATGTTTTCATTTCAATTTGCAAAAGCTCAAAGTATAAGTATAAGCGCACATTTTGGCCGTCCTTATCATAGGGTAGTTTACACAAGCGGATATTACGGAACACCTGTTTACTATGGCAGGGACGTCTACTATGACCAGCCTGTCTATTATGGTCGTCCACGCTATTACGCAACAGGATATTATGACGCGCCGGTATACTATCAAAGGCATTATCGTGTTCATCGTTACTGCAGGCACTGGTAAAAACAAAAAGCCTCCGGATTTCCGGGGGCTTTCTTACAATAAGCAACTATGCCAGTATAAAACGGTCATATAATTAACCAATACTATTTAGATATACACAAAATTAGCCCCATTAAAAATGAGAAGTATCAAGGGTTGTGTTAAAATACAGGCAGTTTATTACTCAAATGTTACTTGGATTTATCCTTAAAAAAAGAATGTAATGCCCGTTGCGTAAATTCCGATAAAACCAATTCACCGCTTATAGCCGCACGTTGTTTAAGCAAATCATCCCAATCAGCAGTGCCTTCCCAAAGTACCTGTTTTAATCCGGTAAGTGCTGCCGGGTTATATAAAGCTAATTTTCGAGTAAGCTCATATACAGCCGCATCAAGGCTTGGAGTATCTTCATAAACCTCATTATACAAGCCGTTTTGCTTTGCCCATTGGGCAGTTTGAAAATCTGAAGCCCTGATAGTGACCTGGGAAAATGCTGATAACCCTATTTTACGGATCACAGCGGGGGCTATCACAAAGGGGCCAATACCTATAGCAAGCTCGCTTAACTTTATTGATGCCGCCTCGCTGGCCAGGCAATAATCGGCAGCGGCGGCAAGGCCAACCCCTCCTCCAACTGCTTTCCCCTGTACCCTCGCAATTATTATTTTGGGGCATTTGCGGCAGGCACTAATCACATTGGAAAACCCTTCAAAAAATAACGCGCCGGTTTCCCTATCCTTAATTTGCAACAGCTCGTCAAAGCTTGCACCCGCGCAAAAAGTACGATCTCCCGCGCTCTTTAAAACAATGACTTTTGTTTCCGGGTTATTACCGGCACTGAATATCGCATCGGCAAGTTGTTTTAATAGCGCCGAGGGCAGGGAGTTTTGTGCCGGATGATAAAAACAAATGGTGGTTACACCGTCAGGCTCATATGTAACGGATATATTTTCGTTTTCGGCAGACATATTTTATGTTTTATATCAGGTGGTTTTCCAACCAATATCAGAAGTATTTATGTCAACTGCAATTTTGAACCGAAATAAACAATGCTTACTTTTCAAGCAAGGGCAACTCAAAATAAAAGGTAGCGCCTGCACCAAGCTCACTTTCGACCCCTATATCGCCGCTATGATTATTAATGATCTCAGCTGAGATATAAAGCCCCATACCAAGGCCGCTCGTCATAAATTTTTTATCCTCAACACGATAAAACCGCTCAAAAATATGCTCGATCTGCGCGGCCGACAATCCGATGCCAAAGTCCGTTACTGATACACGTACCTTTCCGTTTATATTACCGGTTTCAATAATGATATTTTTATTTTCGGTTGAGTATTTTACAGAATTGTTAATGAAATTTATCAGTACCTGTTCCAGTCGCCCGGCATTTCCATCTATAAAAAAATCAGTTTCCGATTTATTGATAAAATTAAATTCAGGGTATAGGTGGATAGCGTTTTCTAAAGTTGACGCTACCAGGTCGCGAAGATTTATTTTCGCCCTGGCATATTCAAGCCCTCCCGCATGAATTTTACTTACATCAAGCAAATCGTTAACCAAACGCTGAAGCTTATTTAAAGCAGTGCCGGCCTTTTCAATATATTGTTTTACTATTGAGGGAACTTCCTCCTTTTTATAAGCCAAAATAAGCTGTAAATAACCTTTCAGGCTGGTTAAAGGTGTTTTAAGTTCATGGCTGGCCACACCAATAAACTCATCCTTTAAATCAAGCTGCTTTTTCTGTTCTTCGATATCTGTTGCGGTCCCTACCCAAAAAAGAATTTCTCCATTATCATCTCTTAACGGCACTGCGCGGTTAAGGTGCCAGCGATAAGTATTATCCCAGCGGAGGTATCTGTTTTCAAGTTCATAAACACTCCCGCTTTGCAAAGATTCGAGGTAAGCACTCATTGTTTTTTGCAGATCATCTGGGTGTACGATCTGTTGCCAGCCCCAGCCTGCTGTTTCACCATATCGCCTGCCCGTATAATCAAACCAGCGCTGATTATAAAAATCGACTTCGCCACCGGGCAAATTCGTCCAGGTCATTTGAGTAATGTTATTAGCCAGCAACTTAAAATGTTCCCTACTGATAAGCAAATCATTGGTACGCTCCCTCACAGTATCTTCCAGATCATTATTCAGCCTCTCGGCAATATTCTGAGCTTCTTCAAGCTGATCATTTTTAATTTTCAGCTCCCATTCGGTTTCCTTTTGAGCAGTCAAATCGGTCAGGATCAAACTCAATGCCGTTCCTTCATCAAGATCAAGTGTGGTAGATGATAATAAACAGGGAGTCAGTTTACCATCCCGATTTGATAACAAAACCTCGCCCTTACAATCGGCATTCCAGCCATCCCTAATTATCTGCTTATATTTTTCCACCGAAACTTCGGCAACAAAAGCGTTAAAATCCAGCCCGATCACTTTTTCTAACGGTTCATTAACCATAGCCGCAAAACTCGAATTGCTATATAATATAGTACCGTCGCCATTCAACGTAACCGCTCCTTCGTTCATTTTTTCAATAAAAACGCGGTAGGTTTGGTCGGCCGTTTTCAACGTATAAAGCTGGTGGCCTTCATCATCTTTAACTATAAAGGCATCAACCTGGCCATTACGAATAGCAGAAATGACGTCGGTAGCTTCTTCTAATTGATATCGAAGCTTATTGTTTTCCGCAAGCAACTGCTCATATGTAAGTTTGTCCGGCTCCATAATTAGCTTTCTGTAAATATTCCCAGCCCTTTTAAAACTTTGTCTGTATTTGACATATCTCCGATAAGCTTGCGTTCAACGCCGGGAGATTTTTTAATAAGTAAAGGCAATGCTATGATCTGTTCTTCCCGTGCGATGAGCGGTTGCTGGTAAACATCAATTATCTCGAGCTCGTAATTAGGCTTAAGGTACCGCTCACAAATAATTTTTAAGTTGGCTATTGCCCTGACAGAATTGGGCGATGCTCCAATTACAAATAAACGCAATCGAAAAAACTGGTTTTCTCCTTGATCTAAAGGCAATTGGTTTTGCTCGGTCATCTAACTATTTACTTACTGGTATTATATTCAATCCAACCAAAACTTTTTCCTCGTTGCTCAAGTCGCCTATTATTTTGCGAATCGGTTCAGGTACTTTTCTTACCAACGTGGGGATTGCAAATATTTGATCCCCTTCGGCCAGTTGAGGCTGCTGCAGCAAGTCAATTACTTCAATAACATACTGACCTTTCAAATGTTCTTCACAATATTTTTTAAGGTTGGTGAGCGCGGTAACTGATTTAGCAGTTTTGCCCGCTATATACAGCCTTAACTCATATTTTATAACTTCATCCAGTTCCATTATTTTTTTCTTTTTGATTTACTTTTAAGCGTATCCGCATTTCCCCGGCGAATGTCGGTTATCTCTTGCCGGTTTCTTTCTATAATATCCTGTTTCAACTCTTCTTCCAGGTATATTTTGTTCAATTCCTCCTCTGTCGACTCAAATTCGGCCTGCAAGCTTGCAATTTTTGATTCAAGCATCATACGCCGGCGCAATATCTCTTTATCTTTACGAGTTATAGCAAACTCCCTTAGTGCCACGCCTGTTTTTTCCCTTAATTTTTGTGCTTCCCTTGCCGATCCTGTGAGCACTCCATCGGGGCCAAGATAAACGTCAACCAGGCTCAGCCCCTTATCGGTAATTGTAAACTCGCGTACCTGGTTTGAATGGCTCATACCGCGCGACTTCATGATGTATAACCCCCTGTTACGCTCTCCGTTCGATTCGATATCTCTTACAAGCAGCCAGGTGTCAACTAATGATGATACACCTTCGTCGGTTTGTTCACTTACCACCGTATTTAAACTGAGAGCAGTAAACATAACCGTGATCTGTTCGTCCTGTAAAAAATCTATCAGCCTTATCAGCATCGATTTTACTTCACTTACCGAACCCACCGTAATGAGGTTTGTAATCGGGTCGAGGATCACCGCTGCGGGCTTAAATCTTTTAATGATCTTGTAAATAGCGACGAGGTGCATTTCAATACCGTAAAGCGTAGGACGCGAGGCATGAAACTCGAGCAAGCCATTGTCGATGTGTTTTTGCAGGTCGAGATTGATTGATTTCATGTTGCGAAGGATCTGCTTAGGCGCCTCCTCGAAAGCAAAATAAAGGCACCTCTTTTTGTTGCCGCAAACTTCATTGGCAAAGCTGGCCGCAATACTTGTTTTACCGGTACCGGCCGTGCCCGAAACGAGGATACTGCTGCCCTGAAAAAAACCCTTGCCTCCAAACATGCTGTCAAGAGAGGGTATCCCTGATGAAATTCTTTCGGATGACACTTCTTTTTCCAATCTTAAAGATGTTACCGGAAGTACAGAAATGCCATCTTCATCAATTAAAAATGGATATTCGTTGGTACCATGCTGTGTACCGCGATATTTTACCACGCGCAAACGACGGGTTGAGATCTGATTTATAACCCTGTGATCAAGCAGGATCACACAATCTGAAACATATTCTTCAAGCCCCTGCCGTGTTAATGAAGAGCCGTCACCTTTTTCGCCGGTTATTATAGCAGTTACACCTTTTTCCTTTAAAAAAGTAAAAAGTCTTCTAAGCTCGGCCCTCAATATAATTTGGTTTGATAAACCCGAAAAAAGATTTTCAAGAGTATCCAGTACTACTCTTTTTGCCCCGATGCTGTCAATAGCAAAGCCTAAGCGAATAAACAAACCTTCCAGGTCATATTCGCCTGTCTCCTCAATCTCGCTTCGGTCTATATGCACATGATCAAGTCTTAATTTTTTATCATCCTGGAGTTTAATTAAATCAAAGCCCAGCGATGCTACGTTCGAAGCCAATTCATCTGCCTTTTCTTCAAAAGCCATAAATACACCGGGCTCGTTAAATTCGGTAGCACCCCTCACGATAAACTCAAGCGACATAAGTGTTTTACCGCAACCCGCTTCACCACATATCAGCGTTGGTCTTCCATTAGGTAAACCACCGCCCGTTATTTCATCTAAACCGGTAATACCGGTAGGAGTTTTGGGCAATTGCTCAAACGTTATAAGCTGCTGTTTTTTATGCAATTTGGTCATAATAAATCCAATCTGTTTAACTACCCGCATACCACAACCATCAAGTATACAGGATTTTGTTTTATTGGTATGGTAATAGTAATACCTATGAAATTGTTTTGATATAATTGATTTTATGGAGTAAAAAAAACAAAAAACATGGTAAAATTACCGTACTATTAATACAAATAATTCTCCTGATTTTACAAACCTTTAAAATCTCATACCATCAAATTCTCTAAAAACAGAATTTAAACATTTATACAGGTATACTGTTTAGAAAATACAAGGTATACGCTTCTGTAACCCGTTTTTATCAATAATTGCAGCTATATTAATATAACAGGCATACTCACTAATTGAAATATTATGATGTATGAATTGAGATTTTGATCTTAATTATTATAGCCTATATTTATACATATTATTTATATAATGAATAACAACGCCGGCCTTCATCAACAATTAAACGAAGATATTTTCCGTATTCTGTTCAGGGAATCTCCTACCCCTATAGCATTATATGTTGGCAAAACAATGGAGATCAGGATTGCCAATAAGGCCATGACAGATATATGGGGAAAGGGAGATGATGTTATTGGGCATAATTACTTTGACCTGCTGCCCGAATTCGAAGAGCCGGGCTTTCATGCAATATTATCAAATGTATACGATAACGGTACGGCTTATAAGTGGAAAGAGCAAAGGGTTGATCTTATGGTTAACGATAAGCTTGAAGAATTTTACTTCAACTTTATTTTTAAACCGTTACATAACGACGATGGTAAAGTTTGGGGCGTGTTGAATACAGCTACAGATGTTACCGAACTGGTTAACACCCGTAAAAAGCTGGTTGAAAGTGAACAACGTGCTCAATTTGCCCTGCAAGCTGCCGAACTGGGAACCTGGGATTTAAACCCCAGATTACAAACCGCAACATGGGACGACCGCTGTAAAGAGCTCTGCGGTTTTCGAAAAGATGATGAGATAAAGTATGATGATCTGTTGAAATTTGTCCACCCGGAAGATGAGCAACGCTTGCGAACAGCAGTAATGCAGGCTTATGATCCTGTAAGCAATGGAAATTATGATATAATCGTCCGCACCGTTGATGACACAGGGCACCTGAAATATTGGATCCACCTGAAAGGTAGGGCTTACTTTAACGATAATCATGAGCCTATCCGCTTTGCAGGTACCGTACAGGATATAACCCGCGAAATATTAGATAAACAAGAACAACAAAAACTGATTGCACTGATTGATAAAACAGCCGACGTGGTTGCAGTAGGCAGCATGGATGGTTCTGTAACCTATATCAATAAAACAGCCTACACTATATTAGGTATTGGGAGTACAAAAGAAGCTTTAAAACCCGGCGTTGAATATTTTGCAGATCATGAAGCAGACAAAGTAAATAATGAGATAAACCCCGCGGTACAGCAGTATGGTAAGTGGGAAGGTGAAATGCACTACCGGCATTTTAAGACAGGAGAAAATATTCCGGTTTACGTTAACTGTTTCAGAATCGATGATCCGTTAAATGGCTTGCCTATTGGTATGGCATCCGTAGCCCGAGACCTGCGCCCTGAAAAAGCGGCAAGAAATGAACAGTATAAATTATTGTCGCTTATTAACCATACCTCAGATTTTGTAAGCCTATCCAACCTTGATGGTAATGTAACTTACGTAAATACCGCCGGGCGAAAAATGTTGGGTATCAAAGGCGCCAACGAGCACAGGAGGCACAACAGCGAATATTTAATGCCTGATGAGCTTGATAAGCTGAGGGACAAAGTAAATCCAATTTTAATGAAGCATGGTAAATGGAGCGGTGAAGTACTTTACCGTCATTTCCAAACCGGCGAAGCCATACCTGTGTACGGCACCACCATGCTGGTTTATGACGCTGTAACCGGCTTGCCACAGGGCAGGGCTTCAATTGCAAGGGATCTGCGAAGGGAAATTGCCGATAAAAAAGCCCTTACTGATAGTGAAAGATTGCTTAAAAACATCACTAATGCATCGCCAACAGTACTTTGGATGGCCGATGCTCAAGGTAATATTACTTACGTAAATCAAACCTGGGTTGATTGGACTGGTATTAAATATGAGGATAATATGGGCGCAGGGTGGATCAACGCACTTTTAGAAGAAGACAGAACCAGGGCCGGTGAAAAGTTCTTAGCCGATTTAAATGCCCGCCGGTTCTATGAAGTTGATTTTAGGATCACACGCCGGGATGGTGAAATAAGATGGTGTATAGCCACCGGCAATCCGCAATATAATGAGCAGGGGGAATTTACCGGGTACATAGGTGCCTGTACCGATGTCACCGATAAAACACTTGCCGAAAGCGAAGTGAAATTACGTAACAGGGAATTGAATAACCAGATCAGGCAGTTTGAGTTTGTTACTGGTTTTATGCCGGTGCAACTTTGGACGGCCCGCACGGATGGCCAGGTCGACTACTTTAATCAACGTGCTGTAGATTATTTTGGTGCCCAGGCAAATGAAATAGCAGCATCCTGGCTCAATGCTATTCATCCCGATGATAGGGATGCTTGTGTTGAGGCTTGGAATTATGCAGTGAACACGGGTAATGTTTACCAATGTGAATTTAGATTAAAAGACAAAGATCAAAATTACAAGTGGCATTTGTCCAGGGCTTTACCTTTCATAATTGACGGAAAAATCATTAAATGGTTTGGTACCAATACAGACATTGATGAGCAAAAACAATTACAACGACAAAAAGATGATTTTTTAGGTATCGCAAGTCACGAATTAAAAACCCCGGTTACGAGCATAAAAGCATATGCCCAGGTATTGGGTGCTATGCTTACCAAAGAAGGCGAACAAAAAAAGGCCGAAATGGTGCTTAGGATGGATGCCCAGATTAACCGTCTTACAAACCTCATAGGCGATCTCCTTGATGTTACCAAGATTAACTCGGGCAGGCTACAGTTCAATAAAATATGGTTCGATTTTAATGAAACCCTACAGGAAACTGTTGAAGACCTGCAGCACACTACACAAAAACATAAACTTATCCAAAACTTTACACCAACAGGCCGTATCTATTCAGACAAAGATCGGGTAAGCCAGGTTATTACCAACCTCATTACGAATGCTATCAAATATTCGCCTCATACCGATACCATCATCATCAACACTCGCCGCGAAAACAATGAGGTGATTGTTTGTGTACAGGATTTTGGCATCGGGATACCCGAAGACAAGAAGGACCGGGTGTTTGAGCAATTTTACCGCGTAAGTGGGAACAAGCAGCATACATTCCCCGGTTTGGGGTTAGGATTATACATCTCATCAGAAATTATTAAGCGAGAAGGCGGCAGAATGTGGGTAAACAGCATTGAAGGCAAAGGGTCTACTTTTTGCTTTGCATTACCTGTAGACGATACCAACAGTTATTCACCTGTTGGATAGTTCACAATAAGGTAAATTTATCACAGCTAATTTCAGAGGGTTTAACCAAGCCTTTACGCCTAAAATGAATACAAAGAACAAGAAAATCATGATTGCAGATGATGACCCGGGCATTGTTGATGCTATGGAAATGCTGCTTGAATTTGAAGGCTACGAGGTAACATCAACCGTAGATGGTACAACAGTGCTTGATATGAAAGACGAACTCCCCGACTTGCTACTGTTAGATATCTGGATGAGCGGCGAAGACGGTCGGGATATCTGCAAGAAGCTAAAACAAGACGAGCTAACCAAAGATATACCTGTTATCATGATATCGGCAAGTCGCGATATACGTGATTCTGCAATGATGGCCGGCGCCGACGACTTTTTGGCCAAGCCTTTTGACATGAATGAGTTACTAAAAAAAGTGGCCCATTTTGTTCAAAAAACTTAATAATAGACAAGCAACATCAATCAACTAAATAACAATTACCCCCTCTTCGGAAAGAACCTTATAGCGGCCGTCTCACCCGGCCGCCGGTTCTTCCAGTTGCTTAAGTTATCCCTTTAAATTAATATAAACGTGACATGCTAAATGCTATTACGCCCCCCGGAATGCCCCCGGCGATGTCTGTTTTATCCGGCTGCCGATTCAGCCAGTTGCATTTATGGCATGTAGTTAAACTGGTCATTTCACTGGTCAACACCTAACTAAAATATAAAAACATTAACCCATATGGTATGTTATTTATTAAAACAAAACAACAACGCCATGGGAATTTTACAGCACGTACAACATCAGATCTCAGCACTGAACGATCTGATCAAAATAAATAACGACAGGATAACCGGATATCACAAAGCTACCGAAGCAACAGATGAAGTCGGATTGAATTTACTTTTTAATGAATATATTGATCAAAGCAAAAACTACGTTAGTGAAATACGCGATTACATTCATGTATTAGGAGGAGATCCTACAGACGGTACTACCCTTGCGGGGAAATTTTATCACGCCTGGATGGATGTAAAATCGGTTTTTGTCAGTAAAGACAGTCACTCGATACTTTCGGATTGCGAATATGGCGAGGATGTAGCAAAAAAAGCTTATCGCGCCGCGCTTGACGATAAGGAGCTGATATGGGAAGATGAGCAGGTTGTAACCATGCTTAATAACCATTTAGAAGGTTTAAAAAAAACGCATGACACCATTAAATCGTTAAGAGATGCGGTTAATGCCTGATCATAATTTTGTTATATTGAGCAGATGAGCAATTCAAATCAATCATTTTTTTCGGCATGCGGCATGCCTGATCAATTCGCTAAGGTTACCTGCACACAGGATAAGGTGATTTATACGCTTTCGCAATTAAAGCAAGCCACAGTAGCTGATATTGCATTGAAGCTAAAGGAATACGAACCTGCGGTAAATACTTTTACACACGAGAAAAACACGATTGAAGTACTTAATTATCTTTTTGACCGGGGATTGGTAAAGATCACCAAACAAAACGGCGAGTTAAACTACAACCTGGTCAACGCTTAAGCAGGTTGTAGTTTAATGTATTTTATTACATACCAGGCGCAAGTGGTTTGGCCGAAACTACGCTATCAACCACAAAAACGCTTACTCCCCGCCATGGCAGCGTATGCAGGTATTCTTTATAGTGAAGTTCTAAAAATGAGCCTGCGTTACTGCTCAGTTTTTTTGCCACTTTTTCATCGGTTACAGAAAACATAAATTCATTTGAGCCAATTGTACCCCCTGTTACCTGCGTACGGATTCCGCTTTGAATTAACCTACCTTCATAAGTTTTAAATACGTAACCTTTCTTTACAAAATAGTTCATGGTACCGGCTTTAGTTCCCTCGCCAAAAACAAAATAATATCGATAGTAAAAAAAGCCTACTATAATCAGTAGTAATATAAGGGTGATAATAACCTTGGTTTTTGTTTTCATCGGAGATTTTATTTGCTAACTAAGCTACAAAAACTTAGCAGGTAAGCAAACATTTATATCATGACAATGGCCTGTTTAGTTTGCCGGCTTCTCTCCTTCTTTAATTTTCGTGAGGTTTACTTTTTTAAAAGACTCCACTAAAAAGGTAACCAAACCAGTTAGGTTAAAAGGTGGATCATTTGTAGTTAGCGTAAGTTTGTCCTTATTGTTTTCAAAATCGATATCCAGGTAATAATTAGGTGCATCTGTAACCTGGCTACCCTGTTTCCAATCGTACATCTTTTTTAATTCACTCCGTTTTAGCCAATAGTTCAGGCTATCGAGCTGTAGCCTGGTAAGCTTTCCGGCATAATCACCTTTGTAGGGGTCAGCAAATTCGCCCCCTTTTAAACGATACGTACCATCTGCCCAAATATTAATCAGTAATTGAGGGCAATTGCCATAACAGGTTGAGGATAGGAAACGAAGTTTTGAAAATTTGATCCCATTATCAAAACTGGATTTATAGTTTTTAAACTGCAAGGGAGGGCGACCGGCTAATTTTACAGCATTATCATTAACAGCTTTAATAGTTAATTTCTTGCCATCGAAATAATTGATGATAAACTTAAAAACGTCAATATGCTGTTGTTTAAAATTATCTGCACTGGTAGTATATGTATCAATTATTTTAAGCGTATCATGCTCTATTTGGTATTTGTTTTCGTGTTTCTTATATCCATCCAAATTAAAATAAACCTTGCCGCTATTAAAATAAAGATAACCGAGATCTTCGGTTATCCACTGTTCTGATTCAACAGTAGCATGCTGGCCCATTACCGGGCCGCACAGGACAGTGAGAAATAAGATAAGCAGTGATACGCTTTTCATGTAAACTAAACTTACAAACTCAAATAATATTGGGTAAGGGATTCAAAATCGTCAAACTTATTATCATAGTCATCGGTATTGCCAAAACCGTAACTAACAAACACAAATGGTATACCGGCAAGGCGCGTTTGTTCAGCATCGCCATTAGTATCGCCTATGTAAATCGGGTTCTGCAAATTGTGTTTATTCATGAGCAGATGCATATTATGGTTTTTAGGCATCTGGTTGGTGCCATAAGCCATGCTATCTGTAATAACCTCATTAATGCCTGCCCACGTTAAAAACAGCGGTATGATACCTACCGCGCAATTGCTTAAAACAAAAAGTTTGTATTTGCTTGCCAATTGTTTTAAACCCTCTGTAACCCCACCGTACATAATACCACCGCTGGTTGGCAATATTTCGCGTCTTACCTGGTTTACAGCATTGTAGATCTCCATCCCCTTTTCCTCATCAAATTCGGGCAGCATTACCCGGGTAAGTTTTTTACCATCCATACCTATCACGTGCAGCAGTTCATCTCGTTTAATAGTCCTTTGAATGTCAAGCTTTTGAAATATCAGGTTCCATGATTCGGCGTAGGTGTCAACGGCATCCCAAAGGGTTCCGTCCATATCAAAAATGAGGCTATCGGGTTTCTGCATTAGCTAAAAGTATGTTTTTCGCTAAGATGAAAAATTAACGGCAATTAATGTTCATGTTTTCTTCATTATTAATCCTCACCTTAGCATTGTGATAAGGTTAACGCGGGTCGGCTTAGCAGGAGGCTGAGCCCGCAAAGAACCCCCGCCTCTCGGCGGGGGTTTCTTTTTATACAGGGTTATATTTTTATGGTCTCAGGTTCTCAGTTATGGTTATCTCGCTAAGACTTCCCACTTAGAAGCTGTTTAAAAACGATTCAAGATTTTTTCAGGTAGAGACGCATAATTGCGTCTCCGGTAGGACAATCGCTTTTGCAGGCCATCTTACCACCGTAAATTGCATGCGGGAGACGCAATTATGCGTCTCTAAAATTAAAAACAACCACATTTAAACAGTTCTTGGAACTTAAGGCTTCTTATTAAAGACTTATCCCATCCCCTACTTTATAAATTTCATGAAACTTGATTCCTTGATTGTCAAAATGTTTTTTGTACGCGGCATAACGCTGAAGTATGAAAAAATCTTTAGCAAACCCGTCGTGCACAGGCAAAATTTGCTTAGGATGCAGCTCATCGGCAAAGGCCGAAATTGTTGGTTCATTGGCAAATGGAGCCATCGAAACCATGATCAGCAACTCGATACCTTTAAAATTCAAAAGCTTCTCTTCCATCGAATCAACGGGGTGCAATACTTTGTTATTGATTAGGAAGCCGGTCATTTGCGGTAGTGGATTATCCATGATAAGTTCGTGCCTCACCGGGAAAGCCTGGAGTTTAAATGGCCCGGCCCGATGGGTGCCTTCTTCAAGAATTATATATTTTAAATTGATCTTATCTAATTCCCTTCCTACCTGCGAATTAGTGACAACTACTGCGCCGCTTAACTCTACAATAATTTTTAAGATATCTATATCGAAATGATCGGGGTGGATATGGGTGATCACAATAGTTCTTACATCAACAAACAATTGCGGTGTAACCAAACCTTCGGCAAATGAAAACTTTCCGGGGTCAAACAAGAGCTGATAACCGTCTAATTCAAAAAGCAGGCATGAATGAAGGTATTTTGATATTTTCATAAGCGCGTAGGTTTATTTCCTAAAGATACACAGGAAAGACTTATGAAGTTTTAAAAAGTTAATCCTGATTGAAAAGCGGATATCACGCTCAGTGTTTGGACTCCAGGAATTTAGGGAGCGAATTATATATAAAAGCGTAAAGCCTTACGAGGTTTTAAAACTAAGTAAGGCTGATTTTTACAACAACTCCGTAGCCAAATTGGCCAGTTCGCTCCTCTCCCCTTTTTGCAGGGTGATGTGAGCATAAAGCGGATGCCCTTTTGCTTTATCTATTAAATACGACAGTCCGTTACTTTCGGCATCGAGATATGGGGTATCTATCTGGTAAATGTCACCTGTAAATACAAATTTGCTGTTCTCTCCGGCCCTGGATATGATAGTTTTCACCTCGTGCGGGGTGAGGTTTTGCGCTTCATCAACAATAAAGAATATCTTACTGAGCGTGCGCCCGCGAATAAAAGCCAGTGGAGCTATCGAGATTTTATCATTATTGACTAACTCATCAATTTTGGCCTGCATTTTTTCGTCGTCACCGAACTGATCCTTTATAAATTTTAGGTTATCCCATATCGGGGCCATATAAGGATCAATCTTTGATTTAATATCGCCAGGCAAAAAGCCTATGTCTTTATTGCTTAAAGGAACAATAGGGCGGGTAACAAAGATTTGACGATAATATTTACGTTGCTCGAGCGCGCTGGCCAAAGCTAATAGCGTTTTACCCGTGCCGGCGTTTCCTTGTATAGTTACTAATTTTATATCCGGGTGCAATAACGCATGAATAGCAAAAGACTGCTCGATATTACGAGGGTGAATATTTAAAACAGGCTGCTCGGTAACTTTTTCAAGCTGCTTAGTTTGTGAATTGTAAAAACCTACAGTATCGCCTTTTTTTCCTTTTAATACATAAAAGTGATTGTTGGTATACGAACCTATCTTTAAATTTTCGGCCGGTAAATTTTCATTTTTATTCAGAGTGGTGATCAGTTTTTCCGTCACCTTATCTACATCCGTTTTACCCGTATAAAGTTCCTCCAGGTTTTTGATCTTGCCCGTTTCATAATCTTCGGCATGCAGGTTAAGGGCTTTGGCTTTGAGGCGAAGGCAAATATCTTTTGATACCAACACTACCTTTTTGCCAGGATTTTCTTCCTGTAAGCCAAGGGCCGCGTTGAGGATACGGTGATCAGTTTTATCTGAACCAAAAATCTGCTCGGCATCCTGGCCGGTAGTTTTAGTATCCATGGCAACTTTAAAGCTGCCTTTGGTTTTACCATTAAGCGGGATCCATTCGTTGATCAGTCCATTGTGCGACAGGTCATCCATCAACCGGATAAAGCTTCGGGCTTCAAAGTTGCGGGTATCATTACCGTTCTTTTTATTATCGAGCTCTTCCAATACCTGGATGGGTATGGCAACATCGTGCTCCTGAAAGTTTTGAAATGCGTTGTGATCATACAGGATCACAGAAGTATCTAAAACAAATATTTTCTTCTGGTTACGCTGACCGTCCTTCATATCCGCCTAAAATAACGATTTTAAGGTTTGAAGAAAAATTTCTCCTCAAACAAAAAACCTGTAAAAGCGAAAACGGGAGTCATCTCTTGCGATTTGAACTCCCGTTTCCAAACTGTTGTTTAACCGTAGTTGCCCAACAGCATCAAGTTTTGTGTATCTCTTACCGACATGATCTTCGTCCGTTGCTCTCACGAGCGGTCGACTATTTTCAATGTCACCGGTTTCTGTTGTTTCCCTCCGTGGAGTTCTTCTTCTTAATTCCGGTACCTCCTTTAATTGCTTTCTTTTTTCAAAAGACTTTCGCCTTTTTCATTTTTTCTTGCAACTCAGGGACTTCCCTTGATCTTTAGTTCCCCCGAAGGTTCACCCGATTCAATTTCTGTTTTCCTGAAAGGCTGTCAAAGTACGTCGTTCTTGATGATTACAATATCGGGACATTACCGTGATTTGGCAAATATTTTTGATTATTTTTATTAACAGTTTATTAACAACAAATCAACACTTATCAACATTGAATTTCAGTCCTTCTCAAGTATAAATTAGGGTAATTAACTGAAATACAGACTACATTATTAACATCAACCTTTATTAACAAAATGCATGAAAAACCATTTGTATCGAAAAAGAAAAAATGCTCAAAATCTTAAAAACGTTAAATTTTCTCTGTTAAATGCCGCCAATATCGCCTGGGAATATGACGCACATGAAGCCTGGTATTTTTGCGTGAAGCGATGTTTATACTATTAAAATAATTCTTCCAAAGGTTTTGATAGACACCTTCGTCCTCACTATAAGCCGCAATTACATTAACCGGTTTACTTAACTCATCAAAATTCATTTCGATGAATTGCGTGTCATGAAGATCGTAGTACAGCCCATAATTTCTTTTAGTATCATAGATCATCCATTTTTGATCGGTATAGCGGCTTTTGAAATGCTTAATCAACAATGGCAATACATTAAAATCAGGCTCAATGGCAGCATAAAAAGTTCCGTCATTCAGTTTTTGAAACCTAACAAAAGCTTCCATCCTGTGTTTTTCGCGCCGCACCATTTTTAAAATTTCCGACAGGCGCATTACATATTTATTGCCATAATCTTCTTCAATATTTTGGTCGCTGTCAAAAACATGACGGATAAAACCAAGCACGTTGCAGTCTTCGCCGGCAATTTCGGCCATGTGACTAATGTAAAGGCGCTGCACCCCGGCAGCTGAAAGTTTTTTCCGCAATCCCTTTAATACCCGGCCGGCGCGCGCCTCGTCAGTAACAATAGGAATTATCTCTTCAAACAACGCACCGCTGCGCCACTCCCCTTTCAATAACTTTACAGGATACAGTTTGCGTTCGTAAATCTCGAATACAGCTGTAAGCAGCCCCTCAAACGTTCCGTCATAAACCAGCGTGTTCATATTAAAACAGGTTAAGTTGGGTTTGTGTATTTTTAATGTACTTGCTTTGCGATTGGGCCATAATAAATTGCTTAATGTTTTGCCCCGTTAAATCGCGCCGTTCAAATTCATTGCTTTTGCAGGTAATAAAGTATCGCGCCCGGTTAATGGCCACTCCTATTTTTTTTAGCTGTTCCCAGCCCAGCCCGGCAAATTTACGTGCAGCCAAAATTTTTTGTGCCGATAACAAACCGATACCCGGCACCCGGAGGATCAGTTGCAAATCGGCCTTATTGATATCAATAGGAAAAGCCTGCATATTGCGGATTGCCCAACTGAGTTTGGGATCAATATCCAGATCAAGTAACGGGTTTTGATTATTGACGATCTCGTTTACATGGAAACCATAAAAACGCATGAGCCAGTCGGCCTGATAAAGACGATTTTCGCGCACCAGCGGCACCGCGGTATTAAGGGCAGGAAGCCGCTTATCGGCCAGCACAGGTACATAACCCGAATAATATACCCGTTTTAAGTTAAAATTTTTATAGAAATAATTAGCCGATTGCAGCACCTGCTGATCGCTTTCGGGTGTGGCACCAACAATTACCTGGGTACTTTGCCCTGCAGGTGCAAACATGGGGGCGTTTTTGAAAAGCTTTTTCTCTTCTGTGTTTCGGATGATCTCCTGATTCAAAAAATGCATCGGGTCAATCATGTCCTGCCGGTTTTTATCAGGTGCAAGCAGTTTCAATCCGGCTTCTGTAGGCATTTCTAAATTCACACTGAGCCTGTCGGCATATAACCCGGCCTCCTGCATTAGCTCCGCACTTGCACCCGGAATGGATTTTAAGTGGATGTATCCGTTAAAGTTATGCTCAGTTCGGAGTTTTTTTGCTACGTGCACTAATCGCTCCATGGTATAATCAGCATTTTTAAAAATACCAGAGCTTAAAAACAAGCCTTCAATGTAATTGCGGCGATAAAAGTTAATGGTAAGGTCAACTACTTCCTGTACCGTGAACGCGGCCCGTTTGATATCATTATTCTTCCGAGACACACAATATGCGCAATCAAAAATACAATGATTGGTAAGCAGGATCTTCAATAACGAAACACAACGCCCATCTTCCGTATAACTATGGCAAATTCCGTTACTGGCATTTCCCAAACCCTTGTCCTTATTTTTCCTGTTACTTCCGCTCGATGCACATGAAACATCATATTTAGCCGCGTCGGCCAAAATATTAAGCTTTTCCGTTATCCTGTCTACATTCATACCAACCAAAAATACTAATATTTTTAGCAATCAACCAAATTGCGGGATAAATAAAAGGGAAGCCATTTTGTTTTTTTTCGCTGTATGCCTCAACAACTTTTTCCTTCACGACATTGATACCGCTTTTTAGCACTATTACTCATATTTACTTCCAGCACCGCGTGAGCATCTATAGCGAAAAATGGAACCACCTGCCCACCGTTGCGGAATTCAATATTTTTTGAAAAAAGCTCCGCAGCTACATAGATTAAGCCAGATCAAGCGTTTTTTGAGTCAATCAACGCAACAAACTCTAATGTATTTGCAACAAGCGCGAAAGTAAAACTGATTTAAATGCCGTTTTTTTTAATTCCTTTACTAATCATAAAATCCGCAATGCAAAAAATCTATTCGGTCCACATTTGCCTATATCCCACTTGGGACACCTATTGCCGTTGGTAAAGTGAAAAGCCTTAAATGTGTCTTGTATACAAAACAAATAGAAAAATCCAAGTGGGCGCTTTTCGAATCAGTTAACCACTTGATAGAATCAATGCATTTTTCATCAAGCATTTAAGAAGATTTACGCGGTTCGAGAATTTGAAAAAGGCTACTTGGTGGAGATT
Organism: Mucilaginibacter gossypii; assembly: GCF_900100945.1. Classification (GTDB taxonomy): domain Bacteria; phylum Bacteroidota; class Bacteroidia; order Sphingobacteriales; family Sphingobacteriaceae; genus Mucilaginibacter; species Mucilaginibacter gossypii. The sequence goes on along the minus strand of NZ_FNCG01000001.1, from coordinate 725,364 downwards.
GCAGCATACCTGACCACGTTATTTCGCGTTCATCAGATAAACAGTTGTGTCGATAATACCTAAATTTAAATATGTAATTCAGAAAGATAGTATGTAAAAGTGTTACAGAATGCAATGATCCCTTCTCCGGAACACATTGATCAATGGCTCCTGGATATCCACTAAGACACGACAATCGCCGATGGAGTTTAGGCTTCATTCAAGTAATCAACGGTTAGGTGATCAGACGTTGAGCAAATGTGTCGCCGCAGCCTTGTTGAGTTTCGCCGTGTCTTTCCGACCGGTCGCCTGTGCTACCACCATTGCTCCCAGGATGAGACTAAGTAACTGTGGTAGTAGGGTTTTGGCCTGAGCAGGTTCAACCAATTGACTTAAACGTTCCTGAATAAACGCTGATGCTTTTTCCAGGTGCCGGTCTACCTTTGCCCGAAGCGGCTTTTCTTCGTCTGTGCTAAAATCACTCAAGCCACGCGTAAAAACACAGCCATTGAAATCCGGGTCCGCGATCCAGTCATCCACCGCGTCAAAAGCAGCCAACAACTCCGCTTTAGGCTCATTACTTGCTGCCCCCACCCGTTTTTCCAGAATATCAAACCGGAAAGCGTCCCAAAACTCCAGGTAAGCTGCGGTCAGATCAGATTTTGAAGGGAAATAACTGTAAAAAGTTCTTTTAGATACCTGGCTCTCCGCAATGATCCGGTCAATGCCGATCGTGTGTACATCATGTTCATTAAAAAGACGAATCGCGGTCTTTAGTATCCGTTCGCGTGGTTTCAGTTCTTCGATCTTCTCAGTCCGCAAATCCCTGAAGGAGCTAAGTGTATCTGCCATATTCAAAATTAAAAATTTTAAGTGCATGGATTATCAGCGGAATGTAAAAGTAGACAGTTCTGTTTACTTTTAATTGCAAAAGTATACAGATCTGTTTACTTTTGATCCAACAAAATTCACAGACATGACAAATCTTAGTCAATTCGAATTCAGGAAGCAACCCTGGTTCGACCAAGAACATTTCGAAGGCTTTAATCAAGCCATTCCCATGAAAACCATAGTCATTCATTGCTTCGACCCCCGCGCTTCGGAAATACCGCAAGCGGTGGCCAACTACTTCGGAGACGAAGTGTACCCGGGCGAAAACATCCTTGACGCCGACGGTAACCGGGTGGGTAATACCCGCACGATGTTCACGGTATCCAATGCCGGCGGCCGCGCCTTCTCTGCGCTGCAATCCGTCGCTACTATGGACTATCTCTTTCATTTTGAGAAGGTAGTTGTGGTTCACCACTCGTTCTGTGGCGCTACCGCCTTTGAGCCGGAACATCTCATTCATTCGTTTCATGAGCATCACCATGCCGACATCGCAACACTGATCGATCATGACAGCATGGCCATACTTGACTTCGAGCAATCCGTTAAACACGACCTGGAACTGCTGCGCAACAGTCCGCTGGTGCCCAAAAATATCAAATTGTATGGTTTCTTTTATGAGATCAACAGCGGTCAGCTCACCGAGATCGCCCGTGATATCCCGGGCGAAAATCAATAACCTGCAAGCAGGCGAGCCTTGTTCGGCGACCCGCCTGTTCATTTTAATCTTTAGTTCATGAATTCAATAATTTTAAAACCGGATACACCACCGGTCCGCGCGGCGGAAGCTTATGCACGCAGCGTCTCCAGCCCGATGCTGTTCAACCACGTTATGCGCTGTTATCATTTTGCCGACCTGTTCGCCAAAAAGCACCAGGTAGCGGCAGACCAGGAGCTTCTGTTTCTTTCCGCTGTTCTGCATGATCTCGGTTTTACATCATCCGTGCCCGGCCAAAACCGCTTCGAGATCGAAGGCGCCGAAGCCGCAAGGCAATTCCTGCTTGAACACGGCGTGAGCGACGAGCGCGCCTGGAAAGTATGGCACAACATCGCGCTGCACGTTGGCGACCTTAACCTGTTTAAAGATGATGCGACGCGCATGCTGCAATACGGCATCCTTTATGATATTACCGGGCTGCCGGCTGGGTTCGAACTGGATGCCCAGGCAGTAGACGATGTCGTACAGCATTATCCACGGCTGGGTTTCAAACAAGGCTTCCTCGAACTGTTCGAGAACGAGTTCGAACGTAAGCAGCCCTACCCGCACCGTTTCCATATGTGCGCCTGCATCGAGCATCACCGGACCGGCCAGCTCAACATCCCAGTTCCGCAGGCCTTTTTTAATAGCGCCCCTTTTGCCGACTAATGAAAAACTACCAACGATGGATCTGGGCGCTGGCCCTGGCGATCAACGGATTGATCGCCCTCTCGGCTTTTTTACCCAAAGCAGCACTACCTGGCGGCATAAAAATTATGCTACTGCCACAGATCAATGCCATTTTAAATGGCCTTACCTTTGTGGCCTTACTGGCCGCACTGATAGCCATTCGGCGTAAACGCCGCGACTGGCACCGGCGTTTCATAGGAATCGCCTTTACCGCGACCAGCCTGTTCCTAATCAGCTACCTGGCCTATCATTTTACCACACCATCTACCAGATACGGAGGCAAAGGCACCCTGCAATATGTGTATTATTTTATCCTTACCACGCATATCCTCCTGGCCATCATCATCGTACCGCTGGCGATATACACCATAGCGCTGGCCCTCAAAGACGAGATCAACCGTCATCATAAAGTGGCCCGCTGGACAATGCCCATCTGGCTTTACGTCAGCCTTACGGGTGTTATCGTTTACCTGATGATCTCACCATATTACGCGCATTAATGACACCAGCCCTGTACTGCAGGGCTGGTTAGCCAATAGTTGATTTACTTACCAAACAATAATGCCTCCTTAAAGCCCCGACAATCTGTGTCAGTAATTCAGCATTCCGGGTTAGCAGCCCCCGCCAGGTCCGGGCTATCTTTGATCATTCAATATAAAACAAATGGAAAAGCAAATCAAAGTACTCATCACCGGCGCGACCGGCAAGAGTGGTGGCGCCGCCATCGATGAACTATTAAAAATGGGCTATCCAGTGCGGGCGCTCGTCCATCAACCGGATGAACGTTCGGCGCGACTGGCTGCCAAAGGCGTTGAGGTGGTAGCCGGTGACCTGTTGAACCTCGACGACATCACTGCAGCCATGCAGGGCATCGACACCGCATACTTGTGTTACCCCGTTTTGGTGCCCGGCGTATTACAGGCTACCGCTTATTTTGCCATAGCCGCTAAGGAGAATGGACTGAAAGGCATCGTCAATATGTCGCAGATATCCGCCAGGCGAGAAGCCAAAAGCAACGCAGCCCAGGATCATTGGGCAGGAGAGCAATTGCTCAACGCTACCGGCATTCCCAGCGTTCATTTAAGGCCTACCTTTTTTGACGATTGGTTCTTGTATATCCGCGACCTAATCCGGGAAAACAACGAAATCGCATTGCCTTTCGGCAACGGACGTTGGGCACCGGTTGATTCTGCGGACCTGGGGCGCGTAGTCGCCAAAGTAGCCACCAATATAACCCCCTATGCCGGGCAGATCCTTCGGCTTTACGGCCCGCAGGAATACAGCCTGGCAGAAATGGCTGCGGTCATATCCGGCGAACTGGGAAGAACGATCCGGTACCAACCCGTGACCATAGCTCAATTTTTTGAATGTAATGCCAAAAGACCGGCCAGCGAACATTTCATCCAGCACGTGACCCACGTCGCGGAAGATTGTGTAAACGGCGTTTTCGCCGGGACAAACGACCTAATTGAAACCATCACCGGCCAGCAGCCGGAGACACTGTCCCATTTTTTCAGAAAGAACAAAGCGGTGTTCAGCTAAACGGTAAATCTGTGCCAGTATTCGTGCGATCCGGGTTAGCAGCACTGGCCGGCACCGGGCTACCTTTGGTGCATAAGAAATCGGTAAATCATTTAAAATCAAAACCATGAAACAGAAAATTCGGCTAATCACAGGTGCCAGCAAAGGCTTAGGCCTGTAAATCGTTAAAACCGTTCTTGCAGCGGGCGACAAGGTCATTGCTACCGTCCGTAATGATGCCGCCGGCCTAAAGGTTGCCCTGGGCAACCCGGCAGACCTGTTGGTTGTGATTCTGGATGTCACCAAAGAGGCCGAAGTAAAACAAGGGGGGCAGCAAGGCCCTCGAGCAGTTCGGGCAGATCGATGTCCTCCTCAATAATGCCGGTTTCGGCATCGTTGGCGCCATTGAAGAAGCTTCGAATGAAGAAGTGAGGCGACAGTATTACACCAATGTGTTCGGTGTGCCGAACCTGGTCCGCGCGGTGTTGCCAGGTATGCGGGGAAGAAAGTCAGGGCACATCATCACCGGCTGGTGATAGTTTAGTGAAAGCAACTTAGCATAAGTGTTGATAATTGACGGATTAAGTTATGCTACTACACTTTATACGATCGAATACCTAAGGAATAAGCCCGGATACTACACTCCCGGGCCTTATTCCTTAAAACTGTTGACCATGCGAATGAACTTACGTAACATCAGATCGAACATTCCATGGATCGTTGTTACAAATAACCAATTTTATGGCTGCTTTTTATTAACCGTCCACTCAGCCATCTGGAAGTCACGACTGCCATTATTGGTCTTAATGCTTATCCTATAAAATTTATAGGCAACATTATTATTAAAATGATATAAGATCCGTTGAAAGCGGTTGGCAAAAACTTCGTTGTTCTTGCTGTGCAGGTTTATCCAGCGTATTCCGTCCTCAGAACCCTGGAGGATCCATCCTTTCGGGTCACGGTCAGGAGAGTCATTTGCCGATGTCATGGTATATGCTCCTGCAACGGCAGGTGTTTTAAGCTCATATTTCATCACCAGGTCGCCTGAGAACCCTGATTGAAAAAACTTGGTATTCGGATCGCCGTCAACCACTTTTAGTGACCCCTCATTTGCATTTGGGCCGCCGCCATTGTCGCGTGATACAGTCAATGTACCGCCTATGGTAGCAAAATAACTTTCACCAACCTTGGTGCGGTCAAAATTAGGGTCGGCAACGTTCAATATTATTTCCCGGGCAGCTGAGTATCCCTGTGAATTTCTGGCCGTTAATGTCACGTGATATAAGCCATCAAAGGCATATCTGTGCTTCGGTGCTTTTTCTGCCGATGTGCTATCGTCGCCAAATTGCCACAGGATATCTTTATAATTGATGGATGTACTGGTAAACTGATAGCTTAAAAAATCAACGCTATCTGTCCGGGCCACTGTGAAACCTGCGATGGGTTTGGGCTCATCTGGTTCGGGTTGGGGCGCTGGCTTATCTTTTTTACACCCGGCAAACAACAGGGCTACCGTTGAAAATACCGAGATAATATGCAATGTTTTTTTCATGTCCTTAATTTTCATTGATCAATTAGCGTAGCTGGCTTAAGGGGCGGGGAATAATTGGCTTTGTGGTACTATTCTTCTACCGTTGATGCCGGCCGACGGAACTTCAAAAGTTAAACGTGCACGCTGGCCACCCACGTTTTCGCGATGATCGGCTTCTATTTTATAGCGTTTACCGCGTTCCAGAAATATTTTGGCGGTACGGCTATCCTTATCCCACTCGGTAGTGAAATCATTAATAATGGCCTTGCCATCTATATATAATCTTGATCCGTCGTCCCATTCGTTCTGCCAGAACACGTATTCACCCCGAACGGGTGCAAGGAACTCGCCAGTCCACCTGGTCGAGAAATTATCATGACTTATACTTGGTATGGCGGCTTGCCAAACCCCGTCATTAGGCCAATCAATAGTGGGTTCTATTTGTACCAGATCGGGCTTTCTGCCATCAAAATCAAGCAGTTGGTTGTTTGAAAAGTACTCCGCTTTTAAGCCTGTTCCGTTTCCGGTGATGTAAGAGTTATTATCAAGGTTAACCTCTGGCTCCACCAAAACGATCAACTTGCTTTTTATTGGATGCAATATATGTTTTGACGGATTAACCAAACTCACCACAAAACCAAAACGTTTATTGGCAACTATATTGGCATCAAAAACAGGCCATCCTATTGATAAGCGTACCACCGCTGTACTGGCGTTGGAATTTACCCTAATCAGGGTATCAATAGAAAATTGATCGGGGTTAAGTGCGATAGTGTTATCAGGCAGCACTTTTTTACTTACCAAAGTTGTAATGGTATCCATGTTTAATTTCACATGAACATTAAACGCACCGGCCGGTACACCTGCCAGGTTTACAGTTAACGGAATAGTGATACCTGCAGGCGACGTAGTGTAGTTTTTCTGATAGTCAACATCCATAATGCCACCGCCATTCAAAAGCGACACATAATGAATATCACTCTCTTTAATAAGCTTTTTGGTATCAAGCACCACCAGGATATTTGATTGCGATCCTTTAATTTGGTTGCCTTTACCCGGATTCGTAAGCTTAAATGCAAAAGCTATGTTTTTGCCATAGTTAGCTTCTATGGCCGATAACCTGACGCTGGCAACGGCAGTTGCTGTATCTGACCCAAATGCTACATTGATTACGCCGGGATAATCAATTGCACCCGCAGGTAATACCACTGTATTTTTAAGTGTACCATTTGCTATCAGTTTGGTTACCGTATCATTATTAAATGTTATACCTACCTGGAATGCTTTGGTTGCCGGTCCTGATAAGGATATTTTAAATGGAACTTTAACTATTTCGTTACCAGCAGTTGCATCACCAGTATTGGCTCCTGCGCCGGAAACGTTTCTGTCGGTATTTTGAATTGGCTTCAGCTCATCAAGATCATTTTGCTTGCAGGCTCCCGCTATCAGGGCAATTAACCCGATAAACAAGATATATCTGTATTTTTTCATCATCAAATATTTTAGTTTGTAATGGTTAAATTTACTGATCAAGCCAAACGCGGCCGTCAAGCCCCCAGGCCTGCCTGTTAGGTATTCTGAACCAGTTTATTATTTGTGCCGGAATATCTGCCGTTTGCGGAACAAATATGGCCAGTGCCCCTGCCGGCGGCGGACAAATCAGATCATTAAAATCTTCCCATTGATAAGGGCCTTTTAATTGAAAGTCGCGGGCCTGCGGGCCAACATCCCTGATCTTGTCGCCCTGGCCATCTGTGCCCGGCCAATATGCTGCCAAAAAGGTATAATAAGGATGACCTTCGCTAATGGATGTTTCGCAGGCATAATTTCCAATCACGGCATCGGGTACGTCGACCTTGAAAAATCTGATGTCGGTTACATACACATCAGGTGTACCATGCCCGGTACCATTTAAATAGCCTAACTTTAAAGGGCTACTGTTACTAAAACTTCCTGATGAGGTTACATCCAGCTCATTATTAAAAACCCCGTCGGTATACGTTCTGATATATCGTCTGCCCGCGCGTATTTCACATTTAACCGACAGGTTTTGCCATCTGCCCTTTTGTAAATCGCCGCCACGGCATTGATGATAATCGTTATCCTTAGTCCCCCGGTATTCAAAATACCAGTAAGCATCTTCCAGATAAATCACCCAGCCAACACCCGGATGACCTGCCGACCATTGCGCTCTTTTCCCGAGAATACTTGGCCAAAAGAATTTATCCTCATTCTTCTTAACTTTTAGCTCGATGGTGAACTTGGTAGTATCATCGATGTTAAAGATATCAGCTGTATCTATCTCGGCTCTCACTCCCGTATCTTTCAAACGTACTGTGCGCCCCAAATACCTGTTGCCGGTAAATGGTTTACCTATTATTCTTTGTTTATATTTTGGATTGTAATAGATAGTAAATGTATTGGCGGCGGTGTTACTGAAAACTGTATTATCGTTCTCGGTAACCGGGATATTGAATTTACCACCACCGCTCGACGCAATCACTACCAGCCAATCTTCATTGGCATAATTTTTCCTTTTTTTCAGGGCATTAATAATCTCACCTACGTAACCGTCAAATTTTTCGATAGAAGCTTTGTATTGCGACGATGAATTGTCGAATCCATATTTGACACCTGCTTCTTTAATATCATTAAAATGGCCAACTATCAATTGTGCCGTGTCGGTATTCAGGTCATTAACTACAGCTGTTTTAATTTGCTCATCAGTACTATACAACTCGCTTACGGCAGCACCCTGTGTTAACTTATTTTTAAAAATAGCCGAGGAGGAAAAAGAAACGATTTTGGCATTTGGTCTTTCTTCTTTTATCCTTTCAAAAAACACAGGATAAGTTGCCAGGTTGTTGCCGGCAAAATCATCCGACAAGATCTTGTGCTTTTCTTTTTTTACGCCGGTTAGCATATTGGCCCAGTTGCTTACATCGCGGGTCGAGTCCGGATCGCTCAATGCAACCCAACTGTAAATTGAACTGGGCAGTAATGCTTTAATATTAGGCACATTGGCACTATTTACTGATGAGCCCCGTGCCCCGTCAACAATCAGGTACAAAACCTTACGTTCGCCGGATGTTGCTTTGGCGGTATCAGTATAATTTTTATCGGGCAGCGTGCGCACAAAATCCTTATTACATGATATTGTAGCAACAGCCAATGCACAAATAATTGAAAAAATGATCTGTTTGTATTTTTTCCTGTTCTGCATTTCTTTATAGATTATAAGTTCAATTAAAATTTATTCGATGGTAACGCGTATAATATTGCTAACCTGAATATTATCAAAATGGTCAAAACCACCAATCAGCAATAACGCCCGCTTTCCATCAGTCGATTTGGTTTCAATGATATCAGACAATGTACCTGAAAATGGTCCTGTAGTATTGTAATTCCCGGCAAGTTCACCTTTGGTATTTAGTACCATAAAACCATTGCGGGTAACGTTATTATACTTTTTAAAGCTGCCACTAACTACTACCAGTCCATCATTAAGCTGCCGGGCAAAACCAGGATAGCCTCCCTCAAATGTTTTAGCTACGAAAGTTTGATCAAGACTACCATCCAAATTAATCAGCGCCATGCTGATGGCCGGTTTGCCATCGTATGTTCTGAATATCCCTGTTATCAGGTATTTTTTGGTTACCGGGTTGTACGTTAAAGATGAAATGCTATTATCGGTACCTGTCCCGGTTTTAAATGAGTCGTCTATGTTTCCATCGGCACTTAAGCGAATTAAACGGCCTGCGTTTTTTTGATCAAACGTGGTAAAACTTCCAAACAGCACCAGTTTTTCCAGCTGATCAGCGTCGGTATGCATGTACGAGTCAACAGGGCCGTTTGCCGAAGGCAAGCCTTTGTTTGTCGCTATGTTAAAACGATAGGTTTTGTCAAGTGTCCCATCCAGGTTAAAACGGGCTATCTGCCGGATCTCCGTACTGTCAAGAATCACCGTGTCACGGGTAAAATCATGATTATGTTCGGTATAAACCCGTCTTACATAATATCTGAAACTCCCTGTTGCCAGTATTTTGTTCTGATGCTTGTATATTTTAGATATATAGTCGTTAGTACCGCCATTAAACTTCGGAAAATATTTGGTTGTATCTGTTTGGGACGGGCGCCTGTAGGTTTTTACGCCAATGGTATCAATACTGCCATCAACATTTAAAGTGGTAATATTACTAATGTTTTCTGTGCGCTGATTGTAGCCGCTAAATCCTCCGGCTATCACATATTTTCCACCGAGTTCTATTACTCTCGATAATGATCCGTTTGCTGCCTTACCCGTGCGGAAAGTGCGGTCAAACTCGCCATCTGCCGATGTTCTTACAATGCGGTTAAGCGGGGTGATAATCCCTTTATTATCATAATTGGTAAACCAACCCAGCACCAGGTTCCGGCCATCGGCAAGAGGATACACCTGGTTTACATTGCCATTTGCTCCGGCAGTTGCCCTGAAAGAAGGATCGATATTAATCAATCCGGATACCTTAAATACCGGCCCGAGCACTAACTGATCGTCAATTGCTATTGACGTAATACCTGTGCTGCCAAATGGTGGAACTTTTACCTTAATAGTTGATTCAGTTACTTCGGTAACCTGGCCGGGTTCGCCGTTAAACATGAACTTTATTTTGCCTTTGTAAGGAATAAGTCCGGTGGCTTTGAATGTTACCTCGGTACCCACCGTCCCATTTGCCGGTGCAGGTATTGCATCGCGGCTAAGGATGACGCCCAATGGTGGCTTTCCCTCCCCATAGGGGTCAGAATAAACTGTCTTATCCTTTTTGCAAGCTTCTATTATGAGCACCAGCAGGATAAACGTGATGATATAGTTAAGTCTTCTCATATTCAATTTATTATCATTGAAAGAATATTGTTAATAATGTTTTACTCAGAATGATGAAGGCCTGCAAAGTATATTTCCTCATAAAAGTCGTACCGGTTAAACCCAAAATAGGCTCCGTCATATTGCAGGGTATGTACTATCCCGTTCGTAGGTTTGATATCAGATGACGAAACCTTATTACCGAAAACCACGTTTTGCGCATTATTAATGTCATAGATATAACTGATTATCAATGTACGCGGACCAATGTATTTGATGTTGTTCGCGTCGTCATATATCACACCAATATTCACCACATCGCCGCTGTATGAATAATAAAGCGCTCCGGGATACTGATTTTGCAGGTTAAAATCTATTTGCGGATAATCTTTAAGCCGGTTGATCCCCTTGAACATATACCGTTGCAGATATTTTTTCCATATGGCAGAGTCGATGTCCGACAGCTTTTTCACGGTATCACGACCGGCCTCGTACAAAAATTGATTTAAAGAGCCCCTGGTTTTGTAGTCACCTATGGTTCTTTTTATAACATCATCGTCTGGTGCAAAAAAGGTAAAATCACTTTTGCGGAATGTTTCTTCCATACCAGCCAGTTTTACGATCTGGGCAATGGTATCAAACGGTACTGCTTTATCCTGCAGGTATTGAAGCATATCGGCAGGGTAATCAGCCTTAGCTTTACCTCCGTCTTTATAATACTCATCGCGTTTACAGCCGGTAAGCACCAGTAAAAACCCGGCAAAAACAATAATTATATTTTTCATATTTCTTATCATTACTTTTTAGGAATAGGTTAATTACCTCCGTTAACCCAATACATATTTAATGTCATGAAGGGGTTATTGGCCAGGGCGTTATTGCTGATTGGCCATGTCCAGGCACCACGGTTAAATTTGTCCAGCGTCAATACGTTATATGACCATTCACTGTTCATAATTCTGCGGGTACGTACCAGGTCAAAGTAATGGTGCCCCTCGCCCATCAGTTCCCGCGATCTCTCCAGGAAAATAAAATCCTTAAGGTCTTGGCCCCCGCCTCCGGTATAGCGCGAAGCTTCTGCCCGGTCCCTTACTTTATTCAGCAAAGCAATAGCCTGATCGTCCTGACCGAGTTCCGCCAGCGCTTCTGCACAGAGCAGTATTTCACCTGCGTACCTGAATATCATAAAGGTGTTGTCAGGATTGGCGTCCTCCTCCCCGGTTGCAAATGAATTTTGAGCAAATTTCAGCATCATGAACTTTCCGTTATCGGCGTAGATGTCTGAGTTAAACCAGATTGTAGCGCGCTTGTCAGCCGTACCTGAGTATAGTTTTTGCATATACTCGGCCCTGAAATAGGCAAAGCTTATACGGTGCGTATATTCCGGCCTTTTATATGGATAATGCAGAAACATATCGCCAATAGGGGCAACATTGGTGTTCTGATCGCCATAGTTTATACTGCGATAAAACTCAAACAAACTCTCGTCCGACCGGCCTTTGATAACCGTGGCCCATTCATTGATGGGTAACAGCCTGTAAGCATTGCTCTTAATCAATTCCTGCCCAAGGTCTGCAGTCTCCTGGTAGTACTTGGTTGCATTGGGTTTGTCGAAACCGGCATTCCACATGTTCATGTTCATGATAAGCGCGATAACGCTGCCCCTGCTTGCACGTACCCCTTTTAAAGCAGGATCAGAATAAGTCCAAGGCAAACCGTCCTTATATTTTTTAAGGTCGGCGATGTTTTTGTTTAAAACAGATACCATGTTTTCGCGCGGTAAAGCTGTTGAATGGTAAGCATCGGTATAATAAGGTACGTCGCCATAAAGCCTTACCATAAAGAAGTATGCAAGCCCGCGTATAAAAGCCGCTTCGCCCTCAAACTGCTTTTTTTCGCTGTCTGATACGCCGGGCACGCCTGCTTCCAGTTTCGAGATGAGGATGTTGGCACTTTGTATTACCTGGTAATAGCCTGTCCAGTCGGTAATGCGATAAAAGTTGTAAAAATTCCAGGGCGGATTGCCGTTGATAAGCCCAAGCAGGTCATTCCGGCCTAATACCTCTACATATGCACGTGCGGGCCCATTATCTGCCTGAGGTTCAGATAAAACCTCTCCCGAACGATATTCGCCCGTAGCACCAATAAAATGCGTCTCGTTGATCTTGCCAAAAAATGTTCTTGACATATCATAAATATTGGCCACCACATCATCTTTCGATTGGTAAAAATTATTCCCTGTTAGTTTATCAATGGGTTGTACGTTCAGAAACTTTTTACAGGCTGGTAAACACAAGCTTGCTGCCGCTGCTAAAATGTATATAACACTTTTTTTCATGATCTTGAGTTTTATTTACTTGTATTGAGTTCAATATTTAAACCTAAATTATATGTGCGCGGTACCGGGTACCCACTTGATATATCCCGGCCCAGAGAAGTTACGTTTTCGGGGTTGGGGCCATTATATCCCGAAAATGTGACCAGGTTATTGGTTGAGAAATAAACCCTAACGTTATTGAACCCGAACCTTCGTACAAACTTTTTGTCGAACATGTAGGATAGTGTAACCGTGTTGATCTTTAGGTATGAACCTTCTTCCTGCCACAAATTTTGATCGGAACGAAGTGGCCTGATCTGATTGAACCTCGAAAACGAATAGGGATTAGGATACTTGGATTGATCACCCGGTTTTCGCCATATATCCAGATCGTCCAATGGAACTGCTGCCAGCAGGGCGTAAGGATCTCTCATGATCGACAACCTGTCTGATAACGCGTTATTTAATATTGTTCTCTTGGCGGTATAGGAGGCATAAATATTTAATCCAAAATTTTTGTAGTTGATATTTGTCGATATACCACCGGTAATTAAAGGTTGTGAGTTACCGGTTATTTCATAATCCCGGTCATCGAGGATGTAATCGCCGTTAACATCTTTAAACCTCGGGTCGCCGCCTTTAAAGGCAAGCCCGCTGGTTTGGTATTTTTTACCGGTTACAGGGTCTACCGGTACATCACCATCGGTTGAATAAACACCCTGGTTAACCAGCAGGTAATTTGACAATGTATTTTTACCTACCCTGAAAACAATGTGCTGATAGTTATTATAATCAAATTTGATGTATTGTCCGTTGTATTCGGCGGGTAACCTCAATAGGTAATCGCGGTTAATAGCGCCATTGAATGATACCGTCCAGTTAAAATCCTTGCCGGTTAAAGGCCTTAACGTTAGCATCAGCTCATACCCATAATCGGCAATGGATACGTCATTGCTGGATTTTTTCTGAAAACCTGTACTATTAGGTAAAAATCGGTCAAAAAGTAAGTTATCAACCTTTTTGTAATAAGTGTCAAAAGTCAGGTCGACTTTACCCTGCAAAATCGTCATGTCAAACCCAAGGTTGTACTGCGTAGTGGTAGTAGGCTTTAATGCCGGGTTAGGCACAAATTCATAATTAATACCAATGGTTGGATTATTGTTGAAATTGCCATTAAGGTTATACAAGCCATAAATGCTTTGCAAACTGCCAGTTGGTACGATATTTTGACCCCAAGTTAACCTTAAACCTCCTGAAGTGAGCCAATCCCAATTTTTAAACCAGTTTTCCTTGTAGTAATTCCACCTGAAACCGGCTGCAGGATTTTTGGAATACGGATTCTCTAAGCCATTTGAGGATGTACCATCTAAGCGGTATGATAACTCCAGTACATACTTCTTTTTATAATCGTAGTTAAAGGAGCCTGCAAATGAGGCGATGGTTGCATTTTTAAAGTTCGACAATACACCTCCGCCTCTTGAGTTATATGGGTCCGACCCTACTGGCCCCTGCAATTGATCATTAGGTATACGGTTTTGCCTGATGATACCGCTTTGGCCACCTTGTTTATATATTTCATTAAACGTATTAATGAATATCGTATGGTCGGCGCTGAATGTTTTGGCATAAGTAAGTGCATTACGGTTATATAATGTGAAATTACGGCCCTCATAATCATATACCTGCGCAAACTGAGCATTTGCAGCTGCGGGAGTGAAGGTTGATTCTGCATCTGAGGTATAATCATAACTGATGCTTGAGGATAGTGCCAGCCCCGGTATAAACTCATAACGACCATCAATATTGGTACGGATATTTCTTGTGCTGTTACTGTTTTGGGTTTGTAAAGCAGATGTTACGCCATCTGGTGAGAGATAAAATGAAGGAGGCGGCAGCAGTGTAGATGCCTGACCGTTCGAGGCCACTCCTTGTTGCAGTAAGCCCACACCATTGCCCTTAGCCTGGCTTCCCAACGAGCCGAACAATGAACCAAAGAACCTGAATTTATCATTTGGCTTAAACTCCATGTTCATATTCAGGTTATACCTGTCGAAACCGGTGTTTTTGATCACGCCTTTTTCCGAATAAAGCCCCATGTTCACTTTGTAGTTAAAACGGTCGTTGCCTCCGTCTAAGGCTACGTTATGGCTTTGGTTATGCGTTGTACCATAAAAAATAGACTGCCAGTTTGTTGAGTTGTTCCAATATGCGTTCAAACTATCAGCCAGGAACCCGGTTTGCCCTAATTTCCTTAACTCATCAATAATTGTTGCATTGGATAATATCTGCTGAATTTTTGCCCGGCGTTCGGAATTACCACCCAGTGTTGCACGCAGCTGTGGGACGGCGTTAACGAAGAAGTTGCCGGTATACCTTACCCGGGGTACTTTAGAATTTCCACGCTTGGTAGTTATGATGATTACGCCATAAGCCCCCCTTGATCCATACATGGAAGTTGCCTGCGCATCCTTCATGATCTGTATGCTTTGGATATCCTCTATCGGGATCAATGATAACGGGCTTACCCCCGGCCCCTGCGTTTGAAAACCAAATTCAGCAGCCTTATCCGCATCTAAAGGTACCCCATCAATAATATACAGGGGGGATGTAGGTTGCAAGAACGATTCACTACCGCTACCGGATACACTCAGGGCTGATAAACCACGCACCTGAACGGAACCCCTGAAACCTGGAGCACCAGTATTGTTCTGAACGTTTAAACCAGCTACTTTTCCCTGTAGCAGGTTTTCGACGTTTGATGCCGGCACATCCTGGATGTCCTTTTGGGTTAAGGTAACCGCAGCGCCTGGTGATGATTCTTTATTCCTGTTTTGGTAGGCCACAATAATTACTTCATTAAGGCCCTTTTTGTCTTCAGTCAGCGTTACAGTTATGTTTTTTTGGCCGGGCTCAAGTTTTACTTTTTCCGTAACAAAACCTACAAACGTAAAAGTAAGTGTGCTGTTAGCCGGTACAGAAACGGTAAACTTTCCCTTATAATCAGTTTGTGTCAGGCCTTTACTGCCCATATATATATTTACACCGGGTAAAATTTTATTGGTAGCTTTTTCAACCACCGTACCGGTAACCGTTATATTTTGTGCTTGTGCATGAACATCTGCGCAGAATAAGATCGTGCAAACAGCAAGCACTATATAAAATAGTATGTGTTTTCTCATGGTGATAAGTTTTAATTCGGTTATTCGTCTTCAAACTTTGGATTGTCCTTCAAAAAATGGAACACTATCTCCCAGTCGCCTTTTTTGTATATAGCGAAATCTATCCCGAAGCTTGCCACTACCCTACTGCCGCCAAAACCAATTCGCGAATATTTAAATTCGGCATGGTCCCTGGTTCCTCCGGGAGCATATACAGTTGGTATTTCAACTAAAGGAATAGGATATGCAACATCGTATTGTACATATGTTGTAGTTTTTTGCATGTTGAAGCCATGCACTATTTTATCCCAGGTAGTTTCGTTAAACAGGGCCGGATTCATCTCTACTGAGTCTTTGTTCAGAAACTTAAACCTTAACGAATTTCCCGTACCGCCGGTAAACGGGCGGATATAAACCACCACATCCTTTTTATCGTCATTACTCTGCAGCGGGATGTCGGTTACCTGGCCTATTACCCCGTTTAAAAATGGCCTGATGTAGTTTCGGCTGGCCGGATTATATGGCGTTTTGGGATGAGGCGCAGGCATGCCGGAGTAAATGTTAAAGTCATCAGAAGGCTCATAAGGACGCTCGCGGAATGGGCGTACCTGCAGGTCGCGAATTATAGTACTGCCACCCGTGTTGGTTATTTTTATGTCAAAATAGCGCGTATCCTGCGGAAAATTGGTACTATCAGACGGCCTGGGCTTGATCAGCTCATTATTGGAAGAAGCCCACATAATGAACTCGCCCGACGAGCGCACTTCAAATAAAGGGTGATCTTCCAGCTTGCGTTTTGCCTCTATCTCGGCCAGGCTCTTTTCAAGCCCGTTGTAGGGCGCTGTCCATACATATGTTGGCCTTTTTTGAAAAAGATCTGTTACAGGCTTACCGTCACCAAAACGCGCGTTGATGATCTCAAACTTTAATGGCTGGGTTGAGTTATCTCCATTAAACCCGCCCATTAAAGTGGTTCGGCCTAAAATCGGTTCAAAAACTTTATTGCTGTAGTTTACATTCGAACTCAGATAATCTTTTTCATCGGGAATGCCATACATCTTCTTGCAACTACTGAGCGCGACTGCAGCAAATAGTAGAGCTACAGATCCCATTTTTATGAATGTTTGCATCTCTTTTCGTTTTTTTAATGTATTGATATTTTGATCTTCCATGCCTTATTTTACTTTATTGATGGTCCATTCGGCCAGTTGGAAAAGGCCCCCGTCACGCAGCTCGGAAATATCCACCCGGTAGAATTTATAAGCGGTGGCGTTAGGGCACCTGAAAACTTTGGTCTGGTATCGTTCTTCGAAGAAGAAGTTACTCCGGCGATCTAATTCCGTCCAGGTTTTGCCGTCATTTGAGCCTTCATAAGTCCAGGCCCTGGGGTCTCGTTCAGGTGCATCATTGGCAGATGTGAGCGTATACACCCCTGATACGGCAGGCTCATTTAGCTCAAACTGCATCCATAACCGTCCCTGAAGTTCGGCCAGGAACTTGGTATGATCGTCGCCGTCAATTACTTTTTTAGAGCCTTCGCCATTATCCGGACCGCCATTGTTATCTCTCAAAACGGTAAGCTTGCCACCTATCAGGGTCATCAGGTTTGGCGGTGGCGGAACAAAGGTTAATCGGGATACAAATTCATCAAAACCGAAAATGTGATCGGGACTTACCACATGAACAATACCATTTTTGGTGCTGATATTATTGGAGCCGGTGGTAGTGGTTGACCAGTTTCTGATAAACTTGCTGCGTTTGGTATTGCTAAACTCAATAAGATCCGGGCCGCCACCGGTAAGGCCGGAAGCTGATATTTTGGAAACCTTGCCATGCATAGGATATCCGAAACGTACGCTGAAAAGATCAAGCCCGTCCTGCAGCAGCAGGGAATCAGTTGTACGTTTACCCCTGATAATATAATATGAAACCATGGTGTCCAACTGCACGCCATCAATTTTTGCCAAAAACAGCGGATCTTTGTCGCTTTGCCTTCTTAATGTATTCAGGTTATTAATTGCCAGCTGAAAACTTGGATTAGTAACCGCAAAAAGGGTAACATTGCTGTCCATGAGCGTTTGCTGCAGTCCCATCCGGTTGACTACCGCCAGTAATGAATCATATACACCGGGCTTGCTTTTTAAATACTCATAAGTATTACCCGCAAATTTTGAGTTGGTGCCTGTAGCGTCATGGTAGCCGCCATCCTTTTTGCAGGCAGTTTGCAACAGGGCTGCAATCAACACCGGCGTTAAGGCACTCATATATTTTTTTAACTTTTTCATATATGGTCAGTTTATTTCCAGAATGGGTTTTGGGTTAACAGATTGTTTTGAGCGATGAGCTTACGCGAAACAGGCCAGTATATCCCCTGCGAATTGATGAGTTTCATGAATGCCGGGTTGTTTTGCTTGATTTTATTATAGCGTACCAGGTCATACCAGCGATGTCCCTCTCCCATCAATTCGCGATGGCGCTCCTTAAATATCAAATCAATAATGTCCTGGTCGCTGTCTATCGTAAGATCTCCCATCCCCCGGCGGGTCATGATATTAAAAACTTCATTTTCGGCCCCGTTCACATCCCCTAAAACAGCCAATGCCTCGGCCCGGAGTAATACGATATCCTCTATCCTTGTAAAGATCAAAGCACTGGTGAAGTATCGGAAGTTAGGATCAGAAACGCCCCCCAGTATCACTTTTATTTTGCTAAAAATGGGGTACTTGCCATTGATATTGGTGAAGTACCTTTCGGTACGGGGCTGACCAAGCGTATCTATACTAAAGCGCTCATCCTTTGGCAAGTCAAATATTTTCAGGATAGTATCTTTAGGCATGTAGATATCCGGCACTTTTTTATTCACCACGGGTTCGGCCAGGGTTAACTCTTCCAGGTGGCCTGTTACCGACCCGTCAATATGCCCCCAGTCAGAGTTAAAACCAAACATCTGGCTGGTGTTTTTATTGAAAAAGAACCCGTTTGATTTGGTCAGATCTTCAGTGCTTTGAAAATTGATGCCGCTTTTACCATAATTATCTTCAACAAACTTGGTATAGGTAGCTACATCGGTATAATTACCTTGCCAGGCCGCCAAATGAGCCAGGACCGCATAAGCTGAGTTCTTTGTAGCTAAAGCACCTCCCCAGCGGGTAGCATCTTCATTATAGTAATTGCCGGGCTGCTGCACATCGTTGTTACTGTATACAAATGGCAGATCAGCTGCGGCTTTAAGCATTTCCTGCTGCGCCCATACTAATATTTTGCTGCCGCTTTCGCGGGGCTGATTTTCAAACTTGCCATCGTGGGATGAGGTAATGAATGGTACATCTCCCCAAATCCTTACCATATAGAAATAGGTAAAGGCCCTTAAAAAACGTACCTGGGCAACATCAACTATCAAATAGTTTTCTGTATAGCGCTTATCGGCGGCTTTTACATCGCCAATACGTTCAAGGAAAATATTCGCAGCATTAATTATGGCGTAAAATCTCGTCCAGTCGCTCAAGGCGTCAACAGTTGGGTATGAGGCGTTGAGCTGATTACTTGCAATTGCTTTCAGGTCCTGCCGGTTCGGACTAATAAATTCGCCTGTACGTACATCGCCATAAAGCCAGTGACCATCGTTGTCAGATAAGGCTGCACGGGTAAGTGCATACACTCCTAATAAGCCCGCACGTGCATCTTCAAGCTTATTCCACATGTTTTTTTCGCCCACAACCCTTGTTGAATCAATATCCAGGGTTTTATTACAGCTTGTTATTGCCGCAGTAAACAGGGCCAGGACGATACATAATGTCTTTTTCATTTTTACAACATGATTTTTGTGATCGTTTTTCATATCATAATTCCATTTTTACACCCAGGGTATATGTTCGTGGTATAGGCAGGCCGTAACCGGTATCATAGCCATCATAATTCACCAATTCAGGATCCTGACCGGTATAAGGGGTTATAGTAAACACATTATTTGCGGTGGCATATACATAAAACCTGGTTAGCTTGATTTTCTTTAAGCGCATTGCTTTGGTTAGGTCATACCCAATGGAAACGGTTCTTAATTTCAGGAATGAAGCATTTTCAAGAAAAAGGTCCTGATCAACGCGATATGGGATAACAGTACTCCATGGGTTATACAGTGGGTATTTGCTATAGTCTCCGCGTTTTTCCCAAAATGTGATCTCTTTAACAGAGTTTACATCGCTGTTACCTTCCCGGTTAATAAAATCAAACCGGTTGGCCATTTCCTGGTGTATAAGGTCGCGCCCCAGGTTGAAATAGAGATTGACATTTAAATTCCAGTTGCCGTATCTGAAATTATTATCATAACCACCTGAAATTTTTGGTAAAGAATGTCCCTTTAATACCTTATCGTTATTATCGATTACATTGTCGCCATTGATATCACGCCATCTGGGATCGCCGGCATGCAGGGCGATGCCATTGTACTTAAGTGGCTGCCCATTTACAACGGGTACTTCGCTTTCCGCTTTATAAATGCCATCATTTACCAGTAACCAATACTGATCAACCGGGCTCCCTACCTTTAAAAGCCTGTTATCAATAATGATCTGATTTAAGCCCCTTGGCAATGCTTTGAGCTTATTGACATTATGATTTAGATTCAATGAAGATGTCCATCCAAATTTTGTGTTCCGGATGATATTGGCAGATACAGATACATCTATACCGGTATTGTTTACAGCCATACCGCTCTCAATTGACTGCTTATACCCATACTCCGCAAAAGCGGGAATACCTATCAGCAAATTCTTTTCCTGTTTCAGGTACCAATCAACCGAAAGGTGCAAACGATTATTAAGAAAACCGGCATCTGTGCCTATATTAAGCTGATTAGAATATGACCATGGTATGCCATAACCAATCCAACCGGTAGAGTAAGGCCTGGTAAGCACACCAAAAGCGTTATAGCCAGGTACGGTTAAGTTACCTGTATACCCTACCGATGCTGTATACTGAGGCCCCTGCGCATAGTTGTCAAAGGCATTAAGACGGCCGATCCTCCCTGCGCTTGCACGCAAAATAAGGTCGTTTATAATAGTGCTATTATCTAATACCTCCTTCTTAATGTTCCAGGCTGCAGATAATACCGGCGAATAGAACCACCGGCTGGTAGGCTGAGCATTTGACGATCCATCAGCACGTACCGTTGCGGACAGAAAGTATTTTTCTTTGAATGAATAATCCGTTTTTGCATAAAACGAAACCAGGTTATGCTTGATCTTATCCAGAAAACGATAGGTCAATTCGCGGGGGAAGGCTGTTGAATTGAGATAGTTAGGGTTATCAGACCCGTCCGGGTTTTTCGGGTTTGAATCCAGGAGGTTTATCTTAATATAGTCATTCACTCCTTTGTATGCATAGGCGTTGCTGTACTTATAAATGTCCCATTGCGTTGATTGCCCCAGTTCAAAATGGAAATCGTTCACTTTATTTACTGTCAGATCATAGGTTGCCCTGTTATCAGCCATTATCCTTTGGCTAAAGCCAAAATAATTGGAAGCATAGCTGTTGCCCTGCAAAAGCGTGCGCGCATAAAACACATCGCGGTAGCCTTCATTATAATCTAAATTGAAGGTGGTTACGAATTTAAATTTTCCGAGATCGATACCTATTTTGGCATAGCCGTCAACAATATTTGTTTTGTTGTTATCGAAGCCTTTTTTGTACTGCGCCAGGTAGTCGGCATAAAATTCTTTGTTTGGTGGTAGCGGGGCGCTGAGATCTGGGAAATAGTTGATTTGGGCAAATCTGTCGCGGAGATACCTGTTTCGTTGCCGCTCAATCCGGTTGGCATTTACCATAGCCGAAAAAAGTAGCCATTTGATAGGTTTCATATTAATGTTGAACATAGCGCTATATCGGTTTAGCACTGTTCCATCAGCAACACCATTATTCTTCAGATCCCCCAATGAGAAACGGAAGTTAGCACGATCTGTGCCCCCGGAAATTCCAAAATTAATACCATAAACTGCAGCATTACGATAGTAAAGATCGCTCCAGTCTGATTTCCCGCTATAAACATTGTTTAATGAATCGCTCAGGTAGATGGGATAGTTCTCATCATCAGAGTATCTGCCATTGGTAGTATAAAGGTCG
The DNA here is from genome assembly GCF_900100945.1 of Mucilaginibacter gossypii. Lineage (GTDB taxonomy): Bacteria > Bacteroidota > Bacteroidia > Sphingobacteriales > Sphingobacteriaceae > Mucilaginibacter > Mucilaginibacter gossypii. The sequence goes on along the minus strand of NZ_FNCG01000001.1, from coordinate 703,623 downwards.
TAAAAACGCTGTCTGAAAGCATTTTCATACTTACCGTTTATAGTGGTTACATGCGGCCGCTGTGCCAAACCTATATACGAATCAAAGGTGATGCTTTTAGCGGCAATAGGGGTTTTAGAGGTTAAAACGATAACACCATTAACAGCACGAGGCCCATAAACCGCCGTGGCCGACAGATCTTTTAACACTTCAACCGAGGCTATATTATTCATATCAATACCAGCAAATGGGTTGGTGGCTGTTCCCATCCTGTTATAGTTATATAGCTGTATATCATATGCAAATGGGTGTTCTGTTACAAGCGGAATACCATCCAGTACAACCAGTGGCTGCGATTGGTAAACATCCCTTGGAGAAAGAAGCGGCATGGGCGCCCCTCTCATAAACATATTTTGAACGGTACCGGGTTCGCCCGAAGGTTCCTGTATATACAGCCCTGCAAATTGCCCTTTTAACAATTGCTGCAGGGAAACAGCCGGGAATTTGGATAGATCATAAGGCTTTTTGGTAACACTATCTGCCAGCTTATTATAAAGGGTATGCTTTATAATAATATTCATGCTGTCTTTTAATAATGAATCTTTTGCCGTTGTATCCCGACGGACGTAAGGCTTACTATAAAAAGGACGTTTTACTTTGCTTTTTCTGCCCTCATTCCCCTTAGCTAAGCCTGTAAGTGCATTTGTGGCAATTGCTGCGAAAACCACAAAGCACAGCCATAAGTATCGCATAATGAATGGATCTTTTAGATTGTAAAATAATTTTTGATTTAACGGGCCATGTGCTTTTATGCCTGCAAACGAGTTATGCAGATGACATGCACCTTTAGATTAAGTAGAATGTAATTCTTTTTCCATAGCGCTGATTTACAAGCGAAAAGAACAGAAATCAAAAATAACCGGCAGGAATATTTTTGATAGCGGCGCATAGCTATACACCCCCAGGTTTGCCATCAAAAATGACCATACCCAAGCGTTCTTTTCACTTTTGGTGATTAGGTTAATTAATAAAATTCTTGATACCTAAAATCTCAGCAAGAGATTTTTCCGAAGGATCAACCCCGTCAGATGATAGGCTTCTGAAAGATGAGGTACAGGTAAATAATGTTTTTCATGTCAGTGATATTGGTTAATTTAATAATTACATAAATCTCAAAACAAGCAGTTCAGGTAGCTTAAACGATTAAGTAATAAAGTATTTTTCACAATTGGTTTTAACAAATATAATTAAGAAAAACGTTTTACCAAGTAATATCAAAAAAATAATAAACTTTTATTATTTCAAGTAGCAACAATCGATCTCCATTGAAAAAATGACAAAAAAATCAACAAAAACTTTAGGTTTTTTCACAAAATATCAATAGTGCAGCCAGTAAAATCCTGATAAAATGTTAAAAAATCATGTTCCAACCAATTAAAATCAGCCATAAAATGTAAGAATTACATTTTTAGTTAAGTACTGCAACCTGCACTTCATATTCTTGCCCCGGCAATAGGTCTTTTCCGTTCTTTGTTTTCGATATTGCTTGCTCACTTTCTGCGAATTAAGTCCATCGGTTATAACTGCACACCGCTTCCCGGCGTGACCATCATTCACCTTTGGAAATATCAAAATGCGGGGATATTAGGCCGGACAGACGGACATCCACCGGTAAACCAATCATGTATATATTAAGATTGAAAAATTTATAGCCGCCGGAATAGCATACCGAAAAATTAAATAAAAACCGGGCAAAGATAAAATTATTGTAATGGGGTTATATCATCTTATTTTGTTACTCTTGGGCCCGAAGGCAAAAAATACAACCAGCCAAAACCGATTAGGAAAAGAATTGATGAGGCGATAAAAGATGGGAAGGCTATATCTGTATTTTTTTCTAACGCGTTATTTAGCGCGGTGTACAATAGCCATACCTGGATACTCACATTTAATATCAGGATCATGATCAATGCCAGCATGAGTGTGTTGGTTTTATTAGGATGTGCCTGATTTTGGGCTTCGCGGAAATTACTCATAACTTAATTATAATGTTTGTAAAGGCTAATGACCTTATGATCTGGATTGACGATTCGGATCCGGTTTGTCGTTATCGGGTTTAAAATCTTTGACGTATACTTCTTCCCCTTTAATCACTACAGTTAAACGGGGTAACGGTCGGGGCGGTGGGCCGGCAAGCACTTCGCCGGTAAAAGCGTCGAACAAGCCATTATGACAAGGACATTCAATTTTTCCGCTGCCGGGTTTATAAAAAACCGCGCAGGATAAATGGGTACATTTTTGTTCATAAGCCCTAAACTCATCATTCTCCATGCGAATAAGAATATAAGGAATAGTACTGCCATTGATCACAAACGAGCGGGTCCCTCCTACCGGAAGTTCGTGCTTCTTACAAACAAAGTGTTCACCCACGATTTTATCCGGCGGAAAAAAATTAGCTTTTATGGCAACATACCCGCTTCCAACGGCCAACCCACCAGATACGAGGCATAAAAATTTTGCAAAATCACGTCGGCTTACCTGGGTAGATTCAAGCTGATAGACCGGAAAATCTTCTTTCCAGTGATTATCCTTTTTATCTGTGGCCATAAATAATGTCAGTCTATAATTAATGAAGTACTTCCTTTGGGCATCATGATGTTTACTTTGGTGCTCACACTTTCTTTTCCGAAAATAAAATTGTTAACAGGCGTGCTATTCGGGCGCATCTTTGCAATTTCTTCCCTTGTACCATAATACAGTGCCTGTGTTGGGCAAACGGTGGCACACATCGGTTTTTTGCCCGCGCTGGTTCTGTCGTAACACATATTACATTTCATCATCAGGTCATAGGCCTCATCTTTTTTAGGGACGCCGAAAGGGCATGCCATTACGCAGTTTGAACAGCCTATACACCGTGCTGTATTGGCAGTGTGTACTACGCCAAACTCATCTTTCGTTATAGCATCTGCCGGACAAACGTTAGCGCAAACAGGATCGTCACAATGCATACAAACCTGCACGGTGGTTTGTACGGTAACGGCGCGATCAATATAATTGACATGGATCATAGATTCGTGGCCGTTTGTTTCACACTCTGAACAAGCCATTTCACAGGCTTTGCATCCAATACATCTTTGCATATCTACAAAGAATTCCTGTTCTGTTCTGTAATTGGTTACGGGCATATCTTATAATTTCGGGTTACAATTTATTAAATACTCGCATACGCGCCTGACGCCGTTGACGGCGGCGATATAACGCCCAAAGGCTTCAGGTTACAGGCGCAAACTTTAAACTCCGGGATTTTTGATACCGGATCAAGCGTTGCCGGTGTAAACTGATTTGCCGACTTTTTGCCAGGCCAATGGTAAGGCAAAAAAACAGTGTCGGTGCGGATAGTCTCTACAATATTGGCAGGAAACTCATCTGTACCTCGACGGGTAGATACCTGCACCAGTTCATTTTGTTTAATTCCATATTTCCGGGCAAGTTCCGGGTGTATTTCTAATTTGGGTTCAGGATACAAATCAACCAGTTTACCTATCCTGCGGGTTTGTGTTCCGCTCAGGTATTGTGATACAACCCTGCCGGTTGTTAATATTACCGGGTATTCTTCATCTGTAATTTCACCGGGATCCCGGTAAGTCACCGGGTTAAAGTGGGCTTTACCGTCGGGAGTCGCAAATTTTTTATCTTCCCATAAGCGCGGCGTACCCGGATGATCCAAAGTAGGGCAAGGCCAGAAAACGCCCATTGTGTCTTCAATTTTTTGGTAAGTAATACCATAATAATCCGCAGTGCCGCCTTTTGAAGCAACCCTTAACTCATTGAATAACTCTTCGCTGTTACGATAAGTGAATTTATCTTCGGCACCAAGTCTTTTTGCCAATTCCAATATGATGGATGTATCGCTGCGTGCATGTCCCGGCGGGTTCACGGCTTTGCGGATCCGAACTACACGGCCTTCGGCGGTAGTAACCGTTCCTTCCTCTTCTTCCTGTAATGATCCGGCCAGAATAATATCAGCATGACGGGCGGTTTCATTCATAAAAAAATCAATACAAACATAAAACTCGAGTTTCTCCAGTGCTTCGCGCACATAATTATTATTAGGCAGAGAAACCAACGGATTAAAACAAATGGATAGCAGCCCTTTTACTTCACCCCGGTGAATGGCCTCAATAAGTTCATAGGCGGTGTAACCTTTGCCGGGCATATCTTTTTCATCAATTCCCCAAACCCCGGCTATATACTTTCGGTGTTCAGGATTGGTAATATCACGATTTCCCGGCAGCTGATCACATTTGTGGCCATGCTCTCTCCCCCCCTGTCCGTTTCCCTGGCCTGTAATAGTACCATAGCCGCAATATGGCTTACCAATACGGCCGGTTGCCAGGACAATATTGATACAGCCAAGCACATTATCTACACCTTTTGAATGATGTTCAATACCTCTGGCGTGTAACAAAAAGCTTGTTTTTGCTTTGCCCCACCATTGTGCTGCCAGTTCAATTTTCGCTTTTTCAATACCGGTAATTTCTTCGGCCCATTCCAGCGTGTAATCCTTAACAGCTGCCAATGCCTTATCAAAATCTGTGGTATGGTTGTCAATAAAATCATGATCGAGCATATCATGATCGGCCAGGTATTTAAGTATTGCGCCGTACAAAGCGGAGTCGGTTCCGGGCCTGACCGGTAAATGCAGATCGGCGGTCCTGGCCAGTGGAATAACCCTGGGGTCAACCACGATTAATTTTGCCCCATGGTCCCGCGCACGCCAAACCCAGTGTGTTAAAGTCGGAAAGGTTTCGCTGATGTTAGCGCCCGCTACAATAATCACTTCCGCCTTCTCCAGGTCGGCATACGTATTTGAGGTGCGGTCGAGTCCGAAAGCTTTTTTATTGCCGGCTCCCGCGCTAACCATACATAAACGACCATTATAATCTAAATTGGCGGTTTTCAATGCTACCCGCGCAAACTTGCCCATCAGGTAGCTTTTTTCATTGGTAAGCGAAACTCCCGACAGCACAGAAAAAGCGTTCTTTCCGTATTTTTCCTGTATCCGTTTTATTTCGGCCACGGTTTTATCCATCGCTTCATCCCACGAAACCGGAGTAAAGCCTACGCCTTCCTTGCGTTGTAAGGGCTGTAAAATCCTGTCTGGATGATTGTTCTGCATATATCGTTGTACGCCTTTTGGGCATAAACGTCCCTGGTTAAAAGGAAACTCCTCCCAGGGGTCAAATCCAACAACTTTATCATTTTTAACCAGTAGCTTTATACCACACTGCATTCCGCAGAAACAGCAATGCGTTTTTACCGCTTTATCCGGCTCATCACGGCCGGCAAAACCTTCGCGGGGAGGATAATTCAAATGCGGGCCAAACTGTTCTATTAGCTTTTCGGGCGAAACTGGTAAATGGGCCATAAATTTGTATTCTATGTTAAATTACTACTGCGTCAATTAACCGAAAAGGTTACCTCCATTTTGCTGCCTGGCTTTAAGATGAGCCATTGCCAATCTTGAGCGCTTCCCTTCTGGGCTCAGATCAAGGTGCGATGTACCATCCTCAAGTGTAAAGTCAAAGCCTAATTCTTTGGTTACAATTTTCAAGTCGTTTATATGCAACTGGGTAGCAAATTCCTGGTGGGTATGAGGGCATACCGCCATCCCCCTTTTTATACCTTCCTTTTTGTAAATATGAGCGCCTATCTGGGCCGGCCGTTGTATAATATGAAAAAACTTGCCAAACGGGATCCAGATAAGAAACATAATAACTGTTATAGCATGGGTTACGGCCATATAATCATATGCAATGCCTTTCATATATTCATAACCATAGCTCAAGCCAAGACCGGTAACAGCAATAGCTAAAAGCAGGATTAACGGCAGCAAATCACCCTCAAAAGTTTGCGTAGCAACTAAACCGGCATTAGTGAGGCGACGACGCATAAATATCAATACGCCGGCAATAACTAACCACGAGCACCAGTAAAGGGCCTTAAAAATCACAAAAGCCACAAATGAACCAAGTGCAAATTCAAACATTTTGAATCCGAAGAAATGGGCTTCATACATGTGCACTCTCGAGGGGTTTATACTGGTTGCGGGGTTCATGGTAAAATTTATCCAGCCAAAGGTTAAAGGAAAAGTAACACAGAAAGCCATTGTGCAACCTGTTGCCATTAAAAAATGGCCTATCCACCGGCTCCGTCCGCGGGGATAAATAAACTTTTGGAAGCCAATATTTTGTATAAACTCTTTTGCAAATGAAATAACATGCAAAAATATCTTCCCGGTAAAAAAAAACTGAAAGGTGCGCTTAAAATACATCCAGGTAGGTGGCCTTTGCAACCATACGGTATAACGGTAAACTATTCCGAAAAAAGCGAACACAGTTCCGAATAAATAAATAATTAATGCGGGGTCGAAATTTTGAAGCTTACGTGAGCCATAAAAAACGAACGAGATTAACAATAAGGAAACTCCTGTAGCTATAAATAGGGCCTTTTTATTAAGAGACATATCCATCTGCTAATTGTATTAAGAAGTATGATAATTGCCGGTTTCAATAAGCCGGATTAGATTTTCACCAAAAATATACAACTATTTCTGATGCGGGTTTTCCTGGTTTCTGTTTATTATTATAATATGCCGTGGCTATTATAAAACATTTAAAAATACAAAAAAAACAGTTTCTTGTATCGGTTTTAATTACATTAGACTATATTCTTCAATAATTACCTTTTATTAATGCCTCTTTATTTCCTGTTATCATAAACTTATTACGAAAATATGGAAGCTCAGCATACAGCACTACCACCTAAACCAGGCGAACCGATTACGGGCCACTCACTCCAAACTTTCTTCCCTGGTTACTTTGCTTTGGTAATGGCAACCGGGATAGTTTCGGTTGGTGCCTTTTTATATAATATGAAACAGGTTGCCAACATCTTGTTATGTGCTAACGTTATTTTTTATATTGTGCTTTGGGCTGTGCTCATATTCAGGGCAATTAAATACCCTACAGATGTATGGAAAGATATAAGCAGTTCGTCGCGTGGAGTCACTTTTTTAACCATCGTTGCCGCGAATAATGTTTTAGGGAACCAGTTTGCTTTAATGACCTCCTATAAAGATGTAGCCATTTTTTTATGGGAATTTGGCATCGTACTCTGGGTGATGATTACTTACACCTTTTTTATTGTGATCACCGCCAAAGAACCTAAACAAGGAGTGGAAGCGAGTTTAAGCGGTGCCTGGCTGCTCATTGTCGTAGCCACCGAATCTGTAGCGGTGCTGGGGGCTATTATTGCCGGTGAAATGGTTCATAAGGATGTTACTATTTTTATATCGTTTTGCGCTTTCCTCATTGGAGCAATGCACTATATGGTATTTATATCGTTAATTATATACCGCTGGCTTTTTATAAGCATGAAAGCGGAGTTGTTAACCCCTCCTTATTGGATAAATATGGGTGCCGTAGCCATTACCACGCTGGCGGGTTCACGTTTATTGATGTACTCACACAATCATGAATGGATAAGCGGCATTAGCTATTTTTTACCCGGGCTCACGGTTTTTTTCTGGGCGTTTGCAACCTGGTGGATCCCTATCCTGTTTTTATTACCTGTATGGCGGCATATCATACAAAAAGTTCCCGTGAAATATGATCCGCAATATTGGTCGCTCGTTTTTCCGGCCGGTATGTACGCCGTAGCTACCTTTAATTTTTCCAAAGCGCTTGATCTCCCGTTTATCCTGCCCATTTCCAATATCTTTATTTATTTTTCAATTACAGCATGGGTGATTGTTTTTGCCGGAATGTTAAGAGAGTTCATCCGTTTTTTGCATTCAGAAAAGAGCCTTTAAATATTTCAAAAACTTAAGTATAAAGGCATTGCTTTATTCTAACCTCAAAAGCAACAGAAAGGGAGAACAATCAATAATAGTTAAAATCTGTTTTGGAAAAAGCGGCTAAGATTGTCCGGAGTTTTTTATTTAAAGGTCATTGTAATGTTTTGGCATAATTAACCGTATTGGTAATCAAATTGTATTTTTTTTATTAAACCCAAAAAAAGGTTTTGAAATTTCAAAAAAAAGCCGATAATTGCCACCGAAATATCAGAAAACTCGAGCTATTGATTAAAGATTCGCATCTGGATACGATGCACCGGTCAATATCAACAGAAAGATATTTTAATATTACCATTTGGTTAATTTATTAGTTTCCTAAACCTTTCTTTTTGATGAGCATCCGTATAACTATCCGATCCTTATATGTTTTAATTTTACTATCCTTCACTGCTGCGTTAAAAGGCTATAGTCAAACCATACCAGTTGGAAGCTATGCTGAGGAGCTATTACGCAGGGATCAGGTAGCAGGAAATACAGGCAATACGTCATCGCTTGTTATCAGGCCTTTAGCTTCAACGGTTGCTGATCCTGCGTTTCAGCCATTGATTTCGAGCCATGAGTATTTAAAATTCAATTTCATGGGCATGCCATCGGGTTTACGCATCCTTCCGTTTAACTGGTTAAATGAATACAACGTGAACCGTCCCTTTGGCTACAATAATTCCTCCTTGTATCCCAATGCAGGCTATCAAAGCATGCTTAGCGGCGGTTTCTTGTTAAAAGCCGGAATTCTCAACGTACAGATAAAACCTGAGCTGGTTTACGCACAAAATAAAAGCTTTTCAACTTTTGCAGATGTACAGGCCCGAAACAATTCGCCGGCACTTATGGGTGCTTATTTTGGCCAAATCAATGGAATTGATGCACCCGAACGATTTGGTACATCTTCTTTAAAACATCTTTATCCCGGGCAATCAAAAATCACTTTGACGTATAAAAGCATTGAAGCCGGCGTATCTACAGAAAACTTGTGGTGGGGACCAGGAATAAGAAATTCAATCATGATGAGCAATTCGGCCCCTGGCTTTTTCCATTGGACCTTCAATTCAACCAAACCGGTTAAAACACTGGTTGGCTCATTTGAGTGGCAGATCATAGGAGGCAATCTAAAACAATCGGGTTTTGCACCAGACGATGTAAGCAAACTTATATACGGCAGCAATTTATATAGCCCCAAACCTAAAGTTACAAGGTATATTTCGGCCTACAGTGTCAACTGGCAGCCTAAATGGCTAAAGGGCTTATACCTTGGCCTTTCTGCTTATGACTATCTTGACAAAGACTCTCTTTATCATAATAAAAACATTATCCGTAAAGTAATTCCGGTTATTACCGGCTCTTCACTAAAGGCGAATGACATCAACAACGGACAAAACGGCGACCAACAGGATTTTGCGTACGCGCTCAACATCAGACAACTGCTACCTTTATACAAAGCTGAAATTTACTTTGAATGGGCTCGTAATGACCGCACCGGAAGTATTTCTGACTTTTTACAGGAACCCGAGCATTCATCAGCATATACCTTTGGCGGACGCAAATTGTTTGAACTTAGCCGGGGCGGCTTTATACAAATTAAATCGGAAATAACACAGTTGCAAAGAGCGCCAACCTATTTGCTGCGTGACGAACCTTCATGGTATATCCATTCGCAAAGCCCGAGAGACGGTTATACCAATTATGGCAGATACATAGGTGCTGGAATCGGACCAGGTGGTAACAGCTTTATCTTTGATATAAGTTACCTCAAAAATTACAACTCTTATGGCCTTATGCTGGAAAGGCAGTTACATAACAATGATCTGTATTACCAGGCTTTTACTGAAGCCAGAGTAAGCAATCTTCACTGGGTAGATATTGCGGGTACATTTTATGCTAATCATAAATTTAAAAACTACCTGCTCTCGGCAGAAGCTACCCCTGTTTACACGTTGAATTATGAATACAAAAATGGCTCGACTTTCAATTTACATGCCAGGATTAACTTTACTTATTTTTTTAATTAATGAACAATTTTAGCCCCGATTTTTAGTTTATCGATCAACACACCATTTATACTAGAAATTAAAAAAATCACTTTAACCCCTAAAATGGGAAATTGGTTTACTTTTGCAGAAAATATTATCATTTATTGGAGTGTTATTTTATACTCTGATGACTTTCACATATGAACAGACTTCGCTTTCTTATATTTTTAATTGCTGTACTCAGTTTCGGAGCAGTTACTAATATTACCGCCCAAACCAACTTACAAAACATTTCCTCAATTAATGTCGACGATATTTCAGATCAGCAACTGATTCAGCTGCTACAGCAAGCTCAAAAATCAGGATTAACCGACGCTGAGTTGCTACAGCAAGCTCAAAGCCGGGGAATGTCAGCCGCACAGGTTCAAAAGTTAGAACTTCGTATAAAAAAATTAAGGACCAAAAACAACGAATCATCCAATACCCAACCCGATTCGACACTTACACGGCAAGGCAGGCAACTTAATTATAAACCAGATACTACTGATACCCTTTACACCAATAAAGATTTATTTGAAAGCTTAAAGCCAAAAATTTTTGGCGCCGATATTTTTAAAAATAAAAACAGTTCATTTGAACCCAATCTTAAACTGGCTACCCCGTTAAATTATATTGTTGGGCCTAATGATCAGCTTAACATAAGTGTTTACGGCAGCTCTTTGGTAAACTGGAAACTGGAAGTATCCCCCGAAGGAAATATAAACATTCCGGGGGTTGGCATTTTAAATGTTGGCAGTAAAACTATTGAACAAGCCACAGCTTTGATAAAAAGTAGGCTTGCAGCGAATAATTATGCGGTTGGCCGCGGTACAAGCGTACAGGTTACCCTTGGAAATATCCGTAGTATTCAGGTAATTATTATAGGGCAGGTAGCTAAACCGGGCACTTATACCCTACCCTCGCTCGCTACCGTTTTTAATGCATTATATATGGCAGGCGGCCCAAATGATAATGGTAGCTTAAGGCAGATAGAGGTTATCAGGAATAACCACATTATCAGGCACCTGGATGTTTATGATTTTTTGTTAAAAGGCGATCAGAAAAACAACATTACCCTGCAGGATCAGGACATTGTACGCGTACCAACGTACCGGACCAGGGTGCAGCTTGTTGGTGAGATTAAAATACCTGCCTTGTTTGAAGTTTTGCCGGGTGAAAGCCTGGATAACATTATAACTTATGCCGGAGGTTTTACTGATAGTGCATATACTGCCAGGATCAAAGTATCGCAGGTAAGTGATCAGCAGCGCAAAATAACGGATGTGTTGGAAGCCGATTATAAAAACTACATTCCGTTAAGGGGCGATAAGTATACTATTGAACCTATTATATACAGGTTTGAAAACAGGGTAGTAATAAAAGGAGCAGTTTTCCGGCCTGGCGATTATGAACTGCAAAGTGGGCTAACACTGCTGCAATTAATTGACAAAGCCGCGGGATTAAAAGAAGACGCTTTTACCGAACGCGGTACAATTACCCGCCTAAAGCCGGATAACAGTACCGAAATAATAGGGTTTAATGTTAAGGACGTTATCAATAAATCTGTAAATATCCCCTTACAGCGTGAAGATATTGTTAACATCTCGTCCATATTTGATTTAAGAGATAAATACACCGTTACTATTAATGGTAATGTAAGGAAACCGGGGAAGTTTGCTTTTTCAGAAAATATGAAAGTAGAAGACCTGATTTTAAAAGCCGGCGGTTTTGCAGAAGGCGCAAGTACAAACCGTATTGAAGTAGCCCGGAGGATAACCGATGCCGATCCTTCATCTAAAAACAGTTCAGTATCGCAGGTTTTTAGCGTTAATATTGACGGTAAGCTGAAACCGGCAGACGCTAACTTTGTGCTTACGCCCTTTGATATTGTTTCGGTATATAGCCTGCCCGGATATGAAAAGCAAAAAACAGTAAAGGTTGAGGGCGAAGTTTTATACCCCGGCTCCTACACCATCAAAAGTAAAAACGAAAAAATATCCGACCTGATTGCCAGGGCTGGCGGGCTTACCGCCTCGGCCGATGCAGCGGGCGGTTCGCTAAAACGCGATAATTTTGCAATACTGGGTATAGATAAAAACAAAGCAGATACGGCATCAGTAAATGCTGAACGCTCGGCCCGGATAAACAGGTTAAAACAATCATACAAAGATTCGACGAAAACCACTACCGATACCGTACAACAAAGAAATAATTATGTTGGTATTGAGTTGGATAAAATTTTAAAGTCTCCCGGATCAAAAACAGATTTGCTTTTGGAAAATGGCGATGTTATCAGGGTGCCAAAGCAACAGCAGATTGTTCGTGTTAACGGCCAGGTACTTTACCCAAGCGCCGTGGTATTTGACAAATCAAAATCATTTAATGATTTTGTTTCCAATGCCGGCGGTTACGGGCCGGATGCACTGAGGCGCGGCGCATATGTGGTTTACCCTAACGGAACGGTAAAAGGCACACGGAAGTTTCTTTTCTTTAATAATCATCCATCTGTTAAACCTGGTAGTGAAATATATGTACCTAAAAAATCAGAAAGTAAGGGTAATACTGCCCAAACTATATTAGGGTTTACTACCGGACTGGCTTCTTTGGGAGCAATTATTTTAGGGATATTAAGTTTGAATAAATAGCAGCTAAAAATCACCAAACTTTATTCATGACTCAAACTATAAAACATAGCCCCGACGAAATTTCAATAACAGATTTTGTAAAAAAAATTCGGTCGGTGTCTTCATATCTCAAAAGCAAATGGCTCATAATATTAATTACCAGCATAGCAGGTGGAGGATTAGGGTTAGCATATGCGATACTAAAAAAAACCGTTTACACGGCCTCTTCTACTTTTGTATTAGATGATGGAAATAAATCCGGTGGTTTAAATCAATATGCAAGTTTGGCCTCCATGGCTGGTATAGATATTGGCGGAGGAAGCGCCGGTGGAATATTTCAAAACGATAATATTCTTGAACTATACAGATCACGTTTAATGATTGAAAAAACATTGTTAAGCGAAGCAACCTTTAACGGCAAAAAGCAACAATTAATTGAAAGGTACATTGACTTTAACCATCTTAGAGACGTTTGGAAACAAGAAGATAATAACGGTGATATTTCATTTACCGGCAGTTCAGATAATTTTAGCCGTAAACAAGACAGCATTATTTCTAAGCTTGTTGAAGTACTCAATAAGCAATCGCTTACAGTTAGTAAACCGGATAAAAAACTGAGCATTATAAGAGTAGATGTTACAAACAAAGATGAATTGTTTGCAAAGGAATTTAATTTGAAACTTGTTGCAAATGTTAACGACTTTTACAAAACAACAAGGACCAAAAAGAGCAACCAAAACATACAAACACTTCAATTCCAAGCAGACAGCGTTAAGAGGGTTCTAAATAATTCAATTAATGGAGTTGCATCAGCAATAGATGCTTCACCTAACGCAAATCCCAGCCTGCAGATATTAAGGGCCCCGTCTCAGCGAAAACAAATAGATGTACAGGCAAGTACCGCTATTTATGGGGAGATTGTAAAGAACCTTGAACTTTCAAAAATGTCATTGAGACAGGAGACACCATTAATTCAATTAATTGACAGTCCCATACTGCCTCTCGAAAAAACTAAACTTAACAAACTTGTAGGATTTTTTGTGGGGATGTTATTAGCATCTTTGTCAATAGTATTAATACTATTATTATTCAGACAATCCAAATTGGTTCCTAAAGCTTAACTAATACATGAAGATCAGCATTATACTACCTCATGTAATTCGAAGACCAGGAGGGGGCACAAAAATCATGTATGAGTTTGCTAATCAGCTAAGTGATTTAGGTCACGAGGTTGTGGTATATAATTGCATACAAACGTCTTTTTTTGAATTATCGGGGCTAAAACTATTAGTAAAAAGATTGTACCTGTTTTTTAATAAACACCCGGCATGGTACAAATTCAATAAAAGCATAAAATCAACTATCATTAAACAGGTAAGCAATATCTTGATTGATGATGCTGAAGCAATTTTTTTTACAGGATGGTCATTAGCGTATGACCTCCAAAAACTCAGTCAAACTAAAGGAAAAAAATTTAATCTGATTCAAGATCTTGAATTTTGGACAGGCGAAAAAGAAACTATTATTGATTCGTATTTATTCAAGAACATAATTAAGCTAACTTATTCAAATCACATACAAAACTATATAACACAGTTAGGCGAACAGGTTCATAAAGTTTCAATTAGTGTTGATACGAACTTTTTTAAAATAGCATCGCCCATTGAGAAACGGGTTGAACGCACTATTTGTATGATGTATTCAACAGAGGAAAGAAAAGGGTCGAAGTTTGGTCTTGAGGCCTTGCTTAGGCTTAAAGAGCAAAACAACGATCTAAAGGTTCATTTATTTGGGACTTCCGCCGGACCTTTAAATTTGCCGGAGGGATTTCAATATCACCAAACGCCTAAAAACCTGCCGCAGCTAATGAATAGCTGCTCTATATTTTTAACCCCGAGTTTATGGGAGGGGTACGGAATACCGGGTATTGAAGCTATGCATTGCGGGTGCGCAGTAGTTTGCTCGGACGCTGAAGGACATATGATGTATGCTAAAAATAATGACACTGCCATTGTTTTTAAAGCTGGGGATACCAATAATATTGTTCATGCACTATCAATGCTGCTTAATGACGATAAGGAGCGGATAAGAATAGCAAAAAATGGGAATAAATTTATTTTAGGTCAAAAGTCATGGGCGGATTGCGCGATCGAACTGACCGATATTTTTGAAAAAAATAAATAGTACTTCAGAAAAAGTTCTTTGGTATATACGTCTAAAACCTAAACCATTTTACAGATTAATACTTTTTTAAAGTCAAAGCACGTTGAAATTTAAGTCAAAACTAAATCAGTATTTTAAAAAATCCAGTATTGCAATAACTATCGGCTTGGGAGGGCTTAAGCTCATAAAGGCAGTATTAACATTAGTTATAATTATACTTTCCGCTAAGTACTTTGGCGCTTCATCTGATAGGGATGCCTGGCTTGTAGGGGTATCGATAATTACGGTATTTATACAACTCTTATTTGGCCCAATCAACGAAACTTTTATTACAAAATATATTCACATCCGTGAAGAAGAATCGGAACAAAGCGTAAACGATGCTACAAACTCATTAGTATCAACTATAATTATCTTATCTCTTATTATCAGTGCAGGTATATTTTGTTTTGCGGATAGTCTTGCAAACTTATTTGCACCGGGCTTTACCGAGGACCAAAGAAAGGTACTGGTTTTGATGATCGATATTTTGATTCCTTCATTGATTATGCTGGAAATTGTTAATATCTGGAGTTCTATTTTAAATGCTTACAAATCATATTTTATTCCCGATCTATTTTCATTTGTTTCGCTTACGCTCAATATCATATTGATTATCATACTATCGCCGTCAATAGGCATATACTCATTAATTGTGTCAGCATATATAGGCTCAATACTTCTGCTCATTATACTGTATCGGGAACTTAAGTATAAATTTAATTATAGTTTCAAATTTATAATTCCAAATTTCCAACAGGTAAAACCCTTCTTCCTCTTCGCGTTACCTTTATATGTTAATTACTTGTTCTCACAGGCCGATACTATTATTGAACGCAATATAACAACCACAAAAGGCACCGGTAGTGTGTCAATGTTAGATTATGCCAGGAAATTTACTGAGCTGCCTACAGGTTTGATGATTGCAGTTGTAACAACGGTATTAACTCCTCTGTTATCGCTTTATGCAGTTAAAAACACAGCGAAAGAGTTAATGGAAGAAACTCAGAAGTATTTTAGGTTTACCATATTGCTGATTTTGCCTATTTCCATTATGTTGATTATTGCACCTCGAGAGATTATTGAAGTGGTTTTAGTTCGGGGTAAATTTGTAGAACAATATGTTAACCCTACAAGTCTGTTGCTTAGGTGGTATGGGCTTGGGTTATTTGCGGTTATATTTTATGTAGTTTATACCCAACTTTTAATTGCCCAAAAAAAAGTATATTTTTTTTCTAAGGTTGTGATATTAACCTATGTGGTTAAAATAGGCTTCAATATTTTTTTTAACAATTATTTTGAATTAAATACATTTCCCATATCATCAATGCTATCCAACTTTATAATGGGGTTAATACTTATGTATTTTGGACTGAAAGAATTTAGGAAAAAGATGCTTACTGATGCCTTTTTCATGCTCTTGATATTTTCTTTATTAGCAACAGGCGGGCTTTTTTTTCATGATTATTTAAAACCGTATTTAAAAAACAACCTGTTAGTAATATTTATCTCTTTCGCGTTCATCTTTAGTTTTGAGCTTATTTTAATTTTGATTTTGAGAATCGATGAAGCGAAGATAATTAGCAGGTTCTTCAGTTCATCATATAAGCGAGTTTTTTTAAATGGAAAAAAAGATTAAAATTATTGAATGCGCAGATCAACTGGGCTTAGGCGGCACCGAATATGCACTCCAATTATATTGTAAATATTTAGATAAGGAAAAATTTGATGTTACTGCGGTTGGCCTCTACAAAGGCGGGGAAAGAGAGCAATTAATTAAGGGCCTCGGTATTAAAGTGGTGGTATTAAATGGAGACTTTAACGAATTCGAAAAGATTATTGAAGGAACAGATGTTTTTCATTGGCATGGATATGGTCAGGTGGACGAAAAATTATTTGCTTCTTTAAACAAAAACAAACCCCGATTAATAATTCAAACTAACGTTTTCGGCCACTTTGAGAAATCGCCATTTTATGATCTTATTGACTTTGATCTGTATATCTCAAAAATGATATTGGTGCGGCGAATGGCACTTGACGGCTCATATGCAGAGCAATTTGTGGGTAAGCGAAAGGTATTGCCGTATCCGGTTGACATAGATTTTTTAAAAGATGAAAATATAGAACCTCCCTTGGCAGATGTTGAACAATTTAAAATTAAGCATAACATTAATGACTGCTTTGTGGTAGGTCGGGTAGGCCGCGCCGACGATCATAAATTTGATATGATAACACTTACCGCTTTTGCTGAATATCTCAACTATAACAATAATGCTAAATTTTTATTGGTGGGTGCCACGAAAAGGATGCTTGCGTTGATCAAAAAACTAAAAATAACTAACAGCGTAATAATATTAGATAACACAACTCATATGAAACAGCTTCTTACTTACTATAAAGCAATGGATGTTTTCTTAGCAGCAAGTAATATAGGCGAAAGTTTTGGAATGGTGATGGCTGAGGCAATGAGTATGGGAGTACCGGTGGTAACCATTAGCACCCCCGCTAAAGACAATGCACAGGTTGAAGTTGTAGATAATGGGGATACCGGCTTTGTGACATATCGATTAAAAGAGACGATAGCCGCTGCAATTAATCAGATTTGTTGTAATCCGGAACAGGCAAAACTATTTGGAAAAAACTCCATTCAAAAAATATACCGCTCCTACAGAGCTCAAGATATAGTTCATAGCCTCGAGCAGTTAATATTAAAAAACTTAGGCATTGAATTTAAAGATGCACCTTACTTAATTGTAAATTGGGATAACGATCTTAAAGCTGATTATAAAAATAGATGCAGCAATTTATTCGGACAACCGAATCTTATCGGCAAAATAAAAGTAAGGTATTACCAAACATTTGCTTATAAAGTTCACAACAAGCTTTTTAGCATAATAAGAAAAATGTGGTAATGAAAATATTATTTATTAGCTCGGCTCAACAGCCCGATTACTTATGCGATGCCATGTACCACGGCCTAAAAACCGTTTATGAACAGGGTGTTGAGGCGGTCAACGATATGTGGTATATGTACACTTCCCTGTTAACCGACGAACAAAAACACTTATATGGCAAAGGTTTTTCCCTTTATGGGCTATTGGCTCCTGAAATTAAAAATGTACCTCCAATTAACGACGTGCTTAACCGAATCCGGGAAGGCTATTATACTTATATCGTTTACGGCTCTGTTCAACAATGCAAATTATTTCTTGACCTTGTTATTGAAAATTACAGTTCAGATAAAATCATCTTTATAGATGGGGAAGACCGCACGTCCATTGTTAAAGAACTAACAACTAAAGGGTACTATTTTAAAAGAGAACTGATAAATAGCACTCCAACAGTTTACCCGATAGGGTTTGCAATTCCTGCCAAAAAAATTGTAAAAACGATTCCACAGAAAAGCAGAGAGTGGGCAATTAACTATCCGGGTAAGCTACATACATACATACATAAAACAGAGGATTCATATTATTTTGATTATCAGACATCAAAGTTTGCTGTAACGTTTAAAAAAGAAGGGTGGGATTGTTTGCGGCATTATGAAATCTTGGCAAACGGTTGCCTGCCCTATTTTAAAGACTTACATGAATGCCCTGATAAAACTTTAACAAATCTCCCTAAAGATATATTGCTGAAAATAAAAGCTAAAATTGAAAGTGGCACTCCATTCTCTGATGAAGAATATAGTGAAACTGTAAACGGCTTATTGGAATTTACAACTCAAAATTTAACTACCGAAGCCTTAGTGGATTATGTTTTTAAAGTGGTAAAAAGCACCGTTGACAAAAAAACTGTTTCCGCCAGGCTTAATTTTGCTGAAGATGCGGTTATTTTAAAGACAAGATTTATAGATGATGCATTGAACATATTTAAAAAAAACAATCCGGTTATTATTCATTATAGTTTATCCTCTGTTCAGGAATTAAGATATTTGCAACATACTCCCGGTATAGTTTATGCACAGACTTGTTTTAAATCTGCAATAGATACATCGTGGTCAAAGGCTATTAATCTTCTTGAACTACGGGAACAACCGGTTTCGTTTGCTGATGTTATAATTTCAGATATGACATTGCCATACCAGGAAGACATTCTTGATTATATGCAAAACGTTATTAAAGCTATGAATCATGATACAAGATTGATTATTGTGGTGCCCAATTATAAAAGCTTTTCAACTGTATTGGGTTTCATTAAAAATGATCTTAAGTTTGGTCGACTGACGCTTGCTAAAACATCTCAGGTTAACTTTTATTCAAGCAAATCATTGCTAAAATTTTTAAAGTCATTTAACCTATACCAAAGCAGGCAATTAGCCTATGATTTTGATAATAGCCATCCGATCAAAAGAGTTTTGAACAAATTTAATTTTCTGCGGTATTTTACCTGTCGAAAACTGATGATTGAAGCGAGGTTAAAACATGAGTAAAGTATTCATAGTTTTAGTAAATTATACTAAGTATAAAGATACAATTGAATGCTTGGAAAGTGTTTTAAAATCTTCATACCAAAATTTTGAGGTTATCATAATTGATAATTCGCCCAACGATGAATCTGAATATAATATTCGTCGATGGCTCAAAGGTGAATATAATTGTTCAGAAATAAACACGTTATTCCCTGAATTGGTTTATCCTATGCTTGGCAAACCAATTTCGTATACCTATTTAAAAGAGGCTCAGCTTGAAAAAGCTGAGCCGGCGCCTAATAAGGTACTATTTATAAAAGCTATTAACAGAGGTTTTGCCGCTGCTAATAATTTGGCATTTAAATATATTTTAAAAAGTGCTAATCAATCATCATTCGTTTGGCTACTCAATAACGATACCGTTATTGAAAAAGAAACGTTAAAAAATATGATTAACTTTTATAAAAATAACGATCCGGTATATGTTATCGGAAGCAAACTCAAATATTATTATAAAAAAGAGGCTTTGCAGGCAATATGTGGCCGATACAATAAATGGCTGGGAAGTACCTATCATATTGGCGACGGAGAAATAGACCGTGGGCAGTATAACAATTACGTAATGAGCAATGACAATTATATTGTAGGAGCATCAATATTTTTTCCAATTGTTTTTTTAAGCACTGTTGGCGTGATGAATGAAGACTATTTCTTGTATTATGAAGAAATGGATTGGATTTTGACAGGACGCAAATATGGCTTTAAAATAGCGTTAGAACCAACCGCGATAGTATATCATAAAGAGGGAGCTTCAATAGAAGGAGCTTCGTTAAACGGGAAAAATAAAGACAAATCTGTTGCCGATTATTTCTCTATAGTGAATCGGCTTAAGTTCACAAAAAAATGGTATCCTCAATGTACTGTCAGTGTTACTATAGGGGTATTTTATGCATTATTAAAGAGGTTATTAAAGGGCAGGGTGAGGTTCGTAACAAGGGTGACCAAAGCTGTTGTTAAAGTTTTGTTTACATCCTATACTGGTAAAATATAATTAATGAATAATTTTATTCTGTTCATTTCCCTTACAATTTTAACAATAGGACCGATACTAGTTTGGCCCAGCAGGTACAATGTGCCTATGTTGCTTAATGTAGGTTTTGTATTTGTCGCTTATTTCGTTCCGCTTATAATGCTAAGCGATAATGAAAATTATAGCGGAGAAGTTTTTGATTTATTTTACAAGATCACGGTTTTAGGCGCCTTTGCTTATTTATTGGGATTAATTATAGGTTACCTTGTACCTCTAATAAGAATGCCCTTAAGTTTTGTGATACGTGATAATGAATTTTATCAAAAACGGTTTATTAAACTTACACAGATTTTTCTGATTATAGGTGTCGCAGGCATGCTATTAAGCTACCTCTTAATGGGTTTTGTGCCAGCATTTGCAAGTGATCCGTTAAATGCAAAGTTTTTTAGGGGCGCTTATGAAGCTCCATATATGCGTGTAGCAGTTTTATACCGCATTTCTAATCTTATCTTAATAAATGCCCTCGGCTTTGGCTTTATTTTGGTTTATATCAAGCGGACATTTTTTAACATTTCCCTTGTAATACTCGCTTCATGTGTTCTGTTATCAACTTTGAACCGTGGAACAACGGCATTTGCGCTATTAACGGTTATTGGCCTGGTGTGCGCTGATAAAGGCCGACTATATTCGTGGTTATTCGTTATTTTCAATTCTTTTACAATAATTATAGGCAGTATCTCCTACTACATAATAGGGCTTATTTTTGGCATAGATCAATTCACTGATCTGTATTCCGAAGATTCATTGTGGACGCTGATTGCTTCGGGGGCACCGGACATATCAGATCAACTACAATTTTTAAAAATGTATCTGCTTAACCCGGAGCTAACTTATGGAAAAACTTTTTTGGGAGGATTAATTCCGGGTCATTACCAGTGGAACCCCTCGGTTTGGGCACTAAAAGTAATAAGTCCTGACACCGACCTAAATGACATTACTTCTGGAGGGCTAAGACTGCCTGTATCTATATGGGGATATACGGCATTTTCATGGCTTGGCGTTATTGCTGTAAGTCTCATATCAGGTTTAATAATGGGATATTTTACAAAATATCTGAAACATTGGATAAAAAGCGGCAGCATGTCAAAAAACATTGTTGCAATAACGTTTTATAGTCTTATCGGCATTCAACTATCGGGGTTTTACGTTTTTTCATACATGTTTTTCCCGCCTTTAATAGTACTTTTTTTCTATGTTTTTATTTTAAAAAAGTAAACATGAAAATTATTATCAACGCGCGTTTCCTCACCCAAAAACTTACAGGAGTGCAACGTTTTGCCATTGAGATAGCAAAACAGTTAAAATTGATGATGCCGGGGATTATATTTGTGGCTCCGTCCAACATCATTCACCACGATCTGGCTCAGCAGCTTGGTGTAATCATCATAGGAAAAAATAAAGGGGTTATATGGGAGCAGCTTGATTTACCATTATATTTAAAAAAGAACAGCAGCCCCTTACTTATCAACATGTGCAATGTTGCACCGCTATTTTACAACAATCAGGTAATTACCATACATGATATTGCCTTTTTAGTTAATCCACAGTGGTTTAGCAAAAACTTTGTAAGGTTTTACAAATTCCTGGTACCAAAGATAAGCAGGAAAGCTAAGCGCATATTCACTGTAAGTGATTTTTCAAAAACTGAAATCGTAAAGTATCTCCATGTCGAAGCCGCAAAAATAAAAGTGATATATAATGGCATATCTGAACTCCCCTCTCCTACACCTGTTAAATCAGATTACGGCAAGTATATATTGGCTGTAGGATCAATAGATAAAAGAAAAAACATACAGAACCTTGTGCAGGCCTTCGGATCAATAAAACACAGAGGTATTAGACTTATAATAGTTGGAGACAGCAACTCGATTTTCAATAACGAAGATAATGCGCATCTTGATGTACATCCTGATATTATATTCACCGGGCGCGTTAACGACCACGAACTTGCAGGTTTATATAACAAAGCAAGTTTATTTGTCTATCCAAGTTTATATGAAGGTTTCGGAATTCCGCCGCTTGAGGCAATGGCCCAGGACTGTCCAACGTTAGTATCTGACATAGACAGCTTGCGTGAAGTTTGCGGTGATGCCAGTGTTTATGTAAATCCGCTCAATGTTGCGGAGATTTCGAAAAATATTGATTTACTTATTGAAGATGTGGCATTATGCGGGCGTCTTGTTGAAAACGGAAAACAAAATATAAAGCGGTTTAGCTGGGAAACTTCGGCCAGGCAAATTGTCAATTCCATTACTGATTTAATTACACAACCTTGAAAGTCGCATTAGTACATGAATGGCTTACCGTAATTGGGGGCTCTGAAAATGTTTTTAAAGAAATTGCCGCATTATATCCGGATGCGGATATTTATACGCTTGTAGCCCGCGAGGAAACCATTTTTAAGCTTGGCCTTTCCCGGCATAAGATAAACACTTCTTTTATTCAGAAACTGCCATTTGCAAAAACTAAATACCGGGCCTATCTGCCTTTATTTCCTTTGGCTATTGAGCAGTTTGATTTATCAGGCTATGATCTGATTATATCATCCTCACATGCTGTAGCTAAAGGAGCTTTAACCAATTCAAACCAAATACATATCTGTTATTGTCATTCGCCAATACGCTATGCCTGGGACTTGCATCATCAATATTTAAAAGAATCCGGGTTGGACAAGGGCCTGAAGGGCTTCATAGCGAAATATTTGCTGCACCGCGTCCGGCAGTGGGACATCATAAGCACCAACCGGGTCGATCATTTTATCGCTAATTCAAACTATATAGCCAGGCGAATTAAAAAGATCTACGGCCGTGAAAGTACAGTTATATACCCCAACGTAGCAACAGAAGATTTTTTACCTGTTTATGAAAAAAAGGATTACTACGTTACCTGTTCACGGTTTGTCCCTTATAAAAAAATTGATCTGATTGTGCAAGCCTTTGCCCAGATGCCTGATAAAAAATTATTTGTTATTGGCGAAGGTCCTGATTTTAAAAAGGTGAGCAAATTAACTACCTCAAATACAACCTTACTTGGCTATCAACCATTTGATGTACTCAAAAAATACCTGGCCGAAGCTAAGGCGTTTGTGTTTGCAGCTGAAGAGGACTTTGGCATTTTACCTGTTGAGGCCCAGGCCTGCGGCACTCCTGTAATTGCCTTTGGTAAAGGGGGCGCGTTGGAAAGTGTTGTCGAAAACAAAACAGGCATATTCTTCTATGAACAATCTGCCGAAGCCATTAAAGAGGCAGTGGAGCGTTTCGAGGTTAACGAATCGTTATTTAATTATAAAGAAATTACCCGGCACGCTTCTTCTTTTTCAACAGATATATTTAAAAATGAGCTACTTGTCCAAATTAATAATAAAACACAAAATAAAATAAAGAATTATTAGTTTTTAATTGTAGCGTTCTCGATGAATACCCCGTAATTAAGTTTAACAAACATTGGTTTTATTTAAAAACGATTCGTTTTAGTAAAATTATTATATTTGCACAACTTAACCCTGATCGCAAATGCGCTACTCTAAACTACTTCAGCCATTCACATTTTTTTGTGATTTAATCTTATTAAATATTGCACTACAGTGTGCCCACCTATTTATATTTGCATTTTATTCGTCAGAAATACAGTCGACTGATTTTTTATTATTAGTTAACTTAACCTGGATTACCATTGCTTCGGTAACTAAAAACTATATCATAAAAAGGCCCCTGATATTAAGTGACAATTTAAGCAAATTTATGTCCTCTATCGTATACCACCTGGTAATGGTTCTGGGGATAGTATATTTCTTTAAGCTTTATGAGATAAGCAGAATGGTGATGTTTTGCACGTATCTTTTGTTTTTTATCTTTATAGTTGTTCAGCGCTCCCTAATCTTTTTCACACTCGATTTTATTCGTAAAAAAGGTTATAATATTAAACATGTCATCATAATTGGTAATGCTGATATCGTTAACCGGGTAAAAAAATCATTTTCAAGGCATCCGGAGTACGGGTATAATTTTATTACCACCATACCCGAAGAAATGATTGAGAGCCTGCCCCATGAAATATTATTTGATAAAATCCTTGAGGCCAAGCCAGATGAAGCGTTTATATGCTACAAATTTATGGATCAGCTTTTATTAAATAAACTGGTTAATCTCGGCGACCAACATTCCATTAAAATTAAACTGGTTTCGGACCTTGTACTTGATAACAGCTATGCCAGTATCGTCAATTATGAAAATCTCCCTGTAATACAGCTTTCTTCTTCCATTGAGCTTAGTTTGAAAATTATTTTCTTCAAGCGCTGTTTCGATATTATGTTTTCCCTTTTGGTAATGATCCCTGGGCTTCCTGTGTTTATTGCATTAGCGATAATAACTAAATTAACTTCAAAAGGTCCGGTTTTTTATCGCCAGGAAAGAATTGGCAGGAATCATAAACCCTTCAGAATGTATAAGTTCAGAAGCATGTATGTAAATTCAGAACAAGCCGTTCCGATGCTGTCAAAAGATAAAGATCCCCGAATTACCAAATGGGGTGTATTTTTACGTAAATCCAGGCTGGATGAATTACCCCAGTTTTGGAATGTTTTAAAGGGCGACATGTCTATCGTTGGTCCCAGACCAGAGCGGCAGTATTTTATTGAGCAACTCATAGAAGAA
Source organism: Mucilaginibacter gossypii (assembly GCF_900100945.1). Taxonomy (GTDB): domain Bacteria; phylum Bacteroidota; class Bacteroidia; order Sphingobacteriales; family Sphingobacteriaceae; genus Mucilaginibacter; species Mucilaginibacter gossypii. The sequence continues at coordinate 678,741 of NZ_FNCG01000001.1, read as the reverse complement.
TCACCTAACTACAAAAAGTTATTTAAACTCAAGCCGGGTCTCACCTCTATAGGACAAGTAAATTATGGCTATGCCGAAAATGTTCAGGAAATGCGTCATCGTGTTCGTTATGATCTTATATATTTAAAAAACATCAACTTTAATAACGACTTAAGCATAATTTTCCAAACCATAAAAGTGATGGTTCAACTCAAGGGAAAGTAAACGTTATTCCCAAACTCGGGATAACGATCTCTCGAAAATATAATAAGTATTCAAAAAGACAGAGCAGGATGGTAATGAAACCATCCTGCTTTATTTTTATAAACCAATTTACCGGTTACCCTATACATTAAATTATGAGAGCACCATTTCTTATTGGATGTTTTTTATTTTCATGGCTCACTACCTCGGCACAAGTGGTTTTAAAAAATCTTTTAACCGAAAACCTGAAAAACCCAATTTGTATTGATGCACACAATCCGCGTTTTAGCTGGCAACTTGCAGAAAAAAATAATATACCCGTCGGCCAACAAGCTTATGAAATACAAGTAGACTCAGCCTCGTTCAGCGAAAATAATACAACCCCGTTATGGTCGAGCGGAAAAATAACATCAAATCAGTCAGTGTATGTACCTTACCGCGGCAAAACACTGCTATCATGCCATAAATATTTTTGGCGGGTAAGGATTTGGGATACCAACGGATTACGTTCAGCTTGGAGTGATCAGTCATTTTGGAAAATGGGCCTGCTATCTGCTTCTGACTGGCATGCCCAATGGATTAGGCCTGCCTTAAATGATACAGTAAACGCCCCCGCTCCTTTGCTGAGAACTAATTTTTCATTAAACAAAAAAATACGGGAGGCTACAGCTTATATAACTTCGCATGGCTTTTATGAAGCACAACTAAACGGGCATAAAGTAGGCGACAGCTTCCTTACACCAGGATGGACAAGTTATAATAAAAGGTTACAATATCAGGCCTATGATGTTACAACTCTGTTAGCCCAGGGAGAAAATGCCATGGGTATTACACTGGGCAGCGGTTGGTATCGCAGCCCGCTGGGCCCTTATACACCCAGGGCTAATTTTTATGGTGATAAAACAGCAGTTTTAATGGAGATGAGGATCATCTTTACCGATGGCTCAGAGAAAATCATATCGTCAGATCAAAGCTGGAGATCATCTACGGGAGCTTTACAATTTGCCGAGATCTACAACGGTTGTATTATTGATACGAGATTAGAAAAATCAGGATGGGCAAAGCCCGCTTCTGATGACCATGACTGGCATCCTGTAATCATAATGCCATACGCTAAAAACACCCTTATTGCTACATATAACGAACCCGTTAAGCAACATGAAACATTTAAGCCAATAAAGGTCATAACTACGCCACGCGGTGAAAAGGTGATTGATTTTGGTCAAAATCTGGTGGGTTGGGTAAAAGTTACACTGAAAGGCCATCCGGGAGACTCAATTAAAATTGCTCACGCAGAAGTGCTGGATAAAGCAGGCGAATTTTATACAGAGAACTTACGGGCGGCAAAGGCCGAAAACACTTATATATTAAAAGATACCTTAAAACGTACATTTGAGCCGCAATTTAGCTGGCAGGGTTTCAGGTACATTAAGGTTAGCGGTATAAAAGGCGCATTAAATCCAGATGACTTTACCGCTGTAGCTGTTTATTCGGATATGAAAGCTACCGGGAGCTTTTTATGCTCCAACCCCTTGCTTAATCAATTGCAACACAATATCCAATGGGGACAGAAAGGTAACTTTCTTGATGTACCAACAGATTGCCCGCAACGCGACGAGCGCTTAGGCTGGACAGGCGATGCGCAGGTATTTTCACGTACAGCAGCATTTAATATGGATGTTCACAATTTCTTTACCAAATGGCTCAAGGATGTAGCTGCCGATCAGTATCCAGGCGGTAGTATCCCCTTTGTGGTTCCGGATGTATTCAAAAATGGCACAAATGAGGTTGGCGGCAGTTCAGGATGGGGAGATGTGTCAACCATCATCCCATGGAATATGTATTTTGCATATGGAGACAAAAAGATTTTAGAAAACCAGTTTCAAAGCATGAAAGCCTGGGTTAATTATATCCAAAAGCAAACCAGGAACAATTTATGGGTAACGGGTAATCATTTTGGCGACTGGTTGTTTTATAGTGTGAATAACGACAGAGATGGTACATCTGCGATAACCAACAAATATCTTATCGCACAATGCTTCTATGCATATTCAACCCAAATACTGATCAACAGCGCCAAAGTTTTAAACAAAACAACCGACGAGCAATATTATTCAAAGTTGTTGCTCAAAATAAAACGGGCATTTGTGAACGAATATGTTACCGCTAACGGCCTGATCTCATCAGATACCCAAACAGCATACGTATTAGCTTTGGAATTTGATATGCTGCCGAAAAACTTGAGACAGCAGGCTGCAGCCCGCCTTGTTAAGAACATCGGGCTATACCGGGATCACCTGACAACGGGTTTTTTAGGCACTCCTTATCTTTGTGATGCCCTCACCAGGTTCGGTTACGCCGACGTGGCGTACAAGTTATTATTGCAGGATACTTATCCTTCCTGGCTATACCCAATTAAACAGGGGGCTACAACTATTTGGGAAAGATGGGATGGTATCAGGACCGACGGCAGTTTTGAAGAGTCATCTATGAATTCTTATAATCATTACGCTTACGGGGCTATCGGCGATTGGATGTATCGCTATATTGCAGGTATTACGCCTGCCGCACCAGCCTATAAAAAAATAACAATCAAACCGGTAATTGGCGGCGGGCTATCATGGGCCGAAGGAAAATACGATTGCCCGTACGGAACCATCTATAGTAAATGGCAAATCACTGATAGGAAATTAGATATGAGGGTAACTGTTCCGCAAAATACAACAGCTGATATTTTTGTTCCCGATTTTTCAGGAAATAATTACAAAAAATTCACTGTGGGCCCCGGCAATTATCATTACAGCAGATGACAGCAATCTGTCTCTGAAAACCGGGTTCTCCCGCTACATAAATGATGAAATCCGGCAGGTTCAAGTATCTATAAAAATCATATATTCGGTTATAATCAAATAAAATTGAATTTATGGCTTTCGATATAGAAATACTGGTCAGGTTTTTACTGGCCCTGTTGTGGGGCGGACTTGTAGGCGCCGAAAGAGAATATCATGGTAAGGCGGCTGGCTTCCGTACCACCATCATGATATCTTTTGGCGCTTGTTTTTTCACACTCATGTCAACCGCCATTGGGGCGCCTGACAATGCAGACAGGATAGCATCAAACGTGGTTACGGGGATTGGGTTCCTTGGTGCCGGCGTTATTTTCAGAGGTGAAAACCGGGTTAATGGCATCACTACCGCAGCTACCATCTGGGCCGTTGCAGCAGTAGGCATGGGTATTGGAGCCGGTTACTACTTAGCTGCCGGGTTCGCCAGTATAATGATCCTGTTTATACTTTCCGTACTTCCTTTCTTTCAAAAGAAAATAGATTATTATAATCAATCCAAAACATTTTATATTAAATGCCCGGTCTCGGTAAATGGTATCATCTTGTGCGAAGATATGATGACAGCTCATAAACTGAAATTCAAGATGGTTAAGAGGGTGAAAGATGGTGACTATATGCTTTTAACATGGCAGCTTCACGGACCTTCAGTTAAAATGGATCTGTTCATCAACTCAGTTAGCGATATTCCAGTTATCGAACATTTTGAGTTTTCGTGATATCGACAACGTATTAATTATTATATCCACAAAGCAAATGCTTTTTCATTCTCCCACAAGAATTCTGCTTGATCCGAGTTCTGTTTGATCAAATCGAAAAGTAGCGGCTTTTTATAATTAAAAAGGTTCACTCTTTTAAAGTGCCCCTTTCAGAACTCAGACACAGTTCCTATATGGTGCGCCTAACGGTACAGAATTCGAACCAATTTCTAAAGGATTTGGCTGTTTTATGCGAGTTATCAGCCATGCAATAGCTTTTTTTACACACCAAATATCCTCCGGAAAGTCAATCTGGTTTATTTAGCTTTTTGAACCTTATATATCCCAATCCCCCTTCAACATAAGTCAGCTGGCTTTTGCTATGTTTAAGATCATCATTTTAAATAACAGGTTTTTAGGCATGATACGCCAGTGGCACGAGCTGTTTAGCGGATCTTGAAAACCCAGCCGGATTCCGGCATTTTGATTGCGCCGAACGTTAATGTGTTGATGATTGACCTAAACAGCTTGTCCAATCAATATTTGATTGTTTAGGCGTTATGATTAATTTGTTCCGATCCTCTGTCCGTATCGCGGACTGCGGGTGTAATCAACATTAGGATTCAGAAATAATGTTGAATATGATATGGTCCATGAGGTTCAATTATTACAAATTTAACAAGAGGAATAAAACTCAATTGTAAATAATTAGCTTAATCGATTACCTCAAGAGAAGCAATTGGCTACCTGCAATTAATTCATAAAAAAGTTGCCAATAAAATTGACAACTTGCCTAAAATAGTACTAAAACCCGATGTACCCACAGACCTATTTTGGATGAACTGAAACTATTAGCCACTCTGTTTGATGGTCAGGCTGATTTCAAATATCTAACCCGTTTTCGATAGAACCGATTATTCAGGGTTTATGCTTGACCATTCCTAACATATAATGGAGTTTTAATAGATATCATTCAGAGAGTTTATCTACTTATCACTATTTTCCGTATCATAGTATTGCCATCAGTTACATATAAATTGCCGAAATTATCTGCGGCCACGTCAGTTGGGGTTTTAAATGTAGCTGTAGCGCCCGGGCCATTATCTGACCCAAACTCACCGGTACCGGCTACCGTGGTTACCACACCTTGAGGGGTCACCTTGCGTATTTTATTATTCAGACGATCCGCCACGTATATATTACCTGCGGCATCTATACCCAAACCAAACGGAGTATCAAATGAAGCTGCAGCACCCTTGCCATCAGCTTCACCCTTGGCGCCGCTTCCTGCAAGCGTACTTACCACGCCTCCCCGGTTAATCTTACGGATTAGGTTATTGTGGGAATCTGCCACATATAGGTTACCGATAGCATCTACTATTACATCAGAAGCACCATTAAATGACGCAGCAGTACCCTTGCCATCGGCCGAACCTGCTGCACCGCTACCTGCAAGGGTTGTTACTACGCCTTCCGGGCTTATCTTACGGACCAGGTTACTATGTACCACGTAAACATTACCGGAGGCATCTAAGGCCAAACCTCCCGGATTATAAAATGTAGCCGTAGCTCCCGGGCCATCGGCTGTTCCCTGGGCACCGCTACCTGCAAAGGTTGTTACCACGCCCTCCGGGTTTACTTTACAGATCCGATTGTTATGACTATCGGCTACATATACAGTACCTGAAGCATCTACCGCTATGCCGGACGGATACCAAAACACAGGGCCCCGGCCATCCATGTCAACCTTATCGTTGCCGGCAAGGGTTGTTACTACAGCCGCCGGGCTTATCTTACGGATCAAGCCGGTCCAATTATCTGTCACGTATATGTTACCGGCAACATCTGTTGCTATACCCACTGGGCTGTTAAATGAAGCCGATGTGCCGACACCATCAGATGACCCTCCAATACTTTGACCGGCAAACGTGCTAACCGTTACTGTGGTGGGTTTGTGAAAGTCTTTAATACAGGATGCATTGCCTAACAGAAAGGCTAATCCTAAAACAACAGTTATTTGCGTTTTCATAATACAACGAGTAAAACTAAAAAAAAGAGATCCTTATTACTCCAGTGCTGATTTCAACAACCTATATGATGATCTTTACTAGATATGCTGAAAAAAGCAATACCCAAATTTGTATCCCAAAAGACACAATGCGCTTAATCTTATAATGGATAGCTCAGGTATGCCGGCCATTGGGCGGACTGCGAAATTTGTACTACCTTATACATCAATAGGCGATAGACAAATGCCGGGCAAACCGTTATTAACCAGGGAAGTCAAATATTTTTTTCTGTGTTACAAATTGTAAAAACATAAGCAATAATAGGAAAAGGATCAGGTTTTCAGAATGCTTGTCATCATCTAAATAACTGACTGTCATCATCTACAACATGCATTTATCATCTTTTTATCAACTGAATTATAACATTGGTTTTTGGGATCAATTAAAAAAGTTTGCGGAAATAGTAATTTATAATCTTTCTTAATTTATACAAAATTGTACTACATGTTAAAATATAGTATATGATTGTATTATATTTGAATCGTAAACTAAATGCTAATTTTCCTTAAATGTTAAAGTCAAATCCTATCAATAATATTATCCCTGACGAAAAATCTTCCGTAGCGGTGATTGGCTCTGGGTTTTCTCGTTTAAGTGCAGCAGCCTATTTAGTCAAAGCCTGATATAGTGTCACTGTATAATGGTTTGCTGACCGGCACGGGCCTGGAAAACCTGGTAGTTTGGTATAACCCGGGCACACATCATAGGCGTACGTATCTTGACCATTTCTGTAGAGGATGTTTTTTATGGGATGAATCTGATCCTGCTAAATGTAATGATCTATACAGGTTTAAACACAGGGTTTTATTTCCGGCTTAAAAATCAGCGAAGGGCAATAATATAGTAAACGCCATTTAACTTATACTAATACGACTTCATGATAAAAGACGAAACAGTTAACGACTTAACTTTAGCGCAGGTAGTAACTGATCTGGAACAAGATCATTATAACGCTGCTTTCGACACGCCACTCCGGCCTGATGCATTTGAACTGGACGACGATACCAAAATGGAACTTATCGCCAAACATTTCGCCGCAATAATGGAAACCTTGGGAATGGACCTGGAAGATGACAGTTTGAGAGACACACCTAAGCGGGTAGCTAAAATGTATGTGAAGGAGATATTTAGCGGCCTTAACCCTGCTAACAAACCCAAACCCACTTTATTCAAGAATCCATTCAACTACAATCAAATGCTGGTGGAACGGAATATTGCTGTATTTAGTAACTGTGAGCACCATTTTGTACCTATTGTAGGTAAAGCCCACGTTGCCTATATCAGCAATGGGCAGGTAATCGGTTTATCAAAACTGAACAGGATTGTTCAGTACTGTTCGCAAAGACCACAGGTGCAGGAAAGGCTGACCATGCAAATCGCCAATATGCTCAAAGAAGCGTTAGGCACGGAAGATGTAGCGGTAATTATAGACGCGCATCACCATTGCGTATCCAGCCGTGGTATCCGGGACGCCGGCAGTACCACGCTTACAGCTGAATACAGCGGGCAGTTTCTAAATATTGAAACCAAGAATGAATTTTTAAAGTATATCGGATAATGGACTTCAACGGAAAGAATATCCTGGTGGTCGGAGGCAGTTCCGGCATTGGCTTATCATTAGTTCAACTGCTTCATCGGCAGAACGCCAATATTTATACGGTATCAAGATCGGCATCAGCCGAGTGGCCGGAAGATTTACATTTTTTAAAAGCAGACGTTTTAGAAAGTTTGGATGCGATGGAGCTGTTCCTTCCTGAGCAACTGCACGGGTTGGTTTACTCGGTCGGAAGCATTACGCTGAAACCGTTCGGCAGGTTAACTGATGAAGATTTTTTGAAAGATTTCCAGCTGAACGTTTTAGGTGCAGCACGTATGATCCGGCAGGCTATGAAACCAATTAAAAATGCCGGAGGTTCATCCATTGTTCTGATCAGTTCGGTCGCCGCCAAAACTGGCATGCCTTACCATGCCAGTATAGCAGCTGCCAAAGGCGCAGTTGAAGGCATGGCGCTTTCTTTGGCAGCCGAGCTTGCTATCCAGCATGTCAGGGTTAACGTGGTAGCCCCCTCATTAACAGACACCCCACTCGCTCAGGCCTTGTTGAGTACCCCTGAAAAACGGGAAGCCTCCGGTAAACGTCATCCTTTAGGAAAAATAGGACAACCCGAAGATATCAGTCGGCTTATCGCCTATTTATTATCGGATGACAGTACCTGGATGACGGGGCAGGTTATCGGCATGGATGGCGGCTTAGGTAAATTAAAAACAAGTTAAGATGCAGGATATAAAAAGCGAAAACATCTATCAGCTGGAAAAGCAATACAGGACAAGCCTGATCAACAGTTTGATAGGCTACCGGGCTTTGAATCTTTTGGGAACAACCAGTAATGACGGTGTCACTAACTTGTGTATCATCAGTTCTGTTTTCCATTTGGGTGCGAACCCGCCGCTTATCGGAATGGTGATCCGACCCGAACGTGAGCACAATGATACGCTGCGTAACATCAGATCAACAGGACAATATACCCTCAATAACGTGTTACCAGAATGGTACATGCAGGCGCACCAAACCAGTGCAAGTTATCCTTCCGGCTTTTCTGAGTTTGACACCTGTCATTTCAAAAAGTATTATACAAATGGATTTAAGGCACCTTTTGTGAAAGCATCCAACGTACGCATAGGGCTGGAATTACGTGAGATGATTGATATGGAGGTTAACGGAACAACAATTGTTATAGGTGAAATAGTCCATATCCTAACAGAAGATGGATTGATCGGGGCAGATGGAACAGTTGATCACGGTAAAGCTGGAACCATGACCGTGGCCGGTTTGGATACCTACTATCTACCGCAACCCGTTGGGCAACTCGCCTATGCCAAGCCTGGAGTTGAACCTCATTTATTAAATACAAATACCAGCTTCAATACATAAGCCATGAAAAAAGACGCGGAAGTGATTGTTGTAGGTGCAGGCATAGCCGGTTTAACAGCAGCCAAAATATTAAAGGCTGCTCAAAAATCGGTCTTGGTTTTGGAGCACTCCGATGGAGTAGGTGGTAGAGTGCGAACCGATGAGGTGGATGGCTACCTGCTCGACCGGGGTTTCCAGGTTTTTTTAACAGCTTATCCGGAGGCCAGAAACCTATTGGATTATAAGGCGCTGGACCTTTGTAAATTCGATCCCGGCGCAATTATTTTGAACAAAAAAGGCGCTAATATTTTAGGCGATCCGATCAGGCAGCCAGGTTCAACAATGAGCACTTTGCTGTCTTCAGCTGCTACATTTACTGATAAATTACGCATGCTCCGATTAAAGCTAAAATTGGCCGGTAAGAGTATCGACAAGATTTTTTCAGAACCAGAGATCACCACCACAGAATACCTAAAAAAAGAAGGTTTCAGCGGAACCATCGTAAACCAGTTCTTCATGCCCTTTATGACCGGGATATTTCTCGAAGACCGCTTAAGTACCTCCAGCAGAATGTTTGAGTTTGTTTTTAAAATGTTCAGCGAGGGTGATGCCGCTATCCCAGCCAAAGGAATGGGCATGATACCTAAACAACTGGCCGAATGCCTTGCTCCGCAGGAACTCTTATTCCATCAAAATGTATCCGTAGTTAATGGAGGCTCGGTAACAACAACAGATGGGCTTAGCTATCACGCTAACTTTGTTTTGATAGCTACCGATCCTTTGCGTTCTCCCATAAGCAACAGAAATTCGAACATTGAGCATCATTCTGTAAGCAATATGTATTTCACCGCCAGGAAACGACCGTTTGAAAAGCCCCTGATAGCTTTAAATACGTTACCTGGAAAAATTGTAAATAACATTGCCGTATTGGATCGTATTTCTAACAGGTATTCTGAAAGCGGTGATACTTTAATTTCATTATCGTTAATAGGCGACCATTCAAATGCGAACCAAAATGAACTACAGGAAAATGTGGTTAGCGAATTGAAATTCTGGTATCCCGAAGCCGTTAGCTGGAAACACTTAAAAACCTACCATATTGATTATGCGCTGCCGAATGACGACCACGTGACTAATGAACCTGGTTATACAACCATACGGGTAAATGACCAATGCTTCATTTGCGGGGATTATTTGATGAATGGCTCAATTAATGCAGCGATGAAAAGCGGCAGGCTGGCTGCAGAGGGCATTATAAATACCATGCGCTTATGATCAACCATAATTTATATAGCAATGAACTTTTAAACCGCAAGCGGCTGTTGGGTGATAAACGGGCGGACGAGTTTATACATTATGTTTTTAGCGATCCGGTAAAGAAGAAGCAATTACAGGACTGGATGGGTGGCCAATCAGGTGCCGACCATTTGAAATTATTACAGCATTTATTCCCAAAAATTGACTTTATTGATAAAGCTACGGAACTGCCAATATGGGCGCAACCACTACTGATGAGAAACGGCGCTATTTTCTATGCCCGGCATTCGGAGATAATTATGAGTTTACTCGGGCTGTTATCATTACCCTATTGTTATAATGCAGCCAATGGCGCGATGGTGCTGTACTTGTCCGAACTGATCCGTAAACAAACTACCAAAAGGCTTTATGATACCGCTGTGTTTGTTTGGGAGGTTATGGGGCCGGATGCTTTCGGTAAAAACGGAAACGCTTATGAAGAAATTTTAAAAGTGCGGATCATGCACGCTGCCGTTCGTTACTACACACTGCAAAGCGGTAAATGGGATGATAGCTGGGGATTACCGATCAACCAGGAAGACATGGCCGGAACAAACCTGTCATTTTCACTGATCGTTATTCGCGGGTTACGAATGCTCGGTTACAGCGTAAGCCAGGATGATCAGGCGGCGTTTATGCACATATGGGGAGTAGTAGGTTATCTGTCGGGATTAGATGAAGATCTGATCCCTGAAAACTCTAAAATGGCGCAGCAACTTGATAACATTATTAAACGAAGGCAGTTCGCTGTTTCTGCACATGGACAGGAATTAACCAGATCGCTGACCGCTCATATCCTTTCCGTTAATAAAAGTAAGGCCACGGCCAACGATATACTGGGCTTGATGCGTTACCTGCTTGGAAAAGAAATGGCCGATATGCTGGCGATCGACGCCCCCGAACTGCCTGCTTATAAACTAACCCTGATCAAAACGTTGAACCTGTTTAAAAGCATTAAGCCGCAGGGAGATGCCAAGAAAAATTACCAGATTGCCTATGCTACCTTCAAGACGCAAAACCCAGCACTCGTTAAAAGAAACTAATTTTGAAAATTGCCGGCATGCTTAATTTATAAAAACATGAAATCATACCAACTCATTCATCAACTGATCGATCTTGTAGATGAACTGGAAAAAGAAAACCAGGGACGGGAAGTGTCTTTGCAGGATTTTACAGGTTTTCTTTTGAATAAGGTTGGCGATCCCGCCGTTAATAATCATAGCAGTGAAGTTAGGTTCGGTGATAATGACAGCGCCGCTTTGGATATTGCTTATCAGTTGGATAATAACATCGGGCGCCTGTTTGTTTTCATGAGTCGTTACGCCAAATCATATATTAAAAAAGCACTGGAGGGTACGCCCTTGCAAACCGCCGAGGATTTTACGGCACTGGCTATTTTATTAACGCACCCGCACTTATCAAAAAGTGAACTTATCAGCCATAATCTACAGGAAAAAACTTCTGGTACGGAAGTGATCAGGCGTTTGGTTGTGTCAGGGTTGGTTAGGCAGTGGGACGATGAAAAGGATAAAAGAAGTAAGCATATTGCCATTACTGACGAAGGCAAGAAATTATTGTTCCAGGTATTTGAACATACCAACTATGTGGGACAGATCATCACCGGCAGGTTGACCTTTGCCGAAAAATTCACGCTGCAATATCTTTTACAAAAATTGGAAAACTTTCATTTGGAACACTACGAAAAGAAAACCATCCTCAGCAAGGAAGATCTTAAAAAAGTAGCGACCGGAATCACACCGCATAATGGGCGTACCTCTGATCCAGAGTAACATCGATACTGAAGTCATTATTGAAATGCCGTACAAAGCCAGGGCCTCTTCGTTGCGATCAGGCTGTAATTAGATGACATTGACCATCAAGATCGAACTCATGAGCAGAATGAATTATGCATTTTTAAATTTTGCCGTCAACTTGTAAAGGGAGGTCGAACGAAACACACTGCGCCCGGTAAAAGAAGTTATCCAGTTTAAATGAAATACTCAAAAAACTAAAAATCAGCAACACGATTTGTGAAAAGAAAATGATTAAACAGGCTTTATATAAATCAAGTTTTGAATCAGGTAATTGGTAGAACGTTATCGCTTGCTGAACCAATACAAAAATTCATCCTAACACGATAACAATAAGAGGTAAGTTTACGGCTTTAAGAAAACACAAAGCGTACTCTTGTAAAATAAAATCATGGCTACGGTGAAAAAACCATGATCTTCAGGTAATCGTTTTTCAGAAACACTGCCGTGTATTCCTTATCCGTTTTTTCATCAGATATTTTTTCGACAACCGGGTGGGGATAAACAACACCGCTACTGCCCTGGTAAACCCCTTTCTCCAGAAACATTGGATTTTTTTCCGGTTGTCCGATCCCATAGGTCGGGATGGTCACTTGTTCCGCCCAAGCTTTTACTTCCATATCGGGTATATTATAATTGTAGTTTTAAATTAATTAGATGGTACCAGTTTAAGCATTCTCGCATCTGCTGCAGGTACGCTGGTAGAAAAAGTTTCTTGTCCGCTTTCGATCTTGCCTACTGTATGATCCGTCAGAAAATCTTTTATAAGGTAACCGGTGTTCGTAAGACCCAGCTCCTTCTTTTTCCAAATTTGGTCATAGCCGGCGGAATTACTGAAGTTGAACTGTGAGATCAAGACTTCTTTACCCGGCAGAAAAAATGCCATCTGCTGGTCGAGTGACTCACCGTCAGCTACCTTTACTGGTGTAAAAGCCTTTGGTGCACTAAAGAAAGCGCACAGGTATTTGTTGTTCAGGTAAACTGCTGCGCGATCAGCCGCGAGTTTATTCCGGTAATCCGAGCCGTCCCCAAGTATACTGCCCATGCTCATCATAGCATACAGACGTACCTGGATATCTTTTTCAGTCAGATCAGGATTTTTCTGGAAATTCTTCATGATGGCCACATCCAGGTTGGTATACGGCCAAAGTGTTCCCTGTACCCACCAGAGATGAGACCCGCTGGCAAGGGATGCCTCTGTACTACCATAATGCGGGAAACCCGGCTGATCGTCCCTAAAATGGGAGTAGACATCCGTAGAAACAAAACGGCCATGGGCATACTGGCTGGGGAACATGGGAGAAATTGCCTCAGTTATAAAAACGTCTTTGCCCAGAATGGAATCCGCCAGTGATTTCAACATGTTCATACCGTAATTGTAAGCCTGAAGACCGGAACGAACGGACGAGTTGTACCGACGGGTAGATTCAAGTGCGCCGGCAGTTAAGAAATCGATCTTCAAAAATTTTGCGCCGATCTCTTTAGCTTTTTTGAGCTGGTAGATCACGTACTGCCGAACGGCAGGGTGTGTAGGATCCATCGCCAGGCACCCCCAGTCGCCTTCCTTATACCAGATCGGGTTGCCGTGATCGTCTGAGAGCAGCGCGTCTGAAAGGTTATAATCTGATCCCTGAATTTTAGTATTTGCAGTATTGTTCCGCCAGGTCCACATGGCGAAGGGTATAAAGTAGAAGCCAAGATCCTGTTTTTTCTTGTCAATGTATTTACCGAACGATGCCAGCAAACTCGTGGTATATATACCCTGATCATAAGAATCGATACTCATAACCGGTCTTGAATATTTATTGAACTGATCAAGCGTTGCAATAAAATCTGAAATCTTGGGAATATCACGCGGCATCATTTTCCCCTCATAACCCAGCACGCCTTCCACACCAAAACTATTCCAATAAAAAGGTGCTGCGCCTTTCCAGTCCAGCCGGCCGTTTAGTAAAGCGTTGGCATTGCCGTAGTCAATAAAAATTTTGCGGACATCTCCCGCAGCAAGGAAAATCACGGACGAATGAACTGACGGCCCCTTAGCGGTACCATGCACTGCATGATCGTGGGTTCCGTCGTTGCCCCCATACTCTGGTCTTAATGCAGAATTATCGGGGGTTGCTACGCCGTCGGTAACAGATAGTGAATCGACCTGACCCGTAGTCTTACCTGAATGATATGCAATACCGGTTTTCCAGAAGTCGTGGCTCAGACTGCCAAAGACGATACCTGAAAAACTATTGTTGTCGTAAACTGAAGAAAACTCGTAGGTTATGCCGTTGAATGCAGGTTTCCCGGGTTCCCAGCGTCGTTCCAGAATATGCGTCCAGTTATCGTTGTCAAACGGAACGTCGAGCAAACGCGGCTCGGCGCCCGGCTGCACAAGCAGGGCCTTTTCTTTTGGTAAAACAGCCAACGCGCAGATCTCACGGGTTTCCATTTCTTCATCCGTACCGTCTCCTTTAATGGCAGTAAGATTAGCAAAAATGTAGGGGTGATCGGTATAGATCAGCAACTGCTGCAACAAGGTAATTCGGGCCGCATTTCCGGAGTGTCGTATCGTCAGCCGTATACCTTTGCCGGCGGCATTGCTGAACGTATCAGTGCTTACCTGGTGCAACTGGCAGTCAGTCGTCGCCAAATATCCGGAAGATAATTCCCTTACATAGGCAATGGCGTTATCAATCGTAACGCCATTGCCAAATTTAAAATCCAAACGCCCTGTTTTTTGGTTGATAGTGACGGCGGACCCTTCGCTTCTAACCATTAGCGCGTCACCCGACCGATCTACTTGCTGTGCGAGCGATGCGAATGGGAAGCAGTAAAGAACTGAAGCCAGGGTAAACAGCCACAGATATTTGAATTTGCTCATATATAAATCAATTTAATTAGTAACCAGGATTTTGTGCTTTTAATCCCAGTGCAGCATTATTTTGCAATTCGCTCAGAGGAATAGGATACAACAAATTTTTGGAAGAAATCTCCTGCGTTGGATGCGGATCGGTAGACGAGTTATTTTTCTTCATAAAGTCACGTTTTGGATCGTCGTAACGTTTCACCCGCGAGATCAATGTGCCCGTACGCTTCAGGTCGAACCAGCGCCAGCCTTCAGCGCCCAATTCCCGGGCACGCTCATCCAGTATGATCTCTCGCATCGAGACCTGATCGGTCAAAGCGTAATTTACCGAACTATTTCCAAAAGCGCGTTCACGTATTTTATTGAGCGGTACCAGTGCTGCCTGAGTTTGACCCAATTCGTTCAAAGTTTCCGCATACATCAGGAATACGTCTGCTGCGCGCAGATAATATAAGTTTTTGCCAGAGTGATAAACATCAATGTCGCTGGAAGAGATATCATACTTTTTCACGGTTGGTAACCCCGGGTCTGCCCACCAGCTCATGGTGTTACCGTTACTGTCATAACGATCGTGACTGATAGAAGCTTTGTAACGTGCGTCATACTGATATGCCCATGAGTAAGGTTTCGCAAAAACGGTATCAGCGTAAAACGCTGTGGAAGTTATCACCGTACCGCCATAGCCTGGAGTATGCTGATTGAATTGTTGAAAAGGCACCGGAGGACCAGCGTAGGAACCGTAAAGATTCTGCAATCCCTGAGTGTTATTGTTGTTATCTGTAGAATACTGGATCTCAAAAAGTGATTCTGTATTATTTTCATGCTGACCATCAAAGAGATCAGCATAATTTGCCAGCAAAGTCAGTTTATTACCATTAATCAGTTCCTCAAACGTTGTTTTAGCATTCTGGTAGTCATGCAAGGTCAGGTACACTTTTCCTAACAAGGCTTTTGCCGCTTCCATATTGGCCCGGCCGGCGGCACTTGCTCCAAGTTGACTTTTAGCCCAGCAATTGGTCGAAGCAAACTTAAGATCGGAAATGATCTGGTTATAAACTGTAGCCTGCGGCGTACGCGGTACGCCGTTGTCGAAAGCCGTGTTTTCAAGCGGCATAGGCACATCGCCGAATAATTGAACCAGGTAGAAGTAATAAACCGCGCGCAGGAATCGGGCTTCGCCAACCAAACGGTTTTGCAACGAAGCGTCTCCGAAATTCTTGATCTGCGGAATATTAAGAACTGCTGCATTTGCATTGGCAATCCCTTTATAACAAACGCTCCAAAAGCCGCTGATGTCAGCGTTCTGACTGTTGAAGGTAAGGTCATAAACGTCAATACCCACTACTCCAGCCCAATAAGAACCATAACCCTGCGCCTGGTAAGCGCAGCGCGCCTCATCGGTGCCAATTACGCCAATAAGCTGATAGTCAGATTTTTTAAGCGTCTGCAATTGCTGATAGATACCGGTTACACCTGCTATAGCCCCGGCCTGGTCCTTATAGAGGCTTTGGGCCGAAACAAATACTTCCGGAGTATAGTCAAGTTCCTTACGGCAACCGGCGATGACAAACAACAGCATGATGGCTGTGATACCGATTGCTTTGAATTTTATACGTTGAAAAGTTTTCATGTCTAATTTGGTCTTAATGTTACAGGGAAAGTCTTGCGCCTAAAATGAAAGTACGGTAACGAGGATAAATTTCGTTAGATGCATAATTACCGGCGATATCCGGGTCAATTCCTTTGTAACTGGTGAAGACAAATGGATTCAGCGCCTGCGCATAGATATTCAAAGTGTTGACTTTTATCTTTTTCAGTAGCGAAGAAGGTAGATCATAACCTAACGTAATATGCTGGATTCTCAGGTAGCTGGCATTCTGGATGGAATAGCTTGATCCCTGAGAGATACCACCAGGCAATGTTTTAAGCGAAGTACCGAAAGAGTTTGGTCTTGGAATTACTGTATTTGTATTCGTTGGGGTCCAGTAGTCACCCCCCTGAACGGTGACGTTGCCCTGGCTACCAAATGCCGAATTGTAATAAGTCAGGTTGGTAAAAGTCAGGTTGTTCAACTTCTGACCATACGCAAACGTACTGTTCACAGTCAGTGAGATCGCCTTGTAACGGAAGTAATTCCAGAAATTGCCCGAACCTTTTGGAATGCTTGAACCTACCACCACCTGATCCAGCGGTGTAATCTTTCCGTCACCATTAACGTCGCGTATTTTGATGTCGCCAGGTTTGCCATTTGGATTTAACTTGAAGTTATCTCCCTGCTGGTACAGGCCGTCGAAAATGTAGTTTACGAAAGTGCCCGCTGGCGGCAAGCCAACGCGAAGGTACAGGTTAACGGAATCCCTGCCCGGGAATAGCTTGGTTACCTTGCTGTCATACTTCGACCAGTTGATCTGCGCCTGCCAGGTAAAGCTGGCCGTCTTCACCGGAGTTGTTTTCAGTGCCACGTCAATGCCGCGCGTTCTCATGGCCGCAACGTTCACGTATTCTGTTTGAAAACCAGATGATGGCGCCAAAGGAAGTGGCATCAGCAGGCTGCTGATATTTTTATTATATACGTCAAGTGATAATTGAATGCGGTTATCGAACATGGCAATGTCGGTACCTGCATTGAACTGGTGCTGCACTTCCCATTGCAGAGAGTTGTTTCCGAATACGCCGTTCGTGCCCCCCGCCAGGTAGCCACTGGTTACACTCGTCCCGTTAAACGGATAAGTGGTTGGGTCATACCGGGTATAAATTGCGTCATAAGGCAAGTTCTGATTACCTACCAAGCCGTAGCTGGCGCGGAGTTTAAAGTCGCTCAGCCAAGTTTTCAGCTTGAAGCCGATCCATGGCTCATCGATCACCCGCCAGGCGCCGCTGACTGTGGGGAATACACCGAATTTATTGTTACCCCCAAAGCGGCTGGATCCGTCCTGACGGATCGTGCCGTTCAAGATGTAACGTCCTTTAAATTTATAGACAGCCCTGCCGAAGAATGAGCGTACTGCCCAACCATCATAATTGCTATTGTCCTGCAATTTCTGACCGGCACTGCCGATGGCTTTATAACTCAGCAAGTCCGTTGGAAACTGGCTTCCCTGCATATCAGTCGCCGTATTTTCGTGACGTTCAAAAGTGAAACCGCCCAGTAAACTCAGGTCGTGGTTGCCTTTCGTCAGGTTATAGGTTGCAGTATTTTCCCATAGTACGTCCGTAGCACGGGTATTATAAATCTCACCTAAGCCATTTGTCGGTGCATAACCCGGTCCTGTCGTTCTTGGCCAATACTTATCTTCTTCGGCTTGATAGATATCAGCGCCGATACTGGAACGGAACATCAGGTTTTTTACCGGTGTAAACTCGACGAATAGGTTTGCATTGGTCCGGTTGGTGGTGTATAAGTCGATGGCGTTTAAGGCCAGTGTTACAGGATTGAAAATAGTCGGTACCCCCGTGGAGTTGTCCACAGTGATCAACGGCTGACCGCTGCTGTCATAGATCGGCTGCAACGGGCTTTGTGTCAGCGATTGCTGATACTCGTTCGGCATCGCATTGTGGGTAATGTCATGAGTAAAATTCATGCTACCGCCCAATTTCAAAAATGATCTGATCGCTGTTTCGTCGCTCAGGTAGCCGGAATATTTTTTATAGCCGGTGTTAATAAGTATGCCGTCCTGGTTCTGGTATTGCCCACTGAAATATACCTTGTTAGAGCCGGTTCCATTAGCCACAGAAAGTGTATAGTTCTGAGTGAGTGCATTATTATGCAGGATTGCTTTTTGCCAGTCATAACCGGTATAGCCATCAACTATGCTCTGTAATTCGTTAGCATTAAATATCTTGGCGTCAGCGGTCGTCGTACCCGGCTGACCGAAGGTCCCCGGATCCGCATCCTGATAAGCCAATCGTTTAAGTGTAGCATAATCATGCGCCCCGAGCATCTGGTAAGCCGGATTATTATGCTGGATGCCCGCATACATATCAAAATTCACATTAGTCGCCCCTGCTTTTGGCTTTTTTGTCGTGATCAGAATCACACCTTCTGCCGCACGGGAGCCATAGATACCGGCCGCGGCGGCATCTTTCAGAATTTCAACAGACTCGATATCATTGGGATTAATGTTGCGGATATCACCGACTAAGGCGACACCGTCAACAATATAAAGCGGGCCTTGTAGCTGGGAAATCGAGTTGAGACCCCGGACATTAACCGAAGCGCCTGAGCCAGGCTGTGTACTGGTTGCGTGCACTTCCAGTCCCGGAACGCGCGAGCCGAGTGCCGTTGCAAGGTTGGTGGACGGAGCTTCACTGAGTTGCTGCGCCGTAACGGTAGTTACCGCACTGGTCAGATCTTTACGCTTTTCACGACCATAAGCGATCACAACAACCTCAGAAAGATTGGTATTGCTTTTAAGTGGAACGGTAAGATCAGAACTTGCCGCTAGCGTAATCCGGGCCGGTTCGTAACCAGCGAAAGATACCTGGATGATCATACCCGTTTCTGCGTCAACCGAGAACTTACCGGCCCGATCGGCCGCAGATTTGCTAATAGTCTTTCCGTTAGAGATGATGGAAATGGTGGCGAAAGGCAGGGTTTGCCCGGATTGTGAATCCTTAACCGTGCCGGTGATCTTCCGCTGCTGAGCGTAAGCGCTGATCAGACCGGCCGAAAACAGCACAACGAATAGTAGTAGTTTTCTCATTGAATTGGGTTTAAAAAAATTAGTTCTGCGCCAGAGAGATGGACAATAGAAATCAGGGCCAGGCTTTTACCTGGCATCAATAAAAAAACGAATAATCAAGATTTTTCGAAATTTAGTTTCCTACTGAAAACCGTTCAGGCGAATAATATATTTACATATTGGTTTTATACATCAAACTTACAACCTTTCGACCATGCTAAAAATGACATATTTTGTGATTGTGATGGATTTTTACAAACAATGAAATATTTTTATACACTTTTGCCGATATCTTTATTCAGCATTAAATGTCCAAAGACAAATCATTACGCAAGAGAGATGGGTTTGACGGTCAAAGACTGATTGTGATCCCCAAAAAAATTGTTTCGGATTTTTTGATCGATGACCCGATCACCAGGCAGGTTTACATCACTGATATCGGCTATTATCCCAGGGCACTATTCCACTACGCGCAGCGGTCGCAAGGCATCAATCAGCATATAATAATCTATTGCACAGATGGTTATGGATGGATTGATATTAACAAAAAACGAATTCAAATAGCTCCTTCACAATTTATCGCAATACCAGCAAATACGCCGCACGCTTACGGCGCTGACGAAAAAAATCCATGGTCGATCTATTGGGCACATTTCAAGGGAGAAAATGCGCGATTCATCACTGACCTGATCGTAGAAAAGCAAGAATCTTTTAAACCGCAGTTAACCTACAGCGCTGAACGTATTAAGATCTTTGACGATATTTACTACAACCTTGAAAAAGGTTACGGAGAAGATACGCTGCGTTATGCGAACATGAGTTTTTATCATTTTTTGTCCTCCATGATCTACACGGAACAATTTAACTGGGAGAAGAAAGAGCCGAGTACGGATACCGTAGAATCTGTCATCAATTTCATGCAAGACAACATTGAAAAGATTGTCACCTTGAAAGAAATGGCTGATCATTCCCAAATGTCAGTCACCTATTTTTGTAAAATATTCAAGAAAAAAACAGGACATACGCCTATGGAATATTTTAATTACCTGAAGATACAAAAAGCCTGTCAGTACCTTTCATTCACGGCCATGTCTGTCAAAGAACTTGCTTTTCGCATCGGCATCCATGACCAATACTATTTTTCCCGGATGTTCAGCCGGTTAATGGGCACATCCCCGTCTGATTACCGAAAAAGGCTTTCGGAAAGTAACAACTTGGTAAATTCCCCAATAGCTGCCAATATGGAAGATCCATCGGATAGCCATCAAAAAAACAGTGCTTATCAACCCATGATTGCTAAGCTTAAACGGTCTCCACAGTCCTGATGTGCAAGCCAACCGTTAAATACTATACATGAGTCTGGCGTATCAGGCTGTTAGTGATTATCAATAAAGATGACAACTTCACCTCATCCTTCACACAATAAAAATCGCCTGGCTGCCAATCCTGAATCTGTGGAAATATATTGTTTTTTGACAGTTCTTCAGCAACAGCAGATACTAAAAGCCCGATTCACCAGCAATTCCAACGCAAAATCTAATTGCATTAAACATGTCCACGGCTCATCATCATAATCGACCCTATTTCACAGCGAAAATTTCTAAGTTCAACAAGCTTTCCGTATTGCCGTATAAGTTGTTTACTCCATGAACAACCTGACATATTTCTCAAAAAGGATTTCTTTGGATCCTACTGTTCAAATATTTTCAATGTTTTTGGAACTGTACTTCACGAAAAACTGGAACAGGTCCTGGATTATTTAAGTCTTTCTAAGCCTTGTATCGCCTGCAACCGCCAGCTTCAAAGACATGGTAAAGGTTAAAACACAGGAAGTTGTGGTGAAGAAAAGCCAGTTGAAGGAACTGATCAACGAGGAAATTGAAGTAGAAACCTACCTGAAATATTATGAAAAGTTTCAGGCTGAAAAGACACGGCTGAGTGAGGAAATTAGTTATAATCAAAAGCTGGGGGACGACAGCCTGCATCAACAAACGATCTTATTAACTTCGCTGACCTCAATACCGGGCGTTTATAAAAAAGCGAACCTCAATCAAAAACATCCTTTATTAAAGGGGCGTTCGAACATAGTCTCATGTTTAGAGAGGGGGCATATCGCACACCCTACATCAATCCGGCGTTCGAGGATAACTTACTAAAAATCAATAAAAAAGGGCTGCTCTTTTTGGAGCAACCCTCTCGAAATTTCGACAGAATCCCATGTGGTGCACCTAACGGTACGGAATTCGAACCATTTTTTAAAGGATTTAGCTATCCTATGCGGGTTATCTGCCATTTAAGAACTTTTAACAACACAAAGTATCCTAAGAACAGTTGTTTCAATTTATTTAGCTTTTGACAATTCACTTGGCGTAAAACCAAATTGTTTTTTAAAGGCATATGAAAAGTGCGAGAGGTTTTCAAAGCCCGTTTCCAAATAAATTTCAGAAGGTTTGCGATTCTTTTCAGCCAATTGGTATCGGGCGAGTTCAAGCCTTTTTTGCATGAGCCATTTCTGAGGCGTTGTACCATACACTTTCTTAAAATCACGCTTAAAGGTTGTTAAACTTCGGCCTGTCAGATAACCGAATTTTTCTATGGGCATGTTAAACATATAGTTACGTTCCATAAACTCGACAAGGTTAATTTTATGCGGCTCTGAAAAATCGGATAAAATATGGTCCATACTGTCATTTATAGATCGCAATATGGCTATCGCTTCCTGTATTTTCAACTCCGAAAGTTCGCGCGGTAATTTGTATTCCAGATCAAAATAAGGAAGCATTGAAGCAAAAAAACTGTCCAGTAACGGCCCTTTAGATAAAGGAATTATGGCATCAGTTTTAAATACCGTAAAGACTTCATTTTTTTTATGCTCGTAAAATGCTTTCAGCACATCTTGGGTTAGCTTTACAATAATCGCTCTGTAGGGCAAATCGTCTTTTCCCGTTTTTATGAGCCGGGCTAACCGGTTCTTAGGAAATAAAAAAGTTTCCCCAGTTTCAAAAAAGTAAGTTTTATTAGATTCTATTACTTTCAATTGGCCTGATAATACCCGGACAATAGAATGTTCCTCCGCAACCAGTTCACTATTTTGGTGTACCGCTTCGCTACAGGTAAATACAATCTCCGCGTAATTATTTATTTGCCGTACCGCCATAATACAAAAATAAGCAAATAAAGCCCAACAGCTTGGGCCCTATTTGTCTTGTTTATTGAACATCAAATTTTGTATCAGTAAGTTCCTCGCTCAAAACCCAAAGCCTTTGTGCCGCATTCGGCTCCAGGGCAAATGGGGCCACACCGAATGTCCCGCCAGGGTTGCGCTTCCCTGCGTTACTATCGTATGCATCGGGATTGTAACTGGCAACTTCGACATCTTGCAGATAAACACCGCCTATATTTTGCAATTGCGGACTTGTTGCGGCCCATACGGTTGTGGCTGCGCCCTGCTCTTTAGTCTTAGACATTTTCTGCATCGCTGCCTGGGCTTCTTCATTGGGTGTGCCGTCAGCATTTACAGCACCCAAAGTAACAAAATCTTCAAAGGTCAGGTGCCTGCTCAAATTGGTATCCAACATTAGACCGGGATGCAGTGTATAAGCACGGACACCGAACGGACGGGCTTTTTTATCAAGTTCAACAGTAAATAGCACGTTAGCTGTTTTAGATTGGCCGTACGCCTCAAATTTGTTGTATTCTCTCGTATGATAATTAACATCATCAAATAGTACAGGAGAATAATGGTGTGCCGAAGAGGAAACCGTCACCACCCTTGCTCCTTCTGCCTTCTTAAGGGCTTCCCAAAGTTTTGCTGTAAGTTGAAAATGTCCTAAGTGGTTGGTAGAAAACTGTGCCTCATAACCTCGGCTGTCACGTTGTAAAGGTGTCCACATGATGCCCGCATTATTTATTAACATATGCAATTGCCTATCTGATGCCAGGAATTTTTCAGCAAACGAAGTAATAGAGACAGGTTCCGTTAGGTTCATCGGCTCCACTTCTACATTGGCAATTCCTTGAAGATTTAATTTTGCTTTTTCAATATCCCTGGCAGGTACAATTACTGCCGCACCTGCCTTAGACAACGTTTTGGTGATTTCCAGGCCAAGACCTCCGTCGCCGCCTGTGACAATAGCAATTTTTCCATTAAGATCCACTTCCTTTATAACATCAGATGTTGTGGATACTGCGTTGAAGCCTGAACCTACCGGTTTTTGCAAAGTCCCATTATAATTATTTTGTTCCATAATAATTGAATTTTATGAAAGCAAAATTAGAAGGTAGCCTATTCAGACGTTTTGTTTTAAAGGCCGAAAAACTTTGTTTATAAGACCATAGAATTTAATGCAATTTAAGTCAGCCTGGCAATGAATTAGCATGTATAACAAAGATTTTTTGAACTTTGAGTAGTTGGGTTGATGCCTGGACTGGAACCAGTAAATCACTAAAATACAAATACTTAAAACGGATGACATTTTAAATAACCTATCTATCGAACCAAAAAAGCCTCCAAAATCAATGACTTTGAAGGCTTTTACTTTTAAGTGCGGAAGAAGGGACTCGAACCCCCACGCCGTGAAGCGCCAGATCCTAAGTCTGGTGCGGCTACCAATTACGCCACTTCCGCGTTTCTGATTTAACAGGCTGCAAAGATAGCGTTTAAAATTATACTTAAAAACATAATTTTCATTTTTTTGCTATCATGCTCATTTAGTAGGAATTAATTTTTCACAAGCCCATTTATCAGTTGTTTGAAGTATACGGGTGCGTATAAAAGCCTGCTGCCATACCATGAAAACATTTCACCATCTACCAAAACTATC
Organism: Mucilaginibacter gossypii; assembly: GCF_900100945.1. Lineage (GTDB taxonomy): Bacteria > Bacteroidota > Bacteroidia > Sphingobacteriales > Sphingobacteriaceae > Mucilaginibacter > Mucilaginibacter gossypii. The sequence continues at coordinate 654,568 of NZ_FNCG01000001.1, read as the reverse complement.
TTTGCATTTGGTAAAAGCGCCCTAAACTCCTCTATATGTTTTTGAGCGAATGGATATGGCTCTGATGATAGAAAAAGAAGATCCGGATTAGCCGCGACTAAAGCATTTGCATCAATCTCCGGGTAACGCTCCCCCTCTGTTACATTGTTTAGTCCACATGTTTGCAGCATACTATCAATGAAAGTTCCCCTGCCGGCAAGCATATAGGGTTTACGCCAGATGAGATAGGCAACTCCCAGCCTCGTTACAGAAAACTTTATACCCTTAAAACCACCATTAATTTCCGTGCAAAGCACGTTTGCCTGCCCGGGCTTACCTATCATATCACCAATGCAAACAATCATTTGCAAAGCCGATTCCAGATCAAAAATATCACTGATCCAAACCGGGCATATATTCATTAACTCTTCTACCTGAAGACGGTCGTTCTCCTCTTTATTGGCGATAATTAAATCCGGGGTCAGCAATCGGATTTTTTCGACATCAAGCTGTTTAGTCCCCCCTACTTTCGTTGTTGAATTAAACCTATCTGCCGGATGGATACAAAATTTAGTAATGCCTATCACCTCAACGTTTAAGCCAAGGTAAAAAAGCAATTCTGTTTGTGAAGGGACAATGGATATGATCCGCTTAGGGATTCCGGAAAGTTCAACCTTTCGGCTTAGCTGATCCCGGAATATCGGCATATTAAAACGCGTTCTTTTCGCCTCTAAACACGTTCCATACCGTTAGGAAGATAATCTTCATATCCAGCAGGAACGACCAGTTTTCAAGATACCAAACGTCGGCCTCCACACGCTCAAGCATAGCCTGTGTGGTTTGAGTTTCGCCCCTCAGGCCTGACACCTGGGCCCAACCCGTAATACCAGGTTTAAGAAAATGCCTTACCATGAAAGTATCAATAAGCTGCGAATATTGTTGAGTGTGGCTTATCATGTGCGGCCTCGGGCCTACTACAGACATATTGCCTAATATTACGTTAAAGAACTGTGGCAATTCGTCGATACTTGTTTTACGGATAAATGCCCCGGATTTGGTTATACGTGAATCGCCGCGTGTAGCTTGTTTTTTATCTGAATCGTGATTTACCCGCATGCTACGGAATTTATAGCATTTAAACGGCTTATTGTCCCTGCCTGAGCGCTCCTGCACAAAGAATATCGGCCCTTTTGACTCAAGCTTTATAATGATGGCCAAAATGGGGAATAACCAGCTAAAAATAAACAGGATCACAAATATAGAAAAACAGATATCAAACAAGCGTTTGATGGAGCGGTTCAGCATGTTCTCCAAAGGTTCTGGCCTTACGGATATAACCGGGATATGGCCGAAGCTTTGTATAAAAGTTGGCTTTTTAGCGTAGTCGTAATATTCTGGCACAAATTTAAACCTAATCAGATTTTTATCTGCATCAAGCATCAACTGCTCTATTTTCTCGGCTTCAGAGTTTGGTAGGGTACAAAATATTTCATCAACTTTATTGTTGAGCACATAGCTTATACAATCATTAGTACCGCCTAAATAAAGGCTTTGATCAAGTACGCTGTCTGATGCATCATCAAAAAAGCCAACAAGCTTATACCCACGTTCGGGGTTTTGTTTAAAAAAGCTATGCAGGTCTGACCCGATGCGGCCCCCACCTATAATGATAACAGTACGTATATCGATAAGCGTTGCGCGGTCGCTTTTACGGATGCTCAGGAATATTAACTTCCATAAACCAAGCAGGAAACCGAATAACGCCAGTGAATAAAAAAGATACTCGCGTGTTATAAAATACGCTTTGGTGCCTATCAATATAATGATAGTGAAGCAAATAAAGCTTACAAACAGCAGATAAGTTTTAATTACACCGCGATAGGTTTTAATTGAATCTTTATTCAGAACATGTTCATAAAGCCCGGTAATATTAGCTGACAGCAGCCAAATTAGATTAAAAACTAACACAATAGGCAGGTACTGCCTGTTGTTAATCCAAAAAATATATGACCGGTCTTCAATGAAGTAAGAAATTACCATGCTCATATTAAGTATAATATAATCAATGGTAAGGTTCACTGCTTTAATAAAAGTAGCGTATCTGTGAATCATGTATATGTGCTTATGTAGTATGCAACCCTGCTAAAATTACTATAATTATTTACTAATAACAATGTCATAATTAAATGAAGACACGGTTACGAATGTATTATTTTCACAGCCACAAAATTAGAAATTAAGAAATTTATTCAAAATGAATTCTCTGTTAACAGTGACAAAAAAATGATTTTCTATGCGAAAAAATAACTGTAAAAAAAACATTTACAGCCGTCCGCTTACAACATCCTTGTTTAAAATACCTTTTATATCATAAATTACCGATGATGGTTTATGTTTTAAGCTTGCATAGTCTAAATCATAAAACTCGCGATGTGCCACAGCCATAACAATAGCATCGTAAGCGCCGCTTAGTTGCCCGTAATTTTTTAATGTAGAGATACCATATTCTCTTTTTACTTCATCCGGGTCAGCCCATGGATCATATATTTCACAGGTTGCGTCAAAACCATCAAATCCCTTAATAATATCAATTACCCTGGTGTTACGAACATCCGGGCAATTTTCTTTGAAAGTAAAACCGAGCACCAGGATCTTTGAGTTTTTTACCGAAATATCATTCTTCACCATCAGTTTAATGACTTCAAGGGCAACGTACGTACCCATACCATCATTAAGCCTTCGTCCGGCCAGGATAATTTCGGGATGATAACCCATTTGCTGGGCTTTTGCTGCAAGGTAATACGGATCAACTCCTGTGCAGTGGCCGCCTACAAGACCTGGTTTAAAATTCAGGAAATTCCACTTGGTACCTGCCGCTGCCAAAACCGCATGGGTATCAATATCCATGATGTTGAATATTTTGGCAAGTTCGTTTACAAAAGCGATATTGATATCCCGCTGTGAATTTTCGATCACCTTACAGGCTTCCGCAACTTTAATGGCGGGGGCTTTATGCGTTCCTGCTTTTACTATTGACCGGTATAAGTTGTCAATAAAATCAGCAGCCTCGGGCGTTGAGCCCGATGTTACTTTTAAAATATTGGTCAGCGTATGGACTTTATCCCCCGGATTTATACGCTCGGGCGAGTATCCTGCAAAAAAATCCCTGTTATACTGCAAACCTGATTCTTTTTGTAAAACAGGCACACAAACATCCTCAGTTACGCCGGGATAAACTGTTGATTCATAAATAACAACATCCCCCCTCTTCAATACTCCTGCTATTGATTTACTTGCCCGAATAAGCAGGCTCAGATCGGGCCGGTTGTGCTGATCGGTAGGTGTTGGTACCGAAACAATATAAACGTTACAGGAAGCAATGTCTGTTATCTGCGATGTGAAAGTAAGGCCCTTGCTTTCATCCTTTAAATTTAAAACTACCGATAGTTCGTCGCTACTGGTTTCAAGGGTACGGTCAAACGCGTTATTCAGCTCATCTACCCGGCTTTGTTTAATATCGAAACCTTTTACAGGATATTTTTTGGCAAATTCAACAGCAAGGGGCAATCCCACATAGCCAAGACCTATTATTGCAATATGAATATTTGCAGGAGCCTGAAATTTATTAGTGATCGAATTTGATTGATCAGACATTTAATTTAACACGGTAGAATATGATAGATACCGGTAAAGATAATCAAATATTACCAAAATCAGCTGCCTCCCGATCCAAAGAATGCGCGGCTTAGGCTAATCAAAAGTGTTTCAGGCCGTATATATCTGGTAAACACCTGTTATTGACCGGTTTTGTGCAGAACCCACCAGTAAGGTAGTGATCTTTTTTTCAAGCATTAACTGCTCGGCATAGCCTACAAATTCATGCTCATCAATAATAACCGGGTTAACGGTCATGATTTCGGCGATGGTTAAGGTTGAGGTATCCGGGTGTTTTAGCAAGGCCCGGCGAAGGTCGCCATCTGTAACCACCCCCTTAATCCGGGACGCGTCGCCCACTATAACCATACCCAACCTGCCTTCGGACATGCGCAGTAACAAATCCATAAATGAAGCTTCCTCATTAATAAAAGGAAGCTTATCGGTACGCATGAGGTCTTTAACTTTTACCAGCAGTTTGCGCCCAAGGCTACCGCCCGGATGAAAACGTGCAAAATCATGCTGCTGAAAGTTTCGCGACTCCATTAAAGCTATAGCAAGGGCATCGCCCATAACCAGCGCCGCGGTAGTTGATGAGGTTGGCGCCAGTTCAAGCGGACAAGCCTCCCTTTCAACTTTTATATTAAGGTGATAACTGCAGTTTTTGGCAACGGTTGATATAGGATTACCTGTTATGCCGATCATCACATTCTTGTTCCATTTTAAATAAGGAATAAGTTTCAGCACCTCGTCGGTTTCGCCCGAATAGGATATCAATAAAACAATATCATTGGGGCTTACCATCCCTAAATCGCCGTGAAAAGCCTCTCCCGGATGTAAAAAAAAGCTCGGTGTACCTGTACTGGCCAATGTGGCTGCTATCTTTTTACCGATAAGCCCCGATTTGCCAATGCCAATAACAACCAGCTTTCCTGTTGATTTTAATATGGCATCAACAACCCTTGCAAACTCATCATCAATTGAGCCGGCTACCTGCTGCAGCGACTCTATTTCAATATCAAAAACCCTTTTTGCAATATCTTTCATGGATCCGGACATTCAGAACAAAAACTTACCCTACTAATGGTGCTAAAACCTTATCCAGTTCGTGCAGCTTAACCATATTAGGGCCATCGCTCAGGGCATTATCAGGATCGGGATGCGTTTCTAAAAAATAGCCATCTGCCCCAAAAGCTTTTGCTGCCAGCGCCATCATGGGCACAAAAGTACGGTCGCCGCCGGTTTTTCCTCCTGCTCCGCCCGGACGCTGAACCGAATGGGTACAATCCATACAAACCGGGTGGCCAAAAGCTTTCATATCGTAAATATTCCTGAAATCGACAGCTAAATTATTATAGCCATACATATTGCCCCGCTCGGTTAATATTACCTGGTTATTGCCGGCTTCAATAACTTTTTGAGCCGGATAAAACATATCATGCCCCGAAAGGAACTGGGCTTTTTTTACGTTGACGATTTTACCGGTTTGGGCAGCCGCAACCAACAGGTCTGTTTGGCGGCATAAAAACGCAGGGATCTGCAATATATCGGCAACCTCGGCTACAATAGCTGCCTGGAATGGCTCATGAATATCTGTAGTAATCGGTAAACCAAAACGCTGCTTAACATTCATCAGCATTTCCATGCCTTTCTCTAATCCCGGGCCGCGGTATGAATGAATAGATGTGCGGTTGGCTTTATCAAATGACGATTTAAAGATCACCGGCACATTGTATTTCTGCCCGGCTTCGGCTACTTTTTCGGCAACAGTATATAATAACTCCTGGCTTTCCATTACACAGGGTCCAAGAATAAAGAACGGCTTTTGGCTTATTTGATCAAACAGCATATTGTTAGGATATATTTATCAGCCACAAAGATGATGATTTTTTTGAGAATCATACAGGATGGCCTATTTCACTCCCGGGCAAACGCACATAAATAGGGTTAACAGGGTTACCACTTTTTTAAAATATAACTCACAAGATATTCATAATCAAATATTTATTTTTTTAGGGGTTACACTACGCTAATGTTTTTGAGCGCTTAGGCAAGTCCGAATGTTTAAATGTTGACCCTGTACTTCTCCCCTTTTTTATTTACAAATAAAAATATTCAAAAAATTTGCGTAAGCGATTGCTTACATATTATATTTGTAAGCAATCGCTTACATATTATATTTGATTTAGATGAGACGAGATGTTTTCCAGGCCATTGCCGATCCAACCCGCAGGGATATCATTAACCTGATAGCCTTTAAACCCATGAACCTGAATGCCATAGCGGATAACTTTGATGTAAGCCGCCCCGCTATATCCCAGCATATAAAAATTTTAACCGAATGCGGTCTTATCGCTATTAAAAAACAAGGCCGTGAACGGTATTGCGAACCCCGGCTGAAACAGCTTGAAGAGGTTGCTCAATGGGTTGAGCGTTACCGCAAGGTTTGGGAAGAAAAATTTGACGCACTCGACAATCTGCTCGAAGAATTAAAAAACAATGATAAACCATTAAAATAACCAATTATGACGAAGCAATTCTGGATCAATCTGCCTGTAAAAAATGTAAATGTATCAAAGGAGTTTTTCAGCAAACTCGGCTTCCGGTTTAACTCGCAATTTGGTAACGGCCCGAATTCTGCAGCCATGCAGGTTGGCGAAAAAGATGTTACCGTAATGCTTTTTGACGAAAGCACCTTTAAAGGCTTTGTTGAAAACTGCGGTCTTGCGGATACGGCAAAGGGAGTTGAAGTTCTGCTGTCTATCGACGCGGAAAGCAAGGAAGAAGTTGATGAACTGGCTCAAAAGGCTATCGAAGCCGGTGGCAAAAGCAATCACAAGCCCCGGGAAATGGATGGCTGGATGTACGGCTGCCTGTTTACTGATCCTGATGGCCATAGCTGGAATGTGCTGCACATGGATATGAGCAAAATGCCAGGGAGATAAAAATCAATTTGTCGCTAATACCCCCTTATCTCGTCGTTTTTGGGCACTATTAGCCCTTGCCAGGGCAGGTAACTTTGAGATATCGAAAGCAACAAATTTTTAATCAATAAAAAACAGAAACCATGGCAACATTTAAAGCAACCCAGAAAGTAACCCCTTTTTTATGGTTTAACGGCAACCTTGAAGAAGCATTGAAATTTTATACTTCGGTATTCAAAAACTCCGAAAGCGAAGTAAGCTCACTTACCGATCCCGGCAATGGCCGCAAAATGTTAGTTGGAACATTCAGGATAGAAGATCAGCAGTTTTTAGCTTTAGATGGCGGACCAATGTTCAATTTTTCGCCTGCTACATCATTTTACATCAACTGCAAAACCCAGGAGGAAATTGATTATCTGTGGGAAGTACTACCTGCAGGCGGCGGCAAAACCAATCAGTGCGGCTGGCTCGACGATAAATTCGGCGTTACCTGGCAAATTGTTCCTGAAGTTATGAGCGAATTACTTTATAACAACGAAAATCCTGAAAAAGCCAAAAAAGTTATGGCTGCCATGATGAAGATGACCAAAATGGATATCAAGCTTTTGCAGGAAGCTAACGATAACGATTAATCAATCACCTAAATAAAAACACCATGATCACCACAAAAAATCAAACAGAAATTAAGGCCGAGCCCGGAAAACAGGAGCTTTTTATAACCCGCGAATTTGAAGCACCGCGTGAGCTGGTTTTCAGAGCTTTCACCGATCCTGAGCTTATTGTTAGATGGCTGGGCCCGCGCGAACTTAAAATGCGCATAGATAAGTTTGACTGCCGCAGCGGAGGCGCTTACCGTTATATTCATACCGACCCTGCCGGTAATGATTATGGCTTTCATGGTGTTATCCATGATGTAACCGCGCCTGAACGTATCATCCAAACATTTGAGTTTGAAGGATTGCCAGAAAGTGGTCATGTAACGCTTGAAACCACCAGGTTTGAAGCACTACCAGGGAACCGTACAAAAGTGACTGTACAATCTGTTTTCCAATCGGTGACTGATCGTGACGGCATGCTGCAATCGGGCATGGAACGCGGGGTAAATGATTCACACTGGCGTTTGGATGAGCTTTTTGAAGCAGGAGAAATAAAATAGATGCAAAAGGCTGAACGCAGAAAGCCAAAAGCTTTTGATTATCAGCACCGGGCTTGTACTATTACTTACCTTTCCTGATTGCTTCAAGTATCGTTTTCATTTTTTCCTGAGCTGCGGTCGAGCTGATCTCATGCTTCATAACCATCAGGCATTTACGGCAAAGGCAATCCGGGTAGGTTAAGCGGATATAATCGCGCTCCTGGTCGGTAAAGCTGATGCCCTGGCACTGGCACAACAGGATGCTGCCTACTTTGCATTCAAAGGGCTCTTTACACCGGGGGCAGTGTTTATTTTCATGCTTTGTCATATTAAGTATTTAAATCCCGTGGCCCTTTAGGCCTGTCAGTCTGAGTGTTTAAATCCAGAGGCCTCTGAAGGTGAAATGACAAAAGAGGGACTGTCAGTCTGAGCCTGTCGAAGACTCGCGCGCAGAGGCCTACCCACCATGCTTCGACAGGCTCAACATGACACCCATTTTTTAATTATACCTATAAAACTATTGTGTACCCGTAAGGATACACAGTAGTTTTTTTATTTAAGCAGTTACATTGCTGATAACATTCTCGCGGACAGCTTTCGCGGCTTCAACCATCTCTGTTAAGGCTTTTTGGGTTTCATCCCAGCCCCGTGTTTTTAAGCCACAATCGGGATTTACCCAAAGCTGGGCATCGGGTATTACGGCCTGGGCGCGTTTAAGCAAACGGATCATTTCCTCCCTGTTGGGCACACGCGGCGAATGGATATCATATACACCGGGGCCAATTTCGTTAGGATACTTAAAATCAGCAAAAACATCCAGCAGCTCCATTTGCGAGCGCGATGTTTCTATCGTGATTACATCGACATCCATGTCGGCTATGCTTTTAATGATGTCATTAAACTCCGAATAGCACATGTGCGTGTGGATCTGTGTACTGTCCTGAACGCCGCTTGCCGAAATCCTGAATGCTTTAACTGCCCAGTCAAGGTAATTTGCCCTGTCATCCCTGCGAAGCGGTAATCCTTCGCGAATGGCCGGTTCATCTATCTGGATGATCTTGATACCGGCGCTTTCCAGGTCACAAACTTCATCACGAATGGCCAATGCTATCTGCGTACAGGTTTCGGAACGGGGCTGGTCGTTGCGCACAAACGACCATTGCAAAATAGTTACCGGGCCGGTTAACATACCCTTCATCCATTTTGAGGTTAGTGATTGCGCATAAGCCGACCATTTTACCGTCATAGGCTGTGGCCTTGATACATCGCCATAAATAACCGGTGGCTTAACACAGCGGCTGCCATAGCTTTGCACCCAGCCATTTTGTGTAAAGGTAAAACCGGCCAGTTGTTCGCCAAAGTACTCAACCATATCATTACGTTCAAACTCGCCATGTACCAGCACATCCAACCCTATTTCTTCCTGCCATTTTATAGCCTTTTCAGTTTCGGTAGCTATCAGTTTATTATACTCCCCCGGGGTTATCGCGCCTTTTTTTAATTGGGCACGCCAGCTTCGTACTTCGGCGGTTTGCGGGAACGAACCAATAGTTGTGGTGGCAAAAAGCGGCAGGTTAAGCAGTTGCTGCTGCTGTTCTTTGCGTGCAGGAAAAGCACTTATACGCTTTGCATCATTTTCGGTGATGGCGCTTACACGCTGTTTAATCGCTGGGTTATGGATCAGTGCAGATGTTCGGCGGGCCTCGTTTGCCTGCCGGTTTTTTGCCAGTTGATGCAGGCTGCTATCGCTCACCACATCTTCCGATAAGTTGCTCAGCAATACCACTTCGTTTATTTTCTGCCGCGCAAAAGCCAGCCACTGCTTAATTTCGGGAGTAAGCACTTCATCGTTGGTTTCATTTTGCAGATCGCATGGCGAATGGATCAATGAGCATGAAGGGGCTATCCAAACGCGGTCGGCACCTAATTTATCCTTCGCATTCTTTATAATGACCAGCGAGTTAACAAAATCATTTTTCCAGATATTGCGCCCGTCAACAACACCTAAAGAAAGGATAGTTTTTTGGGGCAGATGCTCCATTACTTCATTCAATTGCTGAGGCGCCCGCACTAAATCGACATGTAAAACATCAACAGGTAAAATTGCCGCTAATTGAGTGTTATCGCCCAGGCGTTCAAAATAAGTTGCCAAAACTATCTTCAGAAAAGGAAATTCCTTCCTCAATTGCTTATAGGTATCTTTAAATACCTCTTGTTGTTTTTCGCTTAAATCAAGTGCTAAAAACGGCTCATCAAACTGAACCCATTCGGCACCTAAAGCTTTAAGCTTATTCAGAATGTCAAAATAAACAGGCAGCAGATTTTTGATCAGGTCTATCCTATCGAAACCAGCCTCTTTCTCCTTACCTAACAACAGGTACGATACAGGGCCAAGCAATACCGGCTTGCTAACGATGCCCAACTGTTTAGCCTCATAAAACTCATCGATAACTTTGGTGGAGAACAGTTTAAACTGCTGGTCTTTATAAAACTCGGGTACTATGTAATGGTAATTGGTATCAAACCATTTGGTCATTTCCATGGCTACCACATCCAATCCATCTTTTTGATAGCCGCGGGCCATAGCAAAATACAGATCGAGCTCGGTATTGCCTTTTTGACTGATCACTTCATGATAGCGTTTAGGAATAGCGCCAAACATCAGTGAATGATCCAGCACCTGGTCATAAAATGAAAAATCATTTGATGGGATGAGGTCGATCTCGGCTTCTTTTTGCAGCAGCCAGTTCTCTTCCCTGATGTATTTACCCACGGTAAGCACATTTTTTAAGCCCGTTTTGCCTGCCCAGTAGTTTTCGCAGACTTTTTTCAATTCGCGCCGGCTACCAATACGCGGGTAGCCTAAATTTTGCGTTAGCATCTCTTTTAATTGATTAAATGAATAAATCGGTTAAAAGCCCTTTTAGCTAAGCTTCGTAATACTTTGGTGATATGTAAAAATGGAGAGAATATATGGGCACAGCCTGTCATAACAGGTCATGGACCCAACAGGCAAGTAATCATAACCCAGACCAAGCTTCATACCGCGAAAGCATTGTCAATTCAGTATTAGGCAGGTCTCCTGACTTGTAACATTTTTGCCGCCCTTCCCATCCCTTTCATCAGGACAGTGGACATTACTGGCAAAAACCTTTGTGTTACTTACAGTTGCGCGACAGTTCGTGATTTACACACGATTCCCTATTAATCTACAATTAAGTAAAACCTATACCGGTTGATGAAGTAAAGTAAAGAACTATCGGGGCAAATATAATGATATGCCGGCTGAATATTCAGGTTATTTTATTGGTGAAATTGTAGGCTATATCATGGTCAATAAACGCGTAAACCTATAAAACGTTGAATTGTACCATACCAGATGCAAACTGATCCTTACCTTTGGCAGCTTCTATATGGATCAGAAAACACATTCAAACCTTCCGGGCTTTGGCTGGGCGGTATTAACTACCAGTTTGGCCTTTGTAGTAGCACAACTTGATGTTTCTATCGTTAATATTGCACTACCTGAAATTGCAAAAGCATATCATGCGGGTATCAGCACCCTGCAATGGGTAATTGACGCATACACGCTTGCATTTGCAGTACTCATGCTGTCGGCAGGTAGCCTCGGCGACCTATTAGGATCAAAAAAGATCTTCCAGATTGGCATGATCATTTTCGGTATTGCATCAGCAGGATGCGGTTTGGCCCCTGATGCAATTACGCTTATCATTTGCCGTGTGGCCCAGGGAATTGGGGCTGCTATGATGATCCCAAGCTCGCTTGCATTGCTCAATCACCAGTTTGCACATACACCACAAACACGCACGCGGGCCGTAGGCTTGTGGACAGCTGCCGGAAGCGCTGCCATGGCGGCAGGCCCCACTATTGGTGGCTTCCTGATAGCATTCAGCAGTTGGCGTTTCATTTTTATTGTTAACATCCCAATCTGCATAATTGGTTATATCCTGAGTTTTAAAATGGCGCAAATGACAAAAACAAGCAAGAGGAGTTTTGATTTGCCCGGACAACTCACCTGGATGCTATCAGTCACCACGCTCATTAGTGTAATTATTGAAATACCCCGGCTTGGATTAAGCCATGTACTAATCTGGGGAGGGCTTATTTTGAGTTTATTGATTTTCGGTCTTTTTTTATGGATTGAAGGCAAAACAGCACATCCAATGCTGCCATTCCATCTGTTCAAGTCAGCGAGGTTTAATGCACTTTTAATACTCGGTGCGGTTTTAAACGGATCTTACTATGGCAGCGTTTTTATTTTAAGCCTTTATCTGCAAAAAGTACTAAACTATCCATCCATTATGGCCGGGCTGGCATTTCTTCCGCTTACTGTAGGCTTTGTGATCTCCAATGTGATTAGCGGCCGCATCGTTAACCGCTACGGCATCCGTAAACCTATCATTGTTGGCCTCATCATGTTTGCCGCCGGCTTTGCGGGTTTATTCATAGCTCACGAGCATACCCCATATCTTGAACTATTCCTGCCTTTCCTGGTTATCCCGATGGGTATGGGCCTTGCTGTACCAGCCATGACCAATGGTATTTTATCAAGTGTAGATAAAACATTATCAGGAACTGCCTCGGCTATATTAAACACGGCAAGGCAAACAGCGGGTGCCATAGGTGTAGCCGTTTTTGGTGCAATGGCTGCAGGAGGCACACTGGCCATTTTAGGCGCCGTATCCAAAAGCGCAGCCATATCCATCGGCTTAACCGCTTTCGCCATGTTATTAATTGTAAAAGGACTAAAAAGATAAAACTGCTGATATCACACACCAAAATGGAAGCCGATAATTCCTTACCGGCTTCCATTATTCCATCATAAAGTTATATGAAACCAGGGAATCTTATTCCTTATACAACAGCTACCTCAGCAGCTAAAATAACAGCCGCTTCTTCTTGTTTTTGCTGCGAAGCCCTCGCTTTGATGAAAAGCATCAGTGTAACAACAGCCAGTATCGCGAACGATAAATAAGCGGTTCCTAATAACTGCTGATTTTTGATAGCCATAATATTTACAATTCCATAGCTAAAAAATGAAGTGATAATATAAAGTGAGCCGCCGGTCACGCCGCTTGCAATACCCGCATTTTTTGAAAACCGGCCTAAACAGTAAGCAAATATATTATTGAATATAAAGCCAGATAACAGGTGAACCAATGCTGTAAATGCCATCAGCGTAAATAAATTTGTTTTAATCCCTGCTGTGAACACCATTAAAGCGGCAAAGCCTAATTGCAGTGCAAGCGCTATAGATACTTTTTTGATAAGCGGCTTCCTGATGAGGGTTTTTGAAATAATACCGCCCGCCATCAATGATACCCCCGAAAGCAGCGAACAATAACCGGTTACCACAGGCGACAAATGAAATACATGCTCAATTATAAAAGGGCTGCTCATACCATACACCACCAGCATGGCATAGCTCAGGGAGATCAGGATGAGGCCCAGGGAAAAATCACGGGTTTTAATGGTAGCCAGGTAAACCTGCAGAATACTTTTGGCTTTGAACGGGTGATAATTTTTTAATGATTCGCCACCGTATACCAGCTCTAAAACAAGTAGTGAAAGAGTGGCTATCCCCAGGAAAAGGAAGTTGGATTCCCAGCCAAAGGCAGCTTCAAGGTAACCTCCGATAAAAGGCGCTACAATAGGCGCGGTTGCCCAGATGATAGAAAAAAGACTTGTATAATGTTTAAGCTGCTCGCCCGAGTACATATCTACAAAGTATGCCCTCTTCCCTACCACAATAAGCGCTACCGTGATGCCCTGCAAAATACGCATGGCATAAATAAGCTCAATATTATGGCAGATAGCTATGACAAAACTTGCAAATGCAAACACCAGTAAAGAGACAGTACCGATACGGTACCGGCCAAAGCTATCGAGCAAGCTGCCAACAAACAACTGACTAACGCCCGAACTGATCATAAACGCGATGAGCGAAAGCTGAACGGCCGAATTATTGACAGCTAATTCCCTGGCCATAGAAGGTAGGGAAGGTATATAAATATCAGTTGCAAAACCCGAAAGCGGGATCAGCGCGAACGCTAAAATTGTGCTGATGCCCCTGTGGTGTTCTTTTATAAGTTTCATAGCTTAATGTTGAAATTTAACAGATCGTAAAAACAGTATGCTGTGCGTTTTTATTTAAAACAAAAGTAGACTAATTGGTTTATTAAATAAAACCGTTTGGTCTACTTTTAACCATATTTACATTACTGTGTCAATCGCTGTTTAATCGGCTTATAAATACACGCATTCATAAGATGAGTGTAAAAAAATCAACCTAAAGTTATACATTTACAAACCAAACCCGAAAATAAAACACTAGCTGACAGATATTTACAAATAATAAAACATTCAGTTAATTTCAATAGGCAATCAACGGCCTTTATTTTTTTTTAAACCATTTAGTCTATATTTGCATAGTAAATAACTGAAGATGAGCAAAGGCGAGCAAAAAAGGCAATTCATTATTGAGCAAGCAGCGATTTTATTTAATGAGAGGGGAATTGCCGGCACTTCTGTTGATGAGGTACTTGAAGTTGCCAATACCAGTAAGGGATGTTTTTATGGCCATTTTGAAAGCAAAGACGAGCTGGCACAAGCCGCTGTTGATTACCTTTTAGGAAAACTAAACGACAGAAGGAACAACACAGTAAGCAAACATAAAACTGCCATTGCCAAGATCAATGCCGCTTTAGACAACAGCAAAAATCCATTGAAAAGCTATATTGAAGGCGGCTGCCCGATAGTTAATTTTTCGACAGAGACGGATGATACTAACCCGGCCATCAAAAAAAAGTTAAAAGACATGGTTGATACCGCAATAACAACCTATGCCAATATTATTCAGGACGGAATTGAAAACGGGGAACTCTCAAACGCCATAAATCCCGTTGAATTTGCAACCCGGATGATGCTTTCGATAGAAGGAGGCAACGCGATCTGCAGGGTATTAAACAGCACAAAACCAATGCAGATCATGATCAAAAGCCTGAAAACTGAACTGGCATCATATGCCCTGGAAAAAGCATAAACACACTATGGCTTTGCAATAGCCTCACTGATTAATTGTTCGGCCTGCGCACTCCCCGGGCCGGGAGCGTCAAAACTGAGCATTTTGCCTTCTTTATCAATCAGTATATATTTTGGAATTGCATAGGCTATGTATGATTGTGCAACTGTACCGTCTTTGTCATAAAGCTGCAGCCAGTCCGGCTTTTCTTCTTTGAGTGCATTTCGCCATTCCTTTTCTCCGTCATGTACGGCAATACTGACAAAAGCAACCTGCGGATTAGCTTTGAACTTGTCGCTTAGCTTTTTATATGCAGGCATCTCCTGGCGACATGGCCCGCACCAGCTGGCCCAAAGATCAATATAAATAACTTTTCCTTTAAAATCGGCCACGTTAAAAACCTTGCCACGGTCGCTGGGCAAAGTAAAAGCCGGGGCCGGTTTCCCAATTTGCACGTGCATCAGCTGTAACTTTTTTTCGGTAAAATTACCGGTGATGTTATTTTTTTAAGCCGGGTTACTTATTGCGTCAATGAATACACGCATCTCCTTTTGGGCTATATTCAATTTTTCAAGAGAGTTAGCACTACCAATTCTCTTTTCAACGTACCGGTTTAGATAATAGTCCCTCACCTTGCCGGTAAAAAGCTGTTTGATTTTGCCAAGTGTGTACCCGGGCTGCTTCACCGAAGCAGAATCGCGCAGCAGATCCAGCCGCTGTTCATAAGCATAATAAAGGGGTAAAACCCATGATTTATAGTCTTCTGATACTAAATATTCGTCATGCGATATACCTTTTGAAAATGCTGAAGGGGTATTTTTTGATACCAGCTCCCGCATCTGCGCTGCATTGTATTTACTCAAATCAAGGTGCTGAAGCAGCATGTAAAAATTTAAGCTTTGATTATCTAAATCAATCATTTTCTTAAACGTATTGAAATATTGATCCTGCTTTGCCGGCTTGTTAAACACAACATTTAGTAACGAGTCTTCTAACGTCTTGCTTTTTTTAAGGAACGGGATTAACTCATCGGTCTTTAGTTCATACCACGCTGTTTTGTCGTTCCGGGCTACCAGGATTGAATCTAATTTTACACGGTATTGATTGGTTTCGGCACCTATACCGGTTATCTTTTTAGTTTTCGACAGGTTGACGTAATTAATGGCATCACCGGTTATATGGAGATCATAGCCCGGTGCTACATAGATCCGGTTGATTTGGGTATTGTTTTGCTGGATGCTGGTGCGTTGAGGCTTTACTATTTTGTACGTTTTTAAATAAAACTCACCCGAATCATTAAGCCTGATCGTATCCATAAGAAGTTTACCGTTGGCATCTTCAAAAAAGATCTTCAACATCTTTTCGGCCGAATTGCTGAGCTTTCCCTGGATAACAAGTGGTTGAACCGGGTTTTGAGCTACCCCCCCCCGCTGATAAAATAAAATGAAAGCAGGAACAGGATCATTTTTTTCATAGATGTATAGGTTTAAACAAATATAAAGTTCAGCAGCTTATTTAATACAACTTCGGGATTTAGTTTGCATGTTATCCCAATCCTGACGCAAGCCGAACCAACGATGGTTCAAAAAGAAACATAATCCCGTCAGCTTTGCCAAATCATAAAAAATTAAAAATTATAATAAAATGCTAAATCGATTTAATTATATTAGTCAAACCAATTTATCTACTTAATGCAAGCAGGAAAAACAACCTGACCATCACCAATTAATCAATGAAATCTGCATGAAACACCTTCTGATTTTAATTTTATCTGTAACTATCCTTCTCTCATCACAAAACACTAATGCCAGGCCTGTTCATAAAACTGCAGAGGAAAAGACATGGAATGCGCAATGGATCTCCATGCCCGGCATCACCGGAAATGAATACGGCATTTATTATTTCCGTAAAAACATTGAGCTGACCAACAAACCGGCCGGCTTTGTCATTCATGTATCGGCAGATAACCGTTACAAATTGTATGTAAACGGCACATTGGTATCATTAGGCCCGGCAAGGGGCGATACTTTTTACTGGAACTATGAAACCGTCGACCTTGCGCCTTATCTCGTAGCCGGTAAAAATACCGTAGCTGCTTTAGTGTGGAACGAAGCTCAATACCGCCCTGAAGCGCAGATCAGTGTCCGCACAGCCTTTATTATACAAGGTAATTCAGCAGCCGAAGAGATCCTTAATACCAATAACACCTGGAAAAGCATTCAGGACAAAGGTTATCAGCCCATCTGGGGCTATTTTGCAGCCAGCACCGGCGAAATGGTGGATCTGAATAAAAGCATTATGAACTGGTATTTGCCTAACTTTGATGATAGCAGCTGGCCGAAGGCGGCAAACCTCTTCGGTGGGCAATTAAAGGGCCGGTGGGACGGTTTCGGATGGCAATTGGTACCGTCCTCCATTCCGCACCAGGAATTAATTTGCGAGCGGATCCCTGTTGTACGTAAAGCCTCCGGGATGGATGTTCCCCCGGCTTTTCCGGGCACTAAGGCACCGCTTACTATTCCTGCAAATACTACAGTTACCATACTGCTTGATCAAACGCATCTTACCAACGCCTATCCTACTATTAATTTTAGCGGTGGGAAAGATGCGGGGATCTCTTTAAGCTATGCCGAATCGCTTTTTGATAATTTAAGCAAATATGGCATGCGTAAAGGTAACCGTAACGATGTGGAGGGCAAGGATTTTTCGGGCAGAAATGATAGTTTGATCTCCAATGGCAGCAAAGGACAATCATATACTACGCTCAACTTCCGCACTTTTAGGTACATCCGCTTAATTGTGCATACACAAAACGAGCCTTTGGTTATTGATGACCTGTATGGCACCTTTACCGGGTATCCATTTAAGCAGCGTGCCGTTTTCAATACCGATAATAAGGAAATAAAACAGATGCTCGATATTGGCTGGCGTACGGCCCGCCTTAATGCATTTGAAACCTATACAGATTGCCCTTATTACGAGCAACTGCAATACATCGGCGATACCCGCATCCAGGCAATGATATCCTATTATTATAGCGGCGACGACCGGCTGGCCCGCAATGCCATTAACCTGATGGACCACTCCCGTTTAACAGAGGGCGTTACCCAAAGCCGTTACCCTACGCATGATACCCAAATTATTTCAACTTTTTCGTTATGGTACATAGGTATGCTGTATGATTACTGGATGTACCGCAATGACAGTAAATTTATTAAGGATAAGCTGGATGGCGAACGGGCAGTATTAAAGTTTTTCAGCCAATACCAACAAGCTGATGGCTCATTAAAAAACACCCCTTACTGGACTTTTGTGGATTGGGCCAGCGGCAAAAACTGGGATGTAGGCTCGCCGCCAAAAGGCACCGACGGCAGTTCGTCCATTATTGATTTGCAATTACTTTGGGCTTATGAGTGGGCTGCCGCTATGGAAACAAAAATGGGCATGCCCGGTTACGCCACTTTATACAACAAAGAAGCTGCGAAACTTAAGCAAACCATTCAACGCAAATATTGGGACCCGACAAAAATGCTGTATGCCGATACATGGGACAAGAAACAATTTTCGCAGCATGCCAATTCATTAGCCATACTTACAGGCATGGTGAAAAACGCAGATCTGCCTGTGTTATCCAAACGATTATTAACCGATACCTCATTGACCCAATGCACCATTTATTTTAAATATTACCTGCACCAGGCCTTAGTAAAAGGTGGTTTAGGTAACGATTATATGAACTGGCTGGGTATCTGGCGCGAGAATATTAAAATGGGCTTAACCACCTGGGCCGAATATTCCGACCTTAAATACAGCCGTTCGGACTGCCATGCCTGGGGAAGCAGCCCTAACATTGAGTTCTTCAGGACTGTTTTGGGTATTGACAGCTATTCGCCCGGATTCAGCAAGATCAAGATCGACCCTCATTTGGGAACAATGACCAATGTGAGCGGCGAGATCCCACACCCTAACGGTAAGGTTGCAGTAGCTTATGTTTTAGAAAATAAAAAGTGGAAAATAAAGGTCAGTTTACCGCAGCATACATCCGGCGTATTGGTTTGGAAAGCAAAATCCTACCCGCTTAAAGGCGGTGAAAATGTGATGGTTATTTAAGAAACTCGAAGAAGCTGTTTAAAAACGAATGAAATGAATGTTTTTTGCAGAGACGCATCACATGCGTCTCCCGTAGGACAAGCCGTGCTTAATAAGCGAGCAAGCGTAAAATGGATGCGGGAGACGCATGTGATGCGTCTCTACATTTGGAAATCATCGTTTTTAAACAGCCTCGAAGACTTACGAAGTTTTAGAAACTTCGTAAGTCTGGTTTTTATTATTTAAGATCTTTAATTGAGCAAATGCCTTTCGTCCTGCCTTAAAATCATTTGTTCCCTGGCGCTTAGCAGCACCATAATAAATAATCCAAGTAAAATACAAACAACCACACCAAAATTGGCTGTAAGTATACTTGAACTTACATTTCTTTGTCCGCTTTGCAGCAGGCGGTTGCTCTCGCCAACCTGTATCGCTATCAGTTGATCAAGCGATTTAAGGGCCTGATTAAAAACATACTCTGCATTATTCAGGCCAGCTTCCTGCTGCTGCAGATCACGCAATTGCACACGAAAGGTCTTCCATTTTGCTGATTCTTCGCGTGTTAATTGAGTGGCCTCATATTTCTTTGCTAACGCTTCTATAGCTGCATAATTACCATTAATTTTTACCTGGACATCTGCACCAGAAACAGCTGCCAGTTTATTTTCATAAAGCCGACTGCTTATTTCATGCACAAAAGTAGCTGGCAATAAGCGGTCCTTCATAATGGATGTCAGCGTTTTATCCAATTCTTTAACATTGTCCCGACCATTCCAGTTGGCTAATAAAAGCATAGCGGTAAGCACAGCTAAAGCCAAAACCATTCTCGCTTTATTTTTTATGATAAAAGCCCGTGTCATAACAGTAAATTTTTATTAAAGATAATAAAAGGATGCCCGGTTACAGAAAACCTATCCCCTGCAAGTGTATTATTTACATCTGCTAATATATGGTTCTTTTAAAATTAATCAATCTTTAAACCGGATGATGATCCCCTGATCTGCAGATTAGTTTTAAGAATTATGGAATGAGAAGCGGTACTACCCCCCTTGGTATTAAGCTTTTTGAGTAACACGGTGATCACATTATCGGCAATTTCTTCAACCGGCTGAGCTATGGCGGTTACCGGGGGCGAGTACAGCTTAAAAACGTCATAATCATCAAACGATATAACGGCCATATCCCCGGGCACTTTAATACCCAGTGTGTTAAATACTTTTAACCCGCAGGTACCTACGTGGTTGGTGCCAAAAACTACCGCGTCGAGATCCTGATGCTTTTTAAAAAAGGCCATCATCGGTTTAATGATCATTTCTTCGTCCTGGTTAAAAACAATCTCTTTAACCACCGGAGCAAAACGGCTTTCCTTCAGCGCATCCTTATAGCCCTGCATCCGGGCCAGCATTTGTGTTTGTGACGAAGCGAAAGTAACGAAGCCTATATTTTTGTAACCCTGTTGTATTAAGTGCCTGGTGGCATTATAGGTGCTGAAAAGGTTATCAATCTCTACATAATCGGTATTTACTTTGGGTAAATGCCTGTCGAACATTACCACCGGCAGGCCATCCTTAAGCAGTTGTTCTACATCGTCTTCAATACCTTCGGGTGGAGCAATAATATAGCCATCCACATGCCTGTCACGAAACATACTAATCAGTTCCCTGGTTTTTTGGGTATCATTATCGGTACTGCAATAAATTATTTTGTAGCCGTTTTTATAAGCCCTATCCTCAATAAGCCGGGCTATGCTTGCAAAAAAAGGGTTTGAAATATCTTCAACCATTAAACCAATGGTATTTGATTTACCGGTACGCAGGCTTTTAGCCAGGGAATTAGGTTTATAACCCACTTCTTCTACATATTTGGTAACACGCTCTACCAGGTCTTCACCTATCCGTTTTTCCTTTGCACGCCCGTTCAGTATAAACGATACGGTGGTTTTAGAAACCTTTAATTCATTGGCGATATCAACAATCGATAGTTTTTTCAATGGCTTATAATTGGCTAAAATCAAATATAAAATATAATCGCTTAATAACCATGATTTATTAAGCGATTATTGGCCAAAATATAAAAATAAATCGATTAAGCTAATTTGCTGATATTCCTTTTTTATTCAGTTTAGGATAACTGATCCCGAATAAAAATATCACCATATAACAAATGATAGGCAGGTAATAAGCTGTCGCAACATTGTGATTAGCAATCAGGCCCATAACCGGCGGAAACAATCCCCCGCCTACAACTCCCATTACTATAAATGAGGACGCGTTTTGCGTTTGTGAACCTAAATTTTTCAACCCCAGGCTAAATATAGTTGGGAACATAATACTGAAGAAAAAGTTGATGAACAGCAATGCAACAAATGACACCACGCCAAATCCCTGTGCTACAATAACACACATCAGGATATTGCCCAGGGCAAATACCGCCAGCAGTTTGTTTGGCGCTATGTAACGCATCAGGAAGGTGCCAATAAAACGGCCGGCCATCATCATCACCATACTTAATGAAAAATAATAGCCTGCGTGTTCATCAGTCAAGTGCATAATTTCGTGTCCGTAGTTAATGAAAAACGCCCATGTACCTCCCTGGGCAGCCACGTTAAACAACTGAGCTATGGCAGCAAATACAAAATGCTTTTTCTTGAATAGACTTTCCTCAATATGTCCTTCGGCAGCAACAGCGTATGAATCCGTAGCTACCACATGTGGATCTTGTAAAGGGGGCACTTTTAAAAATGAAAATGCTACACCAACCAATGCTATCACCGTTCCTATCACAATATATAGGTGTTTGACAGATATCAGGTCGTTAGAATGCTCCTGCCCTCCTTTTAAAACGAAATAGCCGCCCAACAGCGGACCAATAACGCCGCCGACACCGTTAAAGGCCTGCGAAAAGTTAATGCGCTGGTCGCTGGTACGCTGATCGCCGAGAGAGGCAACAAATGGATGAGCAACAGTTTCGAGCGTAGCCAGGCCGCAAGCCAGGATAAACAAGGCTATCCGGAAGAAGTCAAACGATTTAGCATCAGCCGCCGGAACAAACAGGAATGCACCTGCAGCATAAAGCCCGAGGCCTAAAAGCACACCGTTTTTATAACCAAATTTTTTCATGAACATACCTGCCGGGATGCCCATCACCGCGTAAGCGCCAAATAATGATAACTGTACATAAGCCGAACGCGACTTTGAAACATGCAAAACATTTTGAAAATGCTTGTTTAATGTATCGCCGAGGGTCATGGCTATGCCCCAGAGCATAAATAATGAGGTTACAAAAATGAGTACGACAAGGAACTTGCGTTCGGTGAATTTGGGTTTGGTATCCATTATGCAGGTTTGTTTGTTAATTGGACCGGTAAATTAGTTTAAAACTTCAAGGTACCAAAGGCTTATTATTACTTTTCCGTTATTACCGGATCGTTATAAGGCTGTACCAATAGCTTCAGCTTGTCCTTGCCCAGCAACGCTGCATCAAATTCAATCCAAATATCTTTTGATTCGCCCTTCATCAGCGAAAAATAGTTATCATTCATTATTGCGGGCAGTATCTGTTCGCCCGTGCCGGCTTTTGTTGCCTGTACGCGAATAGCAAATGCAGCCGCCTTTGATGAGGATGGGTTGCTGATCTTTGCATCCACATAATACTTGCCGTTAATTTGCTTTATGGTTGATGATACTTTCAGGTTAACCTTTGGCAGTTGGTTAATGGCGGTAAAATCTGTACGTTTATTACCCCGCCAGTAAAAATTATCTGATACCAGTTTTCCGTTTTTATCAATCAATCTTAGTTTGATGAAATGAACATCCGTAAGACTGCTGCTTTTCGGCACGCCGCCGTACACCTCAAAATCCCAAAGAGAGTAGCCCCAACCCGATCCGCGTTGTAATCCATACATACGCACGTATCGGCCTTTCACTTCATCAAAGGTAACCTGTTGAACACCGACATGCCCATCGCCGCTTTCATAAACATCTTTCCAGCTTTTGGCATCGTCAGATACCTGGATCTTGAAAGCTTTACCATATGCCTCCTCCCAGTTTAATTTCACGCCGTTTACTTCTTGCTCTTTACCCAAATCGACATAGATCCATTCGACATCATTTGAATTACTGGCCCACCTGCTTCCTGGATTACCATCCGTTACAGAACCGGCCTTACCCATGGTGGTTGATGATGCAAAAGCAGGTTTGTTTAGTGCCAAATTTTCGCGGTTATCAGCAAAAGCCATGGTAAAGCAATTCAGCGCTGTATTCGATGGCGCATCGATAGTTTTTGACTGGCTGTATTCTTTTACGATCTGTCCATCGCTGTTATAAACATCGGCATAAGCAATGAGGCTGTTTTCGGCAGTGCGAGTAGTGTTGATCACTTTAATAGCATTATTTACCGGGTTCCATTGAATATGCACCGGTTCGCAGGCTTTTTTAGCCCCCCAGTAGGCACCGGTGAGGTCATAGTAGTAATCATAGGTTTGCCACACCAATGAAGGATAGGCCGACTGGCTCATCCAGGTCATAATGCCCGAAGCATCTTCCCATATATTATCTTCCCAGCCTTCGTACATGGCTTTATTGGTTTCGATGTTCAGCAGCTGTGCTTTACGGCAATAATCTTCGATACCCGAAGCGGCTCCGTAACGGTTTTTAATTCCATCGTCGTACCTGTCGGGGCCTGCATTACCTGCGGACGGACCAAAGAAATGCAGGTTCCACATCTCATTGCGGGGCCACCATTTATCCTTCGGCATAAATTTCTTAAAGCTGTCGAAATTAGTAAACACCGCCGTACCTATCTCGCTGCGAAGACCCCAACCCTGGTTACCGCCAAAGCCATTAGGAAAACGGCTGAAATACCAGCGCGGATCAAAGTTAGTCCACGGACCGCTGCCTGTTAAATTCCCTGCATGCGAGTTAGATTGATAATACCTGTCGTTACCATCGTAAGCGCTAATGTCCTCACGAAGCCAGTTATTTAGCGGAGGTAAAGGCTCGCCCTCATTATCACCGCACCAAATGGCAATGGATGGATGGTTCCTGAACCGTTTTATTTTTTCGATGGCATTGGCATTGAAAGTATTTACATCATTAGGCAGGTTGGGGATAGAGTTAAGCCAGAAATCATCCCAGATCATGATGCCGTATTTATCGCAGGCATCATAAAATTCTTCATCCGTGGTTGAGCCTATCCAGTTGCGGATGATGTTAAAATTCATTTCCTTATGCAGACGCACTTTGGTATCATACTCGTCTCCCCGGCAACGCAGCATATACTCGGTCATCCCCCAATTGCCGCCCTTTAAAAATACTTTGGTGCCATTTACATATAAATGCAATACATGGCCTACGGTATCATAGCTGTATTTTTTGATGCCGAACCGGATCTGTTTGCTGTCAGATACTTCATCGCCCAATTTCAGGCTTAAGTTACAGGTGTACAGGTTGGCATCGCCATAGCCATTGGGCCACCACAGTTTTGGGCCGTTGATCACCAGCTGCGAAAAATGTTTTGGGTCGATTTTTACCTCGGCATTGCTGTTAGCACCCACAAATATTTTTTGGGTAAACCGGATATTTCCAGGATTAATAACACCGGTCAAGGTCCCTGTTTGAAAAGTATCCGTGCTGTTTTTCACCTCAACCGAAACCGATACTTCAGCCCGGGCGGTAGTAGGCACATCTGTACGAATCCAGGGATCATTAATGGTAAGGCTACCTGTGTTGCTCAGGTAAACATCATCAGTAATGCCGCTATTGAGGCCCGGTACATAAGGCATCCAATCCCAACTGGCGCTGGGTATATATGTTGGGCTGGCATAATTTACCAATGGGTTCAGCGGACAGTAAACCAAAACAGCCAGCGTATTTGCCCCTGTTTTATTTACGAGTTTGGTTACGTCATACATGCCCCGCTGCATAAAACCATCTAAGCTACCTATCTTCTTCCCATTCAGGTAGATCTCGGCTTTGCGGTTAATACCTTTGAAATTAAGCCAGATTTTTTGTTTGGTGAAATTGGCGGGAGTATTAAACTCAGTACGGTACCAGAAATTGCGGTCGTACTTCTTTTTATCAACCTTATAAATATTATCGCCAAAATTGGGATCCTTTTCCAAACCGGCTGCTACGTATGATGAAAATACAGTACCGGGTACGATAGCCTTTACCCAATCAGTAGCGGCGTAACCGCTTTTGTAGATGTCAAGACTATCGGCTCCCAGGTCGGCCTGGGCTTTTACTTTCCATGTGATTTGTTTATTGGCGTTGTTGAGGTAAAAGATTTCCTGTGCTGATGCCGGGTTGAGCAGCAGCATCACCGAAGTAAGTAATAGAATTGACTTTTTTATTTTGTAAATATTGATCATAAAATCGTTTTAGCGGATATTCTTATAATTCTTATAGTAAACCGTCATTGTGAGGAACGAAGCAATCCCAAACTGTACAAAGCGGACCTGCTAATCGGGGATTGCTTCGTTCCTACCATGACATAATAAAAAATACAGTCATGCTGAACTTGTTTCAGCACCCCACATGCAAGGCCGCTTGCATAGCCGCTCAGCGCGTGGGATCCCGAAATAAATTCGGGATGACGGGTAGTGTAAATGTCATTTCACCTTCAGAGGCCTCCGGATTTAAACACTCGCAATGACGTTTTCCATATTCTTCTTAATTTTGTTATTGAGCTTTTGATAGCGAAAACGGCCTATCTTCAGAAGCGACACCCCGGTTTATAGCCGGTTTGTCGCCCATTTCAAAATGCAGTACACCGCCGTTCATAATATCGGCCTGGGTGATCCAGTTATGGGTATAAGGCTTGCCATTAAGCGTCGCCGACTGGATATACACGTTCTCCTTGTTGTTATTGTTAGCTTCTATCACGAACTTTTTCCCATTTTCCAAAGCGATGGTCATCTTTTTAAATAGCGGACTACCAATCACATACTGATCGGTACCGGGGCAAACACTGTAAAAGCCAGCGGCGCTCAACACAAACCAAGATGACATCTGTCCTTCATCCTCATCACCAGGGTAACCATTTTCGCCGGCGTTATACATCTTATCCATCACACTGCGCAAATGCTGCTGCGCCTTCCATGGCTGGCCGGCATAGTTGTACATGTAAAGCAAGTGATGAATAGGCTCGTTGCCCTGCGCATACTGCCCCATTTTAAAGGCAGCCATTTCCGTCATTTCGTGGATCACCTGGCCGTACCCTCCTACCTTGATGGTTCCAGGCTCAGTAAATACCGAATCAATCTTAGCAGTAAAGTTCTTCTCTCCGCCCATCAGGTTGATCAAACCCTGCGTATCCTGAAAAACAGACCAGGTCCAGTGCCAGGCATTACCTTCGGTATAGGGGCCACCCCAATCCATAGGGTCAAAAGGTTCAACCCAATTACCTTGCCCATCTTTCGCGCGCATGAAACGGGTTTTGGTATCAAACAGGTTTTTATAATTGTACATCTGCCGGGCAAAAACATCTTCATAAAATTTATTACCGGTGAGTTTCGCCAGTTGATATCCGCAAAAATCATCGTATGCAAACTCCAGCGTCCAGGCGGTTGAACCAAGGGTTTGCGGCGTAAAAGGCACATAACCATTGGCATAATATTCCTTCCAGCCCGGGCGGCCATTGGCACTCCCCCACGGACCTTTATTGGTAGCTTCATGATAGTAAGCCTCCAGGGCTTTTTTGGGGTCGAAGGTGCGGATCCCTTTTACCCAGGCATCGGTTAACAGGGATATGGCATGGTTCCCCAGCATCCCTCCTGTTTCACCCGGGAACGACCAGGCCGGCAACCAGCCGCATTGTTGTTGTGCATCAAGCAGCGCATTTACAAGCCGGCCTTCCATTTTGGGGTGCAACACCGTATTCAGCGGGAATTGAGCACGGAAAGTGTCCCAAAAACCATTATCGGTATACATATAACCGTCATGTACCTTGCCATCGTAAGGGCTATAATAGTATGGCTTCCCATCTTTATTATATTCAAAAAACTGGTGTGAGAATAGATTGGCGTGATACATGCACGAGTAGAAAGTCGCCTTCTGATCTTCCGTAGCCCCCTCAATGGCCATACGGCCAAGCAACTGGTTCCATACTTTATCAGCAGCTTTACGGGTATCATCAAATGATTTGTATTTACCCAGTTCAGTTGTCAAAGTAAGTTCGGCCTGCTCCGGGCTGATATAGGACGAAGCTACTTTGGCTTGTACCGTTTCTCCATCTTTAAATTTGATATAGGCCCCAATACCTTCGCCCTCTGCCGATCCGTTCTTTTCCGAAAGGGTATTCTTTTTATTTTCCCAGGTGCCGTAATCGGTAAAGGGCTTATCAAAAATAATGACAAAGTAGTTCCGGAAATCTTTAGGGGCCCAGCGGCAATTGTTTACGTAGCCTGTTATCTTCCGCTCGGCCGGGATAATTTTTACCCCGCTCATTTTAGTGTAGCCATCTAAAACAAGATAAGAGGCTTTACCTTTCGGGAACGAAAACCTCAGGTGTGCTCCCCGTTCGGTCGGCGACATTTCGGTTGTAATATTATTATCAAGTTTTACCTTGTAATAGCTGGGTTGAGCGATCTCGTTATCGTGGCTAAATGATGCCGCCCGTCCGTCTTCATTAACAACCAGTTTACCGGCAACCGGCATGAGCGAAAACACCGCATAATCGTTAACCCACGAACTGCACTGGTGCGATTGCTGAAAACCGCGGATAGTATGCTCAAAGTACTGATATTTCCATCCATCGCCGTTTTTGCCGGTTTGCGCCGTCCAGGTGTTCATGCCGAAAGGCAGCGAAGTAGCCGGATAGGTGTTACCGTACGAGAACTCGTATTTGGTATTGGTGCCCTGCCGGGTATTCACATACTTAACAAGGTTAGCCTTCTGCGCAAACAGGTTTCCGGCATACATAAGCGCAACTGCGCAAATAAGCGAACGTATTTTCATTGGGTTATATTAAACACTAATTCCATTCGTGCTCCTTCAATTCGAGCCTATTCGTGTTCATTAAATTTTACCCTGATAAATCTTGGCCTGTACAGGTTAGGGTATTTTTTCAGATCGTTTAAAAAATCAACGGAGTTAATATTGTAGCTGATCAGCAGTTCACCGGGCTTTGATAAGCTTGGATGCGCCTTGGCATTATAAACCACAAACGTTTTGGCGATAAGGTCAGGCTTGCAATCCCATAATTTAATGATCGGGCCAAACGGACCTACCGGGCTCGCACCTATGCGCATCCCCACCGATGTGGTCATCCCCCCTACCTGGAATATCAGCGCGTAACGCCCATCAGGCAGCGGACTAAAACTTAACTCATTTGATACGCTGCTTGTTACATTGGCAACCTGTTCCATATCGGCAACCCAGGCTTTGCCATTATAGAAAGTCCACTTACTATAATCTTCAAAATCCCCGGGCAGTACACGGGCAACCATCAGGTGCTTGGCCATGCCACGTACCCCATAAACATAAATATAACCATCGGGCTTTGGCGCACCGGCTTCTTGGGTATTTACGTAAATGCCGGCACCAAAAGAGCCGCTTTCCCCTTTCTGATCTACCAGGTAAAACGGCGTATCCATTTGCTTCAGGTCTTTATACGGCGGCTTACTGTTTGCGGGGATTTTGATGAGTGTATTGCCAACTTCCCTGAAACCAAATGCTTCGTTGCTTACGTTATGCACCCTGTACCCAAAAATGTAGATATTGTTATTCAATGCCTGGTTTACAAAGCCATCGCCAAGCCAGTAGTAATCTGTAGCTCCTGTTTTAGGTGTATGGGGGATAAAAATAGACTCCGGTTTTCCTTTAGCATTTTTATCCCAATAAAATTTCATTTGTTTATCCAAAGGCTCGTTGCCTTTTAGTTCAGCTACCGCATTGTGGATCATGATGGCTCCCGGCGCCGTTGTGTTATCACGCACCGCGCCTATCATGCTGTCGCTGAAAACAAAAAGCACTTTATCGCTATGTTTTGCCTGGCCGGTCTCCTTCCCACTCAAAGGAATGGTATAAATACCATCGCCCCCAAACCAGCCCGAATCACGCTTTAACAGGGCCGACCATTCCGGCGCGGCCTCTACCTTAAATTTAATATCGGTAAGATTAACGGTATCAGCTTTTTGCGCAAAGGCCCTATTGGTTAAAACCAGGCCCAAACAAGCTAAACAAACAAGGGTAATTTTCTTCATTAAATAATATTTATACTGGTAAATGTTTATGATGATGGCTTTTGCGTTTAACAAACAGCGCAATAAAGCCTGTTAATCCACCCATCAGCATTAAAAAGCCAATGAAGCCGGCCTGGGTAAATGGCAAACCTAAAAAATGATAAACCGGGTTTATCCGGATCTGCTCTATCAAAAAACGCTCGGTACCGTTGAGCACAAGGTACAGGAAAAACATAAAACCGGGTGTAACTATCCGTTTACGAAAAACCCACATCAGCAAAAACATACCAATGCAAAGTGCAGCCTCATAAAACGGCGTGGGGTATACCGGGTTAGCCAGTTGATTGCAATAGTTACCCAGGCAACCGGGCAGCAGTGTACCGGCATTGATAGCATTATGCGGATAATTGAACGCCCACATCCAATCGGGCAGCCAGCTTAAAAAACCGGGTTTTAGATGTGGGTTAACCTTACCCCAGTCACCGTCACCCGCCAGTTGGCAACCAATACGGCCAATGCCGTACGCCAGCATCATGCCCGGTGAACCGATATCGGCAAGGTGCACCAGTTTAATGTTACGCCGGTGGCCGATATACAAATAAGTCAATGCGCCAAAGATCAGGCCGCCGTAATAAGCAAATCCGTTGGCCGAAAATATAGTACCCAGCGGATCATATCTCAACCTGCCAAAATGCTCAACGATATCAAAAAGCTTGGCGCCAATGAAACCGAAAAATCCAACACTGAAAACAATCAGCCCCATTAATTGATAAGGGTGTACAGTATATTCGGTTGTTTGCGGTTTAGGCAATGCAAATTTCTTTCGATCGCGGTAAATCCAGAAGGCAAATGCACCTCCAATAAGTACGCCGGCTGTTAAATTCCCCTGCAATGAAAGGATATATGCCCGCGGGTTTGCAGCAAAAACCTGGTAGTTAAAAACGGCTCCAAAAAGTTTAAAGCCAAATAAAAAACCGGGCAAAAAATTAATGATCATTTCAGCTGCCGAAGCGGGTTTTCCGATGATTACCTTCCGCTTAAATGCACTGATCTTTCCAATGGCTTCATACCGTTTAAATTCTGAAGTAAACACTATGTAGGCAAATAGAAAGGCGAGTGCAATAAAAAAACCAAGCGTTTGGATAGGAAATCCAATCCGGATATGGAAGAGATAATATATCAGATCGCCGATGGTCGGAAACATATCCTAATTTAAAGTTTATCTGCCAAATCAAAAAAGGAAGCCGGCACCGCACCGCCAGCTCCTTTTGGTTTATCTATTGGTTTTTAAAAACCGGCCTGGATGCCCAGGTTAATCACCCGCTGGTTAATGTACGCATCGCCCGCGGTATTGGTAGCAATTTCGGGGTCCTGCTGATATTTTTTGTAGTTATCAAACGTGAGCAGGTTATATGCGCTCATATAAATGCGGGCGTTATTAATCTTAAATGGTAACAGGTTGGTTGGCAATTGGTAACCTATATCAACGGTTTTTAACCGCACGTAATGTGCATTTAATAACCAGTAATCAGAAAAATAAGCCGTAGGGCTGTTTACGGAAGTTGGATTGGTAGTTAACCTTGGGAAGGCGGCATTAACCGGGTTTTCGGGCGTCCAGCGTTCCTGGTGAATGGGCTGAAACTGGCTTTGAAATGGTTCGATACCTGTACCAATCACCGCGAAACTGTAGTTAAACGATCCCTGCAAAAGCACACTTACACTAAAACCTTTGTAAACAGCCTGCAATGAAAGACCCAGTATGGTATTTGGCAGGTTTGGATTGCCTATCGGCCTTTTGTCAAAAACGTTAATAATGCCGTCACCGTTCAAGTCCTGGTATTTCAGATCGCCGGGCTGTAGTGGGATACCGTTATCAGGTACGGGTACCGATTTGCTTCCCGAATTGATGGCGGCAATATCGGCAGCAGTATAGTATCCCAAAAAGTGATAACCATATTGCTGCCCGATTGAATGACCGGTTTGCGCCAGCCATGGATATGCCGGCGTAGCCTCATCTTCATATAGGATCTTGTTTTTAGCGTACGAGAACACGAAACCAACGTTGTATTGTACTTTGCCAAGCGTGCTATGATAGCTGATCTGCCCGTCAAGGCCCTGGTTACGGGTTTTACCGATGTTTACGGCAGGCAAACCAACACCCAAAATCTCCGGTATACTCCCCGGTGTAATTAGCTGATTGTAACGGATATCGTGGAAATAATCGGCTGTGATGGATATTTTATCATTAAACAAGTTGGCATCCAGGCCTATGTCGATCTTTTTGGCACGTTCCCAAACTACGTTCGGATTGCCCAATGAGCCTTCATATATAGTATTGTAGTTTTGAGCTGTTTCGCCAAAATTGTAACCACCGCCCTGATTGTAGACCTGGTTATATACATAACGGTTACCCGGCGCTGCATCCGAACCAACCAAACCATAACTGCCCCTTATTTTCAAAAGACTAAACATAGGGAGAGCCTTTTCAAAGAACGACTCTTTGGCGATGTTATAACCAAAGCTCACAGCCGGAAAAATCCCAAAGCGATGATTAGCGGCAAAGCGGTCGGTGCCGTTATAGGCTACGTTAAAGTCGAACAGAAATTTCTGTTTAAAGTCATATCCCACCTTGCCCGATATACCGCGGAACTTTTGCGGCACACCAACCTGCGCGCCATCAAGTAGCGGATAGGTGAAATACGTTTGCGAAGTTTGATTGAACAACAACAATCCCGAAAAATGGTGCGAACCACGGAATGTCCTGTCGTAGTTGGCATAAAGCTGCAGGTTGTAATTATTGGTATTGATATCGGTGCTGCCCGTTAAAGCATAAGTTTGATACACATAAGTAGCACCCGGCCTTAAGGAATATTGATTAGTAGCCGGATCGTAATGATAGGCAGGGATACCACCGTTAAAAATTTGCTTGGTAAATTGTGCAATGCTCGAATAAGCAACCCTGCCCGTTACCGAAAGGCCATTGGTTAAAGCATCAAGCCTTTGCGTAGCACCAAAAAGTACATTAAAATCGGTACGGCGGGAGTGTTGATAGCCTCCTGTTGCCAGCCTGGCGTTAAGCGTTGGCAGGTGATCGGGATTAAATGATGAATAGGCGTATGAATAACTTCCGTTAGGATTAAGATATGGCGCCGTAAAAGGCGTTTCCTTGGTAAAATTATATACCTCGCTTACGGCGTTCTGGTTATAAGGCTGGTTCAGATCCGAAAAACGGGTGGTAATGTCCAGTCGCAGATCAAGCGTTTTATTGGCTTTCAGATCGAGGTTTGAGCGAAAGTTATAGCGTTTAAAATAGTAATTGGTATTCACCAAACTTTGCGGATCGGCAAAATCACGTACCAGGCCATTCTGGTTTAGCGCGCCACCCGAGATGAAATATTTTACCCCGGTTGTACCACCCGAAATATCCAGGTTGGCATTGGTTTGATAGGTGTACTTCTTAAAAATTTTATTATACCAATCAACATTGGGGTGACCGTATGGATCGGATCCATTTTTAAAGAGGTCAAGGTCCTGCTGGGTAAAGCTAAGCGGGATGCCGTCATTATGCTGGGCCTCATTAATCAATACCGCTGTATTATATGAATCTAAAAACTGCGGCGTTTTAGTAGGCTGCTGGATGCCGCTTTCCACACGAAGGTTCACTTTAGGGGTGCCGGCCTTGCCGCGGCGGGTGGTCACCACCAATACGCCGTTAGCGCCTTTGATACCGTAGATAGCTGTAGTTGACGCGTCTTTCAGAATCGAGATGCTCTCTATCTCATTAACATTGATCTGCTGCAGCTGGTCATAGCTATACTCGATGTCATCTACAATAATCAGTGGCTGGTTACCCGACGGGTTTAGCGAGCTTACCCCGCGGATATAAAAATCGGAAGCATCCTTACCCGGCTGGCCCGAACCCTGCTGCGAAAAAAAGCCCGGCAATTTACCGGTTAAAGCATTTTGCACGTTGGCCGTTGGCACGGTACGGATCTCACTGGCCGAAATGGAACTTACAGCACCGGTATTAGTGATCCTTTTTTTGGTTCCGTAAGCTACTACGGCTACTTCATCCAAACCGTTGGTATTGGTTTGCAGGATAATATCCATCCTGCCCGATTCCGATACACGGAGCTCACGCGGGATATAACCAATAAAACGCACAATGATGGTATTTGACTGCCCTTTAAGAACAAGCCTGAACTTACCACCCTGATCTGTAATAGCACCATTATTCGGAACACCTTTTTCAATTATCGATACCCCTGGCAATACCCCGGTAATATCGCGTACAGTACCTGTTACGGTCCTGCTTTGCGCAAATGACACCGCCGGGAGCAAGATCATTAATATCTGGAAGAGAAGTATTATTTTTCTCATAAAGCTTAATTTTTTTGGTTTAACTGGCTGAAGTTTTGAGATTACCATCCTGGATTTTGTTTCATATTCGGGTTCTTCAAAACCTCGTCATAAGGTATTGGGTACAGGTACATCTTAGGCGCTTCGAATTTGGTAGTGAGCGCATTCACCACGTTATAGGTAAGGCTGGAGCCTATCTTCACAATGCTGATCCCCTTTTGCGGCTGGTTCATAACCGTTTCAGCAATTTTCCAGCGGCGGATATCCCAGTAGCGGTTCTCTTCAAAAGCCATTTCCAGGCGCCGCTCATTTTGGATGATGGCGCGCATCTCCGCTTTGCTCATACCGGCTTTAAGCCCGTAATTGCCGGTGCCCGCATCTATCCCTGCCCTTTTCCTGATGCTGATAACAGCATTATAAACCTCGGGAGTTGCTCCGGCCGATTCATTGAGTGCTTCGGCATAGCCTAAAACAACATCAGCATAGCGCAGGATCTGCCAGTCTATGACATGAGCGGCGTAGGCATTGGTGTTTTCAAAATTGCCCATGAACTTGCGCATGTAATAGCCTGTTTTGGTTTGTTGTAATGAGCCGTTGGGTTTGCTGGCCCCTCCTTCGTACAATTGCAGATCTGAGTTAAGCCATCTTGCACCGTTATAGAGCACGGTATATGTTAAGCGCGGGTCGCGGTTCTGGTAAGGGTTGTCCGGGTTATAACCTGATGCCGGATCAGTAATAGCCAAACCGCTTTTCATGGGGAAGGCATCAACCAATTGTTGTGTAGGACTGGTTTGCCCCTTGCCTACTGCCCCGGTAAATCCAACGGGACCGTTAGTGGTTTCAATCGAGGATGAATTATCTGTTTGCCGGATAAATATATTTTCAGAGCTGTTTTGAGTCAGAAATACATCTTTAAAGCTGGGCAATAACGAATAAACATTCAGGTCCATTACCGCTTTCTCAGCAGCAGCAGCCTGTGCCCACCTGTCGGAGCTGAAATCGGTATAACCGGTTAGCGGATTTGAGGCATCAATATTCTGTCCGTTAAATAACGGGCTTGCCGCATATAGCAGTACTTTGGCCTTTAAAGCCATGGCGGCACCTTTGGTAGGGCGGTGATAATCAGCATTAGGGTTGCTCAGCGGCGCGCTCATCAGGGTGTCCTTAATGGCATCGCATTCGCTTACAATGTATTTGATACAATCGGCAAAGGAATTACGGGGCAAGGCTACATTATCTGTTATAGTAAACACCTTGTTGCCCAATAAGGGAACGCCACCGTAACGTTTAACCAGCTCAAAATAATATAGCGCCCTTAAAAAACGGGCCTCGCTTTTCCATACATATTTCATGGAATAACCATGATATTGGGCCAGCACCGGCACTACATCAATATTATTCACAAACTCATTTGCCTTGCGGATGCCTGCGTAATAATAAGCCCAAAGGTTTTCGCCGGCGGGGATAGTATATGAATTATAAGATGCTGTTGAAAGTATGGTTACTACATTTGATGATACCGAAGCCGATGACATGGCATCATCACTGGCCGCGTCAAGGTAGTCGTTCCCTACCCTGTTGTGCCCGTTTTGGAGCGCTGCATAAATCCCATACAGGAACATTTGGGCATTGGTGCCTAAGGAATCTTTTTTATCAAACACGTAATTGATAGTAACCTTATCAACCGGGAACTGCTCATATTTTTTACAGCCGGCCATTATGGTTAAGATGCCGGCGGCCGCTAAAATTATTTTGTTGAAACTCTTCATGATCGTAATATTTTTATGATGGCCAAAATCAAAGCTTAATGTTAACGCCGGCATTTATTACCCTTTGAATTGGGTAAGCAGTACCGTATACCTCCGGATCAAAATCTTTGTAGCCATACAGTGTATACAGGTTTTCGCCGTTCACAAATATTCTCAAACCCGATAGCCTGAGCTTATGCGCCCACTCATAAGGCAGATTGTAACCTACTTCGGCATTTTTAAGCCTCACATAATTGCCCTTGCGCAGGTACAAGGTTGAGTTGGCGGTATTATTGGCGTTACCTATTGATAACCTTGGCGCAGTAGCCGTAGCAGCGGTTTCGGGTGTCCACCGGCCTAAAATGGTGTTGTACGCCTGCCCGCTGTAAGTAAGCCCGAGGAAACCCACACCTGCAAAGCCGTTCACCTGCGAGTTATTGAACATCAGCTCACGGTTCGCTACGCCCTGTAACAGGAAACTCAGGCTAAAACCTTTGTAATTGAAACCCGCCGAAAAGCCATAATAAACCAGCGGCCGGTTACCGCCTATAGCCGAAACATCAAACTGGTTGATAATATGATCGCCGTTAAGGTCTTTGTATTTTACATCTCCTGCCTGCGCGGTGTAACCGGTAGTTGTTGCACTGGTGGCAGCATCCTGGGCATCCTTGAAATAACCGATAGCCGTGTAACCATAAATAGCGTTGGTTGAGCGACCGGTGTGCCTGAGCCATGGGTAAGGATATGGCTCTTCGTCGCTAAAAATAATTTTAGACGATTGGATAGAGGCATTACCCGAAATGAAGTAATTGAAATTTTGGATGTGATTTTGATAAGTTAAAGTAAGTTCAGCGCCTTTGTAAAGATTAATACCTAAATTTTCATAAGGATATGAGGTACCCAACAAAGCAATACTGTTTCCTCTAACCTGCAACAGATCGTAATACCTGTCGTGGTAATAATCGGCAGTAATATTGAAATGATTATTAAACAGGGAGATATCGGCCCCTATATCCAGCTTGCGGGCTTTTTCCCAACGGATGTATGGGTTGGCCAATGTGTTTTCAAAATAACCCTGTACCGGGCTTTTGCTGGTACCTGTGCTGTATGAATAGCCCTGCGAAGGGCCGTAGGTTTGCAAAAAATTATAGTAACCGTAATTATCTACGTTGTTGTTTCCGGTTTTACCATAGGTGGCGCGCCATTTCCATGAGTTTATCCAGCTGAAATTATCTTTAATAAAATCTTCTTTACCCATTTGCCAGCCAATACCGCCGGCGTAAAACAAGCCATATTGATTGCCCGGAGGATAACGGTTATAACCGCTGCTGTTGGCGGCCGCTTCAATAAAGTATTTACCGTCATAATTATAACCTGCTTTTAATGCACGGTTTGTTGTTACCTGCGAAAGGTCATAGTTTAATACAACCGAGCGTACATCATACAGTGCCATACCGGTTATATTGCTTTTACCAAAAGTCCTGTCGTAATTAACTGATGCCTGGGCAAACGAGTAGCGGGCGCTTGAAACCGTACTGAACGAATTGTTTTGCGCAACTGATGAGCCCACTGCCGAATAAGAACTGTCGGCGTTAAAAGAATAGGCATTATTTTGCAATGAGCGATTTAAAAAACTTTGCGATGAAAAAGCAAGGTTGCCTTTTGCCTTTGCCGATAAGCCTGGTGTTATGCTGCTGAGGTTATAATTCAGATCGAGGTTGGCCAGTACATCATTGCTGCTGGTGCGCTGATAGCCTGAAAACTCGGTTTGCGAAAGCAGGTTGTTGGTATATGTTGTTGTACCGCCAAATGTGTTATTTGGATTATAAAGCGGATATGCATTGTTTGGCGTGCTGTAAAGAGCGCCCAATATGTTTCCATACCCTGCCCCTGGCTGCGTGCTTTGCTGGATACGGCCAAATAACTGAAGATCGACAGTAAATTTTTTGGTTACGTTAACCGCGAGATCGGAGTTAATGATATAGCGGTTAAGATCATTATTGGTGTTGTAGGGTACAGCTGATGCGGTGCGGAACATCCCGGCCTGGTCAAGGTAGTTTAATGACACGCTGTACCGCGCTACCTGGGTACCGCCGTTAACATTAAGCTTGTAGCTGGTCATCGGCGAATTATCGCGTAATATGGTTTTAAACCAGTTAACATCCGGATGTCTTAAAGGGTCGGTGTGGTTGCGGTAGGCGTTAAAATCGGCACTGCTGTAAAGGGCCGGCTTACCATCGTTTTGTAACGCTTCGTTATATAAATACGCATATTGATAAGCAGGCAGCGGGTTTGGCAAGCCTAAAGGCTGCTGGGTGCCCGTTTGTGCAGTGAATGAAATATGCGGCGTACCCACCTGACCGCGTTTAGTAGTAATAAGTAAAGTACCGCGCGAACTGTTGATGCCCAGCATCATATTTGAAAGCGCGTCCTTTAATACCGAAACCGATTCGATACTTTCCGGATCAAGCGACGCTATCTCACGCTGAACACCATCGATAATCGTTATCGGCCCCTGTCCTCTTAATGAAAGGCCGAACTCGGTATTGTCATTGGCCGAATAATTATTGTGCTGCACTACCGCCCCGATAAAATCATTTACAGTCTGCACGCCGGTTTGAGGTGCGGCGAAACCGCTATACTGCTGGGTATACAAACCGGGGAGTTGCCCGGGTAAAGCATAGGTATATAAAGTTGCAGGAGTGCTGGTAAGCTGATTGGTATAGATAGTTGATATGGCACCCACATTTTTTGATGTGCTGATGGTATCATAAAGCACATTGATGGTTTTAGGTGCCTGAATATAGCTATCTATGAGCCTCACCGTTAATTTAGCAGTGTTTTTAACAGTAACTTGCCGGGCGTTATAATTCGCGGCGGTAAATACCAGCGCATCTCCCTTTATGGCGTTGATGGCAAACATGCCGTCTTTACCGGTAGTTAGGGTACTATTTTTTCCTTTATTAATTACTTTAACACCCTGTAGTGGGTTACCATACTCATCAAGTACAATACCGCTTACCTGACCGGGCCGTGCAGGCGCCACGGAAGCTGTATCCTGCTGCATGGCTGCATAGCTGGTTTTAACCAGTAGCAGCATCAACAGCGTGATACCTGTTAAACATTTATTTATGTAGCAATAAGCCATATTTTTCAGGTTTAAAATTGTTGGCAAAAGGTTTAAATATCGTTTTAGCAAAAGCAATATTGTGTAGTGCATCTGCTTGTTTATTTCATTTACAGATCAACCGCATTTAAATGTATAGGTGAACGGGGCATCAGTATTACCATACCCTACCTTTACCTTGCCCGTTTTATCTGTAAGGAAGTACTCCATTCTTGTGATGGTTTGCGTATCCCCTGCATTAAAGAATGATCTCGGCCAAAACGTAAGCTGGTACTTTTTACTGGTGGCAGTAGTTTGTTTCAATAATGTTTTAGTGGTTTGCTCACAAACTTTTATGGTTTTGCCATCGCTGGTGTAGGCCGTTGCGCACAGGTAAACTTCACTTGCGCCGCTTAACTGTGTATCGGTAACTGTACCATCAAAAGTCAGGGTTACAAAATCGTTATCCAATGATTTTGGCGGATCGATAGTGGTAAGCTGCGGGTTACAAAAGTCAACCAGGTCACCGCTGCCGCCGGTTACTTCAAAACAGGTATTACCAAGCAGCACACTGTAATAAGTACCGTTGCCATCGCTGGTAAAACCGTTACCGCTGTCGGTTATGGTATAGCCCAGTTTAACCAACATGTTATTATTATCAGCGCCTACTTTTGTTTTAATATTCAGGTCGACAATAAACTCTACCCCACCGGTATGGCTGTAGGCTTTATCAGTTTGGTAAGCCACCCATTCCATGTCATCAATAAGGTTACCACCGTTACCGAAAGTTTTTTTCATGTATGCCGACCAGGTAAGGCCGTCGCCCTTTTTAGGTAAAGTACCGTCGGGTATCAGGGACATGGTTCCGTTACCTTGTTTGCTGGTGTAAGTTATAGTGGTATTCTGCGCTGCCTTCCAGCCTTTAGGCACCAAAAAACCAAAAATGAGGTAGTCGGGGCCTCCATCTCCCACGGTAGGGATATCACAGTGTACCGTTATCGGCACAACTGAACCTACGGTAGCTGTGGCCGGCTGATCAACACTGGTAATTTGTTCGCCACAGCAGGCTAAAGCAATACCCAGCACCACCAAAGCACACAGCTTCCATAAATTTTTACCTTTTATATGTAAATATGATCTCATAATTTATCGGTTGCTTTTAGTTTATCAATTGGCTTTTTCAAGCACGTACACATAAGTATTATTGGTACAGCCCGGACTGAAGGTTATGCTTAGCTGCCTCTTGCCGTTTACTATAGGATAAGTAAAAGCTGTTGAAACCGGCTTATCGCCCGTGGCAGTAAAGGTGATCTTAAACGGATACTGCGGATCATCAAGTGCAAAAGCACCGTCCTTGCTTACCAGGAAGGGCAATTTGTTCACCAGTGTATACCCTTTATCGGTAAAGCTGATCCTGAACTGGCTAAAATCAATAATGGAGGTTAAATCGGTGCCATTACGGGTAGCTTTGATCACCCGCCAGTTGCCGGCGATATCCTTGGGGGCCTCGCTTCCGGGAACTATCTTTTCGGTTTTACATGATGATACTGTCATCATAAAGACAGCTATCAACAGCAGGTAAAACCATTTTGCTTTGTAATTATATTTCATATCAATACTACTATACTGTCGGTGATTAATAGCCCGGGTTCTGGATCAGTTCGGGCGATTTGGCTACCTCGCTTTGCGGGAAAGGCCACAGGTACATCGCTTTACGGAAATTGCGTTTGCGCACATCAAATTGTTTATAGGCTACCGCAGCACCATCGCGGTCAACCTCCATGCCTTTGGTTGTAATGTTGTCCGTTTGGTCGGCAATTTTCCAGCGGCGCACATCCCAAAAACGGTGCTCTTCAAAAGCCAGCTCAATGCGGCGTTCATTTTGAATAGCTGTACGCATATCAGCCTGGCTCAAACCTGCGGGCAACTGGTATGGGTTTAAGCCCGCCCGTTGACGGATAGCCTCAACTGCCGAATAAACTAATGCGGTTGGCCCTTCATATTCATTAGCAGCTTCGGCATAGTTCAGCAGGATCTCGGCATAGCGGATCAATGGCAGGCAACGATCTGTCCGGTGCATAAAATCGTTGGCTACGGCAGCCGGGTCGAGCATTTTATTGGTGTAGTATCCGGTGGTAGTACCAACATGTACGGCATCAGGCCCTGTTGTATTTCCGTTATATTTACCGACAAAAATATTTACGGGCGAGGTACCCGACGAAAGCCTGATTTGCAGAGGTGTTTGGTCATGGATGATGCTATAATCCAAACGCGGATCGCGGTTAGCATATGGATTATTGGGATTATAGTTTGATGTAGGGTCTGTTATACTTTTACCGTTGCTCATCGGGAAAGCATCAACCAATCCCTGCAGGGGGAAAGCACCGTTTTTGCCCGTACGGGTTGGCGGCTGCCATAAATTCTCTAAATCCACGTTGCCGGTCGGGCGCATCAACTGGAAAATATATTCGGTATTTACACGCTTGGTAAACAGCTTTTGAAAGCCAAAACCCGGGGCAGTGGCATTGTCAACGTTGAGACTATATACGCCAGTTGAGATAACGGCAGCCGCAGCTTGTTCGGCAAGTCTCCAGCGCTCTTTATCGTAAGCCGGGTATCCCGCCAATTCGAGCGTTTTACCCTCACCGATAGACTGCCCGTTGAACAAAGGGCTTGCGGCGTAAAGCAACACTCTCGCTTTTAAAGCGAGGCAAGCCCCTTTTGATGCCCTTCCATAATTTACCCCCGATTGCACAGTCGGCAGGTCCTGCGCTGCCACGTCACACTCGGCAAGGATATAATTCACGCAATCGGCATAGGTATTGCGGGCAGCGGGGATCTTATCCGTATACGTGTAAACACTGTCGCCAAGTAAATGCACACCGCCGTAATGTTTCAGTAATATAGCATAATACCAGGCCCGTAAAAACCGCGCCTCAGCTTTCATTTGTGTTTTGACGAAATTATTGATGGGTGCCTTAGGCAAATTTTTAAGCAACTGGTTTACCGACCGGATATTGGTATAACAGGTTTTATATGCATCATCGGTAACCACGGCGGCATTGATGGTGCCCGTTTCAAATGCCAGGGCTGTTGATCCGGCAGATGCTGATACTTCCGCTTCGTCGGAGGCAGCGTCGATACCGCCGTTAGGCGTAGGCGAAAGTATTGGCCCGTAGGTAAACCTTCCTGCCGCCGCACTAAAACCAACATTGCTGTAAATGCCGGCTAAAAACGATACGGTATTGGCACTATCGGTAAACACTGTCTCCCCGGTTAGGTTTGATGTTTGTGTTTGCCCCAGGAAACCTTCCTTTTTACATGAAGTAAAAACAAGGAAGCCCCCGAAAACCGAATAAGCAAGAACCTTGAAGTAAAGTTTTTTCATACTATAGGGTTAGTTAACATCATGCTTCGACAGAAAAACATAAAATCGTTTTAGCAATTTCATATTTTAACCCGCGGAGCAAACGTTTTAAAAGCTGTTTGTTAATTGGTTTATAATTCAGATGTCGAAATCCGATACTAATATAGTTTATAAAAACGATTTAGCAAATTTTTCACACTATTTTTTTATAATTTTTAAAATCACAATTTCGATACCGGAATTTTAACAATTACAACATTTGCAATCGGTTGAAAATGTTGTAATTGTTATTATAAAAGCGTTATCTATTTAAGTCGATAATACTAAACCGGAAGCCACTGGACTGATTTTCTCTTTTTTTATACCTGAACGTGTACATTGAACTAAAAACGTAGCGCAATTTATCGGTAACCCGGCACTAACTATTTTTTCCACCAAAAAAAAGACTAAAATACAGTGCCTGGTAGTTAATGGAATTGCCCCAAAATTCCCAGGTATGGCCTCCCGGCCTTACAGTATAATCATGAGGGACTTTGCGTTCAAGCAGCTTTTCATGCAGCTCCTGGTTAGCCTGGTAAAGGAAATCATCATAACCAACATCAAAAGTAATAGCAAGTGAGTTGGGTTTTAACAGGTA
Organism: Mucilaginibacter gossypii; assembly: GCF_900100945.1. Lineage (GTDB taxonomy): Bacteria > Bacteroidota > Bacteroidia > Sphingobacteriales > Sphingobacteriaceae > Mucilaginibacter > Mucilaginibacter gossypii. The sequence continues at coordinate 612,345 of NZ_FNCG01000001.1, read as the reverse complement.
AATGAGGTTTACCACGCTGTTTTGTTCCCACCTGTCGGGGTGTTCGCTGTATTTACCCAATACGCGTTCGATGCCGAAACTATCCGGAAAAGGCCTGATATCAACTGCGCCACTCATGCTCCCGGCAGCACCAAATTTATCTAAATGCTTAAACGCTATATACAACGCGCCATGTCCGCCCATACTCAAACCGGTTATGGCCCTCCCCTTCCGGTCGGTTATGGTTGAATAATGCTTATCAACCCAGTTCACCAGTTCGGTACCTACATAGGTTTCGTATTGTGAATCCTTAATGGTTGGGCTATCAAAATACCAGCCCGCAAAGTCGCCGTCGGCACAAACTATGATAAAATGATAAGTATCGGCCAAACCGGCAACAGCAGGGACTTTTTTAATCCAATCGCTGTAATTGCCGCTAAAGCCATGCAGCAGGTATAATACCGGGTACTTTTTGGTGCTTGAATAATCGGCCGGCTTGATCACCACAGCCTTAATATCTTTGTTCATTATGGCACTGTGGGTCAGCACCGTATCAACCGTTGCAGCGGCAGCTTTCAAACTGCAGACTGCAAAGCCGATAAATAATGGAATAAATAGTAACTTTTTAATATTCATCAGTATATAGTGATTTTATTTTGAGGCGATGATGGTGATGCGATGGTTTTGCGGTTTATTGATAGCATAGATCTGGTTGGTAAGTACATCCATTTCTTTTTGCCAGGCATCGCGCAGGCTTTTGTAGCGGGCACGGGTATAATTATCTTTATTTCCATTAACAAAAATGTCTTTTTTGGCATACTTGCTTATGGTATCCATAGCGGCGTTGGTATCATGGAACAACAAGCCTTTGCCTTTTAAAAAGTCAAACTGCATCCAGGTATACATGCGGATACGCCTTTCAATGTCCCAGCGTTCTTCGTTTAGTTCCCTGATCTGGATAGCCTGCTGATATTGCGGTGTTATAGTGATCTCGGCCAGGTTGATACCTGCGCCCAATTGCTCAGTCGACCAACTCCCCATTTTTTCTCCATCGATAATGACATCATAATTAGCTGTTTTTAACCCTTTAACGGTAAGCAACTCCTGGTTCATTTCTTTGGTAAACGGCACAACCTTAAGCGCATCGGCTTGTTTTTTTCGGTTTCCCCAACCACGCGGAATAGTATCAATGGGATAAGGCAATGAATTTGCGAGGTAATTGAACGATACGGAATCTGCCGAAGAAACCACGTTAGTTACTTTACAATTCACCGCCTTAATGGTCTTTTTACTTTTAGCGTCAACAGCCACATCAGCCACTACTTTATTGCTGAAGCCCTGCGCCTTTAAAAAAAGATAAGCCATCACGAGGTGCCCGTCATTGTCAGGATGCACCCTGTCATTAGGCGTTAAGCTGAAGGTGGAATCTTTGGCTTGCTCACGCAGGTTGATCTCTGTCATGGGATGATAGAAATCAACATAACCCCAGTTATTTCTTTTCGCTGCTGCTTGCTGAAAATCGATCACTTTTGAAAAAGCCGCACTTTTTTTAGGATAGATGTTTTTGGTAGTAAACTTGCTGGTTTCGTCATAAGGCGAACCAAGAATAAAAATTTTACGGATCTCAGGGTGTTGCTTTAGTTTGTTTTCCAGCAGTGTATAGTTATCGTATGAGCCCTGGATCCTTTTATCCATAACATCCTGTGCATCGGGGCGGTACCATTCAAAATAACCGGTATCATTCATGCCCCAGGTAAGGGTTAATACATTTGGTTTTTTGCTGAACACATCATCTTCAAAACGATCGTTGATCTGCCCTACAACATCGCCGCCAATGCCGGCGTTATAGCAGGTTATCCGCATGTTAGGGAAACGGGTCATATAGTACAACCATATGTACGAGTGGTAATGGCCCCCATCCGTAATACTGTTGCCAACAAAAGCCACCCGGTCGCCCGCGCGAAATGGCGCTATGTTTTGGGCAGTTACTGCTCCCCGGGCTGCTATCAGTACTAATAATAAAATCAACTTTTTCATTAACTGTTAATTATAATGTGTTCAGCAAAAAATAAATTCAAACTATAAACCCACCAGGCTGTACGGGATCCTTACTGCTTTTACCTGGTAAAAGCTAGGATCCTGGTTATTATTTACGCAGGTGGTTGTGCTGCAGCTGCCGCCATCACCGTTATAATTAAGGCAATAGGTAACAAGCAACTCGTTATGGCCGTTTAAAAACTCAGCGTGGATGGCCGGGGTATAGTACTTAGCCAAATGGCCCTGGTAAACATCATTAATGGTAAAAACCATTTTGGGCGCAGTGAAAGGCCCCTTAGGACTATCGGCCGTTGAAATATAAATGTTATGGCTCGCCGGATCACAAAAATAGCCCAGGTCCATTTGCATCATTACGTACTTATTGTTCACTTTTGATATGGTCACATTTTGCTGCGTGGTATTGCCCGCACCTACAGATAAAGCTGCCGCCGAAGCGGTTGTACGGGTTGACGACCATGAAGAGCCTGTCCAGAACGACCAGTTAGACGGGTTACTTACCGGGAAGCGGGCCAGGAATACATTGGACGTATTAAAGAAAACGCTTTTGCTTCCGTAAACATATACCGAGTCGTTAGTAGCGTTTTTAACCATCCCGTTTGAAAACCCGGTTTCTGTTTGGCCCGACATACCCGCAGGTGTTAACCGCGCGGCTGTACCCCAGTTAAGTCCGGATGTGTTTTGAGTTAAGTCATACAGCACCTGGTTTTCGGGCGTAGCTCCGTTGGCCGATTCAAATGTGTAAAGATAAACGTGGCTACCGGCCTCAATTCCTGCGCCGGGCCAGCGATAGGTTGAGTTATGATCGCCCGGGCTTTCAATGATCTCCATGCTGTTTACCGGCGAATTATTGGTAGTGATATTTGGCGTAAGTGATTGATCCCAGCTGTGACTGGCCGGCTGCAGCAGGGCCGAATTATGATACTTAAAAAACTGGCAATACAACTGTCCGTTACTTTGAAGCTGTGACGATTCATAGGCATCTTCAGTTATCCAAAGCACTTTTCCGTTGTTGGTGCCATAGGTAAGCGGGATACTTTTTCCCTCATCAAAAGCCACAGTGCCATTGGTACGGTGAAAAAAGTTTACTACATCATCATCCCGGTACGCTTCAGCGATAAGCCCGTTAAGCAGCCATGTTTGCGCCGTATTCCCGGCAACAAATACTTCCTGGGTAATAGGTGTACCATTAGTAGCAGATGATCCATGATTAGTGACCGCCAGGCCATTACCCACATTAATAATTTTATAAACACCTGTACTTACTGCCTGAATATACCACTGCTGGGCATTGTTGGTGTTGGCTTTATCCTGCCATAGGCCTGTACCGGGATTCGTGGTGGCCAAGGGTACTTCCAGATATTTACCGCTGGCTACGTTCATGATCTTAAATTTGGTGGTGCTGGTTATAGCACCGCCGCCCTGTTGTACAATTATCCATTTTTGGTTGGGGGCCGTGGCCGTACCACTGCCCGAGTATTGGTTTTGCTGCGCACCGGTGCCATCATTAAGCATACCGTTGCTATTAATTTCAATAGCTTTACCGCTTAACACGTTAGTGATGAAAAAGGTTCCGTATGAGCTTACCGGCGATCCGCTGGTTAGTTGTACAGAATCTGTGCGTACAAAAGGTTTGGGGTACTTAACGGCAGCTTGTTTGCTGCACGAGGCCAGCAAGGCCATAGCCGTCATGGTACAGGTGAACAGGTTTGTTTTCATAATTTGGTTTGGTTTATAATTTGGTTTGATGTTTGGTCGGTGCAGTAAAATCATTCAATTTATAAAATCGATTTAGCAATTATGTATAAAAAATCCCCGCTCATCTTTCCTTCACTCATGTTCTAAATTATCAGATCCCCCAGTTTTTATTGGGCGTTGCGCCCATACTTAGTTCAAGGGTGCCGCCTGCTGCAATATCCTTATAATCGATATAGCATTTATTATAGGCTTTGCCGTTAAGCTTTGCCCCCTGTATATAAATATTTTTTGCCGAATTATTATTGGCGATGATGGTAAAGGTTTTACCCTTTGCGTATTTAGGATCAAGCTTTAACGTTACTTTATTAAATACCGGACTGGTGATCTCCTGCCTGATATCGCCGGGACAAACGGGATGCAAGCCACTCGCTGCCAATACATACCAGGCCGACATCTGCCCCACATCTTCGTTGCCCACCAAACCCTCTACGGAGTTTTTATAAGCCCGGCGGCAGATCTCACGGGTCCATTTCTGGGTAAGCCATGGAGCGCCCAACCTGTTATATAAAAATGGAACATGGTGTACAGGCTCATTGGAATGATTGTAGTAATCATTCCACATCATGTTATCGGGCGTTTTTTCAAAAAGATTGTTCAGATCAGCTATCACTTTGTCGCGGCCGCCCATCAATTTTGCCATACCATCAACATCCTGCGGTACAAACCATCCCTGCTGATAAGGGTTGCTCTCAATACAGCCATACCATTGTTTAATGCGCCCCTCCGCAGGCCATGGAAGCCAGTTGCCGGTGCTATCCTTAGGCCGGAACCAACCTTTATCTGCGTCAAAAATGTTTTTAAAGGCTTCTCCCCTTTCGCCGTATTTTTTTACGTCGTGTGTTTTGTTAAGCGCTTTTGCAAGCTGTGCAACGCACCAATCATTATAGGCGTATTCAAGCGTATAGCTTATGCTGCCACCACCCGGAGTAAAACCTTTATCGCCATTGCCAAATTTTTCAACGGTGCCCACCGCTAATTTATAGGCATCTGGTATATTATAATTACGAATGCCTTTAGCATAAGCATCGGCCATTACTGCTACAGCCGGGTTGCCAAGCATACATCCGCTATAAGCATTTAATAACTCCCAGCGCTCCAGGTAATCTTTCTTTTTTTCGTTGGCAAGGGTAACCAGCGAATTAACCAGGTCATTAACCAGCGAAGGGTTAATAATAGTTTGTAAAGGCATCTGGCTCCTGAAAACGTCCCATCCGCTAAATATGGTGCGTTTTTTAAATGTTGTAGTATGATGCACCTTGCCATCGCCGCCCATATATTGCCCTGTAACATCGCTTACAATGCGGGGATCGATCATGGTATGGTACAATGCTGTATAAAACACCGTTTTTTGCCCTGTGGTGCCACCCTGGATACTTACTTTTGATAAGGCGTTATTCCAGAGGTTAACGGTATGCTGATGAACAGCATCGAAATTCCAGTCTTTTATTTCGGCTTGCAAATTGGATTTGGCACCGGCTATACTCACAAATGAAATACCCGATTTAAGCAATACCTGTTCACCGGCTTTGGTAGCAAATTCGCTATAAAAACCAAGGTGCTTTCCCTGCTTTTCCTTCAATCCTTTAAGGATCTCAGCATTAGCTACGCGTTCCTGGTATTTATCGCCGGTAACGTCGTCCAGCTTACGGCCCCAGTCGCTTGGAATATCGGCACTCCAGATGCCATAGTTTTTAAGCGGCTTGCTGAATTGTGCATAAAAATATACTGTATAATCTGCATGTCCGTCACCATTGCCCCAGCCGCCACCCTCAGGGGTGCATTTCATAAAGCCCTCAATAGTGTGGTCATCAACTACTTTTACATATTGCAGCGTTGACGTTCCCCCTACCCTCCGGGCCAGATCAATCTGGATACTCGATTGTTTATTTTGTGAAAAGGTAAAGCGCAACATGCCGCTATGAGGGGCGGCAGTGGCTTCGGCCTTGATATGATTATCAGTTAGCAGAACACTGTAATATCCGACCGATGCTTTTTCAGTGCTTTTATCGTAAGCAGAACGATATCCAACCCCTGTAGTGCCTGGTTTACCGGCACTGGTTTTAATTGGCCCCGCTGTAGGCATTACCAAAAAATTCCCCAGATCGCCATACCAGCCAATGCCACTCATTTGAGTAAAGGCAAAGCCTTCAATACTTTTATGTTCATAGCTATAGCCCGAGCCATTGTCGCCTCCGGTTATGGTGTTTGGGCTTAACTGTACAAGCCCGTAAGGTGAGGCAGCGCCCGGAAACGTTTTACCTAAGCCATGGTAAACCCCTGCTCCATCGGCACTGGTGCTGGCTCCTATAAAAGGATTAACATAGGAAGCCGCATTTTGCGCTTTCAGCACTGTTGCCGGAATAAACAACATACCCGCGGCAAATACGGTTATTAAACATTTTTTTAAGGCTGGTAGTGTAGTTATGTTCATAATAGCGGTACCGGATAGAAAGTTTAGTTTACCGTAAGTTTTTTATGACAGATAAACCTTCAGAACTAAAATTGACCGGTATTTATTAATTGGTTATTGCACGACCAAATTATATAATAAAATCGATTTAGCAAATTTTTGTTAATTTTATTTTTTAGACTTAGCTGTGTTTAAATTAGCGACTTATTAATTATTCAATAAAATTCATTGCCGTTGACTTCAGCCAACGGAATAATGCCGTAAATTTAAGGGGCTTTAGCCAAAATACCATCTGAATTTGGCTAAAGCCCTCTCCTCATTGGCTATTTTACCGTTGGCTGAAGCCAAAGGCAATGAATAAATCACTCTTTAAACAGCTTCTTAGAAATACTTAATGGCTTCCCTTAATATTACAATGCTGTATTACAACCATTTGCTAAACCAATCCAACGTCATTTTAAAATGTTCAGGCGTAGATGTATGGAATAGCTTTGGCGTTACATCGCGCATAATCTTATCGGTTGCCCCTTTCGATCTATATGCTTGTATGGCCGAAGCGTAAGCTATGTTTGCTCCGGGAAGCGGGCAATTGGGATCATTTTCTGTGCCTACAATCAACATGGCACGTGGCGCTATCAATCGCAGCATCGACGGACAGTCGAACTCGCCTGTGATACCGGGTAATAGTTTATCCCATACAGCCTGTACATTATGCTTGTTTAATACCGAATCGCCAAGGTCTTTGGCTGCCTGCAAATGCGCTCCCTGAATAGTACCTGCACGCCCCTGCCATTTATCATTATCTAACGACCATTTGAAACTTTGCACTGCAATATCCAGCACAATTACTTTTATCCGCTTATCTATTGATGCCGCAAGCCATGTTTCCATCCCTCCCATGGATATGCCGCCCATACCGATGCGGTTAGCATCTACATCAGGCCTGCTTGCCAGGTAATCGGTTACCCTCCAAAGATCGAAAGCGGTATCAAACAAAAATGGATGCGTTTGATGGGCTTTGTCCTTATTTTCCCAGGCAGCGGTAGCAGCTGCAACATATTCTTTTGAGCCGTGCGCGCCTCCGGCAATGCGTTCACCATGAAAGCGGGCATCAATGGCTACGCCCATGATCCCTCTTTTAACCAATTGGTACAACATCTTTTTGCTGTCTTCCTTTTTACCACCTGTACCATGTAAAAAAATTACAGCGGGATATGGCTTGGTCCCGGTAACCGGCTTATAAATAAGAATAGGCACCAGCTCATTCTTTTCGCTATAAATAAAACCGTGTTCTATAATAACTGAATCTGTATGAGTGATAGTAAAAGATGGATTTAACGGAACACGCGGCCTTTCCAGCAGTTTTTTAAAATCGGCAGCAACCTTATCAACAGGAGGATAATTTATTTGCTGCGCAAATGAAAGCACAGAGCATACCGATAATGTAATGCAGGCACAAAGCATTTTGATCTTAAACAACATAACATGATTGATTTACCTGTACAATGTATAAAATATGTGGCTTGATAAATGTAACAATACTAACATGCTACGTGAGAATATTGAAGTGTACAGGCGGGACAGGAAGCGTGGACTTTGTAAAAAGAATGATAGTTTTGTTGGATACATTTTCCTACTCCTAAACTAAGGGCAGAGTAAAAAGTACAAAAGCTGAATGTTTCCATCCAGCTTTTTTAAAACTACCATTAACGGTAACTTTCCTGAGCACGTTAATTTTCTTCGGCGTATTTTTTAAAGTTGTTAAGTATCGCCTGCCAGCCATGTTTTTGCATTTCAAGGGGATTTTGATCTTCAGGATCGAAAGCTACCTCAACTTCAGTTTGATTATCATTGGCTTTGAAGGCAACCAAGGCCTGCCTGCCGTTTGACATGGTATAGGTAAACTTTTCGCCATCAACAATTTCGTCATAAGTAGCTTCAACGTCAAAACCAAAGCTCCCGTCTTTAGCTTCCATTCTTGCCGAGTATTTTCCGCCTACCCGCATATCATTTGATGCAGCAGGACATTGCCATGAAGGATCTGCAAAGTTCCATTTTGTAATGTGTTCGGGATTGGTGTAATAATCCCAAACTTTTTTAGCATCTGCACTTACCGTAGCGGCAACAGTGATCTTATTGCTCATTTTTTACTTTTTTAAGGTCAATAATAATTGGTCGAGTTTTTCGAGGGTTGCCATCATTCCCTGTTCCATGCCCATCTGGATAACCGTTTCCAAATCTGAAAGCGATTTGTAAGTTACAATGGTTTCTACCAAAGCGTTTTCTCCTTTATCGGTAAAATTCACAAACCACTCCGCACGGGGAAGATCCTTATTTATTTCACCTTCTGCGTTACAAAAAGCATCCAATGATGTATAGTAATCAATAGGCTTGATTTTCAGATAGTCTGTCCAGCCCCAATATTCTGTGCCGTTAGGCTCCACCATGGCATAGTGCCAGTGGCCACCTTCGCTAAAGTCCATTGATTTGGTTTTTGTGGTTAGGGGCGCGGGTGCAAACCATTGATCGAGCAATTCGCTTTTAGTATAACAGTCCCAAACCAATGGTCTGTCGGCTAAAAACTCACGTCTGATGGTCAGCGTATTTTTTACTTTGTCGGCAATAAAATCGAAGTGCAAGTTATTTTTCATTTTTGTTGTTTTTTTAAGGTTGCTAAAAGGTTATCGAGTTGCAGGAACCGGGTCTCCCATATTTTCCGGAATTGCTCCAGCCATTTGTCTATTTCTTTCATTTTGTCAATCTCCAATAGATAGTAAATCTCCCGGCCCCGATGCTCCGGTTTCACCAGTTCACATTCGGTTAAAACCCGCAAATGCTTTGAAATTGCCTGTCGGGTAGTATCAAAATGTTCGGCAATAGCATTGGGTGTCATTGCCTGCAATGCTATTAAAGCGATAATAGCTCTGCGGGTAGGATCGGCAACAGCCTGAAAAATGTCTCTTCTCATTGAAGTACTATTTACGAACCGGTTAATAAGACCGCCGGTTCATTTAAAACTTATTTCCTGATCATGGGCAGGTATTTTTCCCAATTGTCAATAATTACCCAAAGAACAATTGCGATCAATACTAATACGATAGGTAAACCTGATGGAGCCATACTAATATTAGCCAATAAAATACCGGTTAAAAGAGGTACAAGTACTAATGCGCCGAGCGCCCTGGTTCTTGGAATAATCAATAATAAACCGCCAAGGATTTCCATGGCACCAACCAGCGGCATGAGCCAGCCTATTTGCATAAAGGCCTGGCCCGCTTTCACCATTTTTTCAGGCATTTCTTTAGGCATGGGCATGTAATGAAAAAATTTGTCACAACCGGCGTTGATAAACATTAGCCCGGTTAACAGGCATAAAACAAATAGGATTTTAGTTTTCATGGTTTGGTTTATTTAAATAAGAAACTGATTGGTTGCAAATATATGCGCAACTAATTGGTTTCGCAAATTTATTTTGATTTTTTTGGTTATAAACACAAAACCCCGATGTCTGCGATATCGGGGCTTCTAATTATCCAATCTTATAACTGTTATCCCAGTTGCAGATCTTTTTGCTGTACAGCGCCTGGTTGCCCAGGTGCACACTGATGGCGGTGCGGGCTCCTGTAAATACATTACTATCCGGTAGCTCATTATGCTGTATTTTCTGATAAAAATCATTGAATGCATACCAGGTACCGTCTTTCGTGGCCTCGGGCAGAATAGGTGTGCCTCCTTCTTTATTCCATACAATGCGTGTTGCACCGGTTACGCCGTCTACTGTCCCTTTTTCTTTCAATAGTTTTTTCTCAGGGTAAAACATGCCCTGGTCGGTTAGCAGGGATACAGTACCCAGGGTACCTTTAATCTTGAAAAGATACCCGTCATGCGCATTGCCGCACATCGCGCCGAAATTACCGATCAGGCCCAGGTCCGGGTAACGTAACATCAGTTGTACGTTATCATAGGTCTCCCGGCCATCTTTAAACACATCTATCCCGCCGGTAGCAAAAAATTCCTGCGGATGGGTATCAAAAACCCAGTTAATAAAATCAATCTGGTGCGAAAGCAGTTCGGCCGCCAGTCCGCCCGAATATTCTTTGTACATGCGCCAGTTGATGGCCCGTTCCAGTGAAGGATCAGGCACCGGGCGGCGCCAGTTGCCATTGCGGTCCCAGCGGCAATCCACTTGCGTCACTTTGCCCAGGTAGCCTTTATTGATCATATCTTTAACCCGGTAATATAAAGGCGAATAGCGGTACTGGTGACCAACCTGCAGCACCTGGTTGCTGCGCCCATGCATCAGGCTCACAAGTTCAAGCGCCTGATCAATGGTATAGGTCATCGTTTTTTCCAGGTATAAATGCTTGCCCGAGCGGATAACATCAGCAGCCACAGCGTAGTGCAGGTACAGCGGAACAGCAACGATGATCGCCTCCACCTGCTTATCATCAATTAATTTACGGTAATCCGTATATATTTTTACTGAACCAGGCTTAACCAGCTTTTGTGCTGCTGTCAGCCTAAAATCGAGCACATCGCACAAGGCAGTAATGCGGAACTGATCGGGCATTCCGTTAAGGATATTCATAATCCCGGTACCACGGTCGCCACAGCCTACCACTGCAATTTTAACGAGATCGGCCCCGGGCTGTATTGCGCTCAGGTTTTGGTTTAGCAATAGTCCGCCTGTTAGCAGGCCTGTATTTTTCAAAAAAGTTCTTCTCTCCATTTATCCAGTTTTATTGTTGATATCCTTTAAAGTAAGCAGTAACCGTATCTGCTATACGGCCATCCGGCTTCCGGTATACAATATAAGCACCCAGATCCTTCCGGTTTTTCAGGAAGCTCAACGTGCGTTTTAATCCCATCGTCATAAACCCGTTATCATAACCATCCGCTGTTATTGCATCTTTTGCATAAACGGTAACACTGATCATTTCGTTTTGTATTGGGTAACCTGTTAACGGATCCATCAGGTGCGAAACCTGTTTGCCGCCTGCTTCATGATGTTTGCGGTAATTGCCGGATGTAGTAATGGCGCCATCTCCCGGTTCGATCACTTTACGCATCGGGGCCGGGTTCAGGTCATCACCACTGATGCCTTCAATGCCTACCTTAAACGGCTCGTTGCCGGGTTTATGGCCTTTAATGCGTAATTCGCCACCCAATTCGATGAGATAGTTATGAATGGAATGCTGTTCCAATAACGAAGCCAGCAGATCGACAGAACAGCCCTGCGCGATGCCGTTGAGATCCAGTTGTACTTCTGGCTGGGTCTTGTGTAAAAAAGTACCTTTCAAACTGATTTTATCCGCTCCTACATGATGAAGTAGGTTTTGCACTTCTTTCCGATCAGGGTCATGTGCCGGTTTAATTACACCAAATCCCCAGGCATCAACCAAAGGTTTCACTGTGGGGTCAACCAGCCCCCCGGTTGCGTGGCTGATCTGCAGCGCACGGGTGATCAGCACACGAAAAATTTCATCTATACGGATACCTTTTGCAGAACGGTTGAACTGACAGATAAGCGAATTAGGCTGATATAGGGACACCGACTGATCAAAATGCTTTAACAGACTATCCGTTTGCGCTGTATTCACCAGGCTGTCGGGCGCATAATACACGATACTATATGTGGTACCTTGTGCATACCCCTTCAGCTCGAAGCGGCGGGGCTGCTCCTGCTGTACAAAAGCACAGCATATCAAAACAAAGACGCAAGGATACGCCAGTAAGGTCGTTTTCATAGTCAGATAGCCAAATGTAAGCATTCAGCCGCTTTTTCATCTCATTGCGTGAAATAAGCTTGATGATCATCTGCGGGCTACCGGAAGATCAATTCCCCGTGCTAAAATTCGTAACCAAAACGATAAATAAACTCCTAAAGGCCGGTAGTTAAAGCGGCTTTAAGTGTTTTATATGCAATGAACTGATTTAAAATTTGATTAACACCTTTCCAAAAGGCTTTTCCTCTATTAAATAACGCTGGGCTTCCGGTGCATCGGCGGCATCAAACACTTTTGCTACCGTTGGTTTTACAGAGCCGTTAGCAAGTAATGGTAATAGCTGGTTCCATACATATTGCTGTTGCTCGGCTGTAAACCAGCCCGAAAGGCTTTGCCCCCGCATTTGAAGGCCCTTCCACACAAAATCAGTAATGTTTGCTGTAAACTGTGCCCCTGCAGAATACCCAATGTTTACGATGATGCCATTTTTGGCCAGGGCCTTAATAGCGTTGCCGGTTAAATTACCACCAACACTATCAATAACGATGTCAACCCCTTTTCCACCGGTAATACGCATAACGCCTTCGTTAATACTTTCATTTTCCAAATTAATTACATTTTCAAAACCTGCTAATTCCGCAGCTTTTGCTTTTGAGGCCGATCCTGCTGTTGTTATTACCAATGATTTTCTTTAATTAATCGACTAATAGTTTAGCATTTAAATACAATGCCATTATTTCATCTCTGTTCAATATCCGGCCGAATACTTTTATATTAGTTAAAAACGCTAAAGCTGAAAGATGGCCGCAGCTGCTTCCTATTGTTTTTAGCGGACAAACGAATTGCTTTTCGACTGATTCTGTCTCTTTGCCATCGATATACAAAGTACAGTTGTTATGCCCGCCGGTCAAGGTTATCTGCGTCCATTTATTTACAGGGACAATGCTATTAAATACCTGCCGGTAAAAATCTTCACCCTCACCTGCGTACTCTTTATAGCCAACAGTCCGGGCAATACCTAAACCGGTCTTGCCTGATTTTTTATCTTTAAGGTTTAGGAAAATTGTTCCGTAGGGCGATTCGAACAGTACCGTCGTTGTATCGCGGGCATCAGTTTTTTTAACCCGGAAGCTCAATGTCCAGGGTTGTTCTAACTCGTCGGCTGGTAAGTTTAGCCGAACAAAATCATGCCCATCAAGCGCCAATACAGATTTTGATTCGTAACCGGTTAAAGATTTTATTAGGTGTTTATTTACAGCGTCGGGTAAACTATGTTCTTTAAAGTCAACATTAATGATTGGATCGCTGTTTTTGGAAACATCCAGCAGCCTTGTATCATTTACCTGAGGTACGTTTTTCAGACCGTCAACTCTCTTTATAAATTCATCAAAAGTAGGTGACATTTTATTGCCCCATAGTTTTTCGGCCATTACGGGTAACGCCACCGCAACCTCGTCTGCCGTTTCATGATAGGTAAAACCCATTGGCCCAAGATCATTCCATACATGCAGCTTCGCCCCTAACAAATCAGGTTCGCCTGGGTTTAGCTGCTGGTTTGGCCCGAAATCATTCGGTGCCCATTTTTCATACAAAAACTTATTATCTACGCCATAGTAATTTGTACCCGGAACAATATACAGCCACCCGTCAGTTGATTGTACTACCTGGTGACCCGCTTTAATCTCCTCCTTCGCATTATTACCCAACCACATATCAATCATTATATTGCTATCAATAGGGGTAAATCCCGGCATTTCGTTGTATCCGGACCATATCATTACGTTTTTCCCTTTAGCACCTATGTATCTGTTGAAATGATTGATATAGTTACAAAACCCTGCTGCAAAAGCCTTACGGTCTTCTGTCGTAGTAGCCTTTTTAAACCTGTATTCGTCAGTTCCGATATGGAAATACGGTGATGGAAATAACGGCACAAATTCATCGTATATTTTTTCCATTATAACGGTGGTTTTGGGATTTAATACATCTAATTGTCCGTCCTGCAACTTCTCATTTTTTAGCTCGGGGGCAATATCCAAAATACTCATGGCATGGGCGGGCGCATCAATTTCCGGGATGATATTTATGCTACGATCTGCGGCGTATTGGATCAATTCCCTGATTTCCTGCTGTGTGTAAAACCCATCTGTTGATGTCAGCTGAGGATATGTTTCGCTTTGGATCCTGAAAGCCGCGTAATGCTGGCCGTGAAAAGCCTGATCGTTTAAATGCAATTGTAATTGGTTCATTTTATACCAGCTCATGCGGCATATGTAATCTTTCAGCTGCGATACCGGGAAAAATTTGCGCCCAACATCCAGCATAAATCCCCTAAAAGGGTAAGCAGGGATATCTGAAATAATATAGCAAGGAATACTTTGCTTATCGGCGCTCTTTTCAATTAACTGCAACAAAGTCCGGGTAGCGTAAAAAACACCTGCCTCATCCATTGCCTTTATAATGATCTTATCCGGTTTGATTTCCAGGTGATAAGATTCCTTTTGGAGTTGAGTTAAGTGAGGCTGGGGTTTTATTTTTATGATGATATCATTCTTCCCTCCTTTTGCCTGTAACCCGGATTGCCGCTCCTTGCCCCGCAACGCAGCCATGTCTTCAAGGAAGATCGCAACGGTTTTTTGCGTTGAAACAGATGGCTTAAACTTAAATAGCGTAGCAGCGCTGATAATAAAACTACCGTTACCTGCCTGCCACTGATGAACCGCCGGTATAATGTTCGGCGCAATATTATTCACCTGGGCGTGCAGGCCCGATTGTATTAAAACAAAGAACGTGATGTACGTGATTAATTTTTTTGTTGAGATCATTCAAATGAATTTCGATGTGGTTGTAAATAACAATTAAGAAAACTGGAGGGGTAGTTTTGTCGCTTCTCCGGTGGTTTTAACCATATCCGTAGCATTTATTCAATAGTAAACCATGTATAACTCCCGGGCGCTATGTTGAAGGTTAGCGTGATCTCATATTTCCTGTCAACAGGATACTTTTTGGCTATCCCTCCCTTTTCCCTAAGCAGGGCCGAACTTGTTAAACCTGTGTAGTATAGGGGTACCTTAATGGTTCTTGTAATCGCAACTTTAAGCGGGTTGTAAAGCATGATCATTCCTTTTGTACCCAGTTTCGGATTCACGTGCAGCAAACCATCCCAATCTCTGCCATCGGCCCGGCGAAGATGAATAATCTCAGAATTTAGGATACTGCGATATTTTTTATACCAATCAATGACACCTACCACCATCTTCCGGGTAGCTTCGGTATCATACAATCTTGGTCCGCGGTAACAGGCCTGAACTCCCGCCCCGTAATATTGCACCATCAATTGTTCATAATCTTTCAAATGATCCGAAAGCGGTTCCAGCACGGCTTCGGGGCCACCACCCTGATACCGGGTAAGCGGTACAAATCCCCAGCCCATGGCAGGGGTCTTTTCCCAGGTACCATCAAAAATATTCTGACGGTTCAGGATCATTTGCTGATCACGCGGCAAAGAAAAGTTAACTTCGCGGTAGCCTAAGGCAATTTTATTGGTGCCATCCAGAAAATACCAGTCGGGAGCGTTTACATAAACACCGTGCTCATTGCACCAATGATATAAACCTTTTTGCAGTTCCATTTGCTGCCATTGGCTATCATCCAGGTTTTTATGGCCGGGGTGTGTAGTTGAAGCACAAACATCGCCGGGATAAGGGCCGTCATTTTCAAAAATGTCGAACCCGGTTTTACTAATAAAGTATTTTAACTTATCCAGATAAGCCAGGCCCCATTTGCTGCCCAAACAAGGGGCATTACCAAAGAAAGCAGCGGCATCCGGCTTTTTTGTTACCGGATCGATCACATCATCTTCATCGCTGATCCGCCTCGAACTAAATAAAGAATAGCCCCCTATCAGGATGTGTTTACTATGCGCATAATTTGACAGTGTTTTCCAGCGTTGGATGTTGACAGCCGAGCTGTCTTCCATATTGCAATGGCTTCCAAAACTGAGGATCAGGGCTTCATACCCTGTCTCCGCGCATTGGTCTATAGCTTTTTTTACATCATCATCGTTACGGCTTACGAGGTGCATAAAAATGGGATTTTCGGTTGTCCATGGAGCTATGGTGCTGTACATTTTCCTGATAGCCAATCCCCGCCTTTCGCGGTCATAACTATCCAACAGTAACTCATAAGTGCGAACCGAGTTAAAAACCTGCCCCTTTCCCAACGCTATACCAGTAGCCTTTTCCGGGTATACCTCTAATAAACACGGGGTCTGATAATTATAATTTACCTGTGATGTATAATTACTATCGGCTTTCCAATGGGTAGTTTGGTCGCTGATATCATATCGCATAGAGTTATTGAAGGCATAATTAGTCTCCAAATAGAGGCCATGCTGTTTTTCCATTTGCGCCGGCGAGCCAACTACGGCACTCTCCTCCTCTACCGTTGCAAGCACCTCATTTATAACCCTGTTTAACGTCATCGCTTTATTTCCTTTATTCTGAACCGAAAGCCATTTTACAATAAGAGGGATGTTATTATACAGTTCATAATGTACAGTAACAAGCAGATCTTTTAAACCGTCAACATTTGATTTATAGGTAAATGACAGCATTTTACCGGAGCCAGGAACAGTATTCAGTGCCCATCCCCGCGGTTTCCAGCGGATGTAGGGAGGAATATCCGTTACCGAAAAGGATTGAAACTGAAAATCATTTTCATTGCCTTTGAATCCGCTAACCCATTCGGGCAGCAGATAGGCATTCTCCTTTTGCCCGTAAAGGCCTCCGATATTATATTCCCTGCCATCAACGGTTAACTTTGCTTCGGGCTTTACAGCCCTCAGCAATTGCTGGCCGTTGCTCATATTGCTGTAATCAATGCAGGCCACATTTTGCTGAATCCGGAAGGTCCTTTTTACTAAACCATTGCTCAAAATAATGTTTTTACCATCAGCATAAACATCGGCTTTTTGCTGAACCGGGTTTACCAGCCAATCCTGAGAAAGGATCGGCCTGTTATTTTCCTTCCAGACAGGTAATTTATTATTCGCTTCTTGTGAACTGGCGATGTTGATGATGCCCCAAAAAGCAATCGTCGAAAAAAACAGCTTTCTTTTCATTTATTTCTTTTCAATTTGTTCAATAATTTAAAAGCAACACTATACGGATAACCTGTTCAGTCAGAACGAATGCGGATAATAGCGGTTACTTACGCTTCCATCCTCAAATAAATCTAATATAGCATAGCCGGGCGGGGTTTCGCGGTAATAACATTTAGCCGCCGAATCACTATCGCCGTCTTCCCACCAAAATCCACTTAAGGCGCCGTTACAATAGTAGCGAACGCCATCATAACCGGCCTCATCAAGTAAATGGATATGGCCGCTTATACACGTGATTGTTTTGTCGCGATGTTTATTAAATAAATTAGTGATATATCTCGCATCTGTATGGTTGCCACCTTCCATTATGGTGCTTACGCCCAAAATCGGGTAATGGCTCATACACAAAACAGGGGTGCCGCGCCGCAGTGACGCCAGGTCGTTCTCCAGCCATTTTCGCTGTTCAGCATCTAATGAACCTGCATTATCATTATTACTGTCGAGAATGATAAAATGCCACCCATGCTTTTCAAAACTGTAAAAGCGGCCCGGCATTTCAAGCTGAGCGATAACATGCGGTTTGCCATACATGCTGTCGGATTTGTCAGGGCAAGCCCACCACATATCATGATTACCCAAACAACTGTATACTTCATATCCCTTAAATCTTTCACGGGCGTTTTTCCATATCGCCCACTGTTCGTTGACCCGTTCACGGGTAATATTATTATAGTCGGCAGCGAATATGGAATCACCTCCGTTTAGAAAAAAATCGACCTTATGCTTCTTTATTTCTTCAATGCAGCGCCCGAAACGTTCAGGTGCATTGTATTCGGGGCGGATATGTACATCTGTAATATGCGCTACCCTTAATACCCGTTTCTTTTCATGCGGACCGGCCAAAGCATTCGGTTCGCGTTTTACTCCCAATGGCAATGATATGGCGAGCAAGCCTATCCCCTTTACCAGGTCCCGCCTTTTTTTTGAGTCGACAGTGTTTGTCATGTTTTTAGTTGAGTGTTTTAATGGCCAAAATTTTGTTGCCCGTGGTGATTTGCAACTGTACTTTTTGTCCTGCTTTTACCATCACTTTAGGCCAATGTAAAAACGCGGTATACGGAAGCGGCTTCTGAGCCTGGGCGCTGCTTTCTGCAAAAACGGCTACGTTGGCATCATACCCAGTGTTGTTGCTCACCAGCAACGTGGTCGATTTCTTATCCTTCTTCAAAACAGCAGCGTGCACATGATCAAAAACCAGGAGTTTTTCCTTATCTGTCTGAAGATAAATTCCGGGCAATTCAATCGCCATTAACATACCGTTGGTTTCCGTCCACGAATTCCGGGTGTTTATGAAATTGCCAACGCTCCCCCCGCCTTCGGCGTCGCTGGGCTGAATTCGTTCCATGCTCGATCCGATAAGGTTGTTTGTAGTATAATGACCTGGCATATTTACTGCTTCGGCGTGCGCATGTTGAATATCCCTTATCAAATCTGCATATAATTTGTTACCTGTTGCACGGTATAATTTGAACAGGTAATCGCCCGAGGCTTCACAAATACCCGGAGCCGAATGTTTATTTTGAATACTGGCCCAAACTGCCCCGGCCATATGGCAGTTCAACTTCGCGATCTGGCTGCCGGCTGGAAAAACAGGATCATAGGACAACACCCAGGTTGAGCAAAGCGCCGCTTCTACCTCAGCTTTTTGCAACCAGCTTTTATCGCCGGTAACGTTATATAAGGCCATCAATGATTCTAAAAAACCAAATGCCGATTCTGAATTAGCATCCATGCTAATATCCCCGCAGTCGCCGCCGGTGAGGCCCTGGTTTACCACATCGCGCTGGTAATAATAATTGGCAGCATCCCTGGCTATTCCAAGCCACTCCGGATGATTAAAGTAATTTGCCGCAATGGCGAGCCCGCCGGGCGCTATCGCTCCCGCCGTGGAGTTAAATACGGCTATCTCGCCAGTTTCGGGTACGATGTACTGCCCAAACTCGCCGTATCTTTTCCAGGTGTTAGTAAAAGCTTCGGCCAGTTTCTTAGCGGCCGACTCCCATTCGGGCTTAATTATATTTCCAAAACCCTGCGCTTTCAGCAGCAACAGATGTTTCATCAGCCACAATAAAGCGTCACTGTTTTTGCGTACCATAGCCTGGCCTTCCGCGAAATCGGGGTGCATTTTTTCAAAAAGCAGGCGGCCATTTGCTTCTATTCCGCCATAAAAAAAGCCGCTTTTCCCCTGAAGTTTATTCACAACAAAGTCGATCTCTTCCGCCACCCGCTCACGTTCTTTTGCATTATTAAGCGCCAGCATAGGATAGGTATTCATCATACCGCTCACCCAACCCAACTGAAAATCGTCATTATTTTCGGGCTTGTAATAACTACCGGCAGGAACATGTATAAAATTACCGCTGCATATAGCCGAACCTACTGCAAGTACCTTACTCATAGGCAATATATTGCGGGGGCTATTTGGCCCGGTTATATCCTTACGTACCTGCATAAACTTCGTAAGCAAATCGGGTATGTTGCGGGCATCAAATACGCACAATCTCATCGCGATGGTTACATGGTCGCCGGGTTTCCAGTCGCGTGCTTTATCGCCACTTTCATGAAAATCCCCAAACCCGGGCGCCAGTCTGCGCACCGCCGGTGCCGAAATGCGAAAGCTGCAACTATCTTGTTTTGCATTTTCTGCAATGGTAAGGCCACTGTTGCCCAACTGGGTCTGCTGGGTGGTCAACAGGATAAAGCCTTTCTTTAGCGATGGTGAATAGAAGCACATTGCCGGCGTTGCTGCATTGCCGGTTTGTAACTGCACCAGCGATGCTTTATCGGGTTCTGCGGATAACCTGGGGTTATTTGAAATGGTTAGCGGTACTTTGGGGTTATAGTACATGTCCCTGGTGTAGGGTGGATTGTACCCGTTTCCAATAGCAGGATACCTGTTCCCGTTATACATACTTGCAGGCATCATAACATAATTCTTCCTGCTCCAACGGCTGAAGTCAAAAGATACCTCCAGGGCCGTGGCAGCTGCATGGCCTTCTTTTAACTTAATATCAGCGGTGATATCCAGTATCCCGGCGCTTGCACCCTGTTTTGCGGTTAAGTTAAGCAACCACTGGGCACTGTCTGTTGTAAGGCTGTTGTTCCCGAACACAAATTTATTTAATGCTTTGGTGCCCTCATATTGGATAGCGCTTACACGTATATTTCCATGCACCGCTTTTAAAAAATCCGGAGTTATAAGCTTTTTTGCTCCCTGCGCGTGGGCAATGCCTGTTAAGCATGTATAAATTATGAATGCGGAAAGGCAGCTTTTTTTGTTAAAGTTCATGTTAAATCATCAAAGTGCTATACCCGGACCTACGGATGAAACCAGCAGTTCCATATTTACTTTTTGATTGCTGTTATGCAAGGCGCTAACCTGGATTGACGATGCCCCGTGCGGAAGGCTCAAATTGCCCTGAGTAGGAATTTCAGCGATCTTCTTTCTGTTCTTATCCGCTACATAGCGAGCATTATCCTTCAGGATAATAAATTCGCCATTGGTAATTTTTTTGTCGATTGAAAGTTCTGTACCGTCCTGAAAAGTGATCCTGATGCCATCAGCATATCCGTCTTTTTCGGTTGATGATATCCGTATCGCACAATCCAGCGGCTGCGCATCAAATTCATTATTTAACCGGCAGGTATTTTTTTCGATAGTGTATTGCTGGTCAGGAAAGCGGGTTTCACGTACAGGATATAAAACGAAAGACTTTTCGCCGTTTTGCACCAGGTGAAATTTATAGTTTAAATTTTTTAAACGCTCTTTTACCGCTTTGGTGAAAACATTCGAGGCCCTTGCATTTTCCCAGGCGCGGTATGCCTTGAAAATGTTATTCTTTTCCGGGCAATTTTCAACAGTGTGCTGGCTCAAACCAAGCATATAAGTTGCATTCCAACCAATTGATTTGGCTTCCAGGTTTTCTGCGTCATATAAACTCCAATCACTGTGCAAATCAACTATTCCGAATGTTGCAGGTAAATAACTGCTCTCAAAAACATATCGCATATCTTTCCCCTCTATTCCCCATTGGTTCAATACCGGATTAAACATATTATTGCCGCCGCCAACATTGCAAACGCTCATATAATGCCAGTTGCCTTCATAAACCGCACTTCCCATTACGCGGAGGTAATCACCTCCATTTTTTGCATAGGTATCAAATAATTTCCTGAAAAACTGTTTAAAGGAATATTGCCCCTGTCCCTGGTATATACAACTCTCCAGGCCATCAAAATCAATATAATCCATCCCTCCTTCTGTGAGCCACTTGCCATAATAATCTGCATATACTTTTTGCAAATTCATATCCGGAACAAAACCACGATAGCAGTTAGGCTGCAGCTTTACTATTGTAGTACCCTTTTTATAGGTACCTCTTTTTGTTCCGTAAAGCCCCCTTTTGATATGTAAAAAGGTGTAAGGCTTGCTCTCGCTAATGCCATTGTATTCTATAAGCTCCTTCCCTATTTTCAGCACATTGGTATGGTTACCTTCCCATCCACCAAACTCGTTGAAATAGGCCCTGTCGGCCACCGTTATAACCGTGTCCTGATCAGTAAGATTTTTGGTTATGGAAGTGCGCTGCATAATGGCCAGGCTATCGCTCGGTACCGGGGCCACATCGCTGTTATTATCAGGCTGCAGAAACTCGCACAGGGTATGCAGTCCATACCTGATCCCATTTTTCTTCATCAATGCACCATAGTCCGGAATGTTCATGGGAGCCGCGTTGTTGAAATTTATTTTTCTGTTAGTCCAGCGATTTTGCGGGTTGGGATAATATTCGCCCCATCCTTCATCCTGTACGCCTTTGATGGCTAATTGATGAGCATAGGTGATCAGGCTGTCATGAGCGCCATGCCATGCAATATCAGGGCGATATGCTTTAGGGTCTTTGATCCATTGACCATCAATTTCGGGATGCGGCAGCCCTTCCTTTAAAACTATTTGTTCGATAGTGCGGAGCCCGACAGAATCGGGACAGGCAAGCAAAGCAACCGACGACCCGATGTAATCGGCATTAACCGGCGGCACCAACTGGTACCTGGCCGAATTTACCTTCCCATCCAAATTATCGGGCAACACCGGGAAGCGTATCATCTGTTCCTTTCTCCGGTCTCTTGAATGCATGCAAACTGTAGAACCAAAAGCGGGTTCAAGTCTTGCCCCGTTTCCGTAGTTCATCCGGTAATACTCTTCCGGATGTGAATAAAACGCCACATCATTTATCCCATCTCCGCCGATTGTGAAAGTTTGACCTTCCTTAAGATTTGGAGGCAAGGGGTATTTCAGGGGATCAGGCGAATGAATAAAATAGTACATGAAAGACATGTCGCCTCCTGTTGGAGGGCCGCCGGTGGTATTGTCATTTAAACCCAGTATGCCAAATGCGAAATCATCATCTCTCACTACGCCCAGGATATCTCCTATTGTTTTAGAGATAGTTAATTTATAAGGGCCCCAAACGATATTATCAACCCCGTTTCGCGGCTTAAGCGATACCAGTTTCAATCGTACATACTCCCCTTTTTCATCAGTTTGCACCGTTGCCACCGAACCATTAGGATAGTGTAGCGTTATACGCTTATTGAGCGTGTTAAATGCAGCGGATACCGGCAGTATATAGTTTTCGCCTTTGTACAGACTAAGCAAGGCAGAAACTTTACCGGCAGGGCAATATTCTTTATGGGATGATTTATCCTTAATACTGGTAATGAACCCACGTTTGTTTATACTAAGCGTGACAAACTTTGTGTTTAAAGTAATGGTTTGTGCATTTGCCTGCGGGTGAATTACCAGCATCATACTGAACGCCAGGAGAACTAAAAAACCTGTGTTCAATTTATTTATCATGTTATAAAAACTCATATATAATTAACTAAAAAGCATTTCCAATTTCTAAGTACCGCTTTCTGATCAATGATAAAAGAGGGCGCCCTGTACCACCATACAGGGACGCCTCTTCAACTAAACCTCATGTAGTCTCATTACCGGAAGTACACTTAAAAAATAAAACACATTCGGCACCTATTGTATCACCGGATTAAATGTTCCGCCATCCCATCCTATATTTTGCTGCAGATTTTTGTTTTGTAAAATATACTGCGGATCAATAGGACCGAAATAATAGGCATCGGGTATATTGATTTGACTGGTGGCACCAGGATCTATCGGCTCATATTTGTAATTGGTAATAGCCTTAAGAAAAGCGTTACGATCAAACGATGCCGGTGAATTGACTATCAGATTAGAAAGCTGTGCGGCAATCCCGCTATTACTTTGCGTAATATTAATACCATATTGAGAGGATGCAGCCGCGCTGTTAAAGTACGGCCCGTAAGCGTGCAGCGTACCCATGCTATTCAGTACATTAAACATCCGCCTGCGCCTTAAATCCCAAAATCGTTTTCCTTCAAAAGCAAACTCTATAGCCCGTTCGGTCATAACAGCGTTCAATGTGGCCTGATAATCAGAGCCAACCGATGCAGCCAATCCATAATTTCCTGCTCCTGCTGTTATATGGGCCCTTTGGCGGATTTGAATAATATAGGCCCTTGCTTCGGCCGGGTGCTGTACTTCATTAGCAGCCTCAGCAAGGTTAAGTAAAACCTCAGCATACCTGATGATAGGCCAATCAAAAGCCTGGCGGTTCCAAACGCTTGAACCCAATGTGGTATCAATCCCCTTACGGCAATAAAAACCAGTGATATTATAATTGGGTGTGGCTTTGTAGGCATCATCCCCGGCTATCGTGTTAAAAATCCATTGCACACGTGGTGTAATATCCGCAAAATCATACCTGGCGCCATTATACACAATTGTTTGATAGAAGCGCGGATCCCTGTCCTTCCAAAACTCTGTAGGGTCATATCCCGAAGCCGGGTCGGAAATTGGGAGACCATTTTTCATGGGATAAGCCTGCACCATCTCCCAGGTAGGATCACAGGAGCCTGCAGCGCCAGAGGTTTCAGTTAAAGGCCTTTGCCCTTGTTGAAAGCCATTTGTTTTTTCGGGATAATGGTAGCGTAAGCTCAAAACCATTTCCTTAGCAGCCCCGGCCTTATCATACCACATGTTTTCATTTGGTTTTGCAGTATTATCGGTATATAAGCCATAACCATCAGCATCTAACTCAGTTTTAGCGGCCAGCAAGGCACTATAAGCATCATTCCAATAAGTGGCATTAGGTGTTTTGCAAAACAGGGGGCTTGCTTTTAGTAACAGGGCTTCGCCTTTTACCGCCATAGCCGCGCCTTTGGTAACCCGGCCAATATCATTTGAACCCCAGGTAGCCGGCAATAAATTAATTGCGCTATCCAACTGTTTGCCAATAAAATCAAAACACTCAAGTGACGAATTTCTTTTTACCAGTAAAGTATTTATATCGGCTGTTGGGTCCTGAACCGCGGTAATGATTGGCACCCCTCCTAATACTTTTACCATCCTGTAGTATAAATATGCGCGGAAGAAGTATGCCTGGCCTTTCAGGCTTTTATAATCGGCATCAGATAGAGCAGATTTACTTTTATCAATATTTGCAAAAAAGTTATTGATAGACCTTACCCTTCCCCAGTCCCAAACCCTGTCGGGGTAACCGCTTTGGCTTGTATAAGTGCCTTTAAGAAAAGAGTTAAGGCCATTGCCGCCGCTGCCACCAGAATAAGCTTCGCCGGCCAGTTCTTCATTTCTGTTCCAGGAAGGTAAAATATTATAGAAATTGGTTACATATCCTTTTACAAAATCAGGACTGCCCCATTCCTGCTCTGGCGTAATTGGGCCTCCCGGATGATCAACATCAAATACCTTTTTACAGGATATTGTTAAAGCAATTATCCCCAATAAAACGAATAGTATATTGAATTTAAGTTTCATGATCTAATAATTTAATGTTTAAAGTGTTACATTAAGCCCGCAGGTAAACCCTCTTAATACAGGGTACATTCTAAAGTCGCCGCCCAGTTCAGGGTCCCAATCGGTTACATGGTTCCATTGATACAGGTTTTCGCCGCTGAAATAAACCTTCACAGCTTTAACTTTTATTTTCAACAACAAGCTTACCGGCAAACTATAGTCAACAATTAAGGACTTTAACCGCAGGAAAGCGCCATTTTTTAACCAGAATGTAGATGACACCTCGCTGTTGCTTGTGCCTTGCCAGTCGGTCATAATAGGACTTGGCATGGTAGCGGTAGAGGCTGTTTGCGGAGTCCATGCATTTTTCCAGATGGTTAAATTATCATTGCCAGGTAAAGGCCGCCTGTAGTAAACATCGGTAGGCATAATGTCGTAACGGCCCAAACCAGCAAATACAGCGGTGAGGTTAAGTCCTTTCCAGCCAAATGTGAAGTTGAAGCCATAATTAACACGCGGTATCCCGTTTTTTGAAATGATCTGCTGGTCGTTCCCGTCAATTTTCCCATCAGGCGAATCGGTACCCAGCGGGCCCCTGATGTCCTTGTACATCAACATCCCGGGCTGTGGCTTGCTGCCAAATATGGTAAAATTGGGGCCGTTAGCTTTTAAAATATTATCCACGTCCTGCTGTGTTCTGATAATTCCATCGGATACATAACCCCATATAATCCCGTTAATGGGTTGTCCTATCAGGTTCTGGTAACCACGAACTGACGCTGCCTGGTCAACCTTCAGATATTTGTTGGCAGAATATGACCAGTTGCCAGACACGCGATAGAAAAAGTCATTGATGTGCCGTTCGTGGCTAAGAGATAGCTCAATACCCCGTGCCGATGCTATCCCATAATTAACTGCAGGCAAGCTTGCTCCAACCGTACTTGGGACCGATGCTACACGTGCACCAAGAATATCGGTGGTTTTTTTGTACCATAAATCAACAGTTCCGGTAAGGATTCTTTTTGGCATGCCAAAGTCTAAACCCAGGTTGTAGTTATGATTTTTTTCCCATGTGATATTGGGGTTGATAGTTGCACCCAACGTTGTTGAAGGCGGAAGCCCGGATCCTATATAAATACCTGAGTTTGCGTTAAAGTTGTAGGTTTGTTGCCATTGCCATGGAGCTGTATTATCTGTACCGGTTATACCGTAAGAAAAACGCAGCTTCAAAACATCAAGGACTTTAGTATAATTTGCAAAGAAGTTTTCATTGGCGATATTCCAGCCTGCTGAAACGGCCGGAAAATATCCCCAACGCTTATTTGACGGAAAGATATAAGAACCGTCGGCCCTCATGGTAAAGCCAAGCAAATATTTTGAGGCGTAATTGTAATCAACCCTGCCAAAATAGGAAGCGAAGCCTGTAGGCTGGTTCTGATCGCCCCTGATATACCAGTCGGTGCTATTGGTTGATCCGCCGTTAATTTGCTGATAGTTAGGGTTGCTGTAATTGTCATCCCAAATGGTTGAATAATGGCCCCGGTATGCCGATTGCTCATAGCCGGCAAACGCGCTGATATTATGAAGGCCAAAAGATCGGTCATAATTCAACATCAAATCCAGTTGGTAATTAGATGACTGCGAATATGACTCCTGCAATTCGGTAGGTGCACCAATTCCGGAAATCTGGGCCTGGTCTAATATCTGATAGCCTCCTGATCGTGTTAAATCCAATTTATCGGTAACGATGTGGTTATGGTCGCCACCGGTTTGGAAATAATAAATGTAAGGTGCATTACGCCATGCTTTGGTGTAATTATTAGTGGTATTGTAAGCGAAAGTACCCTTTGCCGATAGTCCGGTTATTCCTGGGATATCATATTTCAATTGAAAAACCGGGGTAATATTATTGCCCGACGGCTTGGTGTAGCCACCATTTCCCTTTGCCAGGTTGGCGGTATTGGTGTTATCAAAGTTGCCAACAGGAAGGCCATTAATAAAAGAGGGCCGGCCGGGATTTACCATTAACAGCCTGTTGTACATGTTCGACAAATTGAAATCCCCATAATCATAGGCCCAGAACGGACGGCTGCCGTTATTCCATTCGCTTTGGATATTTAAATTATAGCTCCATCGCTCAGAAATTTGTCCATCTATTTTTGCTGTTAAATTATATTTACGGAAGGAATTTGAGGTTGCCCCTTCCTGCTGGAAATACCCTGCCGAGATATAGTACCTGGCTGCTTGCGAACCACCGCTTACGGCTAAGTTATGTGAAGTATTCCATGGATTACGCCAGGTATCTTTTAACCAATCGTACGAATGTGTTTTGAAATAATCTAACTCGTCAGGTGTATAGTAGCTTGGATCGTTTGCCGGCAAACCTTTTTGGGCAAATGCCTCATTGGCAAAAGTATAAGCATCAAAAGCATTCATTCTCCGCGGTGTAATTTCACGGTTATTCATGGTATATGATGCATTGTAGGATATAAAGGTTTTATTGGCTACGCCATGTTTTGTTGTAATCAAAACAACACCGTTACCGCCCCTGATACCATAAATCGCGGTTGACGCGGCATCTTTCAGGATACTGATGTTATCGATATCGGCCGGGTTAATGGTGGCAAATGTTGTTGCATCCCTTACAAAACCGTCTATCACGTATAGCGGGTCTGTCCCGCCCTGCCAGGTTGAGGACTCCCTGATTTTAATATTAGCGCTTGCGCCAGGATAACTACCTTGCGTAGTAACGGTAACGCCTGGTGACAGGCCTTGCAACAAATTGGCTGGGGAAGATGTAGGGCGGTTTTCAAGTGCAGATGATTTAATTACACCTATTGCACCTGTCAGGTTTTCTTTTTTCTGCGTACCATAGGCAACCACAACTATTTCGCTGAGCCCGCTTACATCGGCTTCCATCCTTACCAGCATAGGTGTACCGGGAGTAACCTGCAATTCTTTTTTCACATAGCCAACAAATGAAAAAACAAGTGTTGCGTTCCCATCCGGAACCTCTATGTTGAATTTACCACTGGCGTCGGATATTGTGATGGCTTGACTTCCCTTTACTGAAATAGTCACGCCGGCCAGCGGTATATTTTTGTTATCAAATACCTGCCCGCTTATCTTAACCGGGCTTACATTTAAGCTGGTAACCACATTATCAACAGTCTTTTCAATTTGCTGAAGAACAATGTTGTTATTAACCTTTTTATAAGTTAAGGACTGATTTTTAAGACATTCCTTTAATGCCTCATCTATTGAGGCATCTTTCAGATGAATGGTTACACTTTTATTTTGTACATCTTTTGAATCATAAAAAAACACATATCCTGTTTGTTTATTTATCTGGTTAAGTACTTTTTTCAGTGAGGAATTTGTTTCATCCAGGTTAATTTTTTGACTATACACTTTTGCGCTACATTCAAGAAGGGCAACTAACATGATCAAGGTAGTCAATTTCATAACTAATAACATTTTGCGCGGCCACGGACAACGCATGGCCATTAAAAAAGCATTTAATTTCATACTTTTGTTGAGTTGGGTTAACAGATAGTTAGAGACACTAAACATATTCCCGTTTTGCGGGGAGGGTTAACTCAATATTTAACCGCATTCCGATTGCCCTCGGGATGCGTTTTTTTTGAGTTAACCTTGTGGGGATGGGCCCAAATTTTGAAGGCCGGATGTGTATTTATTTTTCCATAGGGTTCTCGTCTTTTTAGGTGAATAATTGGTTAATTACAGGTGTTAATTCATTACAATAATTGTTTTCCCATCTATTTTGTAATGTATTTGCTTAAAACTCAGAATATCCAGTATTTGTGAAAGATTGACGTTCCTGGAAATTTCGCCCGAGAATCTTCGTGAGGGTAATTGTCCTTCATATTTTATTTCAACACCATACCAGCGCGAAAGCTGCCGCATTACTTCCTGAATATTATTGTCTTCAAAAAAGAAAAATCCATTTTTCCAGGCCACCACTTCATCCGCATCTACATTCATAACATCGATCAGGCCGTGGTCAAACCTTGCCTGCTGCCCAGGTTTAATGATATTACTCACTTTCCCGGCCGATACTTTTACACTGCCTTCGAGCAGGGTAGTTTTAACAGCCTGCTCATCATTATAGGCATTGATATTGAAGTGGGTGCCTAATACCTCCACTGTTTGCCCGTTTGAAATAACTTTGAAGGGCTTTTTGGCATTGTGTGCAACTTCAAAATAGGCCTCGCCGGTAAGTTCTACCCTGCGTTCGTTACCATTAAAAACTACCGGGTATTTTATTGATGACGATGCGTTTAACCATACTTTAGTACCATCGGCCAAAATAAATTGATACTGCCCGCCTTGCGGCGTAGTAGCGGTGTTATATATAATGTTCTTTGACGGATGGAAGTCCACAACAACATCCCTATAACTAATTTGGCCGTCGGCGGCTTTTTTTATAAGGATGTTATCCTGACGTGCGAGTTTTCCAATCTTTGCACCATTTAATACGATAGTGCTTCCATCGCCTAATGTTAATATGGCTTTGTTTCCGCCCGGGGCCACATCCTGTTTTTGAGGCTTAACTGCAGCTATTTGCCGGCGGGAATTATTATTAATGCTAAAAAAGTATCCCCCCACAGCCATAAAAAAAAGTATTGAAGCAGCAATTGCCCAACGCGATAATTGTATCCTTTTTGTCCTTCCCTGTATTTCATTCAGCAGATTATCAAGGCTCTCTTTCTGATCTTCTTCCAATTGCTCCTGCGACAAATAAGGATCGCCGTGCTTGTATTTTAAATACCAGCTTTCAACCAAAGCGTTCTCTGCCGGAGTAGTCATGCCGCTGTTATACCGTTCTATTAAATCTTCGATGTCTTGTGGTTGCATAATCGTTAAAGGATATATCATCCTTATTACCCTATATACAACTACTACCGGGGGGAGGGAGTAGATAAAAATTAAAAAATTGAAAATAATTTACCCGATGATAGGTTGGGGAAGGTATCACCTCCTATTACTGTAAGAAAGCTTATTGAAAACTGACTTTTGGTTTAGCTATTCCAAGTTGCCGGATAGTGTCGTTAATGCTTTCAGACATAAGAATTTGTCAAAAATAAGTTCAACGCAAACGTTTGTTTATCGTAACAAGGCTCATAAATATGTTTTTTGAGTTTTATAACCGCGAAGTGTTGTTATTGAAAGCCTGTATTAATTACCCCGACGGTAAAATCTTTACCAATCAGTTAAAAATAGCGCTCTTAATCAGCGGATTAAAGCGACATAGCGCTCGCATTGAGGGCAAGAACCTTTTTGTTAAAGCTGATTCGCCCAAATTAACGCAAACGGTTGCGTAGAACTTTAGCGCTTAAAATCACTCCAGTCCTCTTAATTTGTAACAACAATTATACGATTAGATAAACAGGAACCCGGTTTCAGGCGATTCGTTTATCCCGGGCCTCAATGGTCATCAATCAATAAATATCGCTTTGCAAATTTATAATCAATGTAAACTTTAATGGCTTTGTACGGTAAATATAGTGACGACGATTTGATAACGCTGTTAAGGCAAGATGACATATCTGCTTTTACGGCGATTCATTCGCGCTATTACGGAGCGTTATATCAGCATGCGTATAAAAGATTGCCGGACAGGGATACTGTTAAAGATATTTTACAGGAGCTTTTTATCCATTTATGGGACCAAAGAACATCAATTGATATTAAAGGCAGTTTGCAGGCTTATTTATGTACCGCTATACGGAACAAGGTTTTAAACGTTTTTAAGCACGAGAAAGTAAAAGCCAATTACATTACCTCATTAATTAATTTTAAGGAAACCTGCGAATCTACAACGGATGAAAATTTAAGAAATAAAGAACTTATTGCCCTGATTAAGGCCGAAGTAAGCTCTTTACCTCCAAAAATGAAACTGATATTTGAGTTAAGCAGGGATTCAAACCTGTCGCACAACGAAATTGCCGAAATATTGGAGATAAGCCCCTTAACTGTTAGAAAGCAGGTAAACAATTCTTTAAAAATACTGAGGGCAAAATTAGCGTCACATCTGCTAACGCTGTTTTTATAACCAGGTTTTAACACTTACGTGGTGTATTTTGATATGCGATAATACCATCCTGACAGATTACAAAAAATTTATGCTGTTTTAAAATGTTCCCGGTTTTGATTCGTCTTCATTATTAAAGAAGGTTAAAATCATTAAATAAACAATAACATGAAAAAGCATATCATATCAACAGCACATAGTCAGTTGTGGGAGGGCATAGACGACTAAAAGAGTAAATTAACAAAGGTTATTAGCGGCAGGTGCTGTATCTTAGCGCCATGACGGATTATAAACTGGAAGCAGCTAAAGCCGCTTTAACCTTGATTACCCCCAATCAAATTATTGGTTTGGGAGCCGGGAGCACCATAGCTCATTTGGTTAATATGTTAGCCCAGGATCGTAAGCTTGCGGCTTCCTTAATATTTACCTCATCATCATTCAAAACAACTCAACTGCTAAGCACATACGGTTTGCGCATTCAGTCGCCTGCCTTGCTTAATAAACTCGATATCTATTTTGATGGCTGCGACCAGTTTGACAGCGAACTAAACGCCCTGAAAAGCGGCGGCGGGATCCATACTACCGAAAAGGTCCTTGCCTCAATGGCGCATGAATTTATTTTGCTGGGCGATGAGGGAAAATTCTCAGCCCAACTTAACGCTACATATCCGCTGGTTATAGAGATATTACCCCAGGCTTTACAAATTGTACTGGCAAAACTGGCAATCCTATTTCCCCAGGCTACGCTTACCCAACGTATGAGCACACAGAAAGATGGGGCTTTGATATCAGATAATGGTAATATGCTGATCGATGTACAATTTACTGAACTGCCCGAACCGGTTAAATTAAATACCCTGGTTAAAATGATACCGGGTATTGTTGAACACTCTTTATTTTACCAAATGGCCGGCAGGGCAATTATTGCAGGCGAAAATGGTATCCGGACCATAAGGCCTCAACGGTAACTATCAGTCGGCATTATTTAAAACGGCGATACCTTTTAACGTACAAACGCCATAGTTAAAATGGTTTAAAAGCTGCAGCTGGACATCCCATAAATTAAATTCGGCATGAGGATATACGGAGGCGTTAAAACCAAGTTCAATCTGGTTAACCCGCATAATGGCAATTATTCTGGTATCAATTTCGGGACGGACATACCCTTGATCGATACCTTTTTTTAACAGCTTCTCAATGATATTGACCATGAAGCCTGTTTTAAATTTCAGGTATAACATCCAGCCTTCGTGATGGTACTTTTGCAGATCGAACAAAACAGCAGGGTTAACCCTCGAAAAGATCTCCCCTGTACATTTGGTGAGCTCAACCATCTCATCCATCATATTACCCGTGTCACTAATAATTGAGCAAAGCATTGCCTCATCATCGGCCAGCCGCTTTTTTACAAGAGCAGTAACAAGTTCATTTTTGTCCCTGAAATGCTGGTAAATTGTTTTTTTGGAGATCCCCAGATGCCGGGCAATATCATCCATGGTAATGCTTTTTATCCCTGCTTCAAGAAAAAGCGCTTCACTCCCATTTAAAACCCGCTCCTTCTCAATCATAGCGTTAGGTAGTTATCAAAGCGGTGATCCCCCTGATAGCGCCAATCAGGATCTCCTGGTTCATTTTTTCATCCCGCGTGAGCTGGATCATGTTAATGGCTATCAATCCATGAATTACGGCCCAGTAGGTGTAGTATTTTTTTTGAACTTCCTCCTCACTTACCTCCCGGGGTGCATACAGCGCCCGTATCACTTCAGAAACCATCGCCGGAAAAACCAATGCTTCCGCTATCCGGTTTTCTACCGGGCTGCAACCTGTACCAACAGCAAACATCAGCTGGTAAAGCTCCTTATAGGCAATTGCAAAGTTCCAGTAAGCCAACCACATAGCCTCCATCTGTTCAATGGCGTCTGTATGTGCCTCTTTTGCCAGCTTTACCATAGCTGCCAGCTTCAGGTGCCCCTTGCGGGCAAGCTCGGTATACAAAGCTTCCTTGCTTTCAAAATACTCGTAAATAGCAGGAGCCGTGTACTCGATATGCTCAGCAAGTTTCCGCATACTTAACGCATCACATCCCTCACACTTGATCATATCCAATGCAGCGTCCAGTATTTTTCGGCGGGTATCATCCTTTTGCCGCAATATCCGTTCTTTACTTCCCATGTTTTAACCTCTCAATCACAAGCAAAATTCACTTTAATTTATTCATTAATAAATAATTAACCATAATTAAATTATCAATTTGGTTTAGATGATTGTATGATAACAGGCTTTACAAAAATCAATTAGTTGGCATAGATAATAAATGTTTAAACAACTTCAAAATATGTCAAAATCACCACCGACTATAAAAGAAGCCCGGCAGCTCAATTGCAAACCGGGCTTCATGATTAACATGGTGCCAATATCATCTATTTCCAACCGCCCCCTAGAGCGCGGTAAAGGTTAACTATGGCTTGCAATTCCTGCAAATGATCGTTAACGCCGCTTAACTGGGCAGCAAGCAAGTTTTGTTCTGAAGTTAAAACATCGGTATAGTTAGTTGCCGAGCTGTAACGCAGCAACTCTTTGGTATAATCAACCGATTTTTCAAGCGCCTGCAACTGTTTAACCCTTGAGCCTTGTTTTTCAATGGCGTTTTGGTAGGAGAACAACGCATTGGTTACCTCCTGCCCCGCCGTGAGTAATGATTTTTGATAAGCATAATAAGCTTCCTGTTGCTGGGCTTGCGCTGTTCTTAAACGCGCCCGGTTTTGACCTTTGTTAAAAATGGGCTGGGTAATGCCGCCAACAAAGTTGTAAAATATGGAATGATCAAAAAAGTTCTTCAACTGCAGGGTTGATAAACCGGCCTGCCCGGTAATGGTAAGCTGCGGATAAAAATAAGTACGTGCCAGGTTGGTATTCTCAAACGCACTCCTGAAGGCAAACTCAGCTTCCTGCACATCCGGGCGATTTTTTAAGAGCTGGGATGGGATGCCCGTTTTCAGGTCGGCCACAGGTTTCTGTTCGCTTAGCGTTGTACGTTTGATAGTACCGGGTGCTCTTGCCAGTAAAATACTTAATGCGTTCTCGGCTTCGCGGATGCTTTGTTTAAGATCGGGTATGGTAACCTCGGCGGCATAGCGGTTAGCTTCGCTTTGTACAACGGCCGCGCCGTTTACCACAGCACCTTCCTTCAGGGCTTTTACGGTCTCTACATCTTTTACCCGTATGGTAAGCGTTTGCTGAGTGATAGCCAATTGCTCATCAAGCGCCAGCAGGTTATAATAAGCGTTTGCTATATCGGCTATGAGCTGGGTTTGAACCGCTCTTTTAGCAGCGTCACTTTGCAGCAATGACGCCAGCGCCGCTCTTTTCGAACTGCTTAATTTACCCCAGATATCGGCCTCCCAACTGGTACTTAACGCTGCCTGGTAGGTGGTTGTTTTCAGGTTGAACGAGTTGGCAAACTCAGGCGGAAAATTTAAGCTTGCTGCTGATGTCTTTGCTCTTGTAACAGTTCCGCTCCCTTCCAGGCTTGGCAGATATGCCGCCTTGCTTTGGTTAAATGTTGCCTGGGCCTCATTAATGCGCTGTACGGCAGTTTTTAAATCGAGGTTTTCACGCAGCCCCTCCTGGATCAGGTTTACCAGTACGGTATCAGAAA
This sequence comes from Mucilaginibacter gossypii, assembly GCF_900100945.1. GTDB lineage: Bacteria > Bacteroidota > Bacteroidia > Sphingobacteriales > Sphingobacteriaceae > Mucilaginibacter > Mucilaginibacter gossypii. The sequence continues at coordinate 577,685 of NZ_FNCG01000001.1, read as the reverse complement.
ATAGCTGGCTTACCGGCATGCTGGCCATTGATGTGGTATCGCTGATAGTGGTATCGCGATACAACTTATCGGTATTTACTACCGGCTGCTGGTATTTTTTTGTAACACATGAGGCAAGTACCGCGGTTGCTGCCAGCGTAGCCAGTATTTGCCGTTTATATGAATGGATCATTTTTTTGCTTATTTATCGTTTTAAAAATTTTGCTCTGAGGCTACCGTTTCGGTCTCAATCTCTATTTCTTTTCCAACAGGTTTACCGCTTACGCGTTCCTGGAGTGATTGGAAGATGATGAACAGTACCGGGATCACAAACACACCGAATATGGTACCGATCAGCATCCCGCCTACAGCGCCTGTACCTATTGAGCGGTTACCTTCGGCACCTGCTCCTGATGCAATCATTAGCGGGACTAAGCCCAGTATAAATGCGAAAGAGGTCATCAAAATAGGCCTTAAACGGGCAACCGAGCCATCAATAGCGGCCTGCACAATGCTTTCGCCGTTTCGCCTGCGGGCTACCGCAAACTCAACTATCAGAATGGCATTTTTGGCTAACAGACCGATGAGCATGATAAGGGTGATCTGCAAATAAATATTATTTTGAATGCCGAAGATCTTAGCGAAAATGAACGCGCCGGCCAAACCTATAGGCAGTGACAGTAATACAGCAAATGGCAGGATATAGCTCTCGTACTGCGCACTTAATAAGAAGTATACAAACACCAAACACAGCAGGAAAATAAAAATAGTTTGGCTGCCGCTGGCAATCTCCTCGCGCGTAAGGCCCGAAAACTCGAACCCATAACCGGCAGGCAATGTTTTTGCGCCTACTTCCTGAATGGCTTTAATGGCATCGCCCGTGCTGAAGCCCGGTTTCGGAGCACCGTTTACCGAAATAGAAGTAAACAGGTTAAAACGGTTAACTGATTCAGGGCCGTAAACCTTTTTCAACGTAACAAACTCAGATATAGGCGCCATGGTATTATTGGCATTGCGTACATACATATTGTTCAGGCTGCCGGTGGTACCCCTGTAAGCGGCATCTGCCTGGATCATTACACGGTATTGCTTGCCAAACTCATTGAAGTTGGAGGCATAAACACCGCCAAAATATCCCTGTAAAGCGCTTAATACCGAATTTACAGTAATACCGGCATCCTTACATTTAGCCACATTGACATCAACCAAAAACTGCGGGAAGTTGGTGTTAAAAAACGTAGACGCATATTGAATTTCGGGACGCTGGTTTAATGCGCCCAGGAACTTGCCGTTTATTTCGGCAAATTTCACAATATCGCCGCCGGTTTTGTCCTGCACCTGGAACTCGAAACCGCTGCTGTTACCAAAGCCCTGCAAAGTTGGCGGGGCAAAGAACAGGACGGTAGCACCTTTAATTCCGGCTGTCATGCCAAATAGTTTGCCGATAACGGTGTTCACATCAGACCCTTTGGCCGTGCGTTTGTCCCAGGGTTTCAGCTTAACCATGATTAAGCCATATGAACCACCCGCGCCGCTCAGTATGCCCTGGCCGGCAACCCTGATAGTCGACTCCACTTCGGGCAGGGACCTTACCATACCTGATACCTTGTCGATAACCTCGGTAGTACGCTCCAGTGACGCGGCAGGCGGCAATGAGATATCGCCAATAATAAAACCCTGATCTTCATTAGGCACAAAGCCCGATGGCGTTGTTTTTAGCAGGAACCAAAATATCAACCCAAAAACCGCAATACCGGCAATCGAGAGCCATTTTTTGGCCGCAAGAAAGCTTACAGATTTTTTGTATTTGCGGGTAATTGTATCAAAACTGGTATTAAAGGCTGTATAAAATCTTTGTAACAGGCCTGTTTTATGATGCTCGCCTTCGGGATGCGGTTTCAATAACAGCGCGCACAATGCCGGGCTTAATGTTAAAGCGTTTACTGCAGATATAAAAATCGCGACAGCAAGCGTTAAACCAAACTGTTTATAAAACACCCCGGTTGAACCGGTAATGAATGTTACCGGGATAAACACGGCAGCCATTACCAAAGTGATGGATACTATAGCGCCGCTGATGTCATTCATGGCGCTGATTGTAGCCGCTTTTGCCGATTTAGCCCCATGATCAAGCTTAGCGTGTACGGCCTCAACCACCACAATGGCATCATCCACCACAATACCAATGGCCAGCACCATGGCAAATAGCGTAAGCAGGTTAATGGTAAAACCAAACAGTTGCAGAAAGAAAAAAGTACCCACAATAGCCACAGGCACCGCGATAGCCGGGATCAGCGTGGAACGGAAATCCTGAAGGAATACGAACACCACGATAAACACCAGTACAAATGCTTCAATCAGGGTGTGCACAACTTTTTCTATCGAGGCATCTAAAAAGTCATTAACACTAAAAAGGGAAGTATAACTAATGCCAGCGGGGAACGTTTTCGACGCGGCCTCAATAGTCTGCTCGCAGTTTTTAATTAACTCATGCGCGTTTGAACCAGCAGTTTGATAAATGGCTATAGCTACTGCAGGTTTGCCATTCATGGTAGTAGCATTGGCGTAACTTTGCGCGCCAAGCTCAACCCGCGCTATATCTTTCAGGCGCAACAGCTGCCCCTTGGTTGATGAGCGGATCACGATGTTTTCAAACTCGGGCACACTGGTAAGCCTGCCTTTATATTTCAATACATACTGGAATGACTGATTATCGTTCTCTCCTACTTTACCCGGCGCTGCTTCAATGTTCTGCTCGGCCAGGGCGCTGTTCACATCATCTGGTACAAGGCCGTAGGTGGCCATTACATCGGGCTTTAACCAAATACGCATGGAATAATCCTGTATGCCAAATGATGACGCGTCACCTACACCGCTGATACGCTTGATCTGCGGCAGCACGTTAATGTTGGCATAGTTCTGCAAAAATTTCTCGTCGTAGCTTTTATTATCGCTCGACAGGGAAAATACCACCACCATACTGCTTTGCCGTTTACTGGTGGTAACACCCGCCTTTGTAACTTCGGCCGGTAATAAACTGGTGGCTTTTGACACCCTGTTCTGCACGTTTACCGCCGCCAGGTCGGGGTCGGTACCTTGTTTAAAATAAACAGTGATAACAGCGCTGCCGTCATTACTTGCAGTAGAGGTCATGTAGGTCATGTTCTCCACGGCGTTAATTTGCTCTTCGAGCGGTACGATAACACTTTTCATTACCACTTCGGCATTAGCGCCCTGGTATGATGCGGATACCTGCACGGTAGGCGGTGCTATATCGGGGTATTCTGATATGGGCAAGGTTGTAAGGCCCAGGATACCCAGTATGACTATAATTACCGATATTACGGTAGATAGTACTGGTCGTTCAATGAATGTACGTAACATATTGTTTATGTTGATGCCGGGTAAAAAGGAATCCGGCTGGTGTTGTGAAAATTATTTTAGATCTTTATATACCACGGCGTTCTCCTGTACTTCCGGTTTGATAACCATACCGTCTTTTAAACTGCCTGCGCCATCGGTAACAATGGTATCACCTGCTTTAAGGCCTTCGGTAACTACATAATATTGGCCTGTGGTGAGGTCCATAACGCTCACTTCTGTATTTTTAACCGCTCCTTTGCCGTCAACCACGTAAACAAAATGCTTTCCCTGCAGCTCATAAGCGGCCTTTTGAGGGATCAGCACGGCATCTTTTACAGTCTGGGGGATCTGTATAGTAGCACTTCCGCCGCTGCGGATCAGGCCAACAGGGTTTGGGAATGCGGCCCGGTAACTTGCCGATCCGGTTTCGGTATTAATTAAACCGCTGATGGTTTCCACTTTACCTTTTTCGGCATAGGTGCTGCCATCCGGCAATACCAGTGAAACAGGCGGCGTGTTAGCCAGCTTTTCATTCATGGTTTTTCCTTTTACCGTTCTCGAAAAATCAAGCAGCTGCTTTTCATTCAGCGCGAAGTAGGCATACACTTTACCAATATTGGATACTGTTGTTAATGGCTGCGCTGTTGAACCGGTGATGAGGCTACCTAATTTATAAGGGATGGCCCCTACCACGCCATCAACCGGGCTGGTTATTACCGTATAACCTAAATTGGTTTTGGCGTTTGCTAAACTGGCTTTTGCCTGGGCAAGGGTGGCCTTGCGGGCTTTTAACGTGTACTCGGCCGATTCAAGCTCATAATGGCTGATGATATCTTTTTCAACCAACGGCCTGGTTTTGTTAACCTGCAGTTGAGCAGCGCTTACATCAGCTTCGGCACTGGCTATGGCCGCGGTCGCGGTGTTTACGTCCTGGGCGTATTGCGGCGCGCTGAGCTTAAAAAGCAGCTGGCCCTTTTTTACAACACTGCCCTCGTCAATGTAGATCTTATCAACATAACCATCAACTTTAGGACGGATCTCTATATTTTGCTGCCCCTGAAGCGTGGCAGGATATTCGTTGTTCAGCGTAGCGTCATGTAAACTAATCTTAAAAACCGGGTAGCTTTGCGGTGGCTGGGGAGCTCCCGCAGCCATGGCACCGCCCTGGTTTTGGCTGCCGCCGCATGACGACAGTAGAATTAAGGCGGCCCCAAAGCCAGTTAGCAGTTGAACTGTATTTTTCATAAATATTAACTTGTAGTTATTAGAGTGAATTGATATTGAAGACATTGTGATGTGTGTTAAATTATTTTGTTTGACGATTGCGTTAATCACCGGATAAATTTTTTACTGGAAAATCATTTTACAGATCATCTTCTTTCGCTCATTAATGAGGCAGGTATAACTTTCATTGCTCAGGTTAAACGCCTTTTTATATATTGGCCCCATGATAAGCGGGTATGACATCAGCGAAAACAGGTTCAGCACAAAATGCATGGGGTCCATCTGTTCAATATTACCTGCCTCCATTTCGGCGCTGATCTGCTCCATGAACTTATTGATATGGTGCGGCCTGGCCTCGTTTGTGTACTTACAGATGTTTGAATTGATCTCGGTGATCAGGAAAGTTTCCTGGTAAGGATAATTGTTGGCCTCAGTTAAAAACAATTCTATAAAGCTTTCAACCTTGCTTTTAAATGGCATGTCAGATGCCATAACAGCGTCGAGACGGGTTGTTAAAGCAAGCATTGCTTCCTTAAACACCTGTTCAATTAAAACGTCCTTAGTGCGGAAATAGTAATTTAACAAGGTGCGGCTTACACCGGCCGCGTCGGCGATATCCTGGGTATTGGCATGGAGCCGGCCCTCAGCAAAAAAAATGTTTTTAGCGGTGTCCTTAATTAATTGTTCGGCACCTGTGTCCCTTATCGGCATAAACAAACCTGGCGTTTAACCGGGCACACTATTACGCCCGGCTGCATCAACAACTGATGACAGGGCAAAAGTGGCTCAATTATCGTTTTTGCAGAATGTTTAAAGGATGGCGCAATATGTCAAAAAGTCGTTTTCACTAAAAACATTGTAATGGAATGGTAATAATAATTACAGCGTTGCAACGATACTTATCATTTGCAATTAAAAGTATAACAGCAAGGATTATTTGATGGATCTTTGAGATTGGGCGAAGAGAACTCCTCCGGAGAGCTACAATGTGCCCACAAGTTTTCATGTAAAAAAATGTCATTTCGAACGAGCCAGCGCAGGGAAAAGCCGGGCGCGAGGAGAAATCTTATCCGCCATGTATAACCGCAGCGACGCTCGTAGAAGATTTCTCCTCACCGCCGGTGCACGATCCCACCCAAGGCTCGTTCGAAATGACAATCGTTTATTATCAGGGCGTTTGACGGTATTTACTGGGACTGGTACCGCATTGTTTTTTGAAAAACTTGCTAAAAAAGAACTGATCGGCAAAGTTGAGATAGGTAGCAATCTGGGCTATGGTTAACGAGGGGTCGTTAAGGGCGACTTTAGCTTCCAGGATCACAATCTCGTCAATGAACTCGCCCGCGGTTTTGCCGGTTATTTCCTTTACAGTTTGCGAAAGGTATTTAGGGGTGATATTAAGCATGGCAGCATAAGCCTGTACGCTTCTTTCTTCCTTAAAATGCTGCGGAAGGATTTTTAGAAACCGAAAAGTCAGTTCCTCCTTTCGTGTACCCTTTACTTCCGCTATTTTTTGTTGCTTTTGATATAGCGCGCCTATCTCATAAATAAAACCGGTAAAAATGCTTAGCACAACTTCATCCTGGAATGCCAGATCATTACGATTATCCATTTTACTTTCAAGGATTTTCATAATTGATATAAGGTTATCGGCCGGCTCCTGATCAATAACCAGTAACGGATTTACCTGCGATGATAAAAAATCAAACGCTTCTACATTTTTTGTGTGGATACTGGTAGCAGATAGATAAGCCGAGGTAAATATGATCGAGGTAAGCCTGCAATCTGGCGAAACATTCAGAAACTGGCGAACGGTATTGGGAGCTACCATCAGGATATTGTTCTTTTTTAAGTTATACTCCAAAAGGTTGGCATTAATTGATAACTCACCTTCATGAACAAGCGTTAAAAAAAAATGGTCTGACCGGAAGGGGTGCAAAATAGGCACCTCAATATCCCCCGGATTAAACGACATAATATGCAGGCCTTTATACTGATTGGTAACACCAAGCGGAGCAAGCAATTGCTCCATAGTATGCATCTGTACAGGTCGGATCTCTTTCGGCATAGTAAGCAATAATAACTATTATTTGCACGAATTATTACGCCTCGTCCGGGCATTCGTGTATATCAGTTCATCGACGGGAACGAAATCCCCTTGATTTTTCTGAACAACTCAACCGCATACAGATCGGTCATGCCCGAAACAAAGTCAAGAACGGTCTGGATCTTTGAATAATCGTCGTTGGCTTTGGTTAAAAACTGTTTAGGGATCAGTTCGATCAGTTTCTCGTGGTATTTTGAATTATTTTTTAAATAAGCAGGGACAAACTCTTCCAATAAACCACCCATTACCTTATAACCGGCAACTTCCTTTTGCACTACCGGGCTATAGTTGTAGATCTTTTTTACAGAAACCTTTTCGATCGCTTTCATGGCAGACCGGAGTGGTTCTTCAATTGCATCCATCAGTGCCGAATTAAAATCACCATTCATGATCTCTTCCTGTTTGTCGTAAAACAGATTTGAACATTGATTTACCAGGGTATTTATTGCTATTGCCCTCAAATAGCCAACTTTGGCGTCTGTATCATCAAACTCTTCCAGTCGCTCTTCCATCCTGGGAATAGTACACAATGGCATTAGCAATGCTTTCACTTCCTCATAGGAGAGTATTTTAAGGCGATGGGCATCTTCCAGATCAACGACATTGTAGCAAATATCATCAGCCGCCTCAACAAGGTATACTAATGGATGCCTTTTGTAAATAAGTTCATCGTCCTCTACCCTGATCAAACCCAAATCATTGGCTATCTTTTCAAAGTCCTGTTGCTCGGAAGCAAAGAAACCATATTTCTTTCGGTAGATGATACCCTTTTTATGCCCGGCGACAGATGAACACGGGTATTTTGCAATAGAAGCGATGGTTGAATAAGTTAATGCCAAACTCCCCCGGCCTTTACCGGCAAACGGATGCGTCAATAATCTCAGGGCATTGGCGTTGCCTTCAAAATGAGTGAGATCTTCCCATTGCTGCGCAGTAACAGTGTCTTTATAATCCTTACCTGCTCCTTCTGCAAAATAATGTGAAATGGCTGATTCGCCTGAATGGCCAAAGGCGGGATTACCCAAATCATGGGCTAAACAGGCTGCAGCCACCATATTACCGATCTCACTGATAAGCGGATATTTCTTTTCTACATCCGGATCTTCTTTAAGCATCCTGTTAAAATGCATCCGCCCTAACGAGCGGCCCACACTGGCTACCTCCAAACTATGGGTAAGCCGGTTATGTACAAAAATGCTTCCGGGTAAAGGGAATACCTGGGTTTTGTTTTGCAACCTCCTGAAGGGTGATGAAAAAATTATCCGGTCGTAATCCCGCTGAAACTCCGATCGTGCATCGATATGGTTTGCAATATATTTATCTTCGTAACCCCAGCGTTTTGCCGATAACAGTTGATCCCAGTTCATTATAGTTTGATGTATATAGAGCGGCAAAAGTAGCCATTATGCATGAAAGAAATAATAGGCTACACCACCTCAAAATGCTGCCTTAATTTCTCTTCTTCCAAATCAAGCAGATCCAATTGCTGCTTTACAATATCATCGCTGATGTTTTCTTTTTTATTCAGTGTAAGTAACAAGGCCCGCTGCTGATCCATTACATCATTTAAAATTACGCGGTAGTCATGATAAAAATTATCGGCGCGTTGTTCACTGCCATCTTTTTCCCAGTCTTTCAGCAGTTCCATATCAGCACTCAATCTTAACCTAAATGCCTTGATCATATCGTTACCGTCTAATCTGTCCGCATATTTATCTTCAAGTATTTGTAATGCCAACTTCGATAACTTTTTCCTGACTAATTGCTTTTGCTGCTCGTGCGAACCTATGTAATCACGATCGGGCATATTTACAAACCTCACCAATAAGGGCAACGTAAGGCCCTGAACCACCAGGGTAAACATGATCACCACGAATGTGATAAACAAGATGAGGTTGCGTTGAGGAAAGGCGGCGCCCGACGGCAAAAGTTCGGGGATACTCAAGGCAGCGGCAAGTGAAACCACGCCCCGCATACCTGCCCAGCCCAGCAATAACGGCCCCTTCCAGCCCGGGCTCGGATCGGCTGTAGTGATGTAACGGCTAATGAATACGGTAAATACAGAGGCCCCAAAAGTACTGGCTAAACGGGCCAGTATCAGTACACCGGTTATAATGAGGCTATAATTTATCGCCGGTTTCAGGCCTTCGGGCCCAAGCGCCTTGATAATTACCGGAAACTCTAATCCTATCAGGATAAACACAAACCCGTTTAAAACAAAAGCTACTGTTTCCCAAACATTAACTCCCTGCAACCGGCTGCGGTAACTTAATATCACGTGCCGTTGTGACGACAGGAACAACCCGCCGCTTACTACAGCCAGCACTCCCGAAAAGTGGAACTCTTCGGCTGCCATATACATAGCATACGGTGTAATAAACGTAAGGATAATATCAATATTGGCCGTAGTTGGCAACCATCGGTGTATGGTGTAAAAAACCAAACCTACTGCCAATCCTATAACGATACCCATTACAATCACCAGTACAAAACTTAGCGTGGCTTGTCCTAATGCAAATTTCCCGGTAACCACCGCGGCAAGCGCAAACCTGAATATTACTAAACTTGATGCATCGTTCAATAAGCTTTCACCCTCAACAATAGCAATAAACCGCTTAGGCACTTTTATATTTTTCAGGATAGTACTTGCCGACACCGCGTCGGGTGGGGAAATTATCCCCCCGAGCAAAAAACCCAGGGGCAGGGTAAAACCCGCTATCAGGCTGTTTGACACAACCGCGATTAAACATGACGTTAAAATAACGATCAAAAATGCAAAGCTGGAGATCACCCTGCGCCATTTCCAGAAATCCTTCCAGGAAGTGTTCCACGCCGATTCATACAACAAAGGCGGTAGAAAAATAACAAAGATCAGATCGGGCTGTATTTCGATACCTTTCAGAAAAGGAACAAAACCAAGAGGTAAACCGACTAAAACCAATAGTATGGGATAAGCTATTTTGATTTTTTGCCCAAGCATTACCACAAAAAGGATAACTACCAACAGGCAGGCACATTGAATAATAACGTGATGCAGCATGTAGCTAAAATACAATTATTCGTTGAGTAAAGCTTGCAAGTTATATTACTAGGTAGTATTAAGTAAGCATGAACAAATAACCGTTTTTGCTGTTATGAAATCATTAAATAAAAACTACCGAAGTAAAAATTGAGTTATAAAAAGATAAAATCCTAAAAAACAGCAACAAAAAATAAAAATAAAGTCATTTTATATCAAAAAAAATACAAACCTATTTCGATAGCTTCAAATATTTTAGTATTTTCGCAATCATGGCGCCGACAATAAAAAAAATATTCTTCGCATTATTTTTTTTCCAGCTTGCAATAGCTGTAGCCCCTGCTAACGCCGAATCAATTTTAACCCATTACAAAAAATCCGGCCAGGCTGCCGATTTAATTTCCCGTACCCATCAAAGGATCATCGGTCAAATTCAGCAGCAGGAGGTTCAGGACGATTCACCCGATTCGGATACTAACGAAGCTCATCATAACCGTACCATCATACGCTTTTTACCCAGTCGGGTAAATTATTCATCGGCACTAATGCCTGGTCAGCAGGCCTCACTTGCCGATATTATATCATTAGTCGAAAAACGACAAAACCAGAATAAATCCATCAAAGGCTTTTTGCCTGCATATTACAATTTCCTTTTCAGGCTCAGCCCGTTCTGATCCCTTTTCCGTTTCAGATGCCCTTTGCGGCAAATCCATGTTTTTATAAATCAAATTTTAACATTGGCTAACAGTACGTGATTAGCACTGCTATGCCTATAATCTATCCGGAAAAAAATGAAAAGGATCATCATTTATATACCCTTGCTGGCCATGGCCGCCGGCATACTTGTCACGGGTTGCTCAACCAAAGCCAAAACCAATAACGAAGCTGCCGCTTCCGATACGCTTCAGCTGCCTGTACTTACGTTAAATACGCAGGATACCGTTCTTCAAAAATCATACGTTGCCGATATCCAGGCACAAAAAAATATCGAGATCCGTTCACGCGTTCGCGGCTTCCTCGAAAAAATATATATCGATGAGGGAAAGCAGGTTAAAAAAGGCCAGCTTTTATTTAAACTTAACGACCAGGAATTTAAAGTAAACCTGTCAAAAGCTAAAGCCGCGTTAAGTAATGCCGTGGCCGCTGCCAAAGCAACCGAACTTGAGGTAGCAAGGGTTAAACTACTGGTTGACAAGAAAGTAATATCCAAGTCTGAACTGGAAGTTGCCGAATCAAAAATGAGCGCAGATCGGGCAACCATTGAAGAAGCACGCTCTATGGTACAAAGCGCCGAAGACCAACTGGCTTACACTTACATCCATGCGCCGTTTGATGGCATCATCGATAGGATCCCGCTTAAATCGGGCAGTTTGATTGATGAAGGCACATTGCTTACCAGTCTGTCGGATATCAGCTCCATGTACGCTTATTTTAGCTTTCCGGAAAATGAATACCTGCAATATATCCGCAAAAAGGAATCAGCACCGGGCCAAACAAGTGATAAGGTTAAGCTGGTATTAGCAGATGGCCTGGACTTCCCCTACCAGGGCGAAATAGAAACGGTAGAAGCTGAAATTGAGCAAAAAACGGGCTCAATCAATTTCAGGGCAAAATTCCCTAATCCGAACAAGCTATTGAGGCATGGTGCTACCGGTAAGCTTTTCATATCTACCAAAGCCAATAACGTAGTCATGGTGCCGCAGCAGTCGGTGTTTGATATCCAGGATAAAAGTTACGTGTACATAGTTGATAAGGATAATAAACTGCACATGCAGGCCTTTTCGCCGCAAACCCGTTTTTCTACCTATTATATAGTAAAAGACGGTCTAAAAGCGGGCGACAGGATCTTGTACCAGGGAGCGCAGAACGTACGTGACGGCATGATCATTAAACCAAGGAAAATGGCAAAAGATTCATTGCTGGCAATGAAATAATTATCGCCAAGGTTTCCTTTTTCCGGCCGCGTAAAACGCGCGGCGCGGGTTTATTGTACACTTACCCTAACAAACTATGTTCGAAACTTTTATAAAGCGACCAGTGCTGTCGCTTGTTATCTCATTGATAATTACCATGCTGGGTGTGCTGGCGTTGATAACGCTGCCTGTTACCCAGTTTCCTGATATTGTACCGCCATCGGTAACAGTAACGGCCAACTACACCGGTGCCAATGCCGAGGTATGTGCCAAAGCCGTAGCAACTCCGTTGGAGCGTGCCATTAACGGTGTGCCGGGGATGACCTACATGTCGACCGTTTGCAGTAACGATGGCTTAACGGTGATCCAGATCTACTTTAACGTTGGGGTTGACCCCGACCAGGCCGCGGTGAACGTTCAAAACCGCGTAGCCACCATTATTGACGAAATGCCGGAAGAAGTGATCAAAGCCGGTGTTACTACAGAAAAAGAAGTAAACAGTATGCTGATGTACCTGAACATCATGAGCCAGGACACCAGCATGGACGAAAAATTTATTTATAACTTCACCGATATCAACGTTTTACAGGAACTTAAACGAATTGATGGTGTAGGCCGTGCCGAGATCATGGGCGCTAAAGAATACTCTATGCGCGTATGGCTTAAACCCGACAGAATGATGGCCTACAAGGTATCAACCGATGAGGTGATAGATGCCATCCGTGCCCAGAACGTAGAGGCCGCGCCGGGCAAAACCGGCCAAAGCTCGGATAAAACCCCGCAAATGCTGCAATATGTATTGCGCTACCCGGGCAAATTTTTTGAGCCTAAACAATATGAAAATATTGTGATCCGCGCCGAGGAAGACGGTTCGGTATTAAGATTGAAAGAAATTGCTGATGTTGAATTCGGTTCCCTAACCTACAGTATGGTTTCCAATACTGACGGCAAGCCTTCGGCATCAATCATGATAAAACAACGCCCCGGTTCTAATGCCCGCGAGGTGATCAATAACATTAAAACCCGCATGGCCGAGCTTAAGGAAAGCTCATTTCCGGCCGGGATGACCTTCAACGTAAACTATGATGTATCGCGCTTTTTGGATGCATCAATACATGAAGTATTACGTACGCTGGTTGAGGCTTTCATCCTGGTTTTCATTGTAGTATTCATTTTCCTGCAGGATTTCCGGTCGACACTGATCCCGGCTTTGGCGGTCCCGGTAGCCCTCATCGGTTCGCTGTTTTTTATGCAGATGCTGGGGTTCTCCATCAACCTGCTCACGCTCTTCGCATTGGTGTTAGCCATCGGTATTGTGGTGGATAACGCAATTGTAGTAGTGGAAGCCGTACACGTAAAAATGACCGAAAACCACATGAACGCCATGGATGCCACCGTAAGCGCCATGCGCGAGATCAGCGGTGCTATTGTGGCTATTACGCTGGTCATGTCGGCGGTGTTTGTGCCGGTTGCCTTTATGTCGGGGCCTGTTGGGGTATTTTACCGGCAGTTTTCGCTTACGCTGGCTATTTCCATTGTGATATCGGGCGTCAATGCTTTGACGCTTACCCCCGCCCTTTGTGCTATCATGCTGAAACATAGCCCTGCTTCAAAAAAGAAAAGTTTGATGCAGCGCTTTTTTGGCGGTTTCAATAAACGGTATGATGGATTACAGAACAGGTATTCAACCTTCATGACCTATCTGTCGCCGCGCAAGGGTATTACTTTGATATTGCTGGCGGGTTTCTTTATCCTCACCTGGGGAACCAGCGCTATTTTGCCAACGGGCTTTATCCCAACTGAAGACCAGGGTATGCTTTACGTGAACGTAACCACCCCGGCAGGTGCTACAGTTGAGCGTACCGAACAGGTGCTGAAAGAGATCGAAGCCAAAACCAAATCGATGAAATCTATCGAATCGGTTTCAACCCTTTCAGGTTACAGTTTGGTGAATGAGATTGCCGGTGCCTCCTACGGTATGGCCATGATCAACCTTAAACCATGGGATGAGCGCAGTGAATCATTGGATGATATTATTGCCGAACTAACCGCAAAAACCAAGAATATCGGCGATGCTTCTATCCAGTTCTTCCCCCCGCCTACCGTGCCGGGCTTTGGTAACGCCAGCGGTTTCGAGATAAGGGTACTTGATAAAAGCGGCCAGGGCGATTTGCAGAAAGCTGCCGATGTAACCAAAAACTTTGTAAATGCGCTTAACGCCTCACCGGAGATTGCCGGAGCATTCACCAGCTTTGACCCCAACTTCCCGCAGTATATGATCTCTGTCGATCAGCAAACAGCGGCTCAAAAGGGCATTACGATTGATAAAGCCATGTCGACCCTGCAAACATTGATGGGGAGTTTCTATGCTTCCAATTTTATCCGTTTCGGGCAGATGTATAAAGTGATGGTACAGGCCTCGCCCGAATACAGGTCGCGCCCCGAGGATGTTTTAAACCTGCAGGTTAAGAACGATAAAGGCGAAATGGTGCCGTTCTCCACATTCATTAAAATGGAGAAGGTTTTCGGCCCCGAACAGCTCACCCGCTATAATATGTATACATCGGCCATGGTTACCGGCGATGCAGACAAAGGCTTCAGCAGCGGCGATGCCATTAAAGCCATTGAACGTATTGCTGCCGAAAAACTGCCGAAAGGCTATGCCTTTGAATGGTCGGGTATGACGCGTGAGCAGATCCTATCCGGTAACCAGGCTATTTACATTTTTGTGATCTGTTTGATCTTTGTTTACCTGTTGCTGGCTGCCCAGTATGAAAGCTTTTTGCTGCCGCTTCCGGTTATCCTTTCATTGCCTACCGGTATTTTCGGCGCGTTTTTCTTTCTGAAAATCACGGGACTCGAAAACAACATTTATGCCCAGGTGGCACTGGTAATGCTTATCGGCTTGTTAGGTAAAAACGCCATCCTGATAGTTGAGTTTGCTATCCAGCGGCAAAAAGAAGGATTGAGCGTGCTAAAAGCCGCTATTGAAGGTGCAGTATCCCGTTTACGGCCAATCCTCATGACCTCGCTGGCATTCATTGCCGGTTTGATACCGCTTTGCGTAGCAAGTGGCGCCGGTGCAATGGGTAACCGGTCGATAGGTACCGCTGCTGCCGGAGGTATGCTGATGGGAACTATTTTCGGATTGATCCTTATTCCGGGTTTATATGTCATCTTCGCGGGTTTGGCCGAACGCAATAAAAAGCAAAAACCAGCCACAGAAGTAGCTCACCATGAGCTCGATATCGTTAATAATTAATCAAGATCTGCAATGCTAAAAAAAGCAATTTTCCATATACTCTATACGGCACTTTTGATGGTAATCATGGCCGGCTGTAAAAGCTACAAACCGGTCACGGGGCAGGAAGTGGCCGCTAATCTGCCGTCGTCATTCAATAACAGTACTGATACGGCAACCATTGCGGCCTTACCAATAGGCCAGTTTTTTGCCGATCAGAGGCTCGTTAACCTCATTGACACAGCCCTTAAAGCAAACCCCGATTTGTTAAGCGCCCTGCAAAGGGTTGAAGCCGCGCGGGCCAATCTACGGTTCAACGCCTCAAAGCTTTTACCTACCATAAACCTCGCCGCCAACGCAGGGGTTGAAAAATATGGTGATTATACCCAAAACGGCGTAGGTAATTACGATACCAATTTTTCAAACAACATCAATAGCGATCAGCATATCCCCAATCCTGTACCTAACTATTTCCTGGGCTTTCAAAGCTCATGGGAGGTTGACCTTTGGGGCAAGCTGAATAACCAGAAAAAGGCCGCCTTTGCCCGTTTCCTGGCCAGTCAAAGCGGATACCACCTGGTAACAACCGCACTTACAGCCCAAATTGCCGGGCTTTATTACCAGTTACTGGCTTACGATACCGAATTAGGCATCATCAAAAAGAATATTAAGCTACAGGAGCATGCCCTGGAAATCGTTAAAATCCAAAAACTGGGCGGCCGCGCTACGGAATTGGCTGTACAGCAGTTTGAGGCTCAGCTGGCCCGAACCAAAGGTTTGGAATACACTACCCGGCAGCAGATTACCGAGACTGAAAACCAGCTTCGTTTTTTAACAGGAAGTTATACCGGAACGGTAACACGGGACACTTCTATCATGAAAACGAAACTACCATTGGTTGTTGGTACAGGAGTTCCATCGCAAATGTTACTGAACCGCCCGGATATCCGAAGCGCGGAGCTGGAGCTTACCGCCATGAACGCGGATATCAAAGCGGCAAGGGCAAACTTTTTCCCCACTTTAACTTTAACTCCTTATGTTGGCTATAATAGCTTCAGGGCAAACCTCTTGTTTGATCCGGCTTCATTTACCTATGGTATTTTAGGGGGTATCACCGCTCCTATTTTCAACCGCAAGGCTATCAAAGCCGAATATGAGCGGACTATAGCTGAACAGAAAATAGCGGTTTACAACTATCAAAAAAGTATCCTTTCAGGTTTCCAGGAAGTGAAAAATAATTTGAGCGGGATAGAGAATTTTAACCGCGCTTTTGAATTTAAACAACAGGAGCTGCAATCGCTAAACAATGCCTTGTCCGTAGCTAACGATTTATACCTTGTTGGCCGGGCCAATTACCTTGAAATTATCACCGCGCAACGCAGCGTACTTGATGCCGAGCTTGAACTGGCCGGTATTAAGCGGGATATTTTCTTAAGCTCGGTTAATTTATACCAGGCTGTGGGCGGCGGCTGGAGATAAATAGATAGTTAATGTTAATAGAAAAAGGGTACTTATTTAGGTACCTTTTTTTGTTTCTATGGGTCATCAAAAGCGTGGAAATGTGCGATTCCCCTCTTGAGAGGTTGTAGGGCGTGTTTCAGCATTTTTGCTAAACACGCAGCAGAAACACCCTTGCCGTCGCTCTTTTCCTGCGCGCCGCCTCTCTGCCCACAAAATTGTTGCGTATAATCAGCAAGGCGTTTGTTTTGCCCCTCTGGGGCAAAGGATATTTCTATTTTTCAGCTACAAACCTTTTGCACCTCTGGTGCACCTGTTTTTAAGCGCGTCTAAAGTAATACCGGTCTGTTAAATAGTAAAAGTCCCCCAGAGGGGGAAAAGGTTTGTAGAATAGCATCCTACCCTTATCCGAACCCCAGAGGGGTTCAACTAACCTGATTACTAAATTGGCAACAGCTATTTGACCATTATTTTGCGGGTGAGCTTAAACTTTCAGGGAGGGAATTGAAAAATACACGCCACACCCGTCACAAATCCGTTACACAAATCAAATTACATCGCAATAATATTAACCAGTAGTATATATTGCTTAATATAGTGGTTCCGGTGTTTACCAAACGAAGCACCGGTTGACTGACTAATACTTAAACAATTAACACAAATGATCAAACTTTTAAAGCATGCATTGATCACTCCATCAATTGCTGTACTGGCGTTTAACGCGGTTGCCCAAACCGCCGCGCAACCAAAGCTTATTGAAAAGGTTACCCGTAAGGGAACCGAGCTGGTGATCCCCTATGAAAAATATGTATTACCTAATGGCCTTACGGTTATTTTGGCCGAAGACCACTCCGATCCGCTGGTTCATGTGGATATCACCTATCACGTAGGTTCGGCGCGTGAGGAGATCGGTAAATCGGGCTTCGCTCACTTTTTTGAGCACATGATGTTCCAGGGATCAGATCATGTAGCCAATGGCGATCATTTTAAGATCATTACCGAAGCAGGCGGTACCCTAAACGGTTCAACTAACCGCGACCGTACCAACTATTATGAAACCGTACCCGCCAATCAGCTGGAAAAAATGCTTTGGCTGGAATCGGACAGGATGGGCTTCCTGCTCGACGCTGTTACCCAGCAAAAATTTGAGGTGCAGCGTGCAACCGTAAAAAACGAACGCGGGCAAAACTACGATAACCGCCCATACGGTTTAGTTAGCCAGTATGCATCAAAAACACTTTATCCATACGGCCACCCCTATTCATGGCTTACCATTGGCTATATTGAGGAGCTGAATAAAGTAGGCGTAAACGATCTTAAAAACTTTTTCCTGAGATGGTACGGCCCTAATAATGCCACGCTAACCATTGGCGGCGATCTTAACCCAAAACAAACCCTTGCCTGGGTGAGCAAATATTTCGGCAGCATCCCAAGAGGTCCTGTGGTAAAGAATATGTATTTACCTGCACCTGTGTTAAAGGCCGACAGGTATGTATCCTACACGGATAATTACGCCAAGTTCCCCTTGTTATCTGTAAGTTATCCCGGCGTAAAGATCTATGATAAAGACATGTCGCCGCTTGATGCTTTATCGGCCATCATCGGGCAGGGCCGTAACTCTATCTTTTACAAAAACTTTGTAAAAACCCGTAAGGCGGCACAGGCCACCATGAGTTCATCCAATACTGAACTGGCCGGTGAGATCAGCATGCGGGTTATACCTTTCCCTGGTCAAACTTTGGCTGATGCCAAAAAACTGGTAGACGAATCATTAGCCGAGTTTGAGAAAAAAGGTGTAAGTGACGATGACCTGGCCCGCTTTAAAGCCACCGCCGAAGCCGATTACATCAACAGCTTATCGAGCGTAAGCGGTAAAGTATCTGAACTGGCACAGGCGCAAACTTTTACCGGTAACCCTAACCAGATCGGCCGCGAACTGGCTGCTATCCGGGCGGTAACCAAAGAGGATGTAATGCGCGTTTATAACCAGTACATTAAAGGTAAACCGGCGGTAATATTAAGCGTATTGCCTAAAGGCGGTAACCTGCAACCTGTAGCACCCGATAATTTTACTGTTGATACCACAGGTTACAAAGCACCGGATTATGGCTATAATGGTTTAACCTATCACAAGCCTAAAGATAGTTTTGATCGTGCCGCAAAACCGGGCGTTGGCCCTAACCCGGCCATTAAAGTTCCGGCTATATGGTCGGCCAATACACCAAATGGCATCAATATCATCGGTACTCAAAATAACGAGATCCCATCGGTATCTATGTCGATCTCTATTAAAGGCGGTGGTTTGTTTGCCATCAACAACCCATCAAAAGCGGGTTTGGCAGGTATTGTCGGCCGTATGATGAATGAAGAAACCCAGAAATACACTGCCGAAGATTTCAACTCCGAACTGGATAAACTGGGCAGCAGTATCACTTTTTATGCCAGTTTAGATCAGATTGATGCTGAGGTATCGTCGCTTACCAAAAACCTGGGCAAGACAATGTCCCTGCTCGAAGAAAGGTTATATCACCCGAAATTTACCCAGGACGCGCTCGACAGGATCAAGAAGCAAACTTTGGAAGGCTTTAAACAAGCTAAAACCCAACCTGCAGGCGTAGCCAGCACAGTTTACAGCAAAATCCTTTATGGTACCGATAACGTACGCACTTACGCCGCGGGCGGTAATGAAGAAACTGTTGCAGGTATAACATTGCAGGATGTTCAGGACTATTACGATAAAAACTTTTCGCCATCGTTAACCAAAATTGTTGTGGTAGGCGATGTTAGCGAGGCATCTGCAAAAAGCGCGCTCGCTTTCCTCAATACCTGGAAGGATAAAAAGGTGACCATCCCGGCTCCTGCTGAGGGTAAAACATTTGATAAAACCACTTTATACCTGGTTGATATCCCAGGCGCGGCACAATCTGAGATCCGTATTGGGTATCTGGATAAACTAAACTATGATGCAACAGACGATTATTATAAGCTGAACATAGCTAACTACATTTTAGGAGGCGCTTTCAACAGTCACATCAATCTTAACCTGCGTGAGAAAAAAGGCTGGACATATGGAGCCCGTTCATCTTTCAGTTCGGGTAAATATGGCGGCGACTTCACCGCTTCGGCCGGCGTATTGGCTACGGCTACCGATAGCTCGGTGGTTGAGTTTATGAAGGAGATCACCAACTACCAAAAAACCGGGATTACACCCGAAGAATTGAAGTTCACCCAAACTTCTATCGGCCAGAGTGATGCCCGTCGTTATGAAACCAACGCGCAAAAAGCGGCGTTTTTATCGCGCATCCAGGAGTACAGCCTTAAACCTACTTTTGTTGACGAGCAAAGCAAGATACTATCGACCATTACTCCCGCCGAGATCAATGGGCTTGCTTCCAAATACCTCAATCCCGACAACATGATCATTTTGGTTGTTGGCGATAAGGCAAGGATCTATCCGGGCCTGCAAAAACTGGGCTACCCGATTGTTGAACTTGATGCCGATGGCAAGCCAAAACAATAAATTAACCTAACAACTGGCGGATAAAACCCTTATACCTTAACCGGTATAAGGGTTTTTATTTTAAAAATCAATCCTTTACAATCAAGCACCAACCCGGCTGGTGTTGTTTGTACCGCTGCTTTGCAACTGAAAAGTTACTATTCAAAACCTATTTACTAACATTGATTTAACCTAAATTGAATACACAAAGTTCAATTTTGAAAAGTTGATATAGTGCTTATGGCAACTGCCAAATGCGGTGACGGTAATATTTAAGTTTTAACTATTAGTGTGCAAGCACTGCACCGGCCTTGTAAAGCCACAATAATATCTCAAGAGGAGCATGTGAATGCCTACTCCTGTTTCTTTTAGTTCCCCTAAATCTTTCCGGTTTAAAAATTTACGCAGCGTAAACGCATTTGCTATGCATTATCTATCTATCATAAAAAACAACATTATGAAAATTAACAACCTACTTATTGGCCTGGGTTTAGCTTTAACCCTTGCCGGATGTTCCAAAGACCTTAAAAACTCGCCTATCCCGCCCAAAACCGGCGATACTACAGCAAGCCCTCCTGCCCCGGTTCCTTATTCCATTACCGAAGGTTTTGAACAGGGCAGTAAAACCGCCTACGCAGCAGCCGATGTAACCCTAAGCACCGGAAGCTGGAATTTTAGCGATGCCCTGATAGGCAATCTCGCTGCCGACCTTAAAGATGGCAGTAAATCTGTAAGGCTGCGTACCGGGGATATCGCGATGAATTTTGATATCAAAGGCCTTACTACTTTATACATTAAACACGGTAAATATGGCAGCGATGCCACATCGACCTGGCAGTTGCTAATGTCGACAGACGGCGGGGCGAATTACACGCAGGTAGGTACCGATATTACTGAAACCAATACCACACTGGTAACCGACTCATTTAAAGTGAGCGTTACGGGTAAAGTTAGGTTTGAGATCAAAAAAGCTGGCACAACCCGCATCAATATTGACGATATTACCTTTAAGGGTACCGGCGATCCGGGCATCACCGTTGGCATACCCGATACAGGCGGCGGCGATACTACCGGCACATCAAACTCAGCAACACCAAGGGACGTTACTGCCGGCGCCGACGCCCCGCCTGCAAGCGGCGATAATAGCAACCTGCTTTTTGGCAACCCCTCAAATGCCCTTTCAACACTGGCATCTAAGGATAACTACCTGATAGACCAGAAGTATTACGTAGAATCATACAACGCCACCAAAGGCGAACCAAACTGGGTAAGCTGGCACCTTGACGCGACCAATACCACCAATGCGACTGGTCGTTTGGATAATTTTGCAGGTTGGAGCGGGATTCCTGCTGGTTGGTACCAGGTAGAAAGCAACAGCTATTCGGGCAGCGGGTTCGACAGGGGGCATAACTGTCCCTCGGCCGATCGTACCAGTTCAACCAACGCTAACTCATCAACCTTCCTGATGACCAATATGATACCGCAGGCGCCTCAAAATAACCAGCAAACCTGGGCCAATCTTGAAAATTACCTACGCGAACAAGTGGCGGCCGGTAACGAGGTTTACATAATTATGGGCAGCTATGGTACAGGGGGAACAGGCTCAAACGGGACTGCCAGTACCATCAATAATGGCCACGTAAATGTACCCAGCAACGTTTGGAAAGTCGCCCTGATCATCCCCAAAGGTGACGGCGACGTTGCGAGGGTTACCGCTTCAACCAGGGTTATCGCGATAAACACCCCTAATGTTAACACCATCAACTCCGACTGGACCAAGTACATAACAACTATCAAGGATATTGAAAGAGCAACAGGTTATACCCTGCTCTCAAGCCTGCCAACTGCGGTTAGAACAGCGCTTGAAGTTAAGGTAGATACCGGAGCCTCGGGAACATAAGAAATTGGTAATTGAAAAAGGAAGCCGGGGGTATATAATATTTCCGGCTTTTTTATTGGCTTTTTCGCGGGTGTTCAATTTTTGAAAAAAGGGGTGTTCAACTTTCAGAAGCTCAATATCATAACACATTGACTATCAGCACCAAGATGTTCAAATTCTCTTATTGGGCGTTTCTTTATATTTATAAAACATTGATTATCAGCGGTTAAAATTTAGACAAAAACAACAAGTGTTCACACTTTTAAAAATTGAACACCTGGTGTTTGTCTTGCTAAATATTTAAATCCTGTGAACTCCAAAGGTGAAATGACAAAAGAGGCCTGTCAGTCTGAACTTGTCGAAGACTCGCGCGCAGAGTCCCGCCCACCATGCTTCGACAAGCTACCCATGACATAATTAAATTAAGGATGCTCCCGTCAGCAGGTAAGCTTCGGGTGAAAGCGGGCAGAACAATGGTGGTCTTGAGTGCAGGAAGGGGCATAGCAAGTTTTTGCAGAAGCATTGGGAAAGCGCGAGCGTAGCGGGGCAAAATAATTGCAGCCCGTGGTTCTGCCCGTTTTGCAGGGCAAAGGCCCGCGCGACGGGCTGTGGAGTGGGTGAGCGCAAAGAAGCCTCCCTGCTGACTTGATTTTTTGGGTACTTTTGTATCAAGACAAAAGTACCTGGCCCCGCGCGGCTAAGAGCGCGACAATGCAAGTTCAATACCACTAAGCACCTTGTCTGCCGATAAAGGGATTGCTTCGTAACTCAGCAATGACGTGGAAGAGATGTCATTGCCTTCAGACTCCAGCGGATTTAAATCACTCAGGATGACCCTTACTTTATTTTGTCATGGGTATACTGATAGTATAGTGACCGGATCAATCCACTCCTTTTACATTCATTTTAAAGGTATAAACTGCCTTTGATGCGGTTATAAATAATACATCTTTGTTTTTTCCGCCAAAACAGATGTTGGCAGTCCACGGTTCATCGATATCTATGTGGCCAATCTTTTCGCCTTTAGGGTTAACTATGGTAACTCCTTTGCCGCACATATAAATATTGCCATGCTCATCTATTGTCATACCATCGCAGCCCATAGCGATAAACAGGGTGCGGTTGGTTAATGTACCATCTTTATTGATATCGTAACGATAGGTTTTGTTATCGCCGATATCGGCTACATACAAAGTCTTACCATCCGGAGTTCCGATGATGCCGTTAGGACGCACAAACTTATCATCAACCATAACAGCCGGTGCCTTGCCTTTGGCCAGGAAGTATAATTTTTGTCCGTCGAGGTCGGGTTGTTTACGGGTCCAGTAATCACGCTGATAGTAGGGATCGGTTATATAGATGCCCTCGTCCGGGCGCACCCAAACATCATTAGGGCCGTTAAACTTATGCCCCTGGTAATCTTTCAGCAAAATAGTAACCTTTCCTTTAGGGCTGATAGACCAAAGCTGATCATCGGCATCGGCACAACTAATGAGATTCCCTTTTTTATCAAAATACATCCCGTTTGAGCGGCCAGCACTATCCAGGAAAACAGAAAGCTTGCCATTGGTATCATATTTCCAGATCTTGTTGTTGGGCTGATCTGTAAAAAACACATTGCCTTTTTTATCGACAGCCGGCCCCTCGGTAAAGGAGAATTGTTTGGCAACCAGTTGGGGTTTTGTATTGGGGTCGTACAAATTGGCATCGGTTTGTGCAAACACTTTAACAGAGAGCGCCGATATCAATAAAATGAAAGTAGAGACTTTTTTCATGGTTTACGGAATGTTATAATGGTTTTGCTAAAGTAATATGTTTTTGAGACCGATTATTTTAAAGGAGTAAAATATTTGATACAAGTGGTAGTTTTGTAGGATTGAAGATAAACCCACCTGACTACGCTTACCAAACACATTTTTGATCGGTGTGATAGCGTGATAACTTAAAAAACCTTACTTTTGCACCTTTATTAAAATACCGTACATCACATGAGTATTGCATTATCCGAACAGGAGATCATTCGCCGCAAATCTTTACAGGAGCTACGTGCACTGGGAATTAACCCTTACCCTGCCGAAGCTTTTAATGTTAACGCCTGGGCACAGGATATAGCCGATAATTTTAAGGATAAACCCGAGGCCTACCAGGATGTTGTAATTGCCGGCCGCATCATGACCCGTCGTATTATGGGCAGCGCTTCTTTTGCCGAACTGCAGGATTCAACCGGTCGTGTGCAGATCTACCTGAAACGCGATGATATTTGCCCTGGCGAGGATAAGACCTTATATAATACTGTATTCAAAAAACTGCTGGACATTGGTGACTACGTTGGCGTAAAAGGCTATGTG
Source organism: Mucilaginibacter gossypii (assembly GCF_900100945.1). Lineage (GTDB taxonomy): Bacteria > Bacteroidota > Bacteroidia > Sphingobacteriales > Sphingobacteriaceae > Mucilaginibacter > Mucilaginibacter gossypii. Next base: position 553,655 of record NZ_FNCG01000001.1, on the reverse strand, counting down.
TTCCTCACTCAAACGGGCGAGATCTCGGTTCACGTACGTGAGCTCGTTGTGCTTTCAAAATCTCTGAAACCGCTGCCAGTTGTTAAGCGCGAAGAGGACGGAACTATCCATGATGGTTTTACCGACCCTGAACTGCGTTACCGCCAGCGTTACGTGGATTTAACCGTTAACCCGGATTACAAACAGATCTTTATCAATCGCTCGAAAGTGATCAGCGCTATGCGCGATTACTTTAATACCCAGGGATGGATGGAAGTGGAAACCCCAATCCTGCAGCCTGTGCATGGTGGTGCAGCGGCCCGTCCGTTTGCAACGCACCATAACACGCTGGATATGCCCTTGTTTTTACGTATTGCCAACGAGCTTTACTTAAAAAGACTTATCGTTGCCGGTTTTGACGGTGTTTATGAGTTTGGCAAAATGTTCCGTAATGAGGGCATGGACCGCACCCACAACCCGGAGTTTACCGCCATGGAAATTTATGTAGCCTATAAAGACTATATATGGATGATGGCCATGGTTGAGGAATGCCTGGAAACTGTTGCCAAAGCAGTTCACGGAATCCCGGTTGTACAGGTTGGCAGCAATGAAATTAACTTTGCAGGTCCGTACGAAAAATTATCGATGTATGACTCGATCCTGAAATACACCGGTATTGACGTATCTGCAATGGACGAAGCAGGCTTACGCGATGTTTGCGAAGAACTAAAAATAGAAGTAAACCCAAGCATGGGCAAAGGCAAACTGATCGACGAGATTTTCAGCGCTAAAGTTGAGCATCACCTGATCCAGCCTACTTATATTACCGACTACCCTATCGAAATGACCCCTCTTGCCAAAAAGCACCGTACTAAAGAAGGTTTGGTTGAGCGTTTTGAGTTATTCGTAAATGGTAAAGAGATAGCAAATGCTTACTCGGAGCTGAATGACCCTATCGACCAGCGTGAGCGTTTGGAAGAGCAGCTGATCCTGGCCGGTCGCGGTGATGACGAAGCTATGGCCATGGATGACGATTTTTTACGTGCGCTTGAATATGGCATGCCGCCAACATCTGGTTTAGGTATCGGTATCGACAGGCTGGTAATGCTGATGACCAATCAAAGCACCATCCAGGAAGTATTGTTCTTCCCGCAAATGCGCCCGGAGAAAAAAGCTAAAGTAGCTACCGCCGATGATTTTATAAATATTGGCGTACGAGCTGAATGGGTACCGGTATTGAATAAAATGGGCTTTAATACCGTTGAAGAATTAAAAGCAGCTAACCCCAACAAGGTATTTAATGATCTTGGCGGGATGCGTAAAAAACTAAAACTCGATATTACCATGCCAACCAAAGAAGAGGTAATGGCTTGGTTTGAATAATTAAACCTTGATTTGTAGGATTTTCGGATTACCCTGATATTTAATAATGGCCTGCTTCGTGCAGGCCATTTTAGTTTATAATCAATCGTAAAATCTTTCAATCAAGAAAATCAACGCAATCAGCGTAATCCCTCCATTCAGCGGTTATAATTTCTTAACAAAAGCTTAAAAAAAATAATACTTTCATTTAAAAAGAGTTAGCTATTATTGTAATAAACATATATTACAAATATCATGACCAACTCAATATTAGAGATCACCGAAAACGAATACCTGATCAAACTTAACAGGAGCAATTTTAACCTGTCGTTCATCAGGAGTTTATTGAAGCTTGTTGAAGTGGCCAACCCGTCTGAAGAATCTGAATATTCATCATACACAGACAGCTACGTTCAGCCTTATCAAAACCATTCAGCTACGCCTGATTATTTCAGCGCCATTGAAGAAAAATAAAAGGGACGCGGTTTTCGCGTCCCTTTTATTTTTTATACCTTTTCCTATCTGTTCTTTTTCTTAGAACTGACGATATCCACCTCTTACTACTTGCTTATCCATCTGGGCTAATTGGCCTTTCATCATTTTGATCTGTTCGGTAAGCAACTTGTTCTTGTCATCTTTTGAAGCTTCTGACAAATACATTTGCGCCTCGCGCTTGTTACGCTTAGCCATTGAAATGCCGGCCAGGCTCAACTTCGCCAAAGCTATATTGTGCGACATTTTCATACCCAGCGACAGAGCTTTCTTAAAGTATTTCTCTGATTTCATTGGCGCCTTGCGTGATTCGATCAAACCGATCAGCAAGTTGTAGTAACCGTGCTGGTTTTTGTGCAGCTGTTTTTCGTAATCGGTAATTTTCAACAACCATACTTCTGACTTTTCAGAATTTTCCTTACGCAAAAAATACTGGGCGATGATCATATTCTCGTTAAAGAAGAAGCTAAGCAGTATAATACCGCCCATTAACAGAACAAAAATACCCCATCCCCAAAAACCGAATGCACAAAGGGCAACCGCCGCACCCATCACTACACAAGCAATAACTAACCGAACAATATTTGACATAATTTGTGATACTAATATTAGCGCAAATATCTGTTTATTTGTACGCTAAACCAACTTCTATATAAATATTTATGGCGATTGCATTACCACCATCATGGCTTGAGGTTTTACAACAGGAATTTGACAAACCTTACATGATAAAACTTAAACAATTTTTAAAAGAAGAGCAGCAATCAGGGCAAGTTGTTTATCCCAAAAACGGCGAAATTTTCAACGCTTTCAATACTACACCTTTTGATGATGTTAAAGTAGTTATATTAGGGCAGGACCCGTATCATGGCGCTCACCAGGCCCATGGTCTTTCCTTTTCAGTACAAAAGGGCATTGCTATTCCCCGATCATTAATAAACATTTACAAAGAGCTGCAAAACGATATTCCCGGATTTAAAATCCCCGCACATGGCAACCTCGAAGAATGGGCTAAACAAGGTGTGTTGTTACTGAACGCTACACTAACCGTTAGGGCAGGCAATGCAGGTTCGCACCAAAAAAGAGGATGGGAAGAATTTACCGATGAAGTAATCAAAACCATTTCCGATAAAAAAGAAGGTATCGTGTTTATACTGTGGGGAGCTTTTGCCCAATCAAAAGCGGTTTTGATTGACGAGAAGAAACATTTTATTATTCGCTCTCCGCACCCCTCGCCTTTCTCAGCCGATCGTGGTTTTTTTGGCAGCAAACCATTTTCAAAAACTAATGAGATATTGAAAAAGGAAGGGAAAGAAGAGATTGACTGGCAAATACATTGAGCGAGAGACAAGACGCCAAGAGTCAAGAAACAAGATTTAAAAAAGTCTGAAAATAAAAAGAGTCAAGAAATAAAAGATATTTAATCCTTCTTCTTGACTCTTGATTCTTATAGTCTTGACTCTTACCTAATACTCCAGCGGCACTATAGGCTCTTTTTTACTGGTAGACATGATCATCATTGTTTGGAAAGTTTTCACCACAGTAATACGGCTAATCTTTTCCATGATGAGTTGCTCGTATGATTTGATGTCGCGTACGTATACCTTTAACAGAAAATCACACTGGCCAGTTACGTGATGACACTCGGTTACCTCTTTAATATTCTTAATTTCATCCAAAAAAGTTTGAATGGTGTTTTTCTGATGAAAATCAAGGGAGATCTGGATAAAGGTTTTGATTCCTAATCCTAACTTCTCTTCATCTACCAGCGCATGATAGCTTTTAATGTATTCTGCGTTCTCAAGTTTACGCACGCGTTCAAGAGTAGGTGCTGGCGAAAGCCCTATCTCGTTAGACAACTGGAGGTTGGTTATCCTTCCGTTTTCCTGTAAAATCTTGAGTATTTGTAGGTCTATTTTATCTAATTCGGCGGCCATAGTTGTATGCAAATATAGTATTTTCCTTGCTTCGCAAAATTTAATTTTTCGTTAAAGTACTTCAACGAAAACATATTTCCTAACGTTTATTTTTTTAGATTAGTCTAAATTTTTTATTAGATTTGTTTAAATGAACACTTTAGCCGAGGAAAACTACTTAAAATCCATCTATCATCTCTCTGTAAATGATGGAAATGCGAGTACAAATCAGATCGCATCCTCGCTAAATACCAAAGCGTCTTCGGTTACCGACATGCTTAAAAAACTTGCAGATAAAGCGCTCATCAATTACACCCCCTACCAGGGAGTAAGCCTCACCCCTTCCGGCGAGAAAATAGCGATAAGCATTATCCGCAAACACCGGCTGTGGGAGTACTTTCTGGTAGAGAAACTCAATTTTAAATGGGACCAGGTTCATGACCTTGCCGAAGAGATGGAACATATCTCGTCTGAAGAGTTAATTGACCGCCTTGACAAGTTTATGGGTTATCCAAAACATGACCCACACGGCGACCCTATACCTGACTGTAACGGCCGTTTTAACACGCACGAGTTAAAACCGGTTTCGGCAGTAACAGTTAACCAAAGCGGTATAATTTCAGGCGTCCGTGACCATAGTTCATCCTTTTTACAATACCTCGATAAAAAACAGCTTACTATCGGCTGCAAAATAATGATAACTGATATTATTGAATATGACCATTCGGTAGTGGTACAAACCGGCAATAAAGAAGTGCATATCAGCCGCGAAGTAGCCAACAACTTGCTTATAGCCCTATGAACAATACACACAACGAATCTTTAGGCAATGTACACGGATCAGTAACCACCGAAAACAAAAGCGGCTGGCGTAAGCTGATGGCTTTCCTGGGCCCGGCTTACCTGGTGAGCGTGGGCTATATGGATCCGGGAAATTGGGCAACGGATATCGCAGGAGGCAGTGCTTTTGGATATAAGCTGATCTGGGTATTGTTTATATCCAACATGATTGCCCTTCTGCTGCAATCACTGGCAGCCCGATTGGGGATAGTGCGCGGGCTCGACCTTGCACAGGCCTCCAAAAATGCCTATCCCCGTTTTGTAAACTTTTGCCTGTATATACTGGCACAAATAGCCATTATAGCATGTGACCTGGCCGAAATTATTGGCATGGCCATTGGGTTAAAGCTACTGTTTCACCTTCCGTTAATCTGGGGTGTATCGCTTACCATCACCGATACTGTACTGATGCTCTACCTCATGAATAAGGGTATGCGCAAGCTCGAAGGTTTTATTATTTCGATGATCTTTATAGTCGGGCTCTCTTTTTTGGTCGAAATGTTTATTGTTAAGCCCGATGTAATAGAAGTAGCAAAGGGTTTTATTCCCGGCAATCTGTTTAAAGGTGATAAAATAAGCCAGCAAATGCTTTATATAGCTATAGGCATTATTGGCGCTACAGTAATGCCGCATAACTTATACCTGCATTCATCACTGGTGCAAACCCGCCAAATAACCCGTAGCGAAGAAGGCTTCAGGGCGGCGATTAAGTTTAATCTTTTTGATACTGTTGTAGCCCTAAATCTTGCTTTTTTTGTGAATGCGGCTATTTTGATATTAGCAGCAAGCGCCTTTTTCAGGAACGGTTATTTTGAAGTAGCGGAGATCCAGGATGCATTCAAGCTGCTGGAGCATATTTTCGGTGCAATAGCGCCTACTTTATTTGCCATTGCGCTTATTGCCTCGGGTCAAAGCTCAACCATTACCGGTACACTTGCCGGCCAAATCATTATGGAAGGGCATATTAACCTGCGGATAGAGCCCTGGTTACGCCGCCTGCTTACCCGTGTATTGGCTATTGTACCGGCAGTGTTCACCATACTTTTTTATGGCGAGGAAGGTTTAGGAAAACTCCTGATCTTAAGCCAGGTTGTATTAAGCCTTCAGTTGGGTTTTGCGGTAATCCCCCTCATCCATTTCACCTCCGACCGAAAAAGAATGGGCAAGTTTACCATCAATTTCCAAACAAGAGCATTGGCCTGGGCAAGTGCTTTATTAATCGTTGCATTAAACGCCAAACTGGTATATGAACAAATTGGCGATTGGGTAAACGGAACCCCATCACCGGTATGGATTTATGCCGTAGTGGTTCCCATTGTTATCGGCATAGCGCTATTACTGATCTACGTTTTTATACGGCCATTATTATTTAAACATCATGACAGGCCGGCTATTGTACCACATGGGATAGCCAATGCCATTACCGAGCTTGATGCGATAACTTACAGCCACATAGCCATAACCATAGATTTTTCAAAGAATGATACCGATTGCCTCCGGCATGCTATTATGCAGGGAGGTAAAAAAGCCGATTATACATTGATACACGTTGTTGAAACTGCTGGTGCGCGTTACTATGGCGGCCAGGTGCTGGATAATGAAACCCAAATTGATTTTAACAACCTCGATAAATATGTTTGCACATTAAAAAACCTTGGCTACAATGCCCAGGGACAAATTGGTTACGGCAATCCGGCCAGTGCCATAGCCGAAATTGTAAAGAATGAAAAAATTGATTTCATTGTCATGGGCTCGCACGGACACAAAGCTTTGAAAGACCTCATATTTGGCACCACTGTAAACTCTGTAAGGCACAAGGTTAATGTGCCGGTACTAGTGGTAAAGCCACAGTCAAACTAATTTTGTAAGTTTGCGGCTGAATAATTATGAGCCAGGATAACATCTATATAAAAAATAAAAAAGCCTACTTTGAGTATCATATACTTGATAAGTATGTGGCAGGCATACAGTTGCTCGGCACCGAGATCAAGTCGATAAGGCAGGGGAAGGCTAACATTAATGACGCTTTTTGTACATTCATTAATAACCAGTTATATGTACGCAACCTGCATATCTCTGAATATTCATTCGGCTCGTTCTATAACCATGAGGCCAAGCGCGACCGCATCCTGCTGTTAAATAAAAAAGAGCTAAAAAAACTCCAGACCCGTGGCGAAGAACGGGGGTTGACCATAGTCCCCCTGGCGTTATTTATCAGCGAACGGGGATTTGCCAAACTTGAAATTGGCCTTGCACAAGGTAAAAAGACATACGATAAACGCGAAACCATGAAGGAACGCGATACCAAGATTGAACTGGACAGAGTGATGAAAAGGTAAATTGATTTCGGAATTGGGAATTTCGATTTAGGATTTATTTAAATGAAATCATGATAATTCTTAATTCCGAAATCGAAAATTCGAAATCCGAAATCTCCTACCAAGCCTTATCCCCTACCAATGGTACAAACCTAAAGGTGTCCAGCACAATCTTTTCATAATCGTTATCTCCCACTTTTAGTATTGTAACCATCTTTTGGGTTTCTTCATCCCCAACCGGGATAACCAGGATGCCGCCTATTTTTAGTTGCTTTAACAGCACTTCGGGCACGGTGGGTGCTCCGGCGGTAACAATGATCTTATCATAAGGTGCGTGTTCGGCTATTCCAACAGAGCCATCTCCCAGGAAAAAACGGGCATTGTAACCCATTTCATTTGGCAATACGTATTTGGTGCGGTGATAGAGCTTTTCCTGGCGTTCAATAGTGTAAACATTAGCTCCAAGTTCAAGCAGGACACAGGTTTGATATCCCGAGCCTGTGCCTATTTCAAGTACTTTATCTCCTTTTCGGATATGCAATAGCTCGGTCTGATAGGCCACAGTATAGGGCTGCGATATGGTTTGTCCTTCGCCTATCGGGAACGCAATATCCCTGTAAGCCTGGTTCCAGAAAGTTTCATCAAAAAAGCAATGACGTTTTACCTTGCCAATAGCCTCTAAAACGTGTTCGTCGCCAATCCCCTTCTTTCTCAAAACATCCACAAGCCTTTTACGGGCACCCTGTTCGCGGTAATTATCAGTATACTTGTAAGCCATTTTCAAAGGCAAAGTTAATACGAATTTTCACACAATTTACCCAATAAGCATCATTTACGGGGTTTTGGACCCTGGTGGTTATTTATGTGCTTCATTAGTACAAATTTAAAATTCAATTTTGTCAATAATGAAACGCATGGTCTAAAAACACGACACGCCGAACAGTTTGCCCGGCGTGTCATGTTTTTATGTAATTAAGAACCTATACCTCCCTGTTACTGTCCCACTTCTCTAAATAATCGGCCACACGCCTTACAAACGAGCCACCCAAAGCTCCATCTACAACGCGGTGATCATATGATAATGAAAGGAACATCATGTGGCGTATAGCGATCATATCGCCTTCTTTTGTTTCAATAACAGCAGGTTTTTTCTTGATAGCGCCAACAGCTAAAATGGCAACCTGCGGCTGGTTGATTATAGGTGTACCCATTACGTTACCAAATGAGCCAACGTTGGTAATCGTAAATGTGCCTTCTTTTACATCATCGGGCAATAACTTGCCATTGCGTGCACGGTTCGCAAGGTCATTAACGGCCTTTGTTAAACCAACAAGGTTAAGCTCATCTGCTTTTTTAATTACCGGTACAATCAGGTTACCGTTTGGTAAAGCCGTAGCCATGCTGATGTTGATTGCCGCTTTTTTTATGATCTGAGTACCGTTAACAGATACATTGATCATTGGAAAATCCTTGATCGCTTTCGCTACTGCCTCAATAAATATAGGCGTAAAGGTTATTTTTTCGCCTTCACGTTTTTCAAAGCTGTTCTTTACTTTTTCGCGCCATAACACCAGGTTAGTGACATCGGCTTCAACAAATGAGGTAACATGCGGCGATGTTTGTTTGCTCATCACCATATGATCGGCAATCAAACGGCGCATCCTGTCCATCTCTATGATCTCATCACTGCCGGTTACAGAAACAGCCGGAGCAGGCTGCTGCTCAACAGGGGCAGCTTTTGGCGTTTCCGTTTTTGCAGGTCCAGGAGCCGCAGTAATTATTGGTTGCGGCGCTGGTTCAGCAGCCGGTCGTGCTTCTTTAGCAGGCTCAACTGTTTTTACAGGTTGCCCGGCAGTTTGAGTAGTAAACGACTCAACATGAGCTAACTGATGCGTATTTTGAACTGATGGAGTTTTTGCCTGCAGATAGTTCAGCAGGTCATCTTTGGTTAAACGGCCATCCGACCCCGTCCCGGGGATGCTATCCAACTCCCCAATAGTGATACCTTCCTGTGTGGCAATATTTCTTACAAGGGGCGAATAAAAACGGCCTTCGGATTTAAATACCGAAGCAGCAGGCGAGCTTTTTTGCTCAAGCTGATCTATCCCGGGAATACCCGATAAATCTGAAGATTGAATTTCGTTTATTCCGGCTTCAGGAACTTTTTCGGCTTCATTTAACTGAACAGCTTCCTGGTATGTTGTTTCCGTTATTTGGGGTTCTTCGGCTGATTGAGGAACTGGAGTTTCTTCCGGCTGAACACTTATCTGGGCAGTTTCGGCTTCTTCAGTTTCAATGATCGCTATAACTGCGCCAACCTGTACCACATCGTTTTCCTGATACAGTTGTTCAACTAACTTACCGGCTACAGGCGAAGGCACATCCGAGTCAACTTTATCGGTAGCGATTTCCATTACAGCATCGTCGGCATTCACCTTATCACCCGGCTTTTTTATCCATTTGATAACGGTTGCTTCAGCAACACTTTCCCCCATTTTTGGCAATAACAGCTGGTATTTGGCCATACAGTAGAATATAGTTTAACTCCAAAATTAGGTATTTAAATCTTTACTTTTTAATTTGAGTAAGCAAAGTATTCAACATTGACAGGGCCATCACAGCACTTCGCTCAATGTTTTGCCTGCGTTTACTGCCAAATGTATATTTTTTTATTAATGATTTCTCTTTTGAGGCAACTGCAATCCACACAGTACCAACGGGTTTATCTTCCGTACCGCCCCCCGGGCCGGCAACGCCGGTTATAGCTACGGCCAAATCCGATTTGAAATTCAACAGTGCCCCCTCTACCATTTCTTTTACAGTTTCTTCACTAACGGCTCCATGTTGCCACAAAGTTTCGTTCTTTACTCCCAAAATACTTTCCTTTAACTCGTACGAATAAGAAACCGCGCCGCCTAAAAACACCTGCGATGACCCCGGATGTTGGGTAAACAAGTGCGAAAGATAACCGCCGGTACAGCTTTCGGCTACTGATAAAGTAAGGCCGTTACTTTCCATCAAATCAAGGATGGCTTTTTCAAGCGGGATGTCCTGATCAATAACAAACGGTGAACCTATGCGCTCAATAAACCTGGTGGCAAATGCATCAACTTCTTTTTGCAAAGCAGCTTCATCTTCGCCAAAAGCGCTTAATCGTAAACGCACCTGTCCTAACTTTGGCAGGTAGGCTAGTTTAATATGCGATGGCAAATCATTTTCGATATCTGCAATCCGTTCGGCCAAAAATGATTCACCCTCACCAACGGTTAGCAGCGTTTTATGAATGATCACGGGAAGCTTCAGGGTAGCCTTAATTTTAGGCAATACCTGCCCTTCCATCATGTACATCATCTCAAATGGCACACCTGGCATCGACATGTAGATAACTCCATTGTGATTAAACCACATACCCGGAGCAGTGCCGTTTTCATTAAGCACAACTTCGCAATTGGCAGGAACAAGCGCTTGTTGCCTGTTGATCTCCAGTAACGGGCGGTTATATTTGGCAAAAATGCGTTCTACATTAGCAAATGCATCCTCGTTTTCAACAAGTTCAACACCAAAGTATTCGGCTAATGTTTTTTTGGTGATATCATCTTTTGTAGGGCCAAGTCCACCGGTAATAAAAATGATACTGGCCCGGCTTGCAGCTTCGGCTAATGCCTTCAGGATATGTTCTTTATCGTCGCTTATTGATGAGATCTGCTTTACCCTTATCCCTATCTTGTTAAGTTCGGTGGCCATCCAGGCCGAATTGGTATCAACAATTTGTCCGATAAGTATCTCGTCGCCGATGGTAATTATTTCTGCCAGCATTATTATATTAATAAAAAGATGATTGTGGATTGTAATCGCTTTTCTTGCTTAGTTTCAAATCCTGCAAAATAGAAGCCTTCACTTTTAAAGTTACGTTATACATTTTGTATACACCGAAGGGGATCCATTGAAAGGCCAGATCCCAGCAATGCAGATCGCGGTATATTGAAAACGAGGTAGCGCTTGCAAATTTAGCCGCCTTTATATCATACGTAGTAGAATATTGGATCTTCCACTTTTGCGTAAGGTTCACATCGCCCGAAATCTGGAGCGTATTACTGGTTGTTTTGTTGTTTAAGTAGTTTTGATAGCTAAAACTGTAGTTGAGCGAGATATTCCACGGTACGTTAAAGTCAACATATGCGTTCGGATCGCTGTTTACCAGGGCCAATCTCTGAGCCTGGGTAGGATTCATGGTTGCAATAGTATTCAGGGCGGCATTTCCCGGAGTTGCTTTAGTTGAATTCAAGCTCCCACCCATAGAAATGTTTAAACCTGATAAAGTTGGAAATTTGCCGTCCTGCCAGGCATACCTGTTTATATAACGGCTTGTTCTTACAATCTGATTATTGGAGATTGAATCGCTTACCTTGGTTACATATGGGCTAAACACTCCCGAAAAACTGATACTTAATTTTTGATTAAAAATAGCGGTATGCCCCGAAAATGAGATATCCGAAAGTTTCATTGAGTCGGCTGCGAAATTATAAAAGGTGGAGAACGACAAACCTTGTAAAATCATGATTTTTCGGTCGGTGCCGGATGTATCCGTGCTTTTCGCTTTTACCTTAGCTTCTATCGTGTTATCTACCGAGAAATTTAAACCCGCCTGCTTACCCGCTGAGGGGCCGCCGTAAACTCCGTTCTGGAAAATAGAATATTTTTGATAGGTATACGGATAAGGTACCGTGGCTGTACTAACAGCTGTTTTGTAATAGCCAAAGCTTGGGTCGCTGAAGTCGGGACGATAGCTAAAACTTATTGACGGTGTAGCCACGTGCCTGATTGCTTTCAGGTTACCATGTTTAAAGTTTATGGTACCGTACAATTTAGTTGATATACCTGTACTGATACTATACTCGCCGGCACGCTTAAAACCAGGTATAGTATCAATAATTAATTGATTTGAACCGGCAATGCTTCCCCTTTCAAATCTTTCATTAATGCTTTGAAAATACCAGCGTTCGGTATAGTTAACACTGTTATTAAACTGAAAGTACTTTAATACGTTTAAGCCCAAACTAACCGGGATGGTATGCTGAAAACCATTTTGTAACCGTTTTGATAAAGTTTCGCCTTTAAATAACTGGGACTCGGGGATATCGTTAAGCTTGTTGGTACCTACCAAATTATAGCTCACGGTAATTTTTTGATACCATTTTTGTTCGCCAACCCTGTTTTTAGAGTCGAATGGGTTTATTGACGACATACCGAAGGCAATAGTCGGCAATTCGATATTCACCGTTTTACGGGCTATATCCTGGCTATGCGAAATGCCTACACTTAAGTTAAACGGTGTACCTGCCCAGGTTTTACCATAAGCGATACTTGAGCGTAAACTACTTTGGGCAATGGAGTTAACATTATAGTTACTTGCCGATGGCGTATTCCGGAAGAAACCGGAAGTACCTGCATCAACCGAAGCACTGAAAGTTGAACCTGGGTTAGCATTGGCATCCTGCACATGCGACCAGTAAATATGAGCGTCTTTAGTGGCCGGGTCGCCCTCAAGGCCATAGTTATGCGAGCCAAAGCTTAGCGTAACGTTGCCCGTATATTTATAACGTTTAAGATATCGTGCCGTGCTGCTTAGTTCATACGAGCCCTTTGAGTAGATAGACCCGGTGGTAGTCAAATCAACATAATCACTTATACCAATATAGTATCCAAGCCCTTTTAAATAGAACCCCAAGGTGTTGTCCTCACCAAAAGTTGGCAAAATAACACCTGATGTCCTGGTATCCGGCTTAGGGAAAAAACCGAACGGAATGGCAAGCGGTAAAGGGACCCCTTCAATCTCCAGGTAAGCGGGCCCGGATATAATACGTTTCTTTTCGCCGATGCCACGGGTAATCACTATACCAAAGTGGGTATCGGGATAAGGCAAATCGCAGGTACTAAAAATAACGTTACGGTATGCAACCTCATCATCATTGAGTTTTTTTGCCTGCCCGCCCGAAATAAAGTTGCCTTCCTGTTCGGATGCAGGATTATAGATCTTTACTTTTTTTGTTTGATAATTAAAAATCAGCGAATCGGATGCTACGGGCTTATCCGTTTTTTGCTTCATGATAGGCCTGCGGATATATTGGTGCGTACGAGGATCAATGCTTCCCCGAGCAAATATGAGGTGGTTTTTATCATCAACCCTGATATAATCTGCATCAAGCTCGAAATCTTCATAGGTTACACGGGCCTTGCCGTAAAAATAGGTAACCTGGTGCTCCCGGTCTGAGTGGGTCGAGTCCTCGGCAGTTGCCTTTACTTCTGATTGCAGGCCACCTTTATTCTTTTTAGTGGTATCATTTGCAGGTAAAGAATTTACAGGCTTACCGTTTCGTAGCGGCGTTATTGAGCCGGATTGTTTACCTTTAAGAAGTTTCTTATCACGAAGCGAATCAAGTTTGATAATAGTATCAGTTAAAGGCCTCCTGCCATGGCTGTTATTTAAAACAGTGCCGGCATTAGCAGCAAGTCCGTTTACTATTAATATAATTGCAAGCAGAAAAAAAAAGGTTATGAATTTCAAAATTGATTATGAATAGTATTTTTGCAGATATAGTTAACAGCGTTCAAAAATAATGAAAAATAAGGCATTGAAAAGATTGATTTATAGTTTGTGGGTGTTGCTGGTTCTCCTTTCATTTTTTCCTTTTAAATCATACAGTTCTGTTTTAACCAATAGTCTTCCCCGTCAAACCGACACTGTTGTCAACAGTACCGGTTTTAAGATCAAAACCATTATTATCGACCCCGGGCATGGCGGCAAACCATCAGCCTCTACAGGTCATTATTCACACGGTGCATCGGGCTCTTATTCGTCAGAAAGGAATGTAACGCTGGCTATTGGCTTTAAATTGCAAGCCGCTATAGAAAAAGAATTAAGCGGCGTGAAAGCTGTAATGACCCGTACTACCGAAGATGATGTTTCGTTTGAACGGAGGGCTGAAATAGCCAATGAAAACAAAGGGCAGCTCTTCATTTCCCTGCATTGCAATTCGCTATCCGACAGAACAATTCGCGAAAAGGTTGGTACCAAACGTCATAAAGCGGTGTACCGTACCGTTCGGGTACCGGACAGGTCGGGCAAAGGCGTACTGATTTTGGTTTATGGTTTACACCGTACCCGCGAAGAGGAAAACGCCATTCAAAAAAACCAGGTTGGCGAAGAGACCGAACTCGACGGCGGCGCACTGGACCCGAACGACCCCATGACCATTATTTTAACAAACGAGTACAAAAGAAAGTTCAGGCAGCAGAGTATCAAGCTGGCTACTTTAATTAACGGCGAGTTTGTTGATACCGATGGAAGGCGTAGCGAAGGGATCAGGGAGCAGGGCATTTACGTACTTTGCCACAGCGCAATGCCATCAGTATTGGTTGAAACCGGCTATATCAATAACCCCGACGATGAAAAGTACCTTAACTCGGAAGAAGGACAAAATGAGATTGTAGCTTCAATTATCCGTGCATTAACAACCTATAAAAAAGAAATGGAACAGATTTCTCAATAATTATAAAAGCCAGACTGTTACTTCCTGGCAAATAAAACGTACATCATAAAACATATAAGCCTGGTTGCAGGTTTATAGCCTTAAACACAATTAACGCATAAACTCTACTTAATGAAAATCTCTAACGAAACCAAAATTGGTGCACTTACGGCAATAGCAATTACCATACTCATATTAGGTTACAGTTATTTACGCGGTAATGATGTTTTTTCAGGATCAAATAAATACTATGCTATTTATAACAGCGTTGAAGGTTTAACCGTTTCAAAACCAGTATTGGTAAACGGTTACCAGATAGGCCGCATCTCTAAAATGAAGCTTCAGCCAGACGGGCGTACCGTGGTTGAATTTAAAATTGAGCCAGATGTGGTTGTGCCTAAAAACACCCTCGCCAAGCTCGAAAGTACCGATCTGCTGGGCAGTAAAGCCATTGTTTTTGAGTTAGGTAACAGCAATGTGCCCGCCGAAGACCAGGATACACTTAAAGCCGATATCCAGGGCAGCCTTGCGGAAAGCCTGCAGCCCATACAAAAAAAGGCAGAGATGCTGATGTCTAAACTCGATTCGTCACTGAGCGCTGTTAACAAGATCCTGAATCCTAACTTTCAGAAAAACATTGACCGCAGTTTCATGAGCATTGCGAACTCATTGCAAACGCTTGAAGGCACTACCAAAAAAATAGACCACCTGGTAGGTTCACAAACCGGACATATCGACGCCATACTTACCAATGCCGAGGAAGTATCAGGCAGCTTAAAGACAAGCACAGCACACCTAAACGGAATGACAGCTAACTTTGAAAAAGTAAGTAACGACGTTGCTGCTGCTAACCTGAAACAAACACTTGATAATGCAAATAAAGCTATGGCCGATTTGCAGGCAACTATTGCCAAAATCAACTCCGGTCAGGGTTCTTTGGGCCTTTTGCTTAATGACGATAAAATGTACAAAAACCTTACAGATGCATCAAACAATCTCAATAACCTGTTTATTGATCTGAAGGCACATCCAAAACGTTATGTGAGCTTCTCTGTTTTTGGTGGTAAGAAGGATTAAGGAAAGCTAAAAGCCTGCTTTTGGCTTTCTGCCTTAAGCTTTTAGCTTTATTCTATAAAAAAGGTTTTCCCCTCAATTGCAAGTTCAGTTGAGGGGAAATTTATTTTAGCCTCATCCAGTAACTCATTCAGGGTTTTATAACGGGCCGAAAAATGGCCTATGAGCAGTTTTTTGGCGTTGGTTTTCAGGGCTATCTCTCCGGCTTGTAACGCTGTGGTGTGATGGGTTATAGCTGCCCGGTCAAGCATATCGTTTAAAAAAGTAGCCTCGTGATAAAGCAACGTGGCGTTGGCGATTTGGCCAAAATAGTTTTCATTATACATCGTATCGGAGCAGTAGGCATAGGTTTTAGGCTCGGCCGAATCGATAGTTAGCTCCTCATTTTTGTAAACTTTGCCTTTTTCATCAGTATAATCCCCCCCCTTTTTCAATACCGAATAATAGGCAACCGGGATGTCGAGACTTTCTATTTTCTCCTTAATAAATTTACGAAGTCTTTTCTTTTCCTTAAACAAAAAGCCGGTACAGGCAATGCGGTGATCAAGCGGTATCGTTTCAACTACAACATCACTATTATTGATCACCACTTCACTTTGTTGGGCATTGGTAAATATATATTCAACAGGGAATTGCAGTTCGGTATCTGAATATCTTAATTGCAGATCAATTATTTCTTTCAACTGCACAGGGCATACCAGTTTAAGCGCCTTTTTACGACCGTTAAGATGCATGGATGATAATAAACCAACCAGGCCTAAATAATGATCGCCGTGAAGATGACTTATAAAAATATGATCAATGCGACTGGCTTTGATATCAAAACGGAGCATTTGTTGCTGAGTGCCTTCGCCGCAGTCTATTAAATACAGGCGCTCATTGATATTGAGCACCTGTGAAGTAGGATTTCTGTTAAAGATGGGGGTTGCGGAGCTGCTGCCAAGTATTGTTACCTCAAATTTCATAATAGGTAAACAATCAAATGGTTTATCTTGCTTCCTTTTTTAATTCTTTTTCAATCTCTTCCATAAAAATAAGATCGACACCCTCTTCGGCGGTTGGGACAATGGTTAATACATTATCCAATTGTGATATGGTTATTAAACGCGCAACCGCGTCATTTAAACCCGCCAAAATAAATGAACCCGTAGCATTTTTACACAAGCGATGACCAACCAGCAAACTGCTTAAGCCTGATGAATCGGCATATTTCACCTGCGACAAGTCGAGAATGATGTTGCGCTGCCCCTCTGTATTGATCAAAATCAGTTCTGATTTTAACTGAGGCGTTACTATTGAATTTAATTTTGATTCATTAAGTTTCAATAATATATATTTCTCATGTTTATCTACAGTAAATTTCATTCTTATTAAATTTAATAAGCTAAGATAAATATTTTATGGATATTTTAAAATTACATAACGCTCAACGCGTTATTAATTGCCGTTTCAACGCGGGCTAATACATTCCCTTCGGCAGGCTTAACAAATGCCTCGCCGATAATCTTTTCGTAAAGCTCTATATAACGCTCAGATATCGAATTAACAATCTCTTCGGTCATAACCGGCACTACTTGCCCCTCTTTACCCTGGAAGCCATTTTCGATAAGCCATTTGCGCACAAACTCTTTAGAAAGCTGTTTCTGCGGCTCACCTTTTTGCTGACGTTCCTCGTACCCTTCTTTATAAAAATATCTCGAAGAATCAGGCGTGTGGATCTCGTCGATCAGGTAAATCTGACCATCAACTTTACCAAACTCATATTTGGTATCTACCAATATTAAGCCTTGTTTGGCTGCAATCTCGGTACCACGTTTAAATAGCGCCTGGGTATAGGCCTCAAGCTTTACATAATCTTCTTCCGATACAATGCCTCTTGACAGGATCTCCTCGCGTGAAATATCTTCGTCATGTCCTACCGACGCCTTGGTTGTCGGCGTAATGATAGGCTCAGGCAATATGTCATTCTCCTTTAAGCCTTCAGGCAAAGCCACTCCACATACATGATGCCTGCCTGCGCTGTATTCGCGGGCAGCATGGCCGGCCAGGTAGCCGCGGATCACCATCTCTACCTTAAACGGCTCGCAAATACGACCAATGGTAACACTTGGGTCCGGAACAGAAATAACCCAGTTCGGAACAATATCGGTTGTAGCCTTTAAAAAACGGGCTGCTATCTGGTTAAGCACCTGTCCTTTAAACGGAATAGCTTCAGGTAATACAACATCAAAAGCCGAAATCCGGTCGGTAACAACCATGGCCAGGTATTTATTATCTATCGTATAAACATCGCGTACTTTCCCCTTGTAAAAAGCCGTTTGCCCCGGAAAGCTGAAATGTGTTTCTTTTATTGAGTTCATTGTTTTTAGTGATTAGAGATTGGAGGTTAGAGATTAGGATTTGCAAGTTTGCTTCCCTTTCAATAGCCTCAAATCACTTTATATTGAAGACTAAAGGTTGTTAGTTAGACATGAGCTTTGCAACTAATCTCTAACCACCAACCTCTAATCAACTAATTACTGTATATCCCCGTAAGCTTCTAATATCTTACGTACTAATTTGTGCCTTACTACGTCTTCGCCGCTTAAGTATACTATCTCGATACCTTTGATATCGGTCAGGATCCTTAAAGCAGTGTGCAGGCCGGATTGTTGTTTTTTTGGCAAATCAATCTGTGTTACGTCGCCGGTTACAATAAATTTAGCTGATGGCCCCATACGGGTCAGGAACATTTTGAGCTGCATATCCGTAGCGTTCTGGGCTTCATCCAAAATAACAAAACAGTTATCAAGGGTACGGCCACGCATAAAGGCAAGCGGTGCAATCTCAATGGTGCGGTTCTCCAGGTAAACCTTCAGTTTTTCGGCCGGGATCATATCATCAAGCGCATCATATAACGGCCTCAGGTATGGGTCGATCTTTTCTTTAAGGTCGCCGGGTAAAAAACCAAGGTTCTCCCCTGCTTCAACCGCCGGGCGGGTTAGTATAATGCGTTTAATCTCTTTGTTTTTAAGTGCCCTTACGGCCAATGCCACCGCGGTATACGTTTTACCGGTACCCGCAGGCCCGATTGCAAAAAGGATATCGCTTTTGTTAATACTATCAACCATGCGGCGCTGATTGGTGGTACGCGCCTTAACCATTACGCCGTTAGGCCCAAACACAATCACTTCACCACTCGCAAATTTATCTGCAGCAGCGGGTTCGGATGTGGTTGCATTATTAACCTTCGAACCAAGGATCCGCTCGAGATCAGTTATGTTGAGATTTTCAAATTTCTCAACATGATTTATCAGATGGGAAAATTTTTCCTGGAAAATATTCAGTTCGTTATCATCGCCCAAAACCTTCACTTCACTGCCGCGGGCAACTATTTTAAGCTTGGGGTATTGTTTCTTAATGATCTCAAAATGATCATTATTAGGCCCCCACAGTACTGCAGGGTTTACGTTTTCAATTGATAGCTTAAGTTCGTTCAATACTAATTTGATTTTTTTAGTTACGGATTTTTATGAATTAAAAATTGAATATTTGTAGCTTCAAATGCTACTACAAGATTAGCAATAAATATTTATAAAATTAATGGCAATTATAACATTAACTACTGATTTAGGCGATAAAGATATTTACCAGGCTGCGTTAAAAGGCAGTATCTACAAATTGTTGCCTACAGTAAATATTGTTGATATTACCAACAGTGTTGCAGCCTTTAATGTACAGCAGGCCGCTTTTATACTTAAAAACAGTTTTCATTATTTCCCTGAAGATACCGTACACCTTATCGGTATTGATACCGTTTATAATGACCATACCAAATACCTCGCTATCCGCTACAAAAAGCACTACTTTGTGGGGGCTGATAACGGTATTTTTTCGCTGATGTTTGACCAGGAGCCTGAAGAGATAGTTGAGATCAACATTATGCAGGACCTTAAATTCCTCCACTTCCCCCTGGCCGATATCTTTGTTAAAACGGCCTGCCATTTAGCCAAAGGCGGCAAGCTGGATGAAATAGGCCTGCCGGTGAGCGATATTGAAAACAAAATGAATTTGCAGCCTGTTATTGAAAAAAACATGATCAAAGGTGTTGTAATTTATATCGATTCATTTCAGAATGTGATAACCAATATAACCAAGGAGTTTTTTAACAGCGTGCAGCAAGGCAGGCGTTTTGTGCTCAATTTTAAGCGCAATGAAACCATAAACCATTTAAGCTGGCATTATAATGAAGTACCCGTTGGCGAAAAACTTTGTTTGTTTGGTATCAGTGACCATTTGGAAATTGCCATAAATAAAGGCAATGCAAGTGGCCTTCTGGGCCTGAACCTGAATGATAAGGTGATCATTGAATTTCAATAAGGTATTTATATAAATGAAAAAAACTGTACTGATTTTTTTATTTTGCTTGATAACAATCGGTTGGGCATCGGCCCAAATCCCCGTTAACTCCGATTCTGTAGCTTACCAGCTTCAGCGTAAAAAAATAAATAATATGCTGGCGGCCCGTAAACAAAAATTCGGGCAATATGACCAAAGCCTGGGCCAGCATACCGGCATTTTCGGCTTTCAAACCAAAGGTGATGTCCGACGTTCGGCCGGCATCCTGATGGATATCGCCAAAACAGACGATGCTATTTTTAAAGAGCTCAAGATCCTGCTTGAATACCGTGATTTTCAGCAAAGGCAGATCCAAAGTCACAGCAAGGAGGCAGAAACTACAGCTGCCGGTTATATACAGGTAATTAACAGGTTAAAGCAACAAAATGCGCATCTTAAACAACAGTTAAACAATTCAGAAGAGCACTTCAAAACCCGGCAAAACATATTTGTGTTAGTGATACTTTTCATGATTGCGTCAATTTTATTTCTGCTTGTTAAAAAGAACCGTGTTAAAGCGTAAATTCGCGGCTTATAACATTCAAACGCATACATGGCAAGAGGACGACTGAACAGTGGCAGCAAGGCCGAAGCAGAATTACCTAAAGCAAAAATAAACAGGAGCAGCCTGCGCAACGTAGCTAAACTGCTCACTTACTTAAAACCTTACCGGGTTAAATTCATAGCCGGATTAGTTTTCCTGTTTCTGTCAAGCCTGGTAGGCTTGGCATTCCCCGCCATTCTGGGCGCATTGATTGATGCAGCACAAGGCATTTATAAATACAAGTACCTGCCGCATGGCTTAAATGCCATTGCCATCATGGGTTTTATTATATTATTTGCACAGGCTTTTGTGTCGTTTTTCAGGGTGGTTTGGTTTGTACAGGTGGCCGAAAAATCTTTAGCCGATATCAGGCGTGATACCTATTTTAAGCTTATTACCTTGCCCATGAACTTTTTTGCCAATCGTAGGGTTGGTGAATTGAACAGCCGTATTTCTGCCGATCTTTCCCAAATCCAGGATACGTTGACCACCACTTTTGCCGAAATGATCCGCCAGTTGGTGATCATGATAGGCAGCACTACCTTACTGGCCATCGTGTCTATCAAACTTACACTTGCGCTATTAGCTATATTGCCATTCCTGGTTGCATTCGCTGTATTCTTTGGGCGATTTATCCGTAAGCTATCACGTGAGGCGCAGGACAAATTAGCCGAATCAAACACCATAGTTGAGGAAACACTGCAAGGCATTGCCAATGTAAAGGCATTTGTTAACGAGGCCTACGAAGCTAATCGGTACGACAAGATTTTACGCAAAGTGGTGAACATCGCCGTTCGCGGTGCAAAATTCAGGGGTACCTTTGCCTCATTCATCGTATTTTGCTTGTTTGGCACATTTGTAGGCGTAATTTGGTATGGCTCGGTGCTGGTAGCTAATCATGAAATATATGTAGGCGACCTTACTACTTTTATAATGTACTCGATATTTGTAGGCGCCGCTATGGGTAGCTTTCCAGATCTGTACGCCAATTTGCAAAAAGCGGTTGGCGCCAGCGAACGTGTACTGGAAATCCTTCACGAACAGGGCGAAGATATTTCGATTATTGAAAGCGAAAATGGCATTAAACAACCCATTAAAGGCGACCTTGCTTTTGACAATGTGGTATTCGCCTACCCATCCCGCCAGGAAATTACCGTTTTAAAAGGCATCTCTTTTAGTGCAGATGCCGGGCAGCGTGTAGCTATTGTTGGGCCAAGTGGTTCCGGTAAATCTACCATGGCATCATTGATCTTACAATTTTATCACCCACAAAACGGAAATATCTTATTTGATGGCAAGCCAGCCGACAATTACACCCTTACTGATATCCGTAACCAGGTAGCTATTGTTCCGCAGGATGTATTATTGTTTGGAGGCACCATAATGGAAAACATTGCCTACGGCAGGCTCAATGCATCAAAAGAGGATATCATACAAGCCGCCAAACGTGCCAACGCGCATCAATTTATCTCGTCCTTCCCCGAAGGTTATGAAACTATTGTTGGCGAGCGTGGTGTTAAATTATCAGGCGGACAAAGACAGCGGATTGCCATTGCAAGGGCGCTCCTTAAAAACCCATCTATACTGATACTTGATGAGGCTACATCTTCATTAGATTCAGAGTCAGAACGCCTGGTACAGGAGGCGCTGGAAGAGTTAATGAAAGACCGTACATCTATCATCATAGCCCACCGTCTGTCAACCATTCGCGAAGCAGATAAGATCATCGTACTTGAAAAAGGCCATATAGTTGAAAGCGGTAGCCACGTCGAACTCATTGGCAATGAACAAGGTCTTTATAAATACTTAAGCCAGCTCCAGTTTGAAAGCAATCAGGCTTAGCAACACTCCTTAAAACTTATTGGTTTATAACTAAACTTATAAAGCATTAATACGTTTACACTCGCAATAAAGCGGGTGTAAACCGTTATATTCACAAACTGAAGATTACTTACAACGTAATATAATTATCGATACCCGCTTTAGCACAGGTATCACTTATAAAAATGAAACTAACTATACACGGGGCGGCCCGGCAGGTAACCGGGAGCATGCATTTGCTCGAGGTTGGACAATATAAAATTTTAGTGGATTGCGGACTTGATTATGAAAAGGACCGCAGTATCATATCTAACGAAAACTTTCCTTTTCGGCCCGAAGACATTGACGTGGTAGTACTTACCCACGCTCATATCGACCATTCGGGCAACCTGCCTACCCTGATCCGCTTAGGTTTTGAGGGGCAGATCTTATGCACCCCTCCCACGGCAGACCTGACTGAATTATTGCTGCTCGATTCTGTAAACATATTCATGCGCAAAGCGGCAAGTAAGGGCGGTCACCACAAACGTGGCAGAGGCAAATTCAATACGCATGCCCAACCACTATACATGCAAAAGCATGTGATGGACACGGTTGAGCGCTTTGTTACCATAGGATTTAACAAACCGTTTAGGATTACCGGCGATATTGAGCTAACTTTTGTACCGGTAGGCCACCTGTTGGGCGCAGCAGCAGCTGTATTTAAAGTAAATGATAAAGGCGAAGAAAAATCCATCGCTTTTACCGGCGATATTGGCAGGAAGAATTACCCTGTTTTGAATGATCCGCAGCCCCTCCCTCCTGTTGATTTCCTGGTTTCGGAAGCAACTTATGGCGGCCGCTACCACAGTAAGGACAAATCCGTTGAGCAAACCCTGATAGAAGTTATTGAAAAAGCCTGTATTAAAGAGCAGGGCCGTTTAATTATCCCGGCATTCAGCATCGGGCGTACACAATCTTTGGTTTATACGTTGAACAAGATCTTTAGCACTGGTTTACTGCCGCCGGTTAAAGTTTTTGTTGATAGTCCGATGGCTACACAGGCTACCGAGGTATTCAGAAAATACCATAATCAGGTTAACCAGGAAGCACAGGAGTTTTACCAAAAACGTGGCGACGAATTTGAGTTTGATAACCTCACTTACGTAGAAACACTAAAGGATAGCCGGCAGATCTCCAATTATTGGGAACCCTGCATCATTATCTCATCTGCAGGAATGCTTGAAGGCGGCCGCATCCAGGACCATCTTTTTTATAACATCCAAAATTACTACGCCACCATCCTGTTCATTGGCTACTGCGCCAAAGGAACATTAGGCCATCGTTTGTTACGGGGAGATTCTATCGTCCACATTAAAGACCGTGAACTGGCCGTTTATGCCACCATCAAACAAACCGACGTACTAAGCGCCCACGGTGACCATGACGACCTGATGAATACCGTAAAAGCCATTGATAAAGCAAAGCTCAAACACATATTCCTGGTACATGGTGAAGGTGAAAGTATGCAGCTATTAGCCAATGACCTTGAAAAAGAAGGCTACGGAGTTACTTTGCCGGAGAAAGGTGTTAGTTATATAATTTAAATACATAATATTCGATGTCATTGCGAGAAACGAAGCAATCGCACGGAAGCATAGCTGCCCTGTAAAGCATGCGATTGCCACGCTACGCTCCTAATGACATAAGATATAAAACAAACGGCACGAATTGATGAAATTCGTGCTGTTTGTTTTATAGTTTGTATTCGTGTAATTCGCTCTAATTAGAGCAAATTCGTGTTATGCTTTTTTGAAATGCTCGATAATTAAGCTTGCAAGCTCTACACCGATCCTTTCCTGAGCCTCATTGGTAGCAGCACCAATGTGTGGGGTTAAGGAAATTTTTGGATGGGTTAAGATTTCAGCGCGAGGGGCTGGCTCATTGTCGAACACGTCAAGTGCTGCAAATGAAACCTGGCCGCTGTTTAGAGCGTCAACCAAAGCAAGTTCATCAATTAAACCACCGCGTGAGATGTTTACCAGGCCAACACCTTTTTTAGTTTTAGCCAATTCCTCAGCACCAAAAAGGGCTTTGTCGATAAATGGAGTATGTAGGGTAATGAAATCTGCAGTAGTGATGATTTCATCAAGAGTAGCTTTTTTAACAGATGCTTTAACAGTGATACCACCGCCTAAAACAAGATCCAGCTCGGGGTTAAAATCAAAAAGATCATAAGCTAAAACATCCATACCAACACCGATAGCTATTTTAGCTACTTCCCTGCCGATACGACCAAAACCTACGATACCTAAAGTTTTACCGCGAAGCTCAACGCCTTTAGCATAAGCTTTTTTCAGGTCGTTAAATTTGGTACCGCCATCAACAGGCATTTTACGGTTGCTATCAGGTAAAAAGCGTACAGCGCCAAATAAGCTGGCGAACACCAACTCAGCAACTGATAATGAAGAAGATGCTGGCGTGTTGTAAACACCAATGCCTTTTTCTTTGGCATAATCAACATCAATATTATCAACACCTACACCACCACGACCAATCAGTTTAAGATTAGGGGTAGCGTCGATCAATGCCTTACGTACTTTAGTAGCGCTACGTACGGTAATAGCATCATAGTTTTTCAATTTTTCAGGAAGCTCGTCCTGTGGGATATTGTTGGTATCAACGAAAAAGCCGGCATCTTCCAGCATTTTCTTACCTATCGGGTCGATACCGTCATTAGCTAATATTTTGATCATGTCTAAAGTTTTGCCCCCCGGCCCCCTAAAGGGGGAGTGATTATTCCATATCTTTAAGGGCCGGGGGTAATTATTTAAAATTGTTGTTCCCCCTTTAGGGGGTTAGGGGGCTACTTATTCTTTTCAGCAAATTCCTGCATTACGTCAATCAGCACATAGATGCTGCTTATTGGCAATGCGTTGTAAATTGAGGCGCGGAAACCACCTACGCTCCTGTGGCCTTTGATACCTACTATACCGCGTTCTTCGGCAAGTTTCAGGAATGGTTTTTCCAACTCAGGGTTTTCCATTACGAAGCATACATTCATTTTTGAACGGTCTTCAACGGCGGCCACTGCTTTGAACAATGGGTTGCGGTCAATTTCTTCGTAAAGTACACGTGCTTTGGTAATGTTTTCCTGCTCAATTGCCGGTACACCGCCTTTTGCTTTTAGCCACTTAAGGGTAAGCATTGATACGTAGATAGCAAATACCGGTGGGGTATTATACATTGAACCACCTTCAATTTGAGTTTGGTAGTTGAACATTGCGGGGATTTTGCGACCGGTTTTACCCAGCAGGTCGTCCTTAACAATAACCAAAGTAACACCTGCAGGACCCATGTTTTTCTGAGCACCGGCATAAATCAAACCAAAATCGGCAACGTTAACCACGCGGCTGAAAATATCTGACGACATATCGCAAACCACCGGAATTGGCGATTTAAAGAACTCCTGTAACTGCGTACCGTAAATGGTATTGTTAGAAGTAATGTGAATATAAGCAGCATCAGCCGGGATTTCAAAATCCTTAGGGATGTAAGTAAAGTTGGCCTCTTTTGATGAAGCTACAATTTGTACTTCGCCAAAATACTTGGCTTCTTTTAAAGCTTTGTTAGCCCAAACACCGGTTTCCACATAAGCAGCTTTGCCGCCTTCTGGTAACAGGTTGTAAGGAGCTAAAGCAAATTGGGTGCTGGCACCGCCTTGCAGAAACAATACCGAATAACCTTCAGGAACGTTGAACAATTCTTTTACCAGGGTAACAGCTTCGTCTAAAACGGCCTCAAACTCTTTTGATCGGTGCGAAATTTCAAGCAAAGAGAGTCCAGTACCATTAAAATCAATAACTGCTTCTGAAGCTTGCTTTAAAACTTCGTGTGGTAGAATGCCAGGTCCGGCACCAAAATTATGTTTCATAATATTAACGAATTGTAGGTTCTAAATACACTATTAGGAAGTTTGTATTTTGTTGGGCCGAAGTTAATTAATTTGACAAAATATATAGACATTATTTACATTTTTTGAAAAAATATACAATTAATCAACAAACGGGCCTTTGATTGCAAATAATTAAACCAACCCTACAGGGCTGGTTTAATTATTATCATTATAATAACTTTTAGGGATGTTTGAGTTTTGAAATTGCGGCCACCTGGTTGGCCGACGAGAACACTGAAGTGCCTGCAACAAACACATTTGCTCCTGCTTCTATCAGTTTGGTGATATTGTTGGCATCCACCCCACCGTCAATCTCAATTAACAGACCGGGATTTTTTTTGGCACTTAGTGTCCTGAGTTCTTTGATCTTTTTATAGGTATTTTCAATAAAATGCTGTCCGCCGAAGCCGGGGTTAACCGACATGATCAAAACCATGTCCAAATCCGCAAGGATATCTTCCAAAGTAGATACAGGTGTGGCCGGATTAATAGCCACGGCGGCTTTGCAACCTAATTGCTTAATAGCCTGAATGGTGCGGTGCAAATGCGGACAGGTTTCCTGGTGAACAGTAATACTATCGGCACCGGCATCTTTAAATGCCTTAAGATAACGATCGGGGTCAACTATCATCAGGTGAACATCGAGCGGTTTGGAAGCGTGTTTTTTTACTGCGCTTACAACCGGGAAGCCAAAAGAGATATTTGGAACAAACATGCCATCCATAATATCAACGTGGATCCAGTCGGCTTCGCTGTTATTGATCATTTCAATATCGCGTTGCAGGTTGGCAAAATCGGCCGCTAAGATAGATGGTGCTATGAGGTGATTCATATGCAAATATATAAAAGCAGGTAATCTATGGGACTGATAGTGTAATTATTTTTATGATATAATTGTAAAAAAGTGCCTGTCCCAAAATCGCCGTTCTCCATAAAAAAATGAAATCATGCAGACTCCGTTTTTTAACTGTTCCATTTTTTGAGTGTAAAAACATGAAACACATTGAAAATTAAACACACTGATAATCAATAATTTAATATTCCACCCGAAACACCACTAATAGCTGATAATCAAAGAATAAAACTTTTGAGAATAAAAACATGCGTTTCAAAAAGCACTTTCTTTACCCCCGCTTTTGGGTGATTTTTTGGTTGTTTTTCTGATTTTTTTCCTAAAACTTAAAATTGACCGAAAGGTGCTGACAGAACGCCGCCACCAAAAAATGCGGTTAATTTAGCTAAAGCTGAAGGCTTTTAACATACTCAACCACCGGTTACGCTGCGCTAAACCCGCGGCAGCTATTTTAAAATCTAAACCCAATAGATATATAAGGCAACGAGCCTTCTTTTGAAAAGCCCATTACGGCTTCAATCAGCACCAATTGCGCTGGAATAATATACAAACCGCCGCCATACCCATCGTGCCACCTGTCCGATGATTCGCCGGGGACCCATACCCTGCCTATATCATTAAAACCGATTAAACCCAATGAGCCCGGCAACAGGTATGAAGTAAAATCCAATACTTTTAACCGCATCTCCAGGTTGTTATAGGCTATAGTACGACCGGTAAACCTGTTGGTATGAAAGCCGCGGAAGTTTTGCGCCCCGCCTAATTTCATCTGCTGAAAATATGCTGCATTACCTACCGTAGTACCTAACCCGGTGCGGTTAGCAATTACCAATACCGAGTCCTTGTCGGGATTTAAATAGAAACTAAACTCCGATAACACCTGGCCGTAAGTATTGTGACTTCCCGAGCCGCCGCCGCTAAAGCCGCTTACAGTGGTTGTCCATAAAATGCCTTGTGTTGGGATGATCAGTTTATTCCGCGTATCAACCGTTGCATTAGCTGTTAAGCCGCCGTAGACCTTAGTGCCAAATACCTTCTCATCCGGAAACGCGGCATTATAGCCATTCAAAAATCTTTCGGTGTTGTTGGAGGCTTTGCTGTTGTAAAACTGCCCTGCAACGCCGGCGCTCACGTGTAGGTTTCCAAAACTGCGGTGCAGGGAAACGTCGCCGGTAACATAGTCGTAGCGATTACGATAATAGGAGATCTTCCTGTCGTCCTTATTCTCAAAAACAGTGTTATTTCCTATTCCGAAAAAATTGCTGAGGTTGCTTGGCCCGCGCGAAAGCAGGTTAATCTTCAGGTCGTTTTCACCGACGGCTTTTTTCCAGTCGGCGGTATAGGTAAACAAAAATGATTTACGCCCCAGTGAATAATTGGTCAAAAATTCTTCGCGGAAAGCATAGGGTTCCTTGCGAAACCCGTGCCGCTCGTATGAGAAACCTCCAATCAACAAAATGCCAATATCATTACTGTAATTAGCCAGGATAATAGGCTCAAACCTGTCGAACTTAAAGGCAGTTTTATCATAGCTATTTACCGCCGTGTCTGTTGATGTACGGTTTTTAGCCAGCGATGAAGGAGGAAGTACATTTTTTTGATCCGAACGATCATAAATATAGGTTTTGCCTTTATTATTTAAACTGCTGTCTACAGCAAACGTATCCATGCCCTGCCCCCCTATCATCCGCACAGTTATGGGTGATGGCGTTGAGCCCGTCACCTTAAATAAATCATCGCCATCAAAACCATACATCCTGATCTCTTTGGTAACATCGGGTTTAAAAGTACGCTGGTAGGTAACCTTATCAACGCTGCCGTCTTTCTTTATCTTATTTATAGTAAGCGTGATGTCACCATTAGTTTCATGAGCCACAGTAAATTTGTCCGTTTTATCACTCGCTGGTACATCTACATATGTGGAGATGAATTTATAATATTCGAGTGCCTGTTTTTGCAGGATGTTGCGCCTCGCTATCATTTTGCTGATGATCTCAGGCCCCGAAAGTTTGTAGATGGTATCGGGCATTAAATGCACCGCTTTTTTGATCAGGTCATCGGTCAGTTTGTTTTGTACATAGGCTATCTGTTCTTTCCAGTCGTCTTCGCTCAACTGGTTCAGGAAATAGCGGTCGAAATAGCGGGCATTGAAATTCCATCCATTGATATCCCTGATCTCGTCACTATAACCCTGAAATTTTGATTTAAGCCATTGATGTGCTACTATCCAGGGCAATACGCCCGAAGTTTTATAGTACACCTGGTCACGGTCGCGCGGAACGGGTTCATATACGGTTTCATGTTTTCCATCTATTTTTTCCCAGCGCCATTGGTCTTCGTGCCTGTCCCAATCGCCCAAAAGCATATCAAGCAAGCGGGCACGCAGCACAATCTTTTGGTCAACACGGTTATCATTGTCATCCTGCAGTTTGCGTTGTACCTTTTCGGTATTATCCGTTTTTTCGGCATCGAGCGGCTCACGCTCTTCAAATAAAAACACCTGATTAGCAAAATCCTTTTGATACTCACCAAAAGCAGGATCATCGGGTACATAAAAAATTTTAGGATTAGAATGCGGAACCCCAAGCGCTTCGGCCAGCGGCGGTACTGTGAGTGCCGAGAATGGATGTGCGGCCGATACCTGATCTTGCAGGATATCTTTGGCTACCGTTGGCCGCAGATCAACAGGCAGACCTTTTTCAGGATACTTTTGAATGGTGCGCAGTACCCATTGCTGGCCGGTAGGATCCTGCAGGCGTAATGATTTTGTTTGCTTCCCCCCGCCTCTTTGCAGTATTTTAAGTCCACCCTTTTCGGCGGTAAGGTGAAATACCGGCAAGGTGACGGGTGCCGCCCAAAGCTTGCGGTAATTATCGCCTAAAAAAAATTGGTGGGTACCGCTTACATTATTATAAGATGGCTCAATGGCCAGTTTAATACTATCGGCAGGGGTTTGAGCATATGAAATATTGCCGGCTAAGCACAAGCCTGCCGTTAAAAAAAAGGATAAAGCGTTGAACAGTTTTTTGCCGCCCATGAGGTTTTGTAAGTAATGCGTCAGTAGAATAATGCATATTACAAAATAGTTTTAATTATACACAGGGAAATTACTTTAAAATGCATGGTGAGCAGCTGTTTAAAAAAACAGAATATTCATTGCCGTTGGTTTTAACCAACGGAATAAAAAGCTAAAAAGTCTTGGCTTCAGCCTAATTATGCAAGCGAATTTGGGCTGAAGCCCTCATGTTGCTACTCATTATTCCGTTGGTTAAAACCAACGGCAATGAAGTTTTATCTACCTCTAAACGATATTCTTCAAGCTTTGACAGTTTCTAAGAAGAATCGAACAAATAAAAACTCCCGCACTATTTTTCCGAATTAACCTAATTACACTAATTTCAAATTTACGCCATTGAAAAATTCGTGTAATTCGATTAATTGAGACAAGTATGAAAAACAATTCGCGTAGAAATTTCTGATCCTATTGTTAAAACTTGATTACTATCTGCCCTGATTAATCAACGCATGCATCACCTGCTCTTTAAGCTGCCTGCTGATTGGCACCTCAAATGTGCCTATATGCAGCATATTTCCTTCTATCGATGTAATTTTATTATTGGCTACAATGTATGACTTATGGGTTTGCATGAATTTACGTGGAGGCAGTTTTTCGGCAAAGGCCCGCAGGGTACTGTGGGTTATAATCTTACGCGCCGGGGTATAAACCTCAACATAGTTTTCCATGCCTTTAATGAACAACACTTCGTCAAAAATTATCTTCTCGAGCTTACCATTGCTTTTAACAAACAGATAATCTACACTATCTGTATTGTTCCTCAAATCAAAGTAATCCTTAGCTTTAAAGGCTGCCTTCATAAAACGCTCAAAAGGTATAGGTTTAAGGAGATAGTCGAGCACATCCAGGTCGAAACCATCAGTAGCATATTCTTTAAAAGCAGTAGTGAAAATCACTTTTGGCGGGTTGGGCAGCGAACGAATAAATTCAACGCCGGTTAAATGCGGCATCTGGATATCCAGGAACAGCAGGTCTACAGGTTGCTGCGCTAACAACGCTCCTAATTCCATAGCATCTTCACATTGCGCTTTCAGGTCGAAAAAGCCAGCTTTTTTAACATAGCCTTCCAGGCCCTTACGGGCAAAGGGTTCATCGTCGGTAATAATGCAGCTGATTAATGCCATCTTCTAAATATTCAATTCAAGTATTGCTGTATAATGATCTTCTTCGCGGCCAGCAGTTAGTTTATGTTTATCCGGATAAAGCAATTGCAGCCTGCGGCTTAAGTTTTCCAAACCAATACCGCTGTAATTATCGGGGGCTTTCATATTCGCGGGTACATCATTATAAACTTTAAAAACAAATCTATTGTCAATAATGCAGCCTTCAATGGCTATTTTATATTCACCACCTATATATTTAAAGGCGTTTTCAACCAGTGGAAGCAAAAGCAGCGGAAAGATGAGCTGATCCGTTAAACATCCTTCAAAATTAACACTGAGCTGCATTTTGCTGCTCGCCCTGATCTGCTGCAGGCGGATATAATTTTCAAGATACTCCAGCTCCTGCTTAACGGGCACTTGCTGGTGTTGGTCATAAAGCTGATAGCGCAACAGGCTCGATAGTAACTCGGTACTCTTTTTTGCGCCGGGCACATCTTCATCCATCTGGAAATAAATAGTATTCAGGGCATTAAATAAAAAATGCGGATGATATTGAGCTTTTAGAAACTTCAATTCAGTTTCCAGCTGGTCGTTGGTTAACTTTTCCAGTTGCATCTTATTATTTACATAAGCCTTTAGCCAGGTACTGCTACGTGCAATTCCATAATAAACAATAGCGTACAAAGTGGGGATCATGTTAATATCAGCCACATCTGCCCAGGGTATTAGCTCATCTATGCCCTGGCTTACGTGCAGAGCCATGACCATCGGAACAAATACGACGTTCACTAATATCAAATTTGCTCCCACCAATATGGCCAACTCCCTAACTACAGCCCCGTAGGATAGCTGTACCGTCCGGTGCCTGTCATAGTACTTAAAAAGCCGTTCAAAAATATAGATTGCCAAATAGCCAACCAATATTGAACAGGCCATTTCAATGCCATTAACATAAAAATCTCTTTCCCAAAAATGCTGACCAATGTCAGTATCATGCAATAGCCTGATGGTAAAATAAACCAGTAGGCCATACAGTGCCGGAAAAATGTACTTCCTGAAAAATTTCATATCAGCAAATTACAAATTTAAGGCAGAAAGAATAGGTTCGGGTTTTGTCTCTACTATCTCCCGGATCGGCACAGTTTTGAGTTTTTCCTTTGGTTTCATACCGAATAAAAACCGGGTTAAAGCATAAGGGCGTACTAACAAATGATAGGTAAGCACCGTTACAAAAAAGGTAATACCCACCGTATAAATATATTTTGATAGGATGCTTTCATTTTGCGTTTGCACAATATAATAGGCAATTAATACAATAACGGTTTGGTGCAATATGTAAAACGGATATACCGCCTGGTTTAAATAATTGAGCGCGTTATGAGGCTTATTTAAATAATGTTTGCCATAGCCAACCAGCGCCAACACCCATCCCCAGGCAATAATTGGGCGCAATGCGGTAAAAGCATAGGAGAATGCGATATTTTGAAAAGGCCAGTGGGGATGCAAGGGTTCGATACCGTTCCAGCGCATTACTTCCCATGTCATCAGGCTTAAAAAACCGATGGTTAAAGCAAAACGGCGGTTGCGCTCAAGGCTATCCATCAGTTTAGATTGAAGGATACAGATAAAACCTGCCAGGAGGAACAATAACCAGTAAACAAAGTAACTGCCATCATGGATCAGGTCGTTGGTTTCGGGCAGGTCCCAACTGGTGAAGGTAAACCAAAGGATTCCGGGCAGCATTAATAGGTAAACCCATTTCCCCCGGGCCAAAATGGCAAGCTTTTGTTTAAAACCATTGCTTTTGGGCGAGATCATCCAGGCAAATAAAGGCGCGAAGATGAGGTCATAAAGAAACAGATAGGCAATAAACCAAAGATGGTGCCAGCTGAAATTGCCTTTGGGATATGGCTGAAAGTTAAATGTACTGGGATAAAAATCCAGGAATGAGCCTTTGTAGCCATTGGCCAATCGTTCCATGTAAATTTGCGGTGGCACAATGATGAACATGCCCACCAAAAGCGGAATAAAAAGACGGCGGAAACGCAAACCGATGAAACTGAGTGTAGAGCGCCGCTGCATCATGTAGTAACTCACGGTACCTGAAATAAAAAAGAGCAGCGGCATGCGAAAAAGGTGCAAAAAGTGATTTGATTCCATCATCAGGTTGCTGGTTTCGTGGTTTTTGATGTGCCAGCCATCCTCAGCAACAAAAGGCATTGCCGAATGAAAAAATAACACCCCCAATATGGATAAGATCCTCAACCAATCGAGGTAGGTTTGACGTTGTGTGGTTTCCATGATTTCTTTTTTTATCAAAAGAAGTCACAACCTACCGCCCCATAAAATTACTTTGACCAATGGTAAAAAGCCTTTGACCATTGGTTGAAAACAAGAACATTTCCCACGGCGGCCAGAGGCCGCGTGATAGTTGCCACCCGGCTGGAGCCGAGCGGCGGCGGAGTTTATCCGCTATTTCAAAGGAACAAGCGAGGCGATGAAACCCCTCCCTACACCCTCCCAAGGGAGGGAATCGCACAATCCGGCGCTTTTTCAAATAATCAACTCGTCACAAAAAGATCAACGTAATCAACGCAATCAAAACAGTCAACGGTCAGCCGCGCATAAACGGATTAAAATTCCTTGTACCAATTTCCATCCCTGCCGCCCGGCAGATGGTTTTATCGCCGAACTTGAAATTGATCTGGTCCATGGCCTGGTAAAGTTTGATGCGTTCCTCATTATCCTCAAACAGGTTGATCTGGTAACTGCCCGTACAAAGATCACTCAACCGCACACCTATCAACCTGATGGGCCGGTGCTGGTCCCAGGCCATTTTAAGCAGGTTTTTTACACCGGGAATCAGGATGTGTTCTGCCGCCGTAAGTGCTATTTTTTGCTGTTGGGTATGGGTTTCAAAATTACCGTATCGCAACTTAATAGCCATGCATGATGAAAGCTTATTTTCCCGTCGTAGTTTGGATGACAGCTCTTCGGTCATGGATACTAAAGTAGTTTCAAGTGTGCGGTGATCAGACACATTAGTATGGAAAGTATGCTCGGTGCTGATGGATTTCCTGTCGGAATGCGGAACGATTTCGCTATGATCGATACCATTGGCTTTTTCCCAAAGCGAATGCCCGTATTTACCAAAAACTGTTTCCAGGAAACGGATATTGGTACGTTGCAGATCACCTATTTTTTCGATGCCGTATTGATATAACTTATTGCGGGTACTTTCGCCCAGGCCGGGTATCTTACCAATGTTAAGCGGCGCCAGGAACTTCAGCTCATCACCATGCTTTACAAACATTTGTCCGTTAGGCTTGGCCTGGTTAGTGGCCATTTTGGCTATCGTTTTACCCGATGCCATACCGAAGGATATAGGCAGGCCCGTTTCTTTAATTACTTTCTGCCTAAGTTTGGTGGCTTCATGGTAACAATCAAAAAAACGGTCCATACCGGTGTAATCAATGTAAAACTCATCAACCGATGTTTTTTGATACAGGGGTACCGTATCGTGAATGATCTGCGTAACCTCGCGTGAGGCTTCGCCATAGCGCCCGTGCGAACCGCGAATAAGAATGGCATGCGGACAAAGCTTTAAAGCTTGCCGGGTAGGCATAGCCGAATGCACACCAAAAGCCCTCGCCTCATAACTGCAGGAAGCCACAACTCCCCTTTCGGCCGAGCCCCCTATGATCACAGGCTTACCGATCAGTTCAGGATGAAACTTCCGCTCTACTGAAACGAAGAACGAATCAAGATCGATATGAACAATATAACGTTTAGCTTCCACATACCAAAAATGCTAACATTTTTTGTATTTTGCTAATTTTATTAGCATATTTGACATATAGAAATTGTGAAGCAAATGAGTATATATGAAGACTACCTGCTGTTATTATCGCCTCCCGACACGGTGAAGCATGAGATTGCGCGTTACAAAAAGGCATCGGCGAGGCTTATTGGCAGTTACCAAAGCATGGATTCGCCTGCTCATATCTCTATACAACACCTGGAGAGGCAAAAGCCCTTTATGGCCGATAAAAACCTGGAATTGATGGAACAGGCCCTGAATACCATGCCACCGGTATTGCTGCATATGGATGGTTTTTATCATTTTACCCACTTGCACAGCCGCATGACCATTTATGCCAACATCCGCGCAACACCCGCTACCGACGAATGGTTTAACACCTTAAAAAAGAAGCTGCGCATTAAAAAAAATCTTATCCCACATGTAACGGTTGTGCGTGATATTGCCGAAAAAGATTTCGACACACTTTGGCCGCATTTTAAGCATAAAAAATTGGTGGAGCCTTTTTGGATCAAAGAACTTACCATATTGAAACGCGATACACTTGACGCCTTTGCCAAATGGGATAAGTTTAAAACTTTTGAATTTAAAAACATGACCGGCCCCGGCTATACCCGCGATGAACTGGAACTACTTAAAGCCGGCGACCCTGATCAGATCAATTTATTCATTTAAAATTTAACAATCATGGACTACGCATTTTATCATTTTATCCTCCCGATACCTGATCATGTAGATGTTATGATCCGGAAATTAAAAAGCGAAGCAAAACGTGTTATCGGTAATTATCCCAGCATGCATGCCCGGTCGCATATCACCATAAACAATTATCCGCGCAAACCGCTTGATGTAGACGTTCAGGGCTTCTCGTTTTTGAGCCGTAAACTTAGTTTGCTGCCTCCCGTTGTTTTTGAAACAGATGGATTTGATTGCTTTAATGAGAGTAATGACTATAACAAAACCATTTTTGCCAGGCTTAAGCTCACCGAACAAAATAAATATTGGATTAAACTATTGAAGGGTATTGTTGGCGATAGCAGTACCATACCTCATATTACCATAGCAAGGGCCATAACGCCCGAACAATTTAACCTGCTTTGGCCCTATTTTCAAAAAAGGGAAATGAAGGTAAAATTTGTTGTGAACCGGCTTACTATTTTAAAAAATTTGTTGCTTGATCTCGACCAACATGCCAAAACTTATCGGGAATTTGAATTTCGGGGAGATGAAAACGTGTTAACGAAGTATGATAACCTGGCAATAGCAAGGCAAATTAAAAATTATCCATCTATAAATCAACAGATAAGCCTTTTTTAACATTTTCTTAACCATAAACGCTACCTTTTTCTATATTTGCGCCGGGGTAAGTCTTTTACGGCCAGCTCCTCTTGAACTCCCCCAGGGTGGGAACACAGCAAGGGTAGAGAGTTGAGCGGCGCGATAAAAGTAGCTTACCCTTTTTTATTTTCTTATTTTTGCCGCACCGGCAAAAATGCCCCGAACCTGCACAGGTTCATGATTTCTTAAATTTCATAAAGTACATCAAATGCTTGATATATTTATTATTGGCGGTGGCCCGATAGGTTTAGCTTGCGGACTTGCTGCTCAAAAAGCCGGTTTAAGTTTCGTAATTGTCGAAAAAGGCACGCTTGTAAATTCATTGTACAACTATCCCGCTACCATGACGTTTTTCTCCACATCTGAGAAATTGGAGATCGGCGGCGTTCCCTTTGTTACTGTACATAACAAGCCTACCCGCAATGATGCTTTGGAATATTATCGCCGCGTAGCACTTTCAAATAACTTGCCCATTCATCTTTTTGAAGAAGTTACTGAAGTAAAGCCGGAAAATGGCTTTTACACCATCACCACAAAAAAGGCAACCTACCAGGCTAAAAACGTGATCCTTTCAACCGGCTTTTATGATATCGCGGTAAATCTTGATATCCCCGGCGAAAACCTTCCCAAAGTAAAACACTACTACCAAGACCCTCATTATTATACCCTGCAAAAAGTGGTGGTAGTTGGCTCAAGCAACTCGGCCATTGATGTGGCCCTGGAAACCTACCGTAAAGGTGCCGAGGTAACACTGGTGATCCGCGGCAGCGAGGTAAGCAACCGGGTTAAATATTGGGTAAGGCCGGATATTATTAACCGCATCAAAGAAGGAAGCATTAAAGCCTATTTCAATTCAAACCTCGAAGCCATCCGCGAAAATGAAGTCGATATTCAAACCCCGGAAGGCTTGATCACCATTCCCAACGATTTTGTAATGGCGATGACGGGCTACAAGCCCAATTTTGAGTTCCTGAAAAAGCTCGGTATTATTCTTTCTGAAGATAAATTTATTCCGCAATACAACCCCGAAACCATGGAAACAAATATGCCTGGTTTATACCTTGCAGGTGTGGTTTGCGGCGGCCTTGATACCCATCTTTGGTTCATCGAAAACTCGCGCATTCACGCTGATATGATCATCAATGATATTGTTGAAAAGAAATGAATGGTTGATTGGGTTGATTAGGTGAATGGTTATTGCTGTAAATCTGCGAGTTACAACAACAAACCAACCACTCGTTCAATAAACTTAATCAACCATTCACCAACCAACAAATAATCACATTTTTTTCTTGTATAAATAAAATTTTATAGCCTAATTTGCAGCAAATTAAAAACACAGTAATTCAACAAAAAAATGAATACACCAAGCTTAAATAAGCCCGCTACAAGAGCAAATTTTGCTCCGGTTGCTGCTGCCTTGGGTTCAACTGTTTTTTTAAACTGCCCTCTCCGACGAAGGACCTACATGCCACGGGTTTGAATTAATTTTTCTCCTGTCCACACAAAAAGAGTTTTTTAAACGTCTTTTTAAAAAAACCATCTAATTATTTAAGGCTTATAAAGCCAATTAATTTCACGGTAATTATCTATTTAAATGACAATACAAGATTTTGATATTCAGGTTGCTACTGCACAGCATGTAGATTATGCCACTATGATTTGCGATGAGATGGCCGAATCGGCCAAGGCGCGCGGAACTGGTATAGCTACACGCTCGCCCGAATACGTTGCTAATAAAATGCTGGAAGGCAAGGCTGTTATAGCCCTGCATAAAGACGGTACCTGGGCCGGTTTCTGCTATATTGAAACCTGGAGCCATGGCGACTTTGTTGCTAACTCGGGACTTATTGTTAATCCGCAGTTCCGTAAGGCGGGATTGGCAAAAGCCATCAAACACCGAATTTTCCAGTTATCGCGTACCAAATACCCTAATGCCAAAATATTTGGGTTAACAACCGGTTTGGCGGTAATGAAGATCAACTCGGAGCTTGGTTACGAGCCCGTTACCTATTCAGAACTAACCCAGGACGAAAACTTTTGGGCCGGCTGCAAAAGCTGCGTAAACTTTGACATTTTAACCAGCAAAAACCGCAAAAACTGCATGTGCACCGCCATGCTTTTTGATCCTGCCGAAAAACAAAAGGAATACGAGGAGAAAATGCAGCGCATTACGCACAAAGCGACTTTGCTTGAGCGTATTGAGAACGCCATAAAGAAACGTATAAAACATGATGTTTAGGATTTAGGTAAAAGGTTAACACCTGTAAATTAATAAAACAGATCACCATAATTGATAAGTAAAGCTTTAAGCCTTGTGCCTTTAGCTTTAAGCTCACCAAAAACATGAAGAAAAAAGTAGTATTAGCTTATAGCGGAGGTTTAGATACCTCTTTTTGCTGTATTTATTTAACACAGGACCTTGGTTATGAGGTTCACTCGGTTATTGTAAATACCGGCGGTTTTAGCGAGGAAGAGTTAAAAGGCGTTGAAGAACGCGCTTATAAAATGGGCGTTACTTCTCACCATGTGGTTGATGAAACCGAAAACTTTTACAATACCTGCGTACGCTTTTTAATTTACGGCAATGTATTAAAAAACAACACCTATCCGCTATCGGTAAGCGCCGAGCGCGTAAGCCAGGCTACAGCTATTGCTAACTACGCTAAAGAAATTGGTGCTGAATTTGTTGCCCATGGCAGTACAGGCGCAGGTAATGACCAGGTGCGTTTCGACATGATCTTTAACATCCTTGTACCTGAAGTAAAGATCATCACCCCTATCCGCGACCTGAAACTAAGCCGCGAAGAAGAGATAGAATACCTGAAAAAACATGGTGTTGATATGAACTTCGAGAAAGCCAAATACTCTATCAACAAAGGGATCTGGGGTACATCAGTAGGTGGTAAAGAAACTTTGACTTCAAACCTTGGCCTGCCAGAAGAAGCATGGCCTACACAGGTAACTGCTTCTGAAGTAAAAGATCTTGTGCTTACTTTTGAAAAAGGCGAGTTGGTAGCCATCGGTGATGAAAAATACGATCATCCAACAAAAGCTATCCAGGCCTTACAGGCTATTGCTCAGCCTTATGGCATTGGCAGGGATATTCACGTTGGTGATACCATTATCGGTATTAAAGGCCGTGTAGGCTTTGAGGCCGCCGCTCCTATGGTGATTATTAAAGCTCACCATACTTTAGAGAAACATGTGCTAACCAAATGGCAGCTTTCATGGAAAGATCAGTTATCATCTTTCTATGGCAACTGGCTGCATGAAGGTCAGTTTCATGACCCGATCATGCGCAATATCGAGGCCTTTTTAACCGATACTCAGAAAAACGTTACAGGTAAAGTATTTGTTCAGTTGCACCCATATCGCTTCCAGGTGGTAGGCATTGAATCACCATACGATCTGATGTCGAACAAGTTTGGCAGCTACGGCGAAATGAACAACGCCTGGAGCGGCGAAGACGTTAAAGGGTTCTCCAAAATATTTGGTAACCAGGTAATGATCTATCATAAAGTAAACAGCCAAAATGATTAATACGGCGTTTTCAAAAGGTGACTGCTTAAAGCACTATAACTGGGGCGATGATTGTCATGGCTGGACTTTCATTGATACAGACGCGTTATCTGTTAAACAGGAGTTAATGCCACCAGACACTGCCGAACAATTGCATTACCACGAGAAAGCCACGCAGGTATTTTTTATTTTAAAGGGCCGTGCTACATTTTCGATAGACGGCGAGGTTACGGTATTGAAGCCCGAACAGGGTATCGAGATCCATCCGGGTCAAAAGCATTTCATCAGCAATAACGACCGGAGCGACCTCGAGTTTATTTTATATTCATATCCATCTACAAATAATGACAGAATTGAAATCAAATAAGGTGCGTGCAGGCATAATTGGCGGAGCAGGGTACACCGGTGGCGAAATGCTCCGGATCCTGATCAACCATCCTCACGTGGAGATAGCTTTTGTTCATAGCAACAGCAACTCGGGTAACTATGTTTACCAGGTACATACCGACCTGTTTGGTGATACCGATCTGAAATTCGCTGCCGAATTATCTACAGATATTGACGTGTTATTCCTTTGCGTTGGTCACGGTGACGCCAAAAAGTTCCTGGAAGCAAACGTTATCCCCGATTCGGTTAAGATCATTGACTTAAGCCAGGATTTCAGGCTGAACCAAAACTCAACATTAAACGGTAAAAGCTTTGTTTACGGCTTGCCGGAGTTAAACCGTGAGGCTATTAAAACAGCCTCTAATATTGCTAACCCCGGTTGCTTTGCTACCTGTTTGCAATTGGGTTTACTTCCACTGGCTTCAAAAGGTTTGCTAAACAACGAAGTACACGTTACTGCTACAACAGGTTCAACCGGTGCAGGACAAAGTTTATCGCCGACCTCACACTTTACCTGGCGTAATGATAACCTTTCTGTTTACAAAGCATTCAGTCACCAGCATTTAAATGAGATCGGTCAGTCGTTAAGGCAGTTGCAAGCCGGTTTTGATAAGGCTATCAACTTTATTCCTTACCGTGGCGACTTTACCCGAGGCATTATTGCTTCAATTTATACTGAGAGCGATTTGAGCGAGGAAGAAGCATTAGCACTTTACCAAAGCTGCTACGATGGGCATCCTTTTACGCATGTCACCAATCGCAATATTGATTTAAAGCAAATTGTAAACACCAATAAATGCTTTATCCAGGTAAAAAAACACGACAACAAAATATTCATTATCAGCATAATGGACAACTTACTTAAGGGCGCTTCCGGCCAGGCAGTACAGAACATGAACTTATTGTTCGGGCTGGACGAACGCGCAGGCTTACGACTTAAGGCGATCGGCTTTTAGAAGAGCTGCTCGCCGAATTCTGAAAGTTCTGTTATTAATTAAGTACTAAATTTTTATACCATTTAAGAAATGAAATTATTTGATGTTTATCCTATAAATCCAATTAATATAGTTAGGGGCCAGGGCAGTTTAGTTTATGACGCTCACGATACTGAATACCTTGACATGTATGGTGGCCACGCCGTAATTTCTATCGGTCATACCCATCCAAACTACGTAAAACGTTTAGAAGATCAATTGCATAAACTTGGCTTTTATTCTAATTCTATCGAGATTCCTATTCAAAAAGAGTTAGCTCAAAAGTTGGGAAAAGTTTCAGGCAAGGAAGATTACCAGTTATTTCTGTGCAACTCCGGTGCCGAGGCTAATGAGAATGCTTTAAAACTGGCTTCTTTTTACAATGGAAAAAAGAAAGTAATTGCATTCAGCAAATCGTTCCACGGCCGTACCTCATTGGCTGTGGCGGTTACTGACAACCCGAAGATCGTCGCTCCTATCAACGAAACTGATAACGTGATTTTTTTGCCATGGGCCGATGAAGCAGCGCTGGAAGAAGCATTCAAAAACAACGAAATCACTTCAGTAATTATCGAAGGTATTCAGGGTGTTGGTGGTATCCAGGTTGCACCAGAGGGCTTCCTGCAAAAGATTCGCTCACTGTGCGATGAATATAATGCAGTATTCATTGCCGATTCTGTACAATGCGGTTACGGCCGTACAGGTAAATTCTTTTCGCATGATTTTGCCGGTGTTAATGCTGATATCTACAGTATGGCTAAAGGCATGGGTAATGGTTTCCCTGTGGGAGGTATCATCATTTCGCCTAAAATACAGCCGGTATATGGCATGTTAGGTACTACTTTTGGTGGGAACCATCTGGCTTGCGCTGCAGGTTTAGCCGTTCTTGAAACTATGGAACAGGATAACCTGTTGCAAAATGCTGCTGAAGTTGGCGGCTACTTAATAAAGGAGCTTAACAAGCTGGAACAGGTTAAAGAAGTTCGTGGCCGTGGTTTAATGATCGGTATAGAATTGCCCGAAGAATTGGCCCATGCCCGTAAAGAACTGTTAAACAAGCACCATATATTTACTGGTGAAGCTAAACCAAACGTGATCAGGTTATTACCTGCTTTGAACTTAACTAAAGCTCATGCCGATAGGTTCCTGGAAGCTTTTGTAAATGTATTGAATCAATAGACGCCCCTCTAAATCTCCCCTAAAGGGGAGACTTAAAAAAAATAGATGACAGAAAACACACCAATTAATTGTAAAGTTCATGAAACTATTCTCTTCTGTTAATGATGTTGCTGATGTTAACGCACTTGTAAAAGAGGCATTGGCGCTTAAGCAGGATCCCTTTGCCCACCAAAAGCTTGGTAAAAATAAAACACTTGCATTAGTGTTTTTAAATCCAAGTTTACGTACCCGAATGAGTACACAAAAAGCTGCTATCAATTTGGGCATGAATGTAATGGTGCTCAATATCGATAAAGAAGGCTGGGCACTTGAACTGCGCGACGGCGTGATCATGGATGGCACTACTGTTGAGCATATCCGTGAAGCCGCAGGCGTTATGGGCCAATACGCTGATATTATTGGCGTTCGTTCGTTCCCTGGCTTAAGGAACCGTGAGGAAGATTACAGCGAAATGATTTTCAATAAGTTTGTTGAATTTTGCAAAGTGCCGGTTGTGAGCCTGGAATCAGCTACCCGCCACCCGCTGCAAAGTTTGGCCGACTTGATCACTATTGAAGAGCTGAAAACAACAGCGCGTCCTAAAGTGGTTTTAACCTGGGCGCCGCATATCAAACCTTTGCCGCAGGCTGTTCCTAACTCATTCTCGGAGTGGATGTGCAAGGCGGATGTCGACTTTACTATCGTGCAGCCTAAAGGATATGAGCTTTGTACCGATTTTACCCAGGGTGCAAATATCTCTTATGATCAGGATGAGGCTTTAGCCGGCGCGGATTTCATCTACGTAAAAAACTGGTCGGCGTATGAGCCTTATGGCAATATATTAGGCAAACACGAAGAGTGGATGCTTACTAACAAAAAGCTGGAGCAAACCAACAATGCCAAAGTAATGCATTGCTTACCGGTGCGCCGTAACCTGGAGCTCTCTGACGAAATATTAGACGGGCCAAACTCAATCGTTGTACACGAAGCCGGCAACCGTGTTTGGGCTGCGCAAGCTGTGCTCAAACAGATGCTGGAAAGTTTGTAAGTAATTGTTGTTCATATAAAAGCAAGAATCAAAGCAAATCTGTCTTGGTTCTTGCTTCTTCTCGTCTTAAATCTTTCCTCCCGATGTATACGCCAAAACATTTCCAGTTAACGAATGAGCAGGAAGCAATCAGCTTTATGCAGCGCTATAGCTTTGCAACAATTGTAACAGCTACTGATAACGTTCCGTTTGCTACGCATCTTCCCTTCCTGGTAAGCAAACGCGATGATAAAATTGTTTTGTCGTCTCATTTCGCCAAGGCCAACCCGCAGGCTGCTGAAATTATTGGAAAGGAAATATTGGTGATCTTTACTGAGCCTCACGCTTATATCTCACCCAAACATTACGAAAAGGGAACCAACGTACCTACCTGGAATTATATCGCGGTACACGCTTACGGCAAAGCAACAATCCTGCCTGAAGGCGAACAAACAGCCAAGCTGTTAGCACAGATGATCGGTAATTATGAGGCCGATTATCTTACCCAATGGAACAATTTACCAGACGAATATAAGCAACGGATGATGAAAGGTCTAGTAGCCTTCGAAATCATAGTTGACGACCTGCAAGGCAAACAAAAACTTAGTCAAAACCGTAGCGAAACGGAACGGGAAAACATCATCAATGCATTAGGCAAAAGTACGGACACTACTGAAGCGGAGATTGGCAAATACATGTCGCGTCTTAAATAATATCCTACCGGGTTACGCTGCACCAAACCCGCGCAGCATGGTTTATTCTTCTATCTTTTTAGAAGCGCTGTTTATCATTCTGTTCAACGTCAATCCCTGAACTATTACCGAAAATATCACAATAAAATAACTGCCGGACAAAATCAGGTGCCGGTATGGCGTATTGGGTAAAGACAACGCAAGGGCTATAGATATAGCCCCGCGCAGACCGGCCCAGGTCATAATGTTGATATTGCTATAGTTCACTTTAAGAGTATGCCTTAAAAACGTTAGCGGCAGCATAATACTCAGCCAACGG
This sequence comes from Mucilaginibacter gossypii, assembly GCF_900100945.1. GTDB lineage: Bacteria > Bacteroidota > Bacteroidia > Sphingobacteriales > Sphingobacteriaceae > Mucilaginibacter > Mucilaginibacter gossypii. The sequence goes on along the minus strand of NZ_FNCG01000001.1, from coordinate 509,200 downwards.
GCTATTAAAACTGTAACTATAGAAAGGCTTCCCGTTACCCAGTAATTATTTACAAAAGGCAGGTTAACCAGTTGCAAGCCAATCATTACAAATAAAATGGTGTTCAGTATCTCATCAACCAGCTTCCAGAATTTCTCCAGCGCCTCGTGCGAACGTTCTTTATTATCCTGGTTAATAGATTGGCTCCCGGCAAACAGTCCAGCTGTAACAACTGATAATGGAATTGAAAAATCAAGCAAAACGGCCAATACGGATAAACCCATTACTAAGGCCAGCGAGATCAATACGATAGTTTGAAAATCCTTAACCGAGCGCATCAACCGGTGAGCGACATAACCTAAAATTCCCCCGGCTACTATCCCGCCAATAATTTCTTTAACAATAAGCGCTACAACCTTAGCCAGTTCAATTTTCTCTTCTCCTACCCGCGCCACCTCCAGGATGATCACAAACAGGATCAGCCCTATCCCATCATTAAAAAGCGATTCGCCCGAAATAATGGTTTCAAGATTGGCAGGTAACTTTGAATTACGGATAATGGCTGCAACCGCCACCGGATCGGTGGGTGAAATCAAAGCGCCGAACAACAGGCAATAGATCAGCGGCATATGGATATGAAAAAACGGGGCTACATAAAATAACAGGCATCCAAACACCGCAGTCGAAATAACAACCCCCAATGTGCTTAGTACAAATACGGGGCGCATTTCTCTCTTCAGCTTCCGGCCATCTAAGTTAAATGAGCTTGAAAAAAGCAGGAAACCAAGCAGCACATTCAATACCGCTTTTGAAAAGTTGATATTTTTGGCAAGTGTACCCAGGTAATCCGCTATCGACGAATCAATCTTATCTACAATAAGTATGGTGATAGAAGTAATGGTTGCCAGCAGCACAATGCCAATAGTGCCCGGCAGCTTAATAAAGCGGGCGTTAAGGTACGAAAATATCGCGCTGACAATAACCAGCAAAGCTATTACAACAAACAGATCCATAAATACTTACAAGTAAGGATTTAAAAGGATTATTGTTTGTTTTTATCTCGATTCGGGATCCGTCATTCGGGTTTCGGTATCAAAATAGCGTACGATGAGTCGGTTGTCGCTATTTTTGGTAAAATAGTTGATGGCCCAGCTAAAAAATATGATACCCTTATTGGTAAAGCCTGCAAGCGACATGATGTGTACAAATCCCCACACCAGCCAGGCAAAAAATCCCTGGAAATGAATTTTCCCCAAGTCGGCCACCGCTTTATTTCGGCCTATGGTTGCAAGCGAACCCTTGTCCTTGTATTTAAATGGCACCAACGGTTTACGGTCAAACATTCGGTACACGTTCTCACCCAGATTTTGTCCCTGCTGGATAGCTACCGGTGCAACACCCGGATGCCCGTTTGGATATTCATCCGTAATCATGGCAGCTACATCACCTATTGCATAAATATTTTCGTAACCTTTTACCTTGTTAAATTCATCAACCAGGATGCGGTTACCCCGCGCTATATTATCGGCAGAAATACCTTCAGGAAATTCCCCCTTTACTCCTGCCGCCCAAAGTACATTACGGGTTAACAGCGATGTGCCGTTATCTATCTTGAGTTCATAGCCATTATAGCTTTCCACGTGTGCGCTGTTATAAATGGTTACGTCCATATCCTGCAAAAACCTTTTCGCCTTGGCCCTCGCCCCCGGCGAAAACGCGGCCAGCAGTTCCGCTTTACCCTCAACAAGGTAAACACTCATGCTGTGTTTGCGCAAACCATGATAATCCTTCATTAATATCAGCTCGCGCATTTCGGCGAGTGCACCAGATAGCTCCACGCCGGTTGGCCCTCCTCCTACAACCACAAAGGTCATTAGCGCCGCTTTTTCTTCCGGATCTTTAGATACGAGCGACATTTCGAGGTTTTGCAGGATCAGGCTCCTTAAGTTTAATGCCTCAGGGATATTCTTCATCGGCATAGCAAAATGCTCTATCTCTTTGTTACCAAAAAAGTTGGTATTGGAGCCGGTAGCTATAGCAAGGTAATCGTAATAAATGGTACCGATGTCAGTATCAAGCGTATTAGTTTCGGGGTTGATCTTTTGCACCTCAGCAAGTGCGAATCGAAAATTCTTTTGCCTGGTAAAGATCCGGCGCAATGGAAAGCCAATTGAATCGGCAGCTATGGAGCCTCCTGCTACCTGGTACAACAAAGGCTGAAACGTGTGATAATTATGCTTGTCAATCATCAGTACATCAACGGGCGCATCTTTTAGTTTTTTAGCTAAATGGATCCCGCCAAATCCTCCGCCTATAATTGCCACCCGCGGCCTGGTATTCTTTTTTTGCTCCATAGATAGTTATAAGCAAGGATAATGCCTTAAAGTTTTCCAATATTACTAATTCTTTCATAATCAAATTGTAAACTTAAACTGCAAGTCCCATTATTCATTTTTAAATCAATTTTTGAAAAAACACGCTATATTTTCGTAATTTTAACAGTTTTCCGCTTAAAAAAGTGGAAATTTGGCACTAAAAGAGTTATATTAACAGCTGGAATGAATAAAATTGATACAGATCATATCAAAACGGGTAAATTACCATCAAAGAAGAGCCTTTATATAATCAAAATAGGTGGAAACGTTATTGATAACTCTGAAAACCTATATCATTTTTTAAAGGACTTTGAAGCGCTCGACGGCCTGAAGATCCTGGTACACGGCGGTGGAAAAGTGGCCACACAAATGGCCGAAGATTTAGGTATTGAATCGAAAATGGTTGATGGCAGGCGCATCACTGATATTGAAACGCTGAGGGTGGTCACCATGGTTTATGGAGGCCTCATCAATAAAAATATTGTAGCCCAGTTGCAGCGTTTTGGCAACAACGCCATAGGCCTGACCGGTGCCGATGGCAACTTTATTAAAGCGGTTAAACGGCCGGTAAAAACTATTGACTATGGTTTTGTGGGCGATATTGTTAAAGACTCTATCAACCCCGAAAATATAAGCCGGTTGATGGAAGCAGGCTTTACCCCCGTTTTCTGTGCTATAACGCATGACGGCGAAGGGCAGCTGCTAAATACAAATGCAGATACCATTGCTTCGGCATTGGCGGTATCGTTATCGGGATTATATGAAACCACCCTCATATACTGCTTTGAAAAAAAGGGTGTGCTAAAGGATATTAATGACGAAGAATCGCTGATCAGGGAAATTAACCCGCAGCACTACGAGGAACTAAAAGTGGAAAGGATAATACACAGTGGTATGCTACCTAAACTTGACAACGCTTTTACCGCAATTGCTTGTGGTGTGAAGGCAGTAATTATTGGCAAATCAGATGATCTGGGCCAATTGAAAGATAACAAACCATTTGGAACACGTTTAACAAAAAGCGCATGAACGCACAACAGCACATTTCAATATTAGGCTCCGGTAACATAGGGCTTTCATTAGCCAAAGGTTTGGTTAAAAAGGGTATTTGTAAACCCCAGCAAATATCATTAACCCGTCGTAACGTAGCTGCGCTGGCTCAATATGCCGAGCAGGGGTACCATGTGTCAGACAATAACCTGCGTGCCGTGCGCAAAGCCGATATTATTGTGCTGGCCGTACTGCCGCAACAACTCAATAAACTGTTAGACGAAATCAAACCTTCGTTAAAGCCGGATAAGCAATTATTGATCTCAGTTATCTCTGGCGTTAGCTGTGCCGATATCCGCCAGCACCTTGACCTAAATGTACAGGTGATCAGGGCAATGCCGAACACCGCGATTGCGATAGGCCACTCCATGACCTGTATCGCTACAGATAACGGCACCAATAAAAATATCAACATGACCAAATCATTGTTTGATACGGTTGGTGTAACTATCCAGATCAATGAAGAATTGATGACCTCGGCCACAGCTCTTTGTGCCTGTGGTATCGCTTTCTTTTTAAGGTCGATCCGCGCTGCTTCACAAGGCGGAACAGAGATTGGCTTTCATGCGCATGACGCCTTAAAGATGGCAGCCCAAACAGCCAAGGGAGCGGCCGACTTGTTACTACAACTGGCATCGCACCCCGAGCAGGAAATTGATAAGGTAACCTCGCCAAGCGGCTGTACTATTGCCGGCTTAAATGAAATGGAGCACCACGGTTTCAGTTCGGCCATGATCAAAGGCATCCGTCTGTCGGCCGAAAAAGCAGGTGATTTGTATAAAAAGGACAGTTAGTTTAAGCAGAAAGCTTAATGCCGAAGGTTTAAAGCTTTTAATCATTATATTTCAATCGTTTTGATAGCGTATATCAAAATGAGTTATTTTAAAAAAAGCAGTTCAGATACAAGCTATTTACATTCAACCAATTAATAAATAGCTACAACAATTGATATGGTTATGGTATTTGACTGCTGATCTTTTCAATATAAAATGTTAACAGTAGAAAAAATTGGCGGTACATCCATGACCGCTTTGGGTGATGTGATAAAAAACATTATCCTGTTTGAACGCAGCGGGGAACAACTTTACAACCGCATATTTGTAGTATCGGCATTTTCGGGGGTAACCAACCTCCTGCTCGAAAACAAAAAGACAGGCGCGCCGGGCGTATATCACAAGCTTGCCAATTATAAGGACTTCCATACGCCGTTAAAACAATTAATTACGCGTTTAAAGCAGATCAATAAAACTTATGAAGCCCTTGGCTTGAATATAGCCGAAGCCGATAAGTACATTGAAACAAGGATCAACGATGCTCAAACCTATCTGGAGAACCTGGCTAATATTCTGGCATCAGGGTATGTAGGTAAAGAAGGCATTTTACAGGCTGCGAGAGAGATCCTGGCATCTATAGGTGAAAGCCATTCGGCATTTAACTTTACCAATATCCTGCAAAATATGGGTATCAATGCTACTTTGGTTGACCTGAGCGGTTTTCATGACCACCGTGCATTAACCATTGATCAACGCATTAAGAAAGACCTTGCCCATATTGATTTTTCAAAAACCATTACCGTTGTTACCGGCTACGCCAAAGGCACGGAAGGTATTATGCGCGAGTTCGACCGCGGCTATTCGGAAGTTACTTTCAGTAAAATTGCCGTGGCTGTACAACCACAGGAAGCCATCATCCATAAAGAATACCACCTTTGCACTGCCGACCCTCAACTGGTTGGCGTTGAAAACTGTTTTCCGGTAGGTAACACCAACTATGATGTTGCCGATCAGCTGGCCGACGTGGGCATGGAAGCTATCCACCCAAAAGCGTCAAAACCGCTGGAAATAAATGATATCGACCTGCGGATCAAAAACACCTTTCAACCGGAACACCCGGGTACTCTGATTACCCGCGAATATATTTGTGATAAAAAGCGTGTTGAGGTTATCACCGGCACCGATAAGGTGATCATGATCGATATTTACGATCCCTCAATGGTTGGTAACGTAGGTACCGATTTTCATATCATGCAGTTGTTTTACAAGTTTGGCGTTAGCTATAGCTTCAAAGCCACCAGCGCTAACAGCATTTCTATAGTGATATGGGAGAAGGACTACAATAAAAAACTGATTGGCGAACTGGAAGATAATTACGAAAAAGTTGCTGTTGAAAAAATGGCGATGGTTTGCCTGATAGGCTCCAACATGGATCAGCCGGGTTTACTTGCCAAATCCGCAACAGCATTGGCCCAAAAAGGGATCAATATCAAAAGCTGTGGCTTTGCACTAAGAATGGTCAATATCCAGTTTTTGATAGCCCGCGAAGATTTCGATGAGGCGATCCGCGCTTTGAATAAAGCAATGTGCTAATTTTTGAGGTGTTTTTGAGGTGAAAGGCGAAAGCTAAAAGGCCAAAGGTTGTTTTTGGTTATTTAACATAATTCCTTTCACCTTTCACCTTTCACCTTTCACCTTTCACCTTTCACCTTTCACCTTTCACCTTTCACCTCAATTGTAACTTTACAGTAACTAATTTCTTTTAACCATAAGTTTTCAGCATATTTAGGTTTGACATCTTTCCTGTATGCGTAAACTTTTACTATCAGCCTGCCTGTTATTAGCTATTGGGTTTCATGTATCTGCTCAAAAAACAGCTAAAAAACCTTTAGATCATACTGTGTTTGACGGATGGCAAAGTATAGCAGGGCAACGCATCAGCAATGATGGTAAATGGATAGGTTATGTCATAAAGCCGCAGCAGGGCGATGCTGAACTGATTATAAAAGACGCCAGGAACGCTACTTTGGTAAAAATTCCGAGAGCTGACACAATTAAGATAAGCAGCGATTCAAAATTTGCTGTATGCCTTATCCGTCCGTTTTATAAGGATACCAGGCAGGCCAAAATAAAGAAGAAAAAACAATCGGATTTCCCTAAAGATACTTTAGGTATAATTACTTTAGGATCATCATCCGTAAGGAAAGTCCCGGCCATCCGTTCATTTAAAATAGCCGAAGATGCGGCTATTATTGCTTACCTCGCAACAGCCGATACGCTTAAAAAACCTGCATCAGGCGATACCACAAAAAAAGCGGTAGCTGCAACTGTAGCCCCGCCTACACATGAAGGTGCAGATTTAACTATTAAAAAGTTAAAAACCGCCGCCGAACGCTCTTTTAAATATGTTACCGAATACCAGGTCAGTAAAAATGGAAAATGGATTGCGTTTGCTGTAACAGCGCCGGCTAAACAAAAAGAGACTGTATCTGGTCTGTATTTATTTGATTCGGAAAAAAACACGGTTAAACAATTAAGCACCGGCAGGGGTAATTACCGTAACATCAGCATTGATGATGCCGGGCGCCAGGTAGCTTTTACTGCCGAAAAAAATCCGGAAAAGGCACTGGTAAAACCTTTTAAGCTTTATTACTACAACACGGCAAAAGATAGCGCGGAAGTTATTGCCGCTGCCGGAACTGCAGGCATATCCAATAACTGGGCGGTAAGTGGCGATGGCAAAGTGAGCTTTAGCAAAAGCGGCAATAGCCTTTTCTTTGGCACTGCGCCTATCCCCAAACCTGCCGATACCACCCTGGTTGATTTTGAGGTAGCCAAACTGGATATCTGGAACTACAAAGATGATTATCTGCAACCCCAGCAGCTCAAAAACCTGCAAACCGACCTAAAGCGTAGCTATCTTGCTGTGATAAAACCTGAAGAAACGAACGCCAAAACTGTTCAATTAGGTAACAAGGCCATCCCAGAAATATTAACTGCCGAAAATAAAGATGCCCGCTATGTTTTAGGACTTACGGATACCGGCGCACGCGTATCGGCCCAGTGGGAAGGAAGTACCCGGCAACAAGCCATTTTAATTGATACCCGGAGCGGCAATCACAGGTTTATTAATGCCTCTTTGGGCCGTTATTATGTCTCTCCGCAGGGCAATTATGTGCTGTGGTTTGATGTTAAAGATCAGGCATGGTACTGTTATACCATTGCAACAGGGCAAAAAATAAACCTGAGCAAAGCAACCGGCACCAAAATGGGCGACGAACTGAACGATGTGCCAGGGTATGCTTCGGCCTATGGTATGGCCGGCTGGTTAGCAGGAGACAAGGCGGTATTTATTTATGACCGGTACGACATATGGCGTTTTGACCCGGCAACGGGCGACGCGTTTAACTTTACCAAAGGCATCGGGCGCAAAAACAAACTGATCATGAGGTATGATCAAACTGACCCGGAGCAAAAATTCATCCCACTGAAAGAGCCGATGTGGCTGTTAACCCAAAACGAAGAAACCAAACAATGGGGATATTTCAGGAAGTTTCCTGAGGCTAACAACCTGCCTGAGAAAGTGACCATGGCCCCAATGAGTTATGATAACCTGCTGAAAGCTAAAAACGCCGATGCTTACATCTACACCAAGGCAAGCTATAAACAATCGCCTGACTTATACTTTTCATACGATTTAAAAAAGGAGATCAAGCTAAGCAATATCAACCCGCAGCAAAGTGAATATAACTGGGGCACTGCCGAGCTTGTGAGGTGGACGACACCTAAAGGCTATCAGTCGCAAGGCATCTTGTATAAGCCTGAAGACTTTGACCCGGCCAAAAAGTACCCGATGATAGTTTATTTTTATGAGAGACTTTCGGACGGGCTTTTTAACTATATAGCACCTGCTCCTACCCCTTCCCGCCTGCCTATCTCATTTTTTGTGAGCAACGGTTATCTTGTGTTCGCACCTGATATCAGCTATCAAACCGGCCATCCGGGGGCATCTGCGGTCGAGTTTGTAAATTCGGGTGTTGAGGCTTTAAAGAAACACACATGGGTTGATGCTGCACATATTGGCTTACAAGGCCAAAGCTGGGGCGGTTACCAGGTGGCTTACCTCATTACCCAAACCAATATGTATGCCGCAGCCTGGGCAGGCGCGCCTGTTGCCAACATGACTTCGGCCTATGGGGGGATCCGCTGGGAATCGGGCCTGAACAGGCAGTTTCAGTACGAAAAATCACAAAGCCGCATTGGCGCCACGCTTTGGGAAAAGCCTGAGCTGTATATCGAAAACTCGCCCTTGTTCCAGTTGCCCAAAGTAAAAACACCGGTAATGATCATGAGTAACGATGCCGATGGCGCTGTGCCCTGGTACCAGGGGATTGAAATGTTTACAGCTTTACGCCGTTTAGGTAAACCTGTTTGGTTACTGCAATACAATGGCGAGGCTCATAACCTGGTACTGCGCCAAAACCGCAAAGACATTACTATACGTGAGCAGCAATTCTTCGATCACTTTTTAAAAGGCGCGCCAATGCCGGTTTGGATGGATAAGGGAGTACCTGCAGTTGATAAAGGGAAAGACTGGGGCCTGGAGCTGGAAAAATAAAAACTTTATATAGAAATTATTTTACATAAAGTAATAGGATTAATAATCTACAACTCCTTCAAAAAACCCAGCAGCGCAATGGCTACACCAGCTAATACTGCCATCATTTTACGCATATTGAAACGGTGATCAGCACTCGATTCAAAGAGGATGGTAGTGGAGATATGCAGGAAGATGCCGATAACAACCCCCATGATCCTGTTAAAATAATGCTGCAGGTTACCAATGTTTCCGCTGCTTAACGCATCGCTGAAAAAATAACCTGCCGGCGCCATTACCGCGAATACCGCCACAAAAAGTATGGTTTTGTTTTTACCTTGTTTGTTAGTGAGCAACACTGTAGCCAACGCGAAGGCTGCCGGGATATGGTGTAAGGCAATGCCGTAAGCTAATTGATCCTGATTGCCCTGGGCAAGCGGCATTCCCTCCAAAAAAGCGTGCAGGCAAAGGCTTGCCATGATACCAATCGGGAAAACGGCCAGATCATGCGGGTGTTTGTGCATGTGGCCGTGCTCAATCCCGTCCGAAAATTGTTCAAGCACAATCTGGAACAGGAAGCCGACCAAGATGAATACGCCAACATAGTTATCATTACCATGATAGGCATCAGGAATCAGGTGCAAAACGGTAATACCAAACAGGTAAGCTCCACTAAACGACAGTACCAGTTTCAGCGTTTTATGGTTATCGCCCTTAAATAAAAATACAGAAGTACCGCCAAAAAAGGCGGCAAAAAAAAGCAGCAGAATTTTCCAATATCCCATTAAAAGGCAGGTTGTAATTTTTTAAACAATAATGAAAACAGCCATCCAACAAAGGCCCCATATAAAGCGCCGCACAATACATCTACCGGGAAATGAACCCCCACGTATACCTGTGCAAAGCAAATGCTGCCTGCCCAAAGTATCGCCCAAAGCCATACCCACCTCCATTTTCTGAAAAACACAAAGCCAAGGAATATCGCCATGGCAAAATGATCGGTGGCGTGGGTTGATGGAAAACTGTACCCGCTACCACAAGGCACACGGCTGATATCAGTTGCAGATACAACCGGATCACGGCAAGGGCGAAGCCGCTGAATATTGTGCTTGATAATAACTCCACTGGTGAAATCAGCAACGCCTGCCGATGCCGCCAGCAGCATTATAATAATAGCGCCTGTTTTTTTATATCGCCATAAACAAAAAACAATGATGAAAATATACAGCGGGATCCAGAATTTGGGGTTACGTAACAAGGGCATGATCCAGTCGAAAAACGAATTGGACAAGTCATGATTAATGAAATAAAATAAATGCCGGTCGAGGTTTAAAAGATAGTCGGGCATTGTTTTTTACTATAGGTGTTTGTTTGCTGTAATTTCCAAAGTTATCAAATAGCTTAAAAAAACCTTCAAATTTTAATACTTAGCAGCAGCATTATCCCGTTAAGCATAAAATAATGCGCAGGGATGACAATTAAAACCACCCTGCACCGTATTAAAAACAATAAATTAACCGTAACCTTATATGCAAGCGTTTGCGTAAATCCTTAAAACAATATCATTTGTAGCTTATATTTTTTACTTTTACCACACCAAAAACTTCGCATTTTGACATTAATAAAATCTATTTCAGGAATACGCGGCACCATAGGCGGTGCTGTTGGCGATGGTTTAACACCGCTTGATATTGTAAAATTCACTTCGGCCTACGGATCATGGGCTGTAAAAAAATCGGGGATTAAAAAGATTGTAGTAGGCCGTGATGCCCGTTTATCGGGTGCTATGGTGAACAATCTTGTTATTGGCACACTGCAGGGTTTGGGGATTGATGTTATTGATCTTGGTTTATCAACTACACCGACTGTTGAGGTTGCCGTTACGGGTGAGCAGGCAGCAGGTGGAATCATCCTAACCGCGAGCCACAACCCAAAACAATGGAACGCCCTTAAACTGCTCAATGCAAACGGCGAGTTCATCAGTGATGCCGATGGCAAGGAAGTGCTAACAATTGCCGAATACAGCGACTTTAATTATGCCGATGTAAACGATTTGGGTAAAGTTACTCATGATGATACCTGGCTTCAAAAACACATCGACCTTGTACTGGCCTTGCCGCTGGTTGATGTTGAGGCTATAAAGAAAGCCAACTTTAAAGTGGTAATAGATTGTGTTAACTCAACAGGCGGTATTTTTGTACCGGCCTTGCTGAAAGCTTTAGGCGTTGAAACCGTTCACGAACTGTATTGTGAGCCGGATGGCAATTTTCCGCATAATCCCGAGCCGCTTCCTGAAAACCTGATAGCTTTATCAAAAGAGGTTGTGGGTAAACGTGCCGATTTGGGTATTGCTGTTGATCCGGATGTAGACCGCCTTTGCTTTGTTTGCGAAGATGGTAACATGTTTGGCGAAGAATATACGCTGGTTGCCGTAGCCGATTATGTTTTGAAAAACAATGTGGGCAATACAGTATCTAACCTGTCATCAACCCGTGCGCTGCGCGACGTAACTGAAAAAGCAGGCGGCGAATACCATGCGGCTGCGGTTGGGGAGGTTAACGTGGTTAACAAAATGAAAGAAGTTAACGCTGTTATTGGCGGCGAAGGTAATGGCGGGGTTATTTACCCTGAGTTACATTATGGCCGTGACGCTTTAGTCGGTATCGCGTTGTTTTTAACTCATCTGGCTAAATATGGTAAATCGGTTTCGAGTTTGCGTGCGTCATATCCGGGTTATTTTATTTCAAAAAATAAGATAACGTTAACACCCGAAATGGACATAGACGCCCTTTTGGCGAAAGTTGAAGAAAAATACATCAAGCAGCCCCACTCAACAATTGATGGCCTGAAAATAGAATTTGATAAAGAATGGGTACATTTGCGGAGGTCAAACACCGAACCCATTATCAGGATCTACTCTGAAGGTAATTCTGAAACCGTGGCAAACGGTTTGGCCAATAAGATCATCATCGATATTAAGGAGATCTTACAACTGAAAGGTTAATTTTACTGGTATTAAAAATAGCAGGCAACCGGCGGTAAATACCGTTGGTTGCTTGCTTATATATAATTACCGGGCATGTGTTTTTGAAGTTACTGATCCATTAATTTATAAATTTAAAAAAAATGCGCGTTTATTTTGATAATGCCGCCACTACGCCGCTTGATCCGGATGTGATGAAGGAGATGTATAAGGTGATGGAAAGCCAGTTTGGTAATCCGTCGTCAATACATGCCCACGGCCGGGAAGCCCGTACTTTAATTGAGCGTTCGCGGAAAACGATTGCCGGTTTACTGCACACCTCGCCCGCCGAAATCTTTTTTACATCAAGCGGTACGGAGGCCGATAACACGGCTATCAGGTGTGGGATCATTGATCACAAAATTACCCATGCTATCACCAGCCCCACCGAGCATCACGCAGTGCTCCACACGCTGGAAGCAATGGAAAAATCGGGCATTATTAAATTGAGCCTGGTAAATATAGACAGCAAGGGTGTTATTGATTATGATCATCTGGAAACATTATTGAAAGAAAATGAACGCAGTTTTGTTTCATTAATGCATGCCAATAACGAAATAGGCACCCTATCGGACATGGAACGTATTGGTGACCTGTGCGAAGCATACAATGCCATTTATCATTGTGATACTGTGCAAACCATGGGCCATTACCAGCATGACCTGAGCAAGCTTAAAGCTCATTTTGTGGTATGTGCCGGCCATAAATTGCATGGGCCTAAGGGAGTGGGTTTCCTGCATATCAATCATAAAATCAAAATAAAACCTTTTATTTACGGTGGTGCCCAGGAACGCAATATGCGTGGCGGTACCGAAAATATTTACGGCATAGTTGGTTTGGCCAAAGCGCTTGAACTTGCTTACGGCGAAATGGAACAGCACCAAAACCACATTCAGGGCTTAAAATCATACATGATGGAGCAACTGATAGCCAACGTACCGGGCGTAAATTTTAACGGAGAAACCGCCCCTGACAAAAGTTTATATACAGTATTGAACGTGGCCTTCCCTGAGATGGAAATGAGCGATATGTTGCTGTTTAACCTTGATATTGCCGGGATCTCCGCTTCGGGTGGCAGCGCCTGCAGTTCGGGTAGCGATATTGGTTCGCACGTGTTAACTGCTATCGGAGCCAGCTCTTCACGGCCATCGGTACGTTTCTCGTTCTCAAAGTATAATACAAAAGAAGAAGTTGATTTTGTAGTAGCCAAAGTTCGTGAGCTTTGTGCTGTGAATGTATAAGCTTGAAAATACGCTAATATAAACGCCTTAAGAACTTGGTTCTTAAGGCGTTTTACTTTGGCAGGGGCATGCTAAGTAACTTAAATCCGGGGCCTCTGAAGGTGAAATAACAAAGAGGGCCTGTCAGTCTGAGCCTGTCGAAGACTCGTGCGCAGAGGCCCGCCCGCCATACTTCGACGGGCTCAGTATGACACCCCTTTTTTAAGTTGTCATGGGTAATTTGTTTCAGCGCCTCATACGCTAAGCACACTGCCAAGCAAATCTGATTTGCAACTAATCTCTAATCTCCGACCTCTAATCTCTAAAAAGCTACAACTCCTTCCTCAACCTTGCCACCGGGATGTTCATTTGTTCGCGGTATTTGGCTACGGTACGGCGGGCTATGTTGTAGCCGGCGTCTTTGAGTATTTCGGTCAATTTTTCATCAGCAAGCGGGTGACGTTTATCTTCTTTGCCGATATGCTCTTCCAAAATCTTTTTAACCTCTTTATTGGATACTTCCTCACCGCTTTCGGTTTGGATGGCTTCGGAGAAGAAAGATTTCAGCAGAAAGGTACCAAACTCGGTTTGTACATACTTGGAGTTGGCTACCCGGGATACCGTTGAAATATCCATTCCAATCCTGTCGGCAATGTCTTTCAGGATCATCGGCTTCAGGTTTTTATCATCACCGGTAAGAAAAAACTCATACTGGTACTGCATAATGGCATTCATGGTTTTAAGCAGCGTTTGCTGGCGCTGTTTAATAGCATCAATAAACCACTTGGCCGAATCAAGCTTTTGCTTTACAAACTGCACTGCTTCCTTCAGCTTTTTATCCTTTTGGGAAGCCTTGTCATAATGCTGAAACATTTCCTGGTATGAGCGGCTTACCCTAAGTTCGGGGGCGTTTTTTGAATTGAGGGTAAGGATGAGCACGCCATCATTGTTAGTGATATGAAAATCAGGGATCACCTGCATTTGCTTGGTGTTGATCTCGTTTGAATCGCCGGGTTTGGGATTGAGTTTTAAGATCTCATTGACCACCGCACGCAACTCAACGGAGTTCATATTCAATGATTTTTCAAGCTTATCGTAATGTTTACGGGTAAACTCATCCAAATAATGTTCAACAACCTGTATGGCTTTTTTTACGATCGGGTCGCTTGCATCTTTTTTGCGAAGCTGGATCAGCAGGCATTCCTGTAAGCTGCGCGCGCCTACCCCAGGGGGGTCAAAGCCCTGGATTACCTTGAGCATCTCTTCTACTTCGTCATCCTCAGCCAATACATTTTGTGAAAATGCAAGGTCGTCGGTTAGCGACATGATGGGGCGGCGCAGATAGCCGTCGTCATCAAGGCTGCCTATGATTTGCTTGCCGATCATGAAATCTTTATCACTTAGGGGAAGCAGGTCTAACTGGGCTTGCAGACTTTCAAAAAATGAGCTTTGCACAGCAATAGGGATCTCTTTACGCTCATCCTCATCGTCACCATTTTGATCATAGCGAGATCCGTAATCGTTTACGTTATCTTCCTGCAGGTAGTCGTCAATATTAAATTCATCCATCTCGCCCTTTTCCTCATCGTTGTTATAATTATCTTCGTCGGGGTCGCGGTCGGGATATTGTTCTTCGGGTTCGTTTAGGTTGGTAAGGCTCAGATCTTCAAGCGCGGGGTTTTCTTCCAGTTCTTCTTTTATCCGGGTATCAAGCGAAACAGTAGGCACCTGCAGCAATTTTATAAATTGTATTTGCTGGGGCGAAAGTTTTTGTAAAAGTTTTTGTTGAAGGTTCTGTTTAAGCATAATTAAGATGTAGCCAAAAATACATCAAATTAATATCAACTAAAAATTACTTGAGGTATCTGCTTTAAAGTTGTTAAATGTTTTAGGCATACCAATTGTTTTAGCGCTATCAAAAAAACTATATGAATTGATAGTTTATGTAATATTATTAACTTTAAGTAACCAAACTTTAATTTATGGCAATAGTAAAAGAGTTTAAAGAATTTGCAATGCGGGGCAACGTGGTTGACCTTGCTGTGGGTGTTATCATTGGCGCTGCTTTTGGTAAAATTGTTACCTCGCTGGTTGCAGATATTATTATGCCACCTATTGGCATGGCAACCGGGGGTATTGATTTTAAAGATTTAAAGTACGTACTTAAACCGGCTGTTGATAAAACACCCGAAACCGCGATTAATTACGGTTTATTTATCAATAATGTAATTGATTTTTTAATCGTTGCTTTTTGTATCTTTTTAATTGTTAAGGGTATCAACTCTTTGAAGAAAAAAGAAGAAGCAGCCCCGGCAGCGCCACCTGAACCAACTAAAGAAGAAGTTTTACTTACCGAAATCCGCGATTTACTGGCTAAGAAAGCTTAATGGAATTTAGTTCATAGTTGATGGTTCATAGTTCATAGCTATAAGAAAAACCGCGAACCATAAAATTTGGTAACCATGATTGATAGTTAGGAAATAGTTAATGGTTCATATATAGCCATATAGCACAAAAACCATGAACTATGGTCCATCGACTATGAACTATCAACCATGAACTATCAAAAAGTTTTCGGCAGCTTAGGATCAGTTAAAATGATATAGTCGGCCATGCCGGCTAATTTGCTCCAGTCGGGCTTGTCAAAACTATCATCCATGTAGGTTGATATGTTAAGCACGCGTAATTTGGGTGCGTATTTTTTAAGTTGGGCTACCGCGCCCAGTTTTTCTTCACTGTGAAAGCCGCCGTTAAGCTGCAATACTTTAAAGCCGGAGTGGTTTTTCAGGAATTTCGCTATCGACCAGCCCATGGTAGCATCCCAAAGGTTTTGCGATTGGTAAATCTGCATGCCCGGCATTGAGGCATGACCTCCCATTATTTTAGCAAATTTATCATAATAGGCCCCGGTAGCAGTATCGATAGGCAGCGGCGCAAGATAGCTTTTAGCCTGCGCATCAAGCTGCTTTAAAGCATCAAGGCCCCCGCGTGTAACCATGTTGGTATAGCGGGTTGGAGCGTTGGCTGCTATTACCGGCAGATGATTGGATTTGGCAAGTTCAACAAGCGGTTTGTAATCCTTATAGTTAGGCCAGGTACGTGCATCTGTTACCAGATTTTTTTCGCGAATAAGCCCCGCGAGATATTCATTCAGCACCAGCTGACAGTCAGTTTGAAACATCTCCATGGAAAGCGCCGTTTTCTGCGGATATTTTTCCGAAAGCTTTTTGAACAAGCTAAACTCCAGATAGTGCGCCGTTGAATCATTATGCTCTTCGCCAAAAAAAAGCGCATCAGCATTGGCCATGTCATTAACAATATCATCGGGCGTGATGATCTTTTGTGCCGATGTGCTGTAAATTTTATAATGTGTTGCAGGTAGTTCCTGCGCTATGGTAACAGCCGATAAGGAAATAAAAAGTATGGAGAGGATTAATTTCATTTGTTAGGACAACCTGTTGAATTTACACTTTGTTAATGATTCGGAACTATTTATTCAGCTTTTTTTAGCAAATGCCGTAGTTCGCGATTGCACATTGTTGCAAAATTGAATCTGTAACAAATAATTAATGTTAAATTTAACTTTTTATTTAATATGATTTGTAATGATAGCTTAGCGCTGTTATTTAGTTCAGACAATGAACAGGATTTCGAATTTAATTATTGCGTATACAATTAGTTTTCCGGAAAAAGTGCCACTGATTTGCAGCCACCGGGCGGCAGCACACATGTTATTATAAATAAGAAAAATAGTGTTTGAATTATTAAATAAAATAACTACATTTGCGCTCTTGTTTTAAAAAGACGAATAGAATAAAATATAGCCATGAAAAGAACGTTTCAGCCTTCTCAAAGAAAAAGAAGAAATAAACACGGTTTCCGTGAACGCATGTCAACTGCTAACGGTAGAAGAGTATTAGCAGCCAGAAGAGCTAAAGGCAGAAAAAGGTTAACTGTTTCTGACGAAGGCAGGCACAAAGCATAATTGAGGTTGCCCTACCCTATTTATAAGGGTTTGGAACCGCTTATCTGCTTTATCCTTCGGTTCAAAAATGGCAACTATGTATACTTTTAAAAAAGAAGAACGGTTATGTAACAAAAGGCTTATTGAC
Source organism: Mucilaginibacter gossypii (assembly GCF_900100945.1). Taxonomy (GTDB): domain Bacteria; phylum Bacteroidota; class Bacteroidia; order Sphingobacteriales; family Sphingobacteriaceae; genus Mucilaginibacter; species Mucilaginibacter gossypii. The sequence continues at coordinate 492,072 of NZ_FNCG01000001.1, read as the reverse complement.
AAGCTTTTTCATAACGGTTCTTCTTTTTTATGTTATCCCTTCCGGGTATCCTGGCTTGTCAATCCCGAGCCACAGCCCTATCCTGCGCAAATTCTTTTTTCCGTTCCTAAAAAGCGTTATAAACACGCCGTTGACCGTAATTTGGTAAAACGACTGATGCGCGAAGCGTACAGGCTCCACAAACAGCAGCATCTTTATGATATTCTGCAGCAAGCGGATAAAAAGATAATTATTTCGGTAGGCTATGTAGGCAAACAAATTGAACCATACCTTTTCATCGAAAAAAAAATGCTGAGGATGCTTGCCCAGCTTTCAGGTGAGTTAACTGCTGCAATACCAGTCACGGCTAATTAACATGAATGGGCTTATGGATACAATCACCAGGTTTTTAAAAGCAATAGTTGGGGGAGTTTTCATCATCCTTATCAAATTTTACCAATATTTTATATCGCCGCTTTCAGCTGCATCATGCCGGTATACACCCACCTGCTCGCAGTACGGTGTTGAAGCCATCAGGAAGTATGGCGCTTTTAAAGGTGGTTGGTTAACCATAAAGCGCATTGCCAGTTGTAATCCCTGGGGTGGTCATGGGCATGATCCGGTACCATAAATTTATAATATGAGCCTTATACTTCAAATAGAAACAGCAACAACATCCTGCTCGGTAGCACTTGCCCGCGATGGCAAGGTTTTGGACTTTAAACAAATAAATGTCCGTAATATCCATGCTGAAGTTATTACTTTATATATCGATGAATTGCTGAATAAATCGGGAGTAACTTATAACGAGCTTGATGCTATTGCTGTGAGCAGCGGTCCGGGGTCATACACCGGTTTACGAATAGGTGTATCTACCGCCAAAGGATTGTGCTTCGCCCTTGATAAACCTTTGATAGCGGTTGAAACACTTGAGGCTATGGCTTATGGCGTTATTAACAGCCTGGGGGATGCTGCTGATGGAAATATGCTGTTATGCCCGATGATAGATGCCCGCCGAATGGAGGTTTACACAGCATTATTTGATGCTGCCGGCAACAGAGTGCGTGAAACAGCTGCTGATATTATAGAAGGAAACAGTTTTGCCAACTATTTGAAAGACCATCAGATCCTGTTTTTGGGTGATGGTGCCGAAAAGTGCAAAGGTGTTTTAAGTGAAAGCCCAAATGCCTTGTTTTTGGATGATTTTGTAAACTCGGCAACATATCTTACCCAAAAAGCAGCTCAAAAATTTACTGATGGCGCATTTGAAGATGTAGCTTATTACGAGCCTTACTACCTTAAGGATTTTATAGCCGGGAAAAAAGCGCTTTAATTATTGGTTTTAAAAATACGGCCAAACAAACGGCCCAAAAATCCTTTTTCGCCCATAGGGATATAGCTGGAGTTCATGGGATGTTCAATTACCCGTCCAAATTTCAATGAAAAGCCCAGGAAGATATCCGCCCCGCTATAGTTGCCTACCCTATTTATTTGATTGGTATTATTTAAAGCGGCCAGAGTAAGGTGGCCCGTATTTAGTAAGCGTTCGGAACCTATAAAAAATTCGACATTAGGGGATTTTACCATAATTTGTGCGCCGAGATTAAATAATTTATAATCGTCATAAGTGGCCGTTAAGGTAGCTATCAGGTTGTTTTTCTGTACCGAGTTAACCATTGCTCCGGTAAAACCGGAAAAGAACATTTCTTTTTGGGCTACAACCGTTGGGAAATATCTGTATGTTTTTTCATCATCAAGCCAGTAGCTTTTGGATACGCTCAATTCGGCTTTGGCATTTGTTTTTGTGTTAAATGAGGTAACCATTCCGTTACCCCTGACCAATTCATATACAGCATTATATATATTCTCATCACGATGCTTGGATGTAATATCTGTTATATTTGTTGTGTTATTAAAATCAGTAATGGTTGAGCGCTTGTTCCAGTGAATAAAGCCAAGGTCTTTTATATTACCTTGTATCAGGATCCCATCCTCTGTTCGGTAAGTTGCACCCATTGATATCGCCGCACCTGGGTTGCGAAACGTTGGTAAAAAGTCACGCCCATCCAGTCTGCCGGGCACATAGCTCCTGTAATACCGTCCCCTCATATAAACGTCGGCATTGTCATTGTCAGGATTTGCCGGGACCCGGTTAATCTGCAGGCTCGACTCCTCCACATCTATTTTGTTATATTGAACACCAGACAGGTAGCTCAGCTTAAAACCTAAGGAGAGTTGTTTATTAACCTGCTCCCGGTAGATATAACTTAACTGGTCATACATCTGCATCCTATAATGGTTGTTGAATATATTATCATAATTATCACGCGCAAAATTTGACGGTCCATCAAGAAAAGCTATAGACTCATCGGTAACCAGGCCTTTACCTTCCACTTTGGTTTGGGCCGAAAAGCCCATTTCAACATTGCCGTTTAAGCTGGTGAAAAGTTTAACCATTACCGCATATGAATTGGCGTTTACATTGAAATGATTTAAAGCATTTCGGCCGATGCGCAATGATGAGGTATTATAATAAGAAGGGCTTGCAAATGCGCGGCTTTTCAGCGGCCGTTGTATATTGCCGGTTACATAAAAATTAGCATCGAAATTCGGGATGAAAAAATTGAATGCTACCCCCCGGCTCGAATCGGGGATAAAGGCTCTTTGTGAAGGATTTTCAAATGAATCGTAAAGCGTGCCGGTATTATATTGCGAAAACTGTTGAGCCGATACGGATAAAGAACAAAAAATAAAGAAAAGAATAGTAAAGAAGATTTTATTCATAATTGGCTCACATATCTTGCCCCGAATCTACTTAAAGAAAAGAACTCAAAGCTGATTGTCTGTAAATTTTTTACAAATTGCTATTTGTAATGTTTTACGAAATTTGGCGGGTATTGTTGTGTAAACGTAAATAAATTTATTTTTTAACTGCACTTGTATCCGGAACATTTAGGCGCATACAAAAATTGGTATAAAAGTTTCTGTCGGATGCAGTGAGTTGGAAGGCAGCACCATAATAATTTTTCCAACCGGGGTCGCTGTTTTCAAAAGCATCGTAAAAAGGCCTTTTTAAATCGCGTTTTAATAAAGGCTGCATGTTTTTAAAGTTAATAAAGAAGGCCACATTGCTCCTTTCGGCCAGCAAATTATCAAACTGGGTATACTGATCGGTTTTTCCTATGAATTTGCGGTTGAAGTAGGTGTCGTTATAACTTTCTAACTCGGATACCGAAGTGGCAAGTATGAGATAATTATCAATGATCATAAAGTAAGGTTTCCGGAAAATGCTGAATGCATCGCCCAATAAAAAGAAAGGCAATTTTTCATAATTAAACTGGCCAACTTTATCGGTAACCATATTACTGATGTTCATCATCACCGGAAAAAGCTTTGAGCCATCCTTAACAGAAATGATGGCAAATTTTTCAAAGTACCGCGTGGTAACTATCGCGAACTCGTTACCGAGCAGCTTTTCAAACTCGGGTTTTACAAACAGCCCTGCTTCTGATTTTACCTTATTCAAAAGTTCATTCTTTTCCTTGCCCACTCCCGCTTTATCATGCCACTGTGAAAGGTCGGTTTCAAACTTTTTAGGATCTGAAACGGCGAAGCTTGTGCTGTAGGCAGTTGTGGCCGGGAAAATATCTTTTAAATGATTCTCGACAGGTTGCTGGGCCGAAAAAATGTTTAAATAACTGGTTGCATTATTTCGTTTAGTGGTGAACCCGTTAAACATCAAAGCATCGCTTTTGTAATTTAAGTTTAATGCCGCATAGGCCGGCAGCATTCTAAAGCTCTTAAAAAGATCGGTAGTTTTATTAAGGAAGAGCTGATCAAAAAACTGATTAAGCTGGTTGTAATTAATATAAAGATTGGCAAGTGAATTGGCGTTTTGCTGCTCAGGCAACGGTACAAAGCCATTATGGCCTTTATCCTGCTGGTAGATGGCGCTATGATCAACCAAATCTTTTGAAAAACTGCCCGAAAATATATTGTCGCCGGTTTTAATGAGGTAAAAATGTTTATTGAGCGGCTTAACATATATATTATAACCCTGGCTTGCCGCTATTTGCATAGGCGCTATTTGTAAAGCGCTTTTGGCATTGCCTGTTAAATGATTAAACATAGTTGCCGAAAAAGCTTTTGATGCCGAGGTGGTTACGAGCAAATCTATATTATCATTATTTGTAGGATGAAGGGAAACGAAAATGTTTTGGCCTGTAAAAAATTGATCAAGCTGTGGAGAGGCAATAAGCAACTTGCGTAAGGTGTCAAGTTCATGTAATTTGCCGGGGCCAACAAAAGTGCTCAAGAGCTGGTTGCCGGCAAAAATATCATAAAATCCCTTTTCATTACCAAACTCAAATACTGCCACCGCATTATCAGGAATAGCGCGCATAACCTGCCCGGTACGCACTCCCGGCGGACTTAAATTTTTAAAATATAACACCGTTACCAACACGGTAGCTATAATCAAAAATATAGTGGTTACTATCAGTCGTTTCATAGCAGGGGCGTGCAGCAAATATAGAATTTTACCCCACGGCGTTAAAGTAATACTTTCAATTGGTTAACTTAGCTTTTTATATCGCATGAACAAACAAATAATTATTACCGCTTCGTTTTTAGGTATGCTGGCCGTTATCACCGGCGCTTTTGGAGCCCACGGTTTAAAAGCGTTGCTTGCCCCCGCCCAGCTTGAGGTTTGGCATACTGCTGTACAATACAACTTCTATCATGTATTTGCCCTGCTTTTTTTAGCAGTTTTTGCGCGCGAAAAGAGCGGGGGCTTAATATCGGCAGCTTACTACCTGTTCACTTTCGGCATTATATTCTTTTCAGGTTCGCTGTACCTGTTATCATGCCGCGATCTGCTTGGCTGGAACTGGCTTATAGCCATGGGGCCAATTACACCCATTGGTGGTTTGTTGTTCATTTTGGGCTGGCTGATGCTGGCATTAGCTGCTATCCGCAACAAATAATAAACGATGTTAGAGTTTGCCGAAATTGAACATACCGACCGTGAAACACTTTTTGCCGAAGTGATTTTGCCATTGGCTATTTCAAAAAACTACACCTACCGGGTTCCTTATGAGCAAAATGATGCTGTTGCCATTGGCAAAAGAGTGGTGGTGCAGTTCGGCAAAAGCAAGCTTTATACAGCCATTGTTAAAGAGATAGGGAAACTGGCGCCCGAAAAGTACGAAGCAAAATATATCATCGAGATCCTGGATGACCGCCCGGTTGTAACTCCTAAGCAGCTCGAATTTTGGCAGTGGCTGGCAGATTACTATATGTGCAACATAGGCGAAGTTATGAACGCCGCGCTGCCATCGGCACTGAAGCTGGCCAGCGAAACCCGCATCATGCTTAACCGGGAATATGAGATAGATAAAGCCACGCTTCACGATAAAGAGTTTTTAATTGTTGAAGCCCTCGAAATTCAGCTGGAGCTTACCATAAGCGATATTACCAAGCTTTTGGGACAGAAAACTGTAATGCCGATATTGAAGCTGATGTTTGAAAAAAACATCATCAACATATCCGAAGAAGTAAACGAACGTTATAAGCCCCGCAAACGCACTTTTATTACACTTAACCCGGTTTATAACAACCAGGATAATCTGCGGGAGCTATTCCCGATATTAGAAAAGCGCGCGCCTAAACAGGCCGATGCCCTATTAGCTTACATCAAGCTTTCCCGTCATCAAAAAAACATCACCAAAAACGAACTTATTGAAGAGAGCGGTGCAGGTGAATCAAGCATTAAATCGCTCATTGAAAAAGAGATCTTCTTTTCGGAGGACAGAAACGTTAGCCGCCTGCATTTTGAGGAAGAAGGAGAAGAAGGCAACAACTTTGAATTGAGCGAACAGCAAACGGAGGTACTTCAAAGCATCCGCGGGCAGTTTAAAGAAAAAGAAGTAACGTTGTTGCATGGCGTAACCTCATCAGGCAAAACACAATTATATGTAAGGCTGATAGAAGAGATTGTACGCAGCGGGAAACAGGTACTTTACCTTTTGCCTGAAATAGCCCTAACAACACATATTATTGAAAGGTTACGGACGTATTTTGGTGCGGATATCGGTGTTTATCATTCGCGTTTTAATGACAATGAGCGGGTTGAGGTTTGGCAGAAAGTTTTAAGCGGAGAGTATAAGATTGTGCTCGGCGCGCGGTCATCCGTGTTTTTACCTTTTGCCGATCTGGGATTGATCATTGTTGATGAAGAGCACGAAACATCATACAAGCAATTTGATCCGGCGCCGCGCTACAACGCACGCGACACCTCGATTTTTTTGGCTAACATGCACCAGGGTAAAGTGCTTTTGGGTTCGGCCACGCCATCCTTTGAAAGCTACTATAATGCCCGTACTCACAAATACGGTTTTGCAGAGCTCACTGAACGCTTTGGCGGCGTTGAGCTGCCCGATGTGCAGGTAGTAAGCATCGCTCATGAAACCAAACAAAAAACTATCCAGTCGCACTTTACCAGTGTGCTGATGGAGGGCATCAAGCAGGCACTTGAAAATAAAGAGCAGGTAATTTTATTCCAAAACCGCCGCGGATATGCCCCCATCCTGATGTGCAAAGTATGTGCTTATACTCCCAAATGTATCAACTGCGATGTAAGCCTTACTTATCATAAAAGCAGCGGCAAGCTGCATTGCCACTACTGCGGTTACAAGGAAGATACGCCATCCATTTGCCCCGCCTGCGGATCTACCCACCTGGAATATAAAGGCTTCGGTACCGAAAAAATTGAAGATGAACTGAGCGTTTTATTGCCCGAAGCCCGGATTGCCCGGATGGACCTTGATACTACACGATCACGGAATTCCCTGCAAACTATCCTCAACGATCTGGAAGAGAAAAGGATAGATATATTGGTTGGCACCCAGATGGTGGCCAAAGGGCTTGATTTTTCAGATGTGACACTGATTGGTATTATTAATGCTGATAGCCTGCTGAAATTCCCTGACTATAGGGCAAACGAGCGTGGTTATCAACTACTTGCACAGGTAAGCGGCAGGGCCGGCCGCCGGGGTAAGCAGGGCAAAGTAGTTGTGCAAACCTATGATATTTATCACAGGGTGTTAAAGCAGGTGATTGATAACAACTACGCCGATCTTTATTTTACCGAGATGGAAGAGCGGAAAAGCTTTAAATACCCTCCCTTCTACCGGATCATTAACCTCGATATCAAGCATAAAAATCCCGATGTGCTCCATAATCAGGCAGAGTACCTCGGCGCGCGGCTCCGGGAGCATTTTGGCGAGCGGGTGATTGGCCCGGAGCAACCGCTCATCAGCAGGATCCGCAATTATTACATTAAAAGCATTATGCTCAAATTTGAGAAGGATGGGATCTCTATCATAAAAGCAAAAACTGTTTTAAGGGATGTGATCACTCAATATTATACAACCAAACTTAGCACGGGCAGTATTGTACAGCCCGACGTTGATCCGTATTAATACGATCTTGAGTCGCGTCGGACGGGAATTTTCTGATTAACAAATTCTGTATCTTAGTTAAATGCATATTGAACGCTTTACGCCCGGCGAAATACTAAAGCCTTTTATACGGCAATACGTTTTTATCGAGACTGCAAATGATCTGGTTAATCGTATTTTGCCTGATACATCGCTGGTAATGGCGTTCAGATACGGTGGCAAGATTAGCGATATTACCGAGGCACATAGCGGTAAGCTCCCCTCCTCTTTAATCACCGGCTTAAAAAAATCGCCCAGGCTAATTAATTATGCACCGGGCACGGACAATATGTTGGTTTTATTTAAAGCAGCCGGCGCGGCAGCGTTGTTCAAAAATCCGCTTCATGAATTATTTGAGGCAACTCTGCCGCTTGATAACTTTATTGACCTGCGTGAATTATCCTTAACTGAAGAACAACTGGCAGAAGCACCCAATAATCAGCAACGGGTAATCATCACCGAACAATTTCTGCTTAAACATATTGAAAGCCACAAACGGGACCAGCTGATCATATCTGCCCTGCAAAAGATCCGCTTATCAAAAGGCATGATCAAAATTAAGGACCTTGCCGATACTCATTATATAAGCCAGGATGCATTTGAAAAACGCTTCAGGCGAGTGGTTGGTACTTCGCCAAAGCAGTTTTCCAATATTATTAAGATCAGGTCGATAGTTGATAGTAAACCTAAAAACGGTTCGCTCAGCCAGGTAGCTTTAGAAGCCGGGTACTTTGACCAGCCGCATTTCAATAAGGAATTTAAACTGTTTACCGGGTTAAATCCTACCGATTTCTTTAAAATACCGCAAGCCTGGTAAATCAATGATTTTTTACAAGTATTGAGCTTCCATTATCCCGATTTTTGAAAAAAAACAAGGATAATCATGAAACAGATATTTATAGATCAATTCATTGTTCCCGCAACAGCTCAACATGAATTTAAAGGACGTATGAAAGTCAACCGCGACTTTATAAAAAAGCTCGACGGATTTATTGAAGACCGTGCCTTTGAGCGCGATGATGACCAAGGCAACCTCATTTGCATTACAACCGCCATTTGGCAAAACGAAGATGTTTTACAAAAAGCTAAAGAGGCAGTGCAGCAGCTATATCAGCAACAGGGCTTTGATATGAAGGCTATGTTGCAAAGGCTAAACGTAAGCATGGAAAGGAACACTTACCGGGAGATTGCCGATTAGAAAGCAGCAACATATAATCGACACATAAAACGTTTTATATTGAATTAAAAGAACAGGCAAATATTACCCGGCCTAATTTTGCCGGGTAAGCCCGTTTTGTAATTTAATTTCTGATAGATTTGTGTTACGATTATAGTGTTTTATGACAATAACCAACTCCGATTTTAAAATAGATGTAACCTCCGAAATTGGCACACTCCGCACATTGCTTATTCATAGTCCGGATAGCGGTTTAGGCAAAGTTGTGCCTTCAAAGGCGCAGGACTGGCTTTTTGAAGATATAATTCACCTGGATACCGTGCGCCGGAATGAATACGATTATTATGTAAAGCTCCTGCTCTATTTTCTTGACCCCGACAAAATAAAAGGCAAGCTTAATCAAATTGATGATGAAGCAACCCGCCGTTCATTTTTTAAACCTGATAATCCAGGCTTCCATTCGTCAGATAAAGTTATCGAGATCCAAACCCTGCTGGCTGATATTTTACAGCAGCCGGATATCCGCAAAAAACTGGTAGCTGCAGTTTGTGCCGTTGAAAGCTGCAACTATCGCTTGCAGCAGCAACTTACAGACACGGATCCGGTTGAGCTGGCTAAAATCTTTATTTCGGGCTCGTTAACAACCGAAGAAATGATCTTTGCCCCTATCCCCAATCTTATTTTTTCGAGGGATTTGGGTATAGCGGTTAATAATCATATGCTGCTCAATAAGCCGGCAAAGAAAGCCCGTTTCCGCGAAACTTTGCTGATGCGTTACATATTTTTCAATCATCCGCTGTTTGAAGCTTATCGCGATAATATTTTGGAGATCCCTGAAACCGCGCAGCATTTTTTACGTCCGGGCGAAGACGCTGAAGGCCGCACAACTTTAGAAGGCGGCGATGTGATGATGGTAAGTCCTGATCATTTAGTGATTGGCTGCAGCGAGCGGACATCTGTCAGCGGTGCTAATGAAGCTATCAGGCTGTTGTTTGAATACGATGTTGTGAAGAAGGTAACCATCGTAAAAATTCCAAACAAGCGTGATTATATGCATATCGATACTGTTTTTACGCAGGTAAAGCGCGATACCTGGGTACTACTCCGCTCGCTTGCGGTGGCCGAAGCCCCTATTGAGGAGCGGGAGCCGATATCATGGTTTGCTGATAAAAAACAAAAAGAACGGGCGGAAATTGTTCAGTTTGAAAAAGATGAAAAACCAAGGCTATTTGGTTGTATTGAGGACCTGCTTTCCGACATCAGCGAGAACGACCTCAAAAGCGGTGTAAAAACCAAGTTTATTTACTCGGGCAACAACACCTTCCCCTTTGATGCCCGTGAACAGTGGACAGACTCCTGCAACCTGCTGGCCCTAAAAGAAGGCGTTGTTGTTGGATACGATCGGAATGATAAAACTGTAGAGGCTTTTAAAGAAGGTGGTTATAATGTGATCCGGGTAGCCGAACTGCTTCAAAAATTTGAAAATAATGAACTTGATCCACAAAGTTTAACTGATACGCTGATATTAATGCCGTCGGCCGAACTTTCCCGTGCCCGCGGTGGTTTCCATTGCATGAGCATGCCGGTATTCAGGGACACTGTAATTTAATTTGTCATTGAGTCGTCTGGTCATTAAGTCATTGCTTTGCATGATTTATTAAAAAAATGACTCAATGACTCAATGAAATAATGACAAAAATCATGAGTCAATCAACATCACATATATTAATGATCCGCCCGGTTAATTTCGGGTTTAATGAAGAAACTGCTACAAGTAACGCTTTTCAAAACGCTAATGCCGAAAAAAATGGTGTACAGGAAAGGGCCTTGAGTGAGTTTAATAGTATGGTTAACATTTTGCGCCATAATAGTGTAGATGTTACTGTTATAGATGACACCCTACAGCCTTATACGCCCGATTCGATATTTCCGAATAACTGGATATCGTTTCATAATGACGGTGGCGTTTTCCTTTACCCTATGCAGGCCGAAAACCGCAGGCTTGAGCGCAGGGAAGATATCATAACCGATTTGGAGGATAAATTTAAAGTTGCCCATGTAATTGACCTGAGCCGCTTTGAACATGACCATCGCTTTTTAGAAGGCACCGGCAGTATGGTGCTTGACAGGGATAATAAAATAGCTTACGCCTGCCTCTCGCCCCGTACAGATAAAGAGGTGCTTAACTATTTCTGTGAACAAGCTGGTTATCAACCGATCAGTTTTGAGGCCGTTGATGAAAAAGGGAAAGCCATTTACCATACCAATGTACTGATGTGCATTGGAACTGAATTTGCAGTAATCTGTTTGGATAGCATCCCCAACCCACATGAAAGGATAACTGTTATAGATTCATTGAAATCTTCGCACAAAGAAATTATTGAAATCACTTTTGAGCAGATGAACCAGTTTGCCGGTAATATGCTTGAAGTGAAAAACAAAGCGGGCGAAACGTTGATCGTGATGTCGCAAAACGCTTTCAGCGCTTTGAGTGAAGCACAGCGTTCCGCTTTACAACAGTATGGAAAGCTGGTTTATGCCGATATCAATACCATTGAAACTAATGGCGGCGGCAGTGCAAGGTGTATGATGGCTGAGGTGCATTTACCGGCTATTTAAATTCATCTGTTAACAGCGTACAACGCTATCAGATACTTGAAGAGGAAAACAATTACAGCTATAACTGCGAGTAATAACAATTGCTTAACTAAATATTTAGGCATGGCTAAATCATGATTAAGATATAAAGAGGACAATTTAATTATTACAATGCAATTTATAGCCTCTGCACATTTTTCACAAAAATTGTGTCTTTATTGTATAACAGCAACTTACGACAATAGCTTATCTTTAAACATACGTTATTAATTATGATTTTTTTACTAACGAATAAGCCCCTTTATTAGGGGCTTGTTCGTTAAGTATCCACTTGAACAGCTATTCAAGTTTATTCGGTAATGAAATAGAGGTAAGCCTGTTTTTGCTTCATTTTTGAGCGTACGCGTTTAAAACTATCTTCAATATCTTTACGCTCGTCTTTTTCAGTCACTTCCATAAAGGCTTCCTGGTAATAACCTAAGGATTTATTCCAGTCCTTTTGTTTTTCATAAAACAAGCCAAGCAGCTCAAAGGTGCGGGCCTTGTTCACCCCCGGTGTGGTTAAAGCCTGGGCCGAAATGGTTGAAACCAGCTTATCCATTCCCAGGAATACTACCAGGTCAAGATAATGGGTGTAATTATCCGGAAACGATGGCTCCAGCTCCATACAGGTTTTAAAATGATAACCTGCGGTTTGGTAATCCTGGATCTTGTAATAGTAGATCATCCCCAACTGGTAATGCGCCCTTGCAAAAAAGGGCTCATCCGTAATGATCTGGTTTAATATGTTTAAGCCCTTAGGTGTTTCTCCGAACGATAGTTCATCAACAGCCCGGAGGTACTTTTCTTCTATTGAATAATAATTGTCCATATAAAATTTCAAATTCAATTAAGCTTACGTTTAAGTAATGCTTAATGTTAAACTAATGTGGTAAATGTAGGATCGGTTTGGGTGCTTCGAAACCGCTATACCGGAGTTGAGAAGAGAATTATCGATGCAAAACCCTTCTGCTGCGGCACCATGGGCCACATTACTATTGAGCAGAATGATTTATTAAACAACATCGGTTTGTACTTTATATGTGCAAACCTACAATTATTGGATGAGAAAAGCAAGAAATGAAATTGCTGCACAACGTAAACAGCACTGTGTATGAGGTTTATTGCCGTTACATGACGTAACGGCGCCAAATAAAAATAGCAGCTTGAAATTAAGCTGCTATTGCGTTTTGTTTAACTGCCTCAATAAGGAAGTTATTTTTTAATTCCTTTTCAGATATCATTACGCTGAAATCATCAAACTTAACGCCGTGTTCAAGCGGATAAAGTACGTAACCACGCTTTAGCGCATCATATGCGCCAAGTTCAAATATTTCGTCGTGCTTTTTGCCTTTTATTTTCGCACCGCTTACTAACTGGTAAGCGTCGGATATGGTTTCAAAATTATTGTTTTTCATAGTGCAGGTAACTATACAATTACTTTGCCAATTTTTATGCAAACCAGTCGAACAAGTCATTTTGTTTTAAAGAAGCTTTGTCAGTACCCGATAAGTCGTTAATAATCAACCCCTCGCCCATTTGTATTATTCTTGTGCCATAATTAAAAGCATCCTTCAAATTATGCGTAATGAATACCGCCGTTAAATTAAATTCGCGGATCAGTGTATCAGCTGTCCGCATTACCACGTCGGCCGAGCGTGGGTCGAGGGCCGCGGTAGGTTCGTCCAGCAATAAAACTTTACAACTATCCATCACACTCATCAGCAGGGTAAGCGCCTGCCGCTGCCCGCCCGACAAAGTACCCATCGGCTGGTCTATCTTATCCTGCAAACCCATGCCAAGGCCGGCTACTTTTTCCTGAACCTGTTTTTTAAAAGCATCATTTACCCCAACGGATAAACCTTTTCTTTTTGTGCGGATAGATGCCAGCCGGAAATTATCTAATATGCTCAAATCGGGCGCAGTGCCACTCAATGGGTTTTGAAATACCCTTGCAATCCACCGGCTGCGTTTGTAATCAGGCATGTTGGTTACATCGTTTCCGTCGATACTTATAGTGCCATTATCGGGCGATACGCTGCCGGCAATTAAATTAAGCAAGGTGGTCTTGCCTGAGCCATTCGAACCAACTATCACCAAAAACTCACCGTCTTTGATCTCCAGTGTAATGCCATTAACCGCGTTTACCTGGTTGGCTTTACCTTTATTAAATGTTTTATGCACGTCGGTTATCGTTATCATGATGATCTTAATAAGGATAAACGCGGCAGGCTTACAATTACCAGCACAAAACCGGCGGTAACTATTTTAAGTAATTTAGGGTCGACACCAACTGAGAGTGTAAACGCCAAAACCAGCTGAAATATCACTGCCCCTGCTAATACCAATACCAGACTTAACCATACCGAGGTAAGCTTAAACCAGTTAATTAATGTTTCTGCAATGATCACCGATCCTAACCCTACTATCACAATCCCAATGCCCATGCTGATATCTGCAAAACCCTGGAACTGGGCTACCAGGTAACCGCTCAAAGCCGTGAGCGCATTGGCCAGTGCCAGCCCGGTAATTTTCATCCTGTCAGTATTTACGCCTAATGAACGGATCATGGATTCACTGTTACCAGTAGCCCGCATGGCTATGCCAAAATCGGTTTTGAGCAGATGGCCGATCAGAAAAGTGATCACGATAACAAAAATGGCAAGGATCCAGAATGTATTTTGATTAAGGTCGCTCACAACACTTACTATAGTAAATAACGAAGGCAAATTGATAAGCGGTAAATTTGAGCGGCCTAAAATAGTAAGGTTAACCGAGTAAAGCGCCGTCATGACCAGGATGCCGGCCAGCAGTGCATTGATCTTTAATTTGGTATGAATAATACCGGTAAGCGCCCCCGCTGCTGCGCCTGCCAAAATCACAGCAGGTAAAATAACATAGGTGGGCTGATGATTGGTCAGCAATACTGCCGTAACCACGCCGCCCAGTGTATAACTGCCATCGGTTGTGATATCCGGAATATTGAAGATTTTCATGGATATATAAATCCCCAGCGCTATGGCCGAAAAGCATAGGCCCTGTAGTAAAGCGGTAAGGTAAAAATCCATTTATTTTACAGGCTCAAAATTTGGCGGAATGGTAATATTATATTTTTTTGCAGCAGCAGGGTTATATACCCTCTTCCTTATCTTTACCATTTCGGGTTGCAGGCCATCGGTTTTATGAGTTTTAAGAAATTGGGCTGCCTGCTCGCCGGCCTGGTACCCCCATTGATAAATATCAGCCCCAAAAGCAGCGACGGCTCCACGCTGTACCAAACCTGCTTCGCTTGTAAAAATCGGGATGTTTTTTTGATTACAGTTTTTTAGGATGGTTTCAAAAGATGCAAAAACGGTATTGTCCGGATTAGCAAAAAAGGCGTCGATGTTTTTATTTAGCAGCGACTGCGTAACCAGCTGCGCATCGGCCGAGGTATTTAACGGAAGTGCTACAATATCAACGTTTAGCCCTGCGGCCAATGATTTAATACGGTTTAAGGCATCGGCCGATTGCGGCTCCGACTGATTATAGATCATCCCGATAACCAGTTTTGCGCCCTTAGGCTTAAGCAGTTTGGGAATAATGCTGAACGAAGTATCAATATAGTTTAACTCTTCTACTGCGCCGAAAAGGTTGGCGGGCGCTTTCCCGTTGGCATCAGTTACCTTCATGCGTTCGGCAGTTGGGGATACCATGGCAAAAACGGGGATATATTTTGTTTTTTGAAGCGCTGTTACTGTTGATAATGTTGTACAAGTTGCCAGCAGGTTTACACTATCAGTAACAAAGTGGTTAACGATTTGCGTAAGCGTTGGGATATCGCCCTGGGCATTGCTGTATTCAATTTGCACCGTCTTTTTTTCTTCGCTGAAACCATTTTTGTTCAAGGCATCAGTAAAACCTTTGCGGGCCTGTGATATGGTGGCATCTTCAAAAGCATCAACAAAACCAACTACAGGCACCTGCATTGATTTGGTTTTGGGTTTACAGGATACGAAAAAAACAAGTACTATAGCTACCGGCAGATATTTGATAAACTTCATTTTACTAAATTAACTTTTTAGCCGTAAAGCTGAAAGTACAATGGCAAAACCCGAAAATTGTTTTACAATAAGATTATCATTATACGAAAGCTTAAAGCAGAACACACAAAGCCAAACCGGCAAGCCAATTACAAAGTCGTTTAATTATGTATAATAATTTACTGCATTACCTTTCCAGGCAACGAGCTTAACAACTATTCAACCCTAATATGATTAAAACACAATTAGTTTAAAGCAGCTCTTTAAGCCCGGCAAAATTACTGATGGTTGCTACCATGCCATCAGGCACAACGCCAAAACCATAATTTGCAAAAATAAAAGGTACACCGGCTTGTTTGGCGGCATTATAATCGCCCATGGTATCACCTACGTAAACCGGGGCTTTCAATTGGTGATCATTAACCACATCTTTGATATTATCGGCCTTAGGGTTCCCTTTTGTGCCGAAACACTGGTGTCCAAGAAAATGGCCATGCAATTGGTTCAGATCCAAAAACAGTTCGATATAACCGTTTTGACAATTGCTCACTATATAAAGTTTGTAATTTGCAGCAAGGTATTTAAGGGTATCTTCCAGTTGAGGGTAAAGTTCGCCCCCTTTGGTGAACAGGATCTCCAATTCACTTACGGCACAAAGAGCCTGCACTTCTTTGCGTTGCTCTGCATTAAGATCAGGGAATAACTTATCAAAAATTGCATCGTAGGTCATGCCGGTAATAGAACGCACGCGTTCCTGCGTCATTTCCTCGTTAATATATTCTACCTTACTGATTGCCGCCTGCCATGCAAGGGCAACATTAGCGGTACTATCCCAAAGGGTACCATCAAGGTCAAAAATTATGCTGTCGTATTTATTTTTAAGCGAATCATTCATATCGCCGGCAAAAGTAAAAGTTTATTAGCCGCCTTGCATAATGATGTTAATTTATTTGCTACTTTAACTGAATAAAACCATGATCACAATTAAAACGGTTTCTTTAAGCCCTGATGAAAAGGCTGAATTGGAAAAGGCTTTACGCAAATTCGCAGCGAAGCGTGAAACTAATTTCGATTTTATATCATCAGAAGTATCTATGGGAGCAGATAAAATCTTTTTAGGTTATGAAGGCAATCGCAACATACATTTTACCCGCCCACGCACGTTTATAGATCGCTATCTCCCAAAGCTGATTATCAACCTACCCCGTAACACAACTGATTTATTTTACAGGTTAAGGCTGAGTAACATGAGTACTGCAGTGTTAGTATTGCTGGTAATTGGGATTGCAGCCGGTATTATTTCCGCATCCATCGGCGAGGGTACGATTGAGGCTTTGATTTACCCGCCTGGTTTTCTTTTTATGTTTGCTTTGGGTACTTTACTGGAGTATAAACTTTCTGCTTTAAAAGTTAAAAAGGCTATATCAAAATATCGGCTGTTAAAACACCGGTATATTGAGGAAGAAAGTTTGTAATATGTTCATATCAAAAATAGTGCCCAGGCCAACTCTTACCAACAGCCTGGCATAATTTTTTTAAAGAATTTGTAACATAATGGATTTTTTATTTGTACATTTAAATATTCGCCGTCATCTATTAAAAATTGCGTAAAACTACGTACGCAAAACGGTGAAATCCCTGATTACTTTTTATATAGCGTTGGTTATTTTTGGAGCATAATATGTTTCTGAACATCCGGAGGCATCTTTTAAAGACTTATACCTTGCTTATGAAATTATTTTACCATTTTCTTGTTTTGGTTGGGACATCTCTCATTTTGGTAGCTTGTGCCAATATGTTTTCCTCAACACCCGAAAAAAAAATCGATAAACCTGCGCAACGCAGCGGCATCTACTTAGGCAAAGATTCATTGTATAATTCAGAAACAAACACCCGGCTCACATTCTCGGATTCTTATTACCGTGATGTTTTAAACCGGTATACAAGCGGCAACCACCAGGCCTGGCACAAAATCAATAACAATTTATTTATTGCCGCAAATTACCTGGGCCTTAACCCAATAGAAAAATAATTTAGTTTAATAGTTAGTTAGTTAGGAACAGTTGTAAACAGTCGCAGCAGAACGCTCCGACTGTTTTTTTATGATCAGAATTTGGGAAATGAACCCAGGCCAAAAAATATCGCGAATAAAGGGATAGCCAACAAAAAGTATGCTTTTGCCAATTGTCTGTCATCGGCATTCCCAACTACAAATACATTATATAGATCGGCTTTCAGTGATTTAAGTTTCGCTTTCATGATAATAGATTTTAAGCAATTATAAACAGCTTAATTTCAAATACTTATTTAATTTATATAAATCAAGCTTGTTATTATTATGACTGTAGCGGCGGATTTTGGTTTAAATGAAAATGCCCTTAATTTTTTAATCAAGGGCATCTGTATGTATTTCAGTCAATTAAATTATTTCGTTTTATCCTCGCTCATCTCCGGATGATAATGTAAGCCCGGTGTAAGCCAGTGCAAAAGCATCACCCTTGAATACCTGAAATTAAATGGCGCTAAAACTACCGCTACTCCTAAAATAATAGTTACATACAACCAGGGGTTACTGCTGCCTGTTAAAACGCTGATAGCAACTGCTAGTGTAACCATCTCAGCAACGTTAAGCGCATAACTGGCAAACATGGCTACATAAAAATAACCGGGTTCACGCTCATACACCAGGCCGCAGTGTGAACATGTTTTATGCATCTCCTGTCCTTTAAATTCATACATACCGGTAGCAAACAGGTCGCCGCGCCTGCAACGCGGACATTTGGCGTTTACAAAGGCAGACCAGGCGGATAATTTATATTTAGGGGTTTCCATAACGTTATGATTTATTGTTTAAGGTTTTTTTTCTGAATTCTTCGGGGGTAATGCCCTCAATTTTTTTAAAGAACTTGGTAAAATAGGAGTTATCACTAAAATTTAGGTTAAAAGCTATCTCACTTATATTAAGTCGCGGATTGGTCAATAGCCTTTTTGCTTCAAGCAAAGTTCTGTTACGGATCACCTCTCCTGCCGACAGGCCAAGCACATCTTTACATACCGCGTTTAAATGATTGGGGGTAATATAAAGCAGTTCTGCATAATCTTTAGGGAGCTTTACATCGATATAATGCTGTTCAATCAGCTTCTGAAAGTTACGGATCAGCGTTTGATTATAGCCCTGTTTGCCAAAGCTATCGCCTTTGCCCTGGCAACGATTTATTAGAATGAAAAGCTGAAGCATAAGCACCCTTACCATATCGCTACCCAAAACTGCAGGCTTTTCAACTTCAGATACAATCCTTTCAAAAAGGGTAATGATTTCGGGTAACTGGTTGGCAGGTAAGTCAACCACCTCATCCTTTGGATTGCCGTTCAAAAAGTTAAAATTGTCAAAGTAGCCTGAGCGTAATAAAAACGACTGGATAAACGAGCTTGAGAAATTGATAATATAACCGTCAGTAAAACCTTCAAAAGCCCATGAATGCACCTGCCCGGGAATCATAAAGTAAATCTGCCCCGGCCTTACCTCAAAGCTTTCAAAGTCAATGGTATGTGATCCTCCGCCATCAGTAAACAATACCAGGTGGTAAAACGAGTGGCGGTGCGGGAAGAAAAGGTTTTTATGAGCATCCAGATAAGACGCAAACCTGCTGATCAGGATGTCGTCCTGTTTAATATCATCGGCAAGTGTGCAAATATCAATTGTGGGAATGCTTTGTAACATGACACAAAACTACACACAATAGCTTTGCCCTTAATGGTACTATTTTTATTTTGTATGGTACTAATCAACGATTGACAATTTTTTAATAAATCACGTCCATTTTTGGATGATATCTTCCAGCCGTTCAAAAGTAAAAGGTTTACTTACAAAATCTTTCATACCGGCCTGGGTGCATTCACGCTCATTTTCGCTAAGCACGTTGGCTGTCATGGCAATAATAGGCGGAGCGCCTTTACCATGCTTTGTTAATATATGGCGGGTAGCCTGTAAACCATCCATTTCGGGCATTTGAATGTCCATGAATATCAGATCGTAGTTACACTGCTCAACCATATTTACCGCGGCCAATCCATTTTCGGCAATATCAATATTATAACCAACCTTTTTAAAAATCTTACTGGCTATTAACTGGTTCATTTTATTATCCTCGGCTAATAAAATGCGTAACGGCCGGTACTGAAAAGCTTCCTTTTCATCCGGTTGCATCTCCGGTTCAATAATGCCATAGGTAACATGTAAAGGCAAGGTAAAGCTAAACAATGAGCCCTGGGCTTCCTTACTTTCTACCCAGATTCTGCCGTGCATCATCTCCACAAGTTTTTTGCAAATGGATAAGCCCAGCCCCGTACCGCCATATTTGCGCAAGGCGGTAGTATTTACCTGTGTAAATGGTTTAAATAACTGTGCTAATGCCTCTTCACTTATGCCAATCCCGTCATCTTTGATGCTAAAGGTTATGTCCTGGACGTTGTTCCTGATCTCAGATGCTGTGACGCGTAAACTTACCGAACCTTCGTCGGTAAACTTAATGGCATTTCCGATCAAATTAACCAGGATTTGCTGAAGCCTGCCCTCATCTGCTATTACATAGTTTGCCACATTAGCATCAACATCATAGGTTAAGCTTAGGGGTTTGTGAAGGGATGTAATGGCCGGTTCAGTAATTTCAATAACTGTTTTTATGCAGTTACGCAAATGCGTTGAAACCGGGTGAAGGACCAGTTTATCTGCTTCGATTTTTGAAATATCAAGAATATCACTGATGATGTTAATCAATAAATTACTGCTCGATTGTAAAGTTTGAAGCAGTTCCTGCTGCTCGGGCTGTAAATTAGTACGTGATAGCAATTGGGCGGTACCGATGATACCGTTAAGTGGCGTGCGAATTTCGTGGCTCATATTGGCCAGAAAGTTCGATTTGGCAAACGTGGCCGCCTCAGCCTGGTCACGTGAGGCCGAAAGTTCAATTTGAGAAGCTTGCAGCTCTTCACCCTTACGAATCAGGTCGCGCTTATCGGTTTCGTGGCTTTTTTTAATAAAACCTACCAGCAGCCCAACAGTCAATATGTTTACCACAGCCGAAGTGATGAGGTCAGATTCTTTTGACGCGGTACTATCATAAGGCTGTACTAAACCAGGAAAATGTTTTTCGATAAAGTAGCATCCTAAAAATATAGCTATTAGCGCGCCGATAAAAATATAATGATATCGTTTTTTTACAAGCAGGGTTATAAGTACAATAAAAAAGACTCCCGAAAGCGTTGTTGATCCGGAGATACCGCCATTGTAAAACCAGCCCGGAATAATTGCAAACAGCCCTAAGCAAATGTAAATGAGGGTTGCATCCTCTTTATACTTTACGAACCTGCTCCTGTAAAAAGCCCAGCCCGACATCAGTATCACAAAAAGCTCAACAAGCTCAAGCTTATAACTTAAGCCTAAAAACAAATTGCAGATTAGCGAAAAAACGCTGCTGGCACAAATGAATAATGAGAGCGCATTAAACAGCTTATTCTCCAGCGACAAATCAGGCATCCCGTAGCCAATAATCCGCTTCAGCTTTTCCATTTAAAATAAAAAATTAATTAGAGAGAACTCTTTATACTCAAAAACAGGGAGTTCGGTTTAGTAAATAAACTATTTTTTAGGAAATATTTAAAACTTTAGTGTTTAAAAAAGTAAAAAACAGGATATTATTGTTTAATAATTAATTTAAAAAATCAATGTAATTATTAAGTAATCCAAAGTAAGTGATTGGAATGCTAATCAGGTAACTAAAAGCAAACAGCGCAGCTTTCATTTAAAAAGCGCGCTGTTATATATAGTGAAATATAAATTAATATTTAATAAACACTGGCGATATTCAGCATTTCAATAGCTTCATTATTTAATTTCAAAGCGGCTGATACAACAAGATCATTAAGCTGCTCCAAACTGGTGGCACTAACAATGGGTGCTGTAATACCGGGCCTCGCAATTAACCACGCCAGTGCAATTGCCGACTGACTGGTTTGATACTGCCCGGCAAGGTCGTCCAGGGCTTTTAATATCCTGTAGCCTCTTTGGTTAAGATATTTCTTAACCATCCCCGCGCGGCTGCTTCCCTTCAGGTCGGCTTCCGAACGGTATTTGCCGCTTAAAAAACCGCTGGCCAACGAAAAATAACTGATCACCCCAAGGTTTTGCTCTTTAATAAAGGGCTCGTAAGTGGTTTCATATTTTTCCCTGTCGAACAGGTTATATTCGGGCTGAAGCGTTTGATAAGCTATCAGGCCTTCTTCAATACTCGTTTTGAGCGACTCATGCAAACGTTCGACAGACATATTGGAAGTACCTATAGCCCTCACCTTACCATCCTGCACCAGTTGATCATAAGCACGCAGGGTTTCTTCAACCGGGGTTGAGGGATCGTCGTAATGGGTTTGATACAAATCAATGTAATCGGTTTGCAAGCGCTTTAATGAAGCCTCGGCCGATTTAATAATGTAATCCTTTTTAAGCCCTTTGCTGCCCGAATCCATTTCGGCGCCTACTTTAGTGGCTATAACTACTTTATCGCGTTTGCCGCTTTGCCTAAGCCAGTTACCAATTTCGGTTTCCGACTCGCCGCCTTTATTGCCCTCAACCCAGCGCGAGTAAACATCAGCAGTATCGATAGTATTAAACCCGGCATCCACAAATGCATCCAGTAAAAGGCCCGTATCTTTACCTTTAACAGTCCACCCAAACACATTGCCGCCAAAAACCAATGGCGCTGTTGATATGCCGGATGCTCCTAATTCACGATTTTTCATAATAATTTATTTAGGGTATTACAGGGATAAAGCGGTGTTAAGCGTATTTGTTTGACAGTATAATGAAATAAAGGCTCAACCTGCGATGATGTTACAAAACGCACAAAACTTAACAAATTAGAGATTGAGAAGACATATCCTCAACCAAAACTAAGTACATTTGCGCTTTGTTAACTTAATATAATGGCTAAAGTTTCTATCAACCTGGCAACAGGCTCATTGCAAAAAGAAGAGATCATTGTAGGCATCGATCTGGGTACCACTAACTCGCTGGTAGCATTCATCAACCCTGGTAAAAACCCGCAGGTAATTAATGATGCAGGCAAAGGTGTATTGGTGCCCTCTGTAGTTCATTTTGGTGATGCAGGCGATGTGCTGGTTGGTAATGAGGCAAAAGAGTTCCTGATAACCGATCCACAAAATACAATATTTTCGGTTAAACGCTTGCTTGGCCGCAGTTACCACGATATTGAAAACTACAAAGACTTTTTTAGCTATAAAGTAATTGACGACGATACCGAAAGCCTGGTAAAGATCAAAGTAGGCGATAAATTTTACACCCCTATCGAGCTATCGGCCCAGATATTGAAAGAGCTTAAGGCCCGTGCCGAGCATGCCCTTAAAACCCCGGTTAACCGTGCTGTGATCACTGTTCCGGCATATTTTAATGATTCGCAGCGCCAGGCCACCCGTGATGCTGGTAAACTTGCAGGGCTTGATGTGTTGCGGATAGTTAACGAACCTACCGCGGCAAGTTTGGCTTATGGGATAGGCCTAAACCCCGAAGAAACTAAAACTATAGCAGTTTATGACCTTGGCGGCGGCACCTTTGATGTGTCCATATTGCAAATACAAAACGGCATTTTTGAAGTACTATCTACCAATGGCGATACATTTTTAGGCGGCGACGATTTCGACCGTATTATTGTTGATTACTGGATTGAGAAAAACCAGCTTAATAAAGCCGAAGTGCTTGCCAATACCGAACTGGCCCAGCAACTGCGCCTAAAGGCCGAAGAAGCCAAAAAAGCCTTCGCACACCAAAGCTTGGTTAATGATAAAATCGGCGAGATCTGGTGTACACTTGACCGCACTACTTTTGAAGAACTGATATTACCAAAAGTACAGCAAACCATCACCAGTTGCCAAAACGCGCTTAAGGATGCAAAACTAACTATCGATCAAATTGATGAAGTGGTTATGGTTGGCGGCTCAACCCGTACGGCATTGGTTAAACGTATGGTTGCTGAGTTTTTTGGTCGCCCGGTGCATGATGATGTGAACCCTGATGAAGTAGTTGCTTTAGGCGCCGCCATACAGGCCGATATTTTAGCAGGCAACCGTAAAGATATTTTACTATTAGATGTTACCCCCCTGTCCTTAGGTATTGAAACCATGGGCGGCCTGATGGATGTTATTATTCCCCGTAATTCCAAGGTGCCAACCAAGGGAGGCAGGCAATATACGACATCAATAGACGGACAGGTAAACATGAAAATTGCCGTTTACCAGGGCGAGCGCGATCTGATCAAAGAAAACCGTAAACTCGCCGAGTTTGATTTAAAAGGCATCCCTTCCATGCCTGCAGGTTTCCCTAAAGTTGATATTAACTTTTTATTAAATGCCGACGGTATCCTAACCATACAGGCCATCGAACTACGTTCGGGCGTAAAGCAGGAGGTTGAAGTAAAACCAACCTATGGCATTACCGACGAACAGGTGGAACAAATGCTGATGGACAGCATTACCCACGCCAAAGATGATGTAAATCAGCGGATGCTTATTGAGGCGCGCACTGAAGGCGAACAAATGGTTTATACCGTTGAACGCTTCCTGCAAAAAAATGCTGATTATGTTTCGGTTACAGAAATTGCCGATACTACCAAACTTGTTCAGAAACTGAAAGAGGCCCTCACCAGCGACGATAAAGACCTGATTTTAAAAACGATTGATGAGGTTAACGAGTTCACTCGTCCGTTTGCCGAACGCTTAATGGATCAGGCAATAAGTACAGCTATGAAGGGCAAAAGTATAGAATAGGCACAGATATTGCTCATTAAGTCAAAAATCTTAAAATTTGAAAAGGACAATTTCTGCTTTAGCCCTGTTTATTTTTATTGCCGTTGCTAATACGGCCTGTTCTACAACCCGCAAACATTTCCGCGATACGTCGGCAAGGTCATCCATGCTGGATACTTTAAAGTACGATTCGCTGATGAAAAAACTGGCCAATGGCGATAAAAGTGGTCGCTGGCCGGTAAAAACCAAAGAATATCCGCTTCCCGGAGCTATTTTACCATTTAACCGCATTGTAGCGTTTTATGGTAACCTCTATTCAAAAAACATGGGCGTGCTGGGCCAATACCCACGCAAAACCATGCTCAATAAATTAAAGGAAGAGGTAAAGAACTGGGAAAAGGCTGATACAGCTACTAACGTGGTACCGGCCTTACATTATATCTGCGTAACGGCCCAGGCTGATGCCGGCCGTAATGGTCTGCATAACTTACGGATGCCCTTTAGCCAGATTGATACCGTGATTAGCTGGGCAAAAAGCATCAATGCACTTGTGTTTTTAGATATCCAGGTTGGCTTCAGCACAGTACAAACCGAATTGCCTTTATTAGAGAAATACATGAAGATGCCAAACGTTCATTTAGGCATCGACCCGGAATTTTCTATGAAGGAAGGCAGTGTGCCCGGCAAACGCATAGGTACCTTTGATGCCGATGATATTAACTACGTAACCGGCTACCTGGCCAAACTGGCAAAAAAGAATGACCTCCCACCTAAAATATTTGTTGTACACCGCTTTACCAAACGCATGGTAACCAACTACAAGGATATTAAATTACGTCCCGAAGTACAGGTAGTGATGGATATGGATGGCTGGGGTGGTCCGGAACTTAAAAAAGGCACTTACAAATATTTTATTTCAGAAGAGCCTGTACAGTTCACCGGCTTTAAACTTTTTTATAAAAACGACTTAAAAAACGAACCACACAGGATGCTTACGCCTAAGGAAGTGTTAAGTCTGAAGCCTGCCCCTATTTATATTCAGTACCAGTAGTGATGAACTATAAGACTTACGAAGCTTTAAAAGCTTCGTAAGTTATAAGTTATTTAGTATTGGTAAAAGTTAACATTTCGGTTAAACTGGTTTCATATATTTAACCCATCTAAGCTTTATATATGAAACTTTTATTAAAGTATGTTTCTCTTTTTTCCTTTGTTATTTTAGGAAAATGTGCCTCTGCTCAAAACGGATTGCCCGCTGTTAACAATACATTTAACACGCAAAACATGGACTCACAAATGGATCGACAGACGCCTCTCGCTATGTGGGACTTTTGGAGTGATCACAACAAGAGTACCAACAACCCAGAGTATACTTTCCTGGTAACGATGCGCAACGGATCTAAAAAAGAAGTTAAGTCCAGAATTTACGTAGATGCCTATGTACACAAAAGTTACCTGCTGTTTGTTGATCAGTCACTATCTAAAGCGGATACAAACAGGGAACAAGTGATATATCCTGAACAAACTATTGAAATAGCCCGAAACCTTACACCTCCATCAGCTGAAAAAAATGCCAATACTTTGGCCCCCCATTATTATGCAGGCATCGCTAATGATAGCTGCTGGATGTTTAAATTTATAAGCGGCCCCATTAATGCATACTCGCTTTTAAGTGACCCCGAAGGGAAAATGTTCAATCCAAAATCCATCGTTGCTATACAGCTCAACAACGGGCCTATTATCCAATATAACGAAGAAAATCTACGGGTTATGGTTGGTGACGATCTTGACGCTATTGAAAGCATCCAATGGAAAAATTATCTCCAGGCCATAAAAAGATATAACCGGAATAGTGGAAAAATCAACAAGAAATAATGGTGCTTTAGTATTACCACGACTATAAAAATAAAATCCCCGAGAACGGGGATTTTATTTTTAACTTATTTTCCTAATGCTTCCTGCTCTTTCAGGGCGGCTATATTGTTGCTGTCGCTATAGCTTGCGGTTTGATTAGCAAAATCCTCAAGGATGGCTGCAATAGTATCCAGGTTTTCTGATACACGCTGGTGCATATCGGGCAGATCTTTTTCAAGGCGTTTATCACCAAGTTCGATATTATCAACTTCTATTTTAGTTAACTTAGCAATAATAGCCTGCTGGCTGTTTTTCAGGTCTTCCAGTTCATGGACAATTTTTTCCATCAGTCCAAATTTCTTTAACTTATCCATAATGTGTGGTTTTAAGTATCACTTTATATTTTAACCACACCAATAAAAAATTGTTTCAGATTTGGAATTAACACTTATAACTAATAACTTAGTTCAACTAAATATTTAGTTATGAAAAACCTATTTATAACCCTATTCCTTATCTTATCAGTATTGCAACTACACGCTCAGCAAACCGTTAATGATTCGCTCCTGCTTGATTATTATCAAAACCAGCGTTTTGCCGACGCGGCAGATTACCTCAAAAAAATATATCACGAGCCCGTTATCGATGTTAAAGTGTTAGCTAAACTCGCCTACACCTCAAAAATGGCATCCCGCCTGCCCGATGCCGAAAATTATTACCAGCGCATTTACGCTACGGATACCACCAGCCTCATTAATCTATATAACATGAGCGAGATCATTAAAAGGCGCGGTAATAATAAAAAAGCGATCGTATATGTAAAGAAGATCCTGTTGAAAGATACCACCAACTTTGATGTGTATAAGCAACTGGCAGACCTGTCGCAAAATTTAGGCGATATAGAGGGGAGCATTGTATATCTGCAAAAAGCTAATAAGATCAATCCGCTTAACCCTGATGTAGCCTATGACCTGTCGTCCTTCTTCATCAACCTTAAACTATATGGCAATGCTGAAAATATTATCGACAAAGCACTTGTTGCCGATACTGCCAATTTGCTGCTCCTGAAAGGCAAGGCCCAGGCCTCGTACGCATTAAAAAGGTATCCAGTAACTATCGCCATTACCAAAAAACTAATAGACGCGGGCGAGCAGGCCGGCAGCATTGTATCCATGCTGGCCACTTCTTATTACATGACCGGCAACTATCCGGATTGTATTAAAACTTTCAAAACATTGGAGGACGGTAATACCGGCACAGAAGCTTCATATTATTATACAGCCATGAGCTACAAAGCCCTGCACAACGACTCAAAAGCGATAACTTACCTGGATAAGGCCATTGAAGAAGCAATATCTACAGGGGTGAGCTCCTATTACAATGAAAAAGGTGATTCGTACGACAGGCTGCACCAGCTTAAAAATGCAGTTCAAGCTTACCAGAAAAGCTTGCTTTATAAACCCGACCCTATTACCTATTATGCACTTGCAACCCTGTATGATACCGAACTGAAGAATAAGGCAACAGCTATTAAGTACTATAAAAAGTACCTGGCAAGTAAACCAAAGGAGACACAAAAAACTTATATAGCGTACTCCAGGGAGCGCATTAAATCTTTGGGAATTTAGCGTTGCATTAAGCGGGCAACGTATTTGCCTATGATATCAAACTCGAGGTTAACCTGGCTGCCAACCCGCACATTGTGCAGGTTGGTATGCTCAAATGTATACGGAATAATAGCTACAGAAAAACTATTGGCATGCGAATTAACCACGGTTAGGCTGATACCATTTACACAGATAGATCCTTTTTCTACGGTTACATTGCCGCTTGCTGCATCATATTCAAAGGTATATTCCCAACTGCCGTCAAGTTCTTTAAACGCGGTGCAAACAGCCACCTGGTCAACATGGCCCTGAACAATGTGGCCATCGAGCCTGGCATTCATTTGCATGCAGCGTTCCAGGTTTACCGGGTCGCCAACTTTGAGCTGCGAAAGATTGGTTTTATTTAATGTTTCTTCAATCGCGGTTACCACGTGCAAGCCATCGGCTAAAGCTACCACAGTAAGGCATACACCATTGTGCGCTACCGATTGATCGATCTTGAGCTCGTGCGATATAGCCGATTCTACTGTAATATTAAGGTTGCCTTTTTCCTGCTGCAGATCGGTGATCTTCCCTAAAGTTTCTATAATTCCTGTAAACATATGCTTCCCGGCCCGTTGAAAGGGGCTATTTTGATTGACCCAAAGCTAAAATATTTTGCACTATGGTTTGTCAGCAGTAAATGAAATTATTTGAAACTCGAGAACAAATCCTTACGCTTATTGCGAAGATCTTTGCCGCCCTCCAGCACCGATTTCAGGTTGGCCAGATAAAATGTCCAGCCAAGTTGGCATTGCACATAAAGATTTTTTTCGGGGTCGGCTTCTTCGGGGATGTTTTCCTGCACCAGTTCAACAATAACAACGCCCAGTTTAGCAGTGATAGATACACTCACTATACTGCCGCCTGTAAAAGTAAATTTTATAAAATCGGCGCCGTTGGCTTCCAGCACCTGTCCGTTTTCGGAAATGGTATCATCAAACCCATGCCAATGCCAGGTATAAGTATCCTCTTTTTTTATAAACTCCTGCGGTTCGCGTTGACGGCCTGCTATGGCAAAAAAATCAGCCTTACGCAAAAACCAGGTTTCCAGGCCTTCGGGAGTAGCCCAGGCTTCATACATACTGCGTACGTCCGTATCAACATCAGCAGTTACTTTAAATTTGCTCCATCTGTTGTCTGCCATAATAATTGTATATCGGTTTGGGGCGTTTGTATCAAAAATAACAATTATAATTAAGCCTTTCATTAACTTGCCTTTAAATCTTAAACATGCCAAAGCAAAGCGCAGGGATCTTATTATACCGTAAAGCAGCTCATGGTTTGCAGGTGTTTCTTGTACATCCGGGCGGGCCGTTCTTTAAAAACAAGGATGAAGGCTCGTGGTCGGTACCCAAAGGTGAATATCTTCCCGACGAAGATCCCCTCAAGGCAGCAAAGCGTGAATTTCGGGAAGAAACCGGGCATGAAATAACCGGGGATTTTATAGCGTTGAACTTTATAAAACAAAAGGGGGGTAAAACAGTACTGGCCTGGGCTGTTGAAGGCAATATTGATCCGGGAAATATCAAAAGCAATACCTTTGAAATAGAATGGCCGCCTCGCTCAGGAAAAAAACAAACTTTTGATGAAATTGATCGTGCCGAATGGTTTGATATGGCGACAGCAAAAATAAAGATCAACCCTGCTCAGGCAGCTTTGATAGATGAACTGGCCGCGATCAACAATTATTAAATCTGCTTCCTGTTCTTGATCCAGTTGCTTGAGTTAGCTACCTCTACCGGGGCAGCAATTGAAACCCTTTTTTTGCTCAAGAGCTGTTCCATTACTATTGCTGCTACAATAGCTTCATCCTCGCGACTTTCCAGCAGCACCTCGGGCGAAAAATATTTTTTTACAAAATGGGTATCAAAATTGCCAGAGGTAAAAGCTTCGTGCTGCATTACAAAACGGCCGAAACCGAGGGTGGTAGTAATACCGGTGATTTGATATTCATCTATAGCCCTTATCATCCGCTCAATTGCTTCAGCGCGGGTATCCGCAAAGGTTATCAGCTTGGCTATCATCGGGTCGTAATAAATGGGAATCTCCATGCCTTGCTCAAACCCATCGTCAACCCGTACGCCAGGCCCTTTTGGGGTTATATAGGTTTGCAGCGTGCCGATATCCGGTAAAAAATTATTGGCCGGATCTTCGGCATAAACACGCAGTTCAATGGCATGACCATGAATCTTCAAATCTTCCCGTTTAAAACTGATAGCCTCGCCCCTTGCAATTTTAATTTGCTCCTTTACCAGGTCAATACCGGTTATCAGTTCTGTAACAGGGTGCTCAACCTGTAAACGGGTATTCATTTCCAGAAAGTAAAAATTCAACCCTTCATCCATGATAAATTCAACCGTACCTGCACCCGTATAATTTACAGACCGGGCTACATCAACCGCACAACGCCCCATCTTTTCCCTGATCTCGGGTGTTAATATTGCCGATGGCGCCTCCTCAACTACTTTTTGATGGCGGCGCTGTACCGAACAATCCCGCTCAAACAGGTGCACAATATTACCATGCGTATCGCTAAGTACCTGGATCTCGATGTGTTTGGGAGATGATACATAGCGCTCAATGAAAACAGAGCCGTCGCCAAAAGCTGAGGTAGCTTCGGATACAGCCAATTGCATTTGCTCTTCAAAGTCTGCCGGGCCTTCAACAATGCGCATCCCCTTACCCCCGCCGCCCGCGGCTGCTTTGATCAATATTGGAAAACCTACCTCAATAGCCCGTTTCTTAGCCTCGTTAACATCAGTAATGGCTTCTTCCGTTCCGGGTACCATCGGAATATTATACCTGAGTGCCGCAGCTTTGGCCGATAACTTGTTACCCATTACTTCCATGGCCTCGGGAGATGGGCCAATAAGAATAAGTCCCGAATCCTTAACCAGCCTGGCAAAACCGGCATTTTCGCTTAAAAATCCATATCCAGGGTGAATGCCTTCAGCCCCGGTTTGCTTACATGCAGCTATGATCTTTTCTCCAATAAGATAGGATTGACTGGATGGAGCTTCCCCGATATTTACAGCCTCATCAGCATAGCGCACGTGCAGGGCGTCCCGATCAGCATGTGAATAAACCGCAACGGTTTTAATACCCATTTCGCGCGCCGAGCGCATAATTCGTAAAGCTATTTCACCACGGTTGGCAATCAGTATTTTCTGCATAAAACAAATGTAATTGATTTACACAAAAAGATACTATATGCCCAATGCTATAAAAACGATTGAAGTATTATTTGGGGGCCCACCTGTAGGTTTTACGGGAGCACTTATAACAGATGTATTTTTTAAAGGGTAAACCCAACAATAAAAATTTTGCCAGGCTGCTCCGTTTGATACGGCTCAACCGGTTTTTGCAATTCCGGCAAAATAAATCGCTGGAATTTGTTGAGATATTAGCTTGCTCCTGTGGCTTAATCTGAAACTCAGCAGTCATTTATTAATTATGATAATATTAAAGGTTACAATAATTAGTCCCCGGTTTCATAAATCAACATTGCAAATTTGATCATAAATCAACTAGCAATTCTCTAAATAAAACCAACGAACCTCTATGGTGTATAAAGATCGTTACCAAGCATGAATTTTTCATGAATACAGTTTGAAGCTATCTGTCAAAAATTATAAATATTCAACAGTTAAATAACAAAATCCTTAACCTAATTTTTACTTTGCAGGTAAACACAGCTGATAATAACCACTATAAAACAAAAATGCCCCTGGGGTTACCAAAGGCATTTAATTATACTAATACACTTGTTAATTATGGCTTAGTTGGCGCAGGGCTGCCCGGAGCAGGACCAGCAGACGGCGGACCAGGCTGACCACCCGGACCTTTTCCGTCAGGTACCATAACCTCTGGATGAGCTGTACCACGGTGACAGGTATTGCAGTTAACACCACTTTGCATGATCATGCCTAAAGAATCCTTTTTTGCATGAAAATACTTCTGGTTAATTTTGTTCATCATTTTATACATATCGCGCGCCATTGCTTTTTCAGGCTTGGCATCGCTTGCCCAATCCATCTTTTTAGTTTCTTCATTACGGGCATGGCAAAAGTTGCAATGTACACCTAATGAATGCTCCCACTCTTCCATAACCTTGTGCAGGTTCTCGCCCGAAATGTTTTTAGGCAAAACTTTAAGGTTTTTAAAACCTTCGTCCTGCGGTTTACTTGTAGTCATAGCGCCAAACACTACTATGGATAGCAGACCTAGCGTAACTAATAATTTTTTGTTAACAAGCATAATTGTCATATTTAAGTCATCTAAATTAACTTATAGATTTTAATGTTGCAACATTTTGATGCAAATGATTGAATTATTCATGGTAACTTCATTATTACAAAAGCATGTTTCCCTACAGTTTATGCTTCGCAGGACTACGCATTGTTGCCGACATTGTTAAGAAGCTGGTATTTTATGAATATCTCAGGGGTCCCCAACAGAGACCCCGAGGGAGACACTAAGTTTGATTAAAGCAGAAAAAGGGAACACGAAATTACTTCTGCATCACCATTACACCGTTCATGAGCAGGGTACTGCCGCCATCGGCTACAATGTTATATACTCTTTGTACACCGCCCGCGTGTTCTGTTTTTTGCAATACGGTGAAAGTTTCATATTTGCCGGTTTGCTCGTTCAGGCAAAGTACTTCCTGGCCGGTTGCTACCGCTCCAATTTTAATGTTACCCTGTTTGGTTAACATAGGGTGATTAGGAGTTGCCTGTAACACTTTGCTATTCAGTTTTACCTGCCTGCCTTCGGCTGTGTTTTTTGTTTGGGCCGATACCAGTACCAGTTGCGTTAAAGCGTAGTTTTTGGCCTCATGTATGGTAAGTTCTTTTACCTTTACAGCGGTACTTTTTTTAGTCAACGGATCAACCGTTATTACCTCATCGCCACTTTTCACAGCTTTAAGCATCTTTTTATCGCCATTGGCCATGGTAACCAGTTCTTCGCCCGGGAAACAGATGTCATTGCCATAGGTAGCGGCCTCTTCCTTCAAATCCTTGCCGGCGTTAAGCACCTTATATTGTTGAAAGCTGACTTCCTTTGACAGCACGTACGACAACTTCAGGATAAAGTTTTGCTCCACTTTATTGATATTATCAATATCCTGGAAATACTGCTCCCAAACCTTGGCATCGGCAGTAAAATCGGGCACAAGGGCTTTGTAAAGCTTGCCTTTTTCGTTGGTATAAAATACCATGAGGCCTATTTCTTGCATACCTTCTTTGGCAACCAGTTTATACAGGTCGATACGTTTTTTTAACCCGTCGGCCCCGGTTATAAAATAGGGTTTACGGCTTTCGTACCGGTCAAGCACATAGGTATTTTCAAATTTAATGTAGGTATCATTATCCAAATTAACAATGGTGAATGATTGTGCCTTTTTATACTCATCCATAGTAAGCGGACGAGGGTTTACAGTTTGCGCCTGGGCAAAATAAAGTGATGAACTTAGTAGTAGTGTTAATGTGAGGTTTCTCATTTTAGAGATTGGAGGTTAGAGATTAGAGGTTGGTTGTGTTAAAGATTGGAGATCAGAGATTATAGGCTAATGGATAAAAACGACTCCTAACCTCTAATCTCCAACCTCTAATCACCACTTAAGATAACTGTTTAAACGCATCGGCAAAGGCTTCCATTTCGTCCATACGGCCAATGCTTACTCGGCACCAGTCTTTGCCGTTAAATTGCCAGTTGCGGACACCTACGCCGCGTTTCATCATTTCGCTTACAAACTTTTTACCGTCCATTTTAAGCGGGAACATCACAAAGTTTGCCGATGAAGGGATATATTCATAACCCTCTTTTTTAAGTACCGAATACAGGTATTCTTTTGAGGCCAGCGTTTTTTGGAGTGCATCCTTTAAAAATTCCTCTTCGCGATACGCCGCAATTGCGCCTGCAATAGTAGTTGCTGCAAGCGAAAAGCCTGTAGTATACATCGATAAAGTTTTAATAGTATCGGGCTGGGCAATCACATAACCGCAACGCAAACCGGCAAAACCATACAATTTTGAAAAGGTACGGGCAACAATAACATTGCTTCCGGCTTTCACGGTGCTGATCATGGTGCTGGCTTGTGGATCGGGCAGGTAATCGATATAAGCCTCGTCAACAAATACTGTTGTTTTTTTAGATACGCGTTCACAAAAGGCTTTCAATTTAGCAGTATCCAATATAGTTGCAGTTGGGTTGTTGGGATTGCAGACATATACCAGACCGGTATTATCATCAACCTTTGCCTCCATCGCGTCAAGATCAAGTTTATAGTCTGCAGTTAGGGGCACCTTGATCCATTTGCCTTCCAATTGTTGCGCATGTGAAGGCAGATCATCATACGATGGATCACCGGTAATGATGCTTTTACCGCCTTTACTGTAATGGATCGCCGCTGCCAACAACAATGGCGATGAGCCAGACTCCATTAAAATGTTGTTGTAGTTTATACCCTCATACTGGGCTATTTTATTGTACAGGGTGCCCTGGGTCATGAAAGGATACTGATAACTTTTATCAATAGCATCCTGGATAGCTTTTTTTGCTGCTGCCGACGGGCCAAAAGGGTTCTCATTGGCTAATAATCTTGCTTTCAATTCAAAGCCGGCATTGGTAACGGCTTCCTGATCGGTTAATACCCGGCTTTGTAATTTAAATACGCGGGCCGGCATGGCTGCCAGCTTACCAATTGTTCCTGAAAAAAAGGCCAGTCCTCCGGCCATAAATGCGCTGGATTTAATCCAGTTTCTGCGGTTAATTGTACTTGACATGGTGGTGGTATTTAATGTTTTGTAACGTCGTTTTATTTTTGAGCCGGATATTGGGTACGCTGGCCTGTAACCCTTGCATGTACGGCGGCAACCGTGCTCCTGGCCGATTCAAAGGCACCGGCCATCCAGGCATTCAGGTATGTCAAATGCTCGCCTGCAAAATATACCTGCTTATCGGGCTTTAACAGTACCGGGTATTGTGTTTTGCGGGTTTCGGTAGTATACACCGCCCATCCGCCTAAATTATATTTGGTTTTATGCCAGCTTACCGAAAACGAGTTTTCAAACTCCTTGTCATACTGCGGGTGGATCAGCTTGCCTTTTTCAAGCGCGAACTTCTCCCTTTCGGCGTAGCCTAAAGCGCCGATCTTTTGCGCTTTTTCGTTAAAGTTATAATATCCAATCAAGATACCCTTTTTTCCCAAATAATCATAACTCGGGTAAAATATTTGCGTTAAATCATTGTTAGTGTGCGTTATACCACCGTAAATATGCTCATCCTCCTCCCAAAAGCGGCGCTTAAACTGCAGGCCTATCTTTCCGGTCTGGTTATAGCTGATATAGTCAATAGCCCGGCTAACATCGCCGCTAAAATTATTGCTGATATTGCTTAGCACGGGTAACGGAATGGTACAGATACACAGGTCGCCATTTAAGATATGCTCCCCTGTAGCGTCTTTATAAGTTATCTTAACGCCATCAGGCACATTATTAATGGCAGTAACCTCCGCTCCCATTTTTATGGATGGCGCTACTTTCTTCTCCATCGCTTTAGCTATCTGATCCATACCGCCCACGGCCTGAAACATGGTCATCTGCAGTTCATAGGTATATTCGGCCACATTATAGAAATCTGGATCCATCAAACCCGAATGCAGCAGATCGGCCAGTTTATGCGGATCAGCGATTTTGCCAGGCTTATCGCCTGCACCAGGTGATTCCGTATAGCCGCGGCGAGCAGACGCTTTGTACAATTTATCAATATCCAGTCCACCTTCGGCTTGCAGGTATTCGATGATCTTTTCGCCATCCTCTTTGGTAAAGCTGCTATCGAGACCGCCGTGGTCAATGCTTTTGGCAAGCATTTCGGTCATATAACCGCGAATGTCGTTATGCACCTCCCGTACCTTTATTTTTTTATTAGATAAAGGCCCCTTACCTTCGGCAAAATAATAGGCGCCCTCGTTTACATTGTTATAAACCTGGATGGGTACACCCAACTCTTTGCAGTAATGCAACGTGAGCTCATGATTGTGGGGAATGCGCGATGGGCCTGCATTAAAATATTGACCTTCATCAAAACGGGCTGTAGCCGTAGGTTTATCAATTTCGGTATTGGTACTTCCATTACGAATACTAAAACAGCGACCGCCTGTACGTTGCCGCGCCTCCAAAATGGTACATTGATATCCAAGCTTGCCAAGCTCATAGGCACAGGTCATACCGGCCAAACCGGCTCCTAAAATAATAATGTGTTTGCCTTTGCCGCTGCCTTCCAGGTTAAAAGCATGCGCGGGTGCGGATTTAAGTAAGCCAAGGGCAAGCATAGCGGGATAAGCTCCGCCAGCCAGCATAGCACCTTTACTTAAAAAGTCTCTGCGGGTAATAGTTTTCAATAAGCGCGTATTTATGTTTTACAATCAACTCAGGCTTAAATATAGTTTTTTGTTTGTTTTTATATTAAGTTAAGATCAACTTTTGTTGTGGTTTTTATGAAATTAACAGGGTTGATTTGGTGATTGATAGATTTATGTTAAGATATGGTTGGCGGAAATTAGAGATCAGAGGCTGGAGATTAGAGGTTAGGCTGTTAGCAAGCTTGCATTAGTTTTACTGATGGGTTGGTGGGCTTTAGTTATCGTCGCAGTAATATCAAATATTGATTGGTTATTTATCTGAACGGAAATTACTTAGAATTAAAGAATTTATAGAATGACAAGAAAGCTCAATAAGTCGTCTGAAATTTGTTTAATCCTGACTCAGCAGCATCCTGCCAATCTATTAATCCTAAAATCATGGTTCAAATTACGGGCGTTGCCTCAGGCCCGGGCTATCCGCTCATACTGCACAGGCCTTAGTCACAGGCCGGTATCCGCTCCTATCACTAACGCAGATTTGAGGGTGAGTAGTGAATAGGTAAAGGAAAATAGTTACCTCTCTTCAATCCTATATCCCCCTAACCTCTGATCTCCAACCACTAACCTTTTAAACCAAACGTTAAATTCTGTTAAAAACTGAAAATAAATTTGCTTTACTACGAATAGTTCGTAGATTTACGAAACAATCGTAAATACAATGGAAAAACTATCGCAACAAGAGGAAGAAGCAATGCAGGCTGTGTGGCAATCGGGCCCGGGATTTATCAAAGATTTTTTAGATCAACTGGCCGAACCAAAGCCCCCTTACACTACCCTTGCCTCTACCATAAAGAACCTGGAGCGCAAAGGATTTTTAAAAAGCGAAAAAATGGGCAACTCGTTCCGTTACCTGCCCGTGATACAGGAAGAAGAATATAAAAAGCGCTTTATGAGTGGTTTTGTGAGCGACTATTTTCAAAACTCCTATAAAGACCTGGTAACGTTTTTCGCCAACGAAAAGAAGATCAGCGCTACCGACCTGAAAGAGATCATTAAACTCATTGAAAAACAATAAACCTTACAACCATGCCGGCAACATTTGTTTTTTTACTGAAAGTGAACATAGCCTTGTTACTATTTTGCGCGGGCTATTACCTGGTGTTAAGACCCTTAACCTTTTATACGCTTAACCGCATCTATTTACTTGCAGCCATCCTGTTTGCCAGTATTTACCCGCAAATCAATTTTTCGGCCTTTGTGCAGCGGCACGAAGAACTGGCTAAACCTATGGAGCAAATAGCCATTAACTGGCAGTCGCCGGCTCAACTGGTAAGCCAGCCGGTTCAAACATTTGATTATTGGTACTGGCTGAGTGTTATTTTCTGGACGGGTGCCGGCTTGCTGCTCATCCGCCTGGCCTTGCAGCTTTTTTCCCTTTTACGATTGTATAAAAACTCCAAACCTCAATACATAGGCGACCATTTAGTTAGGGTGATGGACAAAGACGCCGCCCCGTTTTCCTTTTGGCGAAGCATTTATGTTAACCCAGCCAAACATGAACCCGCCGATCTGAAATCAATCCTGCTGCATGAGCAGGTACACGTAAACCAGTGGCATACTGCCGATATTTTGTTGGCTGAGCTAAGCAGCATCTTTTATTGGTTTAACCCCGGCATCTGGCTTATTAAGCGGGCGGTAAGGGAAAACATCGAGTTTATTACCGACCGCAAGATCCTTAAAAATGGTATCGATAGTAAAACCTACCAATATAGTTTGGTTAATGTGAGCTTTAATAATACCCAACCCAGCATTGTAAACCATTTCAATATTTCAACTATAAAAAAACGGATAATCATGATGAACGCGAAAAGATCGTCGAAACTTAACCTCACCCGCTACGTTTTTGTAGTGCCGGCCGTTATGGCCCTGTTGCTGGTATTCAGCATTTCAAAAGCTGACTTTGCCAAACCGGTGAGGATCACCCTTGCCGCCGCGGTACAACCCCTGGCCAGGATCATTAACATCAACCCCGAAGAGGTTGTTAAACAGGATGCCAAACCTGCGAAAGCTTCAAAACCTGTATCGAAAGCAAGAACTTCTAAAGCTGCAATTCCTGCCTCTCCGGTGGTACTGCCTAAAGTTGCATTAAGTCCGCTTGTGGCCGTAGCTCCTTTGGCAATCCAGCTCGACACCAACAAAAAGTACAGAATAACAGGAGATCAGAAAAAAGATTCGCTCATACTTATGGTGAATGGCGCGATATCAACTGGTAAAAACCTCGATGCAACGAAAATTGACAATGTGTATATTCTTGCTGGTGATAGAGTTCGGAAATTTGCGAAAATTGAAGATGACAAACCTGTTAAGGTAGTCTACGTAATTACCAAAGATGCACCAAATAAAGAAGAGCTTGAAAAGGAAGTAGCCAAAACAAGGGGGATCAGTAAAGTTGTCACTACCAATGCGAGTGGCGATGTACTTTTAGACGATGACAACAACAATGTAAATGTCAACACCTTAACTATCGTACCTGATAACAAAAACGTAGATGTAAAAAGACTTAAAAACGTTGTTGTAGTTAAAGGGTTAAGCAGATCAACAAGTGCAAGCAGTAGCAGTACAGTAACTGTAAACGGCGTAAAAGCCAAACCGGTTGCGCTCTCCTATAGTATAACTTCAGATGATAATGTCGCAGTAGCAGGAGGTGGTGATGTAGTTGTTACCGGTTATGGTAAAAAAGCAAACGTTAAGGCACTAAAGGTTAACGGAATGAACATCATGATCGACGGTAAGAAAGATCCGTTGGTAATTATCGATGGAAAAACCAGTACATTGGATGCTTTTAAAAAAATGGATATAAATACGATAGATAGTATAGCAGTAATGAAAAGCGACGAGGGCACAAAAAAATATGGCGATAAAGCTAAAAACGGTGTAGTAATGATCAGTACACGCAAAAAATAATTGGTTGATTTGAGCCTGGGTTTTACAGAGATCAGTTAATAGTTAAACCGTTCTTTATACCGCTCTAAAATCAACCCGGTAAACATACTCAACCTTCAACTGGCCTCGGCCAGTTTTTCCGTTTCAAG
Organism: Mucilaginibacter gossypii; assembly: GCF_900100945.1. Lineage (GTDB taxonomy): Bacteria > Bacteroidota > Bacteroidia > Sphingobacteriales > Sphingobacteriaceae > Mucilaginibacter > Mucilaginibacter gossypii. The sequence goes on along the minus strand of NZ_FNCG01000001.1, from coordinate 452,984 downwards.
CAGGTTGAGTAATGCTTTCTCAGCAATATTAAGTTCGGCGGCTTTTACATCTTCGCGTTCATCAAGCTGGCTGATATACTTAAAAATGGTGCCTTCTTCATAACTTTTAATAACCGATGGGTGCACGTAGTACTTTTTACAAACAGTACGCGTGTTCCCAAGGTTTATCGCTACTTCATCCAAAACACTCACAATCTTCTTTTTACATTCTGTTACGCTATTGAACTCCCCGGCTTCTTTAAAGGCGTATAGCGCACTCACACTGCCGGCCCAGGTACGGAAATCCTTGGCTGTAAAATCCTCGCCGGTTATTTCGCGCAGATAGTTATTGACATCGCCTGAACCAACACTGCACTTTGTTCCATCCTCATTATAATATTGAAAGAGTTCTTTTCCCGGAATATCCCGGCATTGCTTTACTAAACGGGCCAGCTTACGGCTCTGGAGCGATACCTTATGAAACACACCTTTTTTGCCTTTAAACTCAAATCGTAAATTAGAACCTTCAACCTTTACATGCCTGTTTTGTAAGGTTGTTAAACCAAATGATCCATACAACTTTTTGTACGACTCATTCCCTACCCTGATACTTGTCAATTCCATTAACCTTACCACCAGTGCTACCACCTTTTCATGATCAAAGTTGCGCCTTGCCAAATCTTTATCTACCTGCTCCCGAATTTCCGGTAAATGCGCGGCAAAAGTTTGCATCCGGTAATATTTGGATTGGTTGCGGATCTGGTTCCAATAGGTGTGATAACGGTATTGTTTGCGCCCTGCGGCATCTGTACCTGTAAATTGCAAGTGACCGTTTTCATAAGGCGAGATCCAAACGTTGGTATAAGCCGGGGGGATCACCAGCTTGTTAAACCTTGCTATCAGCTCCTTGTCCTTTATAAGGTTACCATCCGCATCATAATAGCTCCAACCCTTGCCCGATTTTTTGCGGGTATAACCTGATGATGAATCAGAAACATAACGCAGGCCGACTGCCTTTGCAGTAATCTTAGGATCGCGGCCAATTTTTTCGAGCTTTTTGAGGAGACGGTTCATGTTGAGATAACATGTCAAGGCAAGATTAAGTTTTAATTAGGGATTTATCTTATGGAGATATTTCCTAAAGGCTCAAGTGTAACAACACCGACCGTAAGCTGAATATTTTGGAAATCTTTCGTGCAACCCCTTCTGTCTTTTAATCATATGATTATCAATTATATAAACAATATCAGTCAAAATTATGTTAACCCTTTTAACCCCCTCCTGCTGTCTATGTTATCATGTTATCGCATAATTTGATAAATGCTGTTTGATTGAAAAAGATAAGCGGCCAGGCGTGCGATAATAACACCGACCGCACCTAAAACATTCCCACTGTCATTGCGACGAGTGAAGCCCGGCAAAAAGAAAGGGCGAGGAGAAATCCTATACGTTCGATATGCAAATTTGCTTAGTTGCACGTATAGGATTTCTCCTCGCCCTAATGCTCTCCCCTGCCCGTTGCTCGTCGAAATGACAGGGGGGGGAATAATAATATTGTTTGTATTTACTTCAACACCGAAACCGCTTTATTAGCTTCACCAACGCCCCAAACTGTACCGGGCTTATCGCCCATAGTAATCACCAATTCTCCACCCTGCATAACATCTGTGTGTTTGATATAAGTTTTGGTATAGTTGGCACCGTTAAGCGTCATGGCCTGGATGTATTTGTTTTTAGGGCCGTTATTCTTAACCACTACATGGAATTTCTTATTGCCTTGCAATTGTAGCGTAGCTTCATTTACCACCGGGCTACCGAATACATACAGACCGTTAGCCGGGTTAACCGGGTAAAAACCAACTGCGGATAACACGTACCAGGCCGACATCTGGCCAACATCTTCGTTACCAATAATGCCATCTGGTTTATCAGTATAAAAATCGTCAAGGATGAACCTTACCTTTTCGGCTGTTTTCCATGGTTTGCCAGAATAAGCGTAATAGTAGCTCATAGGGTGGCTTGGCTCGTTGCCATGCGCATACTGACCAATCAAACCCGAAACATCCGGCGATTTAAATTTGCCCATATCGCCTTGCGCAATAAACAATGAATCGAGCTTGGTATTGAATTTATCAACGCCGCCGAGCATATCAATTAAGCCTTCCACATCCTGCGGAACAAGGAAAGTGTATTGCCAACCGTTGCCTTCGGTAAAGTCGCCGGTTTCATGGATAGAAATGAACGGACTATAAGGTGTACGCCATGCATCCTGCGACAAACGGCCGCGCATGAAGCCTGCTTTGGCGTCATAGTAGTTTTTGTAATAAGCACCACGTTTGCTGAAGTAAGCATAATCTTCAGTTTTACCCAGCTTTTTTGCTACCTGCGCCAGGCTCCAATCGTCAATGGCATATTCAAGACCCATTGAAACTGATTCCCGGCTGCTATCTGCCGGGATATAGCCATATTTTTTCACATATTTGATACCACGGTCGTCGCCCATGGCGGTGGTTTTCATGGCCTCGTAAGCTAAATTGGCATCAAAGCCTTTGTAACCTTTTAACAAAGCATCGGCAACAACAGGCACTGCGCTGTAGCCCACCATACAATTGGTTTCATTAGCCATTAAATGCCAAACCGGCAAGCTTCCCTGCTGCTGATAAATAGCCAGCATAGAGTTGATCATATCGTTCACATGCTCTGGGTGGATAATGGTTGACAACGGGTTGTTGGAGCGATAAGTATCCCATAAAGAAAAGGTGGTTACATTATTGAAACCTTCGTTTTTGTGCACTTTTTTATCAGTTCCCCAGTATTCGCCGTTCACATCGTTAAAGATAGATGGCGCTATCATAGTATGATAAAAAGCGGTATAAAACTTCTTCATCTGAGATAATGAATCGGCCTTGATCACAATTTTCTGAAACTGTTTATTCCAGGCTGCATCAGCATCGGTAACTACCTTATTAAAATCCCAGCCCGGTATTTCGGCCTTAATGTTCAACATGGCATTTTCGGCGCTCACCGGCGAGACGCCCACTTTAGCATAAACTACTTCGCCTTTGGTAGTGGTGAAACTGATAACACCTTTTACCTTTTCCCCTTTTAACTCAGTACCTTTAACGTTGGCCGTACTGTCATAAACCGCGAAAGTTTTAATGGGCTTTGAAAACACAGCTGTAAAGTAAATACGCTGATCCTCTGCCCAGCCTTTTGAAAAACGATAGCCGCAGATCGTGTTTTTATCTACCTGTTTGATATAGGTTTCCATTGGCCTGTCCCAGCCTATGCCTTCCTGCAAATCAATAAGGATGTGAGCATCTTTTGTTGCCGGGAAAGTGTACTTATGCATACCAACACGGGTACTGGCGGTAAGCTCAACGCCTATATCGTATTTTTTAAGTTTCACCTTATAATAGCCTGGTTTTACAACCTCGTCCTTATGGCTGAACAACGACACATAACCAGCTTTAAGATTTTTGTTGCTGCCTTTATATACGTTAATTGGCCCGGTTGTAGGCATAAAAGAAATATCACCCAGATCACCGATACCGGTGCCGCTCAAATGCGTGTGCTGGAAGCCGATGATGGTAGAATCAGAAATGTGATAGCCGGAGCACCAGTCCCAGCCTTCAGAAATGTTGGTTGGGCCTAACTGCACGGCACCAAAGGGAACGTTTGCGCCCACAAAAACGTGACCGTGGAAACCGGTACCGATGTACGGATCGACATATTGCGTTAAACCGCCGGCCTTTTTCATGGGCTGCGATTGGTGCCTTTGTGCCTGCGAGCTTAAATTAACAAGTGCCAGTAAACCGGCCAAAACGAGTTGCTTTTTCATTCTTTACTTAAATGGTAGTATTGAGGTTTATATTGCTGCCAATTAAACCCCAATACTTAATAGATTATTAATAAACGCTTAATTCGGCAACAGTAATACCATTGCCTGCAATTACATGCGCGGCTTCAAATTTAAAATATCTGGCTTTTACTTCCTGCTTTAATGCTACAGGTTGTTCAATAGGATTCGATTTGATATTTGAGAACTCGCCCGAAGCTACTTTTTCCCAGGTTTTACCGTCGTTACTGATATAAAACACATAGCTATCAACTATACCATCAGCTTGTTTATCCTGCCTTGGCAAATAGCCAAATGCTTTTATCTTTTGCTCTTTTCCTAAATCAACGCTGATCTGCTGCGGGAATTGCGCGCTTTCTTTTTTTAGCGTGCTGTAAAGACTCCCGGTATTTTCATCAAAGGCATTCTCTGCACGTCCCCAATCCTCATTAGGCGCTGTGGCATCCAATACTTTCCAATCGGTTTTAGCATAGCCGAATGATGCATAAGCGCATTCACTTTGTTGACCTTTACCTTCAAAGCTCCGGGCTTTTACTACTCCGCCCTCATTAAGCACAAACGGCTTAGTATAAACCGGCGAGCTCGATGTTGGCTCGTGCCCGTCAAGCGTATAGCGGATTGCGCTTACCGGTGCTTCGGTAATAATGCTTACTTCACCTTTTTTATTGCGTGACACTTTTGGCGCAGTTAAATGTACAGGCTCTTTATAAATCCCGAAATCACTCAATGCAATAGCCACCGGCGAAGCGGTAACCCTCAGTCTCAATTTGCTTGCTGTGATATTTTGCGTTAAACGGATCAACCTATTACCGCCAATGCTGGTAGCCTCACCTATTTGCTCCCATTTGCCATCTACGTAAGCATCTACGGCAACGGCCTCAATACGCTGCCCAAGCTTAATATTTTCGCGCAGGCGGATCACGTTAAATGTTTTTGGCGAATGCAGATCAATAGTTAAAGTTGGCGTAGTTACTTTATCGTCAGTTGCCCAATAGCTGTAACGGTTGTCATCTACTAAAAACTGCGGACCGAATTTGGCTTTGTTACCACCACGCACATTACTGGCTGTTAGTGTTGCGCCTTTTGCCAAATTAACTGCGAAAGTTTGTTTAACCAGGTTACCAAACTCGGTTAATGATTTAACATCGATCTCGTTAATAATACCACGCGGATCAGGAGATAAACCTAAATCAAGCGCTGCACCACGGCCTACACTTTTGTAATAAAGATCAAGCAAGGTGTAAGGTGATTTCACCCCCTCATCCTGTGCTTTGTGATAAAACCATCCGGGACGCAACGATACATCACATTCGGCCGGCATCCAGTATTCGCCGTTACGGGTACCTTCGGTGCCTTCATAATCTTTTACATAACCATTAGCAGGAATCTTGCCTTCATCAGGAGCATGTGGTGTATAAGTTGCCCAGCAGGTTTCGCCCGCATGACCTTCCTCATTACCTACCCAACGCACATCCGGACCAACATCGCCAAATAAAACAGCATTTGGTTGCAATTTGCGGGTTATAGCCCAGGTAGTATCCCAGCCATAATAAGTTGAACGGTCAATTTTTCTTACTTCGCGTTTGCCACCGTAATAACCATCACCGCCATTAGCACCGTCATGCCATGAAATAAACAACGGACCGTAATTGGTATACAACTCTTTCAATTGCGCACGATAAGTCTTAACATATTCGGCAGTGCCATAGTTGGGGTTGTTCCTGTCCCATGGCGAGCAGTATACACCCAGTTTCATGCCGAGTTTATCGCAAGCTTCGCGATATTCTTTCAGCATATCGCCCTTGCCATTTTTATATGGGCTTTTGGTGATATTGTGCTCCGTAGTTTTAGTTGGCCAAATACAAAAACCATCGTGGTGTTTGGCAACCACAACTACACCCTTAAAACCGCCGGCTTTTGCAGCTGCCACAATCTGCAGTGCACTAAACTGCGATGGGTTAAAAATCTTTGGGTCTTCATCGCCAAAGCCCCACTCCTTGTTGGTATAAGTATCAACGCCGTAATGGATAATGCAATACATCCCGGTTTCCTGCCAGTTAAGCTGCCCTTGTGTAGGCAATACGCCATAAGGTTTAGGAGCAGTTTGGCCGAAACCGTTTAAACCGGCCGTAAGTAATAATAAGGCAATGCCTGTAAACTTCTTCATAATTGGTATCAGATAATTAGTTTTTGAACCATGATGACGGCACATCCTGTGGGGCCGAGCCATTAACACTATATTTCAGCAACAGCTTAAAGCCGCCACCGCCTTCAATAAAATCAAGCTTAAACGGATGTGCACCCATTTTTAGGGCAACCTGGCCGCTACGTTCCTGCGCTGAGTGGTTGCCATCGTTATCCACGACGGTTTTATCGCCAATGTAAAGTACGCCACCATCATCGCAGGTTAAATAAAAGCTGTAAATACCATCAGTTGGCACATCAATGTAACCTTTGTAAGTGATACCAAATGACGGAGCTTTAACCGTAGCAGGTACTTCTATTTTATCAGTACTAAACGTGCTGTCAACCTTTGCATTTTGCATTAACGCAGTCTTTTTAAAGAAAGCCTTATAATAAGTAGCTGTAAGCCCGGGTTTAGGTGGAGCAATTTTTACCGGACCAAGCATTTGCTGTTGTGTGTAGTTCAAATTATAAACATCACCACGTGTCCTGGTTGGTGTAAACGCGGCAACCCTTACCAATTCCGACTTTGAAATAGTTAATGGAGATGGCAATACAGGTGATTTAGCATTTGGCAAAGTACCATCGGTAGTGTAGCGGATAGTAAGGCTTGGCAATGGAGACGCTATGCTTAGCTTGCCTTCGTCGGTGAAAACATACTGGTTAAGCAGGTTAGGCAGATCGGGCAAACGATAGTTGATCTTCATCGCGTCCATCCTTTTGTATTGCTGAGTTAAGCGCTGCAGGTATGAATCGTATTCACTTTCCTTATGCGTCCACAGCATTTCAGATAATGCAGTTAGGCGCGGCATGTACATATAATCGGCACGTTTTTCTGACGGGATCATTTCTGACCAGAGGTTAGCCTGAGCGCCAATGATTGATTTCGCTTCTTCGGCATTCAATACCTTTGGTACCGGGTTAAAGTGATATACCTTGCTAACAGAATACTGATCGGGCTGGTTATCAAAGTAAAGCGGTTCGCCTGGCGTCATGATCACGGTATTGCCATTCTTCACAGCTTTAACCGGTGCATCAGGAACCCATGTGCGCCAGTACATAATAATAGCTGTTGGGCTAATGCCACCTTCAATTACCTCGTCCCAGCCTATCAATTTGCGGCCTTTGGAGTTGAAGAATTTCTCCATGCGGTTGATGAAGTAGCTATGCAATCCGGCCAAGTCTTTAATACCTTCTTTGGCCATTAAAGCTCTACAGGCATCTGATTTACCCCAGTTGGTACGGTCAACCTCATCACCACCAATGTGGATGTATTTTGACGGGAAGATTTGCATGATCTCGGTAAATACATTTTCAGCAAATTCAAAAGTACTTTCGTTACATGGGCAGATAGGTTTGGTGAACAATTCGCCCCATTTATTTTCGCCATCACAGGTTAAAAAAGGATATGAATTAATGGCAGCCATCATGTGCCCCGGCATATCTATTTCCGGAACGATATCGATATGCCTTGCTGCTGCGTAAGCTACCACGCCTTTCATTTCCTCCTGCGTATAAAAACCGCCGTATAATGTTTTACCATTTTTTTGGATGATATGCTCTTTATCGATCACAAAATCAGGATTATCCTTAGCCTTTTTCATACAGGCCGAATCCTGGTTATTGAACGTACGCCATGCGCCGGCTTCAGTAAGCAGCGGGTATTTTTTTATTTCGATGCGCCAGCCCTGATCATCGGTTAAGTGCAGGTGCAGCTTATTCATTTTGTACAAAGCCATCCGGTCGATAAACTTTTTCAGGTAGCTCACTGAGAAAAAATGCCTCGATACATCCAAATGCATACCGCGCCATCCGTAAACAGGTGCATCTTCAATAGCTACAACCGGCAGTGTCAGTTGCTTTTGAGCAACACCAGCTTCTATACCAACAGGCAATAACTGGCGAATGGTTTCTACAGCGTGAAATACCCCTGCCGGGTCTTTTGCGCGGATAACTACCTGCTCTTTAGTAACACTCATGCGATAAGCTTCGGGAGTAGTTATGCTTGCATCATAAACAAGATTTATGGCGCGGGCCTTCTTTATCTTGCTCACTTCAACAGGCGTGCCTAAACCTTTGCGTAACAAATCCTTCAAGGCATAGGCTTCGGTATTAAAAGCGCCGGCATTTACAATGGCCGTTTTAGAGGTGATAGTAAATGATCCCTCTCCCGCAGTTAATTGAGCAGGATAAGGTATCAACGGAAATTTTGCTGCTGTTTCCTGGGCGCTAACAGCACCGGTACAGATAAGGGCCAATGCCGCTGCCGACAAATATTTTGAAATAGTCTTCATTGTCTTCTTTTTGTTATTTGTCGATAGATATAGTACGTTCTGCTATGTTCCAGCCTCCAATAGTTACTGCAAGGTTTTTATCTGCACCTGGGTTATGATCGATAACAACTTTTTTAGTTTGACCCGGTAGCACCGTTACATAGTTATCGCTGTAAAAGGCCGGTAGAATGCGTTGTTTGGTCTCAGCATTAACTAAAGACAGGCGGTTGAAAAATGCCAGCGCACCATCACCCTCGTTAGTCAGCGTTACTTCTACTTTACCATTCTTTAAATATTTAGCAGACGCGCCTAAAGTACCTTTCGGCATTTTTTGTAAGCCGGAAAAATCACCGTTAGCATCGGGCAACCAGTAAATATTTTCGCTGATCACTTCCTTATCCGATTTAAGCAGTTGCAGGCAAAGGAAAACACCTTTGTCTTTTGCCTCTTTTTCAATCTCATGCTTAAGTGATAAATAGCGTTTGGTAGTAGTTGGCGTTACATCAGCAAAAACCTTTGTTAACACTTTCTCTTTGCCATCCATATCATAGGTTTTAGCTACCAGCAGCATATTGCTATGCGTTTTAAAAGTATTGTTGGCTACCATTACCATACCATCTGTTTGGTTATACATGATATGTAAAGGTTCGCTGCCATTATGCAAGCCGTAAAGACAAGCATTAGGATCAAGGTAATAATCATACATCTGGCCGCGCATGGCTGTCCATGGGTTTTGGGTTTTCCAGATGATAGTACCGGTATACCAATCCCACATATGAGAGCTAAAACCTTCCATGAGGGCACGATACTGATCATAATTTACCAACTGTGCTTTAGTTGCGAAGTCTTCAACATTTTTGGCTTTTCCGTATTTATCAACAAAACCGTCGTAGCCAATATATTTATGATATTCCCAAACCGGGTCTGTTTTAGTTTTGCCGGTAGATGCATCAAACTCAGGCACAACCATATTTTCGGCAGGAATAAAGCGTTTTAATGACTCATAATCGCTAACACCAACCGACCCTACTTCCGAATTGAACGGATAAGTTTGGTGATCCCAGAAAGTTGTAAGGCTTTGGATGCCGTAAGGCCCATCGCCGTTTCCGCCCTGTACATTGCGCGACATTTCTTCGGAGTTTGAATACGGGATAAACCAACGGGTATTATCGAGCTTAGGCATAATGGTATCACGCAGGGCCGCAAAAATATCTTCGGGCGGAGTGATCTCATTACCACCGCACCAGATTGCCAGCGAGGGGAAGTTACGTACCAGTTTAACCTGATCGGCAACTGATTTTAAATAAAGGTCATGATCATCCGGATATTTACGACGGGTCCATTGGTCATCAGCTTTCATTGGATCTATCCAGCGACCATTGCAATCGCCCGATCCCCACATATCCTGGAAAACCAGCATACCGTATTTATCGCAAGCCTCATAAAACTCAGGGCGCTCAATCAGTGCGCCACCCCAAACCCTGATCAGGTTCAGGTTCATATCACGATGAAAACGAACTTCCGCATCATAACGGACATCGCTGAAACGCAACATCTGATCCGATATGATCCAGTTACCGCCTTTAATAAATACTTTTTGGCCGTTCACATTAACCTGGCGGCTTTCGGTTTTACTGTTCCATTCGGTAGTGATCTGGCGTACACCAACTTCAATATTTTTTTGGTCGGATACTTTGCCACCTGCCACAAACTGCAAATTAAGCTTATACAAATTTTGCGGACCGTAGCCATTAGGCCACCAAAGCTTAGGGTTTTTAAGGCTGTAGTCAGCCAGTTTAACTTCCTGTTTTGAATTTGCTTTTAGTGTAACCGGCTGTGATACCAACTTGCCATCTAAATTATATTGTAAAGTACCGCTCACTGCAGCGCCTGTAGCATTTTCAACCTCGGCAGACACCTGTACAATAGCCGGCTGCTGCGCACCTTCCGGCTGACGAACACCCGGAACAAGGGTAACCACATGCGGATCTTTAATAACCACAGCACCCGTATGCTCAATGGTTACTTTATCCCAAATGCCGGTATTGCGGTCGCGGATGGGCTGGATCCAGTCCCACCCTGCCGTATATTGAATGCCTACGCCACGCGCTATAGTACCATCACCGCCCTGACCGCCGTTGGGATTACCAACAGCATCCGGAGGATACACGATAACCGCCAAACGATTATTGCCGTTTTTGCTCAACCATTTGGTAATGTTATAGCTCTGGCGTAAAAACATGCCTTTATGCAGCTTGCTGTTAAGCTTATGCCCGTTAAGGAAAACGTCGCAGCTATAATTTACACCACGAAAGTTAAGATAGGTTTGATTACTGCCGGCTGGTACGGCTTCTTTAAAATCATTGGCAAACCAATAGGTATAGTAATCGCGGCCTACCTTGTATATATCAGGGATCTTTTCATTATTCATCCCGTAAAATGGATCAGGTACCTGTTTGTTGGCTACCTGGGTTGTAAGCACCGTTCCAGGCACAACTGCAGGATTCCATGCAGCCAGATCATAATTGGCTTGGGATATAATAGTGCCATTATCTTTAACACTATTTATTGACGTACATTTCCAGCCGCTATTAAGCTCGTAGCTGGTTTGCGCCCCTGCGTTTTGATAAACGCCAGAAGCAAGGACGGATAACACTAATGAAAATTTAAACAATGCAGATCTGCCTGCCGAACGGGTTGTTGTCATTTATTTGGGTTGGATGGATGATCAAAATTAAGAACTGCCAAATCATTTTAGCTGTAAAAACTTGGCTATATAATATGGGATTTTGTCGGTATAATTGTCATTTAGACGAGTATACAGGGCATTTTTGGTAGTAATCAGGAGAAATCTTGTACACCCTGGAAATTTGCCCGTCTCTTGTACAAGATTTCTCCTCACCTTTTTTAGCCCTACCCTGATCGTCGAAATGACATTGTGGTTATTTGGTTGTTATGAAATATTAATAAACTATTTTAAAACCGGCCGCTTCATTAAGCCCGCTGGCTTTTTGTAATTTTGCCGGGATATTGATATCGATACCATCGGCCACCTGTTTCCATTTAAGGCTTTGAGCGCTGCCAAGCAGGGTAACTTTCTTTACCTTTTTAATGTCTTTCAATTTTACAGATACAGTAGCAGGCAAAACCACTTTTTCCTGATCGCTCAAGGCAAAGGCATAAATGGTATTGCTGTTCTTAGCTTTAGTATAGTATATATTACCTGTTGAATATGGTGCAACCGACTGGCTGGCATAAATACCTTCACCGTTGATTTTCATCCATCGGCTGATACCTTGCAGGCGTTCGTAAGCAACCGGGTCCCAGTCACCATCCGGGCCGGGGCCAATGTTCATGAGCAGGTTGCCACCGCGCGATACGATTTTTACCAATAGCTGCACTATTTGCTGTACCGATTTATAATGATCGCCCGGAACATAGCTCCATGAATTACCTATGGTTATGCAGCTCTCCCATGGATGGTCAAGTGGCACTTCGGGTACTTCCTGCTCGGGAGTAGTGTAGTTTTCATATTTGCCGGCTACGGTACGGTCGACCACTATTAATCCTGGTTGCTTTTGCCTGCCCATTGCGGCTATCTTCGGCATATCGATATCCTGGTCAAATTTAATTCCGCGTTGCCAGTCTATAGTAGTATCAACACTGCTTTTAGGGCGCACCCATCCTCCATCAAGCCATAAAATATCAACCTTGCCATAATCGCTCATCAGTTCGCTGATCTGGTTGTAGGTAAAGTCTTTAAATTTCTGCCAGCGATCAGGGTATTTTTTCGGATCGTAATTTACGTTACGATCTTTTGGCGGGAAGTATGGCCACCAGTAATTTTCGGTGTGCCAGTCGGGTTTTGAAAAATAAGCACCCACCATAAAGTTGTCCTTGCGGAAAGCGTTGAAGATCTCTTTAGTTACATTGCTCCTCGGGTTGCTTGAAAAAGGTGTTTTGCTGCTTGTAATCTTATAATCGGTTTCTTTGGTATCAAACATGCAAAAGCCATCGTGGTGTTTGGTGGTAAAAATTACGTATTTCATACCGGCATCTTTAGCAGCCTTCGCCCATTTTTCGGGATTGAATTTGGTTGGGTTAAAAGTGGTTTGCAAATTTTCGTAAGCTGCTTTATAACCATTATAAGTTGCGCCATACGGGCCGCGACGTTGTGTCCAGCCTTCATCTTCGGGGCAAATACTCCAGCTTTCAACTACCCCCCACTGGCTGTAGGTACCCCAGTGCATAAACAAACCAAACTTAAGATCTTGCCAATTTGCAATTTTTTGCTCAACTGCAGGGTCGCCTGCAGGGACATATTGCTTTGACATATTGTGCTGCTGTCCAAACACCTCAAAGCAGCCGAAAACCAAAAGAAATACTGTAAATAATCGTTTCATCAAGCTATTATTTTATTAATTACTGACAATTTTATATGGTGTATTGCTTACACACTTTTTAAAATTTTTTAAAAAACATTGCAACTTACATCAATTAATTTCATTTTTCGATTTTAATATGTTATTATTGTTACACCATTATTAAGTTTAAATTTAGTTGATTAATTAAAAATCCTTCGGTTTGAGAGACAGAAAAGTTGATACGCTAAAATTATGGAAACTCATTTGCAACAATGATGACGAGAACGCTTTTGAGTTGTTTTTCCATGTCCTTAACAACTCGCTCATTAAATTTTGTGTACTATATGTACATCAACGGGAGATTGCCGAAGAAATAGTTTCTGATGTATTTGTAAAATGCTGGCTTAACCGTAAAAACCTTACCGAAATTCAAAACCCTGAAACCTATTTATTTGTAGCGGTAAAAAACCAATCGCTAAACCACATCAAAAAATACTCAACTATTCACGTTGTACAAATTGAAGAAACCAATTCGGTAGAATTTGTAAACACTTATAACCCTCAAAAGGAAATTGAAAACAAAGAGCTTATTTTTAGGATGGACCAGGCCATAGCCGGTTTACCGCAACAATGCCGCATCGTTTTCAGACTGATAAAAGAGGACGGTATGAAGTATAAGGAAGTGGCCGAAATTCTTAATATTTCGCCCCGCACGGTACAAACGCAACTTTTCAGAGCGATCAAGAAGCTTAGTGTTGTTTTGACACAATACAACAAGCACCACGAAGCTGTATTAAAACCAATACAATCAACATTTTAGGAAGCACAATTGTAATTTTCAATTATTTTTTTTAACCTTGTAAGTAATTAACCTAAATAAGTTGTCCTATCATAAATAAGGATGCAATTATACGATGGGCAATGATAAATTTATAGAGCTGGTGGGCAAAAAACTGTCGAATGAAATCAGCTCTGATGAAAATAATGAATTTCAGCGTTGCTTAGCTAATGATGCTTCCCTTCGTGAACAATACGAAGCCCTTTCTGCTTACTGGAAACATAGCGATGCCCAATATGCTGACAATGCCCTCGCCTTTCAAAAAATAAAGTCAAAAATTAAAGCACAGGAAGTTATTGAACCTGCAACGGCCATTAACCCCGTTAAAAAGGGCACGATGCATTATCTTTGGCGTGCTGCGGCCGCTGTTGTTCTAATAGCAGGTTGCGCGTACCTTTTTTATTCAAAAACAGTTACTTTGGGCCACGGAATTGCAAGCGCAACATCCGGCGCCTGGCAAAATAAAAACACTTCTGCCCGCGATAAATCAACCATTGTATTAACCGACGGTACGCGTATCACCCTTAATTCGCTAAGTTCGTTAAGATATCCAACAAACTTCACAGGCAAAACCCGCGAAGTTTATTTAAGCGGCGAAGCCTTTTTTGATGTACATAAAGATCATGAACATCCGTTCATTATCCATACCGAAAAAATGAATATTAAGGTGCTGGGTACCGCTTTTAACGTTAAATCATACCCCGATGATCCGTCAAGTGAAACAACCCTGATCAGGGGCGCCATTGAAGTTACCCTTGACGACCGGCCATCGGACAGGATCATTTTAAAACCAAGTGAAAAACTGATTGTTAAAAAGGGCTCGTTTACTACTGTACGTAAAAACCAGGCTAAGCTTTCACCACCTACCGACAGCAGTGCCGGTACGCAATATGTCTTAACCAGTTTTACCCGTCTTCATCAGGACGACAGTGCCATTTTAGAAACCTCCTGGACACAGAATAAACTCATTTTCAGGGATGAAAGCTTTGCCGACCTCGCCATGCGCATGGAACGCTGGTATGGTGTTGAGATCAAATTTAAAAATGATGAAATGAAAAAGTACCGTTTCAGCGGCACTTATGAAAAAGAATCCATTACTCAGGCTCTTGACGCATTACGCATTACCGAAGATTTTCATTATAAAATTAAAAATGCCGCCATTTATATCTATTAACTGATAATTCTACAGTTAGTTATCAGTACATTTGTTCCCACCAATTGGCTGTGGCTTTACAATATTCGTAATTGTTACCTACCAATTCGGTCATTTTACACTATTACCTGTGCTAATTATAAAATTTATGTAAATTTAGGCATCCCCAATGGATGTCGGCGACAGGTTTAGGTTATCAGTATAAATGAAAATACGGTTTACGTTAATATTATTCTTCAATTTACTGGCTATATTAACTGTATATTCACAAACCCGCGTCACTATCAATTTAAAATCGGCCGATTTTAAAAAGGTGATCTCAGCCATCGAACATCAAAGCATTTATCATTTTGTTTATAGTGAAAGAAAAATCCCTGCTTTAAACAAAGTTGACATAGATTCTGATAATGAAGATGTTAAAAGTATTTTAGATAAAATTTTGGCCAATTCGGGCTTCGCTTATACCGAGCTTGCCAATCACCTGATAGTAATTGCCCCGATTGATGAAATAGTTAATGTAGTTAAAGTAACGGGCGTTGTTGTTGATGAGAATGGCGCGCCGCTTGCAGGCGCTACAGTTAGGGTAAGAGGTTCAACCATGGGCTCACTCACCGACGCGAAGGGGGCGTTTTTGCTTGAAGTACCCTCCGGGTCAACATTGATAGTGAGTTTCGTAGGCTACGTTACAAAAGAGGTAAAACTTATTGGCGCTGTACCGGTAACTATTTCGCTTACGGTAAGTAACGTGCTAAACGAAGTGGTTGTAACGGCACTTGGCATTAACAAGGAACAAAAAAAGGTGGGTTATTCAGTAACTACTATTAGTGGTGAGGTGCTTGATAAAGCCAAGGAATCAAATGTAGCATACTCGTTGGAGGGGCGCGTAGCAGGTTTAAGTATCAATGGCATAAACGGCGGACCAGGATCTTCTGCGCGTATTTTACTAAGAGGCGTTACAAGTTTTGGTGCAAGCGCGCCACTCTTTATCATTAATGGGGTACCCATGGATAATACCCAAAGGGGATCAGCCAATGAATGGGGCGGGGCCGACTTTGGCGACGGCATCAGCAATATAAATCCCGACGATGTTGAAAATATGACCGTTTTAAAGGGCCAGGCGGCATCGGCACTTTACGGAGCGAGAGCGGCCAATGGCGTAATTTTAATAACTACCAAAACAGGAAAAAAAAACACTCCATTTGGTGTTGAGTTTAATACCAATTACCAAACTGATAAGGCAATTAATACCTTTGATTATCAAACACAATACGGCCAGGGTTTGTATGGGATAAGGCCGACTACCGTAACCAATGCAATATCCTCAGGCAACTATGGCTGGGGTGAAAAACTGGATGGTAAACCCACAATTCAGTTTGATGGCGAATATTACCCCTACTCCGCCGTAAAAAATAATATCAGTAAGTTTTACCGGCAAGGTTATACTTTTACCAACACTGCTGCATTTAGCGGCGGTAACGACAATGGTAATTTCCGGTTGTCGTTATCAAACCTTAGCAACGGCTCAATAGTGCGTAACAGTGATCTCAATCGCAAAACGTTCAACTTATCGGCAAGTCAAAATGTTACCCAAAAACTGAATATTAATGTTGTAGCTAATTTTATCAACGAAACTTCTAATTTGAAACCCAACCTGAGCGATGGGCCTTTTAATGTAAATAACATTCAATACCTGGCAGCCAACGAAGATCAGGCTATCCTTGCGCCGGGTTATGCCCCAGATGGCAGTGAAATAAGATGGAATAGCGACACCTTTACTACAAACCCTTATTTTACTGTTAATCGGTTTATTAATGATGTAAACCGTAACCGCTTAATAGCCGCATTATCGGGTAAATACAATTTCAATAATTGGATGTATGCACAGTTGAGGTTAGGTAACGACATCCTTTACGATAAACGAAAAACGGTTACCCCAACCGGAACCGCTTATTACGCCGGCGGAATGGGAGGACTTGATGAACAGTCAAACACGCGACGATCTGAACTAAACAGTGACCTGCTAATAGGTGCCAAACATGACATTATTGCTAAAGTGCTGAGTTTTGACATATCTGCAGGGACTAACCTACGTAAAAACACATACGAGTACACGAAGCTTTTTGGAGGCCCATTCATTATACCATATTTTTATAGCTATAATAATTTGAACATCAAAAACAGCAATTACAACTATAATAGTACCGAAACGCATTCAAGCTATTATGCTGTTGATTTTTCATTAAGAGACTATTTAACAATAACTACTACCGGCCGCTACGATACCTACTCCACGTTGCCAAGTGATAACCGGAGTATCTTTACGCCTTCGGTATCGGCAAGTCTTTTATTTTCCGATCTCGTTCATATCCCCAGCCTTGACTTCGGAAAATTAAGGTTATCGTATGCGCAAACGAGCGGCGAGCCAACTGATGCATATGTAACAACCCAATACTACACAACAAATTATTCAATAAACGGTGTTGCCATCGGGAGTTTCAGCGACAGCCTGCCCAATTTATTTCTTAAGCCTTACACGCTTACCGAAATGGAAGCCGGTACCGAGCTTAAATTTTTAAACGGCAGGCTTGGAATTGATGTAGCCTATTTTCACCGTAAAACAAAAAATGAGATCATTAAAGGCGACCTTGATCTGGCAACCGGTTTTGCACGGCGGTTTATCCCTACGGGCTCAACCCAAAACAACGGCATTGAAATTGAGCTAAGCGGCACTCCTGTTAAAGCAACCGGTTTTACCTGGTCGCCATCGTTTAATTTTACTTATGTACAAAACAAGATCCTTCAAACAGACGGCACTCCCGAGTCGGCTAACATAAGCTTCGGTACTTACCGCCCGCTAAACGCTGCTACGGCACTGGTTAAAGGCTTGCCAGGGCCTCAGATTATGGCCAACGATTACCTAAAAAATGATAAAGGACAGATCATTTTTGACGAAAATGGTTTACCCATGGCCGGCCCGCGTGTACCTATGGGTAGCGTGGTACCTAATATATACGGTGGATTAAACAACAATTTTGCATTTGGCAAACTAAGCCTCTCATTTTTGATCGATTACCGTTTTGGTAATAAGATATTATCGGCTACAAATTATAATAGTATTTACAGGGGCTTTAACCAGCTTACCCTTGCAGGCAGGGAAAACGGCGTTGTTGGCAATGGAGTAAACGCCAATGGTGAAAAGAATACCATTGCTGTACCTGCGCAGAACTATTACCAGGCGCTGGCCCAAAATGTATCTGCATTAAATGTGCTTGACGGCAGGTTTATTAAATTACGGCAGGTTACTTTTGGCTATACTTTTTCAAAGGGCTTTCTTAATAAAACACTATTTGAAGGCATAACCTTTTCACTGGTAGGCAGAAACTTGTGGACAATTATGAAGCGCTCGGCCAATATCGATCCGGAATCTGGATTTTCGCCGGATATAAAATATGCAGGAATTGAAGGAGCAAGCCTGCCGCCAACCCATACTTACGGAATAAATATTAACTTTAAACTCAAAAAATAAATCATCTAAAAATGGCTTCCACCATAAAACACAAACTCCTATGTTGTTTGGTAATGCTTGCGGCATTACTAAAGTTTTCTACCGCAAATGCGCAGGTTCCTTTTTATAAAGATGCTTCGCAATCGATTGATTCACGCGTAAAAGATCTTTTATCGAAATTAACCATCGACGAAAAAATCTCCTTATTAGGCTACCGCAGCCAGGCAGTGCCCCGTTTAGGCATCCCTGCCTATAACTGGTGGAATGAGGCTTTGCATGGCGTAGCCCGCGCCGGGGAAGCAACCATATTTCCGCAGGCTATCGGTATGTCGGCTACATTTAACGAAGATCTGTTAAAGCAGGTATCAACGGCTATATCAACTGAGGCCCGCGCCAAATACAACCTGGCCATTGCACAAGACAGGCACCTGCAATACATGGGCCTCACCTTTTGGGCACCCAACATCAATATTTTCCGCGACCCGCGCTGGGGACGTGGACAGGAAACTTATGGCGAAGACCCATTCCTGACCGGCCGTATGGGCTCAGCCTTTGTTAAAGGTTTGCAGGGCGATGATCCTAAATACCTGAAAACATCTGCCACGGCCAAACACTTTGCCGTACACAGCGGCCCCGAAGCCACCCGCGATAAATTTGACGCCAAGGTTGATGAAAAAGACCTTCGCGAAACCTACCTGTATGCCTTTCACGAACTGGTCAAAAACCACGTTGAATCGGTAATGAGCGCCTACAACCGCGTTAACGGTGTACCAAACTCTATAAATAAAATGCTGCTTACCGACATATTACGGAAAGAATGGGGCTTTAGCGGCCACGTGGTAACTGATTGTGGTGCCTTGGACGATGTATACCTTACCCACAAAACGCTACCAACTGCGGTTGAAGTAGCAGCGGCTGCCATTAAGGCTGGTGTTGACCTGGATTGCTCGTCCATTTTGCAGAACGATGGTATTAAAGCTATTAAACAAGGCCTGCTTACCGAAAAAGATATTGACCAGGCCCTGGGCGCTATCTTACGCACCGAATTTAAACTGGGCTTTTATGACGACCCGGCCGCTAATCCTTATCATGGTTACGGCGCCGACAGTGTTCACAATGAACAACATTTGGCTTTGGCCCGTAAAGTGGCCCAGCAAAGCATGGTATTGTTAAAGAATAACAACAATGTTTTGCCATTCAAAAAAAGCAGCTACTCCAGCATTATGGTGGTTGGGCCAAACGCGGCCTCGCTCGATGCTATGATAGCTAATTACCACGGCACCAGCAGTAAGGTAATTAACTTTGTTGAAGGTATAACCGGCGCGGTTGACAAAGCTACCCGTGTTGAATACGATTTGGGTTGCGACTATAAAGACACCACCCATTTTGGCGGCACCTGGGCCGCGGGCAATGCTGATGCTACCGTTGCTGTGATAGGCCTATCCCCCGTTTTGGAAGGCGAAGCAGGCGACGCTTTCCTGTCTGAAAGCGGCGGCGATAAAAAAAACCTGAGCCTGCCTGCCAGTGAAATTGCCTTTATGAAAGAGCTGCGCAAAAGTGTAAAAAACAAACCTCTTATTGCTGTAATTACCGCAGGCAGCGATGTTGACATATCCGCTATTGAGCCTTATGCCGATGCCATTATATTTGCCTGGTACCCCGGCGAGCAAGGCGGTAACGCTTTAGCTGATATTATTTTTGGCGAAGTTTCGCCATCTGGTCACCTGCCGCTTACTTTTTATAAAGGTATGAGCGATTTGCCCGATTACAGCGATTACAACATGAAAAACCGCACTTACCGTTATTATACCGGTCCGGTGCAATATCCTTTTGGTTTTGGTTTAAGTTATACGTCGTTCAGCTACACCCTAGGCAGTAAATTAAAAACTACCTACAAAAAAACCGATACCGTTACGGTAACAGTAAACGTTAAAAACACCGGTAAATTTAATGGTGATGAAGTAGTGCAGGCGTATATTAAATATCCCAACATCGACAGGATGCCTGTTAAAGAATTAAAAAGCTTTAAACGCATAAGCCTGGAGCAGGATAAAGAAGGTACCGTTACTTTGAAAATCCCTGTTCAGGATTTACAGAAATGGGACCTTGCCACACGCAAATGGAAGCTTTATCCCGGCAGCTACAAAATAGTACTGGGCAGCAGCTCGGCCGATGAAAAGTTGGTAGCTGATTTTAAAGTGGCTAATTAAGACACTGTCAGAAAACGGTTTTATAGAAATAGACATAAAAGCCTCATTGCAAGGCACCTTTAGATTAGTAGCCAAAATAAAAACTTTATGGTTTACGAATAAGCTGAAACGAACGCGAGATATTAGCAATGTTACTCCCTGATGCGTTAGTTTACCAAAATGGCATGGCTGCTTTTAAGCAACCATGTCATTTTAGTGACCGTAGGTGATTTCCCGGGTTACTTTCCAAATGCCGTCTTTCTTTTGCCAGATCTGCATAAACTTATACGTAAACACCTGCAATTTGCCGTTTTCAACATGAGAAAAGGTGTGCATTCCGGTCTCGATAGCACCATAATCTTTAATTGGATATACTTCCATTGACCCAGGAATCAATTTCCGATTCAATACATAACTCATTTTAAACAGTCCACCGAAGGCTTGTTTTGTTTGATCAAAGTTTCGTACGCCGGTGTTGTCCTGGTAAAGTTCCAGACTATTATCGAAGTGATTCATTAGCTGATCAAGATTGCGGCTATTGAAGTCCCTGAATTGAAGCGAATCCTGTTGTGCTATCTCATTGAACAATGGCCCGGATGTTTGTGCCTCTGCACCAGTACAGGTAAAAAAAATTGAAGCGACTAAAAGCGCAGTAGTAAAAAAATTGTTCATTGTTTTCATATTATAGTTTTGTTAATTTTTCATTTCGGTAGCAATTATAGCATTGCCCTGTTCTTTCAAAAAGATCTTAACCAGATCGGTATATATTTGAGGGCCATTATCTGAATTAGTGAAGATCAATAAAGCGCGACTGGTTTTTGGTAAAATAAAGACGATTGTATTTACGCCCGGATCAATGCCACTGTGCGATAAGCAAAATTCTCGTCCCAAATCTGGATAAACGGCCCAACCTAAGCCCATGAACTTATTCTCTTTTATCATAGACAGCGGGCTGGTCATTTGCCGATAAAGCGCCTTTGATAAACCACCCCCTTTTATTATCCAAATCAGGAATTTGCTGTAATCCGCTACAGTTGTTTTTAGTTGGTCGGCCGCACTGGGACTGCTATTTTTTATGATCTCTAATGGCTCTCCATTGCTATTATGCGCAACAGCAAAATGATCTAACATCCTATCATTCCAAATAAAATGCGTATCGTTCATATGTAGGGGTTTGAAAATCAGGGAATCAGCCAATTGTTCCAACGACCGGTGAAATTTACTTTCAAGTGCGTGCCGCAAATATTCCATCCCTTCGCCGGAATACTGGAACTTTAAACCGGGCTCAAACTCAAAGGCCAACTTTTTTGAAGGCGTCATCCATCGCCAGTTTGGAAACCCACTTTGGTGCGTCAGGATATGTTTAGTAGTGAGCTTTTTACTCCTCGGATCAGCTGCAACATCAGGATCAGTCCAGTAATGATAGATTGGTTCGTCCAGATCCCAGTCACCAGAGTTAACCAGACACAGTGTTACCATTGTTGTTACTGTTTTGGTGATTGAGGCGACATTAAATAATGTATTAGCAGGCGCAGAAACTCCCGTGTTAAGTTCGCCGTACACTTTTGAGAAGAAGATTTCGCCTTTATCAACAAAGGCCAATCCCAATGTGGGAATATGCTTATCCTTCATCAACCGGACAATAGTAGAATCTGCTACTTGCGCATTTACAGCTGGCGCATAAAAGAAAGTTAATAATAATAGCGTTTTAATCTTAGGTAATATTCGGTTCATTGGGGGTGAAATTATATAATTATGATTTAAACCTGAGAAACCATCGTCATGCCACTCATGTAATTGATTGATAGGCAATACATTATTATTACCATGATTGAGATTTATGTATCGTAAACGAACGATCAGCGTCCGTTTACAGATGAAGGTTGCCCCATCAATCAACACTATATAACAGCTTGCTTCTTCTGACCGAGACAGAACAGGAAATCATGTGAGGGAAGTGCAGATTTTTCAAAATAATGATTAGAAAAAAACTTTTGTAAAAGTCTTAGAATACGAAGCAATCCCAACTGTTCGATGAGGACATTGTTTAGTGCCTTGCAATTAGGCTTTTTTAAACACGGCAATTTATTTCATAATAAAGCCTTTAAATCCTTCGTAATTCTACTTTTATCGGTAGTGGTCTTAGCCAGTTTCAGGGCAGTTTGCAAATGCAATACTGCCTTTTTACGATCTACCCCTGTATACAAGTAACCAAGCAGTACATGGTACAAATGATTAGTATCCAGTTTTAACTTTTCGGCCTCAATAATGGCTTTCTCCTTTCCTTTTACCTTTGCCAAAGCATAAGCCCTGTTCAACGCAGCCGCAGGCGAATAAGCAGTAATAAGTAACCTATTGTAGAGCATTAATATATTTTCCCATTTTTCGGTAGTATCAGTTTTAATCGTATGCCAATAAGCTATAGCAGCTTCAATATGATATTTACCGGCGCCGTTTCCTTTCTTTGAGGCAAGGTTTAGATAGTATCGTCCTTTTACTATCAAATCATCATTCCAAAGCATTCTGTCCTGGTCATCATAGCGAATCATTTCGCCATGTTCATCTACCCTGGCATCAAACCTTGAAGCATGAAAACACATCAATGATAACAAGGCATTCGCCTCGGGCAGGTTGGTTTGTTTGTTTTCTATAAGGAGATAGTTAAGCCGCATGGCTTCTAAACACAAATCTTTTCGCAATGTAGTGCTCTGGCAGCTGGAGTAATAGCCCTCATTAAACAGCAGGTATAAAGTTTTCAGTACGATGTCCAGCCGGTTAACAATATCAGCCGGTTCAGGAAAAACGATCTTTACTTTTTGTTCCCGAAGCTTTTCCTTAGCCCTGAACAGGCGTTTATTAATGGTTTCTTTATTCGATAAAAAAGCCTCGGCAATTTCATCAATTCCGAAACCGCAAAGGATACGTAATGCAAGGCCAATCTGTGCCTCGGCCGGCAATACCGGGTGACAAATAGCAAACATCATTTGCAGCTGGCTGTCGCTAATATTTTGGTCAGAAAGATCGATCTCTGCCCCGTAATTATCCTCTGCAACAATCCCTTCGGCTATTTTTTGCTTAAACCTGGAGCCACGCCTTACATAATCGGTTGCTTTATTGCGGGCCACTGTATATAACCACGCTTTAGGGTTATCCGGCAACCCCTTGATCCCCCATGTTTCGGCAGCTGTGAGAAAAGTATCACTGGCAATATCTTCGGCGGCTTCTATACGTTCAAAGCCGAAATAATGGCATAATACCGCGATTATCTTTTGATATTCGGAGCGGAACAAATGTGGTAGAAGCTGATCTTGCTGCATAAAACAAGCAGCCTCCCGTATATGGGAGGCTGCAAATCAATTATACTTCCATTGGGATGATAGGACGCACCTCAACACTTCCCCCTACCGACAGGATCGGGCAGCCCTTTGATAACTCCGCGGCTTCTTCCAGCGACGACGCTTTGATAATGCTGTAACCGCCTATAGCTTCCTTAACTTCAACATAAGGGCCGTCTGTTACCACATTGTCGGGTTTTACTACGCTGCCGGAGGTATCCAACCTATTGCCTACGGCCACCAGTTTGTTTTGTGCGGCAATCCCGCCAATCCATTCGCGCCAGTAATTCATCATGGTTTGCATCTGTTCGGGCGACCGCTGCGCTGCAGTGGCTTCTGCGTCTCTTCTGAAGATCAATAAGAACTCGTTCATGTTTTTTGAATTTAATGGTTAAAAACCAAAAGACGATCAGGTTTAGATGAATTGGACAACCACTCGATTTTTTTTTCAAATTAACCAGAAAAAGTTAATCTGCAATGTATAACCTTACATAATACTTATAAATGGAGGTTGATGTGCTTTTGTTATTTCGCGTACTTTGATAGTAAAAAATACTACCACATTATGAAATACAGAAAATTAGGAAACACCGGAATTGAGCTTTCGGCTATTGGACTGGGATGTATGGGCATGAACCATGCTTACGGCCAGCCGGATGACGATGAATCAATAGCAACACTTGAAAAATCAATAGAAATAGGCATTAACTTTTGGGATACGGCTGATGTTTATGCTAACGGCCGAAATGAGGAGCTGGTATCAAAAGTATTAGTACCAAATCGCGATAAGATTTTCATTGCCACCAAATTTGGATTTAAAGCAGGTGCCGATGGCAGGCTAACAGAATTTGATGGCTCACCCGCCTATATCAAAACTGCTGTTGAGCAAAGTTTAAAACGCTTAAAAACAGATGTGATTGATCTTTACTATGCTCACCGCATCGATCCAAATGTGCCCGTAGAGGACATGGTTGGTGCCATGGCCGACCTGGTAAAAGAAGGTAAAGTAAAATACCTGGGCCTGTCTGAAGCTTCGGCAAACTCTGTCCGTCGTGCACACGCGGTGCATCCAATCAGTGCCTTGCAAAGTGAATATTCTTTATTAACCCGCGATGTTGAGGCCGAGATTTTGCCGGTTTGCAAAGAGCTTGGGATTTCATTTGTGCCATTCAGTCCGCTGGTGCGTGGTTTGGTTACTAATGCGTTGGATGTAACCAAACTGGCTGATAATGATTTCAGGAAAAGCCTGCCCCGTTATCAGGATGCCAACGCCGAAAATAATATGGGCCTGGCTCATGAGTTTGCACAACTTGCGGCTCAAAAAAACTGCACACCTGCCCAGTTAGCCCTTGCCTGGGTGCTGGCACAAGGCGATAACATTATCCCTATTCCAGGAACAAAGAGGAGAAAATACCTTCTGGACAATGCCTGCTCGGTTGATGTGGAATTAACCGCCAATGATTTACGGGATATTGAAACCGTTTTAGCTAAATACCCGGATACCGGCGACAGGTATAATGAGGCTAATTACAAATTTGTTGATAAGAATTAATTGTAATTTTATTTCACGAAGGCGCTGAGACGCCGGATTTCCGCTTGCTGTCTTAGCGCCTCTGCGTGAAAAAATATAAACCCTTATGGCATATAACGAACGAATGGCCGATCGTATTCGCGAAGCATTAATGGACCTTCCGGTGGTGGAAGAAAAGAAAATGTTCCAGGGAGTTTGTTTTATGGTAGATGATAAGTTATGTGTTTGCGTACGCGACAATAGCATTTTGTGCCGCATTGGCGAACAACAAGCGGCTATTGAACTTGAGAAAGGAAACTGTAACCAAATGGTAAGCGGCGAAAGAGTAATGAAAGGCTATGTTTATGTTGAAGATTTCACCCTGCAAACCACCGCCCAGCTGAATTACTGGATCAACCTGTGCCTTGCATTTAATCCGCTGGCAGAGGCATCTAAAAAGAGGAAAAGAAGTAAATAACAGTAGCCCTGCCTATAATATTTATCTCTTTCGATTCAAATACAACAAGATGTCATTTCGAAACAAGGAACGAGTGAGAAATCTTATTAGCTATGCTCAACGAATTTTATAAAGCGGCTTACTTGGTGTAGAAGATTTCTCCTCTCCTCCAACGCACGTACCTTAACCCAGTTTCGTCGAAATGACAAAGTTTTTTTACTTCTTCACCATTTTATAATGTTTGATCCCGGCTTCTTCAAACTCCGGCCCTGATGCTTCAAAGCCCAGTTTTTCATAAAAAGGCACAGCATGGGTTTGCGAATTAAGATAAACATAATCCGCATCGGCCGGCAAATCAGTTAACACCGCTTTCACCAGCTCTCCTCCTATCCCAAATCCTCTGAACCTTTTCAATACGGCAAACCGCTCAAGCTTATAACCATTTTCGGTTTTACGCCAGCGGCAGGCACCGGCCGGTTCTCCATCAACGGTAGCTAAAAAATGATGAGATACATCTTCATGCTCATATTCCAGTTCGGGCGGGCAATTTTGTTCAACAACAAACACTTCCCTCCTTATGGCATGTACGATATCAAGATCAGCTTGTTCCGTTACTTTTTTTACTATGGTTTTTGCGGGCATCGATATAATGCGGTTTTGTTTTGAAATGATTGAGTTTTGTGGTATGGTTTTCCCTCGCGGCATCAATAGAGTGTGTACAGGTGATATCACTTTCCTCTTCGGCAAGTCCGGCCAGTTCCACATAAAATTTATGCAATTGATCGAGCTCCTTTTCGGTAATATCTTCAATATCAACCATCCGGTTACTTGCCCCCTGATGCGAGGCAAGCAGCTCATTCAGTTTCAAATGTATAGCTTTCGAATCTTTATTTTGTGATTTCTGAATCAAAAAAACCATCAGAAAAGTAACTACAGTAGTACCGGTATTGATAACCAACTGCCAGGTATCCGAATAATGGAATAATGGTCCGGTTATTCCCCAAACAATGATGATACCAAAAGCCGTGATAAATGCTCCCGAACTACCCGTGGCCATAGTGGCCCAGTTGGCAAAGCGTTCAAATAAATTCTTTTTCTTCTTATTAATTTCAACCATATAGCAGCCTTTATCTTTTTGGGGGGCGAATCGCCTGCTGCCTGTAAACAACAAAGCGCCTGTACAACAAATGTACAGGCGCTTTTGTTAGTTAGTTTATAATGAATATTATAATTTGCTGTGTACGTCGATACAGTTAAGATCTTCGAAAGCAGCAGAAAGCCTTTTAACAAAGGTTTCCTCGCCTTTGCGTAACCAAACGCGCGGGTCATAATATTTTTTGTTTGGAGAATCCTCACCATCCGGGCTGCCGATCTGGCTTTGCAAATAGCCTTCTTTTGATTTATAGTAATCTTTAATGCCCTCCCAGAAAGCCCACTGCATATCAGTATCAATATTCATTTTGATAGCACCATATGAAATAGCTTCACGTATCTCTTCCTGGCTTGAACCAGAACCACCATGGAATACAAAGTTGATCGGTTTTTCGGCAGTTAAACCAAATTTTTGTTTAACATACTCCTGTGAGTTATGCAGGATAACCGGTTGTAACTTAACATTACCTGGTTTGTACACACCATGAACGTTACCAAAAGCAGCAGCTACAGTAAAACGGGGGCTTACTTTTAAAAGGTGCTCATATGAATAAGAAACCTCTTCTGGCTGGGTATATAAACGTGAACTGTCAACGTCAGAGTTGTCAACACCATCTTCTTCCCCGCCGGTTACACCCAACTCAATTTCAAGGGTCATGCCCATTTTAGCCATACGCTCAAGGTATTTAGCCGAAATTTCGATATTCTCTTCAATAGGCTCTTCTGAAAGGTCGAGCATGTGCGATGAAAATAAAGGCTTACCTGTTTCGGCAAAAAATTTCTCGCCATGATCCAGCAGGCCATCAATCCACGGTAACAATTTCTTGGCAGCATGGTCTGTATGCAGGATAACCGCAACGCCATAATGCTCAGCCAACAGGTGAACATGCTTTGCAGCAGATACACCACCTAAAATACAGGCCTGAAGTTTTGAATTATCCAATGATTTGCCGGCGTAAAACTGTGCACCGCCATTTGACAGCTGAATAATAACCGGTGAGTTAACAGCTTTAGCTGTTTCCATAACTGCATTGATAGTATTAGTACCAATAACATTTACTGCCGGTAAAGCAAACTGGTGCTTTTTTGCTGCTTCAAATAGTTCCTGCACCTGATCGCCGTGCAGAACACCTCTATAATTTTTTAAATCCATTAGCGTTTATTTGGGGCTCGAAGTTATAAAATTTATTGAATTCGGATAAGCAATCTTAAAAGTATATTAAAACGGTAGTAAAAATAGGGTTAATTTAAAAATATGATATAATCAATTAACAATCCGATCCTTTTATTACAAAAATAGCATTAAATAAGCAATTAAACTTTCAAGCAAACATTTGCCCTCTATAACTTTTTATATACCGGCACCACATGTTTAATATTTTTTGTTTCTTTGTACCCAATTGAAAGAGTTAGACACAGATATGGCATGGTTTAAACGAGAGTTGAAAGGGATAATTACGACTACTGAGGAAAAAAAGGAAGCCCCCGATGGCATCTGGAATAAATGCCCTAATTGTAAAAAACCTTTACACTATTCTGAGCAGGTAGAAAATCAATATGTGTGCCATTACTGTGGCTTCCACCTGCGCATAGGTTCAAAAGAATATTTTTCGGTACTATTTGATAATAACGAATTTACAGAACTTTTCCCTGAACTTACTTCCGGCGATCCGCTTCATTTTGAAGATACCAAAAAGTATACCGACCGACTTAAGGAAACTCAGCACAAAACAGGCTTGAAAGATGCAATAAGGGCGGGTGCAGGTAAAATTGACGGTCAGGACCTTGTTATTGCCTGTATGGATTTTAACTTCATTGGGGGATCAATGGGATCGGTAGTTGGTGAAAAGATAGCCCGCTCTATTGATTACTGTATCCAGCATAAAGTTCCGTTCCTGATGATCTCAAAATCGGGTGGTGCGCGCATGATGGAAGCGGCATTTTCATTGATGCAAATGGCTAAAACATCGGCTAAGCTTGCCTTGCTTTCACAGACAAAAATCCCTTATATATCTTTACTTACCGATCCAACCACCGGTGGCGTAACAGCGTCATACGCCATGTTAGGCGATATTAATATTGCTGAGCCAGGTGCATTAATCGGCTTTGCAGGCCCAAGGGTAATTAAAGAAACCATTAAAAAAGATCTTCCTAAAGGTTTCCAAACTGCCGAGTTTGTGCAGGAGCACGGTTTCCTTGATTTCATTGTCGACAGGAGAGAAATGAAAGAAAAATTAGCCTCGTTTATTAAAATGATGGCCAATTAAGATATCTTAATCAACCTTGATATAGTAAGGGATAAGCTTAATGTTTATCCCTTATTTTTTTCTATCGCCTCTGGAAAATCGTCATTGCGAGGAGGAACGACGAAGCAATCGCGAACTCTGCAGGGGCACTTGCATAGCCGCTTGTAAAATTGGGGATTATTAATAATTATAATTTGTTTTTTATAGGTATTAATGAGCTCCCTTCGGTCGGTTGTCTTTGTACCTTATAATGACATTGTCGTAAGTTATTGATTATTAAGTATATTTATTAAACCCATTTTGTGATATGGGCGTTGCCTGCGGCCAGGCTATCCGCTACAAGTCCTCGCCTTTCCTGCCCGCAAACCCAACCCGCGCTGTGGGCTTTTCGCTGCTATCCTTAACGCGCCCCCGCACAATATCCTTAAAACATAGTTTATACGTTATTATATTTTTTTTGGGGTTCTGACCTGATGGTTCCTCGCAATGACGGGTGGATAGGCCTTACCTCCACAACCAATCTGACTAAATCCTCCCTCACCTGCCATTTTGACAATACATTAACAATTGGAACATTCATTGATAACACAATTGCGACAAACATTAAATCAACCATATTAAATATAGTTATGCAAGAAAAAGGCAGCATTTCGATCCACACCGAGAACATTTTCCCGATCATTAAGAAGTTCTTATACTCTGATAATGAGATATTTTTGCGCGAGCTGGTATCAAACGCGGTAGATGCTACCCAAAAAATTAAACGTTTGGCTTCATTAGGCCAGTACACCGGCGAACTTGGTGACCTCCGTGTTGAGGTTGCTTTTGATGCAGACAAAAAGACCATCACCATTAGCGATAATGGTATCGGTATGACCGCTGAAGAGATCAAAAAATACATCAACCAGATCGCTTTCTCAGGCGCCACCGAATTCATGGAGAAATTCAAGGAGGCTAAGGATGCCAACGAGATCATCGGCCGCTTTGGTTTAGGTTTTTATTCGGCTTTCATGGTGGCCGATAAGGTAGAGATCCAAACCCTGTCGTACCAGGAAGGTGCAGAACCTGCTTTCTGGGTGTGCGACGGTAGCACCGAATTTGAAATTGGCGAAGGTATTTTAGAAGAGCGTGGCACCGAAATTACACTGTACATCAACGATGAATCGGCTGAATTTTTAAGTCAATACAAACTTCAAGAGATCCTTGATAAATATTGCAAATTTTTGCCGGTGCCTATCAAATTCGGCACCAAAACAGAATCTGTTGAAGATGGCGTTGATGAAGAAGGTAAACCAAAATACACTTCAGTTGAAGTTGATAACATCGTCAACACCACTAACCCTATCTGGACAAAGGCACCATCTGAACTAAAAGATGAGGATTACCTCGACTTTTACAAACAACTTTATCCTTTCAGTGAAGACCCATTATTCTGGATCCACCTTAACGTAGACTATCCTTTCAACCTGACAGGTGTACTATACTTCCCTAAACTGAAAAACGATTTTGAATTCCAGAAAAACAAGATCAAATTATTTAGTCGCCAGGTATTTATTACCGACGAGGTAAAAGACATTGTTCCTGAATTTTTGATGCTGTTACATGGCGTTATCGATTCACCCGATATCCCGCTTAACGTATCACGCAGCTTTTTACAGGCCGATAGCAACGTTAAAAAGATCAACAGCTATATCACCAAAAAAGTAGCTGATAAATTGGCAGACCTTTTCAAAGCCGACCGCAAAGCTTACGAAGAAAAATGGACAGATATTGGCCTCTTTGTAAAATACGGTATGGTGAGCGAAGACAAGTTTTATGACAAAGCAAAAGACTTTGTTTTGGTTACCAACACCGAAAAACAAAACTTCACCCTGCCTGAGTATAAAGACAAAGTTGAAGCAAACCAAACAGATAAAGACGGTCAGTTGGTTTACATCTACACCAATGATCCGGCAAAACAGGATTCATTTATCCAATCGGCCAATAAAAAAGGCTATGATGTATTGGTGATGAACTCTCCTATCGACAACCACTTTATTAGCCAGTTGGAGCAAAAATTAGAGAAAACATCATTAAAACGTGTTGACGCTGATGTTGCTGATAAACTGATTAAAAAGGATGACGCGCTTGAAACTGTACTTACCGAAGAACAGAGCACCCAGGTAAAAAGCATTTTCGACAAAGCCATCAACAGGCCAGCTTACAACGTTCAGATAGAAAGCCTTAACCCCGACGAGTTACCGGTTACCGTAACTATGGATGAGTTTATGCGCCGCATGAAAGATATGGCAGCTATGGGTGGTGGTATGAGCTTTTATGGCAACATGCCTGATAATTACAAGGTGATTGTAAACGGTAATCACAAACTGGTAAGCCGTATTTTGCAGGAAGAAGACGAAACTGTACAGGCCCAGCTTTCAAAACAAGCTTTTGACTTAGCATTGTTATCACAAGGTTTATTGACAGGTGCCGATTTAACCGAGTTTGTTAAACGCAGCGTGAGCTTAATATAATTTTTCGAGTCGCTTCTTGAGGAATTGCACAAGCCACCCTTTTTTATATTTTTCTTTCAAAAGCCACCCGAAACGGGTGGCTTTTTTGTTTAAAGATTGCTTAAATTTGAATGTACTTAAACCTAAATAACTCTTTACTGTCTAACCACTTAAACATTTATATCATGAAAACCTTAAACAAAATAGCCCTTTTGGCTGCTTTCATATTTATTGGGGTTAACGTAAGCTTTGCTCAAACCAAAGCTGAGAAAAAGGCAGCGAAGCAGGCTGAAATCAAAAAGATGGTAGAGGACCAAAACTTTGTATTTAAGGCAAATTATGCTTTACCGATGCGGGGCGGTACCAGGCCGCTTACCTCTGATTATGACATGACGATAAGTAAAGATACCATTGTATCATTTTTACCTTATTTTGGCCGGGCTTATGTAGCGCCTCCTCCGGGAACAACAGATGGCGGTATTAAAGTTAACACGACAAAGTTTACGTACTCGTCGACCCCAAAAGGCAAAGGCTGGAACATCACCATTAAACCCAAAGAAAAAAACATAGCCGACTGGCGCGATGTGCAAACATTTAACCTAAGTATTTCGCAGGATGGATACGGCTCCCTGCAAGTGATCAGCAGTAACCGCGACCCAATATCATTTAATGGTTACATTGAAGCGAGGAGGAAATAAGTAGGAAAAGCTTAAAGCTTAAAAAATTGGCCCGGAGCATAATGCTTTGGGCTTTTTGCTTTCAGCGTTTAGCTCATTAACCTTCAGCTATCAATCCCGCATTATCCTTCAGCTCCACTCCCGACAGTTTCCGTTTAAACGCCTCATTAATTAAATAGAAGATCTTTTTTGCTGCCTTTTTATAGGTTAAACCTTTGGGGCGGATATTAGAAACACAGTTTCGTGATTCGTCTGTCAAACCGGGTTTGGGATTATAGGTAAGATATGCACCAAGACTATCCGCGGCACTTAGACCAGGGCGCTCACCAATCAAGATCAAAGACAGTTTAGCCTTCAGGCCATACCCAATATCATCGCCAATAGCTACCCTGCCTTGTTCAACCAGACTTATTGGCGCAAGCTTTAAACTATCGGCAACCAACAAAGGAATTAGCGCATCGAGCAAACCAATTGTATTTTCATTTACCGCCGTTGCAGAGAGACCATCAACTATCATAATAGCCACATCACTTTCAATACTGTAGCCGTTTAACTCATTCAATGAGGCCTCATTAAGTTTACGCCCAAGATCGGGCCGTTGCAGGTATTGCCGCCGGTCTGTTACCTGGCTATGCAGGTGCAGGATAGGCTGTTCAAAGTGTTTAAGGGAATTAGTTAGTTTGCCTGAATTTAATTCAGAGTATACAGCATCACGTGCATGCGCATGTGCCAGTTTAAACTCAAGCGACTGTTTTAAGGGGATACTCGTTCCCACCCGGCCAATAGCTATCCTTGCAGAAGTAAACTCTTGCAAGGCTTTCAAAGGTTCAATTTCATGTGGGATGTTTCGTTTCATTTTTATATATCGCCTTAGTCGCTCGGCTCCAGCCGAGTGACAACTATTAAAAGGCCTCCGGCCTGCGTATCATAAGGTTTCACGTCGGCCAGAGGCCGTAAGATAGCTGACACTCGGCCGGAGCCGAGCGACGGCGGAGGATGATACCGTATTTTTTATTTTTCGTCAGTTCAAAAAACCTTTTACCTTTCGCCTTTACCCTTTTGCCTTCAATCAAAAACCTTTCAACAACCCATGCTCCCTAACAGGCAGCATATAGCCTTTATCATCAACAATCCCCTGCTTTATCAACCACCCCTCAAACTCGGGGGCTGGTTTCAAACCTAATACTTTGCGCAGGTAAAGGGCATCATGAAACGATGTTGACTGGTAATTAAGCATAATATCATCCGAGCCCGGAATACCCATCACGAAGTTGCAACCCGCTACACCAAGCAACGTAAGCAGGTTATCCATATCGTCCTGATCGGCTTCCGCATGATTGGTATAACAAACGTCAACTCCCATGGGCAAGCCAAGCAGTTTTCCGCAAAAATGATCTTCAAGCGCGGCACGAATAATCTGTTTGCCATCATACAAATATTCGGGGCCAATAAAACCAACTACAGTATTCACCAGCAAAGGATTAAACTTACGGGCGACGGCATAGGCCCGCACCTCGCAGGTTTGCTGATCAACACAGAAATTGGCATTGGCCGATAAGGCGCTACCCTGTCCGGTTTCAAAATACATTACATTATTACCAACAGTACCCCGCTTTAACGATAGTGTGGCCTGGTAAGCTTCCTCAATCAAGCTTAAATTAACCCCGAAACTGGCGTTGGCCTTCTCTGTACCGGCTATGGATTGAAAACACAGATCTACAGGAGCACCTTCGTTAACCAATTGTAATGTGGTAGTTATGTGGCTTAGCACGCAGGTTTGTGTAGGGATATCGAAACGGTGCCGTAACTCATCCATCAACGTCAATAAACTGCTCACCGCCGCCGGACTGTCAGTCGCCGGGTTAATGCCTATAACAGCATCGCCGCTACCAAATAATAAGCCGTCGATGATGCTGGCCGCTACTCCCCGCGGATCATCAGTTGGGTGATTGGGCTGTAAACGCGTACTGAAATGTCCCTTTAAGCCTATGGTATTACGAAAGCGGGTAACCACCTGGCATTTATTGGCCATAGCAATCAGGTCTTGGTTGCGCATCAGTTTGGATACTGCAGCAACCATTTCGGGTGTCAAGCCGGGAGCTATAGTTGTTAAAATAGCACAGTCGGTTTCGTCACTTAATAACCAGTCACGTAATTCGCCAACGGTTAAATGGCCAATGTGACTAAAGGCAGCCTTATCATGATCGTCAATGATCAGGCGGGTAATTTCATCGTCCTCATAAGGGATTACCGCTTCATTTAAAAAGTTTTTAAGCGGCACATCGGCCAGGGTAATTTGTGCAGCCACTCGTTCCTCATACCCGCCGGCGCAAAGCCCGGCCAGTTCATCGCCCGAGCGGTAGGGTGACGCCTTGCCCAGCAATGTTTTCAGGTCGGGAAACTTATAAACCCGGTGATGTATGTTGTGGCGGTACATTTCTTTATATCATTATTTCACTGGTCATTGGATCATTTTTTTTCAATCATTATGTCATCGGTTCATTAATCAAAAAGCGAACAAGCAAATGATTTGATGACTCAATGATTAATGACCTCCTCATCCATTGGTGCGCTCATCATATCTTCTGTTAAAGCCACTTTATGCTTGCCCATCACTATAAAAATCAGTAAAACAATTACTAATCCACCTGCAAAAATGAGGCTCATATCTGGGTTAAAATAGATTGTTGCTATTAAACATATCACACAAATAACCAAAGCTATTGCCGGGAAAACCGGGTACACCGGGGCCAAGAAGGGTCGGCTTAAACGGGGCTCCTTTTTTCGCAGTATAAACAGGCTCAGCATACTCATGATATACATAACCACTGCACCAAGTACCGAGAGCATGATGATCTGATCCGTCTTAAACTTATAAATGAAGATGGAGCTTACTACACCACTTACAACAAGCGCCCAGTGAGGCGTTTTAAACCTGTGGTTAATATCGGATAGCATCCGGGGCAAATAACCACTGCGGGCCATAGCAAACACCTGCCGCGAAGAGGCAAGAATAATACCATGCAGCGATGCTATCAGCCCAAACAAACCTATACTGGCAAATATTTTGGTTAAGCCGTTACCCTTACCCAATACTATCCCGATAGCCTCGGGCAAGGGGTAATCTAAATGGCTTAGCTTGCGCCAGTCGGTCAATCCGCCGGTTATGATCATTACACCCAGCGCTAACACTACCAGCGTTATAATAGCCGATATATAGCCGCGGGGAATATTCCTTTTGGGGTTCTCCACTTCTTCGGCCACCATCGCAACACCTTCAATGGCCAGGTAAAACCAAACCGCAAAAGGCAGGGCTGCAAACACACCAGCCCAGCCAAAGGGCATAGGATTGGTGAGGTAGTTTACCATTTTAAAATGTGGCGATACAATACCAAGGTAAAGCAGCAGCTCAATTACGGCAAGTACAGTAATGAACACCGAAAACGTAGCCGATTCCTTTACCCCAAGCATATTTAAAAGGATAAAAAGAACATTAAAGCCCATAGCGGCCTCTGCTATTGGGATAGCCGGGTATAAAAAATGCAGGTAGCTTCCTAAAGAAACTGCTACAGCAGGCGTAGCCACCAGGAAATCAACAAGGGTAGCGTAACCGGCAATTAACCCGCCAAACGGTCCCATAGCCCGATACGCATAAGCAAAAGCGCCTCCCGCATGAGGTATGGAGGCGGTGAGTTCGGTATAGCTAAAAATAAATGTAATATACATCAAGGTGATAACCAGGGTGGCTATGAGCAAACCTATAGTGCCGGATACAGCCCATCCCAAATTCCACCCGAAATATTCGCCCGAAATAACCAGACCTACGGCTATGGCCCATAAATGGATAGGTTTCAAAACCCTTTTTAAATGTTCTGTAGATGTTTCTGCCATGCGCCGCCGTTATAAATAATATTTTATCGCCTTAAATTACTCAACAGGCAGGTTAAATCAAAATTACGGTACATTATGGAATTGTTAAGCCATACTTTTCCGAAAAATACAACAAGTTCCGGCGTCTTCTTTTACAAAAAAGCTCATAAACTAAAATAAGAGGCAAACAACAATCGTTAGCAAACAAAACAGCCGATAAAACTTAATTTATCGGCTGCAATTCTATTATAAAACAATTAATAGTTAACGATTAGGATATCACTCCCCTATTTACACCATCAGCTTATCCTTCAAATATCCCATACTGGCTGTAATACTTGCAAAGGCATCTTTAGGCATATCATGCTCTACAAAAAAGTGTTGCATACCTGCTGATTTAGCCGCTGCAAAAATTGGTTTAAAATCAATAGTGCCGCCTCCTACAGGTTGTATATTCTGCCTGCCTGCATCCAAATCTTTCACATGCCAAAGCGGGAAACGACCGGGATGTTCCTTAAACATTTCTACCGGATTTTTACCTGCCTTAACAGCCCAGGCCAAATCAAGCTCCATTTTTACATTACCTGCATCTGTTTCGCTTAATAATAAATCATAAGGCACTTTACCATCAACCGCGTGGAACTCCATATCGTGATTATGATATGCAAACTGGATGCCGGCTTTTTTAGCAGCTTCTCCCGTTTTGTTCAGCACCTCAATGGTCGATTTTATTTCATCAAGCGTAGCCGTAGGCGAATTGGCACAAACCAGGTATTGAACGCCGCCTTCAGCAACCTCGTCAATCACCTGCTGCATATTATCGCGCAGGTTCAATACAGGAGGCAATACCATCGGCTTACCATCTGCACCTGCAGGCATTTTTGCTCCCGGTGGCAGTTTAAACGGAGCGCCAAGAACATGGTGCGAGGTCCAGCTCATACCCAGGTCATTCACCATAGCTTTAAATTCTTTAGGCTTCATACCATAATAGCCGCCTTTTTTACTAAAAGCCGATTCCAATTCCTTGTATCCTATAGCCGCAATTTTGCTCAGCGTGCCCTTTACATCTTCGTCAATAACGCCGAAAAAAGTAAACAACTGCAGTCCTACAGGATGATGCTCCATGTTACTCAAAAAACTTGCTGCTTTACCCGATAAAGCCATGCCGCCAAGCACCAATGCACCGGTGCCTTTAATAAAATTTCTTCTGCTGTAAATCATGCTTGATAATGGTTAATAATTAACTGGTACAGTAAAGCTAATTAATTAATAATAAGCCAGGAAATTTTATTGTGTCTTTTTTACACAATAATTCATATCAAGCTAAAAGTATCATGCTGAAAGTTGATTGACAGACGGAAGCTTTAATATTTATCTGCAGCAATCCCACCACGACACAATGTTGATTTATAGCGCTGCGCCGGGTTTATCATATACATAAACGCTACTCCAGGTACAAACAATTGGCTATCAAGCCCGTCCAGCCGGTTTGATGTGCGGCACCTAAACCAAGACCTGTATCGCCATCAAAAAATTCATAAAACAAAATGTGATCTTTAAAATGCGGATCGGTTTGCTGTTTTGGATTTTTGCCGTAAACTGGTCGTTCACCATTTTCGTTTTTCATAAACAGTTTGGAAACCCGGGCATATAGTTCGTTGGCTACCTCTTTCAGGTTCATAAAGTTGCCAGATCCGGTCGGGCATTCTATTTTAAACTCATTTCCATAAAACATATGGAACCGGTGCAAACTATCAATGATCAGGTAATTGATAGGCATCCAGATAGGGCCGCGCCAGTTACTGTTGCCACCAAATAAACCGCTGTCACTCTCGCCCGGCACATAGGATATGCCAAATTCAACTCCATTTACCGAAACGTAATAAGGATGTTTAAGATGATACTTTGAAAGTGAACGGATCCCATAATCGCTCAAAAACTCGTTTTCATCCAACATGTATTTGAGCAATGATTTCATCCTATAGCCGCGCAGCAAACTAATCAGGTGTTTACCGTTGCTTCCCTTCTCGTTCCAGCGCGAAACCAGCGAGGCAAGATCGGGCCGGTTTTCGGCAAACCATTTCATACGATCTTTAAATACCGGGCTCTCCATAATATCTTTCTCGTCCAGCACTTCAGTAGCAAACAGAGGAATCAATCCTACTATACTTCGTACCCGCATTTTTACAGAACCATCATCAGGAAAACGGATCTGGTCATAAAAAAAGCCATCGTCATCATCCCAAAGGCCTTCATTGTTTTCGCCCAGGTTTGACATGGCCCCTATAATATAAATAAAATGCTCAAAAAACTTTGAAGCAATATCAGCGTAAGCTTTGTCGGTTTCGGTAAGCTCGGTGGCAATACGCAGCAAATTAAGCGAATACATGGCCATCCAACTGGTACCATCGGCCTGTTCCAAATGCTGCCCGGATGGTAAATGCATATTACGGTCGAAAACACCGATATTATCCATGCCCAGGAAACCACCCTCAAAAATATTATTCCCCGATTGGTCCTTACGATTAACCCACCAGGTAAAATTTAGCATGAGTTTGTGAAAAACCCGCTCCAGGAAATAGGTATCCCCTTTACCGTTATTGTTTTCTTTATCGGTTTTATAAACGTTCCATACAGCCATGGCATGTACCGGAGGGTTAACATCACCAAAGTCCCATTCATAGGCCGGCAACTGGCCGTTAGGGTGCATATACCAATCGCGGGTAAGCAAAATCAACTGATTTTTGGCAAAGGCCATATCAATGGTTGCCAGCGGCAGGCAGTGAAAAGCAAGGTCCCAGGCGGCAAACCAGGGATATTCCCACTTATCGGGCATTGAAACAATATCGCGGGTATTAAGATGCGTCCATTTACTGTTTCGGGCTTTTTGCCTTTGCGCAGGCGGGCGGGGCATCCCCTTATCACCGCTAAGCCAATGGCGGATATCTGAATAGTAAAACTGCTTGTTCCATAACATGCCGGCAAAAGCCTGCCGCTGAATAAGGCGGCGATCGGGGTTCATGGTAGCGCCATGAATATCGTTATAAAACTGGTCGGCCTCTGTTTGGCGAACAGCAAAAACTTCGTCAAAATCCTCAAAACTATAATTTGCGTCTTCAGACAGTCGCAAGCGTATGGTTACGCTTCGCCGCGCCGGGATATTTAAATCGTAGTTTATAGCTGCTTTGGTACCCATGTTTTTAGGATTTACAGTATCGGCAGCATGAATAATGTAATCGTTTATACCATCCTTATAATACTTTCGGCCATCGTCATAATTATAAAGCCTGCGCGAGTTAGTTTCATTATCACAGAACAGGAGTTGAGCTTGCCCTTCGACGTGCAGCCACATCTGCCCAAGGTCTTTATGAAAAATGCTGATCACTTTATCCGAAGAAGCACAAAGATCTGGTTTGCGCGAATCATATCCCCAAGCCCAGGTATTGCGGAACCATAAAGTAGGCATTACATTAAGCGGGGCATCCTCTTCACTCCGGTTATGAATAGTTATTTTAATGAGGATATCTTCCTGCGCGCTTTTGGCATATTCGGTAAAAACATCAAAATATTCGTTGCGATCAAATATCTCCGTGTCCATCAGTTCAAATTCTGGATCCTGGCGGCCGCGGTGTTTGTTCTCATCAACTAACCATTTGTACGGAAACTCGTTTTGCGGATATTTATACAACGTTTTCATGTACGAGTGTGTAGGTGTACTATCCAGATAGTAGTACATCTCTTTCACATCCTCGCCATGATTACCTTCGGGGTTGCTTAAACCAAAATATCGTTCTTTAATTATAGGGTCTTTCTTATTCCACAATGCTATTGCAAAACACAGATATTGCTGCCTGTCGCAGATACCGGCTATACCTTCCTCGCCCCAGCGATAAGCTTTGCTGCGGGCCATATCATGGGTTATGTAGTTCCAGGCATCACCATTTGCACTGTAATCCTCCCTCACGGTACCCCACTGCCTATCACTTACATAAGGCCCCCATTTTTTCCAGCCTGTATCCTTTAACCTTGATTGTTCTGCATTCATAGTATAGATGACAATTTACACTATCCCTAATTTAAGGTAAGTGTTTCGCAAAGTAGATTTAATTAAGGAAAGTTACAGATATAAAAGGCAGGTTTTACTGTTTAATGAAGAAAGCGAAGGATTTGGAGCGTGGTATTTTTAAAATCGCTTTTTGTTGTCTGGTCGAAGTTTAGCGGTAGCTTAACTTCGACCCAAAATAAGTTAAGCTTTCAGCTTAACTACGATACCCTATGCTACGATTTCATAAATTAGCTTACAAGCTCCGCTACAGAAGCAGAATGCTTCCATAGTTATAGATCTAAGTTACGCTACCGCTAAACTTCCACCATTGTCCAATCGATGCAGCCTTTTTCGGAGAACAACCCACTGCAAACTAAAAACTGCCAACTGATTTATGCCAAGGCATTCCTTAAAAACCTGAGCCAGTTGCCATGCATCATATTTTGGATATCCGCATCCGTATAGCCACGTTTTTTTAACAGATCCGGTACTTTTTGCAAATCGGCAATTGTTTCCAGGTCATAAGGGCACTGCTCCCTGCCAAAAGCGCCGTCAAGATCGGTACCCATGCCTACGTGCAGGGCATTACCGGCTATCTGGCAAATATGATCGATATGATCAACCATAACTTCCATATTACAATTCATACCTTTTGGGGTAGATACGCCCCTTACCCATCCGGGCACCATCATCCAGGCATCAAGGGCCGCGCCTATAACTGCTCCGCGATCAATCAATGCTTTGATCATCTCATCGCTGTACTGGCGGTTATGATTTACCAGTGCCCGGCAATTGTTATGACTTGCCCAAACGTGCCCGCTAAAATGATCGAGTGCTTCCCAAAAACTATCATCACAAAGATGGGTAGCGTCTAAAATAATATTCAGGCGTTCCATTTCTCTAAGCAGTTCATGACCTTTAGGCCCCATATAGCCAGTAGCATCAGTACCCTGGGCATACCTGCCGTGGCCATAATGCGCAGGGCCAACAGCCCGCAAGCCATAATTATAAGCGCGCTCCAAATGCTTCACGGTCACTATCGAATCGGCACCTTCCAAACTCAAAATATACCCAACCGGCTTTTTTTCTGACGGGGTACCATCATTCCAAAGTTCTAAATGTTTGTCAAGCGATGGCAGATCGTTCACCTGCACCATTTCGCCGGCATCTTCCATAGCCTTGTACCAGGCTACCTGTCCCTGGGTTTGCGCCCAGGCCTGCTCGGGCGAGTGCCAGCCGGGCAACGGGTTACCAGGTGCTACATAACGCCCAATCTGGGTAGCTACTACCAGGCCAATATTCCCTTTACGCAATTCGGGCAGGGTAACAACAGCATTGGCACGATCTGGCTTGTCGGTTAAGCCTTCTTCGCGTTGGTTTACTTCAACAAGCGGGCGCGTAAGGTCGCGGTTCCACTCCAGGGCGTTCATGCTTAAATCTAAATGGGCATCTATAACAAACATGGTATCAGGGGTATTTAAATGGTAATTTTGCGGTCGCGGGCCTTGTTAAGCCACTCACCGGTAACATTTTCGTTTTCGATAGTATAAACGCGCTCGTACAGCGCTACAGTAGGACAAACATGATGCGGAATACCATAAAGTATATCACCCACCTGATATTGGTGGTTAGCCCCTGCTTCAACTACCAGATGCTCCTCACTTTGGCTTAACGGGTAAAGTCCGGGTGCATTTAAAAAGTAAATGCGTTTACTCAATTCATTCTCGGCTGATATCGACTTATGACCCACATCCAGACAAAGCTTTGTTGGGCCAGGCAGAGAAATTACCCGCGTAATAACCAGTGCCGCGGGTAAAAAACCTTGCTCGGGCATACCCACCTGGTAACCTTTATCCCAGTAAACAAACGTGCCAGGACTACATTCAACATAATGACGTTTGGCATGGATAGGAAAGGTTGGTGAACCTCCGGCTACGATGACCGGTTCGGGATAGCCTTTACTTTTTACAGTTTGCTGCAACTTAAGCACAGGATCAAATGCAAAGTTACAGCGTTCGGCCCGTTTCTGCAGGTCTACATCGTGAATGTGACCATCATAAGCATGCAAACCCACGGGGCTAATGCCTGGCAGTACACGGCAATCCATATAAAGTTGAAGGGCTTCAAAACCTGGCGTTATGCCTGTGCGGTTCATACCTACGTTCAAATCCAGATATACGTCGATATTAGCATTAAATCTTACCGCTTCGTCAGAGATTTCCTTTGCCGACGCGGAGTTATCAACCAAACATGAAAAACGCGTTTGCGGATAAGCATGGATCAACCTGATGAACCGGTGCAGCTTAGGACCCTGGGGTTGATAAGCCAGCAAAACATCAGGAGCTTTGCTCATGGCCAGCAGTTCGGCCTCGGCAATGGTGGCACATTTGAACTTACTGATGCCTGCCTCCAGCAGCAAAGCGGTAACTTCGGCATTTTTATAGGTTTTAACATGTGGGCGCAAACGCTTAATATCATCAATCATGCCGGTAAGCATGGCTATGTTTGTTTTAACCCTGTCGGGATAAACCACCAGTGCCGGGGTATCCAGCTTATCAAGATCCTGTATATTATACCAGTTGGGGGTCATGGATTAAGTATTTTTTCATGTAGA
Source organism: Mucilaginibacter gossypii (assembly GCF_900100945.1). Classification (GTDB taxonomy): domain Bacteria; phylum Bacteroidota; class Bacteroidia; order Sphingobacteriales; family Sphingobacteriaceae; genus Mucilaginibacter; species Mucilaginibacter gossypii. The sequence goes on along the minus strand of NZ_FNCG01000001.1, from coordinate 410,242 downwards.
GGCGCATAATTGCGACTCCGAACATCCAAAGCCGTCTGCATAGTGCCCTTGCAAAAGGGAGACGCAATTATGCGTCTCTACAGAATGGAAATTGTAGATTTTATTCTAATTCAAACAGAGCTTCAATCTCAACAGGGATATTATCAGGTAATGAGCCCATACCCACCGCGCTGCGTACGCCTATGCCGTTCTCCTCGCCCCAAATTTTGGCAAAAAGTTCGCTGGCGCCATTTATGATAAATGGGTGCTTTTCAAATTCGGGTGTACAGTTAACCATACCCAGCACTTTTATAACACGTTTTATCTTATTGAAACTGCCGATGTTGGCTTTAATGGTAGCAAGCATAGTTAAACCAACCTGTTGCGCGGCAAGCTTGCCATCTTCCTGGCTTACTGTTTCACCAATGCGGCCAATAATCAGTGAAGCATCATCCTGTACCGGACCATGGCCCGACAGGTATAAATATTTGCCATCAACTAAACATGGTTTATAAACGCCAAGTGGTTTTGGTGCAGGCGGCAGGTTTAATCCCAGCGCTGCAAAGTTTTCTTCGGGAGTGTTCATGAACGTAAAACTATTGTTTTTAAGTAAAAAAGTGTCCATAAAAAATAATTTTACGCGAATGCTGCCTACAGGACAGAATTTATTCGAATTACACGAATTAAAAGAGCTAAAAATAATTCGCACAATTAATTTATTCGGAAATTCGAATTCAAAGTTTGTTCTGCAAATAGCAGATTTTAGGTAATTCGATCTGATTCGGAAAATTAGTACTAAATAAAAAAGCCGGGGATCTCACTCCCGGCTTCACCAAATCAACTAAGTAGTATATATAATCTCAAAATTTAAACGACACTCCAAAATTGATAGCATAATCGGCAAATGCAGCGTCGCCGATAACGTATTTACCGGTGGCTATCGAGTTTTCTTTATCAGTAACACTTTGTGTGCGGTCGCGCTTCAGGGCGATGGGCACGCTGGCAAAGATATTTACCCTTTTAAATGCGTAGCTCAGGGCAGGCTCTGCAGAAATGATATAACCCGGACGGCGGAAAGCGTCGCTTTTACCTATCAGGTCATGAACGGGGATCCCCTCAATACGGCCACCAGCTGATATAGTGAACACATGCGCTATGGTATAATTAACACCTAAACGGGCCAGGTACTGATCGGGCACACTTGAAATAGCTTCGTTGGCCAGTGTTGCGCTCAAAGTTTCACGATAAGTGCGGGTACCGTTGGTATTGCGCGGGTTGCTCATATAATACAGGTTACTATACCCGCTAAAGCCGCTGCCAAAACCCAGGTAACCGTTTGCTTCGGCAATGATACCCAAACCGCCATCCCCTAACTGAATGGATTGATCAACAGGGCGCTCGGAAGGGATGACGTTGTAAAAATGTGATTTATAATTAAAATCACCGGTAGGCAACTTGATACCTAAACCAACCTGGATATTTCCCCTCGTTTTACGGCTATCAAACAACCACCTGTTAACAACGATGCGGGCATCGCCAATACCCTGCGAGTATGAATTATGGCGCTCTTTACCGCCGTGCTCATATAATGAAGAGCGGGTATTAACAAGATAAGGTACACCAACAGATACTGACCAATACTGGTTAAAATTACGGGTAAGATTTAGATCAAAAGTATGTTGATGGTTGATCACCTCGTTACCTATCACCAGGCGTTGCTTCTGCTCGTCACTACCTTTAAAGTGGCGAAACGATTTAAAATAACGCCATGAAGCGGTAAGCTCCCAACCTTTGTATGAAGTATCCTGCGTAGTATGTTCCATGTTACTGAATGGGCCATCTCCTTTAATAGCAACGCAGCCTTGCGCGTGTACACGGTTATAGGTAAGCAGCAGGCACGTCGCTACGCAAAAGAGAAATTGTAAAGTATGTTTCATAATATGTTGTTTAAGTGTAATTGCAACTTGTAAGCAGTGGTTGAATAAAGCCGGGGTCTCAATGCCGGCTTTAAAATCAACCAAAACAATTTTCTATTTAATTCTAAAAGTTATCCCCACGTTGATGGCATAATCGGCAAATGCGGCATCGCCCTGAGTATAAGTTCCTGTTAAGTTGGTTGTAATTTTATCCGGTACGCTTTGCGTGCGGTCGCGTTTTAATGCTACAGGTACAAAAGCGTAAATTGAAAATGATTTAACACGGTAAGTAACACCCGGCTCGGCAGAGATGATATATCCGGGCCTGCGGAAGCCATTGCTCCCTCCTACAAGGTCATGCACGGGCAAACATTCATAACGTACACCGGCCGAAAAATCAAACTTGCTGACGCCGTAGCTTGCACCGCCGCGGATCATTACCTGGTCGGGCACGCTCATAACATCACTGCCGTTGGCAACCGCTTTGGCACTTGGTGCACCGCCACGGGCCGATGATACACCATTTTGCTCCCTTGGACTGATGAGATAGTAAAACCCGCCGTATAGGCCAAACCTGTGTGTAAAATTGTAATAAGTATTGATCTCAGTGGTGATACCTGTGCCACCATCACCCAATTGGATAGATTGATCAACAGGACCAAGCGTTTTGCCATCGTTGGCAGCAGTATGGTAAAAATAATCCTGGTAATTGTAGTTTCCGGTTGGCAGCTTGATACCCAGGCCAACCTGGATATTGCCACGGCGGGCCTTTACAGGGTTTAATAACCAGGCATATGCTGTTAAACGTACATCGCCCAAACCAAAGGAATGTGTTTCCAAACGCTCCTTACCTCCATGCTCATATAATGATGAACGGCTGTTATCAACTATAGGTAAATCAACAGCAAACGACCACCGATTATTAAATATGCGGGTTAAAGTTAAATCCTGCGTATAGGAATGATTAATAACATTGGTTCCTTGTTGAATTCGTTGTTTTTGCTCCTTGGTACCAACAAAGTGTTTATACGAGCGAAAGTAACGGTTATTGCTGTTTAACAACCAGCTGCCATTGTTGGAAACACTATCGGGATGTTCATCCATAGTGCATAAACCGCCTGTGCTTCTAATAGCGACACAACCTTGCGCATTTACCTTGGCAAAGGTTGTAAATAGGATAACCGTTGTAACGCCAATAAATTTCAGTACCAGTTTTTTCATAGTATTATTAAAAGTGTTTTTGTGCAATTGTTTAGTTAATATGTTTGCAAAGCAGGGTAACTTTTTACCCTGTTCAATAAGCTTTTTTATGTTTTGATGGATTAACTTGCTCTTAAATGTGATGTATGTTTAAAAGGCCAGAGAATATAACCAGCCGGTGCTTTTTTAACCGCAAACCACAAGGCCAGCAATACACCATAGCTCCCGCCGCGTTCTACCCACTCAAACATTTCGTATTTTGGATAAAAGAGCTCGCTGGATATTTTCCATATAATAAAAACGAGGAGTATATTTTTAAAGGGACGAATAAGCACTGTTAACGCAGCCAGCACCTCAAACAAGCCAACAAACTGGGCCGTTTTAGCCGGTTCAGCAAAACCAAGCGTATGGTATTGACTTAATAAACCTTGCTTTTGGATAAGGTTGAGCCAGCCATGGCCTATTAGCAGCAAAAATGCAAATACCCTTAACCAGGTAATAACTTTAGCCAGGGTTTCGGCATTGATACTAACATTATCATCCATACGGGCAAGCCATTGTTTTTTACCTAATGGGAACCCTCCCTGTACCAACAGTAAAGCAAACGGTGCACCGTAGTTGCCGGCACGTTCAATGAACTCGGCAAAAGGTTCGCCCGACAGTGGGCGCATAGATGCAGTAGCCAGTCCCCAAACCACCAGCCATGCAGCTATGGCACGGGTTGGATAAACCAGCATAGAAATGCCCATTAATATGTCCACGGTACCTACATAAGGCATCAGTGTATAGGCCATTTCTTTACCTATGCCGACAACACCAAAGTAGTTACACCAAATTTGTTTGGTTATAATACCAAAGCAACCGTGCCCTATAAAGCACATAGCTACCGCGAGCCGAAGCGTGTGATATATTTTCTGATCGTTTGTTAAGCTGCGCATTGTTTATTCGTCCTCAATTCAACATCCTGTTATTTTGCGTCTGCCCCATCAGCCTTACCTCTGTTAACTGCATACTGGCCAACTTTATTTCCGGTTACCAAACCAACTTCGCAGTCGCTCCGATAGTGAATAGCCCCGTACAACCTTGACATAGCCGCCGCATGCGCCATATCGGTGAACTTACTCCCCCTATCGGGCAGCAAATAGGTTAGTACAGTAGCAGCCGAACCGCTAAAGTTAGAGTGACCTGACGTATACGCCGGAAAATTTGGCACCCCAGTTAATGTTTTGATATTTGGGTTAGCCTGCGACGGGCGCTGGTTAAAGTAAAAATATTTAGTATCCCAACATACAATAGCGGCATCCATTTGGGCCATGTTCAACAACGCAAAGTTACGTGCCCAGCGTACTTCGCTGTAATTTTGTTTTACAAATTCATCAGCTGCAATAGCATTCCAGTGACCTGTAGGCGTATAAGTACCGGCACCATCGGCCCAGAAAGCAACCAGCTCTTCATGATCGCGGCTATGGTCTTTACTGAATGACAATACTTCTTCTGTTTCTTTTTTAAACTCGGCCGAATTTGTTGCGTATGGAGCCGGGGGCCTGATTGCAGCTACAGTAGTTGAATCGAACAAGAAAGGCGTAACTTTTGAAAACAACGGCAGCATTGGTGGCCTTTTGGGGGTTTCCAGGCTCACCCAAAATTGCTCGCCTTTTGCAGCGGTGATGGTTTCAAAGTTTTTCCAGATAGCGGGAGAACCGCCGGCTTTGCCTGCACCGTCATTACGGGCGCGGGTAGCAAATATGGCGGCTACCTGCCTGCCTAACGATTCGCCGGCAGCAAATTCGCCACGGGTATTAGCTCCTGATGCCATCCTGTATAATCTTTCTTCATCAACCTTTTGTTGTATAAAGGCTACATCCGCAGGAAATAATAATTTCATGATCTCAGATGTCGCACCAGATACTACCGCGTCCTCGCTTGGGTACGAAGGCAGTTCGGATGCCGGGATCAGTGCTTTAACACCTGAGTCGTTTTTATATGGCGCCGTACGTTTATAAACGTTTTTGAAATGCCATGCAGCTATCAGCGCATCATATTGTGCAGCACTTACATAAGCGTAGGCACGTGCAGCATAAGGAGGGTTTGAAAACGGAAATTCAGGGTAATTAAAAGGATTGGTAGAACTTGGAGCCGGATAAGTACCATCAGGGTTCTGGTATGGTGGTATATTATGTTTGGCTACAAGCTCGCGCAAAATCTCATTCCATCTTAATACAGAGCCCGCGCTCCAATATTGGATCTTTGACTGCTGATCACTGGTTAGATTTTTCTGTAATCCTTTAATCTCGTTCAGATCGGCTACATAGGCCGGTGATGTAACAGCATCAGGCGCGGCTACGTTCAACACACTAAAATCTTTAACCAGCACCGGGTTCCAGGTATCGGCAGTAAGGTCAAGATTTGAGGGTTTAAGCGCCGGGTATAACGCAGTGCGGTCTAAAATATCTTTCCTGCACGAACTAAACGTTGCCGCTGCCAACGCTGTAATTGTAAATATATTAAGTATCGTTTTTTTCATTTCATTGATCATTGATTATCCAACTGCTAATTACTTCTCCTTTTTGGTGCTAAACACATAGTACACACCTGCAAATCCCGACCGGGTTTGGCCTACATTACGTCCGTTTAAAACATAGTTACCGCCTGCAGTAAACTCAAGTCCGCTGATAGACTGGAAACTGTATTTCAATATTAAACCAACAGCTGTGCTATTCATGCGGTTACTTGGAAAAGGCATATCGTTTTTACGGATATCAAAGCCGCTTGTACTTGTAATCTTTGTAAAAGTGGCCTCGGCATTAAATTTGAGGCTGCGGTAGCCACTGCTAAACATAAAGTTGGTAGCGTTTGGTAACTGCACCTCATTGGTGTAATGCATTTCGGTAGTGTAGTATGAATTTCTGTCGATAGTAATATTATCGCGGCGAATGTACTGACCTGAGCCTGCCACAAAGAATCTGCCTGTTTGATAGTTAAGCAAGGCGCGTAAGGCTACGCTTTTGCTATGCAAGCCTACAGATAAAGGCAAAAAATCGGCTTGATAATTGGCTAAAGGCAATGAACCCGTAGCTATGGCATGAACGCTAAATAAACCACTGCCTATCTCCTCTTTTACGGCCATCCATTTAAACGAAACCATAAGGTCCTGAAATGACTTTTCGCCTCTTAAAGTACCGGCCGAAGCGTTGGTAGTTACATAAGGAACCATGAATAGCAGGTTGATCCGGTTTGAAAGACCGTAATTACCACCCAGGCTGTAAACATTTGTACTCACGGTACCCAAATTTGGATTATCCCGTTTAAAAGTACCTTCCCAGTAATGGTCCCAACTCCCATGGGTATATACTGCGGCGGCACAAAAATAATTTTTAGGGATCATCAATGCATCAGCATCGGTTTGGGCTTTGGCACATTGTGCAACAGCCAATAAAAAAGAAACTACAATACAACATCTGTAAAAATACAGCGACATAAATTTCATTACGTTTAAATAAAGGGTATAACTAAATTGGTAAAACAAAAGCCGGATCAACATTATCAACTGAAATCGCTTAACCACCGATTTGTTGATAATACATCAGCATTAGTGAGCATGATCAAAGCCGTAAATGAAATTGTTGTATCTAAAATTAGCAGCACAGGTGATGTGCAGATTCAAACAACAAAATGATAAAAAACCTTTGCGTCCCTTAAAGTACAGGCACACAAATTAATTTAACTCATAATTTACAGGCAATAATCAGCAGGCAATGTTTGGAGGTTTGCCGGGCGACTCGATGAAGGGTGAATTTACATGGTAGGCTATAGGGCGTGGTTTTACCTTTAATGTCCTTCCGTAAGATAAGAATTGATAATGCATAACCTGGAAGCTGTATTCGCCCCCGGCGTTTATCTTTTTTTGCGATGAATCGTGTCCCTTTTTACTTAAGGGCACATCGCTTATTTCTTTGGCAATAATGAGGTTTGCATTAACCAAACGGGTTTTAACGCTATTGGCTATACAAATAAATGACATAGTGTCCTGTGTAACTTTATACCGCAGGTAATTGTAGTATACCCCTTTTAGCTGCAATTGCCCCTGATCACGAACATACCCACTCCAACTGTGGATTTTTGGAAGATGTACAGGAATCTTGATCTCTACAAGTTTGGTAGCGTCAACCTTATTTTCATAGATCTGCTTAACAATTTGCACTTCGGACCGGTGAATAAAATACTCAAATACTAAACTGTATCCGCCCAAATTGAACAGATGTACGTTTAATAAAAGTATCGCTATAAGCTTCTTCACCAAAATAAATTTTGTTAGGGTATATAATTGCCAGTAAATATATGTAACAATATTGTTAAAACAAATAAAAAGTAAAATTGTATCAATTACAATTAAAAGCCAGCCTGATTAGGATTTTGCCAATTCACATTAGATATATTTGCGGTTATTAACCCGTAAACTATGGATCTGATAACTCAACCCTGGCCCTGGTATGTATCCGGTCCGCTAATAGGCCTTATTGTACCAGCCCTACTTATTATCGGGAATAAAACTTTTGGTATCTCGTCATCACTGAAGCACATCTGTGCGGCATGTATTCCAGCCAATATATCCTTTTTTAAGTATGATTGGAAAAAAGAAAACTGGAACATGTTTTTTGTAGTCGGCATTGTTTTGGGCGGCTTTCTGGCTGCACAATATCTTTCTGCTAATCATCCGGTTAATATCAATCCGCAAACCCATGCATTGCTGCAACAACAGGGAGTTAAAGATTTTAATGGTTTATTACCAAAGGATATCTTCAGTTTTGGTGAACTGCTTACCTTAAGGGGTTTTATTTTTATGGTGGCAGGGGGCTTTTTAGTGGGCTTTGGCACCAGGTATGCCAACGGCTGCACATCCGGCCACGCCATCATGGGAATCTCGAACCTGCAATGGCCATCGCTGGTGGCAACCTGCTGTTTTATGGCAGGAGGTTTCATCATGAGCTGGTTTATTTTACCTTACCTTTTACGTTTATAATATGCAAAACATTAAATATTTGTTTGCAGGCCTGCTTTTTGGCATATTGCTGGTAAAATCGGAGGTGATCTCCTGGTTCAGGATCCAGGAAATGTTCAGGCTGCAATCGTTTCATATGTATGGTATCATTGGCAGCGCTATTATTGTAGGGATGATCTCCGTTATGATTATTAAACATTTTAAGATCAAAACCCTTACCGGCGACGCTATTGTTATTCCCGACAAAAAATTTAGCTGGGGCAATGTATATGGCGGGCTGATATTTGGCTTAGGCTGGGCAATTACAGGCGCCTGCCCTGGTCCGCTGTTTGCGCAGATTGTAAGTGGAAGTGGCTTTGCAGTTACTGCGGTTACGCTTTTAAGCGCTATTTTGGGGACATGGGTTTATGGCTTGCTCAGAGAAAAATTACCACATTAAATTAAGTTCATGCAAAGGCGCGAAGCAGCGAAATATTTACAGACCCTTAAATATCACTTTATGATCCAACAAAAAAAGATCCCGGTTTCAAATATTTTCAGCATCCTCATTATGGCATTGGCGTTGTTGGTAATTTTTAATCCAAATGCAAAAGGTTATCTGATCAGGGGCCTCATGTCGCTGGATTTTTTCCAGCCCGATCCCGGAGGGTACGTTAAGCATCACGAAAACTTTACCAACGTACCGGATATCCAGTTTAAAGATGCAGGCGGTAATACCATATCGTTAGGCACCCTAAAATCTAAAGTGGTATTTATAAACTATTGGGCTACCTGGTGCCCTCCCTGCATCGCAGAAATGCCTAAGGTAAATGAACTCTACAAAAAATTCAGGAACGATCCAAAAGTAGCCTTTCTTTTGGTTGATGTAGATAACGATCTGCCTAAAGCCAAAGCTTTTATGCTTAAAAACGAGTATGACCTACCTTTATATACACAGGAGAGCAATGTACCCGGCACTTTATTAGATGGAACTATCCCTACTACCCTCGTATTTGATAAAGAGGGCAAGCTTATTTATAAGCACTCCGGCGCGGCAGATTATAGCAATGAAAAGTTTGAAGAGTTTATAAGGAACAACCGTTGATTAATTTAATTTCACTGATTCCGTTGATTTTTCCTTGAATACATCAATCAGGTTTTAAGGGCTAAATATCCAAGATCATTCTTCTAAAATAACACGCTGTCAATCCCAAAAACGTTGGCCAGTCCTGCAGCGCATCAGCGAAATCCATGCAATCAAAACATCAACGGTAATTTTTATTGTTATTTTAACACTTATTAACAAATTTTTCTTTTCTTTACTGCACAATCAGTTAAATCCTAAGTTTCAATGAAAAAGAACCCGTTTTTACAACTCGGCGTTATCGCTTTGTCTTTATTGAGCTCGGCATCCTTCGGGCAAACAGGTACACTTAATATCAGTACCGATTCAAAAACAACCATTAGCAAGCACATTTACGGCCAGTTTGCCGAGCACCTCGGTCATGGCATTTATGGAGGTTTTTGGGTTGATAAAACCCTACCTGTAAAAAAGCAGGACCGCATCAGGCTTGACATTGTTGATGCCCTTAAAAAGATAAAGGTCCCTAACCTGCGCTGGCCCGGCGGATGCTTTGCCGACGAGTATCACTGGCGCGATGGCATCGGCCCCGCAACTGCACGCCCGCGTATGGTAAATACCAACTGGGGCGGCATTACCGAAGATAACAGCTTTGGTACACATGAATTCCTGGAACTTTGCGACTTGTTGGGCTGTGAGCCTTATATAGCAGGTAACGTAGGCAGCGGTACGGTTGATGAAATGTCGAAGTGGATTGAATACTTAAACTCAAATAGCAGCAGTACTGTAGTGCAATTGCGTAAAAAGAACGGACACCCGGCACCCTACAAAGTAACTTATTGGGGTGTGGGCAACGAGAGCTGGGGCTGTGGCGGTAATATGACACCTGAATATTACTCCGACCTGTTTAAACGCTATGCATCATTTGCCAAGGATTACCCAGGTGCTAAACTGAAAAAAATAGCCAGCGGGCCAAACTCTGATGATTACCGTTGGACAGAAGTTTGTATGAAAAACATCTCGAGCGGTATGATGGCAGGTTTATCGTTGCATTATTATACCATACCAACAGGTAATTGGGGCAAAAAAGGTTCGGCAACTAACTTTGACGAAAAAGAATACTTCAGCACTATGGTAAACTGCCTTAAAATGGAGGAGCTGGTTACCAAACATTCGGCCATTATGGACAAATATGACCCTGAAAAAAAAGTGGCCCTTGTTGTTGATGAGTGGGGTGTTTGGACTGATCCTGAACCAGGAACAAACCCTGGTTTTCTTTACCAACAAAACAGCTTGCGCGACGCTTTAATAGCGGGCACAACGCTAAACATATTTAACAACCATAGCGACCGTGTTAAAATGGCCGCACTTGCACAAACCATTAATGTGCTGCAGGCTTTGATATTAACTGATAAAGAAAAAATGGTGCTCACCCCTACTTACCATGTGTTTGATATGTACAAGGTGCACCAGGATGCCAAATACCTGCCCATTAAGTTGAGCGCGCCTGATTATGAAGTTGACGGCAAAAAAATTGAAGCTGTAAATGCATCTGCTTCGCAGGATGCGGCCGGCAAGGTACACATCTCATTAGTTAACCTTGATCCGCACAATACTATTACCATTACAACCGGCCTTAGCGATATAAAATGGCAAACCGTTAGCGGTCAGGTATTAACCTCGGCTAAGTTAACTGATGTTAATACATTTAAAGATGCCGATAAAATCCACCTGAACACTTTTACCGGAGCTAAAAAAGACGGTGACAAACTGGTAGTAAGTCTGCCTGCAAAATCAATCGTAACACTCGAATTGCAATAAATCCTTTCCCCTAAATACAAAAGAGGCCGCATCAAATACAAATGATGCGGTTTTTTTTATTACATATAAAGCAATTGAACAAACACGAATAATCAACCTATTGGTTTTAAGCTATACGTATTCTGCTTTTAACTTTATAATAGCTCACGGTTTTTTCTTAAAGTTTAAGTGCAGAGGCTTTTCAGACTAAATGTCAAAAACCTTTGAAAGCTTTTGACACAGCCCATCATGATCATACAATTAAATCAAAAAAATCCACCTGCTATTGCTAACAGGTGGATGGGGATATAAATTAAAACAATAAACTCTTAAGCCAAATTGCGCCCGGCATTTACAATACCGTAAACCGTACGGATCACCAGCTTGTTATAAACATCATTAAGCTCGGTATCCTTTTCATAATTGATACATTGCAGGGCGTAGTGCTGAATGATCACCAGCGGTAACACTATTTTTTCGCGAATAGCAATAGAACGACGTTCAACCGGATATTCTTCCATCAGTACGGTGCTGCCGGTTAGTTCAAGCAACATTTCGCGGGTAAGAATAAACTCATCGCGAAGCATTTTCCAGAAAGCGCCAAATTTTTCATCCTGTTCCAGGTACGCTGTAACCCTGAAGTCCGACTTCGACATCGACATCATACAGTTATCCAGCATAGTTTTAAAGAAACCCGAAGTTTGATAAAGCTCTTTAATCTCGTCCCAACCGCCAGTTTCTTTAACCTGTTTAAGTGCTGTACCCACACCATAAAAACCGGGGATACTTTGTTTTAACTGACTCCATGAAGTTACAAAGCTGATAGCCCTAAGGTCTTCCAGTTTCAATTGAGCCCCTGCATTACGTTTAGTTGGGCGGCTGCTGATATTAATCCTTGATAATAATTTCAGTGGACTGAATTTTTCGAGGTATTCAACAAACAGCGGATGTGCACGCAGATCAATAAACAGCTTATAGCTTACATCGGCCATTTGCTGAATGAGTTCCTTATGACGGTTATCCAGCAGATCGTTACGGTTAGGGTGCAAAGCTGAGATAATACCTGCGTTGATCAGTTGCTCCATATTAAATTGGGCAGTTTCAACCGAACCATATTGCGAACTAACGGTTTGCCCCTGTATAGTTAACTGGATATGCTCGTTAGCAATTTCTTTACCCATCGATGCATAAAAACGGTGTGTTTTACCACCACCGCGGGCAGGTGGCCCTCCCCTGCCATCAAAAAACGCCAGCTGGATGCCGTATTTGCGGGCCATCGCGGTAAGCTCAACTTTAGCTTTATATATTGACCAGTTAGCCATCAGGTAACCGCCATCCTTAGTACTATCCGAAAAGCCAAGCATAATAGTTTGCTGGCTCCCCCTGTTTTTCAGGTGCTCGGCATAAAACGGATGGGTATATAATTGTTCCATGATGCTTGCAGCATGTTCCAGATCGTTCACGGTTTCAAACAGCGGCATAAAATCGATACTTAAGCTGTCTTTTTTCCACCCACTCCATAAAAACAGGTTAATCAACTGCAAAATATCCGAAGCGCGCTGACAGTTACTGATAATGAAACGCTGGCACGCCCTTTCACCATTACCCTGTTGAATTTGCTTAACCAACCTGATGGTATCCAGTGTATCGTGGATCATAGCATCTTTTTCCTCTTTAGGGCAAACAAAATCGGCCTCTTTAAAAGTGATGCTCTTTATTTTATCTTCTTCGCTTAGTTCCGAATAACCTTCCGCTACGCCTGTGTCAATATTTTGGGTTCCATATTCAAACACTTTACGTAAAATACGGCTGTCCTGCCTGATATCAAGTGTTGCAAAATAACATCCAAAAAGGCGTACCTTCTGGATCATGTCCTCAACAATATTCACAAACAAACCATCGTGATCCCGAAGGATAACTTCTTTTATAGAAAGCAGCAGCTCCAACAGTTCGCCTTGAAGATCAACCGGGGTTAATTGTTCGTTAGCGTTTTTGTAAAACAGCGTTTCCAGTTTAGTCATGGCTTCCTCAACACCGCGGAAAGTAATTCGGCGTTTAAGTACCCTGAAATCGCGGTAGTAACACCTGAACAGGCGCTGCCTTAAAAAGCTGGCAACTTCTTTAGTGGTTTGAGTTGTTACGTTAGGATTACCATCACGGTCGCCGCCCGGCCAAAAACCAAGCTCCAATATCTGGCGGCTTGCAGCGTCAATATCAAACTCCTCTTCCAGTTTTGACTGGATCCCAGATACGGCATGATAAAATATATTTTCCAGGAACCAGGAAAGGCTGATAGCCTCATCAACCGGTGTCGGCGATGTTTTATTAAAGAATGGCGTTTTACCTAATTGCTGCAGCAATACATCAATATTATTAATATCGTTGGTTTTTACAGCTTCAATTAAATCCGTCATGATGCCAAGCACCGTACCTGGATAAAACTGCGTAGGGTGAGCAGTAAGCACCAGGCGTAACGAAAAATCTTTTAATTTTTCACTGATATCCTGCCGGCTTTCATCACTGATGGCTGCATGCTGCAACAAGCTTTGCAGGGTACCACTGTCATCAAACTTACCTATTTTATTAAATGACGAATCTTCAATGGCGTCAAATAAAACCACCTGCCGTTCAATGTACTGAATAAACCTGAACATGCGGTTAATCTGCTCGCGATGATCGATATCCGGTACATACTTTTCAAAAAACGACTCGATAATATCTGTCGGCGAATCATGGGTGATAGCGCCTTTCTCACAATGTGAACTAAAAAACGGTAATAAGATCCCTGTATCCTTTACCTGGTAAAACGGAAGTGTTTGAAACAAACTGTTATATAACTCAAATCGGGTAACAACCTCGTTATTGAAGGCTGCTTCTCTTTGGCTGAGTTTTAACGTTGGCGACATAGTAAAAAATTAAATTGAGGTAAAATTGATTGGTTTAGCTTTTGGCCTTTTCCGGGGGGTGAATTTACTGATCTTTAATTTAATTTCATCAAAAAGTAAATATTTATTAACACAAATCTTCAATTAATGCCATTTTTATCAAAAACAGATACATAAATTAAAATTATGTAAATTTGAAACGTCATTTTAGGCCAATAAATTATATTTAATAAAAACAGGCCGAACAAACAAAATTGCTTATAATAGTTCTGTTATTTACAAAGCTACTGCTACCATGTCTATAAACACCAGGGAAATAAAAAGTTTCTTTTACAGTCAATATTTTTCTGATGGGATCCGCATTTGTATAGGCATTTTACTGCCCTCCCTCCTGCTAATGCAGTTTGATAAGTTTGATCTGGGCCTTACACTTTCACTGGGTGCATTGTGTATCTGCGTTATAGATACTCCCGGCCCGGTGTCGCACAAGCGTAATGCTATGGCGGCCGGCAACCTGTGTTTGTTTTTGGTTGCTGCTATTACCGGTTTTGCCCGGCTCAATGTATTTACGCTTGGCTTCGAGATCACCTTCTTCGCTTTTTTGTTTTCCATGTTTACAGTTTATGGCAACAGGGCAGCATCCGTAGGCACTTCATCTTTACTGATCATGATCTTTATGATGGATAAGGCATTGGCAGCTCCCGAGGTATTGGGTTACAGTGCAACTATCTTAGCGGGTGGCGTTTGGTATATGATCTTCAGTTTATTGTTTTTCGGTATCCGCCCTTACCGCGCGGCACAGCAGGCCCTTGGCGAAAATGTTACCGATATAGCTCGTTTTTTACGCATCAAAGCCGATTTTTATTTGTCGGATACCGATATTGATGAAAACTACCGCAAGCTGGTTTCCAAACAGATCCAGGTGAGCCAGCACCAGGATGCCGTGCGCGAACTGCTTTTTAAAAGCCGCATCATGGCCCGCGAATCAACAGCTCCAAGCAGAATCCTGGTGCTTACTTTTGTGGACCTTGTTGATATTTACGAACAGATCATGGCCACACACTATGATTACAGCCACATTCGCGAAAAATTTAAAGACACTGGTGTACTTACCGAAATAGCCCGTATTATCCATAACATGGCCGATGAGCTTGATGATATAGCCTACATTATATTATCAAATACGCGTCGCCGCCATCTCACTGATTTTAATATCGAACTGGAAAAACTAAAAATAAAAATCGACTCCATCGGAAAAAACAACCAGGAAACCAGCAATCTGGTGCTTAAAAAGGTGCTGGTAAACCTGCGTTCACTTAGCGAGGGGATCAACAATATCTATAAGTACTATAGTTCAAAAGCCGCCGAATCATTAAACGAGCCCAAGGGCGATGTAGAGTATTCGGCTTTTGTTACCCACCAGGATTTTGCACCGCATATTTTCTTCGACAACTTTACGCTGGCATCCGGCGCATTCAAACATGCCCTGCGTGTAGCATTGGTGTGTTTGATAGGCTTTATCACGGCTAAATTAGTATCATTAGGCCATCACAGCTATTGGGTGCTGCTTACCATTATTGTAATATTGAAGCCAGGGTTCAGTCTTTCAAAACAGCGTAACTACCAGCGTTTAATAGGTACCATTGGCGGGGGCGTTATTGGGATAGCCATACTTACCTTTATCCCTAACGTCACCGTGCAGTTTATTTTCCTGGTGATTTTTATGATGGGTGCCTACAGCTTTCAACGCCTTAATTATGTAGTGAGCGTAATTTTCATGACGCCTTATGTACTTATATTGTTCAAGTTCCTGGGCGTTGGATTGCTCAATGTAGCCCAGGAAAGAATTTTGGATACCGTCATAGGTTCAACTATCGCGTTGGTGGCCAGTTACCTGATATTCCCTACCTGGGAATTTGAACAGATTCAGGAAGCACTTAGGGATGTGTTAGTGGCCAACATAAATTACCTGGTTACCATTGCCGAAAGTATATCGGGTAAAATGATCAGTATTACCAGTTACAAACTGGCGCGTAAAGAGGTTTATGTAAAATCGGCCAACCTTTCGGCCGCATTTGAGCGCATGACATCAGAACCTAAAAGCAAACAGCGCAAAATTAAGGATGTACATAAATTTGTGGTGCTTAACCATATCCTTTCCTCGTACATCGCTACCATTGCATCGGCACAAAGCAAAAAGGAAATCCCGGTTGCACACCCTGAAGCCATGAAGCTCATCAAAAAAAGTATAACCGTTTTGAACGATACCGGTCAAAAATTACATGCTGAAAATATTGAATTTAATATAGGTAAAATTCTACCTGTTAACCCCGAAGCCCAGAAGCCGGTACCCCAACCCGAAGATGCTTTGATGAAAGAACAATTGGGTTTTATCAATAAAATCAGCTACGATATAGCTAAGATTACCGACAGCATCCTCATTGAACCATGATTTTTAGGATTTAAGGATGGATAAGATTGACTTTGTTGGGTAATCTTCCCGATTCGAAAAATCCTGTTAATCTTCCAATCCTAAAAATCACGGCACAGTAATATGTTTAAACCTATAAATTAAAATATTTCCAAATACAAAAAATACCCGGTTATGGGGATAAGTTCATAATGATTTTTCCCTACTTTAGCCGTTGATGATACCTGTTGTTTCAAAATTACCCCAAACCGGAACTACCATATTTACCGTCATGTCGGCCCTGGCCAGCGAGTTGGGTGCAATAAATCTATCGCAGGGTTTTCCTGATTATGACTGTTCACCTGAGCTGATAGAGCTTGTAAATAAGGCCATGAAAGAGGGTCATAATCAATATGCGCCCATGGCTGGTGTTATGGCTTTAAGAGAACGTATTGCCGAAAAAACCGAAAAAATTTACGGCGCGGTTTATAACCCCGAAACCGAGATCACCATCACTGCCGGTGGTACACAGGCCATTTTTACAGCTATAAGCGCTGTAATTCACCCCAACGATGAGGTGATTATATTCGAGCCAGCTTTTGATTGTTATGCCCCTGCCATAAAACTGATGGGCGGCGTTGTAAAATCGCTTGCCCTTGAGCCTCCTAATTACCGCATTGCATGGGACATGGTTAAGCGGTTGATCAACCAAAAAACAAAAATGATCATCCTTAACTCGCCTCATAACCCAACCGCAACCATTTTGCATAAGGAGGATATTGACGAGTTGAGCGCGCTGGTAAAAAACCAGGATATCCTGATCCTTAGCGATGAGGTATATGAACACCTGATTTATGATGGCGAAACCCACCACAGCATGGCCCGCTACCCTGATCTGCAGCAGCGCAGCTTCATCGTAGCATCGTTTGGCAAGCCTTTTCATGCTACGGGCTGGAAGGTGGGCTATTGCATGGCGCCTGCTTATTTGATGAATGAGTTCAGGAAAATTCACCAGTTTTTGGTATTCGCCGTAAACACTCCTATTCAGTATGCAATCGCCGAGCATTTAAAAAACGAAGAAAATTATCTTGGCCTGGCCGAATTTTTCAGGGAAAAACGCGACCACTTCAGAAAAGGCCTTGAACAAAGCCGTTTTAAGCTTTTGCCATGTTCAGGATCATACTTTCAGTCTGTAAGTTACCGCGCTATTACCGACGAAAAAGATGCCGACTTTTCTATCCGTGTGGCGAAGGAATTTGGGGTAGCGTCCATACCTGTTTCGGCCTTTTACAGCAAGGGGATTGATCACCATGTGTTAAGGTTTTGTTTCGCCAAAAGGCAAGAAACTTTAGATAAAGCCGTTGATAGGTTAATTCGAGTTTAATTTTTGGTTAATGGCCTATAGTTCATGGATCATAGCCAGATCATAAGTTTGATTTTGGATCATGGTCTATAATTCATGGATCATAGCCAAATTGTATAAGTTTTATCCGAATGGATCAACCAACCATCATGCATTTTTGCCATGATACATGATCCATCAACTATGAACCAAATATTATGGAGAATCTTAAAATTACTGTTTTTCAAGGCTACCTTTTTTGGGAAAATACCGATAAAAATCTTCAGAATATTACCCTCAGGTTATCGGGAGGGATCCGCGAAAAAACAGATCTCATCATACTGCCCGAAATGTTCAGTACGGGTTTTACCATGAACGCCGCCGAATTGGCTGAGCCTATGAATGGCAAAACCATGCAATGGATGGAAAAAATAGCCAAACAATATGATTGTGTGATAACCGGGACCATTATTATTAAAGAAGGTGGCAAGTACTACAACCGGTTAATCTGGATGCGCCCTGACGGCAGTCATGAACATTACGACAAACGTCACCTCTTTGCACTTGGCCAGGAACATAATACCTACACCGCCGGCACCAAAAAGCTTTTCGTTGAACTTAACGGCTGGAAAATTTGCCCGGTAATCTGTTATGACCTGCGTTTCCCGGTGTGGCTGCGTAATATAGAAGCTAATCCTTACGATCTGCTCATTGTGGTTGCTAACTGGCCCGAGCGCAGGGCTGCGCACTGGCGTACCCTGATACCTGCCCGTGCGGTTGAAAACCAGTCGTACGTGATAGCAGTTAACCGCGTAGGCCACGATGGAAACGAAATTTACCATAGCGGCGATTCCACCTGTATCGATCCTAACGGTAAGGTAGTTTACTATAAACGTGATGAAGAAGACCTTTACACTTTCAGTATCATAGGTGATGAGGTTGAAAAAGTTCGCCGTGCACTACCGTTTTTAAAAGATGCGGATGATTTTGAAATCAATATCTAACCCTGATTCATAGGATTTAAGGATTTTTTGATTTAATAAGATTTTTACATCCTCTATCCAAGGCAATCCTTAAATCCTACCAATCAAGGTTCCTCTACCATTAGTTTTCCTTCACTTCATACAAAATTCATAACCGTTTTGAATTTTTGTACTGTAGAATTGAAGAAGGAAACATGCGTACTATAAAATCCCTGCTATTTATATCACCGTTATTTTTTAGTTTATTAACACAAAAGGCCGAAGCACAAACAGATACGTTAAAGATCACTTTCCCTGATGCTGAAAAACAGTTCATTGAAAATAACCTAAGCCTGCTTGCCCAAAAGTATAATGTTGATGCCTCAAAGGCGCTCATTCAACAAGCCAAACTATGGGACAACCCTGTGTTAAGCACCGACCAGAATATCCATGACGGTAGCACCAATAAATTTTTCAACCACTCAAACGGAGGCGGACAAATATTTGTCCAGTTAAACCAGGTGTTTGCCACTGCCGGCAAACGCGGCAAACAGGTAAAAGTAGCCGAAGACGATGCTAAAGTTCAGGAAGCCGCCTTTAATGACTTGATGCGTAACCTGCGTTATAATCTGCAGCTTGATTTTAGCCAGTTAGGTTCCTTGAATGCGCAACAATTAGTTTATCAAAATGAAATTAAATCGGCCACTGAACTGGTTAATGCTATTCAAAAATCATTTGATGTAGGTAATACCTCAATGAAGGACCTCATCCGTTTGAAAGCCCTTTTGTTCGGTTTGCAAAATGATATGGTTGAAAATAACCGCCAGATCAACGATCTGCAAACAGAGCTTAAAACATTGTTGCAAACAAAGGAAACCACATTTGTTCAACCTGTCATAAATGACAAGCCGGTTGAAACTGTTGATCTTGATGTGCAATCGCTCATTAGCCAAGCCATGACCAACAGGCCCGATTATTTATCGAACCAGTATCAATTAAATTCGGCTACCCATAATCTTGCTTATCAAAAAGCCCTTGCCGTGCCTGACGTAACTTTAGGTGTATCATACGATCAAAACAGTAGTTATGCCCGTCATTACTATGGCTTACAAGTTGGTTTTCCGATACCGTTGTTTAACCGCAACCAGGGCAATATCAAGTCGGCACAATACAATATCAAAAGCCAGGAGAGCACCCTGAAACAAAATGAATTCCAGCTTAAAAATGATGTAGTTGCAGCTGTTAACCAGTATAAGCTAAACGTGCAGCTGTTCTCAACTCAGCAAATCGCCTTTAATGAACAGTACGATAAACTGTTTGGCGCAATGCTCAAGAGCTTCCAGCAGCGCCAGATAAGCCTTGTGGAGTTTGTAGACTTTTTTGACACCTATAAGGACACCAAATTAAAAATATTGCAACAACAATTCAACCTGCAAAAAGCAATTGCCGACCTCAATTTTGCTGTTGGCACTACCGTAATAAAATCCTGACTAACATTTTAAGACTTACTATGATGAAAAGAGAAACGCTGTTTTCCGGCATCTCAGCTTTGCTACTACTTGCCGCTTGCAAAGGCAAGACACCTCCTGCTGTTGAAAACAAACAGGTAACTGTTAGTGATTCAATGGCTAAAATTATCACAATCGATACTGCCAGGATCGCTACCATAAAAAATGAGCTTACACTTTCGGGCGAGGTATCATATGATGACAACACCGTTGTTAAAGTATTTCCTTTTTCAAGCGGGCAGGTGTTGGATGTAAAAGTTTCACTGGGCGATAAAGTGAGCAAAGGTCAAACTCTCGCCATCGTACGCAGTGCCGATGTTGCAGGTAATTATACCGACCTTAGCTCGTCAAAATCCGACCTTGCTATTTACAAACGTCAGCTTGAACAGGCCGAATATCTGTACAAAAACGGCATCTCAAGCGAGCGCGATTATACTGAGGCTAAAGAAAATTTCAACAAAGCCGAAGCTGCCTACAACAAAGTAAAAGAGCAGATTGCAATCAACGGCGGTGGTAATACCAGCCCCGGCGGTACATTGGTAATCAAAGCGCCTGAAAGCGGTTTTGTGGTTGAAAAAAATATTACAGCAGGCGGCTATATCCGTCCGGATAATAACAACAGCATGTTTACAATATCCAACATGAAAGATGTTTGGATTTGGGCCAACGTGTTTGAGTCAGACATTAGCCGTGTTAAAGTAGGTTATACAGCCAAAGTTACTACGATTGCCTACCCCGATAAAGTTTTTACCGGCAAGGTTGACGCCGTTAGTTCTGTGCTCGATCCGGACAACAAAGTATTGAAGATTAAAATCGTATTGCCCAACGATGGCATGCTGCTTAAGCCGGAGATGTTCACCAGTGTGGTAATAGCCAACAGTGAAAAAGCGCAGTCGGTTGCTATACCAGCAAAAGCCGTTGTTTATGACAACAGCAAAAACTTTGTAGTGGTTTATAACAGTAAAGACGATTTGAAGGTACGCCAGGTAGCGGTTATCAAAACCGTTGAAGACACCACCTATATATCGTCAGGTTTGCAAGCCGGTGATAAGATCATCTCAAAAAACCAGCTGCTTTTTTATGATGCCATTGCCGGCAACAACTAACAGGTGGGTAAACCAAAAATTGCCAGGTTTTAACCAGGGCATTTACGTTTTTAAAATACAAAGACTACAATGAACAAGTTCATCAAAAATATAATATACTTCTCGCTCAGGCACCGTTACTTTGTGTTTTTTATGACACTTGTATTGGTAGCATTGGGTGTGTGGAGTTACACCAACACCCCTATCGAGACTTTTCCCGACGTTACCAATACACAGATCATAATTATAGCCCAATGGCCGGGGCGCAGTGCCGAAGAGATGGAAAAAATGGTTACCATACCAATGGAAACCGTTTTAAACTCGGTGCAAAAAAAGGCTAACCTCCGTACCACATCGTCTTTTGGTTTATCATACATCCGTATTATTTTTGATGATGATGTTGATGATGCGTTTGCCCGCCAACAGGTATTAAGCCGACTTGGCAATGCCGATTTGCCCGATGGGGTTAAACCCGAGGTTGAACCGCCATACGGCCCAACAGGTGAAATTTTCCGTTACACCCTAAAAAGCCACACCAAATCTTTACATGACCTTACCGCTATACAGGATTGGGTGCTTGACCGCCAGTTTAAATCAATCCCCGGTGTAGCTGATGTGAACAGCTTTGGCGGCGAGGAAAAAACTTATGAAGTGAGTGTAAACCCTTCGCTGTTACAAAAATACGGTCTTACCTCGCTTGATGTTTACACGGCCCTTAACCGTAGTAACATTAACGTAGGTGGTGATATCATCGAAAAAAACGACCAGGCTTATGTAGTACGTGGTATTGGCTTAATCAATAATATCGAAGAAATTCAGAATATTATTATCAAAAACGTTAATAACGTTCCGATTTTGGCCCGTGATATTGCCGAGATTAAAGAAGGCGGTTTACCGCGTTTAGGCCAGGTGGGCCGGGATAAAAACAACGACGTTATTGAAGGTATTGTGGTAATGCGTAAAGGTGAAAACCCTGCCGAGGTATTAAAGCTCATTAACCAGAAGGTTGTCGACCTCAACAAAAGCGTGTTACCTGCCGATGTAAAGATCTCCACCTTTTATGATCGTACCAACCTGATGGATTTTTGTACCGAAACGGTGATCCATAATTTATGCGAGGGTATCATATTGGTAACCGTTATAGTATTCTTGTTTATGGCCGATTGGCGCACAACGCTCATTGTTGCGATCATTATACCGCTGGCATTATTGTTTGCTTTCATCTGTTTACGATTAAAGGGAATGAGCGCCAACCTGCTCTCTATGGGTGCAGTCGATTTTGGTATCATCATAGATGGGGCGGTGGTGATGGTTGAAGGGATCTTTGTGGCGCTGGATCACCGGGCTAAGGAAGTAGGGATGCAAAAATTCAACGGGTTGGCTAAACTTGGCCTATTCAAAAATGTCGGCGCCGAGATGGGTAAAGCTATCTTTTTCTCCAAGCTTATCATCCTCACCTGCTTGGTACCAATTTTCGCTTTCCAAAAGGTTGAAGGCAAAATGTTCTCTCCGCTGGCTTACACTTTGGGTTTTGCTTTGCTTGGCGCATTAATCTTTACACTCACGCTGGTACCAGCTTTGTCAAGCATCTTGCTTAACAAAAATGTAAGGGAAAAACATAACCCGGTAGTAATATTCTTTGAAAACGGTATCCGCCGTATGTTTAGTTACACATACCGTAATCAAAAGCTGAGCCTGATAGTAGCGGTAGCGTTTATGTCGGTTACCTTCTTTTCGGCTAAATTTTTAGGCTCGGAATTCCTTCCGCAGCTTAACGAGGGCGCCCTGTGGGTAACCGCGCAGCTGCCAATGAGTACCTCGCTGGAAAGTTCGGTTAAGGTAACTGATAAAATGAGGCAGATCCTGTCAACCTTCCCCGAGGTGAAACAAACCCTGTCGCAAGTGGGCCGTACCAACGACGGTACCGACCCGAAAGGTTTTTTTAACGTGCAGATCCAGGTTGACCTGCTGCCTAAAAAGGAATGGAAACGAAGCATCAGCCAGGAAGAGCTGATAGCCGAAATGGATAAAAAGCTGAGCCAGTTTCCGGGTATTGTATTTAACTATTCGCAGCCTATTATCGATAACGTAGCTGAGGCTGTTGCAGGTGTACCTGCATCTATGGCAGTAAAAATATTCGGGCCCGATTTCCAGGTGCTTGATCAGAAGGCCGACTCGGTAATGGCTGTGCTCAAGAAGATCCACGGTGTTGAAGACCTTGGTATTTTACGAAACCTCGGTCAGCCGGAGTTCCGCATCGAGCTTGATCAGCGCAAGATGGCACTTTACGGAGTGTCTACTGCCGATGCCAACTCGGTTATTGAGATGGCCATAGGCGGTAAAGCGGCCTCACAGCTTTATGAAGGCGAACGTAAATTTGATATCCGGATCCGTTACCAAAAACAATTCAGGGATACTCAAAGCAAAATTGAGAACCTGATGGTACCTACATTAAACGGTTCAAAAATTGCGATTAAAGAGATTTCTAAAATCACCACATTAACCGGCCCTGCATTTATTTACCGGGATAATAACATGCGTTACATCGCTGTGAAATTCTCGGTGCGTGGCCGCGACTTAGGTAGCACTATAGCCGAAGCGCAGGAAAAAGTAGGCGCCGCCGTAAAACTTGACCAGGGATATTCATTTACCTGGAACGGTGAGTTTGAAAACCAGATCAGGGCATCAAATACGTTAGCGCACGTAGTGCCTGTGTGTTTACTGGTGATATTCCTGATCCTGTTCATCACCTTCGGTAACGCTAAAGATGCAGTGTTGGTTATCCTGAACGTGCCGTTTGCGTTGATAGGCGGTATTTTAGCATTACATATTACTAATACAAATTTTAGTATATCAGCAGGTATTGGTTTCATTGCCTTGTTTGGTGTATGTATACAGAACGGTGTGATCCTGATCTCGGTGTTCAAGAAAAACATTGAAGAAAAAATGCACCTCGATGAGGCCATTATGCAAGGCGTGATATCACGTGTGCGCCCGGTAGTGATGACCGCGCTGATGGCTGCCATTGGTTTAATGCCGGCAGCTATCTCAACCGGTATTGGTTCGGAAACTCAGAAACCGTTGGCTATAGTAGTTATAGGTGGGCTTGTGACATCTACCATCCTAACCTTATTGATATTACCTATTATTTACGCAATCGTGTACCGTTTAATACACCGTCGTGAAAACCGTAAACTGCTGAAAAAAGTAGGTATGATAAAAGGATAAAACTGAACACTAATTATTTCGAATTAAATCGAATTTCACGAATTAGTTATTCTAAAACAAATAGCGATGGGGATATGCCCGTCGCTATTTGTTTTTAGTGACCATTTATTATACTAATAATAAAATAGGGAACTTTCCTGTTAGTAAATATTCGTGGTAATTAGTGTAATTTGTGCACACTCAAATCATATAATTGGTTTTAAATAATATGTCATTGATCAAACCCGTATTCCGCTCTGCTTTGCCGGTCACCCTGTTGCTTGTTCTGCCTTTTTTATCATCGGCACAAAAGAAAAAAGAGAAGGAAAAAGACTACGCCCAACTGGTTGATCCATTTATAGGTACTGGCGGACATGGGCATACTTATCCCGGTGCGGTGATGCCTTTCGGCATGGTACAGCTTAGTCCGGATACCCGGTTGGAGGGTTGGGATGGCTGTTCCGGTTATCATTATACCGATAGCCTGGTATATGGTTTCTCGCACACGCACCTGAGCGGTGCCGGTGTCCCTGATTACTGTGATGTATTGTTTATGCCAACCACCGGCGATCCTAAATTTAAAAACACAGATTATCGGTCGCACTTTAGCAAAAAAAATGAGAGTGCTACACCAGGTTATTATAAAACACTGCTCGATAAATATAATATTGGCGTTGAGCTAACTGCAACTACCCGTGTAGGCATGCATCGCTACACTTACCCGTCAACCGATAAGGCAAATATTATTATCGATCTGCAGCACCGCGATGAGGTTTTGGATTCATGGATAGAAGTAGTAAATGATCATGAATTACGTGGTTTCCGTATGTCGAAATCATGGGCCGACAAACAGCAGGTATATTTTTACGCTAAGTTTTCAAAGCCTTTTAAAACTTACGGTATTGCTTTAAATAACGAGGTACAAAATGGCCAAAGCAAAGCACAGGGCAAAAATGTAAAGTTGTTTTTGCAGTTTAATAATCCCGGCGAAGTAATCAGCAAGGTGGGTATCTCGTCGGTAAGCACCGAAGGTGCTTTAAAAAACCTGGATGCAGAAATACCTGATTTCGACTTTAAAAAAATTCAGAAAGATGCCAAAATAGCCTGGAACCATGAATTGAATAAAATTCAGGTTGAGGGCGGCGCACCGGCCCCGGCAACCCAAACCCAACCCGTAGGCGGAACAAGCCCATACAGTTATGCTCCTCCTGCTAAAAAAGTGGTGCAGCCCGATTATGCTAAAATCAAACAAACCATATTTTATACCGCCTTATACCATAGCATGGTTGCCCCCAATATTTACAGTGATGTGGATGGGCAATACCGTGGTATGGATCAACAGGTACATACAGCTCAGGGATTTGATTACTACACCGTGTTTTCCTTATGGGATACCTACCGGGCCGAGAACCCGCTGCTTACGCTGATAGACCGCAAGCGCACGCTCGATTTTATCAAGAGTTTTATGGCGATGTATGATCAGGGCGGCTTATTACCGATATGGCCGCTTGCGAGTACCGAAACTTATTGCATGATCGGCAATCATTCAATCCCGGTCATTGTGGATGCTTACGCGAAGGGCATTCGTGATTTTGATGCCGAGAAAGCTTTTATCGCCATGAAAGCCGCCGTAAACCGTAACCAGTTTGGGCTGGATAATTATCGCAAAAACGGAGCAGTTCAATCAGACGAAGAAGATGCGTCTGTGTCTAAAACATTGGAGTATGCTTATGACCATTGGTGTATAGCTCAAATGGCAAAAATGCTCAATAAAACCGACGACTATACCCAATACATTCAGCGGGCACAATACTGGAAAAATGTTTTCAACAACCAGAATACTTTTATGCAGGCACGTGCTAACGGCGGCTGGTTTGAGCCTTTCGACCCTGCAGAGATCAACAGCAATTATACCGAGGGCAACTCCTGGCAGTATTCGTTCCTGGTACCCCACGATGTAGAAACACTGATTGATAAAATGGGAGGCAAACAGGCATTTGAAAACAAGCTCGATGAATTGTTCAGTACACAATCAAAACTTAGCGGCAGTGACATTCCCGATGTAAGCGGATTGATAGGCCAATACGCACATGGCAACGAACCAAGTCATCACATGGCGTACTTATATAATTTTACCGACTCGCCGGATAAAACCCAGTTTTATGTGAGCCGTATTTTGCGGGAAGAATACAGCAACAAACCTGATGGTTTAGCCGGTAATGAGGATTGCGGGCAAATGTCGGCCTGGTATGTGATGAGTTCTTTAGGAATTTACAACATTGCACCCGGTCAGCAGGATTTTCAGATTGGTATCCCGCAGTTTGATAAGGCAGTGATCAATTTGGAGAACGGCAAAAAATTCAGCATTATCAACCCCGGCGCCGGCATTACCCGCAGCAATATCTATCTGCAAGGCATGAACCTTGATAAAAAGGTATACAGTAAGCTTTTTATCAACTACGATGATATTACCAAAGGCGGGGATTTTGAAGTGTTTACCGGCAGGCTGGCTAATAAGATCTTTACCCAGGACCCGGAAAAACCTGTTTCAAAAATTACGGATAACCTGATTATTTCTAACCCATATATCATTGCACCTGCTAAATCATTCAAACAGCCTTTCAGCCTTGAAATCAAAGATCAGGATACCGATGCAAAAACCTATTACACACTCGATGGCTCTGCTCCTACTGCATCGTCAACGCCTTATACACAGCCAATTACTATTAGCGATAATATCACGGTAAAAGCTATCGCGATAAAGGAGGGCAAAAGCAGCTTTGTTGATGAGGCAAGTTTCATCAAACTCCGCAACGATATTAAGCTAACTATACTGAATAAATACCTGCCTAATTACGCAGCAAAAGGCGATGAATCATTAATTGATGGACAGCACGGCACTACCAACTGGCGTTTAGGCAATTGGCAGGGTTACCAGGGAAAGGATTTTATAGCCATTGTTGATATGAGCGCCGTTAAACCCATCAAACAAATCAGCGTCAGTACCTTGCAGGATAGCCGCGCCTGGATTGTGTTCCCTAAATATGTACAGTTCTGGACATCAAATGATGGCAAAACTTACAAACTGGCGACCACCGTTAACACCAAAGTTGATATTAAAGATACCAACGTGCAAACCCAGGAATTTACCGCGCCGTTAAACACCAATGCCCGTTATATTAAACTGATAGCCAAGCAATACGGCCCGCTTCCAGATTGGCATGAGAATAAAGGCAGCCAGTCCTACATTTTTGCTGATGAGATAACCGTGGAGTGATTTTAGATGTGTGTATATGCAAATGATTGAAGTTTTGCCATAGCTAATCATTTAAAAATGAATAAAACTATTTCATTTTTAAACGGTTAGCTTTATACAAAAAACTTTACCACACATGGAAAATTACAAACCTACCTCTGACGACGGAAGACCGCCGGCATCATTAGTTATTTTACACTTATCGGGTGGCTTATTGCCTATTTTGCATTATAAACCAACAATAAAACACCGCTGGCAGCCTACCAGATGAGACAAACACTATTGTTTCACCTGGTTTCAATCGTAATTTCATGGCTTGCCGGTTTTATTATAGGCATGGCCTTTGTAACATCAGGAATATTCATAGGTGCGTCAATCCTTTGGATTATACGTTTAGGCTTACTGATCATATGGGTTATCGGCTTAATTGGTGCTGTTAATGGCGAAAGAAAACCGATGCCGCTTATTGGAGAGCCCGCACAAAATATGTTTTCGGGTATTTAAGATTCAGAATGCCATCGCAGACTTACGAAGTTTCAAAAACTTCGTAAGTCTTAAGATTTCCGTTATTGCTTTTCTAACAAATGTTTAGCCTCCTGTAGTTTTTCCATTTCGTCTTTAGGCAAAACAGGGAACTCCAGCCTCAACTTTTTCAAGGTATCCCTAATTATAGTTGATATCGCGATGCGCGTAAACCATTTCTTATCAGCCGGGATAACATACCAGGGGCAATCATCTGTAGCGGTTTCGTTAATGGCTTTTTCATAAGCTTTCATATACTCATCCCAATGCTCCCGTTCCGCAATATCGCCGGCCTGGAACTTCCAATTTTTTTTGGGGTTATCTATTCGCTTTAAAAACCGCCTCTTTTGCTCCTGTTTTGAAACATTCAGGAAAAATTTGATCACAACAGTGCCGCTGTTACAGATATGCTTTTCAAAATTGCGGATGCTCTCATATCGTTGCTCCCAAAACTGCTTGTCAATATCCTTTACTTGCTTTATCGTTGGATTATTTTCCTTTAAAACAAGTTCGGGATGGACTTTAACGACAAGCACATTTTCATAGTGCGACCTGTTATGGATACCAATACGCCCTCTTTCGGGCAGGGCTTTGTAATGCCGCCACAAAAAGTCGTGATCATAGTCTTCTGAACTGGGTTGTTTAAAGCTGTAAACCTGGCACCCCTGAGGATTTATGCCCGACATGGTGTGCGCTATAGCGCTGTCTTTTCCGGCAGCATCCATCGCTTGAAAAATAATAAGCAATGAATAACTATTTGAGGCATACAGTTGTGCCTCCAATTTAGACGTTTCAGCTATCAGTTCATCCAAAACAGACCCGGCATCTTCTTTTTCGTAACCATAGCTAAATGCAGGATCATGATCACTCAGCGAAAATTTGGTATTACTTGGTACCTTAAATTGCTCTGTCAAACTTTTCATATAAATAGATATCCATACAAAGTACAAAAACAACATTAAAGTTTTAGCAACTTGATTTCAAATATACGTTGCAACCTTCAACAGGCGATTTTTTTTATCCAAACAGCTTTTGATTTATTTATTGTGTACTTTGCACATCATAAATATGTATTATGCCAGCGTTAACCTAAAATTTACCTGTCTATTTTACGTTGTTTATATTTGTTAAACTGCACTATGATATAGTGTCATAATTTTACATTTTTTACCCAATGTTCAGACGTATACGCAACCGGTTTCTGAGATATTTTGTCATATTCATTTACTTCGTAATTATTTTCTTTTGTTCTATTGAGCTTAATTTCCTTTGGCTTTTCGGATACTCACCTGACATGCAGGACATTAAAAGCCCGGTACTTTCGGTAGGATCGGAAGTTTACACTGCAGATGGCAAACTTATAGGCCAGTATTACAAGGAGAACCGCTCACCAATTGAATTTAAAGAGATCTCCCCCAACCTCATAAACGCCCTTGTGGCAACTGAGGATGTGCGGTTTTACAGTCATGGCGGAGTAGATTTTTACTCCTTTTTTACCAGTGTGCTCTCAACAGCCAAAGGCGACCGCCGCGGCGGCAGTACCATAACCCAGCAGTTAGCCAAAAACCTTTTTGAAACGCGTAAAAAGAAATCGCAGGGCGTCATTAAGCATATCCCGGTGCTGCACACTATTGTTTATAAATGCAAGGAGTGGCTTACCGCTTTTAAAATTGAGCACGTTTACAACAAGCAGCAAATATTGACGTTATACTTCAATACCGTGCCCTTCGGCAATAATTCGTACGGTATTAAAACAGCATCGTTAAAGTATTTTAATAAGCAGCCAGGCACCTTAAATCCTTCCGAATCAGCCCTACTTATTGGCATGCTGAAAGCCACATCGAGCTACAATCCCATTAAAAATCCGCAGCGTGCTACCGAAAGGCGCAATACGGTATTGGGACAGATGGAAAAATACAAGTTCCTCACTGCCGACCAGTATAAAAGTAACGTCGCGTTACCCCTCGGGCTCGACCTGAGTTATGTTGAAGACGACTCCCACGGCGATTCGTACCTGCGCCGCGCCGTTGAGAAATGGCTGGACAAATGGTGTAAGGAAAATGATTATAACCTTTATGAGGATGGTCTGAAGATCTACACCACCATCGACTCAAAGATGCAGCAATATGCCGAAGAAGCTGTTACCGAAAAAATGAAGATGCTACAAAAACGCTTCTATAACCTTTGGGGAAACAAAAATCCGTGGCGCGATTCAAAAGGCGTTGAGATCAAAGATTTCATTCTCAAAAACGAACAAAGGCTTCCTATTTACAAGCTACTTGAAAAAAAATACGGCGGTGATACGATAAAGATCCAGGGTTACTTTAAAACGAAAAAGCGGATGACTGTGTTTACCTGGCACGGAGAACAGGACACTACTTTTTCTACTATAGATTCTATAAAATATTACGCTAAGATCCTGAACACCGGCATGATGACACTGGAGCCATCAACCGGTAAAATAAAAGTTTGGATTGGTGGTATCGATCATCGTTTCTTTAATTACGATCACGTAAACCAAAGCCGCAGACAGGCAGGCTCCACCTTTAAGCCATTTGCCTATTTAACAGCGCTTGATAATGGCTTTACCCCTTGCGATAAGTTTACCGACAAGCCGGTATCCATCAAGTACAAAGACAATGGCGAGGACAAAGTTTGGGAGCCTAACAATGCCGACTTCCATTTCTCCTATCGTGAAATGTCACTGCGCTGGGCTATGGGTAAATCTGTAAATTCCATTACAGCACAACTAACCGAAAAAGTGGGCTGGGATAAAATTGTGGAATATGCTCACCGCTGCGGCATCGAAAGCCCTTTGAAGTCAGTTCCGTCGGTATCATTGGGTTCAAATGATGTTTCGGTTTATGAAATGGTTAGAGCTTACAGTACGTTTCTTAACAAAGGCGAAAAATTGGATCCGTTGCTGGTCACTAAAATCACCGATCAGCAAGGCAATGTGATACAGGAGTTTAAGCTTAAAACCGAGAAAGTGTTAAGCGAGGAAACTGCCTGGCTGATGCTTTACATGTTCCGTGGGGGGATGGAAGAACCCGGCGGAACCTCACAGGCGCTGTGGGAATACAACGGCCTTTGGAAAAAAGACAACCAGATAGGCGGCAAAACCGGTACATCATCCGATTATGTGGATGGCTGGTATATGGGTATCACCAAAGATCTGGTAACAGGCATTTGGGTTGGTGCTGATGACCGGTCAGTACACTTTACCACATCCGAAACCGGCGAAGGCTCACATACGGCGTTGCCTATCTTCGGCAGGTTTATGGAAAAAGTATATGCCGATCAGTCGTTAGGTTATACTTACGGACCATTCCCCAAACCATGGACCAAGATCACCAAAACTTATAATTGCCCATCGCCGCATATTGAAGAAGATACAACTTCAACTGATAGCATAAGCAACCCTATTGATACAACGGGCGTAACACCTGTACAGGAAAACAATCCGGAAAACCCGGAAAGCACACCGCCTAATAACCAACGGTAAACAGGTAGAGGCGTTTTTTTTCATACTGTGAAGAGAAAATGAATAAGGTTGTTTTTTGAACTAAGAACAACCTTATTTTATTAAATTAGCCATATCTATTTAGTTAAATAATATATGAATAAAGTTTACTCACTTTTCAATAGAGTTAAAAAGCACACTATTATATTCATTTGTTTTGTCGGCTCGCTGTTGATAAGCATCAATGCCAGGGCGCAATATTTTGGCCAAAACAAGGTGAGGTACAAAAACCTTAAATTTAACGTTTATAAAACCCCTCACTTCGAGATTTACTATTACCTGAAAAATGATAGTATGGTAAAACGCTTTGCCCAGGAAAGTGAACTTTGGTATACGCTCCATCAACAGGTTTTCAGGGACACATTTAAGCATGCCAATCCAATAATACTATATGCCAACCATCCCGATTTTCAGCAAACAACCGCTATTGATGGCGAGATCGGTGTAGGTACCGGCGGTGTTACCGAAGGCCTTAAAAATCGGGTGGTAATGCCGGTGATGGAAACTAACCAAACCACGAGGCACGTTATCGGGCACGAGTTGGTACACGCTTTCCAGTACCGTTTATTGCTGGGGCATGATTCGTCCGAATATGAAAATATAAACAACATTCCGCTTTGGATGATAGAGGGTATGGCCGAGTACCTGTCCTTAGGTAAAAAGGACAGCTATACAGCCATGTGGATGCGTGACGCATATTTGAACCATGATATCCCTACCGTTCGTGATCTTACCGAAAGCAGCAAATACTTCCCTTATCGTTATGGCGAGGCATTCTGGTCGTTCATAGGCTCAACTTATGGTGATACGGTTATAATACCCTTCTTTAAAAACGCGGCTAAATTTGGTTTAGAGTATGGCATCAGGCGTACGTTTGGTTATGATGACCGAACCCTTTCCCGCCTTTGGAAAAATTCTATTGAGGCTACCTATAAACCCTTTTTAAAGGATACCACTCAAACACCTAAAGGCATCAAACTGGTTGACAGTAAAAACGGTGGCGACCTTGTGGTTGCCCCGTCCGTTAGTCCCGATGGTAAATATGTTGCCTTTCTATCGGCCAAAAGTTTATTCAGTATTGATCTTTATTTGGCCGATGCTAAATCGGGGCGCATATTACGAAAACTCACGAGTAAGGTATCCAACACCCATATTGATGAGTTTAACTTCATCGAATCGGCAGGTGCATGGTCGCCCGATGGAACTAAATTCGCATTTAGTGTATTTAGCAAAGGGCGTAACAGGCTCGATGTAGTTGACCTGAAAAGCGGCAATGTAATTGACGATATTTCGATGGAGCAGGTAGGTCAGTTCAGTAACGTTTCATGGTCGCCCAATGGCAAGGATATTGTTTTCCAGGGATTGGTTGAAGGGCAGAGCGATTTGTATTCTTATAACTTCGATACCAAAAAGATTACGCAGCTTACTAACGATAAGTTTTCTGATTACCAACCAAGCTATTCGCCGGATGGTAAAAAGATCATTTTTTCAAGCGATAGGACCACCTATGACCAAAGCCTTGAACAGGACATCCCTTTCAACCTTGCCGAACTTGATCTGGCAACGGGAAAGGTAACCGACATAAAAATTTTTAACGGCGCTAACAACCTGAACCCGCAATACTCAGCCGATGGCAAGCAGATCTACTTCCTGTCAAACCGTGATGGCTTCCGTAACCTTTACCGCTATACTATCGCGTCGGGTCAGATAGAACAAATGACAAACCTGTTCACGGGCATCTCTGGCATTACGGAATATTCACCAGCATTAAGTATTTCCAATCATGATGACGTGGTTTACTCTTACTATCGTGCGCAAAAATATTCCATTTATAACGCCAAAGCGTCCGACTTTACTCCTGTTGTTGTGCAGCCGGGTGAAGTCAACTTTGCAGCAGGCACGCTGCCGCCAAACCGCTCCGTTGGCGTCGACCTGATCAACTCTAACCTGAACAACTTTTTGGCCTATCGTAAAATCCCGACTGATTCGGTTAAGGCTATTCCGTTTCGCTCAAAATTCAAGCTCGATTACCTTGCAGGAAGCGGCATTGGTGTTGGTGTAAGTAACTTCTATGGCACAAGTCTTTCAAGCGGGATCCAGGGCGTATTTAGTGATATTTTGGGCCGCAACCAGATCTTTGCAGCAGCATCGGTGAACGGGCAGATCTATGATTCAGGCGCTGCGGTAACTTATGTAAACCAAACCGGCCGCTGGAACCTTGGTGTGGGCGTTTCTCACATCCCTTACCAGTTCGGCTTCAATACAACCACCTACCCGGTAAGGAATGTGGGCGGTAAAAATCAAACCGTTTATTCTGATAACATTGACATT
The DNA here is from genome assembly GCF_900100945.1 of Mucilaginibacter gossypii. GTDB lineage: Bacteria > Bacteroidota > Bacteroidia > Sphingobacteriales > Sphingobacteriaceae > Mucilaginibacter > Mucilaginibacter gossypii. The sequence continues at coordinate 376,257 of NZ_FNCG01000001.1, read as the reverse complement.
ATCCGCAATTTTGAGGATGCGGGCAGGGTGTTTACCTCATACCCTATTTCCAGGACAACACGCTTTGAAGTGAGCGGAGCAGCCTCACACAACTATTACCGTGTTGACCGTTACAGCGATTATTACCTGCTTGATACTGCAGTAGTAAATGGCAAACAGCAAATCGGCATAGGTAATTATATTACGTCTGACAGGAAAAAAATCCCTAACGAAGAAGAGTCTGCAACCCTTAATCAAAACTACGGTTCCACTTATTTCTATAACTTAAAATCATATTCCATTTTAACGCTTTCAACCGCGCTAATTGGCGACAACTCATTTTTTGGTGTTACAGCACCGTTAAATGGTTTCAGGTACAGGCTGGAAGCCGGTTATAATTTCGGCACCTATAAGTTCTTTGCACCAACAATTGATGTAAGGAAATACGTACGTACCGCACCGGTAACCTTTGCGGCCAGGTTCTTTGCTACAGGCCGTTTCGGCGATGATAAAGGGCTTTATCCATTATTTGTGGGTTATCCTTTTTATATCAGGGGTTACGAAGGGCAAACATTTTATAATAACGGTAAGGCTACAACCAACGGCTTTACTATCGACCAATTATCAGGCAGTCGTTTGGCTGTATTTAACTTTGAGGTGCGCTTGCCATTTACCGGTCCCGAAAAATTGGCTGCTATTAAATCCAAATTCCTGTTTACCGATCTTAACTTGTTTTTTGATGCAGGTTTAGCCTGGAATTCTGGTGATCATATCTATTTTCAGAAAGATCCGCCGGTGATTGGTCAGCAGGACTTTATAAATTCTGACGGCACTACTACAACACAAAACATTTACGGTCGGGTACCGGCATTGAGTGCCGGTATTTCCCTGCGAATTAACGTATTTGGTGCTTTTATATTAGAGCCTTACCTGGCTGTTCCATTTAACCGCAGCGATGTTAAAAAACCGTTGTTTGGTTTAGGTTTTACACCAGGTTGGTAATAGTACTTATTACGATGATAAAACAGAAGAGCGGCTATGCAGCCGCTTTTCTGTTTTATATTGCCTAACAATAAGCTATGACAATAAAAGATGAGCTGTCTCCATCCATTTTTTAATTAGCGCGACCCTATCCTTTAAAAATTTTGGCCCGAAAAAGAAATTTGACCAGTCATCAAAGTTTTCATACTGGAAACCAAGATAAAATACCCAAAAGCCGAATCCTAAATATGGAATGGCATTAATTTCTTTATCTGATAATGGCCTAACTTTACGGTAATTTGCAATGAAGGCTTTGAATGCATCGCGTCCCTGTTGTTCTGTAATTTTTCCGTAGGTAACCTCCATAAAATAGTGAATAAAAAAAGAGGTGATATCGTAAGCTAATAATCCTTTCCCTGCAAAATCGAAATCAAAAAAAGTGATCTCACCTGCGTTGGTAAAATGAAAGTTCTTAGGGAGAAAATCAAAATGACAATATCCACAGCTGAACTCCCCGTCAAATTGGTTGTATTGGCCGATTACATCGAGAGCAGTATTTCTCAGATATTCATACTCGTTTTCAAGTCCGGCAAATGCAGGTTCAATAACTTTGATGGGATCAATTATAACCGTATTCATTGAGTATGCTTTACGCTGATGGCTAAGTTCAATTGAAGAGGCAATGTTATGTATGGCTGCCATCTCCATACCTATTACTTCAAGATGTTGCTCACTAAGAGCAGAAACAACACCTCCCTGTGCCCACGAAAACAACACGCCATAACGAATCCCTTCGGCAGCATTGAAAACCTGCAACATTTCGCCACATATATCAGAAATTGGCCTTGATACTTTGGCGCCCTTTTCAAACAGGATAGTTAACAGCTCTACCTCGCCCTTGATCTCTTCCAGCTTTCGGTGCGCATCCCTGTAAATCTTAAAAATGTACTTTTCGGCTGTATTTTCTATAATATAAGTGTCGCTCACATTGCGTATCAATAACCGGCATGTTGTATGGCTTAAACCATAACTTTCCTGAAGTTTTATATTTAGTGCTTTTGATGATAAGGTTGAGTATTGCGTAGGGAAGATTTCCATAGGTTAACAAAGGTAGCTTATAATCTACAAGCTGGCTATCCATTTTAAAACCTATTTATATTTTGTATGTTTAACCTATAACCTACACACTATGAAAAAGTTACTGCTGTTAATATCCATTGTATTTTGCCCGGCATTATTGCTGGCCCAAACCGGCAGCAAAAGCAGTAATACAACAACAATGATTCCTGCCAATGATATTGTAAAAAACATATCTGTAGCGCCCAATACGCATACATTTTATTTTTTCATTCAAAAAACAAACCTCGCACTCACTTACACAAGCCGCGGGCCTATCACCGTATTTGTACCGGTTGATGGCGGGTTTAGCGACATGCCTACCGGTAAGTTCGACTCCCTTGCCAAACCTGCGCATATTTGGGAACTTACAGATTTAGTAGCCTATCACGCCATTGCCGGGCAGCTAAAGGCAAGAGACATTCAGAAAAAGATCAATAAAGGAAAAGGCATAGCCACATTTACCACACTTTCGGGCGGTAAATTATTCGCTAAAATAGATAGCAACAGCAATATCGTTTTGATTGATGGCAATGGAGGTAAAAGTACGATCAGTCAGTTTGATATTAAACAAAACAACGGCATAGTACATCTGGTAAATAAAGTACTGGTACCTAAAAAGAAGCTCATATAAACAGACTGCCAAATGACAATCCTCATATAATAAAATTACGTATTTGAGTTATAGCATATAGTAGTTTCCGACAATAAAAAGGCAGCATCTATAATTAAGATAACATCAAAACATAATGGGTTATGAAAACACTCATCTTAACAGTGATAGCTTTAAGCATCCTTACGGCCTTAGGATGCCAAAATACCAATGGACAGGATACTAAACGCAAACTGAGCAAACCTGCCGCTGAATGGAAAAAAGTACTTACATCCAACCAATATCACATTATGGTTGAAAGCGGCACCGAGCCACCCTATCAGAACGAGTATTGGAACAATCATGAAAAAGGTGTTTACGTAAGTGCCGCAACCGGCGACACGCTATTCACCTCCGACGACAAATTTGATAGCGGTACGGGCTGGCCAAGTTTTGTTAAACCTGTCGACTCGGAAAAAGTAGCAATAATTACTGATAACAGCTACGGCATGAGCCGTGATGAAGTTATTGAAAAAAGTACAGGCTTACACCTTGGCCACGTATTTAATGACGGGCCTGCCAACCGCGGCGGCAAAAGGTACTGCATGAACTCAGGGGCTTTAAAATTTATTAAAAAGCCATAACCCTGCGGTTCGCATTTAATGACGGGCGTAGCTGCGGCCTTACACGTAAGCCCTGCTCATATTTTAACCCAATGGTCAAATCTATCCAGTCGGCATTAACAGATCTGATCATTTTTTCTTTTTGCGGACGGGTATAAGTGCTCACCACTTTAAAACGTTCCATAGCCTGTTCTTCGGTATTGATCTCCTCAAAGTAAACCAAACGGTTAAGATGTTGCGCATTATCGAAAAACAAAGTTGGCATTTCGCTGTAAAACTGGATGGTTTTCATCAGGTCTGAACATAAGCCTACATGCAGATTTTTACGGTTTCTGTCGGTAATGATATAAACAAAACGTTTCATTTTATGATAAAAAATTTGGTGAACAGATAATTATTACTAACTTTATGAGCATAAAATTACTAATAAATTTAGCAAATCCAAATTTTATGTCAATAATTTCACAAAATATTAAGTTTCTCCGCAAAAAGAAGGGTTTAACGCAGCAGCAATTTGCGGACGAATTAGGTATAAAACGTTCATTAGTAGGCGCATACGAAGAAGACCGGGCCGACCCTAAATACGACTTACTAAAAACATTAGCAACCTATTTTGATGTTACTATTGATGACTTCATCAACGAAACCATCAACGAAAAATGGCAGCCAAAACCAAAAGGCAACCCTGCTAACCTGCGAATCCTGAGTATTTCTGTTGATAAGGAAGAAAATGAAAATATAGAAATGGTACCTGTAAAGGCCAGCGCCGGTTACCTTAATGGTTATGCCGATCCTGAATACGTGGCACAGCTTCCGAAGTTTTACCTGCCTATGTTTAAACAGGGTACTTACCGAGCTTTTGAGATCAAAGGCGACTCCATGCTTCCGCTTGTATCGGGCACTATTATAATAGGTGAATACGTAGAAAACTGGGGCGATGTAAAAAGCGGCGAAACCTATGTAGTAATATCTAAAAATGACGGCGTGGTTTACAAACGCATTGGCAATAAATTTAAAGAGAACAAAAAGCTAAAGCTTATTTCTGATAACCCCGTTTACGAACCTTATGAAATATCGGGCGAGGATGTACTGGAACTGTGGAAAGCAAAAGGTTATATCTCCACCCAATTGCCATCACCGTCACCGGAGCCTACCATGGAAAGCCTTACAGCAATGATGGCCCAGATGCAACGATCTATATCTAACTTACAGCAAGGCAACAATTAAGTTACATCGGCTTTTTTAAACCATTACGATCTATCTTTATCATACTGATAAAACGTAAATTAAATTAAAAAGCTATGAAAAAATTATTGTTAATGTGCTGCTTCCTTTTAGGAATTTCAGCAGCCAGCTACGCACAGGGTGGCATGAGAAGAAGCCCGGAAGAAAGAGCAAAAGAATTGCAAACCCAGCTTAAATTAACGGATGATCAAACAACCAAGATCACTGCGGTTTACAAAGAGCAGGCAACTAAAATGGATAGCGTACGTACTGCGGCCAATGGCGACAGGGATGCGATGCGCTCTGCGATGCGCCCAATGATGGAAGCAACCAACACCAAAATCAAAGCTATTTTAACAGCCGAACAAGCTGCGGCTTACGATAAGGCAATGAAAGAAAGAATGGACCGTATGCGCCAGGGCGGCGGTGGCCAGTAAACATTATCACATAGAAAAAAGCGACCAATGGTCGCTTTTTTTATTTTTGCACAAAACGAAGCACATTGAACCCAGCCGAAGATTTTTTAAAACGCAAACTGCAGGAGCGACAACAAGCTGGCAACTACCGTGAACTGAAACCCGAAAACAGTAGGGCTGACTTTTGTTCAAACGATTATCTCGGTTTTGCCCGTTCGTTAGTTTTAAAGCAAAGCATCGCTCAGGAAGTAAACACCAATCCGCTTAGCTTAAACGGTGCAGCCGGGTCAAGACTGCTATCGGGCAACATCCGATATGCCGAAGACCTGGAAAATCAAATAGCTGACTATCACCAAAGTGAAGCGGGCCTGCTTTTTAATTCGGGCTATGATGCTAACCTGGGACTACTGTCATCGCTTGCCCAGCGTGTCGATACCATAATTTTAGATGAGTTAGTGCATGCGTCAATCATCGATGGCGCAAGATTAAGCTATGCCAATCGCTATAGCTTCCGGCATAATGACCTGGAGAGTTTAGAAGCTAAATTAAAATTGGCCAAGGGCAATTGCTATGTGGTTATTGAAAGCGTGTATTCTATGGACGGAGATACTCCTCCCCTTGTTGAAATCCTCAGCCTCACTGAAAAATATAATGCCGCCCTCATAGTTGATGAGGCACATGCTGTAGGTCTTTATCCCAAAGGGTTGGTTTGCGAACTTGGTTTACAACAAAGGATTTTTGCCCGTATAATAACATTTGGCAAGGCACTGGGCAGTCACGGGGCTGTAGTGCTCGGTAGTAATACCTTACGAAAATATCTAATCAATTTTGCTCGTTCCTTTATTTATACTACTGCAGCACCTTTCCACCAGCTGGCAGCTATAAAAATGGCCTATCAGCTATTAGAAGATTCCCGCGAAGCTACCATCAGCCTGAAAAAGAATATTGACCTGTTTAAACAGCAAGTAAACACGGGCAAAAATTTCACTTTACTAAATAGTGATAGCGCTATTCAATGTATCGTACTCAAAAGCAATGAAATGGCAAGGGAAGCGGCTAAACAACTGCAAATGAACAACTTTGATGTGCGGCCCATCTTAAGCCCTACGGTTGCACAGGGCACCGAGCGGATCAGGATTTGCCTGCACAGCTTTAATACGGAAAATGAAGTAACTTTGCTGGCTGTAACTCTTAACAAATTTATATTACTACATGCTTGATACGCAACCGATATTTATTACCGGTATTGATACCGGAATAGGTAAAACCCTGGTTTCGGCTATTTTAACTGAAAAACTAAACGCAGACTATTGGAAGCCCATACAATCGGGCGACCTTGATAACAGCGATACACTGAAAGTTAAAAACCTTATCTCAAATCCGGTTACCCAGTTTTTCCCGGAGGCCTATGCTTTAACTCAGCCATTCTCCCCTCATAAATCTGCCGCCCTTGATAAAGTGACTATCGACCTGGAAAACATCGTTCTGCCTAAAACTGATAACCAGCTAATTATTGAGGGCGCCGGTGGCCTTATGGTACCGTTGAATGATAACTTTCTTATTATCGACCTTATTAAACAGCTTAATGCAAAGGTAATACTGGTAAGTAAACACTATTTAGGCAGTATTAATCATACCCTGCTTTCCTTACATGCATTAAAAAAATATGGCATTCCTGTTATGGGGGTAATTTTTAACGGTGATAAGGATATCTATTCAAAAAGCTATATCCTCGATTATTCAGAAGTTGCCGATCTGGGACAGATCCCTGAGTTTAAAACTATCAACAAAAAAACTGTTAAAGAGGCCGGTAAGTTTATTACCTTGTAATACCGGCAGATTATATAAACCGATGTTTTGCCGGTTTCGTAAACAAATACTATGAAAAACATTACTGTAATTGGCTCCGGCACTATGGGCAACGGCATTGCCCACACCTTCGCGCAATATGGCTTTGAAGTATCATTGGTGGATATCAGCGACGATGCCCTGAGCAAGGCTTTACAAACCATCAGCAACAATCTCGACAGGCAAGTAAAAAAAGGCACCATCACCGAAGGGGCGAAAACAGAAACGATGAACCGTATCCGTGTTTTTACAGATTTGGCCGAAGGCACTCAAAATGCCGGCCTTGTAATTGAAGCTGCTACCGAAAACCAGGAAATAAAACTAAAACTGTTTAAACAGCTCAGCGAAATTTGCAATGAAAACGTAATACTGGCATCCAATACCTCATCTATCTCTATTACTAAAATTGCTTCGGTTACCAGGCATCCAGGCAACGTAATTGGCATGCATTTCATGAACCCGGTGCCGGTTATGAAGCTCGTTGAGGTAATACGGGGATATGCCACTACTGATGCCGTTACCGAAACCATTATGGAACTTTCGCGCACTTTGGGCAAAGATCCGGTTGAGGTTAATGACTATCCAGGCTTTGTAGCCAACCGCATTTTAATGCCGATGATAAATGAGTCTGTTTATACCTTATACGAAGGCGTTGCCGGCGTACAGGAAATTGATACAGTGATGAAACTCGGCATGGCACACCCAATGGGACCACTGCAATTAGCCGATTTCATCGGGCTGGATGTTTGCCTTGCTATTTTGAAGGTATTGCATGATGGTTTTGGCAATCCCAAATATGCTCCATGCCCACTACTGGTAAATATGGTAACCGCAGGGCACTTGGGAGCTAAAACAGGCAGTGGATTTTATAAATACACCGCAGGCAGCAAAGATTTGGTTGTAGCCGATAAATTCATGGCCTAAGCGCCGTTAAACTTTCGATGTTGGATGTTGTCAATAGTTATTATACTGAACAACTAAAAACATCTAAAAATGAAAACCATTGCTAAATTAGGAATAGTACTTGCCTTAACAGGCTCATTATTTGCATCATGCTCAAGTCAGGCCTACGTAACAGAGCAGCCGGTTGAACCGGTGTATGTTCGTCCGGTAGCACCCTACCCTAATGCTGTCTGGGTACCCGGCGAATGGGTTTGGCGCGGTAACCATTACGTTTACCGCCAGGGCTTTTATGCAAGGCCAAGATATAACCGGGTATATGTTCAGGGACATTGGCAACCAACCAATCGGGGATATGTTTGGGTAAGGGGATATTGGAGATAATCTCCGCCCCCGGCCCCCTAAAAGGAGAGTTTTAAAACAGAAAAGCCTTTAGCAATTTTATCTGCTAAAGGCTTTTCTTTTAACCGCGCTCGTTCCCCCTTTAGGGAGTTAGGGGCAATTACATCCTCTCAGGCACTTCAATCCCCAAAAGCTTCATACCTTTGCTGATCACCTTGGCTGATGATGCAGATAGAGCCAAACGGAATTGTTTTGAATCCTCATCTTCGGCCTGTAAGATCGACTTTTCATGATAGAACTTGTTATATGTTTTAGCAAGTTCATATATATAGTTGGCTATTACTGCCGGGCTATAACCTTTTGCAGCTTCCTTAACCGTTTCGGGGTATTTATCAAGCAATACAATTAAGTCGCGTTCAACACCTGCCAGCTCAGTTACTATGGGTTTAAGCTCAGCATTATAATCGGCCCTGCTTAATACCGATTTAATACGGGCGTGGGTATATTGAATAAACGGTCCGGTATGTCCCTGAAAATCTACCGATTCGTTAGGATCAAACAGCAAACGTTTTTTTGGATCGACTTTTAACAGGAAGTATTTAAGTGCGCCCATACCAATGGTATGATATAATGCAATCTTATCTTCTTCGTTAAACGCATCAACCTTGCCCATGGCTTCGGTTTGCTCTTTAGCGGTTGCTTCCATCTCGGCCATCAAGTCATCAGCATCAACCACTGTGCCTTCACGCGATTTCATTTTGCCAGATGGAAGATCAACCATACCATATGATAGATGAAACAATCCATCTGCACCTGTTTTTCCCAACTTCTGCAATATCAGGAACAGCACCTTGAAGTGATAATCCTGCTCGTTGCCTACCACATAGATAGACTTATCCATCTGGTAATCATTATACTTTAACTGTGCGGTACCCATATCCTGGGTAATGTAAACCGATGTACCATCTCCACGAAGCACCAGTTTTTCGTCAAGGCCTTCTGAGGTAAGGTCTATCCAAACCGAGTTATCTGCTTTTTTAAAGAATACGCCTTTTGCAAGACCTTCTTCAATAATATCCTTACCTAACAGGTAAGTGTTAGACTCGTAGTAGTATTTATCAAAATCAACACCCAGTTGCTTGTAGGTTTCGGCAAAGCCAGCGTACACCCAACCGTTCATGGTTCTCCACAAGTTCATTACCTCTTCATCACCTGCTTCCCATTTTTGCAGCATCTGCTGGGTTTCGATCATGATAGGAGTAGCATTTTTGGCTATCTCTTTGATCTTGTCTTCTTCGCCGGCAATTTTATCGTCCAGTTCGCCAATAAGCTTCTGATTTACCTCGTCGGTTTGAGCACGTTTTTCTTTAACCTTTGCTATGGTAGCTAACGAGTCCTCTATTTTGGTCTTCTGATTTTCTTTAAAGGCCGAAAGGTCATGCTTCTCGTAAACTTGACTCAAAACAGGTTTAAGCTGTTCCCTCAGTTCTTTATCAAACAGCACATAATATTTACCTACCAGGTGATCGCCCTTCATGCCTGATGATTCAGGTGTTTCATCATTGCCGAACTTTTGCCAGGCCAGCATAGATTTACAGATATGGATTCCGCGGTCGTTAACCAGATTGGTTTTGATCACCTCGTAACCATCAGCAGCCAGTATCTCAGCAACTGAATAACCCAACAGGTTGTTGCGGATATGACCAAGGTGCAGTGGTTTGTTGGTATTTGGAGATGAATACTCTACCATTACCTTTTGTCCGTTGGGCTTTGCTACCGCAAAATCATCGGCAGTAATGTTGTTATATAAACGACCGATCCAGTATTCGTCGGTTATAGAAAGATTAAGGAAGCCTTTAATCACATTAAAGGAGTCAACTTCCTTCAATTCGTGTTTAAGATACTCCCCTATTTCGGTACCGGTTTGTTCAGGGCCTTTGCGCGAAAATTTGGTAAACGGAAAGGTTACAATGGTTACTTGTCCTTCAAACTCCTTACGGGTTTCCTGTATGCTAACGGCAGCCAGTTCAATGTCAGTTTGGTATAGTTGTTTGACTGCTTTTACGGCCGCTTCTATGATAAAATCCATTCGGCAAAATTAAATAAAATGGGCAGATTGCGAATACTAAAATGGCGATGTTTACACGTAGATTAGGAGCCACCTACAGAATCAACAGCAATTTATAATGGGCGCTAAAAACAGGACACAGCTATGGAGTACTGAGATTCAAATATTGTTATGAGCCACATGCTTAAAAACATGCCTATAATCATTTCTTACCCGATTATTGCAATTAAAAAAAGCCCCGGGTCAACACTACTTTTTAGACATTCATTATAAGAATAATTATTCAACTCAAGACGTAAACAACTTCAAAACCCCGGTCTGATTATTTTTTTCTGCCAATTTCTTAGCTGATATCCCCTGTTTATTCTCTATATTATAGTCGGAGCCATATTTCAGCAACAACCTGATCTGATCCAGTTTGTACTTTCGTTTCACCGCATAAAAAAGTGCAGTATTCCCGTATTTATCGGAAAAATTCACATCGGCACCATTGCTTAAAAACCATTCGGCCACTTCAAAGCGTTTCCAGTTGAATGCGGCCATAAACGGGCTGTCATCTCCAGCACCCGGGTCTGTTTGTGCACCATAGCTTTTAAACAGACCGGCGGCTTCCACATCATTATACCAGGCTATGGCATACATGCAATGCTCGGGATTGGCGCCATTAGCCAGCAAATATTCATATAACAGCTTATTTCTTCCGCGGGTATAAGCATACCAAAGCGGGCTGGCCGGAAAAAAGCTGCATTCCTCTTTTATCCGGTGGTTTGAATTGATATCCATGCCTTTTGACAGCAATAGCTTAAGCATGATCAAACTTTCTTCGGCTTTTGCAGGACGTTTTGCGATTTCAATACCACACAGGTAATGAAGTGCGTTTTTACCGCTATCTTCAGCCCAGGTAAGCCAGCCGTGATCTTTTTCGATCATCACTTTAACAGCTCCAACGTTAAGTTCTTTTATGTGCTGAATAAATTTGATCATAGCTCTCTCCTTTTATTTATCCAGCAAAGTCAACCAGGTTTTTACAACGTTTCGCAAAGCTTCTTCTTTTGCCTTAACTTCTTCCATATTGTGAAAAAAAGCCAACCGGCGGCCGTCGGCATAATCGCCGGAAAGCAAACCGGATGTATCATTGATCTTTGCCCCTGAGGGGAATACCAGTCTGATACAATCTTTTTGGTACACGTTCGAAACGATAATATATCTTTTATACTCTTTAGGATCAAAGGGTTTCATTTCCCCGATATATAAAAAGCTCGGTGCATTCCATTTGATATGCTCGCCAATTTCATCGTCAATAGCCAGGATAATTTTTCTCAGCGCTCCTAACACCTCCTTCAATGGATGATCAAGCTTTTGCATGTAACTGTCTACCCCTGCCGAGTCGGCAAGGACAACTGGTTTGGTACTTTTGGCTTTCATGATTAACAGGTAATAAATTGGTTAAGAGGGGCTATTTAAATTTAAAAAAAGAAAACATAATACCAAAGGAACGTTGAATAGTACCATTAAATAACCCCGCATCGTCTTAACTTTGATATATCAAATCAGATTATTACCATCATGGAACAAAAGCTGCCATTACCGCCATTTAACTTTGAAACAGCCACCCAAAAAGTGCAATTAGCCGAAGACGCCTGGAACAGCCAAGACCCGGCAAGGGTTTCTTTAGCATATACCATTGACACCGAATGGCGCAACCGCTCGGAATTTGTAAACGGGCGCCAACAGGTAGTGGAATTTTTAACCCGCAAATGGGAAAAAGAATTCGATTATAAATTAAAAAAAGAACTGTGGGCCTTTACAGATAACCGTATTGCAGTACGTTTTGAGTACGAATATCATAATGCTGAAGGCCAATGGTTTCGTGCTTATGGAAACGAGAACTGGGAGTTTGACAAAAACGGCCTGATGCAAAAGCGCTATGCCAGCATCAATGACCTGCCCATCAAAGAAGAAGACAGGCGGCTGTAAAAAGAAATAGCCCATTACCAAAGCCGATGGCTCTTATAATGGGCTAAATATCCATATTAAATAATTGAGAAAAAAGGTTTAGGGCTTCCTTAAATTCAGTTAATATAGTTTTGAACTGTAATTTCAATATGCCAACGCCTCTTCGAAGCACTTGAATATTTATTTTATCAGCAGTGCAAATTAAAAGTCGGGCATATTTCTTTCAACAACCCAAATCTCGCTTGACAATTAAGAACTAAAAAGGGTGAAACCACCCTTTTTTGCTTTAAACGGCATGGTAAAATGAAATATAAGTTCATTATTTTTTTTACTTTGGCAATATGATTAACATCAGTTAACATATACACCTAATATTAATGCACACTTCAACATTTACCGGGCCTGTACAAATTGCCATAATTGATAATCATACCTTATTTAGACAGGGAATGATCAGCTTACTGGGCGATTTTAAAGAGATCAATATCCTTTTCGACGCCGAAAATGGAGAGGATATGATCAGCAAGCTAAAAAAAACCTCCTTACCTGATATTATATTGATGGATATAACTATGCCGGTAATGGATGGTTACGCGGCTACCGCCTGGTTACGTGAAAATCACCCTACAGTAAAAGTGCTGGCGTTAAGCATGTCTGACGATGATAAACCTATTATAAACATGCTTAAGAACGGAGCTGTTGGCTATATGCTTAAGGAATCGAAGATAAGAGACGTAGTTTATGCGATGCAAACTATCCAAAAGCACGGCTTTTATCTAAATGAACTGGTAAGCGGCAAATTGCTTTATACCATGCAAAATAAAAACACACCCGTCGATAAATCCAAAGAGCTTACCTCCAATGAACTTACATTTCTGAAACTAAGCTGTTCTGAACTTACCTACAGGCAAATTGCCGACGAAATGAACCTGAGCCCGCATACTATTGATAATTATCGCGAATCGTTATTTCAAAAGTTTGGGCTTAAATCAAGAACAGGCATGGTACTTTTTGCCATCAAAAATCAGATCATAACCGTTTAAAAAACGAAGGACAAACAATAATGTTAGCAGGTTAACCCCCTGAATCAAACACAAGGGGATAATTGTAAATGCCTTCCAATACTTGACATTTTCTCCTTTCTTCGTCCTTTCCTGCGTAACGGCATCAACCCAGATCTTATAATAAATGCTCAACATTTGTTTCAGATTTAGCATGCAACTATTTTAACTAACCTTAACGCCGCAGATAAGTTTGTTTTACTGTTTTATAACTCACAATTGCTGTATTCCGTTAGTAATGGCAAATCGTGACGAGATTTCGTCATTTCAAAGTCAAACAGATTACAAACAACTTATTATCAATAATATAACAAAAAGGCATAAGTATTGATAAATCCTGTTTATTCTTAAGCAAATCACTTTTAAAAATATTATTAACCTTAAAAATCACTGTTATGCCAAATCATTTATCAACATTAGGAGTTATTCATACAGCCATAAGTCTTGTGGGAGTTGCCATTGGTTTTATTGCATTGTTTCAGGACGGGAAAATCGCCCCTAAAACAAAAAACGGCAGGCTTTACGGTGTTTTTACCGTGCTGGCCTGTTTATCCTCATTTTTGGTTATGAAAACCGGTCACCTGAGCAGTGCCCACAACCTCTCGTTTCTTATTTTAATATTACTGCCTGTTGTTTACTATGCGCCCTACCTACGCATTTTTGGCAGCAAGGCCGATTGTGTACAAACTATAGGCATGACAGCCACCTTATTTTTCTCATTAGTACCTGCCGTAGTTGAAACGCTCACCAGGCTCCCAGTTGAACAACCACTGGCTGAAGGGCCTGACTCTCCTGTAGTAAAAATGGGGCTTTTGATCATGCTGGTATTATTTATTGTAATTATGATATACCAGGCGATTAAACTAAAGGGCCAAGGCAAAGGGTTTACCCCGGCCATGTGAATTGATATTTGCCGGTACTTATCTATGGAGTCATGTATCCGCTCGGCGTACCGGGTGTCAGGCGAAATTGATAAAGTATAAAACAAATAAACACCCCGACCGGGGTGCCTAAAAAACAAAACTAAATCAAATAACTTTATCCTGAAGTACCATTGAAAAAATACTTTTCATAGCAGCCCCGGTATTGTCTTTATAGTTTATGGTCAATTTATAATTGTCTACAACAAATGCCGAATTGGTATAAAATTGAGCATTAGAAGGATCGGTACTGATAACATTACTACCTTCACTTACCATTTTTTTTGCGATAACAATGTTTAATCCATCCCCTTTAGTATGAAATTTCCCGGTGTACTGAACCGTTGTTGAATTACCATTTTTATAAGTTACATCGGCCAAAATAAAAGTACTATCCGACGAGAATACTAAATAACGCGCTTGTTCCCCTTCTTTAACCGGAATATACCACTGGCCAAAAAGGGATGTATTTTTTTGGACGGGTTGCTGCGCCTTGTCTTTTTTACAGGCGCCAAGAGAAAACAAAACCGATAGCAACAGGCAAACAGTTAAATTCTTAAATATCAATACAGGCTTAATCATAAAGTGAAGGTTTTACCTATCAATACGATAAATACTTTTAATTCGATACACCAATGACAAAAAAAAGACCGCTCTGAAGAAGCAGTCTTTCTATATAGTAAGTTAACCAGGTTTTAATCAGCTTTGCTAACCCTGCCTGATCCCGCGTAACGGGTTGTACCAATTGTTGCGGTACCGGAATATACAACACTTCCTGAACCAGAAATACGCGCAGAAACTGTTTTACTGGCAATCAAATTGATATTTCCTGAACCTGCAATTGAAGCTTCAACAGTTTCCGTCCTCAATGATTTACCGTTAATCTCTCCCGAGCCTGAAATACGACAGTCGGCCATACCGGTACTACCTTTAACATCAATTGAACCCGATCCGCTGATTTTCAGGTCCAAAGTACCTGATTTAACAGCAGTTTTTATATTTCCCGAACCGCTTAACGCAATTTTGGCATTTTCGGCAGTCATCGTACCATCAACAGTTGCATTTCCTGAACCGCTGTTAGCAAGGTATCCAAGGCTTTTGGCGGTGATGTAGATATTGGCTCGCTGCATATTGCGATGATTTTTCCAGTGATCTTTAAATTCAACGTTTAATATGCCGTTTTCTACTTCAGTTTTAATATCATCAACTACATTGGCGTCAACATCAAGTTTCAGGCTTTCGGTTCCATCAATTTTAATAAATACGTTAAACGGGCCACCACAGGCAATACCGTTATAACCGGATACATTGCGGGTTACAGTTTGCGCGGAAGCATTAAAAGCTATCGAAACCGTTAGTAACGAAGCCATAAGTGAGAAGATTAGTTTTTTCATGATCGCGTGTTTAAGAATATGACGCTTTTTCAAAAAAAACGTTGCAATTTTTTTGTTTTTTTTACCTCTGCCAACTTCCACAAAGATTCATTACAACCTGAAGTTGAGCGATATGTAAGGATACCATCCTTCGCTTGAATGACCGGCCAGCAATTGCAATACTGTTAAACTTGCCGGTGCAAAATATAACCCGCCGCCGGTACCGGTATGCCACTTATCCGAATGCTCATTTTGTATCCAAACACGACCCGTATCATAAAAGCCTACCAATCCCAACTGGCCCGGTAAAATATAACTGGCTATATCAGCAAGTTTAACCCTTGCCTGTAAATTATTGAACACCATATGCTTGCCTGCAAACCGGTTTTGCAGATACCCCAACAGGTTGCCTTGCCCGCCCAAAAACATTGATTGATAAAAGGCCGGCTTTCCAAAACTTACACCGCCACCAACACGATCAGATAATACAATAGCACCGCCAGGGGTTAGTTTTTGATAGAAAGTAAACTCTGGCTTGATCTGTACAAAAGATTTGGAATAACTGTTAAGTCCTTCATAACCTTGTACCGTTACAGTAAAATAGTAGCCCTTGGTAGGCAGGATATTATTATCACGTTGGTTTGTGGTATAATTTATCAGCGCGCCAAGATGTGCTTTATCTTTTCCAACCGTTAAGCTATCGTAAGAATTGATAAGCGATGTTTGGTTAATGAACCGCCCGGTATTTTGTGAAAGATCAAGATGATAAAACTGAAACGAAGGACCAACACTGATATCGCTGTTCTTGCCCGTATGCCAGCGTAAAGCCGGATCAAACTGATAAATATCATACCGTGTACGGTAGTAAGTACGATAACCAGGAAATTTATTTAACGGGCTTTCATTACCCAGGCCAAAAAAGTTCACCGTATTATCAGGCGACTGGATGTTGGCCTGGATCGTGAAATCGGCTTTACCAATGGCATCTATCCATTCCCCCCGGTATTTGATCCTGAAAGCATCCGTAGCAAACGAATGGGTGATCATTACCTGCTGTAATGTTGAATAAGGCAATTTCCTGAAACCATCATGACCGGTATATTGAAAACCCAGGCCAAGTAAAAAGCCATCATCCTTATTTAATGCTGCAGTGGCAAGCGGCATCCACACATTGTATAAATTGGTGGGTAAAAACTGAGTATTTGAGGTATCATTTGAAAGATGCTTATTTAATTGGCCGACGTTGCCGGTAAAATTGGTGCTATCTCGCCGACCATAAAACTTTATCGCTTGTGCAGATTGCTTAACCTCAACAGTTTTACTACCCACACTATCAATCAATCTTAACTTAATGGGCGAATTGGCATTATTAATAACTATGCGGTCATCTCCGGCAGAAACATACAATCTTATTTCTTTAGTAATCTCCGGTTTGTACATCATATCCATAAACTGATCTTTGGTTTCACCATCTTTATTCAGCTTATTAATTGTTATACGCAAAGCTTTGTCGGGAGCATCGGCAACGGTGATCAGTTCGCTTTTATCAGTAGCGCGGATATCCACTATCCTATTAGTGAATTTATAATACTCACTCATAGCTGCCGGTATATTATCCCGGCGTTGTTTTAATATGGCAAGCAACTCTTTATGCCTCAATTTATAGCTTTCTGCAGGCAGGCGTCTTAAACTTTCTTCAAGCACCGCATCAGTTTCGGCTTTAACAAATTCATTGGCAATCTGCATCCATCTTTCGTAGCTTATTTGTGCATCCGGATACTGCTTCATGAACCTTGTTTTAAAAAGAGAATATTTCACATGCGGAATATCCCCTGTAAAATCTTCAAGTAAGGGATCTATCCAGGGTAGCGCAGCAATACTCGGAAACACACCCTGTGTAACATGAAATACCTGGTCACGGTCACGTGGTACAGCAACATAGGTTTTACCTTTACCATTTTTAGTATCAGCCCAGCGCCATTGATCTTCGTGCCTGTCCCAATCGCCCATTAAAAGATCAAGCATACGGGCACGCAAAAAGCCTTCTCCATCCAACCTGTTATCATAGCTTTTAAGCAGTTGCCCTTCCATTTTAAGGGTATTATCTGATGAACCAACTGGCTCCCTTTCCTCTATCAAACATACGGTACCAACAAATAACTTACTATATTGTCCAAGTGCGGGATCTTCGGCCACAACACCTATAACCGGGTTAGCATGCGGCACACGCGCCGCTTCAGCAAGAGGCGGCACAATCAAGGCCGAATATGGGTGCTGGCCACTAAACTCGTCGCCGACCCAATCAACAGCAAAGGTACCCTGCAAATTTTCGGGCAACAGTTTATCCGGTGTTTTTTCAACACTGCGCAATACCCACTCGCGGCCGGTTTTATCTTCCAAACGTAATGACTTTGATTCCATACCACCACCCTGTTTAATAGGTGATAGCCCGCCATTTATTTGCGATAGTTTTATAACGGGAAGCTTCACTTTCATGGCCCAGTCCTTACGATAGTTTTCGCCGAACAGCCAACGGTGAATCCCGCTTACATCATCATATGAGGCGTGAACACTTACAACAGTGCTATCCGGAAATTTTTGCCAGGCCGATGGCGCAATAGCCTGGGCATTAGCATACAATGCCGAGCCCGTAAGAAATAAAATAGTAAGTATCCTTTTTGTCATGAGGTGATGTGTTTAAGATGCAGGACTTAAAATACAATAAACTAACTGTTAACAAGAGACATACCAAACACACAAGTATCTAAAATACAGACACTTAATAAAAATCAACACAAAAACAAGTGGCGATATATCGTTATTTTAAAAGGTAATTCTGAATAACACAACAATATGGCTGTTATCTTAATAGTTTTTTAAACTCTTGCACAGGTATAAAAATAATCAATCTGTAATCATTTTACACCTCAGGCAGGCGGTTATGTTATTACCGTTCTGATATTGACCGACAAAGATTTTGAAAGCAAACAGTCTCTACATATTAAATTTTATTAGTTTTATGATTGTATGACCCGCAACGATAAATCGCCACACATCCTTAACGCAGCATCAAATTTACTGGGCTTGTGCTTTGTGGTGCTTACCTCATTAAAATTCCTGAAAATGTCCGACCGGACCTATATTGACGAAACAGTAACCATAGCACTTGTTTTCTTTATGCTAAGCTGTATACTGTCTTTTCTGTCTATCCGGGGAAATATAAAACCCGGTGGACGTTCGGAAGCCGTGGCCGATTACCTTTTCCTGGCTGGGATGATCGTATTATTTCTTACCGCCATCTTAATCATATTTAAGGTAATGGTTTAGCCACACCTAATTATATAGGCTAAACTTTCATATGATCACCAATCACAAAAGTTCTGCAATATTTAATGCACCTAAAAACGGGCTGAGCCTCTGGCAATGCTTTTATTATTACATTCCCCTAAAAAAACCAGTTAAATTAGGAATTATAATATCTATTTACTGTTTGTAAGAAAAATTTTGCAATAGTGTAAATTGATTGTAACTTGTAATTCAATTAACCTTACTGCATTTTACGTTTTTTAGTTCTATCTCCTGCACTATAACACTCTGTTTAAAGCAATTAACAGAGCGGCGCGTTTGTTAATAAATAATTTACTGAGAAATACGGCTTAACGATTTGATAACTTTGGGTTTTCATTATTTAAAAACTACCCTCCTACATTTATCAAATCATAAGTTTTAGCCGGATATGGCAGCTTCTTATTTAAATTCTGAATCAGGATTTTGTAAAGAATTAGCCATGCAACATTTTGAAATTTGATATGACAACTACTCAACCTAACAATATTACTATGTTATCCGGCCAATTTCTTTTCACAACGGCTAACTACAGAATCTATACAAAATCGGTCTATACCTTAATGCCTTTCACAATTAAAATTTCGGGAATTAAAGCTAATTGAAATAAAAGGATGAAGAAAATATTATTCATTACCGGTTCAATTAACCAAACCACTCAAATGCACCAGATAGCTAATGAGCTGCCTGAGTTTGACTGCTGGTTTAGCCAGTTGTTTACTGATAATACTACCTTAAATACTATTATTAATAAGACCGCCCTGCTTAGTGGCACTGTACTCTCTACCAAATTCAGGCTTATTTCTGAAGAGTACCTTCAAAAACATGCTTTACAAATTGATTTCAGGGCACAAAAAAACAAATATGACCTTGTTGTATTCTGTACCGATTTGATTGTGCCCCCGCGCATGCGTAATATTAAAACCATTTGGGTGCAGGAAGGTATGATTGATCGTTACACTCCGTGGAGCAGTGTTGTTAAAGCCCTAAAGCTACCCCCCACGCTTTGCGGCAACACCTCGTTAAACGGTTCGTCAAACATATGTGATGTCTATTGTGCCGCATCAGAAGGTTACAAACAGTACTTTACAGGTAAAGGTACCAGCGAACGCAAAATTGTGGTAACAGGCATGCCAAACTATGATAACCTGGTTCAGCACGTTAATAATGATTTTCCGCACCATAACTATGTAATGGTGGCCACCACAGATATGCGCGAAACCTTTCGTATTGAAAACAGGATTGCCTTTATTAAAAAAGCGGTAAAAATTGCAGACGGCCGCCCATTACTTTTTAAGCTTCATCCGAATGAGAATGTCGAGCGTGCGGAAAAAGAAATCTACGCCAATACGCCGGCCGGTACATTGGTATACAGCAAAGGCAATACTAACCACATGATAGCTAATTGTTGTGAGCTTATAACCCAATACTCAACCGTAGTTTATACTGGTATTGCCTTAGGTAAAAAAGTTCATTCGCTTTTTGATGTTAATGAGCTTAAAAGGCTTGCACCGATACAAAATGATGGCGTATCGGCAAGAAATATCGCTGCCATTTGCCGCGGTTTTTTAAACCACGATGGCGATAAAAAAAGCTTTGACCCGCACGCGGCTATGGATAAATACCAGGTTAATAAGCCAGAGACGCAATTAACCGAAGAACTAATAGCTAACTGGTAATCATTTACCGTGAAACAGAAAATATTAATTGTAGTACAGGCCCGCATGGCTTCGAGCCGTTTACCGGGTAAGGTAATGCTGCCTATATTGGGTAAAAGCCTGCTGGCAAGGATGATTGAGCGGCTTAAAATGATCAGTCACGAGGCTGAAGTGATCATCGCCACATCCGAAACGCCGGCTGATGATATCATCATCAATGAAGCTATCAACATAAGTGTCCCTTATTATCGCGGCAGTCTGAATAACCTGCTCGACAGGCATTACCAGGCAGCGAAATTGCGTAATGCAGATATTGTATTAAAGATCCCCTCTGATTGCCCGCTCATTGATCCGCGTATTGTGGACCATGTACTGGATTACTTTTTTGCCAACCAAAACAGCTTTGATTTTGTAAGCAATCTGCACCCGGCTACATATCCCGATGGCAACGATGTGGAGATCATGACCATGGATTGCCTCACCAAAGCTTGGGAACAAGCAAGCCGGGAGCTGGAACTGGAGCATACCACTCCTTATATATGGGAAAATCCTCAATTATTCAGGCTTGGTAACGTAACCTGGCCTGCCGATTTGGATTATTCCATGTCGCACCGGTTTACGATTGACTATGCAGAAGACTATTATTTTATAGAACGGGTATTCCGCGAATTATATGCAGATAACAATAATTTCTCGTGCGATGATATCCTTAACCTGCTAACTCAAAAACCCGAGATCTATAATATCAATGCACAATATGCCGGGGTAAACTGGTACAGGCACCATGTAGATGAGCTAAAAACCATTACATCTGCCCAAACCAAACAGGCACCCACAAAAAACTTACAGGAATTATAACAAGCGAATGATAACAGTGGAGAACAACAATTACCAGGAATTAACAGGCACCGCTCTGAAGGTACGGGAGCACATCATCCGCATGTCTACCGATGGCGGGTGTTTTACAGGTGCATCGCTATCGGCGGTGGACCTTATTGTTTATTTATATAGCCGCTTTTTAAACATTAAAAAGGATAATCTTGATGATCCAAACCGCGATTACCTTTTTCTGTCAAAAGGCCACGATGTACCCGCCCTGTACGGCACCTTTGCCGAGCTGGGTTTATTGGAAAAAGAACGTTTAAAAAACCACCTGCTACTTAATGATCATATTTACTGGCACCCCAACACCAAAATCCCGGGTATTGAATTTCACTCAGGTTCTTTAGGTCATTTGCCTTCGGTAGCTATTGGCGTTGCTATGGATTTGAAAATCAGCGGCGGCACAAACAAAGTTGTTTGCATTTTGGGCGATGGCGAGTTGAACGAAGGCACCTGCTGGGAAGCCATGCTGGTAGCCAACGCTTATAAACTGGATAACCTGCTATTCGTGGTTGACCGCAACCACTTCCAGGCCAATATGCGTACGGAAGACCTGATTCCGCTGGAGCCGCTTGCCGATAAGTTTGAAGCCTTTGGCGCAGCCGTTAAAAGAATAAACGGACACAGTTTTGCCGAGCTTGACGAAGCTTTCGGCGCGTTCCCTTTCCATGACGGGAAACTGAATGTAATTATTGCCGATACCCTACGCGGCAAAGGCCTGCCAAGCATACAGGAACGCGCCGACAGGTGGTTTTGTAATTTCAATGCAGACGAGATTCAGCAACTTTTATTAGAGCTGCACGGCGAACATCAAACAACATTAACATCAGAAACTTTAGTGGTGCGATAAGATGAGTTACGAAGAACTTTTAACCCAAACAGCCCTTGCCAACGAGCAGGTGATTGTAATGACCGCCGAAAACCGCGCGCTGGTACGTAACCTGCCCGGTATATTAGGCAAACGTTTTATTGATACCGGTATTACCGAGCAAACCATGATTGGTGCGGCGGCCGGCTTAGCCTTACGTGGCCGCACGCCTGTTGTACATGCCCTTGCCGCTTTTTTAACCATGCGGGCTTTTGAGTTTGTACGCACCGATGTTGGAATCGCCAATTTGCCGGTTAAACTAAGCTCATTCATACCTGGTTTTTTATCAGACGGTAACGGCCCTACCCACCAGGCTATTGAAGATATCTCTATCATGCGTGGTATCCCCAACGTAACCGTTTTTGCCCCTGCCGATGAAGACGACCTGGTAAAAATGCTGCCACAGATATGGGAAAGCAAAAACCCTGCCTATACCCGAATTAATACCCGCAAAACCGCCTATGTGCACGAGCCTTTTACCATAGGCAAAGCCGAAGTGATAGCTGAGGGCAGCGATGTAACCATTTTAACCTACGGCTTATTATTTGAGCAGGCACTGATCGCAGTTGAAATACTGAAAAGCGAAGGCCTTTCTGTTGGTTTGATCAACATGCGCAGCCTTAAACCTGTTGATGAGCAGGCTATATTAAAAGCATCGGCACAAAGCAAACTGGTAGTTACGCTTGAAGACCATTTTTTAACCGGTGGTCTTTACACCATTGTGGCCGAGGTTTTATTAAAACATCGCACAACCGCCAATGTACTGCCTATGGCATTGAACGAAAAATGGTTCAGGCCAACTTTACTTCCTTCGGTATTGGAGCATGAAGGCTTTACAGGTAAACAAATTGCCGAGAAAATACTGGGGTATCAAACAACACACAACCAACCACAAATTTTAACACCTGAATTTTCAGAATAAAAATATTGATCATGGCTAATAAAATTGAGCTAAACAACGATTATCCGAACATCACCGAATCGGATAAATTATATGAACGCGCTTTAAAAGTTCAGAAACCGGTTACCCAAACCCTGGCTAAAGGCCCGGGGCAGTTTACCAAAGGTGTAGCGCCAAAATACCTTGTAAGAGGTAAAGGATCGCACGTATGGGATGTTGATGGTAACGAATACATCGACTTAAATTCGGCTATCGGCCCAATCTCTTTGGGTTACGCCTACCCTGCTGTTGACGAGGCTATCCGTCAGCAATTAAACGACGGTATTACCTTTTCATTGATGCACCCTTTAGAGGTTGAACTTTCTGAGCTGGTGCAGCAGGTTGTGCCTAATGCCGAAGCTGTAAAGATCTCTAAAACGGGTGCAGATGTTTGTTCGGCTGCTATCCGCGTAGCACGTGCATTTACCGGCAGGGATAAAGTATTTTGCTGTGGCTACCATGGCTGGCATGATTGGTATATCGGCATAACCAGCCGTAACTCAGGCGTTCCTGAAGCTATCCAGGATTTAACTTACACTTTTGAATATAATGACATTGAATCAGTAAAAGCCGCTTTAGATGAAACTGTTGCTGCGCTGATACTGGAGCCTTTCATTTTTGAGGCACCAAAACCGGGCTACCTGCAGGAACTTGCCGAGGTTTGTAAAGCAAACGGCACCCTGCTCATTTTTGATGAAATGTGGACAGGATTCCGTGTAGCCGTTGGTGGCGCGCAGGAATATTTCAATGTTAAAGCCGATCTGGCTGTGTTTTCAAAAGCATGTGCCAACGGTATGCCTATTGCTTTATTAACCGGTCGTGCTGATGTGATGGAGCTTTTCAACTCCGAAGTATTTAGCTATACCACATTTGGTGGCGAAGCTTTATCATTAGCAGCATGTATTGCTACCATCAATGAACTCCGTGATAAAAAGGTACCACAATACCTTGATGAGCACGGTGCTTTATTAAAAGATGGTTACAACAGCCTTGCCATTGAGTTAGGCATTGATAAATACACCCGTTGTGTAGGCTTTAACTGCCGCAGCATGGTAACTTTTACTCCCGATGCCGGCAACGGACTGGAAGTAAAAACCTTTATGCAGCAGGAAATGATAAAACGCGGTGTGCTTTGGGCCGGCTTCCACAACATGTGCTATAGCCACACTACCGAGGATATCGATTATATCCTTGCGGCTTACCGTGATGTGTTACCGTTGTTAAAGGCGGCTATCGAAAGCGGTAATATCAAAGATCAACTAAAAGGCGAAGTGTTAGAGGCAGTTTTCCGCAAGGTAAGCAATTACAACATTAAACCTAAAAGCATAGCCTAAATCATGGATCTGTTTTCATTAAAAGGGAAAACCGCCGTAGTAACGGGTGCTTTAGGCCTCATTGGCCGTAAACATTGCGAAGCTCTTGCAGCAGCTGGCGCAAACGTAATAGTTGCTGACATTAATGCCGAAGAAACCAAAGCATTTGCGGCGCAGCTTGGCGACAACCACTTAGGTTTGGGCGTAGATGTTACCAGCAAGGATTCATTGATTGACGCACTCAACGCAACGCTTGATAAATATGATGCTGTTGATATACTGGTAAACAACGCCGCCATTAACGATAAATTTGAGAACCCGGCCATGGCCAAGGAGCTATCAGCGTTTGAAAACTATCCGTTAGAGGCTTTCCAGCAATCGCTTAATGTAAATATTACCGGTGTATTTTTATGCTCGCAGGTATTTGGTACACAAATGGCCCTGCACCGTAGCGGCAGTATAATCAACATAGCTTCGACCTATGGTATGGTTGGGCCCGATCAAAGTATCTACCGCGATTCAAGAGGCCAGCAAACTTTTTACAAGTCGGCAGCTTACCCGGTAACCAAGGGCGCTATTATCAATTTCACCCGTTTTTTGGCCGCCTATTGGGGGCATACCGGCGTGAGGGTAAATACCCTTTCGCCTGGTGGTGTTGAGGCCGGCCAAACGGAAGATTTTATCGGCAATTATTCGGCAAAAACTTTACTGGGCCGCATGGCCAAAGCGTCAGACTATCAGGGCGCACTTATATTCCTGGCCAGCGAAGCATCGGCATATATGACCGGCGCAAACCTGGTTGTTGACGGAGGATGGACAGCTATTTAATTTAAACTTACTATTATGAACGAGATTTTGAAACAAAAAGCGGCTGGCATTAAACTATTGCTAACCGACAATGATGGGGTTTTAACAGATGCCGGAGTATACTACAATCACGATGGCGAGCTTTTAAAAAAATTTAGCATGCGCGATGGTATGGGGGTTGAACGCCTTCGCAAATTTGCTGACGTAAATACAGGTATCATTACCGGCGAAAACTCGCCTTCATTAATTAAAAGGGCTGAGAAATTACATATCACCGAACTTCATTTAGGTATAAAAGACAAAGCCACCGTTTTCAAAGAAATCTGCATCCGCTTAAATGTGCAACCAAATGAAGTTGCTTTTATAGGCGACGATTACAACGACCTGGAAATAATGAAGCTGGCCGGCCTTACCGCCTCTCCTGCCGATGCCTTACCGCATGTTAAAGCACAGGTAGATTTTGTAAGTTCATTAAACGGTGGTCATGGTTGTTTCCGTGAGTTTGCCGAGCTGATCATCGAAGCCAAAAGCGACAAATATTTAGCAGGTACCAGGAACGGCAGCATTACTTTGCAAAATGGCCGGGTAATTGGCAAAGGACAGCCAAGTTATATCATTGCCGAAATTGGCATTAACCACAACGGCTCGCTCGAAATTTGCAAAAAGTTAATTGACGAAGCTGTAGCTGCCAAAGCCGACGCCGTTAAATTTCAAAAACGCACACCTGAAATTTGTGTGCCGCGCGATCAATGGGAAATCATGCGTGATACCCCATGGGGCCGTATCACTTATATCGACTACAAACGTAAAACCGAATTTGGCATAGCCGAATATGCAACCATCGACCAATATTGCAAAAAAGTGGGTATCGACTGGTTTGTATCTGCATGGGACGCACCGTCTGTTGATTTTATGGAGCAGTTTGATACCATCCTTTATAAATTAGCATCGGCATCGTTAACAGATTTCGCTTTGATCCAGCGCATCCTGGAAACCGGCAAACCGTTAATGCTCTCAACCGGTATGTCGACAATGAAAGAGATCGAAACAACTATGGACTATATCAATGCTTTTGATGAAAACTATCCGTTGTTTATCGCTCATTCAACTTCGGCTTATCCATGCCCTCCGCAGGAGCTTAACCTTAAAATGATCCAAACGCTGGAAAACAAATATCCGGGCATCCCTATCGGTTATTCGGGCCACGAAACAGGTTTGGCAACTACAGTAGGTGCAGTAGCAATGGGCGCAACCTTTGTTGAACGCCACTTTACACTTGATCGTGCTATGTGGGGATCTGACCACGCTGCTTCTGTTGAGCCTCAGGGCTTACAACGTTTGGTACGCGATATCAGGGACGTTGAAACTGCAGCCGGTGACGGCGAAAAACGCGTTTATGAATCAGAACTTGCGCCGATGAAACGTTTAAGGGTAAACATCAGCGACGAATACAAAGAAAAACCAAGCGTTAAATAATATATAATGTCTCCGGAAAAATTAACTACCATAATTACATCCATTATCCTTTTTTGCTGGATAGGATTCATCATTGCCTGGGAACGAATATCGCCTTACAGAAAAGGCCTTAAATTTTTCAGGGAAGGATTTTGGATTGATTTGGTATGGTATACGCTGATACAAAGCTACTTTTTAAAGATTATCATTTTCGATTATATCATTACGCCCCTAAAAGCGCATTTTGATCTATCGCATTTTCAATTTGTAAGCAGCTGGCCGGTGATGTTACAGGTATTATTCTTCCTGTTTACACATGACCTTTATATTTACCTGTTTCATCGCTTTCAGCATTCCAATAAATTTTTCTGGCGCATTCATGAGGCGCACCACTCAGGCAAGGAGGTTGACTTTTTGGCCGGTTCACGTTCGCACATCATGGAGATCATCATCAACCAAACTATTGAGTTTGCACCTATCATTTTGTTAGGTGCAGACCCAATAGTTATACCGATAAAAGCCATGTTAGATGCCATGTTTGGCATGTTTATACACGGCAATATCAAGGTAAATATGGGCAAGCTTAAGTATATTATTAACTCGCCCGAACTGCATTTATGGCACCATGCCAATTACCAGGAAGTTTTTCATGCCAACTTTGCAACCAAGTTCTCTTTTTGGGATTACCTGTTCGGTACCGCATATAACCCAGGTCACGCACCCGGCAACAAACCCGAAAACTGGGGACTTTATTATGATTACCCTAAAGATTACTTTTTACAGCATGCCTTCAGCGTAAAGCGCTTTGATGAAAAAACACTGCTCAAATACCGCTGGTTTAATCGGTATTACCACCTGCGACCACGGTTTATGAATTGGATGAAAACTTTACTTCCTGCTAAAATAAACAATGCGCATCAATTGGATACTGAGCAACAACCCGTTACCTTAGTATCCGAACAAAAAAACGTACTACAACAAAACTAATAACATATTGGCCTGGCTATATATTTTAATCGCAGCCGCATTTGAAGCGGCTTGGACATTCTCGCTAAAATTCATGAAATTCAGCGATCTGAAGGCACTCCGTCTTAATTCTGTTTTAAGTCTGCAACATGGCCTGCCAGTATGGTTACCCTTTGTAGGTTATATCGTTTTTGGTATAGGTAATATCTACTTCTTTTCGCTGGCAATAAAACTGGTGCCAACAGCCGTAGCATATGCTGTATGGACGGCCGTAACCCTTATCCTGATCAAATTAGTAGAGGTTTCGTTTTTAAATCAGCGCCTCTCCTACATGGAAATATTTTTCATGTTGCTGATCATGACGGGCGTTTTAGGTTTGAAATTTTATGGACCGGAAATAAAATAAGAATAGACATTATCTGCCCAAAGCCTCCTTTTTTAGTTTAGCCTTCAAAGTATCAAACCGTACCCAGTAAAGGCAACAATCCTTTTCACCGGTGCCCTTGGTATAAATCAGGTATTTACCGTCGGGGGTAACATATTCGCCCCAACGGTGGGCATCTCCATCATTAATCAGCGGACCGAGGTTTAACGGCGCTGTCCAGCTATGATGATCAGGCTTACGAAAAGTGATCCCGAGCTCACACTCGTAATCCGGCTTCTCCTTATAGCTGATGATCATATATGACTCATCGGGCGCTACATAGAAATCACCGTCGAATGCCGGTGTATTGATAACCGGTCCTAAGCTTTTGATAACTATATCTGTTTTGAATATGGTGAGCTTGCAAAAATCGTAAGTGCTGTAATCTTTCACACTTCCCGCGTTGGCGTTGCTGCCAGCATAAAAAGTTCCGCTGTTGGTTGGCATAAAATTGTAAAGGCCATAATCTTTTTTTAGGAAGACTACAGGATCTGTCCAACCGGCTTTATTACGATGTGATATCCAAACGTAGGAATGTTTACCATCACCTTTACCTGCAAAGTACATGCTCCTGCCATCAACAGAAAAAGTTGGTGTGCTATAATCATAGTTAAGTACAAAAGGGCCTTGCCACCCATTACGCTCATATTTAAAATAACGGATCTTATTGCCTTTTGCATTAAACCAATGCATAGAGTTGCCGTAATAAAACTCCTTACCATCTGCCGAAAAGGCCGACCGCCCCATGGCTATACCACTATCGGGCACCAACATTTGTTTCGCAAAAACACGGGGAGTATCGTTAGGCGGACTTTGCCCAAGATAAGCGTTTTTGCTATTGAAAAAATTGCTTTGAGCGCTTACACCGCTATAAAAGCAGCACAACACAAGCAGGAAAGTTAAAATTCTCATGGTAAAATGGTTAAGTGTATATTATTGGATTCACTATCTGCAAAACAAAGTTAGCGGTGGCAATTACAAACACCGGTTCAAACCCATTCAAGTTTGTTTCAATTAAAATCAAGCTGTTTTGCATGTACCATATTCCTCCAGATTGCTCCCTTACATTAGTGTAAATCAAAATAAGAGCACTTATGAAAAAGACCATTTTATTATCCGCTACTGCCTGCCTGTTCAGTATCGGAATTGCTGCAAAAGCAGCCAACGCATTAGATGTTCCGGCAGCTGTGAAACAAAGCCTCGCCAAAAAATACCCTAATGCAACCAAAGTTACCTGGGAAAAAGAAAAAGGAAATTATGAAGCCAATTGGGGAGGCAAATCGGGCGAGGATACCTCAGTGACTTTTACCCCGAAAGGTGAGTTTGTAGAAGAAGTAGACGCCATACCGGTTAATCAATTGCCTCCTGCCGTTTTTGATTACATTAAAACCAACTACAAGGGTGCAAAAGTTAAGGAAGCCGGGCGTGTGACCGATGCTGCAGGCAAAAAGATGTTTGAGGCGGAGATCAAAGGGAAAGACCTTTTATTTGATGAAAAGGGGAAATTTTTGAAAGTTGATTAATTATTCAACGTCATATTCCTGTTAATCTTAAAATAATACATTCTTCAGAGACAATTCAAATTTAATTTGTACGTTTAGGAAAATTGAAGGCATATTCCGGGCTCAAACCCGGAATATGAATAAAACTGAACCCTTTTTGTATTTTTAATCTACCACAATTTGTTATCTTCTTTTGAGATTTCTTCCCAAACGTCAAACTCAATAAGACGCCTATCTCCTTATATTTCAACTTTATTACTCTTTTTGGTATTGCTTCCGATATGCGGCTTAGCACAGCAACCTGATAGCGTAAAAAAAACTTCAACGCCATTAATCACAACTGTCCGCGGGCAGGTGGTAGATGACGCATCCGGGCAACCGCTACCGGGTATTAATGTTAAACTTGTAGGCGGCAGGTACGGAACCATTGCCGACCCGGATGGAAAATTTGAGTTAAACGCTCCCGGAACTTTTACGCATGTGTCCTTTTCGTACATCGGTTATCAAACTATTATCAAAGTAATTAAACCCGGACAGGTTAATGTGCTTCATATAAGATTGCATGGCAGCCAAACCCAATTGAAAGAAGTTACTGTAGTTTCGGGCAAGAAACAACGGTACCGCAATAAAGGGAACCCGGCAGTTGAGCTCATTCAGCAGGTTATTGACCATAAAAAGCAAAACCGGATGGAAAGCGCCGATTATTTGCAATATGACCAGTATGAGCGGATCAATCTATCATTTATTGATGTTCCTGCCAAAATGATGAACAGCCGTTATTTTAAAATGTACCAGTTTATGCTTGATACAGTGAAAAATAACGGGCAAACCCAGGTGCTGCTCCCCACCTATCTCAGCGAAAAACAATATCAAAATTACTACCGCAAAGAGCCATCTAAATCTATCCGGATCCTTAAGGCGCAAAAAGAGGCTAATATTCTTAAATTTATTGATACTGCCGGTTTGGATGTATACATGAACCGTCTTTACGGTAATATCATTGATATTTATGATAACAACGTTTTTATCATAACCAACCAGTTCCTTAGCCCCATTGCCGATCACTCGCCAAATTATTACAAATTCTTTATTACGGATACCATACAAACAGCTAAAGAAAAACTGATTGAACTAAGCTTCACACCACGCACCAAAGGCGACCTGCTTTTTGAAGGTAAGCTGCTTGTAAGTATGACAGGCAACTATGCTGTACGGGGCTGTGAGCTTAATGTAAACAAGCAAATCAATATCAATTTCATGAGGGCACTCAAGATCACACTTGATTTTGAGCAGAATCCTAACGGCAAATATTTTTTAAGCAAAAGCGATGTTAAAGCCGACTTCGGGATCTTAAAAAACAAAGGCCTCGGACTAATGGGTGAGCGAACGGTAATTTTTTCTAACTACATAGCTGACAAACCACTTCCTGCCGCATTTTATGATGGCAAAGAATTGCAGGTAGCTCCTGATGCCGACAAACCGGATACCTCATACTGGGCACATCAACGGCCTGATACGCTGTCTGATCATCAGGCAAAAATGTACCCCCGAATTGCCAGATTAGAAAAAATGCCGCAATTTAAAAGGGCAACCTGGTTCGCGGCCACTTTTACCGGAGGTTATGCTAAGGCCGGGCCAGTGATGATTGGCCCTATTGGTACAATTTACTCACGTGATAGCCAGGAGGGCTCCCGCTTTCAGCTTGGCGGGCGTACCAACACCGATTTAAGCAAATCAATTTATTTTGAAGGTTTTGGTGCTTATGGCACGCGCGACAAAACATTCAAGTACAATATTGCTACCTTTTACTCATTTAATAAAACACCATTTTATCGCTACCCTAATGACTACATTAAGGCAAGCTATTTATATGATGTTGATGTACCGGGAAGGGACCTTTCAACCATTAACCAGCAGGCAGCCCTTTCATCATTCTCAACAGGAAAAACAATATACTGGCTTTACAGTAAGGTTGCTAAAATTGAATATGTAAAGGATTTTGAAAACCATTTTTCGTTTGATCTTGCATTCAGAAACTGGAACCAACGCCCTGCCGCATCATTGGCATTTCAATACAACAACGAGGCTAATACATTGGTTCATGACCTCACCACCAGCGAGCTGAACCTTGCTTTCAGGTATGCACCGCACGAACAAATTTTACAAGGATCGGTTTATCGCCATACCGTTTACAGCAAGTACCCTATCATGAACCTGCAGATCAACCACGGGTTTAAAGGATTATTCAACGGCTCTTATGATTTTACGAGTGTTAAAGCGAGTATTTTCAAGCGTTTTTACCTGTCTCAGCTTGGCTTTACTGATATCACATTGCTTGGAAATTATTTAGTTGGGAAAGTACCTTTCCCGCTCCTGAGCATCGCCCCGGCAAACCAATCACTTGCTTATGATGAGGATGCGTATAACCAACAAACCTACCTCGAATTTGTAAGCGACCATTACGCGGGCATCAACTTAACCCATAGTTTCAGCGGTTTTTTACTGAACAAGTTCCCATTGATAAGGCACCTGAAATGGAGAGAATATCTATCGGCCAAAATACTGTTCGGCGGCTTGCGTAACGAAAATAATCCGCTTTATTCACCTAATTTGTTCCGGTTCCCTACGGGTGGCAATGGAGCAAATGGCACTTACGCCTTAGGCACTAAACCCTATATAGAAGCCGGTGTAGGTATAGGTAATATCTTCAAATTTTTGCGAATAGATGGGATCAAAAGGTTTAACTACCTTGACCACCCGGGCGCCGCAAAATATGGTGTTAAATTTAGTTTCGCTCCGGACTTTTAAGCAAAACCTTTTTATATAGCATTAAAATAGCGTGGTGGTAAACCCGATGCTATAACTTACATAATCAGGGTTTAAAATATATGGTGATTTGGCCTTATACAAATGATAATAGGCCGGTTCAAATACAAGGGCAAAATGTGGTACAATGTAATATTCCACCCCTGCAGATATCTTTACCGCCGGATGTTTAGTGCTCACACTGCTTACGGTAATACCGTTTGAGTTAACAGATGTATTATTATACCCAGAGCTATTATAACCTGACTGCAACAACGCATATATCCCCAACCTGTTTAATTTTCGGCGGTAACCTACGCCCAAAAGGAAAAAACTGGCAGAT
The DNA here is from genome assembly GCF_900100945.1 of Mucilaginibacter gossypii. Classification (GTDB taxonomy): domain Bacteria; phylum Bacteroidota; class Bacteroidia; order Sphingobacteriales; family Sphingobacteriaceae; genus Mucilaginibacter; species Mucilaginibacter gossypii. The sequence goes on along the minus strand of NZ_FNCG01000001.1, from coordinate 343,550 downwards.
AGCTTTCCCTCTGTTACGTTAGTTGGAACTTCGCCGGCTTTACTTTTATATTTGTTATTTAGGGCGTCGTAGTTAAAGCGGAAAAAGACAGTATTCATATAAGCAGGGCGGTACTCAACAGCGGTATTCAAAACAGATCCCCGTTTCATACTTACCTGCTCATCTCCTGAGGGTATATTTATACCTACTCCACCAGGAAAATAAAGCCTCGACGTAAATTTTTCGGTTTGGGCATTAACATGCAATGTCATTAGCAACAGCCCCGGCAACAATAAAAAAGAAGCTTTACAAACCCTCATTCGGTTAAGCACGTTTTGAAACAAATGGAATCTGTAAAACTTTAATAAAACTCCTGCATACGTTTTTATCAGGATAGGTATCTATCCCAAATACAGTATCATCCGGCTTTAATTTCCCGTAAGTTCCAAATATCCTGTCCCATACTGATAATACATCTCCATAATTACAATCAGTATAAGGCAATTGATAATGGTGATGAACATGGTGTATATTGGGCGTTACAAAAATCAACCCTAACCACTTATCCATACCATCTGACAAACGGAATTGCGTGTGTGATGTGATATTTGAAACGGTTTGAATTGTTTGTCTTAACAAAAGCAGTTCAAACGATGCTCCCGTTATTCCAATCCATAACATTAAAAAACACATTCTTAAAAAAGTTTCTCCTGGATGTTCCCTTACAGTTGTTGAAACATCAAGCTTTTGATCAGTATGGTGTACAAGATGAAATTTCCATAGTACTTTGACCTTATGCATAATAACGTGGTACAGGTATTCGCAAAAGTCAAGTATGATAAACCCTATTAAGTATTTCACTAATATACTTTGGTGCCAGGGCAACAGGTTTAACAAACCTAAATGATTTCGGCTTATCCAGGTTGCCTCAAGCAATACAAACATGGTCATGAAGAGCTGCACCGGCAACGCTGTTACAATAAATAACATATTTGTAAAGGTGTGCCTCCATTTTTTGCGGACAGGTATTGACAATATTAAACCTTCTGCAAGCCAGAGTGAAGTTATCAATCCTCCGAAAATCAATATTTGGACTGACGATGGGTGGGTAATGAAAAAAGATCTGTTAAATTCCATGCAAAGCCTTTATCATCAATATTACAGGAACATTCTGTAGTAATTATGAGCAAAGCCATTTAAACAAAATCAGCCCCGGCTTTGCAACCGGGGCTGATTCATTAAATTAAAAATTACAATCTTTTCCGGGATCGATATTTTCTTTATCACGCACCAGGCTGGCTATCCCATTTTTAAAGGTCACAACCCAGATGCTGTCATAATCATCATCAGGCCATTTCAGGTTATCCTGTTTTACGCCCAATGAGCGCACAATTGGAGATATCCCACCGTGCTCCCATACCACAAGTATTACACCGCTACGGCTTTTTAAATCGGCAGCTAAACCTAACGAGTCTTTCTCAGTACGGGTGGTATTAATCGTTAAATTGAATTTAGCGGCAAGCGGCACAATGGTTTGAAACATTCTGGAGTGTTTGGTCGCCTCCCCCAACCCCAGGGCCGGAACAAATATATTGGCAGGAACACCAAATTTAGTCGTTAATACAGCAGGCAGCTTTAATGACCTGTTTATCCCCTGACAATTCAGATTATCACCTTTAACGGGCTTTTCGGCATGACGGATAAATACAATCTTTAAATCGGCTGATTGGGCATTGACTGACAATGCAGTTAACGATGAGATAATTGATAAACTAAAAATGCAAATAAGCTTTTTCATTTCTTGAGCGTATAAAAAAAGATAGCCGGGTTGATCCCGGCTATTCTTAAAAGAGTAAGTTTTGTTATTAATGTTGGTTTCCTGAGCCGTTTAACTGATACGCACCAAGATCAATACCGGGTAATGTTGCATCTGATAAACCATAAATTTTATCAAGAGGCACAGTAATTAATGGCTTTATGGTGGTATTACCTTTGCCAATCAACGGTGAGCTGGCCAGCAAATGGAAGTTATAGTTCCCGATAGCACTGTACTGATATAGTGGATGCCCAACTGTAGGCAGCGGGAAGTTCAGGAACATCGGGTTATTTTTTTGCACAACGTCGCTGCCATCATAAATAGAACCTAAGGTATAATTTGCAGGCAGATATTTTGCCGATGTCGTGATTGAAGGGATATCGGTGCTTTGCGGTTGGGTGATATAACCTGTTGGATAAAACTGGTTAGCTACACTCAAAGAATCGGCCCATTGATAGTTGTTACCGTATGAAAGGTGCGCAACATCAGCAACCGGACTGCCTACTACACGGTAACCAAACCTACAGTTGATGGCCACGTTGTTGTAATACATACCCGCTGCTCCTTCTTCAAAGTTGATACAACCACCACGGCCGCTTTGCACCTGGCGATAACCACCGCTAACAAATGTATTGTTGTACATAACGATGTTGGTTTGCGGCGCACCGGTAGCCTGCCCTTTATTTGAAGCTTTTTGGCCGTTGGTAGCAGTACCAATAAACATATTATAAGCCATAGTACCTACGGTGCCACCTTTAGCATTCAGGCAGTCGCCACCGCTAACACCATTCTTCTCAAAAGTATTTCTGAAGATGGCGATTTTGCCTGCCGAAATACGGATCGGGTCATCCACACCACCATACAACCAGGAATCCTCCATAATAAAGTTGCCATTATAATTGGCAAATAAGATACTGTATTGATTGCCTGTACCCGAACCTGCAATGGTTGATGTAGCTTTACCTTCAGTTAAACCGGCATATTCAACGTGTGTCCAACGTAACACCAGTAAGTTACAGGTAGGGCCTCCAATAATACCTTTCCACTTGCCTGCGTATGCAGGATCGGCAGCGGCGGTGAGGCCCCCCGGTGCATCATTTTTTACGATCCCCGGAACGGTGATCCAATTTGGCTGATCCTTAGAGCCGTTACTTACCAGGGTGCCAAGTGCTATGAGGCTGCTTCCTGCACCCATGTTTAATGTAACGCCCGGCTGCATTAACAACGTATCAGTTGGGTTAATTACCAAATCGCAACCATCTTCAACAGAATAAGTCTTACCGCTAAGCATAGTACCTTTTACCGGGATAACGGTTGAGCCGCTTGTGCTGCATGATAGTGGAGCTTTATCGCTTACCGGGTTTGCTGCCGGCGGTGTATAGGTGTAAATATCGGTATGCTCACCTTTCCATTTCTGGCAACCGGAAAATGCCGCCGCCATCAGGATACAAATAACTGGGATTATATATTTTTTCATCGTTACGTTTATTATAATTTATACCTGAAACCACCAAGGAACAGTGTTTTGTAATAGTCGCTTTGAACAAGCGTTTGAGATGTAATGTCTTGTTTGCCTAAAAACTCCTGTTGTTTTGCGTCAAGGCTACCATGCGGGAATTTTAAATAGATTTTACTGGCCGCATTGGTGATGTTGTTAACCTTGCCATAAAATGAAAGCCTTTTAGCTATAGTTTTTTCGAAAGAAAAATCTAACTGATTATAGGCGTGCTGGTAAAAGTCAAGGTTATAATATGGAGATACCTGGGCCAAACGCTCGCCTGTGTAAACAAAGGCCAGCTGCATATCCAAACCTAACTTAGCGCTTTTGTACAATACAGATGCATTGCCCACATGGTCTGCCTGACCTTGCAGCGGACGTGTTTCGTTCACATTGGTTTGCTGTAATCCCAAAGTAGGATCATTTGAGTAAAGCAGCTTGTTAGTAGTTATCCTTGAGTGGGTGTAGGTATAGTTGATCGAGAAGCCTATCACACCAAAGAATTTAGTAGCCAAAGCTTCAAAACCGTAGTTGGTAGCATTACCCGGATCATTTTGAGGCTTAATAACCTGTGAGCTTGGCCCGCCATCACGAACAACAAAGTACTCAATAGGGTTATAGATCTTTTTGTAGAAAGAGCCCAAAAATAATTGATCGGCACCGCCCGGGAAAAATTCATAACGTACGTCGTAGTTATCGGCAGTGATGTGTTTTAAGTAAGGGTTACCTACCTGGTCAAAATATTCGCCGGTAACCTTATATGGTACCTGTTCGCCAAAACCCGGACGGCTAATTGCCGCAAAGTATGATGCACGGATATTTTGATTATCTGTTAACTGATATTTTAAATGGATACTTGGCAATACATCTGTGTATTTAATATTGCCGCTTCTTTGTGTAACCGTTTCGGGCGATTGAGTAGCGTAAGTTAAATCGGTGTTTTCAATACGCACACCACCTAATACCTGCAGTTTTGGGAACAAGTCAAATTTAACCTGTAAGTATTCGGCATTATCGTTTTCCCTTACGTGATAGTTGTTTTGCAAATCGGGGTTATTGGCTCCAATACCATCGGCAGCCGAATTAAATGCAAAAGGAATAGAATTAAAGTTATTGTTAAACAAGGTTGATTTACCACCGGTTAACGAATAGGTGATGTAATCAGCATCCCTTACTTTATGACGATATAAACCACCTGCTGAAAACTCAACATGTTTACCGGCAATTGTAGGAGTATAGATCAGGTTTGCATATCCTGAAATGTCTTTATCTCGGTTGTTTTCCCAATGATGATCTAACTGGGTATTGTTATCAACTTCAGCGGTTACGGCTCCTGAGTTATTGAGGGTTTTATTGGCATCATAGAAAAACTCAGTCCTATCCGGCTGGTGCCTGGTAGCTTCTGAATATACTCCATCCCAGTTTAAACGCCACTCGTTGCCAAGCCAATGTTCGCCATGCAAGGTTGAGTTATAGATATTTTGCTTAGTTAACATACTTCTGTTTGAGATGGTGATCTGCTTGCTTAAGCCGGTTGAGTTTAAGCCCAAACCAAGGGTATCAGAAGTAAAGCGCGATTCAAATTCGCTTTGATGGATATAAAGGTTGTATAACGAGATCTTGTTTTTGTCGTTAATTGCGTAATCTATTTTGTTGTGGATACCTACGCGTTCTGTTTGGGTTGAATAAGTACGGTCATAAGCATCAGAAAACTGTGGTGAGTTTGGCAGCGGGATAGCTGATGGCTGCGCGTTTGGCGTAAGCTGTTTTGAGTTAGAGCCGCGGTATATGTTCTGATAACTTGCAGATACGATAACGCCTAATTTTTTATTCAAAAACCTGTCGCCAATAGTGATACCGGCGGTTGAGCTAAAAGGAGTTGAAATATTTTTATCGCTTGTAAGCGCTTTATTGCTAAAATCGGCATAGGTAGCGGCATAGCTGTTACCATTGATTGCTGCCGGAGATTTGCCATTAGGAGATGCGCTGAAACCAACAAATGGCCTGCTTGATGAAAACAGGGTAGAAAAACCACCCGAAACGTTAGCGCTGAAAGTAAACTGGCTTGGCGCACTTTTCATCACCAGGTTCATTACACCGCCAATGGCGTCGCCTTCCATACTTGGGGTAAGGGCCTTGATCACTTCAAGCCTTTCCAGCATTTCTGAAGGGAATATATCCATAGGCACAAAACGGTATTGAGCATCCGGGCTTGGTATTTTAATACCGTTTACCAATGTTGAGTTGTAACGCTGGTCCATACCCCTGATAATGGCATAACGACCTTCGCCACTTGCCGAACGCTGAATGGTTACACCGCTAACACGCTGCAAAGCGTTAGCCACAGTAACGTCAGGCAATAACTTAATTGCATTTGCCGAAAGTACGTTGATAACCATCGGTGCATTTTTTTCAATACTGCGTACGGCGCCATCAGATTCTTTGTTTGTCTGGGCTTTAACCTGTATTTCTGTCATCTGCATATCAGCGTCCTGTAAGGCTACGTTGACCGTAATCACCTCATTGGCCGACGTAATATTGCCCTCTCTAACTTTAGAAGGACCATAACCAACATAATTTACCTGTATTTTGTATGGCCCATTCTTTAAATTTTTAAAGCTATAAGCGCCATTAAGGTTAACCGCAACAAATTTGCTAACCCCATCCTGGGTTAAGTGAACTGTTGCTCCGGTAAGGGGTTCGCCGGTTTTAGTATCGGTTACCTTTCCCCTTATGGTTTGGGCATTAGCCGAAACGGAAAATAGCAGGCATATTGAAAATAAAAACAATAGCCTGTTAATAAAGTAGGTGTATTTCATGAACAACGGGTTTAATTTTCCGCAAAGAAACCCGCTGAAAACTGGAGAAAAATTGAATAAAAGGGCCTAAGAATAATACATAACCAAAACTTAACACAGGCTTAATAACGCAACGCTTAAAGCACTTAAAACCTCTCCCATATTAAAATAGGATTGTCAATCATAGTGGGCAAATATTGGTTATAATGTTTACAGCTTACCATTTGATAAGCTGTAAACTTGGGTTGAAAAACCTGGTTGCACAAGGAAATTCCCCGGGCAAATTCAGTTTCTATTTAGTAAGCTCGGTTTGATAAAGCACCTCTCCCTTGTAATTTATCGCCCTTACATTTAATCTTTTCTCGTCCAGCGCAAAATCCCTTCTTTTCATTTCAATATTATTGCTGGCGATAAACAAGTAACTTAAAAGTGCCGGGCTTCATGGTTTTAGTTCCCTGTTCATAATCGGCAACCGGAAAGTAAAGCCTATGTGTTTCCATATCAATTGCCATGGTTTTAGCGCGGTACTGTGTGTTTAAAGTTTGCACAGGGCTATAAGTATCGGGGGTATTTTGTTTAAAGATGCTGGCGGTTCCGTCGCCATTTGAGGCCACAAGCATTTTTTGAGTCGGGTCATACACAACGGCGTCAACGCCTGCGCCGATAGGCAGGGTTTGGATAACTTTACCTGTAGGAATGTCGACTATGCTAAGCCCCTTGTTTTCGCGGCAAACGGTAAACAGCTTTTGGTTTGCTTTATCCATAGCTATACCTGTTGGGCCACCGCAAGGGCTTAGCGTATAGTTTTTAGAAACCTTTAGTGTTTTGGTATCGATTACGTTCAGGCTGCTTTTGTCTTCCAGATTATTGTATATAGTCCCTTTACCATCGGCAACAGCAAATTCAGGAGCGCCTCCCATATCAATTGATGCTACCTGTTTCATTGAAGCGGGATCAATAACACATGAACTACTGCTATGCCCGTTAAACGTGAAGATCTTTTTTGAATACGGGTCAAAAATAATGGCATCAGCACCCTTATGATCTAACGAGATGCGGGTAATCACAGCCAGTGTTTTGATATCAAACACGATAACTTCATCGGCTTTACCATCACTTATAAAACCTTTATTAAGTTCATTGTCAACAGCAATACCGTGCACACCCTTCATATCGCCAATGGTGCCTTTAACCGTTTCGGTTTTCAGGTCAACTACATTTACCTCGGTACCGTGCGATGCGTATAAGGTATGATTGGGCTGATCGATAAATACATAGTCGTAACCGCCATTGCCGGGCAAAGCGATGGTTTTATCCAATACATAATTTTGAGCAGATGCCTTTGATAAACCTAAAAACAGGCCGACATTTAAAAGAAAGAAAAACGCTATTTTTTTCATGTTGATTTATATTAAATACTGATGCTTAATGTTTGTTCCCTTTGTCATCGCTGGTATAAGCACCCAGATCAAGGTTGTATTGCGTATTGCCCGCACTAAATGCAGGCGATGTACTTTGCAGGTGAAAATCGTTGGTATTGGGGTATCCGTTAGGGGCGGCCACCGTGCCATCAAACTTTACAAACATCGGGTCCTTATCCCCTATCTTTTTTGAGATCAGATCGGTAGGCTGAGGTTTTCCCAAGCCTGATGGAGGGTAAAACCCATCCCTGATGTTGATCTTTAAAGTAGGGTCAACCAAATCGGCATAAGTATCAACCGTAGCATAAAAAAGGTTATTACCATAAGTGGTGTGCGCTATGTCACCGTCATCAAATAACTCAATGCCATGGTAATCATTAACAATAATATTATTAAAGATGTGGCCAATGGCATTTACACCAACAGAAACGGCACGCCCCGGCTCGGCCGAGCCTCTTCGCCAGCCATTTGAAACCAGGGTATTGTTGTATACAGATACCTCGGTTTGCGGAAAGGGCTTACTCGAACTGGTTTCGAGTTTAACACCTGAACCCGCCTGGTTAAAAATTACGTTATATGCTACAGTACCGGTAACACCTGTTTTGAGGTTAATGCCTTCCCCATCGGTACTACCTGATGAGCTGATGGTATTTCTTAAAATGGTTATCTTGGCGCCGTTGCCTAAGGCCATCAAATCGTCCTGCCCGTTGGTAAACCATGAATCTTCAATATCTACCTTGATAGGAGCTTTTACCTTCAAGGTACCGCGTGCACTTCCGGAAGCATCGGGTCCGCCGGTGTTATCAACGTGCGTCCAGATGATGGTTATGGCCTGCGCTGTGTCGCATTGAAAACCGCCCCAGGTACCGGGCTTATTCGAGTCGGAATTAAAGTACACCGGCTGATCTTTTGTACCAACCAGCTTTAATACACCCTGAATATTAATCTGCGAATTGTTTTTCACAATAACATTTGCACCTGGCTGTGCATAAAGTGTATCGCCTTTTTTTACAGTAACATCAGCCGTTACGGTATAGGTTTCGCCGGTTACTAAAGTACCTTTTACAAAGCCGCTGATATTGCCTGGCTGTATCGGACTTGATGTAGGGATCTTAATTTGCGTAAACGTAGTCAGTTCGGCTTTTTTACAGCTGTTAAAGGTTACAGTAGCTACAAAACCAACTGCCAACATTAATATATATTTTACTTTCATGATTTGATGCTTTTATAATGAATACCTGAAACCTAAGTTGAAACTCACGTTGTACAAATCTTTTGATTGAACAAGATTATTGATCAATACTGTTGTAGGTGTGTTGAGCAGGTTGTTCACCTTGGCTGTTAAAACAAAATGCTTGGCCACCTGCTTTTCGCCCGATAAGGCCAGGAACGATTGCGGCTGCTGATAGTAATCATATCCGTAGTTTGGATAAATCAGCGACAACGTTTTGCTGGTATAGGTATAGGCTAATTGAACAAAAGCTTTTTGCTTATCATTTTTGTACAATAACGACAGGTTTAATACATCACCAGTTTGTCCTTGCAGGGGCCGGCTTTGCAATCTCGGAACGGAGGTAGAAACCCCATTCGCATCCGTAGAGGTATAAATTTTTGTGGTTTTTATGTTTGAGTAGGTATACGTGTAATTACCTGATACGCCAAGATCTCCAAAATACTTACTGTAAACTACTTCCGCACCTGTAACCTTAGCAGTACCAAAATTTTGCGGGGATGTATTAAGCTGCCCATTTTGTGAATCATTTAAAGCAAACTCAATGGGATTGATGATATTTTTGTAAAACCCGCCGACAAACAATTGCTCTTCTTTACCGGGAAACAGTTCATAACGAATATCATAGTTATCGGCTTCGGTGTGTTTTACAAGCGGGTTACCGGTAACGTCGGTACTTTCACCAAGGGTTGGCGTTGGTACCAACTCATATAATGCCGGACGTGCTATCGATTTAAAATAAGATGCCCGTAAGTTTGAATTTTCCGTGAGCTTATATTTTAACTGAACGCTTGGTAAAACGTCGGTGTAAGTTTTTTTGGCATTACTGCGGATATCCAAAACAACAGGATGGGTGTCATATCCTTGTTTAGTACCTTCAACACGTACACCGCCGATAACAGCTAAATTATCCAGCACGAGTTTCACTTCGCCATAGCCTGCAGTGATATCTTCGTAAGCTGTATAATTGGTTTTGTCGCTCTGATCGGTACCTGTTTGATTGTACACTACAAAATCGGCCGAATATATATCGGTAAAGCCACTTTTGCCACCATTGGCAGTTGCTGCAGGTCGCAAAATGTATTCGTTTTGATGGTTGTAACGTGTACTATGCCTGTAAAGACCACCGGCTTTTAATTCGATAGCGCTTTTTTCGCCCAAGCCTGTTTTGTACCCGATATTGGCCATAGCGCTAAGGTCTTTATTGCCGCTCTTTTGCCATATCCTTGATATATTATCAAAATAGTTGGGAGTACTTGTAAAATCGGGGTTGATTAAATGGTTGATAGATATATCGGCCCTGTCTGGCGCGTTTTGAATAGCATTACTGTAAACACCTGCCCAATCAAAAAGGAAATGTTTTTCGATGACATGTTTACCGCTTAGTTTAAGATTTTCAACATACTGGTTCTGGATATTTGAACGGTTATCGTTGAAAACGGTACCTGTACCAGGCCCTATCCTGCCTCCGTTACCTCCTAATATCGAGGTATCGATACTTAAACGTGTTTGTGCAAGATGGGTGTACAGGAAAACGTTATCAACGCTTACCTTGTTATTATCATCAAACTTATAATCGAGGTGAGCCGAAAGCCCGTTGTTCAATTGTTGGGTTGAATAAGTGCGATTAGCTACATCGGCAATAACCGGCTGAAAGTTCTTACCATCCCTTATATCGGGCTGGGCTACGTTAAATTCTGAATTTGTACCATAAAACTGGTTTTGATAACTATCGGCAATAATAAATCCCAGTTTATTTTTAAGGAACCTGCGCCCGTAAGTAAACCCAAGCAATGAAGTTGGCGGTGCATTCTTTTTGGTAAAGTCGAGGTTGGCCCTTGAAAAATATCCCGGAGGGGCATTATAAGCAGCTCCAAACCTTTCGGTTGGGCTTTTGCTTTGAACTGCACCATGATAAAAATTATCAAACCTGCGGTTAAAGAAGATAGCACTGTAGCCTATCGAGCCGTTCGCTTTAAAATATTCATACTCGGGTGCATCTTTAAAAACCAGGTTCACGGTTCCGCCTATTGCATCGCCTTCCATTTCGGGCGTAAGGCTTTTACTTACTTCAACACTTTCCAGCAGGTCTGAAGGAACTATGCTTAATGATATAAACCGCGAAACCGGATCGGGACTAGTCACTTTAACACCGTTAAGTAAGGTGTTATTGTAACGCGGCTCCAAACCCCTGATAACGGCATATGCTTCATCCGAGCCGCTATTACGCTGAATGGTTACTGCAGAAACGCGTTGCAGGGCGTTTGCAGCATTAATATCCGGCGACCTTTGCATCGCCTGTGCAGACAGCACATTAATAATATTGTCTGCCTTGTTTTCCTTACGGCGGGATGACGATTCTGACTCGGCATTGGTTGTTCCGTAAACCTTAACTGTTTTAAGCTCTTCGGGTTTTTCTGATAATGGAATATTCATTACAGACACCTTGCCGGCTGTAATGGTGATATCCTGCTTATACTCTGTATAGCCTATATATTTTACTTTAAGCTTATACTGGCCGGCATCAACACTGGTGATAGCATAATTACCAAACGCGTCGGTAACCGAACCTCCGTTTCTATTATCAAAATGGACGAAGGCGCCACTCAAAGGCTCTTTTGTTTGCGCATCAATTATTTGTCCTTTTATCCCCCCTGTTTGTGCAGAGGCAGCAGTTGTGAATAAGGTTAACAGGAATAACAGGTAAATTTTATTGATCATATGGCACGTGTTTTTTGCCAAAACACCGTGCTAAATCTGGAGTAATACTGAATAAACCCGCCTTTACAAAATCGTTAATCAACTGATAACCATACATTAACATTAGCAAGAATAATCACCGGTTTCGTGTATATTTTAAACACATACTGAGAATATGCAGTTAACAAATTATACAAACCCCGGCAGCATTTTTTCAAGCCGCTGGGGGCTGGTAGCTTTAATGAATTATTTACTGATCGGCGGTGATAGCGCGCGAAATCAACTGGTGAGTATGCAATTAAATTATATGCCTGATAAAAGCCCCCCTTTTAAGTTAACAAACTGTTTATCAATTAAAAAAGTAACTTTTTATTAAATAAACCATTTATGCAAAAACGCAAACGTTTGCGTAAATAATTAACGGAATTGGAGATAAAAAAGGCAAATCGAATACTATAATTGGCAATTGATACGCGTATTCTTTTATTAATTTTAATTAAACCCTCTTTTACCCCAACCGAATTAGAAAATATTAAACCTTGAAAATATGACGGCATTTAAAACTCTTGGACAATTTATTATTGAACGGCAAAAAGATTTTCCTTATGCAAAAGGCGAGCTTTCGCGGCTACTTCGTGATATTGGTATCGCTGCCAAGATAGTAAACAGGGAAATTAATAAAGCCGGCCTGGTAGATATTTTAGGTGATGCCGGCTCCTCCAATATCCAGGGAGAGTCACAAAAAAAGCTTGACATTTATGCCAATGAGCAGTTTATAGCAGCATTAAGAAGCGGTGGGGAATGTTGTATAGTTGTTTCGGAAGAAAATGATGAGTACCTGGTTATAGATTCGGATATTTCAAACGAAGCAAATTACGTTGTTGCACTTGATCCTTTAGACGGATCATCCAATATCGATGTCAATGTAGGTGTAGGAACTATATTTTCTATTTACAGACGAAAATCAGACACAGGGAAACATTCTACAAACGAGGATGTATTACAGCTTGGTACCGAGCAGGTAGCTGCAGGATATGTCATTTATGGATCTTCAACGATGCTTGTATATACCACAGGCAAGGGTGTTAATGGCTTTACCCTTGATCCTTCAATCGGCGAGTTTTGCCTTTCGCACCCTAACATGACTGTTCCGGCAGCAGGAACAATTTACTCAATAAACGAAGGCAATTACATTCATTTTCCGGATGGGGTAAAAAAATATATTAAATATTGCCAGGTAGAAGATCCGGACACTAACCGACCATATACTTCCAGGTACACAGGATCGATGGTTGCGGATATACACCGGACCTTAATAAAAGGCGGAATTTTTATTTATCCCCCTACTACAGGCGCAAAAAAGGGAAAACTGCGGCTGATTTACGAGTGTAACCCTATGGCTTATATTATTGAGCAAGCCGGTGGCAAAGCATCAGATGGATACAAAAGAATTATGGAAATTGAAGTAAGGGAACTACACCAGCGATCCTCAATATTTATTGGCTCAATGGATATGGTGCTCAAAGCCGAAGAATTTATGTCATCATTTTCTCCAAAATTATTTGTGAAATCATTTGAAGGAGAAGTTAAAATTCAATAAGAATATTGAAAAAAAGCGCGATAGTGACCACGTTATGCACCAGCTTTTTGTAAAGCTGCTTTCACAATTTAATGCTTTAATTGCAAGTTAAAAATACTGGGCAAAACTTGGTTTTAAAGTGACGTAAGACAATAATCGACGAAAATTGTTTTTTCTTCTGAACTAAAATTGTCATCCAAATGTCATGAAGTGTGAAGTACTTCACAACTATACGTGTCACAAATACACATAACTTTACAGGCTCAAACAACAGAATCGACGTTTTTGAACTATTTAAGCTTTTAGTCTATATCTTTAGGAAAAAATCAACGGTAATTTTTAATATAAGACCGCGTTTCGAGGGCTTAATTAAAAATTATAACATGCAAAAAACAAAATCCTTAAAAAAAATGACTTTTGGCAGTTTGGCACTGAGCGCAATTATCCTCATCGGAAGTTGCTCCAAAAATGCAGACCAACCAGTAACCGTTCCAATTAATGATTTAAACGCCAGCAAAAGCCTGGCAACAACAGCCCCCACCGTCTACACGATGGCCACATCTTCAATCCGGTTAGATGAAGGTTACGCTTACAAATTCAGCCCCGTTCAGGTAAGCGGCGATTCAAACACGCAGCCAACAGCATCAACACTCCAACTTTATGAAAATGGTGTTGCGTTAGGTCCGGCCCATTCTCTTCACAGTGACATCAGGACCCTTGGTAAAGGTCGTTACAGCCACTGGGATACCGGATTGTATTTCTCAACTTCCGACAACAGCAGCCCTCTGACAAACGGAAGAAAGTACACTTACACCCTTACCGGTACGACTACCACTACCACAACTGCTCCAACTACAAGTACTTCAACAACAACCGCATCAGGTTCTGTTTTGAGTACAGTATTAACCGGTTACGCTGCTGTTAATGGTACTACTACCGGTGGTAAAGGTGGTACTACAGTAACTGTAAACACACTGGCTGCGTTCAAATCTGCTGTGTCAGGCAGTTCGCCCAAGATTGTGTATGTTTCCGGTACAATTAGCGGATCAGGCTTAACTCCTGTGTATGTTGGTTCAAATACCACCATCATCGGTAAAACCGGCGCCGTTTTATCAAGCCTGAACCTTTACCTGTTTACTGTAAGCAATATCATTATCCAAAATGTTACGTTTAGAAATTACGTAACCGAATGCGGTGTTTACGTTAAATTCCAGTCGAACCACGTTTGGATTGACCATTGCGATTTTGCAACAGACCGCAGCCATGGCTGGGATTACTGGGGTAAAGACATCGGTGTTGCCGAAGGTTCTGACTACGTAACCATTTCATGGAACAAATTCCATGACACCTACCTGTCATTGCTTATTGGTTCAGTAACAAGCGATGCTGTTACAGCCAACACCGGCAAACTACACGTTACATTGCACCACAACTACTGGTACAATGTGTCTGAAAGGGAGCCAACTTTGGTATTCGGTACCATCCACATGTACAATAACTACCACTTAAACAATGATGGTTATTCCATCGGTGCAAGGTACGGTGGTACAGTAAGGACAGATAATGAATATTTCTCAGGCTGCAGGAAGCCACTTACTACTAACTTAGATGGCGACCCTGTAGGTTACTTCAGCGGTATATCAACCAACATTTATTCTAATTGCGGTGCCAACGACATCACCTCATCTTTATCAAGTTGGGTACCGTCTTACGCTTATAGTACGTTGCTTGATGCTGCTGCAAACGTTCCGGCAGTGGTAACAGCAGGTGCTGGCGTTAAAACAGTAAATTAACTAAATTATTCACCCCTATGCTAAGTGAAAGGCCGCTTTATGAATTATCATAAAAGCGGCCTTTCCCTTTTTATTGATCCCGGCTCCGATACAATATTCAATTCTCACGCAGGGGTTCCTGGTTTTTACTGAAGTATTGAACGTTAGCTGCAGGGCTTAATCTTTTTTTCATAAAAGCCACGATAGTATCTGTATACAAATCGGCTCCTCTGCCGTTTAAATGCGCCCTGTCCGAATAGTATTCTGGGTTTTTAAAATATACATCGTTGGTAAAATCGTGAAAAATAACCTTGTTACTGTTACAAATACTTTTCAATTTTAAATAGGAATTCTGTTGGGTATCATCGTTATACCTTGGCGATACAAAAACAAACAATTGAATTTTTTGCCGCTTACATTCATTTATAAACAAATTCAGTGCATTTACATTATCGGCCGATATGCTGTCTGAATATGGCTTAAGCGATGTATGGGTTGAAACCCGGCTGACGTCCATTTTATTATCCAAAGGATTAAATCCCATGACGGTGTTTCCTGATGATAAAAAGTAATGCTGAAATATAGAAACCACCTGGCCATTGTAGCGATATGTTTGAAGATGACTTTTTATTAGCTCCAACCGGTCTTTCTTTTCAATCATATTGCCGATAACATACGATTGTTTTAAATAAGGCAGTAAAATGGAAAGCCTGTTCTTTTCATCTTCCTTTTCACTTAACACATCGCTCGTTACATCTAATACAACAACCTTAGGAACGTGGTGCTGTAATGCCAGTTCAAAAATTGCTGTACTATATAAAAGCCCTTCGCCATCCCGGCCGCCATTAAAACAACTTAGGTGTAAACCATCCTTTATAATCGATGAGTTATAATGATGAGAAGCTCTTGAGCTTCCCAAAACCAACACATCTTCATTTAAATTATACACAACGTGATTAGCGACAGCGTATTCGCCGGAAACCTGGTGTGTAAAAAAATAATAAAGGAACATACCGGCTGCCTGATCAACAGCCACAAAAGCCACAATCATCAATAACAACCTGATAAAAAACTTATTGCTGTTTTCTTTCAACTGCTTCATAATTTAAAACTGAAAGTAAATGAATTGTCCGCCGTCAAAAACTCCAAACAACAGGATTATAAAAACCAACCCTAAATAGGAAGCCATACGGATCCCCCAATTTTCATTGTGAAGAAACCGGAATGAATGAAGGCCATATTCCTGCTTTACTTCGTAAAAAAACAAGGCGGCTATAGCCATCAAGTCATACAAAAAATAAGAAGGTTCGCCTATGAAAAAGCCGGGTTTATAAATAAAAACACCTTTTAACAAACCCAAGGCCTGCTCTAATGATACAGCCCTGAAAAAGATCCAGCTTATAGTAACCAGGAATATTGTAAAAGATATATTTAAGAAATTGGCAAATACTCCGCTGCCTAACCCTAATTTACTTGCTGTTGCCGTCCTCCATTTCTGCGTTACCATTCCGCAGATGAGGTAAAACCCGTGTAAAGCGCCCCAAACAATAAATGTCCAATTTGCGCCATGCCACAAACCGCTGATCATAAACACGGCAAATAAATTTAAATACAACCGGCCTTTGCTAACCCGGTTGCCTCCTAAGGGGATATACACATAATCTTTAAACCACGTAGAAAGTGATATATGCCACCTGCTCCAAAATTCGCTTATGCTTTTTGCAAAATAAGGTCGTTTAAAATTTTCCATCAGTTTAAAGCCCATCACCCTGGCACTGCCTATCGCAATATCCGAGTAGCCCGAAAAGTCGCAATAGATCTGGACGGCAAAAAACAATGAAGCAAGTACAATTGTGGCCGAGCCATGTTCAGGATAATTGTTAAAAACAGTTTTTACATATAAAGATAACCTGTCGGCAACAACAACCTTTTTAAAAAAACCGATCAACATTCGTTTTAACCCTTCAGAAACATCCAGGGCATTAAAATGATGTTCGGTTTTAAATTGCGGTAACAGGTTTTGAGGACGTTCAATAGGGCCGGCAACTAATTGCGGATAAAACATCACGTATAAAGCATAAATACCGAAATGACGTTCGGCCTTTTGATGGCCCCGGTAAACTTCAATAGTATAACTCATGGCCTGAAAAGTGTGAAATGACAACCCTATCGGAAGCAGGATCTGTAAAAACGGAATTGGGTTAGTGTACCCCATCCAGTATAGCAATCCCGATAAATTGGCATTAAAAAAATTAAAATACTTAAATACCGCCAGTACGCCAATATTTGCCGTAAGACTTAATATTAACAAAAGCTTCTTCTTCTTAAGGTCATTAACTTTTTCCAGGTAAATGCCCGCGGTATAGTCGATAATTATTGTAAAAAACAGGATGAGGATATAAATGGCTTTAAAGAACATATAAAAATAGCAGCTTGCTATAAGCAACAGCAGCCACCTAAATTTATGCGGCACCAGAAAATATAAAGCCGTTACCACAGGAAAAAACAGCAGAAAAGTAAATGAGTTAAATATCATCGCCAGGTTCTTTTTGGTTAATTAAACCTAACTGAAAATAAAATGATATAAAATAGCGGCACTGCGATCGTAAATCATTCTGTAAAATCAGGCAACAAACTTCACAGCCAAAATCTGATCAGCACATTGCAAGTTCAGGAATACATGCACTGTAACCCCAAAGTGAATTGATTCTCCAACCATTTGATAAAAAACCTTCAACCGGCTTATCATATAACACAACAACTAAAATGTAAAGCGATTTATATCCTTTTACAGTTTAAACGTGTAAAATGGCGTCAGATTTACAATTTACGGGCAATTGAACTTAGCTCATACTTAATTGATAGTCAATTAAATAATTTTACTCACCAAGTAACAAATAAACTTAATTTATCATTTAAAGACCTAAAACTATGTGCGGAATTGTTGGTTACATCGGATCAAGAGATGCGTGGCCCGTTGTGTTGAACGGCCTCAAACGATTAGAATATCGTGGTTATGATAGCGCCGGTATTGCTATTATAAATAATGTAGGCTTCAGCGTTTATAAAAAAACCGGAAAAGTGGCATGTCTTGAGGAGCACACAGCCGATAAAGACAAGAGCGGGCATATTGCCATAGGACATACCCGGTGGGCCACCCATGGGGCCCCATCTGATGCAAATTCGCATCCGCATAGCTCAAATGATAACCGCCTGCACATTATCCATAACGGGATTATCGAAAATTACCTGATCCTTAAAGAAGAACTGCTTGCTCGCGGGCACACCTTTAAAAGTGAAACAGATACCGAAATCCTGATCCACTTAATTGAGGAAATTCAAAATATCGAACAAACTGATTTATTGGAGGCTGTCCGATTGGCTTTAAATACAGTGATAGGTGCTTACGCTATAGTTATCCTGGACCGGGAAAACCCCGATCAGCTGATCGCCGCCCGAAAAGGCAGTCCATTGGTTATTGGTGTTGGCCATGGCGAATATTTTATTGCATCAGATGCCACTCCTATTATCGAGTACACCAAAAACGTAGTGTATTTAAAAGATAACGAAATAGTACAGGTTAAACCCAGTGGGCTTTTAATAAAGAAGCTTGATAATGTTGTTCAAACCCCATTGATCCAGGAGTTGGAATTAAAACTTGAATCGTTAGAAAAAGGCGGCTTTGAGCACTTTATGATGAAGGAAATCTTTGAGCAGCCGCGTTCTGTAAGGGATTGCATGCGTGGCCGCATCTTTCCGCTTGAAGGCAAGGTTGAGTTAGGTGGCATTAAACAATATACCGACAAGCTTAAAAATGCCGAGCGAATAATTATTATTGCCTGCGGTACCTCGTGGCATGCCGGCCTAACAGGCGAATACCTTATTGAAGAATACGGACGCATTAAGGTAGAAGTTGAATATGCTTCCGAATTCAGGTACCGTAATCCCATAATTACTGATAAGGATATTGTAATGGCGGTATCCCAATCGGGAGAAACTGCCGATACATTAGCCGCCATTGAGATAGCTAAAGAACGGGGTGCAACCATCCTGGGGATCTGCAATGTTGTTGGCGCTTCAATTCCGCGCGTAACTGATGCAGGAGTTTACACCCATGCCGGCCCGGAAATAGGCGTTGCCTCGACAAAAGCCTTTACAGCGCAGGTTACTGTTTTAACTTTAATTGCTTTATATATTGCACAGCACAAAGGTACTTTAACACCAGGCAGGCTCACCAATTTATTAACGGAGCTTGATACCATACCGGATAAAATACAAATGCTGCTGCAGGATAATGAATTGATTGAAGACATTGCCTGCAAAATAAAGAATGCCCCTAACTGCCTGTTCTTAGGACGTGGTTTCGGTTTCCCGGTAGCTTTGGAAGGAGCTTTAAAACTGAAGGAGATCTCCTATATCCATGCCGAAGGTTATCCCGCCGCCGAAATGAAGCACGGGCCAATCGCGTTAATTGACGAGCAGATGCCGGTGATCTTCATCGCCACAAAAAACTCATCGTATGAAAAAGTGATCAGCAATATACAGGAGGTTAAAGCCCGGAAAGGAATAGTTATAGCTATTGTCACCCGTGGTGATGTTAAAGTGAAAAACATGGCCGATTACTGCATTGAAATACCCGACGCCGACGAAGCCTTTTTACCACTGCTGGCTACTATCCCGCTACAACTTCTCTCCTATCACATAGCCGTAAAACGGGGCTGTAATGTTGATCAGCCCCGTAACCTGGCCAAATCGGTTACTGTAGAATAATTCGTAATAATTAACCAACAAACTCCATAAAAAAAGCAGGCTCAGGTCTGCTTTTTTTTGTGCTGTTACTACTGGGTGTAACAACTGTTATATGAAAGTGTAGCCCAAAATGCCCAACTCAGATGCTTTTTTCTCAACCCTTTACACATGCCTGTATTGCTGCTTTACATGTTCTGTAAAGACTGAGATACAGGTTTACAAAAAAGCGGCAATCAGCTAAAACCGTATACTATCGATGCCCAAATAGATAAATTTGACTAACCAAATAAACCAGTTCAAAATAGTTCCCTAAACTCTCTTAAACTATTGATGATGAAAAAAATTAATATATACTGTTTCATTACAACATTGCTATTGATAACCGGATGTGCCGGAAGTCGGGATCTTGTTTACTTCAGCAACATGGCAAATACGGGTGCTGCAAACAACAATACAAACGGAACAGTAGTCATTCATCAGAAAGACATTTTAAATGTAACTGTTACCAGCTTAAACCCCGAATCGAACATGTTGTTCAATGGCAACAAAAATGTGGGCTTAAACAATCAATCAACCCGCGGCGGATATAAAGTAAACGAAAATGGATTTGTGAATTTACCACTTATAGGTGACTATAAAATTGAAGGGCAAACCATTGAGGAAGCACAAAGCGAAATAGGTAAAAAACTATCGGCTTTTGTTAAAAGCCCGGTAGTTGACATCCAGCTGCTGAATTTTAAAATAAGCGTTATAGGCGAGGTTAACAAACCATCAACATTTATAATAACCGATGAAAATGTAAACTTACTTGAAGCATTAGGTATGGCCGGAGATATGACAGTTTATGGACGCAGGGAAAATGTATTGGTGATCCGCACAGAAAACGGACGCAGAACAATGAACCGCCTTAACCTTAATAAAGTTGAATCAATGGATTCGCCTTACTTCAACCTTAAACAAAATGATATCGTTTATGTGGAGCCCGACAAATCAAAGGCGGTTGAGTATAGCCAAAGCACTCGCTTAGCACCAATAGTAGTAGCCTCAATTTCGGCATTGGCCGTATTGGCGGCAGTACTTTTAAGAAGATAAAATACAGTTTTAGAGATACCTAAGAATAGCTGACATGGATAACAATTTTATTTTAAAAGAACCTTTGCCGGGCAACAAGTTCAGGAACAACGTTAAGCCTTATTTAAATGGCTGGTATTTATTCCTGATAAGCATGGTTATCTGTTTTGCAGCAGCCTGGACATACCTTAACTATGTTACCCCGCTGTATAAAATAACAAGTACACTGCAAATCCCCGATGATAAAAAAGGCGATGGTATTTTAAAAGCTACTGCTTTCAGTGACCTGAACATGTTTCAGGAAACTAAAACCGTAGATAATGAAATGGAGGTATTGCGATCAAAAGATTTGATTTATAGCGTATTCAAAAAACTTAACCTGGAAACTTCCTATTTTGATGAAAGCGGCTTTAAAGTAAAAGAACTGTATGGTAATGAGCTGCCTTTCACCGTTACGATAAAGAGAATAGGGAAAACCGGCTATTTGAAAAAACTATATATCCAGCCATATTCACAAAGTAAGTTTTTGTTAAAAGAGGAAACCAAAACATGGATTTACAGCTATAACCAACTGGTTAATCACAAGGATTATTCCTTTAAAGTAGAAAAAGGCCCGGCCCGTGCAGATAACGAAACCCCTATACTGATCCAGTTTAAAAACCTTACCGGGCTGGCAGCAGCTTACAGCGCTGGATTATTACAGGTTAACCCTGTAGTTAAAGAATCAAACACCTTAACCTTAAGCCTGGTTGATGCTGTGCCCGAAAGAGGGATTGATATTCTTAACAACATCATATCTACCTATAATGCCGAAAACGTTGTTAAGAAAAACGTTACAGCCGTAAACACCATATTATTCATTGATAAACGATTACATGATTTAGAACAGGACCTGTCATACACCGAAGGTGACATTGAAACTTTCAAGCAAAGGAATGGAGCTGCAGAGATCAATGCAAGCACACAGGTAAATCTGACAAAATCTGCGGAATATAATCAACTGCTTGAAGAATCAAATACTCAGTTGGGTATTGTGAATTCCATTGAAGCATATTTAAAAAACTCGGCTAACCAATATGATGCTGTACCCAGTACCATGGGATTGAAAGATCCGGCGTTAAATACACTGGTTAGCCGTTTCAACGACCTGCAATTGGAAAGGAACCGCATGCTGGGCAGCGCAAACCTAGCCAACCCTCTTATTCAAAACCTGAGCAGCCAGATAGCCAGCCTTCGCGTAAATATCATGGAAAATCTCAATAATATTAAAAAAGGCTTTTCTATTAGCCACAAATTACTTAGTCAAAATTCTGCACAGTATGACTCCCGCATCCGCTCTGTCCCGTCGCTTGAACGGGGGCTTTTGCAGCGGAGCCGTGAACAGGGGGTAAAAACTAATTTATACCAGTACCTGTTGCAAAAAAGAGAAGAAACAGCGTTGTCGCTATCAGCTACAATTCCTTCATCGCAATTGATTGATAAACCTGCCGCTAATCCGATAGCTGAATTTCCTAAGCAACAACTCACCTATTTATTCGCTATTATAGCCGGGTTGTTCATACCGGGAATTTTCATCTTCCTGAAAGATAAATTTAGCCTGAAAATCAGGAATCAGTCAAGCCTGTTGAATATAAAGGGAGTAAAGATCCTAGGCGAATTATGCCATAATAACGAAGGTCAAAGCCCGGTAGTAATTTCTAACGGTAGCAATACCAACATTTCAGAACTATTCAGGTATATCAGGAGCAATATTGGCTTCCTGAACCAGGGAACGCAGCACAAAACGATGCTTGTTACATCGTCTATGAAAGGCGAAGGCAAAACCTTTTTTAGCATCAACCTGGGCTTAACGCTTGCCATGCTCAATAAACGCGTATTAATTATGGAGTTTGATTTGCGTAAGCCCGATTTGCTTAAAAATATCAACATGGAGCAAACCAAAGGCATTACAGATTTTTTAATGGGTGACACCAATTCACCGGCCGAATGCATCCAGGCCTATAATGAATCAGATAACCTTTTTGTAATGGGGAGCGGTAGTAAAGCAATTAACCCTGCCGAGCTATTGTCAGATAAACGGCTTGACCTGCTTTTTAACTGGTGCAAAACTGAGTTTGATTATATCGTACTTGACACATCGCCTGTTGGTGCCGTTGCCGACGCTTTTAGCCTGGCCAAATACGCCGAGTTGAGTATTTATATTGTACGGTATAACTATACTAATACCGAGCAATTAAGTATCCTCAGAGATATTTATGATAATGATAAACTAAATAACCTTATGGTAGTGTTTAACGATGCGAAAAAAGAAAACCGGGAGGCCTATGCCTATGGCGGTTATGGATACGCATCAGCATATGGCAGTTGATAACCATCATTTTTACAATGGTATAAGGTTAATGCTAATTTGTGTTTTAAACTTTTAGTTAGACTGTTTATTTGATCGCCGCTGTTCCATGTGACTGGATTGGCGGAGCCGTAAGCAACATAAGTTGCAGTTGTTATGAACCAATAACCGGGTAAAACCGGAGAACTTTATAAGCCGTTAGCTTGCCTTTTTACCGCCTGACCAGTGTGACTGGATTGGCGAAGCCGCAGAGAGACTAGAACGCCTGTTATATTCTATAATAAACGGGAAAAACCGGCGAATATTATAAACCATTAGTTCGATTATTTTTTATTAACCGCCTAACCATGTGACTGGATTGGCGGAGCCACAGCCAACACAGGCTGCGTCTGTAATAAATCAGATAACCAGGTTAGTAATTTTCAAATACTATTTTTTAAAACCATCATCACTTGCGCCATGTGAGTGAGTTGGCGAAGCTATAATAAGCCCTTATTAATTCCCCGATCCAACTTTATTCATTTTATGGAAACCCAATTAAGAACACCGCAATTTCGCATGACAAATTATCATGAAAAAAAATGGCTTGTTATTTACACCAAGCCCCGATGGGAAAAAAAGGTGGACAAGCTTTTAAAGCAAAATGGCATTGAATGCTATTGCCCGGTCAGAGATGTAGTAAGCCAATGGTCTGACAGGAAAAAGGAGATCAGTGTCCCTCTGTTTAGCTCCTACGTATTTGTTCATGTCGATGCTTATGAGCAGTCAAGGGCACTTTATGTAATGGGGGCGTTAGGCTTTGTTTACTATATGGGTAAACCTGCTGTAGTGAGGGACAACGTAATAGACGAGATCAGGACAAATCTTGTACGCTACAAAGACATGGAAATTGTGAGCCTTAACAACCTCACTGTTGGTGATACAGTTAAAATAAAAGATGGCGCTCTTGTAAATCAAATGGGTAAGGTGCTGCAGATACAGGGCAAAAATGTATTAATGATTTTTGAAACCATCAATTGCGCTTTGGTAACACGTGTTTCAATCCAAAACTTATCAGTTCATAACATCAGCAGAAATCATGAAAATTGAGAATTACCAACCTAAATTAGGCATTATCGGTCTTGGTTATGTAGGCTTGCCCCTGGCCGTTGAATTTGCAAAAAAATACAAAGTTATTGGCTATGATATTAATGTAAGTCGCATTAATGAGCTCAAATTGGGCATTGACCACACTTTAGAGATCGACTCTGACCAATTAAATGCAGTAATTACGCCTGTTTGCACAACCGCAACCGGTTTATACGTTACTGATGAAATTGAAAAACTACAGCAATGTTCCATATTCATTGTAACTGTGCCAACCCCTGTTGATAAAAATAACCGGCCGGATCTCTCTCCGTTAATAAATGCCAGCAGGGTTGTAGGCAAAGTGTTAAAAAAGAATGATATCGTAGTTTACGAATCAACCGTATATCCTGGGGTAACAGAAGATGAATGTATGCCTATTTTAGAAAAAGTATCGGGGCTTACCTATAATGTTGATTTTTTTGCAGGCTACTCGCCTGAAAGGATCAATCCCGGAGATAAATTACATACCGTTTCAAAAATCCGCAAAATTACATCAGGCTCTACTCCGGAAACAGCCGAAACTGTAGATAAGCTTTACCAATCAATTATTACAGCCGGCACATTTAAAGCGCATTCGATAAAAGTAGCTGAGGCTGCCAAGGTAATTGAAAATGCGCAACGCGATATAAATATTGCATTTGTGAACGAGCTGGCCATGATCTTTAATAAACTGGGTATCGATACCCATAAAGTATTGGAGGCAGCGGGCACTAAATGGAACTTTCTGAATTTTCGCCCGGGCCTTGTTGGCGGCCACTGTATCGGGGTTGACCCATATTATCTTGCACAAAAGGCCCAGGAAGCAGGTTATCACCCTGAAATTATTTTGGCTGGTCGGCGTATCAACGACTCTATGGGTGCATATGTTGCCGATCAGTTTATTAAACAGATGATTTGTCGCGGTACTTCAATAACAGATAGTGAGGTGCTTATACTTGGTTTCACATTTAAAGAAAACTGCCCCGACGTAAGGAATACCCGTGTGATAGACATTGTTAAACGGTTGAAGGAGTATAAGGTAAAAGTGCATATCCATGATCCCTGGGCCAACGCGGCACATGCTAAAAAAGAGTATGGCATCATCTGCGAAAACGGCGAATCAAAAACCCGTACCTATGATGGGGTTTTACTTGCGGTTGCCCATGAGGAGTTTAAAGAAATGAATGTAAAAGCGCTTTGCAAACCTAATGCCGTATTGTATGACCTGAAGGCGTTTTTACCGGAAGAGGTTGTTAACGCCCGGCTTTAAAAATTATGAGCTATAAACAAAGAGCGGTATCTGGCATAGTGTGGGCGCTATGGCAGCAATTAAGTTCAAAAGTGGTAAGCTTTGGCATATCCATATTTCTGGCACGGATTCTGGAGCCATCACAATTCGGTTTGATAGCTATGCTGTATCTTTTTATATCGGTAGGCAATAGTCTTTTGGATGGCGGCCTTACTGCTTCGCTGATCCGCACAACCGATGCCGATCAGCGCGATTATTCAACCGTCTTCTATTTTAATATCATTGGCAGCAGTATCCTTTACCTGATACTTTTTATAACAGCGCCGCTTATCGCTGCTTTTTATCATCAACCGTTGTTAACCTCTGTTGTGCGGGTTTACACCTTAATTTTGATCATAAACGCATTTTTTGGTGTACAAAGCACCTTGCTGGTTAAGGATCTGAAGTTTAAAAAACAAACTAACATTCAAATCCCATCGGCTATTGGCGGCGGAATATTAGGCATCATACTTGCAAAATTAGGATACGGCGTTTGGAGCCTTGTTTGGATGGGTTTATGCACCTCATTTTTATCAACAGCCATACACTGGATCACCTCAAGCTGGAGACCAGCGCTGATCTTTGATAAAGCATGCTTTAAGAAACACATTCATTTTGGTTATAAAATGACATTATCGGGTTTAATTGATACCGTTTATCAAAACATTTACCTGATAATCATAGGTAAGTTCTTTTCGGCAGCCCAGCTTGGCTACTACAGCCGGGCCGATTCGATAAGCCAATTACCGATAAGTAACATTTCAGCTGCTATAAATAAGGTTACCTACCCAATGTTTGCCGAAATATCAGACGACCCGGTACAGTTAAAAAATGTTTATAAACGACTCATGCAACAGGTAGTATTCTGGAATGCACCGGCACTCATCATGCTGTGTATCATTGCCAAACCACTGTTTCATATTTTACTAACAGACAAGTGGTTACCGGCCGTCCCTATTTTCCAGTTACTGTGTATTGGAGGTATCATGTATCCCCTGCACTCATACAACTTAAATGTGCTGAAAGTGATGGGGCAAAGCGCGCTGTTTTTAAAGTTGGAAGTTATTAAAAAAGTTTTGAGCGTTGTCGGGATCCTGTGTTTTATCCCCTTCGGCATCTATGGCTTGTTATATTTCCAATTATTTTTTAATGTAATAGCCTATTATATCAACTCTATTTACAGCGGGCGTTTAATTGACTACCCCGTTACCGAGCAAATAAAAGATATTTTGCCTACAGTGGTGTTAGCCGGAGGCATTGGCCTCTGCTGTTATTTCCTCGACAAGTTGGTGATCAATGATTTTTTCATCCCAACTATGCAAATTGGCATATTACTCATAGTATTCATCGCGGTTTATTATAGTGCCAGTTTGTTAATTAAGCTCTCCGCTATTAAAGATTTTAACCAATTAATCCTAAAAAGATGATTCCAGTAACCAAACCATTTCTCCCTGCCGAAAAGGAATTCAGAGCCTATGTTAAAAGTATCTGGGAAAGGCAATGGCTCACTAACAACGGGCCCCTTGTAAACACGCTCGAATTAAAGTTAAAGCAATACCTGGGCGTTAGTCATATGCTGTTTGTAACAAACGGTACAATAGCTTTACAACTGGCCATCAAAGCACTTAACTTAAGCGGAGAAATTATCACAACGCCATTTTCATTTGTTGCTACTACAAGCACCATAGTATGGCAGGGTTGCGAACCTGTATTTGTGGATATCGATCCTGAGACACTGAATATTGATCCGGCTAAAATAGAAGCGGCCATCACACCCAACACATCGGCTATACTGGCAACACACGTATTCGGTAACCCATGCGATATAACAGCCATACAGGCTATTGCTGATAAACATAACCTTAAGGTGATCTATGACGCCGCACATTGCTTCGGTACTTTTTATAAAAACCGCTCCATATTTGAATATGGCGACATCAGTGTAACCAGCTTTCACTCAACCAAATTATATCACACAATCGAAGGCGGCGCTGTATTTACCCAGGATCCGGAGTTATTAAAAACCATGGCACTGATGCGCAACTTCGGATATTCAGGTGTTGATACTTTCTCGGAGGAAGGCATCAACGCCAAAAACAGCGAGTTTCACGCAGCAATGGGTTTATGCAACCTGCGCCATGTTGACGAGATACTTAAAAAAAGAAAGTATTTGTATGAGCAATATCTGCAGCGCCTGGAAAACCTGAATGTTCAGTTTCAAAAACTTGAAAACGAACAGGATTACAATTATGCATATTTCCCGGTCGTTTTTCAAACAGAGGCGCTGATGCATCAAAGTAAAGCAAAATTAGAGTTAGCACAGATTTATTGCAGGAGGTATTTTTACCCCTCACTATCATCATTGCCATACGTAAAAAGCCAACCAATGCCTGTTTGCGATTCGATAGCTTCAAGGGTGGTTTGCCTTCCCTTATACCATACGCTATCGCTGTCAGATCTTGACCTTATTTGCAGGTTACTGCTCCGTGCACAAAACTTCGACAACAACTTTAAACCGAAACATTTTGGCACACTGGTGACTGATAAAATTGAATCTGAAATAAATGTTAGGGCGGCGAATGTAAATGGAACGGTATGAATGATGATGAAATAATGGTAAGTATTATCTGTATTACTTACAACCATGAAAAATTCATTTCCGAGGCTATCCGAAGCTTTTTGATGCAGAAAACCAACTTTAAGTTTGAGATCATCATTGGCGACGATTGCTCGACAGATAAAACCCAGTCAATAATTAAATTTTACTCAGAAACCTATCCCGGCAGGATCAAGCTTATAGCCTCCCCTGCCAATTTAGGCACACATAAAAACTTAATTAATTGTGTTACACAGTGCAGGGGCAGGTACATAGCTCTTTGCGAGGGCGACGACTACTGGATAAATGAATATAAACTGCAAAAGCAGGTTGATTTTTTAGAAAACAATGCCGACTTCGTTATTTGCTGCCATTACCACAAAGTGATAAACGTTAATAACAAAACACTTTACGTACACCCTAACCCAACACCACTGATACATACATATGCCGATTTGCTGGCGGGGAAACAGGAAGAAACAAAAACGGCAACAGTTGTTTATCGCAATATTCCCGAAACCCTTCAGTTATTCACTGCCCCCTGGTTTTTTGAATGTTTTGCCGGAGATAAAATGTTTAAGCTATGGGCCACTCAGCATACTGGCGGTAAAATTTACGTAATACCCGAGGTAATGAGCTGTTACCGCAATCATGAGGGCGGCGTATGGAGCATGATCAACGCCAAAGCACGTATGGAAATGGTTATAAGTGATTTCAATTTAATCATCAAAAATTTCACATACTCCGCGATCGCTAAAAAAAGACTTTTGCTGCTTTATATAAAACGCTATCTGCTTTTTGAATTACAAAACAAGCGGTTTCGTAAAGCGTACGATACGGTAAAATACCTCCTATAACTGCCAGCGCATTTAACATTAACATGAACATACAAGCCGCCCCCTTTTCAAAACCCGTTCTGTTTTTCATTATTCCGTCGCTTAAAGGCGGAGGAGCAGAAAGAGTTATCATTTCGCTTGCTAATTATTTTAATAAAAACAACTTCCAGTCGGTACTTATTTCTTTAAACAATGATGTTCCAGCATATGAAATTGATGACGATGTTAAGGTATTTTACCTAACTGACCGTCAAAAAAGCTCATTTATTTACAGGTTGTATCATATTGCCGAAACTTTTTTTAAACTTATCAAGTTATTGCGGACTCAAAAACCGGTGTGCGCTTTATCGTTCATTACATCCGCCAATGTTTGGACTGGCATTACCTGTTGGTTAACCCGGGTGCCTTACATTGTTTCAGAGCGCACTTCGCCCGATAGAAGTGTTATCAGGTTTAACTATTTACGTAAACAACTGGCTTTAAACTTATATAAAAGAGCCGAAGCAGTTGTAGTAAGTGCTAAAGGAGTAGAGGACTGCCTGCTTAAGGATAAAGACTTTAAAGTACTCACTAATATCGTGCGCATAACAAATGCTGTTACTATTTTCCCATTACCGTCAGAGGAGAAGGTTCACCATCGGAGGTTTATTTTGGGGGTTGGCCGTTTGGCTTATGTAAAAGGCTTTGATATCCTTATTGAAGCCTATGCAAAATCAGGCCTTACCGACGTCGATCTGATAATCGTTGGCGATGGCGAAGAACGCGCTAACCTTGTTTGCCAGATCTTTAATCTCGGGTTAAGAGAACGGGTGTTGCTGCCTGGCAGCAAAAACAACCTCCAGGATTATTATAACCAGGCCGAAATGTTTGTTTTGCCATCGCGCAACGAGGGATATCCCAACGCTTTAGTTGAGGCTATGAGCTTCGGATGCCCTTCTATAGCAGTTGATTGCAATTTTGGACCTTCGGAGATTATCAATAACGGCAAAAATGGAATACTGGTAAAGAGAGGGTCAATAATTGATTTAGCCGATGCAATGCACCGCTTGGCCGGCGACGAAGTTTTAAAAACAACTCTTGGAAATCAGGCCCGCGTAATATCTCAAACCAACCATCCCGATAAGATCCTGGGAGAATGGGAAACGTTAATCAAAAAGCACATTGCTGCAACTGCAACAGCGGCACAACTAACAAACAGCCAACCAGCTTTATAAAACTATCAAACTGTTAATATGCTACAGTACTTAATTCGTTTGGATGATTTATGCCCGACAAATAACCTCCAAAAATGGGAGCGTTTCTTCATCCTGTTTGACAAGTATGACATAAAACCCATAATTGCTGTTATACCGGCAAATAAAGACCCAAAGTTAAAAGCCTGCGGTAATTTCAATCCTTACTACTGGCAGTTGGTGCGCGAACTTCAAAATAAAAATTATGTGATAGGCATGCACGGTTTTGATCATTATTACATAAATCACAACTCCGGCCTACTGAAGATGAATAACCGGTCGGAATTTGCAGGCTTACCATTGCAAACACAAAAAGAAAAAATAAGAAAAGCGGCCGAAATTTTCAAACGTGAAAATATCAACCCCACTGTTTTTATTGCCCCTGCACATACTTTTGACCGTAATACATTGCTTGCTTTACACGAATACACCAACATTAAAATAATAAGTGACGGCCTGCTTAAGTCACCTTATGTAAGATTTGGCTTTAATTGGGTACCTGTTCAACTATCAGAAGTTGAACAAAAAACAAAATACACCTGGACATTCAATTATCATCCCGAAACCTGTTCTGACAAAACATTTGCTGAGCTTGAAATTTTCTTAGAAAAAAACCATCACCTTTTTGTTTCATTGGATGACCTCGATTTTTCAAATTATACCTGGGCAGATGCCCTTGCCGAAAAATATTGCATTTATAAACGATTAGCCCGTGATTACGCTCAAAAAGCAATCGCTTTTTTGGAACGGGTCCCCGCCGGAAACTAACTCTATTAAACCTGATATGAAAATTTCTTTTGCGCCACCTTACATTGACCAGGCTGTTATAAACGAGGTTATGGACACGCTTAACTCTGGCTGGATAACCACCGGACCCAAAGTAGCCGCACTTGAACAGCAAATGAAGCAGCTTACAGCTTCGGATGCAGCTGTTTGCGTAAACTCTTGGACATCAGGAGCTATCCTAATGCTGAAATGGTTCGGCATAAAGGAAGGCGACGAGGTTATCATACCAGCATACACCTATTGTGCTACCGCCTTAAGTGTACTGCATTGCGGGGCTACGCCGGTGATAGTTGATGTTGATGACGATTGCTGCATCTCCACAGAAGCTGCAATCAAAGCAATAACCCCAAAAACAAAAGCAATTATTGCTGTTGACATAGCCGGCTGGCCATGCAACTACGAAGAATTAAAGGCGATTATCAATAAACCTGAAATTAAAAAACTATTTGTTGCTGAAAGTCCCAAGCAAAAGATTTTAGGTAGGATCCTCTTAATTGCCGATGCAGCGCACTCAATCGGTGCAACCATAAATGAATTACCGGCAGCAAAGTATAGTGACGTATCGATATTTTCTTTTCACGCGGTGAAAAACATCACTACAGCCGAAGGAGGTTGTATCTGCATCAATTTGCCTGCCTGCTTTAATCCGGCCGAGGAACACCGGTATTTAAAACTATATACTCTTAACGGCCAAACCAAAGATGCCTTTACCAAAAGTAATGGCGGCGGCTGGAAATACGACATCCTGTTTATGGGCCTCAAAATCAACATGCCCGACATTTGTGCAGCAATAGGCCTCGGCCAACTCAGAAATTATGAAGCCAGCTTGCTCCCTATGCGCAAGCATGTTGCATCCATATATTGTAACAGGTTCAAATCGATGGACTGGTTTATTGAACCACCACTAAAAAACGAGCAAAGGGAATCATCCTACCACTTGTTTGCCCTGCGCATCAAAGGCATATCAGAGGCACAGCGTGACCATATAATTGAAAGCATTATGGCTGAAGGGATCATGGCCAATGTACATTTTACCCCGCTGCCAATGCTTACTCTTTTTAAAGATCTGGGTTATAAGATAGCTCAGTATCCATCAGCTTATGCCCTTTACGCAAATGAAATCTCATTGCCCATTTATCCTCAACTTACCGGCGAGCAGATTGATTTCATAGTTACTACGGTAATAAACTCAGTAAACTCTGTGCTGGAAGAATGTAAAGAACTTGCAAAAGTTGAATTATAAAATAGAGTTATGATTAAACGGCTTTTTGATATTGGCATATCACTTATAGCACTGATAATGTTGCTGCCATTGTTTATTTTAATTGCCATAGCTATTAAAATAAATTCGAGGGGAAGCGCATTTTATAAACAAACAAGGGTTGGGAAAGATGGAAATGAGTTTGAACTGTTCAAATTCCGCACCATGTACATAAACTCGGACAAGGCCGGATTACTAACCATAGGTAGTAAAGATTACCGGATCACCAGTGTTGGTTACTGGCTCAGGAAATATAAACTTGATGAACTGCCGCAATTACTAAACGTGTTAAAAGGTGACATGAGCTTTGTTGGCCCGCGCCCCGAAGTACGGAAATATGTAAACCTGTATACACCAGCTCAACTAAGGGTATTAAGTGTTAAACCAGGAGTAACAGACTGGGCATCTATCAAATATTTTGATGAAAATGATATCCTGGCCGGCAGCGATGATCCTGAAGATATGTATATCAAGGTAATAGTTCCATCAAAGATCAGCAAGAACCTCGAATACATTGACAACCAGGATCTTCTCATGGATCTGAAGATTATATTTTCTACAATAAAACGAATTTTTCAATAGCACCACTTTATTATGCTGCTTAAAAAGTGCCTCTTTTACGGTTTAATGCTCTTCTATCTGTACACACTTGCTTTTAACATTTTCATGACAGATACTTTGAGGATTCCTGCGCCTGTAATTTTTTGCATGCTGCTATTCTTTGTGCAAAAACCTTTGCTGGATTTCGGCTATACCAAGGAGTTAATAATTTTTTTAATCGGCGTTTTTTTATACCAGGTAGTAGGGATGAGCAATTATATTACCTTTTTTGCCATTCTCCTTACTATAATACCATGTTCGTTATACTTTAATTATTTTGTAGGTGCAAATAAATCGCGCTATTACGCTTCAATATTAATGTTCTTCTTTTTGCTCATGTGCTCTATGATCATTATGGTACTTGATCACAGCATGGCAGGCACCATTGACCCGATCAGGAGCATGCTTTTGGGCGAACCGGTTAAACAAAGCCCTGCAGGGCTGGCAGTAACACAATTTAACTTCGGATACCAGGTTGTGGCCATTACAACGTTTGCCTTCATTGCCTCATGTACCACAGGGCAATATCTTATAGTAAGGGTTTTGGTTTTAGCAGCCTGCGTTGCCTGCATTTACCTCGGCATGAACAGGTCGGCATTTATAAGCTTTGGAGCCGGTGTAACGCTCTTTCTGTTTATTTACTATCGCTATAGAGCCGTTTTCCTGGTTGCAGCTACAGTGATCATATGTTTTGGTTTGTACACTTATGTATTAAAAGATAACACTGACGATAAAAACAACATCCTGTCAAAAAATCAGGCTAAAGAGGCCAATGATTTTAACAGGGCCGACATGGCTGCCGAAAACCTTAAAATATTTGCAGATTATCCTTTCGGGCTTATATTTTATGGCAAAACCTGGAACGACGTAACTTACCGAAACCCCTTGTTTACATTCGGCCTGTCATCGCACAATGCCTACCTGATGTTTATTACCCTGCTCGGCCCGTTTTTGGGGCTGGGGTTGCTATGGGCCATATATTACAAAACTGTCCGACTGTTTTGGCAAACTATAAAAAACGTAAAACATAAAGGGAGTGCAATTTATGTAGCTATATTTTTCACATTCATAGCAATTTCATTAAATGCGCTGTCGCATAACGGGTGGCTGATGAGCGTGGACGGCCCTACTATATTTATTTATTTCGCCGTATTACACTACAACAGGTTAAAAGACCCCGTAAAACAAACCGAACCAGTGCAGGAAGAATTAGCTGTCGCTTAAAACTTGATCCAGATTTTTATTTATAATGAGAAAGAAGATTTTCCTTGTTCTTGGTTCCCTTGGTACAGGTGGTTCTGAGCGTGTTTACTGGCTGCTATCGCAATATTTCAACAAGCCCGATTATGAGGTAGTTGTAGTGTTACTTAATGGAGACGAGTGCAGTTTCTCAACAGAAATAGCAGGTATCAGATTTTTAAACCTGAAAACAATAAAAGCTTCATGCTCATTTTTTAAACTTCGCAAGCTGCTGAAAGATGAAAAACCATACGCTGTTTTTTCAACTACTGATCATATTAATATCCTGGTAGCCTTTGTTTCAATGTTTGTTAAAGTGCCTAATTTAATAGCCAGGGCATCTAACAATCCGCAACAAATGGCGCAGTTTTACGAATTTAAATCCCGCTTTTACAATTACTTTTCAAGGTTTTTGTTTGTGCGCTTTAACTCAATAGTTTGCCAGTCTGAAGAAATGAAGCAATCCATAGCCCGGTTTTATAATATTAACCTAAACAAGCTTATTGTTATTCATAACCCGGTTATTATAACGAACGCAATAAAACCTCAAAATCAAATTTCAGGATTAAAGAGGCTTATTGCAGTTAACCGGCTCATCAAAGAGAAGGGATTATTTCGCTTGCTTGAGGTTATGAAAGCACTACCTCAAAACTATGTTCTAACTATAGCCGGCAAGGGCCCGCTGATGGATACCTTAAAAGCAGAGGTACAAAATATTGGCCTCAACGAACGCGTGAAGTTCATCGGCGAAATTAAAAATGTTGCCGATGTTATTTCTAAGCATGACTTACTGGTTTTAAGCTCATTTACCGAAGGCTTCCCTAATGTAGTGCTCGAAGCACTGTCGGTAGGCGTTCCGGTAGTTACATTCAGAGTTGGCGGGGTTAACGAACTGATAAGGGAAGGCTTTAACGGTTTTATAGCCGAACAAAATGATCTTTGCACACTACGCCATCAAATTATCAGGGCATGCAATCAAACCTGGCAGCATCCTAATATCAAAGCCGATATCGTTGATCGCTTTAGTCTCGAGAAAATAGGCATGGAATATGAAACCCTGCTTGCTAATTAAACAAAACTATTAACCCCTAACGTTTTTTTATGTGCGGCATTTACGGATCAACAGTGAGGTATGACGATAACATCATATTTCAAAAACTGGCAAGGGCCGATTTCAGGGGCCCCGATTATTCTGGCTTTGAACACAATGGTCCGGTTACCTTAGGCCATAACCGGTTGGCTATTGTTGATCTGGATCACCGGTCAGATCAACCCTTAACTTACAAACACCTTAAAGTTGTATTTAATGGCGAAATCTACAACTATAAAACCTTAAAGATAAAGCTCACCGCCC
This sequence comes from Mucilaginibacter gossypii, assembly GCF_900100945.1. GTDB lineage: Bacteria > Bacteroidota > Bacteroidia > Sphingobacteriales > Sphingobacteriaceae > Mucilaginibacter > Mucilaginibacter gossypii. The sequence continues at coordinate 308,290 of NZ_FNCG01000001.1, read as the reverse complement.
TGGGTTACAGATTCCAGACCGATTCGGATACAGAAGTTATTACAGCCGCCTATCTTGAATATGGCGAAAACTGTGTTAACCATTTCAACGGCATGTTTGCCTTTGTAATTTTTGACACCCGCACGCTCCAGCTTTTTGGCGCCCGCGACAGGCTTGGCAAAAAACCATTTTACTATACCCAAAATGGTTTAGATTTTGAATTTGCCAGCCAGCCATCGCAAATATGTATAGGCCGGAATGTTACTATTAATGAACAAGCTATTAACGAATATTTTGTATGGGGATACGTTCCCGAACCCAAATCGGCCTGGAACGAAATCCAAAAGCTTGAGGCCGGGCATTCATTTTGTTTTGATTGCAACACGGGCAGTTTCAGAACAAGAAAATACTGGGAACTGGACTTAAACCATGCCGAACGCTATGAAGGAGTATACCAGCAAGCACAGGCCGATTTAACCCGACTGATTACTAACGCTGTTGATATACGCATGCATGCCGACGTGCCGCTTGGTGTATATCTTTCAGGCGGCATCGACTCATCACTTGTTGCGGCCATAGCTTCAAAAAACTATAACAATGTAAAAACCTTTTGCATAAAATTCAGAGAAAAAGGTTTTGATGAAAGCGTTTTTGCCCAAAAAATTGCCGATCATTTAAAAACAGACCATCATACAATTGAATGTAATAAAGAAGAAGGCCTCGAACTGATTGAGAGTTTCGGCCGCTATTATGATGAGCCTTTTGCCGATTCAAGCGCCATCCCATCCCTGCTGTTAAGTAAACACACCAAAAAACACGTTACTGTGGTTTTAAGCGGTGATGGTGGCGATGAAAGCTTTTTAGGATACAGCCGTTACAAATGGTTTAACATGGTTAATCAGCTGTTTAAATGCCCGTTGGCGCTGCGTAAAAGAATAGCCGATATAATTAGCATCTCCCCTAACTATCGCCATAAGTTAATTGCAATGGGGATCTGCAATCCGGAGGTTAAATCACTTTACGGGCTTATGCTGGGCGGCCTGGAATACTCATGGCTCGAAAATCCTAACATTGGCCTGCAGGTTCCGTTCATGGATATCTGGTCGTCAAAATCAACAAGCATGCTTCAAAAGCTGTCGGCGTTTGATACCAAGACCTATTTAAACGGTGACATAAATACTAAGGTCGACAGGGGCACAATGGCCTTTTCGTTAGAAGCAAGGGCGCCGCTTATGGATTACCGGGTAATTGCATTTGCTCAAACCCTGCCCGACAGCTATAAGTTTAAATACGGCATTCAAAAAAGGATTTTGAAAGATATCCTATACCAATATGCGCCGGCACAGCTGTTTGACAGGCCAAAATCCGGCTTTACAATGCCGCTAAGCCATTGGTTTAAAAACGAATTGAGAGATCACGTAATGGACCATCTTTCAATCAGCGAGTTAAAGAACATCCCTGGTATTAACGTACAAAAATCGTTTGCCATGATAAACGACCACATGAGCGGCAAATGGAACAGGGCAACGCAGATCTGGAAACTGCTTGTGTATACACAATGGCTTAAAGATCAGCGTTCAAAAGCAATTTCAACATACCAGGTAGCTTAAAATACTCTAAACCTTATGATCCAGATTAACAACAGGGCTATGCGTATAGTACCATACACAGTTGTGTGGTTTGCCGCTAAGCCAAATTTATGGGGCTGCCTGTTAAAATACTATAAACAAAGTAAAAGCAGTGAAGCTGTTCCGGGATATCGCAAAGAGGATTTTTTTACCAAAATAATTGATATAACCGTACCTGTACCTGATATTGAAGCCAATTTTGATAAAAACACATCTTACGAAATACGCAGGGCCATTAAAGATGGCGTATCAACCGTGATGGGTACCGGCATTAAAGCCTTTATTGACTTTTACAATGCATTTGCAGTTACCAAAGGCCTGAAAAAAATTAATAAAGAATTTTATAAATACAAGCCGCACCTGTTTATCACCAAAGCGGTTTACCAGGATCAGGATATTGTTATGCACGCTTACATCCGCGATCATTCATCACAAAGAGTAAGGCTATTGCATTCGGCTTCCCTGTTCAGAAATGAAAATGACAGCCAGTTAAGGGCTGTTACAGGCCGGGCAAACCGCCTGCTGCATTTTGAAGATATCCGCTTTTTTAAACAGCTTGGGTTTAAAATATATGATTTGGGTGGCTATGCTTACAATACATCGGATACCGAACTTTTAAAGATCAACAAATTCAAAGATAGTTTTGGCGGAAGCCTGCTGCAGGAAACCGACTATCTGCCTATGTCACTAACACTCCTGTCATTTTTTAAAAAAAAATTTCGATTTATGAAAGACCTTATCTCCTCATTCATTTCATTTATTCACAAAGTGTTTAGTTATGACAAATGGAATATAGGTTATATATCACAATCTCCCGAAAACCTTATCCACACTCAGCAGCTAAACGGAAAAATCAATTGGTTATCAGAAGATAAAGTGGATTATACAGCCGATCCTTTTACTGCAAATATCAATGGCCGTTTACATCTCTATTATGAAGAGCTTAATTTCTGGAAGGGAAAAGGCGAGATCATGATGACCGATGACATGCATTTCAAAAACAAGAAAAAAGTAAATGGCATCATGGAAGACGAAATACACCTCTCTTATCCTCACATGTTCACTGACAGTAACCGGCTATACTGTATTCCGGAAACAGGCAGAGCTAAACAGGTGGCTCTTTATCAAATTGATATGAATAACCCTTATAAGTTTGAAAAGATTAGGGTGTTGCTGGAAGGCCAGGCATTTGTTGACAGTTCCATTATCCATTACAACAACAAATACTGGCTCTTTACAAGTGTTTCGGGAGAACACGGTGTACTGTATTTATTTTATGCCGATACCCTCGACGCTCCATTTAAGGCACATAAACAAAACCCGATAAATGTGGCGTCAAACGTGAGCCGGTCGGCAGGCAGGTTATTCGTTGTTGGTCAAAAGCTTTATATGCCCAGCCAAAATCCAAAAAGGTGTTATGGCGGCTCTGTAATGATCAATGAAATAACCACTATAACCGAAACAGATTTTCAATACCATACTGCTTTTGAACTACTTCCCCAGGCACCTTATGATGAAGGATTGCATACTATAAATTTTGAAGATGGATTATTAATTGTTGACGGAAAACGCAAAGTATTGAGTGCAATGGGGCCATTTAAAAAAGTGATCAGGAAGCTGAAGAGCCTTAATAATCCCAACTAGTGCCCAAGATGAAGCCTAAATTACTTTTTGTTTCAATTACCAACAAGGCAAACGGAGCCGAGAACGTACTGTTACAAGCCGCCCGTGCAAGTAACGCTTCTCTGCTATTTTTAAAGAAAGTTGAAAGCGGCGGGTTAAATATCCCCAGCGATCAACAAGTTGAATATGTGAGCAACGGAAGCATATTAAGTGGCTTTTCCAGGTTAATAAAAAGCTTAAGCCCCTACCGCACAGATCATATTATTTTTAGTACACATCCTTACTTAAATGCTTTCCTTGGTTTTTTAAAACGCATTGGATATTTAAAATCAAAACTCATAGTAAGGGAATGCTCATCTGTTTTAACCAGGTACAGCGGTTTAAAAAAATTGAGTTACCAGATAGCGTATCGGCTTGGCTACCCAGGGGCAAATTTGGTTGTATGCCAAACCAGCAGCATGCGGGATAGCTTTATACAGCATCTCCCATACATCGACAAGCGAAGGGTTATCATTCAGAAAAACCCGATCGACATTGAACAAAACCTAATAAAGGCCGAAGAAGCACTGCCCGCCGCCGATGTCGCTGTTGAATTTATTTGCGCAGCTGGGCGGCTGATCCCTGAAAAGGGTTTTGATATACTAATTATGGCTTTTGATGAAATTAAAGCTTCCCACCCCAATTTGCAGCTCCTGATATTTGGCGAAGGCCCGGAGCAAACCTCGCTTCAAAAACTGATCAGTGAATTAAAATTGGAAGGCCGGGTAGTATTAAAAGGGTGGATCGCAAACCCAATGCCTTATTTTAAGCATGCAAAAGCCTGCGTTATATCATCAATCAAAGAGGGTTTTCCGAACGTATTGCTGCAAATGATGATCCTGAACCCAGTTATAATCAGCACAAATTGCGCGGGAGGTATCGATGAGATTCCGGGCATTTACCTGGCTGAAGCCGATAATGTAAACTCGTTAACAACAGCGGTGAACACCGCCCTCAGCACTAATAGCAATCATAAAGACCTTATAATGCAATACGTAGAGGACCGTACCCCCGAAATATTCATCAAGTCGATACTGAATGCACTGGTATAAACGGCCCCTGACTTATACATAGTAGCGCAACAACTTTAACTAACTAAAATAAAAATTTTATGAAAACAATTATTAAATCCACCCGAAATGTTGTGTTGCCTATAATAACAATTGTAGCCATGCTATCTGCTATTAACGGCTGTAAAAAAGCCGACCAGCCGACACCAACACCAACTACAACACCGCCTACAACTACTCCTCCTGTTACAACACCACAGGACGAATCTATCAAATCGATAAGCTTGATAGGGTTGAGAGTCGATAGCGGCTTTTGTTACAAAATTGGCTATGATTTACCTGAAATTGGGGATTCAAACACCTCTCCAACTGTTTCAAAGCTCAGGCTGTTTGAAAATGGTGTTGAACTGGGGCCGGCCCACTCTACCCACCGTGATATCCGCAATTTTGGACTGGGACAATTTAGCCATTGGGGCAACACATTGTATTTCTCAACGTCAGACAATAGTAATCCACTTACAAACGGGAGAAAATACACTTACACCATGAAGTAAGATTTATCAAATCACACTCAAACGCGCGCAATTTGATAAACTCCTTACTCAAAAGTATTCTGCAACAAGTACATCTACCTGCCTTTTTCGTTACCGTTCCTGATTCTTTGATACAGGCATTTACCATTATTTAAGCGTTCGCGCTTATAATCAACCAATAATCAACGCCTTCCACTCAGGCTTTCATTCAAACCTAATTTCACTTATTTATGAAAATTTTAATTACCGGCACTGCGGGATTTATCGGCTATCATTTAACCCAAAAATTACTTAAACGCGGTGACACCGTTGTAGGCATTGATAATATTAACGATTATTACGATGTAAAGTTAAAGCACGCCCGATTGCAGGATGCCGGCATAAAAGTATCAGGAATGGTTTATAACAAACCTGTTTGCAGCACAAAACATCCAAATTATACGTTTATTAAACTGGATATAACGGATAAGGAAAATCTGCAGCAGCAATTCCAAAACTATCAGTTTGATGCCGTTTGTAACCTGGCCGCACAGGCCGGTGTGCGCTACAGCCTTACTAATCCCGATGTTTATATTGACACAAACGTAAAAGGATTTTTAAACATCCTGGAATGCTGCAGACATTTCAAGATTAATCACCTTGTTTACGCCAGTTCATCAAGCGTTTACGGTTTAAACAAAAAAATGCCCTTCAGCGAGCATAATATCGCCGATCATCCGGTTTCATTATATGCAGCATCAAAAAAAGCCAATGAAATGATGGCCCATACCTACAGCCATTTATTTAACCTGCGAACTACAGGGTTACGTTTTTTTACAGTTTATGGGCCGTGGGGTAGGCCGGATATGGCTTTATTTATTTTTACCAAAGCAATTCTGGAAGGCAGGCCTATTGAAGTTTTTAACAACGGTAATATGCTTCGCGATTTTACCTACGTAGATGACATTGTTGAAGGCATTATGCATGTTATTGATCAGCCGGCAGAGCCCAATTTTCTGTGGGATGCCAAAGATCCTGATCCGGCTACATCATCTGCACCTTTCAGGGTGTTTAACATTGGCAGAGGAGCACCGGTTAACCTGCTTGATTTTGTAAGCGAAATTGAGGCACAAGTGAACAAAAAAGCAATTAAAACACTAATGCCAATGCAGGATGGCGACGTTGCTGAAACCTGTGCCGATGTTTCAAATTTAGATGAAATGCTGAACTACAAGCCTCAGGTTTCTGTTCATACAGGGGTTGAGCGATTTATTGCATGGTATAAAAAATATTACCATATTAAAAGCACCAGGCCCGAGCCGGTCCTTGTTCACTAAAATACCACCGCCGATAACGGTGCATTGTCTTTGAACGGCATTACATCCCCAATTAAATCCTCGCTCATAACCTATTGCTTATTATACCATCATGGCAAGCAAAAAAGTGCTGATCGCCTGCGATTCGGCCAAATCGTTGATTGATTTTAGAGGTAAATTAGTTGAGCTGATGCGGAGAGAACATACTGTTTATGCTTTTATCCCTGCAATACCGCCCGAGCAACGCGCAAAACTGGCATTGCTAAACATCGTTTTATTTGAAAACAATCTAAACGGCAGTAATGTATCGATCTTATCTGATCTGAAATACGCGTTGAAACTTTACCGACTCATTAAACAGCTAAAGCCGGATGTTTTTTTTCCATACACTCTTAAACCGGTTATATATGGAACACTTGCAGCCAAACTGGGCGATGTGCGAAAAATAACCCCGATGCTTTCGGGTCTTGGGTATAACTTTGTTAACGGTAACACATCTTTAACAAGCAAAATTACACGCTTACTACTTAAGTTCAGCCTTAAAAACAGACAGGGGTTGTCTGTCATCTTTCAAAATAAAGATGATGTACAAACGCTGCTTGATTCTAAAATAATATCGGCAAAGCATCAAACTGCAGTAGTTAACGGATCGGGAGTTGATTTGAGCTACTATACCCCTACCCGGCCGGATATTAATAATATAAGCTTTATCATGGTATCCAGGCTAATCAATGCCAAAGGGATCCGCGAATATTTTGAAGCGGCGCAAATTGTATTCCTAAAACACCCGCAGGTAACTTTCAAACTAATCGGATCCTATGATGATAATGTCGATGCCATTCACCCCGACTTATTTTCGGAAATAAAGCACCGGAGTGTAATTAATTACCTGGGCGCCGTTGATGATGTAAGACCATATATAAGCAGTTCATCTGTTGTGGTACTGCCTTCATACTATCGGGAGGGAATTCCACGGTGTTTGCTTGAAGCCATGGCTATGGCGCGTGCCATTATAACCTGCGATTCTGTTGGTTGCAGGGAAACTGTCGAAACGTCACCCAACAGCAATGGATTTTTAATACCTGTAAAAAACACAGCCGAACTTGTGCAAAAAATGGAGTATTTCATAACCAACAAGGAAGCTATCAGCAGTTTTGGGCTTAACGGACTGGCCTTGGCAAAGGAAAAATTTGATGTGCATAAAGTAAATGCTATGATGATGCAGATTATGGACCTGAACTAATTAGCCGAAAATCAACAATACAAATTCATGAGAAATAGACTTAACTACGGAGACAGGCACTTTGAAGATTTCCGCGTTGCGATGCGTGATTACGGATGGGTTATTTTTGAGAATGCTTTAGACAGCGATTTTGTTGCAGTTATTAATGAGGACTTAAAGGAAGGGTACGTAAAACGACGAGCCATTCAGGAAAAAAACGGGATAGGCTCTAATATGGTCGGCACACTTCACCACCTTGTTGAAAAGGACAATTTCAGCTTACCGTTTATTGAAAAAATGTATTGTGCCGATGAGATTGCTTATTTTTTGAGTGGTAATTATATACTTAATGGCTTTAATGCTGTAATACACACCCAGCAGCAACATCCTTATGTAAGTAACATGCACCGTGATGTGCGCACATTTTTAGGCGACACGAAATTATTAGTGCAAATGATAGTTACCCTTGATGATTTTACCGAAGAAAACGGTGCTACCTATTTCCTGTCGGGCTCACATAAAACAGATATCAGACCTAACGAAACTTATTTCTACGAAACCGCCGACAGGGCGGTAACACCAAAAGGAAGTATCATCCTTTTCGACTCCAATATATGGCATGCTGCCGGCGAAAATAAGACAATTAAGCAACGCCGGGCGTTAACGCTGGGATTCACCCGCCCTTTTATTAAACCACAAATGGACTATCCAAGGGTATTAGGCTACGACTTTATTGATAAGCTTAGTGCAGATCAGCGGCAGGTATTGGGTTATAATTCACGTATCCCAGAAAGCCTGGAAGAATATTATCAGCCCATTCATTTAAGAATGTATAAAAGCGACCAGGGATAACAACTTTATTTTTCACACTCAATTTACAGTCATGCAAAAAAATAAAGCCGCGTTAAAACCCATAGGCGGGTATTTGGAGCTGGAACTGCCCAAAGGGAATGAATACTATCCCGATTTGGTTAGGTTAAACACAGGACGTAATGCATTAGAATACATACTGATACAAAAAAAATATCATAAAATTTATATTCCTTATTTCACCTGCGATGTATTGCTTGAACCAATTGTACGAATAGGCATTCAATACCAGTTTTATCATATTGATCGGCAGTTAGATCCCATAATTGATTTTGAGATTGAGCCTGACGCCTGTTTTTTATATACCAATTACTTTGGTATAAAACAAAAAAAAGCATCAGAGCTTAGCGTCAAAATCAAAAATCTTATAATTGATAATTCGCAAGCCTTTTTTTCAGAGCCCCTTGCCGGCATTGATACATTTTACTCGTGCCGTAAGTTTTTTGGCGTTCCGGACGGAGCATACTTAAGCATTAAAAGAAAACTCACTAAAAAGTTACCCGTAGATAGCTCAGTAAACCGGTTTTCGCACCTCATAAAAAGTATAGACGCAGGTATAGAAGCCGGGTATTCTGACTACATTAACAACAGCAAGGACCTGGAAAACAACGAGATCAGGTCCATGTCGTTATTAACCCGAAAGATACTTACAAGCATTAATTACAACGAATGTGTATTTGCAAGGCAACGAAACTTTAATTTTTTGCATAAGCACCTTGCTGAATTTAACCTGCTCAAGTTTGATGCCGCTGATGAGCATACAGTACCGCTGGTTTATCCTTTTTTAACTAATGACCGGCACTTAAAAGTACATCTGATACAGAAAAAAATATATGTTGCTACCTACTGGCCTAATGTATTTAAGTGGACTAAGAAAAACACCAACGAAAATTACCTGGCCCGGTGCTTAGTACCATTACCAATCGATCAACGGTATGACCTTCAGGATATGTTTTATATGTTAAATACGCTAAGACTTTTTTTATGACCATTTCAGTTTACATACGCCCCCTTGTAATAGAAGATGCGTCCGTATCTTACGCATGGCGTAACGACCCATTGATATGGGTTTATACAGGCTACAAACCCACTCATTATATTAGTTCGGAAATAGAAACAGCCTGGTTACGTGAAAAGCTGGCCAAGCCCGATCAGCTTAGATTTGCAATTTGTGTTAAAGAACTTAATACATATATAGGTAATATCCAACTGCTTGATATTACTGATCATGACGCAGAACTGCACCTGTTTATTGGTAACAAACTTTACTGGGGTAAAGGAATTGGTTACCAGGCAACAGTACAGATGATACGGTATGGCTTTTTAATAAAGGAACTGGATGAGATTTATTTAAAGGTCCACCCTGCAAATATCGCGGCAATCACTGTTTATGAAAAGGCCGGATTTGAAATTACAGGTAAGGTAAATGATTTGATTACAATGAGTATTACCAAAAGTAAATTTGTTTGCCTTCAAAATCAACAGTCATAATTACTATCATAAACTTTAATTCAATGATTAAGATCTTTACCCTGCTCAATAAAGATAAATGGATTTTTTACGTCGGTAATTCGGCCGAATATGATTTTTATCATACATGGCATTATCACTCCCTTGAAACAGCTGGAGATCCTGTTTTATTTATTTATGAGGAGTCAGATACCTACATCGGCTTCCCCCTACTGCAGCGAAAAATTCCGGGTTCTGATTATAGCGACCTAACCTGTGTATATGGTTTTTCGGGTCCGTTTTCAAACAAAAGGATTGATGAGATAGATGAGGACTTGATGGAAAATTTTAAAAGCGCTTTCAACAATTTCCTTATAAAGGAAAGGTACGTATCTGTTTTTGTAAGACTTCATCCTTTTTATAAGCAGCAAAAATTACTGGAGAAATTTGGAGGTGTTCACGAAAACGGAAAAACGGTAGTACTTGACCTTTCAGTGCCTATTGATGAACAGCGCAAAAAATACAGGCAATCAACCATGGATGCTATTAAGCACGCATGGAAAATGGGGTTTAAAGTAAAGGACGAAACAAATGCTGACGGCTTAAACACCTTTGTCGAAATTTATACCGAAAACATGAAACGCGTTGGCGCCAGTAGCTACTACCTGTTTAATGAAAAATACTTTTCAGAAATATTAAACACCTCTGAATATGAGGCCCGTTTGCTTACTGTTTACTACAACGACATTGCAATTGCAAGCACCATAATAGCCTTTACAAATGGCATTATTCAAGCCCATTTAGTTGGTGCCCGCGCAGAATATTTACATCATAGCCCAACCAAATTTCTGGCCGATTGCATAACGCAGATTGGCAGAGAAAAAGGAATGAAATATTACAACCTGGGCGGTGGCCTTGGATTTAAAAACGACAAGCTCTTTGACTGGAAATGCGCCTTCTCCAACCTCCATCTTGACTTTAAAACATGGAGATATATTGCCAATCCCGAAATGTACCAAAAGCTTTTGCAGGATAAGGGCATTGAAGAAAATGCCGAAGTAGACTTTTTTCCGCTATACAGATACGCTTAAGATAATACCTAAATAAACCAGTTATGATATACCTCAAAAATTTGTTATTCCAGGATAAGTTCCATTCAAGATGGTTAATCCTGGTAATTGACCTGATGGTAGTTTTGTTATCATTATGGACATCTCTATATTTTAAAAACCGGCTTCAGTTTGATCCCATCAGTCTTTATTATATGCTCTTTTATTGCAGCAATGCGGTGCTGGTTTTTATGATAATGAAAATACATACATGTATTATCAGGTATTCCAACACACGGGATATGATGCGGATTTTAATAACCGTACTGGCAAGTAACGTTACTTTTCTGCTGTTTTATCATTTGTTCTTCGCGTTCTATCTTAAAATAGATGTCAGCGGATTGATGGATGTGCTGCTGATCAATTTCTTTATCACTTCGTCTATGCTTATGTGTATGCGTATTATTATAAAGGATGTTTTTAAATACATTGAGACAACAAGCTATAAAGTTGAAAAAGAAAATGTACTCATCTACGGCTCCACCGAACCTTCCATACTAATTAAAAATGCCCTTGAAGCACAAAAAGGATTTATACTCAATGTTCAGGGCTTTATCGACACCGGGGTTGACAGAATATCAAAATGCATTGAGCAAAAGCAGGTTTATCCTATCAAATCAATTGATATGCTAAAAAAACGCTATGATATAAAGTCAATGCTGATAACATCCGAGGATATAAAAATCGATGGGAAAAGAAAGGCGGTTGAAAAATGCATTGAACTTGGCATAAAAGTAATTGTTGTGCCGTCATCAGACCAGTGGATCAATGGCAAGCCAAACCTAAATCAGTTTAAAGACTTAAAAATAGAAGACCTGTTGGAGCGAAAACCCATAAAAATCTGCAATGAACATATTTTAGATGACATTAAAGGTAAAAGGATTTTGATCACGGGTGCTGCCGGTTCAATAGGTTCTGAGCTCGTAAGGCAAGTGTTAATGTATAGTCCGGAATTTGTTGTATTATGTGACAGGGCCGAAACCCCGTTGCACGATATTCAAATGGAAATTGAAGACGGTTTGTACGGAAACCGCACCAGGATCTTTATTGCTGATATCCAAAATTCTGGTCGTATAAAAACACTGTTTAATTTATACAGGCCTCAAATAGTATTTCATGCGGCAGCTTACAAGCACGTACCGATGATGGAAAATAATCCAACCGAAGCTATTTTAACCAACGTATGGGGCACAAAAATCCTGGCAGATATTTCAATAGAATTTAATGTCGAAAAATTTATAATGATATCAACAGATAAAGCGGTGCGTCCAACAAACATCATGGGGGCCTCAAAACGGATAGCCGAAATGTATATTCAATCGTTAAATAACCTGTTGTTTGAAGAGCATTTTTTCAACTCTGATCCGTCAAAAGGCAACCAAACCAGGTTTATAACAACCCGCTTTGGTAATGTCCTTGGATCAAACGGCTCCGTGATCCCTCGCTTTAAAGCACAAATTGAAAAAGGCGGGCCTGTTACTGTTACCCACCCGGATATCACAAGATACTTTATGACTATACCCGAAGCTGTACAACTGGTACTTGAAGCAGCCGTAATGGGTAATGGGGGTGAAATATTTTTGTTTGACATGGGCGAGCCAGTAAAAATCGCCGATCTGGCGGCGAATATGATAAAAATGGCTGGTCTTGTTCCGGGAAAAGATATCCAGATTGTTTATACCGGCTTGCGGCCCGGCGAAAAACTATATGAAGAGTTGTTAAATGCGGAAGAAGAGGTAATACCTACTTATAACAAAGACATCAAAATCTCCAAAAACATCCCGGTTAGTTACGCTAAGATCAATAATTTAATAAAGGACCTTTTGGAACTTAACCTGCATAATGAAGTTGACTTGATGGTATCGAAAATGAAAACCATATTGCCTGATTACATCAGCAATAATTCCCAATATGAAAAGCTCGATGTAAAATTGATTGACAAACAAATGGTAAACTGAGCTTTTTTTGTAATTTATATGATTAATCTTATAGGTTTTCAATAATAATTTGCAGATTTAAGCAGATTATAACCTAAGATCCCATTCGTATTACAATGGGCAAAGCTGATGATTGTTATTTTTTAAAGAGGAAATCCAATGTCCTTTGATCCGAATTCTGACTTTTTTGAGATAGCGTTCAACGTGACGGAGCATACTGAGGCCATGCTGGCTTATTGGGATAAAAACCTGATTTGCCGGTATGCCAATAAAGCTACGGCCGATTGGTTCGGGATAACCCCCGAGCATATGATCAATAAATCACATCTTTCGGAGATTTTGGGAACATTATTTGACGTGCAGCTTCCTTATATTAATGGTGTGTTAGGCGGTAAAATACAGGTTTTTGACCAGGTAATTCATTTGTATTCGGGCAAAGCAAAAAACGTGCGGATAACTTATCATCCTAACTATGTTGAAGGTGAAATAAAGGGTTTTTATGCGCATATGGCAGACATTAGCCCCTTAAATAATAAATCCCACGATAATAAAACAGGAGTAGAAAAACTACCTGAGTTTGTAACTCAAAACGACCAGCTCCTTGAAAATGTTGCAAAAACACTAAATGAGAACCTGTTTATCGGGTTTCCGAGTATCTCTGCACTTTCAAAACAACATTTTGTATCTGAGTCGAAATTAAAAAGGGATTTTAAGCAAAACTTCGGCAAAACTATTTTCTCCTATTACCGGTATCTGCAAATGGAAATTGCAGACAGATATATAAGGGAAAAGCGCTGCAATAAAAACCAAATGGCAGTAATGCTTAATTTTTCCAACCCGTCAAACTTTTCGGCATGCTATCATAGATATTTAGAAGAAAAATCATCCGATGGTGAGCTCATCGAAACACAAAAAGAAGATAATACGCATAATAAAACGCTTATAGAACAGGCCCCTATTGCTATTGCCATGTTCGATAACCAGATGCAATTTATTGCTGCTTCAAAAAGATGGGTTGCCGAATATAAACTTGAAAACACAGGTTTTATTGGAAAAAGTATTTATGAAGTTTTACCAGCCACAAAAAAGAAATGCGAAAAGCTCCATAATCATTGCTTAAAAGGTAATATATATCAATGTGATGGCCTGCTCTTAAAAAAAAATGATGGTACCCGCGTTTGGCTAAAGTGGAATATTCACCCCTGGTTTACAACTTCGGGAGAAACAGGCGGACTATTTATCCATACCGAAGATATCTCCAAAATTAAAGCCATAGAGAAAGAAAACAAACAGGCCGAGAAGCTTTTAAAAAGAGCTGCAACCTTGTCAAAAATAGGTACCTGGACACGGGATCTGCTTACCCATACCATGCAATGGGATAATGTTATAAAAAGCATCCTTGAAGTACCTGAGTACTTTGTACCTGATATAAAAACGATATGGAAGCTTTTTAAACAAGGTAAAAGCGAGAGACTCAGTAAAAAAGCTTTAAAAGACGCATTAAAATACGGAAGCTCTTTTGATATTGAAGTTGATATGATAACCGCCAAAGGTAATTCAAGAAAAATAAGAATTATTGGTTATCCTGAATTTCAAAATAATAAGTGTAAAAAGCTATCAGGAATACTTCTGGATATCACTCCTCTTTCACCATTTAAAACAGCCAACTTTTTGACGGATTGAGCTGTTTAGAAAAATATTTTATCGTAATGATCTCCAATCGGTAGATAAAAAAAATGATAATTCGCCAATATTTTATGAGTTTATGTGTTTACATTAGCGCCATGTATTAAATTTATCTTATTTTGAAAAAAATTACACCTTTAGTAAAATTAACTAAAATAACACTTTATTGGATGGATAGCAGTTTAATAACTTAACTACCACTCACAAAAACTGGCAAATATTGACCCCAAAAACGTGCAGAGCCATTTTTACCATTCCTAATTAACGTGCATTAACGCCTTCTACAGGTATAATTTGACCTTTTATAGGTTGAATTAAGATAGGAAGTATACATAAATTTAGTTCACAAACGATGATATGAATTATCAACAAGGTCATTGCTTGTTTATTGATAAACGAATGTGAAGCATTAAATACCAAACAAATGAGTAACCTAAACTTAAATCATGATTCAAAAAAATCCGAGACCCGATATTTATGATCATAAGTATCTATGAGTAATTTGCAGTTTATTATAACCTAAATTAATTATGCTAACCAACTAAAAATTGACACCTAATCGAATCTAATCTTATGCACAGCAAAGTTTATTACCCTGTTAGCTCATATATCAATAATGATCAAAGATCTATTGGTATTAATGACACTCAAGATTTACATTTTGGCAAAATTGTAGAGCGAATTGTTAGACGTGACCATATGGGGATAAGTGAAATCGCCCGGAAACTCAACGTAAGCCGCAGAACCTTATACAATTGGTTCAATACCAAAAGGCTTAGCTTTGATATAATTTGTCAGATCGGTATCGTTATTGAGCATGATTTTTCAAAGGAATTTCCCAATGAATTTGCTTTGAGATTTAACTCACCTAATGCCGAAAAGGATATCGAAACCCATGAAGCAAAAGAGGCTCCGCTTGATGCCATATATTATTGGATGGACAAGTATATAAAATTGCTTGAAAAATTCAATGAAGCGTTACGTAACGAAAACACACTAAAGCCAGATTGATGGCTTCCAGATTTCACAAAATTATTATATTGACAAAAAGCTTTTACTCACTTTTTTTTATACAGTTGTAAGTTGGTTGCTGCAAAACAGCGATCAATTTTTGTTGCCTTTTGTTATACATCTACATCTACCTATTTCCCAGCCTCTATACATACTGAATATCCCTAAGTCGGCCACTTTGGCTATTTTTTAAAATTCACCATCATGCTTTTTAATTCCTTTGGGTTCGGAATATTTCTGATTGTGGTTTTTGTGCTTTATTGGTTTGTACTTAACCGAAAACTGCAACAGCAAAATTTGTTACTGCTAGCTGCAAGCTATTTTTTTTACGCTTGCTGGGACTGGCGGTTTCTTTTACTGTTAATTTTTTCGACCCTTTTAGATTATTTTACCGGGCTAAAAATGTACCAGGCAAAAACACATCGCCTAAAAACCTTTTGGCTTTGGTTAAGCATATCTGTAAACCTGGGCTTTTTGGGTGTTTTTAAATACTACAATTTCTTTGCAGCATCGCTTGCCAGCATATGCGCCAGTATAGGGATCCATTTAAGCCCGTTTACCCTAAATGTAATCCTGCCTGTCGGTATCTCTTTTTATACATTTCACGGTTTATCATATGTAATTGATGTTTACAAAAACCGTATTAAAGCCGAACGGAACTTCATCGACTATTCATTGTTCGTAAGTTTTTTTCCGCTTTTGGTGGCGGGCCCTATCGAACGGGCAACACACCTTTTGCCCCAGGTAAAAACAAAGAGAGAGTTTAACTACCAGGACGCAATTAATGGCTTGAGGCAAATTCTATGGGGCCTGTTTAAAAAAGCTGTAATTGCCGATCAATGTGCCGACTATGCCAACATGATATTTGCAAATAGTTCGCATTATTCAGGCAGTACCCTGGTTTTAGGCGCTATATTTTTTGCATTCCAAATCTATTGCGATTTCTCAGGATATTCTGATATGGCATTAGGCATAGCAAAACTTTTTGGATTTGAACTACTTAGAAATTTTGCATTCCCGTACTTTTCAAGAGATATGGCCGAGTTTTGGCGCAGATGGCATATCTCACTATCGTCATGGTTTAGAGATTACTTATACATACCTCTTGGGGGCAGCAAAACAGGCACCTGGCTCAAAGTAAGAAACACATTAATCATCTTCTTGGTTAGCGGCTTTTGGCACGGCGCCAACTGGACCTTCATCATCTGGGGCCTTCTAAATGCTTTATTCATTCTCCCTTCTATCCTTTTAAAAACAAACAGAAACCACCTCGAAATTGCAGCCAAAGGCAAAGCTATGCCAACGTTCACCGAATTCATGCAAATGATAGCTACATTTCTGCAGGTAATTTTTGCATGGATCTTTTTTAGGGCTGATAGCGTTACACAAGCATTTAAATACATCGGCCGGATTTTTTCACGATCTCTTTTTTCAATACCTCAATTAGATGTTAACAAGGCACAATTGCTTGAGGTGATCACTCTTATCCTATGTTTTATAATTGTTGAGTGGCAGGGGCGGGAAAACCAATATGCCATTGAGAAGTTAAGCTGGTTAAGAAAAAGAGGGTACAGATTGACCTTTTACTATACATTGGTGATAGTGATTTTTTTATTTACAGGAAAAGAGCAGCAGTTTATTTACTTTCAATTTTAAGCAATGCACCGCTTTTTAATTAAAACCATATCATTTGTTTTAGTGAGCTGCCTGCTCATATTGGCTATTGCCCTGATTCCGGGTTATATGGTAAATAAATTTTCAAAGTTTAGGGTAAAGAAAGACAATACTATTGCACTTTTTGGTCATTCACATTCAGAATGTGCCTACAATGATACCCTGATACCCAAACTAACCAATCTGTCGCACTCTGCCGAATCTTACTTTTACACCTTTCAAAAAGTTAAAAAATACCTGTCGCAAAACCCTCAGATAACCACCGTACTTATAGAATTTTCAAATAACCAGATTGACACAAAGATGGATGACTGGACATG
This sequence comes from Mucilaginibacter gossypii, assembly GCF_900100945.1. Taxonomy (GTDB): domain Bacteria; phylum Bacteroidota; class Bacteroidia; order Sphingobacteriales; family Sphingobacteriaceae; genus Mucilaginibacter; species Mucilaginibacter gossypii. Next base: position 290,905 of record NZ_FNCG01000001.1, on the reverse strand, counting down.
GGGATATACCTACATGTCAAACATGTTTCCGCAATATGCCTCTTTTATGAGCCCGGCCGATTTTGAATTGCTGGCTAAGCACAATTCAAAATATTTTATGAATTGTGTAGGCATAGCTGCACGTACCAATTTTATTAAAGCGCTTTCATTTAATTACGATTATACAGGAAAAACAGGAGGATATTTTAAAATAGAAGGTTCCAGGCTTTTACCTTCAAATAATCCGGCGGGCAAAAATATTAAAACAGCATCAAATAAAAGTGTAATCTCAACAACCAATATTCAATATCTAAGAAAAATAATAGATTATTGCAATGGAATGCATAAAAGTGTCTTCCTTATCAGGAGCCCGCAACATCCTTTGTATGAGTACAGAAATAATGAGGCCGAATTTTCGCTGATCCGTGAGCGTTACTTTAACGATATAAAATTCCTGGACTTCAATAACTTTCCGCTAAAAAATGATGACTTTGCCGATTTTGGGCATTTGAATTTCAAAGGAGCTTTAAAGTTTTCAGCTTACATCAATCAGCGCATTATAAACGGGATGCTTAATACCGTTAATACCGCATCCCTAAGTCAGCTTGATAATAAAACGGTCAGTGGCAATTAATAATAACAAACAACTAACTAACAGCGCCTGGTACAAAATGTATCGGGCTTTTTTTTGTCTTATAAATAGCTATCCGACGAACTATTGCAGGAGGTTGCCGGCAATTTTAATAGCAGGTTAATAATAAAACGCCGATCAGGGACGCGCTTTATTATTAACTAAACTGCATTTAAATAATGCAACATTATAAATCAATAACTTAGATAGCCATGATATTAAAAACCCCGCTTCGTCCATCCTTAGTAATCCCGGCTTTGCCGCACTTTATTTAGCCGGGGCATACGCGCCGGTTTTTAACCAGGTAAGCCAGGCTTTCTTAAATGCTGCGTGGCTCATTGGTGGAAGTTTACGGCCCTCCCCCGGTTTCCAGGCCCAAAGCACCAGTCCATCATCTGCATGTGCAATGAGCTTCTGCATGTCCTTATGCCCGTTTTGCTTCGGATCTATGATTTGTTTTGCCAATTGGCGGGGTGTCCTCCCCTGGAAAACCATTTTCATATCGGCCGGTGGGAGATGCCAATTGGGATTACCCGGGGGCGTGTGCAAGCCCGGAGTATTTGTTGGCTGATGGCAATTGGCGCATTTCATGGCATAAACACCCTTACCATCCACCCCTCTTTTGGGAAACATGGTGTGCAAGTGATTATCGTCGCCCTGCAGTGGTATATTACCTGATGGATGACAATTCATACAGCGGGCACTCATCAATACAGTGTAAACTTGTTTAAAAGCTGCAACAGAAGCCACACTATCTTTAGGTAGTGCCGCATAATTAAATGTTGAATTTTCCTCTTTGAACGATAATATGACCGCGCTTGACATAAACAAAACGATCATGGTGATTATTAGTTTTTTCATGCCTGTTTTTCGAGTCGGTTGTTAACGATAGGTAAATTGTAAATCCGTTTTCCGGTTGCTGCAAAAATTGCATTAGTTACAGCCGGTGCTGTTGGCGGAACTGCACATTCTCCGGCACCCCCCATTTTTTCCTTGCTATCCACAATGTAAACATTGATCCGCGGTGCTTCATACATCCGGGTGATCCGGTAATCATAAAAATTATTTTGTTGTAATTCTCCATTAACGAACGTCAGCTCGCCGTACATTGCCATCGAGATACTGAAAATGATCCCGCTTTCCATTTGGGCTTTTACACCGTCGGGGTTCACGGCCAGGCCGCACTCAATTGCACAATCTACCTGATGTACCTTCGTAACTCCTTTTTCAACGCTTACTTCGGCTATAATCGCCACAACGCTGCCAAAAGCCTCGTGTACCGCAATGCCTTTAAACCGCCCTGGAGCCAGTGTTCGGTTCCAATTGCCTTTTTCAGCCACAAGATTAAGTGCAGCCAGGTGCCTCGAGTGATTTTTAAATAACCCGCGGCGGTACTCCACAGGGTCGATACCTGCATCGTGGGCAAGCTGGTCTATAAGCGTTTCCATTACAAATGCAGTGTGCGTCCCACCTACAGACCGGTACCACAAAACAGGCACTACTTCTTTAGTGGTGTGAAGGCCGACAAAATGATTTGGTATTTCGTCCAGGTATGGTGATCCTTTTACTCCTTCCACCGTTGTATCATCTATTGCCGGAGGCGGACCAAAAAGCACTGCCGCATCCGCCATAATTGACTGACCTGCAATATTATGGTTCCACACAATGGGAAGACCGTCCTTATCAACACCAATCTTTACATTATGGACATAAAAAGGCCGGTAAAAGCCGCTCTTCATATCATCTTCCCGTGTCCATACCATTTTTACCGGCCTACCGCTTGCTTTCGCAATATGAACCGCCTCCGAAACAAAATCGCAGGCAGGTGTAGCACGCCTGCCAAAGCCTCCCCCAAGGAATGGTATATTTACTTTTACCTGCTCCGGCTTAAATCCAAGAATTTTTGCTGCGGCAGCTTGTTCTCCTCCTGGCAACTGTGTGCCTGTCCATATCTCGCAGCTATCATTTTCAATTTTTACTGTGCAATTCAGTGGCTCCATAGGTGCGTGGGCCAGGTAAGGAAAAACATATTCTGCCGAAATGGTTTTTACCGCTTTTGTAAACGCTGCTTTAACATCACCTTTTTCCTGAACCAGGAGGCCATCCGATGCAGCCAGTTTTCGGTAAGCCGCAGTTTGGATACCGGTATTTAACTGCACGCCGGCGCCGTGAGCCCAGGTTATCTGTAAGGCCTTCCGTCCCTGTTGGGCGGCCCAGAAGTGGTCGGCAATGACAGCCACACCCGTCGGAATTTGTACAACCTCCCTTACGCCGGGAACTGCTTTCGCCTTACCGGCATCAAACGATTTAACTTTACCACCAAAAACAGGTGCGTGGGCAACAACTGCGGTAAGCAATCCGGGAAACTGGATATCTAAGCCAAATTTTGCAGTACCATCAGTCTTTACTCGGGCATCCATCCGTTTGCTTCCTTTGCCGATGTATTTCCAGTCGGCGGGTGAACGCAGCGGAACCTTTGCAGGTACAGGTAACTTTGCGGCATCGTTAGCTAACTCTCCATAAGTGTATCTTTTGCTCCCGGCAATAACAAACCCATCTTCCGTTTTGCAGCTTTCAACAGCAATCCCCGAACGGGTAGCGGCTGTTTGAAGCAAGAGCGTCCGCGCGGTTGCGCCGGCATTACGATACCTGTCAAACTCAGACCAGGTGGTACTTGACCCGCCGGTAATTTGGGCACCGTAAATAACATGGTTAAACGCCTTATCGGCACCGCCATGTTTAATATTGATTTTTTTCAGATCCACATCAAGCTCATCCGCGATAAGCATGGGCAGTGTAGTCCAGATCCCCTGCCCCATTTCCACATGGCTCAGGTATACCGAAATGCTGTTGTCTGTACCTATATTTAAAAATGCATTAGGGGCAAACACATTTAAATCAGCCGTATCTGCAAGGGCAGCAAGCTTATTTGCCTTTAGAATAGTAAATGAGATGAGCAAGCCACCGCTCAATAATGCACCTGATTGTATAAAGTTACGCCTGTTCATGATTTTGCTCCTTCCCGCTGCAGTTCTGCAGCTTTGTGTATAGCCAACCGGATGCGGGGATAAGTACCGCAACGGCAAATATTACCTGACATCGCATCGTCAATATCCTGATCTGTTGGGTTGGGATTTTCCCGCAGCAAAACAGCTGCAGACATGAGTTGACCCGACTGGCAATAACCACATTGCGGAACATCGAGTTCGGCCCAGGCAATTTGCAAAGCGTGGTCATTTAATTTAGACAGTCCTTCAATTGTAGTGACCTGCTGCCCTGCCGCACGGCTCACTTTTGTTACGCATGACCGTACAGCTTCGCCGTTCAGGTGTACAGTACATGCTCCGCACTGCGCCACGCCACAACCGAATTTGGTGCCGGTAAGACCTAAAAGGTCACGAATAACCCACAGTAAAGGCATGTCCGGGTCAGCGGCAACCTCCAGCTGTTTCCCATTGATTGTTATCGCTATCATATTGAAGAGTTTAAGTTAGGCTTGAGATCGGGAATTAATAATTAAATTTAAATATTTCTACCAGGAATACCAGTGTAAATAAAATAGTTATTTTTCTTTAAATCTATTGCAGGTTAAATCTGGCGCCAGGGTGAACCGATCCGGCCGTTTCTCAATTCAATGTTCTATATTCCTGACGTGCTTGGCCGCTTACCTTTTTAAATGCCGGTGTAAAATACCGCGGGCACTTAAATTCTAAGCTGTAGACACTAACCAGCCAATTTCATATCGGCCAGGGGGAGATATCTCAAACATCGCAGCGCTCTTTATATGTACTGATAATAAATCATTGTCCTTGGGCTCTGTTACAACCTGATGGCCGTTTAATATCATCGGAGCAGGCAGATTTATTTGTTCAACACATTTTAACATTTGCCGGCATATTATTTATCTTCACAACAAATACATATTACCCATGTCAAAAACAATCAAACCCTTGTTAGTTACCTGTGCAATTGCTTCACTTTGCTCTTTTTTTGATATTACGCAGGCTGTTGCCCAGTCACTGCCGCCCGTTGAAACGCAATCACCAACGGCCGACTACAAGCCTGCTTTTCCGGGTCAGACAAGGGCCCCTGGCGCACAAACTAAAACCAAACTCAGTGTAAACGTCATCAATCATGAGCTGAAGCAACCCTTTGCTTTACGCTGTATGCCCGACGGGCGCTTTTTAATTACAGAAAAAGGCGGTACCATGCGGATATTAAAGGCTGATGGCGGTTTAGACAAGAACATTCAAGGTTTACCGGCAGTAGCGGTGGGTGGCCAGGGCGGTTTGTTAGATGTTAATTTTGATGCTTCTTTTGTAAAAGACCGGATGTTATTTTGGTCATACTCCGAAAAAGTTCCTGAGGGATTCCAGTTGGCTGTCGCCACTGGTGTACTTTCGTCCGATTACAGCAGGCTCGAAAACGTAAAGGTGATCTATCATGCTAAACCCGCCTATAACGGTCACCTGCAATTCGGCTCACGAATCGTTTTCGATAAACAGGGTAACCTGTTTGTAAGCACAGGCGAACATGGGGATGATGAAATGCGCGTCAAGGCCCAGGACCTGAATACCGCAATCGGAAAAGTATTGCACATAACCCGTGACGGGAAACCGGTACCCGATGGACCATTTGCGCAAAAAGCCGGCGCTTTGCCCGAAATTTACGCTTATGGCTTAAGAAACCCTGAAGGCATGACGATGAACCCAAATACCGGCGAATTATGGGAATCGGAATTCGGTCCGCGCGGAGGTGACGAAATTAACATTATCCGGCCGGGAAAGAACTATGGATGGCCGGTTATTACTTATGGTATCGAATACAGGGGTGTAAAAGTTGGCGATGGCATACAGCAAAAAGAAGGCATGGCCCAACCCATCTATTACTGGAACCCAAGTATTTCACCCTGCGGCATAACCTTTTATACAGGCAACCTGATTCCCGAATGGAAAGGAAATCTATTTGTAGGCGCCTTAGGTGGATCACATATCATCAGGCTTATTATCAAAGACAATAAGATTGTAGCGGAAGAACGCCTGCTGAAAGACAAGGGCGAACGCTGGCGTTCTCTTGTTACCGGCAAAGACGGCGCATTATACGGTGTTACGGACAATGGCAATCTTTACAAAATAAGTAAGCTTTAATGTGAAAAGTTATATGGGAGAGTAATTTTTGCTTAAATCGATCAGCGCTGCTTAATATAGCGGAACCGCCTGTTTGCAATTCGGGAACAGGATATACTATTACATCAAAGGTCAGCGCTTGTCCTTTTAATTGGAAATTGAAAGTTTGAGTTTCATAACTTTACATCATGGACAATAAAATAGCGCGATCGGTTTCTCCCTTTAACAATGAACTCAGGTTAAAAGGCTTCAATGTTTTCCAGATAGAAGAAGACGATCAGGCTGTCCGGTTTTACAGTAGAAAAGACTTTTACAAAATTTGCTTAACAACAGGCAAAAGCAAGATTCACTATGCCGACCGCAGCTTTGAAGTGGAGGGCACTGTTTTGTTTTTTGGCAATCCGCATATTCCATATTCCTGGGAAACTATATCAACCACTTATGTGGGTTATACCTGTCTCTTTTCCGAAGAATTTCTGTGCGTTTCAGAACGTACCGATATGCTGCAGCAATCACCCTTTTTCAAGATCGGCGGCACACCGGTATTAAAGATCACCGAACAGCAAAGAGCGTCTCTGAACATCCTCTTTCAGAAGATGATAGATGAGCAAAACAGTAGTTACGTATATAAAGACGACCTGATACGTAGTTACATCAACCTGATCATGCATGAAGCGATGAAAATGCAGCCCTCTGAAAATTTTGATCAGCATAAAAACGCTGCCTACCGGGTAGCTGCTGTATTTATGGAATTGCTTGAAAGACAATTTCCTGTAGAAAGCCCAAATAAGCCGTTGCAGTTGAAGACGGCCCAGGACTACGCCCAAAACCTCGCCCTTCACGTAAATTACCTCAACCGTATGGTAAAGGAAGTTACCGGCAGGCCAACATCTGCGCACATTGCAGAGCGGATTATTAGCGAAGCAAAAGCACTGTTACAACATACTGACTGGAACATAGCCGACATTGCTTATGCACTTGGCTTTGAATATCCCAGCTACTTCAACAATTATTTTAAACGTATGACGGGCACCAATCCAAGCTCGCTTCGCACCATGGAAGTTTGATTTTCATAAGCATTGGTTTGATTTTCTTAAACAACAAAGTTGGCAACAGCACTAACTTTGCAAAATGAAAAACATCGGCAGATACAAAACTTCCATCATACTGCAGCTGATGATTTTAGGTGCAGGTAGTCTGTTTTCACTAAGTGCCACGACGCAAAAATTTCTACACAAAGGTGATGTGGTCACCATTTCGTCGGGCATCTTACACTGGCATGGTACTACGTTCCAAAACAGCTTTACGCAAATAGCAATCAATTTCAATATAGAAAAAGGCATTGCGATATGGCTACATATTTCTGATAATGAATACAATAGCGTTAAATAAAAACATTATTATGAAAGATATTTTCGAACGGTTGAAAGCAGGGGAATTTGTTCCGCTTACTGACCCGGAATTTCACAAGGTAAATGATGTGGTGGCCCGCACTCTGGCGTTGTCGCCTGCACTCAATGCAGCTACCACCGTTGAGCAGCTCCGCGAACAGCTTAGCAACATTATTGGCGCAACAATAGACAAAAGCACCACTTTGTTCGCACCCTTCCATACCAACTTTGGCCGTTTCATTAGTATTGGCAAGCATGTGTTTATTAATCATGCCTGCTCGTTTCTTGACATGGGCGGTATTACGCTGGAAGATCACGTGCTCCTCGGCCCTAAGGTAAACCTGATCACTGAAAATCATCCACTCGACCCGGTTAACCGGCGGGGTATGATTTGCAAACCTATCGTTATCAAGCGCAACGCATGGGTTGGCGCGGGTGCCACTATATTGCCGGGTGTAACCATTGGAGAGAATGCAGTTGTTGCCGCTGGTGCGGTTGTTATCAAGGACGTACCGGCAAATACTGTTGTCGGGGGTATTCCTGCAAAAATTTTAAAAACCATTGAACCATAAAGAATAACGGTGCAGCGGCATATCGGAAACTTAAAAAGTTAATTCCTATACAGACAATAACATTTACTCACAAATACAGGTTATTAAGGCAGAATAAGTTAATGAAGCCAGGAAAATACAATGGCTGAAAAAGCACGCTATCGTTATGTCACTGATGTCAAAACCATATAAACTCTCTCAATCTATTTATTATGGAAATAATTAAAAACGGTGCGCAAGCATCAGTAAAAGGTCCGGAAGCCTGGTTTACCGGCGCCGTGCGTATAGATCCCCTGTTTGCAAAAAAAGAAGCTACCAAAGGCGCGGGTGCGTTGGTCACCTTTGAGCCCGGCGCCAGAACAGCCTGGCACACCCACCCGGCAGGTCAAACACTTATTGTTATTTCCGGTCTCGGCCGGGTACAACGCGAAGGTGGGCCAATCGAAGATATAGGGCCGGGTGATGTAGTTTGGTTTGAACCAAACGAGAAACACTGGCATGGTGCATCGCCGGGTAAAGCTTTGAGTCATATAGCCATTCAGGAAGCCGTTAACGGCGAGGTGGTTACCTGGCTGGAGAAAGTAAGTGATGATCAATATTCAAAATAAACGATTATGAAAACAACAACAGTAAAAGCATACGGTACTGAAGCTGCAGATGCGCCGATTTATGATTCCAATCTTAAGTCAGCCGGCATCCTGCCGACCGATTCAGTAGAGAAAGCCGGTTATGGCAACTTTGTACATTGGATGGATCCTGAAGGCAATAAAATTGAACTATAGGAACCTAATGCTGCGGAATATGCCAAGTCCGGGAAGTTAACAGCTAATAGCAGCATCACGCCGATACCGGTCACAGGCCATCAGAAGCCCGCTGCAGGGCTGCGACGTCAACTTTCTTCATCGTCATAAAAGCCTGCGTAATGCGTGCAATTTGTTCGGGGCTGCCGTTTTTCAGTGTTTTTAACATAACTGTTGATGCAACCTGCCAGGACACGCCATATTTGTCCTTCAGCCAACCGCATTGGCCGGGTTTGCCATCAGCTGAAAGCGCCGACCAGTAATAATCAATCTCTTCCTGCGTTTCACAAGGAATCAATAGTGACACTGCATCGTTAAAACTAAAACCGTGCGGATGCGCGCTGTCCATCGCTGCCAGCCAGGTTTGGTCGATATGAAAATCGGCAAACATAAGCGTGCCGGCTTTATCAGGCCCCATATCCTCTGGACGTGGGGCTGTAATACCCCGTTTGCCTTCTTTAAATACAGAACAATAAAAGTCGATGGCTTCATTAGCTTTACCGGCCACCAAGTCCGTATACATCAGCGACGGAACAATCACTGGTCTTTCCTCACCTGCCGGATTGGTCAGTATCAGTTGCCATGACACGCCATATTTATCGCTTACCCAACCGTAACGCTCGCTGAAAGGATAGCGGTCGAGCGGCATCATTATCTTTCCGTTTTCTGACAGTTTGCTCCAAACTTCGTCAATACGCCCTCCGGCATCCGAGTCACGCGACGGATCAAAATTGATCATAAAAGAAATAGAGGGACTGATCTTTAATCCATCCCCGGCGCTGATGCCCAGGAATGGCTGGCCGGCAAAGGTAAATTCAACTATTTCGCACTCTCCGCCGGGCATTGGAAAATGATTAACATAGTTTAAAGCCGAATCGGGCATTAAGGTTGCATAAAACTCGGCAGCTTCCCGGGCTTTATCCTGGTCGAACCAGATGTGTGGTTTGATGGGTAACATGGGTAAATGATTTTAGTGGTGATATATAATAAAAAATTGTAAGCGTTAATTGTTTTTACAGGCAGCACCGCCGGTTAAGGCTTCACCTTGCAGCCTTTATCCGGACTAAGAACTCAAGACCCTAATCTGTTCTGATTTTTCTTATTAACTACCTCAAAACTAATTGGTTTTTCATGGACAGACAAGGTGCATTAGTGACATTTAAGCGGCATATTATGACATGAGTTCGTTCACCGTCGGTCTGCCAAACCAAATGAAAAGCCCTCTATTTTCATCAGGTATACTATATTGCACATTCGTTGAAAAACCATGAAAAAACCCGTGCCATTTGACTTCCTGCTCGATTACCTGCCGACAGGTATAATCATCAAGCCGGCGGTAGGCATGTTCTATATCTATTTCGAAAAAAGATTGTGCTGATCTTCCGAAAGGTTAGTAAAAATCCGCAGCATAACGGTATTTGGATCTCTACCACGCGGGAAAATCATGCCAGCCTCAAAAGGGAAATACCGGCCGTCACTGATTTTGTATTAGACGAGGGCTTTGATACAGCCTGGCTCCTGCTTAGTGACAGCCACGATGATTTTGAGAATTCGGCAATCCAGCTTTGCGAACTTGTTTCGCGCAGGGATAAAAGGATCGGTAAAGTAACCCCCAAAAGCGCAGCGATGTTTTAATAGCCTCCTGAACAATTTAATCGTTGTCAGCATCAGCTTCTTCGGGATGATCTTTAAAATATTCCCGTGCCTTTTTTAAACCTGTGGCTATGGCCAGGCCTTCATCCCCGCTTTCCTTCAAAATTTCATTAGCAATTTCTACGGCCTTTTCCCGCAATTTGGGAGGTTGATTTTTGTAAGATGGCGGGTAGTCTCCGTTATACCAGGGCATGCTTCCTCCTTTTTAGGCAACAACAATTATAATGAAGATTTGATTGAAAAGAGTGTTGATTGAGCGACAAGAAGTTCAAAGCATTTCTTCAAAAGATCATTTGACCTACTCTTTCAAATACTTGCGAAGCCAATATCCTTATTAGAGAAGCTGCCTGATCAAAAAGCTAAATTCTGATAACGTTTTTCTGTTAGCATGCATTTGCATCAGCTTACTTTAAAAAATTGCTTAAGTAGGTCAACAGTGTTGTTGTCTGCATCATCAGGCTTACATGTCCTTGCGAAGGGACAATGGCCAATTGCGATTTTGGCATTGGCGCTAAATCAGCAGAAACGCCGCCTCCCAATAATTTATATGTTTTTGCCAATTCAAATTTGTCCAACCCGTCGTTGTCACCTGCTATGATCAATGCCGGCGCAGAAATTTTCGAAATATTTACATCACCAAAGTCGAACGGCTCCCGCGCGAAAGCGATCATCTGCCCTATAAACTTTGACCATTTTGTTTTATCTGGGGCTATTGCATCGTATGCGGCTTTCATAAGAGTATTCATAAAAAGTTCGGGCTTCCAGGATTTAAATGCATTGGTTATTTCAGGCAGCCAGCCGCTACTTTTATAAGTAGAAGAAATGATCACTAATTTTTTTAACCGTTTAGGGGCTTGTATAGCAAACTTGTAAGCCACAGAGCCACCCATACTATATCCTGCTACGTCGGCACTGTCAATTTTCAGGTAATCCATCACTCCTTCTACATCATGCGCTAAGGTAGCATATGATAACTTTCTATCCGAAAACGGTGTATGTCCGTGTCCCTGTAATTCAATAGCAATTACTTTCCTGTTTTTTGATAGTTCAGGGATCAATTCGGCCCAGTTTCCGTCAATTGTCATAAAAGCGCCATGCAGTAAAATGAGCGGTTTACCCTCGCCATATACCTCATAATAAACTTTGATACCGTTCACAGGCGCATAGCCACTGTTGGAAGGCTTTATTTGTTGTCCGTTTGATCGTGATGTTGCAAACATAATTACAATGAACAGTATTGATTTAAGAGCATCAAGTACATGGAGTAAATTTTTCATGGCGTTTAAGTTTGATTTTATTATCAATACAAAAATGGAACTCATTTCAGGGTTTGATAGCGTGCAAAAACGACTACTTAGGGGAGAATTGCGACAAAATATGCTTGTAAGCGAAGAAATGACTCTGGTTGCTCACCATTAAAGAAGATCAAGCATGGAAGCAAATAAACATGAATCTGTAAAAAGAAAACCCTCTAAAATTTCAATTTAGAGGGTTTTGATACTTGGTATCGCTTTTGTCGGGATGGCAGGATTCGAACCTGCGGCCTCCACATCCCAAATGTGGCGCGATACCGGGCTACGCTACATCCCGCTTTGGCTTTCGCCGGGTATTATGATTCCACCAATCAGAAAAGAAAACCCTCTAAAATTCAATTTAGAGGGTTTTGATACTTAGTATCGCTTTAGTCGGGATGGCAGGATTCGAACCTGCGGCCTCCACATCCCAAATGTGGCGCGATACCGGGCTACGCTACATCCCGTCTCCCTGATTGGGTGTGCAAAAGTATGATTTTAAATTAAGTTGCAAAATTTTTTTTGAAAGATTTTGCAAGCCTGCCTATAATCTGCTCATTAACAAAATATTGCCTTAAATTAAATTCTTTATGGTTTCTCACAATATCGAACAATCTTGCTATTACACTTGATTTCTCTCCAAAAAACTTAAAAAAGGATTGCATGTTGTTATGCTATAGCAGTTCAAATCCATGAATTTATATGAACAACAGCCTTACTGGCTAATAAAAGATGGCATAGTTGCCTCCTACCCTTCTCTTCAAAAAGATTTGAAGCTGGATGTGGCCATTATTGGAGCCGGCATCAGCGCCGCTTTAACAGCCTGGCAGCTCCGCAACTCGGGTTTAAGTATAGCTGTTTTTGATAAGCGCCACGTTGGTATGGGCAGTACCGCGGCCAGCACTGCGTTCCTGCAATATGAAATTGATACGCCCCTTACATCTTTAAAAGATCTGGTTGGCGAAGCAAATGCCGTAACAAGCTATCAACTTTGCCGCAAAGCTATTTATGACATTGCTGATTTATGTAAATCGCTTAAACCTGGCTTTGATTTTAGCTTGAGGCCAAGTTTGCAGTATGCCAGCTTCAAAACACATACAAATTCACTAAATCAGGAATATAACTTCCGTAAAAAACATGGCTTTGAGGTACAATGGCTCGAAGCTGATGAAATTGAACAGAAATTTGGGTTTAAAGCTTCCGGGGCTATTTTCTCCACAGATGGCGGTGAGGTTGACGCATACTTGCTTACCCATGCTTTACTTACAAATTTTGGCAAAGCCGGTCATAAAATATACAGCAATACCGATATTAAAACCATTGAGCATCATAAACAAGGCATAACGCTGCAAACCGCCAACGGCTCAGTTATCAAAGCTAAAAAGCTGATTATTGCATGCGGTTACGAAAGTTTAAAATACATTCCTAAAAAAATAGCCGAAATAAACTCAACTTACGCACTGGTTTCTGAGCCTTTACCCGATGTACGTTTCTGGTATAAGAACAGTTTGATTTGGGAAACTGCCGTACCCTACATGTATTTTAGGGCCGTGGGCGAAAACCGAATCCTGATTGGAGGCCGCGATGACCAGTTTCATCATCCGCATATACCTCCTTCTGTTATTAAACGAAAGGCGGATATGCTACAGCAGGCTTTTCTCAAAAAAATGCCGCACATCCCATTAAAAGCTGATTTTAGCTGGGCCGGAGCTTTTGCAATCACTAAAGATGGCTTGCCTTATATTGGCTGCATCCCCGAAAGACCGGACACTTATTTTGCGCTTGGCTTTGGAGGTAATGGTATCACTTTTAGCGTAATTGCTGCCGAAATTCTCCATGATCTTATCATGGAGAGAAAGAACGAACATGTTCAATTGTTCGGTTTTAACAGGTAGCGCGTTTTCAAATAATAAAAGCCGATATTTATACCTGAAATGACCGATCAATTACCCAAAATATACCTTTACCGCAGGCTTGTACAGGCTAAGTTGTTCATTGATAAAACTATCATGAACCGATCGACCTGAACGATATTGCCGACGAAGCGTATTTTTCCAAATATCATTTCATCAGGTTGTTTAAGAACATCTATGGTAAAACACCGCATCAGTACCTCATCCAGGTGCGGGTTGAAAACGCCCGGCTGCAATTAAAAAAAGGCCTTCCCGTTGCTGATGTTTGTTATGCTGTAGGTTTTGGCAGTGTTACTTCATTTTTTGCTTTATTTAAAAAGATCACCTCCTGTTCTCCTGCCAACTACCAGCAAACAGAACTTAAACGGCAAGCGGAGATGCAGCAATCGCCTCTCAAATTTATACCCGGTTGCTTTGCCCGGAAAAAAGAATGGCTGCGAAATCGCAATTTTCAATAAGCCCGGTTCTTTTTTGATAACGACTTTTGGTTTATCAAACAACATTAACATGATAACCAAATTAAACCATGTAAGCGTATTTGTACTTGACCAGGACAGCGCTTATGATTTTTATGTAAACAAATTAGGCTTTACCGTAAATACAGATGCTGCCATGGGGCCGGGAATGCGCTGGCTCACTGTGTGTGCTCCCGGACAGCCCGAATTGGAAATATCACTCATGGCTGTAACGGAGGGAATGATGTTCGACGCACAGTCGGCACATCAAATGCGCGAATTGGTACAGCGCGGTACCTTTGGGTTCGGAGTTTTTGAATGCAACGACCTTATAGCTACTTACTAAGAGTTAAAAGCGAAAGGTGTTGAGTTTACTAAAGCCCCCACCAAAGAGTTTTACGGCTTTGAAGCTTTATTCAAAGACGACTCGGGTAATTGGTTTTCATTGGGTGAAAAGAAAAGATAAATGCCTGCACACGCAATGGCGCAAAACCACCCCAATTATGGCACAAACGACAAGGTGTAAATTTTGATTTTGCATGGAGATTTGTATAAATCATTTTCAAAACATCATGGAAAATCAAATAACCACCACCCTCCAAACCGATGCACGCATTAACTTACTGGCAGTATTTGAGGATACTGCCAGCAACCTTTTATCAACCATTGCTTTATTCAATGAGCAACAAATTAATATTGTACCACCCCACGGCGGATGGACAGCCGGACAGATAGCGGAGCATGTTTTTAAATCAGCTTTACAACTTGTTCCGGTACTTAACAGTGCAGACAAAGCAGCAAAAAGAGATCCGGCCGAAAAAGTCAAAATGATAAAAGACCTGTTTCTTGATTTTGAGGCTAAATTCAAATCAGCATCAAACATATTGCCATCAGATGGGCCGCACAATAAATCTGAGCTTATCGAATTATTACAAACAGTTATCATCCAGGTTAAAGAAGTAATTAACTCCAAAGATCTTTATGCCATTAGTACTGACCTGGTAGTTCCTTTTTTTGGTGAACTTACCCGGTTAGAATGGCTCTATCTTATTTGCTATCATACTCAGAAGCACATTCACCAGTTAAAAAACGTCGGGCAGCCTTTGTGATTCGTTTAATGATACCTGCATGTTCCTGGCTACCGAATTTACAACGTAAATAATGAGCCACAGCAAACCGATTAAAGCATACATACTAAGTATAACAAGCGATAAAGTGCTCACGGAAGCGCCTTCATCGCTTTTTTGCATAAAAAGTGTGAGTATAGATAAACTTACTCCGGCACCTAAAAAGTAAGCGGTAGTACCCAGGCTTGATGCCAACCCGTAGTGTTGTTTGGGGATGTTTTTTACAGCAAGAACAGACAAACTTGTAAAACAGATGGTCATACCTAAACCGGATATAAAAGCAGCAGATAACAGCAGTAAAGGGAGAGAGTAACCTGTAAATACCGCGCAAATTAAAACCAGTCCCCCGGTTAACATACAACACATACCCAACAATCCTGTTTGTTCGGTTGTTAACCGTTTCATGATGCCGGGTAGCATAAACTTAGCCACAATAGCTGATAAAAAACTAAAAGGTACCAGTAACAAGCCCGACCGTGCTGCGGTGTAATGCATATCTTTTTGCAATAATTGAGATATAATGAAAAGGTAACCGGTAAAAAACGCGCCTAATAAAATGAATACGCCATTTGCGGTAATAACTGATGATGCTTTAAAAACCGAAAGATCTATCAGCGGATTTGCACATCGGGTTAAACGAACATATAACAGCCTCATGCAAACAACCACGCCTATGGCACAAATTATAATAAAAGTATATTGTTGTTTGATATCCGCAAGCTGGTGTACACCGTAACTAAGCATCAGCAAACCCATCACCAATAAAATGCCCGAAAACAGATCGGGAGACGACTGCCTTTGTTCAGGAGCGTCATTAGCCAGGCACAGCCAGCCTATAACAATAATAAAAACCAGTATTGGCACATTAATCAAAAACACCCAATGCCAGCCTAAGTAAGTGCTGATGATTCCGCCGATGGAAAGGCCGCTTCCTGAACCAACCGCCGCGAATGAGCTAAAGATTCCGATAGCCTTGCTCCGCTCACGTTCTTCGGTAAAAGTATGCGTTACGATGGAAAGTGCCGATGGCATGATCAACGCTGCAGCCAAGCCTTGTACGGCTCTCGATAAACTAAGAAACACAAAAGTACCTGATAAGCCGGCACCTAATGAAGTTGCCAGGAATAATACCGCACCGGTAATAAAGACCTTCTTTGGTCCGGCAACATCAGACAGCTTTCCTCCTATAATCAGGAAACCGCCGTACAATAGCACATAGAGCGTTTGAAGCCATTGAACCTGGTCGTTAGTGACCACAAACTGCTTTTGTATTGCCGGAATGGTGAGGTTAATGATGGCGATGTCAAGCGCTTCGACAAATATGGCCATAGAGGATATGATCAGGACCTTGTTCTTTTTTAGTGCCATAATTTTGATTTTTGTCCTTTCAAAACTATGCTAATAGAAATTAACAATATTATTTATTATAATTTTGGAACATAATTAAAAATTCAAGCACTAAAAAAGAACAAACGCCCAATTAACACACCGTTATGGCCCCACAAACAGAACAAGAAAAAGCCGGCATCCATCTTGATGAAAAAGATTACGAAATATTACGGCTGGTTGAACGGAATGCCAAGCTTACCGTGCGGGAAATTGCCGTTAAAATCAACCTAAGCCCTACGCCCGCACATGAACGCATTAAACGCCTCGAAAAAGCGGGGGTTATTAAAAGCTATACCGCCATTTTAGATAAGCGGATGCTGAACAAACGTATCATGGTGATTTGCATGGTAACCCTGCGCGAACATAGCCGCAAAGCAGGTGCCGATTTTATTAACGCTGTACTGGAATTTGACGAAGTGATAGAATGCTATAACATATCGGGCGATTTTGATTTTATGCTCAAAATTGTCTCTGAAAGTATGGATAGTTACCATTCGTTTTTTGTAAATAAGCTAAGCGAAGTAAAGGGTATTGGCCACTCAAAAAGCACTTTTGTAATGGATATTATCAAAGAAACCAATCATTTGCTTTAACTTACACAATAGCAGTGTTCTCCGTCCGTTTATATGTCCGGATAATTAATCGGTTCAACACCCCGTTTTATCGATTCATTAACCCGGTATATCAAATTGTTATCTTAATTTTAAGCTCAACTAAAACGGCACTTTTATCGTAATTATTACCAACCGGGTTTATATACAGACATATATGACTGCAAAACATTTACTTTTTACTTCCAAAATTATTGGTTGTTTATTAATAACGGTTGCCTTTTTTTCCTGTAAAAAAGATAAAACCGTAGCGCCTCAAACACAAGTTAGTCCTGTTACGCTTGGTTTATATGAATACGCCAGCGGGGTAAACAAACGGATCTTTTTACCCATTACGCTGGTAGGCACAAAAGCAGTGACTTATTATACCGTGTTTGATACAGGTTCATCAGGGATGACACTTGATGCCGCAGGTATCCTGCCTGCATCAATGATCACCTCGTCAGGCATCCAGTTTACCGGGGATTCGGTGGTTGTGAACGGCATTACGGTTACTAATACCAAGGGCACGATAAGCTTTGGCGACCAGTTAAGCTCTACGAAAGAATACGGCAATTTAGCCTACGCTAATATCACCATCGGCGACGCTCAGGGCAACCTTACGTTAAAAAGGGTGCCATTTTTTTTATACTACAAAATAGTTGATGAAACTGGTGCGCAATTATCGGCCCATGCCAGCGATGTTTTTGGTGTTGGCCCCGGCACAAGTTATGTAACCAGCCTGATTCAAAGCCCGTTAAGATCCTTTAGCACCGGCACAGGTCTTACAAGCGGATTTAAGCTGGCCACGTTAAATAAAAGCTTATTTTCTACCAGTGGAACTTATGTAAGCAATCTGTTAACTATCGGCTTAAGCAACAGCGATCTTTCATCAACTGGATTCATTATGCACCCGCTTTCTTATTCAAACAGCGGCGGATACTCGCCTAATATCCCCGCAACTATTACTTACAGTGGAAAGACCATCTCCGGACAGATTTTGTTTGATACCGGAACCCCATCAACTACTGTAATTGAAGACAGGCTGGCAACCAATTCAGTAGGCAGCCTTCCCGCAAATTCGACCGTAACCATAACTACCAACAAGGGCTTTGTTTATACTTATACAACATCAAGCACGGGAAACCTAACAGAAGTGCAAAACCCCAATAATACGGGTGATTACCGTACCATTTTCAGTCTCGATTTTTTCATCAGTAATGAATACCTAACCGATTATGGCAACCACCAGATCGGGTTAAAAAACAACTAAATATTAATACTTTAAAGGCGATAACATTATTTTCAAAAACCCGGCTCATAATTTCTGCTCCTTTTTTATCCCCTGCCACGAGATGACTTTTTCAATGCGCTACAAATTTACAGCGGCGCTTTTTAAATAAATCAAAGGAGATAAAAAGTCTATTTTTTATTACAGATCTCCGTAACTGCAGTACGGCGGGTGGCGGTGTAAACTATTCCATTTACCATTTCATAGCCAGTAGAAACGCTTTGCGAATAGCGTTTTAAAATAACCCCGGTGTTGTTATCTATGAGTATTGATCCGTTTATCCGGCTATTTAAGCTACCGCCTAAAACCGAAGTTTTATAAGTAACAACAGTAGTTGTGCTGCTTATAGCATAAACTGTATAGTTGGTTTCGGCCGATGAAGTAGTAACCTTCCATGAATAGCCCTTTTTAAGTGTGATGCCAACCGGAAAATCAACCATTAACTGTATTGTAGTCCCTGGCGACAGCCGTTCGGGCTGGATGCCGGCAAAAGATAACAGTGTATCATTGGCAACAGCCGGGCGTTTTAAATTCAGGATCTCGCCTTTGTTGTTTACTGAAACTATCGATTGATTATGGAACATCTTCTGCAAACCAACCTGGATAACAGAATTTGGGTCGGCAGGTTTACCTGAGTTATATACCAGGTCCTGGTTCATTGCATTTATGGTATCGATAAGCTTATCAGTAGTAATAGTAAAAGAGGCCCCCCTTTCAGAAGCATCGGTTACCTTGTAGGTTTTAACAACTATTGAAACCGAACCAACACGCAAAGTTTGGCTGCCGCGCTGTAAAACACAATTTGACTTTGTATTTACCTGCCTTTGAAACTCATCTCCCTGTTTAAATCTGCCCTGGGCATAGGTAACACCGCTCGCAAAAGCTAATATTATAACAAATATATATTTTAACTCAATTGGGGTACTTTTCATTTTAGTATTCTTGTTATAATGCCTTTAATAATTTGACATTATGTCACAGTTAGTGTTTTTTCCTGTTTGATTGGGGTTTGCCTTTTAACTTATCATCCTTCGTTCCCCCAGGCGATATCATTTTAAAGCTCTCGCTTTCGGGAATTTCCGGGATAGACCAGGGTGTAAAATTTTCGGAAGGCTGTAAAAGCGGTACCGTACTTGTTATATCGGGCATTATCGGAATGGGGCCTTTTATAATATTCACCTGGCCTGATACGGTTGGCTCAACAGGCGCTGGCGGCAATTCCGGCGATTCTGGCAAAGGGAGGTCTATAACAGCTGAAAACTGCAGGTCCTGCATTGTTTGCTTTGGCAAATGCGGAGCTTCTGGCGCTTCAGGTGATGGAATTTCAGGTAACCCCGCAGTTGCACCATTAACATCGGGTTGGTCGGGTGCATCAACCACAGGCGGCGTTGAGCCAACTGCAGCCAGCACAGGCATTTGAGTTGCTGAAACAAAGGGCTGAGCAATTACCGGGATATCCGTAAGCGTAAGTATAATCGGCTTACCCGCCGAACCACTGCCATGGGTGTTTCCTTTGGTAATTGTACCTGGGGTTAATGGCGGCGGCACGTTCCAGTCCGACTGATTATTGCGGCTCTGGGCCATAGTATTACTTAAGCCCCCCCAGGCAACTAATAACCAAATAAAGCATGGTATTAGGCTGTTGAGTCGCCGGTTTCTCTCCTTTTTTTGGACGATGTATGACATTTCCATTTAATTATCTTTATGCAGAAAGCGATTGCTTTCAATACAATCAGTCAGTTTTATTTGGTGAATAATAGCTTATTAATTTAATTTTTATTGATTGTTAATGAGCAATAATGATTTTAGGTATAGGTTAGAATTATATTGCAAAATCATTATTAAAGTTAGTCCTTTTTATCGATTACGGCACACGGCTTTCCAATATATGCTATCTGTATAATACTAAATAGTGTTTCTACATGATATACTTACCTCCAATATTTCATCTGTAAAAATAAGCTTTATGGTGTTACTCCAAAATACCAACTGCTTTGTATTGTGTGAATTTCGGCCTCTCTATAAAATTGTACTGTCAAGCACGATGGTGAAATAATATAAAACAAAGCCATAAATGGTTTTGAACAAATTAATTCATCGCGTTTCATCTAAATTAAAAAACCATGGAAAGTACTTTAAATTACCTCGCGGGCTTTGTTTCCCTAACTTTTATGGGATTATCAGCTATGTATAAATTTAAGCTCGAAAAATTGCAGGGAACAGGCAAAATACCCAACATTATCAGTGCCAGGCAACGGCAAATTGTGTTTTTCGTGTTAGCCGTATTATCTGCTTTAATAATATTCATATCCAGATTTTAAAAACACATTAACCGGTAACAACCCCAGGCCCAACGACTTTTGCTGATAAATATCAAATTACTATCTTTAACCGGGACCAAAAACCCGGATATGAAATACCCTTTGTTTTTTCTGCTTATTTTGGCTGTAATTCCGTGTTGCGGTCAAAATATTGATAGTTTAAAAAAGGTTGTTTTCAGCAAATCACCCACACAAAAACGCTTAACCGCCGCTACTCAGATTGCCAACTATGCGGCTGAAACAAATCCGACCAAAACCATCATTGTTGCAAAAGAAGGACTGAACCTTGCACATAAGCTAAACAATAAAAAAGCAATTACTTTACTATCGCAAACTTTAGGAGAAGCTTATTTCCAAACTAATCAATATGATTCCGCATCATATTATTACAACATTGCCGCCGTTGCACTCAACAAAATAAATCAACAGTACATTTTAACCGATGGTTACAACAGGTTAGCGAAAGCGTATGTAAAATTAAAAAATCATAAAAAAGCGCTTGAATTTTGCATGCTGGCAATTTCATATGCCCCAAAAACCGGTGACCGTACAGAATTGACAGAAGCCTTAAACCTGGCTGCGACGTTATATGAGGCAAAAAACAATTACCGGGAGGCCTTAAATTACTCCAGGCAGGCTTTCGACATAAAAGACTCTTTAAACCTTGCCCGGCAAACAAATGAAAACACCTCTGAAGCATACAGCCATAAATTTATGGGGGATGTTATGGGAAGTATTAAACCAAACGACTCAGAACAGGAAATTTTAAAAACCATCGATGTCAAAAAATCATTAAATGATACCCTTGCGCTTTCAATTAACTATTTTAACCTTGGCGTATTGTATAAAAACAAACGGTTATATCTACAATCTCTCGATGCATTAAAAAACAGCCTTCAGTTTGCCACACAAATAAATTATGCAGATATGCAAAGAAGCGCCACAAATGAAATAGCTGATTTGTATGAGCAATTGGGCGACTATAAGCAATCGCTGATTTACTTAAAAAAGCATGCAGCAATTAAAACCTCAGGCAACAGCACCATTGATGAACTACAGGCAAAATACGAAATAAAACAACGTGAAGATCAGGTACTGCAACAGCAATTTGAAATAACAAAGCGTAATTACTGGATGGCGGGTATCTGTGTTTTTATACTTTTAATGTTCTTTACAGGCTTTTTTTATTATAAACAAAACAAGCTAAAACAGCGCAATATGGCAATGCAGGCTATAATTGCGGCTGAGGAAAGTGAAAGACAAAGAATTGCCAGGGATTTACATGATAGTGTGAGCCAAATAATATCGGCGGCAAAAATAAACCTGTCAGTTATAGGCAGTGAATTACCTTTCATAAATGAAGAGCAAAGAACCCGTTTTGAAAAAGCAATTAACCTTGTTGACTATGGATTTAAAGAGGTAAGAACGATATCACATAATATGATGCCTTGGGCACTTCATAAAACAGGGTTAGCACAAGTAATTAAACAATTTATTGAGAATATCAAGAACAATAATATTGCAATAAACTTTTTTTGCCAGGGGTTTGATTCGCCGTTTGACGATACCATCGAGATCATTTTATACCGGGTATTACAGGAAAGTGTAAACAATGTAATGAAGCACGCTCATGCCGACAGGGTTGACATTTCACTTATAAGAAGCGATGAAAACATCAGCCTCACTATTGAAGATAATGGCATAGGCTTTGACGCAACCAATCCTGATATTTTTAAAGGCATGGGCTTAAACAATCTAATGTCGCGGATAAATTTTTTAAAAGGCAGGGTTGAATTTGATTCGCATCCTAACAGGGGGACACTTGTTTCTATTTATATCCCACTCACCAATAAACCTTTATAAGTTATATTGCATTATAAACCGGTTAAGCTCAACCGGATTTTTCAGATTAAGCTTTTGCATAATATTTTTACGGTGTGTTTCAACAGTATAAATACTTAAGTGAAGATGATCGGCCATTTGCTGGTTGGTAAAATTCTGTTTTATAAATTGTAAAAGTTCAGTTTCCCGCTTAGTAAGCTGGAACTGCTTTAAAAAAGGATCCGGTTCATTAGGCATGGAATTAACAACCGGCTGTTTGCAGGGAAAACACAGATGCCCTTGCGCTACGGAGCGCATTACCTGTAATAGTTCAGCCTTCCCGACATTTTTGAACAAGTAGCCGCTGGCTCCTTCAGCCTTTGCTTTTTCAATGAGGTGCTCCTCATTATATGTAGAAAGCATGATTACCTTAACTTTAGGATAGTAATCCTTTATGCGCTTAAGTACGTCGAACCCGTTCATACCCGGCATATTGATATCAAGTAATATGAGGTTGGGTGTTTGGGTGTGTAACAAATGTAATAATTCCTTACCGTTTGCTGCAACGCTCATTACCTCTATATCTGGCTCTCCCTGCAACAACATGTGTAAGCCGTTTATAAATAAAGTATGGTCATCTGCTATTATTACTGATAGTTTTTCCACGGTGCTTTCCATATAATAAATTCACTGTAAATCTATATTTTATCTTTATTTCATAAAATACCAACTGATTTGTATTGTGCATCCCAGCCTCTGTTCATAAAATTGTTCTACCGAAACAAACTTAAAAAAATGAAAAGCCATCGCACATCTTATTTATATGAATTATGCTTACCCGGTTACTGCACCCAATATATACCGAAATCTATTAACAGAAAAAAGTGATGGAATACTTTATTAGCACATTTATAATAATGCTGATTTGTATAATCGCATTATTACAGGATAAATCTTATGACAACGGGATAGTTTTACCAAGACCTCAGAGCAAACTTCCAGACCGAAGAGATTACCGGTTACTTAAATACAACCAAGCCTCCCACTCTATTTCGCGGATATCCCCTCAATTACTTGTTAGTGAATATGGAGCTCAAACAGGTTCATTAGCGACATCATCAACAGCCAGGCGCGTCTATCCCTCAAATTTTAACAGGACAAAAGTATTACAACCAAAGTCTAACCCAACTATTCAATCAAATACTGAAAAAGATACAGATGTCGCAAACGCCTTTTGCTCACAATGCAATTTAAGCTTCTTTGCTCCTGCCTGCAACTATTACAAACAATCCTTTAAGGTTGCATAATCGGCAGATGACAACTTCATGGCGGCGGATATTTGCTATCTGGCAATTAATGAAGTAATTAAGCTGCATTGAAGTGCTAAGTGCCGCCCCCCATTTTTATTAAACCACAAAAAATGGCTGCAATCAAAATACCTTGCTATTACAGTTTGACAATTAAATTCCTTTTAAAACATTTTATTTAAAAACAGAATCTGACAAAAAATAATAATATATACAGAATACAAATAATTAAAAACCTAACAATCAATTAATTAAATATTTATAAAAGCAATTCGGGTATTACAAGCAAAAGCTTTCACCCATTAATTTTTTAATATTCAGTCATTTGTCACTTTCTTTTTACAAAAAATATTATTATTTTTAAAAAAGTAAACTAAAACGTTTTTCTCAAACGTATATTTAGTTTTTTAATTTAAAAAAGAACACGCTTTTTCAATTATTACTTACATATCTCATTAATACTGGCTTTATAAAGTAATATTTCATGTCATTTTCCATAAACATCGTACCAACCGCCCTGAAAATTAAAATTCATATAAATTTTATATGAATTTCATATGAAGAATTCAAAAAAAACCACATTTCACTTATTTTGCATTAACGTTTTATCAATTTTTTTATAAATATTTTAATATATATAAAAAACTTTAAAAAAATTTTAACTTTTTTTTCATTTTATTACAAAAATTGTAGTTTTGGATATTAACTAAAACTGATTTTTTAACAATGAAAAAACTCCTACTCGCAAGCTGGTGTTTGTTCATGCTATTTTTTAGTGTGGTACATGCACAAAACAAAACGGTTACCGGCCGGGTAACTTCAAAAGACGATGGACTACCGCTGCCAGGCGTGTCCGTAAGAGTTGTAGGTACCACGCTCGGTACGCAAACAAATGCAGATGGTAAATTTTCTTTATCTGTTCCTGCCTCTGCAAAATCTTTAGGCTTTAGCTTTATTGGCTTTACATCTCAAACAGTTGAAATCACTTCGACACCATTAGATGTTAAACTAACAAGCAGCGCTAATAAACTATCAGAAGTGGTAATTACTGGTGCTTATGGCACCAAACAGTCATCACGATCGGCTTCATATGCAGCACAGGTAGTAAAGTCAGATGCATTGAACACTATCCGCCAGCCTAACGTTAACAACGCATTGGCAGGTAAGGTTGCAGGTGTTCAGGTACGTAGCCAGTCGGCTGCAGCTTTGGGCCGCAATACCAACATCAGGCTTCGTGGTGCTACAGGCTTTGGTAGCGGTAACAACCCTTTATATGTTGTTGACGGTACAATAATGCCAAACGCCGACGATTTGAGCAATGACGACATCGACAACATTAGTATTTTGAATGGTCCTGCAGCATCTGCTCAGTTCGGTTCACAGGGAGCTTATGGCGCTATCGTTATCTCAACTAAAAAGGGTAAAAAAACAAAGGGCGTTGGTGTTGAATTAAACCTTGGTGCCAATTTCGACAAGGCTTATATTCTGCCTAACTACCAAAACAGTTATGGTGGCGGTGCTTCTGCAGATTTCATTCAATACCATTGGAAAGACGGCGATCCTGAAGGATGGAAAGCTTTAGATGGCAAATATTACCCGGATTATACCGACGACAGTAGTTGGGGCCCTAAAATGGTTGGCCAGGAATATATTCCATGGTATGCATGGGCTGCTGGTACCAAATACTCTTTCAAAACTGCCAAATGGACCCCACAGCCCGATAACGCAAAGGATTTCTTCCGCACCGGTGTTTCTTTAAATAACAGTGTGGCATTTACTAAAGCAGCTGATGATTACAACATCAGGATGTCATACAATAACCAGCACACTACAGGTATAGTGCCTGAAACCTGGCTAAACAAAAACAACTTCACCTTAAACGCCAACTACGATCTTAACAAACACCTCACAGCAGGTGCAAGTATTAACTTTTCGGGTACACAACTTCATGGCCAGATCAGTGATGCTTACGCAAGCGCTTCAAGTGGCTCGTTCAACTCATGGTTCCACCGTGATTTGGACATGGGTATCATGAAAGAATTACAGGATCTAAAATCACCTGACGGCACCTATGTAAGCTGGAACCACCAAAACCCTAACTCATACGATCCATCAAACCCGGGCTCGTTTTATGCGGGTAACTATTGGTACAACCCTTATTTATGGCAAAAACAATGGCAAAACCTTAACACCCGCGACCGTTTGTACGGAAACATATACTTACAGTACAAGATCAATAATGATTTAAGCTTCAAGGTTACCTACCGCCGCAATCAAACCAACACCTGGAACGAAGGCAAAATTTCGTCTGAAATACAGGCAAGCGGCACTCAAACAGGTCAAAAAGCAGGTTATGGCACTTCAACATCATACTCAAACCGCGAAAACTACGAAACCTTGCTTAACTATGATAAGCAGATCAAAGATTTCCACCTGAATGTTAATGCCGGTAGCGATTTTTACAACTGGAGTTACAAAGACAACGGTGCAAACACCAACAATGGTTTAAGCGTTCCGGATTTGTATACATTAGCAAACTCTGTCGATCCGATCAGTGCCAGCAATACCAGGATCCAGGAGCAATACCGAGCGGTATTTGCAAAAGCTTCTGCCAATTACAAAAGGATTGTATATGCTGATGCGACTTTACGTAACGACTGGTTTTCAACCATCTCTACTATAAACAACGCTAACTCAGTGTTGTCAAAATCATTTGGTGGGTCATTCGTATTCAGCGAGGTATTGCCTGAATTTAAAGACTGGTTAAACTATGGTAAAGTAAGGGGATCATGGGGCCAGGTACCATTAGCCTTAGGTAACTCAACTGAAACATTTGGCGCATACAGGAACAATACACTATACGGTATCGCTCCAAATAAATGGAATGGCGCCTTATTGCAAGGTGGCCCAACCCAATTTGTTGACCCTGCCTTACATGGCACAACCACTACTTCAAAAGAGATTGGTTTAGACTTAGGTTTCTTTAACGACCGTTTAACTTTTGGCGCTACTTACTGGGCTGCAGATGACAAAGACCTTCCATTGGGCTTAGCGGTTAACGCTGCCAGTGGTGTATCATCTATCCTGACCAACGTAGGTTTGATCAAACGGAGAGGTTTGGAGATAACTGCAAGCGGTACCCCTATCCGGTTACCAAACTTTAGCTGGACAATTAATGCCAACTTTGCACAGTTATTGGATAATACAGTAGTAGAGATCAGCAATAAATACGGTGTTGACCGTGTGCAGGTTGCAGGTGTATGGGGTACAGACATGCCTTACCTGATCAATCAAAAAGGCAAATGGTGGGGCCAAATTTACGGTAACGGTATCAAACGCAATGCTGCCGGGGTCCCAATTCTTACTTCATCCGGCGCTTACATCAATGACCCTAACGTATATTTCGGCAGTGCGTTGCCTAAATATACCGGTGGTATACAAAATACATTCACTTTATTTAAAGAGTTTGTGTTGAGCGCAAATATCGACTATCAGTTTGGTGGCAAATTCGCTTCATTATCAAACCGTTGGGGTCAATATAGCGGTTTAACGGCTAATACGGCGGCACTTAACGATAAAGGCATGTCGGTACGCGACCCTGTTGCTGATGGTGGCGGTGTTAAAGTTACCGGTGTTGATGCCGACAATAAAGCCGTGACCTATTACGTCGACGCAAAATCATACTATCAGGGTTTAACAAACAATAAAACTTACGATCCCTACATCTACGACTTGACTTTCATCAAACTTCGCGAGGTTGCTGTAGGTTACAACCTGCCGATTAAAAGATGGGGTTTAGGAAATGTATTCCAATCGGCAAGGATTGATTTAACCGGCCGTAACTTATTGTTGATATACGCTAAATCTAAGGATTTCGATCCGTCAGAGATCACCGCGACAGAAGGTGAAACTGCCCAATACCCAGGTACGAGGGGTTTTGGTTTCAACCTAAAAGTAACATTCTAAGCGAACAAGGATTATTAGACTAAGAAAAAATGAAAAAGATATATCTATATACATTAGCAGGCGCGTTCACCTTTTTGGGCGCGGGCTGCAATAAGCTAAAGGATTTTGGCGACGTAAACAACAATCCTGCAGCAACAGTAACGCCTATCCCTTCGGCCTTGCTATCAAACGTTGAGGCAAATTTGGGTGGTTATGCATCAACCGGTACCGAGGCAATAAGCGGTGGCCAGTATGCTCAATATTTTACTGAAACGCAGTATTCAGGTACTTCATTGTACAACCTGCCTCAAAACGGGTTTACAGGCAATTATGCAGGTAATCTTAATAACCTGCAGCTTATCATTAACCAAAACCCAAGTAAAAACATGGTTAATGTGGCTAAAATACTGCAGCAATATATTTTCTGGATAGTAACGGATTCGTGGGGCGATGTTCCTTACAGCGACGCACTCAAAGGGGCGGCTAACATATTGCCTAAATATGATTCCCAGGAAACCATTTATAAGGGCATACTTACCACGCTGACTACGGCTATAAATTCGTTTGATTCATCGCCAATAAGCGGTGACATCATTTATGGTGGTGATGTGGCATCATGGAAAAGAATGGCAAACTCCCTTAAATTGCTTGTTGCAATTCAAATGTCAAAGGTAACCGCTTCTTCTTCCATCGCATCTGCGGCAACCAACGAAGCTATTACCCCAGCTAATGGAGGAGTAATAACTACTACCGATCAAAACTTCAAACTTCAATATCCTGGAGGTAATTACAAAAGCGCATGGTGGAACCTGTATAACGGACGTAAGGACTTTGCCGAATCAAAAACCCTTACCGATTATACCGCGAGCACCAGCGATCCGCGCCAGGCAGCTTTTGGCGGCGAGAGTGAGCAGGCGGGTAACGTTACGACATCAAATATTGGCGTTCCATACGGCTTAGCGCGTTTAGCGGTGACCTCTTTTACCGACGCTAACCCAAAATGGGCACGTGTTTTACGCGGCGACTTCAGGCTTGAAAACGGATCAGTAACCCTGATCACAGCTGCAGAGGTGTGGCTGGCAAGGGCCGAAGCTGTAAACCTGGGCTGGATCACTCCAACAACATCTGAAACAGTAGCCATCGATTTCCAAAATGGTATAGGTGAATCGTTCGTACAGTGGGGGCTAACATCTGCTGCGGGTAAAACTTTCGCACAAGGCTTAGGCACACCTAACATTCAGCTAATTTCAACTCAGCGTTGGGTGGCAAGTTACCCTGACGGCCATATGGCCTGGGATATCTGGAGGAAAAGTGGATACCCAGTACTTACGCCTGCTCCTGATGCTACAAACGCATCAAAGCAAATTGTAAGGAGGTTTGTGTATGCTACTTCAGAGTACAATACCAACGGCGCAAACGTTAGCGCGGCAGTTACACGCATGGGCGGCGATACTCAGGATACAAGAGTTTGGTGGGATGGTGGTAAATAATCATTTTAAAAATTGACACAACATGAAAAAGAACATATTCAATAAATATTTGCTTGTTGCCTGTATCGGATCTGCGATTGCTTTTTCAGGCTGCCGGAAAGAAACCATTGCTGATAAGGTTGGCGGGCAGGCTATGGACAATGGCAAGTCGTTTGTCGGCTTTCCAGACGGTCTTGAACAACAGCATTTCTTTGATCCATTCACAAACATTAAAACTGTTGATGTATTTTCTATCAAACGCGACGCAAAAAGCGCTGCTGATTTGCAAAAAGATCAAACTGTGGTCTTAAAAGCAATTCCAGACGCAATTGATAAATACAACGAAAATAACGATACGGAGTATGAATTACTGCCAACAAGTCTGTATACAATAAGCAGCACCAAAGTTACTGCCGGAACTTCGGGAAACCTAAATGCTAAATTTGCTCCTGGCGACTTCCAGAACTATTTTACCATCAAATTAAATGGAAGTAAATTTGATCTGACAAAAAAATACGCGCTTGCTTATATAATCAGTGACGCTGCCGGTTTAACCGTCCATGCTGAAAGCAAGGACACGCTATACACCTTCTTCGCTATCAAAAACAAGTATGATGGTGAATACCACTCAACTGGTATTTTTCACCATCCTGTGAATGGCGACCGAGCAATTGATCGGGATAAAATCCTTACTACAGCTGGTGCTACAGCCGTAAGCACAGAAATTGGTGATATTGGCGGATCAATGACCCTGACTGTAAATGAAGCTACAAACGAGGTAACCGTTTCTGGTAATGTTAGTGCAACCCAACCGTTATTACCTGTTGCCGGGAAGAAAAGCATTTATGACCCTGCGACTAAAAGCTTCATACTAAATTACAGGTACCCAGCCGGTACAGGTGATCGTGTTATTGAAGAAACTATCAAACACAAATAATAAAAAATCAAAAAAGAGCCGTTTTGCATTGCATAATGCGGCTCTTTTTATATCCTGTTACATCACATAATTGATGACATACTGACCTTATTAAACTAAACAAATCCGTATTGAATTGGGGTTTTAACAATTATTATAAAACACCAACACTTTTAACTGCAGCTTCGTTCTTTTAGTTAATAGTTACAACAAGAAACCGTACACAGTAAGCTCGTGTACGGTTTTCCCTATTATATTCGGTTGTCAGAAATTCGGATCAAAATTAAAACAGATCGGGTTTGACAATCCTACCATATTACCGCTCAGTGCTGCTGATTGCGGCACCTGAGGGTAAGGTGTAGACGGCCCTTCTACCGTCACCCGGTAATAAGTACGGCCGGCTATTGCCGGTGTATCGGTAAATTCAATCATGGGCATTTTTCCTTCCATTTTAAAAGCACCAAACGGGTTGCCGTTTTTTACCACATTGATAGTGTAGGTAGTATCCTTTATACTGTTCCCGGTTAACTGAACTTTAAATTTAACCGGCTTACCTGTTGCCTTTACATTATCCCCCATCATCATATCCATTTTATCGTCGCCATTTAAATCAGCATAAAACTCAACACGGGGAGCATATGGGTTTGAACTTATGGATACCCGTCCGTTGGTTAAGGCGTCAATAACGGCTTGCTTAGTACGTGCAGTTGCAAATACCCAGGTAGTAGGCGTTCCTGCATAATTGGCTTTAGCCTGGTAAGTATTAGGGCCTGGTTTTTCATCCCCTACAGGCACGCCGTGATGAGCATCGCTCCCTCCCCTGCCGGTTAGCTTTCGGCCCGATGAAAGCATATCATCCCAGATCATGATCGCATTGGCATTTTTTGACCAGATGGCCGAATTCCATACTTCGATAGAATTAACCATATCATACGAATACCCAAAATGATCTTTACCGCTGGGATGGTTTGCCGACAGGTGAATACCAAGTTTATTCTTTATGCGCCCAACAACAGTATCACGCTGATCGCGCACATCGTATAACTGCTGATGATTATAAGGCCTGGCCGAAAAGGCGTTGCCGTGGCCGCGGGTAGTTGTCCATTCGGCAGCGTAAAGCAGCAATACCGAATCTGATTTAAACTCCGGATCAGCCCAGGTATTGTGGGCTACGTCGCCTTCTACATGATTATCGTGATCGGTAATAGCCAGGAAATCGATCCCTACCAACTTGCAAAAAGTAATGATCTTGCTGATTGAATTATTTGACGACTCCTTGCTATGCCTGGAGTGCATATGCAGCTCGCCTTTAAGCCAGATACCCTGACTGAGACTGGCCGGCGGCGGCAGTGTACCCAGCGGTTTTTGAGCCCAGGGGTTTACATGGGCCGATTGCCCCAATGCCGAACCGCTGATGCAGCCCGCAACCATAATTATTAAACCGGTTTTAATTAACAGTCCAATGTTCCTGTTAGTGGTTAGTACCATAAGTAATTTTGTCGATCTTTTTATTTTGTAATACTTTCGGCAGCCAACTTAGCCCACTCATGTTAGCTCACCGTTAACAGGAACAAATGATATAAAAATGTGACAGTGAAGCAAAAATTGAGGTGTCCGCTTTAATTTTTATTTGACTGAAAATTAAAGCTAACATCCCGCAAAACATTTGTAATTTAGGATTAAGCGATTTAACTCAACAAATTACACCTATGAGCAACCCGACAACAACACGCTGGCCTAGGCTCGATTACCATGATCTTAAAGATACCCTTGCAAGTGTTCATATGTGGACTCAAATCATTGGTAAGGTAAGACTAAAACAAATGCCCTGGATCAATCATTCATGGCAGGTAACCCTTTATGTAAGTTCAACCGGTCTAACTACCGGAAGTATGCCATTTGAGGGCGGCGTTTTCCAGATAGATCTTGATTTTATCAGTCATACCCTGAATATATCCACCAGTACCGGAGAAAAACGATCGTTTGGGCTCGGTACCGGAAGCGTGTCCGCCTTTTACAGTTCCCTGATGAATAGCATTGCTTCAGTTAATGCAGGCGTAGAAATATATGCAGTGCCGAATGAAGTGGAGCCGGCTATTCCTTTTGCCAAAAATCATACGCCATGTAACTATAATGCTTCCATTATGCATGATTACTGGCAGGCGCTGGTAAGGATCCATAATGTTTTCACAGAGTTCAGGGCCGGGTTTCAAGGAAAAAATAGCCCGGTACATTTCTTTTGGGGAGGATTTGACCTGGCGGTCACCCGCTTTTCGGGCAGGCCTGCACCAAAACACCAGGGCAGCGTTCCCAATATGCCCGCGATAGTAATGCAGGAAGCCTATTCGCAGGAAGTAAGCTCATGCGGCTTTTGGCCAGGCTCAGATGCCTTCCCTCATCCCGTTTTTTACGCATATTGCTACCCTACTCCCGAAGATTTTGCCAAACAGCAAGTATCGCCTCCCGAAGCATTTTACAGCGGGGAAATGGGTGAGTTTTTATTGACCTACGAAGTTGTTTCCCGATCGGCCGACCCGGAACGGACTCTGCTTCAATTTTTGCAATCCACGTATGACGCCGCGGCTAAAACGGGTAATTGGGATAAAGATCTGCAATGTGATTTGTCGGCATTAAAGAACGCATGAGATAAACATTGAGAGGACTCTTTCGACAGACCCTGAGGAAGCTGTTCTAAGAACCTGGAAATATATTTCAATTTGGTATTATGCAAATTATCATTTAACTTTATTTAGCAATAATTATTTGATTATGAGCCAATTTCCAGATCCTGACGAAACCCCAACCCCTGAAGAAGACAGTGGAAATATCCCTGATATATGGGATATCAAAACATCAGGCAAGGGTCGTGTGGGCAGGTCAGACATTAACCTTGATGAGGCCATGCCTTGTGCCGAAGACAGCGAGCCCTATTTGGAAGGGGATATAGATACCCCCGGTTTATGGGATGATAACGACCTGTCATCGTCTGATCAGGCGGATTATCTGGGAGCGGAGTAGTCAGGAAGCTATAGTTGCAATAGCAAAAGCTATCCCCATAACTATGGGCGAAAAAAATATTGCCCGTAAACAAAGTACGTAAATATTCCATCTATAATCGTTTTTCTTTGTGTTTTGCTCAATCCGTTCCTGGTAATTGATGATCTCAACTTTGTAAAACCTCAGGATCCTTTCATCATCAGCAATATCCTTATGGAAAAATGCCTTATCAAAGTATACTTTGGGATTTGTACCTGGCAAAAGATATTCACTTGGGGTTAAGCCTTGCAGTACAAACATTAAACCTACTATCAAAAAATAAAAGATCCCTACAATTGCTGTAAACAACAAACTATCCAGGTGAGGTGTATCCTTCCATTTTCCGATAGCATAAGCCACAAGACCAATTAAAACACCTGAAACCAGGGTTAATAATCCGTTTGATCGTTCATAAATACCCTTTGCAGTTTCTATGGTGTAGTTATATGATTTTTCGGCCTGTTCAAATATGAACTTTGCATCTTCCAGGGTCAATTTATTGAGCCATTCCTTTTTTTCCTGCCAGTAGTTTTCCATATGGATACTTTTAACCTAATTTAAACTAAATCCGGCGTAATCCATACAAAATCAACTAAATACAATTTAATTCGCCTCGTGTACTGGCGTACCCCAATAAAAAAGCCCGGCGCTTTTTTAAGCAACAGGGCTTCGTTCTTTTATATTTGGGCTTCTATTAGTTAGGCATCAGCACAGTATTAACTACATGGATAACACCATTTTTTTGAAACACATCGGCAATGGTGACCCATGATTTATCACCTTTTTCGTCGACAAGGTATAGTTTTTTGCCTTTTGCCATAACAGTAAGTGTACCGCCCGCTACAGTTTTTAGTTCAGCTTTCCCCATACCTGCCTTAACTTTAGTCCATAAATCTGCCGAGCTTAAACGGCCTGCTACTACGTGATAAGTTAGGATCTTGGTCAGCGTTGCTTTATTCTCTGGTTTTAATAAAGTTGGAACGGTCTCTTTCGGCAGTTTACTAAATGCTTCATTAGTTGGCGCAAAAACGGTGAACGGGCCCTCGCCCTTTAGGGTTTCAACCAGGCCCGCTGCCTTAACAGCGGCAACAAGTGTAGTGTGATCTTTTGAATTTACAGCATTATCAATAATATCTTTGGTGGGGTACATAGCCGCGCCGCCTACCATTTTGGTTTGAGCGTTGACTTTAGGGACTACTGCAAAAGCTACTAATGCAAAGGCCGCGATGATCATTTTTTTCATAAATTATTATTTCAATTAGTTTGGAAGAAACTACGATTCACGGCAGCTAACAGATTTACAATCAATCAAAAATACACACAAAAATCTAATTATCAACAAGTTAATAATACCCTATTTTAGAGTAAAGCTATGTTTTCGGCATAATAAACAACTCACCTGTTTATTACATGCATTTCCAATCCGGGGCGTTCACAATTACGTTTATAATTGAAACCAGCAACAACAAATGCTCACCGAAAAACTTATAGCCAACAGGATCCGTACAGTAAGGCAAGAAAAAAATTACACTCAGTTTTACGTTGCCTACAAGCTCAACGTATCACAAAACACGTTCAGTAAAATTGAATTAGGAAATGTTAAACTGACCCTTGCCAGACTCATTGATATAGCAAAGGTTTTGGAAGTTGATTTGCATGACTTTTTAAAAGAAGAGCATTTGCATATTATCGCGAGGTAAAACTTTCCCTGGAGCTATTGGGCTCTCCAAGTTGCTTATTTCTATTTTCCAGGAAGATCAATCATATATTTTCGGAATATGACTTTGACCGCGGAATCTTCAATAAATTAAGCCTGGCTATTAACACTTCATGAAAAACACAACGTTGATTTACCGTGTACTGCCCGACTCGCTTTATCTGATATTCGGGCTCAATTACTTTTTACATTTCATAACCTATCAATCGCTTCACGCAGGCAAAGCAGTGGCTTTCATAGCACGCCCAAAGGCAAGGGATATTTTTTATCCTATGCAAAATGTCATACAAATAGTTAGCGGACTATCATTGATATTTAATCGTTACGCGCCGTTTTCGACCGTTGTATTATTCCCGGTCAGTTTAAATGCTTTATTGTTTCATACGTTTTTAGTGCGACATCGGGCTGGCTCATGGGTGTTACACTTGCAGTACCTAACCTGCTGCTGGGTTACGCTACCGTAAGTATTACAGCAGCATGTTTACCATGAAGGCCGTTGGGGAATAAATTATTTTGATAATATCAATATTCCTACACACCCTTTAAAGCCTGTGCTATCCAAATTGGAATCAGCTTCTTTCTTTCCTTTATCATCGTTGTAAATTCGGCGGCATCAAAATAGCCTGCCTCCAATTGCCTCGGTCGCACAAGAAAAGGGAAAACAATCATACCGGCAATATTCCACATCAGGTTAATGGGATGAAATTTCATGACGCCATCGGCCTGCAATGCATAAAGCTGCCTGGCAAAAACAGAATCGGTTAATGTCTTAATTTTTTCGACCATGGGCAAGGTGGTGTGCCCTGCAAGCACTTCGTTTACCATAAAAAATGGAAAATCAGGATTTTCTAAAAGCTGGTCGATATAATACCCTACGCAAATCTCTATCTTTTCAATAGCGGTAGAAGCCTCGTCGTTTAAAACCGGTTCAATTTTATCAAAAAGCTTTTTTATGGTTTCGTCCATGATAAACTCAAAAAGATTTTCCTTACTGCGGAAATAATAGTTAACCGATGCCACGTTGGTATTGGCCTCGGTAGCTATGTCCCGTACAGTAGTTGCCAGGAAGCCCTTTTTAGTGAAGATGCTCCTTGCAGCATTCAGTATTTTTTCTTCGGTTGTTGTTTCGGCTATTGTAGTCATGGATGATATATGTTTCAAATTTAGTCATTCAAAAACATATATCATCCGGGGCTGATTAATGTGTATCAGCCACAGCCTTTTGCCCTTTTACAATCGGCGCTAAAAATATCAGCGGAATGGCTGCCAGCATCACCCAACCAACCACAATGTAAGCGTCGTTATAACTTAGCAGTGTGCTTTGCTTGTTTACAGTACCGTCAATAGCGGCATAGGCCATTTTTGAAGCATCAAAAAAAGATTTCCCTTTAGCCATAAACCCGTGCAAAAGTGCGTTATATCTATCGGTAAAATAGTTATTATACGGATTGATATTACTTAACAAGTTATTGCGGTGCGTTGCCACGCGGATATGGATCAGCGTATTTAACCCGGCAATACCAAACGAACCGCCAAGCTGACGCATCATATTATTTAAGCCGGTTCCCTGCCCTATCTCAGCCCCCTTTAAGCCACCGATGGCAATAGTAGTAAGCGGAACAAAAAGGAGTGACAAACCGATCCCCCTGATAGCCAAAGGCCAAAAGAAATCGCCGGTACCTGATACCAGCGTCGAGCCGCTCATAAACCAGGAGAAAATGAAGAACAATATCATGCCCCCCACAGCCATAAACTGTGCAGGTAAACCTTTATTAAGCATAATACCCACAAAAGGCATCATCATAATGGTGAACAAACCACCCGGCAGCAGGATCTCGCCGGTTTGCTGTGCCGAAAACCCCAGCAGGTTTTGACAAAAAACCGGAAAAACGAACTGCGACCCATACAAGCCAACACCAAGTATAAAGGAAGTAACCATCCCGGCCGAAAAGCTGCGGTGCCGCATGATCTTGAAATTAACAATAGGATGATCGGTGCTTAACTCACGCCACAAGAAAAGCAGCAGGCCGATAACCGCTGTACAGCTGAGTACAATAATATAAGTAGTGGCAAACCAGTCTTCATCCTCTCCCTTCTCTAATATTGTTTGTAAACTTCCTACCGTAATTGCTAACAAAGCAATCCCCCACCAGTCAATAGGTTTGTCCTTGCCATCTCGGGATGTCACTTTTACGTACATCACTGTAAATATCGATGCAAGGATGCCTACAGGGATATTCACGTAAAAGATCCAACGCCATGCCGCATGGTCTGTTATGTAACCACCAATTGTAGGGCCTATGGTTGGCCCTACTACTGCGCCCAATCCAAATAAAGCTGTTGCAGTGCCTAACTGTTCTGCCGGCCATGTTTCAATCAGGATAGCCTGTGATGTTGAAAGCAAACCGCCACCTGCTAAGCCCTGTAAAATCCGGAAAGCAACAAGCTCCGTAAGACTGCTGGAATTACCGCATAAAAACGAGGCAATGGTAAATACAATGATGGACGTTAAAAAATAGTTTTTACGACCGAAAAAACTACTCAACCAGCCCGACATGGGCAAAATGATAACGTTTGCTACGCTGTAACCCGTAACTACCCAGGCAGCATCAGTTATGGTGGCCCCAAGGTTACCCTGAATTTGAGGAATGGAAACGTTAACGATGGTGGTATCTATTAATTCTAACAATGAAGCAATGATTACCGTGATGGTAATGATCCACTTTTTAAATCCTGACTCGGCCATTTGATAAATTTTTTTGTCTTAAATAATGGCACAAATTAATCAATCGTTTGATTAAAACATTTGTTTTAAATATTTGTACAAATTATTACTATGCAGTGACATGATAATTAATATTAGATAGAAAGGCAGGAGTAGT
This sequence comes from Mucilaginibacter gossypii, assembly GCF_900100945.1. Taxonomy (GTDB): domain Bacteria; phylum Bacteroidota; class Bacteroidia; order Sphingobacteriales; family Sphingobacteriaceae; genus Mucilaginibacter; species Mucilaginibacter gossypii. The sequence goes on along the minus strand of NZ_FNCG01000001.1, from coordinate 253,303 downwards.
TGGATTCTTTTGGATAAATAGATTAAGGCTGTATAAAAATTAAACAGACAATCCTTACCTAAGAATTGAAATCTAACCGATAATATTTATTCAAAAGGGGGTTAACATGTTTCCGGAAAAAAACACACAATTAAATGATTATTAATCAGATATGCAAAACAACCCTAAATTGTGTTAACCCTGTTAACCCTTCTGTTAGTACAGTCAATCCAAAACTATATATCGCTTAAGAATCTGAGTAAGGCAAAAAAAGAAGAGGCTGATCATGATTTATGATACAGTAAGTACTCACCGGAGATTTCATTGATTTTTTACATCATTTGCTACAAGCAGAGCACGTTGTTCTCCTACGAATACATCGATCAATCCAGAGTATCAAAAATCACTGAAGCTTGCCCGAAATTGGGATGTGGTGGGCCCATTATTTTCCGGCTTTAGGGCACAGAAAAAAATTAAGGCTTGTTAAAGAATTCACCAAAATGCCAGAGGATTCCGGAAGGGTCATGTAAAAAACATTCCCTACCCCATTGCTCTACACGGATTGGGGTTAATCTTACGCCGGCATATTTTGCAGGCAGATCAAGAGCCAGCAACTCGTTCCAGTAGCGGGCAACATCATCAACTTCCAGAAACAACATGGTGTTATCAACCCAATCTTTAACGTAAGCGTTCTGAAGATAAAATGCCAGCTGACCTGTCTTGAACACCGACATATTGGCATCCAGTACAACCTCTTCAAATCCCAGGTCGCGATAAAAACTTCGCGATATTTCAAAATCTTTAGCGCCGATGAATGGCCTAAGCGATATAGCTTTGTGTTGCATAGTGTAGTTTAAATTTGAGCAGGCAACCTGCTAAATAAGAAGCAAGTTGCCAACTAATTAAACACGAAGATACTTTATAACCGCTGGTTTTCAAGCAGCTTCAGACTTCTTCCTCATCTTTAATTTTTTTGCTGAGATAGAAAAGTAACCAGTGATGCAAATTCATCATATGATAATGCATTGGCAAGCCCAACAGGCATCATAGATGTTTTCAGTTCCTTCCTGGTAATCACATCGCTGGATTTAATGGTAAATACATCTCCGGTAATGTTTCTCATCACTATTTTTTGGGCAGACTCATCTGTAATAAATCCCATATAATTTTTATTCCCTTTAGCTGTGATCATCACAGTGGCAAATCCCTGCGAAATAGAAGCGCTGGGTTTTAAGATGGATTCGGCAATTTGCTGGCGGTTCATGATAGATCCTATCTGTCCCATAAACGGGCCTTTTAATTTTTCGCCACGGGTAAGGCTATGGCAGGCTACACAACCTTGCTGCGTAAAGAGTGCCTTTCCTTTCTTTGGATCTCCTTTAACTTTGGCTAACATTAACATCACATCTTCAATAGATGAATTACCGATCTGCCCTTTTTTGTTCAGGATCTTTGACAAATCTACTTTAATCTCTTTTGTTGGAACACTTTTTTCCTCGCCGCCAAAAGCCGTGATCCCCATTTGGTGGCGCTCATTCAGGTCAGCATAAAATTGCTTGCCGGCAGCGCCTGCTTTGCTTCGTTCAAGCGTCAGGAACTTCTCGATACGAGCCGAGCCACCCCAGGTTATACCCTTATAAATTGGGCCATGTGAATCGGGCCGGGTTCCCCACCACCAGGATGCATCATAGGGAGCTTCCTGCTTATAAAGGCGTGCCAGGGTTACCAATATTTGTTTCTTTGTTTTTACATCTTTGATTTTGGGATAAGCGACAATCAAACCGTTTACCGCTTTAGTATCGTACATATACCGCAATGCCCATAATGCTAATGTCGAATTGGTAGTTCCAATTGCACTAACGCATTCATCAACCGCATTCATGCTTACAAGTGCCCTCACAGCCAGATGGGGCAGTATTATGGCCGAATTGGGCGTGGCGTGCGGCCCTTCGGTATTTTTAGCAGGTGCTGCAAAACTTGCAGGAACTTGCGTTTTAAGCAATTGAGGAGCGGCTTCTAAACGGCCAAGACGACCCAAACCTATAATTGCCGCAGCTTTCACGCGCGGAGACGGATCTTTCAGCCCGTTCAAAAAGGGAGCTATTGGCACTTGTGCTATTCCTTCTTTCCTGTCTGTTAAGGCTCGTAATGCAAATTCCCTCAGAGCATTATCCTCCGTAAGTTGTACAAGGTTAGCTATTCCGCTCTCCCGGGCAATTTGTCCGTAAGTAAAAAGAGCAGCCACCCGTGCATATAAAGCAACACTCGCATCTGATGCTATGGCAAAAGCTGCCTTGCTGCTTTCGTCAGCCGGCCTGGTAATAAGTTCCTGTGAAGCATTTAATCTCGCCACTGCGCTTTCTGATTTTAACATATTGGCCAAATCAGCTACGGCCAGCGCTTTAACATCAGGAAATGCTTTATAGTTCCATCCATTAGGTATGGCCCTGATAACATAGCCCTTTGATGCACTGCCCGAATATCCCGCGCCATCCCAAGCTGAAAGATAAAGCCGCCCCGAACCATCAACATCAAGGTCAGTGATCTGAGGTAGTTCAATAAACGGTTCCTCAGTTTGTTTAAAACTGGCACCATCTGGTTTTACCCTATTAATATAAAGTTCGCTCCGTCCCCAGTCGGCCGTCATAGGTACATGGTTATATTTTTCGGGCCAGGTAGGTTCATCCATAAATAGCGAACCTGTGCCTGAACCTCCGCCCAAATCAACCAGGGCGGGCAGAATCTCATCTGTAAAATGCTGAAATAATAAGGGGTAACCATATTCGCCCGATTGAATATGATGCGAAAAACGGATGTTCCATCCGCCGCCATCATTGGTATTGTCTCGGGTAAATACATTCATGTACGGATCTATAGCAACATCATAAATATTGCGGGTACCATGAGTATAAACCTCCATTTCTTCGCCATTAGGCCTTACCCTTATAATGCCGCCGCCAAGCATGGTCAGTTTTTTACCATCGCGGTCGGTAGCATCATGAAAGCCGAAATCGCCAACAGCTATGTAGATCCATCCATCAATCCCCATACGGATGCCATTAGTGGCATGGTCTGTTCCGCGTTCAACCAGCATGTGAGCATTACTCAGGTGCTCGACGAGTGGTTTTGGCGGCCCGTCGGCTATGCCATCATGATCTTTATCTTCAAAAACTTCAAGGATCATACCAGTTGCCTTAAGAGTTTCTTTTGAAAAAACTGTATGAAGCACAAAAACCTGGTCGCCCATGATGAGTATACCGCGCGGATCATCAACATCAGCAAAATCTGTATGTTTATCTAACTTACCATCATTATCGCTATCGATAAGTTTAATTATCCGCCCTTTTCCGGGGTCTTTACCCAGCGAACCAATCATATCAACGCCAACAAACACCTCGCCTGTGGCAGCCACAGCTAAACAAGCCGGACTTGGTGTAAGCTCAGGTCCGGCAAACCTGGTGATTGTAAAGCCGGCTGGCCAATGGAGCGAATCGCTCTTAGAATGACTTTGTCCTCGTATTGAAGCCAAAGTATTTGGTTTAGTGGGTCCCGCTTCGTTACTGCGGGTATTTGCAAAATATTTGAACGTCAAAAAGAAAGATAAACAGAGGAATAGGGTTAAGGAAAACTTTAACATTTTTATTTTTAATTATACAGGTAAAAGGCAGTCAAATTAGTCTTTTTATTTTATTTATTGTTTAGGAATCCGTTTCTCAGCGGTTAACTGCTTAACTACGTCGGCCAATTTCTGACGATCATGCGCGTATTTTTCAAGATCAACAATTTCAACTTTCCTAAACTCAACAGGATGACTTTCGCTTTGCAGGGAAATTGTACCACTTTTTAACAACGCACCCTCCTCTGTACTGCCAACCGGGTCCAGTTGCGGGCGCTGATAACGTAACACTTCTTCTCCGTTTACATAATGCACCACCAGCGAATCGCCCAAAACAAGAGCCTCCACCCTAACCCACTGATCGCCATGAAAGGTTTCGGATTTTGAATCCAGGCAATGACTTTTAACAACCGAGTTATTTAAAACGTACTGTGTACCGGGGGTGCACACGTTCGCGGTCGGCCTTTTATCTTTACCATTGCCGCCCAACAACTGAACCTCAATGGATATTGGAAAATCCTGGTCTACCTTCATAGTTTTAGGATCCTGACCATGTATCATAATTCCGCTGTTGCGAAACGCCCATCCGGGGCCACCTTTTACCTGGTTACCTGTGAAACGATACTCCACACCTATAAGATAATATGAAAAAGGCTTTTTGTAAAACAAATGCCCAAACTGGTCATCAAATTTTTCATATTGATCATAATTTACCTGGATCTTATGATCAACAACCCTGAAGGTGTTACCAAAATTTTCATTTAATTGATGTTTCCTGATTTTAACAGTCCAATCCGTTAAATCCTTTCCGTTAAAAAGCTGTTCCCACTTAACTTTCAATTTTGGGTCCGGGCTTTTCAACGCCAGCAATATGGGCAGGCTTATTAAAAATAAAACATTCAGTATTGAAAAAGTGAGTCCACGCTTTATCATGACATATTTTTTGATTATCTAACTATTAGTTTATTGCCCGAAAGATAAAAAAGCAGATTGCTATATCGGTTTAATCGGCTGCTGATCAAAAATGCAATAATAGAATTAGAAAAAAAGGGGGTAAAACCCTAAATTTAAGGGGGTAAAATAAATTGCCTGTAAAAATCAAGATACAGAAACCTATCTGGTAGTATAGAAGCAATTAGCTTATAAACATATACTCAAAACATCTCCCTGAACACTACTCTGCCCTTGCTTTGTAACATTATCACTTGGATTAAAAAACAAGACACTTTTGTAAATCATTTTGATATTTTTACTTACCAGTTATTAACTAATAATTTATGTTGCATAGTAGGATAAATAACATCTTAAATCCGAAAATATACTTTAGTTTCCTGTTCCTTTTCGTTTACCTAAATGTTTTTGGTTTCACAGCCGGGCAGCCCGTGCGGTATCTTGGTATCGAAAACGGACTATCTAATAATGCGGTTACATCTCTCTACCAGGATCAATATGGTTTTATGTGGATGGGTACTTATGATGGCTTAAACCGGTATGACAGCGATGAATTTAAAGTCTACAGAAACGAGTGGAACAACAACAAATCCCTCCCATACAATCATATAAGTGCCTTAAATGGTGTTGGTAACAAAATATTGATAGGCACACAACGCGGGCTTGTTTTTTATAATTACCCCGACTCTTATTTTTATCCGGAATATTTCCGGGAGCACAACAGCGGGCGCCGGTTAAAAATAGCTTCAAATATAAATGTTATTGTAACCGGTAAGGATAGCAGTATATATATAGGATCCGATGAGCTGGGATTATTGAGATATGATAAAACCAGGAAACTTTACCTGCAAACGAGGCTTACCGACCAATATAATTATAGTGTAAAAGCATTATGCCCTACCCGGGCAGGCGTTTGGGTATTTGTAAAAAACCGCGGGCTGGGTTTATACGATCCAAAATCTGATCGTATAAATATCATCAATACTCAACTTTACAATGCCAGTTGCCTGCTTTCAGATAAAGCGGGCAACCTTTGGATAGGCACTGAAAACGGCTTGTTTATATTTGACAGTAAAACACGAGCTATCAAGAGGTTTCAACTGGCTATTGATAAACTTACCAGCGATAACATATCCAATTTAACTCTCGACGAAAAAGGTAATATCTGGATAGCTACCGACGGTGGCGGCATCAATATTTTAAATACAGATAGTGGCAAACTCACTTTTATTACCAATGGTAACAAAGCGGGTTCATTGCGCAGTGGGGCTGTTACCGCTGTTTATAATGACAGGGAATCAAGAAAGTGGATAGCAACGCTGCGCGGTGGGGTTAGCGTGGTGGACAATTTTAAAAAGCCATTTGCACTTTTTAACAACGATCCCTTCAACAAAAACAGTGTGATCAACAATTTTATTCTTTCCTTTTGCGAAGATGAAAAGCATAACCTATGGATAGGCACCGATGGCGGCGGGCTTTCTTACTGGGACATTAAAAATAATTTATACACCGGCTATACTCATGCATCAACCGGCGGAGGCTTAAGTACCGATTTTATTGTAAGCATACTTAAAACCTTCGATAATAAAATATGGGTTGCTTCTTTCAACGGTGGTATTGACCAGTTTAGCAAAGCTACCGGCAAATTCAAGCATTACAACTGCTATAATACATTAACCCAAACAACCGATAGAAACCTATGGAAACTTTTTGAAGATTCCAGGCACCATTTATGGGCAGGTACTACCAGGGGTGGCCCATTATATCTTTATAACCGAAAAAATGACCGCTTTGAACTATTTGATGAAAACCTGGTTAACATACACGCTATATTTGAAGACAGTAATGGAAACTTATGGGCAGGTAATTACACCCGGCTCATTAAAATAGATACCGTTAAGAAGGCTCATCATTTTTTTAATGTGGGCTATGGCATCAGAACCATCGCGGCTGATAATTCAAACCATTTATGGGTTGGCACTGAGGGTGGTGGATTGCTAAAATTCAACCTTCCTGATATGAGCAGTGTGAGGTATACCAAGGCTAATGGTTTGCCAGGTAACTCAATCCTTAACATTCTTATCGACAATAAAGAAAACCTATGGTGCAGTACTTACAATGGTTTAAGCAGGTTTTCCCTGGCAAAAAATAAGTTTACAAATTATATTGTTTCTGATGGTTTGCAAAGCCTCCAATTTAATTACAACGCGGCTATCCGGCTTCAATCGGGCAACATGGCCTTTGGAGGGATTAATGGATTTAACATTTTTAATCCCGACAGCATACAGGTAGCAGACCATCGGCCCGATCTTCGTATTACCGGCCTGAAAATTGACAATTTAGAAACCGATGGCTCCAGCGAATTGCTCAAAAATCAATCTGTAGCCGATCTTAAAACAATCCAGCTTAATTATGAACAGGCTGCGCTTACCGTTCATTACACGGCGCTCGAATATTCGTTTCCGGATAAAATTGAATATGCTTATTATCTTGAGGGATGGGACCATGGGTGGAACTATGTGGGCAAGACCAAATCTGCATATTACACTCATTTAAATGAAGGCTGCTACAGGCTAAGGATCAAAGCTACAGACACCCGGGGAAACTGGATGCCGAAACAGATCAGTGTTAAAGTTATTGTGTTTCCGCCATGGTACAGAACGTTGTGGGCCTACGGGGTATACCTGGTTATTATCTTTGGGATAATATACCTTTATCTTTTATATCGGGTAAAGCAGGCAAAGCTTAAATTTGAAATTAACCTGGCTAACTTAAAGGTTGAAAAGGAAAAAGAACTGAATGAAAAAAAGCTCGCTTTTTTTACCAATGTTTCGCACGAGTTCAGAACGCCACTTACGCTAATCATTAATCCTGTCAAAGATCTGCTGGACAAAAATAAAAGCCATTCGGACGAGCTAAATACAGTATATAGGAATGCCCGCCGCTTATTAGGATTAGTAGATCACCTACTGCTGTTTCGCAAAACTGAAAGCGAAAACGCGCAGTTAAATATAAGTGAGATAAATTTTGTACGGGTATGCGAAGAGGTATTTTCGTGCTTTGCACATCAGGCTAAAATCAAAAACCTGAATTTTAACATTGAAACAACCAGCAGGAATATCGCGGTATTTGCCGATGTCGAAAAAATAGAGATCTCATTGTTTAACCTTATTTCGAATGCGGTTAAGTTTACACCTGATCATGGCACCATCAAGATTTTTGTAGAAGAAGATGACACACATGTTTACTTTAAAATATCAGATAATGGCATTGGTATCAATACCGACACCGGCGATAAACTGTTTGATAAATTTTATCAGGTAAAGGACAATAATTATTTTAAAAAGGGCTTTGGTATCGGTTTGTACCTGGTTAAAGTATTTATTGATTACCATAAGGGCACGATAAATTATTTAAATAATAAAAATGGCGGAACAACCTTTACCTTAAAGCTATCGAAAGGAATAAAACACTTTTCGGCAGAGGAGATAAATATTGTAACAGTTCCTGACTATAATTTTGTAAATGACCTTATAGATCATGACAGTAAAGAACTGATTGAAGAGAATGGTGAATTACAGAAGCTTGAACTGTTTAGCCAGGAAAAGCATACCCTCGTTGTTATTGACGATAATGAACAGATCAGGACATATATCAAAAAAATATTTTTTGCCGACTATTTAGTTCTTGAAGCAAAAGATGGAGCAACCGGTCTTGAGCTGATTAAAAAATATATACCAGATCTGATCATCAGCGATATTGTAATGGACGGAATAAACGGGTTGGATTTATGTAAAATGATTATGGAAGATGCGGCGATAAAGCATATCCCGGTTATTTTGCTCACCGGCGATACCACACCCGATATTATGGTTAAAAGCCTTGAACAAGGCGCAATAGACTTTTTGCGAAAACCATTTGATAAAGAATTGCTCACAGCAAGGGTTAAAAGTGTGTTGAGGAATAAAACCAAACTTCAGCAATATTTTTATAAGGAGGTTACGAAGGAAAACATAGCCATTAATATTTCGCGGGAAAATAAAGACCTGCTCAACAACTGTATTGCTGTTATTGAGCAAAACTTCAACAGCGACAATTTTGATGTTTATGCCCTTGCCGATGCAGTCGGCATTAGCTATCCAACATTATTTAAAAGGATCAAAAGCACTACCGGTCAGTCTATCAATAACTTTATCAGGTTTGTTCGCCTGCGTAAAGCTGCCGAGCTTCTTATCCAAACCAATTGTAATATCAACGAGGCGGCAATACAGGTAGGGATCAGCGATATCAAATATTTCAGGGAACAATTTCACAAACAATTCGGCGTCAATCCATCAGAGTTTATCAGAAAACACCGGGCAAATTTCCAGGTCTCCTATCGATTAAACGAGTTTGAAAAACCTCAGGTAAATTAAATATCAATTGGACAAAGGCGAGTAGAAGAAACATCAGGCTGTCTTAAAAACAGAAAAACAACCTTGAATATAATTTTCTCGCCCTTTAATTTATAGTTATGTCCCTCTTTTATACTTTAAACTATGCCTTACTTTGTTTCTGACAAAATCGACAATCTCATTTAAGATTTATAACTATTTCGTTATCATGATTACTAAAATAATAACTGCCATATTGCTTATAGCGCTTCCGGTTCTCGGTAAATGTCAGCAGGATACGCTGGGCGGCTATAAATTGGTTTGGGCAGATGAGTTTAACAAATACGGTGCTCCCAATCCGGATAATTGGGCATTTGAATCCGGTTTTGTACGGAATAATGAAGATCAATGGTATCAGGAACAAAATGCAATTTGCCGCCACGGCAAATTGATAATCGAAGCGCAGAGGGTACACCTGATAAATCCTGGGTACGTACCTAACAGTACCAACTGGAAACAGAAAAGACAATTTATAAATTATACCTCATCAAGCATTAACACAAGGGGCAAGCACAGCTTCCAATACGGCCGGTTCATTATGCGAGGCCGTATAAGTACCGATGCCGGCCTATGGCCCGCTTTTTGGACCTTAGGTATAGAAAAGCCCTGGCCTGCCAACGGAGAAATTGATATTATGGAATATTACCAGAGTAAGCTTTTGGCTAATATTGCCTGTGGTACGGCGGTCCCTTATAAAGCCAAATGGTATAGTAACACCAAAGCCCTCCATACTTTCAAAGCTAACTGGAGTAAGAAATTTCATACCTGGCGTATGGATTGGGATGCCACAGCTATAAGTTTATATGTTGATGACAGCTTGCTCAATCGTATCGAGCTAAAAGATCTTGTTAATCAGGACGGCACTCAATTTAACCCTTTTATGCAGCCTCATTATATATTGCTGAACCTTGCAATAGGAAGCGACAACGGTGGCGACGCATCTGCTACAAAATTCCCTAAACGGTTTGAAGTTGATTACGTTAGGGTGTATCAAAAAAAATAAAGCGCTGGATCAGTACATTTTGTTTGCTGCCTTTTAAAATTGTCATATATACATTATTCCTAACCAAAAACAGGGACATAAGACCGTTTTATTTTAAAAACGTTGCATATAATGGATTTTATCCCCTTTTTTTTACAGCTTTACCCCCTTTTTTTGCAAAAAAATAGCACTTAATTGTGGCTACCAATTAACATAGACTGTTTGTTATCCCCTGCAAAAATTATACGGCTTTTTCGTACAGATTTTTTATTTGTTAAAAAATTGCCTGCTGATGTTGTGCAATAATATAGCTTCTTAAGTTTTAAGAAACACCAGGCTACAATTATTAACGCCGGCATAAAACGGAAAGCTACCATTGTTCTTTGAGATTACCGCCTGAATTTCGACCTGAATTTAAACTGTTATTTTAACAATTATTCTATTAACTCATTTCATAACCTAAATAAAAAAATAATGGCAAGACAGAAAAACTAAAAAGGAAAACGGACCATGATCCAGACGCATTAACAAATGCCAAGTTTTAAATTCTAATCACTCCCAATTATGCAATATTTTTTACCTGATAAAATATCTTTGAGAAGAAAATCCGGGTCAGTAGTTTTATCACTGATCCTGCTGATAGCTATGCAAACAAGCAGCTATGCAGCTAATGCCTTTAACTCTTTCAGCGGAATAAAACTTAACCGATATACCGCCGCTGTACCTATTAAAGGTAAAGTAATTGACAAAACCACCGGTGAAACCATCATAGGCGCATCCGTAAAAATCAAAGGAACCAGTACAGGTGCCGTTACCGATGTAAACGGTAGTTTCGCGCTTAACGCCGATCCTAATGCTGTACTGATAGTTAGCTATATAGGCTACGAACAGGCTGAGTTTCCACTTAACGGACAAACCTCGGTAACCATCAGGCTGCAGGTAAACGCCAAGAACCTGAACGAGGTTATCGTGGTAGGTTACGGTACCCAAAAGAAAACATCTTCAACCGCGGCCGTGTCAACCATTCAAACTACCGAAATTGCAAAAAAACCGGTGGTTAACTTAACCAACAGCCTTGTTGGTCGTGCATCGGGTTTAATTATAACCCAAAGCAGTGGTGAACCAGGCTATGATGGTTCAAACATCCTGATCAGGGGTATTGGATCCAATGGTGGTAGTTCGCCGTTGCTTGTGGTTGATGGTGTACCACGCGATTTCAGCCGCCTTGACCCTAATACCATAGAAACCTTTTCTGTATTGAAAGACGCCGCCGCCGTTGCCCCGTATGGTGTGGCCGGCGCAAATGGCGTAATCCTGGTTACAACAAAAAAAGGCAAATCGGGCAAACCGACTTTAACTTATAACGGCTACTATGGTATCCAGAATCCGACCAAAGTACCCACATTTGTTGGCTCATATGAATATGCGCTTCTGCGTAATGAGGCCAATGCCAATGATGGCCAGCCAGCGGCATACACCGCAGACGATATTCAAAAATTTAAAGACCACTCAGATCCTGATGGTCATCCTGATGGCCATCCTTTGCAGCAAATTATCCAGAAAAACCGTCCAATCACTTATCACAATGTAACGCTTTCGGGAGGTACAGATGATATCAAGTATTTTGCAGCCCTTGGATATACTCACCAGGCAGGTATGTGGAGCACAACCTATCTTGATAAATATAATGGTTCGTTAAACTTAACTGCAAACGCCACTAAAACCACAACGGTATCCCTCTCTGTTAACAGTTATGTAGAAGATCAGCACTTTCCATCCCAAAGTGCTGCCACAATTATTGGGCAGGCACAACGCCAGGCGCCGACAACGCCTATTTATTACAGTAACGGATTATGGTCTGGTTATATCGGTCAGTCGCTTATAGGCGAAATTTATCACAGCGGTTATCAATTCAATGAAAATACGGCCGTATTGTCGCAGTTTACAATTGACCAGAAGCTTCCTATCAAAGGTTTAAGCTTGAAAGGTGTGCTCAGCTATGATAATGGGCCGGATCCTTTATTCACAGGAAATCAAACCTCGTTCCAGCGTATTTATACTACCCCTATACCTTTCTATAATGTTGACGTTACTACCACCCCTTACACTTATAAACAGGGGATACAAGGTAACTCAAAGGCTACATTTTCAGAAAATTACAGCCAAAACCACACATTGACCATTCAGGGCTTGTTATCTTATGCAGGTTCATTTGGCAAAAGCGATATTACCGCTTTAGGCGTTTTTGAAAGCCGCCGCGTAAAGTATCAAACATTTGGAGCCACTAAATATAACTACAACCTTGATATTGATGAATTGGATTTTGGCGGTCCGGCAGCTGCGGATGCAACTAACTTTGGTCGATCAAGCGGTCAAAAACAAATTGGTTATGTGTACAGAGTAGGCTACTCATACGATAAAAAATACCTGTTTGAAGCAACGGGCAGATATGATGGAAGCTACCTGTTTGCTCCAGGCCATCGTTATGGCTTTTTCCCTGCTTTTTCTGCCGGCTGGCGACTGTCCGAAGAAAAATTCATTAAAGACAATATTCTCTGGCTTGATAACTTAAAACTTAGGGCTTCCTGGGGTAAATCGGGGGCCTATCCAAGAACTAATAACAATATTCAAACTTACCAGTATCTAAACCCTTATAACCCTTATGCAAACTCCGCTGTTATTAATGGCAGTGCAACACAGGGAATCAACGAGGCATTGCAGGGCAATCCTAATATCGGCTGGGAAAAAGCGACTAAAACAGATATTGGATTTGAAGCTACGTTATGGAAAGGTTTACTAAGCATTGAAGCCGATTACTTCTATGAAAAAAGGGGCAATATGCTTGTAAGCATTGGGAATACATTACCCGGTGAATACGGCCTCGGCGTAGGGCTTGTAAACGGCGGCATCATGAGTAATCACGGTATCGATCTGACACTGCAAAGCTCCCATAGCTTCTCAAAAGACCTGCGGTTAGATGTTACAGGTACTTTCACCTTTGCCAGGAATAAACTATTACAAGTTTATGAGACAAACGCAACAGCGAACAATCCAAACAGGAGAATAACAGGCAGGCCTTTAAATACCATATTTGGATACCAGGCGTTGGGTTATTTCAAAACAACGGATTTTAACGCAGATGGATCACTCAAAGCTGGTTTACCAGTTCCTTCTTTCGGACCTGTTAAGGCAGGCGATATTGAATATGCTGATTTAAGCGGACCTGACGGAAAACCAGACGGCAAGATCGATGCTAACGACCAAACTGTAATAGGCCATCCTAATACGCCAGAGATCATCTATGGTTTAGAACCTAGGTTAACGTTCAAAAACTTTGATCTTGATGTTTTATTCCAGGGTTCGGGTAACAGCAACATTGTTATCAGCAACTATTTTGCTTTTCCTTTCAACGCATCCGGTTCGGCCTCTCAGTTGGTGTATGACGACCACTGGACGCCATCAACCCCAAATGCTTTATACCCAAGGGTTACCGGCACACCAACATCAAATAACACGCAAACTTCGTCCTGGTTTGTCAGAAATGATTCCTACATCAGGTTAAAGAGCTTTGAAGTTGGCTACACACTGTCAAACAAGCTGTTGCGGAATAAGATCCAGTCTATAAGAATTTACGTTGCAGGGCAAAATGTCATTAACCATTTACCTCATGTAAAGGAAATTATTGACCCGGAAAATAGTGGCAATAACACCAACTACTATCAACAGCGTGTATTTTCATTAGGTTTAAATGCCACATTCTAACTAAAATAAGAAAGCGATGAAACAGATTTTTAAAAAATACAGAGAGCTTTTTTTACTTGCTTTGCTTGTTGTAAGTATCAGTGGATGTAAAAAAGATGATTCTTTAAATGTGACAAATAAAGCATTTCTAACTGATGTAGCTACATTCAGTTCGCAAAGTAATGCAGATCTTTTTGTAAATGACATATATAATCAAATCCCCGACGTCAACAATGACTATCAGCTAACAGAACAATATGCCGATAACAGTTTTTGCGGGGCAGCCTGGGAAAACGGTCAGGCAACTGTAAGGGCGGGTTCCATTGGCCCAAGTAACGTACCAACCGGCCCCGGCGGTATGTGGTCATGGGAAGGTAACTATAGCAAAATACGAAAATGCAATGTATTTCTACAACAGGCGGCTTTAAATAAAGCGAAGTATACCGACGATTGGTACAAGCAGCGCGTTGCGGAGGTTACGTTTCTAAGAGCTTACTTCTACTCCCTGTTGTTCACAGCTTACGGAGGGGTGCCTATTATTACCGTACCGCTTGATAACCGGAACGGAACTGATATTTTTACTGCCCGGGGCACTATTGATGAGACTGTTGCCTTTATTGAGGCTGATTGTGACGCTGCTGCCGCTGTTTTACCTACAAAAGCAGCACAAACCGGGAGAGCCACAAAAGGCGCCGCATTAACACTTAAGGGCTGGGTAGAGCTTTTTGCAGCCAGTCCGCTGGTAAACACAGCCAATGACGCAGGGAAATGGAGTAAAGCAGCGGCTACCAACAAATCAGTGATGGATATGGGTACTTATAGCCTGTTCAACACTTCGGCTACTTCTTATGCCGACCAGTTTTTATCGGCAAACAACTGGAATATTGAAACCATTTTTGCCCGCGGTTATGCAACCGGGCCTGCAAAGGGCAGTCACCGGGAAGGTTATCTGGGCCCGGTATACGTGAATGGTGTTCAGCAGTCATGGGGAAACCTTGCTCCAACACAGGGCCTGATTGATGATTATTCGATGGATAATGGGTTGCCTATTACAGATGCGGCTTCTGGCTATAATCCTCAAGCCCCTTACGCCCATCGTGAGCAGCGTTTCTATCAGTCAATCTTATATGATGGTGCAGCATGGCAGGGAGATATAATAAAAACGCGAATAGGCGGCAGTAACCAGATAGACCTTGGCTCGTCAAGCGATATCACCAATACCGGCTATTACGCCCGTAAAACACTGGATGAAAGCATCACCGGGCAAACCAGTATCAACCTGGCGCCAAGCTTTGCCAATTACATTATTTTCCGTTACGCGGAAGTGCTGTTAAGCTATGCTGAAGCGCAAAATGAAGCGGTTGGGCCAGATGCATCGGTTTATGACGCGGTTAATAAAGTAAGGGCGAGATCTGCATTGCCTGCCGTAAAAGCCGGCTTAACCAAGGATCAAATGCGTGTATATATTCGTCGCGAACGGCGTATCGAGTTGGCTTTTGAAGATAAGCGATGGTTTGATATTCGCCGATGGCTGATAACTACCGGCACAAACGGTGTGCTTACCACGCCGGAATATGGAATGAAGATCGAAGCCGGTGGGTCAGGGCTAACGTACACCACGGTCAAGATATTCACCAATACCTTCTTCGAGCGGCAAAACTGGATGCCAATTCCGCAAGCGGAAATTGACAAGAATAAAAAACTGGTACAAAACCCAGGATACTAAAAGATTAATACCTTGATTTTACATAACCCCGGGGCAAATGTCCAGGGGTTATGTATTTAAAGACAACTCTCACCGATTAATATTTTTTAGCTTTAAGCTTTGTGCATTCTGCTTTTAGCTTTTGTATATTAACTGCCTTTTAAAATATTCATGAATAATAAACCTGATAGTCACCGTCCTGCAAAAAATCGCAAAGTTGTAATTGTTGGTTCGATTGTTTTGGTCATAACCGTTTTGGTAGTTTATTCAATATGGCATTTCTCTGAAAACAAACAGGATAATGCCGGTACAGATCTACGTACCGATTACCCGACGGCAACCCTTCAAAGCATTGCCAGGGGTAAGATATTATCACAACAATATTGCCGCTCGTGCCATATGCTGCCCGAACCAGCGTTGCTTAACAGGTTTAAATGGAAAAATGTATTTCCGCAAATGGGTTTACGTATGGGCATTAAAGCCCACAGAGGTGAGTCATACGTAGGGACAATTAAGGGCGACGATTTGATTGTGCCCGACAAGCCCGCATTAAATGAGGAACAATGGCAAGATATTATCGATTATTACATGAACACCGCCCCTATCGCCTTACCTGCACAAAACAGGCCCATGGCTATTAAACGGGAACTCCCCTTTTTTAACATCCAAAAATCACAGCAATCATTTGACGGCAAACAGGTGCTGGGCTGCTATGTAAGAATTGACAACAGCGCTAAGCCCGCTCGTGTTTTTATTGCCAACGGGCAAACAAAAAAGCTTTATCTTTTATCAGGTCAATTAAATATCATCGATTCGGTATCAACAACCGGCCCTGTGGTTGATATGCTTTTCGACCATGGCAATACCATGATTTGCACCATAGGCAATGAATTAGGTGCCAACAGCGATAAACTGGGGACTATAACCCCATTAACCATTTCCGCCGAAGGCAAAATGCAATTAGCATTTCAGCCTGTATTCAATAAGCTTGGTCGCCCGGTTCAAATACTGGCGGCCGATTTAAATAATGACAACAAAACCGACTATGTTATTTGTGAATTTGGGAGTATAACGGGCGAGCTCTGTTGGATGGAAAATTTGGGTACCGGCGCTTTTACCAAACATGTAATAAGTAATTTACCCGGAGCCATAAAAGCATATATTGATTATAAGGATAAAAAATTACCTGGCCTGTACGTGCTTTTTGCACAGGGAGAAGAAGGGATTTTCCATTTCGAAAACAAAGGGAGCGGCAAATTTGAGTCAAAGGAAATTTTAAGGTTTCCGCCAATTTATGGGTCGTCCTACTTTGAAATGGTTGACATGAACCATGACGGGTATAAAGACATAGTTTACACCTGCGGCGATAACGGGAATGCAACGCTGGTATTAAAACCATACCATGGTATCTACATTTTTTTGAACGATGGAAAAGACAATTATAAACAGCGATATTTTTATCCGATAAACGGCTGCTATAAAGCCATCGCTAAGGATTTTGATAGTGACGGAGAAGTTGATCTTGCAACAATCAGCCTTTTTACCGATGCAAAGCAACCCGAAGAAGGCTTTGTATATCTAAAAAACACCGGCAACTTAAACTTTGTCCCATATGCATTTCCTGCCGATACAAAGTTTGAACGCGCGGTAACTCTTGATGCCGGTGATATAAACGGTGATGGAAAGCCCGACCTGCTTATTGGAAATGCCTTTTTTGATTTTGGCCCTTTCAGTTATAATATCAAAGAGCCGCTTTTCTACGTTTTAAAAAACGTTTCGAAATGAAAGTAACAACTAAATTTCCAAGGCAAATAGATCAGGATTGTTTGAGGGAACTATAGCTGTTTTTCAAACACGATGTATATATTATTACAGCCCACATACGTAAAGCCTAACCTTTTACAAATATTTACTGCTTTAATGTTGTCAGCATTCACCTCGGTACGACATTTTTCAAACCCCTTCATTGTTAAATCTTTTAATGCAAATTCAACAAGCCTTCGGCCATACCCCATCCGTTTTGTAGAAGGATCGATGATCAGCATGGAAATAAACCCAACTTTATTTTCATAATCGTTGGCATAATAAGCCAAAAAACCCTGTAAAGCATCTTGTGCCATAATAGTTATGATACATGCTTTTTCAATTAACTTATCAATGTAACCATCCAAATCGCCTACTTCAAACAACCCGCTTTCGTCGTTAATCATCAGGTTCATTAAATCATAAATTTTCGATTTTAGGTAAGAGCCCTGTTCAATCATGATTGGTTTAAAATTTATTTACTTAATTTAAATCGGTTATATCAGCCCAGGTAAATAGCAATTAACAGAGCACGTTAATATGTACTAACCTCTTATCGAAAATCAAATGATGCCGATACAAAAGTGACTGATATTTAGATTACATAACCAAATTATAAGTATGTTTTTAAAGAAACAACAAGAGTAAAATAATGGTACTAAATTGTATATGACTGCACATAGCGTTTACACCATTTGTAAATCGGTTTTTTAGAATTCTATCGATAATGGATAAACCACAACATATTGACCCTGTTGGCCAATTTGGTTTTGGCCACCTTTAGTTATCAAAATCAAATAGTTAAGAATGTAAATGAAATTGGTGAAGAGGGATGAATCAAAAATGGTTTTTCCAGATCTCCTTTATGATGCGAATTGATGGCAACTTTGAGTATTTGACATAAAGCAAAATCATTTAACCATTTGATTTAAAATTTTTTAACAGATACAAATCAATATCAGCGGGTGGAAACCTGTTAGAACACCTGGAAGGGATTTTGGAGGTTGTAAAAAGTATTAAGAAAGTGTAAACTCAGTCCTGCTTTTAGTACTTGTCTACCAGATCATGTATAAATTTATTGTATTCATCCCGCATGGGCAATTCCATGTTTATATAAAGTGTACGTCGGTTAATTAACACGTGTTCATCGGTCTTCGGATTAAATCCTTCCTTTTTTAAATCCTTCCAATACAAACCTATTCCTCTTTTTTGCCAAGCGGGAAGATTGTTGAAATTTACGCCATACTGAAATAATAATTCATTTTTATTAGCAATGCTCATCCCCTCGATTTTTGAAGTTGCCTCATTCATGGTAAAACCATCTTGTCTTAGCCGCCAGTAACAATGTGCATTTAAGGCGTTTCTGTGTGCATCTTCATTACGCCATCTAAAATAATCTTCCACTAAATTTCTATTGGGAAGCTCTGAGAGGCGGCAGTCAAAAGCTGCCACGCTGCCCAGCGATGCGGAGAATTTGGCGCTGGCTTCGCTTGCTAATATGGAAATGTATTTTCTGGTCTTTCGGCCAAAAAGATTTTCGTTTGGGTGCAGGAGCAGTGATATTTCGTCACTTTCGGTATAACCATATATCACATTGAAACCGCAATTCATCAGGTGTTTTACTGTTTCAACCATCAAGTCCCGAAATTTTTCGTCAAAAGGTGCTTCGAATTTGTGTGTTTCTTTTGTAAGTCTGGTGAAACTTCGTCCATCAATTCTGGCTACAATGTACATATCAGGGAGTACGCAGCGGTCTTGTGAGGTCTCATATATCCTCATTTTTTCATCTAAATCATCAAACTTCATCTAACCATTTGTTTACTGTAAATGTATTATTTTCCGCTACTACATAATAAAGTTCATCAAAACCTTCTGCTATCTGCGGTAAGACAAGACGCTTAAAAGTTCCCCGTATGCCAATTTCAGGGATATTTTCTTTACCAACACGTTGATTATTCCGCTTTATGGCATCAGTTATCTTAGATTGAAAATAATATCCAATCACTTTAAAGTTATTTGCTTTCGCGATAGTTATATATTTTGCTCTTTCTTCCAGGGAAGAATTAGTGTTATCTATTACAAATGGATGGGATGTTTGGATGCAAGTTTCTATAAACCTCAATTCTTTATTTCTTGTGTTTAGCTGGTCTAAGGAAATACGCATGTGGGTGTTAAAAAAACTCTCTTTAAAGAAAGTAGTTTTACCTGTCGCCTGAATTCCGCAAAATATTATAGCTTCCATTTGTGCAAATGTAAGCGTTTAATGGATGTAAGTAAACAGTGTCGGCTTTTATGACGGGACCTATAGCAACAAAAAAGGACCGCAACTTGCGATCCTCTTGCGAAGCGGAGAGAGAGGGATTTGTTTACCTCTTAAACCGACCTGATATTCAATATTTTATATGGATTTTATTTCTTACTCACCGAAATACTCACCACTTTTTTTGTACAGATTAATTGCAAATCTTATAGTGCAAATATAGCAATTTTGGATTTGTAACACATTTTATCGTAACTTATCATGGTGATCATCTGTAACCGCAAAGGTAGCCCGCGAAGCCAGGGCAGTAAAGGGCTTTCGCGGCATAAACCCACAAGCCTTTCACGCACTTGGCCATTTATTCCACGTTCCCTTGACAGCCCTGTCTTCTTCCGCTTTTTGTTGCTTAACAGAAGATTACCTGAACGACTATGCCGGTTTTATAAAGTAGTCCGCCGATAAGTAGCAAGTTTGTGTTTTTGTTACCACAAAAACTCCCCCGATGCCTGCGGCTCGGGGCAAACTTGCCATTGCTCCCGATGGTTGCAATGGACGTTACTATACGAATTATAAATTCATCAATTGCGACTTATTTTAATAAAACAAGCTTCACGTTACTACTGTGGTGATTTGATTTTAGCCAAACTATATAGTCAATTTGAACGCTCATGCAAATGTAATAGCAGTCAATAATTGGAATCATTAAAAAAAAGATAGTTTTGTTGTACAAACCTTAATCTATAACATAACAAGGCTAATGAGAAAGCAGCACAGAATTCAAGACCCTGATGTAATTGATGAAAATGTTATTAGCAGACTACTGGACGAAAATAAAGAAGTAATTGTACAATTCTCTTCGGAAGTCTATAACAGTCATATCTTGTCAAAACTCAATGAACTGACTGGCAAGTATGATGAAAATCTCACTATACGGTTTTATGGACATTATAGCAGCTCATTTGATTGTAGTATTGTTGACCAGATACCGGAAGTAAAATCATTGAGTATTGACTGCTTAAGGCAAGCTCATAATTTAGAAAGCATTACTTATTTAAAAAAACCTGAAAAAATTAGGGATAGGCGTATTCGAGCTCAAAGAAACAGATATACTAAGTGCTAAGAATTTCCAAAACTTAAACAGATTGTACATTTTGGACACCAAAACAAAGGCTTTAAACTTGGATTATTTGTCCAGCTACAAAAATTTGGATTATTTAATTGTTGCGGGTCACACCAAGAATATAGAAGCGATAGGCTCTTTAAAAAGATTAGAACATCTCAACTTAAACGGCATATCAAAAGTTCCGTTATCATTTGTAAACGAATTGCCAGTTCTGCACACTTTGAACATCATACTTGGAGGCAGAGATAATATCAACGAGATTGAGGGTAATAACATTGAAAATTTAAATCTCACTTGGATAAGAGGATTAAATGATTTAGAAAACATAAACCGCTTCCATAAGTTAAAAACATTATTAGTTCAAGACCATATTCGCTTGCCGAAAATTCATTTTGGCAAGGAATTTACAAATTTGACCGATATAAAGGTTCTTAACTGTAAAACGCTTGGTTCTCTAACTGGTATCGAAAATCTTCCAGAACTTCATCAACTGAGGGTCTACAGGACAGATATAGATTTTGAAAAGTTTATTCAACAACCGTTACCATTAAAATTGAAAATTCTGGCGTTTTATACTGCTAAAAATAAAGTTGACGCGCAATTAAAATCCCGCTTGAAAGAATTGGGATACATAGACGGACTGGATAGAAATTCGTAGCGCTTTTTATGTGAACAAAGCCTGACTAAAGTTTGGTATATTCCAAATTACAAATTTAAAGTATACTCACTACCATGGTAAAAACGGCCTTTAAACTACAATGAGGTGGGCAAAGTATACTTTGGGTATACTCAAAACCCCGTTTGCAGCGCAAACGGCAAGCAAAGTTGGGCAGAGCCCAACTTCCGCTTGCTCCCCCGCTGCCGCGTTTGTACTTTGAGAATTTAATGTATTCGCCCTTCAAAATAAACAGTGCAAAACGCCGTCCGATTGAACAAACCAGTCCTTATTCAACCGTTAAGCAACCAACAGCGCAAGGCCGGGTAAAATGTCAAGGGCCCCGATCCTATCATCGGGGTTTATATACCCTTGACGTTTTATCCCGGCGTGGGCTATCTTCGCTGTAGCAGTGAATAAGGAATGAAAAACCAAGCTGCCTAAAACTGATAATTGGGTTAATCAATAACAAACTTTTGCCTAAGCAATGCCATATCCTGTCCCACTTTTAAATCTAAAATCTTGGCATAGTGCTGGGTGGTTTTGATATTAGTATGGCCCAACATTTTCGATACGCTTTCAATAGGTACACCATTAGACAGCGTTACAGTTGTGGCGAACGTGTGCCGTGCAATATGAAAGGTAAGTATTTTATTGATGCCGCAAACGTCTGCAATCTCTTTCAAATACGCATTCATTTTTTGATTGGTAGATACGGGCAGCGCCTTATCTGTATTGCAACAAAGCGGATGGTCTGCATACCTTTTTAACAAACTCAACGCAGATGGCAGTAAAGGAATACGACTTGGTGTGTCTGTTTTTTTTCGTTTGGTATATATCCACATTTCCCCGTCAAGGCCTTTTACTATTTCAGCCGGCTTCAATTTTTTCACATCGGCATAGGCCAATCCTGTAAAGCAACAGAAAAGAAAAATATCCCTCACCTGGTTGAGCCGTTCGGTTGGAAATACTTTATCTGCTATGGCTTGTAATTCTTCCCGGTTTAAAAATATCCTGTCAACCCGTTTAACTTTGGCTTTGTAATTTACAAAAGGGTCTTTATCAAGCCAGCCACTTGCTAAACAAATGCGGATGATCTTGCCAAAGTTCTTAATGTATTTGATAGCGGAGTTGTTGGCGCACTTACGTTCGGATCGCAAATAAAATTCATAATTGGTTATAAAATCATGGTCAATCTGCTTAATGTCTATATCCGAAACTTTGTACTGCCATTCTAAAAAGCTCCGGGTATGCCTTAAAGAGGTTTCGTAGCGTTCCAATGTCCCTGCAGCATACTCATCACCAACCAAAGCCGAAACCTTTTTATTGTGGTCTTTAAACAAGCTGATAAGCATCCGGGATTTTTCGCTCTTACCCAATAGCTTGTTTTTTAAACTTTCGGCAGTAACCATACCGCCAGTTTCGGTTAATTGGCCATGCGCTTCGTACACCTGGGCTTGCAGGTTATCAAGGTAGGCGTTAAAAGATTTGATTTCTTCTTTAGTTCCCTTAAAGCGTCCTGCGGTACTGTTCCATAGAGTAGGTTCACATTCCCGGCCTGTACTGGTTTCTGCCCGTTTACCATTAACAGTAATCCGCAAATAAATAGGCACAAGGCCGTTTTGATGGTTTTTTGGCTTCTTTAAATAAAAAAGCAAGCTGAAGTTAGTTTTCATAATGTTTTGACATTAAAAAGTGAAACAAAATTAAGCTTGCAATCAGATCCGTACAAGATGTTCAACTTTTTAACAGGTTGACTACCAGAATGATACGTAGATATTGATGAGTGAGTATTTTCAAAAATTAACTCACCGAATAACGCACTTTTTATATGCGAAATGGTGGATAAAATGGGCATTTAGCCCAAAAACAAAAGCCTGCAATCATTTGATTTGCAGGCTTTTAATGCACTTTGTTATTGAAACTGGCGGAGAGAGAGGGATTCGAACCCTCGGTACCGTTTCCAGTACGACAGTTTAGCAAACTGTTCCTTTCGGCCTCTCAGGCATCTCTCCGTTTTGTTTTTTTAACTGTATCCCTTTTTCAGGGACTGCAAATATAGTAATTCAAGTATCCCCGCAAAAAAAAATTACATTTTTTAATAATCTATCCTAACATGATAAATACTCATCAGCATGCGCTTAAAAATAGCCTTGATTGTTTCTATATCTTTCAAAGTTATATTACTGTCTTTCAACTGGTTTTGATCAAGCTTGTATTTCACAATACGGTCTACCAGTACACTGATGGATTCTTCATCGGGCTCTTTTAATGAGCGCGATGCGGCTTCAACAGAGTCTGCAAGCATTAAAACGGCACCTTCTTTGGTAAAAGGAATGGGGCCGGGATAGCGAAAAATGTTCTCGTTAATGAATTTTTCCGGAAAATTTTTCAATGACGACTGGTAAAAATAATCCACGCGGGTATTACCATGATGGGTACGGATAAAATCAATCACCACCTCGGGCAGGTTGGACTTGCGTGCCATTTCAATCCCCCTGCTCACGTGGCGGATAATGATTTGGGCACTTTCTTCATAAGGCAGTTTATCATGCGGGTTAAAGCCCGAACTTTGGTTTTCGATAAAAAACAAAGGGTTCTCCATTTTGCCAATATCATGATAAAGCGCCCCCGCCCTAACCAGCAAGGCGTTGCCGCCAACTGCATAAATAGCGTTTTCGGCCAGGTTGGCTACCTGCAGCGAATGCTGAAAGGTGCCCGGTGCGTTAAAAGCCAGTTCGCGCAGCAATGGCGCATTGGTATTGGTTAGTTCGATGAGTGTAATTTCGGAAGTGATGGCAAAAACCTTCTCGAACAAATAAATAAGCGGGTAAGCCAGCAGGGTAAGCAGTACGCTAACTACAAACGGCAAAAAGTCCATCCAGTCGATGTTCAGGAAGTCGCCTTCTCGGATAAAGGTAATCCCTAAAAATGCTACGAAATAAGTAAAAATGATAATCACTGCCGAGATCAGGAACTGCTCTCTCCGTACCAGGTTTTTAATGCTATAAATTGATACCATGCCGGCCGTAATCTCATAATAGGCAAACTCAAAGCTATTGGGCACAAAAAATCCTGCTATCAGCACCACCAATAAATGGATGTTAAGTGCCAAACGGGTATCAAACAATATGCGAATGATGATGGGTACTATGCAATAAGGGATATAGTATAAATTAGTAGGAAACTGCAATTTTATAGCCAGCGATAAAGTGGCCAGCATGGTAGTAATTACCAATAATATTAAACTTACCAACCTGTTATCGGCGTAAATATCCTTACGGAAAAGATACAGGAAAATCATGAGCAGCGATATAGCTATAGCCACCAGGAAAAATTGCCCCAAGAGCACTAAGTTCCTGTTACCGTTAACACGGGCGTTATCCTCAAAGGCTTTTTTAAATGACTCAAGTTTTTGATAAACATCATCATTAACTACCGAGCCTTTGTAAACTATCACTTCTCCTTTTTGTACCATTCCGCGTGTTACCGAAAGGCCATCTATAACTTCCTTCTCCAGCCTTGAAGTAAGATTATTATCATAGGCAAGATTATTTTGGAGGCGGTTACTGATCACATCGAGCAGGAAGGCTTTATCTAAATCTGTGTGCCTGCTCAATACCTTATCACAATAAGCCTGCGCTTTTTCTTTGGTAAACAGCTCACTGGTGTTTTTATCAGTGGCCACATTCTTATCCAGGATCCGTATGGGGTAATTTTCGGAGCTTTGCTGATATTTGGCATTGGGTTTAAAAACCCCTGTATGGTAAATTTCGGTCAATAAATCGGTACCCACAGCAATGTACTTCGACTTGAGTTTGTCATTGATACCGGCATTATGCCATTTAATTTCCAGGTCGGCCTTAAAACCATCAATCTGCTGGTTTTGCATGGCGGCATCCAGCTGGTATATAGGCGTAATACTTTCCAGGGCCGATTTCTGATCGGCCATGATTTCCTGAGGTGTTTTTAATATGGCGAAATTATAGGGCGATACCAGGTCTTTCTGGTTCCAGATCCTCCCCTTTTCGTGCTCGTAGCTAAATTTTGCCTGCTTCGGTAAAAAGTAAACAATAAGCACGATACTAATCAGCATCATCAAAAACTTAACATTACGGGCGTATTTGCGCAGTAAAGCCTTTTGGCGCGAAGTGGATAGTTTTGCCATTTAAATGATTAACCTGTCAAAAATAATATAAGTTTCTGTTATATGCAGTTTTTCTTGCTTTTGTAAAAATAAATTTGATATCTTTATGATATCATTTTAAAATCAAACTAAATCATGAATCCTGAAAAAACCATCAACCCGCCATCCGGCTTTGCTGTGCTTATTGTATTCCTTGCATTACTGGTAATAGCTGCCCTTTGCTTTTGGGCGGGTGAAGAACCTATTGGCGCTATGTTAGCTATCATCGGCTTCGTTTTTCTGCTCCCGGGACTTGTTGTCGTTAATCCTAACGAATCAAAAGTGCTTACCCTTTTCGGCAAGTACCTGGGTACTGTAAAAAAAGATGGCTTTTTTTGGGTGAACCCTTTCACCGTAAAAAGAAAAGTATCATTAAGAGCCTTTAACCTTAACGGCCAACAACTGAAAGTAAACGATAGCATTGGCAACCCTATTGAAATCGCAGCGGTTATAGTATGGCAGATAAAAGATACCGCCGCTGCCGTATTTGCGGTTGAAAATTACATTCAATATGTAAATATCCAGAGCGAAGCTGCAGTAAGGCACCTGGCCAACTCTTTCCCTTATGATAACCTGGAGGATGAAACTGCAGCCATTACTCTACGCGGTGGCGCCGAACAGGTAAGCTCAATGTTGGAGAAGGAGTTGAACGAAAGGCTTGACCGCGCCGGCATTGAGGTATTAGAAGCCCGCATCTCCCATTTGGCCTACGCTCCTGAAATTGCCCATTCCATGCTGCAGGTACAGCAGGCATCGGCCATAATAGCCGCCCGTAAGCTGATAGTTGAAGGTGCCGTTGGCATGGTTGAAATGGCACTGAACAAGCTATCCGAAAAAAACATAGTTGAACTTGACGAGGAACGCAAGGCAGCCATGGTAAGCAATCTACTGGTTGTACTTTGCGGCGATAAAGCCGTTAACCCTGTTGTTAATACCGGTACTTTATACCATTAATACCATGGACCAATTCAGAAGCTTTGACCAACTCCGCGTGTCGGAATTACCAGTATTGAGGCATGGTTTTTGGCGACCATGGTACGAACTTACCGACGGGCAGTTTAGCTATGGGAAGCTTACCTATACCGGAGCTTTAAAACGCACTTGCTTACTCGAAACAGCAAATGGAGACTGGGTAGTAAAACGCAAGAACTGGATAGGCCGAAAACTTGTTATTGAGCAACCCGATGGCATAGAAACAGGTTTGGTGACACCAGAGATCTGGAGCAGTAAGATAACGCTCAATTTAAACAATGGGCTCGTGGCTACTTTTTATAATAAAAAGGTCCTTTCACGCACCTGCACCTGGGTAAATGAGCAATTGGGCGATATCCTGAATGTAGAAACCAAAATATGGAGCCGGAAAAAGCCATTTATTGTAAAAATGGACCTCGACATGATCAAAAAAATACCAGAACTGCCTTTGCTGGCGTTACTGGGCATAAATTTAGTTTTGTTAAAACAGGCCCAGGCAGCGGCCGCAAGTTGATATGGCCGAAAAGAAAGCATTTGTATTACGTATTAATCCCGACATGCTGAAGGAGATTGAAAGCTGGGCAGCCGAAGAATTCAGGAGCACCAACGGCCAGATCGAATACCTCATGCAACAAGCCCTGCATGCGAGGAAAAAAGGAGTTAAAAAGAAAAAAGAAGAAGAGTGATCAGAGGTTGGAGGTTAGAGATTAGTTGAATACCCATTATATAAATGGACAAAATGCCAGATTCTTAAGTCTTTTAATTCTGGTTCGGATAAGCGAAAACCCTAATCTCTAACCTCCAACCTCTAATCTCTTGCTCAACTAATTTTATTATGCATGCATAGTATTTTCTTTCATCCAAATCACTAAATTTGGCCACCAATTTTAATGAGGGACACATGAAAGAAGTAGTAATAGTAGCGGCTACACGCACACCTATAGGTAGTTTTGGAGGCAGCCTGGCTGCTATCGGCGCCACACAGCTGGGCGCGGCAGTCATCAAATCGGCAGTTGAAAAAGCGGGGTTACGGCCCGATCAGGTTCAGGAAATTTATATGGGCAATGTAATGTCGGCCAATGTTGGGCAGGCGCCGGCAACACAGGCAGCTATTTTTGCCGGGCTCCCCTATTTGCCCGCAACAACCGTTAATAAAGTTTGTGCATCGGGTATGAAAGCCATTATGTTAGCCGCCCAAAGCATAGCCATAGGGCAAAACGATATTGTTGTTGCCGGCGGCATGGAAAGCATGAGCAACGTACCCTATTACCTGGATAAGGCCCGCAACGGTTACCGTTTAGGTAATGGGCAAATCATCGACGGTTTGGTAAAAGACGGTCTTTGGGACGTTTACAACGACTATCATATGGGCTCAGCAGCCGAGCTTTGCGCTACCGACTGCAACATCAGCCGGGAGGAACAGGATGCATATGCCATATTATCATACCAGCGCGCCCAAAAAGCACAGGCAGACGGTAAATTTAAAGACGAAATTACCCCGGTTGGCCTTAAAGACAAAAAAGGCGATATCACCATGTTTACTGAAGATGAGGAACCCAAAACAGTTAAGTTTGACAAGATCCCCTCATTAAAACCCGTATTTAAAAAAGATGGTACGGTTACGGCCGCCAACGCCTCGACCCTGAATGATGGTGCCGCAGCTGTAGTGCTTATGAGCCGCGAAAAAGCGGATGAACTCGGTATAACCCCATTGGCTAAGGTGGTTTCCTACGCCGATGCACAGCAGGCGCCCGAATGGTTTACTACCGCACCGTCAAAAGCCATTCCGCTGGCACTGCACAGGGCGGGCCTGCAAAACTCCGATATCGACTTCTTTGAGATCAATGAAGCCTTCTCTGTAGTATCAATAGCCAACAACCAGCTTTTGAACCTCGACCCGGAAAAAGTAAACGTTAACGGCGGTGCTGTTTCATTAGGCCACCCTCTCGGCGCTTCGGGTGCACGAATCATTGTTACCCTTTTACACGTATTAAAGCAAAACAACGGCAAATACGGCGCTGCCGGTATCTGTAACGGAGGTGGCGGTGCCAGCGCAATGGTTATCGAAAATTTACGTTAGTACTTTATAAGTAACGTCATTATAAGCAAAATGTATTTTAGTGATGTTGCGCGTGGGGCGCGTTAGGGATTGCAGTGAAAAGCCCACAGCGCGGGTTGGGTCGCGGGCATGCAACGCGAGGACTTGTAACGGAAAGCCCGGGCCTCAGGCAACGCCCGTATTTATAAAATAGATTATAAAATACAACGCTAACCAACGGTCTACTATTACGTCATTATAAGAAACGAAACAATCTCATTCTATACAAAGAAACTTGCAAAGCCATCTCGCAAAGACATAAAAAAAAGCTCAACTAATTAAATTAAAATAGTGACAAAAAAAATCCTTCTTACTATCTTCTCCATACTGCTTTGCATGCAAACTTTTGCGCAATACCATGACGAAGGTACAAGGCTCAAAAAACTTAACGAATACCAGGATAGTCTTACCCACCTGGGCAAAAAGATTGTAAATGATGAGAACGATATGGAGCGTAAAAATGCCAATTACCAATTCATTAAAATATTGGTACAGGCGTTAAAGATCAACAATTCCTTCCTGTTTCCGTTTGATTCGGTTAAGAGTGTCAGTATTATTAACTCGCCCGACAACCGCTTCCGCATCCTGAGCTGGCATGTGATGAACCTTGATGGCAGCTACCGTTTTTACGGCACGGTGCAAATAAATACCGGCGGCCCGCTTAAAATGTTTCCGCTTGAGGATTATTCACCATTATTGAAAAACCCTGAAGATTCGGTAACCGATAGTCATAAATGGTACGGCGCTCAATACTATAAGATAATGCCTGTTTATGGCCCCAAACCTTATTATGTATTATTAGGCTGGAAAGGCAATACGGTAAAATCGACGAAAAAAGTGATCGATGTAATTTCGTTTAACAATGGCGTACCGCAGTTTGGGATGCCAGTATTTAATGGTAACAGCAAAACCCGCAACAGGGTAATATTTGAATACGCCCGGCAGGTATCTATGCTGTTAAGGTTTGTACCCGAGCAAAACATTATTGTATTTGATCATCTTTCGGCTCCCGACGGCCGGAGCAAGGATAAACCTGAAACCTTTGGCCCCGACCTGAGTTATGACGGCTATAAATTAAAAGATGGTCGCTGGACTTATGTAGAAAACATCGATATGCGCAACATTACTGATGGTACCAGTACCGATAATCAATATATCGACCCTAAAAAACAAGCCGCAAAAGATCGGGCACTGTTACCGGTGAGGCACTAAGAAATTAAATAACAGCAATAATCAAAAATTAACCATTTTGTTACAGAAAGTATCTCATTTTCGGTATTAAATTTCGGTTTATAAGATTTATATTACCTTTAGCAAATTTTTAAGTTAACTGATGCAAGAAAAAACTGCTCCCCTAAAATCAAAATTCCCCAAGAGCGTCCCTTACATTATTGGCAATGAAGCCGCTGAACGTTTTAGCTTTTATGGCATGCGTTCGATACTTACCCTTTTTTTGGTAAAACAATTCTTTAACCCTGCAGGTAATCCCGCGTTAGCCCAACAGGCTGATGCCCATGCCAATAAGCTGAACCATTTATTTGTTATGGTGGCTTACGCTTTACCATTTGTAGGCGGCATGGTGGCCGACTGGTTTACCGGCAAATACAAGCTCATCCTTTATATTTCTGTAGTATATTGCTTTGGACACCTGTTGCTGGCGATGTTTGATACAAGCCTTAGTGGCTTTGAAATAGGTATGCTTGTTGTCGCCATCGGTGCGGGTGGTATCAAATCGTGCGTTTCGGCCAACGTAGGCGACCAGTTTGATGCCAGCAATCAGGATTTGCTCTCAAAAGTTTACGGCTGGTTTTACTTTAGCATCAATGCAGGCTCTATGTTATCAACGATTGCTATCCCTACCATTTACAAATATTACGGCCCTAAATGGGCTTTTGGTGTTCCCGGGATATTAATGGGTTTGGCAACTGTTATATTTTTTATGGGCCGCAAAAAATATGTAAAAGTGCCTCCGCAGGGCGTAAACCGAAATAACCTGGTGTTTATTACATGGTATGCACTTACCCATTTAAGTAAAAAGAAACCAGGCCAATCATTACTTGATATTGCCAAAGAAAGCTATGATCCGGAACGGGTTGAAGGAGTTAAAGCAGTATACCGTGTGATTTCCGTATTCTTTTTTGCATTGGCATTTTGGGCTGTTTGGGACCAGTGCCTTTCAGAATGGACGCTATATGCCGCAAAAATGGATCGAAACATCAATCTTGGTTTTACCTCATTCCAGATAGAACCAGGTTCAATGTCTACATTTAATACCATTTTCCTTTTGTTATTCATACCACTGTTTAACTATGTAATTTATCCCAATTTAGATAAGATCGGGTTAAAAACAACACCTTTGCGCAGGCTGGGTGCCGGTTTGGTTTTAACAGCATTATCGTTTGTAGTTATCGGTTTTACACATGTTAGTATTGATCATGGTGGCTCACCATCGATGTGGTGGCAGGTGCTGGCCTTTTTAATACTCTCAGCTGCAGAAGTATTAGTGTCAATTACCGGGCTGGAATACGCTTATACCCATTCTCCAAAATCCATGAAAAGTACCATGTCGGGAATCTGGTTCCTGGTTGTTTCATTTGGCAACCTGATCACAGCTCTTGTTAACGGACTTATTGAAGACGGTGGCTGGTGGGCCAAAAATCTTGCGGGCGCCAACTATGAGTGGTTTTTCGTAAGTTTTATTGGAGTGTTTATCATCATCTTCATGTTTGTTGCGCCTCGCCTTAAAGAAAGAAACTATATCACCGACCCTTATATAGAAAACGAGGTTATCGCCGACACGAATAACCTATAAAATATGACTTCGAAAAAACAGGACTGCATGTGCTTTCCTGTTTTTTTGTTTTGATGCTCTATAAATTGATTATTTTCGCAGCTTAAACATTTAACTCATTTTCTAAAATAACGTTCAGTGCCTGATAGCGTCGTAATCATACCCACCTATAATGAAAAGGAAAACATCGAGCGGATGATCCGCAAGGTATTCTCTTTGCCTCATGATTTTCATATCCTGATCATTGACGACGGATCGCCTGATGGCACGCCACAGATAGTAAAAAGCCTGCAGGCCGAATATGAAGGTCGTCTTTTCATGGAAGAACGAGCCGGGAAACAGGGATTGGGCACTGCTTATATACATGGTTTTAAATGGTGCATAACCCATCATTACGACTATATTTTTGAGATGGATGCCGATTTTTCACACAACCCAGATGATTTGTTAAAGCTAAGGCAAGCCTGTATCGACGGTGCCGACGCGGCAATAGGCTCCCGTTATGTAACCGGTGTAAATGTGGTTAACTGGCCCATGAGCCGGGTGCTGATGAGCTACTTTGCCTCGGTATACGTTCGTTTTATAACCGGAATGAAGGTGCAGGATGCTACCGCCGGCTTCATGTGCTACAAGCGTAAAGTACTTGAAACCGTGAGCCTGGATAAAATCAAATTTGTTGGCTATGCCTTCCAGATCGAAATGAAATATACTACCCTTAAACACGGTTTTAAGCTGGTAGAAGTACCCATCATATTTACCGACCGCACGGCTGGCACCTCTAAAATGTCAACCCGAATTTTTCGCGAGGCATTTTTGGGCGTGATCCAAATGAAGATCAACAGCATCTTCAGGAAATATCCGGAGGGGTGATTTTTTAAAGGTGAAAGGGTAAAGGCGAAAGGTTAAAGGTTACATAACAAAACTTTAACTTTTTGTATTTAAAGCAAATTAATCTATCGACTGAAAAAAAACCTTTCGCCTTTTAGCTTTAACCTTTCGCTTCCTCAAAAGAAACAAACCTTTTACCTTTAACCTTTCACCTTTAGCCTAAAAAATTACTAATTTCGTTGGCAATGAATGAGCATCTTGACCCTGAACGCGAACGTCTCAGTCCGGCCGAACGTGATATTGAAAAAGTATTACGCCCGCAGCAATTTGAGGATTTTACCGGTCAGCATAAAATATTAGCCAATTTAAAGATCTTTGTACAAGCTGCCCGTCAGCGCGGTGAAGCGCTTGATCACGTGCTGCTGCATGGCCCTCCGGGTTTAGGTAAAACTACCCTTTCGCACATTATCGCCAATGAAATGGGTGTAGGCATTAAGATCACCTCAGGCCCTGTTTTAGATAAACCCGGCGATTTGGCTGGTTTGCTTACCAATCTTGAAACCGGGGATATCCTTTTTATTGATGAAATTCACCGCTTAAGTCCGCTGGTTGAAGAATACCTTTACTCGGCCATGGAGGATTTTAAGATAGATATTATGTTGGAGAGCGGCCCCAATGCCCGTTCGGTACAAATTTCGCTTAATCCATTCACCCTGGTAGGCGCAACTACCCGTTCCGGCTTGCTTACTGCGCCTCTAAGGGCCAGGTTTGGCATCAACTCGCGCCTGGAATATTACGATGCCAAACTGCTTACCACCATTGTACTACGCTCGGCATCGATACTTAAAACACCTATTACTGATGAAGGTGCTTACGAAATCGCCCGCCGCAGTCGTGGTACCCCCCGTATTGCCAATGCATTACTTCGCCGCACACGTGATTTCGCCCAAATAAAAGGAAATGGCAAGATTGATACGGAGATTGCCCAGTACGCATTGAACGCTTTAAATGTAGATAGTCACGGACTGGACGAAATGGACAACAAGATCCTGCTTACCATTATTGATAAGTTTAAAGGCGGTCCGGTAGGTTTAAAAACCGTTGCAACAGCAGTTGGTGAAGACGAGGGCACAATTGAAGAAGTTTACGAACCGTTTTTAATACAGGAAGGCTTTTTAATGCGTACGGCCCGCGGCCGTGAAGCTACTGAGGCTGCCTACAAACATTTAGGAAAGATAAAGCTGGGAGGAAATCCATCCTTATTTTGAGATAAACGTATACATCGCCACCAATCATGAAAACCAAATTAAAACAACTGCTCACTACAACTACGCTCTTTTTAAGCTGCATAACTATCGCATCGGCACAAACAACACCACCGCCACCGGGTACAGCACCAGCCCCTTCGGTTACGGCACCTGCCGATTCAGTTAACAAGGCAAAAAAAGACACCATACCAGTGATACACAAGCCCGTACCGACACTAAAAGTAGGTATTATGGGCTTAAACCATGACCATATCCACCTCATATTAAGTGAGTACCGAAAAGGGAACGTAAATATTGTAGGCATTGCCGAACCTGATAAAAAGCTTTGGGAAAAATTTGGCAAAGCATATAACCTGCCCGATTCCCTGTTTTTTGATGACCTAAGGAAAATGTGCACCACCCGTAAGCCTGCTATTGTGTTGGGTTACAACGCTGTTGGCAAACATGTGGATATTGTGGAGACCTGCGCACCCTTAGGTATTTCTGTAATGGTTGAAAAACCGTTGGCCGCCACCCTTGAGCAGGCTAAACGTATGGAGTTTCTGGCCCTTAAATACTACGTCAAAGTATTAACCAATTATGAAACTACCTGGTACCCATCGTTCCAGGATGCTTATAACACCGTTAAGCAGGACAGCATAGGTTTGATCCGTAAAATGGTGGTACATGACGGGCACCAGGGGCCACGCGAAATTGGCTGCAGCGAAGATTTTTTGAGCTGGTTAACAGATCCTGTATTAAATGGTGCGGGCGCACTGAATGATTTTGGTTGCTATGGCGCTGATTTGATGACCTGGCTAATGAAGGGCCAGCGCCCGATAGCAGTAACCGCCATCGCAAGGCATTATAAACCAACCGTATATCCGAAGGTTGAGGATGATGCCACCATATTGGTTGAATACGCCAATGCCACCGGGCAGATTGAAGCCTCCTGGAACTGGCCTTTCAGTATCAAGGATATGGAGATTTTCGGTGCTAAGGGTTATATCCATGCCTTCGATAAGGATAGTGTTGAAATAAAAGTTAATAACCGTGTAAGAGGTTATAAAGCTGCCCCACTGGTAGCACCAGCTGATGCGCCGGTAGCCTATTTTACTTCAGCCCTCGCAAATCCGCTCAGGCACCCGGATGACCGTTCATCATTAAAATACAATATGATTGTTATGCAAATCCTGGATGCCGCCAAGCGGTCAATAAAAGAAGGAAAGCGTATAGTTTTATAACAAACACAACAGGGCCGATGAAATACATAACTTTATTACTGTTATTTTCCTCGGCCTTGTTAAGCTGCGGAACCAAAAAAGACAAAGCATCCGCTGAGGTTTACCCAACGGTTAGTTACTTAAAGATCAAACTTGATGCTGCCGGGCACTTGCCTGCCAATCCCTACATCTTAAGGTTTAAAAACGACAAAAAGGAGATTGTTTTTTGTGGCGTTAACCATTTGCCAGATAACAACGACACCGAAAATCCGATGTTTAAGGGGATCGAAAAGGCATTTTTTGAATTCAGACCTGATGTATGTGTTAACGAAGGAGGAGATGTTTCAAAAAAGGTTTTCGCCTCAAAAAAAGAAGCCATTCAAAAAGATGGTGAAATAGGGCTTACCAAAACCCTTGCAGATAGCCTTAAAATTATAACCGTTAACGGCGACATGACCGATAGCCTTGAATTTAAAGAGCTATTGAAGAGATACACTACCAGCGAATTTTTAGCTTATATAGTTACCGAACGTTTAATGTGGGGCCAACGGCCTCCTGTTACCGATAGCGCGACATTTAAAGCAAATTATGCTAAATTTATACAAGGCTATATCATGAAAACAGGTGGAGTAAAGCTTTCTCCGGCTGAGCAAACCCTGGATTATTTTGAAGCCGCCTATCAAAAACTGCTTAACCGCCCTTTTAAGCTCGAGGAGCTGGAACCTACCAATCCGTTTGACCCCAAAGGAAAATTTCAGGAAATTGGCAGAGCCTCCAAAGAGATCAGGGATCAAAGCCTGCTTCGCACCATTGACAATCTGCTTAAAACCCATAACAAAGTGTTTGTAGTTTTTGGCGGATGGCACCTGCTTACATGCGAGCCGGGCCTGAAGCAGATCATCAATAAAAGCGAATAATTATCCGGTTATCACACTTAAAGTCTTAATTAATTTTGTTTACATCGCAAGGCTTGCGTGTTATATAATTATTATTTTAGCTGCCGTTAATTAAGGAATAAAACCAACCTATAATATGATAAAACAAACGTTAGCCATGCTGGCCCTTTGTGCTTTCGGCGCTGTTTCATGCCAGTCGAAGCCATCAGATAAATCAACTACTGCTACCCCGGTTGCTGAAGTTCCGGCTGCCAATGCTGCTTCACAAGGTGATGCCGCTGCCATTTTAGCCCGCAAGCAAGTCCCTATTCTCTGCTACCACCAAATTCGCGACTGGAAGCCTACCGATTCAAAAAACGCCAAGGATTATATTGTCCAAATTGCTGCTTTTAAAGAACACATCAAAATGCTGGCCGACAGCGGTTACCACACCATACTGCCCGATCAGCTTTATGCATACCTTACCAAGGGCGCGCCGCTGCCTAAAAAGCCTATCATGCTTACGTTTGATGATACCGACCTTGATCAGTTCACCATTGCCAATCCTACCCTTAAAAAGTATGGTTTTAAAGCGGTTTATTTTGTGATGACCGTATCGTTAGGCCGTCCGCATTACATGACCAAAGAGCAGGTAAAACAACTATCTGACGAAGGTAACGTTATTGCCAGCCACACCTGGGACCACCACCGTGTTGACCGTTATTCACATACATCAACCCTTAAGATCATTGGCAAAAATGGTAAAATAACCAATCGCCCGGTGGACGACTGGGTTACCCAAATCGAAAAACCAACTAAAACATTGGAAGAAATCACCGGCAAAAAAATGGACTACTTTGCTTATCCATTTGGCATCTGGAACAAAGCTGCTTTGCCTGAGCTTAGGAAACGCGGTTTTAAAATGGCTTTCCAATTAGCTGATAAACGTGATCAAGCCGATCCATTAATGACTGTGCGCCGTATTTTAGATAGCGGATACTGGAGCACCAAAACGTTAAGCAACAGTATCAGGAACAGCTTTTAGCCCCCCTAAAGGGTGTGGTTGGATAGCATTATTAATCTCAACACATTTAAACAAGAACTGCCTGCTCAAAGAGCGGGCAGTTCTTGTTTAATATCACCCGTATCTTCCCTTTAGAAGACGGACGGCTCACAAATCCTCACCCGCCGGGCCTTGTCCCATATTTGATGAGGGCATTTTGCTGATATCTTTCTCGCCGGGTTTCAAATGAAGTATTTCAGCAATAATCGTATCATCGCCGGTATTTTCACCTAACTCATCATTGTGCAGATCTGAATCATCATTATTCATCGCTGCTGTTTTATGTATTGTTTCCATAATGGTTATTTATTTAACTTCTGTTACCCACTTTACGGCTTCGTGCAATTCTTCCAGCTTATAGCCCGCAAACTTGCCCGGTAAAATATATTTAAACAAATGACTGAACTCCCGAACACCGTCCTGATCGGTTACAACAGCAACTTTGTTCCACCGGGTAAAATATTTAAGGCCCAGCCTGATATTGCCGCACCAGGCACCTGCTGTAAAATTTTTTATATTAGTTTCCAGCACCAGTAAAAAGTTTATTCGCCCAGTTTGTTTTACCTGTTGCTCAAGCAATGGTCTTAAGGCCTTTTCATAATCGCCAATAGTAACGTGGCCGGCTGCATGCATTCCTAACACATGCGCAGGCAAGTATTTAATATGCTCAAGCATGCTATAAATCCCTTTTTTTATCAGATACAAAAACTGCACCAATAGTAAACTTATAGCAAAACGGAGTAAACTATAATAACGAATAATCTCCTTATACAAGTATACCATGATTGATTAAACCTTATTGAAGAGCATAACCGTTCGCGCACCAATTTCAATTTATACTATCTTTGCATAAATGCAGCAAAACAAAGCCATATACAGTCAACTCATTAAAAACGAGGCACAAAAACTTGGCTTTTTGTTTTGTGGTATTGCCAAAGCAGATTTTTTAGAAGACGAAGCCCCGCGTCTTGAATCCTGGCTCAATAAAAACATGCATGGCGAAATGGCGTACATGGAAAACCATTTCGATAAGCGCCTTGACCCGCGTTTGTTGGTTGACGGGGCTAAATCGGTTATATCATTAGGCATTAATTATTATACCGATCAGCAGCAGGATGATCCGTTATCGCCCAAAATCTCTAAATACGCTTATGGAATTGACTACCACACGGTGATTAAAGATAAGCTGAGGCTATTACTGCAAATCATTAATGATAAAATTGGTGAAGTAGGCGGCCGTGCGTTTGTTGATTCGGCACCGGTACTTGATAAGGCATGGGCACGTAAAGCAGGAATGGGCTGGATTGGCAAAAACAGCAACCTGCTCAACAAAAAAGCCGGCTCGTTCTTTTTCCTGGCCGAACTGATCATTGACCTTGAACTGGAGTACGATATAGCTCCCACAGCCGATCATTGCGGCACCTGCACCAATTGTATCGACGCCTGTCCTACTGATGCTATTGTAG
The DNA here is from genome assembly GCF_900100945.1 of Mucilaginibacter gossypii. Taxonomy (GTDB): domain Bacteria; phylum Bacteroidota; class Bacteroidia; order Sphingobacteriales; family Sphingobacteriaceae; genus Mucilaginibacter; species Mucilaginibacter gossypii. The sequence goes on along the minus strand of NZ_FNCG01000001.1, from coordinate 215,306 downwards.
GGCCGTACGTAGTTGATGGCAGCCGTTGTATCTCCTATTTAACCATCGAACTTAAAAACGAAATTCCACAGGAGTTTAAAGGTAAGATGGATAACTGGATGTTTGGTTGTGACGTTTGCCAGGATGTTTGCCCCTGGAACCGCTTCTCGGTGCTAAATACCGAACCAGCCTTTACTCCGCACCCTGATTTACTGCACTTGAAAACCGCCGACTGGCAGGACATTACACAGGATATTTTTCAAAAAGTATTTAAAAATTCGGCCGTTAAGCGCACAAAATTTAGTGGATTGAAACGAAATATCGATTTTTTGAAGGTTAAAGGTTAAAGGTTAAAGGTTAACGTATCCTTCCTTTTCTGGTTTCAAAATAATATCAACAAAAAACCCTTGCAATTATTTATGCAAGGGTTTCAATAAAAAATCCTAAAATCCTTTAATCCTAAAATCAGGGTTCAAAATATTATCCTTTTTTAAACTTCAACGCTAACTGGGCCAGCATATCATCGTTAACCGGCTGGGCTGGCTCATCCTTCTTTTTAAAAGGTTTGTTTTGATACTGCTGATTTTTGGTATGATCGGGCTTGGTATACTCTTTTTTCTGGTACTCAGGTTTAGAAGCAGCGGGCTGTTGATCTGCCGGTTTTGGCTGGGCAGCTTTGTTGGCCTGGCGTTCGGCTGCTTTTTTGGCGTTCCAGCGGGTGTAAATTTCTTCGAGTTTGCGTTTAGTATAAAGCGGAAAATCACCCTGCATCATCCATGAGTAATAACTTGGCTCGGCGTTCAACACGTCTTCAACACGTTTGCCTTTATGTTTGCCAAAGTTTATCAACTCCTCGCCCTGTTCATTATAAACCATACGACCGGCAAAATCAACCGGTTTGCTCAGGTTAGTAAATGCGTGCAGCGCTTCAACATCGCCCACAACAGGGATTATTTTATTACCTTTTTTATCCTCCCACTCTACATTTTCATAACGCTCAATCTGCGCCAGCAAAACTTCCATGGTAGCGCGGGTATCTGCTTCGGCCGAATGGGCGTTTTCAATTACTTTATTGCAATAAAACTGGTAGGCAGCCTTTAACGTGCGTTGCTCCATTTGATGAAATATGTTCTGTACATCAACAAAATGGCGGGCATCCAGGTTGAAATCCACTCCGGAACGTAAAAATTCCTCCATAATCATGGGGATATCAAACTTATTTGAATTGTATCCGGCCAAATCGCTATCACCAATAAAATCGGCTATTTCCTGGCCAAGCTCTTTAAATTGCTTTTCGTTTTGTATGTGCTCATCGTAGATGCCGTGCACCAGCGACGACTCGAGCGGGATAGGAATGCCCGGGTGAACACGCCACGTTCTCACTTCTTCGCTGCCATCAGGATTAAGCTTGATAACAGATATTTCAACTATACGGTCGGCACCGATATTGGTACCTGTTGTTTCAAGATCAAAGAAAGCCAGGGGCCGTTTTAAATTTAATTTCATTTGTAAGTGTTCAGAGATGCAAAGGTCGCAAATGTCCTAAAATTAATCAGCAGAATAAATTTTTTAATTTATTTAATATACCAATTTATTATTTAATTTGATTATCCCTAATTATCACAATTTGTATGAACAAAATCACTCTTATTCTTTTGATTTTTATCAGCTTATCACTCAAAGCTGCCGCACAGGATTTTGAAACCGGAATCACCGACCAGGAGATTGAAATGGCCAAATATGATAAAGATCCGCAGGCAAATGCCGTTTTTTTTAACGAATTTGGCAAAACCAGAATTGATGAAGTCAGTGACCATATCAGGATGGTATTTACCTATCATACCAAAATAAAGATCTTCAGTAAAGAAGGCCTTAACAAAGGTACTATCGCAATTCCCATCCATAACGGCGATAATAGTTTTGAAGAAGTTCAAAACATTAGCGGAACAACTTATTACAAGGATGATAACGGCATAATTCAACAGGTCGAACTGGACACCAAAAAAGTTTATACCGTAAAAGATTATAAGTATGGCAGCACAGTAAAATTTGTATTACCTGCCTTACGCCCCGGCTGTGTCATTGAATATAAATACGAAGTTGTATCTCCGTATTGGGATTTATTTCATGGATGGAATTTCCAGGATGATGTTCCTAAAGTATACTCTCAATATGAAGTACATATCCCAGGCTTTTGGAACTTTAACGCGTCATTACGCGGAGCACTGAAACTCACTAAAAGCACTTCGGAAGTTGAACGCGAATGCTTCTCATCCGGAGGCTCCAAAGCCGATTGCTCGCACATTACTTATGCCATGAAAGATATCCCGGCCTTTGTTGAAGAAGATTATATGACGGCGCGTAAAAATTTCCTGTCAGCTATATTTTTCGAACTGGTTGAATGGACAAATCCTTATACCAATGTTAAAAGTGTTATAAGCAAGGAATGGAGTGACGTTGACCGCCAGTTAAAAATATCAGACGGATTTGGCTCCCAGTTAAAACGGACCAGCTTGCTTAAAGAACGCATAGCCCCTGTTATTGCGGGTAAAACGGATGATCTGGATAAAGCTGAAACCATCTACAATTGGGTACAAAAACAGTTAAAATGGAACGATTATATCGGTATAGAAAGTAACGAAGGTATTAAGAAAGCCCTTGATACTCACACCGGCAGTATCGCCGATATTAATCTGACACTTATTACCGCGCTAAGCGCTGCTGGCCTTAACGCCGATGCCGTATTGCTTTCAACCCGCGACCATGGAATGGTGAATAACCTTTACCCGGTACTTAGCGACTTTAACTACGTTATAGCCAGGTTAACTATTGGCGATCAAACCTACCTGCTCGATGCTACCGATCCGTTATTGTCCTTCGGTTTACTCCCTCTTAAATGTATAAACGATAAGGGAAGGGTGATTAGCCTTAATAAACCATCATACTGGATAGAGTTAAGCACTCAGCAAAAAGCGGCCACCACACGGATGTTCGATCTTACACTGCTTGATAATGGAAAGCTAAAAGGTACAATAACCAATTACTACAAAGGTTACGACGCTTACGAAAAACGCAAAGTCATTAAAAAGTTTAATACTGTTGATGAATATGTTGAAGATTTTGACGAGAAACAACCTAAATTAAAAGTACTTAAGTCAGACATAGCAAATCTCGACAGTCTTGACAACCCGCTACGTGAAACCTTTGAAGTGGAGATAGATGCATTTGATAATACCAATCATGATAAGCTTGCATTTAACCCTTATTTTTGGGAAAAACGCACCACCAACCCGTTCAAACTTGCCGAACGTGATTATCCTGTTGACTGGGCCTTTGCCTCAGACAAGAGGCTTGTTTTGGTGATGCACCTGCCTGCGCAATATATCATTGAAACCCCGCCCCAGATAGTAGCGTTTTCATTACCAAACAAAGGCGGCATGTTTGCTACCACGTTTGAGAGCCAGGACAATAACAGTTTTACCTTTTCAAACATTACCCAGTTTAACAAGTCGGTTTATGATTCGGCCGAATACCCTTATCTTAAGGAGCTGTTTAATAAGATCATTCTAACGGAAAAAGGAGATATGATCTTCAAGAAAAAATAATGAAAGCATTTTTAACTACCCTTTTTATCTTTTTGGCGGTAACCTGTGTAAAAGCACAGGAAAACTACGACGTATCGCTCATTTCAAAAGACCTTTTGCCTTATGCCAGCTCAATAGTGCGTAATGAGGAAGTTACTGTTGAGGTTAAAGACTTAGATAACACACTTTGTCACGTAAAACAAGTAATAACCGTACTCAATAAAAATGGTGACGATGACGTTGATATAGCGATATGGCATGACAAAAGTCGTTATATTAAGGATATAAAAGGAATGATTTACAACCAATGGGGCAAGCCCACAGGTAAATTTTCAGAAAGCGACTTTGATGATGACAGCAATCACGATGGCTTTTCACTTTTTACCGACCTAAAGATAAAACATTATCAACCCAGGGTAAATGATTATCCTTACACCGTAAGTTATGAGTATGATGTAAAGTCAAAACAATCACTTGACCTTGAGAGCTGGCAACCTATTCCTTCGGATGGTATAGCAGTTGAAAAAAGCTCGTATACATTTATCTGCAAGCCCGATTTTAAAATCAAATACAAACAAACCAATTTACCTGTTAAGGTAACAATTGGCACCAATAAGCTTGGGCTACAAACATACAACTGGCAAATTAGCAACCTGAAAGCTTTAAAGCATGAACCTTACAGCCCTGTTTACCGATCAATAATGCCCAGGCTGGAAATAGCGCCCGAAAAATTCATTTACCGTGGTATCAGTGGCTCATTTACCAACTGGAAAGAACTTGGGCAATGGCAATATGACAAGCTTAACGCAGGCCGCCAGCAGCTTTCGCCTCAAACAGTGGCGAAAGTAAAAGAGCTTACAAGTTCAATAACCGACCCTAAAGCCAAAGCGCGCAAGGTTTATGAATACATGCAAAGCAAAACGCATTACATTAGTATACAAGTAGGGATAGGCGGTTATCAACCCTTCCTGGCATCAGATGTTGATGCTCAAAATTATGGTGATTGCAAAGCCCTGGTTAACTACACGCAGGCCTTATTAAAGGCTATCAACATTGATTCATACTACTGCGTAGTGGAAGCAGGACCATCCAAAGTAAACTTTCAGCCCGACTTTGCAAGCATGGACCAGGGCAATCATGTTATTTTGTGCCTGCCTTTTAAAAATGATACCACCTTTTTAGAATGTACCAGTCAGAACATACCGTTTGGCTTTTTAGGCGATTTCACTGATGACCGTATTGTGCTGGCCTGTACACCGCAAGGTGGCAAATTAATGCATACGCCAAAATACACGGCCCAGGCTAATCTTGAACAACGCAAAGCCAATTTTACATTAAGTGCCAACGGTAACCTGTCAGGCACAATGGTTACCAATTTCAAGGGCACTAATTATGAAGATCGTGATCATGTGATCTATGAATCGAAAACAGAACAGATCAAAGATCTGAAGAAGATTTATCCCATTAATAACCTTGATATTGAAAGTGCAGATCTGAAGCAGTTTAAAGTTGAACAACCATACACCACCGAAACGTTAAAAATTTCGGCTACAGACTATGGCTCGGTATCTGACGGAAAAATAATTTTTCTGGCCAACCCGGCCAACCGTGTAAGTTCGCCGTTACGTGAGGTCCGTAACCGACATAACGATGTTTACATTAACCGTGGATATACCGATGAGGATGAGATCACTTATACCCTACCCGCAGGATACAAGGTTGATATGCGCCCTAAAAAAGTAAGTATCGAAAAACCTTTCGGAAAGTTTGAATCAAGTGCAACTGTAAATGGGGATAAGCTGGTATACAGTCGCAAGCTACAGATCATAGATGGTACATATAGTAAAGACACCTATCAGGACCTTGTTGATTTTTACCAGTCAATTGCGGATGTAGATAATGATAACGTTACCTTAGTTAAAGGTAACTAAATATCACGATACCGAGGATAATACCAAGCACCATGATCACATAAAGCATGATCTCGGTGCCTGCGAACCGCTTGTACTTAGTCCAGAATGAGTAATCTTTTTTTTTGTCGGCCATGATGGTGCAAAATTATTGAAAATTACTGCACAAATTGGCTCAAATTTTAACGAATTACATGAAGGCGATTTAAACTTTATATTGGTGTAGTTCGCAAAAATCCTCCTAAAATTTGTATTACCTAATTCATGCTTGTAGGTACATTTTCAATAGAACCTGCCCTCGAAAAGTACTTGTATAATGATGGATCGCGCAGTTTTACGATGATAACCCCGCGACGTGAGCTGGCATGTACTACGTAGCCATTTTGCAGGTAAACACCCACATGGCTAAACTGCTTTCCGTCGAAATCAAAAAACACCAGGTCGCCTTCCTTTAGCTCGTCTTCATATTTTCGTTTGATGACGGATATCTGCTTGCTGGTCATGCGGGGAATGGTAATACCATAAACCTGCTGTTCCAGCAAAAAAGTCAGCCCTGAACAGTCGATCCCGTCTTTATCTAATCCACCAAATTTATAGGGTGTTCCCATCCATTGATCAATAAAAGCGTAAAGGCGACCATTTTGAATACTGCCCTTATCAACCTCCATAATTTCGGAATATTTTGAAGCGATATCAGGTGACGGATTAACCACCTCACCCGGCTGGCCGCGCATAGCGGCCTTGCGCGAGTGACATGAACTTAATATAAATGGGGAAAGGAAAAGTATAAACAAATAAAAACTACGACGCAGGTATATGCTCATAAAGTAAAATTAACTTTAATGTTTATTGAGAGGATGCGGATGTTTTTAACATATTAACATGGGTGGAAGAAGTCTGCAAGGCCGATGTCCGAAAGTCCGGAAGTAAAAATGCATAACTCATTAAAACTGCTCCTGGCTTTCGGGCAAGAGGTCAAAACTTTCGGACTTTACGGACATCGGACTTTCGGACTTCGAAAATCAACTCTTCACCACCCTTTGGATTTCGTCCAGCTTCATCAATGCCTCAACCGGGGTTAATGTATTTACATCAAGGTTATTCAGGGTATCGCGTATCTTCACCAATACGGGGTCATCTATTGAAAACATCTGCATTTGTACAGCTTGTTTCTGAACCTTGCGGATACTTTCTTTGATATGCTCGCCGCCGGTGCGTTCATTTTCCAGTTTCTTTAAAATTTCATTGGCACGGGAAAGTACTTTTGAAGGCATACCTGCCAGTTTAGCCACGTGGATCCCAAAGCTGTGCTCGCTGCCACCCGGTACCAGTTTACGTAAAAAGATGATCTGCTGCCCCACTTCTTTAACCGATACATTAAAGTTTTTAACGCGGTTAAACGAATTGCTGAGTTCATTAAGCTCATGATAGTGGGTTGCAAACAGCGTTTTAGCCCTTGCCGTAGGGTGATTATGCAGATACTCGGCAATTGACCATGCAATGGAGATCCCGTCATACGTTGAAGTACCGCGACCGATCTCATCCAGCAGGATCAGGCTCCTGTCGCTCAGGTTATTGAGGATACTGGCAGTTTCGTTCATCTCCACCATAAAGGTCGATTCGCCGGATGAAAGGTTATCCGAGGCACCTACCCTGGTAAAGATCTTATCGACCAGGCCTATTGACGCAGCTTTAGCCGGCACAAAACAACCCATTTGGGCCATCAGTACTATCAAGCCTGTTTGCCTTAATAAAGCCGACTTTCCCGCCATATTAGGGCCCGTAATAATGATGATCTGCTGGGTTTCCGAATCGAGGTAAACGCTGTTGGTGATGTACTCCTCGCCTATCGGCAGGTTCTTTTCAATAACAGGGTGGCGACCGCCCTTAATGTCAAGTACCTTGCTTTCATTAATCTCGGGCTTAACGTAGTAGTTTTTAATGGAGATGGTTGCAAAGTTGAGCAACACATCCAAACGGGCTATCAGTTGGGCATTCAACTGGATAGGTTTAATATACTCGGCAAGCGAATAAAGCAGGTCGTTATAAAGCTGCGTTTCAAGCGCGAAGATTTTTTCTTCGGCGCCTAAAATCTGTTCTTCATATTCTTTAAGTTCGGGGGTAATGTACCGCTCGGCATTAACCAGCGTTTGCTTGCGGATCCATTCGGTTGGCACTTTATCCCGGTGGCTGTGTGTAACCTCCAAATAATAGCCAAACACGTTATTAAACGATACTTTAAGCGATGGGATGCCCGTTAATTCAGCTTCGCGCTTCTGAATCTCCAGCAGGTAACCTTTACCGCCGAAGGCGATCTTACGCAAACGGTCAAGCTCCTCGTTAATACCCTCGTTCATCACCGAACCTTTTACCAGCATCACCGGAGGCTCGGGGTTTAATTCACGTTCTATCTTTTCGCAAATTAGTGCACAGGGGTTAAGCTGCTCGCCAATGGCGCGTAACGGGGCACTTTGTGATGATTCGGCTATGCGTTTAATTTGGGCTATGGCGGTTAGGGCCTTTTTTAACTGGCAAACCTCACGTGGATTGGCTTTTTGTAAACCTATTTTTGAGATGAGCCTTTCCAAATCACCTATCTGGCGTAGATATTGGAGCAACTCTTCCCTCAGCTCTTCGTTTTCTATCAGGTATTCAACCACGCCTAAGCGGTCATTGATAGCTTTGATTTGCTTTAAAGGCATCACAATCCAGCGACGCAGCAAACGCGCGCCCATAGGCGAGCAGGTGTGGTCAAGCACATCAACCAGTGTCATGGCGTTTTCATTGGCCGAACCCACCAGTTCGAGGTTGCGAATGCTGAACCTGTCGAGCCAAAGATACCTATCCTCCTCAATCCTGCTGATGGCCGAAATATGCCCGAGGTTACGGTGTTCTGTCTCATTCAAATAATGAATAGCAACACCGGCAGCGATGATGCCTAAATTCAGTTTATCAATACCAAAGCCTTTGAGCGATTTTACACCAAAGTGCTTAAGCAACGTTTCAGTGGCGTAATCGCCGCTGTATGGCCATTCGTCAAGGGCATAGGTGTAAAAGCGATCGCCATAAGTATCTTTAAAATCGCGTGTACGGCTTTTGGGATAGATCACTTCACTGGGCGAAAAGCTTTGCAGCAGCTTATCAATATAATCGCTGTTACCCTGGGCGGTCATGAACTCGCCGGTAGAGATATCGATCAGGGCAATGCCTATCGTATTCTTTTCAAAATGCAGCGAGGCCAGGTAGTTATTGCTTTTTTGCTGAAGGATGTTATCGTTAGTGGCGACACCGGGGGTAACCAGTTCGGTTACACCGCGTTTAACGATGGTTTTGGTAGTTTTAGGATCTTCCAGTTGATCGCAAATGGCCACACGCTGTCCCGCACGTACCAGTTTAGGCAGGTAAGTATCAAGCGAATGGTGGGGGAAACCGGCAAGCTCAATATGTGTAGCGGCGCCGTTTGCCCGGCGGGTAAGCACGATGCCTAAAATACCGGCAGCCTTCACGGCATCTTCGCCAAATGTTTCATAAAAATCGCCCACCCTAAACAGCAATAAAGCACCTGGATACTTTACTTTGATAGCATTATATTGCTGCATTAAGGGGGTTTCTTTGGTAGTATCTTTAGCCAAGCGGTTACTCCTTCTGTTAATCGGGTAAAGTTAATGCATTAGCGGGGGTTTTAGGGTATTGTTGAAAAGTTGGGGTGGTGTGGATATGTAGCAAATAAGTGTACCTGCCACACTGATTAGGCGTATCCGCTTCTATCGAAACCCTACCTCGCCAACAGCTTCCCGTTCACAATCCTATCTGTATAATCTTGTATCAGGGCTTTACAATCCTGCATGCCTTTTTGCATTTCGGCATTGGGTTGCGCTGTCATCAGGTTTTTTTCCAGTCCTTTGTCGGCCACGGCAAAAATGCCGGTGAAGTTTTTGCCATCAAACAGGTAGGTATAGTTACCCTGCATAAACTGGTAGATGTTACCTGTTGAGTTGATCACCCTTGGCTGCTCATCAGGATGGTTGCCTACCAAACTCCTCCCCCATGATCTGAAGGGCTTGTTATAACCAATCAAATCCACCACAGTTGGGTAAATATCCATTTGCGATGCCAGATCAGTACGCACACCTTTCAGATTATAAGCGCTGTTGGCGCTGTAAAACAGGATAGGCACAGCAAAACGGTTAACCTGCTTACTATATTCAGGATAATAAGTTTGACTGGTATGATCGGCCGTGATCACAAAAATGGTATTGTTAAACCAGGGCTGGGTCTTCGCATAATTGAAAAAAATCCGCAGTGAATTATCCGTATACTGAACACATTTATCAATAGCCAGCGGACCACCCTTAAACCTCGCTTTATATTTTTCGGGCAGCTGATATGGATCATGGGATGACAGCGTGAACAGCGTAGCCATAAAGGGTTGTGTCTGATTGCTCAGCGTATGCCCCATAAACTGGAAAAAATATTCATCCCAAATGCCCCAGATGCCGTCAAAATCTTTATCGTCGTTATATTCGGTACGGCCATAATAGTGCTGATATCCCAAAATACTGCCGAAGCCCTGGAAGCCCATCGACCCGTTGGCTGCCCCGTGAAAGAACGAAGTCTGATACCCCATGCTGTCGCAAACCGACACTATCGACTGGATCTGCTGTTTGGCATATGGCGATGAGGTAAAAGCATTTTGAAACGAGGGAATCCCCGCCAATACCGACGACATGGCATGGATTGATTGCCTGCCCGTTGCGTAGGCATTGGTAAATATAAGACTGCTGCCGGAGATTGAATCCAAAAAAGGTGTATAGGATTTAAATCCCGGTATATTAACGTCGCGGTTCATACTGCCCCAATACTCGCGGGCCATACTTTCGAGTATAATGATCACCACATTAGGCTTATTAGCCGGCTTGGTGTTGTATTGTTTTATAGGTTTGATGTTGGTTTTAATATAAGCCTCATCCGTCCAGTGCTGGAGTTTGTAGTTGTTGGTGCCCAGTGTCCTGAAAATAGCGAACGAGGTATTCAGCACAATATCACCCTGGTTGGGCACCGTGATGTGTTTATAAGCATCAACCATATTAATAGGCCGGGTACTGTGTGCAAAATCGCCCCTAATGCCTCCGATAACCAGCGCCAGAATGAGCACGAACGATATTATAGATGATAAGAAATATACTTTTTTATCCCGTGCTGCGGCAGGTGTTAGCTTCACCCGGTTATAGAGCCAGATCCAGCAAAGTGAACACAATATGAATATGATAATGACATACCAGTAGGCTTCCGAAAAATGGGTAAACAATAGTTTTTTGTTGTTCTCATCGGCCAACACATCAAGTGTTGCCCTCGTTGAACGCACCTGGCTAAAGCGATAATAAATAATATCAACAAAGTTGGTAGCGTAGGCGAGTAAATTGGTAACAAAATATAGGATAGCCATACCCTTCTGAAAACCGGGCCGGGTGTTTACCGTTAGAGGTAAAACGCTAAGCAAGATGAATAAGCTGTTAATATAAAGCAGCGCCGTGGTATCAAAGGCCATACCGTAATAGCACAATTTGAGCAGCGCCCAAAAGCTGTCAACTGCAAACAGGTGCGTATTAAAAGTAAAGAATAATACCCTTGCAATAAAATAAAACAAATATCCCAAAAACAGCCTGTATAAAAGTACTTTATATTCGGCCAACCTCAATTTACTTTTCATGAAAAACGCATTGCTTTAGTTTCCCCCAAGACGTGACCAGCAAGGATTGATCAAATCCGAATTTCCCCGGGAGCTAATAAAAAGCGAAAGTAAAAAAAATAGGATAACAATTATTTAATGCTAAATCAACAGTGATTTAATGACATTAGATTAGCAAACCGGAGTGTTAAATATTTTTAAGAGAGGAAAACGAACCCTGGGAAAGCTGAGTCCCCTCTTTTATAAACAATATATCAAATAGCTTTCAATTGCCTGTATTGCCTTAAAGTGGCCTGGTTATTTCGTTTGATCCGGTAAGGCAGCTTTTTCAATTTTTCCTGTAATTGCATATAGGCCTGAAAATCGGCATTACCCTGTAGTTTCTTCACCAGTTTATCCAACTGATCTTCGAACTTTACAATCTGTTTATAGGCTTCGTTGTTATCTCTTAAGTTAGGCAAAAATTCCCGGATGGTGCTATACACCCAAACTTCAAACTTAGGGTTAAGCCAACCTGCAAATTTCAATGCTAAAATTTCGCACATCCATAGCCCATCCAGCTTATTCACAAATATCATGGCTTCCAGATCGGCAGAATTCTTTGTGCTGTTACCTTCAAAATTCGATTCATTAAAAGGCAAGGGCATGCTTTTCAATTCGTCAATAAAATCTTTAGTTTGTTTCAGCTTTAAAAACTCTGTTGGGTTTTTACCGAAGATTTTGCCCATTTCTGTGGCATTGATCATTAAATCTTTATCGCTGATATCAAACTCAACAACCTGATTATTAAATTCAAATTCAAAAACTGCATTTACCATACGCCTGTTTTAAACTATATCCCTAATTAAAATACAAGTATACCAACAACAATTTCAAAACTATAAAAATTAGCAAAAAAGTTTTAAACAATCAAAAAGCCATTAAAATTAGTAATCAATTAATAACTGAATCTGATACCAACTTTCTACCACTCTAAAATAAATCGCCTGTTTCCTATTGCAAACTCAAATCATTTTAATAACTTTGAAATACAAAGTACTTTTAAAATACAAAGTAAAAGCAACAAAAAACATATAACATGAACCTTTTTGTAGATGAAAATTCGATAGTGCGCAGGATTTGGGGCAAGGCAGATACCATCCTGTTCATTTTCGCCGGGGCCGCAGCCGAGTTTGCTTTAAATAAGGCTGTCGACTGGCTTTATTTCACGGGCAAACTTCCTGCTGATCCTTTAGCACGCCTGTTTAGCACCGTAGCCTATTCGCGGCAAATCATTTTTTCGGAGCGCGATGAAGCTTTAAAGGCTATTGATAAAATAAATGCCATTCATAAAGGTGTTGAAACCGCCCGTGGTTCCCAAATACCCGACTGGGCTTATCGTGATGTACTGTTCCTGTTGATCGATCTGTCCATCCGTTCATATGAATTACTGGAAAAGCCTCTTAGCGCAGCCGAAAAAGCCGAAGTGTTTAATGTATTTAACCGGGTTGGCGAACGAATGCAGCTAACAGGGATACCATCAGATTATCAACACTATCTTCAAATGCGCAAAGAACACCTTGAACACAATTTAATTAACAGCGCTTTCACTGCCGATTTATATCATCAGTATAAAAAACATCTTGGTTTTGCCAGGTATCAGATTCTGAAGCAGGCACAGTTGCTAACCGTGCCCACGCAGGTTAGCCAACAACTGCCGCTGGGTAAAATAGCCTGGCTTTGGCCTGTACTAAAGGTATATAAGGCAATAAAAAACCTTAAACCCGGAAAGTTTTTAAGGGATGCCCTTCTGCCGGTGCAATACAAAATCCAGATCCAGGGAATGGACCGGGCATATGCTTTAAATTAATCCATGAAAACCGCTATTAAATATTTCGGGATCTTTTTGCAGCAGCAGGCGCTCTCTTGCCTGTTCCCGGTTTTGGTATTTGCCATGCTGGCACTTTCGCATTTGTTTGCAGGCATTTTGCCCCGTTATGACTTTATGCTGATAGCCTGCCTGCTTATCCAGGCTGCTTTATATTACACCGGGATCGAAACTAAGGATGAAGTACTGGTAATTTGCATATTTCATCTGCTGGGCCTGGTAATGGAGCTCTTCAAAGTTCACTACGGCTCATGGGCCTATCCTGAATTTGCTTATCTAAAAATAGGCGGCGTTCCGCTATATAGCGGCTTTATGTATGCCAGCGTTGCCAGCTATATGTGCCAGGCCTGGCGGAGGCTTAACCTGCAAATACAAAACTGGCCTAACCGTTATATTGCCCGCACCATAGGTATTTTGATATACTTTAATTTTTTTAGCAATCATTTTATGCCCGATATCCGCTATGGCATAGGCGTGCTGATCCTTTATTTTTTCAGGCAGTCGGTAGTAGTTTTTCATTTACAGGAAAAAGCCTGTCGCATACCAACAATAATATCATTTATGCTTATAGGCTTTTTCATCTGGTTTGCCGAAAATATAGCTACCCGACTTGGGGCCTGGCGCTATGCCTACCAGCACCATGCCTGGACAGTAGTAAATTATCAGAAAATAAGCTCCTGGGCCTTCCTGGTAATTGTAAGCTTTATCATTGTTGCCGAACTGAAATTATTAAAAGACAGCACAAAGCCGTTACCGATGTTATCAGCTTGAACACTTTCACAATGTCAAGCTCGGTAATTTCAAGTAAAGGGGCTAAGCATAAAAGAAATTTCTTTTCTCAGCTGCTTTACGTATGTCTGAAATAGCTTGCTCCCAAAGCCGTCAAATCCGAAATCGAAATTCCGAAATTATAATGAAATCACAGATCTTTGATTACCCGGCATGGATTTCCTGCAGCAACTACATTTGCCGGAATACTTTTGGTTACCACACTTCCTGCACCTATTGTCGTATTATCACCTATGGTAACTCCAGGGCAAACAATTACACCACCACCCAGCCACACGTTGTTGCCAATAGTAATAGGTGCCGCATATTCGGGGCCTTTGATCCGTTCGGCAGCTATTACCGGGTGATAGGCTGTATAAAGCTGCACATTGGGCGCCAGGAACACGTTATCACCAAAGGTAACACGGGCACAATCCAATATAATACAGTTAAAATTCAGAAACAGGTTATCCCCGGCTATTATATTAAAGCCATAATCACAGTAAAAAGGCGATTGAATATCAATATTGCCTTTAAAGCTTCCCAGCAGTTGTTTTAACAGGGCTGTTTTGGTTTCCTTGTCATCATAGCTTGCGGCATTGTATTGTGTAAACAATTGCCGGGCTTTTGAACGGGCGGCAACAAGTTCGGCATCCCCGGCATTGTACAGTTCGCCGGATGTCATTTTTTCAAGTTCTGTCATAGGTAATGTTTGCAGGCAGGTTACATGCAAAGATAGGTGCTTAATATTTAAACCGGCAACTCATCAACAATACAAACTCTAAGTTGTATTACCAGGTCATTTACTGCAACAGGTGTGGTTAATGGGTTTGGACCTGGATTCATTTCAAATTTCAAAAACCATTCCTTTTTCGTTAAGTTATATTAATAGTTAACTTTTCATAAATAAAAAGAAAAAATATGAAAAATTTAAGAATAACAGCCGCAGCTATCGCCCTGTCATTAGCCGGCTCTTTGGTATTAGCTAACGAACACCAGGCTCAAAATACCGGTGCATCAGTAACAAAGTACACATTGACCACTGATACTGTGCCAGATAAAAATAAAAAGAAACCAAAAACGCCGGTACCCACACCAAAACCAACAGATCCTGTGCCAAGTCCAACGCCGACGCCGACACCTACTGATCCAAATCGGGTACCAACTCCTGCGCCAACGCCAAACCCTTCACCAACACCCAGTACACCTAACCCTACACCGCAGCCAAATACGCCTAACCCAAGCCCTATACCAAATACGCCAAACCCAACAACACCAAGCCCGACACCTAATCCGTCGAGCCCAACCAGGCCAAGTCCTGGCCAATAATTACGGATCGGTTTAAAAAAGAACGCCCCGGGATATTGCAACCCGGGGCGTTCATGTTATATTTTCTAATTTATTTAATTACTGACCTGGGTAAAGGTATAAGGCAGATTAGTGAATGTACCACCTAATATCTGCGACGTTTCAATAGATGCAATGGTACCATCATCATTATAGTTTACCTTTTTCGTGGTCATGCTATAGGTACCGGTTATCAGATTTTTTGATGGATCTATAGAGGTAATTATGATAGAACCCGAACCTGGCTCAACCACACCTACCTGATTAAAGGATGTACCGCTAGTTGATGTGAAATAAGCCATATTTACCCTGCTGGTAGCATCAACCTTATAAGTAGCCAGCGGAAAAGTATTGACATTGGTAGCATTAGCATCACTTAAAGTAATCGTCCATTTTACTCTTTTCAGGTCAGTAGTACCAACTACATTAAATGATTTTGTTTTAGCAGTAGCATCATAATTTATAGTAGCGGTAACATCATCAGGGATCCATGATGTACCATTTATAGTTGCGGCAAGTATTTGGTCGGAAGTAGTGGAAGCAGAAGTAACAACGTCCTTTTTACAGCCCTGGAATATTATAGCTGATAAAACGAACAGCATTAATAGTTGGATTTTCCTCATATATAAATTTTATGCAAATAACGATGTTTAAGAAGTAATAATCACAACCGAAATTACTTTTTTCACATATTTTAACATTCGCCGGCACGGCGGCTTTTAATAGTTAAGCCCCAATTATAATACAATTCATTTTATTTAACCATATTAGGCCGAAATTTTTAAACATGATCAACGTAAACGAATATTTTGAAGGTGCCGTAAAATCACTGGCATACACCACTCCGCAAGGGCGCTCAACTATCGGCGTTATTGAGCCCGGCGAATATGAATTTGGCACATCAAGCCACGAAACCATGACCGTAATTGAAGGCAGCCTTGAAGCTTTATTACCAGGCCAAAGCCAATGGCAAACATTTACCAACGGACAAGTATTTGAGGTTGAAGCAAATACTTCATTTAAAGTTAAAACAGAAGTGCAGAGTTCGTATTTGTGTACTTACAGATAGTTGATTTTGTCTGAACTCGATTTGAACAAATTTTGAAAATTTATAGAATTTGCATAGCATCATGTTGATTCCTTAAATTCTATAAATTCGAGTTCAGACAATAATTCGAAATCAAAAGTTATAGACCTATTGACTCCCGGAGCTTTATCTATACCTTGATAAGAGATCTTTCAAAATTCAACTTTCAGACTTGCCGACTTACCGCCCCCTGACTTTTCCCCTCCCAAATCCTACTAATCACATAGGGAAACACCACAAAATTTAATTTGGTTATAGCTAAAAAGTCAGCTTTAATAAATGTATTGCACAAGTTTGGTATAACTTTATATTGATTCTAAATAATTTTTTTCGTACTTTCATTTTGTACATCATAATATTTGTCTCTTTTTGTTGAGATAATGTTAAATAATTATGATTTAAATAATTGATTTTTTAGAAATCTTTAAAAATTACCGTAAATTTTATAATTTATTTGAGTTTTGGTAACTTCGTGGTTACACCCCTTATAAAATTGTAAACGGTTTAATTTAAACAATGGATCAAACTGATAGCCACCAGGGTCTTTACAGACCGGAATTTGAACACGATTCGTGCGGAACGGGATTTATAACCAATATCAACGGTCATAAAACCAACCAAATTATTGATAACGCGTTAACCATGCTCGAAAACATGGAACACCGCGGTGCGTGCGGATGCGACCCCGAGAGCGGGGACGGTGCGGGTATTTTAATACAATTGCCCCATGAGTTTTTAATGGAAGAATGCTCAAACCTTGAGATCAGCCTGCCGGAACCCGGCGAGTATGGTGTAGGTATGATATTTTTACCTAAAGATTCGGCCCAGAAAAAGGCCTGCCGTACAATTATTAATAATGCTATTGAAAAATTAGGTTTACATAAGCTGGGCGAGCGTAAGCTTACCGTTGATTCATCAGTTATTGGTGAAACAGCCCGCCAGGCCGAGCCTGATATTGAGCAAATTTATATCGCAAGGCCACATCATATTACCAACGCCGATGATTTTGAACGCAAATTATTCGTGCTCAGAAGGTATATCAACAAAACCATTACTGAAACGGTAGCCGGCGCTTCTGATAATTTTTATTTTACATCATTAAGCTGTAAAACAATTATTTACAAAGGGCAGCTTACTACCTACCAGCTGCGTAAATACTATACTGATCTTTCTGATCCGCGTATTGCATCGGGCTTTGCCATGATCCACTCGCGTTTCTCTACCAATACTTTCCCTTCATGGAAACTGGCCCAACCATTCCGCTTAATTGCGCATAACGGCGAGATCAATACCCTTACAGGTAACTTAAACTGGTTTTATGCCGGCCTGAAATCATACGCTTCGTCGTACTTTACTGCCGAAGAAATGGATATGTTGTTGCCGGTGATTGATAACAACCAGTCGGATTCTGCCTGTCTGGATAATATCATTGAAATATTGTTGCACTCCGGCCGTTCATTGCCACATGTAATGATGATGCTGGTACCTGAAGCATGGGATGGCAACGAAGCCATGGATCCGCTTAAAAAAGCGTTCTACGAATTTCACGCTACTTTGATGGAGCCATGGGATGGACCTGCCGCTATTACCTTTACCGATGGTAAACTGGTAGGTGCCCTGCTTGACCGTAACGGCTTGCGCCCGCTACGTTTCGTGATCACCAATGATGGTCGTGTAATAGCAGCTTCTGAAGCCGGTACCTTAGCTATTGACGAAAGCACCGTTTTACGCAAAGGCCGCTTACAGCCTGGTAAAATGTTATTAATCGATACTGAAAAAGGCCGCATCATCACTGATGAAGAGATCAAGCAACAAATTGCATCACAACAGCCGTATGGCCGTTGGTTAGAGAATTATAAAATTAACCTGAGCGAGCTTTCAGAACCGCGCCTGGCTTTCGCCAGCTTGTCTGAAGCCTCTGTATACCGTTACCAGCAGGTATTTGGCTACAGCCGCGAGGATATCGACACCATCATTAAACCGATGGCCCTTGATGGCAAAGAGCCTGTAGGCTCAATGGGAACCGATGTGCCTTTGGCTATCCTTTCGGACAAACCTCAGCACCTGTCAAGCTATTTCAAACAATTTTTCGCACAGGTAACCAACCCGCCAATCGACCCGATCCGTGAGCGTTTGGTGATGAGCCTTGCTACCTTTATCGGTAACAATGGCAACCTGTTAGATGAAGACAAAATGCATTGCCATTGCGTGGTATTGAAACACCCGATATTGAAAAACCACCAGTTAGAAAAACTGCGCAGTATCGATACCGGCCTGTTCCACGCCAAAACTTTGCAAACTTACTTTAAGGCTGATGGCCTGCCAGGCTCACTGGAAAAAGGCATTGCACGCCTTTGCCGCTACGCCGAAGATGCTGTTGATGACGGCTTCGAGGTATTGATCCTTTCGGATCGTGCGGTTGATTCTGAGCATGCCCCTATCCCTACCCTGCTGGCTGTATCAGCAGTACACCACCATTTGATCCGCAAAGGCCGCCGCGGTGCTGTTGGCCTGGTTGTTGAAACCGGCGATGCCTGGGAAGTACACCACTTTGCTTGCTTACTGGCCTTTGGTGCTACAGCTATCAACCCGTACCTGGCGCTTTCAACTATTGAAACCCTTAAAGATAATGGCAGCCTTGAAACCAGCTACGATATCAAAAAGCTGCGGAATAACTACGTTAAATCTATTAACGATGGCTTGTTGAAGATCTTCTCGAAAATGGGGATCTCAACCTTACAGTCATACCACGGCGCGCAGGTATTCGAGATCCTTGGCATAAATAAGACCGTTGTTGACAAATACTTCCATGGTGCAGTTACCCGCATAGGCGGTTTAGGCCTCGATGAAATTGCCCGTGAAGCACTTTGCAAACACAAAATGGGCTTTGAAGCTAAAGGAGCTGACAACCTGTTACCTGAAGGTGGTATCTACCAGTGGAAACGCCGAGGCGAAGCCCACTTGTTTAATCCTACTACCGTTCACCTGTTACAGCACGCCACACGTACTAATAGCTACGAGGTATATAAAAACTACGCTAAGGTAGTTAACGAGCAAACTGAAAAGCACTTCACCATCCGTGGTTTACTTGATTTTGCCCACCACCGCGAATCAATCAGCATTGAAGAGGTTGAACCGGCAGAAAGCATCATGAAGCGTTTTGCTACAGGTGCCATGTCATTCGGCTCTATCTCGCACGAGGCACACAGCACAATGGCAATCGCTATGAACCGTATTGGCGGCAAAAGCAATACAGGTGAAGGTGGTGAGGACGAAATGCGTTACGACAAATTGCCAAACGGCGACTCATTACGTTCGGCTATTAAGCAGGTAGCATCAGGCCGTTTCGGGGTAACTTCAAACTACCTTACCAATGCCGATGAGTTACAGATAAAAATGGCACAGGGTGCTAAACCAGGTGAAGGCGGTCAGCTGCCGGGCCATAAGGTTGACGATTGGATCGCTAAAACCCGTCACTCTACTCCGGGCGTAGGTTTGATCTCTCCTCCCCCACACCACGATATTTACTCTATCGAAGATTTGGCACAGCTTATCTTCGACCTTAAAAATGCAAACCGCGCAGCCCGTATCAACGTTAAATTGGTATCAAAAGCAGGTGTAGGTACTATTGCAGCCGGTGTTGCCAAAGCACACGCAGACGTAATCCTGATTGCAGGTTATGACGGTGGTACCGGTGCATCGCCAATAAGCTCTATCAAACACGCTGGCTTGCCATGGGAGCTTGGTTTAACCGAAGCTCACCAAACACTGGTACGTAATAAACTGCGCAGCCGTGTGGTACTACAAACAGACGGTCAACTGAAAACTGGTCGCGATTTGGCAATCGCAGCCCTGATGGGTGCCGAAGAATGGGGTGTAGCTACTGCTGCCCTTGTTGCAGGCGGCTGTATCATGATGCGTAAATGCCACCTGAACACCTGCCCTGTAGGTGTTGCCACACAAGATCCTGAATTGCGCAAATTATTTTCGGGCAAACCTGAGCATATCGTTAACCTGTTCCGCTTTATGGCTGAGGAGTTACGCGAGATCATGGCCGAGCTTGGTTTCCGTACTATTCATGAAATGGTTGGCCGCGTACAGTTCCTGAAAGTGAAAGATAACCTGCAAAGCTGGAAAGCCAAAAAGATTGACTTGAGCGGCATCCTGCACCCGGTTACCAACACCAAAGGTATGACCTTGTACAACAGTGAATCACAGGATCACGGCATGGCCAATATCCTTGACTGGAAACTATGGGAAGCTGCTAAACCTGCTATTGAAGATAAAACCCCGGTATTTGCTTCATTTGATGTGATCAACGTTGACCGTACCATCGGTACCTTGTTATCAAACGAGATTTCGAAAGTTTATGGTTCTGCAGGTTTACCTGACAATACCATTAACTTCAAATTCAAAGGCTCTGCCGGTCAAAGCTTTGCGGCATTCACCACTAAAGGTGTTTCTTTCGAGCTGGAAGGCGAAGCTAACGACTATGTAGGTAAAGGTCTTTCGGGCGCTCAGATAGCCGTTTATCCGGCAGCTAACGCAACCTTCGTACCTGAAGATAATATCATCATTGGTAACGTAGCCCTTTATGGTGCTACATCGGGTGAATTGTTTGTAGGCGGTATGGCCGGCGAGCGTTTCGCGGTACGTAACTCTGGCGCTACCACTGTTGTTGAAGGTATCGGCGACCACGGTTGCGAGTACATGACCGGTGGTCGTGCGCTTATCCTTGGTAATACAGGCCGCAACTTTGCAGCCGGTATGAGCGGAGGTATAGCATGGGTTTACAATCCTGAAGGTACGTTTGCAGAAAACTGCAATACCGAAATGGTTGACCTTGATCCGCTAAGTGTACAAGACGAAGAGCAGATCCTCACCCTGCTGCGTAAACACATCACCTTAACCGGCAGCAAGCTGGCGCAAAAGATACTAAACAACTGGAATGAAGCATCAACCCAGTTTGTGAAAGTATTCCCGAGAGAGTATAAAAAAGTATTAGAGAAATTACAATATCAAACCATAGGCTAAGAAATGGGAAAACCTACAGGATTTCAGGAGTTTAATCGCGAACTTCCATCAAAAGTTCCGGCTGCTGAACGCGTTAAGAACTATAACGAATTTGTGAATTTATATACTGAAGAGAAGCTTAACCAGCAATCGGCCAGGTGTATGAATTGCGGTATCCCTTTCTGCCATTCGGGATGCCCCCTTGGTAATATCATTCCTGAGTTTAACGACGCCGTGTATCGTAAAAACTGGGAAGAAGCTTACCATATATTATCATCAACTAATAACTTCCCTGAGTTTACGGGCCGCATTTGCCCTGCCCCATGCGAATCTGCATGCGTGTTAGGCATCAACAAGCCGCCTGTTGCTATTGAGGAAATTGAGCGCCACATCATCGAGATCGCTTATGAGAAAAACCTTGTAAAACCAACTGCACCGCTTGTTAAAACGGGCAAAAAGGTAGCCGTTGTAGGTTCGGGCCCTGCGGGTCTTGCTGCAGCAGCCCAACTGGTGAAAGTTGGCCACACCGTTACCGTTTACGAACGTGATGACCGTGCAGGTGGTTTATTACGCTATGGCATCCCCGATTTTAAACTGGAAAAATGGGTTGTTGAGCGCCGCGTTGAAGTAATGGAAAAAGATGGCGTTGTATTTAAATACAACAGCGAGGTTGGTGTAAACGTAGTCGCTGATGAACTGGTACGTAACAACGATGCCGTGATTTTAGCAGGCGGTTCAACTATTCCGCGTAACCTTAACATTCCGGGCCGTGAGTTAAAAGGCATCCATTTTGCAATGGATTTCCTGAAACAGCAAAACAAACGTGTTAGCAATATTGAGGTTACTGCCGAAGATATTATAGCTACAGGTAAAGACGTGGTGGTAATTGGCGGTGGTGATACCGGGTCGGACTGCGTGGGTACTTCAAACCGTCAGGGTGCTGCATCGATCAAACAATTTGAGGTGATGTTCCAGCCGCCGGCTCAGCGTACACAGCATATGCCATGGCCTACTTATCCAATGGTACTGAAAACTACCAGCTCACACGAGGAAGGTGCCGACCGTTTCTGGGGTGTTAATACTTTAGAGTTTTTAGGCGATGAAGAAGGTAACCTGCGTGCCCTGAGAGTAGTTGATGTTGAATGGGAACAGGATTTTATGGGTCGTCCGATAAAATTCCATATAGTTGAAGGTTCGGAGCGTGAAATCCCTTGTCAGCGTGTATTCCTGGCTATGGGTTTCTTACATCCACAGCATGATACTTTCATCAGCCAGCTTGGCGTTGAAATTGACGACCGTAAAAACGTTAAAGCGAAAGAGGGTGTCTACCGTACCAACGTAAGCAAAGTGTTTACAGCAGGCGATATGCGCCGCGGACAATCACTAGTAGTTTGGGCTATATCTGAAGGCCGCGAAGCTGCCCGCAAGGTTGACGAGTTTTTAATGGGCCACTCTCTGCTGGAAAGTAAAGACGCTGTTAACCAGTTCGACCAGGTGTTTTAATGTTAGAGATTGGAGGTTTGAGATTAGAGGTTAGTTATTTTTAACTTACAAAGTAGATATCTCCTTATCATATTGTTTTAATTATGAAGCCGGGCAAACGCCCGGCTTTGTTGTTTTTTACTTTTCCAGATACTCTTTAAGCGAAATACCTGTAATATGTGTCCAGCCGGCAACAAAATTTTCTTTTTTGAAGGAATCCAACGGCGGGAAAGTTTCCAGACCGCTATGGGTGAGGATTAATTTGGTGCCATTCCCTTCAGGAAAAAGTTCCCACGTAACTTCCGAGTCGCCTTCATAGCCATCATATCGCCAGGTATAAGCAATGGTTTTGCCCTCAACAACTTTAGTTACCCGGCACAGGTGACGGTATTGAAAATTATCCTTATCTCCCGCCGTAAATTCAAATTCAAATCCTACCTCGGGTTTAAATTCGGCAAGGTCAAAATACCATTCTTTCATTTTTTCTTTAACGGTAATGGCTTCCCATACCTTTTGAATGGGCGCCGAATAAACACGTTCAATTACAAATGGTTGTGTGCTCATAGTTTGCTGTTTTTATGGTTATCTGTATTTTGTTCGTCGGTTAAAAAAGCGTCGAGGGCATCCAGCTTCTGCGTCCAAAACCGGCGGTATTGCTCTGCCCAGTCTGTAACTTGCTTTAACTGTTTCAAATCGGCATGGCAATAGCGTTCCCTCCCCTGTTGCTTAATAATGAGCAAACCGCATTCGGTTAATATTTTTATGTGTTTGGATACGGCCGGCCGGCTGATATCAAAATTATCGGCCACGGCATTAAGGTTCATTTGCCGGCTGGCCAGCAGGTTAATGATCTCACGGCGGGTTGGGTCGGCGATGGCCTGGAAAACATCTCTTCGCATAGTAACAGAACGGAAACATGAAACCGTTCGGTTACAAATATAAATGAAACCATTTGGTTACGCAATATTTATTTTAATTTTCTTAAAAAGACGCAACACGCACCTACAGGGTGCTACTTTACTTACAACATACTTATTTACAAGCATATGCAATACACCCCTATCCTCAAATCATTTCATTATTCGCCAAATAAGCGATATGGTTAGCAAGCGGCAGCGCCTATACCATAGGTAATTTTACGTAGTGAAAATTGGGTGATTATACCTATTTCGGGGTATTGCTTTTTACCATATTTTTATCCACCTGAATGTTTAATGCAATTTAATACAATGGCAGTACGTATAGTATCTATAAAAACCGACAGCGCACCGCACGATAACCCGTATGTGGCCATCGACTCACTTGAATGGATCAACGAGCGGATCAATGTAAAAGGCCTCACCGAAAGGTCGAAACTTTATGACTGGATAAAACATGAGGATGGTGAGGCTTACATTATTGATGACAAAGGCAATAAAACCAGCTTGATCCCTGCTCTTTGTCCCAAGGGCAACAAGTATGTTAAGACCGTTTACGACGAATCGAAACCCGACTATCTGCTCGGCTTACCGGAATGCGCCTGAAAAGTTGCTACCAGTTTTTAAAAGGATAAATGCTCAACCTGGCATTATAATACCGATCATCGCCGGTTACCTCAGTTGTTACCCATGGCGGCAGTTCAAACTCTTCATCCTCGCTGCCAAGTTCAATTTCGGCCATCAGTAAGCCCTGGTTATCGCCTAAAAATTCGTCAACTTCCCAAAGTTTACCGGCATAAGTAATGCGGTAGCGGTATTTTTCCAACTCGGAAGTGGCAAAATTATCAAGCAACTGAACGCCATCGGTTGCGGGAATAGTGTATTCAAACTCGCTCCGGCTAAAACCTGCTGTACTCCCTTTTATAGTGATATATGCTTCTGTATCAGTAACCCGCACCCTAATTGTTTTCTTTTCATCACTAAAAATGTACCCCTGCCTGAAATGCATTGCCTCAGGCTTTGTTACCAGCTGCCATTTCTCCTGATCTACCAAAAATTTACGTTCTATTTCAATTGCCATCAGCTTATATCAGATTTACTTACAATCTGCAATTTTAGCATTATTTAACATTTGGGAGTTGGTAAATATCATATATTTATAATATATCGAACCTATATGCTAATTGCTAAACCTTTTACAAATTTAACCTGCATTGTATTGACTTTGTTTTGCCTTGGCTGTAAACACCGCAACATTGTTAAACATGACGGCGAAAAAGATCTGATCTCATTTAAACCTGTCTTTGGCATCAGCTATACCGAAATTGCGCGGCGTTCACAAAACGGGCTATCATTTAACCATTTTGGTTACCAGTTAGAACCGGAATGGAAAATGCGATTTGTTTCAAATGATTCGACCAGCATCTATAGCCCAACAAAAAAACAGTTCATCAATTTTCCCCTTACCCGTGGTTATGACTCTATTTTTAATACGGCCCGCACCTGGCTCAAAGTTAAAACCATGACAAAAGACAGCATGATCATTGAATTGCTAAAGGCCTATGCAGATTCGGTTGACACTCGCGGCGCTAAAGTTTACATGGTTTTTTATGCGGATAAGTATATAAACAATGTACTTCATGGCGATTTAAGCAAATGCAAAAGCCCGAGTAAAAAAGACTCTGTTTACATACAATCATTAACCAATGCAGCCAATAAAGATTTTACCAAAGCATTTGCCGCAAGACAACCTGTTGAACTCGAAAGCAAAAGCCCGCATGTTACTTTTAGTAAACGCCATACAGAGCCAACCATGCTTAACAACTTCGATACTTCTTATGATTATATGAACCCCGAGTTTGATATTACCATCGATAAAGCCTACAGCAATTTTTACTATTCATTCTCCATGTTTATTGATCCGGCAGGGCAAATACATTATGGAAAACCCCTTACGGTATTTACAGAAAAAAGCTACGAGGAAAATTATATTCACCTCTCTACAGCGGTAATGAACAGTTACCTTAAATACTACCTGAACTTTATTCCCGGTAAAACACTTGGTATAGTGCATACCAGCGAGATAGCCGTTCATGTTACAGGAAACCGGGGCGTGTAGATTTAAGTCACGGGGTTATGTAACCTCCTCATTTTAGCGTTCATAATACGTCATATATTTAACAAATACCTATATGATAACTAACAAACCTATAGCAAAATTAACCTGCATCGTTTTGGCTTTGCTTTGCATGGGCTGCAAACAACGTAACATTGTTAAACACAATGGCGAAAAAGACCTGATTTCCTTTAAACCTGTATTGGGTATCAGCTATACAGAGATAGCGCGCAGATCAGATAATGGGCTGTCATTTAATAACTCCGGTTATCAATTAGAGCCGCAATGGAAAATGCAATTCGTTTCCGATGACTCAACAAAGATTTATAGCCCGGCTAAAAAACAATTCATCAATTTTCCGCTTACCCGCGGATATGATTCTGTTTTTAATACCGCCCGCACCTGGTTAAAAGTTAAAACCATGACTAAGGATAGCATGATCATCGAAATGCTTAAAGCCCGCGGCGATTCGGTTGATACCCGTGGCGCAAAGGTTTATATGGTTTTTTATGCCGATAATTATATTAAAAACACACTTCACGGTGATTTGAGTAAATGTAAAAGCCCAAACCGCAAAGACTCGATATATATAAAGCGATTAGCCGACGTTGCCAACAAAAACATTGAAAAAGCCTTTGCAGCGCGGCAACCGGTCGAGCTTAGCAGCAGCAGCAACCGGATAAAAATAAAAAAACTCCATACCGAGCCAACCATGCTCAACAATTTTAATCCATCCGACTATATGCGACCCGAGTTTGACATTACCATTGATAAAGCCTATGCAAACTTTTACTATTCGTTCTCAATTTTTGTTGACCCCGTGGGGCGGATGCATTATGGTAAACCCCTACGGGTATTTTTCGAAGAAACTCAAAGGGTAAGCAATACCCATCTTTCAAAAGCCGTAATGGAGACTTACCTCAAGTTTTATCTTGATGTAAAGCCGGGCAGTACGCTTGGCATTGTGCATACCAGCGAGATTGCAGTAAACGTTACCGGCAAAAGTAGCTTGTAATGATATCGGTCCATTTTTTAACCATTTATCAAATTATCTATATCTTTAGCAGCAATGCTACTTATCAATTTCAAAATGTTAAAAACGGCAGCATTTGGGCTGCTCTTCATCATATCTGCCTTTATTTCAGGTTGCGGCAGCGGTCCTTCAGGTAAAAAGAAAAGAGAGCTGATCTCCTTTAAACCTTACAATGGCATCAATTATTCCGAAGTATCCAGGCGTCAAAAAAACGGTCTTTCGTTTAACGAATACGGTTATCAATTGGAGCCACAATGGAAGCTAAAATTTGTTTCAGAAGATTCGATAAGCATTTTCAGTCCAACAAAAAATGCTTTTATTAATTTCCCGCTAACACGTGGCTATGATTCAATCTTCAACGCAGCGCGTTCATGGTTAAAGATAAGGCAGATCAATAAGGACAGCATAACCATGGAGATCCTGATCCAGAAAGGGGATTCACTTGATGTTAAAGGCACCAAGGTGTTCATGCGCTTTTTTGCCGATAATTATGTAAAAAACGTTTTGCACACCGATACCACTACATTAAGAAGGCCAAGCCATGCCGATACTGTATTCATCCGTTCGCTTGCCGCTAAAGCAACCGCAGATTATACCAAGGCTTTTGCAGCCAGACAGCCGGCTATTATAACCAGCAAAAGCCCGCTGGTAACAGTGTCCCGCCGCACTACCAAACCGGACATACTTAATAATTTCGACAACTCTGATGACTACCTCGACCCTACTTACGACATTGTGATCAAAAATGCCTATAAGGATTTCTATTTTTCCTTCACCATGTATGTTGATGATAAGGGCAAGTTGTACTACGGCGCCCCGCTTGTTGGATTTAACGGCGACCAGGAAAGAGAGGCTGATTATATCCATACCTCAAAAGCGGTTGTGGACAGCTACTTTAAATTTTACCTTAATGTAAAGCCTGGTACTACCCTGGGCATCATCCACTCAAGCATCGTCTCGGTACATGTTGAGGGCAAGGCCAAAACTGCAGCCAAGTAACAATTGTGCTATTTTTTACAAGTGTATAGCTTTTAGCGTTTAACTTTCGCAAGCGGCTAAAAAAAGCATTTGTAAAAAAGTGTTAAATAAACAGCCGCTAAAAATGCAATACGGCTAAATGTTTATATTAGCCCCTGTTACTTCTTTAACTTATATTGATGATCATACGTCGATTTTTACTCCTATTATGCCTGTTAACCGCATTTGGCGCATCTGTTTTTGCCCAGCAGGATAGCATCCCCCTAACAACCATAATCGAAAAAACAAGCAAGTTTATCAGCAGCTACCCTATCGAGAAAGTTTACCTGCATACAGATAAACCTTATTATGCTGTTGGTGATACCATTTGGTTTAAAGCCTATGTAACCATTGAAAAGCGCCAGCCATCAGCACTAAGCCGTATAGTTTACGTCGACCTGATTAACAACCGCGATTCCGTAGTTGAGAGTCAGCGCATTGCAGTTACAAACGGTTTTGCAAGTGGTAACATTGTGCTTAACGGCGATACTTATAAACAGGGAGCTTACCGCCTGCGAAGCTACACCAACTGGATGCGTAATTTTGACCCGGATTATTTTTATGACCATACTTTTAGTGTTGGCAATGCCATAGATAACCAGGTACGCACCAACATCACTTATAAAAGTTCAAGCAAAAGAACTGGCGTTAAAGTTGATGCCACCATCCTTTACAAAGGGCCGGACAACAGTCCGTATGCCAACAAAAAAGTAAACTGGCAACTGATGAAAAACGGCGACCCCGTAAGCAAAGGCCACGGCGTTACAGACGATAAAGGCGTATTGCAGGTTGACCTGCCCGAAAGCCAGGCCGATGTAATTACCGGCGGTATCCTGGTTACATCCATTGACGTTGGCGACCGTAAAACTATCAGCAGCAGCTTTTCTATGCGTACAGCCGTTAAAGGCTATGATGTGCAGTTTTTTCCGGAAGGAGGGCAGCTAACCAACGGGATCCGCACTAAAGTTGCTTTTAAGGCTATAGCCTCAAGCGGACTGGGCGTAGATATCAAAGGAACCATTGTTGATGATAAAGGCGCTGAGGTTGCCCAGATCAGCAGTGCTCATTTAGGAATGGGCATCTTCGCTATCACTCCTGACATCGAAAGATCGTACAAAGCAAACATTACTTTCCCCGATGGATCACAGGCTACCTATAATTTGCCTCGCGTACAATCAATGGGAATAAATATTGCCGTTTACAACAATGATCCAACCAATCTCACTGTAAAAATATCGGCTAACGATTTGTTTTTTCAGCGCAAACAAAACAAAAGTTTTTACCTGGTAGCGCAAAGCGGCGGTGTTATTTACTATGCAGCGCAAACTGTACTACAAAGCACGGTTTATTCGGCCAATATCCCTAAAAGTAAGTTCCCTACGGGTATTGTGCAGGTAACGTTGTTTTCATCGGGCGGATATGCTCTGTGCGAACGGATTGTGTTTATTCAGCATAACGACCAGATGAACCTGGCCCTTAAAACTGATAAACCATCATACACTACAAGGGGCAACGTTAAGATCACTGTATCGGCAAAAAACAATACAACCCCGGCCGAAGGCAGCTTTTCGGTAGCTGTTGTTGATGATGGTACAGTACCGTCAAATGAAGATGCAGAATCAACCATATTGAGTAATATGCTGCTCACCTCCGATCTGAAAGGATACATCGAAAAACCGAACTATTACTTCAATAAAACCGATGATGAAAAACTGGCCAACCTGGATATTTTGATGCTTACCCAGGGTTACCGTCGTTTTGATTATGAGGATATACTGGCTGACAAAAATCCGCCTATATACCTTATGCCGGAGCAAGGCATTGACATAACAGGAACATTGAGGACCAATGCAGGTCTCCCGGTAGCCAAAGGCAGCTTAAGGTTGCTGATTCCAGATAAAAACTTTTCGGCAGAAACAATTACCGATATGTCGGGCAATTTTAAATTCTCAAACGTGAATGTGCCGGATACATCAAAAATTACACTGAGTGCCCGCAACAATCCTAACGGACGCAACATGGTCATATCGGTTAATGGCGAAGCTTATCAAAAACTGAGCAAAAACAACAACATTCCCGATGAGATCCTGAACATTGACAGTACTTTCCGCCCTTATTTACAAAACAGCTATAAGCAATATCAAAGCTCACGTACCATAAAAGAAGTTGTTGTAAAATCAACCAAGATCGTAAAAAAAGCCAGCCATGCTGATTATGGCACGTTCTCAGGTTTACCTATGCAGGCCGATCATGAAGTATCTGCACAGCAATTACAGGGCTGCCCTTTGTTGTTAAACTGTTTATCAACCATGGCAATGGGCCTTACATATATCGACAACAATTTTTACGTTACCCGCGATTACAATGCCGGCGGCCGCACCCCGGTGCAGGTATATGTAGGCAGCCTGCCTGTTGATGCCAACTTTTTATCGAGCATCCCATCGAGCGAGGTCGAATCTGTGGAGATCTTTTTAAATGATGGGGTAAGCGGCATTAACCGTAGTACCCAAACCAAGGGCGTACTGGTGATTAACAAAAAGGTTGTTAAAAAACAAAAGATAACCCTCGCACAATTACAGGAACTTATCCCCAAACAAAATGTGATCACTTTTGCAGTGCAGGGTTACACTAAAGCCAAAGAGTTTTACTCGCCTAAATATGATGTAACCAAAGCAGGCACACTTGGCGGCGACTTACGTAATACTATTTATTGGAAACCTAACGTAATTACCGATAAAGCAACCGGCACTGCAACCATCAGCTTCTTTAACAGCGATCAGCGCGGCTCATACCGTGCTATAATTGAAGGGATTGACGCCGAAGGTAATATCGGCCGAAGTGTGATACATTATAACGTAAAATAAGATACAACCCCGGTTATTATATTTTGAAAACCCTGATCGCTTAAGCAGCAATCAGGGTTTTCCATTTATACCTATTCAGTGTTTTTTTTAAAAGCTTTAAGCCTTGTGCATTCAGCTTTTACCTATTAATAGTTTATATTAGTACAACCAATTAATTTAAACATTATCATCATGAATTTTCAACTTATCAACTGGCTGGCCGTTATGGTTGCAGCATTATCCGCGTTTTTAGTTGGCGGTATCTGGTACTCTCCTGCCCTGTTTGCCAATGCATGGATGGCAGATAATAAACTAACCAGTGCCGAATTACAGGCTTCCAACAAAGGCAGGGCCTTTGGCTTCACAGCTTTCTTTTCAATTATTATGGCTGTTAACCTTGCTATGTTTTTAGCCGATGCAAAAACCGATCTTGCCTGGGGAGCTACAGCAGGTTTCCTTGCCGGTATCTGGACATTCTGCGCTATTGCAATCCACAGCCTTTTTGAGCTCAAAAGCTGGCGGCTGATATTCATAAACGGCGGCTATAGCGTAGTGTCTTTAACCCTGATGGGGTTGATATTAGGTGCCTGGAGATAGGATGATTATTCACTAATAGAAAACGATTTTATGCGAATTACACAAATAGTCAACGAGCGTTAATTCGTGTAATTTATTTACACCCATTAGTGCAATTGGTGTAGATTCAAAATGACATTGATGTTATACATTTTATGAACAATACTGGTGATTTTTAGTTGAACTTTACAGTAGTCAATCCAAAATACATTACCATGGCAAGCACAACAAGTTCATTTGAAAAGACATTCACCATTGGTGGCGACATTACCATTAATCGTTTAGGTTACGGCGCAATGCGTATTACAGGTCCTGGCATCTGGGGACCGCCGAAAGATAAAGACGAAAGCATCCGTGTATTAAAACGCGCTGTCGAGCTGGGCGTAAACTTCATTGATACGGCCGATAGTTATGGGCCAAATGTATCGGAAGAATTAATTGCCAAAGCCCTGCACCCGTACCCTACCGACCTCCTGATAGGTACCAAAGGCGGCTTATTACGTACCGGTCCCAACGAATGGCCTGTGGATGCTTCGCCAAAGCATTTGAAGGAAGCTCTTGAAGGCAGCCTGAAACGCCTCCAGGTTGATCGTATAGATCTGTACCAGCTACACCGCATCGACCCTAAAGTTCCAGCCGAAAAATCATTTGAGTTTTTGCAAAAAGCACAGCAGGAAGGTAAGATCAGGCATATAGGCTTATCTGAAGTAAGCGTCGACGATATCAAGCTGGCCCAGCAATACTTTGAAGTAGTATCAGTACAAAACATGTACAGCGTTGATAACCGCAAATGGGAGGCCGAACTGGAATACACCCGCGATCATAACATCGCCTTCATTCCATGGTTCCCGCTTGGCGGCGGCAACGTACAGGGCGAAGACATATTAAGCCGTATTGCGGCCAAACATGATGCTACCATTCACCAGGTGGCATTAAGCTGGTTATTGCATCATTCGCCAAACATCCTGCTTATCCCCGGCACATCAAGTGTTAAACATTTGGAGGAGAATATGAGAACCGCCGATATTCAGCTGTCAGATGATGATATAGATGTATTGAACAGCCTGTCTGAAGTATAAATAAAACATTTGAAGAGCTAAAATTAAAAGGATGTCATTAATTTGGCATCCTTTTAATTTTGAATCAAATTGAAAAGGATGAACACCGGCAGCTATTATGAAACATTAGTCCTGAATGAAAAGTAAAGAAGAAATACTAAACAACTATAACACTACAGGCAAGGATGGCCTGCCTGAAATATCAGCCGAAGACCTGCTCAACGCCATGGAAGCCTACAAACAACAATGGGCCGAAGCGGCTTTTAATGCAGCAAGGAAACACCGCAACGAAGCTTACGAGTTTGAAACTTTTAATGATTTTATGGCGAGCACCCAGGCTAAGGAACAGGCACAGGATGACTTCGGTGCTATGATAGCCGCGGTAGCTGATAATGTAGTCGCCAATTTTTTGCCGGAAGACAGTTCGGTAAACCAGTTTGATTTTAATTTTACGATGCAGGGCAAGGGTTATACTGCTTTTTATGCCAAAGATGCTCAGGGATACTGGCAAATGAGCAGATGGTCGGAACAGTAGGCAGTGGGCAGTTTTGAATTTGCAGTGAAAATCTGTTTGACATTCTGTGATATTCGCTGTCCGAAGTCTCTGACTTCGAACAGCGGAGCTTCTTTTCGTCATTGCAAACTGTACACTAATAACTGCAAACCGGCTTAAACGTCTGCCACTTTAAAGGGCTTTACATCAACGCTTTCCCATACTTTTTGAGTAACATACGGATCATTTTGTTTCCAGGCTTCCATCTCTTCATCGGTTTCAAACTGTACTATCATGGTTGAGCCTATCATCTTGCCTTCTTCGTTCAGCATAGCTCCTCCTAACACAAAATTACCATTGGCTTTTAAAGCCCTGGCACCATCAAGATGATGAGGGCGGGCACCTAACCGACGTTCAAATGCTTCGGCATCGGTATAATCATAGGCGGTAACGAGGTATTGTTTCATGGATATCTATTTTAATTGGTACTTAAATACATGCCTGCAGCTTTGGCGCCTGCATGTTTTATCAGATCCGAATATCTGCAAAACTATCCCATTAAAATGAATTAAAAATTAAATTAAATTTATAACTGTAAAGTTGACAATTTTTACAATATTTGTTTTCCGAAAAACCAACCTGAATAATGAAGAATAATTTGCACCAGGAATTTATTAAGATCTTTAACAAAGAAGCAGACAACGCGTACTTTTCGCCCGGTCGTGTAAACCTTATTGGCGAACATATTGATTATAACGGTGGTTTGGTTATGCCATGTGCTATTACTTTTGGTACTTATTTACTAACCTCCCCTAATGAGGATGGCATCTTCCGGTTCAGGAGTTTAAATTTTAGTGAGCAAAAAGATATTCCGCTGCAAATCAGTTATGAAAAAACCGGTGAAAACTGGTTTAACTTTCCTATCGGTGTTATTGACCGCTTTATAAAGGATGGTCATCCGTTAAAAGGCCTGGATATGCTATTTTATGGCGATATCCCAATTGGCTCAGGTTTGTCATCATCAGCTTCAATCGAGGTGGTTACCTCCTATGCACTTAACGACCTGTTTAACAGCGGCTACAGCAAGCTCGACCTGGTTAAACTGTCAAAAGATGTAGAAAACAACTTTATAGGTGTTAACTGCGGTATCATGGACCAGTTTGCAGTTGCCTTTGGCGAAAAGAACAAAGCCCTGATGCTTAACTGCGATACCCTGGATTACCAGGCGGTTGACAGCAATCTTGGCGATTATGTACTTGCCATTATCAACACTAATAAACCCCGCAAACTGGCCGAATCAAAATACAACGAACGCGTAGAAGAATGCCAGGCAGCCCTAATGGCCTTGCAACAGCAACTGGACATTAAATATCTTTGCGAGATCAATAGCGCTACTTTTGAACAATACAAACACCTGATAACCGATCCGGTTGTGCTGAAACGCGCAAAACACGTAATTGAAGAGAACGACCGTGTAAAACTGGCCGCAACAGCCCTTGCAGATAACAACCTGACCGAATTTGGCAGGCTGATGTACGCCTCACATGATTCCCTGCGCGATTTATATGAAGTAAGCGGTGTTGAACTGGACGCGGTTGCCGAATACAGCAAAACCAACCCTGATGTTGCGGGCGCCCGTATGACGGGAGCAGGTTTTGGCGGTTGTGCTATAGCATTGGTAAAAGGTGATGCTTTCGACAAATTCAGCAAGGAAGTAACCGAATATTACACGCAAAAAATTGGCTATGCACCTTCAGTTTATAGCTCGCTTATTGGCGATGGTGTAGGCGAACTGGCTTCAGTAGCTAACTAACCGCTTTTTTGTATTTTTGCATTTGGTTCATAGTTGATAGTTCATGGTTCATAGCCTGTTATTAAACAAATATTGGCTATGAACTACGGTCTATGAACCATGAACTAAAGAGTATGCGCAAATTAAAATTGGACGAGCTGAACCGGGCTACGGTTGATGAATTTAAAGCACAGGATAAATTGCCGGTAGCAGTAGTGCTGGATAATGTGCGGAGTATGCACAACATCGGCTCTATTTTCCGCACCTCCGATGGTTTTGCAGTTGAACAAATCTGCCTTTGTGGTATTACAGCCCAGCCCCCTCACCGCGAAATTGAAAAAACAGCCCTTGGCGCAACCCAATCAGTAAACTGGACTTATTACGAAACTCCTTTGCAGGCTGTTGAACAATTACGTAACGATGGCTACCAAATCATAGCCATTGAACAAGCCGAAAACAGCACCATGCTTCACGAGTTTAAACCTGCCGAAGATGGCAAATATGCCCTGATTTTTGGCAACGAGGTAAACGGCGTAAGCGACGAAGTAATGCAAGCGATTGACGCCTGTATCGAAATCCCCCAGTTTGGCACCAAGCATTCGTTTAATATTGTAGTATCGGCAGGGATAGTGCTCTGGGATTTTTTTGCCAAAATGGCGATATAGAACCTCACCCAAACCCTCTCCAAAGGAGAGGGCTTAAAAAATGCTTCTTAAAGTCTCCCCCCTCGGGGGAGATTTAGAGGGGGTTACTTCCTCAGCACATAAAACGACATTTCCTTCCTCGTTACAAAACCGAGCTTTTCATACACTTTAATAGCCCTTTCATTTTCACTTTTCACATGTAGAAATGGAATTTCAGAAGCAGTTTTAATGCGTTTAGCTTGATTTAACAACAACTTTCCGGCATAACCACGCCCCAGATAATCGGGATGTGTACAAACAGCGCTAATCTCGGCATAAGGTGCAGGGTTTAAACGCTGACCGGCCATAGCAACCAACTTATCGCCATCAAATATGCCGTGATAATGTCCAAACTCAATAGTTCGCTCTATAAAGGGACCAGGATTGGTCAATTGGGTAAGTTCAAGCATCTGGGGCACATGTTGAGCTGTAAGCGGTAGCAAATCTTCATCAGCAAAATTAGCAGGTACTTCTCCCTCAAAAACCATCTGCAGGCATTTCAGGTAATGTACTATTTTCCACTGCTCCGGGATCACAATATCGTGCGGGGCAATAAAGATAAAATGGCTCTCAAAAGGAATTATATCGTAAAGCAGGTTAAAATTTTCAGCAGATATTTCAGGAATAGCAACAAAAGGCGAAACCTTCTTCGGGAAATATTTAACTATATTATTACCGCCCGCAAAAGCTTTATTACCGGTGCTAAGGGCGTTCCAGGCCGGGTTATCAAGTACATGTTCCATCAAGGCAAAGCTATTAAAAATACCATGCAGCAGGGTTTGGGCTTGTCATTCAATTTTAATTTATTGCTTACATTAGCTTTATCCATTATAAAACGTTTACAATGAATGCCCTTGCTAAAAAACTGCTGATCAAACCAAATTCACGCTGGTTGTTGCAAAATGCGCCCGCAGGTTACCAGGATAGCTTGTCTCCCCTGCCGGATAA
The DNA here is from genome assembly GCF_900100945.1 of Mucilaginibacter gossypii. GTDB lineage: Bacteria > Bacteroidota > Bacteroidia > Sphingobacteriales > Sphingobacteriaceae > Mucilaginibacter > Mucilaginibacter gossypii. The sequence continues at coordinate 179,104 of NZ_FNCG01000001.1, read as the reverse complement.
TGCCAGCCTTGTATTTAACACCGAAGGCGAATTTAACGGTATCCAGCTATTTGTGACCAACAGTACAGAACTGACATCCGAACTTAAGGTAATCACCCCCTTACTTAAAGACGATACTGTTTTCTGGATTATCTACCCTAAGAAAAGTTCAAGTATCCAAACAGATCTGGAAATGATGAGCAGTTGGGACGCCCCGGCTCTGTACGGCTTACGGCCTGTAGCATCAGCTGCTGTTAACGAAGTATGGACTGCATTACGCTTTCGGCCGGTTGAATCTGTAAAAGTTTCTGAAGGACGAAATGAGGCTGTACGAAATAATGAGTACGGCGATTATATTGACGTGGATAATAAAATAGTAACCCTCCCTGATTACTTAAAAGAAACATTGGAGCAACATCCGGCAACGCTTGACTACTTTCAATCGCTGGCTTACAGCCATAAAAAGGAGTATGTACTTTGGATCCTTACAGCCAAACAGGAAAAAACCCGCCAGGACCGCTTAACTAAAATGGTGGAAATGCTGCAGAATAAAAAGAAGAATCCTTCGGATAAATAGAAAGTTTCAAATGGTTACTAAACAAAAGCGCCCTGCATTTTCAACAAATACAGGGCATTTTTATGTTTAGTTTTATTTACCAGCCAGAGCCTTTTTTAGCATTACCATTTTTGATATGCTCTTCGGCAGTTGCTTTGCCCATGATGGCAGCCATTTTGTTACCTTCACTGTCAGTTCCTGTTGCAATGTACCTGCCCGATTTTACGTCGATAACGGGATTGATCATCGGTACATTTTTAGTTTTTGTTTTCACTGAATAAGCGGTGATGCCACTTCCTTTTTCTGTTGCCATGATAAGTTTCTTTTGTTTTTTAATGTTAACCCCATTTAAACTGAATTGTTTTCAGCACAGGTATAATTGGTTTCTATGCGTAAACATGCATCATTTTTTTTTAATTAAAAATAGCTGGGATAAATAATTTGTTAACAGATTTAAGTTTGTGTTAATAACGAATAAACCATCGTATCCTCAAAACGACCGTTATACAAATGATCTTCCTTAAAATAAGCCTCCTGCACAAAATTGTTTTTGAGCAATAATTTAATTGATGCGAAATTCGCCGGACTTACATAAGCTCCTATAGAATGCAGTTTCATCACATTAAAACCATAGTCGATAGCGGCGGTTATTGCCTCCTGCATGAGCCCCTGCCCCTGGTATACCGGGTTTAAAAGGTACCCGATCTCGGCACGGTGACTGTCTTTCTCTATCCGCCAAAAACCTATGCTCCCAATATATTTATTATTGTTTTTCAGGCAGATACACCAGGTAATACCATCGTTTTTGCCAAGCAGGTCTTCTATCACGTCTATCAGCGAAATGGCATCATCAATGGTTTTGTTGATTGGCCGATGAATGTACTGCATCACGGTTTCGTTCGATCTCATTTCAAACAAATCGGCAGCGTCATCACGGGTAAAACGCCTTAATATAAGGCGCTCAGTTACCAAAACAGGAAACGGATTAAAGTTGGGACTAAGCATAAATAATGTTAATAACCGGCTGCAATAGCGGCATTTTAAATAAAACTGTCCGCTTCGCGATACGCTTTAATTAATGCAAGCTCACCTTCTTTTCCTGTTCCGGCTGTGCCATGCTCCATACCCATTACGCCTTTATAGCCTTTATTATAAATGTGTTTGAATATGTTTTTATAATTAACCTCGCCGGTTCCCGGTTCTTTACGGCCGGGGTTATCTCCTATCTGGTAATAGCCTATCTCATCGTAAACCAAATCAAGTGTCGGGATAATATTACCCTGGTTACGTTGAACGTGATACATATCATACAGGATCTTACATGACGGACTTCCCACAGCCTTACAGATGGCATAAGCCTGGTCGGGTGTACGCAGGAACAGATCTGGATTATCACTTAGCGGCTCCAAAACCATAATAACGCCGTGCGGCTCCAGTATAGCAGCTCCCTTTTTTACGGCTTCAATAACATTGCCTGTTTGCACGCCGATAGGGAGTTTCCGCGCAAAATCGCCGGGGACTACAGTAACCAGTTTGCTGCCTATGCGTTTGGCTACCTCAACCGCCTGCTTACAGGAGGCGATGAACTTTTCAACCTGGTCGGCATTGCCTGTTGCCAGCATGTTACTATCGTTGCCCAAGCCTGGCTGCACAAAAACGCCCATTGCCATGCCCAGCTTCGCCAGCGTATCACCTATCTTTTTTTGCTGCTCAACCGGTCGGCCGCTCATGCCGTTATCCTCAATAGCGCGGAAACCTTTATCGTAAGCAAATTTTATCTGGTCGATAAAATCATCGCCTGCATGGCTTTTAAACATGCCGTCATGAATACCATAGTTAAGATTAAAAGGTTTATCGCCGACTACAGCAGCTACTTCTCCTGTAGGTTGAGCGCAACCGGTAAGCGCGGAGGCTTTTAAAACACCTGTGGTAAAAAGTGAAGCCCCGGCCAGTACCGAGCTTTGAACAAAGTTTCTGCGTTTCATGAGGTTTTTTGGGTTGGTTTACTGGCTAAATATAGTCATTGTGACAGTTAATTAAACAGCACAAGGCTTTTTACTATCACAATTAATCGGATTATGCAACCCCTTAAACTTGCCGGCCCGTAATAGTATATAGTCGTTACATTGTAACTATTTCGTGGCGGTAGCCCGGAGTGATTGAACCTTTTAGTATTTTAATTGTCATAACAAAAAAATTAACCACAGTTATGAAATTTCAATTAGGCTTTGTTTCCCTTATCACAATAACGGTTGCCTCTTGCTCGGGCAATCATTCAACAAATGATGCCGACACGGCAATAAAAAAGGAAGACACTGCCATGGCTAATGCACCCGACGCGCCGGCTGTAAATATGGAGTATTGCTTTTATACTACTGAAGGTACCGCCAGCCAGGATACTACAAAAGTTAACCTGCATATTAACGGCAATAAAGTTACCGGCGATATGGACTGGCTGCCCAAAGAAAAAGATGCCCGCAAAGGCAGCCTGATGGGCAATTTAAACGGCAATGTTATTAAAGCCTTATGGACTTACGGGCAGGAAGGCCGCACGGATACGCTGAGCGTAGAGTTTCAGCTAAGGGGTAACCAGCTTGCCCAAAAGCCTTACAGGTACGATCCCAAAACCGGCAAGCAACAAACCAACAGCACAGCTGATTATACAATAATTTACAGCATGAAAAATTGCCGTTAATTTAAACGCAATTTATAAATTAGCTAAAAAATAAAAGGTCAAGAAAATGGAAAAGCGCGAAACCAGTATACTATATCTTGTTTTAGGATTATATAGTTTAATGATAAGCTGGTATTACAATCACAGTGTTATTTTACTTATTATCCATTACATATTTTGGCCTGTTTACCTGATATATGAGCTGTTGATAGGCCACCTTGCCCACGGCATGTGGAAAACCATCCCACTTTCATATTTTAAATAAAGTAAAGCAGTACTCTATAAAACAGAAAAACCACCCTAAAATCATACCAGGGTGGTTTTTCCTTTTTTATTAAACCTTTTCAACCACGACAGCGGTACCGTAAGCAAGCACTTCTGTAACGCCCTGCATTACTTCGTTGGCATCATAACGCATGTTAATAATGGCATTGGCACCAATAGCCTGCGCGTGCTGAATTAAAAGCTGGTAAGCCTCTTCGCGTGCGTTTTCGCACAGTTCAACATAAATTGAAAGCCTGCCGCCAAACAGCGATTGAAAACCGCCGGCAATATTGCCCAAGGCGCTGCGGCTGCGCACCGTAATGCCGCGTACAACGCCTAAATGCCTGGTAACCCTGTAGCCATCTAAGGCTGTACTGGTAGTAATAAGTGATGTATCCATTTTTAGTTTAAGTTTGTTAGCCAGCAATTTAACCGGCCTGATTTTTATTTAGATGTAGTATGGTTAACGATATTACGTAAATATCTGTTTTTATTTTTTGAGATCAATGGTTGTGATCAGAGATTAGTGGCTGGAGGTTAGAGATTAGTTTCTTTGCATATACAATCGCTAATGATATCTGAATTAAGAGCAAATCCTAAAATCCGTTTAATCCAGGTCAGAAACATAGCCGGTATCCGCTATTAACCAACGCAAACTCCGTTTTCAATTTAAGTAATCGAAGCAAACTACCCATGCTCCTTAAACCACCAACCATGATCTATGAACTATAAACCATGGTCTATAGACCATCGACTATGGACTAAAAAACGTACCTTCGCCAAAAAATTAAAATAGATGCCTGATAAAATTAAAGCTGTTTTTTTAGATCGTGATGGTGTGTTAAACCAGGAAATGGGTGATTACGTTCGCCGTTTTGAGGATTTCCATGTACTTGATAACTTTGATGCCCTTAAAACCCTGCAGGATCGCGGCTATATGCTGCTTGTTGCTACCAACCAGGGTGGTTTGGCCAAAGGCTGGTATACCGAAGAGGAACTGGCAAAAATGCACGCTCACCTGAAACAGGTTTATCATGAACACGGCGTTGAACTTACCGACTTTTTTTACTGCCCGCATCACCCCAACTTTACCGGCGACTGCGATTGCCGCAAACCAAAACCGGGGCTCCTGCTGCAAGGCATAGCTAAATATAACATTGATCCGTCAAAATCTTACTTTATAGGCGACCGTGAACGCGATGTTGAAGCGGGAACTGCTGCCGGGGTAAAAGGCATCCTGATTGACAGCGACCAGCCGATCAGTACGGTGCTGGATCTGATACTGTAAAAGCAAAAACATATGTCATTGCGAGCGTAGCGCGGCAATCTCGTAGCCAATGCATTTCCGATCTGCTTGGCTACGAGATTGCTTCGTCGTTCCTCCTCGCAATGACATAAAAATAAAGCCCTTTCCCTAAAACATTTTCTTCTCTCCCGCTTTTTACAAATATTTATATTATCCTATGCAAAAAAGCCGCTACTTAAAAAACCTTGATGCTGTAATAGCCGCCTTAATCGGCTGGTTTATATTAAGCTTGTTTTTCAGGTATAGCGGTGTAGGAGTTTCTCCGGATAGTATCATGTATACCAGCGCGGCCAGGAGCTTTAAAGACCACGGTACCCTGCTAACGTTTAACCATGTACCTATTGTTGACTTTCCGGTTTTCTATCCTATTTATCTTGGTATAATTTCAGTTATCACCCAGATAGATCCTGTTAAGTTTGGCGCAATGTTGAATGGCATCATGTTCGCCACACTCATTTTCACCAGCGGCTGGATCATGGAACACTTTGTACCTGCCTCAAGAATTTATAAATGGCTGATGCTGGCGGCAATTATCCTCAGTCCACCGTTGTTACAGGTATATTCATACTTATGGTCGGAGACCTTGTTCATTCTTGAGATCCTGTTTTTTTTGGTTGCTTTCCGCGAATACCTTTTAAAACACACGCTTAAAGCACTTATAGTGGCAGCCGTTATAGCAGCAATAAGTTGCATAACCAGGTATGCGGCAGTTACCATTGTAGGTACAGGCGGTTTACTTTTGCTATTGGACAGGGTATTGCCCCTTAAAAAGAAGATTACCCATATCATTGTTTACGGGCTAATTTGTATCTCGCTATTGGTAAGTAACCTCGTATTCAATGCTTTTGTGACAGGTACAACAACCGGTCCGCGGGAGCCATCTATCACTCCGTTTAGCAAAAACCTGTATTACTTCGGCACCGTAATGTGCGACTGGATGGGTCTCACTCCCAATCAATACTGGGCTGCTACACCTATAGCTATTATTATTTTCCTGGGCTTTATCGCTGCCCTGGCATTTAATTATTATCGCCGCAAGCTGGATAGCTTTGAAAATTTGGCCATTACTTTCGCATTGGTTTACGGGGCTTTTATTGTGCTCTCATCTACTTTCTCAAGGTATGAACGGATCAATCACCGCCTGTTATCGCCATTGTACATTTCGGCTTTATGGGGATATACCAGTTGGGCTTTGCTCCTGCTGAAAAAAATAAACAATACCACTACCCGGCGCATTATCGGTGCTGTAATGATTATGCTGATGCTGGGTTTTATCACCAGCGAATTTTTGATAGATAAAGCCCGGTACAACGACCAGGTAGCCGACGAATACGGTAACCCCGGCTATACCGACGAAAGCTGGATAGATTCGGAATTTGCAGCCTATTTAAGGGGTACAGACCACAGCCTGTTTAAACCCGGCGTCAAAATCTATACCGACGCGCATGAAGCCGTTTACTTTTTCTCGGGCATGTCATCATACCTGGTGCCGCACCGTTTCTTTACTAAGGATATCGATAAGTTTTATAAGGTGAAACATTATTATCTTATTTGGTTTAATGTATTGGAGAACCCTGAACTGATCAACCTGAAGGATATTCAAAAAGTTAAAAACCTTAAAAAGATCAAGGATTTTGGCGAAGAAGGGGCGATTTATGAATATAAGTCTGAACCATGATTTATAGGATTTTAGGATTACCATGAATTCCATTCCCACCGTTATTGGTGATGACACGCTCCCGCCATTGTTGGTGTTGTCACCAACAACTTGTTCCCGTATCTTTTTATGAACCTATAAGGCCGCTATGCATAGCGTAAAAGTTGTAGGTGACAACACCAACAACGGCAAAAGTGATGACAAGCTGACCACAAGTTTAATATTTTAACAAATCTTTTGCCGTAACCCCCTATCTAAATCAAGTAATTGACAGCTAGTAACTTAATTTCGAATATTCAAATTTATCTTAACCCTGTTAACCCCCTCTCATTGCAATCTGCGGTTGCTGTTGTCACCAACAACGGCAAAGGTTAACAAAATTAAATTCTAAAAGCTCGTTCAATCGGACATAAAACTTCTTGAAAATTTCACGCACCCGTATACTTTTTTACATTAAATTTTGATTTAAAAAACATCTGTCTATATTTGCACCGCTAATCTATAGTTTTACTATATAAAAAATGAACGGTATCGCACTACATCATCTTCATCTGCATCACCACCATGTGGTGATCAGCTAATATGTATGTTTCTACGCGAAATAACAACCTCCGTTTATATTCTTTTTTATCATAGTCTCTTAAATTCAATCTTTTGAAAACACTTAAAATAGCTATCCAAAAATCGGGTAGGCTCAACGAAAAATCTGTTGAATTATTAAAAAATTGCGGCTTAAACTTTGAAAACTACAAAAGCTCGCTTATCTCTCCGGTATCCAATTTCCCTTTAGAGATCCTTTTCCTCCGTGATGATGATATCCCTGAATATGTGCAGGATGGTATTGCCGATTTAGGTATCGTAGGCGAAAATGTGATCCAGGAAACCGAAGTTGAAGTAAGCTATCTGCAGCGCCTTGGTTTTGGTAAATGCTCGCTCAAGATAGCAGTGCCCAACAACAGCGATATCAACTCACTGGCCGATTTACACGGCAAAGCAATTGCTACCACCTACCCTGCCATTTTAGGCAAGTTTTTAAAACAACAAAATATTACTTCAGATATCCGCACCATTTCCGGTTCGGTTGAAATATCACCAGGCTTAGGTCTTAGCGACGCCATTTGCGATTTGGTATCAACAGGCGGTACCCTTAAAAGCAACGGACTGAAACCTTTTGCCGATGTAATGTCATCTGAAGCGGTACTGATAGGCAGCAAGGCCATTGCCGAAAGCGACCTTGTGCAGGAACTGATCCAGCGTATTCAATCAGTTTTACGCGCTAAAGAAACTAAATACGTGGTACTTAACGTTGAGAAAAAAAACCTCGATGCCGTTATTGCTTTATTGCCGGGCGTAAAAAGCCCGTCGGTAGTACCATTGGCCGAAGATGGCTGGGTAGCAGTACACACCGTAATTCCCGAACGTGATTTTTGGAACCGTATAAGCCAGCTTAAACAGGCCGGCGCGCAAGGCATTGTAGTAATGCCTATTGAGAAGATCATTTTATAGTAGTTGGCAGTGGCTGTTGGCAGTTTGCACTATGGTAAATTGCTGATTGTTGCAAACTGCAAACTGCAAACTGATAACTGCAAACTGGAATGAAGACATACAATTATTCAGAACTTACTGCATCCGATATCCAGAAGCTGGTTCAGCGTAATGTTGACCCGGCCAATGAGATCAGGACTATTGTTGAAGATGTGATTGCCAACGTGCAGCAGCATGGCGACAAGGCCCTGCTTGATTATGCTTTAAAGTTTGACAAGGTGGAGCTGAACAAGCTTTACCTCGATAGAGCCGAACTGGAAGAAATTGCCAAAGCCATATCTGCCGATCAGAAAGCAGCGTTGGAAACAGCGTATAACAACATTTACAAGTTTCACCAAACGCAGCTAAAAACCGAGGACAAAGTTGAAACCATGCCCGGCGTAACCTGCTGGCGCGAATTAAGGCCGATTGAAAAAGTAGGCTTGTATATCCCCGGTGGCTCTGCTGTATTGCCAAGTACGTTTTTGATGCTGGGAATCCCGGCATGTATTGCCGGTTGCCATGAAATAGTAGTTTGCTCACCCCCGCAAAAAAACGGTAGGGTAAATGCCTTTATAGCTTATGTAGCGCTGATGCTGGGGATCGATAAGATCTACCTGGCAGGTGGTTCGCAGGCTGTGGCGGCAATGGCTTACGGAACTGCAAGCATCCCTAAGGTAGATAAGATCTTCGGGCCCGGCAACCAGTTTGTAACCAAAGCTAAAACCATTATCCAGTCAACCACCACAACGGCAATTGATATGCCTGCGGGCCCGTCGGAAGTATTGGTTATTGCAGATGAAACGGCTATTCCGGCATACATTGCAGCCGATCTGCTGGCCCAGGCCGAGCATGGCATCGACAGCCAGGCTGTATTGGTTTGTACCTCCGTTGATGTTGCCGAAAAAGCCATTGCCGAAGTTGAAAAACAACTGCCTGTATTGCCCCGTGGGGAGATAGCCAAAATGGCCATCGATAATTCATATGTGGTGATCACTGATAACCTGAACGAAGCAATGAGTTTCAGCAATCAATATGCTCCTGAGCACCTGATCCTGGCAACCGACAGTTGGGAACAGATCACCGGAGACATCATCAATGCGGGTTCAGTATTTTTAGGAAACTTAACACCAGAAAGCGCAGGTGACTATGCATCAGGAACCAACCATACCCTGCCAACCAGCAGTTATGCAAGGGCTTATTCGGGTGTGTCAGTTGATTCGTTTGTGAAAAAGATCACGTTTCAGCATATCACTCGCGAAGGGATCCAAAACATCGGTCCAACAGTTGAAGTTTTGGCCGAATTGGAGGGTTTACATGCACACAGGAATGCTGTGAGTGTCAGAAACAATAGTTGATCATGAAAAAGCTTGCATACCTTTTGAGTTTGTTTGCACTCACTGCTTGTCACAACGGTAATCATAAACAATTAATATCTGATACAGTTAAACGAGATACCACTACCTCGTTTAAGCCTTATCAGCTTAATAAAGACTACATTGTAATTGACACAGGTATTTTTGATGCAACTGTTATGGGAGGCAGCTATGCCGTTGTAACAAGAAACGGAAAGCTTGCCGATACTATTGACAAATATTACGGAATTGAGAAAATTGGCAACGATAACTATTTGTATCTAACAATAACAGGTACAGGGTCGGGAGAAGATGATACTTCGAAAACACAGAAATCTCAAAAATCAATCAGTGGGTCTTTGGGCAGTTATATAATGGTCGTAAATGGTAAAAAACAAAATCTGTCAGCGTTTATAACTGACTTTAATGACTATTTTTCTTCACCATCTGTAATAAACGGCAACATTTATTTCTGGCAAATAAAAAAAATAGATACAACAGGTAATAACAGTATATCGGCTGCTAAATATGATCCGGTTACCAAGAAAACCACGAATTATTATTTGGTTGATGATTATATCGAAACAGATGATGCCAACTATTTTTCAGCGCCATATTTAAAAAATGACACCATCTATTTTGACGGAGAGAATAAAAAATTAAGAAAATTCACAAAGGATTTTAAGCCTTACAATTAAAATGTTCGACATAAATAATATACTCAGAGAAAATATAAAACGTCTTGTACCCTATTCATCGGCACGCGATGAATACCAGGGTGAAGCAAGCGTTTTCCTGGATGCCAACGAAAATGCTTTTGGCTCTCCTTTAGATCAGCAGTTTAACCGCTACCCTGATCCTTTACAGTACAATTTAAAAAAACGCATTACCGAAATTAAAGGCGTACCGCCGCGCAATATTTTTGTAGGCAACGGCAGTGATGAAGCTATCGATATCCTGTTCCGCAGCTTTTGTAACCCAGGTGTTGACAATGTGATATTGGTGCCGCCTACTTATGGCATGTACGAGGTATCGGCCAATATCAACGATATCCAGGCCCGCAAAGTAAACCTTACGGAAGATTATCAGCTAAATTTAGAGGGAATTGCCGAAGCTATCGACAAAAACACCAAGCTCATCTTTATCTGCTCGCCCAACAACCCGACTGGCAATTCTATCAACCGCGATGATATTCAAACCCTGCTGGCCAACTTCAGCGGAATTGTAGTGGTTGATGAGGCTTACATCAACTTCAGCCGTCAAAAGTCATTTATACAGGAATTGACCGAATGTGCCAACCTTGTGGTAATGCAAACCCTTTCCAAAGCCTGGGGCCTGGCCGGTTTACGTGTTGGTATGGCTTTCGCCAGCGAGGAAATCATTGAGGTGATGAACAAAGTAAAGCCGCCTTATAACGTTAACGAGTCCTCACAACAGCTGGCATTGGCTGCCCTGGCAAACGTTGGTCAGGTTAATGAATGGATTAAAGAAACCCTTACACAACGCGACAGGTTGGTTTTACAACTGAAAGATTTTGAGTTTGTGGTAGATATTTACCCTTCAGATGCCAACTTTATCCTTGTAAAAACCACCAATGCTAACGGTATTTACGACTACCTGGTAAAACAGGGCATTATAGTGCGCAACCGTTCAAAAGTTGAGCTTTGCGAGGGCTGTCTGCGCATCACTGTAGGCACACCAGATGAGAACACTATTTTACTCGAAGCGCTTCAAAACTTTAAATAAAAAAATCACTAACTCAATAATTCGCTAATTCACTAATTATAAAGAATGAGTTTACAGAAAATATTATTTGTCGACCGCGACGGCACCCTGATCAAAGAGCCTGCTGATGAGCAAATTGATTCATTTTCCAAGTTGGAGTTTTATCCGGGCGCGTTAACCTATCTGCCCAAAATAGCCAAAGAACTTGATTTTGAACTGGTAATGGTTACCAACCAGGACGGTTTAGGAACTTCTGTTTATCCTGAAGATACATTTTGGCCTGTCCACAATTTCATCCTGCAAACCTTTGAAGGTGAAGGCGTAAAATTTGCTAACCAGATCATTGACCGTACTTTTGCGCGTGATAATGCCCCCACCCGTAAGCCGGGCACTGCACTGTTAACGCAATACTTAGATGCGGATAAATACGACCTGAAAAATTCGTTTACCATCGGCGATCGTAAAAACGATGTGCTGCTGGCAAAAAACCTGGGTGCAAAAGCTATCTGGCTTAACAACAACAGCAACCTTGGCGGCAACGAGTTTAGCGAAGCAGATCATATTGATGACGTTATCGCCCTTGAAACTACCGACTGGCAAAAGATCTATGAGTTTCTGAAACTTGGTCAGCGGGTATTTGAACATCGCCGTGCCACTAAGGAAACCGATATCTATATCAAAATAAACCTTGATGGTAAGGGCGATGCCAAAATATCAACCGGTTTGCATTTTTTTGACCACATGCTGGATCAGATTGCCCGTCATGGTAGTATTGACCTGGAAATTACAGCCAAAGGAGATCTGCATATCGACGAGCATCATACCATTGAAGATACCGGCATTGCTTTAGGCGAAGTATTTGCCGCTGCTTTGGGCAACAAAATGGGAATTGAACGTTACGGTTTCTGTTTGCCAATGGACGATTGCCTTGCACAAGCTGCTATTGATTTCGGCGGCCGTAACTGGCTTGTTTGGGAAGCCGATTTTAAACGCGAAAAAGTAGGCGATGTGCCTACCGAAATGTTCTACCACTTCTTCAAATCATTCAGCGATGCCTCAAAAAGCAACCTGAATATAAAAGCAGAAGGACAAAACGAACATCACAAAATTGAAGCTATATTTAAAGCCTTTGCCAAGGCAATAAAAGTGGCTGTAAAACGTGATGTAGATAAGATGGTTTTACCAAGCACTAAAGGGCTTTTGTAACTCCCCAGCCTCCTAAAGGGGGAGTAACTAATCAAAATGGAAACACCAGATCAAAACAATACATCGGGAACCGATAAAAGCCTCGCAGAGGCACCCCCTTCAGGGGGCGGGGGGGGTATCGGCATCATCCTATACGGAGCCGGAAACATATTTTCCCTAACTGCCGCTTTAGAGCGCTTAGGTATCCCCTATGGCTTTATAAACAGCGAGGAGGATTTTGACAAGTACGACCGCTATATCATCCCCGGTGTCGGACATGCGGGCGCAGCCATGAATAAGCTTAAAGCTACCGGGCTTGTACCTTCCATCAAAGCGTTAAAAAAGCCCACCCTCGGTATTTGTGTAGGTATGCAATTGCTTACCTCTTACTCTGAAGAGGGCGACTCTAACCTGTTGGATATCATACCGGTTAAAACTTTAAGGTTTAAAGATAGCGCCGATCATAAAGTGCCGCACACGGGATGGAACAGGGTTTATCCCGAAAAAGAAAACCCGCTATTTGAAAATATACCGTCAGGTTCACATTTTTACTTTGTACATTCATACTTTATTGAGTATGATAAAGCATACACTTTATTAGCTTCTGATTACGGAAATGAATTTTCGGCATCAATTTGGCTTGATAATTTTTATGGCGTTCAATTTCACCCCGAAAAGTCGGGTGTGGTTGGCGAAACATTGTTAACTAATTTCTCAAAAATATAAAGGATATGTACATTATTCCTGCCATTGACATTTTGAACAAGAAGGTTGTTCGTCTTCGTGAAGGCGACTACAAACAGGTGACCGAATACGATGTTACCCTTGAAGAAATGATTGAACGCTACCAGAGCAACGGCACCAACTTCATCCACATTATCGACCTTAATGGCGCAAAAAATGATTTCAGCAATCAGCAGTACCTGTTTGATGTGATCCGCAAAACCGACATGAAAGTGCAGTACGGCGGAGGTATCCGCAGCATCGATAAGGTAAAAGAGCTGATAGATGCAGGCGTTCACCGCGTTATTGTTGGCACGCAGGCACTTACCAACCCTGATTTTTTACCAGATCTGAGCAAAGAGATCTGCGGCAAAGACAAATGCTCCGACCAGGTGGTAGTAGCCATCGACGTACTTGACGAGGTAATCAAATACTCAGGCTGGATGGAAAGCTCCCCCATCAAACTGATGGATTACGTTGATAAATGCCTGGCTTTAGGTTTCTTCCGTTTCCTTTGTACCGATATTAACAAAGATGGTAAATTAGGAGGTGCAGGTATTGAGCTATACGAAAAACTGCTTGATCATTCTCCATTCATTAAACTGATCGCCTCAGGCGGCGTTAGCTCCATGAGCGATATCGAAAAACTTAACCGCTTAAAAGTTGAGTCGGTAGTAGTTGGCAAAGCCATATACGAGGGCCATATCACCATTGAAAACGTGAAACACTGGAATTTGGACGCATTGATATCGATATAACCCCCCGCCCCCTGAAGGGGGTGCTGCTTAGCAGGTGGATTATTTATCAAGTATAATTTAAATGTTTTTGAAAAGCCGGGTATGAAAAAGAAGTTATTTCTGGGCGCTAACCCCGAAATATTTGCTAACGCCAAGGCACTCAGGTATAACATGACACCGGCCGAAACATTTTTATGGAGTCAGTTGAATGTTACCTTTTCAGATATAAAATTCAGGAAACAACATCCGCTGGGGAGTTACGTTGCTGATTTTTATTGTCACAAACATAAACTTGTGATTGAATTAGACGGAAGGATTCATAGCCTTCCTGACGTAATTAAAAACGATATCGACAAGCAGACTTTTCTTGAAGGTCAAGGTTTGAGGGTATTAAGATTGTCGAACAATGAAGTTTTCAATAACTTAAATAAGGTTTTGGAGCAAATAAATATGCAAATCAAAGGCACCCCCTTTAGGGGGCGGGGGGGGTTAGCCAAGCGAATCATCCCCTGTCTTGACGTTAAAGACGGTCGTACGGTAAAAGGTGTAAACTTTGTTGACTTGCGCGATGCCGGCGACCCGGTAGAGCTGGCCTGGAATTACTCGAACCAGGGAGCCGACGAGTTGGTATTTCTGGATATCACAGCTACCGTTGAGCGCCGTAAAACTATGGTGGAGCTGGTAAAAGCTGTTGCCAAGCAGATCAATATCCCTTTCACTATTGGAGGAGGTATTAATGAAATTGCGGATGCCGATGCACTGCTCAATGCCGGAGCCGATAAAATCTCCATCAATTCGGCCGCGGTACGTAATCCTAAGCTGATAGATGAACTTGCTAATGCCTTCGGTGTACAGTTTGTGGTGATTGCTGTTGATACCCGTAGCATTGGTGATAAAAATATAGTACACCTCAATGGCGGAAGACTGCCAACCGAGCGCCAAACACTGGAGTGGATCCTGGAGGCTGAAAGCCGTGGCGCAGGCGAAATCCTGCTCACTTCTATGGATCATGACGGCACCAAAAGCGGCTTTGATAATGGTTTACTGAAAACTGTTAATGATGCCGTGCACATCCCGGTGATAGCTTCGGGCGGTGCAGGCAAGGTTGAACACTTTGTTGATGTATTTGAAAAAACCAATGTGGATGCAGCACTGGCGGCTTCAGTGTTTCATTATGGTGAGATATTGATACCCGATTTAAAGCGGAAGTTACAGGGTAATAAAATAGAAGTTAGGATTTGAGATAAAGCGGCGGCCTTGCGCGATTCCCTCCCTTGGGAGGGTGTAAAGAGGGGTTTCAGCAACAGATGTAAAACCCCTCCCTGCCATTGCACATTCCCAATACACCCCTCCCCAGGGAGGGAATTAAAAGAAAAGAATGAATATAGATTTTGAAAAAACCGGTGGACTTGTCCCCGTAATCATACAGGACGAGCAAACTTTAGAAGTACTGATGCTGGGTTACATGAACCAGGAAGCTTATGATAAAACCGTTCAGGAAAATATCGTTACTTTTTATTCTCGTACAAAAAACCGTTTATGGACTAAGGGCGAAACCAGCAGCAACTTCCTGCATGTAAAAAGCATCAGCATTGATTGCGATAATGATACGCTGCTGATCAAAGTGAAAGCCGACGGCCCAACCTGTCATACAGGCTCACGCAGCTGCTTCAACACCGAATTTAATCAAAATTTTATCCTGGAGCTGGAAAATATCATTGCCGACAGGTATACTAACCCGGTTGAAGGATCATATGTAAATAAACTTCGCAACAAAGGCCTTAACAAAATAGCCCAGAAAGTTGGTGAAGAAGGAGTTGAAACTGTTATCGCCGCCCTTGCCGAAACAGAAACCGACCTGATCAATGAATCATCAGACCTGGTTTTCCATCTATTGGTTCTGCTTCGCGAAAAAGGTTTAACACTGGAAACTATCGCTAAAAATTTAGAATCAAGGCATAAGTAATATTTGTTCATGGTTCATAGATCATGGTTCATGGCTAAAATTGCCTAACATGTTAATTTTGCTATGATCTATGAACCATCAACTATGAACTAAAATGATCACCATTCAAAAAACAGCCGAGCTCACAGGCCATGCCAACCCGATATTCACGCTTGAGTTATCGCAAAAGCCGGGCATATTGTTTACGGGCGGAAATGATAAAGGATTGGTTGAGTGGGGCCTGAATGATTTCACTTTTATTAAAGTGATGTTCCCGGTTAATGCATCTATTTATGCTATTCATTGCCCGGAGGGATATCCACTTATGTTTGCGGGTTTACGCAGCGGCGAAGTTCTGGTGTTTGATTTTATTCAGCAAAAATTGCTAAAACCTTTAAGGCACCACCGCAAGGCTATCTTCGATATCAAATCATCAGTTAAAAAAGATGAGTTATTAATAGCATCGGAAGATGGCACCGTATCTGTATGGAACCTTAAAACGCTTGAAATGGTGCACAGCATAACAGTATCCAGGGACACCGTTCGTTGTATTGCCGTTTCGCCGGATCAAAAACAGGTGGCATTCGGTTGCCGGGATAATCACATCGCCATTTACGACCTGGAAGATTATACTATTATTAAAGCTCTTCACGGCCATACTATGGCTGTTTTTGCGCTTGTCTACAGTCCCGATGGGAGTTACATTGCTTCCGGCTCAAGAGATGCACAGGTAAAGATTTGGGATAGCAGCAGTTATCATGAAATAAAAAATGTTCCGGCCCATTTATTTGCGGTGAACCATATTGCATTCCATCCCACCCTACCCTATTTTGCTACCGCCAGCATGGATAAAAGTATCAAGATTTGGGGATCGGACGATTTTAAACTCTACAAAAATATCAGCAGGGAAAAAGGCTATCCAGGCCATGTGCTATCTATCAACAAATTAGCCTGGGGAACGTCCGACCAGCTCCTTTCGGTAAGTGACGATAAAAAGATCATTTCATGGGAGATTAAATTTAGTTGACATCCTTCTTTTTTTCAGGAAACTTATCTTACCAAATTAAACTACCTTCCCTCCGTATGCCTTTACCATTTTTGGATAAATAAGGCATGAAGCTAATTAAAAAAACGCTTTATACTGCACAGGTTATGGGTATGTTTTTTTTGCTCCCGCGAGTATATACCATCTTCGTTAATGGTATCAATTTTAACCTTGCCCGATGCATGAATGATGTGCTCATTATTAAGTATAATACCCACATGAGTTACCCTGCCTTCGGGATTATCAAAAAAAGCCAGATCACCTAACCGTGCTTCCTTTATCGAATCAACCTTGGTACCTTCTTTCACCTGCATGCTTGCATCCCGCTTAATTCTGAGGCCTTTAAGTTTGTAAACCATTTGCGTAAAGCCCGAGCAATCAATACCAAAATGCGTTCGCCCGCCCCACAAGTAAGGAGAGTTCAGAAATGCTTTAGCGGTAGCAGCAATATCTTCAGGCTCACCAATTTTACCAATTATTTCAAAACGTTCATGACCAATGCGGCATGAGGTCCCTTCTAAAAAAGCAAGCGAGCTGCCCGCCGGCAAATAAACAACACTATTGTCGCTCATTTTCCATGCCTGCGTAACCGGCTGGTAAGTGAGCTTTGAGGGATGGTTCCTGATATTTTTATAAGCTATATGACCAAGCATAGCAAATTGCAAGCGGCCTATCCACCCGATATACCCATCCGCCTCGGCAATGATCTTAACCCAGTTGTTTTGCCACTCAGTAATTTCAAACACTTCGCCAAATAGTAATTGCGATACCTGCTCGCTCCGCTCACTGGGCTCGGCCCTGAGCGGGATTACAGCAAGATTACATATCCCGTACTCCATAGTTCTGTAATGTCAAATAAACAAAAATCTGGCGCGTAGTTTTCAATCTACACGCGGTTAACATTTTAATATGATATTATTTAATAATTGGTATCAGTAACTTTTGGAGGTAAAAGCTATACGATAATACAAAATATTTTTAAAATATTTAGCCCAACAGAAATCTTCTGGCAATCCTTAATATTTAATTTATCACTCGCCGAATCGTCGCTAACTAAAAAGGGACATGCATTGCATATCCCTTTTAATATCCTTAAAATAAAATCCTATTCGTTCATATGCAGCCACTCTTTTTTGGCAAGCAGCTCTTCTTCGCTTTCACGGATATCTTCATCATCAACACAACAATCTACAGGGCAAACCGCAGCACACTGAGGTTCATCATGGAAACCCACACATTCGGTACACTTATCGGGTACTATATAATAAATATCGTCAGATAATGCAGCTTGTGTTTCTTCGGCATTCAGGGTATTACCATCGCCAAAATCAATTATCCCTCTAAGGCCAGTCCCATCGCTGAAACGCCAGGCCGCTCCTGCATCATAAATAGCATTATTAGGGCATTCCGGTTCGCAGGCCCCGCAGTTTATGCATTCGTCGGTGATTTTAATCGCCATATTTCTAAATATCTAATAATCTCAATTAACTTTGCCTGCAAATTACAAGCGCACAAATATAACAAAAAAAGGCTTTAAGGGTTTAATCCCTTAACATATATATGTCAAAAATTAATCCAAAAAACTCAATAAATTCATTTTCGGAGTTAGGCAGGCAACTCCTGGCCCCCGATGCGGCATTAAGCGCACTCATTGAAAACGAACAATATCATAATGCCTGGTTTACACCGGCAAGTGTTTCAGAAGCGGTTACAGCCATAGGCGCCATGCTTAACGTGGAAGATCTAACTACATGGCTTTCGAAATATGTGCTTGAAACAGGCAAACCTGCAAAAAACGTAGGGCTTATACTGGCAGGAAACATCCCGCTGGTAGGATTTCATGACGTGCTTTGTGTTATTGCTTCCGGCAACAAGGCGCTTATCAAAGCCTCATCACAGGATGCACGACTCATCAAAGCTGTTTTGGAAAAACTGGTAGCTATTGATCCTGCTTTTGCCGGCAGCTTTAACTTTGTTGACAGGCTGGAAGGTTTTGACGCCATCATAGCCACAGGCAGCAACAACAGCTCGCGTTATTTTGATTATTACTTTGGCAAAGTTCCTAACATCATTCGTAAAAACCGTAACAGTATTGCCGTTTTAAGCGGCAAGGAAAGCGCTACAGACTTATTTAGCCTTGGACATGATATTTTAGATTATTACGGCCTTGGCTGTCGTAACGTATCCAAAATACTGGTACCGGAGGGGTATGACTTTACTTTCTTTTTCGAATCGATAGAAGATCATAAAGCCATTATCAATCATCATAAATACAACAATAATTACGATTATAACAAATCCATTTACCTGGTTAACGGTGATAAACATTTTGATAATGGTTTTTTGATGGTTAAAGAAGATGACAGGCTGACATCTCCGCTGTCAGTATTGTTTTTTAACTATTATCATGGCATAGCAGAGGCCGAAAATATCATCGATCAGAATGCCGAAAATATCCAGTGTATAGTAAGCAAACTACCGCTGCAGGTTACAAGCCAGGTAGTAGGTTTTGGACAAAGCCAGCAACCCAAACTATGGGATTATGCCGACGGCGTGGATACGATGGAATTTTTGTCAAGTCTTTAAATAAAATAAATACCTTTGGGAAGTAAGGTAAAAGGCGAAAGGTTACTACCCTATTGTACTTGAACTACACCTTTTGCCTTTCAGCTTTAACCTTAAAAAAATGTATATCATAAAAGTTAAAGGTGTTGCCAAAATACCTGATTATGTACAACTGCGTGATGATAAGTTTACGCTGTTGGCTTATTTCAGGGTTGACAGACCGGATAAATCGCTTGATAAGGTTGGATTAGGCGACAAGGCCGACGAGATCATGAATATTATCAAAGATCTGCCGTTTGGGCAGATCTTAAAATTAGAGTTATAAAACAATGATTGGAAATTCTATAATAAAACTAAACAACGTTGATATTTTTCAACAGGCGCACCTGGTACTTTCAAACGTAAATTTACATGTTGATAAAGGTGATTTTGTTTGGCTGATAGGTCAGACAGGATCAGGGAAAAGCAGCCTGCTGAAAGTAATTTATGGCGATTTGGGGATTAAAGCAGGTACCGGTCATGCCTGTGGTTATGAATTAAGCAAGCTGCCCAGCCGCGACATTCCCTATCTGCGTCGTAAACTGGGTATAGTTTTCCAGGATTTCCAATTACTTACCGATCGTACCATTGAGCAAAATCTCAACTTTGTAATGCGCGCCACCGGTTGGAACGATAAAAAGCTGATTTCAGATAAAGCTCTTGATGTACTTGAAAAAGTTGGCCTGCGGTCAAAATTAAAGAAAATGCCTCACGAACTTTCAGGCGGTGAGCAGCAGCGTGTGGTTATAGCACGCGCCTTGCTTAATGACCCGGAAATAATCCTGGCCGATGAACCTACAGGCAACCTCGACCCCGAAACATCTGAAGAAATTGTACTCCTGCTCAAACAAATCAGCCAATCGGGCACTGCCGTACTGGTAGCCACGCACGATTATCACATTATCCGTGCTTTTCCATCACGTATTATCAAATGCGAGAACGGTAAGGTTCTGGAAGATGTGGAGATATGACCGCTGACCATCGATGATTACGTTGATTTCGCCGATTTTATCTGAACTCGAATT
Source organism: Mucilaginibacter gossypii (assembly GCF_900100945.1). Classification (GTDB taxonomy): domain Bacteria; phylum Bacteroidota; class Bacteroidia; order Sphingobacteriales; family Sphingobacteriaceae; genus Mucilaginibacter; species Mucilaginibacter gossypii. The sequence goes on along the minus strand of NZ_FNCG01000001.1, from coordinate 158,800 downwards.
AAAGATTTTTTAGAATTTACTGGACAACTAATTTAATTGCTTCATTATAAAATCTCTGGTTCAGGCAAAATCGGCGTAATCAAAAAATTAATTTGTGTAGTCCCGCATAAAAATCAACGCAATCGGCGTAATCAAAACACCAGGGTGTCAAATCAGCGGTTCGTCTGTCACCCTTTCTTAAAATCATTTCATGCTACTGACAGCTTGACTGCTTTACAGTTGTGGCAAGATACTTGATTGCACTACTCGCTATGAAATTTAACGATATGTTGAAGAAAAAGAAGAAAGAAAATACGGATAATACTGAAAATATAAACGAAGTGAACAACGAGCAATTACATGATGAAGGGCAGGAACAAGCCCCGGTAGCAGAAGCTACAGCCACAGAAACCCAACAGGGAACTGCCGCTGCCCCAACTGCCGAAGAAAAGTTGAAAGACGAGCTGGCACAGGCTAATGACAAGTACTTGCGTTTATATGCCGAATTTGATAACTTTAGAAGGCGTACCATTAAAGAACGCGAGGAAGCCCGCAAAACTGAAGGTAAAGATGTAATTGTGGCTTTACTACCTGTACTTGACGACTTTGAACGCGCGCAACGCGCCATGGATAAGGCTACCGAAGTGACCCCGGTTAAAGAGGGCGTTACTTTGATCCAAAACAAGCTAAAAAATATACTTGGCCAAAAAGGCCTGAAAGAAATGACATCAATAGGCAATGCCTTTGATGCCGACCTGCATGAAGCTATCACCAATATTCCGGCACCTACTGATGACCTTAAAGGCAAGGTAATGGACGAAATGGAAAAAGGTTATACCCTGAACGACAAAGTGATCCGCTTTGCTAAAGTGGTTGTAGGAGCGTAACTGATTTCGGATTTGAGACTTTCAATTTCGGATTTATCCGGATGTGATAGTCTATCCTGATCTTACACAATATTAAATAATTATAAATCCGAAATCTGAATTTCGGAATCCGAAATTTTTAAAATTATGGCTAAAAGAGATTATTACGATGTGCTTGGGGTTGCGAAAGGCGCAAGTGCTGATGACATAAAAAAAGCATATCGTAAAATGGCTATTAAATATCACCCTGATAAAAACCAGGGCGATAAGGAAGCGGAAGAAAAGTTTAAGGAAGCTGCCGAAGCTTATGAGGTACTAAGCACCCCCGAAAAACGTCAGCGTTATGATCAGTTTGGTCACGCAGCCAACGCTTCATCGCCAAATGGTGGTGGTTATGGTGGCGGTGGTATGAATATGGACGACATATTTAGCCAGTTTGGCGATATTTTTGGTGGTGGCAGTCCGTTTGAAGGTTTCTTTGGCGGCGGCCGTCAAAGCGGTGGCGGCGGCAGGCGTGTAGCCCGCGGCAGCAACCTGCGTATCAAAGTACGCTTAACCCTTGAGGAAATTGCCAACGGCGCCGAAAAGAAGATCAAAGTAAATAAACAGATCATCTGTAAAACCTGCGATGGCAGCGGGGCTAAAGACAAATCATCGTTCCAAACTTGCAAAACCTGCGGTGGTTCAGGAGCGGTACGTAGAGTAACCAATACCATTTTGGGTCAGATGCAAACTACCAGCACCTGCCCTACCTGCAACGGCGAAGGTTCAACCATACTGTCAAAATGTAACGTTTGTCATGGTGACGGCGTGGTTCGCGGTGAAGAATTGATCACCATCCAGGTGCCTGCAGGTGTTAGCGAAGGTATGCAGTTGAGCATGAGCGGTAAAGGTAATGCAGCTCCACGCGGCGGTGTGCCCGGCGACCTGATCATCCTGATTGAAGAGGTACCTCACGAAACATTAAAACGTGATGGCAATAACGTGATTTATGATCTGCATGTAAACTTTGTTGATGCAACTTTAGGCACATCTATTGAAGTACCAACCATTGACGGTAAAGCTAAAATAAAAATTGATCCCGGAACACAAGGGGGCAAAATACTACGCCTGAAAGGTAAGGGTTTACCGGAAGTAAATTCATATCACCGTGGCGATCAGCTGGTGCATATTAACATTTGGACACCAAAAGCGTTAAGCCGCGAGGAACGTGAGATCCTGGAAAAACTGCAGGGTTCTCCTAACTTTAAACCCAACCCCGGTAAAAACGAAAAAAGTTTCTTTGAACGGATGAAGGAATATTTTGAATAGTATTTTCTTTAGGTAAAAGGATAAAGGCGAAAGCTGAAAGGTATATGCAAAGCCCGGAGTTGTTATGACTTCGGGCTTTTTAGTTTAAAGAAAGTTGAAGCGTAGACGCCGGACTTGCTTTATAAAATGCCCGCCTTTTCCAACTCCGCCTGCATCTGTTGCTGCAAACTCAGCGCTTCTGCGCGGGCAGCGTCGGCAAAATCTTCGCCATTACTTGCATATAATATAGAACGCGACGAGTTTACGATAAGGCCGCAATCTTTAGTGATGCCGTATTTGCAAACTTCTTCAAGGCTTCCGCCCTGTGCCCCTACTCCGGGTACTAATAAAAAATTATCGGGCGCATATGCACGGATGTTAGTAAACTCGGTGCTTTTGGTTGCGCCTACTACATACATGATCCTGTCGGCGCCGGCCCAGGTGTTAGCCTTTTTAATGACATTTTCATATAAGTAACCATCGCCGGTTTGCAGGTATTGAAAATCCTTACTGCCAACGGATGATGTTAGGGCTAAAATAATAACCCATTTACCTTCGTAAGCCAGGTATGGTGTAACACTATCGTTACCCATATAAGGCGTAATGGTAATAGCATCAAAGCTCATCCCGCCCGATTGTTCGTCAAAAAATGCTTTGGCGTATTTGTCTGATGTATTGCCGATATCGCCCCGTTTAGCGTCAATGATGCTTAAACAATCTTTGGGCAGGTATTTATAGGTATCAATTAAGCTTTGTAATCCTTTTATACCATAGGCTTCGTAAAAAGCGGCATTAGGCTTATAAGCTATACAGAGATCCTGCGTAGCATCAATGATGCGTTTGTTAAATTCAAGTATAGGATCGGGATACGATTTTAAAAACTCAGGGATCTTATTAATATCGGGATCAAGCCCAACACATAAAAACGATTTCTTTTTTTTGATTTGTTCAATTAACTCCTGGCGGGACATCATCAGCGGCTGAATAATATTTTAATTGTCAAAAAAACTAAAAATTTGGCTTATGTGTTCTGATATAAGTGATATTTATTTAATTAATTTGAAATTAAAGAATAATTGTTTACACTTGCATCGTTTTCCATTGAATTTTTCTTGCACTAAAGAAACAATTTAAATCACCACGCTTTTTATTATCACTTTACATAATACTTGCATGGGTTTGGATGTTTACTAAAACAAGGTTTCAAGATCAATTTCTTTCAATTATAGCCTCATATGTTTTTACATGTGGTCAAGCTTTAACACTTGCATAGAAATTTTTGCCGTTTGAAAACAAATTACAATTAAAAAATCCCATTGAACTATAATTCATATCATGTCTGATAAAATTGAATTGAACGACAAACTCGTTTCTGAGTTGCGCGAAATTGCCAGAAATTTAGGTATTGCTGAGGCCGACGAACTACGTAAAGCTCAGCTTGTTGCCCGTATTATTGAACAACAACAGCTTATTGAAGCCGCCAGGGCCCAACAAGATCTAATTGAATCAAACTATACCCCTACACCCGCGCCAGGCGAAGCGCCTGCTGAAACAATTGAAAAGCCCCGAAAAAGAACCCGTGTTATAAAAACCAAAGATTCATCAAAACCGCGTATAGAGGTTCCTTTAGATGATACCAATCTTTTTGATGCGCAGGATGATGAGCCGTCACAGGATGATCCGGAAACTGAAATTCCTACTGTAAGCACAGAAACGGAAGCGCCGCAAGCCGGTGAAACAGTTACCCGTACAGAAGAAGTTGTTCCGGAAGCCCGCCCGCAAAAATTTGAGCGCAGGGTTAACAGCAACAACCAAAACCAGCAAAAAGCGCAGGAACCGCCAATCAATCTCGATTTTGATAATGTTATTGTAAATGAGGGTGTTTTGGAAATTATGCCTGATGGTTATGGCTTCCTTCGTTCATCTGATTATAACTACCTTACTTCTCCTGATGATATTTACGTATCACAATCACAGATAAAACTATTCGGCCTTAAAACAGGTGACACTGTTAGGGGCAGCATCCGTCCACCGAAAGAAGGTGAAAAATACTTCCCGCTGGTACGTGTTGAGGCCATTAACGGCCGGATCCCGGCCGAAGTGCGTGACCGAGTTCCTTTTGATCACTTAACACCTTTGTTCCCTTCCGAAAAACTGAGCCTCTTCACCGATCCGAACAACTATTCAACCCGCATCATGGACCTGTTTTCGCCTATTGGTAAAGGTCAGCGTGGTTTGATCGTGGCACAACCAAAAACAGGTAAAACAATGTTATTAAAGGATGTGGCAAATGCTATCGCCAAAAACCACCCCGAAGTATACCTTATTATATTGCTGATAGACGAACGTCCGGAAGAGGTTACAGACATGGCCCGTAGCGTACGTGCCGAAGTTGTATCATCAACCTTTGATGAGCCAGCCGAGCGTCACGTAAAAATTGCTAACATTGTGCTTGAAAAATCAAAACGTATGGTAGAGTGTGGTCATGACGTAGTGATCCTTCTTGACTCTATCACCCGTTTGGCACGCGCTTATAATACTGTCGCCCCCGCATCAGGTAAGATATTATCAGGCGGTGTTGATGCTAACGCTTTGCACAAACCTAAACGATTTTTTGGTGCCGCCCGCAACATTGAGGATGGCGGTTCATTAACTATCATTGCTACAGCGCTTACCGAAACCGGCTCAAAAATGGACGAGGTTATTTTTGAAGAATTTAAAGGTACCGGTAACATGGAGTTACAACTGGATCGTAAATTATCGAATAAGCGTATTTTCCCGGCTATCGACATTACAGCTTCAAGTACCCGCCGCGACGACTTACTGCTTGACCGTGACACGCTTCAGCGCATCTGGATTCTCCGCAACCACCTTGCTGATATGAATTCGCAGGAATCAATGGAGTTTTTACAAGCTCAAATTAGGGGCACAAAAACTAACGAAGAATTTCTGATTTCGATGAATTCGTAATATTTTAGCGATAATGAAGTTATAAGTAAGTAGAATATTATTTGTAACTTCATTATTACTTAATAAATTCCTGATAATTTCGATGGCGAAATGAAGAGACGCGTCAAAAAACACCTTCCAAATGCTATTACCTGCGCCAACCTTTTTAGCGGTTGTATAGGTATAGTTTTCGCTTTCCAGGGTAACCTCATAGTGGCTGCTTATGCCATTTTTCTTTCCTCAATATTTGATTTTTTTGATGGCCTTGCATCAAGGGTTTTAAACTCTTATTCATTTATAGGCAAAGACCTCGATTCGCTGGCCGATATGGTAAGCTTTGGCGTATTGCCATCGGTGATCATGTACGAACTATTTTTACAGGCTCCGCAATTAGACGGCATAAGTCACCTGTTAAACTTCGTTGCATTCCTTTTACCGGTATTTTCGGCATTGAGGCTTGCAAAATTCAATAACGACACGCGGCAATCAGATAGCTTTATCGGCTTGCCAACACCAGCAAACGCCATCCTTATAGCATCGCTGCCTTTAATAGTACAACAGTACGATGCTTTGGCGCATTACATTTTAAATCCTTACTTTCTAACGGTTCTGGTTTTAATAATGTGTACGCTACTTGTATCCGAAATACCGCTCATGTCGCTTAAATTCAAGAACCGCGACTTTAACAAAAACATTTTCCGTTATTTACTGCTCTTGTTTTCGGCAATACTCATACTATTTTTTAAATTTGTGGCCGTTCCGGTGGTTATATTTATTTATATCACCTTATCTCTAATTCAAACAAAACTCACAAATGACAAAGTTCCAGGCTGAAATCGACGTAATGCCAAAAAAAGAAATACTTGACCCACAAGGAAAAGCAGTAACCGGTAGCATGAAAAACCTTGGCTTAGCCGAAATTCATAACGTGCGCATTGGCAAACACATTACGCTTGAAATAGAAGCCGAAAATGCCGAAGCTGCCAGCGCCAAAGTTGACCAGGCCTGCAAAAACCTACTGGCCAACCTGATTATGGAAAGCTATACTTTTAAAATATCTGAAGTTTAGGTGAAAAGCGAAAGGTAAAAGGCCAAAGGTTTCTTATCTCTATAAAACAACTAAAAACTTTATAAAATACAAAAGGCAAAAGGGAAACCTCTTGCCTTTGTTTTTTATATCTAAGCGGCGAACCTTTCACCTTTCACCTTTCACCTTTCACCTTTCACCTTTCACCTACAAATTAGCTTCCTTCTCGGCTTTAATTTCCTTTAAAGTGATGAGGTTTGCAGATACCATACTGTTTACCTGGTTAAATTTTTCAACTATTTCGGTTGGGTTTTGACCGCCGGCTTTACAGGCCAGCTCAACTTCCTGTATGGTAGCCTGGCTTATGGGCATACCAAAAAAACCGAGGTTAGGCTTTAATTTATGAGCTGCCTGGGCTGCTAAAGCCCAATCCTGGTTATTTAATGCATTGCTGATCGTATTAAGTAGATCGGGCGATTGCTCAAGGAACATCCCAATCGAGTCAACAATAAAATCGTCACTACCGTCGGCGATCTCGTATAAAAAAGAAAGATCAAGATCCTGTTCTGGTGAAATATCTGCCATTATAAAAGCTTTGTGTTTATTCAAAAATATGCTTTTTTACGATTAAGTTATCCTTTAGTTCTTGCTTTAGCTGCAAAATATTTTTTTTGAACACAGGATGAACAAGGTTAGGTGCTATCTCGGCCAGGGGGATCAGCGTAAAACTGCGTTTATATAATTCGGGATGTGGCACTACCAGGTTAAAATCATGGATCACTTCATCGCCATAAAACAAAATATCAATATCAATAATGCGCGATCCCCATTTAACCTCCCGTTTACGGCCCATTTGTAATTCGATACCCAATATTTTTTCCAACACATCCTGCGCCGAAAGCTCAGTTTGGAGCATCAGCACCTGGTTTAAATAGTCGGGCTCATCGGTTTTACCCCACGACTGGGTTTCATAAACCGATGATATCAATTTAACCGGAGCAATTTGGGCCGAAACAGATTCAATTACCTGCTGCAGAAACAATTCGCGGGTGCCAAGGTTGCTCCCAAGCAATAAAAAAACATCAATCATGTTGTAACAAATATAATGGAAACCGCTCTTAGCATTATACGGCTCCTTATTACTAAGTTTGCATAGTTAAAAAGATTTATAACATTAATGAAACAATTCTTCAAATTCGTTCTGGCCACTATTGTAGGGGTAATTATTTCGGGTATAATAATAGGTGTTGTAGGAGCGGTTCTTGTTATCGGCCTTATTGCATCCGCTGGCAGTGATAAAACTGTAGACGTTAGCCCAAACTCTATTTTATACATGTCGCTTAAAAATCAGATCACCGAGCGAACACCAAACAATCCCCTTGCCGGTCTGGATTTTTTGGGTTTGAATGAAGATAAATCAATCGGCTTAAATGATATCCTGGCTGATATTAAAAAAGCCAAAACCGACGATAATATTAAAGGCATATACCTTGATGAGAGTTATATGACCGCCGGCCAGGCCACTACCGAAGAGATCCGCAACGCACTTATCGACTTTAAAAAATCAGGCAAATTTATTGTAGCCTACGCCGAAGTATATACACAGGGCTTTTACTATCTGGCATCAGTAGCCGATAAAGTTTATATTAACCCAAAAGGTATTTTTGAGTTTCACGGCTTTAGCTCTCAAACCACTTTCCTGAAGGGTGCACTGGACAAATTAGGCATTGAAGCACAGATCATTAAAGTTGGTACCTTTAAAAGCGCTGTTGAACCGTTGTTCCTTACCAAGATGAGCGATGCTAATAAACTACAGGTAACCTCATATCTTGGTTCACTGTACAATCATTTTTTAACCGGCATCAGCAAAAGCCGCGGCCTTAACAGGGATTCGTTATTCACTTATGCCGATAATATGCGTATTCAATTTCCTGAAGATGCATATAAATTGAAGCTGGTTGATGGCTTAAAATATAAAGATGAGATCCTTAACGACTTAAAAAGGCGCACTGGTACCGATTTAAAAGACGATTTAAAAAGCGTTGACCTTAGGGATTACGCCAAAAGCAAAAATGATGATTCGGACGATAAGGAGGATGATTCATCATCTAAAAACCGGATTGCTATAGTCTATGCATCAGGTGATATTACCGGTGGCGATGGCGACGACAACAGTATCGGTTCCGAAACTATTTCGAAAGCATTACGCAAAGCTCGTTTAGATGATAAAGTTAAAGCTGTGGTATTGCGTGTAAATTCGCCGGGCGGCAGCTCACTGGCATCAGACGTGATCTGGCGCGAGGTGAAACTCATCCACGAAAAAAAGCCGATCATTGTTTCTATGGGTGATTATGCTGCATCGGGCGGTTATTACATTTCATGTGCAGCCGATTCGATCATTGCCCAGCCTAATACTATTACCGGTTCTATCGGCATTTTCGCCGTATTGCCAAACATGCAAAAACTGTTTAACGATAAACTGGGTGTAACCTTTGATGGTGTAAAAACCGGGAAGTATGCAGATTTGGGCGATATTAGCCGTCCGCTTAGCCCCGACGAACGCCTGATATTACAAAACAGCGTAAACCGTGGTTATGACGAATTTACCAAAGCAGTGGCCGAAGGCCGCGGCAAAACACAGGCTTACATTAACAGCATTGGGCAGGGCCGTGTTTGGACCGGTGAGCAAGCCCTAAAAATTGGCCTGGTTGACCGTTTGGGGAATATCAACGATGCTATCACTTCAGCTGCCAAAAAAGCTAAGATCAAAACCTATAATATTGTAAGTTATCCCGAGCAAAAAAGCTTTTTCAACAAGGTGGGCAGCGGCTTAAGCGCCGAAGTACAAACCCGCATGGTGAAAAACGAGCTTGGCGAAAATTACCGTGTTTATCAGCAAATAAAAGGGATCACCCAAATGATGCGCACTCCGCAAGCCCGCCTTCCTTACGATTTGGTGATCAAATAATATTTCATTAATACATTAATTTTGATTGTGAAAAGCTGCCCGATTTGGGTGGCTTTTTTTATTTTTAGAAAAAACTTAAACCATGAAATATCCATTGGATTTCTATACTTCATAAAGTCAGTTTTATGTTTATGACGAGTACTCTCCCGGCCAAACTGACTCTGCCAGTTTTTGGACAAACGAAGCTTACGAAGATAGATTAGCTATTGAAGATGGCGTGTTAGGCATAGGAACGGAATGTTATGGCCCGATTAAAGCTGAACTTGAAATTTTGGAATCAGCGAATAACATTGTAGATTTTTCCAGTTTCGATCACATTGTTGAAGCTGGCATTGACATAAAATCCGGGGTAATTCAAATACTTAATTGCCCGGATTGGACAGTGCAGATAGAATTACACACTGCACCCGGAACTTACAGGGTTAGAATATATTCTTCAAACCTCGCTTCCGTTTATGGCGATGAAGGTGATGATTTCTATCGAATAGAGATTTGGCCCAGTGAAAATATAGAAAGAACGGTTTTAAAAAGACATTCACGTTAATCCCTATCCTCTCTTCAAATAAGCATTCGGCACATTTTTCGGTACATAATCAATTCCGTAAGCATGCTTTATAAGCAGGCTAACTACCTCCATAATAGCCTGCTCCCTGCGGTGAAATTGAGGCAATGAACCCATCATAGCATAGCTTATCGGGTTTACTGCCGGAATAAACGTTTCCCATTCGTATCCCCTGCCCCATATCAATCCTTTAACGCTGTACAACAAGTCTGCACAATTTTGTAACAGAAAATGAAGCATATCAACAGAACTATTTCCGTTTTGATTAACCGTATGAATAATAGGTGTATGTCCGCCGAAACCATGCTCATCATAAGCAGCTTTAGCGTTTACATCTGCGCCATGTTGTAAAAGTATTTTGGCACAGGCAAGGCTGTTATATTCGGCACAAAAATGCATTAATGTACCGCCGGTTAAAGGAGTATAGGTGTTATTGTATAAAAAATAGGTTTTGCTAACAGCATATGGATCTGTCGTCAAAGCCTGTTTTAACATTGCCTCATCATGGGCTAAAACGGCCAGTAGCGGCTCGTCGTGATACTCAAGTCCGGCGTCAATAAAAGCCCGTACACAATCCTTAAACCTGGGACCGCGGGCATACATTTCAACCATCATGGTAAAAACCGGCATTCCGTCATGAACTTCGTTCGGGCTGCCCCCTTTATTAAAATACGCTTTGATCTCATCAACTGAGTGGGTTTCTGCAGCGTAAAGGATGTCGTTGTAGTTGGGCATGATCTTCTTTTTATTAAAGTTAAACAATCAAAGAACTACTTATCAGATAATCTGGAATCTCGCAGAGATGTAAAACCGATAAGCTTCCTCAAACTTATTGCAGCATCACCGTGCCTTAAAACCTCTCTTTACAAAAACAAACCCACCATCTAAGCTGTCATTACAATGGCTTTTTGTATTTTTACCGCCTCATTGTAATTATGGAAAATAAACCCATAGCCCGTACACTTCGATTACTTTCGCAACTCATGGAACTCCATGAAGTTAATCCATTCAAGATCAAATCGGTAGCTAATGCAGCTTTTAAGGTTGATAAGCTCCCCTTCCCTATCGCCGGTAAAAAACTGGATGAACTGGAAAAGATTGATGGCATTGGCAAAAGTATTGCCGGCAAAGTTGCTGAGTTGCTTGAAACCGGCACCATGACCGAGCTGCAGGATATGTTGGATAAAACCCCTGCCGGTGTGGTTGAAATGATGGGTATCAAAGGCATCGGCCCCAAAAAGGTAGCTGTCATCTGGAAAGAGTTGGGCATTGAAAATACCGGCGAGCTTTTTTATGCCTGCAATGAAAACCGACTGATCGAGGCTAAAGGCTTTGGCCTTAAAACGCAGGAAGAGATCCGTAAAGCTATCGAGTTCAGAATGGCGAGCAATGGTAAGTTTCTTTTTGCCCAGGTTGAGAAGGAAGCCAACGAACTGATGGATGAGGTAAAAGCCATTTTCCCTGATGCGCTAAAACACTTCGCAGGCGAATTCAGGCGTTTGAATGAGATCATCACCGAAATTGTGATCGTAGTAGGTAGCCTTAACCATGATATTGCTTACGATGCGCTGGTGAATTCAACTATACTTTGTAACGTAAGCAAAAATAAAAACCATATCCAGGGCGAATTGCAAAATGGCTTGCTGGTTGATATTGTTTGTGTTGATAAAGCTGATTATTACAAAGAACTATTCATCAATACCGGTACTGACGATCATGTACAGGCCGTTTTCGACAGGATTAATGTACCGGTCGAACAGCCCGAAACTGAGGAAATGATCTACACCAAGGCCGGCTTAAGCTGGATGCAGCCCGAACTGCGTGAAGGTACCCTGTTTATTGAAAAAGCTGAAAAAGACGAGCTGCCAACGCTGATCAACTGGCACGATTTGAAAGGCACGCTCCATAACCACAGCACCTGGAGCGATGGCGTAAACACCATTGAAGAAATGGCCTTATACTGCCGGGATACCCTAAAACTGGAATACCTGGGCATGTGCGATCATAGTAAAAGCGCCTTTTATGCCAAGGGACTGAGCATTGAACGTGTGCTACAGCAACACGAAGAAATTGATGCCCTTAATAAAAAGCTCGATGGCTTCCATATTTTTAAAGGCATAGAATCGGATATTTTGTACGATGGATCGCTTGATTATCCGGAAGAAATTCTGCAAAAGTTTGACTTTATTGTCGCCTCTGTACATTCCATCCTTAAAATGGATGAAGAAAAAGCTACATCAAGGCTTATTACCGCTATCGAGAATCCGTACACTACCATATTAGGCCACCCTACCGGCAGGCTTTTGCTTAGCCGCGGCGGGTACCCTATTAATTATAAAAAGGTGATAGATGCTTGCGCGGCCAATAACGTAGTTATCGAGATCAACGCCAACCCATTGCGGCTCGATCTCGACTGGCGCTGGCACCAATATGCTTTGGATAAAGGCGTTATGCTTTCCATAAACCCCGATGCCCACCGCATTGAAGGTTTTACAGACATGCATTACGGCATCCTGGCAGCCCGCAAAGGAGGTTTATATAAGGAGATGTGCATGAACGCTATGTCTTTAGAAGAAATCACTAAAGCATTTGCTGTTAAAAGAGGTTAGAGATTAGAGGTTGGGGATCAGAGATTAGCTGATACGCCACCAATGAACTATTGAACTAATGAGCTAATGAACAATCTAAAAGATAAAGTACAATCCATACAGGCAGCAGCCAGCAAACCGGCAATACTGGTAATTGGCGACCTGATGGTTGACCATTATATATGGGGAGATGCCACCCGCCTTTCGCCCGAGGCTCCTGTACCTATTGTAAATGTAAAAAACGAAACCACTACATTAGGTGGTGCCGGGAATGTGGTTCAAAACCTGGTATCATTAGGTGCAAAAGTTATTGTTGCCGGAGTAATTGGAAACGACCAGGCTGCGGGTGAACTGATCAAAATCCTGACCGACGAAGGCGTTGAAACGGACTCTATTATTAAAGATAGCAACCGCCCTACCACAGTAAAAACCCGCGTTGTTGTTGGCAGCCACCAACTGGTACGTGTTGACCGTGAAGTTACCGACGAAGTATCGGAGCCTATTGCCAACGAGCTTATAAGTAAGCTAAGCAGTTATATTGACAACGCAGATATGGTACTTTTATCGGATTATAACAAAGGTCTTTTTTCACCGTTTTTAACGCAAGGCATTATCAGGGCGGCCAATGCTAAAGGCAAAAAAGTGATCATCGACCCTAAAGGGCTTAATTACGAAAAATACAAAGGCGCTTTTATCATTAAGCCTAATCGCAAGGAATTGTCTGAAGCTGCTAAAACCGATAAGATCAACTCGATAGAAAGCCTGCAACAGGCCGGCAAGGTAATTTTTGAACAAACCGGGACCCAATATATAGTAGTTACCTTATCCGAAGAAGGTATGGTAATACTGAATGAAGAAGGCTATCAAAGTTTACCGGTAAAGGCAACCGAAGTATTTGATGTAACCGGTGCCGGCGATACTGTACTGGCCACCATGGCATACTTTATGGCAGGAGGTCTGAATATTGAGGATGCCTGCGAATTGGCTAACCATGCCGCTGCTATAGTGATTCGCCGTGTAGGTAGCGCAACAACCACTGTAGATGAGATAATTGAAGATATATTAAAAGGCGAAAGGTGAGATAGAGGTGAAAGGCCAAAGGTTAAAGGCGAAGGGTTTGAAATGTGCTTGCCCTAACCAACCAATGAACTAATGAACAAGTGAACTAATGAACCAAAAGATATTAAACGAACTTAAAGATCACCAGGATACGCTGCAAAGGGTAATTGATACGCTTGGCGGCGATATCGAGATAGCCTGTGATATGATTACCTCAACCATAAAAAAAGGCAATAAAGTATTACTGGCTGGCAACGGCGGTAGTGCTGCTGATGCTCAGCATATTGCAGCAGAGCTTACCGGGCGTTATGTAAAAGATCGTAAACCCTTGCCGGGCATTGCATTAACAGTTGATACTTCGGCGCTTACATCTATTGCCAATGATTACGGCTACGAACATGTATTTTCACGCCAGTTGGAGGCATTTGCCAAACCGGGCGACTTGTTCATCGGCATTTCGACCAGTGGAAACAGTCCGGGGATCCTAGCGGCATTTGAGTCGGCTAAAAAACTGGAGGCTAAAACATTAGGCCTTTCGGGCAGGGATGGCGGTAAAATGAATGGTCTTTGCGAGCTGAACATTATCGTGCCGTCAAACATTACCGCGCGTATCCAGGAAATGCATATCCTTATCGGGCATATCCTGTGTACCGCCGTTGATGACCTTTTTGATTAAACAGTACCGTAGAGACGCATCACACGCGTCTTTCTGATAATATACAAAGACACATGTGATGTGTGTTTACAGGAAAAACAAATGAGGACAGGCTTCGAAAAAACCCTTCTTGATAAAATAACAGATCAACCGTCGCTACAGGCACAGATCAAAAACTGGCAAGCTGAAGGCAAAAAGGTAGTGTTCACCAATGGTGTTTTTGACCTGCTGCACATAGGCCATCTCACCTACCTGGCCAAAGCGGCCGAACTTGGCGACAAGCTGGTGATCGGCCTTAATGCAGATAGTTCGGTTAGGCGCATCAAAGGCCCAACCCGGCCGGTAAATGATCAAAACAGCCGTGCAGCACTGTTGGCGGCTTTATTTTTTGTAGATGCCATCGTTGTTTTTGAGGAAGATACCCCTCTTAATTTGATCAGCTCCCTTCTGCCCGACATACTGGTAAAGGGAGCCGATTATGCGGTTGAAAACATCGTAGGCGCCAAAGAAGTGATTGCAAACGGAGGCGAGGTTAAAACCATTAATTTTGTTGAAGGATATTCATCCACTTCTATAATCGAAAAAATCAGGAACCAGATTTCCTGAACTTGATAACAACATGAAGATACTGGTGATCCGCTTTAGTTCAATGGGTGATATAATTTATACCACGCCTGTTGTACGTTGCCTCAAAAGGCAGGTCGCCAATGCCGAAGTCCATTTTTTAACTAAACCGGCCTTTAAATATATTTATGATAATAACCCTTACGTTGATAAGCTGCTATTATTAAAACCTTCTTTAGCAGATACCATCAACGAAATTGAGGCCGAAAAGTATGATCACATCATCGATCTGCATAACAATCTCCGCACAAGCATTATCAAGCTACGTGCCGGTATTAAAGCATCAACTTATAAAAAACAGCCGCTTTTAAAGTGGCTAAGTTTAAAGTTGAAACGCAACCTGGTAAGTAAAGAGCATTTGGTTGACAGGTATTTAAAAGCTGTTAAGTTTTTAGGTGTGGTTAATGACGATAAGCCTATCGATTATTATATCAAAGCCCAACACGATATAACTAAATTACTACCGGTTAGACATCAGCATAGCTATGTTGCTTTTGTAATAGGTGCAACACATTTTACCAAGCGGATGCCTAATTACAAGATCATTAGCATTTGCAGGCAGCTTAATTTACCTGTTTTGCTATTGGGCGGCAATGATGTAAAAGCAAATGGCGATGAAATAGCTGCGGCAGTTGGTACTTCAGTTTATAATGCCTGCGGAATAACATCACTTGATGAATCGGTTTTCCTGGTATCGCGCGCAAAAAATGTAATTGGTTTTGATACAGGTCTCACACATATTGCAGAAGCGTTTAATGTGCCTATAGCCTCGGTTTGGGGTGGCACCACACCCGATTTGCTGGGGGTTTGGCCTTATAAAGTAAAAGAAACACTGATTGCCGGTATTGAACTATCCTGCCGTCCCTGCTCCAAATTCGGACTTGAAAAATGCCCGCTCGGACACTTTAAATGTATGAACGATATGCCAGAAGCTGATATTGTAGACTTCTCCAATCTTTAATTGCGGGTGTGACCTTGCCTAAGTTATACTTACAAATCCACAATTGTTAATATTTCACCAAAAAACATCAGATACCTTTTAATGTTAGTGTATTTGTATACTTTTGTGTATTAACTTAAATCCCTTACACGATGAAAAAAACATTACTAAGCCTGTGCCTTTTAATGGCATCCTTTGCAGCATTTGCACAATTACCTACTGTTGGTTTTAAAGGAGGTGTAAACTTCGCAACGTTACACGCTACAGTTGACGGGGTTAGCGGCTCCGGTAATTCGGGCAGCTTAACCACATTCAACGTAGGCGCTTTTGTCGATTTTAAATTTGGCAACGTATCATTACAACCAGCCTTAAACTTTACCGGTAAAGGCGGATCATCAAGTGTTTCTTTTGATGGCGAAGCAAACTCTGGCGGCAAAGTAAAACTCTATTACCTGCAAGTTCCGGTAAATGTTGTGTACCACGTGCCTGCGGTAGTCGGTGACTTTTACCTTGGTGCCGGCCCTTACCTTGGTATGGGTGTTTCCGGCAAAGCAAAAGACAACAACGGCAATTCTGAAGACATTAAATTTGGCAGTGGCCAGGACGAAATCAAAAGAACCGACGCGGGTTTAAATGCTATTGTTGGTTTTAAATTCAAAACCGGTTTCCTGATCAATGCTAATTATGATTGGGGCCTTACCAACATCACCAACGTTGATGGTATCAAACTTACAAACCGTGTTTTCGGTATTTCAGTTGGTTACGCGTTTTAATTAACCTGGTGAAAAATTGAAGCCAACTTCGTTTGTCTTTTATTATAAGGAGAAGCAACAGCTTCTCCTTATTTATTTAGTATTATTGGAAACTTATTACAAATGTCTCACGTTATAATCACAAAACCGTAACATTATAAACCGATCGGTCAGCCGTTTAAAATCATGAAAAAGTTATTATTAATACGCCACGCAAAAGCTACCCATGAAAGCGGTTATGTTGATTTTGACCGACCTTTAAAACAATCGGGAATGCAGGATGCGGTTTTAATGGCTACTCTTTTGAAAGGACAATTACAAATTCCTCAAATTATTATAACCAGTCCGGCACTTCGTACCAAAACTACTGCCGAAATTTTTGCCAACCAGTTTAAATTACCGGCTCCCGGGGAAGACAAAAGAATTTACGAAGCCAGCGAAAACTCCTGGGTTAAAGTGATTAATGGCCTGCCCAATGAATATGATTATATAGGCGTAGTTGGGCATAACCCTGGCGTAAGCCAAATACTATATTACCTCACCAGCCAGTTAAAAGAGATGCCTACGTGTGCTGTAGCTATCATTACTTTTGAAAACGATACATGGCAATCTATCAGCGAAGAGGATGGGAAACTGGTACACTTTGATTCACCGAAGGGGTAGCGGAGAAGCCCGAAAGTCAGAGAAGTCAGTAAGTAAACATTATTTAGGGCGTAAAAGTCTCCCATCTTTCGAACTTCCTTTACATTCGGACTTTCCAACTCCTTACAAATCTTAATTTGCACGATACATTTTCCCAGGAAGCGAACTGATATATCCCTGCATCTCCATAGTAAGCAAATTCATAGCGAGTTGGCTCATAGGCATATTAGCCCGCAGGGTTAAATCATCAATAGCAACGGGCGTATTGTTTTGCCGTAATATATCCATGATCAGCCGTTCATCGTCCGATAGATCAAACGGCAGCATAAATTGCTCAACAGGTTTACTTACATCATTCTTTTCCCAACCTAAACTATAAGCCAGATCAGCAGGGCAGGTTAGCAGGCTCGCTTTATTATTGCGAATCAGGAAGTTACATCCTTCAGAAAATTCATCACCTAATCTGCCCGGAAAAGCAAAAACATCCCGGTTATAGGAGTTGGCAATTTCGGCCGTGATGAGCGCACCTCCTTTTATACTGGCTTCAATTACCACGGTTGCATCGGCAATACCGGCAACTATCCGGTTTCGTTGCGGAAAGTTTTCCCTGTCGGGATTAGTGCCTGAAGGGTATTCGGATAATAAGCCGCCGTTTTCGAGCATTTTATCAGCGGTACCCCTATTTTGAGCAGGATAAAGCCTGTCGAGCCCATGGCCAAGTACACCGATGGTTGGCACATTTAGCTTTACACATTCTTTATGTGCCGCTACATCAATGCCATGCGCCAAACCACTTACTATTAATACATTATATTGCTGTAACTCCTCAACTAACTGGCGGCATAATTGCCTGCCATAATCGGTCGCATTACGGGTGCCCACTATACCAATAATGTGTGGCGGGTTAAGATCCATTTTACCCTTTGCATAAAGTAGCACCGGTGAATCGTGGCAGTTTTTCAAGCGTTTAGGATAACGGGTATCGGTGTAAAAAACAACGTCGATGTTATGCTCTTCTATAAACTTCAGCTCCCTTTCGGCTTGCCTTAAAGCATCGTCAAAATCCCATTTTACAGCGCGCTTCTCACCTATTCCCGGGATCCTGGTCATCTTTTCGGGCGATGCGTTAAACACTTCTTCCACGCTGCCAAGATACGCGATCAGTGACTTAGCCGCTACCGGCCCGAGGTTTTTAACAAAAGATAAAGCTACTTTATGGAGTAATGACATTGGGTTTAGACATGCAGATTAGAGCCTTGCAAATTATGAATATTCGGGCGATTTGCAAGCAGGACCTGTTATTTGCAATGCAATAAATAAAGTCTGGATATCATACTCACCCCTAAAACATATACCTTTCGTTATTTAATTTGCACATCTGCACAGCCCTAATCTGCACATCTATTAAAAAACTACAAAAATAGTTTGCAAACTATAAAAATAGTTCTACCTTTATCTAACTATAAAAATAGTTTGCTATGCATATCAAAGAACTAACCAAAGCCGAAGAGCAGGTAATGCAGATCCTTTGGCAACTGAAAGAAGCTATTGTTAAAGATATTATTGAAGAAATGCCTGAGCCTAAACCCGCTTACAACACGGTGTCGACTGTGGTAAGGGTATTGGAAGGCAAAGGCTTTATCGACCATAAGGCCTATGGTAACTCGTATGTTTACTTCCCGCTCATCAGCGACGCGGAGTACAAAAAATTCACTTTTGATAAGATGATGAAAAACTATTTCAGCAATTCATATCAAAGTTTGGTATCCTTTATTGTGGATGAAAAGAACATCAGCGTAAAAGAACTGGACGAACTAACATCATTAATTGATAAACTTAAAAGCAAACAACAATGAACTGGCTATATTATTTGCTTGAAGCAAACTTGTACCTATGCGTATTTTATGCAGGGTACTGCCTGTTTTTAAATAAGGAAACACACTATACCTTAAACCGTATATACCTGTTATTGAGCTGTGTGGTTTCATTTGTATTACCCGTTGTACAAATTGGCTGGCTAAAACCGGTTGAAACTGCAACCAAAACAATCGTTATCATTCCTCAAACGGCTTACCAAACAACAGTGCAAAAACTTACCGTGCGGCAAACGTTAACCTTTAACGATATTTGGGTTTACGCCTATATACTTGGTATAATAGTACTTACCACAGTACTATTTATCAGGCTTTATCAATTGGTCAAATTAACAAAGGTCGCCAAAACCCTGGTTGATGGTAAGTATAAACTCATCAATATAGAGGGATCAAACACCGCCTTTTCCTTCTTTAACTACCTTTTTATTGGCACAAAAACCCAGGTTAATAATATCATTATCAGGCACGAGCTGGTTCACATTCGTCAAAAACACTCAGTTGATATTGTTTTTCTGGAGCTGATCAAGATCATTAATTGGTTTAATCCGCTGGTTTATTTATTGCAAATCAGCCTGAAAACCATCCATGAATATATAGCCGACGAGCAAACTGCCGCGCAGGAAAGTGATGCCTTTAGCTATTCGTCGTTTTTGGTAAGCAATGCTTATGGGTTAAACGGCTCGCCCCTGGCGCATTCATTTTTCAATTATAATTTATTAAAAAAGAGGATAATTATGTTAAACCAAAAACGTTCGGGGAAATTAGCCAGGCTAAAATACCTCGTGGCCGTACCCATATGCGCCGGCCTGCTTTGTGCATCAACCCTGGTATTCAGTAAAACTTATGGTTTTTTCGATCTGATGCCCCAACAGGAAATTGTTAATAAAAAGCTGGCCAATACGCATATAGCCCCCGCCGACACTGTAAAAGTAGACCCAGTCCGAATAAAAAAAGCAGATGTTACTTCCAAAGGTTTTAAATACGAAGAAACCGGTTACCTTGTTAATAAAAAAACCGATTTCAGGGTAATTATTACCGAAAAGAACGGCGAGCAAAAAGAATACTATAAAAGCAAAGCTACCCCGGAAGAACTGGCTACACTGAAAACTAAATACGGCTATACATTTCCTAAAATGTTAATTTATCCAAAGCTTCCACCACCTCCGCCTGCTCCACCCGCAAACAGCAAAAAACCAAAAGTTATTGATGTAAAGCTGCCACCTCCGCCACCGCCTGCAAATCCGGAAAAGATAAAGAAAGCACCTAAAGTGGTAGAGGTGACACCGGTTACCCCGGCAGCACCGGCAGGTCCTGTACCAGCAGTTACAGAGCGCGTTCCGCCGCCACCGCCACCTGCCGATCCATTTCAGAACCTGTATTCGTATGTTGCAAAACACGTTCGCTATCCTTCAAAGGCACGCTTAAACCATATTTCGGGAAGAGTGATCCTCACCTTCAGTATCGATAACGGGAAAATAAACAATGTAAACATTATCAGAGGTGTTGACCAGGAAATTGACAATGAGGTGCAGCGGGTAGTGAATGATTTTGATGGCAACCTTAGTGTAAAATCAGGTTACTATAATATACCTGTAACTCTATCATTGGTAGATGCCCAGGATAAAAAATACGCTTATACCCCTGCAAAACTATATGCTCAGGCAAATACATCCGCCGCTAAACTTTCAACTACTCTTCGCGAAGTTGTTGTTTTAGGCTATGACCCCCTGACTGACAATAAGTAAATAAAAAGGCTTTTAACAAGCTTTTCTAATTGCCGACCGGCCTAAAACCGTCCCGGCAATTTTCTGCGTAAACCCCTCTGTTCTCTTTAACCGCCCTGTTTTACAAATAGCTAAATAATTTCTTTTAGTATCCAAAAATTTGTAACTTAGATAAATCCCATCGGGACAATTTCTTTTAAAATATATCTAAAACAAAGCAAACACATTAAATACCGCTTTGTTTAATAAGTACCAATTATACTTCCTGGACCTTACCGTTAGCCTGATTTTGTTCATTTTTAAACCTCATAATATGAAAAAGTTTGGGATCATTTTAGCAATAGTAGGCATTGTGATGCTTATTGCAGGTAATTTTTTTTATAAGCATACCATCAATGCGGTAGATAGCTCTGGCAGTTCAATTATCACTACCGGCTTAAATGGCGGATGGACATTTAAACTGCCTGTTTTTGCCGGCGGTGCGTTATTTTTTCTGGGGTTTGTTTTTTGGGCAGCATCACGCACCGACAACCAGCATCATGATCATTTGATATAGAAGTTAAACCGCATTTTATAAATGATTTCTCGCAAAGACGCGAAGGCGTAAAGTGATTTACTTTAACGCAGTAGCGTCTTTATGTGCATATTTATAATCAGAACGGTGGATTACAAATAGATTATCCCTTCACGTATATCACCTGTTTTGTTTCGAAAAACTCCTCTTTAAAGTAATCTTTCAGATGATATTGGGTAACTTTTAAGCCCGATTCTTTGATCTCCTTCTCCAAATCGCCGCCCTTTAAATATAGGATACCGTTGGGTAATTTGTTATTCGATTGCTTGTTGAATTTACCTTTTACCCATGGATAAAAATCCTTTAATTGGGTAACAGCGCGTGATACTACAAAGTCAAATTTATCCGCAATTTGTTCGGCCCGCAGGTGTGATGCTTTCACATTTCTGAGGCCTAAGGCTACAGCTACTTCCGTAACAACCTTGATTTTTTTGCCTATCGAATCAACCAAATGAAATTGTGTTTCGGGGAATAAAATAGCCAGTGGGATACCAGGAAAGCCCCCACCGGTACCCACATCAAGCACATTTTCGCCCGGTAAAAAAGCCATTACTTTGGCAATCCCAAGCGAGTGGAGCACGTGACGTTCAAATAAAAGATCAATATCTTTGCGGGAAATTACGTTGATCTGGCTGTTCCAGTGTTCATATAAAGCAGGCAATTTTTCAA
The DNA here is from genome assembly GCF_900100945.1 of Mucilaginibacter gossypii. Lineage (GTDB taxonomy): Bacteria > Bacteroidota > Bacteroidia > Sphingobacteriales > Sphingobacteriaceae > Mucilaginibacter > Mucilaginibacter gossypii. Next base: position 137,058 of record NZ_FNCG01000001.1, on the reverse strand, counting down.
ATTGCTCACGCTGTTCGGCACTTAAATCAGGAAAATATTGTAGAATTATTTCAGATGTCATCCCTGTTAAAACGGTTAATAATATTGCCAAGCAGGTACCTTGCCCTAAATAATTGCGCCTTTACCGTCCCTAAAGGGAGGTCGAGTTGCTGAGCTATTTCTTCGTACGAAAGCTCATCAAAATAGCGTAAGGTAATCAGGTTACGGTAACGCGTCGGGAGGCTTTCAATTAATGATCTTAGCTCCTGAGTTTGTTGTTTTTTGATAGATGTTTCTTCGGGGTTAAGGCTGTCAGCCTTAATTTGCAGCGGTTTTTCATCCCCTTCGTCGTCCATCATGCCGTGAATTGACATGGTACTTAGTTTCTTTTTGCGGATAAAATCGATGCAATTGTTAGTTGCTACCCTGAAAAGCCAGGTGCTAAAAGCAAAATCAGGCTGGTATTTTTCAAGTTTTTCAAATGCCTTGGCAAACGTTTCAACCGTTAGGTCCATTGCATCTTCTTTGTTGTTTACCATCTTAAGCACCATGAAATAAATCGAATCTTTATAACGGTGCATCAAATCGGCATAGGCTTTTTGATCTCCCTGCCTGGCCTTCACTACCAGGTGAAAATCATTCTTTGCGTTCTCGGTAAAGTTGGCGTTTATTTCCATTGAGTAGTTTTTAAAAAGGTACCGATCAATCCAAAAACATTTAAATATGTATAATATAATAGGTCAAAAAAGGGGAGATACCACCAAAGGTCTTTGCCATTAAGTTTTTTAAATATACGATTATAAATGGCCATTTGTAATATCAACCTAAAAACGTACAAACCTAATGCCAGTAACGGCTCATATCTCAAAATAAGGAATAATATCAATAAAATATAGAATATAAACCCGCTAACTGCATCAAAACTAAGCATACGCCTGTGCTGGTTTTTATACAGTTTCCCTACCCCCATGTGTCGCTTTTTTTGTTTAAACCATGATTTAAAAGTGGTTTTAGCCTCTGTAAACATAAATGATTCGGGACTCAGTTCAACCACTGTGTTATCAGGAGTAGCATGCTGGTTAACAAACAGGTCATCATCGCCTGATATTACGTGCATGTGCGAAGCAAAACCTTTTGCACTAAAAAATAACGTTTTTGTATAGGCAAGGTTGCGGCCAATACCCATATAGGGGTCGCCGGTTAACGCGCCCGACAGGTAACTGGTTGCTGTTTTTATGGTTTCAAAGCGGGTAAAAGCATTAATAAAACCACCTTTTTTATAATAAGGAGAGTATCCCAAAACTATTTGCACCCCGCTTGCAAAATTGGCTGCCATACGGCTTATCCAGTTTTCGGAAGCTGGCTTACAATCAGCATCGGTAAATAAAAGGTGTTCATTTTTTGATGCCTTGATGCCTAAGGTAAGGGCAAACTTTTTACCGGTTTTAAAGCGGTCATGCTCGGTAATGGTAACAACTTTAAGGTGGGCGTATTTTTTTTGCATGGTTTCAAGCACCTCGTCGGAAGTATCAAAAGAGCAATCATTGATAACAACCACCTCAAAATCAGGATAGTTTTGTTCCAGTATCGATGGGAGATTTTCCTCTAAGTTACGGGCTTCGTTGCGGGCGCTGATAATAACAGAAATGGGGATTAAGACTCTGGGCGGCGGCCCTTCGGCGGGTTTATGGCCTGCAAGGCGGGTATGCCTGCTTACCAGGTAATATAGCTGAACTATAAAACAAAGCTGAAAAAGAATAAAAAGCGCGTCGTGTAAGTACGTTTCCAAACAAAAAAAATAATGAGGCAAATTTGTTAAAAATCAATGAAATTAAGGCTCAATATCAGCGTTAATTTGAAGTTTAATGTACTCTTATTTAATCTCCCTTAAAATAAAATTACTTTAATTAACATGGTTTTAATATTCAGCACGTTTATAAATAGCTTTTATCCTGCCGCCGTTTTGGAAAGGACGGGCATGAGGTTTTTTTTTGCTAATTTTGCAACCCTAAAATGAAATTTAACTTAACAGCACAAGACCCGCTTTCAAAGGCCCGAGCCGGCGAGATCACTACCGACCACGGTACCATACAAACCCCTATTTTTATGCCCGTAGGCACAGCCGGCACTGTAAAGGCGGTACACCAGCACGAGCTTAAACAGGATATTTCGGCGCAAATTATATTGGGCAACACCTATCATCTATATCTACGTCCTGGTTTAAATACACTTGAAAGCGTCGGAGGACTACATAAATTTAATGGATGGGACGGTCCCATCTTAACCGATAGCGGCGGCTACCAGGTATATTCATTAACCGAAGTACGCAAAATAAAAGAGGAGGGGGTAACGTTCCGCTCGCATATTGACGGATCAAAACATTTGTTTACTCCCGAAAATGTAATGGACATTCAGCGCATAATCGGCGCCGATATTATCATGGCGTTTGATGAGTGTACCCCCTATCCCTGCGATTACAACTACGCAAAACGATCGATAGAAATGACCCACCGCTGGCTGAAACGTTGCTGCGACAGATTTGACAGCACCGGGCCAAAATATGGCTACAGTCAAACACTTTTCCCAATTGTACAAGGTTCGGTATATAAAGATCTGCGCGTACGATCGGCCGAAGTAATAGCCTCATATGAGCGTGAAGGTAATGCCATAGGCGGCCTTTCGGTCGGTGAACCGGCCGAGGAAATGTATGCCATGACCGAAATTGTATGCAATATATTACCGCAGCAAAAACCGCGTTACTTAATGGGGGTAGGTACGCCTGTAAACATTTTGGAAAACATAGCTCTGGGTATTGACATGTTTGATTGCGTTATGCCAACCAGGAACGCGCGCAATGGCATGCTTTTCACCAAAAACGGCATCATCAACATCAAAAATGAGAAATGGAAAAACGACTTTTCGGCCATTGAGGATGACAGCGATCTGTTTGCCGACAGGGATTACAGTAAAGCTTATTTACGCCATTTAATCCACTCTGGCGAGATGTTAGGCGCTCAAATTGCCACCTTGCATAACCTCCATTTTTATCTATGGCTGGTTAAAGAGGCGCGAAAAAAAATTATTGCGGGTGAGTTTTACGATTGGAAAAACATGATGGTAAAGCGCCTTGGACAGCGTTTATAACAACTCATAAAATCACAAGAAATCTCCAGGAAAAACATGGAAATTAACAATCAAACAACCGACAGATGACAACTTTTTTTCATAGATATTTAAAGATCATCGACAGGTTTATTATTGGCAAATACCTCGGCACTTTTATATTTACTATGGGTATTTTCATGGTGATATCTGTAGTGTTTGACGTATCAGAAAAGCTGGATAATTTTCTGAATAAACACGCCAGTTTGCACGATATCGTCTTTAGATATTACGCGGGTTTTATTCCGTTTTATTTGAATATGTTATCGCCGCTGATCAACTTTTTGGCAGTAATTTTCTTTACAGCCAAGATGGCAAACCAAACAGAAATCGTTCCGATACTAAGCGGCCGGGCAAGTTTTAATCGATTTTTAAGACCTTATGTAATCGCTTCATCAATCATATTTGTGGTGTCTTTTTTTGCAAATGTATACCTTATTCCTTTCACAAATCGGTTGAAAATCGACTTTGAAAATGCCAATGGCATGATGGACAATGACCCGACTAAGGTGGAGGTACACATGCAAATTGACAAACATACTTTTGTTTATCTTGCCAATTACGATCCCACAACTCATTTAGGTTACAATTTTATAATGGAGAAATTTAATGGTGATACGTTGCGTGAAAAACTGATTGCCGAACAAATTCAATACGATTCTTTAAAACGAATCTGGTCGCTTAAGCAATACAGTGTAAAATATGTAAACGGGATGAAAGAACAATTCATTACAAGCAATACGCCAAAAGACACAGTTCTGGATATGCACCCAAGCGATTTTATTGTATATGATAACGTATACCAGGCCATGTCTTTAAGCGACCTGAACAAGAATATTGACAAGGAAAAACTGCGCCGCCCGGAATATTTAAAGGCCATTTATTTTGAAAAATATCACCGTTTTGTATACCCTTTATCAGCCTTTGTACTTACTTTAATCGGTGTTTCCATATCGTCGAGAAAGGTACGCGGAGGTGTTGGATTACCCCTGGGGATAGGTATTCTATTATGCTTCGCTTATATTATATTAGAACGGTTTGCGCTTGTATTTTCGGTAAAAGGGGGCATGACACCTTTAATAGCGGTATTCATTCCTAACATCGTTTTTGGCATTTTAGGTTACTATCTGCTTTTAAAAGCACCCAAATAATGACGCAAAACACCCCTTCATCCCCAAATAAGAACCTAATTATTCTCCATTTTACAGTTTTTGTATGGGGATTTACCGGAATTTTGGGCGCCCTGATCACCATTTCGGCCGTACAATTGGTGTGGTTTAGGGTACTTATTGCCTTTTCATCGTTATTTTTGTATTTCAAATTCAACAAAACTGATTTTAAGGTTGACAGAAAAACCCTTGTAAAATTGGTACTCACTGGCGCGATTGTGGGCGGGCATTGGATCCTTTTTTTCGCTGCCATCAAACTTTCTACCGTCGCTGTCACCTTGGTTTGCCTGTCATCCATCACACTTTTCACGGCAATATTTGAACCCCTGATCAATAAAAAAAGCATTTCAAAACTTGAAATTTTAGCCGGTCTTTTAATCATCACCGGCATTATTTTAATTTTTAAATTTGAAAGCAGATACACTAAGGGCATCACAACCGGGCTTGCAAGCGCCGTTTGTGCAAGCCTTTTCTCTATCATTAATTCGCGCCAGGTGCAAAAAGTACAGGCATCAGTCATTGCATTTTATGAGCTGTCAGGGGCCTTTGTATGGATCTCGATATACCTGTTTATAACCTCCGGCTACACCCGTGCCATGCTGTTAAAGCCTGCAGATATCGGTTACCTGGTGCTGCTTGGCACCGTATGCACATCGCTTGCTTACGTGGCCGGGGTATCTGTAATGCGTGAGCTTTCCGCCTTTCGGGTAGCACTCGTCACCAACCTTGAGCCGGTGTATGGTATCATCCTGTCGTTTATTTTTTTTGGTGATCTTAATAAAATGACGCTTGGATTTTGGGGCGGGGCCATCCTTATTTTGTCTACAATTTTTTTATACCCCGTAGCCCGAAAGCAAATTTCACGGCATAAAAGCATGTCCTAATTCTTAGCTTCCTCATTTGCTTGCCTCATACAGATACTTGTACGGCCGTACTTCTGCCTGTTATTAAACAGCGATTCAACAACTCCAATCAGCCTTAGTTTTCACATCCTCCACTCCAAAATAGGAGCGAAATATCAGCGTCCGCTTTGGCTATTTTTAGCCCCTCAGAGCGATTTAAATTTTTCAAGGCATTCTGGGCTCAACTAACATCTCAGCGCAAAACAGCGGCAAAATCCAATTTTAACTTAGTGTATTAAGTTCCAATATAAAAATTGGATCGGCAAACTATACAATTTAAATTTAAGTCATTTTACATCAATTAATAAATTTGAACTAACTATTTATATTATAAAAATATAAATTTAAAAATCAGATATTTATATAATTTATATAAACAAATAATCAAACAAAAGCAATGCAAATAAAATCACAAAAAACTAAAGAAATTAGCATTTAAAAAACAACAAGAAAAAAATCATCATATAAATTTATAAATCAAATAATTAATACATCTTATTTAGTGTAAAACTTTCCAATTCGGCACGAACAAAGCCCACGTCAGAAAGTGTAGTGAAGTAATGATTCAGGAATAAAAAAAAATCGCGGCACCTCTCCTGCTTGTATACAAAATCAGTTTTCGAACGGATTTTTTTTCACTCTCGCAGGATTCTCGCAAAGAAATTTTGGGCGAAAGAAATCCTCGCAATATCAAATTCCAGGGGTATTAAAAGTTCTGATTTTAGCCTTTGAAAAATATGGGCAAAATTTCACTGCGGTTATTGTCACCTCATTTTTGAAAGGGCAATTATCAACCGGGCAAAATCTGGGCGATTTAAAATTGAAGAGCTACCAGAGGTGGACACAGCCAATAAAATATGAACCTAAAAATGCAGACACATCTCCGCACTATTTCGCGATCAAATTCCATGACCTCGATTTACATGAGATCAATTTTTATTAAACATTTAAAAAGCGGATATTGTATTACTCTAAAACCAACATCCATCATGAGCATTAAAACAATAGTCATTGTAGCCATCGCAGTTTTGCTTACCATCGTACTAATGCAAAATACCGACGAGGTTTACTTCAAATTTTTGTTCGCCACTTTCAGGGTATCCAAACTAATGATGATGCTGGTAGTTGCGGTAACAGGTTTTATATTGGGCTTGATCGTGGCATGGCCTAAAAAACAAAAGTTCGATATTGAAGGCTATCATGACGCCATGCACAAAAAAGACGGCACCGATACACTAAGTGACGAAGACAGGGAATACATCAGCTAAAATATGAAAACAAAGATTGGATTTATAGGGCTTGGCAACATGGGTGCCAGCATGGCCAAAAACCTCATTGACTCAGGGTACCATTTGCAGGTTTACAACCGCACACTTTCAAAGGTAGACGAGCTTGGCACCGACAGTGTAACAAAATGCCAGAGTCCTGCTGAAGCTGCGGCAAATGTGCCATTTTTGATCACCATGGTATCAGATGACGAGGTGCTGCGAGAATCGGCTGTAGGCGACGGCGGAATTTTAAAAACGCTACAGCCAAATGCTGTACACATATCCATGAGCACTATTTCACCTGGAACTTCTGAAGAATTGGCCAGGTTACATGAACAGTCAGGAAATCGCTACCTCGCTTCTCCTGTATTCGGAAGGCCCGAAGCAGCCGCTGCACGTAAGCTTTGGATTTGCGTTTCGGGTGATGAACAAACTAAAACTGATGCCCGTCCTATACTTGATTTACTTGGCCAGGAAGTGATTGATTTTGGCCCCTCGGCGGGGGGTGCAAATGTGGTTAAAATAGCAGGCAATTTTATGATCATGGCATCCATGGAAATGATGGCCGAGGCATTCACCCTTGCCGAAAAAAACGGACTAAGCAGAATGCAGGTAGCCGACTTTTTCAGCTCGACGCTTTTCAACGCTCCAATTTTCCAGAGCTACGGCAAGGCCCTTGCCGGCAAGCAATATCAACCGGTAGGCTTCAAATCAAAATTGGGTTATAAAGATGCGCGCCTCGCATTTAAATTATCGCAGACAAGCGAGATGCCCATGCCTATTGCAAACGCCGTACACAGCCGTTTACTAACCGCTATTGCCAAAGGCTGGGGCGAGAACGACTGGGTGGAAGGGATAGGGCGAGGCGTGAGTGAAGACGCGGGCATTTGATTTCGGATTTCGGATGTTTGATTTCGGAATTTGTAAGTAGGATTTTGGAATCGGATATTTCTTTTAAATAAAATGCCGGATGGTCTATCGACTGATAAAATGATCGATAAATCATCCGGCATTTACATGCAGCAGGATAAGTAAGTTTGGTAGCAGAATTGCTTTATATCACAACGTCATTGCGAGGTACGAAGCAATCCCAAACTATACAGGGACGACCTGCCAATCGGGGATTGCTTCGTACCTCGCAATGACGATTTTATTTTGCTTCGGGACAGCTTCCCGAATCCTACCAAATCCGAAATCAAACATCCGAAATCCGACATCACAAATAGAACACCTGGTTCTCCTCTTCCAAAAATTTCAAATCGGGAGTTTCAGCAAAAATACCGAACACAGATGCTCCGGTTCCGCTCATGCTTGAGTATATGGCCCCTGCCTCATAAAGGGCCGCTTTGATGCCTCTGATTTCCGCATGATTTTTAAACACGGTTTGTTCAAAATCATTTTTGATAAGCTTCTTCCAGTCGGCTATCGGTTCGTTGATCAAATCAAACAGCGAATCTTTTACCGGAGTTGGTTTTATGCCTCTGAAAGCCTCCCCTGTTGATACATGAACAGGAGGCATCACCAACACTATTTTGTATGCCGATAGATCAAGTTTAATGCTCTCAAATTCGTCTCCGCGCTCAAAGGCGAACACGGGCTTGTTCTCGATGAAGAAGGCGCAGTCGGCACCAAGGCGACGGGCGTAATCAGTCATCTCGTCAACAGATAAACCGAGCTTAAATTTGTCGTTCATCAGCCGGATAAAAAACGCCGCGTCAGATGAACCGCCGCCCAGTCCCGCGCCTATGGGGATATGCTTATGCAGGTGAATGCTTACCGGCGGCAGGTCATAATCCTGCTTAAGCATATGGTAGCCTTTAACGCAAAGATTATCCTCCATCAACCCGGGAATTTCCAGGCCGGTTGAGGTGAAGCTGAGCTTGTCGCTTTTCACCACTTCAAGGGCGTCTTTAATATCGATAGGATAAAAAATGGTTTCGAGATTATGATAACCATCCGGCCGGCGTTCGGTAATATTAAGGCCGATGTTTATTTTTGCATTCGGAAATAAAATCATACAAAGTAATTAACACGTGATGTATTTGCCAACATCAGTAGGAAACCAAAGGTAGATTATTTTTCTTTGCCCTTTAAATTTGGTCATCGAGTCATTTAGTCATTAAGTCATTGTTTTTTTCAAAGCCTTGCCTAAGTATGCCTATCTGATTGATCACCTTAATCTAACTATACAAAAAAATGAAACAGTATCTTGATCTGATGAGGCATGTGATGGAAACCGGAGCGCAAAAGCATGACAGAACCGGCACCGGTACAGTAAGTGTGTTTGGCTACCAGATGCGTTTCAATCTCAAGGATGGTTTCCCGATGGTAACCACCAAAAAACTGCACCTCAAATCTATCATCCATGAGCTCATCTGGTTTTTGAGCGGCGACAGCAATATCCGCTACCTGAAAGAAAATGGCGTAAAAATATGGGACGAGTGGGCCGACGAAAATGGCGACCTTGGCCCCGTGTACGGCAAACAATGGCGCTCATGGCCTACACCGGATGGCGGCCATATCGACCAGATCAAACAGGTGGTGAACCAGCTTAAAAACAATCCCGACTCGCGCCGTATCATCGTGTCAGCCTGGAACGTTGCCGAGGTTAACCAGATGGCCTTGCCGCCATGCCATAGTTTGTTCCAGTTTTACGTAGCTCCGCCCGATATTTCAAAAGGCGAGACTAAAGGAAAGTTATCATGCCAGTTGTATCAGAGAAGTGCAGATATATTCTTAGGAGTTCCGTTCAACATAGCTTCCTATGCGTTGCTCACCATGATGATGGCACAAGTCTGTAACCTTGACCTTGGTGACTTTATACACACTTTTGGTGATGCACACCTGTACAACAACCACATGGACCAGGCCCGGCTGCAGCTAAGCCGCGATCCTCGCCCCCTGCCAACCATGAAAATCAATCTGGAGGTAAGAGATATCTTCTCATTCAAGTTTGAAGATTTCACTTTGGAGAATTATGATCCCTGGCCGCATATTAAAGCGGAAGTGGCGGTGTAACTTAGTCATTGGCTTCGCGTCATTTGGTCATTGAGTCATTTTTTGATTGTCCTGCTTTTAGCTGTCCTAATCTTATCATGAGTAATAGAATTGAAGAACTCGAGGTATACAATCTTTCGGAAGCATTTGCTGATAGGGTTTGGTTTATGGTGGCCAAGTGGGAATATTTTGCCAAGGATACTTTGGGCAAGCAAATCGTTCGTCCGATTCAATAGGCGCAAACATTGCTGAGGGCTTTGGACGATTTCATTACAAGGAAAATAAAAAATTCTGTTATTTTGGCAGAGGCTCAGTGATTGAAACTAAGGGTTGGCTAAAGAAAGCAAACACAAGAAGCCTGATCAGCGACGAGGATTATCAAACATTACTCAAAGAGTTATAAACAATTCACATAAAACTAAACATCTACATCAAACTCATTGGAAATAGCAATCTATAATTGCAAGTCAAAAAAAATGACTCAATGACCAATGACTTAATGACCTGCAAGAAATGATACTATCCATCATCGTAGCCATAGCCAAAAACCACGCTATCGGTAAAGACAATAAATTACTCTGGTATTTGCCTAACGATCTAAAACATTTTAAAGATGTTACTACGGGGCATACCGTGATCATGGGACGTAAAACTTTTAATTCGGTTGGTAAGCCATTGCCTAGGCGCCGCAACATTGTTATTACCCGGCAAGCCATCAGTATCGATGGTTGCGAGGTGGTGCCAACCATTGAAGCGGCTATTGAGCTTTGCAAAACCGAGGATGAAGTTTTTATTGTTGGCGGGGCCGAGATCTACCGGCAGGCTATCCCGCTTACAAACCGCATATATCTCACCATTGTTGACCAGGATTTTGAGGGGGATACATTCTTCCCGGAGTTAAATCCTGATGAGTGGCAGGAAAAAGATCGTGAAGATTTTGAGCCCGACGAAAAAAACAAGTATAAATATTCGTTTATCACACTTGAGCGTCGCTAACATTCTTTGTCATGATTTTGTTTTAATTTAAAATTTTGTGCTTACGAAATTTTATTAGATTTGCTGCCTTATTGAAAAAAAGCTTATAAACTAATTTATTACATATTACAAATTCGATGCAAGGCAAAGGGGTTATTAAATTTTTCGCCATACTACTGGCAGTGGTGTGCTTATACCAGCTATCATTTACGTGGGTGGCCCATAAGGTTAGGGAGGATGCCAAAGTATACTCAAAGGGAGATCCTGAGAAAGAAAAAGCTTATTTGGATTCTATTTCCAATCAACCGGTTTATCCGCTATTAAAACATGATTACGCTTATGTATTGCAAAGGGAAATTGCATTAGGCCTTGACCTTAAGGGTGGCATGAACGTTACCATGCAGATCCAGCTTGATGAGCTGGTTAGGAAAATTGCCAACAACAATCCTGATGCTACTTTTAACCAGGCTTTGGCTAACGCCGATAAATTGCAGGCAAATGCTCAAACCAACCAAAAAGATTACATCGCTTTATTTGTAAGCGAGTACGAAAAGCTAAACCCCAATGGTAAACTTGCCGCTATCTTTTCAACAAAAGATAACCAGGACCACCTGAAGTTCAACGCTTCAAATAGTGAGGTTAAAACTTATCTTGAGGATTTGGCTTCAACTGCGGTTAAACAATCATTTACTGTTTTGAACACCCGTATCAACCAGTTTGGTGTAACCCAACCAAACATCCAGTTGCAACAAGGCTCAAACAGGATTTTAGTTGAGTTGCCAGGCGTTAAAGAACCAGAGCGTGTTCGTAAATTGCTTTCGGGTTCTGCGAAACTGGAGTTTTACGAAACTTTTGATAATGCTGAGGCATATCAATACCTGATCAATATTGACAACCTGCTTGCTGCAAAAAGCAAAACTGCCAAAGCGGACACAGGTAAATCAGCGAAAGCTGATACCACTGCTAAACTTGCAGCCGGAAAAGCTGATACAGCTAAAGGTGGTTCATTGTTAAGCAAGGTTCAGAAAAATGCCGCTAAAAACGATACTTCAGCTGCTTCATTAAGCAAAACAAAATTAGCTGCACAACACCCGTTGTTTGCAGTAATGTCATTAAACGTTGGCCAGGGTGCAAACGGCCAGCAGCAATTAGGCCAGGGCCCTGTTGTTGGTTATGCTCCGCTTCAGGATACTGCTAAAGTAAATTCATACCTGCACAGTGCAGATGTTTTAGCAGTTATTCCACGTAACATCAAATTTTTGTGGGAAGTAAAACCTATTAAAAACACCAAAACTTTCGCGTTATACGCTATCAAACTTACAGGTGCCGAAAATGGCCCGGTATTATCTGGCGACGTAATTAACGACGCCCGTGCTGATAACGACCAGAAAGGCAGCCCTGAGGTTGTGATGATCATGAACTCAGAAGGTGCTCAAAAATGGCGTGCCGTTACGGCCGAAGCATCATCAGGCACCAACAAAAAAGCTATCGCCATCGTTTTAGATGATAACGTATACTCTGCTCCTACCGTACAAAACGAAATTTCGGGCGGTGTATCATCAATCTCCGGTAACTTTACCATTGATGATACGCGCGACTTAGCCAACGTATTAAAAGCAGGCCGTTTGCCGGCTCCTGCTCACATCGTGTCTGAGTCAATTGTAGGTCCGTCATTAGGCGAGCAGGCTATCTCTGCAGGCATAACTTCAAGTGTCTTAGGCTTAGTTGTGGTATTGATCTTCATGATCGCTTACTATAACCGTGCAGGTACTGTAGCGGTAGTTGCAGTAATCATCAATATCTTCTTCCTGATGGGTGTACTGACCAGTTTAGGCGCGGTATTAACTGTGCCAGGTGTTGCAGGTATCGTATTAACCCTCGGTATCGCGGTAGATGCCAACGTACTGGTTTATGAACGTGTGCGTGAAGAGCTTGGCCTTGGCAAATCATTAAGGGTTGCTGTTGCCGATGGGTTCAAACATGCTTTGCCTTCAATCCTCGATTCACAGATCAGTACCTTCCTTACCGGCTTGATCCTGTTTGTATTTGGTTCAGGTCCTATTCAGGGCTTTGCAACTACATTGATGATTGGTATCGCTACTTCATTGTTCTGTTCATTGCTGATCTCAAGGGTTATATTTGAGTGGATGCTTGACAAAGGCATGGATATCAAATTCTCTAACCCTTGGAGCTCACATACCTTTAAAAATGCAAACTTCGCGTTCGTAAAAAACCGCGGCAAGTTCTACATTTTCTCAGGCTTATTCATTGCAGCAGGTTTGATATCTATCTTCACCCGCGGCTTTACCTACGGTGTGGATTTTGAAGGCGGCCGTAACTATATTGTTAGCTTCCCTAACAAAAACGTTACTACCGAGCAGATCCACGATGCTATCGACGCCACTTTAGGTCGCAGTACCGAGGTTAAAACCATGGGTACCGATAAATTCAGTATCACTACCAACTATCTGTTCAATGATAACTCAACAGCTGCCGATGCCAAGGTAAGGGCAACCCTTGTTAGCACATTAGCTGCTAAAGCTGAAACTAAAATTACCGACAGCAACATTTTAGGTGGTTCAAAAGTAAGTGCTACTATTGCCGATGAGTTAAAAACATCAGCTATTTACACCGTATTGTTCGCCATCTTTGTGATTTCGGCTTACATCCTGATCCGTTTCCGTAAATGGCAGTTCAGCTTGGGAGCGATGATCGCGACTGCTCACGATGCCTTATTGGTATTGTCGTTTTTCTCATTGTTCAATGGCTTCCTTCCGTTTTCACTGGATATTGACCAGGCGTTTATTGCGGCTATATTAACGGTTATTGGTTATTCAATTAACGACACCGTGGTAGTATTTGACAGGATCCGTGAATTCCTTGATCACTCTAACAAAAACGAAAAACCAGAAGAGGTTATCAACAGGGCCATCAACAGTACATTAAGCCGTACAATTATCACAGCATTAACCGTGGTATTCGTATTGTTGGTATTATTCATCTTTGGTGGCGACGTGATCAAAGGCTTCTCATTTGCGTTATTGATCGGTGTTCTTTTCGGTACATACTCGTCGATCTGTGTGGCAACACCAGTAATCGTTGACTTTGGAAAGAAAGACCTTAAATAAGAAAAAGGATAAATTGTTAAAAGGCTCCAAAGTAATTTGGGGCCTTTTTTGTTATCATCTATTGCTATTAAAAAAAACAAAACAACCGACAGATGGTGTTGCATATCGTAATCAATGAAGTATAATTGCACTGTATTTCAATACAAATCGGCATTGGCGGCACGGTGATTGTGCTACTTTCATATGCGGGCAGTATTGCCTGTAAAAGAATAGATTTTAAATATCAACCTGCATAAATGAACACATCAAATAATTCAAAATTTCCACTTGTAGTGATCGTAGGCGGCGGCTTCGGCGGCCTGCAGGTAGCAAAACAACTAAAGGACAAACCTGTAGACGTTTTGATGCTGGATAAGCACAACTACCATACTTTTCAGCCCCTCTTATACCAGGTTGCTATGGGTAGCCTCGAGTCGGAGTCGATAGCTTTCTCATTAAGGAAAAATTTTGCGAGCCAAAAGAATTTCCGCTTCAGGATAGCGGAAGTAACCAGGGTGGATGCGGAAAATAACATACTCGAAACCACTATAGGCAATTTAGCTTATGATTACCTGGTGATAGCAACAGGCTCAACGACCAACTTTTTTGGGAATAAAGACATCGAGCATTATGCTATGCCGATGAAGTCGATCCCTGAGGCGTTGAACCTCCGGTATTCTATTTTGCAGAACATTGAAGAGGCCCTGCTTAAAGTAGGCAAGGCCGAGCGCGATCCCTACCTTACTTTTGTACTGGTAGGCGCTGGCCCAACGGGTGTTGAGCTTGCAGGCTCACTGGCCGAACTCCGTAACCACGTTTTAACAAAAGATTACCCGGAACTTAAAAAGGAGGACATGAAGGTGTACCTGGTCGATTTTTTACCGAAAGTACTTGGCCCCTTCTCCGACCAGGCATCCAACGCGGCCCGCACCTTCCTGACCAATATGGGTGTTGAAGTGCTAACCGGCGTAAAGGTGGAAAGCTACAACGGCGAGGAAATCAAATTTGAAGGCGGTAAAAGCATTCGCACCAAAAATGTGATATGGAGTGCCGGGGTTATGGGTGTTGTGCCCGAGGGCTTTGATAAAGAGGTTATTGAACGTGGAAATAGAATAAAAGTGGATAGCATAGGCCGCGTTGCCGGCTTTAACAACGTATTCGCAATTGGCGACGTTGCAGCCATGATCACCGATGAAACCCCTAAGGGACACCCCGGCGTAGCGCAGGTAGCCATACAAATGGGCCAGCACGTGGCTAAAAATATCATTCATATCATTAACGGCGAACAAACCTCACCGTTTAAGTATAACGATAAAGGCTCATTGGCAACTATTGGCCGCAATAAGGCGGTGGCCGATTTGGGCAAAGTAAAATTCCAGGGATTTTTTGCATGGCTTGTATGGATGTTTGTGCACCTGATATCGCTTTTAGGCGGCCGTAATAAGGTGATTGTATTCATTAACTGGGTATCGAGCTATGTAACCTATAATGGCGGTACAAGGCTTATTATCCGCAAATTTGAGCGCGAAGGCTTAACTGAGGATCAGCATTTGCCTAATACGGTTGATTAGCTTAAGTCCGGAGTCTAAAGTCTCGGGTTCTAAGGCTTAAGTCAAAAGTTTTAAGTTGGAAGTTTAGCGTTTTGTAAACTAAATTGATGACTTTTGACTTAAGACTTAAAACCTAAGATTTCCAAAAATGAGCATCAAAATAACCGAATGTCCCCGCGATGCCATGCAGGGCATTCATGATTTTATTCCTACCGATATAAAGGCGGAATACATTAACCTGCTTTTACAGGTGGGTTTTGATACGATAGATTTTGGCAGCTTTGTATCACCCAAGGCTATCCCCCAGTTACAGGACACGGCGGAGGTATTAAAAAAACTCGATCTGAGTAATACTCGCTCAAAGCTATTGGCTATTATAGCCAACTATCGCGGGGCAGAAGACGCGGCTAAACATGAAGAGATCACTTACCTTGGTTATCCATTTTCCATATCCGAAACATTTCAGCTTAGAAATACAAACTCAACCATTGAGCAGGCTTTTGAAACCGTACAGCGGATAAATGAATTGAGCCATAAAAACGGCAAGCAATTGTTAGTTTATCTTTCCATGGGTTTTGGAAACCCTTACGGTGATGAATGGAATACCGGCATCATTGAACACTGGGCAGAAAAAATGACAGCAGAAGGAATAAAAAACATCGCTCTTGCGGATACCGTAGGTATTGCGGATGCAGAACAGATCAGTGGCATTTACCCCAACCTTTGCCGTTTATTCACCAATACCGAGTTTGGCATTCACCTGCATTCCACTCCTGATACATGGCAGCCAAAAATAGCCGCAGCCTACCAAAGCGGTTGCAAGCGTTTCGATACTGCAATAAAAGGCTACGGAGGCTGCCCAATGGCCAAAGACGATCTCACAGGCAACATTGCCACCGAAAACCTGATAGGTTATCTTAAAATACAAAATGAGCCCACAGGGCTTAATATGGATAAATTTAAAGAAGCGATGGATTACTCGGGAAGGGTGTTTGCCTGAGCATAATTTACAGAACTTAAGAAGTTACAGAATTGAAGCTTGCATACCAGGGCAAAGAAATTAATTCTGCTAATTTAAAAATTCTGTAAATTCTGATTCAGACCATTCTTTATGCCGCGGCGTGCTTAGTTGCTTTAGCTGCTTTATTTTTCACCACTCTGTCAAAGTTTTCCATTACCAACACAGCCGCACCAATTAACTCAGCATCAAATCCAAGTTCAGATACTAATAGTTCGGTACCGCCTGCCAGGCGCGGGATACAGTACTTGTGAAGGGCTTGTTGTATCGGGGCCATCAGTATCTTGGCAACTTTAGCCCCGCGACCACTTAATACAATGATGGCGGGGTTCATAATATGGATAAGAATGGCCAGGGCCTTCCCTATTTTATAACCCGCATCCGATAATAGTTCAATCGCAAACTGATCGCCATTATTGGCGGCTTCTATCAAGGCATCACCCATTAGTTTGGAGTGATCTTCCTCATTATATTTTAAGCTGGTTACACGGCCTTTTTTGATACCTGCTATGGCTTTTTGAGCAACTACCAATAATGATGCTTCGGCTTCCAGGCAGCCACGTTTACCACATTCGCAAAGGGAACCATCTTCCGATAGCGGGATATGGCTTAGCTCGCCTGCAAAACCGTTGTGACCGCGGAACAGTTTTCCATTTACGATCATCCCCAGGCCAATACCCCAGCCCAGGTTTATTACCATAACTTCCTGCTGAGATTTGGCTATACCGAATTTTTGTTCGGCAAGTGCTATAAGGCTCGAGTCATTATCGATATAAGTGGCGATGCCTGTTTTGGAAGTAAGGTAAGCAGTTAAGCTTTGTCCGCCGGCGTCAAGGTAAGTGTAATTGATACCTTCGGTAATATTGATGAAGCCGGGCATACCGATGCCTATTCCGGCAATCTTATCTTTAGGGACCCCACTGTTTGCTATGTAGTTATTAATCTGCTCAACCAGCGTCGGCAATGCCTCGGGGTTATTGAGTAGTTTAAGCTCAAAGGTAAGCATATCGGCAACCGGATTATTCAGCAGATCAAACATCTGGATACGGGCGGTGAGCTGATCGAGCGCGATAGCTAAAATATGCATAGCGCTTGACTTTACCGAATACATTAACGGGCGACGGCCGCCGCTCGAAGGGGCATACCCCTGTTCAACCACAAAACCCTCGTGCATTAACTCGTTTATAGCTTTGGCTATAGACGGGATACTTTTATCAAATAACTCACTTAATCCTGCACACGACATGGCCTTATTAAAATAAAGCCTTTTAATGATCATATTTTTTAACTGGCTGCCCTTTACCCCTTTATTCGTAAGTTCCATCAACAATTATTATAGTTTGGTTTATAACAGGCAACACCTTAGTGTTCTGAATTTTATAAAATTAAAAATAAAGTTATTAACTACAACTGTAAATATTACAGTATTAAACCTGTTGTAAGTACATGGACACTATTAATACACCATTTGCCTACAACGTACAAAAATATCTATTATATCCGTGTACGATATAAAATAAGCGAAAGTTTTGATTAAAATTTACCATCCCAGGCTCTTCGGTCTGTGTTTTTTCTTGTTGAGAGTTTGGAATACACCTCGACACCAGCGGGATTATCAAGGTCAGCAGGTGACTCAATATCAGTTTCATAACAATCCTCATAACTATCAATACGCCACCTCACAAACCGTCCGTATGGATTTAAATAAGACCGCGTGTATTCATGTTCCCGCTTTTCCAGTTGTTCATAAGCATCCTCACTTGATTTTGCTTTAATAAGTACAAAGCGTTTTTCAATTTGCTGCTTCTTAGATAAAACTCCCTCTTCCTCAACAACAACAGTCATTTTTACACAAAAATACCTGTCGACTAATACCTTTTCTTTACCTAAGGGCTCTGCAAAATCTATCGATTGGATCCAGATGCCCGCAATATAGTTAAGTGCGGCAATATCTTTGAGCCGGCTATATTTTAGCTTCGCAATAACAGCTTGTGGCCTTTTTTTATGATCTGA
Organism: Mucilaginibacter gossypii; assembly: GCF_900100945.1. GTDB lineage: Bacteria > Bacteroidota > Bacteroidia > Sphingobacteriales > Sphingobacteriaceae > Mucilaginibacter > Mucilaginibacter gossypii. Next base: position 118,918 of record NZ_FNCG01000001.1, on the reverse strand, counting down.
AATTTCAAAACTTTCAAACAGATCAAGAGCGATAAGTTTTTTACAATTATCCCTGAAGCTTTTGTTTATTGCCTTAATACGTTCCTTAGGCTTAAGGTCGATATACAGATCCTCCTCCGGGTATTGGAGAACTATCTTGACTACGGCAAAGCGTTTATTATTGGAAACCTTTTTATCTAAAGCCCAATCTTTTAATGCGTGAATTTCTGCCATAAAATAACTGATTGAGTTCTATGGCAGCAGCCAAAACCGCCACCCGCTCCAGTATTCATCATACTGCGATCTAAAATCTTTTAGTTGCCGCGATAGTGGTAAACCGTACGAAACAGCAAAAGCATTATACATTGGCTCATCACTGAAATTAACAACACCTTTAGTTCTTAAATTATAAACTTTATATCCCGAATCAACCGACATGCAAAGATTATCGCCTTTTAAAAGATAGGTATCCACAAGGATTTGTTTACTTTTCCCTTTAGGCACAAAATAAGCAAACTGGTCGCTCTCCTCCATAGCTTCTCCATGCCCCAAAGGGATCCGGGATTCATCACCAAGACCATGATCGCCATAATAGGTAAAGGAAAACACCATTAATGATATACCGACAATTTTATAAACTGCAAATACACTGAGCCATTTAAAGTTGGTATACTTTTTCTGTGCTTTTAAAAACAGCATCCATAAAAACCAGATTACCGGGGTATAAAACAACCCAAGAATGGATGATTTAATTACAACAAACAATAAATGGAGCAGCGTAGTCATAAGGAGGTTTAATCTCTTTCAATTTGCATAAACATCCAGCGCTGCCCCTCCAGGTCGGCAGCACGATAGCGGGTGCCGGGGAAACCATATTCCAATTCACTTAATATCCTTGCACCTTTACTTTTAGCAGTTCTGTAATGCTGTTCAACATCATCGACGTACACCAAAACCCCGTTAATAATATATGGAACACTGCTCCATTTTGCGGCGATATTACAATTTTGAGCGTGATGTAATGGCCCCTGATAGTGAGGCGAGGGTTCGGCTAGCATAACCAGGCTTTCGCCCATTTTGAGCTCCCCATGAGCAAGGCGATCAGCCGCATCCGTCATCCGCATATTTTCAGTAAAACCAAAAACATCGCATAACCAGTTCATAGCCGCGATGCCATCTTCATAGGCAAGCATAGGGATTATTTGCTGGTTATTGTTCATCGGTTTACCTCTGGCTGTTGGCAGCACTAAAGGTAAACTATTGCGGCCTATTTATCAAAGCAGCTTATTTTTCTTCCAGTTGCTTTTTAAGTTTTGCTATTTCGTACTCGAGTTTAAGTACGTACTCATTTTGCGGGGCGAAGGCTTCCTTAATTTCATCAACGGTGTAGCGCGGCGTAATATGCTGCGGGCAATTCCAGTCGAACGCTTTTACATCGAAGATGAGCATTCTTTCGGGCGTATGTTTGTACTCAGCGGGATCAATAAGGTCAAATAGTTCAGGATTGTCGGCAAGCTCAACAATGCGGGCGTCAGCGTAGATCTTGAGCCTTGTTTTATGCGGATAATCCATCAAAAATAAAGACACCTGCGGATGTTCCATTACGTTACCAACCGAAATGTACTGCTTGTTTCCCCTGAAATCGACCACGCCAAGCGTATGGTTATCTATCACTTTAATAAAACCGGCCGGCCCTCCCCTGTGCTGAATATATGGATAGCCGTTTTCGCCTATACTGGCCATATAAAAGCTGTCGCGGCTTTCAATAAACATTTGTTCAGGTTCGGTAATGCCATCTTTATCAGCCATGAGGCTTTCCATACGGGCATAACTACTACGGCTGCCATATTTTTCCTGCAGCTTTTTAACACCATCAGTAAAAGCAAAACGTGCAAAGTTCATAATGTAAACAATTTTAAGATAAATACTTATGCCCGCCCTGCAGTGCAGGGCGGGCATAAGGGTGTAAACTATAATTATAAATCAGAAGTATTATTTTACCAGTTCAGGGATAGCAGGCCAGTCGACTGGTACCTCTGTTAAGGCGTATACGTAGTTGGTAATGGTTTTATCGCCAACAGCTACGGCAACATCAATCAGGTTAGCTTGTGTATAACCGGCAGCGTAAAAGTTTTCAACCAGTTGATGATCGGCATGGCCTTTATTTTCGGTAATTGATTTAGCTACCTTAACTAAAGCATCAATTTTTGCATCGAACGAAGCTGAACCACCACGGATCTCAACGATCTGGTCATCATTAAACCCATTCATTTTAGCAATGGCAGTGTGTGCGGCAGAACAATAAGCACAATCATTTACCTGGCTTACGATAAGGTTTACAGCTTCTTTTTCTTTAGCACGTAATGATGTTTTACCGTTTGAAAGGGTTATATAGTTAGCCAGCGCATGATCTGAAGTTGCAAAAACTGCAAACAGGTTTGGCACGCGGCCTACTACTTTTGTTAATGTATCAAATATAGCCTGATTTTCTGGAGTAACTTGTTCTCTTGTTGGAATTGCGAAAGTTTTCATTTTTGTAATGTTAATTTTTGTTGTTTTGAATTAACAATACAAAAGTGGCAACTTTAGCAGCCCTGCGGAATGGGCAAATTTCCCGGGTACTTGTAATTATTTCCCTTCGGCAACTAAAACCTTATTATTTCTGAAATCGGTTGGTGAAAATGAGGTGTGTTTTTTAAAAAAATTGCTAAAATAAGCCGCGTCATCAAAGCCCAATTCATAAGTAATTTCCTTAGCCGATTTATCGGTATAATACAATAGGCGCTTCGCCTCAATAATCAAACGCTCTTGTATCACCTGTAAAGGCGTCTTATGGTTATACAGGGCAAAAAGGTTGGAAAGCGTTTTAGGCGATTTATTTAACTGCTGCGCATAATAAGCCACGGTATGGTGTTCACGGTAATTATTCTCCACCAACAAATTAAACTTACGAATGGTACCAAATTTTTCATCGGCCAAAACTTCACGAGGCCCGCTGTGCGCCTTGGCAAGGCGCGTCACGATAATGATAAGCCGCTTCAACAGCATCCGGAGCATGTCTATCTGTATATTATCTGCTGTTTCAAATTCTTCAATGAAAATATCCAGCAGGCGCTGTAATTTAAACTGCATGGCTTCATCAAGGGTAACAAATACCTGGTCGGAGCTACCATAAAACAGGAAGCCTACGCAGCTTACTTCTTCGTCATGATCAACAATGCAATAAAAATCGCGGTTAAACTGCCAGGCTACTATATCTTCAGGCCGCTCAAAACGGAAAGATTGGTTAACCATTAGGGGCAGAACGGTGTTGGGCTGAAAATCATAATCCACCTCATCAATGGTTACAGTTTGCTTTTCGCCACGGTTCCAGGCTATGGTAAGGTATTTATGCTGACGATCGCGGGTAAAAAACATCCTGTCGAAATGTTTTTCATTGATAAGCAGCAGCAGATCGCCGCCTGTAGATTGTTCTGTAGCTGATAGTTTCATTTTGCGCAAACGCAAAGATATTTAAAAGTAATAATTAAGCGCTCACCACCATCGGTTTATCGCAGCCGGATGACCAATCGTGCTGAACATTGGTCATAAGTAACGCATTGTCAAACGTTACTGAACCCTTCGGAAAAATGCTTTCATCTTCAAAAAAGCTTGATTTAACAGCACTCACTTCGAGCGCCTGTACTTTCCAGTTATCGGTATATAACACTAACCCTTCATACTTATTGCCATTGGGTGAATATCCCGTTGCCCCGGCCTTAAAGAAATCAGAAGCTACATCAAGCGTCCCGAATATCGAACCCGGATTGAGTTCATCAGCAACTTTTGCATCCACACTAATCACCGTTCCGTCCGAACTGGTGAAAGCCACGTGATATTGGTCGTCGTGCTCATTAACGTCAAATTTGGCCTGGTGATGTCTGCCGGGGAATACCCTGCCACCTGCAATCGTATTAAATAAGGACGAGGTATCCCGTCGAGGTATATAAACTCCTTCTTTCAATTCCCCGTTTTCCTCCCATTGTACGGCTATTCGATGTGCGCCATTTTCCGAACCTACGCCTAAAAAAGCAGGCATACCTTTAGGGCGAACCTGCTTAAGCCTGATCAAACAGATCCCTGCTATAGCTTTGCCGTTAACAAGCTTGGGAGTAAAGGGCGGCGGCACTATTTTTTTTGCTATGTCCGCATCCGCGGTAAAGTTCACTAATATGCGCCTGTCAATTATGCCGGTAATTTTCGGAATCTTCATATGATAAATTTATAATGATTTTTCAGCGTTCGGATAACCCAGGACAAATTATACTGTCAAATTTGCTCCTCTTCTATTCACAGTACATTAACAACCGCTTAACATACTTCATCAAACATTCATTCAAAAAAAAGATATTGCATTCTAATTGCCTTCTAATATCAAAGGCGATTACCCTACTAATTTAAGAATGACTATTACCCAATTTCTCGACCGGCATCAGGATGCTGTGCAAGTTGCTTTATATGCTTTAATCATATGCTCATTATGGCTGATGGAAGTTGTTTTTTCATCAGGTATTTCGGTAAAAAAACGCTGGCAACATAACAAAACCAACCTCCTGTTCATTTTTACCGCTCTCCCTATCCAGCTATTACTTACTACCATTGTTTTAATCATAGTAGGCTGGACCAATACACATCATTGGGGATTGATCAATTACATACCCGGTCATCACAATAAGTGGGTTTATTACATCAGCCTTTTCATGCTGCTTGACCTTTGCGAATACGTTTATCACGTGGTAATGCACAAAATAGATCCCCTTTGGAAATTTCACCTCGTACATCACAGTGATCTTCACGTCGACGTTTCAACCACAGTACGTGAACATCCCGGCGAAACCTGTGTGCGCACCTGTTGCTTAATGCTTTGGGTATTTATTTGCGGCCCGGCAATTGGCGTTTTGGTATTGAGGCAAACTTTTCAATCATTATTTAATATCCTGGCCCATACCGAGTTCAGGTTACCACAACGTGTTAACAAAATTGTTGGCCTGATTTTTATAACCCCTAACCTGCACCATGTACACCATCATTATCAACTACCACATACCGACCGTAATTATGGTGATGTATTAAGCATCTGGGACAGGCTTTTCGGTACTTTTGGCGAACTTGAACAGGAAGATATCCGCTTTGGCATTGATACCCATATGGATAAAGAAAGAACCGGCAAGTTTGTGAACATTCTTAAAATACCATTTCAAAAGCTGGAACGGCCAAACGGGCATCAGAATTAACGTTTAACCGGGGCAATCGTTTAACCGGGGGCAATCGTTTACTCCCCATCCTCTCCAAAATCTTCCATTACACCAAAATATTCTTCCCATTCCGGGTCGTCAATAACCGTGATATTAATCGGGAGTTCATCAAATTCGGATAAAGCATCGTTTAACCTGTCGCCTGCTTCATCAATATCTGTGGTATACCAGGCCCACCAGCGTTCGTTTTCGCCGGTAAATACGAAGGCCAGTATGCTTTGATGATCATCTTCAAGCAGATCGACTAAAGCATCCTCTACCTGTTCCATCAGCAACATTTCATCAGCCGAAGGCAATAATGACGGATCAAATGATTCATAGTTCCAGGTTACATCCATCCGCTGCAGGTAAACACCGGTTTCAAAAAAGTTTGATAAATTGGGTCTGTAGCGGACCAGCAACGGAATATCATCGTCGGATACGGCTTCAACCGATACCCAGGTATCGTCTAAGATCATAGGTTGTATTTTAGGCTGAAGTTATAAAAAAAACCGGGGAAGAGATACTTGAAATCACTGCAGACTAACGATATTCTTTAAAAACCGTTACGAAGCTTCAAACGCTTCGTAACGATTGATATATTGACATGTTTATAGTTGATTTATTGCACCTCAAACTCCTTCTTAAGTTTAATGTCAACTGATGAACTACCTATCATAACTTCAAATTTACCGGGTTCTACAGTCCAATTCATATTTTTATCCAACAGGGCCAAATCATCAGGGTGCAAGGTAAACTGTACTGTTTTCTTCTCGCCGGGATTTAGTGTAATGCGATCAAAGCCACGCAGATCGTACTCGTAAGTAGTAACGCTGCTCACCTCATCCTTAAGGTAAAGCTGCACCACATCATCGCCTTTGCGCTGCCCGGTATTGGTTACATCAACGCTAACCTGTATAAGTCCCTGAGAATTGCCTTTTTCGGGCGATACCTGCAGGTTGCTGTACTCAAATGTGGTGTAGCTTAACCCGTAACCATAAGGGTACAAAGCTCCTTTCACACTTGTTTTACCCCAGCTGTTCTGTCCGCCCTGCTCTGCCTGTGACGATGGTTTAAAAGGGAAGTTATATTCCAGTTGACCTGTTGTTTTTGGGAAAGTGATCGGCAATCTTCCACCGGGATTATTATCGCCAAATAAGGTTTCGGCAATCACCTGCCCGCTTTGTACGCTCGGAAACCAGGCTTCCAGTATGGCCGGCACGTATTTATTTTCCCAGTTGATGGTAAGCGGCTGCCCGTTGATCATCACCATTACCACAGGTTTTCCGGTAGCCTGCAAAGCCTGGATCAACTTCAATTGCCTGCCCGGCAGGTTTAAACCCGTACGCGATAAACTTTCGCCAACACGGTCAACATCCTCGCCTACCACAGCAATCACAATATCCGATTGTTTAGCCTGTGCAACCGCCGAATCAATGCCCGCCTGCTCCTGGGCGGTTAGCGGGGTTTCAATAATTTCGCTCTCCGGCCAGGTAGCATCAATCATGTCACAGCCTTTAGCATAGCTTACTTTGGCATCGCTGCCTACGTAATTTTTAACGCCGTCAAACACTGTAATAACCGGGTTATGCGATGGACCATACCTGCTCACAGCATAGTTAGTTTCCTTAGCCAGCGGACCAGTTACCAGGATATTAGGATATTTCTTTTTATCCAACGGCAGCAGATTGCCTGCATTTTTCAGCAATACCATCGACTCGCGGTTCATTTTCAGGCTCATGGCTTTATCTGCATCGATGTGCACTATTTTATCGGCAGCTTTAGGATCTTTAACATAAGGGCTATCAAACAAACCTAACCTGAATTTCACTTTCAATACCTCGCCAACACGGGTATCAATGATCTTCATGGAGATGCGATTTTCTTTGATCAGCTCGCGCAAAGGCATAATAAAGGTTTGCGGCATAGTGAAATTTGTACGCACGTTAAGGCCAGCCTCAACAGCCTGCCTTACAGCTTCCTTGTAATCGGCAGCAACATGATGTTTTGAATAGAGAAACTCAACAGCCTCACTATCGCTTACCACATAGCCATTAAAGCCAAATTGCTGACGTAAAAGCTGCGTAAGGAAGTAATAGCTGCCAGTTATTGGTACGCCGTCCCAATCATTATAACTGCTCATTACCCCCATTGGATGCGCCTCCTGGATCACCCTGCGGAAGGGATACAAATATAGTTGGTGCATTTCGCGCGGAGCGACATGCGGATCGGTACGGGCACTGCCATCACGGCCTCCTTTAGGCACGCTGTACACAGCAAAGTGCTTAAGGGTTGACGCTACGCCGCCTTCCTGGATGCCCAGCACCATCTGCTTGCCCATTTCGGCAATGTGAAAAGGGTCTTCGCCATAACATTCAACCACACGGCCCCAGCGCTGGTCGCGGGCGGGGTCAAGTATGGGGGCGTAAACATTGGTATACCCCAGCGCTTTGGCTTCGCGGCCAACGGTTTTACCCGCCTGGTATACCAGTTCCTTATCAAAAGTACTACCTATGGATATTGGCGCGGGTAATGGCGTGGCCCTATCGTGGTTAAGGCCATGGATACCCTCGTTGGTAAAATCAACCGGGATCCCTAAACGTGTTTCTTCAACAAACCATTTTTGAATGGTGTTAATAGCAGCAGCGTGCTTGCTAAACGGATATGAATATTGTGTAGGCGCATCATCAGTATGCGAAGTAAGATTATTCAGTTCTTCATCAATATTGGCTATGCCATCTTTCCACACTTCATTTTTCCAGTTAGGGACGGGCATTTCGTCCTTTAACACACGCTTATAACCATAAAGGGTAGCCATTTGGCAGGTTTTCTCTTCAACGGTCATCTGACTTACCAGGTCGGCTACACGCTTATCAATCGGTTGTGACGGGTCTTCGAATACATCCATTTTACCGTTCTTGTTAAAATCTATCCAGCCTTTATGATAGATGTTATTTTGCTGTGCCGAGGCTGCCAGGCTAAAGCTAATGGATAAAGCAGATGCCACAAATACCCGCGGCAGATAATAGTTAATTCTCATGTGGTTATATTGGGTTGGAATTTCAAATATATAAACCTGTGTGGGCGCAGCCATGCCCGGAGCCGTATATTTTAACTATATCGTTTGAGTGAAGAGGTTTACACCTGTCACTTGCATAGTCACAACCTTTATATATTACATTTAACTCTTAAATGAGCTTAAAGTAACCTGTAGCCCTAATTTCACAGGCACTCATCCAGCCTGGCATTTGCGAACCTTCTAATTTTAACGCTAATCATTTATAGCATCTGCCGGAAAGGCCGCGAAAAGCTTTCATAGTATCGGCAGGAAAAAATTCTACGATTCAGATTTAACTATCAACTCCTGCACGATAAAAATGTTTTTAGCTTAATGATAAGGTTTTGTTAAATTTTACCGGCCGGCTAATACTTTAACGACGTCTTAAAAAAGCCGACAGCCAAACTGTCCATCTGTGAATGAATGGTATGCCTGTTAACTGAAGGATCATCGGTAAAGTATATCGGGGCTTCCTTTTTTATAGCGTCAATGGCCTCGCCAAGCATTACGTAATGGCCTACCTTACCGGGCAGCTCTTTGTATTTTGATTTACCGATTAGCTGATGATAATGCCTTGCATTGGTTTTAACCGGGGCTATGCTATCACTTTGTGAGCCTACAATACACAAGGCGCCTTTAATATCAGCTACCTGCTCTTTACGGGTAAAGCCAAAGCCTAAGGCAGGCGATATGGAAAAGAATGCTTTGATCCGGTTATCTTTTAGCGGGGGCACATGTTTGGAATCGGCGATCATGGAGCTATCGTCCAGTAATTTTACTAAGCCCGGAAATTCAGGGATCTCCAGCTCTTTGCGGCCTGTGGTTTTATAATAATTGCGGGCCTGTTCAAAATCGAGCTTTGCACCGGCAAGAGCGATCATGGTGTAGCCTCCAAATGAAAAACCGGTTGCCCCTATTTTTTGCTGATCGATAAGCGGGCCAACTTCGGGGTTATTCAGTAAGGATGTAAGGGCGAAGCTGATATCCAGCGGGCGTTCCCATGGCTTAACAAATTCAAGAGGAATTTTATGATCATACGTATTGCCGTAATGATCGACAGCAGCAACTATACAACCGCTGTTTGCTATGGCCTGGGCCAGCCACTCCAAAGTTAACCGGCCGCCGCCTGTACCATGAGAGAGCAGGATAAGCGGCAGTTTATTTGCCGAAAGCTTACCATTACGAACTGTTGGCTGTCGTAAAAAGGGCGAAAAGTGCTTATCAGCAGCCTTCAATGTATCACCAGTTGGATACCAGATTTCCGTTACCACCGGGCGGTTATTACGGCTTTCATCTTTAAAATTGAGGGTGCGTTCGCCTAAGTTTTGGGCAATCGCAAGATGGCCTGACAGCAAAATTATAATCATGGTGAAGGTTTGTTTCCACATAATGTTTAGCGTTTATATCACAAAACAAGACATTTAATGAGTCAAAAAGATTGACAATAGTCAATAAATCACTTTTTTGATTTAAGGCGACTCAGGGTCTCCTGCGAGATGCCAAGGTAATCAGCAACTATTTTATTGGGCAGTCTTTTAATGATTTCGGGCTGGGTTTGCATCAGGATATTATAACGGGCTTTTGAATCCATAGTGATAAGGCTTTCTATCCGCTGGATGGATGCGATATAATCAAGCTCGAGACCCGTACGGTACATAGTTTCAAAACCGGGAATCTCCTGAAGGAGCAGGTCGCGATCCGCATAGCTCAGCACCAATAGTTCGGACGACTCCGGACTTTGAATAGATGCAACAGAGGGTTCTTTCAGTATAAAACTCGGGAATGCGGTCCCCATGCGCCCTTCAAATATCAGGAACCGGGTTGATTCATTGCCGTCATTATCAGTTAAGAATACCCTAAGGCATCCTTTTACCACAAAATACAAATGTTTTGCGATGCTCCCCTTTTCAACCAGCACCTCGTTTCGTTTGGTAAAACGGGTTTTAAAACAATTAGCAATCAGCCGCTCATGTTCAGGCGAGAGGATTAATTTACCTTCAAGATGTTGTTTTAAAGCAGGATGCATAGCTGCAATTTATGCAGTTAGCATCGGGTTGACAAATTCCGGATTATTTTAAACTGTGAAGACTTATGAAGTTTTAGAAACTTCGTAAGTCTGGGTCTGCAACATATAAGGGATAAGCACAGTGTGCTGCTAAGTAAGCAGCTTATTATACAAGCTGTAATTTTCGTTATCGAAGCAGACAAATATCACTTTCTCAACTACCTCGTTATCTGCCAAAAAATCTCTAACCGTTTTAACAGCGATTGCCGCAGCCCTATCCTTGGGAAAATGATAAATACCAGTACTGATATTAGGAAAAGCTATGATATGCACGTCGTTTTCTGCCGCAAGCTTCAAACTATTTAAATAAGCGGATTGCAACAGTTCGTCCTCACCTCTTTTACCACTATTGTAAACGGGGCCAACCGTGTGGACCACGTATTTAGCCGGCAACTTACCGCCGGTTGTAATCACAGCCTGCCCGGTCTTGCAGCCGCCCTGCCGGGCTACTATCTTACGGCAATCTTCCAGGATCTCCGGCCCGCCGGCACGATGGATAGCACCGTCAACACCGCCGCCGCCCATGAGCGAGGTGTTTGCCGCGTTTACAATGGCATCAGCTTTAATTTTTGTGATATCGCCCTGTACCAGTTCAATAGTACCCATAACATTTTAGATTTACAGCTGATAACAAACAGGAAAGTGTTTTGCTTTTAGAAATACAGTTGTACCATTTTGCGCCAGTAACGGGCGCGGTGTGCTTCCTCATGCCAGATATACAGGCTGTTTTGGATACCTTTGCTGGCCAGTACGGTGCTTAGGTATTTATTATCTTCCAAAAATGCATCCTCCTCGCCCACCGCCAGGATAATTTGAAGGCGTTTGATCTGGTCAATAATTTCGGGGCTATGCAGGTTATTTAAAAACTGGTTGGGCATGTTGAAATACACATTCTCATCGCGGTAGCCATCTAACAGGTCGCGGAAATTGCCCATAGCCTGTGTAATGTCATAACGGCCGCTCATACCCACTACCTTCACAAATACCGACGGATGTTTAAATGCAATATTAACCGCATGATAAGCCCCCATGCTGCAACCCGCCGAAATAATTGAACCGGCGGCATTAAGTGTTTTCATCAACGGCACCACCTCCTGCAAAATATACTGTTCATAATGCAGGTGCCTTTCCATGCGATGGTAAGGATGACTGAACTCATTATAAAAGCTTTCCCGGTCGATGCTATCCACACAGTAGACCTGCAGGTGACCCGCCTCAATTTTACTGCGTAAGGCTTCAATTACTTTCCAGTCTTCATAGTCATAAAACCGGGCTGTACGGGTGGGAAAAAATAAGACAGAGGCGCCCGCATGGCCAAAAACCAGCAATTCCATATTACGCTGAAGCGACGGACTGAACCACTTGTGGTACTCTCTTTTCATCTTTTAAACCGCTGAAAGATGACAAATGCGTGTAAACCCTATATTAAGCTAATTTGATACTTTGCGGCATTCGCTGTAAAACTGCGTTTTTCCACAAAGCGTAACCGGCGCTGCTCAAGTGCAAACCATCTTTATCATAATATTCACGTATTGGTTTACCAGAAGCATCTATCATCTGATTAAATATATTGATGAACTGCCAGTTTTTATGGCGGTGTATTATCTCGTTTTCAATTAAGCTATTGGTGTACCTGTACTTTTCAACAATAGGCCAGCGGGCAAGGCTTGGCTTAAGCGATATATAATAGCAGGGAATATTACCAAAAAGCCGCTCAACCTCAACAGTGAGCTGCTTAAAAAATATAAAAACTTCCTCGGGATTGCGGCCATCGCCGAGATCATTATCGCCCGCATAAACTACAATGGATTCTGGATTATAGGAATGCATTATACGTTCAAAAAACCATACGCAAGCAGCCAGTGTAGAACCGCCAAAGCCAAGGTTAACAGGTTGCATGTCATCAAAATCAGCATCAAGCGTATTCCACAAACGAATGGATGAGCTTCCATAAAAAATTACCCGCGGCACATAATCAAGCTTGGTTCGCTTAATTTCCAGCTGCTTCACATCCTCTTCGTACCAGATCATATTCTTTTATAGTAGGGCCGTATTAATTTAAGCGCTAAAGATAATACAATAGCCCCAACTTAATATAACGATGATAAAACAATGGTATTAAAAATGTAAAAATGACTATTATTCTGCCGCTTCTTCACCTTTGGTGCCCAGCTCAACAATATCACCCTCTTTAAAAAGAATAGCCTGCAGCGTAGTACGCCATACCGGTTTTTTGCGCAGCAAAAACTCCAGGTCCATACCAAAGTGCTTAAATTCCTCTTGCTGTGCGTTTTGCATAATGGCCTTGGCCTGGTTATCTTTTTCGACAGAAATCCGCTGTTCGTACCAGTTTATAGCCTCAGCCTCTTCGGTTAATGAAACTATCATTCGGGCAAAGGTGCGGGTTTCGTCGGATAGTTCATTTGCCGGCTCGTGATATTGATCAAATGACATAATACTTTTTTTAAGGAGATAAGTATTATGTAAACGCTTTTGTTTTAAGGTGTAAGTATTTAGAATGGTTATTAACCCACGTGTTTCCTGATTTTGATATTAACCAGTTTGGATGTGGGCGTATTACTTTGTTCGGCAACGCTGTTGATAGGGACCAGCACATTGGCTTCGGGGTAATAGGTAGCTGTATTCCCTTCGGGAATGTTGTAGGGTACAACTACAAACAACCTCGCTACCCGCTCAACACCATCATCATAATTAAACAGATCAACTTTTTCCTCCGCTCTAAAACCGGCATTTTTCATGTCGTTTTCGTTCATCAAAATTACCCGGCGCTCATTGTGAATGCCCCGGTAGCGGTCGTCAAGGCCATATATGGTGGTGTTAAACTGATCATGGCTGCGGATAGTGGCCATATGGTATTCGTCGGCAGCCAGTTCATGCTTCGGCAACGGGGCGATATTGAAAGGCACAACAGCTCCATTTTTTTCGGTGATAAACTTACCCTCCCGCGCAGCATTGGGCAGGTAAAAACCACCTGGCAAACGTACCTTTTGGTTATAATCCTCACAGCCCGGAATAACCTTGGCTATCGCGTCGCGCACTGCATCATAGCTTTGTGAGTACTTATCCCAGTCGACAAAGGCGCGATTACCTAATGTGGCTTTAGCGAGATTACAAATGATCTGGTTCTCGTTCATCAGATGTTCAGATACCGGCTTCAGCATCCCTTTTGACATCTGGACAACCCCCATAGAGTTTTCGCAGCTTATAAACTGCTCCTCGCCATTTACAACGTCTTTATCACTTCGTGATAGTGTTGGCAGGATCAAAGCTTCCTCACCATGAACCAGATGACTGCGGTTTAATTTGGTTGATACATGTACCGACAGCTTAAGTTTACGCATGGCCTGTGCCGTAAACAGGGTATCCGGTGTAGCCGAAAGGAAATTGCCGCCCATGGCAAAAAACACTTTAAGTTTGTCCTCGTCCATAGCTTTAATAGATTCAACAACATCATAGCCATGCCCCCGCGGCGGTTCAAAACCAAAAACTTCCCTGAGTTTATCCAACTGCTTCGGTTTTGGCTTATCCCAAATCATCATGGTACGGTTACCCTGCACATTGCTATGGCCACGCACGGGACACAAACCTGCACCAGGTTTGCCAATAGCGCCTTTAAGCATGGCCAGGTTCACAATTTCTTTTACGGTATCCACTCCGTTTTTATGCTGGGTGATGCCCATAGCCCAGCAAATGATGATGCGGCTTTTATTTTTAATCAGATCAACCGCCTGCTCAATTTCATTCACTGTTAAACCGGCGGCTTTAGCCAGGTCATCAATCTTGTATTGGTTCAGGCTGTCTAAAAAGGCAACGTAACCAGTAGTGTTCTTTTTAATAAATTCATGATCGAAGACACTGCCGGAATTTTCCCGCTCGGCTTCATATAGCAGTTTTTCCATGGCTTTTAGCAAAGCCATATCACCGTTTATTTTTACCTGCAGGTACAGATCGGCTAATTGCGTTTTGATACCTAAAATGCCTTTTACCGTTTGTGGGTTTTTAAAACCCATTAAACCAGCCTCGTGCAAGGGGTTTACCGCAATGATCTTTGAGCCTTTCTGCTTGGCCTTTTCAAGCGCGCTAAGCATCCGGGGATGATTGGTACCAGGGTTTTGCCCCATGATAATGATTACATCGGTATCGTAAAAATCATTAAGGGTGACTGTCCCCTTGCCAATGCCAATGGTATCTGCAAGGCCAACGCCAGTACTTTCATGGCACATATTGGAGCAATCGGGCATGTTATTGGTACCAAACTCGCGCACAAATAGCTGGTACGTAAATGAAGCCTCGTTACTGGTACGGCCGGATGTATAAAATGCAGCTTCATCAGGCGATGCCAAAGCGTTGAGCTCATCTGCTATCTTTTTAAAAGCAAAATCCCAGCTTACCGGTGTGTAATGTGTAGCTCCTTTGGCCAGATATACTGGTTGGGCTATGCGTCCCTTCTTCCCTATCTCATAATCGTTAAGTTTGGCAAGATCCGCTACCGAATTTTCAGCAAAAAAATCACCAGTGAGCTTTTTGGTAGTAGCTTCTTCGGCAAGCGCTTTGGCTCCATTTTCACAATATTCGGCGATGGGAGAACGGTCGTCATCCGGGTCGGGCCAGGCACAGCCAGAGCAATCAAAGCCGCTCTTTTTGTTCATATGAAACAAACCCTCCATACCTCTTGCCAAACCAGTTTCCTTTAATATATCAACCATAGCCACTGTTACAGCAGGGATACCCGCCGCCCAGTCTTTTGGATGTGTTATTTTCAGGTCGAGCAATTCCTCAGGATTCTCTGCTGCCGGTCCTTTTTCTGCTTGCTTGCTCATGGCTTTTTAGCTGCTAAAGGATTAGGATAATTATCGCTCTGATCTTCGGCGACTTCATCCAAACACGTAAAATCTTTTTCAACCAGTAAATTCAAACTGCCGTGTTTACCTTCATAACCTACCTTATCGTCGTCGGCAAAGCCGGTGGCCACAGCTTTTGGCACATATAGTGTTATGGCATTCTCCTTATAGGTTGCCGAAAGATGCTCATCATCAACCAGTCTCAAAGCATAAATAAGCTGCTGACTGCCAAAATCGACGGTTTCCTGAACATAACCTTCTTCGGCCAGTTTGGCTACATCGGTTTTAGTGAGCCTGTATCTTAGTGAATTACCTTTTATCCTTATTTTCATTGGTATCAATCAGTTTACGCCGATGGCGCCGTTAGTACGGCCTCATCGGGGACCATTAACCGGTGCGCGCCCGCGTAAATATTAAAGCGCTCATCGCGTAAAAAGCCAATTAGTGTAATATTAAATTCGTTAGCCAGTTCTATAGCCAGGCTTGACGGTGCACCTACTGCCGCAATAATACTGATGCCGGCCATCGCGGCCTTTTGAATAAGCTCAAAACTTGCCCTGCCGCTAAGTAACAATACTGTTTGCTGCAACGGCAACCAGTTATACATCATAGCAGCACCTATCAGCTTATCTAAAGCATTATGCCTGCCTACGTCTTCCCTCAATAATAACAACTCACCTAAAGGAGTAAACAAAGCCGATGCATGCAAACCACCCGTATCATCAAATACACGCTGGTGCCCGCGCAAAATCTTCGGCAACTGATTAAGTACCAAACTGTGGATCACATTGCCATCATCTGACCCGGCGGCAAAATTGCTTACCGTGCGAATAGCGTCGATAGAACCCTTGCCACACACACCGCAACTGCTGGTGGTATAAAAATTACGTTCAGTATTTTGAAGATGTGGTATCACACCTTGTTCAAGTGTTACCAGCATGGTATTCTCCTTGTTTTCGGCACAGGCGATAAAGCTGTGTTTTGCCGACTTTATCTCATCTGCATTTTTAATAATGCCTTCGGTAAAAAGGAAACCGGTTGCCAGTTCGGCATCATGCCCGGGGGTACGCATAGTTACAGAGATATTACGTAGCTCCCTGCCATCTGCAGGGCCATATTCCAGTTTAATTTCAAGTGGTTCTTCAATGGCTACGCTATCCTCCTCCCGTGCGCTTCGGTTAGCGTTAACTTTTACAACCGGGATATGAATAACTGATGGAGAAGACATATTCAAAGATACAATTTATGGAATAGTTTGTTTATGCAAGTTTATATGCAGAAGGCCAGCTTAAGTCCCTTCGTTTGAATTGTTTTTGAGGCAAGCGTCTGCAAAACAGCCGTTAACTTAGGCTGGCAAGGAGTTAACAGGGTTAACAGAAATTCGAACTATTTTACATTACTTAGTTGACAACCAATTAATTACATAAAAAACAGTATTAACACATGTAAACCCCGGCAAGGTTAATCCTCCACACTTATTTTTTTGTTTAGGTTAAAGCGCCGACGCCTGAACCCGCATAGTGAACTTACATATGTTGATTTGTTAAATTTAAACCTGTTGCTCGTTTTGTAAGCTAATTTGAATATTTTTGAGATATGAAGATCAACATACTGGCTTTTGGAGTGGCTAAGGAGATATTTGGAAGCAGCGAAGTTAGCCTGGAAATGACCAACGATGCTACTATCTCCAATTTAAAATATCTGCTTGAGCAACAATATCCGCGTTTAAAACAGCTATCATCATACATGCTGGCTGTTAACAACGAATATGCCCTGCCCGGTGATACCATTCACGAACGTGACGAAATTGCGATTATTCCGCCGGTAAGCGGGGGATAGATCAGTTTGCAGTTTTTAAGTAGCAGTGGCAGTAAACTTTTTTAGCGGCAGTTTGCAGTAGTATTTAATAACTGATCCTTAATTTCATTAATATTAAACAATCAATTTAATATAGCAATGGCCATCAGAAGCGCTACGCTTGCCGATCATACTGCAATATCAAACCTGCTAACGCAATTGGGCTATCCTGGCACTGAAGATTTTTTGCCGGAAAACCTTGAAAAGATGTTGCGACAATCTTCTTCGCAGGTTTTGGTCTATGAAAGTGAAGGTGCGGTTGCAGGTTTTATCGCCATTGATTTTTTAACACAGCTGGTAGTTAAAGGTGATTTTATTCGCATCAGTTGTTTTTCTGTTGATGAAAACACCCGGGGCAAAGGTATTGGCAAGTCGCTTGAGGATTATATTACCGAACTTGGCAAAGAATGTAATGCCGACAGAATAGAGGTACACTGCCATACACGCAGGACTGATGCCCACCGGTTTTATTACAGGCAGGGTTATACCGAATCGCCCAAATACCTCATGAAATCATTGGTAGATAAAATATAGATTTGCATTGCTATGAATACACAGATCCTCTTATCGGCCCAAACACTGGATATTCAATCGTGTATTGATTGGATCATGTCACCCGAATCCGGGGGGATAGACGTGTTTATTGGTACCGTTCGTAATGCAACCAAAGGGAAAAAAGTTTTAAGGCTCGATTTTGAAGCTTATGAGCCCATGGCTATCAGCGAGATGAACAAAATTGCCGCCCAGGCCTTTGAACGCTGGCCCATTCAAAAAATACTGATCCACCACCGTACCGGATTGCTGCAGGTTGGCGAGGTGCCGGTTGTTATTGCAGTTTCAGCAGCGCACCGTGATGCTGCCTTTGACGCATGCAGGTATATTATCGATACACTTAAACAAACCGTCCCTATTTGGAAAAAAGAAAGCTTTGAGGACGGCGATGTTTGGGTGGCAGCACATCCTTAGGATTTCGGATTTGGGATGTTCGATTTTGGATTTTTCATTTAAAAAAAACTGTGTGCCGTTGTTGGTGTTGTCACCAACAACTTTACGCCATGCAATTGCCAATATTTATGATCTTAGCCGATGATTGTTGGTGACAACACCAACAACAGCACGGTGACAACACCGCCAACATCACAATAAAAAAATCCGAAATCGAAATTCCGAAATCCGAAATCATCTATCCAACCTTGTACTCTTCCAATCCACCTTCCAACGAAAATACATCTGCATCGGGAATCATTTTGAGAATTAGTTTTACCGCCTCGTCGCTTCGTTTGCCCGATGAGCAGTAAAGGACTTTGGTATTAGGGCTGGTAAAATAGGCCAGGTACTCTTCTATTTCATCGAGCGGGATATGCGTACCGCCAATATCATAGGCTTCACGCTCCTGAATGGTACGCACGTCAATAAGTTCTATGGTATCATCCAAAAGGGTTCGTTTTTTTAGTTCATCAGCGTTGATGGTTGGAATGGTGATAGTTGTTTTTAACCTGCGGATATGCGTTTTTGTCACCGGGCCAATTTTAAAGATACGGCTTTGCATGCTTTGTGCGTCAAAGATCAGCACTTTTCCAGCCAATAATTCACCAGTTTTAGTGATGTACTTGATTACTTCGTTGGCTTGCATGCAGCCAATAATTCCGGCCAGGGTTGGTACCACCCCGCCTTCGGTACAATTAGGGATCTGGGTAGCATCTACCTCGGGAAACAGATCACGATAATTGGGCGAATTAAGCCCTTTAGCGTTGCTTACGTTCCAAACGGCAACCTGCCCTTCAAACTGGTAAATAGCACCGTAAACAAGGGGTTTACCTGCCAAAACACAGGCATCGTTGAGCAAATAACGGGTTTCAAAATTATCGGTACCATCCAGCGCAATGTCGTAATTGCTGATGACATCCATCACATTATCGGATGTTATTTTGATGGCATGAGGTACCAGCTTAATACCCGGATTTTGGGCCTGTAGGCGTGAACAGGCCACTTCAGCCTTATTTTCGCCTTCATCGGCCGGCGTGTATAATACCTGGCGATGCAGGTTGCTTACCGATACCTGGTCAAAATCGGCAATACCTAATGTGCCTATTCCAGTTGATGCCAGGTATTGTGCAGCCGGGCAGCCCAACCCTCCTGCCCCAACAACCAGTACGCGGGCTTGCTGCAATAATTGCTGGGCTCCCTCGCCAAAACCGGGCAGTGCTATCTGGCAGTTATATCGTTGTAAATCCTGATTCATTAGTAGCAACTATTGTATGGTGGATCATTGATTTTACTTTCTCCAATTCTTCAGGCGTGTTCACATTGGTAAGCGCCTCCTGTTGTGGGGCGTTTAACAATGTAATATCACTATTGATCAAAACCTTACGCGGGCATGAATACCCTTGCGCCAAAAACGATAGCAGTACAGGGTAGCTTTTAGGCTCCCATATGGCTATCAAAGGTTCCGGGAAATCGGTTACCGGACTGTGATAAGCCGTAGCCACCGACGAACTGTTCCGCCAGGCTACTAAATTGCGAAGGGTAGCTTCATCCATCAAAGGCAAATCGCAGGCTATGACCAGCCAGGCGGCATCCGGCTGTTCGCGAAAAGCGGAAAGAATAGCCCCGTAAGGCCCTAAACCAGCAAATGTATCCTCTATAACGGGATAAGCCGGGTCAATTTCCTGCTGCTGGCCGGGGCGACCGGAAATGTAAACCTCCCGGCAAAAGTTTTTGAGCAAATCGGCCATATAATACCGTTGCTGCTTGCCATGCCACGTGGCCGTACCTTTATCAAAACCCATTCGGGTACTTTTGCCCCCAGCCAATACCAGGCCGTTTAAAACAGGTTTGGCCTGTTTTAAAGCAGTCTCAAAAAAAGCAACGATCCTTTCACGGTCATCTACTTTTAAAACGGGGATCTGCTGCCAGTGAGGGATAACCTCCTGTATAAAGCCCGGAATTTCGCTTGCATTATCGGCCAGCAGAAAAAGCTGAACGTTGTTGAGATGAGCTGTCCTTTTTTGCAGCGACGCTTCTTTATTACTATCGATGATAACTATCTGGCCATTGGCCTGCTGATGGTTACCATTAACCAATATCAGGTCGGCAAATGAAAATTGCTGTTTGAGCTGATAAGGATATACCGGGTTTTGATAATTGAATTGCTGATAGTTTACCTGGTCGGTATATTCGAGCGAGGCGCCGCTCACCAATCTGCCGGGCAGCAAAGTAATATCATCATTATGTGACATATCCACATAAGCACATTTATAAACCGGTGAAAGTGAACGGATCACATCATCGGCCAATAATTTGATCACGGTACAGGGGCCGCCCAGAATAGCCCACTCGTTACGGCCAAAGTTACCGGTTGAAGGCCTTGACAGCCTCGCGTGTTTTTTATGGGTGCCCGACGGCTGGTTATGATCTTTTAAAGTCACGTTTACCTCCTGTTTTTGAGATCAGTTTGGTTTCTTTTATCACTATATCATGGCTCATGGCCTTGCACATATCATAAATAGTAAGCGCCGCTATTGAAGCTCCTACCAACGCTTCCATTTCTACGCCTGTTTTGGCGGTAATGCTTGCAGTACAATCAACAACAACCTCCTGTTGTTCGTTGATATGTACGGCTACATTGCAATTATCTAAACCCAGCGGGTGGCAAAGCGGTATCAAATCGCCGGTTTTTTTTGCCGCCATGATACCGGCAATAATAGCGGTTTGAAAAACAGGGCCTTTTTTACTCTGCAATTCATTCCCTGCTAAAAGTTCAAATACCTCTGCCGGCAAACTAACAATGCTACGCGCAGTAGCAGTACGGTATGTAACCTGTTTTTCAGTTACATCAACCATATTTGGATCGCCTTGTTTGTTTATGTGGGTTAACATCTTGAACCTTGATTTACTTGATTATAGGATTTAAGGATATTTGCATTTACAATTTACTTTTATTCAGTTTTCGATCTCTATCAGGGTAATCCCAAAATCCTACAAATCATGGTTAAACCTCCAAACTTTAAACACCTCTCCTGCTTTAAAATTATTCTTTTCAGGCGGAAGTTCTAAAAAAGCTTCGGTATCTGCTAAGTTAGCAAAATCGCCAGAACCATTTCCTTCAACAGGCGTAGCTATCAATTGGCCCAGCCCGTTACTTTGCAGTTTTACCTGCAGATAGTATTGTAAAGCCGGCTGAAATGTAAAATCTTTCCCTAATACCGCATATGTGGCGGCTTTTGCGGGCAAGCCCAGCGCTGTATTAAGCCATGTTAAAAAGTAACGGTGCAGGCACATAAATGTGGCTACCGGGTTACCCGGAAAAGCAAACACCAATGCACCGTTATTATGCCTGCCAAACCAAAAGGGTTTACCGGGCCGCTGGGCTACTTTATGAAACAACTTTTCAACCTTTAATTCTTCAAGCGCCCGGGGGATATAATCAAACTTCCCCATCGAAACACCGCCGCTTAGCAGCAGTACATCATAGTTTTGTAAACAGTATTGGATCTTTTCTTTAGTAACCGCGGGCTCATCGGGGATATGCAAAATATCAGCATCGGTACCATGTTGTTTTAAAACGGCCTTTACCATATAGCTGTTTGATTTGCGGATCTGGTACGGCAGCGGCGTTTCATGCACATCAACTAATTCATCTCCTGACGAAACTATTGCCACCCGCGGCATTTTTTTAACAAGCAGGTGGGTTTTACCTACTGATGCCGCCACACTAACGATCGCGGGGCTTACCACCTGTCCTGCCGATGATATAACATCATTTTGTTTTTTATCAAGGCCCTGCAAATGCAGGTTCTGCCCCTTTTTTATGTCGCGGGTGTGTACGCTCGCCGACCCGGCGATGATCTCCACATCCTCGTAACGGATCACTGTATCAACCGAAGCGGGCAACACAGCACCGGTCATGATCTCGATGCATTCCTCGGCGCTGTCGATTTGAACCGGCTCGTCACCGGCTGCCTGGGTAGCTTTGATCCGGAAAATATTGATCCCACTTTCAATAGCTTCATATTTTACAGCTATACCATCCATGGTTACGCGGTTAAAAGGGGGCAGGTCGCGGTCGGCCTTCAGGTCTTCGGCCAGGGCACAGCCCAAAGCCTGTTCAAACGGGAAGCTTTGAGTACCATAATCCCTGATTTGTGCAAGCACCAGTTTTTCAGCTTCTTCAACCGTTGTCATATATATGTAGTTTAAAACTATCCGCCAATAGTGGCCATTGACTCGTGGATGCCTGTTTTGGCTACCCGTGCCCGCTCGGCTTCCCAGCCATCTGCCGGACGGTGGCCAAAAGCGGTTAACAAGGCATCCTCCAATACTTCATCAGAAGCTCCCGCGCGCATCAGATCTTTTAAATTGAGCACGCCATCATCATACAAACAGGTTTTTAACCCACCCTGAGGCGTTATGCGGATACGGTTACAGCTGCCGCAAAATGTACGCGAATAAGCGGCTATAATACCAATTGTACCTTTATGCCCCGGGACCTGATAATTGTATGAAGTGGAATAAGCCGGGTCATCCAGTTTCTTTATTTGCGGATATTTGCTTTTTATTTCATCTAAAATGCGAAGGTAATCCCAGTGCAACCCGTCGTATACATGGCCATCGCCGTTAAAAGGCATTTCTTCTATAAACCTGACACTTACAGGCAGCTCTTTGGCCAATTCAACCAGCGGGATAATGTCCTGAATGTTCTTGCCATCCATCACCACAGCATTGATCTTTACTTCCATATCATGGCTCAGCATGGCATCTAAGGCTGTCATCACACTGGCAAATTCGTCGCGGCGGGTAATAGTAAAAAAGCGGTTGGCATCCAGCGTATCCAGGCTCAGGTTTATTGACCGTACACCTATCTTTTTTAATTCGGGCACATAAGGAGCTGTAAGTACGCCGTTAGTTGTAAGGCCCAGCTCTTTCAAACCATCCAGCCTGGATATAGCTGTGAGCAAATGCATAATATCTTTGCGTACAAAGGGCTCGCCCCCGGTAATACGGATTTTTTCGATACCCATTTTTACAAGCAAACTGCAACTGCGCAGCATTTCCTCATAGGTCATGAGCTCGGCACGTGAAAGCCAGTTCAACCCATCCTCAGGCATACAGTAAAAACAGCGCAGGTTGCACCTGTCTGTCACCGCGAGGCGCATATAGCTGATCTTCCGTCCATGATTATCTTTTAACAAAATGTAGCCTTTTTATCCTGTAAATTTAATTAATTAACAGCCATTACACCTTTAAGTTTATGCATGGCAATTGTAAAAATAAGCATTACCCCGCTTGGAGATGTTTACGAAATGTATTTTTATTTCCTTCCTCAGTGATATATCCGGTCTTAAATAAAATTACCAAAGCGTAACCGGGTTATACTCCTTTCGCAATACACACATAAAGCACAAAAAATCAATTTGTTATAAATGAACAGATCTAATTAAAACTTTCATTAAATTATTACCGTATTAAGGCAAGCATCCGCCCCAAAGAATTTATAAAAAGGAAGCCCCCTGAGCCTAAACAAACATAAAACGCAGGACCGGAAGCTACAAAATGGTAATGCATGATCATTAACCAGGCATTACAACAATAGTCATATCAACATCTAACGTAACAGTTATAAAAAATGACAGGGATTATTATTCTGGCAGCAGGCGCATCAAATCGTTTTGGCTCCCCCAAGCAAAACCAAATCTACCAGGGTAAAACCCTTTTACAGCGGGCGATTCAAACCGCGCTTACCTGCCTGAATTGCGAAAAAGTTATTGTGGTGTTAGGAGCCAATGAACAATTAATCCGTCCCAATATAGATGAACAAGCTGTAGGCGTTATTCACAATCCGCGTTGGGAAGAGGGAATGGGTTCGTCAATAAAAGTTGGTGTAGCCGAAATTTTGAGGCTTGAACCCGGCATAACTTCAATTATCCTGATGCTTTGCGATCAGCCATTTGTTGATTCATTCCTGATATCACAATTAATGGAAAAAAAGGAGGTTAATGACTGCGGTATTATTGCCTGCGGCTATCGTGATGTTTTGGGCGCGCCCGCTTTGTTCGATATAAAATATTTCCCTGAACTACTTGGCCTGCAGGGGGTAGAAGGTGCAAAAAAAATCATCGAAGCACATACCGATGACGTTTTTATACTCCCTTTTCCGCTGGGCGCTATTGACATTGACACCGCCGATGATTTAGAAAGGCTTAACCAGGTAGGATAAGATCATTAAGCCGAAGCAACCAGTTTATTTACGCTGCGATATACAAACTCGTTAAAAATATGCCTGCGGGCAAACCGGCCGGGCGAATCAGCATTGATCAGTTTGATATAGACCGCTTTGGGCACTCCAAAATATTCATATACATTACCATCAAGAAAAGTAACTTTCAGTACCTGTTGCTTATACTCAAAATCGGCAATGTTTGATAACGTTGTGGTAGCTGTATAATCGGGCAAAGTTTGAGCACGGGTTTCAGGGGCAATACTTACCAAAAAATGATAAGCTTCAATAATTGTTTTACTCTTCTCTTCTGCCTCTGCCCTGTTGTCGTCCTGAAACCTGTCGGGATGCCAGGTTTTCATCATGCTTTTATAAACCGAACGTAACTCACTTAACTCCGCATTTTCGGTCACGTTCAGGAGTTTCCTGTAGTCGCCAATTTTTTTCATTGTTTATTTAATTCTTTTTTATTGTCGATGAAGGGATTACAGGCAAAAAAGCGCTCAGCACCACCATGAAAATAACGGCGCGAAGGTACACTTTTTTAATGAGGAAAAACAGGAAGTTTTATTTATTAAACAATGATGATATGGAGTAAATATTAGCTAAAACTTTTATTAACATTCAACTTAATTCGCTACCCTGTTTGCAGCTTCAATTTAGCAGCACAAATGAATAAAATACGGTGGCAGCTGTTTAAATTATAAACCGTATTTTTGCGGGCTATGAAGTTTCCCAAATTTGCCGATCTGATACTGTTTGAGAACGACGACGTTATTGTTGTAAACAAACCGCCTTTTATAAGTTCACTTGATGAACGGGGCGAAGGCAGCAGTGAGATCAGCATGTTAAGACTGGCTAAGACTTATTGGGACGATGCGCAGATCTGTCATCGCCTTGATAAAGAAACATCCGGCGCGCTTATTTTTGCAAAAAATCCCGAGGCTTACCGATCGATTTCCATTCAGTTTGAAAAGCGTAAAGTTAAAAAAGTATATCATGCGGTTATTGACGGTACGCATACTTTCGATAACCTGCTTGTTGATTTGCCTATATTAAATGTTGGCAAGGGCAGTGTAACCATTAGCAGGCAGGAAGGCAAGCGTGCCGAAACCTGGTTTCAGTCGTTAAAATATTATAAACATTATACTTTGGTTGAATGTCGCCCGGTTACAGGCCGTATGCACCAGATCAGGATCCACCTGGCTACACAAAGGGCCTCCATAGCCGGCGATGAGATGTATAAGGGCGAGCCTGTTTTTCTCTCCAAAATAAAGCGCAAATATCATTTAGGTAAAGATCAGGAAGAGCTGCCTATCATGAAGCGCTTTGCCCTGCATGCTTATGAAATAACATTTCGTATCAATCCCGAAACCGAAGTTACTATCCATGCTCCATATCCTAAAGACTTTGAAACGCTTTTGAAGCTGCTTGATAAGTTTGACAGTTAAAATTAAATGGTATAAAGTATTTGAAATTATCATACGCCAACGTATTTTTATGCTCCATGGCGCGTAGCTTAAAAAAATCCCTCTTCTGTATTTTGCTGATAATATCTGGCGTGAGCTATTCAAAAGCTGATCCATATGTATATCTTCCAGAAGACAGTCTTGTTCATTTTTTAAAGATCCAGAACAGGGATCTTCAGGATAAAAAACTGGTTAATTATATTAAGCTTCGCTTTCAGCAGGGGCCCGTAAATACGATCCCGCAGGGTAAAAATGAAGTTTATAAAGAGCTTGATAAATACGATGTGGGCGACAAGGAAGCTTTAAAATACTTTATTGAAAGCATTATTCAGAAACGCTTTTTAAAACTCCCCGAAGCTGAAACGGCTATGGTTAAAGCCATTAACCAGGCATCAAAAAACAAAGCCGATTTTTTGCTTTATTCGTTTATTAGCCATCTTGCTTTTATTCAAACAGATAAAGGCAACCCCATAGGCGCCATATACAGTTACGGTCTGGCTCAAAAACAAGCTTTAAAACTTAACGATCCGCTATTGCAGGTATTCTTGAATATCAATATATCCGATCTGTATTACAAACTCAACCTGTATAGTCAGTCATTATATTACCTTAACCAGGCATTTCATATTAAGGAAGAAAATAAGATAAAGGACGACAGATTTTACACGATAATAAGCTATAACAAGGCCGAAAACTTTTTCAGGACGAAAAACCTTGATTCGCTGCAGCGATGTCATGATGATTTAATGGGGCCAAACAACAAAAGTTATAAACTATTCAGCTATCAATATCGTACTGCCTATTATATATCGCTGTTAAAACATGATTATAACAAAGCCATAACACAAATCAAAAACCTTCAAAGGGACAAAAAATATGTACCTAACGATGTTGAGAAACAAAACCTGGCCGATGCTTTTTACCTGAACGGACAACCGGATTCGGCAAGCTCTATAGCTAACCAGCTGCTCGCGCTTCCATATTCTGATAATCACCCTGAAATAAAGCATCATCTTTATCAATTGCTTGGAAAAATAGCCCGGGACAGGGGCGATTACAAACTGGCTGTCGAGAATTTTGACCTTGCATTGAAACAATCAGAAGAAAGCCTGAATAATACCACACAGGTGGGCAATGTATCGGCGCAAATAAAAATTGATAAGATTGAAACCTCGTTTACCGATACTGCCGAAAAATACAGGCGCGAACGCCTTATTTTGATCCTCATCAGCATTACCACAGTTTTCATGTTTGCTGTTATTGCCCTGTTATACCGCAGCGCCAGGCAAAAACGGCACTATGAAAAATTATTATATGATACCAAAAAAAACGAGCTGGCTTTTATCAACTCGCATGAGGTACGTAAACATCTTACCAATATATTAGGCCTCGTTGAGCTGATGAGCGAAAGCAAGGACAAAAAAGAGGAGTTTTTACAGGTTGAAAAGCATCTTTACGATTCGGCCACCAGGCTCGACGACGCTATTAAGAACATCTCAGAAAAATTAAGCGACTAAGTTCCTGTATCAATAATTTTTATCTCAGCCTTACCGGAAGAGGCAAGTATATCTGCTTGTATTAATACCTGCAAGGCTACCCCGTACACGCACATTTGCATTATTGATAAAAAACACCCCTTATTCATTCCCGAAAATATGAAATTGTTAAAAACACAGTTTTACAGACCCTTTTTTACAGGTTTACAGCTATAATTAACGTGTTATTGAAAAAAAATACAAAATTTCTTAACATTTGTAATGAATTTTGTAAAAATAATTTAAATTCGCCTTAATAATTATTGAGATTAATACAAAAACTATAATTAGAACCCCAACTTTACAAATTAATTAAAAAATGGCAACGAAACTCGAGTACATTTGGCTTGACGGCTATAAACCAACACAAAGCCTGCGTAGCAAAACAAAAATCGTTAAAGAATTTAGCGGAAAAGTAGAAGATTTAGATAACTGGAGCTTTGACGGTTCTTCAACTGAGCAGGCACCAGGTGGTTCATCTGATTGTATCTTAAAGCCAGTTTTTGTTGTTCCAGATCCGCAAAGAAAAAGCGCTTACTTAGTAATGTGCGAAGTATTAAGTGCTGATGGCAAACCACATGAATCAAACGGCCGTGCTACCATCGCTGATGATGATAATGATTTCTGGTTCGGTTTTGAGCAGGAATACTTCCTGTGGGATCCCGCAACAAACAAACCACTTGGTTTCCCTGCAGGTGGCTACCCTGGTCCGCAAGGCCCTTACTACTGTTCAGTAGGTGCAAACAATGCTTTCGGCCGCGAAATTGTTGAAGAACACTTAGACGTATGTTTAGAAGCAGGCTTAAACGTTGAAGGTATCAACGCTGAGGTTGCTGCCGGCCAATGGGAATTCCAGATCTTTGCTAAAGGTGCTAAAGAAGCTGGTGACCAGATCTGGGTTGCACGTTACTTATTGGAAAGAATTGGCGAAAAATACGGAGTTGCTGTTAACTGGCATTGCAAACCGCTTGGTCAATTAGACTGGAACGGTTCTGGTATGCACGCTAACTTCTCAAATACTACTTTACGTACTGCAAACAGCAAAGAAATTTTCACAGCTATCTGCGAGTCTTTCCGCCCTGCAGTTGCTGAGTGTATCGCTGTTTACGGTGCTGATAACGATCAGCGTTTAACCGGTAAACACGAAACAGCTTCTATCCATGACTTTAGCTATGGTGTATCTGACCGTGGTGCTTCTATCCGTATCCCTCTGTATGCTGTTGATCACAACTGGAGCGGTTACCTGGAAGATCGTCGTCCTAACTCAGCTGCCGATCCATACAAAGTTGCTGCTGTGATCATCAAAACTGTAAAATCAGCTAAGATTTAATCCCCCTAATAAATAGTTATTATTTTATCCCCCGGTTTATAAACCGGGGGATTTTTTTTTACAATCTGTTTGCCAACTACATATAGTTTTCAATCCAAGCATTAGCTTTATATATTTATGTTCAACTTTTATTTAAATGGCTGTTTAGCAGCATTATTTTGGGCAGAAGTATCTTTTAAATATTGGATATAGTCACCCGTGGTAACCTCATTATAAGCGGCTACAGGTAAATTATAAAGATACATCCAGCAATTTATGTCTCCATTATCAGTAAAAATATCAACCTTCTCCCTGATATATTCGTGATGATTGTACAATTCTCCTATTCCCTCATAATCATCAACTACTTTCAATATTGTTTCAGGGTCATCCATCATAAAAATACTACCGTAAATGTAGCGTTCTTCAGTATTACCGATCACAGCGCCGGGATACTGGCCAATATCATAAAGTCGCCCTCTTATTCTTCCGTCACCTATAAATTTACAGTGTTTATTTAGATACGCTGCAAACTCATTACCAGGCTGCAGCAATGTGCCATACACAAATAAAAATTGACTTGTTGTTTCCATAAATAACTCAAACAAAGGTAAACGCTATCGCGTATTATACACGCACAGGCTATTTTTTTATAGTTTAAGCCATAATAGCTATCTTGCTGCACCTTAACCGGCCATACTTTTATACCATGAACACAGAAGAGATCAAAGCATATATAGAACAGAATAATATCCAGAAAATAAAATTCGCCTTTGCCGATATTGATGGCATTTTACGCGGTAAGGTGATCCACCCTAAAAAATTTATTGATGGATTGCAAAGTGGCTATGGCTTTTGCGATGTGGTATTTGGCTGGGATAGCAGCGATGTTTGTTATGATAACGTACAGTTAACCGGCTGGCAAAGCGGTTACCCGGATAAACTTTGCCGTATTGACCTGTCGACCCTGCGTAATGTACCCTGGCAGGATGATATCCCCTTTTTTTTAGCCGATTTCAGCAAATCCGACGGCAACGATCTGCCGGCTTGCCCTCGTAGCCTTCTCAAACATATCAAGGCCGAGTGTGAAGCAATGGGTTATCATGCCGAGTTTGCTCAGGAGTTTGAATGGTTCAATTTTAAAGAGACGCCGCAAACCCTTGTCGATAAAAAATTCACCAATATTGAACCACTTACACCGGGCATGTTCGGCTATTCTATACTACGCACATCTGAAAACAGCGATTTTTATTACGACCTATTTAACCTGCTTACTAAATTTAATATTCCAATAGAAGGGCTGCATACCGAAACTGGCCCGGGAGTATATGAAGCTGCTATACTTCATGATGAAGTTTTAGCTGCCGCAGATAAAGCAACGCTGTTTAAAACCGCAGTTAAAGAGATAGCCTATAAACACGGTATCATGGCATCATTCATGGCCAAATGGACCGAAACGCTGCCTGGCTGCAGTGGCCACATCCATCAAAGCCTGTGGACTAAAGACCAATCAAAGAACCTGTTTTACGATGCTAACGATGTGAACAAAATGAGCGACCTGCATAAGCATTACCTTGCAGGCCAGCTATATTGCATGCCTTACCTGTTGCCGATGTACGCGCCGACCATAAACAGTTATAAACGCCTTGTTGAAGGCGCCTGGGCGCCCACCACCATAACATGGGGTGTTGAAAACCGCACTACCGCGCTACGTGTTATCAATACCACCGAAAACTATACCCGCCTGGAAACCCGCATCCCGGGCTCGGATACTAACCCATACCTGGCCATGGCTGCAGCACTGGCTTCGGGTCTGTACGGTATTAAAAACAAGCTTGAACTAAATATTAAGCCAACAACAGGCAATGGTTACCAGGACAAAACTAATGGTGTACTATGGCCAAACCTGCATGCAGCCGCAACAGCCATGCAAAACTCCGATATTGCCAAAGAGCTCTTCGGCGAAGGTTTTGTTGATCACTTTACCCAAACCCGGCTGTGGGAATACCGCCAGTTTGCCAAAAGCGTAACCGACTGGGAGTTGAAAAGGTATTTTGAGATTATCTGAACCGGGATTTGGGGGGATTTTTCGGATTTACAGGATTTTGATATGCATGAGGGCAAAGATTGTTATGCTGATGGCTCTTTTATTTTGTTTTCAAAATGGATCAACTTAAACACACCGACATAACAGGTAAAATAATTGGATGTGCTATGCAGGTACATAGCACTTTGGGCAACGGATTTCAGGAGGTTATTTACCAGAAAGCTTTAGAAATTGAGATGGCCTTAAATGGCCTTGTGTTTGAACGGGAGAAGGAGATGCCAATCCATTATAGGGATCTTCATATCGGAACCCGCAGAGTTGATTTCTTTGTATCCGGAATGATCATGGTGGAGCTTAAGGCAATTACCCAACTTGAAGATGTTCATTTGGCACAGGCCACAAACTATCTGGAAGCCTATAATGTAGAGGTTGGTTTGCTATTAAATTTTGGCAGCAAATCATTAACTGTAAAAAGACTCCTAAACAAAAAATATAAACCCTGAAGATAAAATCCAATAAATCTTAAAAATCCATTTAATCCTGGTTCAGAGAAAAGCACCAGGTAAAATCCTGCCCATCCCAAAAAACCTTCCAAATCCCGGTTCAGAAATTAATAATATATTTACACCGTTAATTATAAACCGAATGCTGCCAATGGCGTAACTTTGCCGGCAGATACATACAAATGGACTATTCTTTTATTATCCGCAAGGCCTGGGAAGGGTATGACGCGTCAAAAACCATCCGCGATATTGAAGATATCAGCGCTATGGTTTCAACCAATCACGTGTACCGTATTACGTTTGATGACGATGATATTATCATAGCCAAACTCTCATACTTTGGCAAGTTCGAACATTTTAAGGAGGACCACCGCATTATTCAAACGCTGGCAATTAACCTGCTTTACCCGTTTGAGAATTTCCTGGCCCGTTCTTTACAAAAAAACAACCGCGTTTACATCTATCATCATAAACACGGCAAAACCGATGCCTGGGTGGTTTTCTATAACCCTACACGTATTTTACAGCGCCTGCCACGCCGGTTAGAAGAAAACCATATTAAAAAACTTGGTCAGCAGGTTGGCAAATTCCATAAAGCATGCTCCAGGGTTAAAAATGTGTTGCCTAAATCGTCAAAGACTTTACGCACCGATATCTGGGCGTTGCAGCAACAAATCGAGACCAACCCAAAACAATTTGGCTCCGGTATGCAGGCCGACTTTTTAAAATACCACTGCGAAACCTTTTTGAAAAACCGCTCCAAATACAATATGAGCTCGTTCGAGATCATTCCTGTATTTATCGACTGGAATATCGGCAACTTTTCGGTAACACCTGATCTTGAGCTTTACTCGCGCTGGGATTATGATTGGTTCAGGATGAGTTACCGTTTGCTCGATTTTTATTTTTTTAGTCGCGTAGTTTCTGATATCGGCGACCGTACCGTTTTCAGCTACGTGATCAACACCATGATGGAAGACCGATTCATCATTTTTTTAAAAGAATACCATAAAGTTAACCCGCTTACTGCCGATGAGATCCGCTTTTTAAAAGAAGCTTATCGTTTTTTTATCCTGAATTACGTAATTAAAGATGGCAAGCACTTTTTTAGCGAACAATATGCCAAAAAACTACAGGCTGAAGCTTTTGACATCTATTTACCATCGGTAGACAGGGATTTTGATGCCGAAAAGATCATTGAGGCCTTAAAATTAAAATAGGTTAGCTATCTTTCGGGCTGATTTTATAAAAAGCCCTAAAACAGATAAGCATGACCAGGATAGACAACTTTAAATCCATAATTGATAAATACGAAGTTGTTTTTTTTGATGCTTTTGGGGTTCTGAAAAACTATGGCGGTTTGCTTCCGAGTATTGAGCGCACCTTTTCTTACCTGGCAGAACAAGGTAAGGAGTATTACATTGTAACCAACGATGCTTCACGAAGCCCGGTGCAATTAGCGGAATCCTATACCACTAAAGGATTGACCGCCATAACACCCGACAGGATCATATCATCGGGCATGCTTACCAAAGAATATCTTGACCTGAAGGTGAACGACGGTATCGTAGCTTATTTAGGTACGCCCGATTCTGCCCATTACATTGATAGCTCGGGGCTGCATACATTGCCTATCAGCGAAGTAAACGAAAGCAATATTGACAGGGTTAACGCGCTGGTGTTTTTAGATGACGAAGGTTTTGACTGGGGACGTGACCTGAACAAATCAGTTAACCTCATGCGTAAGCGCACCATTCCAGCCATTGTAGCCAATACCGATCATGCCTATCCCCTAACCAAACATGACGTATCGATAGCCATAGGCGGCTTAGCCAGTATGATAGAAAAAATTGTAGGTAAAGAGTTTATTCGTTTTGGTAAGCCGGATTCGCAGATGTTCATGTTTGCCTACGATCTGCTGCGCGAGCGCAGGCCGATCAGTAAAAGAGATATTGTGATGGTAGGCGATACCCTGCAAACAGATATTCTGGGCGGTAATAAATTTGGTTTGGATACAGTACTGGTGCTATCCGGTAATACCCAGGCCAAAGACGCCGAAAACCGCATCACCGC
Organism: Mucilaginibacter gossypii; assembly: GCF_900100945.1. Lineage (GTDB taxonomy): Bacteria > Bacteroidota > Bacteroidia > Sphingobacteriales > Sphingobacteriaceae > Mucilaginibacter > Mucilaginibacter gossypii. The sequence continues at coordinate 85,672 of NZ_FNCG01000001.1, read as the reverse complement.
CACCGGCATTGTGCCAACTTATATTTGCGATTCGGCAGTGGTGGAGGCCGGTGGATTGGGATTCTAAACTTCCAAAGCACGTCATTGCGCGGCAACCGCCAGGAAGCATAGCCACCTGTATAGAATGTTGTTGCTTCGTCGTTCCTACTCGTATGACATTCAATCCCCCCCTTTTCTACAAATCCTATCAATCTTTCTACTGTAACTATTTATTTAGAAAAATTTATTTTAAATGTATGATTTACATTTATTTTTACCAACTTTGAAATCGCTAAGGTATAACTGTCTACCTTACATGTATAAGCCAATTAATACCTGATTTTAAACTAATGGATACAAATTTTGATCTTAAAGAGCACCCTCACAGCAGGTTAAACATTTTAACAGGCGACTGGATCCTGGTATCGCCGCATCGTACAAAACGCCCGTGGCAAGGCAAAGTTGAGGCTACACAAGCCGACGACCGCCCGCAGTATGATCCGGCCTGTTACCTGTGCCCTACAAACAAAAGGGCCGATGGCAGCGAAAACCCTGATTATAAAGGGAGCTTTGTTTTCACCAATGACTATTCATCGTTGTTACTGAATACGCCCGATGGCGGTTTAAATGAAGATGAACTACTGGTAGCTAACAGCCAGAAAGGCATTTGCCGGGTAATCAGTTTCTCGCCGAGGCATGACCTCACCCTGCCCCAGATGACCACCAAAGAGATTAGCAAAGTGGTTGACGTATGGCAGTCGGAATTTGAAGACCTGGCTTCTTATCCATGGATCAAGCACATCCAGATCTTTGAAAACAAGGGCGATATCATGGGTTGCAGCAATCCGCATCCGCATGGGCAAATCTGGGCGCAAAACAGCCTGCCGGTTGAAGTAGCTAAAGAAACCCAGCAGCAAAAGTTGCATTTTGAGCAAAAAGGAACAAGCCTTTTAGCCGATTACCTTGCATTAGAACTTAAAAAGCAGGACCGCATAGTTTTTGAAAATGAACATTTTGTTGTGCTTGTACCATTTTGGGCAGTTTGGCCGTACGAAACTATGATTGTAAGCAAAAGGCATGTAACAAGCATTTTATACTTTACCGAGCAGGAAAAACATGCCCTTGCCGACGCTATCAGGAGGCTCACCATCAGGTATGATAACATGTTTGAAACATCGTTTCCTTATTCGGCTGGTATGCACCAGTCTCCGGTTAACTCGGGCGATCATCCCTACTGGCACTGGCATATGCATTTTTATCCGCCGCTGTTACGTTCGGCCACGGTTAAAAAGTTCATGGTAGGTTATGAGATGCTTGCCAATCCGCAACGCGATATCACAGCAGAGTTTGCTGCTGAAAAATTGCGTGGTTTAAGTGAGGTCCATTATAAAACGAGGGAATAATGAAAAAACGCTATTTTTAAACCAAACTATAACCAACCTATTTATGAGAAAATTAATTAAAGGTATTTATTTAACAATTTTACCTGCTTGTAGCCTATATTTGGCTGCCTGTAATCAAAATTCAACCTCACCGAAAAACACTACTATGGCGGATAGCACCCAAACCACTGCATCAGCATTTGAAAAAACAATCGATGGTAAACAAACCCATTTATTTACCCTTAAAAACAAAAACGGCATTATTGCCACCATCACCAATTATGGCGGCCGTGTGGTAAGCTTGTTAGTACCCGATAAAAATGGCAAGTTAACCGATGTTGTTTTAGGTTTTGATGATGTGGAAGGTTTTGAAAAATCAACCGAACGTTATTATGGCGCTACCATTGGCCGTTACGGCAACCGTATTGCCAAAGGCCATTTTAAAATAGATGGTAAAGATTATCAATCGTCAATTAACAATACGCCCAATATGTTGCACGGTGGCAAACACGGTTTCCAGGAAGTGGTGTGGGATGGTAAAATGATCGATTCATCTACCGTAGAGCTTACCTATCTTTCAAAAGATATGGAAGAAGGCTTCCCCGGTAACCTCAATGTTAAAGTAATTTACAGCCTTACCGACGATAATTCATTTAAATGCCAGTACGAAGCTACTACCGATAAAAAAACGGTTGTTAACCTTACCAACCACGCGTTCTTTAACCTCAATGGCGAAGGCAGCGGTACAATCCTCAATCATTTGGTGCAGATAGATGCTGATAATTATTTACCGGTTGATGCAGGCTTGATCCCTACCGGGAAACTTGAAAAAGTTGCCGGCACTCCGTTCGATTTCACTAAGCCCGAAACCATTGGCAAACGTATTAACGAAGACAATGTGCAGTTAAAAGATGGCAAAGGTTACGACCACAACTTTGTACTGAACAAACATGACCTGAGCACTCCAATTGCGACTGTTGTAGGTGATAAAAGCGGTATCAAAATGGAAGTATTTACCGAAGAACCTGGCTTACAGTTTTACAGCGGTAACTTTATGCAGGCTAAAAACGCAATGAAACGCGGTATTAAAGATGAGTACCGGACTTCGTTCGCGATGGAAACCCAGCATTTTCCTGATTCACCAAATCAGCCGCAATTCCCTTCTACGGAATTGAAACCCGGCGATACCTATAAAACGCAATCGCTTTATAAGTTTTCGGTAGTAAAATAACTGAACACTTTTTTTATACAAAAGTCCTGCCCAACGGCAGGACTTTTTGCTTTATATTAGTTCCTGATATAACCATAGATATACAAAATGAGCGCCTGGCGAAAACGGGCAATTGAAAGCCTCCCTTCCTTAAAGAAGGACTTTGAGGATCCACAAACTTCAATTTATGGCGTTTTCATGGAGTTATTACCGGTTACTGTAGCGTCTCATAAAAGTAATAACGTCGCACAACTCAAAAAGAACTATGATTTTGCCGAATGGTGTTTCAGGCAAAAATCTGAAAACCTGTGGAATGCCGCCTGCGTATCGCTTTATGAACATCTGGGTAATAAGACCGAAACACTTCAGGCCATACATTTATGGGTTAAACAAGATATCTATATCGAGATACGATCACTCTTGAAGCAAAGAGTTGGCGAGGCTACTTTAAAAATAATAGACGGCTTATATGGGTTGAGTAATGCCAGGTTTACGGGCTGATCTTAATGGCTTCGATGTTTAATGTTTGTTAAGCAGATTTAAAACAAACCTAAACTTTTTGAGGTTAACAGGTTAATTAATAACAATCTGTTTACCTATCTATAAAAACATCATGAGTGATCAATCAACCCAACCTGAAGAAAAGGGATTTTTCGAGAAGGTTAAAGAAACAATTGAAAGCCTTTGGGAAGGCACAAAAGATACAGCCGAAGACGTAAAAGAAGCAGCCGAAGAAAAAATAGAGGATATCAAGGAAAAAGTAGCCGCTAAAAAAGCCACGGCTACCAAAAAAGCTGCGCCAACTAAAACCGCAGCAGCTAAAAAAGCAAATGTGGTAACCACCAAAGCAAAAAACGCAGTTTCTGAAGTAAAAGCGAAAGCCGAAACCAAGGCTAAAGCCATTACCGCCAAAGCAAAAGATGAAGCGGCAACCGCTAAAAAAGCTGTGGCTGATGTAAAAGCAAAGGCAGCAACTAAAGCAAAAGCTATTACCACAAAAGCCAAAACTGAAGCCACGGAAGCTAAAAAGGCCATAGCATCGAAAACTGCCAAAACAGCTACCAGCGTTAAAAAGAAAGCGGCAGCTACAGCTAAGTAAGGTTGCCAATTTTCAGACCTGCGAAGTTTTAGAAACTTCGCAGGTCTTCCTCTCCTCCTTCCGAATTTACTTCATCAGCCAACATTCAGCCTAAAATTAAATTGCAAAAGCTATTGACAGCAATTTAATTAATCGTAATATTGCAATATAATTATGGGCATCACTAAAACAGAAATATTTACCGACGAGCAGAACAAACTGGCTGTGCAGCTTAAAGCTATCGCTCATCCGGCCCGGATTGCCATCCTGCAGCTTATTATTGAAGCTAAGGCTTGCATCTGCGGCGATCTGTCATCTGAATTAGGGTTGGCACAACCTACAGTGTCCCAGCATCTTAAAGAATTAAAGAATGCAGGCCTCATACAGGGTACTATTGAAGGTGTAAGTGTTTGCTATTGCATTGAGCCCGAAGCCTGGAAAAACCTGAATGATGAGTTAAATAAACTATTCTCATCGTACAAAGACTTCAATAATTGCTGTTAAAATTTTTTGGTCACATTAATCGTAATATTGCAATACACAAGTGAAAACAAACGAGGAATTAAAAGAATTGGTAAAGCTGAAATACAGCGAAATTGCCTTACAGGATAAGGATACCAATCAATCATCATGCTGCGGGGCTGGCGGATGTTCAACCGAGGTTTACAATATCATGAGCGAAGATTATACCAAACTGCAGGGTTACAATGCCGATGCCGATCTCGGTTTAGGCTGCGGTTTGCCCACGCAATTCGCCCAAATTAAAAAGGGAGATACGGTAATTGACCTCGGCAGTGGTGCAGGCAATGATTGCTTTATCGCCCGTTCCGAAACCGGCGAGACCGGCAAAGTAATAGGGATTGATTTTACAGACGCTATGATTAGCAAGGCCCGCGAAAACGCCGACAAACTTGGCTTTAATAATGTGGAGTTTCGTTTGGGCGATATCGAGCATATGCCGGTAACTGCCAACGCGGCCGATGTGATTGTAAGCAACTGTGTATTAAACCTGGTGCCTGATAAAAACGCTGTCATTAAAGATATTTACCGCGTATTGAAACCCGGGGGCCATTTTAGCATTTCGGATATTGTATTGACAGGCAGCCTGCCCGAAAAGATCAGGACAGCCGCCGAAATGTATGCAGGCTGCGTATCAGGGGCCATTCAAAAAGAGGAATACCTTGATCTCATCAGCAAAAATGGTTTTGTCAATATCATTGTGCAAAAAGAAAAACCCATTATTATTCCTGACGATATTTTAAGCAATTACCTATCGGCAGATGAAATTAACGAATTTAAAAACGGCAACGGCGCTATTGTAAGCGTTACCGTGTATGCCGAAAAACCCGAAACAAAAGTATGCTGCGAACCAGGCTGCTGCCAATAAAACAATTATGAAAAATATATTAGTACTATGCACAGGCAATAGTTGCCGTAGTCAGATAGCCGAGGGATATTTAAAGCATTTTGCGGGCAGTAAAGCAAACATATACAGTGCGGGCATTGAAACACATGGCGTAAACCCCAAAGCCATTAAAACCATGGCCGAGGATGATATTGATATTTCCAACCATACCTCAAACCATGTGGATGAATACGCCAACATTGCTTTTGATTATTTAATAACTGTTTGCGATAATGCTAACGAAGCCTGCCCTTACTTTCCGGGGAATGTGAAACGTTTTCATTACAACTTCCCGGATCCGGCCAAAGCCCGCGGCACCGAAGATGAAGTGATGGGCGAATTCAGAAAAGTACGTGAACAGATCAAAGCGTACACCCAACAATTTGTAGAACAGCATTTAACCGAAGCGCAATAATATGTCTGCCAATAATTGCACTCCGGCTGTTGAACGAAAACGGCTCGGTTTTATTGATCGTTATCTCACCATCTGGATTTTCCTGGCTATGGCTATAGGCGTTGTAACAGGATACTTTATACCCTCATCGTCCGATTTTATCAATTCGTTTTCGAGCGGGACTACTAATATTCCGTTGGCGATCGGCCTCATATTAATGATGTACCCGCCGCTTGCCAAAGTAAAATATGAACAAATGGGCAGGGTATTTAAAGATATCAAAATATTAAGTGCCTCACTTGTTTTAAACTGGATAATAGGCCCTATCCTAATGTTCATTTTAGCTGTCGTTTTCCTGCGCGGTTACCCCGAATATATGACAGGGCTGATACTAATTGGGCTTGCCCGTTGTATTGCCATGGTTGTAGTATGGAATGAACTTGCCGATGGCAGCCGCGAATATGCCGCCGGTTTGATAGCCCTGAACAGTATTTTCCAGGTACTTTTATATAGCGTATATGCTTACATTTTTATAACCGTACTGCCGCCGGTGCTTGGCTTTAAAAGTCTCCAGGTACATATTACCATGCTCCAGATTGCCAAAAGCGTGGGTATCTATCTCGGTATTCCTTTTGCCGCTGGTATTATTAGTCGTTATACATTGATCAAACTAAAGGGCGAGGGTTGGTTTCAGCAAAAATTTGTTCCTTTTATTTCGCCCATAACGCTTATTGCGCTGTTGTTTACCATTATACTTATGTTTAGCCTCAAGGGTAGGCTTATAGTGCAAATCCCTATGGATGTGGTTCACATTGCTATACCGCTGGTATTTTACTTTGCAATTATGTTCCTGCTTAGTTTCTACATCGGCAAATACTTTGGTGCCGATTACTCAAAAAGTACCTCCATTGCGTTTACAGCTACCGGCAATAATTTTGAGCTGGCTATCGCCGTATCTATTGGTGTATTTGGTATTAATTCGGGGCAAGCATTTGCAGGGGTAATCGGCCCGCTGGTTGAGGTTCCGGCACTGATAGCGCTGGTTAACGTGGCATTTTGGCTTCGCAGAAAATACTATCGTAATGAAGTTATAGCCAAAGGGGACTAATTACAATGCCATCCCACAAAAAAAAGCGATTGGGGACAATCCAATCGCTTTTTTAATAAATCCCTTCGGGGCCGGGGGGCTTAAGCTTCAAACTTATAACCCACACCCTTCACGGTAGCAACGCAATCGTCGCCCAGTTTTTCGCGTAGTTTACGGATGTGTACGTCGATGGTACGGTTGGTAACCACTACCGAATCTTCCCAGATGTTTTTAAGGATCACCTCACGGGTATAAACTTTGCCGGGTTTTGAAGCCAGCAGGTACAATAGCTCAAATTCTTTTTTGGCCAATACTACTTTAACACCGTTTTTATAAACCAGGTAAGCTTCACGGTCGATAACCAGGTCGCCTATTTCCAGTTTATTATCAATTACGTCTTCGGCAGGGGCATTACGACGAAGTATGGCGTTTATGCGGCTAACCAGCGCACGTGGCTTGATAGGTTTTGCAATGTAATCATCGGCACCTACGTTAAAACCGGCAATTTCCGAATACTCTTCGCTGCGGGCTGTTAAAAACACCATAAAGGTATTTTTAAACTCGGGCATGGTGCGCATAATGCGGCACGCTTCTATCCCATCCATTTTAGGCATCATGATGTCAAGTACAATCAGATCAGGCAAGGCTTTCTTCGCCTCAGCAACAGCTTCCTGGCCGTTACGTGCTAAAAATACCTGGTAACCTTCCTTTTTGAGGTTATACTCAATCAGTTCTAAAATATCCGGTTCATCATCAACAATAAGTATTTTCTGTTTTGCGGTGCTGCTCATGTTGCGTTAATTTTTTTGTATAAAAGTATACGCTTTACAACAGCTAATGGTTAAGCCAATATTAACAAATTGTTAAACGTTACCTTATATTAACCCTAAGTTGAGGCTATTTAAATGTTTTATTTAAAAAAGCTTCAAGATCGGCGCCTGTAATATTTTTGGCAACAATATTTCCCTGCGGATCGATGATGAAATTTGAAGGGATAGCTTCAATACGGTAAAGCCTTTCTGTAGCGCCTTCAAAGCCGTTTAAATCCGAGCCATGGGCCCAGGCAAGCTTATCATCGCTGATAGCCTTTTGCCACGGTGCTTTGTCCTTATCAAGGGAAACACCTAAGATGTTAAAGCCTTTACCTTTAAAGGCATTGTACTGTTTAACCACATTAGGATTTTCCTGACGGCAAGGCTGGCACCATGAAGCCCAAAAATCAATCATTACATATTTGCCTTTGTAATCAGACAAATTAATTTGCTTGCCATCAATACCGTTAATGGTAAACTCAGGCGCTTTATGACCAAGAGAGATCGGCTTAGCCTTATCCATCTGCGCAATAAACTTTTGTACCGTAGGGTTATCCTTAAAATCGCCCCTGATTTCATCAGCAAATTTGATAAGCTGGGCTTCGTATTTGGTAGGATCGAGCGTGGTAGCTGCATAAAAGCCGGCAAGCGATTTTTTATTATCGTTCACAAATTTTAAAACCGCCTCGCCGCCTTCATTCATATTCTTTAAAAATATAGGCATGTATATTTTCAGTAGCGAATCGTTCCGCTCACCGCGAGATTTTTCCTGGTATTCGGCAAAAAGCTTAGTATTTTTATCGCCGTAAAGATTACTGATGCGGTTAAACTCCTTTATCTTGTCCGAATCATCGGAACCCTTGATAGTATACTCGTGGTTTTTATTGTTATTGTCTGTTTCAAACTCAATATCATCGCCATTTTTAGCAATAAAATCGTACAGGTTTTCGCCCTGCATTTCGCCACCCTGCGGACCGGTATTGCCTACCCGAAGTTTAAACAGGTTTGGGTAAAGCGCCACATGTTTAAACTCAAACTTACCGCCCTCGCCTAACGAAGTAGAATCAACAACCTTTAAGCCCGAGCTATCGGCCTCAATCAAATAAACAGCTTTAAGGTTACCCGGATTTTTGATAGTTCCCGAAACACTAAATTGCGATTCGTTTTTACAAGAGTACATGCCCGCGCTAAGCAATAACAACGCGCCGGCAGCCAGATTTTTAACTTTCATTTACTTTGCTTCTAATTCCTTTATCAATAGCTGGTTAGTTTTCTGCGGGTCGATCTTACCTTTTGAGCTTTTCATAATCTCGCCCATAAACAGGCCTAAAACACCCTTTTTCCCCTTTTGGTATTCCTTAACCTTATCAGGATATTTGGCGATGGCATCCTTTATAAAACGAGTTACATCATCACCATCGGCACTGATCAGCAGGTTAAGTTCCTTAGCCAGATCATCCGGTTTTTTGCCGGGTTCTTTGATCATGGCAGGAAACAATTTGTGCGAAGCTACAGAATTATTTATCACCCCGGTGTCAATTAGTTTGATGAGGGCGGCAAGGTTTTGCGGCGTAACAGCAAAGTTACCAATGGTTTGGTTATGATCATTCAGGTATGAGCGTACAGCACCCATCAGCCAGTTAGCAGCAGCTTTATAATGATCGGTATATTTTATCAGCGATTCAAAATAAAAGGCGGTGTCCCTATCAGCAGTGATGACCGACGCGTCATAATCGGTTAAGCCTAATTGCTCTGTATACTTATGATACAACTGACCGGGTAGAGCTGGCAAGCTTTTGCGGACGTTTTCCACATACTCATTGGTAAGCTTCAAGGGCGGAAGGTCCGGCTCGGGAAAATAGCGGTAATCGTTGGCCATTTCTTTTGAACGGAGCACTGAAGTTTCACCTGTATCGGCATTAAAGTTCAGCGTATTTTGATCGATGTGGCCGCCGGCTTCAATAATGTTTACCTGGCGAGCAAACTCATGCTCAATAGCACGCTGCACGTTACGGATGGAGTTAAGGTTTTTTACCTCGCAACGGTTACCATAAGCAGTTGCACCTTTAAGCCGCACCGAAATATTAGCGTCGCAGCGCATGCTGCCCTCTTCCATGTTACCATCGCAAATATCAAGATAGCGGAGAATTTTACGCATTTCGGTCAGGAACTGGCCGGCCTCTTCGGCGCTGCGCATATCTGGTTCAGATACGATTTCCACCAGCGGTACACCGGCGCGGTTCAGGTCGATCAGTGAATCGGCGTGGTGCTGATCATGCATACTTTTCCCGGCATCCTCTTCCATGTGAATGTGGTGCAGGGCTATGTTCTTTTCAGTGCCATCGGCCAGTTTCACGGGCACATAACCGTTAAGGCAAACAGGCGCCTGGTCCTGGCTAATCTGGTAGCCTTTAGGCAGATCGGCATAAAAATAATTTTTACGGGCGAAGCTGTTATTCAGGTTGATAGTGCAATTACAGGCCAGGCCCATTTTAACGGCATATTCAACCGCTTTTTTATTAATAAAGGGCAAAGTGCCTGGATGCCCCAGCGATACCGCGCTAACATGGCGGTTAGGTTCGGCACCAAAGGCAGCCGAATCTGCCGAGAATATCTTACTTGATGTAGATAACTGTGCGTGTACTTCGAGGCCTATCACCAACTCGTACTTTTCAGCTACCCCGTCTGCGAGAACTGTCATAAAAATAAAAATTCAGCTATGATTTTACTGATGTATAAAAGTCAAATATATAAAGATTAATACAGTAACAACACCATTTTGCTTTTAAAACAACGGTAAAAGTGCAATTATATAGTTGTAAGGTAGGGGTTATAGAGATTATACCCCATGATTGGAGATCAGTTGATGAAAATATTCAAATCAAACATGCCTGTCATCAGCATGATTAAACTTTTTGTATCCGCCGCCGTCTATTTATTTGTCAGGCACAGAAATTGAATAAGTGTTCATATTTAGACAGACACCATGAAAAAATTAATTTTAGGAATGCTTGCAGGATGCTTTTTACTTGCAGCTTCGGTTACCAGGACAAATGCACAGGTAAGTGTAAATTTAAACGTTGGCTTATGGAACCCGCCCGCCGAATATGCCGGTATTAATTATTACTACTTACCCGATGTAGAAAGCTACTATTATGTCCCTACTCATCAATATGTTTATTTGGATGGCGGAAACTGGGTTTGGAGACGATCATTGCCGCCACGCTATGCCAGCTACAACATTGCAACAGGCTACAAAGTGGCCGTAAACCGCCCAAGAGCGTATACCTATTTTACGCACGACCGTGATACCTATGCCCGCTACCGCGGTACAAAGAATGTTATAGTACGAGACAACTACCGCACCAGGGTAGTAAACCGCACACATGTGGTTAATCGTACCAGGGTAGTAAACCATTACCAAAAGCCACATAAAACCGTAGTAAAACGTACCCGCGTAGTTGAACACCGTGGACAAAAAAATGGTCACCACCATTAATTGTCTAACAGGCTTTCCCCTAAAAAATATAAAAGTAAAAAGACCGCTTCTGTTAAGGCGGTCTTTTTACTTTTATTAGATTATCTATACGCCACGTCATGGGAATTTGGACATCCGGTTTGAACGGTGAAATGCTATTTGCTATAGAGAGCCTGTCACCCTGAGCCCGTCGAAGGGTCGCGCGCAGAGGCCTTACCCACCATGCTTCGACAGGCTACCCATGACAGCCTCTTTACCCCGCAAAGCTCCTCGCCTTCATTAATACTTTATCCAATCCGCTTACATCACTGCCACCCGCGGTAGCAAAAAACGGCTGACCGCCGCCTCCGCCTTTAACTTCCTTAGCCAGCTCTTTTACGATGTTACCGGCATGCAGGCCTTTTTCCTTCACCAGGTTTTCGGCAATCATTACGGTAATGCTTGGTTTACCATCGAAATCAGCAACCAGCACCAGGAACAGGTTTGAAACTATGTCCTTAAGCTGATAAGCCAGATTTTTAACTGCATCGGCATTGGGCAGGGCTACTTTTTGGGCGATGAAATTAATATCGCCGATGGCTTCGGCCTTTTGAGCCAGCTCAGTTTTTAAGCCTGATGATTTTTCAAGGATCGATTTTTCGATCTCCTTTTTCAGTTTAGCGTTTTCGTCCAACAATCCCTCAACGCTTTTTGAAAGGTCTTTTGGATTCTTAAGCAGTTCTTTTAACTGGTTAACCAAAGCATTTTGGGTAACGATATATTTTTCGGCAGCAACACCGGTAATAGCCTCAATACGGCGAACACCGGCAGCTACCGCACTTTCGGCAATAATTTTAAAGAAACCAATTTGCCCGGTAGCTTTCACATGCGTACCGCCACAAAGCTCCTTGCTGAAGTTATCATCAAAAGTGATCACACGTACATACTCGCTATATTTTTCACCAAACAAAGCAGTTACACCACTGCTGATGGCTTCGGCATAGAGTACACTGCGCTCTTCCTTGAGCGGAATATTTTCGCGTACCTTTTGATTTACGATGGCCTCGATCTGCGCCAGCTCTTCATCGGTAACTTTGGCAAAGTGCGAAAAATCAAACCTTAAGTAATCGGCATTCACCAATGAACCTTTTTGGTTTACATGGCTACCCAAAACCTGTTTCATTGCAGCATGCAACAAGTGCGTAGCCGAGTGGTTACCGTTGGTTTGGCTGCGTAGAGCAGGATCAACAATAGCAGTTAAGGCATCGTCAATATCCTGCGGCAATTTATCGGTAAAATGAACTATCAGTCCGTTCTCCTTTTTCGTATCTGTAACCAGGATGATCTCCCCATCAGGGAAAACCAGTTCGCCCTTATCCCCTACCTGGCCACCGCTTTCGGCGTAGAAAGGCGTTTTATCCAATACCAGCTGGTATTGTTCCTTACCCTTAGCGGTTACCTTACGGTATTTTACAATATGGGCGATACTCTCGGTCTCGTCATAACCGGTAAACTCAACCGATTCATCACCTTTTAGTACGATCCAATCGCCGGTATCAATAGCGGTGGCAGCGCGGGAGCGTTCCTTTTGCTTAATTAGCTCCTCATTAAATTTTTTTATATCTACAGTCCATCCTATTTCACGAGCCATTAAGTCGGTTAAGTCTATAGGAAACCCATCTGTATCAGACAGCTCAAAAGCAAATTCACCGACAATCATTTTCGGATTTCCGTCGTGGTTATCATAAAGTTTCCCACTTACAGGAAATGAAACTGTCTTACCATAAGTTGAGGGAGTAGAAAAACGTTCATTTTGCTTTTTTACATATTCGTTAAACTTATTAATACCGCTTCCCAAAGTCCGTAAAAATGAAACCTCCTCTTCCAAAATCACTTTTTGCACAAAATCCTTTTGCTCAAAAAGATTATTGAATACTCCCTTAAACTGTTCCGCCAATAATGGTACCAGTTGGTTAAAGAAAGGCTCCTTAAAGCCTAAAGTTTGATAGCTATAACGCACTGCCCTACGTAAGATCCTGCGGATCACATAACCCGCTTTGTTACTTGCGGGCAATTGCCCATCTGCAATAGCAAAGCTTATAGCGCGGATATGATCGGCCAATACGCGCATAGCTACAGCATCATTCCAATCCGCATCACCCGGTTTAGCAGCACTGTTATATTTCTTACCCGATTTTTCGGCAATGAACTGAATCATTGGTTGAAAAACATCGGTATCATAGTTTGATGTTTTGCCCTGCAACACGCGTACCAGACGCTCAAAGCCCATCCCGGTATCCACATGTTTGTTAGGCAACGGTTGCAATACACCACCTTTAAGGCGGTTAAATTGCATAAATACATCGTTCCAGATTTCGATAACCTGGTCATGGTCGGCATTAACTAAAGTGGCGCCGTTTACTTCGGCACGCTCATTATCCGGGCGGCTATCAAAGTGAATCTCCGAACAAGGACCGCACGGACCAGTCTCGCCCATTTCCCAAAAGTTGTCTTTTTTGTTACCACGGAGAATATGATCTTCCGCTACGTACTGCTTCCACAGTTCATAGGTTTCGGAATCTGCTTCAAGGCCTTCCTTTTCGTCACCTTCAAAGTAGGTAACATACAGGCGGTCTTTAGGAAGCTTGTAAACCTCGGTAAGCAGTTCCCAGCTCCAGGCAATGGCTTCTTTTTTAAAGTAGTCGCCAAAGCTCCAGTTACCCAGCATTTCAAACATGGTGTGGTGATAGGTATCGATACCCACCTCTTCCAAATCGTTGTGCTTGCCAGATACACGTAAACAACGCTGCGTATCCGCCACGCGCGGGGCTTTCGGGGCCGCCTCGCCTAAAAATATATCTTTAAACTGGTTCATCCCCGCGTTGGTAAACATCAGGGTTGGGTCGTTTTTAATTACAATTGGAGCCGAAGGAACGATGGTGTGTCCCTTTGAAACAAAAAAATCAAGAAAAGCCTGTCGTATTTCGGTAGCAGTCATAGGAAGCAAAGGTAAATAATAGTCGGGAAGTCAGAAAGTCCGGAAGTCGGAAAGTAAAAAAGGAATTACCGCGAGAGATTTCTGTCTCCTCAGGGTCTCTCGCAGAGGACCCTGAGGTATTCGCAATGCAATTTCATAGTTTTACAGAAAGGCGAAAGTTAAACCACGTAATAAAAGCGGCCAAGGTTGAAATCGACACAATTTATGACTTCAGGGTCCTCTACGAGAGACCCTGAAGGGACGATAAGATAGGATTTTCAATTATTTCGGATATCGGATTTTCGATTTCGGATTTATTTATTGATTACAGTTGATTTACCCTCCCATTCATCGATACAATTAAACAATTTATCTTATTTGGTGTAAATTTGTTTATGGAAACTTTAAGAGTTGATATTCAAAACGAACAGGAGAAACGAGTGCTCCTGGCTTTTCTTGATAGTTTGGACTATAATTACCGCATAGATAATGAAAGCGATGCCGTGCTTGAACAACAAGCTAAAGACATGGCCAGCCGCAAAGCCGATTTTTTAGCAGGCAAAGCCTCCTCCCTACCCTGGAGCGAAACCAAATAGCCATACGATACAGATTTAGCGGACATAAAAAATAATTGCTGGTGCAATTATAGAGACTGTTGAAAAAGAGTCCGGATGTTGTATCCGGACTCTTTTTCAACAGCTATTAACTTTTTTTCTCAAATAGTATTTTCTGCGCGTTGAATCCCGCTGAAGCGTCAATCACCTCGCTAAGGAGCGGCCAGTTTTCTGCTTTTTCAAAATTATTATTGTAAACACGTGTTATCACAATAGTTACAACATTACCGTTAAGGGTTGCTTCTGACGAAAACGAACCGGTTTTATTAGTCTTTTTTGCTGCTATTTCCTCCAGCCCTTTGGCTGTATATCCCTGTGGCACAGCAATGTTTATGGTGTATTTAAAACTACGGGAACATGGCATATACACGTCATAAGTGCGTTTTCGTTCTTTTTCTTCCAGTTTGTAAAACGATCCTGCAAGTTTACCGGCGTCAATAATATAATTATTGCCCGCTTTTTTTACCAGATTATCCAATACAAATGATTCCGAATACTGAAAAACCGGACTGCTATTATCAAGAGCGGCATTAATAATTTTACAATCTGTAACCTGGGTTGGCTCCTGCTCGTACTGGGCTTTTATTTCAGACGTAAATTTCTTTACTGACTTTGACTCATCATCCGAAAACGCGTAGCTGAAATCATCACGCAGTTTTTTTGTTTCGGGGTTTTCTGCCAATCGTTTTTCCAGCTTTTCACTCTTAGATAATTCCATAAGGATGTTATCAATATCAACTACCGGCAGTAAACGTAACTGATCATCATGCCTCATCAAACCTGTTTGTTTAACCAACCTCTGTATCTTTATCTTTTGCATATTGGTCGGCAAAAGCGATACCTTAATGTCTTCATTTATATTATTAATAGCGGCCTGCATTACGGGCAAAACTGCTGTACCTTCAGTAAACGAATATTTGGTTGAACTTTCCCGCTTAGGAGTAAGCACAATCACTTTTTCACCCTGAAAGCGTTGAGGTATCTCATTAAAGTGAGTTGCGGCGTCATCAAAAAACATATATAGCGGCTTTGTATCGTTTATGCGGATGCAGGCGTCAAAATCACTATAGTTAAAGATATTATCGAGTGTATTAGCATTACGCGAACAAACCAACAATACGTCATGATCAATTTTCAGATCATTTAAAGCCATGCTCATAACAACCGTATTAAACTTTGAGGACATACGACGATAATTGATTTCATCAACTTTGCCAACATCATCCTTACTATAACTACCAAAAACCATTCCCTTCCTGATATTGTAAAGCACCTTCATAGCGCTATCAAGCGGTACAGCTTTAATGTTCTTTTTGCCGTCGAAATATTTTTTTAAACGGTCAACAACATTGCTGAAGTAAGGAATGTCCCGTTCGGTAAAAGTGCCTTCAAAAATTGCCTTATTGGCCTGCAACCTATCAGCAGCGCTTTCACCTGCTTTACCACCCGAAACAAACTTTACAAAACCCATGGTGTGTGAACTGCTGATTTCGATATAAGGGAACTGACGAAACTTGGAAGTCCAAAATTCACTGGAATACTTGGCCTGATCTCTGACCTTCAAACTGTATATCTGGTCGCCTGCTGCGTTCGTACTTATATTAAACTGCGGGGCGCCATTTGCACAAATATGCTTTACATTATCTTTTTTTGAATATTGAAAATCGTAGCTGCTGTATAAAACAGGATACTCGCCGGCCAATACAAAAACCATATCGTTATCAGCAAAATTATCGGTACTTGCATTTTCGTTTACGTCGACAGTGCTCACGTAATAATCAAGTATATCACCAACCTGCAAATCGGATATGGCAAGTTTACTCACCTGATCTTTCTTTTCATTTTTTATCAGAACTTCTTCGCTTGTGTTTACCACAACTTCTTTGCCGCTTGGCTTAATGATCTTAGCCCCAATGTAGGTGTCATGTGTCATGAAAAATTTAGCGCTCAAAATATGTACGCTTTCATCAAGACGTTTTTGGTAAGATATAGTTGAAAAATCTTCAAGTGCTGATTTGTCGTTTATCTTAACCCGTTCGTGAAAAGTGGTAAGCTTGAGTGCCCGAGTTGTTGATGACGCCGTGATGATCATAAATTTAAATTTATTGGTCAGCGATCTTTGCATGCTGTATGATTTGGCAAAAACCACGGCGCTTTCATTACTTAAATTAACAGGCACCTTTGTGGTTGCAAATTCAGGCACGGTTGTCCCCCAAACCTCCTTCTGAATTTCGGCTGCTTTTTCCGCGTAGGTTTGGTTATTGTTTTGCGCACCCGCGGTCATAGCAAACAGAGGAAAGAAAAATAATAAACGTAATGTTTTTTTCATTGTGATACAGGTTTTATAACTAAATTTTCGTTGTAAGCTTTATTCAAGAGTTCAATATCCTGGTTCCATTGCGAAAAATTTGCCTTTGTAAGCAGCGTGTTCTTTATGAGCAACGTTTTTTTATAAGTGATTTTTCCGGGCGAACTGATGTAAGTGATATAAAACTCATACCCCGGCCTGGATATGTTAACGCCGGGCGGTATGCTTGCAGCTTTATAACCTGGCGGCAGCGTGAGTTCGGTCTCGGTTGCAATCTGATCTTTTCTTGAAAACCAGTAATCATTTTTTTGCTCATCAATAGCTATGACAGCCCCCGAAAGCTCTTTACGGTTATCCAGATCAATATAATACTCTTTACCAAAAGCAGATATTCCACTTTTACGGTCAACATCATACCCGGCATTTAAATCTTTGTCGGCATTGCTTGTACTACTTAAAACAAGGTTATTGATGGCATAATCGGTATTACCCGCAGCAAGATAATGTTTCATAACATCTTCGACATTTTCATGCTTAATGCTATTTATTCCAGCTAATACTGCTTCTTTATCCTCTCCTTTCCAAACGTTGCTCACTTTACCGGCAAGGCTTGCTCCATTTATATGGAGTTTGCTTATTTCGCTGCTTACATTTTGCTGAGGTTGCGCGTATGGTATTTTACCGAGAATATACTTATCACCATCTTCCATTAAAACCTGTCTGCCTTGTATCCTTTCAGCATATTCATTAATACCTATATAGGTTTCAGTGGCATCAAGATAGTAGATTTTGCCTTTATAAGGCAACCCGCAAATCATATGATTATCAACTGCCATTGAGGGTGTTTGATAATCATAAGCAATATGTTTTGTACCCAGCCAGCAAAGCCGGGCATCAAAGCCTGCAGATACAAGCAGGGCCTTGGTCAGGTTGGCCATTCCCTTACAGTCACCATATTTTTTTCTTAGCACCTCGTCGGCTTTTTCAGGTTTAAAACCTGCTATGCCATCTTCAAATGCTATATATCTGATGTTGTCCTGAACATAATAAAATATGGCTTTTATTTTATCTAAATCATTAGTTAACCCTGCAGTGAGCTCATTACTTTTAGTACGTAACAGCGCGGGGTCGCCGGCCACATCCTTTACTAACTCGTGGTACCATGCATAAAGATCGGCAAGAGTATTGAAATAAGTAAATTGTTTACTCCCTACAATCGCCGATTTACACATGATGAGCAAATGCGGATATACGTAGGTTGGGCCCGGACCATGCAATTCCTTTTTCATTGCCGGGATATTAGTAAACTTATATGTTATAATATCGGCATCATTGCTGCTGTTATAAACGGTACTTTTTTTAATATTAAAATCATTAAAATTAAACTCCTTAATATCCACCTTCATCCAGCGCGGAATTTCGATACTAACTTCGCCTTGTTGGACCGGCAGGTTATCAGCAAAATAAATATTGGTAAAATAGCGGGGATCATTAACGGTTTCTTCAAAAGTAACATTGCCAATACTTCCTTTTTTTGCCAGATCGAGCGTAAAGTAACACAACCGTTCGTCCGAATAAAAAATATCATTATTGCTGTAATAAGTATACTCAGGTTTAAAACCGCGAGGAGTGCGGCCGTCAACTTTGCAGGTTATATCATCAATAGAGATATTGTTGTTGTAAAATTCAGATACCGTGTAATTAACCTGGTAAGCACTACTGGTGTAGATATTATTAAGTTTCTGGATGATCTCTACACGGTTATCTTTGCTGTTCCAATTAAACCGAAACTCATTTTTCAAGGAGGTTATGGTTACAGCCGAATCAACTTCGAGGGCACTTAACCGCATAGTACATAACACACACAGCGTGTATGTTATCAATAGTTTAATAGTCATAAGGTTATTAGAGCCATAAATATATAATTATATGGATCAGATTCAAAGAAAATTCCGAAATCGAAATTCCCAATTCCGAAATCAAATAGATACATTTGTATTATGCCGTATAAAGAACGTGAGATAAGCAAGATGTACTACACCATGGGCGAGGTATCGGCCATGTTTGATGTTAATCAGTCGCTTATACGTTTTTATGAAAAAGAGTTTGATGTTCTGCAACCCAAGAAAAACAAAAAAGGCAACCGGTATTTCACCCCCGAAGACATTGAAAACTTTAAGATCATCTTCCACCTCATCCGTGATAAGGGCTACACTTTAAACGGAGCAAAAGATCATCTTAAAAACAACATGGGCGATACCAGGGATAACCAGCGCGTTATTGATTCTCTCGAAAATCTCAAAAAATTCCTGCTTGAGGTACGCGACCAGTTGTAATCTTCCGCATAAAAACTATCTTTATTTCTAAAATACCGTCGGGTTAACCTATAACCATGCTGTCACCTGCTATAACAATCTGTAAGATATATGATCGCTAACCACAAGGGCGAGATCCCGGTTGTTATTTTACTGATTCCTTTTTTATTGGGTATAAGCGTTGGGATCAATTTAAGGTCTGCCGCTTATTTAATGCCGTTGGCTATTGGGTTTGCCAGTCTGCTGATATTATTTCTGCTGCTTAATTTTTATTACAGCCGTTTTAAAGTTTATAAAAGGCGGTGGCTTGGCGGAATCATCATTCACTTGTTATTGTTTCTTGCCGGCTGGATAGCTGTCATGAACAATAACGAACTTAATAATTCCGGTCATTTTTCAAAGCTGCCCGCGCAACGGCTGCTTGTACGCATTAATAATGAGCCGCAAATAAAAAACGGGCTGATCCATTTTACGGCAAACGTTGTAGCGAACATCAATCAAAAACATTCCCTCCCGGCAACCGGGACGTTGATGATCACCATAAAAGATAGTGCTGCGGTGCACATGGCTTATGGCGATGAACTGTTGGTCCCCGGTAAATACACTGCTATCGACCCGCCTTTTAACCCTGCCGAGTTTAACTATAAAAAGTACCTGGCACACCAAAACATTTATTACCAGGAGTTTTTATACCCGGGACAATACCGTTTGGTGCAATCACACGCCGGCAATATGTTCATGGCAAATGCACTGGCGCTAAGGCTACAAATGGTTGAAAAGCTAAAAAACCAAATGCACAATCCAAATGCTATAGCCGTAGCCTCCACCTTAATATTAGGTTATAAAGCTGATTTGAGCGAAGATGTGTTGCAGGCCTATTCCAAAACCGGCACCATTCATGTGTTATCGGTTTCCGGCGCTCATGTGGCTATCATTTGGGCTTTGCTGGCATTTATGCTGAATTTCCTGAACAGGTTCGGGCCTGGCAGGGTGATCAAAGCGATCATCATTATTCCTATCATCTGGTATTACGCCATGTTAACTGGTTTTTCACCCGCGGTTTGCCGGGCAGCTGTCATGATCAGCACGGTTATCATCGGTAAAACTTACAACCGGTACATCAACAATTTAAATATCCTGGCTATATCGGCTTTTATATTATTACTTTATAACCCTTTGCTGATAACGGATGTAGGTTTCCAATTGTCATACCTCGCGGTTGCCGGGCTGGTAGTTTTACAACCTGTGGTTTATAAATGGTTTACTTTTTCTAATAAATGGATCGACAAACTATGGGCTTTGTGTTCGGTATCAATAGCTGCACAGGTTATTACGTTCCCGCTGAGCGCTTTTTATTTTCACCAGTTCCCGGTTTATTTTTTGTTTAGCAACCTGTTCATTATCATTCCCACAGCTGTTATTATGTATAGCGGGATCTTTTACCTGCTATTGCCGCAAATCCCCTTTATATCTGCCGGCCTTGCCTGGCTCCTCGAAAAAACCATCCTGCTCATGAACGCTGTACTGGCCTGGTTTGAGCACCTGCCCTTTGCAAGCATCAACAAAATATGGCTTACCGCAACCGAGTACTTGCTGCTTTATGCTATTATCATATGTTTTTTTTACTTTTTGTACGATAGAAAAATATGGCTGCTGAGAGCAGGTATTGCATTGATTTTTTTGTTAGCTGTAAGTATCAGCATAAAAACATACCGCTCATATACAACCAACAGCATCGCCTTTTTAAACCTGCGTAAAAACATGGGGATCATCTTTAAAAACGGTAACCGTGCTATTGTACTAACTAACCTCACTGATACCGACAAAAACTACCATTATTCTATCCAACCCTATCTTGATAGTTGTAAAATAAACGACATCTCTTTGTATCAACCTAATCAGGATATCCGATCTGGCTTTTTACGAAAACAGGATAATTTTATTCAATTTCGAAATCGGTCGATAGCTGTTGTGAACAAAGATTATGCGGATACCATATCCGCGATAAAACAAAAAACCGACTACCTATACATAACCGGGAACCCTAAAATTCCGCTTGCTATTATTAATAAAAATCACGAATATCATAATATAATTATTGATGCCACCAATGCCCCTAAAACCGTACAATTTATTGCTGATCAGGCACGTGCCCTGCATGGCAATTATGTAATATTAAAACGTAACAAATCGTTCATAACGGCATCTAATTGAAAAACATATTAAACTACTTATCTAAAAATTTGTCTTTTAATTATTAAAAATTAATTTGGCATTAAATCAAACTCAAAACATGAACATTAAAATTTTCAATGTTGCCTTAGGCCTTGCCCTTACCGCAACAGCTATCAGCGCAAACGCCCAAAAAGCTTACAAAGAGGGCGTGGTAACTATTTCAACGGCTATGCAGGGGCAACAGGTTGAAGCTAAAAGTTATTTCCGCGCCGATTCGGCCGCTATGCAATTTACTACAGGGCCCGCTACCATAAAAATATTAACCGATGCCGACGGTAAATCATTAGTTGTAATGGTTGATGTACCTGTTGCGTCTATCAAGAAAGCTGCGGTTGCTACTCCTGATGAGGTTGACCAGGCTATGGCTTCATTACCAACTCTTACCTTTGCTCCCGGTACCGAAACTAAAGTTATTTCGGGTTTTAACTGCAAAAAAGTGGTAGCTACAGATGCAAAAGCCAACAAAACTTATGATATCTGGGTAACTAATGATGTTACTGTACCTGTAACTGCTATTGCTAAATACTACCGCGCTGTTGGTGGTTTCCCGGTACAATACACCTCATTTTCACAAGGTCAAAGCACCGAGGTTACTGTTAAAAGTATTACCGAACAAAAAAACCCTGCCGGTACATTCGGGATCCCTGCTGATTTTGAAAAGATCACCCTGGATGACCTGAAAGCTATGAGCGGCGGCAGATAATCGAATATTTCATTAACAATTCATTAAAGGTTCCTTAACATTGTGGCAAAATACTATTTTTGTTACCCCAATGTTAAAGAACCTTTTTAGCTTTTTCAGATTCTTCATCTTTTGGATCGCTTTTTTCGCAATTACGAGAGCGACATTTGAGATCTATTTTCTGCACAAGCTGGATCACGCCCGCATCGGGGAAATCCTTCAAACGTTTTTCTGGGGCTTAAGGCTTGACGTATCGGCAACAGCATATATCTGTATCATTCCCATCCTTGTATTTGCCATCAACTGGTTTATCCCAAAGGTTAGAATAAAACCCATCTGGCTAAAAGTATATGTTTGGTTTTGCTTGTTCTGCATTTCGTTGAATACGGTACTTAACTTTAATATTTTCCGTGAATGGGGCACCAAAGTTAGTTTCAGGGTGTTTACTTCGTTTTATCACGCACCTTCAGAAGCAATCGCATCAAGTGGATCATCGCCGGTGGGTAAATGTATTTTTATCGGGATTGCCTTACTGGCCACCGGTATAATGCTATCTCATTTCATCATCAATTATCAGTTTAAAAAGCCTGATGTCCGGCCAAGCCTTAAAGTTTCGCTTACCACATTGCTGCTTTTTGTAAACTTTGTGATGATGCGCGGCGGTTTGCAAGCTAAGCCGGTAAGCCAGAACTCTGCTTATTTCTCCGAAAAGCAAATCCTCAACCAGAGTGCCCTCAACACCGAGTGGAACCTCTTTAACAATGTATTTGAAAATTTGCGCCCGCTTTACAATCCCTATCTATACGACCGCCCGGATGAGGCCGCAAAAACCGTTGAAGAATTATATAATGTTAAAGGCAATTCAACAGAACAAATCCTGACTATCAGCCGCCCAAACATTGTAATCATCCAAATGGAAAGCTATACAGCCGACGTGATAGAATCATTAGGAGGAGATAAAGGCGTAGCGCCAAACTTTGAAAAGTTCATTAAAAACGGACTGTTCTTTAACAACATTTATGCCTCAGGCGATCGTACCGACAAGGGTATTGTAGCTCTCCTGAGTGGCTTCCCGTCACAGGCAATCCGTACCATAATCAGCGATACGCTTAAACATAAAAAACTTCCGGCTTTATCTGCATCGTTTAAAGATGCAGGCTATGAAACCGCTTATTTTTATGGTGGCAAAAGTAATTATATGAATTTTGATAAGTTCATGACTTCACATAATATCGATCATATTATCGACGAGGCCAGCTTTGATAACAGCCATATAAAAACACAATGGGGTGTTTATGACGATGACCTGCTTACCCGAAACCTGCAATATTTGGCCCGTCAAAAACAGCCGTTCTTTAACTATGTACAAACATCATCCAATCATGAGCCTTTTGTACTACCTGTTAAGCACCATTTTAATGATGACGCTGATGTAAGTAATAAATTCAGAAGCACAGCCTATTTTACCGATTCATGCCTGAACGCTTATTTTGAGCAGGCCAGAAAACAAGCCTGGTATAAAAACACACTGTTTATCCTGGTGGCCGATCACGGTCACCGCCTGCCGCGTAATACAGCCGAGGCTTACGACCCGGCTAAATACCATATACCTCTTTTGTTTTTCGGCGATGTGATCAAGCCCGAATATCGTGGTAAAAAAAACAGTAAACTGGGCGGACAAACAGACCTCGCAGCTACCCTGCTGGCTCAGTTAGGTATGCCACATAATCAGTTTAAGTGGTCGAAAGATCTCTTGAATTCCAATAGTAAAGAGTTTGCTTTTTTTGATTGGGATAATGGGTTCGGTTTTATGCAGCCGGGGCAGGCTGTTTCATATGATAACGCCGGCCGCACCATGATCTATAACAGCAAACCAAATGCTGATAAAAATGCTACTGAAGCGGCGATTGCTTGTGGTAAAGCTTATTTGCAGCAGGTGTTTACGGAGTATATGGGGTATTAAAGTTTATTCATGTCATTGCGAGGAGGAACGACGAAGCAATGTCGTAGCTATACAGAGCCGTTCAGCTTCAGTGCGATTGCCGCGCTACGCTCGCAATGACAGATTTTTTATTCCTTACAAAGCCAATTCTTTACCCAACTGCTCAACCCATTGATTAAACAGTTTGGTTTCAAATTCAACAGCTTTTTGAGCGTGCAGTTCCCAATCGGGCGAGAAATGCTGCAGCTGGTTGATCATCTCTTCCAAGTGGCCTTCTTCCTCTAAAATGATCGATTTTACGTTTACTTTGCTACCTGCTTCGTCAAGGGCATCCTGGTAAATTGGATAAAGTTCATCGGCACGTACCTCAATAGCGTAGGTAACCAACAGGTAAGCTGCAAAACGGAGCTCAGCGCCTTTCAGGTTCAGCTCACTTTTTAAATAACGGCAAACATCCACATCCAACTGATTTAAATAATACTTGCTTGAGCCCGGGGCCAGCAGGTATTCGGCAGCGTAGGTTGGTAACGTTACACCCGTTTTTTCCAGTTGCTTTTTAAGGTAAAAGGCATGACGGTGCTCTTCGGCAGCGTGCTTTAATATAATGTAAGTAACCGTAAGCGGGTCTTCACTGGCCGAAATCTTGCGTGCGCCGGTATTTTCCATTAACGATAATGTGTTTAACCAGCGTGAATGAAGTTCGTTATCGGCTATTATAGTAGGTAGTATTTTGTTCAGCATAATTTATAATTCTTCAAGAGCCTGCTCAATTTTGCTGTAAACATAACTGAGTTGCTCATTAGTAATGCAATATGGCGGTAAAATATAAATAACGTTTCCCAGGGGGCGCAATATGATCCCCGCGGATAAAAAATAATGGTACAGCTTATCCCTGAGCGAACTGAAGTATGAGGTATTATCGCCGGTTTCCCACTCCATGGCCAGTATAGTGCCTGTTTGCCTCACGGTTTTTATTTTAGGGTGATTGCGGATCTTATCGGCAAAGGCAGTATGAGCGGCTTTGATCCTGGCAATGTTCTCTGCCGTTTCGGGTTGTTGAAACAGATCCAGGCTGGCCAATGCCGAAGCACATGCTATCGGGTTGGCCGTAAACGAATGCCCGTGGAAAAGGGTTTTCAACTTATCATCCGATAAAAAGGCATCATAAATTTGCTGCGTACAGGTAGTTAAGCCCAGCGCCATCGTGCCGCCTGTAAGTCCTTTGGAGAAACACATGATATCCGGCTCAACATTTACATGATTCGTGGCGAAAGGTTTGCCTGTACGCCCGAAGCCGGTGAAAACTTCATCGGCAATCAGCATCACTTCTTCCTCACGACAGTGGGCCATCAATTCATTCAAATACTCAGCCTCATACATGATCATCCCTGCCGAGCCCTGCACCAATGGTTCAAAAACAAAGCAGGCCGTCTGAGATTTGAGATCTGAGATCTGAGATTTGAGGCTTTCTATATTTTCTACGTTGGGTATATCTATAAAATCTACCTCGAATAGTAAGCTGTCAAAAGCTTTAGTGAATGCACTGCGGCCACTTACGGCCATCGCGCCGAATGTATCGCCGTGGTAAGCATTATTAAAAGCGATGATCTTGGTGCGCTGATCGCCTTTATTAAGCCAGTATTGCAGGCACATTTTTATAGCAACCTCAACAGCGGTTGAACCGTTATCTGAATAAAAAGCTTTTTTTTGGTTGGCCGGCAAAATTGCTAACAGCCGTTCCGCCAATTCAACGGCGCCTTCATGGGTAAAACCTGCAAATATCACATGTTCCAGTTTGTGAAGCTGCTCTGATACCTTTTGGGCAATATAAGGATGCGCATGCCCGTGAATGTTTACCCACCATGACGATACTGAATCAATGTATTGTTTTCCTTCTTCATCAAATAACAGTGCCCCTTCGCCACGTACAATACCTACAGGCGGCTGCGCGGTTTTCATTTGGGTATAGGGGTGCCATATTACTTTTAAATCCCTTTCGGTAAGGTTCATAGTTCGTTCTGTAAAAGTTCAACCACACGTTTATCTGTCGGAAATTCAAAGTCGGCCACACTAAGCGCGGTAAGTGGCACCCATCTAAAAGCCTGCAACACCTCTCCTTCCCCATCAAAATCAAAGGCAACAGCCTTTATGTTCAAATTAACCGGAGTAATGCTTCGCACTAAATAATATACACTGATAACCTGCGAATTATTGAAGGCCGATTTTACGGCAAAATCAGTGGTGTAAAAATGGCCTACAACTTCAATCTCAATATTACACTCTTCCATAAACTCGCGTTTAAGCCCGTCAATCAGGCCCTCACCAAGTTCCAGGCCTCCGCCCGGGAACTTTGAAAAACGCACACCGTATTCCTGTTCATCGCTTATGAGCAATTCATCATCATCGTTCAGCAGCAGACCGTAAACCCTTACATTAAAGTATTCCATTATTCAAAGTGTTTTTTATTACGTACAACCTTTTCCATTGTCCAGGCTATTGTTTCGTTTTTTGCTTCCGACCGGATAGGGCAATTGGGCATACTGCAGTAGTGGCAGCAATTGGGTACACAAGGGTCAGCATGAATAAAAAGCTCCGTTTTTATGCCCATATCGTTATTTATCATCTTATCAACCAATGATATTTCAGTATGTACTGTATTCAGATCAAAATAGTTGGGCAGCGTCATGTGACAGTCGATATGCAGCTCATGTCCATATTTCTGCGCGCGCAAATTGTGTACATCTATCCAGGCCTCACGGCGTTTTTCACTTAAAACGTTCACGATCCCGGTCACTACCTGAAAATCTGCCTCATCCATTAATCCCCCTACCGATTTACGAACCAATTTGTAACTACTGTACACTATATATAAGCCAACCAATATAGATAATGCACTATCGAGCCATAAAATCCTGGTAAATTCAATTAACAATAAACCTACCACCAGGCCTACGCTGGTAACGGTATCGGCCAGCAAATGACGACCGTCGGCATCAAGGGTGATGGAACGAAGCTCTTTGCCCTTACGGATCATATAATAACCCAACACGCCGTTAATGGCTCCGGTTGCCGCTATAATAATAGCACCGGTAAACAGGTCATGGATAATGTTGGGAAAGAAAAAGCTGTAAACCGATTTTACAATGATGATGCACCCGGCAATGCCGATAAGTGATCCTTCTATAAAAACCGAAAAAAACTCCACCTTGCCGTGGCCGTAAGGATGGTTTTCATCTCGTGGCAGGGCCGAGAGGTAGATACTGTAAAAGGCAAATGAGCTTGCAATTACATTTACAATACTTTCGGCGGCATCGGTAAGTACAAAATTGGAGGCTGTTAAAAAGTAGGCGCCAAATTTCGCCAGCATCAGCACAATCCCCGTTATAAGCGAAATTAAAATGATCCTTTTTTGTTGATTCAAAGCAAGGGTGGTATTAGGCCGCAAATTTAAAAAATAACAAGCGTAAGTAGCAGTAAAGTTATTTTCTATATTTGCCGCGATAACATAATTTATATGAGCGCATTAAGTACCCGGATACAAAACCTGTCCGAATCTGCAACGATTAAAATGGCCAAACTGGGCCGTGAACTTGCCGCTAAAGGTGTCGACGTGATCAGCCTTAGCTTTGGTGAACCTGATTTTCATACCCCTGAACACATCAAGGAAGCCGCCAAGCAGGCCATGGACAAGAACTTTACCTACTACACACCAGTAGCAGGCTACCCTGAACTTCGTAAAGCCGTAGTTGCCAAGCTGAAGAACGAGAACAATCTTGATTATGATGCTGCCGACATAGTTGTTTCAACAGGTGCCAAGCAGGCTATCGCTAACGCGGTATTGTGTTTGGTTAACCCAGGCGAAGAAGTAATTATCCCTACTCCTTACTGGGTTTCATACAGTGAAGTAGTTAAATTGGCCGAAGGTAAAAGCGTTTTCATTAACACTACCGTTGATACTAACTTCAAAATCACCCCCGAGCAATTAGAGGCAGCCATCACTCCTAATACCAAGTTGTTCATGTTTTCATCGCCATGTAACCCTACCGGCAGTGTTTACACTAAAGATGAACTTGAAGGTTTAGCTAAGGTATTCGAAAAACATCCACATGTTTATATCCTGAGCGATGAGATCTACGAACACATCAACTTTGTTGACAAACACGAGTCTATCGCGCAATTTGACTATATCAAAGATCGTGTGGTTATCATCAACGGCTGGTCGAAAGCCTTTGCCATGACCGGCTGGCGTATTGGCTACACAGCCAGCACTAAAGAATTGGCCGCCGCATTTGATAAAATGCAAGGCCAGGTAACTTCCGGTACCTGTTCAATTACTCAGCGTGCCGGCATAGCCGCTTACGAAGGGGGTTTGGAAAGTGTGCTTGAAATGCGCGCCGCATTCAAAAAACGCCGTGATATTGTTTATAAATTACTGAGTGAAATAGAAGGTATTAAAGTAAACCTGCCAGATGGAGCGTTCTACTTTTTCCCTAACGTTACCTCTTTCTTTGGTAAAAGCTACAACGGACGCGTGATCAATGACTCTGACCATTTAAGCTTGTACCTGCTTGAAGAAGGCCACGTAGCCACCGTGGGCGGCGATTCATTCGGTGATCCTTCTTCAATCCGTTTATCATATGCCACGGCCGAAGACAAACTGATTGAGGCTATGAGAAGGTTAAAAGAAGCGTTGGGTAAATTGGCATAATAAACTGAACCTTGATTTTTAGGATTTGAGGATTATCAGGATATTAATTGTCTGCACAGCAAAATCAATCCTATAAATCCGGTAAATCCCCGCAAATCCCGGTTCAGAAATAAAAAATCCGCTTGCTGTTGGCAAGCGGATTTTTTTGTTTAAGTATATTAAAAATTACAATCCAAATCCATAAGCTAAACGTAAGCCAACCAGGCCATAGTTATTGCTTTGTCCCGAGAAGTTTTCATAACGCACACCAATATCCCATGATTTGGTGGCATAACCTAAGCCAGGAGAAAGGATAAGTTTAGTATTCTTTTCACCCCCCGCAATTGGTGGGTGAACTTCAAAACCGGCACCCACTTCGCCTGCGAAATAAAAGCCATCGCCAACAAAAGCTTTAATACCGGCTTTTACCGGAATTATGCCTAAAGACCTGCCTTTAACTGTAACTGTAGTTGTTGACGTAGAGTTGGAAAATGATGAAGTATAGGTTTTACCAAAAAAATTGTAATAACCCGAGGTAAGTGTAAGGGCTAAATCATTACTTACACCATATTGCAAACGAGCAGTACCGCCTAACTCAAATTTTGAAATGTCGTGAGCGTTACCTGTTGGGATACCTGCTTCCAGGCCTACCCCAAAGCGTAGTGCGTTCGCTGGTGTAGT
This sequence comes from Mucilaginibacter gossypii, assembly GCF_900100945.1. Taxonomy (GTDB): domain Bacteria; phylum Bacteroidota; class Bacteroidia; order Sphingobacteriales; family Sphingobacteriaceae; genus Mucilaginibacter; species Mucilaginibacter gossypii. Next base: position 56,427 of record NZ_FNCG01000001.1, on the reverse strand, counting down.
TTGAGCTTTAACATTTGTTCCGATGAAGATAGCCACCGCAGTAAACGCCGAAGCTATCATTTTAGTCATTGTTTTCATAGTTGTGTTTTTTAGTCAAATTCTACAATGTTGATTTTTTTAATTTTCCATTGTATTAACTCCTCCTTAACAAATACTTTGCCATTATTGGCATCATTCACTATCCAGGATATTATTTAAACCAATAAAACAACCGCGTTTAATCCAATCACACACGGCTTAATAATTGAAAATCAATATTATTTAAAGCGATGAGGTCAATACAAAATAATGACCGTTTAATATACTTTATGATGAATAGTTTTATAAAAAACTGCCCTGCATAAGCATCAAAAGTGTCTACTAACACCTAATTTCGAGCGCATAAATGGTTAAATAGCCAGGTGTAGCAGTATACCAAACCTGTCGGAAAGTAAAAAAGAGAGACTTGCGCCTCTCTTTTTACAAAACTTTAACAATTATTATACCTCCGGTCCGTGCTTTTTAGGATCATAATTTTTTTCAAGCTCGGCAAGTTTTTCCTTACCGTAAGCCATTTTAGTGATCAGGTAAAATAAAACCGGTACTATAAATATAGCCAATGATGTAGCAGTAAGCATTCCCCCAAACACCGTCCAGCCTATGGTTTTACGGGCTTCAGCACCGGCGCCCGATGCAACCATCAACGGACCTACACCTAATATAAATGCCATCGACGTCATGATGATTGGCCTTAAACGTAGCCGGACAGCCTCGAGCGTAGCTTTTTCCAATTCCATGCCTGCGTCTACACGTTCCTTGGCAAACTCTACGATCAGGATGGCGTTTTTGGCCGCCAAACCAATCAGCGTTATCAAACCAATTTGTGCATAAACGTTGTTAGTAAGATCAGGCCAGAAAGTAAGGAACAATATGGCACCAAATGCACCCAGGGGCACTGACAATAACACAGAGAACGGTACCGACCAGCTTTCATACAAAGCAGCCAGGAACAGGAACACGAATCCTATTGACAGTGCAAATATATATACCGTTTTTGACCCGGATAATAACTCCTCACGGCTCAGGCCCGAAAACTCGTAACCGTAACCTTGCGGCAATACCTGCGCGGCTGTCTCTTTCAAAGCGGTAATAGCATCACCACTACTATACCCCGGCTTGGTACTACCGTTAATCTCGGCCGAACGGAACAGGTTATAGTGCGATATCAACGGTGAGTTTTCAATTACCTTATATGATGTAAGTGTGCTCAATGGCACCATGGCTCCTGATGAATTACGCACAAAATACTGTCCTATGTTTTGCACATTGGTACGATAACTGGTATCGGCCTGGGCTACTACCCTGAAGTTACGACCATAAATGGTAAAGTCGTTGATATAGGTACTACCCAAATAGGTTTGCAGCGCATTGTTCACGTCAGATATTGCTACACCAAGCTTTTTAGATTTCTCTCTGTCTATCGTTAACTGGTAAGCAGGCGTACTGGCAGTAAAGAACGAGAAGGCCCTTGCTATCTCTTTACGCTGATTAATTGCGCCAAGGAACGTTCGGAGCGTTTTCTCAAATACCTTAATGTCGCCACCTGCCTGTTTCTCTTCTAATATAAACGAGAAACCTCCTGTACTACCCAACCCCGGAATTGCCGGTGGCTGGATCACCACAACATTGGCTTCCTTATACTTACCGAGCTTTTGGTTTAACCGTGCAACAAGCGCTGTTATCTGCTGCGACTTTTCTTTACGCTCATCCCAAGGTTTCAACTGCACGAATATGGTTGCACTATTTGATTTACTTGCAAAGCTGATGGCATTCAAACCACCCAACGCCGCGTAATGGGCTATTTCCGGCACGCTATCAAGCGTTCTCATCATGTTGTGCAACACATCAACAGTACGGCCGGTTGCTGAAGCCTCGGGTAAATCAAAAGTGATATAAACACGGCCATCATCTTCCAGCGGGATAAAACCAGATGGTTTACTTCTGAATAAAAGTATCGCGCCTATAATGATACACACCAGCAGAATGATAATGTATCTTGAGTTTTTAATGCTTTTATCAACTGTGTTTCGATATTTACCGGTTACGCGGGTAAACCAGGTATTGAATTTAAAGAAAAACTTATTTAAGCCACGAGAGCTTTCATCTATCTTATGCGGCCTTAATATCAACGTACACAATGCAGGTGTTAATGATAGTGCAACAAAAGCTGATATCAATACAGATATGGCAATGGTGATCGCAAACTGTTGATACAATCGCCCTACTATACCCGGCACAAAGCCTACCGGCACAAACACTGCAGCCAGGATCAGCGCGATGGCTATTACGGGGGCCGAGATATCGGCCATAGCGTGCTGGGTGGCTTCTTTAGGTGTCATACCCTCCTCATCCATATAATGCTGTACAGCCTCAACCACCACAATAGCATCATCCACCACAATACCAATAGCCAGTACGAAACCAAATAACGTTAACGTATTGATAGTAAAGTTAAGCGGAATAAAGAAAATGAACGTACCAATAATTGATACCGGAATAGCCAGTACCGGAATGAGGGTTGTGCGCCAGCTTTGTAAAAACAGGAATACTACAATAATAACCAGTACAAGTGCAATAACCAGCGTTTCGATAACCTCGCTTACCGAAACCTTTACCACGGTTATGGCCTCAAAAGGAACTACGTAATCTATATCTTTAGGAAAGCTCTTTTTAAGCTCATTCATAGTAGCGTATACATTATCGGCAGTTTCAAGCGAGTTACTGTTCGGGGCCTGGTACACCAGCAGATAAGATGCCCTTTTACCATCAACAAATGAGTTACCTGAGTAGTTGAATTTACCCAGCTCAATCCTGGCAACATCTTTTAAGTGTACTATGCCCCCATTGTTAGGCTGGGTTTTAACAACCACATTACCAAATTCTTCCGGCTTCTCTAAACGGCCTTTTACAATAACCGAATACTCAAATGTCTGTCCTTTTAACTGAGGTGTAGCACCTACTGTACCGGCGGCAACCTGCGCGTTTTGCTCCTGCAGGGCACTGGTTACATCCGCAGCGCTCATACCTAACGCAGCAAGTTTATCCGGGTTAAGCCAGATGCGCATACTAAAATCATCGGCACGTGTAACAACGTCACCTACTCCTTTGGTACGCAAAATAGCATCCTTTATAAATACGTTGGTGTAGTTATCAGTAAAAGTGACATCATGGGTGCCTTTAGGACTAAACATGGCCACAAGCATCAGAATACTTGGGTTACGTTTACGTACTACCATACCCAAACGCTGTACCTCCTGCGGTAAAGTTGGTAAAGCAATACCTACACGGTTTTGCACGTCGAGGGCTGCAATGTTAATATCAGTACCAACATCAAAGTTAACCGTCATGCTCATTTGCCCGTTGCTGCTGCTGTTACTTTGCAGGTAGGTCATGCCGGGTACGCCGTTTACCTGCACCTCAACCGGGGTAGCTACCGTTTGCTCAACTGTTAACGCATCAGCACCGACATAGTTACCGCTAACTGACACGGTTGGAGGTGTAATATCAGGGTACTGGCCTATAGGCAGGCTGGATATTGACAGGATGCCCACTATTAATATCACCAGGGATATTACAATGGCGGTAACCGGTCGTTTTATAAAAGTATCTGCGATCATTCTTTCTCTATATTAAGTTTTCCAGGGTAGATGCGCCCCTTCTTCGGCTTAAAATTTTTCCTGTTGATATAAATTTATTTTTTGGGTGCTGCTCCGGCCGGCGTGGCTGTTCCGGTAGTGACCCTACCACCATCGCGCAAACGCTGGAAGCCGTCGGTAATCACTTTATCGCCTTGTTTTATTCCATCCATTATCACTACGTCGCTGTTAATGCGCGGCCCTAATTTCACCTTTACCTGTTTTGCTATCGTATCGCGCCTGTCTTTAACTGTTTTATCAGCTGCGGTATCTTTAACAACTGTATCTCTTGTTGCGAAAACAAAAAACTCGCCCATTTGCTCAGTTACTGCCTTGTAAGGGATTTGTACCCGCTGGCCCGATTGGCTGTTCAGCACCTGCAGAACACAGCTCATGCCATCCTTAAGCACGTCATCCTCGTTCGGAAACTGGATCCTTACCCTAATGCTGCCGGTTTGATTGCTAACCCCTCTGTCAATCGCCAATACTTTACCTGTCTTGTTGTATTTGCTTCCGTCGGGTAGCACCAGTTTAAAGGTACTGTCGGTACTTGATTTTTGAAGACCATAAAAGCGGTTGATATCCTGCTCGTTGATCACAACATCAACACCGATAGGATGCTCGGCAGATATTGTGTTCATCAATGTGGTACCTGCTGCTACCTGTGTTCCAAGCCTCACTTGCGAGATCCCTATTCGCCCCGTAAAAGGCGCGGTAATGGTGGCATATGATAAATCGGTACGGGCCGACTCAAGCGCGGCTTTGGCTACCGCAACCTGGCTTTTATTAGTTTCGTAGGTAGCCTGTGCCTGATCAACTGTCTGACGGGCAATCGCATCGCTCTTAAGCAGCATGTTATACCTGTCAATGTCTTTTTGCGCTTTAACCAAATTGGCTTCGGCGCTTAGCACATTAGCTTTGGCCTGGTCAAAAGCAGCCTGGTATTTGCGTTTATCTATTTCATACAATACTTTGCCCTTCTGCACAACATCGCCTTCTTTAAAAAATATACCCGTTACAAAACCCGGTACCTGGCTGCGCAGTTCGACAGTGTTCACCGAAACCACAATACCCTGGTATTTATCATAGTATACTGCTTCGGCTGTTTTAGCGTCGGCAAGGTATACTGGGGTTGGGGGCATGGCCGCCGGCCCGCCCTTTTGAGGTTTACCGCATGATGCCCATGTTAAAAGTGCTGCAGGGGCTAACCAATATATATATGTATGTTTCATGTAGAATAGGTTGTTCGTGTGTTGCTGTAGTTTTTATTTTTTTATGACGATATCTTATGGTTGCTGAACAGGCAGGATTCCAAGAGCCCTTTGCAGGTCAATTTTACTGCTGAGTAAATTGAACAAGGCATTATAATAGCTCAGTTCGGCAGTACGCAGATCTGCCTGCGATACAATTACGTCGAGGTAAGTTTTTACTCCCTCGCGGTACTGCAGGCTTACCACCTTATACACATCTTTTGCAAGTGTTACATTTTCGCGAATGAGCTGGTAGCTGGTGTAATTGCTTTTATATGCCGCCAGTGCCTGGGTATATTCCGTATAAATACTATTTTTTGTATTGATCAGGTCCAGGTCGGTACGTTCAACCTGCAGCCTGGCTTTAGCGAGGTTTTGCAGGCGCTTCGTCCCCTGGAAAATAGGTACAGCCAGCGTTAAGCCAACATAACCTGTAGGGAAAGACTTATTATACAAATCACCTAAATCATGACTGAAGTATGCATGCTGGTAACTCCCTACCGCTGATAATGAAGGCAAAAACCCAAAGCGGTAGTAATTTACGTTGAGATTATTGAGTGCCTTTGTTGTTTCAAGCAAACGGTATTCGATCCGGTTATTTACATTGAGCGATTGTAAAGTATCAATACTGGCCTCCTGCTCATACCGGCTCGAATCATAAGAAAGGCTTAACGGTGTAGCCGCGCCTACGCCCATGATCTGCTTTAATAAAGCAGTTTTACTTTTGATGGCTTCTTCGGTTTGTTTACGGGTAGCCAATGAATTATTTAAAGCGATGGTTGCCTGCTTATAATCCGTAGGATCGGATACACCGGCAGTATACCTGCTTTTGGCATCCTTCAGGCTTCTTTGCAACCTGATGATGTCCTCATTAGTAATGTCAAGTTGTTTGCCGGATAGTAAAACATCAAAAAAAGCTTTGCTTACATCGCTTACCACATCAATCTGGCTGCTTAAGGTGTTCTGCTTATAGTACTCACGCGAATATCTTTTCGCCCTTGAAGCAAGAAATACATCGTTGTTATATAGTACCTGCGAGGCCGTAACGCCCAGGGTTGAAAGGTTACGGATACTACCCGCGTTGCTAGGGATGTTAGCACCGGAGGCACCAGCCTGCGGGCTGCCCTTATAGTAATAATTATAAAGGCCCGAGCCGTTCACCTGCGGCAGCCAGGCCGACAGGCCAATTCTAATATCACGCTCATTGATCTGTTCATCAATGGAAGCCTGCCTTACTGTTGGTTGGTTACGCAAGGCAAAGTCAATAGCCTGTTTGAGGGAAACCGGTCCGCTTATACTATCAGCGGCAGTTTGGGCATAACTATTGCTATGTAAATTCAATGTTAAATTAAGTACAAGAAGCGCCAAAAAGTACTTGTGTTTTTTCATAGGGTAGCTATAAATAACAATGTATATCAGGCAAAAATTATAAGAAAAAATTTTATAATTAGTGCAGGATTGTTACGGGGAATGCGAATATGTAATTAATATTACTAATTTAAAATCACGAACAAGAATTTTACGTAAAAAATTACAAAAACACGGGATAGTATCAGCTTTTTGGGCTTTTGACAAAAAAATGAAAATAATAGGCTCGATATAAACAAAAAAATTAATTAATTTGCCGTGTAAGAATTTGTGTGCTTCTTAAGTAGTATTGATACGTTAATAGGCATTATTTTAAAAAAATTTACACACACCGTATAAGTTATATGCTTATTCATGGTATTTTTACACAAAATTTAAGCAGAGTTAATATACATGGTTAAAAAACTACATGGGAAAATCGCTCAGTTTCAAGTAGCAAATATGCTGCGTGAACGGGGGTTATATCCTTATTTCAGGCCTATTGAGTCTGCACAAGACACTGAGGTAATTATTGACAACAAGCGGGTATTAATGTTTGGTTCTAACTCATACTTAGGCCTTACCAATCATCCAAAAATCAAAGAAGCTTCAAAAAAAGCAATTGACAAATATGGCACAGGCTGTGCCGGTTCACGTTTTTTGAATGGTACACTTGATATCCACATTGAGCTTGAAAACAGGCTTGCTAACTATGTAGGCAAAGAAGCTACTGTTTTATTCAGCACAGGTTACCAGGTTAACCTTGGTGTACTTTCGTGCGTTACCGGCAGGAATGATTATATCATACTTGATGAGTATGACCATGCCTGTATCATTGACGGCAGCCGCCTGTCGTTTTCAAAAGTGATCAAGTACGCTCATAACGATATGGCCGATTTGGAGCGCAAATTAAGCATACTTCCTGAAGATGCCGTGAAGATTATCGCTGTTGACGGTATTTTCAGCATGGAAGGCGATATTGTTAAATTGCCTAAGATTGTTGAGCTTGCCGATACTTACGGTGCCAATATCATGGTTGATGATGCCCACAGCCTTGGTGTAATTGGTGATAAGGGTGCAGGTACCGCCTCACACTTTAACCTTACCAATGAAGTTGACCTGATCATGGGTACCTTCAGTAAATCATTAGCCTCGTTAGGTGGTTTCATCGCCAGCGATCAGGACACTATTGATTATATCAAACACCGCGCACGTTCATTGATGTTTAGCGCAAGTATGCCTCCGGGCTCTGTAGCCAGCGTAATTGCAGCATTAGATATCATTGAATCAGAACCGGAGCGTATCGAGAAATTATGGGATAACACCAATTATGCTATGAAACTTTTGCTGGAAGAAGGCTTTGACCTTGGCCCTACCGAAAGCCCTATTTTGCCGATCTACGTTCGTGATAACGAAAAAACTTTCGCGGTTACCAAACACCTGCAAGCTTCAGGTGTATTTGTTAACCCGGTTGTATCCCCTGCCGTTCCTTCCGATTCGTCACTGCTTCGTTTCTCATTGATGGCTACCCATACCTTTGAGCAAATTGACGAAGCCGTTGAAAAACTGTCAAAAGCCTTTAAAGAAGTTGGTGTAACCGCTTCTGTTAAAGAAAAAATATAATGAAGAAACCTGAGGTGCATTTAGCTGCTTTTTTATTAAAGTAAGCTAAATGCACTTTTTATTTTAAAGCATACCAATTTGCTTTATTCAATCATTTACCACACATGATTACAATAGTAACGGTTAAATCAAAAAAAGAACTGGCTTCATTTATTGATTTCCCGCATGACCTGTACAAGGACGATCCTTACTATGTTCCGGAGTTGTTTATTGCCCAAAGGGACCTCTTAACCAAACATCCCTTCCATAAACACAATACCGTACAACCCTTTTTAGCTTATAATGGCGATAAAATTGTTGGCCGGATAGCCGCGATCCTTAATAACGGGCATAACGAATACAGCCATGTTAACGATGGCTTTTTTGGCTTTTTTGATTGTATTAACGACACGGCAATATCTAACCTGCTTTTTGAAACCGTTACCAAATGGCTTAAAGAAAAAGGCGTTACCGGTAAACTGTTAGGCCCTACCAACTTTTCAACAAATGAGCCCTGTGGCTTATTAATAAAGGGATTTGATAGTTCACCATTCCTGATGAACACCTACAATTTTGCGTATTATGCCGACCTGGTTGAGCATTTTGGCTTTAAAAAAGATGTTGACCTGATTGGATGGCATTGGGAAGGACAAGCCTATGATGACAAATCGGTAAGGTTATTAAACGCGCTTGAAGATCGGTTAAAACGCAATGATATCATTATCCGCAAGATCAACCTTAAAAATTTTAAGGAAGAGGCTGCAAAACTTCGCGACGTTTATAACTCGGCCTGGGACAAAAACACCGGTTTTGTGCCACTTACCAACGAAGAATATGATTACCTGGCCAAAGATCTTAAACTGATCCTTGATCCTGATTTTGCTATTGTTGCCGAGCAACGTGGCAAGATAGTTGCATTTGGCCTGGCCCTGCCCGATTATAACGATATCTTCAAAAAAATAAAACGCGGCCGCTTGTTGCCCACCGGCATTTTCAAATTATTGTTCGGCAAAAAAAGCATCACCGGCATCCGCATTTATGCCCTCGGCGTTATTGAAGATTACCGCAAAATGGGCATTGAAGCCTGCTTATACGGCACCATTATAAGGGAATATAAGGCCAAGGGTTATAAACATGCCGAAGCCGGCTGGACACTGGAGAACAACGATATGATGAACCGTGCCATTGAAGCTATAAAAGGCGACCCGTATAAAAAATACAGGTTATATCAAAAAGCGATATGAGGGAACGGGTTTTAATAACCGGTGCAAGCGGATTTGTTGGATATCATTTAATTGAAGAAGCCCTGCAAAACAACCTGGAGGTTTTTATAGCTGTACGTAAAAGCAGCAAAATTGATCACCTAAAGGAATTAGACATTCAATATATCTACCCCGAGTTTAACAATAAAGAAACATTAAAGAAGCAACTGGCAGAAATAAAACCCGATTATATCATCCACGCGGCAGGTGTAACCAGCGCCCGCTCCGAGGCCGAATATAACCGGATCAATGCTACATATACCCATAACCTGGCTTCGGCGGCTTATGAAGCTTGCCCTGATTTAAAAAAGTTTGTACTTATTGGCAGCCTGGCTTCAGTTGGGCCGCTTAACACGCTAACCGGCACCATAACCGAATCAACCCCTCCGCGTCCTGTTACAGCATACGGCAGGAGCAAATTGCTTGCCGAAGAAAAATTAAAAACGGTAAACGGCTTGAATTATACTATCCTAAGGCCAACCGCGGTTTACGGACCGAGGGACACCGGCATATTTATATTTTTCAAACAGATAGTGAAGGGCATTGAGCCCTATATAGGCAAGGCGCAGCAAAAGCTCAGCTTTATATATGTTAAAGACCTGGCCAAAGCAAGTATCAAGGCCTTATACGGTGGCAATAACAAGACATATAATCTGAGCGATGGTAATTTTTATAACCGTTACGAGTTAGGCACCATCACCAAAGATGTGTTAATGCTAAAAACGCTAAAGTTTCATCTGCCTGTAAATTTTGTTAAAATGATTGCAGCAGTATCTGAAAAAATAAGTTCTTTGAGCAACAAAGCTGCGGTGCTGAATATTGAAAAGCTTAATGAACTGACCGCCATTAACTGGAATTGCGATATTGAAGCAGCTAAATCCGACCTGGGTTTTTATCCTTTATACAATCTGCAAAACGGCATGGCCGAAACGCTAAAATGGTATAAAGCCAACAAATGGATTTAGCCGATTAATTTGAAATAAATAATAGTAACATAAATGAAAATCAACATTACACCTGCTAAAGGTAAGCTTGGCATCCTGATCCCCGGGTTAGGCGCTGTAGCAACTACCTTAATTGCCGGCGTAGAGGCCGTTAAAAAAGGCATCTCGCAGCCAATTGGCTCCCTTACTCAAATGGGCCACATACGTTTAGGAAAAAGGACCGAAAACCGTAACCCGAAAATTAAAGAATTTGTTCCTTTAGCCGATTTAAACGACATCGTATTTGGCGGTTGGGATGTTTATGAAGATAACGTATTTGAAGCTGCCTCAAACGCACAGGTACTGGAAGCAGGACTTTTACATTCGGTTAAAGCCGAATTGGAAGCTATAAAGCCAATGAAAGCCGCGTTTGATAAAAACTACGCTAAAAACCTTGATGGCACCCACGTTAAAACCGGAACCAGGCTTGAGCTTGCCGAGCAGGTAATGGAAGATATCAAAAACTTTAAAGAGGCTAATGGTCTTGACAGGGTTGTGTTGGTATGGTGCGGTTCAACCGAGATCTACTACGAAGCATCGGCTGTACACCAGTCATTAGCAGCTTTTGAAGAAGGTTTGAAAAATGACGACAAGCTGATCGCTCCAAGTATGATCTATGCTTACGCGGCTTTAAAATTAGGTGTTCCTTTTGCTAATGGTGCCCCTAACTTAACAGTTGATATCCCTGCATTGATCGAACTGGCTAAATTAACCAAAACTCCAATTGCTGGTAAAGATTTCAAAACAGGTCAAACTTTAATGAAAACAGTATTAGCCCCAGGTTTGGCAGCACGTTCGTTAGGTGTACACGGTTGGTTCTCGACCAACATTTTGGGTAACCGCGATGGCTGGGTTCTTGACGATCCGGATAACTTCAAAACTAAAGAAGTATCAAAACTGGGTGTATTGGAAGATATCTTCAAACCGGAAGATAACCAGGAACTTTATGGTAACATCTACCACAAAATCCGTATCAACTATTACCCTCCGCATGGTGATAACAAAGAGAGCTGGGATAACATCGATATTTTTGGCTGGTTAGGCTACAAAATGCAGATTAAGATCAACTTCCTTTGCCGCGACTCGATCCTTGCTGCCCCTATCGCGCTTGATTTGGCTATCTTCTGCGATCTGGCTAAACGTGCCGGCATGAGCGGTATCCAGGAGTGGTTGTCATTCTACCTGAAATCGCCTCAAACAGCACCAGGCCTACATGCAGAAAACGACATCTTTAAACAACTGATCAAATTGGAGAATACCCTTCGTTACCTGATGGGCGAAGACCTGATCACCCACCTTGGTTTGGATTACTATGACGACATGTTCGCGACCGAATAATCGTTAAATTACCAAATACCGTCAAAACAGCCGTAAGCAGTTGAACCCCTGCTTCACGGCTGTTTTGTTTTTGTGAGGTAAAAAAATCCAGGGGCGGGTAACATTCCTTTATCAGCATTAGTCTTATTAGCGCCAAGTATAAATTGTTAAATAATGTTATTTGGATAGCCCGGCACACTTTCAGCCGGCAACAAAAACGCTTAATTATATTTGATTACCAGATGATTATAAAATAAACAATATAGTAAACCGAAAAGTAACGAGCATACTAATGGCTGCTCAAAGCCGTTGTTTGGGTTATTATGGCTAAGGTAATATAATACAGTAAATAGCTGTAAACAATATTTGACTTTTTGACCACATTAGTCTGTAGTGATTTTTTTTACCTTTGGCCTGTTAATTGTAAACTCCGTAATAACCATCTGCCGGGAGTGTACAAAGCAAGGGAAGTGAGGAAAGATTGGGTGGCAGAACAACGAAAAACATACAGGGGCGGACATAATTAAGCTGCCAGGAATATTTGAATAATTAATACATACCTCTTTATCCAATAATAACAGTATTGAGCCGAAAAAAGAAGTTTGTATTTGCACAATTGCACAAAGTACATGGATTGTAAAAAATTTTATAAAAGCTTATTTTTCTTAATACTGTTCTTTTCTGCTTCGGCATTATATGCGCAGCAAACGGTAATAACGGGTACTGTTACCGATGCAGGTAACAAACAAACCCTGCCTTCTGTTAGTATTTCTTTCACGGGCACCACCACCGGTACCACTACAGATGTTAATGGCAAATATCGCCTGGCTACAAACAATCAGCAATACAAACAAATCAAAATTTCATTTTTAGGTTATAAAGACGCTTTTTTAGCTGTTGTTCCCGGTAAAGAGCAGGTTATAAATGTAAAAATGTTCCCGGCTTCGCAACAACTTAACGAAGTTGTGGTAAAATCGGGCAAAAAACCTAAATACCGTAATAAAGATAACCCCGCTGTTGAGCTGATCCGTAAGGTTATCGAAAATAAAGAAAAGAACCGTCCCGAAGCGTACAACTATGTTGAATACAAGGAGTATGATAAAATGATGTTTGCGTTGAGCAATGTATCAGCCCAGTTTTCGGACAGAAAATTTTTCCGTAAGTATAAGTTCATTTTAGATAATAGGGATAGTACATTGGTACCCGGCAAATCGTTATTGCCTATTTACCTTGATGAAAAATTGCAGCAAGTTTATTATCGTAAAAACCCCGAAAAAACAAGGGAAAACATAACTGGCCAAAAAAGTGTAAACTTTGGCCCTGGTATTGATAATGAAGGCCTTACCCAATACTTTAAACACCTGTACAACAAAGTTGATATTTACACCAACAACGTATTTTTGATAACCAGCCAGTTCCTGAGCCCAATCTCTGATAACTCGCCAAACTATTACAAATATTTTATTGCGGATACTGTTCTTGATGAGCACAATAACAAGCTTGTTAAACTTGATTTTACACCGCGCAACAGTACCGACGTACTTTTTGAGGGTAGCATATACATAACGCTCGATGGGAACTACGCTGTTCAAAAGTGTGATTTAACTATCAACAAGCATATCAATATCAACTTCATCAGGTCAATGAACGTTAACCTGGAGTTTCAACAAAACCCGGATGGCCGCTATCACCTGAGCAAAAGCACTACCATTGCAGATTTTGGCGCATCCAAAAAAGATGCAAAGAGTGGTTTATTTGGTATCCGGGCTATAACCTACAGCAATTACGTGGTTAACAAACCCCGGCCGGATACAACCTACCAGGGATCAGAATATGCGGAATTAAGCGATGAAGTGAAGCATCGACCCGAATCATTCTGGCAGGAAAACAGGCCAGATACTTTAAGAACTGCCGAATCTAAAGTATACAAGAATATTGACAGCCTGCGCAATATGCCATCATTTAAGCGCACAGTTGATATAGCAACCCTTTTGCTTGCAGGTTACAAAGGCTTCGGCAAGTTTGAGTTAGGTCCGGCTAATACATTTTACAGCTTTAACCCTGTTGAGGGATTCCGTTTACGTGTAGGCGGCCGAACCACGCCAGACCTAAGCAAGCGTTACTATTTTGAAACTTATGCAGCTTATGGCTTTAAAGATGAGCGCTGGAAGTACTTTCTTAGCGCAACATACTCGCTTAACGATAAGTCCATCTACCGTTTCCCGCAAAATTACATTAGAGCAAGCTTTCAGCGTGATACCAAGATCCCCGGTGCGAACTTGCAGTTTGTACAGGAAGACAACTTTTTGTTATCGTTTAAACGTGGTGTAAACGACAAGTTCCTGTATAATGACTTTTACAGGTTTGATTATGTACACGAGCTGGAAAGCCACTTCTCTTACGCAGGTGGCTTTAAAAAATGGACACAAGAACCTGCAGGATCACTGTATTTTGACAACATCATTAACGATTTGCCAAACTCTATCCACCATTTAACTACTACCGAACTTACAGCAAGCGTACGCTGGGCACCGCATGAGCAGTTTTACCAGGGTAAAATCTACAGGATCCCTATTCCTAACAAATATCCCGCTTTTGAGCTTGATTATGCCGCTGGTATTAAAGGCTTTTTTAATGGCGAATACAACTACCAAAAGCTTGATTTCCGTGCTGATAAGCGCTTTTACTTTTCACAGTTAGGCTATGCGGATATCAATGTTTCGGCAGGTAAAATTTTTGGTTCGGTACCTTACCCGTTGTTAACTATACACAGGGCAAACCAAACCTATGCATACGATATCGACTCATACAACTTAATGAACTTTTTGGAGTTTGTGAGTGATAAATATGCAAGCTTCAGGATTGACCAGCATTTCAGCGGCTTCTTCTTCAACAAAATACCGTTGTTAAAGAAACTTAAATGGCGCGAAACCGCATCAGTAAAAGTATTATACGGTGGTTTGTCTGACCAAAATAATCCTTCAATACATCCGTCATTGTATCAATTGCCGGTTGGCGTTGATGGTGTACCAATTACTTACACATTAGGTAAAACACCTTACGTTGAAGGTAGTGTTGGTATCGAAAATATATTTAAATTTATACGCATAGATTTTGTAAGGCGCTTTAACTACCTTGACCAGCCAAACGTTGCCCAATGGGGGTTACGGACAAGGCTTAAATTTGACTTCTAATCATCGTACCTAAATAAGCAGAGAGAATAACATGGAACAGCAAACAACAACACTTAGGAGATCATTCAGAACCAACTTGCAATTAGGCATTTATAAGGTTATTGATCCGTTTGTGAAGATCCTTATAAAAATAGGTTTAACCCCCAATGCCGTAACTACTATAGGTTTTGTACTTAACGTAGGCGTTGCAGGGATATTTATTTTAGGTGCCGAAGAAGGTAACCGCGGCGATTTAACCTACGTAGGCTGGGCCGGCGGCCTCATCCTTTTTGCAGGCTTATTTGATATGCTTGACGGCCAGGTAGCCCGCTTAGGGAATATGAAATCAACCTTTGGTGCTTTGTACGATTCCGTACTTGACCGCTACAGCGAATTGATCATGTTTTTGGGTATTTGCTATTACCTGGTGGCGCATCACTACTTCCTGAGCTCGATAGCTGCCTTTATAGCGCTGATCGGCTCAATGATGGTTAGTTATGTACGTGCACGTGCCGAAGGTTTAGGGGTTGAAATTAAAGGCGGTTTAATGCAAAGACCTGAACGTGTAGTAACTATCGGCTTATGCGCAGCTTTATCGGGCATAGTAGCTCAGTACATAGGCGGTAACTATAAATTATTTGTTCCCGGCATCAGATTCCATGTATTTGAAACCATATCGATATTTACTATTCCGCTGGTAATACTTGCTGTTTTAACCAATATCACCGCTTTTAACAGATTAAGAGAGGCTAAAAAAGCATTAATTAAACTGGAAGAGGAAGAAGGTAAGTAAGTTTATAGTTCTAAGTCAAAAGTCTTAAGCAAGGACGTTGAATTACTTCTCTTAAGGCTGCGAACTTTAGACTTAAAACTTTTGGCTTAAGACTTACCAACAAATATCATATCTTCGCAACAATAAAATAAAGGCATTTACACTTAGCAATATCTTTGCTAAAATTGCCTTTTGTTGATTAAAGGCCAGCCATTCTGAAAAATTTTAACATCCATAAACAGGCAGAGAAATAATAAAACATTTTAAACCTGATTATAACAATGAAAAAGAAATATATATCCAACTCGCAGGAATCGGTGCGAATGTTTAAGAGCGACTTTTTAGAAGGCTTATCAAAGGTACATTATACCGTGCCCCTGTACATTTTTGTGCCTGTTATTGGATATTGCAGTTATAAATTCTTTGATTTAGGGTTAGACATATTAACCTACATAGGCCTGTTCATTTTCGGCCTGTTCATTTGGACCATCACCGAATACATTATGCACCGTTTTGTTTTTCACTATCAACCAAGTGAAAAACTGGAATGGGCGCAACGCCTCCATTTTATTATGCATGGTGTGCATCATGATTACCCGAGCGATGCCAAACGTTTGGTATTGCCCCCGTCATTAAGTATTCCGCTGGCTACAGGCTTTTTCTTTTTGTTTAAATGGTTATTGCCTGTAAACTACATCTGGGGCTTTTTTCCGGGCTTTATTTTAGGCTACCTGTTTTATGACATATCTCACTATGCCATGCACCATTTTAACTTTAAAAGCGGCCTGTTCAAAAAAATAAAACAACACCATATGCTGCACCACTATCAGGATCCTGAAAAAGGTTATGGTGTGAGTTCACCTTTCTGGGATAAAATTTTCCGTTCAGATTTCTTAAAAAAATAGCAATGACCAATGCCAATACAGGCGTAACAGTAAATATCCGGTCGATAATTATTGTTTCGCTGCTTTCCATTGCTTACCTGGCGTTTTCAACTTTCCTTATTGGTTATAAACCAGACGAGCTTACGCTGGTAGTTATTTTCAATGTGCTGTTCTATGCGTCGGCAATAACCCGCAAGTTTATATTGGGCTTCACTATTTTCATAGTGTACTGGATTGTTTTTGATTACATGAAAGCCTTCCCCAATTATAACTACAACCCGGTACATATTGCCGAGCTCTATAATGCGGAGAAACACCTGTTCGGCATTCATTTTAATGGCAAGCTGCTTACACCCAACGAATACTGGCTGGCCAACAGCAACACTTTTATTGATGTGTTATCGGGCTTGTTTTATTTGTGCTGGATCCCTGTGCCGCTGGGCTTTGCCGCTTACCTGTTCTTCAAAAACAAAAAACAGTTCCTTAATTTTTCGTTAACGTTTGTTTTGGTGAATATCCTGGGCTTTATAGTTTACTACGCCTACCCTGCCGCACCACCCTGGTTTGTTCAATATCACGGATTTCATTTTATTCCGTTAACTATGGGCAATACCGCCGGACTGGCCAGGTTTGACGCCTATTTTCATGCCGGGGTTTTTAAAGGGATTTATACAAAAGGATCAAACGTGTTTGCTGCCATGCCGTCGCTGCATTCGTCATACCCGGTTATAGTGCTTTACTACGGCTTAAAAAACAAGCTGGGACTTGCTAATATCTTTTTTGCGGTGGTAACCGTTGGCATCTGGTTTACGGCTGTATATGCAAGCCACCATTACGTGCTTGACGTGTTGGCCGGCATTACTTGCGCGGCATTAGGTATTACCTTATACAACGTACTGTTAAAGCAATTTGCAGGTTTACGATCAGCGTTAAATAAATACGAACGGGTAATCTCTTAAGCAATCGCATAGCAAAATCTTTTTTTGTATACAATACTATGCATTAAAGCTGATGCTGTGGGATATGCGCGGGCAATTGTTAATTAATATTTCCAGGGTTATCCTCCTGAAAAACAGCTCATACTGTTCAAAAATGAATAAAAAGTCAAGCGATCTTCACAAACACCTATGTCGGCGACCTTAAACAGGCACGCTATTTGCCTAATTATAAGTAGATTATTGCATTTTCGAGTAATCTGTTATATGAAGAGACTTATTACCTTACTTTTTTTTCTGACAGCCATGCTTAAATTATCAGCACACGCCAGTGAGCTTGATAGTCTTAAGCAAAAATTACAGGTTACCAGTGATTCGTTAAAAGGCCCTATCTATACCCAAATAGCTGCCCATTATTTAGGATACGATACCGTATCAACCCGGCGAATGAAATACTACTTCCAAACCGAGGCGCTTAATTACACTATGCTCGCCCTGCATAGCTATTCCACTTATAACGATACTTTAGGCTTGCGTACAAGCTTTAACGCGCTTGCAAAGGTTTATCGTTCGCAGCGTAAATTCAGCGAGGCCAAATGGTTCATTTTGCAATCGAACACCATATCGAGGCAAAGGAAGGATACGCTTAATATTATCAGCTCGCTTATAGAGCTTGCAGCTATTAAAAGCGACATCAAAGACTATAAACTCAGTATGAAGGACCTGAACGATGCTTTAACCTTATCGCTCAAAACCCACGATCCTAAAAAAGAGTCGATAGTGCAGGTAGGCTTTGCCGAACTTTACCGGAAAATGAACGATTATGATAAAGCTGCAGTAGCTATTAAACGCCATGAATTTTTGGACGATAGTCTTAACCAGGTCACAGTCGACAGCATTGCCAAGGTAGCTGCTGCCGATTCGATCAAGATCAAAAAACAGGATTCGGTGATAGCCAAAAAAAAAGTATTTACCAAAAACTCCAGGCGCAGGCCAATGCTAAGGTACGCCAGGCACATAACATCGTTATCATTCTCACAGTCACCACTATTATTCTCGTCGTTATAGCTATAATTATTATTTACAGGCGAAAGAAAACCGGCCGCTGGCGTTCAGCTATCAGAAGGCCTAAACAATAATTTAAACCACAGGCGTTTAAAAGTGTCAAAGCACTAAGATGAAAAAATTGATAGTATTATTTGCTGCATTATTCTGGTTTGCAAATGCCTACAGCCAAAGCAGCAAACACTTCAGGACCGAGTTTTTAAACAGCATTAATGCTACACGCCAGAAAGGCTGCAATTGCGGCAGCAAATATTTCCCGCCGGCCCCTCCCCTTACCTGGAATAATGATTTGGAAGATGCAGCTATAGGGCACGCTAAAGACATGGCCCGCAAAAGCTATTTTAGTCACGACAGCAAAGACGGCCGCAGCATGGAAGACCGCATAGTATACGCCGGTTATAAATTTAAAGGGTTCAAAAGTTTTGCCATAGGCGAAAACATAGCCCAGGGCCAACAAAGCATTGCGGAAGTGATGGCTGGCTGGTTTAAAAGTGAAGGCCATTGCCGCAACCTCATGAACCCGGACTTTAAAGAAGTTGGCGTGGCAGAATATAAAACCTATTGGGTACAGGATTTTGGCGGCCGGACCTCATTTTCGGCTCAGCAACAAAAGCTGATTAAATCAGGGAGATACAGATTAATACAGGAAAAGCCTGTGGAAGGGCATTAATTATTGCCTGAACCGGGATTTCATAGGATTTTTCGGAAGTCAGGATCTTGTCTGTGAAATCCAACCAATCTACTCATTCCGCTCGCAAATCAAATCCTATAAATCCGGTGAATCATCCCAAATCCCGGTTCAGATTACTCCGGTTTCGGTTTCGGCTCCCTTGGGCCGCGTTTGTAGATAATGAGGCCATTCAGGAAATTACGCAGGATCTGATCGCCGCAGGGTTTAAAGTTGGGGTGATCATCAGCACGGAATATGGCACCAATCTCGGCTTTGGTGATCCTGAAATTAACCAATGCCAAAACCTTGATGATATCATCATCAGTAAATTTCATAGCCACCCGCAGCTTTTTCATGATATCGTTATTGCTCATTATATATCTTTCTTTTAAACAAAATTACCTCGAAATTTCCATCTTCACCTTTTTGCCCTTAATTTTTTCGGCCTTTACCTGCTTTACTACACTTTCTATTCTATCGCGCTTGATTGCAGCGTACGATGAGTAGTCAAGCACTTCTATCAAACCGAGGTCCTCCTTTGCCAGCCCGCCTTTTTTAAGCAGCAGGCCTACAATATCCACCTTGTTAACTTTATCCTTTTTGCCAGCGGCTATGTACAAGGTAAGCCAAGGCGATGCAGGCGGCAATATCAGTTTTTCGGGCAGTTCTTCAATTTGGGGCAGTTGTTTTAGGTATGGCAACTTTTCATCGGGTATTAGCATCAGGTATGATGTACCTTTAGCGTTCATACGTGCTGTGCGGCCGTTACGGTGTAAAAAAGCTTCCTCATTATGCGGCAGCTGGTAATGTATCACATATTCTATTTCAGGGATATCCAGCCCACGTGAGGCCAGATCGGTGGTGATCAATAAACGGTGACTTCCGTTCCTGAATTTTAACAGGGCGCGTTCCCGGTCGTCCTGTTCCATACCGCCGTGAAAAACATCGTGCTCCAACCCCTTGTACCAAAGCAACTCGCCGATCCTGTCAACCGCTTCACGGTGATTACAAAACACAAGGGTTGCTTTATTACCAATTTTACAGATCAGGGCAAAAAGTGCATCTAGTTTATCGGCAGCTTCGGATATCACCGCTTTTTGTTTAATATCTGGCGCCGAAGTAACATTACTTAAAAAGTTCACTTCAACAGGTTTAGCAATCCCTGTAAAATCCGGGATCTCACTCATTTTTGTAGCCGAAGTCAATATCCGCTTTTTAACAACGGGCAACTGCCTGATGATATAAGCCATATCCTCCTGAAAACCGAACTCAAGCGCTTTATCAAACTCATCGAGAATGAGCGTACGTACAGTATCAGTACTAAAATTTTCTTCACGCAAATGAAAGGCAATCCTCCCCGGCGTACCAACCAAAACTGCAGGCGGATGCGAAAGATTATTCCGTTCAATTTTTACAGCATGGCCGCCATAACAGCAATTGATCTTGAAACCCGTACCCATAGATTTCCAAACCTGCTCAATTTGTAAAGCAAGCTCACGCGAGGGCACCAGGATCATCACCTGTACTGTAGAAACACCGGCATCAAGCAGGTTAAGCAAAGGCAATAAAAAACCAAGCGTTTTCCCCGAGCCCGTAGGTGATAAAAGGATTACATCACCTTTTTTAGCGGCACTAAGCGCGGCAAGCTGCATGGGGTTAAGGGCAGTTATGCCGAGGTTACTCAATGCCTGATCAATCATGGTTTGTTTTTGTTGAGGCGCAAAGATACGGTAAAATTTCCCCGGGGGACCGATTATCTGTATCGGCTTAGCTATTAACTTAACGGACTAAAAAAGCGGGAGATTGTGCGATTTCCTTCCCGAGAAGGGATTTTTCCCATTAGCTTCTTACTCCGCCACCTCCGTTTTAAAATTATGCTTAATAAACCTTGCAACCTTTTTAGCTTCCCGATGGGTTAAATTCCCCATACAGGTATATTCCCATTCGTGCATATGATCGTCAAAAACAATATCTCCAAGATCTGTTTCCCCTTCACTTAACCTAAATACGCCAGTTGCATACACATTTGTACCGGGTATCAGCTGCTGCACCGCTTCAATGCCGATCTGGCGTATACCATCTTCGGTATCCAGATCATAGATCACCGACTTTTCCATCTATCAACTACAATATTAAGCCCGTTTTGTTTAAATAATTACCTTAAGACTGGCTTACCAGCTCATGATCTCCATAACCCGGGTAAATTCGGGTTGAAGTGCAGCTTTGATCGTTATTTCTTCGCTGGTTATGGGGTGCTTAAAATTTAACTGCGATGCATGCAGTAGCATGGTTTTCATTGCCCATTGCTCTAAAAACAACTTATTCTGTTTGTTACAGCCGTGGGTGCGGTCGCCTATAATTGGGTGAAAAATGTGGCTCAGGTGCTTGCGTAATTGGTGCATACGCCCGGTTGTAGGCACAGCCTCAACCAATGAATACCTTGAAGTTGGATGTTTGCCTAGAGCTATATCAAGTTCTGCCCTTTTTAGGGTAGTGTAACTGGTAAATGCATCCTGCAAAGTGCCATTCTCTTTGCGCAGCGGGTAATCTATATCTTCCGCATCAGGTGTATGGCCCCTTACTATGGCCAGGTATTTCTTGCTCACACGGTTTTCCATAAATGCTTTTTGCATGGCAATCTCTACCTCTTTATTAAAAGCAAAAAGCAGGATGCCACCGGTTTTACGATCGATGCGGTGAACAGGGTTAACTTTCATGCCAATTTGATCCCGAAGCAATTGCAGGGCAAACTCTGAAGCATCGGCTGCTATGGGCGACCGGTGAACCAGCAATCCATGGGGCTTGTTGATGGCAATCAGGTGTTCATCGCGGTATATGATCTCTAACATGGGCATAATTACAAGGCTGCGAATTTACGGCAGCATTTTGGATTTATTTCCGAAATCTTTCCATCGCAGAAACGCATCACATTAAAATACCTCACAAAATCTTTTTAAACAGCTTTTAAAAGTTATTGATGTAAAAAAATAATTTTAAATAGTATTGCTTTTCCTATCTTTAGTTCATACCTAAATACAATTAAACTAATGACTACCACAGCAGACCAGGCAAGTGCTAAACAAGCCGACGATATTAACGCGGCGCGCACCCGTTTATTTTCATTGGACGCCCTCCGGGGATTTGATATGTTTTGGATTATGGGCGGCGAAGAGATCTTCCACGGCATGGCCAAAGCCACCGGTTCACCTTTCTGGGGCGCTATTGCCAACCAATTTACCCATCCCGACTGGAATGGTTTTCACCTGTATGATCTTATCTTCCCGTTGTTCCTGTTTATGGCAGGCGTATCAACTCCATTTTCTGTGGGGCGCGAACTGGAAAAAGGCAAAACACGCCAGCAATTATTGCTGCGCGTTATAAAAAGGGCATTTATTTTAGTGTTGCTCGGCCTTGTGGTAAACAACGGGTTAAAAATTATGCCTGTTTCAGAGATCCGGTTCCCCAGCGTATTGGGCCGTATCGGTATTGCCTATATGTTTGCCAACATCATTTACCTGTACAGTACCGAGCGCTGGCAAATGTTTTGGTTTGGCTTTTTCATCATCGGCTATTGGCTGCTGCTTAAGTTTACCTCTGCACCGGGCTTCCCTATGGGCGACCTGACCATGAAAGGCAACTTTGCCTCATACGTTGACCGCAGCATACTACCGGGCCGGTTGTATTTAGGCATCCACGATCCTGAGGGGCTTTTTTCAACCATCCCGGCCATCAGCACCGGTATTTTAGGCATCCTTACCGGCCTGTTGCTTAAAAAGGGCGGTGTTACGCAAATGCGCAAGGTAACTACCATGGCTGCAGTAGGTATCATCTTCCTGATCCTTGCACAAATCTGGAACCTCGATTTCCCGATCAACAAAAACCTGTGGACAAGCTCGTTTGTACTGCACGTAGGCGGCTTAAGCCTTTTGCTGATGGCATTATTTTACTATATTATTGATGTAAAAGGCTATCACAAATGGGCATTTTATTTCAGGGTGATAGGCATGAACTCCATTTTGATTTATATTTCGGGCCACTTTATTAAATGGAGTTATACAACCGAAGGCCTTTTTGGATGGATAGGCCAGTTAGTAGGCGATCCATACAATATTGTAGTAATGGCTATTTGCTTCGTAATGGTAAAATGGGCGTTTTTGTATTACTTGTATACCAAGAAGACATTTTTGAGAGTGTAAGCTGAACCTTGATTGAAAGGATTTTAGGATAACCATGAATTAAAAAGCATCAAGGCTATCCTAAAGTCCGGCAAATCAAGGTTTAAATATCACGGCATCCTTTAATCCTATAAATCAGGGTTCAACCATATTTTCTGCTCCTCCGGCGTTAAATAAGTCCAGGCCATGATGCGGCTTACCTTTTGGCCTTGCGACATATTGATGGTTTGCACATCTTTTACGCCTTCTTTTTGAAGGGCATTATACAAGATCCTGAGATTTTCTTTTTTTGAAACCAGCGTGGTAAACCATAAAACCTGTTTTTCAAAGGCCTTGCTTTGCGCGGCCATCAGTTTCAGGAATGCAGCTTCGCCCCCGGGATACCATAATTCGGTATTTTGGCCGCCGAAATTAAGTATAGGCTGTTTATCTTTTCGTAAACCCAGGTTATCCCATTTACGGGCCGAACCGGCAGCAGCTTCCTTAGCCGAAGCGTGGAAGGGCGGGTTACAGATAGTAAGATCAAATAACTCGCCGGGTTTAATGATCCCTTTAAATATATCAGCCTTCTTGCTTTGCTGCCTCAATTCAACAGCAACCTTTAACTGGCTGTTTTGCTCAACAATACTTTGTGCGGATGCCATAGCCTCCAAGTCGAGTTCTGAGCCAACAAAGTTCCAGCCATATTCTTTGAAACCTACTATGGGATAAACCAGGTTAGCGCCCGTTCCGATGTCAAGTACACGTACTTTCCGGCCTTTGCGCACAACACCGTTATTAACAGAAGCAAGCAGATCGGCCGCATAATGGATATAATCGGCACGACCAGGTATAGGCGGACATAAAAAACCTTCGGGAATGTCCCAGTAGTTTATATCGTAATGATATTGCAGCAATGCCTTATTAAGTGTTTTTACTGCTTCCGGATCGGCAAAATTAATGGTAAAATTATCATATTCATTGGTACGCACAAATGGCCTCAGGGCAGGCGTGGCTTTGATCAATGCTTTAAAATCATACCCCGCGCGGTGTTTATTACGCGGGTGCATATTGGTTTTAGCCTGAGGCTGATTGGATTCTTGTGCTGACAATGGAATAGTGTTTTTAGTTTATGATTAACCCACAATGCCATTCAGATAGGCAGGCGAATAATTGATAGATTTTAATGTTTTATGATCAGAGGTACGGTACACCAGGTACAAACCGTCTATCTCTTTATAGTATGCATCCGTACTGGCCGTATTTTTATAGTGTTCGATGGTTTTCTCAGCCTCTTCAACCGTTTTGCAGGCTTTGCTCATGTTGGAGCGGTGCACTTCATCAAACAGTTCTTTAAATTTTGAGCCCAGGCCAAATTCAAGTACTGCTCCTGATAATACGTATTGCAGATCGCAGAGGGCATCAGCTACTTCAACCATGTTATTATCATTAACAGCCTGCTGCAGTTCTTTTAATTCTTCGGCAATAAGTTCGATACGCAGATCACAGCGTGCTTTTGAGGGTATTGCAGGTTTTTCAATTATAGGGTGCTTAAAAGTGGCATGAAATTCGGCT
The DNA here is from genome assembly GCF_900100945.1 of Mucilaginibacter gossypii. Classification (GTDB taxonomy): domain Bacteria; phylum Bacteroidota; class Bacteroidia; order Sphingobacteriales; family Sphingobacteriaceae; genus Mucilaginibacter; species Mucilaginibacter gossypii. The sequence continues at coordinate 31,764 of NZ_FNCG01000001.1, read as the reverse complement.
ACCTGGGTTAATGCACTTAAATCTTTGATCATGTTGTTTTAGGGCAATAAATAAACGGCTAAGTTAAGAATTAACCCTAAGGCTTTCAAAAAATTAGTAAAGCCGTATTAGGCCAAGGGTTATAAAACAAAAAATAAATAAAGCAACAACAATTAATAGCACTGATTATCAATTAATAAAAATTTAACATAAATAGTAGTTGTTAACATAAACATAATATTAAAACCACATTATATTAACATAACTTTGCACCGCACAGAAAAAAACTGTGCTTCACCCGATCTCTAATCCATTCACATGAAAAACATAAAAGATAAAGCCGCTATTAAACAAGCCCGTAAAGCTCTTAAGAAACAAATAAAAGAGAAATTAGTTATCCAGATTGAAACCCTGGTAAGTGAATTTGGCCCCGATGTTAGCAAAGCTAAAAAAGCTATAGACAAAGCTGCAAAAAACCTGGCAAAAATATTGGCGGCTAAATTACGTCCTGAAGCACACGCCGCTCCCGCTGAACCCAAAGCAAAAAAAGGGAAAAAAGCAACCGACGCTGCACCAATTACTCCTGCAAAAGCGCCTGCGAGCAAAACAACGAAAGATACCGAACCTGAAAAAGCCATTTAACTAAGAAAACAAACGACAAAAAGACGTTCAATTCATTTTTTTTAAATCCCAAAAAGCCAATTGTTAAGAATTAAGACCTTTCAGCAGTTGGCTTTTTTTGTTAATTCAACACTCTGGCATAAAAAAATACAAAAATGCCAGTATTTTTCATCACAAATCACCTAAAACAGTAAATCACAAGTACAAATCTTCTAATAAAATTGATTTTACATTGACAATTATTCAATAATTATTAACTTACGTTAAAATTAACATTATTTCAATCGCCATAACCTCCGTTTTATGAAGAAAATTTTACTATTCACCCTCGTTTTGCTAACCATAACTCCCCTATTGACATTAGCACAAAAGAAAGCTATAACCGGAATCGTTACCGATGCGGCAAGCAATGCACCAATGCCCGGGGTATCGGTACATATAAAAGGCAGCAATTTAGGTACAAGCACCAACGCAAAGGGGATATACACTATTTCAGCAGCGGCAACTGATGAACTGATTATAAGCTATACGGGCTACAAACCATAACAGTTGCTATTAACGGACGTACTAAAATTGATATTACACTGGTTGGTGATATAGCCCAATTAAATGAAGTAGTATTAATAGGTACACGATCTGCCGGGCGGGTAAAACTTGAAACGGCGGTTCCTGTTGATATTGTTAATGTGGGTAAAGCGGCCTCAGTAACCGGTCGTATGGATATTACCGACATCCTTAACTATTCGGCCCCATCATTCAACTACAATAAACAATCCGGTTCGGATGGTGCCGACCACGTTGAATTGGGTACATTACGCGGCTTAGGCCCCGATCAAACCCTGGTTTTAGTAAATGGTAAACGCCGGCATTCCACTGCTTTTGTTTCGGTATTCGGTACGCGCGGTCGCGGTAACTCTGGTGTCGACCTGAGTTCTATCCCAACCGCATCTATCGACAGGATCGAGATCCTTCGCGACGGCGCTTCGGCCCAATATGGCTCTGACGCTATTGCGGGTGTTATCAACCTTGTTTTAAAGAAAACCACCGGCGTGTTTAATGCCAATGTTGGTTATTCTGGTTATTATGATCCCGCTTTTAACAGTGGTAAAAGTGTTGTTGCGTCTCAATACCCTCACGGGGGTGCTATTGATGGCAATGGTATCACTATTGATGCCAACTATGGTTTAGCGCTCGGCAAAAACGGCGGTTTCATCAACTTTACGGGCGACTATGCCAAAAACGGCAAAACCTTTCGCCAAACGCATGATACCACAACCTCAAACCCTAAAGCGCTGCCTATAAACCCGTACAGGCGTGCCAATGGCGATGGATCGGCCGAGAGCGGCACATTCTTTTTCAACCATGAATCACCTCTTGCCGGTACCCGTACAACCTTGTACAGCTTTGGTGGTTACAGCTATAAGGCATCTGACGATTATGCCTTTACCCGTAATTTCTCTGGCCGTCCTGAACGTTTCCCTACCGACAACAGCGGCAAAATGATCCCGGTGAGCGGTATCATTTTTAACACCCCAGACGGCGAATCATATTACAATCCCATTATCCGTACACATAATACAGATCTTGCCATTGCCGTAGGCGCAAAAGGCACCCTGGGCAATGCCTGGGACTGGGATTTGAGCAATAATATTGGTAACAATAAGTTCCACTTTTTTGGCTATAAAACATTTAATGCTTCTTTAGGGGCTGATAAAACCAATTTTGACGACGGCGGATCGGAGTTTTTACAAAACACCAGTAACCTGAACATCAACAAACATTTTGGCAATGTAATGCAGGGCCTTAACCTTGGTTTTGGCGGCGAATACCGTTACGAGCGCTATAAGATCTTTTCGGGCGAAGAGGCATCCTACAAAAATTACGACCCAACCGGTGTAAAAGCGGCAGGCTCACAGGGATTTCCAGGCTATCAGCCCGGTGATGTGGTAAATGCCCACCGTTCGGTAGAAGGTGTATATGTTGATCTTGAAGGCGATATCACTAAAAAATGGCTGGTCGATTTCGCTAACCGCTATGAACATTACAGCGACTTTGGTTCAAACTTTAATACTAAACTGGCCACACGTTACAAAATCACCGATAACTTTAACATCCGCGGTTCATTGGGTACAGGCTTCCGTGCACCTTCATTACAACAGATCAATTACAGTTCAACTTTTACCAACGTACAGGGCACTGTGATATCTGAAGTTAAAATAGCCCCTAACTACAGCCCCATCACCAAAGCAGCAGGCATCCCTAACCTTAAACAGGAAAAATCAAAAAATGCTGGTTTAGGCTTTACCTTTAAACCGATGCCTGAGTTAAGTTTTACTGTTGATGGATACTATATTAAAGTTACCGACCGCGTTGTGCTTTCTGGCCAGTTCAGTGCCGATGACGAAACCCTCGACCCTACATTTACCAATGCCCTGAAAAACCTGCATGTAAGCTCTGCCCAGTTTTTTGCCAATGCTGTAAACACTACCAATAAAGGTTTGGACGTAGTTATTGACTACAACAAAACCATTGGCGCCAACAGGTTCAGGGTACTTTTTACAGGCAATTTCCAAACTATGAAGATTGACAAGGTAAATTACCCGCCTATACTTGGTACTACCCCTGCCCTGCGCGAAACATTTTTGAGCGAACGTGAAAAGAAATTTATCCTGGCATCGGCCCCCCCTCAAAAACTTAGCTTAAACCCCGAGTTTAGCCACAAAAGCTTTACCGTAGGTACCCGCTTTACTTACTTTGGCAAAGTTGTTATTGATGGCTATGGCGACGGTACAACTCTTACACCTACCGTACCAACCGATAATGGTTCGGCACAACTGCCCGACCAATATATTTACAGCGGCAAAGTAGTGAGCGACCTGTATTTCGCTTACAAAGTGGCGAAATCGGTTCGTGTATCAATAGGCGCCGACAATATTTTTAACGTACATCCCGATCTGGCTTATGTAAAGGGAGCTAAGGGATGGGCTTATAACAACGAACCATCGGGTCCGTTTGATGCCGTACAAATGGGCGAAAACGGCCGCCGCTTTTTTGCCAGGGTAGGCTTTACATTTTAAATAATTAACTGAAAAACTATTAACTGACTGATTCGATACAGGTCGCCCCGATTGTGGGGCGACCTTTTTTTATTTTAGAGGAGATTCATAAATATTGATAGCTCTGTAACTTTATATGTTGATTAAACTCTAAACTGTTAAAACATGTTAAATAGGTTCAAAAAATAAGATTTTGCAATCTATTTAACATAGCATTGCAGATGAAATAATGCCTGTACCAAACCAGCACATAGCCCACACGGACGAACAGTTATTACAGCTAATGGCCTGCGACAACCGGGATGCCTTTACCGAGCTGTATAACCGGTATTGGGATAAAACCTTTGCTGTAGCCTATCACCGTTTAGATGACGAGCATGAAGCCGAAGAAGTAGTGCAGGAAGTATTTTTAAGTATCTGGCAGCGCCGTGCAAGCCTTAAGTTAACACATACCATGGCTACGTATCTTTCGGTAGCCATTAAATACAAGGTGATCACTCATCTTGATCGTCAGTACAGGAAACAACAGCACCTGGATGAACTCGCTTTTACCTCGCACGAAACAGACGACAGCACTATTCAATGGCTGGAGGAAAAAGAACTGCGCCAACGGCTTAACCACAGCATCAGCCTTCTGCCCGAAAAATGCCGCATCGTATTCCTGCTTAGCCGCGATGAAAATAAAACCTATGCCGAGATAGCTGCTGAACTGGGCATATCACAAAAAACCGTTGAAGCGCATATGTCAAAGGCACTAAGTTCGTTAAGGCAATCGCTGGGTATTTCTCTGCCGGTGCTAATTTTACTCCTCAGCTAATATACACTTCAGTTTTTAACATAATGAAGCGCGATACAGCCCGATTCAAGGATCTTTGATTCAATTAGTTTTAAGCCTACATTTTCCTTTAAACCTGCAGCTTCCAGCAGACTTCTCCCCTCGCCTACAATTACGGGATGTATAACATAATGGAACTCATCAACCAAACCAAGTTCAATGAGTTGTAAGGGCAGGTTCACACCTCCTATTGAAATATTACCTCCGGCCTGTTGCTTCAGTTTGCGGATCTCGTCGCCAGGGTTTGCTTGACTAATAACAGAGTTTTTATCGTTGGTGCCGGTCAGCGTCCGTGAGAAAACAAGTTTTTCAATACCGTCAAATGCCTGTGCAAATTCTTTTTCCTCTTTGGTTGATAAAGGATCTTTTGCGGCATCCGGCCAATACGGAACCATAAGCTCGAAGGTTTTACGCCCGTATACAATCAGGTCAACATCATCCATAAGTCGGGTAAAATGTTCTAATATATCCTTGCCACCGCTAAATTTGGCATGGTCGCAACAACCATCTAAGCTTAGGTTAATGCCGTAGATTACTTTTCTCATTTGATTGGTTTTAATTGGCTTTTTTAAAATTAGTAAATTTTCAACCGGCATAACTTATACAGATCTTTATCTCACCAAAAAAGAAAAAAAAGATAGCGGTAAATATTTTTCATTTTCCACTAAGGGTATCTGCTTCCATCACTGACTATATGTGCAAAAGGTTGAAAGATCAGGCACAATGGAAAACAACACCTACAACGTAAGGGAGCTCGCTCATAAATTAAAACAAGGCACCATCAGTGCTAACGAAAAAGCCTGGCTTGATACCTGGTATGCTGGTTTTAATGATGAAGAAGTATTGTTATCTGCCTCGAAATACCAAAATCCTGAGCAGCTGCGGGAAAGTATTTTGAGTAAGATAACCGCGCAAATGGAAACACCTGAACAACCTGTACGTAAGGTATTTACCTTATGGCGAAACATTGCTGCTGCAGCGGCTTTGGTATTGCTGGTTACCTTTGCCGCGCTTTACAAAAACCAGGTATTGGAAGTTATTGATCCTGCCAAACAGGTCGATCTGGTTACAGCTCCGGGCAAACACCGGCAAATCAGTTTGCCCGATGGTACCCGGATCTGGCTTAGTCCCGGCAGCCGCATCAGTTATCCAGATAAATTCAGGACTAAAGAACGTTTGGTAATACTGGAGGGCGAGGCGTTTTTCGACGTAGTACATGATGAGGACCATCCATTCGTTATCCAATCGGGACAGCTTAAAACCGTGGTATTAGGTACCAGCTTTAATGTTAAAGCCTATCCCGACCAGATTATCTCTGAAGTTACGGTTATCAGCGGAAAAGTGGCGGTGCAGGAGCATAACCTACCCAAAAGCCAGCAAGCCATTATGGTACTTAACCAACGGGCCTTGTATAACAAGGCTGACAGATCGTTAATTAAGGAAAATTATCCCAATGCTTCCAAATTCCTTTCACAGCGCACCGGTTTGTTCAGTTATGACGGGGCGTCACTGCAAACCGTGGTTGACGACCTGTCGCATCAGTATGGTATCCGCATACACCTTACGCCGGATATCACCCAAAACGGTTTTTACGGTCATATCAACACGAATGAGCCTATCGACAAAACGTTTAATAAACTTTCCGCCGTAATGGACCTTCGCTGGAAACGGGTCGAAAACCAATATTTCCTGCAACCTTTATCATCCAACAATTAACCTTTTCATTCTAAAACATCATCCCTAAAAAGGAAACAAACCACACCAACAATTTAAAGCAACTATGAAAACCAACAGACCGGCATGGCCCTCCATGCTGATTTGCGAAATAACGCGAACACCCTTCCGAACGGCACTCTGCTTGTTGTTATTTTTAATGATGGCACTAAGCAAAGCACAAGCCCAGGGACCTTTAGATAAACCCGTTACTATAACCATAAACAACGAACCGATTAAGCAGGCTTTGGAGAAAATCACAGCTGCCTGTGGCGTAAGGTTCACCTATAATGAAACAGTTGCCAAAAGCACGGTTAAGATCAGTGTCAATGCCCAAAATCAACCTTTGGGCGAGGTATTACGCAAGTCCCTTGCTCCGCACCCGTTTATTTTTACGGTGCTTGATAATGAAGTATTGATCAAATACGATGCCGGCAAGGTAAAAAAGCAGGCAGCCGCCGGCACTGATGGCAAATACACGGTAAGCGGCACCGTTAAATCAAAACAAACCGGCGAAACTATTATTGGCGCAAGCATTAGGGTTACCGATGCAAACTTTGGCACATCAAGTAACGAATACGGCTTTTATTCGCTTACACTGCCTGCCGGTGACCATCAACTTTCGGTAAGCGCTATGGGGCAAAAAGCCGCGGTTGTTCCGGTATCATTAGCCGGCAACCTTCGTTTAAATATCGAACTGGAAGACAATGCCCAGCAATTGCAGGAAGTAACTGTTAAAGCAGCGCCTGCCGGCGCACGCGACTTGGCCAGCCCGCAAATGGGCGTTGAGCACCTCAGCATCCAGGAAACCAAAAACATTCCCGTCCTGCTTGGCGAGCGTGATGTGATCAAAACCATCCAATTGCTGCCTGGAATCAAATCGGCCGGGGAAGGCAGCGGCGGTTTCTTTGTACGCGGAGGTGCAACCGATCAAAATTTGATCCTGCTGGATGAGGCACCCGTATACAATGCATCGCATTTGCTGGGTTTCTTCTCCACCTTTAACTCCGATGCCATCAAGAATATCAATATTTATAAAGGCGATATGCCCGCACAATACGGCGGCAGGCTTTCATCTGTACTGGATATTAAAATGAACGATGGTAACAACCAGAAGTTTGGCGTAAGCGGCGGCATTGGCCTGATAGCCGCGCGCATTAATGCCGAAGGGCCTATTCAAAAGGGCAAATCATCTTTCCTGATATCCGCACGGCGTACTTATGCCGATGCTTTCCTGGCCTTGTCAAAAGACAGTATTGCCAAAAAAAGCCAGCTTTATTTTTATGACCTTAATGCCAAAGCCAACTATGTTTTAGGCGATAAAGACAGGTTGTTTGTTTCGGGATATTTTGGAAAGGATGTGCTTAAGGCTGCCGATATAGCCGGCATTAACTGGGGTAACACCACGGCTACCCTGCGCTGGAACCATATTTTTAACAGTCAGCTGTTTTCAAACACCTCGCTCATCTACAGCAATTATGACTATAAGCTTAACATTAAGCAGGATGTAAACGAATACAATATTTATTCGCAGATCCGCGATTTTAACTTTAAGGAAGACATGCAATGGTATGCCGGCGGCAAAAACACCATCAGCTTTGGTGTAAACAGCATTTACCATACCATTAAGCCGGGCGAAATTTCGGCTACCGGTAACTCCGGCGTTATATCTCAAAGCCTGCAAAACAGGTATGCCCTTGAAAACGCCGCTTATGTTACCAACACCTGGAAAGCAACAGATCGTTTTACTTTAACCTACGGGGTACGCCTGTCGGCCTTTACCATACTTGGCTCAGGCGATTATTACGATATTGATGCTGACGGGAACATCGTAGGCTCTAAACATTACACTTCCGGCCAGGAGGTAAAAACCTATATAAACCCTGAGCCCCGCATTGCAGCGGCTTTCCAGCTAAATGATGTAAGTTCTATCAAGGCATCGTACGCCCGCAATGCGCAAAACCTGCATTTGATCTCCAACTCAAACTCGGGTTCACCAACGGATAAATGGGTGGCCAGCACTAATATCATTAAGCCGGAAATTGCTGACCAGTTCTCTGTGGGATACTACAAGGATTTCAACGAACACAACTATGAATTTACCGTTGAAAGCTATTACAAAAAGCTGCAAAACCAGATAGATTACCGCAATGGCGCCAATGTGTTCACCAATCAACCCATAGAAACACAGTTACTTTTTGGAAAAGGCCGCTCCTACGGTGCCGAGTTTTTGCTGAAGAAGAAAACCGGCAGGCTTAGCGGCTGGATCAGCTATACGCTGTCAAAATCTGAACGGATGATTGACGGCATCAATAACAATAAGTGGTACAATGCCCGGCAGGACCGCACCCACGACATTGCCATTGTAGCCATGTATAAAGCCAGCGAAAAATGGACATTCTCCGCCAACTTTGTTTACTATACCGGCGATGCCGTGACCTTTCCGAGTGGTAAATACCAGGTTGACGGCGTAACTTATTACTACTATACCAACCGAAATGCCGACAGGATGCCGGCTTATCACCGTTTAGATTTAGGGGCAACCAGGCAACTTAAAAAAACGGCGAAATTTCAGTCTGATCTGACATTCAGTTTGTACAATGCATACGGTAATCCAAACGCTTACCGCATATTTTTCCGCGACAACAAGACCGACGCAAGCCGTACCGAGGCGGTGCGCACTACCCTGTTCACCTTTGTGCCTTCGGTTACCTATAACTTTAAATTTTAAGCCGATGAAAAACACTATAAAATATATAACTATCCTGCTTTTTGCAGCAAGCCTAAGCAGCTGCGAAAAGGCCATCGACCTTAAACTAAAAGATACTACCCCGCAATATGTAGTTGAAGGTGTATTAACCAACCAGGCCGGCGGCTGCAAAGTATTATTAAGTAAGACCAAAAACTTCACCGATAACAATGACTTCAATGGCATAGGCGGCGCTACCGTTACCATTGCCGATGATAATAACAATGTTTACCCGCTTACAGCTACAATTACCGGCATTTACCAAAACAGTACTTTAACAGGCAACCCCGGCCATACTTATCAGCTTAATGTTAGTGTTGACGGCAAAACATTCACCTCAAGCTGCTTAATGCACCCCGGCGTTCCATTAGATAGTATTTACCTGGTTAAAGACGAGCTTCAAAATAATAAAGACGGCACCCCGCGCAAATATGTTACCGTGCGATATGACGACCCTATTGCTACCAAAAACTATTATCGCTTTGTACAGTATGTAAACGGCCGCAAAGAAGAAACGATCATGCTGGAAGACGATGAATTTACCAACGGGCAGGAGGTGAACAACAACCTCAGGTTTGATAACAGCAACGATAACCCGGCACGCGATATCCGCCCAGGCAACCAGGTAACCATTGAAATGATGAGCATTGACCCGACTGTTTACAAATACTTTTACAGTCTCAGCAACAGCGCCAACGGCGATGGCAATAACGCCGCCCCGGCAAATCCGCTAACCAATATTAAAGGCGGCGCGTTGGGTTACTTTAGTGCGCACACAGTGGAGAGGAAGGTATTGACAGCGCCGTAACCGCCAGCCCTTAAAGGGGTAACTATTGGAGAAAATCATATAAAAACGCCCGCCCAAGGCGAGTTTTTTTTATTTAAACCAATATTTCCCCGCAGGGATTTTGTTGCCTGTTACCATCATTCAAATAAATTCATAAATTTAGCATGTGCAAGATTACCTTTTATTCATAGATACCGAAACCTCCGGCCTGCCCAAAAAGTGGGACCTGCCCTATTGTGATAACGACAACTGGCCTTATGCCCTGCAGGTGTCGTGGATCGTGTACACCAAAGATATGCGGGAGGTAAAGCGTGAAGATCATTATATTAAAGATAATGACTTCACCATAAGCCCAAAAGCATACGCAGTACACGGCCTTACCCAGGAGTATTTGGTTGAGCACGGCGAATGGCGCAAAGATGTAGTGACCATGCTGGCCAATGATCTTTTAGAGTATCAACCACTGGTAATAGGTCATTTTATTGAGCTCGACCTGAATGTTGCCGGCGTTGAGTTTTACCGCACAGGGATCACCAATCCGCTTCAAAATTTAAAAACCTTTTGTACCATGCTGGCAACCACCAAGTGGGTACAAAACCCGCAAACCAAGTATTTAAGGTTAAACCAACTGTACGAAGTATTGTTTAACAAAACCTTTGACAGACAGCACAACGCCCTTGAAGATGCCGAGGCTACCGCCGAGTGCTTTTTTGAGATGCTGAAACGCGGCGATATTACCGAAGAGAGCGTGGAGCACCAGGAGGTTTACCTGCAAAAAATCCGCTCCGAAAAAAAATACCTTTTACCCGCAGCCATCATTTTAATTTTGATCATCATCATAGCTTTTTGGTTATATGGTTCAACGTCTTGAATTTTTAAGTAAAGTATCCCCTTTTAATCTGCTTCCAACAGAAGTATTGGAACAGGTTGCCGACCAGTTGCAGGAGATCCGTTATAGTAAAGACACGGTTATTTACCAGCAGGAAGTAACCAAAATGCGCGGCGTAGACATCATTGCCGAAGGCGAATACGAATCCTTTTTTTATGACACCCAGCAAAATAAGCGGTTGTTGGAGTATCATCATTCGGGTTACTGCTATGGAGGTATTTCGGTATTGCTTAACCGTAAACAGTCTATCCGTACGGTAATAGCCAAAAAGGGCACAACCGTTTTCTTTTTACATCGCAAAGATTTCCGGTCGCTGTGCAAAGCTTACGAAGACTTTGTACAATATTTTACTGCCGATTTTGGTAAACGGATGCTTAATGATGAGTTTGCCCATTTTTACAAACGCCCGGCAACTTTTGAGGAAAGCTATATAGCTTCCGAACAAATGTACTCGCGCAAAATTGAAAGTATCGAATACCGCGAGATAGTATCCTGCCCTCAAGGGACCCCGGTTTATGAAACGGCACGGTTGATGGCCAAACACAAGGTAAGCTGCATTTTTATCCGCGATGAGCAAGCCAAAATTGTAGGCTATGTGACCGATATAACCCTGCGCGATAATGTAGTTGCAAAACAGGCAGATACCGCCCAACCGGTCGGCAACATTATGGATAACCCTATCGTTTGCATTAGCACCAACGCTTATGTATACGAAGCTATCTTGATGATGTTCCGTACCAAAACCCGATATTTACTCATCAAAAACGGGGATGAATTTGTAGGCAGCATCAGCAGGAATAAATTATTGTCCGAACAGGCGCAATCGCCCCTGGTGTTCATTCAATCGGTAAAACAAGCCATTTCAGTACAGGAGCTTAAGCGCAAATGGGAATCCGTACCGCAAATGGTCACACAATTGCTTGGTCGGGGTGTAAACGCCGAAATTGTAAACCAGGTGATCACCACTATTGCCGATACCATTGCCATAAAAGTAATTGAAAGCGTTATTGCAACAATGGGCCAACCGCCGGCCAAATTTGTTTTCATGGTGCTTGGCAGCGAAGGCCGTAAGGAACAAACTTTTAAAACCGACCAGGATAACGCCATTATTTATGAAGATAAAGCCAACGAGCAGCGTGAGTTAGTGCGCGAATATTTCCTGAGTTTTGCGCAACAGGTATCTGAAAAACTTGACCATATCGGCTTCAGCTTTTGCACCGGCGGCTACATGGCCCAAAACCCCAAATGGACGCACTCTCTCTCCCATTGGAAACGCAATTACGAAAGTTGGATGACCGAAGCTGTTCCCGAAACTGTAATTCAGTTCTCTACATTTTTTGACTGCCGATACCTCTATGGCGAAGCCGGCATTATGGATGAGTTAAAAGAGTTTCTGGACGAGGAATTGCAAAAACCTTTGGGTAAGATCTTTTTCCATATGGCTAAAAATGCTTTGCAATATGAGCCGCCCCTCACCTTTTTCAAAAACATCAAAACGTTCACCAAAGGCAGCCAGGAAGTTTTCGACATTAAAAAATCAATGACCCCGATCGTCGACCTGGTGCGGATGTACGCCCTGCGCCACCGTATTTTTGAGGTGAATACTGGCGAGCGGTTGAAGGCGCTAAAAGAGAAAGGTGTGTTCAACGAAAAAGAGGTTCATGAGCTGATCCAGTCGTACTATTTTTTAATGGGCCTGCGCCTCCGCAACCAGGCCTCCCAAATTATCCGGGACCGCACCGAACCCGACAACTACATCGATCCGGATAAACTCACCAAAATTGAAAAAGTAGCCTTAAAGGAGATTTTTAAGACGATAGATAACTTTCAAACAAGGATAAAAATGGAGTTTACCAATAATTTGTTTGGGTAAGGGATGATAAACGTTGGCCTGAATCAATATCGCGTTTATATATTGAAATGTGCTGATGGTTCGTACTACACTGGAATAACTAATAATATTGAGCGAAGATTGATTGAGCATCAATCCGGCGAGAATCCTACTTGTTATACTTTTAAACGGCGACCTTTGGAACTGGTGTTTAATGAGGTATTTAATGACGTTAACCAAGCTATAGCATTTGAAAAACAGGTTAAAGGATGGCGAAGAGAAAAGAAAGAAGCTATCAAAACGACACTTGGGACCTTTTACCGGAATTAGCTAAAGCAAAAAATAAAGGCCTGTTACCCTGAGCTTGTCGAAGCATGACAATCCCTTTTTGTTGTGTGTCGGCCTGTCGCCCTGAGCTTGTCGAAGGGTCGCGCGCAGAGGCCTGCCCTCCATACTTCGACAGGCTCAGTATGACACCCCTTTTTTTAAGTTGTCATAGGGTAGCTCGTCGAAGCATGACATCCATTTTTTTGCTGTACACCGACGTTTTTACCCCCCCATCTCCTCCAGCCTCGCATAAATCTCCACCATCGCTGCCTGGTCTATCAGGCTTTTGATGCGATGCGGACCGAGCAGGTTTTTATCGTTCCGTTCCTGTTGCCATATGCGGTTAGCGTCGTCAACAAAAAAACGAAATTGTGTTTTGTCTTTATCAACACGATATAATTCCTGGTAGCCACGAAGTAAAACCGCATTGAACCAGTAATTGCCGGGCAGCCGGTTGTTGCGGTAAAAGTATTGTTCAGAGGCTTTGGCAATCCGGCGGGCCTCGGTCAGGTATTTTTTTTCATGGGTGATGTTATAGAGCAGCACATTGGCCTGCAGCATGGTGCCCGCGTTGTATGTATAAATAGCCGAATCGATCTTTAACGACGGCACCTTTATGTTATCATAAAACAAGCCGGATGGTGCCTGCAGGTTTTTGTTTGTCCAGTTATAAGCCAGTAAAGCTGTGTCCAAATATTGTTTACGACCTGTTGCTTTGTACAGTTGCAAGGCCACCAAAATCCCCGGACCATTTGAGCAGGTATTTTTACTTTTCCGGTTGCCTTCTTCCCAATAAAAACCACCGCCTGCCTCATTGGTATAACCGGTTAGTAAAAACCGGTAGATCATTTTGGAGGTTTCCAAATATTGTTTGTTATGGGTACGGTTATAGGCATCCATCAAGGCAATGGCCACCCACTCGTTATCATCATAAAAACGCGAATCCTGTTTTTCCTTTGCTACCATGGCCTGGTAAGCCGGTGTAGGTAAGCGGGGCGAATAATATTGCTGGATAGCAACCATAACAGGCTTAAGATATTGTTTGGAAGGTTCCAGCACTTCCATTTCATTAGCAGCCTGCACCAGGGCACAAAGTGGCCACAAAAACGAATGGTTGCCCTTATTCTCAACCGAGTCGGTGGTTTCAAGGTATAACCCGGTCTTTGTATCGGCAAAATAGCTGTTAATGTTTTGATTGATGATTTTTATCCGCTCTTTGTAATTAGGTGTTTGGGCACACGTACTAAAAGCTACGGTAAGACAAAGCAGGGCGATAAGTTTAATTTTCATAGATAATTGTATTTGAGACAGGTATAAATCAAGTACTAAAATAAGCCATAAAAGTGGTTGAATACTTTTATGGCTTTTATTGTTACAAAGTTGTTGTTTAAAATTTACCGGCCGCTTTCAGCGTTGCGGCAGCTTCAACCATCATTACACCGCTTAACTGGGTGGTAAGATCCGTAGTATCTGATGGCTGTTTTTTCCAATCGGGACTGATCATGAGTGACGGCCGCTCGATACCTGCTGTATAAAGTGTTTCGGCATTAAATTTCAGGAAGCTGATAAACTTAGTCCTGTCGGTTTCAGCAATATCGGGGTCGAGGGCCAGCAGTGTAAGATACCTGATCAGGATACCCTTAAATAAACCACCGTCGCCCTGCCCTTCCGATTTCAGGATGCCGCCGGGTGAAATATCTGTATCATTAATGGTGGCATTGGCTGTGTTCACCGCATCGGTGAGGTAGGCAGCATCTTTGGTAACATGATAAAGTTCCAATGCAGCCCCGATAAACACGCCCTGGTTATAGGTAAACTTCCACTTGCTGATCTGCCCGTCGCCATTGGCGTTGATACCATCCCAGATAATGCCCGAAGGATCAAGCAGGGTTTTCTTGAGCCAGGTATATAATCTTTTTGCTGTCGCGAGGTCGGCTTCATTTTTTTCCAAAGCATATAAACGGGCCGCAAAGATGATGGCCGGAGCATTTGCAGGTGTATTTTTATAATCCAACTGATTTTTACGCCAGGCTATACCGCCGCCCTGGTTATTGTTTTCGCCGGTTTGAATATCTGTCCAAAGCGTGTGGGCTGCCGTTAGATAAGCGGCATCCTTTGTAGCATTGTAAGCCCTTAATGTAGCCAGATCCAGCCATTCCATATCATCGTAAAAATTATTGGAAAGACCGCCGTTAGTAGTTTTTATTCCGGCTAAAAGCGAGCTCATTCTTTGCTTGTAGATATCATTATTGGTGCGCAGGTAGGCATCGGTAAAAATATCAAGGGTATGGGCATTAGGCCAGTAATTAAAAGTGGTACTGCCGGCATTGTTCGCCACAAAATAATTTCCGTTTGCAGATATGAAGGTTGTGTATGTTTTTTCCTGTAATGAATCGGCTGTTTCGGCGTACTTATATTGCACCTTTGCCGAAGCTTTATTGCCGTACAAGGGGAAAGGCTTATCCTTTAAACACGATGAAAAAGTCATGGCTATGCCGCCCATAAGGACAGCAGTAGCTATGTTGAGCAATTTATTTTTCATAAAATATCTTTTATCGTCAACCTGCCGCCATATTTTGACAACACGGCGGCAGGTAGGCGGTTAATATTATTTAACAGTAACAGAGTGGGTATAAGCAGCAGCATCAGCGCTAAAGTCAACTACGATATCGGCGTTGTGATTATCGGCTGCACCGGTAAACTTAAAGCAGAAATCATATTGCGAGTTGTTAACCGGCACCATGTACCAGAATGATTTGGCTGTATTGGCATCCGGACGACTGTTATCCGAATTTTTGCTGCCATAAAACTGGGTTGAAGTATTACCCGCAGCATCTTTAAAGGTAAAGCGGAACTTGTAACGCTCATCCCTACCCCATGATTCCTGGTGAAACACAATAGAAGCATTATCTATTTCCCATTTACCACCGGCTTTATAAGGCAGCGGGAACCATACTTTATTATCTGCCGCAAACCATAAACCAACCTCAGTTACTTCGGTTATAGTAGCCGATGCAGATGTAAAGTCAACTACGATACGCTCAACTTTAGTTGCGCCGGTTACGGTAGTGCTACCATCTTTCAGCAGCTTGATACCGTCAATAGAATAGGTAGCGGGCGTGCCTGTGTTACGCTCGGCGAAGTGATAAGTACCTGCTTTTAATGAAGTCCAGGCCTCAAATACACCAGCAGCAGTTTGTTTAAAATGCACAGCTTTGCCTAAGTCGTCGCCGCCTTCGGTAGCCGAACCTGTCAGGTACAGATCGGCAGGAATATCAGTAAAACCCGCGGCACGCTGCACTTCAATAATGCTTGATGCAGTCGCTTTAACCACATTAATACCTTTCGACGACATTACGGTCCATTTCAATTTACCTGTAGCCTGCGGTTGGATCCCCGCTAAATCGGCCACCTTATTCAGGTCTTTATAGGAGATGGTAAGTTTATTGTACAAACCATTAGCATCTGAAGGAACGGTGTAAATCGGCTTTGAAAAATCGCCGCCTTCTTTATCAAAGGCAACCTCGTACAAAACCAGGCCATTGTCTTCGGCATGAGCTTCGGCCCATTCAAAAGTGGCTGAACCGGTTACCGGCTCTAACTGGATGAATTTGTTATTTGCAGGAGCAAACAGGTTGGTTACTGCCGATACCTGTGTATGTTGTAAGGTTTTATCCTTTTTACAGCCTGTTACCATTAAAATGGCTATGATGCCTGCCATGAGGCAGTATGTAATATTTTTCATGATCGTAATTGATTATAATGTCTTTTTATAAATAATTAATGATTTACCAGCCCGGGTTTTGAGTTAGGTTAGGGTCAACAGCGCGCTCATCGCGAGGGATTGGCCACAGGTAGTTTTTACCTTTGTCAAAGGTGCGCAGGTTGGCCCTGATGTAGCCATTATCAACCGATGCCGGACCAAATTTGGCTCCGTGCGCCCAACCATTCAATACGGTTTCGGCGGTGTGCCAGCGGCGGATATCAAATACCCGCAGGCCTTCCATAGCCAGTTCTACACGGCGCTCGTTACGAACTATCTCTCTTAAATCAGCCTGGCTTCCAGCTGCAAAATTTAATGCAGGGGCATCGGTAAAGCCTGCACGACTGCGCAGCGCTTTGATAGTTTTATCCCAAACACCGGCATCCAGCTGACCAAGCTCATTTTTAGCTTCGGCATACATCAGCAACACATCGGCATAACGGATGAGAATCAGGTTTAAAGCGGATTGAAAATTTACGGCAGATGAAGGGTCGTAATATTTACGGGTATAATAAGCTGTTGGTGAACTTACCTTGCCCGGCGCATATTCATCAGGCTTGGTAGCACCCGGATCGTCGCCCGGTTTGGTATAAATAATTTGTACGCTGTTATCCGGCTTTTTCCATTTATAACCGTTGTACACAACCGTATTGGTAAGCCTTGGATCGCGGTTTACATAGGGATTATTTTCGTCATACCCTGAGCCTGGATCGGTGATCTTTTTACCATTTTCCATCAGGTAACTGTCAACCAGCTCCTGTGTTGGGGCAAGGGCATTTAAACGGGCTCCAACAGCAAGCGGAGCCATATCAAAAAAGTTACTGTATGTTTTTACATCCGGTACAAATTCTAGGTCGAGGATCACCTCGCTGTTGTACTCATTCTGCGGTAAAAACAAACCTTCGTACGATGGAAACAGGCTGTAAGTACCATTGCTGTTATCGTTCATCAGCTTTTCGCAGGTGGCTGCTACATCCTGCCAGCGGCTTTCATATAGCAGCACCCTTGCTTTTAAGGCTATGGCTGCACCTTTGGTGATCCGGCCCCTGTCGGCATCTTTATAGGCGGTATTTACCGGCAAATCAGTTGCTGCAGCGTCAAGCTCTTTCAATACAAAATCAACAACCTGCGCTTTTGGCGTGCGGGCGATGCTTTTTGATTCGTCAATGCTGATGTCGTGATCAAACAAAGGCACATCGCCCCACCAGGTTTCCAGCATAAAATAATGAAAAGCGCGGATAAACCTTGCTTCTGCTTTCATACGGGCTTTCAGCGTTGCATCCATAGCAGTTACCCTGTCTACATTCTCTAAAAAAATGTTGCAGGTTTTTATACCGCTGTAGTGGAACCCCCACTCCTGTTTGATTCGCCCTAACGACGGATCATATGTACCCGCGGCAAGCGAGGCAGCACCCTGGTTGTCACCGCGGCCATTGTATGCATTGTCCGACGCTCCTTCGTTATAAAAGAAATAGTCGTTGCTGAACATTTGCGAATAAGCGGTATTAAGCACCGCGCCGGCTTTTTCGGTAGTAGTCCAGAAATTGCTGTCGGTGAACTTATTGGTAGGCGCCAGATCGAGTTTTTTACAAGCCGATAAACTGGCCAGTAATACTAAAAAGGCGGTTTTATATGTCGAATATTTTTTCATGATGGATAGTGTTATAGGGTTACATCTAAACCAAAACCGTAGTAAATTGGCGTTGGGTATGACCGCGCACTGTTAGCGCCGCCAGCCCCCAGGTTACTGTTAAATTCGGTCGATTCTGGATCGATAAATTTCACGCCCGAAAACGTAAGCAGGTTTTGGCCCGATACATAAGCCCTCAGTTTTTGTAAACCCAGCAACTTGGCCCATGCATTTGGAAGTGTATAGCCCACCTGTACATTTTTTACGCGCAGGTACTTGCCATCAAACAAATACATATCTGATCCACGCCTGAAGTTGTTTTCGTTTGATTGGCTGCCGCTGGCCGCAAGGCGCGGAAAACGGGCATCAGGATTTTGAGGTGTCCAGAAATCAAGCTCGTGCTGATAGATAACCTGTGAGTAGTTTACGTGAAATGGCTCAACCTGCTCGCCCCTGATAAACATGCTGCGTTTACCTACGCCCTGTAAAAACAGGTTAAAGTCAAAGCCTTTATAGCTTACATTATATGTAAAACCGAAAGTTAAGCGAGGGAACGGGTTACCGAAAACAAACTTATCGTTATCGTCAATTACGCCGTCGCCGTTAACATCAACATAGCGGTTATCGCCGGGCGATACGGTTAAACCGGTTGGCTTAGGACCTGTTTGAATATCATGAAGGTTTTGGAAATAGCCGTCGCGTTTTAAGGCAACATATGAGCCTATCGGCAAGCCTACGCGGTTGATCACCTGCATCTCATCATAGCTTTTTAGCTGATCGCCGCCCTCAAGGTAAAGCACCTTGTTTTTGCTATCAGCCACGTTGAAGCTAAAGGAGTGTTTAAAGTTTTGCGTAGTGAGATAATAGTTAACCGTTAGCTCCCAGCCATGGTTTTGTACTTTGCCCGCGTTATAACTTGGCAAACCAGCACCAAAGGTTCCCGGCACAATGGGTGGCAGCAGGATATCGCGGGTGGTTTTATTAAAGTAGTCGATAGCAACTGTCAAACTGTTTTTCAGGAAGCCTGCATCAACCCCAATATTCAGTGTTGCAGCACGTTCCCAACGCAGATCGGGGTTGGCAAAGGATATGGCTGTGCCACCCACGCCCGAGTTGTTAAAACCATAAGCATTTTGAAAAGGGCCATAAGTGCGCAGGTATTGATAATCGCTAACACTTTGATTACCCAAAATACCGTATGATGCACGCAGTTTCAAATCGCCGATGTTGTTACGATAGTTTTGCATGAAGCGCTCCTCGGTAAGGCGGTAGCCGCCCGATACCGAAGGGAAGAAAGCGCCGCGATTTTGCGGCGCAAATTTTGACGAAGCATCTACACGAAAATCAAACTCGCCATAATACTTATTTTGGTACGAATAACTTGCCCTGCCAAATAATGAGTTAAGACTTGTTTCGGTAGTTCCGTTATTGGATGCTGATGAAGTAGCGGGGTCAATGATAGTACCGGTGGTAGGTGTACCCAGTTCCGGGTCGGTATATTTAAGATGGATACTGTTTTGCTTTGCCGTGGTAGATTCGTTAGCCACGCCTACCAATACATCAACATTGTGTGATTTATTAAAAGTTTTGGCAAACTCGGCCAGTAACTGCGTATTGGTGAACAGGGTTTTGTTATTATCATCATTGGTGTTACGATCTGCCCCGTAAGTTCCGGATGGATAAAAATTCACCTGCTTAACACGCGTAAACTGGTGATCGGACAATAACCTGCCGCCAAAAACAGCTTTCAGTTTAAAATCTTTGGTAACAGAAAGTTCTGCATTTAAGTTACCTAACAGATTGTCATCGTCATGGGTACGGTAACCGCCCTGTTCCAGGATACCAAGCGGGTTAAACTCTGTGAGTACATCATTGGTAAGGTACCGGCCCTGATCGTCTTTAATTTTATAATAGGTGGGTGTACGGCCTGCATCCACTATCAGCGTGCCTGTGCTGTAGGAGTGTTCTCTGATTTCGGAGCGTGAATAAGCCAGGATACTTGTAAGCTTTAACTTACCGTAGTTACTGGTTAAGTTCATGCGGTAGTTATAACGCCTTAAACCATAATCAGGACCAACAAGGTTGCTGCGCTGGTCGGTTACGCCCGCCGACACCAGGAACGATGTTGTAGCATTGCCACCTGTTAAACTTAGGTTATGGCTTTGCTGCCATGAGTCTTTCAAAATGGCATCCAGGAACCATTGTTGATCGCCCTGTTGCTGAAAATCACGAATTTGCTGCGGACTATAAATAGGCTGCAAACCGGCATTAACCATAGCCTCATTGCGTAAAATGGCATTTTCATAACTGTGTACCGGTTTATAACCCACGTGCGGGGATTGGATACCTGCCTGTCCATTGTAATTTACGGTAGTGCGTGAATTATTCTTACCTTTTTTGGTAGTTACTAAAATAACCCCATTTGCCGAGCGTGAACCATAAATAGCCGCCGAACCGGCATCTTTTAGTACCGAAACACTTTCGATATCCTGTGGATTAAGGAGGTTGATATCACCACCGGTAATACCATCAATTACCACCAATGGGGTGTTATCATTAAGTGTGCTCACCCCCCTGATATTCACATTGGCATAAGCTCCCGGCTCGGAGCTGGTTTGCTGGATGATAAGGTTGGGCGAAGTGCCCTGCAAAGCCTGTGTTAAGTTTATTGAAGGTTTTGATTCAATGGCTTTCGCGCTGATCTGATCTACCGCGCCTATAACATTAGTGCGCCGCTGGGTACCGTAACCTACCACCACTACCTCATTAAGCGAAGTACGCTCGGGGACCAGTTGCACATTCAACGTAGCCTGGTTGCCGATGGGCTGCTCTTTTGTTGCATAGCCTATAAAGTTAAACACCAGTACAGCGTCAGCATCGGGCGCATCAATGGTGTAATTACCGTTAATATCGGTTACGGTGCCAATGGTTGTACCTTTAACCCGTACGCTTGCGCCGGGTATAAATAAGTTATTTTCGTCGGTAACTTTACCTTTAACTTTGATGGGTTGCCTGGGGCCCTGCTCAATACCGCCGGTGCTGCTTTCTATCTCCGGCTTTTCATCAATAACTATAACATCGTCAATGATCTTATAGCTGAGGTTGAAGGGCGTTAAAACTTGATCAAGTACTTCCTTAATACTTTTGTCCTTGACCTTAAGGCTTATGACATAAGTTGGTTTAAGTACATTATCGGCGTAGGCAAATTTGATATGCTTTTGGTTCGAGATCTTATCCAGCGCATCGGTTAGCTTGGCATTTTTGAGCTTGAGCGTAACCGATACCTCCAGAAATTTTTGCCCGAAAGAGTTGTTTGCCACGGCCGTAAAGCACATGAGGCAAACCACAAAGCAGGCAAGCGAGGTAATTTTCATTAATATTAATACATGACGAATTACTCCATTTGAAAATAGAGATATATTCATAGATTTGAGAAAATTAAAGTGTTTGAAATTCAAGTGCTTCGTTCTGAATTGGACCTCTAAACGCTGCACTTATTAATAATCCGGCATTTTAGTTTAACCCTGTCAAAATCCCTTTTGAGCAGGGTTTTTTAATGTATTTATGTTGTCATAGCTTGTATTTAGGTTAACTGATAATTGGTATATCTCTTTTATTAGTTGGTTTTATGTTAGCAGCCCTTGCCTTTTAGCTGATAAGCCGGGCCCTTTTGCACAGCTTTTCCCTTCACCAGTTTCGATATGATCTTCATGATATTTTCCAGTGAAACATTGGTAAAGTTGGCGGTGATAGAGCAACGCGCCAGGTTAACATCGGCCTTTACGGTTACATTGAAGTGACGGTTAATGGTGTTGAGCACTTCGGGCAGCGCCATATTTTTAAATACCAATTCACCGTCTTTCCAACTGCTTAGGGCGTTTACATCAACCTGAGCATTTTTTATCACGGATAGCTTATCCTTATCAAAAACAACCTCCTCGGCGGGGGTTAAAAATGTGGCTGTACTTTTTGTTGCACCGGCCGGAGTAACTACCCCAACTTTGCCGCTTAAAACGTCAACCTTAATAAAGCTTTCGTTAGCGTAGGCTTTGATATTAAAACTGGTGCCCAGCACCTGGGTGCGCACTTTTCCGGTATGTATAATAAAAGCTTTGGCAGGGTCATGTGCCACATCCAAAAAAGCTTCGCCTTCCAGCCTGATCTCTCGTTTTTCGCCCCGGAAGGTTTCGGGATAAGTAAGTTTACTGCCAGCATTTAACCATATTCTGGTACCATCGGCAAGGGTGAAATTTACAGTTTGCCCGTTAGCGGCAACCAATTGTTTGCTGGCAATAGGATCCAAACGATCAAGCAGGGCATAGCGGTATTGATAAGCTATTGTTACCGAAATACATAAGCCTGCAAGAAGCGAAGCCGCAACCATCCATTTTTTTAATTTTCCCGGATTTTTCTTTTCTGTATTCTCTAAAGCAGCATTGATTCTGCTGTACACGCCATCAGCATTAAATTCCACCTCATCACCTGCCTCGTTTTGTACGCTGCGGAGATCGAGCTCGTCGAAATATTTATTTACAAGCTCTTCCTGCAAATGCCTGTCATTTGCACCGGATTGTTTTTTTCTGAAAGGGAATTTTGCCATGGTTTATAACTGCAGGATGCAATAAACCGGGGTACCCCCCAAAGCAATTGAAAATATTTTTTGGGGTCTATTTGCCAAACATGTGCAGCAATACCAGCGCCACTACCGACGGCAGGTAGTCAGTTAAGCCAGTGCGCAGATACCTCAAAGCAATAGTGATCTGGTTTTCGACGGTTTTAATGGAGATGTTTAGCCGGGTGGCTATCTCTTTATTGCTGAGATATTCTTTACGGCTCAGGGTAAAGATCTGCCGGCATTTTTCGGGGAGTTGAGCTACGCCATCTTCCAGTAAATGAGCAATATCATCCTGGAACAATTTACTATCGGCCGAATACTTTTCAACCAGTGTCTCAATCACGGCGAGATCTACCGATGCTTTTTTTGTGCGGAGATAAAATAACACGCGGTGCCTGATGGCTACTTTGAGATAAGCTTCAAGCGAAGTGATATTTAGCTGATTGCGCTTTGTCCACAGATCAATAAATAGTTCCTGCACCAGGTCTTCACAAACATCCTTATCCCTGAAAAGATTATAAGCCGCGTAAAACAACTTCGACGAATATTTATGGTATAGAATTTCAAATGCCTTACGGTCATCAAGCCTTAACTGCTCCAATAACCGGGCATCGGGCCACATTTGATATTCCTTATCGTGAAGCATAGCGGCGGTAAAACGGTTTACTGATTGGTAGGGCATATTTACAAGAAAATTTTTAAATAAAAAAACTTTTAAATATTCCACCCATTAAACAGGTTACCTCATCAGCTAATAAAACATAATGAAATAGTGGCTGACACCCTGGTTTTAATTAATTGAATAGTTGCCTTTCTCTTGCCCCACCGCTTCCCAATATCTAACTTTGTATTATGCCAGTCACCCAAAACATAAAGGTTGCCGTTGATGCCGTAGTATTCGGATATACCTCCAAAGAGGGATTGTCCGTATTGCTCATTAAACGCAATATCGAGCCTTTTAAAAACAGCTGGGCATTACCGGGCGGCCTGGTAGCTGACCACGAATCGTTAGAGGAAGCTATTCAGCGTGAGCTAAGAGAGGAAACCGGTGTAAACATCACTTACCTGGAGCAACTGTACAGCTTTGGCCAGCCGGGGCGCGACCCGCGTAACAGGGTGATCTCCATAACTTATTATGGCCTTGTACGGCCCGACGCCTTTGTTGTTAAAGCCGCTACCGACGCCAGCGATGTAAACTGGTTCAATATCAAAAAGCTTCCCGCCCTGGCGTTCGATCATACCACCATCATCAGCGTAGCGCGCGAACGCCTTAAAAGCAAAATGCTTTATCAGCCCGTAGGTTTCGAGCTGCTTGAAGAAAAGTTCCCCTTTTCTGAACTCGAAAAGCTCTACCTCGCCGTGCTCGACCGCCCTATCGACCGCCGTAACTTTAAAAAGAAGATCACCAAATACGGCTTCCTCGAAGAAACTACCGAAAAACAGGCCCTCGAAGGCGCCGGCAGACCGGGTAACCTTTTCCGCTTTAACGAGGAAAAGTATTTTCAGTTGAAGAAAGAGGGAATTAGTTTCGAGATATAAGCCGAGCCCCTCTAAATCTCCCCCCGGTTGGGGAGACTTTTAACTTTTCCATCGTCCCGAATTTATTTCGGGATCCAACATGCTAAGTCACCACTATGCTTGCGCCTCGGCTTATGGCGTGTTGAAATAAGTTCAACATGCCCACATCCGTCGTCCCGAATTTATTTCGGGATCTCACAGGCTTAGTCTCCGCTATGCTTACGCCTCGGCTTGTGGGGTGCTGAAACAAGTTCAACATGCCCACATCCGTCGTCCCGAATTTATTTCGGGATCTCACATGCTAAGTCTCCGCTATGTTTGCGCCTCGGCTTATGGCGTGTTGAAATAAGTTCAACATGCCCACACCCGTCGTCCCGAATTTATTTCGGGATCTCACATGCTATGTCTCCGCTATGTTTGCGCCTCGGCTTATGGCGTGCTGAAATAACTTCAGCGTGACCAGTTTATTTTAACACCATTACAAGTTTATCCCCAAAAAAATTAAAAAATAATTTGCGTATTAAAAACACATATTTATATTTGTGTATAATTAACGCAAATTAGAAATGAAAACAGGAGTAATAATAGCACGCTTTCAAACGCCGTACCTGCATGAGGGTCACCGGGAATTGATAGGACAAGTTAAGCAAAACCATGCCAAACTGATTATATTACTGGGCGTTAGCCCCATAAAAGGCAGTCGCAAAAATCCTTACGACTATTACACGCGTGAAAAGATGATCAAAAAAGATTATCCTGAAATTGTGGTGCTCCCCATCAGCGATAACCCGAGCGATAAAGTTTGGTCGGATAAACTGGACAACCTGCTGAAAAGTGTTTTCAATGCCGAGCAGTTTTGTCTGTACGGCAGCCGCGACAGCTTCATTCCCTACTACAGCGGTAAGTTTGAAACCATCGAACTGCCCGAACACGGTGATTATAACGCAACCGAGCTACGCAAGCAATACGCCGATAAGGTTTTCGACTCAAACGATTTCCGTGCGGGGATTCTATACGCTTACTATAACCAATATCCAAAGGTGTACCCTACGGTGGATGTAGCCCTCTTCAGAAATAACCGCAGTGAGATCCTCTTAGGCAAAAAAGTCATCAATAATAAATGGCGCTTTGTGGGTGGTTTCTCCGACCCAGAAGATGCCTGTTACGAAGATGCTGCCAAACGCGAGCTTGCCGAGGAATGCGGCGAAATGCAAACCACCGCCATGCAGTACGAAACATCGGCCAAAATAAACGACTGGCGCTACCGCAGCGAGGTTGATAAGATCATTACCCTGCTGTTTAGCTGTGATTTTATTGGTGGCGAACCAAAGGCCCAGGATGATATTGCCGACCTGGCCTGGTTTAAACTAACAGACCTGCCTTTAATGATAAAAGATGGCTCTGTAAGCGAAGAACACATTGAATTGTTTAATTTCATCACCGGCAAATACCTTAAAAATTAAAGCCATGAAAAAGGAAAATCTGATCCTCTTAGCCGACGCATATAAATACGCCCACCATAAATTTTACTACCTTGGCACCACCAATATTTACAGTTACCTGGAAAGCCGCGGGGGCATGTTCAACGAAACCGTTTTTTTCGGTCTGCAATATTTTTTGAAAGAATACCTGCAGGGACCAGCCTTTAACCAGGTTGACCTGGATGAGGCCGACGAGTTTTTGAAACAGGTATTTGGCCGCGATGATGTGTTTGATTGCAGCAAGTTTCAGTACATATTAGATAAATACAACGGTTATTTGCCGGTACGCATCAAAGCAGTGGCCGAAGGTACCAGCGTGCCCACCGGCAACGTACTCATGACCATCGAAAACACCGACCCCGAATGTTACTGGCTCACCAACTTCCTCGAAACCCTGCTGATGCAGGTTTGGTACCCTTGCACCGTGGCTACGCTTAGCCACGAGGTTAAAAAAGTAGTTACCCAATACTACGAGGAAACCGCCACACCAGAAGCTTTCGGCGGGATTGGTTTTGTGCTGAATGACTTCGGTTTCCGCGGGGTGAGTAGTGTAGAAAGTGCCAAAATTGGTGGTGCGGCTCACCTGCTCAGCTTTGCAGGCAGCGATAACCTTGCCGGCTCTGGTATGGCTATAAAATACTACCATGCCGAAAAGGTATACGGACTAAGCATTCCGGCTACGGAGCACAGCATTTGCACCCTGCTTGGGCAGGAAGGCGAACTGGAAGTATTTAAACATGTGCTTCGCAGCTTCCCTACCGGCGTTATTGCCTGTGTGAGCGATAGTTTCAATATTTTCCGCGCCTGCAGCGAATACTGGGGCGAGGATTTGAAAGAAGAAATCCTTAAACGCGATGGCACCCTGGTAATCCGCCCGGATAGCGGCGATCCGGTGATGACCTTACTGGAAATTTTCAAGATCCTGTTTGATAAATTCGGTTTTACTACCAATGCCAAAGGGTATAAAGTACTGCCTCCGCAGGTTAGGGTGATCCAGGGCGATGGGGTTAATTATACCGAGATCGGCGTGATTTACAAAGCCCTGAAAGAAAACGGCATCAGCGCCGAAAACCTGGTGCTGGGCATGGGCGGGGCGCTACTACAAAAGGTAGACCGTGATACCCAAAAGTTTGCCCTGAAATGTAGCAGCGCAGTGATCAACGGTAAGGAAGTAGCTGTTGAGAAAAGTCCTGCGGAAATGGATGCCAACGGTAACATCACCACAAGTTTCAAAAAGAGCAAAGGCGGTAGACTTAAACTGGTAAAAACTACCGAAGGCTATAAAACCTTTCACCACGATGAACAACCCGAACTGGCCGACCAGCTGCAAACCGTTTTTGAGAACGGCCATATCATTAAAGATTTTACTTTTGAGCAGGTGATTAACACCTTACAGAACCAATAATGAAAAAATTACTTTTTGCCATAACCGGATATGAATACCTTGCCGAAAAAGTACTGGCCCTTGGCCATTGCGAACGCGGCGAAATTGAAGTAAGCCACTTTACCGATGGCGAGCGCTATCAGCGTATCCTATCCAACGTGGAAGGCAGAGAGGTGCTGCTGATCGGCGGTACCGTGAGCGATAGCGCCACGCTTGAACTGTACGACCTTGCTTCGTCGCTGGTAAGTTATGGTGCCGATTCGCTTACGCTGGTGATCCCCTACTTTGGTTACAGCACCATGGAACGCGCCGTTAAACCCGGCGAAATTGTAACTGCCAAAACCCGCGCGCGCCTGCTTTCGGCCATACCAAAATCAAACCGGGGCAACAAAGTGATGCTGTTCGATCTGCATAGCGAGGGCATCCAGTACTACTTTGAGCAGGACCTGTACCCCGTACACGTATACTGCAAAGATATTGTGATTGAAGCGGCCACCCGATACGGCGGCGATAACTTTGTAATGGCCAGCACGGATGCAGGTCGTGCCAAATGGGTTGAGTCATTAGCTAACGACATTGGCGTAAATGCCGCTTTCATCCTGAAACGCCGCCTCAAAGGCGACCATACCGAAGTAAGCGCCATCAACGCCGACGTAGCCGGCAAAACGGTTATTATCTATGACGACATGATCCGCTCGGGCGGCAGCATCGTAAACGCCGCGATGACTTACAAAAATGCCGGTGCCGGGGATATTTATGTGATCACCACACATGGTTTATTTGTGAACGATGGCATTGGAAAGTTAAAAGCCTGTGGGGCTATTAAGAAACTCATTTGTACCGATACGCATGTGAACTGTAAGGATTTGGAAGGAGATGATTTTGTTGAAGTGAGGACTGTGGCGGGGTTGATTTGTGGGTGAAGCGCTAAGAGATTTTTTAAAAGAATTTGTTATTCAAAGAAACTAAGCAATATCAAAGCAAAAAGAGAATTCCAAAAAGAGATCAAATTATGCAAGATATAAAGGACCGTTTTCTTTGGCAAAGCAAGATTAACTATATAAAGGAATCACTCCTAAAATGAGTTAAGCTTTCAGCTTAACTTTATGACAGTTATATCGTTTATTACTATTTAGGCCATGCAAGCAAAATGCTTGAACAGTTTTAGGTTCAAGTCACGCTACCGCTTCGACCAGAATATATATTCCAGTTTCAGAGAACTGCCCTTGTTGTTCAAACATACAATAAGTAACAGCATTCGTAATTCAAGATTTCGTCTAAGATCTCTTGTAGTACGCTTATATTAACTTTATTCCCAAAAGCCAAACATACCACTCAATCCAAATAAAAAACGATCTTTATTATAATAAAAAATAAAAACTGTTGGCTCAATACTTACAGGCGGTTCGTTATCAAAACCTCCTTGATATGCGTTTAAGAATTTGAAGGCTTTCGTAGCTTTTAATCTCGAAAAGAAGTATCCCGGGTCTTCACTTCGGCCATAAACTAAAACAGGGTGCTTTTTATATTCAAAGAAGCCGTAGTATTTGTCTTTCTTTAAAAGTAAACTATAAAGATCATCTTCTGCCAATGTTGTAAGTCTTACCTGATAGACACCTACTCCGACACTGGATGTAGAATCCTTATTCTTTTGAATTCTTAGCAGAATTGTATTTTTTTTCCTTGAATTAAAATAGCCAAATACAGAATCTATAATTTTTTTTTCAAAATTTTTACGTGGGCACAATAAATGGATTTTCTTCGTCTGCCCCATTAAAATGATGCTCCAAAAAACAAAAAATAATAACAATGGAGCAGCAATAATTTTGCTTTTATTGATAATCATAATAAACAAGTTTAGGTCCCAATATTAATAGTTATATATTAATACTTTTTTTGTGTTGTAGTTAAAATATTGACGTTGTAACATCGCATACCGTCCGCGTATTGTTATTCATTGGAAAGTATTGATTTGATATAATGAACTAATGCTCTATCTCTTCGCTGGAGCACGCGTGCCGCGTGTTTCTTTCAACTGATCATGAATGTCTAATTAGGTGAAGTTACAAATTTGTCAAATATCTTTTCAAAACAAAACGGACAAGGTACACGCGACACGCGTGCACCAGTACTAAAACACTCAACACCGCAATCATATATACCGTATCTTTCAAGAATTAACCATAGCTTTAAAAACAGAAATCATCAACAAAACCATGCCCACAAGAGAGCATAACCGATGACGCTTATCTATCTCATAAAAAATACCGCTAAATGAACCGGGAGTTAATAGAAAAATACGAGATTAATTTTACCAATAAGGTTATGGACATGGGCAAATGGGGTAAAAAGATTAGTAAGATACCACATACCAATAGTATAGCCAGCAGCTTTTTATATGGTTGGGGGGCGGATGACCTGACTGAAGAAGTAATCCCACAGATAGAAAAAGTACTCAGCGGTGAACTTGCCGAATATGAATCTGGTTCCGATCTTGTAGAAATTACGGTTTACAAAACCATTACGATATTTTATATAGATGATGTTGGGAGGAATTATCCGGAAATTCCTACTACAGAATTAAAAGAACTTGTAGAAGCATGGCGGGACTTTCTGTTACAGCCACCATTTGACGGAGATGTCGTATTATAATGCGCTTTGCAGTGCTGAAGCTACCCCCTCTGGTCGAAGTTTAGCGATAGCGTAACTTCGTCCTAAAGTGAGTTAAGCTTTCAGCTCAACTTTTGACGGTGGTAATTACTTTACTGCCAGTCAGACTACGCAAGCAAAATGCTTGCATAGTTTTAAGTCTAAGTTAAGTTGAATTTTACCATGCTTAAGACCTTAGCTTTCGATATAAGCTATCGCAAGGCTTAAATAACCTACATCAACAACGCTTTCCAGGCATCCATTACCCGGCCGTTATCTAACAATTGTTTGGCTTTTAAATGCAGGTGCAGGGTGTGGGTGTCACTGGTGTCAGCATCAACCAGTTCTTTCATTTCATCGGTTTTGCTGAAAGCCTTCGCTGGTGCACGCGTGCCGTGGCCGTTGCACAACGAATACTTAGACAACAAATAAGTATTCGTTATCTAATCACTTTCCTGAAAAACCTGATTAGGTGTAGTAAAAACGGGAGCTTTTAAATGCTTCTAAAAGGCTCATTATTACCTGCAAGAACGACTTTCCTTCATATTTAATTAACTTTTTAAGATTGTAAGCGATTCCTGCCATCAACATGCATTTATTGGCTAATTCTATTCCAATTGTATTTACTTTTCTCATTCCCAGGTACTCAACCAGCGTTCCAATGACAGGCTCCACTGTGCTTTTTCTTATGACCATCATTTGTTTGCCATAGGCCTCGTTTAATCGTTTGTGCATGTCGTCAAACAGCGGCTTAGAAAGCGAATTTGTAATTGTTTTATAGGTTGATTTTTTGAGGCACTGTTTGCGAACAGAACATACCGCACAATCGGATCGTTTACTCATATATTCTTTAGAAACGCCGTGATGATCCTTATAACCAATAAATTTTAAGCTATTACCCTGACTACATTGGTATGTATCATTTTCAGCATTATATGTAAAACCCTGCCGTTCTGACTTGTAAGTGCCTGTGTTGGGGATATATCCGGTAATTCCTCTTGAAACAAGGCTTTGCAATACAGTTGAACTGCTATAATTAGCATCCGCAATTACTTCCTTTACCTCCAAACCATGATCTCCGAGATTGGCACAAACTTTATCAAGCACTGTATCAAGACATTGGTTGTCCTTTTTGTCTGCATGGCAGGCTCCAATGCTTGTAATCACATAGCTGGATGTATCTACGCTAAGCTGACTGAGATAATTTAACTTAGTTACCTTGCCCGGTTTTACAGACATTCTCGCATCCGGATCAGTAGCACTTGCCCGGTTAGCATTACTGCGCTTTTGTGTTTTTTGCCTTTCTGATTTATCGGATAAGTGATCATCTCCTTCAGTTGCCTGACCTTCTTTTAACTGGTCTGTGAACACCTGTCCATCCTCTAAAATATCCTCAACACTACTCATTGATGCATTCGCTTTTACAAACACACTATCAACTGCCTGTCTTTTGCCGGTTAACATTCCTTTGTCTATGCACTGCTTTAATACTTGTTTAAATAATTGGTTAAATATGTCTTCATCATAAAGCTGACGGGTACGACTTAAAGTAGAATGCCAAGGCAATTCTTCGTCGATATCGTAACCAATAAAATAAAGAATATCAAGGCGCATGGATGATATGTTAATGATGCGCCTATCACTTGGCTGATTCTCCAAATAGCCTACGAGTAATAACTTAAAGAAAACAACCGGGTCAATACTTTTTTGTCCGTCTTTTCCGTAATACTTAGCAGTAGAAGCATATAAAAACTGAAGATCTAGTGTTTCTTTCAGCTTTCGGTATATGTTGTCTGCCGGAACACGGTCGGATAATTGGAAATTGGTAAAGAGTTTCTCTTGATAGTGCTTCTTTCCTTGCATGTCATTAAGATACTAAAAACCAGTATCTTAACATAAATTATTATAAAATAACTGGCGCGTTGTGCAACGGCCAC
>NZ_FNCG01000002.1:229939-661766 GCF_900100945.1 Mucilaginibacter gossypii | reverse complement strand
ATAGTGCTTCTTTCCTTGCATGTCATTAAGATACTAAAAACCAGTATCTTAACATAAATTATTATAAAATAACTGGCGCGTTGTGCAACGGCCACGTGCCGCGTGTTCCTCTCAACTGGTCACAAATCTAATTAGGTGAAGTTGCAAATTCGTCAAAAATCCTTTCAAAGCAAACGGACAAGGTACAAGCGACACGCGTGCACCAGCAATTGGAGGTATAGTGCTTTTTATCCTTTCTTTTTTCAACATTATAAATGTCCATCCTCCACAGGCGTTCTCGATTACAGCCCATATTTAAGTAAAAAAATGATCGGCAAGTAGTACACTATCGAATTCTATTGAGGGGATGTAATCATGTCCCCAACAAGTCGAAGTTTAGCAGTTGTATAACTCCAACCAAGGCAAAGAAAACATTGTTAGTTTACCACTTCTTAAACGGCAGAAACTTGCCCTCCATAATCACCTTAACGCGGTCGCCGGCAGGGTTTTCAACCTTGCTGATATCCATGGTAAAATCAATGGCGCTCATGATTCCGTCGCCAAACTGTTCGTTGATGATAGCTTTAAGGGTTGTGCCGTAAACCAACAGCAATTCATAAAAACGGTATTGGGTAGGGTCTTTAGGCGGCATTTCATCTAAGGAACCTCTATCGGGGATCTCCTGCAGGGAGGTTACAAGTTCTGCATCCAGATCAAGCAGTTCGCCGATCTTTTCGGCTTCGTGTTTTTCCATTACAGCCTGCCCGTGCAACGCAAGGGTTGTCCAAACTAAGCTTCTGCTGATGGCATTGGCCAATTCCTGGTATTTAACCTGCTTGTTTTTGATCTGACTGATGATGATTTGAGTTGCGGTTGTCCTGTTCATTTTGCGCTTCTTTTTTAAATACAAAATTAACAGGCAACCTACTATGAACCATGGCGCTTTTCGGACAAGTAATGGTATTAATCAACGATTTTGATAGTTTGTAATGCTATTCCAAATTGGCGCGAATATGCAGCGCAGGGCAAAAGGGTAGCGTACTCGTGACTTTTTAATATAAGTTTTACTGAATCGCTTTTAAACAACTTATCAGAAGCTACAAATTACTTTAATACCCGGAATATATTTAAAGCCGGCATGCTGTGCATATACCCGTTGATTTATAACTTGGGGAGTTGCCCTGAATGATAGATTATTATCAACTGAATAAGAATGCAGGAACTTCGCATCAATGTATGCATCAATTGCCTGGATGCCCCAAACTGCCAGAAAACCCATTATACTCAAATCCCTGTTTCTTCTTGAATTCTCCCGTACATCGCTCAATCGGGCATCAGAAACCTGATAATCCCTGAAAAGAACATATCGGTCGTAATAGGGGGCGCCGGGGCTTGGCGGATCACCCTGACGATATCGCGATATAGTGAGATATTCATTGTATTGATGTTGGTTATATATTATTGCCGAGGCCAGGAGTCCCAGGCCACCATAAATCAACGGCACTTTCCACCATCTGCGGTTATAGACCTGTCCATAACCTGGAATCATAAAAGAACGCATAACTGCCTTGTGCGGGATATGGGAACTATCCGGATGATATATTCTCTCTCGTGACTGATAAATTTTGGGTGCAAAAGAAGCAGATCGGGATCGAACAGGCGAATGTTTTTTTGATGTATCGGTTATGCCGGTTTCTATCCTATCTAAGGTTTGAGCGCTGATGATAGATGATAAAAAGCTCATCAAGAAAAGAATTAGCAAAAATTTCAGCATGGATGATTTGTGACTTGAAGTAAGGTTCAGATTTGTAACTAAGCTTATTAACGATTTAATTATAACTTATGATATTATTTTTATTATTTTTATTATTTCTTTTAAAATGATAAAAAGCACCTGAAACATGGCTGTCGCAGTGGTTGGTTAAACTCCCCTTGGCTGGTGCTCATGTGTAGCACGTTCTCAACACTAACTATCTTATAGTTCATGGTGTTTACACGCACAATTTCTACCTTTATAAATACCATGCTAATCCACAAAGAAGTCAAAGATCGCGAACTCTACGTATACATGAACGGCAAACTCATCTACAAAAGATGGCTTGATACAGGGGCATCAAAAGTATTTGATGTTATGGCTTATGATAAATATACTCTTGCGAGTATCAGGGAAATAAAGCAGGAAGAACACCAACTAATTTCTGTTAAAGCTTTAATAAAGCTAAAAGCAACCAAAGATGGCGGAAGACGAACAGGGATATTAAGCGGATACCGGCCCAATCACGTTTTTGAATATAACAAAGATGGCAACAGGTTTGAAACATACATCGGGGATATTAGGTGGGATGATGGGTTTACAATTGAGCCCGGTGAAGAAAAAGCAGTAACTGTAAGATTCTTTTTAGGTTGGAAAATAGAGCACTACTTAAATATAGGCAGAAAATGGTGGATACACGAAGGGCCAAGATGCGTTGGAGAAGCGGAATTGATTGAATTTTTATAAAATTAATCATAGCATACGCTGCCTTTAATTGGTGCACAGGTGCCGCCCCCCCAGCTCTTGCGGCAGCGGGGGATTTTATAGGCTAATCCCCCGTTACCTCGAAATATTAAAACTACCGCTTATCTCCACCACCTCACCGGGCGCCCCTACCGAAAAATTGAGATTAGTTTTAGTTTTAAACGTTCCCTCAATTAAGGTGTCGCTCGTTTTATATTTTGTGATCTGGGTAGTACCACGTTCGTAAAGCCCCCACGTCATGGTGTAATTATTTGAAGGTATAGAAAAGCCGCAGGTATACAAATCAACTTTCCCCCCTTTAAAGCCAAGATAAGTCAGAAGAAAGCCCTGTGTTCTGTCGGCACTGTGCGCAGAGATCATGGTTGTCGGGCTACCATTCCAGGGTTCAAAAGTCTCGCTCATCGACAGGCTATCTTTAGGCGTTTCAAACGTATAGGTTTTTCCATTTACATTTATTGTTACCTTACCAGCTTGCGGTACAGTACACAATGAAGCCAAATAGGCATTTTTAATGCCGGCCCTTATCGGGTTATTGCTGTTTTGATGAATAATTTTGTTTTGCTCATCATAAACAACCAATTTACCATTGTAACCATTGAACTGGCACAGAAGGAAGGTAAACTTAAAATAGCCATTGTTATCAAGATTACTCAGCATCTTTTTGCCGTTAAAAGTAAACTCGGCCCTGCCCTTCACGCCGTTAAATCCGCAATCTTCTATTTTACCCTCAAAGGTGGTTATGTATAGCGCCAAATTAACAACCAGTGGTTGCTCCAATTTTTTATCGACCGCAATTGGCGGGATTAAAAAGGCGTTCAACATATCATAACATGGCGATGCTACGGCTGTACGTATTTGTGTATTGGCCGGCACGTAAATTAATGCAACGCCTTTCGAGTTAATTCTTACGCCCGAAAAACTATTAACGGCGTAATTATCTATACCGCAACCAAGCCTAAAAAAGCTGGCCGGGTTTGAATTGCCATCCGTTACATAAGCCCTGAGCAAAGCTTGCGGATAAGCTGTGCCCCATTGCAAATAGGATAGGCTTGTTGTGCTACCGGTAAAATATTGTCCGTTCAAGGTAGCGTCGCCGGCTTCTTTCCAGATATCATCGGCTTCGTCGTAACTCCATATCTTTATTGGGTTGCTTTTGTTAATGTAAACATATCGCCAGTCAATTTTATAGGTATAATTAACCGGCTTTACCAGTTTAAGCAGTTGCCCCGTGTTGCCATAAACCTGCACATTCATCCCGCCCCAATGGTCTAACACAACTTTCTGATTCGTTGCCGTTAAAGCCCTGGTATCCCCCGGCAATTTATCCGCATATTCGCTAATGATATTGGGAGGCATTTTTACGGTCACGTTTCCATTATAGGCACTTCCGTCTTGGTTAACAAAGCTATTAGGCTGAAAAACCAGCGTAGCGTAGGTAGTGGTAATGGTACCGCCGCTTGCCGATCCGAAACTTCCGACGGTTTGTTCCAAAACTAAAAGGTAAGAGAGGTTTTCTATCGTACTATTCTCTTCCAGGGTAAAGGTTTTACTGAATTTGAAATACCCTTTTTTAGATATCGAAAGTTTTACCTTATCAGCGTTACTTACTTTGCCGGTATACTCAAACAAGCCGGAAGCTGAAGTTGTGATTTTATGTCCATCTATAGTAACATCCACTCCTTCGGCCGCGGAGCCATCAGGGTTTTTTATATCACCTGATAGTCCAATTTCTGCCGCTCCCGGACCGGGTGTAAGTGCTGGTATTATTTCTTTTGCGTTTTCTCCTTTTCTACATCCATAAAAAAATAAAACAGCAAAACACAGTATGATAAGGCGGTTTAGTTTCATGCTCAAAAATAGCTAATATCCACCTTACTATAAAAGCCAATTACTATTATGCTGTCAATTCCCGTTGCCGTAAGTACTCACTACCGCTTACGGTAGCATTGACTTTTATAAGCTAATCACCTACAGGCACAAGCGTAACCTACATCAGCAACACTTTCCATGCATCCGTTACACGGCCGTTATCTAACAATTGTTTGGCTTTTAAATGCAGGTGCAGGGTGTGAGTGTCACTGGTGGCAGCATCAACCAGTTCTTTCATTTCATCGGTTTTGCTAAAAGCGTTTACCTCCTCATGTGATGGCAGCGCTTCAACAAGCCCCAATATCCCAAGATCATTCCCGGTTAATACTTTGGAATATTTAACCTCTTTTGGAAAAGCATCTACACCGATACCTATTCCGGCGCTGCCTGTTGGTTTGGAAATTTTAAATAAATTATCACCGGTTACCCTGCAATACCAATCGCCACCTAAACGGGCCACCAGATCTATTTTATGCGGGTCTATTTTATCATTAGCATCCAAAATAGCTTCGCTGATATGGATCCGTTTCACCTCAGCAATAACCAAATTACCCGCGCCCCCGTTTTTTCCTAACGATATCACATCATTCACTGCACATTCCAATTGAACGGTCGACTCCGCCACCCTCGGTGGTTTTACCGTATCCGAAGCCAGTTCAGTAAAGCCCGCTTTCGCAAATTCGTTTACCCCTTTTTTGTAATCCATACTGGTTAAATAGGTCTGTTGCACCATATCATAGTTCACAATATTGATCACACATTCAGGCACTTCCAAAACATTTTCGAGCGTGTGTTTAGTGGTATTATCCCGCGCCCTGCTTGTGGGCGAAAAAACACATATTGGCGGGTTGATACTAAAAACATTAAAAAAACTAAACGGACTTAAGTTAACCCCGCCGCTTTTGTTGATAGTGGATACAAAACATATTGGCCGGGGAGCAATGGCATAGTGCAGATAAACCTGCATTTCGGCCGGTGTCAGTGATGTTGCATCAATAGTTCTTAACTTCATTCAAGTTTTATTTAAAGCTTAATCGGACTAACAGCTATTTTCTTTGATCCGGTACCTGCCATTTACGAGGAGCCGGGCGCTCCGGTTTACTTAACACCGGCCTGGCCATCCGGCGAACGCCTCCATCTGAAATAAGCATCCAATACTTTCAGCGACGCAAGGTCCGGAACAGGGCCGGTATGCGCCGTTTGGGAAAAGTACATTACTGCCGGACGGGCGGGGCTGTAGGCCGGCCATTCGGGCTTTCCGTCACCATTGGGGTCGCCATACTTTGCAAAGTTTGTCCAGTAAGTACTCATTGCATCCGAAATATCAAGGTCTGCTTTAGCCTGCGCACCTGATACATTAAGCAGGCCGAACACATAAGCCACTTCCTGTGCATGCGGCGATCCATAACCTGCCTGCGAGGAACCTGCCGGATACTCGGGGTGTTGATCAAAATAATAATAAAAAACCTTGGATTTGCCCCTTTTTGCCTGTAATGTAGCCCAGCTCCAGGTATGCCAGCCAAACGCTGCATCACGTGTTAAGTCGCGCGCGGTTTTGGCTACCGTACCGGTGCCGGGCGGATAAGCCTTAATAAGTTCATCGGCGAATTTTCCATAACGGTTTTTTACTGCGGCGATATAGTCATCCGTAGTTTTAGGCGGCGAAAAACTGGCCCCTTCATCAGAGTTATAACCAACCAGTATTGGTATGTCGTTATACTTACCGGATTCGTAGAGCTTATATTGATCATCGGGAATCACCCAGCCATCAACAATGGGCCATGCAAGCCCGCGTACGGCGGGGAGCTTATCAGCATCAACTTTTCGCAAACTGTCAATTGAGGGATACCCGGCACCTTTAGCATATGCTTCGCCGGCAGCTTCGGCATCATGCAGCTTTTTCATATTTTCGCCCGGAAATGTTGTGGTACGCGTTGGGCCAAATGAGCCCCCGCTTTCGGAAATGGCCCCGCGAAACAGTCCTTTAGCCAGTGGGCTTGCACATAACATACTAACCGCGATGCCTCCTGCCGACTCGCCAAAAATAGTTACCTTGCCAGGATCGCCTCCAAAGGCTGCAATATTTTGTTTAATCCATTTAAGTGCTGCTATCATATCAAGAAGGCCGTAGTTACCGGATACTCGTTTGGGGCTTTCGGCGCTCAATTCAGGATGCGCCAAAAATCCAAGCTGGCCCACGCGATAGGCGATACTTACCAGCACCACATTTTTTTTCGCCAGATTGGCACCGTTATAAGCCCATTCGGCAGTGCCGCCGGCATTGAAAGCACCGCCGTAAATCCATACAAGGACCGGAATTTTGCTATCGGGTGATTTAGCAGGTGTCCAAACGTTCAGGTACAAGCAATCTTCACTTTTTCCCGACACAGGGTTGCCCCCTTGCATAGGTTCCGGGGCAAATTTGTCGGCCAGGCGCACACCATCCCATTTTGCGGCGGGTTGCGGAGGGCACCAGCGCAATTTACCAACCGGAGGAGCGGCAAATGGAATACTTTTATAAACTGTGAGGCTATTTTCAAAAGTACCCTGCAGCATCCCTTCATTTACCTTAACGGGAGCCGGTTGTGCATTGGCAGTCAGCATAGTAAATACTGAAGCAAGCATATAAATTAAACGTCTCATAAAATTGCGATTGGTTGGCTCAAAACTACCATTAAACTGCTAAATCTCAATTGTGCGAACAAGTATTTTACCATGCTGGTACGCGTTTCGCGGGTATGTTTAAACTAATATCAGATAAAGCACATGCGGCATATGTGCAGCGGCAATAAAAGTACTCAGGCCTCAGGGCCGACGAAGCGAAGCTTCGTCATATACACAGAAAAGCGCAAAGCTAATCTTCCCGGCTTTAAGCAATGGTGGCAGTACTTTGTCACCATCAAGATTTCGTCAACCGGTCTTATCAAAAAACATAAAAAGAAGCACAAAAATACACTCAAAATCAGCCACCGTTGGATTAAGGGTGAAACACCTAACAAATACCCAAAAAAGTTTTAAATACTGATTATCAATAATTTAACTGTGTTCCACACAAAAACACAAACCTCTGATTATCAACGAATAACATTTTTATCCCGTTCCGTTATTTTTCACTTAAAAAATGGAACACATGGATTTTCAAAAAAAGGAGCACCGGGCTTTTTTCATTTTTTTTTCGGGAATCAAAAAATTGGGACACCTCATTTGTTACAATGCTCCCGGCCATAAAGGCGCTTGCTCATTATTTGAGAAACGAAAAAGGGGCAGCAACCTGCACCAGGCGCTGCCCCTTTTTTGTATAAGCAAACCATTTAATACAGACGATTAATCTGCCCGGCTCTGCCCGCTCCCGAATATCATCCTTAGTGCCTGATCACGTGTTAAAAAGGCTACAGCCCAGTTATACAAAGTTTTAATTTTATTATTATAATTCACCAACGACATTAAGTGGATAAATAGCCATACAAATAAAGCCGCAATACCACTAAGGTGTACCTTGTGCTTAAACAGGTCGACCACGGCATTATGCCGGCCAACAATGGCCATATCTCCCCTATCGAAATACTTAAATGGTTTTATGGCTTTGCCTTTTGCCATGGCTATAAAGTTCTTGGCAGTATTGCGTCCCATTTGTATGGCAACCTGTGCCAGTTGCGGGTGCCCTTTGGGATAAACCGGATCGGTTATTTGCACGCTGATATCGCCTATGGCATATACATCTTCAAGGTCTTTAACCCGGTTATATTCATCAGTGATCATGCGGCGGCCTATGCCTAAACTACTCGCAGGGATCCCCTCAAAAGTATTGGCAATGATACCGGCAGCCCAAATCAGGGTTTTGGCTTCAAGTGTTTCACCATCGGCAAAGGTTATCACACCATTATTAAAATCGTTTACATGGGCATTTAATTTAACTTCAACACCCAACTCAATCAGCGCCTGGCGGGTTTCCTTGTGGGTTTTATCACTCATGGGGGCAAGCAAATCAGGGCCGCCATCAACTATGTAAATTTTACCTTTGGCATTCATTAGCTCGGGGTAATCCTTTTTCAGGATATAGTTTTTCATCTCGGCAAGCATACCAGCTACTTCAACACCAGTTGGACCGCCCCCGGCAACTACTATGGTTAAAAGCTTTTGACGCTCTATTGGATCGGTAGTAATGGCTGCCTTTTCCATTGTTTTAATAAGGCTGTTACGCATTCGGAGCGCGTCGTTAATTTCTTTAAGGGAGATGGCATTTTGTTTGATACTCTCAATCCCGTAAAAATTTATACTTGCACCGGCCGCGAAAACGAGGTAATCATAAGATAGCTCGCCATTACTCAAATAAAGAATCTTTGCCGCAGGATCAACCTTAACCACGGCTGCCATACGGAAACTCAATCTTTTATCCCTGAAAAGCTTACGGAAGGGATAGCTGATACTTGATGGTTCAAGGAAACTGGTTGCTACCTGGTAAAGCAGCGGTGTAAAATAATTGTAGTTATTTTTATCAACCAGGGTAACATCATAATAATTGTTTTTATATAGCTGCTGTGCAATGTTAAGCCCGGCAAAACCGCCGCCAACAATTACT
This sequence comes from Mucilaginibacter gossypii, assembly GCF_900100945.1. Lineage (GTDB taxonomy): Bacteria > Bacteroidota > Bacteroidia > Sphingobacteriales > Sphingobacteriaceae > Mucilaginibacter > Mucilaginibacter gossypii. The sequence goes on along the minus strand of NZ_FNCG01000002.1, from coordinate 652,821 downwards.
ATCTTTTTTTTGCCGCTTTGGGGTGTTATACTTGTCATGATACTTAATATTTTATAGGCAGGTAAAGCAGGATCAGGTTCCGATCTGAAAAATATTCCGGCTTCATTTGCCTCGTTTTTCTACCATGAATTTACTGAAGTTTATGGCAACCGGCCTCATCTTAGTTTAAATATTACACACTTAAAAACTCAACCCATTCCTCTGCATTACCTCACCTATGCGATACAAAATTGCGCAGTAATACCTGATTAAAAATGGCTAAAGCTCTGATGTTTTGGTCTATTTTACGGTTTGAGATAATTAATGATTGCGGTATGACAAATCGCAACCAAAACGGTTAATTCGGGAGATATTGAAAAATTATCAGAAGTATATAATAAAAAAGAACGGATACCTGACGGCTACTTAACCAGGTATTGAAGATTAGAAATATGAATGGGCGCGGGTTTATATTTCAATGAATATCCCTGGCGTGCTGATAATACCGCTTTAATTTCAGACATAATCGATAAGGCTATCTCTTCGGCCCCCTCTGCGCCTAAATCCAAGCCTACCGGGCCATAGATGTTGTTCATTTGTGCTTCGCTAATAGATATGCCTGCATGTTCAACTTCTGCCAGCATACGTTCCAATTTCTTTTTGGGGCCGAGGATGCCGATATAGGGTAACGATGTCGGTAATAGTTCTTTAAGCAGCGCTATCTCATAGTTATAATTGTGGGTCATCATAACCATAGCCGTGCGATCACCGATCTTTATATGTGATAATACCTCAGCCGGTTTGGCAGTTACAATATTTTGAGCAAACGGGAACCGTTGCTTAACGGCATAATTAGGCCGACCATCTATCACGGTAATATTCCAACCTAAAACCGCAGCTATTCGTGTTAAAGGAATTGCGTCGTTACCTGCCCCCACAATCACGAGCGAAATCACAGGTTTAATATGTTCTACAAAAGCAGTATACTCGGTATCAGCTTGGTAAAACCGTATTTCTGATCGCTGTTCCTCCAGTACCCTTTCAGCATCACTTACCAAAGCAACCTGGTATGGCAGATGCTCGGAATGGCTTATCGTAAGTTTATCTTCGGTAAGGCAAAGGCACGTACCGGGCTGCGCCGCTTTTCTGTCTTTAATGGAGAATACAGTTGCAAGTACGACATGCTGACCATTGCTGACGATATTTTTCAACAGACTAATTGGGTTATTGATATCGCTGGTTATGGGTTCAATAAGAATATGGATAATACCGTTGCAACCCAATCCTACGCCCAGCTTGGCATCATCATCGTCGGTAGTATCATAGGTTACCAGTAAAGGTTGTTGCTGCAGGATCACCAGTCGGGCTTTGCGTAGGGCATCGCCTTCCAAACACCCGCCGCTGATGGCGCCGGTAAGTTGCCCGTCCTCAGTAATCAGCATACGTGCGCCGGCCCGACGATAGGCAGAACCTTCCACCAATACAACAGTAGCCAGTGCAGTTTTTTTTCCCAGTGCATGTGCCTCATCATAGGCAGCAACAATATCAATGATCTCTTTCATCAGCAGCTTTACAGCTATATCAGTTTGTCGGGTGTTATGGGCAATTCCCTTACCCTTTTGCCCGTAGCATTATAAATGGCGTTTGCCAAAGCGGGAGCTACCCCTATCAACGAAATTTCGCCAATACCTTTGGTGCCTACCGGGTTTAAAACCGGATCGGGCTTATCAATAAATATAGCTTCTATCTGCTGGATATCGGCATTTACAGGCACGTGGTAATCAGCAAAGTTACCATTAATATAGCGCCCGTAGCGATTATCAAAAACAGCTTCTTCAGTCATGGCCATGCCTACACCGCCAACCGCGCCGCCAATCATCTGGCTGCTGGCGGTTTTGTGGTTAACTATTTTTCCGGCATCAACACAGGCTACAATCTTTTTGATCTTTACCTGCCCTGTAAGCGGGTGTACATGCACTTTGGCAAAATGCGCCGAAAACGAGTACATGGAATATTTTTGCGCTTCGGGATTGCCTTTTGATTCTTGTGTAAGCTCAACCGACGGCATATTGTTTTGCTTTAACACAGCAACGTAATCAATAGGCTCCATACTATCGGCGGGTTTGCCGGCCATAATGTACAGTTTCTGTTTCAAAGCCACACACACATCATGTACCGCCGAACCAACAGATGATACCGTTGCCGACCCACCCTGCGTTGGCGCATTAGGAAAAGCCGAATTGCCCAGCTCAAACGTGATCTTATCCGCAGGGATTCCCAAAGTATCAGCAGCTATCAATACCATTGATGTGCCGGTGCCCGGGCCGATATCGCTCGTGGCACTCTGAATGTTCACACTGCCATCGGCCGTCAACTTTATTTTAGCCACGGCATTGCCCCGGTATGCGCCAAACGCACCGCAGCCTATCCCGTAGCCTACCAGCCATTCGCCCTCTTTATTGGCGCCGGGTTGGGCTTTACGATCAGCCCAGCCTATGGCCTCGGCCCCTTTCTGGTAACATTCCTTTAGGTATTTGCTCGACCATGGCTTGTTCCGTTCAGGATCAGTATCGGTATAGTTTCTTAGTCTTAACTCTATGGGATCGAGGTTAAGCTTGTAAGATAACTCATCCAGCGCCGATTCAAGTGCGAAAGAACCTGTAGCCTCTCCCGGACCACGCATAGGCGCAGGCACACCGACATTTAAAGGCACTACCTTGTAGAGCGTATTTACATTAGGACTGTTATATAAAAACTGCGATACATTTACCGCCCCTTCAGTAAATTCTTCATAAACGGCTGTTTGCGAATGCGATTCATGGGTAATACCAATCAGCTTACCATCGGCAGTAGCGCCCAGTCCTATTTTTTGAATGGTTAAAGGGCGATATCCTACCTGCGTAAACATCTGTTCGCGGGTGAGTGTAAGTTTAACCGGGCGTTTTACCAGTTTAGCTGCCTGTGCGGCTGCAATTTCATGCGGCCAGGTACGTAACGAAGAGCCGAAAGCTCCACCAACAAACCTCGAATTGATCTGCACATTATCGGGGTTAAGTCCGAACGCCGCAGCAATGGATCGCTGGGAGCCTTTTACGCCCTGCGATTTGGTATACAGTGTAACCTTATCATCCCCATCCCAAAACGCGGTGGTAACGTGCAATTCCATAGGGTTATGTACTTCTGTAGGAAGCAGATATTCCTCCTCAACCACTACCGGGGCATTTTTATAGGCATTTGCCTCACCGCGCACATAATCTTTATAATTACCTTTTTGCGGGGTTACCCCTTTATCTATGTTTTTATGAAAATCAGTTTCAAAAGGCTCAGTATTGTAAGTTGCTTTAACCAGGCATGCCGCATAGGTAGCCCGTTCAAAGGTATCAGCAACTACCAACGCAATGGGTTGCGAGTTAAAGTAAATCTTATTATCATTAAATAACTTAAGCCCGCGTACCGGCCTTTCTGCGCCGGCCTGGTAGCCCGGTACTTTTGGCGCATTAAATGGCGTAATGACAGCAAGCACTCCCGGTGCACGCTCGGCAGCCCTGGTATCAAGTGCAGTTACCGTACCAGAAGCAATAGTTGCCGATACCAGCACCCCATAGGTGAGGTTGGGGACTTTATACTCACCGCTGTATTTAGCTCCGCCGGTTACTTTTAACCGGCCATCAACACGGCTTAAGGAATCGCCAATTGCGTCTTTTTTCATGAAGATCAGTATTAAATCTATTAGCTAAATAGTCGTTAATTTATGATGCAAGGCCGGTGGCCAATTTTAAGGATTGTACAATAGCATTAGGTGCAAGCTTTAACTTAAACTTATTGTACTCATAAGCTTTAGCACCCTGCATGGCAATTTGCGCGGCCTGCTTAAAATTATCTTCAGTAATAGCTTTACCTTTTAAAAATATTTCGGCAGCGGTTAAACGCCATGGCTTATGTGCCACCCCGCCCATGGCCAGTCTTGCACCTGTAATAGTATTATTTTCGATATGCAAAGCGGCAGCCACCGAAACCAGGGCAAAGGCATATGATGTACGGTCGCGAATCTTTAAATAGTAAACATGCTTGTTATAAGCAGATGATGCTGCGGGCAAATCAACTGAAGTGATCAACTCGCCTTTTTGCAAGGTATTATCAAGTTCCGGATGATCGCCTGGCAAGCGGTGAAAATCACCAATATTAATGGCTCTCGGGCCTTTTACACCCGTTACGTGGATGGTGGCATCCAACGCGGCCATCGCCACATTCATATCACTGGGGTTAACAGCAATACATTTATCGCTGGCGCCAAAAAGGGCATGCATACGATTAATCCCTTGCAATGCTCCACAACCGCTTCCGGGAGTACGTTTATTGCAAGGCATAGCAGTATCAAAAAAATAAGGACAGCGGGTACGTTGCATAAGATTGCCCCCAACGGTAGCCATATTGCGCAACTGCGGCGAAGCACCGGCATTGATGGCCAGCGCCAGCAACGGGTATTGCGCCTTTATATAAGCGTGCTCGGCAACCTCGCTATTGGAGGCTAAAGCACCTATGTGTATACCTGTAGGCGTTCTCTCTATCTTTTTAAGCGGGAGGCGGTTAATATCAATCAACTTGTCCGGTACTACCAATCCCATTTTCATCATATCAACCAAGTTGGTTCCGCCTGCCAAAAAGTAGCCGTTTGGTTCTTTTGCCAATGATTTAATGGCAACAGCCGTTTCGGCTGGTCGTGTGTATTGAAACTGGTTCATACCATACCTCCTTTAACTTCCTGAATAGCCTTAACAATATTGGGATAAGCGCCGCAACGGCAAATGTTACCGCTCATAAATTCCCTGATCTCTGTTTCAGATCCGGTATGTCCTTCTTTAAGCAAAGCCACGGCCGACATGATCTGTCCTGATGTACAATATCCGCACTGAAAACCATCGTGCTTAATAAAAGCCTCCTGCATGGGATGCAGCTCTTCCTCTTTGGCAAGGCCTTCAATAGTAGTTATCTTTTTACCATCATTTGTCAATGCAAGGCTTAGGCACGAGTTAATGCGTACGCCATTTACATGCACTGTACAAGCGCCGCACTGGCCGCGGTCGCAACCCTTTTTGGTACCCGTAAGGTCGAGGTATTCGCGCAGCACTTCCAGCAGGGTCACACGCGGTTCAACCATCAATTCATGTTTTACACCGTTCACCTCCAGGTGCAGGGCTTGCTTTTCAAAAACGCCGGCAAATTTCTCATCCCATTGGTTTTCGGCCGCTTTAACTACAGTACCCGGTGTTAAGGCAATGGCCGTTAACAGCGATGTTTGCTTAAGAAAATCACGGCGCGTTCCGTTTGAATTGTCTTCGCCGTCGGTTGGAGTGAAGGGCTTTGTTGTAGACATAGGTACAGCGATTTATAATTACACCAAGATAGCACTTTTAATATCAATAACTCCGTAACAAATTTGTTTTGAACAATGAAAAATCCAATTATTCAATCACCGCGCTTTTAATATTTCTTCTAACAAAAGTTTAGGGCTAACTTTAAGCAAATACTTCACAATGAAAATGATCCCGCTTTTTAAATGCCGCGATTTACGACAAGCCGTCGGTTTTTACACCAACGTGCTTGATTTCAGGCTCAAATACCCTGAAGCCACGGCTGATGACGGCGTTATTGACCTAATAAGCGAATTTGGAGAGATGTAGTTAACCGTATATGAAAGCGACCGCTTATTTGGTTCGGTGGTAAATGTTTGGGTTAATGATGTGGATAGCCGGTTTACATATTACCTATCCCGCGGGTTGGATACCTCAGTTAAAAAAGAATCGCCCGTTCACCAGGGACCAACCGACCAAACCTGGGGAACGCGCGAGTTTTATGTTACGGATACTGACGGCAATACTTTACGGTTTTGCCAGCGGCAACGGTAGATATTTATTGGACCACCTTAACTTCCGCGGGCGCATTAATTGTGGTTTTTACTTTACCATCAGCCTGCTTAACATGTTTAATTTTCACAATACCATATGGTGTTGGATAAGTTCCTTCGGCAAAGCTCAGATCGCCCAAATGGGGTTCAATCTTAATTACCTTACAACCTGGCGCAATTATCTTTACACCCAGCACATACTCAGTTAACCACGGTGTTGGCCCTGATGCCCAGCCATGCGAAAGACTATGCCTGAAACCTTTATAACAATAAGCGCCATAATCACCATGGATATCTTTTTTACCATCGGGCACCAACTCATCTATCCGCGAAGCGTTGGGCAGCCAGTCGATATTAAAATCTTCCCAAAAAGTAGTAGCGCCAAGGTTCAGCATCGGGCCCCAAAAGTTGCGGATAGCGTCAATGCCACCCTGGTAGTCGCCGGCTTTGGCTTTGGTCAACAGCATATAATAACCAAAAAACGTTGAGTAATTGTGTATTCCCTCTTTAGAAAGAATATCGTTTGCTTTTTCGGCAGGGAGTAAACCCGATAAGCCCAATAAGGCTGCCGCCTGTTTTGAACCGCTGGCATCCGGCACATTGGTTTTTAGTTTAGCAACCGCGGCTTCGCATTTTTGGGAGGTGGCCTGATCATTCAATATTTTGCAGAGTTCGGCACCGGCATTCAGGGTCATCACCAGCATGGCCTGTAAACCCGCATGAATAGCAGGTTTGTTTTCGCTCGATGGCCAGTCCAAAAACCGACCGGCGCCGTCCAACTTTTCGCTGCCGTTTGCATCAACCTGTACAGCGTACTGATTCAGCAACTTTACCAGGTAAGCTTTCTGCTGCTGCAGATATTTCAAATTACCGGTGTACATATACCAATCGCGTTGGATTAGGATCCACCACATAGAATAAGATACCATACCGTTCATATAGTCGGGCAAAGGGGTAATGTCCCGTGCCAGATCAAGGCTCTTTGACACTACCGGATTATCGCCAAATACAGCGGCAATGGTTGATGTTTCGGGATGCATATCGCCTACCCAAACCAGCCTGTCGCGTTTAATACCGTCCCAAAGATAATCCTGCATATTGAGGTGTACGGTGTACGCACCGGTAAGCCATATTTTGTTAAGCAGCGTATCACTGCATTTAAATGAGCCGAGGTAAGGGATATCGCGGTAAACAAAAATAGCCCTTGCTTCTTTCAGCTTAAGTTGACTGTTATCATCCAGCAAATCGATCCGTACAAAGCGAAAACCGGTGTTACCGATTTCCAGCTTACCCAACCATGGCAGGGACATAATCATATCGCGCATAGCGTGGTCGTTAGTAGCACCTTTTATGGTATCGATGTTTGACATAGCTTCGCTTGCCGATTCGCCAAAACGGATACGCACCCTCACCGGCTTGCCACCCCTTGACTGATCGGTTACCAATTGCAAACCGCCGTGCAATTCCCTACCAAAATCAAGCAATAAACCGGGCTTTCCCTTTTCATCACTTTGAAGAATGCACAAGTCATTACCTGAAAGATCGGCTTGTCCATCACCTTGCTTCAGCAGTTTTTCGGCATTGATAATATTGGTAGCTGCATTCGGCGATTTCCAAAGAATGCGGACCGGTGAAAGATATTTCCTTACCGTTTCTGTAGATTGCGCTTCGGCAGATCGCTTAGCATCAAAAACCGGAGGAAGCTTTTGGGCCTGACAGATAAAACAGATGATGGTTAGTGTAAGTATGCCGATGATTTTCTTCATGTGAAAATATCTTTTTGTCTGTTTTTAAAATTCCGCTCTTGAGAAAGAGCCCAATGGAAAATACTGCTGTAAAGGCGTATTTCGCACTGCTTTATTAGTTGCCGGTTAATCACAGTCTTTTTTATCGAGTCAAGGTCTTTAACCGCACCTTCTTTAAAGATATTACCGGAGATTAAATACAAATGAGACAGATTTATCGTGAAAGCTGGTAAGTTTATAATTAAACAATACTAACGCTTTCATCATGATCTGGCATCCTGTACTATCTTTTTTTAATACATTATACTATCGATGGTATTAACGCTCTCCTTTGGGGGGCTTACTTCAGAACAAGTAAGCAATGCACTGAAGGTGCAAAAGGTTTACATGGCAATAGGATTATCATCAACAACTAACTTACCTTGAGCAGGCTGAATAATATTGCAGGGATAATTATTTTACTTTCGGCTCAAATGATCTTCCGTTTGCATCCGGAAGATCATTTGAGCCGAAAGGTGTTATTTAAACGGGGAGATCATTTTATCTAAAGTGCGACCTCAGCATCCAGGCCATGCCCTCGTGTGTTTCCATCAAGCCGGTAATAAAGTCGCTGGTACCGGCGTCATTAAACTGATTTGCGAAGGGATTGATATTACCGCGTATGAACTCGATGATACTTTCATGGTCTTCAAGCAATTCTTTCAAAAAGCCAGCGCTATCGTTTTTGTGATCGAGCCTTTCGGTTAAATGAGTAAGTTGCAACAACTGGGTTAAAGTAGCTGGTGCGTAATGACCTATCTTACGGATACGTTCGGCCACGCTGTCCATAATTTCATCAAGCTCGTTGTATTGCTGTTCAAAAAACACATGCATTGAATGAAAGTCGGGGCCTTCAATATTCCAGTGAGCATTACGGGTTTTGGTGTACAGTACAAATTCGTCGGCTAATAATTTGGCTAACTGATCTGAAACGGCCTGGCGGTCTGCTTCATTAATTCCGATGTTTGTTTTCATGATATATGTAATTTGTGATTGTTATTCTTGTTATAACTTATTCATATTTTGGCAGATGCCTATACACGCTGAACTGTCTTTTTACGGCGCCAATATAACGTAAATGCGGTTACCCAAAAGTAAAAAATCAACGGCATAGGATGATCATGGTATGTGTATGACAAATCCCAACCAATAGATGACAGTACAAGCGTGATAAACACCATCGCCTCGCAGATTATGACTTTCATGCTATGTAGTTTTTTTGGAAGTGTCATCATACAATTTAATCAGTAACACATTTACAACTGCATCAAATTAGTAAAGCGGGCAACAATAATCATCAGTGCTCTTTTCAGGTAGAGATCTGTCAGGACAGGATCATTTCAATATGGTCGATACCATCTTCATCATAAATTTCACCATCAATTTTAAAGCCCGACTGTTCATAAAACTTGATAGCATAGTACTGTGCCCCTATCCGGATAGGCACATCTCCATAGATCTTTTTAGTTTGATCGATGGCGGCCTGGGTTAGTATTTTACCTACACCCGTACCGCGTACTTTTTTGCTGCTAACTATACGCCCAATTGATGCTTCGGCATATGATTTACCCGCGGGTACAATACGGGCATAGGCCACCAGTTCCTGATCATTATCAAACAATAACAGATGGTGGCAAGCGTAGTCTTTATCATCGGTGTCTAAAAACACACAATTTTGTTCAACTACAAATACCTCGCTCCTGAGCTTTAGTAATTGGTACAGCTCGGTAACGGTTAAATCATTAAAAGCTTTGCAAATTTGAGTGTAGTTCATGGTGTTTGATTTTTCTCTCGCAAAGCGCAAAGTCTTTTTGCCGATTTGCTTGTGTGGCTAAAGTAGATATTTCTGAGAAAAGCAGAAAGCATGGCCAGTTACTAAAAAAAAGTCATACCGAACTTGTTTTGGGAATGCGCGGGGCAAGCAATCTGTTAAACATCCATCAACTTAGCATGTGGGCTGCTAAATAAAATGATGCCCAGTTGCTACGTAAATTACCACATGTGATAAAGAGGCATTACTTTGTCCCGTGGGAATAACTTTTTTTTCAACAATCCCTTATTGCAACCTGGTAAAAAATTATTTTCGCAGCCTGATAAATTAATCATTCTATCGCCCAACATGTCTGCATCTCATTCCCTGTTGCCGGTACAGGCCGATCTTGTACGAATTGTTTCAAAATATGTGTTGCTTGAAGAAAGCCGGAGAAATTTAAAAGGCCGCTGTCCTTTCCATAAAGACCAGGCAACCTCCCTGATGGTGTCGCCCGAAAAAAATATTTTTCAATGCTTTGGCTGCGGTAAAGGCGGCGGCCCTGTTGAATTTGTAATGGCCATTGAACACAAAACCCGAGAAGAAGCTATTCAGCTGATAGCAGAAAGTAATTAAGTTTTACAAAAGCGGATCAGGCTTACCCGATCTGCTTTTGTAGTACTAAAGCTTTTTCTTTAAAATCAAAAACAAAGCCAGTGATAAAGTTTATTTGTGCTACGAACTAACCGACCAACAGCCTGTTTGATATTTTTTTAGAGCTTTTATTTACAATTCTATTATTACCTTAACCAATAATTGCGTGAAGACAGTTTTTTGGTTAGCTCTTGGCAACGAAATGTACAATAAACCACAATGAAAACGACTCTTTTGTTTCCTTTAACCATTTTACTGCTATTCTCCTGCTCCGGGCAATCTCATAAACGATCTAATATAGATGAATTTTACACAGCAAAAGGAGAATGGGATTCAGCCAGGTTACCATTCATTAAACCTTATGAAGCAATAATTGTAACTAAAGAATCAGGATGGGGAATGAATCTGGAAGGCATAGATGGGGATACAGGCTTTTCTCACATTAAAAAAGCAAATGTTATAGATGGCGTAATTCTGGTTTATTACACTAATTCAATTCTTCATGGAAATTATGTTAAAGAAGGGTGGTATGTTGTGGTTCCAGCAAAAAAAATAGAGCGGGGTTTTTCAACCCATAAGAAATATCTAAAATATTTAGAAAGCATTCACATTTCAGCAGAACCAATTCTTTATGATATTGAATCTATTGCTGATTACTACGAATATCATGATATCATAGATTGGAAAAAGATTCATTAATTTCTACGCCGTTGTTAGTGTTCGGAAGAAGAGATTTGGGTTGGAGATAGTGGTTAAAAAGTCATGTAAAGAAACGGCGAGACAATCTCGTAGCTGTACAAATTGGACATGCATTGACTATGGGATTGCCACGCTATACTCACAACGAGTTTTTGTATCGTAAAACGGCAAAAATCAATACAGCTTTTTAACCGCCTTCATCCATTCCCGGGCAATGAGCTCATGCCCTGCCGGCATGGGATGAACACCATCCCAGATCCAATGCTCAGCATTGGCTTTTTGTAAAGCTTTATTAAACACCTCCTGCAAAGGCACAAAAATGGCGTTAAATTTTGATGCAAGTGATTTAACTATAACCTGTCGCTTTTGAACTTCGGTTGTCCAAAGCTCCGGGTTCTTGCTTACCATACCAACGGGTAAAATAAAAGGCTCTAACATGATCAGCTTAACATCGGGTAACGCAGCTTTAGTTTGTGTTAACAGCCTATCATAAGCATTGCCGAAATCGTCGGCGGTTGCTTTATGGCCCTGCATTATTACCCTGTGCACATCGTTAATGCCTATTAGTATGCTTAATACATCGGGCTTAATATCCAACGTATCTTTTTGCCAGCGTGATGCAAGATCATTTACGGTATTACCACTGATGCCCCGGTTAAAAAACTGGTAATCACGGCCGGGATAGTCAAAATTAATACGGGCAGTTATCAAATAAGCGTAGCCCTGACCGTAAACATGGTTCCAGTCTTTATCGTAACTGCGGCCGCCGTCGGTTATCGAATCGCCCTGGAAAAGAAAAGTTTTTCCAATGCCATCATCTGGCAAATAATCATCATTCTTTGCTGATGCTGATACCAATTCCGGTGCTGCCATTGCTGCTGCGCCCGCCAGCGATGCTTTCTTTAAAAAGTCTCTCCTGCTGTTGCTCATATGCTGCTTACTAATTGATATGATTTGCCTTTTTCTGTATTGATCACCAACTCATACCCCTCTTTTACTTTAACAGGAGTAGCATTTAAACCTTTAACTGTCAGTTTGGATTTAGATATAATATGGCAGGTGCCGCCTGTTTTTGATAACACTTGGGCGGTCACAACCTTGCCCGCTGCCCATTTCATGTCAACTACAAATGCGCCTCTGGCTACCAAACCTTTAATTTCACCATTGGCCCAGGCATCGGGCAATGCAGGTAGCAGGTGTACATTACCATCCTGGCTTTGCAGCAGCATTTCGGCCAAACCAGAGGTACCACCAAAGTTACCATCTATCTGGAACGGCGGGTGGGCATCAAACATATTTGGATAGAGACCCCCACCCTCGCTGTAGTTGTAACCGCTTTCGCCGGTTAAGCGCAACAGGTCGCGGTAAAGTTTGTAGGCATGGTTACCATCTCTTAACCGGGCCCAAAGGTTTACTTTCCAGGCCAAGCTCCAGCCGGTACTTTCATCACCGCGTAACTCTAACGATCTTTTAGCCGCCGCTGCCAGTTCTGGGTTTACAGCTATCGAAATTTCATTAGCCGGGTAAACCGAATATAAATGCGATACATGGCGGTGATGCGGGTCAGGCGATTCCTGGTCTTTGTACCATTCCTGCAATTGGCCTTTACTGCCTATCTGATACGGGATCAGTTTAGCTTTTTTGGCGATAAGCGAATCCCTGAAAGCTGCATCAACGCCCAGTACCTTAGTTGCTGCTATCAGGTTATCAAACAGATCGCGGATGATACCCATATCCATTGTAGTAGAAACAGAAACATCCCCGGTTTTACCCTCAGCATAAATAAAATCATTTTCGGGCGACATAGAAGGTGCAGTTACCAAATGGCCCTGACCATCGGGCACTAACCAATCAAAAGTAAATTCGGCGGCGCCTTTCATTAAAGGGTAAGCTGTATTTTTTAAAAACGCTTTATCGCCGGTATATAAATAGTGCTCCCAAAGATGACGGGTTAGCCAGTCGCCACCCATTGCCCAGTTTGCCCATTTAGGGTCGCCATGACCAAGGTCGCCTACGGGGTTAGCCAAAGCCCAGATATCTGTATTATGGTGGGTTACCCAGCCCTTAGCATGGTAGAAATCTTTAGCAACACCAGCGCCCGTTTCCGACAATCCTTTGATCAACTCAAATAAAGGCTGGTGCATTTCAGACAGGTTACAATCCTCTGCCATCCAGTAGTTCATTTGCACGTTGATGTTGCTGGTATAGTTTGAGCTCCATGGTGCACGTAATTCTTTATTCCAGATGCCCTGAAGGTTAGCAGGAACGCCCGGTGTTCTGGAGCTGCTTATCAACAGGTAACGGCCATATTGAAAATATAAAGCTTCAATGCCAGGATCAGTACCATGATTCTTATTGTAAAGCGCAAGTCGTTCATCAGTAGGCAATTCGGCATGACTGCCCTTGTTATCGTTAATTTTAAGGCTTGCCCTGTTAAAAAAACGATGATAATCGGTCAGGTGGGCGGCGAGCAACTGTGCATAAGGTTTGGCAGCAGCTTTATCAAGGTATTTGGCCGCAACCTTTTCGTCGCCATCAGGGCATTGGTTGTATGCTTTAAAACTGGTGGCTGCGGTAACGTACAGCGTTAAACTTGATGCCCCTTTTACGGTGATCCCGCTTGTATCGGCAGTTATTTTACCATCACTGCTTACGGCCTTTGCCAACACCTCATACCGCATACCTCTGCACTTATCATCATCATCATAAACTATCGGATTTTTTGAATCAACATAGCTTGGCTCAACATGCGCCGGAGCTTTACCGCTAAGCTGCAATACATTTTTATTCAGCACCTCTTTTTGAAAACGAAGCTGGCTGCTCGTATTTATTTTAAGGTTTAACTGTTTAGCCTTATCAGCCGTAAACCGGATAACAATTACCTTATCAGGTGCCGAAGCAAAAATTTCGCGTTTATAGTTTATATCGCCAACGGTATATTTTGTTGTGGCAACAGCATTCCCGATATTCAGATCGCGGTAATAGCTGGTGCTGTTACCACCATTATATGATTGTTTGATATGCAGATCGGCCATAGGCAAGAAGCTTTCAGAGTATAAGCCCTGCATCTTTTGCGTTAGCTCATGTGCCCTTTGATATTCCCCTTTAAACAACGCTTCCCTTACCTGGGCCAAGTATTGAAATGCACCGGGATTTACATTTTGCTTCACCGGTCCACCCGACCATAGGGTAGATTCATTGAGTTGCAGCAACTCATCATCAACGCCACCAAAAATCATGGCTCCTAATCTGCCGTTGCCTATCGGCAAAGCTTCTGTCCACGCTTTTGCGGGCTTTTTATACCATAAAGTATTGTTTTGCGCGTTTGCGTTTGGCGCAATCAATTGCATGCATAGCGGTAAAACTACAAACAGGAGTGTTGTTTTCAAGCCTTGGTTCATAAATAGGTTAGAATTGTTTTTACAAGTATACCAATGCAACAGCTATAAAAAATAATGCTTATTGGCATTTTAATATACAAAAACGGGGTACAGCAAAAAAAACCCGCCTTGCGGGCGGGTCTTCCTTAGTAAATTTCAGCAGTTATAGTGTATTATCTTCTTTCGTTATAAACCTGGAATTCGGCTATTGATACCTGATGATCAGCTTTATCTATCGAGATCCGAACCTTGCCAGCCCATACCCTGTCAAAACGGTGAACTTTAATCTTATTAGCATTATCACCATCAAACAATGGCTTCCAGCTTCCGTTCAGGTAATATTCCAAACGGTAATGTGAAATATTCGGTTTTTCTTCGGCAATAACAATGGTATTCAATGCCTGGTCTTTCTTAAAATCTATCTCGTACCATGGATTTTTAACTGTTGGGTTTGACACCCATGAGCTATGAAAATCATCATCGTTAGCAAAATCCATAATAGCAGAATCATCGCTCCAGCTTGCGCTTGCCGGCTGATTTTTTGCAATGTTTGATGAAATAATCGGTGCATCCAACGTAGAAAGCTTAGCCACTGGCCCTTCGTTTTTCCAAAGTTTGCCTATTTCTTTAAGCGCGGCAAGGGCGTTATCGTCAAATAAACCATCGCGGTTTGGTGCCACGTTCAGGATAAAATTACAGTCGACGTTGTTCAATGGTTTCAGGATATCGTTAACCAGTTTGGCAGGCTCCTTAACCGGGGTTGTAGGGTGGCTTGTTTCCCAAAACCAGTTGGCCTGCAATGGTAAACAGGCAATAGCCGGCATGTGGTTATCTTTAGTTGAAACCCGTTGCCCTGCTCCCATTTCGTAAGTCTTGATATCAGTAAAATACATGCCTTCTGCCGGATATTTGGCACCATTAAGGTCCATCACCAAACAGTTTGGCTGTAATGATTTCACCAATGTGTAGATTTCTTCAAACGGAACGTCATCATATGAAATCCTCGACCATGGTGCATCCCAGCCGTCAATGATCAGAGCCGAAATCTCGCCGTATTTGGTCATCAACTCAGTGATTTGCGCTTTTACCATATCAATATGCTTTGGCGTGATCATGTTTGGCCTTAACCTGTGGTGAGTATCTAGTATTGAGTAATATAAAAACACCTTTAGACCGTTAGCCCTGAAAGCATCAGTATACTCTTTCACTACGTCTTTTTTCAGCGGACTGTTCATCACGTTATAATCGGTTGTTTTGGTATCCCAGATACAAAAACCACTGTGGTGTTTTGTGGTAATACAACCGTAAGTCATGTTTGCCGATTTAGCGGCTTTTGCCCACTGGTCGCAATTCAGTTTTTTAGGGTTAAAGATAGTTGGCAAAGCATCAGGATCGGCCCAGTCCTGATCCATATAGGTTGGGATGTTAAAGTGGATAAACATACCGAAGCGCAGATCGACAAATTCCTGCTGAAGCTGGGCAAGCGGTTTTACAGGCTGCCGGGCCGTTTGTGCTTTTAGTGAGAGTGAAGCGGCACAAATCGCAATAAAGCATATAGCTTTTAACTTAAACATGATTGGGTTGTTGGTTAAATTGATAAAACGTTTTAACAAACTGCAATATCACATTTAAATTCAATGTTTAGATTATGGTAAATTGACATTACATTCAGCTTATTTGGCGTGGATAAGGTTCGGCACAACAAAAAACATGTCATTGCGAGGAGCGAAACGGGAATAAGCTTGGGCGCGACGTGGCAATCGCATGCTATAAAGGGCGGATTTGCTTCCTAAAACAAATCCGGATAATCAGTAATCACACCATCAACACCTAAACTTTTAAGCTGTTCAATTTCGGCTTTTGTATTTACTGTCCATGGTAGTACTTTAATCTTTGAATCATGGCATTTCTTTACCA
This sequence comes from Mucilaginibacter gossypii, assembly GCF_900100945.1. Taxonomy (GTDB): domain Bacteria; phylum Bacteroidota; class Bacteroidia; order Sphingobacteriales; family Sphingobacteriaceae; genus Mucilaginibacter; species Mucilaginibacter gossypii. The sequence goes on along the minus strand of NZ_FNCG01000002.1, from coordinate 636,753 downwards.
GGTCGGCATCAACCAGTTTATAGTCTGGGCTGTAGATGAAAGGAGTAAAACCAAGATCGGCCATATTATCTTCAAACGATTTTTTGTTTTCGATAAGATAAGAAGTACGCACATCAGGATATTTTTTGTGGATGATCTGCAGCGTACGTCTATCAAACGACTGGATCACAACGTAAGGCAGGACCTTCTTTTCGATCAAAACAGCCATCAGCTTATCCACAAACGCGTCCGGAGCTGGATTATAAATACCATCGCCCTCTGGTGAGCATTTGGTTTCGATATTGTAGAATACCGGCTTTTTATGATTTACCTTAATATAATGCTGTACCGAATCAATCAATTCGGATAGTAATGGCATGTAGGTTTTTATCTTTTGCTGGCGCGGAAATTTGCTGTACGGCTTTGAACCTACATCATATTGTTTCAGGTCCTCATATTTCATTTTATAGAGGATCAGGTTTTTCGCATCTTCCTTGAGGATATCCTTACCATCGGGCGTAAGCGAAAACAGCGGATTGATATATTCATCATGCGATAAAACCACCTGCCCATCCGCCGTAATATGCGTATCCATTTCCAGCGTAGTAACAACACCAAGATCGATGGCGTTTTTCATAGCAGGAATGGTATTTTCGGGCCTCAGTCCCCTGCCGCCGCGATGTGCTTCGGCGCTGAATGAGGGGAAATCTGCATTTTTTAGTTCCATGTTTTTAACAACGGTAAAGCCTGATAACAAGATAAGACTTATACCGGTAACAATGTTTATTTTATTTTGCATCTAATTCGCTTGAATATTTATTTCCGAAACGATCTGTAGCTTCAACCCTAACCTTTTTAACCGACGGATCAAAGTGCGCCACAAACAAATGCCCTGTTTCATGCGGCTCCACAAAATGCCGGCCTGCCGGTAGCTGATCGCCTTTATACAAACTTACCGATAAGGGATCATATCCCTGTTCTTTTGACAACGCTCCCATCGGTTTGTCATCTAAATAATACACTACCTTCCACTGTGGGTCATAGTTCCAAACATTGGCGATGAGGCGCATCTGGTCGGTTAGTTTTTCGGCATAAACACTGATCTGGTTTTCGGCCGGTAAACCTGTCGATTTATAATACCATTTTAGCTCCGTACCAGTTACCGAATACACGCCGTATCCACGTGGGGTACCATCAACGCAAATAGGCCCCGTCCACCAGCCTCCGCATACTGTGCCGTGGTTATGCTCAAAAATACCGTTGGTGATATTGTTATCATGGTAATGCGTATGACCCGACATGATGTGCACATTGCTGAAGCCATTCAGCACTTTATAAAAATCCTGGTTATTTTTCACCTGATTATATACCGGGATATGCAGGTTAATGATCAGTAACTGATCTTTCTTAACGTATTGCAGATCTTTTGCCAGCCAGTTTAGCTGATCTTCGGTAATATAGCCATCATACTCACGCTCAACACCCAGGTAACGAACATTATCTAATACTACATAATGAGCCTTGCCCCGGTTAAATGAATAATAAGTTGGCCCGTAGATTTGCTTAAAGGTAACATCAGAAGTTTCATCGCCTCCCATACGGTAATCCATATCGTGGTTACCTATCGCCTGGAAAAACGGGATCCCCATTTGTGCTACGGCCTCATTATAATCCGGGAAAAGCTCATGGTTATCCCAAACAATATCGCCTACGCAAATACCGTGTACCAGTGCGTTTTTACCTAATGATTTTATGGTAGCAATGGTATCGGGAACCGAGGTATCCATCATCTGCTTAACGTCCTTTTTGTTTTTAACCTGCGGATCGGCCCAGATAATAAAGTGGTGATTGTGACCATCAACTTTTAACGGCTCCAGCTTAAAATCAAAATGCGAACTGCCGCCTATGTTTTCGTAATGCTTAGATACGTTATAATCTGTTTTAAACTCGTAGCCTGATGGTGTGCTCATGAAAATACTTTTAGCTTTTTCATTTGGAGTAAGCTCGTAATTACCCTTATCATCGGTAAGTACTACCGAAAAACCGTCGGATATTACTACGCCTTTAATTCCTTTTTTGCCTGCAGTGACACGGCCTTTTACGGTATCACCGGTTAATATTTGTGTAAGTGCGTTGGCACCGAGCGATATGAACGCACCGCCGGTTATAAGGCCAATGCCCTGTAAAAATGATCTTCTGTTCATTTAATAATATTTTAACCTCACCTAAATCCTCTCCAAAGGAGAGGACTTAAATAAATATTTTGATCCTGTTATATAAAGCCCCTCTCCTTTGGAGAGGGGTTGGGGTGAGGTTTTAATTTTGAATTGTTGTTACGCCTGTAGCCGTTTCAATGGCGCTAATTGGCGATGTTAGTGTAAGAGGAACGCTGGTTACGGTTCTGCCGCTTACCCATCTGCCGGTAAGCGCATCATACACACCTCCTAACTGGCTAAATAGGCCATCAGTTGGTAAGGTGAGCTTTGAGGTATTGGTACCGCCTCCATAAAAGCCCTGATCAGTACGGGTTACCGGATTAATGGTACTATAGTAATCGGTATTGGTAATGCGGTAGCCAATCTCCGGCGGGCCAGCCGAGTACACGGTACCACCGCCACCGTACATGATAACATCAAGCGGAACGCTTGCGGCACTCACTGTTGTACCCGCAAAAACTGAAACTCCTGCCACGTTACCACTGTTAGCTAACAGATTGGTAGTTACATTGCCGAAATCAGCACCCGGCACTTCGGCATACATGGTGCTGTTGATCCAGTTGGATGAGCTGATATCTGTTGAGCCTTTACCCCAGATATTTTTATTACCGCCTACATAAAAGAACTGGCCTTTTTTAACTGTGCCCGATGTGAGGTCAAACTTGTAAGTTTTTGCCAAACCTTGCGCCCAGCCATTGGCAGGTGCCGGGTTAGTACCCGCATTATTACAGGTTACCACAGCGTAATTGGTTACCGCAAAGTCAATGTCCTTAGTTGCCTTGAACTGGATATACTCATAATCAGCATCGCTGCCCGAAGGATTGGTAAGGTATCCGGTTATGATGATTGGCGATGGCTTGGTTGCAGCAAGTGTAAACACATCATCGATAGTACGCGGCCAAAGCTGCATTTTGGTATCGGTGCCTGATGTTATCGCAAACGGAATGCCTGTAAAATTAGCGCTGAACGGTAATTCGGTAGTTGCGAAAGCAGCGTTAGCCTCTGTATGCATTATTATTTTGCCAAAACCGTCATTAAGTGTTTTATCACCCGCGTAAGTTTCGCCCTGCTGCGGCTCCGGGTCGGTTACTGCCTTAGCTATCGTAACCAGTGTACCTTCGTAAACATCGGGCGAAGCCAGCAAGGTTGCTGATGGAACCGACTGCACTTTAACGGCTTTATTCGTGGCAACTTTATTCACTGAGCTTTCGGTAAGGCCTTTAACACGCATACTGCCGTTTACTTTGGTAAGTGTAGCGCCCTCAACTTGCACTATTACCGAATCGCCGGGAACATAGTTTGCAGCTGCATTACCTATTTCGAGAGAAATACCCCTAACTGCGTTACGGCGGTTGTTTTGCACCACTAATACGCCGGCAGGACTATTACCTGCTGCGGCGTTTGAAATTACTACGCCCACTATTTCCTTTGCTCCGCCCATATTGGTGCTGTTCAGCACAACATCCGAGCCTTTGTAAATCCCCTTCAGGTCAACAACGGCAATAATCGGGCTTAACGAACCTTCAGCATAGTTATTCTTTTTGCATGAATTTATACCGATGGCTGTTGCAAGCACCAGTAATAAATATATCTTTTTCATTTTATAGATCTCTTAGTTTAAAACCAGTTGATTATTGTTTTTGCCACCAAACCTGCGTGCTGATCTCATCGGCACCCTGTACAGCCACTGCGGCCTTGTAACTATCAGGATTGGCCGATTGTACATAAACCGGGTATTGCAGCCTTGCCGGCATAATGCCGTTGTTCCTTAAACCGTTACCTTTTGGCAATACCGGGTGACCTGTACGACGGTACTCAAACCATTGCTCAAAATCAGTGTAAAACATGGAGTAGTATTTTTGAACATGGATCATCTCCATCTTTTCATCAAGCGGGGCAGCATTGTCCCAAACAATATCGGCGCCTGCTAAATAGGTATCTATAGGGGTTGCATAAGTCGGGATCCAGAATGTGATACCTGCTTGTACACCATTTTTATAATAAGTGGCCGCATCTCCGGCTATCCAGCCTTTCGCTGCAGCTTCAGCAAGGATAAACTGTAGCTCCGAATAGTTCATGATGTTACCCATCAATGGGTCGTTCATCAATGTAGTTGCCGATGTGGTAGAAAGGAAATATGATTTGATACCAATGTTTTGGCCGGGCGCATAGCCGCTCGGGATTCCCTGGATACCACCCTGATAGCTTGATATCGACCAGCGGTTAGCAGTTAAACGGGGATCAGCCCATTTGGCAAGGTTGTTTACAAAAAACTCACAAACACCGGGCTGTCGCCAGTCTTGTTCACGTACTCCGCCAATAAAAGGAGATGTTAAAGCACCGGAGCCGGTCCACCGCAAAACTGCCGAATCATCATTGCTGCCCATAATGGGATAAACATCGGGATTGGTATCAACAATTTGCTTGATCTTAGCTATCACATCAGCCGAAACATCGGCTTTGCCAGATACCCTTAACAACAACCTTAAATAAAGCGTGTTACCAAACTTGCGCCATTTTAAAGCATTGCCGCTAAATACCGGATCACTGCCGGCAACTACGTTTGCCGACGCATTGAGCAGGGTATCTGCTGCTTCCAGGTTTTTGAAAATATCCAGGTAAATATCTTTCTGCTTATCAAACTTAGGCGTAAAGTTCCCTTCCTTGCCTTTGTTCGAATCAAAGTAAGGCACATCGCCATAAGTATCTGTCAACAAGGAATATAACCATGCCTGACAAATAAGTGAAATGCCCATATACGTTTTGTTGTAGGTAACTTCCTTACTGGCTATGTTATAAATATCTTTAAAGTTGGTTAACTGGGTATACCAGGCATTCCAGGTAGCATCGGCCCAGGTGCGTTTGATATCATACCTGAATACTTTGCCTTCCGAATCGCCGGGATCAACGGTAACCTGCATCAGCTCGTTATTAAAATTACGAGCGCGAAGCATATTAGTCCCCAATGTATTTACCAACGCCGGAGCCAGCAATTGCTGCGGCAGGGCGTTTGGCGTGCCGTTGGGATCGGTATTAAGTTCAATAAAATCCTTTTTACATGACGACATTATGCTAACGAACAACATCATCATCGATATAAGTATATATCCGTTCCTTTTCATATTGTTAATTATTAAATGCCAATAACTATGTTAAAACCAAATGTGCGGGTTGATGGAAACTGTGCAATCTCAAATCCCTGCACTATATCGCTGCCCGAAAGGGTACCAAATTCAGGATCGAAGATTGGCCACTTTGTCCAGATGTACAGGTCGCGTCCGTATACACCCACTGTAGCTCGTGTTAATCCAAGGCGTTTAACCAAACGCGGGCTCAATGAATAGTCAAACCTTGCCTCGCGGAATTTCAGGAAGTTGGTTGAAAACGTATTGCCTTCGGCATTATCAATACCATAGTGTGAACGATAGTAACCGTCAACATCTGTTGCAATGACATCATTCGGCCGGTAGCTTCCGTCAGGATTTTGAATAACACCTTTACCTATGATACCGTTATACCTGCCCGGTAAGGTAAGTGTTGTTTTACCCTGTTCGGCCAGTTTATAGTTTGATAGCGAGTATGACACACCGCCAACCTGGGCATCAAATAACAGGTGCAGGTTAAATTGCTTATATCTGAAATCGTGCCCCATGCTTGCTTTCCATTTTGGAATGGTGTTGCCCAAATAAACCAGGTTATCTGATAGTTTAGCGAAACCTGTAGATGGGTCATAAACGATTTGCCCGTCGGGCGAGCGTAAGTAACCGCGGCCATACATATCGCCCATGCTGCCGCCTACACGAGCAACAATCTGCCCACCGCCTGTTGGGCCGTTACGCAGCACTACGGCACTATCGGCAAGCTGTTCAATGGTATTTTTATTGGCGCTGAAGGTTGCAGTAACATTCCAGCTAAACACGTTGGCTTTGCGCACAGGCGTACCGTTCAATGAAATTTCGATACCCTTGTTGCTTACCTTACCTACGTTGATAACTGCCTGGTTATAACCCGACGATTGATCGACAGTACGACTAAGGATCTGGTTTTTGGTGTTACCTGTGTATAAAGCAATGTCAAAGCCCAAACGATTATTGAACATCCTTGCTTCGGCACCAACTTCAAGAGTTGTGGTGCGTAGTGGTTTCAAATCGGGGTTTGATAGCGTACGCGGATTTTGCAAACCACCTGCATAGGTACTGCCCGCTGATACATAGTTAAATGAAGTTTGATAAGGGTTTGTTGTACCGCTACCAACCCCTGCAAGCGATGCCCTCAATTTTGCATAGTCGATGAATTTAAACAGCTTGAATGCTTCTGATGGCAAAAAGCTCATACTTGCCGATGGATAAAAGAACCCAACCTGATCGGTGCGGTTAGCAGTAGCCAACGTACTGATCCAGTCCTGACGGGCTGTTAAATCCACATACAGGTAATCTTTAAATGATGTAGACAATAAGCCGTAGAAGCTGTTGATAGCGTATTTTGATTTATATGGCTGGGTAACCAGGGGCCCTGCATTATTGGCCATTGAATACACGCCCGGATATACTAACGAGTCGGCGCGCACTTCATCGCGATTATAATTGTTGCGGAGCATACTGCCACCTGCTGTAGCGGTAATGTTAACATCGTGTGTTATTTTCTTGTTATATTTCAACAGGAAATCGGCACCCTGCTCTTCCGAATAGATGTTTTGCGTACGATAGGAACCTTTTGGATATTTGGTACCGGCATCATACGGACGTTGTTGTGCGCGCTGCTCATAGCCCATATCTAAAGTAGCACGAACCTGTACGCTAAACTCTTTTGTTACATTGTAAAGCGCTTCAACGTTCCCGGTAACCGAGTTGCGGTTTGATTTATTGATAAACTCGTAAGAAACGGCATAAGGGTTTTCAGGAAACGAGCTGAAAGGATAAAAGATCGCTTTACCATCCTGGCCGTTTTTCCAGTAGTTCTTCAACCAGTTTAAATTGGCATTGGGTTGCCAGAAAATAAACCAGTACATCAGCGATTGGTTACCATAGCCCGCCCCCGGTAAATTATCACTGTTTCTGTTGTTGTAGTTTACTTTTGCGTTGATGGTCAACTTATCATTGATCTTTGAATTTACCGATAAAGCGATGCTGTTACGGGTATAACCTGTGTTTGGCGTTATCCAGTGATTGGTAACATTGGTTGCCGAAAAACGAGCCGTTGTTTTATCGCTGCCACCATCAACACTTACCGAATTGGTGAAAGTTTGGCCAACATCAAAAAAATCGCGGATCTGGTTTTTGTATGGCACCCATGGCGTACGCGTTGTACTTTGCTTTTGTGTAACGGGATCAAGCTGATAAAAAAGCTGGCCATCAAATTTAGGTCCGTAAGCCGAACTTGTTGCGCTTGTGCTTGCACCATCTGGACCGGCACCATATGAATAATAACGGGAGCCTGCCGTACCTTGTCCGTATTCATATTGCAGATCGGGCCAGCGGTTTACGCTTTCAAGGCTCGCATTCGAGTTAAAGGTAATACCCAAACCGCTATGTTTCTTACCCGATTTTGTGGTAATGATAATAGCACCGTTAGCACCGCGCTGGCCATAAAGCGCCGCCGCGCCCGGGCCTTTCAATACCGTTACCGTTTCAATGTCCTCTGGGTTGATGTCGTTCAGGTTGCTGCCATAATCGGCAGGCATGTTATCGCTGCTGGTACCATAAGCCGATTCGCCGGAGTTGCTTGTACGTCTGCCGCTACCCTGGTTAATTACAACACCGTCAACTACTATCAGGGCTTCATTATCGCCGGTGAGGTTGTTTTCGCCACGCAGGATAATTTTGTTTGATCCTGCCGGTCCACTGTTTGAACGGATGAGGTTTAAACCTGCCACCTTGCCCGATAACGCATCAGTCCAGTTACCAGAAAGAGCGCTGGTTAGCTGATCGCCTTTAATAACCGGGGCGGAATAACCCAAACTTTTATCTTCCCTTTTGATACCGAGTGCTGTTACCACAACCTCGTTAAGTTTATTATCGGCGGGACTAAGTGTGATATTTAAAACAGTGTTTGTATTTGAGCTAACACTTACGTTCTGAATCCTTTTTGTTTCGTAAGAGATAAAGCTTGCCTCAACCGTGTAAGTACCCGGCACAATATTTAATGTATATGAACCATCAACGCCACTGATAGCAGTGACCCCTGTTCCCGGAACTTTCACTGTAGCACCTGGAAGTGGTTCTGATTTTTCATCAACCACTTTCCCTTTAATGCTACCCCTATCCTGTGTTTTTGCAATGATGAGGATATTACGTTCGCCTGCTGCTCTGTAAGTGCAGGTAGTTCCTTTTAAAAGCAGGTCAAGAGTTTCTCCTAATGAGCGCTCTGCTTTTGTTATGTGTACTTTGCGTTTATCATCAAGCAGGCTATTATTATAACTGATAGAGATATCGCTTGATTTTTCAATTTGCTGAAAGGCATCCTTGAGCATGGTGCCCTCGGCACCAAACGTGATCCTTTTGTTTATTACTGTTTGAGCCTTAGCGTTTATGCCGCCAAAAGGCAATTGTAAAAAGAACAGCATGGTTAATAACCATAACTTTTTCATATATTTACTTTAATTTATACTTGTCTAACCGTGAGTTTAAATTGTCAAAATTCTGAAGCCTGGGGTTGTTACCAGCAACGTCCAGGCTTTTACCAATAGCCGGGTAATACTATTTCATTATACTTCCTCCTTTTTGATTATTGTTTGAAATAAAAAGCTGACTACCTTTTTGCGTATAGCCTAATCCTGATAGCGCGCTAAGGGTTTCCATGGCATCTGTCAATGTTATACCTCTTAATTTGGCTGTAAGCCTTACATTGCCCAAATCCTGTTCTGTAAACCTGATCTTAACGCCGTAATGATGCTCAAGCGAAGCGGCTATCTCACTGTAAGTTGTATTATAGAAAACAAATTCGTTATTGATCCACGAGCTTACTGATGATGCATCAGTGTTGTTAAAAGTGTAGATACCGTTTTGGGTATTGATGCTGATCGCTTCGTTCTTTACCAGGTATTTAACCATTTGAGGTTTTCCCTGCACATTGGCCATTACCCCTACTTTACCGCTTTGCACGGTTACAGCTACTTTATGATCGGCCAGGTAGGCTTTAATATTAAATGAAGTACCCAATACAACAGTGGTGATATCGCCGCTTTTAACTACAAAAGGCTTAGCTTGATGAACCACATCAAAAAAAGCTTCGCCGTTAAGCGTTACATCACGTTTCTCGCCACTAAAGTTTTTGGCGTATCTGAGTTTGCTGCCACCACCCAGATAAACTGTCGAACTATCGGGCAGCATTATTTTTGAATGCTTGCCATCAACATTGCTGATCTCTTCGTAAACCAAAACCGGCGACTGTTTGAAATACATATATCCAAACCAACCGGTAGTACAAATAAGCAAACAGGCGGCAGCATAAGCTATCCAATTGAATTTAGTAGTGCGTTTAGTTACAGGTATTTGAGGTTGGATTATATGTGCATTGATTTTTGCCCAGGCGCTCTCGGCATTTTCCGGTTGTTTAAAGTATGTTTTGGATGCTTCCAGGATCTGGATGGTTTCACTAAACTGGGCAAGGTTTTCGGGGTTCTCCTCAATCCACTCCTGTAACTGTGTTAAGCCATCATCGCTGATGGTTTTTTCAAAATATTCAACTATTAAGCGGTAACTATTATCTTCCATTAAATCTGTCTCTGCAATAAAGACTGATTTTACGTAGCCGATACGTAGCGAAAAAAGTTAAGTTTACATTAAGAAATTATTAACCCTCGGAAGTGAAATTGTGCTGCCCTTTTAACAGCTGACGAAGTTTTTTGATAGACTGGTAAAGTGTAGTTTCAACCGTACGCACAGAGATCCCCAGCACTTTGGCTATCTCGTTTTTGTCGAGATTATCGATACGGCTCATGAGCAGCACCTGCCTCTGACTGGTTGGTAACGTATCAATAAGGTTTAGTATTTTATCGTACGATTCGCGACCCGAAAGGATTTTGAATGGGTTGTCCCTGTCTTTTAATACATGTCCCTGCAGGTCGATATCTTCGATGGAATGTACCGGATCCTTCTTTTTTTGGATATGATTCAAAGAGAGGTTTTTGGCAGCAACAAACAGGTAACTTTTTACATTAAGGATGGCTGTATCGCGGTTATCCCAAAGTTTAATAAAAAGATTAGCAGTGATCTCTTCGGCAACGGTATAATCTTTAGTGTACACCGTGCACAATTGACATAAGGTTTTGTAGTAACGGTTAAAAAGAGTTTCAAGGGCAACGGGGTTGCTTTGCTGGATAAGCCCCATCAACGCTTCATCAGTAAGTGCAGGATACATGCCAAAGAGTTGTTTTGGCTCAAATGTAAGGCTGCTATGTTAGCATAATGTTAACAGACGACAAAACCTTTATTACCGAAAAACCTGACAATAGCTATTAAGCTATTCTATGATCAGGTTTTTTGATTGAGATGTAAGTTTTCTATAAGGGTTTTCAAAAAAAAGTTTCACATAATCAGTTCCATCTACACTGAAACCGGGGGCGTGCCCTCTATTATGGATAATCAATAATTGGCTATTAGGCATATAACGCTTAATTAATCTATTATAAAATGGCCTGCAATCAGGGTCGACGTCACCTGCCGAAATTAATGCCGGTACTGTGGAATAAACAGGCTGCTTTGCTATAGCAGGTTCAGCCTTCACCTTCCAACAATTGCATATGGCATGATTTACATCATTAAACGGATACCCGGCCAACCACGGTAATACCAAATGTTGTTGTGCTTCCAATGTAGGATCATCGTATGAAATTTGTTCTGAACAATAAACAGAATACCTCATACCCAGTGATACGCTTGAATTACCCGCGAAATAGCCATCAAACTCCTCCTGTACATATTTATCATGACGGCCTTCAATTAAATCAATCATTACCGCAGGCACCGTGCTAACCTGCCGGGAGTTCATCCGGCCTATTATTGCATCGAGTAGTTCGTTTTTTGTATAAGTGAGATTATTAGCTTGCTTGCTTCCTTTTTCCTGATAAGCTATGGTATACTTCTTCCCGGTAATAGCGCTGAAGTATTGATGGAACTTCGTTCTTAAATTTTTATATTTCGTGGCAGAGGAATCCGTTTTGCAATTATGAAATACCTGCTCAAGCGCTTCATTGATATTAAATAAAGCGTGCTCCTCAAAATTTACGTAACCGGGGAGCGGTGAATTCAAAAGCAACGCCCGAACGCCCTCAGGATGGTTTCGCGCCATGGTAAGCATCAGGCCGCCACTGTAGGATATACCAACCAGGTTAAGCGAATCAATATTTAAGGCTAACCTTAAATCATTTATATCCTCTGCGCTTTCAATAGTATTATAGGCTGATAGGTCGACACCCTGTTTTGTAAACCGGTTTCGGCATTGGGTAACGGCCTGAGATACGAGGCTATCTTTATTTTTCCCTTCCCTGTAACTGCGTTTGATGGCCGCTGCTACTTCCATACAATCCAGGCATGGCTGCGCCCGCTTTGTCCCGCGTTGGTCAAAAGCAATAAAGCCACCGTAGGCCAACCAGCCGGAGTCATAACCTATGCTATCGATATTACGTGTAGTGCTATAACCCGGTCCCCCTGTAGTGTAAAGTGAGATCTTTTTGCGTGCATCCTGATCCGGCCTGCGTACAAATAAAAACGGGATCTTCACTTTGCGCCCTGCCGGTTTACTTCTATTTTCCGGTACAACAAGGTAACCGGTCTTTAAAACAAGCCTTGGGTCTGCCTTAACCAACCCGGGGTAAGGCTCTAATACCGGTTTGTATTTCTGGCTATAAGCTTTTTGAATAAGAAAAGTAGCGCCAAATAATATGATAAGGAATGTTTTCATGACCGTTGTTTAGCTTACAAAGAAAGCGATCTGCCTTACCCGTTAAAAGTAAAAAACGGACAAATTAAAATTGATGCTTGGTTATCCTTTGACCGGTAAGGTTCATAACGTCCTTATAAAAATGGCTCAAATCATAATATCCATAATCTATCGGAACAAAGCTTTCTCTGTTATTTACAAATGCTGTTAATGCATTTCTGCCCCGCACAATTGAGAAATAATTTTTAGGCGGAGTGCCAATCACCCTGTTGAAATACCGATTGATAGTTTTAGAAGTAATGAACAGCTTCTCAGCAACTTTTGATGTATTCAACTGCATGCCAGTAGCCTGATATTCGCCAATGCTGTCGTTAACAATTTTAACATAATGATCCTGGCTTACCTGTTTAATGAGCTTCTCTAACAAAAATGATTCAACAATGATTACACGCTCCTCGAAACTTACAGGCCGTTTTACTTTTTGAAGTAATTCCCAGGGCAAAATTTGATTAAGGTTAATGATCTTGTCAATAACCGGGACTTGATTTAGACCTGAAACGGCTTCTAAACCGCCCGGATTAAATTTAACCGTGAATATATTATCGGCAGGTAGTTTATGCCTGGTAACGTCCTCATTTCTCAATATTAAAACATCTTGCTGCTCCCTTACATGATACCGGGTATCCTTCAAATCAATATAATAAGGCGAACCAAGGTTGATATAAAAAGTAGGTGTCCAACTGGGGAACATTTTCACCGATGAAAATTCATTTTTTACGTACTGTGCAGATAAATCTAAAACTGATTGTGAATAAAATTCGATATAGTTAGCCAGCTCTTCGCAAGGTGCGCTGAACCTGTATATTTTACGGATATTCTGAAATATCTCAACCATGGTATGAAACTAACTATATCCGTAAAAATAATTGTTTTAATTAAGATACAACATATACAGCAAGGTGAAAGCCAGGCATATACTATCCGTACAAAACAAAAATGGGCACCACAAAGGCGCCTACCGCAGCACGCACTTTATGACAACCATTTTAATAATAGCAATATTCCTATCTATGGCAAAAAGAACACCTCTTTCAAAGGCACACTCACCGGCGAATGATCGGCATTAGTATCCATGATATCGGCCATGTATAACCACCATTTTTTCATAATAGGGCTATCAGGCAAATGATCAAGGGCTTCCTGATCTTCAACATCCATTACGCCAAAAAGCCAGTGCGTGTCCTCATCTAAAAAAATAGAATAATTACTGATCCCCACATCTTTAAGCAAACTGCTCAATTCGGGCCAAATGGCATCATGCCTCGCCTTGTACTCGGCGGTTTGCCCTTCATGAAGCTTCATTTTAAATGCTACTCTTGCCATTGTAAATAGTATTTATATTATTAAAAGAGCTTAAGGCTTAAAGCGAAAAGCTCAAAGCTTTTATTAGTTTATTTCTCCGATACACATAAAAAGGCTTTGAGCCTTAAGCTTTCGGCTTTAAGCTTATTTAAGATTTTACCACATCCAATATCGGTTTATCGACGCCGGATAACTGATCTTGCTCAGGTTTTAACAGCTCAAGCACCTCAACATCATTATATCCTTTTTTCAACCACTCAACCGGCAGGTATAAGGTTTGCTGCGGACCAATGCCCCAGTACCGGCCAAGGTTGTGGCCATTTACCCATACCACACCTTTTCCCCAGTTGCTCATATCAAGGTAAGTGTCACCCACTTTATCCAGCGTAAATCCACCTTTCCTGATAACCGGCGATTCTACATTTTGCTTTGCAGCGGAGAATTTCACGGTGCTTAGATCATGAAACGGCAGCGAATACATTTTCCAATGCTGCACTTCTGTTCCGTTTAAAAGCACCTGTTGAGTGATCCCTTTTTTATTTTGCAAAAGATACTTACCAAAGTTGACGCGGCCAAGGTTTTCCACCAAAATATCAAGCGTTACTTTACCTGCCGGAAGTTTTAGATACAGGCTATCCTGATTAAGCCTACGGTCGAGCGTGCCCACTTTTTTACCGTTAATCATAATCACCGCATAGTCCCTAAGCTCTTTTAGTTTGAGCTGTCCGCTTTTGCTTTCGTTTAAAACAGTTCGGTACAACACAAAGCCATAGTCCTGGTGCAGGTCTTCAAACGTAAGCGGACTTAGATTTTCTTTAACAGCTGGCAGAGTATTTAATAAACTTACCGATTGTGTTAGTTTAACAGCAGGAATTGTGATTACCGGTTTGGCTGCCGGCACATCCGGCAATTGCATACCGGCAGGCAAATGCTTACGGATCACCTGCCTGAACTGTATAAATTTCGGGGTAGCATTACCTGCCTCATCTAAGGGTGCATCATAATCATAGCTGCTCGTTTGCGGTTCATAAGGCGAGGTATCTTTAAAATTAGCACCATTCATGAACGCACGGGTAGTACCGCCATGAAACATGTACATGTTGATAGAAATCCCTGCTGCCAGTACGGAATCAAGCCTACCGGCATAACGTTCGGCAGGGATAGTGTGATGGGCAGTTCCCCACCAATCAAACCAGGCCGGATACCACTCGGCAATATAATACGGGCCCTTACCATCGTGATTTTCATTAATGATCTTTTTAACCTTTGCAGGATTATCAAGACCGTTAACAGCAGGAAGTAATCCCGGCAAATGACCAGCTACCAAATCGGGGGCAGGGTCGCAGGTGTACAGCAATCCATCAAAACCGGCTTCTTTAAATAGTTTTTGATTAATCCCCAGATACTCTTTATCGCTGCCATATGAGCCGTATTCATTTTCAATTTGTACCATCAGGATATTACCGCCATGGTTTATCTGTAGCGGGGCCAATTGCCTGCCTACCTCTTTGATATAGCTTTCATACTCTTTAAGGTATTGGGCTTCTTTACTACGCACCTCAAGGCCTTTTTCGTTCTGCAACCAGTAAGGATATCCTCCAAACTCCCATTCGGCACAAACATACGGGCTTGGGCGAAGGATCACCCACAGGCCTTCCTGCTGAGCAATACGAACAAACTCGGCCACATCGTTATTACCGCTAAAATCAAACTTGCCTTTTTGCGGCTCGTGCAGGTTCCAGAAAACATAGGTGCCAATGGTATTTAAGCCCATTGCCTTAGCCATTTTCATGCGGGCGCGCCAGGCTTCGCGCGGTACGCGGGGATAATGCATTTCGCCCGAGATCATCTGGAAAGGTTTCCCGTCAAGCAGGAAAGCCTCATCGCCCAGCGCAAAGGTATGTTTGGGTACCTGGCAAAAGCCCGCTATGCTGAAGCATAAAAATAATGTTAAAAAAGATATTGTAATTTTTTTCATTGTGATGCGCTATCTGTTCAGCGCTTCTGCGCTTTTTTGTTTGTAATAGTTTTGAAGAATATAAAAAGCTTTCTTTTTGTTGCCTTTATCATCATAAAGACCCTTGCGGTTCCAGCCTTCCTGGTACAGTGGGTTATTCCGTTTGGGCGACCGGAAATCGGCCATTACCCATGGTGACAGGCCCACGAAATTTGCAGGCATCCGCTTAAACATAGCTACCTGCTCCTTAAAATACCACTCCTGGTACTCCTCGCTAAAGCGGGTCAATGAATCGGCATGAAAACCGGTTTTAGCTTCGGCCCCGGTTTCGCTGATAAATAAAGGTTTATTGTATGGCGTGCTCCAGTTTGTAGAACGGCATTTATCGGGCATGCCGCCATACCAGCCAAGGTATTCGTTAAAAGCAACGAGGTCAACAAACTCACCCAGCGGATCATCCACCACATTCAAATCTTTACCCGAACCATAATTTACCTCAAGCGCCGCCGAAACCAGGCGCGTATCATCCAGTTGTTTGGCCCTGATAATCAGATCATGCATAAAATTCGTACGTGTCGGGCTCACCGGTGTTTCGTTCCCAACCGACCAGATAATGATACTGGCGCGGTTATGGTCGCGGGTGATCATTTCATTAAGCTGGGCTTTTGCCTTTTCAAGTACAGCAGCATTGCCAAAATCAATCGTCCAGTAAACCGGGATCTCCGACCAAACCATAATCCCCAGCGAATCGGCCAGGCGGGTTATCTTTTCGTCATGAGGATAATGTGCCAGCCTAACCATATTGCAGCCAAGTTCATGCGCCTGGGTTAACAATTGTTCAGCATCCTGCTGGGTGTAAGCCCTTCTCACGTCCTGCGGTATTTCGCCATGGATACAGATCCCCCGTAAAAACACAGGCTTACCGTTTAACAATAGCTTCGGGCCATACGCCTCGATGGTGCGGAACCCTATCTTATCTTCTGTTTTATCGGCACCGGACCTTATGATAACTTTATACAGCTTAGGTGTTTCGGGCGACCATAGCTGCACCTTTGGCAATTTAAAGCTAACCTGCGTAAGTTTGCCTGTGGCAGCAAACTGCTTACTAAACTTGAGCTCGGGTATTTGTACGGTGATATTTTGACCAGTTGGCGGAGTATCGCTCAGTTTAACCCATCCGCTTATCTCCGGTTGTTTTGCGGGAGCCGCACCATTAACAGGCTTTTTAAGCTGGATTACAAAATCGCGGATATAAGTTGCCGGTACTTCAACCAGTTTTACATCGCGGGTGATACCTCCGTAGTTCCACCAATCGGTGTTAAGGGTTGGCACCTCGTCTGCATAGCGCTTATTATCAACCTTAACCACCAACAGGTTATCCTTTTCCTTAAGCAGCCCGGCAGGAATTTCAAAATTAAACGGCGTAAAGCCACCTTTGTGCATGCCCAGCTTTTTACCGTTCAGGTATACATCGGCCCTATAATTTACCGCACCAAAATAAAGGTACTGCCTGCCGCCATTGGCCGGTTTAACGTAGTCGAACGATTTTTTATACCAGATAGTACCCTCGTAATAAGTAAATTCCGGCTTTTGATGGTTCCAGTCGCCGGGTACATCAATGCTATATTTATCGATATAGCCGTGCTCCTTTTTCTCAGTTTTATTAGCCGGGATGCCGCTGTTCCAATAGGCATCGCCATTTTTTTCGTTGAGCTCCTTATACCGATAATCATAAAACCCGGTTTCGTACGGATCAACAATGTATTGCCATTTGCCGTTCAGATCAAGTGCTTTACGGCTTTGGATATTGGTAATGAGACTGTCTTGAGCGGTCGCCGTACCGGTAACGAACAGCAGGCAGCATAAGCTTATGAAGTTTCGCATATTATTTCTTAAATATGTCAAGGTTCCAGTTATCTACCCAGCTTATTTCGATATCATCACCTTTAAAGCTGATGGGCAACCACAGGTAACGGCCATCAATGGCGTCTTTTGGAGCCCATTTATCGGCTATAAATATGAAGGCATCTTTTTTACCGGCCACAGGCAATACATGCGTACTTTGACCGCCGTAAGTTATTTTGCTATCCTGTCCCTGGCAAGGGTTACCGTGGTAAGTCCAAGGCCCCCAAATTGATTTTGCACTGAACCAACGGGCGGCGTTGGGTGCCCAACCTGTACAACCCGAGCCTATCATGTAATAAATTCCGTTACGTTTAAATAATGCAGGAGCTTCGGTTTGATGGCCTATATAGATACGGATAAACTTACCTGTATGCCCTGTATAATCGGGAGTTAGTTCGGCCAAATCAAGGGTGTAGTTTTCTTCGGATGAAAAAACGTGGTAGGCTTTGCCGTCGTCATCAACAAAAACAGTCATATCGCGGGCCATCTGGCCGCCGGGCAAATCGCGGCAAAAAAACTTATCGGTTTCGTGAGCCGGATTAACACAGTTTATTTTATCACCTTCGGGTGTAAGTGCCGGATAAAACGGCATCTGCCCTGGGTTAGGGCGATAGCTTTTAATAAACTTGTACGGGCCGGTCACCTTATCGCTTACAGCAACCCCGGCGCGGGCAGCGCTGTAGCCTTTGCCTAATAGTTCCAGGTGAAACCACATTACATATTTCTTTGTCTTTTTGTTATAAACAACTTTGGGCCTTTCCAGGATG
This sequence comes from Mucilaginibacter gossypii, assembly GCF_900100945.1. Classification (GTDB taxonomy): domain Bacteria; phylum Bacteroidota; class Bacteroidia; order Sphingobacteriales; family Sphingobacteriaceae; genus Mucilaginibacter; species Mucilaginibacter gossypii. Next base: position 618,688 of record NZ_FNCG01000002.1, on the reverse strand, counting down.
CAGCCTTTTGCTATATCATTTGTGGTATCTGGCGAAACACTCAGCGAGATCCCCTCATCCTTCCAGTTGTATAAGTCTTTTGACGAATAGCAATGAACTCCAACCATTGCCCGGTTACCTGCATCGCCGGCAATTTTGTGTTCGCCAAACCAATAATAAACCCCATTATTATACAGAATGCCTCCCCCGTGGGCATTGATGTGCACCCCTTTATCATCTGGCCAGATTGCGCCCGGACTAAAACTGGTTAATTTGGTTTGCGCACGACCGATGATACTTAGCAGCAAAAAGGCCGGCAATAAAAAACGATAGTATTTCATATAAAGATGTTGTATTATTTTCTGATATCAAGTGCATGATCTGCAGGTGCATCTTGGCCGCTCCAAATTTTAACTGCGGTCCAGGGTTCTTCCGCATCAGCCCAAAACGGATCGGCTTCGGGCAGACCTAATGGTACAAAAGCGGTGGCGCAGAAATACAGGCTGCCTGTTGTAATATAAAAATCGGCCAGGCTGGGCTGCTTGCCATATAAACCCATATTAAGCCAGCCATCGGCAGTAAAAGTTTGCGGCGCGCCAAGCGTTTTTTTGATCATAGCTGTTAGCGCGCATCTTACCTGTGCCGGTTTCAGGCTTGCAGGCAGTTGTTTTTTGTAGGCGATATTTGCTAAATGATGAAATGCGCCGCCGCGATAAACTATCGACCGTCCTATAGCGGGGTAACTTCCATCAGCATTAATAAGGCGCTCAAGCACTTCGGCATAACGTTGGCCAACAGCCAGCTCACGTTGTTCCTCACGCACATAAGTTTTCTTTTTAGCATCTACCTCTTCCAATATGGTACTCAGATTGGGATGGATCACGATGCTATTATAATAATCGAGATGAAAGCTCATCCCGTCCGAATACATACCGTCGCCAACATACCAATGTTCTGTAAATTCGCGGATACCAAATTCAACCCTTACCGGATCGTAGCCCAGGTCATATTTGCAAAAGAATGCCTCTATTATCCCCGAAAACAAAATCCAGTTGGAGTAAACCGGAACAGTTGCCCGGGTAGTTTTCATTACTTCAACCACTTGTTTTTTGGTAGCATCATCAAGGTGCTCCCATAACCATGGGCTCCGTACCAAGGCAAAAGCAACAAACGAGGCATCAACCAATGGCTGGCCACCGCTCCATTGCATATAGTCTTTAGCCTGCGGATTAACAGCGTTAGCGATAGCCTTTAAAGACCATGCCCGGTATTGCTCACGAAGTTTTACTTCGGCGGGATCACCTCCCTCTAATTGTAACCACGGCGCTATACCACACAATGTGCGGCCAAAAGCTTCCAGGTATCCCACCTTAGCACGACTTTCCTTATTATCTACTCTGTCAGATAGTTCCATTGGCATTTTTTCCTTAAGCTGATCGGCTGCAAGGTTGCTGATCACTGGCCGGGCTACCTTATCCATGTAGCTTAACCACAGTTTCCTGTCGGATACTTGTGCGGTATTCTTTTTGCTTTGGGCCGATGCACAAAACGGAGCACTTATCAATAGAAAATAAAATATGAGTTTCTTCATCCGGGCTGTTATTTGTTTATTATACTTTGGTTCAAGTTCCATGTTGTAAGTCTCAAGTCGAAAGTCTTAAGTTTTTCTAAAGACTTAGAACTTCTGAATCAGGGTTTAAGACTTTCTATTTCAAGGTTTCCATTGCAACACCTGTACTTTCGTAGGCGCCACGTTGGCCTTACCCTCACCATCTACCTGCGTTACTTTTTGTACAAACAGGTTAAGAACCTCTTTATCTTTCCATAGTTCGGTATCATAGGTGGGCTCCCACTCCCCTACAGGCATGGCAGTTAAATCACTAACCTGCCAGTTCGCACTTTGCAGATCGTTATTTACAGCCACAGAAACTTTATCCCCACGTTCGGTATCTCTGAAAATAATCGCTACTGATTGTTTTCCGCTTTTATTCCAGGCTATAATTTGCGGGCGCGATATCGGGATCAGTTTGGTACCTGTACCGCCAAGACCGAATGCTGTTTTCCTAAAACCAAGATTGGCCGAATGCCAACTACTGCTGGTTTTAAAAACAATATGATACTGTAGTGTAGTTGAACTGCTATCGCGCCAATAGGTTGCGATAAAAGGGTTGCCCCCGTCATCGGCAAACATGGATGTTTGATTGATGAGCTCGCTGTGCTGTGGAATCCGGCATGTGTACTCAGCATTAGCAGCATTAATCGGGAGCATATATTTTTCGCCAGTCGATTTTTCCCAGGTTAAACCTCCGTCGTTTGATCGGGCATAGCACATGTCATGATTACTTGCTACGTCTGGCGTTTCGCGCCATACCCATGAAATATGGATTGTCCCTTTTTTATCGATGCACATTTGCCAGTAGGCATTGCGTTTACCCTCACCGTCAATAAGATTTTGCTGTATGTTAACCCATTTTTGAGTAGTTATATTATACCTGTTCATGACCAGGTTTCCGTTACCCGAACCTCCGTCGCGGTAAACAAATAACAGATCGCCATCTTGTAAACGATAAAATTCGGGATAGCTGACCTTGTTTTCGCCAACCCCTGTCATGCTTTGTTGGGCCGACAAAGTTAGGCTTCCGGGCTTAATGCTTTTAGCATAGTTTAAAGTCTGATTATGGTGTCCCCAGGCAACATGCAAATAGCCGGCACCATCAACCATGATACTGATATCCTTATGGGCATCAGCAGCATCGGCTTTATATTGCGTTGCAGCAACCTGCCAGTTACCAGATCCGCTTTTTCTCTTAGCCAACACTAAAGCCTGGTCGTTGTTATAATAAGCGGCGTATTGTTCACCCTTAAAAGTAACTAATGAGTTTTTGCGGAAAACAACTGTATTGACAGAGTTATTAGCCCAGCCCAAACCAATAGTGGTAGTAGTTACCTTGTCGGTTTGAGCAGATACAACAATAGTGCTCCCAAACAGGACACATATAAAAAACAGCGATCTTAAATGGTATAGCTTCATAAAAAAGTAAAAGTAAGGGCAATGGATATTGCCCTTACTTTTTATTTGTGTTTTAATTAATAACCCGGGTTTTGCTCCAGCACCGCATCTTTATTCAACTGAATTTCAGACAGAGGGATAGGTAGCAGCAGATTCTTAGCTGCGAGCCCGGTTGTTGGGTGAACGGCATCGTTACTATTAAGCCGCGTGGCACGGTCAACCAGTGTACCTGTACGCATCAAGGTTTGGCGGCGGTTTTCCTCGCCGATCAATTCCCTGGCACGTTCATCAAGTATAAAATCAAGTGTCATTTGCGCGGCCGTTACCTGTGGTGCATTGGCCCGCGTCCTTAACAGGTTAATAGAAGTGGCTGCATCAGCAGTTTTACCTTGTTTAAACTGTGCTTCGGCGAGTAGCAGGTAAGTTTCACCTAAACGCATCATGATAAAATCCTTGATCATGGCGTAGCCAAAAGTATCGTTAGGATCAAACGCGCCCCATTTAGTTGTACTCGGGCAAATCCTGAATAAGGTATCCGCGCCAGCAAATGGTACAGGTTTTCCTAATAACGCAGGGTACTTAGGATCATTGTAATAGTATTGTCTTTTAATATTGTATTGTGAATTACGAATGTCCCCTTGTGGATACAGCCCATAAAGCACCCAGTTACTTAATCTTAATCTCCCGATACTACGACCACCTAAGGAATCGCAAGGCAACATTCCCGGAATCTGATAGTATGCCGCGCCCCACACCCTGCGTTGCTGAGCATTATCCACATTTCCACCTACAACAACTGATGAATTTTCCTGCTCAAGCACCCAGATAGCTTCGGCGTTGCCTTGCGCACGGCGTTGATTGCCATATACAAACATATCTGAATAGTAATCGCCTGCGCCACCTGCCCTTACGCCGTAACGGGCTTTGATCAGGCTAAATTTGCCACTATTGATAATGGCTTGAGCTTGCTGCTCAGCAAGGTCGTTTTTACCCATACGCAGATAAGCTTCGGCTAACAACTGCATTGCCATATATTTGTTAGCCCTGCCAACCGGCTTACCCTGAGCGTTTGTTTTCGCGGTACCGGCATTCAGGTCGGCCAGGTTAGTAACTGCATAGTTAAGGTCACTGGTAATAAGCGCGTTTAAATCATCAAGAGACGCACGGGTAAAGTTTATCTTCGGAACAGTTAAAGCGTGATCAGTAAGCGGCACTTTACCAAATAAGGTAACCAGGTTATTGTAGGCATAGGCCCTGAAAAACTTGGCCTCTGCTTCCACTTGCTTTTTTCCTATAGATCCTAATTTTGTATTTGATGGATTTTCAGCATTGTCAATTATAATATTAGCGTTATTGATCATCGCATAATATTTGCCCCAGATATATTTGGCGGCGTCATCCTGTGGTGCCAGCGCACTATAATTATAATAAGGCACCTCTATCCCCTGCTGCTGGGCTGTAGCGTTCGCCACATCGGTACCTACCTGCCAAACACTTGGCCAGCCTTGCGCACCTGAATAGGTTAGGATACCGGTTTCAAGGTTGTATAAACCTATTGCCGATGCCTCCATACCCAATGAATCGGTAACAGTAAGGGGAGTATATGACGAGTATGGTTTTTCGTCGAGATATGATTTTTTGCAAGATGCGAATGCTGTTAACACACCTGCAAAGAGTAATATTGCTGAATAGTTTTTCATGTCTTTTTACGGGTTAGTTATTTTAAAGAAATATTAGCACCTAAAATGATTGTACGGGTTTGTGGATAATTATTTACCCAATCGCCCGATCCGCGGGTTGAGTAATTGGCCTCAGGGTCCCATCCTATCCAGTTTGTAAACGTTTTCAGGTTTCTACCGCTTAAATAAAAGGTTAAACCGCTTATGCCTGCTTTATCAAGCAATCTTTGAGGAACTACGTAACTAAAAGTCACATCTTTAATACGGGTGTAACTGGCATTACGCGGATAACCATAACCACGCGTGTTGGTATAAGTTAATGACTGAAAGTCGTTGCTATTATTAGTTGGTGTCCAGTAACCAACCGCGGCAGGCGTATTTCTTCTGCCCGATTCGTCGGCATAATTTAAATCGGCGTTATTTTTTAACATGCCCTGTGCCGTTTGTACAAAGATGCTTAGGTTGAAATTCTTATAATGAAATGTGTTGGTTAAACCGCCCGTCCATTTAGGGTCCTGCTGTCCCAATATTACCCTGTCACCATCGGCAGTAATTTTACCATCGCCGTTAATATCGGCAAATTTCAAATCCCCCGGCTTAGCAACGGGATCCTGCTTGGAGGGATCTTCACCTGTTTGCCAAACACCGGTCATTTTATAATCATATATTACATTGATAGGTTTGCCAATAAACCATTTGTTGCCAATATCATCTTTGCCATCGCCATAAAGGGCAACAACTCTATTTTTATTAGCTGCAAACACAATAGTGCTTTCCCATCTAAAATCTTTGCCATCAATATTGCGGGTATTTAGCGTTACCTCGATACCTTTATTTGCTACCTTACCTATGTTATCAACAACCTGGTTGTAACCGGTAATGGTTGGTAGTGCACGGTTTAACAATAGCCCGGTTGTTCTTGAATCATAATATTCCACGGTACCGCTGATTCTGCTATTTAACACAGAAAAGTCGGCCGCGATATTAGCCTGATTAGTGCTCTCCCAGTGCAGGTTGCCATTACCAAGGTTGCTTGCTTGTATGCCTACGGTGCTTACCCCATTAAAAGGAAACCTTACCGTACCATCCGATGTAATGGTTCTGTAAACACTTACAGCCTCGTTACCTGTTTTACCATATGATGCCCTAAGCTTTAAGCTATTGATCAGTTTGGAGTTTTTGAGAAAATCTTCATTACTTACATTCCAACCAAGGGCTGCAACCGGGAACCAGCCATATTTGGAAGTATTGGCACCAAATACTGATGAACCGTCGCGCCTTACGGTCAGGGTTACCAGATATCTGCTGTCATATGAATAATTCAACCTGGCCATTTGCGAATTAAGCGCATATCTGTCTGAATAGCTCCCTGAAAAGCCATTTACACTTGCACCTGATACTGTTGCGCCAATACCAATCTGGTTAAATGACAGTTCGTCGTTTATATAACCAGTACCGGCTATTCCCGAAATGAAATATTTACGTTGTTGAGCACTGTATAAGCCGGTGAAATCGATCCGGTGCTTACCAAAATCGCGGGTATAAAGCAACAGATTATCCAGCGTGTAGCTATTTGTTTCGGAACTTACCGCGGTTGCCGAACCTAAAGGTGTATTAGCCAAACGGCCGCTATAGCCGTCTACACGGGTAGGCAGGTAAGTATACCCGGCATTTAAGCGGTATTTTAAACCTTTGAGTACACCGCCAAATTTTACTTCGGCATAGCCGTTGCCGCTTATATTCACGCTTCGGTTTATCTGGTCGGTAGTTAAACCAAGCAGAGGATTAACATATAGCTGTTCGGGGGCCATTGGGTAAATGGCATAAGTGCCATCAGCATTATATATGTTACCATAGGGGCTCATGGCTGTAGCGTTGAGTAAGTTTGCCCTGCCGCCATCATAATTATTATTGGCGAAATACAAATTGGCGCCTACACTCAGATAGCTGGTTACGTTTACATCCAAGTTTGAACGTACGCTTGCACGGTTATACTGATAGCCTTTTATCACACCTTTTTGTTTTAGGTAATCGCCTGATAAAAAGTATTTAACATCAGGGGTACCGCCTGTTACACTCAGGTTGTGATCCTGCATAAAGCCTTGCTGGGTAACTTCTTTTACCCAATCAATAGTGCGGCCGGCAGCGTAGTTAGCCCTTTCAGAGTTATTATACACCGGCTCGGGAAATTGCTGGGTTAAGTGGTTTTGCGACTCATAATCAAGGAACTTCTGGGTAAATGAGGCCGGACCACGTGGTTCAAGTATATGCCCCAGATTTTCATAGCCGGCATATCCATTGTAACGAATTACAGGTTTACCAGTAGTACCACGTTTTGTAGTGATCAGGATAACGCCCTGCGAGCCGTTAGCACCATAAATAGCAACGGCGGAAGCATCTTTAAGGATCTCCATTGATGCAATATCGTTGGGGTTAATATCATTAAGTGATCCTCCACTTTTGGTAAGCGGGATACCATCAACTACCACAAAAGGGCCAGAAGCAGCCGAGATAGAGTTTTGCCCCCTAACCGTAACTGAAGGCTGGCGACCAGGAATTGAGGATGATGTGGTTACAGTTACCCCGGCAACCGCTCCCTCTACGGCCTGCAAAACGTTTGTAACAGGCAACTGCGACAAGCGGGACTTAGGCACCGTTGTAACAGAGCCGGTAACGTCCGATCGTTTTTGCGTACCGTAACCTACTACTACAACTTCATTAAGCTGCTTGTTACTATCTTCAAGTACGATATTTAGTGTGGTGGTATTTTTTGTAACCTCAATGAATTTGGTTATCATGCTCACAAAAGAGATCTTTAACGTTGAGCCTTCGGCAACTTCCATTTTAAAAGCGCCATTAACATCGGTTGTGGTTGATTGGGTTGTGCCCTGGATGTTTACAGTTGCACCGGGCAACACATTGCCGGTGGCATCTTTTACAACACCTTTTACATTAATTTTTGTTTGCGCGCTTGCCAGCTGAGCAATGCCTGTGAGCATCATCATTAAAAGCAATACGGAAAAACTTTTTAAGAGAGTAAATCTATATTTCATAATTTAATTTGGTTTATAGGGTTCATTTAATTTGGAATTTTGGGCGGTAACTGAGCCTATCCAGGCTGGTTTAACACCATGGCAAAAGCTGCCCGGTTGCGCATTTTTGAAACTTTCATTGCATTAATTTTTAGTTTATGAATTGCCGGCAATAAAATATTGGTACTGATTATTGCCTGTCGGTTGGAACGAAATAAGCGTAATTTGGCATTACGAGAGAGGGGTAAAACTATAAATTACCGGGGTCAAAACATACAAAAACACGCCTTTTTGATGATTTCTGTAGAATACACGAGAAAATAAGTGTCAAATTCACTTTTATTTTATTTCAGCAAGCTTTCAGAGTGATGGAATATCATCCTAATAAAGGCGGGCTATTTGGAAGAGCTTTTTTCGAACTCGTTCAGTCGATACGAAATTTGAAAATTGGCGCGGTGCTTTTTGATAAAATCAGACGGGTTGATGCCGTACTGTTTGAAGAATTGTTCGCGAAAATATTTCACATCACTAAAGCCAACCTGGAAAGCGGCTTCGTTGACATTACAATTGGTTTGGATCAATAATTCGGCAGCTTTGCGCAGGCGCACAAACCGGATAAAGTTATTGACCGATTGCCCCGTGATGTTTTTAAGACGTTTAAATAACGTTGCATAGCTGATGCCGATCTCTTTAGCCAGCACGTATACATCGAACTTATCGTCGGTAAAATAATGCTCAATTACCGAAATACAGTTATTCAGAAAGTCTTTGTTTTCCTGGGAGATGCTACGGCCGGTACTTTTCTTGGTAACTTCCTTATAAAAATAGTTTTGGAGCTCGGTTTTATTGCGCAATACACTTTTTACCCGGGCTATCAGCAATTCTTTATCAAATGGTTTGCGTAAAAAATCAATGGCTCCCTCATCTATACTTCTAAGCATAATATCAGGCGTAGTGTCCCCGGTTAATAGGATAACAGGGATATGGTTTATAGCCTGATCTTCCTTAACAATCCGGCACAGGTCAAGTCCGCTAATGCCGTCCATTACAATATCGCTTATAATTACGTCGGGAATATGCTTCTTGATAAGTTCGAGGCCAGTAGTACCGTCCTGTGCCTCGATTACGTTATAGCCCGGCGTAAAAATTTTTTTGATGTATGAACGGATCTGATCATTATCATCAATCACGATAAGCGTATGCCGCGCCGAACTGAAGAGTTCCAATGCCGCCAAGTCCTCATCTTCCGGCATAACATCCTTGTTATCTTCGCCAATAAGGTCATTTACGTAAGTGTAATCTGGCACAACATCGTCAGCAATAACATCCTCCGAAAAATGTGATTTGCCCTTTGGCAACGCAAGCACGAAAGTTGTCCCCCCATCGGGATTATTAGAGTAGCGGATATTACCTTTATGACTTTCTATAAAAACCTTAACCAGGTATAAGCCTATGCCAAAACCCTTGCGGAAATAATTTTTATCCTTTGCCTGGTAAAATTTATCAAACAGCCTGTCGCCCGCTTCGGTATTTATGCCTATACCATTATCAATTACCTTAAAATATACATAAACATCGTCCTGTTCAATTACAACGTGGATAATCCCCTTATCCGGAGTAAATTTTATAGCGTTTGAAATAAGGTTAAATAAGGCTATTTCTATCTTTTCCAGGTCGCAGTATACTTCAATGGCATCTGCTCCACCTGCGAGGGTATAATTAAGGTGTTTAATTTTGGCTTGCTGAATAAAGCACGAATAAACCTCATTACATAAAGTAACAAAATTTAACCTGCTCACTTTAAGCGACGCATTTTCACTTTCGGTTTTTCTGAAAAGGAGCAAATGATCAACCAACCCCAGCAAACGGCGTGCGTTGCGGTATATCGTGCTCAACTCTTCGGTATTGCCTTTACTTTGATTAAGGAGGTCCTTTATAGGGTTAATAATAAGCGTTAACGGAGTCCTGAACTCATGCGATACATTGGTAAAGAAAGTCAGCTTCTTTTCGTTGAGCTCCTTTTCTTTCTCCACCTGCAGGTTGGCCAGCTTTACCTTAAACCTGAGCCTGGCCTGGTTTAATCTGTACCTGTAAAACGCGTAACCTATAGCAACTATTAATGACAGGTAAATTACATAGGCCCACCAGGTGCGGTACCATGGTGGCAAAACAATAATTTTAATGGTAATGGGTGGCGCTGTCCACTGCCCTTCCGTATTGGTAGCCCTGATTTTCAGTGTATAGGAGCCTTCATTGAGACGCGAAAAATAGGCCGACTTTATTTTGCCTACATAGTTCCAGCCATGGTCCCAGCCCTCAAGGTAATAGGCGTAGGAGATCTTTTCGGGAAATGAATATTCAAGCGCTGTGTAACTGATGTTCAGCGTAGCCTGGCTAAACGGGATAGTTACTTTCTTTAATTCATTTAACGGCAGTTTTAGGCCATAGGCACTATCGAGTTCAATTGATACATTGTTTATTTTAAAATCAGAAAGCATGAGCCGGGGCTGGTGCGCGTAAGGAGCAATACTATCAGGCGAGAACAAATTAAACCCTTTTATACCGCCGAACAACATTTTGCCTGATGCCAGTTTTAGGGCCGCGTTGTAATTAAACTGGTTACTTTGTAATCCATCAGATGCGTTGTAATTGGTGATCTTTTCCGTTGTTACATTAAAGTTAGAAAGGCCGTTATAAGTACTGCACCATAAATTCCCGCTGTTATCAACCAATATATTCAGTACAGTATTGCTCGGTAACCCTGCCGATTCGGTATATCTTTTATACTGATGGGTGTCGGTATTATATTGAAGCAGCCCTCCGCCTTCGGTACCAATCCATAAATTGCGTTTATTATCTTCGGTGATAGCCCTGATGGCCTGGCCGACAAAATAAACCTGGTGTTTTTTATGCTGAACATCTATTTTGATGAGACGACTATAATTTCCCGCCCACAAATTACCTCTGTGATCTTCAAAAAGCGCGTGGAGATTTACCAGGCTGTTATCAAAAAGTTCAAACTGATCTTTGGCTCGGTTGTACAAAAACAATGCCCCTCCCCAGGTACTGCCTGCCCACAAACGGTGCTGCGAATCTTCATAAAGCTTCCAAAAATTCCGTTCTTCTTTTTTATCTACCGGGTTATAACAGCTATAATGTTTAAACCGGCCGGTTGCATTATCAAACGCATCAATGCCACCATTAAAGGTTGCCACCCAAATCTTATTGGTATAGTCGTTTAAAATACTTACAACAAAATTACTGCTGATAGATCCCGGAATATTTTGGTGTACATAGGCAGTAAACGTATTTGTTTTCGTGTTCCAGTAATTTAACCCGCCGCCGTCAGTGCCAATCCATACATTATGCTGCTTATCTTCGCAAAACGACAGGATAAAATTATTGATAACACTGTTTTTATTAAAAGCATCATGCGCGAACACATGAAATGAGGCCGGTTTACGGTCAATAATGTTCACGCCACCCCGTAAGGTTGCTATCCAGATCCGGGATTCATCATCCTCATAAACAGCATCAACAGCATCGCTCCGTAAGCTGTTAGGTGTTTCGCCTGCATTGATATAGATGAGCGTATTGGTCTCCGGGTTCCAAACTTTAATCCCTCCCCCATTGGTTGCAACCCAGATATCGCCGTTTCTAGTTGTGGTGAGGCTGAAAATATTGTTGTTGGTCACTTTGTTAAGCCCGTTCTCCAGCCGCGTAGTTTTCAAGGTGACAGGATCATACATCCATAATTCATTACCTGCGCCTGCAATAATTTTACCTTTTCCATCAATGGTCATACAACCTGCATATGCCAGTTCTTGGGATACAATTTTTATCTTTTCAGCCGCTGCATCGTACCTGCCAAGCCCAACCCCGTTTACCAGAATCCAGATAGTGCCCTGCGTATCCATCTGGGCAGCAATTGTATTAAACTGTTGTTTTTTGACATCATACAGGATCTCTTTGCCAATGGTATCTGTTTTCCCAAATTTTAGGAAGCCGTATGTACCATTGGTCGCGAAAATATTGCCCGACCGGTCGGAGACTATCTCATTGATATTAAACCCAATTTTAATGGGCTCATGCTTTTCATTATAACAATAAAGCGCGTGAAAGCGTGAGTCGGCATAATCAAAATACATGAGTCCTTTTTCGGTTCCCACGTATATTCGCCCGCCGCTGGCATTAATGGATTTAATGTGATTATTGACGAGCGAGTTTTTATCGCCCCAGATGTTCCGGAAGACTTTAAATGTGTAGCCGTCATACCGGTTGAGGCCGTCATAAGTTCCCATCCACATAAAGCCATATTTATCCTGCGTAATACAGGTTACCGCATTGTTTGAAAGGCCATCTTCAATACCTAAATACCTAACCGGGAAACCAGGGCCTTTTGCTATGGCTGCTAAAGAATAGCATATAAAAAAAATGAGCAAAAAGGCCTTTAATTGCTGAAACATCCGCCGTAATTAATAACTGGTTGTTGCCAAAGGTATCAAAATGTAGCAGGCTTTCATTCGCAAATTTTATCCTATTTTGATACATCGTGAATTACAATCCATCAAAAGCGTGTCAGAAAACATAAAGAAAATAGAGCAACCAGCAACGACAAATAATTAACAATTAATTATATTTGGGATATTATAAACCTGTTCTTAATAAACATTATTGTGTATGGCCGTCATCCCAAAAAATGGGAGAATGCAATAATTATGCATTTTAAATTATTGCAAGCTACACTACTTATTGAAAACATTTGATTAAACATTTACCTGCATTGACTAAGTATTTATTTGTTTTTTTTATATGCCTATGGGCACTTACTTCTCGTGCTCAAAATATACTCCGGGTTGATAAAAGTGTTCAGCAACATAAGTTTACCCTTAACGAGGTAAAATACCTGCAGGATAGCACCGGCAAGCTAACTTTCCGGGATATACAGGAAATAAGCTCCTCTTTTAACGAAAACAGCTCATACTATCCCAGCAATCACTATAAAAACTCTGCTTACTGGTTTCGCGTGCGGATGTACTTTAGCGAACCTGTAAACAACAACAGCATTATTGAGCTGTTTGATCAAACAACCGATGAGGTAACGGCTTATATGCCTGATGCGGCAGGTAACTATATCAAAAGTGAATCGGGCGCTAGCCTTAATTTCAACAGCAGGCTTTTTCATCATAAAAACTTTGAGTTTCAGATCGGAGATACCAAACCTGGTTATCATACTTATTATTTCAGGATCAAATCGCACAATGCGGTAAATGTTATTATAGTTTACCGTACCATTAATTACTTTATTCATTATGCGCTTAACGAATACTTAACCTACGGCCTGTTTTATGGCATGATCCTTATTTTTTGTTTCCATAACCTACTCATGTTCCTTGCGGTTAAAAAGAAACAATACCTGTACTACGTATTTTACATTTTAAGCGTAGGCCTTTACGAAATGAGTGCCGATGGTATCGCGTTCCAATATTTATGGCCGGGAGCGCCGGCTTTAAATAATTACGGGAACGGCACTGCCCTATATTTTACCAGTATTTGTGCCCTGATATTCAGCAAGGAGTTATTGCAGGTTAAAACAAAAGCTCCGCAATTAAACAGGATAATCAATTGTGTGATATTGCTGCGCACCACCTATTTTCTGTATTGCCTTTTCTTCAACAATTCGCTGTTTGTATATAAGTTTGTTGAAGTGATTCCGCTATCGCTGGCTTTTGCTACCGGTGTGTATATCTATAAAAACGGTTACAAGCCGGCCCGCTTTTTTGTGCTGGCCTACTCCATTTTGTTTGTGGGCTTTATAGTTAAAGCTCTTACCGCTCTTGGTTATACTTACTTTTTACCAGCTCCTATAAGTTACTATAGCCTCAGCTTTTGTTTTATTATTGAGATGGTACTGTTATCATTTGCCATTGGCGACCAGGTAAGGATCCTGCGGAAAGAGAAGGATGCAGCCCATGAAGAAACCATACGGCAAATGCAATTGAACAGCCAGTTGAAGGATTCGATAAATGAGGAATTGGAGCGCCAGGTTGAAATCCGTACACACGAACTGGTTGAAAAATCAAACGAGGTGAGGCAACAAAGCCAGATCATCGAAAACCAAAACAGAGAATTGTTACGGGCCAACCAGCAGTTGGAAAAGCAGGCTGGTGAAATATTAAGAATGAATGTCTTGCTTGAAAAAGATAATGTTCAGCTCAAAACAAACATTGAAAAGGTTACCGAATCACGCGCGTTATCTACAGAGTTGGGCTATGAAGAATTCAGCGCAAAGTATCCCGACCAGGAAACCTGTTTTAAATTCCTGTCGGCTTTAAAATGGAAAGACGGCTTTATTTGTACCCGCTGCTCAAATACAACATATTGTGCCGGAAGGTTGCCGCACAGCCGCCGCTGTACCAAATGCAGTTATGAAGAATCAGCGCTGCATAATACCATATTTCAAAACAGCCGCATCCCTATCAATAAGGCTTTTTATCTAACCTATCTTATTTACAGTACTAACGGCACGATATCATCGCACCAGCTTTCCGAAAAGCTCGATATCCGCCAAAGCACCTGCTGGACTTACGCCATCCGCATAAAAAAAGTGTTGCATGAAAAGAAAAAATCACGAAAGAAGAATGATCAGCAAGGCTGGACGGTGTTGGTGATGTGAGGTAAACTTTCTGAATATCGATAGAAGGCACCTACGCGCTAAAACATACTCCATATTTGCTATAAACACGACGCCGTTGTGGCCGACGATGATTTATTCAGCAAAGCTCCTTGTTTTGCCCCTCTGGGCAAAGGATTACCACTGGAACTGGAAGCTGCAAACCTTTTGCACCTCTGGTGCACCACCTGTCAGTACATCTCAATTAATGTTTGTTTATTAGTCACCCAGAGCGGGAAAAGGTTTGTAGAAATATCCTTCCCCACTTTTACGAAACCCAGAGGGGGTTCAACCTACGCTAATCAGTCGATTGGCAATAGCCATTTGCTATTAGTTTTGTGCGTTAACCCAAGCTCGCAGAGGACCCTCATAGCGTGAAAACCTCATTTTTATCATTATAAAACAAGTATTAACCATCTCCCCGATCTCCTCCTTTGTCATTTTTTAAATTATTTTCACTTTTTTTTCTTGTTCATCAAGCGTATCAGCTGCAAAAACAAACCGGGTGTAACCTGCTGTAAATACGCCACTTCAACGTTTGAGTTCCTCGTTATCAAAACGTATCAAAATTGATTTAAACATCTTAAAATCAATAACTTACACACAATCAAACTATTGCATTATTGGTTTATTCCGCGTTACATTTACCCCACCAAATACCAATTAGTAATACGCTTAACCAACAAATCGCTTATATGAAGTAAAGATTGCATAGCAGTTATTTACCTGCATCGCTATGGTGTAAACCAGGTTTGCCTATAGCCCGTTCCGGCAGCCATGGGCTGCTTAACCAATTAAACAGCAATTAATTATGAAGAAAAAAATTACGCTAATTTTTGTTTTACTTATTACAATACTAACACGCACGTTCGCACAGGACATTGCCGTGAAAGGTATTGTTAAAGACAGCCAGGGTCTGCCAATACCTGGCGCTACTGTAAAAAACAAGTCGACAGGTGCGGTAACAGTTACTGATTTAAAAGGCAGCTATTCTATCACAGCCAACAGCAACGCTATACTCGTTTTCAGCTTTGTGGGTTCGGCCACACAAGAGCAGCCAGTTAATGGACGCACAACAATTGATGTAACACTGGCCGATGCCAACAAACAGTTGGAAGAAGTTGTAGTTATAGGTTACGGCACACGTGCCGTTAAAGATGTTACCGGTGCCATCAGCAGTGTTAAGGCCGAGAAATTGGAAAATGAACACCCGGCCAGTGCTACAGACATTATCAGGGGTAACATCCCGGGGATATCGGTTGCATTGAATACCTCAGCCAAAGGCGGCGGTACAGGCGACCTGCAGATCAGGGGTAAAGCCTCTCTTTCGGGCAACGTACAGCCTGTTATCGTATTGGATGGTGTTATTTATCCCGGCCAGCTGGCTGATATCAACCCTAACGATATCGACCGCGTTGATGTACTGCGCGACCCAAGCGCACTTGCTGTATACGGTGCTCAATCTGCTGGCGGCGTTGTAGCCATTACCACTAAAAAAGGTAAAAAAGGCGGCACCCAAATCACCTTGAATGCCAACTTTGGTATCGCTCAACTATTGCAAAATCAAAAATATTACACCGGCGACGGCTTTCTTAACTGGCGTGCCGACGGTGCCCGCAGTTCTAATACTTCAAATCCTTATTACTATTACAGCAACCCTAACAAACTGCCCGATGGTGTAACGCTTGCCCAGTTCCTCAATGGTGCTACAGGCGACCCAACTACCATCTGGCTGCAACGTTTGGGCTTATTCCCTAACGAGATTGCCAACTACCAGGCTGGTAAAATGACCGACTGGTCAAAACTGATTTTCCGCAATGGCTTCCGCCAGGATTATACCGGCAGCTTTTCGGGAAGTTCAGAAACCGTTAAATATTATGTATCGGGCAACTACACCAAAAACCAGAACCTGATCCAGGGCGGCCAGTATACCGACGGACGTTTCCGCGTAAACCTGGAAGGTAAGGCTGCTAAATTTTTAACCCTTGGTGTAAATGCGCAGTTTGCAAGCCGCGATGAAGGTGCAGCCAGCACCCCGCTGAGTGGTCAGGGTATTGACGCTACCGAAGCCGACTGGACGCAGATCATTAACTCATCTCC
The DNA here is from genome assembly GCF_900100945.1 of Mucilaginibacter gossypii. GTDB lineage: Bacteria > Bacteroidota > Bacteroidia > Sphingobacteriales > Sphingobacteriaceae > Mucilaginibacter > Mucilaginibacter gossypii. The sequence goes on along the minus strand of NZ_FNCG01000002.1, from coordinate 602,215 downwards.
TTATGGAGATGTGTACAATGCCGATGGCTCATTACGCCGTATCGATACCGATGACAGCGGTTTGAACCAGCGTAACCCATTTCTCGGCAACCGCTATAATCAAAACGTAGCGGTTCAAAACACGCTGTTCTCGGTACTTTTTGCCCGTTTGGATCTTCCTTTCGGTATTAAGTATACGGTGAATTATGCGCCAACCATCGAATCGTACCGGAACTTCTTTTTCCGCCCGGTAGCTAACCCTAATGAACTTTCTGGAGGTACAGCTATACGCTCGCAAGAAAACCGCTACAGGTACAACCTTGATAATATTTTAAGCTGGAACAAAACATTTGGCATCCATAGCTTTGATGCAACCTTCCTGCTTAACAAAGAAAAATACCAAACCTGGTATACCAATGCTTCAAACACACAGTTAACCCCAACCGATATTTTGGGTTACCACAACATAGGCGCCGGTAATTTACCTGTTGAAAGCAGCGATGACCGAATTTATAATGCCGATGCCATCATGGGCAGGATCAACTACACCTTGTTGGGCAAGTACATTGTTACCGCCACTGTACGCCGCGACGGTTTCTCCGCATTTGGCTTGCAGCATCCACGCGAGGTATACCCTTCTGGAGCAATTGCCTGGGTATTCAGTGATGAAAGCTTCATGAAAGGTGATGCTTTTAAATGGCTGGATTATGGCAAACTACGTTTCAGCTATGGCGCTAACGGTAACCGTACTTCTACTACTACCGCCGATCCTTCTATCTCATTGGCTGTATTGGGTGGCGTTAAATATCCCACGGCAAACAACTCGGGTACGGTTACTAACAACAGCGGTATCTATGTAAGTACCTTACAAAACGCTGCCTTAAAATGGGAACGCACCGTGGGCCCCAACATCGGGCTTGATTTCACCGTATTGCACAACAGGCTTAGCGGCTCTATTGATGTTTATGATCGTAAAACTACCGACCTGCTGGTTAAACGCAGTATCCTTGACGTTCAGGGTTACAATTCATTAAACATTTTACCAGGTGGTACTAATAACTCAAACCCGTATACCAACATCGGCCAGGTTAACAATAAAGGGTTTGAAATTTCATTGGACGGCAAGGTCATCAAAAGCGAAAACTTTAACTGGAATGCCAGCGGAACATTTTTCTTAAACCGCAACAAAATTGTTCACCTGTATGGTGCATTCCCGGTTACCGATGCCAACGGCGTTACCACCAATGTTGAAAAAGATGATATCGGCAACGGCTGGTTCATTGGTCACGATATCAACGCTGTTTGGGATTACAGGATCCTGGGTGTTTGGAAAACCGCAGATGCTACTGAAGCAGCTAAATACGGCGCTAAACCCGGTGATTTTAAACTGCAGGATGTAAACGGCGATTTTAAATTCACCAACGACGATAAGCAATTTCTGGGCTCTACCAATCCACGCTTCAGCTGGTCGTTACGCAATGATTTTAATTTCCTTAAACATTTCGATGTATCATTCCTGCTGGTATCAAGCATTGGTCAGTTAAGGCAATACAACCAGGCTTTAAACAACCCGGGCAGCGTAGGCTTTGCGCGTATGAACTCATACGTATTGCCTTACTGGACACCTGATAACGAGATTGATGATTACGCCCGTTTAAACTCAGGTTCATCAGGCACAACCATTAATGTTTGGCGTAAAGCTTCGTTTGTAAGGCTGCAAACCGCTTCTATCGGCTACACTTTCAGTCCGCAGCTCATCAAACGCCTGGGCATATCAAGCGCCAAATTATTTGTGAACGCAAGCAATGCAGCTGTGTTTTCAAGCTGGCCGCTTTGGGATCCGCAAAACGGCGGTCCTACTCCAAGATATTTATCAGCCGGGTTTAACGTAGTTTTTTAAAGGAGGGATTTAATACATGAACAAGATAAACAAAAACATCATGGCTGCGGCTTTAACAGCGGTAACCATATTTATAACCGGGGGTTGTACCAAGCGGGCCGATCTGTATCCGCAGGCACCTTCAAAATTTACACCCGACGTAACTTATACCTCACCTGCTGCATTTAAAGCAGCTTTGGCTACATTAAATGTAAGCGTCAGATTTGAATACTTTGGCGACTCGGCCCCGTTGCTTACCGAATCGATATTTACTGATGCCGCAGTTGAAGGTACTACCGATAAAACCACGCCGGCACAGGATCTGAACGCGCGGATCACCCCTACCGCAAACTTAAACAGCGACGACTATAACAAGATAGGCCGCTACTGGAGCGCCTGGTACCAGGGGATACATGACTGTAACGTTATTTTATCGAGGCTGGATAACATTAAATGGCCGTCAGACGCCGATAAAAACCTGGTAAAAGCGACAGCCTTATTTCATCGTGCTTACCGCTACTATCGTTTAGTGCATGAGTTTGGCGATGTGCCATTGCTGCTAAAAGAAGAAACTGCGGTAAACACCGGCTACTTCAGTACCCAGCGTATCGTTATCCTAAAGCAAATGAAAACAGACCTGGAGTTCGCCGTAGCTAACCTTACCGATGCGAACGCTAAAGGCGACATCTCCAAAGGCGGTGCTGCCCACCTTTTAGCTAAAGTTGATCTGGCACTTGGTTTATTTGATGATGCCATTGCAGCCGCCAACGTTGCTATTAACGGCCCATATCACCTTATGACCAGCCGTTTTGGTATTGTTGCCGGCGATGCTTCTAAAAACATCATCTGGGACCTTCACAGGCCTGAAAACAAAGCGCTGGGAACCAATGCCGAAGCTTTATACGTAGTGCTTGACCGCGAAACACTTGACGGAGCAACACCAAACGGATCGCAGGTGATGAGGAACTGCGTGCCGATGTGGCATAACGGTACTATTCTTACTCCGGGTGCATTAAAGCCGGGTATCTCGGATAAAGTAACCGAAGAGTTCCCGCTTACTTTATGGTATGGCCGTGGTATTGGCCGTTTACGTGGTACACCTTATGCTACCAAGTACATTTGGACAGATAATACAGACTTAAGGCATGCACCCGGCAACTGGATGAACATGACTGACCTGGTTTACAACAGTCCTGCAATTAAAACTTCCGACCCTACCTGGTACGGTAAACATTTGGAACAGTATACTGATGCTAACGTAAATCAACGCTTCCTAAATGGAGCAAAAGATACCATCCGCGCCTGGTTTGGCTGGCCGCATTACAAAGTGTTCATAGGCTCGGGCCCTATTGCGCTTGATAAATGGTGGAGCCCTCCGCGTGGTACCAACACCGACTGGTATGTTTTTCGCTTAGCCGAAACCTACCTGTTGCGTGCCGAAGCCTACGTATGGAAAGGCCAAACCGCACTTGCTATGGATGATATCAACAAAGTAAGGGCACGTGCAAATGCACAGTTGTTAACAGATCCGGGCAAAGTTAATATCGGCACTATACTTGACGAACGCCAAAGAGAACTGTATTGGGAGGAGCCACGTAAAACCGAGCTTACCCGTATCGCTTTCATTTTTGCGCAAACAGGAATTGCCGCTTATAACGGAAAAAGCTATAACATAGCTAATTTTTCAACAAGCAACTTCTTTTACGACAGGATAATGGAGAAGAACGATTTTTACAAAAACCCTAATGTTGTAACCAACTCGGGTAACCACTATACTATTTCACCATATCACGTGCTGTGGCCTGTCCCGCAAAGCGAGATCGACCTGAACGTAAATGGTCACATCAATCAAAGTAAAGGATACGCTGGTGCTGAAACCAATATCCCGCCGCTTGATAAGATCGTTCCTTAATTTAGTTCATTTTGTAACATTTGAGCCGGGCATTAGTCAATTGATTAGTGTCCGGTTTTTTATTTTATGCAGATTTAAAAACATAAAATAATTAGCAGTGGGCGCATTCACCTATTTGTTTTTTTCACATATTTAATCATTATTTAAACCTGATATCAAAAAAATATGGGCCTGTTCAATATCCTTCGTAACGAATTTATAGATGTAATAGAGTGGGTTGATACCACCCAAAATACGCTTGTATGGAAATTTCCGCGCCATGATAATGCTATAAAGATGGGTGCAAAACTTATTGTTCGCGAATCGCAGGCCGCTCTTTTCATGAACGAGGGACTCATCGCCGATGTATTTACTCCCGGTACTTATGAGCTCCAAACTCAGAATATGCCCCTTTTAACCACCTTAATGAGCTGGAAATATGGCTTTGAAAGCCCGTTTAAGGTTGATATATTCTTCGTAAGCCTGCGTCAGTTCACCAATCAAAAATGGGGTACCAAAAACCCGGTAATGATCCGCGATGCTGAATTTGGGCCGGTGCGGCTGAGGGCATTTGGTTCGTTTAACTTTAAGGTTCTGGACCCCAAAGTATTTATTAAGGAAATCGCCGCCACTAATCCCGATTTCATCATTGACGATATCAATGAGCAGTTGCGGAACACGGTTGTTTCGCGGGGGATGGATGCCGTAGCCGAATCAAAGATAAACGTGCTTGACCTGACAGCCAACTACAACGAAATGGGCAAATTCATAACAGAATCTATCCAACCCGATTTCGCTGAGCTTGGTTTAAACCTAACCAAACTATTAGTCGAAAATATCTCCCTGCCACCCGAAGTTGAGCAGGTGCTGGATAAACGCAGCGAAATGGGCATATTGGGTAATCTCGGCGCTTATGCACAATTCCAGGCTGCCAATGCTATTGAAAAATCTGCCGAAAATACCATAGGCGGTAATTTAGGTGCTGCCGGTATGGGCCTTGGTGTTGGCGCTGCGATGATGGGCCAGGTTGGCAATATCTTTCAGCAAAATCAGGTTACTCCCAACAATACCGGTGGCAATGTACCGCCTCCTCCACCCCAGCCCGCTGTTCAGTACTATATTGCGAAAGACGGCAAATCTGACGGTCCGCATTCATTAAACGACATCAATGCGATGATAGCCAGCGGGCAGCTAAGCAGGGAAAGTATGGTTTGGAAAAAAGGCATGGCTGCCTGGGCTGTAGCATCATCTGTTGAGGAAATAGCCGAATTATTTAGTAACGTCCCTCCACCAATAGCCTAACCTATAATCATTCCTAATTCTATATTTCTGAAATGAACAACGAGGTTAACCCATCGGCTATAAACAACTCTTTAAACTGTTCGGGCTGTGGGGCGTTATTGCACTTTAATCCCGGCACCCATAATTTGCTGTGTGATTACTGTGGCGTGAGCAACGCCATTGAAAGTGCCCCCGACAGCCGCGATATTCTACCTTATGATTATGACGAATTTGTCGCCGGTATTGACAACAATAAACAAAGTGCCGATCTTAAGGTAGTGAATTGTAAAAGCTGCGGCTCTCAAACCATCCTCGATCAGTTTGTAACCTCGGATAAATGCCCGTTTTGTACAGCTCCCCTGGTTTTGGACCTTGAAAGCGGACAGCAATATGTGCCGCCTCATTATATTTTGCCATTTGCCGTTACCCAACAACAGGGTGTTGATTTTTTCAAAAAATGGCTTAAAAGCTTGTGGTGGGCGCCAAACGATCTGGCAAAAAAAGTTAGTGATGCGTCATCGGCGCTAAAAGGTGTTTACCTCCCTCACTGGACTTATGATACCTACACCATCACCGATTATAGCGGTGAGCGCGGCGATTACTACTACACCACCGAAACGTATACTGAAACCGTAGACGGGAAATCGCAGACCAGAACCAGGCAGGTACGCCATACTGATTGGTCATATGCATCAGGAAGGGTGGAATGTGATTTTCGCGATTTGATGGTCCCCGCCAGCAACTCATTGCCCGAAAAAACGCTTACCAAACTCGGCCCATGGAACTTTAATATGCTGGTTAAGTTTGATGAACGTTATATGAGCGGTTTCCGTTCCGAAACTTACCAGTTAGGCCCGGAACAAGGTTTTACTAAAGCGGCCGAACAAACTGTTGGAGCGATAAATTCGGCAATACGGGACGACATAGGCGGAGACGAGCAAAGAATCGACAGCACCGACACCCAATATTTTGATAAAGCTATAAAATACCTGATGTTACCGGTTTGGGTAAGTGCCTATAACTACAATAACAAGATTTATCAATTTACAGTTAATGCCAGCACCGGTGAAGTTATCGGCCAGCGCCCGGTAAGCGTCATTAAGATTATCCTGGCCGTGCTACTTGTAATAACCTTGATAATAATTGGGGTGATCCTATATCAAAACGCTCATCCCGCGTAGAAAAGCTACCCTAAAACACAAAGTCCCCAATCATTTTACGTAGAGATGCATAATTGCGTCTCCCATAGGGCAAGCTTCCTTTACACAGCGCTTGCCTATCGTAATCTGCATGTGGGAGACGCATGCGATGCGTCTCTACATTTTTAACAAGCTTTTTCGAACATCCCAAATAAAAATAAAAATAAATTTGCGTAACTCACAAGTTACATATACATTTGAGTAACTTAAAGGTTACCTATCATGGCAAAAATTATTCAGCACCAATTATTTTATCCGCACCCACCCGCAGTGGTTTGGGAATTTTTAACCGATCAGGAACTGATATCGCAATGGCTCATGCCCGGCGATCTGAAACCTGTACTGGGCCACGAATTTCAGCTCAGGGCCAAACCTATGCCCGAAATGGATTTCGACGGGATTTTTTATTGCAAGATCCTGGAGGTTATCCCCTTCAAAAAACTTTCTTATTCATGGAAATTCGGCCCGGGCAATGGTGAACTAAGCAACTCGACAGTAAACTGGATGTTAACCGAAAAAGATAATGGCACCGAACTTTTGCTGGTACACCGTGATTTTGCAGACTCTGTAAACCCGTTGATGTTTAGCTCGATGGAAAAAGGCTGGTTGGTGCTTATCAATAAAATGCTGCAGATCATAAACGCGGAAAAAGATGGAACAGCACAGGCTTGATGTATTCCAGGTAATTGCTGACCCAAGCAGGAGGCAGATCCTGCACCTGCTTTCAAAAGACAGCCGTACAATCAACTCACTGGCTGAGAACTTTGATATGAGCAGGCCGGCCGTTTCAAAGCATATCAAAGTGCTTTACAATGCCGGTTTTATCTCTATACAAGACATCGGCAGAGAAAGGCATTGTGTGTTGAAGCAAGACGGCTTTAAAGAGCTACAGGCCTGGTTAGCCTACTATGATAAATTCTGGGGCGATAAACTGGACAAACTGGGAGTTTTAATGAACGATAAAATGAACAAAAAATGAAAGATCAGGATTTAACTATAACCATTTCAGTAGATAAAACCCCTAAAGAGGCTTATGATGCCATCAATAATGTTCGCGGATGGTGGTCGGAAGAAGTTAAAGGCGGCACAGAAAAACTCAATGACGAGTTTACCTACAAAGCCAGGGACCTTCACCGCTGTACCTTGAAATTAACAGAAGTTGTTCCCAACCAAAAAGTGGTTTGGCTTGTACTGGACAACTATTTTAGTTTCACCAAAGATCAAACCGAATGGAAAGGCACCAAAGTGATCTTTGAAATTTCCGAACAGGACGACAAAACACAAGTCCGCTTCACCCACCAGGGCCTGGTTCCACCTCATGAATGTTATGAGGTTTGCTCAAACGCCTGGACCGGTTATATTACGGGAAGTTTGCACAATCTTATTACTACAGGTAAAGGGGAACCTAACCCTAAAGAAAGTTAGTTAATGAAACGAAAGCTAACTAAGTAAAAACTAACATTCTATTAATCAATATATTGAAATTAAAATCTGAAAGTATCGAACAACTTTCAGTTAAAAAAAGCGCCTTTCATGAAAAATGAAAGGCGCTTTAGGATTTAACAATTATCAATTAAGGGTTTTATCCCCAAACCTTATATCACTATAAATTAGGGTTACTTAACCAATTTGTTTAATTAAATATTAACCTGTTACATTTTTAAACCAGGACATTATTTAAGGAAATCTGATCTGCAAAAAACAGTATTATTGTTACATTAACATTTAAAAACGCTATTGCTTTTCAATTCTATTCTTCGATATTTGATTTAGTCGCGCATAAGCACCGGCTTTAACCAGTTTACCTTTTAATCAGCAAAAAATACAGGTACCTGCCCCCTGACGTACCCGTATTTTGAAGAAAAACAACCTGCAACTAAAACTATTTATTACATGGAAAAATCACGCCGTACCTTTATCAGGCAGGTCTCGTTAGCCGGGGCCGGAATTATGCTTGCCCCCAAAAGTTGGAGCGCACAAAGTTATAAACGTATCATTGGCGCCAATGACCGGGTCAGGGTTGGGGTGGTAGGCTTTTCAGACAGGCACAAAAGTTCGCACGTGCCCAGTTTCATGAACCATTATAAAGAACTCAACTTTGATGTAGTAGCCGTATCTGATATCTGGAACAAGCGACGTGAGGAAGGCTCTGCCCTCTGGAAAGAAAAAATGCAGCACGATGTAAAAGCTTACCGCAATAATGAAGAATTATATGATAGTAAAAGTGTGGACGCTGTATTCATCAGCACTGCTGATTTCCAGCATGCACGCCATGCTATTGAAGCTGTGAAGGCCGGCTGCGATGCTTATGTAGAAAAACCATTTGCCGAAACCATGGAAGATAACCGGGCTGCCTTAAAAGCAGTAAAGGAATCGGGCAAAATTGTGCAAATTGGATCGCAGCGCAGAAGCGGCGCTAATTATCATGCAGCCAATGAATTTATCAGTTCGGGCAAGTTTGGCCCTATCACCATGGTTGAGCTCACCTGGAATGTGAACCAACCAGGCCGCTGGCGCCGGCCGGAGTTATTAGGACAGCTGAAGGAACAGGATACCGACTGGAAACGTTTTATAATGAACCGGCCTTATGAAGATTTCGACCCGCGTAAATACCTGGAATACCGCCTGTTCTGGCCGTATTCATCAGGACTGCCCGGGCAGTGGATGAGCCATCAGATTGATACGGTACACTGGTTTACCGGCTTAAAACACCCGCGTAGTGTAGTTGCCAACGGCGGTATCTATATGTGGAAAGATGGGCGCCGCAACTGGGATACCATACTGGCCGCTTTTGATTACGGTCCGCTTAATGATCCTTCAACCGGCTTCCAGGTTACTTTTGGCTCACGCATGCACAATGGCGATGAGCACCCGGCCGAAATTTACTATTCAAACGGCGGTGAGCTTAACCTCATCACCAATACAGTATCGCCAAAAGGAGGTCTTACTCAAAAAATGGCCGATGCCATGCATATGAAGGCAAACCTGCTGCCTGAGATTAGTCTGGCTAATACCGAAAAGGTGGTAGCATCAGCCAATACCGGAGGTGATATACTTACTTCAAACCACGTACGCAACTGGATGGAATGCGTGCGCAGTCGTAAGCAGCCAAACGCCCCGGTTGAAGCCGGTTACAGCCATTCGATAGCCAATATCATGACCAATGCAGCTGTTCATACCGGCTATAAGGCCACTTTTGATGAAGCTACCCAGGAAGTAATGGCTAATGGAAAAGTTTTTAAATATTAATAGCCGGATAGGTCACAAACATTATTGACATTGGCTGTGCCTTGCCATTAGCGCACAACCTTTTTTAACCTTACATCAATCAATGAAGATCATAAAAAAACTGGGGCTTGCCGTTGCCGCAAATATGCTATTGTTTCCTGTAGTACAAGCTCAAAAAGCCGAACCGGTAAGGCTGGTAAAAACAACAAATAATAAAATAGATATCCTGATAGGTGGAAAACCCTTTACCAGTTTCCTTTATCCGGATAGTTTAGAAAAACCCGTTCTTTACCCTTTGCGGTCGGCAAACGGCACATTGGTGACCCGCGGCTTTCCGCTGGCCCCTCGGCCTGGCGATCCTACAGATCATCCGCATCACATAGGGTTATGGTTTAACTTTGAAAACCTGAACGGTCTTGATTTCTGGAATAACTCTTATGCCATACCGGCCGCTAAAAAGAGTGGTTATGGTTGGATTCGAACCGACAAAATTTTGGAAACAAAAGATGGCACAAAAGGCATACTGGCCTATCATGCAAACTGGACAGATCAGCAAAAACAAGTAATACTGGAAGAGCAAACCCGCTTTGAATTTAGCGGAAATGCCCGGGAACGGATCATTGACCGTGTAACTACGCTTACTGCGGATAAGGACGCTCTTTTTAAAGATGCCAAAGATGGCATGCTTGGCCTGCGTCTGGCCCATGAGCTGCAAATCCCTGACCCTGCCGACCAGAAATTTACTGACGATAAGGGTAATGTTACCATAGTAAAAGGTGGCACTGATAAAGTTGCCAACGGTACTTACCTCACCAGCGAGGGCAAAACAGGCAATGATGCATGGAGCACCCGCGGCGTATGGTGCAAGGTATATGGTAAAATTGGAACCGATTCGGTAAGCGTTACCATTATCGATCATCCTCAAAACCCTAATTATCCTACTTTTTGGCATGCCCGTGGCTACGGCCTGTTTGCAGCCAATCCGCTGGGCGAAAAGGTGTTTACCAATGGCAAATCTGAAAAGAACCTGACTTTAAAGAAAGGCGAATCGGTAACATTCAGGTATCGGATCATCATACACAATGGCCCGCAAACTAACAGCGCTGCGCAATTAAACCAGGCTGCGGAGGCTTTTAAGTCATTTAAATAGCATCACCATATCAAACAAACCAGTCCGGGATATTTATCAGGATTACATTTTATCATTTTTAAATATCCCGGCAGGTATGTCATTTCCCGCCGAGCCCGGCGTAAGGTTCAGGTACTTATGGGGTTGTTGCTTTTCCATTTTAATCTCTACCAGTAGTACCTTTCCTGTTTTTTGAATATTTTTTCAGTCAGATTGTTTGTTATTGCCGGGATCAGTTCGTTAGAAATATAGCCCATATAGCCCTCATTTTCCTTGATAAGGGAATTACTCAAAAATTTGCCCTCAATATTTTCTATCAATTTTGCGCCCCTTGCCCATTACTGTCGCCCTGTTTTAAATCATCATTGTTAACGCCGCGTTTCTTCTTAGGCATCTGCGGACCAAAATTCATTTTACCGAAATTGTAGGCAAAGCTAACGCCAAAAGATCTGAACGGCACTGAGAACCTGCTGCTTTGACTAAGCGGGCCGCTATTAATATTGGAGGTAAAGTCTTTATAATCCTTAAATGGCTGCGTAATGTTCAAACCAATCGTTCCGCGTTTTTTCCAAACATCATGCTTCAAACCTATCACCCATAAATTGAAAGATGGGTTTGTTCCCTGAAAAGTTCTCCTTGCCGAGTTCTGGATCAAAAAAGTTTCGGCAGACAAAGCCTTGTTTATTTTTACTGTTCCGCTAATGAAGGCATTGTACTGAACATAGGTAGATTGGCTTGCTTGCTGAAGGCTGCTGATCACCTGCGGTTTATAGGTAAACGCATTAACGTTGCCCCGTATGGTGAGGACCTTGAACAGTTCTGTTGAGCCAAAGAAGGTTACACCAACGGAATTATTGTTACCCACGTTAAGGTAATTGGTGAGGGAAACATCCCTGGTAACCGGGTTCCCGTTATTATCCACCGTGGTGTAAGGCACTGTACGTACATAGCTTTCAATAATATCATCGGTCTTCCTATAATAAACGGAGGCATTGATAACACTGCTTTTGATGAAGGTAGAATAAGTCATTTCCACGGTCTGCGTAATTTCGGGCGACAATTCCGGGTTGCCCTGCGTTTGGTTGAGAGGGTTGCTGGTATTCAGAAACGGGTTTAAATATTGCAGGCTCGGCCGCTGGATACGCTTACTATAGCTTAGTTTCAGCGTTTGGGTAGGCGTTAAAGCCTTTGAAATCACAAAGCTTGGAATAAAATTGGTATAGGTATTATCAAAAGGTGCCAGGCCGGCCCTTACATTGCCCGAATTTCCATTAATTTTTGTATGCTCTAACCGGGCACCTGCCTGTACAGTAAAACCATCTTTCAAATTTGCAGTAAGCAAGCCGTAGCCCGAGTACACGTCCTGGTCGTAACTATAGGTGTTGGATGTGGCCGTATTAAATACGTACGCGCCTGAAGCATCCGGATTGAAAAAATCGTATTCGCTGGAGATCCTCCTTAAAATACTTTTCGCACCTGTTTCCAGCTTAAATACCTTGCTGACCGGTAGTACGTAATCCAACTGGTAAGTATACTCGTTATTGGTACCGTTATTAACCGCACGCTGGTTTTGGGTAAAAGCAGAATATTCTGACAGATAGTTTACATCTGATGTACCATGTGTCCATTGAAAAGCAAAGCTTAATTCTTCACCTTCCTTTTTAAACTTATGAGTAAAATCGTTATTCCAGTCAAAGTTGGAGACTTTGAATTCGTTGCTTGTTAAGGCTGTATAATCGATATTTCCCTCTGATGCAGAATTATTGCTATTTACCGAGTTACCTTTATTTTTAAATGCCCCTCCCCTTAGGCTAAAAGTAGAGTTAAACGTGTTTTGATCATTAAAATCATATCCCAAAGATGCCGAGCCATTAGTAAAATGACGATTTGATGTACTTTGCCCGTTTGACGAGGATGATGTACCCAGCTCGGTATTTCGACTGCTGAAGGATTGATAGGTGGTTTGCGGCCATCCAACGTTATAACCCAGGTTAGCTGTAATGCTTAGTTTATTTTTGTTGAAATTGATATTCCCGCTCTCATTGTTTTGACGGGTGCCTATACCCATATTGATGGAGCCGCTTACACCGGCAACCTCCTTCTTCTTGGTAATAATATTGATGATGCCGGCCGAACCTTCCGCATCGTATTTAGCCGAGGGCGCCGTTATCACTTCAATATTCTTGATCTGATCGGAAGGCATGGATTTCAAAACGTCGCCCGCGTTGGTTACCAACGCTCCTGAAGGCTTGCCATTGATCAGTATCCGTACGTTCTGATTTCCGCGGAGGGAAACATTGCCGTCCATGTCAACCGAAACCATGGGCACTTTGCGCAAGATATCAGAAGCATTGCCGCCGGCACTGGTCACATCTTTTTCTGCATTAAAAACTAATTTATCAATGTGGTTCTCCACCAGGGCTCTTTGCCCGGTAACCTGAACATCAGCCAGCATCTTAGCGCTTGGCGAAACGATAATCTGCCCAAGGTTTCTGTCGGTTTTGGCTCCCGTTAAAACAACCCCGTCAATTGTTTTGGTGGAGTAACCTATAAAAGCGATTTGGACGCGATAAGTTCCCGGCGCCACACCAGTGATTTTGAAACTCCCTTTCTGATCTGCCAGGCTACCGTTCACTGGAGCAGTTGTACCAGCTTTAAATAAGCTTACTGTCGAATAGTCCAGTGGCTTTTTAGTCAGGGAGTCTATTACGGTTCCGAAGATAGTTCCATTACCCATAGGGGCACCTGATGGCGGGCCTGCGGGCTGTTGGGCTTGCACAGTCCCTGCTGCCAATAAAAACCAGGTTATCAGTTTCAATGCCCGCAGGCTCGTTGTATTTTTTAAGTTGAACTTGTAATTTTCAGTTCCCATATTCGAGATTTTGAAACAAAACAAAGTAAATACATTGATCAAAATCTGCAGAATAGACGGATCGGCCTTAATAATAGACCAAATGAACGTTAGAGTCTATGCCCTTGTGATTGGAGGAATTTTCAATAAAAGCTATAGATCAAAGTTGCCATTCTGTCTATTAATTCCTGTAAACCATCTATTCCTAAAAAAAAATAAAAAAACATTTTGTCATTTGCAGCATCCCGGTGAGATGGGATTTAGTTGATTACTGTATTTGATACAGTATGGTGCGTTTTGCCTGAGAAACAAAACGCACTTTTTTTCCGCTATTTTTATGGTAAAATTCGCGATATGGCTTTTTCAGGCTTAAAGAAGATCTTTTTCTCAGTTCACTTTTATATAGTGGCCTGTTTATTAGCGTTAATGTTATTCCCATTATCCTGGCCCTTGAAACTCCCCGGTGAATTTTGGATCAAACAGGTATTGATACATTTGGTATGGGCAACATTATTCTATGCCAATCTGTTTTATTTTACGCCCCAATTGATTTACAAAAACAAGGCTGTATTATTTGTTCTTTTGATGATAGCTATTCTCGTCTCCGTTGTGTACTTAAACAATTGGTTAGATGAAGTAACCGGCTGGAAAGCTGTATTTACCAAAGTTTACAAAAACCCGGCTAAAAAATCATCTGACGATAATCATGTTTATAATTACTGGACTATCATAACTGCACTTGTTTTACTCGGAGTGAGCACAATCATCGCGGTCTCCAGGAAGATCAAGGCCGATCAGGAAGCCTTCCGTGCCACTGAACAGGAAAAAATCAGCTCAGAGCTTTCTTTTTTAAAAGCGCAGATCAATCCGCACTTCTTTTTTAATATCCTGCATACCATTTATGCACTCGCCGATAGCAACCCCGTGGCGTCTAAAGATGCGGTTTACACGCTTTCGCATATGATGCGTTATGTTATTTATGAAACCAAGAACGATCTGACCGACCTGGAAAAGGAGATCAAATTTATTGAGGACTATATCAAACTGATGAAGCTGAGACTGAGCGATGATGTACAGATCATTTTTGAAAAACAAGTCAACCTAAAAAATCATGAAATAGCCCCCATGCTTTTCCTGCCATTTGTTGAAAATGCCTTTAAGCATGGCATCAGCGGTGTACACCCAAGTTACATTTATATAGAGGTCAGCCAATCTGCCGAAGAGTTGAAGCTGGAGATCAGGAATTCACTTTTTGAAGAACAAACAGCTCAGTTGGAAGATAGTAATGGCATCGGTATTGTAAATACGAAAAGAAGGCTCGACCTGCTATATCCCGGGCGCTACACATTATCGGTTGACCGCGACTCCAATATCAGGGAATTCATTGTAAATTTAACTTTCCGATTCAAATGAAAATTGACTGCATAGCTGTAGACGACGAACCGATAGCTTTAAAGCTAATTACTTCGTACATTGAACAAACCCCGTTTTTAAATTTACAGGGTACGTTCGGCAACGCTATCGAAGCGCTGAAAGCTATTCATCAACAACCCGGCCTTCAATTGATATTTTTAGACATCAGGATGGCCGACCTAAGCGGTGTTGAACTGGCAAGGATCATTGAGCAAACCGGAAAGAAAAAAGGTCCGCGCGTTATATTTACAACGGCTTATGATCAATATGCTTTAGAGGGCTTTAAGGTGAACGCGTTAGATTACTTATTGAAACCGTTTAGTTTTGTTGATTTTTCAAAGGCGGCTGCCAAAGCATATGATTATTTTGAGATTTTGGAAAGCGCTCAAAATAATATAACTCCCGGAACGCCTGTTGAAAAGAACTATATTTATCTTAAGGTTGATTATCAGCTGGTAAAGGTTAATATAGCAGACATCCTTTATATTGAAGGACTTAAAGATTATGTAAAGATTTTCCTGGCGAACCAGGATAAACCGTTATTAACCCTCACAAGCCTGAAAAACCTTGAAGAGAAACTCCCGGCCAGTATTTTCCTGCGAATTCACCGCTCATTTATCGTATCCAAAGAAGCAGTCAAATCCGTTACCAAAAATTCTGTCCAGATTACAAATACTACGATACCTGTAACAGAACAATATAAAGAAGTTTTTGCCTCATTCCTGAAAGATTGGTCTTGATCATCATTTGTTGTTCATCAGGAGTTTAATATTCATGAGCCGACATAACCCTCGTTTCTCCAAAACGGCGCTGCATGTCCAATACAAATTTTACAGATCCTGCCATAAAGGAATGGAGCTTTGCATGGGTCGTAGGCGCCCATCGTACTTTTTGAAATACTTTAAGAAGCACACGCAGCAATCACCTACTGATTTCCACAGGACGGTTTCCTGAATATATCGTTTTCTTTTGGCCCCGTCGGCTTTGGGAGTAAATAAAAAAGTTAAGGACGCTAATTTTTATAAAATGAAATTTTATCAATTACTACGCCAGGGTCAATAGCCCTGATAGATAATTTGTGTGTACCGGTGGTTAATGATGGTAAATCTATTAATGCACTAACGTAATTATTTCTAATACCCTGGTTACGGTTAGGTCCATTCTCATCTTCCTTGCCATTTGACCCCGGCACTTCTGTTGTTGAAATAAATTTATTATCAACTAAAATGGCTACCCTTAATTGCATACCAGGATAAATTCTGAAAGTTGGCATAAAATCAATCCTCACCTTTGCTGAATTACCATCAGTTTTAAAATTGTAATTCAATGTTGGAGCTTTTGCATCGCCAGGTTTCCATGATAAATTAAGATTAACCGGTGTCAATGCCATAGCCCGGCCGCTATTGCCCAATCCTGGTATAACCGACCATTTTGCGGTTCCGGCTGGGGTTTGTTCATCGGCAGATGAAGCGTTTCTTGTTATATCCGCCTGAATTGCTTTTTTGGTGGTATCCGGTTTCCTGGTTTCAGCCCATGGCCATGCTACCTGGCTATTCCATGATAGAAGATTTTGACCGGTTATTGTTCCCGGCATCATATATTGCCATTTCCCCCCTGCTATTTTATTATTGTAATTATTAACTTCGGATTCCAAAGCCGCTTTAAGGCGATCTATCTCGACATGATGGGTAGCTTGATTTGCGCCATAAACAATTGCCCTGTCATGCATAAATATAAGTCCGGTTTCTGCCATGATACGGGCCGGAAAACCAATCATTTCTGTATAAGGATCCTGCTTATTTAAGGGTACAGACTTTGCTACAGAAGTTTCAAGATTTAATAATCTCTGATAATCAGCTTGTAATTGCACAGCTTCGTTATCCGACAAAGAAATAGCCCAATCACGATTCATTAATTCAGGTTTTCGTACTGTGCCTAAACGATAAAATTCTGTAAGCAAGTCGTTAAGCTTAGCTACATTTTCATTAAAATGTTCTGTAAGAAATGCTTTTAAAAATTGGGGTTGTGCATCCGTCTTTTGACTTTCCGGGTTCCATGATAAGCGTGAAAAATAGTCGATCCCCAATTCCATCGGTTTAACATCACCTACGTTGATCACCCACATCGTCCGGGCCTGATTTTCCCAGGCCTTATGAAACTCTTCCCACATCAATGCCGGGGCGGTAGAATTAATCCATGTATACGAATGAGGACCACCGTAGTAAGATAAGTGCCAGTATAATCCGCTACCGCCAGACCGCTTCCTTTCGGTTGGATTCGATAAGCGGCGAATGTATCCAAAATTGTCATCTACCCAAATCAGAGTTACATCATCAGGTACTTTTAAGCCGGCATCATACACAGGCAATACTTCTTTATAAGGAACAAAACATTGAGCAACAGCCCCCCATTGTTTATTGACGTATTGATTAATAAGATCTCGCTGGTCTTTAAATACCTTTTCTAAAAGGGTTATCCTTTCAGGTATACCTGATGGTGGCGATTCCATACCACGATCATGTATACCGCGTATACCCATTGTCCAAACTGCTTCTTTGTCTTTTCTGTCCTTAGCAGTTTCTTTCCAATATTTATAAATACTATCAGGATTAGTGCTATAATTCCAGGCACCTTTAAGTTTCTCGTTCCAATGCACGTTATTATACAGCATCGGTTCGCAATGTGATGAACCTGCAACAATACCATAATGATCGGCCAAAGCTACATTCTCGGGAGTATCGCCAAATTCTTTAGACACCTCATGCATAGCAGGCCAAATATAGTTGAGCCGCAAACGCAACATCAATTCAAATAATTTTTCATATGTTTTGGGGCCAATGCCGTGTGCAAAATCCTTTTCAAAGTTTTTCCTCGCCCATTGATTTATTCCCCAGTCTTCATCATTAATAAAGATACCGCGATATTTAACTGCCGGTTCATCCCAAGTTGGTTTAGGTACGGAGATCGTAACTGTTTTTCTTTTAGCAGTAGGAACATCTGCCCACCAATGCCATGGCATACACCTATTTTCCTTGAAATTTGTAAGAGTCCATAAACTGTCCCTCGTCTATCGCTTCCAACTATAATGAGCGCTTTTTTTACACCAGGTGCGGGGTTGTTAACTATTTGCCATAATGAAGCCTCCCAACGGCCTTTAATTTTAATAATATCTTTGATCTTGTGTGCAGCTATCAACCTATCAATAGCTGGGCTTTTACCAATAGTGCCGGCAATAATCATTTCAGCGGAGGGGCGTTGCAAAGTAGTAATAGCCGGCGAAGTTCCGGCAACCTGTTTTATATCGTCAGCAAAAAAGCAAGCCGCAAGTTTCACCGCCTGGTAATCAGAATTATCAATAGCTAAACTTATACTTTTTTGAGCAGTGGCCACTGTAATATCTGTTGATTTTGAGGCTAAAGCAGTTTTTACACTCAAATTTTGAGCACTAACGCTTATTGTTGTTAAGGTTACCAGTAAATGCAGTAGCGGTGTTGCTTTTAATATACTGCGGTTATAATATTTATAATAACTTATGCGGGTATTCAAGAGTGATTTTAACATTTATAATATTGTATCATGTGACCATATTAAAAATCAACCGAACTCGTGAGTTAAACCACCAGTTTGGTTAGGTTATTAATATCCGTAATTCTGCTCTAATTTAGCGCCTTTATTCCATTTTTCAGCGGCCGTTATAGGCCGTAGTTATCGGCAGTCCTTAGGTAACTGTAATATCGGCTACATTTTTTCGCCCTATCATAAAATAACCCAGGCTGTTAATGTCAATCGGGGTTATCCAGGCAGGATTAGCATATCGCCCGCTCTATATTTGATAAAAAACAGTGAAAACTTACGCAAACGTTTGTCTTTACAGTAACAAACGTTTGCGTAGGTTTCAAGGCTCCAGGGCATAGAATTATGCATAATCTTTCCATTAAATTTTAGTTAGTTTCGGACATATTAACAGAAAAAACCAACAAATTTTTATGCGAAAACTAACCTGTCTGCTACTTTTATTATTGCCTATACAGCTTTTAGCGCAACAATTTGATGCTGTAAAAGCACTGGTTAAAAGGCGCGCTCCGTGGTTAAGCAACCATATCGTTTTTGAACCCTTAAAAAACACCAGTTCAGAAATAGTTGAACTGCAAACCATCAAGAATAAACTGGTTATCCATGCTTCAGGAGCCAATGCGGCAGCTGTTGGTATAAACTGGTATTTAAAATATTACTGCCATCGCTCTATTTCTCACATGGGTGATAACATGTCGCCCGTGTTTCCTATTCCTAATGTTAACAAAAAAGTAACCGTACAAGCTGCGGCCAAGTATCGTTATGCGTTAAATTACTGCACCTATAATTACACAATGAGCTTTTATAGCTGGCCCGACTGGGAACGGGAGCTTGACTGGATGGCGTTAAATGGTGTTAATACAATGCTTACTGTTGAAGGGATGGAAGCGGTATGGCAAAACACGCTGAGGAAAATAGGATACACTGAAAATGAAATTAACAGTTTCATTGTTGGGCCTGCTTATACCGCATGGTGGCTGATGGGAAATATTGAAGGCTGGGGAGGTCCCATGCCTCAAAGCCAGATAGACAACAGGAAGCTGATTCAACAGAAAATGATGAAGCGGATGCAGGAGTTGGGTATACAACCTGTGTTGCAAGGTTTTTACGGCATGGTGCCAAGCTCATTAAAAAACAAAAGTAAAGCACATATCATTGATCAGGGTACCTGGGGTGCTTTTAAAAGACCTGATATACTTGACCCCACTGATCCTGAGTTTAGCCGCATTGCCGGCATCTACTATAGCGAAATTCAAAAATTATACGGTAAGAACATCCATTTTTTTGCCGGCGACCCTTTTCATGAAGGTGGTAAAACGGAAGGAGTGGATTTGAAAAAAGCAGGTACCGCCATACAGGCTTCTATGCAAAATTACTATCCAGCTTCAACATGGGTATTGCAGGGCTGGCAGGATAATCCCAAACAGGCCATGCTTGATGGTCTCGATAAATCAAAAGTATTGGTACAGGAACTTTTTGGTGAGTTTACCAATAACTGGGAAAAGCGTAAGGCTTATGATAATACACCATTTATATGGTGCAGCGTTAACAATTTTGGCGAACGGCCTGGCGTATATGGAAAACTGCAGCGCTTTGCCGATGAGGTATACCGTGCCCGTAAAAGCACTTACAGCAATTATCTTAAAGGTGTGGGGATTATGCCTGAAGGCATCAATAACAACCCTCCTGATTATGACCTGATGCTTGAACTGGGCTGGCGCCAGGAACATGTAGACACCCGCAGTTGGATCGATAAATACGCTCTATATCGTTATGGTAAAAGCAATGGGCATGCAAGTAATGCCTGGCAGGGATTTTTACAAACCATTTATCAAAGCCTTCCCGGTTATCAGGAAGGGGCTGGCGAATCCATTTTTTGCGCAAGGCCCGCACTTAAAGTTAAATCAATTTCCAGTTGGGGTACGCTCACCCGGAATTATGACACAGTTGCTTTTGCAAATGCGGTAAAAGAATTTGCAAAAGCGGCGCCTGCTCTTAAAAATTCGGCTACTTATAAAATAGACCTCATCAATATGGTGCGGCAACTGCTGGCTAATAAAGGCACGCTCACATTTAATGAAATGGTAACCGCTTATAACAGCAAGAATCTGCAAACATTTAACGCAGCCAGCGCAAAATTCCTGCATATGATAAGGCTGACAGATGATCTCTTAAATACCGATCAGTATTTCAGGCTCAACACCTATCTCAAACAAGCTATAGATAACGGCAATACCGCAGAAGAAAAAGCAAACAATTTAAAAAACGAATTAATGCAAATTACCTATTGGGGTGAAAATGTGCGTACCGAAGACAATCTGCATGAGTATGCTTATAAAGAGTGGGCCGGTCTGATGGATAGCTATTACTTGCCTCGCTGGGAGAGTTATTTTGATTATCTGCGCAGCAATCTGCAAGGTAAAAACGTTCAGGAACCTGATTACTTTTCCTGGGAACGAAAATGGGTGGACGACAACCAAAAGCTAAATCCCGAAAAGCCTCAAAGGCCTTTACTGGAAGTGGTTGATGAAATTTTATCGATGTAAAACATCTCCTTTTTTAAACACGCTTTTTAAAACTAACGTCAGCTATCCGCCAAATGAAAAAAACGTTAACAGGTATTTTATTGTTTTTTATTGCATTTTCCCCTTTATATGCCCAAAAGAAAATAGGAACGGAAACACCCGAACAAAAAGCCAAACGTATGTCCTGGTGGACTAATGATCGCTTTGGTATGTTTATTCATTGGGGACTTTATTCGCAGGCGGCAAGGCATGAATGGGTAAAAAGATGGGAGCGCATGACGGATGCGCAATACCAGCGTTATTTTGATGAGTTTAATCCAGATTTGTTTAATCCCAAAGAGTGGGCAAAGAAAGCTAAGGCGGCCGGGATGAAATATGCTGTGCTTACCACTAAACATCATGAAGGGTTTTGCCTGTTTGATTCAAAATATACTGACTACAAGGCTACTAAAACCGCTGCTAAAAGAGACCTTGTAAAGGACTTTGTTGATGCATTTAGAGCCGAGGGTATAAAAATAGGTTTTTATTATTCACTGTTGGATTGGCATCACCCCGACTTTACCGTTGATGTTTTACACCCATTGCAACCGGCAAGCGAAAAGGACGAGGATTATGATAAGCTGAACAAAGGGCGTGATATGGCCAGGTACCGTACCTATATGCACAACCAGATTAAAGAACTGCTTACCAATTACGGCAAAATTGATATGCTATGGCTCGATTTTTCGTACCCTGATAATGGCAAACATGGAAAAGGGGCCAAAGACTGGGGATCTGTTGAACTCGTTAAAGAAATAAGAAAACTACAGCCCAATATTATAATTGATAACCGCCTCGATTTAAATGAATACCAGGACGGTTGGGATTACCTGACACCCGAACAGGTAAATTTATCGGAATGGGTCAAAAAAAACGATTACAAAACTTATTGGGAAACCTGCCAAACATTTTCTGGTTCCTGGGGATATTTTCGGGATGAAAACAGCTGGAAAAGCACCACGCAATTAATTACGATGTTGATAGAGGCCGTAAGTAAAAGAGGCAACCTGTTGCTTAACGTGGGCCCTACTGCACGCGGTTTATTTGATAAACGTGCTAACGAAAGGCTGGATGGAATAGCTGCCTGGATGAAATATAACAGCCGCTCCATTTACGGATGTACCGAAGCTCCGGAAACCTTTGTAGCCCCGGAGCACACCCTGCTTACCTATAATGCAAATACCCGGCGCTTATATGTGCATTTGTTAGCATATCCCGGCAAAACACTTACTTTACCAGGCTACAAGGATAAAGTAAAATACGTTCAGTTTTTACATGACGCGTCGGAGATACAACAGGATAGCAAATCAAAAGACACAGGTAACGACCTGATATTAAACCTACCAGAAACCAAGCCCGATAGTGAGATACCGGTAATTGAATTGGTTTTAAATTAATGTTTGCTCATCTACTATGAAAGCAAAACTATCAATGTATTATACCATCATGATCCGAAAACTTTTACCTTGCCTGTTTATTTTAGGATGCAGCCAGGCCGCATTGGCACAAAACGAGCATAAAATGTCAGATACGTACCAGCTTCCTAAAGATTCCCTGGTACGGCAAAAACTTGCCCGCTGGCAAGACCAAAAGTTTGGTTTATTTATGCACTGGGGGACATACAGCCAATGGGGTGTGGCCGAAAGCTGGACTATTTGCCCTGATGACTGGGTTACGCGTACCGGCCCCTATAGCGATGATTATTTCACTTATAAAAAAGCATACGAAAACCTCCAAACCACTTTCAACCCCGTCAATTTCAACCCCGAAAAATGGGTTAAAGCGGCCAAGGCTGCGGGGATGAATTATGTGGTATTTACTACTAAACATCACGATGGCTTTAGCATGTTTGATACTAAACAAACAGATTATAAAATTACCGACCCTAAAACTCCGTTTTCGAAAAATCCGCGAAGCAACGTAACCAAAGAAATATTCAATGCCTTCCGTAAAGACAATTTTATGATAGGGGCATATTTTTCCAAACCCGACTGGCATAATGAAAATTATTGGTGGCCTTACTTTCCTCCTAAAGATCATAATGTTAACTACGATCCGCAACGATATCCTGAGCGCTGGCAAAAATTTAAAGATTTTACCTACAACCAAATTGAAGAATTAATGACCGGTTATGGTAAAATAGATATTTTATGGCTCGATGGCGGCTGGGTAAGGCCATCTGTTACAAAGGACAACGACCCGCAACACTATAACCAGGATATTGACATGGCCCGGATAGCAAAAATGAGCCGCAGCTATCAGCCGGGTTTGATTATGGTAGACAGGACAGTGACCGGCGAATTTGAAAACTATACCACGCCCGAACAGGAAGTACCGGACAAGCCCTTATCCTACCCATGGGAAACCTGTATGACTATTGGCAAATACTGGAGTTATGTTCCTGATGACGAATTTAAGCCCAGCCGTCAATTGGTACAAACGCTGATAAAAATAGTTTCAAGGGGAGGTAACCTCTTGCTTAATATAGCCCCCCGACCGGATGGCGACTGGAATCTGATTACCTATCAAAGGTTACAGGACATTGCGAATTGGATGAAGATTAACGGAAAAGGAATTTACGCTTCCGAACCTGTTATACCTTATTCTGTTGGGAACATATATTTTACAAGGTCAAAAACAAAAAACACATTATATGCCTTCTGGCTATCAGAAAAAGATAATGTAACCCTTCCGGCCGAGGTAAGTTTCCCTGTAAACAATATTAAACGGATTAAAAAAGTAAGCCTGTTGGGCAACTCTGAAAAGTTAAAATGGGCCTATCAAAATGGGCAGTTAAGTATTCAAATTCCCAAATCTTTACAA
This sequence comes from Mucilaginibacter gossypii, assembly GCF_900100945.1. Taxonomy (GTDB): domain Bacteria; phylum Bacteroidota; class Bacteroidia; order Sphingobacteriales; family Sphingobacteriaceae; genus Mucilaginibacter; species Mucilaginibacter gossypii. Next base: position 578,405 of record NZ_FNCG01000002.1, on the reverse strand, counting down.
AAGAGCAGCAAATTAAAGTATAGTGACACTTTTGAATTGGAATATTAAAGAGTATACAAACAACAAGCCTATCAACCTCTGCCTTATAAATTCAAAAAAACGAGGCGGTATGATGAGCCCCGCTTTTTTTGAATTTTTCAGATACTAAGCGATATATAGTGTTGGGTTGGATTTACTCTATTAACAAAGAGGGGTTAACAGGGTTAACACAATTCCGGGCCAACATTCACATATGTAGTTAACAATCAAATTATTGCGTGTAATTTCTAAAAAATATATAAACCCCTTTTTGTATAAATATTACCCGCTAATGCTTTATGCAAATCGAGATTGGGACTTTTATAACCTTATCCTATACATTGGTACGCCCTCTATGAGACACCATACTGGAATCAAATACCGCATGATAGAAAACCGGTGTTAACGACGCTTCACTGATGCGATCATCAATTATTTTAAAAAGTATTTCGGCCGCTTTTATGCCCTGCTTTTGGGGGAATTGTTCAATGGATGCCATTGGGGCACTATCCATAAAACTCCAAATAGGAGAATTTGCAAAACTGACAAAGCTAATATCGTGATTGGGAGCCAAATTATAGTTCTTCAACAACTTAATTGCATCGCGTGCCACGTAATCGTTAAAAGTGATAATAGCTGTAGGTTTATCAGCTAAAGATAATAGCCGCCGCATAGCATAAGTATTTTGCGCCGACGACAGATCCGAAGAGACTATCAGGTCAGTATTTACTGCTATCTGATATTTATCAAGCCCCTGCTTATAAGCATCCAGGCGCTCTTTACTTGCGGCCAGTTGCGATGGACCATTAATTAACCCAATACTACGATGCCCTTTTTCTATTAAACAATCAATGGCTTGTAACATTCCCGATTGGAGATTACAAGCCGAGTAATGAATATCTTCCATGCCGGGAATACGGTCAAAAAACACAACAGGAATGTTATATTTTTTCAATTGCTCAAACACTTCATAATTCGTGGTATTTTTGCTTATCGAAATGATAATGCCGTCTAACCGATGGGTTTTCATTGTTTCCAGGATACGTTTTTCCTTATCGGGGTTTTCTAACGATTGCCCAATAAAAACGTTATAATTTCTTTTGCTGGCGTAATCTTCTATCCCACTAAGGGCCGAAGAAAAAAACGCGTCAGAAAAATCCGGAACAATTACACCAATAGTTAATGTTTTTCGTTGTTTAAAAAATACAGCTGTTTGATTTCGCTCATAATTTAGTTCGCTTGCTACCTTATTAACCCGCATGGTAGTTACAAGGCCAATGCTGGGATGACCATGAAGAGCACGCGACACTGTTGAAGGGCTTACTTTTAAGCGTTTAGCTATCTCTTTAATTGTGGGAATCTTTTCCATTTTGTAATCAAGATTAAAAACAATGGGTATTGATTATTGATATGCCCCTTTACTTATCTGCTTATTTACGATACGCGTATTACCATCAAAATCAACCGTACCGTTAACGCCATCAGATATCACCTGCCCGCTATTTTTTGCTACTGACGATGATTGCAGGTGAAAATCAAGGCCGGATGTATTGACAAATAAAGGATCGGTGCCATATGTTGAACTGGCGTCTCCACCGCAGGCTGCCTTCCATAAGTTATAGTCGGTATAGGCCACGCCGTTCCAGGTCCACTGCGCGGGGCCTGTGGTGTAATACAGGTTATAATCTATGATATTACCCGATCCCCGGTTGGTATATTTATGAATAAACATATCTGATGCCCCGCCATAAATGATGTTATTTTTTATTACGTTATTGGTGCAATCTTCCCTGATACTTATCTCCCCTTCTATTTCGCCAAAGGCACCTAATGCCTGGTTGTTATTATACAAGGTATTGTTTACTATAGCCGAGTTGCTTGTACCACCGCCTGTGTAATTTAAATACCCACCCATATAGATCCCGGAGCACCAACAGTTAAATACCAGGTTATTCCTTATGGTAACATGATCGGTGGGGAAGCCATTGGTTTCGCTCACAACACCAATCCCCCTGTCTGTAACGGACACTTTGTTTTTTTCCACTACCACATTCCTGCCGCCGTCTACATAAATACCTATGGCGCCATGTCCACCAAGCGGTCCTCTTTTGCTTTCAATGTTATAGAGGGTGTTGCCGCTGATAACACCATTACGGGCATAGTTAAGCGTTGGATCGCTATTTGCGGCATAGCCTCCTGCTGCATCTATCCCAATATTTTGAGCATTATAAATGGTATTATTGGTGATGGTAAAACCGTCAACATAGCCATTGATGGTTAAATTTTCGCCGTACCCGGTTTTACAATCATGGATTGTGTTCCCGGTAACGGTAATATTAGTTACGGGATCGGTAGTATTCCCGATGATCAGTATAGCATTTCCACCTCCATTGAGCGGTAGCTGAGTATAATCAATACCGTATACCGTATTGTTTTTTATAATAATGTAGTCGGATCCACCTTCAACCATAATGGCTTTGGGATCGCCGGTTGCGGTTTTAAGATTGCGTATTTCAAAGCCATCTACAACTATATACTTTGCCTTATCAATGGTTACCAGGGCTTCCCTCCCATTAACACTAAAAGCACTACCGTCAATTATAGGTGTTTCCCCACGGTAAGCTTTCAACGTGATATACTTATCCATTACGCCAGATTTGGGAAATACAACCTTTTCGCTATATACTCCACCCCTTACCATTACGGTATCGCCGGGAATGGTATGGGAAAGCGCGTTATTGATAGTTTGAAAAGGCGCGTCAATTGTTCCTTTATTTGACTCTAACCCGTTGGCAGCTACATAATAAACATGAGTGCTCCCGGTAATTGTGACATTACCGCCGGGATCGTTCTTTTTACTGCAACCAAATGCCTGTATAGCAAAACCAAGCATTAAAAAAACATAGACATTACATTTCATAAGCATACTTTTTTAATTAAACATGTTACTGCTGTGCGCCTTTACTTATCTTATTATTTACAATGCGTGTATTTCCGTCAATATCTGTAGTGCCATTTATATCGGCAGAAATTACATTTCCGGTATTTTTTGCAGGAGAGGCCGATTGTATATGGAGATCAGGCGATGATGTACTCAACAAAAGAGGGTCCTGCCCGTTTGTTGAACCGGCATCATTGCCACTGAATGCTTTCCAGGCGCTAAAATCGGTATATGGAGCACCGTTAGTACTGTTCCAAATCCATTGCGGAGTGCCAGTAGTATAGTATAAATTATTGTCGATAATGTTATTGCTGCCTGTTGTGGTATACTTATGAATAAATACATCAACGGGCCTTGCATAAACTATGTTATTTTTGATCACGTTATCGTCGCAATGCTCCGTAAGCCTGATCTCCCCTTCAATTTCGCCAAAAGCGCCCAGTACACGGTTATTCTGATATAAGGTATTGTTTACTATGTAACAGTTTTTAGTTCCGCCGGATGTGTAGTTCAGATAGTCGCCCATGTATATACCTGTGCGATAGCAGTTATATACAAAATTATTTCGCACGATGGTGGTTTTGGTTGCATACACGTTGCTTTCACTTACCAGTCCTATCCCCCGGTCGCTGTTGTATACTGTGTTTCTTTCGATAATGGTATTAGCACCGCCGCAAACATAAATGGAGATAGCACCGTACCTGTCGGGGCCCCAGGTTTCCGGCGTCCTGGTCATGGTATTATCGTGAAAAATGTTATCACCTATCACGCCATTGCGGGCATAGTTGGTTGCTACGTCCCCTTTGGGGTTTAAACCATCACCACCGGCAACAATTATCCCGATGTTTTCTGTATCATATACTTTATTATGGCTAAAAACAAAGCCGTCAATATTACCGGCCAGCGTTACATTTTCACTTGTACCGGTCTGCGTATCATGTACAGTACAATGCGTAATAACCAGGTTAGTAATGGCAGTAGTTCCGTTACCAATTGCCAGTATAGCGTGTCCGCTTCGCCAGTCGTTCAGGGATGCGTTGTTCTTTATGTTATAAATGTTGCAGTTTTTGATAGTGATATCGTGCGAATTGCCATTGATGGCGATCCCTTCAGGATCGGTATTAAAAGTTGAGCTCGTGAAATTACAGATATCAAAGCCATCCAATGTTATATATCTTACATTGCTCAGTGTAACCAGCGGCACCCAGCCCGAAACTATTATTTTACTTCCGTCTATCACCGGCTTTTCGCCGGGGTAAGCCTTCAATGTGATCAACTTATCCATTGCCCCCGATTTAGGAAACACAACCTTATCATAATAGCTTCCACCTCTGACCATAACGGTATCACCGGGCAAGGCATGATCTAAGGCGGCATTGATGGACTGGAAAGGGGCATTGATTTTGCCCGAATTAGCATCAGAGCCGTTAACTGATACATAGTAGATATGTGTATTACCGGTTGAGACTATTACGTCATTACCTACCGTTTTTTTGCTGCAAGCCATTGCCTGAATGGCAAAAACATGTATTAAAAAGATATTTATATAATGTTTCATTAAATTTATTCTAAGAAAAATTGGCGTAGCCATTGTTTGACATGCATTAAGTTTATTCGCACTTAAAACCGCGCAGTACCTGCCCGTAGCAGAAACGTGTTTCTGCTACGGAGTACCCCTTAAATAAACCCAAACAATTATTAACTACTACTCATATTTATCCCGGACAACAAGGATATGTCTGGGTTGAAAAATAAACTGTGATAGTATTTTTAAAAAGGATCGTAATTATTCCGAAACTATTTTTCTTATCCGATTGTTGTTTTTATCCAAAACATACACGGTTCCATTCTTATCAACAGCAACACCGGTTGGCGCGCTGAAAAGCGCAGATCCTCCTATTGCGTCAGCATAACCTGCCGTACCGCTGCCGGCAAAGGTGCTCACATCAAAAGTATTAGCTTGTATAAAGCGGATACTTTGGTCGGGGTTGTAGCTTCCGCCGTCCCAGGTTCCATTGCCTGCCACATAAATATTGCTGCTATTGTCAACCGCGATGCCCCATGGATAAGCGAATTTTGCAGTTGCAGCCGCTCCGTTTAAATAACCCGAAACCCCAAGCTGCCCTGCAATGATACTGCCCTTCCAGTCGCCGGCATTAAATTTTCTGATAACCTGGTCACCATTAACCGATACGTATAAGTTGCCGGCTTTGTCAAATTTGATTCCAGCGGGATAGTTAAGACCGGATATCACCTGTTTGGTAGTCCATTGAGCTGATACCTGGTAGATGTTTCCGGGGCTGGAGCAGCTGGAGTAATAAATATAACCTGTGGTCCTGTCAACAGCAATGCTCCATGGCGATTGGTTTCCCCAAGCCCAGGTAGTTGCAGTACCATCGGGGCTTATTTTACGAATATCATAATTTCCCGGATCAACGGAATATACATTTCCCTGGGCATCAACGGCAACATCGTAAGGTAGGGAGAAATTTGCCGCGCCCCCTTTACCATCCGCGTAACCCGAAACCTGGGGATTACCGGCGAGTGTAGATACATTACCTGCCGTATCAATTTTCCTGATGCAGTGATTTCCGGGATCGGCAACATAAACATTCAGGTTGTCATCAACAGTCACCCCGCAGCTTCTGTACCAGCTTTGCCCGCTAAAATCAAACATAGCATCTGTTCCTTTACCGTTTGCAAAGCCTGCTTTACCTGATCCTGCCAGGGTGGTGACAGTCCTGGTATATTGGTATGTAAAATTATCGGTGCTTGTTGCGGTTCCTTTTCCAATAGTTACAACTATGGGCCCGGAACCTGCTTTCTTAGGCACCACTACCATCATTTGTTTGGTGTTGGCACCAATGACCTTCAGTTTGAACCCATTCAGGGTAACCGAAATTTGCGAGGTATCTGTTGAAAAGTTGGTACCGGAGATCAATACTTCGGTACCACCGCTACCTTGTGCTGGGATAAATGTACTAATACTGATAGGTGATGCAGGATCATGTGCAGGAACTTTTTCTTTTTTACAGCTTACAAAAGCTATCATTATAAAAAGCGCCCCGGCAAGCAGGTATTGATTGATGCCTTTTGCCAATATATTTATGAATGTTTTCATTTGAATAATTACGGTTTAATTATTTATTTCCAGACCTTTTAAACCCTGTCGGGTCAATAAGAGTCATCATTACCAACCAGGGTTTTGTACCAATGCCCTGTCACGGTCCAATTGGTACTGGGATATTGGGAATAGGTACATTTTATTGTTCCATACCCTTTTTTGAAAAAGCGTTTTGTTGTAAAGCCCGGTAAATGCAAATCCCAGGCCTTGATCGTCAGTGTTGACATTAAGGCCATAAATAGTCTGATTTTCATCGGCACCCAGTAACAGCCTTCTTACAAGGGTAAAGTATCGGTCGCTTTCAAAACAAAGCTCTACCTGGCGTTCCCTTAAAATATATTTCCGCATTAAATCCTTGTTTCCAACAGCTCCCGGATAAACTGTCTCTATGCCAGGCAAGCCTGCCCTTGTCCTGATCTGATCAAGATAAAGCACGACATTGGGGTTCGAAGGATCATATTCATTCAGGGCTTCTACATAATCCAATAATATCTCGGCATACCTGATCAATATAAACGGCCTGTAGTTGGTGGCATCCATCCTTATGTTATCGGCAGGACTTACATTTTTTAATACATCATATCCGGTAATATTATTACTTGCGCCGCTGGCTTTTGCACCGGCTTTACCGTTATAATAAAATTCAACCCGGCCTGTGCCGTCAATATTCGCTGCAGATGAATAATAGTTTTTATCATCAACAGTTGGCGCAGGCAATACCGGTCGGCCATTATACTGGATATAGGCATAAAACCGCGGTTCGCGATTAGCATACATGTTCCATTGCCCTTTGCTGTGCTCCCAATATTTTGCGCCATTACTTTGAGCAAAACTTGTAGCTGTATATCCCGAAAGCGGATCATCAATGGTGCGGCCATTATTCATATAAAACGCATCCACAACATTCTGGGTGGCATTGTACATGCTATATCCTCCCGGCCCCGGCGACACACATTTGGTATATCCCCAATAATTCCAGGAGTTTCTTGAAAATATGATCTCACTGTTCCAGTTTGTTAAGAAAAGGTCCCTGACAGACAGATAAGGATCAAACTGGGTTCCGCCATTATCCAGATTTGTAAATAACTTGTACGAACCAAGATCAATTACAACCTTGGCTGCATCGGCAGCTATTTTCCATTTGCCGGCGTCAAATACTGTGGGTGCCAGCGGGGTGCCATCCTGGTTTTTAAAAGAAGCAAATGATGGATTACCATTCCATAAGGGGCTTGCCGACAGTAAGGCCAGCTGAGCTTTTACAGCAAGGCAGGCACCTTTTGTTGGCCGACCGTAATTGCTGGTTGAAGGCCATTGCGCCGGTAAACCCGAAGCGGCCTGATCCATCAGTTGGTTAACATAATCCTTGCATTCGTCAAAAGACGCTCTCGGGTACTTATTGAAGTCATCATTTAAGCTTAACGTTTCCGTTACTTTCACCACCGGACCATATTGCTTTATTAACTGCCAGTAAAACCACCCGCGCAAAAACCTTGCTTCGGCTTTATATTGATTTTTTAGGCTGACACTTAGTTGGGTAGCAGGAACCTTATCAATATTGGCTTCAAAAATGAAAGACGACCGGATTCCGGTATAGTAGTTATCCCAGTAATCAAAATAGGCGTTTACCGGGCTCCAGTTACCCACAACCATTTGCCTTACATTGGTACCGGGGATGGATACCGACGACTCGTCACTTGCCCCCATCGCGCTGTAATCTCCCCCATCGGTTTGTTTGATATAACCATATATATTATATAAATACGATTCGGCATTAGCCCTGGTGCTCCAGATCAGATCTGATGTTAACAGGTTATCCGGTTTTTTATTAAGGTAATTACAGGACGATAAACAGGCACCCAGGAAACATATCCCAACTACCATTATTAGTATGTTTTTTTTCATTTGGCACACTTTAAATTCTTTTGAAACTGATTTAAATTCACGATTTCTATAACGCAACCCTTAATCCTAAGGCAAGTATTCGTACCGGTGGATAGCCTGCGCCGTTAGAGCCAAGCTCCGGGTCCCAAAGTTTGAATTTGGAGAATGTTAACAGGTTTTGCCCAGTTAAATAAAGGTAAACTGAGTTAATACCAGCCTTTGTAAAGGACAGCGGCTTAAGTGTGTACCCCAATGTTGCCTGTTTTAAACGAACAAAACTTGCGTCTTTTGACCACCATGTACTTGGCTGGTAATTATTACTGTTTTGATTAGCAATGCCCAAACGCGGATAGTAAACATTCTGATTCGGGTTATCAACTGTCCACCTGTTCTCAAGAATTGCAAGCATACCCGATGGATAAGTGCCCATGCCTGTAAATGGCACAATACCCGCGCCCTCTGCGCCTGCACCGGTTATAGAAGAACCGTTTGCCATGATAATTACATTACCGGTTCCCTGGAAGAAAAGAGAAAGATCGAACTTTTTATAGCCAACCGTAAAGCCTGCGCCATACAATATGGTAGGAATGTCGGATTTGCCTGTATAAACCTTGTCATAGCTGTTGATCACTCCATCGCCATTTACATCTTTGTACTTGATATCGCCGGGCCTTAACACAGCGCCAAACTGGGTAGGGCTTTTATCAACATCTTCCTGTGAGGTAAATAGCCCTTCTGCAACGTACATCAGGTTATCGCCATATTTGCGACCGGTGGCTTGTTGATAAGCATACAACTGTTTCGGTTCGTCCTGCTGTACAATTTTATTATTGTTATAAGTAAAATTGCCATACAGGCGCAAGCCCACCTTGCCGATATTGTCATTATACTCAATGTTACCCTCAATACCGTGGTTATTCATTTCGCCCAAATTGGCAAATACAACCCCGCTTACACCCAGTATCCCTGATAATGAGCTTCGCTGAACTAAAATATTTGTCCGTCTCTCTTTATAGGCATCAATAGTGATATTCAGTTTATTGAACAGCCCTATTTCCAGGCCAATATTATCTTTCCTGGCTTTTTCCCATGTCAGGTTCTCAACACCTATAACAGTTTCTTTAGTGCCTCCATATACAGTTCCGTTAAGGCCCAAGCCCACGGAGCCGCCACTGCCATATTGGTTGATATATGGGAACCTGGTGATTTGGTAGTGAGAGCCAATTTGGTCGTTACCTACAAGGCCATGAGAACCTCTTATTTTAAGCAGATTAAACGTTTTTGAAAAATCCTTAAAAAAAGGCTCCCTTGAAATTACCCAACCCGCAGAAACAGCCGGGAAAAAGCCAAATTTTTTGCCAGGCTCAAAGTTTTCTGAACCGGTATAGCCTGCATCAAATTCAAGCAAATACCTATCGGCATATGTATAGGTTGTTCTGCCGGCCAAACTCTGATTGTTATAAGGAATAGAGTTTATAACACTACCCGCTGTGCTCTGGACCCTTGACCTCATATTGTACAAAAGAAGCGCGCCAATATGGTGTTTGCCGAAAGACTGATCATAATTAATATTGCTTTCCAGGTACATGGTTTTTTCGGCAGATGAATACTGGGTATAACCCAAAAACTGGCTTCCATACCTCGACTGGCCAAATACAAGGTTACCCTGCGAGTCTCTTGATGAGGCTAAAAAAAGATCATTTGTCCCTGTTCTGCCATTGTCATTTTCGCTGTACGAATCAAACGAAAACCGAGCCATGGCGCTTAGTCCGTTGGTTATAGCATCCAGTTTCTGGTTAATGGAAAAAACAGACTGGATAGTAGGGCGAAACTCGCTGTTATAACCGGAATTTTGAATATCATTTACCGGGTTAGATCCGCCGTTATTATACGGACCGGCCCATTTGCCATCGGGGTATCTTATCGGGAACGCGTTGGGTGGGGTTAAGTATGATTCATACCAGATGGTTCCTGCCGAGATGCCGGGATAGCGGCTGCTTACCAGCATCGCATCCAGGTTCATGGTCAATAAGGTAGTTTTCGTGATATCAATGTCAAGGTTTGACCTAAAATCGTAACGCTTAAAGTTAAGGTTGGGGTTGTAGCCGTTTTGTTTGGTTACTTTATAACTTCCTTCCTGATCATAAAAAGAAGCAGAAACATAATACCTTACCGTTGAGGCACCGCCGGTTACATTTAAGTTGGTATTATAGCCGGGTGCCCAATTCTTATATACAGATTTTATCCAGTTTACATTGGGATAAAGGTATGGGTCTAACCCGCTTGCCGTTTTCTGGATAGTTTCTTCAGAATATGCAGCAGGGTTACCATCATTTGTAGTTGCTTCGTTATGCAACCTCATCCATGAAACGGCATCCAGCATTTTAGGGGTCCTGGTAAGGCCCGACATGGATGTTTCTGTCTTAAAGGAAATTTTAGGTTTACCTGCAACACCTTTTTTAGTGGTAATGATCAAAACCCCGTTGGCACCTTTGGCCCCATATACGGCGGTTGACGATGCATCTTTTAACAGGGAAATGCTTTGAATATCTTCTGGATCGATGTTGTTGTAAGCTCCACCATAAGTACTGTTCACGTCATCCCGCTGCACGCCGTCTATAATAATAAGCGGGTTTGAGTTACCTGTAAAAGTGCCAATGCCCCTGATGGTAAATGACGCGTTATCATAACCCGGCTCCCCGCTTCTTTGCATTGATATAACCCCGGCTACCTTACCTGCCAATGCATTAGATAAGGAGCGGTTTGGAGTTGTTATATCGGCAACATTCACCGTTGTAACAGCCCCGGTTATGGTCAGCTTCTTTTGTTTACCATAGCCTACTACCACTACCTCATTTATACCCTTGGTATCGTCAAGTAACTGAACGGTCAGGAAAGATGTTGCTCCGGTAACCGTAACTTCTTTGGCAATGAAACCGGCAAATGAAATAACAAGGGTGCTGTTATCATTAGCTTCAATGGTAAACCGCCCCTCGCTATCAGTTATTACCCCCTTATCAGTCCCTTTGATACGTACACTCGCGCCGGGTAAAGTGACACCTTTTGAATCAGTAACAACACCTGAAACTTTGATAGTAGGTACTGCCTGAACGGAGGGCTTAACAGGCGCAGGCTTAGGTTTTATAATTATTGTTTTCTCTTCTATGCTATAGATAAACGGCTGATCCGAAAGTGCCAGTTTCAATACTTCTTCCAATTCTGTATTCCGTACATTGATACTAACCGGATTAGCGTCTTTAATCAGCTTTGAGTTATAAAAAAAATCGTACCCGCTTTGCTCTCTTATTTCTTTAAGCACTTTTTCTAACGGAGCATTTTTTTCTGACAATGTAATTTTTTGTGCATAGCTTTTAGCACTCACCTGAAGTATTGTTGCTAATAACAATATGATCGATAATTTCATGATCAACAGTGCTTTATTTTTTATACGGGGGATTGTGTATAAACTTATTTCATAACATTTCATACATTTGAACTTGTTTTGGGTTTAATCTGTAATTGGACTACGAATTTAATTTCATGGCAAAGCCCTAACTTTCCGGCCGGAAGTGTTCCACCACTTCCGGCTTTCCTTTTTAGGCTACCTTATGCTGGGTAATGATCACGGCATAATGATAACCCTCCTTCCTTCGATCCTGGTTTTTACGTTCCCTGTCTGTTCAATTATCTTCAATGCCTGCGCCAGGTCCTTTGAACGCGACACCATCCCTCCAAATCTTAAATTATCCACATTGCCCTGGTATTCTACCTCAACATTATACCAGCGGGCAAACTTGCTCATAATGCTTTTCAAATCTTCGTCGGTAAAAAGGAAATAACCATTTTTCCAAGCCACAACCTCTTCGGTGTTAACCGGTTGTACCGAAATTGTGTTATTTGCGTAATTGATATCAGATTGCTGACCTGGTTTCAGTAATTTGGATTGATTGGCCTTGAGCGCAGATACCTTAACCGAGCCTTCTAATAAAGTAGTTTTAACCGAAGTTTCGTCCGTATAAGAGCTGATATTGAAGTGTGTACCCAAAACCTCCACCATCTGCTGGTTACTGATAACCTGAAATGGTTTATGTGCATTTTTAGCAACTTCGAAGTAAGCTTCTCCTGCTAATTCAACCTTGCGTACTGCACTATCAAAATTTGTAGGATATTTGAGTGAAGATCCGGCATTTAACCAAACCTTAGTGCCATCGGCTAAATTAACCTGGTATTGCCCTCCCTTTGGGGTTTCAATAACATTGTATTCGGGCAAACCCGGAGCAGTGGCATGAGATGCAGAGTTTTCAACTGTGTAAACCAACTGACCATTTGCCGCCTTAGATACTTTTGTACCCGATTGTTTGGCCAGTTCGCCGGACGCGGCATCATCCAGGGTAATTTTTGAACCATCGGCTAAAGTTAGTAATGCTTTATTTCCTCCCGGGGCAATACTGTGCTTGTTTACGGGATAGATACTATTTTTTGCGATGAAATATGAGCTGTTATGCTTCATGTAAAAAACCAATGAAGCCGACGCGATCAGCAATGTTGTGATAGAGGCTGCCACAAACCACCTCCTCAGAAAAATCATTTTTTTAGGTGCAGATTCACGTTTTTTTATCTCCGATAGTATCTTGCTGTACAACTCGTTCTTTGTTACATTCTCATCGCCCATTTCAAGCTCATCCCATTGCAGCTTGTTTTTTTGGAGTGTATCATAATAGCTTAGCAACCGGGCCTCCTCTTCGGGGGTAGCCTCGTTTGATAAGTATTTGTTTATTAAGTTTATCAGTGTTTCTTTTTTCATTTGGGTAGTTATTGTATGTAAGTAACCCTAAACAGGCCATACCCCCAAAGAATAATAAAATATTTCTACAGCATTAAGGAATCATGAAATTTTGGAGAGTAAAACCCGTAATAATATCTAAGGAAGGGATAAATACAACCAGATACAGGTAAAAAAGCTTAAAACCAACGCCCGCATAACATAATGGCGGCTATGCAAACAAAATCGCCCAATGTTTTACGTAAACGGTTCAGGGCTACAGTCAGTTGGTTTTCGACTGTTTTTGGCGCGATACCCAGCCGTTCGGCAATTTCTTTGGTTGATAAGTGTTCTTTGCGGCTCATAATAAAAATCTGGCGGCATTTTTCAGGTAACTCAGCAACACCTTGTTCCAGCAAACGGTTAATTTCTTTTTCAGACAGGAGCTCCTCGCCGCCGTTATTGCTAAAAAGCTCCTCCAGCCTGTTAAAAAGATCCGCTCTTACTTTACCCGAACGGATAACATTAAACACCTGGTAACGAACAGATGTATATAAATAGGCATTTAACGAAGTGAGTTTGAGATTGGCCCGTTTCATCCACAGGTTTACCAATACTTCCTGGGTTACATCTTCAGCTACCTGGCGATCTCTGATGATGTTATATGCTGAAAGATAAAGCTTTGACCAATATTTATTATAAATACGTTCAAACGCCCCAAGGTCATTTTCCCTGATCAATGCTATAAGATCCTCATCCGTCATCAGCTGAATTTCCAGGCTATTCATTCTGCATTATAAAATTTATAATTGGCATCATCCAAAGAATGTACTTATTATCGATTATTGATTTTAACTTTTTAAAATTAAAAAAGCTATTTCTTAAGGGCTTGGTGTAAGCCATTTATATTAAGCTTTTCAAAATAATCAGAAGGTATAAATAAAGTCAAAAAAAAACTGAAAATGAAAGCGGGCAAACAATAAATATAAATTATTAAAACGTTTTTTTTGTGATTTATAAGCTATTCAGTCGATCCTGCGCGACCTGAAGTGTTTCGGCAGCAGTCTTATTTTTCAACTCTCCAATGTCAAAACCTTCCAATATATTTTTTAGCTGAAGTAATTTATCCTGCTGGTTATTTTTTATAAACCGTTCCTTTAAAATATTAATTTTTTCAAAATCCTGGATGCCCTCGATCAATCGTTCCAGGCGAACAGAGGACCGTGGACCGGGATAAACCAGGTAAGCATCGCCCGATGACCATGCCCCAAATCGTGTATCACGTAAAGGATCTTTGGTCCAGCAATTGTAAGCCCATCTCAAATACCCGTCATATCCTTTATATGCGGCATGCCATGCCAGCCAAACACACTCGGCCGGGGCCGAAAAACTGAAGGTATTGGGATACCCTTCTGTGCAGCAGGTATAATAGGTGGTATTTAAACCCGATTCCCTGCGCAAACGAATTGTTGCTTGATCCATTAACTGGTTTGACGCCACACTATAATCAAACAAATCTTTTTCAATTTCCGGATGATAATTGCCCGCTAACGAAATCTTAAAATTTTTATCAGCGCTTTTTATTAACGCTATAGCTTTTTGCATATCGGCCATGGATCTTTCGTCCATAGCTATAGTGGTTTTATTAAACCATCCTTTTTCTTTAAGATGGCGGGCAAAATCCATCAGCATTGGGCGCCAATGTGCCTCGTACTCTGCCGAGCCGGGTTTAGCCACGATCATCGTGTCTTTTCTCAGGGCTTCGTCATAGTAGTAAAACTTTAGATTCCAGGGAATCATACTATAGCAGTTGATTAACTTATTAATCCCCAATGACATCATAAAAGACACCCACTTATCAAATACTGAATAATCGTACCCCCATGAGCCATTCTTATTTTTTGTCCATTTTATCATCGATCCGTAAATATCATAGGTTTGGCTATTCCACGGATCATGAATGAGTGTGGTAGTAATTGCTTTCTGCCCGGCATTTGCCAGCATTTTCATGTAAGGGCGCATTACATAAAAATGTTGCTTTGACCATGGCTTTACACCATACACCCGGGCCACCGAATAGGGATTTTGCCACAAGTCAAGGTGAAATTTCCAGTGCTCCGGTGCAGGCAAGGTATGATTAAGCACTTGTATAGCGTAATGTAAAATTAAAGGCGGTGCATTTTTCCCTTCAATTACCTTCACATTCCCCCTGTAAAGGCCTTCAATAGCAGTAGCCGGTACACTCACACTTAACCAAACCGGCCGGGTTGTATTTTTACCTGCCGGAAGCATTTTTACAGGGTCAATAACATCCTCAACAAGGCTGGAATCATGGCCGGGCAATATACCACAGCCACCGCCTTCGTTGTTTAACCCATCGGCCATCACATAACGTACAAAACTCGCGTTTATATTTTGTTCGGGGATTTCATGCCCTTTACCATCTTTAAGTTTACTCCATATAAAGCTTAGTTGTTTCAGATTCCGGGTTGTCCATATCAGGAATTGAGTATGCACTTTTTCTCCTTTCCAGGCTTTGGTTTTCCATTGAGCCTGTAAAGGAGATATGGCAGGAGCATTATGTTTATCATAACGTATATTGGCGGTAGCGAAACTTACATAAACTCCGGGTTTCAGCGAACTCCAGCTTGCCTGTTTTACAGGTTTGGGATCCGGAAGCTCCTGGTAAGTTTCATCAACTTTAACCTGTGCCAAAGCCACTGCACTATATAATAACATTATTAATATAAGTTTTATTCTCATAAAATCGTCGTTTTTCCGGGATCTACATTATCAATAATAAAAACAAAAAACTCTGTGCTATTACCTTGCAAATAACTTCAAACACATATAAATGCCGCATGGCTATGTTAAGCTTCAAGCTTTATTTCCCCAAAAAACTCCGGGTGGTGAAAGTCAGGGTCGTCGCATTCAATATTATGCCACGTTAAAAAGTGTGGCTCAGGTAGTTCATCGCCACATTTATAAAAATTAGCATGACATTGTTGTCCTTTTAATGATGTAAATGAATGATGATAAAACACATCCAACGGTAACATCAGGGTAAGCTCCCAGCTAATATCGCCATGCCCAATATTTGTTTGCTGTGTTAACCGCACCTGAGACTTTATAAGCCGTATTAGCTTTTCAGGTGATAACTCGCGATTTTCCCTGCCCCTTCCGAACCCAAGCGAACAAGTGCCGATACAGTTAAACCCGAAATTGTAATACTCCAGTTCGGTACCAAAGCCAATGAAAAACTCCACACAGCTATCCTGGTGAACAGGTTCATTAGGTTTGTAACAGGAAGCTTTTATCGCTTTTTCTTTTACGTAATATTTCAACATAAAACAATCGTTGCTGTAAGCTATCGCAAAATGAACATCGGGTTTGTAATCATAATCGGGCCATGGTACAATTCCAACAAGGTGCTTCTCCTGCTCGTCTAACAAAACAGACATGTGTTCAATAGGACTGCTTTTGTCCATATCTTCTAAAAATGCTACTGTAAGTTCCATTATTTAATTTCGGTTGTTATCTGTATGTACTTTTTTGCAGTGTTATGAATTATCTGATCAAAAACGTCGTAATTTTTTTCAAGCTTACTAAGCAGCTCGAACTGCGCCCTGGCTCGCTGTAAATTATGTTCGGGAGAGTGGATCTTGTAATAAACATCCCCTTCTATATAATCCGTCAGGAAACGCACACCCTGCATATAGGGTATTAATAAAACTCCCATCGAAAGCGATTTAACTTCTGTATCTGACAAAAAGCTACCGGCGTATTCAAAATACCCCGCTGCATAAGCTTTAAATAAGGGGATGTTTAGCTCTATTTTAGTAACATCCTGCTCATCCTCGGGCGCGGTATTGATGATAGTGCGGATGGCATCGCCAAAATCATATGCCACATAGCCTGGCATAACTGTATCCAGGTCAATTACACATTGTTCATGATCATTCATATCAAGCAATATGTTGTTGAATTTGGTATCGTTATGAATAATGCGCAGCGGCAATTTCCCTTCCTTTCCCAAATTCATGATAGTAGCCATCTGATCTGCTCTTTCAATTATAAACGACAACTCAGTCAAAACATCCTTAATCCTGTTCTTCGGATCGTCCAATACCGCTTTGTTTAAACGATCAAGCCTCATGGTGATGTTATGAAAGCCTGGTATGGTTTCGTAAAGTAATCCGCTATCAAGATCTGACAACAGTAACTGAAATTTCCCAAATGCTTTGCCGCCTTCATAAGCTTGCTGCTCGGTTAATACCATGTCATAACTCTTGGTATCCTTCAAAAAACAATACATTCTCCAGTAATTACCTGTTTCATCACAAAAAAAACACTGTTTGTCTTTAGCTGAAACTATTGTCAGTACTTCTTTATCGGGGTTTGAACCAGGAATGCCGGTCAATTTTTCTTTTAAATGATCTGTTACTAATTGTACATTTTTCATCAAAGCCGGAACGTTTTCAAACACGTGATGATTGATTCGCTGAAGCAAATACCCCGGCAAACCCGGGTTTGCATTTTTTAAATGAAATGTATCGTTTATGTGCCCGGACCCATACGGAATAATAGCTGCGACATTTCCTTCAATGCAAAAATTGGATACTATTTCAGAGATATTATATGACATTTATTTTTCGTTTATACGTTGAGATCAGCAAAATGTTTACGAACACATTAAATTAGCATAAACACCTTGATACAAATATAATTATATTAGTGTGTTCGCACACATTTTGTTAATTTTTTGTTACTATTTTTTTCATGAGGATAATGCACCGGAAAAACCTTCGGGTTATATAAATGAAACAGATTAATCAGCGAGAACTTATCGGCGGATACCACGCTGAGCTGAGCCCCTCTGGTTGTGCACAAAAAATGTTATTAAAAAGTTTTTTGCGTACAAGGACACTAAGCCGCAAATGGGAAACTTAAAAGCATAGCGCCGTTGTGAGAGATCAAGTAATTTATTGTACCTTTTTTTCTTAACCCATAAAAATTGGGCTTTGGCAGAAAAGGATTTGACTGGGGTTTGAACCGGATAACCGAACAATGGCGGATACAGACCTGTGAATGAAGGACAATTAGCTAAGGAGAGATCAGATATCTAAATAAACGGCATCCTCATCATCAACATAATAGTTCGCATTTTCCTTTGTAACGATATCAAGCGGAAGATACTTGATAATGGGTACTTCCTTTTTGAACACCAGGCTGTCGGTTAACTGGTAGATGCCCCAATAGCCCTGCCCTTTCGGGTTTTGATTGATCAGGAAACTGATTGTCCCTTTATTCAGAAAATACAGATTGGGAGGCAATAAATCATATCCTATTATTTTAATATGCTTTATATATCGCTGTTCCAGGTACTTCGCAATTTCATGAGCTTTAGATGTTGTCACGAAAATACTGCCTAAATCAGGGGTGCTGTCAATAATATCCCCCAGTTGTTTCATAAAAACAGCGGCATTTGACCTGTTTAACTCAACCCTCAGAATTTTGTACTGATGATCCAGGTTATTTTGAGCAAAATAATTGCGAAATCCCTGCTCTTTTTTTAAAAGGTGAGCGGCGTTGCTCGTCTCTTCATCAATGTGTGCAATTAAAATAGAGCAGGAATCGGGTTGCCCATAATGAATAAGCTTACCAGCCAAAAACCCGCTCTGATATGAATCCTGGCCTATATAACTTAAAGGCTCACATTCAGCAATTTGTGTATTAAACAACACAAATGGAATTTCGGCAACCTTCCATTTCTCGAAAAAAGGGAGGGTTTCCCGGTAAAATATAGGCGATAAAATTATGCCGTCGGGCTTATCAGTGGTTAATTTATTGGCCTTGCTTATAAATGAATCTACATCATATGGATCAAACACATATTGTTGTACAATAATGCCATATTGCTTCAAGTCTTTTTCTGCCTTTTCAATTCCGGCCTTAGGCGCGTGCCAATAGAAATCAATTTCATGATCGGGTATTAAGGCTGCTATTTGGTATATTTTATTGGATCCCAAAGCCCTTGCCATAAGATTGGGCTCATAATCCATCTCTTCAATAATTTTGAGCACTTTCTCTTCTACCTTTTTTGATACCCGCCCGCGCTTATGCAGTACTCTGTCAACCGTACCCGTCGAAACCTTCGCTTTTTCGGCAATGTCTTTAATGCGAACAATTTTATTCTTCATAATAAACTTTAGCGTAGAAAAGATAGCAAAAGTAATTTAATATAGTCCATCTCATCAATATCGACTATCATTTGATAGAAATTACTTTTAAAACAATTCCGCTATACTGAACTTATTTCAGCGTTGCACATGTCAAGCGCATTTCATACCGGCATCTTTATTATTTTTTAAGATATGGCACCAATGTTACCGCCAGCTTTTGATAACCAACCTCATTGGGGTGCAGGCCATCTCCGAAAAGTGATTCATCAATCTTCCCTTTATGGTTAAGCAATAGTTTGCCCGGATCAATAAAACGGACCTGGGTTTGAGCTGCCAGTTTAGCAATGGCTTTATTGAGCACCTTTATCCGGCTTTCCATCGCCCTCCTGGGCAGCAAACCCGACAAAAGAACCTCCGCTGTGGGCTGACGTTCCTTCACAGCCAGCACAAGCATTTTCAACCCTTCTGATATTTCCTGGTCACTGTAGGCAGACAAGTTATTGGTGCCTATCATAATCATCACTTTGTCAGCCTTAAACCCTTCTATTTCTTCATGGTATACACGCCATAGCACATTCTCTACCTGGTCCCAGCCAAAACCAAAATTTTTCACACCCAAAGGTTCGATATATTTATCCCACGAATCAGCTCCTCTTGCTAAAGGCGCCTTAGGCTCACCACCCCAGTAATTCAGGATCGAATTACCAAGAAATACAATCGTTGGCGAACTGGTTTTGATAAGCGTTAATATTTCATTATGCCTGTTTCGCCAGTCATAATACCCATCCCTGCTTTGTACTGCGGGCCGCGTGGTTGAATAGCGGCCAATTGGTTCATTAATTATAACACGGATTGCTTTCTCATATGCTGCGGCATACTGCTCCATTCCGATATCATTAGGATGTAAGCCATCAACTGTTGAGTTGATACCAAACCCGATTTCTTTGCCAGTCAATAAATAAATACCCTTTGTTCCGGCTGCAATCAACTTTGAATAAGCCAGGTCAAGCACTTTATTAACATGACCATAACCGGCATTTCTACCCGTATCCAATAGTCCGCCCGCGTTCCCCCCGCTGTGTTCAACAAGCAATATCGGCACCAATGGGTGCTTCTGCTTTAAAGTTTGTATCGCTGCAGATAAACGTGCTTCGATTTCCTGGTCAGAAAAACTTATCATATTAGGCATACAATCAAGCACATATACTTTCGCATCCACCTCTGCCATCAGATCAATAACTGATTTCTCAAGCAATCCGGAGCCGGAAAAACCAAGATTAATCAACGGGCGATCCAGCGCGCGCTGCAAAATGGAGGTCCATGCTAAACCTGGCCTTGAAGCACAGGCCCCCTGCGCAATGGATGTTCCGTATACAAGCACCGGCTTTTCTTTGGATAAAGGCATAAAATTAAATGCACTACCAAGTGGAACACCTATTTCAAGCCATGATAACGAATTATACAAAGGCAGGAAAAGCCGGTATTCATAACTTCGCCCCGCAAAATCGGCACTTACCTTAATATTTGAAAACCGGTAGGTAATGGTATCCTTAAACGAGAAACTACCCGGAGCAAGGCACCATTGGCCATTAGGATCCAATACATAAAGGTCCAACCCACTTACACCAGTGGCCGGCATATGTGACATAGCAAACTCGCCATTAACTTTATACCGGATAACCAAATTCTGTGCATCTGTTTTAAACTTAATGTACAAACCGGCACTGCTATGGGAGATGTTCCACACATTGGGATTAAGGCCCTTTTGAGCACGCGCCGGAAGCCTGTCATAACTACCTGCCGTTTCTTTTGACCAGGCCTGCCCTTCTATAACCGGAAAATCAGCCTTAACCGGATTATACCATTTATATGGAGCTAAATTTTGCGAAAAAGATGTTTTATTAAAAAGGCAAAGGATTAGCAATACTACTACGAATACGCGTTTCATTTTTATTTATTTAAAAACAATGTTGCCATACACACCCTCATGCAGGCCAATGCGTTTGCGCGCACACTTACAACATCAATTTATAATTCAAATCAGAAGACAAACAAATGGATTAAACCGTCATTTTACAGGTACAGCGTTTAAAACCATCACTTCAAACGGCTCAAGCTTAACAGCATGAACGGCTCCCTTAAACACATACGACTTCGTTTCTTTACTGTTAACTTTCGCATTATAAAAGATATAATCTGGAGTACTATTTGATGGCAATTCAAATACTTCCCGGGTATTAACCAGGTATGTTTTAGCTGTATTCGAGGGATTTCTTAAGGTAAGAACAGCCTTTTGCGGAGACCAGGCTGCAAAACCGTAAACATCCCCTTTGGATGGATCGCCGCCTACCCAATGCACATCCGGCATAATATCCGCATTTTCGCGCGACCATTTTATGGCAGCGGCAAGGCAATTCCAGTTGGCCTCGTTTAGCTTATGGGGATTGATATACAACTCCTGCAAACTGGTTCCAGATCCAAAAAACGACCATATCTCGTCAGAAATATCTTTATCATCCATGTCAAACTTAGCAGGCGCGCCATTATCCGCAATACAAATCCCGTGATACATCAGGGAGCTCAAAGGATAAAGGGGAGCGCGCATTACAATATTCTTATAGGCCTGACCATCCCGGTAATTGAGCCATTGCTGACGACCATTGCCCTGCCCTTGCGTGTTTGTATCCCAGCCATTCCGCCAAATTACATCACCATATTTAAGCCAAAAAGGCGACGGCCAGGTACCTATGGTGAGGCTAAAATATAAATCCGGTTTTACCTTACGCAAGCCCGTTACTAAATTCAGCAAAGACTCCATATCTGTTTGATATTCAACAGTGGCACCTGTAGACTGATCTCCCGCCCCTACACCATCAAATTTAAACATAGAGATACCATCACTGGTCACGAACTTAGCGGCAGTACTTTTAAACCTGGACGAATAAACCGGCCCGGAAAGAGAAAACCCATGCAAATTAGTTTCAAAAGGAGGATTTTGGCTTCGGCCATACTGTAGCCGCTGTTCCTTTGCCTGCTCGTAACCACCCCAGGGCGACATCCACACTCCCAATGAAGCTCCGTATTTATCAGCCAGCGCTTTAATGTTATCAAAACCTGCAGGGAAATTCTTTTGGCTGATCTGCCACAATGTTTGGTTGTCATCCCAGCCATCGTCAAACAAAAATGCGTTTAAGCTAATATGACGTTTTGCCGTAAGACTGTCACCAAATGCCTGAATACGATCAAGACAACCAGCTTCGGTTAACTTACGATCGGCCCAGGAAAGGTCATACCATGAATTATAATGAAGCATCTGGCGGTATGGCGCCGCTCTTTCCCGCTCCAGGTAATAAAGAAATCCCCTTCGTAACTGGCTTTTAGGGGCAATGCCCCACACAGTAGAAGCTTCGAAATTAAGAGTTGGCTCCTGCCGTTCAATATAGCTGCTGATCCGGCCATTCTGATTATTGCATTTACTTATCGGACTTTCACAGGCAAAAAAGAAATCATCCGATACCATTGGCGATCCGTCCACAACCCCCAACAGCTTAATACCCATTTCTGCCGGAAAATTGATCAGATTCAATTTCCTGATCTTTAAAGAGTCTTTCAAAGCAAAAACGCCGAAAACTTGTCTGATATAATTGGAATTATCTTTCAAAATGGCCTCCCACTTTACACGAATGCCATATTTCACATTCAAAAATTCGGCTAAAATTTTCACACCATCTTCCTTTTCAGAAAATTTAACTGCCTCAGGATCTCCTTTGATCTGAACAATTTTCGGAGTGGTACTTAATTGAAAATCAGCAGAATTTATTACAGTACCATCCTTAAACTCTAATCCAAATAAAGGAGAGCCTTTTAAATTAATTTGTTTCTTATTCTGAACGGCAGATTCGTTTATGGCAATTATCGATTTACCAGCAAGCCACTTTACAGATAAACAATTATTTTTTAAAACCAATGCCCCTTTAGTAGAAAACACGAATGCCTTGCCCGGTTTTACACCCGAAAGAAAAACATCCTGAGCTTTGGTAACGCTTGTTAGGCCGATACAAATTAAAAACAACAGTCTTTTTAGCATAGTTGATAAATTACGAGAAAAAATAGAATAAGTATTTGTGTGTACGCACACACAAATATAAAACATAATTAATACCTCAAAAATTGGACGGAGCCTGTTTGACACTCCAAACAGGCAAAAATGATGAGATCATATGTATTGTGCGAGAATACAGTGCAAAACAATCGGTTGCGCCATTTTTCGACTACAGGTACAACATCACGCTATTTCAAGAGAAGAGTGACATATAAGACAAATAAGAGACGTACTTCATTAAAGATATTAAGCATAATGCTTTTTAGCAGTGATTTTATGATTACTATTTGAGTTAAAACAACGAAATATCGTGGTTCTTGAAATTCAAACCTTACGAAATATGGTTGTAATTATTAATCCATAATGGCCATCCATGTAGATCTCGGCATGAATTAAACCTTCATGTTCGTTATATTAGGTGAAAGTGATGTAATTTTAACTGATTTGAGTCGAGCGGCTGATTAAGCGTTACTTTCGATTCATTTGGCAGGATTTATGAATTAGTGCGTTTACAAAAACTGTAACCGACGAATGTAATCAATATCAGGTGGACTAAACATGACAGACCAGTTAAGTAAGAAGATCTTGATCGTCGAAGACGAATATATCATTGCTGATGTTTTACGCAATTTATTACAGAATGCCGGCTATGATATATGCGGTATAGCTGATTCAGTTGATGAAGCCCTGGAGTTGATCGAGATCAATAGGCCTAATTTTGTCTTGTTGGATATTTACCTGAAAGGCAAATTAACCGGTATCGACCTGGCAAATCAGTTAACGGAAGAAAATATTCCATTTGTATATCTTTCTGCGAACTCCAATCAAAGTATCCTTGAAGAAGCAAAGAAAACGAATCCTTACGGCTTTATCGTAAAGCCATTCCGCGAAAAAGATGTTCTTGTGGCTTTAGACATTGCCGTTTACCGGCATGAAAACAACCTTGAAAATAAATTGAGGCAAAATGCGGCATTGCAGAAAAAAGTGGCACGGATCATTGATTTGCAAGCAGACTGGACTTACAAACTGATGCAAATCGGCCAGGCACTTCAACCTTATATTCCATTCGAATATCTATCCGTTGGCCTTAAGTCAAATGACAACAATAATGACGAAATTGGATTTATGCGTATTGGATTCGAGGAATACCAAACCATTGGTCCCAAGGAACTTATGGTTATCACCAACAAAAAATCATATGAGCTTTCAGCCTTGAAAGGAAAAAGCACATGGGAGCAGTTGGCAACCTGGTATGACGAAAAGGAGCTGCAGGCGGCTTTTAATGAACAACCGATGAGAAAACTGATAACGGAAACGTTTTCAATGAAATCGCTTTTGGTTTTTCCGGTACCCTTGTCTGGCAACCAGGCAATTTATTTCTTTTTCTACGGCCGTCGGCCAGATGCATACGACTCTGATCATTTAATATTGTGCGACCGATTCAGGAATTTAATTGGTGATTTTGCCCAAATCATGGTCTCTGACTCAAAGAGCCCTTTGGGTAGCAACCCCGTTTATAATGGAGTGCACAGAACAGCGGGACGGGAAACGAGTGCTGATTTATTTGCCGGGATTATCGGAAGCAGCCACCTTTTGTTAAATGTTTTCGATAATGTTCAACAGGTAGCGCCGGCGGATTCTTCCGTCCTTATCCTGGGCGAAAGCGGGACAGGCAAAGAAAGAATCGCAGAGCGTATTCATTACTTGTCCCCGCGTAAATCCAAACCATTTATTAAGGTAAACTGTGCTGCTTTGCCTGCCACTTTAATTGATTCCGAATTATTTGGACACGAAAAGGGTTCTTTTACCGGAGCGTTTGAGAGAAAAATAGGGCGGTTTGAACAAGCACATACAGGAACATTGTTTTTAGACGAAATTGGTGAAATCCCGTTGGAATTGCAGGTAAAGTTGTTGCGGGTACTGCAGGAAAAGGAAATTGAACGTATCGGGGGTCGAACTACTATTAAAACTGATGTTCGCATTATCGCTGCTACAAACCGCAATTTAGAAATGGAAGTCGCTGAAGGTCGCTTCCGGCTCGACCTGTATTACCGATTAAATGTTTTCCCGATTGTTATGCCTCCGCTACGCGAGCGTAAAGAAGATATCCCCGCGCTTGCTAATCATTTTTTAATTATTTACAGCCGCAAAACCGGGAAAGCAATTAAAGGCTTGTCGGAAAAGGTTTTGGAAAGTATGCAGACCTATCGCTGGCCCGGCAATATCCGTGAGCTCGAAAATCTGATCGAAAGAAGCGTGTTACTGGCTAAAAGCGACTTTATTGATACAATTGCGTTACCATTCCAAACCGAGCAACCAGCCATGAGTTTCATTGCAAATGCAAACGTTCAAACAATGAAAGAAAATGAGAAAACACATATCCTGCGGGCATTGAATGAATGCGGCTGGAAGATATGGGGCCCTGGCGGTGCCGCCAGGTTGCTGAATTTACCGCCGACTACCTTAAATTCCAAAATGAAGAAATTAGGCATTACAAGATCCTTCCAAAAATAAGCGGGACAAGTGTTCGTTTGGCTGTTTTCGGGGCCAAGCTATCGCAGCAAAATAACTGCAATCAAGGAACATCGCAGGCTACATCGCACTGTATTGACACCCAAAATACCTCTAAAAACAACGCTATTTCGTTATAATACTGAGCCAGCTACGAGATAAAGTAACACGGCTATAATTCCATTTTACAAAAATCTGATTATCAATTATTTTCAAGCACTGGCATATCTATTGAGTTGATCCCGGCGACTGCCAGTCCGATGACAATTTTAACTATCAGAACACCATGAACAAAGATTCTTCAAAAACCATAGTCTTTATAACAGGAGCATTTGTGAGCAATTCGTGTTGGGACGAATGGCGTATTTTTTTTGAAGGAGAAGGCTATAAAACGATTGCTCCTCCATGGCCCGCTAAGGATGGCGCAGCCAATGACCTGCGGCAAACGCAACCGAACTCCTGTATTGCGGCCCTACGGCTGGAAAACCTAACGAATTATTTCGACGAGTTTGTCCGGCAATTGCCTGAAAAACCTATCCTAATAGGGCATTCGATGGGCGGGCTCATTACCCAAATTTTACTTGAACGGGAATTGGCAGCTGCCGGAGTAGCAATACACTCCTTGCAACCGCAAGGCGTCTTCACCTTCAAGTTCTCTTTTTATAAAGCCGGTTGGGGTCCACTTGGATTTTTTACTTCAGCAAAAAAATCCTTTTTAATGTCTTTTAAGCAATGGCAATACGCATTTACAAATGGGATGTCATATGAAGAACAAAAGGAAGGGTATTACAAATATCTTATACCAGAATCCAAACTGGTGGTTAGGGATGCCATATCCAAAGCTGCAAAGGTCGATTTTAAAAAGCCGCATGCACCTTTATTATTCATAGCAGGCTCAACCGATAATTTTATCCCGGCGGCACTGAATTACGCCAACTATAAAAAATATAAACATACTGGATCGATAACCGACTATAAAGAATTCGAAGGACGAAATCATTTTGTTCTGGGTCAACCCACCTGGAAGGAAGACGCAGATTTTATTGCCCATTGGATAGAGCAATTACCCACCGGAAAATAGAACAACTTAGCAAATGACAGTAACAATTATCAGACAATAAAACCCCATCAAAATCATGAAAACAATTACCAAATCATTTCTCGTTCTTTTAATAGTAGCAAGCGCCGGTTGGCTGGCCCCAACACATGCCTCAGCTTTCATGGCGGCAACTAAACCAGCTGCTATTACAACGCCTGCGTCACCCCCAACTGGTTTCAAGCACCAATACGCAACAGTAAACGGCGTCAAAATTCATTACGTAACCGGCGGTAAAGGAGAGCCTTTACTTCTTATCCATGGATTCGGTCAAAACTGGTATATGTGGAACCGTTTGTTGCCTGAACTGTCAAAACACTTCAGGGTGATCGCCCCTGATCTGCGGGGCGTCGGCGAATCAGCGAAGCCAGCCGATGGATATGACAAAAAAAATATGGCGATAGATATGCACGAATTAATGAAAAAACTCGGCTATAAAAATATCAATCTTGCCGGACACGACATCGGCCTGATGGTAGCCTATGCTTATGCCGCACAATTCCCGAACGAAGTTAAGAAACTGGCATTGATGGACGCATTGCTGCCAGGGGTTGAGCCTGTCTGGAGCCAGGTTAAAGCGCAGGCATGGTGGTTTGGCTTTTTCGCCCAGCCACATTCAGGCGAGCTCGTTAGTGGCAGGGTTGGGACATTCTTCACCGATTTCTGGCCTGTGGTGGGTTATGTAAAAGACGCATTTACGCAAGCTGAGCGGAATGAATTTATCCGGGCTTATTCGGTTCCAGGTGCTACCACAGGGGCTTTTCATTGGTTCGGCGCATTTAACCAGGACGGCCAGGATAATCTTGAGCTGATGAAGAATAAGCTGCCGATGCCTTTGCTGGCTATGGGATCAGATCATTTTGCCGGTTCCTTTCTTGCAGAGCATTGCAGGCTGGTAGCCACAAACGTAAAGGAATCAATCATCAAAAATTCGGGGCATTGGGTTGTGCAGGAAAATACGCCGCAGGTTCAGAAAGATCTGCTCGATTTCTTTCTGCGGAACTAAGGCGGGTAATTAAAGTAATTCGCTATATTTAATTTTAATGGTCACTATGTTATTTGCTTCAGTTGGGCGAATACTGTAGTGACCGTTAGTATTTTTTTGCGGGCGATTATTTACAAGTCATGGCTCGTTAATCACGCTAATATTTTTTTAATAACCTTTTATCACAAATTGAACGATACTTTTTGGTTAATACTCAATGGCTGCACGATCTAAAAATACTATTCTGAAGTTTCTTTTCTTTGCCGGAATGTTATTGGCAATTGTTTCCCCTTGTTTCAGCCAGCAAAACAACTTATTAAAAAAACTTCATGATAGCAAGCCAGATACTGCTCAATTAAAAATCCTACATGAATTAGGCAATTATTACCTCAAAAAGCAATATCAGAAAAAGAAGAGCGACCTGGACAGTGCAAAATACTTCTTTACTAAGGAACTTGAGCTTAGCAATGCTTTAAACGACACATCTAGGTATGGTAAGTACGAAAGCCTGGGCAAACTAGGAGAAGTCAGTTTTGCGAAAGGTAATAAAGACCAAGCCGATGCTTACTTCGTGAAAATCATAAATCATTACCAGGACATCCACGACCTCTACAATCAGGCTGGCATATTGCAACGGTTCGGTGAGAAAGAAACAGATGCTTCAGAAAAAATTGAAATTTTAAAGAAGGCGCTCGAAATTTTTCAAAAATTAAAAATGCCGGCGAGGATCATTGATGTCAACCTGGAAATTGCCGGCGGCTATGTATCGCTAAATAAATTAGATACAGCCCAACAGATTTGTAAAAAAGTTGTCAGCCAGTATAAAAACGCCAACGACCTGCAACTTGACCAAGTATACAGGCTCCTGGCGTCTGTAAACCGATATCAAGGCAATTTGAACCAATCCCTCTTTTATATCTTGAAAAGCGTCAAAATATCGGAGTCAAAGGGCAAGGCCTCTGAATCGACCTATGGTGAACTGGCACAGATCTATCAGGACCTCGGAGAAACGGAGAAGAGCATTTATTACTACAAAAAGACGATCGAGCTGAGAGAGAAAGGCAATAACGTCCCGCAGGAATATATATTCAGGACAGCGGGATTCGTAGTACAGGGGTTGATTAAATTAAAACAGCCGCGTGAAGCGCTGAATTATATCGAATATATAGAAAGGCGGCATCCGCATGACAGTAAGTTCATGGCTGCCGTAATTGAGCAAATCAAAGCAAATTGCTACGAGGCGCTAAACGAGCCTACTATGGCCGAGAAAAACTACCTGGCGATGATGAGAGATTACAATGAGGGCGGTATAAACACGGAAATAATTGAACTTGCGAAATACGATATTGCCAGGTTTTATATACATCAGAAAAAATATACCAAAGCCGCCTACTTTTCAAAGGGAGGAATAACGATAAATAGCATTCCGCGGGCCCGCGATTTTGAATTGCTTTTTTTTCAGATCGACTCAGCGCTGCGAAATTTTCCTTCCGCCATAAACCATTTTAAACGATATAAAGCCTTAAGCGATTCGATTTTCAACGAAGCCACAAGCAAGCAAATTGCCGAATTGCAAATTAAATATGAAACAGATCAAAAGGAGAAAGATATCAAATTACTAACTAAGAGCAATCAAATCAAGGATAACATTGCCCGACAGGCAAATACTTCACGCAATGTTGCCCTGGGCGGTAGCGCCGCGGTAGTTTTATTCATGGTGTTATTTTATTACAACTACCGGCTCAAACAAAAAACCAATAACGAGATCAGGGAGAAAAATGATGCACTTAACCAATTAGTTAAGGACAAAGAATGGCTGATCAAAGAGATACACCACCGGGTGAAAAACAATCTTCAGATCGTCATCGGCCTTTTACAAAGACAATCGTCTTTTGTCGACAACGCCGAGGCATTGGCGATCATTCAGAATAGCGAACACAGAATGCAGTCGATCGCTTTGATCCACCAAAAACTTTACCAGTCCGACGACTTGGCATTAATTGACATGGCGGACTACATTGATGGATTTGTTTCCTATCTAAAAGAATACCTTGATCCACAAAGCCGGATAATCTTTCTGCGAGAGGTGGACGCGATACAACTGGATGTTGCACAGGCTGTTCCTGTTGGCCTTATTTTGAACGAAGCGATCACGAATTCTATAAAATATGCCTTCCCCGAAGATGGCTATGGAACAATCAACATAACTCTTACTGAAACTTGTGAAAACAGCTATTTATTGATCATAGCCGACAATGGCTGGGGGCTTAAGCCGGGATTTAATATAGAGGAATGCCACTCTTTAGGGATGAAACTTATTAAGGGTTTAAGTAAACAGCTAAATGGCAAGCTTCAAATCATCAGCGAAAAAGGTTTGTGCTTAAAGATCTCGTTCAAAACCGATGCGGTTTTAATGGGAGGATGACTAATCCCCCCTTCTTTCTTTAACCTACGGTACAGAACATCCCCTCCCCACTGGAATTCTTTTTCATTCAAGATTGCCTAGGACCACTGCATATCGTGGTTGTTTATTCACAACCTCGATATGTCGTACCGAAAAAAACCAACAGTATATTAAATTTCTGATAATCAGAAATTTAATATACTGGCATCTAAGTTGAATGAAGGGATGATATGAACATCTTTTTCACCTTTAAAAAAAACTTTATGTTTCGCATCCTTACTTTCTCGTTGTCGGCGCTTTTATTCGCCGGCACTGCCAGCGCCCAAATTTCCAAGAACGGTCAATTTCGTCTAAATCTCCACGAAGTGAAGGCCCTCAAAACCGGTGGGGGTACAAATGCTCCCGGATCGTCCAATTATTCGGCTGTTAAGGAAATAGTAATCATGGGCAACCCCTCCAAACAAGGAATGTATATGATACTGCTGGAGATTGAACCGAATACCAAAATAGCCGCCCACATGCATCCGGACCAACGCACGGCCACGGTACTGTCGGGCACATGGCACTTTGGTTACGGTGACAAATTTGACTCATCAAAACTCAAAGAGTTGCCCGCAGGCAGTATTTATTCGGAAGTAGCCGGACAGAATCACTTTGCCATGACCGGAAAAGAACCAGTTATTGTCGAAATAACCGGGTTCGGCCCATCCGGAGTAACTTATGTCGATCCGAAAGATGACCCTTCCCATAAATAGCATAATACTTCAACTCAGAATTTTGAAATTCTAATTGGGCATATTAGCAGAGCGTCGATACTCATGTTAACATGAATTTCATTTACATATTGATTCAAACCAATTATTCTGACTATCTCTATCTTTTCCTAAGATTATTAGCCGTCATAATTATTGGGTCGAGAGTTCGAATCCCTCCGGCTCCACTTTTACAGGTCTAAAGAAGATCAAAACGCTATAAAACCCGGTTTTATAGCGTTTTTTTTATGAATTCTCCCTCAAAAGATGTCAAAATAGCTCAACGTTCTAGAGACCTATTCGGAGACCTCGACAAGTTTCTTACCTTAGGTCTCTGGAAACACTGGAAGCTATTGTATTTCAATTTGTTATACAAAATCAACTGATTGAAATCCGCTGTGTAAAGGACTGATTTTTTAACCCTTTAGAGACCTGAAAATGACAAAATCTTTTGCCCTTTTGTTTCAGATGAAACGAACAAAGGCGTTACCCAATGGAAACGCCCCTATTTATCTTCGGATAACTATTGATAGTGAGCGAGTTGAGATCGCAACTAAGCGAAACGCCCCGCCTGATAAATGGAATAATACCGCCCAAAAAGTAATGGGCAATACAGAAGATGCCCGATCTGTCAACAGCCACCTCAAGACAATTGAGCAAAAAGCTTATGAGATTTATCGGGAAATGATCGAACGGAAAATCCCCATTACCGCACAAACCTTTAAAGATCGCATGAATGGCATTGAAGAGGAAGTTGTTTGCCGTATGTTGATCCCCATCTTTGAAGATCATAACAGGCAGGTTGAGGCGCTGGTTGGAAAAGAGTATGCACCTGCTACAGCCATTCGCTATCAGACCACGATTAAACATGTAAAAAACTTTTTAAAGTGGAAGTATAAGGTCTCTGATATTAATATTCAGGATTTAGACCATGAGTTTGTAACATCGCTGGAATTCTATCTTAGAACCGTAAGGCACTGCAATAACAACTCAGCAGTAAAGTATATCAAGAACTTAAAAAAGATAATCCATATCTGCGTGGCTAACAATTGGCTTGTACGTAGTCCTTTTATTAACTATAAGACGAAGATTAAAGAAGTAATCAGAGATTTCTTATCAAGAGAGGAGCTGGATTTGATTAGTGAAAAGCGCTTTGTTTCAGAAAGACTGAATCAAGTTCGTGATGTATTTTTATTCAGTTGTTATACCGGCCTGGCTTACGCCGATGTCAATAAATTGAAACGCTCTGAAATAAGCACCGGCATTGATAGCCAGAAGTGGATATTTACTACAAGGCAAAAAACCGACACTGCTTCCCGCATCCCTTTACTGCCCGTGGCTCTTGAACTATTGAAAAAATATGAAGATTATCCCTCATGTATTAATGAAGGGAAATTGCTGCCAGTTTTAAGCAATCAAAAAATGAATGCCTATTTAAAAGAGATAGCTGATGTATGCGGCATTCAAAAGGAATTAACGTTTCATATTGCCAGGCACACCTTCGCCACTACAGTTACGCTTGCAAACGGGGTATCTATAGAAAGCATTTCAAAAATGTTGGGACATAAGAATATTCGTACTACCCAGCATTATGCAAAAATTTTAGATAGTACAGTTAGCCGGGATATGGATATGCTAAGAGGTAAGATGGAAGAGAAAAAATCTACCGTCCTTAATAAAATCACCAATCAGTAATAGTTAATAAATTAAACAATTTGATGTTCCAAATTGGAACATCAAATTGTTTATAATGGCAAGCCCAATCTTGCTTTAAAAATTTCCAAGTCCGACTCGGATAAACTTGGAGTAAATTCCAATACCATTCGTTGATTTTTGTTAAAAAAACACCTACCTCGTACATGAGGTGTGAAGTTTTTTCAAGCAAGACTTTCACTTTTGTGCTAATACATAACAACTCGTTGTAATAAAAAAAACACATAAGTTAGGCATGAGTGGTGAATTTTATTTAAACAAAGGGTACAACTTTGTACCAAGGGTACAGCCGAAAGTTGGACTTGTCTAATACCATATATCGCAATAGGTTTAAGTTTTAACAAATAAAAACGAATATTTATTATGGCTGCAGAAATTATCACCAGAGAGGATTTGCAGGAGTTTGGAGAACGATTGATAAATCAAATGAAAGCTTTGTGAGGCGGCGGCTCAACAGAGGAGCAAAAAAAGTTTTTAAAGACCTACCAGGTTAAGAATCTTCTAAAAATCTCCGACAATACCTTGCAAAACTTACGGCAGAATGGAACTATACCATTCACTAAAATAGGTGGTATCCTTTACTACAATTACGAGGATATTATGAAAGTTTTGAGAGGGGAAGCAAAAAGCAAACGTATAAATTTCAGTAAATAAATGTGTGTTCATCTGTTAGGAGCAAGCCATGTTTTCGCTACGCTTAAACGGCTTGCTCCTTCGGAGTTAAAATTGATTTTGCACTTCGTTTAAAAATCTAAGATCATGGGAAGGCCAACGTTACAGGAAGAAGAAAAAAGGATCATACAAGTGAATATCCGGCTGACAAAAGATGAGAATGATACCGTCTTAAACTATGCCGAAGCATCGGGCATGACACCGGCAAACTGGATCAGGCAAAAAGCCTTTACTGGAAGATTTCCCAATATAAAGCTATCGCCAGTAAATGCAGCGCTGTACCGTGAACTGCAAAAGGTTGGTGTAAATCTCAATCAGGCAGTAAAGCAGTTACACGCGGGCAAATTATCACCGGCCTACCTTTCTATCCTTTTAGGATTGATGAAAACGCAGAAGGATATTTTAAACTGTTTAATGAAATGACAGGGGATCAGGTCAAAGGGAAGGGTTTTAGAGGAGCACTTAATTATAACCTTGAGAAAGTAAACAAGGGCGTAGCAAAGTGGCTCGACACTTCATTTGCTCAACACGACGAGCGGACAATTATGGATGAAGTAAAAATGATCCGAGTGCTAAGGCCCAATTTGGCCAAATACTTTTATCATACCTCGGTTAACTTTCCACCACATGAAAATTTGAAGGATGATCAAATGTTAACCATTGCCAAAGATTATCTGGAGGCTATGGGATTTGACCAACACCAATATGCAATATTCCGTCACTTTGATGCAGATCATCCCCACATGCACATTTTAGTTAACCGCATTGGTTATGATGGTACAGTCCTTTCCGATAGTAAAGACTACCAGCGAAGCGAACAGATAATTAGGAAGTTAGAAAAGCAATACGGATTAACTGAAGTAATCTCCAGTCGCCAGGCAAAAGAACGAGCGATGACTAAGAACGAGTTGGAAATGATGAAGCACACAGACGAACCATCTGTAAAAATGAAGTTGCAGGTCACTATAAAAAACATACTAAATCAAAAGCCAATCGCAGAGCAATTTATCAGTCAACTTAAAGCACAGGGTATTAATGCTTTATTTAATCAGGCCAGCACCGGATTTGTAAGTGGAATTTCTTACGGCTATGAAGGGATGCAATTTAAAGGCGCTCATTTAGGAAACGCTTACAAATGGCAGGCTGTTAAAAATGCTATCAATTATGAACAAGAAAGAGATCGCACAGCAATATACCAGGCAAATGTTAGGACAAGAGCCAACCAGTCTGAACGAACCGGACAATCAACCTCTACCGGAGCAACTGAGCGAACTATCGCAGATACAAAAGTTACTGCCGGAAATAGAAATGATGTACAGCAGGGCACTGGAAAACTACAGGATCAAATCGGAAAGGCAAATAGAAATAACATCAAGGCGGCTCAACCAGTTGGAGAGCACAGCGGCCAACCTATCATTTCAAATAAAAAGCATCGTGGCGAGCGCGGAGCAGATCTATCAATCCAACAATCGGGTCGGCAGCAGATGGTTAATTCGGCTATACTTGGTGGCAATCTTATCGGGAATTTGCTCGGCGTTGATAACAATGCTGGTGATATGGATCAAAATGCGGTGAATCAGTTTAAGCGGAAAAAGAGATGCCGATATAGGCCATGATAATGAAAAGTTTACTTCCAGTGTAACGATAAGACCCAATTTTTAAGGCTTATCGTTACATTAGTTGGGATAAATATACATACCAACTTTGCTACCGAAAGTTGCTGAACTACACAGCACGTTATTGCACGTGAACCATTCTATTACCGGCCTCGCCGCGTAGAGAGAAATATTTCCTGCTGCACATAATCTATCTGCTTGAGCTCAAATCATATAGCAAATCGATGCTTCATAACTATAATTTAAAATACTCATTTTTTAAAAGCTAGTTATAAAAATAAATTTTAATCGACTAGAGAGGCGGTTATAAAAATCTTATAAATTAAAACAATATGAAATTTTAGTGAGATATTGCTTTAATATTGTAGTGTATGTCATCTCATTTTTTTACTAATAACAAAGAGCGCAATCTCTTTGATAAATTCACAGGAATAATCCGTGACATGAAAGACTTATATGCCTTTCATGCCGTTATAGGATATTTTCGATCTTCAGGTTATTTCGCTTTGCAAGAGCATTTAAAAGACTTAAAAGAAATTAAAATACTTGTCGGAATAAACGTTGACCAAATGTTTGCCGAGGCTCAAAGTAAGGGACTGTTGTACTTTGGAGATGAGGTAAAAGCAA
Organism: Mucilaginibacter gossypii; assembly: GCF_900100945.1. Classification (GTDB taxonomy): domain Bacteria; phylum Bacteroidota; class Bacteroidia; order Sphingobacteriales; family Sphingobacteriaceae; genus Mucilaginibacter; species Mucilaginibacter gossypii. The sequence continues at coordinate 543,019 of NZ_FNCG01000002.1, read as the reverse complement.
AAGATGAGTTTTTGAAGTGGTTTATTCAAGACATAAAAGAGGCAAAATATTCTTCTACCGTTGAAAATGGAATTTTGCAATTTATAAATGATATGATCGACGGTCGTATCGAAATTAGAGCTCATAAATCCAAAGCTATACATGCTAAGTTTTATTTATTTCTGCCTGAAAAACACACAGAACATTCCGATGGGTGGGTAATAATGGGGTCATCCAATTTAACAGATGCTGGTCTGGGTCTCAAAAAAGCGCCTAATTATGAACTTAATATTGCATTGAAAAACTACGATGATGTTCAGTTCACAAAATTGGAGTTTAGTAATTTGTGGGCAGAAAGCACTCAAATATTACCTGCCGACATACAATTGTGGAAACAAAAAACACATATTGGTCAATCATTCACGCCATTTGAGATTTACATCAAATTTTTGATTGAATATTTTGGAAAAAACATTGATTATGACCCAGATACTGTAGGTGATTTACCCAAATCTTTTAAGAAGCTTAGTTACCAAATAGATGCTGTGAACGAAGGCTTTCAAATGCTTAGTGAGCATAATGGTTTCTTTTTAGCAGATGTAGTAGGTTTAGGTAAAACTGTAGTTGCTGCTATGATTGCAAAGCGGTTCTTAATTGCTAACGGGTCATTATATACTAAGATTCTTGTCGTATACCCTCCTGCGCTCGAAAAGAATTGGAAAAATACTTTTAAACAATTTGGGATTGATCGCCATACTAAATTTGTTTCAAATGGCAAAATCAATAAAATAATCGAAGGTGATATAAACTATTGGGCTAAAGAAGATTATGATCTAGTACTGGTTGACGAAGCGCATAGATATCGCAATCATACATCGCAAATGTTTAGCCAATTGCAGCGGATATGTAAGGCACCTCGCAACGGCGAAGGATTACTATCCGGTGCAAGGAAAAAGGTAATGCTAATATCCGCAACCCCATTAAATAACCGGCCACAGGATTTATACTATCAGTTGTTGCTTTTCCAAGACGCAAGGCGTAGTACATTGCAGGTTACGAACCTTCAAACTTTTTTCGGACCGATTATTCGCGAATATCGTGAAATTCTACAAGCTGACATTCCTGACATGGAACGAATCCGCGCGTTATATCTAACAATTAGGGAAAAAGTTATTTCACAAATAACAGTCCGGAGAACAAGAAGAGATTTGAAAAACTATCCTAAATATCTCGAAGACTTAAATGCGCAAGGAATAAGGTTTCCTGAAATCGCCGCTCCCAAGGCAAAATTATACGAATTAAATACGCGCTTGAGCAAATTATTTTATCACACGATATTTTTTTTAACGGACAAAGACAAAATTAATTACAAACGCTATCAGGCTATAGGTGCATTAAATAAGGAAATTAGCGAGGGTGTCTATGACAATGCTGAATTGGTTTCTTATTCACTTGCAGCTATAATGAAAACGCTAATGATAAAACGGCTTGAAAGTAGCTTTACTGCTTTTAAATCTTCACTTAATAACCTCAAAATATCGACTGGTAGGATGATTGAGATGTTTGAAAAAGGGAAGATATTTATAGCACCTGATCTTGGTGTTAATAGTTTAATGGAAAAGGGGTTATCATTTGAACAGATTGAAACAAAAATTTTGGAAGACAGTATATCAAATCCTAAAAGCAATGTTTTTAAACCGCAAGATTTCGACGAAAATTTCATTATTGATTTAAAAAAAGATCATGATTTTTTAAGTGAGTTGGTTGAGGAATGGAAAAACATAATCGAAGATCCCAAATTAGATAAATTTGTTGTTGCTCTTAAGACCGAATTATTTAACAAGGAAATTAACCCCACAGGCAAACTTGTTGTGTTTACAGAAAGCGCCGACACGGCACATTATCTCTGTGAAAAGTTAGAAGCAATTCTAGATCAAAAAATCCTTTGTATATCCTCTGAAAACAGGAGTAAACAATTTGATACTATACAGGAAAATTTTGATGCCAATTATTTAGGAGAGCAAAAAAACACTTACAGTATAATTATCACTACTGATGTTTTAGCAGAAGGTGTAAATATGCACCGTGCCAATGTTATTGTGAATTATGATACCCCTTGGAATGCAACTAGATTAATGCAACGTATTGGACGCGTTAATAGAATTGGCAGTGTAGCCGGTGTCATCTATAATTATAACTTTTATCCTTCGCAACAGGGAGATGAGGAAATTAAACTATACAGCAAAGCTTTGGTTAAATTACAAGGATTTCACACAGCCTTTGGTGAGGATGCGCAAATTTATACGCACGAAGAGCTGTTAGAACAGTTTGAATTGTTTAAAGAAGGATTGCCTGATGATGAAGATAAACGTTTACAATATCTTCGATTTATTAGAGAGTTTAAAGACAATAATCCTAAGGAGTTCAAAAGAATTAAAGGTTTTCCATTAAAGGCAAGGACAGCAAGAGATAGCAAAGAAGCTCAAAAAGAGAATGTAATTAATTCATCTGTTGTGTTTCTAAAATCTAATTTCAAAATCGAGTTTTATAAAGTCGATGAAAAATTTAAACCAACCCCCCTGTCATTTCTTGAAGCAGCAGAATTATTTCAGGCAAAAATAAATGAAACATCTTTTGAGTTACCTGAAATGCATTATAATCAAGTTCAAACAGCTTTGACTACTTTTGAGAAGGATTTTTTAGGTGTATCTACGGCAACAGTAACAACTAATGATAAAGCTGACGGAGTTTCGTCTCAAGCTAAAAAGTTTTTGAGAGATTTTAAAAGTCTCACTAAGAGGTCAGAAGTAAAAGTTGCCTGTGAAAACTTAATTATTCTAGTGGATAAAGGTGTACATACACCATTACCTAATGAATTAAAAAAAATCAGGCAACAATTAGACAAACGGCAAATTACGTATGGACAATTGGATAACCTTATATTGCTTGTTGCTAATAAATATGATGCTTACGAATCAAGTGATGAAGAAAAACCAGAAGAAATTGAAGTTAACATTTCACCTGAAGTTGTTTTAAGCGAGACATTTATTAATGGATAAAAAACAATTACAAGACATATTTTCAAAGCCATATTCAATTGAATTATGGCAAAAGGTATTGGTGGACATATTCGATGTAAAATTTTTACATCAAAATCCACTGTCTATTTTATTGCCAACGAATGATAAGGCATCTGAGGCGTTCGAATTGGGTAATTTCAATACTAAAGACGATAGAATTATTGGGATTTATCAAGTCAATATTAAACCGGGAGTTTGGCTTGAACGCAATAAAGTAGGTTTAAGGGAACTACTTAGACAAGTTTATAAATACGACGTGGACGGTGCCTTAATTGTTTTTGTTCAAGACAACAAGTGGCGTTTATCTTTTGTATCAGAAATAAGGACTCTCGATGAAGATGGAACTATAGGTGTAAAAAAAACCGAACCTAAGCGATATACATATCTTTTAGGAAGAGGAGAAAAAATCAGAACCCCTGTTTTAAGGATTATTTCGTTATCGGGCAAGCCGATTGGCCTGGAAGATTTAAGAAGTGCCTTTAGCGTTGAGGCATTAAACAAGGAATTTTATGAAATTATCGCAGATAAATTTTCCAATTTAATTGGAGGCAAACGAATCCGAAATGGCAAAACGATTAATTATGAAAGGAGTCTCATTTTACCTTCAATAGGAGACGGTCCGGGTTCGCATGAAATTTACCAAGAGTTCGCAGTTCGGCTAATTGGCCGGACGGTTTTTTGCTGGTTTCTGAAAGTTAAAAAATCCAGGTTAGATATTTCCTTATTACCTGAACATTTACTTTCTAGTGAAGCTGTGAAAGAAAACCCAGGTTATTATCATTTTATCTTGGAGAAACTTTTTTTTCAAACTCTAAACACTCCGATGGATTTTAGGAATGAAGACCTGCCCTTAGGTTGCGAACAAGTTCCTTTTTTAAATGGCGGTCTATTTGAACAGCAAGATGAGGACTATTATTCATTAAACAAAACGACGGGACTGTCACAAAATATCAATACACTTGTCATTCCGGACGAGTGGTTTTTTGATTTTTTTATTGAGCTAGAGAAATACAATTTTACAATCGATGAGAATTCGGTAGTTGATATTGAGGTAAGCGTTGATCCTGAAATGTTAGGAAGGATATTTGAAAACTTATTAGCAGAAATTGACCCAGATAGCGGTGATACTGCGAGGAAATCTACCGGTAGCTTTTATACACCCCGCGAAATAGTCGATTACATGACTTCGCAAAGCTTAGTATACTATATTCATGCACAAACCGATATTTCTAATGAACGATTGGAACCTCTGTTTAAACTGGATAACGGCGAAAACATACAATTTGAAAGTAATGAAAAACAGGAAATCTTAAAAGCATTAGATAGGATCAAAATATTAGATCCAGCCTGTGGTTCCGGGGCATTCCCAATAGGAATGTTGCAGAAAATAGTAATGGCGTTACAGAAACTAGACAGCAATGCAGTTTGGTGGAAAGAAAAGGCGTTGAAGGCCGTTTTTTTTCCCGGTTTCTGCGCATTTGCCGCAGTTGTTAACGCCGTTGCTGCTATCAGCAACAGGGCACTCCTTAAATAATTGGTTTTCATTTTTCTGTTGATTTAATAGTTTAAAACTTGGGCAATAGATTTCCCTTCCGCCCAAGGGAAGGGCAGTTTAAAAATTGATTGTTAACATAATTGATTATTACATAGTCCGGCCAATAAAGCAGGGTGCACCTCTGCTCTAACTACCAAATAAGAAATGTACCTGCTTAATTCTGAACGCTTACTTTGCTTTTTATAGGTTCTGTTTGGGGTTTACTTACCTGTGCCTGGTCACGGCGCGTCTGCTCCTGATCGCGCTTAGCTTGTACCTGGTCCCTTTCGGCCTGTTCCTGGTCAAGTTTAGCCTGCGCCTGATCCCGCATGGCTTGTTCCTGATCACGTTTGGCCTGCTCCTGGTCGCGACGAGCCTGGTCCTGATCTACTTTGGCATGTTCCTGATCCCGGCGGGCCTGTTCCTGCCCGCGGTTATATTCGGTTTTATCGGCCGAAACTTGCTGGCTTTCTTTTTCGGCCCGTTGTTTTGCGAGCTTCGCATCAGCTTCAAGCTGCTCCTGTGGAGAACGCGGCTCAGCATTAGCCATAATCACATTTTCATTTGCAGCAACAGGCTTTTGAGCTACCGCAATGTTTCTGTACTTTGGGTGTTTTGGTTTATCGACAGATTTAACGGGTGCAACCGGCTGTACACCTGCAGATGGTGTGATATGCCGCTCCTGTTTATACACATAAGTTTTATCATTACCGGGATTATTAACTTCCCGGATCTGTGCGATGGTCGCCGTAGCTATTATTGCCGAAAGGATAACAACACCGCTTATCAAAAATGCTTTATCACCCTGGCTTACCGTTTTGTTTTTATTACCAAGGATGCGGCTTACCCTTTGCAACAGCTGGTTCTTTTTACCGGGGAACGCAACCGCATAATTTGCTCCGTAAAGCGAATGTTCTTTAAAGCTGATCAATGCCTGTATAAAATCGCGTTTGTTTTTTGTTTGGGCGAGGGCGATATCATCGCAGCAGTTTTCCCGCTCATCCCGAAGCAGGGACGAGATCCACAATAAGCCGGGATTAAAGAAAAATACGGTTTCGGCAATGGTTTGTAAAAAGTTAACGAAATAATCATGCCTGCGGATATGGGCCAGTTCATGCAGCAACACCGCTTCAACCTGTTCGGGCGGCAGCCCTGCCAATAAACCCGCCGGGATCAGGATTACCGGTTTCAGGTGCCCGATAACCATGGGTATTTTCACATAACCCGATTCAAGCAGCCGAATAGCCCGCTTCAATTGCAGTTTTTCGCAAAGCAGCTCAACCCTGTTTTTCCAATACCCGACAGGTTCGGATACCTGCCTGTGTTTGGCGGTATGGATAAATATGAGCCCGCGCATCATCCTTACAGAGCGGAACAGGAAAAACACAAACCACAGCAGCACAACCATTGGTGCATTGACGGTAAAATAACCGATACAGGTATTGGCAAAATTCCGGATCCCATCAGCATTAAGGTTTAATAGCTGCGATGCACGATTACCTATAGCATTACCAAACGCCGCAGTTACAGGTTGCCTGTTCCATTCCCAAACAAAAGTGAACAGACAGCTCCCTATAAACAGTAAAAACAGTACAAGCACCAGGTTGTACCTTACTGCCGCGCTTGCTTTTTTGGTCAGGAACATCACCACCGCACTCATAACCGACAACAACAGCCCCTGCCACAGCGAATGGATCAGCATCCAGCTAAAAGCCTGTATCAGGCTGTGGGAAATGGTGTTGGTGTTAAGGAGCAGGTACATATCTGTAAAGTTTAATTATTGATCGTCCATGTTTTTGAGCAGCTCTTTTATTTTTCTGAGTTCTTCGGCCGATGTTTTGTCGTTGCCCAACAGGGCTACAATCAAATCGCTCGGCGAACCATTATACATCGAATCAACAAAACGGCCAAGCATATTACCTTTCACCCTGCTTTCCTCAACCGCGGCGCTGTAAACGTGCTTCATATTGGTTTCATCGCGATTAAGCATCCCCTTCTCTTTCATTACCTGCATCAGCTTAAGGGTGCTTGTATAAATTACCGCTTCCTTTTGCTCGTTAAGCTTATCATGCACAAACCTCACTGTCGACGGGCCATGGTGCCACAACACCTGCAAAACGTCCATTTCTGTTTTGGTTGGCGTTAAATCAGCAGTAATATCCTTTTTAAACAAACTCATAAACCAAAGGTATGTATTAAAAACGTACGTTACAATAGCTAAGTTATTTTTCTTGAAAAAAAATTCCTCTAAAACAAAACAACCACCCTAATATTAAGGTGGTTGCAAATTATAAATATAAGATCAGTTGTTTAAAAACTCTTGGCGAAGGTTAATCCAACCCTTCCGTCCTGGTAAGTTGGCAACAATAAAGAGTTGTTGTTTTTCCCTTTCTCATTTCCCCCACGGAATACGCCATTACGGATAAGCGGGTACAGGTAATAAGCCGCTTTGGTTGACAGGATACCAAAACCAGCTCCTGCTATGATGTCGCTAAACCAATGCTTGTTGTTATATACACGCAAAATAGCAGTGGTAGTTGCAAACGCATAGCCCACACCACCGTATATGGGCGACCGGTCGCCATATTCCTGGGCCATAAACTCGGCAGAAACAAAAGCGTTACCGGTATGGCCTGAAGGGAACGAAAACTTATCTGAGCCATCGGGCCGCTCACGGTGGGTAACACGTTTTAAGCCAAAAGTGGTACCGGCAAATATGGCTTCAGAAAGCACGAGCAGCATAGTACGGTCTATAAATGTATTTTTACCATGAACACCAGCCAGGTTAAGCGCATAAACGGACACTATAGGCGCGTATTGCATGTAATTATCAACCTTGGTATGGAAGCCGGGATGATCCTTGTTCATATCATTCCGTACGCGATAATCAATATTACGTATAAATCCCACTTTAAACGATAACAGGCCATAAGTGATAAAAGCCGCGGGCGGTATGTATGACGGAAACCTACTTTGAAGATGCTTAACCGTATCGGGCAATGTCAGGATATTCCTGGCCGAATCTTTCTGCAAAGAATCCCTTTTTACAGCATCTTTTTGTAATGTATCCTTAACCTGGGCATATGATGACAGCGAGAACGAAGCTGCCAATAGCATCGAAATAAAATAAAACCTGAACTTTTGCAAAGAAATCCCCCTTATTAAGCGCTGATAGCAGCAATTATACAATTTAATTCTGTAGAATTTCTGAAGCGCGTAAACAATAAATTAACACGCTGTTAACGTAAATTAAGTTAAATATGTTGTACGTGATTTAAAATTGATTGAAAGGCCATGCCCGCATTTTAATTGTTCTTTTTACAATAAATAAAATTACCTATGTTTGATCTATACTCCTTATAAACCACCAAACTACCTGAATGAAGATCATCAAACTTGTCCCCTGCCTTTTATTATTTATCAGCGGCCGCATTTTTGCCCAGGACCAGGCCAATATCACCATCAGCCTAAATAATAAAATTGGCGATATGTACCCCTTTTGGGCATGGTTTGGCCACGATGAGCCTAACTATACCTACATGAAGGATGGCCGTAAACTTTTGTCGGAGTTGGCCACTTTGAGCCCGGTACCGGTACGCATGCGTGTGCACAACCTGCTTACCACAGGCGATGGCACAGCCGCGTTAAAGTGGGGATCAACCAATGCCTATACTGAGGATGCCAGCGGCAAACCTATTTATAACTGGCACCTGGTTGACAGCATATTCGACACTTACATTAAACTGGGCATGAAACCTTATGCCCAGATAGGTTTTATGCCCGAGGCCTTGTCAACCCACCCCAAACCTTATCGCCATTATTGGAAACCCGGCGATAACTATGATGATGTTTACACAGGATGGGCGTACCCTCCCAAAGATTATAATAAATGGGAAGAGCTTATTTATCAATGGGTAAAGCATTGTGTACAGCGCTACGGCCAAACCGAGGTTGAAAGCTGGTACTGGGAAGTGTGGAACGAACCAAACATAGGCTACTGGAAAGGTACTATGAAAGAGTTCTTTAAACTGTATGATTATGCTGCCCATGGCGTAAAACGTGCCCTGCCTACCGCGCACGTGGGCGGACCAGAAGTTGCAGGTGGCTCAAGTCCCGGCGGGATGAAGTTTTTGAACGCATTCATTAATCATTGCATTGCCGACACCAACTATGCAACAGGCAAAATAGGTTCGCCTATTGATGTGATCTCTTTCCATGCCAAAGGGCAGCCTACGCTGATCAATGGCCGGGTGCGTATGAACATGGCCCCGCAGATCCGCGATATCAGAGAAGGCTTTAAAATTGTAGCATCATATCCCGAAACTAAAAACACCCCGATAGTGATAGGCGAATCGGACCCGGAAGGTTGCGCGGCCTGCGGTATGGCTACCAATCCCTCAAATGCTTACCGCAATGGCACCATGTATTCGAGCTATACAGCAGCTTCCATAGCCCGCGAATACCAACTGGCCGACTCATTAGGTATAAATTTTATGGGCTCCGTATCATGGTCGTTCGAGTTTGAAAACCAGCCCTGGTTTTATGGCTTCCGCGATTTGGCTACAAACGGAGTTGATAAGCCGGTACTTAACGTTTTCCGGATGCTGGGCATGATGAAAGGCAAACGCCTGAAAGTAACCGGCGACCAGATGTATTCGCTTAAAACCGTAGCTGATTCAAGCATCAGGGGAAATAATACAGATATTGGTGCTTTGGCAGCCGCAGATAAAAAAGAAATGACCGTATTGCTGTGGAACTACCATGATGATGACCTGCACGATGCAGGGAAAACCGTAAAGATCAAGATAGGACACCTGCCACCCACCTTTGTAAAACTAACTCAATACCGCATAGATGATGAGCATAGCAATGCCTACGAAGTGTGGAAAAAGATGGGTTCACCGCAAAAACCTACAGCTACGCAAATTAAGGAACTTGAAAAAGCAGAGCAATTACAACAGTTTGGCAAACAGGTTACGCTACAAGCTAAATCAGGGCTGGCAGGTGCCACTGTATTGTTACCAAGGCAAGGGGTGGCTCTTTTAAAGTTTAGCTGGTAAGCAAACAGCATCTATCAAACTATAAAATTGTTCCAGCCTGCCTAACCGTAATACTTTTGATAAAGTATCGAGCGTATAGGTGGGTGGTTTATCGGTAAAATCGCCAATCCTCTACTTTTTTATAATAAGGTCTTCCCTGGCCGCCCACATACCAATATCCTGTTTAGTGAGCGCGGCGGCCATCAGATCAGGAAATTTATCGGGTGTGCAGGCAAAAACGGGCACACCCATATCGGCCAGGAACTGTGCATTGCCATGATCATACGATGGTGAGCCGTCATCGCTTAAAGCAAGCAATACTACCAACTGCACACCTGCCGCAACCAGTTCTATCACACGACGGCGCATTTCGGCAACGTTACCTCCTTCGTAAAGATCGGTAATGAGCACCAATACGGTATCCGTAGGCCGGGTAACTATTTGCTGGCAATAGGTTAAAGCTGCATTGATATCCGTGCCACCACCTAATTGCACGCCGAATAATAACTCAACCGGGTCGGTCAATTCTTCAGTTAAATCGGCAACGGCGGTATCAAAAACCACCATTTTAGTTTTTACAGCTGGGATAGAAGCCATAACGCTTCCAAAAATCCCCGAATAAACCACTGATGATCCCATCGATCCGCTTTGGTCAAGACACAGGATCACATCTTTTAATGATGAGCGCTTACGACCGTAACCAATCCTCGTTTCGGGAATAATAGTTTGATATTCGGGTTGATAATGCTTAAGATTTTTAAGAATAGTTGCCCCCCAGTTTATTTCATTATGCCGCGGCCTTGTATTGCGGACACTACGATTTAAACTACCGGTTATGGCCTGGCGCGTGGGCTCGGCTAACTTTTTTACCAGTTGGTCAACAACTTTACGTACTACCTGCCTGGCGGTATCTTTTGTTTTGTCGGGAATAACGCGGCTCAATGTCATCAAAGTTGCTACCAGGTGAACATCCGGCTCTACATTTTCCAACATCTCCTTTTCAAACAGCATTTGGGTCAGGTTCAAGCGCTTTAATGCATCCTGCTGCATTACCTGTACTACGCTTGATGGGAAAAAGGTACGGATATCCCCCAGCCAACGGCTTACATTCGGTGATGATGCACCGAGGCCTCCGGTTCTATCGCTGTCATACAAAGCTTCAAGTGTGCGGTCAACCTTAAGGTCGGCATCATCAAGGCTAAATCCGGTGCCTTCATTTTGATTACCGCCCAGTATTAACCGCCATTTGCGCAGGTGCTCCGGTTCAATTTCCATTTGTGTCGTTAATATTTATGGTTAAACCCAATAATTGCATTATAACCGGCAAACCTTGCTTAGCTCTTTCGGCATCAAAATTAGCGCTGATATTTGTATGCTGATGCCCCGTCCCACCGCCGGATCTGGCCTTTTCGCCAAGCTTTCTCCTTTCAGGATTGGTAAAATTGGCAAAGGTGCGGCGCAGTAAAGGCAGCACTTGCATAAAGACCTCATCGGCAAGGCTGGCTACCCAATTGTCGATCACCTGCCAAAGGTCCTGATCAAGCAACAATAAAGTACCGCTGCCTTTCAAAAAGCCTTCGAGCCAGGCTGCGGCGATGACCGGAGCCGTGGCCGATGACATAGCAAAACTGAAATACTGCATCAGTTGATCGCCCTCCAATTTGCGGGCGTCATGCAGTAAACGGGTACTATATCCTCCTATAACCGGCGAGGTGTTTTTATTAGCTGCTATAGTCAACAGCGTTTGCTGCCACATGCTAATTATGCCCATATCCTGCAATAGGTTAATGCCATCGTTCAGTTTAAAAAACAGTTCCAGCAGCTTTTGAGAGGCATCTTCATCAATAGCGATACAGGCATTGGGCAAACTGATACAAACGCGGGTAATAATGCTATTGATAATGCTGATCACCAATTCGGCATCTGTTTTGCGTACATTGCCGTACCTTGCCACGGTTATCAGGCCGGGCACTACTTCCATCATTTCGATAACGTCTGCAGAGGCTGCAGCCAGATTATTAAGCTGACTGATCAGCGCTTCAATGGCTCCCGGCAATTCTGCCGGAATCGTTTTTTCAAGCAGATCGCCTATAACTTTCAGTTCCCTTGCTTCTTTTGCCTGGTTGAGGACGCTATTCGCGGCCGCTTCAGCTACGGTATTGCCCAAATTGCCGCGTTCAATAATCTCCACCGAATAGCCGGGGTCCCATTGCAGGCGCCATTGCTCTTTAAAAGTACCCTTACCGCTGGTGTATTGCTGCCTGCCCCAATTAATGTCCAGTAATTGCAGGCGGTGCAGGAAGATACTCCGCTCCAGGTCGGTATCTTTCCTCAGGTCGAGTGTATAATCTTTGTAATCAGCTGTTGCGGGCAGCCTTAATTTCTTTTGTTGTTTTTCGATATCGAGTTGCAACGGCGGTTTCGGAATCTCAACCGGCACCTCGCCTATCTGGTGGCCAACTATTAATTCGTCATGTACCAGTTTTAGCAAAATGCTCTCGCCGTTACAAAGCACGCTCAGCGTGGCCTCATTCAGTTCCTCTAACCCTACTTTGGGCAAACCCCGCAGTGAAGCGAGCGCACCGGCCAACCTTACCGCTTCAATAATATGGGCAACGGAGGTATCCATCTGCTGCTTACGGAAAAGTTGTGCCACCTCGGCCATCCACAAGGTACCATCATCATGCGGATGGTTCCAGATATGGTTGTACCACCCCGGCGAATTGATACCAGCACCGTAACCGCTACGGAAGCTTAAACGGTTAAAAGTCCAGGGAATCCAGGTACACTCTGTTTTTACCTTTGGCAGCCCTTTCAGTATTTCATTATCATCTTTTTGCGATGATTTCCATTGCAAGGCAGGCGCATGCCAGGCACCACAGATTACCGCTATGGTATGAAACATCTCCTTTTCGGCCTGGCGGATAGTACGGCGCATGTATGCTTCGCGCATCTGTTCAAGCTTTTTATCCTTTTTAGGAAAACTCTCGCGGAGCGCCTGCATAGCTTCAGATACCGCATCAAAAACCTCATCGTTATTATTGCGGTACTCAAACGTATGCTCCCACCATTTTTCATCGTCGGCAAAGCTGGCGGCATCTGCCAGGTAACTTATCGGACTTTTATAGAGTTGCTCAAGGCTTTGTCCCTCGCTATTGATCTGATCTGTATCCGGCTCTTGTTGTTGTTCAACAACCTTTTGCTCCTTTTCAACAAGCATCTGGTTACCGGCAGGGAGATCCATAAAACGCACGTGGATATTTTGCCTGCGGGCATAAACAATTGCCTGCCATTCGGGCGAGAAATCGGCAAAGGGATAAAATACCGAGCGTTGCGGGTCATCCGGCTGATAGCAAAGCAGCGCTACTGGTGGTTTCAAACCTTCGTTGCTTACCCATTGCAGCATGGCATCAGCTTCCGGCGGCCCCTCAACCAAAACAATATCGGGCCTAACCGTTTCCAGAAAAGCTTTCACGTTACGCGCCGAACCCGGCCCGTGGTGCCTTATGCCTAAAATATGTACTGCCATTGGCTTAAGGTTTTTTGATTACAGATCGCGGCAGGCACGGTAAATGTCGGCCCAATCGGTACGTGGTTTTACTACAGTTTCCAGGTATTCCTGCCAAACCAGTTTATCCTGCACCGGGTCTTTAATTACCGAACCGATAATGCCCGCGGCAAGATCTGCTGCCTTCAATTGTCCATCGCCAAAATAAGCAGCCATTGATAAACCGCTGTTGACAACGGAGATAGCTTCGGCAGTACTTAAGGTACCTGACGGCACTTTGATCTTGGTTTTGCCATCAAGCGTAACGCCTGCACGAAGTTCACGGAAGATGGTCACTATCCGGCGGATCTCCTGCAATGCCGGCGGTTCGGCCGGCAGTTCCATTACTTTTTCAAAGCTTTCAACCCGGCGGCGTACGATGTCTATCTCCTCTTCCACCGAATCAGGCAAGGGAAGGATGACGGTATTGAAACGGCGCTTTAACGCGCTTGATAATTCATTTACACCTTTATCACGATTATTGGCTGTGGCTATGATATTAAAACCTTTAACGGCCTGCACTTCGATATTAAGCTCAGGCACGGGCAGCATTTTTTCAGAAAGAATGGTGATCAGTGTATCCTGCACATCGGCGCCGATACGGGTAAGCTCTTCTAAACGAACTATCTTGCCTTCTTTCATCCCGCGCATTACTGGCGTTTCTACCAACGCATCCGGCGATGGGCCCTGTGCTATCAGACGGGCATAGTTCCAGCCGTAGCGAATAGCCTCTTCACTGGTACCAGCTGTTCCCTGGATAATCATGGTTGAATCGCCACTTACAGCCGCTGCCAAATGCTCACTCACCCAGCTTTTTGCTGTACCGGGCAAACCGTATAATAACAGGGCACGATCTGTTGTGAGCGTAGCTACAGCAATCTCCATTAAGCGGCGGTTGCCAATATATTTTGGCGAAACCTCAAAGCCATTCTTCAGCTTTCCGCCAACCAGGTAGGTTACTACCGATTGAGGAGAAAGTACCCAGTTGGCCGGACGCTTATCACCGTCCTGCTTTTTCAATTCTTCCAGTTCGTGTGCAAATAATTGCTCTGCATGCTGACGTAATATCTGTGACATGTTAAAGTTTTTATGCGTTAAAGGCTTTAAGCGTTTGCTGTTTTAAGTCGAGTAAATTAATTAAGTGATTGCGGGTTTTGTCCCAGGTTGGCTGGAGGTTAACCTGCTGTGATGTTATGTTTTCGACATGTTTCAAAGCCCCGACAGGGACCAGGCTGATATACCGGGTAAAAAAACCACGATTATATTCGTAAGGCCAGTTAGCCATTTTAAGCAGGGCTGCAACCGCAAACTCGGTGCCCCATTCATCACTAATGCGGATGGCATGTGCGATTGTATTTTGCGGATCGTTGCTCAAGGCTTTCAGCAGGTATTTTTCCTGTTCCCTGCCGCTTAGCATTTCAACAAAATCCGGGTAGAACATATTTTGCCCGAGAAAAAACGGCACCCAATTCTTTTGCCCAAACTTTGCTACCGCATTGGCCAAAGCCGGTACCATAGCAGGTGCATATTTTTCAAAATATTCAACTATCTGAATGGGCGTTGCTTCAAACTGATCTTCCCAAAACGCAGGCGGCACGCTGCTGATGAGCTGATAAACAACATAGTTTTCGTCAGTTACCGTACTTTTAGGCCCCGATAATTTTTCGATGCCCGATTTGTAGATGCTTTCGTCAACTACGGCGGGAAGTTTTATTTGGATGGAAGTTTTGGTAGTTAAACCTAATAAGGCCTTTTCTTTTTTTAGCGATACAGATTCACGTAGCAACTGCTGATACTGTTTAACAACCGACGAACCAGAAATACTTTTGAGCAGGGCCAAAGCTTCATCTTTAACCTTTTGCCCTTTTTCGTTGAGCAAGCCCTCCAACCATGGCAGGTCATTAGCATTACTATTCACTTTCATGGCTTTAAGCAATTCCAATTTACCGGCTGCATTCTCCTGCTCCCACGTTTGCTGCAGCCATTCTAAAGCTTTGGCGGGCTCACTCAGCCTTAAGCTTTTCAATATTTCTGAACGCTGGGCTGGCGTACCCATTTGCCATAGTTCCTCATCGGCTATAGTAGTAAACCAGTTCCACATAAGGTTCATTTTGCTAAGCCAAACTCCCCTGTTACCACTGCATTCAATAACAACTTTGCGCAATGCCATCTCCTTTTGTGCTTTTTCAAATACGACCGGCAATACATCAGGCAATAGTAATTGCCCTGATTTACAGCATTGCATTAACCACAATTGTAGTAATTGATCGTTCTCCTCGCCCAATATGGCGTTCAAAACCCCGGCGGCTTCGGGTGAACAGTACGGTCTTGTTTCTGCAGGCGCTTTATTAGCCGGCAGATCATTTTTTTGAAAGGGTACAAAACCCGATTGCCTGTAATTGTAGATCACAGCAGCTTTTTGCAGGTAGCGTTCTTCTTTATCTAAGCCTGCTGAGGCCTCTATCACATTAGCGATCAGGGCTACTTCTTCCGGCAAATCAGCAATAGCAGGTGTAGGTTTATCAGTACCCAGCATTGCGGTGTTTATGATACTTTCCCAGGCCTTCATCAGATACTTTTGTAATTATTTTGATGCCAAACGCCAATCGGGCGATATTCATTTTCTCTACCGATGACGGCCATGTTTACCGGGTCGCCTCCGCTTATGGCAATCAGTTGCCAGATGTTGGTATAACTTGCTGATATTTTACAGAGGCAGCCTTCGCTATCCTGTAGCCACCATTGCTTTTGGTAAAAAACCGGTGTTAGCGATGCTATAACAAGGGGCATTTCGCTGCGAAATGGCAAACGACTGTTTAGTATGGTTTCATAACCGGCAACTTGCTGCCAGCCTGCAAATGTTTTTATGTTAACGTTATCGATTGGCCTTATGATATTATAATCCTTAACGATAGCACGATACGGCAGGGCCGACGGGAAATACACCAGGGTAGCATCCAGGTATATTCCCGGCGAAAAGTTAAGCGGCGGGAATTGCCCTTTAACCGTAAATTGCAGCACCAGCGCATACCTGTTGGTTTTTAAACCGTAAAGCCAGTTTTGCTCAATGGTTAGTTGCTGCTCATCGCGGCTTTCCTTTCCAATAACAAGCCAGGTATCACTTACACCTGTTTGCGCCCGCAGCTCTTCCTGGTTGGTGGTGAAACCTATGACAGCGCGTAAATCCTGCTGCAAATCCGGGTCAATATTTTGAATGTTATTGTACCCCTCTGCAACTAAATATAATTGGAGTAATTTATCTATGAAGCCACTTTGCCAGCCTTCGTTCCAAAAGTTGGTAGCACCAAGGTTCCTCACCATACCAGCCAATCCCGATGCCTGGGCATCAACCATACGGCGGGCCATGTTATCCCAGTAAGCCGGCGTTTTTTCGGGGATGGTTAAAATTCCGCCGCGTACAATATCCTTGATCCAAACCATTAGTTCGGCTATCCCTGCACTTACTTTTTCTTCACGTGCCTGTACACGTTTAGCCTGAGCGCTTTCATCTACAGGTTTTTCGTCCGCCTTTTCAACTTTTTTTTCTTCTTTTTCGGCTCGTTTGTTTATCCAATCGCTTACCCAGGCAGGCATTGTTGATTTGGCAAATAAGCCTGGTTGCCTCGCACATAAAAGCATTAAGCCTAAGCCATGCTTACATGGAAATTTACGACTGGGGCATGAACATTTAAAGGCGATAGCTCCAAGATCAACCTGAGTTTGGTAAGGTTTGCTGCCGCTACCCTGGCATTCGCCCCAAAGGGCTTCTTCACTAATACCTTTACTTCCCCATTTGGCCGGGTTAGCCAAATCACGACCTGCTTTTTTTGAAGCTTCATCAGGTGCGAGAGCGTATATCTGATCTTCTGTTAGCTGCAAAACTTGTGATGTTTAGTAAAAAAACGGGTTAGGTTTCTCGTTCCTAAAATCAGGATAAAATAATTAGCTGTCAACCCGAAAATAAACAAAAACCCTCCTCCGGTAATAACCGAAAGAGGGCCAGTCAACCTAACATAACCTGGGTAACCCGGGTGTTTGTTAGTTCATATTAGTTAATCGTTACATTAAGTGCGAAATTATAAAGCAAACCCGTAGGCTAAACGCAGGCCAACCATACCAAAATAATCCTGATTAGCACCCGAAAAGTTTTCATAGCGTACACTTACATCCCAGGTTTTATTGGCCCAGCCTATACCAGGCGAAAGATCAAGTCTGTGCGGGCCCCAGCCTTCTTCCAGTTTTTCGTAAGCGATACCTGCTTCGCCGGCAACATATACACTTGGTACAAAAAACTCTTTGAAACCAAATTTAATCGGAATTTCGCCATAGCTTGGATAGCGTTTACCCGTAGCAGGATTTTCTTTCTGAAAAAAATGATACCCGCCCATAGTATAAGTAAGCGCAAAACTATTGCTTATACCATATTGTAAACGGGCTGTACCACCTAAGGTAAAAGTAGTGCCAATTTTTGCTACACCTGTAGGCAAGCCGGTTTCAATTCCTAAACCTAAACGGAACGCATTTGCAGGAGTGGTTTGCGCTTTTACCGTATTTGAAAAAAACAGTGTTCCTGTCACAAGGGCCGCTGCTGTTAGCTTTGATAGTAATTTCATGTAGTAATATGTTTGTGTACATAATGATTACTACCATTTTAGCAAAGGCGTTGCCTCGGGTTGCAGTTTTTTTTATAACGGTAAGATATCTACCTGCAAAACACTACTCTTTTATATAATGCACCCCGAGAACACCATCGGCGAAAGTTGTGCTTTTTTCCAGTTTAAGTTTTATTTCCGCATTAGGAAACAACGGAACACCGGCGCCAAGCACTATCGGGTTTATAAACAGCCAAAATTCATCAATCAATCCTTCCTGCATCAAATAACGGGCAAGGCCGGGGCTGCCGAACATGATGATCTCGCTGCCTTCCTGTTTTTTGAGGTCTGAAATCCGCGCCTTTACATCGTCACTGATAAATTTAATCTTATCGGTATTTTGCCCGGCAGCATTTTCAGACACTACATACTTAAGTGTATTATTATACCATGTAGCGTGTTCAATATCATGTTTTGAGGGGTTTGGCCCATCGGCTGCTGTTGGCCAGTAGGCATCCATCATTTCAAAAGTTCTACGACCATACAGGGCGGTGTCAGCTACCTGTGTGCGGGCGTTGGCATACTCAAACAGCTCATTGCTCACTTTGATCCAGTCCATAGCGCCATCAGTGCGGGCAACCATACCGTCGAGTGAAATGTGCATAAACAATACTAAATTTCTCATAATATCAGTGGTTATATTTTTTATATCAAAATTAAACTGGTGCTCGTTCGTATGCAGGGGGCTAAAGCGACTTTTGAAGGGTGTAAATATGACTATAGTAAAAAGGCCATGCTCCCGCACGGCCTTCTGTTATCAATTATAAATTACTTTACAACGTAGCCATATCAATTACAAACCTGTAACGCACATCGCCTTTTTCCATACGGTCATAAGCAGTGTGAATATCCTTGATATCAATCATTTCAATATCCGAAACAATGTTATTTTCGGCACAGAAATCAAGCATCTCCTGGGTTTCTTTGATACCGCCAATACCCGAACCGGCTAAACTTTTACGGCCACCCAATAAACTGAACGCAGCAATCTCAGCCGGTTTAGGGGGAACACCTACGCAGATATGAACACCATCGGTACGTAATAACGATAGGTACATGTTAAAGTCATGCTCGGCCGATACGGTATCCAAAATAAAATCGAAGGAGTTTTTAGCTGCTTCAACCTGTTTTGGATCGGTAGTTACCACAAAGTGGTGAGCACCTAATTTTTTAGCGTCTTCTTCTTTCTTGGGAGATGTACTTAATACCGTAACATCGGCACCAAAGGCAACACCAAATTTAACCGCCATATGGCCTAAACCACCTAAGCCAAGCACGGCAAGCTTATGGCCTTTGCCTACTTTCCAGTGCCTTAGCGGCGAGTAGGTTGTGATGCCGGCGCATAATAGCGGGGCAACGGCGGCCAGATCAACCCCTTCCTTAAGGTGCAGCACAAAATCCTCATTAACAACAATGGTGTTTGAGTAACCACCATAAGTAGGTGTTTTATGATCCTGTTCAAGGCCATTATAAGTTTGCGAGTTGCCATTGAGGCAATATTGCTCAAGGTCGCGTTTACAGTTTTCGCATGTACGACATGAGTCAACCAAACAGCCGGTGGCGGCAAGGTCGCCAACTTTAAAACCTTTTACATGCTCGCCAACTTTAACTACGCGGCCAACAATTTCATGTCCGGGCACCATAGGAAAAATGCCGGGGAACCAGTCGTTTTTGATCTGGTGCAAATCGGAGTGGCAAACGCCGCAGTACAAAATATCAAACTGTACGTCATGAGCACCAACTTCGCGCCTCTCAAAAGTCCAGGGGGCAAGCGGTGTATTTTCATCTTGCGCAGCATACGCTTTAGTTTCAATCATAGTAGTAAACGTTAAGTAGTGTGAATGATGATTTATTGAGTTTGGAGAGGATCTCCTCTACAAATGTACAATGATAATTTTATAAATATCGGCCAAGCATGGGTTGAAATAAAAAAGTGACACATGAGGGGATAAATATTAACCACAGATATTCGCAAACCTTTAATTTAGCATATAGATTAACACCGCATGAAGATAGCCATTGCCACCCCACCTTTTCCGAAATCAATTAATGATGGTCTGCAACAAGCCGAAAAGCTGATTAAAGATGCAGCGTCACAACAGGCAGAGGTTATCTGTTTCCCTGAATCATATATACCTGCATATCCGGGTATGATAGCCGATCCGGAGCCAACATCGCCGGCAATATTGCGATCGGCGCTGGATGAAGTATGCAGGATGGCCGCCGAAAATAATATTGCGGTAATTATGCCTATGGATTGGTACAGCGAAGACGGGCTTTTAAACATTGCACATGTAATATCCAAAACCGGCAACGTGCTTGGATATCAAACTAAAAATCAATTAGACCCATCGGAAGACGCCATTTGGGTTCCGGGCACCCAGAGAAGTATTTTTGAAGTGAATGGCTTAAAATTTGGCATTACCATTTGTCATGAAGGGTTCCGTTATCCCGAATCGGTAAGATGGGCGGCACGCAATGGCGCGCACATTGTTTTCCACCCTCATTTTTCGGGCAGTAATACTGATGGGGTATTGCTTACCGAATGGGGCAGTATGGCAAACCCCTATTACGAAAAAGCCATGATGATGCGGGCGCTGGAAAACACCATCTACTTTGCCAGTTCTAATTATGGTTCGCTTTACCCGGAATCAGCAAGTTCGGTCATAGCGCCGGATGGTACGTGTGTGGTTTACCAGGCTTATGGAACAACCGGTGTAATTATAGCCGATATTGACCCGCAAAAAGCTACCGGCTATCTGGCTAAAAGATTTAAACCACAGTTATACAATTACTAAAAGCGCCGATATCTTACCCATTATTTGAATTTTGTAAATAATGGATTGATTTATCCAAACCCTTCCTCTCCTATCTGTTTTACTTTTGTATCAAAACAAAAGAAATGGAAAACAGAAATAAAATTGCCGTGGTTACCGGCGGCAGCCGTGGCTTAGGCCGGGACATGGCCTTAAGGCTTGCCGAAAAAGGAATAGATGTTATTATAACCTACAATACCAATACAGAGGAAGCAGCAAAGGTGGTTAACCTTGCAGAACAAAGCGGCGCAAAGGCTGCTGCATTGCAACTCAATACTGGTGTAATTAAAAGCTTTGACGCATTTACCGAAAAACTGCGCGAAGTTTTGACGGATAAATTCGGCACCGATCATATCGACTTTTTAATTAATAATGCCGGGCAAGGCGGTTACAGCGCCATTAGCGATGTTACCGAGGAATTTTTTGATGATTTATTGAACGTGCACTTTAAAGGTGTATACTTTTTAACTCAAAAACTGATCCCGTTGATGGCAGATGGCGGTGGGATTGTCAACGTATCATCCGGGCTGACGCGGGTATCAGTTCCGCGTTCTTCGGCGTATGCATCTATGAAAGGCGCGGTAGAAATTTTCACCCGTTACCTGGCTAAAGAACTCGGCGGAAGAGGTATCCGAGCTAATGTGGTTGCCCCCGGCGCCATCATGACCGATTTTGGCGGCGGCCATTTGCGCAATAGCCAAGAAACCCAAAAAATGGTAAGCAGCATAACTGCATTGGGCAGGCCAGGTGTTGCGGAAGATATCGGCGGCGTAGTAGCTTTCCTTTGTACTGAAAATGCGCGTTGGGTTAATGGCCAGCGTATTGAAGCATCGGGTGGTATGGCAATTTAAATGAGAAATATCTTGATTAGCCGGGTACCTCGTTAAATTAATGAGGTACCCTTTTTGTAAGGGGTTGGCTGTATATTACAGAAGGTGCCAATAATGCGCCTCTACAACAGGTGATTTATTTTAATATTTCCAATATCACAATCACCGCGTTATTGCTTAATGCTTCCATGTCAGCCTCTTCCACCTGCCATAACGCCAATCCGTCACGCTCATGCATCAGGCGACCCTGCAGCTCAAAAGCCCCGGCAAGCACAAATGCGTAAAACAATGAACTACTATTTTGCAGTTGATAAAAGGCATCTATCCTGCCACCAAATACCCCGATATGTAATCGAAACGGATATATTCCGCAGGTTGGAACCAAGTCAATCAATTCGTTTGCCCTGCCCGTAAAATCAAACTTAAAAACCGTATCACGATGCGGGTTTATTATATCATTATCCTTTAGCTGAAAATAAATGTAATTGATCCAATCGCTTTTATAAAGATTAGTTAATTCAAGACGCTCACCGGCAACAGCATAACCTACAAACAGCTCTCCAACATCAATCAGGCGGATATCTCCATTTACCCTTTTTAACAACAACTCACCGGTTACCGGCATTAAAACAAACCAGCCCGAGTTTTCGACAGCTACATCAATTGAACTACTACCGGCCAGCATTTCATCATTCCATATCTCCAGCCTGCCAAAGGGCTTACGATGCTCGTTAAAATAGTTACCATAATTGAAATTACTGTAACGAAGCAGAGTTGCGGTTTTGCTGAAACCTCTCTGGTCGGCCAAATGTATTTGTCCCGGTGAGATCTTTTCCATGTTAATTGTGATATTGCAATGAAGTTATGTTTATATACGGCTGCAATTGCATAAGGTTGGTAGATATGCAATTATTTTCGACATTTAACTGATTTTCGGCCTGTTGAGCGGATATGAGCAGGTAATTATCTATGGTATCATGCCAAAACAACGGTTCGGAATAAAAATTAACCGCGACCTGGTGTTTATCCTTATCATTAATATCCGAATTGATGATCTCCAGCTGAAACTTGCTGAACGCAAGAAACCGCCTGCCAATATTATTTAAAATATCGGGCATAATACTGCCAAGCTGCTGAATATAACCTGTAACCGATGGTGCAACCATACCGGTTAAACGCTGGGCATTGGGCACATTTCTTAACAATTCGGCATAGGATGTATAGGCTGTTCCCTGGCTAAAGTTCTGGGCCTGCATTTTAAATTCCAGGTAGGTGCTTTCAAAAACCAGCTTATCCCATTGCTTAACCGAGCGGATATCGATGATTTTACGATAACATAAAATGATGAGGCGTTTTTGCATATGATGGTTCAAAAAAAACAAACACCGGCTTGTCGCCGGCGCCCTGTTACAAACAAAATGTTTTTTTAAGCAGGTACACTTAAGCTGATAGCTAATACAAAACCGGCGGTGGTACTACCGGTAACAGTAGCGGTTTCAAGCGTATACCCATCGCTAAACACATTATCACTCGCATTATACGTATATCCGCTCATGCCTTTAGCATAACCATTAACAGCCGCCAGGGCCGTGCCGGCACCTTCCGGAAAAGCAATCTGTGTTACTTTCAATGATGTACCCGATGAGTTATACACATGTACATGAATATGCGTTGCCCTGCCGGTATACCATCCCGGAAATATAGAGGTAAAAGTTACCAGGCCATTTGAATCGGTAGTTTGCCTGCCGCGTAAAAAATGTACGGAAGTATAATTTGTTGATTGTGTGCCGCTGCCGCCATATTCAGAATAATTGCCTTCCGCATCGCAATGCCAGATATCAACTAATGCTGACGATAGCGCGCTACAGCTATTATTGCTATTGTTGATTGTAATTTTCACGGTAAGCTTATACCCGGTACGGCCATCGGTAATATCGCTTCTTATATAAGATGCAGGTGAATGTGTTGGATAGGGGCCTTCGGTTTCGGTAGGTGCAACACTGCAGGTGCCTGAATCGGTTGACCCCGAAGTACTGCCGGAAGATGAAGTAGTAGTTGCTGTGGCGGTATCAGCATCCTTTTTGCAGGCTTCAACCAATACCGACGATGACACTGCGCCGATTACCAGGCTTTTTAAAAAGTTCTTTCTTTCCATTGTATGTTCTGCTTTTAAGTTTAACCTAATCTGTTGATTCAAAAGTAAAAGCAGTATAGTCTGTGTTGAAACATGTGTCGGCTAGCTGCCTTTTTGTGTCGATAAACAGCAAATTATCGGTGCGCAGGCAGATAAGATTGTATAAACATACAGTTGCATGACAACTTTAAACCGTCAAATTTCTCTATCTTTGCATGTTTTTTTGAGAGTATATAATATTTATGGCATTAAAAAGCAGTGCGGTGATTACCGGTGTAGGCGGCTATGTTCCCGACAACATTTTAACTAACAGTGATTTAGAAAAAATGGTTGAAACTAACAGCGACTGGATAGTTTCACGTACAGGGATCAAAGAAAGAAGGATCCTCGCCGACAGAACACTGGCTACTTCAGATATGGCTACCTTTGCAGTAAAAAATTTACTTGAAAATGCCAAAGTTGATCCTTCTGAAATTGACTGTGTTATTGTAGCCACCTCAACTCCCGATTACCTGCTTATCTCCACCGCCAGCATCGTTTGTGATAAATGTGGTTTAAACAATGCCTGGGCGTCTGACGTTAACGCGGCCTGCAGTGGTTTCCTTTATGCCTTTACCCTTGGCTCGAGCCTGGTTGAAAGCAACCGTTATAAAAAAGTAATAGTTATCGGTGCCGATCAAAACAGCGCCATTGTAAACTATGCCGACCGCAACACCTGTATCCTTTTTGGCGACGGCGCCGGCGCGGTATTGCTTGAACCATCTACCGAAGACATTGGCGTTATTGACAGTGTATTTAAAACAGATGGGCACGGCAGGGAACATTTATATGTACCCGGCGGAGGTTCTATGAACCCGGCATCTGAAGAAACTATTGATGGCAAACTACATTATATACGCCAGGATGGCCGTGTAGTTTTTAAAGCTGCTATAAAAGGGATGACTGAAAGCTGCACATCTGTACTGCAGCGTAACAACCTTACCATAGATGATATCAACTGGCTAATACCCCACCAGGCAAATTACCGCATTATCCACGCCGTAGGTGATGCTTTGGGCCTACCTGAAAGCCGTGTTAAGATCAACATCGACCGTTATGGTAACACCACAGCTGCCACTATCCCGCTGGCGTTGTGGGATTATAAAGAAGATTTTAAAGAGAACGATAACATGATCCTGACAGCATTTGGTGCTGGGTTTTCATGGGGCGCTACTTATTTAAAATGGGGTAAATTGAGATAAGCAACCTCACCCCAACCCTCTCCAAAAGAGAGGGAGTTAAAATTCAACTCAATGACTACTGAAGAACGAATTAAAGAAGCTGAATCACGGATATTCAAAACCGTGTTCCCGAGCGACACCAATCACTACGACACGCTTTTCGGAGGTTCGGCAATGGCCATGATGGACGAGGTAGCTTTCATTACGGCCACCCGCTTCACCCGTAAAAAAATGGTTACCGTATCATCCGACAGGATAGACTTTAACCGCCCTATCCCGGCAGGTACCATTATTGAACTTGTTGGCCGTGTATCCCATATCGGCAATACCAGCCTAAAAGTTTTGGTTGAAATCTATATTGAAGAAATGTACTCTTTTGTGCGCGAAAAAGCTATCACCGGCACTTTTACGTTTGTTGCCATTGATGATCATAAGCACCCGGTAAGCGTTTTGTAAGCTGAAGGCTTAAAGCGGAAAGCTAAAAGCCAGAAAATGCTATCCTATTGCCATTATTTAAAGATGTTTGCTTTCAGCCTTCGGCCGGCTTTAAGCTTTAAGCTTCTTAATGTAGTTTCTTGCGCTTCAACAACCCGCCTGTTGTATCGTCAATACTTTGTTGTACAATAAAGGCTTTGGGATCGATACGAAGAATAGTTTGTTTTAATGATGGGATTTCCAAACGGGTAGCAACAGTGAATACAATATCGCGGGGATCATTGACATGACCGTCTTTTCCGTAACCGCTTTTCCCCTGATAAATAGTAACGCCACGGCCAAGCGTAACTGTTATCGCTCTGCGGATAGCATCACTTTTAGTTGAGATAACGGTAACACCCGAATATTGCTCGATACCGTTCAGCAAAAAATCGATCATTTTGGCGGCAGCCATATAGGTTAATATTGAATACATGGCCGGTTCAACACCCAATACCGAGGCTGCAACCCCAAATATCAAAACGTTAAGAAGCAAAATAAAGTCGCTCACTTTAAGCAGCTGCGTTTTTTTACTTACCAATACGGCAGCTATTTCAGTACCGTCAAGCACAGCTCCGCCACGCATGGCCAACCCGCTGCCGGTACCGATAAACACGCCGCCAAATACCGCGGTAAGCAATTTATCATGAGTAACATCCGGAAACTGAACTACTGCAAGGCATAATGAAAGCAAAGCTATGGCCACAGTACTTTTGATAGCAAACCAAAGTCCAAGCTTCCGGTAGCCTATCCATAAAAAAGGCACGTTGATAACAAAGATCAATATGGATATAGGAATAAGCGTTATATCAGATATCAGCATGGATACCCCGGTAGCACCTCCGTCGATAAAGTGGCTGGATAATAAAAACCCCTTAAGACCAAAAGCTGCCGATAAAATCCCGAGGCCGATATTTGCTGAATCCCTGATCGTGTTGATTGCCTTCATGCCCAAATATAGCTTTTTGGCGCTAAAAGCAGGTATTTGAACACTGACGAATGTTGATAAAGTGAGATTTTTGACTTTTACCTAACCACCACCTGTATTGTATTCCTGCTAATTTGCTCCAGCAAAATGGTTTTGCCTTCGGTTAGTTTCTTAACGGTATTCGCCCCGTCATGGCGTACAGTAATGAGCGTTAGCCCATCGTTATATTTCACTTTAAAATCTTGTTTTAGGCCGTTCAGCAACTTTTCAAAACGCTCTTCGTTCAAATCAAAGCAAACCGAAAAACTTAATGCTGATGTTTGCATCACATTTACCTTAACATTGTTTTGAGCAAACAGGCGAAACACATCGCTAAGGTGATCTTCCGTTATAAAAGAGTAATCCTTACCTGATACTGACAGTAATACCTGGTTTTGTTTCAGGATGATCACCGGCTTGGTAAACTGATTATGTCCATCTTCTTTAATTACTGTACCTGGCGCAGATGGGTCTGTAAACGGCTTTACCAGCAGGGGTATTTTAGCATTTTGTAAGGGTTTGATGGTTTTGGGGTGGATGACACTGGCCCCGTAATAGGTCATTTCGATGGCTTCCGTATAGGAGAGCTCATCAAATTTAACCGTATCAGCAAAAAATCTCGGATCGGCGTTCAGGATGCCCGGAACATCTTTCCAGGCAGTAACCGATTCGGCGCCTAAGCAAGCCGCAAATATTGATGCTGTGTAATCAGACCCTTCGCGACCAAGTGTGGTGGTAAAATTTTCGGAGGTGCCGCCCAAAAAGCCCTGGGTTACAACAATACTTTTTTCAAGTAAGGTTGGAAGATCCTTGCTGATACTTGCTTTAGTTTTATCCCAATCTACTATACCCTCTCTGTAAGTATTATCGGTATGCACATATCCGCGTACATCAAGCCATTTACTTTTGAGCCCAACCTTGTTCAGGTAGGCATTAACTATCCGGGTTGACACCAGTTCGCCAATGGATACGATCTGGTCATAAACAAAATCATAGCTATCATGTGGCTCATCCTCAATGGCCCAGTCAATTTCCACAAAAGTATTGGCAACTTCATCAAATACAGGGTGGCCCGGTTCAAATAATCCGCTCAGGATGTTGTAATGATATTCTTTAATTTCGTTAAAGATCCCGTGCATATCATCGGTTTGCTCCATGTAGGCTTTGGTAAGCTTCTCCAGCGCATTGGTGGTTTTGCCCATGGCCGATACCACAATGAGCAATTGTTGATTAGTATATTGTTTTACAACGTTAGCAAGGTTGGTAACACCCGCAGCATCTTTAACCGACGCTCCTCCGAATTTAAAAACAAGCATTTATTTAATGAATTGACTTACAACCGAACCCGGCTGTACTAATGATTTGATCTGTGCGTATGGAATAAACAATTCGGTAATACCGGCCGCATATGGTTTAATATCATACTGATTGTACAAAAATTTAATCCCGAGTGGCGTAATGGAAAAATTAGTATTGAGCGCGAATTTGTTATCCTTAAAAAAATAATTGGTGGCGAGTGATGCGGTATCACTTAATTTTTCATTCTTCCTGAAGATCTTTTCGGCAACGGCATTTAATTTATCATGATACCCGTCAACAAGAACATCATCAAGTTTAAGGTCTTTACCGGCTTTGGTATCCCAGTTTATAAAGCCGACAGATGTGCTGCCATGAGCGCCGCCAGTATATGAATAACCCCGAACTTCGAGCGTTGTTAAGCTCGAATCCTGGTGGATCACCTTAACGGAATCATCCAGCGTAAAAAACATTCCCGGCCGCAGGTTAGTCTTCCTGAATTCATCATATGATTTCAGGAACTTTTTGGTCATCAGCTCCAGGCTGGTGTCGGGCCTTCCATCCATAGCAAACATCGATGTAAGCTTACGGATTATGGTATCATTTAAAATTTTGTCGCTGTCAAACAACGGGTAATTAATTTTCACTACCGTACAGGCGCTATCGGCTTTAGCACCGCAATCTGCCGCCCGTGCTTTGATTACTTTATAAGCATAACGCAGGGTATCAAATGACCTCTCGGGGATTTTATTAGGAACACCCCACTGACACGATGATAATCCCATCGCCAGAAAAAACGCCAGGCACAGATTTTTCATAGGTATAGTATTAGTAGTTTAACAACTGCTCTTTTGAAAGCGAAGCATTTAACCAGCCCGCCTCAATATTCGCGCCGTACTTATTGTAAAAGTTAATGGCCGGCTCATTCCAGTCAAGTACCTGCCAAACCATACCGCTGAAACCTCTTTCTTTAGCTTCCTGGATCAACCTGTCGAAAAGTAGTTTGCCGATCTTTTTGCCACGCATATCTTCAGTTACAATGAGATCTTCAAGGTACATGCGGGAGCCTTTCCAGGTGGAGTATCGGATATAGTATAGGGCAAAACCAACCACAAGGCCGTCAACTTCGGCAACAAAAGCTTTCCAGACCGGGTTAGGGCCAAACCCGGCTTCTTCAAAATGCTGCAGGGTTACGGTAACCTCGTCCGGGGCTTTTTCATAGAGGGCAAGCTCATGCACCAGCTCCATCAGGCGCGGACAGTCGGTTTGAATGGCTTCCCTTATAATTAGCCCCCCGGCCCCCTGAAGAGGGTGCTGACTTTCAATTTTATTTTCTGTATTATTCATTTTTATCTTTTCGCTTCGCAGTTGTTGGTGTTGTCACCAACAATTTTATATTTATTTTAACAGGTGTTCAACTTTTTTAGGTGTGAACACTCATAGTTACCTTCAAAACAAAACTAATTGATAATCAGATATTTAATTTACCACCCACTGCACATTTAAGCAACAATGAACGCATAATAACTGACAATCAGCCACTTAACTTTTTGCAACTTTAAAAGTTGAACACCCGTTTTTGAAAAATTGAACACTCAAATTTCATTGCAAAAAACATGTTGCTGGTAACAACACCAACAACGGCCATAGCAAGAATGACGAAGCAATCGCATACTACACGAGGCGGCTATGCCTCCATGCGATTGCCACGCTGCGCTCGCAATGACATGATGTGCTAATTAATTATTCTTCCAGTGCTTAATTACCCTGCCGCCAAATATGGTACTGCCCAGCCTTACCATATTACTGCCCTGCTCAATAGCCAGTTTATAATCAGACGACATGCCCATCGACAGGATATCAAAGCTTTCCTCTTTCCGGAAATAACTCACTTTTATGCCCTCGAAAAAGGTGTTCAGTTCGTAATATTCTTCTTTAATCTGCTTTTCGTTATCAGTATTGGTAGCAATACCCATCAAGCCACGGATCCGGATATTTTTCATTGCAGCAAACTCTTCAGAGCGCAGCAATTCTATTGCTTCATCAAAGCCCAGTCCGTATTTGGTTTCTTCGTCGGCTATATAAATTTGCAAAAGGCAGTCAATTATTCTTCCGGCTTTTTCAGCATGTTTGTTGATCTCGTGCAAAAGCTTCAGGCTATCAACAGACTGGATCATACTTACAAAAGGCGCTATATACTTTACCTTATTGGTTTGCAGGTGACCAATCAAATGCCATTCGATATCTTTAGGCAGTTGCTCATACTTCTCAACCATCTCCTGCACTATGTTTTCGCCAAAAAGGCGCTGTCCGGCATCATATGCTTCCTGTACATCTGCAACAGGTTTTGTTTTTGATACGGCCAATAATATTACCTTATCTGCTTCCGTTTCCTTTTTTAAGCTTTTGATGTTATCTGCAATGCTCATTTATCCGTAAATTTGCTTAATTAATCAGCCGCTAAATTACTGAATGCATAAATATATAACCTTGTTTTTTTCTGCAGCACTTTTTTTATGTGCCTGCAATGGCAAAAGTATTCCCAACGACGTCCTCAAACCCGACGCTATGGCAGCGGTGTTAACCGAAATGCACATCATCGACGGCAGCCTGTATAATACCACGCAGATACCCGATAGTTTGTATAAATACGGCGCGGGTAAATATATTGCCATGTTTCAGCGCCTGCATACCGATACCGCGCATTTCAACCGCAGCATGCGGTACTACGCCATGCAGCCCGATAAACTGCTGGCCATTTATGACCAGGTAGATATTAAAATTAAAAGTAAAACCGATTCGCTTGCCAAAGTGCAAACAGAACAGAGCAAGGCTACGCGTAAGCTCGATTCGCTAAAAAACTTAAATATTAAAACTAAAATAGATTCGGCAAGAAAAATGCATCCGCATGAAAACACGGAAGCCCGCAAAGCCGACTCATTGAAAAATTTAAAAACTAAACTAAAAACCGACTCGGCAAGGAGATTCCATCCCCGCAAAAGCAAGAAAGCCCGCAAAGCCGATTCGTTAAAAAACTTAAAGTCATAACCTGATGCTTTACCCCCAAAACAGTGTAGATAAGCTGGGTTTTACCGAGATAAAAGAACTGATAAAAGCACATTGCCTGAGCGAAATGGGTCAACAAATGGTTGACAAGATCCAGGTGATGAGCAATTACGACCAGATCCATAAATTCCTGAGCCAGGCAAACGAGTTTAAGAATATCCTGGTTAATGATGAGGTCCTGCCCATCCAGCATTTTTTCGATATAAAGTCCCTTGCCAATAAAGCCCGTATAGAGGGCGTTTTTTTAAGCGAAGAAGAGTTTTACCAGGTTCAGGCTTCGTTAACCACGGTATTTGCCGTTATTGCCTATTTTAACGAGCGTGAAGGCTTGTACCCTAACCTTGAAGCCCTTTTTGAGCACCTGCCTATTGAAAAGGCAATCCTTAAAAAGATAGACGCCGTAATTGATCAGAAAGGCAAGATCAGGCCCAATGCTTCGCGCGAGCTGATGGAAATTACCACAGGCATTGCCAAAGCCGAGCAGGAAGCCCGCAAAAAAATTGATATGGTTTTTAAAAATGCCACATCAAACGGCTGGGCTGCCGATGGTTCGTTAACAGTACGCGATGGTAGGCTGGTGATCCCCCTGCTGGCCGAAAACAAACGCAAGCTGAAAGGTTTTGTGCATGACGAATCAGCATCGGGCCAAACAGTTTATATTGAACCCGAAGAGGTATTTGTACTCAACAACCGCATCCGCGACCTGGAGTTTGAACGCCGCCGGGAGATAGTAAAAATTCTGACCGCCTTAACTACCGAATTAAGGCCTTATGTGCCTTTGCTACTCTCCTATCATGGTTTGCTAACCAAGCTTGATTTTGTGCGCGCCAAAGCCCTGTTTGCCATTGATATTGAGGCCGAAATGCCGCAGGTGATAAACGAGGCCAGGGTTAAATTATACAATGCCCGTCACCCGCTATTGTTCCTGAATTTTAAGGCAGAGAAAAAAACGGTTGTCCCACTCAATATGCAGATAGACGAAGGTACCCGCATCATCGTGGTATCGGGTCCCAACGCCGGCGGTAAATCTGTTTGTATGAAAACCGTTGGTTTATTGCAAATGATGGTGCAGGCTGGCTTACTGATCCCTGCCGATGAGGCCAGCGTTGTAGGTGTGTTCAAGCAACTTTTTGTTGATATAGGCGATGACCAATCGATAGAAAGTGATTTGAGTACGTATAGCGCCCACCTGTCCAAAATGAAAAACTTTGTGGAGCAGGCCAACGGCAAAACCCTGATCCTGATAGATGAATTTGGTACCGGTACCGATCCGCAATTTGGCGGGCCGATTGCCGAGGCCGTGTTGGAATCGTTGAATCAAAAAAAGGTTAAGGGCATGGTAACTACGCACTACTCCAATCTTAAAATATTTGCCAGCAACACCGAGGGCATTGAAAATGCTTCGATGTTGTTCAATAATATTGAGATGAGGCCGCTGTACCAGTTGGAGATCGGCAAACCCGGCAGTTCATATGCTTTTGAGATTGCCCAAAAAATAGGCTTGCCGGCAAACGTGCTTAACCTCGCCAAAAACAAAATAAGTGAGGGGCAAAAAAAGGTGGATACCCTGCTTGTTGACCTGGAGCGTGAAAAGCGCTCTATTTTTGAAACCAAACAAAAACTGGATAAACAACAACGCAAGGTTAATGAGCTGCTTGCAGAAAACGAGAAGTTAAAAAGCTATCTCGAAGAAAATAAACGCACACTGATTAAGGAAGCCAAGGATCAGGCTAAGAACATTATCCTGAACGCAAACAAGCTGGTTGAAAATACCATTTCCGAAATAAAGAGCAGCAATGCCGATAAAGAAAAGACAAAGCAGCTGCGCGAAAATCTGAATGTTGAGCTTAAAAAGAACACCGTTAAAACTGAGGCCCCAAAACCTGCTGCTCCTGCCGATGAAGAATTAAAACCTGGCGACTGGGTGAAACTCATCGATTCGGAAACTACAGGCCAGGTGATAGAGATCATTAAAGAGAATGTAGTAATTGCCATTGGCGATTTACGCACGGTTGCTAAAAAGAAACGCGTGATCAAAGTTTCCAAATCATCGGTACCTAAAGAGATCAGGCGAAATTTCAGTTCGCACACCAATGACATGGCCAGTTTTAGTCCGGAGATTGACGTACGTGGCCAGCGTACCGAAGATGCGCTTCACGCCATTGAAAAACTGTTTGATCGTGCACTGATGATGGGTTTTAACAACCTCAAGATCATTCATGGTAAAGGCGATGGAATTTTACGCAAAATGATCAGGCAATACCTCAAAAAATATGAACAGGTTGACCGCATGGAAGATGAGCATGCTGATCGTGGCGGAGATGGAATAACTTATGTATATTTGAAGTAACCATAACGTTAAAATATCATAAAAGCCCCGTCATTGCGAGGTACCAAGCAATCCCCGATTAGCATAGCCGCTCTGTAAAGTTTGGGATTGCTTCGTACCTCGCAATGACGGCTTTAATTGAACTACGTTTTTACAATTTGCGCCCTAACTTATTTCAAATATGTCTTTAAAATCTATTGCTCCCATGTTATACACCCGGCAGGTACGGGAAAGTGTTGATTTTTACATTAATAACCTTGGTTTTACCTGTATTGGCTATGATGAAGACTGGGGCTGGGCTACGGTAAGCCGTGATGATATTGAGATCATGTTAGCTTTGCCTGTTGATAATGCATCGTTCACCGTGCCCAAATTTACCGGCTCGTTTTATATCCGGACAGATAAAGTTGATCTATTGTGGAGCGAACTGAAAGACAGGGCAGTAATTTGCTACCCTATTGAAGATTTTAATTACGGCATGCGCGAATTCGGCGTTTTTGACTATAATGGTTACCTGCTGCAATTTGGGATGCCAATTGAATGATAGTTTCTTAACAAATATTTGCGAATAGGCTAATAACTTATCCGCGTTTTGCATAAGTTTCCTATTTTTAGGGCAACCCCGCCGTTGTTGGTGTTGTCACCAACAAAATTTGTTTACCAGTTTTATTAACGGTAACGTAATTAAAAAACATAATTTATTGAAAGAATAGAAGTTGTTGGGGACAACACCAACAACGGCATAGGCATAGAGGAGATTTTTTTGCTGCATTGATTTTGCATAAGTTTCCTATTTTTAGGGCGGCCAAACCCTAATAAAGATGCGCAGATTATATTTTCTTGTATTTTTCATTGCATTTACCGGTTCAATAACAAGCTGTCTTGCTCAAAATATTATTTTAAAGAGCAAAGATCAGCGCATCCGCTACACCGGTCGGATCAATCAAACTGATGAAGCTGCCGAACTGTACTGGACGGGCTCATCATTAAAAATTAGTTTTGACGGAACCGGCGCATCGGCTGTGATGCAGGATGAACGGGGCGAAAACTATTTTACCATCATTGTTGATGACAAGGTTGTAAACACCATTCACCTTGATAATACCAAACAGGCTTATACACTCGCTGAGAACCTGCCGAGCGGTAAGCACACCCTCGAACTGTTTAAACGTACCGAATGGGACAAAGGCAAAACCCTTTTTTATCAGTTCACCTTGGCCAAAGAAGCTACTGCATTAACTGCACCAGAGGCTAAAAAACGTAAGATCGAATTTTTCGGCAACTCCATTACCTGCGGTTATGCCGATGAGGACACCACCGGGCAGGATCGTGGCAGCGCCCCTTATGAAAACGGCTACCTTAGCTACGCGGCCCTTACTGCCCGTCACTTTAATGCACAGTATGTTTGCACCTCTAAAAGCGGTATCGGCATTACCGTGAGCTGGTTCCCGCTCATTATGCCCGAAATGTATAACCGCCTTGATCCAACAGACCCAACAAGCACCTGGAATTTCAAAAAGTATACGCCCGATGTAGTAGTGATCAACCTGTTTCAAAATGATTCGTGGATTGTAAACCAACCCAACAATCCACAGTTTAAAGAGCGCTTTGGCAGTAAAGCCCCCGAGCCGGAGCAGATCATTAAAGCTTATAAAGAGTTTGTAAAAAGTATCCGCAAGGTATATCCTAAAGCACAGATCATTTGCGCGCTGGGCAGCATGGATGCAACCAAAGCAGGTTCGCCATGGCCTGGTTATATCGAAAAGGCCGTTGCTGCTTTAAATGATAAAGGCATTTACACGCACTTTATTCCTTATAAAAATACACCGGGGCATCCGAGCCTGAAAGAGCAGCAAGCTATGGCCGATGATTTGATCGCTTTTATGGAAAAGACGGTTAAGTGGTAAAATATAAAACCATGTCATTGAGCGTAACGCGGCAATCTCGTAGCAATACAGGGCAAATATGCTTTTCGTATTGCAAAACGACGAGATTGCCACGTCGCCCCAAGGCTCATTCCGACTCGCTCTTCGCAATGACATAAAATTTCACCTTACTCCCCTACCTTCTGCTGATCAGGCAACTCATTAGGTCCTGGAATATTGGTTTGTTGCTTTTTGCTGGCATCCCCGTCATCATCGGCAGTTCCTTCCTGGTATTGCTGCTGCGGGTTGGGCTTGCTATTACTGGTTTCCGTTTGTCCATTGTCCTCATCCGAACGGCCGTTTTGTGATACGTTGATCACATTGCCGTAGTTGGCGTTACCTGCCTGGTTAGGATCTTTAAAATTGCTGTTTTCGGGATGTTCCTCGGCAGGCTGGGTGCGGTTAAAGTATTCGTTATTATTGCCCGCCATTTGTGACGGATTGTCTTTATCGTTACCGGCCGGGGTGATATTGTTTTGACCAAAATTTTCGCCTCCCATACCGTTTCCTTCCATACCTGGGTCATTGGGGCTGTTCATTTCTGAGCTACCAAACAGATAACTTCGCTTCAGGTCTTTTTCGTCCTCATTATTGTCGTCGTCCACCCGGTAAGCATTGGGTTTGTTTTCTTCATGTTCGGGGCGTTTAAGCTCGTCGCTCCTGAACTCGTCATCTCTTAATTCCATAGGTTTTGATATTTGGTGTATTAATTAATAATAAAATTAATTTCTATTTGTTTTATAAAACCTATAAAACATCATTTATAAAAACACAGTCGTGCGGTAGGAAGTTATCTACATAACAATAAGCATTAAGCTTATTTTACTTAAATTTATAGCAACCAATTATAATATATGAATAAAGTAGTTAGTGGTGCCGATGAGGCCATCCGCGACATTTCCGATGGTATGACCCTCATGCTGGGCGGCTTTGGTTTATGCCTCTTTTGGCGCAAGTCTTGTGTGCAGGGTGGTGCAGAGCTGACTTGTGGCCCCGATCGCCCATTTCCATTCCATCCTTCAAAAGCTTAAGTTAAAACAATGTAATACGCTTACATTCATAAAACACAAACCTGCCCTAATAAGTTATCTACATAACCATAAGCTTCAGGCTTATTTTACTTAAATTTATAGCAACCAATTATAATATATGAATAAAGTAGTTAGTGGTGCCGATGAGGCCATCCGCGATATTACCGACGGCATGACCCTTATGCTCGGCGGATTCGGATTATGCGGATTGCCCGAAAATTGCATTGCCGCCCTGGTAAAAAAGGGGGTTAAGCAACTCACCTGTATCTCCAATAATGCCGGGGTTGATGACTTCGGCATCGGCCTGATGCTGAAGCAGCGCCAAGTAAAAAAAATGATCTCATCGTACGTGGGCGAAAACGCTGAATTTGAACGCCAGTTACTAAGCGGCGAGCTTGAAGTGGAACTGATACCACAAGGTACGCTGGCCACCCGCTGTATGGCCGCCGGTTACGGCATGCCCGCCATATTCACCCCCGCAGGTATTGGCACCGAAGTGGCCGAAGGCAAGGAAGTGCGCAACTTTAACGGTAAGGATTATTTAATGGAGATGGCTTTTAATGCCGACTTTGCCATTGTAAAGGCCTGGAAAGGTGATACTATGGGTAACCTGGTATACCGGTCAACCGCCCGCAATTTTAACCCGGTAATGGCTATGGCCGGTAAGGTAACCATTGCCGAAGTGGAAGAACTGGTACAACCCGGCAAACTTGATCCGGATCATATCCATACACCGGGTATTTATGTACACAGGGTTTTTAAGGGGGCCAACTACGAAAAACGAATTGAGCATGCAACGGTGAGAAGTAAACAATAAATATCAAACACCACGTCATTGCGAGGCACGAAGCAATCCCCGATTGGCAGAGCGACTATACAAGTCTCTCTGTATAGCAAGCGATTGCCTCGTTCCTCAATGACATAATTAATAAAACGCAACATGTCATTGCGAGCGTAGCGTGGCAATCGCACAGAGGCATAGCCACCCTGTATAGCATGCGATTGCTTCGTACCTCGCAATGACATGATTTAATAAAGAAAATCATGCTTGACAAACAAGGCATCGCAAAGCGAATTGCAAAAGAAATAAAAGACGGTTATTATGTTAACCTCGGCATTGGCATCCCAACGCTGGTAGCCAATTATATACCGGATACCATGGATGTGGTATTACAATCCGAAAATGGTTTATTGGGGATGGGACCTTTCCCTTTTGAGGGGGAGGAAGACCCGGATACCATTAATGCAGGCAAACAAACCATCACCATGCTGCCAGGATCGGCCATATTTGATTCGGCCATGAGTTTTGGGATGATCAGGGCTAAAAAGGTAAACCTTACCATCCTTGGCGCTATGGAAGTATCCGAAAATGGGGATATAGCCAACTGGAAAATCCCCGGTAAAATGGTTAAAGGTATGGGTGGCGCTATGGATCTTGTAGCGTCGGCCGAAAATATCATTGTAGCCATGCAGCACGTAAACAAAGCGGGCGAATCAAAGTTGCTGCCCCAGTGTACCCTTCCCCTCACCGGCGTACACTGCGTTAAAAAAATCGTGACGGAGCTGGGTGTATTTGACGTTTTGCCCGAAGGTGGTTTCAGGCTTATTGAAAGGGCTCCGGGAGTAAGTGTTGAAGAAATAAAACAGGCTACGGCAGGGAAGCTCATTATTGAAGGCGACGTGCCGGAAATAATTCTGTAGTCACGTCATTGAGTAACCATCAAGGAAATCCTGAAAAACACCGTGATGACGTATAAAATATATCTTAGCGATGGTGTGTCTGGCGCGTTAGCGATAGCAGCGGATACCGGCCTTGTGGCTAATGCCCGTGCAGTATGAGCGTATAGCGCGGGCCACAGGCAACGCCCATATCACAAAACAGGCCCAAAAAACCAACTTGATAATCAATTATTTACAATGACGTCATCATAAAGCACGAAGACAACCGACCGTAGGGAGCTCATTAATACCTATAAAAATCAAATTACAATTATTAATAATCCTCAATAAGCAAGTCCGCTCTGTATAGCTCGCGATTGCTTCGTTCCTCGCAATGACGATTTAGTAAAACGCTATAGCATCCCTCTCAAAGAAACTCCTATCTTTAAAACATGAATTTCATATTTGGCATTGCTGGAATGATGGGCATGGCAATTGGCGCACTGCTGTATTTTATACCCGCTATAATTGCCCGCGAAAAAGCCGACTTTAAATTAATCTTCCTGTTAAACCTGTTTCTGGGCTGGACTATTATCGGCTGGATTTGGGCGCTTATCTGGTCGTTTGAAAAGGAAAAAGCGCCTTTAGATTATTATAAATCGGGTTATCCGGGTTATACCACCGAAAAAGCGCTGAAGCTGCATGAACTATACAAACAATTTGATGCCGGGGTTATTACCAAAGCCGATTACGACAAAGCACTTAAAGAGATTTTAGGCGATCTGTCTTAAAATAAACGTCCCCTCAAATCAGCCGAAATCTCTTCCGTTATCACCATAATGTCCTCAGCAACGTGGGTGTTATTGGTGATCACACGGTCGCATTCATCTTTGTAGGGCAGCAGGTATTCTTTGTAGGCCGGCACCACGTGGTTGATCCATTTGTACATCACGTCATCGTGCGAATAGCCGCGTTCTATCAGGTCGCGTTTAAGGCGGCGCTGCAGGGCGATGTCTTCATCAGCATCAATAAACACTTTCAAATCAAGCAGCTCCGATATATCTTTAAAATGCAGGATAAACAAGCCCTCCACTATCAAAATAGGTGCAGGCTTGATCTCTATCATTTTGGGGATAGCATCGGGGTTATTGAAAGTGTATTCTTGTTTCAGGATAGCTTCCTTATTTAAAAGCTTGCTGATATCCTGCTGAAAATGTTCATGATCAATAGTTGAAGGAAGATCAAAATTATATTCTTTGTTCTCCTCCTTGGTCATGTTATGTGCTACCGGGATGTAATAATCATCCTGCGATACGAGGCTCACCTCGTCGGCAGTAAAATGTTCTAAAAAGCACTTTAAAAAAAAGGTTTTGCCTGAGCCGCTTCCGCCGGCAATTCCAATAATATAAGGTTTATTCATTCGGGCTGCCGTAGCTGATATTTACCTGGAAACGTTTATCTAAAGCACCTAAAGCATCGGCAGTGTTCTTGGTCATGATGATCAAAACATTTTTGTTTGTTTCGTTATCGGTAAAACGGCCAACAACCTTTGCAAAGGTGGTATGATTGTTCATAGGGTTGGTAATTTTAATGATGGTGCCTATTGGTGCTGTACGGTGCAGCACCAACTCCTTTTTAGGATCTAAACCGGCGTCATCCATCCAGGTAGCCACGCCTTTTTCAACTTTCTCGTATAAACCAAAACGGTTAGCTTTGCCATGGTCGCCGGTGGTGTCCTGCTGCGCAGCAACAGAAGTTGAATCGCGCTGCATTACTGGCTGTTTAACCTCTTCGGGAGGTAAACCGCTGCGCACATTAATCACCTGGTTAGGTGCTAATGAATCAGAGCTTAGTTTATTAAGTGCTTTGATATCCTCAACAGATGTATTAAAACGCTTGGCGATAGAAAACAAGGTTTCGCCCGCCGATACTTTGTATTGCTGCACATTAAGCATGCTTACTTTTTTAACGGTATCGGCAGCTGCTTGCTGTGTTTTATTTACTGTAGCTTGGGCTACAGGCGCAGGTGAGCTAACCGGAGCTTGTACCTGTGGTTTGTTTTGCTGAACAGGGGCCTGGGTAACCGGCTTTTGTTGTACAGGCGCAGAAGTAGTTGCTACCTGTTTTGCAGGCGCAGTTACGGCAGGCTGTGCAGCAGCTTCACCTGAAAAAGGTAATTCGGTAGGTACTTTAACAATGCCGCCAATTTTAAGCGGGGCGTTATTATTAAACTGTATAATAGCTTTAGGGCTGACGTTGTAGCGACGGCCTATAGAGTAGTAATTGTCTTTGGGATCAAGCTTGTGAACGATCACTTTTTTGCCGTTCAGGTTTTCAACACCAATTGAATCAACAACTGGGTTTGCAAAAAGCGATATGGAGAGTGTGAGTAAGGGAGCGACCAATAATAAAATCTTAAATTTCATAATAAATTATAATACAGTAATTTACAAGTTCAACACTATTAAGCCCGATCTGTTTTTTAAATAGATGAGCTGATTATTATGTAGTACAAACGCCTCGGGCTGCATTTTTTGTATAGCGTTATGTAACAAATCGTGATACAAAAGGGTACCCTCCTCGTTAAATACAAACAAGTGCTGTTCAAGATGCTCCTGCAAAAGCGTGTGCAAAGATACAATTCTGAATCTATTGTAGCTGATATAATGAACCGCATTTGCATATACGCTGAGCGGTAAATATAAACTATTTACTTCCGCTGAGGGCAACAGTTCAGGGCTAATGATCTGATTATTCAGCGGTTGATCAGGAACCGGCTCGTATCCTCTTAGTGTATTGCCGATTTTAACATCAAGTAAAAATAATTTCTTCGGTTGTAATTGGGCATTATACACTACAGGGCCATTAACCGACAGATGATCAAAAGCTAAAGTAAAATTATTCCATAACTCTTTGCCCGAAGCGGCTTCAATTGCAGTGACGCCTTTATGTACCGGCCCTGTGGCCGATTGGTAATTATGCAGCAATAATACGCCATCATAAGCAGCTTCAATACCGGTAAGCCAGCGCTCGGGGGTAGTTAAGCCTTCAAAATAAACCTCACCGTTTTGCAGGTTCAGGGCCGAAAAACTAACCTGCTTATCGGCATGGTCCCTGATCTCGAGGAACAGCGTTTGGCTGCTTTCGTCAATTTCCATACGCCAAACCGGGGACTGGTAAGTTTTGCTGATGAAGGGTAAAAGCGAAGTCATAGAGAATGCAAATATGCTCATTAAAATTAAAACTGTTTACCTTTGCCAAACATTGCCCGTAAAGGCATGTTACAACTAAAACATCACTATTATTTATGGACGCAAAAGAAATAAGCCTCGAAGAAGTTAAAGTAAAACCGGTAGTTGACCACCTGAACGACCTGCTGGCTAATTACCATATCCACTACCAAAAACTGCGTGGCTGCCACTGGAACGTTAAAGGCACAAGCTTTTTTACCCTGCACCTGAAATTTGAAGAGCTGTACACTGCCGCGCTGGTTACTATTGATGAGCTTGCCGAAAGGATCCTGAGCCTTGGCAAACCTCCTATCAGTACTTTTAAAGATTATATTGAAACATCAAGCATTAAAGAGATCCAGACCATCGGCCTAAAGGATACCCTGATGGTGAAAGCTATTATTGACGATTTGGCTGCGCTGATAAAAATGGAACGCGAGATATTAACCATCACCGCCGATGCCGGAGACGATGGCACTAACGACATGATCAACCGCTTCATGCAATTCAACGAAAAAAATACATGGATGCTGCGTTCATTCGTGAACGAGGACTAACCCGCACATAATCCTACTGTAAAAAAAGCCACATCAGGAACAATCCGGATGTGGCTTTTTTTAAAACGGGGTTTTCACCGGTTTGCATATTTCGTATATTTGCACGGAACGAAACGCCGTCTCTTTAAGCGGCAGATGTTCTGTTTATTTTCCTATGGTGTAATGGTAGCACGTCAGATTCTGGCTCTGAAGATTGAGGTTCGAGCCCTTGTAGGAAAACTTGTTTTGAAAAGCCCTTAGCGCATTGCTAAGGGCTTTTTTTGCGTTTAAAGGCTAAAAATGCGTCTTTTAAAAAACTTTCAAAATCCAAATTACTTGCCCCCGTTAAGTTGAGCAGCTTTTTTTGTTGAATTTATCGAAAATGTTTTTACCACCATTCAAAACTTTTAAATCGTGGGTCAGTTACCCGATCGGCCGCATCGGTAACCCGAACGTTTGAAAAAATCGTCCACTGCTACCGGGTTTGCGTAATCTAATTCGATGATTTCCTTTAGCGCTGCTTTTTTATCTTTTGCCTGGTCATAATATGCCTGGCATATCCGGTAACCGATAAAGTAGCCCAGGTCGGGCGCGGGCAACGCCGGGTTAAGGCCGGTACTCACCCAGTTATCATTATTTTGAGTATACATTTCCTGTCGGAAAGAGTGCCACACTTCCTTTTCATGCAGGGAACCGTAAGCCAAAAACGAAGGCCTTTAGAGGGTATCTAAAGGCCTTTCAACCTGTTGGTTTCAGTCAAGTGGGTAATATCAGAGTCGGACCGATAACCTCTTGCATGCCAGCGTTTCGGGCTAAACGAACATGTTCACATAGCTGGCATCCTGGCATTTGCCTTTTCTAATCAGGTGTTTTCACCGAATAACGTTTCTGATGAAAGCGTTTGGATTATCTACTGCATTTTTAAGTATCAATTCAACTTGATGCTCTCACTGATTCGCCGATCGCCGGTGCCACCTACGTATTTGTAATTTAGTCTAAAAGTTTTTGTAACCGGATCATACATACATACACCATTATTTTGGATAGTTTGGTTAGCGGCTTCAGGAGCCGATTTAACAGTTACCGAATTATCGGCGTTTACCGTTAAATACATGTAGTAATTACTTCCACTAAGGTCTGCCGCTTCTGAACGTACAGTTGTTCCGTTAATGGTTGTTAAAGTTTTAGTTCTGTTAGTCCATGATCTGTTTATTGAAGGATCAGGAAAAGCGATAGAACCATTTGCTGTATAGGTGCCTTCATACTGACTTTTTATCCCAATAATATAGTATACTGTTTTATAGTAATTGATAGCCTGGCCCTGCGCATCTGTAATAGATAGGGGCAACATATAATTAGTACTAAGCGAAAGGCCCGAGGTAATCAGGTTGATATTATGATTGGCCGATAAAAGTCCGGCCCCGATAGTTACGGTTGAAGCTGGCACATTATAAGCGCTTGATGGCAAAGGTACAAAGGTGGCGTATTGTGCGCTGTTACGATCAGGCAGATCAGTACCGTTTTTTACCGCCTCGGTACTATCGGCAACAAATAGGGCTCTGTGTGCCGCGTTAAGACTGGTAACGGCATTCATATCAACCTGAAGGGTAACTGTTAAGGCCTTTGTAAGCGGTTTTACTGCAGACAGTAACACAGTAGTGGATAAGGACTGCGGCTGCGCGCTGATGCTTTCAGATATTTTATACTTAAAACCGCCATTATCAAACGATGCGGGGCCTGCATGCGCCGCTATAGGCAATTCAACCGAAGTTGGCATCTTCCGGTAATCGTAATTATCGTCGTTTTTTGAGCATGAACTGATTAATACTACCAGGGCCATCAGTACCGGGTAATATTTCACTAAGATCTTTTTCATTTTTTAATTGAGTTAATGATTAATGTTTTTAAATGTCTTTACAACCAGGCAGCGGTCTTTTCTTAAAAAAAATTGGCCAGCGGTCTATCAGCATTTTCACTGTTAAACTTATTTGTATTTAACCTGCGGAAAATCGTGCTGCGCTTTAATAAACTGCGCTTCCCATTCATCACTCCATCCAAAGGCTACAGATGCCTGCGTCTTGAGGTTTACACCGGCGGCACCGCTCCAAAAATGTATAAACTCGCCCCAGTTCAGGTCCCTGGTGTACTCCTTATTTTTTTGCGGGAAATAATCGGCAAGCAAACCAAAATATTTATTCAATACCGCTGCTTCGCCATAGTTATGATAAATTGGGTAGAACCAGTTTTTAAACCACTGCGACCGGGGGCGGGGGAAATCATCATACTGGGTTTGCATTTGTTTATAAACCCTGCCTGCTTCATCTTCCCTACCAATATGTTTCAGTACATCATAGTTAAAAATTTCCATAAACTTGCTATCACCCCATAAAGCATCCGATGGCGAGCCTTTTACCCCGTGGCTGGCACCGCTAACAATGTGCCCTACCTCATGAACAGGCATCCCAATTTGCTGCCCTTCAGAGCCTGTCCAGTCATCAAGCCCGCAATCAATGGTATTGTGATGATCATGACTGGCATCAAAGTACGATGCAGGGTGCCCGCCGCCCAGCTTATTGTTAACCACACGGTGCAACACCACGTACAGGCGGGGATCAGTACCGAATGCTCCGTATGTTTTTTTTACATAAGCCCAAACAGCCGACATGGTTTTATAAGGCCATGTTACTGAAGGGTACATGTTATCATCATAATAAAAAACCACGTTAGCATCGGCATAAGTGCGCGAAACTATAAGGTCGTGCTCAAACCAATGCTCTTTCCAGTTTTTGGCAGGGCTTTTCAGCGTGTCGCCGGAGCTGAACTGAGTTGCCGAACTGATTAAAATATGTGTAAAGAAAAACACCACCAGTAATGATGCATATTTGATAAATTTCATAACAATGTGCTAACATCCTGCGCTGCGGCGCTTTTGCACGGCAACCAGGATTTGTTTATTTAAAACAGGATGATTTGCTTTTTATACCGGCAAAAGCCAATTTCAAATGGCCTTTACCGGTATGCTTTTTTCAATGAGTTTACCAACCGGTATTTTGCACCAATAGTTTATCACTATTAATATCATTTTGCGGCAATGGATAGAAGTAGTGTTTTTTAGAAAAAACACGATTTTCGAACGACACCACTTTATAAAAATCGGGCAGGTCGGCACTGATATTTAATCCGTAAGTTGGTCCGCTTTCCGTAGTTTCGGCAATTTTCCAGCGCCTTACGTCAAAAAAACGGTTGTTTTCAAATGCCAGTTCTATCTGCCGTTCCTTCCTGATGGCCAGGCGCATGGCTTCCTGCCCTACCGGTGCAGGGACACCTTTGCCATATTCGGGGATGCCGGCGCGGTTACGGATCAGGTTAATATAGGTCAGCACATCGGCGTTGCCCGGATTGCTTTCATTTAACGCTTCTGCATAGTTGAGGTAAATTTCGGCAAGCCTTAACATTACCCATGAGCGGTTGCCTTGTGTCCTATCGCTTGGTGGCATATTTTTTCGCACCACGTATCCGGTGGGGCAATAATCATTACCACCGGTGT
The DNA here is from genome assembly GCF_900100945.1 of Mucilaginibacter gossypii. Taxonomy (GTDB): domain Bacteria; phylum Bacteroidota; class Bacteroidia; order Sphingobacteriales; family Sphingobacteriaceae; genus Mucilaginibacter; species Mucilaginibacter gossypii. The sequence continues at coordinate 498,128 of NZ_FNCG01000002.1, read as the reverse complement.
TGCGGCCCGAGTTACCGGTATTCCAGAGTTGTGTAATCACATTGCCTGAGTTTTTATTAAGCCACTCGCTGCCGTTATAGGTAATGCCTACATAAAACCGAGGTTCGCGCCCTACCCATTGATTGTAGGTACTTCTTGACTGATCATCATAAGGTGCCTTAAAATCTGAGAAGCCAGTTTTTTGATAGCCAGATGCGGCATCATCAATAGCGCGTCCATTGGCCATAAAATAAGCATCAACCATACCCTGGGTAGCGCCCAGACCTCCGGCCCCCCTGTCTTCGTCAGCTGCACCCTGATGGTATGGGGTTGTTTCGTACTGCCGGTTCGTAACGCCTGCGCCAATATTGGCGTATATAACTTCTTTGTTCCAATCTTTTAACAATACATCACGGCATGATAGATACGGGCTATAATTGCCGCTTGGGTCATTTACACGATAAAGATCATACACCGCCGGAACAAACTGGTCAATAAATTCCTTAGCGGCATCTGCAGCAAGCTTCCATTTATTAGCATCGGGCTGCTGAGTGATCAGTTGTTTGCCATCGGCATTTTTCATAGGGGCATAATCGGTATTGCCATTGTAAAGCGGGCTGGCAGCATACAACAACATTTCAGATTTGATGGCCAATGCAAAACCTTTGGTAAAACGTCCATAATTATTATCATTAGAAGGCAATGCAGGAAGGTCTTTGGCCGCCTGATCAAGCTCGGCAGTAACATAACTTACGCACTCATCATATGAATTTCTGGGTAACTGAACATCGTTAAAAGATGCATCCGGAGCGATGGTTTTATCGCCGATAATAACCACAGGCCCATAAATGCGCAAAAGATAAAAGTAATATAAAGCACGCAATGCCCTCGCTTCGGCCTTGTACTGCGTTTTAAGATCGGGCGTAAGGTCTGGCACCTTATCTATATTATCCATAAATACTCCGGCATTCCTGATCCCCTGGTAAAAATAAGTCCAGAAGCCACTGATCAGGCTGCTTGAAGCATCATAAGTACCATTATTGATGTTATTGCTGGTTACAAAGCCCCATACATATTCGGCCTCATCGCTGCCACCCGTCCACTGGCCTACGGTATTCCCGAAACCGGCAAAACGCTGCGAAGCCTCATCGGGCATATTAGAGTATATATTTGCCAAAAATTTCAATGCCGTATTACGGTTATTGAACGTTTGATCAAGGGTTAACCTATCATCCGGAACCTGGTCCAGATATCCCTTTTTACAGGAAAAGTTCATGCTTACCAAGGATAGTAAGAAAGACATTATTAATATTTTTTTCATACCTGACTTTTAAATACAGTTAGTATTAATTGAACTGCGCGCTAAGGCCTAGCGACAACGTTTTAGTATTAGGATAAGACGTTCCATTGCCTGTGTTAAGCTCTGGATCCCATAATTTAAACTTACTGAAGGTGAACAGGTTATACCCCATTACATATACCCTTGCTCCTTTTAAACCCAGGTTATTAAACAAACCTTTAGGCAGCGTATACCCAACATCCAATGTTTTAAGCCTTACAAACTGAACGTTTTTGATCCAGAATGAACTGGTTTGGGTATTGTTGGTGTTCGCGGCATCGCCAAAGGCCAGGCGTGGATAAAACGCGTTGGGATTGGGGTTTTCGGGTGTCCATCGGTCGGTAATATTGGCATAGGCATTGCTTACACCGCCATTGGTTGAAAACGGCTGGATAGCATTACCTGAAATATACCTGTCAGCCCGGCCTGTACCCTGAAAAAAAGCGCCCACGCTGAAATTCAGGTACGATACCGTAAAGCCGGCTCCGTAAATTAACGAAGGCACATCGCCGCGGCCAATTTTAGTAACATCATAAGCGTTAATCACACCGTCGTTATTCAAGTCTTTATACTTGATATCGCCGGGCCTTATGCTGCTTTTATCACCGGGTACCGCGCTTTTGTTAACTTCATCCTGGCTGGTAAAAAAACCCTCGGCTATATAACCGTAATTAGCCAGTACATTGTTACCGCGACGGTTCATCCATGGATACGGCGGTATGGGCTGATCGTTTTCTATCACCTTATCCTTGTTATAAGTAACGTTTGCACGGATGCTTAAATTAACCTTGCCAATAGTCATGTTATCCTGTAGGCTGGCATCAATCCCCTTATTATCAACAATACCCAGGTTACCGTAAGGCGAGTTTGCAAGCCCTACAAAACTTGGAACGGCCTGCCTTTGCAATAAAATACCCGTGCGGTGTTCTTTAAACAAATCAACAGTAAGTGAGAGCTTATCATTCAGCGTTCGTATATCAAAGCCGAGATCCTGTTTGTGTGATTTTGCCCAGGTCACGTTTACACCATAATTGGTAATATTGATTCCGCTTACACCCTGTCGGTTAAGACCGAATGTATAACCATCGGCACCATCTGTTAAAAAAGTAAGGTAGTCAAAACGCGGACCGCCGTCATCAGCACCCGCAAAACCATTACTGTAACGGATCTTAAACATGGAGAACGCTGTTTTCAGCGGCTCAAAGAATTTCTCTTCGGACAGAAGCCAGCCCACGCCGAAGGCCGGGAAAAAGCCGTAGCGTTTTTGGGGCGAGAAGTTTTCAGATCCGTTGTAGCCTACGTTAAACTCGGCAAAATACCTGTCTTTATAGGAGTAGGTAACCCTGCCGGCCAGGCCCCTGTAACGGTAAGGAATTGAGTTTGCAAAGGAGCCCCCCGGATAATTGGTTTGATCCTGCTGGTTAAATAATAGCAGGCCGCCGACATGGTGATCGCCAAAAGTGCAGTCATAATTCAGCGACGATTCGGTATAGGTTTTATAGTAACCGCCGCTTGCTTCCGAAAAGTTAAGATATGTACTTGTGCCCGAATATGTTTTGATCAGGTTAAGCGATCCGTCGGCGTTATAGGGTGTTGTTGCATCAGGAAAATAGGTATCCAAACGCTTGCTGCGGTTAACGCTGTGTGATGTGTTGATATCATAAGCAAACATGGTCGTAAAACTCAGGCCCGGTGTAATAAATTTCAGGTCCTGCGTAAGCCTGGCATTTGAATATAACTGGCTCGAATACGTGGTGCTGTAACCCCGTGTAGTTAAATCAGCATATGGATTTCGCTGATCGCCGTTGGGGTTTACACCCGGAACAAAACCGCCAGGATACATAATGGGGAAAGCCGTAGGCTGTACGATCATGGCCTGCACAAAAATATCGCTGGCCGAAACTGAAGGATAGTTCCCTTTGCCCACAAAACCCTGTACACCTAAATCAAGTTTGGTGGTTTTTGTAAGCTCAAGGTTTAGATTACTGGTAAAATTGTATCTGTTATAATCAATAGTTGAATTGTATTTGGCCAGCTCATCTGTTTTAAGCAAGCCGGTTTCATCATAATAACTTGCCGAAACGTAGTAACGGGCACTTGGTACCCCGCCGCTGGCATTGATATTAGCGCGCCTGTTGTGGCTGTATTTATTAAAAACGGCATCTATCCAGTTAATATCCGGATACAACAGCGGATCAACCTGGTTTTTGGTGTTTTGGATATAGGTTTGCGTGTATTTGGCAGGCTGATCCCGGGTGGTTAATGACTCATTAACCATATTCATGTAGGTTACGCCATCGGCCATTTTAGGGATACGGGTAAATGAGTTTATACCCTCATAAAAATCGACGTTTATTTTGGGCTTACCGGCTACCCCACGCCTGGTTTGTACAATGATAACACCGTTTGCACCACGAACACCGTAAACCGCAGTGGCCGACGCGTCTTTTAAAATCGTGAAAGATTGAATATCCTCAGGCTCGATATTATTGATAGAGCGCTCAATACCATCAACCAATACCAATGGATAGCTGCTCGTAAAGGTTGATATACCACGAATCCAGATATCGGCACTGCTACGGCCCGGTTCGCCGGAACGTTGTACGCCGATAACGCCGGCAACCTGCCCGGCCAGCAGGGTGGTAACATCCGAAACAGGCTGTTTCAGGTTTTCAATATCAATAGTTGACTGTGCGCCTACAAGGCTTACCTTTTTCTGCGTGCCATAAGCTACTACCGCTACTTCTTTTAGTTCATTATCAGCCGCGGGCTGCATTTGTATATCAATAACCTTTTTGTTCGTAACGGCTACTTCCTGGTTCTTATAGCCAATGAAACTGTAAACCAAAATTTCGCTATCTGCATTAACCTGGATCTGGTAATTTCCCTTAGCATCGGCTATACCACCCCTGTCTGTTCCTTTAACTTTAACGGAAACGCCGGGCAGCGCAATGCCTTTTTCATCGGTGACCCTGCCTGTAACAATTCGCTGAAAAAACGTTTTACCAGAATTGGTATTTTTTTTAGCATCATCATAGCGAACAAGAATTTCGCCATCGTCGAGTACGATAAAAGTAAAATCGGTTTTAGCCAGCACCCGTTTAAGTACAACGCCAAGTTCAATATTCACCGCTTTTTCCGATACTTTTTCGGTACTGTTACTTACCGCTCCATTATAAGTAAACTTAACCCCCGATGAGGCGGAGATCTTCTCGAGCGCATCAGAAACCGGACTATTTTTAACGTTTACAGTGATCTTTTTTTTCAGGACCTCCTGCCCGTTTGCATCAACGCGAGTCATAGAAAACGCAGTGCTGCATAATAAAAGCATTAATGTGCTCAATTTCATAAAAAGCGTACACTTGCGGCCCCATTGGCAGGGCACATTATTTTTCATATATTCACTAAATAAAATGTTTAAAAAAATTGCAGATACTTTTGGCTCCAACCTTTCAAGTACTGCTTTAACGAATGACATTTTTTGATCTTCAGGCAGGCCTTGCCGGGCCTGCTGAAGATTGTTTTAAAGTAGATGACTTAGCTCAACGGCAACCTCCTCCCTTTCCTTTGATAACATAACCGCCATTTTTACCGGTTACTGTAGCATCCATAATTATTCCTAACTTGTTAAGAAACTGCTCCGGACTTTCGCCCTCTTTAATACGGCCAAAAAAGGTGCAGTTTTTAACAGCGCCTATTACAACGGCGTGAGTATTAAAGTTTCGGTTCAGATCTTCAATTACCTGTTCAAGCGGGGTGTTCTTGTATTCAAATGAGCCTTTATGGCGGCCAATAAGCGCTGCCGAATCCGGAATTGTTTCAATCCGTGGCAGTTTTTTTGATTTATTGTATACTACCTGGAAGTTGGGCTTAAGTACAGCTTGCGCATTTCCGTCAGAAAACATTACCCTACCGCTTATAAGTGCCACGGTAACATCAGGGTGTGACAGGATAGCATCCACATTAAATGATGTACCCAACACCTTTGTAGTTAACTTACCGGTATGCAAAATGAAGGGTTTTGATTTGTCTTTAGCTACCTCAAAAAAAGCTTCTCCTTCTAAAATCACCTCGCGGGTATTTCCTTTAAAGGCAACGGGATATGAAAGCTTTGATTCCGAACTTAAGTAAATTAAAGTACCATCGGTAAGTTCAATTTTTTTATGCTCGCCGCTTTTGGTTGTTACAAGCCGTAGTTGCCCGCCAGAGTGGTATATGTTAAGGTAATAAAACGACATGGCAATACCCAGCAACACGATAGCCGCAGCAGCCAGCCTGAATTTAAGTGTTTTAGGTCGGTGCTGTTCACCATCGGCATCATCCATTTTTTGCTTCAGGTTTTTATACATCCTCTCTCTTGCTTCCGCTTCTTCACGCTGATCAAGATAAGGCAATATCAGATCTTCCCCTTCCTTAAGTCTATACCAGGTATGCAACTCGGCCTTTTCGGCTTCGGTAGCCGTGCCGGAAAGATATTTTTTGGCAAGCGACTGCAGGTGTTCGTCTTCCATCTTTGTTTTTTATAACAGGATGTACAACAACTATGAAGTTACCCTTAGTCAAAAAACAAAAACTTTAATATTTATTTAAAATAACTTAATGAACAAACCTTTGGTAAGACGCGGATAAACAACAAAATTAACTGGGCGATGTTAAATTTTGTGAAGAAATATGGCCAATACCATAAATTCTTTCAAATTGAGGCGGAGCACTTTAAGCGCTTTAGACAGATGTGCTTCAACCGTTTTTTCGGCAATGTTCATTTTTTGCGAGATCTCGCCAACGTTTAACCCTTCTTCGCGACTTAGTTTATAAACCAGGCGGCATTTTTCGGGCATCTCCTCTACCACGCCGCTTATATATTCCTTCAAAAAGCGGGCATGCACAAGCTCATCCGTCATTTCCACTAAGCTTGCGTTCGGCATGGCCGATAAAATTCTCTGACGGCGGTTATTGGTTGCAATATGTTTAAATATTGAAAATTTTATGGCTGTTGCCAGGTAACTACTTACCGTATCTATTTTTAGTTCATTCCGTCTGTTCCAGATACTCAGAAAAACCTCCTGTACAATTTCTTCGGCTAAAAACCTGTCTTTAGTATGACTATAACCTATCGCAACAAGTTTTCGCCAATACCTGTTGTAGATAGCTGCAAATGCGTCTTCACTACCATTAATCAATAATCGCAACAGTTGTTGATCATCAAGTTTAAGATACATTGACATAGATTCCAGCTAGTTCCCGAATCTATCAATAAAAAAGCACAAGTAGTAACAACACAATTTTTTTTATTACGTTTCATGCGTTACTGCCGGCTTCCTTAGCGTGTTTTATACAACCATTAAATTAACCTTACCGGTGTTAATTAAACTACACACCAGTAAACCTCGATCCTCAAAACATACCAGTTCAATCAGGAAATATTAAAAATATCGCCCGGGTTGGTAAATGACGCTTAAATCAGCCTGATCACAGGTTTGCAGCCGAAATCGCAACTTATTGTTTTACTGCTTAAATAAGCGCTGCTTTTACTGCTGCGATTTTTTCATCTTTGAGTATAATATCAAAAGTACCGCCGATTTTCCCCTCGGGAAATTCCCCGGTAAATTCCACTTCCAGATGCGCTTCGTTACCGTGGATGTCCAACTTCATTAACCGGGTCTGAGTTTTATATCCTATAAAATAAGTGGTAAAATAATCCCGGATGCCTTTGTGACCGATAAATTTCCTCCCAACAGAAGGGTCGTCCAGAATTGCATCGGCCCGGTACTTTTCCAGGTATGCATCCGTATCGAAAGCATTGCCCAGTTTAATCCACTCTTCTATAAATAATCTGATATCCATTTACTGGCTGTTTAATTGAACGAGGCCCTGAATTCCAGGGGCGTTACATTGGTTTTTCTTTTAAATATTTTATTGAACGATTGCGGATGCTCAAAACCCAGCTGGTAGGCTATTTCTGCAACTGTTAAATGGGAAACCGAAAGATATTCCTTTGCTTTTTCTATCAGTTTTTCGTGTATATGCTGCTGTGCATTTTGGCCGGTAAGGGAACGCAGCATATCACTTAAATACCGTGGGGAGACATGTAAATGCTGCGCCAGGTATTCTACCGTCAGTAGTCCCTTATCCAATCCCTGTTCTTTTTCAAAGTAGTCATTTAATACATCTTCCATCTGCATAAGCATATCATTACTTACCGCCTTGCGGGTAATAAATTGCCTTTTGTAAAAACGGTTGCTGTAATTGAGCAGCACCTCGATGTAAGAAATTAGCAAGTCCTGGCTGAGATCGTCAATAGCTCCGTTTAATTCCTGCTGTATGTTGTCCAGAACGCCTAAAATAATCGTCTTTTCTTTATCAGAAAGGTGCAGGGCCTCATTCGTTTCGTAAGAGAAGAATCCATACGACCTGATTTTTTTATCCAGCGGGTAGTTCCTGATAAAGTCCGGGTGGATAAGCAATGAGAAGCCTTCATACTCTTCGTCGTTACTAATAATTGAGAGCAATTGATTGAGGGCGGTAAATACCATACCGCCCTCATCAAAATCGTAATGGCCCTGTCCATAGCCGATGAGCCCTTTCAGCGTTTTCTTAAAAGAAATTTTATAAAAGTTGAAGAGAAAAGAACTGTTCAGCTGCGCTTTATTTACCACCATTTTTGTATTATCCACCAGACTTATTAACGGATGTAATGGCTTGGGTAAGCCCAGCATCCTGTGCAGTGCTGAAATAGAATCTATCCGCAAAGGGTTGTTGGCTTCTTTCCTCATTTGGCTAATTTACTAATTCTCCGAAGACCATTTTGTTCATCTCCTGTACTGCTACCTCAGAACCGATTTCCAAACGCCTTTCATACAACTGCCTGGCAAATGCCCCTACAACATAGCGCAGCTGCTGCTTACCATCTGTAGCAGCTTCATATACCACATCTGCAATCCATTCCACAGGTTCAAAATTGGCAGGATTCATCAGGTTAAACAGCTTTTCCAATCCTTCTTCATAGGCAGGGTGGCGGGCAACATCTAATGGCTCACCCGCGAAGTTAGTTTTGATACCACCCGGCGCAATGGTTTTGATACCGATGTTGTGAAGCCCCAGTTCATAGGACATACCCTCGCTCCAGCCTTCCAGCGCCCATTTTGTTGCGTGATAGATCGAGTCGAGAGGGAAGGTCACCAGGCCGCCGATAGAAGTTGTGGTAATAAACAACCCGCTTTTCTTTTTTCGGAAATAGGGTACAAAAGCCTGCGTAACGCGGATGACACCGAGCAAATTTGTGTTTATCTGCCTTACCACCTGTTCATCTGAAAAAGCTTCCAGCGCGCCAACGAGGCCATAACCGGCGTTATTAAATACCACATCGATATCATGTTGGCCGGTTGCTTCTTTTACGGTACTTTGAATTTGCTCCAAATTGGTAACGTCTAATGGCAGCAGGGTTACATTTTGTAATGCAGTAAGTTCTGTTTCAAGGGCGGGATTGCGCATTGTCGCGATAACGTTCCAGCCTTTACTTTGAAATAATTTGGCAGTGGCTTTACCCAGCCCTGAAGATGCCCCGGTAATAAAAATTGTCTTTCCCATTTTTTGCTTAAATATTACCGTACAAAAATCGGCAGGAGTTATTTGCGATGTGTGGCCGTATTGCAGTTTATAGTAGCCAAAATGACGCGATGCCGCTGTTCCTTGTGGATTTTCTCTTTAAAGGCATACTGTTTACACTTATCCCGGCACAGGAAATGGATTTTATTTCCTGATTTTATATAAAAAGCACTGCGGAAGATACATTATCGAGTAAGTGTTCAGGGAAGGCAGGGGTCTGAATAACAAAACTGATAAAAAGCAAAATGATCACGGCCGGTTATCCAACTAATGAAAACGTACTGCCAATGGCGGAGGAGTGAAAATGACTGCACTGCCCAGGATGCTTGATCGTTAAACGTTTACCTGATCGGGTTCAATCCTTGATTCTTTCCTTTGTTCGTATATCGCCAGGTGTTTCTTTGCTAATCCTGATAAGACGGCCTCCTTATCGTTCTTAAGGGCTGCCGTTAACTCTTTTTTTATTTCCGTGTTATTCTCTGACACTCCCCATATTGCCATTTCCATAATAATCGGGATAAGGGCAATGCCTCTTTCTGCAAGGCAATAGGCCACCCTGGCCTTGCCAGGAACGGGGTATTTCATGATGAAACCTTCGGTTTCCAGCATTTTTAAGCGATCTGTTAATACGTTGGTTGCGATACCTTCAGCCGACTGGAAAAACTCGCCAAAAGTATTTTTATTATTAAGCAGTATGTCCCTGACGATCAGTAATGTCCATTTATCTCCGAGAAAGTCCAGGCTAAAACTTATCGGGCAGGCAGAACGTTTCTTTATCTTTTTCATGATATCGTCATAAACTTCACAAGCATTTCACTTGCTGATTACAAGTGCAAATTTAAGCATAAAAACCCATTAGTAAGAGAAAACCCACCACCATAAATCTTTCTACTTGCAAATAACAAGTAGAAAGATTTATATTTGCACTTGCAAAAAGCAACAACGAAAAAATAGCTTATTCAGATTGCAAATTAAATTAACTCACGATATGAATGATCTCTTAAAATTTACGATTGATGCCCATGGCGGCTTGGATAACTGGAAAAAGTTTGAATATATTTCTGCACATCTTAAAATTGGGGGCGTTACCTGGGCATTTAAGCAGGTCCCAGGTATTATGGATGACATTAATGTCTTGTTGAGCACTACAAAACAGCATGTGTCGTTCTCTCCTTTTATAAAAGAAGGTTGGCATAATACCTTTGAAACTAACAAAGTCGCCATCATAGATGAGAAGGACGCACTGGTCGATCAATTGTATTTTCCACGACACAGCTTTAAAGACTATGTAACAGAAACACCCTGGTCAAAACTTCAGGTAACCTATTTCACAGGCTACGCCATGTGGACTTATTTGAACACACCGTTTTGTTTAGCGGAACCCGGATATAAAGTGAAAGAACTGGAGCCGTGGACTGAAAATGGTGAGGTATTAAGACGGCTGCATGTCACTTTCCCGGAAAACATTGCAACACACTGCAGGGAACAGGTATTTTATATCGATCAGTCAGGCCTGTTCAAGAGGCATGACTATAATGTTGAGATTCTCAACAATGCGGCATCTGTTCATTATTTGGCAAATTATGCCGAAGTTCAGGGCATCAAATTCCCAACAAGCAGGCATGTTTACAAAAGGAATGAAGATAATACCGCCCTTGTTCCTGCCCCGCTGTTTATCTCTATCGAATTAAGTAATATAAAATTGTTTTAAGCATCAATATATGCTGCATTATTGGAAAGTCTTCGATGGCTTTATTGTTTCATACTGATTTTAACCGATCTCAATGTATGTTTTCGACACCATACGAAGTAGTACTGCTGCCTCTTCGCTTTTTTTCGATCTATATCTTCCAAGCGCGCCGTAGAAAAAACAAAAGGAACATCCATCGCAAGACAGCTTAAGTGGACGAAAAAACCACCTCATAATATCCGCATGAGGTGGTTTACTACAGTTTGATGACCAGGCAGCGAAGGCTTTAAAAAAGAAGTCGCTTGTCGTTGACGCCGGAAAAGACTGCTATGATGATCCGATAGTGAATGTTAATGATGTTGTTTTAAATGGTAGATTGAAAGTAAATATTAAAGGTATTGCTCCATATACCTTTACAGATACCGCTTCGTTTAGAAAAGGGATGCAAATCAACAAGGCCAGCTTGGAGAGGTTAGTAATGGATATTCCCGATACTAAAAGTATTTTGGTTACAAATACTTAGGGGCTTGGTGTTACTATACAACAACAAATTAAACCACAGCCCTCGGCATACAGGAAGAAAATATCTTAAGTTTCAACCTGGACAGAGGAAGACCTAAAAGCTTTTGAAGAGGGCAAAAATGCATTTGAAAACTTCACTTCTTCAGATCGGTAATTAACACACTCAATTACTAATCGATTACCACCCTACGCCGACCTTGTAGCTTTCTCAATATCATCCCACATTTCATCCGGTATCATTTCGAGCCCGCTGAACTGACCGGCACCCTGCAGCCATTCTCCCCCATCGATGGTAATCACCTCGCCATTAATGTATCCTGAATAATCAGACACCAAAAAAGCGGCCAGGTTAGCCAGCTCCTGGTGTTCGCCTACCCTTTTAAGCGGCACCCTGTTTTTAAAATCAAACTTTTGGGCCATGTCTCCGGGCAATAATCTTTCCCATGCGCCTTTGGTGGGAAATGGGCCCGGCGCAATTGCATTGGCGCGGATGCCATGCCTGCCCCACTCAACGGCTAAGGACCTGGTCATGGCCAGCACACCGCCTTTTGCACAGGCCGAGGGCACAACATAAGCCGAACCTGTAAAAGCATAAGTGGTTATGATATTCAGGATATTTCCGGGCATTTTCTCCCTGATCCAATATTTGCCCAAAGCCAGCGAACAATTGGCCGAACCTTTTAAAACAATATCAATGATAGCCGAAAACGCGTTTGCCGATAAACGCTCCGTAGGCGAAATAAAATTACCCGCCGCGTTATTCAATAGTGCATCAACCTGCCCAAATCTTTCGATAGCTTTCAGCAACATTGCTTCAACCTGGTCATACTTCCGCACGTCGCAGGCTATTGGCAATACTTTACGCCCGGTTTCGGCTTCCATTTCGGCAGCGGTTTGTTGCAGTACGTCCAATTTGCGACTGGTAATTACCAGGTTAGCGCCCAAATGCAAAAAGTAAGTCCCCATTGCTTTACCTAAACCTGTTCCGCCGCCGGTTACAATGATGGTTTTTCCTTTTAAAGCGTCATCTCTTAACATTCCACCGACAGTTGCGGCGTTTGGATTTGCAGCATCATTTGAAGTTTTAGGATCTGTCATTGTCAATTATTTAACAGCTGTATTTTTTGATTTTAAATTCTGGATCATCATTTGAAGGCCTTGCCTGGTTTCGGGTGCCCACCATTGTTTTAGCATTTTGTTCAGGGTATCGGTTTGGTCGGCTTTGAGTTTCCCTATCAACTCCTTTCGCAAATTCAATTTACTTTCCGTCCAGGTAACCGGGTTCAGTTTTATATAGGCCATTACCTTTTCTATTGCAGCGCTCATTAACTTATCCGGCGCAGCAGTTTCATCAACGAGCCCGGCTTCCAGTGCTTCGTTTACCTTAAGCAGCTTACCTTCTATTAAATACTGATATGCCTTACGCTGGCCAAGCCAAAAGGCATACAAGCTAAAAACACTGTCAGGTACGATAATACCAACCGGAACTTCATTTAAGCCGATGATAAATGCGCCTTCGACCATCACCCGATAATCGCAGCAAATAGCTAATATACAGCCGCCAGCCGGGCTGTGACCACTAATGGCAGCTACCAAAGGTTTCCTGAAAGCGGCTAAAGTATTTTGCAAGGCTAAAAAATCCACCCAAAATTGGCGGCTTTGCGCTTCATCATAATCATAGGCCTCAATCAGGTCGATACCGGAAGAGAAAAAGCCTTCCTTGCCGGTTAAAATAACCCCGCCCACGTTGTCATCATGCTCCAATGTTTTGATACAGGCCGCCAGTTCTTTAACCATTTCATGATTAATGGCATTTGAGCGGCCCCTATCAAGCGAAATTGTAACCAGCCTGCCCTGTATTGTTGTTTGAAATGTATTCATCAATTAATTTACAAGAGTTGGATCCTCACTTACTTGGCAGAGATACATTTTATCTATCTCGGCTTTGTATTTTTCGGTGATCACTTTCCGTTTCATTTTACCTGTCGGGGTAAGTTCACCGCTATCTATCGACCATTCGTTGGGAAGCAAGGTGATCTTCTTCACCTGTTCAACATGGTTAAATTCGGGATTATAGTTATTAATAATGGATTGATACAATTCAATTACCTTCGCATCTTTAACTAACTCATTGTTAGTTGTAAAAGCAATACCATTTTCCTTGCACCAGGGTTTTAAATGAGTGTAGGATGGTACAATGAGCGCCGCGACAAATTTCTTTTCCGCACCAACAACCATCATCTGCTCAATAAAATAATTTTCCTTCATCTTATTTTCGATGGGTAGCGGGGCCACGTATTTACCGCCCGAGGTTTTAAAGATCTCTTTTTTACGATCTGTTATTTTCAGGAACGAATCGTGGTCCAGTTCGCCTATATCCCCGGTATGGAACCAGCCGTTTTCCAATACCTCTGCCGTAAGCTCAGGATTTTTATAATAGCCCAGCATCACATTAGGGCCTTTGCAGAGGATCTCTCCATCGGCGGCTATCTTCACCTGCACACCGCTCAGCAAACGACCTACGGTGCCAAATTTCCTCCCGCTTTTTTCATAACAGTTAACAGCAATTACAGGCGATGTTTCGGTAAGCCCATAACCTTCCATAATAACAATATTTGCAGCTGTAAAAACTCTTTCCAGCTTAATGGGGCAGGCCGAACTGCCAACTACTATAGCCTTTATATTACCACCTATAGCAGCACGCCATTTGCTGTAAACCAGTTTATCGGCTATGGCCAGTTTAATTTTATACCGAAGGCTGGTATTATTAATTTCATAAGCTTCGGCCAGTTTTACCGACCAGAAAAAGATCTTCCTTTTAATACCGGTTAGTTTCTGCCCCTGCACCATAATTTTCTCAAACACTTTTTCGAGCAAGCGGGGCACAGCGGTAAAAAGTGAAGGCTTTATTTCTTTCATATTCGCGCCTATGGTGTCCATATTTTCGGCGTAATAAATAGAAAAGCCATAATACAGATAAACATAGGTACACATCTTTTCAAAAATGTGGTTCAGAGGCAAAAAGCTCAAAACACGTTTTTCTGTAACCGGAATCCGGCTAAGAATATCGCCGGATGCCGAGGCATTGGTCATAATGTTTTTATGCGTAAGCATTACCCCTTTTGGCCGGCCGGTAGTGCCCGAAGTATAAATGATGGTTGCCACATCGTCTTCGGTAATCTGATCATTTATCTGCTGTATTTTTTTCTGATAACTTTCTTGCAAAGGCTTAAGCAATGTACCCCAGTAATCACAGCCATCGATGTTATCGAAAGTAAATATGCCTTTTAACGAGGAGATATTTAAATGAACTTCCTTAACCTTTTCGCATAAATCTTTGCTGCTTACAAATACATATTTAACTTCTGCCTCGTTCAGGATCTGCTCAATTTCTTTAGTGCCTGTATTAGGGTATAGCGGGACCAGTATGGCTCCCGTTTGCTGTACTGCCAGATCGGTTATAATCCACTCGGGCCTGCCATTGCTTATCAAACCTATTTTATCGCGGCCTTCGGTAGTGCCGTCACCGCCCGAAACGCCCAGGGCCAACAGGGCTGCGGATAGCTGGTTGATCATGGCATGCACTTCTTGGGTGCTGTATGACCGCCAGGAACCATTCTCCTTCGCATTCAAAAGATCCACCTTAGGCTCCTTAGCCTGGGTAATCATGCAATCAAACAATCTTGTCGCCTTTTCCATGCTTGCAATGGTTTAGATAAAGGTAAATTCCTACAACAGTTCAAATACACCCGCCGCGCCCTGCCCCGTGCCTACACACATGGTAACCATACCATACTTTTTCTCCCGCCGTTTTAATTCGTTAAAAAGCTGAACAGAAAGTTTAGCCCCGGTACAGCCAAGCGGATGGCCGAGCGATATAGCCCCTCCGTTTACATTTACAATTTCGGGATTAAGCTCCAGCCCTTTTATTATCGCCAATGATTGCGAAGCAAAGGCTTCATTCAATTCTATCAGGTCAATATCCTGCTGTTTCATCCCGGCCATTTTCAACACTTTTGGGATCGCCACCAGCGGGCCTATCCCCATGATCCGGGGCGGAACACCTGCAACCGCGTAATTAACCAGCCGGGCAATAGGTTTAAGGTTGTTCTGTTTCATAAAACGTTCGCTAACCACCATGACAAAAGCAGCCCCATCGCTGGTTTGCGACGAATTGCCTGCGGTAACCACTCCTTTTGCATCAAATACCGGTTTAAGCTTTGCCAACGCGTCAATTGAGGTATCGCTGCGCGGGCCTTCATCTGTATCTACCTTAAATTCCCTTTTCGCTTTTTTGCCGCTCTCATCTACATAGGTTTCCACAATATTTACCGGCGCTATTTCATCTTTAAACTTACCTTCTTTAATAGCATTGATGGCTTTTTGGTGGGAATTATAAGCAAACTGGTCCTGCTCTTCGCGGCCAATATGATATTCTTTAGCAACAGCTTCGGCAGTAAGGCCCATGCCCCAGTAATAATCGGGATGTGCAAGGGCAATATCGGCGTTAGGAACAATGCGCCAGCCCCCCATCGGGATCAGGCTCATACTTTCTACACCACCCGCGATAATACAATCGGCAATGCCACTGTGTATTTTTGCAGAGGCAATGGCAATTGTTTCCAGCCCCGACGAGCAATAGCGGTTCACCGTCATGCCGGGTACTTTATCGGTATCAAGCGCCATTAATGAAATCAGCCTCGCAACATTCAATCCCTGTTCGGCTTCGGGTGTAGCATTGCCCACAATTACATCATCAATCTGCTCTTTATCAACATTAGGCACTGATGCCAGCAGATGCCTGATCACATCTACCGCGAGCGTATCCGGACGGGTAAACCTAAACCCGCCCCGGGTAGCTTTTCCAACAGCGCTGCGGCTGGCTGCCACTATATATGCGTTCATTTTATTGAGATTTTATATTTAAAAAAATTAGTTCCTTAACACTTTTCCGCCGGTTAAAATGGATTGAATGCGTTCAAGCGTTTTCTTTTCGGTGCAAAGCGAAACAAAGGCTTCACGCTCCAACCCCAGCAAATATTCCTCGCTCACCATTGAAGGCTGGGACAGATCACCGCCCGAAAGCACATAAGCCAGTTTCTGCGAAATTTTCACATCGTGCTCGCTTATGTAATTACCACTGTACATGGTATTGGCCCCTACATAACCCAAACCCAGGGCCTGCTTACCCAGCACCCTGATATCTCCGCGCGGAATAGGCTGTATGTACCCTTCGTTCGCCATCTGCAGGCATTGCTGTTTAGCTTCGGTAAGTAACCCGTCGCGCGATACTACCACTATGTCCCTGCCCTTTTTAAGATAGCCAAATTCAAATGCCTCATAAGCCGAAGTGGATACTTTTGCCTGGCCGATGGTTAAAAAACGATCACGGAAATTATTGAGTTCTACGTCACCTTCCTGTAGTTCGTCTGAAAGGCGCAGGGCAAATTCCTTTGTGCCCCCACCTCCGGGAATCAAGCCAACACCAAACTCAACCAAACCCATGTATAGCTCGGCATGTGCCACTACCTTATCGGCATGCAGGCACATTTCGCAGCCACCACCCAGGGCCATTTGATGAGGCGCTATCACCACCGGGATCGATGAATAACGGATGCGCATCATCGTATTTTGGAAGGCTTTGATCACTATATTGAGCTCATCAAACTCCTGCTCAACGGCCATCATGAATATCATGCCCACATTGGCCCCTGCGCTGAAATTTGCACCCTCGTTTGATATAACCAGGCCTTTGTAACTTGCCTCGGCAAGGGTGATGGCTTTATTGATGCCTTCAATCACCTCGCCGCCTATTGTATTCATTTTGGTATGAAACTCAAGGTTCAGGATACCATCACCAATATCGGTAATGGTAGTACCGCTGTTTTTCCACACCGTATTTGTTTCCCGGATATTACTGAGCAAAATAAGGCCTTCGGTACCGGGAATTACCTTGTGGCTTTTCGACGGAATATCATAATACAGGCGTTTGCCATCTTCTATTTTATAAAAGCTTTTTGCACCCGCCGCAAGCATGTCATATACCCATTGGGCCGGTTTGTTTCCCACGGCTTCCATGGCTTTTACCGTATCCTCAACACCAAGCGCGTCCCATTTTTCAAATGGGCCCAGTTCCCAGCCGAAGCCCGCATTGGTGGCAGCATCTATTTTATAAAGTTCATCGGCTATTTCGGGGATGCGGTTACTGGCATAAGCAAATAACTGATAAAAGGTAGCCCGGTAAAAATCACCTGCCTTGTCTTTTGCTGCAACCAGGATCCTGAGCCTATCTTTTAAGTTATCAATCGCCTTTGTAGTTTCAAGCGAGGCGAATTTTACCTTTTGAGAGGGTTTGTACTCAAGCGTTTTCAGATCGAGCGCATAAAACTGGTTTCCACCTTCACCTTTTTCTTTTTTATAAAAACCCTGGCCGGTTTTACTGCCCAGCCAGTTATTTTTTAGCATTCCCTCAACAAATGAAGGAATTTTAAATAGTTCCCTTGCCTCATCATCGGGTGCGTTTTTGTAAAGACCGTTGGCAACGTGCACCATCGTATCTAAACCCACCACATCATTGGTACGGAACGTAGCCGATTTAGGATGCCCTATTACAGGCCCTGTCAGTTTATCAACCTCTTCAACCGTCATACCGGTTTGCTCCACATAATGCAGCACACTCATGATGCTGAAAACCCCGATGCGGTTACCGATAAATGCCGGCGTATCTTTAGCTAATACTGTAGTTTTCCCCAGGTATTTTGCGCCATAGTCCATCAAAAAATCCACAACGCCCGCTAAGGTGTCTTTTGTGGGAATGATCTCCAGTAATTTTAAATACCGGGGAGGGTTAAAGAAATGGCTTCCACAGAAATATTTTTTAAAGTCATCGCTCCTACCTTCGGCCATTAAATGTATCGGGATACCGGATGTATTGGAAGTGATCAGTGTGCCGGGTTTACGGTACTTTTCTACTGTTTCAAACACATGTTGTTTAATATCCAACCGTTCCACAACTACCTCTATAACCCAGTCGCAATCCGCAATTTTGGGCATATCATCTTCAAAATTGCCGGTTGTAATACGTTTTGCGAAAGATTTGAGATAGATGGGCGAAGGGTTTGACTTTAACGCGAAGTCCAGCGCGTCATTAACAATTTTATTCCGCGCTTTTTTATCTGCCGGAGCATCCTTGGGTACAATATCAAGCAACAGTACCTGTACGCCAATATTTGCAAAGTGACAGGCGATACGACTGCCCATTACTCCCGACCCCAATACTGCAACCTTTTTTATAATTCGTTTAGCATTCATTAGTATCTGCTTGTGTTATTAAAACTCTTTATCTTTATTTTACTCTGCCCGCGACCAGGTTGTTGTCCGCCCGAAAAGCGAAATACCAATGTATCCGCGGATATCCAGGGTTTTACCTTTATAGGTCATTTTACAGGAATACGTTTTGCCGTTATTAGGATCGTAAATTGTTCCGCCCGAGTATTTGTTATCGCCATCTTTCACAAAATCAGCCAATACGGGTAAGCCCAGCCTGGGCCTTGAACGCAATTTTTCGTCACTATTCATTTCGTCAACTTTCGGCTTCCCATCTTTTAATGGTTCCTTAAGCCATACCACCTTACCATAAAACTTACCGTTGCTTTCTTTAGTGATCTGGATTTTGGCGGTTTTTACATCGTTGTACCATAAACCTTCAATTTTATCGGTTTGCGCTTTTGCATTGATGCTTACCGCCACAATGGCTAGCAGGATTAATACAAAACGGGTGAAATGTTTTTTTGATGCTGACATTGACTTAGGTGTTTTTTATAGTTAAAAACAAGTCGGTTTTTAGGGCCTCTGTCGCATTTACCTAATATCAATACGGGTATCAGAAGCCACCTAAAAAGAGACAGAGTAGAATTATAAAATGGTTTATATAAAGCTAAAAGCAGAATGCACAAGGCTTAAAGCTAATAGCCTGGTTATTACTATTTAATTATCTATGTGAACTAATAGATTCTAATCATATCCCCGATACCGGGATGGTTTATAAAAACAAATATCTATTTCTGCGGTGCTTTATAAAGGTCTAAACGGCGGAAACATTTGTCAATATTTCGGAATTAAAGTTAGCTGGTTTTATTTGATAATTGCGTTACAAGCTGAATATATTGCTGCATCGCATTATCAGCGGTAGTGCCCTTCTGTTTTAACCAGGCATCATATTTTGCTTTAGCTACAAAATCAAACATGCCCGGAGGGTTTTCTGTATTTATATCGCCTTCCGTTGCCTGCTTATATAAACTGTACAGGCGTAATAATGTTTCATTATCAGGTTTTGAGGGTAGTTCCTTACTCTCTTTAACGGCCCTTTCAAAAGTGCCTTTCAGATCGGTCATAGATAAATTATTTAAAGCTAAAAGCAGAAGGCATAAAGCCCAAAGCTTATAAACTGATATTCAACACTATTTAATTATTTCAGGCTGGATTGGCCTCTTCCACATAATCGCTGCTGCGGGGCGCCTTCATAAACATCTGGCTTAGCTCTGACGGCAATACGGCCAGCTTACGCTTTTCCATATCTATCCATGAACCTTCGGCATTTATGATTGCAGCTTTGACGTCGTCGCCCCGGTACAGCTCATGCCTGATTGCCCAGCGGGAACCATCAGGCCGGGATTTAGTAAGCTCACAGGTTACCCTGATCTGCTCATTGATCCCGATCTCTCTCAGGTAAATCATTTCTTCCCTGAATAATACAGGCCCTATTTTGTATTCATAAAGTGTAGGCAGTTTTAAACCCAGGCTTTCAAGCATGGTGATGCGTGCCTGTGCTGCAAGATCGGCATATGCAGAATGCCGCATATGTTGGTTCGAGTCTATCTGCGACCACAGCACCTGTCCTTCATAAAAAAACTCCATAGCCCTGATTATTTATTGATGATGTTCTTTAAACTTTTTGACTGCTGCCGTTAGTCGAGGCAAAACCTCCAGCGCGTCACCAACTACCCCATAATTGGCTGCTTTAAAAAACGGAGCTTCGGGATCTTTATTGATCACTACAATAGTTTTTGAACCATTAACCCCGGCCAGGTGTTGGATAGCTCCGGATATTCCTACCGCTATATACAGATTTGGACGAACGGTGCCACCTGTTTGGCCCACATGTTCGTGATGCGGTCGCCAGTGCGAATCGGCTACCGGGCGCGAGCAGGCCGTAGCAGCGCCCAGCTCTTTCGCCAGGTCTTCCAGTATGCCCCAGTTTTCCGGGCCTTTTAAACCTCTGCCACCCGAAACAACCAGCTCGGCATCCGCAAGCGGTACTTCACCTGTCACTTTATTTACCGATTTTACTTTCACACTAAAATCCTTTTCGCTAAAGCTTACATCCAGTTGCTCAACAACTGCTTTACCTTCCTGCTTTTGAGGTGGAAATGTGTTAGGCATCAGCATAATCACCTTTACGTCGCTTAAAATGTTTACATAGGCAAATGCTTTTCCCGAAAACACGGCCTTTTTAATTACAAAGCCTTTTTCCGTATCAGGGTATGAAAGCGCCCCGGCTACCAGGCCTGCTTTTAATTTTACAGCTATCCGCGGCGCTACCGCCCTGCCCCTGATATCATGAAGGGCTACAACTACTTTACTATTCTCCTTTTGTGCTGCGGCTATTAACGCGCTGGCATATGCCCTTGAGTGTAACTCGTCCAACCGGCCATCGGCAACGTGCAGCACTTTTTGAGCACCGTACTGGCCAAGGTTTTCCATTTCAGCTTCGGTAACGCTGCCTAAAGCAACGGCAGTTACCGTAGTGCCCATTTTTGGGGCTATTTGAGCGGCATATTGCACAGCCTCAAAGCTTTGCTTTTTTATAATTCCTCCGGTATGTTCTACCAATACTATTACAGACATTTTTTTGTTTTTTTAGTTAGAAGTTAACTGTTTAAAAACTATTTAAGTTTTTTCGGGTAGAGACGCATAATTGCGTCTCCCGCAGGACAAGCGGCTTTACTTATCTTTTTCAATTGCCATAATTTGCATTCGGGAGACGCAATTATGCGTCTCTACATTTAATAATAATTGACATTATATAACCTTAGCCTCGGTATGCAGCAGCTGCACCAATTCATCCATATCATCCGGGCTTACCAGCTTGATACCGGCCTTGGCAGGCGGCAATTCATATGACAGTATTTCGGTTACAGCAGTTATTCCTGAAGGCGTAATTACCTTTAACGGACGCGTACGTGCCGCCATGATGCCGCGCATATTGGGAATGCGGGCTTCGGCAACACCTTTCTGGCAGGAAATAACCAGCGGTAAATTACAGGCATCTGTTTCTTCACCGCCTTCTATTTCACGATTTACCGCAGCAGCATTGGCCTCTATGCTGATCCCGGTTGCAAAACCAATATAATCGAGGTCAAGTAACTCGGCCAGCATGGCGCCTGTAGTTCCATTATTGTAATCGATAGACTCTTTGCCGCATAAAATAAGATCATAACCAACCCCGGCAGCATATTCGGCTATATAATGAGCGGTTTCATAAGGATCATTGCTCTCAGCATCAATACGGATAGCTTCATCGCCGCCTAGGGCTAATGCTTTCCTGATCACGGGCTCTACATCGGCCTTACCTACGGTTATCAAATGAATTTCGGTGGCGATACCGCTTTCTTTTAATTCGATAGCCCTGATCAACGCGTACCATTCATCATATGGGTTAATCACATAAGTAACTCCATCACTATTAACAGAAGTGTTATTATTTTTTAATACAATTTTAGTACTGGTATCCGGCACCTGGCTTATACACACTAATATTTTCATTATCAGAATTTTGTTTTTGGTTGATATTATTTAGGGAAAATAAACGCGGGGATCGTGAGATTTTCCTCTTCGTACACGTCTTTAATGACTTAATTATTAATGGAAAAATAATGTCATTTCGAACGAACCCTTGAAGGGCGTGTCCCAGCCGGTGAGGAGAAATCTTCTACGCCCTGTTTTAACCCGCACAAATCTGCATCTCGTAGGAGATTTCTCACCCTTGCCTCGCTATTTCCCGCCCTTCAAGGGTTCGAAATGACATTTTCTTTTGTTTGAAGTGATGTGTTACCACAACATTAAAAAAGTGATGAAGCACTAAAAGCAATATTTATTTTCAGCAATCAATTTGGCTGCAATATTTCTGCGTGCCTGGGTGGTATTGATGTCTTCGGTTTTAGTGAAGCGCTTTAGTCCCATGAGCATCATCCTTCTTTCGTCGCCTTCGGCAAATGAGTTTAATGCTTCTTTACCCGATTTCGCAATATGTTCGGCCGCGTCATTGATGTACACCCGCATCATATCCAATTGTTCCTTACACGCTTCTTCTCCTCTTAAGCCAACCAATTTCTCTACCCTCAATTGCAGCGATTCGCTTACATAAAGCTCTATCAGCATATCGGCCAGGTTCATCAATACTTCCTGCTCTTTGCTCAATTGCATCATTAGTTTTTGAACAGCGCTACCGGCTACCATCAATATGGCCTTTTTAAAATTGGCTATGTATTTCTTTTCTTTAGTAAACAGGCCATCTTCTTCGGTTGCGCCAAAATCGGGGATGCTCATCAATTCACCGGCTACTTTCTGAGCCGGTCCCATCAGGTCAAGCTCACCCTTCATGGCGCGTTTCAGCATCATATCAACAGTTAACAACCTGTTAATTTCATTGGTGCCCTCAAAGATCCGGTTGATTCTGGAATCGCGGTACGACCTATCCATCGGCGCCTCTGCGCTATAGCCCATGCCGCCGTAAATCTGCACACCTTCGTCAGTTACATAATCTAAAACCTCTGAAGCATGAACTTTAAGGATCGCTGCTTCGATAGCAAATTGCTCAGTCCCCTTCAGTTTGGCTTTATTTTCATCAAGGCCGGAGGCAATTAACATTTCTGTAGCCTCCTCCATATTCTGACTGGCCCTGTACACGGCCGATTCTGCCGCATAAGTACGGATAGCCTGTTCGGCCAGTTTATATCTTATCGCCCCGTATTTGGAAATAGCGCGACCGAACTGCTCCCGCTCATTGGCATAACGTACCGATGAGGTGATCACATCCTTACTGGCCCCAACGGTGCCGCCGCCTAATTTGATGCGGCCGAGATTCAGGATGTTGACTGCTATCTTAAAACCATTCTGCCTTTCGGAAAGGAGGTTTTCAACCGGCACTTTACAGTCGTTAAAAAACACCTGGCGTGTCGAGCTGCCTTTTATCCCCATTTTATGTTCTTCGGTATTTAACGAAAGACCTTCAAAATCCTTTTCAACAATAAACGCGCTCAGGTTTTCATCATCATCTATTTTGGCAAAAACCGTAAACACATCGGCAAAACCGGCATTGGTGATCCACATTTTTTGCCCGGTGATAAGATAATGCTTACCATCTGCAGAAAGTTTTGCCCTGGTTTTACCCGAATTAGCGTCTGAGCCTGCGGCAGGCTCTGTAAGGCAATAAGCCCCTTTCCAATCGCCGCTGGCCAGCTTGGGGATGTACTTTTGCTTTTGGGCATCATTACCGTAGTATAATATAGGCAGGGTACCTATACCTGTATGCGCCGAAAAAGCAACCGAAAATGAGTGACCGGCACCTAATTTTTCAGTAACCAGCATGGCAGTTTTAAAATCTTTACCAAAACCGCCATATTCTTCGGGCACGGAGATGCCTAACAATCCAAGCGCACCTGCCTCGTCCATTAAATGGCGCATTAACCCCTCCTCCTGCTCGTCAATACGCTGAAGGTTTGGTGTTACCTGCTGTGCCAAAAAATTGGTACATGTTTCGGCGATCATCAACTGCTCTTCATTCCATTCTTCAGGAATAAAAACGCTTTCCGCGGAAGTCTCCCTGATCAGAAACTCCCCTCCTTTTATGGCTTTCATCGGTTCTGTGGCATTCATAAAGTTTTATTGGTTTATAATTAGGAGTAAAATTAGAGGCATTATGAAGCCAAAGAAAGGGCAGCAATGCGGAGATATTAGTCAAAAAGTCGGAAAGAAGAGGGAATGTGGGAGGGTGGAAAGACTGCCATTGGCTTAAATATATTACGGAAATAACATTTCATGTATTCGAAAAGCCACGTCATTGCGAGGAGGAACGACGAAGCAATCGCATACTATACAGGGCCGCTATGCTACCGTGTGATTGCCGCGCTGCGTTTATAATGAAATAATCGTAAATTACTGATTATCAATAATATTTTAATCGATTTTATAATATAGGCATTGCCTGCGGCCCGGGCTTTCCGTTACAAGTCCTCGCCTTTCCTGACCACAGTCCCAACCCGCGCTGTGGGCTTTACACTGCAATCCCTAATGCGGCCCCCGCACAACACCGCTAAAATATATTTTACAAGTCGTTACAATTTTTTTCGGGGATTCCCTGGCGCTTACTCGCTATGACATTTTTTTCAAACAATCAATGCGCAGATATCGCTCTATAGTCAGAAGGCGACATGCCGGTATGCTTTTTAAAATATTTGCCAAACGATGATTGGTCGGGGAAATGGATGCTCTCGGCGGCGCGGGCAATGCTGATCTCGTGGTTTCTTAGTAGTACTTTGGCTTCCAATATTACCGCATCGTCTATCCATTCGCCCGCGGTCCTCCCGGTTACTTCCTTAATGGTTTCTGTTAGATGTTTGGGAGATACATACAGCGCGTCGGCATAGTATTGCACGCTGCGATGTTCTTTATAATGATGGAAAATGAGGGACTGGAAAAGCACGTTTAGTTCCTGTTTCCTGGTTTGTTTACCTTTTATTATCAGGTGTTGCTTTTCGTAAATGGCCTGTATTTCATAAAGCAGTGTCATCAAAATGCTCCTGGATATTTCAACATCGTAAGGATGCCCTTCGCGCGCTAATTTGCGCTGGATCAATAAATAAATTTCCAGGATCATTTTGGCATCGGCATTGCCAGGATAAATTACCGGGATAGACGCGCTGTTGAAATAACTGAATGATTCAAGGAAATGGCTATTAGCATTATTTTCGATTAGAAAAGCTTTGCTGAAAACAACAAACCTGCATAAAAAATCGGCACTGCTATCGTAGATCCTCAAAACATGAAAGGGGGTTGCCAGAAGCATGGCATCCGGCCGGGCATCATAAACCTGCAGGTTTACTTCTACTTTGGCTGTGCCCCGGGTACAAATGCCTATAATATAACCGTCCGAACGATAAGGATATTCGCTCAGGCTCAATAATTGCTTTTCGTCAACAACAAAAAAATCGGCACCAGCCAGCTTGTCTGCATAAAGATCTGCAAATTTTGACAGGCTTAATTGTCCAACTTTATTATTCATATAGTTTAGATATATAATTTTAACTATTTATTTATTAAAGACGGTTGTAAAGCAACTTTTCTTATCTGGTATTAAAAATAAGCTTTATCCGACTTTTTGACTAATATCTCCGCATTATAGCCCTTTTTTTCTTTTTAATCCAAACTAATTTTATCCCTGACAGTTTCAAATTGTAACCTACAAGCAATTTCCTGTCACGAACCAATTATATTTTTATGAGAAAAATTCTACTATTGGTGCTCACCGCAGCACCGCTGTTAGCTTTTTCCCAGGGTTTCCAGGTGAACCTGGGGGGGCAAAAGCAAATAGGAATGGGCCATACAGGTACGGGTATCGTACAGGATGGCGCTTCCGTATTTTTTAACCCGGGCGCGGTAGCCATGCTGCCCGAAAATTACATACAGGGAGGAATAAGCCCTTTACTGTTCAAATCTGTTTTCAACCCCGCCGGAACCTCAATACAGGACCATACTTCCAATAAAGTTGCTACCCCGTTCCATGCTTATGCGGTATGGGGGCCCAAATCTTCCTTCTGGAAACTGGGACTTGGCGTTTATACTCCTTTTGGCGGCTTAACCGACTGGGGCAATACCTGGCAAGGCAAATATGTACTGGAAAGCCTCGACCTGAAAGCCATTTATGTTCAGCCAACAATAAGTATAAAACTGGCCGACTGGGTGAGCATTGGCGGAGGCTTTGTTTACAACCATGGCAGCGTTGATCTGACGCGGGCCATCCCACTGGCAAACAGCAGCGGCGACCCAGGACAGGCCCGGTTGAAAGGCGGCGGCAAAGGCTACGGGTGGAACGCGGGCGTTTACTTCAAAACGGAAGCAGGTATTACCATAGGGATCACACACCGCTCGCAGGTAAATACCACAATTTCGGCAGGGAACGCTATTTTTACTGTGCCTGCATCGCTGCAAAGCAGTTTCCCTCAGCCCAATACCTTTAGTTCAACCATACCCCTACCAGCCACTAACTCCATCGGTTTCGGCTTTTACCCCAGCAGCAAATGGATATTGGCCCTGGATGTTAACCTGGTTAACTGGGATAGTTATAAAACGCTATCGTTTGATTATAAAAACAATACGGCTGTATTACAGGATACCCACTCCGCCCGGAATTATCAACAGGCATTTAGCTTACGCGGGGGCGCTCAATATAAGGCTACCGATAAACTGGCCCTGCGTTTTGGCGGTGGCTATGGCGGCACCGCTGTTTTAGATGGCTATGTAACTCCCGAAGCTCCGGATGCTAACCGGGTTTATGGTACCCTGGGCTTAGGTTATACCGTAGCCAAGCACCTCGATATAGATATCTCCTTTGAGTACGAGCACCTGATGCAACGCACCCAAACCAATATCGAATCGCAGCTATCGGGAACATTTAAAACCGATGTTTATATACCAGGTATCTCATTAGCCTATCATTGGTAATCCTTAAAGAAATCAGTTCATGAAAACGTTTAAATTACATATTTATATTGTTGCAGGGTTACTGTTATTAGGTGCCTGCAAGCCCGAAATCCATACGCCAAAGCCGTCCGCAGGTTCTGTTGATTTTTCAAGATACATTGCGTTGGGTAACTCGCTCACTGCCGGTTATGCCGATGGGGGCTTATACCTTGCAGGTCAGCAGGTATCCTATCCCAGCATCATCGGCAAGCAAATGCAATCGGTTGGCGGTGGCGCATTTACGCAGCCGCTATTCAGCACCGCCCAGGCAAACGGATCGGGCTATTTATCACTCACCGGGTTTAATGCCGATGGCACACCGATTACAACCCCGGTAACTACTAACCTGGCAATACGTGGGAAACTTACAGTACCCGGTTTTGGAGATGTTACTCTCTATACCAAATATACGGGCGATATTAATAACTATGGCGTACCCGGCATTAAGCTGATGCACATCACTTACGCTCCCTATGGTAACCTTAACGGGTATTTTGAACGCTTGCTGCCGGGCAACGCGCCAACAAACTCCACCACCTATCTTGGTTTTGTTATGGCCAAGCCCTTTACCTTCTTCTCTAACTGGCTGGGAAATAATGACGCTTTAGGCTATGCCACATCCGGAGGGACCGGCGACGTGCTGACAGACAAAAATACTTTTGCTGCTCTGTATAATGTATTGATCAACACCCTTACTGCCAAGGGACAGAAAGGCGTAGTTGCAACCGTACCCGATGTAACCTCAATACCTTATTTTAATACCATCACCGTTTCTGCAATACTGGCCGGCGTGCAAAAAGCCAACCCCAATGCAAAAGCATTGTATATTAACGCTCTGGTTTCGGGCAGTACTTATGCGCCGCGCGCAGCAACGCCTAACGATCTTATCGTACTTACCTTTCCGACGAGCAAGATCGGGCAGCCGGTCGCAACCCCTGTTGGCAACCTGCCTTACGGTTTAACGCCGTATACGCCGATAGATAACCAATATGTACTTGACGAAAAGGAGGTTGCCCTTACCGAGGATTATGTGACTTCTTATAACACAACCATAAAATCTATAGCGGCAGCAAAAGGCCTGGCTGTATTTGATGCATATACCTTTCTGCAAAATGTTAAACTGAACGGGATGGTGGTTGACGGAGTAAGCGTTAATTCCAACTATATCAGCGGCGGCCTGTTTTCGCTGGACGGGGTGCACCTTACACCACGCGGATATGCCATTGTTGCCAATGAATTTATCAAGGCTATTAATGACAAATACAACTCATCAATACCACAGGTGAATATATCTGATTATAACGGGGTTAAGTTTCCCTGATCGTTAGTCAGAAGTCAGAAGTCTTAAGTCGAAAGTCTTGAGTTCTAAGTCGATAGGGATAAATCCTAACTTAGAACTCAAGACTTTCGACTTAGAACTAAATTATCCCGCAGCACTATCCGGCTCCGATTCATCGCCTGGCTCCCAAAGCTCAATAATGTTCCCTTCCGGATCGAGAATGTGAACAAACTTGCCATAGTCATACTCGGCAATCTCGTCAATAATGGTTACCCCATCTTTTTTTAATTCGTCTACCAGTGTAACAAGATTTTCTACCCGGTAATTAATCATAAACGGCTTGGCCGACGGATTAAAATATTTGGTATCCTGCGGGAACGTACACCATGAGGTGGACCCTATTTTTGACGGATCATCTGCATGCCGCCACTCAAACGTTGTCCCGTATTCGCCGGAAGGCAGCCCAAGGTTTTTGACATACCATTCGTTCATACCTTTCGGATCGTCGCATTTAAAAAATACACCTCCAAGGCCAGTTACTTTTTTCATAGTTATATCTTAATTTTTACGTCACATTGTAATACCATTTCCAAAGCAGTTTTACCTTTTTTGTGAAAGGGTGATCTCCTTTAATTTTTCGTTAGCACGGATGGTTTTTAAGCCTTCCTCGTAGCCTATCATATAAATTTCCTCGGCCGCGTCGGTATCAAAAATACCATACCCTCCCAAACCATGCGGTTCAATAACTATATCGCACAGCATTTTATGTGAGCTAAGGTTCGCGTTAATTCCTATCATAGCGGCCCTGTCAACCAGGTTCCCAAATGATTTGATAGTTGTAACTACCGGCAAATGGTTGCAGCATGAGCCAATAATCAGGTCGCAATTGCCTACCAAGGGCTCAACCGGGAAATTATTGAGGATCCCGCCATCAACATACATATGATTATTAATCATAATGGGCTTAAAAATACCTGGCAAACAGCAGGAAGCCAAAATTGCGATATCCAGTTCGCCCTCGGTAAAGTAAACCAGCTTTGCTTCGCCCAGGTCAACCGCCGGAATGGTAACACGTGTTTTGAGGCTTTGAAAGGAATTATGCGGAATATATTTATTAATCAATACCCTGGCATGTGTTATTGAGATCAAACCGTTGCTGCCAAATGCCGGGCGCAGCAATTTAAGCAGGCTGTTGTCTTTGATGACGCGTAAAATTTCTTTTGGGGTATATCCCTCTGCAAAAAAAGCCGCAGCTATTGCGCCTGCACTTGTGCCCGAGATATGCGAGAATTTGATACCATAATCGGTTAGGGCCTGCATCACCCCCAAATGGGCCACCCCTCTTACCCCCCCGCCAGACAACACTAATCCTATCTTTCTTGAGCCGTTTTGATCAATATTTGTATTCATTTTTTATAGTTTATCATTCGCCGTTGTTTATGGCAAGCTATGAGAATGATTGAGGTCAAGATATCACTTTATTCAAATAAGGAGAAATTTCCCTTCAAATTATATCTGCATTACTAACACTATGAGGTTATTTAAGTGTGCGACGTGCATCGAACAAATAACTTATTTTAGCTACCTATAAGTGCAGATAATTAAATGTTACTGCAGTTCATTTATAATAACAGTGGATAGGATAACCCAAACGCTAATAATAGGTTCAGTCAAACAGATTCCTTCTTTAGAGGTAATAAGCAAAATACCTCGTGAAAAAAGACTAAGGTTGATTTTTGAACAAACTTTGCAATACCAAAGAGAAGAAATTGGCAAAAAACTAAAAAATGATCTTAAGGGATTTCAAGTTTACATACATGCAACTCAGCCTGAAATAAATATTGCAAAACTGCTAACGGATAAAGAAATCGACGACAATCAGCTATTTTTCGAACAATGCGCAAAAGATTACCGCGCCTTATCTGAATTATTGATCAATAAGTTAGCTTCAAAATTAGGTATTGAGATCAATCCACAGTTCCCGCTTAGTTCATTTAACCCGTTTTTTGCTAATAAAAAACAAAGTGGAATAATTAAAGAATGGCGTTATTTTTTACATGGTTTTCATTGTGGCTTCGAGCACAAAAGGTCCGGCCAAATAATAGAAGTCCCGCTTGTGTTTGGATTGGAATTTGGCGATTTAGATCCTTATTTTTTCACAAGGTTCATTAAATCAACTCAAAACTACTTTCCCTTACCTATAGACATTTATGACGAGTACGCAGATGGTGTAAGGATAATTGAAAGGATGCTTGCTCTTAATAAGTTCGAACGCATAACTTCCAATATTGAAAACCATACGGGTGTAGTTGTCAATGACAGAAAAAAAATTCACATTGAAGTTTATCAGGAAGATGCCTTGATTGATACCAAAAAGAAATTCAACGTATTGCGTTTTTTTGGATTAAAATAATCAGAATGAAAAACTTCCATCTAATCTTTCCGGTTCCATTTAAGCCTGCGGATACGCCTCCAGTCGGTGAGTAATAATCCAAACAAAAAATCAAGTATAGCAATCATATATCCGGCAATTTGATAACTAAAGATACCAGTTAAATCATAATTAAAAAATTTTCAAACATAAATTACCTCTACTTCTTCAAAAACGACATAACCGCAGCACTGCCCACACCCAACGTTAATCCAGCAGCCACATCGGTAGGATAGTGAACACCTAAATACATTCTTGAATAACTTGTGGCCCCCGCCCAAAAGAAAGATGGCGCAATGACGTACCACTTAGGATAGGCAGCCGATAAAGCTGTAGCTGTGGCAAAGCTTGATGAAGTATGCCCCGACGGGAATGAGGTACCACCTGCCCTGTAAACAGGTGTAATATTGATATTTTGAATAAATGGCCGCGGTCGCTTCACCAAATGTTTTATCAACAACATAAAGCCGTATGATATTGCCGTACTGCTTGCCACATAACCTGCGTTTTGGCGCATTTCTTTGTTATTGCTTGCAATACCTCCTACCAGTAAGCCCGCCGGGATCCCGATATCGCCATACAAAACATTTTTGCTCAGGAACATGAAAAAACCTGTTTGGCCAGTTGTGCGTTGATTTTGCAAATCGATCATGACACGGTCGTCCCAACGCTGAACAGCAGGTGAGATAAATGCAGGACTATTTACGGTGACTTTCGCCGAATCCGCCTGGGCAAAAGCTTTGTTTGTTAAGCAAATAAATAAGCCCTGCAAATGAATTAAAACTACCAGGAATTTAAGCGGGGAGATCTTTTTCATAGGCGGTTTAGTAGCAATATCCACACTGCTAATTTAACTATAAATGCCTATTGCATGAAGATTGTTTTTTCGCCGAAATAGTAGAAGCACAAAGAATGGATGACCAGAAGAATAAGACTTACGAAATTTTTGAAGCTTCGTAAGTCTGGGTTCTTCAACCTACTAAGGGTAGATACAAAGCAAAGGTGCGTCCTATTATACACTTACCCTTATCTATCCCAACTTCTCAATAATCTCGGCGGTAGTCCCCACCTCCCCTATCCTCGGGAAAATGTATTTGAAGCTGTGGGCATGCGCTTGGGGAAACATATCGGTCATGGCATCACTGGCAAAAGCTATATTGTAGGCATACTCGTTGGCCGAGCGGGCAGTAGCTTCAACACCGATACTGGTAGCTACACCTGCCAGTACAATTTGTGTAACGCCTCTTTTTTGCAATTCCTGGTGCAGACCTGTATTATAAAAAGCGCCCCAGTTTTTTTTGGTGATAAAAATATCCGTTGGCTCGGTTTTAATTTCAGGAGCTATTTCGTTCCAATCGGCAGGGAGTTCGGTCATGCTGTTTCTATTGTTATCACGCCTTGTTTTAAAAGCCGCACCTATAGGTTCTACATGAACAACAACAATGGGTTTACCTGCTTTACGAAAGGCTTCGACAAGCGCTGCCGATTTTTCAAGGATGCCGGCCATGGGGTGCGCGCATGAAAGCTGTACAATATATTTTTGTAAGTCTATCAGTACGAGTGCCGTATTTTGATCAAGTGCAGTTATCATGATAATTTGATTGTTTTAATGGTTAAGAAATTGCTTCGGTAGATTGCTGCACGGCAGCCATCGCTTTCTTTTTAAGCCTGCTGCGCCGTAAAAAAGCAAAATGTAAAACACCCAACAGCAGTGCTACCATGCCTTCGGCCATAACAGTATCGGGTACGCCTATTTTTTGCGAAACTGCGCCAATGAGCAAACCGCCAAGCGGCTGCATCCCAAAAAAAGACATGGCGTAATAACTGATTACCCGGCCTCGCATTTCGGGAGTAGCAGTAGTTTGGATAATGGTATTACCAATGGTAACCTGCGACATCATACCGAAACCGATAATAGCCGAAAAAAACAGCGCCACGGGATAGTTGTGCATATGTGAAAATGCGATCAGCCCCACCGCAAATATTACTGTATTAACTGCAAGGATCTTTTTAAGATCGGTACCGGCACTTAATGAGGCCAGCAAAATGCCGCCGCCAAAAGCACCAAGCCCTATCACACTATCTATAACCCCAAAAGTTGACGCCGTTCCCTTAAATATATCCTTAGCATAAACCGGTATCAGCGTACTAAAAGGCAGTACAAGCAGGCTTATTGAAGCAAGCATCAGTAACATAAACTTTATAGTGGGCGTTTGCTGAATGTATTCAAAGCCGTCTTTCAGATCGGCGAGCACGTTTTTACCGTGGGGCTTGGGAGTAAATTCGGGCAAACGCATCATCAGCAATGAGCCAATTACCGCAATAAAGCTTAATGCATTAGCCCCAAAGCAAACCGAATCGCCGAATTTTTCAATAATCAGGCCTGCTATCCCCGGCCCTATTAACCGCGACAGGTTCACCATGGAAGAGTTAAGGGCAAGCGCATTAGGCAGGTCGGATTTATCATCAACCATTTCGTATACTAACGATTGCCTTGCCGGAACATCAAATGCGTTAATCAGCCCTAAAACAGCAGTCAATGCCATGATGGCCCAAACCGAATAATATCCGAAAAACACCAGCACAGTGAGTAAAACAGCCTGTACCATTGAAGCCACCTGTGTAAATAGCAGCACTTTAAAACGGTTATACCTGTCAGAAACCACACCACCCAAAAACGAGAACAGGAATGAAGGGAACAAACTTGCAAACAGAGTTAAGCCCAACATAAACTTGGAATGCGTTTGCGAATAGATCACCCAACTAACAGCAGTTTTCTGCATCCAGGTGCCCAGTAACGAAACTGACTGCCCGGCAAAATACAGCCGATAGTTGCGGCTTTTAAAAGCGTTGAATGTACTTATCTTACTCATCTATCTCTTTCTGTCAGTTTTCATTAATTAATCAAAGTCAACAAGTTTGGCCAGGGGTGCCAGGGCTTTCTTTAAAACTGCCTGCTCTTCGGCAGTACAGGTAGTTTCAAGCGCACGGTTAAGCCACTCGTCTTTTTCACTCCTGGATTTGTGGATGAGGCTGATCCCAGCTTCCGATAGTGAAATAATAACCTTGCGCTTGTCCAATTCGGAAATGCGCCTTTTGATTAACCCGAGATTGAGCAGGTTACTCAATATCTGCGACATGGATTGTGTGGTGATCTTCTCCATAGCCGCCAACTCGTTAGGCAGGATCTCTTCATGCTGAAAGATCAGTGCCATGGTCGACCGCTCGGTAAGCGAAAGCTTTTCGGCAGTAGTCGAAGTCTTCCTGATCTTTTTACTAAGCCTACCTATAATAAACCTCAATTCCGAAGCCAGTTGAATCTCTTTTTCGTCGCCCATATAATTAATTAGTTAAACTTGTAAGTTTACCTTACAAATATAGAGATTGTTTTATCAGCACAATGTCAAACCTGACCGTTGATTTTTTTTATTTCGCTGATTGTGTTGATTTTGATTAGCTTACTTAACACAATTAGATTCGAAGACCGCTTTGATCATCAAAAAAATCAGCGCAATCAACGTAATCATCCCTAATCAACGGTTCGTTTTCGTAATTTTACCCCGTGCCTGCTCCTGAAAAGAAAACACCTGTAAGAAAGAAAGCTCCTGCCCGTAAAAAGCCGGTAGTTAAAGCAAAACAGCAGGCCAATTTCTCCACACAGTGGATAGTGGCTGTAGGCGCTTTGCTGCTCATCCTGTTTTCGCCTTTTTATTATGGCTATATTTTAAAATTTGGCAGCGCTACCTGGCGATGGATCATGGATGCAGGAGAGGATACGCATTATCGTAAATACAAGGATTTTGCCATTCATATCCCCGATGGCTATACCGTATATGGCATTGATGTGTCCTCATACCAGGGCCGTATAAACTGGAAACAGGTAAAAGCCATGCGCGAGGGTGATGTCCATATCAGCTTCGCATTTATCAAGGCTACCGAGGGTGTATTAAGTGTTGACCCATATTTTCAGCGTAATTGGCGAGAAGCGCCAAAGGCAGGCATCATGTGCGGCGCTTATCATTTTTTCCTTCCGCAAAAAAGTGGCGTATGGCAAGCTAAGTTTTTCCTTCAAACGGTAAAAACCGAAAAAGGCGACCTGCCCATGGTGGTGGATATAGAAAGGTTGTATCGTACCAGTCCTGAAAAGATGCGCGAACAGCTGGAGAGTTTTATCAAAACCATTGAAAACCGTACAGGGATTAAGCCCATCATCTATACTAACCTTAAATTTTACCAGGATTACCTGGAAGGTTATTTTGATGGTTATACCCTTTGGATTGCCCATTATTACCAGCCCAAGCTGCTTGTATCTAATAAAACTAACTGGAAATTCTGGCAGCACTCAGATAAGGCCCATGTTAACGGCATTAACCATGTTGTGGATTTTAATGTGTTTAAGGGCGATAGTACGGAGTTTGAGAAATTGCTGGTGCCGTAGGAATTGGGAAATAGGATATAAAATCCGTCATTGCGAGGAACGAAGCAATCCCCAATCAGTAGAGCAGGCCTGCAAATCGACCGTGTACAGTTAAAGATTGCGTCGTCCCTTATAATGACGAGATCGTAAGTTATTGATTATTAATTATATTTTTCCGATAAATTTTTATAACATGGGCGTTGCCTGCGGCCCGGGCTTTCCGTTGCAAGTCCTCACCTTTCCTACCCGCACCCCCTTTGCGCGCTCCGGGCTTTACACTGCAATCACTAACGCAGCCCACGTGCAACACCGCCAAAATATATTTTACCTGTCATCACGCTTTTTTGGCTACCTGATGGTTACAGCAATGACGTGGTAGAAACATATCTCACATTACTTCTGCTTCTTATAATATAACAC
This sequence comes from Mucilaginibacter gossypii, assembly GCF_900100945.1. GTDB lineage: Bacteria > Bacteroidota > Bacteroidia > Sphingobacteriales > Sphingobacteriaceae > Mucilaginibacter > Mucilaginibacter gossypii. Next base: position 462,648 of record NZ_FNCG01000002.1, on the reverse strand, counting down.
ATACGATCCTCCCAAAATCGCCAGAAACACCAACGGCATCACACGGTTTGCTACCGGATCGCCGGATGCGGTATGTGCGATAAACGCAGAAACAAATACAAAAGTAAATCCCGCATAAGTCCATTCTTTTAACCTGGCAGGCACTGGTACCAATAGTAATATTGCACCGATAAGCTTGGCTATTGCCAGTTCAACTCTAAAATAATCAGGGAAGCCTAAATGATGAAAGGCTGCAGCCATTTCGGGCTTCGTTAAGTATGAATAGCATGAAAAAGCCATCATCAATGCTACAATAGCGCTCAGGATCCAGTAAAAAATTTTAGTTGCTTTCATCTAATGAATTATTTACCGCAAACTTAGCTACCTTTGCTATTAAAAAGATACTACTATCCTAAAGGATACCGGTATCGTTAAGGATAGCGAGTATGAACAACGAACAAATCATTCACAATAAAGAGACCTGCAAAGCTTCTGTAACCGCAGTACGCGATACGCTTTATGTAGTAAACGGCAAATGGAAGCTGCCAATGCTGGTAAGCCTAATGACCGGCCCTAAACGGTTTAAGGAACTTCAGCGCGACCTGGAAAGCATCACGCCTAAAATACTTTCGAAAGAGTTAAGGGAGCTTGAACTAAATGGCTTTGTTAAACGGACTGTTTATGATACCACACCGGTAACTGTAATTTATGAACGTACCGAATATGCCGATACGCTTGGTAAGGTTGTTTCGGAATTACGCGAATGGGGCATGAACCATCGTGAGCATATTAAACAAATGAGCCGGGCTGAAGCCGATGCCAAAAAAACAATGGCAGTTTCATTATAATGTAGTAAATAGCTCTTCAGAATTTAGAAGCGCAAAGCGCCTTTGCCTGGTAAGCAAAGGCGCTTTTATAAATGATAACATTACGCTTTTTTCTTCTCGGGGCGATGAGCGCTATCCCTGCTTGATGTAAAAACCATACTGGCCGGCAGTAGTTTTTTAAGCCTGAACTGAATGGTGATGGCATCATAATCATGCTTATGGCCGCAGCCTTTAGGCGTTTCAACAATCACCGTGATCTTATTTTCTAAATTATCCATGCGTACATATTTTATAAACCTGGTATTTTAACCCCGGAAGCTTTCAAATCCTGCAAAATATTTTCCTGTACGGCCAGCTTGGTATCCTGGAAACCATGCGCATGAACCCAAACATTAACTCCTACACGATAACCATCAGGATCTAAACTGGCAATACCTATCCTCCTGTCCGGAGTTTCCAATATATTTTTTGATTTATCGATAGAAGAGTTAATGACCGACTTCACCTCATTAAAATCAATATTATTGGTAAACTTCAGCTCGATATCAAGCCTGCGGGTGCCTTCCCTGCTGATGTTGATGATCACCTCGTTTGAGAGTTTACTGTTAGGCATAATAACTATTCGGTTATCAAAGGTTTTAACAATGGTATAAAAGATCTGGATAGCGATAACCGTTCCTTCAAGGCCTTGAGCTATGATATTATCGCCCACAACAAAGGGCTTGAGCAGCAGTATCAACACACCGCTTGCAAAATTTTGCAAAGTACCTGAAAGCGCTAAACCAGCGGCTACACCAAAGGCACCCACGAGTGCAGTGAACAAAGTAATGGGCACACCCATGATCTGCACAACTCCTAAAATTAGCAACACACGCAATACAACCCCTACAAGGCTCTGCAAAAAGGGTTTAATAGTAGGATCTATTTCCTTTTTTTGCATATGGCCCTGCCACCATTTCAACAACATATTAATCAGCCAAAGGCCGATGAATAAAACTACCAGCCCAATCAAAAAACTGGGTGCATAGCGAATCACCCATATATAAACCTGGTCATAAAACTTTTCAATCTTCATAAAACAAATCGTTTAGCTTCCGCATAAAAACCACCTATGCTTAACGCATATTTGGGGGAAGGGTTTGTTTTAACAACCATTTAACACTTCAACCCTCCAAGTGTTAACAAATGTTAAAAGTGTTAAATTTCAATACGTTACCAATTTTAAGCCCTAATTTGGTATTAACTACTTGAAAAAAACTTTTACACTTTATCATGAGCTACAATAAGATCAACAACCTTTTGGCCTGGCTTTGTTTTACCCTTGCATCCGTAACTTACGTCTTTACTTTAGAGCCCTCCGTAAGTTTTTGGGACTGCGGCGAATTTATTTCCTGCGCCTATAAACTCCAGGTATCGCACCAACCGGGCTACCCTCTTTTTGCCATGATAGGTAAGGCCTTCTCGCTGCTTTCGATGGGCGACAGGACAAAAGTTGCCTACTTTACCAACCTGGGTTCGGCATTGGCCAGCGGGGCTACCATTATGTTTTTATTTTGGAGCATAACCGCCCTTGCTAAAAAACTCCTTGCTACAAAAAATACTACTGTTAATACAACCCAAACCTTACAAATAATGGGTGCCGGGCTAACCGGCGCCCTTGCATTTACCTTTACCGACACCTTTTGGTTTTCGGCAGTTGAAACCATTGTTTTTGCATGGTCGTCATTATGTACCGCAGTAGTATTTTGGGCTATTTTAAAGTGGGATGCCGTTGCCGATGAACCACGTGCCGACAGGTGGCTGGTTTTTATAGCTTATGTAATCGGCCTTTCTATCGGCATTCACCTGCTTAATTTATTAACCATACCTGCTTTGGTAATGGTTTATTATTTCCGCAGGCATAAAAACATCAGTGTTAAAAGCGGGCTTTTGGCATTCGCTATAAGCATCCTTATCCTGGCCTTTGTTCAGTTTGGCATCAGGGGATATACCATAGGCCTCGCCGCCCGGTTCGATCTATTTTTTGTAAACAGCCTTGGACTTGGTTTTGGCAGCGGCGTATTGTTCTTTTTCTTGCTGATCATCGGCTTGCTTATCGCCGGGATCCGGTACAGCATCCGCAAGCAGAAACATCTTTTAAATATAAGCCTGCTTTGCGTTGTGTTTGTTTATTTTGGTTACAGCTCTTTTGTTTACATCCCTATCAGGGCATCGGCGGGCACCAACCTTAACAACTCACACCCCAGCGATGCCTTTACGATGTATGAATATCTTAACCGTACCCAATATGGTGAAACACCATTGCTTAAGGGCCCTTACTTCGATGCCAAAATAACAGATGTTACCGACGGTACACCGCTTTATCGTAAAGGAAAGAGCAAATACGAGGTAGCTTACAATAAGCCTAATTATGTTTATGACCACACCAGCATTCTGCCCCGCATGTGGTCGACAGAGGAGAATACCACCTACGCCCAGGATGCCCAGTTTTACCGCAACTGGCTGCAATTGAGCGATAACGCTACGCCTACCTTTTCGGATAATTTAAGATGGATGTTCAGCTGGCAAATGTACCAGATGTACTGGCGTTATTTTATGTGGAATTTTGTTGGCCGCTATAATGATGATGATATGGAAGGCCAAACCAACATGAATGGCATCGGCGGCAACTGGACATCGGGCTTGTTCAACAATGCCTCCAATACGCCTAAGTTTGTATTGAATAATGTTACCTATACGCCCCTTTATGCGCTGCCATTAATGGTTGGCTTGTTAGGCATGCTCTACCATTTCAAGAAGCGAAAGAAAGACGCGCTGGTAATAACGTTGCTGTTCTTTTTCACCGGGTTGGCTATAGTATTATATGTTAACCAGCCGTCTGTACAGCCCCGTGAACGCGATTACTCGTACGTGGGCTCGTTTTATGCCTTTGCCATTTGGATTGGTTTAGGATTGATAGCGCTGATTGACATGGTGCCTAAAAAGATCAGCCCGAGGTTTGCCACTATTGGCGCTTTTATTATTTGTACAATTGCTGGCCCTGTTTTGCTGGCAAGTAAAGAATGGAAAAACCACGACCGCTCAACCAAAATGGCGGCGCATGACATGGCTTACAATTACCTCATGTCCTGCCCTAAAAATGCTATTTTATTTGACCTGGGTGATAACGACACCTACTCGCTATGGTATGACCAGGAGGTAGAAAACATTCGGCCTGATGTACGCATCGTAAACCTGAGCCTGTTAAGCGCCGACTGGTCGGTAAGGCAAATGCAACGCAAAATAAACCAGGCCGACGCACTGCCCATCACCATGAGCTTTGATAAATATAAACTGGGCACCCGTGATGTGATCAGGTATAATGATGCCAAAATACCGGGCTATGTTGATGTAAAAGAGATATTTGACTTTATTACTTCGGATGATAAACGTACGCATGTTGAATACACCAACGGCACAACCGAAAATTATTTGCCTACCAAAAACTTCAAGCTGGCAGTTAATGCTGATGGTGTAATGAAAAATAAGGTGATCACGCCCGAGCAAAAAGGCTTACTTACGGATACCATGAAATGGAAATTCCCTCCCAATTATATCACCAAAGAAAACCTTGCCATGATAGATATACTTGCCCATAACGACTGGAAACGGCCAATTTGTTTCACTACATCTATTGGGCAAACAAGCATGGTTGGCTTACAGCCATATTTGTACCAGGAAGGTTTTACCTATCGCCTATTGCCTTTCAAAACTGATTCATCGTTAAGAGATCAGCTTTCAAAGATCAACAGCCTGGTGATGTACAGCAACATGATGGATAAGTTTAAGTTCGGCAATTTCAAAACAGCCAAATACCTTGATCAGCAATCAACAACTATGTTTTTCCCTCAAATGGTTTCTGCTTTTTCTGATCTGTCGGCGACATTACTGAAAGAAGGCCATCGTAACCTGGCACTTAATACCCTGCACAAATATGAAGAGGTAATGCCCGACATCAACCCTAACTTTATGACGGCACAAGGCAAAATAACAATGGCCGATACCTCGTATAAGTTGGACTATGCCAAGCTGGGTAATAAATTGATCAAAAGTGTTAACAGCTACCTAACCGATCAGCTTGATTATAACTACCATCAGTTGCAAAAAGATACAGGCCGGTTAAGTCCGCGCGATGTGCAGATCAGTATGCAACTTCTCAATAATATGGCAGCCATTACTCAAAACGGCAACCAAAAAGAACTATGCGGTCAAATAATTACACAGCTTAATGATTATGCCGAAAAGTTTAAAAGTATTCTCCAGCTCTAAACAACCAACATATATATGCTATGGGGCAGGCTATTTGATTTAGCCTGCCCCTTTTTTATATTTTAATAATTCACATACTTTTCTTCAAAAGTACCATCGGCATACAGGTCTATCAAACCATAGCCGGGGGCTGTTTCCCGGCGGTTCCCCTCCCACCAGGCACCGGAAACGGCGCCGTTACACAGGTAAGTAACATTGTTATAAACCACCTTATCGCGCATGTGCAGGTGACCGCTCACACATAACTTTACGTTGGGGTGCTGGTAAAACAGGTTAATGATCTTAGCCGTATCGGTATGCATATCGCCGCCAAGCATTGTCCACTTGTTTACAATATCATCCTCTATCATCAGTAAAGCCGTCAATATCGGTATGTGCGACATAACCATTACCGGCATATTGGCGTCCGTAGCTTTCAGCTCATCGTTGAGCCAGTTAAGCTGTTCCTCGCCCAGCTTACCTATATACCAGGTATTATCAATATCTAAATGCACACTATCCAGCACAATAACCTTCCAGCCATTCTTAACCATACTGTAGTAGGGCTTTACAAGCTGTAACTTATCCAAAGCGTATTTTTTTCCGTAGATGGCCTGTCCCTTGTCGTCCTCGTACCACCAGATATCGTGGTTGCCCAAACAATAATGAACGGGCAAACTGCATTCATTTTTCATGATGTTTTGCACCAGCTTCCATTGATCATTGATGGTGCCGATGTTTTCCTTGTTCATATCAAAAACAATGTCGCCGCCATTCAATACCATGTCAACCTTTGGCGTTTGCTGCTGCAGGTGATGGAGGCACCTGGTAAACCTGGCAGGGGCATCAAACTTATCCTTAAGGTGCACATCGGTAATGTGGGCTATTCGTAATGATGGCTTTGCAGCTGGTGTTGTATTGCCAAGTGCTAATGAAGGCGCCAGAAGCAGGCCGCCTATATTTTTTAATGCTGATCTTCTTTCCATAATGTAAAAGCTACCTCCCGGGTTCAGGTAATTTTGGGGTTAAAAATACATTTATAATATTGGTAGGCCGCTGGAATTTCTGTTAAACTTTTATTAAGAAAATAATGACCGAAACATTTATATAAAACAAAAAGCCTTCCGCGTTAGCAGAAGGCTTAATAGATTTGTGTAGGGAAGGTTAAAATAGTATTTCAGGGTACTTAACCATTATTTATTGAAGATACGGCCTGCCTGTCATGTAATCATTTACAACCCCGCCAATATATTTATTGTTGTAATCCGTTTCTTTGTTTTGCAAAACTGATTTATAATAAAGCAGCAGAAAATCGTACACGCCCAGTTCGTGAGCCTGCTGCCTGGTTTTAAACAAGCGGTTCATACTCATTTGAATAAGGCTGATCACAAGCAGGTTCAAATCCTGCGGTACCGTTTCGGATGAAATAAGCTCGGCGAGCAATAAAGCTGCCGGTCTGTTGTTTAAACTCCGGTACCTGAGCAGGTCGTTGCCTGCAACCGCGGCACCTTCGGCAAAAAGGCCCTCAATCTTGTTGCGGTAATGCCTGTATTTAAAAGTCAGTTGCTTTGAAAGCAGGTTATCATAATTAACGTCCGGATATGATGAGGCTACAAGCAGCTCCATAAGCTCGTTTTTTTGTTCGATCTGAAAATCAAAATCATTCAACAGCCTGTCAATTGATAACAGCCCCCAGAGCCACCTCACCTCTTCAAAGTTTTCGGTCACATCCGCTCTTGATATGAGGCTGGCTATGGCAAGGCTATCGTTAAAAAACAACTGTTCAACAAGTTCAATCGACGCCTCCCCATAGCGTTCCAGTTCGCGCTCGTAGGTATCAAACTGCACCTTCCAGATCTGCTTTGATTTAATTAAGGCCGAAAAGCAATTGTTAATATTTTGAATGACCCTGCCCAATGCAAATACAGAAGCCAGATGGACCCTGAAACGAATATGAGGTTCAGGATCAGCATATCGTACATAAAACCATTGATCAATCAGGTCTTCGTGGTAAAGCTTTTTGCTTAGCTGTATCAGCTCATTGCCTATCACATGTTCGGCAGTGTTTATGCCGCAATACAGTTTTACATACAGCCATTCATCACCCGGGAAAAACTGGCGTTTGGCCACGTTTGTGCTAAGCGGCCCCATACTGGTATACTTGCCGGCTACTTTTTCGTCCCGCTTTAAAACAGCGACAAACTGGTTACCGATAAGCTTTTCATCCTTCTTTTTAAGCATGACATTATCGCGTTCGCCAATGTATTCCTTTAAAATAATTTCATTCTTTTTCTTGCATGACGAAAGCCATGCAGCAACCTCAAGCCTGCTGTTGGTATGTACAACCAATTCACTATCAATATCTGTAAAAACGAAAGCCTCGGGCAAATCCCAGTATCTAACAAACTTCGCCCATGCTTCGCTGTAATCAATAGCCAGTTCTTTTAACAGCTGCTGTAAATCAGCATTGTTTATGTACCAGGTTTTTAAGGCTAATATTACGCCTTCATAAACTACCCTTGGCGTTTTGGTTACCCCAAGTTTAGGTAATATGTCAAGATTAAACCCAAGCTCGTATTTTAAATCCTGGCATTGCAGATCGGCCAGGAACCGGTACACAGGTAAAGCTGTCATTCCGTAATTATATGCTGTATTTAAGCGGGGAATAATCCGTTTACCTAATTTGGCCGAACGCAGCACAACATTATTTCCTTTAACAGATACGAGCAGATCTGTTATATTAACTTCCTGGTCACCAGCGCTTACCGGTGTTTGAAACTGGTAGCCCCGGTACGGCGCAGAGGTAAAGCTTCCTAAGCAGTCATCAGGCGAGTGTACAATTTCGGCAACTATAGCCGGCTCATAAATACGGGCTTCTGTTTCGGCTATTTCATCAAGGATCTGGCCAAAATTCCGCTCGGCATTAGCCAAACGGCCAAACATGGAGGTACCGGCCGGCCACCCGCAATGTTCAAGGTACAGCAAGGGCTCATCATGGCCCGAAATTCGGAACATTACCGAAAAACTTGGGGGCAACTCATCATCGTAAGCCTTAACGTTTTCAAACTGTGACTTTTGCAAATGGATAATTTCCTGCCCGGGGTTATTAACAATTTGCCCGATAAGCCACTTCACGGCGCTGGTATATTGCAGATCTTCCTTATCAGCTGCAAAGCCAGATGGTTCTGTATAACAGTTTATGGCATAACCGATACCTTTTTCAGGATCAAGCGCTTCTGTTAGCAAAATCTCCCGCTCATGATACCGGTCGCGGAAGCGTTTTATAAACGTTTCCAGGTTTTTACTTTGATGCCTGGGTGTGATCCGGTTAAGCAGATCAATGGCATCGAGCAATTTATCAGCATAAGCTTTATCAAGCGTAGCCGAATCTGCCTGCCTAAAATAATCAACCTGCAGCAATGTCCCCTGTGAGGCATCACCTGGTAAATCTTTCAAAATCATAGCAACCTTATTATTTTTTGTAATTACATTATCGGTGCCTGTTAGCACCTGCTTAACGGTATTCAGTTTTGACAAATAGCTTTGTGCCTGTGCACTTTGGTATGCCAACCGGGTAAAAATGCCAATGGCCTGGTCAAGGTATTCCCCGCTGTCAATACACGGTTCAAGCTCACTCCACAAAACCTGGTTTTTAATCAATTGATCCAAAAAAGCAGCGGCACATTCCGGATTTTTGCCAAGTTTTTGCGTTATAAATAAGCCTATCGAATTGTATGTCCTGGCGTTTTCACAAAACCCGATAACCGCCTGCAGATCGTCAGATATCTTTACCGGCGATGCTTTGTATTTACCACGGTTTACAGTTTGACGGTCAATTTTACGGTAGGTCCCGTTTAAGGTATACATTGTTTTATTTACCTTGTAACTTAACAATGTCCGTATGAGGCGATTATTTAAAATCTGGCCGTTCAAATTAACCGCTACGGCAACATTAAGCCTTACATGCTGGTAAGCATTACCAAGCTGTAAATCGGTCGTATTCCCCCAGGTAACAGGAGCGCAACCTGCAAATAACCCTGATGGATTGGTGCCGGTGGCGCTCCTGTTAATAAATTTGGCTAAGGTTATTTCAAGCTTCTCCAGTTTTTTCGCATCTGTAATATCATCTATATGCAAAACCGCTTCATACAAGTCTTTAGAGGTAAGCCAAAGCGCCTGCATAAACAATTCATCTTTTGTGAATGCCCTGATAGTTTCTTTATCAATTGCTTCCACGCAATCAAATGCAGGAAACCTGAACATCAGGCCTGATGAAAATTTATATTGCTCGGATAATTTTGTCGCTTTCATGACAGCTGGCTATTGATAATAACCTCATTGATGAAAAACACTCCGTTCATTTTTTTCCTGATACCAGCATCCGGGGCGACTAAACTAAATAATGCCTGTTGCAGTAGCCGTTATAGTACCTGTTTCGGTAGTTGTTTGCATGAAACAGGCTTGATTGGCATATTTTGCTACGTTATTATTTAAAACCCTATTGAGTATCTGTACCTGTTTAATTTGGATTTTTGGCAAGGTTGCTTTGTCGTGATTTTTCATAATTTTAAACTTTTAAATGGCTGTAAATGGTTAATTATTTAACCCAGATAGTATAAATTTGGTTAACAGGCTTTTACCGAGAAAAAATTTAGTACCAATGCCCCTTTCCGAATGACCAAAACCGCTTTTAAGAGTGACGAAAAAAATGACAGAGGACTTTATCGTGAATAAGGAAAATCTAAAAGCAATATTTCAGCATCTACTTTTTTGGATTACTTATGTACTTTATGAAGAAGTGGTTGTTTATTTTGCCGGCGTGGAAGTTGAGTTTCTTAACACCATTGTTGCCTTCATGGTTAATGCCGGAGTATTTTATGGTATTTGGAACTTTTATAAATTCCTCAATAAAAAAACCAACAACAAATTGTTATTAGTAACAGCAACCCTTGTTGTTTCCGCAGCTATCATTGTAGTATCCGCTTACTTAAAAGCATTTTCGCTCATCATTTTCCAGCATAGTTCACTTAAGGTTTATGGAACCCCCGCCAGGATTCTGACATTTGTTATGCGCTCTATTTACTTTGCTGTAATGGGCGTAGCTTATGGTTTTGCCAAAGAGGTAATATTAAAAGAGCGCGAGGCTGCACAGCACAGATTGGAAAAGGCTCAAATGCTTGAGGAGCGGCAAAAATTAGAAAAGAAAGCCCTTCAAGCCGAACTAAATGTAATAAAATCACAGATCAATCCGCACTTTGTATTTAATACGCTCGGCTTTTTATATGCTGAAACTTATAAGAAACTCCCGGAAGTAGGGCAGTCAATCATTACACTTTCAAACATTATGCGGTATGCATTAACCAAAAATGAGGACGGGTTTAGCAGCCTGGAAAGTGAGCTTGCCTATATCAAAGACTTCATAAAAATTCATGAAGATCGCAGCAAAGCTTTTTTTATGAAGATAAGTATCGAAAGCGGTGTTATTCCGTATCAGGTAGTATCATTGGTTTTAATTACCCTCATCGAAAACATGTTTAAGCACGGCATTTTCAATCAAAGTACAAAGGAGGCTGTGTTGAGCATTACTGTTGAAGATAGGAAGCTGCATTTTTATTCGCTTAATTATAAAAACAATAACAGCGTTAACAAAATACAGTCGAACGGGATAGGATTAAATTATATTCGCGACAGATTAACCGATGAATATGGCCGGGACGGATATGAATTATTGGTGGATGAAACGCACAACAGCTATGAATGCAAACTTACCATGCCTTTAAAGTATCATGAAAGTAATTAACTGTATTATAGTTGAGGACGAGCCTTATGCCATTGATATTTTAAGCGATTTTATATCAAAAGTGCCTTTTATTAACCTTACCGAAACGTTTACCAATCCTATTGAAGCACTATTATATTTAAAAGGATCAGCCACTGACCTCATTTTTCTTGATATAAACATGCCTGAGCTTTCGGGTATCGACCTGATTAAAATGCTACCGAAAAGCACGGAGATCATCATAACATCAGCCTTTAGTGAATTTGCGCTGGCGGGGTTTGAAAACAATGTGCTCGATTACCTGCTTAAGCCCTTCGCTTTCGACAGGTTTTTACAGGCTTCACAAAAAGCCCTTGACAAGCTAATACTGCTTTCATCTAATAAGCCAGCGCCGGTAATTGACCTGCAGCCAAAGCCCGACTCATTTTACCTGAAAACCGATCACGGTAAAATTGTACGTATCAACTTTGAGGATATCATTTATATAGAAGGACTTAAAAATTACTGTTCGGTTTTTACAGAAAATGAACGGCATATCTCATTGGTGAGCATGAAAACCTTGGTTGACACCCTGCCCCAGGAAAATTTTGCGCGGACCCATAAATCCTACATTATCGCTTTAAAACGCATTAAAGCTATTGATGGCAACATGGTGATCTTTGATAAGATCAAAGAAAAGATCCCCATAGGTGTTACTTACCGCGACAGCTTTTTCGCACTGCTCAATAACAAGATGTTTAAGTAAGCTATACTTTCCCGTTCCGGGCTTTTTCCGATTTAAGGAACTTTAAGAGCATCCCGTACAAGATGCATTCATGCAGGCGCTGCCGGCTGCTAAAATAGCGGTTAATTGCCATGTGGATCACGCTGCTCAAAAACTTCGCATTCCAATCAATAGTGTAGTTTTGCAGCAGTAATTCTACCTGCATTCTTTTTTGCCGAAGCAGGTCATCATATGCTAAAAGCAGGTTATTGAGGCTGCCATGATATTTTCTATATAACTGATCAATCTGTATTTTAACCGCCTTATCATCAAATTCGGCAAAAAAATAAGCCTGCTGCCTTTCAACAAATTGCAGTTGGTCGTTTAGGTTATTGCTCATCAGGTTTAGGTAATCTTTGATCAGCCAAAAAATCAGGAGCCAGTCTTCGGTATCATAGCGGTTGCTTTCAAGCAGCCTGAATACGCTGCAGCAAAACGAAGTTTCAATACAAAAAAGGCCCTCGGCTTGTTCAATTTGTTGCCCGTAACGTTCCAGTTCGCGCACGTAGGTATCAAGCTGTACAACATGAAGCTGCCCGCTTGTCAAAAATGGCGACAACACCTCGCGCACAGCCAGGTAAACATCCTGAAAATCACCGTCCTTAAGCAAATTAATCCTAACCCGAATGTGATTATCCGGGTCATGGTACCGGATAAAAAACCATTGTTTTATTTTAACAGTACCCGAATAATTTAACAGTTCATCCAATTTTAACAGCACCTCGTTGGCGATATTACTGCTGAGATATAGCTTGATAAATAACCACTCGCTGCCGGGAAAAAAATTACGCTGAAGCGTATTTTCAATATATTGGAAATATGGGGGCTTCAAAGGCCTATCGAAATGGAAGGGTGCAACAAACTGGTGCATGTAAGGATCGCCATCCACATCTTGTACAATAGCCTCATGCTGAAGGTGAATACACTCAGATAAAATCAAAACCGGGTCCTGCCTTGCTATTTCCTTTGCAAGTACCTGTATACTAATCTCATTTTCAGTATCAATCAGTAATTCATTATCGCCCTTTATTATATAAAATTTATCGGGCAGTAACCACTCATTCCTAAAGCTGTTAAACAAATCGCCGAATTTATCCATGAATTTTTCAGCCTTGCAAAGTTCACCCAAAATAGCGGGCGTAAACTTCCAGGTGGCACGGTGCAGGATAACGCCAAAGCTGGTTTCAACGCGTGGAAAAAACACAAAATCTGTAGAGAGTGCCCCCCAGTTAAAACTTAAGCTGCCATTGCCCCGCTGATGCTGGATATCGCACAAAAAGGTGTAAATGGGGTGCTGCGACCTGTTATAATTATAAGCACTGCTTAAGCGCGGAACTACTTCCCGCTGATGTTTTTTTGAAAACAATTTAAAAACGCCCTGCTCAAGCTTTATGTAGATATCGTCAAGCCTCAAAACTGAACTTCCCTTGGCATCATCAATATAAGCCAGTTCATGGGGCCAGAAAGGCGGGTGCATCATGACGTTTAAGATCCGTTCTTCGGGCATATGGATCACTTCGGCAAACATGGCATCCGGGCAGTTGGCGATCTCCTTTGCCGCTATCTCTAAACCTGTTTTATAAATTTCGGCATCCCCAACTGCAAACCGCGCTATCATGCTTAAAGCGCCGGGCCCGGTAACTCTCTCCAGGTATACCATATCGTTTTCAAAAAGCTGAAAAACCGCCGACATGGAAAATGGCAAATGATCCGGGCTGCGTTCCCTGGCAAAATTATCAGGTATAATAACTTTATACTGTTTTTCAATTTTGGCGCGGTTTAACAGATTAAGCATTTTAAAATCTATCTCTGTATAATCCACCCATGAAGGCCCCCCTTCGCTTCCGGTATACAGCCCTTCTGTAAAAAGGGTTTCATGCTCATACCATTGCCCGTATTCAATTCCCGTATCGGTGTCAAATGCCTCCAGGAGCGGTACGCTCTGCTCCTCATACCTTTTCCCGAACCTGCCTTTAAACTGCTCAATCCTTTTATTGGGAGCCACAGCACTCACATTATTAAGCAATGCAATCGCCTTAGTTATTTTCCATTGCAATGATTGACCAAGCTCCCGGCTTTCCAGCTCGTTAAACCTGGTTACATGCACCTGGTCTTTAAGTTCCCTGCCGGTTATGTGATTAGTAATTTGTTCAATAGCAGTATATAACGAAAACCAGTTTGAGCTTTCAACATCTCCATTATTAATTTTATTAAGCAAATCGACCAATTCATTAATGGTATCCCTTAATCCCGGATCATCAGTCTTTTGCAAAAAGACTGGAAAATCATACCCTATTGCCGGCTCAAATGCCGGTTTTAGCAGTTGCCCTTCAATAAGGTCATTAATAAACACAATGAAATCATCAGGCTCAAAATCCGGGAATTTTTCGAGCAGTTGTTGTTTATTCCATATTTTATCACCAACAACGGTAATTATGTCATCAAGCACCTCATTGCAGGCAATGGCGCTCACCTGGTAAACCCTTTGGTTATCAATAATTTGATAAGTAATAAATCGTAAATCGCCCCCAACTTTATAAAGGGTATTATTTAGCTTATATCCTGCAGATATTTGATTGGCATTTTCAATTTGTTTGGCAAGCGAGAAACTCACCACAGCGTCGGGCACTGCATGTCTCCTGAACTTTGCCGTAAGTTTTACTTTATTTGCAGCCCCCCAGTAAACCGATGAACAACCCGCAAACAGCCCAAACGGCGTAGCCCGGTTTGACATACGGGCCATATATTTATAAAAACTTGATAGTAATTGAGCTTCTTTAGCTTTCGTTTGCTGCCCGTTTGCAAAAAAAGCATCCAGTTCATTATAAAGCGATTTACTTGCCAGGTAAATACTTTCTTTGATTAACCTGTCATTCCATAATGTAAGCAAGTTTTTTTTATCAAGCTTTTGCCTGTACGACAAAGCAGCCGAGCGTAAAATTAAACCGTTAATAAAATTAACTTTCATTTGGATGTACAGGCAAGGTTCAGTATGTAAACAGCTAATTTAAGTAAAAGCTATTTTTATTAGCAGGTTTGTTATGAGTGTTGTCTATTTCTTTGTTTATAATATGATTAATTGAGTTAATATCGCCCTGCTTCATGCCTTTGTATTTAGCGCAAAAATTGATATACTGACAAGGCGATCAAAATAATTGCCATGCAAGTGCACTATCCAAAATAGGGCGGCAAAAACTCACAAAATATCATCCTTCGGTAATTAAGAACATTTGATTCCAGGCCTTCACTTATAGCCGAGGTTCAGGTTATCAATTTGCAAGCAATCCGCATGACACTGCATGATAACCACAAGCGGCGACGTTTGCGGTAGTATATGGACCGACTGAAACTACATTAATTACTCCAACAGCAACGCATCCTCATCATCGGTAAGGTTAAGCTGAATAGTATCACTCCCCGCAATCCCTTCAATACTGCCGCGGATGTGAGCGGCACTTAGCAGCACTTTATCCAATTGCTTTTCGCGGGCTTTCCAGAGTTTTTCCATGGCATCGCGTTCGCGCTGAATGGATTGGCGCATGCTCATATATCCTTCACGAATAGCCTTCCATTGCTCCGAAAACTCGCTGCTGGTAAGGTAATCATACAACAGGTGCATTTTATCACCTTTATTATCCTGTGATTTGGCCAGGTTTGATAATTTCATCACCCCATCTCTTAAAATGTAGGATACTGCCTTCACCTCATCAAAACTACAAATCCAAACCCCGTCACGCTCGCCAAAACAATCCATGCCTTTTGGGTAGCATTGGGTTACAATAACGGCTACATCAACCCCCATGCTGCGCATGTCTTTTTTAAGCTTCTCGATCCAGTCTGCCGAAAAAGCATTGGTACGCTTGCTTTCATAAATAATGCGGCCGCACTCCTGGCCAAACTGGTTACGCACGGTTTGTACGCAGTCGGCACCGCGTACGCCCTTACCTACTTCGCTTATGATATCGAACGGGAAATAATTGCGTAATAACTCTTCCAGTATCAACTCTTGGGCTTCGCCCTGCAGCTGCATAGAACCCTGCTCGGCTTTGCGCTTCATTTCATCAGCCAGTTTCTTCTGGTCGTCAAGCTGTTTTTCAAGCTCTTTTACCTTTAGCTGGTATTCGGTATCTTTTATGCTGTGGCGTTCTGCTTCCTGCTTGCGGATCTGATCGGTAAGTTCGTTCCGCTGCTCCTGCAGCTTGCGCTGCACTGCAAGCTCCATTTCCTCTTCCTTTTGATGCAGTTGTTTCTCGCGCTGCAAAAATTCCAGCTCTTTCTGGCGTGATAGTTTTAGTTTTTCCTCTGTTTCAGCGGCTGAATTTTTGAGAAGTACAAGCTGGTTTTCAAAATCCTGGCTTATGGTTTTACGCAGGTTGTCTTCAAGCGTTTGCTGCAATTGCTTTTTTTCGTTGTTAAGCCTTTGTTCAAAGGCTGCCTGCTGCTGGCGCTCCTTATTTAAAAACTCCTCATCCTTTTTGCGGTATTCTTCTTCTTTTTGACGGGTATAATCCATCATTTTAACCCTGAGCTCTTTTTTATACTCCTCGGCCATTACCTCCTCTATCGGAAAACCGAAACCACAACTTGGGCACTTAACTTCTGTAGCCATATTATTTATATAAAAGCTGAGAGCTGAATGCACAAAGCTTTAAGCTAATAACTTGATTATTGATATTATTCAATTACTTAATAAAAGGAAAATATTTCCTGTAAATCAAAGATAGGGATTTTACTGTTTAGCACATGATATGGTAACCCATAAGGGGTATTAACATTATTGTAACAAAATGAAACTACAATGATAACAATCTGTTGTAATTGCCGTTTAAAATACCGAAGTTTATAACATGCAGATATTGAGAATTGGAAAGGTAATGTGGAGTCACGATTATGACCTGGCCACATTAGGGTTGGCAAATGACGGAGGAGCATTATTTGCATTTACCCCGCCACCACACCATTACAACGGCGAAATTATACTTACCCCTAAAAGCCTTGTACTTGACGGCGATAGCTATGAACATATCCCGCTTGATAGTCTTGAACAGTTATATTTAGGTTTTGACGAGCTTTACAAACGTTCGATGGTACGGAACAATGGTTTATTCTGGCAGCCGTTAAGATTACGCTACAGGCTAAAAGAAGAGCTTATCACCTTATATCTTATTGTTGATCATACCCTTTTTGGAGCTAAAAATCAATTGTGGTTTAATACCCTAAAACAACTGCTTTCCCGCAAGGCCTAAGCGGACTTTCTTTTTTCCCTCGTTTTACCGGCGCTTCTTTCAAAGCTAAGCAGTTACTCAGCAAATTACCAATTCAGGTTGTAAAAATACCGTGTAACGGGTATTTTATAAAAAGAAACATAGTGGCATATTTACAGCGCATTAGTTGCGCTAAATACCATTATCACTTTTATGAAAAAACTTGGTTTCCTGAGGCTATTCTCCTGCTTACCCCTCATCGCCATCATCATTCCTGACATAACCGAAACGCTTATCAATCCGGAGTTTAAAGTACCCTTTACACATGTCATAGCAAGCGCGGCCCTTATTTCAATAATTAGCATTTGCACCTTAATAATCCGCTATCAAAAAAAGCAGGGATTAAAAATGCAATATCTGCCTTCCCAAGCATAGATCTTCCACTGCCTGTATCATAAAACAAGAAAACGGCGCGGGTTATCCGCGCCGTTCCTGTTAATATATTTTTGCAATTATTTGGCTTTGCCAAACTCACCATTTGCTTTAATAGCAACTTCGTCGCTTACCATAGCGTTGCCAAATTTTGAACCGAAGTTAAAATCAGAACGTTTGATGGTGCCGGTTAACTGGAAACCTGCATCATCAGCTTTGCTCATTGGGTTTTGGATAGTACCACGGTACCATAAATCAAATGAAGCCGGTTTGGTTACACCGTGTAAAGTTAAGTTACCGGTAAGTTTGTAGTGCTTATCAGATGTTTTGGTGATACCGGTGCTGGTAAAAGTAATAGTTGGGTAAGTAGCAACATCAAAAAAATCAGGGCTTGTGATGTGTTTATCGCGCTGATCATTATCTGTAGTTACTGAGGCTGTTTGTATGCTGATCTGAAATTTAGCGTCGCTGAAATCAGGTTTAGCGGCAGTGATGGTTGCATCATAGTTTTTAAAAATACCATCAACATCAGATACCATTAAGTGGGTTACTGTAAATTTAACGTTTGAGTGAGCTTTGTCTACAGTCCAGGTAGTTTGTGCTGATGCCGCCGTGTAGGTGAATGCTGCTGCTAACAGGATAAAAATCTTTTTCATTGTTTTAATTTCTTTTTTTGTTTTTGATTTATGGCTCAAAAGTATGTAAATGATCCGGACTTCAAATAAAATAAATGTTTAAACATGTTTTTATTGAAATCAGATGACAATATACTACCATTTTAGTAGAACTTACAAGAAAAACAAACTATTTCCGGGGAGATTTATACTTAGGTTTTTAAGGTTTTTTGTTTGTTACGGAGCATGATCAATGCCTTATCGGCCCTTACTTTACGGGTAGCCTCCTGCTTAGCCGAACCTACCCAATCACAATAACCTTGTTTATATGATTTGGACAGGCTTTCAAAAAACGCACGGGCGTCTGCATCGTTGTCAAGCAGAGCCTGCAGTTCGGCAGGTGTATCTTCAATATGTTCACCGGGTTTAAGCATGTTTTTTTATCTGGGTTTACTTCCCAATAAAGATAATATTAATTGGAATAAACACCGGGCTGAAAAACCATAATAACGGCAAGTAAAACTATTAAAAGAAATGAGATGGTTAAAAGCGTGTCGATAAGCAGCCTTTGGTTTTTTGATTCCATATTACTTTACTTAAACAGTAAAAGCTGCAGGTTAGCTTACGGTTGAGTTATTGTGAAAACGGCATCAGGCCGTAATTAGTATAGTGAAATTGCCCCAAAAGCATATGTAACGCAAATTTTATAAAACCTAAGGCAAAAAAAATTGTTACCCAAAGCAATTGAGATTTTACTAAATTAAAGTAATCATGTGAGATAGCCCGGCGTACCAACCGGGCCATCTTTTTAAATACCTTGTAACCAATTACATCCCCCTTTTTATATCCCTTAACGCCGGTGAAACGGTTGCTCAAAAAAATCATCCACTTTTTTATTAAACTCATCGGTATGTTCAACCAATGTGCCATGACCCGAGTTGGGCAGGATCCATAAATACGCGTTCGGAATATTTTCGGCTATCTGAACAGTGTGCGTTGTTACTATAAGGTCATGGTCGCCGGCAATAATCAGCGACGGGCATTTAATAGCTTTCAATGCCGAAAGTTTAATATGGGGTTCTTTATAATCAAGCATAAACACCTTCCTATCGTTCTTTTCTTTGGCGGTGATAAAATGATAATCCTTTTTGGCGGCATATTCTTTTTCCATATCCTTCCATAAGGAAGGTATAAGGGCTGTAGAATCGGGCCAGAGGTTGGCACCGGTCGAGGCCAGTTTTATTACTTTGTTGGGATGGCGCATAGCCATCACCAGCGCGTTAATGCCGCCGTCGCTCCATCCTATCACATAAGCCGAATCGATATGCATTACATCGAGCAGGGCAGCAAAATCATCGGCCATCATTTCAAAAGTAAGTGAATCGCGCGGATCGGTGGACTTGCCATGTGCACGGCTGTCAACAGCTATTACCTTGTACTTCTTTGCAAAATAGGGTATATTTTTTTTAAAAGCATTGATGCTGCTACTGTTGCCATGTATCATCAGCAGGGGTTTGCCTTTACCATAAACTTCGGCATACAACTTTATTCCCCTAATATCATAATATTTACCGGCAACGGCATTATCGCCATAAACTACGCCTTTTTGCTGACTGCAGGCCAAAAATGCCTGACATACCAATACAATTAACAACAGCTTTTTTAACATCATGATCACACCTGTTTAAGTCATTAAATATACATACATAATGCAAAGTTTAAACTTCTGTTACGGACCCGGGCTATTATTTTTTAGATAGTGCTGTAAATCAAACATGTATTATATTTGCGCACTTTAACAAATGCGCTTTTTAAACCATACGGTTAAAACAATATCATACCTATAATTATTTGTTATAGAATGAATGTTTATAAACCTGTATACATATATGTTCATGCCTGCTTCCTTTCCCAAAAAATATAAAATATTTATTTCGCTTTTTCCCTTACTATGCGTGATGTTCACCGCCAGGTGTTTCGGGCAACAGTCTGCAACAGCAAGCCCCAATCGTTTCAAATTTAAAACGGTTATTATCGATGCCGGACACGGAGGCAAAGATCCGGGATCGCACGGGACTTATTCAAAGGAAAAAAACGTTTCTTTAAGTATCGCCAAAAAGTTAAGGGATGCTATAAATGATGAAATGAGCGGCATTAAAGTAGTAATGACCCGCAGTACCGATGTTTTTATTGAGTTGCACAAACGTACCGATATCGCTAACGACAATCACGGCAACCTGTTCATTTCCATTCATTGTAATTCATCGCCCCAGCGAAAAGGATCATCGAGGGGAACATTGTTGCTTGTATACGGCTTTCACCGCAGCCAGGAGCAGCGTGAAGCCTTGCGTGAAAATGCTTCGATATTTATAGAAAAGGATTACAAAGAAAAATACAATGGCTATGGTGATGATGCTGCGGTAAATACTATTGTACTTAACGCGTTTCAGCAAAAATACCGCAAGCAAAGTATACAGTTTGGTGATTTGGTTGACAATCAGTTCCGTAAAACCAATGGAAGGCATAGTTTGGGCGTAAAGGAACAGGGTGTTTTGGTATTGGCACAAAGCGGTATGCCTGCCGTACTGGTTGAAACCGGGTTTATCAATAATCCATCTGATGAAGCATATCTGAACTCGACCAGCGGCCAAAACGAAATTGTACGATCAATCCTAACAGCGCTAAAGCAATACCGTAATAATTTGGAGGGGAATTAACAGTAACCCACCTTACATCATCACCCTAATTAAACATTTATGCTTCGTTCTGATATTTATTTTATTGAATATTAGCACAACTATAAAAAATCCGTTATAACGAGTTTTTATAACTTATATTATCTATTTCAGCTCAAATTAAATTTATTTTATAAATATTATTAAAAGCCTTTCTCGGGCAAAATATCTTTTGTGTTTTTCCGTTTCAATAGCTCAACACACCAAAACGTTAACACAAATGAAAAAAATCCTAATCTTAATCCCCGTATTTTTATTGGCTTTTCAAATATCAAAAGCCCAAACCGAAAAAGGTTCACAAACATTAGGTATCGATCTGCAATTTATGTATCAGAAATCGACGCAAAACGCTTTTCAGTCGGTCCCCAACCCTTACGAATCTGAAGTTAAAAATACAAATTTCAGCATCGGTCCTAACTATAGTTATTTTATAGCAGATAAACTTGATATTGGAGTAAGTCTTAATTACGCCCACACCTCACAAAACGGTAAAAACAGTAATTATCCCAACAACGTAACTTCACATCAATATGGGGCTGCACTATTTCTGAGAAAATATTTTATGTTCGGCGATAAATTAGGGCTTCGCGCAGGACCGTATATCGGATACAGTCGCTACGATTTCAGATCAGCTGATACAAGTACTCCAACTAAAACTGACAGTTATGTAGCAGGAGCAACAATGGGTCTTGTTTATTACCCTACAAAAAAACTTGGCGTAGCCGCCACATTGGCCAATTTCTCTTACAATCACAGCAAGATCAAAGACGATTATAACAGCCAGATTGGAAGTACCAATAACGTTAATTTCAATATAATTAACAATGGCGTATTGCTCTCTGTATTTTATATATTTGGCGGTAAATAAACGCTAAATCACGGCAGGATGAAAAGATATAAACTTATCGTCCTGCCCTTATTTTATTTTACCCTGTGAATGAT
Source organism: Mucilaginibacter gossypii (assembly GCF_900100945.1). Taxonomy (GTDB): domain Bacteria; phylum Bacteroidota; class Bacteroidia; order Sphingobacteriales; family Sphingobacteriaceae; genus Mucilaginibacter; species Mucilaginibacter gossypii. Next base: position 441,086 of record NZ_FNCG01000002.1, on the reverse strand, counting down.
AAAGCCGTTACGAACAGTTTCCATACCTACTTTAGGATAATACTCCATAGCTGTTGCGGCCGAAAGCAATAAAAGCATAGTTTCATCGCCAATAGCTTCTTTAGTTAGTTCAATCAGCTTTTTGCCTATTCCTTCTTTTTGATAAGCTTTAGTAACCGCCAGGTCTGAAAGATAGCAGCTGTAACAAAAATCGGTTAGCGCGCGAGATATGCCTACCAGTTTATCACCATCCCAAGCGCTTACCACAAGGTTTGAGTTTTGGTACATCCTGGCAATCCGCTGCTCGTCATGGGTTGGGCGTTTCAGCCCGGCTGTATCATAAAGTTCTATCACTTGCCGGGCGGATGGTATTGTACCGGTTTTATAAGTTATTTCCATATTGTTATTGAGTTGTTTACAAGCTATTAATCAAATGTAAACAGCATCTGCGTTATCCCAATAAGCCAGGATTAAGAAAGCAGGTAGTCCAGCAAATATGAAAACGGGAAGCGGGCGGTAAGTTTTACAGCGTATCATTCAGACCGCTTTACCTAAGTGTTAGTTAATTACCATTTTTTAAAAATAACAAATACCGCCAGCACAATTAGTCCGAAACCTACTAAATGGTTCCAGCCCAGTTTTTCATTTTTGAAAAGCAGGGTTGTGAAAATCATAAATACCGTGAGCGTAATCGCTTCCTGAATGGTTTTTAATTCAACCAGGGTAAAGGGGCCGCCGTTTTCCTTAAAGCCTCCTTCGTTAGCAGGTACCTGGAACAGGTATTCAAAAAATGCCAAGCCCCAGCTTATAAGTATAATGGCTATTAAGCTTAGGTTTTTGCCCCATTCGTACTCTTTAAACTTAAGGTGTCCATACCAGGCAAATGTCATAAAGGTGTTGGATATAAACAGAAATGTAACAGTGCGCAAGCCTTTCATCAATACAATTTTTTGTGTAAATATCAATAAATTGAGATTGATAACACCGGCGGCTGTAAATTGTTATGCTATTATTTATAACAATTTAAAATTTAAAAACCAGCTCGGCCCCAAGCGAAAGAGAATTCCAGTTTTGTTTTGCCGAAACATCGCCCAAAGTTAGTTTCTGGGAAAAAAAATTATATTTTGATTCGATGCTGACCCCTAACTTAGGAGTTATCGGAAATATCACCCCTACTTTAGGAGCATAATATAATGATTGCGACCATTTATCATAAACAAATGGATCTACGCCGTCAATTTCATAACCTACAGCAAAATCAGTAAAATATACCCCTAAGTTCACACCGCCATATACCCGGAAGTTATCGGCTATATCAATATTATAAGCAGCACCACCATACGCGGCAATTACGGGCATATCCGCATAATACGTATTAGCAGTTGAGCCGGTGCCTTCAACTTCCTCTGAAATTAAATATTCATCGGGCTTAAAGTTCATGTACCCTACGCTCAGATTTGCGGTAAAAGGGCCTAAGAACCTGTAAACGCTGGCATTAAAACTATTGGCAGGCTTAAAGGTATAATTAAAATTGCCCTGCGGAATATCAACACCTGTACCTGCGGCTATGCCCCAGCCATCGCTAAAATTAACGGCGCCACTGCCTCCGCCACCATACGTTAACGCCCGGCTTGAATGATGCTGGGCCATAGCAGTATTAAAACAACAAAACAGTATAAATATTAAAAATATCTTAAAACAGATAGCTGATTTTTTCATGAGGAGTAAGTGCGCCTTACGGGGAGAAGTTAGATAATGGTGTTTAGGGTTCATTTACCCGTAAAAATAAAAAAATAAAGTTAACCCCGAACACTAAATTAATTTCATAACATGTAAAGCCACAAAAAAGCCCGGCCTAAATAAACCGGGCAACAGGGCTTTAAGGGTACTAAACAATATATTGGGTTTATAATGATTAATGTTAAAAACTACTGTAACTGGCCGAGGCCAGTAATTTATTATTGCAACTGTGAACCTGGCCTGTCGCCAAGTTTCCGGATATAGGCTATGCCCAATGTACAAGCAATTATAAAAAGAAATAAAAAGCATTCAATGTATATATGAAACGGCGAAATATCTTGAAAACGGCCAACTATAAAAGTAGAAATATCAGGCAGTAATAAGCCGAACAATGGAAAGCCGGCAAACATTCTTAAAATTGCTAATTTTTCCATAATATTTTAAGGTATCAGTTAATACGTCTAATTTAACACTTTAGAGAGTAATTAAAATAATATTTATTAAAAAGCAATAAATATTTTCGATATGGTTAATGTGAGTTTTTATAGATTTAAACAGCATCAGAGTTTATAATATTCCTCAATTGAGCGGCCTATTTCCTGCAGAGGGATTAGATGATCTCCAAAACGATGCTCGATAATTTCCCAGTAACCTTTTGTTAACCTGGTTATGGTGTAAAAAGCCGAGTAGTTTAATACACTGAAAGTGGTTTCATTAACAACCGAAGGTATGATTTTATAAGTCCGCTTATTAACTCTTAGTTTAAAAGGCTCCATGGGCAATCCGTTTACCCAAAAATATTGTGTAGTATACAGATATACAAGCGTGACGCACCCCGTATTTTAACCCATTTTACACTACGTATTTTCACCCTGAAAAAAGGGTTAAAAAGGCATTGCTTTTACCAATTCAAGTACATTTTGTTTTATCGCGGGATCGTTTTCAATAATCTGCACAAGCTCATTATCATCTGAAAAAGAAACTATTACAAAGTTTCTATCCTGGTTCCAGAAACTACCGCTTATAACAACTTTGCCATTGCTTTTAAGATCATCGTAATAACCATTTCTATCAACTAAACATTGTTCGTTATCCGCAAGGCTGTCAATCTCTTGAAAAAAAAGCATCACGTGATGCGGATCTTTATAGGCTGATGCATGTACCATAAGTTGATTATTTAATTTAATACTTAATTATTACACTCATTAAGCTAAACAGGTAACTTCCGTTAATATATTACCCGGAGCATTAAAATAAAACCCATAACCGCCACGCAAAGGCGCAGGGGCTTGCGTTACAGCTACTCCCCCTTTTACCAGCCGGTCATAAACTTCGGCAACCTGTTCATGACTGTCAACCAAAAAACCGATATGAAAAGCATCGGGGTAACTGTTATTGCCATTCCGGTTAAAGGTATCAGCCATAAGCACCAGGATAAAACCATCCTTGCCTTCCATTACGGCCAGCATATTATTACCTTTTACGCCAGTACATTTAAAATTAAAATATTGCTCAAAAAATTCAGAGCAGGCGGCAACATCGGTCACCGGCAAATTAACATGATTAAGTTTAATAGTGGTTGCTGACATACTGATCAAGGCTTTAATGCTTTTAATACCAGACCCAATGCTTGCTCCATCAGTTTATCATCCAATTTAAAACTGCTGTTCACATAGCTGTTGCCCTGGTTATGAAATTTGATAAGCTGATAAAGAGGCGCATATGCTACCGCCCAATAAACCTCAAAAGGCAGTGGTATCAGTTGCTGCTTTTTTTCGGCATTACGCATAAATGCTCCCAGTACCTGCCCAAAATTAACGGTAAGCATGGCGGTTACCTTTTCATAAAAATGGGTATAGCGCATAATTTCAATAAACTCCATATCTAACGGACATTGCATGAAATACTCAAGACGGTTGCGCCATTGTACCCTCAGCCCATCTGCAAAATCCATATCAGGCGAAAAATTTTGAAGACTAAAAGTCATCATCTTTTCAGCTACGCCAACGCAAATACTGCTTATTAATTCTTCTTTATCTTTATAATAAATATAGATAGTAGCGGGTGATACCCCTGCCGACCGCGCAAGCTTGTTCACTCCAAAACCGTCAAGGCCTTCAGCCACTATCAATTCTATCGCCTTCTGGCGTATTTTGTATTCTTTATGTTCGTCGCGTGGCCTCATTTCAACGCAAAAATAAGTGAGCATTCGCTTATTTAAAAATTTATTTTTATTCATTTTGGATATGGGCTAAAAACCTATATCACCCTAAAAAAATCTATAAAAAAACACGGAAGTTAAAACAATAACCGCAATGTAATGTTCTATCAACACTTAATTAACTAAAAATTGCAGAGGCTTTTTGTAAACGATGCCTTCGAAATTGTTAGCCGGCTGATTTTGAGGGTTTCAATGGAATGAATGCAATTTTATTTAAATTACAAAGAAATAATACGTACCTTAGCATTGTCATACTAAATGTTAATAATTATGGAAAAATTAATAATATTAAGAATGTTCTTTTGCTTCCCCCTTGTTGGTCTATTGGTTCCGGATGCAGGTATTTTGTTGTCAAACTTCCCTGGCAAGGTTCCGGTAATTCACGTTGTAATTGAGGTAGCATTATTGGTGTGCATTGCGCTTTGTACAGCCGCGATAGCATATGGAAAAAAACGGAATCAGGACAGGACAAACGAAGCTTCTTTTTCCTGATCATTGATAAAAAAATAAAGGAATATTCCTGCCCGGTTGTAATTAAACTCTTTAAAATTGGGGCTTTTACGCCCCAATTTTATCCCCAATGCCCATTACCCCCCCCACTCTTTTCTTATCAGTTATAAGATATTTCATTATGGTATAAGTTTTGCCATAGTCAATAACAGTTTTTTATTGATATTTGATAAACCGCTGCCGTGTTCATGAAAAAAATTCTATTTCTGCTTTTTTTGCCGCTATGTTCACTTGCCCAAACAGCAAGTAAATATATCCAGGAGGGAAACTCAAAAGCCAATGTAAGGAATTACAAAGATGCCATACAAGATTTTACACGTGCTATAGAATTAAACGACAAAAACGCAGACGTTTTTTATTACAGGGCCAATGCATATGGCAACCTCAAAGACTATAAAGCAGCTATTAATGATTATGCTCAGGCCATTGTCCTAAAAGCCGATTTAACCAACGCCTACCTTTATAAAGCCAATGCAGAGGCTGCCATACAAGATTATCAGGCCGCCATTATTGATTTTGACCGCGCGATAGCGTTAGGACCTAAAACTGCAGACATGTTTCACTACAGGGGCAATGCCAAAAGTAATATGAGCGATTATACCGGCGCTATTGCCGATTTTACCACAGCACTTCAATTTACACCAAATAACGCCGATCTTTACAAGTACCGGGGCCTGGCCAAAAACAATAACAACGATTTTACCGGAGCCATTGCTGATTATAATATGGCTGTTAAACTAAGCCCTAACAGCGCCGAAATCTATCAATACATGGCAGGCAGCAAGGCCAGCATAAACGATTATAATGGCGCTATTGCTGATTATACCAAAACACTATCGCTTAATCCCGATAACGCTGAAGCTTATTTTTACCGGGCAAATACCAGGGCAAAACTAAATGATTTTAAAGGTGCGGTTGATGATTATAAAAAAGCGGCTGCTATCAACCCCAACCTTAAAAACCTTTTGCTTTACATGGCCAATGCCCAAAGCAGCCTGGGCGATTCAAATGGCGCTCTTGATTATTTCAACAAGGCAATTGCTCAATTCCCCCGGAATGCAAATCTGTACCTATATCGTGGAATTATTAAGAGCGACAAAAAAGATAATAATGCCGCGTTGGAAGATTTTAACAAAGCTATTGCCCTTGAACCCAAAAACGGCGATGCATACCAAAGCCGTTCATTTTCAAAGCTGGCATTAGGCAATTACGAAGGCGCCAGGGCTGATGCCGATTCGGCAATTAAAATAAACCCTAACAGCATAAGTGCTTACGTAACCTTAAGCAAAGCTAAAATGGCCATGAAGGATACCGCGGGAGTGATTACCGATTTAACAAAAGCAATCAACCTGAACAGTAAAAGCGATGAAGCTTACCTGTCGCGCGGCGATGCTTATCGCGATTTAGGAGTTCCCTTAGCTGCTATTAACGACTATACCAAGGCGATTGCTATAAACCCGGTTTATACTTATGCCTTTTTAAACCGGGCCATTGAAAAAACCAAACTGGGCGATTATGCCGCAGCTGTAACTGACCTCGAAAAACTGATCAGTATTGCCCCGCAACAACAAAATGGTTATTCACGATTGGGTAAAATCAATAATTTTTTTAAATACACTAACAATGGCGTACAAATATTTAACAAGGCTATAGCACTTAACCCTGCAAATGCTGATTTTTACCTTTATCGGGGTGAAGCAAAAGCCGCCACCGGCGATGCCAAAGGGGCCATGGCCGATTATAATACCGGTGTACTAAAAGCCCCTAAAAATATAACGCTATTATTGAAGCGGGGCCTGGCCAAAGCAGACGCTGAAGACAACAACGGAGCTATAGCCGATTTGAGCAACGCACTAAAAATTGACTCACTATCAGATTCAACCGCTTTAGTATGGCAAGCGCGGGGCTTTGTAAAAGCCAAACTTAAAAACTATAAAGGCGCCCTGGCTGATCTCGACCGTGCTGTGTCAATTTACTCAAACGACGAAACCTTTTTAATCAGGGGCGATACTAAAATGGCTATGAAGGATTATGCCGGCGCTGCCGATGATTATCATAATGCCATTTATATGAACGATACCAATGTAAAAGCTTACTCGCATAGCGGTATTGCTAAAAGTAGTCTCGGGGACGCCCAGGGAGTGAAAGAAGATTTTGCAGCCGTGTTTAAACTTGCCCCTAACAATCCTGATCTATATATTGACAGGGCTGCCGCCAAAATAAATTTAAAAGATCTGAACGGAGCAATTTTAGACTGTAATACCGCTATAAGCCTTGACGCGAAAAATGGCCGTGCTTATCTACAAAGGGGGCTTGCAAAAATAGCACTTGATGATAAAACCGGCGGCTGCGCCGATATGAATAAAGCTTTAAGTATGGGCGCAAAAGAAGCATCTGATTTCATTATAAAATATTGCAAATAACAATAACTTTTTATTTACAATACTCGTATAATAAGTAACTATTAACTGATCTATAAATAACAACCAAGCCCCGAAAGGGGCTTTTACATTTACGCGGACTTGGAGTGGCTATACCGCCTTCTTATCTTCTATATGTAATTGCGCGCGTAGCTCTTTCAATTCCATTTCGTAGGCGCGCATACGGGCCTGTAAAATATCAACCTCGGTACGCATCATTTGTATTTCGGTAATAAGCTTGGCCGATTCGGGTTTGTTGATTATTTTTTCGCCTGTACCAAGAATAAGCCATTCGGGCGAGTATTTAAGCTGGAAACAGAGTTTGCGGATAAGATAATAGCTAATATCCTGCTTTTTGTTGATCACCTTGCTAATGAAACCCTGATCAACACCAATGGCCCCGGCAAGCCCCAGCTGGCCGCCGTGCTCTTTAACAACTACCTTTAACCGTTTTATAATCGCTTCGTCAGACATAAGTGACTGCAATAATAATCATTTTGTTTATCCATGCAATATATAATTGCTTTATTGAACAAGCACCCAAAACAAAAAAGGTCAAATGCCCCAACAGCAGATGACCTTAAAGTAAAACTAACCAACAAAAACTATATATGACAATAAAATAAACTCAGGTTAAACCATAAATTATTTATTTCCTAAATTTTCAAGCAGCTCGCCAAGCTTATCATTATAAACCGGCAAACTGATCTTTCCTGCATGGTACTCATCTGCTATCTGTTGCAGGTTTGCATCTATTTTTTGCTTCGCATCGTTACGAATATTCGTATGACAGGTATCAGCACTGAGCCCGGCATTAATTTTACTTATTTTTTGATCCATGCATCGTTTCATCAGTAACGGCTGCACATCATTCGCGTTTTTCAGCAATAAGTTAACCCTGCTGCGTTGTTGCTTATCAAACTGTAAAATAACAAATACCAGTCCGAGCCCCGCTATCATAAACAAATAAAAATAATCCATATAAAGCTCTGATATTAAACATTCATTATACATTTTAATACGAAGCCAATAAAATAAGGTTGCATAATATTTAAAACTTTTTTCGAATATTTTTCTAACACAAAAATCCCCGCGCACAAATTTTAAAATATGTATAAAAAGCCGACCTTTACATTCACAATCTCTTAACAAAAGAAATACATAAAATTGCGATCATTATGAAACCGGGCGATAAGGTAATTTGTATAAATGACAAAATAGATCCTGAAAAGATGGCTGAAATACGGCAGGACTTTGAGATTTGGATCACCAAAGATAAGGAATACACCATACGCGAAATACTTGATAACAATGGTATTGTAACCGGCCTGTTGTTGGAAGAAGTACACAATTTCCCCAAATTTTTTAAACTGATAAACCGCTTCCAGGAACCTGCTTTTGCCCAGTGGCGTTTCCGCAAACTAAACTACGCAAGTCCGGAAGCCGAAGCTGTTAGCGAAGATTTGGAGCTGGTTGAGCATATTGAAAAAGAACAACAGCTGGTAAAAGTAAAATAGCGTCGGGACCTGCATCCCGGCCCTCCTTCAGGCAACAATGATCGCTTTGTTAAAATAAGTTAAACATTTGCTGCAACCTATTCATAAACGGATATTTATATAGCGAACCTGCTGCATATAATTATCTGTCTGTATGAAAAAGTTACCCGCATTGTTTTCACTGGCAACCTCAATTGGATTGTGGTATGCCTGTACCCAGCACCCGCAAAACAAAAACGCTATTGATAAGTCTGCCGTAAAAATCAGCAACCATGGCGTTAACATTGCCTATACAGATACAGGCAAAGGTGATACCACATTGCTTTTTGTACATGGACGACGCATTAACAAAAGTTACTTTAACAATCAGGTAAAATACCTTGGTAATAAATACCGGGTTATTACGATTGATTTGCCTGGTTATGGCCAATCAGGTAAAAGCCACAACTAATAGACGGTGAATGATCTCAAGCCTGTAAAACGGTATTTAAAGCAATTTTAACAACACGGTCAATTATGAATTAAATGCCAAACAGCATATTTTATAGCTAATTTAATACGCATAATCACTTGCAGCACCCTCTTCTACAAGTTGTGTAAGCAAAGCTTTCAATACAGCTTCGCGGGTCCATTGCTGTTCGGGTGACGAGGCGTCCTCTTTATACCATTGCAAGGGGGTGTTAATTTCGATGCGGGCCTTGTAGGCAAAGTTTTTGGTTGGGTGTAATTTGGTACCCTCGTAACTATTCAGATTTTCGGCTTTAATGATCCGGGCAAGGTCACGGATCCGGATATCTACCTGAAGGCATTCATCAATTGAGTTTTTAAAATCCTGTTTATCCTCCAGCCACAAAGTAAGCACTTCATCGGTAATATCGTGTTCGGCAATAGTTATCCGGCTGTAATCATAGTCAACCGATATAATAAGCCACCAAAGCTGGCTTTTAAGTTTTTGAGAAATTTTTATCATGATAATTAGTGTATTGATTTCGTATTATTTTAATTGAGAATTTAAGGCCGTAATACCTGCAACCAGGTTATGACCGTTTAAAAGCGGGCATCCATCCCGGCATATACTTTTGGATAGCAGCAATTTCATCTCTATATTTTTCACATGCAGTTTTGTAACCCTCAAAGCGCTGCAAAGCCTCATGTTCATTCAAAGTATCTCGATTATGTTGATTGCTATTACTTCCTGTCAATTGCCGCAGGGCCGAAAATACTATATGCATGGTGGTATGATATTGATTATTTATTGATATTATTTCTTGATTTTAAATTACAGAATATCGTACTTAACAAAAGAATACTCTTTATAAAACGAAACGAACATTTTGATTTGTAAATAATTTGACTTACATTAGCATTTATCAACGAAACAAATATACAGAATAATCTTTATTATAATCAAGAAAAATATTTAAATTATTTTCATCATGGAAGACGACATAAAACCAAACAAAATAAAGATTGTACGGCCCGACACATTGGAGTTTATCATACTTTACAATCAGCTTAAGGGAAAAGCTTTTAATGGAAATGCTCAATTAGCTGAAGCGTTAGGCTTTAACTCGCCAAGCTCAATCACTGAAATAATAAAGAGCCGACAGAACATAGATCCAGAAAAACTCCGTATTTTTAAAGAAAAATACAAAGAATACATAATCGGAGACAAAAAACAGAATTTCTCTGAATCAAAGCCTGTATCCAAACACAGTGAGGGCATACCTATGTATGAAATTTCTGCAACCGCTTCAGGCGTAGAAGTATATAACGACATTAATGATTCACAGCCGGTTGGTCATATGAATTTCCCGGGCATTGAGGATTGCGATTTCGCACTTCCGGTTTGGGGGCACAGTATGTACCCATATCTTGAAAACGGCTGCTGGGTTGCACTAAAAATAATTCATGACAAAAAGATCCTGCCCGGCGAGGTTTATTACATCGAGTGGGGAGATTACCGAATGTATAAACGCCTGCTTGCAGGGGATAGCCCTGATGAAGTAATTGCACATTCAGATAATACAACCGAAATGGTTGGCAACCGGCTCAAATATGCCCCATTTATTATAAAAGTAGTCGACATCAAAAAACTTTGCCTTGTTAAAGACATCCACAAAAAGCATAACCATTAACCAGCGTGGCGGTAGAATTTATTAAAAGAACAACAAATTCCACCGCCATTGTTGCCTGCCCGGTGAGCGGTTATCATACCTATAAATTAACATCCAAACAGTATTATAAAACGGCCCACAGCGAAATAAGCCGATTATTTATTACAAAAATCAAGCTATCATAGCTTAAAACTTCGTTATTTTTAATTACAATTTGCTTGACAGATAAAATGACAATCCGGCTGGCTACCCTCAATGATATACCCCAGATATTAGCTTTTGTAGCTGAAGTAATACCTGGCATGAAAGCAGCAGGTAATTTTCAATGGAATGACGACTATCCCAATAAACAAGTATTTACAGAGGACATTAACCTTAACCAACTTTGGGTCGCCGAAGTTACAGGAGCAATTGCGGGTGTGGCTGCCCTAACTACCGATCAGGATGCAGAATATGCGCAGGCCGGGCTTGATATCGGTGAAGCTGCTATAGTTACGCATCGGCTTGCTGTAAACATTAACTACCAGGGCCGGGGCGTCGCCACAGCACTTCTCAAGCAGGCCGAACATGAAGCTATACAGCGAGGAATAAATACATTACGAATTGACACCAATATTGCGAACATGGCAACGCAAAAGCTATTCCCAAAGCTGGGCTATGTTTTGGCCGGCGAAATTAGCCTGGATATAAGGCCGGGTTTAAGTTTTTTGTGCTACGAAAAGCGGCTCAATAGCAAACAATAACAAATTACAACAGCTATCCGGTATGGCTAACCTGTTTCCATCTATTTAAAGCTTCACATATTTACACAAAACTTACAACCATTTCTCAATAGTTATTCACAAATGGGCATTTTATCAACAATAGCTTTTTAGTTTATTTTTTATTCAATTATATTTATAGTAATTATAAACCGCAGGCCTCTGCCGGAGTGATAAAGTTGTAATAAAAAGAGAAGAAGATGGAACCTATCATGATACTGGTAATCGCGGCTATTATTGCTGCCATAATTTTAGTTGAATTTAACAAACGGCAAAACACAAAAGCTGGCGATAGTAGTCATATAACCGCCGATGTGCAACAACTATACCTGCTTAAAGCTGCAGAACATAAAATAGAAGTAATTGAAGATTTACAAAAGAATGCTACTAATACCAACAATGCCATTGTAACAAGTATTGAACAGGAGTTAACACGCTTAACAGGAGCTTTTGAAAAAGGCGATATCAAATTGAAAGAATTTAACCTCAAGCTTGACAGCTTACTTAGTAACCTCGATGTTAACAATTCACTGGCACAAGCATCATAAACAATAAGTTACTTAATTGCGCCGGCTCGCATATATCACTTTAAAAGTGTTACATACCCCGACAGCGGTTTCTTACCATCTTTAAGATCAACCACGTGATAATAAGTCCCGGCCGGCAGCACGTGCCCATTAAATTGCGCACGTAAACAGATCAATTTCAGGGCTATTGTTTGGAAAGCAACAAATTAGTTTAAGTGATTTAAATTATAAAATCCCGCATCACCAAAAACAAAAAAGCCGGACTAAGCCGGCTAATATTTTAAAAAAAGAAGAATAATGTTTTAGTTGGTATTAATTACGTCTGAAGCCACCTTTTTGGCCACCGCCGTTAAAGCCAGGACCTTTATCTTCGGCTACGTTAACCGTGATCCTGCGGCCATAATAACTTGCTCCATTCATGCAACGTATCGCTTCTTTCGCTTCATCCTCGTTAACCATCTCCACAAAACCAAAACCCTTACTCTCTTTTGTTTCGCGATCCTTAATGATCCTGAGCGATTTAACCGGCCCAAAATCACCAAAAACAGCTGTTAATTCGGCCTCATCTACTTCTAAAGGAAGACCTGCAATAAATACTTTCATCAATGTTTTTAAAATTTGCGTAAAGGTACAAAAAAAGAGCCGGATTCCTGCCTCTCCGGGCACTAATGATGATTAGGTAATGGCTTTTTTACCTTCATATTACTGAATAAAACTTCCAAACCAAATGTTAAAAACAGAACCGGATTTTATTTGAGTTGTAGCTCGAAGCTTCCCTCAACGCGGTAAAAAGGAGAGTCAGACTTATCGTCTTTAGCTAAAAAGGTAAAGAAAGTACCTTTAGCAATCATATTTTCGTGATTATACTGATCCATATCAATCTTACCAAAATCCTGTTGTCCGGCATATTTGGTAAGGGTATATTGAAGTAATGGTTTTTTTTCATCAACCTTAAATAAAAACTGGCTTCCGGCTACGTCGCTGCTGGTTTTCACCGACGCCAATCCTAACGAGCTGATGCCAAAACTCATGTTATGCGCCTTATTGATTGCTGTGATGCCAAAGTATTTGTTATCGCCATTATGCACGTTTATGAATGCAATTGAATCCTGGCTGGCATCGAAAGTGTAAGTAGAATCTTCGATGGTAACTTTTAAAGTACCTTTGCCTGCAAGAAAATTACCCGGAGTATTGATAATGTTTACTGATGATACGCTGTCCTTACTGCCAGATGTTTTAACCGCGCTGATATCTTTCACTTCCTCGTCTTTTTGACAGGAAGTTAAAGCCACCGAAATGGATAAACTTAGTAAAACAAACCATTTAGTAAAACTGGTACGTATCATAGGCTTACTGGCGAATAAACATAGCAATAAATAATTACAAATTTCATTAAATATGGTTAAACGAATTAATTTTTTAACTTTTTTTAACCTTTATATGAATATACGTCAATAGTCATGCTAAAGTTGCCGGTTTATGCGCGGTAATGCCCTTTTAATAAAAATGCAAAAAACGGGCAAGCTACGGCCTATTTTCAGGAATTTTCACCATCCAAAATGTAAAAATTAAAATACAAATTACAGACAATATACTGTTAATCAAACCAATATCGACCAATTAAAACACTTCGCCCACATTAATAAACAAGCCTTTTGACCCTTCGCGCCCGAAACCATAATCAATGGCTATGTTTGTTTTGGATACCTTATTCAGTTTAACCCTTAAACCGGCTCCAAAACCAGGCTGCACAGTTTGCAAAGCCGTACCCGGTGCCGCCGAAAACGACTCGCCGTTTACAAAAGCTACCCCTCCAAGTAAACCATTACGGGTTATTTTAAACCGGTATTCGCTTTCAAGGTAAACCATTTGCGCCCCTCTAAACCTACCCTGTATGTATCCGCGCCCGGTAGTAAAGCTCGGGTCATGCCCTGTAGCGGGCAGGTCGAGATATGCCGGCCGACCATTAATTACCAGCCAATTGTATGACCAAAAGGCCAGCACGTTATCCGAGCTTTCCGGAAACCTGAAGTATTTGCGCACATCAACAATTAAAGAGCGCCAAGCAGTTGTACTGCCTAAAAAAGTATAATTATCCCGGTACTGTAATGAGGTGTAGAATCCGCGCGATGCATTAATCGGGTTGTCGCGACTGTCATAGAGCCCGCTAAACGTTATCCCGGTTGATATAGCGCGGCTAACGGGGCCGTACCTTTCATAGTCGGACGTTTTTCCGTTTAACTGACCTTTCTCGTACATATCCCACCTGTCATCAAAAATATACCCCAAACCGGCGTAAAAATTTCCGGATACATTGCGCAAAACAGTTTCATGGAAACGAAAAAAACTGTAAACCAGGGGATTTTCATTATCCCTGTCAGAATTACTGCCTAAGCCAAAACTGCTTTGCGGATATTTGTAAAACCTGAAATCGCCTATAAAATCATATTTGTTATTTTTCGACCATATGTTTGATTGGATGGGGACGATCACCTGCTTATTTTGAGTGTAAGCAGGGTTTACCGTTATAGTGGAGATCCGGGTATCGGGTGCTAACCTGAAAATCACATTGCCCGATATAGTACCCGCCAGCCCTGTTTGTAAAGTGTAACCTATAGCCGGAATAATTGATATTACCGGTTTTGAAGTTACAGAATCAACTTTGCCGGGCTTCTTGCTTTCACCAAAAATGGATCCTATAACGTCAAATACATCTTTTTCAAAAGTAGTGTCGGGATGGGTAACCAGTATTGTATCTTTATATTTAGTGTGCCCTATCGGGATGTATCTTTTATCCTGGGCGTGTACTCTGATACTTATGAGCAGGCCTGCAAAAATTAAAATGCTTGTTTTATTAATACCCATTATAATTATTCGATGCAGGAAAAGTAAAGGTTTATCCGTGCAATTATAAAATAATTATTTAAGTTATTTGTTTGTACAAGATTTTATTGAGCTTTAAGCCGCGGATCAAAAGTGAACTTATTTACACTGCTGATAGTTATTTTGTTATAATCGGGATGGGCCGGATTAAGCAGGTAATTATACTCCAGGTCAATAATTGCCGATGGCACTTTTAATACGGCCGTTTCCATTTTACGAAGCCAGGTATCACCAAGCAATTGAGTAACCGGGTAGTTAATTACCTTGTGCCAGTTGGCATTAAGTTTTTGGAGTTTGTTTACAGTGATTTCAAAAACAGGCAGGTTATCCGGTATCTGAAATATAATAACTGAAAAATCACCGGCATATAAAGCAGTACCAGGCGAGTGCGCCAGTTTTTCAAGACATGAAAGAGCCAGTGAACCGCCTGTATAGATCATATATTGTCCCAATGAATTCCATCGGCCGTCAATTCCTGAGCCTTTGCGGTCATGGGCATACTTGGTTTGACTTATCCGGTAAACGTTCAAAAGATAGAAGGAAAGATTAATAACCTATTTAGTGATCATAAATTTGCGTTAAAAATGCAATCAATAATTCACTAAATCATTAATTCAATAATTATTTTTAGGCAAGCACACCGTAATCAATACGGATAAGCTGACTTATTACAATACCAATGCCTGTTATGGTATCGAGCAAATCAAATGGGATAGCATCAATACCCGGATTATAATGTTTTAGCCAGCCTTTAAACTCATCAAGGGAGCCAAAGGTATCCAGGCCTTTGTCAAAAAGCTCAAACAGTTGAATGATGTGCTCACTCAGCCCCTGGTTTAGCTCATGTGTGCTTTGCAAATGCTTACGCAAAGTAGGCTCGGTTATATGCAACCATTTGGCAATATCACTTTGAGTAGCACCGGTTACCTTTAATAAATCAGTGATGGAATTTGAACGCAACCCTTGTTTTATAGCCCCAAGCTTAGCCAAAGGCGATTTAAAATAGGTTTCATAAGGCATCAGCAGATCATTAAAAACCTGCATAGGCGCATCGGTAAATACATAAGGGCGGGATGCAGCCTGCCCTTGCCGGCCTTCAATAGCTGTATTACGTTTAATTGCTTTGCTCATACACAAATGTAAATTTTTTCTATTAAAAAAGAAAATATTTACATTTTATTCATTCCACCGCTATGCCCATCCGCCTACATCTGCTTAAATAAAAAATTACCAATAAAATTAGTAATTGTGAAAAATATTCCCGACATTTGATTATTCCCTTATGCCAATCGGCATTCAAAACATAATGAAGCCTGATATATCTTCCTTTAATAACGCCGCCCAGGTTGAGCGGCTTATTGACAAATATTTCGCCTATATAAAGGGGAAATATCATATTGAACAAAAACCGGTAAAAAACAGTAAAGACAATGCAGAAACTATTGAACAAAAGGTTTGGGACCGTGAACCCGAACCTGCAACATTATCAGGACTGGCCCTTGCCCTTGGCTTTAGCAGCCGGCAGGAGTTTTATACATATGTACAGCACGGCCCGTTTTCACAGGCAGTTAAACAGGGCGTTTTACGCGTAGAAGCCTGCTATGAAGCCCATCTGCACCAAAATGTAACCGGGGCAATGTTCGCGCTAAAAAATATGGGGTGGAACGAAAAACATGATCCATTACCAAATACAGAAGCAGGGAACATTTTAACAGTAAAGGTTTTTAGCTCCGGTCCTCCTCCTGCCGGTAGCGAAAAAGAGGTAAAACTATAACCCCGGTACCCGTTTGCAACCTCAGCTATCAGATTAAAATCAGTAACAATGACCGATGAAGAAGTAATCACCGACATTACATTTAAAGAGCCGGAAGGTTTTCACTGCTCTGTCCTGTTCAAACAAAATTATCTTTCAACCGCGCATGTGGTAATTAACCAGGGAGGTACCAGCAGCGGTAAAACATTTGCCATTGAGCAGGCGCTGTTTTGCCTTGCCTGCGAAAACCCCAAACAGGTGATCACCATAGTTGGACAGGATATCCCTAACCTTAAAGCAGGCGCCCTGCGCGATGCTCTAAATATATACAGCTCTTCGCCGGTATTACAGGCAAAAATTAAAAGCTATAATAAAAGCGACCGTATTTTCGAGTTTCTCAACGGTAGCATAATTGAGTTTAAAAGCTACGACAACGGACAGGACGCAAAATCCGGAAAGCGCGACTACCTGTTTATCAACGAAGCCAATGGCCTTACATGGGATGTATATACAGAATTGGCCCTGCGTACCAAAAAGCGCATTTTTATTGACTATAACCCCAATACCGGCTTTTGGGTACATGAGCACTTAATTGGTAAACCGGGGGTACAACTTATAGTGTCCGACCATCGGCATAACCCGTTTTTAGGTCAGGAAGTACGTGACAAAATAGAAGCGTTAAAAACTGTTGATATTGAACTATGGAAAGTATACGCCCGTGGTTTAACCGGCAAAATAAACGGGCTTATATTTGACAACTGGTATATCTGCGAATCTATCCCGGCCGATGCCCGTTTGATAGCCCTGGGCTTAGATTTTGGTTTTACCAATGATGAAACCGGATGCATTGAAGTATACCAGCAAAACGGCGAATTGTGGGTAAACGAGTTACTCTACAAAACAGGCCTCACCAACACAGATATTTCCTCAAAATTAAAAGAGGCCGGTGTAGGTTTTAACTGCGAAATTATTGCAGATAGTGCAGAACCCAAATCAATAGAAGAATTAAAACGCCTGGGGTGGCGCGTTACAGCTGCAAAAAAAGGTGCCGATAGTGTTAAAAACTCTATTGATATCCTTAAACGCTACAAAATAAATATAACCCGCAATAGTACAAACCTGCGCAACGAGCTTAACCGTTATAAATGGCGCGTAGATGTAACAGGCAAAACCATCAATGAACCGGTTGACTCATGGAACCATTTGATAGACCCCTTAAGGTATATCGCCCTTAATAAATTAAAAATAAACGGCACCGGAAAACTTCAATCGCGCCTGCCGCACAGGCAAAGCATTCAACAGGTAGGGGTATTACACGGGCTGATCTAAACATCCATAATAAAAACTACAAAACCGACACAGGCTTAATAGATATGACAGAACAAATATTAAAAACAACCCAGGGCAAGTTGCGGGTCCGGATACCAACGCAATTAAATGAAGTAACCCTCGGCCAACTAATGGATTTGCAAGCCCGGCCCAATATAACAGATTTGGAGGCCATCAGCATACTTTCGGGCATACCGGTTACTGAGCTTCATAACATCAAAAACTATGATGATCTGCACCAGTTTGGCGATGCCGTGCTTTCTTTATCCCACCAGATTAAATACCTGTACAACAGTAACGAGATCCCCAAAGAGGTAATTTTTATGCTATCAGGGGGCAGCGGGGCACCACCCCAAAAAACAAAGGTAAAAGTAATGCAAAACCTTTCGGTTGAGCCTGCCGGCGCATTTATGGCAGCCCGCGATATCATAGCCGAAGAAATAAATACCCATATAAAAACCCATGGCGAAGATGATTGGCAGGAACATTTTAATCCTTCATTAAACGCTTGCTGCCAGATATTGGCGCAATACTTCTATTGCCGGGCAACAGGTAAAAAATATAACGAATATGAGGTAGAAAGCTTTATGGACGAAGTTAAAAAGCTACGGGTAACGGAGGCACTGCCCATCTCAAAGCATTTTTTTACCTGTTATCCCAGCTTATCGATGCCGAGAATAAGCTTTTGGCATCGGCTCCTACCGTATTGGAAAAAAGGGCAGGAATCCAGTCCTTCGAAAAATTTAAATATATCAACACTGTAAACTCATTAGCAGGCGGCGATATTACCAAATGGGACTTGATCATGAGTATGCCATATGAGCGCTTGCTTACCAAACTGCTGCTTAACAAAACCGAAGCTGAATATCAAAAACGATATAGCGAGCTATCTCAAACTACAACTTAAAGCGCCTTATCCCTGCAAGGCTATTAAATACCAAACCACCCCAACCCAGGGATCGGGGCCTGAATTATTATGCGTAACCAAATAGAAGCTATTGTACAAACACTTAATGGCAACCCGGCATTTGCCTATGGCACCCAGGCCGAACTGAATACCCTTGCAGATGATATCAGCTTTCCCTACGTATTTCTTTACCCCCTTCAGCCTAT
Organism: Mucilaginibacter gossypii; assembly: GCF_900100945.1. Classification (GTDB taxonomy): domain Bacteria; phylum Bacteroidota; class Bacteroidia; order Sphingobacteriales; family Sphingobacteriaceae; genus Mucilaginibacter; species Mucilaginibacter gossypii. Next base: position 422,237 of record NZ_FNCG01000002.1, on the reverse strand, counting down.
TGAGGTAAGTCCGCAGGTCAATGGCTCGGTTGATAATATGTTTACCGTTTATATGGAGTTTCTGTTCAAAACAGATTTTGGACAGTTCACGGCCGAAAATGAAACCTACGTATCGCAAGCGCTGCAAATGGCCAGTCAATTTGTGGTAAAAGCCTCAAAATACAGGGAAGGCGAAGGCCGGTACTTCAGGGTCAAAGCAGGGCAAAAAGCCAAATGTGTGCCGGTTTATAACAAGTTTGATGTTAACACCACCGGTATTGGTTTAACCATAACTTTATCGGCCATGTATTTTGATGTTTTTTAAACCCTCATTCTAACTAATAAAAAATGAATATAACAGCCACTATTAATGAAACCATCAGCTCAACAACCTACCCCGACCAAAACGGGGGGCAAATTGATCAGGGCGATGTATTCATCAGCATTATTGATGCTGATACCGGGCAGCCCACCAATGGCAATAACTGCGAAGTCACCTATCAGCGTAACGAAAACGGGTATACAAGCACCTTCAACGTTATTGTAGCCGGGCAATCATTCCCACTTTATTCAGGTATCATCAGGGATTACGAATATAGTCCCCAGGGCGATATGATCCGGAGCAACTATATATCGTTCAGCATAATTGCTGTCAAAGCCGGTGACAATCCTTCCCCCAATCCCTCTGTTTGTGATCTGAAGATAAATTATATAGCTATCAATAAGATCGAGTCGGCCCCGGGAGCTGCCGACGCTCAGATTACAGTTAACGCGACCTCAAGTTTTGCATCCATATTGTATAGTATCGATCTGGGTGCAAACTGGCAGGCGTCTCCTGTTTTTACAAACCAAAGCGGGGGGTTAAAACACATACTTGTAAAAGACAGTAACCCCTTAGGCTGTACAGACACCGCGGAGGTTAGTATTTCAACATCCACCAATCTGTTAACCGGTGATCCTTCGGTAATGCTCCCCGATGGATATGTATCACGCTGGAGCGCGGCGTTCAATCCTATCGTGTTTACCTATCAAAGAAAAGATTTCACGATTAAAAGCATAACAGCCGACAGCGAAAAAGGACATGCCTGCATCAGTGTTAACGCCAATTTTAAAGACACCAATACAGGGTTGGTTAAAGTTAAGGAAGGGGATAAAATCTATCTGAAGTCGAACGCTTATAAAGGAGTTTATACCATTGAAAAAGTAACAGGCACCAATAGCATAGTGATTGATACTCCCTTTATAAACGGTGACACTACCGGTTTTATTAATATCAACAGCATGTACCCGTATTATGAGCTGCATACCCGCATTACCTATACCGATCCGCTTACCAATAACCTATCCACCATAAAATCAGTAAACCGGCCGGATAATACCGGCTTAGTAAAAGCAGACCTGTCAAACTTTTTACAGAGCTTGCTACGCCCGGCCGACAGCAACGATTATAACCAGGTTGATCATCGCGATACCAATCTCTGTGCCGCTTATACGGTTGAGTACGCCCAGCATTATGATGATGGCTCAAACGAAGGATTTACAAGCAGCTTCAGTCAAATTCAGTATCCGTACTATGTGGTTTATGCGGCCAAACAACTCGGAGATAAGTATGGCGGCAATCTTGCTGCTTATGTTCCCAATATCAACTCACCCGCACAATGGATAACGGACTTTAAAGAGTCTGCATATTCGGCCGGATACCCATTTGATATTGGGTTCATCTGCACCGATGAGATGGCCGGCCTCCAACCCTATTGCCTGCTTACTTTGCTTGATATTAACCGGAACCCGCTACCCGGTGGTTCACAACCCGATTATTTGCAAAATGAGGATGATTCGTGGATCCTGAATGAAGATGGCAGCAAGTTTAGCATCGGTAACCAAACATCTTTTATCATGCCGTTAACAGGTCCAGCCGGCTTGCACCGGCTTATGGTTAATGCAAACTTCCAGGCCGTGGCCTATTACTTTAATATCCAGATCAGGTATGATGATGAAAATGGTTCGCATTCGTTAACCAAAGCACAAACTGTACGGATAGATGATGCTGTTGATGATAATTCAGTATACCTGAGATGGATCGGGCTTAGTGGTTCCTGGAATTACTATCGTTTTGTATTTAACCAGGAAATAAGCCTGGATGTTCAAAATGCTGTTATCATTAAAAACTTTGTACAAAACTGGCAAACCCAGGAAGGAATTGAAGAAGTGATCAGCAAAAGTGCAGGGCAAAAAATGAAGGTTATGGCCGAAGATCTTTCTGTAAATGATATCCGCGGGCTGCAGTCAATTAAATATTCGCCAAAGGTACAGATGCTGGTAAATAAAAATCCCGTCAGGTGGCAAACCATTGTGATAAATACCGCTACCTACAGCGAATATGAAACCCGCAACGGGCAGGCCCCGTTTAGCATAACATTCAACATGCCGTCCATAAATATTCAAACCCAGTAACGGACTTATTCTTTCGTAAAACTAATGTTATCAATCCCATAGTAATAATCACCATCAACAGTTATACTACTTTCATAACTTACTTCAAGTGCCTTTTCGCTAAGTGTATTAACGGTATAAGTGCCTTCATAAAATGCTGGTGTTGTTTTACTTATGGTTAATACTTTATCCTTCAAAGTGTATTGATATTTAATAAGCGCCGTTTCGCCCGACGGAGTGCGGTTTGACGTATAACCTGAACCATCATTATTAAAAATTTCAAAATCAGCAGCCGAGTAATCTGTACGGGCAGTATCTCTCAACAGCACATTGTTTTTATAACTGCGGGTATGATATTTTTTCAGGTACCATTTACCTGTAATAGTAACTACAGGGTTAGCAGCCTTATCATCTTTTTTGCATGATACCAGGCAACATACCAATATGGCAATTATCAAAAGATACTTTACATGCATTGAATGCTGTTTCAGGTTAATTGGTCGGGATCATAAACTTAAATAAATTATTGATAATAAACCAATTGTTTTAAACAACGGTCAACAACTAACATTTGCTAATTTCATGAATCAGATACAACTTTATATTAATGACCAACTGGTTGATTTAACTGATGACAGCCCTATTGCGCTTACCTTCCAGATCAATAACCTGGCCGAAGTTAAAAACCAGCAGGGCAATACCAGCAACCAGTTTAAGATCCCGCTAACGCAACGTAACCGTCAAATTCTGGGTTTTCCGGATCAGGTAGCTTTTACTACAAACCTGCCCTATGATAATTATCAGGCTAAAATTATACAGGATGGGCTTGAAATCATCCCTTATGGGTTAGCTGTGCTTAACAGCATTGAACAGGATACGGCCAACATCACCATATTAAGTGGCAATGTTGATTTTTTTGACGCGTTGGAGGGAAAAATCTATGACATGGGCGATAGCAGCAGCACCACATCCAATTTGGGTAAAAACCTGCCGTGGCAGGCTTTTGACCATCCCTGGAATTTGGAAACCATTGTTGCATCACAAAAAAAGGAAGAGGGTTGGATATGGCCTGTTGTTGATTATGGATCAATAAATGAGGTTGATTTTGATAAACCTTTGGATGTGTATACCATGCGGCCAGGTTTTTTCATTAAAACTGCAATCGAACTAATGATCAAAAACACAGGTTATAAAGCAACAGGCTCCTTGCTTAAAAATGAGTTATACCCTAAACTTATTTGTCAGTTTGCCAATGACGAGTTTGAACATGGTACCGATTTTCAGAACTCAGTTGAAGGTTTGAGTAAATCAGCATCGATGTTGTACGTTACAAATAACGAACTTGTAATTGATGGCGGGCAGTTAGGTATGCATGCCAATGATAATACGGACAGAACTTTACCAATTGGATTTCAGGAATACCACGCAACAGAGCGGGTTAACGGCACAGCAAGCCTCATTCTCGACTTAGACATGCATGGCGTGGCCAATACCGGCGATAACGGGTATTTTGAACTCATCATAAACTATCGTGATGCAAACGGCCATTCAAGCGAAGTGGCAAAGCAAACCATCAACTTTACAGATAAGGCTTATCCGCCTAATACCCGTGAGCGCACAGAACCGGTTAAGAATTTAAAGCTCACATACGATTTCGAGCTTAATAAAGGATATTCGATTTTCATCACTTACCACCTGCACCGTTATAACACCACCGTATTTATTCATAAAGGCGCTGTGTTTAGGTTCGATGTTGATCAGAAACCGGTTTTATATGGCCAGCAGGTACAATGCGAACGCATTTTTCCGGATATAAGTCAGAAAGATTTATTGAAGGATACGCTGCAACGTTTCGGCATTGTATGCCAAACAGATAACAGTACCCACACCGTGTCCTTTAATTCATTTGCAGATATTGTTTCCAATATTCCAATCGCAAAAAACTGGACAAGCAAGTGTATTGATCAGGGTAAAACCATAAGTTTTCAACTCGGCGGATATGCACAGGTTAATTACATGAAATACAAGGATGACGATAACGTATTACCCAAAAAACTGGCCGATTCTGAAATTATAGTTAAAGATAAGACCCTGCCGGCAAGTGCCGACCTGTTCGAAAGCCAGTTTGCCCCTACCCTTAACCGGGCATTTACCGGTGGAACTATAGCGCAAATTAAAAAGCTCGATCCTGATAGCGATACCAACGATTTCAGCATCAGCACATCACCAAGAATATTGATTGATCAAAAGTTAAACCTGCTCAATCTTAAAGATTATCCTACGGTAAAATTTACCGACGGCGAAAAGACTGTTGAGGTAAATGACGTAGTATCGGTGCCTTATTTTTATAAACCCGATGGTGAATTTAACCTTTGCTTTAGCGATAAACCGGGAGTTAACGGCGCAAAGCAGCCAGGTTTAAGAACAAACTATTATCCGCAACTGCAAAAGATACTAACCCAAACCAAAAAGGTAGTGCGCTATTTTTTATTAACCCCGCGCGATATCATGGAACTTGATTTGCTTATTCCGGTTTATCTGGAGCAGGACAGCTGTTATTATTATATCAACAAAATCGATAGCTGGCGTAAAGGACAGCCGACAAAAGTAGAATTAGTAAAGCTTGGTTAACATTTTTTTATTTTTCAAATATTATTTGCAACCCAAAGTGTAAACGTTATATTTACCAATAATATTAGTAAAATCTAAATTATCACTTTGATGAAATCATATAACCTTCTGTTGTTATTATTAATTATAGCAAGTTGCACTCCTCCTGTTAAAATAGTAGATGACCGACCGACTGAGGAATTAACGTTAATAAATAAATTTCATGTAGCTGATTCTCTCTATTCCGGAGAAGAAAATGCGATAAAAAAAAATGAAATATATGATAAACAACATGCTCAGGTAGCTAAATTGATTGTGGATACTTTGCATGCGAAAGCTGTGCAATGGCAGGCTACTCTTTATCAAATTGAATTAAAAAGTTACCCCGTTGATTATATCGAGGCAACTTTACTTGTTACGCCAAAGATTTACTTAGATGACGACCAAAAATACCCAGATTTGAGTAATATAGTATTATCTGCCAGGGTACTACCAGACAATACCATCATAAAAGATAAGCTAAAAGATTTGTTAAAAGGTGATAGAGTATTAATAACCGGATCATTTGAGAAAAATAAAACGGGGGATATTGAGTTTACAAGTAATGGGGATGATAAGGATTATGCTTTCTCAAACCCTAAACTTGATTTCAAAATAGAAAGCATTACTAAAATAACTAAAAAGCTACAGTAATAAATATCGCCTGATTATTTAGTTAAGGCTGCACACAACTTTGTTGATAATCAGTTCCGCATCCTAATATCCTAAGCCATAGCTCGGACAGTTCGCTATAACCGCAGATTCTTCTAATCATTCTGAATTAAATCAATCTTTAAATTATGCCAAATGGAATTTTAAGCATTAAGCCATCAAATTAAAAAAGACTTTTTTGTTTAATATTAGCGGCTACTTTTTTACCTAAACATAATTAAAACTAATAATCAAAATGACAAATTCATCCAATGATGACCCGATATTTTCGGACATGAATAATTCCATTCAGCAGATCGAAAAATACAACCAGGCGTTTATCAATTTAAAGAACAGCATAAGTAACCTTGGTAAACCGATAAAAAATGTCTCAGACAATGTGCATGCCTTAGATAAAGACCTTAACAAATTAACAGACTCAATTAAAAAATTGAATGAACAAAATGAGGCAGCTGCAAAATCTGGCAATGCATTCAAGGAAACTTTATCAACACTTTCATCCACATTTTCTATATGGAAAAATATCATTGAAGGCGTAAGGGCAGGCTTTCTTACATTCACCAATATATTAAGCGCTGGTCTAACTATATTAACTATTTATGGCCCGGAAATAATGGAATGGGTTGCATCTCTCATACAAGGAAAAGATGCTATTAATGACGCTACACTTAAATTAAATGCACTAAATAAAGCTTTCAGCAGTAGCGACTATTCAAAAGCTATCCAGCAATTAGATGAGTTAAAAATAAATGTCGATTTAGCCCGAAATGGTTTTCTTAAGAAAAAAGATGTATTGAATCAATATAATGAAACGCTGGGAAAAACAATGGGCAAGGCATCATCATTGGCCGAAGTTGAGAACAAGTTAACAAAAGATGGGCCCGCCTATATAAAAATGACCTTATACAAAGCTGCAGCCCAGTTAGCACTTCAGGATGCTGCAAAAAAAGCTTATGAAGCAGAGCAAGCCAAATTAAAGTCAGACGATGATTCTCTTACATTTTGGGACAAAGTGATGGACGTACTAAACAGAAATCCGGGTGCCGCTGGCGAAGGGTCAAGAGGTATACCAAACACAAGTGAAACAGCCGATAGAGAAAAGAAAAAGCAAGCCGAAAATCGGCGGGCTCAAGCAGTAAAAGATGCCCAAAACGAGCAAAAGAAGTTGGAAGCAATAGCAGCCGGATTTCAAAAACAAGCTGCTGATATAGCGAAAGAAATGGACATGAGTTTTTGGGATAATTTTGACACTGACACAGCCCCACAAAAAAAGAAACAGAAAATAGATACCTCCCGCGCCGCCCAATTATTGCAAGCCAGGGCAATTACATTTGCCAAACAAATTGAGCTTGATAAGCAACACTACGACATTGAACTCGCCGCGTTGAATGATGCGCTGAGTAGAAAGCTGATCAGCCAGGAAGATTACGACAAAAAAAGTGAGCAGCTTCAACAAAAATTCCATCTTGGTATTGGTGATAAAATTCAGTTTTTTAATAAAAATGATTTTGATGAAGCAAAAAAGCAAATGCAGGCCGTAATAGATGCTAATCAACACGAGGACACTGTGGCAAAGGATGAGAAAAAGGTTGATAAAGCCCTGCTGCCCGGTCAGAAATTAGAAGCTGAAAAACAACTCATTGATGATAAATATAGTTACGAGATTAAACTGGCCGCCGGCAACGTCGACAAGATTAAAGAATTAGAAGATCAAAAGCAAAAGGATATTACAGCGTTAACTCAGCAATACGAGCAACAACGTAAAGAGTTTGCATTGCAAAGCGCACAACAAGTGGCCGATAAAGCTTTTTCTATCATTCAAAACAACATTAAAACTCAAAGCGGCGCCAGGATAAGAGGGTTGGAAAAAGACAAATCAGCCGAACTAAGCAATAAAAACCTGACAAACACCCAGAAAAAAGCGATTGAAGATAAGTATCAAAAAAAGGAAGCTGCAGAAAAAGTCAAGGCCTTTAAGGCAGAACAGAAAGCATCGATATTACAAGCCGTTATTAACGGTGCATTGGCCATTACCAAAGCAACGTCACAAACGGGTATACTTGCTCCCTTTGTTATACCGGGCATCATCGCCTCTACAGCTATACAAGTAGCCACTATTGTAGCTCAAAAACCACCTCAATATGCTAAAGGCGGCTTACACTATCAGTCCGACGGTCGGGGGGCATTATTGCCCGGTTATAGCCGTACCGATAATACAAACGCATACCTCCGTTCGGGTGAAGCTATTGTTGTGTCTGAAGCAATGCGTAATCCCTGGGCCCGCAATTTGGTAAGTGCAATTAACGTGGCGCATGGTGGTCGTGACTTTTCGATACCCAATCCAGGCCGCGGTTATGCCATAGGAGGTATATTTACCGACGGAGGCAACGCTAACCGTTATTATAATCAACCAGTCAATGATGTGAAGGACCTGGCCAATACCCTCGCTTACCAAATGATCAATAACTTCCCTCCTGTTTATGTGGATGTTAAGGATATTAACAACCAGCAAAATATTCTGGCTCAAACTATAAACAGGGTAAATTTGTAGCAAACTATGCCAATTGTCATAATTAACATACCTCTAACCTCTAACCTCTAACCTCTAACCTCTAACCGCTAACCTCTAACCGCTAACCGCTAACCGCTAACCTCTATGGATATTCAAATCGCAAACACCCTGTTTGATGAAGGCATTTTCTCGGCCATGTATAAAGCAGGCTTTATAACCACTAAAGTATTTGTGTACCGCGAAATTTATTTATGGGTGAACGCCCAGCAGCAAACCCGTGGTATTAATAAAAATCAGGCTGTGCTTGAGGCAGAAATCAAGTTTAATAAGGACGAACGCACTATTTGGCGTGCACTCAACTGTTTTTCTGAAAAAGCAGCTTAAAAATTCTTCCACTGACAAAACACTGTCACCAGATTAAAAGAAATTTGTATCGACATTTGTTATATCAATCAGCTAAACAAAAAATAGCCCATAGCCAGAATCAGCCGAAGCAAATTCAATTCATTCAAAAAATTCGGGGTCAGATAAACAACTGACAAAACACTGTCACCATCCAAACAAAAAATAACAACGACCTTTGATACATGCCAGCCGGCATTATAAGACGTAAAAAAAACGGCCGCTATTACAAGCTAATTAACAATCCCCAGTCCATCTTCAGGACTTTCTGACTTCCCGACTTTCAGACAAAAACAATACCAATATGAGCTACAAAATTTATTTATACGATACCGAAACCGACTGCATTGGTTCGGGTAATTTATCATCAGTTTACATACAAACCCAACTTGAGGCGGCAGCGGGCGATGACGTTGAAGTACACATCAGTTCGGTAGGCGGCAGTGCATTTGATGCCATCGCTATTTATGATCTGCTTAAAAAGTATCCCGGTAAAATTACTACCTATATCGACGCGCTGGCTGCCTCGGCAGCTTCAGTTGTTGCAATGGGCGGCAGAAAAGTGATCATGAGCAAATACGCATTGCTTATGATTCACAAACCTATGGTTGGCACAGGCGGCAACGCCGATGAACTCTTAAAAGATGTACAAATGTTAAATGTAGTTCAGGAGCGCCTGGCACAGATCTACATGGACAAATCCGGGTTAGACGGAGTTACCGTAAACAGCTTGATCAACTCCGTCACCTGGATGACTGCCGATCAGGCCCTTGATCTCGGCTTTATCGATCAAATAGAAGATTATCAAACAGAGATCACTAACAGCGCGCTTATTAAAAACTATACAAACGCTGCCCCAGCAGTTTACCAGCGATGCATCAACAAACTCTTAAACATAAATAACAACAGCATGAACATCGAAAACAAAGAACTCATTGAGAAAACCACGTCGGTATTAAACAAGATCATGAATTTTTTCAAAAAAGTGGTAAACAAGCAAACCATCACCGATAAGGGAACGCTGCACCACGCAGACCAAATTGAAGAAGGTGCCGAAGTTTACCAGGACGAAGACATGACTACGCCCGCCATAAGCGATACTTATACCTGCGCCGATGGCAAACAACTGGACGTTAAACACGGAAAGATTCAAACGGTAACACCTGCTGACCCTGAAACAGCACCGGAAGCAGAGGATGAAGACGACAACCTGCCGGAAAGTAAATTTAAATCGACAAAAAAAACTGCTGATGTACAAAACCGTATGCAGCAGTTAAAAGCCCGCCTGCATGCACAAAACGCACTGTTGACAGAAGCTCGTAGCGCGCTTGAGGAAGCCAACAACCGCCTGCAAAAAACACGTACTGAAGTAAAGAACGAAATCAAATCAACCTTTATACCTGAAAGTTCAAAGCGCAGCAATAAAACCCATTCAGAGCCTGCTCCATTCTTTGCCCCACAAACCGAAATCGCGAAAAACGCTGTAAAAAAAGCTATCGCTTCCTAAACAAATCAACATACCATCTAAACCTTATCATATCTAATTAACTCTTTCTCACTATCCCTATACGTTAAAACAATCAAAAGCTCCCCCTTTAGGGGGCCGGGGAGCTAAACTTTATGGCTCAATTTACATTTACAAACAACACCTACGCCGGCGAAGCGCTGGCAGGATTTATGGCAAGCACATTACTGGAAGCTGATTCGGTTAAGCGTGGCCTGCTCACAGTAATCAACGACGTAAAAGCCCGCAAGGTGATCCTTGATGTTGATGACGACGTTGTATTGCAAAACCCATCGGGCATCTTTACCGATCAGGGCACAACCGCCCACCAAACGGAAAGCTATCTTGACCCTGTGGTTTACGAATTCATGAAACAGGAGCAATGGGATAAACTTGCGCAAAGCTGGGAAGCCCAGTCGCTTAAACCAGGTGCCTTTATGGATTACGAAGGTGTGGTTGACCTGTCGGACTTTATGGTACAGCGTTATTTAACAAAAATCCAGATTGCTAACGAACGCTTGTACTGGCTTGGCAAAAGCGCCACTAAGGAAGCTGCCTTTACAGCCGACTTCCCCGGCCTGCTCCTATCAATAGCTGCGGCTTCAGGCGTTTACAAAGTAGGGTTAAGCAAACCCGCCACCTCATTGGCAGCTACCGCAATTGATGCAAACGGCATTGTAACCGTGGCCGATACCTCAACCCTCTCGCTGATGGCGATGTTGTTACAATCACCGCGGTAACCGGCACCAGCAAGGATACTACCAATGGCGCGCCAGGCATAGCTGTTCAGGGCCAATCTTACTTTATTCAGGTAGCGAGCGCCACCTCGTTTAAGCTGGTGCGTAACTACAACGAAGTTAACAGCCGTAAGCCCGCAACTTTTAGCGGCACAGCTACCGCGGCTATAGTAAACTACATTAACGTAAGCAATGTATTGCAGGTGCTGGGCAGCGTTTACGCCCAGCTTGACCCTGCCGATAGGATACAGGAAGATTTTAACTTACAGATTCCTTTACATGTGGGTTATGCGTATGCCCAGGCGCAGGCAAACAAGGCATTAAACGTTATCAACGCTTTTACCGATATGAAAAAGATGGACTACCTGGGTATTCCGCTCCAGATCATGAACCACTGGCAGGCTAATACCATTTTAGGTGCAAGGTCGTCAAACCTGTTCCTTGGTGTCGACCTGTTAGGTGATGCTTCTGAGCTATCAACCGTTTACCTGAAGCCTTACACCAACGATAACGTGGTACGCATGAAAGCCCGTATGAAAGCGGCCGTAAATTTCAAATTTGCCAACGAACTGTTCTACCTCTCTGCTTAGTGAATTGTTGATTGGGTTGGTTAGGTGAGTGGTTATTGACTCTTTACCCTATCCTTAACTAACCCAATCAACTTAATCAACCATTAACTTAATCAACCAATAATAACATGTCAATTTATAATAAAATAAACGCAGGTTTTAGCCTGGGTACGGATGAACCTATTACCTCGGGTATTGAGGATGTGATCTATATCTTTAATGCGGATGATATTGTGCTCACTTACGACACCAGCAACCCGCTTATTGTTAAAGGATTAACCGCTGTGAGCAATGCCAAAGTTTACAAATTTGAAGGAACAAATAACAGTTTCAATACTACTTCTAAACAAACAAAAACACAGGTAGGCCCGCGTTATACCGAAGAGATAGATTTCAACATAGCAGGTTTATCTGTTGATATCAAAGGCCAGCTTATGGCCATGGGATATGGCCGCGTACGCGCCATAGCGGTTAATAACTATAAATCAAGCGATTCGGCTATTGAACTTTTTGGCGCGGTAAACGGATTGATCCTAACCGATGCCGAACGTAATGCCGCAGATGAATCACTTGACGGTGGTTACAAACTGAAGCTTACCAATCCTGATAAAATGAAAGAGCCCTACCCTCCCCGCGCGGTATCTATTGCTCCCGGCACTGGTAACGCCACTTATGCCAGCACTTTATCAGCTATCGAGGCGCTGGTTACAGCATAATCATTGTGTCATGAGGTCATTAGTCATTGTATAATGGCTAATGACCATTAAAAGATCCTTTTTCTATAACCTAAAACTAATGACCAAATGACTGATGACGCAATAACAAAGAAATACATGCTTAAACCCGGCTTTCATCAATTTGCACCTGGTTCGGCAGCAATACATTGCAATGAAAACCTGAGCGATGAAGAAGCAGAATGGTACTTACAACGATATCCACATATAGAAGCGCTGTTTGCCCCCCGTCACCCTGAAGGGGGAGTTATAATCCAATCTAAGAATAGGCGCAAATCAATGGCTAATAAAGATTCAAACAAAGGAGGTTCAAAATGAAAACCTACCTTCCGCAAATTGAACGGCGAATACTGGTAAGGCCAAACCAAACCTATGGTATTCTTAATTATGACCTGGATAATGCTTATCCGCAGCGCATGCTCGAGTTGGTAGCCGGATCACCTACAGCAAAAGACTGCTGGAACAAACGAACAAAATTCATTGCCGGTAACGGGTTTGAACAAAGGGACCTCGGCAAACAGGTAATTAACTCTAAAGGCTTGACCCTTGCCAAACTATTAAAGGCATTGGCTACCGACAAAGCACTTTTCACTGGTTTCGGCATTCACCTAAATTACAATGCTGATTTTAAGATTGTATCAGTAAGCTATGTGAAGTTCGAAGATATCCGCATGGGTGATACTGATGCCCCGGAAACAGCCGATAAATACGCGCTATACTCGGATTGGGGCCGCAAAACCTGGAAAAACATCATGCGCAGCAAGATCACTTTTTTAGACAGGTATAATCCTGATCCGCAGGTGATCCGGGAACAGGTATCCCGGGCCGGCGGATGGGAACATTACAAAGGACAGTTGTTTTATTTTAATCCGGAAGTTGATGATTACCCGTTAATTGAAGCAGATTCGGTATGGGAGGATTTTGAAACCGAGGCCGGGATCAAGATTTTCAACAACAGGGAGGTAACCACCGGGTTTCTGCCATCAACCATGCTTTTTATGCAGTCGCGCCGCGAGGAGGCCGAAAACACCAGGCCTGATGCCGATGAGTACTCAGCGGCCAATATCCCATCGCAGCTTGAAAAAGACCTCGGCGCATTTCAGGGTGCGAAAAGCGCGCAAAAGATCATCGTAATTGAATATGAAGATGAAAACTCAAAACCGGAATTCAAAGCCTACCCTATTCAGAATAACGATAAGCTGTTTGAAACGACGGAACGATCTGTCGAAGCCCGCATCATTAAAGGCTTTTCGGTGCCAAAAGAATTGATTAACGCCGAAAAATCATCAGGGTTAAGCAACGGCAGCGAAAAGAAGCAGGCTATTCTTGAGTTCAATGACAATACCGCGGCCGACAGGCTTGACCTGTCAGAAACTTTAGCTGAAATTTTCAATCGTTTTTACAGAAATATAAATCCCGGTAATAACTGGAACATCGTACCCGTAACAGCGATAGCAGCCGATGATAGCCCGGGTATCAAGGCCGGAAACGCCATCAACGGGCTCCTGCAATCGGCCATTCCTCAAAAAAGCAAAATAGCCGCTTTGATATACGCTTATGGTTTTAAACAAGCAGAAGCTGAAGCTATGTGTCCGTGATTTAAGTCATAAGTCTTTAATTGTAAGTTCTAAGTATAAAGAAATACTGACTCAAGGCCTTAGACTTAAGACTTTCGACTTCCAGGTCAATCAACACAATCGTAAATAACATTTTCAAATCCCTTAACAGGAGTTAGGAGGCCATGCCATGATCTATTTAATTAATCAAACCATATTTCAACAATATGAAGATATTAACGTAAACATTAAACCCGAACGGCTCAAAGTATTTATCAAAAAGGCCCAGGAGCTCGACCTAAAACCATTTTTAGGATATGCTTTGTACTACCAGCTAATAACCTATTGCAATGATGACGGCACTATAAAAGATGATGCGCCGCAGGCTTATAAAGATCTGTTAAACGGCAGCGAATATCTTGACGAGTATGGCCGCATCGTATTATACGAAGGCCTCGCTCCCGCCCTGGTTTATTTCACCTTTGCCCGCTTTATTGAAAACGACGCTATATACTACACTGCAACTGGACCAGTTATTAAACGCCACGATAACGGCGATGCCCTTTCATCGCCCGAGATTGTAAAACTGGTGCAGCAGCAGCGCAGTATAGCCAATGCTTATACCAATGATATAGAAAAATTTTTAAGAGATAACCAGGAAAACTTTCCGCTTTGGCGCTACAACGAAAAGAATAAAAGCAGCCGCCAGTCCGGTCCGCGGATCCGTGGTATCGACAAAAATGATTTCAACTATCCGGGCACAATTAACAATTACAATTTACCAATAACCGAATTTTTAAACTGATGGCGAACGATAAAAAAATAAGCGAGCTCCCGATAGCAGAAACTATAAATACCGAAGACAGATCAATCCTGATCAGCAACAATGCCGATTATCAATTCGATTTTGCCACCCTGCTTCAATTTATCAATTCAGGGCTAAACGCCGGAGCTAACCTAACCTTCGGCCCGGTGCTTCCGCAAAACACAAGTGGTAAAGACGGGGACGTATTTATAAACACTGCAGCAGGCTCCTTTGCGCAAAAAATAGCAGGTGTTTGGACAATTGTTTACACCATAGCCACCGGAAGCACCGGCGATACCACCGTGCTATATGGCACAACCAGCCCCAGTACGTCAACCGGTAATAATGACGATACATTTATAAACACCGTAAGCGGTATATTTTACAAAAAGACCGCCGGAGCATGGAACCAGGTATTCTCTATGCAAACAGGTCCGCAGGGACCACAAGGGGCAAGCGGAACGGATGGTACCAATGGTACAAACGGCAAAACCATATTAAACGGGCTAACCAATCCGGCAAACAGCCTGGGTACCGACGGTGATTTTTATATCAACACCTCCTCTTATTATTTTTTCGGCCCCAAGACCGCCGGTATCTGGGGCAGCGGAATTTCATTGATAGTTTCGGGCGTACAATTTGAAGAAACTGCGAACAAAAACACCCCCAACGGCTATGCGGGTTTAGATGGCAGCGGAAAGATTTCGGCAGCCCAACTCCCCGGCTATGTTGATGATGTACTGGAGATTGCCAATTATGCATCCCTGCCGGCGATCGGAGAAACCGGAAAAATCTATATTACTACCGATACCAACAATGAATACAGGTGGGGCGGATCGGCATACATCCAAATTGTCGCGTCGCCCGGTACTACCGATGCTGTACCCGAAGGCGCGACAAACAAATATTTCACGGTATCGAGGGTTTTAAACGCTGTACTTACAGGTATCGGATTCGGGAGTGCCTCGGCAATATCAGCAATCGATAGCATTTTGCAGGCTTTAGGGAAGCTGCAAGCGCAAATTACCGGTTTATTTAAGATTCCTTCGGGAGGGGCAAGTGGGCAGATCCTGGCAAAAAACAGCAATACTGATGGTGATTTGCATTGGATTAATGCGCCTTCTGGTAGTGGCGGGGGCGGCTCGTCTGAACCATCCGGGCAGATTAAATCTTTCAGGGTTGATTATGGAGCTGTTGGGGATGGTGTGACGGATGATACGGCGGCGGTTGCAAATGCTTTAGCTGCCAATAAGAGAATATTTGACAATGGCGATTTCTCGGTTACTGCTTTTGATAATACAAAGGGGGTAACTATAGAGGGCGACGTTAAAATTTTAAAACAAACCACCTATCTAAAACAGCAAATAAATAGCTATGCTGATAAATACCAAAGAGTATTCGGTGAGGAGTATTTATCTTCATTTCACAAAAAGCTATTAGCTAAAACAGCTGTTAAGGTAATTCTTTCAGGAGATAGCACAACCGCGGGAACTGGTGCAAGCTCAAATACTTATCACCCGGATATACTTCTTAATCAAATTACTTTAAATAATCACATAGATAACGTTACATATATTAACAGCGGTGTAGGAGGGCAAAGTACTGCCTACTGGCTATCGACTGCTTTACCGGCAGATTTAGCCCAAAATCCTGACGTATACATTTTACGTTGGGGAATAAATGATTCGTGGGTTGGAGGTACTCCCGAAGCTAATGCTATTGCTTTTTTAGGGCGTTTGGATACTGGACTGTCTACCATCAGGAGTACAACGGGGTTTGATTATCAGCATTTAGCTATTATTCTTCAATCGCAAAATCCGACGACAGACGATGTTAATGGACATCAAGGGCAGATTTTTAATGAGCTAGTTAATAACGGTCTAAGAGCATTGGCGCGAAAGTACCAATGTATTTTTCAAGACATATACGGTACTTTTCAAGATAGTGTGCATGGGCAGGATTACCTAACAGCCATAAACATATCACTACCAAACGAATTAGTTCACCCGCAAGACCCGCTTTATGTAGCAATTGCTAATAAGACATTTGATGTTTTGTTCCCTGAATATTTTAGAGCCCCTGATGTTGTTGATGCCGGGCAATCAGGACGTTTATTTTCTGCGTTACCATCTGCGTATCGTAAGGGTATTACATACGAATATGTTGAATCGTCTAACGGGTGGCCTATTAGCGGATTTCTTATAACTCATCATCTTAGTAATGATATGTATAGGCAAGAATTAGCCTCGTTCGATGGAACTAACAACGGTAAGTTATACGTTCGTGTAGGATGGTCAATATCGGGCTGGCAGTCTTTTTACATTTTATCCCCGGTTCCAACTGCACTCGTTTATGACGGTACTCCAGGAGGGATAACA
The DNA here is from genome assembly GCF_900100945.1 of Mucilaginibacter gossypii. Taxonomy (GTDB): domain Bacteria; phylum Bacteroidota; class Bacteroidia; order Sphingobacteriales; family Sphingobacteriaceae; genus Mucilaginibacter; species Mucilaginibacter gossypii. The sequence goes on along the minus strand of NZ_FNCG01000002.1, from coordinate 405,307 downwards.
CTTTCTAAATCGCCATCTGCGTTTCCGACGGGGATATGTACCGATTTTGTTTTATCCTCTGATGGGTGGCCGATTAATGGAATGGTGATAACTCATAGATCGAGTATTGGTACCGTTAAACAAACACTATCCTCTTATGATTCTGTAACGAATGAGTTTGTAAGGGTTGGATATGGTTCTTGGCAAGCGTGGAAGCAGGTTACGTTAGTTTAATGGGTATAGTTTCCCGCAATGCGCTTTATAAGCTACTCTCATGGCGAATCAACATGTTTAAAGAAGTAACACTAACTTAATTTATAATTATAAATTCGCATAAGAATTGTAGATAATTAATATTTAATAATAAGTTTAAAAAACGTTTGTTGATAGCTTCGTTATCACTCAATATTTTATTTGTATTGTTTTTTGTGGGTAAACGGCTGTATTATGGCAATTGGCTGTTTTTTCATCCCCAAAAGCCATCAGATACCGAACAGCGTTGGTCGAATTTTTTAAAATCAAAGCCCAATAAAAATGAAATTGTTTTTTTAGGAACAAGCATTACGGAAGGATTTAATGTTGAAAGAGGATTTGATAATCCATTTGTTAAGAACATGGGTTTTGCTGGTAGTATATCAGAAAATGGTATAGAAGTAATTAACAGGCTGATTTATCGTAAACCGAAAAGGCTTTTTATTGAATTTGGGATAAATGATTTTAGATATGCGATACCTTCAGATACTGTTATCGCTCATCTTGTTACAATGATAAACTTAATAAAAACGAAATCACCGAGTACAGGCATATTTGTTGAATCGATTCTCCCTACGTCGTTAGACACTTTAAATACAAAAATTGTAAGGTATAATAAGGATGCCAAAAGTATTTGCGATAGTTCTAATGTAACGTTTATTAATTTGTATCCCGAGTTCTTAAAAGGAGATAAGATAGACCCTGATCTTACGATTGATGGTATCCACCTTAGTCAAGCAGGATATTTTAATTGGCGCAGGCTCATAAAAGGCTATGTTAATTGAATTTCTCTGAATCTTAAAGCCCGATTAAATCTTTTTTTGGAGTTTTATGATTTACCATACCTATCAAAATCGCATATAAAAAATATTACCAGGCGTTTTATTTTTTAATGGGGATTTTGAGATTTTGCTCACCATCATTATAGCGCAAGCAATTAAATACCCGCGCATTTCTCAACCAATTTATAATATCTACATCATGACAACATTTGAACACAGAGAGATCAGGGGCATTACCATAAAGAATATGATAGTCACCATAGCCAGCACCGTAAGCATTGTTGTTTCGGTAATGACAGGCTACTTCCAATTGAAAGGCGACATTAAAGATATCCGTTCATCGCAGGAAACACAAAGCAGGATCAATGAGATCAGGTTGAAAGTACTGGAAGGACAAGTTAATGTATTACAGCAGGAAGTCCGTGGATTAAAAGAGGGGAAGAGATCTTAAAAAAAAAGTTTAAGAGGTGTGCCCAGAACGAGATTCGAACTCGTACATCCTTACGAATGCCACCCCCTCAAGATGGTGCGTCTACCAATTTCGCCACCTGGGCTTTTAAAAAATGTGAGAATCTTTCAATTCTCACATTCTAATTTTTCTTACTTTAAAAAAGGCGTGCCCGAAGAGAGACTCGAACTCTCAAGAGACAATTCTCAACGGCTTCTGAGACCGCAACGTTTACCAATTTCGCCATCCGGGCTTATCGTTTTATTAACAAGCGTGCAAATATAATCGTTTCCGGCAAATTGCAACTTAATAAATTAAAAAATCAATATTATGTTGTTTAACGGCCTTTGAAAATCTAACTTAGGTTTCATAAAACTCTTTATATCACACGTAATGAAACTAAACCGCATTTTTATTTCAAGTATCTTACTTTGTTCTTTGTGGTTCAATTCTGTCCTGAAAGCACAAACTATTACCGTTTTACAACAGGATAAACCAACAAGCATCCGTGGTTTATCTGTAGTTGATGATAATACGGCATGGATAAGCGGCAGCAAAGGATACATCGCCAAAACAAACGATGGCGGCAAAACCTGGGACTGGCAGCAAATAAAGGGCTATGAAAAATCCGACTTTCGGGATATTGAAGCTTTCAACGATAAAGAGGCCGTAATCATGAGTTCGGGCACGCCGTCCCTCATCTTGAAAACGGTTGATGGCGGACAAACCTGGCATGAAAAATATCGAAAAACGGATACCACCTATTTTTTAGACGCCATGGATTTTGCCGATAACCTTCATGGCTACATCTTGGGCGACCCGATCAACAATAAATTTTTATTACTGGAAACCAAAGACGGCGGTGAAACCTGGAACGAGTCGAATAATGCCCCAAATGCACTGCCTGGAGAGGCATCGTTTGCCGCAAGTGGCACATGCCTCAGAGTATCGGACAAAGAGGCGATATACATCGTTTCAGGGGGTAGTAACGCCAGGCTTATTTCCTTACAGCCTCACAATAATCAATGGCAGTATTCAAACCTTCCACTTACACATGAAAAAAGCAGTGAAGGCGCTTTTTCAATATCGATAGGGCAAAATACCGGTATCATTGTTGGGGGTGATTATGCCAGTGATAAAAAAACAGATTCAGTGGCGACTATCCTGGCGGTTCACCCTGTCCTCACATTTACACCATCCCAAACAGGGCCGGCAGGGTTTCAATCAAGTGTTGAGCACATAAAATCCGGAATGTTTCTTTCTACAGGCACACCCGGGAGCAATATTACAACAAACGGCGGCCAAACATGGAAACAAATAGATAGCACAAGTTTTAACGTTTGCCGTAGGGCAAAACACGGTAAGCTTGTATTATTAGCCGGGAATAGTGGTAAAATAGCCGTTCTAAAATTGTAGTTTACTGGTTTTTAACGGCTTAAAAAAACCTTAACATTAATTTAAAAAATAGCTTGCAGGTAATAATTAGGAACCCTATATTTGCACCACTTTAAACGGAAACGGTTAACCGAACCGAAAAAGTTTAAAGAATGATTCCGTAGCTCAGCCGGTAGAGCATAACACTTTTAATGTTGGGGTCCTGGGTTCGAGTCCCAGCGGGATCACAAAGCCTTTGAAAAGAGGCTTTTTCATTTAAAAACAAAAGCTGCCTTTAAACAGCCACGCCTTAGTAAGCGAAAAATTTAAAGAAAGATTCCGTAGCTCAGCCGGTAGAGCATAACACTTTTAATGTTGGGGTCCTGGGTTCGAGTCCCAGCGGGATCACAGAGACGAACAGAATACCAGAGTTCGTAGCCGGTTTTTGAAGTAAGAGCCTCTTGAAAAAGAGGCTCTTTTTTGTTTAAACGCGGTTTTTAGCTTAGAAACCAGCTTTTTTCAAAACCATCCCTCTGATTTTCTTAAAAATTTCAATACAAGTTAGTTCAATGTAATTCAAAGTAATCGGTGACCTATTCGGTGACCTATTGTTTCTTCCGAAATTAGGTCACCGAATTAATACTGGTGACTTGTACCAGTTTGATTTTCAGTTTAAAAACGTTTGGTTTCATCTTTTAAACAAAAAAATCTCATGAAAGTAAATGAAGATCTTTCTATCTTATTTTGGCTTAAACGCCAAAAGGCTACCAAAGAAGGTTTGGTGCCGATCTATGTTCGCATAACCGTAAAAGGGGGCCGCACGGAGTTTTCTTCCGGCAAAAAAATTCATCCCGATCATTGGGACGAAGAATCCGCAACAGCCACAAGTGGCTGCGCCGATTACAAACTAATCAACAGCTACATTATAAAAACTAAAGCAGAGTTAGAAAAACACTATAATCAAGTATCGGCTGTAAATAAACGTGTGCATCCTGATATGATTAAAGATGCTTACATGCCTAAACTGATTTTACAAAAAACGTTGATGCAGGCTTTCAAACTTCATAACGAAGAATTTGCACAAAGGGTTGACAAGAACAAAGGCAGTAAGGGTACTTTAGTACGTTATGAGCGTTTAAAAGATAAAGTACAGGACTTTCTAAAGAAAAAACTTAAAGTGGCTGATATTGCTTTAGAAGATATTGAAATGGCTTTCGCCGTTAATTTCTTCCACCATCTAACTATGGAAAATATCGGGGATAATACCGCCATGAAATATGTAAAAACGCTCAAACAGATTATAGATCGCGCCATTGATGAAGGCTGGATTAAACATAATACTATATCAGGGTTTAAATGCACTTATAAAGATCCTGATAGAGAAACACTTGAAATGCACGAGTTGGTCGGAATGTATGAAAAAGAAATTTCAGTTGAGCGGTTAGCAGAGGTGCGTGACGTTTATGTTTTCTGTTGCTTTACTGGCTATGCTTACGAAACTGTCTATAATCTTGAACCGGCAAATATCTTCAAAGGGTTGGATGGCAAATTATGGATTACGAAAGATCGGCAAAAAACCGGCGTTGAAGAAACAGTACCATTGTTACCAATAGCCCTGGCAATAATTGAAAAATATAAAAATCATTCCTACTGTTTAAGTGAGAATAAGTTGTTGCCTGTTAATAGCAACGTTCGCTACAACGCGTACATCAAAGAGGTAGCAACAATTTGCGGTATCAAAAAAGAACTTACCACGCATACAGCGAGGCACACATTTGCGACAACTGTTCTTCTCGAAAATGATGTTCCTATAGAAACTGTCGGAAAGTTGTTAGGTCACAAGGATTTGCGTTCAACTCAAATTTACGCCAAAATCACTAAGCGAAAGATCAGCAATAATATGATGGCGTTAGAAAGCAAAATTTTCGGGGAACAAGGATTATTAAAGGTATCTTAAATCTAAAATTATGAAAAAGCAGGTGGAAAATCAGTTTATAGAGGTAATAGGATTAATTCAGCAATCGCGCTTCAACGCTTACAAAGCAGTAAATACGGAATTGATTGACTTATACTGGAAAGTTGGTGAATATATAAGCAACAGAATTGAGAATGAGGAATGGGGAAAATCAATTGTATCGAGTTTGGCGGTTTATATATTAACTGCCGAACCTGAACTAAAAGGTTTTTCCGATAAAAACTTATGGCGCATGAAGCAATTTTATGAAACCTATAAGGATCATCAAAATCTCTCGGCACTGCTGAGAGAAAATACCTGGACAAATAATTTAGCGATATTTAGTCGTTGCCGTTCTATTGAAGAGAAGGAATTTTATCTGCGCTTGTGTGCTAAAGAGCTGTACAGTTCCAGAGAATTAGAAAGGCAAATGAATAGTGGCGTATTTGAAAGAGTAATGATAGGCAATCAAAAACTCTCATCAGTGATGAGAGAATTAAAACCTGACATAGCCGGTGCGTTCAAAGACACTTATATTTTTGAGTTCCTCAATTTATCGGAAGTCCATAGCGAAGGCGACCTGCAACATGCGCTAATAGCCCAAATGAAAAATGTTATTTTGGAATTGGGTAAGGACTTTCTGTTTATGGATGAACAATATAGAATCCAGGTCGGGAATAGTGATTTTTTTATTGACTTAGTTTTTTATCACCGTAGCCTCCAATGTTTAATAGCATTTGAACTAAAAGCTGATAAATTTAAACCTGAACATCTTGGGCAACTGAATTTTTATTTAGAAGCATTGGATAGGGATGTAAAAAAATCTCACGAAAACCCATCCATAGGTATCTTATTATGCAAAAATAAAGATAGTGAAGTTGTAGAATACGCATTAAGCAGAAACTTATCTCCTGCAATGGTAGCGGAGTATCAAACTATACTTCCTGACAAAAAAGCCCTGCAAAAGAAGTTTCATGAAATTTTAAAATCGCAATAAGCAATTGAAAATGGATTAGCGTTGTATAGCAGATATGTTGTAATTACATTTTCATACCGGCCATATTATCGCTGCCATTTTTAAAGATCGCTTCGCTATTCAATAGATAGGCCCCGTTAGTAACCACAATATCACCTTTGTTTAAACCGGAAATAACAGGCGCATACGATTGATTTCCCGAACTAACCTCGACCATTTTTGGCGAAAAACTACCGTCAGGATTTTTGACCCAAACTTTGCTGCCGTTTCCGTCGGTGAGAACTGCCGAAGTTGATACCGCTAATGAGCGGTTACCACCCTTGCCAATGGAGATATAAGCCTGCATACCCGGCCTGATCAATCCCTGCGGATTGGCAATGCTGATCCTTATTAAATCTACCTTTGAAGCATCCAATAATTCGGGATTGATAAACTCCACTTTGCCGGGTAATATCTGCCCGTTCAGATCTGGAAAGGCTACGCTTACCCGGTCGTTTTCCTTGTAATTCCCGGTTTCACCGGCATAGAGCTGAGCTTCCACCCATAAGCTGTTTAACGCCTGTGTTTTCAGGATGGTCATGCCCTCGGTGACATAATCCCCCTCATGAACTAATATATCGCTTACCGTTCCGCTTGCCTTACTCAATATGGTTGTGGTGGCTGATGCCTTTCCCGAAGCCGCTAAGTTTTTGATTTGCGCGGATGTAAGGCCCCATAGTTTTAGCTTGCTTTCGGCACTGCTGATGAGTTGACCATAATCCACATCGGGATTGTGCAATAGTCTTTGCTGCTGTTTTGCCAATAGGTATTCCTTTTCAGCTTCTTGCAAATCTTCACTGTAGATGGTATAAACGGGCTGACCCGCAGCAATCTTTCCACCTACCGTCCTTACAAACAATTGCTGTATCCGTCCTGCTGTCCTTGCACTAAGTTCCGCCGCTTTCGTTTCATCTGTTGTAACTGTTCCGGTCAACGTCTTTTCCTGCCCGGTATAGGCTTCCCGAACAGTATCAATTTGGATATTGGCTAATTGTAACTGCGTAGCGGTTAAAGTGATCTTATCCGAAGCTTTATTATTACCGGTTAATTCCACTTTAATCAGCTTCATGCCGCAAATCGGGCAATTGCCCGGATGTTCCTCGTGTACCTGCGGGTGCATCGAGCAGGTATAATAAGCCTTGTTTTGTGTTTGTATTATCGCTTGTTGGGGTTTTTGCTTGCAGGCGGAAAACGCCAGCATCAACAACAATAGCCCCGTGATGATCTTATTCATTTCCTTTTGTTTTAATAAAGCTTTCGCTGTCTGTTAAGTATTCGGCATGGCTTGCCAGACTATCCATTATGGTCAAACCTTTAGTAATTTGAATTTGGTTACCATTAGTTAAACCGGCACTGACCTGACGAGCCTCGAATGTGCCGCCCTTTTTAAGCCAAACAATCTTTGTTTTTCCTAAATCCGTTAGCGCAGACCGGGGTATCCATAATCCTTTAGTTTGCCCGGTTATTATCTCGGCTTTAATCAGGCTGCCTACTTTCATGCCGTGCTGGTGATTATTCAGATAAACGCGCACCGAAACGGAACGGTCGCCTGCCTGCAAAATCGGCTCGATAAAGTCGATCTTGCCATTCATCTGCATATCCGCATCCGCAATAGCAATCGTTACCGGCTGGCCCAGCCTGATGTTATTTACATCAGCTTGTTGGATTTTCAGGATCGTCCAAAGGTGGTGCGGGTCAACTACATTGAAAAGCGTTTGCCCCCTTTCAACGTAGATGCCCTCTTTAACAGCTAAAGGCTGGTTCCCGGTCACATCCGTTGGCATTTTCGTATCCGGCGCACCCTGCATCTGGCTATGCGGCATATCATGCACATGGCCCTCATAAGGACTGAACACCGGTAGACTATAGAAAGATTTGCCTGTTTTCAACACTTGCGCCACCTGTGCATTTGTCATACCCAATAACAGCAATTTCTGTTTGGCGGCGCTAATCAACCCCGTTTCCTGTGGAGAGTTTTTGCTCACAAATATCAAATTCTGCTGGGCGGTCACCAGTTCCGGGCTATAAATATCAAAAATGCGCTGGCCGCGGTGAATTTCCTGGAAAGCATATTTGATATACAACTTTTCGATACGGCCCGAAAAGCGGGCAGCGATATTGTTAAAAGTCCGTGTGTCAAAATCCAGATAGCCGTTCGCCGAAACGGTTGTCGGTATTGTTTTTTGTTCAGGCACTATGGCCTCAACTGTGGAGATAACCGAAGCATTGACCGACTGTAAAACCGTTTTCAAACTGATACCTGCGCCCTTACTGGCCTGGCCTGATTTTTTTACTAAGGTCATTCCGCAGATGGGGCAGCTACCCGGATGATCTTCCAGTATTTGCGAGTGCATCGGGCAGGTGTATTTGACCGCGTTTTGAACCTGCGTAATAGCGGGTTTATTTTTATGATCGGAACAGGCAGTGATCAGCGCCATGCCGAACAACAGAACTGCCATTAATATTTTAATATTGCTCATTCTCTTTTTCATAAGCCACCTGTAAGTTTAATAGTTCCTGTAAACGATCAAGTGCTTCCAGCCGGGCTGTCTGTAGATCTTTGATGCCAACCAATACCGAAGGCAGATCGCCGGTGTTCTGGTCATAAGCCTGTAAAGCGGATTTATAGCTGTTTTGAAGGGCGGGGATAATGTTTTGCTGATAATTATTCAATTGCCTTTTCTTGCTGTGCATGTCGGCCCGGATGCCGGCTAAAGCACCTGCTGCCTGGTTCAGCATATCCAGTTTCTTCTGTTGCAGTTCCGCCACCTCGTATTGTATGCCTTTCAGGTTGGCCTTATATTCTTTGGAAGACCAGGGAGCAACAGGTATTGTCACCGAAGCCATGAGAATATATTGATTGGCGTTGCCGCCGTAGCTGAACATGTGCCCGGCCTGTAAGCCAAAATCCGGCTTACGTTTGCTGTATTCCATTTGGGCATTTAAGGCCTGCAAGTCCAAATTACGACTGATGGCTTTAATATCGCTGCGGCCAGCGGCAAGGGCAGCCGTATCGGTAAGCGCGCTTTCATAATCTTTCACCGCAACATTGGTATCCACCGTAAAAACGGTAGCCTTATCACGGTTCATCAGGATATTGAGCAGGATATTTTTCTGGCTGATCTCGTTGTTAAGCTGTTCTCGGGTATTTTCCAATTCAAATAACTCCGCCTTGGCCTTGTAAATATTGGGCAGTTTCTCTTTTCCGTAAGTGAGCCGGATATTGGCATCTTTAAGCATATATTCCAGTAAGCCTTGCGTGCCCTCCAATAGCGCCAATTTCTTTTCCAACACTACTCGCTCGTAATAATATTGCTTTGCCTGTGCAATGAGTTGGTTTTTTAAATAACCCTTATCTTCCGTTGTTACTTTGGACATCCCTTTCAGATAATTTTCTTTTGCGCGAAGTTTAGCAGGGTTGGTGAACATTTGTTCAGCTTGTATCATAAAGGAACCACCATTGGGGCTTAATTGGTAAGGCGTCTGGTATTGCCCGGCGCTGATCTTTGGCGCATCCAGGCTTTTGGCCCCGGTCGCATAGGCATCCTGCGCCTGGGCTTTAGCATCATAAGCCTGTAAGGCCGGGTTGTTGCCCACACTGGCTAAAACGCTGTTTAAGGGTAAACGCTGAGCTTTAGCAGATAAACCTGCAAAGCAAATAGCTGCGGTAAGTAAGATTTGATCTCTTGTTTTCATTATTCCTTTACCTCCAATATTTCCAGTTTGCCATGTTTCCTGAGTTCGTATTCCTTGACCATCAAAAAGATCAGCGGGGTAACCAGTAGGATGTGGGTGGAAGATGTTAAAACGCCGCCGATCATCGGCAGTACGATAGGCCGCATCACATCGCTGCCGGTACCCGTTGCCCAAAGCACCGGCACCAAACCGAACAGGGCTACGCAGACTGTCATCAGTTTTGGCCGCAAACGTTTTACCGCGCCGTTCATCACATATTCACGCAAATCAGCTTTTGTAATCGTTTCTCTACTGTTGCCTTTGAGCGCCACCAATTGCTGCATGGCATCATTCAGATAAATGACCATCACAATACCCGTTTCCACGGCGATACCAAATAGGGCTATAAAGCCAACGGCAACCGCAACCGATAAGTGAACCCCAAAAAAATACACCATATAAGCCCCGCCGATCAACGCGAATGGAATAGAGATCAGGCTAAAAAATGCCTCCCGTATCGAATGAAATGCAAAATACAGACAAGCGAAAATGATAATCAGTACAATAGGTAAGATTAACTTTAACGTATGCTCCGCACGTATCAGGTTTTCATACTGTCCGCTCCATTCAATATAATAGCCTTTGGGCAAGGTTTTGACCAGCGTATTTAATTTGTCCTGCGCCTCTTTTACCGTGCTGCCTAAATCCCGGTCGCGCACATTAAACAATACCGTTCCCCGCAATAAGGCGTTTTCCGACTGGATCATGGCAGGGCCGTTGCTGATCTTAATATCCGCCACGGATGATAAAGGTATCGGGCCGTTGCTGCTCGTTTGTACCAACGTGCGTTTGATCTCTTCCAGGTTATTGCGATAATCCTGCGCCAAACGCGCGTTAACGCTAAACCGTTGCCGGCCTTCGACGGTAGTGGTTAAGTTCATACCGCCCAATGCGCTTTCCACTACCTCATTTATATCATCCACGCTCAAACCGTAGCGGCCTATGGCATCTTTATTCACTTGTATATCCAGGTATTTGCCACCGGTTATCGGGTCAACATACAAATCCTTTACGCCATTTAACCCGGTCAACGCCTGCTTCATCTGATTGGAGAGGGCATTGATGGTGTCTAAATTCTGTCCGTAAACTTTCAGGCCCACATCTGTGCGGATACCGGTGGAAAGCATATTGATGCGGTTGATGATCGGTTGTGTCCAGCCGTTCACTACGCCGGGTATTTGCAGTTTGGCATTGAGTTCGTCGATGATGTCTTCTTTCTTTAAACCCTTGCGCCATTCATCTTTTGGTTTTAACAGGATAATGGTTTCGGTCATGCTGATGGGTGAATTATCCGTAGCGGTATTGGCACGGCCTGCTTTACCTAATACATTGGCCACTTCGGGTACGCTTTTAATGATTTTATCCTGCACTTGCAGCAATTGTTTGGCTTCCGCGTTGGAAACATCCGGCTGGGTGACCGGCATAAACAGGATCGTACCCTCGTCCAACGGTGGCATAAACTCACTGCCTAATGAAAGCAAAAGCGGTATGCTGATAAGTAAAGCAACGATGTTGATCGAAAGCGTTGTTTTGCGCCAGGTTACGCACCAGTTCAATACAGGCCGGTAAATTTTTTCTAATCCCCGGTTCAGCGGGTTATGATCGTCCGTCCTTAACTTTCCTTTCAGAAAAAAGGAAATCAGCACGGGCGCTAAGGTTACCGCCAATATCGCATCAATGGCCAGTATAAAGGTTTTTGTCCAGGCTAATGGGCCGAACAATTTACCCTCTTGCCCTTCTAATAGAAACACCGGCAGGAATGAGGCAACAATGATCAGCGTTGAAAAAAACACGCCACGCCCTACTTGCTTGCAGGATTGTTCTATGATTTTTATTCGTTCTGCTGTGGTCATGACTTTTCTTTTTGTTGTGAAATGGATAAATTCCGGTGCGAGTTTTCTACCATGACGATACCGTTATCCACGATCACGCCGATGGCTAAGGCGATGCCAGTTAGCGACATGATATTGGATGATATGCCAAAAGCATTTAATAAAATAAAGCTGGCTGCTATAGTAATAGGTATTTGGATAATGATACTTAATGCGCTGCGCCAGCTAAAAAGGAACAGGATTACGATAATAGAAACCGTAATCATTTCCTCGATCAGCGTATGCTTTACAGAGTTTACCGCGTTTTCGATCAACTCACTGCGATCATAGGCAATGTTAAAACTGACCCCGGCAGGCAAGCCCTTTTGAATATCAGCCATTTTATCCTTGACGGCATGGATCACCTTGTCCGCATTTTCGCCGTAGCGCATCACCACGATGCCGCCAACGGCTTCACCGTTGCCGTTACGGTCAAATATGCCCAGGCGTTCATCGCCGCCCATTTGTACGGTAGCCACATCTTTGATCCTGACCGGGTTGGTATTAATCACGCCAACCGGGATGTTTTCTACATCCGTTAAGCTTTTGATATAACCAAGACCACGAACAATAAAACCGGTGCCGTTCATTTCAAACTTACGTCCGCCTACATCATTGTTATTGCTTTTGATAGATTTAAGTACCTGTGACAAGGAAATATTATAGTAGTTCAATTTATGCGGGTCGATGGTAACCTGGTATTGTTTTTCAAAGCCGCCGAAGGAAGCAACCTCGCTTACGCCCGGCACGGTTTGCAAACCCAGCTTCACATACCAATCCTGTAAAGCCCTTTGTTCACCCAGGTTCATGCCTTTCGCATCCAAAGTGTACCAAAGAATATGGCCGACACCTGTACCATCAGGCCCCAATGTTGGTGTAATACCCGGCGGCAATAAACGCTGCGCATAATTCAGCCGTTCCAATACCCGGCTCCTTGCCCAATACACATCGGCTTTATCTTCAAATACGATATACACAAAGCTCATCCCGAACATGGAAGTTGCGCGGATGGCCTTTACTTTGGGAATGCCTTGCAGGTTGCTCACCAGCGGGTAAGTCACCTGGTCTTCCATGATCTGAGGGCTGCGACCTTGCCATTCGGTAAATACGATCACCTGATTATCCGACAGGTCGGGTATGGCATCAATAGGGTTGTCTTTAACCGCGTAGGCTCCCCATGCAAAAAGGGCAACCGCGATCAGCAGAACGATATACCTGTTTTTTAAAGACAGGGTAATCAATTGGTTAATCATCTTAATTGCTTTAATCATCCCCTTCGCTAATAGCAAAGGGGATGAATGATTTTACATCTTCATTTTTTCTGCGGGTTTCTTTTTGGCATCGGTCTTTTTAACCAAAGCCATACCGCATTTCGGACATTTTCCAGGCTTGTTACTTAATACCTCCGGGTGCATCGTACAAGTGTATTGCACTTTAGCCGGTTTTAATTTTTTGGTGGTGTCGGAAGCCATTTTACCGGTGTGCGTGTCAGCGGCAAAAACGGTCGCGGCAGAAAACAGAATGGCAATAGCCATTAGGGTTACTTTTTTCATGATTTTTAAAATTAAAAATGGATAAATAGCATAGGCAAAGCCTGTGCTTGAATTATAAATTAAGATTGATTACAAAGGAATAATAGCCGGATGCAGAATGGCAGGGCTATGGGAAAGTTCAGGATCAGATCCTGTAAGTACAGTTAAGGGTATAAACGGGTGTATCGGAATGTCCAGGGGGAGCATTGCCGTTATACGTGATCTTCGGTTGTAATTGCGTTAAAGTAAGTTCGCGGTACGGCATTATAAATGCCGGGATCATCGCAGGTACTGGATGAGCCAAAGCCGCAGTGACTGCACTAAAATGACTATCCTTTACCTTGAAACTTTGCTTTTCATGCTTGCAGCAATTATCCTTATCACCTGAATCTTTGGTGTTATTGTCCGGCATGGCGTAGGTCAGGGTAACCGAAGCCAGTTTACCACAACAATAAAAGCGGTTTACCCCGATACCCATGCAGGATAAGAGATATAGAGCCGTTAATAAGATGAGTGTGGTGCGTTTCACAAATCGAAGATAATAAATTATACGTCCTGTTTGGCAATTAGTTTTAAAGCCGCCACAAAAGTGGCGGCTTTATTCAGTTATTATAATTTACAAGTAGTCTTGCAAACACCCGATTCCTTACAAGTTTTACTGCAATAATCTTTACAGTTCGGCCCGCAGCTTTTAGCACAAGTTGTACAGTGGTTCATTTTGCTGTTGCAGCAAGGAGTATTGGCATAAGTTATTGATATAGCGGATAGCAACATCACCATAGTGATGAAAAGAAACTTTTTCATGATTTTGAATTTTAAGATTAATAATTATTTGAATAATACGGCCATAGACAGGCCGAAAAAACGAATTGAATTATTAAGCTTTCGGAGGGTTCCAGCCATTGCCGTAATAATCGGATAAGGCACCAATTAAGAAAGGATAAGCTGCTTGTTGTTGAAGATCAACAACCGCAGGCGAAAATGACGACGGCTGAACAATGATAAAACTGCAAGTTCCGCAATTGACCATCGCATCACAATTTCCTTTGGCGCAATCGCCGGCAGATTTTTGTTTTTGCTGTTTACAGCAATCCTGATGCGTTTTTTGTTTACAACACTTTGCTGCGCCATACTGAATACCGGCTATCCCCGAAAAGGAGGATAACAGCAGTAAATTCAGGATAAGGAAAACAGCGATATACTTCATGATATATTAAACGTGTATTTATTATAAGGCTAAGTTAAGGGCAATCACGGCGATCTATTTATATAATTCCGATTAAAATTTATATCCTGTTGTATTATTACTCCTTTACTTTAAGCATACTGGCATTAATGGCTACCACGACCGTACTGACCGTCATTAATACAGCGCCAGCCGCCGGGCTTAATACAATGCCCTGGTTATATAATACCCCGGCTGCTAATGGCAGGGCGATCACATTATAACCGGTTGCCCAAATGAGGTTTTGTATCATTTTGCGGTAGGTGGCTTTGCCAAACAAGATCAAGCTGACGATATCTTTGGGATTACTGTTCACCAAAACAATCCCGGCTGTTTCTGCTGCTATGTCACTTCCCGAACCAACTGCAATACCGATGTCTGCCTGGGCGAGTGCAGGAGCATCATTTACCCCGTCGCCGGTCATGGCTACAAACTCGCCTTTGCTTTGCAGTTCTCTAATTTTCTCTAATTTTTGATGCGGTAATACTTCGGCTATAAAACTGTCCATACCCAAAGTTTTGCTTACACTGGCGGCTACTTTGTTGTTGTCACCCGTAAGCAGGATAGATTTGATGTTTTCAGCATTTAAGGTCTTAATAGCCTCTGCCGATTCCGGGCGTATCTCATCTGACAGTGAAATATATCCCGCCAATTTCTTATCAATTAGCACAAACACAACTGTTTCCGTGTCATTGGCCGCAAAGCCATCCGGCAGGGCTAATTTATTTTCTTTTAAATAACCGGGGCTAACCACCATTAACTTTTTGCCATCTACGGTGGCTTGAACCCCCTGGCCGGTGATGGCCTTAAAGTTTTCGGCTGGCGGAATGTCTAATTTCAGGTCTTTCACTTTTAGCAGGATTCCTGTAGCAATAGGGTGTTCTGATTTTTGTTCTAATGCCGATGCTAAACGTACCAGTTCATTTTCTTTGATGGTTTTATCTAACGATACTATTTTAGATACTTCAAACTTACCTACGGTTAGTGTCCCCGTTTTATCAAATACAATGGTGGTGATCTTCCTTGCGTTCTCAAATGCCGTCCGGTTTTTGATCAACAAGCCATGTTTGGCCGATAAGGCAGTTGACTTAGCTACGACGAGTGGTACAGCCAAACCCAAAGCATGGGGGCAGCAAATAACAATTACCGTTACCATTCTTTCCATCGCGAACGCCAAACTTTGCCCTGTTAAGTACCAGTACAGAAAAGTACCTATACCTGTAACCAATGCGATCAGGGTTAACCATTTTGCCGCAGTATCGGCCAATAGCTGCGTTTGAGATTTTGACTTTTGCGCATCGTCTACCAGTTTGACTACTTGCGACAAATAGGAATCTTTGGCTGCGTGAGATACCGTTACTTTAAATGAACCATTTCCATTGATGGAACCCGCGATCACTTTATCGCCTTTCACTTTTTGAACGGGCTTGGATTCACCGGTTAACATGGATTCATTCAAATAGCTTTCACCATCCAGAATAATCCCGTCTGCGGCCACTTTTTCTCCCGGTTTTACCAAAATTACATCGTTCTCTTTTAACGTATCTGTTTTTACATCATGTACTTTGTCACCCATGACCATGTGCGCATCTGCGGGCATTAACTGAACCAATAACTCCAGTTCATTTGAGGCACCCATGACTGACCGCATTTCTATCCAATGCCCTAAGAGCATGATCAGGATCAGGGTAGCCAGTTCCCAAAAGAAATCCATACCCTTCAGTCCGAACACCGTAGCTGCGCTATAGGCATAGGCAACGGTGATCGCAAAACCGATCAAAGTCATCATGCCGGGATTTTTAGCCTTCATTTCGCTCATCCAGCCGCTTAAAAATGGCCAGCCGCCATAAACAAATACGACAGATGCTAAAGCAAAAAGCAGGTACGATGAACCGGCAAAATTAATATCCAGGTGCAGCCATTGCTGAATTTGCATAGACAGCAGCATAACCGGAAGTGTCAGTACGAGCACCACGTAAAAACGCTTTTTAAAATCAGCGATCATCATGCTATGGTGATCATGCTCCGACATACCCATATGCCCGTCACTGCCATGGTTCATTTTACTATGATCTATAGTTTCAGCTTTAGCCTTGGGTCCTGGTTGTTTAATAGCTGGGATTTTATGCGCTCCCATAGTGTGATGATCGTGTTGATTTTTCATAGCTGTAAAATTTAATACGTTAGTGTTAATCCGCCGCCCAGGCCCATATCACTATCATAATGGGTTGATAAAGAGAAATACTTCGTAACGATATATCTTAAACCTGCCGCGTATTCTTTATCTGTGTTTACCATGATGTTAAAGCGCAGGCGGCTGGAAACCGGTATATCGTCACGGCCTAACTGGAAGCGTAACTTACCGTCACCATCGATGCGCGCATCGGCCACAAAAAGCATCGGCAAAGTATAGGCAAGACCCGCTACAACCGTATGCCGATTATCCTTATTGCTCACTTGACCGAACAGGTTTTTAGCATCGCTGCCAAATATATTTTTTTCATTAGAGTCAAATTTCTTGTAATGGTAGTCAAATCCTATATAAGGGTATAACCATTGCATTCTTCCAATATAACGCCCGATCATTGTTTCACTTTCATAACCCATGGTAGCGTCAGTTCCTAAATGCCACATGGTACTTGCTTTCCACCGGGTATTAGAGAGCATAAATTGCGCATCGCTCCCATTGCTTTCCAAACCAAGTTTACCCATAAAATGCGGCATTTGATCATCGCGATTCAGCATTCGTTGTGCCAGCTTTGGATCAGGGATTTCAGGATTTGGCGCAGAGTTTTCATAGCTGAATATCCTTCCCATACCGCTCATCATGTGGTAAAGTATATGGCAATGAAAAAACCAATCGCCGCCCGGTTCAGATGCATTGAATTCAATCGTATCCCGTTCCATCGGCATAATATCCACCACGTTTTTCATCGGCGCGTTTTCACCCTGCCCGTTGATTACCCGGAAGTCATGCCCATGCAGGTGCATAGGATGACGCATCATACTGTTATTATAAAGGATGATCCGCAGGTTT
Organism: Mucilaginibacter gossypii; assembly: GCF_900100945.1. Taxonomy (GTDB): domain Bacteria; phylum Bacteroidota; class Bacteroidia; order Sphingobacteriales; family Sphingobacteriaceae; genus Mucilaginibacter; species Mucilaginibacter gossypii. The sequence continues at coordinate 388,103 of NZ_FNCG01000002.1, read as the reverse complement.
TCACCTTTTTTGATCAAGATCCTATCCGATTCCGATACTGTTTTGTTATCCATTGTCCACACATAACGATTCATATTACCCGTCAGTTCAAACTTCAATTCCCGCATCGGCCCTTTTGGTAAGGTAGTATGATGAGGGTCACGCAGCATTCCGTAATTAAGGGTAACGATGTCTGAATTATCTGCCGCCATATTCATACCTGCCATGCTTTTGTCATTAGGCATCTGCATACCCGGCATGGCCGGTTTTTTATCATCCGCCTGGGGTTTGTCAGCTCCGGTTATTTCCGGGTACATCACGGTATTCATATCCATGGTTTGGTTTTGCATCTTCATGCCTTCCATTTGAACCATGTTACCGCTCATGTCCATCATGTCGTTCATCATCTTCATTCCCGCAAAGTATTTCAACTTTGGCATTTTACTGGCATAAACTTTTTGACCGCTGCCCAACCAAAGCGAGGCTGATTTGGTACGGTCTTCGGGCGTTACCAAAAACTCATAGCTTTTATTTTCAGGAACTGTGACTACCACATCATAGGTTTCAGATGGGGCGATGATCAGCCGGTCAACTTCAACAGGTTCAACGTCATTGCCGTCAGTAGCTACTACGATAACTTTGCCTCCTGCATATTTGAGCCAGAAGTAAGAGGTAGCACCGCCATTGGCAATCCTTAACCTCACTTTATCACCGGCTTTATATTGAGGCTGCTCGTTTTGATTTTTTCCATTGATCAGAAATTTATCGTAATAAACATCGCTGACATCCATCGCGTTCATGCGTTTCCATTCATTGGTAACTTTTGTTTTGAAATGGCCGGAAGCAATCGCCTCTGCATAACTTTGTGTTGTCCCTTTTTGTATAGCGAACCAGTCGGATGCTGCGTGTAGACTACGATCAACCTCTTTAGGATTCATATTTGTCCATTCGCTTAATACAAGCGGAAGGGTTGGGATATCCCACTCTTTACGTTTGTTCATGATAAAAGCCCCGTACATACCGATTTGTTCCTGCAAGCCAGTGTGGCTATGGTACCAGTGGGTACCATGTTGTTTGATCGGGAATTTATACAAATGGGTTTCTCCCGGCTTGATCGGCATCTGTGTCAGATTAGGTACCCCATCATAGCGATTGGGCAAATAAAGCCCATGCCAGTGCAGGGATGTTTCTTCTTTTAGTTTATTATGCACGTAGATCTCCGCGGTATCGCCTTCGGTAAAAGTCAGGGTCGGCATTGGGATGCTGCCGTTAACCGCAATCGCTCTTTTGGGTTTTCCCGCGTAGTTGACAATGGTGTCTGCAATATAAAGATCATAACGAATAGTGCGGGGCGGCGCATTATTGACCAGTGTGTTAATCGGGCCTAACTTTGCTTTTGCGTTTTTCATGTCATTGGCTGCTTCCTTAGCGTCACCCATGTTCATGCCATCCATTTTCATTCCACCCATATTATCGGCATTTTTACCGTTGTCTTTGGGCATTTGCATATCATTCGGCTTTCCAGTCTCGGACTTATTCTGATCCATTTTCATCCCGTCCATCTTCATTCCATCCATGTCGCCTGTTTTTTTGGCGGGGGATTTTTTCGGTAGGGCTTTTGGTTTTTCTTTAACCAGTTTCATGCCACACTTAGGGCAATTACCCGGCTTGGTTGCGTGGATTTCCGGGTGCATGGGACAGGTATAGGTTACCGTTGGCTGCTTTTGCATCCCAGCCATATTTTTCATATCGTTTTGGGCGAATACGAATTGCTTCAAACAAAGCATCATTGCCACGATTAATAATTTTTTCATCTTTAATTTTTTAATAAAAGGCTGTCGCCTGCCATTTTAACCCAGTTCATTAATGTCGCTTTATCTTCCTTTGAAAGAATAGCGTTCTTGTGGATAAAGGTGTAAGAAGATAAAGGCATCGAGCCTTCTTCCAGGCTTTCATCAATGGCCCTTAATCTGCTCCTTTGTTTCCTGGAAGAATAGGTTCCGAATTCGTTGAAATTAAGCTCTGCTTTACCGCCCCTGATGTGCCTGTCAAGCATCAACCGAAATGGCTGAAGCTTCGCATACCAGGGATAATCCGTGTTGTTGCTGTGGCAATCATAACATGATTTTTTGAGTATAGCGCCTACATTTTCGGGAACGGAAATTACCTGTGCAATGTCATTCACTGGTTTAGTTCCTTTCTCATTATGATCACGGGGTATGAATTGGATAGCGAGAAGAACGGTTACCAATACCGTACCGGTAATTTTTACGATCCGTTTCATAGTTCCTATTTTAATTCCTCTTTGACCGATCCGCAGGTGGGCATTTTAGTGCCGAGGTAAGGGTTTCTGATCTCTTTGGTTTCGCTTAACCAATCCGCTCCCTTGTTATTATTATACATCGGGCAGTGATCAACATATAAACCCTGACCAGCACTAAATAATTTAACAAAGTCAATCATATCCTTGCTTAACATATCAAAGTGTTCGCGCTGGTGGGGTAGCTTCCCGCCACTCATCCCGATATGTTCCGCCATTTCTTTTGCATCATCGGCTATGTCGGTAAATGACTTCTTTTGAGTTGGCGTTAATGCTGACTGATCAAATTTCATAAAGCCTTCGGATAAAGCTTTCCCGGCAGTTGCGGCATCGGCGCTGTTATCTTTGGCCAATGCGTTTTTTAAATTCAGGTAGTTTCCTACCATTTCCTTTACGGCAGCGGTCGTTTTTGAGTCAACACCACTTTTTGCTGGGTTAGATGTACCTGCTGAATTTGTTCCAGTCGAATCTTTGGGGCTATTGGATGCTGATTTATTCGTGTTATTGCAGGCTATCATTGAAAATGAAGCCAGGCAGATTACCGAAATAATGATTAGATTTTTCATACGATGATTATAAATTACTGATCGCCCTGCGCAAGTCGCCGCGCAGGGAAATCAAATCTTTAAGAATTTAGTTAGCTTATTTATTCAGGGTTTCAGTGACCTTACCGCAGGTAAGCATTTGGCTACCATAGTAAGGGTTTTTGATCACATCCTCAGCCGATAGCCAATAGCTCTTTTTCATTGGGCAATAGGCATAGTAAACGGGCTTATCCGTTAATTTTACAGCCTTAGCCAGTTTGAAAAAGTTGACTGAAAAATTGGCGAAATGCTCGCGTTGGTGAGCTATGTCCTTACTTTCAGACATATGCCTGGCATCGAAAGCCAGTTTTTCCTGTTCCGCCATAAAAGTGGTCATGTCAGCGACTGGCAGCGATTTCATGTCCACACCGTTAACAGCCTTTAGAAATTCTCCTGCATAAGTAGCCGCATCGGCGCTGTTTGATTTAACCAGGGCATCTTTAATATTGTAATAAGAAGCTATTAACGATGTAAGAGAAGTTGATTTTGTATCCTGCGCAAAAAGTAGTTGATTAGAAGCAGTTGCGATCAGCGCAACCAATAAAAATATCTTTTTCATGATCTGAATTGATTAATGTAATAGAAAAAATTGGCACATGGCAAGTCCATGTAGGTCTAATAATCTATTAATTAATCAAATCTGAAAACTTTGCAGCGCGACGCGGATAGAATATGGAGGAGGCCGTCGTCGCCCGTCAACCAATACCAGAGGTACTGTTTGAGTTAACGTAACCGGTTTAAAAAAGAATTGATAGTAAGTACTTAAATAACTGAACAGGGGCAGTAAAATAATTTGAGCCGACTGAGGGGTAACTTTAGCTAAGGTGTTAAAGCTATTGACCGCATTCTGGCAACAAGGGTCATTTTGAGCGATCGACGTTTGGTTGTACAGGAGTAACTGATCAGTAACAGCAGCCTGTATTTCTCGCCCACCATGTTCATGATGATGTTCAGTTGTTTCGTCATGATGTTGCTCCTTACCACCGTTTCCATCGTGGTGGTGTTCTGTAGCTTCATCATGCTCATGGGTAGACATACGTAAAGCACATGCAAATCCGGTAACCGTATTTAGCAGGAATATAAATAATAATAAAAGTGCTTTACTTTTCATCTTCAACTACAAAGTTAAACAACAGGTTGTCAAATTGTTTTATATAATTACGTTTTAAATTTATACCCTATATACCCTATACCAAAACCGGCTAAGCCACAGTCCGGGCTATCTTTTGCATAATGGAATGATTATCACCAAATTTACATAAAGCATCGCAGTGCTGCCTCAGATCGCTAAAACAGATATATTTCATTTGCATATTTCCTTGTTTTATAGATGGACGGGACAATTGCATGATGACATCTTTCTCACGGTTATCGGGTACCACAAGATATAAGACTTCTTCCTTATTATTCAAACTGCAACTCAGATCATTAAGCCTCAAAATACCAGAATAAATGCTCGTGCTTTTTTCCACCTCAAAAGCCGCAATAACGTTGGCCGTTCCCTTGGTAAACCACAGCACATCAATTAGTTTAACGGTATTTAGCACCTCTTTTTCTAATGTAAGTTTAGGGAAATCCGCCAATGAAATAAAAGTAAATTTATTGTTGTTCCATGACTTTGAACGGTCGTTAGAGGCCGCGATCACATCATACCCAAGGGAGTGTCCGATCTTTAATAGATGGTACTGCATTTCATCATGCAAATGGTCATCGGCAGTTTCGACTCTTTTGTCCTTGTGACGTTTTTCAATTAACTTTTCAAGTCGGGTGCGTTCAGTTTCTGAAAGATATTCATCCTTACCTAACAATAGTTTTTGCGTGCCGATTTCGAATAGCAAGCCGGCAAATGCGCCGGTATCTGATGACAGTTCGTTGCAGTATTTCCGGTTCATATCCATGATGACTTCCCTTATCTTGAGATATTCGCTCCAACTCCCTAATTTTTTCTTGTCTTTAAACAAGTAATTAAACCCGTTAATGATGGCTGTATTAAATGGAGGGATCAGGGTTGGATGCAAAAAATAAAGAATACTGGCCACAGCAGGCCCCAATCCTTTGATTTTTAAGGCATCCAACTTTTCAATTTCCCTGACGATCTGCTGTTCATTCTTCGCGTTAATACAATTTTCTAAGAACTGGCCAAAGGCAATCTTGTTAGCCTGGTTTTCGTAAATATCAGGAATCCGTAATTTGGGTTTCCAATAAAAAGGATGTGATGCCCCTTCAAAAACTTGTTTTTGCTCCGTAATGCAATTCAAAACAAATTCAAGTGAGGTTCCTTTAAAATCGTTTCCAAAGCGCTTCGTTCTAATATCATCAATAACCTGCAATACTCCCCGGCGGATCGAACGAAACGCCTTCAATCTTTCTTCATTATTGATGAACCAGGTATTATACACCGATTCTTGGTCGCTTTTATATTGGCTGATAATAGACTGTAAGTGTTCGCTCATGATAAATTGAATGTACAACTAAATTTCACATACGTCATGCGGGATGGTTAAAGATTTCCCTCAAACATTGTTCTAATTTGGGGATTGATACCGTGATGTTTTCAACCATAGCATCTTTAAAGTCCATGTTCCCGGTAGGTTCACCTTCATAATAAGCGTGATATTTCATTTTCATTATTGATGCCAGATAGAGAAAAAAATCCGGTGCATAGTTAGGTGAAAAAATCTCGAAAAGTTGTGTGCCTGGCTCGCACCAGATCACATTTGAAAAGGATGCACCATGTGGCCCAATGATGAATGAAGCGTTTCGGTAAATAGATATTTGTTCACTTATAGACCTGTTTTTGTCCTCTATTATTATAAAGCCAAATGATCTTAACAAAATGACAACTTCATCTTCGTTTAAAATTCTTCTCCTGCAAACTCTGCTTATGTACACTTTGTTTGATGCTGTTTTAGCCGGTTGTAATTTTTTTTGGATATGTCGCTTCAAAGATTCAATATCTGCAATGTTCGGATACCAGTGCCCGCAATTAGAGACTATCATTCGGTTGGTAACCACTTTCATGCTTTGACTGTCAACTATATTTCCTGGGTTTATATCAAGCAAATTCAAATAGTCTTTTTCGTATGATGTATTAAAAAGAGGATATGAGATTGTCATGTGAGCAAAGTCCTCATCTGGAAAAAAATCTTTGATCCGGCATAACTTTGCGACGACCAGAAACACATAGTCGAAATATCCGCCATAAAAAAAACCGTCCTGGAAATGACTAAACAACGCAATTACAGTTGGCTTAGCCAAAATAAAACGTGTATCGGATTTCCAAATGTTTTTATAAAAACTAACGTTCATCCAGTCGGTACACAAAACTTTGCGTTGCAATACTACCGACCCATATTTGGATAAAAATGCTGGCGATGCAATATCTTTATAGTCCCAAATATAAAGCCGGTCGGAAACGCTTTGCTTGGCGTAAAAAATCAGATTTTGAGGGCTTGCACAATTCTTTATTTCAGGTAACATTTCTTTGTTTTCAGGAACAACGACCAGTACATATCGCGTCATGAATTCAATGGTTTGTTCGGTGTTTAAGACATCTAAGCCGCGAGTTTTTAAGGCTATATCATGCAATTTATGATATAGCTTTTCGAAGCCAAAAGTCTTGGCCAAAATTTTAATAAATTTCATTAAAGGTGTGATTTAAGTCAAAAAAAATAACAATAGACTGCTATTCCGTTGTAAACGGTGACTCAAATCAAATCAGAATTGATCGGTAAGAAATATATAATTTGGCGGTTAGTCTATTAGGCGGCCCGGTAGCTCGCGGCCATTTTACTTCAATATGGCGTAAGGTTGGTGTATTAGGTATAAGTTTAATCTCTTTAGTTAATATTATGGGCTGAGAATATACAAAATGAAAAATGTCGTCTGGACTGAAATTTTCCTGTACAACGTAAACCCCATGATGATAGCAACATTTGCAATAGTCATCACACGGCTCCTCGTCTTTATCTGAATTTTTTGAATTATCGGTCACATTGTGGACAAGCCCAAGTTTTGTTCCGATAAATTCAAGAGCGCAGTGTGCCAGACAGGCATATAAACCGGTGGTGAGCACCAAGTAAAATGCGGTCAAAAATAAGGCACACTTTTTTCTCATTAAGATTTTAGCAATATTCTATAAATATATTGTAAAATATTTTCTTGATGAATAGATGTGGGTAGAAATTGACTGATTTGTCGAATTATTAAGATAATAAAAAGGACTTTACTGCTTTTTCATGCGTGATAGGATCGCCTTCATTTCCGCAATTTCTTTTTCTTGGGTTTTAATAATACCGTCAGCAAGTTTTCTTACCTCTGGATCTTTAATACTTGCATTTTTACTGGTCATAATTGCGATAGAATGGTGGGGTATCATTCCTTTCATGTATTGGACATCACCAACAAATGTTTGGGTTCGCACACCGATAAGTGAGAGAACAAAAGCCGCCGTACTGGATAAAATGATAACCATGTTCAGCTTGCGGTTTTTATACATCATCCGCATCATTGCTAACATTAATAAGGCCATAGCGGCTACCATCATTAACGTCATGTAAAAGCGCGTCATACTTAAATAAATATGGTCAGCCTGGTCAACATTCAAAAACATAACCCCATACATAATAATAAAAGACAAGAAGAGCGTCAAAACAAATGTCTTGTAGTTTCCCTTTTCCATAGTTAAAGTTTTATAAACTAACCCTTTCAATAATGTCTTTGTTTGGTTTCGCTTAGATTTTATCGATAGCTTTCCTACTCATTTTTTCAGAAGTTTTGAATTGACTGGGCGTTATCCCGGTGACGGCTTTAAATTGGGCAGACAAATGCGCACTGCTGCTATAGCCCATCTTCCAGGTGATCTCGTTTAGATTTAGCTCGCCATATTCCAGCAATTCCTTCACTTTCTCGATTTTCTGCTGGATGATAAATTTCTCGATGGTGGTATCTTCTGCATCAGAGAACATCCGGCTGAGGTAGGCATAATCCTTATTTAACCCATCTGACAGATATTGCGGGAAATTAAGATGCGTATCCGCCAAGTCGCTGTGGTGAACTTTTTCAATGATCAGACTTTTGATCCGTTCAACGACCCGGTCCTTTTCATTGTCAAGTAACTCAAAGCCCAGCAATTTAAACTGCGATGAAATCAAACTCAATTGCTCACTATTTAGTTCGGGGTTTACTGTAGCTGTGCCTAAGTTGACTTCGCCAACATCCAACCCGATATTTTCCAACTGTTGCCTGACTACCATGATGCAACGGTCGCAGACCATATTTTTGATGTGTAAAATCATTTTTTTCTTTAAACAATATTACGACTAAATTTTTTCAGCGTTATATCCCTTAGTTTTTAAAGCGGTTATAACGTCGTTAGCGTTAAATGCTTCGTCCGATTGCACAGTAAGGATCTTATCCGGGTTCGTGGTATCTACTTCCCATTTTTGTATGCCTTCCAGGTTGTCTAAAGCCGGGGTTACGGTTGCAATACAGCCACCGCATTTGATATTGGTTTTGAATTTTAAAGTTTCCATGATTGTTGATTTAAAAAATTAAAGATTAAGTTTTGAAAGTTTGAGCCGGAGGCTGTTGCTCACCACGGATACCGAACTCAAGGCCATTGCCGCGCCTGCGATCATCGGGTTGAGTAAAAAGCCATTGACCGGATATAATATCCCGGCGGCTATAGGTATGCCAATGAGGTTATAAACAAAAGCCCAAAACAGGTTTTGACGAATGGCACGAACCGTTAATTTGGAAAGCCTTAGCGCTTTGGGCACCTGCCGCAGATCAGAGGAAACTAAAGTGATCCTGGCAACGTCTATCGCAATATCAGAACCCTTACCCATCGCTATGGACACATCCGCCTGCGCCAATGCCTGGCTGTCATTTATACCATCGCCGATCATCGCTACGACTTTACCCATGGCCTGCAATTCCTTAATAAATCCGGCCTTATCCGAAGGCAGGGTATCGGCACGGTATTGTTCAATACCAGCCTCGGCAGCAATGGCTTCGGCGGTCTGCGCGTTATCGCCGGTCAGCATATAAACTTCTATACCCTGCAATTTTAACTGTCTTACCGCTTCGGCTGAACCAGATTTAATTTGATCTGCTATAGCTGCTATGGCCAATACGTGCTTATCATCTGCAAAATAGATCACAGTTTTAGCCTGTTTTAAAAAGCTATCAATATCGTTTTGCAACTCTTCCGGAATAACAATATGTTTTTCCTCAATCAGTTTATGATTTCCTGCGAAATAAACCTGTCCCTCAAATTCTGCTTCAACACCTTTGCCTGTTATGCTGTTGAAGGAGGTAATAGGAATAATCGTTGCAGTTTCTGATGTCAAATAGGAAACAATAGCTTCAGCCAACGGATGTTCTGATTGATGCTCTATTGATAAAAAGATAGTTTGCAACTGGTTCTGATCAAGCCTGGCTCGATCAGCCCATAAGAAGTTGGTTAAATTGGGTTTTCCTTCGGTTATCGTTCCGGTTTTATCAAGTACTACCACGTTTACTTTGTGGCCTGATTCGAGCGCTTCGGCATCTTTGATCAAAATCCCGTTTTCTGCGCCTTTGCCTATACCAACCATTATTGCTGTAGGTGTGGCCAGACCCAGCGCGCAGGGGCAGGCGATAACTAATACCGTCACCATAGCTAACAACCCTTGGGTTAAGGCATGTTGCCCTCCGAATAACAGCCAGGCACTTAAACTTAATAAAGCGATCAGCATGACTACCGGTACGAAAACGCCAGCAATCTTATCTACTAATTTTTGTACCGGTGCTTTGGAACCTTGCGCGTCCTGCACCAATTGAATGATCTGCGCCAGCATCGTACCCCCGCCCACCTTTTGGGCAGTAAAACGGAAACTGCCCTTTTGGTTCAATGTTCCGGCAAAAACCTGGTCCCCGGCCTTTTTTTCTACCGCAACAGGTTCGCCGCTGATCATGCTTTCGTCAACGAATGAGCTGCCTTCATAAAGCGTTCCATCGACCGGAATCTTGTCGCCCGGACGGACTAATAATTGATCGCCAACCTGAACATCGGACACCGGAATTTCAATTTGCCCATGAGCGGTTATCAATAGCACCGTTTGGGGTTGCAGCCCTATTAATTTTTTAATGGCGGAAGATGTATTTGATTTAGCCTTTTCTTCCAGAAGTTTGCCTAACATGATAAAGACGATTACGACGGAAGCGGCTTCAAAATACACATGCGGGTGCAGACCCTGCCGGTGCCAAAATTCAGGATAGGCCGTATTGAAAACGCTGAATAAAAAAGCAATACCGGTACTCATAGCGACCAGGGTATCCATGTTTGCCTTTCTGTGAACGGCTTGTTTCCAGGCATTTGTAAAAAAACTCCTGCCGGCTATGAAAAGCACAGGTGCGGTCAACATTAGCATGATATAATTGGCATAGGGTATATTCATAAATACCATGCCGATCAGTACAGTGGGGATAGTTAAAACACCCGCCCACATGATATTTCTTTTCAGCTTATTGTATTGATCCAGTTTCGCTTCTTCCTGTTTTTCTTTACCGTTAACGGTATCAATGATCAAATCATATCCGATTGACTGAACAGAACGCTGCAAACCGGCAGGCTCAATGATTTCGGGATGAAAGGCCACTTTGACGGATTGTGTGGCATAGTTAACTTCGGCCTTTTCAACTCCATTTTGTAAGCCGATCATCGATTCTACGCTGGATGCACAGGCGGCGCAGGTCATGCCAGTAACGGGGAAAGTGAGTGTAATCAAATGCTGTGCTGCCATGCGTGTAATTGTTTGATAAGACAAAATTACACCGGGCCTACACTTAAACTCTTACAGGATTCAGCGAAAGATTTATATAATTTGAAGATTTCGTACTGCGGTTTAATAATTGTTTACACATCAAGAAAAAAACATTCTCTATTAAAACATTTCATTGAATCAATGCTTTATAATCTACTATAATTAGCCAGACACTTTATAAAATTAGCCGCCCAAAATGGACATTCAGGATTCTGTCACTGTTTTTCGTACTATTATTGAATCCTCTCCATTTCCTATCTTCCTTTTAATGGGAGAAGAACTGGTTATTACCCTGGCAAACCCGGCGGTGTTAAGAACCTGGGGAAAAACAACAGTAGTATTAGGAAAAAAATTCGGCGATGCCCTTCCCCAGCTGAGAAATCAGCCATTTGAAAAACTTATTCGCAACGTATTTCGCACAGGCATTCCTTATTTTTCAGGAGATGTGGAGGCACAGCTTGAGGTCGGAGGCCAATTAAGGAACTACTTTTTGAATTGCTCTTATCAGCCCTTCAAAGATGCAGAAGGAAAGATCAGCGGTGTGATCTGCTTTGCCAACGACGTAACCACCAGGGTTGTGGCCCAAAAGCAGATAGAACAAAGCGAAAACAAATTCAGGCAATTAGTGACCAAGAGCCCTTATATTATGCTGGTACTAAACGGGCCTGAATTTGTGGTGGAAATTGCTAACCAGGCATTGTTCGATTACTGGCGAAAAACGCCCGAACAAACGCTGGACAAGCCTTTGCTGGAAGTACTGCCCGAATTAAAAGGCCAGTCTTTCCCCAATGTGCTTAAACACGTTTATGAAACCGGTGAGCCGCACGGAGAAGTTGAAACTCCGCATTTACTGGAAACGGCTGATGGGTTGATCACGAATTACGTTAGTTATCTGTACGAGCCGCTGCATAATTCCGATGGTAAGGTATCTGGTATTCTTGTAGCGGCCGAAGATGTGACGCAGCGCGTCGAAGATCGCAAACGAACAGAAGCTTCGGAAGCTTCGTTCCGGCTGGCTGTACAGGCAGCGGAACTGGGAACATTTGATAAAAATTTAGTTACCGGGCTGATGTACTGGGATCAGCGCTGCCGTGAGCTGTTCGATATAGACGGAGATCGTGAAGTAACCTATGAGGGGGATTTTCTCCCTGGACTTCACCCTGATGACCGGGAGCGGGTCGATTCATTGATCAAAGATTCAGCCTTCATCAAAAGCGTATCCAATGGCGACTATGACGTAGAATACCGCACGATCGGCGCAAAAGACAAGAAATTGCGCTGGGTCAAATCAAAAGGCAAGGTCTTTTTTGATCAAAAAGAAAAGCCTATCCGTTTTATCGGGTCTGTGTATGATATTACTGAACAGAAACTTGCGGAGATACGCAAGAATGATTTTATAAATATCGCCAGCCACGAATTAAAAACTCCGCTAACTACGGTTAAATCGTATATCCAGGTGCTTTTAGCTAAAGCGAAGGAGGATGACGATGACTTCAGGATCAACGCATTGACCCGCGTAGATAAGCAAAGCAATAAAATGCACAGCCTGATCCGTAACCTCCTGGACAATGCCCGGCTGCTGGAAGGCGAATTTAAGTTAGATATACATCCGTTCAATATCCATGAATTATTATTGGAAGTTGTGACAGATTTTGCGGTCATTTCTCCTTCTCACCCGATAGAATTAAAAGACTGCGAATCTGTAGTGGTGAATGCTGACCGGGAAAAGATCGGGCAGGTGATTGAGAATTTATTAAGTAACGCTGTTAAATATTCACCTAAAGGCAGCCTGATAATTGTACGTTGTAAAACAACGGATGGCTACGCCCAACTTTCGGTAAGCGATGAGGGGATCGGCATCAGGCGCCGCGACCAGGATAAATTATTCGAGCGCTTCTATCGTGTAGAGAATGAGCGGATCAAACAAGTTTCAGGATTTGGTATTGGGCTTTACCTGGTGGCTGAGATCTTAAAATACCACAACAGTCAGATCGCTATTGAAAGTGAGGAAGGTGCTGGTTCAACATTTTATTTCAAATTACCGCTGGCATAAAAAATCCAAAGAAGCAATCGCCTCTTTGGATGATATTTATTATTAATCAGGGGAACTACGCTAAGTTAGAAAATTTCTTTTAAGCAAATTTCGTTTTGTTAACCGCAATCTTCTTTTTTCAGTTTGCTAATTTCTATTTATCCATTGACACAATCTTTTTTATAGGCCATGAACTTTTCATCATGAATAATCTGGATGGTGGGATGCGTGATCTCAAACTGCTCGTGTAGCTGTTCCCTGATCTCCATTATAATATTATCGTCTTTATGATCCGGCACAAGCAAATGGACAGATAGCGCAGTTTGTGTGGTACTCATACCCCATATATGCAGATCGTAAACTCCTTTTACACCTTTTACGCCTGAAAAGTAGTTTTTAACTTTTGCAATGGAAATGCCCTCCGGGACAGCATCCAACGCCAAGTTGACTGAATCTTTTAGTAGGCCCCAGGTTCCCCAAACGACCACGATAATGATTATAAAACACATCACCGGGTCGATCCAGTTATAGTGTGTTAATTTAATAATGAAACCGGCAATGACCACACCCAGCGCGACAGCGGCATCAGCAGCCATGTGCAGGAATGCACCTTTAATATTCAAGTCTTCCTTTTGGCCTTTCATAAATAGCCAGGCGGTAAACCCATTGATCAGGATACCCACAGCCGCAACCCACATTACGATGTTTTCATCTACATTCTCTAAATGTTTGAATTTGTGTATGGCATCCCCGGCAATAATACCCATCGTAACCAACAGGATCAAAGCGTTAAGGATGGATGCTAAAATACTCATGCGTTTTAACCCGTAAGTATAGTTTGGCGAGGGTTTTTTAAGCGCAAAAGCTAAAGCACCCCATGAAAACCCCAGGCTTAAAACATCGCCTGCATTATGCCCGGCATCGGCCAAAAGTGCCGACGAATGGGCAATCAGGCCATAAATGACTTCCATCACTACGTAAGCAGTATTTAAAAATATCCCGATCATAAAAGCTTTACCATGATTGGAAGAGGTGTGGTCGTGTGCGTGTGCCATTGCGTTATTTTAGTTGTTAATTAGAGTTGGTCGTTTATTTTGATAATACCAGTTTTGAATAGGCTTCTTACCTCGTTAACAGGTATAGCTACAATTTGTGCTATCTCCTGAAAGTCAAAATCTTCCTGCGTTTTTAAAACTACAATAATTTGTTCTTGCTGCGTTAATCCCTGCAAACCCGCCGGGTGACTATTTTTCAACCTTGCGACCGAGAGGCGGTAGAGTGTGATAATTAAGGAATTGCTTTCTTGCTCTGCATTTGGCAATTTCCAGAATTTCAAGAAAACATCCTGTACTAATTCATCCGTAACCTCGTGTTCTAAACCTGTTCTGCGCAGGAAAAAGTATATTTTCTGCTGATACTTTTTCAGTACCTGTTCAAACGCTTCGCGCCTTGTGTTTTTGTTGTGCAACAACCCTAACAAGGCCCCATCATCTGTATCTGCCAACATAGCTTAACCTGTTTAGTGAATAATTTACTCCAGCTTCATTTTTTGTATCCTGACAGCATTCAGGATGGCTAAAAGCGCAACGCCGACATCGGCAATAACAGCTTCCCATAAATTGGCTACACCACCTGCTCCAAGAACCAATACAATGACTTTGACGACCATCGCGATGGTGATATTCTGCCAGACGATCTGTTTGGTGATCCTGCCGATTTTAATAGCGGCAGTTATTTTAGAGGGCTGATCATTTTGAATAACAATATCTGCGGTTTCTATAGTGGCATCGCTGCCTAAGCCACCCATCGCTATTCCGGCATCAGCCAGCGCCACCACCGGCGCATCGTTTACGCCGTCTCCCACAAATGCTATCCGATTGCCTGAATTTTTAAATTCCTGTACCTTTTGCACCTTTCCATCAGGCAGCAGATCTCCAAAGGCTTTATCAATACCTAACCGTTTGGCCACCTTATCAACTACCGCCTGTTTATCACCGGACAGCATAATGGTTTGTATTTTCAGGCTGTGCATCTGGTCGATGGCCTGTTTGGCATCTTCTTTAATTTCGTCTGCAATCGTCAGGTAACCTGCATACTTGCCATTAATAGCGACGACAACCACCGTATCAACCAATTGATCTACTTCCCCAGGGTAAGCGATATTGAATTTCTTTAATAGTTTGCTATTTCCGGCTACAACAGTTTTGCCTTCAACATCTCCTTTTAACCCATGTCCTGATATTTCTTGTACATCTTTTGCTTTCAAATCACCCAGCGAATCCCCCGCATAGGCAACAACTGCTTTTGCGATAGGGTGGGTCGAATTGCTTTCGATAGCAGCTGTGATCCTGACCAGTTCCTTTTGATCAATGCCATCAGTGATAACCTCCTGCACATTAAATACACCTTTGGTTAAAGTGCCTGTTTTATCCATAATGACGGTATTAATGGTCGTCATCACATCTAAAAAATTAGAACCTTTAAACAAGATACCGCTGCGGGAGGCCAGGCCGATGCCGCCAAAATAACCCAGTGGGATAGATACTACCAAAGCGCAGGGGCAGCTAATGACAAGAAAAACCAGTGCGCGGTAAAACCATTGATGGAAATTATAAGGGTCGGTAAAAAAATAGGGCGCAAAACAAACCAGCAAAGCAAGCGCAAAAACAATTGGTGTATAGATTTTTGCAAAACGGCTTATAAAAAGCTGCGTCTGTGATTTACGGGCTGTGGCATCCTGTACCATTTCAAGTATCTTGCTCAACTTACTATCCTTAAAGAGCGATTTCACCTGCACTTCTGATACCTTATCTAAATTGATCATCCCGGCCAGCACGGTTTCACCTTTTCTTTTGGTATCCGGTTTGCTTTCTCCGGTTAAAGCCGCAGTATTGAAAGTAGCCGCATCCGAATAGAGTTCACCATCCAGCGCAACCTTTTCGCCGGCTTTTACCTGGATTATCTCATCGATTTTGATTTCTTTCGGATCGGTAACTGATGTATTACCATCCCGAATCACTGTTACTTTATCCGGCCTGATGTCCAGTAAGGCTTTTATGCTCTTTTTGGCTTTGTTGACCGCCGCATCCTGGAACCATTCACCAATAGAATAAAACACCATAACCGCTACTCCTTCGCTGTAAGAGCCGATGCTGAATGCACCCAAAGTAGCTACGCTCATCAGGAAAAACTCATTAAAGAAATCAAAATGTTTGGCTTTGCGCCAGGCCATACCTAACACATTATAACCGGCAAGTAAAAACGCCACGGAAAATATGATCAGGTTAACGGGAAAGACCGGCTGAAATTCAAATCCAAACTCCAGGGTAAGCATAACCATCAAAATAGCTAAAGCGGTAAGCAGCGGCCAATGGCTTAGCCAGTTTTCTTCTTCAGCAGGTTTATTCAAATCCAGTGTTTCATCTTCTTCTTCCTCCTCATCCGATTTCAATTCGCGATCAGTATCCTTTATGATATTAACCTGGGCTTTATCTTCTCCTGTTTTTATGTGGCTATCCGGCAGATTTGTATCTGCCACACCGCTCTTAGTTTCTTTTTTCATAGTTTTAAATTAAACGGTTTATCCTTCTGAATCTAAAAACCAAAGTTCGGCTTCTGCAATTGCTTTTTTCAAGGCTATACCGGGTTCCAGACCATCCTGATGATAACCTTCTGCCAGTTCCAATGCCTTCTGTTTTACTTCGGGCCGCAGATCTTTCAACTGATCGTCAAAAGCCACAAATTTTTCTTCACTCATGATTAACATCTTCAAATTTAAGCAGGTATGCCCTGCAATCGTAGTGCATTAATTTTTACATTCAGCGCATAAGCCTTTGACAAGCAAGCTTGTTTCCTGCCTTTCGTAACCGCCCGGCAGTTTAACTTCCGGTATTTGCGTTTTAGGCAAACAGTGGGTTTCACCGCAATTCGTACAGTAAAAATGTACGTGGAGGTCGTGGTGTCCGTCAACGGTACAAGCCGGTTGGCAAAGTGCGAACTTAGTAATGCCAGTGCCATCATCGATCCGGTGTACTAACCCATGTTCTTCAAATGTTTTTACGCTTCTGTATAAAGTTACCCGGTCGGTTTTTTCGAGGCTTAATTCCATATCTGTTAAACTGACAGCGTTAGTTTGTTTAAGCAGGTAGTCCAGTACCACCAAACGCATAGCGGTGGGATTGATCCGCTTTTCCATTAATTTGTTTTCCAGCTCTTTCATAACCTATTCTTCCTCTGCGCTTCCTGAAGCTTTTGATTGTAAATAGAATGCACCTTTTAAAGCGATCATGACTGATGGCGGCATTTCTTCGATGGGTTTGATCTGTACAAAACCCAATTCCGTTACACCAGTAGTTATTTCTGCCTTTTTAAACTTTACGGTATTTTCTTTACCCTCTTTTTGCGCTGTAGTTACGACAATGAAAATATATTGTTTTCCCTCTGCACGAACGACCGCATCAACCGGTACAGCCGCTGTTAACCTGCTGCCTGTACTGATCAGCGCGGTTACATACATACCGGGGATCAGGTTCTTTTGCTCCTTGTTATTGATGACCGCATGAACTGTAACCCCTTTGCTTTCATTTTCAAAGGATTTATTGATACCGTTGATTGTTCCGGTAATCACTTGATTTTCCTGATTCGTTAACTGGAAATTTACTTTTTGGCCTACCTTAACGTGCATCAGGTCTTTCTCAAATACAGTCAGGTCGCAGTGTATTTTGGAGTTGTCCACCACTTCCATGATAGACGTACCAGGCTGCACAAAGGCACCTGTATTGGCTGTAATTTGTCCGACCGTGCCGCCGATAGGTGACAGTACCGGGAATTGGGAAACAATATTGCCGTTCGCTATTTTGCCCGGCGAAATACCCAACTGGCTTAACTGGCTTTCATAGGCTGTAATACGGGAACGTTCCGCATTATAAGTTGCTTCGGATGATTGGAACGATTTACCAGTACCCGCACCGGCTTCCTGCAATTGCTTCTGCCTGTTATATTCTGCCTGTACATAAGCGAAGTTGTTTTTAGCTGCTAAATAATCCTGTTGTATTTTGATCAGGTCCTGGTTCTTAATTGTAGCCAGCAATTGTCCACGTTTTACCTGCTGGCCCTCGATCACACTAATATGATTGATGATACCGCCGGACAGGATACTTACATCCGCTTTATTTTGTGGCGGTACTGCTAATTGCCCGTTGGCCTTGATCACCGAATCCAGGTTCTTTTGCGCTATCGGGCCGGTTACGATACCAACCGTTTGCATTTGTTCCGATGTCAATTCCAATCCTTCGGGTTTCTTTTTCGTAGTTTCTTCCGCGCCGCTGTTCTCTTTGCCGTCCGTTTCCTTTTTGCCGGAATCACCCGAACAGGAAGCAAAGGCTAACCCGATCAAAAAGGCAGCCGCTATTAGTTTATATTTTTGAATGTTCATTGTTTATTCTCCTTTGATAAATTGTATTTGAATGGCTGACTGGTTTAAGCGGCTCACCGCTTCGATGTAAGCTAATTTAACCTGTACCGCAGCGGACATATTTTGGATATACTCGATATAACCGATCTCGCCCAGGTTAAATGATACCTGCGCGATCCGTAACTGTTCATCAGCCTGCTTTAAACCGCCTGACCGGTAATAATCAACCGCCTGTTTAAATTTCTGGTATTGCTGTACTTCCTGCTCATATTGCAAACGTACCTGTGATTGTGTTTGCTGATAATTGGTTTGCGCGACCTGCGCGGATAGCCTTTCGGATTTGACCCTTGCCCGGTTAGCACCATTAAATATCGGCAGCGCAACACCTACCTGTATGCCTGCAATGCGTGTACCCGGTGAATACTCCCGGTTAATATTGGCAGGATTAAAACCGGAGATAACTAACTGCTGGTTGTAGCCTAAAGTCAGATCAGGCAACCCTTTTGATTTTTCAACAGCGATCCTCGCATTAGCGACTTCAATGTTTTGCAGGTCAACATTAACCTGCGGGTTATTAGCTACATTGATACTATCCGTTGGCAGGTTTAAAACCAAAGGCAAATTACCTTCAGCGATAACCAATGGCCCGGAAGTGTTAAGCAGTTGCTGCAAACTCAATTCATTGCTTCGCAGATCTGCCTCTGCCCCAATTTTGAGCGCTACAATTTCCTGATATTTGTTTCTCGCGCTGATGAGTTCCAAGTTGGAAGTTTCGCCTGTTTTAAACCGAACCTCCGCTTTTTTAACAAAGCCCTTATAAACGCTGTCCTGGTAATTCAGGATGCGCAAAGTTTCCCTGTTCAATAAATACGCATACCAGGCGCTCCGTACCTGACGGGTCACCTCGGCACGGGTTAAATGGCCTGTGCGTTCTGCCAATAGCGTTTGCTGGTTCAATAACTTACGCTGGTTTTTGTATAAGCCGGGCCAGGCGATATTTTGTGTGATACCTATAGCATTATCCATGTTACCGCCACTTGTCGGGTCTTGCGTTACCATCAATTCAGTTTTTGGGATATCCGTACCCGATCTTTGTAACGCCCTGGCCTGATCGACGGACAAACCAGCAGAGCGAATCTGTAGGTTGTTTTTAAGGGCCTGATTGATGGCACTGTCTAAAGTAAGCGGCACTTTGCTCTGTGCCTGGGCAGTGTTTTGCTGGAAAAAGCCAAAACCGAGGATCATCAACATGGTAGTCAACGCTTTAGGTACTTTGATCTTTCCGGCTTCTTTGCGGTTGAATAAGAGGTAAAGGCATGGTAACACAAACAGCGTTAAAAAGGTCGCGGTAATTAAGCCTCCTATTACAACAGTTGCCAATGGCCTTTGAACTTCAGCACCTGCGCTTGATGATAGAGCCATCGGCAGAAAACCTAACGAAGCCACGGAAGCGGTCATCAGTACCGGGCGAAGCCGGGTTTTTGTACCCTCTAACACGCGCTCATAAATATTGGTCATGCCTTCTTCCTTTAACTGATTAAAATAACCGATCAGTACGATACCGTTGAGTACCGCCACACCAAACAGGGCGATGAAACCTACCCCCGCGGATATACTGAATGGCATACCACGCAATAACAGAGCAGCCACGCCACCCATTGAAGCAAGGGGAACCGCTGTAAAGATCAGCAGGCTTTCTTTTACCGAACGGAAAGTCACATACAGCAACACCAGGATAAATAACAGAGCCGCAGGTACAGCGATCAGTAACCTCGCTTTGGCTGCTTGCAGGTTCTGGAACTGTCCACCATAGGTAAGGTAATAACCGGTGGGTAATTTCAATGCGGTATTAAGTTTTGCCTGTATTTCTTTAACGGTAGATTCTACGTCACGATCTTTTACATTAAAGCCGACGTAGATGCGCCTTTTACCATCTTCCCGCGATACCTGTGCAGGCGCATCTTTAAATGAAATATCTGCCACCTGGCTTAACGGCACTTTGTTGCCCGATGGAAGCGGTATTAACAGGTTCTCAACGCCGGATATATTTTCCCGTAAATCACGATTCAGGCGAACTACCATATCAAACCTTTTTTCACCCTCGAATACCACACCGGTCACACTTCCTGCAAAGGCGGTTTTAAGGATCATGTTTACATCGCTGATGCTCAAACCGTACTGTGCCATTTTATCCCGGTTATAGTTTACCTGTATTTGCGGTAGCCCGCTAACTTTCTCAACATAAGGTTCGCTAACCCCTTTTACAGGTGCGATCAGTTTGGCTAATTTATCGGCCTGTACCGCTAAAATATCCAAGTCATCCCCATAAATCTTGATTGCTACATCCTGCCGGATACCCGTCATGAGTTCATTAAAACGCATCTGCATCGGCTGGGATATTTCGACGTTAATGCCGGGAATAGCCGATAACGCATCCTCCATCTTATCGATCATCTCCTCCTTGTTTTTTGCAGACTTCCATTCCCCTTTAGGTTTCATGGCCAGCATCATATCGCCCTTTTCCATCGGCATCGGGTCGGTAGGTATTTCGGAACTGCCAATGCGGGTAACCGCCTGTTTAATCTCCGGAAATTGAGCTTTTAACAGCTTCTCTGCTTTACCGAAAGTTTTGACCACTTCGGTTAAGGAAGTACCTTGCATCATAGAAATTTCTACGGTCAGGTCGCCTTCATCCAAAGTAGGGATGAACTCCCCGCCCATACGGCTAAAAGCCCATATCGCAATACCAAATACAATAAATACGATGGTAACAGTAATCACTTTTATTTTCAATACGGCTATTAATGCACGATGGTATATCCGCTGTAAAAATTCTATGATTCGATCTGATATATTACGTTTGTGAGCTGTTTTTTTACTGAGAAACAGGGCGCTTGCCATAGGCACATAGGTCAGTGACAGGATAAATGCGCCCAAAATAGCGAAAGCCACGGTTTGCGCCATTGGCCTGAACATCTTGCCTTCGATCCCGACAAGAGATAATAACGGCAGGTAAACAATCAATATAATGATCTGTCCGAACGCGGCTGATTTCATCAGTTTGCTGGCACTATCCCGAACCTCCACATCCATTTGCGCGGTGGTGAGTTTTTCTACGCCTTTCTGTTTATAGCTGCCTGTCGTGATGTGATGTACCACGCTTTCGACAATGATCACCGCACCATCTACGATCAAACCAAAATCAATTGCCCCCAAACTCATCAGGTTACCGGATACGCCGAATAAACGCATCATAGAAAAGGCAAAAAGCATAGCTAAAGGAATGACCGAAGCGACAACTAAGCCTGCCCGTAAATTCCCCAACAATAACACCAGCACAAAAATAACGATCAATGCACCTTCTAAAAGGTTACGTTTAACCGTATTAATTGCCCGGCCTACGAGTTCTGTACGGTCAATGAACGGTTCGATAACGACACCCTCCGGCAGGGATTTTTGTATCTGTACCATCCGCTGTTTAACATTTTTGATCACTTCGCTGAAGTTCTCACCTTTGAGCATCAGGGCTACACCGGCTACAACCTCACCTTCGCCATTTCGGGTTACCGCTCCGTAGCGGGTCGCGCTACCGAATTGCACGGTGGCAATGTCCCGCACCAATATAGGCGAGCCTTTGGTATTGGCGACCACAATCCGGCGGATGTCGTCCAGGTTTTGCACCTGTCCCAGGCCACGGATAAAATAAGCGTTACGTTGCTGCTCGATATAAGAGCCGCCGGTATTTTCGTTGTTCTTTTGCAGGGCCTCATATACCTGCGGTATAGTAATACCCAAAGAGTTCAGCTTGTCGTTGTCTAAAGCTATTTCGTATTGCTTTACATAACCGCCCCAGCCGCTTACTTCTGCCAGGCCAACGGTTCCGGCTAATTGGGTACGCACCAACCAATCCTGTATGGTGCGTAGATCGGCAGCGGTGTATTTGTTTTCATAGCCCTTTTTTGTGTGGATCACATATTGGTAGATTTCACCAAGCCCGGTAGTGATTGGTGCCAGCGTAGGTTCGCCTAAACCTGTCGGGATACTGTTTTCAGCTTCTTTTAATTGGGAATTGACCTGCTGCCTTGCCCAATAAATATCTACATCGTCTTTAAAGACAATGGTAATGACCGATATGCCGGAACGGGATATTGAACGCTTTTCAATGATCCCGGCGATATTAGCCATAGATAATTCAATCGGAGCAGTAATAAACTGCTCCACTTCCTGCGCCCCAAGGCTGGGGGCCTGTGTAATGATCTGTACCTGGTTATTGGTAATATCGGGCTGCGCGTCAACCGGCAGGTTGTAGGCCGAATAAATGCCCACCAGTATTAAAACCAGTGTCATAATCCCGATAGTTACCTTGTTCCTGATAGAAAACGCGATAATCTTGTCAAACATAAATTGTAAAAATTAATACGAATACGGAAAAGCCGTGCAAAGTTGATTGCAGGCGAAAACATCAAGAAATTTCGTATTAACCTATTTGCGGGGGTTGCCAGATTTTGATTGGCTGTTTTTGAATAGCAGGAATGTCGTAATCAGGATATTCACTGGCGATTGTTTTTGTAAAAACGCCGATAGTTACAGTTACAGTTAAATCCCTGGCAGTTGAACAGCAAGAACAGGTACAAAAAGGAGGGCAGGTTTCCTGGCCGCGTTCGTCATTTGGTGCATGACTTTTTTGAATAGTAAGATGCATCACGCTGGCAATCATATCCTCTCTATCCTGACATGGCATTACCGCCAGCAAAGCAAAATAGATACTGAATATGACCGCAATGTATTTCATTCAAGGCAAATGTATTAGAATAATTCTAAATAACAAAATACGGCAGCAAATCAAAAAAAGCAACGCGAAGCTTTGCCCGCGTATTTGATAGGATTGTAACATCCGAAAAAGACTACGGCATAATGTAGCCACTTGATTCCTCCTGGCTACACCCTTCGGGACTTATTCCGTTTCCTTTTTACCTGCGCGGACAAATTTTAGGCTTTCTTTTTTTCCTTTTTCTTTTAGAAATTATTTACAAATAAAATCGAGTTAAATAAAAAATCCCCGACACTCGCTGCCAGGGATTTTTAACCTAAGTGATATGATTTGAACAAACATCCAGGCTCATAAAAATGTAGTTGAAGGAAAGGAGAACATTTTATGAGAAAGGCATTAAATACCGATGTCCATATCATGCCACAGCTGGAAAGGGCATGCGGACTGGACATGCACAAAGACAAGATTGTTGGGTTTATTTCATCCAAAGATGGTAGCGAACAGGAGCTAAAGGAGTTCGGTACATTTACTTGCGAGTTAAAGGATGTCAGGGATTGGCTGACACGGAACAAAGTTGAGCACTGCCTTATGGAAAGCACGGGCATCTATTGGATGAGTTTATATTTCATCCTTACCGAAGCAGGTATCAATGTCACTGTCGCAAATCCGGTTCACATTAAGCAAATTCCCAAACGCAAAACAGATCGTAAGGACGCCCGATGGCTGTGCACGCTCTTACTGCACGGCTTTGTACGCGCCAGCTTTATGCCGGATAACGACCAGCGCATTCTGCGCGATTATTGCCGCAGCCGGTTGTTTTATACCTGGCAGCAAACTAAAACACAGAACCGGCTCCTCAAGATATTGGAAAGCAATAACATTAAACTACGTTCAGTCATCAGCACTATTCATACTAAAACCGCAATGGACATCATTCGCCTTCTTGCTCGGGGCGTCACTGACAAAGAGGTCTTATTGAACTGTTCGAGAGGGCAAATCAAACAAAAAAGAGAGCGCTTGACTATGGCACTGGAAGGTACTTTACAGGAGCATCATTTAATTCAACTGCAAATGTTGCTTCAGGACTATGATCATGTTCAGAAACAAATAAATCGGTTAGAAACTTCAATAGATAATATCATCAGCGAGCACTACGCCCAAGCAGTAGAATGTTTAGATAGCATCAGTGGCATTGCTGTAAAATCAGCTCAAATCATTTTAAGCGAGGCTGGTAAGGATATGACACGTTTTCCTACTGCTGATCATTTTACCGCCTGGTGCGGTATTGCCCCAGGGAATAATGAAAGTGCAGGTAAAAGAAAAAGCACCGGTGTTAAAAAAGGCAACACCTACCTGCGTACCGCAATGGTTAGTGCAGCATGGGCGGCTATCAGAATGAAGGATTCTTACTGGCATGCATTATTCGACAAACTTCGTAAACGAATGAAAGCGCAGAAAGCGATCATGGCTGTTGCAAGACGATTGCTCAAAGTGGTTTACAAAACGCTGGAAACTTTAACGTTGTATAAAGAAAAAGGGATTGCTCACTTTGTTGACTTGCAAGCCAAAGCAGCCTTGTATTATAAGGCTCAACTATCGTGGCCTCAAAGCAATTGATAATTAAACACACTAAAAGGACGGAAAAGGTAATAGAACAAACAGTCTGAAACCTAAGCTGCCAAATCTGTAGATAGCACCCAGGCTTGTTCACAAGAACGCAGAGGAAACTTATTTTTTTATTTTATTCGATATTAACTGCAGCAAGATGAACCTTGTTGCATAGGCGGACATTTAACCGTCCCATAACTACAGAACACACAGCAATCGCCGGCAAGGGGTTTTAAATATGCATGGCAGTTTTCACATTCATAGAAGTACTGACAAGCGTCGGTTGGCATTGTTTCGTCTTTTTTGTGCCCGCACTGAGGACATGTTAGTGTCGATTGTAATTGAATTTCCTTAACCATATTATTTAGTTTGTACGATAGTAGCCCGATAGCCGATCTGATCGATTTTCTTTTTCAGGCTGTCTGCTGACGTTTTCTTTGGATCGTATCCAACAGTAGTCGTGGCTTTCTCAAATGACGTACTTGCCTTGATTACCCCCGGCACATTAGATAACTCGCCATCAATATGTTTTGTGCAATCGGCACAACCCATCCCCTTAACTGCAAACTTTGCCCATTTAAGACTACTTTGCTGACTCATCGGTACCGAAGACTGCTTCGGAGATCCATACAGGAACGATGAATAATATGGGAATGTAATCAGGACAACGGATAGTACAGTAACGATCAGCAAGAACTTTTTGGATTGCCAGAACGATGCAGGTTTTGCTTCACAATCACATTCAACTGTTTTGGCCTTCTTACTTAATTGCTGATACCAGGCAAATGCGAACACCGCAGCGGTTAAACCGATGAGGTACGGTCGTGCCGGTTCTATCCAGGCAAACGACGAAGCGATACTGCTGATGCCTCCTAAAAAGGCTATAACTGGCGTGATACAACATAGCGATGCTGCAAACGCTGCAATCAATCCAGCTACCCAACTCTTATTTACATTAGTGCTTATCATACTGATTCAATAGTTAATGGTTTTTGCAATAAATTAAATAGCGGCAGCAAAACCGCTGCGTCCTTTAGCGAATAGAAAATAGTCTGACCGGTTTTGCGGAACTTGATAATCCCACCGTCCTTAAGCTTGCGTAAATGTTGAGAGACAGCAGGAATTGTCATCCCCAATATATCACTGAGGTCACAGGGGCAAAGCTCATTTTCCAAATGAAGCAGGAATAATATTTTTAGCCGTGCTTCATTAGCAGCTAATGAAAGAATTTGGGTCAATTCCGTGAAAACAGCTTGCTTGGCCTGTAGCGTTTCCTTACAATTGTTAATCTGTGCCTCATCGGCAAAAATCCTGCTACACGTGTTCATAATTTGAAAATTAGAAAACAAATATAAGTATTTAAGCAATTATTTAAATAAGAATTTTTTTTATTGCATACGGATTGCATTTCAGGAAGTGTGGGAGCCTTTAAAAAAAAAGGTCTCCATGCACTCGCTGCTGAAGACCTTTACCTAAACCTTATCACAATAAGCCGCGAATGCAGCTTTGTTGATCGCAAATATATATTATTTCCTCCGCACGCTTTCCTCGTCAACTTTTGTTTTTTAGAGGAAACCTTATCACAAGGTAAACAGAAATGCTTACCAGTAAATAGGTAAGCATCTACAGAAATTTATAATTATTGTTATCGTTCTTTATATTGATTTTGAGGCAATTTCAAACCGCCCCCTGTTTTCACCAAAGATCATCAAACCATAAGAAAACAGGGGGCGTTCTTCCGGGCGGGCGATAGCCCGCCGCCGGGACTTTTCAAAATAAGGGGAATTACTCCCCCTTTAATATTAAAAAAAAGTAGTCTATCCAGTTGAGGTTATATTAATCACCTGCGCATTGTTGTCAAGTACGCTCTTTAGCATATTTGTTGCCAGGCTGATTTCAAAATCATCTACTTTGGTCACCTTCAAATTCAGGTCGTTTATTTCCTCCAACTGTTTAAGCGATTTGGTTATGATTCTCAAAACCCTGTAATCCGTTTTATCCGCTAAAATACTCATCTGAAAAAAGTTAAAGGGGGATTGCTCCCCCTGTTAGTTATCAATTAAAAATCAATGCTTCGCTACCCTGCACCGCAAAATCACGGCAAAGATTAAAGGCGGTTTGCGCCCGTTGTTTGGCTGTACCATCCATGATAGATTTAAACTTCGCCTCGTCACTTTTGAAACTGCGCACATTCTGAAAATACCCCGTAACACTGTTATAAGCACCAAACACCGTTCCGGCGGTGGTTTCCATCTGCTGGGTCTGGCTACCTAATGCGTACTCATACACGTTATCTACGATATTGGTATAATGGGTTGAAAGCAAATCTAATTTGCCTTCGGCTAAATTTTCTAAAACTTCCTTATTAGGTGCCATTGCAATTTGTATCAGTTTTTTAACTTCGGCATCCGTGATACGCACTTTAGCCCATTGGTTAAATAAGCCCTCCATTTCACCGCCTAACGATTTGCTGATACCCATAAGCGTGTGGGCTTGTTTCAGGCGTTCGGTAGCCGATGCGGTATGGCGTATTTTAATAGCCCCTGAATGGTTATTCATGGCAGCGTTAAGCGTATTATTGCAAACTATCCTGATTGGCGTAAAAGCTGCGGTAATGCTCCCTAAACCATTATGCGTAGTAGTCAAAAATAAATACTGCTCTATCCAGTCCTTTACACCAACCCTAATATAATCGGGCAACTTAGCGGTGATAAATACCCGCTCACCATTACCTAAAGCCCCTGCCGTTTCGTATAAAATGCCATCGCCACCGCCTACGATCTCATCAAAGAACGAAAAAGCATCACGGTTTTGCACTACTTCGTAATCGTTGCCCACTACACCCAAAACCTGTTCAGTATCTGCCCGAACTGTTGCAAAAAAATTAGGCACTTCAATTTCCGGTATCATTATATCATCGCTACCCTCGCCTAAATGGTTGGCGGTATCATAAGTAAATAAAGGGCGTTTTTCCACAATATAATCTAAACCTGCGTGCTGTATAGCTTCGCTGCTTGTTGGGTAACGGTCTATAATTTGCCCTAATCCGTGCCAGGCTTTTTCCTTTACACTCATAAAGCTGTTTTTGCCCGTTTTCTGATTGAAATTTATTTGATGTGCCATGATCTTTATTTTTTAGTTTTTAAGTCTATTATTTCCGTTTCAATAACCTGTACATTTTCTGTGCTGCCGATGGTGTAAACCGTTTCGGTTTGCAGTTCGGCTATAGCATCGTGTATGCTTTGGTAACTGGTTTTAATTTTCACTTTCACCAATAAAAAAATCGTGTCTTCCATTGCTTTAAAATTGGTAGGTGTTTATAAAATCATTTAGTTCTAACTGAAACCGTGTAGGGTTTTCTTTTGCTAATGTTTCAGCGTAACCCTCCCAAAATATTTGGTTGGTCAGTTCTACAAATTGTTCGTACATAGGAATTGCTGTTTTTTGTGAAACCATAAAAAATGCTCACCATCCCGATAGCTTCGGGATGGGAGCATAATTTGTTTAAGCATTGGGGAAAATGATGTTTGCTTCAATTTCGGCCAGTTTTTCGTGGCAGGCATCGAATATAAATTGTGAAACCATGCGGATTAGGTTCGGCGTATTGGTGACAAACTCCCGTCCTTTATCATCTTTGATAATCAGCTTGCAACCCTGATAAGGGTTATTTTCCAGTTCGTCGTTTTCCTCAATCAGTTTCACCTCAAAATCTTCCAGTAATTTGATACGGGATAACAGGGTAATGCGCTGAATGCTTAGGCGGTGCAAGCCCTCCACCGATTTTAAAGTTTGCTCTAAGTTCAAAGCAAATTTTTTAGGTTCGGCTTTTACTTCTTCGGTTTTAACGGGTGCTGCTTGCACGGCTTCCGCTTTCACTTCTTCGCTTTTGGCGGGTTCTGCTTTAGGCTCGTCTATGCCTTGTCCTGTGGTAAAGGGCGCAACGTTAGCGGGTTGGTTATCCATTGTAGCGGGGCTACTGGTCTTAGCCTCGGCAGGGTTGGTTTTCTCAACTTGCGGAATTTGGGCAGGTGTTTGATCTTTAGCGGTTTCATCTTGTTTAGCTTCCTTTCCTGTAAGGCTTGGGCGGTTTTCACTGCGGTTAACTGTTTGGTTGTTTTTTGCTGCTGCACCTTGTACACCGTTTGCATTTTTTTCTGCTGTTTTCATTTTTTAAATGATTTAAAAGGGTTAAAAATTTGTTTTTTTGTTTCCCTCTTTTCCCGAAGACTTTCCCTGAAAAGCTATTTTTCAAAAGAAAAAACGGTAAAAAAGAAAGTCAAAAAGGCGGTCGTAAAGCCTGGGCGGGAGAACTATAAGTCCCGAAGGGTGGCCGCAGCAAAGCGGAGGACATTATGCGTGCGTACGACCGGGCTGACCGATCTTGACGCCTCTTTTGTCCGTTTTCTTTGGAAAATAGCATCTTGAAAGCATCTGATATTTCAGCAGTCTATTAAGTGCAGAATGAAGGCAAGCGAAGCTTTTCCCGGCGTAATAAAATGAAGCGGGTAAACGAGTGAAGTCCTGAACGATGCTCTTAATCGGAGCTGGGGGAAGTTTGCGGATTAGCGAATGCTTTTTGCAGCGCAGCAAAAATGCAGCAGCTATCTTTGATCGTCGGATATTGGAGTGGTCACCTGTCAAGGATTGAAACGGCATCCTTTTCAGGGAAAAGATATAGCGGAAAGCCTGGCCGGAGGGACAGCATACAATAATTATAAGTTTAAAAGCGCATTGCTTATAATAATTATTAATTTTGGATAAAGACTTAGACCATGAAAGAATTAGAAGAAATAGTAAACGATCTAAAACATTGTCTCGCTGAAAAGGAAGAAGAAATAACTTCTAATCCAAATGTATCAAGCTATGCCGTATCTGCTTTACAAAACAGGCAGCTTGAAGTTGCTCTGTTTGAAAAAAGTACAAGAGAAGTAACATCTGACCCAACGCAAAAAGCAAACATTATCACCAATTTCACGATTGGAGCCAAGGAATTAAAAGCAGCGATAAATAGTATTTAAATTTATTTGATGGCTACCCGAATTGAACAAGTGCTGCTTTAAGCTGATCATATTCTTTGATTATACTCTGATATTCTCGTATAGTTGATCGAAGCAAATCTGTCCACGATCTGTACATATCTAATAACAGATGTAAAGTTTTTGAAGGGCAAATTGTAAAATTGTTAAATAAAGCATCTTCGGCTTCGCTCATTCGCTCCAGTGCATGTTCAAAGCTTTCACATGAAAGTTCATAATGTTTTTTTGATTCGATTTTTCGTTTTGGTCCATCTTCACGAGGTAAAATAAAATAAAAAGGGAAATACAGCGATCTTTTTGAATGTACCTCGTCAAACCATAAGTTGGTGTAGCCTGATGAATAAACCTCCTGATAAATTCGGTTATCTATTTCCTGGCCTTTTTCAGTTTCAAACCATTGATTTATGTATGGGTAAATATCCTCCCAATTACTAAAAACAAAATCTTTATCAGTAATTTTCAATTCAGGAAATAAATCTTTTTCAGCCTTAACCTCCTTAAAAAGCTGTTCAACAAAATTGTTTAGCCGACCAACAATTTCTGCCTGTTTTTCCAAAATGGTATTCGTAGGCAGCATACTGAAATAATCAAACATATTTTCGCCTGGCTCTTTTTCGACCTGAACAAAAACATCGGCAGTAACATCCTCAAAATATTCAGAACTTTCTATTTTACCAAAGTCAACATAGTATGGTTCTTCGTTATTTGAAATATCTATTCCGCCAGCATAGTACGGCAGCGAAACCATTGTAGAGCATACTACGCCGCCTGTCCATTGCCCATCATCCTTAAAACGGCTGATATGTTCATAGTTCAAATCCTGCTTTCTCATGGAAGAAAGTAGTGAATTAGAGTAATTACAATAGGCTAACCGCCTGATTGCGTGTTCTGCTTTTGTTGAATCAAATCCTGCGATAAATTCCGGTTTCAAACGCAGCACTTTAAGGTTGTCCAATTCGTTAAAAAAATACCTGTAAGTCGAAAATAGCGTAACAACTGGTTCTACACCTTCTATAAAAGAATCGTCGCCAATATAAACGACCGCGTGACTATACTCTGATCTGCATATCCGTCGGATTGCATCAGACATTCTGTTTCCTGGGAATCTGAATAGAAGAATGTCGAAAGGTTTTATGGTGTCGCGGTTGAATATGTACATGGTTTAGAATAAATTATGATCCGCAATTTACGTAGTATTTAGAGAATGATGGGACGAACTTGTCAAGTATCACCAAATTAAAGTAAGCCATTCGTATTTATATAACAATAAAAAACTGGATTTAAAAAAATCACAATACAAAAAAAGGGAAGCCTTTACTTCCCTTTTTAATTTGCCTAAACGTGAACTTTGGCTTTACGCGACTGCTTTTTTGCAGGAGCATCCTCCTTTTGCTGCTCACGTTGTTTTAAATTTCTAACAGGCTTTTGGTCGGTCTGCAGCAATTCTTCCCGTTTTATTTTTTTCATCTGATGGTCGAAAAGGTCAACGGTTTTGTATTGTGGGTTAGCCGCGATAAAATACTTTTTATCGCCATCGTCTCCTCCAATGGTTATTTGTTGTGCATTACCTTTTTTAAGGGAGTATAAAAGTTCTTCCTTTGTTTTCGGGTCTTCCAGTTCCCTAATACCTTTTCCGGCAATAACTTTTTCAAGATCGTAGCCATAATTTTCATGGTAATGCTTGATCTTTTTGTTGCCGTTCTCGGTCAAATTTTTATCATCCAGCGTTAACCAAGCCTGGTATTTTTGCCCCTCTAAGTTGTAAAGCTGTTTGTGAACGGCGCGGCCTTCCATCAGGTTAAAGGCTTCCTTAGCAGTAATGCCGCTGCCCTTATTTATAAAAAAAGTTTGATCGATGTTCTTTGCAGAGTCGTCCTTGTGGTTGATGGTTGCATCATACTTGTTGAAGAAATACATATCCTGATTATCACCGGCTTTAAAGTGCAAAGTGTAGTCAACCGTCTTTTGGTTAAACTCGTGTTGCAGTCCTAACTTAAACTCCGGTGTTTTAGCGGCCATTTCTTTATCAAGTTCAGTGTTTAATTTTTCTCCAAACCCTAAGTTTAAAAGGCTCTTTTTTAAAAATTCTGCATTTTGTGTGTTCATAACATTTTGATTTAAAGTGTTTAATTCTTGTATTACTTCTCTTTGTGACATCGGTTCATAAGCACCTATTGGCTCGTCTATGTTTTTTTTTATCCGCAACTGAAGTAGCTTCTTTGCATCGGAAAGAGGTACATCAGTATCAAATGCCTGTACATGAGATCTTTCAGGTGTTATTGGATAATAAACCGCATAATCAAACAGGCTCGTTCTATATGAATCGTCTAATCCAATGTCTAAAACAATCCTTGCCTGCTCATCATGATAAGATATAGCCTTCAGGCTGACTTCCTGTTGTATTGCTTGCCAGATCGTGCCGCTTATATCCCTTGTATTGATACCCAACGAATCCAATTCGCCTATCAATTCGTCAAAATTTTGCTCGTCTTCCATACCTTAGTTTTTATATGCAACCAGTTTGGCATTTATATTTAATGATTGAAAGCGACTGTTTCCAAAGCAAGCCTGGGCACTTCAATCGGGTTTGATTTGTCCAGATCCTTTTGTTTGATTTGCAGGTATAAATGGCGGTTCCCGTTGCGCTCGTATAATTCAACATTCAGTGCCTGGTCTTCAGAAAGCGAAAAGCGGTGAAAGCCAAATACCTTTGCAATCTCCTGTTTATGTGCAATTGAAGTTTTTTTATGAAGTGTGGTAATTAATGGCACTATCTCCTGCTCATGAGTAGCCATCCGCGCAACCGTTTTTAAATCCCTGATATAAAAACGGACAAAATCAATTTCATAAGGCAGATTGGATTTATTACGAATATCCAGCCTAAAGAAAATCCGGTTACCAGCAAGTGAAAGTTTATCAACCCAGGCTTTTACACCTCCTGTTTTTTCGCGGTCTACTACATCTTTGCGTTTACCCTCGGCTAATTGGGTAACTACTGCGCTGTAATTATAATCAGCGGTTTTAATAACCCTTACCGTCATTGGTGCTGCTCCGTCAACTTCAATACGCCTACCGGCACGCCCGTAAGAATATTCAACAGGAATGTGATAGATTTTGGCAGTGCTAATTTCCTGCACATTTATGCGTGTGGGCTTAAAATCCGCATCCAGCGCTTTAATAGTAATCAGCGCATCTTCTTTTTGGCTTACATCAAAATCTGATGTTGGTTTGCTGATAATTTTAACAGCGGATTTAAAAAATAAAGCGGTGGTTTTATCACGGCTAACATAGGCGGTATCTTGCGCGTAGGAAACTGTCCCCCAGGCACCAAGAATGAAAATAATGAATGATTTTTTCATGGCTTATTTGGTTTAATTGTCACGGTCGTTACTATCCTTTAAAAGGACTTCGTAACCGGCCTTTACTTTAACTTTGATCTGTTTTACCTTGTGGTTGAATAAACCTTTGGCGGCTTCAACGCCCGCGCTTGCGGCCTGTGTACCTACAGACTGATCCATTGACAGGAGTTGCATAGACTGCACGGCATCCCCAACACCATTTTTTGCGGCATCCCTTCCGATGGAACCTGGAACATATAAGCCTTCCATACCGTCAAGGTCGTAAACAGCGAGCGCTACCGGCAAAATGTTATTGAGGTAACGAATACTGGTAATTTTGACTTCTAAACGCTCATTGTTCAACGAGCAAGTGCCGTAAACAAAACTGCCTTTAGGTATCATTTTGCCGTTTACATAGATACCATCCAGCAATCTTAATTTGATAACCGCGCCGGTTACTAACGTTTGATCTTCATGCACTACTGCCTGTATGGTATTACCTGCTGTTTCGGCAGTATTAGCAGAGCGGCGTTTCTTTGATTGACCACCACCATCATAGGATGCGTAGCTTACTTGCATTTTATTGGATGCGGAATGATAATCGTCATCATCATTCGCTGCCATCACCGCATAAACGCGCCCGTGGTTTTTGAGTGATTGGTTACGCAACCTGCTATTGGCGTTGCCGGGATTTTGTATATCGTTTATTTGCTGAAGCATTTGAGTTAGCTGCTTCATTTCAGGGTCGCTACTACTACCGCTACCATTCATGGCTTTCATCATTAATTCCAACCTTTTTACGTCGGCGGCAGATTGCGGCGAGGAAGTACCACCACTGCCGTAATTCGGTGTTTCCGGCTGGTTAATCTGCTGATTAATAGCGGCAAGCTTGGCCTGAATTTTTGCTTCGTTCACATCTGCTATTGTCGGGCCACCTGTAAGATTAGCGGTTGAACGCTGGGTAACTGAATCGGTGTGTCCCGCTTTAGCGGCATCCAGTCCCATTGATTTTACGAAGCTTTCACTAACCCCGCTACTGGCTGAACTCGCGGAATCCGTTTTAACGGTTTGGTAAACGCCCATTTTGTCCTGGGCTTTTTGATCTTTAAATTGCGCTTGTGGTAGCGTAGCGTTTAATCCCTGCGCATTAGAGTTTTCAAAGGCAGATGCGGATTGCTTACCGCCGCCTAACGCCCAAAATGCCATCGTTAAAAACGGGATGATAAGCAGGGGCATAATGACTAAAAATTTGCGCTCCTTCAAAAATTCAGGAGTATGCTGCGGCAATTGGCCGCTGTTTAATACTGCATTCATGATTTACTTTTTTTTAGTTAATGAATCTGTTAATTGACGTTTAATAAATCGGGGATTGGGAAAATCGGATGCCTGCCCAATATGGGCAGAGGTATAATTTTGTGATAATTTGGGAATGGTATAAAAGCTGCAAAATGAACTGCTAATCAATATGATGGATATTAGCAGCCCGATTGCAATAGCGATCTGTTTCTTTTGGCGAATAGTGTAGGCGTTAAACCACCTGTTAAGCCCGGCCGAAAAAAGAGTTTGAAAATTAATTATCTGTTTTGCCAGCGATGCTGCAACCTTGTCGCTCAATTGCGCTGATGTTTTACTGTTTGATAAATTCATAGCTTTAGTGTTGAATGGTAGTGTCCCTGTTAGCTAAAGTTTCCCAATGCAGGATTAAAAAACCATGTGGGTTATTGTCCGACCTTGCTACATTCCGCAAGTAACCCTGTGTGATCAGGCTGCGGTTCGCAGTTGAAGTAGAGCGGATCAGCTTTTGAGTGGCGTAGCATTTAAAGTAGTAAGGGTATTGGTTAATATCCAGTTGAATACTGTCCACGGTAACCTGTTGGCTGATATTGCCGGAAATAAGGTTGTTGTAGTAACTTTTTTCCTTTAAATCGTTGTATTGATTTTTGGCACTTTCATCAGCCAGATATAAGGCTTTGCCTATATTGGCATCAATTACCTTTTCATCAGGGTCAAGAGTGAAAAAATAATGATGGAACATTCGGATATGATCGCGTGCTTCTACCGGTATATTGTCTTTCCGGTCGGCTGCAAAAGCCTCCAACGCTTTCCCATTAGCCAAAATGTAAATGTGGCTGCCTGCGATGTTCGCTGCCTGGTAACTTTTATAAAGTGCGAAACAGGATATAATGGTACATGCTGCAATCAAAAAATAGCTGAATAATTTGATGTGCTTAAAGGCTGTTTCAATGTTTTTGAGATGTGTAAACATGATTATTTATTTATAGGTGAATAATTAGGCTTGCTGTGGATCGATCTTGCTTGCCCGACCGTTATTTGGGTTACTGCCATTATCCTGAAAGTATGGCTTTGATACTGCGCTGTCGGCCATGCTTTGGCTGGTGTTGGATTTTTGATTGCCAAAGGCATCTGCTGACAAACCTGATGATGCCGCCCCGGCTACCGACTGGCTCGTGTTGCTTACGATGCTGTTTACCTTTTGTAGTAAACCGTTGCCGCCGCCTGCATTTACTATATAGTTGGCTACGCTTGGTACGGTGAAATAACCGATGATGCCAATAATTAAAAATATGAGGTAAGCGGTGTCTGTGGAACTAAAGAAAGTATCACCCGCATTTTGAACCTGGGTAATATCCAGTTTCAGCATATTTTCCTGAACCTTGCCGATAAT
Source organism: Mucilaginibacter gossypii (assembly GCF_900100945.1). GTDB lineage: Bacteria > Bacteroidota > Bacteroidia > Sphingobacteriales > Sphingobacteriaceae > Mucilaginibacter > Mucilaginibacter gossypii. Next base: position 352,528 of record NZ_FNCG01000002.1, on the reverse strand, counting down.
CGCACCGAAAATATTTGCCACCGGCAGCCATAGAAATACATTAATGTATTTAGCCAGCCACACCGTTAAGGTATGCTGAAAACCATCGAAGACAGCTAATCCAAATACAATTGGCCCCAATATGGCGAGAATGATCAGGTAAAAAGTCCGGATGGTATTGATACATAAAGCCGCTGCTTCGTATAGCACCTGCAATACTTCGGACATCCATTGCTTAACTGAATTGCGGAAATTATAGGAAGCTTTGGACATAGCAAACTTCATATCATTACCTACACTGGCAAGCATACCTTCGTTTGAGCCTGTAGGGTCATCGGGATGGGTGTATTTGTACCATTTATCCCTGTCGCCATCGCCATCAGCACCAACATACATTTGCCAGGTGTCCGTTTTTTCTACCGCCGCTTCTTTGGCTTTCAGCAAGGCGGCGATAGCCGCATCTGAATTTTGTACCATCCCACCCGTAGCACTTACGGTCGGCGACATAATTCCATTGATAATGGCGATGACCGTAGGGAACAAAAGAATGGCTAAGCCTAAAGCGAATGGCCGCATCAGGGGGTAAAAATCTATAGGCTCGGCACTGGCTATCTGCCGCCATACGCGACTGCCGATGTACCATAACGCACCAAATCCGGCTATTGCCCGGCCAACTCCGATGAGTTGGCTGCACATAGGCAACATATCATTATAAACGCCATTTAAAGTTCCCTGCAAGCCCTGTATATCTGTAGCAAGGCCGTCTGCTTTGGAAAATAAAGGAAAAGCTATCCCCGTTACCGCAAGAATTGCGGTTAAATTAATGTTCTTTTTCATAAAATTGGGATTAGTTATTTATACCATAGAGCCGCTTCACCGTTCGGGTGTCACCAATATTCTTTGTGCGCTGAATATTGAGTAAAACGCCTTGCCGGTTGAAGTGCCGGAGAAATTGCAGCTTATCTGAACTGCTGGCATAGATGCGGTCAATAGCCCGCATTCGTTCATCATCGGACATTCGCAGTTTACCAGCGGTAAGCACATTTGTTAGATCGTCCAGATTTTGCAGGCTTTGGTTGACAAGCTGCGTATATACATTGCTCATATAATTCAATTCCCCTGAACTAAATGAGCCACTTTGCTGAAATTGTTTATAGGCACTTTTATACTCGCTAACCAAACTAACTTGCTGGGTGATTATCTCGGCTACCCTGCCATAGTTTTTAACAGTAGGGTTTATAGAAAGTAAACCATTAAGGTAAATGCTATGCAGGTCAAAATTACCTTTGGATAATTGGGATATACTACCATAGCCTTGCTGATAGATCTGGTAACCCGTTTTCATATCGCTCAATATGCCTTTCAATTGGGTTAGCTTTTCAATATCTAAAATCAATTGCTGCATTTCCTGAACCTGTGCGGTCGCAACTTTTGTCGTAACCAGGCAAAGAAAAAAGACCACTATAATTACGATATTCTTTATTTTCTTCTTCATAATAACTGGCTTTTTATTGAATCCCGTAAATCTTCTTTTCGGAGATCACATTATTATTTTCCTGCGCACGCTGCACTGCATAAACTTTAACCTGGTCAGCAAATGCAGAAGCAAAACGGTAATTATTTTGCATAGCGGAGTGAATCACACCAATATGTTTTAACCGTTCTTCGTCGCTCATTTTTAGTTTGCTATCAGTAATCACATTTTGTAATTCGGTGATCTGCTGGTCGCAATCTTTAAATAAAGCAGTCTTAACCATTATGATATACTTTCTTTCACCATCGTTAAGATTGGCGGTTTTTTCAAGCGGACTCATTCGAGAAAGTATATCTTTTTGCCATTGCAGTATGTCGGTTACCTGTTTGTTATTCTTTACTACAGGGCTAACGGTATTCAGGTTATTGTAGTAGGTAGTATGCAACCCGTTTTCTGTTTTTAAAGACCCCGTAATAGAACCCAGGCCATTATGAGCGATATTATTGCCGGCCTTATAATAAGCGGCGTAAACCTGTAATGCAGCTATCTGCTGTAAAAGGTATTTTTTTTGCGTGCTTTTTTGTTGGAACCATTCAGCAAAAGTTTGCGCCCTTACCGTAGTAGCCAGTGCAGATGCGGCAACTGTCATTACCGTAAAAGCCAGCAACTTCTTGCTCTTACGACGGATCTCGTCGGCCCGTGTTTTTATTTGGTTAATTGATTCCATAAAGCTTTTTAATTGATTGTGTGTCGCTTAAATCTTTACTGCGTTGCAGGCTTAACCTGATACCCTGATTATTGAACTGGTGCAAATCATTGTAATTTTCATCCAAATGGTCACTGGCTTTATTAATCAATTCGAGGCGTTGTTCATCCGTCATTTGTGTTTTTGCCGGACTAACTACGAGCATGATCTCATCAAGGTTTTTTACACTCGCATCTAAGATGCCGGTGTAAACCTGCTGCATATAACTTAGTTCCTGCGGGTTGAAATGATTATCCTGGCGAAATAGACTCCAGGCTTGTTTGTACTCACTGACCAGAGCCGCTTGTTTCATCGTGATATCCTTTATCCGCTGATATTTTGATATGGTGGCTTTGATGTTTCCTAATTCCGTATAGTAGTTGCTGTATAATTGTTTTTGCTGTTCTGTCCAACCTGAAATTTCAGTCAACCTGGTTTTGGACATTTGATTTTCGATGACCTTTTGCGCGTTTTGAAGCCATATTGTTTTATTCTGCATACGCTGTACTTTAAGGTCAATAGCCTTAATGATTTTGGTAACTGTGAGTTTGATCACTTCGCCAATTACGAATTGTGCTTTTGCTTTCTGGACGGGTAATATCAAAGCAATAAATACCACCAATGAAACCATTTTTATAGGTAAATTTTTCATAAAAAGCCCCCTTATCCCTGTGTATATACAGGAATTACTTACTGATATTTAGAAAATATTACTTAATTTTTTGGTACTCCGTATTTTTCAACTTTACGGAATTACCGTCTTTACCGGGAGTTATCTGACGGCCATATTCAGTTTCAGACAATACTTGTTTATCGTCACTCCATGATGATTGCCATTTTTCGGTTTTATATTCTTTGGCTTGAGTTACCCCGTTCCGTATTTTTTGAAAACCTGTTCTTCGCTCGATTTGATAAGTATTGCTTGATTGACTCGATCGCGTTATTATTAATGTATCTGATGCGGTACTATATTCACTTTTAGATTGGTTTGTAAAAGTACCCTCTAACGAGTTGCTTTGGGAATTACTTTTGCATCCTATAAGGGCTACAAATGTTAGGCTTATTATAACGATTAATGCTTTCATAATTATAGGTTTTAGTTTATGCTGCTTTTTCTAATTCTTCTCTGACTATAGCGGCTATCGCAAGCTTTACACTGCCTAATTTTTTAGTGTAGGCATGAACTTTTGCTTTTTCCGAAGATTCTGTGGTATAAGTCCAATACTCTTCGCGGCTTACTTCGGTGCGATAAACTTTTGATAACTGGCCGTTTAAGCTGATGAAAACTTCTTTATATTTCAGGTTCTCATCATTGTTGCGGTTCATACTCATAATGAGTGCCGTTTCCTTATCCGTTATCCCTAATAGCTGTTGTATTTTAGGAAAGTCATTTTGATACTTTCGCTGGTCAAGTAAGATCTTGCAGTCACTGTTATTGATAATGGCCTGTTTAACTACCGGCGAACTAATAATATCTTCAATGTCCTGGGTAACAACCAATGCCTCACCAAAATATTTACGGACTGTTTTAAAAAGATATTTGATGTACTCGGCCATACCTTCACGTGCAATAGCTTTCCAGGCTTCCTCTATCAGAATCATTTTACGAGTGTCTTTGGCAAGCTTTCGCATTTTAGAAACAAACGTTTCCATAATGATGAGTGTAACTACCGGGAATAAAATAGGATGGTCTTTAATATTATCCAACTCGAAGACAATAAAGCGCTTTTGCAAAAGGTCAAGGTTTTCTTTCGCATTCAGCAGGTAGGCGTATTCACCACCTTTATAGTATGGTTTCAATACAAATAACATATTATCAATATCAAAACGTATATCTTTAACTTTTGATTGCCTCATCGTTTCATAAAAATCTTCGCTTAGAAATTCATAGAAGCTGTCAAAACACGGAAAAATTTCAGGATGGTTTTTTAGTTTCTCGTAATAGTGATACAAAGCATCGGATATGGCGACATATTCTGACCGCTGTACGCCTTCATCTTCTTTCTTCCATAAAGCCAGGATCATCGCCTTGATGCTTTCCTTTTTCTCGGTATCCAGATAATCACCATCAGCGATGTAGAACGGGTTAAAACTGATCGGCTCGTCTTCGGTGTAAGTAAAATAATAACCACCAACAAAATCACAAAGTCCCTGATAGCTATGTCCCACATCTACTAAAACCACATGCGAACCCTGCTCAAAATAACTTCTTAATAAGTGATTGGTGAAAAAAGATTTGCCGCTGCCTGACGGACCTAAAATAAATTTATTGCGATTGGTGGTAATTCCCTTAGTCATCGGGTCATCACTAATATCCACATGAACCGGTTTGCCGGATAAACGGTCGCCTAAGCGAATGCCACATGGGCTGATACTTGACTGGTAATTTGTTTCAAGGTTTAAGAAACAGGTAGCTTGTTCAACAAAAGTATCAAATGTATCGTTCATTGGAAAAGCGGCTTCGTTGCCAGGCAACCCCGCCCACCAGATTTGAGCAGCACCGTCGGTTTCCTGTTTAGGCTGCGCATCCATTTGAGCCAACGATGAACTAACCTTATTTTTTAGATCTTTTAATAGCGCAGGGTTATCCGTCCAGGCTAAAACGTTGAAATGCGCCTTTACAGGTAGGCGTTGCTGGCTGATAGCCTCATTTAAAAAATCGTGCGTAGCATCGCGGCCAATCGCATTTTCGCGCGAATAAGCCGAAAGAGATTGCAGGCGCAATTTTTTTGCTTCCAATTTTTTGATCGCTTGCAGGCTGTCACCGATAAATATATATTGGTTATACAAATGGTTACATTTTAATAGCGTACCTATCGGCGTAGCAAAACCAGTGCTGAATTTTGTTTTATCCGTACTATATTTATCATAAGTGATCCTCGGGCCGCATAATGGCGGCAAATCTTCGGCATCGCTTAAAGTGTAAAGCTGGCAGTGATTATCACCGATCCTGATCTCATCCTGAATATGAATATCTTTCAATACTGGTGCCTCGCTTTGATTAAGCAGAAAACAATACTGCTCCAAAACCCCGGCCTTATTTAATGTTCCGGCTAATTCGTCATTGTTCAGGCGCGTTAACTTAATTAAACCGCTATCCTCCAACACTCTTACGAACTGCCCTGCGCTATCCTGAAAGTCCCTGAACAATTCGTCGCAGGTTGTTTGTACAGGCACTATGCGTTTACGCATCAGGGAACTAACTGCGCTTGAATACTGTTTAAACTTATCGGGTTTTTTAGTAATGAAGATATGGCAATGATGATGCAAAAACTCGCGTTCGTGAAAATAGCGTTCGCTTGAATGAGATAAGAATGTTTTAACCTGCTGATGGTCCTCTTTAGCAAATACAGCTTCATATTGATCATTGATAAACCAGTCCTGTTTATGAAACACGGTATTTTTAGGCAGTAGTTTCAACGCTTTTATAATCACCTCGTGAAAAGAAAGATATTCATCATTTGACAAAGTGAAAATTTCGGGCAGGTTCACTTTATAACCAATGGTAAGGTCGCCATTTGCGGAAACCATGCAGTTATGTTCCACCTTATATACAGGAAATACCTGCTCTGCTTTGCTGTGTGATGCCATGATTATTTTTTTAGTTGTAAAAAGATGTTTCGTGTAGTAAACTTCAAATGGTCGGGTAAGTACCTTTTGGCTGCTTTTTTCATTAAGCCGTGTTCACCGTATTTATGGCTTAATTTGAATACCTGGTAAAAAAGGGCGCTTCCTAAAACGGATATGATGATGATACAGGAAACTACCGGCACCCCGACGATATACATTACAGCAAACCCGATCAGCAACAGTACAAGCCCCACAGCGAGGTAGCCAATGTATTGTGCTTTCAGCCCTTTAAACTCGATTGGCTTGTTTATGCCCTTGTTTATCTGATACAATGCCATGATTAAAATTTTAAACTCCGAAAAATGATTTTAGTACCGTAGCGACTACCACTAAAAAGATACAACTGCCAAACCAGCTTGAAGCAACTTTGCCAGTATCATGTTCACCGTCGTTCCATTTTTTGAATACTTTGATCGCTCCCACAAGTCCGACTATGGCACCGATAGCATACATCAAACTTGTGCCTGTGCTGAAATAACTTTTAACCTGTGTAGTTGCTGCCGTTATTCCTGAATTGCCATCCTGAGCGTAAAGGCTTAGGCTGATTATCAATAAGGTGACTGTTGCCAGTAGATGCCTGAAAAAATTAACCGCTCTTGAACGGAAGTCTGTTTTTTGAGATTTCATAATTTTATGAATTAATGTAAACGGATAGGTTGCCTAAGCCCAAGTGTTTTGAAAATCGGATAGGGCAACTGTGAATTTTAATTTGTCTTTGGAAATTTCTACCACACGGCTTAGAGCAGCCGGAAGATCTATTTGCTCCTGAAACCTTTTATAAGAGCTGACCAAAATACCCAAGAGCGTTAAAAACTCCTGTTTATTATCAACATCCTTAAACGCATCAATCAAGTTACCGGCTTCCGATACTAATTCAGAAGATGGATCACTTTGAATGTCGGCGGTTTGCATTTGCTCCGTGATGGATTGTATAGGTTCGTCCGGCATAACATCGGTAAATGGTAAATTTTGGGTTTCGGTGACGGTTACACCATTATCCGGTTTGGCCTGGCCCATGACAGAAATAACAGGAGATTGAATTGCTGAAAATACATCAGCATTTTGCGGCTTGCGATTAAAAAGATTGCCGATCTCTTTTTGATAGTACCTGAGAATTACGTACAGGTAATATGAAATGGTGATGATAACAACGGCTGCAAGATAGTGCTGCCACGAAATTGAAGACAACATATTACTTTGGTTTAAAAACCACCGCACCATGCGGCGATTCCGAAAACAAAGGTTGGGTTACCTAAAATATATTCTTCACACCTAACACATGAGGTAGGTGTTTTTTTATTTAACCGGCAAATAAGTATCTGAAAAACAAACTATTGCAAATCACCCAAATTTGATCCTTTGTTGTTGAGTTGGTTCCTCATCCAATTTTTCATCAATACGGCGCAACAAAGCCAGCTTTAGTTTATCCAAAAATGAGGTTCTTTCTTTTTTCCTGCGTGTTATGTCCGTGTACTTATGATAATAAGAGCCAAGATCGACGTGAAAAACCGTTTGGTAGAAACTCACCACCGATTTGATTTCGGTATTTCCATTATTAAATACCCCTAACGCGACCAGTGCGTAAATCAATTCGACCAAATCCGTTTTATTGGCAGTCCAGGTCAATGGTAATTCTATACCGATTTCCTGTGGCTTTTCATCGTGATTTAAAATCTTTTGCAATTCGAGGTTAAGATAATCCTGGTATTTCTCATTAGCTATAACTTTAGATAGTTTATAATCATGGCTTGTAGAATATAATTCATCTTCTTCAAAATCTTCCAGTTCTACATGAACGTCAAAGCCTCCGCGCGTAAAATAAACTTCATCCATTTGTGTAGAACCGGAACGGTAATACTGGTAAAATGCATGGTTATGGTCGAAAAACCTTTTTATATCGGTTAGTTCGTAGTTGATATAATCCTTTATAATTTCCTCACTTCCTAAAGGCTTTTGCATCAAAAAATTATACACATTGATAAAGTAGATATACTTACTATAAAATTGGGGTTTTACAACTTTGAAAAATTCCACCTCATCCTCGGTGTTTTCAAAATTGTAGCTGGATATATAATTTTTAAGTTTAGCCATTGCTTTTTTGCAAAGCTGGATAGACGTTTTATATTGATCGGCTAATGAATCGCCATTAATTGAAACTTCATTTAATTGGTTTTCTAAAGCGCTGTAAAAGCGCTCTGTAATAGTTCTCATAGATAAGGTTAGATAGGTTTAGTACTGGGTTATAAAAAATGTGTGTAAAGCCGTAAAACTTATACGGCGTAATATTCGCGTATAGCAAAGCATAATTACATCGCTGTAATTAAATAAAGTTCTCGCAATGTTTATTTTTATCAGGTTTTTGCAGGCAATTCTTTATTCAGCATATCCAGAAGGGTGGTGTCTAAACCTTCGGCTATTTCTTGCAGATAAATATATGAGGGGTTTATATTACCTGCTTCTAAACGTTGAATTGATTGCTGGTCTTTTCCGATGGAGTGAGCAAGCTGTAGTTGAGTAATACCCTTATCCTTTCGGACAGTGCGTATTCGCTCACCTAAATCTTTTAAAAGTTCTTCCTTTTTCATCGGAAGTATAAAAGAATGGCAAACAGAACGAAATTAACACAACGGATACGTTGTATTAATTCTTATATATGAAATATTACGAAAAATATTTGCTTTATTTAAGAAATGTTGCTTAAAACGCTTTCAATTATTCTTTTAACGTCTTCTTTGATTTGGTGATAAGTTATCAGCACCTCCGCCTGGTCGACATTGCGTACGTTCGGAATAGGCTGATAGGCTGCTTCTTCCTGCCTGATTGCTTCGTGATCGTTTTGTATCGCGTTATGAAAAGTTTTTAGATCAATTTTGTTATCGGGATCATCTGCCACCATACCTACAAATTCACCGGAAGATAAGGCGGATATTTTCGATGCAGGTATGGCGTAATCCAGTTGTGTTGATTTACTGATTGAGGTGTCCTGACTATTGATCGAGATACTTTCTTTTTCTTGGTTAATTTTGCCAAACCGCTCTGAAAGTTGTTTTGCCGTATCGCCGGTTACTTGTCCAAAAATAATGTTCCCTACAATATTCAAAATGACCTCTGCCTGTTCACGCCCATAATCTTTTTTTAGTTGACTATAATCCTGAACGGCTAATGTAACGGCCACTTTATTTGATCGGGCTGTAGCGATCAGGTTATCAATACCGTTAAAGTAAATAGTTGGAAACTCATCATAAATCATACTGCATTTTAATTGATTTTTGCGGTTAACCAGCTTATTAATCCGGTTGATATACAAGGACAAAACCGCGCCATTGATTTGTGACTTTTGCGGATTATTGGCAAGGCATACTATTTTGGGTTCATTAGGATTATTAATGTCCATAGAAAAATCGTTGCCGCTCAATACATAATATAATTGCGGCGACGATATACGGGCCAGGCTGATTTTAGCACTGGCTACCTGTCCTTCCAATTGCTCGTAAGCCTCATTTTGCCAGGCAGACACAAAAGGGTTAATTAATACCTCTATTTCAGGTTCTTGCAACAATACTTCAAACAGGTCTTTATATTCTACCTGCGCCAATTCTATTACATGGGGTAAAGTACAATAGCGCCCATCTTCATATTTCTTTAGGAACCACATGATGGCGGTAATAAAATTAATGGGGGATTCAACAAAAAAGTCACCTTGCTTTTTAATCCACTCGCGATTAAGGCCGAGCATAATTGTGCGGCTTGAATCTATCGCATCGGTAATATCAAACATGGTATGCGGTTCTAAGGGATTAGCCCGGTGCATAATATTTTCAAGATTGATAATGTATTGAGTTGGTTTTACTTTGTATAGGTGGCCATATTTTATCAATGCATTATATACGATCTTTGTTAAATCATCGTACTTGAAGTCATAAACCAACATGGTAAAGCCTTTTTGAATATGCTGTGTAATAATGTGACGGATGACAAAGTAAGACTTACCCGAACCTGGGCTACCACCAATCAGTGTTCCCCGGAACGGGTTAATAATATTTATCCAGCTTTTACGGCTTTTACCTTTTAGATTATAAACCGCAGGTAAATTGATAGAGTATTCATTCACTAAAAGCCGTTCTTCCTGCGGGAAAGATTCGTTTTCTTTATTGAATATATCCTTGCCTAAATTAAGTTTTAGCATCCTGAAAAGCAGGCTTACACCGGAAAGTAGTAGCATGTAACCAATGACTGTAACGCCGATATACAATACTGCTATCGTAGTGGCCGGATAATGTATTGTAAGAAACAGGGTGCTGATAAAGTACATTATCAATCCCATCATACAATAAATAAAAATCCTGCTTGCCTTAATCGATTCATCTTTTTTGCCTTTACTACCCACCAGCGAAATCATCAAAAGGATCAGCGCGGCCAGTTTTGCATAAAGCACTTTAGCAAAAACTACCATCTTCGATAAGGGTAATAAAATGTGATTTACAAAAGGCTTTGTTAAACCTAAAATCTGGAAAGCCGGGTAGCAGCTTAAATAAAAATGTACTATTAAAATAGCTATACTTAAAAGCCTGGTAAAGTCAATTATCTTTCTTAGGGCTTGTTCGTTTTCACCTGTTTGCATGATAATATATTTTAAAGTGAGTGTCCTTTTCTTTTTTTCTTGCGCTTATTCTGTTGCAGCCTGCCGATAGCTGCCATGTCTTGTTGTTCTTCTTTGAATAATATATTAAGCAGCGAATCACCATTGCTGCCGGCCGTATTCGATGCTGAAATATTGTCAGTATTTTTTGGAGCCTGTGCGATGTTATTTTCCTTTTTGGAAACTGTTTGGTTATGGTTGACCTCATCCTTTTTAAACCAATTTATTAATGTGGCAGCACTATAATTTTTGCCTAAATCGCTCCCGTTAAACACCGATTTTGACCCATGATCTACAAACGTTATCCCGTATAAACGGCCTTCTTCGTTCTGCCGAAAAATGACTTGAATACCGTCCTCTTTTAACTTTTTTTGAAACGTCATTTTAGAGATCGGCGTTGCTAATGCTTTATCAACTTTTGATTTTAATTGCTCGTTCAGGGGTTTGCGCAACACCTCATTTAATCTAAAACGGTCTTCAAGTGCCTTTAAAGTTGGCTTTCCGTAGATGCTGCTGGCCTTGATCGGAACCCCAAGTTTGTTGCCTTTTTCATCAAGTATCCAATAAACCAACCCGTTTTTTTCATACATTCTTGAATCCTTAGAACCCCGATCAGCGGTAATATTGTATTGATTTAGTACCGCGTTTAGTTCGGGAATACTTGTGAACTTGTACGCTTTTACCACTTCATTCACCACATTGGTGATCGACCTTTTAAGTTCTGACTTGCCATAATTCACCTGTTCCAATGGCCTGCTGATTACATTTTGCTGTTTACCCTGCTCTTCTGCCTTTACCAGATTGTAATTTAATTCAACCTGTTTTCTCGAACTTTCAGAAGCCCTGTTTGCCAGTAAATGAAAACTTATACGTTTACCGTCCGGCTCAATATTGGTCGTTACGATATGCAGGTGAGGGTGTCCTGCATCATGGTGCTGATAAACCAAATAGGGCTGTTTGCCAAAACCTAAACCATCCATATAATCATCGGCAATTTGCTGAAGAACGCCTTGCTCCAAGTTTTCGCTCACGGCAAAATTTAAAGAAACATGCAGCGTATTCACGAGCGTTCGCTCATTTCGATTGGTAAGATCGGTCAATCTTTGAAGCTTATCATTGAACGTTAAATTGACCGGATCTTTCAGGTAACCTTGTGCTGAAATCAACTCTGCTTTGCCCTGCCTTACTTTATGTTCATTGTAGTTTATTGCACCGCTGATGCTTCTCCCGGTTTTAATTTTTGCGACCATATTTCTGAAAAGTTTTGCATACGTTCTTTGATCTGACCGATGGCCGGATCGACCTTACTGCCAATGATGGAAAGCAGATTTAACCATAAGCGGTTATCCGCATTTCCGTGCGCACTATTGATTTGTCGAACTGCCTGGTTAAGATTATTGCCGATTGCATTTAACTCTTTTCGGAGCAATGCCAATTCTTCCAGCATTTCATCCATTGACTTATCCCGGTAATTTACCGTGATCGGTCTTTCAAGCAAAACGCACCTGATGTACTCGCTCATTTTTAAAAATCTTGTTTTCTTAAAGCGGGTATCAAGTACTTTAAATTCATTGGGCTTAAACCTCGTGGTTACTTTGCGCTCCCTGTTTTCTTCTTCGTTTTCCATTTCTGTAATCTTTAAAAAATCCGACCCTGGAGGATTTTTACCCTACCCCCGACAGACTTCGGAAGGAAGGGGCAAGATCCGTTTGTCCGACAAACGTTTATCTTGCTGATTGCTATTAAGAGGCAATCTCATCCCTTAAAACTTCTTTAACCTGCCAGCATTCCTTTAAGACCTGTATCATGTTGACTTCTTCAATTTGGTATCTAAAAAGAATTTTAAAGCATCGACACTGATGTCTTTTAAAGATGTATCGTACTCCACCCCGTAGGATTTCATGCGCTTTAAAAGCGCCTTTGGAATCCACACATTTAACTGCGCCTCTTCCTCTTTTAATGCGGCACTTTGCCTGATCGGGTGAACTTCCTGTATGGGCGTTTTGGGCGTATCCTTTTTAAGTTTGTCCGCTAAACCGCCGAGTTTGTCTTTATAATCTGTCATTGTAAATCTTTCTTTTAGTACATCGTTATTCAAGAGATTTTTGACGATTACATAAATATGTATTTATGTAATTATGCACTGATGCGGTTAACGATCTCTTCCGCTAAGGATGTAATTTCCTCTATCGCTTTGATATCGCTTCCTTGTAACACCCCTGCGGTGATAGACGACCTTGCAATGCTCACCCGGTCATGTATCATAGTTTCCAAAACAGGGGTTTCCATGCTTTCTAAAAGGCCGCTTACCTCCTTAGTTATGCCTGAGCGGGGTTTAATCATATTCATTACAATGCCAGCTTGTATGTCGGGCTTTTTCACCTGCGCATCCTTTACTAAGGCGATGGTTGACCGGATAGCCATTACATCAAAAAAGCCTGCTTTAGTAGGTATCAATATAAAATCCGAAAGACTGAACAGTTCCGGTAGTTTGTTCGACAGATAAGGCGGGGTATCAACTATAATCAGGTCGTAATCTAACCTTTTGATTTCCTGCAACTGTTCGTTACCGACAACTGCCAGGCCAGGTAGTTCCTCTTTAATCTGAAAGAGGCTACCCTGTAAATCCGTATCAACCAAAGCAACGTTTAGTTGATCCTGAAAACACACTGCTAAATTCATTGCGAGTGTGCTTTTTCCTACGCCCCCTTTTTGGTGGGCTACCGTGATGATCTTTCCCATTTTATGTAATTCTAAATTGTTATAAATACATAATGCTGTAATTGCATAATGCTGTAAATCTTTAAATACATATTTCTTTAATTGCAGAGGTATTGTAAATACATATTGCTGTAAGCCTGTACTTCCACAATTGCAGTCTTCTACAATTACATAATTCTATAATTACATATTGCTGTAAATACAGTAACCTGTAATTATGTATCGGGGAACGCCACGCGTTTTGCCTCCTTGCGTTCCAATAATTTTGTTTGCTGAACAGTGTTGTAAATCCAATCCTTTGCTAAAACTTTCCAGTTTTTTTGCGGCCTGCCCGTAACGGTCTTCCATTCCATATTTTCGTGATGCTGAAAAAATCTTTGGGCATCCGGCAAAGCCATACTTTGCTGATCGAAATAAATTGCCACATGGCCGATGAGCGGCGGTATTTGATAGCCCATTCCCTTATTGGTAGAATAAGCCAAAATGTCATCAAAAACAGCAATCAATTCCTGCTGCTGAATAACGCGTCGCTTAGCCCTGCGCTTTTGCATAATTAGAATTTAACGACGGTTGCTGTTTCCATTAGCCCTTCTATTTTGTCGGCATCGTAATAAGTGACTTTGCCTAATTTGGTAAAGGGGATTTTGCCGTTATCTCGCAAAGCCTGTAGCTTGCCATGTGATATATTTAGCATCTTACGGACCTCCATAGCTTTTAACCATTTTTTGGTTTTACCGCTAACCTGGTCTTTAAGCATAGATTTTATATCTGATAGCAAAAGGTCTTTAAATTCTAAAAGGTCGCCAACTGTAATAAGTTGGTCGCGGAACATCTTTCCGTGTTTATCGAAATGTGAAATAGCTTTTTCCATAATCAATATTTTATGGAGCAAAGCTGAAAAGGAAAAAAATAGATTTTTCACACCTCATGTATGAGGTAGGTGTTTTTTATTAAAGGTTATACAGGAATATCCATCAAATAATAGGTATTTTTATAATTATAATTTCACCTATCCATCGTTGCCTACATGCAAATCACATCAATTAAAATTCAAAATTTTCGAGGAATACGTAAAGCAGATATAATTTTAAAAGGGCATACAGTTTTTATTGGAGATAATAATGCGGGTAAGTCTACCATTCTTGAAGCTATGGATTTGGTTCTTGGCCCAGACAGGCTTTATCGTACACCTGTAGTTGACGAACATGACTTTTACAATGGGGAATATCTTATTGGAGAAACCCCTGTAAATATTTTCATAGAAATTGTAATTACCGGCTTAAACGCTGAGCAAGTACGGAAATTCAAAAACCATCTTGAATTTTGGGATACAGAGGAAGATAAACTAATTGAAGAGCCTCCCGGTGAAGTTGTAGATGAAGAACACGTTGTTGAAGCATTAAGAGTAGCCTTCAAAGGTTATTACGATTCGGAAGAAGATGATTTTGCTGGAGAAACTTTTTTCTGTCACCCCGAAAGAGAAAATTTAACTTTTGCCAGTTTTGGAAAAAAAGATAAACGAGATTGCGGATTTTTATACTTGCGAGCTTTACGTACAGGCTCAAGGGCATTAAGCCTTGAAAGGGGGTCTTTGTTAGACATAATTCTTAAAATACGTGAACTTAGACCTAAAATGTGGGAGGATGTACTCCAAAAATTGCGAGTAACCACTGTTGCAACAGACCCTACCATTGGCGTTAAAGAAGTATTAGATGGTGTACAGGAGGCATTAAAGGAATTTGTTCCTGCTGACTGGGGATCAGAACCACATCTCAAAGTAACAGATCTTACTCGGGAAAGTCTGCGTAAAACTCTAACAGTTTTTATGTCAACGGGAACTGATGATTACTATGCTCCGTTTCATCATCAGGGAACAGGTACTGTTAATACTATGGTTCTTGCCTTACTTTCAATGATTGCCGAAATGAAAGATACAGTAATTTTTGCAATGGAGGAACCTGAAATTGCAATTCCTCCATATACACAAAAACGGATAGTAAACATAATTCGCAAAAAAACTAACCAAGCTATATTTACTTCGCATTCCCCTTTTGTATTAGAAGAATTTACTCCTGAAAGTATTTGCCTTATCAATCGAGAAAAAGGAATTGTGTTCAGTAAATCAGTTGATTTGCCTTCCATTATAAAGCCAAAATCTTACCGGTCGGAATTTCGATTACGCTTCGCAGAAGCTTTGTTGGCTAAAAGAGTTTTAATTACAGAAGGTAATACTGAAGCCACCAGTTATTCTGCTGCCGCTAAAAGACTGGAAGAAATAAATCCTGACAAATATTTGTCATTTGAGGCTTTGGGTGTAGCAGTATTTGACGCCGCTTCCGAAAGTTCAGTTCCTATTTATGGCGAATATTTTAGGGGGTTAAAAAAAATCGTATTAGCAGTTTTCGATAAGCAAACAGATGAGCATAAAGAAAAAATTGTTGCGAATGTGGATTATGCTTATGAGATACCGTACAAAGGATTTGAAAAATTAATAATCGAAGAAACCGATTCCGCCGCCCTTAAAAAATTCGCCCTTAAACTCACTAAGGAGGGTTCATGGCCAAGTCATTTATCAACTGTTAAACCTCTAAAGACTTCAACTGATGATGAAATAAAAAAGTCTATAGGTGACTATCTCAAATGGGCGAAGGGTGCAGGCGCAGCAGCAGATTTGATAGGTGATTGTACTGTGAATGAAATCCCGATAACATTGCGTAAAACTATTAAAGATATTAAAATCAAGATAGATATTTAAGATTGCGTCGATGATAAAACTTTGTGAAAAAAGAAAACAGTTATTGGTTGAAGACGGGCATCTTATGGTTAAAGGAGGCCCTGGTGCCGGCAAGACAACAATAAGTATTTTAAAAGCGCAGCAACTAATATCAGATGGGAAATTATTGAAAGGACAAAAAATATTGTTTTTAAGTTTTGCGAGATCGACTGTTGGTCGGGTAATTGAAAGCGCAAAATCAATGATACCCAATGAAAGTTTTAAGCACCTTGAAATCAACACATATCATGGATTTACCTGGTCAATTATTCAAACCTATAGTAGGTTAATTGTTAAACATCGATTTATAAGGCTCCTACCACCTCCAGAAACCGCTTCATTATTGTTCGGCCTTGATGAAGAACAAAGGAGAGCAAAATGCACATCGATGTTTGTAGATGAAGGTATTTTAACATTCGATTTGTTTGCTGAGAAAGCAAAAGAAATTTTACAAAGAATTGTATCAGTCCGTAATATAATCAGCGACACCTACCCATACATTTTTGTAGATGAGTTTCAAGATACCGACCCACATGAATGGGATTTTATTAAACTTTTGGGCAAAAAAAGCACCATCATAGCATTAGCAGATCCATATCAAAGGATTTATGATTTTAGAGGTGCCAATCCTAAAAGAATTAAAGAGTTTGAGGATTGTTTTAAGCCTGTTGAATTTGATTTTGGT
This sequence comes from Mucilaginibacter gossypii, assembly GCF_900100945.1. Classification (GTDB taxonomy): domain Bacteria; phylum Bacteroidota; class Bacteroidia; order Sphingobacteriales; family Sphingobacteriaceae; genus Mucilaginibacter; species Mucilaginibacter gossypii. The sequence goes on along the minus strand of NZ_FNCG01000002.1, from coordinate 335,882 downwards.
GATGAAAACAACCGTAGTAATGGAAAAGATATAACCAAATTTGGTAATGATCTTTTAACTGGTGCAAATAAAGGTGTTAAATATAAAGATGTAATAGTCACCCCCTATACATTTGATGGTGGCGAACCAATGTCGGCTGTTAAATATACATTACTAAACAGCTTAAAAAGGTTAAGAGCATCTAATCCAAATGGGGATTGGTCGATTGCTGTTTTAGTAAAAACCAAAGCAACCACCTTATCAATTTCTTCCTATCTATCAAAGAAGTCATCACGCTTGCCTGAGTTTTACCACGAAGTAATGATTGACCCATCTGGGCCGTCCTTATCGGCGATGATTATTGCAGGGTTAATGGAACCAAATACCCCTGACGAAAGAAAAAAAGATTTTATCAGTAATATCATATCCCATTTGCGAGGAAGAAAAGACAAAATCACACAAGAAGACTTAAAAAATGCAGAGTTCTTAAAATCGTACTTGGAAACTGGTACTGTTAGAGGTAAAACTCGTGTTGTATTAGTAGATGAAATTAATACCATAGTAGAGGGAATCGAAAAAATAGAATATTCAGGTACTCCGCAAACTGATTGGCTTAAAGTAAGGAAACTCTTGGAGCATTGTACAAATTCTGTTTTGAAAGATATATTTGAAGATTCCAAATATTTGCGATTGCTTAACAAAGGTGCTTTATTGGGTGAAAGGCTTGCAGAAGCTTGGCGACAAAATCAGCACTATGCTAATGCGAAAAATGCGATTAAAGATGCTTTGCTGCAAGAACATTTTTCATTGAGTAATCGTAGTTATAATGGAATATTTGTAATGACCTTGCACAAATCAAAAGGAAAAGAATTTGATGAGGTGATAATTTGGGAAGACAAATATCACTCAATCGTTCCTTATAAACCTACTCCAGGAGCAATAGAACAGTCAAGATATTTATTAAGGGTGGGAGTTACTCGGGCGAGAAACTTAACGACAATATGCACACCATCTACAAGTAAATGTATTTTGATATAGTAAATGGATTTCGCAAATTTAACTTACAAAAATATAAAAATACATACTTACATAATTCTGCAATTATGTAGTGATTCTAATCCGCAGAACTTAAAATGTTTTTGCTTTATGACATTTAAGTTTTAACTATAAATTGTACATTTGTAAACATTAATTTTCGTTCTTTAAACGACATCAAACAAGTACAAGTAAGTACAAAGTAAATCGGTGACCTTTTCGGTGACCCATTACAAATTCATAGTCGTAACTTATTGATAAATAGAGGCATTAAGCCTTCAAAATATAATCCCAGCGGGATCACGAAAGGCACAAGAAATTGTGCCTTTTCTCATTTAAACCGCACCCAATATTGTTTTAACATATAGAAGCCCTTCTTCCGTTCAGGTTGAGTCGTGTCGAAACTACTGAACATCTTTTTCGTTATATTGCTCCACAATTAAGCATAACCAATACTAAAAATGACCGGCGGTAATAAGAACGATAAGGTGAATATGAAAACGCTTGCGAAAGAGCTTAACCTTTCAACCGCAACTATATCCAAAGCGCTTCGCGATAGCTATGATATAAGTCCTGAAACCAAACTGAGGGTAATGGAAGCTGCCAGGCGTTTAAATTACGTACCTAACGCTTATGCCAGCAGTCTCCGCAAACAAAGCAGCAATACTATAGCCATCATTATACCCGAAATTGCCGACAGCTTTTTTAGCCAGGCCATTAACGGAATTGAAAGTATTGTCGCGCCAAAAAAATACCATGCGCTGATCTACCTTTCCCATGACAGTTATGAACGGGAAGCATCCATGTTTAACGACCTGGCCAGCGGACGCGTTGATGGCCTCATTATGTCGGTAGCCAGCAGCACCCAGGATACCGGACATATTAAAACATTACAGGAAACAGGCATCCCCATAGTTTTTTTTGACAGGGTTTGCGAGGATATTACTGCGGATAAAATAGTAACCGACGACTATAATAGCGCTTACAACGCAGCCACACACTTGTTGCAAGCCGGATGTAAAAACATCTCACTGGTTACCATCAGTGGATATCCTTCTATTTTAACCGCCCGGGAACAAGGATATCGCAACGCTTTAACTGAAAATGGGTTTGTAGTTAAAGATGCAGAAATAGTAACCTGCTCCAATAAATATACGGAGGAAAACGTAAATATGATCAAAGCGCATTTGACGACCGTTAAACCAGATGGTATCATAGCTACAGTTGAGCAGTTGGCTACCGCAACTTATCTGGCTTGCGATGAACTGAAACTACAGATCCCTCGTGATGTAAAAGTTATTTGCTTTACCAATCAAATTACCGCGGCCATACTTAATCCATCGCTTACTACAATTTTACAACCTGCGTATGATATGGGGAAGCAGGCAGCGGAAACCCTTTTCGGCCGTCTGTCCGGGCGGCTTAATGAAGCCAAGCAGGAACTGATAATGCCATCGCAATTAATAGCAAGAGCATCAACAGCCAGTTAGAGATTGTTAAATATCGTTCTTAAACGTAGGAGACACCACCAGCTTACTTTTTTTCTGACGACACTATATTTTTGATATCATCAGCGGATAATGCGGCTTTGAATACTTTCACTCTGTCCATAAAGCCGTGAAACACGCGTTCCGATGGAAACTCTTCGTTTCGGCCTAACGTCCATTTGTTATTTACCGACAGATCAGCGGTTACCTCTAACAGCGTGGTTCCGGCCAAAACACTATCGATATAAACATACAGCGTTTTGCCGTTGCACACGCCGGCTATGTGGTGCCAGTGCTGCTTCCAATCGACAGGAAGGTTTACGGTACAGTCCCCCCTGCCCCATCCACCGGCAAAAAAAGTGAGGGTTTTGCTATCCGTCATTTGCAATACATGGTTATCGCCTTTGGTAATGATATCAACCAGACCTTTCTTATTGCCCATCGGGTAAACCCATCCCATCATAGTAATGGATTCATCCATATTGTCCAAAGCTGGTGAGTTTGGGACTTCCACATAAGTACTATCGCTAAATAACAATTTATCATTAGTAGTCGTTACTGAAGATGAAATAACATTTCCGTTGTTATGAAAGCCCGAACTATCAGCAACTATCTTACCACGGACTATCGATGCGAAATCAAGTAATAATGATTCTGTAGCATTTTCATAAACCTTGTAGATAGTTTTCGCCGTATCGACCCTCACATATTCAAATCCGTTTTTGGAAGCTTTTATATGATGACTAATGGTTTTAACTTCACCGGCATCAAGTTTAATATTATCGGTAAAAACAACCGAATCATTCTGGATTACAGGTATAATAAAGGTTTGCTTTAATCCGCCAGTATTTTTTATCCGGTATTTTATTTCCTGGCTTTCATTCAACCTGATCATCGGTTTTACCTCCAGCCCCGATATATTAAAAGCTTGTTCCTGCGGTTTTGCAGGCAGATTCACTTCGACAATCAACGGTAGTGTATTATCAAGCTTCAGTACCGTTTTTCCCACAGGGTAAAGGCGAAACTCAATAGAATCCTGAACAGTTTGTCCCGGCTCAACCAGCCAGTTTTTATAACTATATGGCTTTCCGTTAACCAACAGCTTTACGGTTTTAATGCCCTTGCTACCTGTATTTTTAAGTTTAAACCTTATCACAAGCGGCTCGTCAGGCACTGCATTTTTTTTATCGACCGAATAACTCGCTATACTAAAGGCAGTATTTTTTTGTGTGGCCGATAGCTCAATCGGATCTTTATCGGTTGGCCAGTTACCTGGGGCTTTCCCCATATCAAAAGTCATTGCACCACCGTTAACCAACACCGAATGTGTCAGGGCCAATTGTTGCCAGGCTTTGCCATTCACATGCAGAGCCTGTACGTAATTATTTTTTGCAGATGAATTATTACTGTCGATGATGAACTTTTTGCCATTGGGTAAATGAAGCGTTACAGATTTGAACAAAGGCGCACCGATAGCGTAAAGCGGATTACCAGGACATACCGGATATATCCCGAGCGAGCTAAAGACATACCAGCTTGATGTTGAACCGAGGTCATCATTACCGGGCAAACCGCCAGGAGTAGCCTTGAACCTATTGAGCATGATATCTCTCACCCATTTTTGTGTTAACCGTGGCTTGCCGGCCTGGTTAAACAGATAAGGTAAGTGAAAAACAGTTTCGTTATCAAAGAGGATAACATTATTGCGAAGAGCTGAATTCAAACGGGCGGCAAACTGCTCATTGCCGCCGGTCATATTAATCAAGTCTTTACCATTTTGAGGCACAAAGTAGGAATATACCCATTTGTCGCCTTCTTTATAACCCGATGTGCCGGGCTGAAGCTTAAACTCATCTCCATTACGCGGAAGCATAAACAGTTCGTCCTTATTTAAAAGATTGCGGTAGTTAAAACCTCTGCTTGATAATAACTGATAAGTCGGCTTATCATTCATCACCTTATCTGCGAATTGCGACAGCGCCCAGTCATCATAGGCATACTCAACCGTGCGGGTAACTGACTCGGGCCGGGTAAAGGGGACATAGGCCATTTGGTGATAAACTTCCATGTCTGACTGAACAAATGGCCCGTCAACCAAATCTTTCTTCATAGCCTTATAAGCAAAATCTTTATCAAAGCCCACAATCCCTTTCAAATAGGAATCAACAATAATTGGAACAGCATGGTTGCCCGTCATACTTTCGGTAGGCAGGTGACCGCTTTGCTTGTATACATCCAACATAGACAAGATCACATCCTGTTGCTTTTGCGGATATAACAAAGTGAGCAAAGGATGTAACGACCGGAATGTATCCCATGGAGAAAAAGCTTCATACTGGTTTTGACCTGTTTTTTGATAGACCTTACCATCCGTACCGCGGTAACTGCCATCAGCGTCATCAGCAACCCACGGCAGCAATAATGAATGATAAAGTGCTGTGTAAAACACCCTTTTATTCTGCTCATTATCATCGGTTATATCAACGATTGATAATAGTTTAGCCCATTCCCTATTTATTTTGGCGCGTATCTCGTCAAAACTAAGGCTACCTGTTTCCTGATTGATATTATGCTGTGCCCCGGGGTAACCAACCGATGATTTGCTTAATTGTAAAGTGATAATTGTGGCACCTGCCTGAGCTTTGCTGAAAGTAAACAGCCAGCCGCCTTTAACTTCTTTTTTATCAGTGTACCCTTGGTTAAAGTTTATTACCGCGTTAGCATTTGAAGCATGAAGCACTTTATTTGATACCACCTGAATTTCGCCGGCATTACCGATAAAGATTTGCGGATTAGCGTTCCCATTAAATGTAAAACGGAACATGCCTGTTCTTGCCGTAGCGGTAGCTTCGGCGACAATCTGTTTACCGTCAAAACTTACCTTGTAATAGCCAGGAGCAGCCATTTCATTTCTGTGCGAAAAACGGAGATTTGATTTACCAGGCTCAAAAATATTGTTTCCATTAAATGGCATCACAAAGAAATGTCCGGACGAACCTTCGGGGAAGCCACTCATGTGGCCAAAACAACTGAAATAATAAATTGAGCTATCGGTATAATTATATCCCCTTGCCCCCATTGTCCTTGTTTCTGGACTTAGCTGTACGCTACCCGATGGCGCAACGGCTCCAGGATAACAACCACCATTGTTGCCCCATTTAGTAAGCACATTGCTAAGTGATGTACCAATAAACGGATCAACATATTGTAGATGATTTATTTGCTGGGCATAGAGGTTGCTGCCCAATAATGTAATGATTGAAACTAAACAGATTATCTTCTTCAATTGCGCAATCAATAATTTAAAACACTAATGTAGAGGCGAATAATTGCGTCTCCCTCTTGCAGGGCATTTAACGTGTATACCCTCTCTGTATAGTTGGAGACGCAATTATGCGTCTCTACGTGGATGTTATATTTTTATATAGATCTTTTTCTTATCAAGCAGATATGCCACCAGCCAGCAAAGCATCATATAACAAAGCGCAAACACCAATGTACCAAACGCGCCGGGGAATATTTTTTGATAAAACGCCTGGTTTATCCAGTCGTAAAAACTTAGCTGTGGTTTTACCCAAATGGTTTGGAACACGGTTAACAGCAATTCTGACAGCAGATATATGGCCAGTGAATTGCGCCCGAATATGAGAAAGAAGTTTGTGCTACTCTTTACCTTTTTTATTTCGATGGCGAACACCATAAAACCTAACAGTAAAAGATCAATCCCGATAGTAAGAAGTGTGAATGAGCTTGTCCACAATTTTTTGGCTATAGGGAAAAATTGTGCCCAGAATAATGAAGCAGCTATCAGCAATACCCCACACATGAACAAGCGCGCAATCGACTCATAATTTTTACCCTTACGCTGTATAAACGCTCCGGCCAGGTACCCGCCAATCACATTAACAATAGCCGTCATGGTGCTGAGTAAACCCTCCGGGTCGAAAGCTATGGGGCCGCCTTTATCATGATATAAATGGTTGTTGCCCATCAATACAATATCCAACCGGGTACCTGCGTTGCCAAGCATGGTATACTCTTTACCCGGTTCACCACAAAATATCAGGAATGCCCAGTAGCCAATTAAAAGTAAAACAGATATGATAACGGCCGTTTTTTGCGAGCAGTAATGAACTATCAACGCGCCAAAAAAGTAACACAAAGCAATCCGTTGTAGCACCCCCATAATACGGGTATGGCTTAGCGGATTAAATACCCAGCTACCTGCTTCACGGTGAAAGAACGGGAACCAATACATCAGGTGCCCCAGCAGAAAAATGATCACAGTGCGCTTAAAAATCTTGCCTATAAAAGCGGCATCAGTTTCAAATTTCTTTTTAGAGAAACTAAGCGCGTTGCCTACTGCGAAAAGGAAAGAAGGAAAAACCAGATCGGTAGGTGTAAAACCAATCCAGGGTGCATGATCAAGCGGCGACCATACGTTTGCCCCCGAACCGGGGGCATTAACGATGATCATGAAGCAAATGGTCATACCACGGAAAACATCGAGCGCGGTAAATCTTTCGGTTGTTGCAGCCATTTTTGCAATTATATTAATTAAGGGGTATTGAAATTTCTTTGATTAACCGGCCTGCAGCTCCTTCTGCCACAATACGGGTTTTATTGATACTATTGCCGTCTTCGTCATAAACCACCACCTGGTTTACACCCGGTTTAAGCCAGCATTCGGGGATATAAAGGCTTTTCATATCCAGTTTTTCAGGGTACCTGCCTAAGTTGTGACCATTAACCCAAACGGAGCCATGTCCTAATCCATCGGGATCAAAACGCCAGATGAATGTACTTCCTGCTGATGATGGCAGACTGAAAATGGTGCGATAAAAGGCTGGTACGTTTTTTACTTGCTTAACTGCTTCAAGCTTCGTCCAGCCCTGAACAGCTTGCGCATCACCCGGACCACCTTTTAATTGCCAGTTGATTACCGCTGTGGCATCACCTATGGCATTGATTTTTACAGATTGATCGATGCCCCCTTCATTTGAGTAATTTTCAATAAAAAGGGTAAGATCAACCGGGTGTTTTAAGGTTTCTGCATCAGTAATGTTCACTTCAAATGGCTGGTTCCAGCCGTCATGATGGGCTACTTGTTTACCGTTAATAAATACGGTGGCGTTTTCGTCAACGCTTTTAAACAGCACTGCTAATTTTGAAGTCCCCGCCGGCTGCTGCGGAATAGTTATGTGAAACCAGGCATAACCCTCTTTCAGGTTGAAAACATCATTGCCTATTTTATACTTTTTGTATACCGATGTATCAAACGCCGGTGGTCCTTGTTTTACATCATACTTTTTATTGGCCCTGGTAAAATACCAATCGCTAAGCTCAGAAATAAACGGTCCGCCTTTTTTGATCAACGCGTTACCGAAAAGCCCTTTGCTATCAACCTCATCAATCGGCCCCAGATAGGCGGCCAGCTTATCCCTCCCGTCATGCGCTGCAAAAACAGCTAAGTTATGCTTGCCTTTGGTTAGATTAATCGTTAACTCATTATCGTTCAATTTCCATTTAGCAGCAGGTTTGCCATCAATAAACGCCTGTCCCCTGCCCCCTCCTTTAACCTGCAAGGTATATTTTCCGTTAGATGTTATGTTTAGCGAAGCCCGGTACCAGGCATCGGCAGTTATATCGTCATCCGCTCCCATTGGCTGCGGATCTTTTGATTTGAGCCAGCTGCTGGCATTAACATTTGGAGCAGCATTAACGGACGCGTCTTTATACTGCCAGTTAGTTAGACTGATAGTCCGCGGCTGATTCCCTTCTTGCGCGTCGACACTGAAAGCAATCCCTTTACCATCAGTGTATAACATTATCTTCTGGCCTGCATTTTGTATTAAAGGCGTTTCTGCCGTAACTTTTAATTGTCCATTTTTAACCGATAGATCACCAACATAGTTTAACCCTGTGATGATATAGCTTGTGCCTTCAATGCCAACTATCCACGTTTTATCGGTTAAAGTGTGGTTCATGGCCAAAACCCTTATAGTTTGCGAGCCTGAATTAAAAGTATATTCAACCGGCATTTCGGCAGTAGCAGGCATTTGCTCATCAATTAGCAAATTATTATTGCCGATTTTTACCGAAGCCGATGCTGACGAAGCTTTCTCTTTAGTATTGAAACGAAGCAACAACTGATCGCCTGCTTCAGCATCAACAATTATAGTCGTCGTATTAACCTGTTTAACAATAGCGAATACACGGGTAAGCGCCCAATCAAGCGTAACTTCATCATTAAGCTTGTAATTGTGCACCAAAGGATAGATCTCTTTAGGCTGCACGCTGATCTTTTTACCCGCAAGCAAACCTTCGTCACCCTTGATATTTAACAATGTACTTACCTTAGATGCTCCCGGATTATCAAGGAATATCAGATCACCAGCCGGGCTTGTACGGGCAGATATTTTAACTGCTGTATCAGCAGCAATGCCTTTGTATATTTCGGAAGCGTTTGTGCTGTTTTCCAATACATCCTGGAAACTGCGGGAGAACCATGAGGCGCGCTTGAAAGTGTAATAAATCGGTCGTAAATCGCCCGCCTGGCCTATACCCGTGCCATAATCGTACGAAGCTGCATCCTCGTCATTATTGGTATAGCCAAAGTTTGAACCACCATGGGCCATATAGTAGTTATAACCGTTACCGCCATGAGCAATGATTTTCCAGGTACGTCTGTCGTAAAGCTCAGCATCTCCCGGCTTGGCTCCATATTGTGAATACCAAACAGTCCAGAACTCTGTAGAGAACCATGGGTTCGGGCGTTTATCATCGTCAAGCTTTCCATCACCTGCAGGGTCACTGGCGTGGTGTAAACCGCTGAAGAAATATGGCACCTGCATACCCATATCCAAAGCTTTTGCCTGAAGATGTTTGAAATAACCATCGGGCATTACGGTTCCCCAACCGTTGGGATGCTCGTTTTCTAACTGAACCAGTATAACCGCTCCTCCTTTATTGATTTGCCTTTGGAACACCACAGGCAAAAGATGATCAAAAAAGCGGTCGACATATTGTTCAAATGGTTTATTGTCTTCACGTACCCGCAGACCTTTTTTAAATTTAAGCCATATCGGGTAGCCACCGTTATCCCATTCGGCGCAATAATACGGGCCAACACGCACAATGGCATATAAACCAAGTTGCTTTACTATGTCCAGAAATTTTCCAAGATCACGGTCCCCGCTGAAGTTAAATTTACCTTCCTGCTCTTCATGAAAATTCCAGATAGTGTAGATCTCGATACAATTAAAACCTGCCCGTTTGATTCTCATCAACCTGTCGTACCAAAGTTCATGCGGTATGCGAGAGTACTCCAATCCGGCTGATACTATAAACGTACGTTTACCCTGAACAATGAAACCTTTACTGTCAAAATCAATATAAGGCTTAGCAACTGCTGTAGTTGGGAAGATATAATCGTTTGAGCCCTGGCTGAGGGCTGATGTAAAAGCGGTTAACAATAGGATAAATGTTAATATGGTATAGCGTATTCTCATGATTTTTCAAAAATCCAGACTTACGCAGTTTTGAAAACTTCGTAAGTCTTTATCTGTATGTTTTTACTCCTGTCATTTCGACGAACTTGTGATGGCCTAAGCGTAGCGTGAGGAGAAATCTTATACGCCATTCCATTAAACTATGCTGTGCCTTGTAGGGCGTATAGGATTTCTCTTTCGTCCCAGTTCTCGATTCCTCCCCTGCTCTATCGAAATGACATCGTTTTTATTAAACTTCTTATCGCGTCCCCAAAATTATCGCATTATACTTCGCAAACAATTGCTTTGATTTTTCAACGGCATCACCTTTTGCAGCATCGGTATAAGCATTATCATGTTTGTTCACCCATTGCCATTCCCAATCTTTCACCTGCTTATCAAAAGCTTCGGCATTAAAGTCAGTTTTGGTTGATAATGACTTATCCAGCAAACCGAAGTACATTACCCAGCGTGGTTTGTAATAGCCTTTGATTAAACCAGCCCATTGACGGTTTGAGTATTCGCGCAGGCCACTTTCTTTGTCACCCCAAAGGGTAACCAGGTCACGGGCGTTAAACTCATACAGGTTTTTCTCTTTATCGGTTACGCCGTTAGCTCTGGCTTCGTTGATCCATTTGCCTAACAGGAAATCTTTACGGGTGCTCAACAAAGCATCCATATCGTCCATCAGTTCCAAGAACTGGCTGCTGTATAATTTAAACTGTTGCTGATCTTTATTTTGATAAGCTTGAGCCATTTTTTGTTGCAGCGGACTTGCATAGTTGGCTAATACTTGCCGTGTTACATCAACCAAATCATACTGAAAGCCATCACTTTGTTTCAGGCTGTCGGCAGCGTTTATAAGTAATGTCCATGCTTTAGCCAGTTGCATGGGATCATAATCCAGTTTGGTAAGCACCCTATCGATATATTTTTTCAACGTTGGCCTTGCCACAATAATCGATTCTGGGCCGCCTTCGGTTAAGCCGCCTGAGTACACCGAATTTAACAGCATGTGCCACGCTTCACCGGCCTGGCTGTTTACCTGCCCGTAACGGCGTTGAGCGTAATTTGCAACCCATTTATCGGCATCAATCGGGTTATCGCGCCAAACGTTTTCCAGCATCAGGGCAAACAGCGCTGGGTTTTGTTCAATACCTTCGGGTGTAACACCAATACCACGCATATTTTTTGATTCGGGATCGTGCAGGGCTATGGCAGGATCGGCAGCTACATGGCGCATACGACCAAACAGGCTGATATTCCCGCCGAAGTTTTGGAGCATACTCCAGATCCACGGTTTGCCGTAATAAGCTTCGGTACGGTTCCAAACCGGGTGGGCATCGCTGTACAGGTCAAGCACTATCATTTGTTCATTAGGTACAGCGTTAAGCAAAGCTTTAATTTGTTGCGGCTGCCAAAATTTGTTATTATAATGGAACATCCAGCCCTGCATTACCCAGATTGCTTTAGGATCAGCAGCGGCCATGGAGTTGAATACCTTTTTACTCATGCCATCCAGGTAGGTTGAATCGTTTGTTGGCGGCACGTTTTCATTAAAAGTATCGGCCGAGTACAGGTGGTCGGTACCAAACTCTTTAGTTTGTGCTTCTATATATTTTTTACCGATGGTTTCAAACATCGGATCGTCGGGGTCAAGTATAAATACATCGGGAAAACCGGCATCCCAGTTGGTTCTTTTAATCTTGGCACCGGGGAATTTGTCTTTAAATGATGGCGGCACGTGGCCGGTGAATGACGACAGAACAGGTGTCATCCCAAATGAGCGTTCACGCTCCAAAATCTTTTTCTGTAATGCCTTGTGCGAGTCCATCCAATGCTGTGGCAGCGGGCCGCCCCAGGCGTCGATATTCCCCATCCAGAACCATGAAAAATAAGCGGGGCCACTAAAAAATTCATCCAGTTGTTTATCGGTAAAGCCCATTTCTTTATAAACAGTTTGCCAAATGGCTTCTTCACCTGTTATAGCCAGCGGCAGGTTAATACCGTTCAAAGCCATCCAATCAATTTCTTTTTGCCAGCGTTCCCAATCCCACCAGGCCATGGTGTAATTAAACGTGCAATAGTTTAAATAGTAGCGATATTGATAAGGCGTGGTTTTATGGATAATACCTTTAACCACAGGCAGGGTAGCAGGCAAATTAAGATTAGTGCCATTCCAGCCGATATCGCAAAAGCAATAATTTTTAAGATAGTAGTTTAATGCTGATGCTATTGAAAGTCCATTGTTACCCCTCAACACAATTTTACCGTTGCGGCTTTCCAACTCAAACGCATCTTTGCCGTTTTGTTGGGGGATAGCCTCAACAGCAAACAAATTACTTTTGCCGGCAATTACTCTTTCAATAAAATCGTACGAGGCTTTCTGATCAACCTGGGCATTGGCTTTAAAACCCAATGAAATAATAGCAACAACAAGTAAGCACTTTCTCATCAACAGATAGTTAAACGCTGGAAATAAATACCGGCAACAGAAGGCTCTCTCCTATTGCCGGTATGAGGATATCATTATTTAAAATTAGGGTTCTGCACCAACACACCTTTACTCTTATCAATCTCAACCTGCGGGATTGGGAAATAATAGTTTTTAGGGCGAACAAAGGTTACCGTTTTGTTTTGATCAAGCGGAGCTTTGGAAACAGCCAGATTATAAATAGCAGCTATATCCACAATTTTGGCTTTGTCCCAACGCATCAAATCCTGGTGACGTTGGTCTTCACCAGCCAGCTCAACACGGCGCTCATGGATCAGCTCTTTCATACCTGCTCCGGAAACCGGCTTTAACAACGGAGATGCACGATGCCTGATCTGATTGATCAAAGCGTCACCAGCTCCGGCACCTTGTGTACGGATCAAGGCTTCGGCAACTAATAAATAAATATCCGCAGAACGCATTAGAGGCACAGCATAACTGTGGTCAACTCCGCCGCCATCAGCTTCAGTATTAAATACAGCGTACTTTTTAAATGCATAACCAGTAGCAGAAAGATCGGCGGTAAACGTTGTCAAGCCCTTGCCATCACCCAGATCAACCTTGTCGCCAACGCTTAATAAAGTAGCCTGTTTACGTGGATCACCTGCCTCAAACTCATTGGCAAGTCCCTGTAATGGCTGACTAAAGCCATAACCATTCCATGATCTTGGAATGTAATAAACTGTAAAGTCATTTTGCACAACGGTTTGTACAGCCTGGATCGAAAAAAGCAACTCGGTGCTGGTTTCATTAGCGCGGGTAAAATTATCGGCGTAGTTAGCAGCCAACGCGTAATGTGAATTGGAAATCACTTTTTGACCGGTTGCAATTGCCTCAGGAAGTTTTTCCCAATACATGTAAAGCTTGGTTAATAAGCCCAATGCAGTTCCTTTGCTTACACGGCCGCGGTCGGCAGAGCCATAGCTTTCAGGCAAAAGATCCACCGCTTTCAACAAGTCCGACTCGATCTGTTTTCGTACTTCTTCAATTGGCGATTTTGGAACATTAAAAGTTTGTTTTGAGTAATCATCTTCGGTAATGATAGGTACATCGCCATGAATGATCATTAAACGCCAGTAGCCAAAGGCACGTAAAAAATAAGCTTCGCCCATACTCCGATTTTTAATATCGGTAGATATTGCGGTGATCTTTGGGATGTTAATGATGCAATTGGTTGCCCGGTTAATGGTTTCATACCTCCATTTCCATGGATACCTGATGGCAGCATTTGAAGCATCATAAGTTAAGTTCTCAATGCCCTCATCTTCGCTATGATCACCTGAACGCCAGTAATCGTCAGATGGAACATCAAATGTAGCCTCCGCGTGGCCAACATAATCCTCTTCTTCCAAAAGGCTATAAATACCGGAAACCGCATTTACAGCATCAACTTCGTTCCTGAAATAATTATCTGAGGTATAAACCCCTTGTTGTTTAAGGTCAAGTGCTTTTTTACAGGCGCTGTTGAGTAACGCCAGCCCTATAACCATATATATTGTAATTTTCGATTTCATGATTTTAAAGTTTAGCAGTTATACCGAATGTAATTGTACGTACCGTAGGATACTGGGCCACATCAACCCCACGCTGCAGGTTGCCGTTAGTATAACCAAGCTCAGGCGTGTATCCCTTATAATTGGTTATAAAAAATATGTTTTGACCTGATGCATATAACCTTACGCTTTTCAGTGTTGCTTTTTTAGCCCAGCTTGCAGGTAAAGTATAACCTAAAGTGGCGTTTTTGAGGGCAAAGTAATTCCCGCTTTCGACAAACAAGTCGGATGTGCGATAATTGTCGTTAGCACGATCTAATGACATACGCGGGATCGAGTTGCTTGTGCCCGCCCCTGTCCAGCGGTTCATGTCTTCGGCATAAAGATTAAACGGATAGGTTGGATCAATACCTTGCATCCTATCGGCATTATAAAGGCTTACACCAAATACGCCGGTAAAGTTTGCTGCAAAATCAAAACCTTTGTATGAAAGACTGCCTTGCAAACCAACTGTAGCATTAGGATTTGGATTGCCCAAATTGGTGCGGTCATTACCATCAATCTGGCCATCGCCATTTAAATCCAGAAAGCGCACATCGCCGGGTTTGATATTAGCCTTACGCGAATCATTTTTAAGCGCCGGATCGTTATCAATTTCTGCCTGGGTTTGGTAAAGGCCATTTGTTTTCCATCCGTAAAAAGAAGCTATCGGCTGACCCTGATATGTTCTTGAGATTTCCTGGCTTGAACGCCCGTAAACTGTCGAACCAATGAAAGTGCCTTCTCCATTAAGTTTAGTTACCTTATTTTTGATAAACGAAGCATTGGCACCGAATGAATATTTTAGTTTATCGCCGCCTTGATAGTTAATTTCAACTTCGACACCTTTGTTATTCATTGTACCGATGTTTTGATTTGGAATAGCTACCGAACCCGCTGAACCTACTACCGGCGGTGATATCAACATATCTTTAGTATTCTTATTGAAATACGTAAGTGTGGTATTTAACTGGTTATTCAGGAAACCAGCATCAAGGGTAATGTTGGTCATAGCAGTACGCTCCCAAGTAATATCCGGATTTGCAATACTTGTAACAGCTGCACCACTTACTCCCGTGCCACCAAAGGCATAACCACCATTTTCATAAGTACTGCCAATTTTGATCAAGCTTAGATACTGAAAAGGCAGTACATTTTGATTACCCAACTCACCATAACCACCCGTCAATTTCAAGTTATTAACCCAGGTGATATTTTTCATGAATTTTTCACTGGTAATTCTCCAGCCCAAGGAAAATGCAGGAAAGTACCCCCACTGTTTGCCGGGCGCAAATTTGGAAGAACCGTCTGCACGAAAAGTAACGGTTGCCAGGTACCTGCTGTCAAAATCATAAAATAACCTTGCAAAGCCCGACTGTAATGAAGATGGCTGAGGCAAGATATTTGAATTGAATTGGCCATTGCCCTGGTTAAGCACCCGTTGATCGGGATCGGTATCGTCATAACCAACCCTTTGAGCGTTAAAACCGTAATCTTTAAAGTTTTGATAAGAATAACCACCTGTAAAAGTTACGTGATTTTTGCCAAACACCTTATCATACGTAAGAAAAGATTCAAGCAACTGTGACGATACTTCCTCTTCAGATTGGGTTAAAGTAGAATTTGGATTTGGCCTTGTTTGATTATTATCTGCGATACTAAAATTATAATTGCGGATAAATGTACCGTCAAAGGCATAGTTAACTTTCAATTTCAGCTCCTTTAAAAAGGTAATTTCAGCAAACGCGTTGGCCAATGCCCTGTACTTTTTAGTGTACCTGTCGGCCATTTGGATAGTAGCATAGGGACTGTTGATATCACCCAACTGATTAGCAAAAGCCTTTGATGTACCGTAAGTACCATCAGGATTTACCAGTGGTATAGCCGGGTTAAAACGCAGAGCCGAAAATATCAAACCTGTTTGCGAATTATTGTTATCAAAGCCATTGTTATTACCGTAGGTCAGTTGAACGTTCTCTCCCAGCTTTAACCACGAAGTTATCTTATGCTCGGAATTGATACGTGTACTGTATCGTTTGAAGTTGGTTTTATCAATAATACCATCCTCATTATAAATAGAGCTTGAAAAGTAATAGTTTGAAGCATCGTTACCGCCTTGAATACTAACATCGCCATTGGTTACATGTCCGGTACCCATAATAGCCCTTTGCCAGTCGGTTCTTTGTGTAGCATAATAACTATCATCCCATGGCGCGTCAATAGCAACACCATCATTGGTATAACGCTCTCTTTTTAGCTGATAAAGCTGTGGAGCAGTTAACAGGCTAAGATATTTAGTTGTGTTAGAAAAACCACTGTAGAAATTAAATGCTGTTGCAAGCTTTTGATTATAGGTACCTCTTTTTGTGGTTACCAAAACTACACCGTTTGCAGCACGGGTACCGTAAATAGCGCTTGATGAAGCATCTTTCAAAATGTCAACGCTGGCAATATCAT
Organism: Mucilaginibacter gossypii; assembly: GCF_900100945.1. GTDB lineage: Bacteria > Bacteroidota > Bacteroidia > Sphingobacteriales > Sphingobacteriaceae > Mucilaginibacter > Mucilaginibacter gossypii. Next base: position 319,408 of record NZ_FNCG01000002.1, on the reverse strand, counting down.
TAGGGTTAATGTCACTTAACGCGTCAGGGTTACTGGTAGGTACACCGTCAATTACAATTAACGGATTGGCATCATTCACTGTACCTGTTCCACGGATCCTGATGCTCGGCGCAGCGCCAGGTGAACCATCGTTACGAACAATACTTACACCACTTGCACGACCATCTAAAGCCTGAGCCGCTGTACTAACAGGCAAGTTTTGAATATCCGATCCTTTAACGCTTGCTACTGCACCCGTAACATCAACCTTTTTGCTGGTACCATAACCAACAACCACAACTTCGGTCAAGGCAGATGGCAAGGCAACCAGGGTGATATTTAAAGTTTGGCTTCCGGTTATTGTAACAACCTTCTTTTCATACCCGATATAAGAGATTTCCAACACACCGTTTACAGGGGCATCGATACTGAAATTACCATTTGCATCGGTAGTGGTGCCCTGGTTAGTCCCTTGAAGCCTAATGTTTACACCAATAAGCGGTTCGCCTTTGGCATCAACAACTTTTCCTTTTATAAGGGCAAGGCTTTTGGCATCCTCCTGGTTGGCGATGATCACTACATGATCATCATTCATTTTGTAGGAAAGCTTATCATCAATAATAACGGCAAGCAGCTCATCAATTGTTGCGTCTTTTACATCCACATCAACCCTGCCCAACTTTTTAATACTGGCATAGTTGTAAAAGAAACGGTAATCACTTTGTTTTTGAATTTTGGTAAGGACACTACTTACTTCGGCCTGCTTTAGGTTAAGTGTAAATTTCTGCTGTGAGTACACTTTTGCAGAAACTTGCACACAGGTAACCATGACCAATAAAAATACTGCTTTCATCAGCAAAATAACTTTGAGACACACGGGCGCGCCACGAAGCGGGAACACCCTTCTTGTTTTTTTCATTACATTTGTTTTGAAAATAAATGGATGGAGTAAGTGCTGTGTTACAATAGCTTACTCCGTTAATAAAATCCTATTTGTTTGCGGGGAGGAGTGGCAGCTCTTCCCTTGTTTATTTGAGGATGTTTCAGGAATCTGACAGGTAAGTTTTCAATATCATAAGCTGTTAATTAGTGGTTAGTTAGTTTATTTTGTTTTTATTTATCTTTCTTTGACAGATAAACCGTTTGTCCATCAACCCTGAAATTGAACGGTGTGGTCAATTCAATAATGCCCAAAGCCTCCTTCAACGTCTCTTTATCAAGTAACCCGCTTATCTGCTCGGTACGAAGCGCCCGATCTTCAAACACAACCTGCACGTTGTATTTGCGTTCAATTTGAGCAGCCACATCTTCAAACATTTCGTTGGTGAACAGGATGCGGTTATCAACCCAGGCTGTTTCTTTCACTTCGTTCGGCTTAACATCAGGCAGTTCGGTTACCTGGTATTCAATTTTTCCCTCTTTGGGTTTTACACTTTGTGGTTCCCGGTTATTAATAACAATCAGCTTTTCGTTAGGCAACAGGATGATCTTTTTCTCGGGATTGTTTTTTAATTCAACCTGTACTTTACCTTTTAGCAATGTTGTTTCTACAGTTTTATCGTTATTGTAGGCTTTTACGTTAAAAACGGTTCCCAATACCTTTACAACAAGTCTGGCAGTATGTACCAGAAAAGGTCTCTTAGAATTTTTAGTTACCTCAAAAAAACCTTCGCCGGTAAGGCTTACATCCCGGCTGTTTTTCTCAAAAGCCTCGGGGTACGAAAAAGTACTGCCCGCATTTAGCGTAACCTGTGTCCCATCGGGCAATTTGAGCTTTTCGGTTTTACCATAAGGCACATGAATTTCATGTAATATATTTTCGACGGTTAAAGTATCCTGCTGTGCCGCTCTGTTATAAAATAAAACTCCCGTAGTAACAAGCACCAGTACCGCTGCAGCAACCCATTGCCACCTGAACATTGGTTTTATCTTAGTATCATTCGCCGAATTTTCGTTCAAGTTTTTAATTCGGTTCCAGATTTCCTCCAGGTTTCCGTTAATCTCTTCTGGTTTTGTTTCTGTTGCTTCAGTGCCGTTTCCTTTTAAAGCATTGGTAACATTATACGTTTTTTTATAGTCGGGAAATTGTTCAAGAAACATGTCGAGTTCGGTCAATTCTTCAGCACTGGCAGTTTTGCCCATGCTTTTGGCCATTAACTCAATAAACCTGGATTTGCTCATAGTAATTGGTATTCTGCATTAAGGACACGGCAGTTCCCGGTTTTTCCTAAAAGAAATTAAAATATTTTTTTGAGGGGGATTAACCTATTTATTCCCCAGCGCCTCGTCAAGTTTTTTCAGGGCGATAGCCAGTTGCGCAAAAACCGTTTTGTTCGACAGGCCAAGGATATCGGCTACCTCATTGCAGGAGAGATCATCCTCTTTAACCATTTTAAAAATGAGCTTACAACGGGGCGGCAAACTGTTTACAGCGTTTAAAACTCCGGCCTGCAGCTCTTTGCTGATGAGCAATTGCGCGGGATCAACCGATAAATGAAAATAATAGGTTTCGGCAAGTTGAGCATCGCGGTTTCTTTTTGAGGTGTTGCTTCGGATATGGTTAAGACAGGCATTTTTTATAGCCACATAAAAGTATACTTTAGGGTTCGAGATCTTGTTAAGCTTGTGGCGGCCTGTCCAGATATTTACAAAAAGGTCATTGATGATCTCTTCGCAAGCTTCCTTATCGCCCAAAAAGGACCAGGCAAACTGATTAAGATTATTGATCAGCAGCTTATACAATTCATTAAAGGCAGATTCATCATTGTTGTAATGAATAGAATCTATAAGTTCTTTAATCTCCAATGTTGAGCGGCTTGCTTTTAACGGGAACAGTTAACTGAAATAATGTACAATTTTAAGTAAAAAATCTTGATCCAAACTATTTTAGGTTGATTTAGAAAACCTGTAAAAGAATTAATCTGTCTACGATATTCTTTTATTTGACATTGGTTTTTCATGTTTCCAAATGTCTGATTCAGGAAGGCAAATGCCCGGTTTAACTATAAATTTATAATTCAACAGCCCGGGTGATTATATCTTAGCCCTCAAAAACGTAAAATAATTAAAGTGTTTGGTCAAAACAGATTAACATTAGCTTCCCTTTCAGCATCATGAAGGTGGATTTGGCTCACAGGCCGTAATTAACTCTATATTTGCCCGGCAACTGTCCGTATTTCCGTAAACCCGTTTACAGTAAATGAAAAATAACACTACATTTAAAATTTCCCCCGGAATTATATGGAGCAGTTCAATTTTCCTTGGCCTGCTGGCCTCTGTTCCCCAAATAGCCGAACGCCATTTTAAACCCGCTGAAGCGGCAGTGAATTCGGCTGTTACCGCTTCTTTTTCACTGTTTGTATGGTACTATAATATCTATACGCTGCCAAAGCAATCGGGCAATAAACAACTGAATAAAAGCATCTCGTATTCCCGGCTTCTTACAACACTGCTGATAGGTATGGGGGTAATGCTGGCCTTAGCCTACATACAGCAACTGATATTAACGCATTTAAATTTCGGCCCGGTAATGCTGATGATTGAGGTAAGGGGTATACTTATTAACCTCGTATTTTATATGCTTATAAACCTGTTGTACCAAAACTACCAAAACCAGCAGGTTAACGTTGAGCTGGAACGCATCAAGGCCGATAACCTTGGCGCACAATATGAACTGTTGAAACAGCAGATCAACCCGCATTTCCTGTTTAACAGTCTCAATACCCTAAAGGCGATGGTTGAGACCAATGACCAACACTCGGTAGATTTCATCCTTAAACTTTCAAATTTTTATCGTTTTACGCTTGAAAGCCGCAGGTTAGACCTTATTCATTTATCCGAAGAACTGGAAATTGTAGAAGCTTACAATTTTTTACTTAAAGCCAGGTTTGAAGACGGTTTTATTTTCACTAATACTATACATGAACAATATCGCGGTACGCTAATCCCCCCATTCACGCTGCAGCTATTGATAGAAAACTGTATTAAACACAATGTGGTATCGCTGGATCATCCGTTGCATATTAAGCTTTATGCTGAAGGTGAAAACATCGTTATGGAAAACGAAATAAAACCAAAGCGTTTTGAAGAACCATCAACAGGTGTTGGACTTAAGAACATTAATCTACGCTACGATCACCTGCTTGATAAACACATAGAGATCATATCTGAAGATAAAATATTCAAAGTTAAACTACCTATTATACATGAACATTATCATAATTGAAGACGAACTAAAAGCGGCCCGCTCGCTTGAAGGTATCATATTAGAATTAAGGCCGCACTCAAAAATAATTGCGAAGCTTCAGAGCGTTGAAAGCTCGGTTGCCTATCTTTCAGAGAACAGGCAGCCCGATCTTATTTTTATGGATATCCAGCTTTCGGATGGGTTGTGTTTTGAGATCTTTAAATTGGTAAAGGTGTACTGCCCTATTATTTTCTGCACTGCGTTTGATGAATATTCGTTAGAGGCATTTAAGGCCAACAGCGTTGATTATGTGCTCAAGCCTTTCTCAAAAACAGATATTGCCGATGCTTTTAAAAAGGTAGATGAACTGCGAAATTTCTTTCAGCAAGGCTCGCAGCCGGATATCAGCAGCCTGTTATCGCAGATTACTCCTCCGGCAGGTAAAAAAAGCTTCCTGGTATTTAAAAACAATAAGTACATCACGATAGCTACCAATGATATCGCTTTCTTTTACATCCGTAACGAATTGTCGACCATCATGACTTTTGATCAGCAGGAATATGTGGTTAACCAGTCGCTTGATCAGATCAGCGGTCAGCTCTCGCAGGAGCAGTTCTTCAGGCTCAACAGGCAATACATAGTTAACTTCAGTGCGATAAAAGAGGTGGAGCATTATTTTATGCGTAAGCTGTTTGTGAAACTAACCATTCCAACTCCCGAGAAATTACTCATCAATAAAGAAAAAGCGCCGGTATTTTTAAGCTGGCTCGAGAATAGATAGTTTTAAGTCCGATGTCTTGAGTCTTAAGTCCTAAGTAAAACGATTTCTGACTCAAGACTTTCGACTTAACAAATGCCCAACTGAACTGTAGATATGTCTGGTTGGGCTTTTTTATGCTGTTTCTGCGGCTATTTAGGGTATAATTTTGAAGTAAATAAAAAATCAAGAAATATGAAAACCTTAAAAATTTTTAGCTTTTGCGTTGGTACCGTGGCACTGGCACTCGCTACAGCAGCTTACGCTAATCGTAAAATAAATGCCCCTAAAACTGAAAACGCCGCTACTCCCGAAAAAGGTTTTGCTTTGGTAGAATTGTTTACTTCAGAGGGATGTTCAAGTTGTCCTCCTGCTGATGAATTGCTGGCGAGGATCCAAAAAGACTCAGAGGACAAACCCGTTTACATATTGGCTTACCATGTGGACTATTGGAATAACCTCGGCTGGAAAGATGCATTCAGCAATGCCATGTTTTCAAAACGCCAAAAAGAATATAGCTACCATTTAAATGCCCAGGTTTATACACCCCAAGTTATAGTTAATGGTAAAACTGAGATGGTTGGCTCGGATGAGCCGGCACTTCGTGAAGCGATTTCGAATGCACTAACAACCACACAAGCCGCTCAGGTTTCCTTAAAAGCACAACAAACCGGCGATAAGCTTGCTGTAAATTACGAACTATCGGGCAACACTGATAACCAACAATTGCTGATAGCCATTGTACAAAAAACAGCCATCAGCAAAGTTGCCCGCGGCGAAAACGAAGGCAGAACCTTATCACACGCCCAAATTGTACGCGACTTAAAAACAGTTGCCCTAAGCCAGGTAAAAACAAGCCAAACCATTATTAGCGTTCCTAAAGAATTTAACCAGCAAGAATGGGAAGTAGTAGGCTTTATACAAAACAAAGATAATGGTGAGGTTTTAACCGCAACAAAAGCAGTTTTAACCAATGAAGCTGTAGCCAAAATATAACAACTATAAATTCAAAAATCATGAGCAAGTTGAAACAAGGCCGGTTATTAATGGGATTCTTGTCACTGTTCTCTTTATCATTCCTGACAAGGGCACCGTTTGAACGTAACCCGCAGGATTGTGAATTGATCTGCGTTCCGGGAAAGAGAAAAAAACCGGTGGAAAATAACTAAATCTAACATAAACAGGATCGGCCCTTCGCAGGGCCGATCCTGTTTTTAATAAATACTATCATGAAAACATTACTGCTAATTGCCATAGCAACATTTTTAAGCATTGGGGTTTATGCCCAGGCAAACGAACTAAATTGTACCGAGCGGGCATTTACTTTTAAAATAAACCTGCCAGCGAGTGGACGCAACTATTCATCTGAAATAGGCCGCTTTGATGCTTCACAATTATCGCCGGAATTCAGGTTGCCGGGTGCTAATACCAGTAAACAAAATCAAGCGGGAAGCACGCTTCTTACCGGCTTTAACAAAAAAACTGATTCGTACTCAGCTTATTCCCCGGCTGATACTATCATGTCAAAAAAGATGACATTTCTACATCCTAAAATAAACAATATAACAGGTAAATTTACCTACGCAGCCTACGATCATTTTAAGCTATTGCCAATGCCTGTCTTAAACGCCTTAACTCCGCTCTTAAACTAATCATCATTAACATAAAAAACAAACCAATGAAACTCAACTATTACGGTCACTCATGCTTCTCGGTAGTAGCCGGAGGTAAACACATTTTGTTTGATCCCTTTATTACAGGTAACGAATTGGCAAAAGAAATTAACATTGATGAAATTAAAGCTGATTACATTTTTGTATCGCACGGGCATTACGATCATATTTTGGATGTAGAAACTATAGCCAACCGTACAGGCGCTATGGTTGTGGGTATTTATGAGGTGTATGATTACTTCAGCAAAAAAGGCGTTAAAAATGTGCATCCTTTAAACCCTGGCGGCAAGGTGACTTTTGATTTCGGTACTGCAAAATCATTCATTGCCCAACACTCTGCCAGCTTTCCAGATGGTAGCTATGCCGGTGTAGCCTGTGGTTATGCATTAACGACTGATGATGGCAATCTGTATTACAGCGGCGATACCGGTCTCACCTTAGATATGGAACTGGTGGCCAAATGGGTTGATCTCGATTTCGCGGTTTTTCCTATCGGGGACATGTTAACGATGGGCGTTGAAGATGCCATTGAAGCGGCAAAGCTTGTTAAGGCCAATAAAGTTTTGGGAGTTCATTATGATACCTTTGGCTTTATTAAAATAGATAAAGACGAAGCTGTTAGTGAGTTTGAAAAAGCCGGATTAAAATTATTTTTACCGGGTATTGGCGAGAGTATAGAAATTTAAACTTTAGTTTTCTTGAATACAAAGATGCCTTCCTAATTAAATTGGGAAGGCATCTTTGTTGCTTTTAAAGTACCCCCTTTAGGGGGACGGAAGGGGGCGAATTATACTAAATTGATCTCAACATTGATATTACCGTAAGTCAATTTTGAATAAGGACATGTTTGGTGTGCTTCTTCAATCAATGCTTTGGCTACTTCAACATCCAAACCTGGCAAACTTACATTTAAACGGGCTTGCAGGAAGTATGCACCTGAGGTAATACCCAAATCCACTTCTGCATCAATAGCCAGTTCGGCAGGAAGGGCAATCCGTTTTTTAGCAGCAGCAATACCGATGGCACCTTCAAAACATGCTGACCAGCCTGCTGCAAATAATTGCTCGGGGTTAGTGCCTGGTTTAGGGGTTCCGGGAGTTGAATGTTTGATATCCAACTGGCCATCGGTACTAACAGATGAACCACCGTCGCGACCGCCAACGGTACGAACTTTACCTGTATATAATACTTTGTCGATTTTATTAGGTGAGATATCTTCGATAACCTTGATCTTGTTGATACCTGATTCTTCAATAGTTTCCATTGTGTTATTTATTTAATTAATTTTTGTTTTTTGTATGCTCAAAGATACCCTGATATCGCCCGGTGCCCTATCACTAACTATGTGAACCGGACAAGCCATGTCGTGAACAAGACATTCTTTAAGCCGAAAGTTCAACCAGTACGAGAGCTATTGAAACTTTTAATCACAACCGGTAAAGAATAAGAAAACCAGCTACACATTACGCGTAATTATTCTAAATAAATTTGGATACTGCGTTTATAAACAGCAATTTTAAGCCACTCATTGTTCGTAAACCAATTGAAGAAGTTTATTGCCCTAATGCTGCTCGGTTTTCACCTGCTTAATATAGGCGGGCAACTGGCATTGCATCAGTTCATGGTTTACAAAAGCAATAAATACTTTGCCGAACAAACTGCCAAAGGCTTTTACAATGTGAAAGACCTTACCGAGGTAGTAATCCCGGTAAACATGCCTGGCATAACCGACTGGAAAAACTACGAAAATATTCATGGGCAGATCCGGTTTGGCAACAACAGCTACAATTATCAAAAAATGCGCGTAACCAGTCGCGCAATTTATTTGATGTGCATCCCAAACTACGAAACCACCCAGCTGGCCGATAAAAACATTATTAACGCAAAGGATATAAAAGAAAACCCGGTACCGCAAAAGGAGCATGTACCCTTTGGTAAAATAATTATGCAGGATAACCTCAATTTCACTTTTGTACATTTTGAGTTTGGCTGCCCTATAAAATATACTCAACAAATTGTTGCTCACATAGTTCAACAGTTAATTCCTGCTCACCAGGATATCCCCGAGCAACCGCCAAAGGCCGTTTGTTAATCTTCTCCTGTTTTAGTTCATTTCTTAGGGTAGCGGCTGTGCCACTCTACCGCTGTGTTATTATTTATTTCTGTCGATAGTTTATTCGTGGCTCAAGAGTTATGAAAATAACAACATATCGATAAGATTAGTAATCTCCAGACGATACATCCTCTCCCAACCTATAAACATTCAATTTATTAAAATGCCTTACATTACACTTGAAAGCCATTTGCCGGGCATTACCGGCCTGCTGGAGTATGCCAAAGAAGCGGCACAACCTATCCGTAACCTTACACAGTTTTTATTGCGCGGGCCATCAACCTTGTCTGAAGCCGATCGTGAGCTGATCGCCACAGTGGTATCACACAACAACCAATGCACCTTTTGCACTACCGCTCACACCGCCGCGGCCGACCTACTTGCAGGTGAAGCTGAAACAGCGCAAAAAGTAAAGGAAAACATTGAAACTGCCCCGGTTACCGAAAAAATGAAAGCTTTGCTTACCATTGCAAAGCTAACTGCCCAAAATGGCCGGAATGTAACTACCGAAGCCATCGACCGTGCCAAAGCTGCCGGAGCTACCGATATCGAGATCCATGATACCGTGCTCATAGCTGCCCTGTTTTGCTATTACAACCGCTATGTTGACGGATTGGCCACAGCCTTACCTGCTGATGCCGGCTATTACAACATACTGGCCGAGCGATTAGTAAACCATGGCTATACCCGCCTGCCACAAGGCTATGATCATTTAAAAAAATAACCCTAATCCTCATTTGAAGTAAAACCCAATCACAATGAAAAAACTTTTATTCATCATATTACTGCTCAGCTCAATAAACCTGTTTGCACAGGACATTAAAATAACGGGCAACATTACCGATGCAGCTACAGGCAAACCTGTATCCGGCGCAAGTATCGCTGTTAAAGGAAAACTTACAGGCACCACTACTGATTCAAAGGGTAACTATACTTTAAATGCCAATAAATTGAAGCTGCCCTTTACTATCATTATATCGGCAGTAGGCTTTGAAGTGCAGGAAAGCCAGATAACATCTGCCAATAACAATATCAGCGTCAAGCTAATACAAAAGGCAATTGTGCTTAATGAGGTGGTATCATCGGCTACCCGTATCAACCAAAGCATTTTACAATCGCCGGTAAGTATCGAAAAAATGAGCCTTAAGGCCATTAAGGAAAACCCTTCATTCACATTTTACGATGGATTACAGAGCCTGAAAGGCCTCGAAGCCGTTACCAGCAGTTTAACCTACAAACAGATCAACACACGCGGCTTTAACAGCACAGGTAACAGCCGTTTTTTACAACTGGTTGATGGTGTGGATAATCAAACCCCCGGTTTAAACTTTTCGGTAGGTAACCTTTTTGGCGCTTCGGATATTGATATCGAAAGTGTGGAAGTTATTCCGGGCGCGGCTTCGGCATTGTATGGTCCGGTAGCTTTTAACGGCTTACTTTCGCTTAAAACCAAAGATCCGTTTAAATACCAGGGATTAACCGTACAGGTAAAAAGCGGTCTCAACCACTTTGGCGAATCGGTTGTTAAGCCGCAGGGCTTATATGACTTTGCAGCCCGTTATGCCAAAGCATTCAATGATAAATTCGCGTTTAAAATCAACGCCTCATACCTTACCGGGCGCGACTGGTATGCCGATAACTATACCGACGTAAGCGCATCAACTCCAGCCGCTCAGCGCGGCCCCAATAACCCTGGCCGCGATGCACTTAACATTTATGGAGATGAGGTTACAAAAACCTTACCGGGAATTGGCCTTGTTTCCAGAACTGGTTATGAAGAAAAAGACCTAATGAACTACAACGTTTACAGCCTTAAACTTAACGGCGCATTACAATACCGCTTCAACAATAATCTGGAGGCAATCTACCAATACAACTACGGTCGCGGTACTGCAAGCTATACAGGCAGCAGCCGTTTCGACCTGAATAACTTTGTTTTGCAAACACACAGGATTGAGTTAAAAGGCAGCAACTTCTTCGTTCGCGGCTACTCGGTTGAAGAAAATTCACACGACTCATACAATACCCGCTCACTGGCTCAGTTCATTAACCGCGATTGGGTAAAAGACCTTAATGGCAACACCGTAACACCTGATAAAGCCGATGATACCTGGTTTACCCGCTATGCCGCAGCATTTAACGGTTCGGTAAGTGGCGTTACACCAAACAGCAATTCCGCCGCAAGGACTTTTGCCGACCAGGGTCGCTTTTTACCGGGTACAACAGAATTTAACAATGCTAAGAATGCATCAATTCATAATTATGGATTAAGTGGCGCAGGTGTTTTCAGTAACAGTAAATTTTACCATGCCGAAGGCCAGTATGATTTTACCAGCGCCATAAAAGTGTTTGAGCTTTTGGCAGGCGGCAGTTTCCGCGATTACAGGATGTTTACCAATGGCAGTTTGTTTGATGATAAGGTAAATCGTGTAACCATTAAAGAGTACGGCTCATTTTTACAAGCCGGCAAAAAACTGTTTGATGACAACCTGAAACTAACAGCTTCTATCCGTTATGATAAAAACGAAAACTTTAAAGGCAGCTTCACTCCTCGTGTTTCGGCAGTTTATACGGTTGATAAAACCTCAAACTTCAGGGCATCATATCAAACCGGTTTCAGGAACCCAACCCCGGTTGATCAGTTTATCCACCTTAACGTAGGCCCTATCACTATTTTGGGTGGCGCGCCTAATAACAGCAAGGGCTTAAACGTTTATGAAAACTCGTTCACTTCATCATCGGTAAGTGCCTTTGGTGCAGCGTTTGGCAAAGCGGTACAAAGTGGGACACCATTTCCGCAAGCTATTGAACAAAATAAGAGCCTCCTACAAAAAGCAAGTGTAGCGTATATCAAACCAGAGCAACAGAAAGCGTTTGAGCTGGGCTACAAAGGCTTGATGATGGATAAATTATTGATTGATGTAAACTACTATTACAGCAGCTACACCAACTTTATCCTGAATACCGTGGTTATCCAGCCGAGCAACCCAATTCTTGGTTCTGATGGCCAGGTTACAACCGCTTCAGCAACTGACATTCCCAATGGTAAAGTACACGCGTTTCAGTTGTATACTAACGCACCTGATAAAGTATCGGCACAAGGAGCAAGCGCGGGGTTGACCTATCTGCTTAATGGCGGTTACGCTTTAGGTGGTAACGCAACTTTATCGGTGTTTAACCTTCGCAACGCTAATCCTAACAATATTGCGGCTTTCAATACACCAAAATGGAGCACTAACGCTACGTTTGGCAACAGCAACGTAATCAATGATTTCGGTTTTAACGCGGCATGGCACTGGCAAACTGCTTACGACTGGTATGGTACATTCAACGGCACCCGTCCGGGCCGTGTAGATGCCTATTCAGTTGTTGATCTGCAGTTCAGCAAAAAACTGCCAAAACTTAAATCAACCGTTAAACTGGGAGGCAGCAATATCTTCAACAACCGCATTTACCAATCGTATGGTTCGCCGGCAATTGGCGCCATTTATTATGTTTCAATAGTATTTGATGACCTTTTAAAATAGAACAACATGAGCACTTTAGCAATTGAAGAACAGCAGCTTGTAAAACCTCAAACAAACCTCAGTGCCGCCTATAGGGTGGTGCTGTTTGTGATCTGTTTTTTTAGTACTGCCCTGGGCGGTTCGGTTTCCACGCTGATGTCGGTTTACCTGCCTGTTGTGGTAAAGGATCTACAGGGTGCCGTTCCGGCCAATGAAATCAACGCCATCAGCGGGTATATCAATGCCATTTTTATATTCGGCTGGGCCTTTGGTGGGTTTACCTGGGGGGTAATCAGCGATAAAATGGGTCGGAAAAAAGCCCTGCTGCTCGCCATTGGCAGCTATGGCGTATTTACCATTTTAACCGGGTTAATGCCAACCTGGTGGGGCGTGCTGTGTTGCCGCTTTTTCAGCGGTTTTGGCGTAGGCGGCGTTTTGGTAACATCCATAACGCTGGTGAGCGAAGTCTGGCCGGCCAAAAGCAAAGCAGTGATCATAGGCATTCTTTCCATAGCTTTCCCGATAGGTATTTTCTCTGCAGGGCTAATCAACTTTATTGTATCATCATGGCGGTCGGGCTTTTTTGTCGGGGCGATCCCTCTTGCACTGGCATTGATAGGCGCTCTGGTTTTGAATGAATCTGAAAACTGGCTCAACTACCGTAACGATATCGTCAACCGCGAAAATCCCTTGAACAAGCTCCTCTCTAAAAGCCATCGCCGCGAGCTTATTGTTGGCTCCTTAACCTTCGGTACAATGCTGATAGGTTTATGGGCCATATTTTCGTGGCTACCTACCTGGGTGCAAAGCCTGATTACCGACCATGATGCCGCAAAAGAACGCGGCCTGAGCATGATGTGTATGGGTATGGGTGGGTTAACCGGTGGTTTCTTTTCAGGATGGCTTGTTAACCTGTTATCTATAAGGCGCTCCATGGTGATCTGTTTCGCGGTTTGCGCGGGTATGTCATTTATCCTGTTTAAAACCAATACCACGTTCAGTGCAGCAGTTTACATCGAGATCATCATACTGGCGCTATTTTTCGGGGCGAGCCAGGGCGTATTATCAGCCTATATTCCACAATTATTTTCAACCGGCATCAAAGCAACTGCAACTGGCTTTTGCTTCAACATCGGGCGAATATTTACAGCTACTGCGGTTTTATTTGTAGGGGTACTGGTATCAACCCTGGGTGGCTACGGTAACGCTTTATTCATCTTTTCACTGGTATTTATAATTGGCTTACTGGTAGTATTATTTGTACGGGAGAAAGCCGAAGGCGAGGAAAAAGCAAAAAGCTGAAGGCTTAAAGCCGAAAGCTTAGAAGAAAATTAAAAAAATCACTAATTCAATAACTCACTAATTCACTAATTAAAAATATGGCACACATCAATGTACCCGAAGGCGTTCCGGGCATCCGTTCGCTGGTAATGTTCAGGCCCGAAACCGGTCAGTATTTGTATGAACTGGCCGAAGTGTTATTACGCGGAGAATCAACCTTAAGTCCGGCCGACCGTGAGTTGATAGCCACTTATGTATCATATCGTAACAACTGCACATTTTGCTACAGCAGTCATGCCGCTGCCGCCCGTTGCCTTTATGAAGATGACGCCCTTATTGTTGACGAAGTGCTGCGCGATATGACCGAAGCCCCCATCAGCAACAAACTAAAAGCTTTGCTGAATATTGCCGGTAAAGTGCAGATATTAGGAAAAGAAGTAAAACAGGAAGACGTTGACGCCGCACACGCAGAAGGAGCTACCGACCGTGAGATCCACGACGCGGTATTGATAGCAGCTGCGTTCAGTATGTTTAACCGCTATGTTGACGGGCTTGCCAGCCTTACCCCTACCGATCCAGAAGCTTACGTCGAAATGGGAAAACGTATGGCTAAAGGTTACGTATTACCACAACCACAGCATTAATTTAACCTGACAGATATGGCACATATAGAATTAAATAACGATCTGCCCGGCATTCGTGGGTTGATGTTTTATAGTCCGGAAACAGAGGCCCCGTTGAATGCCCTTGCCGAGCAATTACTTCGTGATGATAACAATTCATTATCGCGTGGCGAAAGGGAGCTGATTGCAACCTATGTATCCTACCTTAACGATTGTTTTTTTTGCCAGAATGTGCACGGCGCTGTAGCCGGGCACTACCTTGGCTGCAATATTGACGAGATAGATGCTATCAAAGCTAATTTTTCTACGGCTGATCTTTCACCAAAGATCAAAGCACTATTAGCTATTGCCGGCAGCGTACAAAAAGGTGGGAAACACGTAACCACCGATCAGATTGAGGCCGCCCGTGCAGAAGGCGCCGATGATAAGGAGATCCACGATACGGTATTGATTGCGGCTGCATTTTGTATGTTCAACCGCTATGTTGATGGATTGGGAACCTGGGCACCGCGAGACCGTCAGATCTATATCGACCGGGCACCTGAACGTGCCGAAGTTGGTTATATATCAAGCATTTTTAAAAAAGCTTAATACCTACTGCTTTATCACGCCCACAGCTCGGAGTTTTTAACTTCGGGCTGTTTTTTTGTTATTAAACGCTGCTCTATCCTTTGAATCGAATATACTATGAAGCTGTACCGCAAATCAGGATTAGCCTCATTTTTTTTCTTATTCAGTTAATAAGTGATATAGAGTTTGAGTTGGATTTACTAACAAAGGGGGTTAACAGGGTTAACAGAATTCAGGGCTAACACTTACATATATATTTAACAATCAGATAATTAATCGTTTTTTATACAAAAAAAGTGTTACCCCCCTTTTGTATAATATTATCAGCTAATTTTCAATTCATCTAACTGTTTTTTTCGCGTATCCCTTGTCATCGACCGCAGGGAGAAATCTTATACACCCTGCTAAGCGGACTTTGCAAAACCGCTCAGCCGGGCTCATAAGATTTCTCTTTTGCCCCTATACTCATTCCCCCAAGCTCTATCGAAACGACAAAAAGCTTAAAAAAAACTTCTATTTAAACACCACCCTGCTCCCCTCACTATGCGCATTAAACTCCGGCGCATACATGCATTGGATACTGGTAATCCCCGTTGAAAAATTGCCAGGCTGTGCTACCCGCAATTCATATTCAAATACGTAGCTGCCTTTGTTTAAATAACTAATGAAAAAGTTGGTTGCTACATCTTTAGATACCTGATAATATGATAAACCATCCTGGTATTTATATTCCGATAAAGCCGTTACAGGCTCCGTACCTGCCGGGCGAAGATCCTTAAGCTGCACATATTCATAATCACGACCGGCTTTTAAATACACCACCACTTTGAGCAAATCTCCGGTTTTAGGCTGATGCGCTACATCAACCTCCTGCAATACGGGGCCTGCATCTGTTTGCTTTTTGATGAAGTACTTACGCTCCAAATGGATATCCGTTTGCGACGGGTTGATCTTATCCATTTGCTCCAGGTACTGCCAGTACATAGCACCATAGCAGATGGATTTTCCGTTATTTTTGACCTCCACCTTGCCCAATGCTGGTTTTACCTGCTCATCAATCCAGCTGGTTTTTATGTAGCCTGTACCGGCATCAGCTTTAACATCCGGCTTTAATTTGGCGAGCGGTTTATTATCCAGCTTAATTTCAGATGCAGCGCCACCTTGCAGCCAGTCTTCCTGTTTTAATAGCAGTGCATACACTGCAGCGGCAGTCGCTTTGGTGGTTTTCCAGTTATTGGTTTGCTTTTTGCGCATAAGCCATATTTTCATTTCCTCAACCGCTTTCGCGTTATTACCAGCCTCAGTGAACAACTCTATCATTAAACTTTGCGTTTCAATTGGCGACTGGTGCCAGTAATAACCCACCATGTTTTTTCCCCAGTACATACCCATTTCGTCCGAAGTTTGTGCCGTTTCCATCAACGATTTAATGATGGCCTTTGTAACCAATGGTTTGCCGTTACGCACCATGGTAAGGGCTATCATCCCCTGCTCATAAATGCTTCGCGTTACCCATTGATCTTCGGCTCGTTTCAGATAATTATTGAAGATAGATTTTAACGCCGGTTCCATTTGCTTATCAGTGTAGTAACTCCGCACGTACCACGCATGGGCTTCATCGTAACCAATCTCTCTTTTTTGATAGTCCTTTTGTTTCTTCTCTTCTTTATCCTGTTTTATCAGCCCGGCATCCATATACCCAAGCGCTTTGCCGGCAATCTCTTTTAATATTTTATTATCAGCTGTGGCTATCTTCAGATGATAAAGCTGTCCTATTCCTTCCAAAACATGGCGGGTGATGTAATCATCGGCATAATTGCCCCCAAACCAGGGGAAAGCGCCGTTCGGTAATTGCTTTTGTTTCAGTTTATCCAAGTTAGCCTTCATTTCGTAGCTCATTTTATTGAGATCAAAAAGCTGGGCTATCCTTTTCTTTTGCTCCGACTCGCTAAGGGCATCCTGCAGCCATGGTGTTTCTTCGAGCAGTGTGGTTTTTAATTCCTGGTTCTTTTCGAGATTGGAGAGCAATTCTTTACTGTCGCCACTTTTCCACTGATCAAATACCTGCTTGATCAGCGGCATTTTACTGATCAAATCTGTCGACAAGCTATTGGCATAATAACGGCTAAACAATTGTTCCGAACACTCATACGGAAACTCCATCATATAAGGAATGGCCTGCACAGCATTCCAGGCTGGATTTTGACTGTATTCCAGCGTGAGGGTTTTACTTTTTAACGTAGTGCTGCTGTTATTGATCAGCTTATCAAAGTTGAACGTTTTGCTTTGACCAGCCCGCACCATCATCGGCATACTTTCGGTAACCAACATGCGGTTTGGCAATACCGGGATAGTATTTTCTTCACCGTCGGTGTATTTACCCACGTCAGCTGTTAAACGATAAGTAAGTGCATCAAGCCCGGGCGGGATTACCAGTTTAAAAGAAATTGATTTAGTTGCCGAAGCGCCGATCTCAAACTTTTGTTGTGCATCATCTTTATTTGTTAATAGTTCTACAGGTTGCATATTAATGCCATTGAAGAGCCGTAACTCCACTTGTCCCTTTAATGGTTCTCCTTCGAGATTAGCTAACCGAGCGGAAACGACCACCGTATCACCTTCACGTAAAAAGCGGGGCATATTGGCGGTTATGCTCAATTGCTTTTGTGTAACCACTTCTGCCTCGGTATAGCCAAGCTGTAGCTGTTTATCATGTGCAAAAGCCCTGAACTTCCATTTGGTGAGTGCCTCGGGCATGGTGAACTCAATCAATACCTCTCCTTTTTCATCTGTACGGAGTTGCGGGTAAAAGAAAGCTGTTTCATTAAAGTTTTTGCGGGTGGCGATTGGTTTTAGGGAGCCATAACCTACAGATAATAGTTCTTTATCAAATTTCGGAACATTAGCCTGTATTTCCCGCAATGGTACGTTAGAAAAATAACCCATAGAACGGTTAACAACCTGCATGCCGGGTACTTTTCCCCGTAGCCCCCCCACAATATTATTATCGTTTTCTACAAACCCCTTCATATCGCTATTACCTACCGGCTCATCTATGTTAATGTACTGGTTAGGCTCTCCCATTTGAGATTTCACACCGGGATCAGCAATACGCATATAATCTTTTCCGTTAATTCTTATTTTGTCTAATTTTTCTAAACTCATTCGTAAATAGCCGTTTACCGGAGGTGTCATATATTTTTCAACCAGGTATTTACCGGTAAATATTAATGTAGCATTTCGCGGTACTTTGATTTTGTAGAATCCTAATGAGTTTGATTGTGTGCTGATACTTGTACCTTTAATAGCGATTTTAACACCCGTTATGGGCAAATTGAACACATTAACAACCCTACCGCTTACTATCACGCCGTTTTTTACAAGTGCCGAATTTTTAAGATACAATCCCTCGAGCCGCTTATCTTTAGCCGATACTGTTTTATGTTGCTTTACCGATTCGATGTAGGTATTATAACCATAATTATCGCCGCCGAAATAATTATAGTCAAACCAATTAAGGGTTTCATAATCAAAACTTACTATGCGTGGACGATAATATTGGAGATTATTAAAAACATAGGTATCAGTAGCCTTTACAAATTCGTCGTAAGCCTGCCAGCTAAAATATTGGGGATCATTGCCACCGTAGACCGATAATTGTTTATTCCAGGTTTGAGATGTTGCAACATCGTCAAGCGAGGCATCATACATGCCGGCCAGCAATTCGGCCTGTTCTTTTTCTTTACCGGGTGCCGATACCTGTAATTTCCATTGCTCTTTTTCACCAGGCTGCAGCTTATTTCTGAAAGTAAGTAATCGAATATTCAGGGCCGAGGCAGTATCTTTTATTTTTATCTGCTTGTAATAACTATACCGACGGTTATCGTTCAGCATTAAAAACTGTACCGCGAAATTATTTTTAGCGGTTGCAGGTACAGCTATTTTTAAGCTTTGCTGATAATCTGCACCAACAGTAAGCCATTTTGCCGAAAGCATCTTGGCGCCCTCATATTGTTCAACAAGTATATTGCTTTCCCTCGTCACGCCCAGCCAAAACTCAGCCGTATCGTCGGCTTTTCCTACTTCATCATTGATAGTCGTTACCCAGCTATCCATATCGGGTGCTTTGGCCGGATCAGTATGAACTTTTATGTAATAGGTTTGCGATGTGGTGTCGCCATTATTGCTCCTGGCATTAATAATCAGCTCATAAACACCGGTTGGCTGCTTTTTTAACGCTGCCAGATCAAGCTGGCTATTGGTAGTGTCCGTAACCTTTACATCGGTTTCTATAACTGTTTTATTTACTTGCCAATTATCCTGTTTATCTTCCTGTTTATAGGCATAACCTTCAAACAGCCTTTTGTATTCATCGGCGCCCATCAGGTATTGATCGGGAGCGTCCCACAAACGCTTCTTAAATACCCCCTCGGGTTGGTTTAGTGAATAAACCCTTACATTTAAAACGCCGTTTTGCGGCTGCCCATTTATGTTGCTAAGCTTTACGGGGATAGTGGTTTTATCTTTTGTCGACAATTGTTCAGGTACTGACAGATCCAGGTCAAGCACATTATTGCTCACCTTAACAACCGTATTGGCCGATTGGGTTTCGCCGCTTCCGTCGGTAACATCGGCAGTTACGGTATAATTAAACATATCCTGAAGTTGTCCGTTACCGGCAGAAGCCTTAAAGGTAAATTGGAAGTCACCATTATCATTCGTTCTAATAGTATCTGATGTTACTTCCACATTGTCATCCCCCGTAAAATTATCGCCCCTTACTTTTGCATAATAGGGCCGAAACGCTGCAACCCGTTTTACGTGATAGGCTACCTTAGCGCCTGAAAGGCCATATCCCGAAAACGCAGTAACTTTTCCGTTGATGTGAACGGAATCGTTAAATCGGTAAGTTTCTTTAACCGGCGAAAACGCTACCTGGAAGGTAGGCCGCTTATATTCCTCAACCCGAATCAAGGCCGATCCATGATCGGTAGTTACAGACATCATGCCGCCCAGCGCTTGCTGAGGTACAATAAACGAGCCGGTTACTGTGCCATACTCATTAGTTTTAAGATTAAGACTGCTTTGTTTTTGCCGGTTGGCATCAAATAAGGTAATTATAACCTGCTCATTAGGCACAATACTGCTTTTGTTATTCAAAGTGCTTATCTGCAAGCCCTTAAAATAAACGGTTTGGCCCGGACGATAGATCTGCCTGTCGGTAAATAAAATAGTACGTTCAATAGGCTGGGCGGCAGGTTGTTTTGTTTCGAGATAGCCCGATACATAGCTATTCTGATCAGCAAATTTATCGTTAGCTGTTGACAGGTTTACATTATAATAATCTCCTTTGCAGGTAAAGGTAAACACACCTTCAGCGTCCGAAACGCCATTGCTAATAGCGTTTCGTAATATTTTCCCTTTATCATTATAGGTATTGTATACATCAACTTTTACACCTTTTAAAGGCTTTCCACTATCACGGTCCAGCACCCTGACCTCCTTTACCCCATCCGGCCTTTGCCTGGTAACATAAGCTAAACCGCTTACCCTAAATTTTGCCATAGCCGCTAAAGGAGATTTGTTTAACAATGTATCATCAATCACAAGGATGTAATTACCGGCCTTAAGCGGGTTTATCTTAAATTCAGTGCTATGGCTCCGGTAATCATGCGGACCGGGTAACGAAAATCCGCCGGTTTCCACAGGTTTTAATTTACTTACAAAATTGTACAGCCGTTTTGAGATCATTAAATCCTGATCTTCGCTCTGTTTGCCATCTTTTTTTAACTGTTCAATTTGGACATCGGTAATACTGTAGATAGCAAATTTTGCCTCTTTAACATTTTTATATTGCCAGCTGGCCAGCAAAGGTTTGCCAGGGGCGTATACTTCTTCTATTTGGGCAGATAAATTTTCATTTTCTAATTCCCTGATGTAAGTCACCGCGTTTTTACCGCCAACACTGTTGGGAAATAATTCTGCAGCTTTTTTATAATAATTATGGGCAGTTACCAAACTGTCTATCCCGCTGTAGTAACTACCGATAAGCACCAATGCCTCGGCGCTTATCGGCTTAGCGGCGTAGCTTGTGGCTATTTGTTTTAAGGCTGTAAAGTATAATGAGTCCGCATTACTTAATGCAGACTTTTCATGCAGGAACTTCAGGCGCTGCAATTCAAGATCAGCAAGGGCTTCATCATTATTTTTATGCAAATGAAAGGCCGTTATCTGCTGCAGTAATTTAATACCCTTGTACCATGTCGAAGCGGTATCGGTAGTATGGATCTTTATCTCGACAAATGAACGGGCATCACCAAAAAAGGCCGGATCATTTACCGAAAAAGCCATTTTAGGTTTGATGACTTCCGGCTCATCAGCTAAAAAAAATTCGAATGCCCGTTGTGCCAACAGGTCATAAAGCGTAGGCCGCAGATAGCGGATACTTTTATCACCGTCTAAAACCCCGTCAAGCACACCAATTGGCGTGGACTGCTCTTCTTTTGCATCCATAAGCGAAAGCTGGTATTGCCTGGCTGTTTCAGAAATAATAGTTTGCAGGTCCCACTTGGTATAGTCGTCACTATGCTTTTCGAGGTGGCTGCGCTGGCTGTATTCGTATTGGTTTTCCCGGTAATAATTCCAATACATTTCGGCCAGCATTGATTGCAGCACCGGCTTTACGGGGAATTTCGCCTTATCAATATCAGCTTTTAAGCGGGCGATAATAGACACCAATGCTTCTTCCTCAATGTATGATTGAAAAGTCATTCTATAAATTACCGCGTGTACCTGCTGAGGGGCATTTTTTTCATCATGGGCCAGTTTGTCGAGTTTATCAACTTCCTTCAATGCTGATTTGGGCAAACCTACGGCTGCCAGTGAATCGATCCGGAAATTGAGCACGTCATATTTAGTTTGTGCCGATACCGGGTTAATCGAAATAATTAAGCTTAAGATAAGCAAGCAGGCAAGGGTTTTGGCAGGTTGTGGTAACATGCTGGATAATGGTTTTGGTTGATGTTTAAACGACGTACCAAGATATAAAATATCCATAGGTTAAAATTTAACGTTTTTTAACGGTTGATCAATCACTCTACCCTTAAGATGCAATGACAAACCTTTTTCCATAAATAGTTTTCAGACCTCATATACTGCCAATTGAAACAGCAATATTACTTTGTAAATTAATTTAAAAAGTTAATTTTAGTTATGCTAACCACCAATCATAAACCAATTAAAACCCTGCTGCTCACTGCATTTATCGGCCTGCAAAGCTTGCAAAGCAATGCCCAAACCAAAGCGGGTACAACCGAAATAACTAAATGGCAATACGGCAAAACCGGAGCTGTTTCCCTTACTTATGATGACGGCTCCATGAACCAGTTCAGAAAAGCCCTCCCTGTGATGGAACGCCTAAAAATGCCGGCCACATTTTTCATCATTACAGGTTCCATTCCCGGATCCAAATACCATGGGAGATTTATTGGTCGCCCGGTAAAAGAGATCATCAAAGAATCGGCAATCGTACCAACCAACGATCAGAACTTTTTTGAGCGATGCTCGGCCACAGGGTATTTGGGTTATATGGGTACCATCGCTTCGCATACGCAGGCCGGAAGTTTGTACGATAGCGGTAAAAAGGAAAAAGCTTTTAAAGTGCTGGATGACATCTATGCCAAGGTCCGCAATGGCGAGTTGAAACCAGGTTATGAACCTAACGATGAGTTTAAACAATCCATAGGTTCAACCTGGGATGATTTCAGAAAAGATGCGGCTAAAGGTTACGAGTTTGCCAGTCATTCTATCACCCACCCCAGTATGCCCGGACTTGATGAGCCAAACCTGCTTTGGGAACTGGAAAAAAGTAAGGCCGATATCCTGGCCCAGCTTGGCCCTAAACATACCTTTTCGGCCGAGTGCCCGTACGGTTTTGAAAACGACCGGGTGATGAGCTACGCGCTTAAAATTTACCCGGCACTGCGTAATCGCATGCCCGAACCATGGTTAAAGGAAATTGATCGCGCCAGCAAACAAACACCCGGCTCAACAGATAAAGATTATATTCAATGGCAGCGCGGCGCAACTACAAAAACACCGCTACCTATGATGAAGCTTTGGGTTGATACTACGCTTAATCATACCAATACCTGGCTGGTACTTGTTTTCCATGGGATTGACGGCATGGGTTACGAAGCCTTGCCAAGCACTCTGCTCGATGAATATTTCCAATACATCAAAAGCAAAAACGATAAACTTTGGGTAGCCACCTTTGGCGACGTAACCCGCTACATGCGCGAGCGAGAGCACGGTAAAGCTGTGGCTTCGGTAAATGGCAACAGTATTCAGGTTAAGGTGAGCCATAACCTCGATGGTAAATTGTATTATTTGCCGGTGACGCTCAAAACCTATGTATCACCCAATTGGACAAGCACAACAGTTATCCAGGGCAAAAAAAGCAAAAAGATTAGTACAGCTAAAGATGACCAGGGCACTTACGTGTTATACCAGGCTCAACCAAATGAAGCGGTAGTAACGCTGAAGAAAGGATAATAATGTTGGATGGTTATTTCGTGCTGAAATAGCCAATGTGAAAGACAGCTTATTTCAGCACGAATAACTATTACTTTTAGAGTTTGTTTACTGGTAGAGACGCATCACATGCGTCTCACATATGACAAGCCGCTTCGTAATCATTAACTTCAAGAATTTGCATGCGGGAGACGCATGTGATGCGTCTCTACATTTTAAAACGCTGCTTAATTCAGCTGCAAAGTTTGCGGGCCAAACTCCTCAAAATGGATCAGCTGTTTATCGATCCCTTTTTTAACGAGCTCGCGGTAATGCAGTTCAATAAAGCCAGCCGGACCGCAAATGTAATATTCTGTATTAGGCTCAAATATCTCATCACCCAGTTGGCTCAGGTCAACCCAGCCTTCATATAAATCATCAGTCACCCCTTCTTCAATCTGGTTATAAAAAATGTGCTTTTTAACCTCTTCGTTTTTACCTTCCCAATGTTCAATAACTTCTTTAAAGGCATGTACATTTTTGTCGCGGCAACCGTGGACCCAGGTTTTTGGTCGTTTACTGCCGCTTTTAATCAGGCTTTCCATCATGCTCATTAATGGGGTTTGGCCAACGCCGCCGCTAATGAAAACTATTGGGTGGTCACCATCACCATTTAGTACAAAGCCACCTGCCGGTGCAGATACCTCGATGATATCACCTTCATTAACAAAATTATGCAGGCGGTTGCTGATCATGCCATCGGCAAGCAATTCAGTTCCAGCTTCGCGTTTAACCGAAATCCGGTAATACTCACCATTAGGCGCACTTGAAATACTGTACTGACGGGGTTGTAACAGGTTAAGCTCGGGCAAAAACAAACGCACGCTTAAAAACTGACCGGGCGTAAAATCCGGTACCGCTCCACCGTTCGCGGGATAAAGGTAAAAGGAAATGATCTCTGCCGATTCTTTTACTTTCTGTTTTACCACAAATGGTCTCCAGCCTGTCCAGCCACCTTTTTTAGCCACTTGTTTACTGTAAAGGTTTTGTTCATGGCCAGTCATAATAGCCGCCAGCTGATTGTAAGCAACAGTCCATGCTTCGAGCAGCTCGGGTGTAGCGGCATCGCCCAATACTTCGCTGATTGAGGCAATCAGGTGACCGCCAACAATAGCATAATGCTCGGGCCTAATATCAAGACTTGTATGTTTTTGACCAATGCCATCAAGCACGGGCATTAACACGCCCGGATTTTCTATATGCTCGGCATAAGCCAGTACAGCCATGGCAAGAGCGGTTTGTTGTTTGCTGTTTTGCTGATTGCCCATGTTAAACACATTTTTAAGTTCGGGGTTATGAGTAAACATCCGGTTGTAAAAATGAGTTGTTAATAATACTCCATGCTCTTTCAATACAGGCACTGTGGCTTTAACCAGCTCTTTTTGTTCTTTAGTAATCATCATTTTAACAGTATATATTTATAATTAATTGCTGTGCCTGTTTAACCCTGTATCAAAAGGCAAATACTATCCTCAAGGGCCAGCAGACTGTGCAGCACATTTATTGGTATTTCGAAATCAGTATCGCGCTTCAACTCAACCGAGCGTTCATGTTCTTTATACAACACGCTTCCTTCGGTTACTATCAGCGTGGCGGGTACAGCGGTTTTATGCTCCTTTAAAACCGTTCCTTTTTTAAGGCCGATTGCTATCACTTTATAGTGACTGCCTTGTTTTAGTATTTTAACTATCGGCCCTGTAGCCAAGGGCATTTGCCCCCGCACTTGTTCTATAATCATATCAATTAATGTAAATGTTATCAGCTTCAAGGTATTTGATCTTCGCGCCATTAGCCAATACAATCCAGGCCTTAAAATCATTGATTATTTTAAGCATATGCTGCTCGTTGGCAGGGATCAGAAAAGTTTCGCCTTTGCCAAGTTCATAGGTTTCGCCAGCGTAGATGAGCAGGGCGTTCCCCTCCTCTACAATCAGGCAGGCATCTGAAGTAGCTATGTGCCTTTTCATATTTGCACCTGCGGTAAGCTCAACCTTAACCACCTGGAAGTGTTCGTTTACTTCAAGTTGTTTCATAACATTTGATTTTTATATCTGGAAATATCGGCTACATAATAACTCTTCCTGATCCACCCTTCATATTGGCCAGCTTACTCATGAACATTACCGCCATTAAGCCCGCCCTGTTCTTGGCATCATCGGCCATAGGACCGGCAAAATGAGCATCAACAGTTTCTTTAAACAGATCCAGCCAGCGATCAAAATGAGCATTACCGATAGGTAGCGGCGCATGCCTCGCAAAAGGATTACCTTTAAACCCCGGAACACCAAACAAAGCGGCATTCCAGAAGGCGTACATTTTATCAAGGTGCGGCTGCCAGTCGTTTTTTATAACTTCGGCAAAAATGGGGCCCAATAGTTCATCGAGACGCACCCTGGTGTAAAATTCATCAACCAGTATCTTAATTGATGTTAGGTCTTCTATATCGTTCATTAGTTGTTTATTTGTTGAAATACACGCTATTTAGCAGTAACCATCACAATTATTATTCCATTGAGCCTAACCACCTTGCCAGTGTAAACCGGTCTAAGAATAGCGCGTAAAAAGACCATTTAGTGTATTTCAACCGGCTATTCGCGACAAGTTGCAGAGCCCAGACTTATGAAGTTTTTGAAATTTCGTAAGTCTTCCTACTTTTCATATCACCTCAAAGCTCATCGGATTTCTTTGAGGTATTAATTTGGTTTTTATATAATATATTAATACCTTTTTATCCTTTAGTTAGTTATTTCAACACCAGATTTTATTTAATTTACTAAATTTGATGCTTTGACCGCGCCTTAAGTCTTTCGGGCGGGCGATTTATTTTTTTAGTACTACAATTCCCAGGTTCAAATCTTCATTGAACTGGCTTATGGTGATAGATTCAAGCATGTTTTGTAAACGGTTCCTTACATCTAAAAAATCATGGTGTAAGGGACATGGATTTTTTGATGAACACTCTTTCAATCCTAAACCACAATCCCTGAATATGCCTCCGCCGTCAACTGCTTCTATTACATCTGATAGCGGGCGGGCCAGGCTTTGTGCATCAAGATAAAAACCGCCGTTGGGGCCTTTTACGGATTGAATGATACCTCTTCTGCTTAAATCCTGAAGTATTTTAGCCAGGAAATGCTCGGGCGAATCAATGTTTACGGCTATTTCCTTTATGCCAACCCTACTACCGTCGGCGGTGCGCTGGGCTATAAAAAATACCGCCCTTACCGCATACTCACATGTTTTTGAAAATATTCCCATTGCTTTATAAAGCAAAAGTAATTATTTAAATCAACAATAAAAGATATAAATATCTTTTATTGTTTCGTTTACTTAAACCTGACAGTTTATGCCATTAGTTTTATTGCTTCCTGGCTGGTGCTGTTAAATTTATTTTGCTGGTTAAGCGGCAAGCTAAAAGAAAATACAGCACCTCCATCCTTTCCGTTTTCGGCCTTCACTGTACCGCCATGTTTTTGGATAATGCTTTTCACAATATACAAACCCAGGCCTTTGCTGTTTTTTTGCCTCATCGATTTTTGATTGCACTGGTAAAACTTCTGGAACAGCGCCTGGCTGCTTTCCTCATTAATCCCTACCCCCTCATCATGCACCGATACTTCAACATCATTTTCGTTACAGTCTATATTAATGTTAATGTGTGAGCATGGCGGCGAAAATTTGGCAGCGTTGGTTAAATAATTGATCAGCACCTGGATAATCTTGTATTTATCTCCCCTAACCAAAATGCTATCGGCAGTGGGATATTTACAAAAGCGGTGCCCGGGATAAAGAATCCTCATTTCACCAAGCACTGTATCAACCAGGTCGTTAATATCAAACAGGCTATAATTGAGCTGTGCTGATCTGTCCTCGCCGGTTGATGGTGATAAATATTCATCAATCAACTTGGTCATCCCGTTAATATGCTGATCAACCATGTTCAGCAACCTCACTGGTTGTTTATTGATACTGAGTGCAAGATGGTTAATTAAAAACTGGGTATTGAGCTTTATAATAGTTAACGGCGCACGCAGTTCATGATTTAAAATAGCCATGCTCAGGCAGTCCTCGTTAACTTTCTGGGTAACATCTTCAATGGTACCAATCATTTGCTCGGCAGTACCCCACCGGCGTGAGTATAAAACACCTGTAAGCCGGATCCATTTTTCGGTACCGGATGGGGTTACAATTTGCACCTGCTTTTCAAATTTGGTTCCATTAAAGGAGGCAACCTTAAACTCATGGATAAGTCCGCTCAACTGCCCGGGTTTAACAAGCCCAAAAAGTTCTTCGATATTTTCATCATATCCCTTTGATAGCTCAAGCATCTTGCGCATTCGCGGGCAAAAGGATACCTTATTTGACCGGAGCTGGATTTTCCAATTGCCTATGTATGCTGCTCCTATGGGGTGTTCAGGCATTAGCCCCGTCCGGCTTTCCATATTTCTGATTTCCCTGTTCATTTGGATATGTTTTTCTTAAATTTTATTTTATTACTGATAGATTTAACCTGATTACATTATTAAATTTTGACCATAAGCTTAATGACATCCCTTTAATGTACACCCCGTAATCGCTCATTAATATGCCCTTCATGTCATGGTTAATTAACCGAATGGCATACACCAAACTGCAATCATTATTCTTTCCCGATGATTTGCAGTGATAGGTTTCCAGGATATCAAAATCATCGGGCGAAATCAGCTCGTTGTATTGTAAGCACCTGATATATTCTTTCTCAATTACAAAATCGTGATTAAAGCCCCGCTCCTGCAGATCAATAATGAGATTAATCAATTGTTCATCATAGTGATGCATATTGTCATTCATTAAATAGGTGATGCCATCAATTCATTTTCAATAGTATTTTCATTGACCTTATAAAGCCACAAACGACCTTGCAAAGCCATGTAAAAAAGCAGGAGTAATGCCTGTATTGCAATAAGCGGCACAGGCACGCTTATTGCAATACAGGTGACGTTGCCCGGTAGCACTAAAAACATATCGGCCGATATAAAACCGATGCTCATTTGCTTAAGCACAGGTTTGTCCGGCATAAGCATAATAACCAGCAAAGCAAATTTCAATGAACATATACTATAAAGCACGATTATGAAAAACCTGGCAGGCACCAGGGGTTCCATCAAACTTGTGCTAAGCTTAATAAATAAACCTGCTGCTATAAACATCAACACACTTGTAAAGAAGGCAACTGCCAAACAAACAAACTTTTTCATAGCATGAGGGCTTTACACGTTTATCGCACAATTAATTAATGCTTAATTATTAACTGTTATTTAACAATGTAAAGTTCGGGCCGGAGATACCCGAAATCAATGTACTAATTATGGTTTCAGTAGTACAAATTACATATGGCCCAATACAAATGAGACGTTAATACTATATAGGATAGTATTCATTTTCGATATTCCCGAAATTCTTTTCGGCACGGAAAACCAGGGTTATTGCCACGCCTTCGCTATTTTCCATTTTAAAATTCCCGCCAAGCTGCTTGCTCAGGGCCTTCATCATTTCCATACCCAATGACGACGCTTCTTTAATATCAAAACCCTGTGGCAGGCCAATACCATTATCGGCAATGCTCAACATGATATTATTATCATCAAGTGTACCAAGCGAGATGTTTATATAACCACGCTTGTGTGGAAAAGCATACTTAATAGCATTGGTAATAGCTTCATTGAGCATAAGGCCAACAGGTACGGCCTGGGCAACATCTATTTTAACACGTTCAATTTGCTGTTCAAACCTGATTCCCCGTTCATGAGCGTCGTAACAATCGGCAAGATAATTAACCAGTTCGCTGATGTAAACAGCAATATCAATAAAGGCTACGTTTGAACTGCTATATAATTTTTGATGGATGAGCGCTATAGCCTGTACGCGGTTCTGGCTTTCACGGATGGCGGCAAGCGCTGCGTTATTTTTTAAAAATGCCGATTGGGTATTAAGCAGGCTCATCACTATTTGCAGGTTATTTTTTACCCGGTGATGCACCTCTTTCAATAACCAGTCCTTTTCATCAAGCAGACGATTTTTATCCGCGGTTAAATGCTGCAGCATTTGATTTTGCTCGCTGATTTCTTTCTCCTTTAGCTGCAACCGTTTACCGTTTATTTGCTTTTGCCAATAACCAACACAAGCACCCCCCAAAACGAAAAGCAACGCAACAATGCCGACAATTATAAGATCCCACCTCATAAAAAACGAACTACTTTTTGCCCACAAAACACCCTGGGAGATATGATCGTAACGCTGCGCCGGCGAGTTTGTGGATATCAAAAGCAAAAAGCCTGTTAACGTCAGCTTGCAATAAAACCGGGATAAGCTTATATTGATATTCACTTGGTATTATTTTTATTACCGGCCTAAACCAAAAATCCTGTTCACAATGCATGCCTATACACAAATAGGCATGTCCTCAAATTCAACTTATAAAAATAATATGATGCCCAAACCTTATCAATGTATTAAATATGGATTTTGATGTATAAATTATGTATTGTATTACCACCTTGCAATAAAAGCAAATATTAATCTATATGATTAATAATCAAATACTAAGCATCAAACTTACCAGTTTCAAGCTCTTTTATTCGTGAATGTAGGATGACTGAAGCAGAACAAAAATATCGGCATCCCTTCTCCCGACTAATAAATGTTTTTTCAATAGATTTAGCTTGAGTATATCGGCGCGCCCGCTTTTGCCGGTGATAGAACACGGCTTAGGCGGTTAAGGATATATACGGACGATATTTCGCTTTCCCATCAGGAATATAATGATATTTCGTTAAGAAGCAGCGCTTATAAAAACAACAAATAACTGAATATCAATAAAGTAAACACAACGGCACGAAATTAGAGTTGCGGTACATGTATTACAAGCTTTAAACTAAGTAACCATGAAACAAGCTAACGATTTTGCTCCGCTACACTTTGACAAAGCATCCTGCTGCTTTCCTTTTAAGATCCATGCCATTGAGTGGATCAAAGAAAACGGCATTGACCTTCCTAACGATTATTTTATGCTGATTTGGATAACAGCCGGTAACGGTTACTACAGGCTCAATTTGCAAAAAGAAGCTGTTACCCCCAATCAATTACTATTGATCAAACCCGGCCGGCTGCATAATCTTAAATTTAGCAGCAGTTTGCAAGGGTATGTCATCTCATTTACCGATTCGTTTTTAGATATAGAAGATTACGGCAGGGAGCCTGTATACAGCCCCATTTATCAAATGTTTAACCAAACGCAGATCATCACCATAAGCAGTGAACTGGCCAAAGATATGATTGATATCAGCGAAATAATGCTTAAAGAATACAGTAGGCATAACCTTTACCGATCCGAGATATTGAAGCGTTATTTCAAGATTTTCCTAATTTATCTTTCACGCCAGCTGGACTCGGAGCAAGCGCCAAAGCAATCGCGAAATACTGCCATCCTGCAAAACTTCATGACCTTGCTTGATAAAAACTTCAGGGAGAATAAAATGGTTGCCGATTATGCCAGCAGGTTAGCGGTAACCCCCAATTACCTCAACGAGGTGGTCAAAAAGCTAACAGGCCAGCCGGCCGGTCATCACATCAGACAAAGGGTTGCCGCCGAGGCAAAACGGCAGGCCATACACCCTGATAGCTGCATGAAAAAAATTGCATACGATCTGGGCTTTTGTGACCTGGCCCATTTCAGTAAATTTTTTAAAAACACTACCGGTATAAGCTTTTCTGATTTTAAGAAAAAGGGCACAATATTACAACCTGTTTTTTAACAACGCATCAAAAACCTATTAATCAGCTTTATAACTAATTAAATTTATCACCATGTCAGAAACAGTACAACTAATCCCAGGCGACTCACTAATTACAGCAACACCACAGGAAGGCCGTGAACTTGCAATTAAAATGGCCCGGCTCATCATCAAGGTAACCCAGCCCGACGCCGAAATTCGTGGTAAGCTAAGAGGTGTTTACGCCGAAGACCCAGCGATGCTCATTGCCGTAGGACAAACAGTTGCAACCGAATTTGCCACCATAGCTGCAGCTAATAATTACTGGCGATAGTGCAATAATGCCTGCGCTTTGCCAATTAATTTCATATTTTTAAGCCCGGTAATACATCGTGCATACACAAGTAATTATTATCGGTGCCGGGCCAACCGGTTTAATGGCCGCCTGCCAGCTGGCCCGCTTTAACGTTGAGTTTATTATTATCGATACCAAGCCCGCACCTACTCATGAGTCGCGGGCTATGTTGGTTACAGCCCGCAGCATGGAAATTTATCAGCAAATGGGCTTGGCTGATACTGTTTTGCAACAGGGACAGGTGATTGGAAAATTCGCCATTTATATGAATGGCCGGGAAAAAGCAACACTCGAAACAACCAACGCAGGTAACGGACTCACCGATTTCCCCAACCTGCAGGCATTTGAACAGTTTAAAAACGAGGAACTGCTTTACGAGCAATTGAAAGCTACAGGCCGTGACGTTTTGTGGCGAACCAGTTTGGTTAGTTTTGAACAGCATGATGATCACGTAGTGGCCAGCCTTTACGATAAAAGTGATCCGTTCAGCAAAATAAGTATTAAAGCCTCCTACTTGCTGGCTTGCGATGGTTCATCGAGCCTGGTAAGGCAGCAACTGGAATTAAATTTTGAAGGAGGCACCTACCAAAATAAATTTTTTGTTGCCGATGTAAAGCTTAGCTGGCTGCAACCCGCAAACAAGCTCATCGCATCACTGTCGCGTGTTAATTTCTGCGCCTTTTTCCCAATGTATGGCAATGGTAATTACCGCATTTTAGGTACCCTGCCCAAAGGTTTTGAAGGCAAAGAAAATGTTAGTTTTGATGATCTTAAAGATGTGATCACGGCCAATATTAAGCTGCCGCTGAACGTAGAAAAATTAAACTGGTTTTCAGTTTATAAACTACATCACCGCTGTGTTAACAGGTTCAGGATAAACCGATGTTTTTTATTGGGCGATGCCGCACATATTCATAGTCCCGCAGGTGGACAGGGCATGAATACCGGCTTGCAGGATGCACATAACCTGGCCTGGAAACTGGCCCTGGTGCTGCAAGGTGTTGCTGACGATAAACTTATTAATACATATCATGACGAACGGTACCCTTTTGCCCAATGGCTCATGAAATTTACCGATAAAATATTTGCTTTCATGACAAGCTGTAACTGGTTCTTATATCAGTTACGCACCTACGTTATGCCCAATATTTTACGCCTCGTACTGTCAACCCAATGGATCTCAAAACGGATTTTCAGGATCTTGTCCCAAATTTGGTATTCGTACAGAAAAAGCCGGCTTTCCCTGCAGTTTATTAAACAGAAGCTAAAATTTAGTGCCGGCGACAGGTGCCCCTACGTTATGACCGCTATCGACGGCAAACTACAAAGCATCTATCATTTGCTCATGGAACCCAAATTTCACCTGTTATGTATTGGCAGCATTGGGTACGACAGCCTAATTCCTGTTCACTTAATAAATTACATCAAAGTAGTTAATTTACCCCTTAATGAAAGCTGGCAAAAATTAGGGGTACAATCGGGTTTATACCTGCTAATACGGCCCGACAATTATATAGGCCTGCTTAGCGATGAAATAAGCCCAGGTTTGATAAGCGGTTATTTTGATACCTTCAAAGGTAAATGAATACTAAAAAGCCTTAACATGCACTAAGCTTCATCATATATAAAATCAATGCTCCAGCGATAAGTAGCTATACTTGCCAGTAATAAACTACCCGCGCTATCGGCCCAAACCGAATAATTAAAAGGAGCCTTGATTCCTGAAAATATGGTCATGCAAAGGGCAAAAGTAAGCGTAAGAGCAAAACTTGCATAAGCTGCCGTACGAATCTTAAAACCTACAATAAACATGATGGCTATTGAAACCTCGGCCACTGTTGCTAAAAAACCCATGACACCTGCCATCCACCGGCTCAAATATGGCATCAACGTATTGGTATAAACCACAAAATTATCCCAACTACCCCAGCTTACTGAATTTTGCCCTGCCGGCCCCATGAAACCCAAGCGATCTGCCACGGGCAACAAAAAACCAATAGCTAAAGCAAAGCGCAAGTAAAGTTGTGCTATTTGAAGTGTATTTTTCATCTATCAACATTTATGCATCTAAAATACAGGTTTAAAATCCCGCTTAAAAACGCAAAATCCATGTTTACACAAATAAGATAAAAGTGTCATCTTTTTGTTGAGAGTTTGGCCGGTTAATATTTATCCAGAATTCCTACAGAATGTGAGGGTAGTATCGCAACTATCTTATGCCTGCAATAAGTATAGTAAAAAGAGCTGCTGCCTATGTCAAGTCGCTGATGGAAGAAAACCTACCATCAACCATGTACTTTCATAACCTTAAACATACATTGGGCGTTGTTAACGCAGCAACAGAAATTGCAGCACACTGCAAATTAAAAAAGCAGGAACTAACTATTTTAACAATAGCTGCCTGGTTTCATGATACAGGCTACCTCTATCATTATAACGGCCATGAAGACACAAGCATGATCATTGCCGGTACTTTTTTAATGCAGCACCACTATAATAATGATTTTATACAACAGGTATGGGATTGTATTGAAGCCACCAAATTACCGCAATCGCCCCAAAACCTTATCCAGCAAATTATTTGCGATGCCGATATGCACCACCTGGCATCTGTAAACTACCTGGATTTTGCCCATGATTTAAAACAGGAATGGGAAGTACATTTGGATAAGCAGTATAGCGACGAAGAATGGCATGCCCTCAATTTAAGCCTGTTACAACGGCACCAATATTTTACGGAATACGGTAAAACGGTATTGCAAGCCATGAAAAAGAAAAACATTGAACTGATGAAGTTTCAGGGTTAATGTTTCTTTACAGTTTCTTTTCGTACACGGCTTAAGGTTTCGGGTGTAATGCCTAAGTAAGATGCAATCATCGCCTGTGGCACCCTTAGCGACAGATCGGGATATTTCTGCACAAAATCAAGGTATTTTTGCTCGGCAGTAAAAGCAATAGCCGAGTGAATGCGGTTTTGACTGGTAATGAAACTTTTGTTAAGGATGGCATTAACCATATCGTTAAAAGCCGGTATATCATGGCAAAGCCTGTCGAAGTTTGTTTTGGTAATCAGTATCAGTTCTGTATCCTCAATAGCATCAATATTATTTTTAGAAGGCTCGCCGGTAAGCAGGCTGGCACGGTCGCCGGTCCACCAGTTTTCTTTGGCAAAGCTTACTATGTTTTCGCGGCCATTTTCATCAACGCTGTAAAATCGAACCAAGCCTTTGGTTATAAAAGCGTTATACTTCCAAACATCGCCTTCCTGCAATAAATACTGCTTTTTACGGAGTTTTTTAAAAATACAAACTGCTTCAATTTTAGCATAGTCAGCTTCGGTGAGTGTTGCTTTCTGGCCAATGTACTCTTTAAATTGCTCAAACATATAAAAGCAAATATCTCCTTTATCCGGGGATATTTGCTTTTGTTCGGGTCATATTTTTATAATTAGGTTATGCGGTGTATTTGCTTAACCATTTTGTTTTGATAGCGGCGCGGGCATCAATAAATTCCTGGTCGGTACCCTGCGCTACTGCATCAAGCGGATAGCGTAGAGGCCTTGTGCCCTTTTCCATTTCAACCAGTCTCAATATACCATCGGCAATAGTTTGCGGGTCCATGTTAAACTCGGCCATTTTGCTGAAAAGCGCGGTGCCCATAGCGTTAAATTGCTGTGCTGAGGCCTCGCCGTACTCGGCTATAACTTCCGGTTTATCGGCATGGATACCTGTTTTGCTGCCATTATTCATTTCGGTTGGATATACGCCCGGCTGGATACTAACGCTCTCGATGTTGAACTGTGCAAGCTCATCCTTTAAACCTTCGGTAATACTTTCTACCCCAAATTTTGATGCAAGATAAGGAATCATGAATGGCAGGGTATGACCACTTGCACCCGATGTAATGTTGATGATAAGGCCATTTTTAGCTTTACGCATCCCCGGCAAAACCGCAAAGATGGTGCGCAGGGTTCCATAAAAATTCACTTCAAACATCTGCCTGATCTGATCGAGCGAGTAAGCCTCCAGTACGCCAAAGCCTGAAACTGCGGCATTGTTCACCAACACATCAATATGGCCGTATTTGGTTAATGTATATTCAAAAGCAGCTTTAACTGAATTATCATCAGTAATATCTACCTCAACTACTTCAACATTTGGCAAGGCTGAAAGCTCTTTGGCTACAGTTTCATTTTTGCCATTTATTCCGCGCATACCTGCTATTACGGTATGGCCTGCATTTGCAAGGGTTATAGTGGTTAATTTACCAAATCCTGTGCTTGTTCCGGTTATAAAAATTGTTTTTGACATTTTGTATCGTTCTTTTGTTGATACAAATTTACCGCGACACTATAACCTGTACATTGACATTTGATAAGAAGGAAATTGACATTTGTCAAGAAGATGGAGCAGAGATTTAAATCAATGACATTTCTCCTCGTCCCTCGTCGAAATCTTATACGCCCTGCTACAAACTATACAGACAGCTTGTATAAGTTCTCCTTCGCTCCGGCACACATTCCGAGCCTTCTGCTCTATCGAAATCACGACGTCGGTTATTCCAGAATGCTATTTCGTTCCCGAAGGTACAACCAAAGGCTGTCCATCTTTCATTGGCATACCAAAATTTGGCGAACCATCTTTATTCCAGGTAAATTTTTGCGCACGCGGCGAACGTTTATTACCGCAGCCTTCGTTAGGGTTTGAGTTGGCATGGTACAGGATCCAGTCTTCCCTTCCATCTGGCGATTTAAAGAATGAGTTATGACCGGGCGCGTAAACGCTGTTTTCCGGCGATTGCTTAAATACCGGCTCCTCTGTTTTGATCCATGAGGCAGGGTTCAACAGATCACTATTTTTAGAAGCGGTAAGCATGCCCAATGCATAAAAGTCAGTCCAGCAGCCGCTGGCCGAATAGATCAGGAATAACTTATCTTTATGCTTCAAAATTTCCGGTCCTTCATTTACGCTTACATGTGCCGGGTTACCGGCATCATGCAGATCGCCATTGGTTTCCCATTGATAAGCCGGGCTCGATATTTTCACGCGTTCGCTGCCGATGGTCATAGCGTCTTTCATTTTAGCGATGTAAATATTCTGCTGCCCGTTATGGTCTCCTTCCCAGCCCGACCAGATCATATACCAACCACCGTTATTTTCAAATACCGAAGCGTCAATAGCCCATTTATCGGTGCTATCTGCTATTTTTCCTTTAAACTCCCAGGTACCTTCCATTGGATCGGCCGAGCTATTTTCCAGTACATATATGCGATGGTTATTGTTATCGCCATTATCCGCGGCAAAATATACATACCATTTGCCATTTATAAAATGGAGTTCGGGCGCCCATAGGTCTTTGGAATAAGCTGTACCAGGCGGCGGCGCCCAAACAGCTTTCTTAGGTGCAGTACTCAACTTGGTAATATCTTTTGTTTTCCAGATAACAATATTGCCCCCTGTTGAATTGGTATAATAGTAAAACCCATCTTTACAGATCACCCAGGGATCGGCGCCAGATGGCAACAACGGGTTGGTAAAAGTTTTATCGCCGGTATTTTGTGCAATTGCCGCGCTGTAAAATAAAAGCAGCAGCAAACAGGCAGTGAACATTTTTTTCATAGGGCTGAAAGGTTTTAGCGTGGTTTATAATGCGCTAAAAATCTGTAAAAGTTTTCACAAAAACAACAAATGTTAAGCATACATTTATTACCAATCAGGTGTTTAATATTAAGCTTTTACCGGTTGAGAGGAACTGCGGATAAAAACCCGGGTAGGCAATACGGTAGTTTCAAACTCTGTAACAGGCCGCTTGCTCTCGATAATGCTGATCAGCATTTCGGTTGCCTTTTTTCCCATTTCAAAACCGGGCTGATAAACAGCACTTAGCGGTGGGTTTAAAACTTCGGCCAGTTGGGTATTGGTGAAGCCGAGCAAAGCAATATCAGCAGGGATCCGGAAGCCTAATTTATGAAGAAGGGACAAGGTAGTAGTCGTGATCCTGTCGGAGGCTGTAAAGATAGCATCGGGTTTACTTTCAGAAAACAATTCACTTAGCGCGTTTTCGATCTCGGCAAGGTCTTTACCACCATGCGGGCAGTACTTGATCAGTTTTTCATCAGGTATTATACCATGTTGTTCAAGTGCATCCTTGTATCCCCTCAAGCGTTCGGCGGTAATGGACACGTTTACCGAACTGGTAATATGAGCTATTTTACGGTATCCTGCCTCAAGCAATTGTGTTGTGGCTTTATATGCCCCGGCAAAATTATCGGCCACTACTTTATGCGTATCAATTTCATCGCTTACCCTATCAAAGAAAACAATAGGCAAACCTTTTTCATGCAGGTTTTTCAGGTGATCAATATTTTGGGTTTCGGTTGAGAGGGAGATCAGCAAACCATCAATGGAGCGAAAAGTCAGGTGACGTACATTTTGCATTTCAAGCTCATACGATTCATGGGTTTGTGTAATAAACACATTATATCCCTTACTGTGTGCTACTGATTCGATGCCATTGATCACCTGCGAAAAAAACTGGTTCTCAATAGTTGAAACCACAATGCCGATAGATTTGCTGTTGCCCCGTTTAAGGCTTTGAGCGTTAAGATTGGGCTGATAGTTAAGCCTTTTAGCACACTCCAGTACAAGCGCCTTAGTTTTTTCGCCAATTTCATGACTGTCTTTAAGCGCCTTGGAAACCGCTGACGGTGAGATCCCTAACTCTTTAGCAATATCCTTTATGGTAACTCCGCCAAAATTCATTTCGCCCCCTTGCTTATGATCCTAAAATTAACAATCCAATTATATAAAGGAGAGTAAACATAAGAAAAATAAGTCCTGAACAGCATAAGGATGTGTTATGCCATGTAACATTATGCTGACATCCACGAATTTAAATTCATATATGTGCTATTTATCCCCCGGGCTCGGGCGTGTTGAGTCTCCTGCTTTAATCTCTTAAAAATCCATCTATCTTCATATTCCATTCCCGTTGGTAGTATTGGTTTGTACCGTGACTGGTTTCGTTATCATACTGATCTTGTAGCTGATTCATTTCACGGTACGAGTCAAGGTATTGTACGTTAATATAGCCATCATAGTTATCAACCGGGAGTTTCATGGTCATAAGGGCCCTCTTAAAATGCCGGGCTATTACTGCTACAATATCAAAATGCCGCTGCTCATGATTTAGAGCATAGTCTGTACGTCCTTCCGGTTTCACCCAGGCGGCACTTTTAGGCAAAAACACGCGCATGCTTATCTTCACTACCACTACCGACTTCACTACTTCTACCTGTTCTGTGTAACCGAAACTTGGCTGCACCTCGGCAACATACTTTTCGCCCCGGGCTTTATCCTGAAAGTCATTCCAGGTTAAAGGCCGTTTAGCCGAGTAGTAGATGGTATCGCCTTCCGGCTGTTCCGAATAATCGGTAAAAATTAACTTTACTCCCTTAGCCAGTTTGATGTTAGTGCCCGCTTCACGATTCATCCATCTGTTAAAATACACCAGTCCTGCTTCAAGGGCCCGGCTTATCAGCGCCCCGGTATCGTACTGTTGCCCCGCGCCGCGATAGTATGTTGTAGCTGCCGGGTAATCAATCAAATGCACATTGTCCTCAGCTTTTTTCAATTCAAACCACAATTGTATGTCAAGCTGGCCCTCTATCCTGCCATCGGCCATTGCCGTTTCGGTAAGCTTTAACTTCTTAATGCGGATGACCACCGGGCGTAACATCTTATTAACAGGGATAGCATTATCAGCAAATTGTTTAACAGCTGTTGCTGTGCCTCCCTGTAGATCAACTTCATGTTTTACTGCCGGCAAATTACCTGTGGCCGATAATAACCAGGCGACGGCACTCCGGTCGGGCCGTTCATCAGTAACATTTGCGATATAAAATTCGTTCGGTTTATCATTTAACTGCCTGTTTGTTAAAACAATTTCGGCATTTGTTTTTTGTGCTTTTGAATTTAACGGACAAAACACCAACATGTACAAAATAACCGGCAACCACAATCCCCCTCTGTTAAGAACGCTATTCATAATTGGTAAAAATAATGGATGGGGCACGCCGCCCCCAGGGTATTATAATGCTCAAAATACAAATAAATTGCACTGTTTAACGTGTAATTATTACTTTTGATTATCCATAGCCGGTACCACGGCAGTACTCAACAATTTTAAAGTTTTCCACATGGATATTATCTTAAGTATTACCTTCGTTAAAAGAAGTGTTATCCACAATTGTTAATTTCTAATGTGAAAAGCCTCTTTTTGGTTTAGCTATTTTCGCACTATCGTTAGTATGCGCTTTATGATCAAAACAAGATACATCACCCTGCTCATTCCCGTATTTTTAGTTACAACAGCACGAGCCCAGCAAAATCCTTCCACTCAAATTTACCGCACTTATCATGCGGCTATTGATTTGATGGACAAAGGAAAATTTGCTTCGGCGGCCGAACAATTTCGCCTGGTTGAGGCTTACAAAATTAAAACAAGCACCCAGCCACAGTTTGAAACCGAGCTATCGCTCACTAAAGAAAACTGCCAGTATTATGAAGCATTCTGCGCCCTTAACCTGGGTAATGATGATGCCGAAAGCATGTTTCTCCGTTTTATAAAAGAACACCCTGAAAATCCGCTTACCAAACAGGCTTTTTTCCAGATTGGTAAATCGTATTTTAAACAAGGTAAATATGAAGACGCTATCCGCTGGTTTAACAAGGTTGAGGCAGGCGAGCTTAACGGCCATGACAATACCGAGTATAAATTTCGCAAGGGTTATGCCTATTTTGAGCTAAAAGACTACAAAAATGCCCAATTGCTTTTTGGCGAGGTTAAAAACAAACGCACCGAGTTTACCGAAGATGCTACTTATTATTTTGCCTACATCGCTTACCTGAACAAGGATTATCATCTTGCCCTGGTAAACTTTGAAAAGCTTAAAAACTCAAAGAAATACGAAAACAGCTATCCTTACTATATCTCGGCAGTTTACTTTTTAGATAAGCGTTATGACGATGTGCTCAACTACGCCGTTCCTATTGTAAACAGCACACATCAGCAAAACGAAACTGAAATGCTGCGTATCATCGCCGCATCGTACTTTGCCAAGGCTGATTATGACAACGCGGTGAAGTATTATGGCCGTTTTGAAGACCGGGATCAGGGCCGTACGCAAAACACGCAGGACAGCTACCAGATGGGTTATACCTATTATAAAGTAGGCAACTATGCCAAAGCTGCCAGCGAACTGGAAAAACTGGTTGAACAACACGATGTTTACAGTCAAAGCGGTAACTATACCCTTGGCGATGTGTTCCTGAAAATGAACAACAAACAGAGCGCACGTAATGCGTTCCTCAACGCTTCCAAGCTTGATTATGATAAGCAATTGCAGGAAGATGCCCTTTATGAGTATGCCAAACTATCATACGAGCTCGATTTTAACCTGCAAGCTTTAGGTGCCACAAGGTTATACCTGGCTACATACCCACGTTCAAAACGTATTGACGAGGTTAAGGTATTATTGGGTGAAGAATTACTAAACTCACGCAGCTATAAAGAAGCTGTTGAGATCCTGGAGCCCATCCCTAATAAAAGCCAGAGTGCACGTTTAGCCTATCAAAAAGTTACTTACTACCGCGGTCTGGAGTTTTATAATGAGCGTGCTTTTGAAAATGCCATCGGTATTTTCCTTCGTTCATTAAAAGATCCGGTTGATAGCAAAACTGAAGCCTTAACTACTTACTGGATGGCCGAGGCCATGTTCGAGGTTCGTAAATACGGCGAATCGGTAGAGAATTTTGAGAAATTCCTGAGCATGCCTGAAGCTAAGGAAACTGATGTTTCTAACTACGCCAACTATGCTTTAGCTTATGCAGCTTTTGGCGATGAGCAGTATAAAAAAGCAGCCAACTACTTTGAGAAGTTTTTACAGGGTGATGTTAAAGACGTTAATACCCAAAATGATGCCATCACCCGCCTGGCCGATAGCTACTTTGTAATGAAAAGCTACGGCAATGCCATGAACTACTACAACCGCATTATAGCCATGCACAACCAGGGCGAAGATTACGCCTTATTTCAGCGTGGTATGATCCAGGGGTTACAAGGCTCGTTAGATACTAAGATCAGTACCCTTAATGATGTGCTGAACAAGTTCCCTAACTCAGATTATGCCGATGATGCATCTTTTGAGATTGCCTACACCTATTTCCTGAAAACAGACGGAGATAAAGCTAAAACCGATCTGAATGCCATGATCCAGAAATATCCGCGCAGCAGTTATGTACCGCGTGCGCTGGTTACCATTGGTTTGATAGATTATAACGCAGGCAATGATGACCTTGCTGTTGAATCATTTAAAAAAGTAGTACAGGATTACTCGTCAACAGATGAGGCAAAACAATCTTTAAAACAGATTGAAAAGATCTATACCGATAAAGGCGATGCCCAAACATTCATCAATTATGCTGGTACCACCCCTATTGGTAACTATACCACGTCTGACCAGGAAAGCATAATGATAACCGCAGCCAACAACCTTTATCTTAAAGGCGACTGGCAGGGTACTGTAAGCGCGGTAAACGCTTATTTCGATAAGTTCCCAGGCAAACAGATCTACGAAAAACAGGCACGCTTTATCCGCGCGCAAGGTTTAGCTGCATTGGGCCGCACAGACGAAGCCGTTGTTGACTACAATGTGATCCTTAATGACTGGACCAGCGCCTACAGCGAAAAAGCATTGATCAGCATGGCTAAATTATACATGCAGCAAAAGAAATATAACGAAGCTGTAGTGTTCCTGAAACGCCTGGAAACCAACTCCGAATATAAGGCCGACTATACTTTTGCCATCACCAACCTGATGTACTGCTACTCGGAAATGTTAATGACCGACGATGCTATTAAATACGCAGAGCTTGTTAAAACCAATGATAAAACATCGCAGGAAGATAAATTTAAAACCGGTCTTTACGAAGGTAAAGCTTACCTCGCAACCGGCGATACCGCCATTGCTGTTAAGCAGTTCACCTATACTGCAACCAACACCAAAACCGTTGCTGCTGCCGAAGCCCGTTACAACCTTGCCCTTATTGAGTATGAAAAAGGCCGTTATAAAACAGCGCAAAAAATGTGTTTTGACCTGGCCAAGGAAATGCCAAACTACGATTACTGGGTAGCCAAAACATACATTTTGTTATCTGACACCTATGTGGGCTTAAAAGATACCTTCCAGGCAAAAGCAACCCTGCAAAGTATCATTGATAACTATAAAGCCGATGACGACATATTACCTACTGCTAAAGAAAAGCTGGATAAACTGAGCGGCCGCAAAACCAAAGCCCCTGCCGCAGGCACCAAAGAAACTGCCCAGCCCGATACAACTAACAAACAGTAACAAAGAGTAATATAAAAAAAGACAAGCAATGAACTCAAGATACACATATACGCTGCTTACCTTAATAATAGCATTATACTTTGTTCCTGCCCAGGCACAAACAAAGAAATCTACCAAAAAAACAACAGTAAAAACTGCGACAAAAAAAACTGTCGTTAAACCGGCACCTAAAAAGGCCGCGCCAAAACCTATAGCTAAAAAAGCTACAGACAGCAAAAGCTTGGGCGATGCTGCTGCAAAAACAGCGCAGGATACTACTAAAAAGGGAGGCGGCAATAATCCCAATAACGCTGCCAATGGCGGTAGCTTATCAGAAGAAATTGTAGTGACCACTGCCTACAAACCGGTGCTGGCCGATGCGGTAAAGATCCGTCGTAACCCTGATTTGGAAGATAAAGTGCCCTTTAAAGCACCTTTAACCTATGCCCCGCTTG
Source organism: Mucilaginibacter gossypii (assembly GCF_900100945.1). Taxonomy (GTDB): domain Bacteria; phylum Bacteroidota; class Bacteroidia; order Sphingobacteriales; family Sphingobacteriaceae; genus Mucilaginibacter; species Mucilaginibacter gossypii. The sequence continues at coordinate 276,199 of NZ_FNCG01000002.1, read as the reverse complement.
ATAAACGCCAGGAGCAAAACTCCGAGATCAGGCAGCTTGACCCAATGAAAAGGCCGGCAGAACAGGATTCTGTTTTAACCAACAACTTTGCTAAAGTTGGTTTTGGCAACCTGAAAACCATTTATGGCGAAGGCTATTTTGCCAACGGTCGGGATGAGGCTTTACAATTTGGCGGTTTCATAAAACATTTGTCGCAATCTGGCTCACTGCAAAAACAAACCCAAAGCCGCGATGACGTTGGTGTTTTCGGTAAAAGTATCATTGGCGATAACAATGTCTCAGGCCGCATCAATTACAATCGTTTAGGTACCTATTTTTACGGTTACAACCAGGATGCTCCCGACAACAATTTTGTGCCGACAAAACAGCACTTCAATACCATAAGCGGCGAGGTTGAACTGGCAAAGAATTACAAAGACGTTGAAAACGACTTTACCTATGCTGTAAAGTTAAAAGGATACGCATTTAGCAATGCTTACCAGGCACGTGAAAACAATGTAGTTATTTCAGGCTTTCTAAATCAAACTGTTAAGCAGTTTTATGCAGGCTTAAGCGCTTCGTTAGACCTGGCCAGTCAAAAAGACAGTCTATACAGTCTTGGTAATAACATTGCAAGGGTTAACCCCTACATCAAATTTCAGGGTACTAACTACAAGATAGACGCGGGAGTTAACATTGTGAAAGAGTTTGGCGACTTTGGCAAGTTTTACATTTTCCCGGCAGCAAAGCTTGAGGTACAGGTGGTACCTAAATATGTACGGCTGTTTGTGGAAGCCAAAGGTGATGTTAACCGCTCTTCACTGCACGATTTTGCCATGATCAATCCATTCCTTGGCCAAAACATCAACATCAAAAACTCGGTTGATCAGCTGGATATCAGTGCTGGTTTAAAAGGTACGCTTGCTCCGGGCTTAAGCTTCAAAGCTGCCGTGTACCGCAACAGCATTAAAAACATGCCTTTAATGGTGAGTAACTTCAACGCCGAGGGCAACAAATTCGCTGTTATTTATGATGATGGCAAAACACGCGTAAACGGTTTTAACGGCGAGCTGGATTTTAAAGCAACAGACGATTTTAACATTTTCGGTCGCGTTGAAATAAAAGACTATCAAATGGCTAAAGAAAGTGAGCCATGGAATTTGCCCAAATTTTTATTAACTGCTGGTACAGCTATACATATCGACAGCAAATTGACTGTTACAGGCTCATTACTTATCCGCGGCTCAACAACCGACAGGTTATTGGTATTGGCACCAACATCTACCCCGGGAAGCCCGGTTTACAACCAGATTAAACAGCCTATTAAGGGCTTTGGCGACCTGAGCGGCAGCGTAGAATACAGGATAAACAGCAAGTTTTCGGTATTTGCGCAGGCTAATAATATCCTGAGCAGTTCGTATCAAAATTGGTTATACTACCCTAACTACGGATTTAATATCTTTGGCGGGGTAGGGTACTCGTTTTAAGCCCTGTTTGATGTTTTAAAATTAACCGTATTTTTACCGGATGGATATAGCCAATTATTTAAGCGAACTACTCGGCCGGTACACCGAAATAAGTGTACCTGGCTTGGGCTGCTTTTCGCGCCTGCGCGTAAATGGCTATTATGATGATGTACAGGCAACTTTTTATCCGCCCGGTCATAAGCTGCATTTTGATCAGGAGGCTAAAGACGATGAGATCCTGACACGCCATATCGCCGAAAAGAAAAAAATCTCGCTGGCATCATCCAAATATTTCACCGAAAAATACATCAACAGCCTTAAGCAGGAGCTGGTGCTGCATGAAGTACCTTTTGCCCAATTAGGCTGGTTTTATATGCAGGAAGGCAAAATTGCTTTCAGACCGCAGGAACAGGCATCGGGCAGCGATCCTTTGTTTTTTGGCCTTACTCCGGTAACCATTAACAAGGTTAACTACGTGCCCCCGCCGCCACCGCCGCCGCCTTTGCCTACGGCTATATCTCTACAGCAAACCTATACACCGCCGCCTGCAAACGCAACCCTTGTTGAGCAGCCTGAGTATATTGATGATGAACCCGAAGTTAAGCGGGGTATCAGCATTTGGGTTATAATAGCAATTGCAGTGGTTATACTTGCCGCAGCAGCTTTTGGCGTATATAAATATAACCCCGCACTATTACATCTTAACAATGACAGCCCTAAAGAACAACCAAAGGTTGAAAAGCCCAAAGCTGCTCCCATAATTAAGCCGGATAGGATCCAAAAGGATTCCACTCCAACTGTTGCTGATACGGCAAAGGCAATTTCTAAACCTGTTGAAGCGTTAAATAATCCGGCAGCTAAAACAGATACCGTAGCACAACCGGAGTTTGCGATATTTTTAGGATCGTTTAAAACGATAACCAAAAGCAATGAGGCGGTTAAAGATTATAAAAGCAGGGGGATTGATGCCCGCCTGCTGAAAGGCCCCGGAACCGGTCCGCGGATCAAGATCATAATTGGAGGGTTTTCCTCATCCGAGGAAGCAGAAGCCGTGAGAAAAAAACTCATATCACAAGGAAAAATAACTAAAGACACATACTCAAAACAAATTACTGATTCCACGAAATGACTTTATTATTAATTCAGCAAATTACAGATACCGCCAAACACCTGGCAGATACCGCAAACCACGCCGTAACAACCGCAGCACTGCCAACTGAAGAACTTCGCTTTGGCGACCTGCTGATCAAGGGTGGCTGGGTAATGATCCCGATAGGTATTTTAGCTGTACTGGGGCTGGTAATATTTTTTGAACGTTACTTTACTATCCGTAAAGCATCTCGTGATGAATCAAACCTGATGGTACAGGTACGTTCAAGTATCCACTCGGGCAATTTGGAATCGGCCATTGCTATTTGCCGTAACAATAACACGCCGCTCGGGCGCATGCTGCAAAAAGGCTTATTGCGCATTGGTCGCCCTATAAAAGATATTGAAGGCGCCATTGAAAACGTTGGTAAGCTTGAGGTATCAAAACTGGAAAAAAACATTGGTATTTTAGGTATCGTAGCCGGTATAGCACCGATGTTTGGTTTCCTTGGTACTATTGCCGGTGTAATCAAGATTTTTTATGATATCTCAAAAACCGATAACATCAGCATGGGTGTAATCTCTGGCGGTTTATACGTAAAAATGGTAACATCAGCCGCAGGTTTGTTTGTAGGTATCGTAGCTTATGTGTGCTACCACGTTTTAAATATGATGGTTGATAAGGTGATCCTAAAGCTGGAAACCGATGCTATTGAATTTATTGACCTGTTAGAGGAGCCGAGCAAATGAATTTAAGAAAACGACACAGGGGCGCATCGGCAGAAGTACATACGTCGGCAATGAACGATATTATGTTTTTTCTGCTGCTGTTTTTCCTTATAGCATCAACAGTTACCAACCCTAACGTTATTAAGTTGGTGCTTCCTAAGTCATCAACAGGGCAGTCGGTATCTAAAAAAACCATAACTGTTTCCGTAACCAAAGACCTGAAATACTACGTGGATAAAAAGGAGATCCCGGTGGATGCCCTGCAAACTACACTGGCGGGTTACAAAACCCTGGCTACCGAACTTACCATAGTTTTATATGTTGATAAAACTGTAGCCATACAGGATGTGGTACAGGTAATGGACGTAGCACAAAAGTTGAACATTAAACTGGTTTTGGCGACAGAACCTAAGGGATAACCGTGGCAGTTGAGCTTAAAGTTTATAGTAGATTATTGCAGTAAGTTACCGTAATCTTTTAAACAAACTGCCACTCTTTTTAGTAGCAGTTGTTCTTTAAGTAGCAGTTGCAGTTTTTAGCAGCAGTTTTAACAGATTACTGATAAGAATAAAAAAGTGCTACTCGCTACTGTCACTGCAACTAAGAAAATACTGCTAACTAAAAAATTGCACTAATTATAAAAATGGAGTACAGGGAAGAAAATAACTATCCGAAAGCATTTATAGCAACAGGCATTATTATGGCTGTGCTGATAGCGGCATGTTATTTTATAGTATTCAAAAATCCGCCGGTTGAAGAGAACGGAACAGGCGGCATATTGGTAAACTACGGTACGGTTGATGAAGGTATGGGCGATGATTACATGAGCACCGAAGAACCTTCGGTAGCGGAAAAAGCCAATCATACTAAGCCGGATAAAGTTACCGAAAGTAAACCCACCGAAGAAAAACCAACGCCCGAAAGCAGCGAAAAAACGGTAGTTACCCAAAATAACGAGGATGCCCCAGAAGTGGCCGCGCCTACTAAAAAACCAAGTCAAAATGTTGCCCCTACTCCACCGGTAAAAACACCGCCGGCAAAACCTACCGTTAACCAAAATGCTTTGTACAGAGGCAAAGCATCAACCGGTACCGGTGAAGGCGATGGCACAGGCAAAACTCCGGGCAACCAGGGTAAAACTACGGGTACTACACTCACCAATAACTATAATGGAACAGGATCCGGCAATGGCGGTAGCCTGAATATGGCACAGCGTAACTTTGTGAGCCGACCCTCTGTAAGTGATGACAACCGTCAAAGCGGTAAAATTGTAGTTGATATCAGGGTTGATAAAGATGGCAACGTTACGTATGCCCGTGCTGGTGCCCGTGGTACCACCATATCAGATGCCGGCTTGCTTCAAAAATGCGAAGATGCTGTAAAAAATTCCAAACTCAACCCGCTTGATAATGCCCCCGATCAGCAACAGGGTACCGTTGTTTTTGTGTTTAAGGTAAATTGATTTCTTAGTTCATAGTCGATGGATGATAGACCATAGCATTTATCTGTTAACCTACGGTAAATTGGATCGACCATGATTATGCACTATGACGCATAAACCATAAGTTTGCGGTAAAATCCATTGACCATCAACTATGGACTATGGACCATGGACTATGGACTATAATCAAACCCTCCAATACCTCTATACCCAGCTTCCCATGTTTACACGGGACGGGGCTTCGGCATTTAAGAAAGACCTTACCAATACGCTCGGGCTTTGCAGGCGGTTGGATAATCCTCAGCATAAATTTAGAAGTGTGCACGTAGGCGGCACTAATGGCAAAGGATCAACATCGCACATGCTGGCCGCTATTTTACAAACTGCCGGTTACAAAACAGGGCTCTATACCTCACCCCATCTCAAAGATTTTCGCGAGCGGATCCGCATTAACGGACAAATGATCAGCGAGCAAACGGTAGTTGACTTTGTTGAAGATCACAGGGCCGATTTTGATGAAATAGTCCCCTCCTTTTTTGAGATGACCGTTGCTCTTGCCTTTGATGTTTTCGCCAAAGAAAAGGTGGATATCGCCGTTATAGAGGTAGGTTTGGGCGGTCGGCTGGATTCAACGAATGTGATCACTCCGCTGCTCTCGGTAATTACCAATATAGGTTGGGATCACATGAACATGCTTGGCGATACCCTGCAACTTATAGCCGGCGAAAAGGCAGGCATCATCAAACCGGGCATCCCGGTAATCATTGGTGAACAACAACCGGAGGTATCAAACGTGTTTATCGATAAAGCTGCGCAAACTAACAGCAACATTCGGTTTGCATCAGGAGAGTGGACGATTTCAAGTCCGGAAGCCGGGAAGTCCGAAAGTCGGAAAGAAAACGAAGGGCTACTTAAAATTAGTGCAAAACGAAACCCATTGGGCCATACCTCTTCCGGACTTTCGGACTTTCGGACTTTCGGACTCGACCTAACAGGTAGCTATCAGCTTAAAAATGTAAAAACCGTTTTATCCGCCGTTGATGAATTACGCGAGCAAGGCTTTGCAATTACCGATGAGCATCTCGACACAGCCTTAAAGCAAGTCAAAAATCTCACCGGCTTACATGGCCGCTGGGAAACCTTAAGTAAAAATCCCCTTACTATTTGCGACACCGGGCATAACCCAGATGGCATAGAGGAAGTATTGAAAAATATCGCATCTGTTAAATACAATCATCTGCACATGGTTATCGGGATGGTAAATGATAAAGACACCGGCAAAGTGTTATCGCTGCTGCCTAAAGATGCTACTTATTATTTCTGCAAACCAGACATTCCAAGAGGCCTGGACGCTGAAAGCATGAAAGCACAGGCGGGGGCTCATGGTTTAATTGGTGAAGCCTACCTTTCTGTAAAAGAGGCATTGTTATCGGCACAAAAAAATGCAGCTAATGATGATCTTGTTTTTGTAGGCGGCAGCACTTTTGTGGTGGCTGAAGTTGTCTGAATCAGAATTTACAGAATTTTAGGATTTGCAAAATTTTGATATAGGAATTGGCAAGGTTTTCTGCTAATTCAAATCCTGTAAAATCTGGGCTTGAAGTAAAACATGCTGTTAATTCTTAAATCCTGTAAATTCTGATTAAGACAGTTTCTTCCAAACCACCTCTCCCATTACCGCTCCTCCGGTAGTTGGCGCAGGTACAGTGTACTTAAAAATATCGCCCGAAATTGTAAAGGGGCGTTTTTGCTGTGTGCCCTCCCAGTTTGGGAACGATGCATGTTCGATATTGAAAATGATATTATTCCCTTCAACTTTATAGGTACCGTAATGAGCATTACATCCTTTTATCGCGGCTCTGTTCTCATCATCGGTACCCTTAGCTTTATCACCCGATGCAAATTTTAGCCGGCCTTCACTGTAGATCTGTAAAGCGTAATGCCCCATAGCGTCAACTATAAGGGTCCCCTTCGGCGAATCCCCGTAAAGATGGGTGCGGCTGCCGTCGGCGGCAATATTATCAACTGTTACCAATTCATAGGTTCCGGTCAAATTATGACCAGAGGGTTTGTTCTGTGCCAATGCTGCACACGTAGTGAACAATATTAGAATGAAAAGCAATTTATATTTCATGCAGCAAAGTTATATTTGCTATATTCCATTAACAATAAGGCACAAAAAAGTAGCCTGATTACTAAAAAGTTACCATGCTGTAAATCAGTTATATTATTTTTAATTGATGGATAAAAAATCAAAACACGAGGCTCCAAGATGCGGTATCGACTACGCTTTTCAGCGGATAGGCGGCAAATATAAAGGTCGCATCCTGTGGCGTTTACGCAATGGCACCATGCGTTATGGCGAGTTACGGCGCACTGTAACAGGAGTAACCTCTAAAATGCTTACCCAGGCCCTGCGTGAGCTGGAAGATGATTGCCTCATCGTTCGGCAGGTGCATGTTGAAGTACCTCCAAAGGTTGAATATACCCTTACCAATACAGGCCGGGAATTACTTCCTTTTTTACAGTTACTCCGCGATTGGGCCAAACATCAGATGCAGGTTAATGATATAGTAGCCATGCCATAATTTAATTTCAGTAAAGTCAAAAATACCTTTATTAATCTACCTAAAGTTCTATTTTTACGGCCCGATCCTCACCTAAAAATATGACATATATAGCATCTGCCGATAGGTATCAAACAATGCAATATCGCCGCTGCGGTAACAGTGGCATCAAGCTTCCGGCTATTTCATTAGGCCTTTGGCATAATTTCGGTCATGTTGACGTTGCCGATAATTACCGCAAAATATTACATCTCGCTTTCGACAGCGGCATCACCCATTTTGACCTGGCCAACAACTATGGGCCGCCTCCCGGCTCAGCCGAAGAGAATTTTGGAAAGATCCTGAAGGAAGATTTCCGCGATTACCGCGACGAACTTATTATATCAAGTAAAGCCGGTTACACCATGTGGTCGGGCCCGTATGGTGACTGGGGTTCAAAAAAATACCTGGTAGCCAGTCTTGATCAAAGCCTTAAACGCATGGGGCTTGATTATGTGGATATCTTTTACCACCATCGCCCCGATCCAAACACGCCGCTTGAGGAAACCATGGCTACGTTGGACCTCATTGTTCGCCAGGGAAAAGCTTTGTATGTTGGTGTTTCCAACTACCCTGCCGAACTGGCTTCGAAAGCTATCAAAATACTCAAAGAGCTTGGCACACCGTGCCTTATCCATCAGCCTAAATACTCCATGTTTGAGCGCTGGGTTGAAGGCGGTTTGCTGAATGTTTTAGGTAACGAAGGCGTAGGCTGTATCCCCTTTTCACCACTGGCGCAAGGTTTATTGACGGATAAATACCTTCATGGCATCCCCGAAGATTCAAGGGCTGCCCGACCGACCGGTTTCCTTCAAAAAAGTCACATCACCGACGAACGCCTGAACCAGATCAGGGATTTAAACAGTTTGGCAATACAACGGGGACAGTCGCTGGCCCAAATGGCACTGGCCTGGATCCTGAAAGATGAGCGCGTAACATCTGTATTGATAGGCGCAAGCAGGCCCGAACAATTATCCGATTCATTAAAAGCTTTGGATAACCTGCGGTTTTCGGCAGAGGAGTTAGCAAGGATAGAAGAAATTTTGGCCCCCTAACCCCCTAAAGGGGGAACTATGGTGGAGCGCCAATTTCTATTCTTTTCGACAAGTAATTTTAATATCTTTCCTTAAATAAAAATTAAAGTCTCCCCTTTAGGGGAGATTTAGAGGGGCTAACAATGATAAACTGGGGTATTATAGGTTGCGGCAACGTAACTGAAAAAAAGAGCGGGCCTGCATTTAAAAAAGTGGCGGGAAGTAACCTTGTGGCAGTTATGCGCCGCGATGCAGAAAAAGCGGCCGATTATGCTGCACGCCATGGCGTAGGCAAATGGTACAGCGATGCCAGTGAATTACTGAACGACCAGGAATTAAACGCGATCTACATAGCCACCCCTCCCGCGTCCCATCTCGATTATGCACTTACCGCATTAAAAAAAGGGTTAAACGTTTATGTCGAGAAACCGGTCACCCGTAATTCGGCCGAAGCAAGGGCTATGGCGGAGGCGGTAAAGGAAAGCAGTTCAAAACTTACGGTTGCCCATTACCGCCGGGCTTTACCTATGTTTTTAAAGGTTAAAGAATTAATTGACACGCAGTTGATTGGCGAGATCCGTACCGTGCAGATCAGGATGTGGCAAAGCCGCAAACCAACTTTGATTGCCGACGTGGAAACCAACTGGCGTGTACAGCCCGAATTATCAGGCGGCGGCTACTTCCATGATCTTGCCCCGCATCAGCTCGATTTGATGCTGTATTATTTCGGCGAGCCTGAAATGTATCATGGTTTTTCGCTCAATCAATCAAACTCAACGCCTGCCGACGATCATGTTTGCGGGCAGATCCTATTTAAAAACAAGGTAGTGGTTAACGGTTCCTGGTGTTTTAATGTAGCCGAAAGTGAAACCACCGATACCTGCGAGATCATAGGCACAAAAGGAAAAATCATCTTCCCGTTTTTTGGCAATTACATCAATTGGAAAACTGATAGTGAAGAAGACACCATAACTTTCACTCATCCCGAGCATATCCAGCAGCCTTTCATATCCAAAATAGTAGCTTACTTTAATGGCGAAGGGCCCAACCCCTGCTCCATTGATGAAGCTGTGACGCTGATGGATATCATCGACGCGTTTACATTAAAAAAGTAAAAGGATCAGGCCAAAACCTGTCGAAGCATGATGTTTAAATTCATCAAACTTCGACAGGTGCCGAAATTTTTCCGGTTATAATCTATTAACTTTTCTTCTTCGGCACTTTGGCGCCTTCTTTTCGCGCTTCTGAAAGGCCTATAGCTACTGCCTGCTTTTTGCTGGTTACTTTTTTGCCGCTGCCGCTTTTCAGCTTGCCTTCCTTCATTTCGTGCATGGTTTTCTCAACCTTCTCTCCGGCTTTTTCTGAATACTTTGCCATAATGTTACTTTTTAAGTAAATGATAATATTACAATGCAAAATATTTGCCAAAACATAAAATCAGCAGTAGTTTTTTAATAGTAGCAGCGACAATTTTAGTAGCAGTTACTGAGTGGCAGTTGCTGTATAGGTAGAGTTAACGACTGTAATAGCAAGTACACCAAACTGTTCCTGTTGCTACTTAAAACTGCAACTGCTGCTCAATCCGGCATGATTTAAACCTTTCGCATTTTTCACCGGGTCTGTTCCCGATTATTACTTATCTTCAAACTTCTGAAATAATTACGTGTTAAACCTTCATAAATACCTCTACATTTGCCCCATATGCCAACAAAAAAACTCATCGCTCCATTTTACGAACGTCTTGCTTTAGTACTTATTGGTTTTATGGCCCTGGGTTACCTGATTATTATGGGTAAGGATCTGCTTGATCCCATGATCTTTGGTTTTATTTTCGCCATACTGTTGCTTCCCGTTTGTAATTTTCTGGAAAATAAGCTGAGATTACCCCGCAGCATGGCATCGCTGGTTTCTATATTATTATTGGTTGGTGTTGTTGGGGGGATCCTCTACCTGGTAGGGTCACAGATCTCAAACATGGCTAACGACTGGCCAATGCTTAAAAAACAGGTTACGCAATCCATACGGGACCTGCAGGAATGGATCCAACATGCGTTTCATGTTAACGCCGCCAAACAAATGGCCTATGTTGATGACACCGCCAAAAAACTCATGGAGTCGGGCACTGATGTACTAGGCACTACTTTTGGGGCCATCTCATCAATCATGCTGTTTTATGTGTTCATCATGATCTTCACCTTTTTTATACTGTTATACAGGCGTTTGCTCATTCGTTTTATAGTATGGGTTTTCAGGGACGAAAACGAGCATGTAGTAATGGATATCGTTGAAAATATTCAAAGCATTTTGAGGCAATACATTTTAGGCCTGCTGCTGGAGATGGTAATAGTTGCCGGCGTAGCCATTACTGTTTTTTGGATGATAGGTATAAAATATGCCGCTTTGCTGGGCATTATAGTCGGTCTTTTCAATATTATTCCATACATCGGGATCTTCACTGCCTTGCTTTTAAGTACTGTTATAACTTTTGCTACAGGCAGTATCAGCAACACTGTAGCGGTGGCTGTTAGTGTTATAGGCATTCACGCAGTTGATGCTAATTTTTTGCTGCCCACTATAGTTGGTTCAAAGGTTAGGCTCAATGCTCTCATCTCTTTTATAGGCATTATTTTAGGCGAAATGATCTGGGGCCTTTCGGGTATGTTCCTTTCTATTCCTGTTATTGCCATATTCAAGATCATATTTGACCGCATTGAAACACTTAAACCGTGGGGGTATCTGTTAGGTGGCGATTATGAATATAAAAAACCTGCTGCGAAGACCATGAAAACAGAATAAATTCTCAAAAAAGGCAAACCCAAACCTGTAACCTTTCGTTTAAATACACTGAACTTTAATTTTGCAGAAACTGTTGCTCCCCCTAACAATGGAAATTGTAAGATATACGCCACGCACTATTTACAGGTGTAAAAAATGTAATGAGCCTTTAAAAACCAGGCGTAAGCGCGGCCTGTTATTAAAAATCACCCTGTTTTGGCTTCCTGTTCGCAAATTTTTTTGTGAACGATGCCTTAAAACGCGTTATGTAATGTGACTGTTCATAAAAACAGGCGGCATTTTACTTTAATTATTTATGCATATCCTTAATTTAGTAGCGTAGCATACTAAAGCTAAATCTGCCTGAAATGAACCTCAAGTATAAATTACTGCCATTTTTATATATTTTCCTTTTTCCTGTAATTTTGGTTGCTCAAACTCCAAAGACCTCAACTTTCAGGCTGGTACCTTTAGGTGTGCTAGGGGGTATTGATGAAAGTAACTTATCGGCTTATATGCTTGCACCCAAAGGCAGTAATAATTACATCTGCCTTGATGCAGGCACAATCCATTATGGCATTGAAAAAGCTGTAACGTGTAAAAGCTTTAATGTACCCGGCAATGCTGTGCTCAGGCAGTATATTAAAGGCTATTTTATATCCCATCCACATCTTGACCATATTGCCGGGCTCATTATTAATTCGCCCGAGGACAGCACCAAAAACATCTATGCACTTAATGATTGTATTGAAACGATAAAGACGCACTATTTTACATGGAAAAGCTGGGCCAATTTTGCCGACCAGGGTGAAACACCGGCACTGAAAAAATATCACTATAAAGTACTGGAACCCGGTACCGAAACAGCTATCGAAAATACCGAGCTTAAGGTCCGGGCTTTCCCGCTCAGTCATTCCAATTTAACCAGTACTGCTTTTTTGGTTAATAGCAATAACAATTATTTGCTTTATTTAGGTGATACAGGCCCCGACGAGATAGAAAAAAGCAACAACATGCAAAACCTGTGGCAGGCCGCTGCTCCGCTGATAAAAAGCAAAAAATTAAAGGCTATTTTAATAGAGGTATCTTTCCCTAATGAGCAGCCGGATAAAACATTGTTTGGTCACCTTACGCCAAAATGGTTAATGGCCGAGATGGATAAACTGGCTTCGTTTACCGGCACAGATGCTATAAAAGGCTTAAACATTGTAATAACTCATTTAAAGCCGCCAATGACAAGTATCAGCAAAATCAAAACTCAGTTAAAAGCTGCCAATAAACTGAACCTAAACCTGGTATATCCTCAGCAGGGAAAGGCCCTTGATTTTTAAACCTGAAACATCCACACTATGAAAATACTTAAACCCGTTTTTTTATTCCTGCTACTGGTAAGCGGCTTCAATTTATTTGCACAGCAGGGCAAGGTGCTTGAAGAGCAAAACCTCAAAAGCAAAATTTTAAAGCGCAATGTAAACTACGCAGTTTATCTACCTCCGGATTATGAAACGGCCAACCGCACCTACCCTGTAGTTTACCTCCTGCACGGCTATACCGACGACCATACCGGCTGGCTGCAATTTGGCGAAGTTAACCGCTATGCCGATAAAGCTATTAGCGATGGCACTATCCCGCCGATGATCATTGTAATGCCAAATGCCGATTCGAGCTGGTACATCAACTCTTATGACAGTAAGGAAAAATATGAAGACTTTTTCATCAAAGAGTTTATGCCTCATATTGAAAAAGCGTTGCGCATCAAGGCCGAAAAAAAATACCGGGGCATTGCAGGGCTTTCGATGGGCGGTTACGGAACACTGATCTATACACTTAAACATCCCGATCTGTTTGCAGCCGGTGCGGCCTTAAGTGCCGCTGTATTTCCTGACGATCAGCTCGTAAGCACTCCTGATGATACTTATGAAAGAATATTTGCACAGCTTTACGGCCGGGGCTTAAAGGGGAAAGACAGGGTTAACAATGCCTGGCAAAGTAATTCGGTTTTAAACCTGGTGCAAACCAAAACTACCGATGAGTTAAAATCTGTAAGATACTGGATAGATTGCGGCGACGACGACTTTCTGAGCAAAGGCAACTGCCTGTTGCATATTGCCCTTACCGAAAAAAATGTACCGCATGAATTTCGCATGCGCGATGGCGCCCACACCTGGACCTACTGGCGTACAGGGATCACCAACGCACTGCAATTTATTGGTGATAGTTTCAGGCAAAAGTAGCAGATGCGCTGTTTTCAGATATGCGGATGTGTAAATGACGATTAATTGAATCAATTAGAATATGAGTATTATAAAAAGGATTTTGCTGGTTTGTTTATTGCTGATTTCGGCAAATGTATTTGCGCAAACTACCGGCAAGGTGATTGAAGAGCAATATATAAAAAGCGATATTTTAAATCATAATGTAAAATACACAGTATACCTCCCTGCTGATTATGAAACATCAAACCGGACCTACCCCGTAGTATACCTGTTGCATGGTTATGGGGATGACCATACCGGCTGGCTGCAATTTGGTGAAGTTAACCGCTATGCCGATAAAGCTATTGCCGATGGTACCATTCCACCGATGATCATTGTAATGCCCGACGGGGGCACAAGCTTCTTTATCAATGCATACAAGGAGAAACTAAACTATGAGGACTTCTTTTTCAAGGAGTTTATACCATCTATCGAAAAAGAATACCGTATAAAAGGTACTAAACAATACCGCGGCGTGGCGGGCTTATCCATGGGAGGATTTGGCACATTGGTATATAGCCTTAAACATCCCGATATGTTCTCGGCAGCAGCGGCTTTGAGTGCTGCGGTACGTGGCGATGATGATTTTATGGCGATACCCGACGAGCGCTGGAAGGATGTATATAGCAAGGTATTTGGCCCCGATCTTAAAGGAAAAGAACGCCTTAATGCTACCTGGCAGGCTAACTCCATAATGGGATTGGTACAAAGCAAAACAACCGATGATCTGAAAAATGTGCGCTACTGGATAGATTGCGGTGATGATGACGCGCTAAGCAAAGGGAACATCCTGCTGCATATAGCCCTTACAGAAAAGAAAGTGCCACATGAATTCCGCATCCGCGACGGAGCCCACAACTGGACCTACTGGCGCACCGGCATCACCGATGCATTAGCGTTTATTGGTGATAGCTTTAGGCAAAAGTAGGGTGCGCTAACCAAACCTTGTCATAGCAAGCGATAGCGTGGCAATCGCTTGCTATACAGATACTTCAAAACATAACACCTTTACAAGCGAAGAGATTTCCACGTCGCGCCTATGGCACTATCCCGGCAAGCTCCTCTCTATTGATATATATTGTATTAATCACCCAAAATATCCTCACACTTTCCTTTCAAAATCTTTAACCGGTTATTCAGTCCAGTCAACCCGGCATCATCACCTATGTTTTTATAAAGCGTTTTAATCAGGGCTAAAGTATTGTCGTCAGCATCGCAGGCCTGCGCCTTCTCCAATTGAGGCAGGGCTTTTTTTACAGCCTTAACGTATTCGGCATCTGTAGATGGGCTATTTAAAGGTTTATCAGCATCGGAGATATTTTTGAGATACAAGTACCCCAAAGCCCGGTGGGCCACATAATAATCAGGTTCGGCAGCAACTACGCGCTCGTATAAGGGTATCGCATTTACACTTTGATTATCATCTTCATAAAGCCTGGCCAGTGAATTGAAAAAATTGATCTTTACTTTGACTGATAGCCTGGCCGTATCCTGCATAATTTGCCGGGAAAAGTCCATTGCCTTATCCTGCTCTCCCTGTAAACGTGCCAGGTTAAAGTCGAGGTATTTGTTGTAGGTATCTTCAACAGTTTGCGCCTGTGTTAAGGTAACAGCCATTAATAAGATTATTACCGTCAATATTTTCCTGGACATGATTGCGGGCTTGGTTCAAAGCTATAACGCTGAAACGGAGGGTTTAATATGAAACCCACGCCTATAAAACCTTAAACATCTTAACCAAAGGCAATATTACCCCATCGGGCATCGGCTGATCAATATTTTCTATGGCTTTGTACCCCATAGCTTCGTAAAGCGGCACACCGGGTAATGTGGCCCCTAATTGCAGGCTTTTAAAGCCGTTGTTTTGTGCAGCAGTTTCGCAAACCTTTATGATATAACTACCTATACCCCTCCGGGCATAATCCGGATGAACAAAGAAAGCCCTGATCCTGGCAGCATCATGATTGGGATCAAGCAATGGGTCTTCAATTTCTTTATGCTGATCGCCACCGTAAAGAGTATTGCGTTTGCTCCAGCCGCCACAGCCTACGGTAACGCCGTCTATTCCGGCTACATAATAAGTACCATCGGTAACCAATTGAGTATCCACTCCAAAAATGTACTTAATAGCACTTTCAATTTGCTGCTGATTATAATAATTAGTGCTTAATCCACGAACAGAAAGAGCGATCAGCCGCTGCAATTCGGGGATATCATTAAAAGTTGCCAGGCGTGCAGTAATGGTAAACATGGCGGTAAATGTAACGTTTTAGTAAATAGCACAACCTGCGCTATTAAAGAATGACCTTATTCTGAAAATTGAATAATTCTGTAATTCTGATTCGGACAATTACGCCTGGCACAAAACGCCTCTTTCCTCTCACTGCAATATCATTTTACAAAAACAGTACATACACACTGCTTGTTAGTACGCATATTTGCAAAAACAAAAAACATGTCTACACTATTCTCTCCCCTTAAAATAAAAAACATCGAACTAAAAAACCGCATCGTAGTATCGCCTATGTGCGAGTATTCAAGCCAGGATGGTTTTGCCAACGACTGGCACCTGGTACACCTTGGTAGCTTTGCTACAGGCGGTGCCGGGTTAATTATCACCGAAGCCGCCGCGGTATCACCCGAAGGCCGCATTACCTTCGCCGATCTGGGTTTATATAAAGACGAACATGTTGAAAAACTAAAACAGATCACTGATTTTATAAAGGCTCAGGGCGCTGTTCCGGGCACACAGCTGGCCCATGCAGGGCGTAAGGCAAGTCACCAGGAACCATGGAACGGCGGTAAACAGGCCCCTGCCGATCAGCCAAACGGCTGGCAAAGTGTTTCGGCAAGTACCATTTCTTTTTTTGAAAATGAAGAACCACCCATAGCTTTAGATAAAGCGGGCATTGAAAAAGTAAAAGCCGATTTCAAAGCCGCTGCTAAACGGGCCATTGACGCCGGTTTTCAAGTGATAGAATTGCATGGTGCACACGGATACCTGATCAATCAATTTCTTTCACCGTTCAGTAACCAACGTACAGATGAATATGGCGGAAGTTTTGAAAACCGCATTCGTTTACTCCTCGAAATAATTGAAAGTGTTAAGGAAGTTTGGCCTGAAGAGAACCTGCTGTTTGTACGGATTTCGGCAACCGAATGGGTAGAAGGCGGCTGGACGGCAGGTGATTCTGTTGCATTAGCCAATATTTTAAAAGGAAAAGGTGTTGATCTGATTGACTGCTCAACAGGCGGCAACATACCAAATGTTAAAATCCCGTTAACACCGGGTTATCAAGTTGAATTTGCCGAAAAAGTTAAAAAAGAAAGCGGTATACTTACAGGTACGGTAGGTTTGATCACCAAATCGGACCAGGCTAATGAAATTATAGAAAACGAACGCGCCGATCTTGTGTTTTTTGCAAGGGAAATGCTTCGTGATCCACATTTTGCCCTGCGCGCGGCACATGAGCTTGGCGAGGAAATAAAATGGCCTGTTCAGTATGAACGCGCTAAATGGCATTAATTGGTCAATAGTCTATGGTCGATAGTCCATAGAAGCTGCACTTATTAAGACTATAAATTATGGACCATTGACCATGCCTATGGATTAAATAATAATAAAACTATAGACTATGGTCTATGGACTAAATAACCAAAAAACAAAAACCACACGCTATGAAACGTACAGCAAACGCCCATTGGAACGGTACATTACAGGCAGGCCAGGGAGAGATCACTACCCAGAGCACTGTATTAAACAAAACCCAGTATTCATTTAAAACCCGCTTTGCCGATGGCATCGGTACTAACCCCGAAGAGTTATTAGCTGCTGCTCATGCAGGCTGCTTTACTATGGCCGTTGGCGCTGCTTTAACCCAGGCAGGCTTTACTCCTAATGATTTAACTACCGATGCAATTCTTGACCTTGATATGCAGGCTTTAGAAGTTACAGGCATCCATTTAGAAATAAAAGGATCGGCAATTGATGGTGTTTCTGAAGAACAATTCAAAGAAATTGCCGAAGGCGCCAAAGCTAACTGCATTATTTCAAAAGCACTGAGCGTACCAATTACTTTAAGTGTTACTTACGCTTAATTACATTTTACAAAATACAAAAAGGGGATTGTGCTGTGCACAATCCCCTTTTTGTTGACTCATCCCCTATCCACTCCTTTTTAAAACAACAAAGCCGCCGGCAAACCGGCGACTTTTCAGCACATATTAAATCAGGGGGTCAATAAGCTATATTACAGCATAAATACAAGCAACATGGTAATATGGACCAGAACGCTGAACGCGAAAAAACCAAGCAGTGTACGGATACCGGAGCCGCCCATTCCGGCTATTATGTTGGCAAAGAATAACACAAGAGTTACTACCAGTACTATTATCGGAGCATTGTAATAATACAGCAGGAAAGCAGGTACAGGTAAAAAGAGCACACCTTGTGAAACAAGTGAAAACATGAACCAAACTGTTTTATTAGATGCCTGGCTATCGGCAAAGGCCATTAACTTATTCCATGTATTGTTGCCGGCTTTAGTATTAGCGGTGTTAACGGTACTGGTATTTGCAGCTGTCCATTCAGGAGCATTTATTTTTAAAGTTGCCATGATTGTTATCTTTTAATGATACAAAGATGGCTGATACAGTTTACCTGTAACATGATCATGGTGCGTTAAAAAAATGACCGTAGTCACTTTCAAAAGCTGAAGGCTGAAAGCAAAAAGCAAAAGTGCACCCTAATAAAAACCTGATCAAGAAATTTGAACATTAACCAACTCACAATAACATTATCATAATCTGTTAATTATTAAATTAAAAAGCTTTATTTAAAGCAGACTGATTACCCGCCAAATCAACCGCTCTCACTGTTAACTTGCCTTTACCCCCCAAACTCCTGTCCACCACAAAATAATTTAACGGCGTAAAACCTATCCGTTTGCCTTTATTGTAAATATTATAGCCCAGCACCCGCTTATTATCCTTAGATGCCTGCCATTTTAAAGTACCGGTAGCTTTAACCAGTATTACCTGCTTTGGCGCGGTGGGTGGTATTTTATCCGGGTCAAGTTGCATCATACAGTTCATCAGCGCGCGGAAAGTATGGTAAGTTCCCTTCCAAACCTGGCCTTTGAGAGCTGTTTTATACTGTGGTTGTTTATCTATGCCGCCCTGGTACCAGTCGCCGTGTTCATGGTCAATGAGATAGGTTTGCGTGTATTGCCACAGGGTTTTAAACTTTTCAAAGTACTGGTGCTTATCCTGCGGATACCTGGCAGCCATAATGAGCAGCGTGTTGAGCCCTTCGGCCTGCGCCCACCAGTTCTTGGTATCCTCAGTAATGGTAAGTCCGGGCTTATCTTTAAAGTAATAGCCCTCATCGTAAAAACCGCCCACTTTATTATCCCAGCCATTATCCAACGCATCATCAACCATTTTTTTGCCCACCTGCAAGGTTTTGACATCCCCTTCAATACCTAAAGCATGTGAAGCTTCGAGCATCAGATAAGCCGTTTCTACATTATGTCCGTACGAAATATGGTCAAGGCTATGATGCTGCTTATAAACGGCAAGGGTAGAATCGTGGTAAGATACCGGTGTCCAATCGGGTTGAAAAAACAGGATAAGATTTCCCTTATCATTAGTGATCTTATCACGCACCAGCATTAACATTTCTTTCAGGCGGGTTTTAAGCAATTCATTCGGCCACACGCTGTATAATTCGGTAAACGCCTCCAGCAGATGGATGGATGAGTTTTGATCTTTATAACCCGTTTCGGCAGTAGATTTTATGGTTGCATCCCTTACAATTGGTGTTCCATCACGCTGCATATGCTGATAGTACCCCTTATAAACCGGATCGTGAGCGTGTTTTTCCAACCACCAAAAACATTGCTTAGCCAAATTTAATGCGCTGGTATCGCCCGAGGCCTGGTAATATGCTGCAAGCGCGTAAATTGCAAAAGAATTACCATAAGCTTCTTTAGGAGCAAAGCCACCCTGTTTGGGGTTGCCTTGTCTATCCGTAAAAATGTAAAAGCCCCCGTATTGCTTATCCCACAATTTATCCCGCAAAAACTCATAGCCATGGCGGGCCCCCTCTACATAATATTTTTTTGCGGGGAAAAGTTCAGCGGCTTTGCTGTTGCTCCAAACGTGGCGTGCCTGGGTCACTATTATTTTATCCTGGTAACCTGTTGGCTTGAAATCATAGGTGAAAGCACTTAAAAAGCCACCATCGGCAGTATCAATAGCGGCCGGGTACCAGGGCTTAAGCAGTTCATCAACCATGGATATTTGCATTTCATGGGCTATCTTTTGCTTTTCGCCCTGATTATTTTGGGCAAATACAATCGACACGGCGCTGGTTAAAGCCGATAGCAAAGTGATCTTCAATTTCATAAGCTTACTTTTTATTTAAAACATGATCGGCCGCTAAAACTAAAAACAGGTAGTCGGTTGTGCCACCGCCCAAAACGTATTCGCCCTGTTGCCATAGGTAAGGCCAGTTAAGCAGTTCGGGAAAATCAGGCCGGATAAGCGCCGTGCCGGAGGTAATACCACCGGGAATATATGAGCGGTCGGCCCGGTTAAAGCCGTAGGCTGTTGTCATTGATTTTGAACCTACGCCCGATACAAACGAAGCTGTATTATAACCTGGATGGCAGCCCAGCACAAAATCAATGGCGTGCAGCATATAGGTGTCGCTAAAAACAGACGGAAAACCGGAGTATAAAAAGTATTGTTTATAACCAAAATTCTGGATACCCCACCCCGCTCCCCAAATATTGGGTTCATACGGAACTCCATAAGGGGTTTTAGTTCCCTGCTGCTGAATTTGAGCATATAGTTTTTTTACTGCTTCGGTTATTTTATCATGATAATTTGCATCATTGATCAACCCCATGGTGCGGCCAACCAGCCAGCCGGTATTATCAATACTATTGGCTATCGCATCGGTATTGTTTACCAGGTAATCGGCATAGGTTTTATCTTTTGTGGCGATGAGTAATTCTACCGCCAAAGCAACCCGATGGCGCAAAGTCTGGTCAGGTGTGTTTTTCCAAACTTCCTGTGCTATTTGCAGGCATTGCGTAGCAAGTGTATCATTATATCCCTTCATTACACGGCTTGCAGCAGCCAAGGCGGCGGCTGTTTCTAACGAACGGCCAGGGTTTTCCTCCGTAAACACCCAGCGGTCATCAGCCGCCGCGGGAGTTTTCAATACAGGGTTAATATTTGAAGCATTGGTTACAAAAGGTGTGTTATCGGTGATATTGGCGGCATCACCCAAAATGGTGTACTGCCTGATAGTTGGCTCAATAACTCCACGGTAAAAACGTCCCAAGGCCTGGTAGCCTCCTGTAATGGCTAATAAACCGTGCTCAATCTGTTGCAGCATATCCGGCTTGCCATCGGGCTGGTGAATTTCAACGATGTGGTTCTTTTGGTCGATAGTTGTGTTATCATATCTTACGTCGAAAGCCTCATAAGCTAATGTAAGCCCATGTACCGTTTCTGCCTGCGATTCAACCCGCAGGTCAAAATCCCCGGCATCATGCCATGCACCGCGGTCGAGAAATGGCACGTTATCGCCCGGTTTATATTTATTGAGTGTACTATGCCCCTGAATATAGCCGTCGAAATGGTTGGAATCAACCGGCGCCATTCGGGCATCATCCATATGGCATAAGCCATGCCATACGCGGTATTTTTCGTTAACACGCATATGGCACATCTGTATAGGCAGGAAATATGAAAGCGTTGGCTGCCATACATCGTTTCTAAATACATCAGTGCTGATCTGGAATGGCTCCGTTTGATAATTGCCATATTTCACCAAGTACATACCCGGTGTGGTGATCTTTGTAAAATCAAATTGCAGGTAATGATACCTTAAAAAATCTCCCCAAATGGTGGGTGTAGCTTTCAAAGCGGTTATTAGTCCGCCGTTTTCATTTATCCTCATCAGCGAAACCGGCAATACTCTTTTATCATTTTTATCCAGTTCAATTACTGCAATTTTTTGCTGCGCGGGATGATAGCCTACCTGCGATACCTGCACTACCGGTTGCGATTGCCAGCCCTCTACAGCATTTGGAGTTATCAACCATTCTACAGCATCTTTTGACGCGCCTTTAGCCACTAACGAACGTACTACAAACCAGCCATTGTTATGCTTGGCCCGGCCATCTAACAATTGCAGGCTGCCGCCCAAAAGGTTTTCGATAGTCATGCGCTGCAAATCGGTTTCGGGCGTAATAGTGAGCTTTCTGCCTTCGGCCATGGGCATAACCTGGGTTTCACCTTCTTTGTCGATATAAGTTTGTCCGTCGGCCTGTTGAGGGAATATGCCAAATTGCTTATCCATGTAATAAGATTTGCCAAACAAAATCCCCGGGAATAACTCCAGGTTAAAACCTACTTTACCTATCCAATTATCGGGCAATGGCTTATCCAAATCAACAATGATCCTGAACGCCTTTCCTGCAGGGACCACCCGAATATTATAAGCAAAATTCAGATCCGGATAGATAATAGGGTTAAAACCATGGCGGTTCATATCAGGGTTGGGGAACTCCATACGTACGCTTACTTCGCCGGTAGCTTTATTAACCACACGCTTACCTACTTTGGGTATAGGCGACCATTGACCCGGCGTAGGCTCCAGCCTGATATCACCATTGGTAGCTACACGCTGTCCGTTTTGAATAATGCCTACCCCACCCTGGTGCCCCTCAGGGTAAAAATCATGGGCAAGCATTACGTTTATGCCATTATATTCAAGATATTCCTGTGCGTTAAGCTTCATTAAGTTTGCAGCAGGCTTAACCTGTGCATACAAAAAACAGGGCAGTAAACAACAGGCAGCAATAATCGCGGTGAAGGTAAATTTAGATCTCATCAGGATAATAGATTAACCGGTAATATGCAACAAGATATTTGCACGGCTAAAAATACCTCTGTGACAAGGGCTCAGTATAATGATATATTAACCTTTTGTTGCCGATTTTATACAATAGCGGGGATTTTACATTAAAAATCACTATTAATAAAAAGCAGCCAACAATACTGCAATTAACTTATTACCAATTAATTAAAAATAAAAATACCTGATATTAGGTATTCATTTTGTTCAGCAATTAATTTAAATTTGATTACCAGTAATACCTGTGTGCCGAAAAAGGGATCAAAGAGTAGGCAACAATTATTAAACCGATGGCCTTCCTGTTATGCTTAGCTGTAATAGCTTCACTGCTGTTACTAAACCCCTGTTTAAAAAAACAAGTTTTTAAACTATTTACAGCTGTTTTTTTTATTCTTGCTTTCTCTGAAGCAGTTCATGCTCAGCCTGCAAACCCCGATAGTGTAAAAAATAACAGGGTTAAAAAAGATTCAGTAACTAAAGCCCTTCTTCCTGATTCTATATTAAATATTTACAACCTAAGCGGAAGAAAAGATTCGGCCAGGTTAAATGAGATCATCGCTATCAGGCTCAAAACCACACTCCCAATCGATTCGTTCAAAACCCTGTATGTTGACGATATCAAAGTAGGAGAAACTGCTTTTTGGAGTAATAACGACTACGAAAAGATCGTGTATTTCAAAATAGACGAGTCGGTACAGAACCTGGCCGTACAGTTTTTAGCCAGCAAATCCATCGATAAAGCCCGCATCCCGGTTTATTTTTCGGTGGGCTATTCAGGTGGCTACATAACCAAAGGATTAATAAAAACACAACTTGAGGTTAAACAGAAAATAAACCGGGTTTGGGTATGGATAATGGCCGCTATTATGGCCGGCTTCCTGGCTATGGGCTTAAAAAACAATATTTTAAAAGATGACAGCAATTTATACTACAGTCTGAGCCGCACACAACTTCTTTATTGGACGGTCATTTTTTCGGTCACCTACCTGTATATATGTAATGAAACGGGGGCACTTCCTGATATCCCAGGCTCACTGCTGGCTATCCTGGGCATTAGCGCTGCAACTATGGCTACGGGCAAGGTTATCGAAAATGACCAAAAAACCAAAACGGAGATTGATCCTAAAGCACATAGTGAAGGCTTTTTTCACGATATCCTATCTGACAGGACCAGCATCAATATCCAGCGCCTTCAAAACGTGCTGTTCAATATCCTGTTCGGGCTAATTTTTATACAAAAAACCGTATCATCAAATCTACTTCCCGATTTTGATAACAATATATTGCTGATGATGGGTATCAGTGCTGGCACTTATGCCGGGTTAAAGGCTACCGAACCAACCAAAGACCAGCCAACAGAGCAACATGATTCAACTACCGTTGGAAATGAAAAACCAACCGACCAACCCGAGGGAGATGACAGTAAAGGAGGTAGTGGTAAAACCAAATAAAAAAGCTTTAAAGCCGTTTAATGGAAATCAGGCACAAGTCTGGTATCATTTGATGATAAACCGGGCTTGTGCCTGTTCTTTTAATTCGGGTTTAAGCTGGATTAGCTTTGTACGGTAACGGTTGGGTCCCAGTAATAGTAACCAAATAATACCGGATTATCAACGCCCCGCTGGCGCACATAAAGTGCAAACTGCACGTTGTATTGTTCGGTGCCTTTGCTAATTACAGTAGCCTGGTTAAACCAAAAATTTTGAGTAGAAAAGCCAACCGGAATAGCGGTACCATTAATTGGCAAAATGCCTGTGCGCGTATATACATTGAAAGTTTCACCATCAAATACTACATCCTGCGCATACCATGCTAACTTGTAAATAACTACAGCCGAATCAAAGTTACCGTACTCTGATACTGCATACCAGCGTATAACATCACCTACATCAGCTTTGATGTTAAGGTCGGCGCCGCCAGATCCGGTCATGGTATTACCGCGGGTAGCAACCATATACATATAGTTATGCGGCAAACCTGTTGGATTGTTAGGATCCTGACTTGGGTTTGGATAATCGGTAGTAATTGCATCGGTATCAATAACTACCTGGATGTTGATGATCTCCTGCGAGGTGGAGACAAATTCACTGTTAATTGCCATGACTAAAAAGGTTATTAGGATAAATAAATGTCCCTACTCTTTAAAGGATTTTCGGGTTAGCTCCTTTGATCAGAGCGAACAGAACCGAGGCGCTTCTTAACCGGTTTTTCTTATTCGCTTATCACAATACAAACCTCCGCTTATTTAAACAGGCTTATTAGAGAAAAAATACCGAATAAAAAAAATAAGTATTTATACGTATACAAACCATAAAAACACCCTTTCACACTATTTCACACCTACTAACTTTGCGGTATAGGAAAATCAGCAGAAAACGAAGCGAACAATAAATAATTAGTGAGAAATTTTTTCACAGTAGTATAAATAATTTCTCACTTATATAATTTATTATTACCAACATAAAATACAAATAATACAACTATATTACCTGCATATTAAACCTATTATATCATGAAAAAACGACCTTTTAACTTATTCAGACCGATCGCTGCCGCGATTACTATTTGCTTGTTTTTTGCCATGACTTCATGCAGGCAGGCTAGCAAATTTGCCCAGGTAAAGTACACCGCTACACAGGTTAATCACTGGCTCGACTCGGCCAAAACTGACAATTTTGTTTTTCAGTTTTACAGCCCCCAAGTTGATGATGTTAAAAAGCCATATCAGCTCGTATCATATATTCTGGATACAGCCGGAGGCTATCTTAACCCCATGCATCCCGATACACTGGCTATTACAAAAGATACACTGGTTAACTTAACCGGCCCGGTGGTTTTAGGCAATACGTATCTAACCAAAAAAGCTATTATGGCAATTATCTCAACCGATAGCGGAAAAAAACGTGATTATGACTTCCTGGTTTTTACTCCTAAGATCATAGCTTCCAACCAGCACCTTGTATACGCCATCAGCCTTATAAAAAACGGTGTACCTATTGATTACCGCGACTCAGACACCGGGAATGTTGATTCAAATCCATCACCTCCGGCAAAAATGTAATAGCGTTACAAAACTGCTGCAAAGTGGAACAGCTAATGAAAGGTATATCTGACTGGTCGGAGGTTTGGGCGTTGCTCATTCCCCTGGCCATTCTTTGTTTGAAGAAAAAACAACCTGCTTTTAACAAACCTGTTGTTATATATTTATGGACAGCGCTGGCAATTAATGTAACTATTGACGCCATATGGAAGCTTAAAACCATTTTACCGCATCCATACAACACCAATAATTATCTGTATAATATACACTCCATAATCAGGGTGTTATTATTTAGCTCTTTTTTTATAAAGTTAAACCAGCAGTTTTTGTCCAAAACAAAAAGGATAGCGCCTTATATTTTTTTAGGGTTTGTACTTATCAATTTCAGCTTTTATCAAAATTTTTTTGATTACGGACAATTGAGCAGCAGATTACTATCATTTGAGGCGGTAATTATGATGTTTTATTGTATGCAGTATTACCTGTTTAAAATAACCGACGATGAAGAACCCGGTAAGAAACAGCCCGACTTTTGGATAGTAACCGGCCTGGGTATTTACTACACTGTAAATTTTTTTATTTTTTTGTTATACAATGAACTCACAATACGCCTGCACAATTTTGCCATAAACCTGTGGAACATCCACAATTTCACGTATACCATTTTATGTGTATTTATAGCGAAAGGGTTATATGAAACAAACGAATGATGATATCAGGCTCCTGCTCTTTATGGGCATTGCGGTTATGCTTTCCTTATTCGCAAGTATATTGCTCATTTTTATATTTTTTCAGCGTAAGAAATACCAGTATCAGCAAAAAATACAAAGGCTGCATCAAACCCAGCAAAACCAGTTGATAGAGGCAGCTGTGCGCAGTGAAGAAACTGAACGTCATCGTATTGCCGAAGAGCTGCATGATGAAGTGGGCGCCATTTTATCGGCATCAAAGCTGCATCTACAAGGAGTAAAGATCAACGTTATTGATAAAAACAATGAGCCGAGGTATGAAAAAGGACAGGAGCTGCTTGACATGGCCATTAAACAGGTGCGTGGTATTTCGCACAATTTGCACTCCAGTATTCTGAAAGAGTTCGGGCTAAATGAAGCAATCAGGCATTTTGTTGAGAAAATAACAAATAACGACCTCATATTTATTACCACCGATCTTGATGATTCATATACAACCCAGGCTAATGAAAATGATATTAGCATATACCGCATGGTGCAGGAGTTAATGAACAATATACTTAAACATGCCAGACCTAAAAAAATACATATCACATCAACTTATAACCACGATGCTTTAAACATTAGTATTTTTCATAATGGGAAGGGGCTTAGCCATGCACAATATGAAGAACTGAAGTTTAATAAACAGGGCCTTGGCCTCAAAGCTATCCAAACCCGCATCATTTTGCTGAAAGGCGAGGTATCATTCAATCACAAGCCCGAGGGATACTACATTAATATCAGCATCCCCCGAACGATTACTATTTAACCATTATAACAATCAAAAATAAGGCGATGAAACCTATTAAAATTGCCATAGCCGATGATTATACCATATACAGGGACGGCCTCAAAATTGGACTTACCCAGGATGAGAACCTGGAAGTAATGCTTGAGGCCGGCGATGGTGAAGACCTGATAAAAGGCATTGAAACCAATATGCCCGATGTAATTATCATGGACCTTAAAATGCCTGTTATGGATGGCATGGAAGCTACCAAACACATTAAAAAGAAGTATCCTGATATGAAAATTTTAGTGGTGACGATGTACGATGACGAAAAGTTCGTAATTCATTTAATGGAGATTGGCGCCAACGGGTATCTGCTAAAGAACGCAGAAGCTGAAGAAATCAGGAAAGCGATATATTCGGTACACGAAACAGGCTATTACTTTAACAATATAGTAAGCAACGCACTTTTAAAGAAATTGGTGATAAAAGGTAATATCAAACCATCCTTTAAAGAAGGCGTTGAACTCACCGAACGGGAACAGGATGTACTGAAATTAATTTGTGCCGAAAAAACTGCCAATGAAATGGGCAAACAACTATTCCTTAGTCCGCGCTCGGTTGAAGGGATCAGGCAGCGCCTGATAGATAAGGTGGGCGTACGAAATACCGCAGGGCTGGTAATGTTTGCTGTAAAGAATGGGATAATATGAGGCTTTTTTAAAATTAGCCATCGCATTTTGCACATCCCCTTAAAACAAGATTCCGTTTATTAATAAACACACAAAATAAACGCTTAAAACAAACCTTAAAAAGCATAATTAATCTTTTCGCTTAACAAAAAACATGATTTATCATTGTTAAAATCATATAAACCAATAATTATAGAAAAATTCATCAATTAAAATTCATTGTTTTGATAAAAAATACAATTTTCATTGATATTTTTACAACAAAACGTTGACTGATTGATCAAGATTTGAATGAAAAGAAATATCCAGTGCGATAATCAAACCTGTCTTTTATGTAAGGGCTGTATAAAAGAGTGGCTGCCTGCAATTGCAGCCAACAAAAAAAACTTTAATGTAAAAAAAGGACAGGTTATTTTCAGTGAAGGCGACCCGGTGAAAGGAATTTACTTTGTTTATGAAGGCAATGTAAAAGTTCATAAAAAATGGGGGCCGGATAAAGAACTTATTATTCGCTTTGCCAATAAGGGTGCCATTTTTGGTCACCGTGTGTTGGGTAAACATGCCACCCACTACCCTATTTCGGCAACAGCGTTGGAAGCAGGTATTATATGCTACATTGATATGGAGTTTTTTGAAGCTACTTTAAAAGTAAACCCTCAGTTTACCTACCAGCTAATGTTATTTTTTGCCGACGAACTGCAGGAGGCTGAACGCAAAATGCGTAATCTCGCGCATATGCCGGTAAAGGGCCGCGTTGCCCAGGCACTCATAAGCCTCAAAAATCAGTTTGGTACAAACCCGGAAGGCCATATTGATGTAGAACTTACCCGGCAGGACCTGGCCTCATACGCCGGCGCCACTTACGAAACCGTTTTCAGGGTAGTTAACGAGTTGTTACAGGAAAAACTGATTAGCACAAATGGCAAAAAGATCAGTATTATCAATCATGATAAACTTTTTCTTTTAACTCAGGATGATGAGTTGTAAATGGGATAATTACTTCGAAATATTATTATCCTTTTGCCTTAAATGGGTTTATTATTTTTAGCTTTTTTGGGATAAAAATCATGAGGCGTAAAGCAGAATATTTGTGTCGATTGCGATATTATTCATAATCATTAGCTTCACCCCTGTCAAACCTATACCCATTATTCAAGGTAAATTCATTTAATCTGTCGTTCAAATGATCAACGATTTTTTATATAGGCTCAGCTTCTCTTTAAATTAACGACAATCATTTTTCACATTTAGATAATTATCGGCAGCCAGCCCTCACCCAACCAAATTCCGTACTTCAACCGGCGATAACGATGTTTGCTTTTTAAAGAAGTTTGAAAAATGCGACAACTGCCCGAAGCCCAGGCTATAGGCTATTTCCGATATATTCCAGTCGGTTTGTTTGAGCAGGATGCGGGCCTCCTGGATGAGCCTGTTGGCTATATGTTCGGTGGTTGTTTTTCCGGTGCTTTCTTTTAATACCTTATTGAGATGGTTACTATGAACAGCGAGCCTGTCGGCATAGTCTTTAGCAGTACGCAGGATCACCTTTTGATCGGGTGACGCTATTGGAAATTGCCTTTCAAGCAGCTCAATAAACAGGGATGATACCCTTGCAGATGCATTATGACTGTTATTATAATTGGTAAAAGGCTGCAATTTTTGGCCATAGTGAATCAATTCCAGCACATAATTTCTGATCAGATCATACTTGTACAGATAGTCTGATGCTATTTCCTGCTGCATCTTCCTAAAAACAAGTGTGATCTCCTCTGCTTGTCCATCAGTAAGCATAAACACAGGGCACCCTCCGGGACTAAAAATAGGCAATGAATCCAATATTACCCCACTTTTTGATTGCACCAAAAATTCATCAGTAAAAATACAGAAATAGCCAGACTGTTCCATATCCTGTGGTTTCCAACTGTAAGGGATTTTTGGGGTACCAAATACCAGCGCATTTTTTTCAATATCGATCACCTTATCAGCATACTCAGCTATGTTTCGGCCCCTTACCAGGTTTATCTTGTAATATAGCCTGCGATTGTAAGGCACATGGGTAGGGTCTTTTTTTACTATAGCGATGATGTCGCTAAGGTTAAATACATTAAAATGCCCTATCTCCTTGTTGATATCAGCCGGAAGCAGGTCTCCCACCGTGCAGTTGGTACGCTCGGCGGCCTTTTTATAAAAATCTTCTACTGTTACCGTTTTCATTTTTTTGCTTTGATGAGCTACACAAACTTAATGATAACTACATCACTATTTGCTTCTGGTAAATCAGTTCTTACAAAACTCAAACAAAAGTTTGCAGTAGATCAACACTTTATATTTTCCGGAGGCAAAACAAACTTAATACATAACAGAAATGTTATTTGAATTTGATAAATACCTATTAACAGATGATAAAAGAAGCCGCCTCATAATTGACTTACGAGGCGGCTTCCTTCTATATAATACCAGTATTAATAACCCGGGTTTTGGTACATCTTAACAGGGTCAAGTTTGTACTCATCAAACGGAATCGGGTAATAACGATCTTTAGTGGTAAAGTTTGCCAATGAAGCCAAACCAAAATCAGTTTGTTTTTTTGCTTTGAAGTAAGCTACCAGATCTGCATCGTTAAAGGTACGCAACAAATCGTACCAGCGGTGATGCTCAAAAGCAAGCTCAACACGGCGCTCATGCAAAATAGCCAGCTTTAATGTTGGGTATTTGGTGGCATAATCACTGTTAGTCATTGATACAGCATAAGTTGGCATACCTGCACGTGTGCGTACCTGGTCAAGGAAGCCGATAGCAGCAGCCTGGTCGCCAAGGTAGTTATTAACTTCGGCCAGGGAAAGGATCACATCAGCATAGCGCATCAGGATCCAGTCGTTACCGCCGTAGCCATTTACGCCGGCGCTGGTGCTCACATCCCTGAATTTAGTAACAAACCAGTCTTTCACAATAGGATCATTGGCATATTTAACAGAGAAAGTCATGCGGGGATCGTTGGTTTCATACTCATTAATCAAATCATGAGTAACATTATAACCAGCACCTGATGATTTTTTTTGCGAGTTGATAGTCTCACCCTTCGCCTGGAAATTAGCCGCAATTGAAGAGCTATAATTAACATCACCCTGAATATTTACTATCTGGAAGATTAACTCCGGACATGTTGTTTTTTTTGCGACATCAAAAACATCAGTATAAGGGATGCTGTTTAGCGTGCCAAAAGTACGCATATTATAAGCATTCATTAGATATGTTTTGGCATTGGTAAGGTTAGTTGTACGGTTAGCCTGATCCTGGGTAGTTGCCATAGTAAGGTACACCTGACCCAACAGGAAATTAGCAGCCGCTTTTGAGGCTCTGCCGGTAGAAGCTTGCAGGTTAGGGAGCGGGCTGTTATTGATAACATCTGTCAGATCGGCCACTATCTGTTGATAAACAACAGCTTGCTTTTCGCGGAAAGTAGCTGCAGGCAATTCAGCATAAGATAATTGCTTAGTAACCAACGGTACATCCCCCCAAAGGCGCACCAATTCAAAATAAGTAAATGCACGTAAAAATTTGGCTTCGGCAATGTATTGCAACTTTACACTATTATCCGGAAACGGCACAGCATCAATATGCGACAACACCACGTTAGCGCGGGTAACAGTACCATAAAGCGATACCCAATGATTTTTAAGATAGGTATTGCTTGGCAGTATCGAAAAATTACCAAACTGAAAAGGTTCGCCTGCGTTTGACTGGTTATCCTGAGTACCGGTGTCATCCGAACGCTGATCTGTCCACAAATCACTGCTTTCGCCTACATTATTGCCACTGCGTAACGATTGATAAATACCGTTTACAGCCAGTAACACATCATTAGGGGTTTTATAGCTGGCATCAACCGTTATAGCGTTGGGGTCACTCTCATTTAAAAAGTCTTTTTTACAAGACGGGCTTATCGCCACTGCAACTGCAAGGCAGGCAATGGCTACAAATTTTTTATTCATCTCAATATCTCTTTAAAAAATTCATTAAAAAGTAACATTAACACCTAAGTTATAAGATCTAACCAGCGGGTAAGTACCATAATCGATACCTGGGGCCAGATTGGCAGGCTGAGTATTGTTTGAAGCAGCGCCTGAATAATTATAATCCACATCTGGGTTATAACCTTTATACTTGGTGATGGTAAATGCGTTCACAACGCTGGCAAAAACGCGTGCTTTGCTCAGGCCTAAAGTTTGCTGCAGGAAGGCAGGCAAGGTATAACCTAAAGTAAGGTTGGTACAACGCAGATATGAGCCGCTTTGCAGGTAAAAAGTTGATAAACGGGTACTGTTACTTTGCGTACCGGCACGTGAAGCACGGTAAAATGAACCGTCCCCTGGTTCAGCTTCGTTACGATAACGTTGTGCAACATTAGCATACTGGTTACCGGAACCTTCCCCATTGTACAAATAATAATCCTGCCCGTCAAGTATCTTATTACCATAAGAACCGTTGAATGAAGCACCGAAGTCAAAACGTTTGTAAGTGCTGTTAAGGGCGAAGCCGTAAGTAAATTTAGCATATGGTGAACCGATAATGGTTTTATCAGCATCATTCACAACACCGTCTTTATTGGTATCAACAAACCAAAGGTCGCCAATTTTGGCAGGGTTGGTTTGAGAAGCTGATGGAGCAGTTTTACCATAGTTAGAAGCGTTGATTATACCACCAACCTGGAAACCGTAGAACATACCGATAGGCTGGCCCTGGGTAGTTATACTGGTAAGGTATGAACGCTCGGCACCGTTGATGATGAGGGTATTTTGAGCAGGCAGTTTAACTACTTTGTTGCGGTTTAATGAAATATTACCGCTCGCGCCAAATGTAAAATCCTTTGTATTAATTATCTTACCATCTAACTGCAAGTCAAAACCGGTATTACGGATCCTTGAGTCGTGCAGATTAGTTAAGATAGTAGTACTGCCGGATATTGCCGAAA
This sequence comes from Mucilaginibacter gossypii, assembly GCF_900100945.1. Lineage (GTDB taxonomy): Bacteria > Bacteroidota > Bacteroidia > Sphingobacteriales > Sphingobacteriaceae > Mucilaginibacter > Mucilaginibacter gossypii. The sequence goes on along the minus strand of NZ_FNCG01000002.1, from coordinate 243,725 downwards.
TTGGCTGATTGTACAAAAGGTTATATGAATAACTTAAGTAATAGTTGGCGATAACCTGTAAACGGCCGTTAAATAAACCAATATCGGCACCAAAGTTATATTGTGAGGTTGTTTCCCAGCTTAGCTTAGGATCCTTTAAACCGCCGGCGTATGTAGCAGTAGCAATACCACCGTTTAACACTGCACCAACCGGGCTGGCCAGGGTTTGTGCGATAGCGTAGTTAGGGATATTGAAGTTACCACTTTTACCCCAGCTTGCACGAATCTTAACTGTTGACTGTTCGCCAAGGAAATTGTGATAGAAAGACTCGTCAGAAAGGTTCCAGCCTGTGGCCACAGAAGGGAAATAACCGTATTTATTTGCCGGTCCGAAACGAGAAGAACCATCGGCACGAAACGATGCGGTTAAGAAATATTTACCCGCACAGTTGTAGTTTGCACGACCAAGATATGACAATAACGTATAAGTACTTTTAGAAGCCGAGTTTAAACTAAAGAAGGCTGCATCGGCACCTTTACCTGAAAGTTCTGGTACATAATCACTCTGAAAACCGTTTGCTTTTACACTGATGTAATCGCTGGTTGTTTTTTGCGCAGTGTAACCGGCTAACGCATCAAAGTGGTGTTTACCAAATTGTTTGGTATAATTCAACGTAAACTCAGCCAGCCTGTCAACGTTAACAAGGTTTGATGCCTGTGCATTGGCCGCCAGTATTGACTGCTGAGATCCCGGAGGGAACGCACCACTGCTTATCGTGGTTGGGTAGTAGTAATCGTATTTTTCGGTATAGGTTTGTGTACCAAGGTTAGTTTTAAAATTAAAACCAGGCAAAATATTATAAGTAACGTTTGCATTATAAGTATTACGGTAACCCTTTCTATTAATTTTAATACGCTCGGCAAGTGCTACAGGATTTTCGATGCTCTGATAGCCGTATTGTGATGAACCGGCAGCTTCAACGTTTGTTTGTAAAGTACCATCAGCATTATAAGCAGGCAGGTAAGGCATATAAATCAAGGCGCCAAGGATTGGGCTATGATCAAAGCGGCCTTCTTGTGTTTCCTGGTTGGTGTTTTGAGTATAAGCTATGTTTGCACCAATATGAATACGTTTACTTACATCACCATCAATATTTGTACGAAAGTTAACACGTTGCTGACCTGTTGATTGAATAATACCTGGCTGGTTTTGATACGCACCGCTTACATAATAACGAATACCATTCGATGCTCCTGAAAAAGACAAGGTATGTTTCTGGAAAAACGTGTTGCGGTAAAGCTCGTCCTGCCAATCGGTATGTACTGTTTGTTTAATAGGGGTTTGTGAAGCAAAATCATATAAGCCGTTAGGAATGCTCACACTGCCCGAGTTACCAACGTTAGTAACGCGGGTTACGTTGTTATCCGAATACATGGCATCGTTCCAGGTATGGCCTGAATTAACCCAAAGGTCATGATAAGCGTTGTTACGTCCGTCGATAACCAGCAGTGCTGCCTGATCGGCATCAAGCAATTTTACTTTGTGGGCAAGCTGATCAACGCCGGTCTGTACATCATATTCAAAACGGCCTTTACCTTCTTTACCTTTTTTGGTAGTGATCAATACTACACCGCCAGATGCGCGTGAACCGTAGATAGCGGCAGATGCAGCATCTTTCAAAATGTCGATGCTTTCGATGTCATCAGGGTTAATGAAGATATCATTACCGGCCGGATAACCGTCAATTACATATAGGGGATCAGAGCTGGCATTGAATGAGCCAACGCCCCTTACCCTGATTTTAGTGCTTGTATAAGGTGCACCGCTGGTTTGAGACACTTGTACACCTGATACCTTACCAGCAAGGGCCTGCCCCAATGAAGGAGCAGAAAGATTAAGATCACTGGCTTTAACGCTGGCAATAGAACCGGTAACATCACTTTTACGAATAGACTGGTAACCGATGGCCACCACCTCATTAAGCATGTTTGACTTTGGTTTCATCTTAACGTTAATGGTTGATGAACCGCCAACAGTTATTTCCTGCTGCTCATAACCAATAAAGTTAAAAACCAGCATGGCGCCTTCTTCGACCGAGATGGTATATTTACCGTTTGTGTTAGTTGCGGTACCCTTATCAGTCCCTTTGATCCGAACTGATACACCGGGTAACGGAAGATTAGTTTCGTCGGTAACAATACCCGTGATTTGGGTTGCGTTATATACTATATTTTTTACCGAAGCATTTGAGATAAAAGGTTTTAGCAAAACCAGTAAAAACAATACAGGAATTAAAAAAAACCTGCTCAAAAGATTTGGGTTAATCTTTTTATTCATATTTTTAAAATTGATTGTTGAAAGAAATGACTTAAAGCCTTGGACCGCTTTTGAGTTATTTGACAATTATCCCGGACCGGGTGAGTGTTAGCGCATTCACCGGTTCTTAGTTTTATCGCCGGGCCCGATGTTAAGTTGAAGTTATGTTACATAGGCGATATTTTTAAAGACATGAGCCAAAGATTAATAATTTAATAATTATTATTGCGTTATCATTAAATAATATTAATATAAAGTTATTAATATTGTAATAATGACAGCAAAGCTAAACCTGTTATCTTAACCAAAGGATACCTTAGTGTTAAATTTACATTAAACAAAAAATAGAAAAATACTTGCCTATTTGCAGATTTTTTTGCTTTAGCCCGTTTTTTAACACTACCATGAAGTAGTGGTAAAATTCACGTTATTTTTCCGTGAGGAGGTTACGGCTATCCCTTTCTCACCACCACCGAGCAGGGAAAAACCTTCCAACTCATCGCCTCTGTCAATACCATCAACCTGGCTTAGCACCACCTGTTTACCGGCCTCTATTGATTTTTTAAGATCAACATAAGTAAGCCGCCATTGCCTGCCCTCAAGCTTATTCTGGATCAATACTAAAACGCCTTTATCAGCCTTCCAAAACAGATTTTGTACCCAGGGTGTACACGTAAATTTTTTGTAAAGCACACCAGGTTCCTTCGTGCTTTTGGCTTTGGCCAGCTTTTCAGGGTCGTATAAACGCACTTCGTTGCCGTGATCACCATAATCTGCAGTGGCTACATACCACTTATTATTATACTTTACATATTCCGGACGGGTGCCCTGGATACAGGCATCATCCTCAATGGTATTAATTAAGTTACCATCAAGCGTACCGGTTTTAAGCAAGCCTTTCCAGTTTACATTATAAATAACCGCTCTCCACTGGCTACCCGCCGCATTCAATCGGATAGAGTTGCCTATAAAGGTTGGGCCTCTATCATTGTTATAGGCTATGCCGGTAGGGTGGTTAATAATATCCTGCCCGTTTTGGGTTAGCTTATATTCCTTATGCAGATATACCAGGCTATCATTTTCCAACTTAAACTCCCGGATCATTCCAACTTCCCTGTCGCCATATAAAAATATGCGACCATTTTGGTATGAAATACCCTGGCAGGCGCCCAACGAGTCGATAGTTATGGCCCGGTTAAGCTTATGATCAATGGTACCGGTGGTGATGCTGCCGATACCTAAAACAGCAGCTACCATAGTTAAAGTAAGTTTTTGCATTAGTTTAATAAAATATTACATGAATGATCAGACCACAGCTTTAAGCTTTGCTCATTCCGCTTTCGGCTTTCTTAACGAGGGTCAAGGGGTTCGTCAGGATCAATTTGTTTGGCTTCTTCTACCGGGTAATATTCAACTTCGGTTTCGGAGTTACGCTTGGCCAGTTTATATGGCACATAGTTCAGTTCCTTTTGGCAGCGGGCATCCATATTCATTATAAAATCGGTTTGTGATTTATCGGTTACCACAATTCCGGGCTTATCGGCAGGGATACCATATTTATAAAGCAGTCTCGCGCTGTTACGCATATTTGTTGTGGTATGACGTGCATGAGGTTCAATGATGATCGCATTTTCAGGAATGTGAAGGGTTTTTACTAAATAAACTTTCATTTCCTCGGCTTCATTATACTTTGTTTTATATGGATGCACATTGCCGCCCGATACAATGATAAACGGCGCTTTGCCTGCCTTATATTCCTGTACCGCCAGTCTGCAGCGCAGCATCCCCTCACCGCTCAATGGCGATGTTAAATTATCCGGACCAGCGCCGGGTACAAGAATATTTGAATAAGGATAATCGGCCCATTTAATGGTTTTGATACGGGTTACGGCAGCCTTATTGCTACCTAACTCCATAGGCTCGTAATTGGCTGGATCCTGCCTTTCGTTGATCTGCAGATAAAGCAGGGCTGCCTGCGTAGCGGGTTCAAAAAACAGCTTTGTTCCTTTAATATCACCCAACAATGTAGCGGAAGCATCATACATCAGGGTATAATATGCCCTCGCTTTAACATTATAGCTAATAGAATCTATTTGCGGATAGTTAGGCTTTTTGCCTTCAGCATAAATGCCAATAGTGTAATTAATACTACCTGCGTCCTGCTCCCATGCTTTTATAAGCAATTGCTCTGGCGATAGTTTTTTATACAAGCTATAAAGGCCCGATGGGATCAGTTTCGATTTAACCATCCTGTCAAACGCGTTACCTGTTTTATATAGTGCTGCAAGCCGGTCGCTTACGGTTTTGATGTCCTCATCAGTTAGTTTTACCGCAGTTACTAAGCACGCCGCGTCTTTACAATCAGTAAGAGAAGTGCTAAGGGCGCTTAGCTTTTTCTGAGTGAGCTGTGCCAGTTCAGGATCGTTTTTAAGTAAATTGCTTACTTCGGCATCCTGCTCAAATAAAGTCAGCAGGCCGTAGTTTTTAATCTTTACATAATCTGTCGGGGCATTTTTAACAGGGGCCTGGGTTTGTGCAAAGGCGCTTAAACCACCTAATCCAAGCATAGTTAGTAGCAGGAGTTTTTTCATTGAGCTGTTTTTTAACAAGGCGCAAATAACGCCTAAGCAGATAAACTCAAAGTTAACTACCGGTAACTTTCCTCTTACAAAAAAGGCCTAATTTTAATTTTAATTAAGATATACCATCTTTAGGTGTAAAAAATCCATATCAAATTTGATATTTGCAAAAGCAGATAAATATCTCAAACCTCATCTATGGAAAATGCTGCCTTATTAAAAGCGATTATTGAAAATGCTATCGATGGCATTATTACTATCGATGAACGGGGGATTGTCGAATCTATTAACCCATCGGCCTGCAAGTTATTTCAATATGAACCTCATGAAGTTATCGGAAAAAATGTATCGATGCTGATGCCCCAGCCTTACAGGCAGGAGCATGATCATTACATCAATCGATATCAAACTACCGGTAAACCACATATCATTGGTATAGGTCGTGAAGTAACAGGCTTGCGTAAAGACGGCACCCAATTCCCGTTCAGACTTGGGGTTAGTGACGTAAATTTTTCGGGACGTAAAATATATGCCGGCTTTATACACGACCTTAGCCGTGAGAAGGAAGCTGAAGATAAGCTGAAGGAATACACATCACACCTGGAGGAGGTGGTAGAGGAACGCACCCTCTCCTTGAAACAATTTGTTGTTGAACTGCAAAAAACCAAGGAGGAAGTAAGCCAGTCTCTCGAGAAAGAGAAAGAACTGGGGCAATTGAAAAGCCGTTTTGTATCCATGGCATCGCATGAGTTTCGTACGCCGCTAAGCGCTGTTCAATTATCAGCCTCGCTCATTGATAAATATGCCGAGCCTTTGCACAGCCTGCAGATCAGCAAGCATGTTAATAAAATCAAAAACGCCGTTGGCAACCTCACTACCATTCTGAATGATTTTCTCTCGCTCGAAAAACTGGAAGCCGGGCGTATTGAACCATCATACACCAGGTTTGACCTGGTTAAGCTGGCCGAAGAGCTAACTGAAGAAATGCAGATTATGGCCAAGCAAAACCAAAATATCCTTTATCAGCATACAGGTACAGATAGTATGGTTTACCTCGATATTAATCTGCTCAAAAACTGCATCATCAACCTCATCACAAACGCCATCAAATATTCGGGCGAGGACAGTTTTATTGAATTTAGTACCGAAATAAATGCTTCCGGCTGTTCCATTACTGTAAAAGATAATGGCATAGGCATTCCCGAAAGCGACCAGAAGCATTTATTTGAGGCATTTTTCAGAGCGCACAATACAGGCAATATCGCGGGTACCGGTTTAGGCCTTAATATTGTGGCCCGGTACACTGCCCTTATGAACGGCAGGGTTGATTTTCAAAGTAACGTAAACGAGGGTACTTCATTCACCATTTCATTTCCCGCATCATGAACCAAAAAATCCTTATCATCGAAGATAACAACGATATCCGCGAAAACGTGGTAGAAATACTGGGGCTGGCCGGTTACACGGTATTTGAAGCCGATAATGGTAAAACCGGTATTGAACTGGCCGTTAACAACCTGCCCGATGTAATACTTTGCGATATCATGATGCCCGAACTTGATGGTTATGGCGTTTTATTTATGCTGAATAAAAATCCCGAAACTGCCGCCATACCTTTTATATTTTTAACCGCAAAGGCCGAACGGATTGACCAACGTAAAGGTATGGAAATGGGTGCCGATGATTACTTAACCAAGCCTTTTGATGATATTGAACTGCTGAACGCCATTGAAAGCAGGCTCAGGAAAAAAACTGCCCAGCAATGCTTTTATAGTCAATCGCTCGAAAACCTAAATTCAATTGTATCGAAGAACAGCGGTCTCGCTGAACTTAAACGTATTATTGGCGAACGCAAGGTACGCCTGTTTAAAAAAGACCAGGTAATTTATTATGATGGTGATAAGGGAAATGGCTTGTACCTGATATTGAAAGGCAGGGTTAAAACCGTTAAACTGGCAAACGATGGCCGTGAGTTGATGACCGCCATCCACTCTGCCGAGGAATACCTTGGCGTAAATGCTCTACTTTCGAACGAGGCTTATATCGACACAGCGACCGCCATGGAGGACAGCCATCTGTGCCTGATCCCTAAAGATCAATTAGACAACTTGCTCAATTTATACCCTGATATTGCGCGTGAGTTTATCAAACTGCTTTCTAATCATATCCGCGACCGGGAAGAGCAATTATTGCAGCTTGCGTATAACTCAGTACGGAAAAGGATGGCCGATACCCTGGTGCGACTGCATAAACAGCAGGGTGGGGATTTCAAAATTTCGCGGGAAGACCTTGCTGCTATGGCCGGTGTGGCAACTGAAACTGTGAGCCGTACCCTTACCGATTTTAAAGATGAAAACCTAATCGATAAAAAAGGAAGCCAGATCACCGTGCTTTCGCCCGAACGGCTGGCCAAAATGAAAAACTGACCGCTGCTATTTTTAGATGATCCTGCTCATTCCCTAAGTAATGATTTGATTACAACAAACCATTTGCACCCCTGTGCAACCTATTTTTGTATCAACACCAACAGCTCCTGTGGCGTTTCATAAGTTGTACCTTTGTAGCTGAGTGCTTTAGCGCCAACACATACGGTATCAACGGTTTTGGTAGTGTGTGTAATATAGATCTTCCCGCGCACGTCCGGTTCTGTACCGTCACTCACCATCTTCATACCGGTTAGCAATTGCATAACACTATCAATTCCCGGCTTTTTGTTAAAGTTTTTTTCTTTCCCTTCGGGGAAGTAATAATCAAACTTATCGCAGGTGATCCTGAACTGAGTTTCGCGGCCAAGCTCTGTGAACTTAAATTTGATGGACTGGACATCATCATTTGAGCTGGTTTTGCTTTTGCAGGCAACGAATGATGCTATCACAAGTAAAAGGATATTGAGTTTTTTCATTGGTTTATATGTTCTTCAACTTGTACTAATATCGGGGTTTTACATATACAACGTAAATATAATCCTGATAAGCCATCCATGACTGCACCTTTTCAGTATAACAAATATCAAGCGCATTCACATATGTCCAATATCGCGATTTATTGCCAAAATGAAAGCGTATGCCAAGCGTGGTATTCCTGGTTTTAAGCATGGTACGGATCTCCATACGGGCAAAGTCAAGCAATGACCTGTCACTCGCAGGATCTCCATTGAGGTTAACATCGATAAAACTTCTATCGGGCGGAAAACTAACCTTATGTTCTGAAGGTGTCAGTTTGGGCCACGAAGGATCAAACATTACCAAATCAATGCAGTTCCGTTGTGTAAACACTTTATGCTGGTGAAAGAAAAGCACGCAAAGCACAGGAAGTAAAACCAGGCTAATTAATCCAGGAGCGTAGGTAATAGGTTTGTGGGGAGCTAAGGTTAATATTTTCATGATGAGGTTTATAGTATTAAGTTCACTATATAACGTCAAATCATCAAAATTATTCCTGTAAACTCTTACTACTTCAATTCATCCAACACCCTGAACATTTTCTCCTTTATACCACGGCTCGGGCCGCTGAAATTATTAACCATGATAGAAAAACAAAGCTCTCGCCCGTTTTTGGTTTGATAACCGGCATAGCACAACACATTGTTGATGCTACCGCTTTTCATTTTCATATCATTATAAACCGGCAGACTTGTATAAAAATCAGCAAACCAGCTTTCCTTCTTTGCCGATTGCAGGATGCGGGCCAGCGTTAACGTAGTTACCCTGTCACCGGGCGAAAGGCCGCTGCCGTCGTAAATATTCATGCTGCGGGTATCTATACCTTTGGCCGCCCAAAACTTTTGTACCTCATCCACACCATTTGCCGTTGTAGGCTTGCGTCCCTGTTTCCAGGCTATGGTTTTGAGCAGTTGCTCAGCGTAAAGGTTAATACTTTTCTGATTAAGCCAGTAAACTATTTTGCTTAAAGTTGGTGATGATATAGTTGCCAGATTTTTAGCAATTACAGGCAATGGCAGGTTTTTAGCGCTCAACGTATTGGCTGATTCCGGCTCATTACCGATAATGATACCTAAACCCCTCAGCGTATCATTGAGCCGCAACGCAGCATCATAAGCAGCATCGGGTAAGGCCGCCGAAATACTTTTCTTATCCTGATCAATGGCATAAGTACCACGCAGATATATTACTTTACTGTCAACCGGTAAAAAAGCATAAGCATTATCGCCTGATCCGGCAGAACCATTTGTCAACTCGCTTTTAAATGCAAGGTATGGCATCAGCGGAATAGTACGCGATATGCCAACTTGGCTACCAACCGCACCCGTACGCAGCTTTATATCAAATTGATTTTCGCGCCAGCAAAGACCCGATGTACCGGCTCCGTAATAGTTACCGATGTCCTGCCAGATCCAGCCTTCGGGGATGGATTGTGTACCGAAGATGCTGTCATCGCCAATGATGCGGCCGTTAACTTTTTTGATCCCGGCCTTTTGCAGGGCATCGGCCATAAGGGCTATTACACGCCCCTCTTTGGTTTGCTCATAACGCCAGCTGCCCAGGGTTGGATCGCCAGCACCTTTAATGATGATATCTCCGGTCAGGGTGCCATCGGCCCCAATCTCGCCGGTATAACCTAATTGCGTTTGATATTGAAAATCGGGACCTAAAATATTAAAAGCCGTAATACTGGTAATGGTTTTAAGCGTTGAAGCGGTAGCCAAACCCATGTTAGGGTTACCGCCAAACACCTGTTCCCCGGTTTTGGCATCAAGTACGGTTAATGATACTGAAGCATAATTGCACTGGCTATCCGCCTGCAACCTCCCAAAAGCATTTGATATTTTTTGCTGAAGCGTTTGCGCCGCAACAGACTCTCCTATAAATAAAAAACTAATTACCAGTAAGCGCCTCATCCTGTTTTTTAACGTTCCGTTGCGAAATATAATATATCGGTAAACCTATAAGCACAATTCCGAGCCCGATAAGTGTAAAGCTTTGTTTATAAACAAGCAACAAAATACAAAATGCAATCCCCATGACAATGTAAAGTGCAGGCAAAATGGGATAACCTATAGCTTTATAAGGACGTTCGGCATCAGGGAGTTTAGCACGTAAAATAAATATGCCCAATATAGTCAGTACATAAAATACCACTACCACAAATGAGATCATATCCAGCAAATCGCCATAACGACCACTCAGACAAAGTAACGAGGCAACTACGCACTGGATCCATAAACCAAACTGTGGCACACCAAATTTATTCAGGCTGCCTGTTTTCTTGAAAAACAGACCATCTTTGGCCATAGTGTAATAAACCCTCGCCCCCGAAAGGATCAAACCGTTATTACAGCCAAACGTTGACACCATGATCATAAGGGCAATTATGTAAGTGCCCACGTTACCAAAAATAACGTGTGAAGCAGCTACAGCCACCCTATCCTTATCGGCAACAGTAATTTCATGTAATGACAATACGCCAGTGTAGACCACATTGGCCATCACGTAAATAAAAGTCACAATGATAGTACCCCACATCATACTTAAAGCAACGTCGCGTTTCGGGTTCTTCATTTCGCCGGCAACAAAGGTCACACTATTCCAGGCATCGCTACTAAAGATAGAACCAACCATGGCTGCGGCAATAGCGCCAAGTGCTGTACCTGTGGTGAGAGTAGTAATGCTGCCGTCTTTATTTAGGTTATGCAAATCCCACGCGTTTGTCCAGTTGGCATGCCATATATCTGCTTTAAAAGCAAAAAGGCCAAAAATTATAAGACCAAAAAGACTGATAAGCTTGGTTAAAGTAAAAACGGTTTGAATAACCTTTCCGCCCTTTACCCCGCGGGTATTTACATAAGTAAGGATAATGATCAATATAATAGATACCACCTGGGCGGCACTTATAGCAAAAAACTTCGCATCACCCGTTGATGTTGCCCCGGTTTGCAACTTCCATAATATATTATCCTCGCTAAAAGCAGGTATTAAATAGGCGGTGAATTTACTGAAAGCCACCCCCACCGCCGCGATAGTGCCCGTTTGGATCACTGCAAAAAAGCTCCAACCATATAAAAAAGCGACGAGCTTGTTGTAAGCCTCCTTTAAATATACATATTGGCCACCAGCTTTGGGAAACATACCGCTCAATTCGCCATAACTTAGGGCCGCGGTAAGGGTCATGAAACCGGTGATAACCCAGATAGCTATCAGCCAGCCAGCCGAGCCAACGTTACGGGTAATATCTGCACTAACAATAAAAATACCTGAGCCTATCATGGATCCTGATACCAGCATGGTACCGTCCAGCAAGCTAAGCTCATGTTTCATTTTTGGTTGCGATGAGTTTTTCGCCATATATTGTTTTAGGGTTTAAATCTCTAAACTATTCAAAAAACTTTAATATTAACGATCACTATAGTAAATAAATAAAATTACTATTTTGCAATCACCAATTGTTATTACACACTGTTAAACCAAGCAGTACTACTTTATTAAACCAAATTTGTGATATGGATTTTCTGAACAATTATTTAATTTATTTAATTCCTGTTTTGGGGCTTATCGGGATCCTTGTTATGGCTATTAAAGCCGCCTGGGTTACCAAACAAAACGCCGGTGACGGCGACATGGCCATGCTTGCCGGTTACATTGCAGATGGCGCTATGGCCTTTTTACGTGCCGAATGGAAAATATTAGGCGGATTTGTTGTGGTTGCCGGTATTTTGCTGGCATGGTCGGGCACAACGGTTGCTACTTCAAGTCCTGTTATTGCCATATCATTTCTGATAGGCGCGTTTCTATCTGCCTTTGCAGGTTATCTGGGGATGCGTATTGCTACCAAAGCTAACGTACGAACCACACAGGCCGCACGGACCAGTTTGGCACAAGCTTTAAAAGTATCGTTTACCGGCGGAACCGTAATGGGCCTGGGTGTGGCCGGTTTGGCTATTATTGGTTTAGGATCGCTTTTTATTGTTTTTTATCAGTTTTATGTTGTTAAAGTAGCAGGCAGCAGTGTTAACGGCGAAGCCATGGCAAAAGCGCTTGACGTTTTAGCCGGTTTTTCATTAGGTGCAGAATCCATAGCGCTGTTTGCCCGTGTTGGCGGTGGCATTTACACCAAAGCGGCCGACGTAGGTGCTGACCTTGTTGGTAAAGTTGAAGCCGGTATCCCCGAGGATGACGTGCGCAACCCGGCCACCATTGCCGATAACGTAGGTGATAACGTAGGCGATGTTGCAGGTATGGGTGCCGACCTTTTTGGCTCATATGTAGCTACTATGCTGGCTACTATGGTGCTGGGCCGTGAAATCGTATCACACGATAAATTCGGTGGTATTGCCCCCGTATTGCTGCCAATGGTAATTGCCGGCCTTGGCTTGATATTTTCGATAGTGGGCGCGGCTATGGTGAAAATCAAATCAGAAACCGACAGTGTGCAAAAAGCATTGAACATAGGTAACTGGGCATCAATTATACTAACTGCTGTAGCTACTTATTTTGTTGTTCAATGGATGTTACCTTCGGACGAATTTCACATGGTACGTGATGAAGTTAACGGGGTAGTAAAAACTGACGTGATACCTTTTACAAAAAACGGTGTTTTTGGATCGATATTGGTTGGCCTCGTAGTAGGTACTTTAATGTCGATTATAACCGAGTACTACACCGCCATGGGTAAACGCCCGGTATTGAGCATTATCAGGCAGTCGTCAACCGGTCACGCTACCAATATCATCGGCGGTTTATCTGTAGGTATGGAATCAACTGTACTGCCTATCCTTGTTTTGGCATCGGGTATTTACGGGTCATATTACTTTGCCGGTTTATATGGTGTAGCTATCGCCGCCGCCGGTATGATGGCAACAACGGCCATGCAGCTGGCGATAGATGCTTTTGGGCCTATTGCGGATAATGCCGGCGGTATTGCCGAAATGAGCCGCCTGCCCGAAGAAGTACGCCACCGTACCGATAACCTGGACGCTGTTGGTAACACTACAGCCGCTACAGGTAAAGGTTTTGCCATTGCTTCAGCAGCATTAACTTCATTAGCCTTATTTGCGGCTTTTGTGGGCGTTGCAGGCATTGAACATATTGATATTTATAAAGCCAATGTATTGGCAGGTCTGTTTGTTGGCGGAATGATTCCATTCATTTTTTCTGCCTTGGCGATAGCAGCCGTGGGCAGGGCCGCCATGGCCATGGTAGAAGAAGTTAGGCGCCAGTTCCGCGAAATTCCGGGTATCATGACTTACGAGGGTAAACCAGAATACGAAAAATGCGTGGCCATATCTACCAAAGCATCTATCCGCGAAATGGTTGCCCCTGGTTTAATCGCGCTGATCACCCCTATCATCATCGGTTTTGCCTTTGGCCCCGAAGTGTTAGGCGGCTTGCTGGCAGGCGTTACCGTATCGGGCGTATTGATGGGGATTTTCCAAAGCAATGCAGGTGGTGCATGGGACAACGCCAAAAAATCATTTGAGAAAGGCTGCGATATCAATGGCGAGATCTTCTACAAAAAATCGGAACCGCACAAAGCATCAGTAACAGGTGATACTGTAGGTGATCCGTTTAAAGATACTTCAGGCCCATCCATGAACATCCTTATTAAGTTAATGTCGATAGTTTCACTGGTTATTGCCCCGCACCTGAACAGCCATTCGGCTGCAACCAGCGCCAGGATTCAAAAAGAAATGAACAAACACCCTATGAGCATTCATGTGGTTGTTAAAGCAGAGAAAAGCGTTTAATAGCTTTTATAGTTAATGAAGAGAGCCGCCTGTTGAGGGCGGCTTTTTTTGTTTGAACCAGAATTTATACGATTTGCCGGATTATCGGTTTATTAATAAGAACGGGCCGCGGAGAACATAGACGAGATTTGAGAACCTCTATTTAACATAATCCCTTTCACCTTTCACCTTTCACCTTTCACCTTTCACCTTTCACCTTTCACCTTTCAC
>NZ_FNCG01000002.1:0-229929 GCF_900100945.1 Mucilaginibacter gossypii | reverse complement strand
CCTTTCACCTTTCACCTTTCACCTTTCACCTTTCACCTTTCACCTTTCACCTTTCACTTGTATTCCAGAATATCCCCCGGCTGGCAGTCAAGCGCCTTACATATGGCTTCGAGTGTTTCAAAACGGATGGCTTTCGCCTTGCCTGTTTTTAGGATAGAAAGGTTTGATATGGTGATCCCTACCCTGTCGCTCAGTTCATTTAATGACATTTTTCGTTTTGCCATCATCACATCAAGATTTACTATTATCGGCATGACTTAAATAGTTAAAGCTTGCTCCTCTTTAAGCCTCGCCCCTTGCTTAAATGCTTCGGCCAGGATAAATATCAAGATAGCAAATACCAGCGTGCCAAAATTAAATGCCGATGTATTGATGATTTTTAGCGGCACATGCAATTTAGCTATTAACACCTGATAGGATACTTGCTGCCCTATATAATCAGTCAATGTAAACAGCAATAACAGCATCCCTGTGCTTTTGATCAGCCTAATACATCGCTGCTCAAATAAAGTACCTTCTACAATATTTACAATAACCTTATTAATAAGATAGGCTATTCTTATTACTATCACAGTTGTAATAAGTATCAGCCCAGTTTCAACCGCGTTTAATGGCCAGCTTACAGATATATTATCATTATTAACTACTATATCACTGTTTATAATTATATTCTTTAAAGTATAGTTTTCACCTATCTTCAATTCGCCCCCATTTTTTTGCGAAATGAAGCTTCCGTCAATAGTGACTTGCAATGTTGGCCCGTATCTTTTAGCGCCATGTATTGTACCCATTCCATCATTGTATCCATCCTTAAACCCCTGCCAGAAATCGGCAGCCATATTCTGAAAAACAAACAAACCAAACACTATATAAACAAGTATTTGCAGGGCACGTACCTTTTTCATTACACTACGATATTAATTCAATTCAAATAAAAACAATATTTATTAAATAACAAAATAAATTTATTGTTTTACAATAAATTTTATGCGATATACATAAATTTAAAATTTTAAATATAAAATTTTACACTGGTATTGCTATTTCTGATTTATATGTTTTATTTTAGAAACAAAATATTAGCTTTGCACGTTCTATTCAGAATATAACGAATAGAGAGGTTTATTAAATAGATGAGACAACTCAAAATAACGCAGTCCATTACCAATCGCGAGTCGCAATCGCTTGATAAATATCTTCACGAGATTGGTAAGGTAGACCTAATAACCGCCGAAGAAGAAGTAATTTTAGCGCAAAAGATCCGCGAGGGCGACCAGGCGGCATTGGAGCGTTTAACCAAAACTAACCTTCGCTTTGTTGTATCTGTTGCTAAACAATACCAAAACCAGGGCCTCACACTGGGCGATTTAATTAACGAGGGCAACCTCGGCCTGATTAAAGCCGCCAAGCGTTTTGATGAAACCAAAGGCTTTAAATTTATATCATATGCTGTATGGTGGATCCGTCAGTCGATATTGCAGGCTATTGCCGAGCAATCGCGTATTGTGCGTTTACCACTTAACCAGGTAGGTTCGTTAAGTAAGATCAGCAAGGCTTTTTCAAAGCTTGAACAGGAGTACGAGCGCGAACCATCGCCCGAAGAACTTGCTGATATATTAGAGACCACTGTTGATAAGATCTCCGACACACTGAGTAACTCGGGCCGTCATGTATCAATGGATGCACCGTTTGTACAGGGTGAAGAGAATACATTGCTTGATGTACTGGAAAACCAGGAGCCAAACACCGATTCGATCCTGATCAATGAGTCATTATCTGAAGAGATCAAACGTTCACTATCAACCTTAACTGAGCGCGAGCGCGAGATCATTGTATTGTTCTTTGGTTTAGGAACTAACCACCCGCTTTCATTAGAGGAAATTGGTGAGAAATTTAATTTAACCCGCGAGCGCGTGCGTCAGATCAAGGACAAGGCACTGCAACGCTTGCGCCATACTTCAAGGAGCAAGATATTGAAATCATATTTAGGTTAATCACAATCTAAAAAGAGATATTAAAAGCCATTGGTTATATAACTGGTGGCTTTTTTCTTTGGTATGGTTAGCTGCGATGTAATGACTGCCCCTCAACGACTAATGACGATTTATCAAAATGACTTAATGGCTAAATAAGCCGCCTGTCAAAACTAAAAGGTTCTCTTTTTAAAAGTTTCACTCCAAAAGAATCGGGATGCAAGGGGTTAAGCAGATAGTTATATTCGGCAGGGACAATTGACGATGGTACTTTCATTAATAAATACTCCTGTTTTTTAAGAAAGGCATCGCCAAGTTGGCGCAAAATTACCGGACCGGATAAATCACGCCAGTCTTCAGGTAATTGCTCAGCCTCCACAGTGATTATTTTACTATCCGGCACTTCAATTTCGGTTATACAATAATTACCCGGAATTATCAACGGATCCAAATGCACTAACACCTCAAGCACCGCTAATGATCTGGAGGAAGCAAGGTAAAGCATCGGTTTACCTTCGCTATTCCAGCGACCGCCATATAATCGTGCTCCGGTGCCGCTCAGATCGGCAGCGTAATTGCATTTGGCAATGCGGTAAAGTATCATCAGGCAAAAACACCGTGCTCAATACGGCCAAGCTCCTTGAAAACCATATCAAAGCCGGCAGATGTATCCAGAATAGTAACCGGCGCCTCACCTCTGAAAACCAACGACGGCGTTTTGATCCAGATCTTGAATTTATCCATCGATTCAAAAACCTCCTCACCACGGGTATAAAGCCGTGCAAGCTCAATAGCCTTTTCGGCATATTCGGTTCTGATGATGGCATCATCCTCGTAACGCTGTAAGGTACGCTCGGAGATATGTAGTATATTGGCAAGCTCCTGGATATTAAGGGAGATTTTTTTTGCCAGGGAAAGTAAGGCACTTTTAGGGAAGCCCTTACGCGCCAGACTGATGATATCAAAATCAGAGGATGCTTTTACCTGTTTTGAGCCATTCAATAAACTATAAAACGAAGGCATAGCTCCCTGAACAACATAAGCTGCCATGGGCTCGTTAACCTCATTTTTAGCATCCGGCTTTGATTTGTACGACATATGTACAAATATAATTACCATTTGTCGCATTTACAATACCAAAGACAATAAAAAAGCGATAAGTTTTAGCCTATCGCTTTTTATCACGGGGTCATTGTTCATTAAGTCATTGACCTGTAATTTTAAGACTTACGAAGTTTTGGAAACTTCGTAAGTCTGGTTAAGAGTTTATTCTGCTATTATCAAAAAATAGTTCTTCTTACCTTTTTGAGCTACGATGAATTTACCGCCAATCAAAGCATCTGCATTATAAACATCATCGGCAGTACCTATTTTAACTTTATTGATAGCAACACCACCACCTTGTATCATCTTTTTAGCCTCGCCTTTTGAGGCAAAAACAGCTGTTTTAGCAGCTAAAAGATCAGCAGCATTAATGCCCTGCTCCAGTTCACTCAACGCTATATTATAATTAGGTACACCGGCAAATAAGTCTAACACTTCCGCATCGCTAAGCTCATTCAAAAACTCAATCCCGATATTCCCAAATAAAAACTCTGATGATTTTATTGCCTTCTCGTATTCAGCCTCGCCATGCACACGGATGGTGATATCCTTAGCCAGTGCTTTCTGCAATACGCGGGTATGCGGCGCCGCATCATGCTCAACTTCCATGGCTTCAATAACCTCACGATCAAGCAAGGTAAAAATGCGGATGTATGATTTGGCGTCAACATCAGTAGTGTTTAACCAAAACTGGTAAAACTGGTATGGCGAGGTGCGTTCGGCATCAAGCCACACTGCCCCGCTTTCTGTTTTACCAAACTTGGTGCCGTCGGCTTTTTTGATCAGATTAGTAGTTAGGGCAAAAGCTTCGCCGCTGTCTTTGCGACGGATTAGCTCAGTACCGGTAACAATGTTTCCCCATTGATCGCTGCCACCCATTTGTAACGAGCAGTTATGGTGCTTCCACAGGTAGTAAAAATCATAACCTTGTACCAACTGGTAAGTAAACTCGGTAAACGACATACCTGTGTCGCCTTCCAAACGTTTCTTCACCGAATCTTTGGCCATCATATAGTTAACCGTAATGTGTTTGCCTACATCGCGGATAAAATCAAGAAAAGTAAAGTTTTTGAACCAATCGTAATTATTTACCATTTCGGCACTGTTGGCGCCGGTATTAAAATCAAGGAAACGGGTAAGCTGCTTTTTTACGGCTTCCAGGTTATGCTGCAGCACATCCTCTGATAATAAATTACGCTCGGCCGATTTGCCCGACGGATCGCCTACCATACCGGTAGCACCACCAACCAAAGCATAAGGTTTATGGCCCGCGCGCTGAAAGTGGATCAGGGTCATAATCTGGGTAAGGTGACCAACATGCAATGAATCGGCAGTTGGATCAAACCCGATATACCCCGAAGCCATACCTTTATTTAACATATCCTCGGTTCCGGGCATTTCGGTATGCAGCATGCCGCGCCAGCGTAATTCTTCAACAAAGTTCATATCAAGTTCTGTTTCAAAAAGGTGCAAATATAAATGAAATTGATACACTAATTTAGACACCCTCTGAAAAACTCGTGCAATTCGATCTAATTGTCTGCTACATGAAAAGATTGGTGCCTATAACAGGTTAACTACAGGTAAAATCTGTTTCAAATAATTACTTATATTTTGTATCTTGAGCAAAACCGGGTATTTTGCAAGGCAAGGCTTATGAATTTTTTATCGCATTTTTATTTCGACAGGGATACTACCAACTGTTACCACGTGCTGGGAACGGTGCTGCCCGACTTGTTGAAGAATGCCGATAAAAACATTATCCTTCATCCCGAAAAGCTGCACCATACTGATAACGAGGTCAATTCGATCATATCCGGATGGAACAAGCACCTTGATGTCGACCGGTATTTTCACTTATCTGCTTTTTTTACCACCCGTTCGCATGAGCTCAAAAAACTGTTGGCCCCTGCCCTGATAAACTCGCCGGTAAAACCATTTTTTTTAGGGCATATTGCACTTGAGCTGATTATCGATAACCTGCTGCTTACCACCGGCAAAATCAGCGTTACCGAATTTTACGATCATTTAGCCGGTTGCCGGGAAGATAAAATAAGAAGCTTTTTAACCTTTGCCGGGCTTGAGGATACTGCCGTTTTCTTTAAATTTTACGAAGGCTTTAAAAAAAGTCAGTACCTGCATACCTATGCCGAAACCCATCAGATTGCCTACGCGTTAAAACGGATCTGTATGCGCGTTTGGAAAAACCCATTCACACCAGAGCAAGAGGTGATAATGGACGAAATATTGAGCAGTTACCGCGAAGAAATGCTGAATGATTTTATGCAGATTTTTGAAGAGATAGATGGTAAATTGAGTGATAAGGCGTAAAATTTTACTTGCTATAACTCATTAATTTATAGCGCAGATAACACACCAAACGATGTTATCAAATGGTTTACTCAACGTAAAATCCCTCCTTAAGTTAACTTTCACTTGCTCAACAATCCTAAAACCCTATAAAAACACCTAAAATATAAGCAATTAACATTAAAAAATTTCTTTTTTCAATAAAATATATCCGTACCTTTGCAGTCCCAATTAACAAATTGGGAAAAGGAGAAAAATTATTTAATGGCAAAAAAACAAGAAGCAGAAAAAGAATTAAAAGCGAAAGAAGCTGAACTGGGTACAGTGAACGCGTCTGGCGAAAAGGAAACTATTGAATCAGAAGCTGATTCAATCTCTATCGAAGAGATCAAATCAAAAATTGCAGCTACACCAAGCGAAGATTTCGACTGGGATGCTGACGACAAAAAATTTGGTAACTACAGCGATGACGACCGTGAGAAATTTGAGAAATTGTATGATGGAACTTTCAGCTCTATCACCAAAGGCGAAATCATCACCGGTACTGTTGTTAACGTTAACAACAAAGATGTTGTACTTAACGTAGGTTTCAAATCAGACGGTTTAGTATCAGTATCAGAATTCCGTGACACACCTGATCTGAAGATCGGTGACAAAGTTGACGTTTTTGTTGAATCGCAGGAAGATGCTAACGGTCAGTTAGTACTTTCACGCAAACGTGCAAAAACTCAAAAATCATGGGAGCGCATTAATTCAGCCCTTGATAACGATGAAATCATCACCGGTTTTGTTAAGAGCCGTACTAAAGGTGGTTTAATTGTTGACATTATGGGCGTTGAAGCCTTCTTACCTGGCTCACAGATCGATATCAAACCTATCAGGGATTACGATGTGTATGTAGGTAAAACTATGGAATTCAAAGTTGTTAAAATCAACCACGAATTCAAGAACGTTGTGGTATCGCACAAAGTGCTTATCGAAGACGATCTGGAAAACCAAAAAACTGAAATTGTTGCTCGCCTTGAAAAAGGTCAGGTATTGGAAGGTACCGTTAAAAACATTACCGACTTTGGTGTATTCATTGACCTTGGTGGTGTTGACGGCTTACTGCACATTACAGATATTTCATGGGGCCGTATTGAGCACCCACGCGAAATTTTATCATTGGATCAAAAAATCAACGTTGTTGTGCTTGACTTTGATGATGAGAAAAAACGTATTGCTCTGGGCTTGAAACAATTAACCCCTCACCCTTGGCAAAGCCTTTCTGAAGACATTCAGGTTGGTTCAAAAGTTAAAGGTAAAATCGTTACCGTTGCTGATTACGGTGCATTCCTTGAAATCATCCCTGGTGTTGAAGGTTTGATCCACGTATCAGAAATGTCATGGTCACAAAACCTGCGTAACCCTCAGGAATTCCTGAAAGTTGGTGACGAGATCGAAGCTCAAGTATTGACTTTAGACCGCGAAGAGCGTAAAATGTCATTAGGTGTTAAACAATTAACTCCTGATCCATGGCAAAACGCTGCTGAAAGGTACGCAGTTGGTACTCAGCACGTAGCTACAGTTAAAAACATGACCAACTTTGGTGTGTTTGTTGAACTGGAAGACGGCATCGACGGCTTAATCCACATCTCTGACCTTTCTTGGTCTAAAAAAGTTAACCACCCTAACGAATTCACTAAAGTTGGTGAAAAATTAAACGTGGTTGTACTTGAACTTGATGTTGAAAACCGCAAACTGAGCTTAGGCCACAAACAGCTTGAAGAAAACCCTTGGGATACATTTGAAACTATCTTCACTATCGACTCGATCCATGAAGGTACTGTTATCAAAGTAACCGACAAAGGTGCTATCGTAGCTTTACCTTACGGTGTTGAAGGCTTCGCGCCAACCAAACACCTGGTTAAAGAAGACGGTAAGAGCTTAAAAGCTGAAGAAGCTGCTGAATTCAAAATCATTGAATTTAACAAAGAAAACAAACGTATCGTTATTTCACACTCACGTATCTGGGAAGAAGCCCGCGCTGATGCCCGCGTACAGGAATTTGAAAACCGTAAAAAAGAAGCAAAAGCTGCTACTAACGCGGTGAAAAAAGTGAAAGACTCTGTTGAAAAATCAACTTTAGGCGATCTTAGCGTATTAGCTCAATTAAAAGAGCAAATGGAAGGTGCAGAAAACAAAGCCCGCAAGGCTGCACCTGCTGCTAACAGCTCTGAAGAAGAAGCATAATTTTAGCTTAAGCTTATATAAGCCCCTTCGGTTATCCGGAGGGGCTTTTTTTGCTCTATTAATTTTATATTTATAGGATGAAAACCTTTATCATAAATACATTTACGTTTAAAACCACCCGTATCTTACTTTTATTAACGTTACTTATTGTTTTTATCATGTTTGGTCTAAACTTCAATCGTATGATGATTCCTTTCGCTATTTATGTGAGTGTTATTTCATTTTCTCTTGTAATAGCCACCTTAGGCTACACAGGATTTATAGTAAGAATAATTTATTTAAGGGAATCATTTTCAAAATCGCCAAAGGACGATAGCTCTATGCATCTTACCGTACTAAGCCTATTATTTGGATTTTCTGTATTCATAGCTGTAGGAATGGTTTTGCCAGCTTTAAATTACCCACGATAATATAATAAATAATGGCCACCGGAGAAACCAACCTCAACACCCTGATAAAAAACATGACACCTGTGCTTAATGAAGGCGATTATGTTTATTGCACAACTACATCATTAAACAACATCAATACCGATGACATCATAGCCTTTTTTAAAGAACAGGAAGCGGTAACCCTCATCCTAAAAAAAGAAACAGCCGACACGCTAAATCTTGAATACATCTATATTGTCTCCTGGATCACCTTAACCATACATTCATCGCTGGAAGCCACCGGCCTTACAGCCGCTTTTGCGACCGCGTTGGCTAAAGAGAATATCAGTTGTAATGTAGTAGCAGCTTATTATCATGATCATATTTTTGTGGCAAAAAAAGATGCGGAAAGGGCGATGTTGGCGTTGGAGAAATTATCGAAATAATTTCTTTATTCAAAAAGCCACCTGTCATTCTGATTAAATTAAATCCGCGACCTTTGAAGGAAAGATAACATATGCCTACCGTCATGCCGAATTTATTTCGGCATCCCATAGGACAGGTGGCCGCTTTGCTTAACATGCCCGCTTAGCGAGTGGGGTGCTGAAACAAGTTCAGCATGACCTTGATTCTTATTATGTCATGGGTAGCGATAGCGAAGAATCTTCTGCAAGATACAGTGCGCCTATCCAGGGCGAAGAAGACCCTTCGTTCCTCAGGATGATAAATCTCAAACTCCCCACTTTCAAAACTCATCCTCCAAAACTGAAAACAAATTATTACTTTTGCCCAAATCCACCCATACGATGCAAAATCTAACACTGCTCGACGGACAAAAGTTTCAAATTACCATACAACGTTTATGTCGCCAGTTAATTGAAAATCATAACGACTTTTCAAATACAGTATTAATTGGCATTCAGCCACGTGGCATTTATTTGGCCAAACGCGTTGCCGAAGAATTAAGAAAGATCCTTCCTGATAAAAATATACTGCAAGGCGACCTCGATATCACTTTTTATCGCGACGATTTCCGCCGCCGCGAGTCACAACTCGTACCTAATCAAACCAAGATAGATTTTATTATTGAAGGTAAAAAAGTGATCATGATGGATGACGTACTGTGGACCGGCCGCACCATTCGCGCCGCAATGGATGCCATGCAGGCATTTGGCAGGCCTGAAAAGATAGAGCTACTGGCTTTAGTTGACCGCCGCTATTCGCGCCACATCCCAGTGTCTGCGGATTATGTTGGCATCGAGGTTGATTCTATCGCATCACAAAAAGTAGTGGTTAGCTGGAAGGATACTGATGGAGAGGATAAGATAGTGCTGGTATCGGAAGTACAGGAGTAATAGAATTAATAATATGTCATTGCGAGCGATAGCGCGGCAATCGCATACTATACAGAGCAACCTGCATAGTTCGCGATTGCTTCGTACCTCGCAATGACATAACTAATAATACAACAAGGAATAAAATATAACAGGAAAATAACTGAGATGGCAGGACTGAGCACACGACACTTATTGGGTATAAAAGATTTGAACCGGGCAGATATTGAGCTGATATTTGAAACTGCCGATACTTTTAAATCTGTTTTAAACCGGCCGATCAAGAAAGTGCCGTCGTTACGGGATGTTACCATCGCCAATATTTTCTTTGAAAACTCAACCCGTACCCGTTTATCATTTGAGCTGGCCGAAAAAAGGCTTTCGGCAGATGTGATCAACTTTGCGGCATCGTCATCATCTGTAAGCAAGGGCGAAACCTTGATCGATACAGTAAACAACATCCTGGCCATGAAGGTTGATATGGTTGTAATGCGTCATCCGTACGCAGGTGCCGGGATCTTTCTGTCAAAACACGTAAAAGCACAGATTGTAAACGCTGGAGACGGTGCACATGAGCATCCTACCCAGGCTTTGCTTGATGCTTTCTCTATCCGTGAAAAATACGGCGATGTAGCCGGAAAAAAAGTGGTGATTGTGGGCGATATCCTTCACTCGCGCGTAGCACTTTCCAACATCCTTTGTCTTAAACAATTAGGCGCCGAGGTTATGGTTTGCGGGCCAACCACGCTTATTCCTAAATACATTGGCTCATTGGGTGTAAAAGTTGAGCACAACCTCATCAAAGCGCTTAACTGGTGCGATGTTGCCAATATGCTTCGTATTCAGCTGGAACGTCAGGATATTAAATATTTCCCGTCTCTGAGGGAATACACCATGCTTTTCGGTCTTAATAAAACCATTCTCGACTCATTAGATAAAGAAATCACTGTAATGCACCCCGGCCCTATCAACCGCGGCGTGGAGATCACCAGCGATGTAGCCGACAGCAAACAGTCTATCATTCTCGACCAGGTAGAAAACGGTGTTGCCGTACGTATGGCAGTGCTTTACCTGCTGGCCGGACAAACACCAACCATATAAGTGCATGTTTCAGATATGAAATTCAATTTTAAAACATATCTGAAACATACTTATAAAACCGAACTGGTTTATCTTGCCGTTATTGTTACGTTGTATTTTTACGACCATAGCAATCTCATTTTCCTTTTATTTTTCCCATTCTCGTTTGTACAGGGCTATTATCGCTATCAATACAAACTAACTCAGGCCGAAAAGCTCAAAGCCCGTGGTCTCACCGAAGAAGACATCGACAACATTAGCTTCGTAAAAAAGTGGGAGCATTCGCGCAAACGTGGCATGTGGAATTACTGCATTATCGACGGCGGATTTATTTTCGGGTTGGCTATATCCCTCATCACAAGTGTTGCCTGGTTAATTCTTAAAGGCAAGGACATGCACACATTGCTTGCCGAACCCGGCGATATGTTCGCTTTTATCGGTTATAATTATATCATCGGGGCCAGTATTGCCGTTATCATATTCCGCATGAAATGGAAACACAACGAGAAACGTTTTGTGCGCCTAACTGATCCTTTGGCTGATAATTACTTTGCCAAAGATTACCAGGACATTTAAGCCAGTAGTCGTAAGTCTATTTTTTTCTTCAGACTAAAGACTAAACGACATTTAATTAAACACGAATTACTTTTCATGAAACTCAGGTTCTGTTTTATCTTACTTTTATTTACCCCGGGCGTAACATTTGCCCAAAGCCATCAGCAATTTAAAACTGATTCGGTATTTGTGTTGGTGAAAAAATTCTTCAACGCCAAACAGGCCGACTCCATCTATACCTTAACCGGACCAAACTTCAGGCATGCTGTAAGCGCGGGCCAGTTCCGCAGCCTCACCGAACAACAATTGTTCCCCTTAAATGAAATAAAAGGTTCAACTGTGATCAGCTTTGTTAACAACAAGGTAAGTACTTACAAACTGGTATTTCAATCGGCAACATTGCAGCTGCTTATGAGCCTCGATGCAGGGAATAAAATTGAGCTCTTCCTGTTTCAGCCCTATAAAGACATTAATGCCGATAAGACCACACAGGTACCTACATCCAACAAACTACTCAACACAATGGACAAACAGGTTGATGAAATTGCCCGCCCGTATATTCAAAAAGTAAATACAGTAGGCCTTAGTATAGGCGTATTAAAAGATGGCCAGATCAGCACCTACAATTACGGAGAAACCGCACGCGGCAACAACCAGCTACCAACTGCCAATACGCTGTTCGAAATTGGCTCTATTACCAAAACATTTACAGCTACCCTGCTGGCTTATTACGCCAACGAGGGCAAAGTAAAATTAACCGATCCAATTACCAAATACCTGCCCGATTCGGTAAAAACCAATGCGGCGTTGAATGATATAACCTTGCAAACGCTAAGCAATCATACATCCGGCCTGGCAAGGATCCCGGAGAACCTTCAGTTTGATTCGGCCAGCGCGGCAAATCCTTATAAAAGTTATAGTAAACGGCTACTGTTTAGTTATCTAAAAACCTGCAAACTCAATAGCAAGCCGGGAGAACAATATGCATATTCTAATTTAGGAGTGGGTTTATTAGGAACGATATTATCACAAATAAGTGGAAAAACATTTGATCAGATGGTGCAGGAAGTAATCTGCGGTCCTTTGGGGATGAAAAATACCGTACAGCATTTAAGCGCTTTACAAACCTCCCACTTTACTAAAGTATACAGTCAATACGGTGATGCAACAGTAGCCTGGGATTTTAACGCCCTTGCCGCTTGCGGAGCCCTGCATTCAACGGTAAATGACCTGCTGATATATGCAAAGGCTAACATGGCTAATGGCACTGATAAGCTATCAGAGGCTTTTGAACTAACACACCAGATCACCTACAGCAAAGATGCCAAAATAGCCCTTGGCTGGCATATCATCTTGGTTGATGGCGTAGAATACATTTTCCATAATGGCGGCACTTACGGCAGTAGCAGCTTCCTCGCTTTTAATGCCGATAAAAAGCTTGCTGTGATTGTATTATCAAACGCTGCTGAAAGTACGGATGCTGTGGGGACGGGCATTATTAAGAAGTTGCAAGCGGAGGTTAAATAATTTAAAACCATGTCACTGCTGAGCGAAGCGCGACAATCTTGTAACCAATGCGTTTCCGCTCTGTATAGCTACGGGATTGCCGCGTCGCACCCAGGCTCATTTCCCTTTCTGCTCCTCGCAATGACATAATTTTATATAAGAAGAGCCCGAAAACTTCTCAGTTTTCGGGCTCTTTTATCCCTTCGCACTATCCATCAGGCCGAATCTAATCGACCTTCAATTTATTAATATTTCAAGGTCGATCCGTTCCTTATCTCATCTGATGCTGCTTTTACCAGCTTATCATCAGGTTTCAGGTCGCCACCGAAGATTTCGATGCTATCGCCATTGCTCAGGCCTTTTTTAACATCAACCCAAACGGCTTTATGATCAACCACTTTTATCACAAAAACCTTTTCGGTTGAAGTTGCTACAGCTGTTTTAGGCACCACGTAAGTACTATCGCCGGCAGGCAATGGTACACTTACTTCGGCAAACATGTGGGGAAGCAGCTTTTTGTCTTTATTGTAAACGTCCATCTCCAGGCGCTCGGCACGCAATTTTTCATCAAGCGCGCCGGCTATGCGCTTTACCTGGGCGGTAAACTTTTGGCTTGGCAAGGCTCTAACAGTAAAGTTAACTTCACTTTTGCTGCTTAATGCACCTGTGTAAATTTCGGGCACTGATACAACTAAACGTAAACGACCCTGATCCTGAACGGTAAACAGCGGATCGGTACTTTTACCACCCGGACCAACATAAGCCCCCAGGTTAACATTACGACTGGTGATCACACCGTCAAACGGGGCGCGGATCTCAAGGTAAGCCAAATTAGCTGATACTTCTTTTAAGCCGGATTTAGCGGCGTCAATATTAGCCTCATCAGCATTCTTTTTAGCTTCAGCCTGCTCCAGGTCGTTTTGAGAAACGGTACCCGGGGTTTTGCTGGTGCTTACCAGCCTGTCATAAGTAGCTTTGCTGGCAAAGTAAACCGCTTCAAATTGTTTGATGCGAGATTGCGCCGCAGCCAATTGCGAGTTAATTTCCGGCGCTTCAAGCACAGCCAATAACTGGCCCTGCTTAACTTCTGAACCGATATCAACCAAAAGCTTTTTAACATAGCTGTTGGTTTTGGCATACAGGTCAACTTGTTGGTAAGGGATCAGCTCACCAGGTATGGTGATGTTGCTGCTTAACCTGCCTTTGGTTACCGGCACAATTTGTACAGTGGGCGTTTCAACAGCTTCCTGTTGCTCCTGCTCTTCCTGTTGTTCTTTCTTTTCTTTATCATCCGAGTGGCAGGCACTCAATGAGCCTATTGCCATTGCTAAAACGGCAAACAGCAATATCGATTTATTTTTTAGCTTATTCATGGTGGTGCAAAGGGACATAAAATTTACTTTCTTTATCTTCCGGGTCTAATGAAACAGATTGAGTTGTGGCATTACCTTGTACCCAGGCAAAAACCAATGGTAATATCAGGAGCGCTGCAAAAGTTGAAGCGATAAGTCCGCCAATAACAGCGCGACCTAATGGTGATGTTTGATCACCACCTTCACCTAAGCCGGAAGCCATCGGGATCATACCTACAATCATGGCCAAACTGGTCATCAGGATAGGACGAAGACGTAACGCTACAGCTTCACGGGCCGACTTCAGTGCATCGCCGTTGTGTTTACGCAACTCTTCGGCATTGGTAATCAGTAGCACTGCGTTGGAAATAGATACACCCACCGACATAATCATACCCATGTATGATTGAAGGTTAAGCGTAGCGCCGGTGATTTTTACCAGCAGCAATGAACCAAACAAAACAGCCGGCACAGTTGATAATACCACCATCGACATTTTGAACGACTGGAAGTTTGCAGCCAGCATCAAGAATATCACCAATACGGCTACCAATAAGCCCGATTGTAAGCTATTAAGCGTATCGGTAAGGGTTTGGCTCATGCCATGCATCTCAACTGTTAAACCGCGCGGTGGTTTGCCTAATTCGTCAATGGCTTTCTGCACATCATTGGTTGCAGTACCCAAATCCTTTTTGTTGATGTTTGCCGTTACCGATAATGTTGGCACTGCACCTACGTTATCGTTTTCACCGAAGGTTGTACCAGTTTTAACATCGGCCACATCTCCCAAAACAGGGCGTGCCTGATTTGCCAGTACCGGAATCTCCTTCACATCGTTTAGGCTGGCCATTTGATACTCCGGCACCTGTACCTGCACAAGGTAGCTCAAGTTTGATTTTTCATCAATCCAGTTGTTCTTTTCTGTAAATCTTGATGATGAAGTTGATGCCACAAGCGAACGAGAAATATCATTTAAACCTACCCCAAGCTGTGCGGCCCGTTGCCTGTCGATATTAATATCGATAGTTGGATAATTGAACGACTGGCCTATCTGCACATCGCGCAGGTATTTGATATCTTTCAGTTTATTGATAACCTTAAAGGCATACTCAACATTTTGCTTTTTGTTTTTACCGGTGATGGCTACTTCAATAGGAGTTGGCGAACCCTGGCTCAGGATCTTATCAGTCAATTCAATCGGCTCAAATGATAATTTAACGTTGGGTAGCTGTTTTGCCATCTCATGCCTGAACTTTTCCTTCAGGTCATCAAGATTAACCTTATAATCCTCCGTTAAACTCACCTGCATCACAGACTCCTGCGGACCAGCCATAAACAGATAGATAGGGTTGGTTGAGAATGATGAAGGGTGCGAACCAACAAATGTCGAAGTTATAGCTATGTGGTTTTTACCCACAATATCGCCCAATATGTGTTGCGCCTTAACAGCTATTAGTTCTGTACGCTCTAAACGGGTACCATCAGCAGCCCGCAAACGTACCTGGAAGGTACCTGAGTTTACCTTAGGCAATACGTCACGGCCTATGATATTGAATAACAGGAAAGCAAGGCCAAAGGCAACGATTACATAAACCGTTACCAGTATCTTGCGGTTAGGCAGCATGCGGTCCATCAGGCGCATAAAGCTATCCCTGAATTTGTCAAAGCGGGTTACCTCGTCGCCTGTATGTTCAAGGGCAGCCTTCATGGCTTTTTCTTTTTGTTCCCATGGCTCACCTTCATCCTCCAGTGCAAACCCATCTTTATGGCTGTGGTCTTCATGTTTGTTTACCATGATCCAGTTGGCCATGATTGGTACAAAGGTTTGCGCCAGGAAGTAAGATACGATCATCGAGAAACCGATAGCCAGCGCCAGCGGCAGGAACAATGCTCCCGGAATCCCGTTCATGGTAAATGCAGGTGCAAACACCGCCAGGATACAGAACAGGATCAGCAATTTAGGGAACGCGATCTCCTTACAGGCATCCCAGATAGCCAAAGCTTTCGGCTTGCCCATGTCAAAATGCTGGTGAATATTCTCAATTGTCACCGTCGACTCATCCACCAAAATACCTATTGCCAGCGAAAGCCCGCTAAGCGTCATGATATTGATGGTTTGGTGTGCCAGCGACAGGAAGAATATAGCCGAGATAATACAGGTGGGGATAGTAAGGATCACGATAAGCGCTCCGCGTTTATCACCTAAAAACAGCAATACCATAAGCCCGGTAAGTACCGCCCCTATCGCGCCCTCTTCGGCCAAACTTTTTACAGCGTTAATCACATAAACCGACTGGTCAAACACGAACGACAGCTTCACATCATCGGGTAGTAAGGCCTGGAATTTTGGCAATGCTTTTTTCAGGTTTTGCACTACTTCCCAGGTTGAGGCCGTGGCCGATTTGGTGATTGGCAAGTAAACCGAACGCTTACCATTAATAAGTGCATAGCCGTTGGTGATATCGGCGCCATCTTCTATAGTGGCAACATCCTTCATAAATACGGTTTGAATCCCATTTTTATAAAGCGGGATATCTCCAAAATCCGGGATTTTCTTTATGGTGGTGTTTGAAGGTGCAAGGTAGTTGTAATCGCCTACACGCACGTTACCTGCAGGGGTGTTCTGGTTATTCTCGCGCAGGGCAGCCACGATCTGGTCGGGTGTTAAATTGTGCGAGCGCAACAGGTTTGGATCGACTTTAATCAGGATAGTACGTTGGTTACCACCAAAAGGTGCAGGCGCAACAAGGCCCGGGATGGAGGTAAATGACGAACGCACGTAAACCAATGCATAATCCAGCAATTCGTTATTGCTACGAGTGGCGCTGCTCAACACCAACTGACCAACCGGCAGCGTTGAGGCATCAAAGCGCAAAATAAAGGGCGGCTGCGACCCCTGCGGGAAGCTGGCCTGGGCGCGGTTGGTGTAACTCGTGACCTCCGCCGCGGCCTGGGCCATATTAGTACCCTCGTAAAAAGTAACTTTTATTAACGTTAAGCCTTGTATGTTTTTTGTTTCGATGCTTTTTACACCCGATACAAAAAGCAACAGGTTAACATATTGCTTACCAAAGTAAGCCTCCATTTGGTTTGGGGTGAAACCGCCGTATGGGTGCGATACATATATAACCGGCAGGTTCAGATCGGGAAATATATCGATCTTGATAGTCCGTACCGCATT
Source organism: Mucilaginibacter gossypii (assembly GCF_900100945.1). Lineage (GTDB taxonomy): Bacteria > Bacteroidota > Bacteroidia > Sphingobacteriales > Sphingobacteriaceae > Mucilaginibacter > Mucilaginibacter gossypii. The sequence goes on along the minus strand of NZ_FNCG01000002.1, from coordinate 212,931 downwards.
TATACCGAAGAAGAACAGCCCGGCTACTATAACCAATATGGTAATTGGTTTTTGCAGCGCCCCTTTTATCATTCCCATTGTATATGTGTGTAACTGTTAAAAATTATTGATGAATATCCCGAAATCGCCTGTAGCTGCTGATTTGAACAGCAGTGCCTGCCATACGTTATTCAATGCTATATATTTGTCAACCTCGGCCCGGTTAAGGGTATAAAGCGCCTGTGTAAAATCAACTATGTTTGATAGTCCGTTTTTATACAGTGTATATTTTTGAATGTAAGCGTTATTAGCGGCCGAAACTTCAACCGGTACTTCGTTTACATTTTTAAGAGCGTTGCCTATGCGTGTTTCGGCAAGGCTGCGCTGTGCTTCCAGTTGCTTATCAACCAATTCGTAATCGTTTTTCAATTGCGCTGAGGTAAACTTTTGCGACTGTACCTGATAGTGGGTCCTGAAAACGCTGGTAAAATTCCATATCATACCTATTCCAAACAGGTAGTTGTAACGGGTTGGGTCAACACCTGCGCCGTAGCTGCCGGTGTAGCTATCCTGGTTAGTGCCGTAGTCCGGCTTAAAGCCTGAGCCCCTGCCCTGGTAAACACCAAAAAGGCTAAAGGTTGGCAAGGCGAAAGTGCGAAGGTATTTAGCCTGTTGATCGCTCACGTTTACCCTGTTTTGATAGAACTTCAAAGTTGGGTGATCGGTTGCGGCAACAGCGCTCAAAGTCTCCAGGTTATTGGGCTGTCTGGTAATGAAAGCACTATCCAATTGAAATTCCTGGGCGGGAATTCCTAAATAAATAGATAGCTGATTACTTTGATCCTGTACCGTTTGCTGCGAATTGGTAAGCGCGATCTTGGCGTTAGATACTTCGGCGTTGGCCAAGGATGAATCCACACCCGGATTTAAGCCGTTCTTTACGCGGGCTACGACTACTTTTTGCAATTCCATAGCACGGTTAAGGTTATCCTGCTGCGCCTTGGCAAGCTGTTGTGCAGCAAGTAGATTTAAATACGTGGCTGCAACGCGTACCTGGTGCTGAAATTGCTCCTGTGCAAGATCAGTTTCATCGCGCGATACGATGGTTTTTTGTACGCCGATCCTTTGTTTCGATCTGCCGAAGGCGAAAAAGTCCCAGCTAACGTTAGTTAAATACAGAGCGCCGAATGCAGCGTTCCAGTTCTGTTTGGCCAAAGCTGGCCCCGATGAGGACACCGACAGGCCACGATAACCATACGAGGGTCCGTTTTGGCCGTTCACTGTTCCGTAGTCCTGCTGCGCGGAGAAATTTACATCCGGCAGATACTCCGTTTTTGTTTCTTTGAGATATGCCTTAGAGGCGTTAAGCTGGTTTGCCTTCGACTTAATAGAAGCATAGTTAGCAAGGGCCATTTGTTCAGCATCCTTAATGGAAAGGACTTTTTGCTGAGCTTGTACGTGTAAGACATATGAAACACTCAAAAAAAACAGGAGTAATTTTTTTGAAGTTGTGTTTAACATGAGGTGTATTTTATACACAGCAAATGTATATCTATATGATTCATGAAAAAAATGAATTAATTTTGTGTAAATCATTAGCAAAACTAATAATGAATATTGCATTACATCATTTCAGGTTAGTTGATACCATTTCAAAAGAGGGTTCGCTGACCAAAGCAGCAAGTGCTTTACATCTAACCCAATCGGCCCTGAGCCACCAGTTAAAAGAACTGGAAAAAGAACTGGACATAGAGGTGTTCCATCGCCAGGGAAAGAAGCTTCAGCTAACCGAAGTGGGCTATCGTTTCCTACGAAGTTCGGAAAAAATATTGGCCGAAATACGCACCCTTGAAGAAGATATTAACAACTATAAAAATGGCAAAACCGGTAAGCTTAATATTAGTATGCAATGCTATACTGCATACCATTGGTTACCCGGCGTAATTAAAGATTTCAAAAGCCAATGGCCTGATATTAACATAAATATAGTTTCAGATGCTAGTCGCCGACCACTTGAATACCTCATGCGGGGCGACCTTGACCTGGGTATTGTGCGCACCCAAATGGTGAATACTCAGATAGTGTATGAACCCATTTTTGAAGACCGCCTGATATGTATTTTACCGGCCGATCATCCCCTGGCAAAAAAGGCCGTTATTGACATCTGCGACTTCCAGGATCAGGAGTTAATCCTGGCTCTTTATGACCCCTCATACCAGGAAACTCCGGTCATCGAAACACTCATCCAAGAACAGCATGTAAAGCCCAAAACATTGAGTCGCATCCACTACACAGATGCCACTATTGAGATGGTAAACGCGGGCCTCGGAATAAGCGTTATGGCCGACTGGATTGTGAAGCCGTACCTGCCCGGTAAACACATTGTTACAAAACCGTTGCACCACAGTATTGCAAAACGCACGTGGTATGCCGCTACCTGTAAGGATACACCGGCAATTCAGAACTTTTTGAGCTGCCTTAAGAACCATTTCTGCAAAACTGAGTTATTGTGCAATGATGTTGAAGAGGTTGCTGCTTACCCCGAACTACGTGCGATATAGCCTGCTGCTATTTTCGCTATTTATACTAAACGGCCTTCATGCACAGGTTGCATTAAGGCCGTTTCCGCAACATAGCCGGTATACTGCCGGTACAATAAAACCCAATCACATCAATCAGCAACAGCTTGATAGACAGGTAACCTCTTTTTACGATCAATGGAAACACAGGTACATTAAACCCGGCTGCGATAAAAATCAATTTTATGTTTGGTTTGAAAAGCCAGGTAAAGAATGCGTATCCGAAGGGCAAGGCTATGGCATGGTGATTACCGCACTGATGGCCGGGTACGATAAGCAGGCAAAAACCGTTTATGATGGTTTATATCAATATTATAAAACCCATCCAGCCAAAGCATCTCCTTATTTAATGGCCTGGGCCCAGCTAAAGAACTGTAAAAACCACGACCGGGATGCCGCCACCGACGGCGATATAGATATAGCATACTCCCTTCTGTTAGCTGATAAGCAATGGGGAAGCAGAGGCCATATCAACTACCTGCAGGAAGCCAGGAACGCTATGGCGGCAATTATGCACTACGAAATCAATCCTAAAACGTTTTCTGTTTTATTAAGCGATGGCAGCGACGGAGATAGCGAAGATTATTATGATATGCGCTCATCTGATTTTATGCCTGCCAATTTCAAAGCATTTGAAAGCGCCTCAAAAACCGGTAAATGGCAAAAAGCTATTGATAAAAACTATCGCTTATTTAACTATCTGCAAAAAAACTACAGCCCGGGCGCAGGCCTGGTGCCCGATTTTATCAGAGGAATAAAGACTAAAGCCCGGCCTGCTCAGCCCAACTACATGGAATCAAAGTATGATGGTTATTATAATTACAATGCATGTAGGGTACCGTGGCGCATAGCTACCGATTATTTATTATATGGCGATAAACGCGCTAAAGGCTTTGTTAGTCCAATAAATCAATGGATCACGCAAACTACTGATGGCAATCCGGATAATATTTCGGCAGGATATACGCTTGAAGGTAATGATATTAAAGGCAGATACTTCGAAGCTTTAAGTTTTATAGCGCCATTTACGGTATCGGCCATGGTTGACAAAAGTAATCAGCAGTGGCTTAATAAAGTCTGGGATTATCTAATAGCCTTTAAACTGAAGGATTATGATTATTACGATAATACTATCAAAATGTTGGATATGATTATTGTGAGTGGAAATTACTGGAAGGGACAATAGCATCTACAATCATGTCATTGACATTTTTTTATTCATAGTCCAACAACATCTCCGCAGCCCTCAACCCACTCGTCAAAGCCGCCTCAACAGTTCCCATTGCCGTTCCTTCATACAGATACTCGCCTGCAAAAAATAAGGTATCGCCAATAGGATGGCTCAGGATCTTTCGTGCTTCGGCTGTTTCTATGGTATCATAGCTATATGAACCTCTCGAAAACGGATCGACAGTCCAGTTGATTACATTCCAGGTAAGGAGTTTTTCTTTCAGTTTCGCGATATCTATCTTAAAAATATTGGAGATGGAGCCGAGTGCTTCTATCAAAACATCCTCGTCGCTGGTATTTATACGGGCGGCAGCAGGTGGTCCACCAAGCCAACCGGTAAGCAGCGGGCGATGTACCGGCATTTGGGTCCACCAAACGGGGATTGCTTTATTTGAAAACAGAAAGCCCATATCTTCGAGATCGGCACCGGTCATTTGCCGGGTTTCATCACTATACCAAAATGCTTCGTCAAACTCAAGTAACACCTTGATCACCGCTCCAAAGCCAAGCGATTTTAAGGCATTGATATAATAATCAACCGGGGGGTCAAAACTCAGTGTAGCCTTCAACCCGACCTCAGCCTGTAAAATTCCGAGCGGTACGGCAATCAATAGCTGCCGGGCCTGGTAGGTTATCCCAATATCAGTGCTTACTGTAACATGATGTTGGCCCCAGTCAATATCTTTTGCAACGGCATTAAGATAAATATGCCCACCTGCCTGTTTAAACTCATTTGCCAAATAGCTGATTAACGTACAGTAACCTCCTTCTACACGATACTGCGCATCCTCATGCTCATTTTGCCACTCTTTACGGATAGAAAAGGCACTGGCTTTTTTAGGATCGGCATTATCATATCCCGATACATAGCCCCGCACCGATTCCCGGAGCCCTCCATATCGTTCGCCCGAAAACTCCTGCTGCATGAACGCTTCAATGCTCATATCATGCTTCAGTTGCATGATGCTTTCCAGAAATTCGTCCCAATGCTCAATAACGTGCCCTTCGGCTATAAACTTTCCATCCTCATATTTCCACATAGAGGCGGAGGCATGGGTATATTTAATGTCAGCTTCATTAAGCAAGCTTTGGGTTATGGGCAAATCGCCATGAATAAACTCAGCACCCAGTTCAGCAGGCTCTAATGATGTGCCATGCTCTAGTGTGTGAATGCGACCGCCAAGCCGGTTTCGGCCTTCAAGCAGCACAACATTTTTACCTGCTTTGGCAAGCGTACGGGCGGCCATCAAACCCGCGGCTCCCCCTCCTATGATAATTACATCTGTATTTTCCATATGTAAAATGCGTTGAGCAAGATAAGCAGATTTTCAAAACAGAACCTGTATGGTAAGTCATTCTTAAACAAAATTTAACTTAAAAAAAGTTAAAAGCTGAATGCACAAAGCTTAAAGCTTACGGTTTTGTTATTAATATTATAGCAAAAAAGGCGCGAAGCCGCTAAGAAAAAACTTTGCGTCTTCGCGCCTTTGCGAACATATTAAGTTTTAAAAATTTCAGGGCAATGTTATCACCTGCTTATCCAGATTCCAGCCTTCGAGTAATACGGTTGATTTTGCCGCGCCTAATTTGGCTACCGGGGCGCTTACCGATACTATAATCCTTTCATGTGGTGCCAAGCTAAAGTAATTACCAGTCCAATAACTTGGCATAACCTCCTCGCCGTTTTTCATCAATTGCGGGCGGACAAAGAATGCCAGTTGATTGGAGTTATTGGTAAACTGCATAGTCCACTTATTTTCGCTTAATCCTTTTTCAGCTTTGATCACTTTTCCCTGTACCTGTGCATGTTTCATATCGTTCAATGACTTAAAGTCATCAGTGGCCGATAGCCAGTAAACATTATGTGATACGGTTTTACCTGCCGCATTAGTCAGGTTCAACACTACAAAACTTACGCCTTTGGTAGCGGCAAGTGCATCTTTGAGCTGAATCACTTCCTTAACACCAGTTTGCGCCAATCCTACATTGCCAACCTTTTCTGATTTAATCAGCTTACTGTTGATATCATAAATATCGGCCGTAGCAGTTAAGCTTCCGGTGGCATGGTGTGTACGGTTGATGATTGCTATTGATGAATTATCATAATTATACTGGATGTGGATAGGCTCGCAGGCATTTTGCATAGTATAGTAGCCGGCATTAGGTTCAAGGTACCAGTCGTAAATTTGCCATATTACACTTGGTAAAGCCGCATTTAACTTCCAGAGCATTACGCCGCCGGTTTCGTTCAGTTTATGGCCATCAGCTTCAAAAATACCCTGGTAACCTAAGGCGTTCATGAGCTGCATCTTGTCCGAAAAATTAACGATACTACTTGGCTTGCCATACCTTTTGGTCATTTCTTCATAATACTTATCATATTTACCGGCTCCGGTTGCCGCGTCATGGTAGCCCCATGAATTATTAAGCGGAAAAGGCAAGTTGGTATCCCAAACCAAATTAGGGATGATCTTCGGCAGAGTTGTATATGGTGGTTGTGACGGTAGGCCGGTTTCGTCTTTAAACACCCAGTCTTTAGCAGCATCGGCCAGTTTATAATAGTCTTTGGGGTCTTTCCATTCATAAGGGCCACCACTATAAACGCCCGACGGCATATCATCAGGCCACGAACCCTTCCAGCCTTCCGGCAGTTTGGCAAAGCCCGACGAACTTGGAATGAAGGGACGTGTACCATCTAAAGTGATAATATCATTACGCATTATATCATATAGCTCTTTACGGGCATGGCCTTCGTTGCCACCTGTCCATACCAATAAGCTTGGATGGTTGCGGATGCGGTAGATGGTACTTTCTACGTTTTTGATGAATACGTTACCCTCCAGCGGCCAATCAGGCGAACCTTTAAATTCACCCTGGGTATCGCCGGTAATCCAAAAGTCTGACCATACCATCTGCCCGTATTTATCGGCAGCATTCCAGAAAGCATCCGGCTCGGTAACACCACCTCCCCAGATACGTACCAGGTTTACGTTGGCGTTACGGCACAGGTGCATCTCATAATCGTAACGGGCCGAATCGCGGTTCACCATCATATCCGGTACCCAGGCGCCACCTACCAAATGCACTTCCTTCCCATTAACATAAAACTTACGGCGCACAAAACCATTGGCTGTAGTTTCGGCTTTTGAAGCCACCTTGCGGATGCCAAAAACAAAAGTGGTATCGTCACTTACAGTATTCCCTTCAGCATACTGCATACGGATCCGGTACAGGTTTGCCTTACCGTAACCGTTTGGCCACCATAATTTAGGCTGATGGATTATCAGCTGGCTAATCTTATCAGCGTTTAACTCAACCGCTTTTTCGGCACCAGCAAGTACAACGACTGGCTGACTAAACTGAACCGGTGCGCCTGCAAAATTTTCGGGCTTTATGCTGACGGTTAGTTTACCGCCATGTGTTGCAGTTGTATTATTGGTTAATGTCAGGTTTAATGAAAGCTTGGCTGTACCGGTATCAGGCAGGCTTGGCAAATCCGTAATCAGCTTTGGCCTGCCGATAGTTACCGCGCCACTTGTGCGTAAAAACACTGGCTGCCAGATCCCCATATTACGGTCGCGCACGGGCGGGATCCAATCCCATCCTGATGAACAAAGCATAGTTACGTTTTTGCCGATATCACCCGTTGGGCCGCCATTTTCATAAAACGGGCCGAGGGCTTTCAACTGCTCCTTTGCAGGATATCCCGGATAATCAAGCGGGTAAATTTTCACGGCGAGGGCATTTTCAGCCCCAGCTTTAATTATATTGCTTACATCAAGGTTATGTTCAGCAAACATACCAGCCATCTGGGTACTGTCGGCAATTTGCTTGCCGTTAAGCCATACAGCTGCCCGGTAGTTAATACCTTTAAAGATCAATTGAAAACGACGGCCTTTATCTGCAGCCGGCACTTTAAAGGTAGTGCGGTACCAATAAGGCTTTTTCCATGGGTTAGGGTCATTAGGCAGATGACTATATTGTTCCAGGTTATATTCTTTATTAAACTGATCGGAGGCATCGGGGATCAGCATATTATTAAGACCCTGGTATGGATCTGGATAGATGTGATTGGCCACCAGTCCGGTAAGTACTGTTGATGGTACTTTTACGGGAAACCAATACACCGGCGAGTGGTATTGTGTATTGGAAAGTTCAGTGCCTGTTGCATTTACCAAGGCCGATGATTGCAAATCGAAATTGCTTAATTTAACTTGTTTTACAACTCCTGATTGTGCCAAAACAAAGGCAGGTAAAATACAGGCAGCTATAACACCTAAAGCTGAGCAGATACTTTTGTTCATTTAGTATATCAATAAATAAGTATGGTAAAACTACTTAACATACAACCAGATACAGCGGTACTTATTTATCAATTTGTTGTACAAATGATACGTTTTGGGGCTTTAGTAATCAATTTACCAGTTTCTTATCAAGACAACCTCTGTCCTTATTAAAACGGTTAATGAAACCCTACTTTTTAATCGTTTTATTCTGCAGTACAATAATCGGCTCGTACATGTCCCAATTAGGTTTATAATCCTTTTGGTTCATGAGGCCCTGGGCCCCTACCGAAAAATTGCCCAAAACCAGATCAGTATCGCCATCGCCATCAATATCACCGGCTTCCATCGAAATCCAACGACCTAATAAATTAACGGGAACCTCGTGTACTTCAAACTTGCCCGGGCTAACCTGCTCGTGATAGGTAAAACCTTCGGTAGGATGATATTTATAATCAGGAAAGAAAGCTATTACAGCAAGATCAAGATCTCCGTCCTTATCAAAATCGGCGGCTATTGCTTTGGAGCAGCCGTTGATATGGTAAAAGTAGGTTTGTATAAATTTCCAGTTGCCTTGATTGGTAAATATATAAACTCCATGATAGGGCTTAAATATAGGCGAGTAATCATTGTTATCTCCGCAGGTGTAAACTATATCAAGTTTACCATCGTGGTTAACATCCATCAACTGGAAACTGCTCGACCCGTAAACCGATGGAAAACGTATGATATTTTGGGTAGTAAATCCTCCCTTTTTATCGTTCAGAAACAGCCAGATCCCTTCATCGGCCTGGGCAAACAGGCAGGCAATATCAGGCCAGCCATCGCCGTTAAAATCGCCGGTACAAACTATTTCAGGACCAGGAACTGCACGGATGATCTTTCTTTTGAATGTATGATTAGTTTGTTGCTGTAATAGGAACAAACCACCCCGGTCGCGGCCAAAACCGCAACTAATATAATCCATCAGGCCATCTTTGTTAAAGTCGGCCGCCGCACTTTTAACCGGGCGTGGCAGACTATCGGCCATTAGGGTGGTATCTTTTGATTTTTTGTCGAGATTAATATGTGTTAAGGTTCCTTTGAGTTGATCATTAGGCGGAAGGATCCCGATGCAGGTAACTACGGCGCTGTTAGGTTCGGTTGCCGACTGATAAAAGGTAGCATCGGTTATTGGCGAATGGAATTTTTTGACCAGGGTAGCTGTAAGATCACTACTCCAGCGGTAAAGCTTATTGCCGGCATCTCCTGTATAAAAGTGCTTATCAACGTCATTAAACTTAATCATGGTGGTCATGGCCTCCCCAGATGTAGTATCAACATTAGCAGGCCTTTTCACCGAAAATATAGCCGAATCGAGCAGGGCATCCGGTTTAGGAATTTTTAGTTTTTTGGGCGAGGCGTACCTATAGTAAACAACAATCTTTGTCCAATCGGCAAGAGAGAGCTCGGCCCCTGGACCGGCTATATACTGGTCCATAAAAGGGCGCATGCCAAGTTTTGCTCCCATGGCTGGTAATATGTGCTTGTCCCAGGTGGCACTATCCAGTACAGAAGCATCGGGCGGTTCATGACAGCTGCCGCAATGTTTGAACGCCGTTTTTTTAGCGTCGGCCAAAAGCTCTTCGTCGCTCGGTTCATTATCGCCGCAACTATTCAATGCGGCAATAACAACAGCTGCGAATATTATAATCAGCAACAATACGTTTCGTTTTATTATGCTCACCCCTCCTGCTTTACTCATACAGTTCGGTATCGCTTTACTTTTTGGTGTGATTTTCAAGCATTATCAATGGCAGGTGCTGGTCCCAATTAGGTTTAAAACCATCCTGGAACATAAAACCATCTGCATAATTACCTAATACAATGTCGGGTTTGCCGTCCTTGTTCAGGTCGGTCATTTCCATACACATCCAATGGCCAAGGTTACTAATCGGCAAAGCATGAGGTTTAAAATCTAAAGGTTTAGCCTGTTCAAAGTAAACAAACTCTTCGGCAGGCGTATTTTTCATATCGGCAAAGAAAGCTATCGTAGCAATATCGATATCTCCATCACCGTCAAAATCGGTGGCAATGGCTTTAGTACAACCATTTATAGGGTAAAACCAGCGTTGTTTAAAGTTCCAGTCGCCCGTGTTGGTAAAAATGTATAAGCCGTGGTAAGGTTTCAGGATCCTCGAATCACGGTAGTTGTAGCCGCAGGTTAGTACCAGATCAAGTTTGCCGTCATGATCCATATCAACCAATTGAAAACTGCTTGAACCATAAACCGGCGGAAAATGCAGCAGGTTCCGGGTTGTAAATCCTCCTTTTTGATCATTCAACAACAACCAAAGGCCTTCATCGCCGCTTCCGGTTAACAGCATTACATCTGTCCAGCCATCGTTGTTAAAATCGCCGGCTAAAGCTTGTGCAGCGCCCGGCTTGTCATAAATGGTTTGTTGCTCATACGTATGATCCTTATTTTGCTTAAGCAGGTAAACACCTCCTTTAAACTTGCCCTGACCGCAAACTACAACATCCTGCAAACCGTCCTTGTTAAAATCGCCTGTTATTGTGCCAACAGGCCGGGGCAAATCAGATGCAATATAAGTTTGTTCGTTGTTAACGTGCTGCGCATCAAGGTTTACTTTAACTACTTTGCCATTCGGAAAATCAACTGGTGCCATACGCCCAATACAGGCGAAAAAGCCTATATTATTCCCGGCACTATCTTTGTCAAAACTAACCCCAACCGCGGCTGATGGAAATTTGGCGAGGGAGTCCATTTTTAAATTACTGTCCCAGGCATACAATTTTTCATCCACGGCGTCGGCACTGTACATACGCCCTGTAGTTACATTGGCAGCAAGCATAGTAGTAAAAGCGGTATAACCTACCCGTGCAGGCTTTCTAAGTGTAAAACCAGCCCAATCATTTATTAATGGGATTGGTTTTTTAGCCGGCATCAATGTATCGGGTGCAGCTTTTTTATAATATTCCAAAATGGCTGTCCATTCGGCAATAGTAGCGCCGGTAGTATCAAGCGGATCATTTTTATAGTACGATGAACCTCCATATGTTGAAATGTGCAGTAACGGCGCCATATTCACCAGTGTATGGTTAAGCCACACATCTTTCGGTAATGCATCAACAGGCACTAACGAGTGGCAGCGGGTACACTTTAATTGTACCAGTTTTTTACCATCAACTATCACATCGCCGGTAAACTTATAAGGTTGATATGCCGGTTTACGCTTGCAGCTATTAATGAGCGTTAAACCAGCTAATATTGCAGAAAATGAAAAAAGGTATGATATGGTTAATAAGCTTTTTTTAAAATTCATAAAATAGCTCAGCCCTTAATTTTTAAGTTTTAATTTTTTCCAAATGTATTCGCCTACCTGTTTTCCTTGTACAGCGCCCTGATTAACGCTGTTGAGGAAGTGGATACCGCCGTAAAACCTGCTTATTGAAGTTTCGTCGGCAGCTTTCAAAAATGAATCGAAATGGCGCTGCATACCTATATAACGCAGGTCGCTGGTATCCTGATAGGCAAAATTATCTCCAAATAAATGAGTAAGCACCACTGCAGATGCACCGCTGATATCGCTGTGGCCGCTCGGATACTCAGGAAATGGTGGTGTTTGCAGCATTGGCAGCCAGTCGTGGTCAATTTTATCATTGATAATGGTTACCGGTCTTATATAATTAGTTTCATATTTAACCTGCCAGCCGCAAATAAAAGCATCAAACAAAGCTATTGAGGTAAGCGCATAAGCCTGCGCAGTTTTTACAACATCGGCATGGGTTTGCTTGCAGGCAATTGCGGTTATGCCGATCCAGTGACCACCAGGGGTGATTTTTTTGTTGGCAAACATCATGTGGCCATTATGCTCAATAACAAAAGGATTATCGTCCCAAAACTTTGCAATAGTTTTTTGCTCTGGCGTAATGTTTTTGCTTTGGTTATACACCTCCATTGTTTGTCTAAAATACTCGCTGTTTTTATCCTCACTAAAAGCAGGTGGCGGCGGCAAAGGAAACATGGTTGAGGTGTCAACTGCGAAAGTATGCATAGTACCCCAGCAAAACTCAACACCATCCAGGTAATCGGGAGGAGTGGGATGCCAGTTACCCGGATTATCGTTCCCTAAAAACCTTGGCTTGCCACGGGTTTGCGGATAATTATCAACTGCTGCTCTTTTTAATATGTACTTGCCAATTTTTTCGCCAAATGCCATTGAGCGGGCATAGGTTGAATCATCCATGTTGTCTTTATACATGGCGTAAACCTTGGCCTCATATTTTTTGAGCGAATCGATAGAGAAGGTAACCTTATGAGCTACTGCAAAAAACGCTGATGTAGCCGCAAGCGTATAATTATACTTTACCCCTGCCTTTGGTTCGGGAGGTTTACCAAAGCCCCACAGCTGAGCTGTAATTGAATTGTATCCGGGATTAGAATAACGTATTGCCTCATAAGCAGCCAGCGAGGTATATCCATAAATACGGCTTGCTACGGGAGGGCTGAACACATCATAAATAATAACCTGCGTAAGCTGATCAATGTTGTTATGTATAACATCAGCATCTTTCATCATCGGTGTTTTTTTAGGCTTACTACCGCAACCTAAAACAAGGGCACAACCCGCAACGGCTATAAATATTTTAAAGCATCTCATTTATAATAGTTTATTTAATTGGTACATTACGTTGATGGCCATAACTATCGGTTACAGTTATCGATGCCATGTTATCATCAATATTAATGAATCTGCCCGATTGCGACAAGAAAGAATTACCATTATAAAACTCCTGTTTAGCAGTTTTACCATTTTTGTATTTTATGGTTGCAAATGCATCAAGCGGCTCCAGATTATAGGTTTTAACTGGCCGTTTCAGCTCAAACAATTTCATACTGTCACGATTTTGAGTAGCTGCCAACAGGTAGTTACCACGGGCTCCTTTAAGCTTCACCAAAGCCTTGCCATCGCCCGGAATATAAATACCGCTTTGCATAATGCTGAGCGGTTTAAAGCCTCCCTTGCCATCTCCCTTTAGTAATAAACCATTAAAAGCATCGTAACGGCCGGTTGCAACCTCAGTGCCGTAGTCATTGCCGTTAAGTGCAACATCAAGGTTGCCATCTCCATCAAAATCATCAATAGTAATGCCGCATAGTTCAGACATTTGCGCTTCAACCGGCAGCGGAATAGCCGTAAACTTCCCTCCCCCGTCATTGCGTAAGTATACCGATTGCAGGTAATTCACTTTTAAACGCAATGCCCCCTCACGCATTTTTGGGGTTATCACCGAATCCATTGTCGCTGTTGCAAATGACCTATAATTCTGGAATCTGATACGCATGCTGATCATTTGCTTCACAATATCGTCGCGCCCGAAAGCCGGAAATTCCTGCAATTGGCCCTGCTGATCTTTCAGAAAAACAGAAGGGAAAGCATCGTAGCTGCCATTCTTATCAAAATCTTTGGCAGTAATATAAATCGGGTATTGATCGGTTGCTTTATAAAAAGTATTGAGACCGGTATTGCCTACAATGTAATCTGTATCGCCGTCGTGGTCAAAATCGCCGGAGGCAATTGTATTCCACCAACCAAGCTTATTTTCAACTCCGGTGCTTTGCGTTACATTTTTGTATATGCCACGATCGTTTTTAAGGAATGTGATCGGCATCCATTCGCCGGTAAGAATCAGGTCGGGCCATCCGTCATTATTAAAATCGGTAAAGGTGGCGTCGCAAACCAGGCCTATATTATTCAGCTCTTTTGCCGATGATGAGGATACGTCGGTAAATTTGATAACGCCGTTCTTGCTATCGTTACGCAAAATAAAACTTGAAACCGGCTTAGGATAGTTCCAGGGATCCACACGGCCGGATATAAACAAGTCCATTTTGCCATCGCGGTTTACATCAGCTGCTTTTACACACAGTTTGCTGGTAAAGTTTTTAGGCAGGGCATCGGGTTGCAGTTTGAAGTTGCCTTTACCATCGTTAACATAAAGCCTGTCCTGGTAATTTGATGAACCGGGCTCGCTTTCATAACCGCCGCTGGCAACGTACAGATCAAGGTCGCCATCGCCGTCGGCATCAAAAAGCAGCATGCCTTCGTCCTTCACTCTTACAGGGGATATCATATGTGCCATATCGTTGGGATTTCCAACCGGGACTATAGTTTTAGGCTGAGGCACTAAATCGCGCTGAATAAATTTGCCATTGGCCTGCTGCAATAGTAATTGAGCGGGATACATTGTAGTACCCCCAACCACCATATCGTCCAAACCATTGCCATCTACATCGCCAACCGCTATGGCCGGCGTATATTCCGACAGTTTATGCGGAAGCAGTTTCTGAACATTAAAATCGATATAATCCTGATCATTATGTTTATAGGTTATTCCTGCCGATTGAGTGACCTCTTTGAACAATGCGGTATTATCAACAGAGGGCTGTTTATTGGTATAATCAAGCTTCGCATCGCTAATTTTAACCTGGAGTGTTTGATTAGTTTTAACATGGGTAAGCACCTGTTTTTTATCGTTATCCCAGCGGATAACTACCGAATCGAGCAGAGATATGTTACCCAGGCCAAAGTGGGCAATATCCTGTATAGTTGATAAATAACCACGGTAAGGTGTATTTTCATAATATTGATGTTTGCCGTGATCGTAATAAATATCGGCAAAAGCACCAAGACCGTTCAGGTTTTTGGGGCCGCCATGAAATTGTATGTGGAAGTAGTTACTACTGTTTATAGCGCTTTTACGGGAAGTATTTTTGTAGATGAATGCCTCATCATTAATATTGTTAATAACCATATCCATGGTGCCGTCGTTATCCAGATCGGCATAGGCACATCCGTTTGAAAACGAAGGAGCACCAAGCCCCCAGCTTTGGGTTACATCTTCAAACTGCACACCATTGGTATTGCGGAAAGCATAGTTGGGTATTTTCACAATCGGGATTTGGTCAAGCACCTGTTGGGTTGACGCTACCGAATAGGCCATTTGCCTGAAAGTTATAAAATCATGATCGGTTACATCGCGCGGATAGCCATTGGTTATTACAATATCGCGATACCCGTCATTATCAAAATCGGTTATCATGGGTCCCCAGCTCCAGTCTGTTTGTCCAACACCACTTAAAAAAGCCACATCGCTAAATGAGGGGTCGCCAATAGAATCATTACCGCCAATTCGCGGGCCGTTGTTTAATTGTAAAGTATTACGGGTGTATTGATATTGATATTGATACCTGTCGAAATTTTGAAATATCTGGTAATTGTTGGGCGGCATGAACATCTTTTTACGGTAGTTATCCTCGGGGTTCATGTCGACCTCGAAAACATCGGCAAGACCATCGTTGTTTACATCCTCAATATCCTGCCCCATGGAGCTGAAGGCGGTGTGCTTAAAATACTCCTTCACTTTATCTGTAAAAGTGCCGTCGCCGTTATTGATGTATAAAATGTTATCGGTTAAAAAATCGTTGGTTACGTAAATGTCTTTCCAGCCATCTCGGTTAATATCTACAATGGTGGCAGCATGTCCATAGCCTTCGGTCCCAATGCCTGCCTGTTTGGATACGTTGGTATAAACCGGGTGTTTTAGCGCCGGATCCCAATCGCAGCGGTAAAGCTGCCCGGTACTCCGGTGACTTCCATTAGTTATTATCGGCCTGAAAGTACTTTGATTATCGCCGGCAACAGCCTCATTAACGGTAAGGTACATATCCAGGTCACCATCGTTATCATAATCAAAAAACGATGCCATAGTTGAGTGGAGCCTTACATTAAGACCATACTCCTTGGCCATTTCTTTAAAGTGCGGTATACCATCTTTACCCACTCCCTGGTTTACATAAAGCAGGTTAGTTCGCTTAACCGCATCATCAAGTAAAGTATAACATATATAAAGATCCATAAGGCCATCGTTGTTAATATCAACAACAGCCACTCCCCGGCCCCATCCGCCGCTGCCGCCAACCCCCGCAGTTGAAGTAACATCATCAAACTTCATATCACCTTTGTTAAGGTAAAGTTTGTTTGATGTGGTATTGGCAACAAAGTAGATATCCTGCAAGCCATCATTATTAAAATCGCCTATGCCCACACCGCCGCCATTGTACAGATTAAGTTTGGTAAGCGGGTTTATGGCATCATTTTCAACAATTTTATTATTGAAGGTAATACCCGAGTGCGAAGAAGGAACCTGTTCAAAAAGTGTAGCTTTTTTACAGGCACTAAGTAAAACGGCAACCAGGTATATAAGGGCAAGGGTATACTTCATTATTGGTTAGTAAACTATAAAAAAAGGTGGAGATAATTATCTCCACCTAAAGTTAAATATTTAAAATCAATGGTTAATTAATAACCAGGGTTTTGTTTAAGTTTTGAGGCCCCTTTTGAACCAGAAAGGTCGATCTCGCTTTGAGGTATAGCGTAATATTCGTTTTTACCTTTAGTAAAGTGAGCACCGTTCAGCTGTGAGTTAACGTTAATATCGTATGCGAAGAAAGCGTTGATTTCATCAGCCATGCTGCCTGTACCTTGATCCCAGCGTTGTAAATCGAAGAAACGCTGACCTTCCATCGCCAATTCAAGTTTACGCTCGAAATGGATAGCTGTACGGGCATAAGTTTTATTGGCAAATGCACCGGCAGGATATGGTTTAACCAAATAATTATCAGCAGGGGTTGTCTTTGTAGTATACTCCGATTTTGACGGATCGTATGCTGAATTTTTATATACCCACCAAACAGGATTTGCAGCACGGTTACGAACCATATTTACATATTCTAAAGCCTTATCAGTACTTCCAACTTCTACTTCAGCTTCTGCAGCCATCAGTAAGACATCGCTCCAACGCATTAAGTTAATGTTGTTTGAGGTAACCTCATTGGCTGCCCAGTAGTTTTCAGTACTTGAATTAGTACCTTTTTCGGCAGATGAATAAACGTTTTTACGTGGATTGAAAACACCATCTGTAGGGTCACGGATCCAACTTGCCGGAGGATTGCCCCAGTCAAGATAAGGAATGTTAGGACGCCCCATGGTGATATCAATACGAGGATCTAAAGTACCAGTGTAAGGATCAGTTTTACCGCTTACTTTTTTACCCGAATTGAAAGTGGTAAACAATGGTAAGCCGTCACCATCTGTTTTAAATGAGTTACCTAATGATTGCGATGGGTTGAAGAAACCGCAGCAAGCACCAGGCCCACTGTTGTAAGGGAAGTTCAACTCATCGCCGGTGTTACCGTTGTTACCGCCTGAGTTATCATTAACTGATGATTGTGCAGCAAATACCGATTCTACACTGTTTTTTTGACCAGCCTGAGGGCTAAAGTTCTTCTGCATGTTATCGTTCAATGCAAAGTGGTCGCCGCTTGGTTTGGTACCATTAGGTATAAGGTTATCATATAACGCTTTAGCTTCGGCAAATTTGTGTTGAAACATTTTTGCTTTGGCGAGATATGCCATAGCTATCCATTTGTTCGCGCGGCCTTTTTGCGATTGAAGGGCAGGAATATTATCTATACCTGCCTGTAAGTCAGCTTCTATATTCGGCCAGATATCCTTATCATTAGGCTGGTTGGCATCTGTTTGCGTTTCGTCAATGTAAGGGATCATGTTGTACATTTTCTTAAGTTCCATGTAGTAATATCCTCTTAAGAAACGAGCTTCACCGGTAATCCTTTTTACATCATCGGCACTGATATCTTTTGCTAACGGAAGTGTGCGCAAAACGTCATTAGCCCGGCTAACACCGTTAAAACAAAGTCGGTATTTGTCTCTGATGTACGGATTCGAGGTAGAATAAGTAAAATTACCTACCGGCAAGATATCGTTACCACCATCCGATGGCTCTGAACCTTTATAGGCATCACCAGCAGTAACACTACCAAATAACCAGTTTGAACCGGCTGCGTTTATACCGCCGCCATTACCACCTACACCGTCCAACAGTGAATAAGTACCAATTAGTAAGCTTTCAACACCAGTTTTGTTAGCAACGATGTTCGGGCTTAAGCTTTGCAGGATGGGCCTGTTTAGCATATCCTTACGGCACGCATACACCAGGCACACCAACAGCGACGCTATTGGTATGATCAGTTTTATTTGAATTTTTTTCATAACTTTTATATTAAAAATTTCTCAATATTAGAAAGAGGCGTTAACACCAATGTTATATATCTTCTGCCCGGCAGGGTAGTTACCAAAGTCGATACCAAAACTGGTATTGTTATTTAGGTTTGATGGCTGTAACTCAGGATCTAAACCAGTGTACTTCGTAATAGTGAACAAGTTGTTAGCCAACAAATAAAACCTTAATCTCTTAATACCCAAAGCCTTGATTTGCGAATTTGGAACGGTATAACCTAATGTCAATGATTTCAACCTAACATAGGTACCGCTTTCAAGGTACCATGAATTTGGATCACCCGTGTTATCAGCGTTAGCTGTACGGGTTAATACAGGGATAGTTGCCTGGCTGTTATCAGCACCTGGTTTCCAAACTTTAGGGCCTAATATATCAGCACTTACGTTACCGGTAAATACTTGTGGGAAATAAGTCCAGTATTTAATGTAATTAAAGATCTTGCCACCAAATGAACCATAAAGAAAGGCATTCAGATCGAAGTTTTTGTAACTAACGTTGAATGTAAAGCCACCTGTAAATTTGGGGTTAGGGTTACCTATAAATGTTTTGTCATCAGAGGTGATCTTTCCATCACCGTTAACGTCGGCATATTTAAATAAACCCGGCCTTGCGTTAACATCGGTTGGCGAAGCAGCTATATCAGCAGCATCACGATATAAGCCGATAACTTTATATCCGTAAAATTCGCCCACAGGCTGCCCTGGCTGTAACCTTACAAAGTTTTGGATACGTGTTGAGCCATCGCTGTTACGATCCTGGTATTTAAGGCCATTCAAATCGGTAACAAGGTTTGAGTAATGGCTTGCATTCAGGCTCAGATCATATTTCCAGTCGCTGCCGACATTGCCATGATAGCTGGCAACAATTTCAAAACCTTTATTTTTAATGTTACCACCATTAACATAAGGTAAGTTTGCAACGGCAGCGGGAGCAAGTGCTATTGAAGGATCGCCTGATTGGAATAACAAACCTGTAACCGATTTCTGGAAATATTCAAATGTGAAATCGAATTTATTGTTAAACAAAGTAGCGTCAAAACCAATATTCTTGATCTTATCAGTTTCCCATGACGTAGCTAAGTTACCTTGTTGTATCCTGTACAAACCTGTAACAGTTGAGTTACCAGTTCCAGTGATGTCATAATTGGCATTACCGTTTGACTGGGCGTATAAGCTGTAAGCATTACTTAAGCGGGTTTCAACGCCGGCAAGTGAGCCAAGACTACCATAGCTTGCGCGGATCTTCATGTCATTAAGCCAGCTAACATCTTTCAGAAATGCCTCTTTGGAAATCCTCCAACCAGCGGTTACTGAAGGGAAAGTACCCCATTGATGACCTGGAGAAAAATATGAAGAACCGTCACGACGAACTGTTGCACCTAAGATATACTTATCGTTAAACTGGTAGTCCAATTTTGCGAAATACGAAAGCAAACCTGAATCAAAAAGCTGATCAACACCGTTGCTCGGTGGGTTAGCACCGTTGGCTACGGTTACATAGTTAGGGTCAAATGAGATATTGTAGTTACCTCCACCTGCACGGATACCGCGTCTGTAAGTAGTTATAGCCTCAGAACCAGCTAATAGATTAACGCTATGTTTACCAAACTGCTGTTTATAGTTTAAGGTATTAGTCCAGGTGTACTGGCTGTTGTAGCCTGCTACTTCAGTAAAACCGTTGGTTGAAGTATTACCTTCTGAGTTTTCATATGCAGGTTTAGTAAAGTAGTAGTAGTAGTAATTATCGACCGTACCACCAAATTGGGTGCGGATGGTGAAATGTTTCAGAAAATCAGCTTCGGCATAAACGTTGCCTGTTATATCCCAGTTATTGTTCCTGTTATCTTTTGAACGCTCCTGAACTGCAACCGGGTTACTTGAGTTACCTAAACTGCCAGAACGAGTGCCCGCAAAGTTGCCCATAATATCATAAACCGGGATAATAGGTGGTTCACGATAGATGTATGAAATAGCGTTACCTTCGTTTTGGTTGTTGCTAAGGTTAGGGCTTCTTTTATAAAAAATATAAGCATTTTCACCTACACGGATATGAGGTCCAACAGCAAAATTTGTATTAATCCTGGCAGCATACCTTTTGAAGTAGGTATCAATTAAAGTACCTTGTTGATTAAGATAGCTTATTGACATCAGGTAAGTTGATTTATCGTTACCGCCGCTTGCTGTAATATTATGGCTCTGTATCGGAGCTGGCTTAAACACCTCATGAAACCAGTCGGTACCTTGTTTGTTGGCACGGGTGATCTGGTTATCTGTAGTAAACGGATTTAAGAGATAAGTTGATGGATCGGTTTTTGGGTCACCTACGTGAGCTCCGGCTGGTGTAATATAGTCTGGAATTGTCCAGGTACCTGTTTTTCCAGGATCATATTGTGGGTTACCTCCTGCCAGAGGGCTTGAACCGTCAGCGTTGGGGCTGTTTTTGTATGATTGATAAATGGCCTCTACATACGTTTTGGTATCGGCCAGTTTAAAACCATCTTTTAATGGCCTTTGCGTACCATAGTAAGCATCATAGCTAATAGTTGCAGCACCACTTTTTCCTTTTTTGGTTGTTACTACCACAACACCGTTTGAACCACGCACACCGTAAATTGATGCCTGACCGTCTTTCAATACCTGCATTGATTCGATATCGTTAGGGTTGATATCGTTCAATGAGCCCTGAACACCGTCAATTACAATAAGGGGCGCTGTACTGAAGATAGAGCCCACACCACGTACGTTAACTGTAGTATTAGCACCAGGGTTACCTGAGTTAACTACAGTAACACCTGCTGCAGTACCCTGAAGTAAGCTGGCTGTGTTTGATGCAGGTACTGTTTTCATGGTTGCAACGTTAACCACCGATACCGAACCGGTAATATCTTTTTTACGCTGAGCGGTATAACCGGTTACCACCACCTCATTCAGTGTACTGCTACCTGATTGTAGTGTAACCCGAAGGTTTACATCAGTACCTACCTTAACTTCGGTACTTTGATAGCCGATGTAAGATACTACCAGCGTATTGCCCGGGCTAAGGCTTAAGGTGAATTCACCATTAACATCAGTTACAGTACCAGTGCTTGTACCTTTGACGCGTATGGAAGCGCCAACAACAGGTAACTTATCGTCCGAGCCGATAACCTTACCTTTGTACTTTGTTTGGGCTGTAACTACCAATGAAGATACCAGGCAGCATAGCAGCAAACCCAAGTATCTTCCTTTTAGGAGTAAACTTTTAAACATGAGATTGAGATTTAGTTGATTAATATATTTGATTTAAGCTTTTAAGTCGATAATTGGTGTTGCTAAGTTTTAAAATAGAAAATTGCACACTTACAGGTAGCCTGTTTTAACCGAGCGACTGTGAGATAAGCTCTGTTAAACAGATTAATGGGAGATGAAGTGTTGGAAAGTAAAAAATGTAAAAGTTTTATCATATGAACTTCTCTCGTATATTTTTTTTAACTTTTTTATCCGTGTAATCACCTTTTTTATGCTCCTGCTAATGAAGCAACATTAAAGTTAAAATGTTATAATAATATTAGATTTTGAACGATTTCTGCCAAAACAGAAATTTATATTGGCTATGGAACTAATGTAATTAGTGTGTACTGTATACACAAGTAAAATAGGTAGATTTACAAATTAATTATTTATAGGTCGATTTATCCACTAAAATTACAAATTGAGAATCTTTCATTAATACATTGCTAACACATGTCATACTTTTTTAAAAATATCGTATTGTAAAAATGTTGCTATTATTCTGTAACCGGTGCAAAAAAGTTGTTAAAACAATAAATATTAACGCAACCGAGCTGTTATCTTAAATATTTTGCCCTTAGTTTAATGTGCGGGCCCTCCCTGCCATAATTTACCAAAGTGTTAAAATATCATTATACTTTGAAAATACTGTCAGGTCAACATTTATTATTAATTATGCAATAATAAATGTTAAATATACATTTACCAAAGCAGTACTTTCCAAACAATAAATGTTCAGATTACATTTATTACAATCGATTTCACGCCTTTATACAACATTTTACACATTTTTTCCAAAACAAAACGGCACCGGTGAATTTTACTTACCGGTGCCGTTCAGATATTTTCGTGCGTCAAAAAATACCTTTACCATTTTTAACAAAGTGCTAAAAATGTATTACACTTTAAATGGCACTATTTAGCCCACCAAACCGATGCATTATGCGTATCGGCCGAGTTGGTTCCTATTTCAACTACAAATTCGCCTGCTTCCCAGTCATACTTAAGCTGCGTATTATAAAACTTCAGTTGCTCTGGAGTAATAGTAAAACTAACCTGCTTTGATGCTCCCGGCTGAAGGCTTATTTTTTGATAACCTTTAAGTTCTTTTACCGAACGGCTGATGCTTGCCACAGGGTCACTTATATACAATTGTACTACTTCTTCGCCTGCATATTTACCGGTATTGGTAACCGTAACAGTAGCCTTTAAAGTTTCATTACCTTTTAATTTGGTTTTGCTTACGCTAACAGCGCTATAGTTAAAGGTGGTATAGCTTAAGCCGTAACCAAACGGATAAAGCGGATCGTTTGAAATATCAAGGTAATTGGACCTGAATTTTGAAGGACCGCCTTTGTATGGCCTACCCGTGTTTTTGTGGTTATAATAAATAGGTATTTGCCCTACGCTGCGCGGAAATGTAGCAGTCAATTTACCGGCCGGGTTATAGTCGCCAAATAATACATCGGCGATGGCGTTACCGGCCTCGGTGCCGGGCGCCCAAACGTCAAGTATCGCGTTAGCATGTTTATCTTCCCAGGTTAAGGTAAGCGGACGACCGTTAAACAGCACAATCACCATTGGTTTGCCCAATTTTGAAAGTTCCTTCAGCATGTTTTTCTGGCTTTCGGGAATATCAATATCCGAGCGGCTTGACGATTCACCCGACATACTTTGCGATTCGCCAACCACAGCCACAATCACATCCGATTTTTTGGCGGCATCAACTGCTTCCTTCAACAATTCGTCGGCCGGCTTAGCATCTAAAGAAACCATTCCGGGACCAAAGTTCAGCCTTTTAATAAACAAACTGTCTTCGGTTATATTGGCACCTTTGGCATAGTTAATGGCAACATTGTTACCTACCACATTTTTGATGCCTTCCATTACGCTTACCGATTTTTGCCATTCGCCGGCAATAACCCAGGTGCCCAGCATATCGCGGTGATTATCAGCCAACGGACCTACCAGGGCAATACTGCCGCCTTTTTTAAGCGGAAGTGTCTGATTATCGTTCTTTAGCAATACAAAGGAGTGTTTAGTGATCTCCCGTGCAGCAGCGCGGTTCGCAGTCGATAACTCTTCTTTAGCTTCTTTACCGGCATCCATTGATTTGTAAGGGTTATCAAACAAACCTAATTTGTACTTAGCTTCCAATACACGCCGGCAGGCCAGATCAATTTCCTGCTGGGTTATTTTCTTTTGTGTAAGCGAGTTTTTCAATGTTTTCAGGAACCCCTCTCCTACCATATCCATATCCAAACCGGCTTTCAGGGCAAGGGCAGATACCGTTTGCAAATCGCCAAGGCCGTGATCTGTCACTTCGTTTACTGCGGTATAATCAGATACCACGAAACCTTTAAAACCCCATTGTTTTCTTAACAAATCGGTTAACAACCATTGGTTAACCGTTGCAGGCACACCATCAACTGTATTAAATGAACTCATAAAGCTGCCCGCACCGGCATCAACCGCTGCTTTATATGGCGGCAGATAATCCTGGTACATTTTAATGCGGCTCATATCCACTGTGTTATACTCACGGCCGGCTTCTGCACCACCGTAAAGTGCAAAGTGTTTAACACAGGCCATCACGGCATCGGCATCTTTCATATTGGTACCCTGATAACCCTGCACCATAGCTTTTGCCACCTGTGAGCCATACCACGGGTCTTCGCCCGAACCTTCAGAAATACGGCCCCAGCGCGGGTCGCGGGCAATATCAACCATTGGCGAAAACACCCAGTTCAAACCTTCGCCGGTTGCTTCTTTAGCTGCAATTTGTGCCGATTGTTTGATCAAGCCCATATCCCACGTTGCCGACATGCCCAACGGGATAGGGAAAATAGTACGGTGACCGTGGATCACGTCCAAACCAAAAATAAGCGGAATGTGCAGCCTTGAGTTTTTAACGGCTATATCCTGGATCTGGCGGGTTTGCGTTGTACCCCAAACACCAAACACTCCACCAATTGATCCATTTTTAATATTTTCTTCAACCCCTTTATTTACTACCGATCCTGTTGTTGCTGCTCCGATGGTTACCAGGTTTAGCTGCCCTATTTTTTCATCAAGGGTCATTTTACTCATCAGGCCTTTTACATAGGCGTTCATTTTCGCATCTTCGGTTTTAGCCTGTGCCAGCACCTTGTTAAAGGGTGTCAATGCCACGCAAAATGGCATCACGGCTATGACAAGCCGGCTTGAAAAATACTTCTTCATTTTTTAAGTTATATGGGTAGTAAATAATTGGTTAACAAATATGACTAATAATCAGGGTATTTCATTGTACCCTTAAATATTTTTGATGATTTTTAAAGCGATATGCTATGGCATTCCGCATAGTGTATTAAGTACACAATTGTAAATATTATAATTAAAAAATCAAACTTTATTTGTACAATAGCACAAATGTTAAGCAAACAGCAACTTATTCAGTACAGCGAGGATGCCCGCAAAAACTATGTAAACCACATTTCTATTGATTGTGTTGTATTTGGATTTCACGAAGGGCAAATGAAAGTGCTGCTATTAAAAACCAATGACGAAGAGAAGTGGTACCTGCCCGGCGGTTTTGTACTTAAGGAAGAACCGATAGATAACGCCGCTGTAAGGATCTTGCAGGAACGTACCGGTTTAGATAAAATATTTCTACAGCAGTTTCGTGTATTTGGCGATCCCGACCGTTCAAAAGTTCATAACGATATGTATGCCGATATGCTGCCAAAAGAACAAAACTGGTTTTCAGGCCGGTTTATATCTATAGGCTATTATGCGCTGGTCGACTTTTTTGGCGTTATACCCCACCCCGATCAGTTTTCGGAGCTTTGTGCCTGGCGCGACCTGGATGACATGCCCGAAATGCAACTCGACCATGAAAATATTTATAAAAGTGCATTAGATGCCTTACGCCTGCAGCTTAACTATCAACCGATAGGTTACAACCTGATGCCGGGAGAATTCACCATGCCCGAGTTGCAAAAATTGTATGAAGCAATTTTAGGTAAAAAGTTAGACAGGCGTAACTTTCAACGCAGGATCTTAGCATTCGGCATCCTGAACCGATCTGAAGAGCCACGTAAAGGCGGCGCGCATAAGGCGCCGTACCTATACTCATTTGATATGAAAAATTACCAAAACGCCTTAACCGAAGGGTTTAAAGGCGGATGGTAATTATGTTAAAATGGCGATGGCTTACGCCGCAGCTATCGCCCGTTTTAATGTAAAATAAAATGTACTGCCCGAACCTATTTCGCTGTCCACGCTAATCTTTCCAGCCTGTGCCTCAATAAAATCCTTGGCTATGGCAAGGCCTAAACCCGTTCCGCTTTGCTCGGATGTAGCATTAGGCACCTTAAAATAACGCTCAAATAAACGGGGCAGATATTGCTCTTCTATCCCCTTACCATGATCGGTTACCGAAAACTCTATCTCATCGTTCTTACGTTTTTTAACCACCAGCTCAACTGTTGATTTTTCGTGGCTGTATTTTATGGCATTGGAGAGCAGGTTGATGAGTACCCAGGTAGTTTTATCCAGGTCGGCATGTACCTTTGGCAAACTTTCATCACATTTTACTTTAATTTCCACATGCTTTTGGTCGGCTATAAACTTAATGGCTTTTACGGCATAATCCACAATATTTTGAGGGTGCGTACTGCCGAAGTTAAGCTGTAGCTTGCCGGTTTCAACCTGTGCCATGTCAAGCAGTTCGCCTGTGATGAGCAACAGGCGACGAGTATCGTCGTCAATATTACCTATCAGCTGGCGTTGTTCGGCATTTACTTCGCCTATGCGCTCATCTTCCAATAACTTCAAGCTCATTTTTATAGATGAGATGGGGGTTTTCAACTCGTGCGATATGGTAGCAATGAAATTGGTTTTGGCCTCATCCAGTTGCTGATATTCGGTAATGTTTTTCAGAATAATCACTTTACCTATCACTTTATCCCTGCTGCTTACCGATAAGGATTCGCGCGAATAAAAACCTTCGCGCTCATCAGCAAAGATCCGAAGCTTTGCCTGGTCATTAACAAGCAATTTACGCATCAGATCATTTTCAATAGCAATATCTGGCGCATATTTACCATTAAGCTGGTCGGCTTTCATACCAATCAGGTTGCAGGCCACTTGGTTGGCGAAAATGATAACACCTTTTTCATCAAGGCCAATAATGGCATCATGCATGGAGTTGATAATAGTTTCAATTCGCTTTTTCTCAAACAGGATGCTGGCCAGGTTACTATTTTCAAATTCATCAAGCTTGCGCGTCATGTTATTAAAAGCCTGGCCCAGTTCGCCAAATTCATCGTCCGATTCAAAATGAATTTGCTGGTGATAATTTTTGTTTGATACCTCTTTAATGCGGGCAGTAAGCTCCTTAATTGGGTTGGCAATGTATCCCGGGAAATTAACTGCGAAACTGAATGCTACTAAAAACAAAAACGCGCCTAAAAATGCCACCAGCAACGACCCTCTTTTTGAAGTTGTGTTAGCTTTATCATTCTTCCGTGCGATAGCATCCATGTTGAGCTTCATTATTCCATACACCTGCTTGTGCAAGCGATTACGTAAGTCGCTTTCGGCTATTTTATTATCGCTCCCGTGCTTTAAACTCTCAAAAACAGCCCGCAAGGAATCTGTAAGTTGCAGCTCACCTGCCTCAGTGATATTGTGCTCCTGCAATACCAAATTGTCATTTATCGTTTTTTGTTGGTCGGCCGATAGTTTGTCGGTACGCGAATCAATAGCGGTAAGTATATTTTGCATATACTTTACTGTTTTATAGTTATCTTTCAATATGGCTCCTGCATCGGCAGATAACCGGTTTAGGAAATATATCGACATTCCGCAGCAAATTATTGCCAGTACAAACAGGAAACCTATCCCTGCCCGGAGTTTATTTTTTATTGTCATGGCTATGAAAGTATTACAAGGTCAATATCAGTTTTCGACATTTTATTTAGTAGCTGTGTAAACACCGCTGTTTTCATGATAAGCTGGTAAAATTTAAACCGCGGCTTGCCAATGCAAATCGTGGTGATATCATATTTTTCGGCCGTTTCCCAAATGGTACGGGCCACATTATCATCTTTTACCTTCAGCACTTCCCCTCCCAGTTGCGTGGCCAGCTTCATATTATTGATAAGGTGCCTTTGCGCGGCTAAGTTAATCTTATCGCTGCTCTCGCGCGAGGTTTGCACATATAGTAAATACCATTTGGAGCGATAGTATGATGATAGCCTTGCCGTTTTACGGATAATAATCTTAGCCGACTCATCATTGGTACTGATGCAAGCCAAAAAAAGCTCGGGCCTTAGCTTAATTGTCTTAGGCACCTCAATATCAATTTTCCGCTCTACCTGGTGGGCCACCTCACGCAGGGCCAACTCGCGCAGCTGCAAAATCCGCTCTGCCTGGAAAAAGTTACTTAACGCCGTCGGGATCTTTTTTTCATCATAGATCTTACCTTCCTTCAAGCGCTCAATCAGTTCGTCGGCGGTAAGGTCGATGTTTACCACTTCATCGGCCAACTGCAAAACTTTATCGGGTACGCGTTCATTGATGGTAGCTCCGGTTATCCGCTGCACTTCTTCATTAAGGCTCTCCATGTGCTGTATATTCACCGCACTGATCACGTTAATGCCTGCATTCAGGATCTCCAGTACATCCTGCCATCGTTTTTCATTGCTGCTGCCCTCAATGTTGGTGTGGGCAAGCTCGTCAACTATAACCACCTCGGGGCGCAGGCTTATCACAGCTTTCAGGTCCATCTCCTCCAGCTCCTTCCCTTTGTAAAACAGTTTACGGCGGGGTATTACAGGCAAACCTTCCAGCAAGGCATGGGTTTCTTTACGGTTGTGGGTTTCGATGTAACCAATTTTCACGTCGATACCATTGCGCAGCAGGGTTTGGGCCTCCTGCAGCATCCGGTAGGTTTTCCCAACACCGGCGCTCATGCCTATATATACCTTGAACTTTCCCCGGCGCGATTTTTTGATCAGCTCCAGGAAGTGCTCTACAGATTGCTCTTTAGTGTCCTCATTCATAAGTCGCCTTTGAATTTTCCTTTAGTTTTTATGGTGTTCCATGCCGGTCAGGCTTTCCGCTCACTTTGCACATGCTTTAGCCACGATGCCTGGATCTGCTGTAATACCTAAGCATTTAATTGCTGCTAAAACCCATAAACAGCTGCCAGCACAAACTGTGATGCAGACCTTGTCAAATCACCATTGCGTGCTTTAAACTGCTCTACCGATCCGTGATCCAATCTCACCTCGGGTATTAATGTTAACGGGCCTGCTTTAACGTTAGCCGTAAGCGTTGCCGCTGTAAC
Source organism: Mucilaginibacter gossypii (assembly GCF_900100945.1). Taxonomy (GTDB): domain Bacteria; phylum Bacteroidota; class Bacteroidia; order Sphingobacteriales; family Sphingobacteriaceae; genus Mucilaginibacter; species Mucilaginibacter gossypii. The sequence continues at coordinate 184,091 of NZ_FNCG01000002.1, read as the reverse complement.
CGATTTACCATTTGCCGGCCCTGCAATTGCGGTATAAATACCTGTTTTATGCTTAAAATATTCGCCCCTTAAACCAAGTGTAACGTATTTTGAAACTGCCAGTTGCGGATACAAAGCTACGCCCGAAAAACCGCCGGTAACACCTTTGTTTGCCGAAAAGTCGGCCGCGTTCAGGCCCAGCTTAAACGCGTTTGTTATTTGATACGCAGTTGTTAAATCAAACTCGGTGCCTACAATCCCTCCGGTAATTACGTTTAAGTAGGCGGTCCAGCCCTTAACAGGGTTTAATATTAGCTGAGCGCCAAAACTGTTTACTTGATTTGACGACCGGTAATAATTCCAATTATCATTAAACACACCGGCCATCACGTTCACTTTATCCGAAAACGAATATGCGGCTTTAAAACCCGCGTTTTGAAACGGGCCATTGGTAAACAGGTAAGAGGTTGAGTAGTTAAAATTGCCAACCGGGCTCACAACTTCATAACCTATAAAAGTAGCCATATATCCGGCAGTAAGTACAAATTTATCTGTTACATCATAAGCCACATACAAGTTTTGAATATGATACGACTCGCCATCAGATCCGTTTGGTATCGACTGGCTTTGTCCTCTCGGACCAAATGATAACTCGCCTACAAAAGCGGCCCTGCCAACCTTTTTCTTTAAACCCAGATCTATCATCCCGATAGAAATTGAATTGTGATCCGTTGCAAAACTCGTCGGGATCTGCGATCCCCTGTTTGCGAAATCATATTTAAAATAGGTATCAACCGAGCCGTAAACCACCAAAGGTGCATCGGATGTGGTTTTGACCGTATCCTGAGCCTTAACTATAAAAGCACAGGTTAACATCGAAAATATCAATAGCAGGAAAAATTTCATTTAAGTAGGTATTAAAATTTCCGGGTTCCTTATTGGTAACCCAAATTGTGTTTGTATCCTCGCCGTTGCTAATTATTGCCAACCCCGGCGAGGATTTGAGCTCCGCTAAAACTGCGGTAGCCTGGTTTTTACTTCTTCACCCTATCCAAAGCCACATTCAACTTCAATACATTCACTTTAGCAGGGCCAAACAAACCTAACAAAGGTTGTTCAGTATGCTCATCAACCAGTTTGTTTACGGCATCAACTGATAAACCGCGAACTTTAGCTACACGGGCAACCTGAACTTTTGCGCCTGCTGGTGAAAGATCAGGATCCAAACCGCTACCTGAAGCCGTAACCAGTTCGGCAGGAATCTGTGAGCGTGTTACCCCTGGGTTGTGTTTCAGAAAATCATCTATTCTGCCTTCAACCTGTTTCAGGTAATCAGGATTTGACGGGCCTTTGTTTGAACCGCCTGAGCCGGCAGCATTGTAATCAACTGCTGATGGACGGCCCCAGAAATACTCGTCTTTAGTAAACTTTTGACCAATGTTGGCGTAGCCAACTACACGGCCTTTGTATGTAATGGTTTCACCATCACCTTTACCCGGGGTAAATTTACCCATACCGGCTATAGCTAAAGGATAGATGCCTGCTGTTAATACTATCAGTATTAAGGTAAGCTTGATGGATGGCAACAAATATGTTTTCATTTCTTTTTTAGATTTGAGATATGAGATTTGAGACATGAGATTTTGTTAAATACGAAATGCGTGACTTATAACTCAAAAAGTCTCAAATCTCATATCTAACATCTCACATCTATATAAAAATTGAAACAGCTAAATCAATTAATTTAATGCCTATAAAAGGTATAATAATACCGCCTAACCCATAAATGAGCAGGTTACGGCGTAACAACGCGCTTGCACCAATCGGCTTGTACTCAACACCACGTAAAGCCAGCGGAATCAGTAGCGGAATAATAATGGCGTTAAATATCACCGCCGAAAGTATAGCCGATTGCGGACTGTGCAGGTCCATGATATTTAAAGCTTTTAAAGCAGGCATTGATACCATGAATAAAGCCGGAACAATGGCAAAATATTTAGCCACATCATTTGCTATACTAAAGGTTGTCAATGTACCGCGGGTCATTAATAATTGCTTACCTATTTCAACTATCTCGATCAGTTTGGTTGGATCATTGTCCAGGTCAACCATATTGCCCGCTTCTTTGGCGGCTTGTGTACCGCTGTTCATGGCTACGCCAACATCGGCCTGGGCCAGTGCGGGGGCATCGTTTGTTCCATCGCCCATCATGGCTACCAGTTTACCGCCCCGCTGTTCCTTTTTAATGTAGTTCATTTTATCCTCAGGCTTCGCCTCGGCAATAAAATCATCTACACCGGCTTTTTCGGCAATAAATTTGGCAGTAAGCGGGTTATCGCCGGTAACCATCACTGTTTTAACCCCCATTTTACGCAAGCGCTCAAAACGTTCGGCAATACCGGTTTTGATGATATCTTGCAGCTCGATTACACCCATGATCTTTTCATTTTGTGATACAACCAATGGGGTACCACCGTTTGAGGAGATCTTTTTAACATTCTCTTCCACATCCGCAGGGAATTGGTTACCGGCTTTAATGGCCATGTTGCGGATAGAATCGAAAGCACCTTTGCGGATGCGTAGGCCATCGGGTGTATCCAAACCGCTTGAACGGGTTTCGGCAGTAAACTTAATAAACACCGAATCGGTAGGAGCGTAGATTTTTAATTTGTGCGGGCCCTGCTCTGCAAGTTCTACAATCGACTTACCTTCGGGAGTTTCATCGGCCAGTGAACTTAACACACATGCCATTACAAAATCCTGCTCGTTTACGCCTGCTGTTGGGTAAAAGCTGGTTGCTTTACGGTTACCAATGGTTATGGTACCAGTTTTATCCAGTAATAAAGTGTCTAAGTCGCCTGCTGTTTCAACAGCTTTACCGCTTTTGGTGATCACGTTGGCGCGTAAAGCCCTGTCCATCCCGGCAATACCGATGGCCGATAAAAGGCCACCGATAGTTGTAGGGATCAAACAAACAAACAACGATATAAAAGCGGCTATAGTGATGGGCGTATTTGAATAATCACCAAATGGCTTCAGGGTAACGCACACGATAACGAAGATCAGCGTAAAACCGGCCAGCAAAATAGTTAAGGCAATTTCGTTAGGGGTTTTCTGGCGGGATGCGCCTTCTACCAGCGCAATCATCTTATCCAAAAAGCTTTCGCCCGGCTGGGTGGTTACCAATACTTTGATCCTGTCGGATAATACTTTGGTACCACCGGTAACAGATGATTTATCACCACCGGCTTCACGGATTACCGGGGCAGATTCGCCGGTAATAGCCGATTCATCAATGGTAGCGATACCTTCAATGATTTCGCCATCGGTTGGGATATTATCACCGGCTTCGCAAATGAATACGTCGCCTTTTTTTAACTGTGATGACATCACCCTTTCTTCCTTGCCGTTAACCAGTAAGCGTGCAGGTGTTTCCTCACGGGTTTTACGGAGGCTCTCGGCCTGGGCCTTGCCGCGTGCTTCGGCTATAGCTTCGGCAAAATTGGCAAACAAAACGGTTAACAACAATATAACAAATACTGTAAAGTTGTAGGCAAAACTGCCCTGGCCTTTATTGGCCAGTGAAAATATGCTCACAATGAGCATCACAACCGTACCTATCTCCACGGTGAACATCACCGGGTTACGGAACAGGACGCGAGGGTTTAGTTTGATAAAAGATTGTTTTAAAGCATCCCTCATCTGATCGCCCTGGAACAATGTATTTTGAGTTGAGTTCATGATTATTTAAGTGAAAAGTATTCAGCGATAGGACCTAAAGCAAGTGCCGGGAAGAATGACAGGGCAGCGATAATTATGATCACCGCGAAAATCATCAACCCAAAAGTTGAGGTGTCGCTTTTTAAAGTACCAGCCGATTCAGGAATATTCTTTTTATTAGCCAATAAGCCTGCAATAGCCAGCGGACCAATAATTGGGAGGAACCTACCCAATATCATGACGATACCTGTTGTATAGTTCCAAAAAATATTACCATCGCCCAAACCTTCAAAGCCCGAACCGTTGTTGGCTGCTGCCGATGAATATTCATACAGCATTTCGGAAAAACCGTGGTTGCCGGGATTATTTAACCAGGCCGATGGCTTGACAGCCCAGTCGGTACCGGGAACATGTACAATAAAGTAGGACGAAATTGCAAGGCCTACCAATATAATAAAAGGGTGCAGCAGTGCAATCAACGAAGCAATCTTCATTTCCCTCGCCTCTATCTTACGACCCAGAAACTCGGGTGTACGGCCTACCATTAAACCGGATATAAACACGGCTACTACCACAAATATGTAAAAGTTAAGGATACCAACCCCGCAACCACCGTAAAAGCAGTTGATCATCATACCTAAAAGCATTGACAATCCGGATACCGGCATAGCACTGTCATGCATGGAGTTTACTGAACCGGTAGAAGTTATGGTTGTCATGATACTCCAGTATGCAGAGTTAAGCGGCCCAAAACGTACCTCTTTACCCTCCATAGCTCCTGTTGGCTGGCTAATGCCCATATGAGCAATGGCAGGGTTACCATTAAGCTCGGCGTTGATGGTCGGGATCATCAGCAAAAGCATCCCCAGCGTCATTACGCCAAAAATTACATAGGCAAATCTCTTTTTGTTGAGATAAAAGCCCAATGCAAATACCAAACCGATAGGGATGATCAACTGGGCCACCAGCTCAACAGTATTAGTTAGGTAATTAGGATTTTCAATAGGGTGTGCAGAGTTTGCGCCAAACCAACCACCACCATTAGTGCCTAAGTGTTTAATGGCAACCATGGCAGCAACCGGTCCACGGGAGACGTGAACTGTGTCGCCTTGCATACTTATGAAAGTATCTTTACCTGCATAGCTTGTAGTCATGCCGTTAAAAGCGAAGATCACAGCTATCACAAATGAGATAGGTAATAATATGCGGGTGATTGATTTTACAAAATACTCCCAAAAGTTGCCCAGCTTATCGGTAACCTTATCTTTCATGGCCCTGAAAACAACCACCAGCGCAGCAATACCTGTAGCAGCCGATACAAAGTGCAGGAACATGAATACGAAGTGCTGTGTAAAGTAAGTAGCACCGCTTTCGCCCGAGTAATGCTGCAGGTTACAGTTTACCAAAAAACTGATGGCAGTATTGAAAGCTGTATCAGGCGACTGGCCCGGATTCGCATCGGGATTAAGCGGCAAATGGCCCTGGGCCATCAAACAAACAAAGGCATATATTAACCAAACGCTGTTAATGGTAAGCAGGGCCAGCAGGTGTTGTTTCCAGTTCATTTCGCGTTTGGTGTCGATGCCGCTGAAACGGAAAATAAAGCGATCAAGCGGGGCGAGGAAATCGAGCCAGGTTTTTTCGCCCTTAAATACCTTAGCTATGTAGCGGCCAAGGGGAATGGCGATGGCTAAGGTGAGCAGGTAGGTGAAAATCACACCCGTTAGTTCAGTGTTCATAGTTTAATTTTAAAATTTTTCGGGTTTGAGAAGTACGTATACCATGTAAATGAACACGGCTATTGCTACGATGAATAATGCTGCCATGATTTTAGATTTTTTCGAAGTACGTTACAGATTTAAAAAAGATCCAGAATACCACTACAAATGTGGCCAGGTAAGCGATTGTGAGTAAAGCATCCATTTTATGTGTTTTTGCAAAGGGCTTTGCCAAGCAGATGCCAAGAAAATTATTATCAATACAAATAACTGATTATTAATTATTTATATAACAACAGAAACATTATTTTATTTATTTAAGGAGAATTGGGCTATCATTTTGATAGCTGATTATCAAAGTGGGATTGAAGAAGGTCTTAGCTGCAGGAAGTAGCGATAACGTAACCTTTGGCAGATAGGCATGATCTCAAGAGTGGCAAATATCTCCAGGCCTCCGGCTTGTGTACGGCGGCCTGAGGCCGCTTGATAGTAGACACCCGGCTGGAGCCGGGCGTCAGCGTAGAAAGAACTTTTTATTCACTAAATCCGAAATCGAAATTCCGAAATCCGAAATCATTCCAAATTATACTCCTTCAGCTTTCTATACAGCGTAGCCACGCCAATATTAAGCAGGTGCGCTGCTTCTGCACGGTTACCGTGGGTATGGTTTAATACCCGTTGAATATGCAGTTTCTCTACAGATGAAAGATCAAATGCCGAAATAGGTGCACCGCTTTTCACCTGTTGCTGCTGAACTTCATAAGGCAGCAGGCTTTCATCAAGCACATTGCTATCGGTTAGAATAACAGCCCGTTCTACAATATTTTTCAACTCACGGATGTTCCCGGGCCAAGGGTAGGCTTCCAGTTTTTCTATGAACTCGTCGCTGAGGGTATTTACCTGCTTTTTTACTTTAAGGGCAAAATGCTGCATAAAGTATTCGGCCAGCAGTTTGATATCTTTTTTACGCTCGCGTAAGGCTGGCAGCGTGATCTGGAATACTGAAAGGCGATAATATAAATCAGACCGGAAATGGCCGTCATTGATTTCGTTGAGCAAATTACGGTTGGTAGCTGCCAGAATCCGTACATTAACCTGGGTGGGTTTGGTATCTCCTATTTTAATAAACTGCTGCGATTCAAGCACACGAAGCAGCTTGGCCTGTAGATCATGATCAAGCTCCCCTATCTCATCCAAAAATATGGTGCCACCGTTGGCTTCTTCAAACAGGCCTTTTTTATCTTTAACTGCTCCCGTGAACGAACCGGCTTTATGACCGAACAATTCGCTTTCCAATAATTCTTTTGTGAAAGCGCTGCAGTTTACAGCCACAAATGATTTAGCGCTGCGGTTACTGGCCTGGTGAATGGCTTCGGCAAAAATCTCCTTACCTGTGCCGGTTTCGCCCAATAATAATACAGTTGTATCGGTAAGGGCAACCTTTTGGGCAAGCTTAATTACATCGCTGATAGCCGTTGATTTACCGATGAGCCTGTCAAAACCAAACTTATCATTCAGCTTGCTTTCCAATTCGGCAACCTTTTGCTGCAGCAGGGCTTTATCCATGGCCTTGCTTACCAGCGGGATGATCTTTTCGTTATCATCGCCCTTGGTGATATAGTCAAACGCACCGGCTTTTATTGCCTTTACGCCATCATTGATAGTCCCGTAAGCCGTTAATACGATGATTTCGGTGCTGGGATAGTTTTTTTTGATGGTTTCAGAAAGGGTGATGCCATCAATATCAGGTAGCTTTACATCGCTTAATACCACATGTATAGTATCCTGCTGTAATTTTTTAAGGCCCTCTTTGCCGGAACCTGCGGTTATTACCTCATGACCTTCCAACTGCAGAATGCGCGCCAGCAAGTTACGGAGGCGTTCTTCGTCGTCGATAATTAATAGCTTACCTTTTTGCATCGTGGCAAATATGGTAATTTATTTTGAACCTTGATTTTTAGGATTTAAGGATTTCTTGATAGAATAGTCCTAAATAATCTCATTCAAAACCTCAGGGAATCCCATAATCATGCGAATCAAGGCTACCAACGGTAACGCCTTGTCGCCCGCATCAGTTGCCTGTGGCGTTTAGCCTCATAATAATCGCTGGTTACCAGGATGGAATGGATCACCCCCGGGATCCAGAAGAAAAGGGTTAAAAATATATTCAATATAAATGCACCTATTCTGCCAGTAGTAAGTATGGCAAGCGGTGGCAGTAAAAAGCACAGAAAATATCGCATCGCAGTAGTTTTAATGTTTAAACCATTTAGACGATACACCTGGAAATTTGTTACTGCTTTATTTCTTCACCAAGATTGGGTGGCAATTGATCCCCAAAAAACAAGGCTTTCAGTTCAGTAGCATCATTGGGGTTCATTTTTCCGCCTAATATTAACCTCAATTGGCGGCGGCGAAGCGCACCCTCATACAATGCGCGCTCTTTATCCGTTTCAGGTACCAGCTCGGGCACAGCTGTCTTTTGCCCATCTTTATCCAAAGCAACAAAGGTGTAATAGGCCTCATTACTTTTTACTTTAGTGCCTGATGGAATGTTTTGCGCCCATACATCCATCCTTACCTCAACCGACGTAGTGAATGCGCGGGTAACCTTTGCTTCAATGCTGATCACATCACCCAACTTTATCGGCGACTGGAACGATACGTTATCTACTGAAGCGGTCACCACTATCCTGTTACAGTGCTTTTGTGCCGAAATAGCAGCGGCAATATCCATCCAATGCAACAGACGACCACCCATCAGGTTGTTTAAAGTGTTGGTATCATTGGGCAATACCAGTTCGTTCATGATGGTGTATGATTCCTGCGGCGATTTTCCGGTCATATTCAGTCTGCTTTTGGGGCAAAGATAGGAAAAAACCTCAGCCAACCTCTCTTTTGGGGGGTTGGCTGAGGCTAATTGATTAGTACCTTGCAGCTACGAGGGTGGTGATATTAATAAAACAGAAAAAAGCTGGAAAATCTCCGGCCTGTTATCTTAAATCTTAACTTCCCGGATCTTGATTCTTGACTTCTTAAATCTTACTCCTTAATCACCAGGGCGTTTCGCCATAATCGCTCACATATTTACCTGTCGGGCCATCAGCACCTATCATGGCGTACGCTACAATTGGTGCTGCACCATCTTCAACGGGTTTGGGCCCGCGGTTACCATTAAATTCGGTGTTGGTGTAGCCGGGGTTCACCATGTTTACTTTAACCTGGTCTTTAAGGTCATAAGCCAGAGCAACTGTATAGGCGTTCAATGCTGATTTCGACGGACCGTAAGCACCTGTCTTAACCTGGTAATGCTCCCAGTTTGGATCGTTATGATAAGTTAATGAACCGAGGTCGGATGTTACGTTTACTATCCTTGGGTTTGGTGATTTTTTAACCAGATCGAGGAAAGTACGTGTTGTACGGACAACGCCGAAAAAGTTTACCTCAAACACCTCTTTCACGGCATCATCGCTCAAATTGGGAGCTGGTTGGGGAAACGGACCCGGGATACCGGCATTATTGATCAATACATCCAAATGGTCGATTTTGGCAGCCACCTCGTCATGAGCGGCTTGTACAGATGCCTGACTGGTTACGTCTATCAGCAATAGTTCTACATCGTTTAAGCCCTCAGCTTTAAGTTGCCCAACGGCTTTTTCGCCTCTCTCCTGATCACGGCTGCCAAGGTAAATATAGTAGCCAGCGGTAGCCAACTGGCGGGCGGTTTCCAGGCCAATACCCTTATTGGCCCCTGTTATTAAAACTGTTTGTTTTTCCATAATACAAAGCTACGGAGGTGCTATATTTTTGTCGCTGCACATAGCAGGGCATTAACTGTACATTTCCCGGATTTGCATTCTGAAAGCTATAGGCGTGGTATCGGCAAGGCGTTTAAAAAAGCGGTTAAAGTAAGCCGCATCTTCAAAGCCAAGCTCATCGGCAATTTGTTTTACCGATAGTTCGGTATGCAGCAGACGACGTTTGGCCTCAACAATCAATCGTTCATGGATGTGGGTGATAGCTGTTTTACCGCTTTGTTGTTTAATAACTTCCGTAAAATGCCCGGGTGTAAGATTCAGCTGTTCGGCATAGGCGGCAACGTCATGCTGGCTGGCATAATGCTCGCCAATAAGTGCCTGAAAACTTTTAAGAAGGCAATAGTTTAGTGTAACGCAGGTTTCATTGTACTGCTCGCTGTACAGCCTGCTCAGGTATATCACCAGCACCCGCAGCCACGAGGTAAGCATTTGGTTGCGCCAGGTACCATCGGCATTAAACTCAGTCAGCATTTTGCGCATGGTATCCTCTATAAAAGCCAGATCGACAGGGCTAAGTTTTATTTCATGCGCGGCGGCAGGGTTTTGAATAATGGGAAGTTGTTGAAGTATGCGATTATCTTCCAGCTGCAAAAATTCGTTGGTAAAGCTCATCATTAAGCCCTCCATTGGGGCCGAATGCTCTTTGAGGTGCACCTGCTGAGGAATAGTAAAGTAAAAGGTATCGGGCTTTACGGTATAGGGTACAAAATCTATCCAGTGGCGGTTAGCACCGCCTTTAACCAGTACAAAAAAGTAGTAATCCTTACGGTGAGGCTGCAGAAAAGCAGGGTCAAGCCTAAACTCGCCGCATTGCCCGCCGGCCTCGCGCACATCTATCATAGTATTACCCCGCTCGTTATTTTGCTGCAAGGTAAAAGTTGGGATAAGAGTTTTTTCGGCTACAGTTAAAACAGGCATAGGGCAAAGTACGCAATTAATTGATACTGTGTAAATAGCCTACCAACAGCGGATTGTAAATGTTTTGCCCCGCCAAAATCCCTCGCCTTGAAATAAAAATATGTCATTATAAGAAGAACGACGAAGCAATCGCACGCTATACAGCGTGACCGTACTTTCGTACGATTGCTTCGTACCTTACAATGACGTGTTTCTTGTTTACTACTCCGTCTTTAAGCTCTTTACAGGGTTCATCAGCGCTGCTTTCACGCTCAAAAACGAAACCGTTGCAAAGGCAACCAGCAATACCAGGAAGAATGGAACAACAAACAGGAAGGGGTTGATATCCATCCTGAAAGCATATGTTTGCAGCCATTGATGAATAGCGTACCAGCCTATTGGTGCCGAAATCACAAACGATACCGCTACAAGCAGGGCAAAGTCTTTATACAACAATCTTAAAATACTGTTTACCGAAGCTCCCAGTACCTTGCGGATGCCAATTTCCTTAGTGCGCTGTACAATGGTGTACGATACGAGGCCAAATAATCCCAAACAGGCCACAAAAATGGCGATGCCCGTAAATACGCCAAACACCTGCCCAAAGCGTTGATCGGTTTTGTATTGCTCGTTAAAATGCTGATCTAAAAAGAAATAATCAAACTGGTCGCCGGGGAAAAAGGCAGCCCAGGTTTTCTTTAATTCCGCAATGGTTTGCGGCAAATTGGTGGTGCTGATTTTCACAGATACCGGTCCCCGAACATCGGGGATACAACGGAAGATCATGGAATCGTAGGCATCATGTAAGGATTGCTGGTGAAAATTATCGGCCACTCCTATTATCTCATAAACCTGTCCCCAAAAATCGATGCGTTTGCCAAGGGCATCGGCAGGTTTGCTAAAGCCTAACTGTTCAACCCCTTTTTTGGTGAATATCACTTTATGTGGTTCATCGCCAAACTCTTTCGAAAACTTACGACCGGCTATCAGTTTGATATCGTAGGCGTTAAGGTAATCGTAATCGGCACCGATAATGCGGTATTGTTTGCTTGTACTTTGATCTGAGCCAACCAACTTAATACCGCCAGCATTCCATTGCACAGGTTCGCCGGGGATTGAGGTTGATACTGTTACGCTTTTAACGGCAGATTGTGCCAGGCATTCGTGTTTAAATGAGCTCATGCTACGGTAAAACGAATCTACCTTAACCAACGGAGCTTTAATGACCAGTGTTTGATCTATTTTTACTCCTAACTTTTGGCTTTGCATGTATTTAAGTTGCTTGAACACTGTAAGCGATCCTATCAGTAAAAATATCGAGGCAGCAAACTGGAATACCACCATTGCCTTACGTAATATCACTCCCCCTGGCGATGCTAAGATCTTGCCTTTCATCACCTCAACCGGCCTGAACGCCGATAATACAATGGCCGGATAAAAGCCGCTGAAGAATGAGCCCAATACAAAGATTCCCAAAACAGCCAGCCAAAAAGTTACTTTAGCAAATAAGGTAAAGCCCATCTGCATGCCGGAAACATTGGCGAATGCAGGCAAGCAAGCCATAATGATAAGCAATGCAAGGCCTATAGCCATGGCGTTAAGCATCATGGCCTCTAACATAAACTGGGTAATCAACTGTGCTTTTGCCGAGCCCAAAGTTTTACGTACCCCAACTTCCTTAGCCCGGCCAATACCACGGGCAGTAGCCAGGTTGATATAGTTGATCCATGCTATGATGATCACAAAGATGGCAATCCCCAAAAGCAGGTACACCGATTTACCATCTCCATTGGGCTGAAACTCCAGCATCCTGTTGGAATACAGATGGATATCCTTTACCGGCTGAAGTGTATAAATGCCGCCTTCGCCCGTACCAGGATATTTATCATAAGCTTTTTTCACTACAGGGATAAACTTAGCTTCCAAAGCACGCGGATCAACTCCAGGTTTAAGCAGGAGGTAAGTTGTGCAGCCGTCATTTAGCCAGGCATTATCGAGATTAAAATCTTTATTAGGCGGATTTTCTTTAAGCAGCGTAGCGTAGGATTGCATGATATCGAAATTCATATGCGTATTGGCAGGCATATTTTCCATTACGCCGGTAATTTTAAGCGGCTTATCTGTATTAATATACAAGGTTTGCCCAACGGGATTTACGCCATGAAAAAGCCTGTCAGCAATTTGCCGGGTAATTACCGAGGTGTTGGGTTCTTTAAGTGCAGTATTTCCGTCGCCGTTTATCAGCGGGAAAGAAAAGGTTTTAAAAAAAGCGTCGCTTACATAGTAAACATTCCGGATTACCATTTTCTGATCCTTGTAGTTGGCTATGGTTTGCCCTGCTCCTACAATCTTTACGTACTCTTCAATATCGGGCAGCGCATTTTTAAATGCTGTGCCGGGTGCAAAAGCCCCGCCGGCCCATTGAGTACTTAACTTGCCATTGTTATACCTGTCCTGATTAATCCGGAAAACGCGGTCTTTTTTAGCGTGGAAATCATCAAAACTAAGCTCAAAGCTAACATATTGCAAAATGAGCAGACATGCCGCCATGCCGATAGCCAGCCCTATTATATTAATGGCAGAGAAAGCTTTGTTTTTTGAAAGGTTTCTAAAAGCAACCAGCAGGTAATTTTTAAGCATAATTGTAATGGTTTATACCTGAATTTCAGCTAATTATATGCCCTGTTTTTAATTTACTGAATATCAATCAATTAAAGAAAAGCACAATCTACGAAACTGTTCGTTTTCGAACAGTGATTGTGCGGTTGCGGAGTGGTTTGGAAATTCGCGGTTGAAAATTAAAGGTGGGGGTTTATAAGTCGTTGGGACGTTTAATAATAGCTCCTGCAAGTGAAATTTCACTATTTTAGTGGCTCAAGGTTGGCAATAACCAACGATACATCACGCCCTACAAGATACTTATCTATGACTAAAAAAACATTTATGTTTATAATCCTAAGCTTATTAACCTGCAAAATAATTGCACAACAAAACGATAGGCAAATCAAGCCAACGCACCAGGATACTTTAAAAGGGTCGATAACGCCGGAAAGGGCTTGGTGGGATGTTCTGCGCTATGATCTGACCATAAAACCAGATTATATTAATCAAACGATCTGCGGTAGCAATATTATTCAATATAAGATTGTTAAAAATAAACACACCGCGCTCATGCAAATAGACCTCCAATCGCCTCTTAAAATAGATAGTATCAGAACGGGGAGCGCAAAGTTATCTTTTATACAAAACGGCGACGCTTGGTTTGTAAAGCCCCTACAGCGGTCAAAAAATAATATTCAAAACATTACGATTTACTATTCGGGCAAACCAAAACAATCAGTTAACCCTCCATGGGATGGTGGCTTGGTATGGCAAAAGGACTCTATAGGCAGACCATGGATGGCTGTAGCCTGTCAATTGCCGGGCGCGAGTGCATGGTTTCCATGTAAGGTTTATATTGGCGATAAACCAGATAAAGGAGCTTCGGTTACAATAATTACACCAGATACATTAGTCGCGGTATCAAATGGAAGGCTTCGGCGGCAACTTAAAAATACAGATGGCACCTCAAGCTACACCTGGGCAGTGGACAGTCCTATAAATAATTATGGGCTTACCTTTTATATAGGGAAATATGAACATGTAAGTGAAAAATTTAACGGCGAACGCGGTAACCTTGATCTGGATTTTTGGGTACTGGATTATAACCAGGAAAAGGTAAAAGATTACCTGGTTGCCAAAGTTCGAAAAACTTTAACATCATTTGAGCACTGGTTTGGCCCATACCCATTTTACAGCGACGGCTTTAAGATGGTTGAAGCATCGTATATAGGAATGGAACATCAAAGCGCTATCGGCTATGGAAACAAGTTTAGATTGGGTCGCTTTGGTCTTAATCCCAAACGGCTAACTTATTGGGATCAAAAAACCGACCGGATGGTGGTTCATGAAACAGCGCACGAATGGTTTGGCAACAATATAACGGCAAGTGATCCTGCCTACGGTTGGTTACAGGAAGGCTTTGCCGGCTATGCGGAGGAATTGGTTATTGCCGATCTTTACGGGCCAAAGGCGTCCCACGATTTCTTTTTGAGCAGGACTACCAATCGGATAGGCAACAAGGCTCCGGTAATTTCTCCCGACAATATTTTTAAAGACGGAGGTGAAGACGCCTATCTGAAGGGTTGGGTTTTAATCCACATGTTACAGGCTATTATCAATAATGACGATAAATTCAGGGAAGTGTTACGAGGACTTAACAGAAGCTTTTATCACCAATCAGTAAATTCGGCACAGATCGAAAACTATATCAGTAAGGTCAGCAAAAAAGATCTCAGCAAGATATTTGACCAATATTTAAGAACCACACAGATCCCTGTATTGGAATATAAAATTGATGAAAAAAGCTTCGAATACAGATTTACAAATTGTATAGCCGGTTTTACCATGCCCGTTAAAATCAAATTGATTGATCAACGTTGGATTGCCCCCTCAACGAACTGGCAGTCACTGAAATTAGAATATCTTCCTGCTGTCGACTCATTAGTTATTGACCCTGATTTTTATATTCAGGCAAAAATCGTTAAGTAAATTAATTATCAACCAGGTACCTGGTCCACCTCACAGGTTATTGGGCAAAATAAACAAAAGAGAGATTATTATGGGCAAAGCGTGGTAATTGCAGGAGGATAGAAACGCCTTCCAATATCTAAGTCTATCTCACATCAACTCATTATCCTTTTTAACATGATAAGCCTTGTACGATAAGTAAAACAAGGCCAAAGCTGGCAAAGCGCCAAGAATTACCCCAACTGTATTAGGCTTTGGATAGGTAGCCACAATTTGCACAATAAACAATATCGTGGCAACTATACCACCTATAAGATAAAGATATTTGAATTTTGGGTTCATAGGCTATTTACATACTAACAACAGGAGCATCCTTAACTTGTTTACTTGGTTTTGAAAGGCTTACGAAGTATTTGGAACTTCGTAAGTCTTTCAAAGCTGCTTACCGTTTCAATTCATATTTAGCAGGCACATCAGGTACCAGTTTAAATACCGCAGCCGCAAGCGGCGGTATAGTAATTTTGATCGACTGGCTTTTGCCATGCCAACTTACCTGGTCGCTATTTACAGGCTCATAATTGATGATGCCGCTGCCCCAGTATTTTTCATTATCCGAATTAAAGATCTCTTTCCACTTACCAGCAGCAGGTACGCCTATGCGATAATCACGGCGTACAACAGGGGTCATGTTCAGGATGACCATCAGATCGTTTTTAGTGTCATGCCCCATCCGACGGTAAACCAGTATGGAATCGTTGGCATTGCCGCCGTCAACCCATTCAAAGCCCTGGTGCGAAAAGGCTTTTTCATACAGCGCAGGCTCTGTACGATATAAATGGTTCAACGCCTTAACTGTTTCGCTAATACCCTGATGATTTGGATACTGCAACACATGCCACTGTAACGATTTGCCGAAATCCCATTCATCGCCCTGCCCAAATTCGCCGCCCATAAAGAGTAGTTTTGAGCCGGGGTGTGTGAACATGTATCCGTACATCAGTCTCAGGTTAGCAAACTGCCTCCACTCATCGCCGGGCATTTTGCGTAGCATACTGCCTTTGCCATAAACAACCTCGTCATGCGAGAAAGGCAGCATAAAGTTTTCGGTAAAGGCATATATAGTACTAAAAGTTATCTCGTTATGATGATATTTACGATGGATAGGATCCTCATGAAAATAATCGATAGTGTCATGCATCCAGCCCATCATCCATTTCATCCCAAAGCCCAGGCCGCCTAAATAAACCGGGCGACTAACGCCTGTAAATGACGTAGATTCTTCAGCTATGGTTTGTACCGATGGAAAATGGCTGTAAACAGCTTCGTTAAATTCTTTCAGAAATGATATAGCTTCGAGGTTTTCGTTACCACCATACCTGTTAGCTTCCCATTCGCCATGCTTGCGCGAATAATCAAGGTACAGCATTGAGGCCACCGCGTCAACGCGTAAACCATCGGCATGATACCTTTCCAGCCAAAACAAAGCGTTGCTGATCAGAAAAGCCCTTACCTCGTTTCGGCCGTAGTTAAAAATATATGATTTCCAGTCGGGGTGAAAACCTTTGCGGGCATCGGCATGCTCATAAAGGTGTGTACCGTCAAATTTATACAGTGCATGGATATCTCCCGGAAAGTGCGAAGGCACCCAATCCAGGATTACGCCAATACCGGCTTTGTGAAATTCTTCAATCAGGTACATCAGTTGTTGTGGTGTACCGTAGCGTGATGCCGCTGCAAAATAACCACTTACCTGGTAACCCCAGCTCGGATAATACGGGTGTTCCATAATGGGCATGAACTCCACATGGGTGAAGCCCATTTCCTTTACATAAGGCACCATTTTTTCGGCAAGCTGAGTGTAAGTTAAAAACTCGTCCGGACTTTCGGGATTACGCGCCCATGAACCCAAATGCACTTCGTAAACCGAATATGGCCTGTCGAGCGCGTTATGTTCATGACGGTTCTGCATCCAGTCCTGATCCTTCCACTCATAAAAAGTATCGGCAACTATAGAGGCTGTACGTGGAGGCAATTCCCAGCGTAGGGCGAAAGGATCGCTTTTTTCCAGGTCTTCGCCGGTTGATGATTTGATATAGTATTTATACGTTTCGCCATTGCCAACATTTGGAATAAAACCTTCCCAAATACCCGATGAATCCCAGCGGGCATTCAAGCTATGCGAACCGCGGTCCCAGCCGTTAAAGTTGCCTATTACCGCTACGTATTGTGCATTTGGAGCCCAAACGGCAAAATAAGTCCCAATGACACCCAGATATTCCACTACATGCGAGCCCAGTTTTTCATACAGCTTATAATGTTTGCCCGACTTAAATAAACTGATATCAAAATCCGTAAAACGGCTGTATGGTTCAACGGCTTTAAGCGTTACAGGTTGCGGGGTAATTTCTGTCAGGTTATTGGCATTCACCGCTTTCGATTTAGCCGATGCTGCTTTTTTAACGACTGAAGGCTTCTCATCAGCAGTCGATTTTGTTTTAACCGGTACAGCTTTCTCTGCAACGGCAGGCTTTTCGGCAGCCACTGTTTTTGTTTTAACTGTTTTTTTAGGTTCCGGGGCTCCTGTTTCAGGCGTTACTTTATCGGCTTTGACCTTAGTGACGGCTTTTTTTTCCTTTACAGGCTTTGTATCCGGTAAGGGGTTCTCGGTTTTAGTTGTTTTTTTGGCCATGATATAGATAACCTGTTAGAGTGTTAGTAGATAACCCAAATCACAGGAATGAGTTTGGTTTATATGTAATCAAATATAACAGGATTAATATATTATGCAGGGTTTTGGAGATTTATTTTTAGAGGGAAGATGGAGACACTATCAGCACCACCGGAGCAATCAGTTAACTATATCATATCTGTTTTGGGATCAGTTATCGGACTGGATTCTTTAAAATACCAAAAAGTGATGACCGATTTCGAAAGCCATATAATTTTTCACTATTAAAAACAATCTGGTATTTGTTGGCTTAGGGTAAATTTCAGAAAGGATAAAATTGAAAATGCATTTGGATAAAATACAAAAAGGCGGGTCAAATGACCACGCCTTTAAAAATATTTTATGTATTATTCAAGATATCCCATAATACCGTCCAATGTCCATCCATTTTTAGGCCCAAGTTCATTTACATCTACAGAATAACAGTGTGCTCCTCTACTATTGCGATAACGATACAAGGGTTTTGACCCCGGTACTTGAGTAGGATTGATATATCCCTGCGTACCTTCTTGGTTAGCCTGAGAAGGGATCTCATTCACGTTACAAGTAAAAAAGTGATATCCTGCCTGGTATTGATACCATCTTAAAACAGGCACTAAACCTCCCTTAGTATTATCGGTATAAACATTCCCTAAAACGCCTTCAATCTTCCAGCTTGGTAAATTAGATACTTCGCTTGGATTTGTTAAAATCATGTAATCTTGATTGGCAGTACTAAAGCACCGGTAAAGAGGTGCTTTATCAAATACAGCCTGTACTTGATTACCTGGCAAGAATACATTATTAATATAATCCTTAACTGCTTTTGATTTTACCGGATCGGCAATTAAATCGTAAATACCAATTAAACCAGAACTCGGGATATCAATAAGCACTGCGTTTTGCGCATTGGTAGTACTTTGCCAGGCTCCAAAATCAATAGGTGGGGTATTTTGATCAAATACGATAGTATTTGGAGTTATTCCAACAGTGGGGTCTCCACCATGAGTTACATAGTGCACATATTGATTAAAGTTACTGCTACTTTGTGAATGCTGTGAGTTAATGCCAGCATTGATTGAAAACAAACTGCCTAAACTTTGATCTAAACCTGCGGATGCGGCTGTCTTTCTATCAGAACTTGATGTTTGCGAACGGTAGGTTATCTGTAGTTTAGCCCCCAACATAATATCCGTCAAAAAGAAGGCACCATATTGACGAACTAATTGTTCTGGAGTAAGAATACCTATATCGGTTTTAAAATTTGATGTTAAGTATTGTTGGAGTATAACAGTCGGCGCATTAAACTTTAGCTCACGCTGTTGTAATAAAAGATTATAGCTGCCATAAATATACTTTGAATTAAAAGAGGATACATCAGAATAAGCAGAAGTGATACTTGCTTTGAATAAAGAAAAGCCAACAGTTGCATTTAAATGTGCAGACAGGTCGCTTGAGTAATGCTGTACGTTATCCCCATATGAAAATGTCGAATTCCTACTTGTACTTACATTCTTAACTACCCTGATAGGATCTGCTGCATAAAGCTTCGCAACGTCAATAACTGGAAATGTTGTGGAAACCGAATTCCCATATTCACCTGTTACATCATAGCCAAAACCTAAAACATCCCATGCCTGGTCTCCAGCAGCATGTGCCGTCAACTTTCCAGAAGACGTTTTTGTTTGATCGGGAACTAATTGTGCATTTTTGCTGCAAGACCACAGCATCATCATCAAAGAGATAATGAATAGATTTTTTTTCATAAAACAATAAGGTATAAGTTTAATATTTTTATCAAAGGTAATACTTAGTAATAATAAATAATAGACTTATTTCTATAAAAAATCGTAATATACTTTTAATCAAGACATTTAGATTATAGATTTATATGACAGAAAATAAAGATTAGCACTACAACGATATGTTATTAAAGGGTATTTAGCACCCTCTGTTTATCATATCAGGCTATATATTAGTTAATTATATATCCTTAACAACAGAACACGCATCACAAAACTTAAAGGTATTAGTAAGGTCCAGCCTTTCGGACTGGCAAAACCGTGTCATGTAAAGTTAGTATCTTCATGACGGCAATTAGCTGTTACAGTAAGCTAAAAACAACTGATATTTTAAAATTGCACCAAAACAGGTATGGTATGACTAAAGCAAGGTTCAGCAGGATGAACAGATCCAAGGACTCGAAAATTCGATCCAAAATAAAAATTAAAAACCTAGCTAATGCTCAAAAACAACTTATTTAATTTATGAACAACTTACAGAAAAATCATCATAACGTCCGAAGCGCTTTATTGACATAACGCTTATGCAAACTCCCTTTAAAGTTAGCTTTTACTTCTTATCTTTCGATGGTGCGCGGAGGAAATAAACAATAAAGTTTGAAATAAAAAACGTCAATGCTTTAGTACTAAGCAATCCATCTATCTTAACAGGTTAGACCTGTATGGTTTGCGATTGCTTCATACCTCGCACTGGCGTTACGAAGAGGTAGTTTGGCTATATATAAATATTATTTGCTTATTTCAATATGTTTAAAGTTTTTACTGTATTTAAACTCTACCGTTTTATCATCATTTAGTTGAAATTCTTTTACCTCTTTGCCATCTACTTTTATTTTTGATGGCGTAAACGGCAAACCTATCAGGTTAAAATGATAGCCGTCATAGCGTGGGGTATACAAACCTTCCAGGCTCTGATCAATGGTTAAATTTTTGCTACTGCCATTTACCACAAACTTTTTCTCCAGGTAAATATCCTGCTCGTACGCAAATGTTTCGCCGTAATCTTCAAACAGGAATGAATTTACCTCATAATCGGTATAGTAAATATTCAGCTTTACTTCTTCAATCTCTTTGTGGCCAACGTATTGCATCACCGGATATTCAGGTATCACCGAACCGGCTTTTATAAATACTGGCATAGTCTCAAGCGGGGTATCTACTGATACTTCCTGGCCGCCGTCAACAACCTCGTAAGTCCAGAAGTTGTACCATTTTCCTTTAGGCAGATATACATTGCGTTTGATCTGCCCTGGCTCCATTACCGGGCAAACCAAAATTTTATCCCCATAAGTAAACTCATCCTGGCGGAAATGGTTTAGCTGTGTGTCCTGCTCGTGCATCACTATCGGCCTCAAAATAGGGAAGCCATAGCGGTGGTGCTCCCAAAAAGTTGAGTACAGGTAGGGGATCAAACGGTAACGCAGTTCGATAAACTTACGGTTGATTGCCGTGAATGGCTCGCCAAAACTCCACGGTTCACGCTCTTTGGTATCACCCGCCGAGTGCGCACGCATAAACGGCGAAAAGGTGCCCATCTGGATCCAGCGGGTAAACAGTTCGCCATCGGGCTCACCACTAAAACCGCCAATGTCGGTACCGCAAAATGGTATGCCCGATATCGACAAACGCTGACACTGGATATTACCCAGCTTAAGGTGTTCCCATGAGGCCACATTATCACCGGTCCACACCGATGAAAAGCGTTGCACGCCTGAATAACCTGCCCTTGTAATGGTAAAAGGGCGTTTGTTTTTCATGATCTTGCGCAAACCCTCGTAGGTTGAGCGTACCATCTGCATGCCATAAATATTATGCGCCTTGCGGTGTGATCCACGGTAACCATCGTACTGGTGACGCACATCATCAGGGAAGGTACCGGCACCAAATACAGCAGGCTCATTCATATCGTTCCAAACACCGGCAACGCCCATTTGTACCAGTTCGTCAAACAAACCGCCCCACCATTCGCGTACTTCAGGATTGGTAAAGTCAGGAAACTGGCAACGGCCTGGCCATACGTGGCCCTCCATAAAGTAATCATCGCTTCGACGGCAGAAATATCGCTTCTCCTTACCCTCCCTGAACACCTCGTAGTTGTCATCCACACGAATCCCAGGATCAATAATTACCACGGTTTTAAAGCCATCAGCAGCAAGCTCGCTGATCATTTTTTTAGGATCGGGGAAGTACTTACGGTTCCAGGTAAAGCAGCGGTAACCATCCATATAATCGATATCCAGGTAGATACCATCGCATGGGATCTGGTTTTCACGGAAACCTTTGGCTATCTTCCTAACCTTAGCTTCAGGATAATAGCTCCAGCGGCATTGATGGTAACCCAGCGCCCAAAGCGGTGGCATAGGGTGTGTACCGGTTAAGGTGTGATAGCTTTTTACCACGTCCATCATGTGCGGCCCGTGGATATAGTAATATTGCAGTTCGCCGCCATCAGCCCAAAAACTTGTTTTAGTCCTGTCTTCGGCGCCAAAGTCAAATTGCGCTTTAAATGTATTATCAAAAAAGATACCGTGTGCTATACCCTCGTTTACGCTGATATAAAAAGGGATACTGCGGTACAAAGGGTCCTGGTTCCACTGAAACGAGTAGGCATCAGTGTTCCAGTTTTTTAGCCTTTTGCCGCGCAGGTTAAATTCGGTCGGTTTATCGCCTAAGCCAAAGAAACTTTCGTCGGGTGCGCAGGTTTTGGTGCAAAACACATAATAACCGCCCGCCTGCACGTTCTCTTCCCAATGCATTGGCACAGCATCGATGCTGGTTACATGGTTGCTGCTATCTGAAAAAGAGATAAAGAAATCCTTTTTGCGGATATGGCAATTCACTTTATAAGTAGATACCCGAAATTCATTATCATCTTCATGCAAAGTAAAACCTGCCGCCTTGGTTGGCAGCTTAGGTACCCCGTATGAAAAATCATCTAAAAAAACGCTATGCGGCGCAAGCCTCACACGGATAATCTCGTCGGTAACAACTATTACTTCAACTTTAGCATCGCCATCAGTAAAGTAGAACTTATTCCCCACCTGATCAGCATGATTGGGTACACCGAGATACTTTTTTACAACCGGCTTAATACCATCGGCAGGGTTATTAAGATGGTGAAATTCCTCTTCTTCTTCAAGTAAGTTTTCTGCTTCAATTAACTTACTGGTTATCAACTCCGGATTTGGGGTATTACTTTCCATTCAAACAAATTAGTGGCTTCTGCAAAGATGTATAAAGTGTACTTACTACGCAATATACAATAATTGAATTAACGAAAAACCATTAACCGTGCCAAATCCTTAATTTTTATTCAATTTGCGGCTTCAATTATTTGAATTTTCTTACCATCCTGAACAAAAAGAACAGCTATCGCGCCCAGGAACATAAAAATACCGGCCATTACCAAAGCATAAATGGCATGCCCGCTGTATGCATACTTCACTATCGGACCACCAATAATGCCATTAACTATTTGCGGAAAAGTAATAAAGAAATTAAAAATGCCCATGTACACGCCTATCTTTTTGGCTGGTATTGAGCTTGATAGAATAGCATAAGGCATAGCAAGGATACTACCCCAAGCCAAACCGACACCAATCATTGACAAGATCAGCAAACGTGGATCAGGAATAAAAAATACGGAGATTAACCCTAAACCGCCCATAGTTAATGAAAACGCATGCGCTTTTTTTCGGCTCAGTTTTTTGACTATGCGGGGCAATAACAAAGCATACACTGCCGATACTAAATTATATACACCAAACAATACATTTACCCAGTTGGCGGCATCATTATAGGCTGCCGAAGAAGTATCCCCTGCCGGGATATGGTAAACATGATCAACAACTGCCGGGGTTGTAAATACCCACATAGAGAAAAGTGCAAACCAGGAAAAGAACTGTACCAATCCCAGCTGCTTCATGGTTTTAGGCATGTTGACGAGGTCGGAGAAGATCTCCAACAAACCGCCCTTATGCCCAGATACCGTTTCGTCCTTTTCATGAAAGGTTGCATAAACTTCGGGGGGATATTCTTTAGTGCGGACTACAGTCCACAAAATAGCGCCTATTAAAACCGCGGCACCAATGTAAAATGAATATAGCACATTATTAGGCACAATGCCCTGATCGGCTGTTTTGGCTATTCCAAACCATTCGGCAAAAACATAAGGTAGCCATGAACCAATTACAGCGCCTACACCTATCAAACAGGTTTGCATGGAAAAACCGGTTGTATGCTGGCTATCGGGCAGGTTATCAGCCACCAAAGCTCTGAAAGGTTCCATAGCTACGTTGAATGAAGCATCCATAATCATGAGCATGCCAGCGCCTACTACTATCGGCGGGATCAGCGCTGCCAACATAGATGAGTTGGGCATAAAAAACAATGCCAAACCCGATAAAATAGCACCTGTTAAAAAGTAAGGGCGGCGCCGACCAAGACGGTTCCAGGTCCTGTCGCTGTAATGACCTATGATAGGTTGAACAACCATGCCTGTTATTGGCGCGGCCAGCCAAAACCACGACAGATGCTCCACATCGGCACCAAAGGTTTGGAGGATGCGGCTGGCGTTACCCGTTTGTAAGGCAAAACCAAACTGGATGCCTAAAAAGCCGAAGCTCATGTTAAAGATCTGCCAAAAGCTTAACCGTGGCTTTTGCGCGATGGTTGGTTTACTCATAATTGGTTTTATAATGTCAGAATCAGAATTCTCAGAATTTTAGGATTTTCAGAATATCAGGGTGTCATGCTGGGCCTGTCGAAGCATGGTGGGCAGGGCCTCTGCACGCGACCCGTCGACAAGCTCAGGGAGATAGGCCTCTGCACGGAACACCATGGTATTTTCACAACATGATAAGCATTCTGTCAATTTTAAAATTCAGTAAATTCTGATCAAAACTCCAGCAACAATCCGCCCATGGCGGGCAGGCTTACTTCAACACCACTACGTATATCATCGGTATTGAATTTATCGCCGCTCAGCAGGTCGGTGAATTGTTTATGGCCGCTTTGGTTTAATTTTGTTAACAGGTCTTCCGGAAGCTTTACGGTTAGTTTACGCTCACTCCGGTTAAAATTGGTTATTACTAATATACGTTGATTGTTGGTATAGCGGGCGTAGATATACAAACGGGTATCAAAGCCTGGCTGATGTTCATTAGCTATCATCAGCTCATAGAAAGCGCCCGATTTAAGAGCTTCACTATTGTGCACTGCAGTAAGCAGGTTGTGGTAAAAGCCACGAAGCTTTTGTTGATCTGCCGATAATTTCGCGCCATCGTACTTATGGTTATTAACCCATTTTTGATGCTGCGGAACACCCCAGTAATCAAATATGGAAGTGCGGCCATCGTTACCACTAAACCCTTCATTACCGATAGCCGGCTCCCCTACTTCCTGCCCAAAGTAAACCATTACAGGGCCGGTATTTAAAGTGGCTGTTACGATCATGCCAGGTACGGCTAACCATGGGTTACCTGCGAAATCATTTGAAGCGATGCGCTGCTCATCGTGGTTTTCCATAAACCGGAGCATGTGCTCGTCAATGCCTTTGCTATCGTGGTTCCAAACAGCGTTGATTTCCCAGGTTGATGAATTGTGCTCATCGCGGGTAAGGCGTTTGATAGCATCATACAGGCCTACCTTATCGTACAGATAATCAAACTTGCCTTTATTAATATAATCGCTGTATTTGCCTTTGTCGTAAGCTTCGCCAACGAAAATAATCCCAGGATGCCCAGCTTTAAGCTTAGGGATTACCCAACCCCAAAACTCAATCGGCACCATCTCAACCATGTCGCAACGGAAACCATCCACACCTTTTTCGCTCCAGTAATGCAGAATATCATAAACCTTGTTCCAAAGCGGCGGAATCGGATCAAAATGACCACGGCGATGATCCATATAGTCGACCCCGTAGTTTAGCTTCATAGTCTCGAACCAATCATTAATTGATGGTGCAGCGCTGAAAACATCGTTACCGGTTGCTTTGGCTGGGTTTTCATCAAAATGACCATCCTTCATCAGACTTTTGAATTCATCACCTCCGGGATTATAGCCCGACGGAACAACAAAAGGCTGGCCAGGCATATAGTAAAAATCGTTAGTTGGACTAAAAGCCTTGCTCTTATCATCATCCTCGCCAAAATCACGTACCCCGGCCGGTTTAACGTCCGAACCATAGGTACGGGCTACGTGGTTTGGAACCAAATCCATCAATACTTTTAAACCATTGTTGTGGCTGCGTTTGATAAGCGCTTCGTACTCGCCGATACGGTTTTTAACATCAACTGCCAGGTCGGGATCGATATCGTAATAATCTTTAATTGCATAAGGAGAACCGGCCCTGCCCTTCACTATATCCGGATCATCTGCTTTAATACCATATTGCGAATAATCAGTCATGGTAGCGTGCTCAATTACGCCCGTGTACCAAACATAGGTAAAGCCCATTTTCTTTATCTCCTGCAGGGCCTTATCGTTGATATCGTTCAGCTTGCCTACACCGTTTTCCTCAATAGATCCATTGGTTTTATTAAGTGTGTTGGTATTGCCAAACAGGCGGGGCAATAACTGGTATATGATGAGCTTATGGTTGGTAGTTTGTTCCATGCGTTTTTTTGTATGATGTGGTTTTACCTGTGCCAACGTAATAACGGGCAACATTGTTGCAGCAATAAAACAGGTAAAAATCTTATTGCCTTTCATTACGCTTCAACCAGTAGTTCATCATTGGCTTTCACCAGTTGCTCTTTACCATAAACCAGCACTGTTGTTTCCACATCCGAAGCGTTTTTGATCTGCACACCTTCTTTGCTCACTTTAATATTCAGCAAGGCACCGCGGAAACCTATATGGAACGAAAATGACGACCATTTTTTGGGAATGAACGGCTGAAATACCAGCTTGCCATCCCTTACACGCATCCCGCCAAAACCTTCAACAACAGCCATCCAGGTGCCAGCCATTGAGGTGATATGACAGCCATCATCAGTATCGTTGTTGTAATCATCCAGATCTAAGCGAGCCGTGCGCAGGTAAAACTCATAAGCACGGGCTTCATCGCCGAGTTTGGCAGCCAAAATAGCGTGCACGCATGGTGATAATGATGATTCATGTACAGTACGCGGCTCGTAAAAATCAAAGTTGCGACGAATAGTATCTATATTGTACTGATCTTCAAAAAAGTAAATTCCCTGCAGTACGTCAGCCTGTTTAATGTAGCATGAACGCAAGATCCTGTCCCAGCTCCATTTTTGATTGATAGGACGCTCTGACGCGGGCAGATCTTTTACCAGGATCTGCTCTTTATCCAGGTAGCCGTCCTGTTGTAAAAACACCTGGCGTTTCTCGTCGTATGGGTAATACATCTTTTGGATGATATCGTTGAAACGGCCAAATTCGGTCTCCTCATTCAGGTTCAGCTTGCTTACCAACGCTGCATATTTTTCCGGATCAGCCACCTTTATTTTATCAGCAACATCAACAGTATATTGCATACACCAGGTTGCAATAGTGCTGGTATACCAGTTATTGTTTACGTTGTTCTCATACTCGTTTGGCCCGGTTACACCCAGCATTACGTACTGCTGCTTATCATCCGACCAGTTAACCCTTTGCGACCAGAACCTGGCTATACCTAACAATACCTCAAAACCGTAATCGCCTAAATAAGCTTCGTCACCGGTATAACGCACATAGTTGTAAATGGCAAAAGCGACAGCCCCATTACGATGGATCTCTTCAAAAGTGATTTCCCACTCGTTGTGGCATTCGGTGCCATCCATAGTAACCATAGGGTACAATGCGGCGCCATCTTTAAAACCTAATAGCTGGGCATTCTCGATAGCTTTGCCTAATTGCTTGTAGCGGTAAAGCAGCAAATTGCGGGTAACTTTTTGCGGAGCTGTAGAAAGGTAAAAAGGCACGCAATAAGCTTCGGTATCCCAATAGGTTGAGCCCCCGTATTTTTCGCCGGTAAAGCCTTTGGGGCCGATATTCAAGCGATCATCCTCACCAGTATAGGTTTGGTTAAGTTGATATATATTAAAGCGGATAGCCTGTTGTGCAGATACATCGCCATCAATAATGATATCATTATGTTTCCATTTTTCGGCCCAGGCGGCAGCTTGTTCGGCCAGCATGGTATCAAAACCTTTAGCACTGATACGGGTTAAAGTAGCGTTTAACTGATCAACCAGCTCTTCGGGTTTATAGTTTTGTGATGACAGGTTAGCGGCATATTTAATCACGCTGATGCTTTCGCCCTGCTTTGCCTGCAGATCAATTTTAGAAGCTACATATTTTTCCTTTTTGATGGCTTCGGTAGCTAATTCAATAACTTCAGCATTTTGAAGGATACTAAACTTCATACCTGTAGCAACCTCAAAGCCTGTTTTTTTGGTGCGCATTACGATGTAACCGCCGTCGGTTTGTGTTGCCTTGCTTACTTCGTCCCAAAACTTTTCATCATAGTTGGAATCTTTGTTCACCACATCTCCATCAATTGAAGGCGTTAAGGTGATGGCCCCACTAAAATTTAACGGCGTAAGGGTATATTTAATAGCACCTGTTTCATCATCGGCCATGCTGCAAAAGCGAATAGCCTCCACTTTTACTTCTTTACCCGATGCTGTTTTAGCGCGAAAATCGCGCTTCAGGTAACCTTCTTTCATATTTAGTTCCCGGCGGAAACTGAATACTTCGCATTTAGCAAGGTCAAGTTGCTCGCCGTCAATTACCACATCAATACCAATCCAGTTGGCGGCGTTAAGCACTTTAGCAAAATATTCGGGATAACCATTCTTCCACCAGCCTACACGGGTTTTATCGGGATAGTAAACCCCGGCTACGTAGTTGCCCAGCAGGGTATCACCGCTGTAAGCTTCTTCAAAATTGGCGCGCTGGCCCATGCGGCCATTACCTAAGCTGAAGATACTTTCAGAAATTTTATTGTAATGAGGATCGAAGCCTTCTTCAATTATCTTCCACTCATCAGCTTTTATATAGTTTTTCATTTGCCCCCTCTAAATCTCTCCCTAAAGGGTGAGACTTGAATTTAATAGTTAATAGTTTAATTAATAACGCCCGTTTTAAAGCCCTCTCCCTTTAGGGGAGGGTTGGCCGGAGCTATAGTTTATACAATTTATCTAAAGTCATTTCGTCCAAACCTTTAATAACCAGGTTGGCGCCTTTAAGTACATCGGATGAGCCGATGCCTACCACTTTCATATCACCGGCAACGGCGGCCTCAACGCCCGCAATGGCATCTTCAAAAACCACGCATTCTTCAGGTAAAACGCCCAGGGCCTGTGCACCCGCCAAAAATACTTCGGGATCTGGTTTGGCTTTACTCACTTTGTTACCATCAATCACCGCATCAAACATATCGGTGATACCAATTTTCTCCAATATGGTCATTGAGTTTTTACTGGCGGAACCCAGCGCGGTTTTAAGACCTACCGCACGGCAGGTTGTTAAAAACTCTTTGGCCCCAGGCAGGATCTCTTCGGGTTTCATTTGGTTTACCATTTCCATATACCAGGTATTTTTCAGGGTAGCCAGTTGCTCCTGCTCGGCCTCTGTTTTGGTAACGCCGCCCCAGCCCAGGATCAATTGCAGCGAACGTACACGGCTTACGCCCTTCAGCTGTTCGTTCTGATGTTCGGTAAAATCAAAGCCAAGCGAATTGGCCAGCCTTTTCCAGGCTTTATAATGGTAAACGGCGGTATCGACTATTACACCGTCGAGGTCAAAAATACAGGCTTTTATTGTATTCATTTTTTTGGTAAAACACAGGGAATTAGTTCCCTAAGATATTATTTTAATGGGTAACACCGGGTATTAATTCTAACACTAAAGTTGTTTTGCCCGGTATAGTGACTTTATCCAGTCCAATCATTTCATCCGTTAGTATATTCCTTGCTGTTTTGGCATCGCCAATACGCTCAAAATACCGTGCTGTAGTAGTTTCCTGTTCCTTATCGCTGCTGTTGAACATGATCATTACCGTTTTTTGGGCATCATACCTAAAATAAACATAAATACCTTTTTCGGGCACAAACTGCATCATTTTACCTGTTTGCAGAGCAGTAGTGCTTTTGCGGTAATTAGCCAGCTTACTCACATAATTAAAAGCGTCATTTTCTTTTTTACTGCGGCCTTCGGCAGTAAATTTATTTTCCTTATCGCCGACCCAGCCGCCCGGGAAGTCCTCGCGTACCAAACCATCAGGGTTCGAGTAGTTTTTCATCAGAATCTCATCGCCATAATACATTTGCGGTACGCCCCTCATGGTCAGCAGCATAGCCATAGCCGATTTGTATTTGGTAATATCCTCCCCTACCATTGATAATAAACGGCTCATATCATGGTTATCCATAAATATGGTATTGCGGGTAGCATCCTGGTATAGAAAGTCCTGAGCTACTACCGAATACAAGCGACCAACGCCGTCTGTCCAGCCATCGTTACCATTAATAGCTTCATAAATGGCATCTTTTAAAACAGCATCGGTTACGCCCGGTAGCTGGGTATCAAAACCCCGGTTAACCGTATTGCCCTGCGTAAAAAATGCCTGGTTAGCGGCAGACCATACCAGCGTTTCGCCAAATATGGAAAGCTTAGGAAACTCGGCTTTTACATCTTTCGCCCATTTGGCCATATAAACAGGTTCA
Source organism: Mucilaginibacter gossypii (assembly GCF_900100945.1). GTDB lineage: Bacteria > Bacteroidota > Bacteroidia > Sphingobacteriales > Sphingobacteriaceae > Mucilaginibacter > Mucilaginibacter gossypii. The sequence goes on along the minus strand of NZ_FNCG01000002.1, from coordinate 154,202 downwards.
TTATAAGGATAAGTATCCAGCCTGAAACCGTCGATACCCGCATACTCCACCCACCAGATGTGGTTTTGGGTAAGGTAGTTTTGTACGTAAACATTATTTTGGTTTAAATCGGCCATGCGGTGGTCAAACCAGCCGTCCTGCATCAGTTTGCGGTCCATTGGCGAGGCGTGCGGATCCATCACAGCCGCATCCCTGAAGTTTGATTTGGTGTACGCTGGCCATTGGTGTACCCAGCTTTTCATTGGCATATCCTGTATAAGGTAACCTTCGGTACCGGCGTGGTTATGTACAAGGTCTTTAATAACCTTAAGCCCCATGCTGTGGCATTTTTCCACAAATTTTTTGTAAAGGTTATTAGTGCCGTACCTTGGATCTATCTTATAATAATCGGTAACGGCATACCCGTGATACGAAGCGCTTGGCTCGTCATTCTCGATTTCGGGTGTAAGCCAGATTGCAGTTACTCCTAAATTTTTCAGGTAATCCAAATGGTTCATGATCCCCTGAAGGTCCCCCCCATGGCGGCTGAACATCGAATCGCGGTGGATGCCTCGCTCACGTAGGTTATCAAATGAGTCGTTGGCAACATCGCCATTGCTAAACCTGTCAGGCATAATGAGATAGATCAGATCTTTACTGGTAACGCCCTGCGCCCTGCCTGCAGATCTGTCGCGTTTGTTAAGTGTATAACTATACGTAAGGTCTTTTTCGCCTGCTTTCTTAAATTTTATCGGGAACGTTCCCGGAATAGCCGATGAAAAAATGTTCAGGTCAATGAATAAATAATTCGGATTTTCAACTTTATGAACTGCTTTAAGCTTTACACCGGGGTAAGTAAGCACTACATTACGGGCGGCAATATTGTTGCCATGCACAACCAGTTGGAGGTTGGGATTGCTCATGCCAACCCACCAGGACATGGGCTCAACACGCTCAAGTGCAGGCGTTTGTGCCTTTACACCCAAAGCAGCCAGCAAGCAGCATAAGGCGGATAGTAAGGTTTTTCTCATATAAAAAATGATAAAAGGATAATTGGTTCGATTTCGGATTAAGCCCGTAACCATGTTCCAAATTTATAATAAAATTAATTGCTTGTATGAAAAAAAATAATTCACACTAATTTGTTTCGAATTACGCGAATTGGTTTTTACTACCCGATTGGTGTAATTCGAATAAATTTTGAGCCGCACGCTAATCATTCGCGTGAAAAATAATTTTCTATCTTTATTTGGATTGATTACAAATAATACCAATATTTGTATCCGTTATATGATTGCGACCACCGAACTAACTTTATGGACCGACGTTTTCAGCACCAAGACTGGTGCCGTTTACCAATGTGATACAGAGCGTTGCTGGTATGTCGATTTCGCCGGTAAGGTTGCCCGGTTTGATCATCGCAATTTCTTAAAATTACGCAAAGCGGTTTATTCTATCGACATTGAGCAAAAACTGCTGAACGCCACTACTGATCCCGACGTGGAGATTATTTTCATCTGCGCCTGCGATCATTGTTATGTACTTTCACTGGCTCAGATCATCAGCCTGAAAGATCTTTTAGAAGGTACTTTTGTAATGCTGGAACTCAACCACATTATCCATGACCGCCTTTACAGCAACTCACTGTAATTAGACTAATTATCAACACAATTTAGATTAATTTCATATTGTCTTTAAATTAAACTAATATGCCTTTACAGCATTATTATTGTACATAATATCCTGCGATAAGACATATAACATTAATTTATCAAGACCATGAAAGACCTACTCCGCATAAAAAGCCTGTTATCATCAGATATCGAAGCGATTTTAAATCAGCAAGTTAAAAAAGAAGCATTTTCTTCGTCAGCATATTTGGCCATGGCATCATGGTGCAATCGCAACGGTTATGATTTTTCGTCAGAATATTTTTTCAAACAAGCCGAAGAAGAACGTCAACACCAGCTAAAATTTTATAAATATATCCTTGATATGGGTGGCAATGCTGTATCACCTGAGGTAACCGGCATTAAACAGGAATATAATTCATTCCGCGAAGTGTTTGAAGACGCCCTCGACCAGGAAATCAGCGTTACCAACGCTATCAAAAACATATATGCGCGTTGTATGAAAGAACAGGATTTTGTTACTATGGAGTTCCTAAACTGGTTCCTGAAAGAACAACGCGAAGAAGAATATAAAGCCCGCCGCGCCCTCGAACTATTCGAAGTTATCGGCGAAGAGGGTACCGGCAGATGGCAGATTGACAAGCACGTTGGTCAGATAAAATATGATAGTGAGGCTTAAGCCCCACCCTGCCCTCCCCAGAGGGATAGGTTTCCACACGAAATGCCTTTCGATAAACGAAAGGCATTTGTTTTAACATCTTATTTTAAGGAGGCTGTATCGTAAATCAAATGATGCGGTCTTTTTTGTTTTGGTGGCTCTTTCCTTTTCATATGATACCTTCGGCATTACCCTGCAAACACCAAAAAACCGGCCATTACTGGCCGGCTTTTTATAAAAGGAAGTCAGAAAAAAGCTTATTTTCTGAAATCGGTCGACTTGCTGATACTCTCGAAAGCAGCCAGGTCTTTCTGAACGGCTTCGATCTTGCTTTGCGCCATCCCGAATGAATCTGAACCCAGGAATAAGTGCAGCGGACGCTCTTGCATTTCAGCCACCTCGATGAAGGCTAAAGCCGCATTTTCAGGGTCACCGGGCTGGTTGCCGATGACTTGTTCGTTGTGGATCACTTCCAGGTCGCGGGCTTCTTTATAGTCATTGATCGGCTTTGCTGCGGTGCGCAATGAGCCTTGCAGCAGAAAATTGGTCTTGAAATAGCCGGGATAAACGATGGTGGCAGTTACACCCAGTGATTTTGCTTCAGCCGAAAGCGCTTCGGTAAAGCCGGCAACCGCAAATTTGGTGGCGTTGTATATACCCCATCCGGGGAAAGTGCCCAGGAAACCGGCTATTGAAGAGATATTAAAGAACGCACCTGATTTCCTGGCGCGGAATATCGGCATTACGTTACGAATTACATTCAGCGAACCGAATACGTTAACGTCGAAGTTTTTGCGGGCTTCGTCGTCGGTTAGTTCCTCCAATGTGCCGAGCTGCCCGTAACCGGCGTTATTCACAACTACGTCGATCGTGCCAAATTTGGCAACTATCGCGGTAATTGCTTCAGCTACGCTGGTATTGTCGGTCAGGTTCACCTGCAGCGGAAGAAAATCACCGCCCCTGTAGCCCACCTCGGTACGTAAGGCTTCTGCATCCCTTGAAGTAGCCGCTACCTTGTAGCCTTCAGTTAACAACCGTTTTACTAAACTTAAACCTAATCCTTTTGAGGCTCCTGTAACGAACCATACTTTCTGTGTTTTCATTTTCTTGATCATTAATTGTATGGTACAAAATTGCGCAGGGAGGCCCTGAAGGGACTTATTCGAATCACAGGAATATTTGTGAGTTTCAAATATGAGTGGAAACAGCCGCATTTCTGCGGAATTCTGAAGGGGAAACAAGGGCCTTTTTCTTGAATAAGGAGGTAAAGGCAGCCTGGCCGGAGAAGCCCAGCCCGTCGCTGATCTCATTGATACCCCAGTCGGTTTGCACGAGTAAGGATTTGGCCTCATGGATCAGACGATCCTGTATATGTTCCCGCAGGGTTTTTCCTGTCTGATTGCGAACAAGGGAATTCAGATAATTGGGGTGCACATGCAGTTGGTCTGCAAATTCAGCCGCCGTTTTAAGCTTAACGTAAGAGTCGCGTTCCTGTATCTGAAAGGATGATTCCAGTAAGGATAAGAAACGGTAGATATAGCTATAACCTTCCGAAGCCTTCGTGCGCATCAGGTTCTTGCCAGCGCGCCGGCTTTCGAGCAACAGCATCTGCAACTGTAATAAAATTGCCTGCTTTTTATCGTCGCTGTTACCGCGGTCTTCCCGATGCATGGTTTCGAAATAACCGTTGATCGTGGCCGACTGTTCGTCGGTCAGTTGGATCACCGCCTTATCAGTCTCAAAGTTCGGGAACTGCCGGAACAACTGAAGCACATGGTCAGCTTCGAGCCCGAAGTAGTTGGGATGAATCAGGCAGAAATGTCCGCCAGTCTCTGCTGAAGTGGTTTGCCAGGACATGATCTCGTCGGGGTGGAGAAAAGCGATCTCATTCCGCCCCATTTCGTAGCGGTGAAGGCCGATGGTCAAAACTCCGGTGCCCCGGGTCATATGGAAGATCTTGTAAAATTTACGACGGTGCGGCGATATATAATCCTTAATCGGGTAAGTGTCCCGGTTTTGAATGACAAAGTATTGCGAATCAACCGGGTAATGCTCTACATTGAGTAATGGCTGCTGGTAGTTGTCCGTTGCGAACGTTTCCAATGGCATACGGGGAATCGTTGAATTTTGCATGGGCCCGGTAATGTAATTTGATTCGGCGCAAAGTTAGTGAATTTTAATAGCGCTGTCCAGACCCTGCAAAGCCGGGGCTTATGATACGGCACCATTGGAAGACGTCACTCAATCAGATCCATCAACTTCAACACCTCTTTAGGGTGATATTCTTTCAACCAGGTGTTGCCGGGCTGGATACTGCACACAGGGGCATATTTACACCTGTCGGTACATTCGGTTTCAATTACCTCCAACTCTTCGGGCCCGTGATGATGTTTAATGTACGATTTTGCGATCTTGTACATGTCCTTACCACCTCGTTTTCCGCATTTGCTGCCTACGCATACGTACAACACTTTATCAGGTATGGTAAATTTGCTCATAATGGCAATTATTAAGACTATGTTAATAATCAGCAAAGTTAATGCTTTAATGTTCCAATTTTAGCTGAACCGGGATTTAATTGGATTTACAAGATTGAAAGGACTTTATTACAGTGCCCCCGTCGGATTCGATACACATACATCGACATGGTGCCGATGTTAATTTGTTTCAATTGTGTATTTTAAAAGATAAATTTGAAAATCAATGCAGGGCTAAGCCAACCCGTTAGCATCAAACAAAGCTAAATATATGAAAGCAATTGAAATTATCTCCATCCCCGTAACCGACCAGCAGGCAGCCAAAGCGTTCTACCTAAAAATTGGTTTTGAAATATTAGTTGAAGCTAACTTTGAAAAACAAACCTGGATCCAGATGGCATTTCCGGGCTCGCCTGTTTCCATCACCCTCGTAAACTGGTTCGCGGAAATGCCGGCGGGTAGTGTACGCGGCCTTGTAATTAAAACCGACGACCTGGATAAAGATATAGCAGACCTTAAAGCCAAAGGCCTTGAAGTAGGCAATGTTGACACAACCCCATGGGGCCGCTTTGCCACGGTTAAGGATCCCGACGGAAATGCGTTGAGCCTGCATGCGAAATAATTTCAGATGCGCAAATATGCAAATTTTGAATGCGCAGATTATCTGTTAGATAAGCTCATCAAATCTATCTGCACATCTGAAATCTGCACATCAATAAATTCATCTGCATATTTGCGCATTTGAAATCAGCACATCTATAAATTCATCCAAAATCCGCACATTAATATATGATATTTAAAAAGTACTCTGCCCTCCTCGTCCTTGCATTAATTATAATTGCCGGTTGTAATCCCAATAATACCAAACAACCAGATGCCAGTGTTTATAAAGTTGTGAAGATAAAAGATGGTGATACTTTGGGTTTGCTTACCGGCGATAACCAGCAGATTGCCGTAAGGCTTGCCGAAATTGACTGCCCTGAAAAATCGCAGGCGTTCGGGCAAGCAGCTAAAAAATTCACTTCCGATCTGTGTTTTGGTAAAGAGGTAAAATTAATTGGCAACGAGCATGATCGCTATGGCCGTACTGTTGCGCAGGTGGTACTTATCGATGGCACTAATGTAAATTATGCGCTGGTAAAAAACGGCTACGCCTGGCAGTATAAAGCCTATTCCAAAAACACCGAACTGGCTGCTCTGGAACAACAGGCCCGCGAAGATAAACTTGGTTTATGGCAGGATGCCAACCCTACCCCACCCTGGGATTTTCGCCGGGAAAAGAAACAACCTAAGACAGACTCACTTCAAACTCCCAAACCTAAAAAACATTACCGCAAGCGTAAGCCAAGACTTGAATATGCAGCCTAAATGGTTAACTTTAGGGGCATCATCATCCAAGCAATGAAATTTACCAAAGCATTCATATCTATCTTTTTCACATTACTGCTCATTTGGGCACTGCAAACTAAAATAAGCCTCGTTCCACCATTAGGAAAATTCCTGAGCCCGGCCGATGGCTTTTGGCAAAATGCCGAAAGCAAGCACATTTTGCCAGCACTCAACCTGAAACTGAATGGCTTACAGGATAAGGTTACCATTAAATTTGATGAGAATCATATCCCGCACATTTTCGCACAGAACGAGCACGACCTGTACTTTGCCCAGGGATACATGACCGCAACCGACCGCCTTTGGCAAATGGATATCCAAACCCGGCAGGCAGCAGGCAGGCTGGCTGAAGTTATTGGCCCCAAAGTGCTGGATATTGATCGCTATCACCGCCGCATGGGAATGGTTTACGGCGCCGAAAAAACAATAAAGGCAATGATGGCCGATCCAGTAGAGCGCAACATGATCCTGGCGTATACCGATGGCATCAACAGTTATATCCATCAGCTAAGCCCGAGGAGTTACCCCATAGAGTTTAAACTGCTTAACTATGCCCCCGAAGACTGGAAACCTATCAACTGCGCCTTTTTGCTTAAGCTGATGTCGGAAACATTGGCCGGCGGCTCAAACGAATTTGCAATGACCAATATTCTGCGCAAATTTGGCCCGGCCTCTACAAATGATCTTTTTCCCGATTATCCTATGCACGAAGATCCTATCATACCTACAGGCACAAAATGGGATTATTTTAAAACATTGCCCATTCCCAAACCATCCGCTAATTTTTTAGCCGGCATGGCAGATAGTACAAATACTAAACCCCGTGTTGAAGGTATCGGCAGCAATAACTGGGCGGTAGCGGGCAGTAAAACAGCAAGCGGGTATCCTATTTTAGCTAATGACCCGCATCTTAACCTCACACTACCTTCTATCTGGTACCAGGTACAGCTTTCGGCGCCGGGTATGAATGTTTATGGTGTATCACTACCAGGTGCGCCCTGTGTTATTTTAGGTTTTAACAATAACATTAGCTGGGGTATTACCAATGTTGATGCCGACGTATTGGACTGGTACCAGGAAAAATTCAGGGATACCAAAATGGAGGAATACTGGTACAACAACAAATGGAATAAAACTACCCGCCGTGTTGAAAAAATTGAAGTACTTGGTCAAAAACCGGTTTATGATACAGTAGTTTATACGCACCATGGCCCGGTTGTGTATCAAAACAATGCTCAAAAAGCCGATGGCCCTGATTTTGTTCCGGTTGGACACTCTTTAAGGTGGATAGCACACGAACAATCCAATGAACTGATGGCTATGTACCTGCTTAATACAGGCAAAAACTATGACGATTACCGCAAGGCGCTTACCTTTTTCAGCGCCCCTGCTTCAAATTTTGTTTTTGCCAGTAAAGACGATATCGCCATAACCCCAAACGGTAAATACCCGCTTAAATACAAAGACCAGGGGAAATTTATTTTAGATGGAACCGACCCGGCTGACGACTGGCATGGCTGGGTACCATTTGGGCAGGACCCCACCATTAAAAATCCGGCTCGTGGGTTTGTAAGCTCGGCCAATCAATCATCAACAGATCCTTCTTATCCTTATTATATCAATTGGTCATTTGCGCCCTATGAACGCGGTAAACGCATTAATGACAGACTTGCCGTTATGACTAATGCCACCGTTGATAGTATGCGTAAACTCCAAACAGATGTATACAGTATCCGGGCACAGAACATTTTACCAACCATGCTTAAATATATCGACCCAACTAAACTTAATGCTACACAACTTAGCGCTTATGATCAAATCAATATGTGGGACAAAAATTTCGCACCGAATTCAATAGGTGCTACTGTGTTTACCAATTGGTGGTCGCAATTGTACAATGCTGTGTGGGGGGATGATTTTGCAGATAAAACCCTGCAAAACAATTTCCCTTCTGTAGATCGCACAGAAAAGCTACTGCTTAATGAGCCAACTTCCAAATGGTTTGATGACATCCGCACACCAGCAAAGGAAACCGCAGCAGATATCGTTAATAAAGCTTTTGCAGCTGCGGTAAAGGAAATTACCGACAGATGTGGTAAACCCGGAGCAAACTGGCAATGGGGTAAATTTAAAAGAATGGAGATAGCGAGCCTTTCACGTCAACCGGCTTTTGGTTCGGGTAATTTTGAATCGGGTGGCACAGCATCAACAGTTAATGCCCTTCATGACGGGCATGGCCCATCATGGCGTATGGTGGTGCAAATGGGTCCCAAAGTAAAAGGTTACGGTATTTTTCCCGGCGGCGAATCAGGTAATCCCGGCAGTTTTTTCTATAATGATATGTTCAAAACCTGGAACGAGGGAAAGTTAAAAGAACTGCTCTTCATGCAATCGGTAAGTGAACAGTCACCACGCATTAAATCAACTTATACATTAACCGGTAAATAATAACACCATGTTGTTCTTCATCATACTTATACTTTCATTTGCCAGCGGATATTTTTTACCCTGGTGGATAGTCGCAGTCATATCATTTTTAACGGCCCTTTTTATTGGCACAACAGCAAAAAGTTCTTTTTGGCAAGCCTTTATAGCGGTTTTGATGGTATGGATAGTACTGGCTCTCTTTAAAAGCATACCCAATGATCATATCATGGCTACAAGGATAGCCCACTTATTTCATCTGCCTGGCTGGGGTTATATATTAGCTGTAACGGGCATTTTAGGAGGCTTAGTGGGTGGGATGTCGGCACTGTCCGGACTACTGCTTAAACGGGCATTTCAAAAGCATTAAAACAAAAATACCCGGAATTTAGCCGGGTATTTTTGTTTATCAGCGCATTGTTTTTAAAACGCGGCCAATGTTTCTTTTAATGTTTTAACCGCCTCGGTATTGCTGCTTGCCTGCGCAAAAATATCCTGCGAGGTGGCTTTGGCTCCATAATAAGCAGCGTTTGAATCCTTATCGATGCCCAGGTTTGAGCCATTGATGGTTATCCCGGCAAACAAACCACGGCTGCGTGAGTATGAGTAAACCTCGGCCTGCAGCTTATAATCGGTACTTGCAGTCGAACTGCGGCCAACAGGGCCGGCTGCTGCAGAAATATCGCCACCGATAGTAAAATCGCCATTCTTGACTTTGGTTAATACACCTTTATGGCGGAACACCAGCACCAGATCAACGGATTGTACGCCGATTTGTAAGCCAAAGCTACCGCCTGTTAAGGTAACAAATACCGGATCACTCCATTTGCCATTATCCAGTTTCACCATGGCTACGCCTTTACCACGTTTACCGCCAATGCCAAATCCGGCATTGATGAGTTTGGGAATGATAACAATGCCTTCGTATTCTTCCAATAGCTGATGCGGGATGCTTTCCTTCATCTTGGCAAACTCTTTCAACACATTTGACGAATTATGGATGCGTTCTGTCTGCTTGCTGTCATCGGCCGGTTTTGCCGATATCATTACAAAAAAGAGACCTAACAAAACCGGGAGTCTCAAGAATTTTAATGTTTTCATGGGGATAGATGATTAATATTATTAATTATATATTCAATATTTAACTAACCCCCAAAACACGTACTTGTTTTTTAATTTTATGTAATAGGAACGTCAAACACGCTCAATTTTGCATATAAAACAACATGCCTGGGCATTTCTGGCATGCAAATATTCAACATTGTCATTTTCGGCAAATATTTCGCTGATCAGTTCATCAACATCGGCATCACCAACAAGCCGGGTTAAAACCATTTGCTGCGCTTTGCTGTAACCTATGAGCGACAACGGGAAACTCTTTTTATTAGCCTTAATCTCCGGCGGGAAACGATAAATATCGCTGTACTCCTCCACATCTTCAGCGTGAATAAAAATAGGTCCCGGCTGGTTATAGGCATTTTCGATTTCAAAAGGCGAGTGCTTTAGCAACAGGCGTTTATCAACATTACGGTCAAAGGGTTTAAGTGAAACCCGGCATGGCCCAAGCCCGGTAGCCAGTTGTTCAACCACTTCGCCTCCAAAATCGTCGGTCATGGTTGTCCTTATTTTTTTGGCGAATGATTTTGATAGCGGTACAATTTTAAATGTGTTCATGATTATTGTTTTTAGATAGATCAAAGTTCGCGCGATAAACAAAGCGTTTCAACCCGAAACTTGCGGAGTTTCTGAACCGGGATTTATAGGATTTAAGGATTACCCGGATGCCAATAAATAGTTTGAAAGCAAATCCGTTGATCCCAAAAATCGGGTTAATCCCGGTTCAGATAATCTGCACATCTGAAATCCGCACATCTGCACATTTCCTTATCTTTGCCCTCAATGGACAAACCAGGTAAACAGGAAATATTTTCTATCAGCACCGAAGAGCAATTTAACGACGCTGCCTTGCAGGTTTTCAACTACCAGGCACAGCATAACCCGGTTTACAGCCAGTTTATTGAAGGATTGAAAATTGATCCATCATCAATTACATCTTACAGCCAGATCCCATTTTTACCTATTGAGTTTTTTAAGTCACATACTATATTAAGTACCGATGCGCCCGTTGAGGTAACCTTTACGAGTTCAGGTACTACTGGGATGATCACCAGCAGTCACCGGGTTACCGATAAAACCTGGTATGAGGAAAGCTTTCGGCGTGCCTTCAATATTTTTTATGGTGATATCAGGGATTTTACTGTACTGGCTCTGCTCCCGTCCTACCTGGAGCGCGAAGGTTCATCCCTCATTTACATGGTTGATGATCTCATTAAACAATCAAATCATCCGGATAGCGGTTTCTTTTTGTACAATCATGACGAGCTGTTTCATCAACTTAAAAAACAGCAGGATGCCGCGAAACCTACGCTTTTAATTGGCGTAACTTTCGGCCTTCTCGATTTTATTGAAAACCACCAGGTCAACTTTCCCGAGCTTGTTGTAATGGAAACCGGCGGGATGAAAGGCCGCCGTAAGGAAATGATTCGCGAGGAGCTGCACGCCATTTTAGGCAAAGGCTTTGGTGTAAAGCAGATCCACTCGGAATATGGAATGACGGAGCTGCTGTCACAAGCTTACTCCAAAGGCGACGGCATTTTCAATTGCCCGCCATGGATGAAGATCATCATCCGGGATACTAACGATCCGCTCAGTACGTTACAAACTGGTAAAACAGGCGGCATCAGCGTTATTGACCTGGCCAATATCAATTCCTGCGCGTTTATTGCTACGCAGGATTTGGGCAGGATTTACCCTGATGGCTCTTTTGAAGTATTGGGCCGGTTTGACCAGTCAGACATCCGCGGATGTAATTTGTTGATTGCTTAATACCATTTGAGAATCAAGACGTCAGGAATAACGTTTCAGGAAAACTTGATTCTTAACATTTGATTCTTGACTCTTTAACAGGTATAATTGTTATTTTTGCGCGCATCATAAATGCTAAAAATATGATTGAGAAATTTTTAAACGAGGAACAGGACCCTAAAACAGTTGAAAAGGTTTATTCACGCCTTGTGGATCTGCTTTCTTCAGGCGAAGAGGTTATCTACATTGCCGTTCAGAAAAAGCCGCTGGTAAACCTTTTTCCTGATTGTATAGCTATTACCAACAAACGTGTATTGTTTTTTACCCCGGCCAACCTGGGGCTATCTATCAAGTTTGTTGATTTTGTTTGGAAAGATATCGTTGACGTATATACCAAGGAAGAAATTATCGGCTCCATTTTCAGCGTAAAAACCACCGGTGGCGCCGAAATGGCTGTTGATTACCTGCCTAAAGTTCAGGGCCGTAAATTATACCAGTATGCCCAGGAACGTAAGGAAGTTGAGCGTGAAGCCCGCCGTCAGCGCGACCTGGAACAAAAACGTGCCGAATCAGGTGCTATCCAGCTGGAAAATTCGCCTGCCCGCGCTTTTGTAGCACCGGCATCTCCGCAACCCTTTTCTCAACAAAATGGGTACACAGCACCTGCCGCACCTGCAACGCCGCCTGCACTAGTTGCTGTCCCTGCTCCTGTTGTACAGGAAACACCTCCGCCTGCATCACCAAAGCCTGATGAGCTTACCGAAAAACTAAAAAAACTAAAAACCCTGTTTGATAATGGCCTTATTTCGCAGGAAGAATATAACGCCAAAAAACTTGACCTCTTGAGTGACTTATAGTCTTTTAGGGGACATGGTACCCTTATAAAAAAAGGAGGCCGTATCAATGTGATATAGCCTCCTTTTTTATCTACAGGCTGGCAATTAATCTCTAATCATCAGCCTCTTATCTCTAAAAAGAATTAAAGCGCCAAAACTTCTTTAACACGATCGGCAGCTTCTTTCAGCAATATTGCCGAGTAAACTTTCAAACCTGAGTTATCGATCAGTTCTTTTGCTTCGGCAGCGTTTGTGCCCTGTAAACGAACAATAATTGGCACCGGGATATTACCGATCTCTTTGTAAGCATCAATTACACCTTGCGCAACACGGTCGCAGCGAACAATACCACCGAAGATGTTGATCAGAATGGCTTTTACGTTAGGATCTGAAAGGATGATATTGAAACCAGCTTTTACAGTTTGCGCGTTGGCCGTACCGCCTACGTCAAGGAAGTTGGCAGGCTCGCCCCCGGCAATTTTAATGATGTCCATAGTAGCCATAGCTAAGCCGGCGCCATTAACCATACAGCCTACGTTACCATCAAGCTTAACATAGTTAAGGTTTGATTTGCTGGCTTCAACCTCGGTTGGATCTTCCTCATCGGTATCACGCATTGCAGCGTAATCCGGATGACGGTAAAGCGCGTTATCGTCAAGGTTTACCTTAGCGTCAACAGCTAAAATTTTATTATCAGAGGTTTTTAAAACCGGGTTAATTTCAAATTGCGATGAGTCGGTACCTTCATAGGCTTTGTATAAAGCAGCAATGAATTTGGTCATGTCTTTAAATGCTTCGCCTTCAAGGCCAAGGTTAAAGGCTATTTTACGGGTCTGGAAGCCCTGTAAACCAACTTTAGGGTCAATCTCTTCTTTAAATATAAGCTCAGGGGTTGAGTGTGCAACTTCCTCAATATCCATACCGCCTTCGGTGCTGTACATAATAATGTTGCGGCCACGGGCGCGGTCAAGCAATACGCTCATGTAAAACTCTTTGGTTTCACTTTCGCCCGGATAGTAAACATCCTGTGCAACTAAAACTTTCTTAACTTTTTTACCTTCAGGACCAGTTTGCGGAGTTACCAATTGCATACCTAAAATATTGCCGGTATGTTCTTTTACCTGGTCGATGTTTTTGGCAAGCTTAACGCCGCCGCCTTTACCACGGCCACCTGCGTGGATCTGTGCTTTGATCACTACCCAGCTTGAGCCCAGGTCTTCTTTCAATTTTTGGGCAGCCTCAACAGCCTGCTCAACAGTATCGGCTACAATGCCTTCCTGAACTCTAACGCCATAGCTTTTTAATATAGCTTTACCCTGATATTCGTGAATATTCATGTTTTGAAGAATTTGCGGTAAAGCTACAATTTTGTTTGAAACGGTAAACACCTTGTTTCAGTTTATTTGCCCTTATCGGGGTAAATAACATTGTATTTACAAAGGATACAAAGTACAAGAAACATAGGGAATTGAATATTAAGCAAACTAAGGCGCAACGCCGCAAAGAAAAAATGGTACAATTTGTTTTCAGTTGAGAGCCTGCTTAAATCATCTCATACAGCTCTTTGCCAGAATCAGGATTTACAGGATTTTAAGATTAATAGAATGTTCGTCAAATCAGAAAAATCGGGTGTCAACATAATCAAGAATCATCAACGGTAAAAATCGGTGAAATCATAAATCAATCAGTGTAATCCCAACAAAATAAATCCAGCTAATCCGTTAACTTTGCCAAATGCTTAAAGCCAGATCTATCCATAAATCATACGGACAGTTACAAATATTAAAGGGCGTTGACCTTGAGGTACAAAAGGGTGAAATCGTAACCATCGTTGGTGCTTCAGGTGCCGGAAAAAGCTCGTTACTTAACATATTAGGTACCCTTGACCGGCCAGATTCGGGCACTTTAACCATTAATGATATTGAACTAAACAAACTAAACAATAAACAACTAAGCGATTTCCGGAACCGGCAGATTGGTTTTATATTCCAGTTTCATCATCTACTGGCCGAGTTCAGCGCTCTTGAAAACGTTTGCATCCCGGCCTTTATAGCAGGAAAATCAAAATCTGAAGCAGAAAAAAAAGCGGCCGGGTTGCTTGACCTTTTGGGTTTGAAAGACAGGTTGCACCATAAACCTAACCAGCTATCTGGCGGCGAGCAACAACGGGTAGCTGTGGCACGTGCGTTAATCAACAATCCAGCACTTATTTTTGCCGATGAACCTTCAGGCAACCTTGATTCGGTCAACGCGCTCGAGCTTCATGAATTATTTATTAAGCTTAAAAATGATTTCAGGCAAACCTTTGTTATTGTTACTCATAATGAAGATCTTGCAAACCTGTCAGACCGCACAGTTACAATGAGGGATGGTTTAATTGTTAACGCCCATTAACATGAGCATTTTAATTACCGCCGCCACGTCGGCGCAAGCCTACCAGCTCAAAAACAAACTGGAAGGAAAAAATATTATTTTGGGTGATCATATGGACCTGCCTGATTTTATGATAAAAACCGGCAAAATGATATTGTTGCCCAATCCAGCTTCGGCAAGTTATACACATGAAATGCTAACGCTTTGCCTGGATAAAAGCATCGATTCGGTTTATTTATTAAGGCCTGATGAAACAATACTCTTGCTAAAGGCCGAAACCCTTTTTAATGAATACGATATAAACCTACACGTAATTGCTTAATGGACTATAAGGATATTGATAAACGTAAAACAGCTTTTATTTTTGAGTTAGATAATGTGCTTTATCCGGCAAAGGATTATTACTTTCAGGCTTATTACCTGTTTGCAAACATGCTTGAATATATTGAGCTGATAGATGCAAAGGCCGCAACCAAAGTATTAACTGATACGTATATAGCTGAAGGGAAGGATGCCGCATTTAACCGTTTGACGGAGCAGTTCCCGGTGGCCGAACAATACCGCGATAAATTTGAGAACCTGCTTTTAACTGCCAAATTACCGCTAAAACTGCTTTTATATCAAAATATACTTACCTTAATGCAGGATATTGTGGTCGACCGCAAAAAATTGTTTATTGTAACTAACGGCAATGTTCAGGAACAGGTAAATAAAATTAAACAAACCGAATGGCACGGGCTGGAAAAATATCTCCGCTGCTATTTTACCGAAGAAACCGTACCAAAACCCGAACCAGATGTAATTAACCTGCTTATTCAGGAACATGGCCTCCAGCGTAAAGAAATAGTGATGATTGAAAATTCGGAAACAGATAAGCTTTGTGCCGAAGCCAGCGGCATTGACTGTATCAGTGTTGAAGACTTTTTATAGTATTACCTATAACATACTTACTAACAAGGCGTTTTAATACTTAAACTCAAGTGTATGAGAAAAATATTTTACTTTTTAGCCCTTATTTCCGTTGCATCGATATCTGCCTGTAAAAAAAATAAACCTATTAATAACGGCGATGATGGTACTACCGGCCCGCCAAGCACCGGTACCGCCCTTGATCGTATAAGAGATTCTGTTTTTTTATATCCACAGGAAACCTATTTGTGGTACAACCAGCTTCCAACCTATAAAAACTTTCAGCCCCGTAACTATGTCAGTACTGATACTATTACCGGGTTAAGCAGCGAGGTTGACCATTTATCACAATATGCCGTAAATCCGGCAAGCTCTCAACCGTACGAATATTACGATAATACCGGCACGGCTAAGTATTCGTTTATTGATGACGGCTCGGTATCGAACGAATTGAGCGGTAATGGCGGCGACTTCGGTTTTTCGGTATTCTACCCTACGCGTTCGGATCTGAGGATCAAATATGTATACCCTGGTTCACCTGCTGATAAAGTAGGTATTAAACGCGGGTATCAGATCACCAAAATAAATGGGCGTACCGACCTTGCTTACGATGACGGAGGTTCGACTACCCAGTTTGTAATACAAGCCTATGCATACAGCAAAACTATCAGCATGACATTGGCCAGACCGGATAATACTACCGTTGATGTAACGCTTAATACTGCTAACTATACCATAAACCCTGTTATTACTTATAAAACACTGGACGCCGGCTCGGGCAAAAAAGCAGGCTACATGGTTTTTAATTCTTTTACTGATAAAACCAATGCCGGTCCTAAAATATTAGAGGCCTTAAACAGCTTCACTGGTATTTCCGATTTGATCGTTGATTTAAGGTATAACGGTGGCGGATCCGTAGAAACTGCAGAATACCTTGACAACCTTTTAGTACCATCGGCTAAGAACGGCACTAAGATGTATACAGCTTATTTTAATGATAAGCTTACAAACGATAACTATACCTTGTTTAAAAACCTTTACGAAATACCCAAAGGATTTTTTTCGGTAAGCAACCAAACTGTTAATTT
The DNA here is from genome assembly GCF_900100945.1 of Mucilaginibacter gossypii. Lineage (GTDB taxonomy): Bacteria > Bacteroidota > Bacteroidia > Sphingobacteriales > Sphingobacteriaceae > Mucilaginibacter > Mucilaginibacter gossypii. Next base: position 137,573 of record NZ_FNCG01000002.1, on the reverse strand, counting down.
CCAAAAACAAGGGTCACTTAATTTAAGCCGGATATTCTTTATAGTTGGTAGCGGTACTGCCTCAGCAAGTGAGTTAACCATTAATAACCTGATCCCTGAACTGGATGTTGAATTGATCGGCTCTGTCACCTATGGCAAGCCTGTTGGTTTTTATGGTATTGATATCAATAAATACCAATTGTATATGCCAATGTTCTCCACAAGAAATTCGGCAAACAATGGCGATTATTATACCGGTATGACACCAGGACAAGGCATTTATAAAGGTGTTAGCGCTGTCGACGATCTGACCAAAGATTTCGGCGACCCTACCGAAGGTTTATTAGCACAGGCTTTGAGCTATATCTCTACCGGCAAGTATAAAACCGGTTCAGTAACAACCCAAAGCCTGGCTACCTCTTCAAAAAACGTACTTTCGGCCGATCAGAAACGTGCGATGGAACAGAGATTCACCCGCAGCAAAGTAAAAGGTTTGATGCTTAAAACACCATCGGTGTTTAAAAAGAAGAAATAAAATTTTTCCGTATCATTTAAGGCGGAGGGCTAAAAAGCTTTTCGCCTTTTTTATTATGCTAAAGCTTGCCGTTGTTGGTGTTGTCACCAACAACTTTATGCTATGCGTATCGGCTTTAGTGGTTAATAAAATTATACAGGTATAACAAGTTGTTGGTGGCAACGGCGCGAGCTTTTAGCTTTCCGCCTTAGGCTTTAAGCTCTAATCAGCCAGCTCTCTTAAATCAACGGGAACAACGCGGGAAATCCCCTGCTCAACCATGGTTACGCCGTAAATAACATCTGTACTTGCAATAGTTCGTTTGTTGTGGGATACAATGATGAATTGAGAGTCTTTGGAGAAGGTACGGATAATGTTATTGAACTTATCAATATTGGTATCATCAAGCGGCGCGTCAACCTCATCAAAAATACAGAAAGGTGCAGGCTTAAGCAGGTACAGCGAAAAAAGTATAGCGGTTGCCGTAAGGGTTTTTTCCCCTCCCGATAGTTGGTTGATGGATAATGGTCGTTTACCTTTTGGCTTCGCGATGATATCGATATCTGACTCGAGCGGATGATCAGGATCAGTCAGGATCAGATCGCATGAATCCTCTTCATTAAACAGCGAGCGGAATACTTTAATAAAGTTTTCGCGCACCATAATAAACGCGGTCATGAACTTATCTTTCGCGGTATCATCAATCTCCTGTATGGTAGCCAGCAATGATGCTTTGGCTTCACTCAGGTCTTTCTTTTGCGCCTGGATAAAAGTATAACGCTCGTTCATTTCGTTATAAGCCTCTACCGCCATCGGATTTATGGCGCCAAAATCATCCAGCTGTTTTTTTAGCTTTTCGGCTTTCTCGCGCAGGTCCTGCTCATTTTCACCTTCGGGTACTTCGCTTTCGGGCAGGTCTTCAATATCTATATTAAACTCAACCGAAAGACGTTCTTTCAGCGCGTTCAGGTCTATCTTTAAATTATTTCGTTCGTCGCGCAGCTCATTCTCAATAACTTCGCTGTTTTCTTTTTTGCGCCTCAATGAGCTTACCTGACTCTCATTTTCGGTGATGAGGCCGCGCCATTGATAGTACTCCTGTTCGGCTTGTTGTGTGGCCTTTTCCAGGTTTTCCTTCTGCTCATACATTTCAAGCAGGTTGTCGTCTGAGTTATCGGCCAGTTTCAGGTTTTCCTGTATAGCAACTTTTACTTTTTCAAGCTCGCTGCTATTTTGCCTTATACGCGTTTCAAGGCTTTCCTGCTGGGTATCACGATAGTCAAGGTCTTTCATCAATCCCGACACCTTGTTTTGCTGCTGATGGAAACGGATATTTTCCTGGTTATAAGCGTTGGATTGTACCGATACGTACTCATTAAGCTCGTTAAAAGCCATCTGCTTATCGGCCAGTAAATCGCTTTGGATCTGGCGTTGAGTTTTTAGCTCGGCCAATTGCGGTTGCAGGGCAGCCATTTCATCTTTGATCCCTGCAATTTTGCGGGCGATATCTTCTTTACGGTTAAGGCTATTTTCAATAAAAGTTTGATATTGCTCCTGGCGGGTTTTTACAGTGATCAACTCGTTATTTAAACGGTTCAGGATCTGTTGCTGTTCATTGATCTCAGCTGCCTTGGTTGACGAACGTAAAGCTGCAAGCTTGTTCTGTAATTCTTCAGACTTCGTACGAAATGAACCCACCTGGTTCTCTATTCCCCGGATCTCTTTAGCCAAATTCTCCAGGTTTTTAGCACGCCCGATCCTTTTACCTTCAAACAAACCCACAGACCCACCGGCCATGGTATGTTTTGATTTATTGAACTTACCGCTCTTGCCGATTAACACAACGCCCTGCGGTAAAGTTTCGCTATTGATCTGGCCTTCTTTATCGTCATCAACCAGGTAAACACCTTTAAGCAGGTAATTACAAAGCGGCAGGTAACGTTTTTCAACCTCAATAACACTCAGTGCCGGGATAGCCCCCTCCTTTTCGAAGCTGATTTGTGCAGGCGATTCATCAGCGTAGTTATTCAGCACAAAGAAATTTGCTCTGCCCTTTGCCGAATTGCTCAACAGGCTTATAGCCTTTACAGCATCGTCGTAGCTTTCAACCACGTAATAGTTCATGAGCGGTTCAAGGTAGTTTTCAATGGCTACACGAAACTCCTCCTTACAAAAAAGCACATCGCTAAACAAAGGTGCATTTTTAGCCCAATCGGCATTCTTTTTCAGGAACCTGATTGACTCCGGGAAGCCCTCCAAACTGTCAACCATACTTTTGGTAAGGTTGTATTCGTTTTGTTTGGCATCCAGCCTGCGGCTTTCTTTTATAATGGTATCCTTAACCGAGTTCAACTCAACATCGGTTTCGGCAATTTGTTCTTTTAATTTATTTTCAAACTCAACAGCCTGCTGAAATTCATCGTCGAGTGTTTCCTTGCGGTATTGCAGCTCGGCAACCACCTGGTTAAAGTGCGAAAGCTCCACCTCTTTATTGGTGGTATCTTCCATATTACGCTGGCTTTCCTGCTCCAAAGCCTGTTGCTGAATTTGTAATATATCCAGGTCCTTTTCAGCCTTGTAAGCCTGGTTTTGCAGGCGGGTATTGATATTATTAAGTTCGTTTAGCTCATTACGTGCTTCGGTTTGCTGGGCGCGCAATTCGTCAACAGCCTCCTTTAAATCAGTTACCCTGCTTTGAATAGCTTGCAGGGTTTCATCTTCAGTAGCCTTTTCCTCGTTTAGGCGTTTAATGTTGTATAATACGTGGTTCAGCTGGTTTTTGTCCCGTTCTAACTCTTCAGTCAGACGCGATTCCTTATCTTGTTGAAACTTCAACTGTTCATTCTTGATCTTCTTTTCGCTTTCGTAAGCGCGGATCTTGGAAACAAACTCGTTGGTTGTTTTTTGCTGAACAGAGAGGTTTTTTTCTTTGGTGATGCTATCCAGCTTTTGTTGCTGTAAAGTCGCTTCCAAAGTATCAATCTGGGCTACGATATCGCCCTTCTCGGCCTTATGCTTTAGCTCCTGCTCCTCTATCTTTTTTAATGATTCGCTGAAAGCCACGATCCTGAACGAAGCCAGCATAATGCTCAATGTTTTATACTGCTCCTTGAGACGATAGTATCGTTCAGTTTTCTTCGCCTGGTTCTCCAGCGATTTCAGGTTCTTCTCAATCTCAAACAGCAGGTCATCAACACGGGCCAAATCGGCCTCTGTCTCTTTCAGCTTACTGAAAGTTTGCTTTTTGCGGAGCTTGTATTTAGAGATGCCCGATGCTTCCTCAAACAGGTTACGGCGTGAGCCCTCCTTATTGGTGATGATCTCGTCGATCATCCGGAGCTCGATGATAGAATAGGAGTCGGAGCCGATACCCGTATCCAAAAAAAGATCGGTAATATCCTTTAAACGGCACTGTACATCGTTAAGTCGGTATTCGCTTTCGCCCGTGCGGTAAAGCTTACGAGTAAGCGTTACCTGCGAATAATCGGTTGGCAGTACGTTTTTTGTATTATCAAAAGTGAGGGAAACTTCGGCAAGGTTAGCCGATTTACGGCTTTTGGTACCGTTAAAAATAACGTTATCCATTTTCTCCGAACGGAGCATCCGGGTGCTTTGCTCACCCAAAACCCAACGGATACTGTCAACAACATTTGACTTACCGCAACCGTTAGGGCCTACAATAGCGGTAACACCCTCATTAAAATTGATGGTTATTTTATCGCCGAAACTCTTGAAGCCTTTGATTTCTAAACGGGTAAGCTGCATTTAATTTATTAAGTACCTTGCAAAGTCCAAACCTCCAAAGTAATTATAAATAATTGAGTTTTGAAAGTATATTTTGATTTGAGGTGAAAGGAAAAAGGCTAAAGGTGAAAGGTTGATGTAGTTAATCATTTCGAGCGCAGCGCGGCAATCGCTTGCTTTACAGAGCAGCTATGCTTCTGTGCAATTACTTCGTCGTTCCTCCCTGCAATAACATGAGGAAGAAATCAAACCCTGATCTCCCCCTTCAGATAAGTAACCGCTTTACCGCTCATCAATACCCTATCACCTTTAAGCTCGCACCAAAGCTCGCCGCGGCGGGCCGAAAGCTGATAGGCATGGAGGCTATCTTTACCAAGGCGTTTTGCCCAATACGGGATCAGGTTACAATGTGCCGATCCGGTAACCGGGTCTTCGGGGATGCCTGCGCCGGGGGCAAAAAAGCGTGAAACAAAATCAGAGTTATCGCCAGGAGCGGTGGCTATGATCCCTACCGTATCCATTTTTGACATGGCGAAGAAATCGGGCGTAAGCTCCCTGATATCCTGCTCGGTTTCATAAACAATGAAATAATCACGCGAGCGCAAAAATGCTACCGGCTGCTTTTCACCAAGCGCTTCGGCCAATCCGTTTGGAGCCTCAATTGGGATAGGTGGCCTCGACGGAAAATCCATAGTATATTTATCGCCATCGCGCTTTACAATTAGCGTTCCGGCCTTTACGGTTTCAAAATGAATTACATCTCCCTCATATCCCAGCTCCGAAAATAGGATATGAGCAGATGCCAGGGTAGCATGCCCGCAAAGATCTATCTCATACTCGGGCGTAAACCAGCGCAATTTGTAGCCATCCCCGTTTTTCACAAAAAAAGCGGTTTCGGCAAGGTTATTTTCAATGGCTATCATTTGCATGGTAACATCGGGCAACCATTCATTAAGCGGACAAATTGCCGCCGGGTTACCGCCAAAGAGCTTATCGGTAAATGCGTCGGCCTGGTATATGGGGATGGTCATAAAAATATTGTATTTTAGCTAATATAACGAGGTGAGAGTCAAAATGCAAGAATATAAGAATCAAGATTCAAGAATACCAGAATCATGATGCAAGACTGTGAGAATCAAGATACAATACTGCAAGAATCAAGATCTTTATTAATATTTTCCCGCTTCTTAATTCTTTTCTCTTGATCCTGATCTCTTGGTTCTTATCTCTCGATTCTTTTCTCACTCGATCCATAAAACGGAATTACCCGAATTATATTGGTTAGGTTCGTAAAGTTTATTGCCCGGGTCTATCATCCATTTATCATCCACAATAAACTTGTACAGTTGCTTGCCTGGTTTCAGGTAAACACTTACCGTCCACTCTTTACCGTTAAAAGCAAGTGTGTAACCAAAATCATCAAAGTTGTTAAAACTGCCCGCTAAATGAACCTTTTTTGCATTATTGAAACCGCTTAGCTTAAACGTATAATTTGGTTTCACCGAAATATATGAATTAACAACGCCGCCCTCCATCATATTACGAGGGTTTTTGGGGTCGGTGATCCAGTTATCATCCACAACAAACTTATAGCCATAATTGCCCGGCGGAATAATTAAGGACGATGCCCAGCCCGTTTTGGTTTTGGTAAGCGGGATCAGGCCATGTTCCCAATTATTGAAGCTTCCGCCAACGTACACTTTCTTTGCATTGGTATAACCATCAAGCTTAAATACAACCGTTTCGCCAAGGTTCAGCACTGAGTTGGTATATCCATCAGCGCCCTGGATCTTATTAGGATTAGCTGGATCGGTGATCCATTTGCCATCAACCAGGAAACGATACGCCTGTGTGCCTTCGTGCAGGTAAAGCTGTTTTTGCCAGCCTTTGGGACTTTTCTCGAGAACGATATTGTTAGCGTCCCAATCATTAAAACTCGCTGCCAGTGTTATTTTATGGGCATTGGCGTATCCGTTAAGCTTAAAAGTGTAGTTATAACGAAAGTATATTGAATTATCGTCATGATCGCTCACCAGGTTGTTATAACGGTCACTGGTCCAATGGCCATCCACAATAAATTTATATTCATACTTGCCGGGTTTCAGCTTTATGTCGGCAATCCAACCGCTGTCGGTTTTGGCCATGATACCTTTAAGGGTGCTCCAGTTATTAAAGTTACCTGATAACAGTACCCTTTTACTTTGGGCATAACCGGGCAAAAAGAAACGGGTTAATCCAGATGGTAGTTCATGAACGGTGATTTTAGCAAAGTTATTGATGCCGAAGCTAACATCAGCCGGATACCCCGGCGACTCATTATCATTGTTATCTATTTTAGTAGTTATCAGGTAAGGAGTAACTTGCGGGTTCAGGTTAAGGGCCTCAAGCGGCCTGTCGAACTCTATTATATTTCCCTGTTTTTCGGCCATTGTCCAGCCGTCTTTTTTCAGAGCGGTAAAATCTCCCTTCAAAATAGCAGCGGCATTTGCACCTTTTAACCCGGCTTTTTTGAGCAAGCTATCTACCTCCGTTTTAGTCGACCGCATATCAATAAGCAGCCTTAGGTTATCGCCGCCCATAACCAGCTTACCGCGTTTTTGCGCGCTTGCAGACAAAGCCATGCAAACCATCGCAAAAAAAACAATAACTATATAGGCCCCTCTTTTCATTACTGATTATTGTAAATGTACATTTCAAATTCTTTTTTAACAAAGTTGATGGTGAATATGCCCCTTACAAAGAAATCGTAACCCAATACACCATCTATTGTGTAACCATAAGCGTTCCCCATTTTTTCGAGATTGGTGATCAGGATCCGGTTTTTCATATACTTGCGGTCGCCCACAACCAGGTTATCAAAACGGGTATAGATCACCTCGATAGAAGTACCGCCAATCCCCATAATTTTTGAGCGGCTAACTACCTCCATATCGGGCATTAGCTTTTTTGATCTCCTGTAATCGAGCAAACTGGTTTCTGCTGCGCTGTCAAAAGCGAACCAAAGCGAATTATCATTAACAGTGCCCTTCATTAAAATAACATCATTAAGCATGCGGAAAGGGCTTACCATAAACCGGTCGTAAAATACTTTCTCAGCCGGAGGGATATTGCCGTTTTCGTCAAGCTTTTGAATATATAGTGTATTACGGAACAGATCGACTGTAATGGCAAAATCTGAAAATACCCGGGTACCCAGTAATCCCAATATTTTGATCCCTTTACTGTTTTCGATAGAGGACAGATCGGTAACATCGGCCCTGAGCCTTGGATAATGTAGGTCAAGGATGTTAAAATTACGGATATAAGTAGTAAAAGAACTGCCGGCAACGCCGTTGATTCCTGCAGATTCCTGCTCAGCTACGTGTGGCAGATCCCTAAAATAGGTTTCATTTAAAACCAGATACGGCGCGCCGGTATCCAGCACAAAATTACCTTCAAGGGTATCGATCTGGGCTTCAATAACAATCAGGTTACCAGCTCGTTTTATGGGGATGACCAAGGTTTTAAAATCGCCGGTTGGTGAAGGATCCGGGTCTGATTGTACGTTTTTAAAGGTGATGCCATTAATGGTCGTTTTCCCGCTTCCCGCTGCACCCAAACAGCAGAAAGTTAAAAAAGCGATCAATAAGTAAACCCTGAACATGGTATTAAGTATATACCTATCAGACCCTCGTTTTACACTTTAAGTTACACCTCCCGGCATTTAAATAATGTGATTAATATAGCCGTGCCTGATCAGATCATCAGGGCTGTTGATGGCTTTGGTGCTCCCGTCGGTAATTAGTACTATTCTATCGGCCACGTCAAGGATATTATAATACTGATGGTCGGTAACAATGATACCTTTTACCTTAGCGCATTTACGAATGATACCCTTAAACATTTCCGCCTGCACCGGCGAAACATGAGTAAATGGCTCATCGAGCAATATAAAATCTGCCCGGCTGTAAATACACATCAGGGTTTCCAATTGCCTGAGTTCTCCGCCGGATAGCTGGCCGGGCTTTTTGTGATGATGATCCTGGTAAATTGACAATGAGGTAAATTCATCAGTAAATTGAGGGTCGATAATGGTACCAGCAAGGCTTTGGATCTTTATACTTTGCGGCAGATAATTGTGCTGGGGCAAATAAGCTACCCGACCATCGTCATAACCTTTATAAATGTGTTCATCGTCGATGCTTACGTGCTTGTAAGTTGGCTTCAGGCTACCGAAAATAACCCGCAGCAGCGATGACTTGCCACAGCCGTTGCGGCCAAGCAAACCTACCACCTCGCCCTGGCGGCAATCGAGATAAATATCCTGTAAAATTTTGCGTCCATCAAACTCGAGGTGAACGCTGTCGGTTTTTAAAATATACTGACCCAATATTTTACCAGTTTTAAGAGTGATAGCAGTATTCCGTAGGCCAGGGCATCGCACGTAAGGGCGTACAGGTATAACTTGTCGATCCCGTAACCTGCATTACGGAAGTAGAAGAAGGTTTTAGTTGAGTTGTAATTATAATACCGGAAGCCGATAATTAAACCATAACTCATTATTTTAAAAATGTATGATTCTACAATATTAACCTCTCCGCGAAACAAATAGTAGATGCAGATCATGTTGATGGTCATGCACCATAACAACATCGACTTATAAAAATACCAGGTGATTTTTATGGTGTTACGCATTCAGCTAATCATGACAGGTGAGCTAAAATAACGCAGGTTGTGGCTTAAAATTTTCCTCGCAGGCAATTCTATTTTGTTCGCCCGCTGGCTCTCCTGGCGAACAGGTTCGGAGATGCGGTAACTGCAGACACAGTTTTTGATGAGCCCGGCACTTTACTCCACACTGAGGCGTTGTTCCAGTGATCTGTAAAACAGGACATACTCATTTTTATGTTTACGTCCACGCTTACTTTAGCGTTGCTATGTAAGCGCGGACGCTTGAGGGCAATTGCATATCCCCCTTGCTCACAAACCTTATTCAACCCGCTCCTTTAGCGCTGCTTCCCAGCCTATTATTGCGTTTTTACGGGTACTGCCCCAATGATACTGGCCGATTTCGCCGGTTGATTTGATTACCCGGTGGCAGGGGATCAGGAATGCTACGGGGTTACTACCCACCGCTGAGCCGACTGCTCGGTAAGCATTTTCGCTGCCTGCTTTTTTGGCAAGTGAGCCATAAGAGGTTAATCCGCCGGGAGGTACTTTCAATAACGTCTCCCACACTTTGATCTGGAAATCGGTCCCTTTTAAATGCAGCTTGATCTCGTCCAAACGGCTCCAATCCTGCGTAAAAATAAATAAAGCGTTCTGCTGGATCCTGTCAACTAACTGGTTGAATACCGCGTTAGGAAAACTTATCTTCAGTTGCTCCAATGCTTTCTCTTCGCCCTCATCAACAAACGCCATGTGGCAAATCCCTTTAGCAGTGGATGCTACGATCACCTTACCAAAAGGTGTATCTGCAAACGAATAGTTGATATGCAGCATGGCTCCGCCGTTACGGTATTCGCCGGGGGTCATACCTTCTACCTTAATAAAAAGGTCATGCAGCCGGCCACCTCCCGAAAGACCTGTTTGCAGCGCGGTATTAAAAACATTCGCGTCTTCATGTTTCAAGATTTCCTTGGCATGCTCCACACTCAAATACTGCAGGAATTGTTTTGGGGTTACCCCTGCCCAATCCTTAAACATCCGTTGAAAATGAAAGGGGCTTAAATTAACATGTTCCGCAACTTCGTCCAGTTTAGGCTGTGCCTTAAAATTCTCCCTGAAAAAGCCAATCGCGTCTGCTATGCGGGTATAATCTATCTCTTGTTGAGTTTTCATAAAGCCTTTTTTTAAATAAATTCAATTGTGTTTTTTGTATTTACAACACAAAGGTACCGGCCTCGTCTCTGCTCAACAATCCGATTCTTGCGGAGTTTTCAGGCGATATGCTCTTCGATTATCTTGCTTAAAACTACCGCATTATTTAATTTCAGCTCCTTTGAAGAAAACACCAGCGTCACTATTTTATGCTGCCTGATATAATCTACCAATTCATCCAAAGCCTTTGCACCCTCAGTTTCAGTGCGGTATTTTTGGTTAAAGGCTTCAAATTTCTCAGGATCATGGTTGTACCATTTTCTTAGTTCGTTAGATGGAGCTACATCTTTAAACCACTTGTCAATCCGTTGGTCTTCCTTTTTTATCCCCCGCGGCCAAAGGCGGTCCACCAAAACCCTAACGCCATCTGCCTCGGTATAAGGTTCATAAACCCGTTTAAGTTTAATCTTCATGATAATGTATTTTAATACTTTTTCTTCGATGGAACCGACAGTATAAATTCCGCAAGAATCGGATTGCCCACCAATCTTCCTAACGATAGTTTTGATACTATTCAAAATAACAAAAATGACACCGGAACAAACACTTAAAGATCGCATCAAAAATCTTGATTGGGATCAAATTAATAAAACATTACATGACAACGGTTTTGCAATTGTTAAACAGGTTTTAGGTGAACGCTACTGCGATACATTGATCAGCTATTATGACGCAGATGCTTACCGTAAAACCGTCATCATGGAGCGCTACAGATTTGGATACGGCGAATACAAATACTATAAATACCCGCTTCCTGCAATTATAACCGATTTAAGGGAGAGCGTTTATCCGTACATCGTACCTGTGGCCAATAAATGGATGAATGAACTTGGTTTTGACAAACAATTCCCCGGCACCCATGAAGAAATGAAACAGTTAAGCCATGAAGCCGGGCAAACCAAACCCACAGCCCTGATATTGCAATACACAGAAGGCGGATTTAACACCCTGCACCAGGACCTTTACGGCGAGGTATATTTCCCCATCCAAATGGTTTTCATGCTCGATCAACACAACAGAGATTATACCGGCGGCGAATTTGTAATCACCGAGAAAATTCCGCGGGCGCAATCAAAAGTTAATGTACTTACCCCTGGCATGGGTGATATGGTTTTATTTACCACTAACTTTAGGCCAGTAAAGGGAAGTAAAGGTTATTACAGGGTAAATATGAAGCACGGCGTAAGCCCGGTTCACAGCGGTAAGCGCCATAGCCTGGGCATTATATTTCATGACGCGCTGTCTTAAACAGATTGATGTGACTTTGATCCTGACCATTGAAAACAACGTATAACATGTTGCAGAACCGTGTAAATCCATTTGGACAACTTATTAAAACAACAGCGCGGGGTGCCTGGCTTGGTAACCGGGGCGTAATCCATAATGAGGACAAGGAAATTGTACGCGCTTTCAAAATTAAAGCCTGGATAACCTGCGCTTTGGAGTTCAGGGGCCGACACCGGGAAATCATGCAGCCCGACCGCTGGACTGAACTCTTCTTCCTTGATGAAGCCACGGCATTTTCAGCAGGGCACCGGCCTTGTTTTCAATGCAGGTATAGGGATCATCATCGGTTTAAAGAGTTTTGGCTAAAAGGCAACCCTCAATACGGTTTTGACATGAAAACAACGGTAGCCAAAATAGACGACATTTTGCAGGCAGAGCGCATTACAGCTGATAAGTCAAAAGTTACCTATCAAGAAAAACTAAAAGCCCTGCCCAACGGCACATTTGTAATTTATGATGGCAAATCACATTTACTCAAAGATAACCAGTTGTATTTATGGAGCCCTGCCGGATACCTAAAAGGAATAAGGCTGCCCAATGTGGATATAATCACAGTACTAACTCCCCGGTCAATTGTGAACATGTTCAGTGCGGGGTATGTGCCTCAAATAGGGATTTATTAAATATTTTTTAGCGGCCTGCCATAATCTCGGGGAGTAAATAATTTCCAATGCCCCTCAGAAATAACCTCAACGGCTACGTCAGTCACTTTAATTGCGGTTTGATCGTCAATAGCGTATGATGGTACTGGTATGGAAGCAACCAGTTTCTCAATATTGTCCAGCGAATTATTCGGGAACCACTCATGATCCAAATGCGGGTGGATAGCAAAGTCAACAAAACTTAATGACTTATCGCTATCAGCCGGCAGGATATGGTTGCCATAGGTAGTACCAAAGCAGGTCATGATCATACTACCGGCACTCAAGCCAACATATACCATCTTTTGTAAAAGCGAGGGCAGCAGATCCGCCAGCCCGGATTGCTGCATCCAATAGGTCAGGTACTGGCAGTCGCCGCCACCTACCAATAAAGCATCTATTTCCCGGAGCATGTCAACCCATAACTCTTTTTTGATACTGGGTAAGGCGGTAAGTTCCAATAAGCCCAGCGACTTCCAACCCAATTGGCAAAAGGGATCACCTAAGGACCCGCAAATAACCCTTCGTACTATGTCGCCGCCATTGGGTATGGCGTATATCGCGGTAGGGATAAAAAGGGCGTTCGCTTCGGCAACCGGTTTACCCAACAGCTCTACCAAAGCATTTTGAATACTCATGTTGCTAATTCCGGCAGACGTAAGAAGTAGTTTCATAATTTGTTGGATTATAATCAATGTTAATAAAAACGCTGAATTAAATTCATAAAATATCCAAAACTCCCCCTCCATCCATTCAATTACCCCGTTCGTCGGTACAAAATTTCAGATTAAAAACTCAGGGCTACCTTTACAGCATCAAATAATAATTTGATCAGTGATAAGGTTTAGGTGACAGCCCCCAAGCAGCGAGTGCCAGGGGGCTTTCTTATATAATCTACGCATCCCTATTTTAGGTAAAACACGCCACTCCCCCCGTTCGTCTATACAATTTCCCGGTTCACCGACACATGGTTGTTAAAACTCCCGCTCATCTTCACCTTTGATTTATAATTCAGAAGCAGGGACACTGAATTATAGTTTTTTTCGTATAAGATGAAGCACCTGTGCAATGTACAGGTGCTTTTTTTTAAATTAGATGCTAAAATATTTGCCAGCCAGTAGCTCCGGCATTGATGAATAAAAGAATCTTAAAATAAAATGATCCGCTCAAAAGCAACCACTTTTTTCATTCATGCTGCAGGCTGGCTTGTGTTTTTAGGGTTCCCGCTATTATTCATGAACCGCACACAGCAAAGCAGCGCCGGCACCTATGCCGTCCTGTTTTCGCCTTACTACTGGCTGTTTTGTCTCACCTATATATTTATGTTTTACCTGAACGCCTGGTACCTGGTGCCAAAGTTCGTGTTCCGTAAAAGATATCTCTGGTATGGGATTATTGTGCTATTACTTTCAGGCTGTGTTTACTTTTTGCAGCCTTTTGATAACCTGCTTCTTCACAATCTCATTAAAGGGAATAAACCAGTTGCAACAACAGCCCCCAATCCGCAGCCTATAGGACCACAAATTACGCCAACGGGAATTGACAGCTCAGCACCTGATCAGCAAAATATGCCTTTTGGCCCGTTGCCGCATGAGGATCTGCGGATGCAGGACCCCAGCCTTAAACCCACCAACCGAATTATCTTCATTCATCAATCCGGTAATATTGATATGGTAGGCTTATTTATTTTTATCATTGTGATGGGGCTGAGCGTTGCCATTGCCACGGTTCAAAAATGGCAGCTTACCGAGCAGATGGTTACCCGTGCCGAGGCCGAAAAAGCCCATGCCGAACTCTCTTTTCTTAAAGCCCAGATCAATCCTCATTTTTTATTCAACACGCTGAATAATATTTATGCCTTATCGGTTACCAATAGCGAGCATACTTCCGAGAGCATCATGAAACTCTCTAACATCATGCGCTATGTAACCGATGAGGTAACGGAGGATTTTGTTTTGCTGCAAAATGAAATTGATTGTATCAATGATTATATCGATCTGCAACGCCTGCGCCTCGGCAAAAAAACAAAGCTCGATTTTGAAGTTTCGGGCAAGATTGACAATCAAAAAATTCCGCCCCTGATACTGATGACCTTTATTGAAAACGTTTTTAAATATGGCGTAAGTAAACACCAGCCATCAGTTATTGATATTTGCTTAAGGGTAAACGGCAACCAAATGCTGTTCATCTGTAAAAATACCATTTTCGAAAAACGACCTGCCACCGAACGGAAAGGGATCGGCATTGCCAATAACCGCCAGCGCCTGCAACATATTTATCCTAACAAACACCGGCTTGACATTAGCGTGGCCGATGGTAATTACATTGTTGAACTGGAGATTAACGCTTAAACTGTTTATTATGCAATTAAAATGTGTAGCCATTGATGATGAGCCGCTGGCCCTCCAAATAATTGAAAAATATGTAGCCGAATATCCCGCGCTAACATTGGTTAATACTTTTGAGGATGCCATATCGGGCGGGGAATACCTGAAAATGAACAAGGTGGATGTGCTGTTCATAGATATTAACATGCCTGATATTACCGGTATCGACCTGGTAAAATCATTGACTGATAAGCCAATGATTATTTTTACCACTGCCTACAAAAATTATGCGTATGAAGGTTACGAACTGGAAGCGGTTGATTACCTGCTGAAACCGATCAATAACCTGCGCTTTGGCACAGCGGTTCAAAAGGCAATTGGCTATTACCAGTACAAACATACCGATACCCCAAATGAAAGCGATTTTCTGTATGTGCATTCAGAATACAGACTGATCAAGATCAACATTAAAGACATTGAATACATTGAAAGCATGCAGGATTACATCAAGATCCATATGCTGGGCGTAGCCAAACCCATACTGACACTGATGCCCCTGAAAAGTGCAATTGAAAAACTGCCTGCATCAAAATTTATCCGCATCCACCGCAGCTTCGTGGTAGCGCGTGAACAGATTAGGTCTATCCACAACCGCAAGGTAAAACTAACCAACGTAGAGCTTCCTGTAGGTACAAACTATACCGATTTTATCAAAGACTGGCACAAATAATCAATTCATCGGCACATTAAAGGCGTTGAACGACACATTATTTTACAGCCCCTTAAATAGCCTCAACTTTATATTATTAAAATTGATACTAATCCCTAAAGTCATGAAAACAGCAGGCGATAAAAAAACCATCTTAGTACTTGATAAAAACAGCCGGATGTTATCGGTAATTGATGACATTATGTACTATGGTGATTTTAATGTGCATTTAACTTTTGACCCTAATGCTATATATGATAAAGCTAAAATGATTAATCCGGATTTGATCATTTTGGATTATTTGTTGTTAGATAATGATTGTGAACTGGTTTGCCGGGACTTTAAGGACGATAAGCAGCTGTGCAATGTACCTATCATTATTGTAACCGCTTTTAAAACAAAAAAAGCACAGGCCGACTCCTATAAATGCGATGCCTTGTTTGTAAAACCGCTGGATATGGAAGTGCTTGCATCAAGGATAGAATACCTGATGGCATCCTGAAGCCGGTTTTGTAAACTCATATAAACCTGCTAAGTTTAGCTTTTATTAATTAAACAAACCTGTACTTATAAAATGAAACTCAAAAGCAACATAGCCACCAGCGAAAACGGGTTTATTTTTAACCCTGCCACCGGCGATTCATTTTCCGGCAACGGTATGGCGGCACAACTGCTTGAGGCTATGAAAAGCGGCAAAACCGAAGATGATATTAAGCAGGATATTCTGAGCAGATACGAGGTGAGCGAAAGCCAGCTTAACAGCGATTGGGATAATTGGATGCTGCAGCTAAAAGAAGCAAACCTGCTCGAAATTTAAGGATGATGGCAAACAAGTACGCTAATTTATGTATTGCTGTTACCGGGCTTAATGCAAACGACAATCCAGGGCCGGGGATGGCAGTCATCCGTTGTTTAAAAGAGTGTTTTAGAGATGGTTTGCGAATAATTGGCCTGTCGTACGAATCGCTGGAGCCCGGAATTTACCTGCGGGATCAGGTAAACAAAACTTACCAGCTCCCCTATCCAACCGAAGGTACGGCAGCCCTTGTTGAACGTTTGGCATATATAAACGGACAGGAAAAGCTTGATCTCATTATCCCCAACTTTGATTCCGAGCTGTTCAATTTTATAAAGATAGCGCCGCAATTGCAGCAAATGGGCATAGCAACTTATCTCCCAACACACCAGCAACTGGCGTTAAGAGATAAGGTGAACCTAAAAAATTTCGGCACAAAAAATGGCTTTTATGTGCCCGCCGATCATAAGCTTTACACAACCGATGATATTAAAAAAGCGGCTGATGAGTTCAACTTTCCTATGGTAATAAAAGGTAAGTTTTATGATGCTTATGTTGTGTACACGATGGATCAGGCATTGAAAGCCTTTCATCAATTGTATGCAGCCTGGGGCGTACCGATAATAGCGCAGCAATACATCAAGGGCAACGAAATCAACATCTCAGCCCTTGGGGATGGTAATGGCTACAATATCAGTTTGGTGGCTATGCGCAAGCTTTATATTACCGATAAAGGGAAAGCCTGGGCGGGTGTTACCATTAAAGATGACAAGCTTACCCAACTGGCCGACAACTTTGCCCGCGCAAGCAACTGGAAAGGGGGCTACGAAATAGAGGTCATGAGCGATGCAGAAGGGCATTTATACATATTGGAAATTAACCCCCGGTTTCCGGCATGGGTTTATTTAACTGCCGCCGCAGGCCAAAACCAGCCTGTGGCATTAGCTAAAATAGCGATGGGTGAAGGCGTTGAGCCTTATGCCGATTACCAGGCCGGCAAACTGTTTGTCCGGTATTCGTGGGACCATATCGCCGACATCGCCGATTTTCAGCAGATCTCGGCGTTTGGCGAATTATAATTTATAACGATGGAAAAGCTGCCATACGAGAAACCATATATAAAAAAACTACAGGCCGGTGCCCTTAACAAATTCGGCTCCCGCACTGGTTTGCAGCCCTTTAAAAGTATCGATGGCGTTTCGGTTAAAAGCCTGATCGAAAACTACGGTTCGCCGGTGTTCGTATTGTCCGAAAAACAGATCCGCAAAAACTACCGGGCTGCATACCGCGCTTTTAGCACCCGCTACCCAAAAGTACAATTTGCATGGAGCTACAAAACCAATTACCTCAACGCCGTTTGTCAGATTTTTCACCAGGAAGGCAGTTGGGCCGAGGTAGTTTCGGGCTTTGAATATCGTAAAGCTTTAGGTAATGGCGTACCTGGCAACAAGATCATTTTTAACGGACCGGGCAAGTCCATCAATGATTTACAGCTGGCCATCGAACATGATTCGCTGATCCATATTGATCATTTCGATGAGCTTAACCTACTGCTTACATTAAGTAAAAACCTGGTCAATAAACCGCGTGTGGCCATTCGTATAAATATGGATACCGGCGTTTACCCACTTTGGGACCGCTTTGGTTTTAACTATGAAAATGGAGAAGCCTGGTCGGCAGTTACAAAGATCACAGGCTCGGGAAGTCTGCAATTGGTGGGCTTGCATTGCCATATCGGTACCTATATGCTCTCTGCCGATGCTTATGGTATAGCGGCTAATAAACTGGCCGAACTGGCTGTTCGCTGCCAGACCGAGCTTAATCATAAAATAGAATATCTTGATCTGGGAGGCGGCTTCCCCTCAACCAATACATTGAAAGGTGCTTACCTGCCGGGAAATGATACCGTGCCGACGATTGATGACTTTGCTGAAGTCATAACTTCGGCTTTGCTCAATTTTGGCTTTGCCAATGATGATCTGCCGCTGCTGATATTGGAAAGTGGGCGTGTTTTGATAGATGATGCCGGTTACCTGCTGGGCACTGTTATCGCCAACAAACGTTTAGCCAATGGCAAAGGCGCCGCCATTGTTGATTTTGGGGTCAATATCCTGTTTACATCTTTTTGGTATGAACACCAGGTAAGCCCAGCCCAGGATTTTGCTGCACATACCGAAAACATGGTGATATACGGACCGCTTTGCATGAACATTGATGTGATCAGGGAAAGCATTAACCTGCCCCTACTAAATCCCGGCGACCAGGTAGTAGTGCACAAGGTTGGCGCTTACAACATGACCCAATGGATGCAATTCATCACTTTAAGGCCTGCTGTTGTGTTGATAGACGAGAAGTTGCGTACGCATCTCATCCGCAAAAACGAAACATTGGAATATACTGCCGAACCAGAGTTAGTACCCGCTCATTTAAATAACAACAAGTGAAGCAAATTCCAGCATTCATAAAAACCGTCATCAATTCCTATTCGGTTTTGTTTTTTTCTCAAAACCGGGTATTAGGGATTATTTTGCTGCTGGTATCATTTTTCAATCCGGTATCCGGCTTTGCAGGGTTGAGTTGTGTCATTTTCTCTTTGCTGATAACAAAATTGTTAAAACAGGATAACGAAGATTACCGGGTAGGAATTTACAGCTTTAACTGTTTATTATTAGGGATAGCATTTGGTGCTTTTTTCCAGGTTAATCTCATGTTTGTGACCTGGCTGGCGGTTGCCTGTTGCCTGGTAGTGCTTGCTACCATTATCATGTCAAAGCGCATGGGTAAACCGGGTTTACCTATACTTTCACTGCCGTTTATCCTGGTTTTCTGGCTTGTACTGCTGGCATCCAACAGCATCTTCAACACTGGATTATCACAAAAAAGCAGCTCCCTGCTCGAAGAAATTTACACCGGCCCGGGTAACCTGGCCGGCGCCGAAGGTTATCTTGCCACAACATTGCCAAAACTGATGAGCTTATTTTTCCGTTCATTGAGCGCAATTCTGTTTCAGCATAATATCATAGCCGGAATGCTTATTGCTATGGGGATACTTGTACATTCGCGCATTGCATTCAGCCTGCTTATCATTAGTTTTTTAACGGCCTGCGGGTTTAACAACATCACACATACCTACCCCGAGGGCATCAGCTATTACCACCTGGGTGCTAATTTAATGATGGCCTCAATGGCTATAAGCAGTTTTTTCACTATCCCATCGTTACGCTCTTACCTACTGGCAATTCTTTGCATCCCCTTGGGTTTCATACTCATTAATGCCCTTACCACACTCATGGCCTTGCATGCGCTGCCTGTTTTTTCGTTACCGTTTTGCGTGCTTAATATCAGCCTGCTCTATTTTTTAAAGTTAACCGGTCATCACCCCAAATTGCAGTTAACCATAGCACAGCATTACTCGCCCGAAAAAAATCTTTACCATGTTTTAAACCTGCAAAACAGGCTGAACGATCTGAAATACATGAGGCTCAATTTGCCGTTTATGGGCTATTGGACGGTTTCGCAGGGTTATAATGGTAGCATTACCCACAAAGGCGAATGGGGCCAGGCGCTTGATTTTGTGATTACGGATGATGAACAAAAAACATTTCAGCATCCCGGTACCCTTCCTGAACATTTTTATTGTTTCAATAAGCCGGTACTGGCCTGCGGCGATGGCGTTGTAGAACTGGTTGTAAACCATGTAGAAGATAATGATATTGGCGAAGAAAACCTGAAAGAAAACTGGGGCAATACGGTAGTGGTCCGTCATGCCGCGGGGCTTTATTCCAAACTATCCCACCTCAAAAAAAACTCGATAAAAGTTAAACCTGGCGATGTTGTAAAACAAGGCGACCTGCTGGGGTTTTGCGGTAATTCGGGTCGCTCGCCAGAGCCGCATTTGCATTTCCAGTTGCAGGCTACCCCTTATATCGGGTCTAAGACATTGTCTTATCCGCTCGCATATTACTTTACCAAAAAAGGTGGTCAAAGCAGCCTTTTAAGCTACGGTATCCCAAATGAAAACGAATTAATAAGCAACCCCGAAATCAATGCACCGCTCAAAAAAGCATTCGATCTGCAACCGGGCTTCCTATCTAAATTAGTTAACGAAAACGGCGCAACCGAAGAATGGGAAGTTTTTAAAGATGAATTAGGACAGTCATACATCTACAGCAAAACAACCGGTGCCGTTGCTTATTTTATTAATAACGGCACTATGTTTTACTTCACCAGCTTTTATGGCGATAAAACGTCGCTCCTCCATTATTTTTACCTTGCCGCATATAAAGTTATTTTTAACGATGCAGGATATATCCAGGCTAATGATGAGTTTCCGGTACCGCTTACCCATAACAAAACATTGCTTTGGCTGCAGGATTTTATTGCGCCTTTTTACCGGTTCATCAGCATAAAATATAAAAGCGGGATCCAGCTGAAAAAGACAGGGCTAAATATTGTATCCAAACAATACCAGGAAATTGCAGGTAAAACAATGCCGCTTACTGAATCAACAGTTTTGGTTGACCACGGCAGTTTGCAGGCTTTCGTCATAAATATAAACGGACAGCATATTGAAGCACAATGGAGTACAGAAAATTAACCATACTTTTTGCCTTGCTATTTGCTGCTCTTGTAACCCGTGCACAAGATAATAAACTTGCCACGGCCGATAGTACCGCCGAACAATTGTACAATGCCGGCAACTGGAAACAACTTATCAGGTTTGTAAATCAATCGGTTGCCGATAGTGTAGACTCGCCCGCTTTACGCTTTAAGGCAGGCTACGCTTATATGCTTACCAGCAATTACAAAGCTGCCATTTATCAGTTTAACCAGGTTTTACTTCAAGAACCGCAAAATGTAACTGCATATTTATATGCTTACTACTGCAACACCTACATCAACAACAATAACGCTGCGTTTTACAATGCATCGCATTTAGACACAGCAACCCTGCGTGCTATCAAGTTATCACTCTTTGGTTTAACTGATGCGGTTTTAGAAAGTGGCATAAAATTGCCTAATAGCAACGAACGCGACAACGGCTTTTTTGAACGCGCGGGTATCGGTTTAAGATTATCGTGGCGTTTGCAGTTGGACCAATCATTTATGTTTTTCAAACAGAATATATTCAGATCGGGCTATATTGATTACTTTAATCAAACAGGCAAAACCGACCGCCAGTTTGAATATTATGCTAAAACGAAATATTCTTTCACTAAAAACATCAGTTTACTTGGCGCGTACCATTATTTACATACCAGCTACCGGAGCAATATTTACCAAAGTAACCTTGGGCTGTTAGGAGTAAAATATGATACCCGTTACATTGATTTGCAGGGCGATATTAACTTTGGCAAACTCATTAATAAAACCCTAAAACAATATGATGCCAAAGTGGATTTTTATCCACTGGGAAACTTGAATCTATACACCACAAGCAGGGCATCGGTACTGAATTTAAGCGGAGTAATTCATTTCATTTATAGTCAGTCGGTAGGATTTAAAGTATTAAATAAAACGTGGCTGGAAACAGTCGCTACTTTTGGCAACCAGGATGATTACCTGGATGCGGACGGGCTTTATGTGTATAACGCTATCGATCCTACAAAATTTAAATGCGGTGAAAGCGTTTTTTATCAGTTAGGTAACCATGCCTTATTGAATTTAAATTACTTTTATGAAAAGAAAACAGACATTTACCGGGCTGTTAACTATAACCAAAACTCTGTTACGTTAGGTATAACATGGAAATTTTAAAGAAGACGTTTATTCCCATTTTTTTATTTGTATTTGCAGCACAATTGCAGGCACAGACAAATGTGGTGCTTCAAAAAGCTTTTCACAACAGTTATACCAATGAATTAAACAAAAACTACGTTGCTGCCATTGCCGATATTTATCCTTACTATTCGGAAAATAATTATGAGATAGCCATCAGGCTGGGTTGGCTCCATTACCTCAATAAAAACTACACTGCTTCGCAAACTTATTATCAAAAAGCAGTTAACCTGAAGCCTGGCGCTATTGAGGCTAAGTTTGGTTATATAAAGCCGCTCTCTTTTTTGCAAAACTGGGATAAAGTGCTGGAACAATATCTTGCTATCCTGAAAATAGACCCGCAAAACACGCAGGCTAATTATTGGGGAGGCGTAATTTATTATAACCGCAAACAATACGAACCCGCTATTAAGCTTTTCAGAGTAGTAGTAACGCTTTACCCTTTTGATTATGACGGCAACCACATGCTGGCCTGGTCGATGCTTATGGCTGGAAAAAAAGCTGAAGCGAAACCTTTTTTTGAAAAAGCGCTGATCATTAAACCTGCAGATGCCTCGAGTACTGATGGCTTAGCCAGGTGTAACTAAAAAAACTACCAAAACATTTTATGTAGAGACACATTTGATGCATCTCTCGCGAGATAAAGCACACCTCACAGCGCTTAACATGAGGTAACTTGCATATAGCAGACGCATGTGAATGCGTCTCTACATTGTATCCTCATACATCGATTTAAATCCGCTGTTTGTCGACACTTTTCCCGACGACCCGATTTTACAAATTAATTTTAATTAAACCTGTCCGAAAAAAGGCAGCGCTAATTATCAATTTAAATTAATTCTATGAAAATGAAATCATTTTACGCCTCACTATTGATGGTCGGCACAATAATCGGCCTGGCATCATGTAAAAAGGAAAACGCTTCAAAATCAGCTTCGGCCGGCAGCGTTTCGTCATCAGCCGTCACATCAACCGGCGCCATCGCTATTAGCCTTGCATCGTCCGGAACTACTACCGACAGCGTTTATATGGTTGGCTGCTATGGCAAGCATGATACCAAAGACTCCGTTGCTTTTAGCACATTACCTACAGTTATTGGCACTTACCTTACAGCCAATTACAGCGGTTATACATTCAAAAAAGCATACTCCATTACTGATAGTACTAATACAGTTATCAACTACATTGTGGTTATCAAATACAACAGCGCTTTGGTTGGCCTCAAATTCACTGCTGCTGGTACGTTTGTAAGCATCCTTGAGCAACGCGAAGGTGTTGACCTTAAAGGACCAGGATGGCACTTAGGCGGATTCTTTGATAATCGTGACAGTAAACACCGCGATACCATTGCCATTTCGGCCCTTCCTTCTGCTGTGAGCAACTATTTTTCAACAACCTATCCAACAGATACTTTGTTGCATGCCTCTATCGCACCCGATAACGTATACATTTTGATAAGCCAGAACGGGGTACTTTACTCAACAACGGTAACCGCAGCAGGCAAACTTGTAAAACGTATTCAGATAGAAAAACACGATTTAAAACATGCCGTAGTAGCTGAAGCTAACTTACCGGCTGCTATTACCACTTATCTTACTGCTACTTATCCGGGCTACGTATTTGATAAAGCATTTTCTGAAAGCCCCGGCGGAACCCTGCAAGGTTACGTTGTATTGATTACATCAAACAATACCAAATACGCTTTAATTTTTAATGCGTCCGGTACATTTGTCAGAGTCCTGCCTATCCACTAAACAATCGAGATTATAGCGCTGTTGGTAAGCCATGTTTTTAATTAAACATGGCTTACTTGCTTAGTTTCAGAGCCCCAAACAGCGGATTACATATTTATTTCCTGCTGATGAGTTTAAAATTGGAGAATTTAACATACGAGCGGTGCGGCCCGTAGGTACTATGGTAAAGGCCGATTTGCAGATCAGCACCAATTAAATCAGGCCTAACAACCGGGCTTCCGGGCAGATCGGTCCAATGTATGCCGTCGTTGCCGCTTCTGATGTAAAACACATCGTCCGACTTTTGGATCTGCAGGTAACGGTTGTAATTCCAGCCGGTTTGAGTATTGGTTTGCATGCGGTCGCCGGTTTTAAAATTGGTGAGCATATTGCCACAGTTCCAGGCCGGGAAAATACTGTTCTGGATCAGGTTTTCGCTTCCTTCAGTACCGGGTTGTTTGACTTTCCGTACCATTAATCCCATATCACTGTTGCCGGCCACCTTTTTTTCCTTTAAACCGCTTACGTCGGCTACTTCTACTTCGGCCACAAAATCACCCGAAACATTCCTGTATAAAAATGGCCCATAAGGCAAATTCCCATCCCAGTTTGAACCTTTTGATTCCAACGTAAGCAAACTATCACTGATAGATACTTTATTCTCCGGCTTGTCCCCGCCTATCAAACCATTCCATATAGTGCCGGTTACGCCATTAGTCACAAAGTCTCTATTAATTGTAAACCCATCTGCAACGGCATTAAATAAGATCGAAGCTGTACTCACCGGCAATGCCGCAGTTTTTGAACTTACATTACCATAGTTGTCTTTAACTTTAAAAGAGTAGCTATAATTTTTATCAGCCGAAAGCCCATAACTGATATAATGCGGATCAGCCTGCCAGCCGCTTGATTTGCTGTTATCTGTCTCGTTAATAAAATCATATTGGAGGTTTGATTTTACAGAAGCATATGCAGGCGCTTCCATTTCAACCATGCCGGGTGTTACAGCCGTCGGAGCAGCTTTAAATGCAAACGAACCTGCTATAGGCGGATGATAGTTCTGTTTCCAACCCAGGCTCAATTGTTTAATTTCTGCTGATGATAAGCTATGTTTATAGACCACAAGATTAGATACCGCACCATTAAAACCATCGCCCAGTAAAAGCTTGCCGGTGAGCTTATCTGTATTTGATATTGTTGCTATTATAGCACCATCTACATATAATTTAGCGGCATTGCCACTAACAGTTTTTATGACATAGTGCCATTGGTCCGCACTCAGATATTTACCGGCATTGATGAAAGCCCCTTTCAACGATTGTGATTTCAGTATCGCGCCGCTTTGCGTTGATGCGTTTTGGTAAACACTTAAGACTACACTATAACCTTTTTTGTTATTAATATCAACAAAATTATTAAATACAAGCGGGCTGTTGCCATTAAAACTAACAGCAATTTTTCCTTTTATATCCGTTACTTCTGCTCCCTGCCCTTCAGCAGATAAGAAAGCCCCGCCTGCATCGCCGTTATTTGTCCATTTTTGAAGCCGGCCATAATTAAGTTTTGCGGCATCGAGGTAAAGGGCAATATCAGATTTTGTAGGATGCAGAGCCCATTGTTTTATGACACTATCGGCCATTGGCCTGTTATAAACTTTAAGCGACGAAATAGCGCCTGAAAAATATGCTGAACGATTTGTTTTTGCCCCGATAATAAATTTATCTGCAAGCTGTAGAAACAGCATCTTGTTTTCTGCATTGTTCTGCTCGCCATCGACAAATAGTTTTTCAACTGAGCCATCAAACGTAACAACCACCTGGTGCCATTTGCCGGCTGCAGGCATTGTTTTATATTGAAAGTCGGAAACGCCAAAATGTTGTACGGCACCGGCTGTTTTATTGCTTCCGAAACCAAAAGTAGCGCTGCGATGATCCGATTCGCCGTTTGTCCAGCTTAATACCGGGTTTTCGTCTTTGATCAGATCGGCATAAACCTCGTACCATACTGTATAACTGTTATTACCTGCAAGCGACCGGGGCACCGCCACCGTTGATTCAAGCGACTGCGTACCAATAAACACCACAGCTTTTTTACCTGCAATAATATCAATAACCGGAGGTTTACCAGTTGCAGTAAAACTACCGCCCAACGCGCCGTTGTTAGTCCATTGAGATAGAGCTTCGCCCGCCTGAAGATTATCGGTGTTTAGGTTTACCAATAAACCTTCTTTCTCGTCTGGAGCTACAGCTTTTGATATTTCTTTTTTATCGGCAGAAGTAAGATCTCCGGTTACTACCCGTTCGCCATAAACTTTCACGTTCCAAATCGCTTTATATAGCCCCGGATATTCCGTGCCGGTAATTGTTAAGCGGATAAAGCGGGCCTGGGCATTTCCTGAATCTACCATCGGCGAACCATGTTGTTTGTTCTCCCTCCTGTCAGCAAACAACTTCCAAGTTTTACCATCTACCGATGATTCTACCAGGTATTGATAGTACCATGTTGCATATTCAAATTGGGTCAAAACCTGTTGTACCGTTTTTACCGAACCTAAATCGATGGTGATCCAGGCAGGGCTACGACTGTTATCTGCTGGTTTCCATAAGGTGCCATTATTATTATCAACCGCAAATGAGGGTTTATAATTTTCGTTGTAAAAAGATGAGGCAGTGACCTTTTTTTGATAAGCTTCGTCGGGAGCATTAATGGTGCTTTTTCCTAATAGCCCAACGCCAAGATGGGTAGGAACAATCTTTTCAATATTGCCATCTGAGTCAAACACGATCTTATCCGCACAAACCTGCCGGTGATAACCTCCGTTTGAATGCGGGTTATTATGGCGGTGATATACCATATAAAAATCATCCCCAACCTGCACTACCGACTCATGCCCAGGCCCGTGAATAGTGCCATCACTGTTGGTACTCAGCACCGGGTTATTTTTGCCGAACTCAAACGACCCCATCGGCCCGGTTTTGCTGATGGCGTATTGTACCCGGTAGGTAGAATCTTCGCAAAAACCAGACGAGTAGGTGAAATAGTAGATGCCTTTACGTTTAAACATAAAAGGTGCTTCAAAAAAATCTTTGGCAATGGTATTCGGAATCTTTGCCGTTTTGGCAAAGGTGTGCATATCTGCATTTAGCAAACCCACGCCACAACCATGATCAGGATAGATGCCCCAGGTACCCCAAAACATATAGATCTTGCCGTCGTCATCTTTAAAGGTTTGTCCATCCAGCGTAATCACCCCTGGGATAAAATAATTGG
Source organism: Mucilaginibacter gossypii (assembly GCF_900100945.1). Classification (GTDB taxonomy): domain Bacteria; phylum Bacteroidota; class Bacteroidia; order Sphingobacteriales; family Sphingobacteriaceae; genus Mucilaginibacter; species Mucilaginibacter gossypii. Next base: position 110,936 of record NZ_FNCG01000002.1, on the reverse strand, counting down.
GGATCATTGATTTTCCATCGGGCATTAGGGGTGTCCACGGCCCGGTAGGGCTTGCTGACGATGCTCCATAGATATCAACCGGCTGGCAGTAGTACATGTAAAACTTACCATCGTTACCATTGATAACATCGGGGGCCCAATAGTAATTGGAGGTTGGCCAGTTCATATCATGCATGGTCCAGTTCACAAAATCTTTGGATGTCCAAACCTGTGATGGGCCATGCCCCCCGCCGTTGCCATCGGTGGTAGCATAAATGTAGTAGGTATCGCCAAACTTGCGTACAGTTGGGTCGGCAAAGTAGCCGGGAATAATGGGATTACCATTACCTGGCACTGTTGCTGATTGTTGCTGTGCAAAACTGTTTAATACAGCCAAACACATATACCAGAAAAGAAAAACCGTTAATTGAAGTTTATGCATTGTACCTTGTTACATAGGTAAAGCTAAAAGCTGAAGGCACAACGCCAAAAGCTAACTACCCTTTATCAAATATTAAAATACCTGTAGAGGATTTTATTTAATTATGTGCCAACTCATCCGTGTTTCTTGCAGGCGGCTCTGCGTTAAGCAGGTGCTTTACAAAAAAGTCGCGTTTCTTTTTACGACCGTAAGGACCGCCATCGCTATGGCCCATACCCGGCACCACCAGCAGGTCGAACATTTTATTGTTTTTGATCAACGCATCCGCAAAACGGAAGGTTGACTCAGGCGGAACATTGTTATCGGCCTCACCTACTATCAGCATCAAATCGCCCTGCAATTTACCGGCATTGGTAATGTTTGATTGCTGCTCATAATGCGGCCCAACAGGGTAGCCCATCCACTGCTCATTCCACCATTGTTTATCGATACGATTATCATGACAGCCGCAGGCAGATACCGCAGCTTTATAAAATTCAGGGTGGAATAACAAAGCACCAGCAGAATTTTGTCCGCCTGCAGATGTACCGTAAACACCTATCCTGCTGATATCAACCTGTGGATATTTGGCAGCAAGCGCCTGCATCCATAAAATACGATCGGCAAAACCGGCATCTGCAAGGTTATGCCAGCATACATCATGAAAAGCTTTTGAACGGTTGGCTGTGCCCATGCCATCCATCTGCACCACTATAAAACCCAGTTGGGCTATGCTTTGCATCTCATTCACAGCGGAAAAACTTTTAGGCACAAATGAATCCTGCGGACCGGCGTAAATATTTTCAATTACCGGGTAGCTCTTATTGGGATCCATATTGGCCGGGCGATATACCACGCCCCATATATCCGTCTTTCCATCCCTTGCCTTGGCAACAAACACCTCAGGCAGTTTGACGCCGGTAGCTAAAAGACCGGTCAAATCAGCATGTTCAAGTTCCGTAACCGTTTTCAGGCCGGCAGTGCTTTTGATTACAATACGGGGAGCAGTATTAACCTCTGAATATGTATCAATATAATATTTTCTATCCGGCGAAAAGCTTAGGCTATGATTACCTTTTTCGGGTGTAAGGTCAACCAGGTTTTTACCATCAAAACCAATGCGGTAATAGTGCATAAAGTAAGGGTCTTCACCAACATTTTTACCGCTTCCTTTAAACCAGATCTGTCTTTTCTTAACATCAACACTATCAATATCACGTACTACCCAATCGCCCTTGGTTACCAATTTTTCTTTGCCGCTCAATTCATCAACCAGGTAAATATGACGCCAGCCGTCTTTTTCGGTTACCCATACTATCTCATGCGTTTTTGAGGCATAATAAGTGTAGATCCTTTGCTCATAAATAAAAGTGTTTGTTTTTTCATCGATGATGTTACGGGTTTTACCATTGGTAACATCTACCTCGATAACCCTGAAACGCTGGTGACCGCGATCTGCCTTTTCATAGGTAAAATAGCGGCTGTCGCCATCGCGCCAATGCAATCGAGGCGCACCAAAAAAATCTATCTTTTCGGCATCGGTTTTTATCGCGCTTTTATCGGTGATATTGAATATATACTGCTGATACGAGGTAAACTCATCACCCGGCTGATCATATTCATGTGATTTCAGCACCGCTCTTGTGGTACCTGGTAGTGAACTGAGCAAGTAATAAACTTCTTTTGTTTTCTTAGAGTCAATGCGATAACCTACGATATGTTTACTATCCGGCGACCATGTAAGCTCACCGTAAGGCTTATCTAAATTACCATCCGTAGTTAACTTGATTTCGGTTGAGTTTTTTAACGATTTAACAATGATGTTTCCTCCTTTAACAAAGGCAGTCCATTGCTTATCGGGCGATACAGAATCGGCGCTAACACCTTCCCAACGGTAATGGCGTTCCTGTAGCGGCTTCTCGTTATCATAACTTTGATGTACCGTATCTGTAGTTTTAATGCATTGCAATGTGCCCAAATCGCACATAAGCCAGGTACCGCCTGTTTTAAATGTTGCCTGCTTTTTATCGGCACTAAAAAACATATCTTCAATACGGAAGCCGCCATCTTTCACAGGTTTGCCTGTTGCTTTGCTTACCTCAGTACTTAACTGACTGCTTTCAAAAATGGTTTTCTTAGTTCCTTTTTCAGGATCAACCAAAACATAAGCTGTTTGATTATTGGCAGTTTTTTTACCGTACCAGAATTCATTCCCCCCAGCCTGCCAGTTAGGCCTGATACCGGTAACAAGCGGAATCTTTTTTAAGGCAGAATCAAGGGCATCAGCTGCTTTATAGTTTTGCAGTACTTCTGCGTGGGTGGGGTAATATGGAGTAGCTTTAGTTTGCTGAGCCTTGGCTGATTGACCTGCAGCTGCTAAAAAAAAGGTTAACAGTAAAAATTGGTGGTACCTTGTCATAAGTTAATAGTGTTGCGTAAAGTTACCTAACACCACCAGTTTATATTTACATAAATTAACACATCATAGCAGGCATTTAGCAAAAGGGCCCGCGCCTTTTGGATGCGGGCCCTTTTGTTTGGTTAATGTCTTATGAAATTTCACGCAGGTCCAAGCGTTCTTCGCTTGAATTATAAAATCAGGAAGTGTCTATGCCTGGGCCGACAAGGCAGTCGACGGGGTTAACAGGGTTAACAGAAATTCGATTTTCAATCTATAAACAACTAATAATCAATCTATTAAACAAAAGACAGGGTTACCTCTAAATCCAGAGCTCAGTTGAAGTTGAATGCTGTTAGCTCAAGAAACTAAACGAACAAAGGATTTAAAAAATCATCTCTTTAGAACAATAACCCATGATTGGACACGAGTAAAGAATTAAACGCCGTATCGACTCACCCCGACATCGCTGCGCTCGTCACCCCTCTCTACCCAAGCGTAAAGAGGGGATTTTACTCTTCTTTCCTTTACCCTCTTTCCGCCAAAGGCGAAGAGAGGGTGGTCCAGCATAGCGCAGACCGGGTGAGTCAACTATGCGCCATATCACTTTTATTTATCCGCTATCCTCTCAAAGCTTCAATCTCCTCCCGGGTTTTAGGCAAATATTTACCTAATAACTGGCTGCCGGTATCGGTTATTAAAAAGTTATCTTCAATACGGATCCCGCCGAAATCACGATAGGTATTCAACACATCGTAATTAATAAACTCAGCGAATTTCTTTTCGGCCTGCCAGCGGTCTATCAGTTCCGGAATAATATAGATACCCGGCTCAACAGTAAGCACATAACCAGCTTCCAGTTCGCGGCCTAACCTCAATGATTTTAGACCGAAGACAGCAGTTTCTTTTTTCAAGGCATCGGTATAGCCAACATATTGCTCACCTAAATCTTCCATATCATGGGTATCCATGCCCAGCATGTGGCCTAAGCCGCATTGAAAAAACATGGCGTGTGCTCCGGCTGCAACCGCCTCGGCCGGGTCACCTTTCATCAGGTTTACGGCTTTCAGGCCTTCGGCCAATTTCTGGCAGGCTTGCAGGTGCACATCTTTGTAGCGTACACCGGGTTTCAGCATACTAATGGCATGATCCATTGAATTTAAAACCACATCATACAACTCCCTTTGGCGGGTGGTAAACTGTTTGCCTACCGGGAAGGTACGGGTCAAATCGCCGCCGTAGTGCATGGCATTTTCGGCACCAATATCGCTCAGTACCATATCACCCTCTTCCAGGATATTACCGTAATAGTGCGTGTGCAGTGTTTGACCGTGTTTAGTGATGATAGCCGGGTAACCCAAGCGTGAATCATTGGCTATGGCCACTTCATGTGCTTTGGCAACCAGTTCATACTCCCTTGTACCCGGACGGGCATATTTCATTACCGCCAGTTCCATGTCAACGCTGATGGATACGGCTTTCTCTATCTCGGCAACCTCCAACGGAGTTTTGATAACCCTTTGGGCTATAACCGCTTTTACCAGTTGCAATGAAACGCGACCAGCCACATCTTCCAGACTGGTGTTTAACCAATCGGCCAGTTTGATTTTATTTTCGGGGCGATAAGGCGGCAGAATATGAACCTGGCGGCTACCGGTTACCGCCTTGTGGATATAATGCTTTACATCGGCATAAGGCCTTGTTTGCGAAACGCCAACCAGCGCGGCCATCTCACTTACAGATGGTAAGGTGCCTGTCCAAACGATATCATCAATGGTAAGGTCGTTTCCAAATATCACTTCCTCACCGGTATCGGTGTCAATGATAGCTGCTAAACCTGCTACATCAAGTCCGAAATAATATAAAAAACTGCTATCCTGCCTAAACAGGTAGGTATTGTCTTTATAGTTCATGCTGCTATCCTCGTTCCCTAACAAAACGATGATACCGTTGGCGCCCATACTCTGTTTTAAAACATTGCGGCGCTGTACGTAAACCTGCTGATCAAAAAGTTGAAGTTTCATAATGCAAAATTAAACATGCCGGCTCTGTTGAGGAACCGGCATGTGCAAGTATAATTTAAATTTGATTATCTGATGATGATTAACGGCTCACTATTTCTTCCATTCGCCATCAAACAAGCGCCAGATGTTGGTTGGGTTGGCCTGTTGTAAGGCTAAAGGCAATAATGAATCCGGGCAGTTTTGGTAACAAACCGGGCGCACCCACCTTTTAGCGGCATTAATGCCTACTGCTGTAAAACGACTATCGGTAGTGGCCGGGAACGGGCCGCCATGCACCATACTGGCACAAACTTCAACACCTGTTGGTACGCCGTTAAACAATACCCTGCCTGCTATGGTCGGCAATAATTGCAACAGGTTTGAATGGCCCGCAAAATCCTCGTCGGTACCCATTACTGTAGTAGTGAGTTGTCCCGATACCGATTTTAAAACGTTGATTAGTTCCTGCTCGTCTTTACAGCTTACCATTAATGAGTATGGGCCGAACACCTCCTCATGTAACAGGTGGTTTTCAAGGAAAGTTTCGGCATTTACCAGGGCGATGGTTGGTTGAGCTTCAATGTCAACAGCTTCGGTAGCTGATTTTACCACACTTGTTATACCTTCCTGTTCCAAAGCCGCATGGCTCTTTTTCTCATAAGCCGAATGGATGCCGGCATGCAACATTTTGGCTGGTTTAATAGCTTCAATACCATTACCCAAAAGTTTATAGAAATTATCAAGACCTTCACCTTCAATAGCAAGCATTAAGCCCGGATTGGTACAAAACTGACCAACACCTAAAGTAATGGAACCTGCATATTGTACGGCCAAATCAGCAGCGTTTTCATTTAAAGTATCCGGCAAAAATATAACCGGGTTTATGCTGCCCATTTCTGAAAATACAGGGATAGGCTTTTTACGCTCTGACGAATATTGCAGCAGGGCTAAACCGCCAACAGTTGAACCGGTGAAGCCAACTGCAGCGGTATCATCTGCCTGAACCAATGCTTTACCGCTTTCAAAGGATGTACCATGTACATGTTGAAAAACATGCTCAGGCATATTGCTGCTTACAATAGCTTTTTTGATAGCCTGATAAACCATTTCAGAAGTTTCGGCATGGGCAGGGTGTGCTTTTACTACTACCGAACAGCCTGCACCCAAAGCACTTGCAGTATCGCCACCTGCGGTTGAATACGCAAATGGGAAATTGCTTGCGCCAAAAACAACAACCGGTCCCAGCGGGACAAGCATTTTGCGGAGATCAGGACGCGGTAACGGTTTCCTGTCGGGCAAAGCGGTATCAATACTGGCCTCAACCCAGCTACCTTCGCGCAGCATCCCTGCAAACATACGCAGCTGACCGGTGGTACGGGCACGTTCTCCGCTTAAACGCGGTAACGGGAGGTTAGTTTCTTCAGCTGCTTTTTGCAGTAGGGCATCGCCTACTGCTTCTATTTCATCAGCAATAGCTTCTAAAAACAGGGCCTTTTGTTCGGCACTTGTTTTTTGGTAAGCCTCAAACGCGCTTTGCGATTGCTGCATAATGATATTTATTTCTTTGGTGCTTTCTTCTTTAAAGTTGTTAGCCATGGCAGATATTTTAGTAAAAAACGAGGGCTTACGCCATTATTTTGCGCAAGCAAATATATTTAACCTTTTATGATATGTACTGAAGATTTCTAACCAGTTATAGCAGGATTTTATCTTATTTACCCAACACATCCTCAAAATAGATTAAAAAACGGTCAAGACATCCCGTATTCAACAAGCAGGTAATAGTCTTGTTTACATCAATTTATAAAACCTTACCCCGTGTGGCGGGATATTACAGGAAACAGCAGCAACATTTTTTGCGATATCTTTTTGCTGCCAGATATCCCGCACTACTTTAACCCTGCCTACATGAATGCTGTTAAGATCAAGCGTATACTTCGTGTATTTTTTTCTAAGATTAAAAATACCTACAGCCTTACTCCCATCTGCCAGTTTCTTAACCCAAACCTGGATCTGCTTATCGTTAATCATGCGTACGGCTTGCTTGCCTGCCACATCCTGATCAATGGCAATTACCTCCCGATTTTTTAACAGGTTGAGGGTAAACTCATCAAGCTTATCCATATCACAGCCAATAAGCAGGGGTGCCGATAAAAGGCTCCATAAGCTCATGTGGGTATATTGCTCATAAGGCGTTAGATTAGTTTGGTGAAGATTTTCGCCCCAGCCTACCCTGCCCAAAATAAGCATATCCGGGTCGTTCCAGCCTCCCGGTCTGGCATAGGCTGCATTATTGGTTTGACTGAAGCCGATGCCGTACAAGCTTTCCCATGTATCGGTAATATCCTCGGTTGTACGCCATAGGTTGCCATTCATTTTTGCGCCCCACTTCCAAACATCTTTGATACCGTACTGGCAAATGCTGTAAATAATATCCCGTGGTTGCTTTGCCAATTCATCGCGCATGACCATATATGGCTTTTGCTGGGCGAATAATGTGGTATCACCTGCCGTTTGGTCTGAGTAGCTGCACAGGTCGTATTTTAAATAATCAACGCCCCAGTTAAAGTAAGTGGTAGCATCCTGCCCTTCATACCCTAACGAGCCCAGGTAACCACCACAGGTTTTAGCACCCGGCGATGAATAAATGCCAAATTTTAATCCCTGTTGATGCAGGTGTGCGCCAAGTACTTTCATATCCGGAAACTTTTCGTTCGCGGCTATTTCTCCGTTTTGTAGCCTTGCGGGTGCCTGCCAGCCATCATCCACATTAATAAAATTCCAACCATAATCAGTAAGACCTTTATCAACCATAGCTTTAGCCGAAAGCCTTACCTTTTCGTCGCTCACATTTAATCCCCAGCAATTCCAGCTGTTCCAGCCCATGGGCGGGGTAAGCGCTAATAACTTACCCGATTTAATAGTTAGCGTTCGTTCGCTTTTTCCTAAAGTATTGCTTACGGAAACTGATACATTGTAATCACCTGCTTCAGGTGCAGTTCCTGTTATAATGCCTGTTTTATTATCAAGTACTAAACCTTGAGGCAAATTCTTAACCATATATTTCAAGGGCTGTTGTCCGCTTGCAGCAATTTTATAAAGTACCGGTGAGCCGGGATGAACGCCTAAAACTGAAGCGCCATTAATCATTGGCTTTAAAGATGCTTTAGGAGTAAGCAAATACGGCGCTATTTCGGCAAAGGTTTTGGTTTTGCCCGATGCCGCTTCGGTAAACTCGTAAAACAGTTTAATGCCTTCGCGGTGCGGAAAGGTAAGCGTATAAGTTTCTTTGCCCAGAGATGGAAGGTTAGCAGCTATTGTTTTTTCGGCGATTGTCTTTTCGGTCACTTCGTCAACTATCCTGTAATGAAACTTACCACTGATATTACTTTTAAAGCTATTGCCTACAGTTAATTTCCGGACAGACTGCGCGTTGGGTAGAAAGCTGATATCGGCTTGGGTAAAAACGATGCCATCAAATTTTTCCAGCATATCAATATAAGGAGCTCCCATAAAAATACCGCCCGAGCCGCCGCCATCATACACTTTTATGGCGATGATATTTTCTCCGTCCCATTTAATGGCCGGATCATTTGCTGCAACGCAATAATTGCGTACGGCAGGCCACTTGCTTATATAACCGCCTTTATCTTCAGGAAATGCACCCGTTTTACCAATCAGTTTGCCGTTAAAATAAGTTTCATCAACATCATTAACATGCGCAAGAAACACCCGCAAACTATCGCCCCAAACTGCTTGCTTTTTTAATGAAGATGGGATAACTACATGGATGCGGTACCAGGCAAAGCCATGATAATCCGGGTAGCCCTGCTCCTGCCATACATCGCCAACTTTGATACTTTTCCACTGCGTATCGTTGAAAGCAGCGTCTTTCCAGGCAGCATCATTCCCGGTAGAGAATTTTGCAGTGCCCAGCTTAATAAAATTTCCGTTTTGAGCGAAAGCTGCTATGGCGATAGTTAAAAGCCATAGCAGCGATAAGATCTTTTTCATGAATTGATATAATGAATGTCCCGGTCTACAAACTTTCAACCGGGAGTTCGGCGCTTTTGCGTTGCTTGCTGCCGCCTATCAGGTAGTAAACTGGGATGCCCGTTAAAGTAATGATTAAGCCAGGGTACGTATAAGCAGGTTTATATTTAATCAATAACAGGCAAAAAGCAATGCCCATAATGATATAAATAACCGGCAGTACCGGGTAGCCGAAAGCTTTGTAAGGCCGCTCGGCATTGGGCATTTTTTTTCGGAGGATAAAGATCCCGATGATGGTAAGCACATAAAAAACTACTACCACAAAGGAAATCATATCCAGCAGATCGCCATATTTACCACTCAGGCTCCAAAGACACGCAAACACACATTGCAACCACAAACCAAAACCCGGTACCGAGTTTTTATTAAGCGTCCCCACTTTTTTGAAGAAAAGCCCGTCCTTAGCCATAGAGTAATAAACCCTTGCACCCGACATGATAAGCCCGTTATTACAGCCAAAGGTTGAGACCATGATGAGCAGCGCAATGATCACAGTACCCGAACTGCCAAAAATATGCTGTGATGCAACTACACCTACCCTGTCCTTATCGGCGCTGGCAATGTCATGCAGGGAAAGCACGCCGGTATACATCACATTGGTTAATATATAAATCACTGTCACAATCAGGGTACCCAGCGCCAAACTTAAACCGATATTCCTTTTAGGGTTTTTAATTTCACCGGCAATAAAAGTTACGTTATTCCAGGAATCGCTGCTGAATATGGAGCCCACCATAGCCGATGCTATTGCACCCAGGGCAGCAATGGTGGTGTACGAAGCGATAGAACCATTTGCGCTGAGGCTATGCATGCTCCAGGCATTTTTCCAGTTCTCGTTCCATACCGAAGCTTTCAATGAGAATAATCCAAACACAATTAAGCCCAGCAAACTCAGCAGCTTAGCCATGGTAAAAATGGTTTGTACTATTTTACCGCTGTTTACCCCGCGGGTATTGATATAAGTTAAAAATACAATCACCAGGATGGAAAGCAGTTGAGCCGGGGATATGGTGACAAAACCAAAATCAATAGCAACGATGCTTTCACTTAATTGCGGAATGAGGTAAGCTGTAAACTTGGCGAAGGCTACACCCACGGCCGCAATAGTAGCTGTTTGGATCACCGTAAAAAAGCTCCATCCGTATAAAAAGCCCACCAAAGGGCTGTAAGCTTCCTTCAGGTAAACATACTGCCCTCCTGCCCTTGGAAACATGGCGCTTAATTCGCCGTAACTTAGGGCAGCAGTGAGGGTCATAAAACCGGTAATAAGCCACACAAATAGCAGCCAGCCTGCGCTGCCCACATTGCGGGTAATATCCGCGCTCACAATAAAAATACCGGAGCCAATCATACTGCCCGCCACCAGCATGGTGGCATCCATCAACCGCAACGAAGGCTTAAAAGAAGTGCTGTTCTCCATAATTTTTTTAGCTAAAAGCTGAAAGCATAAAGCTTAAAGCTTACCATTAATGCTGTTTTATTAACTATTTGCCTCTGAAGTCGTAGAACTTCCAGCTTGTTGTAAAGTCTTTAGTTAATGCTTGATTGGTCAATGTTGCCCGAAGCATCTCAACAGGAATCAGATTTTCCTTAATGGCAGCATCGTGGAATTGCTTATAGGTCATTTTTCCACTGTCAACCAGTTCTTTTCTCAATTCTGTCAACTGCAAACCACCTAACAGGTATGCTACCTGGTAAAGCGGACTATAGCCGCCTTCAAACGAGCGCCTTACCTCGCCTTCGGCATTAGCGCGTTCATGACCAACACGGTCAACCAAAAAGTCGATGCATTGCTCAGGTGTCCAGTTGCCTAAATGGTAGTTGAGCGAAAAGATGATCCTTGCACAACGGTGCATACGCCAAAACAGCATGCCTACACGTTCTTCGGGGGTTTTGGCAAAGCCTTTGTCGTATAACAACAGCTCCCAGTATAAAGCCCAGCCTTCAATTGCAAACGGGGTACCGAAATCCTGGCGATAAGCTTTATACCGGCTGTTCATAAAATACTGCAGGTTATGACCGGGAATCAATTCGTGCTGCACCGTCCCCCTTGAAAAGTAAGGGTTGTTGCCCCGCATGCTCATCAGCCTGTCGTCATACTGCATGGTATTGGTTGGGTATGAGATACTAATCTCCTTGCCACCGGTAAAAAACGGGTTAACCAACTGCCTTTGCGGCGACATCATCACCATGCCCCAGGTCTCCTCGGCCAATGGCGGTATCGTGATCAAATCGCGCTCTTTTATGAAGCTTAGTGCATCATTATATAGTTTAACAATTAGTTCGGGCTGATGGCCTACCGGCACATAACTGTTTTTTACTTTTTCGAGGGCCTTTTTCCAATCGCTGCCAAAACCCATTTCCTGCGATGCTTTCAGCATTTCCTTATCGCACCAGGCAAACTCCTTGTTAGCCAGTTTAATAAGCTCTTCGGGCGTGTAAGGGATCATCTCGGCCTGTAACTGATTAATCAGCTCTTGCCTGCCAATAGGTACGCCTTTTATACCGCTGCTATCGCTTTTTTGGCTGGTGTTCAGCTTTCCTTTACTAATGGCTAACTCGCTGTACCTTTCCAGCGCATTGTCAACGGCTTTATAAGGTTCAGGTACCCACCAGGTAAACGAAGGATCGTATTTATTATAGAAACCAAAAAAGTCCTTTAAACGGCCTTTCAAACCCAATAAAGCAGCTTTGGTTACTTTAGCCACCGGCATATCCACCGATGGAAGTTTACGATACGCTGTGGTATCTGCTTTAAGTTCTTTCAAGATCTTGTTCAGATCCCCTGCAACCTTTTCGCCATCAACAAATGTTCCGCGGCGGCGTTTTTGTTCAAGCGCGTAAATCTCATCGGCAAACGAGATGTATTTGGCTGCCTGGCTGTAAAGGTCTTCTTCCTTTTTCAGATCTTTCAGATCAAAGTTAATGCGCTTTTTCAGCAGGATATAATCAACTTTGCCATATATGCTCAGGGCATTAAAATCTGTTTGCTCCAGTTGTTTCAGATAATCGTTATCAACTTCAATGAGCCTTTTGCGCTGCTCGGGTGAATTAATGACATCTTGTTTGTACTGTTCTTCAGCACGGTCATTAACATTATAGGGCGAATAAAAATCGTGGATGGCATTCATGTCCTGCCCGTACCTGATTATGGTACCGGCTACTTCGCTGCTTTGCTCATACAAATTGCTGGATGGAGCAGTTTGTGCATTTGCAGTCAGGACACCAAAAGTAAGGGCATAAAGGGCTAAACCTTTTATGGTTGTTTTAGTATTAATAAGCACGATATATTTGGTTTGAGGTAAAGAAAATTAAGTAGCAATTAGCTTGCAGCCCTGTTAAGGCTGATAAGATTGTTGTTGTATGAGTCGAGATAGCCTCGCGGCGAGTTGCCTATGACACATTTGAACACCCGGTTAAAGTTGGTGATACTTTTGAAGCCGCATTTATAGGCCACCGTGTTGATACTTTCAAATTTATGGGCGATCAATTTTTTGCAGGCCTCGTTGATCCTGATCTCGTTCAGGAATGAAATAAAAGTATGACCAGTATGCTTTTTGAAATATCTGCAAAACGACTCCGGCGTCATGTAGGCCACCTTAGCAACATCCTCAAGTGTAATGGGCTCACTATAGTGCTGCATGATGTAGTTGTAGATATTACCAATCCTGATCCCTTCGTTTTCGGTTATGCCCGGTAAATTGCCATAGGTTGACAAAGGATCCAATTTGCTTTTGATATTGGTGAGCCCCTTAAGCAGATGGAAAAACTGGATCAACTGATCGGGCCCCGATGCTTTCTGCAGCGCGATCATGATCTGCGATACTTTGTCAACAACAGAATGAGGCAATTTGAAGCCCTGCTGGTGCTGCTGCATAAATATGAGGCTTGGCTTTAACTCGGGTAAATTAAACAGCGGTGCCAGCGCACCTTCAGGGTTAAAGAATATGGTAAGCGCTTCTATTTGCTTGTTCGCATTGGGCGCAAAGTATTCGGGATTACTTTTAAACACATGCGGCAGGTTTGCACCAATTAAAAACAAATCGCCTGCAGAGTAATCATGCATGTTATTTCCTGCAATCAAAGTACCCTCACCCTGCTGGATCCACGTGAGCTGAATTTCTTTATGACGGTGCAGGTAGGGGTAATGATAAGGTAAGCTAACCTTTTCTGCTATCACACTTTTATCGTGCGGAACCGGGATAGTAAATTGTAAAACTTTCATCTGCTACTTGATTATCACTTGTTGAATTTACAATTACTTAACTTAATTTGCTAACAAATGAACTTAAAAGGATAAAATACGGGCAATATTTGATAATTTATGGTTGGTACAGGTGCCAAAATTGACCGAAAAACCCATTTTTATCCAACAAATAGAAAGTAAATTAAATGTTATATAAACAATTAAAATCGAAATTATAGCCACAACAGCCACCATTTGACCGAATAAAATATTTTTAATTGTACAGAATACAACTATTGTACATTTTACACTAACCATGCATTTTACGCAGAAAACCCGTTTTTTAATCTGTTTTTTATGATACAAGTAATAAAACAGACTCTTATTAACGCAAAAAACCGTTCATCAGGGGTAAATGAACGGTTCCGTTTTCCGGCATGCCAGAAGGGTTATCAATTGTTTAAATTAAGATCTTTCAGGGGCAAATTCTTTAATATCAATAGAGGTTGGTTTGCCAGATATGATTTCGTTTGCCAGTAAACCCGTTGCCGCGCCAAGGCTCAAGCCCATCATACCATGCCCGGTAGCCACAGTAAGGTTGTTATATTGTTTGCTCCTGCCGATGTATGGTAATCCATCTGCAGATGAAGGCCGGAAACCGAACCAGATATCCTTTTGTTCAGGGACAGCAGGTTTTAAACCCGGGAAGTATTTTGGCACTGATTCTACAATACCTTTTACACGGTTCATGTTGATACGATCGTTGATCTTGTCAAGTTCCATGGTACCACCATAACGTAAACCACCATTCATTGGGGTTATAGCAACCCTCGCTTCGGCTAACAATGCCGGGATATGCATAGTTTCACTATTATCTTTTACATTGAAAGAATAACCTTTACCCGGCATCAGCAAGATCTTTAAACCCAACAATCTGCCAATAGCCGGCGACCATGAACCACCCGCAATAATGTATTCATCAGCAGTAAACTCTTCATTGTCTGCCAATACCCTGCTCACTTTACCACCTTTGGTTTCAATTTTAGTAACCTCTTTATTGGTAAGCAATTGTACACCAACGGTTTTCAGGTGCCTGATCAAAGCCGCCATCAGCTTATTTGGCGAAAGGTGTGCATCGCAACGGTAATGTACCGCGCCCAACACATCAAGTTCAAGCTTGGGTTGCAGCTTTTTACAGTCATTAACACTAAGCACCGCCATATCCAGGCCCAATTCCCTGCCCTTTTCGGCCATATGTGCTTCTTCCTCGCCAGCCTTTTCGGTTTTATAAAACATCAGGATGCCTTTTTCAACCAGGTCAAAATCAAAACCGGGCTCTTTGCTCAGGTCCTCATAAAGCTTTTTGCTAAGCAGAGAAAGTTCCGTTAAAGGAACAGCCGATTTTTCAACGTGTGCTGCATTGGCTTTCTTTAAGAATTTCAATCCCCATGAAATTAGTTCGGGGTTTAAGGATGGTTTTACGTAGAACGGGCTTTTGCTGTTAAACATCCACTTAATACCCTGCGAAACCATACCCGGAGTTGCCAGCGGGATAAAATGGCTTGGCACTATCATACCAGCGTTGCCATATGAGCAGCTATCTGTCATATCGCCTTTATCCAGCACAGTAACCTCGTGCCCGGCTTTTTGTAAGTAATAAGCCGAACTAAGTCCTACTATTCCACCTCCTATTATCAGCACCTTTGCCATTTTTATTTTAAGCTGAAAGCTTAAGGCGGAAAGCCGAAAGCTTGTTAATAATTCTTTTTTTAAACGTCCCATCAGGGTCTCTCGCAGAGGACCCTGATGTATACGCCATGCAGATTAGCCGTTCTGAGCATTTATTAGATGTTTAGAAAGCGTTGAACCTCAGGGTCCTCTGCGAGAGACCCTGAGGGAACGTGGATATTGTTATATCACCTGGAAACCGTGAGCATACGGATCGTCATCATCTATCTTAATGGTATTGTAGCCATATACTTTGGCCCAGCCTTCTACACTTGGTATAATGGCATCAATATCATTGATCTTAACCACGTCTTCAACCTTACCAATAAATTTACTGCCGATGATGCTTTCGTGAACAAAAGACTCACCCACTTTCAGTTTACCTTTAGCAAACCATTGCGCCATGCGGGCCGAAGTACCGGTTCCGCAAGGCGACCTGTCGATAGCTTTATCACCGTAAAATACCGCGTTACGTGCAGTTGCATCTTCAGATAAGGTAGCACCTGCCCAAAGGATGTGCGTACAGGTATTGATAGTAGGATCCTGCGGATGTACAAACTGGTACTTTTCGTTAATACGTTTGCGCAACACCTGGCTCCAGGCTATCAGCTGACCGGCTGTATAATGCTCGATACCTTTAAAGTTAGGCTGAGGATCAACAATGGCGTAATAGTTACCACCATACGAAACGTCGATAGTAAGTGTACCTAAGTCAGGGCATTCAACCTCTAAATCAGTTGCAGCCAAGTAGGCTGCAACATTCCTTAACTTTACAGAGGTTACTTTTTTGCCCTCCTGTTTATACTCAATCAATACAAGACCGGCAGGAGCTTCCATGCGCACAATACCCTGATTTTTAGGCTGGATCAGCCCTTCCTCAATAGCTATGGTGATTGTGCCGATAGTTCCGTGCCCGCACATTGGTAAACAACCGCTGGTTTCAATAAACAAAACAGCAACATCGTTTTCCGGATCATGAGGCGGATACAGGATACTGCCCGACATCATATCATGACCGCGGGGTTCAAACATCAGGCCCGTCCTGATCCAATCATACTCTTTTAAAAAGTGCTGACGTTTCTGGCTCATGTTGTCACCTTTAAGGGTAGGGCCGCCACCGGCCACCAGCCTTACTGGGTTACCGCAGGTATGTGCATCAACACAAAAAAAAGTTTTACTTGCCATATGCAATTATAACGCTACTTCGGTTAATTTACCCCAGCTGCCTACAGGCAACTCAGGCCTTGCAGCAAGTGCATCATTTATGATTTTCTGAACCTTTTCGCGCTCTGCACCAATTAGTGGTAAACGTGGCGCACGTACATTTTCGGTACCAATGCCGGTTGCAACTTCGGCCAGTTTAATGTATTGTACCAATTTAGGGTGAATATCCAGCTCAAGCACAGGTAAAAACCAACGATAAATCGCCAAAGCCTCATCATAACGTTTTGCTTTAACCAAACGGTAAATAGCAACAGTTTCTTTAGGGAAGGCATCAACCAAACCGGCAACCCAACCATCGGCACCCATCACAAGGCTTTCCATAGCCAGGGGATCAACGCCGGTAAAAATCTTGAACCTTTCGCCAAAACGGTTGATCATGCGGGTAACGTTTGATATATCACGGGTTGATTCTTTTACCGCCTGGATATTATCGTAAGCAGCAAGCTCTTCAAACATATCTAAAGTAACCTCAACTTTGTAATCAACAGGATTGTTATAGATCATGATTGGCAATTCGGTACTTTTTGCAATAGTAGTAAGGTAAGCGACCGTTTCGCGGGCCTCACTATTATAACGCATCGGCGGCAACAGCATCAGGCCATCAGCACCTTTATCAAATGCTTTTTGGGCGTAAGCAACAGCCGCTTTGGTAGTTTGCTCGGCAATGTTCAGTATAACAGGTACTTTTCCTTTTACAAACTCAACAGTATGTGTAAGCAGCGCGAATTTTTCGTCATCGCTTAAAACGCTTGCTTCGCCTAATGAGCCGCCTAATATAAATCCGTCAACGCCGGCCTCAAGCTGGGCGTTCAGGTTTATATCAAAAGCATCAAAATCAAGTTCGTCATTATCTGTAAATTTTGTAGTTACTGCAGGGAGTACACCTTTCCAATCAAAAGTTATCATTGTATATTATTTTTCACAAAACTAAAAATAGTATTAAATAAGTTTATTTAACAATTTAGCAGACAATAACCGTATTTTAACCAATAATGTCAAAATCGCGCGTATTGCCTGCTAAATAACGCCTATTGCGCATCCCACCAAACCCTGTCGGTAAGCTTAGCGTTTTGCTGCGGCTGCGGGTTTGAAGTCATTTCTGACTGCGGATACAACACCCTGCGTGGGATATCCGACAAGGCGTTTTTCACCTTGGTTAAAGCCGGGAATCCCGTACGCCTCCAGTCAACATAATTCTCCATCGACAGGAAGTTAGCTACAACCTTTTCCTCAATAATGAGCTTCATGGCATTGGCACTGGTAAGCGTTCCCCTTGAAGTTAAGTAACTATCCGCAACATCATCGGCAATACCCAGTTTTGACATGTGCGATTTAACAGCCAGCGTGTAAACCGGTTGTGCGGCGGTAGCCCCGGATATTACAAATGTAGCTTCAGCTTTTAAAAATAATGCCTCCGAGTAAGTAACAATATAGTTATTTGAACTTGTACTTGCATAAAAAGAGCCACCTAATGAGTAGGCCTCCAAACTGCCAATATCGTCCGAGCCGATCACTCTTCCGGTATATAACCCTGTTTCAATTGCAGGCGCTACCATTTTTGATACCCTGGGATCTTTTCTGCTTGCAAAACCATCAACAAATGTTGAGGCCAATACCAGCGTTGAGCCCGGTAAAAAGTTTTGCTGCCATGGGTTTTCGGCTCCGGCCCCGCCAGCGAAAGGCATTTTCATATCATCATCGTTACTTGCCATACCATTTTGAAGGGCAGTGAGTGCCAACTGTGCCTGTGCTGCTGCAGTATGACCGGGTGCTTTAGTAAGGTGCATGTAATAACGTGCCTTTAGCGTATAAGCCGCCTTTTTCCATTTGCTCATATCACCGGCGTAGTAAAAATCATCGCCAGTTGGCACGGTAGCGCTGCTTTTGGCGATATCGGCAATAGCATTATCGAGCAGGGTTTGGATCTGCGCATAAACAGATTCCTGGCTGTCATAAGTTGGTGTAACGTTGGCAATACCCTGAAAACCTTTTGAAAAGGGAACATCGCCCCAAACATCAGTAGCCGAGCCAAGTGTATAAGCCAGCAAAATCTTTGATATGGCTGCGTAATTCGCATTACCATCGGCTTCCGCTTTTTTGTTTAACAGTACAAGGTTATTCATCACTTGCGTGTAAAAATTATACCAGTCACCGTCCATATCCTGATGATACATGAGATAAGTGCCAAAATTTGGCGGTACCTGGTTTAAGGCTATGACCTGCAGGTATTGCTGTATTACTATCGGAAGGTTACCGCCGGCGGTGATATTTTGTGATACGGCAGCTTCAACCGGGGCCAGGATCAGTGATTCTTTAACATCGATAGGTCTGTTGGGATCGTGGTTTACATCAATGTATTTTTTACAGCCCGTAAAGCTTACCAACGCGCATGTTATTAACGTGATATATTTATTTTTCATGACAATTTCTTATTAGTGATTTAAATTATAGGGTAACTTTCAAGCTAAAATCAACTGATTTTGAGGTTGGGGTTGAGAATGAATAGATCCCCTGTGAACCATTTGATGAACCAAATGAGCTAACTTCCGGGTCGCCGCCGGTAAAGTGCGGTGCATGGATCCAAAGGTTGCGGCCCGTTACACTAAATGTTGCCGATTTGAAAGGGCTTTTACTTAACCATGATGGTTTTAAAGTGTAACCTAAACTCACATTACGCAGTTTAACATAGCTGCCGTCCTGGATAACAGACTCCAGCACACCGTTTGCGCGCTGATAATACGCCTGACCGTTAACTGCTACTGTGTTTGGTTGCCCGGTAGTTGCATTTACACCATCAACTACTCTTAAACCACGGTTTTCAGTAACTTTTGGCGTGCCATAGAAATAGCCATAGCCATCAACATTATTTTGAATATCGCCGCCGCGTTTGATATCAAAAAAGAAACTGAAATTGAATTGTTTATACCTGAAGTTGTTGTTAATACCACCAAGCCAGTTTGGGTTAATATTACCTACTATACCCTGGTTATCATCGGCATATGGAAGCCCCGAATCGTCAATCAATAACTTACCTGCAGCGTTACGAGCATAACGGGTACCATATATCACGCCGTAAGGCTGCCCAATAACGACATTGGTAAAGCCAATGTTAATCAATGACAGGTCTTTATAAATAGATAATACCTTATTCCTGTTACGTGTAAAATTTAAAGTAAAGTCCCAGTTAAAGTCGCGGCTTTTTATCGGGTTTACATTTAATAATACTTCAATACCCTTGTTACGCATTACTGCAGAGTTTACACTTGTTGCAGAATACCCTGTTGAGGGCGGAAGCGCCACAGTAGGTATGATACCACCATTTGTTTTTTTATTGTAGAATGAAGCCTCAAGACTGATCCTGTTATTAAAGAAACCCGCCTCAAACCCTGCTTCAAACTCGTTGATACGCTCGTTTTTAAGATTAGGATTGCCCAGTACATCGTTGATTAAAAAACCAGCCTGCTGGTTATAAGGGAAAGAGAGGTTCCGGACAGTTGCTTTATTATATGGGGTTAACAAGCTATAGGCACCAATGCTGCCATCGTTACCAACGGTACCATATGAAACCCTTACCTTGCCCAGATTCATGACCTTTGAAAATTCGGGGCTAAAAAACTCCGAGAATATGAAGCTACCGGCAGCAGAACCATATGGATAAAAGCTGTGGTCTATCGAAAGTACAGAGTTACCATCGTACCGTCCGGTTAATGACAATAGCAGAAAACGTTTATATTCGATATTTGATTGCAGATAAAAACCAACTTTTCGCTGCAATGATGAGCCTTCACTATAATTAACTGTTGATGCGGAAGCCATATTATACAAACCGGGTACAGTTAAGCCAACACCATTTGCGTATGTACTTTCACCATAGGTAGAGATCAGGTTATTACCCAGCACAACATCCACATTGAAATTGCCAAACTGCTTGTTAGCACTGATTAATAAATCATTATTGTACTGGCGGTAAGTAAGGTTCTGATCAACCAGCCTGCCATTGGGGTTTGACACCGACTGGGTTGATTCATGATACCTGTCCATTTCGGCATAAACATCGGCACCAAACCTTTCGGTAATAGTTAACCACGACAGGGGTTTATAATCGGCAGTAAAAGTTGGCAAAAACCGGTTAACGCCCGAATGGTTTTTGATGTTATCTAAAACCCAATATGGGTTATTACGTGAAAAACGATACAAACGCTGGGTGCCATCGGCATTTAAATAGGGCTGCAGGTTGTATGATACCGGCGCTGTAAAAATTGTCCAAACCGGGCTTTCCAGCGCATAACCTTCCGGCAACCTGTCATTTTGCGAATTGGAGTAATTTAGCTGAAATGTAGTAGTCAGGTTTTTAAGCACTTGTGCACTATATTTAGCGAAGAATGTATTACGCAAAAATTTAGTTGTTGGCACCGTACCCTGCTGGTTAAAATTAGAGTACGAAACCAGGTAAGTAGAATTGTTACCGCCACCGCCGATGTTAACAGTATTATTATACGTGTGGCCGGTTTTAAAAAACAGATCAGACTGGTTATAAACTTTTGCGGGTTGCCCATTTATTTTCAGGGTGTCCATGCGCGCACCCCATGATGTACTTGTTTTTTGATTTACGCCATCATAATAAATACCGTTTGTACCTTGCGAATACTTATTTTGAATTTGAGGCAACAACGGGTTTTCAAAAGAAAAGTCGGAAGAAAAAGTGATAAGCGGCTTTTGATTCAAAGCGCCGTTTTTAGTGGTAATAATAACAACACCATTCGCACCCTTTGAACCATAAAGGGCCGTTGCTGCAGCACCTTTCAACACGTTCATACTGGCAATAATAGAGGGATCAATATCAGCCAGTCTATTTGTGCCCGGGCCGGAGTTAAGGTTACCTGTTTCAGCATTATCAACAGGAACCCCGTCAATAACCATTAGGGGGCCATTTTCGCCATAAAATGAAGTTGCGCCTCTGATCACGATCCTTGCGGAGCTACCCGGCGTACCCGATGAGCTTGTAACCTGCACGCCTGATACCTTACCGGCAAGAGCATTTACCAGATTGGGCTCTTTTGACTGCGCAATCGATTCGGCTTTTACCTCCTGGGAGCTGTAAGTTAAGATCCTTTTGTCGCGTTTTATACCCAGAGCGGTAACAACAACTTCGTTCAGCTGTTTATTATCCTCGGCTAAAGCTACATTAACCTGAGCTTGTCCTGTTAACTTAATTTCCTGGGTTGCAAAACCAATAGCGGTTACCATAAGTGTACCCTGTCCGGTATAGTTAAGGCTAAACATACCACTACCGTTGGTAACAGAGCCGGCGCTTGTATTTTTTATTTTAACGGAAGCGCCAACTATGGGCTCGCCCTTCTCGTCGGTTACCTTTCCTTTTAATGTTACTGTTTGCGCGTAGGTGCTGTAACAAAACACAAACACACTTAGTAAAGGCAAAATGAACCTCTTTAGTAATTGTTTAAACTTCATAAATTAAATTTTGGGGTTAAAAACTATATATTACATGCTGTATTTCAGACACGTAAAACTATCTGCGAGCCGCCCCTTGTTTTTTTATGAAATTTGCCAATACTGCCCGTATCTTAACATTACTGTTACAATAGCATTAATTTGATATTATATTTATATAAAAACCCGTTAAAACGTTAATATATTGATAGTTAATTCGCAGTATCGTTAATAAACTCACTGTAAATAACCTGCACGTTAAAAAAACGGATAAAATCCTGCTATCAACTGCAAAATATTATTCAAAATAATTGTGCAAAGCACACTAATTTAGTTGAAAGTTATTCTTACCGTTACACAAACATATCATGCTAATAAAAAAGTGGTTTAAATTGAACTTATGCCTCGTAGCCTGCTTAGCAGGGGCACAAACTATCCAGGCACAATCCTACGTACCCGAATTGAACGATACCCGGGTAAAGATAAAACCGGTAGTTCCGGTTAAAGCCTATTCTTTTAATTTAAAGGACGTTCAATTATTGGAAAGCCCTTTTAAAACGGCAATGGATGCTGATGTTAAATATCTGCTATCTATAGAGCCCGACAGATTGCTTTCAGCTTTTCGCTCGCATTCGGGCCTTACACCTAAAGGTAAAATGTACGAAGGCTGGGAGTCATCAGGTTTAGCAGGGCATACATTAGGACATTACCTGTCGGCCATTTCCATGCACTACGCATCAACCCGCGATCCTGAATTTTTGAAACGCGTAAACTATATAGTTAAAGAACTTGACGAATGCCAGGTAGCCCGCAAAACAGGTTACGTGGGTGCAATCCCCAAAGAAGACACTATCTGGGCCGAGGTTGCCAAAGGCGAGATCCGCTCCCGTGGCTTCGATTTGAACGGTGGCTGGTCGCCATGGTATACTGTGCATAAAATTATGGCCGGGTTACTTGATGCCTATTTATATTGCAATAATGCCGAAGCCTTAAAAGTATGCAAAGGTATGGCCAACTGGACAGGCGAAACCATCAAAAACCTTGATGACGAGAAACTGCAAAAAATGCTGCTGTGTGAATATGGAGGTATGGCAGAAACATTAACTAACCTTTATGCTATTAATGGGGATAAAAAATACCTGGAGCTATCCTATAAATTCTATGATAAAAAGATCCTCGATCCGCTATCTCAAAAGCAGGATATATTGCCGGGCAAGCATTCTAACACCCAGATCCCTAAGATAATAGCCAGTGCACGCAGATACGAGCTTACCGGCGATAAAAAAGACAAGGCTATAGCCGATTTCTTTTGGGAAACCATTGTTAACCACCATTCCTACGCAACAGGAGGTAACAGCAATTATGAATACCTGAGCGATGCAGACAAACTGAACGATAAGCTAACAGAAAACACTACCGAAACCTGCAATACCTACAACATGCTGAAATTAACCCGGCATTTGTTTGCGGTTGAGCCTTCGGCCATGCTGATGGATTACTACGAGAAAGCGCTGTATAACCATATCCTTGCATCGCAAAACCACACTGATGGGATGATGTGCTACTTTGTACCATTGCGTATGGGCGGCACCAAGCATTATAGTACGCCATTTGATGATTTTACCTGCTGCGTTGGTTCAGGCATGGAAAACCATGTTAAATACAACGAAAGTATTTATTTTAAAGGTACCGACGGCAGCTTATATGTAAACCTGTTCATCCCCTCAGTACTTAACTGGGCATCAAAAGGTTTGTCGGTGAAGCAGCAAAGCAGTTTCCCTAATGATGATCATATCACATTTACGGTGAACACCAAAAAGCCGCTTACCATGGCTATCCGCATCCGTAAACCAAAATGGACTGCCAACCCAACCATCAGCATTAACGGGAAAACTCAAAATGCTGCCACTGATGATCAGGGATATATTGTGCTAAACCGCAAATGGAGCAACAACGATAAAATTGAATTTACAACACCCGAAAAACTTTATACCGAAGCCATGCCCGACAATGCCAACAGGCGCGCGGTATTTTACGGCCCGGTATTATTGGCTGGTGTTTTAGGCAATACAGAGCCCGATCCGTTGAAAGGTGTTCCGGTTTTTGTGACCAGCGAAACTGACCCTAACCAATGGCTGCAAATGGTTGATAAAAAACAGCTAAGTTTCCGCACGGTGAATATCTCAAAACCCGAAGAAGTTACTTTGATCCCTTTTAATCAAACCCAAAATCAATACTATTCTGTTTACTGGGACGTATTTACACCACAGGCCTGGGTTGTGCAGCAAAAAGCGTATGATGAACAAAGGAAAAAACAACAGGAACTGGAAGCCCGCACCCTGGATATTTTGCGTGTAGGCGAAATGCAGCCCGAGCGCGATCATAATTTCAGCAGTGAAAACGCCACTACAGGCGAAGATCACCAAAAGAAATGGCGGTCGACAGAAAACGGAGGCTTTCTGCAATACGAAATGAAGGTTGATGCCAATGCACAAAACACGCTGATTAACAGCTACTGGGGCATGGATAACCGCGGCAGAAAATTTGATATCCTGATTGATGGCGTTAAATTGGCTTCTGAAGATTTGAACCAATATAAAGAGAGCCGTTTTTACGATATCAGCTACACCTTGCCTATTGAACTGACAAAAGGCAAACAAAAAGTAACCGTAAAACTGTTGCCGCAAAAAGAGAACAGCGCAGGCCCGGTTTACGGCAGCCGGATGGTTAAAAACTAATTTTAAAGTAAAAGAACTTGAATATCATGATCAATAAACAAAAAGTTGCCGGTGCGCTTGCCTTTTCACTGGCTGCACTTACAAGTCCGGTATTGGCACAGCAAAAAGATTACCCTATTCAACCTGTTGTCTTCACCAGCGTACATGTAAATGACAACTTCTGGCAGCCCAAAATGGAAGTAAATGCCACCGTTACCATTCCGTATGTACTGGCGCAATGTAAGGCAAACGGGCGTATGGATAACTTTTTACGTGCGGCAAAAAAACTGGATGGCGATAAGTTAAGTGAGTTTCCGTTTGATGATACAGACGTTTATAAGGCCATTGAAGGTGCATCCTATTCTATGCAGAATAAAAGGAACCCGCAGCTTGATAAATCCATTGATAGCCTCATCTCCATTATTGGCGCGGCCCAGGAGCCAGATGGCTATCTATACACATTCAGGACTGTTAACGCCAAAAAGCCGCATGAATGGATAGGTTCCAAACGCTGGGAAAAGGAAGAAGATCTAAGTCATGAGCTATATAACGCAGGCCACCTTTATGAAGCCGCTGTAGCACATTACCAGGCAACCGGTAAGCGCACACTGCTCAACATTGCCATAAAAAATGCTGACCTACTTGTTAAAACTTTCGGGCCGGGCAAAATTGAGGAATATCCAGGCCACCAGATTGTGGAGATCGGCTTATCAAAAATGTACCGGGTTACCGGCAACAAACAATACCTCGACCTTGCCAAATTCTTTTTAGATGTACGCGGCCCAAAAGGAGATGCTTACAACCAGGCCGATAAAAAGGTAGTTGACCAGCATGAAGCCGAAGGGCACGCGGTACGGGCTGCTTACATGTACACCGGCATGGCCGATATTGCTGCATTGACAGGTAATACCAAATATTTGGCAGCCATAGATGATATATGGAGCGATGTGGTAACCAAGAAATTATACATCACCGGCGGCATCGGTGCAACCGGGGCAGGTGAAGCTTTTGGCGAGGCATATCAATTACCTAATATGTCGGCCTATGCAGAAACCTGTGCGGCCATTGGCAACGTTTACTGGAACAACAGGATGTTCCTGCTGCACGGCGATTCGAAATATATTGATGTGCTTGAACGTACGCTTTATAATGGCCTGTTATCGGGCGTCTCGTTGAGTGGTAACAGATTTTTCTATCCAAATCCGCTGGCTTCCATGTTCCAGCACCAGCGCAGCGCTTGGATCAGTTGTGCCTGCTGTATCAGCAACATGACCCGCTTTTTACCTTCATTACCGGGTTATGTGTATGCCAAAAACAAAAACGACCTGTACGTTAACCTGTTCATGAGCAACTCAAGCAATATCAAACTTACTGAGGGTAACGTGAACATAGTACAGCAAACGGATTACCCATGGAAAGGTAGGGTGGATATCACTGTTAACCCGGATAAAGCGGGTGAATTTACATTGAGGGTACGTATCCCGGGCTGGGCAAAACAACAACCTGTCCCCGGCGATCTGTATACCTTCATGGATAAGAAGTCTTTCCCGCTTACATTGATGATCAACGGGCAGGCAAAATCATTTGAAACAGAAAAAGGCTATGCCGTATTAAAACGCACCTGGAAAAAAGGCGATAAGGTTTCACTTTTATTACCGATGGAAACCGAAAAGGTATTGGCCAATCAACAGGTTAAAGACGACCGTGGCAGATTTGCCTTTGAGCGCGGCCCTATTGTTTATTGCCTTGAAGGCCCTGATAACAAGGATAGCCTAGTACAAAACATATTAATTGATAAAAACGCCATTGCCGATGCCAACTATCATGCCGACCTGCTTAACGGTGTTGATGTAATCAGTGCAGAAGGAAAAAGCGCCAAACGCCAACTAAAAACCGACAGCATTTTACAAACCGAGCAAATGGTGAAGGCTATCCCCTACTATGCCTGGGCCAATCGCGGTCCAAGCGAAATGACCGTTTGGATCCCCTATGAAACTTCGGCAGTGCGGCCAAAACCGGCACCTACCATTGCCAGCACCAGCAAAGTAAGCGCGTCGTTAAAAAACGTAAGGATGTTTGCTGCCATAAAAGACCAGTATGAACCCGCCGATTCCAAAGATACCAACTACCCATACCTGCACTGGTGGCCCGCCAAAAACACCAATGAGTTTGTGCAATATGATTTTGATGCCGAACATACCGTAAGCGAATCGAAAGTTTACTGGTACGATGACGGCCCATGGGGTGGCTGCCGTATCCCGGTATCGTACAAGATCCTGTATAAAAAAGACGGGCAGTGGGTTCCTGTTAAAAATACTACACCCTACGCCATAAGTAAAGATAGCTTTAACGTAGTTACTTTTGAGCCAGTTGCTACTACAGCCTTACGGATGGAAATTCAGTTACCGGTTGATAATTCTTCCGGGATCCACGAATGGGCGGTTAAATAACCTCCTGTTATCCATAATAACAGTAAAGCCTTTCCGTTTATGCGAAAGGCTTTACTATTTTAATTACACCGCAACGGAATACTTTAAGTATGAAAAAGCCCATTTTACCTATAAACTTATATTCCCTACATTTGCGGCCTTAAAAAATAAAAAAATGATAAATTTCGAAAAAGTGAAAGAAGTAATCGCAGCAGCTGAAGCTGATGCGGCAAGCTTTTATGAAAAAGGCAACAAAGCTGCCGGTACAAGGTTGCGTAACGCTATGCAACAGTTAAAAGTATTAGCTACGGATATCCGTAAAGAAGTTACTGAAAAGAAAAACGCAGCAGCTTAATCACTGTTAAAAATGTTTTTAGATAAAGCGGGGCTGGTTTTCCATGTACCCGCTTTATTTTTTTTCGATGCCACTGCCATTTCAATCACTCGCTTGGGTTTTTCCACGCCGGCGAACTGCCTAAAGCACAACAAGGCATAGCAAGTACAACCTACTGCCCGACACACAGGTTTAAAATGTAACGAACCAGAAAGTATTTGTAACAAACTCAAAAGTATTTTCACTCCCGTTGATCTTTCTTTGTAAACCTTCTGAAAAAACATTCATAATCAAAACAACCCGATATGAAACGGAATACATTTGTACGCGCTTTGATGGGCGCTGCCACATTTTTAGCTATTCCATTTGATGGAGTTGCCAATAACCTCTTCAAAACCAGGGAAAAGAAAGGCTTTAAAACCGATGCAGGAGCCGATCGCGCGCAAAATCCAATGCACTTATTTGATGGTGATACTTTCTATACCAAAGTTTCAACCAGGGACACTGATGGTGATATGTATGTTTATGAATCAACCCGGGTTAAAAAAGGCGGGCCTAACCTACATGTACATTATGAGCAGGACGAATGGTGGTATATTTTAGAAGGTGAATTTCAAATAAAAGTAGGAGATCAGCTATTTCATACCAAACCCGGCGACAGTGTATTTGGACCGCGGGGCGTTCCGCATACTTTTACTAAAATAGGCGATGGCGCACCAGCTAAAATGCTGATTACCTTTCAGCCGGCCGGTAAAATGGAAGCTTGTTTCCAGGCACTGAGCGATGGTTTGATGAAAGGTAAATCCGAAGCCGAGCTTGACGCATTCAGAAAGGAACATGGCTTTGAACGTGTAGGCCCCCCGCTTGATTACTATAAAAAGTTTTAGCCGGCGCAACCATCATTTTTACCAAATAATTTATTTCTGATGTTAATTTATATACCTTCTTACTTATCATGAAGTGGCTTGCTTTTAAACAAAAACTGAGCCTGGTTTACTTATGCCTTATACCTTTAGCAGTTGTAGCTATAGGATTTGGGATAGGCCACGTGAGTTATAAAATTTATTTGCCAATTTGGGTTGTTAACGCCTGTTTAATGGTAGCAGCAACTTGGCATTTAGGTGGCTATCAACTCCGAAACAATAACCAGGAGATAAAGAAGCAGGTAATCACAGCTTTATTACTATTTGCACCCTGGCTATTATTTTCCATTTTCGCCGGAATGGGGCCACCACCTGCTACTTTACAGGGTTGGGTAAATGCTGCTGCAGAGCAGCAGATCCGGTATACTATACTCATTACAGGCGGTATTTTATTCGCGCAGGGTTCTGCATTGTTGAAAGTAAAATTACAGGCGGCAGGCGAAAATCTATATTCGGTAATGGCTTCAGCAGCGATTAATCTTGCATTGCCACTCTTTATCATCAACATGGCTTTTTGGGGATATTATCTAACCGATGCATTCGGGGTGTTTATACAATCAGGTGTTTCCAAACGCCCGGACCTGCATGGGCCAATAAAAAGTTTATTTTATGTGATCAGTATAGCCGAAGTATTACTGATGTACCTTGGCACCGTATTTTTTGCCGTTTCACTTAAAGTCACCGGGCGTTTTAATCCGGTTGCCTGCCGGTATTATATCATCTTCGGTTTAATAGGCATGATGCTGGTTGTATTACCATCCTACTGGCCCGAGCCATTCGGCACCGCCGGTTACCTTGTTGCTATACCTGCCATCCCTTTCATAATGCCATACCTTATTGGTGTACACCTGTTAAAGCATGCTAAAGCTGATTAGCTCAAAACTTGTAATATAATAAAGGAGGGCGCTGCTACTTTTTCTTTAAAGTAACAGCGCCCTCCTTTTAATTGGCTACCCTGACCCTATTTCCCTAAAACATCCAAAACAGGGTGATCAATCGCATTTAATGTATTTTCTGATGGTTTTATCAGTTCAAGTACGGTAATTTCATTATTACCTTTTTTGAGCCATTCAACCGGCACATACAAGGTTTGCTGAGGACCGCAATTCCAGTAGCGGCCTAAGTTGTGTCCGTTGAGCCAAACAATACCCTTACCCCATGTACTCATATCAAGATAGGTATCGGCCAATTTATCAACCTTGAAAACTGCTTTTTTCAATTGCGGTGCGTTGTTAGCTGCAACTTTTTTAATTGCCGGATTTGTTTTCACTTTATTGATATCATCAAAAGGCAGTGAATACATTTTCCAGTTTTTCAGCTCAGTACCGGCAAAAAGTACCTTTTCGGTAATACCCTTTTTGTTTTTAAGCAGATAAGGCCCAAAATTGATGCGGCCAAGGTTTTCAACCAAAATATCCAATGTTACCTTTCCTTTTGGTAAGCTGATCATCAAGCTATCCTGGTATTTGCGCCTGTCGACGATCCCCACACGCTTACCGTTTACGAAGATCATGCCATAATCGCGCAGGTCTTTCAATTTAAGCAGACCAGATTTGCCGCCGTTAATGGTTGTACGATACAACACAAAACCGTAAGCCTGGTTCAGGTCTTCAAAAGTAAGCGGAGTATTGTTGGTCTTTGCAAGCGGCAACACATTAAATAAACTGGTTGATTTGGTAAATTTAATTACAGGCAGCTCCATAGCAGGTTTAGCAGCCGGAACTTCGGGCAGGGTTACGCCTGCCGGAAGGTGTTTACTAATCACCTCTCTAAACTTCATGAACTTATCGGTAGCGTTACCTGCCTCATCAAGCGGGGCATCATAATCATAACTACTGATTTGTGGTTCATATGGATTTTGATCATTATAGTTTGCACCGTTCATGAAGCTGCGTGTTGTACCGCCATGAAACATATACATGTTAATGGAAATACCTGCTGCCAATACCGAATCAAGCTTTGGTATAAATTTAGCCGCCGGTACAGTATGATGCGCGGTTCCCCACCAGTCGAACCAGGCCGGGTACCATTCGGCAATAAAATAAGGGCCCTTGCCATTATAATTTTCGCCGATCAATTTTTTAACTTTTGCTACATCATCGACACCGTTTATAGCAGGCAGCAAGCCCGGTAAATGACCATCCTTTATAGCTGGTTCAGGGTCGCAGGTGTAAAGCTGGCCGTCAAAACCAGCATCAATAAACATTTTGCGGTTAAGGGCCAGGTAATCTTTATCGCTGCCGTACGAGCCGTATTCATTCTCTATCTGTACCATTAAAATATTACCGCCGTGGTTCACCAACAGTGGTGACAATTGCTTACCTACCTGGGTAAGATATCTTTTATAAGCTTCCAGGTATTTAGGCTCCTTGCTGCGCACCACTAAGCCCTGCTCTTTTTCAAGCCAGTATGGGTAACCGCCAAACTCCCATTCGGCGCAAACGTATGGGCTTGGGCGTAGTATCACCCAAAGGCCTTCCTCCTTTGCTATTTTAACAAACTCAGCAATATCATGATTGCCTGTAAAATCATAATGTCCTTTTTGTGGCTCGTGAACATTCCAGAAAACATAGGTACCAATAGTGTTCAAACCCATTGCTTTGGCCATTTTCATACGCTGGCGCCAGGCCTCACGCGGAACGCGGGTATAGTGCATTTCGCCTGAAATGATCTGCAGCGGTTTACCATCAAGCAGAAATGTAGTATCGCCAAGAGCAAAAGTATGTTTGGCATTTTGCGCCTGCAGCTTTGCTGATGCAAACAGGATAACAAAGAGGAACAGTAGTTTTATAAGTTTCATAAATTGAAAAAATGCAGGGTTTTAGTTTTTATTTGTATAAGGGGGTTGACTATTTTACGGTTAATGTTATAGTTGATGATTTAAGATTACCGGCACCAAACTGCACCTGTACCACGCCAGGTTTACCTGTAGTTTGTACATAGGCCAATAAGCGCCCATGCAATGCTTTACGTTTGTTTGATTGGTAGCTTTCATGGCTGCTGTTGCTGCCGCTTTCAAGACCCAATAGTTTAGCTGCGCCGTTAACTGTTACTATTATCTCATCGGTAGCAGTAAATACCGGGTTCCCGTTTTTATCGGTAATGTAAATCTCAATCTGGCTCAAGCCTTTTGTGTTATGGTTAAACAGGATATTATCAGCTACCGTTTTAAGTTGATAAGCATCGCCGGCTGTTTTGATATTGTTAGTGCATACTTCAATACCGTTGTTGTAACCTTTAACAACCAGCTCGCCAGGCTCATAGTCAACCTGCCATGATGGAACCTGCCCTCTTGCGGCGCCGCTTATTTGTTTACCAAGAGATTTGCCATTCAGGAACAATTCTGTTTCCTGGCAATTGGTAAAGCAATCAACTTTTACTTTACTGCCAGATTGCCAATTCCAAACAGGCTCGGCAGTACGGTGGCTCCAGATCCCTTTGTCATCGGTCCCGGTTATAGGACGTGCACCTATATAAGCCATGGGCTTGTCCGACCAAAGACTTTGCCTGAAGAAATATTCAGGCTTTTTAAAGCCGGCCAGATCAATAAGTCCTGCTCCGTTACTGCGCTGCGGCCATTTGCCGGCTTCACCCAGGTAATCTATACCAGTCCACAGGTATTGGGCCGAAATATATTCATTACTGTCTACAGCGTTCCAGGCTTGTTTTTGCATGCCGTTCTCACTGCCGTAAATGATCCGGTTGGGATATTTTTTATGATCTTCGGGGTACCGGTATTCCTGGTAATTATAGCCCACAACATCCAATACATCAGGGTAGCCAACTTCGTTCGACATCACCACACCGGCCAGCGCAGCAGTTACCGGGCGGGTTTGATCAACCGCTTTTACAGCTTTAACTAATTGTTTGGCTATCGGTGTTAAACCGCTTGCCGGGGGATGATCAGGCAGGTAGCCCTTACCATAGATCTGCGGGTTGCGGCCTGTGTTTAACACCTCATGGGTATATGGGTCGTTGGGGTAATCTATTTCGTTACCAATGCTCCACATAATGATAGATGGATGGTTACGCGCTCGCAGTACCATATCAGCTACATCCCGATCTGCCCATTCTTTAAAATATTCGTGGTATCCGTTTTTGGATGGCGTACCAACATTCCAGCCTGCTACCCATTTGTTTTTTCCTACCTCCCATTCGTCAAAAGCTTCGTCCATTACTAAAAAGCCCATCTTATCGCACAAATCGTATAAATAATCGGCATGAGGGTTATGGCTTAACCTGAGCGAATTTACTCCTGCATCTTTCAATAATTTCAACCTGCGTACCCAAACTTCCTGCGGAACGGCTACACCCAGGGCGCCTGCATCATCATGGATACAAACGCCTTTAAGTTTGGTACTTTTACCATTTAAAAAGAAACCCTTATCCTTATCGAAACGGATACCGCGGATCCCTACAGATTGCGTTACCTCGTCAAATGCTTTACCATTGCGGCTAAGTGAAACCTGTAATTTATAGAGCTCGGGCTTTTCGGTGTCCCATAGTTTGGGGGACGATAATTCTTTCTCAAACTCAACCTCGTGTACTCCCGGTTTTGCTTTTATTTGTTTTTGGAGGGCAATAGCCGCTTTTCCTTTCTCATCAAGCAGGTTTACTTTCACTAATACAGAAGCATCAACCTTGTTGCTGTTGGTAACACTCACCTTAGCTTTTACGGTAGCTTTCTCTAACGAAATATCAGGCGTTGTAAATGCTACATCCCAGGGAGCAATGTGTACAGGATCTTTAACGATGAGGTATACATTACGATAAATACCCGAGCCGGTATACCACCTTGAATCAGCGAACTCGCTGTGATCTACTCTTACAGCTATCGTATTTTTTCCGGTTAAATTTAGATACCTGGTCAGCTCATACTGAAACGCAATAAAACCATTTGGACGTTTACCTAAATAATGCCCGTTGATCCATACCTCGCTGTTTTTATATACCCCATCAAAATAAATATATACCTGCTTCGCTTTCCAGGCTGCATTACCGGCGAAACTCTTTTTGTACCAGCCAATCCCCCCGGGCAAATAACCGGTAGCACTTGCCCATTCATCGCTAAAAGGGCCTTCAATGCTCCAGTCATGCGGCAGATCAACAGTTCTCCATTGCGTTTCGGAAGCGATCCCGCTGATCCCCGTGCTGATATCGCCCTTGTGGAAAGACCATGCCGCATTAAATAAAACCGGCTTACCAATGCCCTGGGCCTTAAGTAAGCCAGGTAGCATTAACATGCCAAGTACAAAAAGTAGCAGATGTTTTTTATTTTTCATTTGATGATAGAGAGATAAAATGCTATTTAATGACACCTGTAAACGTGACAATGGAACGTGCCGGAACAACATTCTCATCGCCGGTTGCTTTACCGGCTTTAAGTTCATCAACCTGCGATGTTAAATAGGATGATGTAAACTGAACTTTAGCATTATCTATGTGAAATGCCGCTCTTACCTCATTGGCACCCTGGTTAATTATAACCACGGTTAAGTTTTTTCCATTTTTAAATGCCGATACCAGCAAGGGCTTTCCCTCAGCTACTGATGAAACTTCAGCATCAACCCTCACAGCTCCGGGTTTAACAAACCTGCTGTAGTTACCCATGGCCCAAAGCATTTTACTGCCGTAAAAATTGCCGTCGGTTTTATTTTTGTCGATGTAGATGAGGCCATCCTTATAATCATAGGCCGAAATGGCTGTCCACCATTGCCAGGCCGACGCGTTGGCGGCTGTAAGATCAGTGTGGATCACCGATGCTAAATATAGCGCGGCATCAATACCCAGATCACGCTTGTTACCGTCTATCTCACCCGCATTATCGCCTAAGATGCAATACTCCGATTGCCAGAAATCAAGACCATTAATAGTCGCAATACTATCGGCCAATGCCCTGCGAGCTTTTACTGACGATGCCATTGGCGACGTAGTGAAATAGCTGTGCGCCGCGATAGTTTTGGCTACCGAAGGCAGGTCGCCTATGTAATTGGCCGATCCCGGCTTAAAAAAATCGGTTATCAGGCTGCCTTTACCTGGCTTATCACCTTTAGTAAATAAATAGTTGATGCTCCCGGCCTCACCAACCAAAATCTTTGAGCTAATCTTATTATTGATAAATTCTTTATTGATGGCCCGTATCAATCCTGCTACCTCGGCATTATTATAGGGGGCACCTTCCTGACCGCCATCGCTCCAATCCCACTGAGGTTCGTTTACCGGGCTTATGTAATCAAATTTTACTTTGCTTACCTGCTCAACTCCCTTTACAACTTTAGCCAGGAACACGGCATAAGCATCATACTTATCGGGTGCTATATTAACTTTGCCACCGGTAGCGTAAGCCTTTCCATTAACAGTAAACTGCACTGGCGGACTGTTGTTAAAACCTAAAAATTGCTTAACCCCGCGCTTTTTGGCAGCCTCAAGAAACCACAACTGCCCGGCCTGGTTTCGCCAGTTATAGCTGCCATCGCCGTTTAAAAACGATTCAGCACGGCGCCACTCGTCCTTAATGCCACTTTCGTTTCCCTGCTGAGTAC
The DNA here is from genome assembly GCF_900100945.1 of Mucilaginibacter gossypii. Taxonomy (GTDB): domain Bacteria; phylum Bacteroidota; class Bacteroidia; order Sphingobacteriales; family Sphingobacteriaceae; genus Mucilaginibacter; species Mucilaginibacter gossypii. The sequence continues at coordinate 76,548 of NZ_FNCG01000002.1, read as the reverse complement.
TGCCAGCACCAATGTTAAACCTCCATAATGATAAGCCTATACCCTTAGGCGATCCATCGGCATAGGTGTCCCGGCTAAAAAGCAGGTCGGCAATTTTATTGCGCTTATCATCAGGCCAGTTACCCACAAACTGGCAGGCCCACGCATCCGAAGCACCAAAATTGCTAATGATTTGGTGCGTTTTTGAAAAATTGATATCAATAGTTACTTCTTTGCCCTGGCCGCTTACAAAAGGAATATTAATCCCCAAAACGGCCGCAGCCAGCAGTATTTTTTTTATAGTAGTTTTTATTATCATAGTGTTTAAATCAACAAATAAAACAGCACTGTTTAGCGCTGTTTTATTGCAATATTATTGTTGCACTATTTGCCATTGCTGGTTAGTAGCGCCGCCATAAGGCCACTGAATGATGCCTGCACCATTTGTGGTTGATGCGCCGTTAACATCAAGCGCAAGCCCGCTGTTACGGTTAAGTACTTTATAAACACCATCGCTGGTAGCAGTAAGCTGCCATTGCTGGTTGTTGCCGCCGTTCCAGGGCCATTGTATAATGGCCGCACCGTTGGCAGTTGAACTCATATTGACATCAAGCGACTGCGTGCTGTTGCGGTTAGTTATTTTGTAATAGCCACCACCGTTGGCAGCAATAACCCATTGCTGGTTATTGCCCCCGTTTTGAGGCCATTGTATGATACCTGCTCCATTGGCAGTTGAGCCACCATTAACATCAAGCGCCTGGCCGCTGTTAACATTTAAAAACCTGTAGTAAGCGCCTGTGTAAAAAGTGTCGGTACCGCCGGCCCCTACGCCCCAGGCATACTTAATGCGGCTTAAGCCCGATGCATTTGTTGTTGATACGGTAAGACTGGTACCTGTCCCGTTTAATTGTTGAATGGCATAGCTATCGCCGGTACGTACGCCCGGCCAGTAAACCGCGCCCATGCCGTAGGCACGTGCTTGGTTGGTTAATCCCTGCAGGTACGCAATTTCCTGATCACCGCCTATGGCGCCGGTATAATTTTTACCACCCGTCATCGGGATACCAAACTCGGTAAGCACCGCGCGGCTGCTATAAGCGCCAATATTACCTTTCAGGCGGTTTTCCCATTGCAAAGCAGTAGTAAGTGTACCATTACTGAAAAAGGTATAATCATGTATCGACAATAAACAGCCCGAAAAACGGCTATCGGCCCCTACCCCGGTAATATCCTGCGAATAGGACGTACCGCTGATCAAAATCCTTCCCTGCGGAACAGAAGGATAGTTACTTAACCACTGGGCACAGATGGTTGTCCAGTCGGTTAAAGTATAGCCATGTGGCTCGTTAAATATTTCAAAGTACACGTGGGCATTGCTGCCATATTTGGTAACAATGGTTTGCCACATCGACCAAAATTCGGTGGTATTATCTATCTTACCATCTTCGGATGATTTGGCTTCCCAGTAGCCCAGTATCACATTCATTCCCTTGCTCAATGCTTTATCGATAACGCCGGTGTATGAATTCCACCAGGTTTGCGATACGGTTGAATAGTTTACAGGCAGCCTTACCGTATTTGCCCCTGTATTAGCCTGTATGCCTGTTAAAACAGCATCTGCTTTAGCCGATACCGTGGCATAACTATCAGCAGATGTTAAACCGCTTAATACCAGTATCCCGTCGCTAAAATTATCACCATCAGCCGCCCAGTTCACGCCTTTCAGCGCGCTTGCCGGTGTTGAATCTGTAGTTACTGTTTTATCTCCTGTTTTTACTTCATCCGGAGTTGACGATTTTTTTACTGATACGATATCCTTTTTACACCCGGCCACCAAACAACACATCGCTATTAATGCAATACTTAAGTTTTTCATAATTTGCTATAGGTTATAATTGGAAGGAAAAAAGGGGGGAAGAAAGAAACTCTTCCCCCGGAATATTGGTTATTAGTAACCAGGGTTTTGTTGTAACTGACCACCTGATGCCTGGATTTCAGTTCTTGGTATTGGCAACCAGTAATGTTTGGTTTCAAACTTTCTACCATCCAAAGCAATTTTTGGCGTATAAACAAACTTGCCATTGGAATCTTTGGTAATGATTACACCACCAGCTGGCTTATTTTCCGTAACCTCGGCAATTTTCCAGCGGCGTACATCATAAAAGCGGTGCTCTTCAAATGCCAGCTCAACGCGGCGTTCGTAGCGTACGGCATCACGCATCTGTGATTGCGACATACCTGCAGCCAAAGGAGGCATATTAACACTTGGACGTGAACGGATCAGGTTAATAGCGGTACGTGCGGATAAGGTTGAACCTGAAGGTACAACATCAGGGCCATAAGCCTCATTAGCTGCCTCAGCAAAATTCAACAGGATTTCGGCATAGCGGAAATAGATCCATGGCTGGAAGCCTGCGTTACCCCACGGGTTTTGCAGAGGGTAAGCATCGTTCATGTATTTTTTAAGATAGTAACCTGTTTTAGTGGTATTCCAGTTATCAGGTCCATCTTTACTATCCTTACCACCTGGAATATAAGAGTCAACCGTTTGACCACGGTAAAGAGCGCCATTGTATAAAACAGTAGCAGCAAACCTCGGGTCACGGTGGTCATACGGATGTGTTGGGTCATAACCAGATGTCGGATCTGTAATGGCTTTACCATTATCCATTTCATAATCATCAACCAGGTTTTGAAGCGGCGTGTTACCAGCCCAGCCGCCATAACCGTTGGGGCCGTTGGCTATCTCAAGGTGCGTATGGTTAGCGTTTTTAGTGTATAAACGTTCAAAAATGGTTTCGTTGGTTTCGTTAACTAAAAACAGGTTATTATAGCCACCGGTGTAGATACCATATTTATTCAAACTGATAACAGCTTGCGCAGCGGTAACAGCATCGGCCCAGGTACCTGCATTATATAAGGGGCTTGCAGCATATAATTTCAGCCTTGATTTTAAAGCCAACGCCGCGCCTTTAGTAGCACGGCCCAAAAGCCAGCTACCATCATTGTTTAGCGGCAATTTTGATGCGGCGTCGTCAAGCTGGGCACTCACGTAATCAATACACTCTTTGATAGAAGCACGTTTAGATAGTGACGGGTCCTGCAGGTTATCATTAAGGTTAGTTACTTTATCCCCCATCAACACAACTCCGCCATAATTGCGGATCAAGTCCTGATAACGGAAAGCCCTGATAAATTTAAGTTCGCCCTCTATGCGGGTTTTATGGGCGGCACTTAAAGCAACTGTCGGTAAAAGAGCAAGTGCTGAATTACATTCACGGATACTGCGATAGCTACGTGCCCAAAGCACACCTGCACCACCTAAATTTTCGGGAGCAAGCTGGCCCCTTTGAATCAGCCAGGTAGCATCATCATTATTATAAATAGACTCGTCAGTGAGTGAGCTCCACATGCTATATTCAAAACCACGGCCAAAACCAGGGTTTGAGCCATCACCCTCTTTATCCTGTAACCTGGCACCTATGTAACGATTCGTTACAAACGCTTCAAATACAGCTGTGTCTGAAGCAATCGCCGATGAAGCAATCCTATCGGTTGGTGTTACATCCAGTAAATTCTTTTTACATGCTGTAATACTCAGCATACCGCCCATCATCAAAAATAGTGGGGCTTTATATTGTAGTTTCATTATCGTTTGATTTAAAATTTCACGTTAGCACCTAAGTTTATAATTCGTTGCTGCGGATAAAACTGTCCGCTGCCACTGGTTCCCTCTGGGTCGTAATCCTTAACTTTGGTAATGGTAAACAAGTTGAATGCACTTGCATACACTCTTAAGCCACCGATTTTAAGTTTCGACAGGAACGGTGCGTTGAAATTGTAGCCTAACTGTACGTTTTTTAACCTCAGGAATGATGCGTCATTAAGCCAGAAATTATTGGGATATAATCCACCGCTAATGGCATTTGATGAACGGTCTGAAACCCTTGGATAAGTTCCATTGGTATTTGACGGACTAAAGCGGTTATCGGCCCAGCTACTGTAAAAATTACCTACGCTACCTGCTTCAGGCAACACATATTGACTAACCTGGGCCTGGCCTGCAAACAGAACTGACAGGTCAAACCCTTTATATGCTGCGTTTAAACTAAATCCGTAAGTGATTTGAGGGATGTTACCGTATTTTGTACGGGTTTGGTCGTCGGCTGTAATTTTGCCATCGTTGTTATAATCAAGGTATTTCAAGTCGCCAACTTTAGCACCCGGAACATGTGGATAAGCGTCGAGCTCGGCTTGGGTACGGAATATACCTATGGCATCGTAAAGTAACGATGTGCCTAATGGGCGTCCTGTTTGTCGCTGATAGGGCAAAGTCGCCACTGTGCTTGCTTCATCAATAAAAACAATTTTGCTTTTTGCATAAGTGAAGTTTCCGCTTACTCCCCATGTAAAGGCATGCCCTGTGCTATTGTAACCTAATGTTGCTTCAAAACCATCGCTGTTAACTTTGCCAATGTTTTCTAAAGGCACTAACGGGGTATAATTTGCCGAACCATCATTAAATGGGTTTACGATACCTGATGAGGCTGGCACAGAAGCATTCCTTGCAGCAAGGATATTATTTCTCCTTTGCTGGAAATAAATAGCCTCTACTGTAAAGTTATGCAGGAAAGTGGCATTAATGCCAATGTCAAGTTTTTTAGCGGTTTCCCAGGTGATGTTAGGATTTGCAAGTTTTGTAAGGGTAACATTTGGCTGGATAATGTTTGAACCGCTGCCCGGCGTACTGGCCACAAAGCCATTATTTACTAAAGTGTAGTTATTAAAATATTGGAAGGGTGTTATGTTATCATTACCTAACGAGCCATAAGAAACCCTTAGTTTCAGATCATCAAAAAAGCTCACGCTGTTTTTAAACCAGTCTTCTTTCGTGATTCTCCAACCAACTGAAGCCGAAGGGAAATAACCCCAACGGGTAGCCCCCGGGAACACAGAAGTTCCATCGGCACGTAACTGCCCTTCAAACAGATACTTTTCATCGTAGGCGTAAGTTAAGCGACTGATGTAGCTGGCGCGGTTGTAATTTGAACTTAAACCAGAGTTAAGATAATCGGTGGCAGCGCTTCCGCCTTGCGACAGGTCTGGTAGTTGTGAAGATAAGTAATTGTAACGCGTTGCATCAAAATATTCTTTATGGTTTTTACTTTGCTCATAACCTACAAACGCGCTTATATCATGCAAACCAAATTTGTGCGCATAGTTCAATTTGATGTTGGAAGTTAGCAAACTCTGATTTTCCTGCGACTCGAATAAAGTAGCAGCGTTATTATTACCGCCGACAGTAACTTTGTTATAAACCTGTGTGCTCGCAACATAGCTGTATAAAACGTACGGTTTGCTGAAATTTTTATCAAAATTGTATGATTTATCAACCGAGAAAAAACCGTCAACCGATAAACCTTCAATGCCAGGGATAGCATAGCTACCTTTTAAAATACCATTGAAAACCTGTTTGGGGTTATTATTGATACCGCCAATATCGGTTGCCTGTACAGCTGGGTTATTATTCTCAATACCTGTAGTTGGCAAACCATTTGGGTAATAAGCTGCAACAATAGGTTTGGCTCTGTAAACAGAACGGAAAAGATCGCCGGCACCTGTTACAGGGAACTGCCTGTCTTCCTCACGGCCAGATAACGATAAACCTACTTTTAAGCGTTTGGTAACGTTAGCATCAATATTTGAGCGGAAATTATATTGGTGATACTTAGTTGCTCCGTTTTTATAAATACCATCCTGATAAAGCGTACCCAATGAAACGAAGTATTTTATATCCTCGCCGCCGCCAGAAACCGAAAGGCTATGTTGGTTTTGCAATGCTGAACCTTTAAGCGTTTGCTTTTCCCAATCAGTGTTTGGATAATTTAACGGATCCGATCCGTCTTTAAATTTCTGAATCTGATCGGCTGTGTAAGATTGATTTAAGCCGCCCGCCGGGTTCGAGTCATAGTTGATCTCGTTCATGATTTGGGCATAAGTTGCCGCATCAGCCATTTTTGGTAAACGGGTTGGCGAACTAAAGCCCTGATTAAAGCTGTAATTGATGGTTGGCTTGCCTGATTTGCCACGTTTTGTAGTAATGAGGATAACACCGTTTGCGGCCCTGTTACCGTAAATAGCAGCAGACGCATCCTTTAATACCGACATGTTTTCGATATCGTTAGGATCGAGACGCTCTAAACCACCTATCTGGGCCGGCACCCCGTCAACAACGACGAGCACATCGTTATTGCCTGTAGTGGCCAAACCACGCACGGTAATACCTGAACCGTCATATCCTGGCTCACCACTGCGATTGTTAACAATTACACCTGAAAAACGACCGGCAATACCATTTGAAAGGTTGGGCTGCGGACTTTTTACCAGCTCGGAACCTTTTACCTGCGAAATGGAGCCTGTTAAGGTTGCCTTTTTCTGAGTACCGTAACCTACAACTACCACCTCATTCAATGATTTTGAGTCGGCTGTTAATTGTACATTGATTGTAGTTTGTCCGTTAAGAACAACCTCCTGAGATGTGTAGCCAATGTAGCTAAACACCAGTGTGCCCGATGAAGCGTTTGGAACATTAAGGCTAAAGTTACCTTTAATATCGGTCACCACGCCGGTTGAAGTCCCTTTTAAGGATACACTTACACCTGGTAATGTTTCACCTTTTTCGTCGGTTACTTTACCGCTAATTCTGGCATCAGGTAAGCGCTGCTCATTAATGGTACCCGCAAAAGCCATTACCGGCATTTGGACTGTAGCGAAACAAGCAACGGCCATGCTGGCCGCAACTACGAAAAAGCGGGGTGATCTTTTCCGATGGGGAGAATCCTTTTCGAGTAAATTTGGTTTCATATGGTTTTAAAAAATTGGTTTTTTAATCGGCTTAAACCTTGCAAAGCGAGGCGCATAAAAACAAGGAAGTGGATTCGGCATAGATAAATTACCGCCCCATTTTGACCTTATTATTTATACACAGTACAAAAGTTTGGTTTAAACCTTGGTTATTGGTAGGGCTAAATTGCGTTTTAAAGCAAAAATGAGTGAGGGGTAAATTCTGAATAAGACAGGGGGTATTTCATAAAAAAGCGCTTAAAAACAGCGTTTGGGGCACTTTTTAAAGAGGGGGTAAATCAATACTGGCAGGGGGACAAAAATAAGTTGTAGTATTTAGCTCCCAAACATTGCTGCGCTTGTCGTCACCTCGTTACTTTGTAAAGAAGGGCCACAAAAACCACTCTTAGCTATTTGCTGTGAAAATGAAGGCGAAGGGAAGTTGGTCCGACGAAGCATGAACCAGGTGAATCAACCAACCGATAAACAAGATTAATTCTCTTTAATCACATCCCGGTTCACGTTGTAATTGTTGTGAAATGGCTTACGATATTTCTTGATATAATCAGAAGGGTTTATCCCGAACAACTTATTAAACTGTTCCCTGAAGTATTTCAAATCATTCAAGCCCACCTTATAAGCTGTTTCGTACACGGTGCTATCGGTTGTAAGCAATATTTCGGCAGCCTTACGCAAGCGGATAAAACGGATAAAACTGTTTGCCGATTGCCCGGAAATAGATTTGATCCGCTTGTACAAATTAGAGTGACTCATGCCTATTTCGGCAGCCAGTGTTTTAATGCTGAAATCCGGGTCGGTTAAGTGCTGTTCAACTATCTGGAGGCATTTTTCCAAAAACTCCTTGTACTCCTGCGAGATCTTCAGATCGTTTGATTTGTTAAGGGTTATTTCATTATAGAAATACTTCTGCAGGTTGTTTCTGCTTTTCAGGATCCCGTTAACACGGGCCACCAGGATCTCTTTTTCAAAAGGCTTGCTAATATAATCATCCGCCCCTCCTTCAATACCTTTGAGCTTTATTTCGGGCGAGGAACTGGCGGTAAGCAATATCACAGGGATATGGTTCAGCACAGGATCTTCCTTAATACGGCTACATACCTCAATACCGCTTAACCCCTGCATCATTACGTCGCTTATCACAATATCGGGTACCAGGTGATAAACGAGGTCAAGCCCATCTGTACCATTATCAGCCTCAAAAATCTCAAACTCACCGCTAAAAATTTGTTTAAGGTAAGTACGGATCTGCTGGTTATCATCAATCAGCAGCATGGTTTTGGTGTCGGAGCTTAAAGCCTCAGAACTTTTGGCAGCGACGGCGTTTTCAGCTTCAACGGCGACTAATTCACCTTTATTCTCCATCAGCTCATCCAGGAACACCGAAGTTTCGGCAATGTCTTCAAACACAAATTGCTGCCCAAAATGCTCCCGGCCTTTTAACAGCGATACATGAAACGCCGTACCCTGCCCCTGCTGGCTGCTATAACCGATGCTGCCTTTATGATTTTCAATAAATGCTTTAACCAAATATAGCCCGATACCAAAACCGCCTGCCATTGGCGCCGAATTTTGCAACTGGTAAAACTTGCCGAATAACTGATCGCCGGTCCCCTCGGCTATTCCACAGCCGCTATCCTTGATCTCAATGGTAATTTTATCGTTAAAATCGGCTATTGTACAAGTTACTATGCCATACTCCGGTGTAAACTTCAACGCATTCGAGATGAGGTTAAACAGAGCTATTTCCATTTTTTCCCTGTCGGCATAAATCTCCATCGCATCCCTTTGACTTACAAAATCAAACTGAATATGCTTGGTACGTGCCTGGTGACTAAAACATAAAAACACCTCATGACAAAGGGATACGATATTGAGCCTTACTATTTTAAGCTTATCGGTGTCGCTTTCGGCTTTCCTGAACAGTAAAAGCTGATCAACCAAACTCAAAAGACGCCGTGCGTTGCGATAAATGATATGCAAATTGCCAGCGTCATCAGTAACCTCGCCCTTCCCGAACAACATATCCTTTACCGGGTTGATGATGAGTGTTAACGGGGTACGGAATTCATGCGAGATATTGGTAAAAAAAGAAAGTTTACGCTCGTTAAGCTCCTTATCTTTTTCGGCCGAAAGCTGGGCTACTTTAACCTCGTATTTAAGCCTGGTTTGGCGGTTTCTGTAAAGTATATAGTAATAAGTTACAACCCCTGCTGCTGCTATATAAATTAAATAAGCCCACCATGTTTTATACCAGGGCGGCAGGATCTTAACCTGTAAGGTGGCATAATTATCAAACCACAAGCCATCCTGGTTGGATGCTTTTACCCTGAACGTATATTCTCCGGGTTCAAGGTAGCGGTAAGTTGCAAGCCGCTGATCGCCAACATAGTTCCAGGTTTTATCAAGGCCATCCAGTTTATAAGCAAACCCGCCTTTATCCGGATAGGTATAATTTAATGAGGCATACTGGATAGAAAATACCGACTGATCGGGCTGTAATGTGATCTGCCTTGCCTGGTTAATGGCTTCGGGCAATACTGTACGGTCCTTGTCAAGCCCGCCAACTTCAACCTGCTTACCAAAAATTTGTAATCCGGTTATAATAACTTTTGGTTTATAGTCGCTTTGATTTACTTTTCCCGGGTCAAAAAAGTTAAGCCCTTCTGTTCCCCCAAAATACATCAATCCATTAGCAGAATCAAACAAAACAGACCCCGCGTTAAACTGCCCGGCCTGTAACCCGTCCGACTGATCATAATTTAAGATCTTGTTATTCCGTACATCAAGATTTGATAAGCCTTTATTGGTACTTAGCCATAATGAACCATCAGATGATTCCTTAATGGCCGATACTGTATTGTTAGCGAGACCATTAGTTTCATTAAACTTTTTAAAAACCCGGTTTTGAAGATCGTATGAAATTAGTCCATCGCCTTCAGTTCCTATCCATAACCTGTGTTGTTTGTCGGGATGGAGTGAAAATATCACCTGACCTGGTAAATTGCTTTTTTCATCGGCGGGTTTAAAATACCTGCTGAATTTCTTTTGCCCGGCGTTATAAAAATCAAGTCCCCCGCCATAAGTACCAACCCATAAATTACCTTTATCGTCTTCGGCAATTGATCTTACATCGTATGAAGTAAGGCCGCTATTGGCAGGTGTATAGTTGGTGAAAGTTTTTGTAACGGCATTAAACAGGCACAAGCCACCGCCATTGGTGCCAATCCATAAATTTTTATACTTGTCCTGGTAGATAACCCGTACGTCGTTACCCCCCAGGCTTTTGTTATTTGCCTGGCTGTGTACGTAGTTGACAAACGAATCCGTTTTCTTGTTATACTGCAAAAGCCCCTTTGCATAAGTACCAAACCATAAATTACCATCTTGATCGGTATAGCCGAATAAAATGGCATTATCGGTAATACTGCCGGGTTGCCCATCTGCTTTGTATTGTTTTATCAGGGTGCCGTTGTGGCTGGTTTTGTAAATCCCCTCGCCATCAGTGCCCAGCCATAAAAAGCCGTCGCTATCCTGGCATAGGCCATAAAACCTTACCAAGCTTTCGCCACTGGCCCCATAACGCTTTTTAGCAATCTTTGAAAATTTCTCCTTGATGCTGCTTACCATATAAATGCCATCGCCATAGGTACCTACCCAAACATTTTTATCCTTATCTATATAAAGCGTTTGAACAGAGCGCTGTGTAAGGTAATATCCGTCATCGCCGGTTACCGGCTGAAGAAAAAAGTTATTAATGTTGTAGTTGGGACTTGTGCCAATGTTAACTTTAAACAAACCGCCATCCTGCAGGCCTACAAGCAATTGCTTATCACTATCCTCAATAACTGATATGTATCGTTTACTTTTAATACCCTGCTGACTGGTTTGCAGTAAGGTAAATTTATTTGATTGCCTGTTGTAGTAGCCGAGCCCGCCTCCGGTTGCTATCCACATGTTGTGAAAATGATCTTCAAAAATGTCATTGATCCGGGTACCCGGCAGGTTGGCTATTGGAGGGCCTATGCCCGCAAGGTTGGCTATTACACCATCCTTATGACTAAAAACATTGATGCTGCCTTCCTGTGTACCCACCCATACCAGGCCCCTTGAATCTTCGTACAAACAGAGCACCCTGTTACTTGACAACCGGGATAAATTGGCTTGGGTGTAATTAACAACCTTTGCCGATTTGGTATTGAAATAAGAAAAGCCCTGCCCATAAGATGTGATCCATAAATTACCATCATGGCTTTGAATGATATTACTGATATCGTTTTTGACGGCCCTGTTAGAGGTGAATTTATAATGGATAAACTTTTCTGTACGGCTATCAAATTTGCTGAGGCCGTTTCTTGACGATACCCAGATGCTGCCATGAACATCGCACAAAACCTTTTGTACATAGTTACTGGCCAGCGCAGTTGAATCGCCCAGGCGCGACTTAAAAATCTTAAAAGTTGTACCGTCAAAACGATTGAGGCCATCATTGGTGGCAAACCACATAAAACCCTTATCATCCTGTGTAATGCTATTTACAATACCAAAAGAAAGACCATTTTTTAAAGAATAATTGAGGATCTTATTTTTGATGGGCGACTGGGCATAGGCCGAGGAAATGATCAAACAAAGAACAATGCAGCAGAAGGATCTCTTTTTCATTAACACGTTGCAGGCTGTGAATTACACAAATAATTGGAAGATTAAAGCTACCTAATTAATTGTAAAGTAAACAATAATATTGCAAAATGTAAAATACCCGTTACAATAAGAAGTAATGGCTCACCCCTATCATATAGAAAAATTGTAAGGACAGCATTATTTACAGCAACGATTACTGCATATCGGCGATCTGTAATTGCTGATAATGATCCATTACCTCGTCGAAACATATGGCGAGCCACCTGGTATAATCGCCCGGGTTTTCTTTCAGGTCGATTGCCAGCCGGGCCATGGTTATGTATTTAAATGAGGAGACCTCGCCATGGTCAGGGATCGGCAAAGCATCGGTGATGCCAAAAAACACATGATCGTATTCATTTTCAACCAGATCGTCCTGGATAGCTGCACAGTAAACAAAAGAAAATACAAAGTTAAGTTCGGCGGCCATTCCCATCTCCTCCTGTAACCTGCGATGGGCTGCTGTAAATGTGGGTTCGCCGGGCCTTGGATGGCTGCAGCAGGTGTTTGTCCATTTACCACCCGAGTGATATTTGCCTTCGGCGCGTCGCTGTAACAGGAGCTCTCCTTTTTTATTAAAAATAAAAACTGAAAACGCACGGTGTAGCTTCCCCTGAAGATGCGCCTCCATTTTTTCCATAGTGCCAATTTCCTGATCATCGCGATCAACCAAAATCACGGTTTCTTCTATCTTCACTCGCTATAATTTGTTGTAATCTTCCTGATGAGACACGCAGATCTCCGGAATTTCTTGTTATTTTTTGTTAATCCTAAAAACAGGGCCAAAGCCATACCGCAAATTTCAGCTTTATTTTCAAAAAAAAACGGATTTCCTTTTGGAGAAACCCGTTTTATTTTACGAAGTGACACTTGTTTAGTTTACATCAAACCAAAGCTTGGTAGTAAGCGCATCGGCTCCCTGTGCTGCTACTGCCGACTGGTAATTAGTTTTGTTCAGCGATTGCTCTGTTCCCGGATATATAAACCTTACCGGTATTTTACCATTAAGTGTACCTGCAACTGCCGGCTGTAATTGCGGATAATCAAGCCTGCGCCATTCGGTCCAGCCTTCTAATCCCTGGCCAAACAGCGCTAACCACTTTTGCTCGCCAATTGATTTTTTATAATTAGAGGCATCATATTGCACTGCCGGCTGCGCTATATAAGTAGCGATATCAGCCGAAGCAATACTGTACTGAGCCAACGCAGCAGCAACCGCCTGACTGTATAATGAAGCGGCATCTTCGGTAGCAAAACTGCGAGCGGCAGCCTCTGCCCTGTCAAACAAGCTCTCTGCATAGCTTAATATTACAGCAGGGGCATGTGGTGCACGAAAATAAGTGCCTGGTTTAGAAGTTTTGGTGAAGCCGTAATTGCTGGCATCGCCCACCAACAAACCGTTTGGCAAGCCAACATAGGTTTGAGGCGTTACATCTTGTGTTTTAGCGGCATATATTGATAAGCGGGGATCATTAAGTGCAAACAGCTTATCCACTATAGTTTTGCTGATACGGTAATCGTCACGGGTATCAAACAGGTTGCTTACCGGATTTTGGTTAGGCGAATCTAAATAAACCAACTGCGCGGTTTCGACATTCGAACTGATGTATGAACCGCCTTCGGTCTTAATATCATCTAATACTTGCTTAGCTTTTGCAGGTTCCCTATCTGCAATGCGCAAGGCGATGCGAAGCCTTAACGAGTTGGCAAACTTTTTCCATGAAGCAATATTGTTGCTATAGATCACATCTCCTGCTATAGCTTTGCCTGATGGATCAAGCGCCGTTTGAGCTGCTTTAAGGTCATCCAGCAAAGCAAAATAAACATCCTTTTGGGTGTCATAAGCCGGGGTAAGGTACTGATCAATATTGGTGGCCTGCCTGTAAGGAATACCCCCATAAGCCTCTGTTAATAAGCTAAATACCCATGAACGAAGTACCAGTGCAACGCCTTTATAATTGGTATTACCCTGGGCATCGGCAAGTTTGATGATCTGGTTAAGGTTTACAATGCTTTTTGAATAGCCCGTGCTCCACAGCTCCTCAAACGCACTACTGGCGTAAATATACCTGTCGGGGTCGGTGTATTGAATTTTAGACCAATACTGCGCAAAAAGCAGACTGGCATCCATGTTATTGGCTACACCCCAATAGGTATCTGCCGTTGCTTTGGTGGCTGCAGTTAATAAATAGTCGGGCTGTGCTGTTTGTGAGCCGTTAGGGTTTTGATTGATCTTTAACAGATCCTTTTTGCACGATGTTACCGATAATAAAACCGCGGCAGATAATATGCTGATATATTTAAGTTTCATGATGTTTTAAAATTTAAGGTTTACGTTGAAACCGATGTTACGCACGGTAGGCAGGGTAAGATCTTCGAGGCCCTGTCCGTTTCCTGCATTAAAGGCTGTTTCCGGATCAATATTCGGTGCGTTTTTATGGATGATCCACAAGTTACGGCCAACTACCGAAAATGTAGCTCCCTGGAAACCAATCTTATTCACCCATTTAGCAGGTAAAGAGTATCCCAGTTTTACTTCGCGAAGCTTGATGTATGAGGCATCGTAAACAAATGCTTCGTCAATATTGGTAAAGCCTTTGTAATATGATTGCGCAGGGATAATAGTGGTATTTGGCGAACCATCGGCCTTAACGCCTTTAAATATCATACCATCATTATAAACGGTTACACCCGCAGGGGCGGCACCGGTAACCTGCACAGCAGCAGCCGAAGTATTGTTGCCCGGGTAATAGTAACTTAAGCCTCCGTTAGCAGCGCCACGGCCCGGTAAGGTAGAAGCCAACACGCCGGTATAAGTACCTGTACGGTTGGTGTTTGAATAAATGGATCCGCCAAAACGTGCATCAACCAAAAAGCTCAGGTTAATCCCTTTGTAGGAGAAGCTGTTATTGATGCTTCCCAACCAATTTGGAGTGAATTTACCTAAATAACGTTTGGTGGTATTAAATACAGGTGTACCATTAGCGTCGATAATAATCTGACCTGAAGCATTACGTGTGTATGCGGTACCATACAAAGCACCATAAGGCTGACCAAGCGATGCTAAAACCTGCACTGTACGATCAGTGCCTAATACCACACTCTGTAAGCGGCCATCGGCATCAAGCGAAGCTACCTTACTACGGTTTAACGAGTAATTTGTAGTTATGTCCCAGGTAAATCCATTTGATTTAATTGGCGTAACACCTAACTGAACCTCGATACCTTTGTTATTAAGACGGCCACCGTTTATTACTTTTTGGCTGAAACCGGTTGATGAACTTACCTGTACGGTTAGGATCTGGTTAATACTGTTGGTGTTATAAGCACTTACATCTAAATGTACGCGATCATGGAAAAAGCCTAATTCAAAACCGGCCTCTGCCGATGTAGTGGTTTCAGGCTTAAGATGATCGTTCAGATCAATATTGGATATACTCTGTTGCGGATTTGAGCCAAAGAGATTTGAAGATGTATAAACGTTAATTAATTGAAATGGATCTGTCGCCTTACCTACTTTTGACCATCCACCTCTTAATTTAGCATAACTAAGTACATCGCTTTTAATGCCTAATGCTTCAGATAATATTAAACTGCCATTTACGGAGGGATAGAAATATGACAAGGCATCTGCCGGTAAACTTGACGACCAATCATTACGGGTTGTGAAGTTGATGAACGCGTAATTTCTGAAACCAAGCTGTGCCGAACCAAAATAGCTATAGGTTTTAAGTTTCCCATAGTAATTTGTAGAGACCAATGGATCGCGGGAGTTGCTCAGCGTGTACAAGCCGGCAACTGCAAGTTTCGGAGCCAACTGATCATTATTTTCGGTTGTCCTCACAGCTATGTTACCACCACCAAATACATCAAGCGAAAAATCGTTATTCAGCTTTTTAGTGTATTGCAACCTGGCTTCGGTGTTATTTTCGTTTACGCTGTAAGCATCCTCTTCGTATGAGCCAAACGGTGTTCCATTGGTGCCGTAGGCTACTTTAATCTTACGCCGGTCATTATAATAATCGGTACCGGTACGGAAGTTTGCTGATAGACCGTCAATGATTTTGTAATTCAGCTCGATACTACCTATCAGGTGATTTTTGTGTTGGCCTACTGTGTTTTCATAAGCCAGCCAGTATGGGTTGCTATAGTAACTATTATTCCAGTTAAAGGTATTACCATTGGCATCCTTGTAATTTTTAAGCCTGTTGATATCAACCTGGCGGCCAAACCAGGTAAACTGCAGCATGGTGCTGGTTGCACGTTTTCCATATGCACCAGGCAGGTTATCAGCATCATCTTTACTGTAATCAACAATTGTATTAACGGTTAATTTATTGTTGACACGATAGCTTGAGTTTAAAGCAAAAGAGTTACGGCCTTGTGAGGTATTGGGTACAATACCGGTTTGGTGCAGGTTATTATAGGATAACCTGAAATCGCTTTTATCGCTACTGCTCGCAATAGCAATGCCATTATTGAGTGTTACACCGGTTTTAAAAAAATCTTTTATGTTGTCGGGGTGTGCCACGAAAGGTACGGCCTGCCCATTTGAATAAAACTGTGGAATCAGTGAACCATCCAAAGCAGGGCCCCAGCTTTCGTCAACACCATCGTTAACGCCGCCGCCTTTACCATCTACATAGCTGAATTTCCCATTTGAGCCTTGACCATATTGATTTTGATATTCGGGCAATACCTGTACGTTTGAAAAGCTGGTATTGGAGTTTATAGTAACACCTAATCCTTTTGCCCCTTTGCCTGTTTTAGTGCGGATGAGGATAACGCCCGCGGCTGCACGTGAACCATAAAGCGCAGCTGCATTCGGGCCTTTCAATACACTTACCGATTCAATGTCTTCAGAATTTAAATCCGAAATAGCATTAGCAAAATCCCTTGAGCCGTTATTCCCTAAAAACTGGCTGTTATCAACTATAACACCATCAACCACAAATAAAGGTTGGTTATTGCCCGAGATAGAAGTTTCGCCACGGATAACGATCCGCGATGAACCCATATCGCCCTGGCTGTTGGTAACCTGCACACCGGCAATTTTACCCGCCAGCGCGTTTACAAAGTTGGTTTCTTTAGCTTCAGAGATATCTTTCGATTTAAGCCCTTGTACCGCGTAACCCAGCGATTTTTTATCCTTTGAGATATTGAGGGCCGTTATCACTACCTCATTCAGCGAATTTGGTGCTTCAACCAAAACTACGTTTAAGGTAGTTGTACCTTGCGTAACGGCGATTTCCTGGGTTGTAAAGCCAATGTAGCTAACCCTGATCACATCATTAACATTGGCGTTGATGATAAACTTACCATCAACATTGGTTTGTGCGCCCGTGGTTTTACCTTTAACAGATACGCTAACGCCCGGCAACGGTAGGCCGTCCGACTTGGCGGTTACCACTCCGCTAATTTTAACGGATTGCCCCGCAACCGTCTGGACGAGAATAAAAGGCAATATAATTGCCAGTAATAGCTTGTAAATTTTTAACATGATAATTAATAATTGAGATTAATTTTTGATGCTTTTACCGGTACAAAAGACATGGCTATCGCCCTAGCGGGCATAATTTGCCCGGCTCATAAGCCTATCGTAACTGTAAAGATTTGATTAGGGGATGGTAATTATTAAGCTAAGACAAGCTGCAGCAAGTCCGCATTTAAATACCATGCGTACTGTAAAGAACTAACAGCAGCAACGCATATTTTGCATACCTGAATAGATAGATTTACAGGTTAGCTGACGTATCGAAACGAAAGCATTTTTGTGTAAGAGGGTAGTTTTTGTTTTCATAAAAACGGGTATTAAATAAGTGCGGATAGATTCTTTGTTTATTGATGACAGCAAACAGGGCTGCCTTCAGTATTTTATTAATTGATAGATGCTGTTTTATTGTTAACCAAAGCGTCGACAGCTTTTACCATGGATGCAAATTCCTGTTTATCATATAAACGGGTGAGGTAAACCATTTTCCCATCACGGTCGATAACTACATTACGCGTTACGCCGCTCTTTTTGTTGGCAAACCGCCCGAAGATATCAGCCCCCGGATCAAGTGCCAGCGGATAATTAATGTTCATAACCTGGTGAAAGCCTTGTACTTTTTCAAGCGGTTCGTCACGGTCAACACCTATCAAAACCAGGCCTTTATCTTTGTAAGCCTGCCAGATCTCCTTTTCCAGATGCGGCATTTCCTCGCGGCAAACGCTGCACCAGCTTGCAGTAAACTGCAGGACAACTACTTTACCACGTAATTGCTTTAATGACGTTTTAGTACCGTCGTTTAATACAAGTTCAAAATCTGCAGGGGCGATATCGCCTGTTTTTACGATATAACCACGATCAATATTAGGATTAGCAACATTTGTTGTTTGCGCAGCGGCAAACAATGTTGTTATAGAAAGCAGGCTGGTAATAAGTAAATATTTAATATTCATTGCTATACACATTAAAATTGTGATATCAACCAGTGAAATTTATTAGCAAGAAAACAGACGAGAGAAAAGAAAGTATGTACTGCCTGCACTATGCAAGGCAATAGCTTATTACATTATCTTTTCCACCCTATTTGGGCAGACAGGAATTAGCACCTTTATAACAATGGGCTTACAGGTTGCTAAGACATCACAGGGCCTTTCCCTCAGTCTTTCTTGATAATAAAATATTCAAAGAACCTATTTGATGCCGCAAATATATACATATTCTATTAAAACTATAGACTTTGTATAATTATTGCAATAAAATGAATTAAGTTATTCAAATTGTGCAGGCTTGCTTCCAGCAATTTGTTTACTGATTGGATTAGCTGAAACTTTTTGAAGATAAATTCCATAACAACAAAAGTCCCTAACGTTCGCTGCCGGGACTTTAACCTAAACTTATTTTGCAGATTATTAAACTACCTTATAATAAGGTAAAACAAGGCAATTAGGTTTTTAATTATTTAGCACTTTTATTCGCCTGTTAACTGGCAGTCCCGTTAAAAAGGGCTGCAAAGCTATTTTCGGTTGTTATTTTTTCAATCAAATTTTCCAGTGACCGGTAGATGCTCATATTCAAAAATGGGCCTGCGCTAATCCTTTTAATGCCCGCATTTTGCAACGCTTTAAAATCCGGAAGGCCGGGCATACACATTACGCTAACCGGGAGGCGCGATAAGGCCGTTATTTTTTCAATATCTGCTATTTGGGTAATGCACGGAAAAAACAAACCATGCACACCTGCACCCTGGTAAAGTTTAGTACGGGTCAAAGCGTCTTCCAGTGCGTTTGGTAAACCAAGCAGAAAGGAATCGGTCCTTACATTTATAAATACCTCTACCCCTGTGGCGCTTAACAATGAAGTTATCTGTTTAAGTTTTGTGGCAAAGCCTACGGCATCAACAATACCTCGCTGGCCATTCACCACTATCGAATCCTCTATATTGATACCCACAACACCGATATTATATAGTTTGGTGATGTTACTGCAGATAGCCTCCGGTGTTTCGCCATAACCACCTTCAAGGTCGACTGTTAGCATGGCTGATGTTGTTGCAGCCATGCGTTTAACAACAAAAAGATAATCCTCAAAACTCATCTCTTCGCCATCTGCAAAGCCTAATGAGCTGGCAACAGCCGCGCTTGATGTGCCGATTGCTTTAAAATTTAATTTATCATAAACCAGGGCGCTTTGTGCATTCCATACATTGCCAATTTGCAAAGGTTCGGTTTGATGATGCAAGGCTAAAAATTCATTGAATCTATTTTTCATGTTCTTGTTTTTATTTTATGCTCAAAATTAGCTTGAGCTTTTTTCTAAAAATTGTATAAAACGGAAGAGATTAGTGAAAGGTGAAAGGTGAAAGGTGAAAGGTGAAAGGTGAAAGGTGAAAGGTGAAAGGTGAAAGGTGAAAGGTGAAAGGTGAAAGGTGAAACAAAAAATGGCCGGATAAATCCGGCCATTTTTTGTTTCAGATAGAGAAAATCAGGCTACGAGATTAGCCTCAGCTCCGAATGCATGATCGATGACAATTTTCCAGCTGCCGTCGGATTGTTGTTTCATTAACTCTATCCCTTTTGCGGCAATCTGTGTTTTGCCATTGTCGGTAATGCTCCACTCCGATCGGCCGACCGCTACATCGCCTGATTGCAGACAGTAAACTGTTTTGATTTCCATTACTCCGGGCACAGCGCAAATGCTTTTAACAGCCTCTTCAAACTGGGCCCTGCCTGATACTTCTTTTCCCGGTTCCGGAAAAATAATACCGTTGGCATCATACACATTCATAACTACATTTACATCTTTGGTGTTAAAAGCGGCCGCAAGTACTGCGTGCACTTCCTGTGGTGTTTTTGCTGATTTCATTTTGTTGTTTTTTTTATATCAGCAAAACTATGTGGCTCGAATAGCCCAAAATTGTATAAAACGGAAGAGTATTAACTGCCCGCTAACGCCTGATTTATAGGCGAAGCCTGAGCGGCAAAGGAATTGGGCGTAAAACCCGTAAAAAGCTTAAACTCTTTTATAAAATGAGCCTGATCAAAATAACCGGCGCTGTAGGCTACGTTGGTCAGCTTTTCTTCATTAGCGCTAACCAGGTTAAGGCTATGCTGAAAGCGGTTTATTTTATAAAATAATTTTGGCGGTAAACCCGTATACTGCGAAAAAAGGGTGTTCAAGTGCCGTGAGGAAATGTTATAACGACTGGAAATGGACAGGATATTATCGTCGCTGTAATTCTTTTTAAGACTGCTGACAATATCCCCGATAAATTTGATCTTCGAATGCTTTTTTTCGGTTGCCGATAAACGGCTCCGCAAATAATCTTCAATCATGGCTACCTTAGCGTTCAGGTCGGCAGTTTCCAATAACCTCAAATAAAGCGTTCTTAATTTAGGGCCGAATACATGCGTGGCATCAACAATTTCATTATTAAATTCTGATACCTTTTCATCAAAGAAATAAGCAGCCGAATGCGGATAAAACCGGAAACCCAGCATAATATTTCGCCCTACAGATTGTATTGCCAAAGGTTTTGTGATCTGTCCCCAAAGTTCAACCGGAGGAGTGGTGAAAAATGTATCGTCTTTTTTTGATTTCCAGTTTCCGGCACCGAGGTTAAAAATCACCTCCATGGTACCGCTCGGAAACACGATATCATCATAGCTTCTGTCCGAATCTGATTCATACAGATAGAAGCACTTAATGTAAGGCTGTAGCCTTGGCTCCGGAAGCAGCTCTTTGAAAACCATGATTACAAATATAGGATACAACGAAGTTCCCAAATTGTAAAAAACGGAACATATTTTTAGTAGCTTAAAGCGGAAGGCATAAAGCTTAAAGGCAATATCTGTTTAACTAATTTGCATAGATTTTATATAAAACAAAAGCTGCCATGTGAACCTTCAACTCGTTCACATGGCAGCCATATTATCATTCAATAACCCGCGTTTACTTTTTCACATGTACAGGTTTAATGCCTTCATGTGTAGGCGTAACCTGTTTAATCAACCCTTTATCGTCAAATTCCATTTTATCAATACAAACCTCGCGGTTGTAGCCTGCGGCATCGCCCATGGTAATGCCTTTAGGATAATTGAACCGGTGATAAACAATATACCATTCATCTGTACCCGGGATCTGGATAACTGAGTTATGGCCGGTTCCGTAAACGCCTTTAGCAGCATTTTTGGCAATAACCGTATTTTGCTGAGGAATCTCGATTGGCCCCAATGGAGATTTAGAAGTGCCATAATGCACGCTATAATTAGGGCTCCTGGTATCATTTTCAGACCACATGAAGTAGTACGTACCGTTGCGGTAAAACACATAGGTGCCTTCGTTATAATGAGCGTAAGGTGTAAGGATTTTGGTGGTGCCTGGCTTTAACGAAATCATATCATCGTTTAACTCGGCTACAGCCATATAACCATTTCCCCAGTACAAATAGTTTTTGCCTGTTTGCGGATCGGCAAAAACATCAGCATCAATCTGCTGTCCGCCTTTAACACCTTCAGGCAATTGTGCCACCAAAGGCTTGCCCGAATCGGTAAATGGCCCCGTCGGATCATTTGCTGTTGCCACCCCTATTTTTTGTGCAGCTGCGAAATAGTAGAAGTATTTATACTCGTTTCCCACCTTTTTTTCGATGATACAAGGGGCCCAGGCATTCTTTTTAGCCCAGCTCACGTCCTGCGGTAAATCAAGAATCTTACCCTCGTCTTTCCAGCTAACCATATCATCCGAAGAAAAGGCCTTAAAATACTTGCCCGACCAACCATCAAAGCCGTCGCTGGTAGGATAAATATAGAATTTGCCTGTTTTTTCGGCGTAGAGGATCTCCGGATCGGCATAGTATCCAGCAATAGCCGGGTTATGGGTTTCCTGGGCAGTAACCTCAAAAACCTGCGTTTTTTTACCTGCAATGGTTACCGAATATTTAACCGGGCCTTTGGTAAAATCCTGCGGCCTTATAGGGCTGATAGTAACGCCGGGGAACAAGGTAAACCGGGGATCAAATGATTTTAAATTAGTACCCGGTATTACAGGCAGGTGAACTTTATGGTTCGCCGTATCTAAAACGATATTGATGGTTTTAATCTGCTTGTTTAACGGCGCAAGTATGACATCTTCAGGCGTTTCCCATTTCGCAGTTAATGCCGCCCCTTCCTTTGAAGTTATTGGCATCACTGTACCATGGCGCGGATGAAAATTCATGGATACCTCATCGTCAATCAGTTTAAAGTTTTCGAGATCGGTTGTCCTGGTAAACTGGTATTTACCCTGGGTATACATATCATACATCAAAATATAACCGCTACCATCGTTTAATTTAAAAGTACCTGCCCCTTCTACCGGGTCTTTGGTTTGCTGTACGTATTTATCACGCAATACATAGCCAGAAGTTAGCTCATCTGATACCGCTATTTTTATACCTGCACCCGATCCTTCTGTTTTGAAAAACAGGTAATATTTATTGTTCTTGTAAACAATATCGCCGTCTATGCAGGCACCGCCATCCGGCTTAAAGAAAAGCTGCTTAGGCTCGGTTTCAAGACCTGTAAAATCTTTATTGGCATAAGCATAATAGATCTTATCGGCCTCTTCGCCAAAACGCATCGACCAGTAGATCATATATTGTTTTTTCTGTGGATCATAAATGGTTTGCGGTGCCCATACCCTGTTCACGCCTGCAAACTTTTCATAAAGTTTGGTGATATCAATGGTTTTCGAGCTCCATTGTACCAGGTCGGTTGATTTGAGCAATACCATAGAATAATCCGGCCCCCAGCCGTATTTTTCGGTATTCATATCGGTTGCAACCATGTAAAATGTTTTACCGTCGGCAGCTCGCATAATATGCGGATCCCGAACACCGCCGGTAGCACTGATATCCGCTGAATTTAAAACGGGGTGATTGTTATTCAGCGCACGGAAATGATACCCATCGTTACTCAAAGCAAAACGAATTTCTTCGCCGCCTTTACTGCCTGTAAAATAAGTAAACAGGTAGGCGCTGAATTTTTGATGCGGCTGCGCTATAACCGCCGTATAAAAGCTAACTAAAACGCCCAGTAAAACTATTTTTTTCATGTATAATTGATTTGTTATTTTCGAATATTCGGGACAATTATTTGTGCTTTTCCATACTTCTGCTGCTAATTCTGACAACCGTCAATGAATAGGCAGGTACAGTGAAAGCCCACTTTTTTTGCAATTTTATTACTGATGATTGAGGGACGATAGCTTGCGGATTGTCGGTAGAATTCTTCACCTCCGGATTGCCTGTAATAACAGTAAGCGTTGCCGATTTGGGTAGTTGACCAATTTTTGACAGGTCTGCCTCTCCCGAAACGGGAACACTACCGGCATTAGCAATTTTCAGGATCAGATCCCCAGTCGCAGAGTCGCGCACGGTTGAAACACCTGCCGTGGTATCCAATACAGTTTTTTCGCCTTTCATTTTTATTACACCCGGCAAATACTCATTGCCCGAATTAACGGCAAACTGCTGCTGAACATAGTAGTTTACCGTTGGGAAAACCTGAGTGCCATTAAAATATATCAGGTTCGGGTTCCATGATGCATGGCCTATCCTGGCAATAAGCGGTGCGTATGACGCCATCCTAACCACGTCTCCATTGCGTTCTAAACTGATCATGTACACGGCTTCTGATAAGGCATTAAACAAGGTATTGCCCCACGAAGCATATTCTCCAATATAAACTTTTGACCTGAGCCTGTTGTATGCATCATAACGCTGGGTATTTTTTAAAAACCATTGCGGCTTTTCATAATAATGCTCATCAACAATACCAACCGAAAGCTGATCGGCCAACTTCCAGCCTTTATCAAAATCTTCGCCCTTCGGACTTGGCCCAACCGTACCAATAATTTTAATTTCGGGATGGGCCTTGTGTACGGCATCATAGATCATCCTAAACCGTTCCTCAAATACGCCAGTGATTTTATCCTCATTGCCGATGCCGAGGTACTCCAGGTTAAAAGGCGCAGGATGACCTGCAGCGGCACGCTTTGCGCCCCAGGTAGAAGTGACCGGCCCATTAGCATATTCTATCAAATCAAGTACATCCTGTACATAAGCTTTCATTTCTTCCACCGGGATACCCTTTTGTCCGGTGCCTCCTATTTTCCAGGTTCCACCCGAATTTTGACAACTTACGCCTGCCGCAAGCACCGGCACCGGTTTTGCCCCGATATCCTCACAAAACTGGAAATATTCAAAATATCCCAAACCTACCGACTGATGATAGTTCCAGATGTTACGTTGCTCTACCCTTTGCTCAACCGGGCCGATGGTATTTTTCCAGCGATAAATGTTGGCGACGCCATCCCCATGAGTAAGGCAGCCGCCGGGGAAACGCATAAACTTTGGTTTTATATCGGCAATAACCTGCGCCAAATCGGCACGCAATCCATTGTTATGATTTTTAAAAGTTTCCTCCGGGCACAATGACACCATATCTATCCCGATTTTCCCTTTCGCTTTAAACAGCAATACCAGTTTAGCACTATCGTTATCAAAATTCACATGAATCTGTTCGGCGTATTTTTTCCAGCCTTTATCAGATGTTGTAAATGAGGAAGAACCTAATTCTTTACCCTTCCGATCAACAAGAGCTACTTTTACAGGTAAAGACTGATCTGAAATTGCATTTAAAAAAACTGAAAAATTATAGTTTTTACCCGCCTTTACAGGGATCCCATCAAACCCTGAATTTTCAAGTCCCACTCCTTTTTGCCCTTCATCCTGGATATCAAGTAAAATATAATGCGGATTATTGGGATGTACCGGGGTAGCTGTTTCTACTGAAATGGTACCATAGCCAAAACCGTCCGTTTGATATTTCCAGGCGGTCATTGAATTCCAGTCGCGGTTATCGGCCGGGCTGTACTCAAATGAGCGGTTCTGGATAAGCTCGGCATAAAGGCCTCCATCTGCCGCATAACTTAAATCCTCAAAAAAAATCCCGAAAAGGTCTGGACTGATCTTTCTTGGCTTTGCGGCATCGCCTTTTTGCTGTGCAGAGGCTCCAAGCCAGGTAAATGCCAGTGTTGATAACAGCGCTGTGCAGGCTATCTTTTTCATCATAACAGGTTATAAGGTTAATTGAACTTTTGTACTCCTTTAGTGCTTACCTTTTTAATATTGCCATCGGCATCAAAATTTAAACTGTCAAGGCACAGCTGCCGCAATACAAATGATTCCTTTTGCGGAAAAATGCGGTGATATAAAATATAACGCTGTCCTTTTTCAACAAAAGTGGTATTGTGGCCCGGGCCAATCACGGTACTATCCGCAGAAGTATTCAATATAACCCGGTGCTCATCCTCCTGAAAAGGCCCAAGCGGGCTATTTCCTTTCGCATACCCTACCTGGTAGGTTGCATCAATGGCTTTACCCTCCGAAAACATGAGGTAATAGGTTTGATTGCGTTTAACCATATGTGCGCCTTCAAAAAAATGCGGCGTGGTGATATTTTTTGGCGCTCCGTCAAACGAAACCATATCGTCCTTTAGCTTTACGGCCATACAATGCCCGTTGATCCATTTATACCCCGATCCCCAATACAAATAAGCGCTGCCGTCACTATCAATAAAGCAATCCGGATCGATATTATGCACCTGCGGATAATCTGTAGATTTTACCATAGGCGTATTGTCGCTCTTTAAATTTTTCCAGGGGCCAAGCGGTGTATTGCTTACGCCTCCCCAAACCTCACCGCCTACAGCTACATACATGTAAAATTTGTTGTCCTTTCCTTTTACTACAGATGGCGCCCAAACCATTTCGTTGAGCGAGGTTGGAGTGGTGCAGGCTTGTTTGGTAGGCCAGTTGATATGATGCCTCGTAAACTTAATAAAATCGGTAGTCTCCAATACGGCCAGCTCTTTATCGCCCCAGGGATCAATTGTGGC
Organism: Mucilaginibacter gossypii; assembly: GCF_900100945.1. Classification (GTDB taxonomy): domain Bacteria; phylum Bacteroidota; class Bacteroidia; order Sphingobacteriales; family Sphingobacteriaceae; genus Mucilaginibacter; species Mucilaginibacter gossypii. The sequence continues at coordinate 50,600 of NZ_FNCG01000002.1, read as the reverse complement.
ATAAATAAAATAGCGGCCTTTATCTTTCACAATAGTTGGATCGGCGAAGTATCCCCCGGTTATTGGATTTGGGATCATTTGCTTTTGTGCACGCGAAGCTGCGCCAATCAAAACAAGTGTAAAAAAGAAAAGTATGCGCTTGGTCATAATAAAGGTAAAAACAATTCAATATTAAGTGTTATTTTAACAATTAACGAATTAAATACGATTTTATCTCAATTATTTTTTTCCAATCGCCTTACGATTAAAAGTGATTCCGAGTAACTGGATAATTTGGTTAAAATATTTTTATGTAGAGACGCATAATTGCGTCTCCCAAAGGACGGGCCACCTTGTAACGGAGTAAATCGCCCTAACTTGCATGCGGGAGACGCAATTATGCGTCTCTACATTCAAAAAACTACTTTATATTTATATTTTCAGGAAGATCTTATTACGATATAAAAAGTACAACAAAGCAAGCTGTACAACCACAATGAATATTGCTGCCCATACCGGTTGCCAGCTTTGTGCGAGATGGCTAACAATTCCCCCGAAGAAAAAATTGGCTGTATGCTGAAAATCAACCATCCCTTCTGATGCCAGATAGATCAGGATAGAGTTTACACCAATAAGCACAAAAGGAAATGCCCATTTTTTGTATCCGGCAACATCAATCACCAGGTAAAATACCGACAGGAAAACCAGGCTCCACCCACCTACAAACATCACGAATGAACTTGTCCATAAGCGTTTATTGATAGGGAAAGCAAGATTCCAAAGCATCCCTAAGCCAATAAATAAAACACCGACTGCAAATAAACAAACCCCCTTTTTCCACATCGGCCATTTTGCAGATTCAAACTTCAGAAACTGGCCTGTAAAAATCCCCAGCATAGCAGTGCCAATAGCCGGAATGGTAGATAATACACCCTCTGGATCATGTACCTTATCGTGCAGGCGACCGGGAAGTAACAAACGATCTATATAGGATTCCAGGCTACCGTTCATGGTTAAAACCCCGGCCCCGTAACCGGGCACCGGGATTAGTTCCATTGCTGCCCAATAACCAAACAGCAAAATACCAAACCATAAAATTTGTCCACGAGTACCAAAATTGAGATAAATTACACCGGCAAAAAACCAGGCCAGGCCGATACGCCCCAGCACACTTGCAAAGCGTGTATTCTCCAAACCGTTAAACTTAAACAAGCCGTTAACAACCACACCTAAAAACAACAGGATAATGGTGCGCCTGATCATGGAACGATAAATTTCGCCTTTGGATGAGGACGGCAACAGATATGGATAAGCTACCCCGTGTTTGGCAACTTTATTGCCTATTGAATAAGGCATGGAAACCCCGGCAATAAACAAAAACAAAGGAAAGATCATATCATAAAAGGTGATGCCATTCCATGCCGTATGATGTAGTTGCCCCGACATCCACACCAGCAGTGGCCAGCCGGTAGCTTTAGCGAGGGCATGCACCACCCCTTCCCCACTCATGATCCAAAACATATCAAACCCACGAAGGGCATCTAATGATAACAATCTTGCAGGCTTCGCTACAGTATTTACAGATTTAGCTGTCGATGTATCCATTATTTAAGATCCTTATCCATGTTTGTTCTGTATTTTTCATAAAGCTGTTTTGCAACAGCAGCGCTGCCTCCGGTAGGAACAATGGGATAAACTTTAGATGAATTAACCCATTGCCATTCCCAGTTACTTATCGATTTGTCAAATTGTTTAAAGTCTGGCTCTTTACCGGTTTTAATTGATCCTTTCAATAAATCAAAGAATTTTCGCCAGCGCACTTTATAAAAGTCATTGAGCAATCCACTCCACTGCCTGCATGAATATTCATGCAGCGGACTATTGGCATCGCCCCAAAGTGTTATCAGGTTACGGGCATTTTTTTCATAAAGCGCTTTTTCGGCGGGAGTAGCTCCCCAGTTCCTGGCATCGGCTATCCAGGGGCCCAGCATAAAATCCTTACGGGTAGCAAGCAGCCTGTCCATATCGGTTATCAGGTTAAGGTATTCGGCAGTATATTTATCAAAAGCCTTTTCATCTTTATCATGATAAGCCTTAATCCATTTTAGCTGCATCGGCCTGCCGTAATTAGCCAATACTTGCCGCGTAACATCAACCAGGTCGTAGTTAAAACCGCTGCTTTGTTTGCATGCAGGTATGGCGGCTACCATTTTATCCCAGGCCGGCAGCAGGTCTTTCCGGTTGTAGTTTAAGCGAGTACGGGTCCATATTGCGGCCGAATCAAGCGTTGGCCTGCCGGTAATGATCGACTCGGCCCCGTCACGGATATCCTTGCCATTAAATACGGTACCCCGTAGCGTTTGCCAGGCATCAAGCGCATCCTTGCTTTTTACACCATAACGATTAAATAAGTACTCCGGCAGCCATTGATCAAGGTCAATCGGCTTGTTTTGCCAGGTATGCTGCGTCATTAATTCATAAAGCACAGGGGTTTGTTCAATAGCCTCCATCGTTAAGCCAATTCCCACCATACGCCCCGATTTAGGATCATTAAGGGCCTGCGCCGGCTGCGTTGCTACCGCCTCTATCCTGCCAAACAAACTATTGTTACCGCCATAGTTATGCAGCATATTCCAGATCCAGGGTTTGCCGTAAAATGCTTCAGTACGCTTCCATATTGGTTCGTAATCGGTATTGAGGTCAAGCACTATCATATGATCATCGGGCACTGCATTCAGCAATGCCTTGATCTGCTCGTTTTGCCAAAATTTACGATCGCTGAAAAATAGCCAGCCCTGCATTACCCAAACAGCTTTCGGGTCGGCCCCTTTCATGCCGTCATAAACCCTTGCGCTTAGTTCCGAAAGAAATTTAGGATCGTTTGAGGGCGGCTCATTTTCGTTAAAAGTATCGGCAGAGTACAGATGATCTGTACCATAAACCCTGGTTTGTTCCTGTATAAATTTTTTACCGATCTCTGCAAATAGCGGATCTTCCGAATCCAGGATATAAGTATCGGCAAAGCCGTTGTTCCAGTTGGTTTGCTTTAGTTTAGCATTGGGAAAATGTGTTTTAAACGATGCCGGCACGTGACCAGTAAATGCAGGAAGCACCGGTTTTATACCAAGTTCGCGCTCGCGCTGCAATATTTTGATCTGCAAATCCCGGTGACTGGTTATCCAGCTTGCGGGCAGCGGGCCGTCCCATTTATCTATGTTGCCCATATAAAACCATCCAAAATACGCCGGACCGGTAAAAAAGTCCTGCATATCTTTACTGCTAAAGCCCATACCTTTATAAACTTTATCCCACACATACTCCTGCCCGGTTATGGCCAGCGGCATATTGATGCCGTGCAAGGCCATCCAGTCAATTTCCTTTTCCCACCGTTTCCAGTCCCACCAGCTCATACTGTAGCTATAGGTACAATAGTTAAGATAATAGCGGTATTGGTAAGGCGTAGTTTTATGAACCTTTTGAGCTGGTATAGGTAACTTTACTGGAAGGTTCAAATTTGTACCATTCCAGGTGATCTGGCAATGAGCGTATTCTGTAAGGTAATAATATAAGGCTGAGGCCACTGCGATACCATTATTGCCCCTGAGTACAATTTTGCCCTTAGCGCCCTCTACTTCAAAAACATCTTTGGCCTCATTTTCAGAAAGCGGTTGAACAATAAAATTCTTTTCATAACCGGGCACCACCCGTTTAATTAAAGCATAAGAAGCCGGCACTTGCAATTGTGCCTGAGCGCTTATCATCCCACCGCATATGCCACACAGCAGCACACAAATGAAAACCTTTGTTTTATATATCATTTACTTTGATTGTTTTTACGATTGCTGAGTTTTAGGCACATCGACCAATAAGTTTTGACATCATTTCATGTCCCCTCAGGGTCTCTCGCAGAGGACCCTGAGGTTCAGCCGCGTTGTATACTTCTTCGAGGGCATTCAGAACGGCGAATTTGCTCGGTGTATACATCAGGATCCTTTGCGAGAGACCCTGATGGCACGTTATTATCGCACGCTTACATGATGTTCACAAACTCAAGGCAATAAAAACAAAAAAAGGCATATTTCATTGAAAATAAATCAAAAAGGAAAAACAGCTTTAAAACTAATATTCCGCCCTATATTATAAATGCCGAGGTGTCCGTTTGGCGACGACTGGTAATACTCAAAATACTTTAAACGGTTAAGGTTTGATTGATAGGCTTTATCAAACAAGTTATCAACCTGCAAAAAAAGCTCGCAAACAGGTTTGTCCGATTTATTTTTGATGGTAGTGCCTGCTCCGATATTAAACAAGGCATAGCCGGGCGTAGCTGTCTCTGTATTATCCAAAGCATAGAACCGGTTCTGCGTAGCATAAGCATCCATTTCGGCCTTAAAGTAAATCTTAGAAAAAGCCCCATATGCTTTCTGCAAACTCGCCTTAAACTCCGACCGGATATGCAACGGCGGAATAAATGGCAGATATTTAGCCGCGCCATTGGATTCATCAACAAGCTGTTTATTGCCGTTGATTCCCGTTACATAAGCCAGGCTGTTGTTAAAAGCCAGCCATTTAACATCTTGGGGATGCACATTTAGCGTAAACTCGGCCCCATACAGGCGGGCACTACTTTGCTGGTATTGATAAGTGCTGTTACCCGGTACAATCACCACAGGATTGCCATTGGCATCAGTAAGTTTAGCCTGATAAATGTAATTATTGATGTGGTTATTAAACAGCTCAGCAATCAGGTCAACATCTTTCAGGTAGGCGATGAAGCCCAGATCTTCCTGTAAACTAAATTCAGGGTTGAAGCTGCGGTTGCCTAAATACACGATATGAGCACCGGGGTCGAGTCCGTTTGAGCCGATTTCGGTAATATTAGGGGCACGGTATCCGCGCGCGATGTTGGCTTTAAACAATAAGCGTTCGCTGATATTATAGGTTATTCCCAAACTACCCGAAACACCCTGATAAACATGCCTAAAAGCCGGAAACTGTAAATGGGCGCCTGCGGTATCCGGTAATTTCACATGCTGCTCAAACCCGTTTTTGGAGTTTGGCCCTACGTAAAAATCATTCCAATGGATGTGCCTGTTATCATATCTCAAGCCGCCCGAAATATCAACTTTTCCGATTGTTTTTTTGGCGAAGAAAAAAGTTCCCGCATCAAACAGATTATAATCCGGAATCGGAAAATCTGTTGCGGCCTTGCTGCGGTTAGTTTGGTACATGCCATTTACACCAAGGGTACTTTCTATCCCTGCAATAGCAGGCAGGTTATATTTAAAATCGTAATTAAGCGTGTTAAGTACCACGTACAAGCCCGGCTGATCGGCCAATGTAGGGTGGTTATATTCCTTACGGATGCTTCGTTGTAAACCAAGCGAAGCATTGATACTGCTGCCTTCACTAAGTTTAAACTCATTATGCGAATAAATTCGATAATGCTGAATACGCTGGTGCAGCGGGGTTATACTGTATGATCTTAACTCATCATCACTTACAACCGGCCGGTTCCTGATATTGTCAGTACTGCTTTCAGCTACTTGTTTGGTAAACCGCCTTGAAAGCGAATCCCTGCTGCCATCGGGAATCTCCTGCCGGTTATCATAAACGGTTGCGGCAATTTGCGAGTACCCCCAATTTTTATCAACCCTGGCCATACCCGATAAATTGAACTCCCGGAAACCTGTGTTATACACATAACCATCAACACTATTATGATAATCATGCGCCGCTTTCGCAGTTGCCCGGAAGGCGTATCGCCAATCGTTCTTTTTGTATGACAGTCCTAACGAGGTACCGATCATGCCGTTATTGGTATGATAATCGGCAGTATAGTCACCTCTCAAAACATTATTTTCGCCAACCGGCAGGTAAGGGATCATGTTGATCACGCCTGCCAATGCATCTGAGCCATAGGTTAAACTTGCCGGCCCTTTCACTACTTCGGCGCGACCAATGCCGTACTGGTCTATCTCAATACCATGTTCATCACCCCATTGCTGCCCTTCCTGGCGCACGCCATCATACAAAGTTAAAACACGATTGTAGCCTAATCCCCTGATAAATGGTTTTGAAATATTGGGCCCGGTAGTAACCGCATTAACACCCGGTACTCCTTTCACAATGGCGTCAATAATGTTATTATTCACATTCTGATCCATTTCCTTCTTGGTCATTACTGCGATGGGAATGGGGTTACTCCTCAACTCAGTTTTGCGTGAAACGCCGGTTACCGTCACCTCATTTAATTTGGAGCTGCTTTCCTGAAGATTGCCATCCAATGAAATTGCTTCATCAGGTTTTACACTCACTTTATGGCGCTCAGTAACATACCCAATGTTAGAGAATACTATTGTGTATGTGCCTGCCGGAACATTTTTTAAATGGTAATAGCCTTTATCATTGGTAGTAGCCCCGATAGAAGTTCCTGAAAGTGCAACGGTAGCAAAAGAGAGCGGTTCGCTGCCGGTTGTTAACCTGCCCCTAAGTGAACCACGCTGGGAGAAAACCATCACAGGCATTAATAAAAAGAATAGTAGAGATAATATTTTCATTCGTTTTAGCACATCATAAATAATATACAAAACAAATAAAAAAAATTAGTCTTACCTAATTTTTATAATAATACATATAAAATTACTCATATATCAATCCAAATAACAGATGCACTATGAACAGAAGTTCTTAATGACTAAATAACCTGTTTATGTTGAGTTATAGATGGTTGCTGCGAAGAAAAGGCCAGCATAAAATCTTCGGCACGCTTAACCATATTCTCCGAACCGATAAAAATAGCCGAGCGCTGGTGAAGCTCATTAACATCCAGATCCAGGATCCGCTCATAACCTGTCGACGCCAGACCGCCTGCCTGTTCAACAATAAAGGCCATCGGGTTACATTCGTAGACCAATCTCAGTTTGCCATTTGGATATTGCGCAGTAGTTGGATATAAAAAGATTCCGCCTTTGATCAGGTTGCGATGAATATCGGCAATCATTGAACCTGTATATCTTGAAGTGTACGGACGGCTGGTAGTTACATCTTCAACCTGGCAGTACTTGATATATTTTTTTACCCCTAAAGGAAAGTGGGTATAGTATCCCTCGTTTATTGAGTAGATATAGCCATCCTTAGGCATTTTAATTTCAGGATGCGACAGGCAAAACTCCCCTATTGATGGATCAAGCGTGAAACCGTTAACCCCTTTGCCCGTAGTATAAACAAGCATGGTTGACGAACCGTAAATAACGTAACCGGCGGCAACCTGCTCAGTACCTTTCTGCAGTACATCATCCAGTATAGCTTTGCCTTCAAGAGACTTACGGCGATAAATAGAAAATATGGTGCCCACACTTACATTCACATCAATATTTGATGAGCCATCAAGCGGGTCAATCGCCACAATATATTTGGCATGTTTTGAGATTTCTGATTCTATTAGGATATGCTCGTCATTTTCTTCAGAGGCAACAACACAGCATTCGCCGCCGCTACGTAATGCCGCAATGAATTGTTCGTTGGCATAAACGTCCATCTTTTTCTGCCGCTCGCCATGTGAGTTTACGGAATCGGTTTCGCCGATGATATCAATAAGCCCGGCCTTGCTGATTTCGCGGTTTACAATTTTAGCTGCAATGCCTATATCCCTCAAAAGCCTTGACAGTTCGCCTTTGGCAAATGGAAAATCAGCTTGTTTCTCTATAATAAATTGTCCTAAGGTTTTCACGCTTTTCATGAGGATGTATATTTAATTGGTTAACGGAAATATTAAAAAATACCGAGGTTTAGCCGGATGATTTATAATTAGGATGCAGCAGTTTAACCACCGATAAATAAAAGTATCAAAAGATAAACAGCCCATATAAACTTGGCCCTATAACCTCATATTCAACTTTTTGCTAAGTTACCGGCCTTTAGTTACAGAACTGTCATGCCCCGTCTCCCTGTATTTTATTGATTATTTACTATAACAACTACCTATTAAAGCCAATTACAGGCAGATCATATCATAATAACTTACCGGCAGGTATCCCTTTTGATAATATCGTATAATAATTGGATAACGGTTGGATAAAAATGGGAGGCGGCATTATCCATCTTTGTTTTATATCAAAACCAATTAACCAGGGCCAGCTATTATTAATATAAGTATATGCCGCAAACTGAACATCCTTATCGCGACATCACTATCCGGTTTCCGGGCCAGGTAATTGTTGGCAAAAACTCGCTTTTTAAATTAACCGGTGATGTTATCAGCGGCGGGTATAAATCAGCTTTAATTATTACCATCAGTCCGCTATTAAATAAACTTGAACCACTTTTAGCTCAATTTAAAGAAGCAGGAGTTAACGCTCGTGTTGATACCTCCATAGTACGGGAGCCTTCGTTCAAGGATTTTGGAGATTTGCTTGCATCTGTAAAACATACTGAAGCAGATGTGATCATAGGTATTGGTGGTGGCAGTGTGCTTGATGTGGCTAAACTCATAGCTGCGCAGATTGATAATGACCAAACCCTGGCAGATATCACGGGAATTGGTTTGCTTAAAAAGCGATCTAAAAAACTGATCTGTGTACCCACAACAGCCGGAACTGGTAGTGAAGCTTCCCCCAATGCTATATTGATAGATGATACAGACAACCAGAAAAAAGGTATTATCAGCCCTTACCTGGTTCCGGATGTAGTGATCATTGATCCGGCTTTGATGATCAGCCTGCCGGCAGAGGTTACTGCAGCTACAGGACTTGATGCTTTAACTCATTGCCTTGAAGCTTATACCAATCTATACGCACATCCTTTTATAGATATGTATGCACTTGAAGGGATCAGGCTTATAGCTGATAACCTGGTTAAAGCAGTAAATGACGGCACTAATGAAGATGCCCGTACGCAATTGGCCATTGGCAGTTTAATGGGTGGTTTTTGTTTAGGCCCGGTTAACACAGCGGGCGTACATGCACTCTCCTATCCGTTGGGCAGCCTGTATCATATTGCCCACGGCCTATCCAATGCCCTTTTGCTGCCGTTAGTAATGGAGTATAATATCCCTGCCGCACCTGAGCGATATGCTGCCGTTGCCCGTGCATTGGGTTGTAACAGTAGTATCAATGATTTTGAAACCGCTTATGCCGGTGTTGAAAAGATCAGGCAGCTGATCAGCGAATGCGGAATCCCTGCAAGCTTAAAAGAAATAGACATAGATAAAAATACCATACCGCAAATGGCTGCCGATGCCATGAAAATTACGCGCTTGCTTAAAAACAACCCGCGACCAATAAACATAGATGACGCTATCAGCATTTACGAGGCTGCTTATTAAAACATACTAATGAAACTAAAAAAGAAATATAATGGCCTGGTGGTGCCATCAATTACGCCACTTACCGACAACTACAAACTTGACCACGAAGCAGTTGAAAAAATATTTGACAATATTTTCAACTATGGTGGTGTACCTTTTATACTGGGTACCACCGGCGAATCTGCCTCATTGCCAAACGATGTTAAGCTTGATTTTATTAAACTGGCCACATCAGTAAGGCAGCCGGGCCGGTTGCTTTATGCAGGTATTTCATCAAACTGCCTTGCCGATTCAATTGACCTTGCCAAACGCTGTGCCGACGAAGGTATTGATGTTGCTGTAGCTCACCTGCCTGCCTATTTCACTTTAACTGAATACGAAATTAAAACATACTTTGAAACGCTGGCTAACGAAGTACCTATCCCCCTGATAGTTTACAACATACCGGCTACAACCAATGTATCGATAAACCTAAATCTTCTCGACGAATTAAGTCACCACGAAAATATTGTTGGGACTAAAGATTCGGAACGGAATCACGAGCGTTTAAAAGATTCGCTTAAACTATGGGCCGACAGGGCCGATTTTAGCCACTTTTTGGGTTGGGGGGCGCAATCTGCCCACGCGCTGTTTACCGGCAGCGACGGCCTGGTGCCAAGTACAGGAAACCTGTTCCCGGATATTTATTACAAAATGATAGTTGCTGCAGATAATAACGACGAAGCCGCTGCGCTGCAACTACAAAGGCATTCCAACCTGATAGGTGATATTTACCAGGGCAAACGCCTGCTGGGCGAATCATTGGCAGCATTAAAATCACTAATGCAAAGCGCAGGATTGTGCCGTACTTACATGATGCCGCCTTTATTGCAGGTTACTGAAGCCGAAGCTGCCGATCTGCAAAGAAAACTGCAGCGTATGCTTAATGTTGAAAATCTTAGCTTACCGATTTACCAATGACAGCCGAAAAACCGATCATAGCCATAACCATGGGCGATCCGGCCAGTATTGGCCCTGAAATAGCCGTTAAAGCATTGTTAACAGAAAGATTATACGACATCTGCCGCCCGGTGATTATTGGCGATACCGGTGTATTTTTCGATATCGTAAAACGGTTGGGCTTCGATGCACGCATCAACTCGATAAAAGATATCCGCAACGCAAATTTTGAGTTTGGCAGGCCCGATGTATTTGATCTGCAAAATGTAGATATGGAACAGCTGCGTTTTGGTGAGATCTCGGCTATGGCAGGCAATGCCTCGTTTGAAGCAGTTAAAAAAGCAATTGACCTGGCGCTTGATAGCGAAGTACATGCCACAGTAACCGGGCCTATCAACAAAAAATCAATTAACGAAGCCGGGCATCATTTTGCCGGACATACCGAAATTTATGCCCATTATACCGGTACAAAAAAATATGCCATGCTACTGGTTGAGCATAACATGAAGGTGATCCATGTATCCACCCACGTATCACTACGACAAGCTTGTGACCTTGTTAAAAAAGACCGCATTATTGAAGTAATCGAACTTTTACAGGATGGCCTTATTTCCCTTGGAGAAAAAAACCTGAAGATTGGTGTAGCCGGGCTTAACCCGCATGCAGGTGACTCAGGTTTGTTTGGTACCGAAGATGATTTTGAGATCCTTCCCGCTGTACAGGAAGCTATAAAATTAGGTTACGATGTGGAAGGCCCTGTACCTGCCGACACCTTATTTTCAAAAGCATCAACTGGATATTATGGTGGTGTGGTAGCTATGTACCACGACCAGGGCCACATCCCCTTTAAGCTTACCGGTTTTAAATGGAATGCCGAAAAGCACCAAATGGATAGCGTAAAGGGCGTTAACATCACTATGGGACTGCCTATTATCCGCACCTCGGTTGACCATGGGACTGCCTTTGAAATTGCAGGCAAAGGCGTTGCCAGCAGCGATGCCATGTTACTGGCCATCGAATCGGCGGTGCAGTTGAGCAAAAACCGGATAAAAGTATAAGCTATGATCGCTGTAATTGCAGATGATTTAACAGGAGCCGCCGAATTGGCGGGTATAGGTCTCAATCACGGATTGAGAACCGAGGTGAGTACCTCTGTTGATGAACACTGCGATGCAGATCTGCTAATTATAGCTACCGACACCCGCTCACTCGCTGTAAATAAAGCGACGAATATAGTTTATAATCTTACCGTCCAATTACAGCGGTTAAAGCCCCGCTTTCTTTTCAAAAAGATAGATTCAGTTTTAAGAGGGCACATTATTGAGGAACTGCAAAGCCAATTGGCAGCATCAGGATTGAAAAGAGCGCTGATTGTACCCGGTAATCCTCACCATTCAAAAAAGCTCATAGGCGATACATTTCACTACAATGGCCAACCTATTCACCTGAGTGATTTCGCCAACGACCCAACCTTCCCCGCCTTAAGCTCAAATATTGTTGAATTATTGAGAGCTGATGAAAGTATCTCATTAATAAAAAAAGAAGACAAATTTCCATCTACGGGAATTATTATAGGAGCAGCCGAAAATGAGGACGATCTTAAATACTGGATCAGCCAAACAGATAACAACACGCTATTAGCGGGCTCAGCAAATTTATTTACTACGCTGCTTGAATCTTTAACAACTCCTCAAAAGGTTAAAACCACCGACCCGGAAACAACGGGCAGACGGTTATTTGTATTTGGCAGTACTTTTTACCAGGGCAAACTAAATCTTAACGATGGCAGGCACAACAATATCCCTGTGCATTATGTTCCGGCTGCAACCATCTGTGCCGAAACCAGCGGCGATAATGTGCATGGCCTTTTTGCCAGTCATGTAGCCTCCAGTATTATTGCAGGCAACAATGCCATCATCGCCATAAATCCCGATTTTATAAAGGATATAAAGGTAGACCCGATATTGCTGAGCCACAAAATGGCTGCTATTGTAAAACAGGTCATCGACCACACCGATCTTCACGAATTGCTGATTGAAGGCGGGGCAACAGCCTGGGCCATACTTGAGCGTTTAAACATCGAAAAATTATATCCCTCAAAACTAATAGCTCCCGGAGTTATTCATATGCGCGTAGCCGGCAATAACCAATTATGTTTAACTTTAAAACCCGGCAGCTACCCCTGGCCTGCACCCGTTTGGGCAACCAATAACTATACCTGCATATGAAACATGAAACCCTGCACTTGGCAGATTATATCATCATAGCCCTGGCAATGGCCATTTCATTAACCATCGGTCTTAAGTTTTCAAAAGGACAAAATTCTACCAAAAAATATTTTGTATCGCGCGGTTCTATCCCGGCCTGGGCTATAGGCATGTCACTAATGGCAACGCTCATCAGCAGCGTAACTTTTTTGGCCTACCCAGGCGAAGGATTTGCCTCTAACTGGATCTTGCTGGTTCAGGGCTTAATGGTACCTATCGTATTATTATTAATGGTTTGGTTCATAGTGCCCTTGTACCGCGAGGTGATAGGCGTAAGCACCTATGAATACTTTGAAAAGCGTTTTGGCCTGTTTGCCCGCTTTTACAGCTCTATCAGTTTCGTATTAACCCATTTTTCAAAAATGGGTACTGTGTTTTTCCTGTTGGCACTGGCACTCTCGAACATGACCAATACCAACACATTCGCCATTATTTGGGTGATAGGATTCGTGATCATTGTCATAACACTTATCGGCGGTATTGAGGCCGTGATCTGGGCAGATGTGGTACAGGGCTTTTTGCTGATAGGCGGCGGTATAGCCTCATTTATCATCCTCATCTGTTCAATCAAAGGCGGCTTTCCCGAGCTTTGGCATATTGCCAGCGTAAATCACAAAAACAACTTTGGCCCTTACTCCTGGGATTTCAAAAAACTCACATTCATCGTAATGGCTATAAACGGCGTGTTTTATGCCATCCAGAAATACGGTACCGATCAAACTATGGTGCAGCGCTATCTTACAGCCAAAACCGATAAGGCCGCTATAAAAGCATCCATATTAGGTGTAGCGCTCACAGTACCGCTATGGGCATTATTCATGTTCATAGGCACGGCTTTATTCGCCTTCTACCAACAAAATCCCCTACCAGCAGGCATTAAAGCCGACGCCGTTTTCCCCTATTTTATCATGAGTAAATTGCCTACCGGGGTTGTAGGATTGATATTAGCTGCGCTGATCTCGGCGGCGATCTCCAGCCTCGGGGCCGATCTCAACTGCCTTTCGGCCATTGGCGTGGAAGATTACTATAAAAAGTTCAGGCCTGATAAATCGGACAAAGAATATTTAAAAGCAGGACGATGGATAGTAGTACTGGCCGGATTTGGAGCGATGGGCATAGCCACCCTCTACCTGCTTGCCGGCGACGAAGGTGCGCTGGGCATTGTTTTTACCCTTTACGCGATATTTTCAGGCGGTATTGCCGGGATATTTTTATTGGGCTTGTTCAGCAGCCGCGCCAATCGCCAAGGGGTGAACATTGGTATTATTGCCTGTATCCTGTTTACGGGCTATGCTTTTTTAACATCAACTAAAATTGGTTTGGGTACGGACAAACACATCTTGCTTGATTTAGGCAGGTACAATTTCAATCAGCATAAATACATGCTCGGGGTGTATAGTCACCTGGTGGTAATCATAGTAGGCTATGTGGCCAGCTTGTTTTTCCCTAAACCCGAGTTGAATAAAAACCTCCTTTTCAGCGGATGGATTGAGGCTAAGCGAGCCGGAAAGCTTACCAAATAATTTATAGCAATGAAAAAATTACTTTCATCAGGCCTGTGTTTGCTCCTGTTTATATCATCGCAGGCACAAGTAAAACTGGCATCCATTTTTACCGACAACGTAGTTCTGCAGCAACAAAGTGCGGCCCCAATCTGGGGTTGGGACAAGGCTGGTTCAACGGTTACCATCAATACTTCATGGAACAAAAAAAGTTACAAAGCTAAAGTAAATGCCAATGGCAAATGGCTTGTTAAAGTAAGCACCCCGGTTTACGGTGGCCCGTATACCGTTACTATCAGCGATGGTAATACCATCAAACTAAACAACGTGCTTATTGGCGAAGTTTGGCTTTGCACAGGGCAATCAAATATGGAGATCCCTATGAAGGGGTATAAAAGCCAGCCAATAAGCGGTTCTGTTGATGCTATACTTAAATCATCTAACGCCAACATCCATATTTACACAGTTCCCCACTCATCAGTAACCGAAGTACAGGACAATAGCAAACCATCAGAATGGCATGTGGCCTCCCCCGAATTTGTCTCCAACTTTAGTGCTACAGGTTATTATTTCGGCAGATTATTAAATGAGGTACTTCATGTACCTATCGGTTTAATCAGCGATTGTTACGCTGGCTCGAACGCCGAAGCCTGGATGGATGCTGACGGACTGAAAGATTTTCCGGAGATCAAAATCCCGGCCAAAACAGACTCCATTAAAGCTGTATCACGCACACCTACCACCCTGTTCAACGGTATGCTGAACCCGGTGATTGGTTACGGCATTAAAGGCTGCATCTGGTACCAGGGTGAATCGAACTACGACCGGCCTGATCAATACGAAAAACTATTTCCGGCCCTGGTAAAACGCTGGCGTGAGCTTTGGCAGCAAGGTGATTTCCCTTTTTATTTTGTGCAAATAGCCCCGTATGATTACGCACAGCTTCCGCCTTATAATAGCGGAGGCAAATACAATTCGGCCTATTTGCGCGATGCTCAACGAAAATCGCTCAAAACAATCCGTAACAGCGATATGGCCGTTTCGCTTGACGTTGGCGAGCAGGCACTCATCCACCCTCCGCGCAAAGAGCCTATCGGTACAAGGTTAGCCTACCTGGCCTTGGCGCAAACTTATGGTATTAAAGGTTTCGATTATGCAAGTCCGCTGTATAAAGAAATGACTATTGACGGCGACCGGGCCACCATCAGGTTTGAACATGCCGAAAACGGATTGACCTCGTTTAATAAACCCATCCAAAACTTTGAAATAGCCGGTAAAGACAAAATGTTTTACCCTGCGCAAGCAATGATATCGGGCAGCGTAATAATTGTATCTTCACCCTTGGTAAAAGAGCCTGTGGCCGTGCGTTACGCCTTCAAAGATTTTGTTGTGGGCGACCTGTTCGGCACCAACGGGCTCCCCGTTTCCTCATTCAGAACCGACGACTGGTAATTATGAAAAAACTCCTGCTGCTCTGCTTCCTGTACTGCAATATCAATATCGCGTTAGCTCAAAATAAAGGCATCGAACAATACAACGAAGTGTGGACCAGCCAGAGTCAAAACTCTGGCCAGTCCATGCCCTGCGGAGGCGGTGATATCGGGCTGAATGTATGGGTTGAAAAAGGCGAGCTGCTTTTTTACATCGCCCGAAGCGGCACTTTTGACGAGAACAACGCCATGCTCAAACCCGGCCGGGTAAGGATTAAATTATCGCCCAACCCTTTTGACGGCAACGATTTTAAACAGGAGCTGAAACTCCAAAATGGCTCGGTAGTCATCAACGGAAAAAACGGCGATTTAAAAGCTGAAATAAAGCTTTGGGTTGATGTTTACCGCCCGGTGATCCATGTTAATATCAGCAGCAATAAAGCCATTAAAGCCGAAGCTATTTTTGAAAGTTGGCGTTATCGCGACAGGGAAGTTAAAGGCCTCGAAAAAAATGAAGGCTCATGGAAATTCGCCCCGCGTAATGATGTAAAAACGTTAAAGGATAACATCAGCTTTAAAGGCAATGCTATCCAGTTCTATCATCATAATCTCGATTCAACCATATTTGATGTTACGGTAAAGCAGCAGGGTATGGATGCGGTTAAGGATCAAATGTACAATCCGCTTAAAAACTTAACCTTTGGCGGGCTGATGCAGGGTAAAAATCTAAAACCTGTAGGCAACACTAAAGGGCAATACCTCAACACCGATTTTGAAGGATTGAAATTGGAGAGCATTAAACCAGCCACCAATCAGGATCTTGAAATCTCTCTTTATACTCAACAAACCACCTCGGTAAATGAATGGCAGCAAGGCCTCAACAAAGTACTTAAAGAAGCTGAAAGCAACGCCAAAACCGCATGGCAAAAAACAGCCGACTGGTGGAAACAATATTGGAACAGGAGTTTCATCTACATCAATAATAAAAAGCCTGGCAATGATACCGCTGCCTGGCAAACAAGTAAAAACTATCAGCTTTTCAGGTATATGCTGGGCTGCAATGCTTATGGACAAGCGCCCACTAAATTTAACGGCGGCCTGTTTACCTACGATCCCGTTTTCGTCAATCCTCAATACGCTTTTACGCCTGATTTCCGCAACTGGGGCGGAGGCTTGATGACTGCCCAAAACCAGCGTTTGGTTTATTTCCCGATGCTCAAAAGCGGCGATATTGATATGATGAAGCCGGAGTTTGAGTTTTATCTGCGCTCGTTGAAAAACGCCGAATTACGCAGCAAGGTTTACTGGGGCCACAATGGCGCCTACTTTACTGAGCAAATAGAAAATTTCGGTCTACCGAATAGTGCCGAGTACACCTGGAAGCGCCCTGCCGATTTTGACAAAGGGTTAGAGTACAACGCCTGGTTGGAATATACCTGGGATACCGTTTTTGAGTTTTGCCTCATGATGATGGAAACAGAACGGTACAAAGGCGACGACATCCATCAATACATCCCCTTTATTGAAAGCTGCCTCACTTTTTTTGATGAACATTATCAATACCTTTCCCGCAAGCGTAGCACCAAAGCATTGGACGGCAACGGGCATCTTGTGCTCTATCCCGGCTCATCTGCCGAGACTTTCAAAATGGCCTATAACTCCAACTCAACCATAGCGGCCCTGCAAACTATCACCAAACGGATGCTGGCACTGCCTGATAGTTACCTGAGCAAAGAAGAGCGCGGCAAACTGGAAGGCTTTTTAAAACGCATTCCTCCTATTTCGTTTGGCGAAATTGACGGTCATAAAACCCTTACGCCTGCAAAATCATGGGAGCGGGTTAACAATGAAGAGAACACTCAATTTTACCCGGTATTTCCATGGGGCATTTATGGCTTAGGTAAACCGGAATTAGAGACAGCTTTAAATACATGGAGGCTGGATACCCTTGTAGCCAGATTCAGAAGCGGCATTGGCTGGAAACAGGATAATATTTTTGCGGCCCGCTTAGGTCTGACAGATGAGGCTGCCAAACTAACCACCTTCAAACTCAAAAACTCGGGCAGGCGTTTCCCGGCATTTTGGGGGCCGGGTTTCGACTGGACACCCGACCATAACTGGGGTGGCTCAGGCATGATCGGTCTGCAGGAAATGCTGATGCAGGTAGACGATAAAAAGATCCTGCTGTTCCCCGCCTGGCCAAAGGATTGGGATGTGCATTTTAAACTTCATGCGCCTTATAATACCACTGTTGAGGCCACACTAAAGGATGGAAAGATGGTTGATTTAAAAGTTCTCCCCGAAGATAGAAGGAAGGATATTACAATGATGTTAGCCCAATAATTCCCTCGTTCATTTGTAACAAAAAGGGTGTCCCAATTTTTTGATTCTCAAAAAAAAATTGAAAAAACTCCCGCTGCTCTTTTTTGTAAAAAGAGACTGTTCCATTTTTTGAGAGTGAAAACGCGGAACACCTTAAAAATAAAACACACTGACAATCAAATAGATAACAATTCACCCGAAACACCATTAAATACCTGATTACCAATGACTAAAACTTTAAAGAGTAAACTTTCCTTATTTCAAAGACAGGTAAAAAACCCTTTTTTATTTCTTGTTTTTTTAAAGGTTTTTAGGCTTTTTGGAATTGATCACCTCATTTATAAATAGCACTGACAAAATAATGCCACCAAAATTGCGGGGGTGAGTATCGATATTTCATGCCATCCGGCTGAAGCTCAGCTAACACATATTGGGACAAAAAACAACCGCCACCAATTACCGGCCGAAGTTTTAAGTGTAAGAACAAAAGGCTGCTTTAGTCCCGGCGGCCAGAGGCCGCCCTGATAGTTGCCACCCGGCTGGGAACCGAGCGGCGGCGTGGAGCTTTTTTTACCTTTTGCCTTTCACCTTTAACCTTTGGCCTTTACCCTTTAACCTCAAATCACCTATCCAACGGCATCCACGTTTCCATATCCACATGTCCCCGGTTACCCCAGGCATAATACGGGATCAGCCTGATATCAACAGCGTTTTGTTTGGGTGCCGATATTTCTTTATAAAGCTGGTTACTCCAATTATTTTCATCGCGAAGATCAGCTTTACCTATTAGGCTCATGATCTCGCTGTTATCTATCCGGATCATTTCAGGTTTGAGTTGACTATTGGCAGATAAAGCCACATTGAAAACCTTTTGCCCTTTAGCCAAATCTGCCGATTCGAGGCAATAAACCACCGGGCCGCGTTTTACCGCTACCTGGTTGCGGGTTTCCTCAACCAGCGGGTTTGCTTCCATCATAGTAACCGGCATTGGCAGGTCGAGATCAATCGTCATTCCTTTGCGCCAAACAGCGTTAACTTGCATATAAGTTCCTGGCGTAGTATCTAACTGCGGCACCGGCTGACCTTCGAGTTTGATACTCGCTCCCTTACACCAGCCAGGAATCCTTAAAAATACCGAAAATGCTTTATTGCCAGGTACTTCGTCAAACTTAATGCTGATCTTGCCATCCCAGGGGTAATTAGTAGTTTGCGTTAGCTTTACAGGCGTACCATCTTTCAGTTTAGCGCTGATAGTATTGCTGCCATACAGATTAAACCACAAGCCTTTATCAGATGTACTGTACGCATAATCGCTTACCTCGGCAATGGTACGCACCACATTGGGCGGACAACAGTTAGAAAGTTTGATATACCCTATCCTATCCTTAGACCAACGTTGCTTAAACGGCAAACTATCCGAATAAGCCAACGGATTGGTATATAAAAAGTTACGACCGTTAAGACTAATCCCCGAAAGTACGCTATTGTACAACGCCAGTTCCATCACGTCGGCATATTTGGCATCGCCGGTTACCTGCAGCATGCGCCAGTTCCAGAGTACATTGCCTATGTTTGCGCAGGTTTCATTGTGGGCGGTGAAACTTGGCAATTGATAATCGCGCCCGTAAGCCTGATGTACCTTTTGCACTTCGTTGGGGTTGTAAGACGTGCCGTCGGGAGAAACACCATCATAAAGCGAGCCGCAGCCACCGGTGATATACATTTTGCGGTTCACCACATCGTTCCACATCAGGTTTAAGGTGTGCATGAGCGTGGTATCGCCGGTTTCGGCATAAACATCGGCAGCACCGGCAAAAAGATAATTGGCCCTCACCGCGTGCCCCATCGCCTGTGTTTGCTGCCGGAAAGGTGTCCTGTCCTGGTTGTCGTCTGTACCATCCTTCATCAAGCCACGGATGTCTATCAGGTTTTTAGCCAGTTCCAGGTATTTGGGGTCGCGGGTAGTGCGGTACATCTCCACTACGCCCATATAATGCGAAGGACAAATGGCATTTCGCGCCAGCTCGGGCGAGGCCGTTTTATAAAACTTATAGAGATAGTCGGTTGCCTTGACAGCTACTTTTAGTAAAGTTGTTTTACCTGTAACACGGTAGTGCACGCAGGCGGCAGTCATGAGGTGACCAAGGTTATAGGTTTCAAAATTAAGGCGATCATTAAAAGCCTTTTCCTTACCACTATTCTTACGCTCTTCAATAAGGGTTGGTGTGTGGATGTAGCCATCGGCCCGTTGGGCTTTAGCGATAACGGCTATGGTTTTATCCATCAATACATCCAATTTAGGATCATGAGTAGCCGCGTACATGCTGGCTACAGCTTCAAAAAGCTTATAAAAATCACCGTCATGAAATGGCGGACCTTCGTGCGATCCGGTGTCAATTCCCGCAGCTATCTCAAAATTGCGATAAGCGTGACTGATCTTTGGATCGGTATAAACACGCCACAGGTTGGGGATCATGGTATCACGACAAACCTTAAACCTGTCGGCCCAAAAGCCGCCTGTCCACTGTACTGCGCCCATATCAAGGCTGCTTAGTTTGGCGTAACTGCTTTTACTGGTGTTTACCAGGGCTTTGTTTTGTGCAGATAGTTTTAATGTGCAGCTTAACAACAATGCTATTCCAATATATTTACAAATCCATTTCATATCATTAAGGGATATAAGTAAGCAACTTCACGGGGCTTAACAAGCCGGCCGGCAACAATGAGCGCCCTTCCAAACGGTAAGGCGCGTTTGTCCATGTAATACGTTTATTTTCGGGCAGTGCATGATCACCCATCAGGCGGTTAGCCCAAGTGTTGGTTACTTTGATTACCAGTTTATTCTCGCCAAGTTTGATGGCCTTGCTAATATCTACCCGGTACGGAAATGTCCAGGCTGTACCGCAATTGATGCCGTTTAGATATACTTCGGCGAGATTGGATACATTGCCCAGATGTAGATAGGTTTTGGCTCCTGTTTTTGCGGTAAACTGAAATGTATGGTTGTAAACCGCAGTGCCCGAATAATACTTAATACTATCATTAGCATTCTGCGACCAGTCTTCAGGTTGATTAAACATAACCGGCTTTACAGGGCCTCCATATTGAGGATCGAACTGTACCCGCCAGTTTGTGAAAGTTTGTACCGTTTTAAAATGAGATGGCTTATTATCCTCGCTTTTGGCAGTAGAAGAACCATTTCTGAAAACGATAAAAGCAGAGCCATTGGCCGCCAACTCAAGCTTGATATTTGTACGGGATGATTTACCCGTATTATGCAATTGCCTGATCTCACCGGTTAGAGGATCCCATAGTTCAGGGGCACGCCCTGCTGTCCTCAATGATAAATTAATGGTGCGATTTAAAGCCTGCTGATTAGAAATGAAATAGATATCAAGATTAGCTGAACTACGATGTGCCCAGGCAAGATCCTTTGCCGGCTGATCAACCGAGTCTGTCGCTATCAGATCGCGGGTTACCCCTACTTCATCAAAGGTTCCTTTTTGATAAGGGCCAATGAGTAATTTGCCCGCAGGGCCTTTAGATAAAGTAGTTTTCATCCGCTGAACGTCCAACAAAACAGTAGCGCCTTCATTTACCAGTTGCTGAAGTTTTTTTACGACCTCTGCCGATAACTGCCATGGCTGCTGCGACATCTGGCTTACGCCGGGTATTACCAACATGGCATAACTTGCACCTCCGGGTAGAATGATACTGCCGTTTTTTACTGTAGCCAAACGTAGTAACGCGTCTTTGTTAAAAGAATCATAGGCATAGCCCCTCAGCGGGTCTATCCAGTTTTCGGGCAGCGCCATATTAGCCGAATGGCTCGCATCCTCAATCGAATTAATGATGGGTACGCCCTTATTTGCTAAACGTTCCTCTTCCAGTTTTACCCGTTCCGTGCCGAAAATTCCCGGTAGAGTACTAACCAACCTATCTGGCAAAATAGCGCGACGCGGCGTTTCCTCGCCGGTAAAAACAGCGATATCTGCAACCGGATGTCCCTGTTGCAACATGACCTGGCAGCGACTGATATAATCAAACCAAGCCTTACCAGACTGCCACCAGGTTTGGTCGCGCTGAAAAAACAGACCGATACCATCCAGCGTCATACCCGGCTTACGGTCAAGCCAGGGATTATGCACATTTACATGGAAAACATAACGATTGATGCCAAGGGCAAAGTTGCGGTCGGCAGCAGTTTTAAGCATACCGGGGTGTTCGTCCCATAATAACCGTAATTCGGTAAAAGCCTCGGCCTGGATAATATTTTCACCGTAGATGTGCCCGCCCGAAATGGCATCCAGCATATCATTGGGCTTATCATGCGTAGGGCTCCTGAACCAAAATTCCCCCATCGGGATATCTGCCTTTTGGTAATGCAGCATGCCATCGCTCATCATGGTTGGGGCCACGCTTTCAGCTGTAAATGTGCAGCCTTTTTCGTGTGCCAGCTTAGCCATCGTACCGTAGAAATTATCTACCAATAATTCGGCTATCGTTTGCCTTACGTCGGCCAGTACTTTTTCAGATTTTTCAGCACTTTCCATTGGTATACCGGCCATTAATGGAAGATATGGTAGCAGGTCATATCCCCTCCGCTTCTGAAATTCAGCAGCAAAAACCGGCGACCAGTTCTGACTTCCGCACTCCCAACTATCCACATGAAAAATCTTTAAAACCCGTTTAGCCAGGTCCGGGCCAACCTGTTTTATCGCTTCGCCAAACCAGTTATCAAATTGTAGTTTAGCCGCTTCGGGATTGAACTTATCGCACTCCAAACCGATGCCGCCACCGCCTGTAGCATTAGTATGCCCGGTTGAAGTGTGACCGATCCGAATGATAGTCCATTTACCGGCAGGTGCCTGCCAGTTCAGTTTACCATCTACTCCTAATTTATCAGTAAGGTTGATAACCTTGCTTTTATCTACGCAAAGATCAGCCGGTAATTGAACATCTGTAGTTTGCTTGCTTAAACGCCAAACCTCGCCAGTTTTACTTTCATATTGATGGATGCGGGGCTCACCCAACAACTCAATGCGCGATAGTTTTAGCGTTGGCTTCCATTTTGCAAAATCAAGGTCTTCGGCTCCCGGTTCAGAACCTTCTTTATCATAAGTAAACCTGAAATATTTTGCTGTTGTAGGTGCGATGGCGTGGGTGATCTCCGCATCGCCATCCTGCCAGCCGTGGCGTGGAGATTCCAACCTACCTAATGAGCGAAAACTTTTACCATCATCGCTCACTTCAAGCAACAGCCGTTGCGACTGATAATTACTTGCCGAAGTATGTATAACAAGCGAGCGGCAGGTAAAGGGCTTTTCAAATTCAAGCTGCAGCCAGCACTGTTCGTTGCTTGTAAAGCTTTTGGGATTTCCTTTTTCAGCAAGATATTGTACGTCGGTATTAGGCAAGCTGGCAGTTACCTTCGGATGCTCGTCGTAACTGCTTATCCCTTCGCCCGGAAGCGATGGATAGGCCAATATTTCGATATCCTTATAATAGTTTTTATAGTGTTTGGGGATAGGCAAAGTATCATGGTAAACTTTGCCATCTTCAACCTCAATTTTTGACCATACCACCTTTTGCATGGAAAGCTCCGGTGTTATCCACGGCCCACCAGCCAGCGCAAAACCATCGCTGTCGTGCATAGCCAGTTTTAGGCCTATCCTGTCGGCTTCCTGCATGGTAAATTTTACCATTGCCCACCACTCCGGGCTTAACTGATTAATTGAGGGAGTGATAAACGGCGGATTAGCCGGGCCTTTAATGGGCATTAAATAAGCCCCTGCTATTCCGGCCTGCTTCATAGCCTGCAGATCAGCAGTGATGCCCTCTCGGCTTACTGCACCCTGCATCCAGTACCAAAAAACCCAGGGCTTTGCAGATTCGGGCGGATGCAGGAAGGCCTCCTTCAAATCATCATTTTTAAGAGATAGTTTACGCTGTTGGGCTATCCCCGGTAACAACAGGCAGCAAAAGCAAATTATAAAAACGTATTTCCTCATGGCTTCCTGTTAAATTTAATCTGGTATGCCGTATTACCTGCAGCGTCGGGTTTACCTTCGTAAGGTTTCAGGTAAAAACTATATTGATATTTTTTGGCCGGAATACGGTATTGTTCCAAAGGCTCAGCCACTTCCGACCAGCTATCGTTGCCGCCTACGCCCATCTGTATCAGGTCGATATTCAGCGTAATAAAACCTGCATCCTTTAGCTTGTTGGTATGCTTCGCCTTTTGAATATTCTCTTCGGTATAAGGCCAGGCACTCATGCTCAGCAGGCTATCGGCGGTGATCAGCAAACCACCTGTTGTATGGTGCAGCAGCATCCAGCGTACATCGGTACGGTTGCCGTTTTCCTGGGGAACTACGTAAGGTTCCATGAATTGGTTAATGCTTCGCGAATATACGCCCGCTTCCGAGCCTGTACGCCTGTCGATATAGTTTTCATAAGGACCGCGGCCATAATAACTGACATTGCTATCGGCCTGCGCAATACCCATTTGCATACCAACCTTTGGCAGGTTTGGCAAACCCGGTTTAGCATCAAACACATACGCAACTTTTAGCAAGCCATCGCCGCAAATGGTGTAGTTCACCTGTACCGAAGCACTATCATTAAGCATGGAATAAATACTTGTTATTACAACCGCACCATCTTCAGTTTTTTGGCTCGAGAGTTTTTTCAAAACAGGTGACGCTTTAAACCAGGCCGCCAGTTTCTTTTCCATCTTCCAGCCGCGATGATCATTATCGGTAACCGGTCGGGTGAAATGTGGCAATAAAGGCGCAAATATCTGCTGATTACCTTTGTACAGGTATGAGCTTAAAGCACCGTTACTTTTACTGATGCCAATCTCAAAATCTTTCCCGCTGATATGATAAGCTTTATCATCTTCAACCAGTTTTGTTTCCGGATAGTGCTTACGTTCAGCGTTTGCAGTGGATGTTTTAAGCGCCGTTAGTTGAAACTGATCACTTGCTATTCCGTAACCTTTGCTTGCCCAAGGCTTATCTTCGGCAAGGGTAAAGTGAATATCGGCAAGATATTCATGGTTGGGTTTTAAACCGGGCAGACATTGTTTAATGCTGATTGTGGTATCATGCCCGGCTGCAAGGCTGATACGGGGAATTTGTTTTTTAAGGATGATATTGCCGTCTTCCCTCAACTGCAGGCTAACATTATAATCGGCCAGTGAAGCTACACTATGCCAGTTTTTGATGTGGATAGTTGCTTTATCGGCATCAACCAATTCACAAACCGCCGGCTGAAAAACATGCTTGCATTCGTAAATAGCAGGTTTAGGGCGACCATCAGATGCTACAATGCCTTTGATGGTGAAATTGTCAAAATAACGTTCACCATAATCACCGCCATAGGCATAGTATGCCTTACCTGTCGAATCATGTTTTAATAGTCCCTGGTCTTTAAACTCCCAGATGGCACCGCCAATAACCCGTTTGGTTGAACGCCATTGATCCCAAAACTCCTTTAAGTTTCCATTGGAGTTACCCATCGCGTGCGAATACTCTACAAAAAATATCGGGCGGTTATCGCCATTCTGCTGATTGGCCAGCAAGGGCGCAGTATAAATGCCGGGATACATCCGGCTTACAATATCTACATAAGGCTGATCTATAGGGTTCTGTAATCTGTGCGAATGATCATTGGTTTTAGGATAGCGCGGATCGGTCGGGTCGATATATCCTTCGGCTTGTGGCGTACCTTGTGCAGGCTCATAATGTACCGGACGGGTAATATCAAAATCATGGATCCAGCCGGCCATTGCCGCATGGTTTGGCCCTCTGCCGGCCTCATTCCCCAAACTCCAAATAATAATGCTCGGATGATTTTTATCGCGCATTACCATACGGGTAGCCCTGTCGAGGTAAGCGCCGGTCCACATGGGGTCATTGCTTAGCTTTGAACCAAGACCATGGGTTTCCAGGTTGGCTTCGTCTATGACCAGTATCCCATACTCATCGCACAGATCATACAGGTACGGATCCATCGGGTAATGGCTGGTGCGGATACAGTTAAAATTGAAACGTTTGATGGTACGCACATCATTCAGGATATCTTCGCGGGATAGCGCCTTTCCTTTTACCGGGTCATGATCGGGACGATTTACGCCGTACAAATAGGTTACTTTGCCGTTGATGAGCAGCTTACTATCTTCCTTACTAAACTCAATGCTCCTGATGCCCACCTTGCAGCTTTTAACTTCCAGCGTTTGGCCAGTGCTGTCAACTAAAGATAAAGTGAGCGTATAGAGGTTTGGTTTTTCATCGCTCCATTTTTCGGGGTTTTTCAGTGTAGTTTCCAGTAAGCCGAATTTCACGTTATCCAACCTTGGATAAATCTCGTTGATGATACTTTCAACGCTTCTTTCCAAAGGCTTTTGCAATACCTCTTTATTATTGCTGTCGAAAAGCCTTGCTTCAATTTTATATCCGGGTACAGCCTTACCTGTCAGGTTTTCGATCCGTGGACGAATACTGAAAATGGCGTCTTTATATTGCTTATCCAGTTTGGCCTGCCATTGAAAATCAGCAATCCGTAATTTCGGCTCGGCCAAAAGCATTACTTCGCGATGGATGCCACTCATGCGCCACTGATCCTGGTCTTCCAAAAAATAACCATCGCTCCATCGGATCAATTGCACCGATATCACGTTCTCGCCCGCTTGCAGGTATGGGGTAATATTAAACTCTGACGGCAAAAAACTATCCTCGCCATAACCTAAAAACTTACCATTGAGCCAAACCTTAAAGCCCGAACTTACCCCGCCGAAATGCAGGGTAATGTTCATATCTTTCCAACCGGCGGGCAATGTAAACGTACGCTGATAACTGCCAACGCCGTTATAATCCTTCGGCACATGAGGCGGGTTAACCGGGCGAAACGGGTAAACCGCACTTTTATAAATGGGTTTATCATAACCCTGCATTTCAATACTTGAGGGAACGATGATCTTTTTCCAACCGCTTACCCGGCTTTTATAAAAATCTTTCGGCGCATCGGCAGGTTTGGCGGCATAGCTAAAATCCCAGTAACCATTCAGGGATAACATCCTGCCTGATTTTTCCCTATCGCCAGCCAATGCATCTTTGATACTGCTGTATGAATATGCTGTAGCGCGTGCCGCATCCCGGTTTATGCCATCAACCAAAGGATTTTCCCAAGGTTCGGCATCATAAACCGTAGGCACGTTAGGGATGGGCGCGGGCGTTTTATCAACCAGTTGCGCGTAAAGCCCTGTTGATGAAAATGCTGTTAAAAGCAGGATAGATAAGAGCCGTTTCATCATTTTTTTGCGCTATAGTTTATGGTGTACTGTTTTTGTTTTTGGATGGTAAGTTCATAGGTTCCGTTTCCTTTAGCGGTTATTTCACCCTCCTTACAAACCGGTTTGGAGGTGCTGGTAAATCGCAACAGGCCAGTTCCGGTATTGCTGCTCACTTTAATTTGTTTGGTACTGCATGATACCTTGATATCCCCATCAACAGTTGGCACGCTGCCTTCCATCCATTGCAGACCACCCAATTTAGGTTCGATGACATATTGCTGATAACCCGGCGCAGTTGGTTTTACGCCGAGATAATATTTACCCAACAGGTATATCGGGCTGGCGCCCCAGGCATGGCAAAGGCTTTTACCAAATGGTCGCCCGTACATGGCGTAGCGGTCGGTGCCTGTTTTAGCCGGATTGTATTCTTCCCAAAAAGAGGTTGCGCCTAAATTGAGCATCCCGCCCCAATAATCCTTCATCTCTTTGAGTACATAGCTTTGCTCGCCCATGGCGCAAAGGGCTTCCAGTTCATAAAAGCGCATGTATGGGGTGGTTATCTTCTGTATATTATCGTTCAGCAGCACGTACTTTTTTATTTCCTGCTGCTGACCTGGGTTGAGGTAGTTGAAAAATATCGAGAACATATTGGTATAGCGGGTCACGTTATCGCTTTGCTTACCATCAACGAGGCTGTGCACAAAGGCATGTTTATCGCTATTCCAGTACAGGGAAAAGATCTTGGATTTCAGATCGGCGGACAGTTTTTGATATTGATCGTTGCCCTTTTTATCATCCATAATATTGGCGCATAAAGCCATGGTTTCCAGGCTGCGGCAGAGCAGTAACTGTTCAAAGCTTACTTCACCTTTTTTGCTGAGTTTATCGGCCCAGTCAATAAATACCCAGTCACCTGGCAAGCCTTCCATGAGGCCATTTTTATCACGGCGTTGCAGGCAATAGCTCATCAGGCTTTGCATGCGCGGGTACATTTGTTTAATGAAACTTTTATCGCCGGTATATTGGTAGTAATCATAAATACCCATAAACCAGTAAAAAGTATAATCCATAATGGTATTGATATGGCTGGTTACAGGGTCTTTACCGCGAAGGGCGTACAGGGTGCGGGTTACTGTTGGCGAATCAAAGTACAGGTAATAATTCATGAGGTAGCTTTGATAAGCATCGCCCGACCAGATCCACCTGTCCCTCTTAATGCCATCGATAAAAAATTCGCGGGTATTCAGGTGCAGGGTATAGGCCGAAACATCCCAGATCTTGTTGATCAACTCATCCGAACATTTGAAACTCCCCCGCTGCTCAACCGGCGAATATTCGTAAAGCATGGACACATCATCGGCACTCACATGATCATCAAACAATACATTAATGTATCGGAAAGCACGCGAACCATCCATAGTATAATCGGCTTTCTGAAGCTGATCGATATAAACACTATCCAACAGTTCGCAATTGGTTAGAGATAAAGCTTCTTCTTTTGATTCTCCGTAACAGAATTTAATATTGCCCTTGCCTTTTAGGCCGATAAGCTTGGCGTAGCCAAATGTTTCCTTGCCAAAATCAACCAAAATGGAATGTTCTTTTCGTTCGGCTTTTGCTGGCTTATGCTCCTCCGTAGGCAAACGAAATGCAGAAGGCAACTTATCCGCCGAATCAAAGTTCCAGTTACCGGCGTTCACATATTTGGTGGCCGATACATCCGAAGTTTTACCCGACTCATCAATCCATTCTTTGTCCTCATAAGTTACCAGCCACGAGGTATCTGACACCAGTTGCTGCCCCTTCACAAAAATGGCCGGAGCAGCAGCCTGGTTATAAACTTTGAGACTAAGCCTGTGCCTGCCAGCCGGCACATGTATATTTTTTGGATAACCTGCCAATGCCTTACCATCAAGCTTTACGTTGTATTGCCCCTCAACCGCCAGTTCAACGGTTTCGGAATTGGCAAGCGTAAAATCCTTGTGAAAATCAACCAATACGTAATGACTGTCCAGTTTCCAGAATGGCGGAAAGAATGCCCCGCGCTCGGTACGGCGGTTTTGCATCCGGTTACTTAACCATACCTCGTAATCGCCGGGGTACCAGATCCAGGTTGCTTGCTGTGCTTTGGCCATATCAGCACAAAACATAAAGCTTAGCAGCGCGATAAATACACGAGCCTTATTGAATCTTATATGAGTAGTGATTTTATTCATTTTTAATGTCCGTTGAAAATGAGGTATAAAGCAATCATGACTATCGAGAGCAGCAGCCAGGCTATTTTTACACGCCGGGTAGGTTTTGCAGTATTTTCTGTTTCCGATTCTTCGGCCACGTAAACAGCCGGTGTTTTATCAAGCAGCGAGATCAAAACAGCAGATACCGCCAGGAAAACAAATATGAAAAACGACAGCATCAGGTAATGCGGCCAAAAGCTATACTTATCGGGCGGTAATACCCACAGGTATACCACACCGGTACCCAAACTAAAAGCAGAACCCGCCGAAAGAATAATATTTACCGCTTTTCGGGTAGTACGTTTCCAATAAACAGTAAGCAAAAAAACTACGGCCAATGGCGGCGCAATAAAACCCAATACCGATTGAAATACATCGAACAAATTAAGGCCTTTGATACTATCGATAGCCAGGGCCATACCTATTGCAAACAGACAACCGCCAATTACGGTGTAACGCCCTACCCTGATGAGATCTTTATTAGTGGCGTTAGGGTTGATCTTTTCGGCATAGATATCCATGGTGAACACTGTGCTCAGCGAGTTTAAGGACGAGCCGACGGTACCTATCAAAACCGCTATCAATACCACAATAATTAACCCATTCATTCCCGGAGGGAAAAGATTGGTAACCATAGTCATGTAAGCTAATGCAGGATCACTCAGATGCGGGAACAGGATGAAACACAAAATACCCGTGAGGATAAATAAGGGCAGCGATAATATTTTAAGCCAGCCAATAAAGTTAACACCAAGCTGTCCCTGCTCCAGGTTTTTAGCACCTAATACCGATTGTACCATAGCCTGATCTGTACAGAAAAAGGCCACAGCCGATACCGGGTAGCCCAATAATATAGCATACCATGGGTATTTAACATCGCTTGCCGGATGGATGAGGTTCCAGTAATTTGCAGGCGTTTGATGGAATACCGCTGATAACCCGCCGACCCTGCTTACACCTAAAACGGTTAATGTGAGCGATACGCCGATGAGCAGCAACATCTGGAAAACATTTACTTTGGCGATAGCCTTTAAGCCACCTGTAAATGCGAATAAGCCAGCAAATGACACCAGCACAATAACAGATTGCCACATGGGGATGCCAAGGATCTGTCTTACTAAAAATCCACCGGCAAACAAACCTAACGACAACCACGAGATGAGCATTTTGATAAGCGCGTACCAGGCCAAAATATTACGGGTTGAATCGCCGTAACGGTTACCCATAAACTCGGGCATGGTTGATACCTTGGCCGCTATGTATTTAGGCGCAAAAACCATGGCAAGCAGCATCAGGAAAACAAAGGCATACCAGTCAAAATTGACCGCCACTATACCCGTACTATAGCCTATACTGGCAAAGGCCAGCAACATGGAAGGCCCCACATTGGTGCCCCACATATTGAAGCCAATACTGGCCCATCCTAAAGATTTATTGGCGAGGAAAAGGGTTTCGTCTGTTTTGTTTTTATTACTAAAGCTGGCCCGGAACCCAATTATCATTAAAATAACAAGGTACACGGCAACCACCGAGTAATCCAACAGTGTGAGGCGTGATACGATATTGCTCATGCTCAATATCATGCGCTTAACTCATTTACGGTTAAATTAAACTCGGTCAGGATCTCATCAACTTTTACGGGTTTACCGCTTTGTAATGACCGATCCATAGCCTGAAGCAAGGCGATAGTTCCAATACCTTCTTTAATATCGGGATAAGCGGTATAGCCTTCGGTGATGCTATCGGCAAAGTATTCGAGGTAATTTTGATACTCCCCGGCATGATGGCTTTTGCCCTCAAACCTGAAATAGTGTTTCAGTTTATGTTCCCAGGTAATGATGCGTTCTTCGCCGGTATTATCGGTAATTGCATAACGCAGGTCCATGTAATCGCCCTGGCTGCATCCTTCAGTACCGCGTAAAATACAGCTCATTTCGCTGTCGCGGGTAGCGGGTTGCACCGGACCAGTGTAACAACCACTTACCCGGGCAATGCGGCCGTCCTTAGCTTTGAAAATAAAGTGCATGGTATCCGGGTTCTTCAAACCGCCTTTGGCACCGTTAGCACTTAGCATGCCATAGCCCATCACCTCCTCGATCTCCGGCAAATACCAGCGAATAAAATCAACCGGGTGACTTAAGCCGCCGTATAGCCACTTAAAGGCTTGTTGTAGCGACCATGGTTTCTCTAAAAACCAGCGATGATCGGCATGGTAATAGGCCTCCACAGTAATCAAATCCCCTATTAAACCAGCCTCGTAATCTTTACGCTGCTTTTTCATCGGCTCAAAAAAGCGCGAGCTTTGACCTACAAATACTTTCTTACCGCTTTGCTCAACCAGTTCGAGCAGTTCGGCAGCTTTACTCAAATCATCGATAAAAGGCTTGGTACATACCACATGTTTGCCGTGCAATAAAGCCAGCTTAACGTGTTCAGCATGCAAGTGATCGGGCGTATAAATGGCAATGATATCTATTTCGGCATCATTGAGCATATCCTGGTAGCTGGTGGTATAGTTATGAAAGTTAAACTCCTCCGCGCGGTGTTTGCACATTTCAATATTCATATCGCATACCATTTTTAGTTCAAGCATATCGCTTTTCAATACTGCCGACATGGTGCTGCGCCCTTCGCCTAATCCTAATATTCCTATTTTCATTTTATAATGATCTTTTAATGTCGCTATTGTCCGTTACCTGTTTAAAAAATACCCATACCTCACCTTTCCGGGTACCGGGAACACCTTCCTGGTATTTCTTCATCAGCCTGTTCCAATCGTTTACCCGCGGATTATTTTCGATAGTTTTAGGATTGAGTTCCTCAAGCTTTTTTCCTTTCGGGATACTGATCACCAGCATCAGGCGGCGCCCGTTTCTGAACACCAGTAATTGCTGAAAGCCGGCATTGCAGAAACCTTTAGAAACTTCGGGCCAGTTTTTAAACTGCGTGGCGTGATAATCGATATATTCCTGTTGCAGGTGCTCATCGGCAACAAGGTTTGCTGTTAGTATAATGTTGTCCCATTGTTTGGCAATGCTCTTACCACCACAACGAAGCCTGCGGTCGAAATCATAAAATGGATTACTATAAACCGTAATCTGGCACGAAGGGTATGCTGCCCGAGCGCTTTTTTGGATAGATGCTGAATTTAAATGCTTGCCATAAACAATGAGATGGTTACCCCAACCGTAAACCGCCGAAGCCGGTAATCCCTGCTTGCGGGCAATATGCAACAACGGGGCGTAGTCGAGTTGCTTACCCTGCGGACCAGTCACTTCAACAATAGTATAAGGATTTGAAGCTGCCTTTACATGAAATGCAGGCAATAATAAAATCACCGTAAACCAAACTATATATGCTTTATATATTTTCATTCTGTTTTATGATTGATGGGCCAGTTACCCCGGTTTACATGACGATATTGAAACAGATACTGATAAGGCCGTTCTATACCTGCTGATTGCTTTACGGCTGCATCAACCTGCGGACCGTTATTTTCCCAAACATTACCGGGACCGTTGGCATTTTTCAGGAATTTATCTGCCGGGCACCAGTTATTTTTGATGGTTATGTATGACGATCCCTCATCGGTATACAGGTAAAACCAATGCTGTGGGTCATGTGCGTAAGGTGCTTTGTAAATGCTATCCACGTAATTATTGCTGATAACCGAGCCGGGCTGTGCCGATAGCGTGTAGATGGCCGCCACATCATACATATTGCGGGCGTAATGGTGGATTTTATTGGCTATGATGCGGTTATCGCTCATGGCGTTAATAGTCTTAGTCCATCCCCAGCCCATACTGATGCCGGAGTAGTTTACTTCGCAAACCTCATTATGTGTTATGCTGATACCTTTAACATAGCCCGCGCCTATGCCAACACAACCCCAGTCTTCATTGGTTGCATCGGTAATTAAATTATTGGTGATGGTATCGTTGGTACAGATCTCCCGTTTATCAGTTGGATTGTAGGGCAGATGAACTTCCTGTGCCTCGTCGGAATAAACGCCGTCAAGTACAGCAGTCCCCCCAATGTCTTTAAAGAGGCTGCCTTTAACCACATCATGGTGTGTACTGCGCTGAAAATCCAAGCCAGTCGAAGCCATATGTTCAAAACCGCAACCATCGAAGGTAATATGCGACGCGTAAGCCACCTCAACCGCTGCCTTTGGTCTACCTACCCATGCCTGGTTTTCCAATCCCTTTTTATCCGGTGTGCCGGGAGTTTTCAATTTGTAGGCATCCACCATGTACATCCCGGCCTGATGCGGCACCAAACCTTCTTTTGACGGGTGAAGCCAGCTGCTGTGTTCAAAGCTGATATTTTTAAAGCTGAAGTAGCTAACCGTTGCATCGATAGAGCCCTGCATTTTAACCAGGGTTTCCAATTGCGGAACGGTTACCGTAGCTGTTTGCAGATCTTCGCCTTTGCGAGAGATGTAATAAATTTTATTAGCCTTCCGGTCGTGAAACCACTCGCCGGGCTTGTTCAAAAAGCTGATAGCATTGCTGAGATAAAACGCTGAGTTACCCTTTTTTTTGGAGATCCAGGGCGCTGGCCAGGGGTGCTCTGACTGGATGCGGCTTTCGGGTTGATAAAATGATAAGCTCGCGCTGTCCCCCATTACCTTAACTGCTTTAACCCTCAAAATGGCTATAGCCCACCACTGGTGAATAAACATCTCCAAACCCTTAAGGTGAGCGGTATCGGCTGAAGCAGACCATGGGATTACACAGGTTTGGGTTTTATGATCCCAGGAAAGGATGCGGTTCATGAGCGGAGCTTCGGTATCCCGGGTGCGAACAGCCTTTTCATCATTCACCCATAGTTGTCTGAATTGTAATGGCTCATCGCCTATAATGGGCCCGTCGGCAACCCAAACATTGCCTTTAGCTTCTGCCGGCAAACCGGGGATGGCATAATTTACTTTACGCCATCCACTTACCTTAATGCCACCACTTAAAACAGTTTTACCAATGCCCTCACCCTCTATAATGGTTGGACTATCAGCAGTACCTGAATCTTCCGGGCGGATAAATAATGGTTCATCTAACCTGTAAAGTCCGGCCGCGACTTTGATATGAATACCGCTTTTTATTGATGGATCGTTTAACCGCCTCAGTTCACGGGCTTTCCTGATGGCCATCGCTAAGGTTGCCAGCGGTTGCTCGCGGGTGCCCGTGTTGGTATCGGAGCCTTTAGGTGCTACCCAGATTTCGGCCGCAAAGAGGCTACCTGTCAAAATAACATTTAACAGCAATATCAAAACAACTATGCGGCGGATATTCATTTACGTTAATTACTTAGCCTGAAAAATTGATTTTACGTATGAGGTATTGGCGCTGAAATTCCACTTAACGTTCCGTGGGTCTTTGGCATCGCGCGAGCGTTCAATCACTAACCAGCCTGTCCAACCCATTTTATCTAAAGTGGCTTTTACATGTTCCAAATTGATTTTAGGGTCATTTTGCAGCCAAACGCCATCATCATTTGTACAATGGATCTGAATGATGTATTTTTTACCCAATATTTGAAGCTCCTTATCCAGGTCGCGGCCGTTTCTGATGGCGTTTTCAAAATTGAAATAGCTTTTGATGGCCGGCGAGCCTATATCTTTCAATAGCTGCAATTCACTTTTGGCATCCAGCGCCGTTTCAATACCTATTATTACACCTGCCTTTTCGGCTATTTTAGCTACCTCTTTCAGGCGGGAAACAATAGCCGGGCGCAATTCAGGAAATTTCACGAGATCGCCTTTGATCCCCATCGGTAAAAAGCCAATTTTAACACCCATTTGTTTCATGGTGTTGATACAATCGGTAGCCGCTTTAATTGCGGTTGGCCGTTCGGCAAATGATTGGGCGAAAAAGCCGGTCATGCCCATGGACGGAATTTCCAGTCTTAGTTCTTTCGCCTTGCTTAAAAACACTTTTCTGATTGAATCATTAGCCAGCTGGTTATCAAAAGTTTCGCGATCACCAAGCCCCCCCATATCTACTTCTACGCCATCTGCACCAATCTCCTTAGCCAGTTGAAATGCACCCAACTTTTGCCGTTTAAGGATCATCAAATCAACTACCGCTACTTTGTAGCGCTGCTTTGATGAGGTTTGAGCCATTGCAGGAATAAAGAGGGTGCATACCATTATCACTATCCATAAACTTAATATCAACCTATTTTTCATAACTTATTTTTTTGTGGCCTGCTCAAATACTTTCTCTAACTGATCAAAACCTTTTATGGCATTGGCAGGGAGTTTTTCGCCCTTATTGCCAAATACATACATGGCAGGTTCTTTTTCAATGGTGACTTTATTATCATCGAAATTGCCGCTGCTGTCTTTAATTTTATTAAGATCCAAGTGGAAATTTTTAGCTACGAAAGCATACAACGCAGCCCTTTTTGACGGACCGAAATCATGGCCTTCATTGGGCAAGTGTACATTCTCTACTTTGTTTGTAACCCCATAATAGCCATAGATCTTTTGTAGGTAAGGAAAATCATGCTCGGGCATATTAGCGGTCCAGTCCTGCCCGTCGGAGATCAGCAATTGCGGCCGCGGTGCAGCCATAGCGGCCAATTCTACATTATCTGTTCCGTTGCCGCATTGATGGATAGGCATTCCGCTTTCGCAAGGGCATCCTCCATAAAAATATGACGACACCGACACCACCGGAGCGCTAAGCTTGATCCGGTCATCCATGGCGGTCATTAAAACGGTATGGCTCCCTCCACCCGATCCGCCGCTGATCCCTACCCGCTCAGGGTCGGTTTCCTTAAGCGAAAGCACATAATCCAGGATCCGGATAGCGCCAAGTGCCTGGATAGTTTGCGCCAGGCTGCGGCGGTGATCCTCATCCTTAAATTGCAGCAAAGATTCGCCCCAGGCAAAAAGGTCGTAACTGTAAGCCATCGTCCCCATCCGCGCAAGCGATGCACAACGGATCTGGCAATCGGCACGGTAACGCTGGTGCTCCCAATGCCCATCCGGACTTAGTACCACCGGGATCTTACCTTTAATTTTCAGCGGTTTATACAACGAACCATTGATGTACAAACCGGGCAGTATTTCAATGGCGATATTTTCAACTGTATAACCGTCAAAAACCCTTTTGGGGGTGATGATTGGTTTTGAAGCTGGTTTAGCAGGCAGAGGCGATAATTCTAAAGCTTTATAAAGCTCAGGTTTTAACATGGCTTTGCGTTGTTCCCAGGTATCACGGTCGTGGTATTGGGAGGTTATCCTGTCAAGCTCCTTCCAGCCGTCGCTTACCGACCAGCGGAAGTATTCATATTCTTTGAGCTTATACCTGCCGGGAGCTTCTTTATTCACCTTCAGATCAAGCGGGGTAAGAACGTTGGCCAGGGTCGTATCCACATTGGGCCTGAAACGCCATTGGGCATAGTTAACCCATTTACCCTCAACCTGAGCAGCGGTGTATTTGATCTTTACATGATATTTGTCCTGCACTTCATCAAGCACCTCCTTCAGGGTTTTCCTGTACATGGCATCGGTAGTTTGCTGCGCATGGGCAGTGAAACTCATGGCGATGAGGCAGGTTACCAGTATATAGATCAGTTTTTTCATTGTTTTATTTATTTTGTAGAGACGCATAATTGCGTCTCCCGCATGCAAATCAAGCGTTCCCCCCTTTTAGCCGGCTTGTCCTACGAGAGACGCAATTATGCGTCTCTACATTGAAACAATTAACCAAATCATGGTCATGGGTAACTTGTTTCAGCACCCCACTCGCTAAGCGATCATGCTAAGCAAATCGACTACCTGTCCTGTGGGGTGCCGAAACAAGTTCGGCATGACGCTTTTTTTGCCCCTCAGAGTCTATTTCACTTACAAATCCTTAGTCTCCCCAACCGGTACCGGCGGCGTATAACCATCCACCTTTGGCCAAATACCATCCTTTATTTCCTCCATCTCTAATTTTGAAGGATCAATAACCACATGTTTTATCTTTTGCCTGCGCCAGGTATAAACCACATGCACCATCCCATCCGAAGTTTGGATGACCGATGGATAAGAATACTGGCTGATAGGTGAATCCTCCAGGATCGACGCTGCGTACCAGGTCACACCATCTTTAGAAACAGCTACGTTCAAAGGCGTACGGGCTCCTTTAGCCAGGTTTCCTGGCGGCAAAACGTGGTTATAAACCAATAACTGACGGCCATCTTTCAAAGTCACAGCATCGGTACCGGAATTGTTATTGGGCAGACTGGTCTTTTCCAAAGGCGACCAGGTTTGTCCGCCATCCTTAGACCATGTGCTTAATATCGCCCTGTTCTGACTGCGGCAAAGGGCCTGCAGCCGGCCATCTTTATAAGTTAAAATACTGGGTTGTATGGCTTTCAAATCTTTACCATCGCTGATTGGGCCTATCATTGTCCAGTTTTTGCCGAAATCTTTGGTGGCTTCAAAATGCACCTGCCAGGCTTTGCCTTCGGTACTTACCGGACTTAACAGCGTGCCGTTTTTAAGCAGTACCGGTTTGTTTTTGATCGGCCCTAAAAAGCCATCGGGCAAAGCCTTTTGCTCCGACCAGGTGATGCCGCCATCTTTAGATGTTTTTATAAAACCCTTCCATTTTGCCGGGCTTGGGCCTATTTTGTAGTAAAGCTGTAATTCGCCTTTGGGCACCTGGTACAACACCGGGTTCCAGCAGGCATAGCGTAAAGTATCGTTCTGGATGCCGTTGGCTACGTTGATACCCTCTGTCCATTTGCCATTAACAAAACGGCTCACCCAGATACATACATCGGGATTGCGCTCTTTGGTGCCCCCAAACCATGAGGCAACAAGGCCGGTCGGGGTTTCGGCTATAGTTGCTGCATGGCATTCCGGGTATGGCGCTTTATCGTATATAAACTCATCCTTCACAATCCCCTTGCGCCATGGATTTTGGGCAAAGGCGTTGATTATAAATAAGCAGCTTACTGCACCGGCGAACAAGATCTTTCTTAGCATAGTACAATTATTTTTGAGTGGCAGCCTTATCCTTTGCTGCTTTATCAGCAGCTTTTTTTGCGATGATGGCTTTGGTATAATCGCCGTATAGCT
This sequence comes from Mucilaginibacter gossypii, assembly GCF_900100945.1. Classification (GTDB taxonomy): domain Bacteria; phylum Bacteroidota; class Bacteroidia; order Sphingobacteriales; family Sphingobacteriaceae; genus Mucilaginibacter; species Mucilaginibacter gossypii. Next base: position 12,246 of record NZ_FNCG01000002.1, on the reverse strand, counting down.
TGTGCCAGTTACGGCCGTTACTGTTGAGGTATTGCTCGTTTTTGGTTTTGTAGATCTCAAAAATGGCCGATACCTGTTTGATATTTTTAAAGTCGACAGCCTGTTCACGGGCTTGCTTCAGATTAGCGAGGATTGTCGCTTCTTCAACAGGAGTCAGGTCGGGGATGATAGATTTATAACCCGCCAGCGTAAAGGCCACTTTGCCGATGGTGTATTTATCAAGTACGGCTTCAACCTGTTCTTCGGTGAGGTCTTTACGCAAACCGGTCATCAGGTTTTCGTGTACCGATTTTGGCAGCGAAGAGTTTATGATGACCTGCCTGTCCATGGTGCTCAAAGTTTTACCCGTAGCCGGATCAATACCTGCCGGTACTGACTCGTACGAATGACTGTTATTCCAGTCGCGGATGGCTTTGAGATGCGTTGCTATTACATTTTTTACGCGGGTAGCCTTTGCAGTATCAGTAAGCGATAATGAGGCAACCCAATCCGTAGCTTTTTTTTCCACTTCGGCATCGGCTTTGGCCTGTGCTTCGGGAGATGCAACTGCTTTAGCTGCCTGTTGTTCCTGGGCTTTCAATGTGCCCGACAGCGATAGTAAAGCTATCAGCATTGCACCCGTCCTATTTAATTTTTTCATATCAATGTTGCTTTAATATTTTACTTCAAAATCATAATCGCCAGAACCAATGCTGAGCACCACTTTCCCGTTTTCTATTTTAACCGGTTTAATATATTTTATAATGGATATTTTCTTCCCGCCCTCGGTTACTTCATCCATAGCTTTTGCAGGCACATAAACCAGTGCCGAACTGTTTGGCGGTATGGCAACATGCCAGTTAAAACTGCTCGTAGTATTGTTATAACTGCTTTTCACAAGACCATAAGCTGTTTGGTACGAGGCATTGACTCTATCCAGCCCTTTGATAACCGCCGGTTGCATCACCAGTTGCTTAAAACCGGCATTAACTGTTTTTATCCCCGCTATGTCCTGATAAAACCAGGCAATCAGATCGCCCAGAAGCATGATATGGTTACGGGAATTCATTGCCGGGTTAGCGGTGTCGCCGTTCCATAACTCCCAGATGGTAGTAGCGCCCCTTTCGGCCATGTAGCCCCAACTTGGGTAAGTGGTGTTAGATGCAATTTTCCAGGCCAGATCTGGGCGGCCAAATTCGGTAAGGCCACGCATAAGCCATTGTGTACCGATAACGCCGGTGCTGATATGGTCATGGGCCTCGTTGATCTTAGCTACTACATTTTTAAATACAGCTTGTTTATTGGCAGATAGCGTGATCCCGAAATACAATGGCAGCAGGTTGGCGGTGACTGTATTGTTGCCGTATTTTGATGTGGTTTTATCAAAGTACTTATCGTTAAATGCCTTGCCTACAGTCTGCTTAGCGGCAGCAAAAAACTGCGCATCAGCAGGTTTATGCAGCATTGTCGCGAACTTTTCCATCAACCCGCATAAATGATAATAATAGGCTGTGGCAATCAGTTGTCCATCAGTATTCAATGATGAATCTTTGGCGTGGATCAGCTCTAACGATTCGGGCGGTACACACCAGTCGCCATATTTATCTTTGGTGACGATGGTATTTTTCATGTATTTGACCCTCATGTAATCCATCCATTTTTTCATGGAGGCGTAATGCTTTTCAATCGGCGCTTTATCGGCAAACTGACGGTAAAGCATATCGGCCACCAGGATATAAGTACCGGGCCAGGTCATGTTATCGCTGTAATAATTCCAGTAAGCGGGCGCTACATCGGGGATGGCTCCATCCGGCCTTTGCGACTGTGCGATATCATCCAGCCATTTGACGTAGAAATTACTATTAGCAAATACAAAGCTTTCACCAAGCGAGCCCACCGCCCTGTCGCCAAGCCATGGCATCCGCTCGTTACGCTGCGGGCAATCAACCGGCATCCCTTTGTAATTGCTCAGGATCCCCCAATAAGCGTTATGATAAATCTTATTGACGATAGCGTTAGATGTTTCAAAATGGCCGATGGTTGGCAAGGCATCGTAAACCACCTGTCCTTCAAAATCAGCCAACTCGGGCTTACCTGGATAACCGCTGATCTCCACATATCTGAAACCATGATACACAAATACCGGGTGCCATAATTCTTCCGCCCCGCCTTTAAGCGTATACACATCGGTTACTTTGGCATCACGTAGGTTAGCTACATAAAGTTCATTATTGGGCTGCAGTGTCTCTGCATAACGAAGTGTTACTTTATCCCCCCGGTTTCCTTTTACCCGCATCTGCAACCAGCCTGCCATATTTTGGCCCAGATCCAATATCCATACATCTTTTTTAAGCTGACTGATACTGACAGGTTTAATGGTATCCATCACACTGATCGGTTCATTCATCTGCGCGTCAAGCTTGCCACCGGGAGCCGGCACCAGCTCGGCTATAAGCCATTGGCTGTCGTCAAAACCCGCACTGTTCCATCCCGGAAACTCTTTGGTGGCGTCATATTCCTCGCCATCGTACTCGTTATTGGTGCGGATGGGGCCATCGGCTGTAAAATGCCAGTTGTTATCGCTTATGATAGTTTGCTTTGATCCGTCGGTATACTCAACTTCCAGTTGTAGCAACATTTTGGGGAACCCAAATTCTTTGATCTTTTTAGGCTTATATTTTGGTCGCATGGTAAAATAGCGGCCGTTGCCCAATACCGTTCCAATGGCATTATCGCCCTGTTTCAGACGATCTGTAACATCAAAGGTGTTGTACTTAACTGACTGCGTATAGTCAGTAGGTGCTTCAGCCAAAACCTGATCGCCGATAGCATGTCCGTTAATATATAACTCATAATGACCCAAACCAACTATATAAGCAGTGCCGCGTTTGATCGTTTTATTTAAACTAAACCCACGGCGATAATACCTTGCCGAAAGCCGGGAAAATTTGGAAACACTATCCCAGGCAAACCCACGGTCATAACCTATCCATTTTGCTTTCCAATCTGCCGGGTTCAAAAGGCCCACGCTCCATTTAGCCGATTGGCTCCATATGCTTGTACCGTTATTTGTCCATACCCTAACCTTCCAATAACATTCGGCGCGACTGCTCAACGGTTTGCCCGCATAGTTGACCATGATGGTTTCAGTTGAATTCACTTTGTGCGAATCCCACAGGTCACCTTGGTTTGCTGTTAGTTTTTCGGGAGTTGAGGCTACTAAAATTTGATAGGCTACCTGGTTGGTATTCCGTGTATCGCTGGTAATCTGCCAGCTTAGCCGGGGTTTAGCGGTGCCAATCCCCAAAGGATTGTTCAGCATTTCGCATTTCAGGTTTTGTAAACCGATACGCGCGTCTGCATAGCAATTGCCCAGGCAAGTTAGAATAACCACCACAGCCAAACCGATATGTGTGACTAACCCTTTCATCAATTATTTACCCGAAAAGTCGAAATACAGGTTCAGCGAAAGCGCGTCTTCTATATTCCTGTCGTAATTAAAATATTGGTTCTTTTGTCCACCCGGACCCAGTTTTTCAGGCTTTTGTGATTTGGTGCCTATCGGCGTTATGCCATGCATAAACGAGATATCACCCGATGGGAAAGCCGGGGCCGTGTTGTATACATTTTTGGGATTAGCCGGAGTAAACAGGCGCATAAACACATCCCGGCTATTGCATACAATAGTTACCGGCTGCCCGGTAGTTTGCAGTTTCATCCAGTACAGGTTGGAGTAATAGCCCTTAAATTCCGGGTAAACAACTTTACCCTGCCCGGTTATAGTATTATTGTAGGTTTTATCCCATACGCCCAGTGATGTACCTTTCATGCGGTTTTTCCACACCCGGTAAGGGCCATCACCCATATAGGTAATGCCTTTAATATCTTTTTCGGGGAAGGAGAAATTAATGCCCATTAATGTAGCATCCTCCCCTATTGGCCAGTATTTAACATCAAGCTGCACCCAGCCCGATGGGTAGATAGTCCACTTCAATAACGGTTCAGATTTTTTGGGCGGGAATACTGCTTCAACCACCAGATTATCAAATTCATAATGATAGGTGAGCTTTTCAAAACCCGTTTGATCTTGCCCTTCAATCAAAACAGGCCCGTTGTTAAAACGAATATCACCTTTAGCATTTTTCACACTAACCAATATGCCCGAATTACGGTTAAACGCCAGCTCGATCCCGTTGCCGGTTTTTACTTTGTACAGCGAATCGGTCTCGGTAATTACAGCTTTACTTCCACCTGTTTTTGTAATAATTCGGTTTGTGATCTTATCATGGTTACTTACCGGAAAACTCCAGGTAAACAGCTCATGCTTATTTACGTCAAAAGCTGAAACATATAGCACATCATAATTTTGCCAGTCTTTAGGCAACTGTAACTGCAGGTTCCCATACTGTCCGGGCTCAACATCCGGCGAAGCTATAGTACCGGTTTTACTTGTTGAAGCAGTGCCATTGAGCGTTGTCAGCTTATAGCTGAATGTACATTGTTTAAGATTTGTATAGGAATATCTATTCTCTAAACGCAGTGTACCGTTGAACGCGGGCGTTATTTCGCGGGGTTCGAGGTAAACCGGGCTCCAGATTTCTTTAATAGCATAATAGCTGCCTTCCTTTTCGTGGTAAGGGCCTACAATGCCGTCGGGGCCATGGTCACCATCGCTGTCCAACTCGCCGTTTTTATCTGTGCGAACCACAGCTTCATCAGCAAAATCCCAGATAAAACCACCTGCCGAAATCGGGGTGTGCCACATCTGTTTCCAGAAATCATCCAGCCCAGCACCGCCGCCGCCATCGTACAAGCCGTGTAAAAACTCGGTCGGGAAAAATATATCGTGACCGTTGATACCTGTATTGGTGCCGTAGTCATAATTAATATAGTGTTGTGTATTTGTTCCGCGGAAGATGCCCCAGGGATGGATCAAGGGACGTTTTTGAATATCCAATTCATCAAACCAATGATCGAGGTTGAAATTAAAACCACCTTCGTTACCATTATCCCAGATCACAATGGATGGATGATTGATATCTTTTTCGATCATTTCTTTAGTTAATTTCGAACCAACCACGTCGTCATAGGCGTGGTGCCAGCCGGTAAGCTCGTCCAGTACAAAAAGACCTAATGAATCGCATACGTCCAGGAAATGATCATCGGGCGGGTAGTGCGACATCCGCACCGCGTTCATGTTCATATCTTTCATGAGTTGAACATCCCCGATACTTACTTTTTTATTTAAGGCCCTGCCCGTAGTTGGCCAAAACGAATGACGGTTTACGCCCTTAAATTTGATCTTAGCGTTATTTACATAAATGCCATCGTGTTCCCTCAGCTCAACCGTACGGAAGCCGATGCGTTGCTTTACGATATGAACGGGCTTACCATTTTCATTCAGCGTAAATACCACATTGTACAGGTTAGGAAACTCCGGCGACCATAATTTTGGTGAAACAATATTCGTGCTGATATTAGCAACGGTATCGCCTCCATTAACTTTTACGGAAAAAGGAACACCAAACTTTTGCCCTGCCATGGTATACACCTGCCCTGTTACCGTGCCGCTTTTTACAGATGCCAATCGCAATTGTGCTTTTAAATTACCGTTAGCTTTGGCATCAACAGCAAAATAGCTGATATGCGATTTAGGGGCAGCCTCCAAGAACACCGGCCTAAAAATGCCGCCGAAGATCCAGAAATCACCTTTACGTTCGGCTGCGTTTACTGATGCATTGGCAGAGTGTTTAGATACCGTTACTTCCAGCAGATTGGATTTGCCGTAGTTAAGCAAAGCGCTTACATCATATTTGAAACGGTAAAATGATCCCTGGTGAATTGCCCCGGCGGATTTGCCGTTCAGCTTCACCTCGGTGTCGGTCATGGAGCCATCAAAAACAATATTGACAGCCTTGCCCTGCCATGATGTCGGCATGTTAAACTCGTATTTATAAAGCCCTTGCTCCTTGCCTCTTAAACTATCCTTAGCAAGACCGTAATTGTACATACCAAAACCCTGAAACTCCCAGTTTGACGGCACCGGAATGGTTGTCCATTTGCCTGAATTGTTGCCCGCGGTGCAATAAAACTGCCAGTTTACAGTATGGTCGCTCCCTGTACCCGACAGGAATAGCTTTTGTGTTTCCTGGGCATGGCTTACCGACCAGTTGATGACAAACAGCAAAGCAATCCATATTTTAAAGCAGGCAGATCTCATTAGTATATTCAGTTAGCAGTTAAAGTAAATTTCAACGGGTTATCCGTGCGGAAGGGAACAGCAGGCAAACCATCTTTATTATAAAAATTAGGTTGAGCAGCCTCTGACCAGGCAAAACGTGCGGCTGCAGGTTTAGCAACCGATTCGGCCGATACTTCAACCGTATTCCCTTTTATTGCTGCATTTGCCGCGACAAAATTTCCGTCGGCACCGGCAATGGTGAAATCAGTAAGTGGTTTACCGTCATGGCTTACCAAGCCGGCACCTACGTGATCAAACTCAAGGATGATCTTGTCGCCATTTATTTTCATGTTTTTATACACGGGGCCCGAAAAAACTACCCGTTGTTTGTAGGTATTGGCAAGCGCCTGTAGTTCAAGCCTCCTGCCTACCTCCCATTTAAATGGCGGGTGAATATTTTTAAGGTCATCGTTCAGATCGGTAGTGATGATCATGCCTGTATGCGGGATCTGCAGGGCTGCAGCCTGGGCCTCGCGCAATTCGGGCTCTGTAAACTGAGTATAGGTTACAGGGCCTTTTCCATGGGTATAGTAATAGGGCGCTATCTGCACGTAATAAAACGGCAATGTTTTATCGCCCCAAAGCTTACGCCAGTTATTGATCAGCGCTTCCATTTTGTAAGTATAGCTGATGGTTTCGCCTAAAAAACAGGCACTTTCACCCTGGTACCATAAAAAACCTTTTAGCGCAAACGGAGCGACAGGCTCAATCATTTTGGCATAAAACTTACCTGGATCGCCATCAATCTTAATATTGTTGGCCTTGAAATATGGGATGGCATCAAAACCTTCCTGCGATACCCAGGGCTCAATCCTGCTGCCGCTTACTGCCGATGAAATAATACCTACCGGCACTTTCAGATCATGCTGCAGGTTTTTAGCGAAGAAATACCCCGCCGCCGAAAAAGCCCTCAAAGCCGAATCTTCGGCCACACTCCATCCCGAATGGGTAGAATCTGGCTTCAACATATTTTTCTGCGTAACCAGGAAGATCCTGATCTGTGGGTTATGCGCGCGGTCCAGCTCATCAACAGGCGAATTTGTCGTACTGGTATCCGGCTTTTTCACTTTGCTATTCTTGCGCATTTCATACTGCATGTTTGATTGGCCCGAACAAAGCCATACCTCGCCAACCAGTATATTTTGCAGTTGGATAGTGTTTTTTCCTGATATGGTCAGCGTTGCGGGTTTGGCTGATGCGGGCATCGCATCAAGCTTTACTATCCATTTGCCTGAGGCATCGACTATAGTTGTTTTTGTTTGGCTATTAAACTTTACAGTAACCTTTTCACCCGGCAATGCGGTACCCCAAACAGGCACAGGTGCATTACGCTGCAATACCATATTGTTGCCCAATATTTTAGGCAAAACAACCTGCGCGCCGGCAATCCCAGAACTAAGCAGGCAGATCGTCAACCAACAATATTTTATCAGGCGCAGTAGCATTAGTAATTACTTGTTTTAAATGATTTGATATAGAAAACAGCTTGTTTCGCGGCTTCCCCGGCGTTTGGCCGGTCGAAATCCTGATCGGTAGGCGTATCAGCATCCGGGAACCTTCTGATATCCCCGGTACGGAACACTATCCGGTTTACGCTTAGCACCGGGGCAAAAAACAGGCCTGTAAGCACATCTTTGCCGTTAACATTCACGGTGTAAAAGCGGGTATCAGTATTTAGCTTTATCACAATATGATATTGCGTACCGGCCTCATATTTCATGAAATTTTTGTTGCGATAGCCGGCCTTGGTCCTGAACTGACCGGCAGAATCAAGCGTAAGCCTGATAGCAGCAATACCTTTTTCATCCTGAAATTCAATATCCAGCATACCTGCATTGTTTTGCCCTGCAGTGATGGTGAAATCGGTCATTAATTTTTTAGAAACAGGCACAACACGTTCTGCTTTGGCAAAATCAAATGGGTCGCTGTCTTTTAGGGTTAGGGCTCGTTCGCCATCAGGTGACTTGTCGATAGCGGCAGGAGCCCATTGCGGGCTGTAAGTATTCCATTTTTCCAATTCCTTACCAACTGGCAGTTCGTTAAAGACCTCATTGGCATGCGCATCCGCTTTTTCGGTAACCGGCACCGGGATGGACGATACCCAGATATCCTCCTTGTTCATGCTGTAAGTAACCCAAAGCTTACCATCGGGCGGGGTGCCATTCCCCTCTTCAATGCCGCGTGTATATTGTGGCCCGTATGATTTATAAGCGCCGCCATAACGCATGGTGGTGATCTCGCCGTTAACTAACAACAGATTAGTATAATCCAATCCGTCTTTACTAACTGACAGAGCCAGCGGCCAGCGAAACTCCGAAGGATTATAAACCGTAGCGTATTTACCGTCGGATGTGCGCTGTCCCCAGATCTTGGCGTTGGCGGTTACAAAACGCGGCGCGCGGGCGGCATTTGCTGGCCAGGTTTTGCCGTTATCAGTACTGATAGCGGTAAGCGCGTATTTCCATAAGCCAACCACGCGGCCATCGGGTAAGTGATAAAAGTTAAATGCTTTATAATCTTTATGCAGCGGAATTAAGGGATCTTTCCTGTCGGTTTCCTCCACCCATTGCATCATCATCAGTGGGTTGGCCATCAGCTCATCGCAGGCCTGTACAAAACCTTTATCCTTACTGGTTTTGTAAAAAGGAAATGAGGTATTATTTTCGTTCCATTTTAGATTGTAATGGATAAAATAAATCGGCCCGAATTCGCCGTTTGGCAATACTTCACGCACTACACGGCCAATACCTAAGCCATCATTCGGATCATCACGGCCATCCAAACAAATCCCATAAAAGCCCAGTACCAGTAAGCGTTTTGATTTGGAAGTATAAAAACCCATACGCTGGTGCATTACCGAATACAGGTCCTTCGCCATACCTGGGTGTCCTTCTTTGGTAGTGCCATCAGGTATTTTATATTTAGGAAAAACTACTGTAGGTTTTGACCATGCGTCACCATCTTTCGAGGTCATGAGCAGGGTTTGGCCTGGCGGCAGGCTTTCGCCTACCTTATCGCTCAGGTATTCTACATAAAAAGTATTGTTCCAGTAGGCCAGCATAGGCGCATGGTTGTAGGTAAAACCAAACCCATCGGCAAGCTCCGGATGTTCACGGTTAGCCCTGAATATCTGCTTGCTGTGCACGCCTATCACCGGGCTTAACTGCCCGTGATGATAATCGACATTGACCACCGTATTGCCGCTGTAATGCACGGTATCCTGTGCACTGGCTATCCCGGCCATCGATATAAAAAACAATATGCTGATGAACTTATTCATGTTTAGCTGCTTTGGTTTGCCCGGCTGCCTGTAAAAGCTGCGCAAGCTGTTTTTTGGTAACCTTAAATATGGTGCCGTGCTTGTGCCCTACCGGTATGCTCACGCTATCGGCCAGGTCGGTAAAAGTTTTAAAGTCGGTTGTACGCATGGCGCCATATCTTTTTAAACGGTACGAATCATAATAAATCAGCCAGTTATCACCGGCTTTGGTCATGCTGGGGCCTTCACTGAAAGGTTCGGTAAATCGCGGAGTATAATTGCTATAAGGCCCCAGAGGATTATTACTAAAGGCCACGAGGATATTACGGTTAGGCCGGGTATTATCCTTCATCACCAGTGCATAATCATTTTTGGCCCGCTTTACGATCTCAGCATCAATTACGCTAAAACCCGGATCAAGGAAAAGCTGTGAGGGGCTGAAAGTTTTAAAATCTTTAGTTGTGGTGTAATACAGTCGGTGATTGTTATTTTCATCCTCGTGCCCTTTCGGGAAGCGGAATGGTACGGTTGAAGCCCAAACAATGATGAAATATTTGTTATCCTCGTCATAAAACAACTCCGGTGCCCAGGCATTCACCGCGGTGGGCTCATTAGCCATCACCTCAATGTGCTCTTCGGCCGACCAATGGATCAGATCGCTCGAGCTGGCATAGCCTATGCCTTTGTCGTTTTTCCAGCCGGTTGTCCACACCAAATGGTAAACCCCGTCGGGGCCCTGGACTATGGATGGGTCGCGCATGATCTTAGCATCGCCAACTTCCGGTTTAATGAAAATGTGGTCGATAGCATTCCAGTGGTAAGCATCATTACTGTACAAAAAGCGCAAACCTTCATTGGCCGGCTCGTGAAACGACGTAAAAAGGTACACGCTTTTACCGGCCTTGCATGAAAACACCAGCGCAATGGCAAATAGTAAAGTGATATGTTTAATTCCTTTGTTCACTGTTATATCGCGTCAATAATGAGCACCCAGTCGTTACCATTTGATACTTTGCCGGGTGGCTTAAATTTTATTGTTTTAGCTTTCGCGAAGGTTCCGATAGCCGTAGTTTGCCCGTTGCGCGGGTTAAACCATGATGCTTTCAGCTTCGTGCCCTCCAGTTTATCAGCGTTGATATTGATCTCGCGGCCGGAATAGGTATAAACAAAAGCATAGCTTTTTCCGCGGGTTGCGATCAGCCTGTTGTACTTTACGCCGTTGTTACCGGCGATCAATGATTGATCAGGTACACGATCAAGGTACGGGCGTGACAGCATCAGCTTTTTCAAATAAATCATCTGCTTTGCTCCCGGATCATTAATTGAATTATACCAATATCCTTTGGAACCATAAGCGCTGTCTTTATCGGTGGGCTTATGCATTTGCATCACGTCATTATCGCCATACGTATATCCGCAACCTCCAGCAAAAACCGACCAGTAGCCGTAACGCCTCACATCGGCAGCTGCCCAACGGGGTAGCTTGGTATCGTGTAATCCGTAAGGGATTTTTTCATACGATGGCTCCGCATCAAGCGTTGGTTTTATGGGTGATAGATTATAGTCTGTTTCTACATAACGCCAGTTATCTTCGCCGTATCTTAAATCTTTTTTAGAAGTATCCTGCGCATAAGTACGATGGCCGGATTGAAAGCAATTGAAGCTTAACCAGTTTTCATTATGAAACCATTTTGATGATTGTGTGCGGCCGCGCGGATGGTAAGTTATCAGATGTGTGCCATCAACATCATGTAAAGTATTACCAATAGCCTTCCAGGTATTCAACGAATCAGAACCTGCTATGTCGCCGCCATTCATCCAGATCACATTTGGACTGTCGCGGTATCTTTTGGCTAAAAACTCAGCGTAAATTTTTGCCTTTTCCGCACCGATATGACTCTCTTTTACAACAGATCCCCAAACCGGCACCAGGGCTACGTATAAACCTTTTTCGGCGGCTTTGGTGATGATCCAATCAATATGGTCCCAATAATCATATTCGTTTCCTTTGCCAAAGGTATTGCCGGGAGTTGTTTTTGGTAACGCGATATTTTTATTACTTAAGGCTGAATCGCCGTAGGCGTTGGTTTCTTTAATGCTGTGCACTACCATTACCTGAATCACATTAAAACCCTGTTTGCTGCGGACATCAAGGTATTGCTCGGCCTCTTCCCTTTTCAGCTTAGAGAACAGTAACCAGCCGGTATCACCCAGCCAAAAAAATGGCTTATGCCCGGCCATGAAATAGCGGTGGTTGGTAGATATGCTTAAACGCGGAATGGTTGTTTCATTGCTTTTAAATGCGAAGAACAAACAGGCTATGGCAATTAGTATGATAGATTTTTTAAGCATAATATAGTAAAAATCAAAAACCGGCTGTCATTTCGACGAACAATTGGGAATGTGCGGTTGCGTGAGGAGAAATCTTATACGCCCTACTTTACAACATCCATTACAAATCTGGATGCCGTATAAGATTTCTCTTTCGCCCCTGCGCTCAACCCCCTCTGCTTTATCGAAATGACAATTTCTTTTAATTAAAATATCACCAGTTCAAGCGTCCTTCCCTTGAACTATAACCGAAGTAAGCGTCCACGCTTACATTCCATTCATTTTTCGTCCCCTCAGGGTCTCTCGGAGAGGGTCCTGAGGTTTCCAAAGCTCCCCTCTTGAGAGAGTAATAGCCCATCAAGAGGCAGTAGCCATTTTGTTAATTAAAAAGTTAAACACCTGGTTATTGCCTCTATTGTTATATTTAAATGTGAAC
>NZ_FNCG01000003.1 GCF_900100945.1 Mucilaginibacter gossypii | reverse complement strand
CAGGAAAACAAGGATTATTATAACCTGATGTTTATTGTTGAAGAACCGACAAAAATGCCGGAAGATGGTGGTTTTAAGATAGCGCAGGAAGCGATTGATCGCCTGGCTTCTGTGGTTAAAGCTTGCCAGCAGCAAGGGAGGTTTAAAGATATGGATACCGAAGATCTCACCTTTATGATCCTTTCGGCAATGCATGGCATTTGCGCACTGTTTTGTAAAGACCGTACCACAAGCTTTGTAAACAAGACGAATGAAGAACTGATGCATAACGGCTACGAGTGCTTTGTTGCACTGCTTGAAAAAAGCTAGCTTTTTTTTGACTATGTATTGAACACTGTTTAAATTTAAAACGATGTATAAAAATGAAAACTAACAACAAAAGAAAATACGGCTTTGTACTGGTAGCGGCAGCCTTATTGGCAGCCCCGCCAGTAAAAGCCCAAAGTCGGCTGGATGACTATATCCGGGACGGATTGGCATCCAACCAGAGCATCAGGCAACAAAACTTTGTGCTCGAAAAAAATGTATATGCCCTCAAGGAAGCCAAAAGCATGTTCGGGCCGGATGTTACCTTTTCGACCACCTATACCAAAGCTGATGGCGGGCGTACCATAGACTTTCCGACAGGCGACCTGTTTAACGGGGTTTATTCCACGCTGAACAAACTGACAAACAGCAACGCCTTTCCGCAGTTACAAAACCAGCACATATTGCTCAACCCGGATAATTTTTACGATGCCAAGTTCCGTACAACCCTCCCTATTTTGAATGCGGAGTTGATTTATAATAAACGTATCAAGGCGCAGCAGGTAGATCTGCAAAAAACCGAAGTACAGCTTTATAAACGCGAACTGGTGAAAGAGATCAAAACGGCCTATTACAATTACTCAAAAGCTGTTTATGCTACCGGGATCTATGAATCGTCGCTCCGCCTGGTTGAAGAAGGCCAACGGATCAACACCAAGCTGTTTGATAACAGCAAGGTAAACCGGACGGTTGTACTCAGAAGCCAGAACGAGGTATCCAGGATCAACGCAGCGCTCACCGGGGCAAAGAAAACCGCGGAATCAGCCCGCTATTATTTTAACTTCCTGATTAATCGCCCGCTTACGGATAGCATCCTTTTAGATGATATTACCACGCTACCCGCCAGGGAGCAATTGTTAGGGAATAATATTAGCGGCAGGGAAGAATTAGCCAAGCTCCGGATAGCTAAGGATATTAACGGCAATCTGACCGGGCTAGCCAAATCATATATTATCCCCAAATCAGGCACCTTTATCGACCTGGGCTCGCAGGCTTTTGACTGGAAGTTCAACAGCCAAAGCCGGTATTATTTATTCGGCGTTTCTCTCGAATGGAACCTGTTCTCCTCCGGGAAAAACAGTTACCGGGTAAAACAAACCATTGCCGATGGCCAGGCCTTAGCATCACAAACCGATTATGTACAGCAGCAACTCCTTACCGAGTTAAAAGTACGCCAGACCACCATGCAAAGCGCCATTGCGCAATACGAGGCCGCACAATCCCAGTTGAAAACCAGCCAAACCTATTACAATGATATGGTCAAGCTATACAAACAGGGAATGGCCATTTACATTGAACTGCTGGATGCCCAAAACCAGTGGATAGATGCGCAGCTTAACGCCAACATCGCCCTTTACGACACCTGGATAGCCTATACGGCCATCGAACGTGCCAATGGCAGTTTTACCATTCAACAATAAAAACATACAACGATGAAAAAAAATCAATTATTCAGCATTTTAATAATTGCCGCTGTGCTTGCCTCCTGCAAACAAAAACACCAGGAACAAAATGCATTGGGCGAACCGGATATCATCCCGGTTAAAACAGCTTCGGTTTCCGTATTAGGGGTTCCTGATCACATCAGCGCTACCGGGCTGGTAAGTACCGAAGATGAAGCCAAATATGCTTTTAAAATAGGCGGCGTGATCAACAGAATCTTCGTGCAGGAAGGCCAGTTCTTTAAAAAGGGCCAATTGCTGGCTACGCTCAATTCAACCGAAATATCGGCCGGGCTGGCCCAATCCAGTCTTGGTGTGGAAAAGGCACAACGTGACTATAGTCGTGCCGTTAATCTTTATAAAGACAGTGTTTATACCCTGGAGCAATTGCAGAACACTAAAACTGCACTTGACGTTGCGCAAAAAGCCCGGGAAGCGGTAGCCTTTAATGACCGCTATTCCAAAATATACGCAGCATCCGATGGTTTTGTGAGCAAGAAGACAGCCAACGATGGCGAAGTGATCGGCGAAGGAATGCCGGTGCTGCTCATCAATTCTACCGAACAGCACAACAGTTATTCATTAAAGGTTGGGGTGACCGACCGTGAATGGGCCATCATCAAACCCGGACAAACAGCCAAAGTAACGCTGGATGGATACGCAGGCCGGCAATTTGACGCCGTGGTGTTTCGCAAGTCGCAGGCTGCGGATCGCGAACTTGGCTCGTTCCAGGTAGAATTGAAGCTGACATTAAATGGTATAAAGCCTGCTGTCGGCATGTTCGGCAAAGCTGAAATAGATACCCACCAGGATGAAAGTGTGATGGTGATCCCCTACAGTTCATTGGTAGAAGCCGACGGCGATAAAGGCTTCGTGTTTACCACCATCGGCACCAACAGGGTAAAACGGGTACCGGTTAGCATCCTGAAGTTTGATAACGACAATGTATACCTGAAGGATAAACTGGAAGGCATAAGTCAGATCGTGGTTTCAAACAGCGCCTACCTTAACGAACAGTCCATTATTAAAATCATCAAGTAAAGACTACCGTTATGAAAATTACCAATTTCGCAGTTAAGAACTACCAGTTCACACTGATCATATTTTTGCTGGTTGCTGTAGTCGGCGTATTAACGCTGTTTACCATGCCCCGTTCGGAAGATCCGACCACCCATCCTCCGCAATACATCATTACGGTCATTTATCCCGGTACCAGTCCGAAGGATATGGAAGAACAGGTGGTAAAACCTATCGAGAACAAGATTTACGGATTGGAAAACATCGAAAAGATATTGACCACAGTTGAAGACGGCGTAGCGGTTATCCAGCCAAAGTTTAAATATGGTGTAGATGTAGATAACAAATACCAGGAAATTTCTACAGAGATCAATGCTTTAAAAAACAGCGAGTTGCCCAAGGATATTTACCTGATCAAAACAGAAAAGGTTTCCTCTTCGGATGTAAAGATCTTGCAGGTTGCCCTGGTATCAGACAATGCTTCCGGTAAATTACTACGGGACAAAGCTGACATCCTGAAAACACGTTTGGAAAAGATTACCAACCTGAAGGATGTCAAATATTTCGGCATGCCGGAGCAGGAGATTCGTATCGACATGCAGCTGGATAAACTGGCCCAGTTAAAAATACCGCTCAATGTAGTGATAGGCAGTTTACAAAGCGAAGCCGCCGATATTCCGGGAGGCAGCATTAACCTGGACAGCAAGATATTCAACGTAAAAACCAGCGGTAAGTTCAAAACCGTTGATGACGTTGCCAATACCGTCATCTATAATGCCAATGGCAAGATCATTTACCTGAAGGATGTAGCCGATGTGAGCTACAAAGATGCCATTGCCGATCACATCACCCGATTGAACGGGCACCGCTGTGTATTGGTTACTGCCGGGATGAAAGATAACGTGAATATAGCCAGCGTGCAGAAAGAGTTTTTACCGGTACTGGATGAATTTAGCAAAAGCCTGCCCGAGAACATCCGGCTTGTTAAAAATTTCGACCAGGCTAATATGGTTTCTGAACGCTTGGGCCACTTGGGCTTTGATTTTGGATTAGCTATTGTTTTAGTGATCATTACCTTACTGCCTTTGGGGTTCAGGGCATCGCTTATCGTGATGATCTCTATACCGCTTTCTTTGGCGCTGGGGCTCATTGCCATGAATTTATTGGGATATTCCCTAAATCAGCTCAGTATCGTAGGGCTTGTGGTAGCATTGGGACTGCTGGTGGACGATAGTATCGTGGTGGTTGAGAATATTGAGCGCTGGCTCCGCGAGGGGCATTCCCGGATGGATGCTATCCTGAAAGGCACGCAACAGATAGGGATAGCGGTTGTAGGCTGTACGGCTACCTTGGTTGTCGCTTTTTTGCCGCTTGCCTTTTTGCCCGATATGGCTGGTGAATTTATTCGGAGCCTGCCTATGGCTGTCATGACCAGCGTTTTGGCATCTATGATAGTGGCCTTAACGCTTGTTCCCTTCCTGGGCAGCAGGATGCTCAAAACCCATACACATGGCGAGGGTAACTTCTTTTTAAAACACCTGCAACGTTTCCTGACCTGGTCTTATGCCCGCGTGATGCCGCTTGCCTTAAAGTGGCCTAAAACAACTATCGGGATCTCATTGGCTTTAAGCGGGCTTGCTTTTTTCCTGTTCACACAAACCGGCTTTAAGCTTTTCCCCACCTCTGAAAAGCCGATGTTCCTGATCAATATCAAACTGCCCCTGCAGGCGGATATTCCCGAAAGCGACCGTGTAACCAGGCTGGTAGAAGGTGAATTGAAGAAGCACAAAGAGATCGTTTATTATACCTCTAACGTGGGCAAAGGCAATCCACAGATCTATTACAACGTACATCAGCAGGATGTAAAGCCTGATTTTGCCCAGGTATTTGTGCAGCTGGATGAAGAAGCAAGTCCAAAATCGAAAACGGATCTGATCAAACAACTCAGAAAGAAATTCAACGATTTTCCTTATGCAAGGATTGAAGTTAAAGATTTTGAACAGGGCACCCCGATTGAAGCCAATATTGTGGTGAGGGTATTTGGGGAAGACCAGGACACCTTACGGAAACTTTCCTTTAAGGTTGAGGAGATCCTGAAAAAAAATCCCGGCACGTTTTACATTAATAACGAGTTGAATACCTATAAATCGGACGTTAAAATAAAAATTGACAAAGAGAAGGCCCGCACCTTGGGCGTGCTTACCAGCGATGTGGACAAAGTGGTCAGGATGGCAGTGGCCGGATTAACCGTTGGCGATTATATTGATGACCGGGGCGATTCGCGCAATGTTGTGATCACCCTGCCCAGAAACAAGTTCTCGAACCTGGATGCCCTGAAGGATTTGTATGTAAATAACATACAGGGCGCGCCGGTGCTGGTTAACCAGATTGCTACTATCTCGTTTGAAACGTCGCCAACGGCGATCAACCATTTCAATAAATCGCGCTTTGTAAAAGTTACTTCCTTAACCAAAGAGCATGTCTTGGCCAATGATATCCTGAAAGAGGTTGTTCCTGAACTGAATAAATTAAAAATGCCGCCGGGCTATTATTACAAGTTATCCGGAGAAGCGGAATCGGAAGGCGATGCTTTGGGCGGCAACTTCCTGTCTGTGATCATACTGAGCACATTTCTCTTTGTCGGCGTGCTGCTGTTACAATTTAAAACATTTAAAGGGATCATTATCGTTCTGTCGATCATACCTTTAGGCATACTTGGTGGCGTGGTACTGTTACTGCTGACAGGCAACCCAATGTCAATGGTATCCATTATTGGTTTTATAGGTCTGTCAGGCATACAGGTTAAAAACTCACTTTTGTTGGTTGATTTTACCAACCAGCTACGTCTGGAAGGACACAGCATTGATGAGGCCATCAATTTGGCCGGCGAAACCCGTTTTCTTCCGGTGGTATTGACTTCGATCACCGCCATTTTCGGCTTACTTCCGATTGCGCTGAATCCTAATCCTTTGATAGCACCGTTAGCGATTGTATTAATTGGCGGGTTGATCAGTTCTACCATACTTTCAAGGATCGTAACGCCGGTGATGTATAAATTGATTCCGCCATATTTGGAAAGCGACACATCCAAAAACAATTGACTGAAACGAAAAAAACATCAAGATGAGAACTAATTAAACAAGAGGGGCTTTTTAGCATTAACTTTTCCATTAACAGCATTTTCAAATTTTAACAAAATGGCAGATAACAAAAGTTTTGACGTAATCATAGTTGGCGGAAGCTATGCAGGATTTTCAGTAGCAATGTCTTTGGGAAGAGCATTAAGAAATGTTTTAATCATTGACAGCGGTTTGCCTTGTAACCGACAAACGCCTCATTCACACAACTTCATTACGCAAGACGAAGAAAAACCCAGTGCTATTGCGGAAAAAGCAAAAAAACAAGTGTTGAAATACGACACAGTAAAATTCTTAACTGACCTTGCCGTTAGCAGAACAAAAACCGATAAAGGCTTTGAGATTTCAACTCAATCAGGGAAAATATTTTCAGCTAAAAAACTCGTTTTTGCAACAGGCTTAAAAGACATCATGCCAAACATTAAGGGATTTTCCGAATGTTGGGGAATTACAGTACTTCATTGTCCCTATTGCCACGGATATGAAGTAAAGAATCAAAAAACAGAGATTTTGGTAAGTGGATATGCTGCATTTCATTTGGCTCAACTCATTCGTAACTGGAAAAATGATTTAACCATATTTACCAATGGAAAGTCGGAATTGACACAAGAGCAAACCGATGAAATCAAAAGACACAATATTTCAATAGTTGAAAAGGAAATTACCTCATTGAAACACAAAGACGGAGTAGTTGAAGAAATAATTTTTTCAGACAATTCCACTTTTCAATTAAAAGTTATCTATTCAAGAACTCCTTTTGAACAACATTGTAAAATTCCCGAATTATTGGGCTGTGAATTGACAGAACAGGGACTTATCAAAGTAGATGCATTTCAGAAAACAACAGTAGATAATATATTCGCTTGTGGAGACAATACCAATCCTCTTCGTGCTGTATCATATGCTATATCAACAGGGAATATAACAGAAGTATTATTAAATAATGCAATGATAGAAGAAGAATTTTTAAGATGGCAATAAAAGTTGCATTTAACATGCGGTTTGGCGTGTCCCAACACGGTAAGGTTAGTTATACGATAGAGGCTTGTGCCAAATCCGTTATTTTCCGGTCGGCGGCTTTGCGGCGAATTTTTTTTATAAGATGAATGTTATCAGAACGGTAATTTCAGGAAGGTTATTCGTTAAGAAACTTTTAGCAAGGATAGTCTAAGTGTTTTTTATTTTGGCGCGAAATAGGTACGGATTGGATCAGTCCGTTAGTTGATTGGTTTATTTAAAAACAGAAATCTCCCTAAATGATTCATTTAAAGCGCCTTTTATCCTAATTGAATAATATTTGGCGGGGTGAATGCGGCAAAAGCTTCCAAAAAATCCTTTTTTGGAAGCTGAACTAATATGGACAGGCGGTCCAGATCACCCAGAGGTTATAGTGACAAAAATCCGAAAGAGATGGACAATGGCCGGTTGGTTTATGTAATTGGAGTAGGCCAAAAGCCTGTAATTTTGGGGAAATAGGCTGGCGATTTTCATTGGCAATTAAAAATAATTCCAGCCACGTGGCCATAAATGACAAACTTATGATTTGCAAAAATCCCTGCCAGCAACCATTCCGCATAAATTTGTAATACAGGCTACCGCCTGCTACATCATAAAACATTAAACTATGGAATACAGACAATTAGGCGCATCCGGTTTAAGGGTGCCGGTATTAAGTTTCGGCACGGCCACATTTGGCGGTGGTAATGAGTTTTTTAAAGCATGGGGCAATACCCAGGTTGACGAGGCAAAGAAGCTAATAAATATTTGCCTTGATGCAGGTGTTAACTTATTTGATACCGCAAACGTTTATTCGCATGGCATT
The DNA here is from genome assembly GCF_900100945.1 of Mucilaginibacter gossypii. Lineage (GTDB taxonomy): Bacteria > Bacteroidota > Bacteroidia > Sphingobacteriales > Sphingobacteriaceae > Mucilaginibacter > Mucilaginibacter gossypii. The sequence goes on along the minus strand of NZ_FNCG01000003.1, from coordinate 638,990 downwards.
TCTGAAGAAATATTAGGTAAGGCCCTGGAAGGCATCCGCAATGAAGTGCTGATTTCAACCAAAGCCACGTTTACTATGGGGCAGGGCGTTAATGATTATGGTTCGTCTCGCTATCACCTGATCAAATCGGCCGAAGACAGTCTTCGTCGTTTAAATACCGATAGAATAGATATTTATCATATGCACGGCTTTGATGCGAACACCCCGGTTGAAGAAACATTAAGGGCACTTGATGATTTGGTTACCAGCGGTAAAGTGCGTTATATAGCCTGCTCCAATTTTTCGGGCTGGCATTTAATGAAATCACTGTCGGTGTCTGAAAGATATGGGTGGAGCCGTTATGTAGCCCATCAGGCATATTATTCGTTGCTTAACCGCGAGTTTGAATGGGAACTGATGCCATTAGGTATTGATCAGAAGGTAAGCACTATTGTTTGGAGCCCGCTATCATCCGGCCAGCTAAGCGGCAAATTCAGGAGGGGAGAGCCAATCCCCGAAAACTCGAGGACCGTGCAGGGCGGCGCCCATGGCCCGGCTACAAATTTTGATCATTTATACAATATTGTTGACGCGCTTGACGAAGTTGCTGAAGAAACCGGTAAATCTGTGGCACAGGTAGCATTGAACTGGTTACTGCAAAGGCCTACTATTGCCAACCTGGTAATTGGCGCACGTAACGAAGAGCAACTTAAGCAAAACCTCGGCGCAATAGGATGGAATTTGACAGTTGAGCAGGTAAAAAAATTGGATGCCGCCAGCGAGGTAGACCCAATATATCCATACTGGCACCAGCGCCAGAATTTAAAGCTGGTGCCGTTGCCGATACAATATTAAAAATCACTAACAGGAAAGCTTACGTAAAACTACGTAAGCTTTCCTGTTAAATCCCGTAACAGTACGCTGTTATAGTTGTAATGATTGCTTTAGCTTTGCTTTTGAAGGTAATGAAATATCCATTATTACGATATCTAAACCTTATCACTATTAAACCTTTCCTTTATGATCAAAAAACAATACCTCAAAGAAATAGCTATATCGGCTACCCAACAAAAAGGCGGTGCCTCAAACAATCAAAAAGAAGTAAGTAAAATTCAAAGCTGGCTTAACCTGTATGCGGTTACCAATCCTTCGGCAGGTACAGCAACAGGCATTGACGGTAGCTTTGGCCCGGGCACCGAAACAGCAGTTAAGAATTTCCAAAAAGCAAAAAACCTGCCGCAAACCGGCATTGTTGACAGCAATGTTTTCGGTGAGTTATGCCAACCCATGATAAAAGCATTTAAAAGCCCGGTAGCAGGTACCGGCTTAAGGGAATTGGTTGTGAATACAGCTATTCAACATTTAGGTAACGCACCATTTGAACTTACCATTAAGGGGCAAAGTAATTGCGGTCCCTGGGTGCGGGCCTATATGGATAATAATGAAGGAACAGAGTGGTTTTGGTGTATGGGGTTTGTACAAACCATCATTGACCAGGCCGCAAGCCAGTTAGGAAAAGATTTTCGTACACTTATGCCGCTAACCTATAGTTGCGATACTGTGGGTACTACCGGCATTAATAAAGGTTTGTTAAGCCGTGTTGCAACAGTAAGGGCTAATCCTGCTGTAGTAAGGCCCGGCGATATTTTCCTGGTTCAGAAAACACCCAACGACTGGGTACATACAGGTATTGTTATTGGCGTGCATGGCGATTTATTTGATACCATTGAGGGAAATACCAATACCGACGGAAGCAGCAACGGCAACGGTGTGTACAAACGTGTACGTAATTTTCAAACCTCAAAGCTCGATGTGTTTTCGATACAACCTCTCGTTTAAAGCATGTTTTGCAAATTAATACTCCCGGAGCCCCTGTAAAGGGGCTTTCTGCTTTAAAAGCTAAAGCTTAGGGCTGAAAGCCTAAAGCCAATTTGCTTGTCAAAATTATTTCACGTTAACGATCTTCGCTTTCAGCCTTAAGCTTTCCGTTCAATTAAGTAACAGTTAAATTACAATTGCTTCATAAAAAAATGGCCGGATAGCTTTAGCCCTTTCCAAAACTTAGCTAATTTGCGGGGCGGTCCGCCGGGGCGCGCTTATCAACCCAATTAACCTGTTTTGAATATGATCAATCGTAGAAAGTTTATTCAATCCACTGCCGTAGCTGGTACAAGTTTCCTGCTTGCGCCGCAACTATCAAAAGCCACCGGATTTTTTAAAGGATCGCCTAATGAAAAAGTAGTATTAGGCATGATGGGCACTAACAGCCGGGGCCTATACCTTGCTCAAAGCTTTGCCAAATTACCCAATATAGAGATCGGTTATATCTGCGATGTTGACGCAAACGTAGTTGCTAAAACGATTGATGCTATCTATAAGCAAACAGGCAAAAAGCCGCAGGGATTAACAGATATCCGCAAAATGCTGGAGATAAAGGATCTCGATGCAGTAGTGGTTGCACCGCCCGATCACTGGCATGCTCCAGCAACTATCATGGCCTGCCAGGCCGGCAAACATGTGTATGTAGAAAAGCCTTGCAGTCATAATCCGCACGAGGGAGAGATGGCTGTTGAAGCAGCAAATAAGTATAAACGACTGGTGCAAATGGGCAGCCAGCGTCGCTCATTCTCTAATGTGCAGGCCATGGTGAAGGAACTGCATGACGGGGTAATCGGTCGTGCTTATTATGCAAAGGGCTGGTACACCAATCATCGTGCAAGCATAGGCAAAGGCAAACAGGTGCCGGTGCCAGCCAATTTAAATTATGATTTATGGCAGGGCCCTGCGCCAAGAAGGCCTTACCAGGATAACCTGATCCATTATAACTGGCACTGGTTTTGGAACTGGGGCACGGGTGAGGCGCTGAATAATGGTACCCATGAGTTGGACGTGATCCGCTGGGGCCTTGGTGTTGATTATCCGAGTAAAGTGGTATCAACAGGCGGCCGCTTCCATTTTAATGACGACTGGCAAACACCCGACACACAAAATATCCTTTACAATTTCCCCAATAATACGGCCGCCGAATGGGAATGCCGCAGTTGCAACGGCTTTGATATTGAAAAATTAAGCAGGGGAGTAGTATTTTATGGCGATAAAGGCACGCTGTTTTATGATAGTGGCAACAGCTATCGGGTTTACGATGGTGATAATAAACTGGTAAAAGAGGTTAAAGACGACACCAAAGTCGACGGCACCAACAAAGTAAGCCCGACGGAGGCACTGGATGGCTTCCACATGAAAAACTTTGTCGATTCGGTAAGAGGAACAGATAAACTGAATTGCCCGATTGAGATCGGTTTCAAATCAACCCTATTGCCGCAATTAGGCAATATCTCATATCGCGTTGATCGTGTATTGCATATCGATCCAAATAATGGTCATATTTTAAATGACCCCGAAGCTCAAAAGCTCTGGCGCAGGGAGTATGAAAAGGGTTGGGAAGTGAAAGTGTAAGCCTCACCCAACCCTCTCCAGAGGAGAGGGCTTTAAAAACTTTTAAAATCTCCCCTTCTGGGGGAGATTTAGAGGGGGCTCATTGCTTCGTTCCTCGCAATGACATATTTTTAATCAAACAAGAAAATATCAAATATGAAAAAAATAATCTACCCTGCAATTATGCTTTTGGCGTCAACGGCATATAGCCCAGTAAGCGCGCAAACCAAACTGTTTGATGGTAAAACTCTTAAAGGCTGGAAAAAGCTTGCCGGCAATGCCGATTATAAAGTAGAAGACGGCGCTATAGTAGGCACTACTGTACTCAACTCGGGCAATTCATTTTTAGTTACCGAAAAGGAATACGGTAATTTTATATTAGAGTTGGATGCAAAAATTGAAAGTGAGTTGAGTAATTCGGGCGTGCAAACCCGCAGCCATTACGACCCGGCCGGTAATAAGGGCAAAGGAAAAGTTTATGGCAGGCAATTTGAAATAGACCCGTCCTCACGCAAATGGACTGGTGGTATTTATGACGAAGGCCGTCGCGATTGGCTTTATCCGCTTGATCTGAACCCTAAAGCCAAAGATGCATTTAAAGTAGGCGAATACAATCACATTAAAATTGAATGTATCGGCAACGAAATGAAGACATGGGTAAATGGTGTCCCTGCAAGCGATGTTGTTGATACTATCGATAGCAAAGGCTTTATAGGTTTACAGGTGCATGCGGTAAGTGAGGAAAAACAGGCAGGCAAAAAGGTATACTTTAAGAATATTAATCTAAAGACCAATAATTTAAAAGCCACCCCTTTTCCAAAGGATGTGTATGTTGTTAACCTTACACCAAACAGCTTAACAGCGGCCGAAAAAGCAAATGGCTGGAAGTTATTATATGATGGCAAAACCAATACCGGCTGGCGCGGTGCAACCCTCAAAGGTTTTCCTGAAAAAGGCTGGGAATATGCTAACGGCACTATGCACGTGCTGCCATCTGCAGGACAAGAAGAATCAGGCGGCGGCGATATCGTAACCAATGATAATTATAGCGCTTTTGACCTGTCGTTTGAGTTTAAGCTTACTCCGGGTGCTAATAGCGGTGTCAAATATTTTGTCACCCTGTCTGAAGTTACCAAAGGGTCGGCTATTGGCTTGGAGTACCAGGTACTTGATGATAAACTGCACCCCGATGCCAAACTTGGCCGCGATGGCGACCGTACATTAGCCTCGTTGTATGACCTTATCAAAGCCAATAAACAAGAACGTTTTGTACACCCGATAGGTGCCTGGAATACTGGTCGTGTGGTAGTATATCCAAACAACCATGTTGAGCACTACCTGAACGGTGTTAAAGTACTGGAATACGAACGCGGTTCAAAAACTTTCCGCGACCTGGTAGCAATCAGTAAGTACAAAATCTGGAAAAACTTTGGCGAAGCCGCTGAAGGGCATTTATTACTACAAGATCATGGCAATGAAGTGTTTTTCAGGAGTATTAAGGTTAAGGAGTTGAAGTAAACAGCACATAATATGCTAAAATCCAGACTTGCGAAGTTTTAAAACTTCGCAAGTCTTCAATCATCGTTACTTTTAAACTATCGTTCCCCCTTTAGGGGGTAGGGGGTTACAACGAGCTTCTCAATCGCACTGTAAACGGCACAGCGAAATGCTCGTGGCAGTTATTCAGCGCAAACTCGGCAGTTTTGCTGCCCATCAATTTAAAATCGGTTGAGATGGTAGTGATGCCGTCAAGAATGATCTCTTTAAGCGCCGTTTCGTTATAGGATATCACGCCAACGTCCTTAGCCACTTTTAAATCGGAGGCGATGATCTTTTTAATAAGTTCAACCAGGTCGTCCTCTGTAAGGCTGATATATACGGTATTTTTCTGTATAGTTTCTGTAGATAACGTTTCAACTATACCGTATTCAAAAGCATACTGCCTGCAAAAATTCAGGAAGCCCTTCATAATCTCTTTAGAGTGATAGGTTTTGCCGGGGAAAATCAGCTTGAGCGTATGGTATTTACTGAGGCTATCCAACATGCTCTTCAACGCCTCATAAACGTCGGTCGCAAAATTCTCATATATAGCAGCAAATTTACCGTTTACACCAGGTACAAGGTTGTCCAGTAAAATCAGCTTGTCTTTAGGGATGGTATTGATAATTTCATGAGCCTTGGTTTCATTATCTAAAAAATGTGGGATAATGATGTATTTGGCATAATCGCTCTGGATACTTTCGGCAATGATCTTTTTAAAAAAGTAAAAATCGTTGTTGTAGATATAAAAATCTATAGCAGCCTGCTCGTCGATAGTAGCAACAAAGGCATCATAAATAATTTTCTTGTGCGCGCTGAGTTTGTTGAACAGTAGGAAGATCTTAAGTGGCTTCTGAAAATCGGTATTGGAAATAAAAAAGCCTTTTCCCGGAACCGAGCTTACTATGCCTTTTTCCTTCAGTTCCTTATAAACGCGCTCAATGGTATTGCGGGAAGTATCCAGTGCATAGCTGAGATCATTGATTGAAGGGAGCATATCATCCTTTACAATCTGCCCGCTTTCAATGGCCCTGATAATAGCATTGGAGAGTTGCAGGTACTTAGGCGTAATGGAATATTCGTCGATTGACAGGATCTTTAAATAATTCTTCACAACACAAATGTAATATTTGACAGCACATCTCGTCTTTTAAACAAGACAGATAAAGACGGTTAAGCTTTGCAAATAAATATTATAATCAAATCAACGAAATCAGCGTGATCAAAAAAATCAACGGTCTTTCTTTTTAAACGCATAATACAAATAGCCCAGCGCCGGCAATATAAACAAGCTACCCACCAATAAACCAATCCCCAGGTCATCGATACTATTGCTATTGGCATGTTCGGTAAGTAAAGACATAGAACTGCCATCCTTAAAAATAACGAACCTCGGGAAGCGCGAAAACCCTACCGATATCAATATCATACACACCTGGAAGGCAGCAAGCACCCTGATCCATTGCCTGTTTCTGCGGTGTGATATAATCAGATAAAGCACTACCAATGAAATGGTTGCAGCAATTACCGAAACTAAGCTTACGGGGTTGCCAAAAATCCAGCTGGCCAGGTGAACGTGCTCAAAATGAGAAGCTAAGAACACCAATGCACCACATATCACGGCGGCTATGTTCATAATCTTTGCCTTACGGATGTAGCGTTTAATTTCGTCAACATCTTCCGTTTCACCAACTATATAAATAGCTGCAAGGAAACCGCATAGTGCCACGGTAAAAAAGCCAACAGATACTGAAAACCAGTTAAACCAGCTAAAGATGTAAGCGTGCAGAAAATCAGTGGCTTTAGGATCAATCTGCCCGGATAGGGCACTGCCTGCAATGATACCCAGGAACAATGGTGTAACAAAACTTGAATAAACGAATATATGCGTATAAAATGCCTGTGTTTTTTCGTCTTTAATGGCGTCATAATTACGGAACGAAAATGCGGTGCCCCGGGCTATTACTCCAAGCAGCATTACCAGTAAGGGAATATGCAGGTAAATGCACATTTCACTATAAATAACCGGAAATCCTACAAAAAGTACTACCACTGTAATGATCAGCCACATGTGATTGGCCTCCCAAATTGGGCCGATAGCCTGGTACATGATATTGCGGGTGCGGTGTTTATTGTCAGTTGATGTAAAAAGCTCGATAATGCCAGCACCGAAGTCAGCTCCGCCCAATAAAAAGTAGAGGGTGATAGCCGCAAAAAGAAAAAGAATTACAATATATAACATCATGGCTGGGCAGTTTTACGGTCATACAATTCAGGCACCATCTGGATTTGCCTTTTTAATAAAAATATAACAGCTACACTCAGCGAAAAATAAATAAAGCTGAACAGGTAAAACGAATATTGGATACCTGGCATTGGCGTAACTGCCTCGCTGGTACGCATAACACCTTGTATGATCCATGGCTGGCGGCCAACCTCGGTCACCGTCCATCCGGCTTCAAGGGCTATAAAACCAAGTGGTGTCGCCCAGATAAAAGTTTTCAGGAACCATGGTTTAGAGAGCAGGTCCTTCTTTTTCCAGAGCTCGTAAAAATAAATGCCCCCCATCAGCATCATCAAAACGCCTATACCCACCATAATCTGGAATGCGTAATGAGTAACAGCCACTGGCGGCTGGTTTTTAACAGGGATTTTATCCAACCCGTTTACCTGTGTTTTAAAATTGTCATGCACTAAAAAGCTTAACAGGCCGGGGATCTCTAAACCGTAATTCACTTTTTTTGCAGCGGTATCAGGAATACCACCGATAACCAGCGGTGCGTATTCCTGGGTGTGGAAATAAGCTTCCATTGCGGCCAGTTTTGCAGGCTGGCGTTTAGCTGCGTTTTTGGCTGATAAGTCGCCGCTGAAAGGTTGTAAAATAGCTGCGGCTGCCCCAAAGATGATAGCTATTTTAAACGCCTTAGTATGGAAAGCGATATTCTTTTTACGGTAGATCATGAGCGCATGGATCCCGGCCACTGCAAAACCTGTTGCCGAAAAGGCGGCTATAATCATATGCAATGATTCTGAAAACCAGGCTTTATTGAACATTGCTTTTATGGGATCAATATTGATATACTGTCCGTTCACAAAATCGAAACCGGAAGGGCTGTTCATCCAGGAATTGGCTGACACTACGAGGATACCTGATGCAACGCCGCTTATACCGACAATAACCCCGGCTGTCCAATGTACCCAGTTATTTAATTTGTTCCAGCCATAAAGGAATAAGCCAAGTGCTATAGCTTCGATGAAAAAGGCGACGCCTTCTAACGAAAACGGCATCCCGAAGATCGGTCCGGCGTGTTTCATGAAGCCGGGCCAAAGTAAGCCGAGCTCAAAAGAGAGCATGGTGCCGGATACCGCGCCGGTGGCAAAAAATATGGCCACGCCTTTACTCCAGGCTACAGTGATGTTTTTATAAACCGGGTCCTGGGTTTTGATCCATTTATAATGTGATATCGCCATAAAAACCGGCATCACCATGCCGATACAGGAGTATATGATATGAAAACCTAACGATAAGGCCATTTGGGATCTGGCCGCTAAAAAATCATCCATATGTGTTACACTTAAATAATGGTTGAAATTAAAGCTTAATGTAACAAATCTGTAACTAAATGCTTATCGATATTGAATTTAAAATATGTTTTCTATCCGACGAGTGTTGTATTAATGAGGATAATTTAGTAAAAATTTACAAACACAGTGTTCACTGCTAGAGAGAAACGACAATGCTTTTTACTGGCGCAAGTATGGAGGGCCGACTATTAACGAAAACTATTTGTGCTGCTAAGCCGCGGCACAAGTAGCCTTCACTTTATGCTTGCCCTAGTTAGAGGGGGTTAGAGCGAGCTGTTCTTTTTCGTCGATCCCCTTATAATCAACTCAGGCTTAATACTGATAATCTTGGGTTTAACCGAAACCTCGACGTTGGCAATCTCCTGGAAAAACAGGTTGCCAATGGTTTTGCCCATATAAACGCTAAACTGATCTATAGTGGTTATCGATGGACTGGTAATCTCTGTAAAAGCTTCATTAGAGTAACCGCAAATACCTAACTCTGAAGGTACCTTGATATTCATAACATTGGCTACCTCCAAAACACCTAAGGCCGAAAAATCAGACGTAGAGGCAAATATTGCATCCGGCGGGTGGGGGAGGTTAAGCAGCTTACGGGTAGCTTCGGCACCAAGCTCCTTTGTCCATGCATTTTCAACCACCAGTTCGTCAATCACTTTCACCTTATGCGTTTCTAATGCCCTTAGGTACCCGTTTTTTCGCTGGCGAAAAATGTTGAGATTTTGGGGGCCTTCAAGTAAAGCGATACGTTTATAGCCGTTTTCTATCAGGTGCGATACCGCTTCAAATGAAGCCTGTTCGTTGTCGTTGATCACTTTAAGCGTTTCCAGTTCTTCAGCAACACGGTCAAACTGGATCAGCTGAATGCCATGGTCGAGCACATTTTGCAGGTGCTGGTAATCATAGCTATCGGCCGATACCGAGATCACTATACAATCCACATGCTGATTAATGAGCGTATTTACACATTGAATTTCCTTATCATGCACCTCGCCCGACTGACATATGATGAGGTTATATCCTTTTTGATAGGTTGTTTCCTCAATGCCGGCTATCACGTTACTGAAAAAGTTCTGGTTTATCCGCGGCACCACTACGCCAATAGTTTTTGAATGTCCTTTGCGCAGGTTGGAGGCAAGGGTGTTGCGTTTATAATTGAGCTCATCGGCGGTTTTGATAATCAGCTCCCTGGTTTTTTCGTTCACCTGGCTACTGTTATTCAGCGCTCTTGATACGGAAGACGCGGTTATGCCGAGCTTTGCGGCAATGTCATAAATGGTGGTGCGTTTAACTTTCTTCATTATAGCGTGCAAATTGGAAAAAATATTTTACGCAATCGATTGCAATTTTTATTTATTTCTTTATTTTCGTTGCGTTAAGTTACCAATTAATAAATACAACCAAAAAATCATACAAAAATCTGAATAGGCTATGCTGTTATTAGGGATCGATATAGGTACTTCGTCGGTAAAAGTAAGTGTTGTTGACGCCGCAACGCAAAATACAATCGCTTCGGCACAATACCCTGACCAGGAGTCGCCAATTAAAGCCTTGCATCCCGGCTGGGCCGAACAATCTCCCTCAATGTGGTGGGAGCAGGCGCACAAAGCATTGGAGCGCTGTCATGCTAAGGGAGGTTACAACTCAAAAGATATAGCTGCCATTGGTATCGCTTACCAAATGCACGGCCTTGTACTTGTTGATAAAAATCAAAACGTACTTCGTGATAGTATTATATGGTGCGATAGCCGCGCCGTTGAAATTGGCGATAAAGCTTTTGCTACAATTGGCGAAGAACATTGCTTATCTCATCTACTCAATTCGCCGGGCAACTTTACGGCCTCAAAACTGGCCTGGGTAAAAGAGAACGAACCGGAGATCTACAGTAAAATAGATAAGATCATGCTGCCTGGTGATTATATCGCCATGAAGCTTACCGGCGAGATCACCACATCTGTATCGGCATTATCTGAAGGGGTGTTTTTTGATTTCAAAACCAATGGCATCTCCAAAGAGATCATCAATTATTTTGGTTTTGACGAAAGCCTGTTTCCGGTTATTAATCCTGTATTTTCATCGCACGGAAGTTTGCAGGCATCAGTCGCCGAAAAACTGAATTTAAAAGCAGGCATTCCTGTTACCTATAAATCAGGAGATCAGCCCAACAATGCCTTATCGTTAAATGTACTAAATCCCGGCGAAGTAGCTGCTACTGCTGGCACATCGGGCGTTATATATGGAGTAAACGATCAATTGGTTTATGATCAACAATCGCGCATTAACACCTTCGCACACGTTAATTATGCCACCGAACAGAAAAGACTTGGTGTGTTGCTTTGTATTAACGGAACCGGAAGCTTATATCGCTGGGTAAAAAACACGTTCGGTACGGGCTATAGCTATAACCAAATGAATGCCGAAGCTGAAAAAGCCCCTTTGGGCAGCGAAGGCCTACAGGTACTGCCTTTTGGCAATGGTGCCGAGCGTATGTTAAATAATAAGCAGGTAGGCGCGCATTTTCAAAATATCGACCTTAACCTGCATACACCGGCACATATTTTCAGGGCTGTGCAGGAGGGGATAGCCTCGTCGTTTCGTTATGGCTTTGACATTATGCGCGGCAATGGTATGAACCCTACTGTGATCCGTGCGGGCAAAAGCAACCTTTTCCTGAGCGATCTGTTTACCCAAACTTTTGTAAATGCCACAGGCGTTCCTGTCGAGCTCTATAATAACGACGGAAGTGTAGGCGCTGCCTTAGGCGCAGGTATAGGCGCAGGCATCTTCAAATCACCGGCCGAGGCATTCAGCAATATCAAAGCCATTAAACTGGTTGAACCAACAACCGACCAGTTTGAGCCCGTTTACCAGGAGTGGAAAGCCCTTTTAGAAGCGAAACTGAGGTGAAAGGGAAAAGGTTAAAGGCGAAAGGTGTTGCCCGTGTATCCAAATAAATAATTAAACAATTGCCCAATAAAAAAATCACTAATTCAATAACTCACTAATTCAATAATTAAAATGATAGTAACAGGCGAAAAAGAATTTTTCAAAGAAATAGGCCAGATAAAATTTGAAGGTCTTGAATCAGACAACCCGCTGGCGTTTCGCTGGTATGACGCGGACAGGGTGGTGGCAGGCAAAACAATGAAAGACCATTTACGTTTTGCAGGTGCTTACTGGCATTCGTTCTGCGGTAACGGTGCCGATCCGTTTGGCGGTGCTACGCACGTTTTCCCATGGGATGAAAAAGCTGACGCTGTTGAGCGCGCTAAAGACAAAATGGATGCAGCGTTTGAGTTCTTGACCAAAATGAACCTGCCTTACTACTGTTTCCACGACGTTGACGTGGTTGACTATGGCAATGATGTTGCCGAAAATGATCGTCGTTTGCAGGCTTTGGTTGATTATGCCAAACAAAAACAGGCTGCCAGCGGGGTAAAACTGCTTTGGGGTACTGCGAACCTGTTCAGCCACAAACGTTATATGAACGGAGCATCAACCAACCCCGATTTTCATGTATTGGCGCATGCCGGTGCGCAGGTTAAGGCTGCTATGGATGCAACTATTGCATTAGGTGGCGAAAACTATGTTTTCTGGGGTGGTCGCGAAGGTTACATGAGTCTGCTCAACACCAATATGAAACGCGAGCAGGAGCATTTAGCTCGGTTTTTACACGCGTCTAAAGATTACGCGCGCAAACAAGGCTTTAAAGGCACTTTCTTCATCGAGCCTAAACCATGTGAGCCAACCAAGCACCAGTATGATTATGATGCAGCAACCGTACTGGGCTTCTTGCAGAAATACGACCTGATCAATGATTTTAAACTGAACCTTGAAGTTAACCACGCTACTTTAGCAGGCCACACTTTCCAACATGAGCTTCAGGTAGCTGCCGATTCGGGTTTATTAGGTTCGATAGATGCTAACCGCGGTGATTCACAGAATGGCTGGGATACAGACCAGTTCCCGAATGATATCAATGAAGTGACAGAATGTATGCTGATTATTCTTGAAGCAGGCGGCTTCCAGGGTGGTGGTATTAACTTTGATGCCAAGATCCGCCGTAACTCTACTGATCCTGCTGATTTGTTTTATGCACACATTGGTGGTATGGACCTTTTTGCAAGGGCATTGGTAACAGCTGATAATATCCTGCAAAAATCAGAATACAAAAAATTACGTACCGACAGGTATGCGTCATTTGATGCCGGCACCGGGAAAGATTTTGAAGAGGGTAAGGTTTCTTTGGAAGATTTGCGTAACTATGCGATAGCTAACGGCGAACCTAAAGTGACAAGCGGTAAACAAGAATACATCGAAAATTTGATAAATCGATATATATAGTTTATAATTGTCAATCATACATATTAAACCCAAAGACAAACCAAAACAATGAACCTCAAAACCCTTTCAAATGGCGATTATGCTGTTTTCTTTATCTACTTTATAATTGTTGCCAGTTACGGCTGGTGGGTGTATAAGCGTAAACACAACGCCGATGCCACCTCAAAAGACTATTTTTTGGCCGAAGGGTCGTTAACCTGGTGGGCTATCGGAGCATCGCTCATCGCCTCAAATATCTCTGCCGAACAATTTATAGGTACAAGTGGGTCTGCGTTTAAAATGGGCTTAGCCATATCTACTTACGAGTGGATGGCCGCTATCACCCTCATCATTGTGGCGGTTTTCTTTATCCCGGTATATCTTAAAAATAAGATCTTTACCATGCCGCAGTTCCTGCATCAGCGGTATAACGGAACAGTAGCCATGATCATGGCCATATTTTGGCTGTTGCTGTACATTGTGGTTAACTTAATGTCAATCCTTTACCTCGGTGCATTAGCTGTCAGCGGTATTTCAGGTCTTGATATTCACTTGTGTATCTGGCTGTTGGCCATATTCTCGGCAGTTATTACACTGGGCGGTATGAAGGTTATCGGCTATACCGACGTAATCCAGGTAGCGGTATTGATATTGGGTGGTTTAATGGCATCTTACCTTGCACTTACTTTGTTAAGCGAAAAAGAAGGTACAACAGGCTTGCTCAATGGTTTCAAGATCCTGCATAGCGAAGCTACGGATCACTTCCATATGATCTTTAAAAAGGATAATCCAAATTACATGGATCTGCCTGGTTTATCTGTTCTGATAGGCGGCATGTGGATCACTAACCTTAACTATTGGGGCTGTAACCAGTATATTACCCAAAGAGCTTTGGGCGCAAACCTTAAAACCGCCCGTGGCGGTATCCTGTTTGCAGCTTTCCTTAAGTTGCTGATGCCTGTTATTGTGGTGCTGCCTGGTATTGCGGCATACCTTTTATATCAAAAAGGTATGTTCCACCAGGAAATGGCGAGTTCATCCGGAGTTTTGGATCCTAACAAAGCGTATCCATCATTATTAAACTTATTGCCAAGCGGCTTAAAAGGCCTTTCATTCGCTGCGTTAACGGCTGCTATTGTAGCGTCGTTAGCGGGTAAAGCAAACAGTATCGCTACCATCTTTACGTTGGATATTTACAAAAAAGCAATCAATCCTGAAGCTACCGATAAGAAACTGGTTAACCTGGGTAAAATCTCGGTACTTGTTGCCTTATTGTTAGGTATCCTGTTATCTGAGCTTATTGGTAAAGCATTAATGGGCGAAGGTAAGCAGGGCTTCCAGTATATCCAGGAATATACGGGCTTCGTGTCTCCGGGTATCTTTGCCATGTTTATCCTTGGTTTCTTCTGGAAAAAAGCTACTTCAAATGCGGCTTTATTTGCAACTATTGGCGGTTTCATTTTCTCATGTTTCTTTAAACTTTGTCCAAAGTTTATTGACCTGAGCTTCCTGTCGCCGTATGGCTTCTCAAAATTAGCCTTGCAGGATGATAAAGTAACGAAGTTATATGAAATCCCTTTCCTTGACCGTATGGGTTTTGTATTTATCCTGTGCGTTATCGGTATGTACATTATTTCAAAAATTGACCAGGCCAGGGGCGTTACAACAAACGGCCTCGAAATTGATGGCTCAATGTTTAAAACTTCGAGAGGATTTTTAGCAGGCGCCTTAATTGTAACAGGTATTGTGGTTGCATTGTACTCGATTTTCTGGTAGCAGAAATTTCACCAATAGATAAAAAAGGCGATGGGGTGATAACCTCATCGCCTTTTTGCTTCATAGTAGTTGTTTTTACGTCTCAACGAAAACGTTTGCGTGGATTGTTTAGGCTTATTACTTCCAACTTGCCCGTATGATGTGTAATTTGCCGCTTACAAGTATAAACTACTATACCGCTAACTCCGGTATATATCTGTCAATAACCAATGAAGAATTTTTTAGATCAGGATTTTTTACTTCAAACAAAAACGGCGCAGCGCTTATATCATGAGTTCGCCAGCCATCAGCCCATTATTGATTATCATTGCCACCTGCCGCCAGATCAGATTGCTGATGATATCAATTTTAAAAACATAACCCAGATCTGGCTTTATGGCGATCATTACAAATGGCGCGCTATGCGGGCAAATGGTGTTAATGAAGCCTATATCACAGGTAATAAAACCGACGAAGAAAAGTTTATGCAATGGGCTGCTACGGTTCCTTACACTTTGAGAAACCCGCTATACCATTGGACACACCTTGAATTGCAGCGTTATTTTGGCATAAATGAATTGCTTTCGCCAGCGTCGGCACAAAAAATATATGCCCAGTGCAACGAAAAACTGCAATCGCCGGAGTTCAGCATCCGTAATATTTTAAAAAGTAAAAATGTAGAGGTTGTGGGTACTACTGATGATCCGTTGGATAACCTTAGCCATCATCAGAAACTGAAACAGGATGGATACAGCGTGAAAGTATTGCCGGCCTACCGCCCCGATAAAGCTATGAACGCCGATGACATTGCCGGGCTCAACAAATACATTGACCAACTGGAATCAGTGGCAAATGTATCCATATCTAACATTGATGAATATCTTTCGGCCTTAAAAGCAAGACACGATTACTTCGCCGAAAACGGCTGCAAATTATCAGATCACGGACTGGAGCAAATTTATGCCGAAGATTATACCGACGCAGAGATAGCTACCATCTTTACCAAAATAAGGAACAGCGAAGTGTTGTTGCCTTTGGAAATCCTGAAATTTAAATCGGCCATGTTGTATTACTTTGCCATTTGGGATCATGAAAAAGGCTGGGTACAACAATTCCACCTTGGTGCATTGCGTAATAACAATGCGCGTGCTTTAACCAATCTGGGGCCTGATACCGGCTGGGATTCTATAGGCGATTTTGCACAAGGCAGGGCATTATCCAAATTCCTGAACAGATTGGATACCACTAACCAGTTAGCCAAAACCATTATTTATAACCTTAACCCTGCCGATAACGAGTTGTTTGCTACTATGGTGGGCAACTATAACGACGGTTCGGTAGCCGGCAAAATGCAGTTTGGATCGGCCTGGTGGTTTTTGGATCAAAAAGATGGCATGATCAAGCAATTAAACGCTTTATCAAACATGGGCCTGCTGAGCCGTTTGGTTGGGATGCTTACCGATTCGAGGAGCTTTATGTCATTCCCGAGGCATGAGTATTTCCGCAGGTTGCTTTGTAACTTGTTGGGTGACGACATTGAAAACGGCGAATTACCAAACGATATTGAATGGACAGGAAAGATCGTGAGCGATATTTGCTATTTTAACGCCAAAAACTATTTCAATTTTTAAATGAGCAATATAGAAAATACAAAGGGAAGCATCCTGTCGTTCGGCGAATTATTATTACGCATGTGCCCGGACGGCGAAGGGCAATGGTTAAAAAGCAACAAGCTGCCATTTTTTATGGGTGGTGCCGAGCTTAACGTAGCCAATGCTTTAGCCCTTTGGGAGCAGCCAATAAAATATTTTACCGCTTTGCCTGATAATGCCTTATCCGAACAGATTATCAGTTACCTGGAAAGCAAAAGTATCGACACATCAGCAATACATCATAGTGGTAACAGAATAGGTCTTTATTATCTTACCCGTGGTAAGGATGTAAAGAACAATGCCATTGTATATGACCGTGCAGGCTCGTCCTTTGCCGACCTCAAACCGGGTATGGTTAACTGGGATGTTGTTTTGGAAGGTGTAAGCTGGTTTCATTTCAGTGCGATTTGTCCGGCCTTGAATCAGCTTGCAGCCGATGTTTGCGAAGAAGTTTTACAAGCAGCAAGCAAAAAACATATCACCATATCTGTCGATCTTAATTATCGCCCCAAATTATGGCAGTACGGTAAAAAGCCGGTAGAGATCATGCCGAAACTGGTACAATATGCCGATATCATTATGGGTAATGTTTGGGCCGAAGAAACCATGCTTGGTATTCCCGTTACGCCAGATATGCATGAATCGGGCCAGCAAAGTATTTACCTGAAAGAAGGGCTTTATTCGTCTGAAAGGATCATGGATGCCTACCCGCGCTGCCGGGCTGTTGCCAATACCTTCCGCTTTGATGCAGGCAAAGGCGTTGAATATTATACTTCGCTTTATACAGGTAACCGCTTTTATCACTCCCCAACCTATACTACCGAAACCGTGGTTGACAAAGTTGGCAGCGGCGATTGCTTTATGGCCGGGCTTATTTACGGCTTTTATAACAAGCAAGATCCGCAGCAATTGCTGGACTTTGCAACGGCAGCCGCATTCGAGAAGCTATTTATTGAAGGCGATGCGACCACCAAAAGAGTTGATCAAATTTATAACACAATGAAACAATGAGTAAAAAAGATATAGTACTTGACGCGATATTAAAGCAGGGTACATTACCGCTGTTCTTTTATAAAGACCCGGAAGTAAGCCTGCAAATAACCCGCACGCTTTATAAAGCTGGCATTAGGGTATTTGAATATACCAACCGCGGTGCAGCCGCCCTCGAAAACTTCAAGGTTTTAAAACAAGCCCTTGCAAACGGCGAAATGCCGGGCCTGGAATTAGGTATCGGTACCATCAAAAGTGTTCAGGAAGCTGAAGCTTTTATTGCTGCCGGAGCTGATTTTATCGTATCACCGATTGTTAATCCCGAGGTTGGCAAACTGGCAGCGCAGCACAACTTGTTATGGATTCCTGGCTGTATGACACCAACCGAAATTTACACAGCTCAACAAAACGCGGCTGCGCTGATAAAAATATTCCCGGCCAATATACTGGGGCCTGAGTTTGTATCCTCAATCAGGGATTTGTTTGCCGGTCAGTTGTTCATGCCAACAGGTGGGGTTGATTTGAACCATGACAGCATCAGTACCTGGTTTAAAGCAGGGGTATGCGCCGTGGGCATGGGCAGTAAACTAATCAGCAAAAGCGTACTGGAAAACCAGGAGTACGATAAACTGTATAACGATACCCTGAAGCTGCTTGAAATAGTACAAACCATTAAATAGCCAGTTAACCTAAATTATAATGAGAGAAGAAAAAGTTGGAAACTACCGCTGGGTGATCTGCTCGCTGGTGTTTTTCGCAACAACCGTTAATTACCTTGACCGGGCGGTAATCAGTTTGCTTAAATCAGACCTTACCAAGGAGTTTAAGTGGAATGATGGCGATTATGCCAATATTGAGATTGCTTTTAAAATAGCTTATTCAATAGGTTTGCTGGCTGCCGGACGGATCATCGATAAGATAGGCACCAAACTCGGCTATTTCCTTTCAACACTACTATGGAGTATTTCGGCGGTGTGCCACGCTTTTGTTGGCGGCACCTTTGGTTTCGGCGTAGTGCGTTCTGCATTGGGTCTTAGTGAAGCGGGAAATTTTCCTGCAGCCATTAAAACAGTGGCCGAGTGGTTTCCTAAAAAAGAACGTGCATTTGCTACGGGGATATTTAACTCTGGTGCAAATATAGGTGCTATAGTTGCCCCTTTAACGGTTCCGTTTATAGCAGCTGCCTGGGGATGGCGCTGGGCATTTATCATAACCGGCTCAATCGGTTTTATATGGCTTGTATTATGGCAGGTAATTTATCGCGCACCTTCAAAGCATAGCAAGGTATCAAAAGCCGAGCTTGATTACATCAACAGTGATCATGACAGTCAAACTGAAGCTTTACAGCCAGTTGAGCAAAAGAAAATATCTTGGGGCAAGCTGCTTTCGTTTAAGCAAACGTGGGCATTTGTTATAGGTAAATTCCTTACCGACCCTATATGGTGGTTTTACCTGTTCTGGCTCCCCGATTTTTTGGAAAGCCAGTATCATTTAAAGGGCACAGAAATAGCCATTCCCGTTGCGTTGGTTTATACCATGTCTACCTTTGGGAGTGTTGGCGGCGGTTGGTTGCCTATGAACCTTATTAAAAAGGATTGGCCTGTATTTAAAGCCCGTAAAACATCTATGTTTATCTACGCACTGGCGGTAATACCAATCATATTTGCGCAAATTCTGGGTGGTGTTAATATGTGGCTTGCTGTTATAGTGATAGGGATAGCAGCATCGGCGCACCAAGCATGGAGCGCTAATATATTCACCACAGTTTCGGATATGTTCCCAAAACGCACTATTGGTTCGGTAACGGGCTTAGGTGGCATGTTCGGTTCTATCGGTGGTGTATTCCTGTCGCTTGCCGTGCAAAAAAACCTGTTTGTGTATTACCGGTCAATCGGTAAAATTGAGATAGCCTATTATATTATGTTCTTTGTTTGCGGAAGCGCTTACATTTTAGCCTGGCTCATTATGCATTTCCTGGTGCCTAAAATGAAACCAATTGAATTGGATTAATCATATGAAATATAACGAAGGAAGCCGGGGCAAATGATCCGGCTTCCTTTTTTTATAAAGAGTGGCTTACTGCCTGTTCGGCCAGTTCATCAATCCAGCTCGAAAGGTAAGGCTCTGTACCATCAATCCTGATCCATTCGCCATCCTGGTCTTTGACAATTACTAAATGTAGTGTGCCATCTATCGATTTAAACTCATATGCATTGGCATAACCGGCCCAGGTCACCTGTTGCGCTGTACCTTCAATAATGCTATCGGTCCCCGTAAGCGTGGCATCAAATTGTTGTTTCATAGTGTTTATAGTTTACTAACCTAACATAGTTCTGGCAGTTTCTGTTTGCGCTGGTGTTAAGCCGAAGGCCATGTTATTTGTTTTAGACTGATAAAATTGTGTTTAAATTTAAGCAGCTAAAACTTTTAATACAAGAGTTACGTTTTGTTAATAATTATAAACCATGAACAGAAGGCTCAGTACAAAATATTTCCAGGTATCGCAAAGGGTATGGGGAACTAAACTATTATTTGTTAATGTTTACATGATCGCCAACCGTCCCGGTGCTGCCAAAGGCTGGGTTTTGGTTGATACGGGCTTAAAAGGTTCGGCAAAAAAAATCATTGCCATGGCCGAAGAGCTTTTTGGCCCGGGAACCAGGCCTGCCGCTATTGTGCTCACACATGGACATGCCGACCACTCGGGAGGATTGGCAGAACTTTTGGAGATTTGGAATGTACCTGTTTATGCCCACGCACTTGAATTGCCTTACCTAACAGGCCTGTCATCATATCCGCCGGCTGATCCATCACTGACCGACGGGCTGATGAGCTTACTGTCGGTATTTTTCCCAACATCCCCCATTAACCTCGGTACTAAAGTAAAAACCATCGATATGGAGGAAGGGATTCCAGAACTGCCCGAATGGAAGATCATTCACACACCGGGACATACGCCGGGCCATATTTCGCTGTTTTTGCCAATAAATTCGACCTTAATAGCCGGGGATGCGTTTTCAACTACCAAGGCCGAATCAGCTTTCTATTCATTTAGTTCGCTTAAAAAGTTAACCGGCCCGCCGAGGTATTTCACTACCGACTGGGAAGCTGCTGCCCAATCAGTACGAAGGCTTGCCGCGCTTGAACCACGCACAGTAGCGGCAGGTCATGGCCCCGTAATGCGCGGCCGTGAGCTGCATGATCAATTACATGAACTGGCCGATAACTTTGAGCAGGTAGCAATACCTGTAAAAGGCCGCTATGTGGGGCATCCGGCTGTTGCCGATGAAATGGGCGTGACCTATATCCCGCCTTATATAAGCAGCAGTATTTTAAAAGCAACAGTTGGCGTCGCAGCTGCACTCGCAACATTTTTTATTATAAAAGGATTGCAGGAATAGGAGCAGAATCCCATCGGTTTGTGCTTACCTTTACCGCGTGGAAAATTTAAAGCCAGATCCAAAGATCCTCATTGATATTGTACAAACCAAAATGCCTTACGGTAAATATAAAGGCACTATTATAGCCGATATCCCGGTATCATACCTGGAATGGATGGCGGGCAAGGGTTTTAGTAAAGATAAAATGGGGATGTTGCTTTCAACCACATTTGAGATCAAAACAAATGGGCTGGGTGAGATCCTGTATATGGTAAAGAAACAAGTTCAAGCCGCCCGGCCCCGTAAAGGGGGTGCTTTGTAAGCTTGTTCAATAACTCCTTTTTTCTCCCCTTTAGGGGGCGGGGAGCTTATAGCCTGTTAAACCAACCCTTTTTCCAAAATACAAACACCTGTATTAAGGCTATCAAAAACATAAACACGATAGCATAAATGTAACCATGGTGCCAGTACAATTCGGGCATGTTATCCGGAAGGATATGGCCTTTATCATCCTGGCGCGAAAAATTCATGCCGTAAATGCCCGCAATAAAAGTAAGCGGAATGAAAATCACCGAAATAATGGTAAGCACCTTCATGATCTCGTTCATGCGGTTACTTACCATGGATAGGTACAGATCGATGATGCTTGATGTTACCTCCTTATAATTTTCAATGAGATCCATAGCCTGGATGCAATGGTCGTAAGCGTCGCGTAAAAACAATTTAACTTCCGACGTTATCAGCGGACTTTCAGACCTGATCATGTCATTGATCTTATCCCGCTCGGGCCAGCTGGCACGGCGTACAACAATGAGCGTACGTTTTAGCTGCTGGGCATTAAACATGATGGTTTTATCGGCGCTCAGGTAAAGCTTATCTTCAAGGGCATCCAAATGATCGCCAATTTCGGCAAGCAGCACAAAGTAGGTATCAATTATAGTGTCAGTAAGCGCATAACACATATATCCGGGTCCCGCGGTACGGATAGCACCCTTTCCGGCTTTCAAACGGGCTTTTACGGCGTCAAAGCGCTCGGTGTGATCCTCCTCAAAACTAATGATGATATTATCTTTTATGATAGCCGAAAACTGGCAGTTAATGATCTCGTTATCCTTGTTAAATTGAACGATGCGGCTGGTACAAAAGGCATAATCCTCGTATTCATCAAATTTGGGGCGCTGGTGCGTATTGGCAATATCCTCCAAAACCAGGGCATTTATACTGCAATGCTCACCAATTTGCTCAATCAGCGAGGCATCGCCTAACCCATTAATCTTGATCCAATGGGTATGATTGTCACATTTATTGAGCTGTTTTAATGCTGTTTTGATATCCTTTCCCTCACAGGTTACCAACTCATCTTTATTATATGAGTAAACGGATATAATGGGTTTCAGTGCATCATCGGCTACCCTGATAGTACCCGGTCTGTCACCTACATTTCCTGCGTGTTTGTGTTTTTTAAGGCGCAGGCGTTTAAAGTTGCCATTCATCTACAAATAGTTTATGGTTTGCGGGCCCTGGTTAAACAGCAGGTCAATAATACTCAGGTTTTTCATAAAGCCCCGTCGGTCTTCAAATACCTGGAAATATGGTTTCTGCTGCATTTCGCTTTCTTTTTTAGGATGAATAGAAAACCGAAAATCGTGCAGGTTAGGATATTCGGCCTGGTATTCATCCGTATAATTTAGTTCTGTTTTTATTTTAGTAAGCTTGAGCAGCAGGTTCAAAAGCTCCTGATTATAATCAAACAAATAGGTGATTTGTTTTTCATAAAAAGGCGCTAAATCATCTTCATAAAATTCAAAATAAGCCGAACGGCGATAACAGGCCTGCAAGCTTTGCCAGTGCAGGCGCTGCCACATAAAATCGTAGCTGATTTTTACATCTTTAACTTTAGTATGGTTTTTTGAACCTTTTATTACCGGCACCACCAATGCCAGTACCCCATCGGGCGAGTAGATATTAGCCCGGTTGCGATAAGTTTGTTTGGGGAAATGCTCTTCTCTTTCTATCAGTATATCAGGCTTGTACATATTTAACTGTACAAAATAGTCGACCGGTGGAAGATAAAACATAGGTAACACAGCGCCTTTTTCAATCATATATTTTATGTTTGTGCTCAAAATTGGCTAAAATAATGATAAAAAAGGGCTTTACTAAGTTTGGCATATTAATTTTATACCTGATATCGCTGCTGCCCTTTTGGTTTTTATACATTTTATCTGATATTTCTTTCGTTATTATCTACCACATTGTTCATTATCGCCGCGATGTGGTGCAGCAAAACCTCCGCAATTCGTTTCCCGAAAAAACAGATCAGGAACGTCATGATATTGAACGAAAGTATTATCGCTACCTGGCCGACCTGATAGTGGAAACCATTAAAATGATCACCGTATCAGAAAAACAGATCCAGAAAAGGGTAGTGGCTACCAACTCCGATTTGGTGTTTGAATACTTTGCTAAAGGTAAAAGTATTATTGCAGTTGCCGGCCATTACTGCAACTGGGAAATGGCCGCCCTCAATTTCAACTTTGTTACCGATAAAAGGTTCATGATCATTTACAAAAACTTGTCTAACAAAACGTTTGATGATTTTTTCATCAAGATCCGTTCTAGGTTTGGTGGGCAGCCGGTTGCCATGAAGCAAACATTGCGTAAAATGATTGAATACCGTAAAGAACTTACTGTAAGTGTGCTCGTAGGCGATCAAACTCCCGTGATGCATGAGGTAAACTATTTCACCAATTTTTTAAACCAGCCTACTGCGGTATTTTTGGGTATCGAAAAAATTGCCAAAACAATTGACGCAGCTGTTGTTTTTTACGACATGAAAAGGGTAAAACGCGGATATTATGAATATACGCTAATCCCGCTTACCGAAACACCAAAAGAAACTGCCGAACACGAAATAACAGATATGCATGTTAAATATCTTGAGGGGATGATCAGGAGGGAACCGCAATATTGGCTATGGTCGCACCGGAGATGGAAATTTAAGCCGGAGGATTTACATAGATGACCCATACACCTAAAGTTGCTGTAGTTATTTTAAACTGGAACGGCGCAAAGTACCTTAAACAATTTCTTCCTTCGGTATTATCCTCAACGTATCCTAACCTGGATATCGTTATGGGGGATAACGCTTCTTCGGATGATTCAGTAGCGTTTATGCGCGCAAACTATCCATCGGTAAGGATTATCCAAAATGATAAAAACTACGGCTTTACAGGGGGGTATAACCGGGTGCTGGCCCAGGTTGATGCCGATTATTATATCCTGCTTAACTCCGACGTTGAGGTTGTTCCAGGCTGGATTGAACCTGTTATCGAATTAATGGAAAGAGATAGTTTAATCGCTGCTGCTGCTCCCAAGATCCGGTCATACGCACAAAAAGAATATTTTGAACATGCCGGCGCTGCCGGTGGCTTTATTGATAAGCACGGCTATCCCTTTTGCCGCGGTAGAATCTTTTACGAGCTGGAAAAGGATAACGGTCAATATGAGCAATCAGGTGAGGTATTCTGGGCATCGGGAGCTTCTTTGTTTATCAAAAAAAGCATTTGGGATGAAGCCGGCGGCTTTGATGAAAGCTTTTTTGCCCATATGGAAGAGATTGACCTTTGCTGGCGCTTAAAAAACATGGGCTATAAAGTAATGTATTGCGCGCAATCAACCATATATCACGTTGGCGGCGGTACATTAAATGCCGAAAATCCGTTTAAGACTTATCTCAATTTCAGGAATAACCTGCTGCTTATAAAAAAGAACCTTCCATTTTGGCGGACGTTTTGGGTGATCAGCATCCGCTTTATAATGGATCTACTGGCCTTGTTCAGGTTTTTGATGGAAGGTAAACGCAAAGATGCCTGGGCAGTAAGCAGGGCACATCAAAGCTTTGTGTTAAGCCTCTTTAAGAAGGGTAAAGGCGAAAGGCAAAAGGCGAAAGGCAACGCGGTACAAAACACAAAAGGCATATACAGAGGCAGTATAGTTTGGGATTTCTTTGTGAAAAAGAAAACTCATTTTACTGATCTTGATCCTTCGGAGCTTTAGTATCGTTTGTATCCTGTTCTGTTTCTTCAGCTTCCCTTATTCCCGGCGCTTCTACTTTAATAGGTGGCAAACCCTTAGGCCATATCACCCGTACATCCTGCTGGCGGAACGGTATTTCGATACCTTCTTTAGCAAAAGCATCATAGATATCGGCAAGCACGCGGCTTTTCAATGAAAGCCATGTGGAGATATCTGCAGCCCAAAAGAATAGCCTGAAATCAACCGAGCTTTCGTTGAGGTTGTGCAGGAACACAGACGGCGCGGGTTGAGCCATGATATCATCATGGCTCATCAATAAGTTTAATAATATATTCTTAACTTTTTCGATATCAGATCCATATGCTACTCCTACTATTAGCTCTACGCGGCGATTGTTATTACTTAGCGTCCAATTAATTACATGGTGCGAAATCAGGTCACCGTTAGGAACGATTACCTCGGCGCCATCGGAAGTGGCTATTTTACTGGCCCGGATACCGATATCCATTATAGTGCCCGACCGGTTATCAACCTCAATGATATCACCAACCTGGATAGGTTTCTCGAAAGCCAGTATCAAACCCGATACCAGGTTGTTTACGATATTCTGTAAGCCAAAACCAATACCAATACCAAAGGCACTGATGATGATGGTAATCTTATCAATAGGCACACCCGAAGCAGCAACGGCCAGGAAAAAGCCTAAAGCAATTACGCCGATGCGGATAAGCAGGGTAGAGGTGCGGTTCTTTTTCTTGGCTACGTCGATATCGTTGGCGTGTTTGGCAGCAATATCATAAAGGTAACTGATGATCTTTGACGCGATGGATGACAGCCAGATCACGGCCACAAATATGATTACGCTTTGAAACGTGAACTGGGTATTGGTACCCCCGATGCTGCGGTTTTTGGTCAGAAAATCACCCAGGTAATCAAATACGGTATCTTCAACGTTCAGGTTTTGGGTAAGCATTACCAGCCACAACAAGGTAGCCAATATGCTCAGCACACTCCTGAACTTATTTTGCATCAATTTATAATCGATAAAAGAAGTAAGGTTATTGCTCTTTTTACCGGCTTCCAGTTGCAGGAACAAGGCTTCCATAATGATGTGCACCATATAATACAAAGCCAGGGCAAGCCAAAGGTTATACACCACACTTACACCAATGATCTTAGCCAAACTTACCCTGCCGAAAACATTGCATAAAAAAGATGCCCCTTGCAGAAATATGAAAACCTTCAATATAAAGCCGGTATAAGGCAGGTAATCAGCCGTGGCCTTGCGCACTTCTGATAAAAACCTGAAACTTATTACCGATGCAGCGAGGCCTAAAATCAAAATAACTACCCTGTCGATATTGGTAACCTGGATATAAAGATTGCTCAGGCTGTAAATAATAGTGATACAAAATAACTGCAGCATGTAACGGAACATGGTTGCAGGGCATGCCTTTTTTATGAGGTAAAGCAGGGCAATCATCAGCACCAATAAAAACATCTCCAATACAATTACCGGTGGGTGATCATAAACGTTTGGCAGCAACGTAAAAGTTAAAACAATTGAGGATACAAACGGATAATTCACAACGTAATTGGCCTGGCTAAACACACTTTCGGGCGTATCGTTATCACGCATGATCCTGCGGCGACTGGCGCGGACCCAGGCGAAAAATACTAATAACACCACTAAACCCCCGAGATGGATCAGAATATCCCTGCCAATGAAAAAGTTAAAAAGCTTAGCGTTCATATCGGCAGTAGCCTTTGTGGCTGTACCGAAATCATTGCCTTCATCAGCATTCATGTTCCATATGTTGCTATACTCCTGGGACATCGCCCTAATGCTGAAATCCCTGATCTTGGTATCAATCTGGTCTTTGAGGTCAAGTATCGAAATATAAACAGCTGAGGTGCGGTTTTGCAGCAGGCCTACTTTCACCATTACCTTTTTATTGGTAGTATCCAGGCGGTGATATTTGCTGTCGATTGCTATTTTTTGGATGAGATAGGTAGTAGCCAGTGAGCTATCAGCAGGCAGGATTTTTAAAACGCTATCGCGCGATATGGCGTCCAAATCGTTTTGATTTTGAACAAGTTTACTATTGATATCTGCAAGCTGTTCCTGCCAAAGGTCAAGTTGGTCATCACTGCGGGTAAGCACATCCCTGATGGTATAAAGGTACCTTAACGTGCTCGATTTATCATTATCAATAAGCGATTTGATGAGCGTAATCCGCCTTTCAAATGATGGTAGCTTAGTGCTGATCTCTGCCGTATCTAACTTTTTTGACAGGTTGCTTTTGATCTGGTTAAAGGCAGATGTATAATATTCAACCTTTTGCAGCAGGTTGTTTACCGATGTATCCGAGCGTTTGAGCGCGCGCATCATCGAATCGCGCGAAAGGATAGAGGCGCGGAGCGAGTCTCTTACCGATTTTGATCTTTTCTTTTTGGCTTGGGCAAATGCATCAACACTGAATAACAGCGTAACAAAAAGCAAACTTAGCGCGGCAACCCTGAATATTTTAAGCATCTGGAACAATAAGCTGAAAGCAATGTTTTAACGCTTTTACACCAAAAGCGTTTTATCAAAACGAAAAAATATTTTAATATTATTTAAACGACAGATTTTCAATGGCCAGGCGATAGCTATCCATCCCGAAACCTGCAATTACGCCACGACAACTGGCCGCTATCATTGATTTATGCCTGAACTCCTCGCGCTTGTGTACGTTGGAGATATGCACCTCTATAACCGGTGTGTTTATTGCAGCAATAGCATCGGCAATGGCAATAGAAGTGTGGGTATACGCCCCGGCATTCATCACAATACCATCGTAACTAAACCCAATTTCATGCAGTTTATTTATAATTTCGCCCTCAATGTTGCTTTGATAATAATCAATGGTGATGTTTGCATAGCGTTGGCGCAAAGTTTCAAGGTAGGTTTCAAAACTGGCATCGCCATAAATTGATTTTTCGCGAACGCCTAACAGGTTCAAATTGGGACCGTTTATAATTTGTATCTTCATTAGTTCAAACTTAGCTATAAATCATCAAAACTAAAATCAATTGGATTGGCGTTCGGCGATAAAAGGTTTCCAGGCATATTTAAAATTAGAGAAGTCGCTATCCGACAACTCCATCGAAGCTTACAGCAGAGATATAGAAAAGTTATATCAATATTCAGATTCACAGACAGCTAAATTAAAGCCAGAATTAATTACTTTAACTGATTTACGCGGGTTCATTAACTGGATAAATGAACTGGGGGTGATCCCGTCATCTCAAGCCAGGATCCTCTCGGGGATCAAAGCGTTTTTTAAATACCTGCTGATGGAGGATATCATTAAATCAGATCCGTCAGAACTGCTCGAATCGCCCAAGATCAGGCGTAAACTGCCGGATACATTGAGCTATGAAGAGATCAACAAAATTATAGCTGCCTTAGACCTTTCCAAACCTGAAGGCATGCGTAACAAAGCCATCCTGGAAACCCTGTACGGATCAGGCCTGCGTGTATCCGAGCTTACCGAACTGAAACTGTCTAACCTGTACCTTGACATTGAATTTATAAAGGTAACCGGTAAAGGCAACAAAGAGCGATTAGTGCCTATAGGCAGCGAAGCTATAAAAGCGCTGAAGATCTGGATAGAAAATGTAAGGGTACATAACCCAATAAAAAGAGGTGAGGAGGATTATGTTTTCCTGAACAGGCGCGGCACAAGGTTAAGCCGGCAGATTATTTTTTTAACCATCAAAGGGTTGGCTGAAATCATCGGATTGAAGAAAAAGATAAGTCCACATACCTTTCGGCATTCCTTTGCCACACACCTGGTTGAAGGTGGCGCCGATTTACGGGCAGTACAGGAGATGCTGGGACATGAAAGCATCACCACAACAGAGATCTATACCCATTTAGACAGGGAGTATTTAAAAAGCACCATCAGCCAATTCCATCCGCGCAGTTAAGGTCAGATCAGGTACTGATCAATTACATCCTGAGGGATCTTTGCACCGCGTCCGGTAGCCATGTCAATCATCACATAATCAAACCAACCATCGCAGCAGATCTTTTTAGTGGCTTTATTGGTGATGATAAACTTTACACGGCAGCCTTTGTCGTCAATACTTTCAATACCGGTTTTCACAATAAAGTAATCGCCCATGGTTAAAGCACGTTTATAATCCACATGGGCGGTACGTACCACCCAGCCGAAGCCGCGTTCCATAAATTTTTCCATCGCCATTCCATAGCAACGCTCCATCTGTTCGTAACGCGCAGCCAGTACATAATCAAAATATTTGCTGTTATGTACGTGCTGAAACATGTCGATATCATCGGGGCGTACGCGAAACTCAGATTCAAAAGTGGAAAGTTGGAGTGGTGTATCCATGCAGCAAATATAGTAAACCTATTTAAGCGAAAGGAAAGCCTCCAGTTTCTCATTAAAAGTGTTCCCGTGATCGCAATTGGTAAAAAATACATAGCCGGACTGCCGGGCCTTATCCATCATGAAAGCTGATTGAAAATTGCCATTATTGCCTGAGTGTAAGTAAATTGCACCTGATGGAATTTGCGCTATTGCTATGCCCAAT
Source organism: Mucilaginibacter gossypii (assembly GCF_900100945.1). Taxonomy (GTDB): domain Bacteria; phylum Bacteroidota; class Bacteroidia; order Sphingobacteriales; family Sphingobacteriaceae; genus Mucilaginibacter; species Mucilaginibacter gossypii. The sequence continues at coordinate 609,712 of NZ_FNCG01000003.1, read as the reverse complement.
CCCCAGGCTGAATAGCCTGCTTTGCGGAAATCTTCGGGAAGGGGCACGGTTAATTGCTGCCGGAACATTTCATGGATACTATTGGTACTTAGTCCTTGGTCATTCATCAGGGCTATGAGGAATGCGGCATAATCTAAAGCGTTGGTGTGCAGGGAAGCTGCAGGATTGAAAGTGTTTGAATCAATGCTGATGGATGGAATTATAGGCCAGTTTAATCCGTTAGCAGGATCTATGTGCCCATCGTGATGTCCTCTGACCTTATGTTTCAAAATATAGGGATTGGCAGTGTATGAACTATGGGGCATGTGTAGTGGGATAGCAACTTCACGTTCAAACAGTGGCTCCATATTTTGCAATGAACAGTTAAGCAAATGCGCTACCACTTTGCCCAGGTAAAGAAACCCCTCGCCCGAATAATTGAATGCTGTACCTGGCTTAAAATTCAAATAAAGGTCACCTTGTTTCACGTGTAAAGAGGAATCGGCAGTGAAGAAACGCCAGTTTGGAAAACCGGATTGGTGAGAAAGCACCATCCGGGCGGTGATTAGCTTATATCTCTCATCCTGTGCAATATCAGGATAGGGAAGATATTTATACAAAGGGGTATCCATATTTAATATGCCCCGGTCAACCAATTTCATAACCCAATAGGTAAATACAGGCTTGGAGAGCGAAGCCGCTTCAAAAATCGACTGTTCGTCTATTGGGGTTTTTGTTTTAATATCTGTTACTCCTAAAGCACGGTGATAAACGATTTTGCCTTTACTGATAAATGCTATTGATAATCCGGGAAGCTGCAATGAGTCGATCTGTTTTTGCAGAAATGTGTCTATCATGGCATTGCTGATAAGTTTTCCTGCCGGAGTTACTATTTGGGCTTCTGAAATACCGCAGAACCCAAATGAAATTAAGCAGATGAGAATAAATAACTCAGTGTATTTATGGTATAAGTATTGTATGTGATTTTTCACTGTTAGGTAAAGTATGATGTGTGTTTTTATTGAGACGCAAGCATTAACTAGATGGTTACAGATTTTATCATACTTTCGCGGCCACCCAACTACTAGGGGAGTACTTTCGTAGAAGAAGGATAATTTATGAGCAAACACATTGTATTAATAGAAGACGAACCTGATATCCTTGAATCTACCACGCTGCTGCTCGAAAATGAGGGTTTTCGGGTGTCTGGATTTAAGGCTTTCACCACTTTGGAAGAAATGGTGGCCTTACAGCCTGATTGTTTTTTACTTGATGAAAACCTGCCGATTATTAGCGGCCATATAATTTGTATTTTATTTAAATCGAAGCCCGTAACCCGGGAAATTCCTGTTGTGTTGATTTCTGCCAACCCTGCAATTAAACAAAAAGCAGCAATTGGAGAAGCAGATGCCTATATTGGCAAGCCTTTCGAAATTCAGGAACTGGTGGATGTTTTGACAAGGGTTATGGCTTAATAACTTGTTGCAAAACTCCAAATGATTTAATTTACTCATGTAGTCAAAAACAAAAAACGGACGACCAGTAAAAATGATCGTCCGCTTTTAAACAGGCTTGCAGAATTATCTTATGACCACCATTTAAGCGGAAAAACTATTTTATCAACCGAGCTTGCTATCATATCAGGTTTAAAGGCATAATGGCTCAATTGATCTTTGCTGGAAATGCCTGATAGTACAAGGATAGTTTTATAGCCCATTTGTACACCTCCCTGAATATCAGTTTCCATAGTATCGCCAATAACAGTCGTTTCGGCCGTTTCAAGCCCAAGGAATTTTCTTGCCGAGCGCATCATTACCGGGCTTGGTTTGCCGGTTACAAAAGCTTTGCGGCCGGTAGCTTCCTCTATCATGGCTGTTGTAGCTGCGATACCTAAATTGTTCCAGCCCGGTTTTTTAGGAGATGGGTCCCTGTTTGTGGTTATAAACTTGGCGCCTGCCAGGATCATGTCGACCGCACGCTGCACCATTTCCAATGTAAAGTTGCGGCCTTCGCCTAAAACAACAAATTCCGGGTCGGAATCAACAAGTGTGATCCCGTTTTCGTGCAAACTGCTCAACAAACCACCCTCACCCAGCACAAAAGCGGTACCATTGGGGCTTTGATCGCCCAGGAATTTCCCGGTAGCCATGGCGCTTGTATAAATATGTTTTGTTTCTACAGTTATTCCCAATCTTTTAAGTTTCCGTACTACCTCCAGGCTGGTGCGCTGGCTGTTGTTGGTCATAAAAGCAAATGGTATATCATTATCAATAAGGTGTTTGATGAATTTATCAGCGCCCTGTATCAGTTCTTCGCCGCTGTAAATTACACCATCCATATCAATTAAAAGACCTTGTTTCATGCGTATAAATTATAAATGTTTTGTTTTATTAAAGAGGTGATGTTGAATACCCGACGTGTTAAGCTCCCTCAAAAAAGTCGATCAGGCCGCCAAAGTAACTCTCGTTCCAACCGTCAACAATATCATTATAATCATCATCGGGAATGTTAGTGTGCCTTAACTCGGCCGAAGTGCCTTGCTTATCAGCATGTAATTTGATGGTAACGATAGAATTATCGCTTTGTCCTTCAAAATACCATTGCTGAACCACCTTTTTATTGGGTTCAAATTCGATGTTTTTACCTACGATACTACCATCCCACATAGAAAATTCCGTACCGGGCTCTGTCGACATTTCGGCGACTTCGCCAGTCCACAATTCAATGGTAACCGGGTTGGTGATGGCCATGTAAATCTCTTCGGGAGTGGCCGGTATGCTGTAATATTTTTTATAATCTTTCACCCGCGCAATTTAGCTCAAATAATTTAAACCTTCACCGGGCCAATCGGCAAAACGGTTTTTCCGTAAATCTCATTCAAAACATTAGCGATACCGGTGTAGATAGCCGATGCCCCACAAATAATACCTTCATAACCAGCCAGGTGTTTAATGCCTGCATTGCCGGTGACATCACCAGCCACTAACAGGAAAAATAATATAGTTAACGATGCAAAAACAAATTGCAGCGCACGGTTAAGCCTCAATGTTCCAAAAAACAACAGCAGGGTAAACACACCCCAGATGCTTAAGTATGCGATCATGGCGCCTTCAGATGGCGCAGCTCCCCAGCCAAACTTGGGCATTACCAACAGGCTCACTAATGAAAGCCAGAAAAATCCGTACGAAGTGAATGCTGTCAGCCCGAAGGTGTTGTTCTTTTTAGCTTCGATAACACCGGCGATAACTTGTGCAAGCCCACCGTAAAATATACCCATGGCTAAAATCATGGTGTTCATTTCAAAAAAGCCGGCGTTGTGGATGTTTAGCAAAACAGTAGTCATTCCGAAAGCACAAAGGCCAAGCGGTGCGGGATTGGCAATGCCATCTTTCACCGGTACTGGTGTAGTAGGGATCATAATAGGTTTTAGTTTATTTGGTTTGTACCGCAAGCTAATTGATTTATAAATATTAAGCAAGTTTTTCACAACCCTTAACCTACTTTTGCGTTAACTAAGTACCTATGCAAAAATTAGTACTAATACGCCACGGTGAGAGTATCTGGAACCAGGAAAACAGATTTACAGGCTGGGAAGATGTCGACCTGTCAGACAAAGGTTACGAACAGGCTCATCGCGCCGGAAAAATCCTTAATAAGAATGGCTATAATTTTGATATTGGCTTTACATCCTATTTAAAGCGATCAATCAAAACATTGCATTACATACTGGAGGAGCTCGACCACCTATGGATCCCCGTTGAAAAATCATGGCGGTTGAACGAACGCTTTTATGGTGCCTTACAAGGGTTAAATAAAGACGAAACCATTGCCCGGTACGGCGAAGAGCAGGTATTAAAATGGCGGCGCGACCCCAATGAACACCCGCCTGCTATAACCAAAGATGATGCGCGCTACCCGGGGCATGATCTTAGGTACAAAGATCTGACCGAGCGTGAGCTCCCGCTGACCGAAAACCTGAGCGAAACTATGGACAGGGTATTGCCTTTCTGGAACGAAAGAATTGTCAGGGCCTTGCGCCGCAATCAAAAGGTCATTGTAGTGGCACATGGTAACAGCCTGCGTTCGCTTATAAAATATATAGATAATTTAAATGATGAGGAAGTGACTGCGTTGGAAATCCCTACCGCCACCCCCTGGGTTTATGAACTTGATGGGGATTTAAACAGGATCAGGCATTATTACCTTGAATAATTTACCCTCCGGATCTTCATTTCTCTTTTTTATGTAGCACAATTGTTTATCTTGTAAGCCATAAACCAATTAATCCCTAATTAAGACGAATGAAAAAATCCGACATTTATGAAGTCGCCATTAAAGTACTGGGCATATACCTGCTGGTGGCCGATATCTCTAAACTTCCCGGCCTGATCACCTTTATCAGTAACCATGCGGGTTCCTCTCTCGAACAGCAGCCTGCCGATCAGGGAAACCTTTTGCTGGTAAATGGTTTAAACTTTATTTTCCTGATCGTATTAGCGGTGTTGTTAATTGCCGGTACAAAAAAAATCACCCGCTGGATCACCAACGAAAGTGACTATCAGGAAAACGCGAAACTTTTTGCAGAGCGCAAAGTCATCTACGAGATATCCCTGGTAATAATAGGAGGGTTATTGTTGGTTGGCACCATACCCGATTTTTTATACCACTTGTATACGCTTGCCAATGTTAATGAACAAAGCAGTGTAATATCGGCAGGGGCGAAAATATTTATCGGCATACTAACCGTAGCTTTTGCCAAAAGGATAGGAGCTTATTTTGCCAGGTAAAAGTTGAACAAATTTAATGTATTAAAAGAGCGACCTTTTTTGGACGCTTTTTTTATTTTCGAGCCATATGTTAGCCGTTCCACTTCTGAAAATGGAACACTTATATAAATGTAAGAAGCTTCAATAGGTTTACTTAACAATAAGTTAATGAAATAGCAATGATTACGAATTAACCTTTGTACGGTTTTACCGTATAATTTAACATTATTAACTTATACATTAAAACCTGAAAAATCATTATGCTAAAACTTACTAATCTACGTATGTGGGTATTGGCTGCTGCCGCTACAGGCATGTTGGCAAGCTGTCAAAAAAACGGCCAGATGCCTGCATTGAAAGCTGCCGACCAAACTGCAACCAGTACAAAAACAATTAAAACCTTAGCTGTATCCTTAACACAGGGTTTTGAAGTTGGCGCAACCAGTCCCAAAACTGCTTATGATGTATCGCCAACCGGTTCATCGAGCGGCGACAATGTTACCCTGTCTGGCAATTCATGGAATATGTATGATGCCCTGATCGGCAATCTCTCTGCCGACCAAAAAGCGGGCTCATGGAGTGCCCGGATCCGCAACACCGGTAAAATTACTATGCTGTTTGACGTTACCACGGGCATCAGCACGGTTACCATCAAAAGCGCTACCTACGGCGGCGATACTCCAAGCACATGGGGATTGTTTTATTCTGTTAACGGAGGTTCGTCCTGGACACAATCCGGTTCGGCAATTACTACTACCACAACTCTTACTATATCAACTTTTACTGTTACACAAACCGGTAATGTACGTTTAGAGATCCGTAAATTATCTGGCGGCACCAACCGTATCAATATTGATGATATCACCGTTAATGATAACGGCGGCGGCGGTACAGGCGGGGGTACTGTACTTACAGGCAAAAAATTCCTGTTTGATGCAAGTCACCTTGAAAACGCGGGCAGTGCCGACTGGCAAATAGATGCCGATGGCACTGAACAGGTTGCTATTTACACAGGCGGAACCACTACCGAAACCAAAGCACAACGCGTTCCTACTCCTTCATACACAGGTATCACTTCATCTACTACCGAAACTTATTGGAAAGGCGCTCTTTCAGCATGGGCGGTAGAATTGGTAAAACGCGGCGAACTGGTTGAATCGTTACCTGTAGGTACTGCAATCACTTATGGTGGTGGTGGAGCCCAGGATTTGAGCAATTACGATGTATTTGTTGTTTGCGAACCTAACCGCTTATTTACTGCCGCCGAGAAAACTGCTTTGATGAACTTTGTAGCTAATGGTGGTGGTTTATTCATGATAGCAGACCATACCGCGGCCACAACTGCTGGTACTGATGCTAATGGCTACAATCCTTCAGACCGCGATGGTGATGGTTATGATTCGCCAAGGGTTTGGAATGACTTGATGACCAACAATGGCATCAATAACAACAACCCTTTCGGCTTTTTTGTAAATTATGTTGATATCAACGAAAGCCCGTCAACCAACGTTTATACCGGTTCCAATGCCGATGCGCAAAAAGTGCTGAATGGTGCGGCAGGTACTGCTTCAAAAATGGCTTTCTACGATGGTTCTACAGCAACCTTGTTCCCGGCCAACAACTCAACCGTACAGGGCTTATTCTGGCGTAACAGCGCTACCAATGGTGGCAATGCCAACGCTATGGCATTATTGGCAACCTATGGAAGCGGCCGTGTTGTTTGGATCGGCGACAGCTCGGACGCCGATGACGGCACAGGTGATACAGGCGATAACCTGTTTAATGGTTGGTCGGGTGATGCTCCGTCAGGATATACCTCGCATTCGTCATTTCATTTAAATGCTTCATTCTGGCTGGCCAAAGCTCAGTAAGCATAGAATAACCTTTCCCCGAACGGGAGAATTTTCATTTGTTAGCTTAAGTCCGGTTGCCCGTGGCAGCCGGACTTTTTTATTACCCCGCTTCAAACAAGTTAGTTGCTTTTGCAGTTATATATTATATGAAGGTGATCAATGAACTCATCTTCTGTTTTACCTATACAAAAACATCACCATGAAAAATTATGAAACCTTAGTGGATGCCACTAATGACCTCATGAAGAGGGGATATACGGCCAACCTTAGCCTTGATGGCGATACTATTGATGATAAAGAAAAAGATATCAGGATGACTGCCGATGATTTTGAGATTGATGAGTTTTATCGCTTTGAAGGTCCAAGTAATCCATCGGATATGTCGATAGTATACGCTGTATCATCATCAAAATATAACTTAAAAGGAGTGCTGGTAAATGCTTATGGTACTTATGCCGATGATAGCTCATCCGCGTTAGCTGCCAAATTGCATCATGGCCAGGTGAGTCATAACCTGCACGGCGACGACAGGCCAACGGCGTATGTAAGTCGAAAGCCTTGAGTCAAAAATCTTAAGTTAAAAGTCGGTGACAAATATTTCTGTAGGGACAGCGGGATATTTGTTGGCGGCTTTTAGCTTTTAATACAATAGCAGACTTTAGAAGTCTTCCCTTCGGTGATTAGAGAGGCTTAGGTCTCAGTTCCTTCATCATTTTTTTTCCTGCCGACTGGATAGCCGCGGTACCATTACGCATTAAAAATTCAAGCTGGGCCGGTAGCTCATCGGCCACCCAGGGGTAACGGTGCCGCAAATTAAACAAAGCCCAACCAGCAAATACTTTCACCGCTATTTTAACTTTTGGATCTATCATCCAGCCAAAAAGCTGCTCAACCGCTGGTTCAAGATCGATGCTGTTCAGTTTTTGTTTTACCGGCGATTGTTCTTTTTCCTCGGTGGCGTACATCAATATTTTAGCATAATGCCTTTGGCAGCCTGGATTGGTAACCTGTGGTAGCCGTTCAATCAAATATTCAAGATTATTGGTAAAAACCTCAGGGTCTTTTAAAAACATGTTTTCCAGGAGCCACGCCGCACGGAACCCGAGGGGTTTATCAGCATGAAAGGTAATCTCTATCAGGTCGCGCAAATCAAACTGTTGTTCAGTCAAAATACGGCTTAATTCAAGCACTTTGAGTTTGCCTATGGTATTCGCTATTTTTTGGGTAAGTTCGTCGCGGGTCATTGGTAGCCTAAAAGTAAAAAAATACCGGTGCCTAACCTAAAACACTTGTTCATTTTTGGCATTCACTTTCAATGTCATCAAAAGTTATACATTTGCTATCCGTATTAAAAATTTAAGAGATACATGGTTAAATTCAACCGATTCACACTTGACAATGGCCTTAGGGTTATTGTGCATGAAGATAATACAACGCCAATGGCGGTGCTTAACATTTTATATGATGTTGGTGCACGCGATGAAGATTCCGAACAAACCGGCTTTGCCCATTTGTTTGAGCACCTCATGTTTGGCGGATCAGTCAATATCCCTGTTTATGACGAACCACTGCAAAGGGTAGGAGGTGAAAATAATGCCTTTACCAGCAACGATATCACCAACTATTATATCACTCTGCCATCGGCTAACCTGGAAACCGCATTTTGGTTGGAGAGTGACCGGATGCTGAGCCTTGCTTTTAGCGAAAAAAGCCTTGAGGTGCAGCGTAACGTAGTTATAGAAGAGTTTAAACAGCGGTACTTAAATCAGCCTTACGGAGATGTTTGGTTAAAGCTTCGTCCGTTGGTTTACAAAAAACACCCTTATCGTTGGGCGACTATCGGCAAAACCATCAAACATATCGAGGATGCACAAATCGAAGACGTAAAAGCGTTCTTCAAAAAACATTATAACCCACAAAACGCCATTATGGTAGTAGGGGGTAACGTAACAACTGAACAGGTAAAAGAGCTCTCCGAAAAATGGTTTGCTCCGATCCCGGCCGGCGAAAGATATCACCGCAGCCTTCCCCAGGAACCTGAACAGCAGGAAGCCCGCCGCGAAACGGTTACCGCCAAAGTACCACTCAATGATGTGTATATCGCTTTTCAGATGGGGGCCCGCACAGATCAAGATTACTATGTGGTAGAGCTGCTTTCGGATATTCTTTCGCGCGGCAATTCGTCACGGTTATATAAATCGCTGATTAAGGAAAAACAGATTTTTAGCGAGGTGCATGCCTATATTACCGGCAGTTTGGATAAAGGCATGTTTGTGTTAGAAGGCAAACCGCTCGATGGCATCAGCATTGAACAGGCGGAGACTGCATTATGGGAGGAACTGGAAAAAATAAAAGCTGAGGAAATCCCGGCAGATGAACTTACTAAAGTTCAGAACAAAACCGAGTCAACCATGATTTTTTCCGAAATGTCGCTATTGGATAAGGCCATGAACCTGGCCTCATTTGAATTGCTGGGTGATGCTGACCTGATCAACCATGAAACAGCAAAATATCTTGCTGTAAACGCTGCCCAGGTAAAAGCACAAGCCAATAAACTGTTCAGAAAAGATAATTCATCAACACTTATTTATTTGGCTGAGAAATAAAAGAAACCATGATTAAAAGGATTTTAGGATTGCCTTGATGTATGGACACCGTTTGAATCAGGAAATCTTTAAATCACACAAATCAAGGTCAAACAATATACATATGATCAACAGAAAATTAGCCCCCGAATTCAGGGCTATCGATAATATTAATCTGATTAGGCCAGAGCACAAGAAACTAAGCAATGGCTGCAACATTTTTTGCTTTAACTCCGGCGACCAGGAGCTTGTGCGCATTGAGTGGGTCTTTGGTAACCTGAGCTTTGATCCGGCGAAACCATTGCTTAACATGGCCGTAAACTCCATGCTTACTGATGGCACTACAACTTTAACTGCTGCACAGATTGCCGACAAAATTGACTTTTACGGCGCCTTTTTACAGGTTGACTATGGATACGAAAACTCGCAGGTAACACTGTATAGCTTAAATAAACACCTGCACCATACTTTACCGGTTATTGCCGATATCCTGAATAATTCCATTTTTCCGGAGAAGGAACTGGAAACCTTTAAGCGCAACCAACAACAAAAATTGCAGGTTAGTCTGCAAAAAAATGATGTGGTGGCCCGCAGAGCATTTAACAGGGCTGTTTATGGAACTACCATTTTTGGATATGCTGCTGAGATGACCGACTATCAAACCCTGCAGCATGATGATATGCTGGCACATTACAAAAAAATGTACCAGCCTTCCAATTGCACTATCGTTATAGCGGGTAAGATTGAGCCGGAAATGCTAACATTGCTTACCGATACATTTGATAAAGATTGGGAAAACAGCCCAATCCCGGCGGTTACAATTCAGCCCGATATTAAAGCCGCCGCCGACCTGTTTTATTTTACAGAGAAACCGGAAGCTTTGCAATCGGCTATCCGGATAGGTACGCCTATCATCAACCGTTCGCATGAAGACTTCCAGGCGTTACAGGTTTTAAATACAGTATTCGGTGGTTATTTTGGATCGCGGTTAATGGCTAATATCCGCGAGGATAAGGGGTATACCTATGGTATAGGATCGGGGCTGGCGTCATTTAAGCAGGGCGGATCATTCTTTATAGCGACAGAGGTTGGTGCAGATGTTTGTAAGTCGGCGGTTGCCGAGATTGAAAAAGAAATGAACCTGTTGAAAACCGAACTGGTACCGGAAGAGGAACTTTCCCTGGTGCGCAATTACATGTTAGGCTCATTATTAGGAAGTTTGGAAAATGTATTTTCGCATGCTGATAAGTTCAAAACCATCTATTTTGCAGGTTTGGATTACGATTATTATGACAGGTATACGGTGACCGTAAAAAACATAACTTCAGATAAGCTGATCCAACTGGCTAATACTTATTTCAACTTCGATCAGTTTTATAAAGTGATTGTAGGGAAATATTAATTTTTGATTTCGGAATTGGGATGTTCGATTTCGGATTACTTTGATTCGGAAATTCGCTTTTTGATTTGTTTAACGGCGAATCAGAAAGCGAGACTCCCAAATTCTTGAATGGATTTGAGTAGTAAAAATAAAATAAATCCGAAATCGAACATTCAAAATGCCAATCCCGAATTATCATCTTAAGGCAATTTTAAATAAATAGAAAAGCGAAATTCCGAATTCCGAAATATTTTATTACCTTTGCCCGGCAAATAATAACTCCAAAATAATTATTTGCTATGCAGTTAGACCCATCAAAATTTGTTGCCGAAGGATTAACTTACGACGACGTTTTACTACTCCCGGCTTATTCAGAAGTTTTACCACGCGAAGTGAATACCGGCACTTACTTAACTAAAAGCATCCGGTTAAACATTCCTATTATCTCGGCCGCCATGGATACGGTTACCGAGGCTGAGCTGGCTATAGCCATTGCGCAGGCAGGTGGTATAGGTATGTTACACAAAAACATGACCATACAGGCACAGGCCGACGAGGTACGCAAGGTTAAACGCTCAGAAAGCGGTATGATCCAAGACCCGGTAACTTTACTGGAAGACGCCCTGCTTGCAGATGCTTTCCAGATCATGAGGGAATTTAGCATTGGTGGTATCCCGGTTATCGATGCAGATCATAATCTGAAAGGCATTATCACCAATCGTGATCTTCGCTTCCAAAAAGATATGAGCGTTCCCGTGAGCGAAGTAATGACCAAAACCAACCTGATCACCGCACCTGCAGGTACCACCCTTGTGGATGCTGCTAACATACTGCAAAGCAATAAAATTGAGAAACTACCGGTTGTGAATAAAGATGGGAAACTGGTGGGCCTCATTACTTATAAAGATATTCAGAAAGTTAAAAACTTCCCGAACGCTTGTAAAGACGAATACGGTCGTTTACGTGTTGGTGCAGCCGTTGGTGTAGCCGCCGATAACATTGACCGGGTAACCGCCCTGGTTAATGCCGGTGTTGACGTAATTACGGTTGATACAGCTCATGGCCATTCAAAAGGAGTTATTGATATGGTTAAGGCAGTTAAAAAACTCTATGCTAACCTGCAGGTAATTGCCGGTAACATTGCAACGGGCGATGCTGCTATCGCACTGGCTGATGCCGGGGCTGATGCGGTTAAAGTAGGTATTGGCCCAGGCTCGATTTGTACAACCCGTATCATTGCAGGTGTGGGTGTACCACAGTTATACGCGGTATATGAGTGCGCCAAGGCACTTGAAGGCCGTGGCGTTCCGGTAATTGCCGATGGCGGTATTAAACAAACCGGAGATATCGTTAAAGCTATTGCCGCCGGTGCAAGCTCAATCATGGCAGGTTCATTATTTGCAGGTGTTGAAGAGTCGCCCGGCGAAACTATTATCTATGAAGGCCGTAAATTTAAATCATACCGTGGTATGGGTTCGGTTGAGGCGATGGCCAAAGGCTCAAAAGACCGCTATTTTCAGGATGAAACCGATGTGGTTACAAAACTGGTACCGGAAGGAATTGTTGGTCGGGTGCCGTTTAAAGGCAGCATGGCCGAAGTGATTTTCCAGTACATCGGTGGTTTACGTGCCGGCATGCACTATTGCGGTGCTGCCAATATCGAAGACCTCCAACGTGCCAAATTTGTGAGGATCACCGCTGCTGGTATGCGCGAAAGTCATCCGCATGATATTACTATCACTAAAGAAGCGCCTAACTATACAAGCAGGTAATTCTTAATATAAACTGCATAAAATAAGGCGGCTGAAAGATCCTCTATCTTTCAGCCGCTTTTGTTTTTGATAATAACCTATTGGCCGGTCACTGATGATGATTTTGAAATTAAACCGTTCGCGGTGATGATCTTTAACGCCTGTTCGTAATTGAACCCCACTTTAACAAGTGCATCAAAATAATCTTTATTTAATTTAGCTATTTCGGCTATTTTGCCGGGCTGCTTAAAGTAAGCGAGTTGAGCGTCAAGCACTGATTTTGCCATCGATGCGTACATCGGTCCCATAGAATTCATCGCGTTTTGCATGTCATTAGAGGGGCTTCCATTAAATAGTCCTGTTGAGGCTGTATCCGTGGCTACAGGTGGTGGCGGAAGCAATACAACATCGGTTACCTTGACATGCTTGGTTGCAGCAGCTTGCTCAGTTAAACTAACATTATAAAAATTAAAATAGTTAATTCCCGACCTGCTTAACCCGGCATGCTCTATGATGTCAATGGATTTTGCAGCAGAAGGTATTTTTTTAAAATATACCTTAAACTCAAGCTTATCACCAGCCTTTTTTAATACATTTTTATTGGGTACCATGGCTATGTTTTCCGACTTAACATACTCATAATGTGCGTTGCTTAAATCAGTTTGAATAAAGATCTCTTTATTGAGCTGTAGCCACGCATTATCCTGGTAGGCATAGTTTTCAAAGGTCACAATAGTATACTGACTATTGGTTTCTATTTTTTTGATGATTGTTGATTGATCGTCTTTTTGCTCAACATTAGGAGTTGTGATGTTTTGTGCGAATGCCTGCACTGCAACAATAAAAAACGTGATAATGGTTAAGATAGGTTTTTTCATGTGATAATTTTTCTAAATATATAAATATTGGATTACATACAATCAACAGGTAACAAAACCTTAATAGGCCATTGAACAAATTTTGCTATCATTGAGCATGAAATCTATCTGTGTATTCTGCGGTGCCAATTTCAATGGCGATCCTGCATTAAAACAAGCCATCGAATTATTGGCAGAGGTTATGGTAAGCCGTAACATTACACTTGTGTTTGGCGGCGGTAAAGTTGGCGTTATGGGTTTGATGGCCGATGCTGTGTTAAGCAGGGGAGGTAAAGCTATCGGTATAATCCCGCAGTTTTTGATGGATAAAGAAGTAGGACATACAGGTTTAACCGAGTTGCACATTGTAGAAAATATGCATCAGCGTAAACAAATGATGAACGATCTTAGTGAAGGCATCATTACGCTTCCGGGCGGATGGGGCACTCTTGAGGAGTTTTTTGAGGTGCTAACCTGGCTGCAGTTGGGTTTGCATAACCATCCTATCGGCTTGCTCAACGTCAACGGCTTTTACGATCTGTTACTTAAACAAATGGATGTAATGGTTGAACAACGTTTTCTGAAGCCAACCAATCGCGAACTGATTCTTACCTCAGGCGATCCGATAGAGCTGGTAAACCTGATGGATAATTTCAACGCCAAACCAGATGATGTATGGTTTAAGGATAGAAACCTTACGTAAGTCTTAAGTCTGGAGTTCTGAGTCAAAGTCTTGATGTGTAGAAAGATTTAGTTGGCTGATTAAACGACCTGATGCGAACTTTTTACGGCAAACTGGTAAGGTTGCACCTCTTTGAAACAAAACCGTTTGCAATTTCCTTTTTTAGATAGGAAATTTTCTAAATTACCTGTCCTATCTAAAACCAATTATGAATATCGAATTCAATAAAAATGAAGATATTAATAAGCAGCTTGTTTATGAGCTAAACACCCGGCTTAACAAAGTACATCAGGGCGGTGGTGAAAAAGCCGCAGCCAAACAAAAAGAAAAAGGAAAAATGCTGGCCCGCGAGCGGGTGGCTTACCTCATTGATAAAGATAAACCATGGCTGGAGATCGGCGCTTTTGTGGCCGACGGCATGTATACTGAACATGGCGGCTGCCCATCCGGAGGAGTTATCTGCGGTATCGGATATATATCCGGTAGGCAATGTGTTGTTGTGGCTAATGACGCCACGGTAAAAGCAGGGGCCTGGTTCCCGATAACAGCAAAAAAGAACCTCCGTGCCCAGGAAATAGCCATCGAAAACAAGTTACCTATCATTTACCTCGTCGATTCGGCAGGAGTTTATCTGCCTTTGCAGGACGAGATCTTTCCGGATAAAGAACACTTTGGCCGCATTTTTCGCAATAATGCTATCATGAGCAGTATGGGAATTATCCAGATCGCCGCCATTATGGGTTCATGCGTGGCAGGAGGTGCATATTTGCCTATCATGAGCGATGAGGCCATGATCGTGGAAGGCACGGGTTCAGTTTTCCTGGCGGGGTCATATCTGGTAAAATCGGCCATTGGCGAGGATGTGGATAATGAAACACTTGGCGGTGCCACTACTCATTGCGAAATTTCAGGCGTTACCGATTATAAACAGCCTAATGATCAAGCCGCTCTTGATTCCATCCGCAATATCATGAGTATGACGGGCGATTATACCAAAGCCGGTTTCGACAGGATCCAGCCCTCAGCTCCAAAACTCAGTGAAAAAGAAATTTATGGAATACTGCCCGATAACCGGGAAAAAGCCTATGATATGAAGGAGATTCTTCTCCGTTTGTTGGATAACTCAGAATTTGAACCCTATAAAGATGGCTACGGACAATCTATCATTTGCAGCTTAGGCCGTATTGACGGATGGGCCGTAGGGATTGTAGCTAATCAGCGCAAGGTGATCAAATCAAAAAAAGGCGAAATGCAGTTTGGTGGGGTAATCTATTCCGATTCGGCAGATAAGGCTACCCGTTTTATCATGAATTGTAATCAAAAGAAAATTCCGCTGGTGTTTTTACAGGATGTTACCGGTTTTATGGTAGGCAGCCGGTCGGAGCAAGGGGGAATAATCAAAGACGGAGCAAAAATGGTGAACGCAGTAGCAAATTCCGTTGTACCTAAATTCACCATAGTTGTAGGTAATAGCTACGGAGCAGGAAACTATGCCATGTGTGGCAAAGCCTACGATCCACGATTGATCTACGCCTGGCCGTCGGCCAAAATTGCGGTAATGGGCGGCGGACAAGCAGCCAAAACCTTGTTGCAGATCCAGGAAGCAAGTCTCAAAGCTAAAGGCGAAGAGATAGATGCTGCAAAAGAAGCCGAATTGTTGAAACAGATAACAGATAAATATAATTCTCAAACAACTCCATATTATGCCGCTGCCCGGCTTTGGGTGGACGGGATCATCGATCCGCTTGAAACCCGTAAAGTAATATCAATGGGGATTGAAGCCGCTAATCACGCACCAATAGAAAAGGCTTTTAATGTAGGGGTGATACAGACGTGATTTTAGTGATTAGAGGCTGGAGGTTAGAGATTAGTAAAAAGCGCCATGATGAACTGCTCATCACGGCGCTTTTAATGTTTTGACTTGTTTCGCCTTGCGCTCGTTTGTAACGCAAACTAAATTATCCTCTATGTCTTTTATGTTTTTTCTTAGACGATTTTGAAGAAGAAGATGAGCTTTGTTTATCCGAAGATTTTTTCTCATCAGTTTTAGCAGGCTGATTGTCCGGTTGCTTTACATCTGTCGAATCTTTGCTCAACTGCTTAACGGTAAATTCATTACCCCGTAAACCATACTCCAATTGGCGTTTTGCTCCTGATGGTTTGGCATCTTTGCCGGTTCCGTTAAATATCGAGAACTCCCGCATCAGCTTACCTTCCTTAATATAGAAATTATCATTACCACGGTAACCTTTGCGCTGCGAGCTGGTCAGCTTCGGAAAATCCAGCTTATTGGCCTTACTATTATTGTCGTTAAACTCAAAGGCGTAAATTGACGTGTAATTGGTTGTATCTTTCGATTTAGCCTGTATCAGGATTTCAGGATTGCCATCCACATCCATATCCGAATTGTAAACGTCAATAATAGCCCCATCCAAATCGCCGGTTGTCGTAGTGTATTTTATAGCCGACGAATCTGAATGTAATATCATGAACGAACCGGCCTCTTCGGCGCCGCGCCCCCAGCTCAAAATGTCATAGCTTTGGCCCGGAGACACCTCTATCAGTTTGTGAAACCTGAAAGGCGCCATCAATTCCGGCTTTTTAGGTGCCGTAGGAGCGGCAGGCTTTTTTGTTTCCTGCCCGCCGCATCCAGCCATTAATGCACTTATCGCAAGCGCAAAAAGGTAAAACCTGTTAGTCATATTTTTTGGGTTCAACTTAGTTGTATAATGTATCTGGTGTTAGCTCGGCTTTTGCTTTACCAGGCGCAGTAATAAACACTTTTAACGATACAGGGCCAACTCCCTGGTCAAAATA
This sequence comes from Mucilaginibacter gossypii, assembly GCF_900100945.1. GTDB lineage: Bacteria > Bacteroidota > Bacteroidia > Sphingobacteriales > Sphingobacteriaceae > Mucilaginibacter > Mucilaginibacter gossypii. The sequence goes on along the minus strand of NZ_FNCG01000003.1, from coordinate 593,041 downwards.
TTTTACCGTTACCTTATGGTAGCCTTTTAATAACGGCGCAGCTCCCATTTGTTCATTCATGGTGTGTTTTCCATCATTATCAACTACCGGTTGGTCATCAATTAACAAAACCGAACCACCTGCAGATGACGTTGCAAAGCCATAAACGCCATCGGTTTCAATATTAATAAATCCTGTATAAATCACACCATATTTACCTTTATTTTTTCGCAGATCAGTCGTATTAAAGGTTTTGGTTACGCCGCTGTCGGCAGGCATAACGCCAAGTTGGTTTGTACTGCTGTAAAGACCAGGAAAAACCTGATACTTTAGTCCCGATGCTGTACCTGTATAAGTAACGGCTGCCATTGGCGCTTTATTATAAACCAATGTACGGGTAACATTGCTCCGTTTGCCCGAAGGAGTGATCACAATAGTCTGTAGTTCGCGATATTGATCGGCGGGTATATCCAAATTAAGTGGGGTAGTATAAATCAAGTCTGTTTCGCGTGGGGTATAACCGTCAATAGTATAATGAACTTTTGCACCTTCAACAGATGGTTTCAATACAGCATTTAACTTGCTTCCTATCATCACTGTATCTTTTGCACCTATAGCTGTTGGCACGTGGTAATCAAAACCATTTTTATCCAGCCATGCCAAATGACCAGGTAAGCGTGTATCAGCAAAATCAACATAATTTTTATTAGCCAATGGCGACCAGGCAATTTCTGATAATGCAAGCAACCTCGGCAGCAGCATAAATTCCACTTTGGCATCTGTGGCCACATATTCCGTCCACAAATTGGCCTGCACACCTTTAATGTATTTTTGCTCATCAGGCGTTAATACAGCAGGAGTGGGGTTATAGCTGTAGATTTTTGAAAGCGGTTCGTTGCCACCGATGCTTAAAGGTTCCTGGCTTGGCCTACCCTGGCCATGGTCAATGTATAAACCGTTGCTTCCTGGCGTCATGATCACATCGTGTTTTTGCTGCGCTGCTGCTGTTCCGCCTTCCTCGCCGCGCCAGCTCATAACGGTAGCATTAGGAGCAAGGCCGCCTTCTAAGATCTCGTCCCAGCCAATGATGCTGCGACCTTTTGAGTTTAAAAACTTTTCAATGCGTTGTATAAAATAGCTTTGCAGTGCGTGCTCGTCTTTCAGTTTCAATTTTTTAATTAGCTGCTGGCAAAATGGCGAGCTTTTCCATGCATCTTTCGGGGCTTCGTCACCGCCAATGTGGATGTATTTACTCGGGAAAAGCGCCATCACTTCTGTTAAAACGTCCTGTAAAAAGGCAAAGGTATTTTCATTAGGGCAGTAAATATCGTTAAATACGCCCCACGTTTCGGCAGGTTGATACGTTTTTGACGGGTCACAGCTTAACTTGGGATAAGCAGCAAGCGCAGCTTTAGAGTGCCCCGGCATTTCAATTTCAGGCACTATGGTAACAAACCTGTCTGATGCATACTTTACTACCTGGCGTATTTGATCTTGTGTATAAAAGCCGCCGTACGGTGTCCCATCAAATTGTTGTGGCGTACGGTCGTGATAACCACCTATAAGCGTTTGTGCACGCATACTGCTTATTTGGGTAAGCTTAGGGTATTTCTTTATTTCAATCCGCCAGCCCTGATCTTCAGTAAGGTGCCAGTGAAAGGTATTCAGTTTATAAGCGGCCAAGAGGTCGATATATTTCTTAACCATTTCCACCCCAAAAAAGTGGCGACCAACATCAAGCATCGCGCCCCTATAACCAAAGCGTGGGTAATCTTCAATTTGCACGGCAGGCAGCTTTATGGTAGCCGAATGCTCTACGGGCATTAGCTGGAGCAGTGTTTGCACTCCATAAAAAAGCCCGGCTCCTTTACCTGCAACAATCACTTGTTGCGGAGTAATAGTTAAACGGTAACCTTCGGCAGGTAAACCATCAGTACCGGCAGCAGTAAGGGTTATAACGTTGTTGCTTTTGCTGCCTTTTACAACAATTGGTTTGTTGTATGCCTGGTTATTGGCAAGATAATCTTCAAAAAATACTACTGCTTTGTTTGAGGGCGTATCCGCCTGGATCGTGGTTTCCTGGCTCAAAATAAATTGACCGGAAGCTTTTTTCAATGAAACAGGTGCGGGGATAATGCCCAGGTTTGGATCAGCATCCTGCGCATTTGCAGTGGAGGTGTACACTGCAAGCACGGCGAGCAGTACTAAAGAAACCTTTTTATACATAATTTATCTAACAGGTTAGTGTGAGCCCGTAAGATAAAACTTTTTTAAAAAATTTAAAAAGTTTTAATATGTAAAAATCTTAGTTCAGTAAGTATTTGTCTGAACTCGAATTTATGGAATGAAACGAATTAACAGGATGCTAAGCAAATTCAAAAGAATCTTATTGTTTGCTAATTCGGGTTAGACCACGGTGTGCAGTGTAAACCGAAAAATCTCCCCAAACCCCGGTTCAGAAATGAAAAAAGCGATAGGGGATACCTGTCGCTTTTTATGATCGTAAGAAACCATCTAATCTCTTACCTCCAATCTCTAATCGCTTGATTAAGCTGTCACCACATGCTCTTTGGCAGCCAGGTAGCGCTCAGCATCGATAGCGGCCATACAGCCGGTACCGGCTGCTGTTACAGCCTGGCGATAAATATGGTCTTGTGCATCGCCGGCGCAAAATACACCCTCAACGTTGGTTTCAGTTGAACCGGGACGGGTGATGATATAACCGGTTTCATCCATATGTAACCAGCCTTTAAAAATATCGGTATTAGGGTGGTGACCAATTGCTACAAAGAATCCTGTAACATCAAGATCGGTTTCGGCGTTGGTTTGGTTATTGATCACTTTAACACCGGTAACACTTTGACCATCGCCTAAAATTTCTTTGGTTTCGGTATTATACAATATTTCAATGTTTGGTGTGTTCAGCACGCGGTGAACCATCGCTTTTGAAGCACGGAACTCGTCCCTGCGAACGATCATATATACCTTGCGGGCCAATTTGGCTAAGTAGGTAGCTTCTTCGGCTGCAGTATCACCGGCACCAACAATAGCTACGTCCTGGCCTTTAAAAAAGAAACCATCGCAAACGGCACAGGCAGAAACGCCAAAGCCGCTGTATTTTTGTTCAGACTCTAAACCAAGCCATTTGGCCGAAGCTCCGGTTGAAATAATCACGGTATCTGCTGTGATAGTTTTCACATCATCAACTACAACTTTATGTGGCAGGCTTGAAAAATCAACAGAACTAACATATCCGAAACGGATTTCGGTACCCAGGCGCTCAGCCTGTTTGCGGAAATCCTCCATCAGTTCAGGGCCCATAATGCCTTGCGGATAGCCTGGGAAATTTTCAACTTCGGTAGTTTGTGTAAGCTGGCCGCCTGCCAGTAAACCGGTATACATAACTGGCTTAAGATCAGCGCGGGAAGCATATATAGCTGCAGTATAACCTGCAGGACCTGACCCTATGATCAGGCATTTTACGTGTTCAGTTTCTTGAGACATTTTATTATAAATGAGTTGCGAATTTACGATTTTAAGCGCATAAGGCAAAGCGCATATCGTCAACAAAGTGACATCATTTACCTGTATTTGCGGCAAGCACCCGCATTACATTTCCACCTAATATTTTATCAATATCTTTTTGGCTGTAGCCTAATTTCAATAGTTCTCCGGTTATTTTTGGATAATCAGCAACGCTATCCAAACCAAGAGGGTATGATTCGGCTCCATCAAAATCCGACCCGATACCCACATAATCAACACCTATCAGCTTTACTATATAATCAATATGCTTAATTAGCAATTCAAGCGGTGGTCTGAGCTTGTCAGATTCAACTTTATACATGGCATTTATCCTGATATTGGCCAGATCGACGTCATGATAAACTTTGGTCAATGAATCGAGCTCTGTTTTATGCAGCGCCAAAAACTTAAGCACTTTGGGTGTATAGGTACTGTCTACAAAGCCACTATAAAAATTAATGCATACCACACCGCCGTTTTTTGCCAGCGCCTTTAGTTGGTCATCCTTTAAGTTGCGGCGAAATGGATCGATACTATAAGCACAGCTATGTGAAGCGATAACAGGCTTTGTGGTTGTTGCCAGCACATCATAAAAAGTACGCTCACCCACATGCGATACGTCAACCATAACACCAAGCTCATTCAGGTGCTTTACTATTTGTTTGCCATAATCGGTAAGTCCTAAATGCTTCAAACTATCCTTTTTAGTAACCTCGTCACGTGCCGAAGTTGCCCATGAAGTGCTGTTATTCCAGGTGAGGGTAAGATAGCGCATCCCTCGTTTAGCCAGACTGTCAATGTAATCCATCCTGTCTTCGATCATATGCCCGCCTTCAACACCAATCAATGCTGCCAGCTTTTTACCGGCCACAGCTTTTTTAAGTTCTTTGGTATTGCGCACTAAAGCTATTTTATCAGGATTACGTTTGATGAGCGCGTACAACGAATCTATCTCCCGGTTTGCAAAAGCAAAGGCAGCCCCTTTACCGTAACTTTCACCACACCAGATAGAAAAGATCTGTGCGTCAAGTCCGCCTTCTTTAGCGCGGACTAAATCAAAATTCCCTTCGCTCTGACGTTTGCCTAAATCAGCGCCGGTGATCAACTCGTTTGAAATAACATCGTTATGCGTATCAATTAAAATAGCTTTTTGATGGATCTGCTGGGCATTTTGAGCAGATAATCTTAATGCCAACATTAAAGGGAAGAGTAGCAACGATTTTTTCATAATGGAATATAGGAAAATCCTTGATCTTAATCTACAATCACCAAATCACTTAACTGGTTATTGATAAACTCCATTTCTTCTCCATTGATATGAATATTTATTGCTTTTGCATTTTCAACTGATTGTTCGGCATTACGGGCGCCAACCAGCGCTACGGTTATGCCTGGATGATTGATTGTCCAGCGGATAACCAATTGCCCTAAAGTTGCACCTTTTTCGTCGGCCAATGGTTTTATTTTGGCAAGGAACGCATTGGTACGCTCAATGTTTTGATCTTTAAAATATTTAACGCCTGCACGATGATCGCCTTCGCCGAAATTTTGGCCGGGTTTCATTTTACCGGTCAATAAACCACGCTCAAGGGGACTATAAGCTAATATTGCTTTCCTGTTTTCGATGCAATAAGGGATTAACTCATCTTCAATAGCGCGGTTTACCATGCTAAACGGAACCTGGTTTGCCGCCAGCTTAATGGTTTTGGCAGCGATTTGCATTTGACTCAAATTATAATTACAAACACCTGCTTCGCGAATTTTACCCTGTTCTTGCAGACGTAAAATGGCCTCCATAGTTTCGTCAATAGGCGTAGTTTTGTCCGACCAATGAATTTGGTACAGGTCGATATAATCGGTACCGAGACGTTTGAGACTATTTTCACACTCGGCTATAATGCTGTCTTTACCGGCATATCGATACACATCAATATCCTTTCCGCTGTTGTCTTTACTTTTGAAAAAGAACTCACCTTTTACAAGGTCCCAGCGCAAGCCATATTTAGTCAGGATCTGTACCTTATCCCGGGGTAGGCCTTTAATGGCCAGGCCCACCAGCTCTTCGCTTTTACCTTGTCCATAAACCGGGGCTGTATCAATTGATGTTATTCCAAGGTCGTAAGCCGCACGCATGGCATCAATAGCTTCCTGATCGTCATTGCCACCCCACATCCAGCCGCCTGCAGCCCATGCTCCAAAAGTTATTGCCGATACGCTTAGTTTACTTTCGCCTAATCTTCTGTATTCCATTTTTTAAGTAGATTGATGTATGCACCAAATATATTTATTTATACATGATTTGAAAGGGAAGACCGATATTAAGATAGTTAAAGAGACAAGGCCATATTGTTTTCTTGCAATTAGCCATTGAAAAGTTTATGGCGCGTTATCTCTTTGCCATTCCTTATCAAAAAAGCATGGTAAATAGTTGGGATGTCGTTTGTCCACTCTTTTATAATAAGTAGCATGCCTATTATTTCTATACGGGTAGCTATTCCCAGATAAAAACAAATATTAAATAGAATTACAGAAGAGCAACTTACTGTAACCTGAATCATAGTTGCGAGCAGTACAAGTGTCCAAAACTTTGAAGATATGGCGTGTGTGGCCACCTCTTTACCAAACCGGATATAGCTTATGGCATAACATCCTGCTTCCATGGCAACCAGCAAGCTTATCTTTAGCAGATTGTCTTTAAAAAACTGTGGACAGGTGATATAACATCCTGCCACAATACTCAACCAAAAAAATTGATCGACACCTGAATCAAGCCGTCTGAGCATGGGGCTTGAAACGTTCAGCCGTCGGGCAATGATTCCATCAAAAATATCTGATAGTAAGCCGAGTATCATTAATATTATAATGATGTTTCGGAAATACAGGCATTGTATTAAGCTTAATGCAATAATTATGATACCAAATAAAACTCGCGATAAAATTAATAACAGGGGGATTTTTTTCATGTTCCGGTACTGCAAGATAACAGAAATTCAATTTAATTACCACATTTGTAAATAGCACAACCATCTATATAAAATATGTATTTTTTATATCCTGCTTTTTTATTCGCGTTGTTAAGTCTGGCCATCCCGGTTGTGATCCACCTATTTAATTTTCGTAAATACAAAAAGGTATATTTCAGTAATGTACAGTTTCTGAAAGAGGTGCAGGAACGGCAGGCCTCGCGTCGCAATTTGAAGGAGCGATTGATATTGGCGGCGCGTTTACTCACTTTGTTATTTCTGATACTGGCATTTGCCCGACCTTATATCCCCGGCGCGCAAAATGCTAATGCTGGTAAACAACAGGTGATAAGCGTTTTTGTGGATAATTCTTACTCCATGGAAACCCTTAACCGCGAGGGGTCGTTACTTGATGAAGCTAAACGCCGTGCTAAGGAAATTGCTTCGGCTTATAACATTAACGATCGCTTTCAATTACTTACGCAAGATTTTGAAGGTAAACATCAAAGACTGTTGAGCCGTGATGAATTTAATGATGCAGTTGATGCGGTTAAAGTAAGTTCACAAAGCAGGAGCTTACAACAGGTTATCAGCAGACAGGAAAACCTATTGCAAAATCAACCGGGAGCTGCTAGGTCGGTGTTTATTATTTCTGATTTTCAAAAAAACAGAAATGATAAACCAGTGAAAGTCGATAGTAATATTACCGTTAACCTTGTTCAGCTTAAAGCCGGAAACCTTCCAAATGTTGCTGTTGATTCGGTTTGGTTACTTAGTGCGGTACATCGCCCGGGTGAAAGTGAAAAACTGGTTGTACGCCTACATAATTACGCTACAGAAAAAGAAGAAAAGATTCCCCTCAAAATATTAATTAACGGTGAGCAAAAGGCGCTCGGTAGCTTCAGTATCAATGCCCGCCAGGTTCAAAATGATACCTTATCATTTTCGGGCTTAAAACCTGGATGGCAGAGCGGTGAAATTAAGTTGCAGGACAATCCGGTCACATTTGACAACCAGTTTTATTTTAGTTTTAATGTAAAGCAGCAAATGCCGGTTCTGCTGATAGATGGAGGCGCTCCAAATCCATATCTGAAAGCTGTTTTTGCATCTGACGCTTTCTTTGCTGCATCCCGTGTAACCGATGGTAACGTTGATTACACTGCACTTAATAGCTACCCTATAGTAATTATCAGCGACATTAAAACCATAGCTACCGGACTGGCACAGCAGTTGAGAACGTACGTGACAAAAGGAGGGACGCTGGTTGTATTTCCGTCGGCCGATGCCGATCTGGCTAATTATAAGTCATTTTTATTAGCCTTAAATACCGGATATCCTGAAAAGCTAATAACCCAGGATGTAAAAGTAGCTTCCCTTAACAGGCAGAGCCCTGTTTTTAAGAACGTGTTTGAAAGCTTTCCTCAAAACCCCGATTTACCATCCGTTAAAAAATACTATCAACTGAGTAAAAGCGGTGCTAAGCAGGAAAGCCTGATGAAGCTTGCTACCGGCGAAGCTTTTTGGGGGGGGTACTGGAGCGGAAGAGGAAATGTTTATGTATGTGCCGTGCCCCTTAACGAGGATTTTAGTAACCTGCAAAGGCATGCACTGTTTGTACCCATACTTTTTAGGATGGCATTATTAAGCGGGCATGACCAACCCTTATTTTACACCCTTGGCACCGACGAAAATTTTGAGGTACCACCTGTACAAACCACTGAAAAGCAATTGCTCAAACTCATCAAAGGCAATCAAAGCATTATCCCGGATGCAAGGCAGCGGGAGGGAAGTGCGTTGTTATATGTTTCTGACCAATTGAATGAACCCGGAATTTATTCGCTCCGGAAACAGGACAGCACGCTGGCGACGCTTGCAGTTAACGACGACCGTGCCGAATCTGACATGAGTTATTTTTCGGCAGCCGACCTGGAAAAATTGATACCAAATGCAAAGCCCTTATTAATAGCGGGAAACGGCTCATTAAAAAGTGTTGTTGCCGAATCAAATTTTGGCACACAATTATGGAAACTTTGTATAATTTTGGCGCTGATCTTCCTGCTTGCAGAAATATTGTTAATCAGATTTTATAAGCCTGATCAACAAGGTGTTATTCAGGCGGGATAGGTCCATACAAATCCACACATAAAGCAGTGCTAATGAATTTGCTTATCAAATCAGCCACTATTCTTGATCCCGGATCATCCTTTCATCAACAAGTTGCCGATATTTTAATTGAAAATGGTGTTATTACCCGCATAGCCGACGATATTGATGCCGATACCGAACTGTTTGATGCCGAAGGCAAATATGTTTCGCCCGGCTTTTTCGATCTTAACTGTAACGTAGGCGAGTTGGGCCTTGAAACCAAGGAAGACCTTCGCTCAGGTACAATGGCCGCGGCGGCAGGAGGTTTTACCGGCATAGCACTAATGCCCAATACCCAGCCGCCGGTGCATTCCAAGTCGGAAGTTGAATACCTGCTAAACCGCTCAAAAGGTAACCTGGTTAATGTTTATCCTCTGGGTACCATATCCCAGAAGCGTGAAGGGAAAGATCTTGCAGAAATGTACGATATGTACCAAAGCGGCGCAAAGGCTTTTACCGATGGCAGTCGCCCGGTACAGGATGCCGGTTTAATGGAAAGAGCTTTACTGTACGCACAGGGCTTTGATGCACTGGTTTTCTCTTATCCGGAAGATATAGCAATAGCAGGTAAAGCAAAAGTTAACGAAGGCGAGATCAGCACGCTGCTGGGTATGAAAGGCATCCCATCACTGGCCGAAGAACTGATGGTTGCCCGCGATCTTTATCTTGCGGAATACACAGTATCACGCATTCATTTTACAACTATATCAACAGCGCGTTCGGTCGAGTTGATCCGTGAAGCTAAGCGTAAAGGTATTGAGGTTACCTGCGATGTTGCTGCACATCATTTAGTTTTAACCGATGAATCCCTTTTGGGCTTCGATAGCTTATATAAAGTTAAACCGCCGTTGCGCACTGCCGATGATGTATCCGCACTGGTAACAGGCTTAAAAGACGGCACTATTGATGCTATTGTATCGCAGCATACCCCACACGAAATTGAATTTAAAGATGTGGAATTTGAAGTTGCCGAGTATGGTATTATCGGTTTACAAACAGCCTTCGCCCTGGCTTTAAAAGCGGGTTTACCGGTTGAACTTATAGTTGAAAAACTTGCTGTTAATCCCCGCGAGATACTTGGTGTTGAACTGCCGGTTATCGCTGAAGATGAAAAGGCAAACCTCGTGGTTTTTGACACCGATGCCGAATGGGAATACACTGCGGCTAACAACAAATCTAAATCTGCAAACTCGCCTTATATCGGGCAACGTTTAAAAGGTAAAGTATTGTTAACTTACAACAATAAACAAATCTTTAAATAACATACCTATGATCGATCCAAAAATAGAAACCGCCTTTATAGCAGCGCTTGAGGCTTTTTCAAAATACAACAGCTTTGATGCAACCCAGTTAACCGACGAGTTTGGCGACGTATTTGCATCTGACGAAGATTTTTTATCTAAAGTAGATGAGCTTGATGCGGTTTTTGATGAAAACCCACAAGTAGAAGAACTTCGTGAAATCTTCTTCGACTTGCTGATGATCAACTTCTTTAGCGCAGACGTTAAAAAACTGGAAGAAGATTATCTTGATACACCGGAGTGGGAAAGCATTGAAGAAGAAACACTCGACCGTGGTACTGAACTTCTTAATCTTTTACTATATCTAAACGAGTGTGAAGACGAAGATATTGAACCGGAACTTGAAGACTACCTGAAGGAGTTTTTATTGGTTGATGAAGATGAGTTCCAAGATGAATATCGCATTTATGAGCCGGTTATTGCCAATCAAATCCTGATTGAAAGCCCGGCATCTGAGATCAGTAAAGTAGCAACAACGCTTCCTGAGGATTCAGAGCTTAAAGAACTGTTTTACCCAATGATGTGCTTTTTCCAAAATATCGATCCATCTGATGAGGAGAAAAAGGAGATTGCCGATAATGCCATCAACAAGGAATTTGATATGGCTGTTTTAGAAATTTTAGTTAGTTTTCAATAACCCTCTTAAATGAGCGCACAATTAGAAAGAACCATAAAAATACGAGGACTTATCAAAGGATTGATTTTAGGTGCAGTATTGGCTGTTGTAAGTATTATTTATTTTTATTTTATGGTAAGTGTAGCATCGGCTGTCGCAATAACAGTTGGTGCAATACTTTTCACGTACATATTTCCGATAGCTATTGCTGCTTTGTTTTGCATAAATCTGAGGAGCAAAGTGGGCGGGTATTGGACAATGAGGCAGGCCGCCACCGGAATTTTCATTATGTTTTTCATTTCAAACCTGACCATATTTATACTACGTGATCAGATATTTGCAAACGCTATAGAACCGCAAATGGCTCAGAAAACTAAAACAGCTATGGTTACCGCTTTGAATAAACTGAAAGAAAGCACTGCTAAACCGGAAGAAAAGAAGGAAGCTGACGCCAAGATTCAGGAGATGGAGAAAAGCTTTCAAACCGGAAAAAGCGTTACCATAGGGCAGCAAATCCAGTCGTTAGGTATAAGCATTATATTTTTGTTTGTTTTATCGATAATTTTCGCAGCCTTCTTTAAACGGGAGCCAGCAGGATCCGTTTAAAGAATAAAACATTAATTGTATAACAAAACAGGCCTTTCAAATTTGAAAGGCCTGTTTTGTTATAGCAAATTTGAGGAGTTAAAACCAGGAAAAACGCATCTAAATGGGGTTAACACATTTTAAATATAACGAATGCAAATAATTGATAGTCAATATTTTGAATTTTTAATGAGTTAACACTAATTTATTTTTCGGAGTAATTAAGCACATCCGAATGGTTGTGCCTGTTGTAGGTACCGAGGCGGCTTGGGCGTTAACCTACTTCAGACCATAAAACAAGTATCTAATGGCTCATTTGCATAATAACCTTTTCCTTAAGCATATTTAACAACAAAATATCGGCGATAAATATTTGAAATACGTTTGTCTGGGTAAAAAAATAAACATATACATGATATAGGATAATTAGTTAATTTTAACCAAACACTAAATAACCTATATCATGGAAATAAAAAAAGCGAGCCCGTCGCAACCAGCCCTGAAGTGGGCGTTAATTAACCTGGTAACCTCAATAGTTATAACTTACGCATTTCAGTTTCTGGACCTTGACCCCAACTCATCTCTTAAATACCTCAGCTTTTTGCCCTTCATCGCTTTCTTGCTGTTAACACAAAAAGAATACAAAGACCAGCTTGGCGGATATATTACCTATGGAGAAGGTTTCTTATCCGGGTTTTTATATGCGATTTTTACAGGAGTTTTCGTGGCGGTATTCACTTATGTGTATTATGCGATATTAAGTCCGGAAATGGTTAATAAGGCTCTAACTGCTTCGCGCGCACAAATGGAAGCAAAAGGAAACCTGTCGCAGGACCAAATAGACAATGCCTTAAGTATGGTGAGTAAATATTTTGCGGTTATAGCAACCGTAAGTGTGGTATTTATATACGCCATTTTCGGCGCTATAGTAAGTCTGATCTCAGCAGCGGTATTTAAAAATGAAAGATCACCTTTTGACAACATTTCCGATAATTACGAAAATCCGAAACCAACTGATCCTGCGGTATAAAAACAAGCTGAAAGCAGAATGCTCAAAGCTTAAAGCTAATTCTAATTTGTACAGCTATTCAATTGATTGATAAATTCATATAATACAAGAAAGGCCTTTCAGTGGTTGAAAGGCCTTCTTATTTCATATGCTTGGGAGGCAACTAATCTCTAACATCCAATCACTAATCTCTAAATCACTTCTTCATTACCAGCTTCACAATATCGTTACCAAAAACAAATACCATAAGGGTAACTAATATTACAAAGCCTACAATTTGCGCACGTTCAAGGAACTTATCGCTTAACGGTTTGCCTTTAATCATTTCAATGATCAGGAATACCGCGTGGCCTCCGTCAAGAGCTGGAATAGGCAAAAGGTTCATTAATGCCAATACCATCGAAAGGAAGCCTACCAGTGTCCAAAAGTGAACCCAATCAACAGTACCACCAAACAGGTTGGCTATAGCTACCGGTCCGCTTACTGCTTTGCCCGGGTTAACATCACCTCTGAAAATTTTGCCGATTCCTTTGGCATTATCTCTGAAGGTTCCCCATGCTCTTTGCGCCCCTATAGGGAAAGCCTCGAAGAAACCATATTTTATAGTTTTGATATCCGGGAAATCGCTTTTTGCACGGTAAAAGCCCAGCTTTCCTTCTGGTGTAACCTGTGCCTTAAGTGTAACCAATTCATGGTTACGTTTTATACCTAACTCGACCTGTTTGCCTTTGTTGGCCGATAGCTGAGCTTGTAATTCATCCCAAAATACAACCGCATGGTTATTCGCCATCACAATACTGTCACCCTTTTTTAAACCTGCTTTTACAGCGTTACTGCCTGGCTCCAACGAATCAACAATGAACTTAGCACGGGGCAGGCGACTGATAAAACCTTCAATGTCATGATCGTTCAAATCGTTTAGGATGGTACGCGGGATGCTGATCTGCAAAGTTTGGGTGCCGCGTAATACGGTAAATACAGTGTTATCCAATAGCACTTGCGGGCTTGTAAGGTCATCAAAACGCTCGAAAGGCTTACCGTTGATAGCGACAACCTTGTCGCCTATTTGAAGGCCTATTTTTTTACCTACTTCGCCAGGTACAATACCGTATTTTGCTGCCGAATTAGGTATATAACTATCACCAAAACGCATGGTTAACACCCAAAATATCAGGATCCCCAATATAACATTGACAGTAACACCGCCAAGCATCACAATAAGGCGTTGCCAGGCTGGTTTTGAACGAAATTCCCACGGCTGCGGTGGACCAGCCATTTGCTCTGTATCCATCGACTCATCAATCATACCGGCAATTTTAACATAGCCACCAAGCGGTAACCAGCCAATGCCATACTCAACGCCTTTATATGTAAATTTAAACAGGCTCACGTTCCATGCATCAAAAAACAGGTAGAATTTTTCTACCTTGATGCCAAAGGCACGTGCCGCCAGGAAATGCCCCAGTTCATGCAGGATTATCAAAATTGAAAGGCCCAGTATAAGCTGGCCCACCATGATCACTATACTCATTATTTATATTTATGTAATATTAAAACTGTAATGCCTTTGAGGGCAATTGCTGTATATAATTTTGCGCAAAGATGCGTGTTTCTTTGTCAGTATTCAAATAGTCTACTAAGGTAGGGTTTGCAACGAAATTTATTTTCTGCATGCACTCTTCAATGATACTGCTCATGGTTAAAAAGCCAATTTTACGATCAAGAAACCCTGCAACAGCTATTTCATTGGCGGCGTTAATGATGCAAGGCATATTACCGCCCTGCTTTAAAGCAGTATACGCTAAGCTTAGATTACGGAAAGTTTCCATGTCTGGTTTTTCGAAAGTAAGATTAGGGTAATCGCTAAAGCTGAAACGTTTAAAATTCGTTTCGATCCGGTTGGGATAGGTGAGGGCATACTGTATAGGCAGCTTCATATCGGGCAAACCCAATTGTGCCTTGATTGAGCCGTCCCTGAACTGCACCAGTGAGTGAATAATAGATTGCGGGTGAACTACAACTTCAATCTGATCTGCTTCAACATCAAACAGCCATTTAGCTTCAATTACTTCAAGCCCCTTGTTCATTAACGATGCTGAATCGATGGTGATTTTGGCGCCCATTACCCAGTTTGGATGTTTAAGCGCGTCTTCGCGGGTAACGTTAGCTAAGAAATCAAGACCGCGGCCGCGGAAAGGCCCGCCCGATGCGGTAATGATCAGTTTTTCTATCGACTTATACTCCTCACCAACGAGACTTTGGAATATTGCTGAGTGCTCCGAATCAACCGGTAGAATCTGAACTTCATTTTGTTTCGCCAATGCGGTTATGATATCGCCGGCAACAACCAATGTTTCTTTGTTGGCCAGGGCAATGTCTTTACCCGCTTTAATAGCTGCAATAGTTGGTTCAAGCCCTGCAAAGCCTACCATGGCAGTCAGCACAACCGCAATTTCGGGATGCGTTACTGTATCAATGATAGCCTGGTGACCGGCAAGTACCTTTATGGGCAAATGCGCTAAAGCCTCTTTAACTTCCTGGTATTTGCTTTGATTACAGATAATAGCATATTCCGGCACAAACTCAATAGCCTGGCTAATGAGCAAATCGGCATTGGAATGTGCTGTGAGCAAAAACGCCCTGAATAAATTGCTGTTCCACCTTATAACATCAAGTGTTTGTGTACCGATGCTGCCTGTTGAGCCAAGAATGGCAATGTTTTTTACCTGGTTACTCAATTATCTTTATTTTATAAAACTCTTTAATCCTTCGGCAATCTTCCTGTCGTTTGATAGCCTTGGTACTTTGTTTTGCCCGCCAAGCTTGCCTTCCGAACGCATATAATTTATAAAAGCATCTTTTTGCAGGCTTTGGATCACCAAAGGTTGCAAAATGTTACCTTCAATCAGGTCAAAATAGTAAATATTTTTATTCTGCAACGCTTTGTCCACTTTTATGGCGAAAGCCTGAAGATTGTCAGGGGCTGTACCAAACTCAATAAACCATTCATGGTAAGGTAATTGCCCCGCTGCCGGGTTAACCTGGGGTGCAACGGTAAATTCAACTACGTCAATGCCTTCTTCTTTAGCCACACTCATTAATGCATGCTCCACTTCTTCGCCTATAACATGTTCGCCAAAGGCCGATATATAGTGCTTGATACGGCCGGTTACGACAATACGATACGGATCTTTTGAAATAAATTTAATCGTATCGCCAATGCTATATCCCCATAAACCAGCGCTGGTGTTCATGATGAGCGCGTAGTTTCTATTCAACTCTACATCTTTAATATTAATGCGGGTTGGGCTTTCATTAAAATACTCATCGGATGGGATAAACTCGTAGAAGATCCCAGAATCAACTAATAATAAAAGGCCTTTTTCTTTTTGCGAATCCTGGAACGCGATAAAGCCTTCGGATGCCGGGTAGGTTTCTATCGAATCGATCTTGAAACCGATACTTTCCTCAATACGGGCGCGGTAAGGCTCATAGTTAACCCCTCCGTAAACATAAAGCTTAAAGTTTGGGAAAATGTCTTTTATCTTTTTACCACCTGCTTTAGCCGAAAGCCTGTCGAAATACATCTGGCACCAGGGAGGGATCCCGCTGATGAGGCGCATATCTTCATTAAAAGTTTCGTCTACAATGGCATCAACTTTTTGTTCCCAGTCTTCTATGCAGTTGGTTTCATAGCTCGGCAGGCGATTTTTTTGCAGATAAGCCGGAACATGATGTGCAACTATGCCCGAAAGCCTGCCTGTTGAAATGCCATGCTTTTCGGCTAAAATGGGACTGCCCTGCAAAAATATCAATTTGCCATCAACAAAATCAGCGTTACCGGTTTCGTGGATATAGCTTAGCAAAGCATTACGTGCCGCTTTGATATGCTCTGGCATGCTTTCTTTAGAGATGGGGATATATTTTACACCGGATGTTGTACCGGATGTTTTGGCGAGATAAGCAGGTTTGCCGGGCCATAGCACATCCTCCTCGCCATTAACCACTCGGTCGATATAGGGGCGAAGGTCTTCATAGTCATGTACAGGCACCAATCGCTTAAAATCCTCGTAGTTGTTGATCTTTTCAAACTGATGATCTTTACCAAAACTGGTGTCTTTGGCCACATGCACCAGATCTGTAAATGCCTTTTGCTGAAATGCAACCGCGTTTTTACGGACCTTATTTAATTCCCGATTAACAAAGGCAGCAAATACTTTACTTAATGCAGATTTAAATCCCATTTTTAATTGGTTTCAGATAGGTCATCATCCACATCAAGGTGGCTATAAACCAGTTTGCGATAGGCTGCCATTAAAATTATGTTAGCAAATGGAATAGCTATTATTAACCCTACAACGGTAATTGCTGCAACCAGCATCAATATTTCGATTATAATGAAGATCAAGAAATATTTTAAAAAATTCCCCTTTATCAAATAAAAGCTTTGTTGTACTGATTCTATCGGCCCCGACGCGTCATCAACAATGAAACAGGTGCAAATAGGAAAATAGAACAGAAAAAAAAACTGAACGACAAGTCCGATAATAAATTTGAAAAAATCCTGGGCGAAACCCTCTTTTAAACCTTCAACCAGGTGGGTTGCAAAAACGGCTAATGTACTCACCAGTACTAGTAACGTAAGATAGCTTACCAGCATCCTGATTTTAGGAATGATCTCGCTAAAATCAAAATCATAGTATTCTTTGTCCATTAATCTGAATACCAGCTTTATAAATGCTAAGAATATGAAAGTTATTTCAACCAGTAACACAACAAAGCCAATAGAACTCACCATTGCATTATCATCAAAATAAAATACGGCAAAGCCTGATATGAACACAAATATCATGGCAACTACCGAATAGACCGAGATTATGGCAAAATTCTTCTTTAAAATATTCCATGCGGTTTTAATGGTCTCCGCTACAGAAAAGGGGTGGTACATATTGCTTATGATCTACTTAAAACTTTCCGCTTCCAAAAATCCTGTATAAATCCTAACCCGTAGGCAATAAGTTGTGTGAAGGCAGCTATAATGCTCAAAAATGCGATTTTTACCGATTTATTTTTCCACCAGGCATGGAAAAAAATTAACAAAGTGAAAATCAACAGTATAAAATTACCTACAGGTGCTAAAACAGAGCCAAATAGGTTTAGAATAATAGTAAGGATAACACCCACTGTAAAAGCAGCCGGAAAAAAATGTACCAGCTTTAACTCTTGAGGAAAAAACTTAGATATGTTGATGCGGGCCCTCCCAAAAAAGTGCAGTTGCTTATAAAACTGGTAAAAGTTAGTACGCCGTTTATGGTAAACAATAGCGTCGGGAATCAACCCAATTTTAAAGCCTAGTGAATGGATCCTGATACTGTATTCAATATCTTCACCAAGACGGGTAATAATAAAACCACCTGCTTTTTCCCAGGCCTGCCTTGAAACACCCATGTTAAAACTACGCGGGTGAAACTGCCCTATACCTTTTTTATTACCACGAATGCCTCCGGTAGTAAAAGGGGAGGTCATAGAATAGCTTATGGCTTTTTGTGTAGGAGTAAAAGATTCATGTGCACCATCGGGTCCGCCGTAGGCATCAAGGTAATTTGCCGCTAACGAATCATTAACAATTTGCAGGTAAGCAGGAGGGATCAGGCAGTCTGAATCAAAAATTACAAAGTAATCGCCTTTGGCACGCTCAAAACCAAAGTTACGTGCAAAACCCTGGCCTTCATTCTGTTTTTTAAAATAACGCAGGTTAAGTTTATCGGTAAAGGTATTTACTATGGCTTCAGCATCATTTACAGAACCATCTTCAATAACCAAAACCTCAAAATTGTGATAGGTTTGCAAGGTGAGGCTTTCCAGCAGTTCTTTTATTTCCTGCGGTCGGTTATATAAAGGAATGATGATGGAAAAAAACATGTTTTTAGAATAGATGTGAGATTTGAGATGTTAGATATGAGACAGGAGGCAAGTATTCAAAAAGTCTCAAATCTCATATCTAACATCTCAAATCTAATTAAATTGTTTCCTCAATTTGGTAATGATTGCGTTCGCTTGCGCTGCGCGATACAAGCTCGGCAACAAAGCCCGTTAAAAACAATTGCGAGCCCAATATAATGGCTACCAGTGCTATATAAAATAACGGGCTCGTGGTTACATCCCTGTATTTTAGATTGTGTGCTATATTGTAAAGCTTTTCCCAAATTATCCAGATGGCCATAACCAAACCCGTAAAAAAGCTTAATGTGCCCAGCGTACCAAAAAAGTGCATCGGACGCTTGCCAAATTTACCTACAAAGAATATCGAAAGCAGATCGAGAAAGCCATTGATAAACCGGCTTAAGCCAAACTTGGTTTTGCCATATTTGCGGGGGCGGTGCTCAACAACCTGTTCGCCAATTTTGGTAAAACCTGCCCACTTCGCCAGCACCGGGATATAACGGTGCATTTCGCCATAAATCTCAATGTTTTTAACTACAACATTACGATAGGCTTTTAAACCGCAATTAAAATCATGCAGGTTATGGATGCCACTCATACGGCGGGTTGCCGCGTTGAATAGTTTAGTAGGTATAGTTTTGCTCAGCGGATCGTGCCTTTTTGCTTTCCAACCCGAAACAAGGTCATATTTCTCTTCAATTATCCGGCGGTAAAGTTCTGGGATCTCATCCGGGCTATCCTGCAAATCGGCGTCCATGGTAATCACCACATTGCCTTTTGCAGCAATAAAACCTGTATTAAGGGCTGCAGATTTACCATAATTACGCCTGAATTTAATGCCTTTGATAAAGGGATTACCGGTTTGCAGTTTCCTGATCATTTCCCATGATCCGTCCTTGCTGCCATCGTCAACCAAAATTATCTCGTAAGTAAAACGGTTTTCGTCCATTACCCGGCTAATCCATGTGGTTAATTCGGGTAACGACTCTACTTCATCGTAAAGAGGTACTACAACTGATATATCCATTTATTAGGGCTGCGATCAACGACTGTATGTGCCGTAAATCATCCGCAAAAATATAAAAAATAGGGATTGATTTGCAACAATGTATCAACGGTCATTTTAGCAAAATAGTTTACTAGTAATTGTTATAAACAAATGAGCCTGATACTACGTAACCAAGCAATTACGTTTCAAGTCAAATATATTTTAATATCTTTCCCTCACAATTAAAACACAGTTAATGAAATTCTACAAAGCCGCGTTGTTATTGGTTTTAGGCATTTATGCCGGTGAAGTAAAAGCACAAAATGCAGATCAGGCAGCACCTAAGTATGATCAGCATAAAGTATTTAACCCTATATTTTACCCTGAAAGGGGCGGTGAGTTCAGGACGGCCAGTGGTGCTCCAGGTCCAAAATACTGGCAAAACCGGGCCGATTATAAGCTTGATGTTACGCTTGATACCGCTAAACACCGGATAGAGGGCAGTACTTTGATTACTTACACTAATAACAGCCCGGATGCGCTTGGCTTTTTATGGCTCCAGGTAGATCAGAATATCTATAAAGAGGATTCACGCGCCGAAGCTACAAGCAATGTTTCGGGTGGAAGGTTCGCAAATAAATCATATACAAAGGGTGCCGAAATAAAATCGGTTTATATCATTAATAAAGGCAAAACGCTGAAAGCCGATTACCTGATCACTGACACCCGTATGCAGATCAAGCTTAAAGATTCGTTACGCGCGGCAGGGAGCAAATTGCAGATCAAAATAGATTATGGTTTTGATATTCCCGAATATGGTACCGACAGAATGGGCCGTCAGCATACTAAAAATGGCTGGATCTATGAAATTGCGCAGTGGTACCCACGCATGGAAGTTTACGACGATGTAACCGGATGGAACACCATACCATATCTTGGTGCAAGCGAGTTTTACCTGGAGTACGGCAATTTTGATTATACTATTACCGCGCCTGCAAGTTTGGTTGTAGCAGGATCGGGCGAACTGCTTAACCCTGCTGAAGTATTATCACCTACCTCGATAAACCGCTTGGCCGAAGCCCGTAAGAGTGATAAAACAGTTATCATCAAAGATTCGACTGATATTTTACGTAATAACGATTACCCGAAAAAGCCGACGCTTACCTGGCATTTTATGTGTAAAAACGCCCGTGATGTGGCCTGGGCTGCGTCAAAAGCATTCATTTGGGATGCTGCGCGGATCAATTTGCCGAGTGGTAAAAAAGCTCTTGCACAATCAGTTTATCCAGTTGAGGCTAAAGGGAATAATTCGTACGGCCGCTCAACCGAATATGTTAAAGCCGCCATTGAATTGTATAGTGATAAATGGTTTGAATATACTTATCCTGTAGCTACTAATGTGGCCGGTATAGTAGGAGGGATGGAGTACCCGGGTATAGTATTTTGTGGCTCAAATAATCAAAACGGAGGTTTGTGGGAAGTTACCAATCATGAGTTTGGTCATAATTGGTTCCCGATGATTGTTGGATCAAATGAGCGTAAATACGCCTGGATGGACGAGGGTTTTAACACCTTTTTAAATAATGTTGATACCAAGGTATTTAACAAGGGTGAATACTATGAAAAGCCCGATCAGCAAAAAAGTGCCGCTTATTTATTTAGCCCAGGTGCTGAGGCTATTATGAACACGCCCGATGTGATACAGGAGGATTTTTTAGCAGTTGCTGCTTATGAAAAACCGGCGTTAGGATTAACTATTTTACGAGAACAGATCTTAGGTGAAGAACGTTTTGATTATGCATTTAAAACCTATATCAAACGATGGGCGTTTAAACACCCAACTCCTTGGGATTTTTTCCATACGATGGATAATGCCGCAGGTGAGGACCTGAGCTGGTTTTGGAACGAATGGTTTTTCACCACCTGGAAAGTTGATCAGGGTATAAAGGATATTTCATATCCTGATAATGATGCCACCAAAGGTGCTATGATCACCATTGTAAACCTGGAAGAAATGGCATTGCCGGTTACCATATCAATTAAAGAAGAGAACGGAAAAACCGGCATTGTAAAACTTCCGGCTGAGATCTGGCAGCGCGGCGATACCTGGACCTTCCCGTACAAATCGACCTCGAAAATTGCTTATGCAACCATCGATCCTGATCATAATTTACCTGATGTTAACCCCGAAAATAATTCATACAGCGGGCTTCCAATTCCACAAGGCACAACTGCAAGTACTGTGATCAAGGCGTATTTAGATGCCATTGGCGGTGCCGACAAACTCAAGAATATTCGCGATCTGCAAACATCGGCAGTTGGCAATATACAAGGCGCTGATGTGCAATTGGTAACCCGGTATAAAATGCCTGATAAGTACTACCAGGAAGCAATAGTACCCTCATATAATAACCTTGTTGTGTCGCATATAACACTTAATGGCGATAGCATAAAAGCAAGGCAGGTTAACAGGGATGTACAGCTTGATGATGCAGCTAAAAAAATGATCAAACTTAAAAGCCGCCCGTTTCCTGAACTTGATTATGAACGGATAAATCAAAACATAACGCTGCAGCCTATTTTAAGAGTGGTAAATAACGAGCTTGCCTACGAGGTTGATATCAATATAGGTACCGAGATTCATATCCATAATTATTACAGCCAAAAAACAGGACTGAAGCTTAAACAAACCATTGAAGGGGCAAATGACCTGACTGTTGAGTTTGGTAACTACGAAGGAATAAACGGAGGTATTAAAATTCCGTTCTCTGTAAAGGCCATCCTGGTTGGGCAACCAATTGAATTTAAGGTTAAAGAAACATCTGTTAATTCAAATCCGTCGAACGAGGCTTTTAAGTAGGCTCAATACATAAACTGATGGGGCATCTTCATTTTCAATTTATATGAAAATGAAGACGCCCCATTTTATTTTCTATGGTGTGAGTCTGAAAATCCCTATCAAACAAAAATTTGAAACTGCTTTGATGTTAAATGCTATTTAAAATTCTATTTTTGTACCCACAAAATGAGGGTCACTTTGTAGGTGACCGTTTAAACGTAATTTTATAAAACTTTAAATCATAGTTGTAGATGATTAACATTACACTTCCCGATGGATCCGTTCGTCAGTATGACAAAGGGATCTCTTCCATGCAAATCGCCCAGTCGATTTCTGAAGGCTTAGCGCGTAACGTATTAGCAGCCGAAGTTGACGGCCAGGTTTGGGACGCAAGTCGCCCCATTGAGCAGGATGCCCATGTTAAATTATTAACCTGGAATGATGCCGATGGCAAGTCAACTTTCTGGCATTCATCGGCCCACTTAATGGCCGAAGCTTTGGAAGCCCTTTATCCGGGTACTAAATTTGGTATCGGTCCGGCTATTGAAACAGGTTTTTATTACGATGTTGACTTTGGCGACAAGGTTTTATCTTCTGACGAGTTTAAGCAGATAGAGGATAAAATGATTGAACTTGCTAAAACTAAAGAGGAGTACATCCGCAAACCGGTGAGCAAGGCTGATGCTATTGAGTATTTCACAGAAAAAGGCGATGAGTACAAGCTTGACCTGATCAAAGACCTGCCTGATGGCGCTATTACTTTTTATTCGCAAGGTAATTTTACCGACTTGTGCCGCGGGCCTCACATCCCTAACACAGGTTTTATAAAAGCGGTTAAGCTGATGAGCCTTGCCGGTGCATACTGGCGTGGTGATGAAACCCGTAAGCAGTTAACCCGTATTTACGGCGTTACTTTCCCTAAAGCCAGCGAGCTTACCGAATATCTGCACATGATCGAAGAAGCTAAAAAGCGCGATCACCGCAAACTGGGTAAGGAACTGGAGCTGTTCGCCTTTTCTGAAAAAGTAGGCATGGGCTTGCCATTGTGGTTACCTAAAGGAACTGCATTGCGCGAACGCCTTGTGAACTTTTTACAAAAAGCACAGGTAAAGGCAGGTTATGAGCAAGTGATCACTCCGCATATCGGTCATAAAAACCTGTATGTAACATCAGGTCACTACGAAAAATATGGTGCTGATTCATTTCAGCCGATAAAGACCCCGCAGGAAGGAGAGGAGTTTTTCTTAAAGCCGATGAACTGCCCTCACCACTGCGAGATCTATAAAACAAAACCGCGTTCATACAAAGATCTGCCGGTTCGTTTTGCTGAATTTGGTACTGTGTATCGTTATGAGCAAAGTGGTGAGTTGCATGGTTTAACCCGTGTGCGTGGCTTTACACAGGATGATGCCCACTTGTTTTGCCGTCCGGACCAGGTAAAGGATGAGTTTAAAAAAGTAATTGACCTTGTATTGTATGTATTTAAAGCTTTGGGCTTTGAAAACTACACTGCGCAGGTGTCGTTACGTGATCCTGAAAACAGGGCAAAATACATTGGCACAGATGAAAACTGGGCCCTGGCAGAAAGCGCTATCATTGAGGCTGCAGCCGAAAAAGGATTGACTACAGTTGTGGAATTAGGTGAGGCTGCGTTTTATGGCCCTAAGCTTGATTTTATGGTGAAGGATGCCCTTGGCCGTAAATGGCAATTGGGCACTATCCAGGTTGATTATAACCTGCCCGAGCGTTTTGAGCTGGAATACACTGGAAGCGATAACCAAAAACACCGCCCGGTAATGATCCACAGGGCTCCGTTTGGTTCGATGGAACGCTTTATAGCGGTATTAATTGAGCATTGCGCCGGTAATTTCCCGCTGTGGTTATCGCCCGAGCAGTTCATTATACTCCCCATATCAGAAAAATATGAAGAATATGCAAAAAAAGTTTCTGATATATTAAAAGATTCCGATATTTGCGGGCTAATCGACTTCAGGGACGAGAAAATAGGCAGAAAGATACGAGATGCTGAAGTCAAAAAAATCCCTTACATGCTGGTTGTGGGCGAAAAAGAAGCTGCCGAAGGCTTGGTTTCTGTACGTAAACACGGTACCGGTGATTTGGGAAGTATGAGCATAGAAGATTTTAAAGAACAAATAATTAAAGAAATAACAGTATAACTTGGCATTAAACAAACCTTTCAATAGAGGACCAAGGCTTCCTTTTAAGAAAAAAGAAGCCGAACATAACATAAACCAATTCATTAGGGCTCAGGAAGTTCGCCTTGTAGGTGATAACGTTGAGCAGGGAGTTTACTCATTAAGAGATGCCCTTGCAATAGCGCAGGAGCAGGAATTGGATTTGGTTGAAATATCTCCTAATGCCGTACCGCCGGTTTGTAAAGTAACTGATTACAATAAGTTTATTTACGAGCAAAAGAAAAAGCTTAAAGAGATAAAAAGCAATGCCAAGCAAACGGTTATCAAAGAAATCCGTTTCGGACCTAACACTGATGACCATGACTTTGAGTTTAAATTAAAGCATGCCATTAAGTTTTTGGAAGCTGGCGAAAAGGTAAGGGCTTACGTACACTTTAAAGGTCGTGCAATTGTTTACAAAGAACAAGGCGAGATCTTACTACTTCGCTTTGCCCAGGCATTAGAAGAAGTTGGTAAAGTGGAGCAGTTACCAAAGCTTGAAGGAAAAAGGATGTTTTTAACCCTTGCACCAAAGGCAGCTAAAAAGTAATTAAATAACCTCGGTCTCAAGATCGGGGTTTGAAAATAAAACGTTGAGAAACGTTAATATCTAACACAAATAAATAGAGTTATGCCAAAAATGAAAACCAATTCCAGTGCTAAAAAGCGCTTTAAGCTTACTGGAACAGGTAAAATCGCAAGAAAAAACGCATACAAAAGCCACATCTTAACTAAGATGTCGACAAAACGTAAGCGTGCCCTTGGTCAAACCAGCTTAGTATCTGATGCCGACATGGGTAACGTAAAACGTATGCTTTGTATCGGAAAGTAATTCACAAATTTTAAAACCAGGTATTAGAGTTTTAAGTCCGGCACACGAGATGCAGGCACTCACTACCAAAAAACACACAAGATGCCACGTTCAGTTAACGCAGTAGCGTCGAGAAGACGCAGGAAAAGGATCATGAACCTCGCCAAAGGTTATTGGGGTTCACGTAGCAAGGTATACACCATTGCAAAAAACACAGTTGAAAAAGGTTTACAATACGCTTATCGCGACCGTAAAACCAAAAAGAGAGAATTCAGGGCTTTATGGATCCAACGTATTAACGCAGGTGCCCGTCAGCACGGAATTTCTTACTCTCAGTTAATGGGTAAATTAGCCGCTAAAGAAATCGGTTTAAACCGTAAAGTATTGGCCGACTTAGCAATGAACAACCCAGACGCTTTCAAAGCAGTTGTTGATGCAGTAAAATAATATCGCATTGTAATGCATGAGAGAGGCCGCAATTTGCGGCCTTTTTTGTTTTAATTATTTGAGTATCTATTTTTACGGTATGACATCACACAAGGAGGGACAGCCTGTCTTATCCAGCTTATTGCGCAGTAACTATTATTACTCCTTAAATGGATTTCGCGGCATTTCAATTATCCTGGTTGTATTTTACCACCTTCAGTTATCTGATAATCATTTTTATACTACAATATTCAATGGTGGGTTGGGGGTAAACATTTTCTTTGTAATAAGTGGTTTTTTAATTACGAGCCTATGTTTAAAAGAAAAAGAAGTAACAGGTGGCTTATCGCTAAAAAAATTTTATATCAGGCGTTTTTTGCGAATATTTCCTTTAGCCTACTTATATATTGGAGTGGTGTTTTTATTAAACCATTTCTACAGTTTAAACATTTCCTGGATTCAATTTTTTGGCTCTGCATTATATCTAATGAATTTTAGCTATTTCCGCAGCCATGATTTCACTTATTACTTCAGTCACTATTGGTCATTATCGGTTGAAGAACAATTTTATCTCCTTTTTCCTTTTATTTTAAAGATCAACAGAACTGCATTTTATTATATCATTATCAGCATTGTATTCACATTGCCGCTATTGTGTACAGTGCAACAGTTTGTTCCCGTTTTGAATCGTGGCATTATTTACGGTTTTACTCACTATTTTATAAAGTTTCAATCAATTGGTGTCGGCTGTTTTTTTGCGTTGATGGCGTCCAAAGAAACTTTGAAGGTAATTTGGCTCAAACAAACAAAGGTAGCCGGCAATATTTTGGCTATAATATTAATGTTTGGATTACACTTTGACGAATTTTATACCTTAAAATCACTGTACGTAAACCTGGCGATTTCGGTAATTACTGGCTATTTAATTTTAAGCAATATCATACCCGCAAACGATTGGATTTTTAAGGTGTTAAACAATAAATTTCTGTCATTTATTGGTATTCTATCGTATGGCATATACATATGGCAGCAGTTATTTACTGGCCGGGATAGTAAAATGCTATTAAGCATATTTCCTTACAATGTATTGAGTTTGATTACTGTCCCTTTATTATCGTATTATCTTTATGAACGGCGTTTTCTAAAACTCAAATCAAAATTCACCCGTAAATGATGCTATTGTTGTGAGATATAAAGGCGCTCGCATTACCTGAGCGCCCTGGGGTAAAGGTGTTATTTTTTTATTTGACGACAATTACTTCAACAAACTCATCCGGATCGTTATTGATATCCATATACTGTTTAAAGTTCTGAATATCTTTATCAACCATATTTTTGAATACCGGGTTTAGTATTTTGGCTATGCCTGCGCCTACACCGCCTGCCGGGGGCTGATAACTGATCACCACATCAACAATGGTACCTTGTCCGTCAACCGTATCCTGAAAACGAATTTTACCCGCATTATTAATCATCGAATCAGACAGCGAACTCCAGCCGATCACTTCATTAGGTTCGTCATGGACAATTTCGGCATGCCAGCTGATTGTAGCTACATTTTTGGGAAGCTTCAAAACCCAGTGTGAATATTTAGAGTCGATGACCTCCACACTTTCCAGGTGTTTCATAAAAAGGGGCAGGTTATCCAGCTTGCGCCAAAATTCATAAACCTTTTGCCGGGGTTTATTCACAATAAACGACGAACGAATATTTACGTTTATGGGATTGGTGGATAGTTTACCAATACGTTTGTAAAGCTCACAATGCCCTGTGATGCCCCTGTTTAACAGGTAGCCACCTGCGCCTATCTTAACAATGCTTGCAAACGGGTTCTTGAAAATGTTTTTAAAGCCAGAAAAGCCGAGTTTCATGCCTCCCGCTATAGACGTAAAACGCTCGGGCCAATTCAGATTTATACGGTCGTCGCCGTAAAGCACGGGGTAGTTGTCGGTATATTTTACTATTGTAGTTGCCATAGGTTTTTAAATAGTTGTCGTTTTTAAAACACCCTTTGCGCTACTAAGTTTCCCCGAAGTGAATTTTATTGCTTTTGACTATAGTTAAATTTAAATTTAGTTAAATCGGGTAGATGCTTTTTGGGACGTTTTAACTCATATTGATATATTACCTGGCCAAGGTTTTTCAGGAAAGGCAGGCATACAGTGGCGTACTCATATTTATTATCATTCAGTACGCCATCTTCGTTTGACTGTACAACAGCACTGAGTATAAACTCTACCTTATTTTTGAAATCTACGATATAGGCATTATCAATATCATAACCATAACTGTCGCCAACTTTATTGAAAATCCTGATATTGGGGTTAATAGCCGCTGTACTATCCCCGCCATAAAACAAAAACTTACAATAAGCCGGGAAATATTCAGGGCGGTTATAGGTGGGTTTGGTGTTTTCGGTAGGGAAGGTGCTCATGTAACGGTAAATGAAGCGATAATCATCCGCAGTTAAATTGAAGCGTTGTTTTTGAGGAAAAGTTTCCGGAAATAACAATCTTTTAAGTACCATCTGCTGATCGGCGAGGGCATAAACGTTCTTTTCAGAAAAGTCAAGCGGTTTATTCACAAGCCGGTCGCTGCTATCTAAGTAGGCTTTGCCCTGAAGCATGTTTTCCAGGTTCATGGGATAGTTTGAAGCATCATATAGTGTAGGCTTGTGATAAACCAATTTATCGTCGTTGTAAAAATTGATAGGGTTGGTGTGCTGGGTACTTTCTCCCGCATCGCCAATAGCCAGCCTGCCTACAATACGAGTGTTATTAAGGTGATATTTTTTTAGTTTTTGATTGATCTCCGCCCGGCCAACAAATTCGTACAGGCGGTTGTACGCATCGTTATCGCTCACCAGTAAGATTTTTTTAATGTAGTTTTCAATAGATGGGAGACCTGTTGCAGATGATGTGTCCACACGTACCTTGGTTTGGCCGGCAAATGAACTATCTGTAATCATCACCGACTTGGGGTTTAAACCTTGCACCTTCAGCTCATTCAACTTTTCAAGGGCAAATATGGCTGCAGGGAGTTTTACTGTGCTTGCTGGATAAAAATAATGATGCGCATTAACGCGATAACTGTATGAGGTAAAGTGAGGAATATTGTTTCTATCCCTGTCTATCCGGGTGTATAGTATCTGTACTTCATTTTGTGTGGGGTGGTTTAGGATACCTGAAAATAATTCAGGATGTTCATGTAATAAGCCCTTCAGAAAAACGGTATCGGGTTGTTGGGCAAAACCGTTAAGTGTGCTCATGATCAGCAGTAAAATACAGAGATATTTCATCATGATAAATATAGTTATGTAATTTGAGGTTAACGGATACTTATTGTACTTTTGCAGCGCTTTAGGTTTCATTATTTGCTTAATGAATTAAAAGGGAATACGGTGTAAATCCGTAACTGTCCCGCAGCTGTAAGTTCCATAACCGTTGCCAAATCTATAAAGTCACTTTCTGTAAACAGGGGGGAAGGCCAGGCAAAAGGGGAGCAAGTCAGAAGACCTGCCAAGGCGTTATATGTTATTCATAGCTTTCGGGGATTGAAGCTTGAATGTGAATGCTCTTCGTTTGGCGTGTTTTCATTTTATTCATTTCCGTGTATGCTATTAAGGCTGCATTATTATTTTACACATATCAATCATACATGGAAAAAAAGTACGCTAAAATTACTTTGGGATTCGGTTTGTTAGCTGTTGGTTTATCTACCTCAGCAGCATATGCACAGGATACCACACGCACACTCAATACGGTAGTAGTAACTGCAAGCCGTTCGCCTAAAAAACTGTCAGACATTGGCCGCGTTGTTACAATAATCTCTGCAGATAAAATCAATAAATCGCAGGGTAAATCATTACCTCAATTATTAAATACGGTTGCCGGTATAACTTTTTCAGGTGCAAATAATGCCCCCGGTATCAGCACATCGGTTTTCCTACGCGGAGCTTCAACTGGCAATACCCTTATCCTGGTTGATGGCTTCCCGGTAAATAACGCATCCGGTATAGACGGCAGCTATGATCTTAATGCCCTTTCGGTGGATTTGATAGATCATATCGAGATTTTGAAAGGAAGTGGTTCAACGCTTTATGGTTCTGATGCTGTAGCAGGCGTTATTAATATCATCACAAAAAAAGCTAAACAACAGGGATTGACCGGTGGTTTGCAGTTAACAGGCGGCAGCTATAATACGTTTAAAGAGTCGGCCTCATTAATTGGACAGGTGAAAAATACAGGCATAGCCATTAACCTGTCAAATACCGATTCAAAAGGCTTTGCCGCGGCTACAGATACCACTGGCAAAGGCGATTTTAAGAAAGATGGTTTTCACCAACGTTCGGCCAGTGTGAACCTGAGCCAAAATGTCTCATCTAAATTTATTCTTAATGGAAACCTGCAGGTAAGCCACAACACCGGCGACCTGCCTTATGGTGCTTTTACTAATGATAACGATTACACGTATAAAAACACATTTTTATTTGGTGGCGTAGGTGCAAAACTGATTTTGCCTAAAGGTAACCTCAACGTGAACCTGTCGCAAAATACGGTTCAAAATGATTTCACCAACCTTCCGTCTGACAATGGCGGAACCCACCAGGTTACAAAAAATACAGGACGTATAACCAATGCCGAAGCTGTGTTTAATTATGAATTGAATAAGTATTTTGATATTACCAGCGGCGCGGCCTTTAAATACAGCAACACAAGCCAGTACAGCTTGTATGAGTCGACAGCTTATCCGGGTGTGCCAAGCATTATTAAAGCCGGCGATGCTGCTAATAACATCTTCAGCGCTTATACATCGTTGTTTTTTAAATACGATATCTTTCATATGGAGTTAGGCGGCAGGTACAATAACCATAGCAAATATGGCGATAAGTTTACCTACACCATCAATCCATCTTTATACCTTGCCGATCAGTTTAAAGTTTTCGGTACAATAGCTTCAGCGTTCAGGTCGCCTTCGCTATATCAGTTGTTTTCGCAATATGGCAATCCTAAATTAAATCCCGAGATTACCACATCATACGAAGCAGGTTTTGATTGGGAAATTGTTAAAAATACATTGTCATTCAATACGCAGTTTTTCAAGCGTAATACTAAAGATGTAATTTACTTTTTCTCTGAATCGCAGCCGCCGTACGCTTCTTTCTATAAAAACGGTCAAGAGCAAAAAGATAAAGGCTTTGAAACTGAGTTAAAATATCGCGACAGCAAAATACATGCATCTGCGTATTACGCTTATGTAACAGGTAAACTTACCGATGAAGCCGGAGTTCAAACCAGTAACCTTTACCGCAGGCCTAAGAGCACTTTTGGGGCCAATATCAGCTATGATGTTTTAAGTGATTTCGAGGTAGGCGTTAACTACAAATATACAGGTAGCCGTACCGATCAGGATTTTTCAACTTATCCTTCACGTGTGATCACGTTGAAACATTATAACCTGGTAGATTTGCATCTGGAATACAAGGCAACTAAAAATTTAAATGTTTTTGGTGACTTGAACAACGTTTTGGATACTAAGTACGTAGACTGGTTAGGATATAACACACGCGGTATCAACTTCATGCTTGGCGCCAGGTATCAAATTAAATAGCGTTTGCTTATTATTCGGATTATTAAGTAATTTTACGCCATATATAAAATCATGACCGCAAAAGATAACACCAACCGCAACCTGTTCCTGATCCTGATGATCCTGGTTGCTGCCGCATTCAGGCTTTTAGCATTTAAGTATAAAGAATTGAGTAATTTCAATCCGGTAGGTGCTATTGCATTATTTGGCGGTGCTTATTTTACCTCAAAGTGGAAAGGTTATGCAACAGTGTTGCTTACGCTGTTTTCAACCGATATCATAATCAATTACCTGTATACTTCAAAGTTAACTTTATGGTATGGTGGAGCAGTCTGGGTTTACCTATGCTTTGCATTCATGGTACTTGTTGGTACTATGCTTGAAAGGGTAAATGTTGTTAGTGTGCTTTTAGGCTCAATCGCTACAGTTTTGATTCACTGGTTAATTACTGATCTGCCATGGTTATATGGTACAGCTTATCCGCATACTTTGGCTGGGTATGGCGAGTCATTGGTCAAGGCAATTCCGTTTGAGAAAAATATGGCATTGGGTACATTAGTATTTAGTGCAATACTTTTTGGCGGCTTTGAGTTGGCGAAAAATAAGTACACTTTTTTGCAGGACAAAAAGCAATTGGCTTTATAATATAAAAGCATTTAAATTTAAAGCGGATTGTTGAAAAACGATCCGCTTTTTTTATGGCCTAACCAGCCTTTCTACTTAAATCAAAATGAAAAACATAGTAATATTGACCGGAGCTGGTATCAGTGCTGAAAGTGGCTTAAAAACATTCAGGGACAGCGATGGCCTTTGGGAGGGTTACAATATTGAAGATGTAGCCACACCCGAAGCCTGGGAACATAACCCGGTTAGGGTGCAGCAATTTTATAACGAGCGCCGTAAATCTGTATTGGAAGCAAAACCTAATGCGGCCCACTATGCACTTGCTGCGCTCGAAGAAAAGTATACGGTAACCATCATTACTCAAAATATAGATGACCTGCATGAAAGGGCTGGATCAACTAATGTGGTGCATTTGCACGGTATTATTACCCGTTCGCAATCAAGCGTAAAACCCGAGCTTACTTACCCTATTGACGGCTGGGAAATTAAAATGGGCGAGCTTTGTGAATTAGGCTCGCAATTGCGTGCACATGTAGTGTGGTTTGGCGAGCCTGTGCCAATGATAGAACATGCAGCTGCGATATGTGTAGGGGCTGATGTATTTATGCTTGTCGGTTCGTCCCTTGCTGTTTATCCGGCCGCAGGACTTATCGGCTATGTAGATCGTGAGGTGCCGAAATATATCATCGATCCCAATATCCCTTCGGTAAATGTTAAAGGGCCTGTAATTAAAATCCAGGAAAAAGCTACAGTTGGTGTGCCGGCCCTCGTAAATGAATTGCTGAAAGATTAAAATCATTAATTCATTAATTCTCTAATTCAATAATTAAATAATTAAATAATTAAATATGAAGTGTATCTTCAATTGGAGCGGCGGTAAAGACAGCGCCCTCGCTTTATATCATTGCCTGCAAAATCCGGATCTTGAAATCGCCTATCTTGTAACTACGATCAATGATGCAGCCGACAGGATTTCCATGCATGGTGTAAGGACGGAATTACTGACTAAACAAGCAGAAGCTATCGGCATTCCATTATATCAGATCCGCCTGCCCGAAATGCCGGGCATGCAGGAATATGACGATGTAATGCGATACCATTTAAACCGGTTTAAAAATGAAGGTGTAACCCATTCCGTTTTTGGAGATATATTTTTGCAGGACCTAAAAGATTACCGCGATGCACGGTTAAGCGAGGTTGGGCTCAGAGGTATTTACCCCTTATGGAAAAGGGATACCTCCGAATTGATAAATGAATTTTTGAACCTCGGTTTCGGAACTGTGATAGCCTGTACCCAGCAACGTTTGGAACGCATTGTTGGTAAAGAGATCAGCCGCGAGTTAATTGATGCGTTGCCTGACGATGTTGACGTTTGCGGCGAAAACGGGGAGTTCCACACCTTCACTTTTAAAGGGCCAATATTTAAAAACCCAATTGAATACAAAACAGGTGTGAAAATTTTTAAGGAATACGCCGCGCCGAAAAACGCCAATGATTCCTGCGTTTCTGCTACCGATACCAAACCTTCCGGTTTTTGGTATTGCGACCTGTTATTGGCTTGACCTTTCATTTATTCCATTAAAATCAACGCAGAATAAAATTTTGTTTTATATTATAAAATATTAATTATCAATATATTAAGTTTGTTTTATTAAATATATTATTTATATATGGTGTGAAATAAAGACAAGCATAATTTAAAAAGACTTTATTTTGCCAAATTAAATTCTGTTTAGAATAATACTTGTTTGTAAAAATCTGATTATCAACAGTATTAATGACCTTATTTCAATAGTTGTATCTAAAATAAGCGTCTTTATAATCGTTACGCATGTCGATAAATCGGGCAGCTATCTTTTTTAAAAACTCTTCATCAAGCAACTCAAAAACACTGTTAACCCCCTCGGTTAAATCCATTTCCGGGATCTTGTAACTCTGCTCAAGGGAACCCTGCTCTACCTTTACAATAAACTTATTGTTCATATTCAGGATAGAGATTTTAAAATCGGGATGGGGAAGTTCTGCAATAATTCTCATGTCTGTTTTATTTATTCAATAAACCGTTCAGCGGATCTTTTCCGTAAATGGTGCCAAAGCTCGCGATTGGTTTAAACCGCGCAAAAAGCTCTTCGCTATACCAGCCTTCGCTTCTTGTCTTTTTAATTACTTCGGCATGTTCGGGGCTTTTATATGCAAAAGCTTTGACGTGTTCCAGGCTTTCCCAAACAGAAAATGTAGCTTGTCTGTATACCGGAGCTTCGCCAACGCCAAATGAATTTATATATCCGGGAGCGGATGTCATTATGTTTGCAACGGTATCTACATTAGCCCAGAAATTCTTTAACCTGCTAAGTTTGATTGTTGCGCGTGTGAGTACGGCGACTGGGCCATTAATGTCGCTTGCATCGGGCTTGCCGAATGGCTCTTTTCCATCCCAACTCCCGTGGCTTTGCAGGGGCTGACAAATCATAGTCCAGCTTTCAGTACCTAACAGCTTCCACCAGGATGGGACGAACGACCTGTTATAAAATGCGTCAAAATTTTCCCTGCTATCCCAGCAAGCCAACAAGCCCCATTGTTGCCAGTCGGGTTCAAGGTCAAATGTTCCGTTTTTTCCAGAGCCAAGAAGTTTGTAAAAACTGCATCCTTTTTGCATCAATAGGGGAAGGCGATGAATAGCCATAGCCAACAGGGCAAAAGGAACAAACAGTTTGCGGTAGCGGATTATAGTAAGGCTAACTATCATGTAAATGCTAAATAAAAGATTAAATATGATATTTGCCTTATTTAGTTTCAACGTGGCATCCTTACTTTTACATCATGGCAGAAGATCTAACAATAAATACATCGACCGATAAAGCAGAGCAATACGCAACACTTGTCCCTCAAGTAGAAGCGTTACTTTATGGCGAACCTGACCTCGTTGCTAATATGGCAAACGTAGCGGCAGCCTTAAAAGAGCAGTTTAAATGGTTTTGGGTAGGTTTTTACCTGGTTAAAGAAAACGAATTGGTTTTAGGGCCATTTCAAGGGCCGGTTGCGTGTACCCGTATTGGCTTGGGGAAAGGTGTTTGCGGTACCGCTTGGCAGCAGGCTAAAACTTTGATTGTGCCGGATGTTGATGCATTTCCTGGGCATATTGCCTGTAGCTCACTTTCCCGCTCGGAAATTGTAGTGCCGGTATTTAAAGATAACGAAGTTGTAGCAGTGCTGGATGTGGATAGCGAATTACTTGATCAGTTTAATGAAACCGATGCGCAATATCTTGAACAAATAGTAAAGCTTATTAATTTTTAATGAGCAGGATCTATCTTATTGCCGGTCTCGGTGCTGATACGCGTGTTTACAACAATATTAACCTCAGTGATGAGCATGAGGTAATTACGGTAGACTGGATAGAACCGGCTTTTGTTGATACTTTAACTTCATACTCACAAAAGCTTATTTATCAATACAATATTAAATCAAACTCAGTACTGATCGGCAACTCCTTAGGCGGGATTGTCGCTGTTGAAATAGCGAAGCTCATCCCTGCCGAAAAGGTTATTTTGATTTCCAGTATTAAAACCAGTGATGAGGCGCCATGGTATTTTAAACTCTTTCACGCGCTGCCTGTTTACAAACTTGTCCCGCGAAAAGTATTTAATTTGATGGGTTTTATGATCAAACCTTTGTTTGGTCACATGAGTCAGGAGGATGCCTGGTTATTTAGCAATATGCTCAAAAGATCATCGCCGGTATTTATGAAATGGGCTATGTATGCCATTTTACACTGGAAGAACGAAGTTATCCCGCCAAACCTCTATCACATCACCGGTGATATGGATTTGGTGTTTGATTACAAAAGAATAAAAAACGCCACCATTGTTAAAGGAGGTACACATATCATGATCTTTGACAAGGCAAAAGAGATTAACAAATTATTGAAGGGGATCCTGAAAAAATGAAAATACCTGAAAGTTATTACCTGGGTAACGATGTTGTAAGTATCAGTAAAGATCTGTTAGGTAAGTATTTATTTACTTGCATTGATGGTATAACAACAGGAGGATATATTGTTGAAACAGAAGCTTATAACGGTGTAATAGATAAAGCTTCTCACGCTTTTGGTAATCGACTTACCCCCCGGACTAAAACCATGTTCATGCAGGGGGGGATTGCATATGTTTATCTCTGTTATGGTATTCATGAAATGTTTAATATCGTTACCTCAAGCGATGGGCATCCGCAGGCAATTCTTATCCGGGCTATTCAGCCTACCGAAGGAATTGAAGCAATGCAGGTACGGCGCAACATGCCGGTTCTTAAGCCAACCATAACTGCCGGGCCCGGTTCGGTAGCCAGAGCTTTAGGCATTTCGCGCATTATCAATGCGTTTAGTTTGCAGGGCGATACGATCTGGCTTGAAGACCGAGGCCTTCACTTTCCGGATAATCAGATAAAAACCGGCCCACGAATAGGAGTGGCTTACGCTGCTGAAGATGCCTTGCTGCCTTATCGTTTCTATGTAAAAGGCAATATTTACGTGAGCAAGCCCAACAAATAAGCTTCCTATTTTGTATTATTGGCGAATGAACTATCAAAACGATCTGGCGTTTGCCCGGCGGCAGGATGAGCAGGATTCATTAAAAAATTTCCGAAGTCGTTTTTTAATTCCCCAGCACAATGGTGAAGACGCGGTTTACCTTTGCGGTAACTCGCTTGGCTTGCAACCGGTTTCCGCGCAACAATATTTAGCCGATCAATTAAACACCTGGAAAAACCTTGCTGTTGAAGGTTGGTTTCAGGGAGATGATCCCTGGCTTGATTATCACAAATCTATTACCGGCTCAATTGCCGGCCTTGTAGGCGCGCAGGAAAATGAAGTTACCATAATGAACTCACTTACAGTAAATCTTCATTTATTGATGGTAAGTTTTTATAAACCAGATAATAAGCGTTTTAAAATTCTCATGGAGGGAGGGGCTTTCCCTTCTGATCAATATGCAATGGAAAGCCAGGTGAGATTCCACGGTCTCGATCCTAAGGATACAATAATTGAGATTTTCCCGCGGGACGGGGAAGTTACATTACGTACCGAAGATATCCTCAAAACTATCGATGAAAATAAAGAAGAGCTTGCTTTAGTGTTGTTTGGTGGGATCAATTACTACACCGGGCAGTTTTTTGATCTGAAAGCAATTACGGATGCTACCCACGCCGCAGGCGCCTATGCCGGTTTTGACCTGGCCCATGCTGCGGGGAATGTTCCCTTGCAGTTGCACGATTGGGGCGCTGATTTTGCCTGCTGGTGTTCGTACAAATACATGAACTCCGG
This sequence comes from Mucilaginibacter gossypii, assembly GCF_900100945.1. GTDB lineage: Bacteria > Bacteroidota > Bacteroidia > Sphingobacteriales > Sphingobacteriaceae > Mucilaginibacter > Mucilaginibacter gossypii. The sequence goes on along the minus strand of NZ_FNCG01000003.1, from coordinate 556,186 downwards.
ACCGGGCGGTATAAGCGGCATTTTTGTGCATGAAAAACATTTTGCCGATAAGGAATTGAACAGATTTGCGGGTTGGTGGGGATATCGTCGTGATAAGCAGTTTTTGATGGCCCCGGGCTTTGACCCGGAAGTTGGGGCAGCCGGCTGGCAGATAAGCACCAGTCCAATTCCGCTCCTCGCTTTATTTAAAGCTTCTATGGCTATTTTTGATGATGCGGGCGGGTTAGATACCCTTCGTCAAAAAAGCATTCATTTAACGGGATATTTGGAGTTTTTGATTCAGGGCATTAATAAAGAGCAGGGTGAAGTGATCTATAAGATCATCACACCCGCCGATCCAGTTGCCCGCGGCTGCCAGCTTTCGGTGGTATGTAAACGAAATGCCAAAGCTATTTTCAACTACCTTGCGCAAAATGGCGTAATAGGAGACTGGCGCGAACCGGACGTGATCCGCCTGAGCCCTGTACCGCTTTACAATACATTTGAGGATGTTTACCAAGCAGCCAGGTTGATGGCTGATGCATTAAAAGCTGTTTAAATTTTCAGAGTTATATGGTTTATTACAATCCCAAAGAGTGGTTTTCATTCATTTTTAAAATAAACAAGGCCGAAACGCTGCGCGAGTTATTTCCACTTATGCTTGCCGTAGGTGCATATGCAGGTGTTGTTACTTATTTCCTGATTGATTTCTGGCAGCTACCCGATACAAGCATACTTAAGAAGGTAATTTTTATTCATCAAACAATAGGTTTTGTATTCTCCTTATTACTGGCATTTCGTATCAACTCTGCTTATGACCGCTGGTGGGAAGGGCGTAAGATCTGGGGAAGCCTGGTTAACAATAGCCGCAATCTCGCTATTAAATTAAAACACCTTATTGGTGAAGATGAACTGGCTTTTTTCAATTACGCTATTCCCCGTTATGCAAGGGCCCTGAGAGATCATTTGCGAGATGAATATATTCCGGAGGAGCAGTCGTTCATCAGTGTCGATGCACAAAAACATGTACCCAACCAGGTAGCTTCTGAAATGATTAAAAACATTTACAGGTTAAATAAAGAAGGCGCTATCAACCCGGAGCAGTTGTTTAGCATAACAGCTGAAATTACTTCTTTTACAGATATTTGCGGTGCATGTGAACGAATTAAGAAAACGCCTATTCCGTTTTCGTATAATGTTTTTATCAAGAAATTTATTTTTACGTATATCATGACCCTGCCGTTTACCTGGGCCTTTGATCTCAAATATTTTATTATTCCGATAATCTGCTTTGTACTTTTTGTTTTTGCGAGTATTGAGTTATTAGCTGAAGAAATTGAGGATCCTTTTGGTCGGGATGCTAATGATTTACCGTTGGATAGCATTTGCGACAATATTCAAAAACATGTTGGAGAGTTGATAGGATAGAAGGTATGCTCAAAATAGCTTACGATCCGATATATGCCCATCCGCTGCCCGAAGGGCATCGCTTTCCTATGCTGAAGTATGAACTGATCCCGGGCCAGTTATTATATGAAGGCGTGATAGGCAGGAATAATCTGTTTTCGCCGGGGCTGCTGGAAGAAAATATCATTACCCGTACCCATGATGAAAATTACTGGCACCAGCTTCGAGACCTCACGCTTTCACCGAAGGAACAACGCCGCACGGGTTTTCCTTTATCGGCGCAATTGGTTGAACGGGAGATCAGGATAGCAAAAGGCACAATTGATGGCTGCCGGTACGCTTTTGACGATGGTGTCGCGTTCAATGTTGCAGGCGGTACACATCATGCAGGCAGTAACTGGGGCGAAGGTTTCTGCTTGTTAAATGACCAAGCTATTGCAGCTAATTATTTATTGGACAATAAATTAGCTACATCTATTTTAATAATTGATTTAGATGTGCATCAAGGCAACGGCACAGCTGAGATCTTTAAAAATGAGTTCAGGGTATTCACTTTCTCAATGCATGGGGCTAACAATTTCCCATACAGAAAGGAGTACTCTGATCTGGATATCCCTTTACAAGACGGCGTAAGTGATGGCGAGTTTCTCGACATACTTAAAACAACGCTGCCGCGATTGGTTGAGCAACATAAGCCCGATTTTATCTTTTACCTTTCCGGTGTTGATATTTTGGCTACTGATAAGCTGGGTAAGCTTGCATTAAGTAAAGACGCATGTAAAGCCCGCGATCAGTTTGTTTTTGAACAATGCATCAAACACAATGTCCCGGTGCAGGTAAGTATGGGAGGAGGGTATTCACCACAAATTAAAGATATTGTAGAAGCGCACTGTAATACGTTCAAGGCGGCTATCGACCTCTATTTTTAATCCTTTGCTATTACTGGTATTACCGGCTTTTGCTTACGGCTTTTGCTAAGCAGGTTAAACCGTGCAAATAAAAGTACCGAGGCAGTCCCGAGGCCCAGCACAAGGCCATACCAAACCCCATAAACCCCAAGGTTTAATTTAATACCAAGCAGGTAACCAACAGGCAAACCAATTATCCAGTACGCCAGAAAAGTAATAACGGTTGGGATATTTACATCGCCCATGCCCCTTAGTACACCAAGCCCAACAACCTGTGCGCCATCAAACAGCTGGAAAAATGCTGCAATTATAAGTAACTGTGATGCAATAGTTATTACTTCTTTATCCGAAGTAATAATCCATGGTAAAAGATGCCTGCCTAAAGCAAATACTACCGCTGTAAACGTCATGAAAAGCAATACAATGTGATAATTGGATATAGCCGCAAGCCTTAAATTACGATGATCGCTTACACCAAAATAGTTACCCGATTTAATTGCTGCAGCCGCACCAATGCCGCTTGCCATCATATAAGTCATGGATGCCATAGTTATAGTAACCTGGTGTGCAGCCTGCGCAACTACGCCGATGGTGCCAACCAATAATGCAGCGCCGCCAAAGGCGCTGATCTCAAATGTGTACTGCATTGCCACAGGCGCACCGATTTTCATGATCTGGATACCTCGAAGCCTATCGATATTCTTAATGGCAAAATCTGTTAAATAAGTTTTAAAATTTTTTGAACGGAAAACATAGATACCCATAACAGTTGCCATTAAGCAACGATCAATCAGTGTACTGTAGCCAACACTTCTGATACCCATTGGTTGGATGCCAAACAGGCCCTTAACAAAAATTATCCCGAACAAAATATTAATAAGGTTACCCCATATAGATATCATCATAGCTTGCTTGGTGAAACCCAACCCTTCTGCAAATTGCTTAAACGTATTAAAAATAAGCAGGGGTATTAGGGACAAGCTAAGCAAAAATAAATATGGCTTAGCCTCTTTTACAACCGCTGGCGACTGGTCAAGATGGCCGATAAGTAACATGGTGCCAAAGTAAATTCCGCAAAACAGGATAATTCCGCTCAGCATATTCAGGAATAAACTATTGGATAATAACAGACCGCATTCTTTATGATTTTTTCGGCCATTATTTTGGGCGATAAGTGGCGTTAAACCATAAGATATCCCCATACCAATCACCAGCGGAACCATGAACAGACTGTTTACGGTTGATACCGCGGCCAAAGAAACAGTGCCCGCAAAATGCCCCACAATGATGGTATCAGACATTTGAACGAGCGTATGCCCTACGTTTGATATAATTACCGGGATAGCCAACTTAAGGCTTTCAAGATAATAAGGTTTGTATTTTTGGTAAACGGCTCTCATAATTACTCAGACAACAGGAGCGTAAAAGTAACCATTCGGGTACACACAAAAGTCAGCAGGCTGTATAATATTCTTCCTTTTCGGTTGTGTTGATTTTGATCAGGCCTGATAATATCAGGTCAACAAGTACATTCTGAGCACGCCGGCGCCCAACTTTAAGCAGTTCACTGCATTCTTTTATGGTAATGCGGCCAGCTTTTTCCAAATGGCCAAGCAAGGTACTTTCGTTTTCAGAATACTCAATTAAAACACCCTGATCATTTGACGAACGTTTTAAAACTTCCAGCACAATTTTACTGGCTAATACGCTTTTATCTTTAACGCGTACGTAAGCCCACCATTTACCATCCTCGGCGAGAGCATAATGAGGCTTTAGCTCGCTTGAGGTTATCTCTACAACGAGTACCAGTTTATCATCAAAATATACCTCTTCAAAAACAGGTTCAAGCGCCGGCCTCGAAAAAAAATGAGCTGCCTTTGTTATCATGTACCTTTCCTCATCGTCTGATTTTACACCTTTTATTGTGCCGTCATCAGTAACCCCAATAAGTAATTTACCACCTTTGTTGTTAGCGAATGATACCATTGTCCGGGCTATTTTTTCGCAACTGGTTATCGTTTTTTTAAAATCGACAGTAACGCCTTCACCTTCAAAAATCAGCTTCTTAACGTTTGTTTTGTTCATAGCCTTTCGATTATTATTGGGGCTTAATATATGGTGTAAAAATTTCCATCCAAGTTTCAGGGCGTGAGATGGGTGAAAAGCCAAACTGGCTGTATAAGTTGTGTGCGTCCTTTGTAGCTAAAGACCACCTTCTTAAGCCTTTCAGGTCGGGATGCTTGACAATGGTTTGTACCAGCCATTTGGAAAGGCCTATGCCTCGGTAGCCGGGTAAAATAAATACGTCGCAGATATAGGCAAACGTAGCATTATCAGAAACAACGCGCGCAAAACCCACCTGCTCATTCTTGAGATAGATACCAAAACACATGGAGTTTTCAATTGCCCTGGCTAATTTTTGACGCGGGATGCCTTTTGCCCAGTACGATTCATTATTCAGATAATCATAAATAACATCAACGTTAAGTAGGTTTTTATCGGTTGAGATTTTGAAGCCTTTTTTTTCAAACGCTTCGTCATTCATAATTACAGTCATCAGTATAAGTTATATTGTAGTATCAGTAAAGTTTAAGTTTCGAACATATACCTCAATCATGAGGGATACGCATATTTCGCCATCTTTATTGTAAATGTCAATAGGGAACGAGCGAATAAATTTCCCAGCTGTATTTAAAACATGCTCTGCTTCGGCTATATCACTGTCTGATAGCTCGATATCAAAAAATAAATTTGTTGCTGCCGGCCTTGCGTATTTTACCGTTGCCGATTTCGACCAAACAGTAAGTTTATAACCTTTATGGCTAAATATTTGATAAAACAGGATAGGGTAAAAGGGATCTGCGGCCGAGAAAAGCGTGCCGCCAAAAATTGAGTTATTGTAGTTTTTATTAAGAAAACTCTTCCTGACTTTTACCTTTACACCGCGATAGCCTTTGCTGAATTTAACTACCCAGATACGCTGGAAAAGGAGAGGAGGGTAGAAGCGCATTACCCACTTTAATAATCCTTCGGATACCACCATAGCGCTTAAAGATCAGAAAAAAATTAAACAATAAGTGGCAAATGTGAATCAAACAGGCGTATGTTTAAAAATAAAAAGATAATAAAATCCAGAATTACCGGTAAACAATACGGTTAAAGCTTCGTTAATAGTATGGTTCATCATAAATTGATCATTTAATCAAAAGCAAATAACTATGAAAAAGCAATTTTTAAGTTTTGCACTTGTCGCGGCAATGATCGGCGCTATTGCAACCAGCTGTAGCTCGGAAAAAAAAGCAGGCGATGGCTCTGACAGTACAAAAATGGATTCAACAAGTCAAAGTGCACCTGCACCGGCGGCTACTGACACAGCTAAGACCGACACGAGCAAAAAAGACACTACAAAACATTAGAAATTTAAAACGCATAAAAAATCCCGGTCAGGCGTAATACCTGGCCGGGATTTTTTATGCGTTTTCCCTTAAGTTTTAGAATGCTGTTTTTATAACCCCGCCATCAGCGCGTAAAGTTGCGCCATTAGTTGCTGCCGATAGCGGACTGGCAATATAGGTAACCATGTTTGCAATTTCCTCTGTAGTAATAAAGCGTTTTATTAATGAAGTGCCACGCACATTAGTAAAAAAATCTTTTTCTACCTCAGTATTACTCAAACCCTGATCTTTCGCCAAAGCCTCAATAAAATCGCCCACACCTTCAGATAAAGTTGGCCCGGGCAAAACAGTATTTACAGTGACACCTGTGCTTTTAGTAAGTTCAGCCAAACCACGTGCAACTGCAATTTGAGCAGTTTTGGTTGTACCATAATGGATCATTTCTTCGGGGATCTGATATGCAGATTCACTGGAGATAAATATAATACGGCCCCAATTTTTACTGATCATTTTATCAAAATAGGCTCTTGACAACCTTACCCCGCTTAGTACATTGACCTCAAAAAACTTCAGCCAGTCGGCATCAGTAATTTCGGTAAATGGTTTAGGTTCAAAAATGCCTACGTTGTTTACCAAAATATCAACTTCCGGCAGTTGCGCTGTTAGCGCTCCAACTTGCGCAATATTTGAAAAATCAGCAGCAATGCCTTTAATTTTATGGTTACCGGTTTCGGTAATCAGCTTTTTTACAACTTCGTCAACCTTGGTTTGGTTTCGGCCATTTACATATACCGTGGCGCCCTCGTTGGCTAATGATTTTGCAATAGCATAGCCAATTCCGGCTGTTGATCCGGTTACAAGAGCTGTTTTATCATTAAGTTTAAGATCCATGATTTAAATTTTTGTTTTAATAACACAAGTGTAGCCTTGTTGTTAGTTTAAGGCAGATTTTAAAATCAAAGATTAAATAGCATTGACAATAGATGCCAAATTTTGAATTTAGCCCTGACCGGGCTGGTACATTCTTTTTTCAACAGGCTGATAATATTCGTTTAAGTTTTCCGGCACCCGGGATTTATAACCCAAAACTTGCCTAAGGTCATCACTTAATCCTTCGCCAAATTCATATCCCAAAAATCTTGGATAATCAAGCTGTTGTTTAAAAAAGGGCTTAGTAAAAGCCATGGTTAATGTCCGCCTTGTTGCATCAGTATAATTTTTACCAGCCGCATGCCACAAATTGGAGTCAAACAAGATAATGCTGCCTCTTTTTGTATTGGCACGATCTGCATTTTTGTAAAAGAAATCACTTTCCGGTTTTTCATCGCTTTTATGCGAGCCTGACAGAAAATAAGTTGATCCGTTTTCAAGAGTAAAATCATCTAATATTATCATCATTTGAATCATTACTTTAAAATCGCCGGTAAAACTTCTTATATCCCGATGGATGTTTTGAACATATGGTTTTTCATCTTTTAAATTGATGACCGCGCCCAGCGAATTTATAATGTAATTTCCTTTTAAGAAATGCATTATCTGATCTGCACAATATTTTCGTTCAAGAAACTTTAGTGAAAATCTTTCCCGTTCAACAAGGTGGTGTAACGTTCCATTCATGTTATCGCCTATGCCATTTGCAATTTGAATTTTACGCCTGATATCGTATGCAGGTATCAATGAATCTGTTATTTCGTCAATGAATTCATTGTCCAGAGCATTTTCATATATAATCCATCCATATTCATCCATTACCCGGTCGAATACGGCAAGGTCAGCATCGGAATAGTTAAACTTATTTTTCATTTCTGTAATTAATTAAGGTTTTCAATTGTGGTGGTTTCTGGTTCAGAGGTAGTTGACTGTGCTTTTCTGTTAGGATGACGATATAATGGAAAGAATTTAATTTCAGGATTGGGATCCACGCCCGATTTTAAAACAAGCTCGTTATATGCAGGCTCATCATTGATATAGCACCAGATCCGATCTTTTACCTGTAAGTTGGAGAAAAGCTTTTTGAAATTAAAAAGTGAGTCTTCCTTTCCACCTACGCCGCCCCCAAGGTGAAAGATCTTTTTTCCTAATCTTCTTCCAATCATGCTTATTTCATCTGTTAATAATTTACTCGGAGAGATACTCAGATAATCTGGCGACGTGGCCGAAAGATGATTCCGAACAATGTTATCAGACAATAAAATGAGCGCTCCGCACATAAGGTTAGGCCCATTGTATATTAAAATAAGTTTGTTTTTCATGTACTCTTCATTAAGAAGGTTGATGAAATGCTGAACATCAAAATAATAATTAGATGAGGCATGGAGCCTATCCATATTTTTATAATACATTTCCGCAAAATGTTCAATTTCCTGAATTGTATCTGCCTCTTTAATAACAAAGCCCATTTTTCGCAGGCTTCTTATCTGCCGACCAAGTCTTTTGTCATAGCCATTCCGTTGTTCTTCTTCAGACATTGAAAGATCAACGTACAGCGTTGTGCCGTTATCTTTAATACCTCCAATATTCTCCAACAAATGGTGCTGATTGAGGAACGGATGTAATCTTGAAAAGATACAAATGGCCAATTCTTCTTTCATAAAACCTGTAAATGCAACCTTAAATTTTGTAGTTATTGCGGTTGGCAAGTTTTCAAGGGAGATGTTGGATAGAGGCCCTGAATAACCATACACACAAGTCATATCGAAGTATTCGGAACCTTCAATTTTCCTCTTGATCACAGGTAATGCTATAAAAACTGCATCTTCTTCATAAACAAATAAAAGCGGCTCGCCTTCGTTATTTAAAGAGTGATAATACCAGGTATGAAATCCCTCGTGCGCATATGACCGGTTTATATATTCGTCCCAATCTTTTCTATTACGTATGGTGAAACTTCGATAGCTCATAAGTGGTTTTAATTACGTATCTAATTATTGATTATATGCCCGAGGGTAGGGCATGGGGTGCTTGTTAGTCAATAATACGAAGCAGTTTATGCCTCAAAAAAATGAAAATACTTATCCACGTACCTCGGTTGGGTACAGGTTGATCACAATACAGCAGGAAGGAAAAACTGGAATAAAGTTTAAAGCAGGTATTTTACAGTATCAAAAGCCTTACGTAACCGAAACCGGCCTAATTCAAATAGTATATATCTTTTAAGATACAACATCAGCAGCATTTTCTTTTGCATTCCGCGATAGCGAAAACGCCTGATGATGAGATTAAAATCACTGATAACCATTTCCATCCGGGCATCATTCCTTATCATGCTCCAAATGCCGCCAACATGATTGCGATAGCAGCTCATAACCTCAGGCATTACATATACTTTGCGCCCGGTGTTGAATGTGGCGAAGATTTTAAAGAATTTATCGGCTGCATAGCAACTCGTATACCATGGCTCCTGAAATAATTCATGTACTTCAGGAATGTTATGATAAACAACAGTTGCTGTTTTAGTTTCTACCTGCCTGCCAACTAATAAATCTTGATAAGTATACTCAAGCGGCACAGGATTTGGCTCGATATTCAGGGTATTATTGTTGATATCAATTACCCTTGTGTAGTGGCAGCAAATAATATATTCCGGGTTATTTTCCAGGAAATTGACTTGCTTTTGCAACTTTTGTGGACTTGTCCAAAAGTCATCTCCGTCACAAAGAGCAATATATTTTCCTTCACATGCTTTGATGGTATTAATTGTATTTAAATGAGCACCGCGGTTTTTTTCCGGGTAAATTATCTTGATTTTATCCGGGTATTTTTCTTTGTATGATCTCAATATTTCAGTTGTGCCGTCGGTTGAATAATCATCGCCAACAACAATCTCGTACCTAAAATTAGTTTCCTGCATCAGGAAACTTTCGATAGCCTGACTAATAAAATCTTTATGATTATAAGTTGTACAGCAAACGCTAACCATCAAGTTCTGATCTGTTATCATATAAAGAGTAAAATTTATTTTTGGAGGTCGTGCAATGCTTCGCCATATGACTCACATTATTTAACCGAAAAAGTCTATTGTGTTAAATAGCTTTAATTTTCAATTGAGTTCGATCAAAAAAATGAATAATTCCGAGCCGGCTAATACAGCATTTTTGCTATGTCAAATATATTTATTCCGCACCCAATAGCAGCTTGCAGCGGCTTATTGACTCTCAAATTGTAAACTACTTTTCATTTAGTTTACATTCATGTGAATGGCTGTAAATATCAGTTGTGCATCCGTGCAATTCGGCATAAGTTTGGGTACTCCAGATCTTAAAAATCGCTCTATAAATAATTCCCATAATTAACATTATGTTAAATAACAATATAAAAAGGAAAGGTCTTTTTCAAGACCCTTCCTTTTTATATTGTTTTATCTAATTATTGATTGGCTGGTAAAGCATCAATCTGGGCTTTTAATTTTGAGGCATTCGCATCATCTTTAACACCTAAATAATAGGTTCTTAAATTTTGTAATGCGTCAATCGATTTTGGCTGAAGTTCAACAGCTTTTACCAAATATGGTTTCGCTTGTTCAAACTGAGCTTTAGCTTTGGCAATAGCAGCATCGTATTCTTTTTGTTTGTTAGCAGGCAATTTATTAGCAGCATTATAAGCGTCAATGGCTGGGTTAAGTATTACATAGCCGTAGTTTAAATTAGCTTCAAAATAATTAGGATCAATTTCTAAAGCTTTCTTATACATTTCGCCAGCTTTAACATAAGCCTCTGCTTTTGAGGCTTGCAGTTTCGCTTTTGCAGCAGCATCTTTAGTTGCACCCGCTTCTTTTGCGTAATTATCGGCTGTTTGTGAATAAGTTAACCCTGCATAGTAATACAAAGTTTTGTTTTTAGGATCATTGGCTAAAGCTGCCTGGATCTTATCTGTAACTTCTTTTTCTTTTCCTGTTTGCAGGCTAATTTCGATTTCGCGTTTACGCAGGTCGCTGTTTGTAGGATATTTAGTTACACCCTCAGATACTGCTTTGAGAGCTCCTGCAGTATCTTTGCTGGCGAGATATAATGAAGAAAGATCAAGGTAAACCCCGGCATTTTTTGAATATTTTGTAGTTACCAGTTTACTGTAGTTTGAAATCGCCGCCGGATAATTTTTTCCGTTTGCAGCTGCAAGACCGGTGTAATAAATGGCATTGGTATCTTCAGGCAATACGGTACGGTAAAAATCAAATGATTTGTAAGCAAGGTCATATTTACCTGACGAATATTCTTTTACACCTTTAGTCAATTGATATTGAGCCAGGTTTAAGTATGCCTCATCAATCATTTTTTTATTTTCGCCTTTGGTGTCAGCTTCTTTAGCTTTTTTCAAGGCTTCCTCGGCTGTGGTAAACAATGGTAATGAAGTAGCAGGTACAGTATCCTGAACAGCTAACGCTGAATAAATTGAACCTTTTACAGCGTAAGTAAGCGGCAAAGTAGCGGTTTTTTCATTGGCTGAAGCTTTGTCAATTGATTCTTTTGCGGTAGTGAGGCTTTTGCCTGCCATTGCTGCCATTGCCGGCTGGCCCCTTAAGCCCGAATATTTTTCATATTCTTCTTTTGCGGTATTTAACTCGCCTTTTTGTGCAAAAGCTGTTGCTGAAACCAAGCCTAACAGGCCCGCCATCAAAAGTTTGATTTTCATGATTATTATTGATTGGTTAACTGTTTTAGTTTATTGTTTATTTTGTCTAACTGATCCTGGTTATTGGTTTTTGCGTATGCCAACTGCAAAGCCTGCAGGCTGTTTACATTATTCGGTGATATTTCATTGGCCTTTTCAAGCCATTGAATAGCCCGCCCCAGGTCCTGGATGCTCCTCTCCCCTTTCGAAGTTGTGCTTTGCTTTAAATATAATAACCCCAAGTTAAATACCGGATCAAAATATGTTCCGCTTAGTTCAATGGCGTGTAAGTAAAGAGATTCTGCCTGATCAAATTTATCTAAATGATCGTAGCAATTAGCAGCAACAAATGCAATATCGGCGTTATTTGCATTAATATCAAGCAGAGGGCCAATTAGGGGCTCTAAGGCTTTGTAATTTTTTTTGTTGTTATAGATATTGGCTTCATCAAGTAATAAAAATCTGTCATTAGGTAAGATTTTCCTCCCTTTTTGAAGAATCTGTAAGGCCTTGGCCGTATCCCCCAATGATTTATAGATATTTGATGCTGTTTCAATATATTCAGTACGTGCACTGTCAACCCTTAGCATATTGCTATAATACACAGCGGCATCCTGCAAATTACCGGCTTTATTGTTTGCGAAAGCGATATAGGTATTGATCTGATTCATCGCCGGCGCATACTTTTTCGCGTTTTCAAACGAAGTTTTAGCATTGGTGAAATCTGAATTATTTACCGCATCAAACCCCTTCCGGATATAAACGTTTGCCAGGCAGCGCCTGGTATAATCAAGTTCTGACTGGTATTTGAAAATTTTGTTCATACCCGATAGCCGATCAACCAGTTTGGTTGTTTTGTCAAGCATATCTGCGGGCATCCCGAGTTTGTTTAACGAATCGATATACAGGATGCTTGAATTTACAATAGCCCGATAAAGGTTTTTTTCAATATCAGCCGTGTCCGACTTGGTAATGATCAAACTATCTGCAGATTTTTTGGCCGCGGCCAAATATTTCAGGTCGTTTTTCTGTTTATAAAAAGCCAGGTTATTTACTACAACTTTCAGAGCCTCTTTTTGTGCGAAGGCAAAAGTTGTAGTAAAGCTTGTAATTAAAACCGATAAAATGATCTTGCGGTAGTGCATATTTATTATTCTGTTTTATCGTCAGTCGATGGTTCTGCACCATTTTCAGCTGTATCACCGTCGCCTGTATTTTCGGCTGTGGTATCAGAGCCTTCTGCATTTTCATCACCTTCTTTTACTTCCTCGTCCTCATCATGCTCAATTTTGGCTACTGAAGCTATCTCATCATTGTTTTTAAGCGTTATCAGCCTTACTCCCTGTGTGGCGCGGCCCATCACTCTTAATTCGCTTACAGCTATGCGGATAATAATACCTGACTTGTTAATGATCATCAGGTCTTCCTTATCTGTAACACCTTTTATGGCAACAAGGTTTCCGGTTTTTTCAGTAATATTTAATGTTTTTACACCTTTACCACCACGGTTTGTAACACGATAGTCTTCAATGTCGGTACGTTTACCGTATCCCTTTTCTGATACCACCAATACTGTTGTTTCCGAGTCATCAATTGCAATCATGCCAACTACCTCATCGTTCTCGTCATCAAGCGTAATACCACGAACACCGGTAGCTGTACGTCCCATAGGCCTTACTGTCGACTCGTTGAAACGGATAGCACGGCCAGATTTAAGTGCCATCACAATTTCGCTGCTGCCACTTGTTAAACTTGCCTCAAGTAATGAATCGCCTTCGTTAATGTTGATGGCATTGATACCGTTTGAACGTGGACGTGAATAAGCCTCGAGTGAGGTTTTCTTGATGGTACCCTTCTTGGTACACATAATGATGAAGTTATTTTCAAGGTAGTTCTGATCTTTAAGCGAAATCAGTTTAATGTAGGCCTTGATATTCTCTTCTTTCGGAATATTGATAATATTCTGGATAGCGCGGCCTTTTGAGGTACGTGTGCCTTCCGGTATTTCAAACACCCGGAGCCAGAAACATTGTCCCGATTCGGTAAAGAAGAGCATATAGTTGTGGTTTGAGGCAATAAGCAGGTGCTCAATGAAATCCTCATCACGGCTGTTGCTGCCAATAGCGCCTTTACCTCCCCTGCTTTGCCTGCGGTATTCAGTCAGCGGGGTGCGTTTGATATAGCCTTCGCGCGAGATGGTTATTACTACATCCTCATCTTCGATAAAGTCTTCAGTTTGCATTTCTGCAGATGAATGAACCATCTCGGTACGGCGCTCATCGCCATATTTTTCCTTAACTTCCAATAACTCATCCTTAATGATCTGCATCCTTAAACCTTCGTCGCTCAGGATGTTTTTTAAGTGTTCAATGAGTTTCATTAAAGCAGCATATTCATCTTTGATCTTGTCACGCTCAAGTCCTGTTAACCTCCTTAAGGTCATGTCAAGGATAGCACGTGCCTGGATATCAGTTAAACCAAAGCTGCTCATCAAGCCTTCCCTTGCTTCATCAGGAGTTTGTGAAGCGCGGATCAGACGGATAACTTCATCAAGGTGATCTAAAGCGATCAATAAGCCTTCAAGGATGTGCGCGCGTTTTTCAGCCTCATTAAGCTCAAATTTGGTGCGGCGTACCACAACCTCATGACGGTGCTCAACAAAGTGATGGATCAGGTCTTTTAGGTTAAGCAGCATTGGCCGGCCATTAACCAGCGCGATGTTGTTTACACTAAACGATGTTTGGAGGGCCGTATATTTAAACAGGTTGTTTAATACAATAGCTGCATTGGCGTCACGTTTGATCTCATAAACGATGCGGATCCCTTCACGGCTAGATTCGTCACGAATAGCCGAAATACCTTCCAGTTTCTTTTCGTTAACCAGTTCGGCAGTACGCTCAATCATCAAAGCTTTATTTACCTGGTAAGGTATTTCGCTAACAATGATGCGTTCACGTTCGCCATTATAGGTTTCAATCTCCGCACGTGCGCGGATCACAACCCTGCCGCGGCCTGTTTCAAGCGCTTCGCGAGGGCCGTCGTACCCGTAAATAATACCGCCTGTAGGGAAATCTGGGCCTTTTACATATTTCATTAACTCGGCAACCTCGATCTGGCGGTTATCAATTAAAGCCATAGTTGCATCGATAACTTCCGATAGGTTGTGCGGCGCCATATTGGTAGCCATACCTACGGCAATACCCGAAGCGCCGTTAACCAGCAGATTGGGAAATTTGGATGGCAGTACGGTTGGTTCCTGTAGCGAGTCGTCAAAGTTTAATTGGAAATCAATGGTGTCTTTGTTGATATCAGCAAGCATCTCTTCCGCAAGCTTTTGTAAGCGTGCTTCTGTATAACGCATTGCCGCAGGTTCGTCACCGTCAACCGAACCGTAGTTACCCTGGCCTTCAACCAGTAAGTAGCGTAAGCTCCACTCCTGAGCCATACGTACCATAGTGTCGTACACCGATTTATCACCGTGCGGGTGATACTTACCCATCACCTCACCCACAATACGGGCAGACTTTTTATAGGGTTTGTTATTGGTTAAACCCAGGTCAAGCATACCGTAAAGTACGCGCCTGTGTACCGGTTTCAGTCCATCGCGGACATCGGGCAGCGCCCTGGAAACAATCACCGACATTGAATAATCAATGTACGCCGATCGCATTTCCTCATCAATATTTATCGAAATTATCCTGTCTTCTGCGTGTGAATTATCGTTTTCTGTTCCTTCAGCCATTTTTAATTATTTGTAGAACCTTCTCTTATAATTGCGTGTTAAAATTGATTTTTCAACGACCTGCGAAGTTAAAAAAATACTTGGGATTGCGCCAACTTAGTAACAATAAACCGGGGGAACATATTGCCCCGGGTTAACAATTTTGTTACTTTAATACAGGTTTATTTTACCTTTACCCAGTAATCTTCAACCTTGTTGCCATTAGGTAAAACCGAAAGCAGTTTAAGTGTATCGTTACTGATTATGTAGTTGTATTTTATGGTTTTATTAAGCAGTTTTGACTCCTGCATACAATAGGTTTGGGTTTCAAAGCAGGTGTCAGCTTTTAACTGGTAATCGCCTTTTTCATATACCTGGGTGTTCTCCCCTTCTTCTATAACCCTCGCTTTGTAATGCTCGTTGTCGTAATCCCGTTGTAGTTTATAAGCTGTTGGGGCTGCATCAAGTTTGCCGTTAATTATACCGCCGCGATACTCCCATACACCTCTCAGTGGACTGTCATCAAAACGGAAAGCACATAACAGTAAAATACCGATTACCGGCACAATAGATCTTTTCATTGGTGATGTTATTAGCTAAAAGCCTATACCCAGTTAATGCCTTTTTTTAATAAAGATAGTGTTTTTTCCTCTTCGCTGCCAGTTACCGGATGATAGTCATAAACCCATTTGGCCGTAGGCGGCAGGCTCATTAATATTGATTCAATCCGGCCATTGGTTTCCAGCCCGAATTTGGTGCCGGCATCATAAACCAGGTTAAATTCTGCATAACGGCTGCGGCGCTGGTATTGGAAAAGCTGTTGCGCTTCGGTAAATGATTTATCGCGATTTCGGTTAACCAACTCAGTATATAAGGGTGCAAAAGAGCGGCCAACAGATTTTGAAAACTCAAAGATATCTTCCCAACTTAACTCATCATTAGCGGTAAGCCTGTCGTAAAATATGCCGCCTATTCCACGGGTTTCATTACGGTGTTTGATGAAAAAGTAATCATCAGCCCATTTTTTAAAACGGGGATAAAAATCGGCATAATATTGATCACACGCAGCTTTTAGTCCGCCATGGAAAAAACGGGCATCATCTTCGATGACGTAGTGAGGGGTTAAATCAATACCTCCGCCAAACCAGCGAACCGGTTTCTGGCTGTCGCCCATGGTTGATGGCATTTCAAAGTACCGGATATTCATGTGGATAATAGGTACCAGCGGGTGATTGGGGTGGATCACGATTGATACACCGGTAGCAAAAAAATCATCCTGCTCAACCTGCAGGGCCCGTTTCATGGTATCGGGCAAATGACCGTGAACCGCCGAAAAGTTAACCCCGCCCTTTTCAAGGATGTTGCCGTTCTGGATAACCCGGGTACGGCCCCCGCCCCCGCCTTCGCGCTCCCAAATCTCCTCCTCAAATTTTGCGGCGCCATCTAATTGCTCAAGTGCGGTGCAGATTTCATCCTGTATTTGTTTATAATCTTCGGCTATTTGTTCTTTGCTGATCATAGGCTGTAAAAGTAATGAATTTTGGGAATTGCAGCGGAACGCCTTTTTTCAATGCGGGCACTCATAGCTACCCGAATTTACAGCCAATAATGGAAAGTGTTCAACTTTTTTAGGTGTAAACGCCCGGTAAAAAGTAAACAACTTATAATCAACAGTTTATATGTTCATTATTTTACTGCTGAAAACATAAATAACTGATAGTCAATACTTGTGTTTTTAGCTTCAGGCTAAACGGAACATTTTTGAACACCCGTTTTTTAAAAATTGAACACCTGGCCGATTTTAGCTTATCTCTACGTAATTCAAATCCTTGCCGAAGGTTTCCTTTAACTGGCTTAAGGATAACAGGGCTACAGCAGTAAGTATCCCCATCATGATATATCCCGATTTGATATACCCATACTTTGCATTGAAAGCATTAAATGCTATAGTTATCGGGATCAGTGAGCCGCGCACAAAGTTGGGTACAGTAGTGGTAACTGTTGAACGGATGTTGGTGCCGAATTGCTCGGACGCAATGGTAACAAACGTTGCCCAATAACCTACTGTACAACCCATAAAAAAGCTTAATACAGCAAATTTTTCTGGAGTAATGTCGTAGCTGCTTAAATAAAAGTGTACACTAATTAATGATATAACCAGAAATACAGCCATCGTTAGTTTGCGCGATTTGGTAACCTGAGCCAATAAGCCGGCCACAATATCACCAATGGCGATGCCAATGTAGCTGTAAAAAATGCCGTCGCCCGGTTTGATCAGGGTTTTAGCCCCTAA
This sequence comes from Mucilaginibacter gossypii, assembly GCF_900100945.1. Classification (GTDB taxonomy): domain Bacteria; phylum Bacteroidota; class Bacteroidia; order Sphingobacteriales; family Sphingobacteriaceae; genus Mucilaginibacter; species Mucilaginibacter gossypii. The sequence goes on along the minus strand of NZ_FNCG01000003.1, from coordinate 538,876 downwards.
AGCAGCACCAAACTTATCCGAAAAACTGATCAATACACCCACTACGTACCAGAGCGGCGCGCCTATCAGGATGCAAAACAGGTATTTTTTTAAACGTTCCCAGTTGGTAAACAACATGAGCATGTTGCCTTTGGATACATCGCTGTTCTCAACATTCTTAAACATGCCCGATTCAAAAGTACCAACACGAAGAAGCAATAATAAAATCCCTAAGCCGCCGCCTACAAAGTAAGCATTACGCCAGCCAAATTTAGCTACGGCATAAGCAGCGGTAGCGCCAAACAAGCCAATAACAGCTACCATCATAGTTCCGTAACCCCGGTTTTCCTTGCTTAATGTTTCGCTAACCAGGGTAATACCGGCACCAAGTTCTCCTGCAAGCCCCAAACCTGCGATAAACCTTACTATGGCATAAGTATTTACATCATGAACAAGGCCATTGGCAAAATTGGCTATCGAGTAAAGTAATATCGAACCAAAAAGCACCTTAATACGGCCCATTTTATCACCGACAATGCCCCATATGATACCGCCAAGCAACAGCCCAAACATCTGGATGCTAATAATGAACTGACCTTTATCAGTTATTTCCTGTGCATTTAAGCCGATATCTTTAAGGCTGGGGATGCGTACTATAGAAAAAACCAAAAGATCATATATATCAACAAAATAGCCCAGGGAAGCAACAAGTACTAAGAAAACAGCGTTCCTTGTGGCTTTGGCGTTGGTAACATCGGTCATAGCGTGTAAAAATTGGTTGGCTAATGTAGGTGATTTATGAAGATAAAAACAAAAAAATCGGCACAAAAAAACCCCTGTCATAACAGAGGTTTTGTAAGTAAGTTTTGCTCAATAATTTTATATATTTTATGCTTTTTTAACGTTTACTGCCTGTAATCCTTTTCTTCCTTCTTCCACATCGTACGTGACGCTGTCATTATCCTTAATTGCATTTACACCGCCTTGCACGTCTTTAAAGTGTACAAAAAGATCCTTACCTTCTTCGGTAATAATAAAGCCGTAGCCTTTTTGTGTGTTAAACCATTTTACTTTTCCAGTTTTCATAATTATAATAATCGTAATAAAAAATTCGTGTTAAGATCAACTAAAACCAAACTGAAAACAAATAGGCTTATTGGTTCAGAAGGAATAGATACCCTGCTTCCCTCAAATATATAAAATTATTAAATAAACCAAATAAAATTATTTATTTGGTTGTGGTGTCAGGCGCAAATAGGGCTTAACCAGGGTAAAACCCTTTGGAAATTTGGCAGAGATATCTTCAGTTTTAATTGCCGGCACTACCACCACGTCCTCCCCTTCTTTCCAGTCGGCAGGCGTTGCCACACTATAATTGGCGGTTAACTGCAATGAGTCAATAACCCTTAAAATTTCCTGGAAATTACGGCCGGTTGATGCGGGGTAAGTGATAATAAGCTTAACAGTTTTATCAGGGCCAATAATAAACAATGAACGCACTGTGGCATTTACTGAGGCATTGGGGTGGATCATGTCATAAGCTTCAGAAATTTTGCGGTCTTCATCGGCAATGATCGGAAAGTTAACTTCAACACCCTGTGTTTCGTTAATGTCCTGGATCCAGCCGTGGTGCGATTCAACCGAGTCAACACTAAGCGCCAATACTTTAACATTGCGTTTAGTGAACTCATCTTTTAACGCGGCAGTTTTGCCAAGTTCAGTGGTACATACAGGTGTATAATCGCCAGGGTGCGAGAATAGCACGCCCCAGCTATCCCCTAAATATTCGTAAAAGTCAATTTCGCCTTCTGATGTTTTTGCTTTGAAGTTTGGCGCTTTATCGCCCAGTCTTAAACTCATGATGATAGATTTTTGATGGTAATTTAATACGACTAAGTTACTATACATTCATAAACAAATGCAAACAAACTTTAAATAATCGCATTATTTACGCCAACATTACAAAGGCTGTGTTGTTGAAGTTTGAAATTAATAACAGCTATCTATGAGTAAACACACCTATGATACCGGTATAATTGGCAATTGCGCCTTTTTAGCCCATATTAATAAAAACACCAATGTCGACTGGCTGTGCTGGCCCCGGTTCGACAGTACCTTTATTTTTGGCGGCCTGCTTGATAAAGATAAGGGCGGCGAATTCTCGATCCGTCCGGAAGGGGAATACACTACCAATCAACATTACCTGGAAAATACCAATATTTTAATTACTGAAATATGCCCTGCAAGCGGCGGTAAATATCGCATAACCGATTTTGCACCAAGGTTTTACCAGCATCAGCGTTATTATAAACCATTAATGCTGATCAGGAAAATTGAGGTTATTGAGGGCTCACCGCGCATCATTGTAAAGTGCGCCCCAGTATCTGTATATGGTGCTGTTAAGTTGAGTGTAAACCGTGGTAGCAATCATATCCAATATCTGGGCGGCGAAGAAAACATCCGCCTTACCACCAATATCCCCATAAGTTATGTTTTTGATGGACAGGCTTTTGTACTCAATGAAGCCAAGTACCTGGCCATGACCTACGGCGAACCGCTTGAAGCGCCGCTCGTCAGCACAGCTGATCGGTTTTTGGCCGAAACCGTGCAATACTGGCGTACATGGATCAAACACTCGTCAATTGCTACTTATTTTCAGCCCTTTGTAATCCGCTCTGCTTTGGCCCTTAAAATACACCAGTATGAGGATACCGGTGCCATTATCGCCGCAAGCACCACAAGCCTGCCCGAATCGCCGGGAAGCGGCCGTAACTGGGATTATCGTTATTGCTGGCTGCGCGATACTTATTACGTAATAACCGCGCTAAACCACATTGGCCATTTTGAGGAGATGGAGAAGTATTTTGGCTATGTTACTGATATCACCTTTTCGGAAATGGAACGTTATCAGCCGCTTTATGGCATTACCGGTAAAAAAGACCTTGTAGAGCATATTTTAACTGATTTAGCAGGCTATATGGGCAACCAGCCGGTACGCATTGGTAACCAGGCATCTGAGCACATTCAGAATGACATCTACGGCCAGGTATTGATCTCCCTGCTCCCATTATACACCGATCACCGCTTTGTTTTTTCGGAACGAAAAGACTCCGTACACTGGGTGGAGTTTTTGTTAAGCAAAATAGAACATACTATCGACGAAAAAGATGCAGGGATCTGGGAGTTCAGGAATATGGCCAACATCCATTGTTACAGTAACCTGTTTCAATGGGCAGGTGCATCTGCTGCCGAAAAAATGGCGCGTACCATCCAAAACCAGGAATTGATAGATAAGGCCATTTCTCTTAAAGAACGTGCAGCCGCGCATATCGAGAGCTGCTATGATCCTGCGCGCAAGGTTTACACCAACTCGGCCGGGAGCAGTAACCTTGACGCCAGCACTTTGCAATTGATTATGATGAACTATCTTGACCCAAATTCGCAGAAAGCGAAGGATCATTTAGTTGCATTAGAAAAAGAGCTAAAGACTCCTAATGGATTATTTTACAGGTATTTATATACCGACGATTTTGGTAAGCCTAAAACTACTTTCCTGATCTGTGCATTTTGGTATGTAGAAGCGCTGGCTGCTGTTGGCCGTTTGGATGATGCCCAGCGCGAGTTTGGCAACCTGCTGCAATACTCCAATCACCTGTTGCTCTTTAGCGAGGATGTCGACGAGCGCGACGGAAGCCAGTGGGGTAATTTCCCCCAGGCATATAGCCATGTGGGTTTGATGAATGCAGCGTACCGGATTGCCATGAAATTGGACAGGCCGATATTTTTGTAGGATTAATCTTCTCTTGCATAAATTGGCAGCAGGTAAGACTTACGAAGTTTTTAGAAACTTCGTAAGTCTGGATTAACCAATTCGCTGTTCACCTAAATAATTACCTGATCTCCACCACCCCATCTACAACTTTTGGGAAAATCTCAAGCTGCTTGCCATCATGCCCGGGAATGATAAATTTAACATCGCTGGCAAGCGTTTTCATCCGTTTCATTGCCTTGACATAGCCCACCGGATCAAGCGTACCACCTTGCGAAGGTGGCACTAAATGCTCAAGGCTATAATAGATCCAGATATTATCAGATGCTAATACCACCCTGTTTTTCCCTTCTTATGCCGTTGTTGGTGTTGTCACCAACAACTTCTTCATCCACTCGCTTTTATAACCACTATTTACAATACAGCAAAAAAATTTGAGCATAAAATTGTTGGTGACAACACCAACAACGGCGAAAACTTCGTAAGTCTGGATTAAGTAATTCGCTATTCACCTAAATAATTACCTGATCTCCACTACCCCATCCGCAACTTTTGGAAAGAACTCTAACTGCCTGCCATCATGCCCCGGGATTATAAATTTAACATCACTGGCGAGCGTTTTCATTCGTTTCATTGCCTTTACATAGCCCTGGGGATCAAGCGTACCACCTTGCGAAGGTGGCACTAAATGCTCAAGGCTATAATAGATCCAGATATTATCAGATGCTAATACTACCCTGTTTTTCCCGGTTTGCACCAGTACATATTGCGAATTGCAGGTATGCTTTGAACCTGTATAAACTTTTATACCTTTAATGATCTCTTTATTGTCGCCGTCTATCAGTTTGAGCCTGCCTGCCAAATTTAAATTAACGGTATTGATAACATCGCGCTTAGCATAACCACCTGCCTCTCCTGCTTTTTGCCATGCTGCGCCTGCAAAAAACTCATAATCCAGCTTTTGCATCCAAACCTTAGCTTTCGGGAAAAGGCTTAAACCATCTATATGATCCCAGTGAGGGTGGCTTAAAATAATATCGGTTATATCCTGGGGCTTTACACCAAGCTTTAAAAGCGCCGAGTCAGGGCGTTGATAGGTTTTAAGTTTAAATTCTTTGGCATCTTCAATATCGCGCAAAAAGCCGGCATCAACCAAAATGTTTTTGCCGTTGCTACCTTTGATAAGCCATACCATAAAATCAATTTTAACGGGCTCATTTTTGGGGCCGTTCAATGCCCAATCGCTCACTTTAAATGGATATCCCGATTCGGCGAACTTTACCGCATAAATTTTGTAAACCGGGGTTTGCGCATAAATAATATGGCAACTAAGCATTAATGCAAAAACAAGCAGGCTGATTTTTTTCATAAAAGGTCACATTATCGCGAACCGAATATAAAAAATGCCCGCAGCTAAACCGCAGACATAATAAATTTTAAATTAAACTATTCAACCCTACTTGTCTGCCGGTTCCTCAACCGGCGTATACTTAGCAAAACTGGTCAGCAATTTCCTAACCTCCGATGGGTTTCGCAGGTAAAACTTAGCTGCCGAAAGATTACTGCCAACTTTAATGGTAATAGCACTTTCGGGCAGTGCTTTAAAGATATCTTCGTCGGTATAATCATCGCCGAAAGCTATAATGAAATCATAATCACGGCCTTCGGTAAGTGTTAAAGCGGCTTTACCCTTATTTATATCCATATTCTTCACTTCCAGCACCTTGTCCCCTGCCAGTAACTGTAACCCTTTATCGCTTGCAAGATATTTAAGATTATTCATCAACTCATTAGCCCTTAGTTCGCCAAGCCCTGCCTGGGCTTTACGGTAATGCCAAACTAATGAGTATGTTTTCTCTTCAATGAACGAGCCTGGTGTACGGTCAACATAGGTTTCCAATATCGGATAAATATCATGCTTCCATTGATCGGTTAGCCCGCTTATTTTATGCCATAAAGTGCCGGGTTGCTTAAACCATGAACCATGTTCGGCAATAAGATAGATGTCGTTTTCCTTAAACCATCCATCAAGGTTTTCATGTTTTCGCCCGCTTATCAAAACCAATTGATTTGCAGGATCTTCTGCGAGTTTATTGATAATATTGTATAACTCCTTATCGGGAGAGGCCTGATCGATATTTGATTTAAAATTCACCAGCGTGCCGTCATAATCCAAAAAGATAATCCGCTTTTTAGTTTTCACATAACGGTTAATAATGCTTTGTTCGGTAGTGTTACTTACGTGTCTGGCCTGCATGGAGCGCTGCATGAGTTTTACTTCTTTCAGCCTGTCCATAAAAATTTTAACCCAATGCGATGTATTGAACTTTGCTACAAGCTGCCTCATCGGGATCATGCGCCGGCGCTGTTCTTCAAGCGGCATATTGATAGCCTGTAAAATGGCCCGGCAAACTTCCCCGGTATTATTGGGGTTAACAATTATAGCGTCTATAAGTTCTTTAGATGATCCTGCCATTTCACTCATAATCAACACACCATCATTATTTATCCGACTGGCGACATACTCTTTACTTACCAGGTTCATGCCGTCGCGCATGGGTGTAACCAAACAAACATCGGCCGAATAATAAAGTGCCGACAAGGTTTCAATGGGGAATGAGCGATAGTAATAGTGCACCGGGCTCCAGTCCATAGTGCGATACAACGCATTGATCTTCCCTACTTTTTTATCTATTTCATCCCGAAGATGAGCGTATTGCGGTACCGTATCCCGGGATGGAACTACAATCATGTAAAGCGTAATGTGCTCAATACACTCCGGGCATTGTTCAAGCAGCAGCTGAAAAGCTTCCAGCCTTTGCAGAATCCCCTTGCTGTAATCAAGCCTGTCTATAGAAAGGATGAGCTTTTTGTTCTGGAAATTCTCTCTAATAAGCTCAATCTGCTGTTTTACATCCTCCTGCAGCGGTAACGACGAATACCTTTTTTCATCGATACCCATTGGGAACGACTCGATAACAACCGAGCGCTCGCCATTGCTGATGATATTGGCACTGGATGTTACCGGCAGCAGACGTGTAGCCGCACCTAAAAAGTGGCGCACATCATCAAATGTATGTAAACCGATCAGATCGGCGCCAAGCATTCCATCCAGCAGTTCCGAACGCCACGGGATCAACCTGAACATTTCATTTGAAGGGAAAGGAATGTGCAGGAAAAAGCCGATGGAAACATCCGGCAGTTCCTGCCTAACCAAAGCGGGTAACAATAGCAACTGGTAATCGTGGATCCAGATCACGTCGCCGGGCCCGGCAATGCTCAGGATCATATCCCTGAACTTTTTGTTTACCGCTTTATAGTAATCCCAGTTTGATTGTTTGTATGCTGCATACGTTGATGCATAGTAATGAAAAACGGGCCATAAAACCTCGTTGCTGAAACCTTCGTAGTATTGGTTGATCTCTTCCTGATCTAAAAAAACAGGGATAAGGCTTAACTCTTTTAGTTCTTTTGTAACCTGGTCTTTATCTTCCTGCTCCGCAATTTCTATTCCGGGCCAGCCTATCCATACGTTATCGCCCTGTTTATATATTGAACCTAAACCGGTAGCTAATCCTCCCTCGCTTGGTGATGAATGGTATGCACCATCAGTTTTGGAAATTTTAACAGGCAAACGGTTTGATACAATTATTGTTTTCGACATATGAAGTAAATATTAATTAATATTTAAAAGACGAAAACACCCTTTTTGTTTTATGAAAAGACGCTTTATGACATAAAAGTGTGATTTATAATCATAAAAAAAGCCGTCCCGATATTCGGGACGGCTTTCCATTGTTATAATTTTTCGGAGTTATTTTACTTGTTGGAAAAACTCGATGTTAGCTTGTTGAGTAATCCTTACCAAAACTTCGTGTTTGTCGTTTTTCAAGTCAACAAAATATGAAGTTGGCTCGATGGCGTCATTGATTGAAGTGTTAGCCTGGTAAACGATAACTTCGCCTACTTCGTAACCTTTGTAATCGCTGTTGATTTGTTGAAGGGCTTTTGCAGGGATAGCTTTGTTGTCAACACGTTGAGTTGTACCTAAAAATTCACCTTGCAGGTTGTAGAAAGCAGTTTTTTGAACGCCATCAACAGTGAAAGTAGCTTTTTGAACGTTTTTGGTTACAGTCCAGTTAACGTTGGTAGCTTCAGCGAAGTCAGCAGTAAAGCCGTGTAATGCTACGTAAGAAACGTTGGTACCACCATCTGATTTTTTGCCACCATCAGCGAAAGCGTTAACGGTAAATAAGGCTGCAGTTGCTATTGTTAAAAATATCTTTTTCATGTTCGTTTAAATTTTAAATCCTGCAACAAAAATACGCTACACTTGTCAATATTTAAAATTTTCTTGAACTTTTATGAATATTTAATAATTATAGCCTTTTATAGTCATAAAATTTAAATTTTATCAATAACCTTAGTGTATATTTTACAATATCTAAAAGAAAAAACGCCAATTAATGGCGTTTTTTCTTTGCTAAACCGATTTATGTTGTCATGAAAATGTCATTTAGCCATTATCTGCAAAGCCCGGGTACAAAGTCATGCCCCCATCTGCAAAAATTGTGACCCCGGTAATGTAATCCGAATCATCTGAAGCCAGCCAAACTGCCAGTTTTCCGATGTCAGCCGGCTGGCCTATCCGGTTGTAAGGGATGAGCGTCAATAATTTATCCAGCGCTTCCGAGGTTTCCCAGGCTTCCTTATTAATAGGTGTTTGTATAGCACCCGGCCCTATCCCATTCACCCTGATCTTATGCGGAGCGAGTTCCTGTGCTATGCTTTTCATAAACATCATAATACCTCCTTTGCTGGCCGCATAGTTTACATGGCCCGCCCAGGGAATTACTTCGTGCACGCTGCTCATACAGATAATTTTGCCCGCAGCTTTGCTTCCGCCTTCAACAACACCGCGTTTTATAAACTCTTTAGCAGCCTCCCTGGCACAAAGAAACTGACCGGTTAAGTTAATGCTGATCACTTTATTCCAATCGTCGAGCGTCATATCAACAAATCTGGCATCTTTTTGCAAACCGGCATTGTTTACCAAAATGTCAATAGTGCCATATTGCTTAAATATTTCGGCAAACATGGTTTTTACTTCGTCCTCATGGCTTACATCGGCCTGAAATGCAAATGCCTCGCCGCCTGAGGCCTTGATTTGGCTTATAACATCATCAGCGGCTGCTTTATTATGGGCATAATTAATCAGTAATTTGGCTCCGGCAGCGGCCATAGCTAATGCGACACCTTTGCCAATGCCGCTATCGGCGCCGGTTACGAGGGCAGCTTGTCCTTTTAATAGTTGGGGAGTATTGCTCATAGATAAACGTTTTTGTGTTTAAGATAAGCAATGGAATTGAGAAGGGAATTGTTTTTGCCAGAACCGGGATTTATGTGATTATTGGATTACATAACCAAACAATTCTGATCCTGTAATCCTAAAAATCCACCCAAATCCAGGTTCAGAGATTACAACGCCTTTATATAATCATGAAACAGGTACAGGGCCTTCTTTTTATCCGCTGTTAAATCATAATCTATTTTAACCATCAGGTAGTCGACCAGGTCAAAGTCATCACGCATGGGTAGTTGTTTAAACAGATCTTCGCGATGATCAAGACCGTATTTTAGTGACTCATTAAACTCGTCCATAAAATCCTGAGGGATAGGTTTATTAGCTATCCAGGCTGCAAAGGTGAATGGCAGGCCGGTCATTTTTTGCCATTCTTCGGACAGGTCGTAAACATATTTGTATTGCTGCTTTTTACCGAAGGTACGGTCGCCTATTTGTACAAAGGCAGTTTTCTCATCTACAGATTGAGCATAATCCGGCGCATTACTTAACTGTTTGGGGTTTACCAACCAGTGGTTTTTCAGCAGCACGCGGGCAAGATTATTTGAGGAGCGCGACTGCGGATCGAGTTGAATAGTAGTTACGTCCTTAATATCACTATTGCTGAAAATAAAAACGGAGTTTACCGCGCCTACGGCACCAATGCAGTAATCAGAAACAATTTCCCATTGCGGCAAACTCAGTGCTGCAGCAACCGGGATCAGACCGATATCAACCACGTCGTCGATAAGCTTTTGGGCACAATCTGACGGGATATCAAGGCTCAGGTCGATTTTATTAATAATGTCGGTATGTTGAATGCCGTATAAAAAGGGTTTGGTATTAGTGTAGCTTACTGCTGATATTCTAATCTTGTTCACAAATTCGCTATTTCTATTCTTCGGAATGTTTGAGATGTTCGGCATTGTTAAAGTCGATAATTTCGAACCTTTCGCCATTGTAGGTTACCTTATATAATACCAGGTTTTGGTGCGGAAAGTTATCCATTTCGGATAAGGGTTTACCGGTAAGGATACAAAGCAAAAGGCGCAAAGCACGGCCATGCATACATATAAGCACCGTTTTTTCTTCGGGGTGGCTCATAATCACCTCCATGGCCTCACGCTGACGCACCTCAACCTCAAGCGGACTTTCGCCCCCTTCAAATTTACTGTCGAGCTTGCCATCCAGCCAATCACGCATAATCTGCAGGAAAGCGGCCTTATTATCGATAGTTGGCGACTGGCCTTCGTGAATGCCCCAGGCCAGCTCATCCAGTCCCGAAAGCTTTTCATAAGGTATCCCGAGGTCGATAAAAGGCTGAATGCTTTGTTGGGTACGTTTTAACGCCGATATGTAAATTTTATTAAACGGAACGGTTTTATAAGCCTCAAAAAACTGACAGGCCTGTTTACGACCTTCGTCATTTAAATCGGTATCCACACCGCGGCCCTGTATAATACCAAGTTTGTTATACTCAGTTTGGCCGTGGCGTACTATATATAAAGTTTTTTGTACCATTTTCTTGAGCCCAAAGCTGAAAGCCGAAGGCTTAAAGCTTTTTTGCTTTTATCTATGCTAAATTTATTGCTTTGCTTTAAGCTTTCGGCTTTTGGCTTTCAGCTTAAAAAGCTTAATTAATTACCGGTAATTTGTAATACTGCGGTTTCGGTTCGTCGCCGAACACAAAGTTGGTATAATCCGTTACTACGTTATATAATGTGTCACGTTCAATAGGCTGGCGGCCCACATGTTTAATTAATTCTACTACTTGTTTGGTGCTCATGCCGGGATGCTGCTCTTCGGCGCCGGCCATTGAGTAGATTTTGGTGGTATCATCTAATGTTCCATCAATATCATCTACGCCAAAATTAAGCGAAAGTTGCGCGGTAGTACGGCTGATCATAGCCCAGTAAGCTTTAATATGATCAAAGTTATCCAGGTAGATGCGGGCTACGGCGTAGTTTCGCAAGTCTTCAATCACTGAAACCTCGGGCACGTGCGACATCTGGTTATCCTTATTACGGAACTTAAGCGGAATGAATGTCTGGAAACCGCCTGTTTTGTCCTGCAACTGGCGTAAACGCTCCATGTGGTCGACACGGTGTTTATATGCTTCAATATGCCCGTAAAGCATGGTAGCGTTTGAACGGCCGCCAAGCTTGTGCCATTCTTCATGAATAGCCAACCACTGATCGGCAGTACATTTATCTTTCGAGATCTGGTCCCTTATTTCGGGATCAAAAATTTCAGCGCCACCGCCGGGGATTGAATCCAGGCCTGCTTCCTGCATCAGGCGCATGCCTGTGGCGTAATCAATTTTGGCTTTTTTAAAGATGTAGTGATATTCAACCGGGGTTAATGCCTTAATATGCAATTCCGGGCGATGCGCGCGGATGCGGGCGAAAAGTTCCTGGTAAAAAGGCACATCATATTGCGGCAGCACACCACCTACAATGTGAACCTCGGTAACCGGTTCGCCATCATATTTGGTAACCATGTTGAACATTTCATCCATGGTGTACTCCCACCCTTCCGCCTTTTGTTTCAGCAGTCGCGAGTATGAACAAAATTTGCAGTCGTAAACGCAAAGGTTGGTGGGCTCAATATGAAAATTACGGTTGAAATAAGTTTTATCGCCGTGGCGTTCCTCGCGGATGTAATTAGCCAAAGTGCCAAGATAGCCAAGTTCGCCCTGCTCATAAAGCAAAACGCCTTCATCAAAAGTGATGCGTTGTTTGTCAAGAACTTTTTGAGCAATATGCTTTAAATCAGCAGATAAATTCGGATCGTTAAGTAAAAACTGTAAATTATCTGAATTATGCATCAATTAAAAATTTGGTCAAAGGTACTAAAAAGCACAAAAGTAATATGCGTTATGACACATATCGGCCAAATTTCACGGTAAATTACATTAAAGTTACAGAGCCTTGATCTCGCTTATGGAGATGCCTATCGCGCAATCATCCTGGCAACCATTAGGTACATAACTGGCTCCTGATATCATGCCATTATTATTGGTTTCAAAATAAATGGTATTCTTTTTCTTATCTGCAGATAGCCATTCGTTCTTTGCTTTCTGGTAAACTTGGTCGAGGGTTATTGATGCAGCACCTGAACTGTGCTGTTTTAACGAAGTTTTATCCTCATGCCATTGTTCCCTGATAGTTTTAACAGGGGGTATATTTGCAGTTTTATATTCCAAAACATACGATAAAAAATCCCTCGCTGTAACAACCCCATTTTGAACAGTAATCTCCGTTTCAGAACCATAACCGAAAACTGAACCGGCGTTAACAGTATAAGTGTATGAATTTTTGCTTTCGGCCTTAAAGTTTTGCCATGCTTTATAGCTTTTGTCATAAGCGGTATCATTAGCATCTTTTTTACAGGCAGATAGCCCAATAATAACAAACAGGAAGATAAGGCACTTTTTCATGCGGTTTGGCTTTTAAACCTATTCGGCAAAAAATATAAAAACGCTACAGCTAATAACAAATATTCTTGTTTATTTTGGGCGATAACACATTATGCCATGAAAATTGAAACTATAGCCATACACGCCGGTAACCATGTTGATGAAGCAACAAGGGCCGTTATACAACCCATTATTATGTCAACCACGTTTGAGCGCGGTGAGGATGGCGGTTTTCCGGCAGGTTATATTTACAGTCGCTCATCGAACCCCAATCGTCACGCATTGGAGCATGTGCTGGCCAAGTTAGAGGGAGGTGTTGAAGCAGCTTCCTTTTCATCAGGTAATGCGGCCGGGATGTCGGTATTTCAATCATTGGAGCCTGGCACGCACATTATCGCTCCTGATGATATGTATCATGGCTTACGTAATCAGCTTAAAACCCTTTTTGCCGGCATCCTTACCTTCGATTTTATTGATGTAAACGATACCGGGGTTTTACAACAGCACATCAAGCCCGAAACAGGTTTGATCTGGATAGAAACACCATCGAACCCCCTGCTTAAAATAACCGATATTAAAAGGGTGGTTGCTATTGCCAAAGCAAAAGGCATTAAAGTTTTGTGCGATAATACATTTGCCACCCCTATGTGCCAGCGACCAATTGAGCTGGGCGCGGATATGGTTATGCACTCAGCCACTAAATATTTTGGCGGACACAGCGACCTGATGGGCGGCGTTTTGATTACTGCAGAGAACAACGATTGGTGGATAAAAATTCGCCAGGTGCAGGAAATGGGCGGCGCTATCCCCTCGCCTATGGATTGTTATTACCTGGTACGCAGCATCAAAACCCTGCCATATCGCGTAAAGGGCCATGTACAAAACGCTCAATTACTTGCCGAATATCTTGAACAGCACCCTCATGTTGAACAGGTAATGTATCCCGGTTTACCATCGCATCCACAGCATGATATAGCTAAAGATCAGATGCTGGCTTTTGGCGGTATGTTATCCTTTACTATTAAAGGCGATGAGAATGACACGCATAACATTATTAATAAGCTTAAATTGTTCATCAAAGCTACCAGCCTTGGTGGTGTTGAAAGCCTAATAGAACACCGCGCTACTGTTGAAGGGCCGGATACCAAAACACCACGAAACCTGCTAAGGGTTTCCGTTGGATTGGAGCATATCGATGATTTAATAGCTGATATGGAGCAGGCCCTTGCTTAGGCCTTTTAAGGTAAATAAGGTAAAAGGATAAAGGTTAAAGGCGAAAGGTAGCTGCATTTGTCTAAGCTTAAAATTGTTCTCGAATGAACCTTTTGCCTTTGGCCTTTTACGTTTAACCTTAAAAAGAAATAAAATTTGGTATATTACCTCACAATCCCTTATATTCGCAACATTATTTGGTAGTGATACCAACGTCGATCAATCCTCCGCACATAGTTCGGGTGTTGATTTATAAAGAAGCGGCGAGAGATCAGGCTCAATGACCCGCTGGCAACCCTTCAATGTTGAAGAAGGTGCCAATTCCTGTCCCGGCAAATAACACCGGGGAATATAAATTTATAACCATGAAAAGTTTAATTAAATTTACGCAACGCAACACTTTTTACACCGCAAACGGTAACATACAACGTATTAGCTCCCCTATTGGCTGTATTTGTATGTGTTGCTGCTGTTGATGCTTAGCAAGCTCCTGTTTTTCATTCTCTGAAAAAAGCGTGTTTTTAAACCGGTTGTTTTTAAACCGGCTTTCCAAATTCATCTAAACATTCAAAATCTAAATTAAACACATTAAAAAATTACAACTATGTCTGCCTTAAAATTCGAAACCTTACAATTGCATGCCGGCCAGGAAGTTGATCCAACAACAGGTTCACGCGCTGTGCCCATTTATCAAACTACTTCATACGTATTCAACAGCGCCGAACATGGCGCAAATTTATTTGCATTAAAGGAGTTTGGTAATATCTATACCCGCATTATGAACCCTACTACCGATGTGTTTGAAAAACGCATCGCGGCGTTAGAGGGCGGTGTAGCTGCGCTGGCAACAGCCTCTGGCCAGGCATCCCAATTCCTTGCCCTTAATAATATTTTACAGGTTGGCGATAACTTTGTTACTTCACCTTTCCTATATGGCGGTACTTACAATCAGTTTAAAGTAGCTTTCAAACGCCTGGGTATCGAAGTACGCTTTGCCAAAGATGATACTGCGGCCAGTATCGAGGCGCTTATTGATGATAAAACAAAGGCCATTTTCCTGGAAACCATTGGTAACCCGGGCTTTACCATTGCCGATTTTGAAAAGGTGAGCGAAGTTGCCAAAAGACATGACCTGCCATTAATTGTTGATAATACTTTCGGTGCCGGTGGTTACCTCTTCCGCCCTATTGAACATGGCGCTGATGTGGTTGTTGAGTCAACAACCAAATGGATTGGCGGACATGGTACCAGTATTGGCGGCGTCATTATTGATGCAGGCAATTACAATTGGGGTAACGGTAAGTTTCCGCAATTCACTGAACCATCTGAGGGGTACCACGGGTTGATATTTAACGATGTATTTGGCATTGGAGGCCCGTTTGGCAATATCCAGTTTATTATCCGCGCCCGTGTTGAGGGATTAAGGGATTTCGGCCCGTCGCAAGCTCCGTTCAATTCATGGTTGAATATCCAGGGACTTGAAACACTTTCTCTGCGTGTGCAACGTCACGTTGATAATGCCCTGCAACTGGCCAAATGGCTGGAGCAGCACCCACAGGTGGCAAGTGTAAATTACCCGGGACTGGAATCATCGCCATATCATGAGCTGGCTAAAAAATATTTAAAGAATGGTTTCGGTGGCGTATTGTCATTCGAGATTAAGGGGAGTAAAGAGCAGGCTAGCAGATTGATCAACAACCTGAAACTGGTTAGTCATTTAGCCAATGTGGGCGATGCAAAAACGCTCATCATACAACCATCAGCAACAACACATCAGCAATTATCTGATGAAGAGCAATTATCGGCCGGTGTTACGCCAGCTTCATTGCGAGTGGCTGTTGGTATTGAGCATATTGACGATATCAAAGCTGATTTTGAGCAGGCTTTTGCAAAAATCAAGCAAGGTGAGGGTGAGTTAGTTTAATAATGTATAGTTTTTTTAAGTGATATAGTAAACGTTATTGCAGGTTGCAGCCGGAAATACCGGTTGCACCTGAAATAACAAAACAACAGAATGAACGCAGAGATATTTAAATACACTAATACTTTTGAATTTGAATCGGGCCGTACAATTGAAGGTTTAGAAATAGGTTTTCACACTTATGGCCGGTTAAATAAGGAGAAAAATAATGTTGTTTGGGTTTGCCATGCGCTTACTGCCAACAGCGATGTATTTGACTGGTGGAAAGGGCTTATTGGCGAGGGTTATTTTTTTAACCCGGAAGAGCATTTTATAGTTTGCGCCAATATTTTGGGTTCTCCTTACGGCACTACAAGTCCGTTGAGCATTAACCCGGTTACCGGCCAGCCATATTATCTTTCATATCCCCAGTTTACTACAAGGGATATGGTTAAAGCGCACCAGTTGCTTGCCCAGCATTTAAACATCAATAATATCAGTGTATTAATTGGAGGTTCGTTAGGTGGCCAACAGGCTATGGAATGGGCTATTATTGAGCCAGAGCGGATCAAAAATCTGATCCTGATAGCTACCAACGCCAAGCACTCGCCATGGGGCATCGCCTTTAACGAGTCGCAGCGTTTAGCTATCACAACCGACCGCACCTTTTACAGCAATACGCCCGAAGGCGGTCAGAAAGGCTTAAAAGCTGCGCGCAGTATCGCGCTTTTAAGTTATCGTACTTATAAAACTTACGGCATTACCCAACAGGAAGAAGCCGACGATGTGCAGGACAATTTCCGTTCTTCATCGTACCAAAATTACCAGGGGCAAAAGCTGGTGAACCGCTTTAACGCCTATAGTTATTGGTACCTGACCAAAGTGATGGACTCACACAATGTGGGCCGGGGCCGTCACGGTGTAGATAAAGCGTTAAGTCTCATCAAGGCAAAAACATTAGTTATTGGCATCTCGTCGGATGTTTTGTTCCCTGTTGAAGAACAGCAATACCTGTTCAGGCATATCCCAAAAGCTGCCTTTTCCGAGCTGGATTCGTTTTATGGGCACGATGGGTTTTTAATTGAAACAGAAGCATTAACAAAAATATTCACATCATTTTTTAAAACCGATGTGAAAGGAAAAATTATAGAACTGCAACGTACAGCGTAATGAGTAAAAAGTTAAATATCGGCCTCTTCGGATTTGGAGTTGTTGGCCAGGGGTTATATGATATCATCAAAACAAAGCATTTAAATATCGAGATAGTAAAATTTGCTATTAAAGACCCTAATAAAAAACGTTCTTTACCGGCACATTTATTTACTACCGACAAAGAAGAACTGCTTAATAACCCGGAGATCAATACCATTGTTGAACTGATCAATGATACCGAAGCTGCTTTTGAAATTGTTTCAAGGGCTTTAAAATCTGGAAAAAACGTAGTATCTGCCAGTAAAAAAATGATCGCCCTGCATCTGGACGAACTAATCGAAATCCAGCATCAATACGGCACATCATTATTATATGAAGGCGCTGTTTGCGGTAGTATCCCTATTATCCGCAATTTGGAAGAGTATTATGATAATGAACTACTGCATTCCATCAGCGGTATTTTCAATGGTTCATCAAACTATATCCTTTCAAAAGGCTTTATTGAAGGGCTCGATTATGATAGCGCATTGAAACAAGCCCAGGACCTGGGTTTTGCCGAAACCGACCCAACCAGTGATGTTGGTGGTTTTGACGCCAAATACAAGCTGGTTATTGCCGCAGCGCATGCTTATGGTGTAGTTGTACAGCCCGATGAGGTATTTAACCTGGGTATTCAGAACCTTGCAGCTGCCGATTTGCAATATGCCCGCGAAAAGAACCTCAAAATTAAACTGGTGCCGGTAGCCAAAGAACTTGACGACCGCAACGTTGCCCTGTTTGTATTACCTAAGTTTGTAAACGACAAAGAGTTTTTATACAACGTTGAGTATGAATATAACGGCGTAACCGTACAAGCCGCCTTTGCCGATCAGCAATTCTTTTTCGGAAAAGGCGCGGGCGGTCACCCTACCGGTTCGGCTGTACTGTCGGATATTGCCGCGTTGCGCTATAACTACCAGTATGAATACAAAAAAGCTAAAGAAAAAACAGACCTTAATTTTACCAATAACATTGAATTAACCATTTACCTGCGTTATGATGACGAGGAACTGGTTGAAGCGCTGAATTTTGAGCACATCAATGAGCGCTACTATTCAGGTAGTTATAAATTTGTGATAGGAAAAATCAATTTGCAAAATCTGATCGCTAATCAACATCGTATATTTGAGAGTAAGGCTTTCGTAGCCTTTGCCGATCAGCTTACGGGGGTCAGCTTAGCATCGGTAACTAAACAAACAGCTGAAGTTTTTTAATAGATTCTCGGTTGTTAATAAAAAAAGGCTTCTCAAATTGGGAAGCCTTTTTACATTTAATTATTTTTCTACAGCTTATTTAGCTGGTTCCGTAGCTTCTTTAGCCGAGTTCAGGAACACGAACTGGTTATCAAACATATCTATTTTAATAACGCTGTCTTTATCAACTGTACCCGCCAGGATCTGTTTACTCAACTCGTTCAGGATCTTTTTCTGGATAACGCGTTTTAACGGACGTGCACCAAATTGAGGATCATAACCTAACTGGGCCAACCAATCTAAGGCTTCATCGGATGCTTCGATAGTTACACCCATTTCGGCAAGCGTTTGCTGTACCTGTTTAAACTGTAGCTTAACAATATCATGGATCTCATCACGGTTAAGTGGAGTAAACATAATAATCTCATCTATCCTGTTCAAAAACTCCGGACGGATAGTTGCCCTTAACAAATTGAACAGCTCATTCTTGGTTTTTGCTATCAGTTCATCGCGGTTTTCATCTTCCAGGTTTTGGAAGTTTTCCTGGATGATGTTGGAACCGATGTTGGAGGTCATGATGATGATGGTATTCTTAAAATTCACCACACGGCCTTTATTATCTGTTAAACGGCCATCATCCAGTACCTGCAACAAGATGTTAAATACATCAGGATGGGCTTTTTCAATTTCATCCAACAGTACCACGCTGTAAGGCTTGCGACGAACGGCCTCGGTTAACTGCCCGCCTTCATCATACCCAACATAGCCCGGAGGCGCTCCTATCAGCCTTGAAACAGCATGGCGTTCCTGGTATTCACTCATATCTATCCTCACAAGCGCGCCTTCGTCATTAAACAGGTATTCGGCCAGGGCCTTAGCCAGCTCGGTTTTACCTACACCGGTTGTACCTAAAAATATGAACGAACCTATTGGCCTGCGTTTATCCTGCAAACCTGCGCGGCTGCGGCGGATGGCGTCACTTATTGCTTCAATAGCTTCTTCTTGTCCTGCCACACGTTTGTGCAATTCATCTTCAAGGTTGAGCAATTTCTCGCGCTCGCTCTGAATCATCTTGCTTACCGGGATTCCTGTCCAGCGGCTTACTACACCGGCAATATCATCGGCGGTAACCTCTTCTTTAAGCATACGGCTGTCGCTTTGATTTTCAAGCAGGGCAGCTTTCAGCTTTTCAACTTCGGCCTGGGCTTCAACTATAGTACCGTAGCGTAATTCGGCTACCTTACCGTAATCGCCCGCACGTTCGGCCTGTTCGGCTTCGAGCTTGTAATTTTCTATCAGCTCAACCTTAGTGTTAATGCCATCAACAAGATCTTTTTCACCTTTCCATTTGGCACGTAATGAATCGCGTTGTTGCGACAGGTTGGCTATTTCTTCACTTAGTTCGGCAACCTTACGGTCGTCCTTTTCTCGTTTGATAGCTTCACGCTCAATTTCAAGCTGCATGATGCGGCGTTCCAGTTCGTCAACCACTTCCGGTACCGAATCCATTTCCAGGCGAAGTTTTGATGCTGCCTCGTCCATCAGGTCGATAGCTTTATCCGGTAAAAACCTGTCGGAAATATAGCGTTGTGACATTTCGACAGAGGCGATGATCGCTTCGTCTTTGATCCTCACTTTGTGGTGGGTTTCATAACGTTCTTTCAGTCCACGTAAAATAGATATAGCATCAGCAGCATCAGGTTCTTCAACCATCACTTTCTGGAAACGGCGTTCCAAAGCTTTATCTTTTTCAAGATACTTCTGATATTCATTAAGGGTAGTAGCACCAATCGAACGAAGCTCGCCACGGGCCAGGGCCGGTTTCAGGATATTGGCCGCATCCATAGCGCCTTCTCCCCCGCCTGCACCTACAAGCGTATGGATCTCATCTATAAAAAGGATGATCTCTCCATCGCTTTGGGTAACCTCTTTTACAACAGCTTTCAACCGTTCTTCAAACTCTCCCTTATATTTGGCGCCCGCAATGAGTGCGCCCATATCCAACGAGTATACCACTTTGGTTTTAAGGCTCTCAGGTACATCACCTTTGATGATCCTGAAAGCGATTCCTTCGGCAATGGCAGTTTTACCAACGCCAGGCTCGCCAACCAAAATCGGGTTGTTTTTGGTACGGCGTGACAGAATCTGGATAACCCGGCGAATTTCATCGTCGCGGCCAATAACCGGATCCAGCTTGCCCGAACCCGCATATTCGTTCAAATTACGGGCATACTTGTTAAGGGCGTTATAGGTAGCTTCGGCGTTTTGATCAGTTACTTTGCTATCGCCGCGGAGTTCAACAATTGCTTTTTTTAGGTCTTTTTCATTAACACCCGAATCTTTTAGGATGCTACTTACCGCACCACCGGCGGCTAAAATGCCTAACAGCACATGCTCAACTGATACAAATTCGTCTTTAAATTCTTTTAAATATCCCGACGCTTTTTGCAAAGCCGAATTTGCTTCAGACGAAAGGTATACGTTGCTGCCACTTACCTTGGGGAACGATGCAATTTGCGCATCTAACGTATCATTTAACCTGTTCAGGTTAACATTTAGTTTTTTTAGTAAGTAGGTAATTACGTTTTCATCAACCAGCAATAAGCCTTTAAGCAGATGCGCGGTCTCGATTGCTTGCTGTTGGTTACCAACAGCAATTTCAGATGCCTTTTGTACGGCTTCCTGAGCTTTTATGGTAAAGTTGTTAAAATTCATAGTACTCATGGTTAGTCAATTTATCGGCCATAGTATCCATAGTGAAAAATTGTCATTTTAAATTAAATCGCAATGACACTTTGCCATAATTAATAGCAATTTACGAATTACTATTAACAATAGTACGAGGCAATTTGTCGTTTAATACATTAAAACAATAATAAAAGTATGCGTCAAGTGAAGATGTTTAAAGACGCTAAATAAATCAGATGAGCTTAAAAAACACTTCACTAACAGACAGGCGTGGGCTTGCCTGTTAGTGAAATACTGCGTAATGGATAAAGATAATTGCGAGGGTGCAACTCTTGTTGTCTGTAAATGGAGGGCTATAATGTGATGAGTTTTAGTCAGTCAGCCGGTCGCGGGTTTAATTATCCAATTTATCAACTTTAACTAAATTGCAGGTCCAGGCAAGCCCTTTTCCGCCATTTCTTCCGTCAACCACACCACTTGTCTTCATCGTTTTTCTATCGCTGCTTAAAGTGTAATAATTGGCGTACTGCCTTCCTTTGAGATCATATGTGGCGTTGGGCCTCGCGTCTGTAATCGTCAATACATAAATACTGTCGGATAAGACTTTAAAAGTACCGCTGTGTGTAACAATCTGCACATTATTTTCTTTTGCAATGTTATAAAAGCTGCCGTCTGACATGAATACGACTTGAGATCCCGGATTGGTTGTATCCTTCCAGATGCCTACAAACGGTTTAATTTCTTTCTGATTAGCTCTTTCTACAGTTCTGCAGGAAAAAGTTGTTAATACAGTAATGACAATTGCGATAGATTTAAGAGATTTCATTAACATGTGACTTGGTTTTATGATGTGTAAATTATACTTATCCTTTTTTAAAAAACAATCAAGGTTCATCAAAATAGGCTTATATTTTCATTGACCGAATATTTCGTAAAAGGGTTAACTATACCTTGTCACATTTCTGTTACATTATTTGAAAATATTTTTATAATTTTGTTTAACCCATAAAATTTAATTGAACACCCATTTCTTTTTTAACAGTCTCCCGGTAAAATACCGGTCGCAATACCGTTTGCATTATACTTACCAAAACCTGGTGGCCATAAGGGGTGCCAGTATAGTATTTTTATTGCTTAATGTAATTATCCGGATCCTTTATCTTGTATTCCCCATTAGCTTAACGAAAGCTCAAAACTTTCCCGAGTTTAATTTCAGCAACTGGGTTTTCATTATTATAACTCCTGTTTTCCTGATAGCCAGTAACCTTTTTATCGTTAGTTTCAAAAGCCATAAAAAAGCTACAACAGGCATGTCATTGCTTGTATTTTTGTTTGCGCTTTATATTATTGTTTGCGGCATGTATTCCAGCTTTATAGCCACCTCTAATCCGAGTAATGCCCTCACCTTATACCTTGTTGCATTAAGCTTGATCAGCGTGATAATTGTTTTTGAATACTATGAAACCGTATTGCTGCTTATTGCTATTGAGCTTTTTTTTACTTCCCTGCTATTTTACAGTGAAACGCCGGCTACGGATATGTTGTATAACCAGTTGATCTCAGCTATCTTACTTTCCGGCTTTTATTTTATATCAAGGTACTTTTTTTCCTACAAAGCCAACTATTATTTTCAGCTGATAGAAATCCGCGAAAAAAACTCGGAAATTGAAAAAGCAAGCGAGTTTAAAAACCAGGTTTTGGGTATGGTTGCACATGACCTGCGTAACCCGATAGCTGCTGTTGAATCAATTGCCATGATGATGGAACTTGATGAGGTAGATGAGGAGACACAAGACAACATCAATATGATGAAGGCATCCTGCGTAAAAGCGCGGAGTATTATTGATGACTTACTGGAAGCAGCCCGAAACGAGAACATAGCGGTTATTGAAACTCAAGATATCGAGCTTAACCAATGGCTTAACAACATAGTGGGCGAATGGAAATTACAGCTGGGTAATAAAGTTAATGTACTTTTCAGCAGTTCGGTAAGTGTTGCCCATGCGCTCATAAATCACGAAAAATTTCACCGGGTTATTGATAACCTGATCAGCAATGCGGTGAAATTTTCTAAAGACCGGGATAATGTGGATGTGCGCCTGCTTAAACTAAATGATACGGTAGTTATTGAAGTTCAGGATTACGGCATGGGCATCCCTGCCAATATGCTGCCGGAAATTTTTAACCAATTTTCAAAAGCAGGCCGAGCCGGTTTACGCGGCGAAAAGTCGACCGGGCTTGGGTTGAGTATTGTACGCCAGATCATTGAAAAGCATAAAGGCACTATCAGCGTTACCAGCACCGAGGGACAGGGTTCAACATTCAGGATCACCTTGCCGGCAGTTAATTCGTTTTAGAATATTAAACAAGTCTTTGTTTATCCAAGGTAGTCTTCTCAAATGACCACTAAAAAGGGTGTCATACTGGGCCCGTCGAAGTATGGCGGACAGGGCCTCTGCGCACGAGTCTTCGACGGGCTCAGACTGACAGTCCCTCTTTGTCATCTAACCTTCATAGCCCATGGATTTTAATCACTCAGCATAACGGCGTAGATGCGTCATTTCACCTTCAAGCATTTATAATTTGCTATATTAAATAACCTCAATGGTCACGGTACTTCCCGCCTTAAGGGCCTCAAAAATCTTTGTGTTGAGTTTAGCTGTAGCCATTGTACTATGCAGAACAGCATCAACGCCTTTATCTTCACCAGGGAGAAGGCAGCCGTCGGTGTCCTTGGCAAAATTGCCAACATGGATCTCAATTCCGGCGAAACCGGGTACATTCTCTAATAATGGCAGGTTTTCGTTGTGTTTGGGGCTGAAAAATTTGACTACATTATAAGTTCCTGTAGGGATGGCTGTTTGCGTTTTAATTTTTATTGATGCAATTTGGGCAAGGCTCATACCGCTATTTAGCCCTCTATCTACGTCCTCCAGTATAAAACATTCGAAGGCGCCATTTATTGATAGTTCGCCAATGGTTGATTGTTTGGTTTTGATTTTTCTTTCGAGTTTTAAGTTTAGGTTCATGATACCGGTTTTTAATTGCTAATATTAACAATTAAAATACTAATTATCAATAGTTTGTATTGATAAAAGTAAATTTATCTTTGAAGATTATTCTTCCTTTAATTTATAAAACCTGCTATCAAAATTAACCAAAAATAATTCGGTGGTAGCTCGGGTGAGCGCGGTATAAAACCACCGCAGAAAATCCATATTGATCATTTCATCGGTTACATAGCCCTGATCGACAAAAACAGCATCCCATTGGCCGCCCTGGGCTTTATGGCAGGTAATGGCATAGGCAAATTTTATTTGCAAGGCATTGTAATAAGGATTGAGCTTTAGCTCATTGTGCATGGTCCTTTTATTAGGTAAATGTTCATAATCCTTCATTACTTCCTGGTAAAACCGTTTCTGATCGTCCTGACTTAACGCGGGCGAATCAGCATAAAGCGTATCAAGCAAAACCTTACAATCAAGGGTTGGGTCTTCGGCATAGTCAATAAATTCCAGCTGCACATCGGCAAAACGAAAACCATACATCTCTTCGGTGCGGCGTACTTTTACTATGCGGGCAATATCGCCGTTGGCAATAAACGCGGTACTATTTTCATCTTTATCCTGCAGCCAAAAGTAATTGTTCTTCACTATCATGATCTGATCGCCGCCGGTAAGCTCCTCCTCCCGGTATAAAATGCGGTTTCGAATTTGCCCGTTATACAAATTGGCATTTTTGTTTGAGCGGCAAATGATAAGTGTGCGGTCATAGCCGTATTTACGGTAAGCGTACTCCAACCCTTCGGGTAATCGCTCACCGGTCATCCTGAAAACATCTTTAAATCCCTTGGTTACAATTTTAGGGATTTCTATGATCTCCTCACGGATCAGATCGCGGATATTGGTGGCATTATATAAGATACCCGAATTCTTTTGCTGGCGCAAAACCTCGGTAAGCTCATAACTGAATATCGACAGGCCAAATTTATCGCCCATGAGCTGCACGTCAAGCGCAGGGCTATCGTCGGCTCCTACAGGCGGTAACTGTGCGGTATCACCTACCAGTATCAGCTTGCAGTTTTTATCATTATAAACATATCTTAGTAAATCAAATAATAATGACACGTGATTGCTGCCCATGGCCTCATCCGAGATCATGGAGGCCTCATCAACAATAAAAAGCGTATCGCTGGCCAGGTTATCAGCAAGGGCAAAACCATCATCGATTGTTAAAGCCGATTTTTTACGGTAGATGCGCTTATGAATTGTAAAAGCTTTGCGCCCGGAATAATTGGTAATGACCTTGGCGGCACGTCCGGTTGGGGCAAGCAGCACGGCTTTATAGTTATAATGCCTCAGTGCCTTTACCAGCGCACCTACTATAGTTGTTTTCCCGGTGCCGGCATAGCCTTTCAGAATAAAGCATTCGTCGCCTTCGGTGCTTTTTAAAAAGGCATGCAGCTTGCTAAAAAGTTCTGTTTGCTGACCTGTTGGCTCATGCGGGAATGACTGGCGGATATGATCGGGACTTGACACCCTGCAAAAATGATGATAAGTAATTTAATTCAGTAAGATTAGTTTTACATTTGACCCATGGAATTTGACGAAAACAAAGAGGAAGAAAAATACAGCGAAGACGATTATGTAGATATTTACTCCAAAAGGGCGATATTTTGGTTTTCGTTTTTTAACCTGATATTTGGCGGGGTGCTGCTGGTTATCAATTTATACAATGCAGGTTACAGAAAGGCGGTTCCGGTGGTGCTGGCCTTTGTATTATTTTTTTCCTATCTCTCCTACTTTGTTATCATGCATTCGGGCGTTGACCTGCAACAGGTTGTTGACGCCATGAACGTAACGGCTAAAGGTGGCCAGCCAACGGCCGCACAGGTTACAGCAATGCTTTCGGTAGCAGGCCTTAACATAGGTTTTGGCCTGATTGGTGCTTTAATTCTAAGCCAGTTTTTTTTCAGGAGATATTTTCCGGATAATGATTATTATCCTAAGCCTGTAGGATTGCCGATTTTGATCTTTATCATCCTGATGATATTAACCCGCATTTTATAACAGCATACCAATTTGGGCTGCGGTAATTACTGTATCTGCCAAAAAATATTACTTTTGTTAAAACCGGTATGAACGAACACAATTATACTTACCACGATGATAACTTTAGTTTAGATAAAACTGAGGATTATACTTTATTAATACAGGTTGAAGACAAATCGTTTTCGTACGCCATAAGTAATAACGGCAAGCTAATAGCCTGGGCCGAAAATTATCCGTTTGACGAGCTAAGCGATCCGCAGGAATTGCTTGACCTGCTGTCGGCCAAGTACGGGCAAATGATTATCGGTTTACCTGCTCACAGTTTTACGCTGGTGCCGGCAGAATTGTTTAGCGGTGAGCGCCTGCCGAACCTGGCCCGTTTCCTGGATGTGAGAGCCGACAGCAAAGTTATAGCCCAGGTATTAGATAAGGAAAACATCATCATATACAATACCAGCGAAGCCATTGTGAGTACCGCAGAAGAATTTGGCATCCGTAATACCGTTTTTACATCAAAAGGCTGGTTAACTGCCATTGCCCAAAACAATCCCGGCAACGACTGCCTTTACCTCAATATTGAAAAAGAAAAGCTGGAGATAGCTCATTTTGCATCAGGCAAACTGCGTTTCTATAACTCATTTGATTTTAATGGCAATGATGAACTGGTTTACTTTACTGTACTGGTTGCTAATGAACTTAACCTCGAAGCTAAACATACCAGCTTATATGTAAGCGGTAACATTGATGCCGGCAGTAAAGGATTAAGCCGCCTGGCCGAATTTTTTAACGTGGCCGAAGTCAATAATTTACAGGTATTACAATTACCCGCGGAGGTTGTTGCTCACAGGGTGTTATCAATAGCGGCTCTTTCATTATGCGCATTATCGGAGGCAGTTTAAAAGGCTTAAGGCTTAATCCGCCAAAAAATCTTCCTGTTCGTCCTACAACCGATTTGGCAAAAGAAGCTTTATTTAATATCCTGCTTAACCAAATTGAGTTTGAATGCATTAAAGTACTTGACCTGTTTAGCGGAACCGGCAACATATCGCTTGAATTTGCTTCACGCGGCGCTTCGGAAGTTATATCTGTCGACAGGAGTATTCATTGCGTTAATTATCTTAAAGATACCTCGCGGCAGCATAAGCTTGCGCAAATAAAAACTTACCGCGAAGATGTATTCAAATACCTAAATGTTGAAACGGAACAATACGATCTGATATTCGCCGACCCGCCCTATGACCTAAACAGGATCCCCGATTTGCCAAAAGTTATTTTTGAAAAGAACCTGCTTAAACCTGATGGCCTGTTGATTGTTGAACACCAGTCCCTGCAAAATTTGAGCAATCATCCCGCTTTTATTGAACAAAGAAAATACGGGCATTCGTCATTTTCGTTTTTCAGACCGGTTTAGATACCTGCCTTTAAAATAACTACCCCGCTTTCTTTAAAGCCCTTTAACCGCTCAGGATCTGCATCGGTAATGATCGCGTTGATGATATCTAAGCCTGCAAAATTAAGGTAGGTTTCCTTGCTTATTTTGCTGGCATCACACAGAATATAGATAAACGCGCTGTTTGCGGCGAAAGCTGTTGTAATGGATGCTTCATATTCACTATTGGCAAACAATCCTGCTTCCGAAATACCGTCAACGCCCAAAAAAGCTTTGGTTGCCCTATACTTTTGAATATGCTCAATAGCTGTAGTTCCATGTACAGCCTGTCGCTCTTTATCCAGCTCCCCTCCTATTATATTAACACTCACAGCGCTATCCTGCAACTCATATACTACAGGTAATGAATTTGTTATCACCTTTATCTTCTTGTTTTTAATGAACTGGCATAACCTAAAAACAGTACTCCCGCAATCCATAAAAATAACATCCCCGTTATGGATTTGTGATGCGGCCCTGCGGCAAATGGCATCTTTAACAGTTGCGTTTTGAGCGCTTTTATTCACAAAGCTATGTGGCCTTTCGTGAGGATTAACTTTTGTTGCTCCTCCATGAGTACGGTAAAGCAATCCATCGGCTGCTAACTGGTTCAGGTCGCGCCGTGCTGTAATTTCTGAAATATTCAGTTCGGCAGCCAATTGCTTTATATCAACCTCTCCGCTTTGACTGAGCTGCTCAATTATTTTTTGTTTTCTTTTTGGAAAGTTCATTTTATTAATCCTATTTTCGTTCAAAAATAATCATTATCAATCATAAACGATCAAAAAAAATGATTCAGATCAAAATTCTTAATACCGATATTTTATCAGATAACTGGTACATCCTTAAAAAAGTAACTTACGAGGTTACGGAAAAAGACGGTAATACCGCTGTGCAAAGCCGTGAAGCTTATGACCGCGGCAACGGCGCAACCATTTTGCTTTATAATAAAGCACAATCATCTGTAATATTAACCAGGCAATTCAGGCTGCCCACCTATATCAACGGCAACCCCGATGGAATGCTGATTGAATGTTGTGCCGGCTTGCTTGATAAGGATAATCCGGAAGATTGCATCCGTAAGGAAACCGAGGAAGAAACCGGCTATAAAATAACGGATGTTAAAAAGGTTTTTGAAGCTTATATGTCGCCGGGTTCTGTTACCGAAATCCTTTACTTTTTTGTTGCCGAATATGCCAAAGAAATGAAAGTTAGCGATGGCGGTGGGCTCGCCCACGAAAATGAAAATATTGAAGTTTTAGAGCTGCCATTCAGCGAAGCCCTGCAAATGGTAAAAACCGGGGAAATAAAAGATGGCAAAACAATTATGCTTTTGCAGTATGCTCAGTTGGCTTCGCTGGTTTAGGGGGGGAGTGATCAAATGAATGGTTCAACTTGTCAGATATAAAGTCGCTAATTAAATAATGCCGATAAAAGGCAAAAAACAACTGTTCATTTAAAGAACCCAATCAACTATTCATTAATTTTACTGCATGAAGACAGCCCTTTTTCCAGGTTCATTTGATCCGCTTACTAAAGCTCACGTTGATATTGTGAAACGATCTGTTGAGCTTTTTGACAAGCTTTACATAGGTATCGGCGTAAACAGCAGCAAAAAGGGGTTGCTGAGTGTTGAACAGCGCGAACAAATGATCAGGGCGGTTTTTGAGCATGATGAACGGATCCACGTGATAGCCTATGAAGGCCTTACTGTCGATTTTTGCAAAAGCATAGGCGCCGCTTACATGATCAGGGGAATCCGTACGGTATCAGACTTTGAGTATGAAAAAGCGATTGCCCAGATGAACCATTCGCTGGCACCCGACATCGAAAGCATATTTATTGTAAGCAAACCAGGCTATTCATCCATCAGTTCAACCATTGTGCGCGAAATTATCCGCTATAATGGCGATGTAAGCCAGTTTATTCCGAAAGAGGCATTACCTTATTTGTAACCAGCTTTTCCTTATGCAACACATCCATAATAGATGGAAAGGTGTTTTCAATTATTGGTTCAATATGATGGTGTTCAAACCAGCGCACATCGGTAATACCCTCTTCTTTTTGAGGTTTTAGCTTTTCTTTACCCTTACTTGTCATGGCAAACCAATGCGTTTTCTTAAGCACTACCTCGCCGCGGTTAACATATACATGGTATGTTTTACAAATTTTTTCTCCTAGTTCGCTCACTTTTATACCGCACTCCTCCTCTACCTCACGCACTGCCGCTTCTTTCACTTTTTCCTCTTTTTCTATTTTGCCTTTGGGCAGGTCCCATTTATCATTACGATAAATGAATAAATATTGCCCCTTAGTGTTCATAACCAGGCCGCCTGCCGCTTCAATAAGTGTAATATTCTTTTTAATAGCTTTAAGATACACCTTAGCGTTTGCTGTTTTTATGTAGAACAATTTGTTAGGATTAGCGAGGATCCAGGTATATATAATTTTAAGGTCAAAGGTCTCTGCATCAAGCCTTTCAAAATTATCTGCATGCTTTGGTTCAGATTCTGTGAGCAGGATAACCTTTTCGTTAATATAAATTCTGTATTTTTGAGCCATGTTTACTAATAATGAGATCGAACAACAAGTAGCCGAATTCCTGCTGCAAATTAAAGCAATTAAATTACAACCCAATAATCCTTTTACATGGGCATCGGGCTGGAAATCTCCAATTTACTGCGATAACCGTGTTACACTTTCTCATCCAACTATCCGCACTTACATCAGGCAGCAATTAGTCGCAGCCATACAGGATAAATTCGGGTCGGTTGGCTGCATTGCGGGTGTGGCAACTGCAGGTATACCGCAAGGTGCATTAGTAGCCCAGGAATTAGGCCTTCCATTTATTTATGTACGTTCAAAACCTAAGGAGCATGGCACAGGTAGCATGATTGAGGGCGATGCCGCTACTACTTCAGGCAAGCGGGTTGTGGTTATCGAGGATCTGCTTTCAACCGGTAAAAGCAGTCTGCAGGCCGTTGAAGCGTTGCGTGCCGCAGGTTATGACGTTGCAGGCTTGGCAGCTATATTTACTTATGGCTTTGATATTGCCGACGAAAACTTTAAACAGGCCAACTGCCCATACGTAACCCTGTCAAACTATAACGCGCTTATTAAATACGCGGAAGAACATCAATTCATTAATGAAAAAGATGTAAACCTGCTCAGGCAGTGGCGCGAAAACCCATCAACCTGGGGCGAAATGGCTGCAAGTTAAGACCGTTGATTTTTTTGATTTCGATGATTGCGCTGATTTTTAGATTGTTCGTCAGCGTAATTTGTCTCAAATCTCAAATCTAATATCTCAAATCTATCCATGAATACATTCACCAGTACGATAAGTATTAACAAGCCTTTAACGGAGGTTTACGATTTCCTGGCCGATTTTAATAATCACCGGCAACTGATGCCTGATAATATCCAGGAATGGACATCCACCCGGGATGAAGCCCGTTTCAGTATCCAGAATATGGCCAAGCTTGCTTTGAAAATTGAGGAGCGTGTGCCCAACCAGATGGTAAGGATCATACCTGCTGAGAAACCACCATTTGACCTGGAACTAAAATGGTCGTTATCTTTTAATAACGACCATACTGATATTTTATTCACCATTGGCGCAGAGCTTAGCATGATGATGAAAATGCTGGCATCAGGTCCGCTTCAAAAATTGGCCGATCATGAAACGCAAAGCTTATTTAATATTTTAAACAAAGCTTAAAGCGTTGCCCTAAAGCTTATAATTAATATATTTTTAATATACTTTGCGCTTTTGTGTATTGTTGATGGCTATTACCACATTGATGATAATTAAACCTATAATTAATGCTCCCATGACCATTGTTAAATAATTTAAATAAATTGTTACACTGTATGTTAGTCAAAGGCTGTACCATTATATTATAACTGGTTAGATATAGCGATTAAACGTATTAAATATACTTTTAGTTTACACTACATTATCATTTCTGTGTAATTGTATACCCATGGATTTAATTTATGGGGAAAATTGCTGCTCAAAAAATCCCCATCCATAATATCAGCACCATATATCGTTAAAATGAAGATTTTACCGTACTTTTGCGCCAAATTAGAGGTGCAGCATGATCACGGTATCCAATCTTTCTTTACGTTACGGTAAGCGTACTTTGTTTGAAGACGTAAACCTGAAATTTACACAGGGCAACTGTTATGGTATTATTGGCGCCAATGGCGCGGGTAAGTCAACATTCCTGAAAATTCTTTCGGGCGATATTGACCCAACCAGCGGCTCGGTGAGCTTCACTCCCGGCGAACGCATGGCTGTTTTGAGCCAAAACCATTACGCTTTTGACGAATTCACAGTTATCGAAACGGTGATGATGGGCCATAAGGAAATGTACGCCGTAATGAAGGAGAAAGACGCTATTTATCTTAAAGAAGATTTTAGCGATGCCGATGGCGAACGCGCGGGTGAACTGGAAAACCTTTTTGCCGAAATGGACGGCTGGAATGCCGAAAGCAATGCCGCTACCCTGCTCAGCAACCTTGGCATTAAAGAAGAATTTCATTATCAACTGGTTAAAGACCTTGATAACACCCAAAAAGTACGTGTTTTATTAGCCCAGGCACTTTTTGGCAAGCCAGATATACTGCTGCTTGATGAGCCTACCAACGATTTGGACATCCACACCATTAGCTGGCTGGAAGATTTCCTTGCGTCATATGAAGCTATTGTACTGGTAGTATCGCACGACAGGCACTTCCTGGATACTGTATGTACCCACGTAGTAGATATTGATTTTGGCAAAATGACCATTTATACAGGTAACTATACCTTCTGGTACGAATCGAGCCAATTGGCCCTTAAACAACGTGCCGAACAAAATAAGAAAGCCGAAGATAAAGTTAAAGAGCTTCAGGAGTTTATCCGCAGGTTTAGTGCCAATGCGTCCAAATCAAAACAGGCAACCAGCCGTAAAAAAGCATTGGATAAAATCAACCTGGATGAAATTCAGCCATCAAACCGTAAATATCCGGGTATTATATTCAACAACCTGGGCCGTGAAGCCGGCGATCAGATCCTGACCGTTGAAAACCTGGGCAAAACCCTTAATGGTGAGGTGCTGTTCAATAATATCACCTTCACTGTAAACAAAGGCGATAAAATTTCTATCCTGTCGCAAAACAGTTTGGCAACTACCGCTTTCTATAATATTTTAACAGGCCGCGATAGAGATTTTACAGGCACCTTTAAATGGGGTGTGACAATTAACGCGGCTGATATCCCTAACGACAGCAGCGAATACTTCGATGGCAAAAGCGACAACCTGATTGATTGGCTGCGCGAATATTCGCCTGGCGAAAAAGACGATCAATTTATCCGCGGCTTCTTAGGCCGTATGCTATTTTCGGGTGAGGAAGTTATGAAAAAATGCAGTGTGCTATCGGGTGGCGAAAAAATGCGCTGCATGTTTAGCCGTATGATGCTGCAGCAAGCCAACCTGCTGATGTTTGATGAACCAACCAACCACCTCGACCTGGAATCGATTACAGCGCTTAATAATGGTATGAAAGATTTCCGCGGCACAATCCTGTTCACCTCACGGGATCATGAACTGGTTGAAACGGTAGCCAATCGGATTATTGAGTTAACACCAGGTGGTTACATTGATAAACTCATGACCTATGATGAATATATCAACAGCCCTGTAGTGCAAAAACAACAGGAAGATTTATACGCTGCTGTATAATAACTGGTAAGGGAATATATGAGGCCTGGTAGCATAATACTACCGGGCCTTTATATTTTATAACTTATAATAAGTTAAACCCGGAGGCCTGCGTTTCGAGCTGATTAATAGTAGATTCGTCGCTAAACAGATAAAAATGATCTTTAGTGTACGAATATTGAACATTTAAACCGTTTTGGGCAATAAAATCTTTAACAACGCTTTCATATAGGAGCTTGTTAATTTTAAGTAATTTTCTTTTTTTCATGAGAGATAGATATTAAGTTTTACAATTTAAGTAGCTTTTGTTAAAATTCCAACAAAAAAACTAACATTTTGTTAGGAAGTTGCTATAATTAACTTTTTTGGCCGAGCCGGGAATAAAATGAACACCAGGAAGATGAAAGCGGGTTATTACTCCAACCTTTAATTTTACAATAAGCAGATTAAAATAATTGTTAACTATGAGTAATTCCGCCTGCTGAAAAAGAAAATAATTTGCATATTTGCAACCCGGCAAAAGCTGGTACATATGACTCCGTAGCTCAGCTGGTAGAGCAAATGACTCTTAATCATTGGGTCGAGAGTTCGAATCTCTCCGGGGTCACTTTTTTAGGCAAGTTGTCAATTTTATTGGCAACTTTTTTTATGGCTTCAAATTCAATAAATTTAGTTCACCTGCTAACAAAATTGAATTTTGAAAAGCTTCTCCCCTTGTCTATCAGATTAAAGTAGAAGCTTCAAGGCGAAAGATCATAGTTTTTTATTTATTGTAAAAATGCGATGTTAACCTTGTTCGTTATATCTCTATAAATTCTATCTTTAATTGTCTAAACATTTTCACAATGATTCAAAAAAAAGCGTATCGCTTCTTGCTTTTTCTTATTTTACAAAGTTGCACTCAAGCACAAACTTTCAATAAAGCCAAGTTAGACAGCTTTTTTGTAGCGCTGAATAAGAATGACCAAAGCATGGGCAATATCGCCATATCCGCGAATGGAGTGTTGGTTTATCAAAACGCTATCGGTTTTAGCCAAATAAACAAAGGGGCAAAAACACCTGCTACCATTGATACAAAATACCGGGTAGGCTCTATCACTAAGATGTTTACTGCTGTTATGATCTTTCAGTTGATAGATGAAGGTAAGCTTAGCTTTGAAACACCTTTGGCACGTTATTTCCCACAGCTTCCCAATGCAAGTAAGATCAATATAAGGGAAATGCTTGACCACCGTAGCGGGCTTCATAATTTTACGAGCGACTCACTTTATTCCACTTATATGGGCAGCCTAAGTCTGAAGCTGAAATGATTGCCATCTTTAGCAGACAAAAATCCGATTTTGAACCGGATTTAAAGGCCGAATACAGCAATACTAACTTTGTATTACTGGGTTATATTATTGAAAAATTGACAGGTAAAACGTATGGCGAAGAATTAAAGAAACGGGTCACTTCAAAAATAGGCTTGAAACAAACTTATTACGGCACTAAAGCCAATTCAACCAAAAACGAAGCATACTCCTACATTTACCAAGGACAGTGGACACAAATGCCGGAAACAGATATGAGTATTCCGGGCGGTGCCGGTGCTATTGTTTCTACGCCCGCCGATCTGGTTAAATTTATAAATGCACTTTTCGAAGGCAAACTTATTAGTGCCGCCAACTTAGAGCTAATGACAACGATGAGGGACAGTTATGGTATGGCCATGTTTGCTATGCCTTTTTATGATATAAAAGGCTATGGACATTCCGGAGGCATCGACGGGTTTTTAAGTTTGCTTTTATATTTACCGAAAGAGAAGATAGCAATAGCTTACACTTCCAATGGAACACGATACTCATATAATGATGTAGTCATGGGAGCATTGAATATATATTTTAATAAGTCGTTTACTATTCCAGAGTTCAAAACAATTACATTAAACTCAGCTGAACTTGATAAATATGTCGGGGAATATTCCAGTACACAAATACCCTTGAAAATTACTATAACAAAAAAAGACATCACGCTGTTTGCGCAAGCCTCGGGTCAAAGTGCATTTCCCATGGAAGCCAAAGGTGACAATAAATTTGTTTATGCTTCTGCCGACGCCACCTTTCAATTTGAACCGGATAAAAGACGTTTCACTTTAATACAAAAGGGGAATACCTATTTATTTAACAAAACTGACAAATAGAGGCAAATTGAGAATTGGTAGCTGATCTTGCATGACTAGCTTACCTAAATGCTTATAATTAAACTGGGATTTTTTCAATCAAAAAAGTGCTCCGGGTGTCAGCTACAGAGCGCCCTTATAGATAGGCAATCGATTAATCACCTTTTTTATTTGGCAACCCCTTACAACCGTTTTTATGAATATTAATAAAAGGTGTTAATTCTTTTAGTTTTGCGAACGGTACTCTAAAGGTGTCGTGCCAGTCTTCTGTTTGAATAACCTTGTAAAATGTTGCGGGTATCTAAAGCCTAGTTCGTAAGCGATCTCACTGACCGATTTATTTCGATCAAATATTTTTTCTTTTGCAAGGTCAATGACTTTTTCTTGTATAAAGTCGTGCGCGGATTTTCCCGTTTCCTTTTTGATGAGCTCTCCAAAATAGTTACTTGAAAGGTGGAGGCTATCAGCACAATAACCAACTGTCGGCAATCCCATATTCTGTAAATTGTCTGACCTGAAATAGTTGTAGAGTAACGTCTCAAATTTTTCCAGAATGCCTTTATGAATATCTTCCCGCGTAATAAACTGGCGGTCATAGAAGCGAACACAATAGTTCAGAAATAACTCTATGGTGCTGATCACTAACTTTCTACTATGCTTATCAATAGCGTGTTCGAGTTCATAGCGTATCTTACTGAAGCTATCTAATACAATTTGGCGCTCGCGCTGTGACAAATGCAAAGCTTCGTTGACGTTATAGCTAAAAAAGCCATAATCCTGGACATGACGACCGAGCGAAGTGCCGCGGATGAAATCCGGATGGAATACCAGCGCATGGCCGCTCGGTTGAAACAGTTCCTCTTTTCGGACTCCTGCTACCTGTCCCGGAGAAAAGAACACCAGTGTTCCTTCCTGATAGTCATAATTCGCCCTACCGTAAGTAAGATCGCCACAGTCGACATCCTTTAAAATAACTACATAGAGCCCAAAGTACATTTTGTAGCGATTGCGCGGTGACGCTTTTGAAAAGTCGATTACGCTCACCAATGGATGCAGCGTTTCTTCGTTATTGAAGTCATTATAGGACTTAACTGTCTCAAAACGAACTATATCTTCCATGTCTTTTTTCTTTTCTATGAACAAATGTAAAAAGCGAAAATCTTTTTATACCACCGTTAGTGCCCTATCGGTGAAATTGGTAAGCAATACCGTGTTTTGTATAAGTTAAGCTTAAAAAATAGGCTTGACCTTTGTACCATCATCTATTTAAACAAAATTATTTAATTATGGACAAAAGAATATTAGGGAAAGACTTAGAAGTTTCCACACTCGGTTTAGGCTGCATGGGTTTAAGTTACGGTTACGGCCCGGCAACAGAAAGAACAGAAGTGATCGGTTTGATCCGTCATGCGTTTGAAATTGGCGTAACCTTTTTTGATACCGCAGAAGCCTACGGCCCTTACCTTAACGAAGAAGTCGTTGGCGAAGCGCTTGAACCTTTCCGAAATGAGGTGGTAATTGCAACCAAATTTGGCTTTAAGAATGGTAAAACCAGTGATGGTCTTGACAGCCGACCTGAAAATATCCGTGCGCACACTGAAGCGGCATTGAAACGTCTGCGGACTGACCGGATCGATCTGTTGTACCAACACCGTGTTGACCCGAATGTACCTATGGAAGATGTTGCGGGCACTGTTAAAGACCTGATTGCCGAAGGCAAGGTTAAGCATTTCGGTATGTCTGAGGCCGGTGTCGAAAGTATTCGTAAAGCACATGCCGTTCTACCCGTTACGGCGTTGCAAAGCGAATACTCACTTTGGTGGCGTGAGCCTGAAAAAGAGATTTTACCGTTATTGGAAGAATTAAAAATCGGTTTTGTGCCTTTCAGTCCACTTGGTAAAGGGTTTTTGACCGGTGCGATTAATGAGAAGACGACCTTTGATAAGACCGATTTCCGCAATGTTGTACCCCGTTTCTCAGAAGAGAACCGGCAGGCGAACCAAGGCATTGTAGATGCTTTAGCGGAAATTGCAAAACAGAAAGGTGTAACGAATGCACAAGTAGCGATTGCCTGGCTACTTTCACAAAAACCATACATTGTGCCGATTCCTGGTACCACAAAGATCAACCGTTTGGAAGAAAATATGTCTGCTGCCAGTGTGAAATTGAGCCAACAGGACCTGAATGATATACAAATTGCACTTGGTAATATCGAAGTTATTGGTGCCCGTTACCCTCAACATTTGGCAGCAAGGCAAGGACGGTAATATGAAAAATTCAAAAAACGTAATCGTATTGACCGGGGCCGGTCAATTAGGTATGGCCATCGCCCGCAGAATGGGTTACGGTAATAAGATCTTTGTAGCGGACTGGAAAATAGAGAATGCTCAAGCAATTTCTAAAACGCTGACGGAGGCTGGTTTTGACGTAGTACCGTTTAAAGTGGACATCTCATCACGGGAATCTGTTCAGTCACTGATTAAAGCCGCCCGAAAGGAAGGTGAGATTGCTATCTTCATCAACGCAGCAGGAGTTTCACCAAGTCAGGCATCCATTGAGCAAATATTAAAGGTTGATTTATACGGAACCTCACTTTTATTGGAGGAGTTTGGCAAGGTGATCAAATACGGTGGTACGGCCGTTGTGATCTCCAGCCAGTCAGGTTACAGGATGCCCGCGTTAACCGCCGATGAGGACAGGTTGCTTGCAACAACACCTACAGAACAACTTTTGCAACTTGAATTGCTTAAGCCAGAAAATATCAAAGACACGCTTCACGCCTATCAGATGGCAAAACGTGCTAACGGCAAGCGAGTTATGGCGGAAGCTGTAAAATGGGGCGAACGTGGTGCTCGAGTTAATGCAATATCACCTGGCATTATCATTACGCCTCTTGCGCTTGATGAGATCAATGGCCCGAGAGGAGACTTTTATAGGAACATGTTTGCTAAAAGCCCGGCAGGACGTCCCGGAATTGCGGACGAAGTAGCAAATGTTGCGGAACTTTTATTGTCCAATGCTGGCGCTTTTATTACTGGTTCTGACTTTCTGATAGACGGTGGTGCAACGGCATCCTACTTCTACGGTCCACTTCAACCGGAAAATAGATAATAAGAACAGCAACGCGCGCAAGTGCAAAAAACAAGATTATGATAAAAAGAAAATTAGGAAATAGCGGCCTCGAAGTATCTGCGTTAGGTATGGGCTGTATGAATTTAAGTTTTGGTACCGGCCCGGCCGCCGATATCAATGATGGTCTGGCTACTATTCGTGCTGCTGTTGAGCGAGGTATCACTTTCTTTGATACAGCTGAAGGTTATGGGCCTTATACTAATGAGAAACTTGTGGGTGAAGCTTTAGAGCCATTCCGTAAAGATGTGACCATTGCCACAAAGTTCGGCTTCAAACTGGAAAATAACCAAATCACCGGATTAGACAGCCGCCCTGAAAACATCCGCGAGGTAGCCGAGGCATCACTCAAAAGATTAAGAACAGATTATATTGACCTGTTCTATCAGCATCGCGTTGACCCTTCCGTTCCAATTGAAGAAGTCGCCGGTACATTAAAAGACCTGATACAGGAAGGTAAGATCAGTTATTACGGACTTTCTGAAGTAAGCGCCAATACCATTCGCAAGGCTCATGCGATACATCCTGTAGCAGCTGTTCAAAATCAATACTCCATCTGGACGAGAGAACCGGAAGCAGATGTATTGCCTGTGTGCGAAGAATTGGGCATCGGCTTTGTGCCGTGGGGACCATTGGGTACAGGGTTTCTTACCGGCACTATCGATACTAGTTCAAAATTTGACGCCAGTACAGATCTTAGGGCCAATTTCCCCCGCTTCAGCCAAGAAAACATCAAAGCGAATATGCCTGTGGTAGATATGCTACGCAATATTGCAGCTAAGAAAAACTCGAACCCTGTTCAGATCGCTTTAGCCTGGCTTTTGGCGCAGAAGTCCTGGATCGTTCCGATACCTGGTATGGATAAAATCGCCTATATCGATGACAATATTAAATCAGTTGACCTGCTACTTACTACCGAAGATTTGAATGAGATCGACGAACAGCTGTCAAAGATCAATATACAGGGCGACCGCCTGGATGCGGGTTTGCTGTCTATGTCTGAATAAACATGAACCTTAAATTTATGAAACCGTTAATTTTAATCCTGTTAATTATAGTTTCGCTTGATTGTTCTGCTCAAACAGCTCAAGAAAAAAACTTACTTTCCTTATCAGATCGCATTTTTGAGTGGGAAGTAGCCGGAAAAATCGATTCCCTTGAGCAAATATTTCACAAGAAATTTCAGGTTGTCGGATCGAGCGGCGAAGCACAATCGAAGGCAGCTTATATCGCCAGATTGCAAAGCGGAAATTTCGTTCACAATGCTATCATAGTAGACGAAAGTGTTGTGGCGATAACAGATAATACCGGAGCAGTGTTCGGCAAAGGCACCTTTACCGTAACCAGCAACGGCCACAAGGTTGTTTTGAAGCTTTCTTACATCGAAGTGTTTACCCGAACAGGTAAAAGCCATCCCTGGAAACTGCTGGCTATGCATGCCAGCAGTTTGCCTGAAAAGCGCTAATTAGCCAAACAATATCAATGAAAAATGTAATTATTTTCGGTGCAAGCGGAAGCCTTGCATCATATGTGATAGATGCGATTGAAGAGCTAGACGACGTGGAACTAACCCTTTTTGTTCGTAACAAAAACAGGTTACAGCAAGGTGCGAGAAACAAACACAGGGTTATCGAAGCCGATGCCACCAACTTTACATTGGTTAAAGACGCGATAGCCGGACAACATATTGTTTATGTGAATCTTGCGGGTGACCTTGAGTTAATGACTCAGAATATTGTGAAAGCAATGATTGAAACCGGTGTCAATCGAATT
Source organism: Mucilaginibacter gossypii (assembly GCF_900100945.1). GTDB lineage: Bacteria > Bacteroidota > Bacteroidia > Sphingobacteriales > Sphingobacteriaceae > Mucilaginibacter > Mucilaginibacter gossypii. Next base: position 498,934 of record NZ_FNCG01000003.1, on the reverse strand, counting down.
ATCGCTGTAAGTTCAATCGGTATATACAATGTACCGCTTAGTTCAATGCTCGTCCCGTACAGAAAACTTGCCGATATTATAGAAGTGTCAACATTGGACTATACGATCTTACGACCAGATTGGTTTACGAACGGTAGCGAGATCGATTTTACAATTACCCAAAAAGGGGAGCCGGAATCCGGCGGGGCCATTTCCCGCAAGAGTATAGCTGCATTCGTAGCTCACCTCATCGGAAACCCGAATGAATATAATAAAGAGAATGTCGGCATAAGCACGCCTGATTGCCGTGAGTAAACAAAATAATCTATCATAATTTTAAAACCAGGCATCGCGCCGATCTGAAGTGAAGGTAACGGGCGTAGAAATGGCGCCAAATATCGGCTTAAATACCTGGGCCTCGTTTACCGGCACGATGGAGCAGGCACATATCGCAGGTGCTGTGGCGATGCCGGAAACGGAAGTAAATAGCGTGATCCGAACCCTCCGCGCTAACAATATTGAGGTGGTGGCAATACATTATCACATGTCGGGTGATGAGCAGCACATGATCTTTTTACATCACCTGGTTAAAGGCCCAGCTTCGGAGTTAGCGAAGTGCTTTAAAGCAGCGTCAGGGAATTTAGGCAAGAAAAGCGTCAGTAGGGGTAATAAGAAAATGCAATGTATTGTCAATGATATTGAACCGTAAGCCAGCCAATCTGGCTTACGGTTTTTCAGTTTTCCTACAGAATTTATTAGTTAATTTACGCTCATGCTCAAAAGGATCGCGGCTTTTTGGATGATCGGATATTTGCTCTTTGGCAGCATTGCTTTGCCATTGGGGGATTTCTCGCTGCTTAACGAATTGCCGCGCATGTACCAGGCTTATGAAAAGGTGGTCACACCGGATGAAAAAGGCGTGCTGGATTTCATCGGTGATTACCTGCTGAACGGCAAAGATCTGTTAAACCATAACCAGCATGACCAGCCATCAAAACCCGGTGCGCTGCAATTCCAGGGCACGCCATCCTTTGCGGCCATTATTCAACCGGTTAGCCCGTTTTTGGCTGAACCTGTATCATTAGACTCCGTTACCACAGCTTCGTTACATCATAGCTCCGGTGCTTTGAGCTATTACCACCCTTCTTTATTTCGTCCGCCTTTAGCGTAAGAAAACCCTCATTTTCTTAATCATCAATTCTTACGTTTTAAGCTATTTCATGCGCTATTTACTTTTATGCGCCGTGCTGCTGACTTCAGTGGCCACACGTGCACAGCATACTTTATCTATTCTGGTCAAAGATGACCAGACCAAACAGTCCATAGCCGGTGTTACGGCTTATATCAACGAATTAAAAAGAGGCGCTGCTGCGGACAGCAGCGGGCACATTCAGTTCAACCTGCCCACCGGAAAATACGAGATCAAATTCAGTATGGTGGGTTATCTGCCGCAGGAAAAAACTTTCGTGTTACCACTCAAAAATATTGAGCCCGTTATAGAAGTTTACCTGGAGCCGATGGCAGGTGAATTGGCGGAGGTGGTGGTGCAAACCAACCGCACCAATCAGAACCGCAGTGATGTGCCCACCCGTATCGAAGCATTGCCTGCTGAAGAACTGGACGAAAAAAGCACCATGCGCCCCGGCGATATCAAAATGCTGTTGGGGGAGATCACGGGTGTACACGTACAAGCGACTTCGGCGGTAAGCGGCACAGCAAGTTTTCGCATCCAGGGGCTGGATAGTCGTTATACGCAGCTATTGCAGGATGGATTGCCAATGTACGATGGCTTTTCGGGTGGGTTAAGCTTGGTGCAGGTTTCGCCGCTTAACCTGAAGCAGGCCGAGATTATTAAAGGTTCGGCATCAACACTTTACGGTGGTGGGGCTATTGGCGGTTTAGTTAACCTGATCACCAAAACGCCAGCGGCTAAACCCGAATTGACCTTATTGCTTAACCAGAATTCAGCCAAAGGCACCGATGCCAGCGGTTTTTACAGCCAGCAATGGACACTCATTGGAACAACAATTTTTAGTTCTTATAACTATAATGGTGCTTACGATCCGGGTAATACAGGGCTCTCCGCGGTGCCTAAAACCAATCGCTTCACGCTTGCGCCAAAAGTATTCTTAAAGCCAGGCAACCGCGATCAACTTTGGTTTGGTGTTAACTTCATGCACGAAGATCGTTTAGGTGGCGATATGCAGGTCATCAACGGCCATGCGGATAATCAGCACCAATATTTCGAGCGTAACCTAAGCGACCGTCTTTCCACGCAGTTTTCCTACACGCATAAGCTTGACTCTAACAACCAACTGAACTTTAAAAGTACGGTTGGCTATTTTTATAGGACAATCGCTGAGCCGCAGTTTCTATTTAAGGGCGATCAATTATCATCTTATACCGAAGCTAACTATGTCCGTAATGGCAAAATTGCAAGCTGGGTAGCCGGTGCGGATGTTTGGACAGATCATTTGCCGCAACGAGACAGAAGTGTAGATCTGAGCTATAGCCACAACACTTACGGAATTTTTGCTCAAAACACCTTCAAGCCCACAAAATGGTTAGCTGTAGAAAGTGGCATTCGGCTTGACGAAAACTCGCCGTCATCTGCAAGCTCAAACGGGTTATTCCTTTTACCACGCGTTAACACGCTGTTCACGCTCGGTAAACATTGGAGTAGCCGTGTCGGCGGCGGTCTGGGCTATAAGATGCCAGATATTTTTAATGACGATGCCGAAGAACAGGGCTACCGGTATTTGCAGCCATTAAATATTGGCGCAACCAAAGCCGAACGTTCGGCCGGTGCTAACGCAGATGTAAATTATAAGGGCGCAGTAGGCGATGCTTTTTTGCAGGTTAATCACCTATTCTTCCTCACCAAAGTGAATGACCCTTTGATATTACAAAACAATGCCTTTATAAACGCTCCGGGTTACCTGATCAGCAAAGGGGCCGAAACCAATGTTAAGCTGTTGATGGATGAGTTAGGGATTTACCTCGGTTATACCTATACAAATGTACAACGCCATTTTAACGGGTTAAGCAGTGCTCAGGCATTAACACCCAAACACCAGTTAAACGCAGACCTGACCTACGAAGTGGAAAACAGTTTCCGGGCAGGCGTTGAGGGATTTTATACAGGTTCACAATTATTGGATGGTGGCACAACAGGGCGTGATTATTGGACTTTCGGACTGCTTGTGCAAAAGATGTGGAAGCATTTTGTAATTTTCATTAATGCCGAGAATCTTACTGATCAACGACAAAATAAATGGGGAACGATTTATGCTGGCTCGATTTCTAATCCCGTGTTCAAAAATATTTATGCGCCGTTGGACGGTAGAGTTATTAATGCCGGAGTTATAATAAAGCTGCTTAACAATAAATAAAAGAAACGCCCCCTCGGTAAGTTGTCAATTTTATTGGCAACTTTTTTATGATTAAACACCACTACCTTACCTGGCTAATAACTTTACAATACCTGTTACGACAGCCCTAATACCATGCATACACCAGCCCTTTGGCAAATAATACTTGAATCCTCACTCTGTACTCAAACTCTTCACCGGTTTACTTATGGCCGCTTTAATCGCCTGAAAACACACGGTAAGCAATGCCACAACAATGATTGCCATGCAACCTATGCCAAAAAACCACCATTCAATAGTTATCCTGTATGCATAGGCCTGCAACCATTTGTTCATTAAGCACCACGTAATTGGAGTTGAAATGAATAAAGCTAATACAACAAGCCTTAAAAAATCTTTTGAAATAAGGCCGATGATAACTGAAACGGATGCCCCCAGCACTTTGCGGATGCCGATCTCTTTGGTGCGATTGGCAACTGCAAGCGCTGAAAGCCCCAGCAGGCCCAGGCATCCCAGGAAGATAGCGATTCCACCAATCCAGCTAATAATATTTCCCAACCTGGTTTCTGCTTTAAAGAACCGGTTTATATCTTCGTCAAGAAAATTATATTCTAAAGGGTAATCGGGTACAATCTTTTTCCAAGCCGATTGTACTGCTGCCAAAGCCTTCGACGGATTACCCGGCTGCAGGCGAACATAAAACAAATTAAGACCTCCAGAGTTTCTGGCGAACTGATGAAACAAGACCGGTGCTACACGATCTGTAAGAGGCTCATAATTAAAATCACGAACCACGCCTATCACCGTAGGGTTTTTAAAGCCAAGCTTCCCATAGCCTTCCAATTGGCGACCAGTACTGTTTTCAGGCTTCCATCCTAATTCCCTCATCATAGATTCATTAATGATCACTGCGTTCACAGTATCCGAAGTAATTGCCGGGTTAAAATTTCTTCCTGCAACCAGTTGCATTCCCAATGTAGGTATGTAGTTGGCGTCGACGTGAAATTGCTTTGTATTAATAGACTTACCCTGGTAACTAAAATCTGTAAAACCGGTCCCCTCATGTTCACCTAGGCCGTTGTCGGCGCTGGCTAAAACCGAAACACCGGGATGGCCGGAAACTTCCTGTTTAAAAAGCTGGAATAGATGTTTAGTATCCGGAACGCCGAATGTTTGCACAACAAGTACATTCTCTTTACTAAAACCAGGATTTCTTGATTCCATGTAGTGTAACTGCTGCATGATGATTATAGCAGAAACAATCAGCACTGCGGAAAGTACAAACTGAAAAGTGACTAATGCTTTTGTGAAAAAATTCGCGCCGCCTAACTTAATTTTAGCCTTCAACGCGTCCACCGTATTAAAGCCTGACAATATTAACGCCGGGTAGCATCCTGAGAGCAGGGGAACAATCAGTATTAAGCCGGCAATAAGGCCGGTCAACTGTGGAAATTGCTTAAAAGAGAAACTCAGCTCCCTGCCTGACAATTGGTTGAAGTATGGCAAAAGCAGGTATACAAGTGCGAGGCCTATCAGCGTCGAAAAGACAGCAAGCAAAAATGATTCTGTTAAAAACTGAACTACTAAAGCCTTTTTGGTGCCGCCAATAACTTTGCGGACGCCTACCTCTTTTGCGCGGTTTGCTGAACGGCCTATGGAAAGCGTTGTAAAATTAATACAGGCGATTAATAATACACCGGCAGCGATACTTAGTAATATCCAAATCGATTTTGGATCGACAGGCGGGACCTTAATACCCATCAACGCCGGGCTTGTATGCACATCCCTGATTGGCACCAGGTTATACCCGCCTGATCCTGCATCTGGAAAATGCCTGTGCCAGAAATTTGCCAGCAACTTGTTGTTATTCGCCAGTTTGCTTCCGGGCTTTAGCTGAACCACGGTGACAAATATATTCATCCACCAGTCATGTGCGCCCATTTTCCCTGATTTTGTGTTACCAAAACAATCAAAGTTGGCAAGCATGCTGTATTGGAAGGAAGAATTAGATGGCGGATTTGCTGCTATAGCCGTAACTGTAAAAGTTTCAAACACATCGCCAATCTTTACCTGGAATGATTGACCAATGGCATTTGTTTTACCAAATAACCTATTAGCGGTTTCTTCGGTTAAAACCATGCTGTGCAAACCACTGATAGCCGATTTGGCATTCCCGTATTTAAATTTAAACGAAAACACATTGAAGAACGAGGAATCGGCATAAGCAATATTCTCCCGTCTCGCGTCATTTTTTATTTTTATAAATGTTTCATAAGGCTGAATATAACGGACATAATTCTCTACTCCCGGCAGTTCCTGTTTCATGGCAGGCCCCAGGGGCATAGGAGTATAAATGACTCCTGCAAGTGCCTTTACGTTTTCTTTCCCATTTTTGTCTAAAACAAGGTAAGTGTTAGCAGCATTTTTGTGAAACCCATCAAAACTAAATTCATTGATAGCATAAAGCATGAATAGGTTGAAACAGGCTATTCCAACAGACAAGCCAAATATGTTAATGAACGATAATGTCTTTTGCTTGGCCAGCGTGCGAAGCGCTATTTTTAAATAGTTTTTAAACATATAATTGCGGTTTAATATTACAGAAGCCCAATTGGGTGGGCTTCCTGAACGCAATATTACCGGCTGTAAGTGTGAGAGAATGGCCAACTTATCATTTGGCAACTCTTTTTTTAGGCTATTTTTATATTCCGCCGGGGTTTTGCCGGTCATCTCTTTGAAAACGCGGTTGAAGGTTCTCTGGGAGTTAAACCCCGACTCGTAGGCTATTCCCAGTAACGTGAGATGGGCGTGTGCGGGGTCCCTCATCTTCCGGGCAGTTTCACGAACCCTGAACTCATTAATAAAGTCGTTGAAGTTCTTGCCCATTCCCACATTAATGATCCGTGATAAATCGTGCGGATGGATATTCAACTTTATGGCCAGGGTGGTTAACGTTAATTCGGCATCCTCGTAAAAACGGTTTGAGGCTACAGCTTCCTTTAGTCTGCGGCTTTTTTCCCTTGCGATATATCTATCGGTTAGCGGCATGGCCATTTCTGTGCCATCATCTAATTTTAGCATCACTTCGGCCGCCACACCAATGAGTACAAAAGCAACGATAAAACTCAAAGCGTCGTTAAACAGCCATAACACGCAAAGCAACCCGAGCAAGTAAATGGTTTTTTCCAATGGGCGGAAGGTAAGCCGCGATCTATCCATTAGTGTTGGCTGCAAGCGTTTATAAAATTGCTGGATCAACCGGTGCGACATGTATAAATAAATAACAACAGATATTAGCACCAGCCATCCCGGTATCCAATATGTAACCAACATGGGGCAAAAATGAAGGAGATCATTTCGGTTAAATTTCAGGTTGGGAGATGTTAGTTGCCGTACATAAAGATACAACAACGGTCCCAGCGCCGGTAAAAAAAACGGCGAAAGCCCGCCAGTCTTCAGTACAATTACAGTTAAAGCGACACTTAAAAACAGATTAGCTCTTTGGCCTTGTCTTTTTGCGAAAGCTAAAAGCAATGCAAGCGTAAAACCCGAAAACAGGGTTGCCATGGCAGCCACATGGGATAAGTTAACATGGAATATATCCGGATTCAAATTATTTGATAAGTGTAAGGAGTGTCCCAAATTTACAATATTGCCCCATACAAATCATGGGATCATAAAAATGTTTTCCTGTAAGATAAACGAAAAAAACAAGTTACTTTTGTGGTAGTAGCGTGATTTTGTTTCGTCGTTTATGGTATTATCACGGATGAATGACCTAATAAAAAAAATCGCCTTACTTTCTAATGCGGCTTTATACCCCGTAATAGGGGCTGCCCCCTTTGGTAAGGATACCCTAACAAACTTAACTAACCGCATAAGAATTTACAGTGATAATAGAAATACCTTTGTAGTTTTCCATTAGACGGGCTACCCGTTAAAGTTCGGATATATTCCGGGTAATTAAAACGGCACGTAACCGCAATTGCTTAACAGAAACGATGTGGAATTCAGATCCCCTTCCACTCATAGCTTTTACTTTCCAGCCCTATTAAATCAATAACCCGGTTTACTACTGTCATAGCCAGCTCTTCTATAGTTTGGGGCTTGCTGTAATATGATGGAATCGCCGGACATATGATCCCACCTGCTTCCGTAACAGTTGCCATGTTACGGATATGGATCAGATTGAGCGGCGTGTCACGGGCTACCAATACCAGCTTACGGCGCTCTTTAAGGATCACGTCGGCCGCACGGGTGATCAAATCGTCAGAGATCCCTCCTGCTATCCTTCCAAGCGTCCCCATTGAGCATGGAACAATTATCATGGTATCAAACTTTGCCGAACCCGAAGCAAAGGGTGCCATGAAGTCATTTTTGGCGTAAAATTTAAAAGGGAACCGGCTGTATTCTTCGTTGCCGAGTTCAAACTTCCAAACATCTTTGGCATTATCTGACATAACAACGCCCACTTCGGCAATTTGATCCTGCAATTGAGTTAGTTTTTTTAGCAGCAGACTGGCATATATTGAGCCACTGGCGCCCGTAATAGCAACAACTATCTTTTTCTTCATAATTACTCCTTCAACAACCCAAACACACAAAAAGTTAGGGGCACAAAAAAGGGTCGAATAACTTGTACCCGACCCTACATCTACCTATGAAAAACATGCCCTTGAGAGGGCACTACAAATATAATAACACTTTTTAAATTATTAAACAATTTGTTAAAATAATTTTAACCTGTTTATTGAATATTTTTTTCTATTAAAGTTTGGATAATTCCGTCAACCATACCTACCCTGGGCACATATATGTTTTTAATGTTGGCATTTTTCATTACCGTAAGGTAAATTTCACAGGCAGGAATAATTACATCGGCCCTATCCTGGTTTAGGCCAAGTACGTTGATCCTGTCTTTTAATGAAAAAGAGCTCAGGTAGGTATATAGTGATCTTAGTTTAGCAAAAGTTAGCGGCATATCTTCTTTTTCTTCGGATAGCCTGAACAGTTTATTAATGTTGCCGCCGGTACCTATGCCTGATAATTGCTTAAAGTTACGGGTATTGTCGCGCACAAAATCCTTCATTTCGTTCCAGGTTTCTTCGGTGTCCTGGTTATCAAGAATGCGGATGGTGCCAATATTAAACGAACGCGAAACGATCAGCTCCCCTGCCGAAAACAGCGAAAGCTCTGTACTGCCGCCGCCTACGTCAATATAAAGGTAGTTTTTGCTTTTATCGATGTTTTGCTCGGCATGACTGGCATAAATGATACTGGCTTCTTTAGATCCATGTACAATTTCAATATCGATGTTAGCTTCATCCTTAATCAGCTTTACAACATCTTCTCCGTTTTTGGCTTCGCGCATGGCCGATGTTGCACAGGCTAAATAATCGGTAACCTTATATACATCCATCAGGTTACGAAAAGCAACCATTGATTTTACCAGCTCTGTCGTTTTTTTCTCAGATATATGCTGCTGGATAAAAGCATCGTCTCCCAAACGCAACGGAACACGGATCAAGGTGTTTTTTTTGAACGACACCGATCCGGTGTTTTGAATTATGTCGGCAATTAACAGCCTCACGGCGTTTGAACCTATATCAATAGCGGCGTATCTCAATGTTATTTCGTTTTATTTTTTAAATAATTATATATTTCAATTTGCGCCCGGTGGCTTTCGGGCGAGTTTGTTTTGTGGTATTTGTTGGTGTTCTGGCTGTTGATTTCACGTGCTTTGGTATTATCTTCAAGCTGGATATCAATAATATCCCTTATCTCCTGTTGTAGTTTTTCATCATATATCGGGAAGCCAACTTCAACACGGTTGTCAATATTTCGGGTCATGAAATCGGCCGATGTAAGGTAGATGAGCTCCTTGCCGCCATTGCAATAAATATGCACCCGGGCGTGTTCAAGATATTTATCTACAATACTAATCACCTCTATATTTTCGCTATAACCCTTCACACCGGCAATTAAGCAGCACATCCCCCTGATGATCATTTTGATCTTTACGCCTGCATTACTGGCCTGGTATAACTTGCTAATGAGATCTTCATCAGCAAGGCTGTTCATCTTCAGGATCATATATGCCTGTTTGCCGGCTTTGGCGTTTTTGATCTCGTTATCTATTAGCCTGTAAATGGCAGGCCGCGAGTCAATTGGCGACACGATGAGGCTTTTGAGCCCCTTAGGCAATAATCCCTTATTAATTGCTTTAAAAACATTTACCAGGTCATCGGTGATTTTTTTATTAGCTGTAAACAAGGTGTGATCGGCATAGATCTGCGCTGTTTTTTCATTAAAATTACCGGTTGAAAGGCAGGCATAATAAGCCAGCTTACCTTTTTCGGTACGGCTAACCAAACATATTTTCGAGTGCACCTTATAACCGGGTACACCGTACAATACTGTTACACCCTCCTCTTCAAGCCTGTTACTCCAGTGAATATTGTTTTGCTCATCAAAGCGGGCCCTTAACTCTACAAGGCAGTTTACCTTTTTGCCGTTTTTAGCGGCATTTATTAAAGCATGGACCACTCTTGAGTTTTCGGCCAAACGATATACTGCAATGCTAATCTCTTTTACCTTAGGGTCTATTGCGGCCTCGCGCAAAAAATGGATCACGTAATCATACGATTGATAAGGTGTACTTACCAGGTAATCCTTTTTGGCGATGAGCCCTATAAGGCTTTTACCGAATGAAAGGTCGGCCACAGGGAGTGCTATATATTTGCTATACTCAAGCTCCGGCCCACCAACGTTGGGGAACGAAATAAAATTTTTGAAATTATGGTACCTGTTACCCGGGATAAGACTTTCGCCATGCAGGCCCATTTTGCCTACCAGGTATTTCAGCATATCCATAGGCATCTCTGAGTCATACAACAAACGCATCGGTTTACCTTTTTTGCGCTTTTGAAGGCTCTTGGCCAATGAATCTACAAATTTTTCGCTCACCTCTTTATCCAGGTCAAGCTCCGCGTCGCGGGTAAGCTGGATGGAGTAAGCCTCTATGCTATCATGTTCAAAAATGAAAAAGATATCCTCCAAACTGTACCTGATAATATCATCAAGCAAAATAATGAATTTCAGGTTATTGGTATCGGGCAGTTTAACAAAACGCGAAAGGTTATCCGGAAACTCAATAAGGGCAAACCTTGTTTTTTTATTGGTGGTAAGCTTTACAAAAAAGTAAACGGCCCTGTCCCTAAGCTCAGGCAGCGGTAAGGTGTCATTAAGCATAATAGGCACCAATGTAGCCAACAGCTTCTCCCTGAAATAATTTTTAACGAAAGTACCTCGGGTTACGTTAAGCTGTTTATCATTCAGGATGAAGATCTTTTCTTCGGCCAGCTGTTTAACAATGATGTTTTCGTACAGGTTGTTGAATTTGCGTTCCTGCCTTACTACAATATTCTTGATCTGGTTAAGTATCTTTTTAGGATTATAACCAAGTATCTCTTTCGATTTTTCATTAAGTGCAGCTAAACGGCTTAGTGTGGCAACCCTCACCCTGTAAAATTCGTCGAGGTTAGATGAAAATATAGCTAAGAACCTAATCCGGTCTATCAGGGGAACGGTCGGGTCGGCCGCTTCCTGCAAAACCCTATCGTTAAAATATAGCCAGCTTATTTCTCTGTTAATTAAGGGAACCTGTTTATCCATAAAAATTTCTCGCTTTACAGCCAGATGTTACAAATCTGCTTATTTATTTGTTAACTTAATATTAACTCATGAGGAATTAACCTGTTTTCATTCATCATTATTTATTGCAGAAATTAAACAATTTGTTGCAATATTGCGCTGTATGTTTACAATACATTAGTTTTGCAAAACATTTATAACCAACACACTACTTATGCCTACATTTGATATAGTTAGTAAAATAGACGGGCAAACGCTTGATAACGCGATAAATACCGCCAAAAAAGAGATCCTGAACCGTTACGACTTTAACGATTCAAAAAGCACTATTGACCTTGATAAAAAAACAAACCAGGTTACCATAGTTACTGAAAACGATATGCGCCTTAAAGCCATACAAGACAGCATCATAAGCCGGATGGTTAAACAACATCTTGATCCCAAAGCGCTGGATTTTGGCAAAGAGCAATATGCATCGGGCAACATGATTCGCAAGGAAATCAAGATCAGGGAAGGCATAGATAAGGAAGCTGCTAAAAAAATAGTAAAGAAAATTAAAGATAGCGGCCTTAAAGTGCAAGCCTCTATCATGGACGATCAGGTGCGGGTGCAAGGAAAGAAGATTGACGACCTGCAATCTGTTATCAGCCTTTGCCGCGCGGAGGATTTTGGCCAGCCATTGCAATATATTAATATGAGAGACTAATAGAATCTCTGATATTAATGTAAAAGATCCTATTAAAACAAAAGGAGCCATGCATTTTGCTACGGCTCCTTTTGTTTTATCTGAAAGCGCTATTAGCCCGCAACTTCAACTTCTTCTTTATTAACTTCATTAGGCCGGCCATTTTTGAAAGCTTTACGCGGCGATAAACCAAGCAATTCAAACATAGCCATATCGGTATCAAATGATGGGTTTGGCGTGGTAAGCAGCTTTTCGCCGGCAAAAATTGAATTAGCTCCTGCCATAAAACAGAAAGCCTGTTCAACCGTACTCATCTCCGTACGACCGGCAGATAAACGCACTACGGTTTTAGGCATAATGATCCTTGTTGTGGCCACCATCCTAACCATATCCCAAACAGAAACACGGGGCTGATCGGCTAACGGAGTTCCTGCTACCGGCACTAAAGCATTAATAGGCACTGATTCGGGGTGTTTGGGCAGGTTCGACAATGTTTTGAGCATGGATACCCTGTCCTCTACCGTTTCACCCAAGCCAATGATGCCGCCGCTGCATACGGTGATCTTCGCTTTGCGCACATGTTCAAGCGTTTTAAGACGCTCATCATAGGTACGGGTGGTGATGATCCGTTTGTAATCTTCTTCGGATGTATCAAGGTTATGATTGTAGGCATATAAACCGGCATCGGCCAAACGTTGCGCCTGGCTTTCGGTAAGCATGCCAAGGGTACAGCACACTTCCATATCAAGGCTGTTCACCGCTTTAACCATATCAATTACCTTATCAAAATCGCGGTTATCACGAACCTCGCGCCAGGCCGCCCCCATACACAAACGTGATGCACCTCCGGCTTTTGCCTTTTCGGCAGCAGCAATTACTTCATCTTTCGGCATTATGGCATGTACATTTACACCCGTATTATAACGGGCAGCCTGCGGGCAGTAAGCACAATCTTCAGAACATCCGCCTGTTTTTATCGAGATCAAAGAACTGATTTGCACTTCTGCATAATCTTTATTCTCGCGGTGGATTGTAGCGGCCTTGTATACAAGATCAAGCAATGGTGTATGGTATATTTCGGCTATTTCTTCTTTAGTCCAGTTATGTCTAACTTCTGTCATCAGTTTCAGATTAAATTCGTCCCAACAATGTTATTGAGTTATTGTAAACACGCAAATATTCAAAGATTATTTATAAATATAACATTTTGACAGCCCTCAAAAAGAAACTGGCTATATAACAAGGTTTTAAATATTTGGCAGCTTAGTGCTTCCGGGGTTCGAAACTACGCTATCTCCTTATGAGTTGCTGTGGGGACAGGCATAACCGGCGGGATATATTACTTCAACAAAAGCTTGGTAGCCAACCAAAGCGGTAATAAAAACCCAATACAATCGGTAAAAGTAGTGATGATGATGGATGATGCTACTGCGGGGTCAATCCCTACCCTTTTCAATATCAACGGGATGGAAGCGCCTGTTAAGCCTGCTATGATCAGGTTGCCTGTCATGGCTAAGAACAATACCAGGCCAAGCAGCGGATTGGCATCGTAAAAGAACGCTACTATAAACACGATGAGCCCATTGGCGGCGCCGTTGATCAGGCCTACTAAAAACTCTTTTAATACGGTGTTATAGGCTTGTTTGTCGGAAAGATCGCTTAACGAAATACGCCTTACAGTTACCGCCAATGCCTGTGTGGCGGCATTGCCACCCATACCTGCTATAATGGTCATATAAGCCGAGATAATGGAAAGCTTGGCAACTGTCGAATCAAATGTTCGGATAATGGATGCAGCAAGGAATGCTGTGCCCAGGTTGATCACCAGCCATGGCAAACGGCTTTTTACTGCCTCCAGCCAGTTACCGCTCAATTCTTCATCTTCAGATACACCGGAGATCTTCAGGATGTCCTCGGTGTTTTCCTCTTCCATTACGTCTATAATATCATCCACCGTAACGCGTCCGAGCAGTTTCATGTGATCATCAACAACCGGGATACTAGTAAGGTTATATTGCTTGATGAGGCGGGCTACCTCTTCCTGGTCAAGCTCGGCTTTTACATAAACAAAATCGGTAGTTACCAAATCGCTGATGCGGGCATCGGCGCGGGCCTTGATAACTGTTTTAATGGAGAGAATCCCTTTCAGTATATCGTCATTATCAACTACGCAGATGGTATAAAACTCTTCCATCTCTTCCGATTGTCGGATGATCTCATCAAGCGCATCCTTTTTATCCAAGTTGATGTTTACCTTGATAATCTCGGAGTTCATCAAACCACCGGCAGTATCTTCGGCATAGGTCATCAATGCCCGGATGCTGCTGGCATCTTCATGATCGAGGTCTTCTAAGATCTCTTCCTGGTGTTCTTCATCCAACTGGGAAATGATGTCGGTAGCATCATCATAATCAAGCTCTTCAACTATCTCGGTACGTTTTTCAGGATCGAGGTTTACAAGCAATTCGGCAGGGCCATGCTCTTCGTCCATTTCGGATAAAACTTCCGAAGCGACGTCGGCCGGGAGGATATTGATGATCCTTTCTTTTTCTTCCTGCTGAAGTTTTTCAAATAGTATAGCAATCTCCGAGGCGTGATATTCCTTCAGAACATTCTCTAACTCAGCATCATCGGCTTCGAGCGCTGTTTTAATGCGGAGCAGGTCGGTTTTATCTAATTCAAAAGATTGCATACCCGACTAAATTAAAACAATTAGACCACAATTAAGGAATTAAATGGACACAAAAAGAGTGCCTAAAGTGGCTGTTGTAATGGAATAGTTAGATACTGTGGTTGTATTTAACCTGCGAACCGTTCACCTTGCTTAATTTAAAAAGCGCCTGCTCAACCTGCGTTTTTCGGATAGAAAGCTGGATACTGCAATCATTGTCAAATTGCTGATTAAGTACACCAAGGCCCTCTTCCTTAATGATCCGCATCACATCATTCATTTGCAAATAATCAAATGAGATAGTGTATACGTCATTTACCGTTTTTGAAATGATAACCGAGTGGTTTAATGCATCCTCTGTGGCTGCTTTATAAGCATTAATCAAACCCGGAACCCCTAATAAGGTGCCGCCGAAATATCGGACTACCACAACCAGGAGATTGGTAAGGTCTTTTGACAGCAGTGTATTCAGGATTGGTCGACCCGCAGTACCTGAAGGCTCACCGTCATCGTTAACCCTGAACACCGAACGGTCGATGGTTAAGCGCATAGCCCAGCAATGGTGATTGGCTTTGGGATGTTCTGATTTTAGTCGGGCAACTATTGCCTTGATATCATTTTCAGAACCGATGGGATAAGCATAGGCCAGGAACTTGCTGCCGCGGTCGCGAAAAACACCTTCGGCAGGGTTTTCTATGGTTTTATAAGTATCGTCAAAAAGCATTCAAAAATATTACAGGTGCAGGAAGCCCAATGTTTGCGGGAAATAAATAATGATAATAGCAAGCACCGCTATAGCTATGCCGATTTTATTAAGCAGGCTCAGTTTCTCTTTAAATACAAAGATGCCAACCAGCGTACCAACCACAATAACGCCAATATTTACCGACGAAAACACTGCCGAAGGGCTGTTCGCCAGCGCCTGGTGCGCCTTTAAGTAAAACAGGATATTGCCAAAGTTGGCTATCCCTAATACCCAGCCTATGAGGATATGCGGCAATGAAAATTTCATTTTTTTTGCGGATACCTGGTAAATCAAACCAGCAAGGGTTAATATAAACGCAATAATAAAGATGACAAAAATGGCTGTGGTAAAAGGCACATTATTTACCTTGGTAAGCTGTTTTAGCAATACATCAATTACGCCAAAACCGAGGAAAACAATTAACAGGTAAATCCATGATCCCTTTTCAACTTTATTACCGGCAGATTTTTGCCAGGGTATAGAGCAAATGATAGCAATGAAGGCCAGTATAATGCCAATTGCTTTAATTGTGCCGGTGGCTTCGCCAAATAAAACAAATGCTGCCAGTATGGGGATAAACAGGGATAAGCGTTGCGCTACGTCTGTACGAACAATACCGGCCTTGCGCACCGAGTTTGCCATGATTACAAATATAGCGGGAAACAGGATGCCCAGGGCCACGTAATTATAAACAGGCCCGTTTTGGATAATGCTCAGCTGTGGTTTAAAAAAGAACCAGGTGAGCAGAACAGCCATAGAGTAATTCCAGGTAATGGCCTGGTAAACGTCCACATGGTAGCGTTTTGCCAGTTTCAGCAAAATGGAAACGATAACACTACAGCAAATACTTAAAAAAACGAACAGCATTTATATAACCGGCTTATTGTATAACAATTGGAGGCGATCGGCGCCTACAGGATATTCATCGGCAAGTATACCTGTTATTTGCGGTGCTTTTAAGCCCTTGTTCAAAACTTTATCACCGGTAAATATCCGTGCCTCATCCCAAATGCCAGCCTCAATAAAAGCATCAAGTGTACGCGCGCCGCCTTCAATAATAACCGATTGGATATCCTGCAGGTATAACTGGTATAAAATATATTGAGGCACAAAGCGTTCAAAATCTTCCAGTGCTATATACCTGTTTTTGCCGTCAACATCAAACTTAAGCTCGTTAAATATTAACGTTTCGGCCGACTGATCAAATACATTCAACCCTTTATTTAGTTCCAGCCTTCGATCTATCACCACACGTTTGGGTGATGGGCCATCCCAGTAACGGGTATTTAATTGCGGGTTATCACTTAGTACCGTGTTTTTGCCTACCAGTATAGCATCTTCTTCACTACGCCACTTGTGCACTAGCTTGCGTGATTCGGGGCCGGTGATCCAGAACTGGCTGCCATCAGCCGGAGCAAAAAAGCCATCCTGTGTTTGTGCCCATTTTAATATAATATATGGCCTGTGCTTTTGTACCTTGGTAAAAAAGCGACGATTAAGCCATTGACATTCCTGTTCTAATACGCCGGTTACTACTTGAATGCCGGCAGCCTGCAATTTTTCAATACCTTTTCCGTCGACCTGAGCAAATGGGTCGCGGCAACCAACAATCACTTCAGGGATTTGATGTTTGATGATCAGATCGGCGCAGGGCGGCGTTTTACCATAGTGCGCACAAGGCTCTAATGAAACATATATAATCGAGTTTTTCAGCAGTTGGGCATAGTTATCAAACCTTTGCGTAACCTGTTCAATAGCGTTAACTTCGGCATGGGCCTGGCCGTATTTCTGATGATAGCCCTCTCCTATTATTTTGCCATCATGAACTACTACCGCGCCAACCATAGGGTTCGGACTAACGTATCCTGCACCCAATTGAGCAAGCTCCAAACAACGGCGCATATATTTTTCATGTTCAAGCATGCTGCAAAAGTAGCTTTTATGTTACTTTGTTGCATGATTACGATTAAGGATGTTTTTGAAGATTACAGGCAGCAGATAAATGGCATTTATGATACTAATGAAACCGAAGCTATTACGCTGTTTGTTATTGCCGAAGTTACCGGTTTATCAAGGGCATCTGTTAAGGCATTCCCCGAAAGAGCGTTAACTGCTGAACAGTCGGAACAGGCGAAAAACATCCTTGCCGAACTAAAAACAGGCAGACCCATTCAATACATTTTTGGTATCACCGAGTTTTTTGGCTTGCCATTTAAAGTAAACCCATATGTGCTGATCCCGCGCCCGGAAACTGAGGAACTGGTGGAATGGATTTTAGAAGGCGAAAGGTTAAAGGCAAAAGGTGAAAGGTTTTCTGTGCTGGATATCGGTACCGGTAGCGGGTGTATCGCCATCAGCCTGAAAAAGAATTTGGCAAATGCGGATGTTTCTGCGATAGATATATCCGAAGGAGCTTTGGAAACCGCCAAAGAAAATGCTTTATTAAATGAAGTTGAGGTTAATTTTATTCTGGCTGATATTTTAAATATTGAGCATAATAAAGAAGAGGCTCAATATAATATCATTGTAAGCAACCCTCCTTATGTTACGCTTGATGATAAAAAGCAGATGCATAGTAATGTTACAGATTTTGAGCCACATACTGCTTTGTTTGTACCAGAACATGATCCGCTGATATTTTACCGGGCCATAGCCGATTTTTCACTCAGTAATTTGATTGCCGGCGGCTTGCTTTTCTTCGAGATCAATGAAAATTTAGGCAATGAAACTGTTGAGCTATTAACTGGTAAAGGATTTAAAAACATTGAGTTAAGAAAAGATATGAGCGGCAGGGACAGGATGGTGAAAGCGCAGCTTTAAAAGGTTACAACTTATCGCTTGCCACGCCCTCAAACTTGTAATAGTTACTGTAAAACAGCCAGTAAGCAATACCAAAGTTTAAAGGAACCAGCACCCAAAGTAGCTTGAACATAATGATCCAGAACAATACAATAAATAACCCCAGGATCCATTGCAAGTACTTATCCATATTAAGGCCAAACCAGTAAAGCAGGCAATGAAACAGCATCGCGGTGCTTAAGCCAACAAACAGCAGTTCAATAGCCATTAGCAAGTTAAATCTGCTGAACAGCCAGATACTTTCGGGGATGAGTAGAATGAAATAGACGCCTATAAAATTTAGAAATAGCTGTGGCCTGCTATAAGGCAAATTGCGGGAAAAGCAAAGGCCGTTCTCTTCAAATTTCCTTTCCTCAAATATCAATACAATATGTGCCGTTATAACAGCAAGGATTGCTATACCGGCAACACGGACATCAGTTTTTACATCAGCAAACACGTAAAACACCCCAGTGATGATAAGCCAGGAAAGCGCCTTGGTAATGAGGTATGGAACCTTGCGCTTATCTAACAGGTGGTAAACGTAAAGGCTGAAATAAGGTTTACGCCATTTGCTGCTTAGTTTTAATAATATAGATTGATCATTGCCATCAACAAGTCCGTTAATTTGCTTTGTATAAATAACTGCACTTAAATAAGTTAAGGCGGTTAAATACAGTAAAATGCAAACCGGAAATAAATAATAATGATTGGAAAAACCCACCCCCACAGCGATAACTGCGTACAATATTACCGGCGATAATACAGCGGCCTGTACCCAAAACCAGCTTATTATTTGTTTCCCTTTGCTCAGGGCATTGCTGCTATAAAATAAAAAATGTTGACTGGGGGCAAAGATTTGCCCGGATACGTAATGCCAGCTTTTAACGGCATAAATAAACCAGCTTATAAACACCAGGATCATTACAACCGAACTGCTGTCCATAGCCAGCATCAGTGCTTTGTGATAGCCTATTAAATATTGGGGAGGCACTACGCCAACCATTGCCAAAAATATAAATAGCAAAATCCCGGCATGCACCCGGAAAAAACCGTTTGCAAAAATCTTTAACAATACATTGGTTAGCGATTTCATCAACTGATAAACTTTAACGTTTGATCTTCGACGAGAAGTTCACCTGATACGGGTAATGAGCCATTCTCAAGTATCTGGTGCGATGACAGTAAAAAGCCGGTTCCCTCCTGCTCGTACCTTTCCCTTATCCAACTATTTAATGTTGCTAACGAGGCCGTATCAATAGTGATCAAAGGTTCATCGAGCAGGATCAATTTGGGCTTGCCCAAAAAGGCAAGTAGCAGGGAAAGCTTTTTCATCATACCGCTGCTGTAAGTGCCAACCGGGCGGTCGACAAAACTTTGTATTCCCATACTTTTAATGTACCTATCTTCCTGTCCTGCCGGGGCGTCTTTAGCATCAGCAAACAGCCTGACCATTTCAGTACCTGTTAAAAAATCTGGAAACACCGGCTCGGCTTCAGCAAAATTAACCAGCTTACGGTAAGCCACCGGTTGTTTTTTTATGCTGATATTATCACCAAGCAATATGTCGCCATTAAACGCCAGGATGCCGGCAATGGATTTTAGCAGGGTGCTTTTGCCAGATCCGTTTACTCCTTTTATCCAGTAAATGCCGCCCTCCAATTGCAGGCTCTCAATTTTTAAAGCAGGGTAATTACCGTATGATTTTATAAAGTTTTGAAATTGCAGCATCGTTGCTTTGATAACAAAATGAATTTGTTGTTACACTAAAAGAGACGCATCAAAGGCGCCTCTTAAAATATGAATTCAAAATAAAATCCGAAATCGAAATCCTCAATTCCGAAATTATAACGTGGCTCCCTCAATAAGCGCGCTATAAAATTCGCCAACATCCATACCTGCAGCCCTCACCTGTTGCGGAATCAAACTGGCGGCAGACTGGCCTGGTGTGGTGTTGATCTCAATAAAATAAAAATCATTACTGCCTTCAAGCAAAATAAAGTCGATCCTGGCCATGCCGCGGCAGTTGAGGCGGGTATACACCTCGGTAACTATGCCAGCAATTTCTTTAACCTTTTCAGCCGAAAGGTCGGCCGGAGTTATTTCTTGTGTTACACCAGAAGTATATTTCGCCTCGTAATCAAAAAAATCTTTTGAGGTTATAATTTCTGTAGCAGGTAATACCTTTATTTTACCGTGCAGGCGTGCTATACCAATACTGAACTCGCGGCCTTTAATAAATTCTTCTACTAACACCTGAGCATCTTCCTGAAATGCCCTGTTCAATGCTTCTGGCAGGCCGGCTATGTTTTGAACCTTGCTCATACCCACGCTGCTGCCACCATTATTAGGTTTAACAAACAACGGAAATTTCAAATTAGCTGCTATGGTGGCAACGTCATGCACATCGCGCTCAAATAAACGCATGGAATGTGCGGTATGCAAGCCATGGATCCCGTTCACGATAGCTTTGGTATAAGCCTTGTTCATGGTAATGGCCGATGTTGTGGCATCGCAGGTATTATAAGGGATGCCAAGCATATCAAAATAGCCCTGCAGCTTTCCATCCTCGCCGGGGCTGCCATGAATGGTGATGAAGGCAAAGTCGAACTTTATTTTTTCCTGATTAAGGGTGATGGTAAAATCATTCTTGTCAACATCAACTGTTGCATCATCTGCTTCAAAAAACCATCTGTCGCGGGTAATTAATATAGTATAAACCTTATAGTTGCTGTTTGATGCCAGGTTAGCCGCAATATTTTTTGCACTGTTAAGGGATACTTCATATTCGCCGGTAAAGCCTCCGGCCAAAAGGGCAATATTTTTAAGACTCATTTTATTTCGGATTTCGGATGTTCGATTTCGAATTTATTTCCAGGAGCAACGAAAGCGACCTGATTTCGAAGTCGAAATTAGAATAAATATCATTGCAAATAATACTAAAGTTTAAATTTTGAGTCTAAAACTCCTGAAATTCTATAATAATTAATTCCGAAATCGAACATCCGAAATCCGACATCCTAACACCCATATCCAAAATAATTCCTATGTTTGATACTTAATTAAAAAGGATACCCTTACATATACTGATGAGCAAATTTGGGGCTTACTTAAAATCAAAATCATTCCGGAATAACTTATTAATGGCTATTGTAACCGTGATAGCCGTTGTTTTAATAGCTTTTTTTAGCCTTGGTTATTATACCCGTCATGGTTCGGGCATACCCGTACCAAAGCTTAAAGGTCTTTCCATTGATAAAGCTATGGATATTTTAAAAGAGCAGGGATTTGGCTATAAAATAGATTCTGTGTATGTACAGGACGTGGCCCCTGGTACTATCGTTGAACAAGACCCGGATCCCGGGACCAACGTTAAAGAAAGCCGGGTAATTTACCTTACCATGGTAACCCTGCAGGCACCAAATGTAGCTTTGCCCGATCTTGAACAAAGCAATTATCGCGAAGCTATAGCTACCATATCAAATTATGGCTTAAAACTGGGCGATACAACGTACCGTTCGGATATTGCCCGCGACCGGATCCTGGAGGTACGTTTTGGCGGACAAGTGATAAAACCAGGTACCAAGATCCCCAAAGGCTCAAGAATAGATTTGGTTTTGGGCGATGGTGAGGGTGCAAGCGAAGTGGAAATACCGGAACTTGTAAACCTTGACCTTGATGCCGCCCGATTTGCTATAAAAGGCGCCGGCTTAACCGTTGGGATCATTACTTACCAGGGGACTATTACCGATTCCACCAATGTGGTTGTTGTTTCGCAGTACCCGATGAAGACCGATTCGTTAAGCAAAACAAGTATTGGCACGCGTATAAATCTTACTGTTTCACAAGGCACCAAAACCGATGCAGCTCCACCGGCAAATTAAAGCTTCCGAACTGCTTGAGCGCTTAAGCAAGGGTGAAAGCCTTAACCTGCTCGACGTGCGCGAGGTTATTGAATTCCATACTTATAATATAGGTGGTGATAATATACCACTTTCAAATTTGGAGAATACGCTTAACAGTTTACCCTACAACAAAACAGATGAGATAATCGTTATGTGCAAAGTTGGTTTAAGGAGCGAAACTGCACAAAACATATTGGAGCGGCATGGCTATAACAACGTGCGTAATTTAAGCGGCGGATTAGTTGCCGTTCAAAAATTAAAATAAATACAACAAACACCATCTATTCAATATCATGACCGCGGAAAAACAAGGATCAGGCATGCTGAAAAAAATTATTATAGCGCTGGTAATCATTATCGTTGTGCTTTTAGGCTTTACAGGTTTCAATTATTACCTCAAATACTTTGGCCCCAACGTTACGGATAAACAGGAGTACTTATACATTCACACCGGCGCTACTTTTGGCGATGTTTTTAAAACCATACAAGATGAGGGCACAGTGAAAGATACTGCTTCATTTGGCTGGGCCGCCCGTAATATGAATTATATTACCCGTGTAAAACCAGGTAAATATCGCCTGCATGAAGGTATGGGGAACCGCAAGCTCATCAATATGCTGGCCTCAGGTACACAAGAGCCTGTTAGAGTTGAATTTCACGGATTGCGGCTTAAAGAACAGTTTGCGGGATTTATCTCGAAAAAGATTGAACCGGATTCAATGGCGATTATCCGGCTGCTTGATTCGGCGAGTTTTGTAAGTAAATATGGTTTTACTACCGATAACGTTTATACCGTGATCATGCCCGACTCATACCAGATGTACTGGAATACGAGCCCGGAAAAGTTCTTCAAACGAATGTACGACCACTATCAGGCTTTTTGGACACCTGAACGTAAACAACTGGCTGCTGCAATAAACTTAACCCCACAAGAAGTATCTGTCCTGGCATCAATAGTTGATGCTGAAGCGCTGCATGATGATGAAATGCCCGCCGTAGCAGGTTTATACCTTAATCGTCTTAAAAAAGGAATGAAACTGGAGGCCGACCCTACCGTGATCTTTGCACTGAACGACTTTACTATAAAACGCGTGCTTACCCGCTACCTTTCATATAACTCGCCATATAATACTTACCTGCATACAGGTTTGCCCCCAGGTCCTATCATGATGCCATCGGTTAACGCGGTGAAAGCAGTGTTAAACTATCAAAAGAGCGATTACATTTACATGTGTGCTAAAGCCGATTTTTCAGGCTATCATGCATTTGCAACTAACGTGGCCGACCACCTGGTGAACGCGCATAAATTTCAGCAAGCCCTTAACGAGCGTAACATCCGAAGGTAATGTTTGAGCACACTACTAAAATACGGGTGCGCTATGGCGAAACCGACCAGATGGGCTATATGTATTACGGTAACTATGCCGAATTTTATGAAGTAGGCCGTGTGGAGATGCTTCGCAGTCTTGGCCTTACTTATAAAGGCATGGAAGAATCGGGCATTATGATGCCTGTGCTCGAGCTTCAATGCAAATACCTAAAGCCTGCTTTATATGACGAGGAGATCAGCATCAGGGTGATCATGGATAAGCTGCCAGGCATCCGCATCCATTTCAGGTACGAACTTACAAACCCCAAAGGCGAACTTATTAATACCGGCGAAACGCTGCTCGTATTCATTAACATGAAAACCAATCGCCCATGCCTGCCACCACAGGATTTTACCGATAGATTAATGACCTTTTTTAAGTAAATTTGGTATAAATGAAATGGCTGCACCGCTTTTTAATCCGGTTTACGTTTTACAGGTACATCATCGAGTGGACGAAGTCTGTCATCATTCCGGGTTTCAGGCCGTTGCCACTATACACCGTTATTGATTTTTTTGTAAAGGAAATCACCAATAACTCGCTTATTAACCGGGCCTATGCACTAGCCTATAGTTTTATGCTCGCCGTTTTTCCGGCTACTATTTTTTTGTTCACGCTTATCCCCTACGTGCCCATAAAACATTTTAAAGGCAACCTGATGATGGTGCTGGCCTCTGTAATGCCTACAAATGCCTATATGGCGTTCAGAGAAACCCTTTTTGATATTGTAAGCAATCAAAACGGCAAGCTCCTTTCATTCGGTTTCCTAACAACCTTGTATTTTGCAACTAACGGGGTTATTAATCTTATGAAGGCCTTTAATAAATCCTCATTAATTGAGGATAAGCGGAGCTGGCTCAAAAGGCGCCTGGTAGCAACAGGAATCACCGTAGCTATAAGCTTCGCGTTATTACTAGCCATTTCCATACTCATCCTGGGGCAATCCATTATCCGGTTCATCCAGTCGCATGTGGCCTCCGAAAATCACTTCTGGGTTTACCCGGTGATGCTTTTCAGGTGGATAATTATTGTAGTAATTATTTTTGTGACCATAGGCTGTTTATACCGCTACGCTCCTGCACATAAAAAGAAATGGAATTTTATTAACCCTGGCTCCATACTGGCTACGGCACTGGCAGTTTTAACTTCACTGGGCTTTTCCTATTATATCAACAATTTCTCGTCGTACAATAAAGTTTACGGATCCATTGGTACGCTCATCGTTGTGATGATCTGGATGTATATAAACTCATTAATTTTGATAATCGGGTTCGAATTAAATGCGTCCGTAGAGCTTTCCAAGCGTACAATCC
The DNA here is from genome assembly GCF_900100945.1 of Mucilaginibacter gossypii. Lineage (GTDB taxonomy): Bacteria > Bacteroidota > Bacteroidia > Sphingobacteriales > Sphingobacteriaceae > Mucilaginibacter > Mucilaginibacter gossypii. Next base: position 474,404 of record NZ_FNCG01000003.1, on the reverse strand, counting down.
GTATTGTAAAACCCAGATTTAACACTTTTCGGGCAAAAAAGACCGACCAGTCAAAAAATTAACTTATTATTAATCAATAGATTATATAGATTATTTAATTAAATCAAAAAAAGTGAAATTGAAATTTGGCAATTCGCCCCGGATTTGTACTTTTGTCCCCGGAGAGTTGGCAGAGTGGTCGATTGCGGCAGTCTTGAAAACTGTTGAACTGTGAAAGGTTCCTGGGGTTCGAATCCCTAACTCTCCGCTGATTTTAATATCAAAGTATTTAGAAGCCTGCAAATCAAATGATTTGCAGGCTTTTTGTTTTTATATCAAATGCTCAAAATTACCATCGATTCAGGATCAAGCAGAAAAATTGTGGGGGAATAAAAAAAATGGTTGCTTTGCAGGCAGAAATAAAAACGTCCACACTTGTCAGCTGCATACGAAACCCTTGTCCGTCTTATCTTGCCCGAAGGGCTTTTGGAATACTTTGAACTTACTGATGTCCTTTCCTCTGAGAACGGCCAATTGGACATTTACCTTGAGGAAAAGAATCTTCCGCCAGCAGGTTATGACAAGCAACAACTTGAGTCGAAAGGATTCTTACCGGAGACAGCTATCCAGGATTTTCCTATCCGGGGCCACAAAGTAGCTCTTTGCATTAAAAGGCGCAGATGGGAAGTTAAAGCAAGTGGTGAGATCATCACAAGGGACTGGAACTTAGTTAGAAAAGGAGCGCGAATGACAACGGAATTCGGCACTTTTTTAAAAGGTATATTTGGATAATAACCCGATCAGCTGTCATTTGTTAGGGCGGCTTTATACAGTTGATGGCAAACAGCTACAGCAGCAATACAAAGACTTTCTGAGCGATTTTCATAGCTGGGATCAAAAAGAACATGCAGATGAATGGATGCTGTTTGAACAAAATATAGGGTCATCGCTAAGCATAGACTAAACAACATTGAGCAATGGTGAACTCTATACCATTATCACCAATAAGGAAGCTAAAGGTGGCAAGAAGGCAATTGTAGCTATGCTAAGGGGCACACAAACGGAGCAGATCATAAAAGTTATCGAACGCATACCGCTGCGTAAAAGGAATAAAGTAAAAGAAGTGACGATGGATATGGCGGCAAACATGATCAAAGCTATCCGCAGGTGTTTTAGCAATGCGAGCCGTGTGATCGACAGGTTCCATGTGCAAAAATTAGCATATGATGCACTACAGGAAGCTCGTATAAAATATCGGTGGGAAGCGCTGGATGCAGAAAGCAGGGCAATTGAACAAGCCAGGCAAAACAAGCAATCTTATCAGCCTGAGCTATTCAGCAATGGCGATACACTAAAACAATTGCTTGCCAGAAGCCGCTACCTGTTGTTTAAGCATGAGTCCAGGTGGACTGCCGCACAAAAAGAAAGAGCCGATCTGCTTTTTCCACGATACCCGGAACTGCTCAAAGCTTATAAACTGGCTATAGGATTGGGTAATATATTCACCATCTGCAAAAGCAAGCAAATCGCCTTTAAAAGATTAGCGCTATGGTATAATCATGTGGAGGATGCCGCAATTGATGCATTTAAGACCGTCGCAAGATCTGTTCATCAACATTATGAATCTATCCTGAATTTCTTTGATAACAGGAGCACAAATGCCTCTGCCGAATCTTTTAATGCGAAAATAAAAGCTTTCAGAGCTACTTCAAGAGGTGTTAGGGATACTACTTTCTTCTTATTCAGATTAGCTAAAATCTATGCTTAACCTTTTAATCCCACAACTTTTCCTCATGACCCAAAAGAAGAGCGATAAGGTGAGGGATGACAAAAACCGATAATTTAAATTTATAGTACTATGTTATAAATAGTACTATAAATATTGTATATTGACCCTAATTATTCAGTAGGACATGAAAATATACTATATCCTTTTATTATCCGGAGTTTTTTTGCTGACAATGGTACGTTGCTCATTAGCCCAGGACAACAATTATCGTCAAAGCCCGGCGAGGGTAAATGATTTGGTCCATACCAAACTAGATGTACGCTTTGACTATAAAAAGCGCTATTTATATGGTAAAGAATGGGTTACTATAAAGCCTCATTTTTATCCAACGGATTCGTTGAGGCTCGATGCGAAAGGGATGGCTATCCACACCATAGGGATCCTGGCAGGTGGCAAGATAAGCCCGCTGAAGTTTACTTACGATAGCCTTAGCTTGGCGATCAGGCTCAACAGGACTTATAATAGTTCTGAGACCTATACCGTTTTTATTAATTACACCGCTAAACCTAATGAACGCAAAGGGCTTCGCAACAATGAGAAAGGATTATATTTTATTAACCCGGATGGTACCGAAAAGAATAAGCCGATTGAGATCTGGACCGAAGGGGAACCAGAAAGCTCCTCCGGCTGGTTTCCCACAATCGATAAGCCTAATCAAAAGACTACTTCCGAGATCAGCATGACCGTACAGGCTAAATATGTCACGCTATCCAACGGCAGGCTCGCCTCGCAAAAGAAAAACAACGACGGTACACGTACCGACACCTGGAAAATGGAATTGCCCAATTCCCCTTATTTGTTTATGATGGCAGTAGGTGATTTTAAAATTTACCATGATCATTGGCACGGTAAAGAAGTGAACTATTATATTGAACCGCAATATGCTTCTTATGCAAGGGATATGTTTGGAGATGTGCCGGAGGCCATAAGTTTCTTCTCAAAAATTACCGGCGTTGACTACCCCTGGAATAAATATGCCGCCATTGTGGTGCGCGATTACGTCAGCGGTGCCATGGAAAACACAACCGCCAATGTTTTCGGCAGTCAAAGCACCCGGCGCGAATTATTGGATCAATATTACAGTTCGGGTGTGGAGCATGAATTATTCCATCAATGGTTTGGTGACTATGTGACTTGCGAAAGCTGGAGCAATATAACTTTAAATGAATCATTTGCCGACCTCGGAGAGATTCTGTGGCTGGAACATAAATATGGGAAAGATGCCGCTGACGAACATTTACAAAACGGATTACAGGGCTATCTTAGCAATCCTGACAACGCTAAAATACCGCTGGTCAACTTTCATTACCAGGCTATACATGATGCCTTTAATGGGGTAACCTATCAAAAAGGTGGACGTATCCTCAACATGCTTCGTAATTACCTTGGCAATGAGGCTTTTTATAGGGGACTGAATATTTACCTGACATCAAACTCTTTTAAAAGTGCCGAAGCACAGCAGTTACGGCTGGCCATGGAACAGGCCTGCGGACTTGACCTGAACTGGTTTTTCAACCAATGGTACTATAATGCCGGGCACCCGGTTTTGGACATCAGCTACCACTGGGATGAATCCGCTAAAACAGAATATGTTTACATCGCTCAGAAACAAGATGGGCAAGTTTTTAAACTGCCAATAGCGATTGATATTTACATTAACGGCAAAACAGAACGCCATAAAATTTGGCTGAATGCAAAGGCTGATACCCTTTCCCTTAAATTGATTGCCAAACCAAACCTGGTCAATGTTGACGCGGATAAAGTACTGGTGGCTCAAAAAACTGATCACAAAACTTTGGAGCAATTTGTTTTCCAGTACTTCAACGCCCCTTTATATCTTGACCGGTACGAAGCCCTTGAAGTCTCTGGAAATAATCAAGGGGATAAAGGCGCTCAAAAAGTAATCTTTGCCGCATTAAACGACAAATTCTCTGGTTTACGCCTCAAAGCCCTGGAAACGTTGGCCAGCGATAAAAAAGACTTTATGACTCTGGATAAAGACCTAAAAGACATCACTCTGCCGCGAGTAATGGAACTGGCAAAAAATGATGACAACACTTTAGTGAAAACTTATGCATTAAGAATACTCGGCAGCTTAAAAAACCTTAAGTATATGGAGATTTTCAAAAAAGCCCTATCGAGTCCTTCCTACCAGGTTGACGCGGCGGGGCTTATTGGAATCAATGAGGTCGATCCCGTTGCCGCTCTGAAATTTGCGGCCAGATTTGAGGATGATAATATAGGCGACTTGACGCAAGCTATTGTCAGGGTGTATGCAGCAAGTGGAGGAGATGCCAAATGGCCTTATGTTTATCAGCGCTATGTTAACGGAACCTTGCAGGAACAAATTCATCTGACCGAAAAATTCTCCAGAATGATAGAAAGTTTGAAGAATCCGGAATATGTTCGACAAGGAATTGCCGAGCTCAAGTATATGGGAATAACCTACAAAAAAGACGGTGCAGCTCCATATATTATCAAATATTTAAAAGCGGTTAAAGAAGCACGGGATAAGACAAATGACATAACGGCTTCAAAGGATATTACAGAAGCAATGAAGCTGATCGAAAATGCTAAATAGGCTTTCAATTTCCTGCTCTGTACGGTTCATCTTCCGAACTAGATTTGGTTATCCGAAAGCAACGGTTCTGAATGAGTTAGCAAGATCTAAAGTAGGCCGAAAGAACCTGCAGCAATGCGAATGGACTCTTGTACGGATAATTAATTACCCTCTTTGCTGTCGTTAATGGCAGTTACTATAAATTGATTTACTGCGACGGCTGGTATCGTAATTGTGCTTGTTCTGCTCAATCTTGCTATATTAATGCCCAAAAACTTTCCGGTGATATCAAATACGGCCCCTCCGCACTCCCACGGTTTTATTCTTGCATCATGAACAAATACATTCCCAAACCCATCTTTTCGAATGCTTTTCCCCCCTATGAAGTGGTCGGCCGGATGATTGGTAATTTTTTGGGTTGGATATTTTAGGGCGACTTTTTTTATTAACTTTTCTCCCTTATGATTGATTGTTATTAAAGTAGTATCTCCGGCGCGGAATTTTTGAAGGGCTTTAAACATATCCAGTTCGTCATTTACAGTTTTGTCATCAATTGCTAAAAGCTCATCGCCGGTTATTAGTCCGGCAGCCTCAGCCGCGCTGTTGGGCTGAATAAAAGTAAATAATAACGTCTGTCCCTTTTGCCGGGCAACAGCTCCCAAATAGCCGTAGCTGGTTTTTTTTGGCAAGCTTACGCCAACGCTTCCCAAAACACTACTACAATACGGAGAATCAGCGCGAAGAGAAATCAAAAAACTACCCAAATCGTTATTACTAAGTGTATCTGCCAATAACATTCCAAGCCTGATACCTTCCTTCCCTAACTTTGAAACGGGCAATAATATCACAAGGTCATTAATTCTGTCTCGTCTGATAATATTTGCCTTAACAGTCTTGCCGCCCGATAATGTAATAAAAGGTTCCTCGCCAATCATTGAACTTTTAGTCAAAATGATATCTGAATTTTTGAAAGCGGTTTTTACATTGACATCATCTAAAGAAAAAATGGTCCCTGCTATAATCTGTTCCTTACCATCAATAACACTCTTAATATTTACACAAGTTGTTTTAAAACGCTTGTTCACACTTTTAAAATACTTATCTGGATTTTCAGCTGCCGGAAAATTATTGGCCGGCTGATTTTTTGAAACTACATTTGTATCCAAAGGCAGGGAAGTATAATTCTCTAAACGGGTTAGTGCTGTATAATATTTACGATAGGTATCTACGGGGATTTCATAATTAACATCCTCCGACTGCTCGATGCCGCTATGGATTCCGATCAAACGGCCAGACAGATCAAACAGGGGGCCGCCCGAATCTCCCGGCTCCATCACGCAAGTTGATTCCATAAAACCATACTTGTTATTTAAATTAGTGATATGTCCAAACCTTACATCAGGTTTGCGTTGTTCCATGCTTTCCGGGTAAGCAATGCTAATACATGGCTGGTTGATTTTGACATCCGAATACCAGCCCATTTCGACAAACGGCCAATCCCCTTTTTGGATTATTTTGAGCATGGCAGCATCCGGCAGCATAAATGTTGGTGCAATGGTAATACGGCCCAAACCACGGGCCAGGCACATTTTCCCATCGGGAAATATTACCTGATAGGTTTTGCCGGGCATTACCACATGTGCTGCGCTTAAGATCTCTCCTCCGTTGGAGACTACAACACCACTAAACTGCGCACTCATCCGGCTATACTGTAAAGTGTCATATTCCCACATCAATACACTGGCAGCATAACCTTTTTTTATCGCAGTTTTTATATTGTCATGTAGTTGCGTAGCTCCGGGCTTTTGTATCCGCTTATCAACATTTTGCGCGTTAGTAACCTGCAGGTTCCATAAGCACTGCAGGAAAAAAAATAATAAAAACCGTTTTGTCATTATACATTATAATTGAACCGTAGCGTTGTCCAAACGCTGCTGTTTAGGGTATCTGCCGATGTAAAAAGAGCCGGTATCAAAACCGGCTCTCCGGAAATTAAACTAAAACTGATGGAAAACGTCCTACCGGGACTGTCTTTATGATAGCCAGTGCTATCCTTATAATTTCTTAATTGTTAAAGATCTTTTTGAGCTGTATATCGATATCAGAGGAAGTGGGATTTATTAAAATCACATTCCCCTCAGCATCAAGCACAATTGCAAAGGGTACCGACTGGATACCCAAAGCATTCATCATCACTGATGTATCTTTGCCATCCTCATATTTATCTATTCCCTGTTGCCAGGGCATTGCTTCTTTAAGCATGGCGTTTTTCCAGGCTTTATTGTTTTGATCAATTGAAATACTAACTATCTCGAATCCTTTAGCGTGGTATTGTTTATATAACTCCTTAAGGTGCGGAATAGCCGCCCTGCACGGCATACACCACGAGGCCCAAAAATCAAGCAGCACCACTTTACCCTTAACCAACGGTGATTTGATGAAGTTGCCATCGGCAGTTTGTAACGTAAAAGCCGGCAAAGGTTTTCCAGCTATTAAATTTTGACTTGCTGTAACAGTATCCTGCTTTTTTAATGATGAAGCATTTCCATCCGCCTTCCATCCGGTGCTTAGGGCAAGCGCTACGGGTGTTACCAACAGCAACCTTTTAAAGTTTATTTTCATTGGGCTTGATTATAAAACCTGTATTTCAATTATTTTTCTTTTAGGCGGAAAACATTTGTTGTTATCACAAACCTGGTAATAAAGCCCGCATTTAATTACAACGCCGGGTTTTAATGAGGCTGCGCTTATTTCCGTTTTAAATGTTGCAATGCCCTCCCAAACAAACATGCCTTCGCCACCGGTAAATGGTACCCCGGCCGATGCTTGCCACTCGCCGCTTGTTACACCTTCGGGCAACTCAATAATAGGTTGTGTAGTAATAAAAGGGCTGTCTTTAGGTACATAGGCGTAAATATGCCAGCCTTGCAAAATCTCAGCCTTAACAACTACCTGCTTTTTTCCGTTTGCTTCATTAATCAATGTTGCGCTCACCGTCACCGGATCGGTACGGGTTGGGATAGTTGCAGCATTGGCAGTTTTAATGTTGCCGGTTGATACGGGCACAATTGCCGCTGTTTCTGTTTTGTAGGTATTCACCATAAACTTAAACCCGCCGGCTTCTGTATAATAAAAGTTGGGCTTGTTTTTGGTTAGCCATTCACGCCATTCTTTGGCAGATGTGAATTTTTCGGTGGTATATCTTTCCAATACCCTTTGGGCCAGGGCAGGCTCCTCTCCTTTCTCAAGCATATTGATACATTTTTCAAGCAGCTCGATTTTGCGGTTAGAGATCCCCAGCTTCTTTGCATCCTCATCCACCTGTAACGAGTAAGCATCAACCGGATAAAAATACTCGAGGTTATCCCGATAGTACTTATGATAGGCCTCTACGTTAGTACCAAAAGCATCATACATGCCGCTGCCGGTCCAGCTTTTAAGATATTCATCAAAACTTTGTACATCATCGGATACGGGCATCTTTAAAAACGCCTCGTTACCTTTACCAATATCCTCGCCTTTGGCTTTACGATCTTTAAGTTCCTGCTGCATTTTTAGCAAGCGGGCGTTACCTTCTTTCCGGGCTATCAGCGTTTTTTGATATAACGCTTTATCGCTACGGTAAATCATTTCATTTACCCACTCACGGTTTTCAATTTGTACTTTTTTCATGATGGGCGCCTGGTGATCAAACTTTTTGATGTAGCAAACTGTGTTCACAAATACATCTTTAGCTTCATCGGTCATATGATTTGGCGAAGCAGAAAAGCCCCACATAAAATAATTACCCTGACGGCCTAACGCTACTGCTTCAGCATTTTTTAAGCAAACACCGCCACTTATAGCTTCGGCATCCGGCGAATCGTTAAATCCCTCGCCATGTGCCACCATGCCGATAATGTATTTATCCTTAGCTGCAGGATCCTCTTTGATCACCTTCCACATAGGCAGTTCCTTCGGGGTAGTTGCTCCCTGAAAGCCGTTAAAAAAAGAACCCGGCGTAGGCCTGTTAACTAAAGTTAACTTCACTTTTACAGGTGTATTAAATATGACATGACTGGTTTTGATGTTCAGCGCATCGTCTTCCAAACACTGACAATACCAATCAAACTTAAGTCCTATCGGCATGCCCACATCGGGAGCCAGCTGATGCATCAAAATAATAGGCCTGTCAAAATTGGCAGGTAATTTTATCGGCCCCGCATCGGCAATTGTTACGTCGACATTGGCAGACATCGAGGCATCGTAATCCCTCACATCCACAACTTCAACTTTGTCAAAGCGCGTTTCTAAAAAAGTTTTAAAATCGGCCATACGGGTTTTCCAGGCCTCATCTACCGCGCCCGCGGCTGTGCTGTAGTAAGTAATATGTTCGGGCTTAGGTTTTGCGGGATCATATCCTACATATAAAACATGGAGTGCCATTTTGCCAACTCTATGTTTTATTACATCACCCCAAGAGGCTACGCTAAACATAACACAAAGCAGAAAAGCCAAAATGATCTTTTTCATACCTGCTTAATTAAAAAGTTCGGCAAGTTTCTTATTGAGGTCTTCCCCGCGCAGATTTGTGCTAATAAGTTTGCCGTCGCGGTCTACCAGGAATGTAGCAGGTATAGCCGAAACGCCATAAAGACGGGCAACGCTGTTGTTGTTGCCATTCAAGTCGCTAACCTGCGGCCATGTCATACCCTCCTGTTGCAGAGCTTTCAGCCATTTGTCACGGCTGTTGTCAAGCGATACCGAAAGGATTTCGAACCCTTTATCCTTGTACATTTTATACTGGCTTAACAGATTTGGGATTTCCTGACGACAAGGTGAACACCAACTTGCCCAAAAATCGACCAAAACGATTTTACCTTTATAATCGGCTAACGATAAGCGTTTGCCAGCAGGGTTGACCTGAGTAAAAACCGGCGCCGGGCCACCTATTTTTAAACGGTAATGTGCATCAATAAATTCTTTGATAGTTTTACCATTATCAGTTGCCTGGATTGCCGGACTGAAGGTTTTGAACACCTGTTCGGCTACTGTAACCGTTTTTTCATTAGATGCAGTGCCGAACAGCGCTACCGGTGCAAAGAACGAATCGGGGTGCGTTTTGGCAAAATCGAGATTTTTGCGCTGAAAATCGGCAATCATTTTATAGTGATGGCGGGCAACCGAATTGGTAAATGCGGTATCATTCACCAACTCGGGCGCTGCCGCAATTTCAGCATTAGAAATATGATCGATGTCCCATGGCATCGGTCCTACAGCTTTCACATAAGCCGAATATTCATCATATGTTTTGGATCCGCTCATCTGGGCGTTTGCCAGGGAATCTTTAGAAACTATATTAAGCGTTTCATTAGAAAAATTAAAGTAGAGAATATCGCCGCCATGGGTGGCAATCTCCCGGCCGGCGCCTTTATGATCAAGTGCAAGGCGTACAGAACTGTATGAGTTCATCCTACCTGTGAAATGAAAAGCGCCGTTAACTAATGTGGTCGAATCTTCATGCCCCTTGCCGTCTGTCATAAAGCTTAAATAAACTTTCTGACCGTTGAGATTGCCAATCTGCCCATTAATAGCGAACTGGTTAGTTTGGCCGGCGGCGTTCAACGCAGCCATGCTCAAAATTAAGTTTAGTAGTTTTTTCATTTCTTTATATGTTATACATCGAGTCGACAGGTTACGTTATACTTTTCAAGGATGAAACGCTCTTGTTAATGTCATGACTGCGGCCAAAAACACAAAAATCATTCATGCTGTTGGTTAATCTTTTATGTGGTTTTGATTAGTTAGTTTTTTATCTGCTCACAATGTCAACCGGTTCGCCCGGTATACCGGTTATTGTTTTGGTGATATTACCGGTTTTAGAAACACTTACGTCAAGTGTATAAACTGCCCCGTCTGCGCCAACAGTAAGGGTGTTGTCATCCAAACTGATCTTCATCATGGATACCTTTTTACCGCCAAAGTCTGCGTCGAGCTGTCTTATATCTTCATTAATTGGGTTATAGCGGTAAATTTTCCCTTTTGATGAAAAATAAAACACATTTAAGCTATTCACCACCCATTTGGTATTATCATCAATTAAGGCGCTGCCTTTAAATGTGCGTTTGCCCAGCCCTTTAAATGTCCGGTCATCGCCCATAGGGTAGCTAAAACTTAGTTCGGTTATGGTACCTGTCGCTGTTTTAAAGAAAGCATAGGAAGGGCCACCTTCTGTAGGTTTCATGAACAACAAATTATCGTATCCTACATTTTTAGGGTCAAAGCCAGTGCTTGCGGTATCAATCTGGTAATTGGTGCCAGAGTAAGTACCATCGGCCCCGAAGGTAATAAAGGCTTTTCCTTTAAGATTGTAACCGATAAAAAACGAGCTTCCATGTGTAAAATATTTAGACATGGTGTAATCACCGCCCTGTTCGTTGGCAAATTTGCCGTAGTCATCAGCAAAAGGAGCTGTTGAGGATACACCTACATATAGCTTACCATTGATAACCCCCGTTGGCACTGTTCCCATTTGTACGGGGCCTAAAAATGGTTCCAGATAACCCGCATTGATGACGGCCGGCGGCGAGAAGAACTGCGCTGCAAAATCCGTTCGTTTTAATAAAGTACTGGCATCAAGCACCACCCCGCTTTTATTAGGATCGTTGCTTAGCACCCAATATTCCTCTTTGGTATTGGGTTGATAAGGGAGTGGTTTTGAATAGTACAATTGAACCGGATTGATAGGCAAATCGCCTTTATTAAGTGATTTATAAATATCGCCCAACACCGTTTTATCGGGTTTTACAAATGATAGTTTGGTAACCCCATTATCGTTACTCAACACCAAAATACCTGCCGAAAACTGGGTCGTACCTGTAATTTTGAAAGGGAACGTATAAAATAATCCGTTCCGTTTGTCGGTAATTGTAAGCTTACATGCGCGGTCGCCGGGGCCTAAATTGTAGACCATTTTCAAAGGGTAGCCTTTGTAAACTGCTTCCCGGAGTTCTTCTTGTACGGTGATGTGCCATTCAAAATCAAGATCCTTTAAGGGATCCGCACCGGCCAAAGTAACCTTGGGGTTTATGGTGAGCGTATCGCCCAGCAGGGCTGCAAATGTGGCGTTATTAATGCCGGTAACTACCGGCTCGGAAGGTGGCGAGTATACATAATTGCCCAGGTCTTTTTTACATGAAGTATAAAATACCATTATGAGCGCCAATAGAGCTATCGATTTAAATTTCATGACCTAAGTGTTTAATTGATAATAACCTGCTGACCATTTTCATCAACAAAAAAGTACTTACCTGCCTGCGCATAATACTTGAGGTAAAACTTCTTACCGGGCGAAGAAGAACTATAAAAATCATAATCGTTGCTTCCATCGGCCCTTTTGGTAAGCACATAACCTTTTTCCGGGTATCTTGCTACCCATGCAAACGGATCATTAATAAAGGTCCTCACGTTATCTATATAATACAGTGTACGCGGAATCTGCAGATAAGCGTTCGGTTTTGACATATCAACCAGATCGGTAGTGCCCGAAGAGATCAGGAACAACTGGTGTTTTATCCTGCTATAAGGGCCCAGGTTACCCATCCAGTAAATCCACCATGCCGGCTGCTCCAAACGCGACGAATAGAGGATAGATCGTGTCCTTAATGCCACAGGCAATGACGAATTAAAATCCTGACCACCCGAAACAAGAATGGTAAGCATTACAGACTTATTTGCAAGTTCGGGGTCGCTGTTTTTAATGATCACCGGTACCTTTACAGTACCCGAATCAGCAGGCATAGCGTACGATGGCTTAAGCGCTTCATAATGCAAACCAGATTTGGCCGTGGTAGCCGTGTCAACTACGGTTATCGCAAACTTCCTTTCAGTTTTTGATCTTTGCCCCGAAATAATTATTGGCACCCAAATGGTATCCTGCGCCAGGGTAGGATTATAGGCGAAGGAATAGGTTAATATCGATGTATCCTGGCTGCCGTCTTTATTCTTATAATTCAGATAAATGTTATCCCTGGAGCCATACGTAAGTAATTGGTCTTTTTTGCAGCTAAAAAGAGCCGCTACGACCACTAAAACATAAAATATCTTTCTTTTCATTGTTATAAATGGTATGGGATCAATTATTGTAAGCCGCCTCGTCATCGGGGATCGGGAACACGTAAATGCTGTTTGATGCAGGATAGATCTGGCCGCTGGCCGCCACTATATCAAGATTTAACCGCTTATACATATAAAAGATCTGGCTCTCGCCGTAAAACTCTTTCCGGGCGTCTTTAACCAATTCATTGATAAAAGCTGTTTTGCCTAAAGTAGCGGGCAACAGATCAATAATGCCGCGGTGCGTACGGACGGTATTTAAGTACTCTATTGCCTTGGTCGGATTGCTATCATAAATAGCCTCAGCAGCAATGTAATATGCTTCTGTTAAACGAAAACCCGGGGCCATCAGCGGGTGCAGATTTTTTAACGGCGAACTGTTCACCAAATATTTAACCAGGTAGCTGCGGTTTGGGGTTACATCTGTGGCTGTAAAAAACCATTGCCTGTAGCGCCAGTCTTCGGCACCCACGGTATTCTTTTCATAAATGTTATCTAACTGCAGCGGTGTTGGCTGATATTGAGCAACGTTAGCCGCGCTGAACAGGGTAACCAGCGCATTATTTTCATTAGCCTGAGGCGCATACCAACCAAACACCAGTTCGTTGTAAAACACCCTGTCTTTTTGCTCAACATTGTTGTTAAAGGCATCGTCCTTTTGTGTCCAGGGAAATTTGTTGGCATTTATTACGTCGGTAGCGTTAGAGAGGGCATTTTGATAATCATTTTTATACAGGTAAACCCTTGCAAGTTCACCGCACACTGCATAATAATTAAGCCTGTGCCTACGGTTTTGCAAAAACAAGCTGCTAACCATTGTTTCCGTTTGCTTAGGGCCAACATAGCCGTCGGGATAGGTTTTATTAGGATATCCGACAATGTAAGCGGGTGAAAGAATTGGATCTGTACTACTCAGAAGTGCACGTGCATTACGCAGATCAACTATGGCGTTGTTAATTACCTCACCTACTGATGAAAACGGTGTACTTTTAATGCTTACTGTGGTTACATAAGGTATCCCTTTAGCATTTGGGTTAGATTTATACGAAGCCCCAAACATGCGTAAAAGATCAAAATGCAGGTACGCGCGCAGGGCAAGTGCCTCGCCTTTAATGATGGCATAGTTGTTACCCGAAAATACAGCCTTTTGCTTATCTATTACCTGCAGTATCTCATTGCAGTTGCCAATGGCATTGTATACCGACGACCAGATCTGGCTATTTTTATCCTTTAAAATGTTTTGGCTATACTGAAAAGAAGCGATCTTCTGAAAATCGGTATTGGAGAACGTATAGTTCTGCGCCATGATATCCAGGTTGCTGAACGTAAGGTTTCCTGCATACAGGTCTGCCTTTGTGCACCTGGAATAAACACCATTTAAAGTCTCTTCAAAACCATCTTCGGTATTAAACAACTGCTCTTTATCTACATCAGATTCCGGCTGTACATCCAAAAACTTTTTACATGATGTAAACATCAGCAAGGGGATTATAAAAATTAAATATCTTTTCATGGTTATGTGTTAAAATGAACCCAATAATGAAAATGTTAAGCTGCGGGCGAAGGGATAATAGATACCCCGTTCTGCCTGAATAGTTGAAGCCCTGAAAATATCGTTCGCTGTGGCTGCCAGCCTCAGATTTTGAAGTCCTAAACGGCGAATGGCATTTGGCTTAAAATCATATGACAGGTAAAGCGACTGCAGTTCGATCAGGTTATCTTTTTGTATAAACCGTGATGATACATAGGTATCGGTGAGGTCGGTAATGTTTTTGAAAAACGTGTGGTCGCCAGGTTGTTTCCACCTTTGCTCCAGTACGCGGCTATCTACGTTAAAGCGAGGGTCGGCATTTTCAACCCTGTCAATAAGGGTTTGGTTAAAGGCCTGCCCGCCAAAACGGTAATGGAAGCTAAAGCTTAGCATAAACCTTTTGTATGATACCGTGCTGCCAAAAAATCCTTCGGCTTTTGGCGTAGTATTACCTACATCCTGCACATCCTTAACATCCCATATATAAGTTAGGGTTCCATCTTTTTTCACCAGGATCTCTTTGCCGTTTTCAGGATCAATACCCAATGACTTAACTGCATAAATGGTATTCAATGATTTGCCTTCAACATACCGGGTTAGCGGCGTTGAAAAAGCGTTGTTGTCCTTGTTGGTTTGGAAGTTATCTATATTGCTGTTAAATGCCTTCAAGGCATCAGATATCCTTACTATTTTGTTAACGTTGTGAGCAAGGTTACCCGTCAGGTTTATATTCCAGTCCGATGCGTGAAAAACCTGTGCTACAAGGTAAAGCTCATAACCTTTGTTTGACATATCGCCAAGGTTATCTTTATAAGTGCTGAAGCCCGTTGATGGCGCAAGGTTGATATCGGTGATCAACCCTTTGGTAAGTTTGTAGTAGTATCTTGGCGAGATAACGATCCTGTCTTTAAACAAACCGATGTCCATACCTACATCGGTTGTGCGGGTTTTTTGCCACTCCAGGTTGCTGTTACCATAGCCTAATATAGTAGCGCCAATACCTGTTGAATACCAGTGTTGTGTATCATACAGGTAGATTGAACGCGATTGGTATGCCGGGAAGCTGATAGAACCAAGGGTAGCAATACTTCCTTTAAGGCGCAACTGGCTTATTACATTTGAACCCCGAAAGAAGCTTTCCTTATGAATGTTCCAGCCGATACCTAACGAGCCGAAAGGAGCATAACGCCTGTCGGCGCCAAAAGTCGATGAACCATCAACCCTTACGGATGCATCTAAGAGATATTTGTTTTGAAACGCGTAGTTACCCGAAAAGAAAGCGCCGGCCGTTCTTGACCTGGTTACATCGCCATAAGGGCCTGAGTTTTCTTTATAAATGCGGGCAAAACCTATATTGGTGAACCTGTCGTTTGAAAAACCCTGGGCCGAAAATGTTTTAACATCAGCCTTTGACGCTAAAATATTGGCACCTAACACAAGGTTGAAATAATGATCGCCCAGTTGCTTGTTATAGCCGATGGTTACGTTACCGTCGAGGTTAAGGCTGGCATTGGTACCATAATCGTAGGTTCCTTTGTTATTCGCCTGATCGGCGGCAAAATTGTAAAAAACACTGCTTAACGGTGACACGTATTTATCAGATGTTGTGCCGGTTTTATTTACGCTCATTAATGCCCTCAAACGCAAACTTTTTGATAATTTATAATCGACTGAAAACGACTCCAGGATCTCCGTATATGCCAATTTATCAAAGCTGCTCAGGCTGGCTTCATACAAGGGATTAAATACATTTTCGGTAATGTATTGATCTTTTCCCTCGCGAAAAGTATTTACACGCCAGTTGGCAAGCTCCTGCACCAATCTGCCTGTGCTGTCCCTTATCGGGAAATATGGGTTGGCGTTTACATATGTCGAAAAATCACCATATGGAGAATTGGCCTGATTAACCTGCGTAATGGTCAAATCATTCCTGATGATAAGTTTTGAGCTTGGATTATAGGTAAAATTTACACCGCCGCTGTACCGGGTATTATCCGAGCCTTTCATAACCCCAGGCTGTGTCTGGTAACGCAAATCGATACCATACCTGAATGACTGATCGCCGCCCTGCGCGTATACCGAATGTTTTTGCTGATAGGCATTTCGTAAAGGCTGCGACAACCAATAAGTATTAACACCGCTAGCTACATTTTTTAGCCGCGTGAACAACTGGGCATCAAGCTCGTCCTGTTTGGTATCACCACTGGTAGATGTCTTTGTATCATATAAACCAACAAGCTGCTCGTAAGCTACCTTTTGTTTTGCGTTAAGCACGTGATAGTCGGACAGATCGGGGCCATTGAAAGTAAGCTCATAATTGTATGATAACTGCAGCTTTCCTGCAACAGGCGCTTTGGTAGTGATCACCATTACACCGTTGGCTGCCCTTGAACCATAAACCGCGGTAGCTGCACCATCTTTCAATAAGGTAACCGATTCGATCCGGTTAATATCCAGGTCAACTACTTTTTGAAGCGATACTTCAAAGCCATCAAGGATAAAGGCCGGCAGGTTATAATTGCTTGAAAGATTGTTACGGTCAAGTATTTTATCATTGATGGAAGGGATAGCTGTGGCGCCCCTTACGTTGATCTTTGGCAGCTTGTTTGGATCCGAACCGATAAAGTTATTATCAAGTACTTTAAACGACGGATCAAACGAGGCTATGCTTTTGATCACGTTTTGCGGATTATTACGCTTCAGATCGGCACCACTTACTGTGATAGCATTACCGGTATAATTATCTTTTTTGATAACCTGGTAACCGGTTACCACAATGTCTTTAATGTTATTAATATCAGGCAAAAGCCTCACTACAATCGATTGGCCTGCTACCACCTTAACTTCCGCCGATTTGTAGCCCATAAATGAGAATATTAATGTTTGCCCTGCATCTGCCTGTACATTAAACTCCCCCTTATCATTGGTTTGGCCTATTACTCCCCTACCCCCCTTAACGGCAATATTTACGCCCGGTAAGGTGGTTTTACTTACCGAATCCAACACACGGCCACTCACCGAAACCTTGTTGATAGTAACCGGTTCCGTCCTCGGTTCAGGTATTTTATTTTGGATTACGATGGTTTTAGATACAATAGTAAAACTCAGATCGAAGTTTTTAAGACAGGCGCTGAGCACGTCAACAAGCTGCGTGTCATGAAAATCGGCATCCACTGTTTTGCCTTTTATATTCACTTTTTCGCTGTAAAAAAACAAATAACCTGTTTGTTGTTTTATATCCTTAAAAACCGATTCAAGGCTCTTATTTTTACCGGATATGGTTACCGTTTGAGAATAACTTGCTGCGGATAAGTGCAACACGCCAACAAGCAACAGTATAGTGGTGAGTTTCAATACTAATAAGAATTTGCACTTTACCCCCCGTATTGCGCATACGGCGTTGTAAAGAAAAGTTAATTTCATATTTTTGAATAAGATTGGGTTAATAAAATGCAGCCCAGGGCTTCGACATCTTGTGCTGCCTGACCTATTTTAAACCGGAAGCGGTGAGAGGCTTCCGGTTAATTTTTGGTCTGTTGATATGAGATTGATCTGAGATTTATCGTAGTTGTTTATCCATTAAGTTTTGTTTTAGTGATTAGCATTTAGTTTGTTTAGTTGTAAGTATAAAGTTTAAGTTAAATATCATTTACTGTAGGATACCTTCACTGTTTTGCCCTCAACCGCAAATTTCATGTTATTAAGCTCCAGTATCCTGAAAACATCGGCGAGGTTGCTGCTCCTTGAAATTTCACCGAAAAATTTCTCTGTTGGCATATCGCCATCATAAACCACATCAATATCATACCAGCGGCTTACCTGGCGCATAACCTCGCGGATATCCTCATCTGCAAATGAGAATATGCCGTTTTTCCAGGCTACTTCTTTGTCAAGGTTCACTTGTTGTTTACTTATCGTACCGTTACCAGTACGGCTTATTACAGCCTGCTCACCGGGAACAATAAGTATTGAGTTTGTTGCCGATGTTACCTTTACCGAACCCTCCAACAGGGTGGTTTTAACCAAAGCTTCATCGCCGTAAGCATTGATATTAAAATGCGTGCCGAGCACCTCAATAGTTTGCAATGCCGATTTTACCCTGAATGGCATTGCTTTATTTTTTGTTACTTCAAAGTAGCCTTCGCCATTGAGCGTTACCTCACGTTCCGCTCCCTTAAACACGGTTGGATAAGTTATTGACGATGCCGCGTTAAGCCACACGTTAGTGCCGTCGGGCAGGATGACCTTGTACTGCCCGCCGTTAGGGGTGGTAACCATATTTTGAACGGCTTGATTCTGTCCGGTCGCTTCGGCCTGGTAAACGATCTGCCCATCGGCCGTTTTGGTGATTTTAACCCCGGCTTGTTTAGCTATTTGTCCGTTGGCAGCATCATCAAGCGATATGGTTGTGCCGTTGGCCAAAGTAAGCGTAGCCTTGTTGGTACCAGGTACTATGCCTTTGTATGAGTTTGCGGCCAAATTATCGGCCTTATACCGGTTACGAATAAAAAAGTAAGCACCAACCGAAATAAACAACAGAATTGAGGCGGCCACGGCATATCTGGTCCAACCCGATCTTAAAGGCATGGTAACCGGCTTTTTTTCGTATTGCGCTATCCTCTCATCAACCTTTGCTTTAATAGCATCTTTAAGATACAGGTAGTCGGCCTCATTTTCATCAGTAATGAGGTCATCGTTCAAATCAAACAGGTTATAGTACGATTCCAGGAATTTAATTTCTTCTTGGGTAGCCTCGCCACGTTTGTATTTTGCTAGTATTTGTATAAAATATTGCTTGTTCGCCTCGTCCATTTACATCCTTTATATATACATGAGTCGGCAAAATGAAAATAGCCCATGTTAATTGAAAATATTTTTAATGTTTTATTTAAAAATAATGCGCATTTAAAATCAAAATGATAAAATATCATCAACCAATCATCATAATTGATAAAAATAGCGCATCTTCATTAAAGAAAAAACGTTTTATCAACCTTGTTGATAAAAATAAAGCAATACATGGAGTAAGAAAAGTGATTTACGAAGTGTTGCAAGGGCCTTCCCCATTTGATTACGAACGGTTTTGGGGGATATTTCCAGTTGATCGGCGATTTGCTGGCTTGAGAGGCCTTCATTAAAGCGCAAGTTGAATATAATACGCTGCTGGGGCGGTAAAGTATCTATAAGCTCATTAAAAGCTTTCAAAAATTCGTCATGAAGCACATTAGCATCGGCGCGACCAAGATGGCTTTCAATTTCATGGACTGTATCAGGCAAGGCTGCATAGCGCGATTCCTTTTCCATATATTTAAAAACGCCGTTGCGAGCGGCAACCAATAAATAAGCCGGAAGGTTCTCAATCGGCGACGTTGACGTGCGCACCCATAACTGCACAAATACGTCTTGAGCAATATCCTGAGCGCGTTCTATATCGTTAACCCGTTTGTATGCTGCATTATAAACCTGCTTCCAATATTTGGTATATAATACATCAAAGGCAGGTTTGCTGCCTTCGCTAATAAGTTTCAGAAGTTTGGCATCGTCGTCTGACAAGTCAAGAGGGGCCATGCGTTATTTTAATTTCCTATATTGATCAGGTTAATTACACAAACATCATGGTGTTTTAATGCTCATTGTATATGTGTCAAATCCAAATATAGAAATTATCTGGCAAAATAAAATCTTATAAACGGGTTTAACCCCGATGGCAGAGAATTATCAGCTTAGCATGGCAAGAATGCTCCGATTAACCTTTATCTGATGGCCGCTTTCTTAATTATTGTAATTTGCACGGTTATTCATTTGTACTTGAATGCCCCCTACAGAATAAGTGTAAGGTTTAAGGCTTAATGGCGTAACAGAATCCCGGTACAATATATCCTATAACATTTACTACATTTATACTTAAGACATCAAAATCTATGGATCTTATTATCAAAGTACTCATCGGCCTGGTAGCCTTTATCCATTGTTATATATTATGGTTGGAAATGTTTGCCTGGACAACCCGCGGCCCCAAGGCATTCAACAAATCATTGCAGGAACTGGAAAACAGCAAAGTTTTAGCGGCTAACCAAGGTTTATACAACGGATTTTTAGCAGCGGGTCTGATCTGGACATTCTTTATCAGCGACGCACAATGGCATAACTATGTGGCCCTGTTTTTCCTGAGTTGTGTTGCCGTAGCTGGTATTTACGGGGCACTTACAGTAACCAAAAAGATCTTCTATATACAGGCCGTACCTGCAATACTGGTCATTGTATTAATCATGATGAGGTGAGCGCATTTATCAACCTTACGCAATCTTTTATCCGGGTCGCAATGGAAAAAACTATGAAGGGATTGGTCTCGCTATAGCCGGTTACAACAAACAATTCACGGTTTCGATTACTGCCTGGATAAATACCAACAACGTGTCGACCTTACGACCAAACGTGGCATCAACCCCCAGGGCTTGTGATCCTATTGCTCAAAAGGTTGTGGGAAGCAGCGAATGGGCCCACATTAACAAATATTAGTACCGTTAGTATAAAGCTGTTTATAATACTCTTTTGCCATCCGGTTACTGTCAAAGTGAGGGAATATATCCTGCATGCTGTGCCTAATTATTTCAATCCATTTATCCGGATGATCGTAATACAGGGGAATGACTGTTCTTTGCAGCAAATTGTACAAGTTATGCGCATCGGTTTCATCCTGTTGAAATTTATGTTCACTAATTTCAGTATTGGGTATAACAAAACCGTTCACGCCATCCACAACAAATTCCGGAAACCAGCCATCAGGAATCGAAACATTAATACATCCGTTCATTGCAGCCGACATCCCGCTCGTACCTGAAGCTTCGTGGGTCAGCCGCGGCGTGTTGAGCCAGACATCTGCCCCTTGTTTAAGCAGTCGTGATAAACGCAATTCATACCCTACTAAAATCGCGCAGTTAGGGTAATACTTACATAAGTTTACGATCTTATCAAAACTGGCTATCGCATCATAATCCATTGGATAAGGCTTTCCTGCCCATATCATTTGGATCGGCATTTTATTGTTAGTTAGCAGTTGGTGAAAAAAGTCCATATCATGCAATAGCAATTCCGGCCTTTTGTACCCGGCAAACCTCTTCGCAAAAACAATGGTGAGCACTTCAGGATCGAGTAGAACGCCGCATTGGTCCGCTACCTCGTCAAAAAGTGCACGCTTACCTGCCTTTTTCTTTTCCACCAGCTTTTGAATCTGATTAGTTTCCAATGCCGCATACATTTCCTTGTCTGCCCAATAAGAATAGCTCTGGGCATTGGTTATAGAAGTAAGTTCACAAATGCCGTTATTTCCATTCCATATTCCCTGTAGTGTGTTTAAATGCATTTTTGACACAGCATTGGCTTTGCCGGAGAACCTAAACGCAGTTAAGGTATGATCCATAACGTCGCCCTGACAACCCGCTATTTCCTTTACCTCATCTATTGGAATATCCCCCCAAAAACCCATTTTATTAAGCAGAAACAAATCAGACCGTTGGTTGCCGCCAGGTTCGGGTGTATGGTTAGTGAAAACCAGTCTTCTTTTTACTTCCTCAACGGATTGATATTTTTTATATAAATAAAATGCGATGGGTAAGGCATGTGATTCGTTCAGGTGATAAATATCCGGTTGGAAATTGATTGCTTCTAATAAGCGTGCCCCACCTTCGCCCAGCAATATCGCAGCAGCAGTCCCCGTTTCAGGATTACTGTCATAAAGCTTATGTGAAATGGTTTTAGCCAGATAGTCATTCTCCGGCAGATCTGTTGTCAGGAAAAACATAGGAGCCGTTTTAAAAATTTCAGGCTTCAGGTAAAATGCTGTAACCCAAACATCATGGCCGGATACCTTGATAGTAAATTTAATGCCGGTATCAATGAGGAAGTGATATATTTTTTCCTGGAAGAGTACCTCCATGGTTTCATCGCCCTTTCTTCCCTGGTTATAATACCCATATTTCCACAAGATTCCGATACCTATAACGTTCTGCCTGAGTTCATAGGCGCTCCTCATTAAAGAGCCTGCAAGATAGCCGAGACCACCTGAGTAGGTTTTAAGGGGCTGATGGACGGCATATTCCATGCAAAGATAAGCGACCGGCGTTTTGTATTCCGGGTTTATTGGGTAAGGATGCTGAAAGGAGAAGTTCATATGATTTAAAAAAAAAGATCCGTAGCTATTTTAAAACTGACGAGTATATTAGTATTGTAGACTATTTTAATTTCTGTTTTTCACAAGTTCTGATGAATGTTTTTCAAATGTTGGTGTTTCTCTGCTAACCGGGAATGACACGGATCAGGGTATTATATGACAGTACGCACAAAATACTCAAATTCAAACGATGGATTAACAGCCAAATTTGAAACCTGCCCGCAATTGACTTTAATAACTGACCTCACTCCTACATCCTTTAAAACATACAGCCGCTGTTAATATTTCCGTTTACAACAATTCTTTCACAATGATACCCTTCCATGTCAGCACTTTTCGTCATTCCCCCATTTCCCAGTCTTGGGTTTTGGTTTCTTTAGGGTTTAAAATTCGTCAGCAAAGGCAGGAACATCAGGCATAAAAAAAAATGAAATCAGCTTTATTCAAACTCGATTCACCTCCGCAGCCAATGATTTGCCACCGATGATTTACATCAATCTCATAAATGAGCTAAGTCATTTATTTTGAGTCATTAAACCAGGAAATTTAAAAGCGTAAAAAGTGTAGTAATAAATCCACAAAAAATGAAATACTATTTCAACAAAAAAATAACCGGAAGTTTCGAAGAAGCAATTCAACGGGTTACGAGCGCCTTAAACAAAGAAGGGTTTGGCCTATTAACGGAGATTGACATAACGGCGACATTAAAGAAAAAGCTGGGTGTAGGTTTTTACAACTATAAAATATTGGGTGCATGTAACCCGTCATTTGCTTACAATGCCTTATTAGCCGAAGATAAGATCGGTACCATGCTGCCCTGTAATAATTGTACAGGAAAAAAAACCTGGCAAAGTGGAAGTATCCGCCATAAACCCGGCAGCATCCATGAAGCTCATACTAAACAAAGATTTACATAGGATCGCAACTGAAGTAAAAGACAAACTAAAAAAGGTTATCAAGGAACTATGAATTATGCACCTTCAACACAGGGATATATCATTAATACACGTCATCATTAGGCATGCTTCGCAGGCAATCCCAATGACCGCTAAATGAGATATAATTCCCACGAGTGACAAAGAAATCGCCCGGTATGACAGTTATTTTTTTAGCGGGCTTCAGTATATGAAGAAATACAGCCTGGTATCGTATTGGAACCGAAGGCTGAATATGAAAAAAGGACCAAATGCGGCTGCGATGACCTCCGGACCTCATTTTGAGCCGATCGCGCATATTAATAAATGAATAAAACTTAATAATCATATGATCTGCGTCAAAAACGATTGTTTATTAATTGTTACTTTTGTATAGTTTTGAAAAAGTTCACGGCCATATTGCTTTTAACAACCTTCCTGTTCTCAACAACTGAACTCCACCAGTTGCTGAAATTGCCTGTGGTTTTTGAACACTTTGCCGAACACCGGAAGGAAAACAAGAGCATTTCATTCCTGCAATTTCTGGACATGCATTACATGCATGGCAACCCGAAGGATAAAGACTATAGGGAAGACATGAAGCTGCCTTTCAAAACAGCAGATAATTGCACAGCGACGATATCACCGGTGCTGGTTCCTCAATTATTCCAGCCACTCGTCCCTCCCCTGGCATTCTCAACGAAAACGAAATTACATGCCTTCGATCAGTGGTTTAACCACTCAACTTATTTATCCAGCATCTGGCAGCCGCCAAAATCCTAATTAGCGGTCGTTTTTATGTTGTTTGCAGCGCTTAGCCTGGCTATTCCTGCTATGCGCTGCTTTTTGAATTACTAATTTTCAAGATCTTATTTTATGTTAAATCATATTATCGCTTTTTCCGTAAGGAATAAGCTGATCATAGGGCTTTTTATTATCGCTCTTATTAGTTATGGCAGCTACCAGTTTACAAGGCTGCCTATTGACGCCGTACCCGATATTACCAACAACCAGGTACAGGTTATCACCATCGCCCCATCATTCGGAGCTACAGATATCGAACGTTTGGTTACCTATCCAATAGAGCAGGCGAACAGCAATATTTCGGGCTTAAAAGAGATCCGAAGCTTTTCCAGGTTTGGCCTGTCGCTGGTTACCATTGTTTTTGACGACGCTACAGATGTTTACTGGGCGAGGCAGCAGGTTGCCGAACGTTTGCAAAAAGTGCAAAGCCAGATACCTGCCGGTATTGGCACACCCGAGCTTGGCCCGGTAAGCACCGGGCTGGGCGAAATTTACCAATACGTAGTGCGCCCTAAAAAGGGCTATGCCGATAGGTATAACGAAACCGAACTCCGTACTATACAGGACTGGATAGTTCGCCGCCAGTTACTCGGTGTCAAAGGCGTAGCCGAAGTGAGCAGTTTTGGCGGGAAGCTTAAACAGTATTCTATTGAAGTTGATCCTAATAAACTACTTTCCCATAATATTACCATAACCGATGTTTTTAAGGCCCTGGAAAGTAACAACCAGAATACCGGCGGCGCCTATATTGAAAAAGGCCCAACGGTGGTGTATATCCGTAGCCAGGGACTGATTGGCAATATGGAAGATATCAATAATACGGTAATTAAAAATACTGCCGATGGCTCGCCGCTTTTTATTAAAGACGTGGCCGATGTTAAAATAGGCTATGCTACCCGTTATGGTGCGATGTGCTATAACGACGAAGGCGAAGTTGCGGGAGCGGTTGTCATGATGCTGAAAGGAGCCAACAGCAGCGAGGTGATTAAAAACGTAAAGGAACGTATAGCACAAATCCAGAAAACTATGCCAGAAGGCGTTGAGATTGAACCTTTCCTGGACCGTACCAAAATGGTGAACAACGCCATCGGTACTGTGGAGCGCAACCTGCTTGAGGGGGCACTCATTGTGGTATTTGTACTGGTATTATTCCTTGGCAATTTCAGGGCAGGTTTACTCGTTGCCTCTGTGATCCCGTTGTCGATGCTGTTTGCCATTATTATGATGAACCTTTTTGGTGTAAGCGGTAACCTAATGAGCCTTGGTGCGCTTGATTTCGGTTTGATCGTAGATGGGGCCGTAATTATTGTAGAAGCCGTAATGCATACCCTTAGCCATAGCAAACATTTTACATTAACTGACAAGATTGGGCAGAAAGAAATGGATCAGGAGGTGAACAGTTCTGCCAGCAAAATGATGAATAGCGCTGTTTTTGGCCAGATAATTATATTGGTAGTATATCTTCCGATCTTCACCTTGCAGGGAATCGAGGGTAAAATGTTTAAACCTATGGCGCAAACCGTAGCGTTTGCGCTGTTGGGCGCTTTTATTTTATCACTCACTTACATCCCTATGATGAGCGCCGTCTTCCTGAGTAAGAAGATCAAGCACAAGCCCAATTTTTCGGATAGGTTAATGGCGAAGGTTGAAAGAATATATCAAAAAACATTAAGCGGGGTAATTGCATTTCCCAAAGCTGCATTATTAACTATTATCGGTCTGTTTATATTTTCAGCCTATATTTTAACCACACTGGGCGGTGAGTTTATACCTGCACTGGAAGAAGGTGATTTTGCGGTTGATACGCGGGTGCTAACCGGCAGTAGCCTGAATACTACTATTACCAATACCCAAAAGGCCGCCCACATCTTAAAAAGCCAATTCCCCGAAGTTGAAAAGGTGGTGACCAAAATAGGCAGCGGCGAAGTGCCGACCGATCCTATGCCCATGGATGCAAGCGATATGATGGTGATACTAAAACCCAAGAACGAGTGGACATCGGCTAAAACCTTTAATGAATTGTCTGAAAAAATGGGTAAGGCCTTACAAGCGGTTCCGGGTGTTACCGCAGGCTTTCAGTACCCGGTTCAGATGCGTTTTAACGAACTGATGACCGGTGCACGTCAGGACGTGGTTTGTAAAATATTCGGCGAAGACCTGGATACCCTCGCTGCTTATGCGAATAAGCTGGGTAAAATAATCAATACCGTTGACGGCGCTAAAAACCTGTTTGTGGAAGCAGTTGCCGGCATGCCGCAGATTATCATTAATTATAACCGCAATGCCATAGCACAATACAACCTCAATATCGCCGATATTAACAAGGTGGTTAACACCGCACTCGCCGGACAAAGCACCGGAACCCTGTTTGAAGGTGAAAAGCGCTTTGAAGTAGTGGTCAGAATAAGCAGCGAGCAAAAAAAAGACTTGAAGGATATTCAAAATTTACTCATCCCGACACCGCGGGGTACACAGATCCCTTTATATCAGCTGGCCGATGTACAAATCAAGGACGGCCCCAACCAAATACAGCGCGAGGATGCCAAACGCCGTATCGTAGTTGGCTTTAATGTGCGCGGCCGGGACGTACAAACAATCGTAAACGAGCTGCAGGCCAAGGTAGATAAACAACTTAAATTCCCGGCGGGGTATTATGTAACCTATGGTGGTGCCTTTGAAAACCTGAATGCTGCCAAACAGCGCCTGATGATAGCCGTGCCGGTTTCGTTACTGCTTATTTTCTTACTACTCTATTTTGCTTTCAACTCCATTAAGCACGGATTATTGATTTACTCCGCAATTCCATTGTCAGCTATCGGGGGCATCCTGTTCCTTGCTTTGCGCGGTATGCCTTTCAGCATCAGCGCAGGTGTTGGCTTTATCGCTCTGTTTGGCGTGGCCGTGCTCAACGGTATTGTATTGATATCGGAATTTAACCGGTTAAAAAAAGAAGGTATGACCAATTTGAAACGTATTGTGTTATCAGGCACCAAGGTAAGGCTAAGGCCGGTACTGATGACAGCATTTGTGGCTTCCCTGGGTTTCTTTCCCATGGCTATCAGTAACGGTGCCGGTGCCGAAGTACAAAGGCCGTTAGCTACGGTAGTAATAGGTGGCTTGCTGATCGCCACTTTCCTCACCTTGTTTGTATTGCCCGTTTTATATATCATGTTTGAAAAAGGCTTTAAAACAGTGCTATCGAAGAAAACGGGCACTGTACTTTCCATCACTTTGCTGACTGTAATAAGCCAAACCTCGGCGGCGCAAACACCCATTACCCTTAAAGCCGCTATAGATACTGCTTTAAAAAACAACTTACAAGTTAAACATGAACAGTTAAAGTCGAAGTATCAGCAGGTACTGATCGGCACATCAGCCAATATTTCGCAGGCTACGCTGTTTGGGGAGGTTGGACAAATCAACAGCAGCTACAACGATACCAAATTCGGTATTTCCCAGTCTTTCAACTTTCCGACTGTCTATAGCAGGCAGAAAGAACTTTTGCAAGAAGACTGGAAAAACAGCATACTGAATATCGCGGTAAATGAGGTGCTGTTAAAAAAGCAGGTTAGCCAGGTTTTTAACACCCTGGTATATCTGGAAAACAAGCGGATGTTACTACAGCATGCCGATAGCCTGTATTTGAGCTTTTATAAAAAAGCCGAGTTGCGGCTGGCCAAAGGCGAAGCCAATATACTGGAGAAAACAAGTGCTGAAACATTATTGGGACAAGTGCAGATGCAGCTAAACCAGTTAAAGGAAGATGTGGCCATCATACAACTGCAATTCCAGTTGTTGCTTAATTCTACAGAGCCCTTAACACCAGATAAATCCGACTATAAATTAGCCGTTACATTGGCCTCAGACACCTTGACCTTGAAAAACCACCCGGTAATAAAACTAATAGCTCAGCAGCAGCAAATTGCAGACGCTGCTATCCGCATGGAAAAGAGCAAGCTTTTGCCTGATCTGGCCATAGGATATAACAATACCAGCATCAAGGGTATTGGTGCCGATAATAAGCTTTATAATGGCTCAAACCGGTTTAATTCAGTGCAATTGGGTATCGGCATACCTATTTTTGCCGGGGCGCAAAAGGCGCGGATCAACAGCGCGAGAGTAAACAAACAGATAGCCGAAAGTAGTTATGCTATGGAACTTCAAAGCATGACAACAGCTTACCAATCTGCCGTTTTTCAATACCACAAATACCTGCAAACGGTTCAGTATTTTGAAAGCAAGCCGTTAAAAAATGCCGCTTTAATAACCGTTACCGCCAACCAGCAAATTGCCGCCGGAAACATCAACTACCTGGAATGGACACAACTGATTAACCAGGCCACTACTATTAAAAATGATTACCTGGATGCTGTTCGCAACCTTAACGAGGCCATCATTCAACTCAACTATTTTTCAAACAACTAAAAATATGATCATGAAACCCATTATATATTTATCAGTCATCATTATTCTGCTATCTGCCTGCGGCGAAAAAAAACCGGCAACAGATAATACAGGTAAAGCAGAGAATACTAACATTGT
The DNA here is from genome assembly GCF_900100945.1 of Mucilaginibacter gossypii. Classification (GTDB taxonomy): domain Bacteria; phylum Bacteroidota; class Bacteroidia; order Sphingobacteriales; family Sphingobacteriaceae; genus Mucilaginibacter; species Mucilaginibacter gossypii. Next base: position 446,021 of record NZ_FNCG01000003.1, on the reverse strand, counting down.
AACCCTGACGGATGCGCAGCTAAAAAATGCATCGATACTTACAGGCAAGCTTGAGCAAAGGGAAATATCATCTGTGTTAAAACTCAATGGAAAAATCGATGTTCCGCCGCAAAATATGGTTTCCATTAGTGTCCCCCTTGGTGGGTATTTAAAATCAACCAAGTTGTTGCCGGGCATGCATGTGAATAAAGGTGAAGCCATAGCGATGATAGAGGACCAGCAATATATCCAGTTACAACAGGATTATCTTACAGCAAAGGCCCGGATAGGATACCTGGAAAATGAATATAACCGCCAAAAAGACCTTAACCAAAGCAAAGCGAGCAGTGACAAGGTTTTTCAGCAGGCCGAGGCCGAATACCGCAGCCAGCAAGTGTTAATTAGTTCATTAGCTGAGAAATTACAACTCATTGGTATCAACGTACGAACTATCAGCGCCTCAAAAATATCCAGGAGCGTCAATATATACTCTCCTATAACCGGCTTTGTATCTAAAGTAAATGTCAATATCGGCAAATATGTGTCCCCGACGGAGGTGCTGTTCGAGTTGGTCAACCCAACAGATATACACCTGGCGCTGAAAGTATATGAGAAGGATCTGGATAAATTATATATCGGTCAAAAACTGGTGGCCTATACCAACAACCAACCCGCAAAAAAACACGAAGCCGAGATATTACTGATTGGCCGGGATCTTTCTGCCGACAGGAACGCAGATGTGCATTGCCATTTTGAAACCTACGATAAAACACTGGTTCCGGGTACTTATATGAATGCAGAAGTACAAGTAAAAAATACTAAGGCATATGCCATAGCTAACGAAGCCATTGTTCAGTTTGAAGGTAAACAGTATATCTATAAAGTTATCGGGAACCGACAGTTTGAGATGGCCGAGGTTAACATAGGCGAAAGTGAAAACGGCTTTACCGAAATACTGTTGCCAACAAAGGATATGACCGCGAACGCTGTTTTTGTAACCAAAGGCGCGTATTCATTATTAATGATGATGAAGAATAAGGCGGAATAAAATTAAATAAAGTTTAAACTAAGGCCTGTCAAATATGAAAACTAATATCACGATGAAATTAGTCATCTCAGTAGTCACCATCACTATATTATCATCATGCGAAAAAGCTATTGTATATAATGGGAATGTTAATGTTATGGTACAATACAACCAACAACCTGTGCCAGATATTCCTGTTTATTACTATGCCGGGATGCCTGAAAAAGACAACTCAGGCAACATTACATATCAAGGAATGCAGCTTTCCGCTATTGATGGAAGTGTAACTTTTAGGCAATTACCCCCCGGGCAATATCACTTTACAGCATCTGGTTTTTTGAATCCTGCCCATAAAGCAGTGGGAGCGGACACTGATATTACTGTAAGAAAGCGATACCGGGACGAAAGTAACTATCAAATACTACTCCCCCTTCGTTAAATTAAGTCCGGAAACAGAAAATGCCTCTTGGCATTTTCTGTTTCACTCAGGCACGTTGTCGTAATGGGATAAATTGCTAAGCACTGCAGATTGCAGATCGATTTTTGCAGTTTGGCTTTTCTGGTGTAAAGAATTACATTATATCCTGATCTGCTTATTTATTTGATTCAAGGACCGCAGCCATTAACTGGTTATTATAGTGATTAGATTGAGCGCACGTGCACCTTCAACTGCTTCGGTGTACCGGACCAGCGATACAAGGGACATCGGCATGTTGCGTTATCTGAGTGAGAAAAACATCCGAAAGTAGCTTAGTGTCTGGCTTTTGCAAAATTTATGGCATCCAATATCCGTATATGGCTGCCCTTTCTTTCAATTAAGCCTTCTTCTTTAAAATCGCTAAGTGTACGGCTAACGGTTTCTGTGGCCATACCAGCCATAGCTGCTAATTCATCACGCGATATTTTAAAATCATTATGATCCGGAAATTGCGACTGGAGGCGCAATAACACTTGTAACATTCGGTTTCGCACAGAAGAGTATGCAAATTGCAGCAATTGCTCTTCTTTTTCACGAATATTATTACATAAAATTCTCATAAATTGCTGACTAATATCCGGATATTGTGAAATCAGATCCATGATCATATCCTTGGGCAGGAGGCACACCACCGAATCATCTATCGCCTCAGCGGTGTCGACATGTTTGTCTGTGAATAGCTCGTTAATCCCCACATATTCTTCCGCTTTGTAAAGCCCGGTCACTAATTCGCGACCATCTTCAACAAGCTTAAACGTCTTGACAAAACCCTCCAATACCAAATAAATGCCTTCTGGATTATCGCCTTCATAGTACAAAATATGTTTCTTTTTAAGCTGCCTCACTTTTCGTTCGGCAATCAATCTTTTTAACTCATCGCTACCAAGAACATGTTCGGAAGCCAGGCGTTGTAAACTTGTCAGAGAGCGACTATAAAATGTCTTGAGGTTTTCCTGCTTCTGAAGACGGCAGTTGATTGCGTGCAGTAGTTCTTTATCGTCAAACGGTTTGGTCAAATAATCGTCAGCCCCCATAGCCATCCCTTTTCGCAGATCTGGCTTTCCGGTTTTAGCTGTTAAAAATATAAAAGGAATAGTTGCCGTGTAAGGGCTTTTATTCAGAATGTTCAGTACACCATATCCGTCAAGTTCAGGCATCATGATATCGCAGAGTATCAGATCCGGTCGCTGCCTGATGGCTGTCTTAACGCCGCTTTTTCCATTTTCGGCCGTGATTACTTTGTAACCGCTCATCGCGAGAATTTCAGCAGTACTCTCCCGAATATCGCTATTATCTTCAATGACAAGGATTGTCTTCATAATATTATAATCAATTGAACAAATGATTTATTAAATATTCTAATGCTTTTTCCTGGATAAGTAAAGACGCCGTGATGATATTATGTGATCTTCAACTTATTTAAACAATAAACTATTTCCAATAAACAGAGAACATGCAAAGCAGGAAAAAAGAAAATTCGTTGTGGCAACGTAATCTGCACCTGTTTTTTAACTGTGTCGATTTACCATTTTTAGCGCGGTACCGTCTATAGTTGCATTATGCTGCCGCTGCCGGCCAGCCCAGGCACCACTATTCCATTTCGTCCCTGATCGGTGCGGAGGCTGCCCGCTTATTCTATACTTGATTAATCTTTTTTTCCTCTCAGTTTAATTTCAAATTATCTGCCTACTTTACCACCAATAAAGGCACTGGCATGTGGCCTGCAGATTGTTGGGTCCGACTTCCATGGAAAAGTTGGTCAAAAAAACCATGTTGATGATGAGCCATTGCGAGCAGGTTTATGTGGGCGTGAGCTATGAGCCAATTTAAACCATTGGCGACATGCTTACTGTTGACTGTTCTGACACTGACTTTTTCATAACCGTATTTGGTCATGATTCCGTCTTTTAAAGCATCAATCACCAATCTGTAATCCTGATCATCAACATCCCAATGGATATGCGCTAATATTAATTCTGCGCTTAAGGATCTTGCCAGCAACACCACATTCTTCAACGCGTCCAAATCGTTGTTGATATGTTTGAGGTCGGTGGCAAACCCTATCCTCATGATTGGCTGAAACTTCGCACCTATCGGAACCAGTAATAAGGGGCGTACAGCCGACTCTATCATTTTGCGGCTATGGTTACCAACCATCCAGGTCCCTAAATGGTCGTTACTGTGGGCACCAACGATAATCAGGTCTGCCTTATACCGATCAGCTTCCGTATTTACAACATCAGTAACGAAACCAGGGCCCTGAATACACAATATCTCTGGTTTATAGCTGTCAATGTTTCCTGTTACAATCATATCCTCTTTCATTTTGGAAAGTTGCAGCTTGCTATCGCGGTCTATATCGTCATAAACTGCCTCCGGCCAGGCAACAGTTCCGCTTTGTGGTACTTCTGCAGGTACATTTAAGGTATGGCAAAGTAATAACTTAGCCTCCAGGGCTTGTGCAAGCCGGTAAGCGTAATTTGCAACATGACTGGAATTAGCTGAAAAATCAGTCGCGATCATCAATGTCTTCATAATTGTCAATTTAATAAGGTAAATAGCTCCGTTTTTATTTGCTATGTGCTATAAATAACGGCAGGTCCAAAACTTCCATTAGTTTATTAGCCATACTATTGTTGAACATTCGAGAAACAGCTCCCCGGCTGTAAGCCCCCATAACCACAACAGCTCCCGGATCGGCTTTTTTCAACCAGTCAAGCAATACATCTTCCGGATCACCTGTCAACTGCGTTGTTACTAGGTCATCGTAATGACATCGTACATATTCACCAATCAGGTTTCCATCGGGTAGTAAAGCCAAGGGGCGTTGGCTTACGCAAACAACCTCGGCGGGGTATTTTTTTGCCCATGGAAATAAAGAATTGAATGTTTTTAGCGCAAATACAGAGGACGGATGACCGTCGTACAAAATAATTATCCGTTTGACTGAATGGTAAACCGGCGGAACAACCAATACCGGGCTCTGAGCACTGGCCAGGAACTCTTTAATAAAGGGTGCAGGCCTTTCCTGATGATAGTGATTTAAAGTTTCGACAACGTTGATAACTGTAAGGTCGCTGTAAATACTTTCTTTGATCAGCTCGTTGATCGCAAAACTTTTGTCTTTATGCACTACATAACTAACCTGCTTTTCAGCGCATATCTTTTCAAATAGGGCGATAGTCCTATCACAGGTTGTCCGGTCTTTTCTAAGCAACCGGTTCAGCTTATCTCCTGAAACACCCTGACTTCCCACCATGTCAAAAATATCGAAGCTATGATAGAGAAAGTCCTCTAAAAAAACCCCGTTAATTACCATATGGTCGCGGCTTGCCAGTTCAATAGCGTAGTCAAGGGTTGCCTGCGAGAATTTCAGGCCGTCAAATGCTGCACTGATCTTTTTCATATTATTTCTATATGATATGTCAAATGTAATTTATTGAAGAGCAGTGCAATATGATGACAGTCAGCAGTCACAGTGATCTGCGTCATATCCGTTTTAGTTAAAATTCAAGCTGTACCGGCAAGAAAACCGGAGATAGGGATAGCGGGCGGTGATCTTTGGGTGTTTTTGATAATACCCAAGCAAATAAAACTAGCCAGTTCCAAACAGGCCGATACACCATTACACAAGCGAAGACCAACTTCGCCCGTTACAGCTCGCAATACGTAATGCGAGGCATTGCCATTGACGGTACCGATTAGTCCGCCCCGGTAATTGAAGCGAAAAAATAGACGATTAAACATGGTAGCCCCAAATTGCCCGTAAAAGCCTACTCCGGTCCCATAATCATAGTTACGGCCCTTAAAATGGTAAGGATCGGGCACGGCGGCCAGTATCACCGACCAGCCGCCTGCGCTCGCTGTGACTTGCAACTGCTTATTAAGTGTAAAAGCTGAAATCCAATTCAATTTGACACTTTGCGCGCTATTAAAACAGCCCCATTTTGAATATAGTCATAATTTGCGGATAAGGTAAGAAGTTGAGGATTATGCTCAACTTTGTTTAGCCACCATCAGTGCTAATATTTCGCTAAACTGCCGCTTAAAACCGCGCGTATGATTATTAACAATCTGGTTAGATAAACGGTAGGTCATTTCACCGAGGGCGATACCGCCGAAACAGGTATTGATAAAATCGTTCGGTGAAGGGTATTGTTTTTCGGCAGCGGCCTCCCAAATATAACTGCCGATTAGCGTTGGCGGTACCGACTGCCAGAATGTATAACCATTTGCACGGAACGCACTAAAATAAAGACTGCCATGGTAAGGATGCGCGAACTGATTTGTGCCGAAAGCGCCGTTATCCCAGGTCCAGCTCGACGGTTGCAGATTATGAGTCACAGTGCTGAAAGATATATAGGCGAAATCAACATTTCGCACATACCGGTCAACAGACCAGGGAATGAGCTAACCCAGCGCCAATTGAAACGCAGCGCGCTTAAAATGGGTTTGCGTGGCCGTATCTGCTACAGTAGTTCCGTTTCCGTTGGCCGGAAGCAACCGTACTGACAATCATCAGGCATAACAGTAAACAAACCGGGCGGCACATAGTTTAAACAACAAGTTGCGGCTACATGATTACTTGCATATCCTCTCAGATGTGTGACTGCAACATTAATTCAGGCTCTTCAACAATCAACTTACTGTCCAGGCTGGTAACTCCGGGCGCAGCCCACACGATATCTTCCGCCTCTTCCTTTTCGGCAAAAGAGCGCACTTTGCCGGTAAGTGTCGCTTTGTTCCCGCTTACAGAAACTGTAATCCTGGCGGCATCTATTGCGGCCCTGCGAAGAAAAGCTTCACTTATTTTCTTTGCCAAATCATCAGCGCTTACCTTTGGGCGTATGGTAATAGAATTATTTACGGCCTTTACACCGTGGAGGTGCTGTATAGCGGTGCTGGCACTGTTACGCTGAACGTCCCATTCCACCTCTCCTTCTAACATCACAATACCATTTTCCACTTTTACTTTAATACTATCTTCAGGAATCCCTGTATGCCATTTAAGGGCATGCAGCACGGCCTCGGCTATTACCCCATCGTTTGTGTTGTACGCAGGAGATACTCCAATCTGGATATTCTCAGCCAGCGCTTTCACGCCGGCTACCTTTCTGGCAGCGTTTTCAGCAGCTAATTTCCTGCCATATGTATCCACTTGCCCGCAAAGTGTTACTACACCTTTTTTTACGCTTACTTTGATTTCTGCATCATGAAGGATAGGATGCCATTTAAGCTCGTCCATCACATCTTTCTGAATTTCAAGATCTGTTTTCATGTTTTTTTGAATAAATAACTTGTAATTGCTGAAGTAAATAAACCGTAAAGTAACGAGAGTTGACATGACCGGAATCACCTGGCGACCTGACCTTGATCAGCTTTGCAAAGTGTCCGCGGCGTAATATTTGATGCCCCTCAGGTAGCGAAATTAAAAGCCTTCCCCGGTTAAAAAACAATGAATAGCCAATCTGTCCTGTAAATACATGGCAAATCAAAATTTATTATTAAACTATTAGATCAGTTTTTTTCCTGACATAAGTTTTTCATTAAATGCCTCTAATAACTTAATGTATCTTCTCATCCAATAATAGATCGGATCATCCGGCTTTTCGCTACCTTCATCTAAACCGCCCAATGTTTGTATGTTGACGGCCCCTAACCTTTCAGGCAGTTCTTGAGGAAACTCTTTTGTAAAATCATAATTTAAGACGTATCCTATTTTGCAAACAATTTCAAAATCCAGATCCTCTGCTTCAAACCAATTGTAAAGCGTCCGGCGACTTACCTGCAGCGCCCTGGCAATATCGCTGATGCTCGCGGAATTCCGGCGTATGACGAGTTCAACAACACGACCACGATGCAGGCACCCCCTATTGTTGCCAGGGCTGTTGTTCCCAAATTCGCCAGACATTGATTTTTTTTCACTGTTCATAAAGAATAAATTATCGCCCCGCCAGGCTTCCAAATCAAAAATTAATATTTAATAAAATATACTTATGCCAACTAAAGATTGCTTCAGAATATTGGGCAAGTTGTATCACCATATTTGTTCGGACCAAAAGATCAAGCAAATAACCTTCGTCAATTTAACGTCTCTCATACACACCGCACTTCCATAAATTAGTTCGGCCGCTTTTTCCAAACAAGTCATACTCAAGCTTGATTTATTTTCTATGAACAGTGCGCAGTAAAGGCCATGCATCGCCTTTGCTGCCTGCGACATTCCGGCTGTTATTATCCGCCGAAAGCTTAACAGGCAGCGATATTTGCCCGTTATCTCGCCAAATAACCAGGGTAATGCGATCTCCCGGAGTTCGTTCCGCCAGCATTTCTCTGCATTGGGCGGTATTTTCAAGCGTAATTTTATCGAGCATCAGCAGAATATCGTCTTTCCGAACACCTGCCAGATCCCCCGCTCCTCCCTTTATCACGCCTTTTACCAGCACGCCGTTTACATTCTTCGTCTTTAACCGGCCCGCCTGTCTGGCATCCATATCGCGGAGAACAATATCAAGTGATGCATGGTGAACCTCGCCAAAGGCAACCAAATCCAGCCATGCCTTTTTTACAATCCCCGAGGGAATGGCAAATGAATAGCCAGAGAATGAACCCGTAGGAGAAAGTATTGCAGCATTTATACCAATTAATTTCCCAGACACATCTACAAGTGCGCTACCACTCATGCCTTCATTACTGGCAGCGTCTGTTTGCAGGTATGAATTAACACCCGACGCAGCGCCCAGATCGTCAATTCCGCGGAAACGGGCACTCAAAATGCCGGCTGTAACCGTTGAGTTTAATTCCAGCGGATTTCCAACAGCGAGTACAGGGTCTCCGATGCGAACCAAGTTGGAATTTCCTATTTCCAAAAATGGTAAGCCATCAGCCTGTATTTTTAGTAATGCCAAATCCGCCGCAGCATCTATCCCGAGCACTGTTACGTGGAAAGCCCTGCGATCTTGTAATATAACAACCACGCTATCTCCTGCCGCTATTACATGGGCGTTTGTTATAATGTAGCCGTTAGTACTTAAAAGTACGCCTGAAGCATCACTAACAGGTGTATCATAAGCAGATCTGTCGAATCTTTGACCAATCTGCGCGGGCAATTGCGGGCGCCTGGATAATAAGCTGTCTGAAAGGTAAGAGGTAACCCTTACCACCGCGGGCAACGCTCTTGCGGCTGCCAGGCTTAAGTCGGTCACTGTAGCCTGGGCGCTTCCCCTTGCAGGTAACATCACTAACAAGTAGATAATAAGCCTCTTCATTTTATAGTTAATAAAATTAACAGCTGCACAATTCCGCTTTTGCTTTATCGGCAGCAACTCTGACTGTATTGGCGAATTCATTCTTTGAATTGATACGGGTTTTCATGGATAGCCAAGCGCGGTAATGCACTGTATTGATTATCTCACGAATTTCCGGGTTGGGCGTTGTAGCCATATTTGTCTCTTTCAAGCCCAAATTAAACATAGTTACAAACCGGTAACAATGACCCCCATCATCCAAATAGATAACTTTGCTCACATCATCATTGTGTTACGCTGAATATCATTTTTTTTAATGCTGATCATCATTTATAATCAAACTGCGCGTAAATACATTTGATTGACTTAAAAAACCTGTCAACCAGGAGCGACCGCGCAGGTTACCTTTAATAATAACCGCCTGCGGTAAACTGCAGACGAAGCATAAAAAATGCGAAAACACATGTACAATCACAGCACTTAAATTAAGATTCAAATGAAAAAGCTACTGGTTCTCACGGATTTTTCACCGAACGCTGCACATGCGGAGGCTGCAGCATTAAGGTATTCGGCCAAGCTTGGCTGGGGCATTGTTTTGTATCATACCCTGCCGTTCATTCCGTTGATTCCCAGTGACACTGCGGGTCCTTATGTAACAGAAACCACGAGCATGCTGTTTGCCGATGCCAGGGAGAGATTAAGTCGCGAAGCCGATCATCTGAAAAAACTTGCCGGTAGTGTACCGCACTACCACCCGGATATTGAGTTAAAAAACGGCGAAGGTACCCTGAGCGATGTAATAGAAGAAATTTCCGGCCAACGTGAAATTGAAATGGTAATTATGGGCGGAAGGTCCGACAGCGCCCTGGAGCACTTATTGACGGGCAGCGATACAGCAGCGGTTATTCGCAAGGCTGTCAAACCTGTGCTGATTTTACCGACAGGCGCTGAACAGTATATACCTCAATACGTCGTTTTTGCAACCGATTTTAATACCGCTGATTTGCCGGCGATAGATTTTTTAATTGATTTATCTGAAACGCTCGGTTTTCATCTCGATGTTGTGCATGTTGTACAGTCCAATGAAGTGGCTGCCGATATTGTCCCGGAAGTTACCTTCAGTAAGTTTCTTGCCCAACGCGGACTCAGTTGTACCCAAATACCTGGCAAAAACGTACATAAGGGCTTGCATGAATATTGCCGGGCACATCACGCTAATGTATTAGCAATGACTCATGGTCACCATTCTTTAATTTCGAGACTTTTTAGCCAGAGTGAATCCTTAACCGCAATCACCGACAAACAATCGGCGGTTCTGGTTTTTCCGCCTGCTTTTAACAAGTCTGTCTGAAAGCTGTTGCTTCTGGCATCATTAGGTGTTAATTGATGATTAACTTTACTAACATTATTTGTCAGCCCATTGCATGCCCGCAAATCCAAACGATAAAGCCACCGATAAAGCATCTTAATCCACATCTATCTCGATATCTGTAAGATGGTTCAGCGGTCCATTCAAAGTACATTCAAGTTCATCGTTTTATTAAAATGTTTTTTAAAATGATTATGCTCACCCGATTTGATGTTCTAAAGCAGCATATCACGCATTACTTTTTATTATTTTAACCCTGCTATGGATACACTAACACATCTTACGATCGGCGCCTGCGTAGGCGAAGCGTTTGCCGGCCGCCGGCTGGGTAAACGTGCAATGTTATGGGGAGCAACAATCCATAGCTTGCCAGACATTGATTTCCTGACCACGTTCTGGTTCTCCACCCCAAGAGCTCTGTTGGCGCATCGCGGCTTCACCCATTCTTTTTTGTTTTGTGCGATGATCTGTCCCTTGCTGACGATTGCCGCCAACCGTCTGACACCGAGCTCAAATATATCCCGGCGGCAATGGTGTGTCTTCTTCGTGTCGCTTTTATTATTGCACGATGGGTTGGATGCACTCAATAATTACGGAGTTGGCTGGTTCGAACCGTTTAACGAAGCCCGTATAGCGTTCAATCTAATTTACGTCGCTGATCCCTTTTTTACTATTTGGCCACTCGTTGCATGCCTCGCATTGCTTTATTTAAAACAGGATTATAAGAGAAGAAAAATATGGTATACGGCAGGCTTGGGTATAAGTTGCTTTTACTTGTTATACTGTTACAAACACAAATTGGTGATGGACCTCTCGGTTAAGGCGCTGCTAAAAGAGCAAAACATCCGGTACACAAGGTATTTTACCACTCCGGCCCCCCTTCAAAATTGGCTATGGTACATTACCGCGGGGACAGATAGCGGTTATTATACCGGATACCGATCTGTATTTGATCGAAAACAACATTTAGCGTTAACTTATTTCCCACGTAATACGCATTTACTTAATAGCACTAAATATCAAAAAGATATAGGCAGGCTCGTGCAGTTTTCACAACAATTTTATACTGTGGAATTACGGAAGGACACAACTGTGTTCAATGATTTACGTTTTGGTCAAATTACAGGCTGGCAGAACCCTAATGCCGGTTTTGCATTTCATTATTTTATCCAATACCCTGAGCAGAACAAACTCGTTGTACAGCGCGGCAGATTTGCCGGCTGGAACTGGCAGGCTGCCAAATCACTATACAGGCGCATTAAGGGAGACTAAATCATGTAAAATCTATAACCATTATTGTTAGGAGACCTGCGTAGTGTTTTGTCGGGAAAACAAAAATTATTTGTCAACTGAATGTTTAAATTTATTGTGGGATACCTGTTAATTTATTTCATAACGACCGGTCTTGTTGATAATTCTAATTCTATACCATATAGCTTCACGTACAGCAGCAGCCTGTGCATGCTCAATTGCTCCATGAGCAGGCAAACTACGACGTTCTTCGAGGAGTGTCATTATTTTTTCTATTAGCAATTTTATAGCTTTTTCTCTTTCGTCTCCGTGAATCTCCTCAAAACGCCCCCAAATAACCACACTCCACCAAGTTGCAAGGTTTAGTATCTCATCAACCTGAAAGCAAACATCTGGATTTTTATTCATGATCGTCGTCTTCATACCTTCCTTTGAATGCGCATAGATAAATTCGCCATCATAAACATAGGTGACGGGTACAATATAGGTGACGCCATCAGCATGACAACCGATCCTTCCAACGATTTGTTCGCTTAACAATTGTGTTATTCTCTCTTCGTTTAGTTCTTTTGCCATATCATTTATTTTTGCGTTAAGGTTATGGTACAAAACCCGTTACGTGACTTATGGATAAAGACAAAATAATGGTTAACCATACTTGCAAATTTAATTTAAACCAAACATCCATTCAATGATTTCTGTCACGTTTGATATTTTACGTTTAATACCTCATTAATTTTTTTTGGAAAAAACCAACTTAATATTTACATTAGTAAACGACCTTAGATCATACCTTAAAGCCCTTTAAACACAATAAGGCCCGATTTCATAAGTTTACATAAAGTGAGAAATCCTAACAACTCCATATATATATAACTATTTTTATAAATAAATCTGACCTCTGTTAAATATTATTTACAATGAATGATGAACAAGCCACCTTCATTCAATATTATGAGCAATTACCGGTAGCGGTTTATTTATGCGATCGAAACGATTTGCTCATAGCATATAATAAAGCTGCTGCGACCCTCTTTGAAATAGAACCGCTTAAAGGTAACGATGACTGGTATCCGACTTTAACCAAATACGACCAGGAAGGGCATCTTATTAATACAAATTATAAACCATTGACTACGGGACTTAGAGCCCGAAAGGATAGCGTCCGGCAAGAGATCCGGTTTCAGTTATCAAGCGGCGCCGACTGCTACATCCTTGTATCATCTATAGCTGTACGCGATAAAGATGGCAATTATGATGGCTCCATCCATACCCTCAGTGACATTACTACCCAGCGCAGGTATGAAAAACAACAGGCCCTGCTTGCCGCAATAGTAGGTTCATCCGAAGATGCTATCATCGCCAAGGACCTGTACGGGCAAATCACCAGTTGGAACCGTGGCGCTGAACGGATTTTTGGCTACAAACCTCATGAAGTAATCGGAAAACATGTCGGACTTATCATTCCAAACGACAAGCTGACTGAGGAAAAGAGAATCATCAGGGCGATAAGAAGCGGTAAGACGGTAGAACATTTTGAGACCTTGCGTAAAACAAATGCCGGTGTCATTATTCCAACTTCACTGACTATTTCTCCAATCCGTGACGCCCGGGACCGAATAATAGGCGCATCAACGATAGCCCGTGACATCAGCAGGCAAAAAAAAGCGGAAGAACAGATAAAAAATTACACTTTACACCTCGAAGATATGGTTGCCCGGCGTACCGCAGAGCTTAACCTTTCCCTGCAAAAAGAAAAGGAGTTGGGGCTGTTGAAAAGTCGTTTTGTGTCAATGGCATCCCACGAATTCCGCACCCCCTTAAGCGCCGTAAAACTTTCGGCTTCCCTCATCGGCAAATATGCTGAAACCTATCACGACCTGAATATTATTAAACATACCGACAAGATCAAGAATGCTGTTAACGACCTTTCCGCCATCCTCGGCGATTTCCTTTCTCTGGAAAAACTGGAATCAGGAAAAATCAGCATTTCGGCATCTGAATTTAATCTCGCAGAATTTTGCCGGGAAATCATTTTAGAAATGCAGATGTTGGCCAAACCTGGTCAAAAACTTATTTATACGCATTCCGGAAGATTTGAAATGGTAACGCTCGACCAGCAATTGTTAAAAAACTGCCTCAATAACCTTTTGTCAAATGCAATCAAATATTCCGGTGAAGACACGCTGATCCGCCTTGACACAGAACTTAACTCAAAAGAATGCAGTTTATCAGTTACAGATCAGGGCATCGGAATTCCGGAAGCGGATAAGGCACATTTATTCAGTGCTTTCTTTCGAGCAAGTAACACCGGTACAACCCAGGGAACGGGCCTTGGCCTGAATATCGTAGCGCGGTATGTAGGCCTGATGAATGGAGCCATCAAATTTGAAAGCCAACCCGGATTAGGAACCATTTTCACACTTCGTTTTCCCCGGCTAAGCGTTAGCTAAAGCGGGGATTATGTATAAATGAAGGTACCACACAGATGAATGATATAGGTTAGCGCATTCACCCAATCAATACATGTCGTTGTCAAAAATTGGATCATTGATTATGATATGGTGCTTTTGAAACTTTTCCTATGCACCATCGCATTGCAGTTTTTAGGCTATCTGAACAAAACGGCTATGTCAACAGCTTTCAGGCGGATCCACTTACTGGCATAACCAACTGTTTTTAAAACTGGATCCTATATACTTTCAGATGATTGGACAGGTGTTGCACTTACTTGTTTGCGCTAATTGCAGCCTAGCTTGTAAGCAATAACCAGTAATCTTTACCACTGTTAGCGGGGTGCTTAATGGCTTATCTGCAGCACCCGCAAAGTTGATGAACATCATCGAAATCACTGATTTGAATCATGGCATATCACACTGTTTTACAAGTACTTTGAGGGACAATAAACAATTTCTTAACTTAATCATCAAGTCATGAAAACAGACAGTCAAATTCAAAAAGATGTAATGGATGAATTGAAATGGCAGCCATTTCTAAACTCATCTGCAATTGGTGTGGCCGTTAAAAATGGCATTGTAACCCTTTCGGGTACAGTGGATACATTTTCAAAAAAAATAACTGCTGAAAGGGCGGCTAAAAAAGTTATCGGAGTTAAAGCTATAGCAGAAGACATCCAGATCGGCGTTTCGCCGGTATACCGTAAAACCGACACAGAGATAGCTGAAGCAGTGCTAAATGCGCTTAAATGGCATTCAGCTGTGCCTGATGACAAAATCAAAATCAAAGTAGAAGATGGCACCGTAACTATGGAGGGCGAACTGGAATGGGAATATCAGAGGGTTAGCGCGAAGACCGCGATTCAAGATCTCACCGGCGTGCGTTCGGTCATCAATCTTATAACCCTAAGGCCCAGGATATCTCCTGCCGAACTGGAACAAAAGATCAGTGCTGCTTTTCAGCGCAGCGCAAACATTGATGCAACTAAGGTACATGCCGGCATCAGCGGCAACACTGTTACTCTAACCGGTAGGGTACGTTCATTTGCCGAAAGTGAAGATGCGGCAGACGTGGCCTGGGCTGCTCCAGGCGTATTTCATGTGGTCAATAATCTTGACATTGAAGAACCAGAGCTTGCCTTTTAATCCCAGAAAGCGCCGCCTGTTAAGAGCGGCGCTTTACTACCCATAATCTCATAGATATGGAACAATCTCCGATGCTCCTGGTAGCGTATGGCTTTTCAAACATAATCGGACTGCTGATTCTTTGGTCATCTTTCCGAAAACCCTGGATAACGCGGCTGGCCCTTGCATTACTTTTTGCCTGGGCCGCCTGGACAAATTATACGGTTTGCAGGGCACATCCAAATACGTACCTTGGTTTTAGCAGGTATGCATTTAGTTATCTCGGTTTCATAAATGGTTGGTTCAGCTTACATATTATTCAAATGGTTACGGCAATTGCCATTGGCCAGGCCTTGATTGCCATTGGTTTGGCATATAAAGGAATTTGGGTAACGCTCGCCTGCGCCGGAGCTATTATTTTTTTGCTGGCAATTACGCCTTTAGGATTTGGTTCGGCATTTCCTTTTCCACTTTTAGTAGCCTTTGCCACGTGGAAAGTAATTGGCACAGACAAGGGCAAACTTTTATGGACACAACTTAAAGGTGAGTCACCCAAAAAAGAGTTTTAACCGGATATAAAGGTTCAGCTCCTGTGATCAAAGCGCCCTGGCGCCGGCCACTAATGTAACTTAAATAATGCCTTTTGCTTTGACCATAGCCTGCCTTATTTTTATACTGAAATATTTTAACAAAACAGGCCTTAAAACACAACAAGCATTATACTTTACATGCAATCCGCATGCTTAACGGAGCCGGCTTTTGGAAAACTTCATTGCTGTTTATCAATAAAAGTTGTTGCTTGCCGGTGAGCAAAGGCGTACAAAAAACCAAAGAACTATCAGAAGCCCAAACTATTTTTTCGGAAGTAACCACCTTTCAAGCTTTCCACCGCCAATTTTTAATTTCAGGCATATCCTCACCATTCATATTGATGTATTGTTTGTGCTCAACCAATTTGTCCATTAGGTTTTGTTTGAGATATAAGCCTTTACTACCCAAATGCGGCAATCGATCGATTACGTCCATTACGAGATGAAACCTATCCATTTCGTTAAGTACGGTCATGTCAAAAGATGTCGTTATTGTGCCTTCTTCTTTGTAACCTCTTACATGAATGTTGTTATTATTGGTCCGGTTGTAGGTAAGCCTGTGAATAAGCCATGGATAGCCATGAAAAGCGAAGATAACGGGTTTATCGACAGTAAAAAGTGCATCAAAATCATGGTCGTTCAAACCATGCGGGTGGCTGGATTGCCTTTCCAGCTTTAACAGGTCCACAACGTTTACAACCCTTATCTTTAAATCCGGAAAATGTTCACGTAATATAGATACAGCTGCCAATGTTTCTAATGTAGGCACATCACCGCAGCAAGCCATGACAATATCCGGATCGCAGTCCTGATCATTACTTGCCCAATCCCATACCCCAATGCCTCTTGAACAATGAACCACAGCCTCATCCATACTTAACCATTGAGGAGAAGGGTGCTTCCCTGCTACCATAACATTTACATAATGTTTGCTGCCCAGGCAATGAGCCATAACCGACAAAAGGCTGTTAGAATCCGGCGGCAAGTAAACCCTCACAATTTCTGATTTTTTATTGATGACGTGATCAATGAATCCCGGGTCCTGATGGGTAAAACCGTTATGGTCCTGGCGCCAAACAGTTGAAGTAAGCAGGATATTCAGGGATGCTATCTTTCTCCGCCATGGTATCTCCCGCGTCATTTTCAACCACTTGGCGTGTTGGTTAAACATCGAATCAACGATATGTATAAACGCCTCGTAACAATTGAATAGCCCGTGCCTGCCGGTTAGCAAATACCCTTCGAGCCAACCTTCGCACTGATGTTCGCTAAGCATCTCCATTACCCTCCCCTTCGGAGCAAGATATTCATCGTTTATATTAATATCAGCGTTCCACTGGCGGCTGGTAGTTTCAAAAATTGCCTCTAACTTGTTTGAGACAGTCTCGTCGGGGCCGAAAACCCTGAAATTTTGAGGATTAAGTAATGTTACGTCGCGCAAAAAGCGGCCGGTTACATGCACATCTCCTTCACCCATAATACCGGGGCAATTCACGTTAAATGCGTAGCGCTGAAAATCTGGAAGAATTAATTCTCTGAGCAAAAGCCCCCCATTTGTGTGAGCATTTGCTCCCATCCTTCGATTGCCTTTTGGTGCTATTTCCGCAATTTCTTTCTTTAAGCAACCATTAGTATCGAATAACTCTCCGGGCCGGTAACTCTTCATCCAGCTTTCGAGCATTTGCAAATGACTCTCCGGGCTTGACTCAGAAACAGTAAGCGGTATTTGATGAGAGCGAAATGTGCCCTCTATCTGCTTTCCATCAACAACCTTTGGCCCGGTCCATCCTTTTGGTGAATTTAATATGATCATTGGCCATTTTGGTCGCTCCTGCCCTGGATGCTCTATGGCATTATATTTTATTTGCTTTAGAAAGTGTACCGCTTGTTCTAAGGCCGCAGCCATGGCCTGGTGCATAATTGCGGGGTCCGAACCTTCGACAAATAAAGGAAAGTATCCATAACCATGAAATAATTGTTCGAGCTCGATGTGAGGAATACGGGCCAAAACCGTAGGATTTGAAATCTTATAGCCGTTCAAATGCAAAATTGGTAATACAGCGCCATCGGTAAGCGGGTTCAAGAACTTATTAGAATGCCAGGCAGTTGCCAGCGGACCTGTTTCGGCTTCTCCATCGCCTACAACACAAGCGGCAATGAGGTCCGGATTATCCAGCACAGCGCCAAATGCATGGCTTAACGAGTATCCAAGTTCGCCTCCTTCATGCATTGATCCTGGTGTTTGGGGTGAGGCATGACTGGATACACCACCTGGAAATGAAAACCGTTTAAATAAATTTTTCATCCCCGCGCGGTCCTGGCTAACTTCCGGATAAACTTCACTGTAGGTCCCTTCCAGGTATGTACCTGCTGCTACTGCAGGTCCGCCGTGCCCGGGTCCTGAAATATAAAGCATATTTAAATCATATCTGTTAATGATCCGGTTAAGGTGAGTATAAATAAAATTCTGCCCGGGGGTGGTACCCCAGTGGCCTAACTGCATTTTCTTGAGATGTTCTATTTTTAAGGGCTCTTCCAAAAGCGGATTATCGCAAAGATAAAGCTGGCCGACAGACAAATAATTAGCTGCGCGCCAATAAGCATCTAATTTTTCCAAACATTCACCGGTTAACGGCGCGTTATCGATTGATGTGATATCAGTTATCATTGTCATTTTAATTGCTTTAAATAATTTTAAATGTGGATTATTTCATTCACAATCTGCGCCATCATCAGTTCCTCATCAGTTGGTATAATATAGACATTTACCCTTGAATCATTTGCAGATATATTTTTATTTTGGTTAGTGTTTGCTTCAGCGTTAAGTTTAAGTCCCAAGAAATCAAGGCCAGTGCATATCCGCTCCCTTATCACAGGCGCGTTTTCACCTATGCCACCTGTAAAAACCAGGGTGTCAACTCCACCCAAGGCTGCCGTAAATGCGCCAATGGCCTTTTTTATATAATAGCAGAAAAGGTTTATTGCTTCCACAGCTTTAAAATCGGTTGCATCCCGCAAAAGAAGATCCTGCATATCGCCGCTGGAGCCTGAAACACCTAAAAGGCCCGATTCATGATTCATTATTTGAATAAACTGGTCGGCCGAGAGCCCTTCTTTTTTCATCAAATACCATGCTACACCAGGATCTATATCTCCGTACCGTGTGCTCATCGGCAAACCGGAGCCCGGTGTAAACCCCATGGTGGTATCTATGCAATTCCCGCCGTTTACAGCGGCTAAACTTGCACCGTTACCTAAATGCGCTATGATAGTCTTACCGTAACCCTTACCCTCCGAGTTTAACTTTTGCATAATATATTGATAAGAAAGGCCATGAAAACCAAAACGTCTTAATCCTGTAGCCCTAAACCGATCCGGCAACGGAAGTAGTTTCGCTACGGGTGCCATATTCTGGTGAAAGTAAGAGTCGAAACAAACGTATTGCTGTAACTGCGGATGACGATGACGGAATATTTCAATCAGTTTAATTTCATTTGGCAAATGTTCGGGATTGTCACCGGCAGCCTGTTTCAGTTCATTTAGTAAGTTTTCTGTAACCGGCGCGGGGGAACTATCTTCTATTCCGTGTACAACCCGATGTGCGATTATTTTCACCTGCGAAAACATGGGCTGGCATTCGATCCAGTTGGCGAGAAATTTTATGACTGATATAAAGTCAGTTACATCGCCAGGTATTGTTTCGATCTCGGTAAATTGCTGTCTTGTCAATATAAATGATGTTCCTGGCAAACCAATACGTGTTATTCGCCCTTCCCCAACTTTCTGAATGCCGGTTGACAGTCGAAAGAAAGAGAACTTGATGCTTGAAGAGCCGGCGTTGAAGACAAGTAAGGCAGCTGATTTTGAATTGTCAGGATTCATTATTCAGGGATTTAACATTATCAACAAATATCGAATGGCTGGGATCCTCAAAACATGACCGCCATCACTAATTCCGATGAGTAACAGCATTTAGTTAACTTTTGGATTTACCCGAAGAAAGACTGATGATATGCCTAACCTTAAAAGAAATAACCACTCTGAAAATACCTGCTCCCAAGAACGCCATTCCTGTCCATACGATCAGGTTCGCGATACCAAAAGCAGGATAAGCAAGAATGCCAACTGAAAAGAAAATGATAACCAAGCTATTAAACATGATCCAGCCCCAACTCTCGATACCGTAAGCACGCATATCAAGCGCGCTTCCTATACCCATTATGCCTCTTACAAGCAACCAAAATCCAACAATAATCGGAAGCAACATCATAGTTATTGTTGGGTAGGTAAACAAATAACTACCTATAGCTAAATCAATCAGTCCACTTGCCAGCAGCCATCCCCAGCGTTCAATATGCCGGATACTTATCATTGCAAAAACAGTTTCAAAAAGGCCGGTCATCATCATTCCTGCGGCAAACGTAATACTAAGTGAAAGATACGACTGCAGCGGCGATAAAATCACCCAAAAACCAAGAACACAAAGCAGGATACCAGATAACAGCATCAATATCCAATATCTGGACGGGACAATTACCCTGTTATAAACTACAGCTTCCATAGTTTGATATTTTTTGCGGCGTTTGATCAAAGAAGAAGTTGCACCTGTACAATCAAAGTACAGGCGCAACGCGGTTGATCAGTCAATGTTAATTTTCTTTTTCTCTGCAACAGCAGGGGTTGTTTTACGGATATCAATAGTCAGCAACCCGTTCTTGTAATTTGCTTTAATGTGTTCATCGTCCACATCTTCCGGTAAGTTGAAGCTTCGGGTAAAGGAACTGCTTGAAAATTCTTTGCGGGTGTAATTCTCTTTTTCCTCATTATGTTCCTCCCTGGTTTCGGCGCTGATAGTCAGCAAACCATTTTCAATACCAATATTGAAATCATCTTTCTTAAAACCCGGGGCGGCAACTTCAAGTTCATAGTTCTCTTTCTTATCACGGATGTTTACCGCCGGTAATAGCTCCCGATTGAAGAAAGGATGATTAAAGAAATTGTCGTTGTTCCAGAAATCCTCCATCATTGAACGCAATGAGGGAATGTTGTTTGATTTTACTAATGTTGACATAGCGTTGTATATTTAAGTTTATGGATCAAAATTCGGAATGGATTATTCAACCTCACATGACCTTGCTCACAAAGAGCTATGATTTTGAGCATTAAATGCAAGCTGCATTTAACCATTCATGTTTAAAGTCAAGCTCAGTCATGATCATGGTCATTTATAATGAGGAGCGAGATGTGAATATTTGTGTAATCAAATCAGTTACTTAAAAACTCAATTCATTATCATGAAAACTATCCTCGCACTCACCGATTTTTCCGATAATTCATCAAACGCTGTAAATTCGGCTGTACTACTGGCAGGTAAACTGCATGCCAACGTACTTTTGTATCATAACTATGAAACCATAGCGGTAGCGTCTACTTTTTCAGGAGGACCCTACGTAGAAGAAGAGTTTTTTTTAGCCACTACCGAAACAAAGAAAAAACTTGATCATCAATTAAATACACTACAATACATTGCAGATGGGATTGATAAAACCGAACGAAAGCCAACGCTCAAAGGCTTAAGCGGTGACGGTAACCTGAAAGATAATCTCAAACAAATAATTGATGAAAACCAAATTATGTTTATAACGATGGGGGCTCCGTCAGGTACCTCTATCGAACACTTGTTTTTCGGCAGCGAAACAAATAAAATAATTCAACATACACAACGCCCGGTATTGGTTGTACCAGCCAATACCAGTGTTAACAATATTAAAAAGACAATATTCGCTACTACCTTCGATGAAGCGGATATCACGCCACTACATTTCTTAATTGGCCTGGGAAAAATCTTCAAGTTCAGTATTGAAGTAGTACATGTAAATCAGCCGGTAAAAGATAAGAAACAGCAAATTGAAAAGGAAGAAGCTTTCCAAAAACATATTGCCAAATTCGGGTATGACCATATTTCGTTCAAGAACCTCGGAGGCCGCGAAGTTGCGGACCGGCTACACCGTCATTGCGCTGAAGAAAAACCTGATCTCCTCGCGGTAGTTCATCACCAACATTCTTTTTTCAGGCGCTATTTTGAACATAGCACTACCAAAGAAGCTCTTAGCGACCTAAAATTGCCGCTGTTCATTTTCCCTACTATTATTTAAACCCGGTTCAGTTTATTAAAAGCGGTCCATTCAAAAATGGGTACAATCCATACTTTGAATGGACCATTGGTATCAATTACATGAAGCGGCTTATTGAGCCGGAAATTTCATTTCGAACACGGTGCCATTTCTCAGACTCGTATTAAAGCTTATTCTTCCGTTCATCAGCTCAACATATCGCTTCACAATGTTAAGCCCCAGGCCGGTCCCATCTATGTCAGTTGTATTACCGGCCCTGAAAAATGGCTGAAATATACTATCACAATCTTCGGTTGGAATTCCCATACCATTATCCTGTATACTAATGGTGCAGGCACCTTTTACAAGCTGGGCATTTATATGGATTATACCGTCCTCCCCGGAATATTTAATAGCATTAGAAATGAGATTAATAAGACAATGCCTGATCAATTGATTGTCAAGCAATACATCGATAGTGTCGATATCGTCATTAACAATAATTTGCTGATTGGCCTTTTTCAGCAATGACATCTCCGCAGCTATTTCTTTTATCAGAGCTCCCAGGTTAAAGATTACACGATGAATATTTACACTTCCGGATTCGATGCGTTCGATTGACAAAAAATCATTCAGGATACCGGTAAGATCTGTCACAGCTCCTTTAATTTTAGCAAGATGCTCGAATATTTTGCCCTTGTCCAGCCTTTCAAAATACCTTTCTATCAGCGATGCAGATAACTGAATGCGGCTAAGAGGGGTCCTGAATTCATGTGAAGCTATCGATACAAAACGGGTTTTCATTTTATTAACCTCTTTCTCTTTATTCAAAGAGGCGTTTACTTCTTCTTTTGCCTGTTCAAGCGTCTGGACGATATTCTTCAGGAAGGTTGTACGCTTTTCGACAATTGTCTCGAGCTCTGAAGTATATTGCCTTTGCTGTTCTTCAATTTCTTTTTCGAGGCTAAGGTCATGAATTACACCGGCGTACACCGCTTGCTGCTTAAATAAAACCTCACTTACTGAAAGTCTTGCAGGGAAGGAACTTCCGTCTTTTCGTAATGCTACAATCTCCCGGCCTTTGTTAATTATCTTCGCATAACCTGTTTCTTTATAAACATCTATACTGCGGTTGTGTGATATGCGTGCCTGTACGGGCATTAAATAGTCAACATTCAAACTGCACAGTTCACCCGACTGATATCCAAACAATTCGTCAGCAGCTGGATTTGCATAAATGATCTGTCCGGTTTTATCAATTATAATAATACCATCTATCACATGCTGTATAACGGCTTTTAAGAAATTCAGATCATTCATATTGATAGCGATATTGATAATAAAACTATTAAATGTGTTCCAAAAGCCACTTTATAGGAGTGATTGGCTTTGCCGGCTTTAGCCCAAACGTTTTGATGCACTTTTCGGAAATTAAACTAACGGCTTCTGCTATGTCATCAGTTATCAGATACAACTTCATATCACCAGGCCCTATTGTTCCATTAGCCTTCATGAGATCGATATGTTCAACAAGTTTGCAATAGTATTCTTTACCGAAAATAATCACCGGGAAGTCTTTTATCTTGTGTGTTTGGATCAGGGTAAGCGCTTCAAAATATTCGTCCATAGTACCGTATCCCCCAGGCATAACAACAAAGGCAAAAGAGTATTTGACCAATAACACCTTCCTTACAAAAAAATGTTTCATGTAAACCCATTTATCGAGGTATTGGTTAGGCTTCTGCTCTACAGGAAGCTGGATATTACAGGCAACAGACCGGCCACCAACATCCTTAGCTCCCCTATTAGCCGCTTCCATAAGTCCGGGCCCTCCCCCTGTCATAATTGTAAAACCGAGTTTCGCAAATTCGGCAGCAGCTTTCCGGGTCAGTTCATAATAAGGATGGTCTTCCTTAAATCTGGCCGAACCAAATACCGTAATGCAGGGGCCAATAAAATGTAATGCACGGAATCCTTTTATAAATTCCCACATTGTTTCGACCGTAAAACGTAGCTCTTTAAATCGCGAATGGGGTCCCTCCAGGAATGCGATCTCAGATTTATTGCTCTCTTTAGACATCACTAATTATAATTAAAACAAAGCTTTATCTTTATTCCATTTAACCTGCCGCAACATTGAATATATGCCAACGCCCTCTCTCTGATAGCAATTGGCCTTAAACTCTTCAATTTGACCATTAGTGACGTTACATGTTAAATTAATCAGGTCATCAGGTTTATTAACGATTCCATATGTTTCGGTAGGCTTACAAATTGACAGAACAAACAATAGGCTTACCATATATTACCGGCCATTATTAATATGACTTCATATTGCTTTTTTAAGGCTGCAAACGCCTGTTAAGATGGGCGTGAGATTTTATAATATATCCCTGCTGCGTAAAAGTTTTCGATCCTAATTCACGGCCTAAAAACACTAAAAATGTACGGCAGATAATCCCTCAGGCAGCACCAGCAACGGAATCTCTATATGATGTGAAAGTTTTTGGGTATAACTGATGCCAAAAAGCTTTTCAAGCGAATTTACTTTACGGTGCACCGTAACAAGCATATCAACTGTGCCATGTTCGCTTAGCCAGTCGAGGCCATGCATTACATCTACACTTTTTATATGTCTGTAATAAACTTTAGCGTAATTGGCTTTGCAGGTCACCTCCTTCAAAAAATCATCTACTTTACGCTTATCATCTCCCTCTTCAATTTTATCATCGGTAATATGTGCTATTAATAATTCGGCATTAAAATAATAGGCAAGGCTTGCTACCGAATGAATTAGTTCAATGTCGTTATCGTTCAGATCTGTAGCGAAAGCGATTTTAAATATGGGATGAAAATGAGCATTTGCCGGGATCAGCAAAACCGGGAAGGAAGCTTTATTGATCACGTCCTGTGTATTGCTACCCAAGAAAAACCTGCTTATGGCCCCGGCTCCCGACATGCCCATAACCACCATAACGCATTTTTGCTCTTCTACCACGTTTCTGATTACATCCACCACATCACCTGTAGCACTACGCGTGTTTATAAACTCGCGATCGCCGACCGCTTCATCTGAGTGGATGTCATGCAATAATGCAGCCGACAAGCTTTGCAGTTCCTGCGTTGTCTCTTCTTTGAGGGAATTATAATCTTCGAGCGGCCAGGCCACCTGATTTGCCATCGGTGATTCGTCAGGTACTTTTATAGCATGGCATAATATTACGCCTGCTCTGATAATTTGCGCAATATTTACAGCATAACTTGCCGCATTTTTTGCCTGCGCCGAAAAATCTGTTGGAACTAAAATCGTTTTCATAATTTTTCAAAATCATAATTAAAACCGCTCACTTTGTTTTATTGACGGGTTTAAGGCCATAAAGCTGATTTTCGACCTTACTGTCAAGGTTATATATATCTTCATATTTCACAATCTGGCCATCCACGATAGCAGTAGTGATATAAGTGATCCTGATTGGGACAGGCTTTTTAAGTTGAAAAACTTTAATTTCCCGATCCATCAGGGCTCGGTGCATGGATTTTATGTCAGTTTTATTTCCAGCTGTAGTTAATAACAATTTGGCAAGTTCTTCTCCCCGCTCAATTCTTATCGCCCCGTTACTCGTCGCTCTTTTTTGCTTCTTGAATAAATTCTTGTCAGATAAACCCAACAACTCTATACCGGCCTTATTGCCGGGCATGAAATAGATATAAGTACCATTTTTTTGATTGCCTGTTTTTTGTTTAAAAAACAGATTATACGGAATCATTTTGTCTCTCTGATTAGTTTTGGGATTTACAGCGCCTGTTCCGGTAGCAAAATCTGTAAGCGTACTTACCATTAAGGGTGTTGGTGTAGCAGGAGCCCCTACAACTATTTTGAAATTAAACGTTGTATCCGGCAGGACTAATTTTAATGTATAAGTTGGAATATTAATCTGGATATAAGTACTATCGTTTATTTCGGCCCACCGTAGCCGCTCCATATTCACAGCAATTTTTCTCACATCGGCTTCAGGCGTTTCATAGCAGTCTCCTTCATAAAGCCCTTTAATCAAATGCAACTGATGTTGAAATATTGCATACTCTTTGTTTAAAGGTTGCACTTTTACTACTGCATCCATAAAGGCAGGTAATTTGAGCGCATTAGTTAATATTTCTTCGCTGTTAAAGCCGTTAATGGTTGCCCTATCAATTTTTGCTGGCGGATAATACGGGTTCAGTTTGCCGAAATGCAGGTTATTCATAAAAGCGAGCATAGCGTCGGTGAGGAATATCTCAAACCGGGCCTTTTGCTTGTTGCTTACTTTACCGGGTTGTTCGAGTATAGTGTGCAAGGTGGTATACTGCAGCTCTTTAGGATGATAATCTTCGTGCCTTAAACCAAATTGCAACACACAATCAATCAGGAGCATGGCAGCCCATGTTTTATTTTGATCTTTTTGTTCAACTGTCCATACCGGAGCAAAAGCCCGTTTTTCGTAAAACCGCTTAGCTGAAACAGGAAAATACAAGCCATTATTCAATGCCTTATCATTCAGTTGCCCGGCGATCTGCGCTGTGATCGAAGTATCACTTGTATTGCAAATAATGGTTTTTCCTGGTGCATAGCTTTTTGACATGGCTCCTACCGGCATAAAAAAAACACACAAAACAAACAGCCAAATAAGGGTTTGTTTACTGGCGGCAAAGCTTATTTCAACTATTTTCATAATATCTTTTTTATGATGTAAAAATGCAATGCCTGGTAGGTTAAATTAGTGACGACGGTCATTTATCCAATTGATCCTGAACACTCAAAACAGTTTCAACTTTGTAAATCAATATGGAAAGACAAGCACCGGGATGCCTACTTGTACAGGAACAGAAGTATCGCTCCCCTCGGTTCTCAACTGCTCACAATGAAATCGGTGATGTACAACCGCCAGCAGATCGGCATGCATATTATGTATCATAACATCAACAGCCCGTGACATATCACGTTCTTTTGTATTACTAAAAAACAGCCTCTCATAGCCTATTTTTTTACTTATCTCGTCGCTAAAGAGTGTTAGCGCATAATTTTGTTCTATATGGGGCAAACCCTTTGCCGAAATATGAGCAAGTAACAGATCTGCCTGAAAGGCCTGGGCCAAAGAAGCAAGATGTTTCAAAACATTTAACCGGCAATATCGTAAATCAGCGGTGTAAACCAAGCGCTCAAAACCACCATCAAACTTCAGGGGAACAAGCATCACCGGGCAAGATATCCGGTTTAAAACCGCCTGCACCTTAACGTCCCGATTAAATGGTGCCGATTCCGGTAACCCTTTTATAACCATCCAAACGCAATTTTTATTGATGTAAGCAATCAATTGCGCTTCCGTATCGCTTGATACTTCAAGTTCTTCAATTAGCGGCATATGTTCACCTTCTTTTACGGAAAAATTGGCCGGTTGGCCCCGTAACGGACCGGGTATGTAACCATCTGCGGCAACGTGCCCCGCCAATTGCAATGCTTTAGAAAACGATGGTTGTTTTACCGGATATATCCGGGCCAAAACTAAATTAGCTCCAATGTGCTTTGCTATGTTGAAGGCAAGATGCGTGGCATTTGTAGCAGACGCAGAACCATCGTCAATTACCAGGATCGTTTTCATAGGCTGTGTTTTCAGGTTAATAATTGAAGTACAATAGCAAAATTAGGCATAGGCACATTTTATCCACTTGATGTAAATCAACGATTTACATGATTTTCCTCATACATTTTGCAGGCCTTATCCTCCACATTTATATCAAAAATGGCAATGAAAACAATAATTTCCCTCACTGATTTTTCTCCCTACGCAACGCATGCAGCGCATTATGCTTTAAAACTGTCACTTGGTTTAAAAGCTGATTTGGTATTATGTAATGCTTGCCTGTTGCCAATTGATATACCGAGCCCTTATACCATCACATGGCCGATTGAAGAATACGACATGTTAAGCAAGGAAAGTACCGATATGCTGGAATTGCTAAAAAGCCAGCTTGCAACCTGGTCAGAAACTTTGAACGTCGATAATAGATTCAATCCACGCATATCCATTAAGAGTTCTTTTGGAGACTTGAATAACATGATAGAGGCCCTATCCTCCACAAATGATATTGTCATGGTGGTTGCCGGCACTCATGACAAAGACGGCTTAAATACGCTTTTACAAGGGAACACGGTAAAAAACATGATGAACAGCTTTGATTTCCCGTTATTACTTGTTCCACCAACTGCAGGGTTTAATGACATAAAACGGATCGCGTTTGCCACCGATTTAACTTGTACCAAGGATGATATAATTGCTCTTGAATCTTTAAACAAATTGATAGAACCACTCACTGCGGAACTAATTTTAACATCAGTAAACAACCACCCGGACCGTACTGGCTTAAACGAACAATTTATAGAGCAAATACTTAATGCTATTGCCAATCAGGAAAAATGCTCTTTCTTGAGTAAAAGAATTATAAGAGCCGACAAAATCGAGACTGGGCTTTCAATGCTTTGCGCAAACGAACGTATAGATATACTGGCAATGGTACATCACCATTTTAACTTTATAAAAAGACTTTTTCATGGCAGCCATACCCTTGAAATGGCTAAAAACATTAATATTCCGTTGCTGATATTAAACGCGAAATAGAATTTAACATGCGCATTACCATACACGGGTACAATATCATCTTAAGATATGATAGCGATTTGCAGACAGCTATTACTATATACGTCGGACAAAGAGGTTACTTAATTTTTTTATAAAACCATCTCTTGGCAAGTTCAGCCGATAGAATATATGCAGTAACGGTTGCAAGCATCAACATATAGTATTTCCAGGACAGTGTTACGAAACCAAATATTGACGCCAATGGCGAATATGGAATCATTAACACCAATAGCAATATTGCGATGGTAGTTATCGATAAATATTTGCCAGGAAGGCTTTTAAAAAATGACAGTCGGGTACGTACTACCAAAACAATTAAAACTGCAGAAACCACCGATTCGGTGAACCACCCTGTTTGAAAAACTCTTTGATTAGCATGCAAAATAAAAATTAGCACGGCAAATGTCAAATAATCAAAAACGGAACTCAATAAACCGAAAACGATCATAAATCGTTTAATAAAACCGAGGTTCCACCGTTGCGGCGTTTTAAGATTGATATCATCAACCTTGTCTGAAGATATGGTCATTTCAGGAAAATCGGTCAACAGGTTGGTAAGCAATATCTGCTTTGGCAACAAAGGCAAAAAGGGCAAAAATAACGATGCACCGGCCATACTAAACATATTACCAAAATTTGCACTGGTGGCCATAAAAATATACTTCATGGTATTTGTAAATGTTTTACGGCCTTCTATAATCCCGTCACATAACACATTTAGGTCCTGATCCAATAAAACGATATCAGCTGCCTCTTTTGCAACGTCAACCGCCGAATTTACTGATATACCCACATCGGCTGTGTGCAGCGCTGGCGCATCGTTAATACCGTCTCCCATAAAACCAACCACGTTCCCTGCTTTTTTTAAAACACTTATGATACGTTCTTTCTGGCTGGGCTCAACCTCCGCAAAAATATGGGTCAGGGGCGCCTTATGACGCAATGCTGCACTACTCATATTACGTATTTCCTGACCGGTAAGGACCTGTGCGGATGAAAGCCCAAGCTGTTTAGCCAGGTTTCTTGCTACCGGTGCGTTATCCCCTGTAATAATCTTAAGTCTGACACCGAGATGTTGCAGCTTTTGAATAGTTTCAGACATACCGGCACGCGGCGGGTCAAACAATGTTATAAACCCAAGGAAAACCATATCATGCTCATTTTCCCTGGTGAAAATTTGATCAGGACCCACTTCCTTATATGACACTCCAAGCGTGCGCAATCCCGAATCACTTAAAAGCTGATATTGAGCTAAAATCGCTTCTTTATGGTCGCCTATATCCGCAAGAATACCTGCCGATGTTTCAATCCGATTGCAAATATCAAGAACCTGACGCACAGCACCTTTCGTGATGGCTATATTAGCTGCCGGGATTTTCACTTGTACTGTAAGCCGTTTACGTACAAAATCATATGGCACTTCTGTAATCGCCGAAAAATCCTTCGCTTCATTTCCCTCATAATGAACAGAACAGATGGCTTTATCGATCGGGTTGACAAACCCTTGCTGGCAGCTGGCATTAAGCCAGGCATATTTAAAAACTTTATCACTATGTACACCTTCAAAATCAAGTGTTTCTTTTAAAGTAACTTTACCTTCTGTAATTGTCCCTGTC
This sequence comes from Mucilaginibacter gossypii, assembly GCF_900100945.1. Classification (GTDB taxonomy): domain Bacteria; phylum Bacteroidota; class Bacteroidia; order Sphingobacteriales; family Sphingobacteriaceae; genus Mucilaginibacter; species Mucilaginibacter gossypii. The sequence goes on along the minus strand of NZ_FNCG01000003.1, from coordinate 416,096 downwards.
TTATCAGAACACAAGATATTCATACTCCCAAAGTTTTCAATGGCGCTCAGCCTTTTTACAATCACCTTTTGGCTGGCCATGCTGCGGGCACCAACTGAAAGATTAACGCTAATGATGGCAGGCAACAATTGAGGTGTAAGCCCGACCGCCAACGCGAGTGAAAACAAAAACGAATCAAGCGCCGGCTTATGCAGCAACACATTAACGGCAAAGATCACCAACACTAACAAAAGCGTGATCTCCATTAACATATATCCAAATTTTCTTATCCCTTTTTCGAAATCAGTTTCAGGAATTCTTAATGACAGCTTATCTGATATTTTCCCAAATTCGGTTTGCTGGCCCGTTGTCACGATGAGTGCCTTTCCAATACCGCTTACCACGCTCGAACCCATAAACAGGCAATTGTTGCGCCTGGCTAAGGGGGCGTCAACACTTTCAACTCCTGGATTTTTTTCTACCGGGTAAGATTCGCCGGTAAATGCCGCTTCATCAACAAACAAGGCCTCAGATTCTAAAACAAGGCCATCGGCAGGGATAATATCTCCCGCAGAAAGGCAAATCACATCTCCAGGTACAACGGCAGTTACCTCAAGCTCTGTCTTCCTGTTATCCCGTAGCACGGTGCAGTGTAGCTGAACCATCTTCAACAGTTCACTTACCGCACTTGCAGCACCTTTTTCCTGCCAGAAACCAAGAAGGCTGCTGATCAGGACGATGATCATAATGATTAATGTGTCGGCGGTATCTCCCAGGGCTGCGGAAAGTAAAGCAGCAGCTATAAGCAACAATGTTACCGGGCTTTTAAACTGAGAAAATAATATGATCAGGTTATTAAATTTATTAGCTTTTTTTAACGTATTGGCGCCATATTGCTTAAGCCTTTTAATAGCTTCGGCAGTGCCAATACCTGTTGCCTGAGTTTCAAGGAGTTTAAATGCATCATTAATAGAAAGTTGCCAAAAATTACTCAGTTGATCGTTAGTTTTGCTTTCCATCAGTTTGGGCTAAAAGAGGTTTAGAAAATTCTAAACAAATTGAGCCATTGCAAATTAAAAACCGAATGCTTCTGATCAGTCCGAAAAATGATTCAGGTCACTATTTGTTATCAGAACATTTTAATACACCTAAAATCTTCTGCCAATAATTATTTTGACAATGGCACGGTCCGAATTCGATGTAAATCCATAGCCAATTCCTCCGTTAAACTCCCATTTAGGGTCTGCATTGAGGTCCGTGGCTACAAACAACTGATGATCTTGTTGTTTAATTGGGTCGTAGTGAAAAAATGGCCCGGTACTACCATAATACTCGAGGCCAAGGGCAACCACTTTTGTTACATCGTAACTCCCTTTAACATTTGGTGAAAAGGTAAATCCACGGTTTTGATCGGGCCCCTTGAAACTCTTCTCGAGGGTAGGATTTAAGGAAACATATAACTTATTCCATTTTTTATCTACGATTGGCCTGATTTCCAGCGTGGAGGTATTTGCCGAGAACGCAGCTTTCTGAAAGCCAAATTCTGTAGATATACTTACCCCCACGGGCCAGTTCCAGCTTGAAGGAGCGGCAACCCTGGGCCTGATGTGAGAGCCGACGTAAGCCGTCCTGCCCGCATCTCCAATAGAGTTAAAGATATAAAAACCTGTTTCAAACCAGGTTGTCCAACCATGGGTGATCTCTACCGTTTCGTGTACAACATGATTGGTAGGAAGTTCCCAGGTTGTTACAGTTTTACTACCGTTTAACGTATAATTGCTATGCAATTCAAACATTGTTTTACCCTTTTCAACGGTTTCAGAACCGTAAACCTGAATCTCATAATTATCTTGCGCTTTAAGTTCCAGAGCGTAAAACACTAAGATCAGTAAACATAAATATTTCATCAATAGTCGGTTTTAACTTGTATACAAATAGTATAGCGTTAAAACTATCGGGACAATCTGAAGTAAAATTGGAGTTAAAGCTTATGTATAAGAAACGTGACAAACAGGCTATGAAATTAAAAGGTTATGACAAACGCATGCTTTCCCTCGTCATATTGGTATTGGATGCCATACCCGTAGTGCTGGCAAATATTTTTAACCAGTGTTAATCCCAGTCCGGCACCTTGTGAATCTTTGCTTTTGTGAAAACGTTCAAAAATTTGTTGCCCGTTCAGCGCATTTGCAATACCGGTATTTTTTATCGAAAGTTGGTATGGGTCAAGACCAATAAAAATTTCACCACCCGGCACATTATGGCGGATTGCATTACCAAACAAATTATTTAGTAAAATATCTATCAGGTATTTACTGGCCGATATCTGCTTCGGGTGCAGCTTATAACGGACAGTAAGGTTCTTATTTTGCATAAGTTCCTGAAATTGGAGCATTTTCCTTTCAAGTATTACATCGAGTTCAATCGATTCCTCTTCAACGATCAGCTTATTTTCCAGTTTAGCCAGCAGTAATAATGAGTGATTAAGCCGACTGGACTTGTTTACTGAGCTGTAAATATCTGCGATTTGTGCCAATTGCGCTGCATTCAATGTTTCGTCCTGTATTAGCGTATCCAATTTGGTGGTTACAACAGCCAGTGGTGTCATCATTTCATGTGATGCATTCTCTGTAAATTGTTTCAGGCTAAGATAATCCTGAGTTACCCTTAAAGACATTTCCCGTATGGCTTCATTAAGTTCTGTAAACTCGTCCACCTTACTTGGTTTACCTTTAAACTGATCAACGTCGGCGATATTGAACTGTTTGATCTCTTTTAGGGTGAGTTGAAAAGGCTTCCAAAGGCCATTTAGCAGATATTTATTGGTTATAAAGAGTACCGTCAATAAACCGGCAAGTAATGCAAGCGTGATAATAGAAATGAGTTCGATCAGATTTTTTTGCCCAACCCTCGAAATAGTAATTGTAACCTTGTAGTTGCTGTTTTTTAATTTTACGAGGTCTTCTACGGCCCTACCCGCTTCCCATCGCTGCTCTTTCGGTTTTAAATAAATAGTGTCAAAAAAACGCTTCTGTAACAGTTGCTTGTAAGTTTTAACAAATACAGCGTGATCGCGGTCAAGGTCATATTGCTGCGGATTGCCATTGTTGCTCCTGATATACTCTTCAGCCTCTGTTAATTGTTGTTGAAGCGCCCGATCAAGTTGCTGTGTGCCAATGTAACTTATAGCGAAGTAGTAAATCACTGCTCCTATCACTAACACAGCCAGGGTGATATAGAAACTCGTCCTGGTATAATGCTCTGACAGCCTCATCAATCAGTGAATTTATAGCCAAGTCCGTATATAGATGTTAAATAATCTCTTCCTCCCGCATCCAGAATTTTCCGCCGGAGGTTTTTAATATGGGTATAAATAAAATCGAAACTATCATACATGTCCATCTCGTCACCCCAAAGATGTTCCGCAATTGCATTTTTTGAAATTACTTTACCTTTATTGGCAATAAAGTACAGTAACATTTCATATTCTTTTCTGGTTAATATTATCGTATTTTTATTAACCTCGACAGTGCGCCCCTGTATATCAATTGAAATTTCATTAAAAACCAGCTTGCTGCTGGTATTTAGCGCTTTCCTGCGATAAACAGCCATCAGCCTGGCTTTAAGTTCGGCCAAATGGAAAGGCTTGGTCAAGTAATCGTCTGCGCCTATGTTGAGCCCCTTCAATTTATCATCGAGCGAGTTGCGGGCAGAAATAATCAGAACAGCTTCGCTTTTTTGTTGTGTGCTTAAGTATTCAAGTACACCAAACCCTTCGCCATCGGGTAAGCCAATGTCAAGCAAAACACAGTCATAATCATAATCAGATAGTTTTTGCAGTGCGGGGGTCAATGCATTACAACTTTCACAAATGTTACCATCTACATTCAAATAACTCGTGATGTTTTCGCGTAAACCTTGCTCGTCTTCTATTACCAGTATTTTCAAAGCTTTTTAATCAAATTTAAAAATTGAAACTGAAGAGAACCTGAAGTATTACCAACACTACAGACTTACTTCAAAATTATCAGGTAATTTACAAACATTTTAAATGAGGATACAAATAACCCGATTCCAGTTAAAACAACTATGGCAATAATCCAACCTGATAGTCGGCCTCTCACTCGCCGGGTATACTCAGCTCCCTTGCGTTTTTGGCATTGGGCAAACACAATAGTTATTAGTGGTTCATTAATTACTGTTTTGATCAATTCCACTATTACTGACAGAAGAACTTTAACAAAAATAATTAAAACGCAACTGAAAACCCAGGGCGCCACAATAACCGACGATCAATCTGGCTCGGTTGCTCATGCGCTTGGCGATAGTGTTTGGAGCATACATACCTGGTTTGGTTATGTATTAGCGGGATTATTACTGTTCAGGCTCATCCTTGAACTTTTTCAAGTAACCGATCAAAAATTCATCCGCCGGATAAAGGACCTTTATCGTCAGTTTCATTCCACAAGAAAAGAGCGTGAACTTGCCAAACATGAGCTCATTGTGAAAGCCGTTTATGCAGCATTCTATATCTTACTTATTATAATGGCATTAACGGGTTTATTTCTGGCATTTGAAGATCTGTTAGCGCCATTTAAGGCTATCAGGCATAGTGTTAAAGAAGTTCACGGCTTTTGTATGTACCTGATTATCGCGTTTATACTCGTTCATTTGACCGGCGTATTTTTGGCTGAGCGGAAAGATGACAAGGGTATAGTTTCAGACATGATCAACGGCGGTAATGATAAATAACCATTATTTACCGGTAATCAGCTTTGCCATAATAAACGCGGCCCCTGCGGCAAGAGCTCCAATAAATACCACTTTTAACGCGCCACTTAACGCAGGCTGGCCGGTCATTTTACTTTTGAAATAGCCAAAAATGAACAAGCAAATTATTGTTACCCCGCATGAGTAATAAAGTGCCTCTTGCGCCTCATGAATAATGATATAGGGTGAAAGCGGGATGATACCACCCACAATATAGGAAATGCCAATAGTGATGGCACTTTGGGTAGCGCGGTTTGCATTAGGTTCCTCCAGGCCCAATTCATAACGCATCATAAATTCAACCCATTGTTTCTTGTCTTTTGCCATCTCATCTGCAATCTCGTCCTGTAGATGATTTGAAAGTCCGAAATCTGCAAATACCTTCTTTACTTCTGCCTTTTCCTGCTCAGGTACACGTTCAACCTCATCATATTCCCGCTTCAACTCGGATTGATAGTGGTCAGCTTCTGTTCGACCGGCAAGATATCCGCCCAACCCCATGGCAATAGATCCGGCTACTATTTCGGCGATACCCGCGGTAACCACCAGGGTCGACGAACTTACTGCTCCGCTTAGCCCGGCTGCAAGTGCAAAAGGCACGGTTAAACCATCAGACATACCGATAACGATATCCCTGATGGTTTCTGAACTTGTTACATGATGTTCCCGATGCATAAGGCTTTATTTAAACTTCATTGCTAAAGTTACAATATTTGAATTTAAGCCCGTCGAGCGCATGTAATGCCCCGCCCTGATCTCCAGCGAATTGAAATGCTGCCATCCAAATACGCCGGTTGGCGGTGATAACCTGATATTGGCACCAACAAAGTTACTATGGAGTGTTGACAAATCGTAATCGCTGGTATAGTACACAGCGGTTGGATCATGTTGCCCATAAGGTGCAAAGTACCTTGTACCCTTCTGATTATTATACCGATAATATGGACTTACCGATACAAAAGAGGTAAGCTTTATGGGTATCTCCAATTCGGCTGTGTGCGCCCGGATCCCCCAATTGTCCATGTAGTACCTGTAAAACGTTCTAATCACAAAATGATCATCCAGAAAATAATTGAACCTTACTGCAATTGGCAATTTATAACGGCTACCCGGCAGGTTTTCAACCCTTTCGGATCCATCGGTAAAATAATCACGTTGATATTTTGTTGCCAGTAACCCATGCTGATAGGACGGTTCGATAATGAACAAAGCCTGTAAACGTGTGGTAAGCACCTGCGAAATTGAAAACGATGTACTAAATGAATTGCGGGGGCTATGGTCTACGTTACCCCGCCCGTCCCTCTCTGACCCTGACCCATATCCAGGGGGCCTTAATTCAACCGGCAATATAACCTTCCACGTATCAAGAAACACCTGTCCCTTAAAATCAAACTGCGTGTTTTTATCTTTTGATACCCTGGTTAGGTTGATACCCCCACCGAAAGACTGGTAATCAAACTCATGTGAATAAGACCCGGTTAAGCCAAATGCATTTCCCGTTTTATCATTAGATACTGTCCAATTTAGCGAGGGGTATACACGGGTGTCCTGTCTTGATGCGGAAGAAATACTATAGGGATCGATCTTATCTGAAGAAGCGGACGTATAATGGTCAACACCCAATTCAAAAGTAAAAGTGTGTTTATTTCCTCCTATTCCATATTTGGATAATTGCAGATCGAAGGTATTAGCAAAATCAGTTAGTTTTTCTGTGCCGATACCACCCGTAACTGCCGAGTTGTTACCATCCTGGTGGTAATAGGCAGATATGATGTTAATTTCATCAATTTTAAGCTTACGTGCCTGGTAATTGCTGCTATCTTTAACGGGCAAGGCTTTAGTTTGCGCATGCGAAGCAACTATTCCTAAATACAGAGCGGCAACGCATAAATATATTTTCCTCATTTCCGGTCGCCGTTTTAATTACATCCGCAGCCACCGCCGCTCTTTCCGCCATTTGCTCCTGAACCACCTTCACGGTACAATTGGAAACTTTGCTCAAACTTTTGCGATTTACGGGCTGATAGCTCCATCTCTGCATCATTAAGGCGATTTTTCTGATATGCTTTTACCGACATGCAAGATGTAAGGCCGAGCGCCGGTAAGCTACTTACCAGCATTAATTTAATCAGGGGTATTTTTTTCATGTACTAATTTTTAATATTAATATTACTGGAGGTGTAAAGGCGGTTATTGTCGTCGATGATCACACAGGCAAGTTGCTGTAGTTGATTTACCAGGTCCAATCCAACGCTGATCCCCATTACTGTTACGGGTGTGGCCATAGCGTCGGCAAACTCCGCGCTCGGACAAATAATGCTTACGCTTTTAATTCCGGTTACCGGCAAACCTGTTTTAGGATCGATGGTATGGGAATATTTTTTTCCATTTATCACAGCATACTTTTCATAGTTACCGGATGTGGCAATAGCCATATCACTGATATTGAGCGTTGAAAACGGCGTCATCTGCTTATTCGGATCTGCTATTGCTATAGTCCATGGCTTACCATTAGGTTGTGTTCCCCAGGTAATCAGGTCGCCGGCTGCATTTACTATCCCGCTGTTTACTCCATTTTGCTGTAAAATGGCTTTCGCCCTATCAGCTGCATACCCCTTTCCTATTCCTCCAAAACCTATACGCATACCTTTTTCTTTAAGCATCACAGTCATGTGATCAGAATCCATGATCACATTTTTATAATTGATCAGTCGTACAGCATTTCGCGCGGTTTCGGCATTAGGCAGACTTTTCATATTTACATCAAAATTCCATAGGCTTTTATCAATTGATCCGTAAGTAATATCAAATGCTCCCTGCGTAAGCTCTGATATCCTTAGCGAACGCTGAATAAGTTGAAAAACCTCATGATCTATTTTTACCGGCTTTATTCCGGCGGCGGCATTGATCTGGTTGGTTTGGCTATCGTCACTGAACGTAGTTAGTAATTTTTCTATGCGGCTTATCTCCGCTACAGCCTGATCAATACATTTTGCGGCCCATTGCCCGTCATCTCCTACAACGCTTATCTCAAAACGGTTACCCATCAGTTTCAGCACACGTTGATGTACGGTTGCCCCGCTGCCAATGGCTGTCATTGGACAAACGCCTTGATCTGGTCAATAAACTGTTCAGTGGACTCATTTGGATAGCCGTCCCACTCTTTTAGTACCTTACCATGTTCGTCAACAAGCAGCGTAAATGGGAACTTACCGTCAGGATTGTATTTATCTGCAAGCGCTTCATTTAATTGTACCTGCTCCTTGCTTAGTTGATTTTTCTTTTGGCGGGGAAAATCAGCCCTTACCAAAACAAGTTTATCTGCAGCGAAATCATTAAATTTTTCGGATTCCAAAATCTCTTTCCGCAGCCGGATGCAAGGGCCACACCAATCAGAGCCGGAAAAATTTATTACTATGAGCTTATGCGACGTTGCCGCTTCCGTCTGCGCTTTCTTAAAATCACCAAGCCATGTAACCGGCTTGCCTGTAAACAACAATAATGAGATGATCAGTAATTTCATTTTATTAACTGGTTAAGAGAATATCCGCAACGAGGTGCCGGTTAAAGTTGTTTGATATACGGTAAGGTTGCGGTTTGCAGGCGAATTTTTAACAACTCCGGCTTCCGTGAAAGCGGAACCATGATTATTGCAAAAAAACTGCTGTCCGCTGCTCTGATAAATAAGAGGATAGCTTTCATGGGTGCAAGATTGCTGAACAGCAATATAGCTGCCGGTTGTTGTTTTAGCCACTATTACACCTTTTGAGGCAAGATAGCCGCCGTTCACGAGTAAAGCCGAGTTTGCCGAAAGGCTGAGGTCAAGTGTAAAATCCACGCCGGTTGGCCCGGTGATACCTGCCGACGCATTGTCGGATTGTTTACTGCAGCCCATACAGTTAATCAGTGCGAATGACGCTGCCGTAATTCCGGCAATTGATAGAAATTCTTTTCTGTCCATAAATTTAAGATCGGGGTATATCAATAAATCTCAACTAACTTAAACAAGCCTCCTGAAGGTAAATCTCTGCGTAAAGCAATTCAGCTTCAGGTGCGTTTATTTAATTATTGCAATAGTATCTTTACATTCTGTAGTTTAGATGAAATCTCGGGTATTTAACAGATTTTAACAGATCGCGAATTTTAAAATATTAAAAAAGGGGCGAGAAAAAGAAAAAGACCTGGCGCTAAAAAAGGTACGCAGAAGATCACGGTAAAAATCAAATTTGCTACTGGAGTTAATTAAAGTCAACTATATTTCAAAACTATGTTGGCTTATTGTAAACACAATTATTGCCATTTAATGTACATAAAACGATCACCATTCAATATCCATTCAGATTGTCGGAATCACATTTCACGAAAAAACAGAGCAAATAATAAACTATAAGCCAACAACTTACAGATGGTATAATAATACTGCGGGGGGAGAAAGATAGAGAATCCCTTTGGTTGATAATGAAGCCTGTTGCAATATTTAAAAAAAGCGGAACCGGTTTTTCCGGTTCCGCAACGACGTCGGACAATGGTTCAATCCCTGCCCGCGATCATTTACCGAAACAGGAATAAATTCCATCCATCGGTTGATACAAAGTTAATCCGACGCCCTAAGCCTGGCCAGGATAAAGATCAACTATAATGGTGACCTCATCATTCAAAATGATTTGCCCTTTGCAGACATGTCTAAAGGCCTTCAAGTGCAATACCATTGCAGATAAACCGCCCACATGTTTAATATACAAATAACGAGTCAATTACCTCTCATTTTTAAATAGTGATATATATCATTTATTTACCTGACGACCAGCATCATAAAAAAATAAAACAACAGCAATTTTGTGCTTAACATAAGCAGTTAAAGCAGAAAATATGAAAGCATTAGTTTATCACGGCCCAGGTCAGAAAGCCTGGGAAGAAAAGCCCAAACCGGTACTGCTATCAACAAGCGATGCCATTGTAAAAATCCTGAAAACAACGATTTGCGGTACAGATCTGCACATTATGAAAGGTGATGTTCCTGAAGTTGCCGATGGCAGGATCATAGGGCACGAAGGCGTGGGCGTGATCGAAGAAGTGGGGACCACTGTTAGTAATTTTAAGCCGGGCGACCACGTGATTATATCCTGTATCACATCTTGCGGTAAATGTAACTACTGTAAAAAGGGCATGTATTCTCACTGTACAGATGGCGGTTGGTTATTAGGACACCTGATTGATGGCACGCAGGCAGAATATGTTCGTATCCCCCATGCAGACAACAGCCTTTTTCTGGTACCCAGCGGTTCTGACGAAGAAGCATTGGTGATGTTAAGCGATATATTACCTACAGGCTTTGAATGCGGCGTGTTGAACGGAAAGGTACAACCTGGAGATACAATAGCCATAATAGGTGCCGGCCCTATCGGGATTGCCACTTTACTTACCGCTCAATTTTATACACCTGCGGAAATTATCATGATCGATCAGGATGATAACCGGCTCAATGTGGCCAGAAAATTCGGTGCAACACAGATTATTAATAGCCGCAATGAAAATACAATTGAAGCGGTAATGAAACTCACCAACCAAACCGGCGTTGATGTGGCGATAGAAGCTGTCGGCATTCCCGAGACATTCGAGCTATGTGAGGCGATTATTGCCCCTGGCGGCCGTATCGCCAACATTGGCGTTCATGGAAAAAGTGTCCGTTTACACCTGGAAGACCTGTGGTCGAAAAACATTACTATCACGACCAGGCTCGTGGACACAGTGACTTCACCAATGTTGTTAAAAACGATACAATCAAAGAAAATAGCGCCCGCCAAACTAATCACACATCGTTTCAGATTAGATCAGGTGGCAGAAGCATACGATACATTTGGCAATGCAGCCGAAGAGAAAGCGCTGAAAGTTATTTTAAGTTCTTAAACAACACGCATATACATGCCGAATAAAACAACATCACAACGGTTAAACCTCGAATAAATCATGGAAAAGATATTAGTTACAACAGATCAATCCGTTAATTCCAAAGCGGCTATCCGTTTTGCGATTAAACTGGCCAGTCAGCGTAAAGCGCAATTAACCATCCTTCACGTATACCATCTTTTAAAACCCTTCAAATGGACAGACCACGCTTTTGCGGCGTATACAACTGAATTCAGAAAAAAAACGACAGACGAATTGTCATCATTTATTGCAGGCATTTATCATGATATCGATGAACGCGAAATTAACTACGAATTAGTTTTAGTATCCAATATCGATGTAGTTGATGGCATCACAGATTATGCCAGCAGGAACAGTTGTTCTTATATCTGCATCAGTACTCGTGGAGCGGGAACTATTGCAAAAATATTCGGCACGCATACCGCAAAATTGATCAGCTGTTCAACTGTCCCTGTTATATGCATACCAAGCGCATACCATTTAAAAGAACTGAAACACATCCTGTATGCTTCGGATATGACTGATTATGAAAACGAATTAAAAGAGGTTGTCGATTTTGCCAGGCCAATTGGTGCCAGTGTCGAGATGGTACATATCGCCTATCCTAATGAATTTGCTTTTGACAAAGAGTTGGCTGAAGCCACCTTACAGAAAAAAAATAGTTATAAAATTAGCCTTTTAAACCTGCAAAGAGATGTCAACAATAATTTACTGGAAGATATAGATCACGCTGTTAAGATCAGCAAACCGTCCCTTTTGGTCTTATTCACCCATCAGTCCAGGCCTATGCTCGAAAAGCTATTTTTCCCTTCTAATGCCACAGAATATTCCTTTTATGGAAAGGTTCCTTTACTAACCTTTAAAAAAAAGGATGGCAAATAATTTTGCCAAGGTCCCGTCCCTGAGTAGCGGTAAATAAAACCATTTTCAGCATGACCATGAAATACCCGATAGATCAGCCGTTTTCGTTAACAGTTGAAGAAGTTGCTAAATTGGTTCAAGCCGATACTGCTGAGGGGATTACTTATTATGAAGCAAAAAAACGCAGCCGTGTTTATGGCTTAAATAGCTATAAAACTCAAAAACAAAAAAGTCTCTGGTTAATTCTGCTATATCAATTCAAAAACCCCATCGTTTATCTCCTTATAGCCGGATCACTCGCTTCACTTTACTTTAAAGATATTTTGGAAACCACAGCCATCCTGGCCGTTATCTTAATTAATGCGCTGATCGGCTTTTTTATGGAGTTTCAGGCACGCAACTCTATGAATGCGCTAAAAAAAATGGATATAGTAACGGCAAAGGTTATTCGTGGTGGTAAATCCAGATCGATCCCCTCCGAACAATTAGTACCAGGCGACCTGATTCCACTCGAAGCTGGAGATATTATACCTGCAGACGGTCGTTTAGTTGCTGTAAACCGTTTACAATGCGACGAATCATCGCTCACCGGCGAGTCCCTTCCTACTGATAAAACTGTTGAAACATTAAAAAAAGACACCGTTGTTGGCGACCAGCATAACATGGTTTTTAAGGGTACCTCAGTTATTAATGGTAACGGTAAAATGGTAGTAACCGGTATAGCGGCAAATACACAGTTGGGCACAATAACTTCGCTTGTAGAAACTTCGGTGGATACAATCACCCCGCTGGATAAAAAGCTGAACAGGTTAAGTAGGAAATTGATTTGGGTTACACTGGTCATGACCGCAATATTTTCAATAACCGGATTTATCCAACGCAAAGCCATATTAACCATTATAGAAACATCAATTGCGCTGGCAGTGGCAGCTATACCGGAAGGCTTACCTATCGTTGCTACCGTCGCGTTATCCTATGGTATGCTATTGATGGCCAGGCGTAATGCAATTGTCAAGAAACTATCTGCCGTAGAGACGTTGGGAAGCACCGGGGTTATCCTGACTGATAAAACCGGGACCCTAACCGAAAACAAGATATTTACCGATACTTTGGCGTTTCCGGAAGAAACCGTAAAAGCACAAGTAGAAAACAACCTGCTGAAATTTCCTAACGGAGCAGTTAAAAGCGCCGAAAATCTGGACAAACTACTTTTAACCGGTATTTTATGCAATAATGCTACTATTGAAGAAAAATATCCTGAGCCGGATCAACTTTCCGGTGACCCTGTAGAAGTTGCCTTAATAAAAACGGCCATTGCAGCGGGTTTAGACAACCATTTGTTAAGCAAACAATTTGTACGTATTGCAGAAGTACCCTTTAGTTCGGAGATCATGATGATGGCAACTTTACATAAAACATCGTCAGGATACTTCACTGCTGCCAAAGGCTCGGTTGAAAGATTGCTGGATAAATGCAACTATTTACAGTCGGGTGCACACATCAAAATACTTGATAGCGCATCCCGTAAATCCATCCTGCTACAATCGGAGAAGATGGCGGCTGAAGGGTTGCGGGTGCTTGCATTTGCCTACCGGTCGGGTAACAACCTTGATACGCACAATTATTTAAATGACCTTATTTACATTGGAATGACCGGCTTTCTTGACCCACCCAGGGTAGATATTAAAGGTGCTATGCTTAGTTGCAGAAAAGCAGGCATCAGGGTAGTGATGATCACTGGCGACCACCCGAAAACTGCTTTAAACATTGCCCGGAAGGTAAGCTTAATTGATGAGGACGACAAAGAGGTAATTACCGGCACTGAGTTACCACGGGCCGAGCTATTGACAAATGATTGGCGGCAGCGTATTTTGGCTGCTGCTGTTTTTGCAAGGGTTTCACCCAAACAGAAACTGGAAATCGCTCATGTATTTCAACAAGCCGGATCAATAGTTGCAATGACAGGAGATGGTGTAAACGATGCCCCGGCATTAAAGAATGCAGATGTGGGTATTGCAATGGGTATCAGAGGCACCCAGGTAGCGAAAGAGACGGCGAGTATTGTTTTGAAAGATGACTCTTTTACATCAATCGTTCAGGCAGTGGCGCACGGGAGGGAGATTTTTCAAAATATTCAAAAGTTTGTGGTCTACCTGGTATCTTGCAACTTAAGCGAGATATTCATTGTTACCGTTTTAGGTATAATTATACCTGGTGCCACGTTATTGCCATTACAAATTCTGTTCCTGAATATGGTGACAGACATATTTCCTGCATTGGCGCTGGGCTTGGGCACAGGGGATAAGACTGTGATGTCCAGACCGCCAAGAGCACCAGGAAAGAATATCATCACCAACAAAAAGTGGCTGGCAATAGCACTACATTCGGCTTCAATCACCTCAACTGTGGTCATTGCGGTTGTTTATTGCAAAGTAGCGCTGCATAGTGATGATCAAACCTGCAATAATATCGCGTTTATCACTCTTACCCTTGCTCAACTATTTCACGTATTCAACATGTCTTCGGAAGGCTCCGGATTTATAAATAATGAAATTACCCGGAACAAATGGATATGGATTGCCATTTTGATTTGCAGCGGTCTTCTTTTACTGGTTTTTGCACTGCCCGGCCTGCGTTTAGTATTAGGGTTATCGCAGCTCTCATTTAAGTTGTGGCTGTCCGCTACAACAGCCAGCCTGTTACCATTAGTTATTTTTCAGGGCTACAAGGCTTTCCAGAAAATATATAGCCGAGAGAGTTAAACGTGCATCTGGCTCTTTACAGGCCGCTCATCGCCCAATAATACACCCCATTGCCTATAATTTTCGCTACGGTCAAACACGATCTTTAAAATGGATAGTACCGGCATCGCCAGGAACATGCCCGAAAGCCCCGCCATGCTTCCGCCAATAATAATACCAACGATGGAAACAAGCGGATTAATTTTTACCTGCGACCCTACGATACGCGGCATTAAAATATTGTTATCCAGAAATTGTACTACTGTAATAGCTCCCAATACAATCAGCACATCTGCAATACTATCTGACGAAGCGAGCGTTAACAGCACACCCAGAATATTGCCGATCAGGGCGCCCAGGTACGGGATCAGGTTCAGAAAAGCGAAGATAATACCAATGAGCAGTGCATTCTGAATATCGAAAAACCATAATAGGCCACCTAAAAGAATAATGATATAGGTAATCTGTATCAGCAGGCCCACAAGATAACTTTTAACCATTTTTTCAGTTTGCCTTACTGCTTCTTCTACATTTAGATACTGCTCTTTTTTAAACCACATCAGCAGAAATCTTAAAAAAAGGTTTCTATATAGAATGATCAGGTAGATATAGATCGGCAATAACCCAATAAATATAACCATGCCAGACAAAGATCCAGCCGCGCCGCTTAAAACTCCGCCTAAGGAACTGAATAACTTTTTGCTTTGCACATTAATGAATTTCACTTGTTCTGCCGGGGAATATCCAAATGACTTGCTGATCCAGATACTTAGGTCATCCAGGTGTTTGGCCACGGTACGTTGAATCTGCGGAAAATCATCCAACAAAGCACCTATCTGACTGGAAAACAGCCAGATGATCAGCGCTACGACAATCGTCAATAACAATATTGGCAAAAAAACCGCAATAACCTCCGGTACTTTGAGCTTCCTGAAAAAACGAAAGACGGGTAAAAGTACCAGGCTGAAGAAGAACGCCATTAACAAAGGCATAATGATCGTATTACCAGCTATGATAATAGTTCCTAAAACAAACAGGCCAATTAGTTCTATGGCCCGCTTCACGGTCACCGGCATTTCTTTTACCATGGGGTGCAGTTTTACACTTTTGGAAGTGCGCTTTTTTTGATTACCCAATATAAGCCTTTTATATCAGTTTCCCATTTCGGAATAATAAGTACGAGTATTATCTCCTCTAACAAATCAAGAATGGTTAAAGCTGACACAAAGTAAAACAATATGTAAACCGGTTGGGGTAACCAATAGAAGAGCATAAGGAATACAGCCTGAAAAACCGCAACAAATTTGGCCAGGTAGGTATGGAAGCTACTAATCTTACGGTAGCGAAATAATGCTGCCGCGATCTGCGCGAAAAAGAGAAACACTTGAATTACAACTAATACAAGTTCCTGTCTAAGAAACGCAGGGTTCACCAAAACAATACCGATAATCGCTACCGCGATGGTAAGGTCGTCAGAGACAGAATCCAGAATTGAACCAAACGCACTGGTCACCTTGAATTTGCGCGCCAGATGGCCATCCACCGCATCTGTAAGAAAACTTACAATAAGCAACCATTTAAAAATTGAAAGCCGTTCATAAAATAATAATGTCAAAAGTAACGGAGCCGTCAATAACCTATAAAAGGTAATGGCATTTACTATATAATAACTCCGTTTATGCGCAAGGTTGACAAACATAATTCTATTCAATCATTATCCTTATCATTTTTCTCTTTTGATGTAGACATCGTATCAGTTCTGATTTCCGAATGCCTGATTTGCCCACCTAAATAGCCCGTCCTTGCAATCAGTCCAAAGCTTATCAAGGATACAGTGAGCGCTATTAAGGCTACACGCCTAACCTGTGATGTATTTTTCAATGTTGCAAAGAGCCCAATCAGAGAAACCCCACCTGTAAGTATTAAAGCGATCAAAGATACCAGGGCAGACTCCTCATGATCTTCAATGAGATATTTAGATATCCCTTTTAAATGTTCAATGGTTTCTTCAGCACCCTCGCCGGTTGCATAGGCTATACCGGCCCCAATTGCTGAGACAATCAAAACATTATAAGCAGCGATTAGTGTACCTTTGTTTCTTTTCCATATTCCATGGATCAGGACAAATGCACCCAAAGCCGTACCAACGATAGGCAGGTGCGTGATCAGCAGGTGGATGTGTGTTTGGTTCATGACTTTTTTATCAAAGGTGATCAACTAATAGCACTGTTTAAATAATAGTAATCAAGCCAATAAATGATCTTAATCATTTATTGGCGAATAATGAACGGATAGCTTTACAATCTAAAGAATTACACCATGAACATAATTCTAATGCTCACTGACTTTTCGGAAAATGCAAACCACGCCGCAAAAACCGCCGCAAAAGCTCTGAGGAATTTAAATGCAGATATATTGCTTTACAACACTTATTATGACCACCCTATACTTCCTACATATGCTGGTGGCCCCTGGGTGGTAGAAGAATTCGTTTTTCGTAAAGACGAAAGCGAGGTAAGGCTGGGCCAATTGGCTAGTCAACTAAGGCATATTATTGCAGATCTAACTATAGAAGGCGTTGAACCTAAAATTGATTATCAAATTGGTGAAGGTTCACTTGGTCGAAATACAGCGGCGGTTATTCAGGATAATAACATTGATCTTGTTGTAATCGGCAGTAGTACAGATAGCTCTTTAGACCACTTAATCTTCGGCAGAGATACGATGCAGGTGATAGATCATTCGTCCCGCCCCGTATTGATCATCCCGCCAAAAGCGGATTTAGCCCAGCTTAAAAGAGTAACATTAGCCACGGCTTTCGAACTGGCCGATATCAATGCAATCAATTACTTAACCGGCTTACAAAAACAGTTACACTTTCACCTGGAAATTGTCCACGTATCCGCCATAGAAGAGGAAGGCGATACTGTAAAAGAAAAGGCTTTACTTAACCATATTGATGCAATCAAACAGGATAATATAACCTTTCAGGAAATAAGGGGAAAAGACGTGATTAAACGATTAAATAGGCTATGCAAAGATAACGGATCGGATATACTTACACTTGTTCATCATCAAAACTTTTTTTTGTCGGGGCTGTTTGACAAGTCTACAACGGTGGCCGCTTTAGACAACCAGCATTTACCTCTGATGGTCATTCCGTCTGAAATGATCTGATCAGTTCGTAACTAACTATTAGCTGATTAGATAAATGGCAATAAATAATTTCAATATACATGGCCTGAGCGAACAGGAAGTACTTGCGGCGAGATCTAAATACGGAGCGAACAGCCTTTCGTTTAAGAAAGAAAACGGATTTGTTAATGCGTTGATAGGATTGACAAAAGAACCGATGGTAATCTTATTGTTAGTTACCTCATGTATTTATTTTATTAGCGGAAAGGCGGGCGACGGTATTTTTTTGGCTTCAGCAATTGTACTCGTGTCGGGCATATCTTTGTATCAGGACTCCAGAAGCCGGAACGCGCTCGAAAAATTGAAGGACTTTTCGCAACCTAAATGCAAAGTGATCAGGCACGGAGAAGTTTTAGAAGTAAAAAAAGAAGAACTTGTTATTGGCGACAGCCTGATAGTAGAGGAAGGCACTTTTATTACTGCTGATGGTGTTATTGAACATTCCAATGATTTTTCAATCAACGAAAGCATTCTCACAGGCGAATCCCTGGCTGTTTTTAAAGACAGCTCCTCAGCAGACAATCTGATTTTCAGTGGCACAACAGTAGCAAGCGGACTGGCCATTGCAACCGTAACGGCAATAGGTAACCAAACACGATTAGGTAAAATTGGCAGGAGCCTCGAATCTATAGCGGAAGAAAAAACACCCCTGGAAATACAGATCAGCAATTTCGTAAAGAAAATGGTGATCGTGGGGGTAATTGTGTTTCTGACGGTGTGGGGGATAAACTATTTTCATTCGGCAAATATCTTAGACAGTCTCCTTAAAGCGCTTACGCTGGCCATGAGTATCCTGCCCGAGGAAATCCCTGTTGCATTTACCACTTTTATGGCGCTGGGGGCCTGGCGGCTTATGAAAATTGGGGTCGTTGTCAAGCAAATGAAAACGGTGGAGACTTTGGGCAGCGCATCGGTAATATGCACTGATAAAACCGGCACACTAACCGAGAATAAGATGAGCCTGGCGAAAGCGTATGTCCTGAAGGAGGATTGCATTTACAATCTTAATGAAAAGCTATCGACCGGCGCAGCAACAGAGCTAATCGCGCTTGCCATGTGGGCCAGCGAACCGATCCCTTTTGATCCGATGGAAGTTGCCCTGCACAATGCCTACACCCACACAAATCGGGCAGATGAGCGTTCGGATTATAAAATGATCCACGAATATCCGCTGGGCGGCAAGCCGCCTATGATGACCCACCTTTTTGAAAATGGAAAAGGGAATCGCATTATCGCAGCCAAAGGTGCACCTGAAGCATTGATCGGCGTCAGCAACCTAAATCAAATCGAGAAAGAACACGTGACTGCTGCAATAGCGGCTTTGGCTATCGAAGGTTACCGGGTATTGGCCGTAGGCGAAGCAAATTTTGTGGGAAGTGATTTTCCTGCTACACAGCAGGAGTTTCATTTTGTATTCAAAGGGCTGGTTGCATTTTATGATCCGCCCAAGAAAAACATCACTGCTGTATTACAGGGCTTTTACAAAGCTGGCATTAAGGTTAAAATCATCACGGGCGATAATGCAGAAACCACCGGCGCTATCGCGAAGCAAATTGACTTCCATGGAGCAGACCAATGCATCAGCGGAGACATGCTGATGCAATTGTCAGAACAGGAACTTAGGGAGAAAGTGAAGAAAGCGAACATTTTTACACGTATGTTCCCGGATGCCAAGCTAAAGATCATCAATGCTTTAAAAGCCCAAAATGAGATAGTAGCTATGACCGGAGACGGAGTTAACGACGGCCCCGCACTGAAGGCGGCGCATATTGGCATTGCGATGGGAAAAAAGGGCACAGAGATAGCGAAGCAGGCTGCTTCATTAATTTTATTGGAGGATGACCTTTCGAAAATGGTTGATGCTGTAGCCATGGGCCGGCGTATCTACACTAACCTAAAAAAGGCCATACAGTATATTATTTCTATCCACATTCCCATCGTATTAACGGTATTTATACCACTGGCTTTAGGTTGGATTTATCCGAATATTTTTTCACCGGTGCATATTATTTTCCTGGAACTGATTATGGGGCCGACTTGTTCGATCATTTATGAAAACGAGCCCATAGAAAAGAATGCAATGTTGCAAAAGCCACGTCCGTTCAGCACCACGTTCTTTAATTGGAAAGAGTTGGCGACCAGCATAGTACAAGGGGCAGCCATCACAATCGGAACACTAACGGTCTACCAATATGCCATAAGCAAAGCAGCAGATGAACAAGTAACCCGTACCATGGTATTTACCACTCTGATATCGGCTAATATTTTGCTCACTTTAGTCAATCGTTCGTTTTACTACTCGCTGTTTACAACTATCAAATATAAAAATAACCTTGTGCTGCTGGTTATCGGGCTTACAATCTTTATATCATGTTCCCTGATATACATCCGCCCTTTGGCAGTTTTCTTCGGTTTCAACTCGCTAAATATGAGTGACCTGGTGATGAGTATAATTATAGGGTTTACCTCCGTTATTTGGTTCGAGCTTTATAAAGCATGGTTACGTAAGGACTCAGAAGTAAAAACCTCGTGATAGAAAGTACGTTGATAGTACATTAAGATTTTGAAACAAGCATTTTAGATGCATAATTAATCCTGATGACGCCCCTTATCAATTGATTAAGACATGATCTTCTTCGGTTTCATATTACCGGTTTTAGTTAGTATCGGTTAATATTTTTCAGAGGTTCTACAGCTTCATTGTGCCTCTTGTCACCACCTCGGGTTTTTCCGTGCTTAGCAACCTGTATATTCCCTACAATACTTACGCTTAAGAAATTTGGCATACTTCATAAAGAAACATTTGTTAATTCATTTTTTTGTCTAAATTTGAATTAATAAAACTTAGACAAAATGAATTATTCCATTTCTGATCTTGAGCAATTGTCAGGTGTTTCGGCCCATAATATCCGTATTTGGGAAAGGAGGTACCGGGCATTTACCCCTTCAAGAACAGCTGGGAATACGCGCTTTTATGATGATGACCAACTAAAGAAATTATTGAGCATAGCCGGACTTTACCACGCTGGCTACAAAATTTCTAAAGCCTGCGCATTAAGCCGGGAGGAAATGAACAAACTACTCAAGAATGAAATAGATAAAACGCGGCCCGCGCAACATCAGCATGAGTATTTCATTTCTCAGATCATCAGCAATGCATTAATTTTTCATGAGTATGCGGTAAATGAACTTATAACCAAATCGTTCGAGCAGAATGGAGTTTTAGGAACATATAAATTCGTGATATACCCCATGTTAGTCCGTGCCGGTTTAATGTGGCTAAACAATTCGCTTTGTCCATCACAGGAGCATTTTCTTTCGTCCATCATCAGGCAAAAGCTATTTTCAGCAATCAATGATTGTTTGGAGCAACAGCAAAATAGCAAACCGTTATGGCTGCTATTTTTACCGGAAGACGAAGATCATGATATTGGCCTGCTCCTTTCAAGCTATATGTTGCGGACTGCCGGCCATCGGGTGATTTATTTAGGTGCGCAGGTGCCCATATTGGCTTTAAACCATACGGTTGAAAGCACGCAACCTCACAACCTCCTTTTTTTTATGACGCGTGTAAGGCCAATTGCTAATGCACAGGCATATATTGACCAGCTCGCGTCTACTTTCAAATCTGTTAAAATATACTTATCTGGCAACAAGCAAGTTATAAATAGCGTTCACTTTCCCAAAAACGTGTATTGGTTGGAAACGCTTCCGGATTTTGAACAAATAATCGCGCCGGTTATATGAGCAAAAAGGAACGAAAAGGGTACGCGATAACAGGCACTGACATTGCCGGATTAAGCGCCGCGGCGTACTTATTTTTGCAGGACACCCGAGCGTACCAGAACAAGGTGTTCCGCCTGCCGGCTTTTATGGCAATGTTTCAATACATCAATTATTAAACTATCTGAAAATCTAATCGATGAAAGAAAAATTTGACCGCCTTTCTGCGGAATGTAGTAAACTGGCAACACGCAGGTACAGTACCAGCTTTTTTCTGGGCATCAATTTTCTTGATAAAGAATTGCATAAGCCTATTTATGCCATCTATGGCTTTGTAAGGCTTACTGACGAAATCGTGGACAGCTTTCATAATTATGACAAGCGTGAATTACTAAATAAATTTAGAAAGGATTGCTTTGAAGCGATAGAACTGGGTATCAGCCTAAATCCCATTCTTAACGCTTTCCAGGAAACAGTCAATAAATACCGTATAGATCATCAATTGATTAACCAATTTCTGCATAGCATGGAAATGGACCTGGACGACCAGCTTTATGATCAACAAAAATTTGAGGAATATATCCTTGGATCTGCTGAAGTGGTTGGCCTGATGTGCTTATACGTGTTCACAAACGGCGATAAGGACAGTTACGAAACTCTTAAGCCGGGAGCCATGCGCTTAGGCGCGGCCTTTCAAAAGATTAATTTCCTGAGGGATATCGGCGCGGACTATCTTCAGCTCAACAGAAGCTACTTTCCGGGGATTGACCTTAAGCATTTTTCCGAAACAGATAAAAGAAATATAGAACAAGAGATTGAACAAGACTTCAATGAAGCGTTGAAGGACATCCGAAAGCTACCAAAATCTTCCCGCCGGGGCGTTTATCTGGCTTACCAGTATTATCGCGAGTTGTTTAAAAAGATTAAGCTTGCGAGCGCCTGCGTGGTTTTTTCGAAAAGGTTCAGAATTTCTAATCGCAGCAAACTTATATTGATATTTGATACTTTGCTTAAACACCAACTCAATTACCTTTAAAAACCGTTTTTCAGATATCCAATTTCTCAGAGATGTGCCTTATAACGTTATCAATATTGTCGCAGCAAATGAAAAGTGAAACCCATATTTGATCATAGGTTTGTTTTTTATAAAACTACGTTTCAAAACCGGAAAATAATCTGGAGTGCCTGCCTTTCTAAAGTATAAATAAATTGTCCCGAACTATCCTATTTATTTAACAGGAAAGATCATCGTAAAACAGGTTTCTTTATAGGGGGTGCTCCAAAATTGGAGTGTACCGTTCATTAACTGAACATACCGCTTCACAATATTAAGCCCTAATCCCGTTCCGGAAATATGCCCGGTATTATTGATTCGGTAAAATTTTGAAAACAGTTGCATTTGATCCTGTTTTGCAATCCCTATACCATTATCTCTCACACTGATTAACAAATTTTCGGCGGTCAAATTGGTAACCAGTTCGATATTTGTTTCATCACCCGCATACTTAATGGCATTGGATAAAAGACTATTGATTGATTTTGAGATCAGCATCCGGTCCAGGCAAACAACGGCATTTTCCTGAACCGGTTTGTAAGTTAATTCCTGGCCGGGCCGGGCCATTTGTTTCATAGCAGCCATAATCTCTTCACAAAGCGGTACCAAATCGAAAGATGAAAATTCGGCTTCAGTCAAACCTTCTTCCAGCCTTTCAACAGATAAAAAATCTTCAAGGATATCTTCAAGATTGTGAACTACCTGTTTGATCTTGGCAACATGTTTGACAATTGATGTTTTTTCATCTTTTTCCAGGTATTTAGCGATTAGGGTAGCTGACAGTAAAATAGAGCTTAACGGTGTACGAAATTCATGTGATGCCAAAGTCACAAACGTGCTTTTTAATTGGTTTAATTCAAACTCTTCCCTATATGCCCTGATACGGGCGTTTAATTCCTTCAGAATTAGATAAACTAAAAAAGATACAATAACCATTATCAAAACAGAACCGGCAACTATAACAACCCTGGTTTGTTTAGAGGATAGTTTATAACCGGCCTCTTGCGAAGACAGGAACATTTCTTCCAGGTGCTTAAAGCGGCGGATGGTTTCGTTAATTTTTTCAATTTGTAACCTGATGCTACCGCTTTCTGAAAAGGTCGTTCTCCGCAGCGTGTCTATTTGATGTTTCAAGTTAATAACCTGCGTTAATTGATTATCATCAATTACCAAAGCTTTTAAGGAATTAACTTTTGTATTAAGCCCGTCATACTGCTGCGCATTTAAGCCGAAACTATCTTTAGGCGCTAACGGCTTTGAATACGTTTGGTACACCATAGCCTGATTAAACAGCATGTTCAGCGAGTCAGTTTTTCTGAGCACCTGGTAGGTACGTTCTATCCGTTTTTCATTTCTTTCTTGTTGGATTAACGTATTATAAGAAACTGCCCCTGTTAATATAACAAGTATAATTGAAGCAGCACAACCGATGTAAAAATCGAACCGAAAGCTTTTGAGCGCGGTTGGGGCCAATTGTCTGGTTATACGTAATCCTCCCCTGATTAAAATATTCCTGCTTTCGCTTCCTTCAGGGATTTTCATTGATTATTTATTTATCAACAAAAATCGCTCCTCAGAATATTAGAACAAATGACCTTGGGCACGCTATTTTAAATAGTTTATCACATATTGATAACAAATATTTAGTTAAACCGACTCCTGCAGCGAATGCCTGATGGCTTGAAAAAGTTCTTCAGGGTCAAATGGCTTGCGGATGTAGCCGCTCGCCCCCATCTCCAGGCCGATCGCTACATCCTTTTTTTCAGCACTGGCCGTTAAAAATATAAATGGAATAGCCCTGGTCGCGGCATTGTCTTGCAAATATTTAAGAACCTCATAACCATTAGCCTCAGGCATCATAATATCGCAAAGTATTAAATCAGGCAGGTGTTCAATAGCTAATATTAATCCTGTTTTTCCATTCAATGCGGGGATGACGTTATAGCCTTCCAATTCCAACAATTCGCAGGTATTTTCGCGAATGTCGTTATTGTCTTCTACCAGTAAGATCGTTTTCATAGCCTTAGATTCATTGGAAATTCAATAATGAAAGTTATTCCGAGGTTAGCGTTGCTGATAAAACTGATGTGACCGTTCAATAACTCTACGTATTGTTTTACAAAAATAATTCTACCAATTGCCCTTCAAGCTCGGATTTATCATAGCCGAACAATTTTTATGCACATGGGTTAGATAACTCGATCCTCCCCCCCCTTCACTTATCACCAAAACCCCAACTGTAGT
The DNA here is from genome assembly GCF_900100945.1 of Mucilaginibacter gossypii. Classification (GTDB taxonomy): domain Bacteria; phylum Bacteroidota; class Bacteroidia; order Sphingobacteriales; family Sphingobacteriaceae; genus Mucilaginibacter; species Mucilaginibacter gossypii. The sequence goes on along the minus strand of NZ_FNCG01000003.1, from coordinate 391,601 downwards.
GTACTGAAATAAAGCTTTAAACCCCGCTTCATTTTCAAGAGATAAAGTATTTAACTCGTTCATAATACGAGAGATTTGGGTATAAGATATTTTGCGATTGTTTAATAAAGTTAAAAAAAATTCCCAAAAGTTTTAAACAAAAACTAATAGTAAATAAGCATTAAAAAATTACGAACTTACAAATTAACAAAAGGTGCCGTTAATTGAATGTGTGCTTCTCATGGCCGATCGGCATTCGCCGATCGTTTTATCAATTTGTCAGGAAAAAAAAGAGAAACACAGCCATTCCTATAATGATAAGTAATACAAATGAGAGCAAAAGAATAAGCGGCCAATTGCCGCGCAACCAGTTGGGCGACTTTTGGGCAATTTGAGTTAAATATTTTGTTTTCATGGTCATGGCTGTTATTTAGTTGAGGTTTTATCCGGATAGCTTTTCCACACTTTGGGTGTATAGCTTGTGTAGCAGCTTCAATTGCGTAAAGATAATTTACTCAACAGCTCACTTAAACTTTTTCAAACCAATCAACTTGTTTCGGCGTTACCAATGGGTAATAAATACAGGAAGATTATTCAATTTAATAATCAACTCTGCTGTACTATCTTTAAAAAATTTAGACAGCCAGTTACGCCCATACGCTCCCATAACCAGGCATGCATTGTTCTCTCTAAGGGAATAATCAAATAACTCATCCTTTGGTTTTCCCCGTAAATCTTTAAAGTTGATCAGCCTATAATGTACGCGTAGGTATTCATAAAGTTTTTCTTTTTGCTCTTCATTGAATACAGCATCTTCGTCAACCTGCATTACCACCAGCTCCGTGTCCTTCAACTCCGGAAACAGATAGGTGAACTGCTTGATTGCGAATAAAGCCGAAGCGCTGCCGTTAAAAGCAAAAAGGATCTTATTGATTGGATGGGTATGGTGTGGTGCTATAATTACCGGGCATTCTGACTTGGCCAGCAATGTTTTTACAAAGCCAGCCGGCATTTCGAGAGCGGACGAAGCGAACAATACAGGCCCTGAAACCAGGACATCCGCATATCGGCTTTCATTGATCAATTCTGTTTGCGGGACACCCTGATCACGATGGACCCTGCAATTGATACCCTGGGCTTCGCAGGCTTCTTTGAACACGCGTATGTTCAATTGAGCAGCTTTCTCCTTAAAAGCCTTTATTGGTTCTTCATCTGCATCTATGGTTTCTACATAAACACTGCCGTAGGCGAATTTAACACCAGCCTCGTGCGTAGGGGTCTGATCTTCCAAGAATATTCCGCAAAGCTGAGATCCTGTTAACCGGGCCAAATAAACACCGAATGCCACAGATTGTGGGTCCGGCTTTTCTGCGTTTAACGCGAGCATAATCTTTTTCATAACCGTTTGTTTAAAGGGAAGCTTCCGTCTTTGACTGCCAGAGCTTCCCTTATTGTGACAGGGATGCAAGGTATTGAGGTAAGTTACTTAGCGAAATTCTCCCTTTTCGTTGAGTTTTACTTTCATGCGTTTATCGCCGTTTTCCAGCAGGAGCTTGAAGGTTTTATCAGCCTTATCCTTATGATCAAAATAATTAACCTGGTAAACATCCTGCGAAATACGCCAGTTTGGAAAGCGTTGCGAAACAGCAGTCCTGATTGCCTCGGGCAATTTTGTATTTTTAAACTTTTCGGCTGTTCTAAGGAGTTTGCCATCTTTATCATAAGCCGCGAGTATTTTCCCGTCAGGTATATAAAATGAGATATAATACCCATCATAGTCATCATCATAAAATTCTGATTTTTTCACATCGTAACTGGCAGCTTTAAATTCGAGCATCCTAACTGGTTGCGACATTTCACGGTTATCCGTAGCATTTAAATATTTGTAAGTTGAAGCAACGATCCGCACTTCAGGTAAAATTACCTGAGCCGATGAGCATAGAGCAAAACCGACTATCAGCGCGGTTAGCATAAGCATGGATTTGAACGTTTTCATGTTGTTTTGTTTTTAATGAATTAATAGACAAATTCCGGTTCTTCAATAGTCAGCTTATTTTCTACATGGCGTACACCGGGAGCTTCCCACGCAACATCTTCGGCATCTTCACTTTCGGTAAGGGAACGTACCTTCCCGGTCAGGACAACTTTGTTTCCGATTGTATCCACAGTTACTTTGCTGGCGTCGACAGTTGCATTCCTGCGGAAAGCATCTGCAATCTTTTTTTCCAACTCCAATGGGGTTAATTTCGGTTTAATGGTGATCCGGTTGAACACCGAACGTACTCCTGAAAGGTATTGAATCGCCGTCTGGGCATTAACACGCTGGTATTCCCACTCAAGTTCACCTTCCAGGGTAACGTCACCATCTTCTACCTTAATTTTTATCTTATCGTCAGGTACTACCGAGTGCCATTTAAGTGCATTTAGTACTGCCTCAGCAATTTCCGCGTCTGTTCTCCAGTAGGCTGGCGACACACCAATATGAATATCTTCAGCGATAGCCTTGACACCGGCAACTTTTTTGGCCGCCCGCTCGGCAGTTAGCTTTTTGGAAAAGGAATCTACATTGCCTGATAATGTCACAATGCCATTCTTTACAGCAACGCCAATTTCAGATGAATTTAGAAATGGCTGCCATTTCAATTCATCCATTACATCTTTTTGGATTTGATTGTCTGTTCTCATGATTTTTGAATGTAATTAACTACAACAAAGAACCGAATAGCCGGCAGCTATCACCATGATGGCGATCATGAACTGATATGATGTTCATCATCAATGAGATAAGCCCCCTAAACATTATCTTTCTGAGTTTCCTTAACCTGGCTACTATCAGGCCGCCGAAGTACCATCTATTAGCTGCTACCATGCCTCTGGTCATTTATTGACCAAAGAGTGCTGCCAAAATTTATCGTATGAAAAATCAAGAAAAGTGCGACCTGAAAAAGCCGGAGACATTTAGTAACTATCAACATCAGTTAAAAAAGAATATCCCATGTGCGAAAAAGACGAGCAGGCCCGGGCGATTGAGCTATTGAAAAAATAACAAGCCACGAAGCCGGGTTACTGTGTCAGATCTCCCCCGTTTATATTATAATATACTTCTGAAAAAAAGATGGTTATCTGAACTTAGCTAAAAGGATAGTTCAGCTATCCATCCCAGGCCAAGCGGAGCATGACGCCACCTGCGTTATATGCAACCTGTTCAAGTGGCCCTACCCATGAATAAACTCGGGGAGCAATACTGGTTTCTTTAATTTTCTTTTGCTCCAAACTATTGGAGTTTTGTCACACTTCATCACGACACAAGTCACATTTTCGGCAAACAACCGTCATTTCAGGTTTGTACGCTTCAACCCATCTTTATTTTATGAAAAAAGCGATGCCTCCAGCAAATAAAAACACTAAAAAAAAATATAAACCAACATTCAGTTGGGCTTGGGTATATGTGATCATTTTGCTGTATTTGATTCTTTCCCCATTCTTGTCTGGAGATAATGTCAAAGAGATCACGTGGCAGCAATTTTCAAAAGATATGCTAAGCCGAAAAGCTGTTGAAAAGTTAGAGGTGATCAATAAAGAGCATGTTAACGTATACATCAAAAGTTCATTTGCAGGCGATACCGCTTTCAAAGCCGCATTTAAACCAGTTGTTGGCAAGGGCCTGAACTACGGGCCACATTACACTTTTACAATAGGATCAGTTGAATCTTTTGAACTTAATCTCGATAAAGCGGAGCAAGGTTTTCCCTTAAGTGAAAGGGTTTCGGTAAGGTACATTAACAAAAGCAACTGGTTCGTTAATATCCTCGGTTGGACTGTACCTTTCATTCTGATGTTTCTTATTTGGAATTTCATCATGAGGCGTATGGCGGGTACCGGAGCGCCCGGGGGATCTTCGATTTTTAGCTTCGGAAAATCAAGGGCTACATTGATTGAAAAACAAAACAGCACTGTCACCTTCGCCGACGTTGCCGGGCTGGAAGAAGCCAAGGTAGAAGTAAGTGAAATTGTCGACTTTCTAAAGACGCCTGACGTATTCACCAAACTCGGGGCAAAGATACCTAAAGGTGTAATTTTAGTAGGCCCACCAGGAACAGGTAAAACAATGCTTGCAAAAGCAGTGGCCGGCGAAGCGCAGGTGCCGTTCTTTTCAATCTCCGGAGCTGCCTTTGTTGAAATGTTTGTTGGTGTTGGTGCTTCCCGGGTGCGCGATATGTTTCAACAAGCCAAAGAAAAGGCACCCTGTATCATTTTTATTGATGAAATTGACGCAATCGGGCGTTCAAGAGGCAAAGGTGCTTATTTAGGCGGTGTCAATGACGAACGTGAAAGCACATTAAACCAGCTATTGACCGAGATGGATGGTTTTGCTACCAATGCTGGGGTTATTGTGTTGGCGGCAACCAACCGGGCTGATATGCTGGACCCAGCCTTAATTAGGGCAGGAAGATTTGATCGTCATATTTACCTTGAGTTACCCAATTTAACGGAACGAGTAGCTATCTTCAAAGTGCACACCAAGCGGTTAACCATGGCCGATACCATTGACATCCCTATGCTCGCGGCCCAAACGCCGGGCTTTTCAGGCGCAGATATTGCAAATATCTGTAATGAGGCAGCATTAATTGCTGCTCGGAGAAAAGCCGACAGTATACAAAATGCCGATTTTTCAGAAGCCATTTACCGTATAATTGCAGGGCTTGAAAAGAAAAGCAAAATCATTACGCCGGCCGAAAAGAAAGTAATCGCTTATCATGAGGCCGGCCATGCAGTTGCGAGTTGGTTGTTGGAAAATGTGGAACCATTGGTTAAGGTATCGATCATTCCCCGCGGGAAATCTTTAGGCGCGGCATTATACTTGCCAGAAGAGAGGCAACTGCGTAACAAAACTGCTTTCGTGGAACATCTATGTGCTACCCTGGCAGGCAGGGCGGCAGAAGAACTTACTTTTGGCGAAATATCGTCCGGGGCGTTGGATGATTTGGAAAAAGCGACCAAAGAAGCAAGATCAATGGTCATGTATTATGGTTTTGCCGAAAAGCTTGGAAACGTCAGTTATTACGATTCAACCGGTCAAACCGATCTGGCAATACAAAAACCCTTCAGCGAATCTACCAGCAAAATTATTGACGATGAAATAATAGGATTGCTGGCACAGGCCTATCAGAACGCGAAAGGAATTCTTGCCAAAAAGAAGCCTTTATTGGACCAGTTAGCAACCCTATTGTTAACTAAGGAAGAAATAGATAAAGGTGACCTCGAAAAGATTTTAGGCACACGGTCCGATTTTTTTCATTTACCCATACTTTAATAAGTGATTATAAGGAGCTTGGGATTGATTGTCGGTAATCAATTATTTTCACCAGAATTATAATGGGGATTATAGGTATTTAAAACTCAATTTACTTCGGGTATCTCAAATTCTTGTTCATAATAATAATTCATGCCATCATGTTCCCACTCAAGCATTGCCTTCCATTTACCGCTGCAGAGACCTGTTACCGAAATTTCAATTAAGCCCCCGTGCTGGTCATCAATTGGTACTACGCGTATTTCTGCCGGATAAAGTTTATTCAAAAGCCTGAGGAGACCTTTTACGGGATGACAAAAATTAAATGTGAGCTTTTCCATGATCCGCACTTAATAAGTTCGCGTAACATTGCAATTTAACAACCCTGCTTTAAATGGCTTAGAAAGTAACCAGTATCCAAATATTGATAAATACCGGCTAAAGAAAAATGACGCTTATCATTAAATTAACCAATACAGTCAATTTACAGCACCAGGCACCGATTAACAGTATTGTTGCATTCAAAACCAGGATATTACACAGTACCACGGATCACATTACAACTGTTGATTTAAAGTGAATAAAAGTTCCTTATGGTAAGGCTTCATAATCTTTACTGTTAGTTTCAACTCATCCTGGATCTTAACCCGAAGAGTGTCTTGTGCGCATGGTTCGCCGTGTACCAGGTAAACCTCGGATACCGAATTGTGAAACTGCTTTAACCAGGTAATCAATTCGGACTGATCGGCGTGAGCGGACAAACCTTCTATCTCCTGTACCTTCGCCACCACCGGGTAATATTGACCATGAATTTTCAATTCGTGGATATGGTTAAGCAACGCCCTTCCCCGTGTGCCCTCGGCCTGGAAACCAATCAGGAGTATAGTGTTACGCTCATCGCCCAGATAACGCTTCAAATATTCCAGCACACGGCCTCCGGTTAGCATTCCACTTGCCGCAAGAACGATCTTAGGCCCTGCCCTTTTAATGATCTTTTCGGTATCCTTATAATCCTTGTTGATAGTTACACTGTTAAACATGTCGGCACATTCTTTTTCATCAATAGTAAACCATTCGGGAAAGTGTACCAGGGTCTTTCCGGCAACTGCGGCCATCGGGCTATCAAGGTATACCGGAATGGATGACGGAATCAGATTATGTTGTTTTAAGCGATAAATCAGGTGCATCACTTCCAGGGCCCGGCCAACTGCAAAACATGGGATCAGTACATTCCCCTTATTAAAAACAGTATCATTAATAGCACCCGCTAAATCCTGTGAAGTATCATTTTTAGAGTGTAGGCGATCGCCGTAAGTAGACTCCATGACTACAAAATCGGCTTGCCCTAATAGCTCGGGGCCAGGTAATAGCTCTGACTGGTCACGCCCGATATCCCCGGAAAATACAATTGTCTTCTCAAAGCAACTTATTTTGACCGAACAAGCACCCGCGATGTGCCCACATGGGTACAAACTAAAACTTAGTTGTTTAGCCAGGCTGATTGTTTTGTGTATTTCACAAACTTCAAAATAGGGCAACGCAGCCTCAACATCTTTCACAGTGTACAGGGCCTTTGCCGGATGATGCCTGGAGTAACCGTATTTATTAGCCTTTTGGGCATCTTCTTCCTGTAGTTTGGCGCAGTCGCGCAAAATAAGCTCTACAAGGTCCCTGGTCGGCTGGCTCATGTAAATCTTGTTACGATACCCGTTCCGTACCAGTAAAGGGATATAGCCACAGTGATCGAGGTGTGCGTGGGTCAGTATCAGTGCACTAATATCAGCCAGGTTAACAGGCAGGCTTTCCCAGTTTTTTTCCCGCAAAGCCTTTATCCCTTGAAACAGGCCGCAATCGATCATAACGTTCCCCCCGGGGGTAAGCAGCAGATGCTTGGATCCGGTTACAGTACCTGCTGCACCTAATGATTGCAGGTAAACATTTTGTATTGCAGGCCCGGTTTCTATTGCCGATTCCATGCCATTAAAAGATTCATTCATAGCTTATTACTTGTTACCATAAAGGTATTGCGATAAAGAAACCGCCAAACTGACATGAATCACACCAAAGCGTGACAGTGGTCATTATACTTAATGTCTCCCATGGCGAAATTTGGATAACCAATCATTCAACAAACAAATTTATGACAGCCTTAATAAAATCACATCGCGTTCCATCATGGAAATCAATGATGGAGAATTTTTGGAGTCCAGACCGTTTTTTTGATAAAACTTCCAGCGGCGGAGAATTTCTCCCGGCTGTAAATATCCGTGAAACCAAAAATCATTATAAGCTTGACGTCGCTGTTCCGGGCTTTAAAAAAAATGATTTCAAAATCATTACCGAAGACGGCTTACTGACCATCAGTGCGGAAACCAATAAAGAAGAAAAGGAAGAGATTGATAGTTATACACGTAAAGAATTTTCATTTGCTTCCTTCCGTCGCACATTTAAGCTGCCAGACAATGTTGAGGAAGACGGGGTGAATGCCAATTATCACAATGGCCTTTTGGAAATCGAACTTAAAAAAAGCGGCAGAAACCAGGCGGCAAAGAAAGAAATTAAAGTAGACTAAAAATTTTCTGTCGGCAACACCGGCGATTTTGACAACCGGACGCTCTTCGGCCGGCTTAATAACAGTAACATGGAACATTTTATCAGAAAGTTTAGTGAAATCACCATAGGTGATATTGGTGATGTTGGTGGAAAAACAGCTTCATTGGGGGAAATTTACAATCAACTAACCAACAATGGAATAAATACGCCAAACGGCTTCGCTGTAACTGTAGCAGCTTTTCGTTATTTCATCGGGTTCAACCGGCTCGAAAAAAAGCTTATTGATTTGATGACCGGTTTAGACCGGCAGAACTTCTCTAACTTAACGATAAGCGGCGCCAGAGCCCGAAAACTGATCATGGACGCCGTTATGCCGAATGACCTGCAAATGGCAATCATAGACGCCTACGATTATATTTTTGAAAATGCAGAACCGACTGTGGCGGTGCGAAGCAGTGCCACAGCAGAAGATTTGCCAGGGGCAAGTTTTGCAGGACAGCACGAATCCTTCCTGAATATTAAAGGCCATAGTGCTTTATTAACTGCCGTAAAGCAATGCTTTGCATCACTTTATACAGATCGGGCTATTAAATATCGGGAAGATAAAAATTTTGATCATGAGAAAGTTTATCTTTCAGTTGCAGTCCAGAAAATGGTGCGATCTGATATGGGGTGTTCCGGTATCGGGTTTACTTTGGAACCAGAAAGTGGGTTCAAGGATATTATACATATTTCGGGTGTGTGGGGATTAGGGGAAAATATCGTACAAGGTACTGTTACGCCTGATGAATTCCTGGTGTTTAAACCAACTCTTAAAAAAAATTTAAGGTGCATTATCCAAAAAAACCTTGGCAGCAAAAACAAAACCATGGTTTGCGCAACTACCGACGATGCAACCAATCCAACAATAAATCAGGATACGCCCTGGGAACTCCGGCAAAAATTTGTACTCAGCGATCAGGAAGTTGAAAAGCTTGCCAACTGGGCGTTGATCATCGAAGACCATTACCGTCAGCCTATGGATTTTGAATGGGCTAAGGACGGGTTCGATCACCAACTCCATATTATCCAGGCTCGTCCCGAAACTGTACATAATCAAGAAAAAAAGATACAGGTAAAAAGTTTCAAAATTGCCGAAAAAGGAGAAGTTATAACCATGGGGGCTGCCATAGGCAATGGCATTACAGCCGGCAGGGCACGCGTGCTCAAAACTCCTGACCAGGCTAACCTGCTTAAAGAAGGCGAAATTCTGGTTACCGAAACAACCAGCCCGGATTGGGACCCCGTATTGAAAAAGGTAGCGGGAATTGTTACTAATAATGGCGGCCGCACTAGCCATGCCGCTATTATAGCCCGGGAACTCGGCGCGGTGGCTGTAGTTGGAACAACAAACGGAACCTATAACATTGAAGATGGTGAGATGATAACCATTTGCTGCGCCGAAGGAAAGACGGGGATGGTTTACAGGGGCAAACTGGAGTGGACTGAAACGGTCAGTGATGTAAGCAAAACCCACCTGCCGGTACACCCGAAAGCCCAACTAATCATAGCCGATCCCGGACAGGCCTTTAAATTATCGATGTTTCCCAACCACGGTGTTGGATTGATGCGAATTGAATTTATTATCGCGAACCAAATTGGGATACATCCAATGGCGCTCGTACACTTTAACCGGGTGTTGGACGAGCAGGAACGGGTAAAAATCGCTCACCTAACAGCTGGCTATGCCGATAAAAAAGCTTATTTTGTAGATAAACTTGTACAGGGTGTTGCCACGATAGCAGCGGCATTTTACCCGAAAGATGTGATCGTGAGGATGAGCGATTTTAAAACCAATGAATATGCCGGCCTCATTGGCGGAAGGTACTTTGAGCCAAAGGAAGAGAACCCGATGATTGGCTTCAGGGGGGCCTCCAGGTATTATGATGATCATTACCGCGACGGCTTCCTGCTTGAATGCGAGGCCATGAAAGTGGTTCGTGATGAAATGGGCTTCAATAATATTAAATTGATGATCCCTTTTTGCCGGACAGTTAAGGAGGGGCAAAAAGTCATCGATCTGATGTCGTCCTGCGGGCTTAAACGGGGCCTGAATGACCTTGAGATCTTCGTTATGGCAGAAATTCCCAGCAATGTATTACTTGCCGAGGAATTCGCGGAAGTATTTGACGGTTTCTCAATTGGTTCAAATGACCTTACACAATTAACATTAGGCATTGATCGGGATTCAGCACTCATAGCAGGCTTATTTGACGAACAGGACGCCGCGAGCAAACAACTGATCGTCATGATGATACAAAAGGCAAATAAACTGAAAAAAAAAGTAGGCCTGTGCGGCCAGGCGGCAAGCGATTCAGAAACGTTCACCAGGCTACTGGTTGAAACCGGCATCGACAGCATCGCTTTTAACGCGGACGCATTGATTAAAGGTATTGAAAATATTAATGATGCCTTGAAATCCTGCAAGAACAAGTCTCAACCAAGTGCGGTATAAGAAAGGGAACCATGAGCTATCTCTTGGATAAACACAAACCGGTTTTTGCCTATGACACACCTGTTAAAACCATCTTTTATATCCTGGTTAAACAGTTGTTCCGTCGGGCTTAAAAATGATTTGCGTCACTTATCAGTGGTATAGATATCAAAAAAAATGCTGTCCGATATCACAAATTTTTCTTCGGGCCCATATTAATTTTACCGTAGATCATTTTTTCAAATCAAGTTAAACAGATATAACGATGGCTTTCACTAAAAATATCAAAGCCTTTTTGAATGACACCGGGGATATCGCAGGATTTGCCGGCCAGTTTTTCTCTACCGGAATTAAACCGCGCTTTGAGGTCCTCGAATTATTAAACCAATGCTATATAATTGGATATAAATCGTTGCCGCTTATCGGCCTCACAGGTTTTATTATGGGCCTTGTTCTTACAATGCAGCTGCGGCCATCCCTGGTTGCCTATGGTGTTGAATCTCAACTTCCGGTGATGGTAGGCATTGCCATAGTTAGGGAGATAGGTCCGGTTATAACAGCGCTGATATTTGCAGGTAAAATAGCCAGCAGTATAGGAGCCGAACTTGGATCCATGAAAGTCACAGAGCAAATTGACGCAATGGAGGTAAGCGGAACCAATCCATTCAAGTACCTTGTCGCTACGCGTACCGTGGCAACTACATTAATGCTACCCGTGCTCACTGTCCTGGGCGACGCTATCGCCTTGTTCGGAGCATACATAGGCGTTAATATCAGGTCGGCCACCAGCTTTTATCTTTTTTTTATTCAGGTGTTTAGAAGTCTCAGTTTCGGCGACGTACTTCCTGCATTTTTTAAAACATTTTTCTTTGGTTTTGCTGTTGGAATCGTTGGTTGTTATAAAGGTTACACATCAAGCAAAGGTACCAGAGGTGTTGGAAGTTCGGCAAACTCAGCTGTTGTATTATCATCTGTAGTAATCTTTTTCATCGACTTGCTGGCTGTGCAACTCACGGATCTGCTTGGTTTAAATTAAAGCATGAAAACACAAACAGCCACCGAAAACAACGTGATTGTGATAGAGAAACTTTGTAAGCATTTCGGCGATCATACCGTGCTGCAAGACTTTGCATTATCAGTCAAAAAAGAAGAGAATGTGGTAGTGCTTGGCAAATCCGGATCCGGCAAGTCAGTACTGATCAAATGCATTATCGGTTTATTGAAACCTGATAGCGGAAACATCAAAGTTTTTGGTCAAAATGTCCCTGATATGTCTCATGAAGTACTCGATCAGGTCCGCGCCCGCATTGGCTTTCTTTTCCAGGGCAACGCACTGTACGATTCCATGACCGTTCGTGAGAACCTGGAATTTCCTTTACGCCGTCACTGGATTGCTGCTTCGCAGAACGAGGTGGAAGCCCTGGTTATGGAGGCTTTGGAAAACGTAGGGCTGGCGCATACTGTTGATCTGATGCCGGAAGAATTATCCGGCGGCATGCTAAAACGTGTCGCTCTTGCCAGGACCATGATCCTTAAACCGGAAGTGATATTATATGATGAACCAACAACAGGGCTCGATCCGGTTACAGCCCGGGAAATCGATAAATTAATTTTGAAACTGCAGGATAAATACCATACATCATCCATTATCATCACACACGACATGAACTGTGTAAAAAACACCGCCGACCGGGTGGCTCTGCTGCTGGACGGTCGTTGTTATGCACAAGGTACATACACTGATTTCGAACATTCGACAGATCCAAATATTCATCAATTTTTCGAATAAATTATGGCAAACCAAACAGCAGGCAATATAAAACTTGGCGCATTCGTACTATCAGGCCTATTTGTGTTAATACTTGCCTTCTATCTTATCGGCAAAAATCATAACCTGTTTGGTAGCGATTTCAACATACGGGTGAGGTTTTCTAACCTCAATGGCCTCACCGTTGGCAATAACGTACAGTTCTCCGGAATTCAATCTGGTACGGTAAAAAAGATCAACATGATCAATGATACTACAATTGAGGTAACATTATCAATCGACAACAAGTTCACATCCTATATTCATAAAAATGCGGTCGCCTCAATTGGCACAGAAGGGCTGATGGGCAATAAAATAGTAAACATAGTTCCTTCAAACTTACCAAGCGCACAAGTTACTGAAGATGATCTTCTTATAGCGCAAAAAAAAATCAGTACCGATGAAATGTTGCAGACCTTGTCCAAAACCAATAATAACGTTGCAGTTATCTCAGAAGCGTTAAAGGGTACTGTCCTGAAGGTTAACGGCAGCACATTCATGGCCCTGCTGAACGATAAAAATGTCTCCGGCAACTTACTTGCCTCTTTGCAAAATTTAAACAAAGCGAGCGCAAATGCTATCAAAATTACCAATGGCATAGATGATCTGATTGTCGGGATAAAAAATGGAAAAGGAGCGGCGGGGGTCTTGCTCAGGGACACCATAGCTGCCGGCAACCTACAGGCGGCTATTTCGAGTATCAGGAAAGCAAGCGATAACGCCGATTCGTTAACCTGGCAGCTAAATAACCTGGCGCGTACCGTAAACGGCCATTTAAACAGCGGGAATGGCTCGCTGCCAATGATTTTAAAAGATTCAGCATTTGCCAAAGACTTAAGGGCAACTATGTATAACCTGCGCCAGGGCACAGATGGATTCAATAAAAACATGGAAGCGCTCAAGCACAATTTCCTTTTTAGGGGCTATTTCAAAAGCCAGGAAAAAGCGCAAAGAAAACAACAGGCTGTGCAATCTCAATAAGCATTTGGGCAATATATTTTAATATGCAAATTCATAAATAGCATATAGTGGCAAATGACTATTAACATGTTTAAAATTTTGTAATTCGCCTCTAATCACATTTTTTAATGACCGGAATCATTCTCTACATGTTGTTTACAAGTGATTTTTGTATATGTAAGTTAAACCAATTATGAAACAACTATCACAAAAAGTGGCCCTTGTAACCGGGGCCGGATCAGGGATTGGAAAAGCCATTGCAAAGCTTTTCGCCGAACAGGGCGCAAAAGTTATGCTTACCGATATCCATCAATCAAATATTGAAGCCGTCGCGGCTGAAATTCGCGCAAATGGCGGTATGGTAGCATGTATCGCTGCAGATATCTCCGTAAAGGGCGATGTGCAATTGGTGATGAAGCATGTTCACAACACTTTCGGCACACTTGATATTTTGGTAAATAATGCCGGCGTTATGGACAATTTTACTCCGGTGACCGATGTAACAGACGAATTATGGGAGAAAGTAATAGGAACAAACCTGAACGGTTGTTTTTTTGCCTGCCGTGAAGCTATACCTCTTTTCCTGGAAAGCGGCTCCGGTACAGTTATTAATATTGCATCCATCAGCGGCTTCCAGGGAGGCCGGGCCGGTGCCGCTTATACAGCATCTAAGCATGCAATAATCGGTTTAACTAAAAACATAGGATATCAATATGCGGATAAAAATATCCGCTGCAACGCTATAGCACCGGGGGGAGTAAATACCAATATCGTTTTTGGCATGGAACCCAATCCGTTTGGCTTTGAAAGGATGAACGCCGGAACAGGCAATGCACCAGGTGCTGCGGCTCCCGAAGCAATTGCTGAAGTTGCCCTTTTCCTTGCTTCGGTAAAATCAAGCTTTATTAATGGCTCCGTGCTAACAGCGGATGGAGGCTGGACAGCATATTAAGCTTTGTTCAAGAAACAATTCTGGCTTGTTTTTCTGGTTTAATTGCTGCCACCGGTTTTTACAGTGGCAGCAACAGGAAACATACCCCGGTAGTCACTATTCCTTAAATCAATTACAACCACTCCGCAGAAAACCGGTTAAACTCGTGGCGCAAATCGTTGAATATTTTTTCTTCGTTAAGATAGCGCTCATGAACTCTGGAATGTTCGGCAGCTATACTTTCAGAAACCATAGTACCGGAAAGCAAAAGATCTGCTTTTATGTCAAGGTCATTACGGTGAATGTCTTGTTTTAGCTCCGTAAGGCATTTTTCATGGATGATGAACTGATTCTGAAAATGTTCCACTTGTTCCTGTACTTCGCGGGCCGTATTGTCGCCGGCAATCTCCTGCAACCTTTCCTGTAAAATGCCAACTCCTGTGTGTAGAACGCGATGCCCCTTAACACATCGTTGTTAAGGTTCTTAATGTGCTTAATGTTGATTTGATTTTTCATAACACAAGGTTACAACGCGCGTTATTCCGGATGAATGACATCCGGCAACCAGGATAATGATATTGGTCATGTTATTACTGATTGTTGCTGATTTTAAGACAAGTGACCACTATCATTTTCAAAGGCCGATAATATCATCTTTTTTTACTTGCCGAAAATCTATTTTTATGGTTGTTGGCGCGCCGGCAATGTAACGCATAGGTATGCCTCGCCGGAGGAAATGTTTTTCTCTAACCATCTACTGGCAACAGAGCCGGAGATCTGCGATATATCGGTTACTCTCAAATGGTATATTAATGAACAGGTAACTTTCTGAAACAGGATATTAAGATTATTGTAAAGTAATAAAAGATTAATATGAAACACACTGGTAACATGCAGGCAATGGTGCTTGAAAAAGCCGGCGGGCCACTGGTATATCGCCAGGTTCCCATTCCTCAGCCTTCTGACTATCAGGTACTGATCAAAATAATTGCATGTGGTATCTGTCGTACCGACCTCCATATATTAGATGGCGAACTGGATAAACCAAAGCTTCCGCTGATACCCGGCCACGAAATTATCGGAACCATCGTCAAAACAGGCAGTACAGTAACTGAACTTTCTTCCGGTCAGTTAGTGGGTGTTCCCTGGCTCGGTCATACCTGTGGGCGTTGTAAATTTTGCCTGTTGGGCATGGAGAACCTTTGTGATGCCCCCTTATTTACGGGATACACTATTGATGGCGGTTATTCCGAATATACGGTTGCCGACGCACGTTTTTGTTTTATATTAGACAAACGATATAATCAGCCGGCTTCAGCGCCCCTGCTCTGTGCAGGTTTGATCGGGTTTCGTTCCTATAGCATGATCGCACCATCGGCCAAAAATGTTGGTTTCTATGGATTTGGTGCTGCTGCTCATATCTTGATCCAGGTAGCTATAGCGCAGGGTAAACAAGTATTCGCGTTCACCAGAGATGGGGACGAGCGTGCGCAACGATTTGCAAAGACCATGGGTGCACACTGGGTTGGCGGAAGTTCCGACGTACCACCCGAAGTGTTGGATGCGGCCATAATTTTCGCTGCCGCAGGGGAACTTATTCCCAAAGCTTTAAAAGATGTAGACAAAGGAGGCCAGGTAATCTGTGGTGGTATCCATATGAGCAATGTACCCGAATTTTCATATAGCTTGCTCTGGGGCGAACGGTCTGTTAAGTCGGTAGCTAATTTAACCCGTCAGGATGGTTTGAATTTCTTTTCTATTTTAAAAAACATCGAAGTATTAACACAAACGAAGGTATTCCGCTTGTTTGAAGCCAATGAGGCGATAAATCAATTCAGATCAGGCCAAATTAGCGGAGCTGCTGTATTGGTTATGAACGATATGTAATTAACATTTCGCTAACTGGGCATACGTGTACATATTGGGATAAGCAGCTACTTTTATCGATAAATACCTCCTTTTACAAACCTTGCTTTATGCATACAAACCTATAAAAGTCAGTCATCAGCCATACGGTGAATATTTTCGATGAGCGGTTTGAGGTTGCTCCGCTCAAGATGATCAAACCCATTACGCATCACTGATTTCTTTTCAGGATCTTTTTCAATCCAGGCGCCCAATTTTAGCATAAGCCGGTCTTTCCACGATAGTCCGGAAACGACACACCTGCCGGGCAGGAAAAATATTTCGGCAACATCTTTGATCTTGGTACCAAGATTATTTTTTATTATCTCCAGTTGTTGCGTTATGTCATTAACTGCGAAGCTGCAAACAATGAAAATGAAAAGCTTTTTGTCCTTTAGCCTGATGTCATTTTCCTTTAACCAATCGCGTAGTACCAGCCGGCCGATATAAACTGAACTGCCTATAACAATGGTATCATAAAGGGCTAAAACTGCAGGTGTTACATTCTCCACTTTTGATACCGGCATCTGCAATGTTTCTCCAAGCCAATGCGCATACTGCCTGGTTGCACCATATTTGCCCTGATAAATAATAATTCCATTCATACCGGTAATTTGATTTGGTTATACAAGTTACTGAACCGGAGCTTATGCAAAAATGACAATGGTCATCCCTAAACCATCAATTACACCAAAGCCGACTATAGCGTCGGTCGATTCTTAACCCGAAACGAGATACATAAAGCTTTTATGAGTACCACTCCCCTGTTATTCATGACGAGAATCAATGATCTTGCTGACAGAAATCACAGCATACATCGCTGATATATAGTTTATTTACATATTAATTACTCATTAACAGGGAGCATGAGAACAGATCAAGAAAGTCACTTAGAAAAAGCATTCAATTATTTGAAGCTACCTGTGCAAGGTCTGGTGCAGGTTCCATCTTATCAATTACATACACTAACTCATTAGCTATGGTTACGAATCACAAAAACACTGCAATAACCTTTTGGATTGCTATCAGTTTGATAGCAATAATAGTACTGATGATGATTTTGTCTGGTATTAAAGTGTATGGTTATCCGTGGTAATTTTTAATTGGTAAAAACAGATAAATTCAGCGCAGAAATTCTGCGAATAGCGTCCCTATTGCACGCCTGTCTTTTTCGACAAATTCAGTTTTTCATTTTAACCAATCGCTGCAGATCAAGCACTGTTATCACACTTCCATTCTTTTCAATCAGGCCCTCGTTACGAAAATCCGACAGGGTACGGCTCACTGTTTCAGTAGCCATACCTGCAAGTGCAGCCAGGTCTTCACGCGAGATCCGGACGCCTTCATTTGGGGAATCGCTTTGGCGATAAAGCCTTAGAATCGCGTCCGCCATCTTTTTTCTGACAGAGTAATACGCAAGTTGTAGTAACCGCTCTTCGCTTTCCCTTATCTGGCCTGCCATCAATTTGATAAAACTATCCGTTACTTCAGGGTATAGGTTCAACATTTCCTGTAACTGCTCTTTTGGTATGAGGCACAATTGGCTATCCTCAAGGGCACTTGCGGTTTCTGAATATGCCTCGCCGGCAAGCAATGCCTGAATACCAAGGTACTGATCCGCTATATGTAAACCAGTAATCAATTCGCGCCCATCGTCTGCCAGTTTACTGGTCTTTATCTTTCCACTAAGAACAACGTATAGTCCATTTCCTCTGTCGCCTTCATAATAAATCACCTGGTTCTTTTTAAAAAAACGGATCTTGCGTTCCCGGATAACACGCTTTAGTTCGTTCAACCCATCAGTCCTGGCAACTATATTGCTGAGTTCGTCCAACCCCTTACTGTAAAATTCCTTTTGTTGCTTTTTCTTTTTCAACCTGCTTTCAATTGCATTAAGTAATTCGACGTCATCAAAAGGTTTGGTCAGGTAATCGTCAGCACCCATTTCCATGGCTTTACGTAAATCGATCCGTTCGGCTTTGGCTGTAAGAAAAATGAAAGGGATATTAGCCGTGTCGGCCGATTTTCCGAGCATAAACAGCACACCATACCCATCCATTTCCGGCATCATGACATCGCAAAGTATTAAATCAGGTAACTGGACTTTAGCCAATTCCAATCCCATTTTACCATTACTTGCTGAAAATACGGTGTAGCCGGCCAGCCCCAGTATTTCAACTACACCCTCGCGAATATCCGCGGAATCTTCAATGATCAAGATTTTAAAACTCATATCGGTGAGCAGTATATTGTGTAATTTAAATCATTAAATTGAAGTGTCCAAATCCCGTGCTAATACAATGTATAACACAAAGCTATTGCAGCTGCCCCCATGGCAGCAAAACTGCTCCAAAGCAGCAATTTGGAAATAAACTTGCTATTGTACTCTCCCATGATTTTGGGGTTAGAGGAGATCCTGGCAATCAGGAACAATAGTGGTACCGCTGCTATCCCATTTAATACAGCCGCATAAACTAATGCCTTAACAGGATCGATGCCAATATAATTGATTAGTAATCCAATTAAAGTGGCAATGCATATGACGGCATAAAAAGAGCGCGCCTTTTTCAATTTTAAATTAAGCCCGGCCTTCCAGTTAAAAGCCTCACAAGCGGCATATCCTACCGAGCCTGAAAGTACCGGAATAGCCAATAAACCAAGGCCTATAATACCGATCGAAAAAATTAATTTGGCTAAAAATCCGGCGTTAGGAAAGGTATGCACCAACGGCTCTATTGCCCTTGCCGCATCAGACGCACTTTTTATGTCAGTTACACCGCTATTGTGCAAAACGGTTGCAGCAACCACTATAATACTCCAGGTTGTGAATTCTGAAAATATCATGCCGATAGTGTTATCAATACGCATTTTTTTAATTTGCATCCAACCGGGCCTGGGTTTATGCCGCGAAAGCCTTTCTTTTTCTTTCTGTTCTTCCACTTCCTGTGAGGCTTCCCAAAAAAACATATATGGAGAAATTGTGGTTCCCAATACCCCGGTTATGATAAATAGAAAATTAAAATTTAACTCAAAATGAGGGATAACAGTTGCTTTCAGGACGGTAAGCCATGGCTGATGTACAATAAACAAAGTTATGGGATACGCCAACAAAGTTACTGCAAGCCATTTTAGTATCCTGGCGTAAGAATGATAAGAAGTAAAAATCTCCAGAAGAAGGGTTAACAGTGTAAAAAACAATGTTAATGCAACAAATGAGGCTGGGATAAGTAATTGGGCCGCAGCTGCCATAGCTCCTATATCGGCCCCGATATTGATTGTATTGGCCACTAATACCAGGCCGACAACTGCATATAAAACAGTTTTGCTGTAATGTTCCTTAATTACAGCTGATAGGCCTTTACCTGCTACCATGCCAATACGTGCGCAAGCTTCCTGAACGGCAATCATAAAAGGTAACATATATAGCGCTGTCCACAGCTGATTGTAGCCAAACTGTGCGCCGGTTTGCGAATAAGTAGCAATGCCAGAGGGGTCATCATCAGCAGCACCAGTAGTAAGGCCCGGGCCTAAAATTGAAAAAAATCTCAAAAAGCGGTTCTTTTTTTTCTTAACCTGTTGATTACCTTTCATGGTTTTGAATATCAGAAAATTATATTATTCCCATACACTAAATGATGAATTTTCTGATCACCTACTATGTTTTGACGCTGGTAGTAGTGGCCGCTTATAAGTTAAAGGTTCAAAATTTGATTTAACATTTTTTGCGCAAAACGAAGCTTATCTTATGCTCGTATTGCGTTGAAGCTTGCCGTAAATAGCCAATTCAAGGCTTGTGTCCATATTATAGATATCCTCAAACCTGATTAATTCACCTTTTTTTATGTCACATGTCAGGTAAGTGATTTTTATAGGAACAGGTTTATTAAGCACGAAATTATGTGTCTTTGATTTTTTAAGAATTTTAAACAATTTGTCGCCTTGGTCTGAAGCGTCATGTTTGAGCAATAACGCGGCGAGCCCGGCAGCATTATCTAACCAGATACAACCATTACTTAAATCACGTTTATCTTTTTCAAACAGCTTTTGATCAGCAATTTGGTTTAAGTATATGTTGTACACATTTTGAAAATGAAAAACCAGCGATCCCAAGGTGTTATCACAGCCGGGAGCCTGTTTAGCGTAATAGCCCTGGGGTGAAGCCAATATGCTCTTAAGTTGGGCGTTAGTGATATCTGTTAATTGACCAGCCTTATTATAAATGCTGATCTGAAGCCGATCAAGGAACAAACTATCAGCTATTGCTTTCGGGAGGATGTCGCGGATAAATATCCGGTCAGGAACAAGCCAGTCTGGAAAAGAAGTAAAATAGGTGATTTGGCTCTGCAAAGTCGGGCTGGGAGTTTGTGGCGTCCCGACAATAGCTTTAAATACCACCAATGTATCCGGCAAATGAAATGTCAGCTCGTAGGTAGGGATATTGATTTGTATATATTTTTCCCCGTCATCAACGTTTGCCCACCTGATTCTTTCCATGTTGACGGCGATTTTCATTACATCATTTCCTGGGGTTCCATAGCAATCATCCGGAGCTTGTCCTCTGATTATGTGCAGCATTTCCTGAAAAGCAGTATAGAGTTTTGCATTAGGTTGTACTTCCAAAACATCTTTCGCAAACTCCGGCGAATGTATAATGTCCTGCAGTTTAGCTTCTGCATGAAATGGTACATCCATTCCATGATCTACCCTGTCGGATCCGTAGTCAGGATTGAGCTTTCCATAATGCAAATAGTTTAGCATGGTAATGACAGCATCTGTAAGCAAAACATCAAACTGTGCCTTTAAGGAGTCACTAACCGAACCTGGATTTTCCAAAATATCGCGGAGCATATCAAACTGAAGCTCTTTAGGATGAAAATCATCATGCGATAATCCGTATTGTAACACACAATCTAAAAGCACCATTGCATTCCCGGTGTTTTGACGTGATTCCGGATTAGTCCATACCGGAAGGTAATTGTTTTGGCGATAAAACCGTGTAACGCTTTGTGGGTAATGTAATTGTTGCGACGTAGCAGCGCTTTTGAGCTGTTCGTTAATTGCGTAATTGGTAATCCCCTTCTTTTCCTGGGCAAATACATTAACCAGAAAAAACGAACTGAAAGTGAATAACAAAAGAACCGACTTTTTCATTGCAATATTTTGTGAGTATCCAAATCTTCTTCAGTGCAGCCCAAGGCTACCTTGATATTGTGTAAAGTTTTGAATAACACTCAGCAAAAAGAATGACACACATCAAATAGCTTGTTGATGCAGATCATAAAATCATGACTGCCACTAAATTGGTGTGATCACCGTCACTATTCATCCTGATATTTATCAAACTTAAAACACTTAAGAGTGATGACATTAGCAATATGAAAATTGTTAGGAGCTTTAGTATTACTGATAATATAACAAACCATCAAATAAATATTGTAAAAGCGATAATTACTGCATCCACGTTTCTGTTCAGCGTTTCCTGTCAATTAAAAGGCGATAAAATAAGGCCGGTAGTTGCTTCCATATCAGAGTCTGTATATGCGTCCGGCATAATTAAAAGCGAGGATCAATATCAAGCTTTTGCCTCAGTTAGCGGTATCATTCAGGAGCAATTTGTAACTGAAGGCCAATATGTTACTGCTGGCACCCCCTTAATATCTATTAAAAAAGAAAATCAAAAGCTAAATGTTGAAAACGCGATGATATCGGCTTCATTTGCCGACTTTAAGCTAAATAAAGATAAACTGGCCGCAGCGGCAATCGTGGTTGATCAGGCCCGGTACAGGATGCTTAACGACTCGGTAATGTTGGTCAGGCAAAAAGAACTGTGGGGGCAGCAGATCGGTACTAAAGTACAGCTTGAGGAAAGGGAATTAGCTGTAGTCAATTCAAAAACAGCCTTACAAACAGCGATAATTAATTTCACAGAATTGAAAAGGCAATTGCGTTATAACGCCGCGCAAAGCATAAACAATCTCAGCATTAACAAACAACAGGAAAGCGACTTTACTGTTAAAAGCAATATAGCCGGAATAGTATATAACCTTTACAAAAATCCGGGCGAAACTGTTGGCCCGCAAACGCCGCTGGCCCTCATTGGCAAAGCCGACAGTTTCTTGCTTGAATTACAAGTGGACGAATATGATATCGTTAAGGTAAATCCGGGGCTTACCGTTTTTGTCACGATGGACAGTTACAGAGGCAAGGTATTTGAAGCCAGAGTGACCAAAATATATCCGGAAATGAACGAACACACCAAAACATTTCGAGTTGAAGCTATTTTTACTACCCCGCCGCTAAAATTATATCCTAACACTACCTTGGAAGCAAATATAATTATCCAAACCCGAAAAAAGGCTTTGCTTATCCCCAGAAGCTACTTGCTCAATGATTCCGTTGTGATAAGAAGCGACGGTGAAAAACTTAAAATAAAAACAGGTCTTAGTGATTACCTGCAAGTAGAAGTAATTTCTGGTCTCCAGTTAAATGATGAACTAATAAAACCGATACCATGAATTTTAAGCTGACCTGGAACATCGCGGTAGCTTTATTATTAGCTCACTTAAGACAGACGATTGTTGCCGCAACCGGTGTAACTTTTAGCATAACAATGTTTATTGCCCTATTGAGTTTTATGGGTGGCTTAAACAAGCTTTTAGATGGGCTGGTAATAAACCGCACTCCCCATATCAGATTGTATAATGAAATTGCAGCTGCACGGCATCAACCAGTGGACCTTACCAACGCATATCGTCACAGTTACAACTTTGTAAGCTCCGTCAAGCCGCAGAACAAGCGCCTGGGCATTTACAATAGCAAGGCTATAATGGAGGCTATCGCACTCGATCCACGCGTGCAGGGACTTTCACCGCTAATTACCGCGCAAATATTCTACAATACCGGACAGGTTAATATCACCGGGCTTATTAACGGGATTGATCCGAATATGGAAAATGAACTTTTTTTATTTGGGGATTATATTATAGCGGGCAAATTCATTGACCTGAAAAACACTCCCAACAGTATTATTTTAGGAAAAGGCATTGCAAAAAAAATGATAGTCCATCTGGGGGACATCATTCACGTAACCCCGGCTAATGGCAACCAGGTGCCTTTAAAAGTAGTAGGAATTTATCAATCCGGTCTTGAAGAGATTGACAACAAGCAAAGTTATACCTCTATCGCAACAACTCAAAAATTACTTGACGAATCAAACAATTATATCACAGACATCCAGGTCAAATTAAAAAACATCACCGAAGCACCGAAAATTGCAGCTTATTACAGGCAGGTATTTAATATAGATGCGATGGATATCCAAACGGCCAATTCACAATTTGATACCGGTAGCTTTATCCGCTCGCTGATATCTTACACAGTTGGGGTAACTTTACTGATTGTAGCAGGTTTTGGGATATATAACATTCTAAATATGATGATTTATGAAAAGCTCGATTCAATCGCAATATTAAAAGCCACAGGATTTTCAGGCAAAGATGTAAGTCGCATATTTAGTACAATTGCATTAGGCATAGGTATTTTTGGCGGCCTGGCAGGGCTGATACTGGGTTTCATCTTATCTGTTATCATAAACCACATCCCATTTAATACAACCGCGCTTCCCACAATTAAAACCTATCCCATTGATTTCAACATAGGTTTTTATTTTATCGCTGGTCTGTTCTCTTTTCTAACCACCTATTTTGCGGGATATTTTCCCTCTAAAAAAGCAAGTAAAGTTGATCCTGTAATCATTATAAGAGGGAAATAACATGGACTCAATAATATTAGAAGCTTTAAACATCTCAAAAACCTTTTATGAACCCAAAGCGGTAAAAGTATTGAGGGATGTTAATTTTTCGCTTAATAAAGGCGAATTCGCCTCAATTATGGGAAAATCAGGCTGCGGCAAATCAACACTATTATATATCCTTTCAACCATGGACACTGATTATGAAGGAGACCTAAGGATTGATCATATCAGTATGAAACAAAAGAACGAACCGGAGCTGGCTTACGTAAGAAACGAAAAAATAGGCTTCGTATTTCAGTTCCATTACCTGTTAAATGAATTCTCTGTACTCCAAAATGTGATGCTCCCAGGCCTGAGACTTGGGAAATACAGCGCAGAAGAAACTGAACACCGGGCTTTTGAAAAATTGAAAGTATTAGGCATTGAAACGGAAGCAAAAAAAAAGCCGAATCAATTATCCGGCGGGCAAAAGCAAAGGGTAGCCATTGCACGGGCATTGATCAATGATCCGCTAATCATCATGGCTGATGAGCCAACCGGTAATTTGGATAAAAAAAACACTGAAATCGTTTTTAATATTTTTAACGAATTGATTACCAATTATCAACAGACGATACTTGTAGTTACACATGACAGTGAATTTGCGCGTAAGACCCAAAGAATTATTGAAATGGAAGACGGAACCATCATAAACTAATTGAAAAAACAGCAACCGCATCGGCATGTAAGAATGCTTCTCAGCCGAGTCTCATCATCCAAGGTTTTCTTGCTTTTATCCGGGCTTTCCTGGTCTTGTCGAACGATCTGCCAAGTCATTTTCCCAATCAACGAATTGGGCCATCCTGAAATTATTTCACAGTTACAGCTATTATAATTATAGTGATCTATTGGCAAAAACGGGTTTAAATTAAGAGGCTGGATCAATTTATTTTGACACGGCCTCACAACCAGGCGGCAGCTGCTACCGGCAGATCTTTTATTGATCTGCCAGTAATAATACAACTCGCTGGTGTTGTGGCCGGATGCGGTATAAACTGCCATTGGCGCTTTTTTCCAGAGTGCCCTGCTGCATAGCAAGCCGGTAGGTATGCCCATCAAATTCATACAGGGCGCTATTGCCTGTCAATTGTTTAAACGGGGTTTTAGCGCCTTCCGCGATGCACAAGTCAAGGAACCAGTCGCCGGCCGGGTGGTTCTCAGCCGTGATGGTCAGGGATTTCTCGCTCATATTGATTTCGAAAGAACCTTTACCAACAGGCCATGAAGCATGGGCCGTCGTCGTATTCAGATTTGTGAACACAGGATCTCCTCCCTGAACCGGCACCTCCCCGCCCCCGTCGTTCATCATCAGGCGAAAGCCCTCGGGTTTGCCGCGCTTTCCCCATTGAAAACCATCTGCCAGCGGAAGCGTGTAAAAGAAACTTTGATTAACGGTAGTAACGTTATTCAGGTATTTATCCGGCACTGTTTCGTTAAACAGGTGGATATCGGTTATCCGCAACGTTCCATTTTCCCAAAGCAGGTTAGTCCTGTAAAACCTGCTGTTATACCAAACGGTTTTTTTATCGCTGTTTGCCAGGTCCCTGCTTACCGTAAAAGTAGTAGCCGGGGTTACCTTGTAGGTACGTTTAAACCATTCGCCCGACTGTGCCATGGTTTCTACGCGAACCTTACCCTGTTTGCGGAGACGGGCAATAACCGGCATCTGCCATTCCAGCCCTTTTTTCATGGCATCCCAGGTGAATGAATTTTCCTGCCCAGCCTGCGTATAATTGTAGCCGAGCGAGGAATCATCGGCAAAAGTTTGCAAAAACCAGTTGATCCACTGCTCATTTCCGCCCGCATAGGGGTAAACGGGCTCAAGCGTGGTTACCGAGCTGCCATCGGCATATTGCCGTATAGGGTCGCTGCCCAGCATCCTGAATACGGGCACGGGCAACTGCTTATCTGCATGCTGAGCAGGCATATAAGCATTCAAACGGCTGGGGTAATATGCCTGGTTCCAGTAACCGCCCCAAAGGGTGAAACCATCGGTACCTACCTGGTCTTTACAGTTGGCGGAGGCAACAATCTTATATTTATCATACATGTAATTCAGCGAATGCGCATCGATGACCCATGAAGCGATGGATTTGGGATAATACCCGAATATGCTTTTAAAATCAGCAAAATAAACGTCGATGATCTTTTCGCGTTCGGCAGGCGTGTAACCCACAGAAAAACCGATGTCTGAATGCCAGTCCCAGGCATATTTTCCCCGCCATTTGATCCCGGCTTTTTCAATCAGCGGTTGCGGCAGTTCCCACCATCCTCCAATCTCAAACTCGCCTTTCGGAAGTGTTTTCAGCAATTCCTGGTAACGTTTATCGATCAGGGCATCGTACTGTAACAAAAAAGTTCCGCCCAGGTGATATTGCTTCATCAGCGCAATCTGGTTCACCACGGTTTGGTACAGGACATCTTTGGTGATGTTCGCATCACGTGGTTCGATATCACGGATAAAATTGACAATATTAACGATTTTAGGCGCATTGCCTGGCTTTGTTTTTTGAGCGAATAAAGGCGTGGTAACGACCGCTGCCATTACCGCTAAAGTGAAGATCAAAAGAGTTTTAAATCTCATAAACGATAGTGCTTTTATTTTATTTTCCGGGCACAGGTATCGGTAGCTTTGCGCGCGGATGATCAAGTATTCCGTTTGGCTGGTTTATAGCGATTGCAACCGCTAAGTTATAATAATTCGATTTTTTCAAACAGCCTGCTAAGATATATAATGCGTATCCGTAACCGTCCCCAACTGTCTGTCGGAGCAAACCCCAGAAGTGTTCGGAAGATTTTTAATTCCCTCCACTGGGAGGGGTGCGGCTGGATTTCGTGGTGGCAGGGGGCGGTTTATACGTCATTTCGGGCGGATAAGTCTGTGAATGAAACCCTTCCCTACACCCTCCCAGGGGAGGGAATCGCACAATCCTCGCTTTTTTTTATTTCTTCCGAACACTTTTAGAGCAAACCCGGTCGATCAACCGCTGTCTTGCCTTGCGTATCTCACGAAATAAAACGACAACTATCAAAAACTCCACAGATTTTGCCCCTCACTTGAACCGCGCAAAATAATACACTGTCCGGGTCAGTTGCTTTCGGTTTGTAGTATAGATAGATATAAGGCCGGCTAATTATTGAATCAGGCTTAAGCTTGACTTGATTGCTGTCAGTTCTCCTAAAAGGCGCGTTTCTTTTACCATATCTTCCATACCCAGCTCTTTGGCTATCCTTGCGATCTCCAGGTTGAGGGTGGCGATTTCCGTAGGACGATGTTCATTGATGTCCTGAAGGGTAGATATCAATTGTCCATCGGATGAACGGCTGATGGCAAGTAAGGTCTCGGTTACCTCTTCCTCCGGAAGGGATACTCCACAAGCGTTAGCCACCTGGATACACTCTTTAATTATTCGTTT
Organism: Mucilaginibacter gossypii; assembly: GCF_900100945.1. Classification (GTDB taxonomy): domain Bacteria; phylum Bacteroidota; class Bacteroidia; order Sphingobacteriales; family Sphingobacteriaceae; genus Mucilaginibacter; species Mucilaginibacter gossypii. The sequence goes on along the minus strand of NZ_FNCG01000003.1, from coordinate 364,492 downwards.
TCCGATTGCCAGTGCTTCATTATTACGGTGAAAAATACCGTTATCAATGTTCAGCAAAGGGCTCACAGAGTTGAACACGCAGTTGACGATCACTTTTTTCCAGATCACTGCCTGGATGTCTGATTCTGGTTTAAAGGAAAATGCAGGGCTGTTTATTTCTGACACGACTGCTGCCAGACTTTCCTCATTGCCATTGATCACCCCTACCGGGCAGGTTGCTACCGGCTTGAACCGTACCACGTTATCGGCGGTAAACTGGCCCGTCACAAACAACACGCAACGATATAACTGCGTAAAAACAAGCATGATGAATGGCTTTTCCACATTCAAACCATTCTGCAAAAGGACGACAGGATAACGGACTCCCTTCAAAGCTAACTTCGCCGCTAACGAGCTATTAGCAAATGATTTGGCGGTGATGACAACAATACCATCAATCGTTTTTATTTGACTGAAAGTTTTTACATCAATGTTTTCACTTACTTCTGATCCGTCGGGCAAGTTAATCCTGATCCTTTCAGATGTGCCCGGCAAGCCATCAACAGTTCCACGGATCAACAGCACATTCTTACCGGCATGCTTTAATATAACCGCGAGTGTGCGGCCAATGACGCCCGCTCCGGCAATATATATCGTTTTCATATCTGTTGTGTTTCCAGGTTATCGTTTGCAATAAACCACGAGGGAAGCTTTAGCCAGGGCCGCTTTGTTAAGCAGGTATCCTGATAACGCAGCCGGCGTGCCAGTTACAATACCAAGTTTATCTGTATTCAACGCGTAAACCGTGATGATGTAGCGATGCAGTGCTTCTCCTTCACCAGGGCAGGGACCCTGGTAGCCGGCGGCGCCCGTGTCATTAATGCTTTGCAAACTACCGGCCGGCACCGCGCCGGCTTCGGGGTCACCTGCTCCACGTTTCAGTTCTGTAACAATCGGGGGGATATTGACAATCACCCAATGCCAGAACCCGCTCCCGGTGGGTGCATCAGCGTCATACATGGTAACCGCGAAGCTTTTTGTACCTGCAGGTGCGTTTGACCACCCGAGCTGCGGCGAATGGTTCTGTCCGTTGCAGCCAAAATTGCCGGCCACAAATTCATTGGTAAACTGACCGCCAAGGTCTGCACTTTTAAGGGTGAATGTCTGTGCTGAAGAGCAGTAATAACTGATTGCAAAGACGCAAAAGAGGATAAACTTTTTCATGCCTCAAATATGCCTGCGCATTGCATAAGGTAATTGTTGCGGAAAGTTCAGAATATATTGAGATAAGCTCAAATTATGGCGTTTTGCGGTAATTCGCCGGAGTTACGCCATATTTCCTTTTGAAAGCCGTGTTGAAATTGGACACGTGCTGATAACCGTAGTCCAGGTAGAGCTCGCTGGCCGACTTGCCTTTTAGCAGTTCGGTACATGCCATTTCCAGTTTCCGCTCCCGGATGTATTTTTGAGGAGCTACCCCGTAATCTCTTTCGAAGTCACGCTTAAATGACGAGACACTCCGGTTACTCAGAAAGGCAAGTTCATCGAGTGTAAGACTGCCCAACAGGTTATTTTCAACAACAGTTTTAAGGGATATATCTGCAGGGGTACCGAACATGCCGCTCAAAAGTTCTGGCGCCAACTCGTGCAACGCGGTGAGCAATTCAGTAAGTTTGAGTAAGGCCATTTCATAAGAAAGGCTTTGCCTGCCGGCGATCAGGGATTTGATGTTGCGCACATACTCATTGATATAAGCATTGGTCTTGAAATAAATATACGGCATATCGCTGGCGCTGGCTCCCCCCTTGCCGGGGCGGCTTACCGTGAATTCCTGCCCGATGCTGCGCGGAAAAAAGACAATTACACTACCATAGGGCTCGGCATTATTGCTGTGCTCTGCAATAATTGAATTGCCCTCAGGTATCAACATGCCGTAACCCGGAGTAAGAATAGTGTTTTCGGCAGCGCGATAGATCTGTTTTTGACCGTTTTGTACAAAGCTGACTGCGCACCGGCTAAAAAAAACGCGCGTACGGAAAGCGCTGCCCCTATCATGATAATCCACGAAAGTGATCTCACCAGCCGAAATGTGGGAATGGTGACGTGTAACTTCCGGTACCTGTATGATTTCCATGCTGTTTTTTGGAACAAATAAACCGCAAAATACGCTCAATCCAAAATGAGTGCGGATAAAAACCCGCGGTTCATGAACTAAAACCTTGACTTTTCGCTGATACCGAACCAGCGATTCATTCCTTAGATTTGTTGTTAGTATGAAGAAAATTGGCTTTTTATCATTCGGACACTGGTCCGACCACCCTGCATATAAGACGCGTACCGCGGCCGATACCTTGCTGCAATCTATTGACCTGGCGGTTGCTGCCGAAGAAATCGGCCTTGACGGCGCTTATTTCCGTGTCCATCATTTCGCATCTCAACTGGCATCTCCCTTTCCTTTGCTATCGGCTATCGGTGCAAAAACAAGCCGGATTGAGATCGGCACAGGCGTGATAGATATGCGGTATGAGAACCCGCTTTATATGGTTGAAGACGCAGGTGCGGCCGATCTGATCTCGGGCGGACGGTTACAGCTGGGCATCAGCCGCGGTTCTCCGGAACAGGTGATCGAGGGCTGGCGTTATTTTGGATATGAGCCTGCTGAGGACGAAAATGATGCGGATATGGGGCGTAAAAAAGCGATGGCTTTTTTGGATAAATTAAAAGGTGTTGGTTTCGCCGAGCCAAACCCCTACCCTATGTTTCCAAATCCACCGGGCTTGTTACGTTTGGAGCCCTACTCAAAAGGACTGCGGGAACGCATTTGGTGGGGCGCCGCTTCGAACGCCACGGCCGTTTGGGCAGCCGAACAGGGAATGCATCTGCAAAGTTCTACATTAAAGTTCGATGAAAGCGGCAAGCCTTTCCATGTACAGCAGGCCGAGCAAATCAGAGCGTATAAAGAGGCGTGGAAGAAGGCCGGTCATGATCGCGAGCCAAGGGTGTCAGTAAGCCGTTCTGTTTTTGCATTGGTAAACGACCAGGACAGGCTTTATTTTGGCCAGCAAGGGAAAGGAGCAGACAGCTTCGGTTATATCGAGGCAGACAAGCGGGCGGTCTTCGGCAGAAGTTACGCCGCCGAACCGGACCGGCTGATCGCCGAATTATCTAAAGATGAAGCCATCCAGGAAGCAGATACGGTGCTTTTGACAATACCTAACACCTTAGGTGTTGACTACAATGTGCATGTGCTGTCTTCGATCCTGGAGCATGTAGCTCCCGGGCTGGGTTGGCGTTAAAACACTTGATAAGCGCTTGCAGAATGCAGCCATCCTGATGGCAGGCGCCTATGATTCGCGCTTCGAATTGTATGCCCATGAAATCATGGCGGCGGCTTTCGGCACACCTGCAGATGTGATAGCTCTCCCCGCTGCCGGTGGCGGGCCATATGGTTTAACTGAACAAGTGCCTTCGCCAACAATGTCGCGAAGGCACTTGTTTACGGTCGGATCATTCCTGCCTCAATTATCCAAACCCTGCTACCTAAAACTGATAAATATCATCTTTATCATTGATTTCTTGCAGGTAAAGCGGCCTGTAATGGCGGATATATTTGCATGTGCCCACACAATATCCATTTTCAGCATTTCCCGCCCGTTCCGAAGAACAGCAGCAGCGCGCGACGACACTTTTTAAGAAAAAAAATCCCAATGATTGTTTTTTCCGCAATGATGCGGAATTTGACTGGCTCTACCCGGAGCATTTGCAGTCGTTATCACAAAAACAATGGACGCCTATTGCCATCGCCAAAAAGGCCGCCGAATATTTAGCAGTAAAAGGCGCCAAAGTACTGGATGTTGGTAGCGGCATAGGAAAATTCTGCTTAACCGCGGCGCATTTTTATCCTGATTCTTTTTATTTCGGGGTTGAACAGCGGCATGAACTGGTGCATTACGCCCAAACCACACAAAGATACCTGGATATTAACAATGTCAGTTTCATACATGCCAATATCACTCAGGTTAACTTTCATCAATTTGACCATTTCTATTTCTATAATTCTTTCTTTGAAAATTTAGACCAGGAGAATGCTATTGATGATCATATAGAGACTTCTTACGGCCTCTACGCTTATTATTCACGGTATTTAAAATCGATGCTGAATGATAAACCTTCGGGTACCAGAGTAGTAACCTATCAGAGTTTCGGAGAAATTATTCCGATAGATTACAGCATGAAAGATCTCGCTTATGATTCCTTACTTCAGTTATGGGTCAAAGATTAATTAGGATTTAACTTAAACACATAAATAACATACAGTTCCCTTTTTATGTATAGCGATACAATAAGCATTTCTTATTTCCGCAAAGACGCGGCTTTCGATACTTTGTATCCGATACATATCCGGGAACTATCACAAATGCACTGGACAGGCCTGGACATTTCGCTCGAAGCCAGCAATTTCCTTGCAACCCCGGGGGCCAGAATCCTGGATATTGGCAGCGGTGTCGGTAAATTTTGTATCGCGTCTGGCGTTTATCATCCGGAAGCTACCTTTTATGGCATAGAGCAACGGGAAGCGTTGTTCAATTATGCAGAATCAGCCAAAGCGCAGATAGGTGTACCCAATGTGCAGTTTATGCATGGTAACCTTACTAACCTGGACTACGACCTGTTTGATCATTTTTACTTTTTCAATCCTTTTTATGAAAACATAGAACCAAGCATCAGGATCGATTATAACGTCAATACCTCGTTTGATCTGTACAATTACTATACTTTGTTCATTTACGAAATGCTGAACAAAAGACCGGCCGGTACCCGGTTGGTTACCTTCCATGCACCGGAAAAACAGATTCCGATTAGTTATCAATTAATGAACAATTCCTATAGCCCGGTGCTGAAAATGTGGATCAAGAAGTAAAAGAGCTGGTTCAGCCCTGCTATATAAAACATTCAGATCAGGCCTGATGAACGCGGCAATATTTATTAAATAATAATTGAACGATAAAAAATAAAATCATGAATTACCCCGAAAATTTATTTTACACCAAAGACCATGAATGGATCAGCTTCGAGCAAGACCATGCATTGATCGGTATTACCGATTTTGCACAAAAGGAATTGGGTGATATCGTTTACGTTGATATCCCATGCCTGAATAAGATCATTGCTAAAGAGGCCATATTTGGCACAGTTGAGGCGGTAAAAACAGTATCAGACCTTTTCATGCCGGTAAATGGCAAAGTAATAGCTGTAAATCCTTTGCTTGAAACCAACCCCGAGCTGGTGAACCAGGACCCTTATGGATGCTGGATGATAAAAGTGCTGGTAAGCTTATCAGACGACCGCGAATCGCTGTTGACAGCAGAGCAATACCTGGCACAGATCGGAAGCAACTAACCCTCCGCGGAAATACCTTTTTATCAACAAGAATGGAGCCTATCCCCCCGGGTTGCGATTTGAGGACATTAAGCCGAATATTTAACCTTTCCGGTTAAAAAAAATAGAATCAAACACATCATTTATTTAACACAAAACACAATGGAAAAATTTAGAGCGGCAAAAGATTTGATAGATGCCATAGAGAAAGACATGTTCAGCTTTTACGAAAAAGGCAACAAAGCTGCAGGAACCAGGGTTAGAAATGCTATGCAGCAATTAAAAGTTATGGCAACAGATATCCGTAAAGAAATAACAGAAAAGAAAAACAATAAATAAATTAGTTTAAGAACTGTTTTGGGAAAATAACCAGGTCAAAGCTGACCTGGTTATTTTATCAGGAACAGCCAGATAAATCATTCTTTTCAATATATGATCGGATTTCCGCTACGTGTTACTTATCAGCAGCAAGATTTTATTTATTATATCATCGCTGCCCCGAGTAAAAAGAACCATACCCTTGAAATTCTTTTAGATGCTAAAAGTTACACCTTTATTCTGAGTTTAAATAAACTATGGATCGAAAAAGACCCGGATAAAGATCGTCCTCTTGATCAGGGGTTGGTGCTGGCCATAAGCAGAGCGGTGACCTTGCGTTACCCTATTTAATAACAGGATTATAACAGATCAAAGCCTTTATTAACCTGCATAGGATTTTTTTGAGGGATCAGTGTCCGATAAAACTTCATCTGCTCGTTTTAATGCTTTTTCAAATGTGTCCCGGACATTACCTTTCCCGATTTGAAATAATAAACGCGTCTTTTTTAGTGCTCCAGTTACCTGTTCGCTGTTTGCCTCCGACAGGATAAGCTTAGTTCCTTTCTTTTTTATTTCCTGATGAACGTCCCTTAATACCCTAATACCGGTTGCATCAATGACGGGTACATTCCTCATCCGGATAATCAATACCCGGGCGGGTTTTTCCAGCACTTTCATCGTGTCTTTAAATTTATAGGCCGCACCAAAGAACAAAGGGCCATTGATCTCAAAAACGTCGACCCCTTTTGGGATAACTGATTGGTTAAATTCATCATCAGATAATTGATCCGGAGCCAAAATAGTATGCTGTACGGAACTGGACTGCATCATTTTGCGCATAAAAAGGAAAGCGGCGACAATTATCCCAATTTCAATAGCTACGGTCAGGTCTACTAAGATGGTGAGGCCGAAGGTGATCAACAAAACGGAAGCATCACTTTTTGAGCCTTTAAATACGTCTATAAAATTCCCAAGTTCGCTCATATTCCAGGCTACTACCACCAATATACCTGCAAGTGTTGCCATGGGGATCAACGCTGCCCATTGGCCTATAAAAAGCATAATAAGAAGTAAGGTAATGGCATGTATGATCCCAGCTACGGGTGTACTTCCGCCATTTTTAATATTGGTAGCCGTTCTTGCTATTGCGCCGGTGGCCGGAATTCCCCCTAAAACAGATGAACAGATATTGGCCACTCCCTGTGCAATGAGCTCCGTATTAGACCGGTGATTTCCGCCGGTCATGCCATCTGCCACAACAGCTGATAATAGAGACTCAATACTGCACAGCAAAGCGATGGTAAAAGCGGGCCTGATCAGCTGCCGGATGGTTTCCAGGCTTACATCTGGCATGACCGGGTGCGGTAAAGTAGCAGTGATCACTCCGAAACGGCTGCCAATAGTCTCTACCGAAAGATGGAAGTACCTGGCAACCAGTGTACTTATAACAATTGCGATCAGCGAACCAGGAACTTTCCGGGTTACCCTGGGCCACAGCAAAACAACCAGTAAGGTAAAAACCCCGATAAACAAGGCATAAAGGTTCAACGAAGACAGGTGCCGGCTATAGTCGATCCATTTACTGATAAAATCAGCAGGGACATTTCCCATTTTCAACCCTAAAAAGTCTTTAACTTCTGAAGAAAAAATGATGACGGCGATGCCGGTAGTAAAACCAATGACCAGCGGATAGGGAATGTATTTAATAGTATTACCTAATTTAGCTACCCCCATAATGATCAAAATGATTCCGGCAATAAATGTGGCAATAACCAACCCGCTAACACCGAACTGCTGAACGATCCCATAAACCACAACGATAAATGCGCCTGTGGGTCCTCCTATCTGTACCTTGCTGCCTCCCAAAGCGGATATAATTACCCCCGCAATGATAGCCGTAAAAATTCCTTTTTCGGGGGACACGCCCGAAGCAATTGCAAAAGCTATCGCCAGGGGCAAAGCAACAACACCTACAATTATTCCGGCAACAACATCCTTATAAAATTGTGCAGGGGTGTAACCTTTAAGGGTGTCAATCAGCTTGGGCCTGAACAAATTCATCATCTTGTTCATTATTGAAACCATTTAAATTTATTCCCGTCCACCGGCATTTCAATATCAAGTTCGGGGTGATAATGTACCTTGGGAGATAACCAGTAAAGCAATATTACACGGGAATACCTGAAATTCAAAGGTGCAAGCAAGAACAAACCACCGAGAATGGTACTGAGATATAACCATGGCGAATCGTTATTTTGGGTTATCAGGAAAGTGGCGGCCCACAAGATGCCTCCCTCTGCTACATTCATAGCGTAGCTGATATACATCGCCGCATAAAAATAGCCGGGCTCGATCTCGAAGATCATCTGACAATGCGGGCAATTCAGGTTGATCTTGTTGGAACCAAAACGGTATGTTGCTCCTTCGAACATATTACCCCTGCGGCAGCGCGGGCATTTTGCATGGAGCATTGCCCATGATTTTGATGTTCTTACCATTAATACAAAGCTATAATTACTAATACAGGCTTGATATGGTATGACATCAGCAAACAAACTGATATTTATCAGTTTTAGACTTGCAAGCACGCGCCTGTACATGCTGTACGGGCTTTACCCGTCATACCGGGCATACCAGCCAATAACATCGGCTGCATTAAATTCATATATTTGTAATATGAGTTTATCCGGAATTTTTCCAATTGATAAGTGGGAATTCACAACACAATCTGTTCTTAATACACTTTCCGAAGAAGATTATAACTTTTTAATCTCCCGGCAAGGCGCGCAGAAATATCAAAAAGGAGAAATCATCTTCAAGGAAGGCATTGTACCTTCAGGTATCTATTTTATTCACCAGGGAAAAATAAAAAAATATAAGGTTGACCGGAATGGCCGGGAGCAGATCATATATGTAGCTAATAAAGGCGAATTAATAGGGTATCACGCGATTTTGGCGGAAGAGCGTTGCCCTGATTCTGCCGCTGCATTGGAAGACTGCCTGATCAGTTTTATCCCTAAAGAGGACTTTTTAACCATTCTGGACAGATCGCCGCTTTTCATGCGGCGCTTATTAAAATCATTGAGCCATGAATTTAGTGTATTGGCCAATAGTATTTCCGTGATCTCTCAGAGAACAGCATCTGAACGCCTCGCTATTTCGCTGATCATTTTGAGAGAAAAGTTTAAAGGGGACGGTTCAGGTGAAAAAGATGTTATTCTCAATATCTCAAGAATGGACCTGGCCGGCATGGCAGGGATCGCGCAGGAAAATGTGATCCGCTTGTTAAAAGAATTTAAAGAGGAAGGCGTACTGGAAACCGACGGCCGGAAGATATGGATCAAAGACATTAAACGCTTAGTTAAAAAATCGAACTACGGATTTGGGAACCCGTAGTTACGCAGGCGCAATTGCATCAGCGGGGAATTAATGACAATATTTTGTCAGTGTTCAATTTTTAAAAAACGGGTGTTCAATCAATTAAAATGCAATTTCACAACTAATTGACTATCAATAACAATCTGTTCAGATTGCGATTTGTTAGATTTTAATTAAATCTTAAATCATTGATTATCAATGGTGATTTATTTTGAAAAAATATCAACTGTTCACACTTTTAAAAGTTGAACACTCGTAAGTAAACAGTTACTTCAGCAACCCACAAGTTTTTGTAGCCCCCTTAATGATACCCCGGCGCCAAATGCCACCGGGGTAGTGAAGTGTAATTAATCAGGGATAATTTATTTATCCCAAAACACAGGGGTATCCAGGTCATCCGCACCCATGCTGGCCACCGCCGCCCTGTAGTTATCAGCATTAATGGCAGCTTCTGTTTGCGGGTAGGTGTACCTGCGTACAAAGTTGCCTTTGATTTGCCTGCCGGGATAGGTATTTGGCGCTAACACAGGGTACCCACTCCTCCTGAAATTAGCCCATGTTTCCGCGCCGTTTCCAAACGAAGTTATCCAGTATTGTGTATTGATCAGTTTCAGGGCATTGGCATCAGAATATGCAATTGCCGGGTTATTTAAATAGGCGTTTTGTGCATCGCTGCTGATTACAGCAGTAGCGTCGTAGCTGGTAAATTGATCCATGGCCGCCTTTACACCGTTATTATAATAGGTGCTTGCGGTTCCTGCTATATATCCCCTGAAAGCAGCCTCAGCCAGTAACAGCTGCGTTTGAGCATATGTTACAAAGAATTGCGGCGCGGTTATTTTACCAAATACGCTGTAATTAACCTGCGAATATTTAAACCCGGATCCGCTCACGCCGCGAAAGCCCGGTGCTGTTGGCAATGTACCGCTATCATAGCCTATCGGCAAACCAAACTGGTTGGCTGATGCAGTATCAGGTGCGAGGGACAATGCTTTTCCGGGGTCGGCGTACATAGCCGAGATGTACTTCAGCCTTGGATCACCCGTGGATTTTAATTGCGTTATAAAAGGCTCGGCCAAATAATAAGTATTGGTTAGCTGTTGAATTTGCTGGGTAACCAGGTTGGGGTACGTATTGTTATATTTCAGGTAACAGTTATCGGCGTTAGATTGCATTACCCCTCCGGTCACAGCTGCCTGAACAATAGTTTTTGCCTTGCCCGGGTCTAACTTAGAATAGCGCATCCCTATCCGAAGCAACAATGAATAGCCAAGCCGCTTCCATTGAGGAATATCTCCGCCAAAAAACACATCTCCCTTAACAAGATCCTTCGCAGGGTCTAACGCCGCGGTGGCTGCTGTCAGTTCGTTTACCAAGTCGGCATAAATATCCTGTTGTTTATCGTATTTAGGCAAAAAAGCAGAATTGAGGTAAGCCTGGCCGGCCTGGCTATATGGCACATCGCCGTAAGTGTCAACCAGCATCATGTAATTATAAGCCCGCCATATCCTGGTTTCGTTGTACAAGTTAGACCGGGAAGCGTTGCCTTTTAAATCCGGCAAAATGTGCTCAAGCAATTTTATGGTGTTTGGATAAGCGTTATTCCACCGCATCACTGTATAGGTTTGATTTAATACGTTGAAGTTAAACGCTGAGGTAACCCCACCAAAAGGATCAATAAACTGCTGAACAACCGTTGGTTCAGTTTCCATTAATGCTGCATATGTTAAAACTTCGGCGTTGGAAAACAAAAACACCGGGTCGAGACTGGTAGTGTTATTTGGATTGACATTTAACTCTCTAAATCCTTTATCGCAACCTGTTGCAGCAAACAGGCAGGCGGCCGACAATATGATCTTTATATATTTTTTCATGATCGTACTCTTTTAAAATTTGACGTTTAGGTTAAAACCATAAGTCCGCGTTGTAGGCAGCGAACTTTGCTCATAACCGGTTAAAATATCACCGCTTGATGAGATAGCCTCCGGATCGATATTAGGTGTGTATTTTTTAATGATAAGCACGTTGTGGCATACCGCTGAAAGCACAAGCCCTTTAATAAATTTGGTTTTCATCATTTTCGAAAAATCATAGCTAACTGAAAGGTTTCTCAACTTGATAAAGTCTGATTTATAAACAAAAGGGTCCAGGATACCCTGCGAGCGATAGTTGGCATAAAAGTCCTCGGCATTTACTGCTGTTGTGTTAGGTGTACCATCAGCATTCACCGCGTCAAACTTTACGCCTCCTTCCCTACCTACCAGCGACTCTTTTGACAAACCTTCTCTCAGGAAATTCAGGTTAGAACTTGACAATATTTTACCACCTTTTTTATAATCGATATGCGCAATCAGGGTAAACCTTTTGTAAGTAAATGTATTTACCCAACCACCTGTAGCTTTAGGCAATGCGCTGCCAAAAAGTGCAGGAGATGTACTTGCCACTGGTTTACCGCCTGATACGATGATCTTGCCATTAGAATCTCTGCGATAGGTTGAACCCTGGATCTGGTTTAACGGAAGACCAACCTGGTCAACAATAGAGCCGAAAAATTCGCCCGCGCCTAATGTCAGTTGTTTTTGACCATTTGCCAGCGCCAAAACTTTAGAGGTATTTATGGCCGTATTAAATGCCGAACGCCAGCTAAAGTTTGGTTTTCTGACGGGCACTAACTCCAGCAAAAACTCCATACCACGGTTTTGCAGCTCGCCAAGGTTTACAATGGTGCCAGTATAGCCCGACGCGTTGGAGATGGCAACGCTTAAGATTTGGTTAGTGGTATGCTTATCGTATGCGGCAATATCCAGGTTTACACGACTGCTGAACATACGCAGCTCAAGCCCAATTTCTTTTTCTTTTACGCTGTATGGCTTAATTGCCTGGTTTGGCGTAGTAACATTGCTGATACTCCCAAGCGGGACACCGTTGAACGCATTTTGTGAAAGCGTAAAGGTAAGTGAATTGCTGTAAGGGTTGATACCGTTGGCACTGCCCACGTTAGCGTAGGTCGCCCTGATTTTTCCGAAAGTTAGCCATGAGGGCGGGTTCTTTAAAAACTCCGAAAAAACAAAACTGCCGCTTACTGATGGATAAAAATAATGGTTATGTTCGGGGCTTAGCACCGAGAACCAGTCGTTACGGCCGGTTACATTTAAAAACAAATAGGATTTATAGCCAAACTCCGCGGTGCCATAAAGCGAGTTTACTGTTGATTTGGAAACCGCAAAGGCCGAGGTATTGGTTACGCCGTTGCCAAGGGTATAAAAATCCCTGACGTAGAAATTTGTAGCGGTAACAGTATATCCTTGTGATGAGGATGGGAATGTATTTCCTCCTACCGTGGCATCAAAAGAAAAAGGGCCCCATTTATGGCCACCGCCTAATAAGAAGTCGGCGTTAAGCGCACGGTAGGTATTATCATTTGAGTTATAACTACCATTATAAAGGCCAACGGGTGCAGCCGCGTTTGCTAAAGTACCTGTTGGCGAATTTTGTTCGTAGTAAGATGGACTATATTCCATATTTACACGGCCCTGCAAATAAAGCCAGTCAAAAAATTGGTATCGCAGGGTCGCAGTACCTAAAAGATGATCTTTAGTTTGCTTTGTAAATTGCTTTTGCATAATCCAATACGGATTGGTAAGCGTGGTGAAACGAGATGTAGGCGTTTCGTTGCCGTTGGCATCAATGGCGGCGGCTTTTAATACATCCAAACTAACCGAGTTACTATAACGGTACATGTAATTAGTAACCGATGAGCCCTGAATACCAATTACCGGAGGGTTATTATTATTCTCGTGGTCGTAATTCACATAAATTTGGGCAGACAACTTGGGGGTAAAATTGTAGTTTAACCCAAGATTGAATATCTTTTTGTGATAATCATTATTCGGTATTATGCCTTGTGCGTCCTGATTTGAATAAGAAAACCTGAAGCTCCCTTTATCGTTACCGCCCGAAAACGCGATAGTATTGGTCCATGCGTTGGCAAGTCTGAAAAATTTGCTTATACGATTTCTTTCTGGTGCATAAGGGCGTTGTACTCCATCAAACTGGTAGGTAGGTGCATTATCAAATTTTTCACCGAAACTCCACGCACCGGAACTTTGGGCCTGGCCCTGTGTTTTAGGGCGTACATTGTTTTCGCCCTGTCCGTACTCATACTGAAAATCGGTAAAATCCAGTGCCTTGTTTTGGGTAAAATTGGAGGTAAACTCAATACCGATCCCACCATTTTTATTACCGCTTTTGGTAGTGATGATCAACGCGCCGTTACTTGCCCTTGATCCGTAAAGCGCCGCGGCTGTAGCTCCTTTTAATACAGTCATCGACTCAATATCATCCGGGTTTATCTGCTGCATATTATCGCCCAAATCCACCGATTGGGTGTAACCGTTGGTGCTTGAGGGGCTTTGCGACAACGGAAGGCCGTTTAATACGATCAGCGGCGCATTATCACCCTGAAACGCGGATTGCCCCCGCAGCCTGATCTTGGTGCTGCCGCCGGGACCGCTTGCCGGTGGAGATATGTCTAAACCGGCAACTTTTCCCTCAAGGGAGTTAACAAAGTTTGTTGAACGGTTAGTTGTTATTTCGCCAACGCGTACGTTTTCTGCCGCATATCCCAATTTTTTAGACTCGCGCTTTATACCTAGCGCTGTTACTACAATCTCGCTGATAGCAGTTGATTTTGGTTCAAGCGTAACGTTCAGCGTAGTGCGCCCGTTGAGGGGCTCGTTTTTTGGATTGTAGCCTACGTAGCTGAATAACAATACCGCGTTATCGGCAGATACCTGGAGTTTGTAATTTCCGTTTGCGTCGGTCAAAACGCCGTTTTTTGTTCCTTTTTCGCTTACGCTAACGCCGATAAGCGGGCCGCCTTTTTCGTCGGTCACTTTACCGGTAACTATTTGTACCCCCACTTCGGGGCTGGTTCGGGCTGCGACGGCGCTTTCCGCCTGCACATTTCCTGCAATCATAAGTGTAAAAAGAACACTTATTGCAATGGACAGCATCATTCCTGATACTTTGATTTCTTTTTCCATAATTTTAGGGTTAATTCAAATTGGCAAATCTTACTTTAACTTCTTTCTCAAAATTGGTAATTGCGAAAGAGCGTGCTTCTCCGGGCGGTACTTTAAAAGCCGCTTTTCATTTTAGTATCATTTTTTCTTCATGTTATGCGGGGTTTTGGTTTAAAATTGGTTTATAGTACATGTACTGGTATAATCTATTTATAGTAAACAGTCTAACGACAAGACGCCGGCAAGCCCTATTACCGCTACCAGGCTTTCCATTACCGTCCATGAGCGGAGCGTTTCTTTTACTGATAACCCGAAATATTCTTTACATAGCCAAAAAGCGGTATCGTTTACATGCGATCCAAACAGGCTACCCGCTCCAATAGCCAGCACCAATAAATTGGTATTTACGCCCGCATGATGAGCTATAGGGAACAACACGCCTGCGGCAGTTACACCAGCCACAGTGGCCGAGCCGAGGCAAATTCGTAAACAAGCCGTTGCCAGCCACGCCAACAACAAGGGATGCATGGTGCTGCTGACCAGCATACCGGCAAGGGTATTACTTAAGTGGCTATCTGTAAAGACCTGCTTCAGTGCACCCGCACTGCCAATAATGAGTAATACCATGGCTATATCTTTTACTGCACCCATATAACTATCCATTATTTTTGCTAATGACCTGCCTCTACGCAAACCAAGCGTATACGTACTTACAGTTACGGTGACCAGCATCGCAATAATTGGTTCGGCGAGCCATTCAGATAAACTCTTTATCAAAGGATTATCCCTAAAAAGCACAGGCAGCAAATGGGCCCGGCAAATCAATACTACAGGTAAAAGAGATGACAGTATGCTGTTAACAATACCCGGTAGTTCATGAACAGGCAAGGCGGCCGAACTATGGGTAAATTGCAAGCCATTAGGTCCTATCTTTTTGAGGGTAGCCGAGAACATCGGTCCCGCAATTATTATCGCAGGAATAGCAATGATCAGCCCATAGCCAAATGTTTTTACAACATCGGCACGAAAAACGCTAATGAGTGTCATTGGCGAAGGATGCGGTGGTAAAAAGCCGTGCATTACTGATAACGCCGTGAGCATAGGCATACCTACATACAACAGCGGCAAACGATAACTGGAAGCAACCGAAAAAATGATAGGCACCAAGAGTATAAACCCGACATTATAATACAAAGGGATGCCCACAATAAAGCCTGTAAGGGCCATAGCATAGCTTACATATCTGGCACCAAACAAATCATGCATGAAATGGGCTATCCGCTGTGCGGCACCGCTTTCGGCAACCAATTTACCCAGCATAGCACCTAATACAATAATGATCGCTACCGAACCTAAGGTATCGCCCAGTCCTTTATTTATGGATACGATAACCGCTGTAAATGGCATGCCGAAAAAGCATCCCGCCAACAGTGCTACAATAATAAAGGCAAGAAAGGCATTCACCTTTGCCCATGTTATCAGCGCTACAAGCAGTAAAATGCAAAGGACCAGTACAAGTATTGTCATTCCAATCAGCTTTTTTTAATGCGAATCACGGGTTACAACAGATCCTGAATTTCCAACCAGGAAATCCAGATCGGCTCCTTTATCCGCTTGCTGCACATGGCGCTGGTACATAGACACGTACCCCCTATCGGTATGATAAGCAGGTTTTTGCCATAACAATCGCCGTCTTTGCAGTTCAACTTCATCTACAAGCAGCTCTATTTTTTTGGCCGGTACGTCAAGGCATATCAGGTCCCCGTTTTCAACAAGTGCCAGGTTGCCGCCGATGGCAGACTCCGGTGAAACATGAAGTACAACTGTGCCGTATGCGGTGCCGCTCATCCTTCCGTCAGAGATCCTTACCATATCTGTAATACCTTTATCCAGCAGTTTTTTTGGCAGCACCATATTGCCAACCTCGGGCATGCCGGGATAACCTACCGGCCCGACATTTTTAAGCACCATCACACAGGTTTCGTCAATATCAAGTTGCGGGTCGTCAACCCTTGCGTGATAGTCTTCAATAGTTTCGAAAACCACTGCCCGACCAGTATGCTGCATCAGTGCTGGCGTTGCTGCCGAAGGCTTGATGACAGCACCATTTACGGCGAGGTTCCCTTTTAAAACGGCTATACCGGCCTCAGGGATAATTGGGGTATTATATGCTGCAATAACCTCATTATTATAGCAGATACCCTCGCCTTTGATGTTTTCCGCGTGCGATTTACCCGTTACGGTTATTGCACCCATATCCAGCTCATTGCTCAGTTCTTTCAAGATCACCGGTAACCCGCCTGCATAGTAGAAATCTTCCATCAGGTATTTTCCGGAAGGCATGAGGTTGAGTAACAAAGGTATTCTGCTGCCCAGCCTGTCAAAATCGTCGAGGCATAAGTCTACGCCAATACGTCCGGCAATTGCAGTAAGATGGATAATGAAATTGGTAGAGCCGCCTATTGCCGCATTTACTTTAATAGCGTTTTCGAAAGCGGCACGGGTAAGTATTTTGGATATCGTCAAACCTTCTTTTACCATTTCAACAATACGCCTGCCTGATAACTGCGCCAGCACTTTTTTCCTTGAATCAACCGCCGGGGTGGCCGCGGCCTGTGAAAGGCACATGCCCAGCGACTCGACCATACAAGCCATTGTTGAGGCGGTACCCATTGTCATACAATGGCCTGCACTTCTCGACATGCAGCTTTCGGCAGCAAGGTATTCGTCATTGGTTATTTTACCGGTTTTGAGGTCATCAGTCAGCTTCCATACTGCTGTGCCCGACCCAATATCAGTGCCACGATATTTACCGTTCAACATCGGTCCGCCCGGAACTACGATAGTAGGCAGACCTACGCTGGCCGCTCCCATCATGGTAGATGGTGTAGTTTTGTCGCAGCCTGTCAACAGCACCACTCCGTCTATCGGGTTGCCGCGTATTGATTCTTCGGCATCCATACTGGCCAGGTTGCGGAAAAGCATAGCTGTAGGTTTAAGCAAAGTTTCGCCCAAACTCATGATAGGAAATTCCACAGGGAAACCGCCGGCTTCATACACCCCGCGTTTAACCGCTTCGGCCAGGTCTCGCAAATGTGCATTGCAAGGAGTTAGCTCCGACCATGTATTGCAGATACCAATAACAGGTCGGCCGTCGAAAAGGTCGGTTGGCATACCCTGGTTTTTCATCCAGCTCCTGTATAAAAACCCCATTTTACCTGTTTTTCCAAACCAATCAGCACTTCTGAACTGTGACATTTTATGTTCTTTTATATTTTAATTTATTGTTGCCTTGGTACAATTACTTGCCAACCTGGTTTGTAAGCGTACCTATGTTACTTATTGTGATAGCTATTACGTCGCCATAGTTAAGTGTGAAAGAATCTGACGGTACTATACCGGTACCGGTCATGAGGTATGCACCCGCAGGGAATGACATCTCCATAAAAAGGTAATTGGCAAGTTCCTGGTGTGTACGCTTCATTCTGCTGATCAATATAGCGTCAGTAAACACCTGGTCGTCACCCCTACTTATTTCGATTTGAATTTCGGTATCCGGCGAAATAGATGTGCCTGGCACGTAAAGACACGGGCCAATCGCCGCTGCGCCGTCATACGATTTAGCCTGAGGAAGATATAAGGGATTTTCTCCTTCGATATCTCTTGATGACATATCATTACCTATCAGATAGCCCTCAATAGTACCCGCGCTGCAAATAAACAACACCAACTCGGGCTCAGGAACGTTCCATTTCGAATCTTTCCGGATACGAACGCTCCCCCCTGGGCCAACCGCACGGGACGCCGACGATTTAAAAAAGATTTCCGGGCGTTCGGCGCTGTAAACCCTTGCATAGAAATCACCTCCACCGGCATCTTTAGATTCTTCCATCCGGGCATCCATGCTGCGCAGATAAGTGACACCCGACGCCCAGATCTCCTGACCGGCAATGGGAGTACATAGTTGTTCCAGATTATGGGCCAGCAACGGGTTGGCTGAAATGTTTTGGAGATCTTTTAAAACTTCGCTGTGCAGCGTTTCACGGTTTATAAAACTGTCCCAGTTCCAATCCGGCGAATTGTATAACAGGCCGGCGTATTTTACAATAACTTTATCGTTGGTTTTAAATATATGCATAGCTATTTATTGCTGCCCGGCGTTTATGCGGCAGTTATTTCGTTATCAAAAAAATGTAACAAATCGGTTACTTGGTTATGTACAAAGAATGCTAAAGCAAATCGCTTAAGCTTCCAAAAAAACACAGCGTTGATTTTTGCACAAAAAACTTAACGCCCCCTCCACCTCAGGCTTCAGCAGGATTTTGCGAAGTAGCCTTATGTGCGGGACCGGGCTTTCTTTTATGCCAGTAAGACGCCAGCAAAGAACCCGTAATATTCATGAAAGTTGAAAAGATGACCGGGGCAAGGCCCAACGTAGCGATTTTTCCCATCGCTTTGGCAAGCCCGGCGGCCATCCCCCCGTTTTGCATCCCTACTTCTATAGCGATGGTTCGGCAGTCACGTTCTTCCATTCCAAATGCCTTTGCCGACCAAAAGCCAAGCAAATAGCCACCAATATTATGCATCAGTACCAATACAGCCAGCAACAAGCCAACTTTAAGCAAGCTTTCTCTTCCGGCAGCCGTTATAATGATAATGATACAGATAATGCCTCCCATTGATATGACGGGCATTATCCTTTTTAGCCAGCTGCTGCGTTTTTTGGCTATTGAAGAAAACAGCACACCCAAAGCAATAGGTATCATGACCATTTTAAAAATATCTGCCACCATTAACCAGGGGTCTATTTTAATAAGCGGACCGGCAAGTAAATTCATTAAAAATGGTGTCAATACCGGCGATAGCATGGTGGAAATGCTGGTTATAGTAACCGAGAGCGCCAGGTTTGCCCTGGCCAGGTAGGATACCACGTTAGATGCCATGCCATTAGGGCAGCAGCCTATCAATATAATGCCGGCTGCTATCTCGGCAGGCATTCCGGCTAATTTTACGCTAAACGTTGCGATGCTGAAGCCAAGTAAGGGCATAATAATGAAATGGCTCACTACTCCTATAATTATTCCCCCCGGCGATTTTAATACGCCGAGGAAATCTTGATAATGCATGGAAGTGCCCATACCGAACATGATGAGCTGTATTAGCGGAATAATAAGTGTGGCATATTTGAAACTACCATAGCTGATAAAGAAAGCAGGGTAATAAAGCGCCATGGCCGCTGCACCAAAAATCAGTACTGTATAAGCAAAGCTTTTGGTTTTTGGGGAACTGCAAAGGCTTACAGCAAGCAATACAAAAAATGTAAGTACATAAGGCCCTGTGTGCTCCAAACCTTTAGAAAGCATGATTAATACCGCAACCAATGCAGCGATGGTTAACGCGATGGTAACTTTGTAAAAAAATTTCATACACGGCATTGATCAAGCAAAGAAAGGTACTCCGGGCATCGCATACTTCTTCAACCCTTCCTCGTTGATCTCAACGCCCACTCCGGGCTTATCAGATAGCACCAGGAAACCTTTCTCAATAAAGGGTTTATCATATTGCACTATTTCCTTCCATTTGGGCTCAGTATCACTCAATGTCTGCCACTCCAGAATGTGAAAATTGGGTACCGAGGCACAAACATGCGCGGTTGCCATGGCCCCCAGGAAAGATCCTACCATGTGCGGTGAAAAAGGTACATAATATAAGTTGGCAAGGTTAGCTATCCGCTGCCCCTCGCCCAGCCCTCCGCATTTTTGAAGATCGGGCATTACAATATCAATTCCGGCTTCCGAAAGCAGCCTGGTATAACCGTAAGCCAGGTAAAAATTTTCCCCGGCACAAATTGGCGTGCTTGTTTCCTGGGTTATTGTTTTATACACATCAATATTATCTGCAGGTACTGGTTCTTCCAGCCACATTAAATTAAGAGGTTCCATCATTTTTGCAACCCTGCGGCCGGTTGTAGCATCGTAACGGCCATGCATATCTACACATATATCAATATTCGGCCCTACCTCTTTCCGCACGACGGCAATGGCATTATACATCCTGTCGAGTTCGGCGTTACTGGCAGTCCAGTTATAACGGTCAAACTTATTCGGGTCACGGGCATCGTCAATATCAAATTTCACGGCAGTATAACCGCGGTTAACCGCTCCGCGGGCAGCCTTTGCATAATCATCAGGCACCGGGTTTGTGGCTGTGTATAATTCCGTATCACAATAAACACGACATTTATCGCGGTATTTGCCGCCTAACAACTGGTAAACCGGTAAGCCCAAAGCTTTGCCTGTAAGGTCCCAAAGGGCTGCCTCAACCGCGATAAGCACCGCCACAAACATGCCGGATTGTGCACCGGAAAAAAAGTTGGCTTTCCTGATCTCCTCGGCTATCCGGTTTGGGTTTAAGGGGCTCCTGCCTTTCAGCATCCATTCCAACCGTTTAACCAGGTAATAAGTTCCCGCTATGGCATCAACACCTTCGCCCGAGCCCCAGATACCCTGGTTGGTGTATATTTTTACAAAAAGCCCCCCGCCCGCGTAGGCGCACTTAACTTCTGTAATTTTAAGGTCGGATGGAGACGATGCCTGCGGGGTACGCTCTTTGGCGTCTATCAGCCCTTGCCCAAATGTTTTATTTAATGGTGCTGCCAGTACGGAGGCACCGGCTAATACAGTTTTTGAAAGAAAACTGCGCCTGTTTTGATAGTTTGACATATTTTATATTTAGGATAGATTTATTTACCAGGTCCGGCTTTTAAGGATATTTTGGATCTGCTCTTTCGGTACCGGCAGTTCGTTCATATGCTCGTTAAGCCACGCTGAAAAATCTTTTTCGATATCTGCGCTCCAGCGCGCGTCTATTTGCCCGGCTGTGTATTTACCTTCTTTTAACCGCAGGTGGCCAAACATATCCCTTAACCTAACCACTTCAGAAGTGGTTACCACTTTCTCGGCCAGGTGCGGCGGGATAAATATCACTATGCCATTCTCGCCCAAAACCACATCTCCGGGCATCACAGTGGCCTGGATCCTGGTGGGTTGATTGATGCCAACAATCATGGTATTCAGGTCTCCGGGCGGGTTATGATACGATGGGTCGTAACTTTCTACAAAGGAGGTAAAGCCGCCAATCTCTTTTAACCCGCGTAAATCCCTCACCGCACCATTATAAACTATGCCGTTGCCGGTTTTTGCGTAGATGGCATTGCCCACATTGTCGCCAATAGTAGGTCCGTTTTTGTGGGCGCCAAACTGATCGGCAACATATACATCTCCTTTTACCAGCAAGTCTACAGGCCAGGTGTTTTGCCCTTTTTTGCCCTGAGCTTTGCCCCTGTCATCAATCGCCTTCCATACATCGGGGCGGGCGGGCATGAAAACAGCAGTTACTGCGCGGCCAACCAAAACGCTATCCGGGTTTATTACCAGCCAGTTTTCTGTGAGTTGGTAGCCGTAGCCTGCGTTTTTTAAAACGGCCCAGGCTTCTTCAATACTAACGTGCTTCATCCGGGCCAAAATATTGTCGGATACCTTCGGACGCCCGTCGGCAAAGCGCTCACCTTTCCATTCCGGAGTAAGGAAAAATAACTCGTCCCTGGAAATTTGCTGCGCGAAGGCGTTATGAAAAAACAAACAGCATTGCAGCATTACAATACCCGCAATACGGCAAAGAAGAAAACATTTTCTCATCGTAATAAATTTAAAACGCACACTATTAAGGGGAATAGCGTCTTTGGCTTTGGTTGTAACTGGTTATAATACTTACAAAGTATCATAATATTTAACCCCGAAAATACCATTAAAAAACAGCGTTGGTTTTTATACAAATTTTAGTTTTGTAATGTGTAAACTTGCTTTCAATGGGTGCACACTATTGGATGCCCGATAACCGTTGCAGTACAGAGGTGGCAGCAACGTATACCAATTATTATACTGAATGAATCAATTGATACTTCAGCAGGGCATATCTCAAGAACTTATGCATTTTCCGCATATTCTGGAGTTTACCCACAAAAAGAACAATACTATCCAACTCAACTCCTTTAACAGTAACGTTACAGACTGTATTTGCATGTATTATATTTTAGAGGGAAAATTCAGTTGGATGATTGATTTACAACAACATACCTTATATCCTGGCGATTTTGCCGTTGTATTGCCCGGGCAACGCATTGGCGGCGAAAACGGAATATTAAATATCGGCGCTCTGTTTGGGTTAAAGATCTCCGCCGAAGATTGCGGGAAGATTTTGCTGGGCAAATGGAGCGGTCTTACTAAAAAGGAAAAACTATCCATCAACCAGATTTTGCTTGTAAATAAGCAACAGCTTGTTTTGAAACTGAAAGAAGCGCAGGTTTTAATGCATAATTTACAACTTGAATTGCAAAATGAGGAAGTAGGCTTTTACACACGTGTAAACCAGCTGCTTGACGAGCTTTTTGTGTTGGTGAGCAGGCAGTTGATCAGGCAAAACAGTTCCAGGAGAGATTTCCCTCAAACATTCCTGAAGCTGGAGCAAACATTACGGCAAAACCTTGCCCATCAATGGACGGTAGAAGAAATGGCTGCGCTAATAGGTATGGGAACTACAGCTTTTACCGAAAAAGTAAAAAACTATTCCGGTTTTTCACCACTGAATTACCTAATCAACATCAGGATAACCGAAGCTACCAAACTGCTTAAAAAAAACGAGGTAAATGTTACCGACATAGCGCTGAGCACAGGATTTTATTCGTCTCAGCATTTTTCTACAACCTTTAAAAAACTTACCGGGTACACCCCAAGCGAGTTCAGAAAAAAATAAAACACCAGATCATCAGTTATACGTCATGAATTGTATTATCATCATAGAAATGGGCACAGACGCAGTAAAGGTCTTCGCCTTTGATCTTTCCGGTAACTTAATCAGTTCGTCGAAGGGGCATTATCCTACCTTTCATGAGCAGCCCGACCATAGCGAACAGGACCCTGAGCAAATGTTTATTACCATGCTCTATATTTTAAAAAACCTGCTCATTGAGAAGATCTACCCAAAAAAATATACTGTAACCTGTATTTGCTTTGGCTCGTCAATGCATAGTTTGCTGGCAGTAGATAAGGAAGGAATACCATTGGGCAATGCTATCACCTGGGCAGATAACCGGGGCAAAAAAGAAGCTGCCGACCTTAAACAAAGCAGCCTGGGCGAGGAGATTTACCGAGCTACCGGAACCCCTATCCATCCCATGTCATCGTTGATAAAAATTGCCTGGATGAAAAATCACGACCCTGAAAAATTCAGGCTGGCGAAGAAATTTATGCCTATAAAAACCTATATCATTCAGCAACTGACCGGCGCATGCGTGATAGACTATAGCATAGCCTCGGCAACCGGGCTAATGAACATCCACAATTTAACCTGGGATGAAGCCGCACTGGAATTTGCAGGGATCACACCAGAGGAGCTTCCGGATCTGCATCCGGTTTTTTACTCGGGCGTAACATTAAAAAAAGAATACCAAAGGGTTTTGAAACTGTCACCAACGGTTAAAATCCTGATCGGATCAAGCGATGGATGCCTGGCCACCCTGGGTGCCGGCGTCTGGGAAAACAGTATGGCAACGATTACCATTGAAGATAGCGGCGCGTTCCGGATCATTGGCGATAAAATAATAGAGGACCCCAAACAACAGATTTTCAATTACCTGCTTACCGAAAAACATATCATCACCGGCGGCCCTACAAGTAATGGCGGTGTGATATTCAATTGGTTTGCTAAACAATTCGGTGATTTTACCGAAGCTTTTGATATCGATCAATCAATGGAAATGTTGATAGAGGAAGCCGCCGGTGTTGAAGTGGGGTCTGGTGGGTTGATCTTCCTTCCTTTCCTGCATGGAGAACGGGCACCTATCTGGAACCCCAATTCCAGGGGGTGCTATTTTGGCGTTAATATCAGGCACGAGCGTAAACATTTTATACGGGCTACCATAGAGGGCATTTTATATGAGATGTACAGTATTGGTCGTACCCTGGAACCACATCGGCATATTGAAACTCTATCTATCAACGGCAGCTTTGCATCTATACCGTTTTGCGCTCAAATCATCGCAGATCTGTTCAACAAGCCTGTCAGCACAATTAGCCATGCAGACAGCATCGGCATGGGTGCTTTCCTGCTAAGCGCTACGGAAATGGGCATTTATCCCTCTTTAGAACAAGCCTCCAAAACTGTAACCATGCATCAGACCTATCTGCCAAACGCCGAAAATCATCAGGTCTACGCACAATATTTTAAAGTATTCGAAAGCCTGATAACAAAAGTCGCTGATGAATTTGACGCTATTTCTGATTTGCAACAACGGTATAGTCAATAAATTAACAAGATGGCCGGGGCCGGGCTGGGATTGACACAGTTTATTTTACAGCCCCGGTTTTAGCCCAACTTTAGGATATTTGAAACAGTTAGTTACCTTTTGTTTTTAACTCCAAAGTGGTTACCAGTGAATCGAGTTTTACTGTGGCTAAGTCAAGACTGATACCTGTTGAATCCTGATGAAATTTAACTTTTTTACCATGCAGTACCCTGCAATGTGTAATAGTTTGTTTAACAGGCGGTAATTTTATGATAGTATCTCCCGCCGGCATTTTCAGCACGTGGATATATATTTTATCCCCCTGCTTGTGGCCCCGTAAAAATCATCAACAGGTTGAAAAGGTCCCGGACGCGTTTGATATATGCTCTCGCCATTTTTTGCTAACCACTGCCCCACCTCTCTCAGGCGATCCACGTGAGCAGGAGGAATAACACCGTCCGGATCCGGCCCAACATTTAATAACATATTTCCACCGCGGTCAACGGTATTAACAAGCATGTTTATAATCTTTTTCAGCGGCATCAATCGCTGAGCCTTATTGTATCCCCAACTGGTTTCATTAAGGTTCAAGCATTTTTCCCATGGGAAGGGAATAATAGGCCCTTTAACATCCGCGCCACCTTCGTCGGTCTGGAAATCTCCCACCATCCCTGATCTTGGATTAATGACCACATCCGGGTTGTAGCTACGTACCATAGCATTAAGTTTTAATGGTTCCCAAAACCAGGCAGCGTCGGCATCTGTACCTTTATGCGCCAGCCAACCGCCATCGTACCACAAAATATCTATTTTGCCGTAATTCTTCATTAGCTCCTCTACCTGCCCATATGTTTGTTTTTTGAGCAAGGCAGCGTTGTCAGGAAGCCCCTTAGGGTCGAAATAACCAGGAAAACGCCAATCCAAAGGAGAATAATAAATGCCTACATAAAGGCCTGCTTTACGGCACGCATCAGTATACTCTTTTACAAAATCACGGTGAGCGGCAGTTTCCCAACTATCAAAATGCCGGTAACTTGAGGGGCTGTTCCAAAGGGCAAAGCCATCATGATGGCGGCTAACCATTACCATATATTTCATACCTGCCTCCTTGGCTACCTTAGCCCATTCTGTGGCGCTAAAATGTTTTGGGTTAAACTGATCGGCTAACCTGGCATATTCCTCTGCCGGTATCTTTTGATTGAACATGGTCCATTCACCCGTGGCTGGAATTGCATATAAGCCCCAATGTATGAACATCCCAAATTTCTGATCCTCCCACCATTGCATCTTTTCGGGCGGAAGATTAGAACCCGGGCCCGATACACCCTGCCCTGCACCCTTTAATGCGGGGTACACCTTACCTTTTTCCATTGATTTTCTTTCTGCGTCGCTCATTTGCTGGCTCTTTACCATAAAAGAATGGCTCAATAGTGTTAGCAGCAAACAAGCTGCCTTGATCGTGGTTTTTCGGTTAAACATAATTAGGGTTTTCAAACAGTAACAATTCAGGCAAATAGCGATGGTTTAAACCTTTTGTATTATAATAAACCCAACGTTTTTCAGTACGGTTTAATAATAAGGTATACGCCATGCTAAATTAATTAAAGCCGGCGACGCAGAATTACCTAAACCAGACTTAATTTTATACAAAAACGACTTTCTACCAGTGCCCCCTGCCTCTGCAAAACTCATCACCTCTTATATGTGAGCATTTTCGCCCGGCTACAAATCCAAAAACATTACCCTTCAGCGTAAGAAAATTTATATTGATATATGAGCCTTAGATTACATTACATTTATTAATTTGCCTGGCTACGATCTGTTCAATATGATTGCTATTATAAATATCATTTTCTGTCTTTCTTTCCTGGTTTTCGCCTACCTTAACCTGAACGATGTCGATCCATGGCTTTGGGTACCAATCTACCTTAGTGCGGCGGTATGTTGCGGGCTGGTAGTTTTTCACTTGGTTTATCCGAGGTTGTATCTATGCCTGATCGCGATTTACCTTGTTCACGCAAGCACCATTTATTTTTCTAAAGATGGTGTACGCGACTGGATAACGAAATATAACAGGCCAAGTTTGGTAGAAACGATGCAGGCAGACAAGCCTTATATAGAAAAAACGAGAGAGTTCTTTGGCCTGCTGATCATTGCCGGCGCATTGCTCATCAATTATATCGCGGCCTGAGCAACATGGCTCGGTCAACCCTGATGATTTGAAGATATGTTCACTTATGATATAGAAAAATTTAAGCCTCTGCTTACAGATCTCATTGCAAGACATGTAAGCCCGGATGCCAAAGACTGGCTGCTGACCCAGGCGAATCACGCTGCATCTGCCGCAGCATTTAACGCTGCCTTCGCCGCTTTGCCGCGTAAGACGGGAAAAGCGCCGGTCAATGCCGGTCCTGAAAATGAAGCCGATTTATCGGCTATCCGTAAAGATTTTTCGATCGCAGGATGGTCGGTTGACAGGCTTGCCAGGGTATGGCTGTTGTTAACGCTTGATACCACCGATAAGGAGCGTTATCAACGCCATATCGAAAACCTATTTTTGGCTGCTGAAATGAACGAATTGGTGGCTTTATATTCGGCTTTGCCTCTGCTTGCTTACTCCCCGATATGGGTACAACGCTGTGCGGAAGGTAACCGCAGTAATCTGGGCGTTGTGCTCGAAGCGATCATGTACCGCAACCCTTACCCTGCGGAAAACCTGCCCGAGCCGGCCTGGAACCAAATGGTGCTAAAGGCACTTTTCACCGAAAAAAAGCTGGAACTGATCACGGGATTGGACCAGCGTACCAATGCCAGCCTTGCACATACATTGATCGATTACGCGCGAGAGCGCTGGTCAGCCGGCCGGAGTACAGATCCTATGCTATGGCGATTAGTAAGTCACTTTATGGATGAAGCGATACTGAAGGACATCAGGGAAGGATTACCGGGTTTAAGCGAACTTGAAAGGGAAGCGGTGGCATTAGCTATTGCCGAAAGTGGCTTTGAGCCAGCAAAAGAATTGTTGAAAGTTGATCCTTTAAAGATGGCGGCGGGCAGAAAAACGAGTTGGAACGAATTTATTAACGATACAAAAAATTAATTTTGGGATATGTGTTGCAGCAATTTTGAAAACAGAGAGCAAATACCTGG
This sequence comes from Mucilaginibacter gossypii, assembly GCF_900100945.1. Classification (GTDB taxonomy): domain Bacteria; phylum Bacteroidota; class Bacteroidia; order Sphingobacteriales; family Sphingobacteriaceae; genus Mucilaginibacter; species Mucilaginibacter gossypii. Next base: position 336,922 of record NZ_FNCG01000003.1, on the reverse strand, counting down.
CGAAAAACCAGAGTCATTTGACATAACCGCCGTAAAAGGTATGCGTTTTTTTGACCCGCATGTACATATGACATCCCGTACTACTGATGACTACCAGGCTATGGCTGATGCGGGCGTGGTTGGGCTGATAGAACCAGCTTTCTGGCTGGGACAGCCCCGGACGGGCATTGACAGCTTTCGCGATTATTACAGCAGTCTGGTTGGCTGGGAAAGATTTCGCTCATCGCAGTTTGGCATTAAACATTATTGCACCATAGGGCTTAACTCCCGCGAGGCAAACAATGAAAGCCTTGCAGAACAGGTGATGGAAATACTTCCGCTGTTTGCTTATAAAGAGGGTGTTGTGGGTATCGGTGAAATAGGTTTCGACGATCAAACTGCGGCTGAAGAAAAATATTACCGCTTGCAACTGGAGCTGGCCAGGGAAGCCGGCCTGCCGGTACAAGTCCACACGCCGCACCGAGACAAGAAAAACGGCACACGCCGTAGTATGGACATCGCGATAGAACATGGCATCGATCCTTATAAGGTCATCATTGATCATAACAACGAAGAGACCGTTAAAGAGGTCCTTGACCGGGGTTTTTGGGCCGCATTCACGATTTATCCCTTCACCAAAATGGGTAATGAGCGCATGGTTGAAATCGCCAGGCAATATGGTCCGGAGCGGATCATGGTCAATTCGGCTGCTGATTGGGGCATCAGTGATCCCCTGGCTGTGCCAAAAACCGCTGCACTGATGAAAATACGCGGCATCAGTGACAAAGATATCCAATTGATCACCTACGGTAACGCGGTTACCGCTTTTGCCCAAAGCGGACAGCTCGATGAAACTGATTTCGCGGCGGTGAGGAACGTTGATCAAAGCGTAAAATTTGAAGGTAACAGTATATTGCGCGGCGGCCAGCAACCGAGAATCGATAAATCATCCATCATTATTAGCTAATCGTGATTTTGAGGAAACTGCACATTTATCTTCAGCTCATGCGGCCCGCAAATATTGTTACTTCGATCGCAGATATTCTGGCGGGGATCGCTATTGCCAGTGCCCCAGGTAGTTTAGTGGAAAGAATCTGGCCGGCCGCCCTCCTGCTTTGCCTTTCCACAGCTTGTCTCTACGGCGGCGGTATTGTTTTTAATGATATTTTCGATGTGGAGACTGATAAGATTGAACGGCCTGAAAGGGCCATACCCTCAGGCAGGGTTAGTTTACCGGAAGCTTCAATGCTCGGGACGTTGTTGTTAAGTGCAGGTATCCTATTGGCGTTTCTCGTTTCGGCGGCATCGGGTATGCTCGCGGCAGCTATCGCGCTCTGTGCACTGCTCTACGACAAGTTTGGCAAACATCATCCCTTTTTCGGGCCGCTTAATATGGGGATGTGCCGGGGATTAAACCTGCTGCTGGGAGTCAGCATAATACCGGATGCGCTCAACCATTGGTCAATGTTAGCATTAGTGCCTGTGGTTTACATATTCTCGATTACCCTGACCAGTCGTGGCGAAGTTCATGGGGGCAAAAAGAGCAACTTGTATATAGCGGCATTTTTGTATGCTGTGGTCATTGCCTTTATCAGTTACTTTTCGTACGTTAATAACCGGCTGCTATGGTCACTGCTGTTCATCTTACCCTTTACCTGGATGATATTCAAACCGCTGTTCACAGCCATAAGAGAACCAATCGGCAAAAATATTGGTAATGCCGTGAAGGCCGGGGTGATCTCCCTGATATTGATGGACGCTTCGTGGTCTGCCACATTCAGCTCACTTACATTCGCCCTGATGATCGCCTGTCTCTTACCGCTCTCGATGTGGCTGTCGAAAACCTTTGCAGTCACCTAATTAATTTCAATAACAATAAATCTTCCCCGATGGAACATTTGCAACAGAACTTCAGCGTAAAATATAGTTATAACGTCTTTTTTACTTCGGCTTTATTCGCAAAGGATAATTCCCTTCTGAACGGTTTTCTGACAAACGCTGCTACTTCAGGCGCGTTAAGGAAGATCCTTTTTGTGGTCGATCAGGGGGTTGCCGATGCCCATGGGCATTTATGCTCTGATATCAGTTCTTATTTTCAGGCGCATACTGCTGTTCATCTGGTGCCCGAGATCTTGCTGATACCCGGCGGCGAGTACGTAAAAAATGATGAACGCTATTTTGATATGATTCTCGATGCGGTAAATAATTACGGTATAGACCGGCATTCATACATCGCAGCAATTGGTGGCGGGGCCGTATTGGATATGGCAGGTTACGCCGCTGCTGTAGCCCACCGGGGAGTAAAACTTATCCGCATACCAACAACTGTGCTGTCTCAGAACGATTCAGGGATCGGGGTGAAGAACAGCATCAATTATTTCGGGAAAAAGAATTTCCTGGGCACATTCGCCCCCCCTGCCGCTGTTTTTAATGATGACCAGTTTTTGACCACGCTGACCGACCGTGATTGGCGATCCGGAATATCCGAAGCTATCAAAGTTGCCTTGATCAAAGACCCTGTTTTTTTCAACTGGATAGAACAGAACGCACCCGCCCTCGTGAGCCGCGACGCGGCAGCAATGAATTACCTGATTTGGCGCTGCGCGCAGCTGCACATGCAGCACATTGCCGGCGCCGACCCCTTTGAAAGCGGCTCATCACGCCCTTTGGATTTCGGGCATTGGAGCGCGCACAAACTGGAATATCTTAGCGGTTTCGATATCCGACATGGTGAAGCAGTAGCCATGGGGATAGCCCTGGACACGGTTTATTCCTGCCTTTGCGGCCGTTTAACCGCTGCGGACAGTGAGCGCGTGGTAAGCCTGATCCAAAACTTAGGCTTTGAAATCAGCCACGGGCTCTTAAGGATCAGCGGAGATGACAGCCCGTTATTGCAGGGCCTGGAGGAGTTTCGTGAACATTTGGGCGGGGAGCTCACCATTACGTTACTCAATGCTATAGGCGAAGGTGCCGAGGTGAATGAAATTGATACCGAGCTTTTGAAACAAGCGAGTATTGAACTATACAACCGGCAATTCGAACTTCAGCAAACGCAAATTTAAACAATACAAACATCTGCCCTCATGAAAATAAATGCAGCGCACCTGACCTATTGTACCAATATCCATCCCGCGGAGAACTGGCCGGAAACTTTCGGGGCCCTGAAAAACCATTTCCCGGCAATCAGGGCTGCCCTTGCGGGGAAGGAACAAATGGGTATTGGCCTGCGCCTTTCTAATATGGCCAGCCTGGGTTTGCTGGCAGAGGAAGATAACTTAGCGGAGTTTAAACAATGGCTGTCTGATCATGATGCTTATGTTTTCACGATGAACGGTTTCCCCTATGGCGGTTTCCATAACACCGTAGTTAAGGACGAAGTGCATGCGCCGGATTGGACAACAGTTGAGCGCTTGGATTATACCTTACGCCTGTTTCATATATTGGGCGAATTACTTCCTGAAGGTTTGCAGGGAGGGATTTCAACCTCTCCCTTAAGCTATAAACCATGGCATGCGGCCGGTGAGGCCAGGAACAACGCAAGGGCAATCGCCACGGAGAATATTTTAACAGTGATGGCTGCACTTTTTAAAATACACCGCTCGGCCGGGGTCCTGATGCACCTGGATATCGAACCCGAGCCGGATGGGTTCCTGGAATCAGGCCGGGAGTTTATAGATTGGTTTGAAAACGACTTGTTGCCGCGTGGTATTTTAGTGCTGGGAGAACAGTTTGGCCTGTCTCCGGCTGATGCAGAAGAAGCTGTCAAACAACACATTAACCTATGCTATGACGTTTGCCATTTTGCTATCGGCTATGAGGAACATGAGTGCGTCATTGATGAACTGGCCGCGAAAGGTATCCAGGTAGGCAAGATACAAATCAGTGCTGCCTTGAAGGCCCATCTTCCGGTGGATTTGGCAATGAGGGACGAGGTGACCGACGCGCTTGCCAGATTCAACGAGCCAACCTATCTGCACCAGGTGATCGCGAAAACCGCAAATGGAGAATTGATCCGTTATCCGGATTTACCGGAAGCCCTGGCAGATGGTCGGAACCCGGCAGTCAATGAATGGCGCGCGCATTTCCATGTGCCTGTCTTTGTAGAGGATATGGGTGTTGTTCAGTCAACACAAAACGATATTGTCAGGGTGCTCAACAAATTCAGGAACGCTGCTTTTACACAACACCTGGAAGTGGAAACATATACCTGGAGTGTATTACCTGATGAGCTGAAGGCCCCCCTAACACAATCGATCATCCGGGAATTAGATTGGGTTAAAGCGCAGATATCATAAGAAAGAAGACAATTATGAATAAAACGGTAGTTATCGATGTAGTGGGTTTATCCACGTCTCTGATCGGCGAGCATACGCCATTTCTTAAATCTTACATCAAAGACAGACATTTGACGCATATAACGCCTGTATTACCTGCTGTTACCACCGCCATGCAGTCCGCCTACGTCACCGGCAAATTTCCTGTTGACAATGGCATTGTAGGTAATGGGTGGTATGACCGCGCGGATTGTGAAGTAAAATTCTGGAAGCAGTCAAACAAACTCGTTGAAGGACAGAAAATATGGGAAAAGGCCAAGAGCGAAGATCCATCTTTCACGAGCTCGATAATGTTTTGGTGGTACAATATGTACTCCTCGGCGGATTACTCCGTGACGCCCAGGCCAAATTACCTTGCCGACGGACGAAAAATACCGGATTGTTACTCGGAGCCTGCCGACCTGCGTGACCACCTTCAGGCGAAGTTGGGGCAGTTTCCGCTTTTTCAGTTTTGGGGGCCCGGCGCCAATATCAAATCAAGCCGTTGGATAGCTGACGCTGCAATGGAAATAGATACGATGCATGACCCGACGCTAACACTGATATACCTGCCTCATCTGGACTATTGCCTGCAAAAATTCGGTCCGGATTTACCAATTATTGCCAAAGACCTGAATGATATTGATAAAATTATCGAAGATCTGGTTTCGTTTTACAGGAAAAAAGATGCCGAGATCATTATCCTTTCCGAATATGGTATCTCCCCGGTGGACCGCCCGGTTCATTTAAACCGGGTATTGAGGCAAAACGGCTTGTTAGGCATCAGGATTGAGCGTGGACTGGAGATACTTGACCCTGGCGCTTCAAAAGCCTTTTCGGTAGCTGATCACCAATTGGCACATGTCTACATCAACGATGCGAGCGTAACGGCAAAGGTCAAAGCGCTGCTTGAAGCCGTACCTGGTGTTGAAAGGGTGCTTACCCGGGAAGAGCAGGCCACGTATCACATCGATCATCCCCGGGCCGGAGACCTCGTCCTTATTGCTGATGAGAGAAGTTGGTTCACTTATTATTTTTGGCTGGATGATGCGCTTGCCCCGGATTACGCGCGCGTAGTTGACATCCACAAAAAACCGGGTTATGATCCTGTTGAGATGTTTATGAGTTCAAAGCTCCGCGCCGGCTACAAATTGCTTCGCAAAAAGGCGGGTTTCAGGTATGTAATGGATGTCATTCCACTGGATGCCGCCCTGATTAAAGGCTCTCATGGCCGGGTGGATGTACCGTCAGAATATCAGCCGGTGATCATTACCGATAACCCATTGGAAAAACAGGACCTGATAGCGACCGACATTCATGATATCATCTGGAGGCACCTGAAAAATTGATTAGCTAAGCTGGCCTTGTATACTGATTGCCGGTTGTTCAAATGATCATCCTGCCATAGTATATGATCCTTCTTATTAACTATTCAATATTACAAAAGCAGTTATTCAAAATTCCACCATGCAGACTGTTTGAGGGGATTGCCTAAAGTGTAAGGCTCCCCAATACGCGGAACGTTTAGTTCGACACCCAACTCCTTTGCTGCAGACACAAGCCTCTTTATCGGTTCGTTCCAGGGCTGGTTAGCTTCAATAAACTTAGCCCAGTGAATAGGCTGTAACAAACGGGCATGCAGGTCAGCAGCAGCCTGTGCGGGTTGCCCTAACCACAGGTGCGTCCATGGCCAATTGGGGCTATACTGCCCGCATTCCAAAAACGCCAGATCAAATGGCCCAAATTGCTGGCCTATTTGTTTAAAATGCGGACCGTACCCGCTATCGCCACTGTAAAACAGCCTATAATTGCCAATCTGAAAAACGTAAGAGGCCCATAATGTTTTATTCTCATTCTTATAAGTACGATTGCTGCGATGTTGGGCTGGGGTGGCGGTAATCCGAATACCACCGGACAACGTAATCGATTGGTTCCAATTAAGTTCGATGATCTTTTTGGGGTCAAACCCCCAGTATACCAGATCAGCGCCTACTCCCATCGGCACAACAGCCATTTTAATACGGTTCTTTAATTTTTTCAAAGTCCGATAATCCAGATGATCGTAGTGATCATGAGAAATGATCAGCGCATCTATTTGAGGCATATCATCGGCGTGATAATGCTTTGTACCCGGGAATGCGGTAATCAATCCGGGCACCGGTCCGGCATGATTGCTAAAAACCGGATCAATGAGCATATTAAACTGCCCGCTTTTTATTAGTAAAGATGAATGTCCAAACCAAACGATCGTAGGTGCAGGAGCAGCTAATGAATTCAGATCGGTTTTAATCCAAGGAAGTGCGTGAGAAGGCCTGATGGTTTCAGGACGTTTGCTGAGAAAAAGAAATTTACGTTTGACCGTCGAATCGGAAAGTTCAGCCAAATTTATAAAAGCTCCATTTTTATAATTTGGTAAAGAATCCAACCGGGTAAGTTCTTCGCCATCCGGATTTTTACCCAGAGATTTAACTACGCCGCAACCACCGACCGTCAATAATAACAGTGCAGCCAACACAATTCCCAAACACGCTCTTTTCATGCACTAAATGATGAATGTAACGGTAAAAAGCAACATTTATTTTATGAATGCGTTATCTGTCTTCCCGGCCACGGCCACAAAGGTGTATGGGTTGGATTCAGCGCAATTTGGTCAGAGAATCACATCCACAACTCATTTAGATCTATATTTGAAATATAATCCCCCTGGAAAATGATAACAAGGGCTCCCTGGCTGCCATATTCCCACAATTTGAGATGGCCGTTCCGAATTTTATTTCAAAAACACAGCAAAAAGAAGGATGTTAAGATCGGTAAGGTCCTGACGCGAGCCGGTCAATATATGCGAGCTACGTTGTTGGGCATCGACTGCATGGTGAAGTTTATAACGGGAGCACGGCAGACTCAGAAACGACTCCAATAAAACTTTACTCCACCTCAATCCAAACTAACCGGATCCCCAGGAACTTCTAATCTTCCCGATTTTTAATTACAAGGTTATCTACGCTGAGATTACCGACATGGAGGTTTCTGATTACAGCTTTTTTAACCATGATTCGGCTAATCACCAATGCGCCTATAGCAATCGCACCTATAGCCATAGATCCCAATGCTAACACAGCAATTGCTGATGCCCCGGTTGCAGAAGCTCCGGTTACCCCGACACAGTTTGTTTTGCCCGTTTCTTTTTCAAAAAGTTTCATATGATTTTCAATAAAGTCTATCAACTACGTAACACCACTTGCCTATAATCATTTGTAATTTCCAATTCACCGGACGGTTATTATTTAGTTGCGGAATAGCCAGACTATGCCATCCGCTACCGGATCATGTGAAAATATTTCTCCCTGTTTTCAAATAGCACCCAGATGAGCACCGCCCAAAGCACAAGCACCACCGGTATTCCCGAAGATAAAGAAATAACAGTTAACAATATGCCAACCATAACGGGAAAAATGATCACCGCGCCTAAAGCCCTGAAACGGGGAATAATCACCAGGATCCCCCCGATAATTTCGGCAATGCCGATGAGGGGCATCAGCCATTTAATCTGCATAATTGCACCAAACATGGCCATGGCATTTGGCGGCATGTCTTTAGGTACAGGCATGTAATTTAAAAACTTGTTCAGGCCAGCATTGATAAACATCAGCCCGAATAACAGGCATGCAATAAATAAGATTTTCTTTTTCATTATAGAATTATGTTGATAATGCTTGCAATCCAAAGACTTTTCATCGCCATGGCGGCATCACCCGCGCCGCGAAAAATTCCGTTGATCAGAAACAACAGGATAATAATAAGGATGCTGCCCAGCATGATCCGGGTAAAAATAGCTCCGTCCCTCACCACTTCTTCGCTTGCTCCCATTAGCTTTAAGATCTCAGGTGCATATAAAACACTAGCCATGCTTACTATTATAGTTGTAATCAGGCAAATTACCAGCGCCTGGGCTCCTGCATGTGCCGCGGCTTCCGGTTTCTTTTCACCAATCCTTCGCGCTACGATTGCCGTGGCCGCGGTGCTTAAGCCAATAGCGATGGAATAGACAATGGTGATCACCGACTCCGTTAAACCTACCGTGGCTATAGCGTTTTGCCCAAGTTTACCTACAAAGAACATATCTACCACCGCAAAAACGCTTTCCAGGCTTAATTCCAGAATCATTGGGATAGCCAGTAAAAAGATGGCTTTCGGGATACTCCCTTGCGTATAATCCTGTTGCTCGCCATTAAGGGAAAGCTTAATGGCGTTCCAGAGCTTTGAGCTTGTGATTTGTATTGTACTCATTGTTATTTGCTTGTTTAAAAATCCTGTACGGTTGCCGGTTTACTTTGTTGTTTTTCGTAACTCGATCCGTATTGATTATAAACTTAATCAACGATACAAAGATGGGATACACGCCGGTGTTTTGCAGTGTGCAAAAGCGACAATCCCGGGGGTAATTCGCGACAAGATTACTTCGGTTACACGACAGCCTCGCTTATAATTTCCACGTAACCTGCGGTTCCATGCACGCGTATGCGTTGACCGTCTTTAATCAGTTTGGTTGCATTTTCCACGCCAACAACCGCCGGCAAACCGTACTCACGGGCTATTACCGCGCCATGTGTCATTAGTCCGCCAACTTCTGTAACAAGTCCTTTGATGGCTAAGAATAAAGGCGTCCAGCTTGGGTCGGTAAAGGTTGTAACCAGGATATCGCCATCTTCCAGATCAGCACCTTCTACGTTCAGCACCATGCGTGCGCGCCCTTCAACTATGCCGGAAGAAACAGCGAGACCGGCCAGAGCCCCTACCGGGATATTCTCACGGCTGTAATGACCGGTTATCACCTCACCTTCAGAAGTAATAACTCGTGGCGGTGTCAGCTTTTCATAAAATTGATAATCCGTTTTGCGCTGGTCAATAAGCTGGTAATCTACTTTTCCGGTACGCACCACCTCATGCAACTCTTCAAAATAAAGATAATAGCTATCTTTTTCATCACGAAGCACACCGGCTTTTACGAGGCGTTCGGCTTCCTGAAGCAAAGTCTGCTTGTAGATAAAGTACCTGCTCACGATATCGTATTTCGGATATTCGCGGTAGCCGATAAAATTCCGCAACAGGTCAATCATCTGCTTCGTTTCCCGGGTTTTTTCTTCACCATCGTTCAATTGTTTCAGGCGCAACATTAAGTCTTGTTCTTTTTCTAAGGCTGCCTGCTTCCCCTGCTCAAATCTTCGGGTACTCTCTCCCAGTTCAAGGTTTTTGATATTGCTCAAGATCATCGGAACCAGCGCAGCTGGATTTTCCCTCCATCGTGTACGGGTAATATCGATCTCGCCGGCGCAACGCATGCCATATTTGTTAAAATAAGCAATGAAAGCGTCGTGTACTTGCGATCCGCCCTCCAACTGGCATAACCCATTCAATAAATTATTCTGTTTTGCCCCTTGCAGATAGGCGATGACCTCCGGATAGGGACGAATCGCATCCGCCAGGTCCAAAAGTTCAAGGCCCATTTCTGAGGTAATGTTGTTTGGAACAGAAAGCGACAGAACATCTGCTGCGTTGATTTCACCAAGCCACTCTTTCATCTTGTCATTGATCCAGGCCGATGCATGGATGGCCGCCATGATCACGTTCAGATTTTTCTTTTCTAAAGACAGCTGCCTCCGTTGCTGCATATCGTCCAGGATGTAATCAAATACATCGGGTCCTGTTTTTGCCCGGATGTTATCTTTCAATGCTGATACCGACCTTTCGCTGCTGCTGATGAGATCGGCCACAATCCCGGCATCGGCTCCCGCTTCCGCAAGTATATCCGCCGCCGACATCCCGTGATGACCTTTAACCTGTCCGGGAATATTGGCTCCAGGGTCCTCTTTTACAAAGTTTCGATCGATTACAGTCATCAGGGCATCTTTTATGAGTGGATCTGAATGCCCCAATACATTTAAAAGATTCTCCCTGCCTGCCGGCGAAGCCAGCCCCTTCGAGATATCAACAAATAACCTTCCGCCAGCCATTTTGAATATCGCGCGGTTTCCGGTTAACATCCAAACGGATATGCCGAGTGGTTTAAATGCGTCAGTCATCATTTGTTGATGTCCTACAGATACATAAACCCGGTTCTCCAAGTCGTCTGCCGCTGGCACAGGATATAATGTGGTGATTGGCCGGCTTTGTACAACATAGAATTTATCGTCACTTAAACACCATTCAATATCCTGGGGATGGCCGAAATGTGCCTCGATCATCCTGCCGGTTTGTTCGAGTTGTAAAATTTGCTCGTCAGTTAGCGCTTGCTTATTTTGTTGCTCCGGCCCTATCTCTTTTTGCTCAGTACCGCCATTTTTAATGATCTCAATAGCAATCCTTTTCTCTGAAATCTTCTTTTCAATAATTCTTGAAGCACGGACCTGGTAATTATCGGCGTTAACCAAACCAGAAACCAGTGCTTCCCCCAAGCCGAAGCTCGCATCTATCGAGCTCACTTTCCTGTTACCAGTAACAGGATGGGCCGTAAATAGCACGCCGGCTACCTTTGCAACTACCATTTGCTGTATAATAACAGCCAGGTAAACCTTGCGGTGGTCAAAGCCATTCTGAAGCCGGTAGATGATGGCACGTTCTGTAAAAAGAGATGCCCAACATTTGCTGATATGTTTTAAAATAGCGGTTTCGCCGATAACGTTCAGGTAGGTATCCTGTTGTCCGGCGAACGACGCGGTGGCTAAGTCCTCCGCTGTCGCACTTGAACGAACGGCGTAAGCATAATCACCACCATATTGGTCCATACGCGCAACGATCTGGCTTTTCAGTTCCAGAGAAAGAGCTATCGATTCTATCAGTGTTCTGATCTTTTTGCTTATTTCATGGATCTCGTTCCTTTGGTTTTCGGTTAGCAATGCTAACTGCTCCTGCAGTGAGTTAAACTCCTGATCGTTCCCAACAGTTTCTTTAAAAGCTTCTGTAGTTATACAAAAACCGTCAGGCACATTAAGCGCCTTAATCGTGTATAATTCTGCCAGATTTGCCCCCTTGCCCCCGCCGATTAACCTATTAAACGTTTTATCGGCCTTTTTTAAATCAACAATGTATAAACTTCTGTTTTTCATTATACTTTACTTGTCTTTAAACTGATTGACCGTTTCACTCATAATTGCAATCGATCCTTCCAAAAATTTTTCGATGATTTTTAAATCTTCTTCAGCGAAAGAACCGATCAATTGCTCCGAATGGCTGCGATAATCCTTGTAAAGCGGGGCCAGAAGCTGCATTATCTTTTCAGTATCCGGCACAACCAGTACTTTTCGCCTGTCCGTTTTCGCAAACTCTCTCTTGGCCAGGTCTTTTTTCTCAAACCTGTCAATCAAACCTGTAACAGCGCCGCTGGTAAGCCCGGTTACTTCCATAAGCTCGCCGGCTGTCATGGCCCCTTTCACCAGGAAAAAGCCCAGGTATTTCTGATCGGTACCTGATAGCCCGGCTTTTCGCGCAATATTCTCATGCATTTGAATGGATGTATAAGCATACAACTGGCTTAGTTTCCTTATCCGGGTAATAGCTTCGCTTTTCACAATATCTTTGTAACTTTAATTATCTTAGTTACAAAGATAATTTCATTTTGTTACTTGAAAGAAGTAATTTAGAAATCGGTGAATATAATTACGTTGTTTCGCGTCCCGACTTTGACGAATATGTCAATGGTATACTGATCATTGAAAGCAAAACCCTCGGTGCTTATTTTATTTCGCCGCTTTATGCCAACGGCTGCCCTATAGTGGTGTTTCAAACGGCATTAGGAAAGCGTTATCCTAATTGCCTTTTTCGTGCGCCCACATATCATCCAAAGCTTATTTGGTGTAAGTACCTGTGAATTAACTGATCGCTATCTCGATTTAAGCGAGATCTCACATTTTCATCGCCATATTATTGATACTAAGTTTTTTTAATTGAACCAGGGTCACTTTCCCTTTTCCTTCCGTAATGTGGTAAAACTGATTTACTTTCAAATTACGAAATCGTTGAACGCTATGGCTGCCAGCCCATGTTATTTCAAGCTCTTCGATAAGCCCGGCATGCCCTACACCTATTTCCGCCTGTATGGGTGATGAACCAAAACTGCCACCCGAATTTAAGTCGCGGTAAACACTTTTTTTAACACCATTGTCAACAAATGTTATTTTTAACCGACTGCCAATGGCAGCTTTATTACTTTTTATCCCTTCTGCCTTTATATTTATCCAGTTGTTATCATTTTGACCAGGGTTTACATACAAGGCGCTGGTATAGGCATCGCCGGCGTAAGCCCCGCCCATTTCAATGAATATATCCTGTAAGCCACGGTTCCTGAAATCTGCAAACGCTACACCGTGACCTTTTTGCAGGTTTCCCGTTCCGGAGACGCCTGTAACGTCCTCAAACCGCTGTCCGTCTACGTTCCTGAACATTTTATTGGGTATAATAGAGCCAAAATCGGGGTTGCCTGTGCCAAAATACAAGTCGGGAAAGCCGTCATTATCAATATCACCAAAGTTTGCGCCCATGCTGAACACTACTTTATCAAGGCCCGTTTGTTTGGTAACATCGGTGAAAGTGCCGTTATGGTTATTTTTATACAGGTAAATGTTTCCCGCATTGGGTATGGGTTTTCCGAGCGCTTCGGCAGCCGAATAATATCCCAGCGGAGCCTCGAATTTGTAATCTGCAATCAGGATATCCTGCCAGCCATCATTGTTGTAATCAAAAAACCAGGTAGTAAAAGTACTGTTGCTGTTTGCCAGGATCCCCGATTGCTTTGTAACGTCTTCAAAGTCGGGGGTATTTTCGCTGTTACCTTTATTTTTTAACAGATATTTGCGCCCGTCCATTGTCGAAATAAAAACATCCGGCCATCCGTCATGGTTAAAATCTGCCGATGTAACCCCTTTTACATACGACATTACATCGCAATGCGCTTTATGGCCAACTTCAGCAAAGCTACCGTTCCGGTTATTTATATAAAGCATGCTCCGGTGGATATTGACGCTGTCGCCGTTGTTAAAACCCTCCGCACCTATAAAAACATCGAGCCATCCATCATTGTTAAAATCAGCCCAGACTGCCGCCTGTGTAGGGTGATAAAAAAGTGGCCCGGCGGGTATCGTCACATCCGTGAATGTGCCATCGCCATTGTTGCGCAGCAGTGAGGCAGGCTGGTTACCAAAACCGTTCTTTTTCCAGGCACCCCGCAGTACAAAAATGTCCATCTTCCCATCGTTGTTGTAATCAGTTTGCTGAATATTCAGCCCACCGGTAAACTTCCGCAACCCGCTTGTTTCAGACTTGTCAATAAATGTTCCGTCCTGGTTATTTTGAAAATAATGCATGTGATCATCAAGTTCCGTTCCCGAGGTTACTATATCAAGGTAACCGTCGTTATTGAAATCATCCGCTATAACGCCACCCGCCCTGCTTTTCAATTTAATACCAACATCGGTAGCCATATCGGTAAACGGCTTTATTTTTGTCGCGGATGTTTTATTGAGATCTGGAATTAAAAACGGCTTAGGCACACTATCGGGGTAATGCCCCAGTGTCATGTAAGCGATATTGAGCATCCAGCGGGATTCCAGGTCAGCCGGATGCTTCTTCAAAATGCTTTCATAAACTGCAATAGCATGTCGCGAACCGGTTTGATTTACATGAATCGCGTTATCCCTTATTGGGTAGGTACATGACATCCGGTTGTGGTTCAACATACAATTAGTTCGCTCGCCTAACCTCATGTAGGCCAGTGCCATATCCGGTTCAAATAAATCACGTTTTGAGCTATCGGTCCCCCTCACCATCTTTTCGTAGATGGCAACAGCCTGTGTTTCGTCACCGGTTTCCAATAAAAGCTTAGCCTTGGTATTTAAAAGATAAAAATCATTTTCCCTGCCCGGCAGTTTAAGTAAGCTATCGCACTGCGCCACTTTCGCTTCGGGACAAAACGGATTGCGGCTGTTGTAATCCTTTTGGTTCAGACCGGAAATGATCCGGATCATTTTACTCTCCGATGAATCGCGGCATGAGATAACAAATGACATGGCCGGTATCAAAAGCAAAAATTTTGCATAAATATTTAACGACGTTTTTCCACGGGCCAAATTCAAAGCAAAATTGATAATTACATTCTTCGGCATTCCTTCTGTAAAATTAGCTACGCATTATTTTCTCTTAAGATCCCGATCAATATTGAAGGTGTTACATTTTGAATACCACAAGCGGATTATTAAAGCTTAATTTCCCTACATCGGCCATCGTTAGATACAATCTTAACTTTCTGTACGTCCGGGCTTATTTTCAGAAACCTTGCCGATTGTGATAAAAAAGACGAGCCGTAATAAAACTCCTGCTTGGTAACCGAACCGTCTTTTGCAGATACTTCCGCATACGCGTCCTGCGGCTCAATTTTGATAGTTTTAGCCGGTATGTTAAGCTTTAATAACTTCAAACTGCCGTTATGCTCACTGGCAGCGAGGTAATACCGGTTATCTTTCCCCTTAAGTTTTACCAGGGCTTTTCCATCGCCGGGAAAACAGATCCCGCTTTGCAAAATCGTCAATGGCTTAAATCCTCCTTTGCCATCGCCTTTTAAAAGCAATCCGTTTAAGGCATCGTACCGGCCTACCGAAACATTTGTGCCGTAATAATTCCCGTTTATGGCTAAGTCTAAATTGCCATCACCGTCAAAGTCATCCACTACCATTCCGTTAATGGCAGAAACCTGCGCATAGTTTGGCAGAGGGTACATTTTAAATGTCCCGTTTCCTAAATTTTCGAGATAGCATGAAGTAAGCGTATTGGCTTTTAACCGCAAGGCATTTTTCAGTTGTTCGGGCGATAACAAATCCTGCAACGTTGCGTGTCCAAAAGAGCGGTAATTCACAAACTTTTTTCGGAGACTGATCATTTGCTTGATAGCATCGTCACGAACAAAAGATGGAAATTCACGTTTCACCCCGTCAGTGTCGGGGAGGAATAGGGATGGAAAGGCATCGGTGGTTTTACGTTTATCAAAATCGCCTGCCGTGATATATACGGGCTCTTTATCGCTGGCCTTGAAAAAACTATTCTTTCCCAGGTTGCCAACAATATAGTCTATCTTACCGCAATGCCTGAAATCGCCGGCCGCGATGGAATTCCACCAGCCGATCTTATCAGCAATACCCGATGCCGCTGTGGAGTTAACGAATTTGCCTCCAACGTTTTTGATAAACGTAATGGGCATCCATTCACCCGCTATAACAAGATCCGGCCAACCGTCATTATCATAATCTGTAACCAGGGCATCACAGGTTAACCCGAGGTTTTTCAAACAAGGCGCAACTGATGCCGTTGCATCTGTAAATTGCAACTTTCCAGGTTTACTGTCGTTACGTAAGATAAAACAGGATACGGGGTTGGGATAATGCCATGGATCAACCCGGCCGGTTACCAGCAAATCGAGCTTGCCATCTTTATTATAATCAAATGCCCTGACACATAGCTTACTTGTAAAATTACCGGGCAAGGCACCTTTTTGTTCGCTGAACCGCCCGCGGCCATCGTTAAGGTAGATGCGGTCTGCATAATTTTTTGAACCCGGCGCGCTTTCATATCCCCCGCTGGACATATACAGATCTGGTTTCCCATCGCCATCGGCATCAAAGAACAATAAACTTTCATCCTTATAATTTGCACTGTCCGGTTTTACATCAATTAAATTTCGCTGATTAAATTTACCGTTAGCCTGCTGCAGGAAAACCTGAGCGGGAAATTTCTTGTTACCACCGATAGCAATATCATCAAGCCCGTTGCCATCAACATCTTCGGCTGCAAGCGCCGGAGCATACGCCGAAAATTTGTGAGGCAATAATTTCTGAATGGTAAAATCCGGAAAATCATCCTCCTTGTGCCTGTAACTAATACCTGCCGTGCCTGTAACTTCAGTAAACAGTGCCCCCCTGTTTTTTTGGGGTATAACCCAACTATAAGCCTGACGCGCATCATTGATATTTACTTTCAGCGTTTGATTAGCGCTTACATTTTTTAATACCTGCTTATAATTATTCGGCCATCTCACTACTACAGAGTCGAGCTTATTGACTTTGCCGAGGCCAAAGTGCGCGACGTTTTGGATAGACGATAAATATCCACGATAAGGATTGTTCTCGTATACCTGGTGCTGCTTGCCTGCATAATAGATATCTACCCAGGCACCAATACCATCCCTGTTAAAGTTGTTGCCATTCAATTTTACCTGCAAGTAATTTGATGGTTTGGAGGTAAGTGCGCGGCTATTGTTTTTATAGATAAGAGCCTGGTCATTAATGTTATTGATCACCATATCCATTGCCCCGTCATTGTCCAGATCAGCATAAGCGGCACCGTTTGAAAAGGTCGGTAAATCCAATCCCCATTGGCTGGAAACATCACCAAAGTTTAGGTCGCCATTATTTTGAAAAGCATAATTATGGATCTTGACTGTAGGAATCTGGTCAATAACAGTTTTTTTTGAGGCTGTGGAATAAGGATTGTTTCGGTAAACGATAAAGTCATGATCAGTAACATCTTTCGGAAATCCATTGGTTACAATGATATCGCGATAACCATCATTGTTGAAATCCGTTATCAAAGGCGTCCAGCTCCAGTCGGTCTCTGTAACTCCGCTCAAGAACCCGGTTTCACTGAATACGGGGTTCTTGATAGAATCATTCTGCCCCAATCCCGGCCCCTGGTTTATCTGCAAGGTGTTACGTGCATATTGATATTGGTATGCATAATGATTAAATAACTCATACGACTGGTAGCTTTCCGGCATCGACATCATTTTTTTCCGGTAATTATCCGGTGGTGACATGTCCAGTTCAAATACATCGGCCAAACCATCGTTATTTAAATCTTCGATGTCCTGCCCCATCGAGTTCATAGAGGTGTGCTTAAAGTATTCTTTAGATCTATTGGTGAATATACCATCACCATTATTGATGTAGAGGATATTGGGCGATATAAAATCGTTGGTAACATAAATATCTTTCCACCCGTCTTTATTTATATCCACAATAGTTGCCGCGTGCCCATAGCCTTCAATGGATATACCGGCTTTTTTGGATACATCGCTAAACACCGGGTGTTTAAGTTGGGCATCCCATTTGCTTTCATACAACCTCCCTGTACTCTTACCGCTGCCGTCCGCAATTATCGGGCGAAACTGGTTTGCATAATAGCCGTCCCCAGGCCTATTAACGGTAAGATACATATCCAGCTTGCCATCGTTATTGTAATCAAAAAAGGTTGCCATAGTAGAATATGCGTGTATATTAAGGCCATATTCTTTGCCTTCTTCCTTAAAGTGCGGTATCCCCTTTTTATCTGTCCCCTGGTTTATGTAAAGCAAATTTTGCCTTTTGACGCTATCCTGTAGCAGCGAATTGCATACATAAATATCCTGAAGGCCATCATTATTAATATCGATAACAGCAACCCCTCTGCCCCATTTTCCTAAACCATTAACTCCGGCTTTATCTGTAATATCATCAAACTTAAAGTCGCCGCGATTTAGGTACAGCTTGTTTGATACCATGTTACCCGAAAAGTAAATATCCTGTAAGCCATCGTTATTGAAATCGCCTATGCCAACTCCGCCGCCGTTATAAACATTGGCATTATCAATCGGGTTGATTGAATCGTTCTCGGTAATTAAATTATTGAAAGTAACGCCCGAATGTGAAGACGGTATCAATTCGAACAGTGCTGTTTTCTTTTTAGCGCATGAAAAAAGAACAACACCAACGAGCAATAAAGCCGGGTAAAATTTCTTCATTTATAAATTGGTTTATATGGAAAAGATAGGCTGCTATGCGCAACCTATCTCTTTTAACAAATCCGAACTTTATACTTTTTAACTGCTATATAAGCAAGTTAAGTATTAATAGCCAGGGTTTTGATGTCCGTTTACCTTAGGGTTATTATCCAGCTCGGCCTGAGGAATTGGCAATAATTCATCCCGGCCTTTCTTGAAATAAGGGAAGGGATCGGTTGTAAAGTATTGCTTTTTCCTCCAGCGAAGAATGTCGATATTTCTTATTTCTTCGCAACCCATTTCTACCATTTTTTCGTGCATAATTGCTTTTACAACATCAGCTTTTGAGCCAACCGGATATTGTGCGGTTGGATAAGGCGGCATTGCAACATCTGCACGGGCCCGTATCATATTAAGATAATTAACTGCGGCGGCAGTATTACCCAACTCATTTTCACATTCGGCCAGCATCAATAAAACCTCGGCATAACGGATAATGCGTTGATTATTGCCGCCCGGGTGGAAACCCGCTGCCGGCAAACCTTCCTTGTAGATGATCATGAACTTACGAAAACTGATCTTTTTGGTTACGCCGTTCATCACTGACGAGTTGCCGTTCTGGTCGCCGTCTGTTAGCACCGACGCACCTTTATTATAAGTGTCGCCCGATTGATAACAGGTGTAGTGAAAACGGGGATCAGATTTGGCAGCACCTGTAGCCGTATTTTCAAACTCATTAATTAATTTATTTGAAGGAATAAGGTTTCTCCAGGCAATTGGGTTATACTCCTGGTTACGCACGGTAGATTGTGCTTCAGTAGGGCTATCACCGCCCCAGTTAAACCCGCCGTCACCTTTATCAACAAATACAATTTCAAAGATGGATTCGCTGTTGAATTCGGTCTCTTCTTCAAAGTTATCAAGATATCTGCTGGTAAGCGTATAGCCGTTTACTCCGGTTGTAGGAATTTTTAAGAGCGCAGCCTTTGCACCTGCATAGTCGCCGTTTTGCATCAGTACGCGGCCCAGCATGGCATTTGCTGCAGAGGCAGTCGCCCGTCCCTTGTCAGTACCTGATTTTTCAGGTAGAACGGCGGCCGCATCCTGAAGGTCCTTTATGATTAGTGAATAAACTTCAGATTCAGACGCGCGGGGTTGAAAATCGCTGGCAGTTTTAACGGGTGTCGTAAGAAGCGGCACTCCTCCCCATTGCGAAACCAGGTCAAAGTAAGCCCATGCACGCAAAAATTTAGCTTCGCCAACCAGTCTGTCGCGCAACGGTCCATTATCGGTTACAACTGGTCCGTTTTGAATAACTACATTCGCTCTGAATATTGCTGTGTACCAGGCATTCCACACCGAGTTCAATACTGAGTTGGCAGGGTCTGCATTGCCATTAAGCATCTGGCCCCTGGGCGCTTCGAGCTGTCCGCCGCCGCTTGCAACCTCATCGCTTCTGAGATCGTGAATAAAGAACCATTCCCTTGATACCAGCCCCAGCGAATGAATAGCAACATATATAGCATTCACGCCTTTGGTTAGCTGGTCGCTGGTTTTATAGTACTGATTGGTTGTTACGTTATTAGGGTCGCTGGTGTTGAGAGATCCCTTTTTACAGGAATTAACCGTAGCCGTTACTATGATAGCTGTAAGGGCCGACCACACGAATATTTTTTTATTTTTCATCGCTGTATCTTTTTAAATTAATCATTAAAAGGTTGCCTGCAAACCCAACTGAACTACTCTTGGCTGCGGATACTGGCCATAATCAATACCGTTGGTGAGGGTGCCGTTACGTGAGCCTATTTCGGGATCGAGACCTTTGTATTTTGTAAACGTCAAAAGGTTGGTTGAAGCCACATAAATCCGGAGCCTGTTAAGCGCGTTATCTGTTTTTGCCCTTAACCATGACGTGGGGAAATTATAGCCAAGCTGCATGTTTTTAATGCGGAGGTATGAGCCACTTTCAATCCATCTTGTTGAAGGCCTTTTGTTTCCGTTCGGGTCGCCGGAAAAGGCACGCGGAATATTTGTACCGGTATTTGTAGGCGTCCACGCGTTTAAAACATTCGTGCCCGCGTTGAAAAGCCTTGGCATACCTTCCAGGATAATCCTTTCGGCGTTAAATATTTTATTGCCGTAAACACCCTGGAAAAATACCACCACGTCGAAATTTTTATATGATGCGCTGTAGTTTAATGAATAGGTAAATTTGGGCAGATAGCTACCTATAAAGGTACGATCGGCATCATTGATAACACCATCATGGTTTACGTCCCTGAATTTGATATCACCCGGAGCCGCCCCTGTTTGCGTGGGTGAATTAGAAACCTCGGCCGCGTTTTGAAAAATTCCGTCAACAATAAGGCCGTAAAATGACTGTACCGGTTGCCCGACCACCGTATTGGTTAGAGGGTTACCGCCACCATAATCCGCATCGCCACCGGCGGTAATTGAGGCATTTGCAGTATTAAGCGTTAAAACCTTGTTTCTGTTCAAGGCAAAGGTTCCGTTAATATCGTATTTAAACTCGCCACTTGTTTTATGATAACCTAAAGTAACTTCAAAGCCGCGGTTCCGCATCGAACCTACGTTTGCTAAAGTACCGGCCCCGCCAAAGCCATAGCTGGGCGGTGTAGGTACTGTCAATAAGAGGTTATCGGTTTGCCTGTTATAAACCTCGGCAGATAGGGTAAACGCTTCCTGGAATAAACCCAGATCCAAACCGATATTTGTTTGCTTGGTTGTCTCCCATGACAGATCGAGGTTACTTAAACCACTGTAAAATGATGCATTTCCAAGATCGGCCAATGAACCGTTGAACGGATAGGTAGCAATATTAGATGATATAGGCTGCAGATAAGGATAGTTGCCCAGTACGGTACCATTAATACCCGTTACACCATAACCCGCCCTAAGCTTTAATGAAGATATTGATTTGATTCCCTTCATGAAATTTTCCTGGTCTACCTTCCAGCCTAATGACGCCGCAGGAAAGCTTTCGTGCTTGTGTCCCGGTGCAAATACAGATAAACCATCCCGTCGGATAGAACCAGATATCAAATATTTACCTTCAAAGTCGTACCCTACACGGGCTACCTCCGATACGAGGAGATTTGTACCATAAGTGTAATTAGTGTAAAGATTAGTCGCGCCATTTAGTGTTCTTACCGTGTTGGTATTTTGATTACCAGAAGATACCTGGTTATCGCCGCGCGAGCTCTGGGCCTCGTAAACTAAAACGGCGTTAACATGGTGCTTGTTGCCGAATGTTTTATCGAAGGTAAGCTGTTGAGAATACAGTTGAGTTGTGCTGGTGCTCCTACCGTAGTTAATAACTGCTGTTGTGGATTTTGAAGTACCACCGTCATCGTAAATAGGCGTGTAAGTATTGTTTTGATTGGTATTGTAGTCAATACCATAAATTGATTTAAAGTTAAGCCATGGGGTAAACTTAAGCGTTGCATAAGCGTTACCATGGATAGTGAAGCCGTGGTTGGTATTATCGATAAGTTTGGCAGCTTCAATTGGATTGGTAGGATCCGATCCGTCGAAGCTATTTTGCGGCCCCATAAACCCTCCTGCGTTGTTGGGATTGTAAATAGGCAGATACGGCTGCATCCTCACCACATTGGTAATAGCGGTACGGTTACCCGCGTCAACGCCATAGCGCTGATGGTTTTCAATAACGTTGAATGTTTCGCCAAATGAAAGGAACTTACTGATGGTATGATCGGAATTAGCACGGAAAGCCTTGTGGTAGGCACTTAGTCCCTGGGCAATACCCTGCTGATCGAAGTAATTGGCCGAGGTGTAAAATCGGGATACCGCATTGCCGCCGCTCAACGCCACATTATGCTGCTGTATTGGCGCGTTGCTTCTAAAATAAGCATCCTGCCAGTTAGTATTGGTTTGGGCAAAGGTTTGAGAACTACCTGCGTAAATCGGCTTATTAAAGTTATCTGGCTGCAGGCGCGGCGGTAAAGCTATTCCAGCAGACCCGTTAAGGGCGCGCTCGTATTGCAAGTATTGCTGGGTGTTAAGCAGGTCATATTTCTTGATAACGTTTTGTATACCGTAATATGAGTCGATAGTAACCTCCGTACGGCTATTATTGTTACCTTTTTTAGTGGTGATGATGATAACACCGTTGGTACCGCGCGAACCATAGATCGCAGCGGCGCTGGCATCCTTCAACACGTCGATACTTTGAATGTCTTTAATATCAACGCCCGTGAGGCTGCCCGGGTAACCATCAACAATATATAAAGGGTCGGATCCGAAATTTACAGAACTGATGCCGCGCAACGATATAATAGCCCCGGTTCCCGGACCGCCATTATTGGTAACAGTAAGACCAGAGATACGGCCTTGTAGCGCTTCGATACCACCAACAGGTACAGAGGCCAGGGTTTTCCCGCTAACTGATGAAACCGCCCCGGTAACTTTGGCACGTTTTTGCGATCCGTATCCAACTACAACTACTTCCTCCAGGTTCTTGGTATCTTTTTTCATTTGCACTTTTAGCTCAGTACCGTTGGTAACCGTGATCTCTTGCTGGGCAAAACCGATTAACTTGAACACGAGCACCGCTGAATTGCCGGGCACTGCTATTTTAAAATTACCGCCGGCGTCAGTTGTTACGCCTTGGGTTGTGCCTTTTATGGAAACCGCGACGCCGGGCAGGGGTTGGTTATCATCATCAGTAACTTTGCCCGAAACGTTGAATGCAGGCTTCATTTTCAAAGCGCCATTTTCATTAATGGTAATACCGTTCAATGAACCTGCCGAACCACGGTTATGCGCAATTGACACCGATGGCATTGCGAGCGCACATCCGGTTAAGATGAGCGTTGCATAACGCCACTTGTTATTATAAATTTTTTGTAAAGAATACTTCATGTTATTAAGGTTTTAAATTTTCGATTCGATTGGGAAAACGTTGGCCTGATTTGCGCTCAGCACAACATTTACCTGCATCGTTTAAGCTCATATGCCTAAAATTATCCTGGTGTCACCTTATGGTAACTACCAGATTTAAATGAACGACGAAACCTATCTGTTAGCTGTTCCGTACTTATCCAGGACCCGAAAATCTCTTTTTTGTCTTTCCATAATTTTTCTTGTTAGTTAATTGATTGATAATTGGTATGTCGGTGTTATTAGTTTTCAATTTCAAACGGTATCCCACGCCGAACCGGGCAGCAAACAACAAATGCCACGAATGCTCCATTATTGGTCAACATGTTTATAATTGGTAATCTGTACGTTGTAATGCCAACAGTACTAATTGTACAGCCGGCAAAAAGCAGGTTGTAATAACAGGGGTAAAATTATCTTTCGTGGTTGGGCAGGTAGCGCAGTATTTATCTTAATCTTACAACATTTGTTTAAGCAAGTTCCCTATAACAGGGTTTCCTTTCAATGTTAAAACATTTTTCCGGCATGATATATAGCACTTCCCAACGTCTGTTTTCGGGATTAATAAAAAAACAAATTATTGATTATCAAATACTTAAATACAAATAAAAACCAAAATAAGTTAAAGACAAGTGCTTTTTGTTAACAGAAACCGGCACCGGTTTGTTAATTTGCAAACAAAAACACCGTCAACAACAATCGATTGCGGAGCGTGCCCGAAATACGATATTTAGATATTGTTAAAACAATAAATTTTATTGATTTATAGCGATAGAAATAATAAATATTTACAGCATACACCAGCTTACAGGAAACAAATAAGGACAGCCTCGCGCTGTCCTTACAACCAATTTTAAAAAAAGAAAAGTAATAAGGGTGAGGTATTATATCTTGTAAGTACACCGATAAAGTATTTGCGCATTAAGGCAAATGCTACAAATAATTGTTGATCATACCAGTAAACTTTGTTAAGGTTATGGAGTTCACGATTAGTACATCTCGAACAATCAAATGTATTAAAGGTTGTAAACTTTAAATGACACGCATGTTGAAAAGGTTAACACATTGGTTTACTAAACGCACAATCGCTCCCCCATTTCCAACTTATTGCTGTTCATTGTAGACTATTGCAAAATGCCCTAAACAACTGTTATAACAACTTCAACAATTGTTGTAATAGTATGACTATAGGTTGACCTATTTTTATCGGCAAGCCGGCCGCCAATTTTGACTGCCGCGAAACCTAAAAGAACATCAAATGAATCTAAGGATCTTTTCTCTTGCCCTGTTGGCAACCG
The DNA here is from genome assembly GCF_900100945.1 of Mucilaginibacter gossypii. GTDB lineage: Bacteria > Bacteroidota > Bacteroidia > Sphingobacteriales > Sphingobacteriaceae > Mucilaginibacter > Mucilaginibacter gossypii. The sequence continues at coordinate 312,617 of NZ_FNCG01000003.1, read as the reverse complement.
TAGTATTATTTGTTGGTGATGCATCTGCCCAAAACAAAAAGTTTTATATTTTTTTGTGCTTCGGCCAATCAAATATGGAAGGTAACGCCCGCATACAGCCACAGGATACCGTAGTTGATCCGCGTTTACAAATACTGGAAACTGTGGACTGCCCTAACCTTAAACGGGCAAAGGGCAACTGGTACACCGCCGTACCACCATTGGCACGCTGCAATACCGGCCTCACCCCTGCCGACTACTTTGGCCGTACCCTGATAGCCGCTCTGCCTCCTGATGTAACAGTTGGTATTGTGAACGTATCGGTAGCTGGTTGTAAAATTGAATTGTTCCAGAAAGACAGTTATAAGGATTATGCAGCCACCGCACCTTCCTGGATGGTGAACATGATTAACGAATATGGAGGCAATCCCTATGTCCATTTGGTCGAGATGGCTAAACTGGCACAAAAATCCGGCGTGATTAAAGGCATCTTGCTGCACCAGGGCGAATCTAACGCAAATGATACACTTTGGACACTGAAAGTAAAAGGCATCTATGATATGCTATTGAAAGATCTTCACCTAAAGGCCAAAAAAGTTCCTTTGCTGGCTGGCCAGCTTGTTGATGAAGACCAGGGCGGCAAGTGCGCTGCTATGAATCACATAATTGATAAGCTTCCTGAAGTTATCCCCAACGCATATGTGATCAATTCAATTGGCTGCCCGGCTGCATCAGATAAGCTGCACTTCACTGCTGATGGCTATCGAATTTTAGGCACACGATACGGATTACAAATGCTCAATCTGTTGGGTTACAAGGCACCGGCCACTACCAATCCTTTACCTATTCAAACAACAGGGAATACCGGCAGGTAATATCGATATTTTTCTATCCGATAAAATGAAAGCTTACTTAAGCCACACTTTTGACATCTATTTTTTTCACCCGGTACCCGGAAGGCAGAACATTATATTTTGCCTTGAATGATTTGGTAAAATAATGAGGCGTCGAAAAACCGATGGAGTATGCTATCTCTGCAATGGTCAAATCGGTTTTTTCGAGCAATATAGCTGCTTTGTCCAGTTTTATGGAGCGGATAAATTCTACAGGCGGCTCACCGGTTAGTTCGGTGATCTTACTATAAAATGATCCCCTGCTCATACTAAAATGATGGCTGATCTCCTCGACGGAAAACTTAGGGTTGTTGATGTTTTTCTCAATATACATCACCACATCTTTAATGAACCGTTCTGACGAGGATTCGATATCCATGTCTGCCGGGATAACTTTTATCTTCTTCTGATAGGTTTCTTTAAGCGACTTATTTAGATGAAGCAGGTTTTTAATTTTGATATTCAGGATATCGAAGTTGAAAGGTTTGGTCAGGTAATCGTTCACGCCCAACTCCAGCCCTGCGAGTTGCTCCTTCTGGCTGGTCATCGCCGTTAATAATATAATTGGGATATGGCTGGTCCTTTTATCAGCCCTAAGTTTACAACTTAGCTGGATCCCATCCATATAAGGCATGCTGATATCACTAACTATGAGGTCGGGATGTACGGCAAGTGCTTTATGCCACCCTTCACGGCCATTAGCTGCCTCCGAAACTTTGTAAGTTGCAGCCAGGCTTTCGGACAAGTATTGCCTCATTTCATCATTATCTTCAATAACCAGGACATGCAGCTGGTTAACACCAGTGGCAATCGCCGTCTTCGGTTTACTGTTCTTGTCATCGTCGATAACGATTGGGGCAGCCTCGGGCGTATTTTGCCCATGCATTGCTGTCTCTGAAAGATTAATTACAGGCAACGAAATTGATAAGGAGAAAATTGAGCCTTTGCCTAATTCACTTTTCACACCAATCTCGCCGCCATGCAACTGCACAAGCTCGCGTGTTATCGATAAGCCTATCCCGCTTCCCTGGTTAAGTATGGCAGGCTGGGCATCTGCCTGATAAAACCTGTCAAAAACATGCCTAACCTGCTCGGCTGCTATACCGGTACCTGTATCCGCAACCGAAATACCCAAGCGGTATGAATTGCCGTCTTCCGATATAACAGGGGCGGTAACTTCAACAGTAATTTGCCCGCCAGGCATCGTAAATTTAAATGCGTTGGATAGCAGGTTAAATAATATTCGCTCCACCTTATCATGATCAAATTTTACAAATAACCTTTCACCGGCAGTTTTAAATACTGTAACAATTTTTTTTCTATTGGCCAGGTCATAAAACGAATCCACTACTTCGCGAACAAAAGAAATAAATTCCCCTTCAACCAAATTCAACTTAAGCTCATTCTCTTCAAGTTTCCTAAAATCGAGCAGTTGGTTAACCAGGTTAAGCAACCTGCGCGAGTTTCTTTTAATAACGCCTAATTGTTCGGTAACAGGCCCGCTGTTAGGCTGCTCCAAAAGCTTATCAACAGGCGCCATTATCAAAGATATCGGTGTCCGGAATTCATGGCTCAGGTTGGTTAAAAACTTAATTTTCATCTCATCCAGCTCATGACGGGCTTCAGCTGCTTTACGTTCCTGCTCATCGTGCAATTTCTTTTTAAGCTTTTTAACCCCCTGCCTGCGGATGAGCAACAACACGCCAAAGGCCAGCAAAACATAAAGCACATAAGCATATACAGTCCTCCAAAAAGGCGGCTTCACTATAATTTTCAAGGATGTACCGGTATCATTCCATTTTCCATCATTATTGGATGCCCGTACCCTGAATGTGTATTCTCCCGGATCAAGGTTGGTATAACTGGCCGTTGTGGATGTTCCTGCATTTTTCCAGGTATTGCTAAATCCCTCTAAAATGTACGAATACCGATTTTGCTGTGGAAGGGTATAATTAAGTGCCACAAAGTTTATGGAGATGTCTTGTTTATACTTTATGGTGATCTCTTTTGCCTCACTGATATTAACAGGCAAGGGGTTATCACGGTTGGGCGAAATACGTTTATTATCTATACTCAGCGTAGTAAACACAACCGGCGGCAGGTTTTTATTAAGCCTTACATCTGATCCCTTAAAATAATTGAACCCGTCTACCCCGCCAAAGTAAAGCGTGCCATCTGCGGCAATAATACCCGACCCGTTTAAAAAAACATTGTTTTGAAGCCCGTTATCGTTACAATAAACATAAAGTTTCTGATCAGCCGGGTCAATTCTTCCAATACCCTGGTTTGTACTGAACCATATATTATTGGTTTTATCCTGCAAAATTTTACAAATTACACCGTTTGGTAACTGGTTATTGTATTTAAACGGGGTTATTTTTTTTAACCGATGATCATAAAAGAAAAGGCCATCGCCATTGGTACCTATCCACATATTGCCGTTAGTATCGCGTTTTAAAGACAACACCTCTGCTATAGGCAGACCTGTATTGATTGGATTAAGTGTGTCGAACACTTTGGTAGCCGGGTTATAAATAGCGATACCCGTACCATATGACCCGATCCACATCTTACCGTCGTTATCCTCTTCAAAAGCCCTGATGTAGCCATTTGATGGCATTTTATAGCCTTTTACGGACACTAAAGCGGGTTTAAACCGCCGGAAGCTATCAACCTTGGCGTCAAAAATATCGATACCTGCACCGTTAGTACCTATCCATACATTACCAAAGCGGTCTTCCTTAAAGCAGAAAATGTTATTTTGACTGATATTTAGCTTTCCGGTACCGCTGGTGAATTGTGTATAGCCATTGTTTGCGGTATTGAGTTTAAAAAGCCCGTGGCCGAATGTTCCTATCCAAAGTTGTTTTTTTTGATCCAACAACATAGCCAAAACAGGCAGGCCTGCCGAATTTATTTTTTCCTTAGGCTGGATTGCGATATGAGTAAAACGGTTGGTTTTGTTGTTGAAAATACTAAGGCCGCCGCCGTCCGTTCCCACGTATAGTTCATTGTCATTTTTTTGCGCGAAAGATGATACGATTGGCGCGCGTAAACCATAAGGGTCTAACTCGGTTGGTTGCACATAATTAAACAATGTGAGGTTTTTGTCGTATTTATTGATGCCGCCCATATAGGTACCCACCCAATAAATGCCTTTAGGGTCGATATAAATGCTTCGGATAGATTTACTGTTAAGACTGTACGGATCTCGCGGATCATGACGGTAACGGATGGATTTACCGGTGTGGATATCCATAACATTCAAACCGCCTTCGGTACCAACCCAGATGTGGTCTTTATCATCAGCGGCAATGCTGTAAACTATGTCACCACATAACGATTGCTCATCTTTATCATTATAGCAGTAATTAACAAAGTGTTCACCATCCTTATCCAGGCGGCTTAAGCCATTAGCTGTACCTACCCACAAATTGCCCACTTTATCCTCCGAAACTGTCATTACAACATCCGAGGGTAAACTACGGGTATCGTTTTTTTGATGACGGAAGGCTTTAAAACCTTTATGCGTATCATCATATAAATACAAACCTAAATTGGTGCAAACCCACATCCTGCTGTAACTATCCTCAAAAATATAACCCATGCTTTTAACCGGTATCAGCCCTGGTTTGCCTGTCCCGGTTTCAAAATGGCTGATATGCTTACGATCGGGACTGATCACATCAAGGCCGTTTACCGTTCCCACCCAAATCTCATTTTTATCGTTTGCACAAACGGCGGTAATAACACCCTGGCTTAAACGCTGTCCTTTTAAGGGCGAACTAAAGCTTTTGAAATCATCCGCCACCTTATCGTAATAATATAAACCAAAACCGATAGTGCCTACCCATAGCGTACCGGCACGGTCTATACTGATACTGCTTATTTCGTAGGAACCTGGCTCTACCTGTCTTTTGGCACCCAATGTATAAACTTTAAACTTCCTTCCGTCATATCTGTTCAAGCTTTCGGAGGTGCCTACCCACATCATCCCGTTATTATCTTTTACGATGGCGTTTACGGCGTTACCCATCAACCCTTGCCTGGTGGTTAATGCGGTAAATTTCAGGTTAGGCGCTTGAGCATTTGCCAGGAAACTGAGGTTGGCCAAAACGACTAAGGTGAGTATAACGCGCACAGTGCCTGCCAGCACCGTATTGATCTTTTTGCGAATACACAAATCGGGTACAGAATGCATCATAACAAACATTGTTACTTTTTTTCCGGAGCGGGTAATCCGCAGAAAAAAATTGTTGATGAACTATGGTTTTAAAATTGGTGTGATTGATGTCTTCGAACAAACATCATTATCCAAATCTACATTTTATGATGATGAAACAGGCAAACATTTGTTCAAAGAAATAACACACTTGTTCAATTGAACCTGTAATTATTGTACAAAAGTACATATCGACCAATTTGCGGCAACGATATTGCCCGACCTGCTATCGACAAATGTTGTAAAATTATGCTAAAAACTGCGCGCCTTGTTTTTGACATAAAAATACTTTTATTATAAAAAAAGCCGCCTAAAACAACAGTATAGCTATTATAAATTATTTTTAAATATTTCACCCATGATCAACTTTTCATAAACAACGAAAACGGGCTCCGGTAAAAGTAAAACCAAAGCAACCACCAAAATATGTGTAATAAAAACAATTAACCATGATTTAATCCATTTATCGCATTCCGATGTTTTACCGGCTCAAGACAACCCCGGTGCTTCATTATATCCACAATTTATAAACCTCAATATTCTATTATGAAACCAAAATGTTTACTTGCCTTGTTGGCCGTTACATGTGCCTCCAGTCTCTGCATGGCACAAACAGCTTCAATTGCCGAAGATTTCAAACCATCAACTTTTAACCAGCCGGGACAAGAGTACCCACAGGTAAACTCGCAAGGCTACGCGCGCTTTCGTATTAAGGCTCCACAGTCCGACAGCATAAAAGTCAGCCTTGGCCTTGGCGGGCGCGGGGGCACCAAACTCACAAAAGGAGCTGATGGGTTCTGGACCGGCACTACAGAAGGCCCGATGGATGAAGGATTTCATTACTACCACTTAACCATCGATGGCGGGGTATTTAACGATCCGGGCACATTAAATTTTTATGGATCCACACGTTGGGAAAGCGGCATTGAGATCCCCGCACACGACCAGGATTTTTATGCGCTTAAAGATGTTCCGCATGGCAATGTACAGCAGATCCTTTTTCCTTCAAAAAGCACTAATACCCAGCGCAGGGCTTTTGTTTACACGCCACCAGGGTACGAAAAGGATAAATCAAAAAAATATCCGGTACTATATCTGCAGCATGGCTGGGGCGAAGATGAAACCGCGTGGAGCAACCAGGGCCATGCCAACCTGATTATGGATAACTTAATTGCAACCGGTAAAATACAGCCATTCATTATTGTAATGACTTACGGCATGACCAACGACGTGAAGCCCGGCCCTGGCGCATTTAAAAGTTTTAAGATTGATCACTTTCAAACAGTTTTAACTGACGAGCTTATCCCCTACGTTGATGCAAGCTTCCGCACACGTGCAGACAGGGCTCACCGTGCGATGGGGGGATTATCAATGGGCGGTATGGAAACGCATATGATAACACTAAACAAGCCCGAGCTTTTTGCCTATTATGCCCTGCTTAGCGGCGGAACTTATTCGCCGGATGAGCTTAAAGACAAAACCAAACCTAAACTGATATTCATAAGCTGCGGCAGCAAGGAACGGCCCGATGGCGTTAAAAATGCCGTGGTTGCCTTAAAAGGTGCGGGATATGACGCGGTATCTTACATTTCTGAAAACACCGCACATGAGTTCCTGACCTGGCGCCGTAGTCTTTACGAACTTGCGCCTTTGCTTTTTAAAGAGTAAATACCAATTACATTCACATGGCCATACACCAAGAAGCCCTGCCGGCAAAATGCCAGCAGGGCTTCTTGGTATAAACAGTCCTCTAAAAATAAAGTATTTAAGGTTGGTTATTTTGATATATCGAAATAACCAACCTTTTTTGCATAATTAACGTTATTATTACTAAACCGATGGCTGAACGATATCCAAGGACTGACAAAGACTTTTTAATCGAATCGATAGTAGGTTTAAAAGACGTTACAGATCGACACACTTTAGCAGGTTTTGCAGATATACCGAACGAAATCTTATACAGGCGTTTCTTTCAGCTAATTGATTTCTTGCAAAAAAAACAATTAACCAACGTCATTAAATACAATGGTCTGTCAGATATAACTATTAATAGTGAGCTAAAAAACTCTGATCTTAACGATGCTGGATTTTATTTTTTACAGTATGCATTAGGGAAATGGGAAAGTCGTTTCCATAAGGATCAAGGAGATACTAAAGAAAGTGAATTCATTGAAAAATGGTATAAGGTATTTGTTAAAAACAATCCTGATCTCTTTTTTTAAATTTACTTTTCTTAATGATCTTGTCTATGAAAAATTTAAACTTCATTTGGTGATTGTACTTAGGTTAAATCCACCTCCCCGATCCCTTTATTCGAAATCGGGGAAGTGATTGTTTAATTTGAAATAATGCTCCTTTAACTTGTTAATTATGCTGACCTAACTGATTAGCAGCTCCTGACAAAACAATGTACTGCGCACAGCCGGCTATTGTAACTTCATTCTCCCCCCAGAAAAACGGCCAGTCTTCCTTATTCTCCGGAAAATCGGGTTTAAGCAGCAGGATACCGGGTACTACGCCACCGGCAATAAACCTGAAGTCAGCCCGGTTATTACCGTAGGTTACTTTTTTTGAACGTACACCGACAGCCGATACAAACGAAAGATTGGAATAAGGATGGCACCCGAAGATATAATTCAAGCCTTTGTAAACATATTCCGGACCGATTATATTAGGGAAATACTTATTGGCGTAATAGTTGGTAATGGCGTAATTGATCACCTGCCCGCTACCACCCCAGCCACCTGGAGTAACCGGCACACCATAGGGATTTTGTTTATCGTACTCATCACATGAAGCCTTGTACTTTTGCATATAGGCTGCGATTTTATCCTGGTAATCTTTATCCATATAAGGGTAAGCGTGCAGCGCGCTTATCATAACAAAGCCGGGAAAGCGATCAAGCATCGGCATAATCAGCTTTTTGAAATGATCTGCATACTGTTGATCTTTGGTTGTGATATACAATTGGAGCGCGGCAAGCATTTCGTTACCGGCAAGGAACCTGTTACGTGCCCGGGCAGCCGAGTCCATGTGCATTTTGAGGCTGTCATCTTCGTGCCAGAGTTTCAAGGCACTTTGCAAACTTTTAGCAGACAGTGTATCATTGTACCCTTTTAACGCCCTGCTGGCAGCGGCAAGGGCGGCGGTAGTCTGGTAGTCCAGTGCTATATTCCTCGTAGTGAACGCCCATCTGTCATCCATGGTACCACTTGATTTACCGTCGGTTTGGTAGGGCTTGAGCGAGGCGTTATAAGGCAGGTTATCTGTTTCGTTAACGGCGTCGCCGAGGTGATGATACTGGTGCAAATTAGGCACTATGATTCCGCGCGCCGGGTGGCCAATGTTCACGACCTGTGCCACCAGGTTAAGCGTACCGTGTTCGATTTGCTGTAAAAGATCAGGCTTTCCGTCGGGGCGGTGTATATCTACATATCGGGTTGGGTAATCTACATATGTTTCGTCGCGATCGATTTTAAAATTCTCCCAGGCTTCAACAAAATTCAGCACAACGCTGCAGTGCGATGGCGTTTCAACATCAAAATCGCCGGCGTCAAACCAACCGCCAACATTAAGCCCGGGGATCCGTTCAAGCGGTTTATATTTGGTATCAGTAGTTGGCCCCATCTGGTACGTATCAAAATGCTGGTGGTTTGGAGGCGCCTGCAAGGCATCATCAAGGAAAGGCGCGCCATGCCATACGCGGTAGGCCTCGTTAACCATCATGTGATCCATCTGAACCGGGAACCAAACATCCATTGTAGGATGCCCTATATTTTCATAAACATTTGCATTGATGGGGAAGGCATTAGTTTTTTGGTCGCCGTAGGCTATCACATATAACCCGGCCTTTTTCACACTGCTGAAATCAAATTTCAAATAATTATAACGGGTAAATTGCCCCCAGCGCTGCACGGCTGTTTTAAGCCGCTCAATGTATTTCCCATCGGGAGTTACCTCAAAAAGTGTGGCGGTTTGTAATGGCGTGTCATTTTTATCCAGTTCTATTACTGCTGTCTTTTGCTGCTCGGGGCGGTAACCTACCTGCGAAAACTCAATTACGGGCGCACGCTTCCAACCAGGTACTGCATTTGGCTCAATATACCAGGTTAATACTTTGCCCGTTTTTCCTGCCGGCAATAAACTGCGCACAATAAACCATCCATTTTGCGCAAGGCTTCGGCCGTCAAACAACTTAAGGTCGGCATCAAACGATTGAATTTTAATGGTACGCTCAGGATCTTCGGGCGCCATCACCAGTGTTTTACCGGTAGCCAATGGCGCGGGCTCGATAAATTCGTTGCGGCCACGATCGTCAAATGTGCCGTGGCCGGCAAACTGCGGGATTTTTTGGCTTGAAGGAAGCATTTTTGTTAAACCTGCCGGGTACAGCGGAAACTCGCCCGGTTTTCCATCAATCAAAAATGTTTTCTCAAAGTAAGCAGATGGTATAATTTCCAGGTTGAAACCTGCCCTGCCTGCTAACTTTTCCGGTACCGGTTTATCAAGGAACAAGTTCAATTCAACGCCATTGCCTTTCGGCATAACGGTGATCCTGGAATCAAAATCATAATCGGCGTAACGCATGGTAACATCAATTTGATGGTTGATGCTATCAACCTTACGGTTAACCAGCGTGGGCACCAGGTCCCATTGCTCGGGTGTGTTTTGCAGCCGTACCGCGCCGCCTGTAATTGTACGCACGCCGTGGTGTATCAGCTCAACACCTGCTGTTTTTTCGTCCTGAAAGATCCCGTTATACTGGTTACTGAATACGAGGACATTTACGCCGGGCGTTTCGAAATAACCCAACTTGTTTAGTTTTAGTTTTTGAGCCGTGCCCCGGAGGGATGACAGGCAAAAAATTAATGCCATCACCATCATGACCGGCTTCGGTAAGTAAATTTTCAATTGCATGGTTTATAAGATTTATTAAAGAAGTTTATTAATCGGAATACCGATTACGGACCGTACGAAAGTATCCGTACAAAAAATGGTTTGCTACCACAATCCAATATTTTGATACCACGAATGTATCTGCATGGCTTCGTTCCAAAAAATGCTATATGATTGTTACAATCAGCCGCAACCAACCGCCGCCGCAAGCATTCCAGATATCCAAAACAAACTGGCCATCAATACAATTAACTATTCAAAAAGAAGAATAGCGGGCGTATTTTCCGGCTTCCTATCCACTTACACAAACCGGGTTGACGGTTCATTTTTCAGGTCTTAAACATTCGTGCTATCATTATCATGATTTGTGTTAACCGCGGCAAAGTGCTTGCCCTACTTTCGGGTATTCCTCAAACGAGCAAAAACTAACACAATTTAACCCGCTTTAGCGTCCTTAATCCGAAAGGCAATCAGTTTAGCGGATTAACTGACAACAAAATTATGAAGAAGATAGCCTACCTCACCGTCATCGGCATTTTGCCTGCCTTGCTGGCCCTTTCACAGCCAGCTCTTAAACATTCACCGGCCGGTTTCGACACTTATCGCGCTGGTATAGCACACGGAAAATTAGACACCGTTACCTACAACTCAAAAACAGTTGATTCCAAACGGCGCGCGGTAGTTTACCTGCCGCCTGGCTATACCGCTAAAAAAACATATCCTGTTTTGTACCTGCTACATGGTATTGGCGGCGATGAATTTGAATGGCTTAACCAGGGCACGCCCCAGGTGATATTGGATAACTTGTATGCCGATAAAAAACTGGAACCAATGATCGTTGTGTTGCCCAACGGCCGCGCCATGAAAGACGACCGTGCCACCGGCAATATAATGGCCCCGGATAAAGTTGCCGCGTTTGCAACTTTTGAGCATGACTTGCTGGATGACCTGATCCCATTTATTCAAAAAAAATATCCAGTTTATACCGACCGCGAGCATCGGGCACTGGCCGGATTATCAATGGGCGGTGGTCAGTCACTTAATTTTGGGCTGGGCAACCTGGATAAATTTGCCTGGGTTGGAGGCTTTTCGTCGGCACCCAACACTAAAAAACCAGAAGAGCTGTTACCTGATCCCGATGCAGCTAAAAGCAAACTTAAGCTGCTTTGGATCTCCTGCGGCGATCACGACGGGTTAATGTCGTTCAGTAAACGTACCCACGATTACCTCGAACAAAAAAATGTGCCGCATATCTTCAATGTCGAGCCGGGAATCCACGACTTTAAAGTTTGGAAAAATGATATTTACCTGTTCTCGCAGTTCCTGTTCAAACCTGTGGATATCGATAAATATAACATGATGATCTCGGGCGGCCCTGCATCTACCAATATCAGAGGCTCAAAATATCCTTTTATCCAGCCCGACCACCGGGTGCTTTTCCGTGTCAAGGCGCCGGATGCTCAAAAAGTTCAGGTTGACCTTGGCAAGAAATATGACATGGTAAAAGACACGGCCGGTTATTGGACAGCTACAACAGATTCAATTGGTGAAGGCTTCCATTATTATTCGTTGATTATAGATGGCGTTGCTACAACCGATCCCTCCAGTCAAACTTTTTATGGCATGGGGCGCATGGCGAGCGGCATTGAAGTACCTTTTGACGGCGGCGATTATTATGCTATTAAAAATGTTCCCCATGGCGATATCCGCATCAAAACTTATTTTTCAACCGTCACCAAATCATGGCGAAGATTGTTCATTTACACTCCGCCCGGTTATGATGCAAGCCAGGTTAAGTATCCTGCATTATATATATTACATGGCGGCGGCGAGGACGAAACCGGCTGGGCAACCCAAGGCAAAACCGATATGATCATGGATAACCTGATTGCGGCCGGGCAAGCGAAACCCATGTTAGTGGTAATGCCCGATGCCAATTTCGGCGGAGGTTTTGGTGAAGCCGGCCTCAAAACCTTTGCAAATGAAATAAAACAATGCATTATTCCCTTTATAGAAAAGAATTACCGGGTTAACCGTACCGCGCAGGGCCGTGCCCTGGCCGGGCTTTCTATGGGCGGGCTCAACACGCTATATACAGGTATCTACAATACTGATACATTCAGTTACCTCGGTGTATTCAGCTCGGGGTGGATTTTACCTGCACAAAACAGCATCGCTGACACGCAGTATGACTTTATGAAGAAAAATGCCGCCAAAATCAACAGCAACCTAAAAGCATTCTGGATTGCCATGGGCGGCAAGGAGGATATCGCGTATAAAAACTGCCAGGTTATGCTGGGCAAGCTGGACGAGATGAAGATAAAACATAGTTATTACGAGTACCCTGGCGGCCATACCTGGCCTGTTTGGCGAAATGATCTTTACAAATTTGCCCCCATCCTGTTTAAATAATTAATGATCAAAAAAATCAGATCAAAGACATTCCGTTCATGAAAAATATTAAGTTCTGGCTATTGCTATTCGGATCAGTACTGGGCTTCACCGGGCGATCCATGGCGCAAAATCCATTGATCAGGGACCAGTTTACGGCCGATCCCTCAGCCCGCGTTTTTGGCGACAGGGTATATGTTTATCCCTCGCATGATATTAAGGCAACACCCGGCCATGGCCGCCCTGGTTGGTTTTGCATGGAAGATTACCACGTTTTTTCATCAGCAAACCTCACCGACTGGACTGATCATGGCATGATCATCAGTCAAACAACAGTGCCCTGGGCCGACCCTGCTTCGTACAGCATGTGGGCTCCCGACTGCATTTTCCGCAACGGCAAATATTATATGTACTTCCCTACTACCATGAAAGGCAGCGAAAACGGTCGCGGCTTTACCATTGGTGTTGCCGTGGCCGATAAACCTTATGGACCGTTTATCCCACAGCCGGAACCTATAAAAGGGGTGCATGGCATCGATCCTAATGTATTTATTGATAAAGACGGACAAGCCTACTTGTATTGGGCACAGGGTAACCTGTATGCTGCAAAACTTAATGAAAATATGCTGGAACTTGCTTCAGAACCAATAATTTTAGCCCAACTGCCTGATAAAGGGCTGAAAGAAGGCCCTTACCTGTTTGAACGCAATGGCATTTATTACCTCACCTATCCGCATGTGGCCAATAAGATTGAGCGACTGGAATATGCTACCGGCAACAACCCGATGGGGCCTTTTAAATTTGCAGGCGTGATCATGGATGAGTCGGCTTCCGGCTGCTGGACCAATCATCAGTCAATCATCCAGTTTAAAAATCAGTGGTACTTGTTTTATCACAACGACGACCTATCGCCGAATTTCGACAAAAACAGATCGATAAGGTGCGACAGCCTGTTTTTTAACGCCGACGGAACGATCAAAAAAGTTATCCCAACCCTACGTGGCGTGGGGATCACCAAAGCCTCAGAAAAAATACAGATAGACAGGTATAGCGATAAGGACAGTACCGTTAAAATCTCCTTTCTTGATACCGCAAAAAGATTTGACGGCTGGAAAACTACGTTCAACAATGCAGGTAGTTGGATCCGTTACAATCGTGTTGACTTCGAAAGCAAAAAGTTTAAAGAATTGCAGATCCTGGCAAATGCAGCAAGTAAAGCAACTATAGAAGTGCGGCTTGGCGATCCCAATGGACGTATATTGGCTTCGGCAAACATTGCCGAAGGGAACGATTGGCAAGTTATACAAACCCGCCTCGCTTCTCTCCCATCTAAAACCGCCAACCTGGTAATAGTATTAAAAAGCGGCACCGGCGTTAATATCGACTGGATAAGTTTCAAATAAATTAAAATCACACCTGCAACTGATCCAACATGAAATTTATAACGATTACAACATTAAAATTTCCGATGTTACTAACGGGATTTGCCGCTCTGGTATCCTTTACGAACCGACAAGCACTACATCATAATACAGATTATGGCCGGACTGCAGTCTCATCACATAAGGCTGATAAAGGTTTGAAAGATTATTACCGAAAGTATTTTCCTATTGGCGTAGCTGTTAACATGGCCGCGATAAACGGACCTGAAGCAGAACTGATTGCAAAGGAGTTTAACAGTGTTACGCCGGAAAACGATATGAAAATGGGACCCATTCATCCGCGCGAAAATGAATATAACTGGAAAAACGCCGACGCCATTGTAGCATTTGCGCAAGAGCACCACATGAAAATCAGGGGCCATAATTTGCTTTGGCATGCGCAGGCACCTGCATGGATGTTTAAAGACAGCACGGGCAAGCAGGTAAGTAAAGATGTGTTACTGAAGCGGCTTAAGGATCATATTACCACGGTAGTCAATCATTTTAAGGGTAAAATATACGCGTGGGACGTAGTTAACGAAGCCATTGATGATAAACCCGACAACTATCTGCGTAACTCATTATGGTACCAGATCTGCGGCGAGGATTTTATTGCCAAAGCGTTTGAATATGCCCATGAAGCCGACCCGGAGGCCCAGCTTTTTTACAACGATTACAACAGTGAGGTTCCATCCAAACGGGATAAGATTTGTAAATTGCTCAGGAACCTTAAAGACGCCGGGGTGCCTGTAACAGGAGTAGGTTTGCAGGGCCACTGGAAATTAAATGACCCCAGTTTGCAACAAATAACTGAAGCTATGGATAAGTATGCAGCACTTGGATTAAAGCTGCAGATCACGGAGCTGGATGTTACGGTACGTACTGGCCCACCGCGTAAAGCAGGCGATCAAACGCTAACGGATTCCGCTTATACGGAAACTATGGCCGCTCAGCAAACCGAAAGGTATAAGGCCATTTTTGAAATATTCAGGAAATACAAAAAGGTAATAACCGGGGTTACATTTTGGAATGTGTCAGACCGGTACAGCTGGCTTGATTTCCGTGGTGGCGGTATTGCCGGAGGCGCAGCTGCGACCGAGGGCACAAGCCGCAAAGTTATCAAAGCCTACCCGCTGTTGTTTGATGAAAAACTTCAGCGAAAAAAGGCATATTGGGAAGTGGTTAACTTTTAACGTAAAATGAATGAAAACAAAAAATATCGCATTTCTTAAACTGACAGTTACCTGCCTTTTATGGCGACTGGCAATTATGCCTTTAAACGCGCAAACAGCACAAAATCCTATCATATATGCAGACGTTCCGGATGTATCGATGATCAGGGTTGGCGATACTTATTATGCAAGCAGCACCACAATGCATCTTAATCCGGGGCTGCCAATCATGAAATCAAAAGATTTGGTGAACTGGCATATCGTGAGTTACGCGTATAATACGCTTGATGGTGGGGATGCCCTTAACCTGGCAAACGGAGCAAACGCATATGGCAGGGGCTCATGGGCAAGCAGCTTGCGTTATCATAACGGTACTTTTTATGTTTCCACATTTTCGGGCACTACCAATAAAACCTATATCTACGCCACAAAAAACATTGAAGAAGGCCCATGGAAAGAAATGTCCTTTAAACCGGCATTACATGACCACTCGCTTTTTTTTGATGATGACGGCAAAGCTTATATGATCTATGGGAGCGGCAAGATCATGCTGGCCGAACTGAATGATGACCTGTCTGGCGTCAATCCTGATAAAAAACTGCAAATCCTGATCGAGAATGCAAGCGCTGCTGCCGGTCCCAATATTGGTTTGCCTGCCGAAGGCTCACAACTGTTCAAAATTAAGGGGAAATATTACCTTTTCAATATCAGCTGGCCTAAAGGGGGAATGCGTACCGTTTTAATCCACCGGGCCGACAAGTTGACCGGTCCTTATGAAGGGCAGGTAGGGCTTCAGGATAAAGGCGTGGCCCAGGGCGGGCTTATCAATACCCCAAAAGGCGATTGGTATGCCTATTTATTTCGTGATTTTGGCGCCGTTGGCCGGGTGCCGTACCTGGTACCGGTTACCTGGACAGATGGATGGCCTGTATTGGGTATTGATCACAAAGCACCTGATACGCTGGATTTACCTGCAAATAAAAGCCTGATGCCGGGTATTGTATCCCCGGATGAATTTAGCCGTAAAAACGGCGAGCCAGTGCTGCCGTTGGTATGGCAATGGAACCACAATCCGGACGATCAGTTATGGTCGTTAAAAAAGCGGCCCGGCTACCTGAGATTGACCACCGGGCGACTGGACAGCACAGTACTATCGGCACGTAACACATTAACGCAGCGCACTATTGGCCCTCAATGTTCAGGAACAACTTTAATTGATGTCGCCAATATGAAAGATGGAGACTTTGCAGGTTTGGTTTTACTGCAAAAAAAGTACGGCTTCGTTGGTGTAAAATCAGATCATGGATCCAAACAAGTAGTTATGATCAGCGCACAATCCGGATCGGCTATTGAAGCGGCCAGTATACCTCTAAAGCAAACAACCATTTACCTTAAAGCAAGCTGCGATTTTACTAACCGGGCAGATAAAGCCTACTTTTTTTATAGTCTCGACGGGCGCAAATGGGAACCTATTGGCACACCGCTGCAAATGGTTTATACCCTCCCCCATTTTATGGGATATCGCTTTGGCCTGTTTAACTATGCAACCAGGCAATCGGGCGGTTATGTTGATTTTGATTTTTTCCACATCAGCAATGCACAATAAAACAATTATGCATCAGCCCGATCATTATTTCAGAATAATTAAGGAATACCAACAATGACAAAAAAGCTACTATTCTTATCTGCTTTATGTTTAAGTGCATTCAGCGGTTTACAGGCGCAAACCCGCCTCAACCTGGATCTTACCAAAGGGGTGAACGTAAGTCCGAAGCTTTACGGGCTTATGACCGAGGAGATCAATCATTCCTATGACGGAGGTTTATATGCCGAACTGATCCGTAACCGGGTTTTCAAGGATAACCCAAACCAGCCCGAAGGCTGGAGTGTTGTTCAGGATGGCGATAGCAAGGCATCGATACAGCTCATTGGTGCCGATCCGGCTAATGTGCCTTTTGATCAGGGGCGCAATGCTATTAACGCAGCGCTTACCACCTGCCTTAAGCTTACGGTTAGCCAGGCAAATGGTAACCGCACGGGCATTGCCAACAACGGCTTTTGGGGTATTCCGGTTACACCCTCAACTACTTATCGCTGCTCATTTTATATCAAAACCGGAACTGTCAATTTTCCGCGGGGTAACAGGCCTGATGCTGCTCCGCCTGCAACAGCAGTTACAGAAGATGGCCCCGGTATTATCAACATTAGTTTGGAAAGCACCGATGGCAAAACAATTTACGCAAGGGGCACAATCAACCTCGAAAAAAGCACGTACTGGAAAAAGCATGAGTTAACCATCACAACTGCTGCAAATATCAAACCTACTGCCGACGCGCGTTTTGTGATTTCATCTACCCGGACAGGCACTTACTATTTTAACCTCGTTTCCTTATTTCCCCCAACGTATAAAAACAGGCCAAATGGCAATCGCATTGATTTAATGCAGATGATGGCCGATATGAAACCTACCTTTCTACGCTTTCCGGGCGGCAACTTTTTAGAGGGGCCGTACCTGGGTGATGCCTTTCCATGGAAAACAACCTTAGGCCTGCTGGAACAGCGCCCCGGCCATACAGGCAGCTGGGGTTACCGTGCAAGCGACGGCATGGGTTTGCTGGAATTTTTAGAATGGTGTGAAGATTTAAAAATGGAACCGCTTTTAGCAGTTTTTGCCGGTTACTCGTTACGTGGTGACCACATAGATGCGGGGCCTTTATTGGAGCCATATATTAAAGACGCGCTGGATGAAATTGAATATTGTATCGGCGATACCAAAACTTACTGGGGTGCAAAACGGGCTGCCGACGGTCATCCCGCCCCTTTTAAACTCACAGATATAGAGATAGGCAATGAGGACTGGTTCGACAGGTCGCATAGCTACGATGGGCGCTTTAAACAATTTCAGGCTGCTATAAAAGCTAAATATCCCCAGTTACGCTGTATCTCAACCATTGAAAGTTATAAGCCCGACAAGGTAACCAGTGTTAAACCCGAAATGGTTGACGAGCATTATTACCAATCGGCCTGGCAGATGGAAGAAGACGCGGCGAAGTACGATAGCTATGACCGTGCAACCAGCCCTAAAATATTTGTAGGCGAATGGGCCACCCGCGAAGGCGCGCCTACCACTAACCTGAATGCAGCCCTCGGAGATGCTGCCTGGATGACCGGAATGGAACGCAACAGCGACCTGGTAGAGCGGTCATGCTATGCACCATTATTTGTGAACGTAAACCAGGCGGGCAATGGCCAGCCTAAAGCATGGCAATGGGACTCTGATCTGATTGGTTATACAGCCCTTAAAAGTTATGGCTCACCATCTTATTATGTACAAAAGATGTTCGGCAGCTACCTTGGTACCAAGGTGGTGCCAATAACAGCCGAAAATGCCCCCTTACGCAAACCGGCAGTTAAAGACACCGCCGGCATAAGCCATTGGCCGGCAAACGCGCGGCGCCCTAAGGCCGAGCGTCCGGCGTTATTTTTTGTTTGTACCCAGGATGCTAAAAACGTGTATCTGAAGGTGGTAAATACCGACGATATGGCCCGGGAAATCGACATCAGCCTAAAAGGCGGAGATGTGGCTGCAAATGGCACCCTGGTAGTACTAAAGGGCGATAAACCGGAAGATACCAATACAATTGACGAGCCGACGAAAATCGTCCCGGTTACGTCGACCATAACCGGGCTTGGCCGGTCATTCAAACACACCTTTCAGCCTTACTCTGTCAACGTCATCAGGCTGTCGAAGCGCAAATAGGTCATTGAGCTGAAGTTCAATTCAAATATATTATCAAATATGAAAAGCCGGCCTCCCGGCTTTTCGCATTTAATTTAAGTTTTCGGGCGAATGGGCTTGCCCTCTTCACCTGGCCTGAACCAATAGTTAATTTGCCCCCGCGATGCCATAAGGGAGGGTTTATCTTATATATCCATAGCACCAGAGGGGGGTTAACAGGGTTAACACATTTCAGAAATATACTTACAAACGCCTGATAATCAATAAAATAAAATTAACCGGGGTTACACTATTTTCTTCATCAACAAGCAATTTACAAATAACACGTTGTTAATCAGTCACATACACAAAACTACAGAGTTAACACGATATATTTGCTAAAAATATTAGCAAATTCATAATAAATTCCCGATCTTTATTTAAAAGATTGCCGAACGTGATGGAACCTGAAAATACCTTATCAAATTTAACGCCTTCAAGAGAGAAGCTCGACCGTGTATTGGGTCTGCAAAAGATCACCTTAACAGATATTGAAGATTTGAACGATGCTGAGCGCAATTACATTGCCGAATTTAGTACCGAAATGCTTCAACGATTAACGGATGAAGAACGGGACAAGTTTATAGATAAAATAGCGGAGATCATGCTGCCATCAACAAATGAGCAGATCTGGGAACATAACCACTTAGTTATTAGCCGGGCAATCGAAAGGCTGATTGCCCAAAATGGCTCCATGCCCCCTAAATTTGTAATAGCCCGGGAGTGCGGCCTGAGCCGGCAAACTGTTGCCAAACACCTTACAGGCTATAAAACACACCCGCAATACCTTGCCGAAATGGAGCAGTTTAAATATATGGTCCCTAAAATACTGGCCAATGTTTGTAAGCTTGCCTGCAACGGCGATGTAAAGGCTGCCCGGCTTTATTTTGAAACGGTGGGCGCTATAAATAAACGCCGGCCCAACACCGTTATCAACGAACAAAACAACTACCTGCAAATAAACAAGACCATATTAAGCCAGGAAAATCTGAAACAGCTGAGCAAGGAGCAGCTGAATCAAATTGAGCTGATTGTTAGTGGGATTGGGGGGAAGTGAGTTTTAGGTTTATGCCGGGGGGTGATGTATTGATTGCTTGATCCGGCTGGTGTTTTGTCACTTATATAGTTGAGACAGTCACGAGTACCCACCAAAACATCAAATGTTGCGTACTCCGCCGGTTAGCGAGAATTTAAAGTCATTAAACATCTACAATTTCAATTTTGACTATATCTTTGCATATAGCACTCTTTTTTATAAGATATTCTAATGTCCTTTTAAAATTCCTTATCTCGCGGTATTCCAACACCTGTTCGCGTGTATTCTTTCCTAAGTGTTCTTTAGCGGAATACAAATCGATAGCCATATTCAAAGCATTTAATGTATAAGGTATATCAACTAAGTGCATTTCGCCATGTTCGGCTTTGGAGATATCAACGGAGAAGTCATAATCTCGAATATCATCTTGTGGAGCAACTTGTAATTTCACCCATCCACTTTTCAATCTTTTGCCCGCAACCTTATTAAACATATCGTCACTAAGATCATCGGGTATAAGAATTGTAAATGTCAAAGCCTTGATGAAAAAGACATCTCCATTTTTTAAAGCAAACTCTTTTTTATCTCTCTTATCTTCTAATAAACGTTTGACTGTTTTCTCGACAAAATTTTTGAAGTAACCATAGGCTAAAGCTGTAGAAGGTAAAAAGCCGAGATCAAATGTATCCTCTTTCGATTTGATATGCTCTCGAATACTTTCAGCGCAGTTATCGACGGAAGCAATAAAATCAACATCTCCTTGACTCGATAAAAAAGGAAATGTTACCCCTAACAAATCTGTCGGGATCTTCGACCCTTTTTCAAGGATATATATAGCTCGTGATGCGCCCAAGCCGCCAGTAAATAATCCAAATTCAAATAAAACGTTATCTCTTGCGCCTTTGCTACTTTTCTTTCGTGAAACGATGGTATCGTCCGCAGTTGCAATAATCACGGCATAATCATATAATGCAATTTTAGAGGTTAAATTTGAGAAATTGCTTTTTACATTATCAAAAGCATTTGTCCATATCGTGATTTCTACCAAATCATTTAAACGTTCTTTTAACGCCTCAGCTATGTATAGCCCTTCCTTTGAAGAACCAATAAAAACATGTGGTTTGAAGTCCATAAATTATATTTTTTTGTGATCAACGTAAGGATGTAGCCATTTACCTTTTAGCAGATAAAGCTCGTAATAAAGATACCATTCATGTGTCCAAGGTATGATTGTATTATACAAATTAGACAAGCTGGTAAAGCTGTAATCTTTAGGATAATATAAACACAAGCTGTGATCACTACTGTACATATGAATATCATTATTATAGATAATTCGGGGCTCGCAGGTGAATACTTTTGGTCTCAAACCAGGCGTAAATCTTAATTTATACCGATAAATTGCTGAATACTCGCTTGGTTGACAAAAGCCTACTGCAAACAATGTATTGCCACGAATAGCCACATTCAAAAAATCATATGCTTTTTCAAGTAAATATTTTTCGTTAAATAATACCTTGATTGGGTTGATACCTTTAAAGGGTAAATACAATTTCTTAGCCCCCATAATTTCTGTGTGCTAAGTGTGCAACTCCTGTTGTAGAATTAATGTTCCCGCTCCTTCCTAAATAAGCCCCAGAGGTAACGATCCCAGCCGAAGCTAAAAGTGCAGATTGACGTTTCTCATCTTCCTTACTCAGGCCTTCTGGAAATCTATCGCCTAAATACTTACGCCATACTTTTGACGCCTCAAACTGATCTTCTTCGTCGACGGCTTTCTGTGCATCATCGCAAAACAATGTCAACTCTTCTAAAAAATTATCTTTTACTAAGTTTAGCAGTTAAATCATCGAACGGTTCGACTGGAGCATAACAACTAACTGAAAATTGTATTGCAGACTTAATGCCCTTTAATAAATTTAAAAAGCATTTATCATCACGCCCGTCTTCTATTGAAAAGTGTCTCGCTGCCCAAACTGCTAATGCAATCCCACTTGGCATTTTTCCTTGTGATTTACGTTTAGATGTCCAACCTTTTAAATACTTTATCATTCTTATAAATTGGCCGTCAGCATCTTTAAATTGAGTCAACCAAGTAATCATGTGCCATGGATCGTCTTTGAGCCAATCTTCTCCTTTTACCGCCATGTAAGCATAATCCTCGCCTTCAACCTCATAGTATGCAGGAAAATCAATATTGTATTCACATTGAAACAGCACACGGACACATTTTTTACGATGTTGTGCACCATCTTTCGTATGGTCTTTAACTGCATCATATATATAGCCTTGAACAGTCTCACCACTTACATTAGGTTTGCCGGGTAAATAAACACCCCTGTCAGAATCAAACGTACTATCTTCCTTAATTATAATAGTTTTGAATTTAGGTGCATCAGAGCCTTGTGTAAAAAAGGTAGGGTACACGCCAAGTTTATCGTAAAGCTTGTTAGATATTTTAGTCTCCAAAGATTTACGAGAGGTTTTCATTTTCTGACGCTGAATACTTGTCGGAGTGATAACTTTGTTGTAATCCAAAAATAAGTTGTTACAATCTGCCATAATTTTCAACTTTAAAAAAACGTTCTAATAATCAATTAATACCCAAAGCTAATTATAACATTTTTGTGATTTTGTGAAATTTTCACAAAATATACATTTAATTATCCACAATTAAACATATATATTTGATTCGAGTGAGAAATCACCGATAATGTGTTAATAACTAATACCATGCTTATTGAATTTTCAGTCGAAAATTACCTTTCTTTCAAAAACAACACCCGGTTCCGAATGGATGCCGGTACCATAAAAGAAAATCCGGGTAACATTTTTTACCCAATTTTTATGCGTGATTTAAAGCTTGTTAAATGTGGAATTGTCTATGGTGCCAACGCAACCGGAAAAAGCAATTTATTGAAAGCCTTTCAGTTCATGCAACAGTTCGTCTTAACTTCTTCCAAAGAAAGTTTGGCAAATCAAGAAATAGATACACAACCGTTTCGTTTAACCAAGAGTCGGCTTTCATACCCAAGTTCATTTGAAGTTATTTTTGTACTTAAAGAAATAAGATATAGATACGGTTTCATAATAAGCCGTAAAGAGATTCATCATGAATGGCTTTACATGACAGACAAACGAAAAGAGGAAGAGCTTTTTAAAAGACACGCCAACACCCTTAACGTGGATAAACGATTACTAAATGAACCAAAAAATAAAATCGATGTATTAAGGGAACTGGTTAGGTCAAACGCTCTGTTTATTTCGGTTTTGGCGCAATTCAACGTATCCATTGGCTTGAGTATATCGCAATGGTTTTCGAATTCTTTAGTGTTGTTTGACGGGGATAATGAACGATTGATTAACCACACGGGCAATCTCTTAAAGAACCCCGTTTATCGTGAACGCATACATGATATTATTTTAAAATCTGATTTGAATTTTTTAGGGATAGAGGCCGCAATAAAGGAAAAGGCATCAAAAATGGGAGTGTCTGAAAGTTTTGTTAACTTCATGTTTACGGCTGACGAGAGCTTTCATCTCAAGACTTCTCACAAAGTTTTTGACGATCAAAATAAACACACCGATACTACATTATTTGACCTGGTTAAAGATGAATCCCTGGGGACTCAAAAATATATTGCTTTGTTAGGGGTTATTCTTGAAGCACTTATTGAAAGGAAAATACTCTGGATTGACGAATTAGATTCGCGTTTTCACGAACATTTGCTTAAAATGATTATTGGCTTATTTAATTCTAATAATAACAATCCAAATGGAGCCCAGTTAATATGTACCTGTCACAACACCTCTCTATTAAAGAAGTTTATACGCCGTGATCAAATGGTATTTGCCGAACGTGATGAAACAGGCGCAACCAGTATTAGTAGTTTGTATTTTAAAGACCCATCTGTTAGAAACGATGCGTCATTTGATAAAGACTATACCAGCGGTAAATATGGTGCCATCCCTAAATTAGATCAATTAAATTTATTCAATTCATTAGATTCTGAATGATTCGTAGCCTCAAGAGCAGAAAGCCTACTTAACTTCATAAAGGGACAACGGAACTGCCCTGCCATAAAGCGAAGCCCCCGCTGCGGCAAGCGTACGCTTGTGGCCCGTGTTCAGGTAAATAAAGTTTTATTTAAACCAATTTTCTGGGTTGAGGAGATCACAACACAAGATGCAGAGCAAAACGATCAGCATGCTGGCTACGCACACCATTTATAAAAATGCACACCAAGGTTTTTTTAAAAACTAAAGATACTTCAAAAACACCCTTTAACCGGAGCTCCGGGCACTTTTTCGCATCGACCAATTAAATAAATGTTAAATAATTTTACGAAAAGTAAAATACATCAATAATTATAGTTATATTGCACACTTATTAATAACAATATAATGCAACAAGGAACAGTAAAATTTTTTAATGAAGCCAAAGGTTTCGGATTTATCACACCTAATAATGGTGGCAGCGAAATCTTCGTTCATTCAACAGGTCTGATTGACAATGTTCGTGAGAACAGCGCCGTTAGTTATGACGTTGAAGAAGGCCGTAAAGGTCCGAATGCAGTAAATGTAAAAATAGCTTAATCACTATATCATCATTTTAAAAGCATCCTCCCACCCGGGGGGATGCTTTTTTGTTACACTTAATCAAAAACATGGGTAGATCCACCGAAACATTTAACAAGAAAGAGCGCGAAAAGAAAAAGCTCAAAAAACAACAGGACAAAAAAGAAAAGGCCGAAGATCGTAAAGCCAACGCTGTTAAAGGACAGGGCTTTGAAGATATGCTGGCTTATGTTGACGCAAACGGCAACATTACCTCCGTGCCCCAGGACCCCGGTAATCGGAAAAAGGTATTGGCGCAGGACATCCTCATTGGTACGCCAAAACAGGAGGAAGTTGAAGTAGAAATTGTAAGAAAAGGCACAGTAACATTCTTTAATGAATCTAAAGGGTTCGGTTTCATCAAAGATCTGCAAACCCAGGAAAGCATTTTTGTTCATGTCAACGCGGCTTCTTTTGCCATCAAAGAAAATGACAAAGTTACCTTTGAAATAGAACAGGGGCAAAAAGGGCCTACCGCTGTCAAAGTCGCTAAAGCGAACTAAGCCGTAATTAACCACTGCAACAACAAATGAGGTATATACTCATACAATAAATAGCAATGACCGACAAACAAACAGCACACTACAAAGCCAGCGAATATATTTATGACCTGGGAAATACCGCTCTGGAAAATGGTTTTAAACCCAATGAACATTGGGAGGTACAAATGGCTACCGCCGCTGAGAAAAAAGCTTTTGAGAAACAGTACTATCCTACAGTAGCGACAAGCGTACTGCCCGAACTGTTAAAAGCGACTTTTGCCCTGGTAAAAACGCAATTGAACCAGGTGATGAAGGCACAAACAGTGATACCGTCAGATCGTTTCGCCCCCGAGCCGGTGTACGAATACCTGGTTGCCTTTAATTTAAACCGCGTAAGGCGTTAACACTGATAGTTTCCCAAACTGGCGCGGGTATGCAGGGCTGGGTTGAGACGCGGCATACTCGTGAGTTTCAAAGTAAAAAAGTGATTTTCACCCATATTTTCGCACCTTAAATTGCAAACATCTACCTCAGCCTGATTATCTTACGGGATTATTTGAATTGACTGAATGACCCGTACACTTTTACTCTTTCTACTGGCCCTGTTACCCCTGGGCGGCTTTGCGCAGCAGTTTACGCTGATAGTTGTTAAAGAAAATGCCCAGCCCGCCGATGGCGCCACCATTAAACTGATCCAGGCTAATAAGCAGGTCAGTATGATCGTAACTAACGCCCGCGGCCAGGCCAGGTTTCAGAACATTACGCAGGGAGCATTCAGCTTCTCGGTAACTTATATGGGTTATCAGCCCCGAACCACCCGCAGCTATACCATTGCGGAGAATATCAAGCAGGATACCATCCGCATACAAGCCCTGAGTACTGTACTAAAAGAGGTGAACATCACCGCCAAAACGCCGCCGGTAGAAGTGAAGCAGGGAAAGGTGATCGTAAACGTTGATGCCTCGGTAACCAATGTGGGCGCCACGGTACTGGAGGTATTGGAGAAATCGCCGGGGGTAATGGTCGACCGTAATGGCGGCATTTCTTTACAAGGCAAGCCCGGGGTGCTGGTGATGATAGACGGCAAACCAACCTACCTCTCCGGCGCCGACCTCAACAACCTGCTCAGCAGCATGAGCTCCACCCAGGTAGCGCAGATTGAACTGATTGCCAATCCTACGGCCAGGTATGATGCCAGCGGCAATGCGGGGATCATCAACATTAAAACCAAAAAGAACCGGCAAAAGGGTTTCAACGGGTCCGTTACGGTCACGGCGGCGCAGGGTGTTTACTTCAAAACCAATAACACGCTCACGCTCAATTACCGCGCCGGGCGGGTCAGCACTTTCTTTAATTACAATATCAGCCGGCAGAAGTATCTTACCAACCTGTACGCGCTGCGTAAATACACCGGCGCCGACGGAGCGACCACCGCAACGCTGGACCAGCCATCACACTTCACCGGCACACTGCTGAACAATACGGCCAAAGCGGGGTTGGACTATGAAGTTTCGCCTAAAACAACGGTTGGCATTGTGCTTGGCGGAACCATGATCCACCGCGAGGGTAACAATACGGCTTCGGCGCGCTGGCTCAACTCCAGTGGCGCGGCAGATTCGGTCATCGCTACCGATAACGCCAACAACAGCCGGTTTAAAAACGGCCAGGTGAGCCTGAGCCTCCGCCATGCCATCAGCAAAACCCAGGACATCAGCGCTGATGCCGACTGGCTGCACTACAACATTACCAGCGATCAGAATTTTAACAACCGCCTGCAAACCACCGGCGGTTATAACGAGTCTACACGCGCCAACATCCCCACCGGCATCAACATACTCTCGGGCAAAGCCGACTATACGCTTAAAACCGACAGCGATGGCCAATTTCAGGCGGGCTGGAAATCGGCACACAGCAGTACCGATAATTCTGCCGGTTATCAAAACCTCAATGCGGGCCAATGGACTGACGACCTGACCCGCAGTAACCATTTCCTTTATAGTGAGAATATCCACGCCATATACACGCAATGGGAACGCAAGCATAAGGACATTTCCTACCAGTTAGGTTTGCGTTATGAGCATACCGATTATCACGCCCATCAACTGGGTAATGTGCTGCAAAAAGATTCGGCCTTTTCGCGCAACTACGGCAGCTTTTTTCCCAGCGGCTATTTCAGTTACCAGGCTGATACTGCCAATAGCTTTACTTTAACAGTAAGCCGCCGCATTGATCGCCCGGTTTACCAAACGCTTAATCCCTTCTATTTTATCATTAACAAGTACACCTATCAAACCGGCAACCCCTACATTTTGCCGCAATACAGCTGGAACCTGGAGCTGAGCCATCAATACAAAAACCTGCTCACCACCACCCTATCTTACAATAATATCAACAACTACTTTTCGCAGATCTTTTTGAGCGACCCTACCCTTGCGGGCATCTTGCTGTATACACAGGGCAACGTGGGGCGCACGTATATCATCGGCGTATCCGAAGCTGTCACGGCCTCCCCCACCAACTGGTGGACGCTAACCGCACAGGCACTGTACAATTACAAAAAGCTGAGCGGCTTTAACGGCAATCATTACACCTCAGATATTAACCAGCTTAACCTCAACGCCAGCAACCAGTTTACCATGGGCAAACGTTTTACAGGCGAGCTATCGGGCTTTTACACCACCCGCGCCCGCAACGATGTGCAGGAACGGCTATACCCTACCGGGCAACTATCGGCAGGGCTGGGCATGTCGGTACTTAAAAAGAAGGCCACCCTGAAGTTGAGCATGCGCGATATATTCTATACCAACGCCATGGAAGGCTTAACGCAGTTCCCTAACGCCACCGAGTATTTTAAGATTAAGCGTGATAGCCGCGTGGTGGTGCTTGCGTTCACCTATCGTTTCGGCAAAACCTTCAAAACGGCCAAGCGCGACAATGGTGCCACCGATGAAATGCAGCGTGTATGGAACGGGTAAAAACCCCACCCAAACCCTCCCCGGAAGGGAGGGCTTAAAAAAATTTAGATCAAAAAAGTCTCCCCTTCCGGGGGAGATTTAGGGAGGGCTTATTGCTTTAATCTTGCGCTCGTTTGCAACAAGCGCTGATATTGCTTTTATGTAGAGACGCATCACATGCGTCTCCTATAGGCCAGGCTGCTTTGCAGTTCATGAACATCAGGAATCTGTATGCGGAAGACGCATGTAATGCGTCTCTACATTAAACAGTTGATTTTGAAAAGGCTTTAAAGAAATGTAACCTGCTGGCCTGATTCGGCCCATGCATCAATCCCTCCTACTAAAGGCCGGATGCGCTTCAGGCCAACTTTACGCAATTTCTCTGCATATCTTGCAGCGGTTATTTCATTTGGGCACGAACAGTAAATAACAATCTCCTTATGCCCGGCATATCGGTCGGCAATATCATTAAAACTGTTTTCGTCTATGGGGACTGAGCCCGGTATAAATCCATTTCTTGTGCGCTGATCCATCGGACGCGCATCAAGTATTACAGGGTTCGATTCTCCGTCAATCAGCTCTATCAAATCGTTCACGGTTAACCTATCCGTTTCAAACTGCCTGATAAGGCGATACCGCCGAAGCCATTTGAACAAAAGGTATAAACCGAACAGAACGACGACAAATAAACCGCCCATCGTGCCATAATGACTTAATGCGGAGATCAAACCATCAACCTGGTGCCGAAAAACTGCACCCAACGTCACTGCCGCGCCGAGATAGATAAGTGCTGCGATGGATGAAAAAAACACAAATAATGTCACCCGCATTGCATAAACCCCGGCAACAACAGGTGCCAGTGTTGACAACCCCGGAATAAATTTAACAATAGTCAAAGCAGGGGCGCCGTAGCGTTCAAAAATATCGCCGGTGCTGCGAACACAGGTATCCGGTGACATAGAAATTTTACATAATTTCCCGAGGATTCCCGTTCCATATCTCTTCCCGGCAAAATATAATATGAGGTCGCCTGCTAAGGTACCCAGTGATCCGGTTAAAATGAGTATGATGATATTAGCTTCGGTTGCAGGTGTTACAGCGGTAGTTACAATCAATACTGCAAATGCAGGCAACGGTAATCCAACACTCTGTAAAAGAGTGATCAAAAATACCAGCCAGAGCCCATAGGTTTGTACTAAATCAACTAATGTGTTCATACTTCAGTTGCAGCTAAGATAAGACACTTATTTTTATTGACCGGCCCGATTTTGCCGATTAACAATTATTTGACATCAGGTTGAGAGTAGTTTATTATTTTATGGATTTTGGGTTAAGCTGACGATAATTTGCCTGGTGCTTTCAAATTATTTTCGCCAGTATTAACACAATTCAATCACTTGATCTTCAATACACTTACACGTTAAAACAAACTACCGTAAGTAGTAAGCAGACAGTCTTAACATAAAATTGATTTGGATTAATCAATTTTATTCCGTTAGCTTTACTGCAACTTTAGGGGTGTCCTGACGGACTGAGATAATACCCTTTGAACCTGATCCGGGTAATGCTGGCGAAGGGAAAAGTGACGACGACACTATTGGTGTTGTTTTTTCTTTCCTAATACGGGGACATTCCTACAGTTGAAATTTTAATGCAACGTAATGGAAGTAACCGTTAATCAACAAAATTTTATTGTGCCTGATAACTGCAATGTGCGGGCTTTGCTCGCTGATGTCTTGCAGCACCCCGACCGGGGGCTGGCCATTGCCATCAACGAAGCTATTGTTCCCAAAACCCAATGGGAAAACCACAAGCTCAATCGGGGCGATAAAATCATCATTATTAAAGCCACCCAGGGAGGATAAACACCCAATAGCCTTTTATGAAAACAGAAAAAACACCTACAGCACAAGCCATCACGCAAACACCGTTTCCGGCGTCGCGTAAGATTTACGTTAAAGGACAATTGCACGACATTGACGTGGCCATGCGCGAAATAAGCCTGAACGACACCAAACTACATGGCCGTTTTGGCGAAACCGAGCCCAACGCCCCGGTAACTGTTTACGATACCAGCGGCCCTTATACCGATCCAAACATAGCCATCGATGTTAAAAAAGGTTTACCCCGCCTGCGCGAAAAATGGATCACTTCGCGTGGTGATGTCGAGCTGCTGGATAGTATATCATCAGCATATGGCCGCGAACGTTTAAACAGTAAAGAGCTTGATCATTTACGTTTTGGCTACCAAAGTAAACCTTTCCGCGCCAAAGCAGGCATGAATGTATCGCAACTGCATTACGCCAAAAAGGGCATTATCACGCCTGAAATGGAATATATTGCCATACGCGAAAACCAACGCATCGATCTGCTGAAACAACAGTTGAACGGGCAATACGATGTAATGAGCCAACAGCATCAGGGCCATAGCTTTGGTGCCAACACACCTAAAGGTTACATTACGCCCGAATTTGTACGACAAGAGGTAGCCGCCGGTCGGGCTGTTATCCCATCAAATATCAATCACCCCGAAAGTGAACCGATGATCATTGGCCGTAATTTTTTGGTTAAGATCAATGCCAACATCGGCAACTCGGCAGTTACCTCGAGTATTGAAGAAGAAGTAGAAAAAGCCGTTTGGGCATGCCGCTGGGGCGCCGATACCATTATGGACCTGTCGACCGGTAAAAACATTCACGAAACCCGCGAATGGATCATCCGCAACACACCTGTACCTATAGGTACTGTGCCTATTTACCAGACGCTGGAAAAAGTGAACGGCAAAGCCGAAGACCTTACCTGGGAACTGTTTCGGGATACGCTGATAGAACAGGCAGAGCAGGGTGTTGATTATTTCACTATCCATGCGGGCGTGTTATTGCGCTATGTGCCTTTAACGGCCAAACGTATTACCGGCATTGTATCGCGCGGTGGTTCAATCATGGCCAAATGGTGCCTGGCCCATCATAAAGAGAATTTCCTTTACACGCACTTTGAAGAGATCTGCGAGATCATGAAAGCGTATGATGTCGCCTTTTCGCTGGGCGATGGCTTGCGCCCCGGCTGTATTGCCGATGCCAACGACGCCGCGCAGTTTGGCGAGCTGGAAACCCTGGGCGAACTGACTAAAATAGCCTGGAAGCACGATGTGCAAACCATTATTGAAGGCCCCGGCCACGTACCCATGCACCTCATCAAAGAGAACATGGAGAAGCAATTAAAGCATTGTTCTGAAGCGCCTTTTTACACTTTAGGGCCATTAACTACCGATATCGCTCCGGGTTATGATCACATTACTTCGGCCATTGGCGCTGCCATGATCGGTTGGTTCGGCACGGCTATGCTGTGCTATGTAACCCCTAAAGAACACCTGGGTTTACCCAATAAAAAAGATGTTAAAGATGGCGTGATCACGTACAAAATTGCTGCCCACGCTGCCGATTTAGCCAAAGGTCATCCCGGTGCGCAGTATCGCGACAATGCGCTGAGCAAAGCGCGGTTCGAATTCAGGTGGGAAGATCAGTTTAACCTGTCGTTAGATCCGGATACGGCTAAAGAATTTCATGATGAAACCCTGCCTGCCGAAGGAGCCAAGATCGCGCACTTTTGCTCGATGTGCGGGCCAAACTTCTGCTCGATGAAAATAACCCAGGATGTGCGCGACTTTGCCAAAGAGAATGGTGTTGAAGAAGCCGACGCGCTAACCAGGGGCATGGAACAAAAATCGAAGGAGTTTGCCGAAAAAGGCAGCGAAATATACTTGTAATGGAATTGATCGTGATATCGGCCCCGGATACTGTGACGGATGAAGCACAAATAATCAACCGCTTGTTCGGGGCCGGTTTACAGCGTTTCCACCTGCGCAAACCAGATTGGGATCTCGATCAATGTACCAATCTGATTACTCAGATTGACCAGGCCTATCATCATGCTATAGTTTGTCATCAGCATCATAGGCTGGCCAAAGTTTTTGAGATGCACTATTTACATTATCCCGAAAAGAATCGTATCAAAAGCGACCAGCTGAAGTTAAACATTCAGCTTAAAGAGGGCTACCGGTTGAGTACTTCGATACATGATGTCAGCGCCACATCTTCACTAAATCATTTTGAATACGCGTTTTTAAGCCCGGTGTTTAATAGCATATCCAAGCCAGGTTATCAAAGCATGCTGCCTGCCGGTTTTTGTTTAGACAGTAATAAGCCCGGACCAAAAGTAATAGCGCTTGGCGGCGTGGATGCATCCAATCTAAACCTGCTAAAAAAAATGAATTTTGACGGGGCAGCAGTTTTGGGTGCTATCTGGCAAGATCCCAAGCAGGCTGTTTCCAATTTTATAAGCATTAAAAAACAAACCGAACAATTAAATCCATGATTGATAAACTGCATTATATCTCTCAACAGCCGCAAAACGGCACACATGCCGGCGCTATCAAAGCCGCTTTGGATGCCGGTTGTAAATGGGTACAGCTAAGGGTTAAAGATCAACCGGAAGATATCATTCTGCAATATGCCATCGAGGCCGTTAAACTTTGTGACGGGTACGGCGCCAGATTAATAGTGAACGACCATCCTGAAATTGCAAAAAAGGCGGGTGCCCATGGGCTGCACCTGGGTTTACAGGATATGCCCATACAACAGGCCCGTCAGATTGTTGGCCCTGATATGATCATAGGTGGTACGGCCAATACATTTGCGCATGTAAAACAGCGCGTTGCCGAGGGTGCCGACTATATCGGCCTTGGCCCCTACCGTTTTACAACTACCAAACAAAAGCTGAGCCCTATTTTGGGGATGGACGGTTATCGGGATATTATGGATCAGATGCGTCTTGTAAATATGAGTATCCCGGTAATTGCTATCGGCGGCATTTTGCCGGCCGATATACCGCTGATCATACAAAGCGGCATATATGGTGTTGCGCTGTCCGGCGCCATCACCCACGCCACTAACGCCAGGCAAGTGGTTTCGGAATTATACCATCATTTAAATCAACCTTCGTTTAACGAAGCTTAAAATCAACACTATGTTAACCATCGCTGATAAAACATTTCAGTCGCGCTTATTTACAGGCACCGGCAAATTTAACTCGCCTGCCATGATGGAGGAGGCTTTGCTGGCCTCAGGCTCTGAACTGGTAACCGTAGCCCTGAAGCGTGTTGATGTAAAAAACAACGACAATGACGATCTGTTGCTGCGTTTAAAATATCCGCATATTAACCTGCTGCCTAATACCTCGGGTGTGCGGAATGCTAAGGAGGCTGTGTTTGCCGCCCAGCTTGCCCGCGAGGCGCTGGAAACCAACTGGATAAAATTGGAGATCCATCCCGATCCTAAATACCTGATGCCCGACCCTATAGAAACCCTAAAAGCTACCGAAGAACTGGCGAAACTGGGTTTTATAGTATTGCCCTATATCCATGCCGACCCCGTATTATGTAAAAGGCTTGAAGAAGCCGGTACTGCGGCCGTGATGCCTTTAGGATCGCCGATAGGTAGTAATAAGGGGCTTAAAACCATCGATTTTTTAGAGATCATCATCAGCCAAAGTAGCGTACCCGTTATTGTTGATGCGGGTATAGGTGCTCCGTCTGATGCAGCCAAAGCGCTTGAAATAGGTGCCGAAGCCGTACTGGTAAATACAGCCATAGCGGTAGCAAGCAATCCTGTACAAATGGCCGAAGCATTTAAACTGGCCGTTGAAGCCGGCCGGATGGCTTTTGAAGCAAAACTGGCACAACCGGTATCACATGCTATGGCAAGTAGTCCACTAACTTCTTTTTTAGATGAGTAGTTTTAACGACATTTTTGAAACCTATAACTGGGATGATACCAAGGCCAGTATCTACGCTAAAACCAGCGCGGATGTTGAACGCGCCCTGGCCGCCGATAAACGAACTTTGGAGGATTTTAAGGCCCTGGTATCGCCGGCTGCAGCCCCCTACCTGGAGCAAATGGCGCAGATCAGTCAGCGCCTGACCCTGAAACGTTTTGGTAAGGTGCTACAGATGTATGTACCGCTTTATCTATCCAACGAATGCAGTAATATCTGTACTTATTGCGGCTTTAGTTACGATAACAAGGTAAAACGCAAAACGCTTTCGCCAATGGAAATTATGCAGGAAGTGGCCGTTATTAAAGAGATGGGCTACGAGCATGTTTTACTGGTAACCGGCGAGGACAACGTGAATGTGCATGTTGATTATTTTAAAAAAGCGCTCGAATTGATCAGGCCTCATTTTGCCCATATCTCGATGGAGGTGCAACCGATGGACCTGGAAGACTATCAGCAGCTAACGCCTTATGGCCTTAACACCGTGCTGGTATACCAGGAAACTTATCATAAAGAGGATTACAAAAAGCACCACCCCAAAGGCAAAAAATCAAACTTTAAATACCGGGTGGAAACGCCCGACAGGTTGGGCCAGGCCGGGATCCATAAAATGGGACTGGGCGTTTTAATTGGTTTGGAAGACTGGCGCACTGATTGTTTTTTCACCGCGATGCACCTTAATTACCTCGAAAAAAAATACTGGCAAACTAAATACAGCCTTTCGTTCCCGAGGTTGAGACCTTTTAGCGGCGGCCTCGAGCCAAAGGTGGAAATGAATGACCGCGAACTGGTACAACTGATCTGCGCTTATCGTTTGTTTAACGAAGAGGTTGAACTTTCGATATCTACACGCGAATCGGCTAACTTTCGTAATAATATCATCAAGTTGGGTATTACCTCTATAAGCGCCGGTTCAAAAACCAATCCGGGCGGGTACGCGGTAGAGCCTGAGTCGCTGGAGCAGTTCGAAATTTCCGACGAGCGCAGTCCTGCGGAAATTGCAGAGATCATTGCTCAACAGGGTTACGAGGCGGTTTGGAAAGATTGGGATAACTGTTTAACCTAAGGATATGCTGGAACGTGAAGAACTGAAAAGATACAACCGGCAAATGATATTGCCCGAGCTGGGCCTGCACGGACAAGAAAAACTAAAAGCAGCCCGGGTGTTGATGATAGGTGCCGGCGGCTTAGGTTGCCCGGTTTTGCAATACCTGGTTGCAGCCGGTGTGGGCACCATTGGTATTGTGGATGATGACATGGTTGATATCAGCAACCTGCACCGGCAAATATTATATGCTCCCGCTGATATTGACCAGCCAAAGGCTTTGATAGCCAAACAAAAACTAAACCAGCTTAACCCCTTTGTGGAGGTGATAGCTTATACCGAAAGGATTATTGCTGCCAATGCGCAACAACTGATAAGCAATTTTGATGTGGTGATAGATGGCTCTGATAACTTCACCACCCGCTACCTGGTGAATGATACTTGTACGGCGCTCAACAAACCGTTGGTATTTGGATCGATATTTAAATTTGAGGGACAGGTATCGGTGTTTAATCATCAGGGCGGCCCCGGCTATCGTGACCTATTTCCAGAAGCGCCACCAGAAAATGAAGTACCCAACTGTGCCGAAATTGGTGTTATTGGTGTGTTACCCGGTATAATAGGTACTTATATGGCCAACGAAGCCATTAAGTTGATTTGCGGTATTGGGGAGCTATTATCTGGCAAACTATTAACCCTGAATGCGCTTGACAACAGCGTCAGTGTTTTCAAAATTTCTGCCGCAACACCTTCACTCCCGGTTAGCACATCTCAGCCGGTTGAGAGTGATAGGGTTGCCAATGAAATCGACTCCGACACCTTCAAAAAATGGCACACGGAAACACCCGACGAAATTTACCTGGTTGATGTGCGTGAAACCTATGAATTTGACGATGAAAATATAGGAGGAATAAATATCCCGCTTTATGATTTGCAAGAACACGCTAATATTTTTCCAAGCGGTAAAAAGCTGGTATTTATTTGCCAAACCGGCCAACGCAGTAAAATAGCTGCTCAGCAAACCAGGTCTTTGTCGGGGATAGCGGCCTTCAGTTTAAAAGGGGGCATTAACGCTTTTAATTTTTAAAACGTGATTATGCAGTATTATCAGTATTGTTCGGTATTAACCATCGCCGGCTCCGATAGCGGCGGCGGTGCGGGCATTCAGGCAGACCTGAAGACCTTTGCCGCCCTGGGTTGTTACGGCACCTCAGCTATTACTGCCATTACCGCGCAAAATACCCTTGGCATATCAGACATTCACGTTGTGCCGCCGGCAATGGTACAAAATCAGATCAGCGCAGTAATGAGCGATATCCGGCCTTTGGCAGTGAAGATCGGGATGCTGCCAAATGCGGAAACTGTGCAGGCGGTAGCCGATGTTTTAAAAAAACACGAACCGCTACCCATCATCCTCGACCCAGTTATCAGCTCAAGCAGCGGAAAACAACTGGCAGATAACGAAGCATTGCTTGCAATGAAGGAGCTACTTTTTCCAATGGTAACCCTGCTCACGCCAAACCTGAATGAAACAACTCAACTAACGGGCAAACATGCCGGCAATGTTGATGATATGATAAACGCGGCAGAAGCATTGTTAGATTTAGGTAGCCAGGCCGTTCTTGTAAAAGGCGGCCACTTAGATGGGCTTGAACTCTACAACCTATATGCTGATCGGCAAGGTGTAAGAAAAACTTTCGCTTACCCTTTTATAAACTCCTTAAACACACACGGAACAGGTTGCACACTGGCTTCAGCTATCGCAGCTTATATAGCACGAGGGCAATCCATAACCGAAGCCATTGCTTCGGCCGGGGTTTACGTTAACATAGCCATCAAAGAAGGGCAGAATGTAAAAACCGGCGAGGGATCCGGGCCTCTGAATCATTTTTTTAAGCCGCGTAAGTTGGCGAAGCTCGATTTCTGAAGGCGTATATATCAGATTGTTAAAGAATCGGCAATGGTCCGTAATTAAAAACTGCACTTTGCCTCCACGGTATTTCTAATTTTCATCAGCACGGGCTATTTACATCCCATTAGCTCAACCGATTTAAGAACCACATAAAAAGCATTGCTCCGTTTATGTGGTTGTTTCTGTTTCAGGATATACCTTTTCAATTCAGAAAGCTTTTATGGAGCATTAAAAATGAATTAGGTTTAATCTCCAAAAAACAGGTAGTAATAAAGTGTAATGGTACATTCCTTATTTCAATTGTTTTGCCTGAAAAAATGTATACTACATGGCCGAATGCAAATCTTTTAAAATTTTATCTTTGCCGATGAAAATCAAATACTACAAAAGATGAGTGAACTTGCCCCCTGCCCAATATGTAAATCTCCCTATGCTTATGAAATGGATAACCTGCTCATATGTCCGGAATGCGGCCACGAATGGAACCCGCAAGATAATCCTGTAAGTTCAGATCTGTTTGTGGTGAAGGATAGCAATGGAAATATTCTCCAGAACGGAGATACTGTTGTTACCATAAAGAACCTGCCGGTACGTGGTTCCTCTCAAAGTATAAAAGCCGGGACCAAGGTTAAAAACATCCGTTTGGTTGACAGCGATCATAACATCGATTGTAAAATTGATGGGTTTGGCGCTATGGCATTAAAATCAGAGTTTGTTAAGAAAGCATAATTTTTTAAACATTTAGCTCAAAGCGGGTAAACGTACTTATTTAATGGAAGGAGATCGGCTTTTACGGTATTCTTTGGGACCGTATCCCATAGTTCTGTTAAACAATCTTGAAAAATAAAGAGGGTCATCAATGCCAATGCGAAAAGCTATTTCACGTATCCTCAATTCCGTGAACTGCAAGTACTGACAGGCTTTTTGTATTTTAAGATGATTAAAATAATCAATAGGAGAAAATCCTGTGGTTTTCTTAAATAATGCAGAATAATGACTCACCGATAGGTTTACCGAGGCCGCGAGCTCAGCTAAACTTAGGGTCTTATCCAGATTCTTCTGCATGAATAAAATAGATCTGTCCTGCGGCTGGGAGTGTGTGTTTAAATTCGTTTTATAATATTTGTCCCTAAACAAAAAGGAACTTAAATACTGCAGCAGCAGTAAATTGACGTAAGTAAGATTTTCTGTACTGTAACCCTGTTCTAAAAATACGTAAAGCTTGTCAAAAAGGGCGATCCGATCACCGTCAAATTCGATGCTGTACCGGAAACTCTGGTCCCTTACATAAA
Source organism: Mucilaginibacter gossypii (assembly GCF_900100945.1). Lineage (GTDB taxonomy): Bacteria > Bacteroidota > Bacteroidia > Sphingobacteriales > Sphingobacteriaceae > Mucilaginibacter > Mucilaginibacter gossypii. The sequence goes on along the minus strand of NZ_FNCG01000003.1, from coordinate 274,695 downwards.
TTTGCTCTGTTATAGCATCCGCTTGCGGGCCTTTGAAGTGGCACCAGTAAATTGTCCAGGGGCTGGTTTCATTTGTTTCATAAAAATGCTTAACACCATGAGGAATAACAAAAAAGTCGCCGGGCTTGATCTCATAAGTATGAGTGCCTATCTTAACCATCCCTTTTCCGTCAACGCAATAAATCAGGATATTTTGCCCCGCACCTGTATATCGCTCCCTGCGATGGAATTTTGCCTTGGGATAGTATCCAATATCCGTTATAAATGCTCCTTGTATAGCCGCATTTCCCTCACAAAACCGCTGTAATATAGTTTTGGGTATCACGATCGCTCGCTGACCTTCAAAACCATCTTTTTTGTAACTTGCTGAATATGTATTCATTTGATTTATTTAAATCCTATCGCGGGTTACGCATGTTTGCGAATGCAGACATGCTGTGTTAAAAGGCGAATAGATACTGTTTTGCCACAGCCGTTATCAATGCCGGATACTGACATTAAAAGTAAAATTTCTGAACGGCTGAATTTCATAAATCCATTAAATTATTATCTTTTAAAATACTGCCCTACCCCATTTTTTAGGATATGGACAGGATTTGATATTCATTGATTTCAATCTGTAATTGTTAGTCGGTCAACATTGATATTCACAAAAATATTTAATAACAGGGCATTCTATATAGATGAAAAAATTAAAAACATGGACTATATAACTATCGCCGGACCGCTAAAACACTTTACGTTCATTGCGAAAATAAGGTCAGGCTTTTATAAGAAACAAGCTTGATGAGTACCTCTGGTTCGGCTATTTATGGCAAACTTTTGTGCTTTTTATCAAACAGGACCAACCGAAATCATTTAACATTTGTTTCATTCCCTTCAATTTTCTCCTTCCTATAATTTAATGCGCCACTACGCATTCATTTTAATCAGCAATGTCACATTCGAAAGGCTCTGACATACCCTATAATTAAATAGTAAAATTATCCATATAGAACAACCAACCTCATGAATGCCCGCCTTCCGTTTTTTTAACTAAAAGAATAAAATAACACCATATGGCTCCAAATGGCAGAAAAAAGACATAGGTTTTTATTATCCAATAAGCAGCAAAACGGCTAAATACAATAACAATCAGAATATTATCCATGTATTACATCATATCGTCTATACTCAACGATCCGATTGCCATTAGATTTGTCATCCTTAATAACCCAAAATAACCCAATTATGAGAACAAAATTTACACTAACATTAGTGTTATTGTTACCACTTTGCAGCCTGGTTTTCGCCCAAACCAAAGCCGTAAAAGGACGTGTAACAGATAACACGCATCAAACGCTTATTGGCGTAAGCATTTTGCTTAAGGGCACAAAAACCGGTTCTGTAACCGACGCAGCGGGTCAGTTCCAGATCAGAGCAAGCAAAGGTGACATACTGGTATTCTCTTACCTTGGTTTCCAAGCCAAAGAGGTTCCGGTGGATGACCGAGAAACTTATGAGGTAACACTTAACCCTGCCGACAATCAGCTTAATGAGGCTGTGGTAATTGGATACCAAACCATTACCCGCAAAAGCGTAACTACAGCGGTGTCTTCTGTCGGGACTAAAGACATTGCCCCAACCACCACCAGTAATGTTGCAGATGCTATTCAAGGTAAAGTCCCCGGCCTGCAGGTATTTCAGGGGGGCGGCAATCCTGGCGCGCAACCGAAGCTGCTGATCAGGGGCTTCTCCACAATCACAGGGTCCAGCGATCCGCTCATTGTTGTTGACGGCGTGATCACCTCATTCGGCGGCCTTAATGACATCAACCCGTCAGATATTGATAAGATCGACGTGCTGAAAGATGCGGCAGCTACTGCTATTTATGGTTCCCGTGGCGGAGCCGGTGTTTTGTTGGTTACCACAAAAAGAGGGAAAGAGAAAACGCAGATCAATTTTAATGGAACTTCGGGCATGAATTATTGGGTAAACCCGAAACTTGCACAGACAGACGAGTTTGTAAGCCATTACCGCCAGATCTATGCCAATAACAACCAGACCCTTCCGGCCAATGGAGCGGTGACAGGTGTTAATACTGATTGGTGGAATGAGGCAACCAAAAAAGCTTACACACATAACTATAATGTCAGCGCATCCGGATCAAAAAACGGGCTCACCTTTTATGGAAGCGCCGGGTATTTTGATCAAACCAGCAACTTTGCCGCACAGCGTGGTACTGCTGACTATCAAAAAATCACCACCAGGTTTAACATCGATTACGAAATTTCAAAAGTATTCAAATTTGGTGTCAGCCTTGCACCGCGGATGGAGCGATATGGTGACGGTGGTGGTACCAGCCTGTTCAACATCATGTCTATTGCACCCAACGTAGCAGCAACCAGGTCTGCTGCCGAGACGCAAACGGCTGTTAACGCCTATGCAGCAACCAATCCCAGCTGGAGCTTCACTGCCTATAACCCGGTTTACAGCCAGTTTACGCGTTCCAATTTTAATAATATCAATAATCCCCTGGCTGCCATGGCCCGTGATTTTAACCAATCACGATTATTCGGCACACAGGGTTCCTCCTATCTTGAAATCAAACCAATTAAAGGCCTGACGTTGAGAAGCAGTATTTCTGGCTTTTATAACTCAATAAACCAGACTAATTACCAACCTAAATACTATATCGATCCGCAAGATCGCAGTGATATATCAGGCGCATCCCAAAACTCGGTGATCAACTACCGCTGGCAATTGGATAATACGATCAATTACATTGGTAGTATCAACAAGCATCATTACAATGTTTTGATAGGTCAGTCTGCCGATAACTATACATATAATAACACTTACGTGTACCGCCAGGATATTCCTTATGATGCGGAGCCTTATCACTACATTTCTGCCGGCGCAACGCTTGCCGACGGATCCGGCTCTCATCAACCCGGCGCGGGGCCCTTCGGTAAAATGAGCTCTTACTTTGCCCGCGTATCTTATGATTTTAATGAAACCTATTTCATTGCCGGCTCTTTCCGGGCAGATGGTTCATCAATGTTATCACCCGCCAATCGCTGGGGTTATTTTCCAACCGTTTCGGGTGCTTATGTGATTTCAAACGAGTCATTTATGAAGAACATCAAAGGGCTGAACTACCTCAAATTGCGCGGATCATTTGGCCGTGTGGGAGGCAATTTACCAGGCTCGCCAGGCGCATACGAAAGTACTCTGGGCTTATCAGATTATATCAATGGCGCAAACAGCCGGGTTTATGGCTATGTTCCCTCTAATGTACCAGACCCAAATATCAAATGGGAAACAACACAGGACGTGACCATCGGCTTTGATGCGGACTTCTTCAATAATAAATTATCCATAACCGCTGATAAATACTGGCGCTCGCCTAAAGATATGTTGCTTTATCTCCCGGTACAACCCTCGCTGGGCTATCCGCAGGGATATATCCCAACAGTTTATACTAACGTAGGTACCATGCGTACCAGCGGTTGGGAAGCAGCCATTAATTATAAAGACAAAATAGGTGGTGTTTCTTTCGGTGTTGGTCTTACAGTACAGCATTTCATTTCCAAAGCGGTTGACTTAAAGGGACAGATCCTGTATGACGAAATATCCAACGACGTATTTCAGTCTACCCGAAGGACCAAAACGGCTGCCGGTGATATTTTAGGCGGCTATTACGGTTATAAGGTACTCGGTGTTTTCCAAACAGCCCAGGACGTACAGAACTATAAAAGCCCTAACGGCACTGTATTGCAGCCTAATGCGAGGCCCGGCGATTTTATGTACGCGAACGTTAACGGCGATAATACCATTGACTTAAATGACCGGACATCGATCGGAAATCCATATCCTAAATTATCATCGGGCTTAAACCTTCAGGCTTCTTACCATGGCTTTGATTTCCGTATGGAATTTTATGGGTCCTTTGGCAATAAGGTAGCTGATGATTACCTGGTAAGGATGAACCCCATCTACGGGTATAACTTCATCAGCGGTAAAGAAAATAAATTTTGGACAGGTCCGGGCAGCACGAACAGTTATCCTGTGCTGAGTTTGAGTGATCCAAACGGCAATTTCTCTAAAAACTCCAGTTTCTTTATCAAAGATGGCACCTATGTACGCAATAAGTTATTGCAACTGGGTTACACCGTGCCTGAAAAAGCGTTGGGCGGCCGGGCAAAAGTGCGGATTTACGTATCTGCTCAAAACCTCTTCACCATTACCAAATATGACGGACTAAACCCTGAAGTACCATTTGCGGGTGTACTGAGGTATGGCATTGACAACGGACAGAACCCGATCCCCAAATTCTTCAATATCGGATTTAACGCGAATTTTTAAGACTTAGCAGTAAACAACAATGAAACACTTGAAATATATATTGCTCGTACTGGTTATTGCCGGCATGAGCGCTTGCAAAAAGACTTTCCTGGATCAGGAACCTTATGGTAACGCTATACAGGCCAATACTTTTTATAATACAGTTGATGAAGCCAGTGGCGCAACGATTGCATGCTACAAATACATTGACTTTGACGACTGGTGGCAGACGCAATGGTGGAAGCAAGTAGGCGGCGAGGCCGCCTCCGATAATGAGTGGATCGGTATCAACGGTGGGCAGGGCACGGCAGTACAGGCCGCGCATTACACATTAAATGCCGAAAATGATCGTATTGAGGCACACTGGATCGAGATCTACAAAAGCATTTATATTTTCAATGCTACGATTGAAGGCATTCAGAAATCGCAGATTGACGACGCTACCAAACAGAAGCTTATCGCCGAGATTAAGTTTCTGCGGGCTTTCCAATATTTTGAGCTGGTAAGAAACTGGGGCGGGATTCCGCTGATCACTAAGACACTGGGCCCTCAGGAAAATACCTACAGCAGGACCAGCGCCGCCGATGTGTACAATTTCATTAAACAAGATCTTAATAGTGCTATTAGCATTTTACCGAATAAATCACAGTATAGCGCCACAGATAAGTTCCGCGTATCAAAGGGAGCAGCGCAAGCACTGCTGGCCAAGATTGACCTGTATACCGAAGATTGGGCAGGAGCTCAAAATCTGACCGGCCAGATCATCAGCTCTGGTGAATACAACCTGGAAACGTTTTTTGGTAATATATGGCAAACAACTAATCATAACGGACCTGAGTCTATTTTTGAAATACAATATCAGTATTCTACCCAATATCCAAACCTGGGCAACATTTTTCCTACAACCTCCATGCCTGGGACCGAAGGCGGATGGGGATATTTTACGCCAACCAGCGATCTTGAAAATGCCTTTAAATCTCAGGCAGACAGTGTAAGGTTAAACTGGACGATCATGCGCCAGGGCTTCCCGGTTGCCGGCGATCCGGCCAATACCTCATTCAATGCCAATCCGGCACAATGTAAATCTGCCAGGTACAACCGAAAAGTTTATGTACCTCGCGGTGAAAGAACACCGAACGGCCGCTTTTCAAAAGATCATATTTACCTGAGGCTGGCAGACGTTTACCTGATGAATGCTGAAGCTGCCGCTATGCAGCAGCAGTCGGCCCAGGCTTTACAGTCAATGCGTGCGGTTAGGAACCGCGTTGGCCTCACTACCGATATGACACTTACCGGCTGGAACCTCATCAACGCTGTGCGATTGGAGCGCAGGCTCGAAATGGCCCTGGAAGGAGATCGTTTGTATGACATCAGGCGATGGAAAGATCAAAGCGGACAACCAGTGATCAACAGCATTTTAGGACCGAACGGAAGTTTTGTTAAATACAATACACAACAAAGCAAAGACCCATATGAAACTAAGAACCTGAACGAGCCTCAAAATAAGGGTGCTAATTTTATTGCAGGAACACATAATCTATGGCCTATCCCATCAAAGGAAATTATTGCCTCGAACGGAAAGATCACACAAAACCCGGGATATTAGCAGATAGCCGCCGGCATGCCGGCGTCTTTAAATAACTATTATGAAAATAAATTTGCGATCAGCACTGCTGTTCATGGTAATGCTGGGGGTATCAAACTCATTCAGCTGCGCTAAAAAAACAGGAATTAAAAAAGGAGACGACGGTTGCATCGTTAATGGCGTTAATATATGCAATACCGGCCCGGCCCGCATCACTATCAATTTGGGAAATGAGCAGCAAACGATGCAAAGCTTTGGTGCCTCTGATTGCTGGACAACCAAATTCATCGGAAAGTGGAATGATGTTACCAAAAAGAATCAGATTGCTGATTACCTGTTCAGCATGGAAGCCGATCAACAGGGCAATCCCAAAGGTATTGGCCTTACACTTTGGCGCTTCAACATCGGCGCCGGGAGCTATGAACAAGGTGCGGATAGCGGAATACCGGATGAGTTTCGCCGGGAAGAATGCTTTCTGGATGCAAATAATAATTATAACTGGAACAAACAAGCAGGCCAGCAATGGTTCCTGTCGGCGGCGAAAGCACGTGGTGTAAAAAACTTCCTGGCATTTTCTGTTTCGCCACCGGTACAGTTCACGCAAAATAATAAAGCTTATGGTTTGGCTAACAGTCATCTGAACCTGACAGAAAGCAAGAAAAATGCTTTTGCAGATTTTCTGGTTAGCGTTTTAAAGCATTTTGAATCAAGCAGTACCCCTTTTAATTATCTCAGCCCCTTTAATGAACCTCAGTGGAATTGGGGAGAAAATCCATCGCAGGAAGGCACTGGTGCTACCAATGCTGAAATTGCAGACTTTATACGCCTGTTGGGCCCGAAGATGAAAGCTGCCGGCTTAGCAACTACGATATGTCTTGGTGAAGCCAATCAATGGAATTCGCTGGATGCTAACAACAGCGATGGTCGCGGCGATCAGCTCAACCAGTTCTTTAACAAAAGCTCCGCTAATTATATAGGCGATGTCCCCTCGATGGAGCACTTACTATCAGCACACAGTTATTTTACTACCTGTCCGGGCGCCGATTTGATCAGTTACCGGCAACACGCAGCAGATAAGCAAAAGGCTGTTGACCCAAGTCTTCATCTTTGGCAGTCAGAGTTTGGTATATTAGGCGATATTTGTGGTCAGTTAAATGGTTACCCGAAAAATACCGGTATTGATTACGGCTTGTATGTGGCCAAAGTTATTCATCATGACCTTACGGTGGCCAATGTAACTTCATGGCAGTGGTGGCTTGCCGTTGATACTTATAATTATAGTGACGGGCTTGTATACATTAACGACCCATCTGGTGGATATGACCTGAACAGCATGAAAACAAATGGCCTGGTTAGTGATTCAAAACAATTGTGGTGTTTGGGAAATTATTCACGGTTTATCAGACCGGGGATGATCCGCGTAAATGCAGCATTAAGCGATGTTACCGATGCTGTACTGGCAACAGGAACACAAATGGTTTCCGCATACAAAGATCCCGCTTCAAAACAATTGGTTATTGTGCTGATAAATATGAGTACCGAAAGCAAACAATACACGGTTGATCCGGGTGGTTCACAATTGGCCGGAAATACATTTGATATGTACACCACAACAGCTCTCAAAAATCTTAAAAAATCAACAACTCCCGTCGGGACAATAACACTTGAGCCCCGTTCTGTTACTACTTTAACCGCTCACTATCAATGATGCAGTATTCTTTAAAAAAAACATTTTTCTTGCTCGCGGCACTGGTAGCAAGTTCCACCATTTCGGCGCAGGTTAAACCAATCCCGGTTGCCGGCAAATGGCTGTACAGACTCGATTCGCTCGACAAAGGTTTGGATCAGAAATGGCAGCAACAGCAATTTACTAATAGCATATGGCTGCCTGGCACCTTAGATGACGCCGGTATCGGAGCGCCTGTAAAGGTGGATACAACTGTGCTGAGCAAGGACATCATGCTGCATCTGTCCAGAAAACACAGGTACACCGGTGCCGTTTGGTATCAGCGCAGCATAAATCTAACCAGCCGGATGGCCAACGCCCTGCTGTCGCTTGAAAGGGTGATCTGGAAAACCGATTGTTGGATAGATGGCAAACCAGCCGGGACACAGGAAAGCCTGATTGCACCACAAGTTTTCAAATTAGGCCCTCTGGCAGCAGGCAAACATGTGATCACCATTCGCGTAGACAATCGCAAGCAGCATGACATCAGCGTAAATGACTTTGCCCATGCCTACACCGACGGTACACAGATCATTTGGAACGGCGTTATCGGAAAGATGCAGCTGATCGACATAGGCAAACAAGTTATTAACCAGGTACAGGTATACTCCTCGCTGGCCAATCACAGCGTAAAGGCGGCTATCAGCCTGGGCGGTTCCCATAGTGGCGATACTTATCTGCGGGCTTTCCTCCTTTCCGGAAAAAAGATCGTTAAACAAACCAGCCCAACTGTTATTCAACATAATCAGGAGGAAATTAGCCTCCAGGTTCCGGAGGCGCAATCATGGGACGAATTTCATCCGCGCCTATACAGTCTTCGCACGGAAGTAATTGACAGCAAGGGACAAGTTTTGGATGCCAGGACTCAAAGTTTTGGCTTCAGGGATATTAACGCGACCGGGAACGAGCTTCGTATCAATGATCGTCCGCTTTTTCTGCGCGGTACGCTTGAATGCAATATTTTTCCGCTGGAAGGCCACCCGCCAATGAATACAGCCGGCTGGCTGAAGGTGTTTAAAACCGCTAAAGCTTACGGACTGAACCATCTTCGCTTTCATTCATGGTGCCCGCCCGAAGCAGCATTTCAGGTGGCCGACTCGCTGGGTTTTTACCTGCATGTTGAGCTGCCGCTATGGGTACTAACTGTGGGCAAAGACCCAAAAACATTGACTTACCTGGAACAGGAAGCCGAAAATATTATCCGGAATTATGGCAACCACCCTTCATTTTGTTTTTGGAGCATGGGTAATGAACTGGAGGGGGATTTTGGATGGCTGGAGAAACTGGTGCGTAAGTTAAAGCAGGAAGACAACCGGCATTTATACACCACAACCACCTTCAGTTTTCAAAAAGGGCATGGCAAAAATCCGGATCCTGCCGATGATTATTTTATTACCCAGTACACGGAAAAAGGATGGGTACGGGGACAGGGTATTTTTAACACCAACCCGCCCGATTTTAAGACAGATTACAGTAAAGCGCTGAAAGGGACAACGGTGCCCCTTATTATTCACGAAGTGGGCCAGTATTCTGTTTATCCGGATCTTGAAGAAATAAAAAAGTATACAGGGGTTCTGCGGCCATCTAACTTTGAGGCGGTACGGAACAACCTCCGCAAAAAAGGAATGCTTGGATTAGCCCCCGATTATCTTAAAGCCAGCGGAACACTGGCTGTTCAGCTTTACAAAGAAGAAATTGAACGCGCGTTGAAAACCAAAGGTGTTGGCGGGTTTCAATTGCTTGACCTTCATGATTTTCCGGGACAGGGAACAGCACTCGTTGGGATTTTAAATGCTTTCTGGGATAGTAAAGGATTGGTTTCGTCGACTGACTTTAGCAAATTCTGTGGGCCGGTGGTGCCATTGATCCGTTTTGAAAAAGCTGCCTACAGCAATAATGAGCATTTTTATGCTGCTGCCGAAATTGCCAACTATAGCGACCGGCAAATAAATGGCGAAGTTCTCTGGTCAGCAATTTCATCAGATAAGCACTTTAATCTCCGTGGTTCGCTTGGCCGGCAGTCTATCGCTATTGGCAACGCTTCTGCGGGAAGTTTCTCGATAGATCTCAGCAAAATCGACCGGGCTTGTGAATTACAGATCACTGTGAGCATAGCCAATACCGGTTATACTAATTACTGGAAAATTTGGGTTTACCCAGATAAAAAGCCGGAATCTTTTAGTAACGTTATCTTTACTACATCCATCGACAGTGCCCTTAGTTATCTGCAAGCGGGGCGAAAAGTATTGCTTAATCCGGATACCGCCAACGTTAAAGGTATCGACGGCCGTTTCGCTCCTGTTTTCTGGAGCCCGGTCCACTTCCCCGATCAACCAGGCAGTATGGGCCTGCTCATCGACAAGAAAAGTAACGCCCTGGCTGATTTCCCTACAGACTTTTATACGGATTGGCAATGGTGGGACCTGGTGACCCGTTCCCGGTCGCTGATACTTGATAAATTAGGAGCTCCTGCAACGCCGATAGTCCGGGTGATCGATAACTTTTTCAGGAACCGTAACCTGGCAACGCTGGTTGAATTCAAGGTTGGTTCGGGGAGCTTAATTCTTTGTACAATGGATCTTCATAGTCAATTAACGGAACGGGCAGCGGCAAGGCAGCTCCGATACAGCTTGTTACATTATGCGGCCGGAAATACATTCCAGCCGGTACAGGAGATCAGTGCGGGCGATCTGCGCAGGTTATTAGATAACTAAAACCGAACCTGGAATACGGAAAGGTTATCAACAAACAGGCGGCCCCCTCCGCCTGTTTGTATTCGTTAAATGCTCTTAGTTCCCCGAAGGCGCTCCCTGAACATCGTCATCACTGATACTCCGTTTGTTTTTCTTAACCGCTTCTTTCAGCTTGCCGAAGCGGTAATTAAGGCTGGCATTCGCCAGGCTTGGTTAACCAAACCCGTAAACCGACCTTGTAACTACCCATCGTACTGGCTTGGCTGTGTAGATCTCGTTCTTGATTGGGATTGCTGATGAAGTTCAGAATCCAACTAACATTTTGGGCTTAGCAGAAGCGATCACTTCTGTTTTATGCATAAAAACGCCCCCAAATAGTACCTAACTTTTTGGGGTAGTAAATTCAAAACAGGCCCTTCACCGGGCAGTTACTATTGTCTTTATGGTAATGAGAATGCAACAACCCGTAATGAAGGTGTTATTCCCCTTTCAAACTTTTCACCGGATTTGTTAATGCAGCCTTGATTGCCTGGTAGCTTACTGTCAAAACAGAAATCAGCAATGTCAGCGCGGCGGCGATTACAAATACCCAGATATTAATGGAAATCCGGTAACTATATCCTTTCAACCATTGGAACATTAAATACCACGCTATTGGCGCAGCGATGCAAAATGAGATTATGACCAGCTTCAGAAAATCCCTGGAAAGCAATGTGGTCACGCTGGCAACAGATGCGCCAAGCACTTTTCTGATGCCGATTTCTTTGATACGGTTTTGCGCCATGTAAGCCGCCAGGCCAAAAAGTCCGAGACAGGATATAACGATTGTCAATCCGGCAAACAGGCTGGCCAAAGTCCCGATACGCTGCTCATCGCCAAACTTCTTGGCGTACTCCTGGTCAACAAAACTATATTCAAACGGGTAATCCGGGTTGTATTTCTTAAATATAGCTTCAGCGCGACGCAGGTTTTCTTTTGTCGAATTAGCGTTATTAAGCTTGTAGTGAATGATATTGAACCAGGAACTGGGGCCTTCAATCAGCATATGTTGTACAGGTTCATAAGGCGAGCTTATAATAAAGTCTTTGATAACTCCAACAATATGCCATGTTTTGATGTCTTTACCCTCGCCCTGGGTAACTAATTTACCAACCGGATCTTTCAGGTTCATGATCTTCACCGAAGCCTCATTCACCAGCATGGCGGTTGAATCTGTCGGGTAGTTTACCGGGTCGATATCCCTGCCTGCAACAAGCTTAAGGCCCATGGTTTTAATAAGGTTTCCGTCCGAAGTGTAAATAATAAAATCAACCTTGTTCTTGGGCTGTGAACCTGGCCAGTTAAAACCCCAGCTATCGCTGTATCGCTGGGTTATAGGCGAATTTGTTCTGGACACAGAAGTTGCAGCACCACTGGAAAGCAATTCATTTCTGATGGATTGATAGTGCTTCGAGATCTCGCCGGACATAAATGTGTAAACAAGGTTATCTTTCTTATACCCCGTATCCCTGTCCTGGGCGTATTGTAATTGCTGGCGGATAATGATGGTACAAATGATCAATACCACCGCAAAAGTAAACTGAATGACCACCAGCAATTTACGCGGTGTAACCAAAGCATTTGCCGCCTTAAAAGTACCTTTCAGTACAGCTACAGGCTTGAATGACGACAGGTACAATGCAGGGTAACTTCCTGAAATTATACCGGTTACCAGTATAAATCCAATTGCGGTGAGCCAAAAGTAGGGATTACTATATGGTACATATAATTGCTTTTGGGTAAGCTGGTTGAAACCCGACATACTGATTTGTACAATGACGATAGCAAAAATACCGGCAATAAGTGCAATCAAAACAGATTCACCTAAAAACTGCCAGATTAACGAGCCCCTTAATGCGCCTACAGTTTTACGGATACCTACCTCCCTTGCACGCGTCTCGCTCCTGGCCGTACTTAAATTCATGAAATTTATACAAGCAATAACGAGGATCAGTACAGCGATCAGTGAAAATACCCTGACACGTTCAATTCTCCCACCAACTATCACCCCATCCTTAAACTGCGAATACAGGTGCCATTTGGTTGCGGGGTGCAAAAACTGCTGAATATCCTTGGTATCGGAATGGTTCCTGGTAAAGTTCAATACAGCGGCATCAGCATGAGCTTCCGTTACGCCGGGTTTTAAAAGAACAAACGTTTGGATGGAGTTATTGCCCCAGTATTCATCATCCTGCCCTATCTTTTTTAGATATGACCAGGGAATAAGGTATTCAAAATCAAACCGGGTATTATTCGGCAGGTCTTTCATCACCCCCGTCACTTTAAAATAAGCGTTACTATCTATTTTAACTGTTTTGCCGAGCGCATTTTCCTCTCCGAAAAGTTTCTTTGAAAACTTTTCAGTGATAACTATGCTATGAAGATCGTTCAAAGCGGTCTTGGGGTCTCCATTAATTAATGGAAAACTAAACATGGAAAGAAAATCCGGATCAGTAAAATCGCCTGTTGCAGTCAAACGTTTATCGCCAATGCTAAACAAAAAACTGGCATCAGTTACCCTGGCTACTTTTTCCAGTTGGGGCAGTTCCGCTTTCATCACCTTACCCATGATTTTAGGAGTGGTTTCCCAGCTCCATAATTTACCGTCAAATTTAGAGCGGTTATATACAGAGTAAAGACGTTCCCGTTTTTCATGGAACTGATCATAGCTAACCTCATTCTGGATCCACAACAAAATCAGCGCTGCGCTGGCCATGCCTATTGTCAATCCGAGGATATTGATCAGGGAGAATGTTTTTTGACGTAAGAGGTTGCGCCAGGTAATCTTTAAGTAGTTTTTTAACATATGATCAGGCTTTAATAATCATAAGACGCCGGCATTAAGGTTTTAGTTGCACTGTTTTTCTTTTTTCTGCTAAAACAATGTATTGCGGTATTGCACAACACCGTAATACATTGTTTATACTTTTACATCAGAAATTGTAAACCGGCCTATCTTTGATAAATAATACATCCCCATTAATTTTCCGATTAATTTAGGATCTTTACCACTACGCAATAATTAATGCCGGTAACGGATCGAACTATGTATTGATAAAAGTCCGATGTACCAATTACGTTTATTGTAAAAAACTAATACCAATGACAACTTTAACAGAATTTAAAGCATCATTAAATTTAAAACAGCCTGTTAACGGACTCTCTGCACAGCTAAAAAGCCTTTGGTTTGATGGTAAAGGTGACTGGCATCAGGCTCATGCACAGGTTGATCATCTGACAGATCAGGCATCGGCTTGGGTACATGCCTATTTGCACCGTAAAGAAGGTGATATTGGAAATGCTGATTACTGGTATAGCAAAGCGCGGCAAGTACGCCCCAACCTTTCTTTGGAAGAGGAATGGGAGCAATTGGTATTGCAATTCCTTTGATCGGATAAACCTTACCATATCCCTTTTACAGGCATAGTAAGACAATTATAAACTGCCTTTCGAGTTTATTAAAAGCCTTATTAATGATACGCTCTTCATCAATGAAAATTCCTGCCCTTATGAAAAGCACTCTTATTGGGGATATTTCGCGGATCAGGTGAAGGCATCGAGGTTTCATCCCCCCTGGACAAGCTCAGCAAAGAAGGCTGTTCATCAGGTACAGCCGTTAGTTTACCCAATAAAGAATTGAGATTATAACAGCGGCGTACCACCACATGGATCACTTCGCCCTCAACCTGTAAATGCCCATCTACCAGGAGCAGTTGCGACTGAACGATCTCTTTGCGGTATTTGTCAAAAAACTTACCCCAAACCACAAGATTGGCAAAGCCGGTTTCATCTTTGATGGTTACGAATACCACACCTTTGGCCGTCCCCGGCCGCTGCCGCACGGTGATCATCCCGGCAACACGAATTTTTTCGCCATTCTTCAACGATTGGATCCGGTTGAGTGGCATAACCTGCAGCCGGTTCAAATCTTCCCGCACAAAACTTACCGGGTGCGCTTTAATGGATAAACCGGTGGAAGCGAAATCCTGTACCACGTGCTCACCCGCGGTCATTAGTGGTAATTCAATTTGCTCACCTGCGCTGGCCGAAGGCAAGCTTTCCAGCAATGCCACGGGGCGATCACCTAAAGCAGCTACTTCCCAAAGCGCCTGCCTGCGGTCGAGGCCGATAGAGCGGAATGCATCCGCATCAGCCAGTTTCTCCAAAGCTGCCTGCGAAATCCCGACATTTGACAAATCGATAATATGTTGATAAGGTGCATTCTCAACCAGGATATTCATTTCTTCTTCTTTTAGCCCTTTCACCAACCGGAAACCTAAGCGTAATATCTTATATTTTCCGGCCTGTTCTTCCAGCGAATGATCCCAGGCCGAGTAGTTAATATCCACGCCACGAACAAAAACGCCATGCCCGCGCGCATCGTCCACGATCTCAGCGGGCTGATAAAAGCCCATCGGCTGGCTATTGAGCAAAGCAGCGGCAAAAGCATCCGGATAATAATACTTCAGCCAGGAAGATATATAAACCAGCAACGCAAAAGAAGCGGCATGGCTCTCGGGGAAACCATACCCCTCAAAACCTTGTAACTGCTTAAACACCCGCCTCGAAAAATCTTCCTCATAACCACGCGCCACCATACCCTCCACCAGTTTCTTTTCGTACAGGTATAACTTGCCATTCGCTTTAAAAGTCGCCATGCTCCGGCGCAGCTCATCAGCCTCGGCCGGTGTAAAGCCTGCGGCAACAATAGCGATCTCCATCGCTTGTTCCTGAAAAAGCGGAACACCTAAAGTCCGGCCTAAAATATCTTCCAGTTCCGTGGATGGATACACTACCTGTTCTTCGCCATTACGCCTGCGCAGGTAAGGATGCACCATATCACCCTGTATGGGGCCGGGCCGCACAATAGCCACCTCGATCACGAGGTCATAAAAACATTGGGGCATCAGTCTTGGCAGCATAGACATTTGCGCCCGGCTCTCAATCTGGAATACCCCAAGTGTATCCGCATGACCTATCATTTCATAAACTTTGGGGTCGTCCTGCGGGATATTGGCTAAGGTAAGTTTTCGGCCATAATGTTGTTTTATCAGGTCAAATGCTTTGCGGATCATGGTGAGCATACCCAATCCTAAAACATCCACTTTCAAAATGCCCAACGCTTCCAGGTCATCTTTGTTCCATTCCAGTTGGGTTCGGTTCTCCATGCGGGCATTGAGCACAGGGCACAGGTCGGATAGTTTGTTATCGGTAATAACAAAGCCACCGGTATGCTGACCCAATTGCCGCGGGAAACCCATCAGCAGTGTCGTCAACTCCAGTACTTTGTATATCAATGGATCGCCCGGGTTAAGCCCCTGTTCCTGTAAACGCTTTTCATCAAAACCTTCTTCACTGAAATCCCATATCGTACCACCGATACGTTTAATCGTATCTTCAGATAAGCCCATCGCCTTGCCCACATCACGAATTGCTCCTTTATGCCGCTCCTGCGTAACGGTAGCTACAATAGCCGCGTGTTCCCGGCCATAATCCTCATAAATATACTGGATGATTTCCTCGCGGCGTTCATGCTCGAAATCCACATCGATGTCAGGCCATTCCTCGCGTGCATCTGACATGAAACGGGAAAAAAGCAAACGTGACTTCATCGGGTCGACTGCCGTAATGCGCAAACAATAACATACCGTTGAATTGGCTGCAGAACCCCTGCCCTGGTGCAAGATTTCGAGCTCTTCTGCTTTCCGGGTGTATTTATATACGCGGAGAAAATAAGGCGCCAGCCTGCGCTTTTCGATAAAGGCCAGTTCAAAATCTATCTGCTTACCTATCTTAGGCGGTATATACTCACCATAACGTTCATGTGCACCTTCCCATGTGTATTTTTTTAACCTTTCCTGTGGCGTTAATCCGTCAAAGATCTTTTCTTCAGGCTCGATGTATTTTAATTCGTCCAGCGAAAAAGTACAGGCTTCGGCAATAGCAAGCGCATTTTCAATTGCTTCCGGATATTGCCTGAAGATCCGGTGTATTTCTTCAATAGGTTTCAGGTAGCGTTCCGCATTCTGATGCAGCCGGTACCCTGCGTTGTTGATAGTGCATTTCTCCCGGATACAGGTCAATACATCCTGTAGTTCCCTCCTGTTCGGTTCATGATAATGCACATCACCAGCAGCAGTCAAAGGTATACCCATGCCGGCTAACCTGTGCAGCCGTTTGGCATCATCGCCGCTGTAAGAACGTAGGGCAGCCATGTATAAGGCATTCCCGAAAGCTTGTTTATATTCTGCTACTGCTGTTTTAAACTCACCGGTAAAATCAAACCGCGCGTTGAGCTCATCGGGCGGAATGATGATAAACAGGATGCCTTCCCGGTGTTCATACACATCTGCTTTATATAAATGGCATTCACCTTTTTCAGCACGCAGATTACCCCTGGTGAGCAAGGCCGAAAGCCGGCCGTAAGCAGCAATGTCAGTAGGATAAGCCAGCAGGCCCGGCCCATCCAGCAAGTCCAGGCGACAAGCGGGAATAAATTGTACAGGTAGTTTTTTTGCGGCAATATGCGCCCGGACAATACCGGCCAGGCTATTCCGGTCGGTAACCGCTATGGCCGTATAACCATGAACCACAGCCTGCTCAACCAGTTCCTCCGGGTGAGATCCACCGCGCAGGAAGCTGAAATTGGAGGTACAATATAATTCCGCGTATTTCATCATCAGGCAAAAAATCCGTGTAAATACCATTGGGCACCTCCGCTATCATAATGCCCCGAACGGAACAGCCAATAACGGCCCCCATGCTCATCCTCCACCATATAATAGTCGCGGTGCTCACCTTTGTCCAGCCACCATTCCCGTTCAATACGTTCCGGGCCGTCTGCTTTGTCCACAACATGGCGCTTACCCTTATAGATAAATATTTTTGGCGGATAATCCGGCAATAAAGCCATAACTTCAATGGCTTCCGGTTTGCTGAGCAAGCGTATTGGTCTTGGCTTGTCAGCCCGCCAGCCGGCCAGCGAGATATCTTTGAGTGAAAGAGCGGGCCGGATGGAACGTTCGGGCCAGTAATGCTCGGCAGGCAGGTAACGCATAATCCTTTCGGGGCCGATCTTTCCGGCAATCCGGTCAAGCAGTTCGGCCAGTGCGGTATCCTGCAAGCCCGGATCCCCCAGCCATAGCTTTTCCTGCAAGGGGTCGATATCTTCTACTTTTTGTGCTTCCAGCAGAAACAGCTCAATACCCAAAGCAGGTTCAATCTTGCTGATCTGTAAACCAAAGAGCTTGAATAAATGGGAAACACTATGTGAGCCACGCGTGGTTGTTATCCCCGCTTGTACCATTTTACCATCAATCCGGAAACATTTCAGCACGACCTTACGCACACCTTTTCCTTCAGCTTGCAAGCGGCTACATAGGCCTTGCAATAGTTTTTCAATGCCAATTTCTATGGCTTTATCCGTTCGTACCGGCTCCAGGCAGGGCAGCCGCTCAACATAAGGCACGGGCGGGATAATCGGGGCCAGGTATTCATCAGTAGTACCCAAAGCCTGGGCAAGCCTTAACAAAAAGCCTTCACCAAAACGCCTACGCAGCACGGTACGTGGCATGGTCATAAAACTTTTAACATACCGGAAGCCGAGTTTATACAGTTTGTCCAGTATTGCCGGTTCCAACCTGAGGGCGGCCGGAGAAAGGCCGGCAATGGCTTCCGCCTGCCCACCGCTTTCAATGATGGGCCTGATTTTACCATACCGGGCAATAGCCCAGGCTGCGCCAACAGTATCGGCAATAGCAGCCCGTGCATCGTAGCCCATACCCCTTAATTTAAGTACAACGGTTTTTAAATATCCTTTTTCACCACCCCATAGATGTGCACAGCCGGAAATATCAAGGGTCAAACCATCGGGCAGGTCAATAGCCACAACCGGCGTATAGCGGATGCACCATAAACCCAAATGCCGGAGCAGCTTACTTTCCTGGCCCAACGGAAAATCAATAACCTGTAAATTAGTGGTAATCGCTTTGGCATCTGCTGCCGGCATCCCTGCACGAACACCTTGTGCTTCGGCTTCGGGATTAGCCGCCCTGACAATCATACGGTTATGTTCGGGCACAACCAGCACAAAGGGCTGATCTTTTAATTCCGGCTGCCGGAGTGTCAGCCAGTCTGTCACCAGGTGACGAAACCAAATAGCCATATACCTGTGCTGCATAACTCACCCCGCTTTCCGTTTAAATGGTTTAGCTGTTTGCTCTTTTTCCACCTGTTTGAATTTACCTTCTGCCCATTCTATGATCCAGGTACCCGGATGCCCGTTACGGACACGTAGTAGTTCTACCTCCCAGCGCGGAAAACCAAGACCAGGCAAATCGTCAACCGGCTCGCTCGGCAAAGATTTCACCTGCCACCGGGCAGCGCAAGCCGTTGAACCGATCTTTTTAACGGCATTACGCAGCACAAACCCGGTAACGTGACTTTGCTCAACAGCCAGCTGAAGCCTGCGCGATTGTTTAAAATCCAGTTCCCGCGCTTCTGCCACAACTGCGGCAAGCCCTGCGCATTTCAGCGCTTCTTCCATCACCCATAAGGCTTCCTGGTCTTTGGTCACCCGGATAAAGATCAAGCGGCTGGGTTCTATACCAAAGCCGCTTAACGCCGGTGGGAAGATGTTTCCGGTGAGGCTGATCCATAAACAGGCCCCGCCATTTTGCATAAACACCGAGAGCAGGCCGCTAATCAATCCGCTGGAAGCAGTAGCCTGTTCGGTGGTACTGCAAACCAGTTCATGCACTGTACCTAAAGGAAAAACGCCGTTGGGGAAAGCTGTTTCCACTGCCCCCAGGCCTACCAGCCCCTGTGTACCTGTAGGCGGTGGCCTATAGCCCTCCCATTGCAAAATATTCTTTTGCAGGCTGTTAATCAGTGTTTTTCGGTCATTTGCCGTTTCCATCGTGTTTGTACCAAATAGGGAGTACAAATTTAATGCTAAAAATATTAGTATTTTATATATCTTTGAGAAAAAATTTCAAATGCAGGAATTGTTGGTCAAAACGTATTTAAAAAGCGAGGTTAAAGCCTGGCTTAAATACCGCGATGGTTCACGGGAAGTGGTGAAAATTGTACCAAATACAGGGCAAAAGCACGCTGTACAATGCTATGAGATCTATACGGCTTATGATCAGCCGCCCGTTTACATGGGCCGTATTTTATTTGACGCGAAGGGTTACTGGATCTACGACGGCGATGTACTGCAACCAGGAGAACAGGAACAATTGGCCCATTTTATAACGACTTATGTGGAAAGGATTTAGTGATGGAACAATTGACATTATTTGCCGAAACCGGGCAAAGTAAAGGATTGCCTAAGGATTTGCTGGAATACCAGCCCGGTTTAATTGATCCGACAACGGGTGACTGGCTGTTAGAAAAACTGATCAGGGAAACACCCTGGAAACAAACAACACAAAAACTTTGGGATAAGGAATACCTGACACCAAGGCTCACCTGCTGGTATGGAGACAAACCAAATACGCTGTTGAAGGCTTATCCGAAGGCCTGGCGCTGGAACTCGCTCCCTTTAACATCAAGGTTACCGCCCGGGCACCCGGCCTGTTCCGCACACAGTTCCTGAATGCCCAGAGTTATTCTCTGACCAAAGAGTCGATCTCCGACTACCAGACTACCACGGCAGGCCAGATGAAGGCTGTACCGGAAGCACTGCACTGCACCAACCCGGCGACCCCGCCAAACTGGCGCAGGTGGTACTGGAACTGGCGAACACTGAAAATCCGCCGCTTCATTTACCGGTCGGAAAGGACTCCCTGCAAACTTACCGCAGCAACCGTGATAAAGTTAGCCAGGAAATCGAAGCCTGGGCCGGTAAATGCACACCTACTGAACTCACCGCCTGAATTGCCTGCCATAAAACGTAACCTCATCAACAAGGAACTATGGCTTTACGTTATCGCCACCCTTCGTTATCTGCCCAAAACTATTATTACGCTACAGGTAGACGGGCTATTGTTTTACAGCCCGCAAAAGCAGACGGAGATCCGGCGGCGGGTGCAAGGCCTGAGCCCGATCTGAACGGGTGTGGGGGACGATGGCTGCAACGCAGATGTTGCACCACCTCAACCTTTCGCTGGGCGGGGCATTGGGTTATTTCAGCCTTTGGGATGAGAGTTACGGGCTCAGTCGTACGATATTCAAATGGTTACTGGTGGACTTCTTTCCTGAGCAGTCGCGGGGACTGCGTATGCCCCTGAATTTTGTGATACCCCATTACGAGCAATTTTATTTTGAGCAGGAGCAAAAGCTGTTGTTGGATATCCTGGACAAAGCCTGGATCACGCCAACCGAAGCCTGGGGGCCGCATCCCCTGTTCGGCAGGCTGACTCGCAGACAATGGGGTAAATTGGTGCTGATCCATATTGATTATCATTTAACACAATATAGTGCCTGATCTTTTTTAAATTAGTCTTCATGAAACACTTCCGCTCACTAAGCGAGATGCACAGCGAGAATGGCCTGCCAGAACCGGAGCACCCCATGCTTAGCCTGCTGGAGATTACGCCCGGCCTGGTCCTGAACTTCCGGGAATTCACCTGTGATTTTTACATGATCGGCCTGAAAAATATCAAAGCCGGGCACTGGCTTTACGGGCGCACACGCTTCGATCACGAAAAAGGCTCGATGGTGTTCTGGAAACCCCGCCAGGTTATCGAAATAAATAACCTGGAGCTGGAAGAAGGCGGCTATATCCTGTTGTTCCATGAAGACTTTTTATTGGGCAGCGCCCTGCAGCGCGAGATCGGTCGGTATGCCTTTTTTGACTATGAAGCGGATGAAGCCTTACACCTGGCGCCCAAAGAAGAAAAAATCATCATGCGTCTCTTCGAATCGATCGATACAGAATACGATAATAACCAGGACGAGTTTAGCCGGAACATTATACTGGTCAATATCGATTCCTTATTGAAGTACGCTGAGCGTTTTTATAAACGGCAGTTTATCAACCGCCGGGAATTAAGCGGCAAAACGGTTTCGGCTTTCCAAAGGCTGCT
Organism: Mucilaginibacter gossypii; assembly: GCF_900100945.1. Classification (GTDB taxonomy): domain Bacteria; phylum Bacteroidota; class Bacteroidia; order Sphingobacteriales; family Sphingobacteriaceae; genus Mucilaginibacter; species Mucilaginibacter gossypii. The sequence goes on along the minus strand of NZ_FNCG01000003.1, from coordinate 253,296 downwards.
GGACGATTTCATCCGCCAGGACAAATTGATGAAAGAGGGGCTGCCCTCAGTATCCGCACTCGCCGCCGAGCTGAACATGTCGCCACGTTACCTCAGTAATGCGCTGAAGTTGGAGACCGGGAAAACCGCGCAGGAACTGATCCATATTGCGCTCATCTCGGTCGCTAAAAACCGGTTGCGGGAATCTGACGACCATGTTTCAGAAATTGCCTATTCTCTCGGGTTTGAGAACATGTCTTACTTTTCCCGGCTGTTCAGGAAAGAGGTGGGCCAAACTCCGAAAGATTTTAAAAAGACGCTGTTGAATTAAAGCCAATTGCCTGAACTGCTTCAAGGCACTTTTTTAAACAGGATCTACAAGTTGGACGGCCGATTCGCCTCCGTATCAAACCTTATTCATCTACACGGCGCGCGCGCCAGAACATCAGGTCGCCCAGAACATAGATCATTTTTAAACCGAATATCACTACGCCGTATGCGATGGAAATATGGGCATGGTTGTAATTACGCACGAACTGTAGCAACTATTGTTATGGCCGACTACATCACCGACTTAGTTAGATATCTCTACACCTGCTATGATTGCGGGCACCAAAAAATCAATTTTAAAAGAATTTAGACCAGATGAATCTGGATATATCGCAGGCGGTACCTATAGGCCTGATATTAAACGAAGCTATCACCAATAGTATCAGATATACATTTAATAAAACCGGATGAGAAATACTTGTTAATGTGAAGCTGTCGGCACCAGAAACCATCGCCTTACTTATTAGTGATAACGGCAACGGACTGCCTCCTGATTTTAATTTAACCGAGACCTCATCATTAGGGATGGAGATGATGAAGGGCGCTTAGTAAGCAATTGGGAGGTAGTTTTTAAATAACAAGCAACCATGGCTATATGTTCTTGTTGCGTTTTTCTTTTAACTCATTGACCAATCCTTCTGTAAGCGATTTGCTGAACGTGTCGTACCCGTTAATCAGAGTGGCTTTAACACCATGATTGGTTGAAAATATAAAATATACGATCGCTTCATCAGATGGATCAGACATCATGGTATTCATTGTTTTTTATAAATATAGGTATTGTTAATGCTTAGTCCCAGTTGCCTGATAACGTAACATCCATGTCTTTATTTTTGACATCCATCTCTAACGGAAAGATGATTTTATAACTATCCATATTCATTTTTTGCGAACTAATCAAACCTGTAGAGTCGGCCCACAACTGCACTATACATGTTTGTTTATATAGCGCTTGTTTGAGGCTCGAAGTTATACCCAGCGTAACAGGCAATGGCAGGTTTGACGGATATGAAGCAGATTTACCGATAACTCGCTGCTGATCTGCGGCGTCAACAATCCTGACGTAAACATGCTGCAAGCCGGAGTTTTTGTTTGTGTAGGCGTTTATGGTAACCGTTTTTAATTTAAAGTTTTGGTTATCTTTTTGGCATGCAGTTATACTGACGATGATAATAGCCAACAGGGTTATATATTTCATTTGTTGTTTAATATTAAATAATTAGATTATGCAGGTACAAGCCGGCGCGAACGCAGGTAAACTGCTGTACGATTTAGATAAGGGAATAAAGCAATAAGCAGCAAGGTTGCGACCAACATCATTGACATCATCTCGTAATAATCCATAGCGAACCTGATTTGGATTTGCTGATTAACGGCGCCTACCAATTGCTTGTTTGCGCCTTTACTGGCTTGCTTTAACGAGAGACCCTTTGACAACAGTTCGGTCCCACGCGTGGCCAGCGCGTGCAATGCAAACCGGTCAACTTTTGTTAGATGGTCCTGAAATGCATTGTAATGCCGGCTTTTTTCGTAGAGCTCGCAAAAATTGATGATCGCAGCACTAACACAGAAGCCAACATACCCCATAGTTGAACATATCGAAGTTGCTGACGGGCCAATTGCAACAGGCACTGCAGAGATGGCATACACAATAGTGGGTACCATGATCATCCCCACGCCTATCCCCTGCATAAAAAGCGGAGCGTAAAAGTTCTTTTCATTTGCCTCTGTAGCAAACAAAAAGAACATAATGACGTGAAAAGCCAGCAATAATATAAAGCCCGGAAACCAGATAAACCTGATATTTTTTTTCTGCAGGATCATAGCACCGGAAATTATAATACCAATTATGAGGCCGCCCAGGTTGCAACTGTTTATATAGCTTACGTGAATAGGATCAAGCTTAAGCACACCTGTAAAAAATGAATTGGTGATATTAACCGCAAACCGACATATATAAAGTATTAAGATGAGAAAGGCCGCGAACTTAAAATTGCGAAAGCGAAATATACCCAGATGCAGATATGGTCTTTTTAAACCTCTTTGGCGTACAATGTAAATCAGCGTGCTAACTATCATAGCGGCAACGCTATAGTAAATGCGGGCATCATCCAACCAATAATATTCCTGCCCATAAATACTAATATACCCCAGCAAAGTGAGCATGATGCTCCAAAACACAAAACTCTGCCAGTCGAGTTTGTATAAGTGAAAGCGGGCGTTCAACCTTACGTTATTCATACACAGCATGATAAGGCACAAGCATGGCAGGTAAGAGAACAATGCGCCCTTGTAAACCAGGTTAAAATTATAAGAGTCTATCAAATCGGCGGTAACCAAATTGGTAAAGGGCAGAATACATATCAGCATTCCGAAAAAAACCGAGAAGCTTATTTCGCGGGCCCTTTCGCTGTGCAGGCGGGTAAACATGAGGGATAAAGACAGATTTACTGTACTGGAGAACAACATCCCCTGGAAAAAACGGATCGGGAATAATATATAAAGATCATTGGTTAAATAACATACCAGTGTTGTCAGCAACTCCAACATGGTAAAAATGATAAAATATTCTTTTGCTGCCAGGAAGTTAAAGAATCGCCGTTCAAGGCTGTAAAAGGCTATATACCCGGCATAAAACAAAGCTACCGCAAATTGTATATCTGCCGGTTCGCTGCCATAATAGCCTGCTGCCGCATTGATGTTTCCAAATGGCAGAAAAAAAAGCACCAGCGTGGGCAGGATAAGTGAAAACAGTATGATCTTAATAGCCCAGCCCGGAACCCAGCGTCTAAAAATTGGAATCCCCCTATCCATGGCGCTGCTGTTTTTTTGGAACGTAAACATTAACATTCATACCCACTCTAAGCATGGCCAGCTGCTTTTTTTCAGCATCGACCCTGATACGTACCGGCACACGCTGAACAATTTTCACATAGTTACCGGTAGAGTTATCCGGAGGCAGCAACGAGAAGCTGGAACCGGTCGCGGGCGACAATGAAATGATAGTGCCCTTAAACTCCTGGTCCGGAAATGCGTCGGCAACAAATTTTACGGTATCACCTATATGCATGCCGGCAATCTGGGTTTCTTTGTAATTGGCTATCACCCATTTGTCAGTTTCGTTATCAACTATATAGGCCAGCACTTCGCCAGCATTAATCATTTGACCAACCTCTACCGTACGACGTCCCATTCTTCCATCATATGAAGCCCTGATAACGGTATATTCAACATCAAGCATGTTGCGGTCAAGCAAAGCTTTTAAACGTGCAATTTCTGCCCTTAATACCGTCTTTTCTGCTATAATATCGTCTATTTTTGATTCTGCGGCTCCGTAGTTTTCCTCTGCCGACTGGAAATCGCTATTGTTTACATCCAGGGTAGCCTGAACATTTTCAAGCTGTTGTTTAGTAGCTGACTCCTCTTTATAAAGGCGCAAATAACGTTCAAAGTCAAGCCGCTGTTTCCAAACTTTTGCAGCGCTTGCTTTAATTTGAGCTTTAGCAGAACCGGCAGTTTTTTGCGTGGTGTGTATGTTACTTTTTAATACCTCTAACTGTGCCTCGGCTTTTTGTATAGCTGCCCGGGTCTGCGCAACTTGTAAAGTGTACTCCCGGTTATCTATAATTAATAAGGTATCTCCCTTTTTTACCGGCTGGTTCTCTTCAAACTTTACGGCCACTATAAAACCTCCCGCACGCGATATAACAGGGTTTACGTACTCCTGTACCTGTGCGTCATTAGTTTGCTCATACTCACGATACTCCCAAAGAGTAAATACGGCCCAAATTGCCAGGGCTATAATGGTAAGGCCGGCTATCCAACCGGTTATCTTGGTAATAATTCGATCTGTTACTATATGCTTTTTTTTCATATTAAAGTACGCCGGTGATGTTTTGAAGTAGATAATATTTGTTTTGAGCCACAATACGTGCGGTTGCCAGCTCAAAGCGCGTTTGCAGCACCTGCACATCGGCATCAAGCAAGTCTGTAATTAATGAAGTTTGATTGAAATATGTATTTTTAATAATGCGGGCATTTTCCTGTGCATGGGCCACATCAACCTCGGCCACACCAATTTGCACCAGCGATTCCTTATATCGTAAGTAAGCCTCTTTAACCTGTTGCCGTACTTTGTCCTCAATGTCTTTATGAGTGGTTTCTTCTTTATCAAGCTCCAGTTTAGCCGAGTTCACTTTATGCCTGTTTTGATAAAGTTGCGATAGCGGCATAGTAGCCCTGATACCGGCAACACCAAGCGAGTACCAGGCAGGATTGTAAGGAAATAGGAATATTTGCGGGTTAGCGTATGAAAAATCGCTGTAAAGCCCAACCTTTGGCTGGTAGTTGGCTTTTACCTGGCTAAGATGCAGTTTACTAACCTGCGTTTGCTTTTCAGAAATATGGTACGCAAAGGAATGTTCCATTGCGTCGACGAGGTATTTTTCATAAGGCAATTCTTGCACGTCAACTGAATCGAACTCTGTGGGGATGATCACACTTTCATCCGGTTCGCCCATAATGATGTTTAGTTTCTGTGTAGCGATAAGAATATCATTCTCTATGGTTACCAAAGCCATCTTACGCCTGGAAAGATCCAGTTCAACACGCAGCACATCGCTTTTTAAGACCACCCCATTTTTTTGAAGGGCTTTTATCTCCAACAATTGCTTTTCCTGATCGGCAATATCCTTAATGATCAGTTTCCTGAAGACCAAGGCCTTTTGAAGATCAAGATACAGCGCGGCCGTTTTATACCTGATGACAGAGATCGCTTCGTTATTATGGATAACCGCAATCTGGTACAATAGCTTATTCTCTTCAATTTTAAGGTTAAGCTTATTGCCATTATAAAGGTTCAGATAAAAATCGGCCCCCGCTTTGTATAAAGTGTGTATAATTTCGTGTTCCTGCGTGTGCGAAGAAAAAAGGCCATTTTCATAAATGGGCATATTGGTTGCCTTTTCAATGCTGCCAAGCAAACTTACTTCGGGCAACCGTTCCATTATTGCGTCTTTAATCTCCTCGTCAGCAATCAAATTGGCTTTTCTGGTAATCTCAATCTGCCTGCTGTTTTGTTCGGCTTTGCGCCAGGCCTCCGGCAATGTAAGGAAGGCAGTGTTTTTAGACTGGCTATATGCGCTATTGGCGGTTAACAAACCAGCAAATGCGATCAATATTTTACTGTAGTACATATTTGTTGCAAAAATATGCCTCTCACAACTGTTCGCTTTCGCCTAAGTTGCCAATATTTTCATCATTCCGGCCAATTTTTATTAACTTTGAATTGCGATGATATTCTAATGACGAAGATTGGATTAATAGCTTCCCTCCCCGAAATTGATAATAAGCCGGATTCGGTTTTTGTGATGCATGAAAGATCAGAGAAGTTAATCCCTTTTCATACCCATACCAAGGGCCAGTTAAGCTACGTTGAGGGCGGTCTGGCTTACATCACTACACAAAACAAAACCTATGTAGTGCCTGCAAGGCACTACTTCTGGATTCCGCAGGGCTTGATACATGAACTTCGGGTGGGTGTTTTCGCAACAGCTTTAAGGTCACTTTATTTTTATTCCACCAACGACGACGCGAACGAATTTTATGGCAAACTGGGTATTTATCCGGCTAGCGAGTTGCTGATCCAAATGATCAATTATACCGAGCGTTGGGACGAACTCCATATAGGCATTGGCGATCGTAATTTCGATTTCCTGGTAGCGCTGAAGAATATGCTGCCCGACTTAAACAAAAGGTCGTTGCCTATTATGTTGCCCAAAACTGAACATGAGCTAATGCAAAAGATCATGAATTATTTAGAAAGCCATATAAGCGAAAAATTAGTTATAGCTGATGTAAGCGGACATTTTGCCATGAGCGAGCGGTCGTTATCGCGCCTGTTTCAGTCGCAATTACGTATTTCTTTTTTACAATATGTTAAGAGCCTGCGTATGATAACGGCGATAGAGATGATTGTTAAAACACAAAAACCTATCGCTGATATTGCTTTTGAAGTGGGGTATGCCAGTGTTGCATCATTTAGCGATACATTTTATGCTTTCACCTCATCACGTCCGTCTGACTTGCGGAGGCGTTGATCTGAAAAGTCAGCGGAACGGTCAAGCTTTCCCGCTACCGCTTACCTATACACCCGTACGCTTTGCACCTCCATGGTAGAATATCCAATCTCTACCTGGCTGTCTTAAATCCACCTGTCATAAAATAGATATCATTAAACCCTTGTCTTCATTTAACCCCATACAAAGGTCTGGGGCGCTAGCCCCATCCGACGAAACCATTAAAACAATTAAGTTCTGGTGCAATTTGGTCAACCTTTTGAGCAACTCTTATTCTGAAATACTGTCGGACTTGCTTAGCATCCACGGCGAAAAAACCCAAGGCCAGCTCTGATCAGCCAGTATTTCGCTTACGCAAAAACCGTTCATGTAATTTTCCTTAACCCGGATACACCGTGACCGTTCAAATTTGCACAGGCAAAAGTAAATTCCTGCCCGCGCTTATGTATGGAAATTTTCGGTGATTTAGCTAATAGATAGTAAGTTTAATCAATTCAATGAAGATTTGAATTGAGCAGGCGACAGCTGCGTTTTGGTCTTAAAAAGGCGGCTAAACGATTGCGGATGCCCGAATCCCAATCGATAGGCGACCTGGCTAATGCTCAATGTAGATGTTGCAAGTAATTCTTTAGATCTCTCGATCAGTTGCTCCTGGATGTGCTGTTGTGCGCTAAGCCCGGTAAGCGAGCGCAACATATCACTCAGGTAATTTGGTGTGTAGTTTAATCGATCCGCCATGTGCTGAACGGTAGGCAACCCTCTTTTTGTTGGCATTTCTTTTTGGAAATAACTGTTGAGTGCCGCTTCGAACCGCTGAAGCAGGTCGCTGGTGGCGGCCTGTCTCGTCAGGAACTGACGTTTGTAAAAGCGTTTGGCGTACGTCAAAAGCAATTCGATCTGCGCAATCACCACCTCCTGGCTGAAATCGTCGATGCGGCTGTTCAACTCTTCTTCAATGATCTTAAAAATGGATGAAACGGTCTTTCTTTCCTGTTCAGAAAGGTGAAGCGCTTCGTTTGATGAATATGAGAAAAAACCATACTGCCTGATCTTGGCAGCTAAGGGAAAACCTTGCAAAAAATCCTGATGAAAGATCAACGAATAACCTTCATTTCCTTTATATACGGCTGTGCTGCCAACCACCTGGTTAGGTGCGGTGAATACCATACTGCCTTCGTCAAAATCATAATAGCCCTGCCCGTATCTAAACTTGCCGCCCAGCTTTTCAATAAAGGATATCTTGTACAGAGAGGTCACGTAACTGACCGGTAAGCAGCTTAAATTGATCCGTTCGTCGCGTGTATCAAACAAGGTGATCAACGGATGCTTAGGCCCTGGGAGATTCAGCATACGGTGAACCTCTTTAATCGATTCTACTTTAGCGATTTTAGGCTTTTCTATTTTCATAGCTAAAATTACTTAATATGACCGGCAACAGCCTCAGCCGCCGGTCATTTAAGCGTCAGGTAATAGCGATTAATCGAATTACCAGGGCAGTTTTCCTTCCGGGCCGGTAAATCCGCCTGTCGGGCCATCTGTTTCTAGTGCGACGCGTACTGGCTCACGCGAACCTACTTCCAGGCTATCTGTTCCCTGGAAATTATTGAGCGCAGTAGCTGTATAACCTGGGCTGGTCGCGTTTACCTTGATCCCCTCTTTCTCCAACTCTAAGGCAAAAGCCAGGGTTACCGCATTTAAAGCAGTCTTAGATGCAGCGTAGACGATGCCGAAATGTTCACGTGCCCAGCATTCCGGATCGGAGATCCAGGTAAGGGAGCCAAGGCCGCTGGATACGTTAACGATGCGTGCTGCTGCCGATTTTCGCAGTAAGGGCAACGCCTTCTGGGTTACAGCGATCACACCGAAAACGTTGGTTTCCCAAACAGCGCGTACCTCATCCAGCGATACGTTAACGGCACGGCCGGTGGCCATTAACTCTTCCGGGTTTTTGGGAGATGTTCCTGCGTGAGAGATACCTGCGTTATTCACCAGCAGGTCCAGGCGTCCATATTCACTGGTTATTTTAGCTACCGCCGCATTGATACTTTCCTGCTGTGTGACATCCAGTTGAACCGCTTTTGCATTATCGCCAATCTCGGCGGCTGCCTTTTCGCCGTTCTCCAGGCTACGGGAACCCAAATAAACAATATAGCCGTTAGCGGCAAGTGCTTTAGCAATTTCATTCCCTACACCCTGATTAGCGCCCGTTATCAGCGCGATCAGTTGATTATGATCTTGACTTTCCATTTGCTTAATTATATTAATAGAACAAAGGTCTGTATTACGATCTGCACCGTTTAAACCAAATCAAGGATATTCCTAACCAAATTATTCTTTTATTAAAAGGGCTACTTATCCTAAGACATTGCCCTGACGCCATTCCGATCAAACGGGAGATACAATCTACGGTCATCTCTTTGGATGGTCTTTATTTAATTTAACTACTAAGTCATTAGTTAAAATATCTTACAACTACAACTCGGTTATTTTGCAAAAAAAAAACCGCCCCATAACAGGGCGGCCTTCAAACCAAACTAACTACTTTATGAAAACAGTCTTTAATTATTTAACAGCTATTTCTCTTGTTTGAAATTTAGCTTCTTCTCTTTTTGCTACAGTAAGCTTCAGGATACCATCGGTATAATCGGCTTCAATTTTTGATTGATCGGCACTTTCAGGCAATGTGAATGACCTTACAAATGAATTGTAGCTATATTCACGTTTGCTGAATTTTTTACCTTCTTCAACATTTTCGGCTTTCTTTTCTGCAGCTACGCTTAATACATTTTTGTCAAGATTGATTTTAAAATCCTCTTTCTTTAAGCCAGGTACAGCCAGTTCAACATGAAACTCATTTTCGGTTTCTGCGATGTTAACTGCAGGCACACGGGCAATCAGTTTATCACTTAAAAATGAATCATTGATCAGTGAATCAAATACATCGCTAAAAAATGGGTTAGCTGAAGTGTTTTTAAGGCCGTTGTTAAATTTTACTAATGTCATTTTTATATCCTCCTAAAGTTTTGTTTTTTGTTAACTTCGTAACCTATTGATCAACTGCTGTACCAACAGCAAAACCGCCTATATCAAACGACAAAAAGTCACTATTAAATATTTTAGGCAGACAAAATGACCGAAAATGGCTGAAAAACTTACAGATTATAAATATAAAACCCTTATCCCTATCCGCTTTTCGGATATCGATTCATTTGGACATGTAAACAACGCCGTTTATCTTACCTATTTTGAAATAGCCCGGATTGGTTATTGGAAGGAAATTATCAACTGGGACTGGAGCAATACCGGCATTATTCTGGGCCGGTCGGAAATCAACTACCTTAAGCCTATTACTGTTCAGGATAATATTGCCTGCTATGTACGTACCATTCGTATAGGCAACAGCAGTTTTGATATGATGCATGTATTGGTAAAAATAACCCCCAATGGCGAAGAAATTGTAACAACCGGCAAAACGGTTTGTATCAGCTACGATTACTCGGCCAATAAATCTGTTTCTATCCCATCTCCCGAAAGGCACAGGATGATCAATTATGACGAACCGAGGTTAATTCTGAATACGAATTAATGTATTGATGTGCAAATTTCAAATGTGCTGGTAAAGCTTGTATTGCGCAGATTTCAAATATGCAAATGGAGCTTACATATCTAATTCAAACATTTACGCACCTGAAATCTGCACATTTGCACATCCATAATCCGCACATTTGAAATCTAAAATATCTTCCCGGGGTTCAAAATTCCTTTAGGATCAAACACGTGCTTTATCCCTTTCCACAACGCAAAATGCATTTCCGAATATTTTATCGGCATAAACTCTTTTTGTACCAGGCCAATGCCGTGCTCACCAGACAAGGTGCCGCCAAGTGATACAGTTAATTCAAATATCTCCTGGATGCCGGATTTGAGCTTGTTATTCCAGTCGTCATCGCTCATGTTGGCTTTAATGATATTTACATGCAGGTTCCCATCGCCGGCATGGCCATAACAAACTGATTCGAAGCCATATTTAGCTCCGGTTTCTTTTATTCCCTTAATCAGCGGTGGCAGTGCGGCGCGGGGTACAACAGTATCTTCCTCTTTATAAACCGAGTTTGACTTTACCGATACCGCCATGGTACGCCTTAAACGCCAAAGCTCTTCCTTTTGAGCAGTCGAATCGGCAAACAACACATCGCGGCAGTCAAACTCTTCAAGCACTGCATTTATTTTTTCGCAATCGGTAAAAATCACGTCCTGGTTGGTACCATCTACTTCAATCAATAAGAACGCTTCAATACCATCCTGCAAATCAAAAGCAATATCATCATGCTCCTTAACCCACTCCACTCCTCTTCGCTCCATAAATTCCAGCGCCGACGGAATAATACCAGCTCTGAATATTGCTGAAACCGCCGCACAGGCAGCTTCATTGGTTGGGAATGAGGCCAGCATCAAAGCATCTAAAGTTGGAGCAGGAATAAGCTTCACCACAATTTTAGTGACAATGCCAAGAGTGCCCTCCGAACCAATCATCAATTGGGTTAAATTATAACCGGATGCATATTTAAGGGTATTTGCACCCGTCCATATGATCTCGCCCGATGTTAAAACCACCTGTAAGTTCAGCACATACTCCCTGATGGTTCCATATTTAACAACCCGTGGCCCGCCTGAACCATGCGATACGTTGCCTCCAATAAAGCAACTACCTTTACTGGCCGGATCAACGGGGTACAACAAGCCTCTTGCAGCCACCGCGTTCATGAACTCTTCAGTTATAACGCCGGGTTCAACGGTAGCTTGCAGGTTTTGTTCATCAATTTCAAGGATTTTATTAAAACGCTCCATGGCTATCAGCAAACCGCCATTAACCGGAAGGGCGCCACCGCTTAAGCCAGTACCCGCTCCGCGCGGCGTTACGGGGATCAGGTTTTCGTTACAGATTTTCAACAATGCAGCAACCTCTTCGGGTGTTTGCGGGCGCGCTACAACTTCCGGATAATAAACAAGATCTTCGGTTTCGTCATGGCTGTACTTTTCGAGGCTTTCTTGGCCGGTTAAAACATTACCGGTGCCAACAATTGCGGTTATGGCCTCTAATATTTGAGCCGATATTTTATTGAATTCCATGATCAGGATTTCTTGTAATTTATAATAACAGCCGAATGCGCTACCTTACCGCTTAAGGGCGGAGTAAGTTTTTTAATGGTAACCTCAATACTTTCAACAAACGGGTATTTCTTTTTTATACGATCAATAATTGCCTGACCAACGGTTTCAATCAATTTACGTGGTTGTTTCATCTCTTCGCATGTTATAATATACACACGTTCATAATCAACAGTTTTACTTAGATTATCTTCCAGCAAATCGCCGGGAGGCACAAAACCAACATTCACATCAACTAAAAAACGGCAACCTATTTTTTGTTCTTCGGGATAAAATCCGTGGTACGCGAAAAACTCCGCGCCCTGTAAGGCTATATTGATCATGGCCAAAAATAAAAAAAAGCCCTCTCTAAATCTCACTCTCTATAGAAAGACTTTTAAAAATATTTTTATTTCGGCTGATTTCCAGCAGCTCAAAAAATATTTTACAATCAAAAACATGTTTTAAACCGTTTAAACCTGCTTTTTATCATAAAGTGGCTTCGCATATCAAAAAACAGCGTTTTTGGCTTGCTTTTACCGGCGATAAATGCTTTATATTTGCCCACCAACTATAATTTTATGGCCAAAACAGATCTGTACGAAGCCCCCGATTACTATTTATTAGATGAGTTACTAACCGATGAGCATAAGTTGATCCGCTCATCAGTTCGTGATTGGGTGAAGAAGGAATTGAGCCCCATTATTGAAGAGTACGCTCAAAAAGCTGAGTTCCCTTCGCAACTGTTAAAAGGCCTTGCCGAAATAGGTGCTTTTGGGCCTACCATACCAGTAGAATATGGCGGAGCGGGCTTAGATTATACTGCTTACGGCATCATCATGCAGGAATTAGAGCGCGGCGATTCTGGCATCCGTTCAACAGCATCTGTTCAGGGTTCGCTGGTGATGTATCCCATTTATGCCTACGGCAGTGAAGAACAGCGTAAAAAATATCTTCCTAAGCTGGCGAGTGGTGAATTAATGGGATGCTTTGGCCTTACCGAGCCCGATCATGGCTCAAACCCTGGTGGCATGACGACCAACATTAAAGATGCCGGCGATCATTATATACTTAATGGCGCTAAAATGTGGATCTCCAATTCGCCTTTTGCTGATATTGCCGTTGTTTGGGCTAAGGATGAAGCTGGTAAAATTCGCGGGCTGATAGTTGAGCGCGGCATGGAAGGTTTCACCACACCTACAACCCATAATAAATGGTCGTTAAGGGCATCGGCAACCGGTGAGCTTGTTTTTGATCATGTTAAAGTCCCAAAAGAGAATCTGCTGCCCAACGTAGCGGGTATAAAAGGCCCGCTGGGTTGTTTAAACCAGGCCCGTTACGGTATTGCCTGGGGTGCATTAGGTGCTGCGATGGATTGTTACGACACAGCCCTCCGTTACACCAAAGAACGCGAGCAGTTTGGCCGGCCGATAGCTGGATTTCAGCTTCAGCAAAAAAAACTGGCCGAAATGATTACTGAAATCACCAAAGGGCAGCTGTTAGTTTGGCGTCTTGGAGTACTTAAAAATGAGAACAGAGCTACGCCTGCCCAAATATCAATGGCTAAGCGAAACAGCGTTGAAACGGCCATTACTATAGCCCGTGAAGCCCGGCAAATGCTCGGCGGTATGGGTATTACCGGCGAGTACCCTATTATGCGCCACATGATGAACCTTGAATCGGTAATAACTTATGAAGGGACACATGACATTCACCTGCTTATTACCGGGATGGATGTTACCGGGCTCGACGCTTTTAAGTAATAGATAATCGATATACTTTAACTTTCAGCAGCGCCGGTGTTATTCATGCGCATAAATATTGTTCATTATAATTATGAGCGTTATATTTGTGGTGTAACCACTTAATGTTGTCAACCCCTGATAGCCCAGTTAGTTTAAACAAACTGCTGGTCAACCATTTAATTTGGCTGGCCCTGGCTTTTTTATTGATATTTAATTCCTGCGCAAACAGCGTTAATGATACAGGCGATTACTCCAGGCACTTTAAAACACTATTTGATACGGTAAACCTGTATAATGGGGAAAGATCCCAACCACAGAAGGGCATTCAATACCTTGACTCAGCCTACCGCACTATAAAACACCCGTTTGTAAGCGACAGGTTCCGTTTTTATGCCTTCCATTTTCTTTACAATTTAAAAGGGCTGCATGACCCTAAAAAAGCCATGCTTTATGCTGATACTATGCGAGCTGTGGCTACCGAAAGTGTTACCCCGGATCAGCATATTAAATTAGCTGCCGAAGCTGATTTCGCAACCGGGGATACCTATTCGGCCCTGGTAAGATACGATGAGGCTTACAGGTATTTTTACAAGGGCTACTCTATCGGCAAAAACGCCATTGACGATGCCATCCTGGCCGAATACACTTACCGAATGGGTATGATTATGTTTAAGCAGGGGCATTTTAGGGAAGCGGCCAATTATTTCAAGATCAGTCATAGGCAAAGCTATGCCTATGCTGATGATTTTCGTGCCTTTTATCAGCGGCAGGAGCTTTTGGATAATATTGGCGAGAGCTATAAAAACAGTGACGATATTGACAGCTCAAGCCTTTATTTAAATAAGGCGCTTGTTTATATCAATGAAAATAGTTCAAGGTTTGCCGAAAGGGCAAACCTGCTTGAAGTTGCAAGAGGCGTAGTATATGGCAACCAGGGAGATCTGGCCTTATTAACCCATAATTATAACCAGGCACACGAATTACTGAAAAAAAGTATCGCCATTAATTTAAAACAAGGTTATGATAACCGCGATGCCGAACTAACCGAAATAAAACTTGCCCGACTATATTTAATAACCAATAAACCAAACGACCTTTTTGAACTACTGAAAAGACTCCGCGCCCAGCTCGATACTATCAAAAATGATGACGCTGAAACCAACTGGAATGGTTTGATGAGTAATTATTATCTGCAAAAAAAAGATTACCAGAATAGCTTGTTGTATTTAAAAAACTATTCATCGTTAAAAGATTCGGCAACAAAAAGAACTTCATCATTAAAACGGACAGATATTAATCAGCAACAAGCCAATTTTGATAAAGAAAATCAGATAGAAGATCTTAAAAGTCATAATAAACTGCAGTTGATATACATCTATCTTGCTGTGCTTTTTTCAGTGATGGCAGTGATTATTATCTTCCTTGTTTTTCGTAACCTTAAAAGGTCAAAACGAGATATGGTAGCTATAAAAATGCTAAACGACCAAATTAAGTTGCAAAAAACCGAATTAGAAAACACACTTGAAGAAGTAAACCGGGGAAGCAGGGAAAAAGACCGAATTCTACGGGCTGTAGCACATGACCTCCGCAATCCGCTTGGAGGAATAGCATCGTTATCGGCCTCAATGGTTGATGATGCAACTGATGAAGAACAAACAGAGCTGATCAACCTCATAAAAGAAACTTCCTATAATTCCCTCGAACTCATCAATGAAATTTTAGAGGCGGCAAATACAGCCAACATGACTTTTAATAAAGAATGGGTTGAAATTAACAGCCTCATTAATAAAAGTGTTGATTTGTTGCGGTTTAAAGCAGCTGAAAAAGACCAGGATATCATGCTGAGCTTATTGGATGCTCCCACTGAAATACTAATAAACAGGGAAAAAATATGGCGGGTTATCAGCAACCTGGTTAGTAACGCCATAAAGTTTAGTCCCAAAGGTGCCGTTATTTATGTAATTGTAAACCAAAAACATCAAGGTGTTGAAATATGTGTTAAAGATTACGGTATAGGCATTCCTGATAAATTACAGCAACAAGTGTTTAATATGTTCACCGAAGCTAAACGGCCCGGTACCGACGGCGAAAAATCATTTGGCCTCGGGCTTTCCATCTGCCGTCAAATAGTTGAAAAACATAGCGGCAGGATTTGGCTAAAAAGCGAATCAAATAATGGTTCAAGTTTTTACGTCTATCTTCCGGCCCAGGCATCTTAACATATCGGTTATTCCAAACCAATTTATTTTGGACAGGTGATAGATAAATAAAAAAATATTGGTAAAACAACCCGGTCATTTTTATTTTTTTTATAGATTACCTTTGTTTTACAATCAACTCTAAACCTCGCATAATTTAATATTGATGTTTATATACAAAAGCTTCAGGCAAATATGGCTATCCGGTAATATACAGGGTTGTTTGCTTTTTGTTTACTTTTTGTTGATAACCACTTCATGCGGGCAACAGTCAAAGGGCTTTCTTTCGTCTTCAGCATATAATAAGGCTGTTGACACTGCAACGATAATGTATGATAATGGGCATCACAAAGCAGCAGTAAATTATCTTGATTCGGCCTTCCGTCATTCAAGCAACCTTAGCTTCAAACAGGTTTATAACTACTATTATTTTATCTATAATTATGCTTCGCATATAAAGGCCGATCGAAAAATGGCTTTGCTTTACGCCGACAGTATGCTTAATATTTTCGATACGCCGGAGAAGAAACTAAAATTTACCAGTGAATATGGCCAGGCTCATCTTGCCAAGGGAGATGTGTTATTTGACGAGCATCGTTACAACGAAGCTTACAGTTATTTTTACGAAGGAAAAGTAATTGCCAATAATAACCTTGACGATTGTACCATGGGAGATTACAGCTACCGGATGGGCATGATCTTGTATAAGCAGGAACATTACAGCCGGGCTGCCGTATATTTTAAAAAAAGCTTTGATGAAACCAGGTCATGCGAAGGAAACTTCAATTATTTTTATCGCAGGCAGGAACTATTGAATAATATAGGTTTAAGCTACAGTAAAATGTTGATGAATGATAGTGCCATGCATTTTTACAACAAAGCCCTCGATTACATTAATGATAACATTGCAAGGTTTAAAGACAGGCCCCAAATGGGGGAAGTATCCAAAGGGGTTGTATATGGCAATATGGCTGATATAAGTATCAGGGAAAAAGATTATAACAAGGCTAAAAGTCTTCTCAGAAAAAGTATAGCTATCAATCTGCGCAAAGGAAACGATAATAATGACGCTCAACACTCCGAATTAAAGCTTGCATCTATATATGATCAGCAAAACTTAAATGACTCTTTATTAAACCTCCTCAATATTATTAGCCTCCAGTTTGATAGTGTCCAAAGTAGGGAAACAAAACAAAAATGGCACTTATTGATGTCAAATTATTTCGAGAAGCAGAATGATCATCAGCAGGCTATGACGCACTATAAGCAATATGATGAACTTAAGGACATCATAGCAAATGAAAACAAAAAACTAAAAGAAGCCGACGTTGCAGAACAGGTTAAAAGCCTTGAAAAAGATAACGAGTTTAATAACCTTAAAAAAAACAATGAATTGCAGCATATTTATCTGAGGGTAACTGTTGTTTTTGCCCTGATGCTCATTATTATCATTTCCCTGGTATTTTTAAACTGGCAAAAATCAAAAAAGAACATTAAAACACTTGGAAGCCTTAACAGCCAGATAAACCATCAAAACCACCATCTTGAAAACGCCCTCCGTGATTTAAAACTCAATAACCAGGAAAAGGACCGGATTTTACGTACTGTTGCACATGATCTGCGCAACCCTATAGGCGGAATAGCTTCGCTTACCAGTGTAATGACAGAGGAAAATTATAGCGACGAACAAAAAGAGCTGTTAAATATTATCCGGGAGACTTCATTTAACTCCATTGAACTAATCAATGAAATTCTGGAAGCCACTGAATCCGCTTCGGCTATATTACATAAAGAAGCGGTTGAAGTTAATTCCTTATTGAGCAATAGTGTTGAGTTGATGCGTTTTAAGGCCGCTGAAAAGCAGCAGATTATCAATACTTTCCTGTTAAATTCACCACTCGAAATTTACATTAGTCGTGAAAAAATATGGCGGGTGATTAGCAATCTGATCAGTAATGCCATTAAATTCAGTCCGGAAGGATCTGCTATTTTAGTTATGGCTATTGATTTGGAAAACGAAATCCAGTTTTCTGTAAAAGATCGCGGTATAGGGATTCCCGAAAAGCTCAAAAACCAGGTATTTAACATGTTTACAGATGCTAAACGCCCCGGAACCGCTGGTGAAAAATCATTTGGCCTTGGTCTTTCCATCTGTAAGCAAATTATTGAAGATCATAACGGCCGGATCTGGTTTGAAAGTGATACCGAAAATGGCACGTCATTTAATTTCACGCTGCCAAAAAACTAACAGCTTATTTCAGAAATTCAGCGTACCATCTGCCAGATGTTTTAACCGTGCGCTGCTGGGTTGCATGATCAACATGAATCAGCCCAAAACGCGGATGATAACCTTCGGCCCATTCAAAATTGTCGGTGAGGGTCCACACAAAATAGCCATTAACTTTACAGCCTTCGTTTTTTGCCTTTAACACCTGTGCTATGTAATCCTTTAAGTATTTTAATCTTTTGGGGTCATTTACTTCACCATCAGTAACCTCATCGGGAAAAGCTGATCCGTTTTCCGTAACGATAATCTTTTTAACATTAGGATATGCATCATATTTTTTGATCATATGGTAAATAGAAGGCGGGTAAACCTCCCAGCGCATAGCTGTAAGGTCAACACCCCTCTTTTCGGCTTTGACCATACTTGCGTTGATATACGGCGTAAAAAACGAATATTTTACAATTTCGCGGGTGTAATTCTGTATGCCGATAAAATCAAAATCAAATCTCAGCTTATCCTCGTCACCGGAATAAAAATACTTTTTCAGATCTTTAAGTGCAGGCAGGTCTTTTATTGGGTAACCCATGCCCAACAAAGGTTCAATATATAGACGATTGATCAGCGCGTCGGCACGGACTGCGGCAGCTATATCCCTTGGCTTATCTGTGTAAGGCTCTATTTGCGAACACGAAAATGTGGTACCTATTTGCGCCGTTGAAGGCAGCAATTTTCGCAGGATCCTGCCACCTTCAGCAATACTCATGGTAACGTGATGTATGGCGGGCACAAAGTTTTTCATACCACTGCGTCCCGGCGCATGGATGCCGAAAAAATAGCCGGCTCCCGTAAAAACTACAGGCTCGTTCATTACCATCCAATGTTTTACCCTATCGCCAAAGTTTTGAGCACAAATAGTGATAAACTCACTAAACCAGTTTATTGCTTCACGATTTGTCCAGCCGCCTTTAACTTCAAGCACATG
Organism: Mucilaginibacter gossypii; assembly: GCF_900100945.1. GTDB lineage: Bacteria > Bacteroidota > Bacteroidia > Sphingobacteriales > Sphingobacteriaceae > Mucilaginibacter > Mucilaginibacter gossypii. The sequence goes on along the minus strand of NZ_FNCG01000003.1, from coordinate 234,610 downwards.
CGGAAGGTCCCAGTGATAAACAGTTAACCAGGGTTCAACGCCTTGCTTAATACAGTAGTTGATTACCCGGTTATAATAATCAATGCCGGCCTGGTTAATTTTCCCGGTGCCTTCGGGCAAAATACGGGTCCAGGATATAGAAAAACGAAAATTGGGGATATTAAGTTCTTTTATGAGGTCGATATCACGCTCATACAAATTGTAAAAATCGCAAGCGGTTTGTGCATGGTCGCCATTCAGGATCTTTCCTTTTTTTGTGGTAAAAACATCCCACACAGATAGTCCTTTTCCATCGGCATCATGAGATCCTTCTACCTGAAAAGCAGCAGTTGAAACGCCCCATTCAAAGTCGGCACCAAAAAGATCTTTGCTTAAATGTATTTCCCGGTCAGTAAGTTCCATTAATTTGAGCTACAAGCCCAAAAGTGCAATTATATTTATAAATGAAGAATTATAAGTGATAACTTAATGTATGAACGACGAACGCATACTTTTAAGCATCATCCACTGACGGAAATTAATCAGCAGTTTAGAGATATTGATAATGAATTTCATAACCTTTGTGTTTTAGCTATAAAATAAAGGTAACAAGCAGATGTTTGCTGAATGTGACAACTATGTTATTTAATTGTTAACCAGCATTTTCATAAATATACAAAATTGCTTTAATACTTTAGCCATTAATTTACAAACGCTATGAAAACACACTTTATAAAAATGTTTGGTTATAACCTGTTTGCCAATCAGCAGTTGATACAGACAATGGAAGCAAACGGTTCGCCGGAGGTAACGCTTAAACTGATGGGCCATCTGCTGGCCGCCGAACAGGTATGGCTCGAAAGATGCAAACTTATCCCTTCTTCTCTGCCTAACACATGGCCCGAAAATGTTACAATTGAGCAATGCAAAAAACAGGTACCGGAGCGTTATGAAGCATGGGTCACATTTTTAAACGAAATCGATGAGGAAGATCTGAATAGCATAATTCCGTATCATAGCTTTACCGGCGACTATTTTGAAAACCAACTTGGCGATATTATTACGCAGGTTCTTAACCATGGTACACATACCAGGGCCCAAATTGGGCAACAGCTAAAGTTTGCGGGTACAAAAACTTTACCTGTTACAGACTATAGTTATTATTTAAGGGTGTTAAACAGCTAAACATTTAGCATATTTGCCAAGTTTTATCACGCATCAAAAACCATGAAAAAACATCTATTCGCAGCTGCAGGCATTGCCTTGTTATTAGGTTGCACCGACACTAAAAAACAGGAAAAAGATCTTTTAAAACAGGTAATTGCCGTACATGATAAAGTAATGGCCAATGACGAGCAATTGATGAAAAATAAGATACTGCTGGATAGCCTGATAAAAAAGAACGCTCCCAATATCAATAAAGACAGCGCGCAGGTTTATTTAAAACTGGTTGATGATGCTGATAATGCGATGAGCGACTGGATGCATAAATTTGATGCGGAAAACAAAGGCAAATCCCATCAGGAAATTATGGACTATCTTGAAGCTCAAAAGAAGCTCATCAGCAAAATAGATACCCAAATAAATGTAGCTGTTACCGGCTCAACTAAATATATAACCCAAATACCGGCAAAAAAATGAGGAAATTGTGGATAGGCATTGTTATATTAATGCTTTTCAATGCCTGCAAATCAAATACTAAAACCGCCCTTCCAATATTGGGTTATAAAACTCCGGTAACTAAAACGGTTAATGGCAAAACAGTAACAGATACTGAGTACGCCACTATCCCACCCTTCAAGTTTGTAAACCAGTATGCTGATACTATAACTCAGAAAAACCTGGATGGAAAAATATATGTAGCCGACTTTTTTTTCACCACCTGCCCTTCTATTTGCCCGGTGATGCACCGAAATATGCTTAATGTATACAAGGAGTTTAAGGATGATGATAACTTCAGGATCATTTCGCATACCATCGATCCCAAATATGATACCGTGCCCGTATTAAAACGCTATGCGGATAAATTAGGGATTGCGGGCAATACCTGGTGGTTGTTGCATGGTGAAAAAGGCGATACTTATAAAATTGCCAAAAGCTACCTGCAAAGTGTATCCGAAAAAAATCCCAAAGGCGAATATATCCATGACGGCTTTTTTATTTTGATAGATAAACAAAAACGTATTCGCGGTACCTACGAAGGAACAGATCCGGCAGAAGTAACCAAGCTGATTGCCGATATCAAAACCCTGAAAGCCGACCCCGACCAAATTACTGCCAAATGAAGATAAAGGCAATAGGCGCTATAGCTATTTTGCTGATCATAATTGGTGCATCATGCCAAAGCGATGATCAAATTGAGTTTAAACGCTATTACTCTGGCGGAAGCCTTGTTTACCAGCAGCATTGTCAAAATTGCCATGGCGATAAAGGACAAGGCCTGTCATCGCTTATCCCGCCATTAACAGATTCAACGTATCTAAAACAGAACAAAGCTGTACTTGCCTGTTTTATCAAAAACGGCCTTAAAAGAAAAATAACTGTAGCCGGCAGAACATTTGACGATGACATGCAGGCGGATGATATTGCGCCCTTAGAAATTGCTAAAGTGCTTACTTATGTCTCCAATTCCTTTGGTAATAAGATGGGGACAGTTACTTTGCAGCAGGTTCAGGATGATCTTAGAAACTGCAAATAGTTTTTAGTTCATGGTTCATAGCAAAGACTTATTGGTCGGCTCCATTTTACCATGATCCATGAACTATCAGCCATGAACCACAAAATTTCCCTATCTTTATCCCCGCAAAACGTTCTATCGCTGCCAGCTTGTTTGGCGGAGGAAAGTCCGGGCAACACAGAGCATCCTGCTTCCTAACGGGAAGGCGCCGGCAGCCGGCGACAGCAAAGTGCCACAGAGAAAATACCGCCCGCTTAGGTGGGTAAGGGGTGAAAACGTGAGGTAAGAGCTCACGGCATAACCGGGCGACCGGCTATGACGGTAAACCTCAGGAGTTGAAAAACCAAATAGGTCCTGAAAGCGGAGTTGCTCGCTCCCGTATCTGCCGCAAGGTAGGTCGTTAGGATGGGTAGGTTGTTTAAACCTGTTAGTGATAACAGGGCCAGATAAATGATAGAAGTTGCCCTTTAAAAAGGCAAAACAGAACCCGGCTTATAGGTTTGCTGCTGTATAAACCCCTTGCTGTAAAGCGAGGGGTTTTTTTATTTGTATCTATTTATTTTTAATAAATTTTATAACCCTGCAAACATTTATCCGCCTTAAACCTTTATAGCACATTAAAAGTGTTTGTTTTTCTATACAAACCCATATATTAGCAAACAATTACATATCGGTACATAATTACAAAACATGGCTAAAATTTTAATAATTGATGATGAACGGTCTATTCGTAATACGCTTCGCGAGATTTTAGAGTATGAAGATTACGAGGTTGAAGATGTAGATAACGGGGTTGACGGCCTTCAGTTAATTGAAAAAAAAGACTATGACCTGGTACTGTGCGACATTAAAATGAACCGCATGGATGGCATGGAAGTACTTACAGAAGGCCTTGCCATTAAACCCGATCTTCCTTTCATCATGATATCAGGCCACGGCACGGTTGAAACCGCTGTGGAAGCCAGCAAAAAAGGCGCATTTGACTTTATTTCGAAACCACCTGATCTGAATCGCCTGCTCATTACCGTTCGTAACGCGCTTGACAGGGGAAGTCTTGTTGTTGAGGCTAAGGTCCTTAAACGTAAAGTATCAAAGGTGCGCTCGATTTTAGGCGAATCGCAGGCTATCCTTAAAATAAAAGAAACTATTGACCGGGTGGCCCCCACCGATGCCCGCGTATTGGTTACGGGTGCCAATGGCAGTGGTAAAGAGCTGGTTGCGCGTTGGTTGCACGAAAAATCAAACCGCTCAAGTGCACCTATTATTGAGGTAAACTGTGCTGCCATTCCATCAGAGTTAATTGAAAGTGAACTATTCGGTCATGAAAAAGGTTCGTTTACATCAGCCATTAAACAACGCATCGGTAAATTTGAATCGGCAAATGGCGGCACTTTGTTTTTGGATGAGATAGGTGACATGAGCCAGTCGGCCCAGGCTAAGGTATTGCGTGCATTACAGGAAAATAAGATTACACGCGTAGGCGGCGAAAAGGAAATTGACGTTGATGTACGTGTAGTAGCGGCAACCAACAAGGACCTGCTGAAAGAAATTGAAGCCGGTAATTTCCGTATGGACTTGTACCACCGCCTAAGTGTAATATTGATCCACGTACCACCGCTTATTGAACGCAAAGACGATATCCCGTTGTTAACTCAAAGCTTTTTGGATGAGATCTGCAATGAATATGGCATGCCCGTTAAAAAAATCTCTGATGCTGCACTTGAGGCCCTTAAAGCCCTGCCATGGACCGGTAATATTCGTGAACTCCGCAACATGGTTGAGCGTTTGATCATCCTGAGTGATAAAGTTATTACAGATAACGATGTTAGAGCGTTTGCCAACCCATCTGCACCAACAGCAGTTGGCACTGGCAGCGCCGCCGCTCCTGCACCGCAAACGGATTTTGATCAATTCAATAACTTTCAGGAATATAAAGACTTTGCGGAGCGTGAATACATCAAATTCAAGCTGGAAAAAAATAATTGGAACGTTTCAAAAACTGCTGATGATATCGATATTCAACGCAGTCATCTTTACAGTAAAATTGAAAAATTTGGCCTTAAACGCGGCGAATAACATAAACTTTTGAAATTATTTTAAAAAGCATCGGCAAATATGATAGCCGATGCTTTTTTTATGTTATTATTGTATATCAATAACCTTCATTAACACCATGAAAACCTATTACTTAGCATCTTTTTTATTGCTCGCGTTATGCTCATGCAGTAACCCGCCGAAGGCAACTACAGAAACAATCGAACCAGCCGGTAAGCTTGACGGGACCTGGCATCTGATATCAAGCAAAAGCATTATGAAGGGCGATACTACAGTAACCACCCCTCCCAAAGACCAGGAAATGTTTAAAATGTTTAACGCCACTAACTTCGCCTTCTTCACGCATGACCTGGTACACGGCAAAACAGCCAAACCGGTTTATTCGTCGGGCGCGGGCACTTATACACTATCCGGCGACGATTATACCGAGCATCTGGCTTATTGCGATGCCCGCGATTGGGAAAACAGGGATTTCAAATTTAAGCTCACAATGAAAAATGATACCCTAACTCAAAAAGGAATTGAGAAGATAGACAGCCTTAAAGTTGATCATGAGATCATTGAAACTTATGTAAGATTGAAATAAACCTAAAAACTTATATTTTAAGGCCCGGTGTGTCCGGGCTTTTTATTTGCACTGTTTATCTGAACCGACTGAACAACTTTCATCTTTACAATAGCAATAAATCGAAACCTGTGCGGTAAGCTATTCGTTAAAACCTAAATTATCCATGCTTATAATAACTCAAATTTTATTGAAAAGCCTTCACAAAAAGTTAGCCGATTGTTGTTTGTAAAACGATGAAATTCATTGAAGAAGTCTTGTTATCGGCCCGGATTTAATTATAGTTTACCCGCTAAAAACCACTCAAAGGATGAAGCTGTTAATTAACCATAAGATACTGTTAATGTTATCGTTATTTACTTTTTCATTTAATCGCTGCCGGCCGCAAAAAAGCTCAGAAGGCATTACAACTATTAAATCTATTCACACAATTTCAGCTACGAGTTCAAATATTCCGCTTAAAAACATGTTTGGCATAAACGCGTATGAATGGAATTTTTTGCAGGATCCCGCCAATCCGGAGCAAAAAGGAGCCATTTACGAAACCAACATGAACCTTATCAAGTCATTCAGTGCAGTAAGGCATTATTTAGGCTGGGCCCGGATGGAAAGCACTAAAGGCAGCTATACCTTCAACCCCACTCATAAAGACAACTGGAACTATGATCTCATTTATAGCCGTTGCAAGCAGGAAGGTATATTGGTTTTAGCAGATATAAAAAATTGTCCGCCATGGTTGGTTAATACTTATCCTAACAATATGCGGGATCTTGAAAATGCGCCGCTTATTTATGGCTTAAGTAAGGCTGATCCGGCAAGCTATATTGAGCAGGCGCACATGGCCTTTCAATTTGCCGCCAGGTATGGCTATAATACTAATATTAACAAGGCATTGATAAAAGTTGACACCAGCATGCGATGGGCAGATGACTCGCCTAACCAGGTAAAAGTGGGCATGGGCCTTATAACTTACGTAGAGTGTGATAATGAGCGCGATAAATGGTGGAAAGGATCGGCAACACAACAAACCGCTGAAGAGTATGCAGCTAATATGTCGGCCTTTTATGATGGCAACAAGGGGAAGTTAGGAAAAAATGCCGGTGTAAAAAATGCTGATCCTAATATGAAAGTGATAATGGGTGGATTAGCTACAGCCGACATAAATTTTGTAAAGAAAATGGTAGAGTGGTGCCGCATCAACCGTGGTTACAGAGCCAACGGCAGTATCAATCTGTGTTTTGATATTATTAACTACCACTATTACAACAATAACGGTAATATTTTAACACATCAGTCTGCCACGTTTGGCCTGCCGCCGGAATTGTCGATGGCGGGGCAAATTGCTGATTCGTTTGTTCAGTATGCAAATTCTTTTGTTAAACCAATCCCTGTTTGGGTAACCGAGTCTGGCTACGATATAAACAAGGGAAGCTATCAGAGAGCTTTAGATGTAGGGCAAAAGACATCGAAAAACACCCAGGCAGATTGGATTTTAAGAACTTCGCTTCTTTACATCAGGCATGGTATACAACGTGTATTTTATTACCAGCTTTTTGACGATGCCCCTAATGCTGCTGGTCAATATGCTACATCTGGTTTAGCCGAAAATGGCAAACGCAGACCTGCCGCCGATTTTATATTGCAAACATCAAAATTAATGGGTAACTATACCTATTCAGCCACCATTAATACCGACCCGTTGGTTGATAAGTATTCATTAGGTTTACAAAGCATGTACGTATTAACCATCCCTGATTATCGGGCACGTACAGGCACATACACACTCAACCTCGGCACAGCCAAAGCAAATGTTTACACACTAAAAACAGGTGCCGATAATGTTGTTAAAACAACCCTAAAAACAGTTAACGGGAAACTTATTGTTAAAGTAACCGAAACACCAATCTTTGTACAGGGCACAAACTAAATAAATGCCGAAAGGCTCCTCCTCACCTCCCTGGCGTACATACCGCCAAACAGGTTTACGTGAACCAGCAGCGGATAAAGGTTCCAAAGTTTAAGACGCTGTTGCCAGCCGGGCCGTAACGGAAATTCCTGGTTATAAGCCTCATAAAAAGCGCGGTCAAAACCACCGAAAAGCGTGGTCATCGCAATATCAAACTCGCGGTTACAATGACTAACCGCCGGATCGATCAGGTAAGGTTTGCCACTGGTATCAATCAAGTAATTGCCTCCCCAAAGGTCTCCGTGCAGTAATGCGGGTGGTTCTTCTGTAAATAAACCTGGAAGCTTTTTATAGAGCTGATCAAACTGGTGAATATCGGTTTGGGTAAGCTTTCTTTTATCTACAGCCATTTTAACCATCGGCTGCAACCTTTCTTCAATAAAAAACCGGGCCCAGCTATTGTGTCGATTGTTGCTTTGATGGAGCGAACCCATATAATTATCTGCTTCAAACCCAAATTGTGCAGCTGTGTCACGATGCATGAGAGCAAGTTGCCTGCCCAATTTTTGCGATGATATAGCATCGCCGTATCCTGCTTCAATCCATTGCAGCATAAGATAACTTTCGTCACCGGTATCGCCCTGTAAAACAACCTCAGGTACAGCTATTGTATTTGTTTTGCGGATAGCAGCTAAACCACTCACCTCGCTTTTAAACATGCCCGGAAATTTATGGAGGTTATTTATCTTAATAAAAAAATCACCTAACGTGGTTTGCAAGCAGTAGGCTTGATTAATATCTCCTCCGCTTACCCGGCTTACATTCTTAATCTGAGCGTTTAGCTTGCACTCAATATCACTTATTATGCTTGCCGATACAGCCATTTTGTTCGGATATTATTTAAATTAAACATTTCAAAATAGTTAATTTATTAGCCGATACAAATTATCGGTTTAAAAAGTTATTTTTGCGGTTCAATGGAGCACATTCGTAATTTTTGTATCATAGCACATATCGACCACGGCAAAAGCACACTTGCTGATAGGTTATTAGAGTATACTAACACCATAACGCAGCGCGAATCCCAGGCACAATTGCTTGACGATATGGATTTAGAACGCGAGCGCGGCATCACCATAAAAAGCCATGCCATACAAATGGATTATGTGCTTGACGGGCAAAAATACGTGCTCAACCTGATCGATACCCCCGGTCACGTGGATTTTTCATATGAAGTATCACGTTCCATAGCAGCGTGTGAAGGCGCTTTACTGATAGTTGATGCTGCGCAGGGTATCCAGGCGCAAACCATTTCAAACCTCTATCTGGCTTTAGAGAACGACCTGGAAATTATCCCGATCCTGAATAAAATGGACCTTCCCGGCGCTATGCCCGAGGAAGTTAAGGATCAAATAGTCGATCTTATAGGCTGCAAACGTGAGGAGATCCTTGCCGCATCGGGCAAAACCGGCATGGGTGTTCATGATATTTTACGCGCCATTGTTGAGCGTGTGCCCGCTCCGGTAGGTGATCCTAAAGCTCCGCTGCAAGCCCTGATCTTTGATTCGGTTTTCAACTCGTTCCGTGGTATTATAGCTTATTTTAAAGTTGTAAACGGCGAGATCCGAAAAGGCGATAAAGTAAAATTCGTCGCTACCGAAAAGCAATACCTTGCTGATGAAGTTGGCACGCTTAAATTGCGCCCGTTAGCTAAAGACGTAATCAAAACCGGCGACGTAGGTTATATCATATCAGGCATAAAAGAAGCAAAAGAGGTTAAAGTTGGTGACACCATTACCCACGTTGACCGTCCCTGCGAAGTAGGGATTCAGGGCTTTGAAGAAGTAAAGCCAATGGTATTTGCCGGTATTTACCCGGTTGATACCGAAGATTATGAAGAACTTCGTGAGTCAATGGCTAAATTACAGCTCAATGATGCATCGTTGGTTTTTGAACCGGAATCATCAGCGGCTTTAGGCTTTGGTTTCCGTTGCGGTTTCCTGGGCATGCTGCATATGGAGATCATCCAGGAGCGTTTGGAGCGCGAATTTAACATGACGGTGATCACTACCGTTCCCAACGTATCATATTTGGCTCACACCACCAAGGGCGATTCGTTTACGGTAAATAACCCGTCCGATCTACCTGATCCAAGTAAAATTGACTTTGTAGAAGAGCCTTATATTAAAGCTACTATCATCACCAAATCTGAATTTGTTGGCCCGGTAATGTCGCTTTGTATTCAAAAACGCGGTACCATCGTAAATCAGTCATATCTCACATCCGAGCGTGTTGAGCTGATCTTCGAGATGCCAATGGGCGAGATCGTATTTGATTTTTACGACAAGTTAAAAACCATTTCAAAAGGTTATGCTTCGTTTGATTATCATCAGATAGGTTATCGCCAGTCAGATCTGGTTAAACTCGATATCCGCTTAAACAGCGAACCTGTTGACGCACTTTCATCCCTGATCTTCCGCGGTAACTCATACGATTTTGGTAAAAAGATCTGTGAAAAATTAAAGGAACTTTTACCGCGTCAGCAGTTTGAGATTATTATCCAGGCTTCAATCGGCGCCAAGATCATAGCCCGCGAAACAGTAAAAGCTCTACGTAAAGACGTGACAGCCAAATGTTATGGTGGTGATATTTCCCGTAAGCGTAAACTGCTGGAAAAACAGAAACAAGGAAAAAAACGCATGCGTCAGGTAGGTAACGTAGAGATACCGCAGTCGGCATTTATGGCAGTTTTGAAGTTGGATTAACCCCTCAATTTCCTGAAGAATATTGAGGATAAATAAATTAATATATTCTGTACAGATTAGTTACATATTTTACGGTAACAGGGCTTGTTAAACATATTCATTTAGGGAACTTTGTTTATGGTAAATGGATTGTGTACGAGCGCGACGAACCGAAATATTACATTGATGCTTTCAATAAAGCCGCTATTTCAAATAAAATTATATTTGAAATGCTCCTGAACAATAAAACAGAAACCATTGAAAGTATCATTAGCAAAATAAATCAAAATCACACATTAAAACTGTCCCTGGATAACAGGCCTTTTATAAGAATACGATTGAAATCAAAACAGGTGAGTTTAAATTTGCCCCCGTTACCCGATTACTTCGTAAAAAACATTTAACAATGCAGCTTTTAGACGGAAAATACGTTTCAGAAAAACTTAAGGTTGAAATAGCTGAAGAAGCAGCTAAAATATTAGAAAAAACCGGCAGGAAGCCTCACCTGGTGGCAGTGTTGGTTGGTCATGACGGCGGCAGCGAAACTTACGTTGCCAGCAAAATGAAGAACTGCGAAAAAGTTGGCTTCAAATCATCGCTGGTGCGTTATGAAGACGATGTTACTGAAGAAGAGCTGCTGAAAAAAGTTGAAGAGCTCAATGCTGATTCTGATATCGACGGTATTATCGTACAACTTCCGCTACCAAAACATATCGACCCCGAAAAAGTAACCGAGCGTATTGATCACCGTAAAGATGTTGATGGTTTTCACCCGGTTAATCTGGGCCGTATGCAGCGCAATCTGCCTTCGTTTATACCCGCAACTCCTTATGGTATTACTTTAATGCTTAAAGAATACGGCATTGACACAGCCGGCAAACATTGCGTGGTTGTTGGTCGCAGCAATATCGTTGGCTCACCAATGAGTATCCTGATGGCTCGCAATACAACTCCGGGCAACTGCACGGTAACCATATGCCACAGTCGCACACCTGATATTAAAAAATTCACACTTGATGCAGATATCCTGATCGTAGCTATCGGTAAAAAGAATTTCATTACTGCCGATATGGTTAAAGATGGTGTAGTAGTTGTTGATGTGGGTATGAACCGCGAAATCTCAACCACAACAAAATCGGGCTTTAAACTTTACGGCGATGTTGATTTTGAAAACGTAGCACCAAAATCATCATGGATTACCCCTGTACCGGGTGGCGTAGGCTTGATGACCATTGTCGGTTTGCTTAAAAACACATTGGCTTCAGCTAATAAAGAGGTTTATAAATAGTGAGTAGTTTATTGGGTTGATTAGGTGAGTGATTCCTTTTTTCCATTCACTTAATCAACCCCTCACTTAAATCCTCTCAACTTATCCCAAATAGAGGCTACGCCAACGTACACTCCATCCTCCTTTACTTCAACCGGGTAAGTTTCAATAAAATCGTTTTGCCCTTCGCCACCTTTTCCTGTTTCAAGATTATAAGTATAGCGATGATATGGACAAACGATCAGCTGCCTTACGCATAGGCCTTCGCTTAAATCGGCTCCGGCATGGGGACATTTTGCTGATACTGCATAAAGCTTACTTTCAAAATTTACGAGGCAAATACTTTTACTGCCAACCTTAACCTTTTTTATAAATATGCCTTCCATACAGACTAATCCCAAAACTTTATACCATTTCATTTATCGAATATATTAACAAAGGGATTTAAATCGGGATTGTCCAAATCAAAGCTGAATTTTTCATAAACTATGCGGGATAACAAGATCTTTACTGGCAGGGCTTCTTTAAACCCGTTCATATCATAATAATATACAAACTTATTTTCCGTTACATGCCATTTAAAGCCAAGATTTATTAAAGGATATCGAGATGGTATATCATCGTCATCAAAGTCTGTCGAATCAATAAAATTATTGTACTGTGAATCCAACTGATGGCTGATTTTTAAAAACTCTCCGAAAACTTCAAAATCAAGATTAAAATTTTCTTCCGCGCTCAGACACAACCTGAATTTTCTAATTCGCCTTTCATACAAATCGAACAATGCGTTGTCAATTACCTGGCTATCATTAAAATAAAGATCTGCTTGCTGCCGGTTTAATTTTTTAAGTTCATTTCTCGTTTCAACTCTTTGCTCTTTATCAAAAGCAGAACGTTCGCCATCTTCAAAAGAAGAGTCCATCCACCTAATCCATCTTTCAAGTAAACTCTTTTTAACGTAAAAAGGATCTTTAAAACGCTTTAATGCGCCAAGATGACTATCTAAACGCCAAAGGCCTTCCTGTTGATAATGGGCATATAAATAGTCATACTCAGCAAGGCTTTTCTTAATTGACACTTCAAGCGATTTCTTTTCACCTTCAAAATATTCGATAATTTGGTCAAGATCAGATTTCATGAGTACAAGTTATGCACTGCAAGTTTCAAAATCTAACATTACGCCAACATTTCTGAATCTTATTGAGCCAACCAATTTTAAAAATCAATTTTCAGATTCATCACATTTGGATTTTTAATTACCTCGTCCATGCTGGTAATAAGCGTCACTTCCCTCCTGTCGGCCGAGAGCATGGCTTTTGAATTGTTGATCTTCTTTACAGGGTGAGCAAACCTCAGGATCACTTTATAAGGCATATCGATCAGCATCGCCTTGGCCATCATGAAAGTGGCCTGAGTTTTCTTTAAAAAAGCGTTAAACTTAGCTTTATCAATGATGCGGTAAAATTTATGGGGAGTTATATCATACGAGTAGTAGTCCTGCCCTCCTACCATTTGCCGTGCATCGAATGGCTTATTCGTTTTATCGGTGGTGGTAATAGCGCTTATCTGGGTATTAAGTGCAATTTTTGATACATTTTGTAAGTAATATTGCAGGTCTGCTGCATTTTTGGCGGTATGATTAAGCGTTACTTTCATAACACTCTTTTTAAGATTCATATTCACCGTTAGCTCACTGCTTTTGGCCATTTCAATTTCTTCAGCTTTCAACTTCTGCTGCGCACTGTCGGGTATAGCACTATAAAAGTTAAGCGTAGTGTCCTTAACCAAACTAAATTGAGGCGTTTCCTTAACTGAATCAGACATGAGGTTAACTAATACAGATACTGCCCTGCTCATATCAAAAGCGTATGCTACTTTGCAGGTCCCGTCACTTTTAAAATCGTAATGCTCTTCAATATCTACACATGAACTAAAACAAAGCACTGCCATTAAAAATAAAGGAAGGTAAAGCTTTTTCATCTCCGGATATAAATTAAGCGTTAACGATACAGTTATTGCATTTTACGAAAAGGGATTTAATTGGTTATCTTAAAATTAAGGTAATTATAACAATTATAAATGAAAATAAAAAAAGGCAAAAGGATAAAGGTGAAAGGCAAAAGGTATTTTAGCGTGTACTTTTATTTTTTTTTATAATGTAATTTGATGATAAAGCCAATACCTTTCACCTTTGGCCTTTTACCTTTCGCCTTATTAAGGTACTTCCATATTAGTGTAACCTTTTGGCTTTCACCTTTTAGCTTTCGCCTATATTTCAGTACCTTTGCACCCTCAAATAACTATGGCACACCAAATACCAGACGACGGCACGCTGCTTCCTTTAATGGAAGAGTTTTATACGATACAGGGGGAAGGGTACAATACGGGCAAAGCCGCATATTTTATTCGCCTTGGCGGCTGTGATGTAGGTTGCCATTGGTGTGATGTTAAAGAAAGTTGGGATGCCGAGTTGCATCCCCTTACCGCGGCTGATACAATTGTGAGCAACGCCGACCTTCATCCTGCAAAAGCTGTTGTGGTTACCGGTGGCGAGCCGCTTATTTACAACCTTGATTATTTGACCCACAACCTGCACGAAAAGGGAATAAAAACATTTATTGAAACTTCAGGTGCGTATCCGCTTTCGGGCGATTGGGACTGGATTTGCCTTTCACCCAAAAAATTCAAAGCGCCTACGCCAAACGTGGCCGAATGTGCCCACGAGTTAAAAGTGATCGTTTTCAATAAATCCGATTTTGAATGGGCCGAATATCACGCCAAAATGGTATCGCCCGACTGTAAGCTTTACCTGCAGCCCGAATGGTCAAAATCCAAAGAAATGACCCCGCTGATTGTGGATTATGTAAAAGAAAACCCGCAGTGGGAAATTTCACTACAAACACATAAGTATCTGAATATTCCATAATCTTTGTAACTTACGGTATTAATTATCCTAAGTTACAAATGAAAATTGCAGTATTATTGGTGCTTGCATTGTGTTTACCTGCTTTGCTTGGCGCCCAGCAGCAAACCCGGTATTCGTCATCCAATAAAGAAGCTGTAAAATATTTTGCTACCGCTTATCAAAACCTTGATGAACATCTTTATGATGAGGCGATTCAAAACTCGCTTAAAGCTATTAGCGAAGATTCAAAGTTTATAGAAGCGCGGTTATTACTCGCCGATCTGTACCGAATGAAACGCATGTACAGGCCAGCTGTTGAGCAATACGCTAAAGTCATTTCACTTAGTCCGGAATTTAACAGGGGAGTGTATCTCAAAGCTGCTGAAATGGAAATCCATGATGCAAGCTATACACAGGCCCAGCAACACCTCGAAAAATACCTTACCTACCCTGATATCAACCCTCAAACCAATACCTACGCAAAAAAACTGCTTGCTGATGCCAAATTCAGCATCCAGTCGATGACACATCCGGTGCCATTTAAACCTATAAATATTGGCCCTGAAATAAACACTGTTAATGACGAGTACCTCCCGGTTGCTACAGCCGACGAAGGCACGTTGATATTTACCCGAAAGATCAATAACAACGAAGATTTTTATAAAAGCGAAATGATAAACGGCAAGTGGAATACTGCCACTTATTTAAGCAACCAAATTAATACTGAAAAATATAACGAAGGTGCGCAATCCATATCGCAGGATGGTAAATACCTGTTTTTCACGGGATGCAATCGCCCCGACGGTTTAGGCCGTTGTGATATTTATATCGCTCAAAAACGGGGAAATGACTGGGGGAAACCTGTTGACCTGAACCCACCGGTAAATACGTCGGGTTGGGAATCTCAACCCTCGATAAATGCCGATGGCCGCACGCTTTATTTTGTAAGCAACCGTAAAGGCGGTTATGGCGGCTATGACATTTGGAAAAGTAGGCTGGGTGAAAAAGGCTGGGGCGAACCTGAAAACCTGGGTCCCAATATTAATACCCCCTACAATGAATTATCACCGTTTATTCACCCTGATGACAGTACACTTTATTTTAGCAGCGATGGCTGGCCGGGTTTAGGTAGCAAGGACCTGTTTGTTAGCCGCATGGATAAAGACGGTAAATGGCAAAAACCCGAAAACCTTGGATATCCTATCAATACCAGTGGTGATGAGGGCGGCTTATCATTAACTGCCGCCGGAGATTATGCTTTCTTTTCATCGGATAATTTAAAGGGGTTGGGCGGTTATGATATTTATAAGTTCGAGCTGCCTGTAAAGTTGCGCCCCCATTTGGTAACGTATGTTAAAGGCTTTGTAAAAGACGTAAAGACGAAAGCCCCCCTTGAAGCTGCAATTGAGATTATTGACCTGGAAAGTAATTTGCCGGTTTACCAGGATTACAGTGACGATGAACAGGGGGACTTTTTAGCCACACTAACGTCGGGCAAAAACTATGCGCTTAATATTTCAAAAAGCGGATATCTGTTTTATTCCGAAAACTTTTCGCTTAAAAATTATAAGATTAAAAGCCCGTTTAACATTGTAGCACTATTATCACCCATTGAAATTGGCAATAAGGTAATCCTTAAAAATATTTTCTTCGATACTAATAAGTTTGACCTTGAAAAGGAATCAAAAGCCGAACTTGCCAAGCTCATTGAATTTTTAGGGGTAAACTCAACTACCCGTATTGAGATCTCAGGCCATACAGATAATACAGGTAATCACCAGGGTAACCAAACCTTATCTGAAAACAGGGCAAAGTCTGTTTATCAATATCTCGTGTCGAAAGGAATTGCCCCTACCCGCCTTGTTTACAAAGGATACGGTGAAACGCAACCGATAGCATCCAATACAACAGAGGAAGACAGGGCAAAGAACAGGCGTACGGAATTTATGATCATAACTAAATAAAATTAAAGCCAACAGCAGTAATCAGGGGAAAAGCAAAAAGCCTTCAGAATTTAATCTAAAGGCTTTCTTTATCAGAACTTTTCAGCAACTAATTCCCCAACTCCGACATGAATTTGATACGCATTAACTGCACCTCTTCACGGGTGTAATCATCACTGCCCAGTTCGGCTAAGGCTTCATCAATAGAGTCAGCTTCTGCAGTGCGGAAATAATCAAATACTTCTTCCTGCTTATCTTCGTCAATCACCTCATCAATATAGTAGTTCAGATTGAGCTTGGTTCCTGAGTTAACTATAGTTTCAACTTCTTTCAGGATCTCCTCATAAGTAAGACCTTTTGAAGCAGCAATATCATCAAGGTTTAAATGCCTGTCGATATTTTGGATAATGAACACTTTAAGCGCCGATTTATTGGCAGCACTCTTAATCACCATATCAATTGGCCGGTCAATATCGTTATCCTCTACATATTTTTGGATCAAATCGGTAAAAGGTTTACCAAATTTCAGCGCCTTGCCTGCACCAACACCCGAAATTTGTTTAAGTTCTTCGGTGTTGATAGGATAATGAGTGCACATCTCTTCTAACGAAGGGTCCTGGAATATTACAAACGGTGGCAATCCTTTTTGTTTGGCCAGCTTTTTACGCAGCTCTTTAAGCATTTGCAGCAACTGGGTATCAAGTGCACCGCCGCTTTGTTTTGGTCCGTCGTCATCGTTGTCATCGTCAGCAGCCTCCATTACCTTATTCAAAACAAAACGGATACTGTGCGGGTTCTCAATAAAGCCTATGCCACTTTTAGTAAGCCTTAAAAGCCCGTATTGATCAATATCTTTTGAAATGTAATTATTTAGTAATGCCTGCCTTAAAAGCGAGTTCCAAAGATTTTTACCTAGTTCTTTGCCCGAACCATAATAGTCAAGCTGATCATGCTCATAATTTTTGATCTGAGCATTTTCCTCACCCATTAATATGCTGAGGATATGGTGGTCGTCAAACTTTTCGCCAATATGCTTAATCAAACTTAATGCCCTGTGCAGGTGCTCCTCCCCATCAAAATGTTCTTTATGGGTACAGCAATTATCGCACATGTTATTACAGCCTGCTTCATTAAAGTTTTCGCCAAAATAATGCAATAATTGTTTACGGCGACAAACCGACGACTCGCAATAATCGATAACCTCCTTTAGTATCTGAGTACCTATTTCGCGTTCCGAAACAGGCTTGTCTTTCATAAATTTCTGAAGCTTATCAATATCCTTTTCCGAATAAAAAGCCACACAAACACCTTCTCCTCCGTCACGTCCGGCCCTTCCTGTTTCCTGGTAGTAACCCTCCATACTTTTAGGCACATCATGGTGTATAACGTAGCGAACATCGGGTTTATCAATACCCATACCGAATGCAATCGTAGCGACAATAACATCAACATCTTCCATCAGGAATTTGTCCTGCGTTTCTGCACGCACTTTAGGATCAAGCCCTGCGTGATAGGGCAACGCCCTTACCCCGTTAAGGTTCAGCGCCTCGGCTACTTCCTCAACCTTTTTGCGGCTAAGGCAATACACAATTCCCGATTTGCCCTGATTTTGTTTTACAAATTTTACAATCTCTTTGATAACATTACGCTTGGCCCTAACTTCATAAAACAGGTTGCCCCGGTTAAATGACGATTTAAATACGGTAGCATTATTCATTTGCAGGTTTTTTTGAATATCCTGCTGAACTTTTGGGGTAGCCGTAGCTGTTAGAGCAATTATGGGAATATTTTCGCCTATGTTACTGATCACCTGGCGTATTTTACGATATTCGGGCCTGAAATCATGCCCCCACTCCGAAATACAATGCGCTTCATCTACCGCCACGAATGAAACGTGGTTAAGGCGTAAGAAATCAATATTTTCCTGCTTGGTTAACGATTCGGGGGCCACGTACAATAACTTGGTTTTCCCTGCCAGTACATCTTCCTTAACCTTGCCTATCTCTGATTTTGTAAGTGATGAATTTAAAAAATGGGCTATACTATCTGATCCTCCAAACGCCCTAAGCTGATCTACCTGATTTTTCATCAGGGCTATCAATGGTGAAATTACGATTGCCGTGCCATCGCTCATCAAAGCTGGTAACTGATAACACATCGATTTGCCGCCACCGGTAGGCATAATAACGAATGTATCATTACCGGCCAGGATGTTGGTTATTATCGCTTCCTGTTCTCCCTTAAAATTATCAAACCCGAAAAAATTCTGGAGATTGTCAAATAGCGATTTCTTTGTTTCTATCATTATTTTAACAAATTCTTAAATTGTATTTAAAAGTTTAAAGTAACAAAATTTTCTAAATAAACGATGGATTTACTTTTAAATTTTATGCAAAAATGATGATTAGATGAAAAACAATTTCATTGCTCGTTCATTTAAAGAACCAGACAAATTTGTGGTTATGCCCACCGTTAAATTATTTAGCTACACTTAATGGATAATTAACAAATTATTACACATTTTTACGGTCGATATACCAAATTAAAATTCTTTACTTGCTCATGAATAAAAACTATTATGCGATAATTATGGCTGGAGGGATTGGAAGCCGCTTTTGGCCGATAAGCCGTACATCGCACCCTAAACAGTTTATAGATATACTTGGTACCGGTAAAACCTTAATACAAAACACCTACGAACGTTTCCTGAAAGTTTGCCCCAAAGAAAATATTTACGTTGTTACTAACGAAAACTACACCAAACTGGTAAAACAACAATTGCCCGATATGGAGGATCAGCAGATTCTTACCGAACCGGTAATGCGTAATACGGCACCTTGTGTTGCCTATGGCTGTTTTAAAATTGAAAGTCTTAACCCCGATGCAGCTATTGTTGTAGCCCCTTCCGATCAGCAGATCCTGGATGAGGATGCTTTTGTTGCCGCTATCGAAAAATCATTGCAAACCGCCGCTTCAAATGATTATCTGATAACCCTGGGCATTAAACCATCAAGGCCCGATACCGGTTACGGATATATTCAATACACTGATAACGTTATCAATGATGAGTTTCATAAAGTAAAAACCTTTACCGAAAAACCCACTCTTGAAATAGCTAAAACCTTTATTCAAAGCGGCGACTTTTTATGGAATGCCGGCATCTTTGTTTGGTCGGCCAAAACTATTGTTAAGGCCTTTAATCAGTACCTGCCCGAAATGCATGAGATCTTTGCTGATGCAAAACCAGTTTATAACTCAGACGATGAAAAGTCTTATATACACAAGGCTTACCAGCAATGCGTTAATATCTCGATAGATTACGGCATTATGGAAAAAGCAGATAATGTGTATGTATTACCTTCGGATTTTGGATGGAGCGATCTGGGTACCTGGGCATCAATATATGACCTTGCCGAAAAGGATTATGTAGGTAATGCCGTTATCCCTGCAGAAAAAGTGATCATGTATGACTCTTCAAACTGCATGGTAAACGTGCCGGGCGAAAAACTGGTAATATTGCAGGGGCTGCATGATTATATCGTAGTAGAATCGAACAACTCCCTGCTCATTTGCCCCCGCGACCAGGAACAGAACATCAAACAGGTTGTGGCTGATGTAAAAAGTAAATTTGGAGCGAAGTATATTTAGCCCCCTCCGCCCCCTAAAGGGGGTACCTACTTACAATCACTCTTTAGCTGTAATGCTAAACAAGAAAAGCTTTGCCACGGCAAAGCTTTTCTTGTTTAAATACTTTTAAGTTTAATACGACAGATAAAAACCAGCCGTAAGTAAGCACCCCCTTTAGGGGGCGGGGGGGGTTCTCTGCCTCACTGCCTCATACAAAATCACCCCGGTAGATACCGATACATTCAACGATTCAATTTCGCCGAACATAGGGATCTTGGCCAGGTGGTCGGAGATCCGGATGATCTCGTTACGAATGCCGTCTTCTTCCGATCCCATAACGATGGCAGTAGGTACGGTATAATCCGGAGTGTAAATATTATCCTGTGTTTTCTCGGTACAACAAACCAGTTGCAAGCCCGATTCCTGGAGGAAGCGTACAGTTTGCATAAAATTATCATGCCGGCAAACAGGAATTTTGTATAATGCGCCGGCCGATGTTTTAATGGCATCAGGATTTATCTGCGCCGAGCCTTTGGCTGGGATCACGATGGCATGCACACCGGCACATTCGGCAGTACGGGCAATCGCACCCATGTTCCTTACATCAGTAATGCTGTCTAAAACTAAAATTAACGGCGTTTCCCCCTTTTCAAATACTTCTGGAATGATGTTCTCTATCTTTTGATAAACAATAGGCGAAATCACAGCTATAACTCCCTGGTGATTTTTCTGGGTAATGCGGTTTAGTTTTTCAACCGGAACCTGCTGTGCGGTTATCTGATATTCGTTCATCAGTTCTTTAAGCTCCTGTATCAGGCCACCGCCTATGCCTCGCTGTATAAATAACGCCTCAATCTCTTTACCCGAGCGAATCGCTTCTACTACCGCCCTGATACCAAAAACCATCTGATTGCTTTCGCGCTGAGGCCTTGAATTAAATGCCATTTTATGATTTAAATTTTGGCAAAAGTAGCTATATTAATTGATTAAGCCGTTATTGAACTGATAACCCTTTTGGGTTTACCGGCGTTTGAGTGCAGATGCTATCAACACTTGAAAACTTTATTAACATTGACTCAATTAGCTGAAAATCAATCAGCCCAAATTCCCTTAAAAAGTTATCAACACTGAGGTGTTTATTAAAAACCTTAAAATTATCACCCTGTGTATGATTATTTTAAAATACCGATACACTATGTTAGGTGTTTACTTTGCCTGTCGAAGCGTTTTTTGTATATTTTTGTACCCTTATGAGTTTTGAGAATAACAACCAGTATAACAAGCCAAATACTTTTGAACGCCGCAGCCGGATCCCCAATCCTACCCCATTCATTGCAGGCGGCAAATTGCAGCCACAGGCTACGGACTTGGAGGAAGCAGTTTTAGGCGCCCTTATGCTGGAGAAAGATGCCCTTTCATCTGTTATAGATGTTTTAAAACCCGAAGTTTTTTATCAAACCAATCACCAAAAGATTTTTTCTGCAATAAAAATCTTGTTTGAAAAAACACAGCCTGTAGATATCCTTACCGTGACTGCCGAATTGCGCAGGCTTGGCGAGCTGGAAATGGTTGGCGGTGCTTACTATATCACTGAACTTACAAGCCGCGTTGCATCGGCCGCCAATATCGAATTCCATTCGCGCATCATCATTCAAAAATTTATTCAGCGCGAACTGATCCGCATTTCTACAGAGGTGATCAACAATGCATATGAGGATACTGCAGATGTATTCGACCTGCTGGATATGGCCGAAAAAAATCTGTTTGAAATAGCCCAGAGCAATTTACGCCGGGATGCCCGTAATATGGACGATCTTGTTCATGAGGCCCTACGCGATATTGAAGCCCTGAAGGATAAAAAGGATGGCTTAACAGGTGTCGCCTCTGGCTTTACCAACCTTGACCGGATGACGTCAGGTTGGCAAAAATCAGATCTGGTGATCATTGCGGCACGTCCGGCGATGGGTAAAACAGCTTTTGTATTAAGCTGTGCCCGTAACGCAGCGGTTGATTTTGACAAGCCAGTTGTGGTGTTTTCGCTGGAGATGTCGTCTGTACAGTTAGTTAACCGTTTGATAGCTGGCGAGGCAGAAATTGAGCAGGAAAAAATCCGTAAAGGCACGCTTGAAGAATGGGAATGGCAGCAGGTACACTCTAAAATTGGCAGGCTTGAAAAAGCAACGTTCATCATTGATGATACACCTGCCCTAAACATCTTTGAGTTCAGGGCAAAATGCCGCCGCTTAAAATCACAGTATGATATCCAGTTAATCATTATCGACTACTTACAGCTGATGCATGGCAAAGCTGAAGGCAAAGGTGGCGGGGGCAACCGTGAGCAGGAAATCAGTAGCATTTCTCGTGCTTTAAAATCAGTTGCCAAGGAGCTCAGTGTGCCGGTAATTGCACTTTCGCAGTTAAGCCGTGCGGTTGAAAGCCGGCCGGGCAACTCAAAAAGACCAATGCTTTCAGACTTACGTGAATCGGGCGCTATTGAGCAGGACGCCGACATGGTATTATTCCTCTATCGTCCAGAATATTATGGTCTGACCGAAGATGAGGACGGTAATCCAACCCAGGGTGTGGGCGAGGTAATTATAGCCAAGCACCGTAACGGTGAAACAGGTACTGTTCGGCTTAAATTTGTGGGCAAATATGTTAAGTTCACAAATCTTGAAGAAGGTATGGATGGCTTCCCCCCTCCCGCAGGTAACGCTTTCGCAGGCCTTGCCCCTTCGCAGGATTTTGAAAAGCAGAGTAACTTCATTATACGTCCTTCAAGAATGGACGACATAGATGATGAGCCTCCGTTTTAATCTCATTTCGAATGTGGGATTTTCGATTTGGGATTTATTTAAAGACAATATCCGAAATCAAAAATGCGAAATCGCAAATCAAAATATTATTCCTAAAACCACACCGATAATGATCACTATCGGTGTTTTTATTTTGGTAAAATGCAGCACCAGGAAGGTGCCGATCATTAAGGCATAGGCTGTCCAATTTAAGCCAAAAGGCCTTACCAGTAAAATCAGCGCAGTTGCCATAAAACCTACAGCTACTGCATTTATACCGCTCAGTGAGTTTTTTATACGTGTAATCTTCTTCAGATCCTCCCAAAACGGCACAATAAACAGGATAAGGATAAGGCCTGGTGTATTGATGCCAATAACAGCAACCAGGCTCCCAATTACCTGCCCCCAAATAGTGTATCCCTTGTTGCCAAGCGTTATGCCGCCCAAAAACGAAGTAAATGAAAATGTAGGCCCGGGCAAAGCCTGCTGCAAGGCATATCCCGACAAAAACTCCGACCGGCTTAAGTAATGCTTAACCTCAACAAATTCGGTATACATGAGTGGTACCAGCACCTGTCCTCCTCCAAAAATAAGAATGCCGTTGCGGTAAAAGTTTTCAAATAAACGGATTGGTAAACTTAATGGGGACGTTTGATTTACAACCGCACCTAAAGCAGCAAAAAAAAGCAGAATACCTATAAAGTAAGCTACTTTATTAGGGTTTACATTTGAATACAGCTTTACCCTCAATTCGTTTTCATGCTGCTGAGTTTCCATGGCCGATGATATAATGCCGCCAAGCAATATCAGTATCGGAAAGGCATAAGCATTTTGAAGGATGAGTGTCACAATCAGTGAACCAATAGCCAGCATGGTGCTGATCCTGGTTTTTAAAAATTTGTTGGCAAATGTATAAGTGGCATAAGCAACTATGCCTACCGCTATAGGCTGTACATAACTGATTACATGAGCAAATTTGGCCTTATTAGCAACCATACTGTAACTGATAGCCGCCATACACATAATAGTGGCCGAGGGCAGTATCCAAATTAAAAATGTAATAATAGCCAGCCTAAGTCCACCCACTTTCCAGGCTATCCCAACCAGCGTTTGGGTTGACGAAGGGCCGGGCAATACCTGCGATAAGGCATTAAGCTCCATCAACTCATCTTCGGTAATATATTTTCGTTTTTCAACAAACTCGCGCAGTAAAACAGCAATGTGGGCCTGCGGCCCGCCAAAAGCGGTAAAAGTATAAATTAGCACATCCCGAAGGAATATAAGTTGCCGTTTTTTCATTCTTTAAAAAAGATCATAGTTGATGGTTCATAGTTTGTGGTGATGGCTCTTAAGACCATGCTTTATAGCCTAATATCAATTATTATAAGTAAACTCATTTAGTTTATAAAGCTAAAACCTAAAGGTCATTATTCAGTTGCCATGAACTATGAACCATCAACTATGAACCCTAAAGGCTAATAATCGTCATCGTCTTCTTCAAAACCTATTGCTTGCCGGTATACTGCCTGCAATTCAGAAAAAGCATGGTTATCGCGCTTTTCTTTTGTCATTTTCATGCCGGTTTCATAAGTTTTAATGGCGTCATCCTTTCGGTTTAACGCTTCATAAAGCTTACCCAAATGATAATAGGTACCTGTATAGCCGGGGTGGTTATTTACCAGGTCTTCATAATAGGCAAGTGCCTTATCTGTCTCATTCAGACGCAGATATTCAGTTGCCAGGGCATATTTCAGAAACTCATCATCCGGTTCATTTTTTATAAATTCCAACAGCTTATTCAATCTGCTTAACTCCATTTTAAACTCTATCTTTTTTAACTAAATTTGCAAAAACCTATTGATATGAAGATTCTGGTATGTGTAAGTAATGTTCCTGATACCACCACAAAAATAACTTTTACTGATAATAACACGCAATTTAATACAAACGGGGTTCAGTTTATACTTAACCCTTATGATGAAATTGCACTTGCCCGCGCCATTGAACTAACCGACGGCGGTAAAGGTACAGTAACTGTAATAAATATTGGGGAAGCCAATACAGAAGCCACTATACGTAAAGCCCTGGCCATTGGCGCTACCGACGCGGTACGAATAAGTGCTAAACCGCACGATGCCTGGTATGTAGCATATCAGATTGCGCAATATGTAAAATCAAATCCTTTTGATCTGATCCTGACAGGTCGTGAATCTATTGATTATAATGGATCAAAAGTTGCTGGTATGCTTGGCGAACTGCTTGATCTGCCATCGGTATCCATCATTAAAAAATTAGATGCCGCTGACACAGAGGCAACCGTTGAGCGCGAGATTGAAGGTGGTAAAGAGGTTTTAACTATTCCCTATCCTTTTGTAGCCGGTACGGCCGAAGGTGTGGCCGAACCCAAAATACCCAATATGCGCGGCATTATGTCTGCCCGAACCAAGCCACTTACAGTTGTTGAACCGGTTGAGATAAAAACATTTTCGGAGATCATTAGTTATGAAACACCTGCTCCACGCGGCCAGGTGAAGCTTATACCTGCTGATGATACTGCTAAACTGGTTGAGCTGCTGCATACCGAAGCGCGTGTTATATAAATTATGATCTAAATCATTAACAGATAAATATGTCAGTTTTAATATATGCGGAAAATACCGGGGGCAAATTCAAGAAATCAGTTTTTGAAGCCGTTTCTTATGCCCGCGCCATTGCCGATCAAAATAATACTTCCCTTACCGCTGTTTCAATAGGCAACGTTGACGCCACCGAATTAGCTTTATTAAGTAAATACGGTGTAAATAAAGTGCTTAATGTATCAGGAGATAAATTGAAGGAATTTGTAAACCAGGCCTACGCCTCTGTCATAGCCGAGGCGGCCAAAAAAGAAGGTTCGGCGGTTGTGGTACTATCAAACACCTTTTCCGGCCGAGGTTTAGCGCCCCGTATAGGTATTAAACTGGAAGCCGGTGTTGCCGACGGAGCGGTTGCTTTACCTGAACAGACAGGCGGCTCGTTTAAAGTAAAAAAGACAGCATTTTCAGGTAAAGCTTTCGCAACTGTCGAGCTTACCTCCGCCATAAAAGTTATTGCGCTTGTACCCAACTCTTATAAAGTTGTTGAAACTGGCGGTACTGCCCAGGTTGAGGACTTTCGTGTTGAAACTAAAGCTTCAGACTTTAAGGCGATGATTAAAGAAATCGTTCGTTCAACGGATAAAGTTTCATTGCCTGATGCTGAAATCGTTGTTTCGGGCGGTCGCGGTTTAAAAGGCCCCGAAAACTGGGGCATGATAGAAGAACTTGCCGAACTTTTAGGCGCAGCTACTGCATGTTCAAAACCTGTATCAGATGCTGGCTGGAGGCCGCATAGCGAACACGTTGGACAAACCGGTATAGCTGTCAGTCCAAATTTGTATATTGCAGTCGGTATTTCAGGTGCAATTCAACACCTGGCCGGGGTAAGTTCATCAAAAGTTATTGTAGTCATAAACAAAGATCCGGAAGCACCGTTTTTTAAGGTGGCAGATTACGGAATTGTGGGCGACGCGTTTGAAGTACTCCCTAAATTAATAACAGCCGTTAAAGAATATAAAGCTTCAGCATAAATACAGGTGTGATGGGGAATAACATGAAAAAAATAAAGCTTGATATTGTCGGCTTATCATACAGTCAAACTCAATCGGGCGCCTATGCACTTGTTTTAGGCGAGGTTAGCGGCCGTCGTCGCTTGCCTATTATCATCGGAAGCTTTGAAGCTCAGGCTATCGCTATCGAAATAGAAAAAATGACCCCAAGCCGCCCGCTTACGCACGACCTGTTCAAAAGCTTCGCCCAGGCTTACCAGATTGAAGTTCAGGAAGTGATCATCTATAATTTGGTTGATGGGATATTTTATGCCAAACTGGTTTGCAGCGACGGAAAGCGTTCTGTAGAAATAGATGCCCGCACTTCTGACGCTATTGCAGTAGCTGTACGCTTTGACTGCCCTATCTTCACTTATGAATTTATTCTTTCAACTGCGGGCATTGTTATAGAGGGCAACGATTTTGTTTATCTGGAAAATATCAACGAAACGCCCGAAGAAAAATCGGTGAGTGCATCGGTGAGCGGTTATGCTTCCATCAGTACTGAAGAGCTCAAAACCAAACTTCAGGAAGCCCTCGCCGAAGAATCATACGAAAAAGCAGCGAAGATCCGCGATGAACTGAACAAGCGTAAAGCTTCCTGATTTCGGAGTTCGGATTTTCTATTTCGGATTTAGCCGAATGTACTTTTTCAAAGAATATAATTTAATCGTGAATGGACATAGAACAGAAACTCACCCCTGGGTTTCTGTTTAACAATCGTAATTTCTACACTTGTAGCTTTCTGATTTACATTTATTTCACTACTTTCCGCTTTTAATTTAACACTGACTAAAATTATTTAAACCCGGTACCGTATGAATATTAAGTTCCGCTTAATACTGATGAATTTTATGCAATTTTTTATCTGGGGTGCCTGGTTGCTTACAATAGGTACATACTGCTCGCTTACAAAAAATTGGTCATTCTCTCAATTTGGGGCTATATTTAGCACAATGGGGATTTCAGCCATCTTTATGCCGGCTCTCACTGGCATCATTGCTGACAGATTTATCAACGCGGAAAAACTATATGGCCTTATGCATATTCTCGGTGCCTGCACACTGTTTACCTTGCCGCAAACTACCAACCCATCAGCATTTTTTTGGGTGATGTTACTAAACATGGTCTTTTATATGCCGACCCTTTCGTTATCTATAACCGTGGCCTACTCAGCGTTAAAAAGCAACAATAAAGATGTCGTAAAAGACTATCCCCCTATTAGAATATGGGGAACAGTTGGCTTTATAGTTGCATTATGGACGGTAAGTATAACTCATAACGAAGCTTCTTCAAACCAATTTTATATTGCTTCAGCGGTAGCTTTAGCATTGGGAATTTATTCCTTTAGCCTTCCCAAATGTCCACCACTTTCGGAAAAAGCACCCAAAAAGTCATTGGTCGATTCGTTGGGTCTTAATGCTTTTGCGTTATTCAAAGACCCTAAATTTGCGATATTCTTTGCGTTTTCGCTTTTGCTTGGTGCCGCGCTCCAACTCACAAATGCTTATGGCGATCCATTCATTCATGATTTTTCAAAAATCCCTGCTTATAAAAGTTCATTCGGTGTAAAATATCCGGCCATTATTATGTCCATCTCCCAGTTTTCTGAAACCTTTTTTATTTTACTGATCCCGTTCTTTCTGCGCAAATTCGGTATTAAGTATGTAATGTTATTCAGTATGCTGGCCTGGGTGTTACGATTTGGCCTTTTTGCCTTTGGCGATCCGGCTGGCGGTTTATGGATGATCATTTTATCATGCATTGTTTATGGTATGGCCTTCGATTTCTTCAATATATCTGGCTCACTTTTCGTTGAAACACAGGCCACTCCAGATATCAGAGCGAGCGCACAGGGCTTGTTTATGATGATGGTAAATGGCTTCGGGGCTTTTTTCGGAAGCATAGCAAGCGGACTTATCATTGATAATTTCTTTTTGCTGCCGGGCGGTGGTAAAGACTGGCATGGCATCTGGCTTACCTTTGCAGGCTACGCACTGGCAATAGCCATTGTTTTCCCTTTCGTATTCAGATATAAGCACAATAAGGCACTTGTTGAAGCGATACAACATGCGTAATTCCTGAATCAGGATTTGGGGGATTAAAGGATTTTCTTACTTAAATAGAGAGGGCTCACGAATTATCGTGAGCCCTCTCTATTGCATGTTATCCGGGAAATCCAAAAAATCTCCCCAAATCCCGGTTCAGACTACTTCTTCCAACCCATTGCATATTTGATACCACCTAACAGATGGTTCAAATATAATGGATCAGCATATGATTCATCAGTATGACCTAATTCGGTATAAAAAGCCCTGCCGCCATCGAAGTTATGATACCAGGCCATGGGGTGATTATCGCCGTTTTCGCCACCAGTGTAGCTTTTCTCATCTATCTTGATCAGTACGTGCAAATCATTACCAATCCATTTATAGTTATACCATTCGTCCCATCGCTTCCAGGTTTCAGGCAGATGTTTAGTGGCAATAAAATTACGGTCGACCACATTTAACGTTGCTTCCTGTTGTTTTGGATGACTTTTAAAATAAGCCCCTACCAGTTTACCATACCATGGCCAATCATACTCGGTGTCTGTTGCGGAATGTACACCAACAAAACCGCCGCCGGCCTTAATATATTGCTCAAATGCAGTTTGTTGGGCATCATTTAAAACATCGCCGGTGGTGTTTAAAAATATCACCGCCTTATATTGTTTTAAATTATCGATGGTAAACCTCGTGGCATCAGTGGTACTATCTGTATCAAAATTATTTTCCTGACCAAGTTTAATTATTGCAGTTACGCCTACCGCTATTGATTTATGAGGGAATCCCGCGGTTTTGCAAAATATCAGTACTTTATCTTTAGCAAGTACCTGGCTTATTAGTGCGCCTATTAAAAGGCAAATGGTAAGTAGCTTTTTCATAGTTGGTGAGTGGTTGATATATTGATTAAGTGAGTATTGAGTTTTATGTTTAGTGAATGGTTGATCAAGTTAGTGGTTAATGAAACCTTGAGAATTGGAGCCAAACCATTCACCTAATCAACCGCTCACTAATCACCAAATTATAAATTTCCTTTCTTCAATTCATCTACTGCAAAATGAGCAGCGCGGGCCGTCATAGCCATATACGTTAATGATGGATTTTGACAAGCTGCCGAAGTCATAGCCGCACCATCGGTAACAAAAACGTTTTTGGCATCCCATACCTGATTATTACCATTAAGTACCGAAGTTTTAGGATCACGTCCCATCCTTGCAGTACCCATTTCGTGAATACCATCACCAACGTTATGACCGCGGTCGTGCGTTTCAACGTTCTTTACGCCGGCACTTTCAAGCATGGCTTTAGCTTCCTTCACAATATCAATACGCATTTTCTTTTCATTTTCTTTAATCTCGGCATCCATCGCCAAAATTGGCAATCCCCATTTGTCCTTGCGGGTTTTATCAAGGGTGATCTTATTTTCGTGGTAAGGCAACAGTTCGCCAAAGCCACCTATGCCAATTGTCCATGGACCTGGTTCGGTAAGCGCATCTTTATATTGAGCTCCAATATTGTATTCCGCAATTTCACGGCTCCATCCCATGCGGCTTGCCGCACCCTGATAACCGAAACCTCGCAGGTAATCGCGCTTATCGCCAAACAGGTTGGTAAAACGGGGTATGTAAATGCCATTAGCACGGCGGCCGTAGTAATATTTATCCTCAAACCCTTCAACCAGTCCGCTTGCACCCAGATTATAATGATGATCCATGATATTATGCCCAAGTTCGCCGCTGCTGCTGCCTAAACCATCCGGCCAAATATCTGTTGCCGAATTCATCAAAACCCACGCACTGTTTAAGGCCGAGGCATTAACAAAAACTATTTTTGAATAGTATTCATAGGTTTGATTGGTTTCGGCATCAAGCACCTCTACCCCTTTGGCCTTTTTGGTATCCTTATCGTATAATATTTTAGTAACGATGGAATATGGCCTTACTGTTAAATTTCCGGTAGCCAGCGCTGCAGGCAAAGTTGATGATTGCGTACTAAAGTAGCCACCAAACGGACAGCCCTCCCAGCACCTGTTCCTGAACTGGCATGCGGTACGCCCCGGAATAGCAGCTGTTAAGTTGGCTGTACGACCGATGATCATATGCCTTGTACCATTATAATTTTTCTTGATACGGGCAGCTACGTCTTTTTCTACCACGTTCATATCCATGGGTGGCAAATAATGCCCATCAGGTAATTGCGGTAACCCTTCAAGCGAACCACTGATGCCTGCAAATTTCTCCACATGATCATACCAGGGTGCAAGGTCCTTATATCGGATGGGCCAGTCAATAGCCCAGCCATCTTTAACGTTGGCTTCAAAATCAAAATCGCTCCAGCGATAACTTTGCCTTCCCCATAAAATAGAGCGGCCGCCAAGCTGGTATGATCGCCACCAATTAAAAGGTTTGATCTCGGTGTATGGTGCGGCCTGCTCATCGGTCCAGTAATCCATAATAGGTTCGGAAGCTCCCCAATTACGTGAAATTACGGGGCGTTGTTTACGTTGGGCTTGCGTTGGCTTTCCGGCATGATGTCGGTCCCAGGGGTCCTGATTAGCAGTTTTATAATCTTTAATATGCTCAAAGTTTCGGCCCCGTTCAAGCATAATGGTTTTCAAGCCAAGTTCGGATAACTCTTTTGCTGCCCAGCCACCGCTGATGCCTGACCCTATTACAATGGCATCATAGGTATTATTAGCCTTAGCCTTGCCGTTTATATTACTTAATGGCATAGTTTATAAATTGGTTTTGAAATTGGATAAAACAATTATATTAATTAAAAATCGATATAGCAATCGATTGTGAAGAAAAAGAACCATGTTTTTTTTGATTGAAGGATTGACTTGATGGAAAGTCTGGATTCAAACATCCTTTAATCTCCTAATCCCGAAAATCATGCCTCAGATTTCTTATTTTTACCACATGCTACAAGTAAGTGAATTATACATCTACCCTATCAAATCATTGGGCGGCGTTGCTGTGCAAAATGCGGAGGTTACCCGTCGTGGTTTACAACACGACAGGCGTTGGATGCTGGTTAATGACCACGGGCATTTTATAACGCAACGCGAGTTTCCGCAGATGGCCTTATTGAAGGCATCAATCCAATCGGATGGGATAACAGTACATCATCAGTCAAGTGGGTCATTATTAATTCCGTTTAATTGCGAAAGAAAACCTTTGCAACAGTTTGCAGTTTGGGAAGACACCTGTTTTGGACAATATGTAAGCGAAGAGTTCGACGAATGGTTCAGCGCAGCACTTAATATGAAATGCCGCCTCATTTACATGCCCGATGACAGTGAACGCGAAGTTGACCAGCGCTACGCCAAACCCGGCATGATCACTTCCTTTGCAGATGCCTATCCTTTTCTGCTTATTGGGCAAGCTTCGCTTAATGACCTCAACAAACGTATGCCGTTGCCATTGCCAATCAACCGCTTTCGCCCCAATATAGTTTTTACAGGCGGCAAAGCTTATAGCGAAGACCTGATGAATGAGATTGAGATAGCAGGCATAACCTTTTACGGGGCAAAGCTTTGTGCACGCTGTGTGCTCACTACTATTGATCAGCAAACGGCTGTAAAAGCCAAAGAGCCTTTAAAAACCCTCGCCTCCTATCGTATGAAAAACAATAAGATCATGTTTGGGCAAAACCTGATACATGAAAATACCGGCATAATTTCGGTGGGTGATGAACTTAAGGTTTTAAGTACCCATACCGAAGAAAGATTTATTGTAGCAAAGAAACCAATCACAACTGCATGAAACCAACCATAACAATCGAATATTGCCCTAAATGCAACTGGATGATGCGTGCCGCTTACATGGCGCAGGAACTGCTTACAACCTTTACCGATGACGTAAATGGCGTTACCTTAAAACCAAGCGAAGTGAGCGGAAGATATACGATAAGCGTAGGTGAAGAAACACTATTTGACCGCAAACGTGATGGCCATTTTCCAGAAATCAAAGAGTTAAAACAGGCCGTTCGTGATAAAGTTAACCCGGGTAAAAGCCTCGGCCATTCAGACAGGCATACATTGTAACTTTTATATAACAATGTCTGTATAAAATATCCTTTCTATATAATCTATAATATTACTCGAAAAAATAGTTAATTTAGAGAATATCTTTATTTACCTTTGTGAGTTTTATTTTAGAAAATGCTTTCAAAAAAAACTAAGTATGCTATAAAGGCACTTGTGGTTCTTGGCAAGAACATGGACCAGCCGCCTATGCAAATTTCGAAGATTGCCGAGATTGAACGAATCCCTAAAAAGTTTCTTGAGCAGATACTGCTTGATTTGCGCAATGCAGGGTTTCTTTACAGCAAAAAAGGAGCAGGCGGTGGCTACAGTCTTAACCGCGATCCTAAAGAAATATTCCTGGTAAGCATTATGCGTATAACCGATGGGCCTATAGCCATGGTGCCCTGCGCCAGCTTAAATTTTTACCACAAATGTGATGAATGCCACCAGGAAAGCACTTGCGGCATAAGGGATGTATTTGTTGATGTAAGAGATGCCACACTTAAAATATTAAGCGAAACCAGCATCGCCGATATCATCAAACGCGAAACCACCCTCATCAGCGTTTAATTTTAAAACTTCATAAAACTGTCATAACGCAGTTTTTTTAAATTAAATGCTACTTTTTCCGTATACTATATATATATTTGGGAAATGAATCGTGAGAGCATTAATATTACTTGTCTTAACCAGCTGCCTTATTGCTATATGTGCAATGAGAAAACGAGGCTGTAAACGTAATATTTAACCATATATGCCTCTTTAGCCACAGCCAAAGGGGCTTTTTTATAAAAGATTAATACATAGAATATGCAGAGCTTCAGAACGGAACTGGAGAACCCTATTGTTGAGAAGGATATTATAGATCTTGAAAAAAAGATCCATGCTTTTCGTGAAGGTAAAATTCATGATGAAAAATTCAGAAGTTTACGTTTGGCGCGCGGTGTTTATGGCCAGCGTCAGCCAGGCGTGCAAATGGTACGCATTAAACTACCTTTTGGTAAAGTTAGCTTTAAGCAACTATTGAAGATTGCCGAGATTTCTGACGAGTTTGGGAGCAGTAATCTCCACCTTACCACCCGCCAGGACATCCAGATCCACTATGTAAGTCTTGACCGTACACCTCAGCTTTGGGCCAAGCTTGCACAGGATGATATCACTCTGCGCGAAGCATGCGGTAATACCGTGCGCAATGTTACAGCCTCTCCTACTGCAGGTGTCGACCCAAAAGAACCATTTGACGTTTCTCCTTATGCATATGCTACGTTTGATTATTTTCTGCGTAACCCGATATGCCAGGAAATGGGCCGCAAATTCAAAATCTCTTTCTCGTCAAGCGATGAGGACACAGCGTTTTCATACATTCATGATATCGGTGCTATACCTAAAATAAATGCCAATGGCGAACGTGGGTTTAAGATCATGCTTGGCGGCGGTTTAGGTGCACAGCCAATTTTAGCCAGTATTGTTGAAGAGTTTTTACCAGAAGATCAGCTGATCCCTTATATAGAATCAGTAATCCGTGTTTTTGACCGTTACGGCGAACGCAATAACCGCAACAAAGCCCGTATGAAATACCTTATCCAAAAATTAGGTTTAGACGAGGTATTGCGTTTAGCCAAAATTGAGCGTACGGCCAACAAAGTAAAATCATACCCTATCAACCGGGATGCTATTGATGCCCCGGCTTTACCACCAACTGATAGCTATCCTGAGGTAACCATCAGCAACCCGTTGCGCTATGAGCAATGGCTGGCTACCAACGTTTTTGAGCAAAAACAAAAAGGTTTTTACGGCGTGTATATTAAAGTGCCTGTAGGTGATATCTCATCAGATACTGCCCGTGCACTGGTTAAAACACTGGAGCCATTGGTTGGTCACGAGATCCGCATTACTCAAAACCAGGGTTTGCTTTTAAAATATGTTCAAAAGGAAGCATTGCCTGCTTTATATGAAGGCCTGGCTAAGCTTGAACTGGCTGCGCCGGGTTTTGATAGCATTGCTGATGTCACCACCTGCCCGGGTACAGACACCTGCAACCTTGGTATCTCCAACAGCATGACCATGGCCCGCGTATTGGAGGACCTGATCTATAACGAATACGAAGACTTTATTTATAACCGCGAAATCAAAATCAAAATAAGCGGTTGTATGAATTCATGTGGCCAGCATGGTTTGGCCCACATTGGGTTTCATGGCAGTTCGCTTAAAGCAGGCGCTAAAGTATTACCTTCTGTACAGGTGATGTTAGGCGGCGGTACCGTTGGCGACGGCGTTGGCCGCGCTGCCGAAAGGGTGATTAAAGTACCTACCAAACGTGCTACCGATGTGCTAAGGTGGTTATTGAACGACTATAAAGAGTTTTCACCGGAGGGTGAAACTTACCATGAATATTATGACAGGCAGGGTAAAGATTATTTTTACCGTTTGCTGAAACCACTTGCCGATTTAACTACTCTTACCGATGACGAATATATTGACTGGGGGCACCAGGAAACATTTGTTACCGCTATAGGCGTAGGTGAATGCGCCGGTGTGATCATCGACCTGGTAGCTACCCTCCTGTTTGAATCGGAAGAAAAATTAGGCTGGGCTAACGAAGCTTATGCTGATGGCCGCTGGGCTGACGCTATTTATCATGCCTATAATGTGTTTGTAAGCTCGGCGAAAGCGCTGTTGCTTGATAAAGCCGTTAACAGCAGTACGCAAATTGGCGTGATCCGCGAGTTTGATGCGCAATACGTTGAAAAAGGCGAGTTTGAATTGAACGGGAGCTTTAATGATCTGGTATTACAACTCAACCAAAATGAGCCGTCACAAGAATTTGCCACAACATATTTAGCACAGGCTACAGAATTTTTAAGCAGAAGCAAGGATAAGAGAGAGGCGCTTGTACAATAATGACTGAAACTAATAAAAATATAAAAGAACCACGCATCACACTGGTGGGTGCAGGCCCAGGCGATGCCGACCTGATAACCGTAAAAGCTATCAAAGCTTTAAAAACAGCCGATGTTGTTTTGTACGATGCTTTGGTTAATGAAGAGTTACTTGACTACGCTCCGAAAAACGCTACAAAAGTTTACGTAGGCAAACGTTCAGGCGATCACACCTTTTCGCAGGAAGCAATAAACAACCTCATGGTTGATTATGCCAAAAACTATGGTCACGTAGTCAGGTTAAAGGGTGGTGATCCGTTTGTATTCGGTCGTGGATATGAAGAGTTGATAATTGCCGCGGCACACAATATATCCGCTTCTGTTATTCCGGGCATTTCCAGCTCGATAGCCGTACCCGAATTGCAGCAGATCCCGGTTACTCACCGCGGTTTAAGTGAAAGTTTTTGGGTGGTTACCGGAACTACTGCAAATGGCAAGATCTCGAACGATCTTGTTGACGCGTCACGATCAAATGCTACCGTGGTTGTATTGATGGGCATTCATAAGCTGGCCGAGATCGCTGAAATATTCAAGTTACAAGGCAAGAACAAACTACCCGTAGCCGTTATTCAAAGCGGTTCTACTGCAGACGAGAAGATCGCTGTTGCGACGGTGGATACTATTGTTGATACCGTTGATGAAAGTGAGATTTCATCGCCTGCCATTATTGTTTTAGGCGAGGTGGTATCGCTTCATCCAAAATTCCAACTGATAAAAGAAGTTTATGACGTTGTTGCCCGGGGATAAGAGTTTAACCAACATTCAGGATAAAAAACAGGAAGGTAACCAGCTTTTTCCGGTATTTTTAAAACTGAATGATCTGCATACGGTGCTTATTGGCGGCGGTAATGTTGGTTTGGAAAAACTTACTGCTGTACTTAATAACAGCAACAGTGCAAGGGTTACCGTTATTTCGCGCGAGTTTTTGCCCGAGGTACATACACTTGCATTGCAATATCCGGGCATCCGCATTATACAAAAATCATTTACCGACGACGACCTGAACGACGCCGATATTGTTATCGCTGCTACTAATGATAGCGAACTTAACAGCTATGTTCGCAGCGCAGCACATGATCGTAAATTATTGATCAATGTAGCTGATAAGCCTGCGCTATGTGATTTTTACTTAGGATCGATAGTGCAAAAGGGCGACTTGAAACTGGCCATATCTACCAATGGAAAATCGCCTACTGTGGCTAAACGATTAAAAGAAGTATTGAATGAAAGCCTTCCTGCGGAGCTTGACATCACTTTGCAGCAAATGAGCGAACTAAGAAATACCCTTGAAGGCGATTTTGCCGACAAAGTAAAAAAACTAAATAGCGTAACCTCGGTATTGGTTGAACCAAAACCTGTTAACCGGAAAAATTTCATTTGGCTAATTTGGTCAACCATTATCATATCACTGGCCATTGGTATAACCGCACTTTATTTCAAAGAGCCTAACTTTAAGCACTTCGTAACCGGCATCGATCCTATCTTTTATTACTTTTTAGGAGCCGGGTTTGTATTTGCTATGATTGATGGCGCCATCGGCATGTCGTACGGTGTTACCTCAACCACATTCTCTCTTTCTATGGGTATCCCTCCGGCCTCAGCCAGTATGGGCGTACACCTTTCCGAGATCATGAGTTGCGGTATAGCCGGTTGGATGCATTATCGCATGGGCAACATCAACTGGAAACTATTTAAGTTATTAGTTATTCCCGGTATAATAGGAGCGGTAACAGGAGCTTATCTCCTATCTTCGCTTGAGCATTACAGCATGTATACCAAACCTGTTGTATCGGTTTATACCCTGATATTGGGTATAGTGATATTCAGGAAGGCATTCAATACACAAAAGAAAAAATCGGCCGATAAGGTAAAACGCATTTCGCTGCTGGGTTTAGGCGGTGGCTTTATCGATGCTGTTGGCGGCGGTGGCTGGGGATCAATCGTGTTATCAACCCTGATAGCCGGTGGCCGGAGCCCACGTTTTTCGTTAGGCACTGTTAAGCTTTCACGTTTTTTTGTGGCAATGATGGGCTCAATAACCTTCATAGCCATGGTAAGCAGCGATCACTGGCAGGCTGTCGGAGGGCTTATCTTAGGCAGTGCGCTTGCTTCGCCAATCGCAGCTAAGATTTCTAATAAGATCTCTGCGAAAACTATCATGGTGGCGGTATCAGTAATTGTTATCCTCATCAGTATCCGTTCTATTATCATGTTTATTACTAAGGTTATATAAAATGAGCACTGCATTACAACAAATACAAAGTGTAACCACCGGACTTGGCCCTGTGGAAGCCCTCACTAAATTGGCAGAGCTTTTCCCTGGTGAAGTTATATTTTCTACCAGCTTTGGTTGGGAAGACCAGGTGATCAGTCATATGATCTTTGCCAATAACCTGCCAATTAAAGTGTTTACGCTTGAAACCGGCAGGCTGTTCCGCGAAACTTATTCAGTTTGGGCGGCTACCATGAACAGGTATCAAAAACCTATACATGCCTACTATCCGAATAATGAACTATTGGAAGAAATGGTAAGCAAAAAAGGCCCAAACAGCTTTTACGAGTCGGTTGAAAACCGCAAAGAGTGCTGCGGGATCCGTAAAATAGAACCGCTCAAACGCGCTTTAAAAGGCAACAAAATTTGGATCACCGGCATCCGCGCCGAGCAATCGGTTAACCGTCATGATATGCATGACATGGAATGGGATGAGCAAAACCAACTGGTTAAGTTCCACCCTATTTTCAGCTGGACACTGGACGAAGTAAAAGCCTATATCAAACAATACAACATTCCATATAACTCACTGCATGATAAAGGTTTCCCAAGCATCGGCTGTATGCCATGTACCCGTGCCGTAGCCGAAGGTGAAGATTTTCGTGCAGGCCGCTGGTGGTGGGAAGATCAATCGAAAAAGGAATGTGGTTTGCATGAGGTAACCGCTAAATAAGTCAAAGACGCTTTTTTTTATACGTAGGTCAATTGGTTGAAAAATCAGTTGGCCTTTTTTGTTTCCGTCATAATCCCCACTCACTGTCATTGCCACGAAGCAATCGCGAACTACAAAGGCTGGATTTGCTTAGCCCCATTGTATTTAGGGGATTGCTTCGTGCCTCGCAATGACGCTTTTATAATGACGATAGACAAAATAGAAAAGGGGACAAAGCTTATCACTCCATCCCCTTACAAACTATATAAAACCTTATAAAAGCTCTTACTTGTTGTTATTATTGCCTGCTAATAAGCCATCAAGCGTTACCGATACGTAATACAAGCCACCGATTGTCGGGCCGCCTGCATATTGATAATATCTTTTGTTAAAAATATCGGTAGCCCCTAACTTAAATGTTGCATAGTAAGAAGGCACGCGGTAAGTAACCTGTGCATCAACTGTTTTAATTGAAGGCACGGTACCGGTAACCAATGGGCTCTCCCACAGGTACGACTGCTGCCATTTGTAAACCACGTTGAAACCGAAGTTTTTAACCACCTCACGGTTACCGAACGATACATTGCCCGACCACTCCGGGGTATTGAAACCTGTAACAAAAATATCTGAAGCTGTTTGGGCTTTCAGCTTATTGAAGCTCACGTTACCCGATACCGTGTAGTGCTGGTAGAAATTGTAAGTGATACCCGCCGAAGAACCATAATTATGGTAAATATTCTTAGCATTGGTATAAACGCGGTACCTGCTTTGCCCCTGACTGGCTGCGTTACTTGATGTGCCTGTTGTGGGATCGCGGTTAATGTCAAGCATGGCTAATACAGCTGCGTCTGAACCTACGGTAACACCGTTTGGCACAAAAACTTGTACCTGGCCGAGGAAACCATCATAACGGTTGGTGTAAGCGTCAATATCAATGAACACTTTATTGTCGGCTACGATACCTTTATAACCTACCTCAAAAGAAGTAATTTGCTCCGGGCGGGCAGGTGGCAAGTCCGCTACTTTTAACAGGTTACGGTTAGCCAAAGCTGCCTGGTCTGAGCCGCCTGCAGCGTTTACTGCAGCATTGAATGCCACTACCGATGTTTGGGTATAGCTATTGCCAAGGTATCCTAAGCCTTCGTTAATGAATGGCAAACTACCCACACGTTTTACACGACCGTTATTTACGTATGATAAAGCTTCAAATAACGATGGAAAACGAAAACCGTTCTGGAATGTAAACCTGAAGTTATGATTTTGGTTAACGGTATAAACAGCGGCTAAACGCGGTGTAAATTTAGGATCGAAGTATGGGTTACGATCCCAGCGGATTGAGCCGAATAATTTCAACTTCTCATCAAAAAAGGTTTTGGTAACCTGGGTAAATGCACCGTATTTTTTATAGATAACGTCTTTACCGAAAGAGCCATCAGCCAATGGCGTGTTCCTGTCTGCAATAGGACGGCTGAAATCCACGAAGTTATTACCATCCGGCGTAATGCTGTAAACACGTACATCAGCGCCAACCAAAAGGTCAACAAATTTAACCTTCCTGCTCAGGTCCCACTGGGCCTCACCGTTGTACATATGACTTTTTTGCCATAACGCCGCACCGCCTGTTTCCGGGGCATTAGGGATCAGGCTTGATTTAATATCCCAGTTATTGATGCCGATAATGGTTTTCCTCAAAGCGTCAAACTCAGGAGTTCCCGGTTCAACACGGCCTTTATCAGCAGCTACACGGGCAGCTTGTTCGGCTGCAGCAAGATTTGCAGACGTTAATACACCGCCATTATAAGCTTTTAAAGCGTTACCATATAAAGTTGCCCATGCCGAATTGCTGGCGTGGTTAAGGTCAAGGTTATCGGCCAGTGGTTTTACATTAAACGAGTTGCCGGTATTTTCAATCGATTCGTAACCGCGCACCAGGAAGTCTTTCCCTTTTAACTCAATTTTATGGTTCTGAACTGTAGCCCCTTGTAACGAGATTTTATTACCCCGCTGAAACACGCCATCAAGTCTGCCATAGCGATAAGTATAAGATAAGATGGTATTTGGCGATAATTTATAAGCCAGCGTACCATCCAGTTTTAAGTTTTTCACATGCGGATCAACCAGATCAACTTCGTTATAGCCTGTACGGGCTACGGTAAGGTTTGGGCGGGCTTTACCATCAACCGTGATGCCTTTTATTGATACAGTGTTACTGCCTGCGAGT
Source organism: Mucilaginibacter gossypii (assembly GCF_900100945.1). Classification (GTDB taxonomy): domain Bacteria; phylum Bacteroidota; class Bacteroidia; order Sphingobacteriales; family Sphingobacteriaceae; genus Mucilaginibacter; species Mucilaginibacter gossypii. Next base: position 194,363 of record NZ_FNCG01000003.1, on the reverse strand, counting down.
GCGTCGTCACCATACTTATTCCAGCCATCATAAGCTGCGTTGCTGGTACCTGTTAATTCAGGATAAGCAGGGTTGGCCGATTTAAGGTTGGTTGGATTTTGATCAAGACGGGTATCTGATTGCCAATCCTGTCCCTGCATATAACTAAAGTTCACTTTAACGGCAAATTTATTGTTAAATGCTTTGGCATATCTTAAAGCATCTTCGGTAAGCGAACTTGCCCCTAAGCGGTCTTTACCAACATGGTTTAAACCCTGGCGATGGTAAAAGCTTAAGCCCTGGTATTTAAATGGATCTTTAGTGAACAGGTTTGACAAGCCGTTAATAGCATTAGTACCGTAAAGCGCAGCAGCAGCACCCGGAGTAATTTCCACACTGGCAATATCTAATTCGGTTGGGCCAATAGCGTTTCCAAGCGGTACACCCAGTGTAGCCGACTGCATATCAACGCCATCAACCAGTTGCATAAACCTGAAGTTGTTGGGACTGTTGAAGCCACGGGTGTTAGGCACTTTGAGGGTGATACTGGTGGTTGTCATCTGCACGCCTTTCACGTTCTCCAAAGCATCATAAAAACTTGGGCCGGGCGATTGTTTTAACGCCGTGATACTCAATTTTTCGATAGCTACGGGCGAGCGAAGCAATTTTTCCTCCTTACGGGATGCTGTTACTACCACCTCATTAACCAACAATGATTGCGTAGTAAGCGTAATATTTACGGTACTATTGGCATTTTTAATGTAAAACTCCTGCGGCTGATAACCGATCGCGGTAAAAACAAGTGTATAGGGCAATTTGGCACTGGTAGTTAATGAAAACTTACCGGTAGTATCTGTTGATGTTTTATTGGTTGTGCCTTTAATAGATACGGTTGCCCCTATCAGCGGCTTACCCTGGTCGTCGTCAACTTTTCCGCTCAATATATATGAGCCGTTAAGCTGTGCATAACCTATACCCGGCAATAGTACCAGGAAGAGCGCAAGTATTCTAACTAAGTTTGTAAAAATTTTCATGAAGTAATTTGTGGCGGTGGTAATTAAAATTGTGATTTTGGGTCGTGTATTATCGTTGATGGAGGCTATGGCTCAACAACAACACATTGCAGTTAGGAGCTGCATTTTTAACTTGGACAGAACGGCAATTGCATTAAAATGATACATTGTCTATAGAATTAGTCGACAAAAATAAAAATTTAATACTGACTGTCAAGCTTTCCGGTCTGTTTTTTTAAATTTTTGATGACTTCCGCGTCATTTCACTATAAAATCCATCACTTTACTGGATATTTCAAAATAAACAAAGCCTAATTTCTCCCAAATTTGTAATATTGAAGCCTCAACCTGTACTATACTAATGGCTTTCAATTATCAACGCATCGTTATCAAAATCGGCTCAAATGTTATTACCCAGGAAAACGGCCTCCCCGACCTGCCGCGAATAACCCATTTGGTTGACCAGATAGCTGCGATAAAAAAGCAAGGCATTGAAGTGATACTGGTTTCATCGGGCGCTGTCGCATCCGGTCGCAGTCTCATTACCGTTGCCGAAAAATCAGATGCTGTTGCGGCCCGGCAGGTTTTGGCCTCTATCGGGCAGGTAAAACTGATCAATACCTATTCACATTTGTTTGAGCAGTTTCAGATCCTGTGCTCGCAGGTTTTGGTTACCCGCGAGGATTTCAGGGACAGGATGCATTACCTCAATATGAAAAATTGCCTTGAGGCATTGCTGCAATATGAGGTGATCCCTGTTGTCAATGAAAACGACGTGGTATCAGTAACCGAGCTTATGTTTACCGATAATGATGAATTGGCAGGCCTCATAGCATCTATGCTAAACGCTAATGCGCTCATCATCCTCACCAACGTTGATGGCATTTACAATGGCGATCCTAAAGCAGCTGGTTCGGCAGTGATAGATGAGGTTAGCGGTAATGAACTTGATTTTTCAAGTTTTGTATCATCTGGCCGTTCGCAATTTGGCCGGGGTGGCATGATCACCAAATCAACCATGGCGCAAAAAACAGCCCAGCTTGGTATTTCAGTGCATATAGCCAATGGTAAACGTGATCAGATCTTAACAGATGTTTTGGAAAACCAGGTTACACATACCCGCTTCATTCCAAATAAAACAGCATCGGGTAAAAAGAAATGGATTGCCCATTCCGAAAAATCAGCGACTGGGAGTGTACTGATCAATGCCGGTGCAAAAGCCGCGCTCATCTCAAACAAGGCAACCAGCTTATTGCCGGTTGGCATAGTGGGTGTAATAACCGACTTTAAAAAAGGCGATATTATTAAACTGATAGATGATACCGATAAGCTGATTGGTTTAGGCATTGCCGAATATGGTGCCGATAAGGCCCGTGAACGCGTCGGCCAAAAAAACCAAAAAGCACTGGTACACTATGATTATCTTTACTTACAAGGCTAAATACAATGAACTATAACAGCTATTTTGATAAAGCACGTGAAGCAAGTCGAAAATCGCCTCTTGCCCCTACCGTAATCAACGGGATTTTGGAGGATGTTGCTGCCGAGGCTATAGCACAAACCGAATATATCCTGGCCGAGAACGAACGAGACCTTGACCGTATGGATCCGGCCGATCCAAAATACGACCGCCTTAAACTTACAGCCGACCGCATCAAAGGTATTGCAGGCGATATGCAAAGCGTAGCCCAACTGGATAGCCCGCTTGGCAAACAGCTTTCTGCTACAGAAATGTCCAACGGTTTATCGATATCAAAAATACGTGTCCCGCTTGGCGTTGTTGGCGTTATTTACGAAGCCAGGCCCAATGTTACCTTTGATGTTTTTGCGCTTTGCTTTAAAACAGGCAACATCAGCATATTAAAAGGCGGCAGTGATGCCGATTTCTCTAACCGGGCTATTATTTCGGTTATCCATAAAGTATTGGCAAAACATGGAGTTGATGTCAATGTGGTTACACTGCTCCCCGCCGAACGTGAGGCTACAACAGCTTTGCTGAATGCTATTGGTTATATTGATGTGCTTATCCCAAGAGGAAGCCAGTCGCTGATTGATTTTGTGCGGGATAACAGCAAGGTACCTGTTATTGAAACAGGTGCCGGTATTGTGCATACTTATTTTGATGAATCGGGCAACGTAGAGAAAGGTGCTGAAATTATTGCCAACGCAAAAACCCGCCGGGTAAGTGTTTGCAACGCCTTGGATTGTTTGATCATCCACTCCGCCCGCTTAAGCGACCTGCCGCAACTGGCACACATCCTAAACGAAAAAGAAGTAGAAATCTTTGCCGATGAACGGGCCTTTGAAGCGTTAAAAAGCAATTACCCCTCCAACCTTTTGCATAAAGCCAGTCCGGAACACTTTGGTACTGAATTTCTTTCGATGAAGATGGCTATTAAAACAGTAAGTTCATTTACTGAAGCGTTAGAATATATCGCTGTAAACAGTTCAAAACATAGTGAAGCCATTATCTCTGAAAATGCAGAAAACATTGCTAAATTTTTAAATGATGTGGATGCTGCAGCTGTTTATGCAAACGTATCAACAGCGTTCACTGATGGCGCCCAGTTTGGTCTTGGCGCCGAGATTGGCATCAGTACTCAAAAACTCCACGCCCGCGGTCCTATGGGCCTGGAAGAACTTACCAGTTACAAATGGATAGTTAAAGGCAACGGACAAACACGCAATCCGTAAAATATCCTGCAAAAAACATATCACATAAAAAAGGTGCTTACTCTGTATAGTAAGCACCTTAACGTGTTTATTCGTATTGTTAAGCGTTACTTTATTAAGTAGTTGGCTGCTGCAATAAAGCAAATAATCACTAAAATTACGCCCTGTAATTTTTGTTCTAAAGTTAATTGAGTTAACATTGTTTTATTAATTAGGATATAGCAAATTTATAATGTAATAGGTCCGTTACAATAGGCGGCATCACTTTTACGTTTTTTTTAATAAATAATGTTGCTTGTTTTTATAATAGTCAACTCTACATTTATTATTTAAAATTTTAGCAACAAATGTCTTTTAATGTTGAAATTAGTGTATCACCTACACCTGTTACAAACACACTTTTTACAACGAAATGAACTCTCTGAGCGCCCGTTTAATTCCCTTTTTTAATCAGCCCTTTTTACACTAAGTAGATTAAATTTTTTTGCTTTATTATACAATATTAATATGGTGTTAAGAATATCGCTATCGGGGCATTTTAACTTATATTAAAGAAACAATGAAATTAACAGCGACGAAATCGGGATTTATAAACAACATTTACACTAATTTTGCCTCATATATCACCATCATCTTTACTTAATATAACTCATATAAGATCCTGAATAACAATATTAATTAACTATTAATTAACACAAAATAATGGTTATCTAAACACATTTTACCCTATACTGACTAAGCTTGTGTTAACATAAAAATCAAATAGGTATCTTTGCAGCATTATGAGTAAGCATGGCAGGATATTAGTGGCGATGAGCGGCGGGGTTGATAGTTCGGTGGCGGCAGTGATGCTGCATGAACAGGGCTATGAAGTTATTGGTTTAACCATGAAAACCTGGGACTATGCCTCATCGGGCGGCAGCTCAAAAGAAACCGGCTGTTGTAGTTTAGATAGCATCAATGATGCGCGTGCCCTTGCCGTTGGTTACGGTTTCCCTCATTATATATTAGATATCCGCAACGAGTTTGGCGATTTCGTGATCGATAACTTTGTTGATGAATACCTGGCTGGCCGTACCCCTAACCCATGCGTTTTGTGCAACACTCATATTAAATGGGAAGCGTTATTAAAACGTGCCGATAAACTCGATTGCGAATTTATAGCTACCGGTCACTATGCTAATATCCGTTTGCAGGACAATGGCCGTTACGTGATATCAAAAGGCAAGGATACCAATAAGGATCAATCGTACGTATTGTGGGGTGTATCTCAAAAAAATCTTGCGCGTACTAAATTTCCATTGGGAAGTTTTTCAAAGCCAGAGATCAGGCAAATGGCACTTGATATGGGGCAAATAGAGCTTGCAGGTAAAAGTGAAAGCTATGAGATCTGCTTTGTACCTGATAATGATTACCGGTCATTTCTGCGCCATAAAGTTGAAGACCTTGATGAGCGAATTGGCCCGGGTAATTTCGTACTGACCAACGGCACAGTAGTAGGTAAGCATCAGGGCTATCCTTTTTATACCATTGGCCAGCGTAAGGGCTTGGGCGTGGCATTAGGACACCCTATGTTTGTTACGCGCATCGATCCTACCACTAATACAGTTGTTTTAGGCACCGCCGACGAGCTTGAACGCAAACAAGCCTGGGTAAAAAACCTCAACCTAATTAAATATGAAAATATAAATGAGCCGCTCGAAGCCATTACCAAAATCCGTTATAAAGATGCCGGAGCGCAAAGCACCATTCTTCAAATGGGCGAACATATGAAAGTTGATTTTCATCATAATGTATCAGGCATAGCACCGGGCCAATCAGCTGTATTTTATGAAGGAGATGACCTTGTTGGCGGCGGCTTTCTTATGTAAACACCCTATTTCCTGCATTTTTTAAGCTTGACAATGCGAGCTGCCGCATTTGCTTGTTATCATTTTGTTAAAATCAGATTGGTTATTTTGCAAGAATATAATTTCCAAAGGCATTTTCGCGCAAAAATCTCAACTTAAAACATAATTCGCCTTCAATTTTTACACCTTTTACCAAAAACTAATTGGTGTTTCGCTTACTTTATGTTTTATTTGCAAAAACTAAAACTGATTAAATGGCCAAAAACTTACTGATAGTTGAATCACCGGCAAAAGCTAAGACCATTGAGGGTTACCTTGGAAAGGACTTTACTGTAAAGTCCAGCTACGGGCATATCCGTGATCTGGTTAAGTCGGAAGATGCAATTGATATAGCTAATAACTTTAAACAAAAATACGAGGTACCCGCAGATAAAAAGCAGGTAGTTAGCGAATTAAAGAAGTTAGCTAAGGAAGCCGAAATGGTTTGGCTCGCGTCGGACGAGGACCGCGAGGGTGAGGCCATTTCCTGGCATTTGTTTGAAACATTGGATCTGAAGGACACGCACACCAAGCGTATTGTTTTTCATGAGATCACTAAACCGGCCATTTTAAAAGCAATAGATACACCACGTAAAATCGACTATAACCTTGTTAACGCCCAACAGGCGCGCCGTGTTTTAGACAGGTTGGTAGGCTTTGAGCTCTCCCCTGTTTTGTGGAAGAAGGTAAAACCATCACTTTCGGCAGGTCGTGTACAGTCAGTTGCAGTAAGGCTTATTGTAGACCGTGAACGTGAGATCAATAAATTTAAATCAGAAGCAGCATTTAAAATCGTAGCCATATTTGGCAAAGGCAAAGAAGCTTTCAAGGCCGAACTACCTGAACGTTTTTCTAAACAGGGAGATGCTGAAAAGTTTTTACAGGATTGTATTCCTGCCGACTTCGATGTAAAATCATTAGATACCAGACCAACAAAACGTTCACCAGCTGCACCGTTCACCACCTCAACCCTGCAACAGGAAGCAAGCCGCAAATTGGGCTATTCTGTAGCGCGCACTATGCAGGTTGCACAAAGGTTATATGAATCAGGTTATATTACCTATATGCGTACCGACTCGGTAAACCTGTCTGAACTGGCCTTAAATTCGGCGGCAAGCGAGATTGTATCTGCCTACGGCGAAAAATACCATCAGCAAAGAAGATATAAAACCAAAAATGCCAGTGCACAGGAAGCGCACGAAGCGATCAGGCCAACATATTTCAATAACCATTCTATCGATGGTGAATCCGCAGAAAAGCGCTTATATGAGCTGATCTGGAAACGTGCCATTGCTTCGCAAATGAGCGAGGCCCAGTTTGAGAAAACTACTGCAAAAATCAGTATCTCAACCCGTAATGAAGATTTAGTGGCAAACGGCGAGGTAATGAAATTTGATGGCTTCCTGAAAGTTTACCTTGAATCGCAGGATGATGAGGATGAACCACAGCAAGATGGTGAAAACGCAATGTTGCCTCCATTAACCAAAGGTCAGCGTTTAGCTATGCAGGAGATGTCGGCTACAGAACGTTTTTCACGTCCGGCGGCACGCTACACTGAGGCAAGCTTAGTGAAAAAGTTGGAAGAGCTTGGTATCGGGCGTCCGTCAACCTACGCTCCAACTATCTCAACCATTCAAAACCGTGGTTATGTGGTAAAGGAAGAACGCGAAGGTAAACAGCGTAATTTCCGGGTGTTAACATTGAAGGCGGGCAGCATCACCAAAGAGGAAAAAACAGAGAACACCGGAGCCGAACGTGGCAAACTGTTCCCTACTGATATTGGTGCAGTTGTTAACGACTTCCTGGTACAATACTTCAAGGATATCGTTGACTTTAACTTTACCGCCAGCGTTGAAAAGCAATTTGACGAAATAGCGCAGGGAATGAAAGAGTGGACTGCAATGCTCCACGATTTTTATAATCCGTTTCATAAGGAAGTTGAAAATACTATTGAAAAGGCTGATAAAGCAACCGGCGAGCGTGAATTAGGCATTCACCCTGAAAGTGGGAAGAAAGTTTCTGTGAGGATAGGTCGTTTCGGGCCATTTGTGCAGGTTGGAGAGAGCGCTACCGACGAAAACGAAGAGAAACCCCTTTATGCAAGTCTTCGCAGCGGGCAGAGTATCGAGACCATCAGCCTTGAAGAGGCACTTGAGCTATTCAAACTCCCCAAAGTTGTGGGCGAGTATGAAGGCAAGGTAATGAAAGTGGCCATCGGCCGTTTCGGACCTTACATTAGCCACAACAGCGCTTTTGTATCGTTACCTAAAGAAATCGACCCGCATGATGTTACTGAAGAACAAGCTATTGAGCTCATTAACCTGAAGCGCAAAAAGGATGCTGAAAAGCTGATCAAAGCTTTTGACGAAGATCCGGATGTAAAAGTATTGAACGGCCGTTGGGGACCATATATTGAATTTGGTAAACTAAATGTTAAGATCCCTAAAGATAAAGATCCTTTGACCCTGACTTACGAGGAATGCAAGGCACTCGCCGACGCAACTCCGAAGGATGCTAAAAAAGGGCGCTTTGGTAAAGCTGCTACCTCAGCCAAACCCGCTGCAACAAAAGCACCGGCTAAGAAAAAGGCGGCAACTAAGAAGAAGTAGTGAATGGTTGATTAGGTGAATGGTTTAGCATTGAAATTAGACCACTCACCTAATCAACCCAATCGACCAAAAGATGAAAAAAGACCTGCCCGAAAATAATGTAAAGGATATTGCTATTGCGGTAGCATTGGAGAGCGAGAGCGTGGAAAGTAAGGTATGGTATGTGTACCTCATTAACCTTAAAAACGAGCCGATCGAAAACGTGCTCATAACCTCAAAAGGCTATGGGGAAAAGGATGGTGAACAGGTAAAAACCTCTACCCTAAGGCATATGATCCCTGTTGTAGATAGCAAAGCATATAAGCTTATCGAGCCTATTGATGAGCAAACCTTCGGCCTTAATAACGAATATTGGCTAAGCTATTATATAGGCAAAGACATTTTCGACAAGAAATTTATATTCCTTCCTGAAAGTATTGTGGAGATGAATTTTATCAAGATCCCGGTTTTAAATAAGCCTGGAGTTATGATAAAATAATTCTCGCTTTAAATTATTTATTGTCATAAATTTCATAATTTACCTGATAATAAATAAACCTATTCATGGAAAACGGATACAATCAATTCCGCAAACGCCGAACCTTAATCACTGTTGTCACTACCATTGCTCTTGCATTACTCATCATATACCTGGTAGCTCATGGCCAAAAAAAAACAATAGTTGATCCTGCTTTCAGCAAGTATATCGAGTCGTATACAACTGGTGTTATTTCCAAACAGAGCCCCATTCGTATCAGGCTGGCCAGTGACGTGCAGGTAACGCACCAGCAAAATGAGGAAATAAACGAAGATCTTTTCAACTTTTCACCAGCTATAAAAGGAAAGGCTATCTGGACGGATGCACGAACCATCGAGTTCAGGCCCGATGAAAAGCTCGACCCCGGTAAAAACTATACTGCTGATTTTAAATTGAGCAAGCTTATTGAAGTGTCGGATCATTTTGAGCACTTTAAATTTAATTTCCAGGTTATTCAGCCCTACTTTACCGTGTCATTTATCGGCATGCAAACCGCCAGCAGTACTTCAAATACCGAAATGAAGCTTACAGGTGATATTCAAACAGCTGACGCAGAAGACCCATCGGCTGTTGATAAGCTTATTGTACCCAATTATGATTCGCCGGTTAAAATAAACTGGGAACACGACGCGGCCCATAAAAACCATCATTTTACCATAACCGGGTTAACACGTATAGCCGGCAAAGCCAATCCACTTACAATTAACTGGGATGGCAGCAGCATTGGCGTGGATAAAAAAGGCAACCAGAATTTTGAAGTGCCCGCCATTGGCGATTTTAAGGTACTGAATATCCGCGCTGTGCAGGACAATGATCAGTATGTTGAGGTACAGTTTTCGGATAACATTTTAGTTGGACAGGAACTTAACGGCCTTATCAGCATCAACAATATCACTGATCCGGCGTACAGCATCGACGGTAGCCTGGTAAAAGTTTACGCTCCTGATCGCCTCCAGGGGGATTACACCATATCTGTGAACGAAGGCATTAAAAACACGCTCCTGAAAAGGATCACGAAGGGCTATACTGCTAATTTATTCTTTGAAAACCGTTTGCCTGCAGTTGCCATACCCGGCAAGGGTGTGATCCTCCCCGACTCGGGCCGCATTATGATGCCTTTTGAAGCAATTAACCTGAACGCGGTTGATGTCATCATCATCAAGATCTACGAAAACAACGTACCGCAATACTTTCAAAGCAATGGTTTTGACGGCAGTGCAGAATTAAGGCAGGTTGGTAAGCCTATAGTGCAAAAAACTATTCGGTTAGATACTGATAAAGGTCTTAACCTGCACAAGAAGAACCGTTTTATGCTTGATCTTGACCAGATGATCCGAACTGAACCCGGCGCTATATATCGAGTGGTAATCGGTTTCAGGCGATCATATTCCTTGTTCAACTGCAAGGTTTATAGCGGTAAGGTTCAAAAAGACAATGGTGACGACGAAGAAGGCGGTTACTACGGCGGTGATTATAGCGATAATGCCTCAAAAGTAAGCGACGAGGACGACGACTTTTGGAAGCGCTATGATAATTACTATCCCGAAGGCTACAATTGGCAGGAACGCGACGATGCGTGCACAGATTCGTATTATAGTAAGCAACGCTGGGCTACCCGAAACATCATATCCTCAAACATTGGCCTTATTGCCAAACGTGGCAATGATAACAGTATGCTGATAGCTGTTACCGATATCCTAAGTGCCGAGCCTATGAGCAATGTAGATCTTGAGCTGCTCGACTATCAGAAACAAGTGATCTACAAAACCACTACCGACGGCGACGGTCTGGCTAAATTAAATCTTAAGAGGAAGCCATACTTATTAGTAGCCAAAAAAGGCGTGCAGCGCGGCTATCTTAAACTTGATGATGGCAGCTCTTTACCTTTATCAAGATTTAACGTGGGCGGTGAGGAAGTACAAAATGGCCTAAAAGGTTTTATTTACGGCGAACGCGGCGTTTGGCGTCCGGGAGACTCCATTTATACATCTTTTATTCTGGAGGATAAATTAAAAACCCTTCCGGCTGATCATCCTGTCGAATTTGAATTATATGACCCAAGCGATAAGCTTTACAGGCGCATCACCCAAACCAAAAGCTTAGATGGCTTTTACAGTTTCCATACCGCAACAGAAACTTCGTCCCCTACCGGCAACTGGACGGCTAAAGTTAAAGTTGGCGGCGCCAGGTTTGAGAAAAAAATCAAGGTTGAAACCATCATGCCTAACCGGCTTAAGCTTAGTCTGTCGTTCGGCGGGGCATCCGAATTAACCAAGGGAAACAATGCCAATGGCAAGCTAAGTGCCCAATGGTTGTTTGGTGGCGCGGCGCAAAACTTAAAAGCTAAAGTTGATGCCTATCTGTCGGCACAAAACACCAGCTTTAAAAAGTATAAAGACTATGTTTTTGACGATCCTACACTGGCCTTTAATACGCAGGTTCAAACTGTTTTCGATGGCAAACTAAGCGAAACAGGTACGGCCGATGTTGACGCAAATGTAAATGTGGAGAAACAGGCCCCTGGTCAGCTTCGCGCAAATTTCCTGGTTAAGGTATTTGAGCCGGGCGGCAATTTCAGCATCAACCAGGTGAGCATGCCTTATAACGTTTACCCAGGCTACGTAGGGATCAAGACACCTGAAGGCAGTGACCTTTCGGGCATGTTGGTTACTGATAAGGACCATTTAGTTGACATAGCCGATGTTGATGTAAATGGAAACGCCCTGCCGGGCAGCCGTGATGTGCAGGTTGAATTGTACAAAGTGCAATGGCGCTGGTGGTGGGACCAAACCGGTAATGAAATGAGCAACTTTACCCAGGATAAATATAATAAGCTCATTAAAACCGAAATCGTAAATCTGACCAATGGCGCAGGCAAATGGAAGCTGCATATCAACAAAGCCGACTGGGGCCGCTACCTCATTAAAATTAAAGACGAACAAACAGGCCATTCAACAGGTAAGATCATTTATGTGGATTGGCCAAACTGGTCGGAAAGGTTACAATCCACCAATCCTACCGAAGCAGCGATGTTATCTTTCACTTCAGATAAACCTGCCTATAAAGTTGGCGATGAGGCAACTTTGACTATTCCAACAGGAGAAGCTGGTCGAGCACTGATTAGTTTTGAAAACGGCAGCAAAGTTTTAAAAACAGCCTGGATAGATACTAAGAAAGGACAAACCCGTTATACCTTTACGGTTGATGAAACAATGGCGCCAAACATTTTTGTAAATGTTACGCTACTGCAAAAACATTCGCAAACGGTTAATGACTTGCCTATCCGCATGTATGGTGCTATCCCGCTGCAGGTTGAAAACCCGGAAACCATCCTGAAACCAATCATCAGCATGCCCGATAAGATCAGGCCCGAAACACAATCGGCCATTACCGTATCGGAAGCATCGGGCAAGGAAATGACCTATACTATCGCTATTGTTGATGAAGGTTTATTAGATATCACCAATTACAAACTGCCCGATCCGCATGATACCTTTTATGCGCACGAAGCCTTAGGGGTAAAAACCTGGGACCTGTTCGACTATGTGATAGGTGCATTTGGCGGCGGCTTAGAGCGAATTTTAAGTATTGGTGGTGACGGGAACCTCGGCAATAACAAAAACGTGTCTGTAAACCGTTTTAAACCTGTTGTAAAATTCCTTGGCCCTTTCCACCTCGGTGCAGGCGAAAAGCAAACACAGCGCTTTATATTGCCGCAATACGTGGGTTCTGTTAAGGCTATGATAGTAGCCGGTCACAATGGTGCTTACGGCATTGCCGAAAAAGCCGTAGCGGTTAAAAAACCATTAATGATCCTGGCTACCCTGCCGCGTGTGCTTGGCCCTTCAGAAAGCATTCAATTGCCGGTAACAGTATTTGCTATGGAGAACAATATCAAAACCGTTAACATACAGGTGCAAAGTAATGCCTTCAGCAATTTGGGCGGTAATAATCAAAAGACTCTCACTTTTGACAAGCCCGGTGACCAAATGGTAACTTTTGATTTAAATGTTAAGGATTTTGTTGGCGTAGGTAAAGTAAAAATAATTGCCAAAAGCGCTTCGGAAACAGCTGCTTATGATGTTGATCTTAACGTTCGCAACCCTAATCCGCCGGTTACCCGCATTATTCAGAAAGAGCTTGCGCCGGGCGAAGTATGGAATACCGATTATCAGCCGGTTGGCATCAACGGTACTAATAAAGCCATGCTTGAAGTAGCTTACATCCCGCCATTGAACCTTTCAAAACGTTTGGATTACCTGATTGAATATCCGCATGGCTGTGTGGAACAAACCACATCATCGGCATTCCCCCAGTTATACCTGAACCAGTTGCTTGACCTTTCACCAAAACAAAGGGCCGAAACCGACCGGAATATTAAAGCCACCATTAACAGGCTCAATGGCTTCCAGGTACAGGGCGGTGGTTTAAGCTACTGGCCTTACGGCGGCGAAGCCGATGAGTGGGGAACCAATTATGCGGGGCATTTCATGTTAGCGGCACAGGCAAAAGGCTTCAGCATGCCGATAGGCTTTATTGACCGCTGGAAGAAATACCAGAAAGAAAAGGCCCTTAGCTGGGCGCCACGCAAGCAACCATATTATTACGATGATGACCTTACCCAAGCCTACCGCTTATATCTGCTGGCACTGGCCCGCTCGCCCGAAATGGGTGCAATGAACCGGCTGCGTGAGTTTGCGTTGCTGAGTGACGCAGCGGCCTGGCGACTTGCAGCGGCTTATAAGCTTGCGGGACAGCCCGAAGTTGGTTTAAGAATGATTGCGAGATTATCAACTACCGTTAAACCATACAATAGTCTTTATGGCACTTATGGATCCGATTTAAGGGATGAGGCAATGATACTGGAAACCCTTACCCTGTTAGGCCAAAAACAAAAAGCGGCCGGATTGGTGCACACCGTTGCTGCGCGTTTGTCACAGGATGATTGGTACAGCACCCAGACTACAGCATATTCGCTGATAGCATTGGCCCAGTTTTACGGGCAAAACAAACCTGCAGGCAAACTTGAATTTAACTATGCAGCAGGAAGCGCCAAAGCCACCATTAGTACAAGTTCATATTTATGGCAAGGGGCGCTGGCTGGCAATGGAGGTAAAGTATACCTTAAGAATAACAGCAATAATAAATTGTACATTAGGCTGATACAAAAAGGACAGCCATCATCAGGGCAGGATACCAAATCAATCCTTAACCCGGATGTATTACAGATGCGTGTCGGTTATTTCTCGCTTAAAGGTAAGCCTATTGACCCATCATCATTAAAACAAGGGACCGATTTTGTAGCACAGGTAAACATCAAAAACCCGGGTAAACGCGGTAGGTACGATAACCTGGCCCTCACCCAGATTTTTCCGTCGGGCTGGGAGATCCTGAATACCCGGCTACTTGGCGACGAAGCGTTTAAATCATCACCATCTGATTACCGCGACATCCGTGATGATAGGGTGAACACATATTTCAGTTTATACGAAGGGCAGGAATCAACCTATTATGTAATGCTTAATGCAGCATACACCGGTAAATATTATTTACCGGCTGTTTATTGCGAGGCGATGTATAATAACCAAATCAGCAGCTTATTGAAAGGACAATGGGTTGAGGTGGTGAAGTAACGATAAATTCAAACTTACGAAGTTTTAGAGACCTCGTAAGTTCTTAAAAAACAAAAAGCGCTTTTAATTAATTGGGGAAGCGCTTTCTTTTTACTGCGATAATAAAGTATTACAACCTGCAGGGTCTTGAAGGTTGACCTGTCGCAGATATATGCCTAATACTTTATTATCTTGTGGTCTGACTCGCTAACTTGTGTTGCAAAGCCTCTAACGCATTAGCCAGATAAGCCAGCGGGGCATTCCAGTTTATGGCTATTTCATTGGCGGCGTAAGCGTGCTCATCATCAATGTAGGCTTCATCGGGCACTTTTGATGGCACTTTGACACCATCCTGCATGCCAGGATTAGAGCCGCCAACAAGCAGGCCTGGTATTGGGTCAACTATAGCGTCAGTTGCAGAAGGCCTATGGTGCGGATGCATTGGTGTTTTAGTACCATACCCTGTTACAAAGGAATAACCAGTGCCGTTACGACCAAGCAAGTAGTCAAGATTTGCTAAAGCATAATCCAGGTATTTTTTATCGTTCGATAACTTGTAAGCCTGGATAAGCAGAACTCCTTCGTTTGCGGCCTCGGATGTACTGCCCCAGCCAAAATGCCTGGCGGATTTAGTCATCACTGTTTGATAAGCGTTTGAGTCAACCCCATTTACCATATCATCGGCAGTGTTGATAAGTCGCTTCCTGATTTCCGGTAACGCGGGCACAGTTTTCGCTGTTATATCATTTTTGATCAGCGTATAATACCCCAACAGCCTAACCTGCGACCATGTAGGTACCGGCATCCGGCCATCAGGCAAAAGATCAATATTTTTAAGATAGTCAACCTCACCGGTGCTGACTGCCAGCTCGGATGCCGCCCAGATAAACTCGTCGGTAAAGTTATTATCGCCATACCCCCCTGTAGTGATCTTCGGTTCAAACTTTTTGTTCATCTCATCCTGCCGGTAGGTCACCATCGGATTTTTACCAGCCCAACCCCAGGCTTTTTGAGCAGCATTGATACATGAATCGGCTAAGCCTGGTAGCTCGTTAGGATATTGTTTAAAAATGCGGGAAGCTTGCGCCATAACAGCCGCAAAATCAAGCGTAGCCGCAGTAACTTTTTGTACCACATAACGTGGCGATGTGTCTTTATCGGGCATTTCAAACTTATCAAAAGCAGCATTAGTAAGCTTATGATATACGCCGCCATCGGCGGGATCTTGCATAGTCAGCATCCAACGCAGGTTCCAAAGCACCTCATCCAAAACATCCGGAATTTTATTGCTGCTTTCGGGGATATTAAGCTTAACTGTTTTCATGTAAGCGGGGAAATCCTCAAATAAAGAAAGCAGCGTACTTGTTGTAATACCACTGTTCACAATATACTTGTTATAGTCGCCGGCATCATACCAACCGCGCGGTGATGAGATTATTGAGCCAGCCTTCCGCCCTTCACTTTCGGCAGATGGATGGATCAGTACAACCGTATCAGGATGACCTGAGGCCCGGTGCCATTTGCCGGCATACTTTTCGGGTAAAGGTGTACCTGAGCGCATAAAATAATAGGCTTTGATAGCAGCGGCGGCCACAGCTTTATGAACCGAGGCCTTAACCTCAAAGGGATAGGAATAACCTGCAAAGGGGACATAAAGTATATATCTGCCGGGCTTGCCGAATGTACTAAAGTCGGCCAATTGAACAATATGACCGGCAAAGTTTGGTTTAAGTGATGGTTTAAGCTTACCGGTAAATACTGTTTGCTTTTGAAGGGTTTGGATAAAAAAGTCGCTTCCTCTGTCACTTAAAACAATGGCCTTTTTTATGGCACCAGGGTAAAAGCCTATTTGATTAAGTCGGATAAGCCTCGAAGTTGTATCCGTTTGAGCAGAAGCATTGCTCCCTATCAGCGATAGTGCAAACAAAATTTTGTAAAATGAGATTGAAAGGTATTTTTTCATCTGCCCTAAATTTTAGGATATGTCTGAAACCCGCGTTTAAACAGATAACCGACGCATAAATGGCACCTAAATATAGGTGTACATTGTAAAATAAGCATAATACTATTCTATCAAATAAAAGCTAAAATATAATACTAAATATACAATCGATTGCGTAACTTGAATAATAGGAAAGTTCACACTCCGATCTAACGCAAAAAAGACCCGCCGTTACCGGCAGGTCTTTCAGTATTTTTGAGGGACTGGGAGATTATAATGAGAACAATTTATAAGCAACAGCAAGGCTGAACAGGCTAACACGCGTGTGTGAATTATCGTTGCCATAAGCTATTTTATTTAAACCACCTTCGTAACGAAGATCGATAGACAGGCTACTGATATCAACACCTGCACCCACCTGTATTGCGTAGTTCGCATCTTTATACCTTAACGCTGTTGCATCATTAAATGCATCCCTATCTCTTCCGGTTGTAAATGAAAGCACCGGCCCACCATAAAACCTTCCACCTAAACCTAAAGCACCAACTTTAGCACCTACAAGTAATGGAACATCAAAACTTTTAAAGCTTTGTTTATTTGAAACACCTCCATTATTTACAGTAACGCTTTTATCAGTATAATAAAGCTCGGGTTGAAAAATTAAGCCTAAGCCGCCGATCCTTGCCCAAGCGCCAGCCTGATAACCAGCTTTATTATCGTTGTTAAAAACGCCGTTTGACGGAAAAGTTGAATAATTTAAACCGCCCTTAAGGCCGAAAGAAAAGCTGGGGATTACCTGGGCTTTTGATATGCCTATTGACAGCAAAAAAATAGATAAGGAAAGTAAAATTGCTTTTTTCATATTTATTAGGTGTTCGATGATGTATTAAGTTTATGAAAACGATATTGTTTGCAACAACTACCGCTAAAATAGAAATATCTGGTTAAACCCAACCGATAAGTTCGGTAAAAGTTAACCAGATATTTAACTAAAAATTGGGAATAAAAGTATAGGTTTTAAAAATCTTAAAGAGTTTATTAATTAAAGCGCCAAGTTTCCCTGGTAATAATCAAGGATTTTGGTACGGATAAAATAGTCATACCGGGCGTTGATCAGGTTGGTATTAGCCTGATCGAAGTTTGATTTTGCTATCACAAAATCTACCGAAGTAATAGCACCCGAATTAAATTTAACTTCAGCAATCCTGTACGATTCGCCATAGGCATCAACCTGGTCGCGCAGCAAGTGATAGCGCTCAAGGGCCGATGTCATATTGATATAAGCCTGATCAATATTTTGCTTCAACTGGATCCGGGTAAAGTCATTGTTATACTTTGCAGTTTGCAGGTCGATACGGGCCAGTGCCACTTTATTACGATTTTGGAAATAATTAAGGATAGGTATGCTTAAACCAACTCCAAAACCCGAACTGTAATTATTTTTTATTTGCGAATAATAACCGGTATTACCTGTACTTGAGTAATTGGATGCAAGCGATCCAAACGCAGTGATAGTAGGCCATAAAGCTCCTTTGGCTGATTTTACACCTTTTTCGGCACTTTTTAAACGCAAATCATAGGCTTTAACCAAGGCAAGGTCGTTAAGTGCCTTGGTGTAGATCTCATCTGCATTTTTATCATAATTTCCAGGCAATTGATCGGCAGATAAACGCACAAGTTTAACGCTCTTATCCAATGGCACATTCATGATCTGCAAAAGGTTAATCTTTGAGATCCCCATCGCTGCTTTGGTATTAACCGCGCCTATCTTACTGGTAGCCAATGTGCCCTTCAAATCGTATAACGTTGCAGGCGGTGTAGCGCCGTCTTTATTCAATATTGTCAATCTGTCAACCTGTTTCTGTGCCTGCTCAACCTGTATATCGGTTGCCTTTAGCAAATCCTCATTATCAAGTACCTGCAAATAAGCAGTAATAACGTTCAGGGTAACAAGGTCCTTAGCCTGTTGAAAATCCATTTTACCTGCCTGGTATGCCAGCGAGTAGCGTTTGATATTATTAATGAGGCTCATGCCATTAAACAATGTCAGGTTACTGTTTAAATTATACTGGGCGTAAGTAATTTGCTGTGTTACGTAGTTATAATTTGTAGGATCCTGGCTACGGCCATTACTGATGTTGTGGCTCACATTACCGTTAATTGATGGCAGCAGGTTTTCGCGGGCCTGGTTATAGGCAATTTCCTGTGTCTGCATTTGCAATTCACTCTTTTTTACATCGAGGTTGTTTTTGATTGCAAGATCGATACATTGCTGTAAAGTAAGCACAGAATCTACCGGGGCCTGGCTGTAAGCCTTTAAGTTTCCAAATACAACAAGACCGAGAAATAGTAATTTATAGTATCGCATTTTATTATTGAGTTCAGAGTTTTCTTGATGAATCGATCTTGCCGTCCAGCAGATCGATAATGCGCGAACCGTATTCGGCATTTTTTTCGGAGTGGGTAACCTGAATAATGGTTACACCATCTTCCTTATTCAGCTTGCGGAACAGCTCCATAATCTCCTCCCCTTGTTTTGAGTTGAGGTTACCGGTAGGTTCGTCGGCTAATAACAACTTGGGTTTAGCAATAAGCGCGCGGGCGATACCCACTAACTGCTGCTGTCCGCCCGATAACTGTGCCGGGAAAAGATCTTTTTTGCCAACAATGTTAAAGCGGTCAAGCATATCTGCAACCATGGCTTTACGCTCCGCACTTTTAAAATCCTGGTAAATAAGCGGGGTTTCAATGTTTTCATAAACGGTTAGCTCATCAATCAAGTGATAAGCCTGAAAAACGAAACCGATGTATTGCTTGTACAAAGCCGAACGTTGTTTTTCTTTAAGCTGATGTACTGCATGGCCTTCAAAATAATGATAACCGTCTGATGGTTCATCAAGCATACCGATGATATTCAGCAACGTTGATTTGCCCGAACCTGAAGGTCCCATGATAGAAATAAATTCGCCTTCGTCAATGTCAAGGCTCAGATCATTCAGAATGATATTTTTGTTGCCCCCTACCTGGAAATACTTTGAAATATGTTGCAGTGATAACATTTTTAATTATTGAATTAGTTTGTTAGTAAATAAATGAGTTAAACAATAATACTTATCATTTTGCGATTAACATATCAATAACATACCAAAGTTCTATCTTATTAACTATCAATAAATTACACCATCATACCAAAACTTCACTGTACGCTTATGTAACAGATTGCGTACGGTTATGATACAGTGTTTTTTGAGGTAAAAGGTAAAAGGCGAAAGGTTAAAGCTTTTTTCCATTGCCCAGATATGTACCGGCAGGTAGAGTATAATTACTTTTGATTCCTGTAACATGCTATAGCTTAATTAAACGGCGAAAGCTGAAAGAATTATTTAACACTGTATTTAATGTGTTATAAACCTTTCAGCTTTTGCCTTTTACCTTTCAGCTAAATAATCAATCTCCAGACCGCAAACTTTTAACCGGATTAGTAAGCGCTGCTTTAAGGGATTGAACGCTCACGGTAATAAAGGCGATAAGTATAGCTACTGCACCCGCGGCTATGAATACCCATATTTGTATGCTGATCTTATACGCAAAATCCAGCAGCCAACGATGCATGGCATACCAGGCTATCGGCGAAGCAATGATAACCGATATGATAACCAGTTTCAGGAAATCGCCTGAAACAAGCTTTACTATACTGAAAACGCTTGCGCCCAAAACTTTACGTACTCCAACTTCTTTCACTCTTTGCCTGGTTGAAAACACTGCCAATCCGAATAAACCCAGACAGGAGATGAAGATAGTGACCAAAGTAAACGCAGTTAATATTGAACCGGTACGTTGCTCGGCCTTATACATATCATCAAATTCCTGATCAAGAAAGTGATATTCAAAAGGTGTGGCAGGATTAAAAGCGCTCCATTTTTCTTTTACTGCAGATATGGTTTTGGCAATATTATTTCCTGAGGTTTTGATAAGCACTTTACCAAAATAATCTTCAGTAAACATTACAATTGGTGTAATTTCCTGGTGAAGGGATGCGAAATTAAAGTTTTGTACAACACCTCTTACTTCACCGGTACGTCCGTTAAGGCCAATATGTTTACCTATTGCTTCTTCGGCTGTCCAACCCAGTGCTTTGGCGGCTTTTTCGTTGATTATAAAACCGTAATAGCGCTTATTTTCATCAGCATCCGTAGAATGTTTCTCATCCGCATCTGTAAAATTAATGCCCTGCACCAGTTTAAGACCAAGCGTATTTAAAAAATTCTTTTCTACCGGCAAAGCGGTTACCGAAAGATTATAGTCGCTGTTTTTGCCGTCAGCGTGGTTAATGCTATATCCGCCGTGAACATCAACCGGCGAATCGTACGAAGCAGTTGCATAAAGCACCCCCGGTAATTGAGTTACCTCGTTGTTAAATGATTTAATATCTTTTAATGATTTGCCGCCAACATCAATCACCATCACCTGCGACCTGTTGATACCTATATTGAGGTGTTGGATATACCGCAGTTGGCTACCCGCGATAACCGTACAGATCATGAAGAATACGGATACCACAAATTGAAATATAACTAACGATTTGCGTAAAGCCCGACCGCCGGAGGTATTTGTGAGTTTCCCCTTTAAGGTAACAATAGGATTAAATGCTGACAGATATAATGACGGATAAGTTCCGGCCAAAAAAGTTACCGTTACAAATAAGGCAACCATGGCCATAATCAGCCATGATGTATTCCAGGTTTGAAAGCCCAACTGCTGCCCCGAAAAATCGCTGAACCATTTAAAGCTCACATCCGCCAAAAACAGGCCCGCCAACAGCGATACGAGGGTGATCATGGCAGATTCGATGATAAATTGTGTAAAAAGCTGCGAACGTGCAGCACCCATTACCTTTCTTACCCCTATTTCGTGGCCTCGTTCTATAGCTTTGGCTGTTACAAGGTTCAGGAAGTTGACACAAGCCAGCAACAATAAGATAATGGCAACTGCCCCTAAAACGTAAATGTATCTGATATTGCCGGATGGCGTTAGCGGATATGTAGCCTGCGATTTCAGGTGGACATCGGTCAAAGGTTCGAGTTTGAACCACATTTTATGCCCTTGCCTGAAATCATCCTTAAACATCTCTGCTACATAGTTGTTCATTTTCTGCTCAACCGAGTTTATATTAACGCCCGGCCTTAAAAGCAGGTAAGAATAATCGTTAGCCGAATCCCATTTGCGCGTTTTAGCATGTTCCGAACCTGCGGACGAACCAATAATGTCAAACTTGATCTGCGAATACTCGGGTACATCTTCCACCACCCCTGTAACCATCATGTTTAGTTTGTTATTAACCTTCAAAACCTTACCTATAGCATCCTCAGTACCAAAATATTTTTTTGCGGTAGACGCGGTGATCACCAAAGCCGAGGGATCTTTAAGTGCGGTAGCTGCGTTCCCCCTCAAAAACTTAAAGCTGAAGATCCTGAAAAATGGTTCATCGGCTAAAAAGAACCGTTTTTCATTGAATAGTTTATCCTGGTATTGCACCGGGTTATTATACCAGGAAATGCGCACACCATCCTCAATTTCCTGCAATTGCTGTTTAAATACGGGTACTGGTGCGGTTGGCGTTACTGCCACAGATTTTGCCTCCGCATCATCAGAGGATTTGTAGTTATAAGCCACGCGCATAATACGATTGGCATTAACGTGAAACCTATCATACCGCAGCTCATTTAATAAATAGGTAGCTAATAATATAAAGCAACCTATTCCAACTGCTAAACCCGCAACACTTATTAATGAAGTAACCTTGTTTATAACCAGGTTACGCCATGCTGTTTTTATATAATTTTTAATCATTTACCCCTCCTAACCTCCCCAAAGGGGAGGAATTGTTGTTTGCTCTTCGACTCTTAAAGCCCTCTCCTTTGTAGAGGGTTTGGGTGAGGTTATTCGCTCCTCAAACTTTTAACCGGATTAGCTACAGCCGCCTTAATGGCCTGGAAGCTTACAGTAGCAAAGGCTATAACCAGTGATGTAAAACCAGCTATACCGAATACCCACCAGCTAATATCAATGCGATAAGCAAAATCCTGCAGCCATTTACTCATGGCATAAAACGCTATCGGCCAGGCGATGACGTTGGCAATGAGCACCAGTTTTACAAAATGCCCCGAAAGCAGCATCACTATATTCTGCACAGATGCCCCAAGCACCTTGCGCACCCCTATTTCCTTGATCCGTTTTTCGGCTGAGTATGAAGCGAGGCCGAATAACCCCAAACAGGATATAATGATGATCAGTCCAGCTAAAATACTTACTACAGTGCTTACCTGATTGTCTACACTGTAAACTTCTTTAAAATGATCGTCAAGAAACTGGTATTCAAAGGGTATCCCGGGAAACTCCTTTTGCCAGGTTGATTGGATAAATGCAACAGCATCTTTAGCCCTGCCGCCGTTGATCTTAACCGACATTTGGTTGAACCCTTTACCGTTTACCAGGAACAGCGTTTCAATTTTATAATGCAGGGAATTGAAATTGAAATCTTTGGCTATTCCGGTAATCACACCCAACGAATCAAAACCAAACCTTTGTCCCAGTAATGATTCCATATTTTTTCCTTTATGATCTTTCAGCAATTCCTTAGCCAGGGCTTCATTGATGATGTATTGCTTCCAAACGGCCGAAGTATCGGTAGAAAAGTTTTTGCCCATCAGCAGCTTGATCTTATACAGATCGAGGTAATTATTATCAACCACCAGCAAGGTTGAGGTAAGCTGCCGCAATGGTGAATCACCAAGTTTAAATGAAATGCCGGTTTGGTCAAGGTGACTGCCTAAAATATCCTGCGACGCGGTAACTCCCTGTATTATCGAGTTGGAAAGCAACTCCTGTTTAAACAAATCATATTTGTTTTGTGGGATCAAACCTAAAGGAACATTAACAATCTGATCGCGGTTAAAGCCGGGATCTTTTTTCTGCATAAACTTAAGTTGCCTGATAACCAAAACTGTAGCTATCATTAAGATTACAGCACTCGTAAACTGGCCAACAACCAAAATATTACGCAATGGCACTTTATTGCCCCCCGCCGTTGCTAAAGCCCCCTTTAATACTTTAATCGGTTGAAACGACGACAAAAAAAGCGCAGGGTATATACCTGAAATAATACCAACAAGCACGGTGCTAATAAGAACCACTCCTATAAGCATGTTATTGTCATGCAGCGGTAAACTAATATCACGCTGGCTTAAACTGTTTATAAAAGGAATGGCAAGGCTTACAAAAATGCAGGCAAAAGCCAGGGCTATCAAGGATAATAACACGGTTTCGCCCAAAAACTGCATGGCCAGTTGAAAACGTCCGGCCCCGATAGATTTACGTACGCCAACCTCCTTAGCCCGCTCTGATGACCGCGCGGTTGAAAGGTTAATGAAATTAATACAGGCTATCACCAAAACAATGATCCCTATAACTGTAAACAGGTTGGTGATATGTTTATCAAATTTTTGATAATTGATATAATCCAGCCCTATATCAGCCGAGTTAGCGTGAACATCTTTCAGGGATAATAAGAATAGCTCGTAATTTTTAGGGCCATCTTTACCTTTATATTTTTGAAGATAGGCTGGAAACTTTTTTTCAAGCGCCGCTATATTGGTACCAGGGGCCAGTTCAAGATAGGTATTTAACCAGTTGCCGCCCCAGTTGGTAAACATCCATTTCTTATAAATACTACTGAATGAAAACAGGCAATCAAACTGCAATTGTGAGTTTTTGGGCACATTAGCTAATATACCGGTAACCGAATAGGTTATAGTATCCTGCCCGTAATTGGTTACAGTTTTACCTATCGGGTCATCATTACCAAACATTCGTTTGGCTGCATCTTCTGTTAATAAAACGCTGCGGGGTTTTAACAAAGCGGTTGCCCGATCGCCCCTCAGCAGTTTAAAATCAAACATTTTCAAAAAAACCGAATCCACAAAGAATACCTGTGGCATGTACACTCGTTTAAGTCCGTTATTGAGCGGAAACTTTTGCTGCCAACGAACACGCGTAAAATTTTTTATTTCCGGGAAATCGGTTTTCAGAGTTGGCCCCATCGGAAACATGGATAACGCAACCTTTTGTGAGGCGCCCATTCCCTCAAACTTTTGCACCTCGTTTAAGCGGTAGATGTTTTTAGTATGCAGATTATCAAAGCTTTTTTCATAATAAACAAAAAGCGTGATCACAATGCAGGCCGCCATACCAACGGCCAACCCAAAAATGTTAATAGCCGAAAAAACCTTGTTTTTCCAGATATTGCGCCAGGCGGTTTTGAAATAATTTTTTATCATTAGTTTATCTCGTTTAGGTCATTTTGCCCCGCATTCCATTAATAAGATGAAAGCATGGCTTAATGACAATTATTCGGAACGTAAACTTTTAACCGGGTTGCTCAATGCTGCTTTTATTGCCTGAAAGCTAATGGTAGCTACTGCCACCAAAACGGCTAATACACCAGCCAGCACAAATACCCACCATTGAACATCTATACGATAGGCAAAATCTTTGAGCCATTGATGCATAAAATACCAACCTACCGGCATGGCTATTATGCAGGATATCAATATCAGCTTTAAAAAATCAAAGGATAGCAGGTTAACAATACCGGGTACCGACGCGCCAAGCACTTTGCGGATCCCTATTTCGCGGGTACGTTGCAGCGTGCTGTACGAAGCCAAACCAAGCAAGCCCAAACACGAAATGAATATGGCGAGAACGGCGAAGTTGAAAAATAGCTTACCGAAACGCTGTTCAGAGCGGTACTGCCTGTCAAAAAACTCATCTAAAAAATAAAATGAGTATGGCCTGTTAGGGATAAATTGTTTCCACTTACCTTCTATCTGCGCCAATGTGCTATTCAGATTTTTCGGGGAGACTTTTACAGTTATCAGATCAAGACTATGAAGCTCGATTCGCATGGTAAGCGGCTTGATTACCTCCTGTAACGAACGGAAATGAAAATCTTTCATTACACCTACTATTTTACCTTCGCGCCCCCATTGTTTAAACCGTCGGCCGATAGCATCTTTAGGAGAGCTATAGCCAAACAATTTAACAGCGGCTTCATTGATAAGCATCGCCTGGGCCGTATCAGTACCAAATTCACGTGAAAACGAACGACCCGCAACCATCTTTATCTTAAATTGGTTTACATAGTCATAATCAACAAAATACAGATCAAGGTTAGCTATCTGCAAATCGCCCATTTTATTTTCTATCTCGGAGTAAGCCCCGTTATTTCCACCTCCAGGGATACTTGAAGCAGATGCCGTTGATACTACGCCGGGAATTGAACTGATAGCATTTTTCAGGGATTCTTTAGCAGGATCGCTGTTGGTGTTGAGTACAAGCATTTGTTCTTTATTAAAACCAAGATCGCGGTTTTGCATAAAGCTCATTTGGTTATAAACTACTATAGTTCCAATAATAAGCGCTATGGAAATACTAAACTGAGCAACAACAAGCGTTTTGCGTAAAATTCCGCCCTTCCGGCTTCCGGAAAAACGGCCTTTCAAAACCATCACCGGTTTAAAGGACGATAGTACCAACGCAGGATATAAACCGGCAAGCAGGCCGATGCAAATAGACGTTACAAACAGAATAACTACATAGTACCAGTTTGAAAAGATGCCGGAACTAACAGTTTTACCAGCCAATTGATTAAATGCAGGCAACAATAAAGCAGCGATACCAAGCGTAAGTAAAAAAGCTATGATACAAAGTACCACCGATTCACCGATGAACTGGCCTGCAAGCTGGCTCTTTTCGGCGCCCACAACTTTACGAATCCCTACTTCTTTGGCGCGTTCAACCGAGCGGGCAGTAGTAAGGTTAACGAAGTTGATGCAAGCTATCAGCAAAATAAAAATCGCGACAATACTGAATATATACACATTGCTAATGCTTCCAACTTCCTGTCCGCCTCTTTTTGAGTAGAGGTAGGTATATTTTAAAGGCTCAAGCATGAGCCTATAGAACATCTGGCTTTTCTTCATTCCGTCCCCGTCACGATTTTGCAAAAAGGCAGGCATTTTAGCTTCAACAGCCTTTGGACTTGTACCCGGTTTTAACAAAAGATAAGTCGTAGCGCCGAAATTGCCCCACTGCCCGTCAATTCCTTTATTAAACTTTTGGGTTAACGATGTCATTGAGATGATCATATCGGCCTTGATTTGTGAGTTGCCAGGAAAATCCTTCATAACACCGGTAACCGTGGCAGGTACGGCATCGCCGGTAATTAATACGGTTTTGCCAATTGGGTCGGCACTGCCAAAATATTTTTTCGCGGTAGATTCGGTAAATACTATTGTAGCGGGCGCGGTGAGTACAGTCCTGGGATCGCCTTTAACTAATTTAAAATCAAAGACCTTAAAAAATGTCGAATCCGCGAACATGGAGTTTTCCTCCTGGAATTTTACATCTCCCCTGCGCACCAAAAAACTGCCGCCGCTGGTGCGTACAAATGCTTCTACTTCGGGCAAGTCTGCCCTAATATTGGGTGCAAACGCCCATGATGTGCTACTGGTATTAATAGTTTCGCTCGGGGTTTTGATATCAGTTACCAAACGATAGATCCTATCGGCCTTTGTGTGAAAGTTATCGTAACTCAGCTCAAAGGCCACGTATATAAAAATGAAAAAACAGGCTGTTATCCCTATTGATAAGCCCGTAATATTAATAAACGAAAAGCCCCGGTGGCGCCAAAGGTTCCGGAGGGCTATTTTAATGTAATTTCTGATCATATTTTTTATTTTTTAATGTCATGGTCATATGGTCATTTATCTTACCCGTTATAACAACACAAAGCAAACTGATACAATTACCCATTATTCAGAACGTAAACTTTTAACCGGGTTGGCAATCGCGGCCTTAATAGCCTGAAAACTGATTGTCGTTAGTGTGATGACAATTGCTGCTGTCGCCGATATAATAAACACACCAGGGCCAACGGTTACCCGGTAATCGTATTTCTGCAACCACCCCTGCAAAAAGTAAAAGGCTACCGGCGAGGCTATTACACAACTAATAAGCACCAGCAACACAAAATCCTTCGACAGTAAAAACCATAACTGGCTTACAGTTGCACCTAATACCTTGCGTACGCCAATTTCTTTAGTTCGCTGCTCGGCGATGTATGCGGCTAATCCAAACAGGCCGAGGCATGAAATAAATATGGCCAGGCCCGCAAAAATGCCCGACAATTTCCCCACCAATACTTCCTGGCCAAACTTGCGGTTATAATCATCATCTACAAAGCGATATGTAAATGGATAAGCAGGACTATATTTTGAAAACACCTGCCCTATTTTATCAATGGCATCGTGCGGGTTTACTTCAGGCGAGAGGCGGTAGATCATGTTTTGATGCGGATCGTTATTATACAAAAACATGGTTGGGTCGGCTTGTGCAAATGGAGATAACATCAGCGCGTTTTTAACTACCCCAATTATCTTGCGTTGCTTGCCCCCATAAGTTATTACCTGGCTTATCGGGTCGCCTTTAAGGCGCAGGCGCTTAACCGCTGCTTCATTGAAAATAATATTCAATGAATCGGACACCACATTATTATAATCTCTCCCGGCAAGCATTTTCATGCCTACAGTCTTGAAATAATCATTAGCTACAGCTATTACGCCCATTTCAACGGTTTCGCCGGTAAATTTACCGGGCCATTGGTCAAGGTTGTTGTGCATGTTAATATCTGTAATGGTGCTTGACGCTGTGGAGATACTTTCAATCACGCCGCTTTGCAATAATTCATTTTTAAAAGCGGAATAGTGCTTACCCAAATCTTCGTTGGCATTAGTGGCTATTAACCTAGTAATATCGTATCCCGCCGGGCGGTTTTTTGCATACTGAATTTGCCTGTAAATAACAGCTGTACTTATGATCAACGCTATTGAGCAGCTAAACTGCATTACTACTAAAACTTTACGCGAATACGACGCTGAGCGGCCAACCTGAATTGTACCTTTTAATACCTTAACCGGATTAAATGACGAAAGATAAAACGCAGGGCGGCTACCGGCCACCAGGGCTGTAAGCAATACACACCCTATGACAATCAGCCAAAAGATTGCGCTGTTAAAGGGAATGGAAATAGTAGTCCCGGTAAGCGAGTTAAACGGCCCGAGCGCTATTTGAACAAAAAGTATTGAGCATATAAAGGAGATCAGTGTGATCAATGTAGATTCTGTCAAGAACTGGAATATCAGATGCTGACGTTGTGATCCGATAGCTTTACGGATACCGACCTCGCGCGCGCGTTTTTCAGACCGGGCAGTTGTGAGATTGATGAAATTCACGCAAGCTATCAGCAGCACCAGTAAACCAACAATACTAAAGGTGCGTACATAATCAATAAACCCACTTACTGCAACTCCATTTTTATAATCGGCAAAAAGGTGCCAATCGGTCATGGGCTGCATAATTACATCCGAGTTTTCGGCGTTAATATTTTTTTCGCCTTTTTCGATGTGAAGGATCTTTGGGGCCAGTTGTGCGTAAGTTACACCTGGTTTTAGCTTTGCAAATAGCTCGAAGCTATTGTTACCAAAGCTATCGTGGGCGTCTTTCATGTAAGGCTGTTGCTCCATCAAACTGAATGGAATAACATATTTAAATTGAAGCGACGAATTCAATGGTACATCCTGAATCACGCCGGTAACCTTTAAATTGTAGTTATTATCAACCTTAACAACCTTATTAATCACATTCCCGGTGCCAAATAAAGCGAGAGCAGTAGCTTTGGTCAATACAATTGAATATGGATCATTCAAAGCGGTTGTACGGCTCCCCTGTAAAAAATTGTATTGAAAAATTTTCAGGAAATCGCTACCTGCCTGCACGCCATCAATAGATAACTTTTTATCGCCTACCATTAACCCATGTGTGCCACCCCAATCTGTGGGTGCTACATATTCTATTTCGGGCATAGTTTTCAACACATCTGCCAGTTTTAGCGAGGTTGAACTAAACGTTAATTTTTCGCCATTACTGTTAAAATTACGGCGAACCTGGTATGCCCTATTGGCATCAGGCAAAAACCTGTCGTATGAGTACTCATTAGCAACCCAAAGTGCTATCATTAAGGCAACAGCCATCCCGGCTGCCAATCCCAAAACGTTTATAGCTGTATAAGCCTTATTGTTAGCGATGTTTCGCCAGGCTATTTTGATATAATTTCTAAGCATACTGTTGGTTCATTAGTTCAATTGTTCATTAGTTCATTGGTTTTATTCGCGAGTAAAAATTATTTGCACAACCTTGCCCGCGTTCGCTAATGAACTAATGAACAAGTGAACAAATGAACCCTACTCCGAACGCAAACTTTTAACCGGATTGGCAAGCGCAGCCATTGCAGCACGATAACCTACCGTAATCCACGCTATAATAAATGTGGATAGTATGGACATCACAAATATTTGTGGACCGATACTAATCCTGTATTGAAAATCCTTTAAGTAATTATGCATTGCCCACCAGGCCAGCGGAGAGGCTATTACAAATGCTATAAGCAGCAATATGCTGAACTCCTTGCCAAACAACCATAAGATGCTGCTGATATTTGCACCCAATACCTTACGAACCCCGATCTCCTTGGTTTTACGTACAGCCATAAATGACACCAGGCCATACAGGCCGAGACAACCTATAATGATTGCGATACCGGCAAACGCTTCAACCAGGATTAGTAATATATTATCCATCTGATAGAAACGGGCAATGGTATCATCCAAAAACTGGTAAGAATACAATTCTTCAGGGAAAGTTTGGTTCCAGATCTTATCAATATCCGCCAGTGTAGCTTTGGCATTACGCATATCTATCTTCACAGCAACGGTAGATAGTGATTGATAGTTAGGCATCACACATAATGGTGAAATCTCCGCATGGAAAGAGTAATTGTAAAAATCTTTCATTACGCCTACAATGGTACCTTTATAGTCGCGGCCATTAATTGCCATTTGTTTCCCTATTACATCCTGCGGTTTAAGGTGCAGTTTATTAACGAAGGTTTCGTTCACCAAAAACTCTTTAACCGAATCGCCTTTGAAGAAGTTTCTGCCGGCAATAAGTTTAATGCCGAAGGTTGAAATGTAATTTTCGTCGGCCTGTTTGGTGTTGATGCTCCAATGCTCGTCTTCGGCACGATTATCATATTGAATACCGGTATTACTATTTGAACGCGACGCCGGCGGGTTATAACAGTAAGATACATTTTCAACACCCTTAATTTCGCTGAGGCGATTACGCATCGTGCTCATTTTCATCTTATCGTTTTGAGGAAGCGGCACAAGCACTACGGCATTTTTATTAAAGCCCAGATCGGCAGTTTGTGAATAATGTAATTGCGATACTACGATGATAGTACCGATGATAAGTACCTGCGATATAGTGAACTGGGTAACTACCAGTACCCTGCGTAACGAAAAACCACCGACATCCTTTTGTGACAGTTTACTTTTAAGCGCTTTAATTGGCTGGAACCTCGCCAGTACCAAACCAGGGTATGAACCCGAAAGAAATACAACAACAAAAGTAATAACAACTATAAAAGCGCTTAATTCGGCCCAGTTAAAGGTCATCCTTGCATGGAAGAGATTGTTTAATGGCGTCAAAGCAATCTCGGATAAACCAATAGCAACTCCCACAGCAATAATGCTGATGATAGCTGTTTCGGCAATAAACTGCCAAAATAATTGAAAAGGCTGACTACCCAATACTTTACGGATGCCTACCTCTTTTGAGCGGTTTAGCGCCTGGGCCGTAGCCAGGTTTATAAAGTTTACCGAGGCCGTAATGATCAGGAACACGCCGATAAAGAACAGCGCCCATAAATAGCTTTTATCGGCATAACCGCCAAGTTCACGGTCAAAGTGCATTTCAGCAATAGGTTGTAATTTAAAGCGCCAAACCTGCAAATCCCTGCCGGTGTAATTCTTTTTAACCAATTGCAGCATGGCTGTTTCAACCTGTGCTTTGGTTACACCCGGTTTCAACTTGGTAAAACCCTGACAGCCGCTGTAAACACCGCCCCAGTTATTTTCACGGCCCTTACCTGCGTACACCTCCATACTTGCATACGAAATAAAGATCTGTTGCTTTTGGTCGGTGTTATTTGGCAAATCCTGCAGCACACCGGTTATAGTAACAGTTATATTATTATCCAGCTTAAAGGTTTTGCCTATTGGGTTATCATTACCAAAATATTTTTGGGCCATTTTTTCGGTAACCAACGCTTCATTCGGGTTAACAAGCATCGTTTTCTTATCGCCTTTAAGCAATGGAAAATTCAGGATATCGAAATACTCGGGCTCAACAAAGGCAACACCGTCATCCTCACCAAATTTTTTCACTTCATTTCCCTTGGTAATAGTGATCAGCGTTTTATTAAAGCTGATATATCTCGCCGTTTTTTCGCTAAAGGCAAAGTCATTTCGATAACCCTTGGCCATCGGTTGCGGAATAGCGCCTACCCGGTCTACACCCTGATCGTGAAACTCGGTATAAAAACGGTAGATCCTGTCTTTATCCTTATGAAAGGTATCAAAACTCAGGTGGTAAGTGATCAGCGTAAATATTAATACCCCACAGGCTATACCCAAAGCCAAACCAATAACACTGATGGTTGCGTAAGCCTTGTTACGCACCAAATTTCGCCATGCAATTTTTATGTAGTTTTTGATCATAAACCCCTCCTAACCTCCCCAAAGGGGAGGAATTGTACTTGTGATATATTTAGTTATTATTTATGTATTTTAATCTTCTTAAAGCCCTCTCCTTTGGAGAGGGTTTGGGTGAGGTTACTCACTTCTCAAACTCTTCACCGGATTGCTCAATGCAGCTTTTATAGCCTGGAAACTTATAGTCACCAACGTTATAATTATAGCGGCAACAGCCGAAAGCACAAATACCCCGGGCCCTATTGTTATCCTGTAATCATATTTTTGCAGCCAATCCTTCAAAAAGTAAAAAGCTACAGGTGTTGCTATTATGCAACTTAACATCACCAGCAAAATAAATTCTTTTGATAGCAGCAGCCATACCTGTGCTATTGAGGCACCCAATACTTTGCGAATGCCGATCTCTTTGGTACGTTGTTCGGCTACATAAGCAGCTAACCCAAACAAACCAAGGCATGAAATAAAAATAGCCAATCCTGCAAAAACACCTGCCAGCTTGCCAACTAATGCCTCGAGGCTAAATTTGCGATTGTATTCCTCATCAACATACTGATAGATATAAGGATACGCCGGGTTATAAGTATCAAAGATCTTCCCTATCTTCTTAATGGCATCCTGCATATTTACGTTAGGTGCCAGGCGATACATGATGTCGTTACCTCCTCTGCCATGATTAAATACAGCAGGCTGCACAGGTGTAAATGGCGATTCCATCAGAGCATCTTTAACCACCCCTATAATGTGAACCCGCCCCAAAAAGCTATAATTTATCACTTTGTTAATAGGATCTTTTAAGCCCATGCGTTTTACGGCAGCCTCATTGATGATCACATTTGTTGTATCAGCTGCCCATTCGGCCGAAAAGTCACGCCCTTCCTTCATGGTCATGCCCATTGTTTTGAAGTAATTAGGCGATACGGAGATAGCGCCAACGTTTATTCCTGTTTCGCCACCTGCTTTTCCGGGCCAGTTATCGATCCCGGTATGGCTATAGATATTGGTAACCGGGCTTGATGCCGACGCCACACTCTCTACCATTCCGCTTGCTATCAGATCGTTTTTTAATGCGCTGTAGTTTTTTTCAAGATCACCGCTCATATCGGTCATCATTAAACGGGTTGAACTATAACCGGTAGGCCTGTTTTTGGCGTATTGTATTTGCTGGTAAACAATAACAGTACTGATAATCAAAGCAACAGAACAGCTAAACTGCATTACTACCAACACCTTGCGCGGCAATGATGCCGAGCTGCCAACCTTAATGGTACCTTTTAATACCTGTACGGGATTAAATGACGACAAGTAAAATGCGGGGCGACTACCTGCCAATAAACCGGTAAATAACACATACCCTATCATCATCACCCAAAACCAAACATTGGTATAAGGAATATTAATGGCACTGCCTACGATAGCATTGAAAGACGGAATAGCCACCTCCACTATCACAATTGACAGCAAAAATGAAATGAAAGTGATCATTACCGACTCCGCGAGGAACTGGGCTATCAGATCGCTGCGTTGCGAGCCGATGGCTTTGCGAACACCTACTTCACGGGCGCGTTTTTCAGACCGGGCTGTAGAAAGGTTCATGAAATTAATACAAGCAATAAGCAGCACCAAAAAACCTATCACGCTAAACATGCGCACATAGTCAATGAAACCACCAACAGCTTTTCCGTTTTTGAAGTCATTATACAAGTGCCATTTTTTAAGCGGATGAATAATTACCTCTGGCTTTGCCGGGCGCATCTGCTCGCTGTGATCGTACACTATATTTTTAATTTTCGGTGCGATTTGCTCCATTGTTACACCGGGTTGCAACTCCAAAAACATATTGAATGAGTTATTAGTCCACATGGTGCGGGAACCTTTCATCCAATCTTCAGTGGCTTCTTTAAAAGCAAAGGGTATTAAAAAGCTAAACTGAATGGTAGCATTTTTCGGGATATCCTTTATAACACCGGTCACCTTCAAATTGTGGCTGTTATCGTAACGTATTACTTTATTTATCGGGTCTGCATCTCCAAAAAGTGCTTTAGCTGTCGATTGATTAATAATAATAGAATTTGGCTGTGCAAAAACGTCCTTAGCATTCCCTTCTATAAAAGGATATTTAAAGATCTGTAGAAAATCGGAATGAGCGGAGCCACCCGATACATAGAGCTTCTTATCCCCTACCAAAAGGTCGTGCCATTGCATGCCTACCCAATCGGCTTCGGCAACGCGTTTGATTCCGGGAATCTCTTTGCGCAATACTTCAGCCAGCGGCAACGAAACCGCGGTCTGTGTATGCTCACCATCATGCTGGGTAGTGAAATGTTGTTCAACCTGGTAAAGCTGCTCATAATTGGGCAAAAACCTGTCGTATGAATATTCATTGACTACCCAAAGACCAATCATCAGCGCAACCGCCATGCCTGCGGCAAGCCCCAATATATTAATTGCACTATAAACCTTGTTGTTAAGGATATTGCGCCAGGCGATTTTTAAATAGCTCTTTATCATGATTCAATTCATTAAGTCATTGGGTCATTATGTCATTTTTACCCGCGTTCAAATGAATAATGACGCGAAGCAAAATGACACAATGAAATTATTCCGACCTCATACTCTTCACCGGGTTGCTCAATGCAGCCTTAACAGCCTGAAAACTCACTGTTGCCAGCGCTATGACAATAGCGGCAATGCCGGCGGCGGCGAAAACCCACCATTGTACAGTTACCCGGTACTGATAACTTTGCAGCCAGTTATTGATTGCATACCAGGCAACCGGAAAGGCAATCAGGCACGAAACTGCAACCAGCTTTAAAAAATCAAGGGATAATAATCCGGTTAAACCGGCTACCGAAGCACCAAGTACCTTTCGGATGCCTATTTCTTTGATCCTTCTTTCGGCAGTATAGGCTGCTAACCCAAACAAACCAAGACACGAGATCACGATAGCCAGCGATGCAAATATGCCCGACAGCTTACCGGTAAGGGCCTCCGTTTTAAACAGCTCATCAAAATCAGCATCAACAAACTTGTATTCGAATGGATAACCGGGGTTGGCGCGTTTATAAACTTCGCCTGCTTTTGCCAGCGCCTCGGTTAAATTAACGCCCTGTTTAAAGCGGATAGTTAAAATGTTATTGTTTTGCGGACGGCTAAACAGCATCAGCGGCGCACCAGAAACATACATGTCATTATAAAGGAAATCTTTAATGATTCCCGCGATTTGGTAGGGTTTACTACCGCCATCCCTGATAATGCCACCTACGTGACCGGCCTTACCCATTTGTTTGGCAAAGGCTTCATTAATGATCACGTTACTGCTATCGAGCTTTGCATTGGCATAAAAATCCCTCCCGGTAAGCAGTTTCATATTCATGGTTGATACAAACTGAGGGCTTACGCTTTCGATAGTGATCAGTGGATTTTTTGAAACATCTTTTCCGTCCCATGAAAAATTATCAGTGTTACTCCAAATTTGTAAAATTGGATATTCACTCAATGAAGCGTCGGCTACAACCCCGGTTTGCTTTAATTCA
Source organism: Mucilaginibacter gossypii (assembly GCF_900100945.1). GTDB lineage: Bacteria > Bacteroidota > Bacteroidia > Sphingobacteriales > Sphingobacteriaceae > Mucilaginibacter > Mucilaginibacter gossypii. Next base: position 158,865 of record NZ_FNCG01000003.1, on the reverse strand, counting down.
TTATTTACTGCAGCAAAATGATCAGTAAGTTTGCCTTTTGTATCGATATAAACAAGGTTATCTTTTTGATAACCCAGTTGTCTGTTTTTAACGTGCTGAATTTGTTGGTATATAATTACTGTTCCGATAATTAATATGATGGATACTGAAAACTGGATCACCACCAAACTTTGCCTAATAAAACCTGCGCCTGCTGCAGATGGTAACTTGATATTTTTTAATACGGTAATAGGATTAAATGATGACAAGTAAAACGCGGGATAGCTGCCAGCCAGCAAACCGGTAACCAAACCTATCGACAGTAAATAAAACAAATGGATTGGTTTTAAAAGATCGATAAAAAGCTCTTTTTGAACCATAGTATTGAACGATGGCAGAACTGTGTAAACTAAAAACACAGCGACTATTACCGCTATAAACGCCATGACCACCGCCTCAACTATAAACTGAGCTACAAGTTTACCTTTCGCGGCTCCCATCACTTTGCGTACCCCAACCTCCTTAGCCCTTTTCTCAGATCTTGCAGTTGACAAGTTCATGAAATTTATGCAAGCTATGATAAGTATAATACAGGCAATTACCGAAAACAGACGAACATACTCAATACGACCGCCACTCATTTTACCATCAATAAATTTATCACGAAGGTTCCAGTCGTTCATTCCGAAAAGAAAGCAGACAGTTTTATTGCCCTCTTTTTTGGTACCGATGTAGTTGGCCAGCTTTTTATTAACGGCATTAACATCAGCTGTTGGTTCCAACTCTACATAAGTACGAGTCCAGTTGGCGCCCCAATCCTGTTGCCAGGGTTGCACATGGTCGATGTTTTTTAAAGGGGCCAACCAATGTATCTGAAAAGTTGAGTTTTTAGGCAGGTCGGTAAATACGCCGGTAATGGTAAAATCATGTTCATTATCCATTTTTAAAGCTTTGCCAATCGGGTTGGCACTGCCAAAAAACTTTTTAGCCATTGTTGTACTGATCACTACCGAATGCAGCTCCTGAAAAGCATTAGCTTCTTCACCCTTAACGAAAGATAATTTTAGCATCGGAAAAATCTCTGCATCAGCGTAAGTGCCATTTTCGTTAATCACTTTCTCTCCCAGGGCAAATACCATGTCATGGTCTCCACCCATGCGGGCAGCATTTTTCACACCAGGGATATCTGCTTTTAGTGCAGCGGCCATTGGCCCCGGTGTAGCACGAAATGTGGAGGTTTTACCATCATAGGTTTGATTTTCACGAACAGTGTACAGATTATCGCGCTTTACAAAGTTGTGATTAAAGGTAAGCTCATCCTGCACCCACAAGAATATCACGGATGCGCAAGCAACACCTATAGCCAAACCGGCAATATTCAAAAAGCTGTAAGCCCGGTTTTTCATCAGGCCTCGTACAGTGGTTTTAATGTAATTTCCTATCATGGTAGTTGTTCATTGGTTCATTAGTTCATTGGTAATTGTATAGTCCGTTAACTGCAAACTGCCACTGCCAACTGCTACTCACTTCTCAGGCTTTTAACCGGGTTAACAAGTGCGGCTTTAACAGCCTTATACCCTACTGTCAACCAGGCTATTATCAGCGATGATATTATTGCCAGTAAAAAGATCCAGGCACTCATCGAAATGCGGTATACAAAGTTTTGCAGCCAGCCGTTCATAATATACCATGCGGCGGGCATGGCTATCAGGAACGAGATACCTATAAGCACCATAAACTCTTTTGAAAACAGCAATACTATACTACTTACAGATGCTCCTAAAACCTTACGGATGCCAACCTCTTTTGTGCGCTGAACTGCCATGAACGAAACCAACCCGTACAAACCAAGGCATGATATAAAAATGGCTATCCCGGCAAAAATTTTGTACACCAAGGCCATTTTGTTCTCCTGCTCGTAAAATTTGGCAATATTATCATCCAGGAAATAACCGTTATAAGTATATTCGGGATAAGTATTCTCCCACAGTTTTTGCAGCTGCGATACAGTTTTGCTCAAATCAGCAGTTTGGATCTTGATACCTATTTGCCCCTCGAATTTCTTAGCAGGTGATATTACTATTGGTTTTATAGCCTCGCGAAGCGAGTTGGTTTTAAAGTCCTTAACTACCCCTACTATTGGCAGCCATTTGCCGCCGCCCAAGCGTAATGTTTTGCCAATGGCATCATTAGCATTTTGGATACCCAATTTATGGATAAAGGTTTCGTTAACCACGTACTGCCTGACCGTATCACTTACATCGTAGCCTTTGCCGGCAACAAATGTCAAACCATAAGTTTTGAAGTAATCTACGTCGCCAAATTTAAGGTAGGTATTAAAGCCTACGTCCTTGGTTGAGTTATTGAAATCGAAATTTGTACCCCAGTTATTTTCTGATGATGGTACATCCGAAGAGAAACTGATTGCTTTAACATTAGGATCCTGCAACACCTGTTGTTTAAACGATTCCATTTTACGGAGGCTTAAACTATCGGTATAACCAGGAATGATGAGCAAAGCATTTTTGTTAAAACCGAGATCGGCTTTATTTACAAAGTCCATCTGGTTTACCGCTACGATGGTACCAATAATGAGCAATTGTGATATGGCAAACTGTGCAATCACCAATCCCCGGCGAAGCGGGATCCCACCGATAGAAGCTGCCGTTATTTTATTTTTAAGTGCAAGCACCGGCTTAAAGCCTGATACTACCAATGCTGGGTAAATGCCCGATAATAATACAATAGTAATTGTACTGCCCGCTAAAAATAGCAAGCTACCCGTAGTAAATAAGCTGATACTATCGGGCACATTGGCTATATTTTTCAATTGCGGCATGGCCAGCCTCGCTACTGCCAAAGCAATCAGGGCCGAAGTAATAACAATGATTGTTGTTTCGCCAATTACCTGAAAAATCAATTGCGGACGGGTACTGCCCAGCACCTTACGGATGCCAACTTCTTTTGACCGGCCAACAGATTGTGCTGTTGAAAGGTTGATAAAATTGATAGAAGCCATAATAATGATGAGCAAAGCTATGAATGACAGGGTACGCAAGGTAGCCTTGCTGGTACTATGATCACCAAGCGGGTTACCTATCCGGGTATCAAAATGCATATCGGCAAGCGGCTGTGGTAACAGCGTAGTTTGTGCCGATCCCTTTTTAAAATGCTTGGTCGAAAATGCTTTTAACTGTGCGTCGATACTGCTTTTTGACATGCTTGCCGGGAACAACATAAATACCTCATGGCTGCTGCTGGTTGATCCCCATTCGGCGCTGTAGTTGTAATCTTTAGGATGCTGTTTCCAGGTATCGAATGATACCATTACTTTAAACGGAAAATCGCTGTTAACCGGAGCGTCTTCTACAATGCCAGATACTTTCAGCGTTAAAACATTATCCATTTTAAGAATTTTGCCTACAGCATTTGTCCAGTCGCCAAAATACTTAATGGCCGAACTTTTATCCAACACAACCATATCCGGACTGGCCAGTACAGCGGGACTACCAGCGAGCCATTTGTAGCTAAAAATGTCGAAGAATTGAGGCTGAATAAATAGCACGCCAATATTTTCAGTAAATTTCTTATCGCTGCTGTTACTTCCAGCGGCTTGCGGCACTGTAATCTGGCTGCCATAACTGCTGTTCAAAGCTGCCACTTTAGCCTGTGGTATATCCAAACGAAGGGCATCTGTAGCAGGAACAGCAACTCCGGGATTGGTGGTAGTTTCCGACTCGTGCTTTTCCTGGGTAACTATACGATAAATGCTTTTATAATTAGGATTGAAAGTATCAAAACTAAGCTCAAACTGAATAATCACAAAAATGAGCAGGCAGGCAGCCAGGCCAACTGTTAAACCCGCAACATTTATAGCAGAATAGCCTTTATGACGCACGATATTGCGCCAGGCTATTTTGAAGTAATTTTTAAGCATATCGTACAGCAATTTTCGAAATTGATGTAAAAGCTATACCAAAACCAAAAACAATTGAATATCAGATATTTAAGTCAGATAAAAAACATCAACTGTTCGTAAGTGTAACACTTTGTGTACGGTATTGATACAGTGGTTTGATTTCAGATTTGGGATGTTCGATTTAGGATTTGGAGATTTATTTCCTGGGCAACCTCAACGGGTGGAAAGTAAAAACGTCAGATGTTCGAAAAACATCTGACGTTTTCATAAATTGGTTGCTACCTTTTATCTTTCGTCTTTAACCTTTTACCTCAAAAAATCACTCGCTCCTTAAGCTATTTACCGGGTTGGCCAGTGCAGCTTTGATAGATTGGATGCTTACAGTTATTAACGCTATTAAAAGTGCTATGCACGCGGCAACGGCAAAGATCCACCATGTGATATTTGTGCGGTATGCGAAATCCTGCAGCCATTTGTTCATCATGTACCAGGCCACCGGGAAAGCAACGATGTTGGCTATGACAACTGTTTTTAAAAACTCGGCAGATAGCAGTCCTATTATATTTTGAACACTGGCGCCAAGCACTTTACGAATACCTATTTCTTTTACCCGCTGTTCGGCGGCAAAGGCTGCCAGGCCGAGTAAACCCATGGCCGATATTGCAATGGCTATAATGGCGAAAGCGGCTATCAATGTTGACGAACGCTGTTCAGCATGGTAAAGTTTATTGTACCCGTCATCAATAAAACTATAATCAAACGGCTGGTCGGGAACAAATTCATTCCATACATTTTGGGCTATCTTTATAGCTACCGCCGTATTACCTGGAGTTGTTTTAATATAAAAGCTCCTTGCCCAATCGGTATGATTATTAATAACCATAGGGCCTATCTTTTCATGAAGACTCCTGAAGTTAAAATCTTTCACCACGCCGGCTACTATGCCAGAGTCGCCGTTAAACTTAAACCGCTGCCCGATAACGGGTTTATGAATCCCGAGCTGTTTCACTGCGGTTTCATTCAAAATTACATTATGCTGATCCGAGCCATTTTTATCAAACCAATGCCCATCGGCCATTTTAAGGCTTAGTATATGTTGAAATTTTTCATCGGCCGATATGGTGGAAACCGAGGGTTTATAATCAAGTGGCCTGCCTTCCCAATCCATTGATCCTGAAACCTTGTTGCTATTATTAAAAAAGGCATCGTTGGCCGATTGAGAGACCTCAGCTATCGCGCTTTGCTGTGTTAATTCGCTGGCGATGCTTTTTAATTTCGACTCCCTTGTTTTATCGTCCAACCCAAGCACCTGCCATGGTATAGTCATTACAAAAACATGTTCGCGCTTATAACCTAAATCAGCATTTTTCATAAAATTAAGCTGGCGATAAATGATCATTGTGCTGATGATAAGCATCACAGAGATACCAAACTGCAAAACAACCAGCGTTTTACGGATGCCACCATCTTTAAACTTCAATAACGCCCTACCCTTAAACACACTTAATGGCTTAAATGACGATAATAATACAGCCGGATATAGGCCATTGAAAACAAAGCAAACTATCAGTGTACCCAACAATATCAACCATGTAATACTGGATGTTAGTGGTTGTACAAAATGCTTTTCGGTAACCTGGTTAAACCAGGGCAGGCAAATCTGGATAAATAAAATAGCAAATAATAACGATAAGAAACTAACAACCAATGATTCGGACATAAACTGGGCAAAAAGCTGCCTCCTGCCCGCTCCTACAATTTTACGTACGCTCACCTCTTTTGAACGCACACTTGCCCTTGCGGTAGTTAGGTTTACATAATTAATGCATGCTGTTGCCAAAAGTAAAAAAGCCAGGATCAGGAAAATGTTAACCAATTTGCGGTTGCCGCTTTCAAATGAGGTGCTTAGCAAACCACTTTCAAAATGGATATCTTTTAGGCCAATTACACTCATGGTTGTATTTTCGCTGCCCTTGTTATTTTTCCTGATAATTTGGGTTAGCTTTTTGCCTACCTCTTTAATATTTACGCCCGGCTGCAGCTTTAAAAATGTGAGGCCGCTGTAATTACCCCAATTGCTCGCCTGTTCTTTTTCATGTGCATTGCTTAGTTTAGCCTCTACCGGCATCAATATATCGTACTGAAAGCTTGAATTTGCAGGATTATCCTTAACTACTGCCTGTACCTGGTAGTTCATGGAGTCAACTTTCAGCATTTTGCCAACGGCTTCGCCATTACCAAAATATTTCTTTGCTGTTGATTCTGTCAGGATTAAACTAAATGGATTTTTCGAAAAGCTATCGGCGCTTCCAGCGATAAAATCGTAATGGAATACTTTGAACCAATTAGCATCTATATATGCATACTTTTTTTCCGATATCAGTTGGTTATTATGATGTACCGTCATCATATAACCCGGCCACAAAAACGTATAATTCTTTAAACCGGGTATTTCCTGCTTAGCAACGGGGCCTAACATATAAGGAGACGACTCCCAATCCCACACTTCGTCTTTCGTCAGGCTTAGTTTCGTTTTTACCCGGTAGATATTATCAACGTCCGGGTGATAATTGTCAAAACTAAACTCGTTTTGTACCCATAGCATAATAAACACCGCCGCGGTGATGCCGATGGTTAGCCCCGCAATATTAATCAAACTAATAGTGCGGTGCTTAGCTAAATTACGGAATGCTACTTTAAAATAATTTCTGAGCATATTAATTAGTCATTATTGCATAGTCATTAAGTCATTTTGCTTTTCTAAATCATCAATCAAAATGACTTAATGACGCGAAGCAACTGACTCAATGACCAATTATTCAGAACGTAAACTCTTTGTTGGATTAGCCAATGCCGCTTTGATTGTTTGAAAACTTGAAGTGATCAATGCAGTTAGCAACATTCCCGCGCCGCTTGCTGCAAAGATCCACCAACTGATGGTTGTGCGGTCTGCAAAGCTTTCCATCCATTTGTTCATGGCGTACCAGGCCAGTGGAGTTACCAAAACAAATGCCAGCACAATGAGCATCACCAACTCGGTTGAAAGCAGGGTGACTATCTGTGCTACCGTAGCGCCAAGTACTTTCCGTACACCTATTTCTTTGGTGCGTTGATTGGTATTATAAATGGCCAAACCTAATAAACCAAGGCAGCTGATAAAGATCGATAAACCGGTTGCCCAGGTTAGCAAAGTTGATGTATGTTGCTCAGCATCGTAAAATTTGGCGATGCTTTCATCAAAAAAGCTATATTCAAAATCGTCTTCAGGATAAATCTCTTTCCACGCCTTTTCCATTGATACGATAGCTTTTTTCCATTCGTTGCCTCCGGCAGTTTGCGGCTTAAGCGCTATATGAAAGGTACCGTTGTTGTAATAACTGTTACTGATATGAATGCAGGTAGGTTTAATTGCCGAATGCAATGATTCAGAATAAAAGTCGGCCACTACACCTATGATCTGCATTCTTTTATCGCCATTAAACTTATCAATATATTTACCTACAGCATCAGCAGGATTTTTAAACCCTATTAGTTTTGCGTAAGTATTATTAATTAAAAATGCCCTGGTACTGTCGCCATATTGTATATTACGTCCGGCCAAAAGTTTAAGCTTGTATACATTAATATAATTAGGGTCGCCGTACTTTTCGTACAATTCAATCTTTATTTCCTTTTTGCCATCTATGTACGTAGCTTCCGTTGAATTGGTGCTGGTTGATGACGGAGCGGCCTTACCCGCGCTTACCAGCTCAACCTGAGGTATCGCCTTTAATTTGTTCATAAATACCTGGTTCTTACTAAGCGTTCGATTTTTCCAGGGTGAATTAATGATTAGGATGGCGTCCTTTTTAAAACCCAGATCTTTTGTAAGTGCATAATGAATCTGTTTGCCTACCAGCACAGTAGCCATTATAAAAAACTGGGCGATAACAAATTGAGTTACGGTTAATGATTTACGTAACCACGCATTACGGGCTTTACTACTGTTTGATGATGCCTGGTTTTTAAGAACCAAAACAGGTTTATAGCCTGATAGCAAAGCTGCGGGGTAAAAGCCCGACAATAAGCTTACCACTATTATCAATAAAAAAAGGAACACAAAAAGATGGGGCTGGTGCAGCAGGTCAAGTTTAACACCTTCCGCTATAAAATCTTTAAACAGTTTTAATATTACAGGCGCCAGCGTCACCGAAATGATTACAGCCAAAAGAGTTATAATAAACGTTTCACTCAGAAACTGTGTTATAAGCTGGGCGCGGCTGCTTCCCATTGTTTTACGCACGCCAATTTCCTTGGCCCTTTGAGTGGCCTGTGCGGTAGTTAAATTAACAAAATTAATACAACCTAATAATAACAGGAAAGCAGCTATAACCAGTAAACCGTAAAGCGTTGTTTTGTTAGCCGGATTACCGGAATCAAATGTTCCGTATATACTATTAAAATGCAGATCGCTCAAAGGCTGCAATGTAAAATTACGTGTGTTGCCTTTATTTTCGGGTTTTGGCGGGTTGTTCTTTTTAAGAATAACGTTTAGTTGCTTTTCAAAATTAGCTGCAGTTGTATTAGGTGCCAGCTTAACAAAAAGAATAGATGAAGATGTAGTCCCCCCCCAGTTGGTAAGGCTTAGTTCGTCAGAGAGTGCTTTATTAGTTTTTGCGGTTGAGTAGGAAATAAAATCGTGAAACGTAAAATCGTTGTTGCCCTTTAATGGTTCAACAATACCGCTCACGGCCACACTAATCGTATCATAAGTAATTACCCTGCCCATCATCTGGCTATATGACAGTTGAGGGAAATATTTTTTTGCCTGATCTGAAGTGAGCACGGTTTGGTTTGGCGCATTCAAGGCAGTACTGGCCGATCCTGCAAGCCAGTTGTATTTAAACATGCTGAAATACCTGCCATCCGCAAGGATCACATTATCCTGTAGTTTAAACTTAACAGGAACGCCCGCTTTTCCGGGGATAAATACATTAGGCTGATCCAACAGGAAAAATGGCACGGTAAGTTCCACCCCACTCACACCATTTCTTACAGCTTCGGGCACCGGGCCTGATACGCCGCGGTTATGCGCTTCTTCGCCGGAAAAGGTATAGTTTGAAACTACCCTGTAAATCCGGTCGCCGTTATCAAAGTTTTGATTAAACGTAAAATCAAAATGGACTATCAGGTAAATCACCAGCGCCGAACTGATCCCTATAGACAAACCGATTACATTTATGAATGTAAAAAACTTATGCCTCCAAAAGTTACGTAGTGCGATTTTAAAATAGCTTTTAAACATATTGTCAGGTCATTATATCATTAGGCCATTAAGTCATTTTTGACTCGCGCTAATCAAAAAATGACTTAATGACGCGAAGCAAAATGACCTGATGACAATTTATTCAGAACGTAAACTTTTAACCGGGTTGGCCAATGCTGCTTTTATTGTATTTAAACTTACCACAATCAGCGTTAGCAATAATATCAACAAGCCAACCGCGCTAAACAGCCAAATGTTAATATTGATGTGGTAGGTGTATTTTTGGAGCCAGTTGTGCATAATCCACCAGGTTAAAGGCACGGCTATGACAAATGCTATGGCCACCAACTTTAAAAACTCTGTAGAGATAAGCACCAGTAACTGTTGCACGCTGGCCCCCAAAACCTTGCGGATGCCGATCTCTTTAAAGCGTTTTTCGATGGTAAATGAGGCCAGACCTGCCAGTCCCATGCAGCAAAGAAAAATAGCCAGACCCGCAAATATGTTGGTGATACGGCTGATCAGCTCTTCTGTGAAAAACTTTTTACCAAACTCCTGGTCAACAAAGTGATATTCGAAAATGTCGGCGGGACTGTATTTGGCATAAATATTTTGAAGTAACCGGATCCCATCCTGCGGTTTCACCCCCGCATTTAACCTTATATCCATGTAACCCGAGCTGTTATGATCAGCAAAAACCATCATCGGATCAACCGGAACATAGGGCGATGACATTACTACATTATCTGTAATGCCAATCACCGTAAACTTCTTCGAGCCATATTGCAACTGCATGCCAAGCGGCCTTTTAACCTGCATAGCCTCAACCGCGGCCTTGTTCAGTAACACGGCTGATGTATCCGAAGGCATACCGGTAAAATCAGTCCCCTGCAATACTTTAATGCCCATGGTTTTGATGTAATCAATATCCGCGGTCATATTGGAGAATATGATATCGGCATTGGCTGGTTTACCCGCCCAGTTTGGCGGGCCCGAACGCCATGAAATTTGGGTAACCATGGCCGATGTACGAGTAACACTGTTAATAATACCCGATTTAAGCAGATCGTTTTTTATCGCGTTGAAGCTTTTATCGGTATTGGCTGTAGAGGGAACCATGATCAGGTTATCGGAATTATAACCCATGTTACGGTTTTTCACATGCTCAATTTGCCGGTAAACAATAACGGTAGCCGAGATCAGCAATATCGAACCTATAAACTGGAATACCACTAAAATACGGCGAGGAGTAATAGCGCCCTTACCAGCCACAAATGTACCCTTTAATACTTTTACAGGGTTAAATGATGATAGATACAAGGCAGGATAACTACCGGAAACTAATCCTGTAAATAAAATTATAACTAACGCCCCCAGCCAAAATACAGGCTGGTTAAGGTTTAACTGCAACTGCTTTTCTATCAACAAATTAAATTGAGGTAATAACAGATAAACGCAAAACACAGCGCAAAGAAAAGCAGTAACAACCAGGGTCATCGATTCGAAAAAGAATTGCAGTACTAACTGCCCCTTACTTGAACCCAGCGTTTTTCGAACGCCTACCTCTCTGGCCTTTTTCTCTGACCGTGCGGTAGATAGGTTCATGAAATTGACACAAGCTATCAGTAGGATAATAATGGCAATGATGATAAAGAAGCGCACATATTCTATCATGCCGCCAACGTTTTTACCATCTTTAAAATCGCTGTACAAATGCCACTTACTCATCGGAAAAGTAAAGTATTTGCTTATTTTATCCGTATTGTGCTGAAACATTACGTCGGTAATATATTTATCAACCTGGGCTATATCCGCGTTATCGGTGGTTTGAACATAAACCTCCCATGATGATCCCTGCCAACGGTTAAGCGCATCCTTTACACCCGGATCATTAAGATTATAAGGTGCGATGAAGTCAAATTGTTGCGTGGTATTATTAGGCGGATCAGCCACTACAGCAGTTACTTTATACGATAAGGCGTTATCAACTTTTACCACTTTGTTAATCGGATCGGCATCTCCAAATAAAGCCTTCGCTGTTGAAGCCGTAAGCACCACCGATGTTGGATCAATTATCGCGGTAGCAGCATCACCCTTGATAAAATGCCAGGAAAACATATCGAAATACTTCCCGCTAACTTGATAGCCTTGTTTTTTTATTTTAACATCGCCAACGTTAAACTGGTGTTGCTCAAGGTGGGATGTCATTACCGCGTTTTTGATTTGCGGGTAGCCACTTTCAAGCGCTTTAGCCAGCGGAAATACCATGTTAGGATCGGTAAAGATGTTGTTCTTAAAATCGCGGTTGGCGTAAACCTGGTGTATGTTTTTATAACTTCTATGGATCTTGTCGTAAGCAAGCTCATTTTGCACCCATAAAAAAATAAAAATAGTGCAGGTAATACCAATAGTAAGCCCCAACAGGTTTGTGATGGAGAACGCACGGTTCCTGTTAAGGCTACGCCATGCTATTTTAACATAGTTTTTTATCATTGTTATTGGTCATTAGGTCACTGAATCATTACGTCATTTTTTTTGCAAAGTCGTTAAGTCATTTTTGCTTTGCATCAATCAATGACTAATGACGCGAAGCAAATGACTCAATGATTATTCAGATCTAAGGCTTTTAACCGGGTTTGCCATTGCCGCTTTTATTGATTGATAGCTAATAGTTGCAAAAGCAATGATCAACGCTATAACTCCGGCCATTACAAATACCCACCATTGAATGCTTACCCTAAAGGCAAAATCAAGCAGCCATTTGCTCATCGCGTACCAGGCAATTGGTAAGGCAATAACCGATGCCACTATTACCAGCTTCAAAAAGTCTTTCGATAGTTCGGTAACAATTTGCGGGATGCTGGCGCCGAGTACCTTGCGTACGCCTATTTCTTTTACCCTTTGTGATATGGTGAAGGCCGAAAGCCCGAATAAGCCTAAACAGGCAATGAATATAGCCAGGCACGAGAATATAGTAAACAAATGGCTCTGCTGCTGCTCACTGTTATATAATCGTTGAAAGCGTTCGTCTAAAAAAGTATATCGAAAGGGTGTTTCTGGCTGATACTTTTTCCAGGTTTCCTGAAGTACCGCCAATGCCGAATTGGTATTATTCCCATCAATTTTAACCGAAACCCTGCTGTAATTATTATTCGCGAATGACGGCATTTCCATCAATAGCGGAACGATATTTTGATGCAACGATTCGAAATGAAAATCATTAACCACCCCAATTACCTTCCCTTTTACACCGCCATAGCTCATATCTCGCCCTATCGCGTTTTCGGGGGTTTTCCAACCCAACACCCGCACAGCCGATGTGTTGATTATGTAATTATTACTATCGGTAGCAAAATCGCGACTAAAATTCCTACCTGCAGCCATTTTTATACCATAGGTTGGGATAAAACCGTAATCGGTGTTGATACTTTTGATATCGGCCTTAACCGGTATCGATTTATCGCCATCAAAAACAGAAGCTCCCTGGTCGTCTAACAATCGTCCTGACGGAATACGCGACGAGCGGGCAATATCTTTTATAACGGGGTTTCGTAGCACATCAGCTTTAAAAACTTCAAACTGGTTAGCGGGGATACCGCCTATCGTTAATAAATGATCTTTATTAAAGCCCAGTGATTTAGTTTGGATATACCTTAACTGCTGAAAAACTATGGTAGTAGCAACAATAAGAATAATAGAAATTGAAAACTGAACAACCACTAATACTTTACGGAACGAGATATTGCCCGACCCAACTTTAAGAATGCCCTTTAAAACTTTTATTGGTTTAAATGACGACATAAAGATAGCCGGATAAATACCACTAATAAGCCCGATAACAAGCGGCAGCAATAATACCAACGCTAAAATTATTGGTTGATACAAACTATTGATCGATAATCCCAATTCAGAAAAGCTGTTGATGAGCGGCAGCAAAGCCCAGGTAATGATCAGTGCCAGTACCAGCGAAAAATAAGTCACCAATACCGACTCGCTTAAAAACTGGGTAATGATCTCTTTCTGCTGCGCACCTATCACCTTGCGAATGCCGATCTCTTTGGCTCTCAGGGTTGATCGGGCAGTTGAAAGGTTCATATAATTGATACAGGCTATCAGCAAAATAAACAGGGCAATGGCCGAAAAAATGTAAACCCTTGTGATATCTCCGTTCTGTTCTACCTCATCATCAAGGTGCGAATGCAGGTGGATATCCAGGAATTTTTGAATATGTAACTGCGTAAATTTCGATTGGCGAAAGTTAGCCGGCTGCCCCGGGAAACGCATGTATTTATCAATAAATGCCGGAAACTGCGAAACGATGTGATCCATATTATAATGATCGGGCATCAGCAGGTAGGTAAAAAATGAGTTATTTCCCCAATTGGTTTGCAAGGCGTTTCGGCCATAAACTTTATCGTCATTCAGGGTACTGAAGGACAGCAACATTTGCGGGTGCATTTGCGAGTTGGTAGGAAATGGCTTAAAAATACCTGTAACCTTAAAATTGGCCGTATTATCAAGCCTGATCTCCTTGTTTATCGGGTCTTCGTTTCCGAAGTACTTGTGTGCCATCTCTTCGGTCATCATTACTGTATAAGGCTCGCTAAGGCCGGTTTTAGGATCACCGGCCACAGTTTTCAGATCAAAGAATTTAAAAAAGTTTTCGTCGGCAAAATATGATCCCATTTCGGTGAACAATTTTTCCTTATAGCGCAAAACCACATCACCATTAGGAAACAAGCGCGTAACCATTTTGATATCTGGAAACTCATTTTTAAGCAATGGGCCAAATGGCGGCGCTACTGCACCCAAATGCAGGTTAACAATACCATCGCCGGTATTGAAACTTCGGCTTACTCTGTAAATATTGGAGGCGTTATGATTAAACTTATCATAACTAAGCTCTTTAACTATATAAGTTAAAATGAGCAGGCAACAGGTTAACCCTATGGTTAAACCAAATATGTTGATGAACGAAATAAATTTGTGCCTGGCTATATTGCGAAAGGCACTTCGTAAATAATTCTTTATCATGGTTTATATCATTATTTCATTAGGTCACTAAATCATTTTTCTTTCGGTCATCGAATCATTGGTCATTAAGTCATTTTTTTGCCCGCGTTTCAATGACCTAATGACGCGAAGCAAATAACCCAATGACACGCTTTATTCAGAGCGTAAACTTTTAACCGGGTTAGCCAAAGCCGCTTTAACCGATTGAAAGCTTATAGTTATGGCGGCGACTACCAGCGCTATAGTTCCTGCCAATAAAAATACCCACCATTGGATGCTGATGCGATACGCAAAATCCTGCAGCCACTTGTTCATGGCAAACCATGTTACCGGGAACGATATGACGGACGCTATGACAATCAATCTCAAAAACTCCTTTGATAACATCACTGTAATACTACTGGTTGATGCGCCTAATACCTTGCGGATGCCAATTTCTTTAACCCTTAACCTGATCATAAACGCGGCTAAACCGAACAAGCCCAGACTTGCTATAATGAGGGCGATGCATGAAAACACGGTGAATATTTTACCTGTTTGCTGCTCGGAAGCATAAAGCGAAGCGTATTGTTCGTCAAGAAACGAGTAGCTGAAAGGCGCTTCCGGCCTGAAACTATCCCATTCGGTTTTGATGCCGGCAATAACCGATTTTACATCGGCAGTTTTAACCTTTAAAATTAATGTCCCTGTACTATGCCCCGATAACAGCATCAATGGCGCTATTTTTTGCCTGGCCGAAGCATAGTGAAAATCTTTAACCACACCTACAACTTTGTATTGGGTACGGGCTGAACGTACTATAGTTTTACCTATCGGATTAGTATTACCCCATCCCAAACCTTTTACTAAAGCTTCGTTAACCACAACCGACATCGAATCGGCGGGGAAGGATTGATAAAAATTGCGCCCGTTGATAACCTGTAAACCTAAAGTAGGCACATAACTTTCATCCACATGGTAAATATTGGTATGGATCTCGGCCTGACCACCCTTGTCATCAAATTCTTTAGCAGCAATTTGGGTACCATCAACACCGGCTAACATACCTGGCACACTGCTGGATATAGTAGCATTCAACACCTGCGGGTTGCGCAGAAGTTGATTTTTGAAAGCATCTACATTATGGCCTAAGGTATAGGCATCATTAATTACCAATACCTGGTCTTTATCATAACCCAACTTTTTGTTCTGCATATAGTGTAATTGCTGGTACACTACAAAAGTTGATATAATAAGTGCTGTAGATACCGCAAACTGGAAAATGATTAATCCGCTGCGTAAAATCCCTTTTCCTTCTGCTGTGGTAGCGCTGTTGCCTTTTAACACAGCGATGATCTGGAACGAGGACAAGAAGAATGCCGGATAAATACCTGCAAGAATTCCAACCCCAAAAGCTGTAAACAGTTCGATAAGCAAAGCCATAGGGCTCAGGAAAAACCTAAGTTCGATATGTTTTCCTGCCAAATTATTGAACAGCGGTAACAGCAGATATACAATACCTAATGCCAATAATAAAGCCCCAAAGGTTAGCATAACCGATTCGGTGAGGAACTGGGAAACCAGTCCGCTTTTTTCAGAGCCAAGCACCTTACGGATCCCCACTTCTTTTGAGCGTTTGGCCGAACTTGCCGTTGATAGGTTAGTAAAATTGATGCAGGCCAATATCAATATAAAAACAGCTAATGCGCCGAATATATATACATAGTGAATATCGCCATTGGGCTCAAGTTCATATTTGGTTGCCGAGTGCAGGTGAATGTCGCTTAATGGCTGCAGGTAAAACAGGAAGGTGTTAACCGATTTGCTTGCTGCGACTACGCTGGTACCCATATCATGTGCAATTTCGGGTACAACAAATTTCCTTACCATTTCGGGAAAAGAAGCTTCCAGCTTTTTAGGATTGGCGTTTTTATCCAAAACAACGTAGGTAAAAAAGCCAATATTGCTCCATGTTTGCTTTGCATTTTCAACAAAGGGTGCCAGGTTCAAAAACGCATCACCATGAAAGTGCGAATCATCAGGTACTTTGTCAATTACACCTGTTACCTTGTAAGGTTTACCATCAATGGCAACTGATTTACCAACGGCTTCCTGATTACCAAAATATTTGTTAGCCATGGCCCTGGTAACCACCATACTGTTAGGCTCTGTAAAACAGGCTTTATCATCACCATCAATCAAAGGTATCGAAAAGAGCTGCAGGAAATTGGCATCTATCATTTGTACATGCTCTTCTTTAAATTGCCTGTCATTATATTTTATAAAAACCGGACCACGACCGGTAAGTCTTGTGGTTTCAAGCACCTCGGGAAACATATTTTTAATTCCCTGTCCTACCGCTATATCAACCATCGGGTATTCGCTCACACCGTTATTTTCAATGGAGCGTAAACCAACGCGGTACATTTGTTTGGCTTGAGCCGGATATTGATCATAATTTAATTCACTATATACATAAGCACAAATAAGCATACAGCAAGCTAAGCCCACAGAAAGGCCAAACACATTAATAAAGGAGAATATTTTGTTCCGCCTTAAGTTTCGCCAGGCGGTTTTGATGTAGTTTTTGAACATGAGCGTACGATTAACCTTAATATAGGTTTAAAAGCCATACCAATAAATCAAATATCTAAATATCAATTAATTACGATTTATTTCATATAAAAACTGTACGAAGACGTAACACCATGTGTTCGGTTATGATACACCCCAGGCAACACAAAAGGCCTGTCACTATTTGAGCAACAGGCCTTTGTAATATTCCTTACACTGATATTAATTGACGGTAAGATTAACTCGCCCATTGCCACGTACTTCAACGAGGGATCCGCCGCCGTTAAGTTTGCCTTCTACCCTTTCTTTATCCTTGTTACCAGAGAAGTTATCTGCAAGGTTACTTTCTATTTTGTTGGCGCGCAAATCGAGGTTAAGGCCTTGTTTTGATGGTAACTGCAGATCGATATGGCCCGAGCTTACATCAATTTTAACAGATTTACCAACGCTTACAAATTGCGCATGAAAGCTGCCGGCACTTGTGGATGCATCAAGGCTGCAAGAAAGATCAGTAAGGTTAATACTGCCGCCTGATGTGCCTGTAATGAAATCGCCATCAATTTTATTGCCGCTGATACTGCCGCCGCTGGTGGTAGCTTTGATATCTCCCTTTAAACCATCGAGATGCAACGAACCGCCAGATGTTTCCAGCCTGATATGGCCCATACAATTGCGGGCTTCAATACTGCCACCTGATGTTTGTAGGTCAATGTCTTCTTTTGAATCGCTCACGTGGATACTGCCGCCTGATGTACGGCCTTTGATAGTGCCGGTAATTTTATCCAGGTGCAAGCTGCCACCACTGGTTTCAAACTGTTGTGTACCTGTTAGGTTATCAAGGTGAATACTGCCTCCGCTGGTATTTAGATTAGTTTCCACACTACCGGGTACATACACACGGAACGAAATACTTAATGATTTCTTCCAATCCCAGTTGCCATCGTGCTTGCTTTTAGCTTTGGCATGCAGCTCCCCGCCGTTAACATCAATGCTCAGGTCATAATTTTCGTCAAGACGCTTTTTGATCTCTTCTTTAGGAAGGTCATTATTACCATTATTACCTTGTATAAAAACCTCAACTCTCGGTTCTTCGCCCGATGCGCCACTAACGGTAATACTGCCTCCCGAAGTATTAACAAATACATTTTTCACGGCCTGTCCTGATAATGATTTGGTGAGGTATGGTGTTTTCTGATTATTTTGTGCAAAAGCGCTACCTGAACAGGCAACAAATAACACAAGTAAATACTTTTTCATAATAATGATCTTTGGTTTATATATAATAAGACCAGGAGTTTAGCAAATACGTTGCATGGTGCTGAAAATAAATTCAGGCTACCTAATAATTCAGAACATCATAAAAAAGCCCGTGGGGACACGGGCTCAGGGTATATTCTATTTCTTCAACTGCTACTGCAAATTGACACTGCTATCTGCAAACTGATCTCATTCGCTTCTCAAACTCCGGATAGGATTTGCAAGTGCCGCCTTTAACGATTGAAAGCTAATGGTAGCCACTGCTATAACAAATGTAAGCAAAGCCGCCAAAGCAAAGATCCACCAATGCAAAGGTGTTTTGTAAGCGAAACTTTGCAGCCATTTATCCATGCTGTAATAACCCAGCGGGATAGCAATCACTGTAGCTAATAACACCGGTTTCAGCAGATCTTTTGATATCAGGATAAGGATATTTTGTACCGATGAACCCAATACTTTACGGACCCCGATCTCCTTAGTACGTTTCGCCGCGGTAAATGAGGCTAAACCGAACAAGCCCAAACAGGCTATAAAGATTGCCAACCCTGAAAATATACTTAACATGGTCTGCTGCCTGATATCGTTGCGATAGGTAGTATCAAACTGCTGATCAAGGAAACTGTACTCAAACGGATAAACGGGCGCCACCTCGGCATAAGTATTTTTGATAGCTGTTAAACCAGCCTGGATATTTCCGGGTTTCAGTTTGATGACAGCTACACGCCTGTCTTCACTTGGCGATATAATGAGGGCATCCATATTTTCTTTGAGCGAAAGGAAGTTAAAATCCTCCACCACACCGATGATAATACGGCGGTTGTTGTCCCGCACAGTATTCTTAACCCATTTGCCGATAGCTTGCTGCGGGGTAAAGCCGAGATCCTTTGCAGCTGTACGGTTAATCAGTACCGAGTTAGTGGTATCAGTAGCAAACTGTGGTGAGAAATCCCTGCCGGCAATAATCTTAAGCCCAAATGTTTTTACATATTCAAAATCGGCATATTCAGTTCGTGATTTAAATGTTTGATGCTGACCTTCAACCTCAAAACCCTGCATATCGAAAAAGCCGCCCGGCTCGCCCGACATCAGGGATACCGACTTCACATAGTCCGAATTTTGCAGCTGGTGTTTAAATGTTTGCCTGTGATCATAGATGTCATTATTATCAATCTTCACAATAACCGTTTGCTCTTTGTCATAACCTAATGATTTGTTTTTCACATACCGCATCTGGTTAACGATCACGATAGTGCCAATAATGAGCAATACCGAAATACTGAACTGGAACACCACTAGTGATTGCCTAAAGAATGCACCACCCTTCCCAAGCTTCAGCTTGCCCTTCAAAGCTTCGATAGGCGAAAAGGCCGACATAAATATCGCTGGATAACTCCCAGCAAGGAAACCCACAAATAAGATAACACCCAGAAGGAAAAGGTAAATCGGTGCACTGTTCCAGGAAACGGTAAGCTGATAACCCAGCAGACTGTTGTATGCAGGCATTAATAGTAACAATAACCCAATGGAAAGCATACAAGAAATAAGCGCCAGCAACAACGACTCGCCAATAAACTGCCATACCAAATGGTTCCGTAATGCGCCTAAAACCTTGCGCATGCCAACCTCTCTTGAGCGTTCAACCGCACGGATGGTGGCCAGATTCATAAAATTGATACAGGCAATGATCATGATGAGCACAGCTATCGAAATAAAGATAAATACCACGGTTTTATCGCCATGCTTTACGTTATCAAACGATGACGCATTTTCAAAATAAATATCTTTGAAGGGTCTCAGGCTTAGGTTAAATTTAGTACCGAAGCGCTTCATATCTTCGCCCATGTACTTTTCCATAAACTGCGGAAAATGGCTTTCCAATGCAGCTGGGCTACTATGTTCATTCAGCAGCAGGTAAACAAACAAGCCATTGTTAATCCAAACATTAAAACCGGGATCGCGGGTATAGTTGGCAATCGGTACTACTAAATCAAAATCAAGGTGAGAGTTTGAAGGTACGTCTTTTGCAACACCCGTTACTTTTAACTGCAAACGTTTATCCATCTTCACCACTTTACCCATCGCATTTTCAACGCTGCCAAAATATTTTTTTGCTGTGGTTTCAGTGAGTACTACGCTACCCGGATTATTCAGTGCCGAAGCCGCATCCCCCCTAAGCAACGGGAAGGTAAACAGGCTGAAAAAATTGGAATCAACTGCATAAACTTTCTTCTCGTTGAATGATTTTTCACCAAAAGAGATCAAATTATTTTGCGGCGAAACGCGTACAGCCATTTTTACATCCTGCGGAAAATCATTCAGCATAGCAGGCGCATAAGGTCCTGACAAGTATGAGGTAGGTGCTTTCGCTTTATCAAAACCACGCATCACCCTGTAAATGTTTTTGCCCTGCTTATGAAAATTATCCACACTAAACTCATTCATGATATACAAGAATATCATCAGGCAAACGGTTATCCCCATGGTTAACCCCAGGATATGGATCAGCGAAAATGCTTTATTACGATAAAGGTTCCGCCACGCTGTTTTTAAATAGTTTCGTATCATTAGTTCACTTGTTCATTAGTTCATTGGTACTTATCGCTTACTTTTATCTGCCTGCTGGACTGTATCTGCTACTGTAACCTGCTGCTATCTGCCAACTAATTTTATTCATTTTTCAAACTCCTAACCGGGTTGGCCAGTGCCGCCTTGATTGATTGAAAGCTGATGGTTACAAAAGCGATCAACACGGCCAAAACAGCAGCCAATACTACCACCCACCATTGTATGTTTTGCCGGTAGGCAAAGCCCTGCAACCATTGCTGCATGGTGACCCAGGCAACCGGAATGGCTATTACTATTGCTATCATTACCAGTTTGATAAAATCTTTTGACAGCATACCTACTATAGCGCCTACATTAGCGCCAAGTACTTTACGGATGCCTATCTCCTTAGTGCGCTGTTCGGCAGCATATGCCGCAAGGCCAAACAAACCTAAACAGGCTATCACAATTGTTAAACTTGTAAATATGATGAATATGGTGCCCATCCGCTGTTCCGCACGGTACGATGAATCAAAATCGTCATCCATAAACGAATATTCAAACTCCTTACCCGGTTTTATAGATTTCCATTTGTCGCTGATCATGGCCATAAGTGTGGTGATATTAGCGGTATTTACTTTTACACTCAAGGCGCCGGTATCCTGCCCATACATCAATATCACCGGGCTTACATTATTACGTAGCGAAGCGAAATTAAAATCCTTAATAACACCTACTATATGGTATTCTTTAAAAGTTTTGGCCATATTATCCATAGGCAAATACATAGGCTTATTAAGCGGATCGCGTACGCCCATGAGTTTGGCAGCAGTTTCGTTAACAATCATAGCTGCCGAATCGGTTGGCATCTGGCTTGAGAAATTACGCCCTTTGGTCAATTTGATACCCAGAGTTGGCAAGTAGTTGTCGTCAACTACCCAGGTTTGTGCAAGCACTGCTTTTTTGGGGTCGAGCCCGCGTTCCTGGAAAACACTGCTGCTGTTCCGGTAATCAGAAGTTGGCAAAAAGCCTGTCATGGTTACCCCCATTACGCCGGGCAATTGCTTTACCTCATCTCTTAACACCTTGCTCTTGTCGCCAAGGTCATACACGCCATGAATCACCAATACCTGGCTGCGGTTATAACCAAGGTCTTTATTCTGAATATATTTAAGCTGATTATAGATCACCAGCGTACCAATGATGAGCACTATCGATATAAAAAACTGGAACACCACCAATGAACTCCTTAACATGCCACCCTTAAAGCCAGAGGAAAGCTTTCCTTTTAAAACATCAATTGGCTGAAATGCGGAAAGAAAAAATGCAGGATACGAACCAGCCAGGAAGCCGATCGCCAAAACCATAACCAGCAAAGCGGGAATCAGCCAAATCAATGAACCCATATTAAGCTCCATGGTTTTACTCGCAATATTATTGAATACCGGCAACAGAAAATAGGCCGTCAGCATGGCTATCACCGTAGCGATAAACGTTACCATGATAGACTCTGAAAGGAACTGGGCAATGAGCGACTGACGCCTTGAACCAAGTACCTTGCGTACCCCTACCTCCCGGGCCCGGTTTGCAGAACGGGCGGTTGAAAGGTTCATGAAGTTTACACAGGCTATCAGTAAGATAAAAATCGCCACCGCGCCAAAAATGTACACATACTGGATATTCCCGTTATGGTCAAGCTCCGACACCAAGTTTGATTTAAGATGGATATCCTTCAATGGCATAAGGCTCAATTGGTATTTGTTGCCTGAACCTTCAAACGAATCAAAAGTGAGATGTAAGATACTTTGCAATTGCGGACCCGCATATTTGTGCATTAACGCAGGAAACTTGGCTTCAAACTTTTTGGCATCCACACCTGGTTTTAGCAGCACATAGGTATTGAAATTATTGCTGAACCATGCCGCATCTTTGCTTTCGGCATTTGATGCCATCGACAGGAAAAAATCATACCGAAAATGCGATTGCCTGGGCAGGTCTTTTATTACGCCGGTAACCTTATAAAGCAGCTTTTCATCAAACGTAAAGGTTTTACCCATTACCTGCGTATTGTTAAAATAACGTTTGGCCGTACTTTCAGTGATAACCACGGTATTTGGTTCAACCAGCGCCTTTTTGGGATCGCCGGCTATCATAGGCAGGGTAAATACATCAAATAGCGTTGAATCGGCCAACACCATACTGTTTTCGTGAATGGTTTGGTTGCCTTTTTTTACGTTATAACCGCCGCGTTGCAACAAACGGCAGGCACGTTCAACCTCGGGATAATCGTTTTGAAATACAGCAGCCAACGGCGACGGCGACGAAGCATAGCTTTGATCGATACCGCCAAATTTAATCTGCATATTGGCGCGATAGATCCTGTCGGCCTTAACATTGAACTTGTCATAGCTCAGCTCATCAACCACATAAAATATAATGAGTAAACATGTGGCCAGCCCAAGGGCCAAACCAAATACATTAATCGCGGTGAATCCCACATTTTTTTTCAATGTGCGAAATGCAGTTTTAAGGTAATTTCTAAACATGGTTCATTGGTTCAATTGTTCATTAGTTCATTGGTATCCTCCTGTTACGTAACTGCTAACTGCCACTGCAAACGGCCTACTGCCTACTCATTTTTAAGGCTGTTAACCGGGTTTGCCAATGCTGCTTTTATAGATTGGAAACTTACTGTTACAATAGCTATTAACATGGCGCCTGCACCTGCCAGCACCAGCACCCACCATTGTATACTGATGCGGTAAGCGAAATCCTGCAGCCATTTGTTCATTAAATACCAGGCTAAAGGGGTTGTAATGGCTATGGAGATCAATACCAGCTTTATAAAATCTCTGGATAAGGTATTCACTATGGCGGATACACTTGCACCAAGTACTTTACGGATCCCGATTTCTTTGGTACGTTGCTCGGCGGCATACGCAGCTAAGCCAAACAAACCAAGGCTGGCAATAGAAATAGCCAGCACGGTAAATATGATAGATATGGTGCCCGTACGTTGCTCGGCGCGATAATTGGCATCAAAATCCTGATCCATAAACGAGTAGCTGAACTGGCTTTGGGTCATGCCCTGCCACTTGGTTTTTATCTGGTCGATAAGCGCAGGCAAATTGGTTGTGTTTACCCTGATACTCAGATTTCCACTGTCTTCGTCCATTAAAAAAATCATAGGACTGATATTTTCTCTCAGCGAATTGAAATTAAAATCCTTAACCACGCCTATGATGTGATAAGCTTTTACATGATCACGGGTGCCATCCATATTGCGGTACAGGGTTTTATTAACAGGATTGCTAAAGCCTAAAAATTTGGCCGCGGTTTCGTTGATAACCAATCCGGTAGAATCAGTTGGCATACTTGTAGAAAAATCTCGCCCGGCAGAGATCTTCATGCCCAGGGTGCTAATGTAATCGGCATCAACCCGCCAGCTTTGCGGAAACAAGGCTGTTTTCTGATCGCCCGCAGCCTCTTTATAAAAGATAGACGTTCCCCTGTTTTTACCTGTTGGCAAATAACCTGTCAACGTTGCGTTAACCACATCTTGTAACTGCTTCACCTCATTTTTGAAGGTTTTGGCATGACTGCCTAACTCAAATGCATTATTGATAACAAGCACCTGATTACGATTATATCCCAGGTTTTTGGTTTGAATATAATTGAGTTGATTATAAATAACGATGGTACCAATGATGAGGAATATCGAAATAGAAAACTGGAATACCACCAATACACTCCTAAGCATGCTACCTTTAAAACCGCCGGCCAGTTTACCGCTTAGCACATTAATGGGCTGAAATGCCGAAAGGAAAAAAGCGGGATACGATCCGGCAGCGAAACCTACAACCAGTACAATTAATAGTAAAGCAGGAAGCAACCAGGCTAAGGTTTGCGCACCAACAACCAACTCTTTGCCCGATACCTGATTAAACAACGGCAATAAAAGTAACACAGTAAAAAAAGCTATAACTGCCGCTGCCAAAGTCACCAACACAGATTCAGTTAAAAACTGGGCTATTAAATATTTACGCGGGGAACCTAAAACCTTGCGTACACCAACCTCCCTTGCCCTGCTGGCTGAACGTGCTGTTGAAAGGTTCATAAAGTTGATGCCCGCTATGAGTAATATAAATATGGCGATGGCCGAAAATATATAAACATATTGCGCCGAACTGTTGCTGCCCAACTCACCGGTACGGTTTGAGTGCAAATGTATATCGGTTACCGGAGTTAGGTTAAGCCTGAAATAACTGCCGCTTTTTTCAAAATCGGCAATATTTACGTGCAGCGCTGTTTGCATTTGGCTTTCGCTGTATTTTTTCAGAAGAGCAGTCAATTTTTTCTCAAAAAACTTGTAATCTGTACCAGGTTTCAACACCACGTAAGTGTTATAATCACTCCTCAACCATTCCGGAGAGCGGCTGTCAGGCCAACTCGCCATCGACATAAAAAAATCAAAATGAAAATGCGATTGCTTTGGCAAATCTTTGATAACCCCGGTAATTTTCAATAATTGGTTGTTATCAATGGCGAGCGTTTTACCAACAACATTGGTGCTGTTAAAGTATTTTTTAGCTGTAGTTTCGGTGATTACTACTGTATTTGGCTCCTTCAAAGCCGTAGCCGGGTTACCATTGATCATGGGCAACGTAAACACGTTAAAAACCGATGGGTCGGCAAAAACGGTACCGTACTCAAGGATGCTTTCATTACCTTTTTTAACATGAAACCCTCCCGCTGCTTTAAGCCTGGTTGCTTCATCCACTTCAGGGAGATCTGTTTTTAATGCCTGAGCTAACGGCGGCATTGCAACGGCATAAAGTACATTATTGTTGCCAAATTTAAGATCTTCATTAACCCGATACGTACGGCTGGCTTTCTCGTTAAACCGATCATAACTCAACTCATCAGCCACGTATAGCACAATCATAAGACAGGTGGCCAGCCCAAGGGCCAGCCCCAATATATTAATAACCGTAAACCCCACGTTTTTACGCAGGGTACGGAAAGCTGTTTTTAAGTAATTTTTAAACATAAACCCCTCCTAACCTCCCCAAGGGGAGGAATTTTAATTAATTATTTTATATCATAATCCACACTTTAAGCCCTCTCCTTTGGAGAGGGCTGGGTGAGGTTTATTCGTTTTTAAGGCTTTTAGCTGGATTAGCATTTGCTGCCCTTACCGATTGTACACTTACTGTTATGAAAGCGATGATCACAGCCAGAATACCCGCTACCGCGAAGATCCACCAGTTAATATCAACCCGGTAAGCGAAACTTTGTAGCCATTTGCTCATGCCATACCAGGCCAGCGGCGATGCTATTAGCGTGGCTATTAGCACCAGCTTCATTAAATCTTTTGACAACAGTGTAACTATAGAGGTTACACTTGCTCCCAAAACTTTCCTGATGCCAATTTCTTTTACGCGTTGCTCGGCAGTAAAAGTGACAAGGCCAAACAAGCCAAGGCAAGCTATACTGATAGCCAATATGGTGAATATGAGCAGGATGTTGCCCTGCTTTTGTTCGGATTGGTATTGTTTAGCGAAATTCTGATCAAGGAAATGGAACTCAACCTTGTTTTCGATATCAAACCGGTTGTAAACTTTACTTATATAGTCGAGTGTAGCAGGGATATTATTTTTGCCAATTCGGATATACATATTATCCTCGTCGTTGGCAGTAAAGGGCAGGTACAACATCATAGGTACAACTTTATGCTGTAACGAATAGGTGTTAAAATCTTTAACTACTCCAATTATTTTTCGGCTGATCACATTACCCTTATCATCTACTCCAACCCTTACAGAGCGGCCGATGGCATCCTTCCAGCCCATTTCATTAACAAGCGTTTGGTTTACAATAATGGATTCAAGTCTGTCGGTACTCATCTCCGATGAAAAATTGCGCCCTTTAGCCAGCTTCACCTGCAAGGTTGGTATAAAGTCATCATCAATTATAAGGTTCTCCACCATTTTTGATTCAGAATTGGCCTTTCCGTCGGCGCCGATATTGAAATTGCTTGAACCAATATCATTATTACCAATAGGATTGCCTGCAATACCTACGGCCTCAACAGCCGGATTTTGCAACAGCTGACTTTTAATAGCGGCTATTTTTGCACGGGCAGATTTATCGTTGATATGGAAAGTAAGCGTTTGGGCTTTATTAAAGCCAAGGTCTTTGTTCATTACATAATGCAGTTGCCTGTAAATGATGCATGAACCGGCTATCATAACAATGGTGATAACAAACTGAAATACTACCAATGATTTCCTGAACATGATAGTAGCAGCCTGGCTGCCCATTTGCCCCTTCATAGCAGCAATGGTACGGAAGCCAGACAGAAACAATGCAGGATATAAACCGCTTAAAATACCGGTAGCAAGCGCAAATAAACTGAATATAGCAACGGTTTTGCTTAAACCAAACTGCATTACTACAAGGTTTTTTCCCGAAAGCTGATTGAAATAAGGTAATAAGAACTGCACCATTACAGATGCTATTACAGCTGCAATCAAAGTAAACAAAACAGATTCGGCAAAAAACATGATGATCAGTTGTTTTTTACTGGAGCCGATTACTTTACGTACCCCTATCTCCCTGATCCTGATTGAGGAACGTGCTGTGGTAAGGTTTACATAATTAATAACGGCTATAGCCAATACCAGCAATGCAACAATACTAAATACGTATACGTAAGTGATATTACCGTTGCTGCCCAACTCATAATCAAGATTGGAGTTAAGATGGATAGATGTAAGTGGCTGCAGTTCCATACTGTATTGCATAGCACCAAGCGCTCCCTTCAAATATTTATTAAAAAATGCATCAGAGCCAGCCTGTACCTTTTTAAAATCATCATGACTTTTCAGCAATACATAAGTGTAGATATGCGAATTAGCCCAGCCATCGGTATATCCCTCAGGTAATGAGCGAAGGGCACTGAAACCGAAATGTGAATTTGCGGGTACATCATCAATTACACCGGTAACTGTACTTGGGTTATTTTCGATGAGTATTGTTTTATCCAGGGCATCCGCAGCGTTACCGAATAGTTTTTCGGCAAGGATTTTAGTAAGTACAATGCTTTGCGGCTTGGTTAAAGCAGTGTTGGGATCACCGGATAAAAAGTGATGGGTAAAAAGATTAAAGAAGCCTTTATCTGTAAACAACATCGCGCCCTCGTTAATCTGCTTTTCGCCATAAGTGATCCTGCCACCGCCTTCGGCATCAATGCGAATAGCGTCCTCTACTTCGGCATAGTCGTTTTTTAAAGCGGGGGCATACGGCGGCGAAGTAACTGCGAGATTGAATTTACCGCCATTCCATGTACCATGTTGAACAACACGAAAAATCCGGTCAGCTTTAAGGTTATAACGATCGTAACTCCATTCATCAACCACATAAAGGCTAATGAGCCAAAAAGCAGCAATACCCGCAGCTAAACCGAAGATATTGATAAACGAAAAAACCTTGTGTTTGATGAGGTTTCTCCAGGCTATTTTGATGTAATTACGTAACATGGCAAATGGTTTATACCACTATAATATTAAAACCTATACCAATTACACAATTAATTAAATATCAATCAATTAACAAAATACAATCAATATAAAACCGTTCGGTAATGGAACACTTACAGTGCGAATGTGAACGTTTGCTTAAGTCAGAAGTCTAAAGTAGAGAATCAAAAGTTATTCTTTACTTTAGACTTTATATTATTAAGTCATTAGTCAGCATTCAATGCTTAATGACTCAGTGACCCAATGCAGATTTATTCATTTTTTAGGCTCTTAACCGGATTGCTCAACGCCGCTTTGATAGCCTGCCAGCTTACCGTGAGCAGGCAAACTACCATACTAATCCCTATAGTGACAATAAATACCCAGGCGCTCATATCTGTACGGTAGGTATAATGCTGCAACCATTTACTCATGTTGTACCAGCTAAGGGCCGAACCAATAATAAATGAAATAACCACGAGTATTAAAAACTCTTTCGACAGGTTGAACCACAAACTACTGATGCTTGCGCCTAATACTTTACGGATACTGATCTCTTTTTTACGCTGCTCTGCCGAAAACGAAGCTAAGCCAAACAAGCCGAGGCAAGATATGATAATAGCCAACACCGTAAACGAACTCGACAACGTACCCAACAGCTTTTCATTCTCAAATTTGCCGCTGAAGTTTTCGTCAACAAACTTGTATTCAAATGGATATTCGGGGTTATATTTTTTGTAAATGTCGCCAATTGTAGCAAGGCTTTTTGATACAGGAGCATTCGGATTTAAACGAATACCAAGCTGACCTGCCCAACCTTTATCAAAACCAATAATGGCAGGCTTCACAGGTTCATATGGCGATCCCCAAACAAAATCTTTAACAATACCAACCACGGTGCAATTACGGCCCTGCCATTTCACTATCTGCCCAAGTGGGTCTTTTAAGCGCATTAGTTTAACAGCCGATTCGTTCATAATGAGCGACAATGAGTCGGCCATGCGACCTGGTATATAATCGCGCCCTTTTATCAATTCAAGCTTATAAGTTGAAATAAAATGAAATGAAGTAACAATCTGGTCGATAGGTATTTTATCCTCGCCAGGTAGCTGTCCGGGCCAGTTGATGCCCCAACTGCTGCTGCCGTTACTGGCTATACTGCCCGATGTTTCTGCAGCATCAACAGCGGCTCCCGCGTTAATTACATCCGTTCTGAAGTTTTCATATTCTTTATATAAATTGCCATCTAATGAGATCTCGATAAGTCCGTTTTGTGAATAACCTACCGGGCGTTCTTTAATGTAGTTGATCTGTTTATAAATCAGGATACTTGAAAGTATAAGACACGTAGCAAATACAAATTGTACAATAACCAATACCTGTCTTGAGTGCAGCGTTTTTCTACCCGTTTTGTTAGCGCCCTTTAAAACTTTTACCGGTTTAAACGACGATAAAAACAAAGCCGGGTAACTACCTGACAATAAACCAGTTATCAGCGTTACTAATATAGCGGCACCCCATGCCCACGCATTGTTATAAGGAATTGTCAGTTGCTTATGTATGATTTCGTTAAAATAACCTAGCGTTGATGCTATTATTACCAGTGCAACAACAAGCGAAATTATAGCGGTGAGGATTGATTCGCCTAAAAACTGCTGGACAATGGCTATTCTCCGCGCACCCACAACTTTACGGATCCCAACTTCACGGGAGCGGCGCTCAGACCGCGCAGTAGAAAGGTTCATAAAGTTGATACAGGCAATAAGCAAAATACCTATTGCCAGAAACAGGAATAAACGCACGTATTCGATTGCGCCACCTGTATTCACTCCATTTTTGAACTCGCTGTGCAGGTGCCATTTAGCAAATGGAAACAAAAACAGCTGATTTTCTTTATTATGATCGTCATAGCGACCAATTAAGTTTTTGATTTCCAGATTAAGCTTATCTACATTAACGCCGGGCTTAAGCATAACATAAGTTTTGAACGAATAATTACCCCAGCCGGATGTTTTCACCCAACCATTATCAGCTTCATAAAGTTTCCATGGAATTAGTGCATTAAACCTGAACGTAGAATTCCGGGGCAGATCTTTGTAAACACCACTCACTTTTACCAGCCGCGAACCATTTAACTTAACAGTTTTACCTATAGGATCGATATCGCCAAAAACGGCCTGTACTGCCGATTCGGACATGATAACTGACGACATATCCCTGAAAGCATCTTTTTTGTTACCCTTCACAAAATCAAGTGTAAACATATTCAGAAATGACTCGTCGGCAGCAATGGTATTAACTTTTAACGGTTTGTTGTTGTAATTAAACAGTTGATCATATGACCAGTTTGCACGGGCTGCATACTCAACCTCTGGATAGTCTTTTTGCAGCGCGGCAGCAATCTGTACGGGCGTGGCATCCCCTGTGTTTATTTCGCCATTTGAAGGCTGGTTACGCATTACCTTATACAGCCTATCCTTATTTTCATGAAATCCGTCATAAGTAAATTCATTATAAACATATAACAGCAACATAAAGCTCACTGCCATACCTACACCCAAACCTCCAATGTTAATGGCCGAATAAAGTTTGTTTTTAATCAAACTCCGCCATGCGATTTTTAAATAGTTCTTAAACATATCTTTAGTTCGTTAAAGTCATTGGGTCATTAAGTCATTGCCTGTCGCTTGCACAATTAGCCATTCAAAATGACCTAATGAAGCGCAACCTATGGCTTAATGATAATTATTCAGATCGTAAACTCTTCACCGGATTAGTCAACGTAGCCTTTACTGCCTGGCAACTGATGATAAAAAAAGCTATAATAACGGTAAGGCCGATGATATCTAAGGCGTTAAACCTTGGTGTTAACTCAGTTTCGCCGTGCGATTTTCAGGTAGTTTTTTAAACATAGGAATAGCTCTAAACAACAAAAATTCTCTAACATGCCCTTCTCCGCAAATGCGGGAGAAGAGCAGCAGAGGCAATTATTAACTTATCTATAAACTGATTTCGGGAGCGTTGGTCTAAGTCAAAAGTCGTTAGGTTTAAGCCGGAAGTTCTTTTCTTACCACGAGCTATAAAACTATCAACTATGAACTCAACAAACTATACCATGATATTTTCCATAACCGTTTGTCCGTCAAGCAGACGTATAATACGGTGACTGTACCGGGCGTCATGTTCAGAGTGGGTAACCATGATAATGGTAGTTCCCTGTTCATTTAAGTCGGTAAGTAGTTCCATCACATCATTACCATTGCTGCTATCCAGGTTACCGGTAGGCTCATCCGCAAGGATCAGTTTTGGTTTATTAACAACTGCGCGTGCAATAGCTACACGCTGTTGCTGACCACCTGATAACTGCTGCGGATAGTGGTTACGACGGTGCATGATCTGCATTTTGTCTAACACCTCTTCCACCCTTTTAACACGCTCTGAAGCAGCTACGCCGGTGTAGATCAATGGCAATTCAACGTTTTCAAATACGGTAAGCTCATCAATAAGGTTAAAGCTCTGGAAAACGAAGCCAATGTTGTGTTTACGCAGATCGGCGCGTTTACGCTCATTAAAATGCGCTACTTCAATTTCATTAAAAACATAGCTGCCGGCATCCGGGTCATCAAGCATTCCTAAAATATTAAGCAGGGTTGATTTACCGCAGCCCGATGGGCCCATAATGGCTACAAACTCGCCTGTAGCCACTTCCATCGACAGCTTGTTTAATGCGATGGTCTCTACCTCTTCGGTACGGTAGAATTTCTCAAGATTAGAAATTTTTATCATTGGTGCCTCCGTTGTTCATCCCGCCTTTATGGCGATATGATTTGATTTTTTGTTTATTTAAATTTATTAATTATCTCTGTTATATATTATAATGACGCTTAAACAGTGCCAGGCGTTGCAGCTTGGTTACGTTATTTTTTTAGCACAAGCTCCTGAATATCACCATAGGTTTCATAACTTGAGGTAATAACCTTATCGCCAGGATTTAAGCCTTCTGTTACCACGAAATAATCAGGGCTCTGGCGTCCAAGCTGGATGTTTACCCTGTATGCTTTTGAACCATCTTCACTTACCTTAAAGATCCAATTGCCGCCTGTTTGCTGGAAGAAACCGCCTTTAGGCACCAATACCGCCTGCATCTGATCGCTCAGTGCCAACCTCACCTGCAGTGTTTGGCCTTTACGGATCCCTGTAGGTACTTTACCAACAAATTGCATATCCACCTGGAAACTACCTGTTGTTTTAACCTGGGTATATACCTTTTTTATAACCAGATTATATGTTTGATCGGCAAACTGAAAATCACCTTTCAGGCCTGTGTAAATACGCGACAGATAGTGCTCATCAATATCAACCCTAACTTTAAAGCCCGATTGTACGTCTATCTGCCCCAAATGCTCGCCCTTATTTTTGCTCTGACCTACTTCGGCATCCATTGAGGTTAACTGGCCATCGGTAGGCGCCACCAATACTAAACCGGCCACTTTTTTTCGCATCAGTTCAAGCGTAGTTTTCATGTGGGCGTATTGTTCCTGTGATTGTGAAGCCTGTTGCTTAACCAACGCTGTATCCTGCCTAAGAATCTGTTTAGCCAATTTGTAACGGTTCACCTGGTAATCATAAGTATTTTTGGCTGATTGATATTCCTGCAGGCCGATGGCTTTCTGATCATATAAATGTTTGTCTAACTTATAAATCCTTTCAGCCTCTTTATATGCATTCTCCACATCGGCCATAGTATTTAGCTTGCTGATGGTGTTTTGCTGTGCATTGTTATGGGAGATCTGCATTTGGGTTTGCTCGGCATAAACCGCGGTTTCCTGGTTAGCTAAAGTAAGCTCAAGATCGGTATTCGACATTCTCAGAATCCGGTCGCCTTTTTTAAGGTTAGCTCCGTCTTCAACGTATTTTTCTTCAACAACACCGCCTTCAGATGCATCAAGAAATATGGTAGTTAGCGGCATAACCACGCCGTTAACCGGTATAAACTCCTGGAAAGGACCTTTAGTAATAGTACTTATAGTTAAGCGTTCAGTATCAACATCAAGCTTGCTTTTACCCGATGTAAGATAAATACTGCCGCCTATTAGTAAAATAATGCCTGTAATACCTGCAATGGTAAGTATCTTTTTGCTGTTCCAGGTCTTTTTCTCAATTTTTCTGTCCACTGTATTTCTATAATATTTTGAATGTTATAACAAAAAGACATGCCATAAATTAAAATACTGTTTTTCAATAACTTAAACACAAAACAACATATTTGAGCGTACGCTTCTGTTACATCAGGTGTACGGTATTGATACAGTGTTTTTTCACGTATTAATAGCCTGTTATATGCAAATACAGGTTAGCACTTCATTGTGAAGCATTTATACGATATACTGCATAAAATGCGGGTATTTAGCACAAAAATTGTAACATGTGGTATAATTAGCGAGTCTTTAATTTATTGTTCATAGTTAAATTGTTTTAGCGTATAGTTCATAGTTGATGGCAACGATGCTAAAAGTTTATTTAGGTAGCTTCGGTAAAGAGATACAATTTAATTTAAATTTATAACTTTTATTAAATTGACATCGTCAATAAATAAGATGCTATTTTCATTTTGAACTTAAATTATCATGTGTCATCGTTTTGAAGACCACGAACTATTATCTATGAACTATTAACTAAAAATAAATGATACTTAAGAAAGCCACCGTTTTAATTGTTGATGACGATCCGGACGTACTAACCGCGGTTAAACTTTTGCTAAAACCCGAAGCCCGTGAAATCATCACCGAAAAGAACCCCGAAAACCTGAACTGGCTGCTGCAACGTAACGAGGTTGATCTGATTTTGCTTGACATGAACTTCAACAGCGCTATTAACACGGGCAATGAGGGGCTTTACTGGCTGCGCAAGGTAAAAGAATGGAAGCCTGATGTTTGCGTTATTATGATAACGGCTTATGGTGATATTGACCTTGCTGTCCGCTCGCTTAAAGAAGGGGCAAACGACTTTGTGGTAAAGCCATGGCACAACGAAAAGCTGATAAACACTATAAAAGATCTTTTGGATAAAAAAGAAGGTGGGACAAAAACCACCAAAACCCCTGTAAAAAGCACTGCGGGAGACACTTCTATCCTTGGTGAATCGGACGTGATGCAGGATATTTTTTATAAGGTTAACAAGATAGCCCCTACCGATGCCAATATCCTGATCCTTGGAGAGAACGGTACCGGTAAAGATCTTATGGCAAAGGCTATCCACGAACGCTCGCTCCGTGCTGATAAACCTTTTATTAAAGTAGATGTCGGCGCGTTAACAGATACCCTGTTTGAAAGTGAGCTCTTCGGCCACAAAAAAGGGGCCTTTACCGATGCCCGAGAGGACCGTATGGGGCGTTTTGAAGAGGCACAGGGCGGTACTTTATTTTTAGATGAAATTGGTAACATCAGTCTGCAGCAACAAGCCAAGCTGCTTACCATTTTACAAAACCGCCAGGTAACCCGTTTGGGCACCAACAAACCAGTTGATGTGGATATCAGGCTCATTTGTGCTACCAATGTAGCTTTGAGCGAGCTGGCGAACGAAAACAAGTTCCGTAAGGATTTGATTTATCGTATCAATACTGTCGAGATCAATATGCCGCCACTGCGCCGCCGTAATGAGGATATTGTAATATTGGCCCGCCATTTTGCGAAATTGTACTCAAGTAAATATCTTAAACCATCAATGGACTTTGATACGGCAGCTATTAACAAGCTTAAATCATACAATTTTCCGGGCAATGTGCGTGAATTACAATATACTATTGAACGCGCAGTGATCATGGCCGATGATAATACCTTAAGACCCGACGATTTGATTTTTTCAATACTGGAAACATCGACAGAAAGCGTGGTTGATGCTGACAATATTCCGTTAAGCGCCCTTGAAAAGAACGCTATATTACGGGTTATTGAAAAGCATAATGGTAACATTACCCGCGCTGCCAAAGAACTTGGCCTCACCCGCACCGCCCTATACCGAAGACTAAGCAAATATGATATTTAACCGTTACGAGTGGCGGCTTTTGCTGCGTGTATTTTTATTGCTGATTGTACTTACCGTCACGGCTTTTGTCATAGTAAGCCTTAATCAGCTGTTGTATCTCGTGATCTTGTTGCCATTGGTTGCTTACTCGGTGGTGGATATGATCCGTTTTCAGAAAAAAGCACAGGACGAAGTAAATCAATTTGTAGAGTCGATCCATTATCGTGATTTTTCCCGCCATTTTGATGTACGGAAGGCCCCCAATGAACTTAAGCCCTTGCGTAAAGGCTTTAACGACATCAATACCACATTCAAACTAATAAGCCGCGAACGCGAAACACAATATCACTACCTGCAAAAGATTCTTGAACTGGTTGATACCGGTATTTTATCCTACGAAGAGGAAACCGGCGAAACCGGCTGGATCAATGAAGCTTTTAAAACCATTATAGGTGTACCTTATCTTAAGACTGTACACTCGCTCGAAAAACGAGAGCCATCATTGTATGCCGAACTGATTAAACTTAAGCCGGGCGATAGTAAGATCATCACTGTAACCCGTAACCAACAACAGGTTAAAATACTGGTGAACGCCAGCCTGATGCGCAGCGATGATAAACTATACAAACTCATCGCTTTTCAAAACGTAAACGAAGCTTTGGATGAAACGGAGTCGAAAGCGTGGTCGAAATTGCTTAATGTAATGACGCATGAGATCATGAACTCCGTAGCTCCTATTTCTTCTCTCGCGGATACGCTCAAGAACCGCCTGCAAAGCCCTGATATTGCCGAAAGCCTGCCTCATAGTGATTTGGAAGACATTGAGCTCGGTATCGATACCATCAAGCGCCGCAGCGAAGGCCTGCTTAAGTTTACCGAAAGCTACCGCAGCCTCAATAAGATTACCAAACTTGATCTGAACAAGATCATGGTGCGCAATATCTTTGAAAACCTCAACAGCTTGATGACGCCTACCCTGGAGAAAAAGAAGATAGAACTGGAGATCATTCTACGTGATCCGACACTTGCCATTGAAGCCGACATTAACTTGATTGAGCAGGTAATGATCAATCTGCTGGTTAACGCCATTGAAGCGGTGAAAGATCGGGAGGAACCACGCATCACACTCACAGCCGAAATTCAGGGCGGTAAAACTTTTGTAAAAGTTATCGATAACGGCTTAGGCATGCTGCCCGAACTGCTTGATAAAATTTTTATTCCTTTCTTCAGTACCCGCAAAACGGGCAGCGGTATCGGGTTGAGCCTGTGTAAACAGATCATGCTGCTTCATAAAGGCAATATCCAGGTACAATCAACCGAGGGTAAAGGATCAGCGTTTATCTTGTCGTTCGTTTAACCCCCCGGCCCCCTAAAGGGGGAGCTTTTGCTTTGCATATTTATGACTTTATCCAAACTTACAAAGTTTTAGAAACTTCGTAAGTTTGGTTCCACAACGTCCGCTTCCATGAATTATAAAGGCAATATTCTCGCTATTTCCGGTAGCTTAAGAACTGGCTCATCCAATCATAATATTCTCAAGTTTTTAGGTGAATTAGTTCCAGCCGATATCAATTACACTATATACGAAAGATTAGCCGAGATACCTCCATTTGATCCCGGACTTGACCACGAACATCCACCAGAATCAGTTTCAGAGTTGCGAAGCTTGATGAAAGATGCTTCAGGCATTATCATCTGCACACCAGAGTATGCGTTTGGGGTTCCTGGGCAGCTTAAGAATATGTTAGATTGGACAGTTTCGAAAGGTTCGCTGGTTGATAAACCTGTAGCTTTAGTTACTGCGTCATCAGTTGGCAGTCATGCGCATGCTGCATTGCTCCTGACACTTGGGGCGCTTTCGGCAAAAGTAACAGAGGGGGCAACTTTGCTTGTTCCTTTTATCAGGAGCAAAATAGATGTGCATGGGGATATTACAGATGAGCAAACGGCGAAGGCTTTGCGGGATGTAATGAAAGTATTTTTGAAAGAAATATAGCCATGAAAAAACTGCACCATATGCTGAATTTATTTCAGCACCCCACAGGACAGGTAGACGCCCAGATTAGCAGGCGGCTTAGCAAATGCGGTGTTGAAACAAATTCAACTTGACCATAATTTTTACTCCACTCCCAATTCCCTCATCAACCTGCCCACGGTTTCTTTCAATTCGGCAATTTCCTGTTCGGCTTTGGTTAAACGGGCCTCCATTGCTGATGAAGATGGGCGACCACTTGGCTCATCTGCAAAATCATCATCATTAATTTCGGGCGTTCCGCCTAATAGATGCGCGTATCTAACTTCCTTTTGGCCGGGGCGTTTGGGTAGCTGTACAATGTAAGGCGTCTCGCCGCCAGCCAGTTTATCCAGGATCTCCTGTACATCTTCTATCGAATCAAATTCGTACATGCGGCCGCTGTTGGTATTCAATTCACCTGGCGTTTGAGGCCCACGAAGGATCAAAAGGCAAATCAAAGCTACTTCCGAAGGTATTACCGGGAAAACTATGGCGAAATTATGTTTGTATTTAATATTACGAATAGAACCACCGGTAGCGGTAGAGATCAAACCGCGCCTTTTCAAGGAATTTAGGGCATTGATAACCGTATCATCATCATAATTAACAACAGGTTTGCGCGATGTTTTCTGGTTACAGGCGGCCACCAATCCGTTAAGGGTCATAGGATAATAATCGGGCGTGGTTTTGGCCTTTTCCATTAAAGTACCAAGCACACGTAGTTCTTCTGCATCAAGTACGGGTAAAGTTTGCGGTGAATCCATGGCTAAATATAAGCAGGTTTTTATAGCGTCAAAAAAAAATGCTGATTTTCTGAATGCTAAAATCATTAGGATTAAAATAATAACACCAAAATAGTTTACTTTGCATTGCAATGTCTTTATTCATTACATCATTAAATTCGGGAAGTAATGGCAATTGCTATTACGTAGGGAACGATCAGGAGGCTATATTGGTTGATGTGGGCATTTCATGCCGCGAGACTGAAAAACGCATGACCCGGCTGGGCTTGTCCATGCAAAAGGTGAAAGCCATTTTTGTATCGCATGAACATTCTGATCATATTCGTGGTATACCGGTATTAGCCAAAAAATATCAGCTGCCGGTTTACATCACCCCCGGCACGTTGATGCACCTTAGCGGTGTTGATCATTTTAAAGTCCATCATCTTAGCGCATTTCAAACAGTTGTTATTGGTGACCTCGAAGTAACATCCTTCCCCAAAATGCATGATGCGTCTGAGCCGCATAGCTTTATTGTAAGCTGTCGCAATGTTAAGGTAGGCGTGTTTACCGATCTGGGAATAGTGTGCGACCAACTCATCCGCTACTTTAGCCAGTGCCATGCTGCTTTTTTGGAAGCCAATTATGATGATGATATGCTGGATAAAGGCGGTTACCCTTATTATTTAAAACAACGCATCCGTGGGGGAAAAGGGCATTTATCAAACAAGCAGGCTTTGGGTTTATTCACTACGCACCGCCCGCCGCACATGACCCACTTGCTGCTTTCGCATCTTTCCAAAAACAACAACGACCCCAAGCTGGTAGAGGATTTGTTTACCAATTGTGCCGATGGGATCAATATTATTGTGGCGTCAAGACATGAAGAAACTCCGGTTTACTATATCAGCAGTACGGTTGTTCAACATGAGCCGTTAGGGCAGCTTGGCCTTAGCTTTTGATCAGGTAACATCATTATCATCCAGGTCCTGCAAGAAGATGGTGCTTAACATATCATAAAGTTCGGGATGTTTATGTTTCAACTCGTTCGGCTTTTGAAAAAAGTACTCGGCTACAACAGCTAAAAACTCAGCTTCGTTAGTGATGGCGTACGGATTGATATCAGAACGCCCGGCTTCAATTTTGTGAATCTCCTGGTGGATCATTTTGAGCCATGGCATAATATATTCATGAGCCAGCAGGATTTCCGGCACACCGTCGGTAGCCCCATCGGCCTTATCAAGCAGGTGTACAAACTCATGAATAGCCGTGTTCTCTTTCCCTGCCGATTTACTAAAACCTTTTGTCAACGCCGCTCTCGACAGGATCATTTGCCCGTTCATATATCCTGAGCCTACCATTCCTAAAATACTCCTATTTTCGCCTTCAAACTGAAACTCGCTATCAAATGTATCCGGGTAAAGAATCACATTGGTGAGGTTACGGTATTTCCAATCGTTAAAGCCAAATATCGGGATCACGGCACTAGCAGCTATCATTACTTTATCAGCATCGCTTACCGTTGTACCAACACCCTCGATATTAATATCCGCTAAAAGTCTGGCAACCTTTCTTTCAAACAACAGTTTTCGATCAGCATCAAGGTGCTGATAATATGGAATGTGCAATTCTAAAAGCGCTTTATAATTCAATGTGGCAGCAGGCGTTTCATTTACCACTTTCTTTTTATTGAGGAAAACGAACACCACCAACGCAACA
Organism: Mucilaginibacter gossypii; assembly: GCF_900100945.1. Classification (GTDB taxonomy): domain Bacteria; phylum Bacteroidota; class Bacteroidia; order Sphingobacteriales; family Sphingobacteriaceae; genus Mucilaginibacter; species Mucilaginibacter gossypii. The sequence goes on along the minus strand of NZ_FNCG01000003.1, from coordinate 119,357 downwards.
ACGATCAATATCAGGATAGGAACCATTTTTATTTACAGATTAAATTATAAAACAAAGTACAGCAACAGCATAAACAAAGCAGCTATCAGGGTATTTAAAAAATTAACGGTATCGTTGTTGATCAGATTTTTTCTTTCCAACACAGCCCCTAAAACGGAATCTGTTAGATTACCGAGTGTACCTGCAACAATAATCCAGATGAAATTTGTTGTCCAGTCCATTCCTATGGCATAAACAACAGCAATGATAACCGAGCCAATTACGCCAATTAAAGTACCCTCTAAGCTGATCACCCCATTAAGCCCGCGTAAATCCGGCTTTAGGGTTATAATATTGAAGAAACGTTTTCCGTAAACCGTCCCTAACTCTGATGACAATGTATCGGCTGTTGCCGAAGCGAAGATGGCGGCAATCATCAATTGTAAAACCTGAGTTTGGGCCGGAAAAACGAGGATCAAAATTCCGCATAAGGCAGCCGTACCGGCATTCGCCAAAACCTGCCCGGCTGTTCTCCCTCCTTTTTGATCTGCGTTTAAATCCTTCTTTGTTTTGCTTTGTACCGAGGTAGCTGCCGAACCTAAAATAAAAAAGGTAGTCATCATGGCTAAACCTGTGAAGCCGGCACCGGCAAATACCAGGATGGCAACTGCGGCACCGGTTAATGCTGCTATAACAGTTAGCTTACGGGCCGATATACTGTATGCTACACCAGCTACTAAAATAAGTGCCAGCAAACCATAACTTAACCACATAGTCGATCAAAGGGATTAATGTGGCGCTAAATTAAACTTTCAATTCATACTTTTGGGCACATGAAAGATATACTGGGCCAGGCCATACATGATCATTATCATAAATCAGCTAACCATAAACTTTGGATCAATAATCAATATGGACCTAAAGAGGAGATGCCCATTGATGTTTACTTCAGGGATGAGGATGACATGCCGGATATAGAATGGCTGGCCATGAACGAATGCCGCGGAAGCGTGCTGGATATTGGCGCAGGAGCGGGCAGTCATGCTTTAGTATTGCAGCAACGTGGCTTTGATTGCACCGCGCTTGATATTTCCCCGTTAGCCTGTGATGTAATGAAACTGCGCAAGGTAAACAAAGTAATCAAAGGTGACATTTTTGTTTATAACGAATGCAAATACGATACCCTGCTTTTGCTCATGAACGGGATTGGCCTCACCGGGACACTTGAAAACCTGAAGGTATTTTTACAACACATTAAACTGCTGCTCAATCCAGGGGGGCAAATCGTATTTGATTCATCAGATATCACTTATTTATATGAAGATGGCCTGCCGGAAAAAGGTTATTACGGTGAGCTACTTTATCAATATGAATACAATCGCCAAAAAACCGACTGGTTCCGTTGGCTATATATTGATGAAAAAACACTTAAGCCCATCGTTGCAGAAGCTGGCTTTGATATGGAGGTATTACTGGAGGATGAATTTAAACAGTACTTAGTGCGGTTAACTCTGAGCAGGTAAAACCACAGTAATTTTCTTATTGGCTCGTTGTATTCCGTACGGAATAAGCTATTTTTATTCCGACAACATCTATCCAATGAAAAAAGCCATCATCCATGTCCTTGCCGGTCGTGAAAAGAAAATTACCGCCGAAGAAACCGTACGCCAGCCATTACCTCATAAAGATTTTCGGTTTGCAAACCCCTTTATTGTGTTACATCACATGGGACCGGAGGTAATAGAACCCGGCCAAACTTTGCGCATCCACCCACACCCGCATCGCGGCTTCAGCCCGTATACCATTATGCTACAGGGCGAAGGTTATCATAAAGATAATGCAGGTAACGATGAGATTATAAAAGCCGGCGATGTACAATGGATGTTTGCAGGCAAAGGCATTATGCACAGCGAAGGCCCTACCGCCGAATTGTTACAAAAAGGCGGCGTTCATGAACTTATCCAGCTTTGGATCAATGCGCCTAAAAGTAAAAAGTGGGACGAGCCTTTTTATCAGTCGGCCAAGGCAAACGAACAACCGAAAGTACTTATTGGTGAAGGCCTCGACTTCAGTTTGGCCAGCGGAGATTATGAAGGCAAAACCGGACCTATCAAAAACTTCACCCCGGTTATTTCTATAGTTGGAAAAATAGCCACGGGAAAAGAGGCAAACTTTGAAGCCATATCCGGCTACTGGGCATTACTTTATATTATAAATGGCAGCGTCAAAGTAAACGAACAAACTATCGGTCAACACAATCTCATTGTGTTTGAAAAAGATAATGAAGAGATCACAGTGACAGCTACCGAAGATTCGCAGGTGTTATTTCTATCTGCTAAACCTATTGACGAACCCGTATCAGCTAAGGATAATTTTGTAATGAACACGCCCGAAGAAATTGAGCAGGCATTATCAGATTATCAAAACGGCGTATTCGGCACATTAAATTACTAAAACCCCATAATAACTTTTGGTTATCACAGATTGCGTATTATGATGAAAAACCGGCAGTAATTCCTCACACCTTTGTATCATTAAAACAAAGGAAAAATGAATACCCAACATCAATTAAACAATACCGGTGGCCTGTTATTAAACATCAATGAAAATGCCCGCAAAGTTATATTTGCAGTTTGCATAGTATTATGCCTGATGCCTTTTATGAGCCCGGCAGTAGCTTTACTATTAGGCTTGGTAGTAGCACAATGTTCTGGTCACCCATATTTGCACCTCAACCACAAAGCCACCCATATTTTATTACAGATATCAGTAGTTGGTTTAGGTTTTGGCATGAATGTACATAGCGCGTTACAGGCAGGCAAGGAAGGGATTTTGTTTACCATCGCCTCCATTACCGGAACACTGCTATTTGGCACGCTGATGGGGAGATGGTTAAACATCGAGAAAAAGACTTCATTTTTGATCTCATCAGGAACGGCTATTTGCGGCGGGAGCGCAATTGCAGCCATATCACCGGTTATCAAAGCTGAAGAAAAGCAGATCTCCGTAGCATTGGGCTGTGTATTTATCCTGAACTCAATTGCGCTATTTGTTTTTCCTGTGATTGGTCATTATTTGAATTTATCACAAACCCAGTTTGGGTTATGGTGTGCTATTGCTATACATGATACCAGTTCGGTAGTTGGTGCAGCAAGTAAATACGGAGCCCACGCGCTTGAAGTAGCGACAACAGTGAAATTAGCGCGGGCATTATGGATTATCCCGGTAGCATTCTTATCTACCTTCCTGTTTAAAAACAAATCAAAAAAAGTGAGTATCCCCTATTTTATCGGCTTATTTATACTGGCTATGATAGCCAACACCTACTTACCAGTTGTAAGGTTTATGAGCCCCTACATCATCATTACAGCAAAAGCAGGCTTAACCCTTACCTTATTTTTAATCGGTGCGGGCCTTTCACGCAAAGTGTTGGCATCTGTTGGCCTGAAGCCGCTTTTACAGGGTGTGGTACTTTGGATTGCTATATCAGGTGCTGCACTGTATGCGGTGGTTCATCTCGCATAAGGCATAACAATATTTAACGTAAAGTTCATAAAATATTCCCGTTTGCTCCAACTCGCTTCAAACGCTTTTTTACTGCTTACATTTGTATAAAACATCTTCACCATGAAACCAAACACACTTGATGCCAAAGCTATTGATACCCTCCGCGATTTACCGGATATGATCCCCGTATTGCGCGAATCTTTCGAAAACTGGACTATCAAGGTTTTTGACCGTAAGCATCATGAATGCCGCAACTACATGTCGCCCAACAGGCGCGATTTTTATAAAACACTGATGATAACCGAAGGTGCCGGAGTTTTTACCATGGGGCTTAACACTTATTACATTGAGTAACCTACCATCCTTTTCATCCATCCCAATGATATTATATCGTGGAAAAACCTTTCGGATAAATCGGGCGGATATTATGTACTTTTCAAAAGGAGCTTCATTAATGATCATCCTCAATTAAAAAACACCATTGATAAATATGGTTTGTTTACCGAAAAGGATAAAAGCGTTATCCGCTTAAATAATGCAGACATGCCTGTACTTAACAGCTTGTTTGAACGAATGACTATTGAAGAGTTATCCAACAATCATTTAAAAGATGATGCGCTGCAGGCTTACATTCAATTATTAATGGTTGAAAGCATGCGGGTAGCTCATTTTCCCAAACCTGATAGTGTATCCGACGAATACCATTACATCCACCAATTTTTTCATTTGCTGGAGAAGGAAACATCGGGCATTAACTATACATCGCCCATAAAAATGAAAACTGCCAAGGAGTTTGCCGCCAATCTTTCGGTACATCCGAACCACTTAAACGCGGTATTAAAAAAATACACCGGGCAAAATGTAAGCACTCATATCCGCAACCGCCTGCTCGAAGAGACCAAAGCATTACTGGTACAAACCGATTGGACCTTGCAGGATATTGCATACAGCATTGGCTTTGCCGAGCAGCCTAACTTTAGCTTCTTTTTTAAGAAAAACACTGGTATTACCCCTGCCGAATTCAGGAGATCATACCAGGCCACCGCATAAATTCGCCGTTTCTTTGATTTTCATAATAACCGCTTTGTTTTTGGTATAGAGCCTCCCTGCTTTTGTTGCCAACTTTGTACTGTAAACAAAAACAAATTAAAAGCAACATAAAATGAAAACTCAAAAAGTATGGTTTATAACCGGAGCCTCAAGAGGTTTTGGTTTAGAAATATCAAAAGCTGTTTTAGCATCTGGCGACAAATTAGTAGCTACTGTTCGTAAAAACCCTGAAACACTGGCTGCACAATTTGACAACAATCCCAACCTATTTGTTGTGCCCTTGGATATTACCAATGAAGAGCAGGCAAAAGAAGCGGCTGAAAAAGCTGTTGAACACTTTGGCAGGATTGATGTACTGGTAAACAATGCAGGTTTTGGATTGCTATCAGCAGTTGAAGAAGCCACTGCCGAAGAAGTAAAAAGGAATTACGAAACCAACGTATTTGGCTTACTGAACGTAACCCGTGCCATTTTACCCTATATGCGTAAAGAACACTCAGGCCATGTGATCAATATATCATCTGTAGGTGGTTTATCGGCCTATTTTGGCTGGGGTGTTTATGGCTCAACCAAGTTTGCCGTTGAAGGGCTTACCGAAGCCATGGCGCTTGAGCTTGCTCCGCTTGGCATTCATGCAACTGTTGTTGCTCCGGGCTTTTTCCGCACCAATTTCCTTGATGAAAGCTCGCTGACCCGCACATCAAATGAAATTGCTGATTACCAGGATACCGTGGGTAACATGCGGACTTTTGCTACCGAAGCAAATTATAAACAGCCTGGTGACCCGGAAAAATTAGCACAAGCTTTTATCAAGCTTGCTGCTTCAGAAAAACCTCCGGTACACTTACCGTTGGGAAGTGATACGCTGCAACGTTTCCGTGAAAAAACAGCCGCCTTTGAAAAGGAAATTGAAGAATGGTACGATGTAGTTGTGGGTACGGACCATGACTATGTAAAACAGTCCAAATAATTGTTATACCATAAATACTATTCAATAAAATGCCTGAAAGCGTTATTCGTTATCAGGCATTTTTATTAGCCAATCACCATATTATAACCCATTGTTTGTTAAACAAGCGGATCCACACTACTTCACCACTACTTTTTATCATCTTAAGCTTCGATTAAAAAGTTTAATTTATCATTGCGGCGATCTAAATCTTACTAATTATTCCAGCTCATGCTGCCCGATCGTTCTGTCTCAATCAAATTGAAAAAAAATATTTTCTTAATTTTCCTGTGTTTCCTGCTTATGCATTACGGCAACGTAACAGCCCAGCAAAATACCAAACCTCGTTTTAAGGCAATTGCCCTCGCGGAAATTGGTGGCGGCCATGCCTCATTTGATACCACTGCTAAAATATGGCTTAACAAGCTTGCAATAGACAGTAATGTTACCATAGATTATATCAGCGATACCAAAAAAACCAATAAAGAGTTCCTTAAACAGTATCAGCTATTATTGTCCAGCACCCCACTACAATACCACTACAGCAATCCATTGCTGATTTAAAACATTTCTGACTGAAGCCATTTTACAATTTTGGGGTACATTTTACTCCCGGTATATGTAAAATGTTGATTAAATTACAGCTCTTAATCAGGCCGGCCTTTTGCCGGGTTGCCTATTATTAATGGGGTTTAAGCCCTCGCCAGGAAAACCGTTAATGAAAAAAAACATCTTATTTATTCTCGTTCTCCGTGCTTTTATATGGACATCTTCCGCTCAAACTACGCTTGGTACTCCTGCTATCAAAAACTACACTCATAATGATTATAACGCCGGAACTGAGATCTGGGACATTAAACAGGACAAGAACGGAATTCTTTATTTTGCCAACGATGAGGGTCTGCTTACGTTCGACGGTAGTTATTGGAAAACCTATCCGCTGCCTAATAAAAGCCCTATAAAGTCTGTGGCTATTGATCGCATGGGCCGTATTTATGTTGGAGGGCAGGATGAAGTTGGTTATTTTTTTCCAAATGAGTCGGGAATCCTCAAATATCATTCGCTTAAACAACGCCTGCCCAAAAAAGCAAGGCAGTTTGCCGATATCTGGGATATTGTTATCCATAATAATGAGGTATTTTTCAGAACCATTGAGTGCATCTTTGAGCTGAAAAACAACACCATGCACACATTTGATGCGCCCGGTGGCTGGATGCTGCTAAACCGGGCCGGCGGTAAATTGTTTGCTTATGATAAAGCTATCGGACTGGTTATTTTTAAAGATTCGCACTGGCAAGCCTTCGTTCAACAACCCACAACGGCGCTGAGTGTCACTGGCATCACTGAGTTTAATAAAGATACCTTACTGGTAAGTACCCGCAAAAATGGCCTCTTTATCATTGCTGGCTCGTCGCTGGTTAAAAAAAACACGGCTATTGATGGAATCCTGCTTACTGATCTTATAAACTTCATTCAAAAAATTGGCATCGACAGATACGCCATCGGCACATCAGCAAAAGGGCTGATTATTATTGATGGTAAAGGCAAGCCAATAGACCAGTTCTCCAATAACCAGGGGTTACAAAATAATAATGTCCATGGTATATTGTTAGATAAAGATCATAATTTATGGCTTGGACTGGAAAATGGGCTCGATTTTATTAATTATAACACGTCTGTTAAAAATATTTATCCTAATCGCGAAAACCTGGTAAAAAGTAACTCGGTAAGCATTTTTAACAACAAGTTGTATATCGGAACATCAAACGGCTTATATACCGTATCGATAGGCTCGCAGCAAAAAGATATCAGCACGGCCACAGGTGCTTTTACAGAAGTGCCAAACACTAAAGGACAGGTTTTAAGCCTAACGCAAATTAACGGGCATTTATTGGCCGGTCATCAGGATGGTGTTTTACAGGTAGACGATAACCAGGCTAAACTGATTACTCCCGGCCCGGGGGCGTGGATGATGAAAGCTTTCCCTGCTTCGCAGGATGTGATAGCGGGGACTTATACCGGCTTTCAACTCTTAAAATACAATGGTGCCGGATTTAGCTTTGAAGGAAAAATAAATGGTATTTATGAATCATTAGGAAACCTCGCGGTAGATAAGAGCAATTTTGTGTGGGCAACGCACCCCTACAGGGGTATTTTTAAAGTGCAGCTATCCGCTGATAGAAAAAAGATAGTTAGTTATACGCAATATACCGAAAAAAGTGGTTTGCCATCTGCGCTGAATAATCATGTATATTTTATTAAAAACAAAGTAATAGCTGCTACCGAAAAAGGTGTTTATGAATACAATACAACTGAAGGAGACTTCACACGATCTGCATTTTACAAGCCGATATTTGGCAATTCAAAAATTGAGTTTCTTACCGAAGATGGCAAAGGTAATATCTGGTTTATCAGTAACCAACGCGTTGGCGTAATTGATTTTGGTAAACGATCTGGTAAGTTACCGTACAAGGTGATCTATTTCCCTGAATTGGCCGGGCAAACAGTAAAGGGGGCAGAGTATATTTATCCGCACGATATGGAGAACATCTTTATCGGCTCAAACAATGGTGTTTTCCATTTAAATTATCGCCAATACGTTTCATCGGAGAACAAACTCAATGTATTACTTACTACGGTAAAAGCCATAGCCGAAAAAGATAGCCTGATTTTCGGTGGATATTTTGTTAAAAACAACCGGATCGCATCAGCACAAAACACGCAACTTATTGCCTCGCTGTCCAACCACTGGAATTCCTTTCATTTTGAATATACCTCTACCCTGTTTGCACAAAAAAGCAACGAGGAGTTTAGCTATAAATTAATAGGTTTTGATAAAGATTGGTCGCAATGGTCGATTAAAACCGAGAAGGACTATACCAACCTTCCTTATGGCAAATACACATTTTCGGTAAAGGCCCGTAATAATTTAGGCACAGCGTCTGCTCCCGTCAGTTATAGTTTTATTGTTGAGTCGGCATGGTATCAAACTATTTGGGCCTACCCGGCTTATTTCCTGATCATTGCCTGCACTGTGTATATCGGTATAAAGGCGCAGCAAAAACGTTTCGCCTTGCATCAGCAACGCCATGAAGAGGAGCAAAAAAGGTTAAGCTACCTCCATAGCCTTGAACTTGACAGAAATGATAAAGAGATCATTGCCTTAAAAAACGAAAAGCTTGAAGCCGAGCTAAATTACAAGAACAAAGAACTGGCCACGCTAACAATGCAAATGGTTAACCGCAGTAAACTATTGCTCAATATAAAGGACGAGCTGATGGTATTAATAAAAAAACTTAACATTCCTGATGGATCGCACCAATTCAGGAGCGTGTTTAAATTATTGAGCGATACCGGGAAAAGTGACGATGACTGGGACAACTTTTCCATGTATTTTGACCAGGTGCATAATAACTTTTTAGCCACCATGAAAGCCAAGTTCCCCGGTTTAAGCTCAACCGATTTGAAACTGTGTGCTTACCTGCGGTTAAACCTGTCATCAAAGGAGATAGCGCAGCTGCTTAACATCTCGCTGAAAGGCGTGGAGATCAGCCGTTACCGCGTACGCAAAAAACTGCAATTAGCTACCGAAACCAATCTGTATGATTTTTTGATGGAGGTTACTAAACAATCCGGGTAAAACTGCTTCCAGTTTTTACTGCTTTCCAGCCATTATTAAACATCAAAGTGCTGCCATCCATAGGCATTTCTTGTTTTAAAAATGCTTTTACTCAATCCCGGCTACTTCGTATTTATTTTCCGGCGGCCCAGAATATAGCATTGCTGAAAAGCCTGGTATAATCCTTACTATCAAAAAGCACAGGCGAGTGTCCCATAAAGATGTAAATGTTACGGGCTTTTTTTTCGGGGTTAATCCATACCACAGGATGGTCACCCATGGTAATGCCATCTTTGGGTTCATAAGTTGATTCATCTACCGAGGCCAGCACATGTACATTAGGCCTTGGATCTTGGTCATAAGTGTACCACTCTTCCTTCTGAACCAGGAAAGGTGGTGATACACCCTTCATTACCGGATGGCTTTGATCTTCAATATTGACAGTACCTTTGGCAAATGTAGCTATGTAGTTTTTATAGCGGATCCCCCCCATAAAATTCCAGAACCAGTTCCACATCGCGTAACCATCAAACTCGCCCAGTAGGGTTGCGTGATGAAAGCCTATCCAGCCTCCCTTGCCTTCATCAATGTATTTTTCAAAGGCTTTTACGGCTTTTTCCTTCCAGGCATACGGCGGGTAGTCCAGCTGGATAAATAACTGATAATTAGATAAAAAAGCATCATTAATTCTATCAGTACTTTGAATATAATCGACAGAAAAATTACTGTCAGCAGCCAGCTTATCCAGCCATACTTTTGCCACTTTTGAATACTCAATATGATGCCCCCCGCTTTCATACAGGGCTATCACTTTAAAACGCGGGGCCTTTTGTGCCCACGCGCTGATAACGGTTAACAAGCAAAAATTGAAGATCAGGGCTATTTTTTTCATATCGATGATTTTTGCGTTGATGATTTATTTATAGATCCTGCCCATCGTCGGGTTATTCCAAATCGCTTTCTTAACTTCCTCCAGGTCAATAGCGCCCTGGTGGCTGTATACAACCTTCCCATCCGGGTCAATCAGCATGGTATAAGGTAAAGCTCCATCCCATTTAGGGTCTACTGCCTCTATCATCTTATATTTGTCATCGCCTGTGTAAATGTAGTTGATACCTGATGACTGCTTGCGTTGTAAAAACTTCAAAGCTTTATCTTTATTAGCCGGGTCATCAGCACTAATGCTTACAAATTCCAGGCTCCTGTCGCGGTAAAGCCTGTTTAGGGTAACCAGATCGTCAAACTCCGCAACGCAGGGACCGCACCAGGTAGCCCACAGGTTGATAAGCCTTAACCTGTCCGAATGATTTTTCACCACTGTTGCAATTCCGCTGGCGTTAATGGTATCAAGTTTTACCGGCTCCTTTGCCCATTGAATTTGCGCCTTATCTATCCAATCCTTTTTTTCGGCCCATTTAACCGAGCAGCCAAAGGTTTTGGTAACCGGTACTGCTATTTCTTTGCCTCCAAGTATCGCATCAATAGCGTTCAGAGCATCCAAAGATTTAGGTGTTTTGGCTGGGTTTTCCATATCATCTATCCGGCCATTGTAACGCAGCTTCCTGTCTTTATCAAAAACAAAAATATGAGGGGTAGCAACCGGGCCATATTTATTGGAAGCTACTTCGGTTTCGCCATCATACAGGTACGGGAAATTAAAACCTTTATCTTTCGCCCGTATCTTCATTTCTTCAAATGAATCACCTAAATCACTGTAGCCCAATTCGTCATAGCGCAACGAGGAAGGATTATTGGGATTGATTGCTACCACACCGACTCCCTTTGTCGCATAGTCGGTGGTCAGTTTGATCACCCTGCTTTCATAGGCCTGCGAGGTGGGGCAATGGTTGCACATAAAAACCACAACCAACACTTTAGCATCTCTGAACGATTGTAAAGTGTATGTTTTGCCATCAATACCTGGCAGACTAAAATCGGGCGCCTGCGCTCCTATCGCCAGTGTTTTATGTTCATCGAAGGCAAAAGAAAACATCGGCAAAACCAATAGCAGCCCGAAGATGAAACACAAACTGATCTTAAACTCCTTCATAATAGATATGGTTTACAATTAATCACTCGTTGATACTGCCAGCAGGTACCAGGCTGTATGCGGAAGCCATTGCTCGGCCCAGCGCCAGTCAGAATCTTTACCTGATACTGCATAAGGGATATTGAAATCAATATCATCCTCATTATCAAACCCTGAAGTAATACCATTTACAATACCGCCAGGTGCGTTGGTATATTCAAACGTGCCAAAAAAGCCATAAGCCGGATTATTATGCCCTGTACCCTGTAGCATACTGGCATCAAAGGGGTTCAGGCCCAGGATCCAGTTCAGCTGATCTATCGCAAAGCCGGAGAGCTGGTCATGGAAAGTCTTATCATCTTTAAACAGACTGGCAGCCATTCGTGCAGCGGTGGCCACAGAACCTAATCTCGCGTTTTCGCCCTGCCACCAGGGCGAAGCATCGCTGCCATGTGGAAAAAAGAAAGCGCTGTGCCGATTGCCCAATGTATCCTGCACCAGTTCGCGGCTGTAACCAAAGGGATTGTTTACTTCGTGGGTAATAGCCAATTCAAATTCCATTGACTTTTTTACTGCTGTTTTGATCTTTGCCTGCAAATCTGTGGACGCATAAGGATAGTAATACAGCAGACTTATCACAGGCAAGCCGCCATCTGATGGATGAAAAAAAGGCCTGTCCTTATCATCGGCGCGCCAAAAATTTTGGTACTTTTTCCACAAGCTTATGCGGTTAAGCAAGTTGTTAGCACGCATTTCGGCAGCAGCTTTATATATATCTTTGTGAGTTGCTTTGTATAATTCGGTAGCGGCACTCAGCGCACAATAGTCATCAAGGATATTCTCTTTTTTATCATAGTCCATTTGTGGATTTTCCTTTTCCAGAAAAGCAAATGCATTTTCGGCAGCTTTCAGGTAATCCGCATTACTAAACTCACCCGATGTTTGATAAGCCGAAGCTATAGCCAGCGCCGCAATAGCAATCCCCCCGCCCGATCGGTAACTGGCCTGGTAAGTACGCCAGTTTTTGCCTGAGGTGGTTTTGGTAAATGATTGGTCTTTGGTTTGTTTAATCCGATAATTACCCTCGTCTGCCTGGATTACTCTGTCCTTTGGCAATTTGCCGGGGCCAGGCGATGACACAGAGCGATAAAATGAACCGTTTTTAACCTGCATCCGCACTAAATAATCAGCGCCATACATGGCTTCATCCAAAATCCTGCGGTTAACCTGCCGAAAATCAGTCCCTGAGCGGGCGTTTAGCAGCTCATATGTTTTAAACAGGCTAAAGGCTGTTAAACAGATCTGCTGCGGGTTAAAATAATTGGAAAATGATAAATGCGACAAATGCTTGCCGTAATCGCCGGTGGCATCATACCAACCGCCGTGCGCGTCAATAGTATCCGTTGTGTCCGGTAATACCAGATGATGATCGGCCTTATCCAGCAGGCCCGAACTGCGCTGCCCTTTAAAATAATATACTACATCGGATATAGTGGCTTTTTCAAGCACATTTTTGCCAATGGTAAAAGGGTATGATGAAATTATTCCTTTAGGTGAAGCGAATTGAATTTTATAAGTCCCCGGCACGGTAAGACTGCTAAAATCAAGCGTCCAAAACTCAAAATTTTTCCATTTGCCAACCGGGCCGCTGTAAGAGATCTTTCCCGAAAATACAGCTTTACCCTTATCTGCATCAATGAGGTTAAATGATGTAAATGTAAGACGGCTGTCGGCAACTATAACGGCATGTTTTGCCTTGTTATCTTCATAACCAACGTGATTGGTTACCACTTTGATATTTTGTGCCTGTACAAAAAACGGCAAACCGAACCAAAACAAGGCAGTGGCCTTAAACAGGACATTGATGTGTTTTTTCAGACTCATATATAAAGTTAAGAAATTGCCCTGCGGTTTAAGCATGATGGTTTTGCAATATTGGTCAAAGCTAAAAGATTAAGTTTCGGCCGGATATTTTTGTGCCACTACATTAGCTCTACCGTGATTAAACACCTCAATTTGTTACAAAGTTACCTTAGCCGATTACCCGGCAAGTGCTAAGTGGGGTGTGAAAAGTCGTTTTTAAAATTCTGTGCTTAGAAACTACGACTTTGGGCTAATGACCACGTAGCACTTTATCGATAACATAATAGTAGTGGTATTGTAGTGGCTTCAAAATAGCAATTGAGTAAAGTTTGGCTGATAATTGCAGAATATAAAATTTCATCTCTTATATAAATCCAACATGAAATATATTCTACCGGACTGCCGTAAAGTTAAAATTGTTAAACAGGCTATTCCCGGCCGTGTAAGTACGGACATCCCTACATCATTAGTATAGCTGCAACGTGTTTGCGAGGTTTCGCCTGACGCCAATGCAGGTGCATTGACTGCCGATTATGCCAAAGAACGCAATTATAATTAGTAGCTTTTATTATAATCAACCTAAACCTAAAAGAGGCCGCTTGATTTCCGGGGGGCCTCTTTTGAAGATGCTTTTAAGGTTCTTTTAATCCAAGTGTCTGATAGCCGCATCGAGTAAGCGCTCATTTTTCCACCAACATCTTCCAGCATATTTCACCGCCAAGGTTACAATAATGATGAAATTGTTGCCATGACATTTTAGGTATGTATAATAATTAAATTTTTAAGCGCAATCTTTTCTTTTCAAGTAATCCAACAAATAAAACGATGATCACAGCCGTCAGAAAAGAGCGCAATAGTCCCGGAAATCCGTTATTGATAACGCCGGGATAGTTAATTTGGAACAGTTCCAGTGTAAACACCTGAAAATACGGGATCAGGTAGCAGGTTAGTGTGCTGGTACCTGCCGGTTTGATCCAGTTAAAAGCATTTATTTTTCCTTTAACGTCTACCACGTATATCAGCATCAAAAAAGCTAACGTGGTAATTCCGGAACAAATGAATACCCAGGCGGGTGTTGAACGGATCTTGGAAATACCTTCAGTATAAGGCCTTAAAGCAAAACCCGCTACCAGGAACAAGATACCGACGACAGTTAGTGTGGCCCAAATGCGTTGTGTTTTCCCTTGTTCAACCAATTTGGCATAAATACCTGATATCACCACGCCTCCCATGGTTAAAGTCATGGTCGATGCATCGTTGATTATCCAAAACGGTTTTAAAAAGATAATAGCATTACCGAGGAAACTGCCCGTAACATCTTTTCCTGCAATGGTTACCATCGTTTCGTCGTGCAACACGTTTACCTTTAATATGGTGTGCGCCAAAATGTTAATGGCGGCAAGCGTTATCCATGCTACGATAAGGTTGTTCAATTTGCCTTTAACTGCGAAAAATATAAAAGCACAAACCAAATATGCCCATCCTATCAAACCCAATATTCCCCACCATGAAGGCTCCATACCCCGTACCTCGCCATCTTCGCCACCTTTATAAATCATCGCCATGCCAATCAGCATAGCAATTCCCAATATCTGCAAGGCATATCTTTTAGTCTTTGCCATAGATTCCGGATAGTCAAGCCAGATCAGGAAGAATGCTATAGTAATAACCAGTGCCCATGCAGCCTTCGGAATTAATGCCGCCGACGAATTATATTCTTCAAGGTTTACATGGTAAAAACCCATAATGAGCAGCGCCGCACTGCGTATCAGGATATAAAATAATACCTGTCTGGTACTATCACTCTTTTTGATCCTGTTATTAATAGCAAATGGTAACGACAAGCCCACAATGAACAAAAACGCCGGGAAAATAGTATCAGCAAAACCCATCCTGTCTTCAAGACCTTTGGCGTGGTCTATCCATTCGGGAATATGCTGTACACCGCCCGCATCGTTAACAAATATCATCAGGAGCATAGTAATCGCACGCAATACATCTATTGATAACAGGCGTTTGGGTAATTGCTGCATACTTTATTTAGGGCTTTTCTTTTAATTTTTACGGAAAATAGTGAATTATGGCTCGCGATAAATAAAATATTATCGCCGTACATACCAAATGCCAATCTCGTTTATAAGGCACTGCTATAAATCCAATGGATCATTAATGCACAAATCTATCCGATAGCATGATCAGATGCTTTTATTACAGCACTACATCACTACTACCATAGGTAACATTGTATATAAATAAAAAATTCAGCGAAGTGGGAAAGAAGGAGGTTTCGGAAGCGACGGAAAAAAAGGGAGCGGATTGGTTAGCATTGAGTACGACCGGTCACAAATGGTATAAAAACGAAAATGGGCAACCAAAGGCCGCCCATTCATTAACTGGTTTTAATGTCCAATTATTTTGCAGTTTTTCTTGCAGGGATTAATGGAACGATAATAACAGCTAAGAAAAGGGCAACTTCTAATACGGTTAACATAACTTTAATTTTTTTAATGTTTTAATTACTGAACTAACAATGTTTTGAGGAAATACAATCGTTCCTACAGGCATGCTGTGGCAGGGATGCAAGAACAATTGTATCATTCCTGCCACCAGTTAGGCTAAAAACATGCCATTAAAAAACACGCCCTATAAATCAATACTTTAAGCCTAAAAACGTCATTTTCAAAATGGATTTTTTCTTTGAAACTACCTTCAAAAACTGGTGTTTATTAAATTTAACGCAGAGTTTTGCGCTTAACGAAAAAAAATGGGCTTAAACCGAGGCAAAAAAAGCCGAAAAATTGTTTTTTGCCGAATTATTTAAAAAAAAGCGGGCAAACAAGCACAAATTTATTTTTAGAGAAAATTATTTCGCTCATTAATTTCCTAGCCTGCTTTGCGGCTATAAAAACTCATCGCCAAACTTTTTTTTGTAAAAAAACTATTCCGTGATTTTTACATATTAGAGGTCTTAGCATTTTTAAAAAAATTAACCGACAATTTGTCACAGGCATGACAAACGCAAATTTTGGCAGAAAATCTCTAACTTAAAAGCATGACAGTAACTGCCAAAGCATGACATGATATTAACAAATTCATCCTATTATGGCGTTTAATCCCCTATGCCAAACTTTTAAACTTTTGGAAGGCATTTAAGAATGGCCTTTTTCCAGATATTTACTGCTTCATGCATTTCTTTTTGGTTTAATGAGGCAAACCCTATCCGTACAAAACTGTGTTTAAATGTTTTATCATAATAATAATCATGTCCCGCACCTATAGACAGCCCCAGTTCATTAGCTTTTTCTGAAACAACGGCAGTGTCCAGATCATGAAGGTATTTAACCCATATGGCAAAACCGCCACATGGTATTTTAAAGGAAATATAATCGCCCAATTGCTCCTGCAGTAATTTGCAAAGAATATCCCGCCGTTCGTGATACAGCTTATTGGCTTTTTTCAGGTGCCTGCTAATGTCACCGTTCTTTAATAAACTTGCCATAGCTTCTTCTAACAGGTGCTCCCCCTGGCGGTCAATCAGCCTGCGTAAGCGGGTGGCCTGTAATAAAAAATTAGCCGGGGCAACCATAAAGCCAATGCGAATGCCCGGCGCGATGGTTTTGCAAAATGAACCCACATATATTACATTGCCATAATAATCGGCACTGGCCAGCGGTAAAATAGGGCCGCTAGTATAATGAAAGTCAAAGTCGTAATCATCTTCAATAATGGCAAACTGGTATTTTGCTGCCAGTTCGAGTAAACGCATACGCCTCTCCGAACTCAGCGTTACTGTAGTAGGCTGATGATGATGCGGCACCACGTACAGCATACGTACCTTTTGTGCTTTACAAATAGTCTCAACGGAATTAATATCAATACCATGTTCATCTACAGGGACAAATTCCAACCTGGCGCCCGCTTGCTCAAACACCTCATTTGCACCACTGTAGCCTGGGTTACCTACAATTACAATATCATTTTTATTAATCAATACCTGTGCGCACAGGTAAAGTGCCATTTGAACGCCTTTGGTTATTAAAATATCGTTAGGTGTTACATGCAAGCCACGGGTTTCACCCAAAAAACGGGCAAGTTCGTTCCTTAAATTTTCGGAACCCTGCTCCAGCCCGTACATCAGGTATTTATGCGTAAAATGATAACCTGCCATCCGTCTGTATTCGCGCACCATCAGGTCGACAGGCGCAATGCGGGTATCGGGAAACCCTTCGGTAAATGTAATATTGCCATCAGGCATTTCCACAAACATGCGCTGAGGGTTGATCCTGTTGTCATCAACGTTGAACGATGTTTTATTTGCCAGGCTATGTTTCAGAACAGCTTTTTCGATAGGCCGGGGTGCAACATCGGGCAGGTTTTTAGCTATGTAAATCCCCTTACGCGCTATAACATCAACCCAGCTTTGAGCATAAAGTTCGTCATAAGCAGCTACTACTGTTTTACGATGTACGTTTAACGATGCTGCCAACACACGACTGGCAGGAAGTGCAGAGCCTGGTTTTAAGGTCCCCTGCCTGATATAATTGATAATGCCGTTGCTAATTTGCAAATACACGGGCACCTGGCTGCTTTTATCTACACTTAATAAACTTTCGATGAGCATCATTCTGGACTATCTTTAAACTACTTTCTGGACTACAAGTATAGTCCAAAAGCATGGTATTTTTGATCATCAAAAAATAAAACTTATGCAACTCAATCAAAAAATATCATCCATATACCTAAGGTTAGCCGTTGGACTAAGCTACCTGTGGGAAGTAGCCGACCGCCTCGGCTTATTTGGCCCAAACGGTCACGCACACGTTGGCTGGGGCGACTGGAAACATTTTATTGCCTATGCCAAACAGGTAATGAGTTTCCTACCCGATGGCATCATAAATCCGCTGGCAACTATTGCAACCATTGGCGAAGGCGGTTTTGGCTTATTACTCATCCTTGGCTTATTTACCCGCATGGCAGCTATCGGCAGCGGTATCCTTAGTTTATGTTTTGCTATCGCGATGGCAATTTCCTTCGGCGTCGAATCGCCTTTAGGTTATTCAGTGTTTACTTTGAGCGCCGCAAGCTTTCTGCTGGCCGGGATGTCCCAATATTCATGGAGCTTAGATAAATGGTTCGCCTCACGTATTGTGAACAAAAAGCTTACGGCTTACCAATCATTGCAAACCAATTAAAATCAGCAAACATCTTTAACCAATAAAATAATCATGGCAACTACAGCAAATACAAAAGCATCACACCTTTTAGTGATCATAGCCTTTGCTACCGTTTATATAGTATGGGGTTCAACCTATTTCTTTATACAAATGGCTATTCAGGGCTTCCCTCCTATGTTGATGGGTGCATTGCGTTTTTTCAGCGCGGGTATTTTATTACTTGGCTGGTGCTACATTAGGGGCGACAACATATTTGTTAAGCGCGATATCATCACCTCCGGTATCTGCGGGCTGCTTACCCTATTCATAGCTACAGGTATAGTGATCTGGGTCGAGCGCAATATCCCCAGTGCCATGGTTGCCATTATGGTTTCTGTGAACCCGATATGGTTCATCATATTAGATAAAGCTAACTGGCGGGTAAACCTAAAAAATAAATCGACCATATTCGGCCTCATCATCGGCTTTGCAGGAATCTTGCTCCTTTTTGGCGAAGCTTTCCTGAAATCGGTTACCGGTACTATGGACCATGCAAAATTAACAGGATTACTATTGTTACTGGCAGGCCCTGTTGCCTGGTCGTCAGGGTCATTATATTCAAAAAAGAGAGGCGGTACAGCACCAGCAAGGGTAAATACATCCTGGCAAATGATCATTGCCGGTTTGACTTTTGTACCGGCTGCTATTATTCACCAGAAGTTTAACGGATTTAATCTCGCTACTGTTCCGGCTCAGTCATGGATGGCTATCGTTTACCTTATCATATTCGGATCAATTGGGGCATTCAGCGCTTATGTATGGCTGCTACAGGTAAGGCCTGCAACGCAGGTGAGCACCCATTCGTATGTAAATCCGGTTATCGCCGTATTACTTGGGGTTTGCTTTGCACATGAAAGTATTTCGTTAATGCAGTTTTTGGGGTTAATTGTGATCTTGCTCAGCGTATTGCTTGTAAATCTTTCAAAGTATGGGAAGCTTACGTTTAAAAAAACTGTGACAGAAACAGTTGAACAAGCAGGTAACTGCAACCACCTCAACCCTGCTTCCGATTTGGAACAGATCAAAGCATTGGCTAAAATAGCTTACCGGATCTAAAATCATCTCCCTAAATAACACTTTATAAAACGATGAATAAAACCATCATATGCAGCACATGCGGCACCCAGCTTTTAGCCGGGCCGGCAACACCCCAATTTTGTCCAATTTGTACCGATGATCGACAATACGTTCCGGAGAGTGGACAGCAATGGAATACGCCAGCCGAACTTAAGAACCGCACCATCAAAATAACACAGTTAAGTGAACATCTGTATGCACTCAAAATACAACCAGATTTTGCAATTGCCCAAAGGGCCCTGCTCCTTATCTCTCCGGGAGGTAACATTTTGTGGGATTGTATTCCGTACCTGGATGATGCTACAATTGAATTTATCCGGGCTAAAGGCGGATTAAAAGCTATCGCGTTTTCACATCCGCATTATTATAGTAATATGAATGAATGGGCCGCCGAATTTGGCTGCCCAATCTATATCCACCAACATGACACCGAATGGGTACCTTTTAATTCTCCGTATATCTACTTATGGGGTGGTAACACCACACAACTTTGGGACGGCATAAGCGTAGTACATATCGGCGGTCATTTTGCGGGCAGCTGCGTGTTGCACATTGCAGGCTTTACACCCAATGGAACTATGCTTTGTGGTGATACCTTTAATATAGCCAGAAGCAAACGGCATATGGCTATTATGTACAGCTATCCTAATATTATATTACTCGCCAAGGAAGAATTTGTCAAAGCATATCAAAAAGCATCCATGCTTAATTTTGATACTGTATATGGAGCATTTGAAAACCAGGATATTGAGGGTAATGCAATGGAAATATTTGAAACTTCTATGCAGCGGTATAAAGATAGCTATGGATTATGGTTACATTAAACTAACTACGTTTTTAGCTGAAATTTTTTAAAGTAAAAAGTATGATATAATTGTATTTGGTTAATTCATTGTGTTATATTTACACAATAGCTATTGCCATTGGATAAACATCCTCTCCAATTAATCGGTAATTAACTATCTTTCAATTCCGGAAGCCAGTTTCGGGTCGCGAAGTGTAAACCAATTTAACCAAATACAATTATGAAAAAAAACAGTACCCTCATGCTGCTTTTACTCATTTGCTTTTTACCTGTAACGGCGTTTTGCCAAAGCAGCAACGAACCAGTTGTTGCCGGGAACGATGTAGCTGTAACATCAACCGAAAGCGGAAAAGTAAAAGGCTATCTTCACAATGGCATTTTTACATTTAAAGGTATCCCCTACGCCAAAGCCGACCGCTTTATGGCGCCCGAAAAACCTGCGCCATGGACAGATGTACGCAGTTCAAAAACTTACGGTCCGGTTTGTCCTACCGATCCAACTACAACTGTTAACGACGAATTTGAATTTGCCTTTCAGCATGATCTGGGTTATTCAAATGAACACTGCCAGTCGCTCAATGTATGGACACAGAAACTGAACGATGGCAAAAAACGCCCAGTAATGGTTTGGCTGCATGGTGGCGGCTTTACAGCCGGTTCATCAATTGAACTTCCGTCATATGACGGTGAAAACCTGGCTAAAAAGGGAGATGTGGTACTGGTATCGGTAAATCACCGGTTAAACATTTTGGGCTTTCTTGATCTTTCAGCCTATGGTGATAAATATAAGGGCTCTGCAAACGCGGGCCTGCTTGATTTGAAATTGGCTCTGGAATGGGTAAAACAAAATATAACCCAGTTTGGCGGCGATCCTGATAATGTGACCATCTTTGGGCAGTCGGGTGGTGGCGGTAAGGTTACCTGTTTGATGAACGCGCCATCAGTAAAAGGTTTATTTAAAAATGCCATTGTTGAAAGCGGCAGCTACATCACCAATTTTAACGAAAAACCGGTTACCCAAAAAGTTGCCGCTGCATTATTGGAAGAACTTCACCTGCAGCCTTCGCAGGTTGATTCTCTTCAAAAACTGCCTTATGGTGTACTGAACGAAGCGGGTAAAAAAGCCATGAGCAAGGTCTCGGCCGAGTTGAAAAAGGAGGGCAAAACCATGAACGGCTGGGGCCCCGCTTTAGACGGCGATTTTCTTCCTTACCAACCATCAGATCCGGCAGCTAAAGAACTGTCGAAAAATGTTCCGCTGCTGGTAGGTACAACCAAAAACGAATTCGCTCCATTTATCCCCGGCCCTAAAAGCCAAACTATGGATGAATTAAAAACCAGTCTTCAAAAAAAATATGGCGATAAAACCGATGCTTACATCGCCGCGGCGCAAAAAGCGTATCCAACAATTTCAAAACCATCAGAATTTACCGACATTGAATTTAACTTCCGCTCATTAGCCATTAAACAGGCAAATGAAAAGGCTGTTAGTGGCGCGGCCCCGGTGTATATGTACCTGTTTACCTGGCAATCGCCCGTAAATGGAGGTATGTATAAAGCCATGCACTGTATGGATATAGCTTTCCAGTTTAACAACATCGCACGCTGCCAGGAAATGACCGGCGGCGGTAAGGAAGCATATGCCCTTGCCGATAAAATAAGTAGCGCATGGATAAATTTTGCCAAAACCGGCAACCCCAATACATCGTCATTACCCAAATGGCCTGCATACACTGCCGAAAATGGTGCAACTATGATACTGGATAACCAATGCACAGTTAAAAATCACCCGGATGATGAATTATTAAAAATAGTAGCCGCAGTACCAAAACCATAAGTAAATGAGAAGAGTAGCTTTAATATTTGCCCTGCTGTTTAGCAGCATATGGGTTTTTGCAGCCAAAGTCGACACAGTACAAATCCCAAGCGTGGCAATGAACAAAACTTATAAAGCGGCTATTGCATTTCCTAAAGCATATGAAAAAAGCAAAGCCAATTTTCCGGTATTGTACCTGCTGCACGGGGGGTATGGCCATTTTGACGACTGGCTGCTAAAAACGCCGGATAAATCATTGGTAAAAGACCTTGCTGATCAATACAACATCATTATCGTAATGCCTGAAGGTGAAATCTTTAGTTATTATGTTGATAGCCCTATTGATCCTAACAGCAAGTTTGAAACTTATATTATTAAGGAAGTGATTCCTTTTATCGATAGCAAATACCGCACGGTTAACGATAAAAAAGGCAGACTTATCACCGGCCTATCTATGGGAGGATTTGGCGCGTTGTATCTTTCAACCAGGCATCCGGAACTTTTTGCAGCAGCAGGGAGTATGAGCGGAGCACTTGACCCAAACATGACCACCTGGAAGCTCCCCCCCGATAGGTTTGAGATGCTTACCAAAATGCTTGATAAAATTTGGGGGCCTATGACGCCGGATACTTACCTGCAATATTCGGTTGTGAACATGGCAGATCAGATCCGTAAAAACGGGCTGCCATTGGTTATTAATATAGGAGTTGATGACTTTTTGCTTGAGCCCAACCGTGAATTACACCGCAGATTAGTTTATAACCATACTCCACATGATTATTCCGAACAACCAGGAGGCCATACCTGGGAGTTTTGGCAAAACGCCTTGCCAGGGCATTTGTTGTTTTTCAGCAAAGTTCTGAAAGCAAATGGTGTTTACGTTTTATAAACGGCCAAATTGAATATATAAGGGAAGATCGATCACAGTATCTTCCCTTTATATTTACGCTATTTTCAGCATGGAAAGATAAGCGCCGGTAGGTGGGCATGTTCTTCATTCTCCATATTCTCCCAATCCCATAACCCATTTAATTGCGAGCTGCGGTTGCTCAATACAAAAAAATCAACCCCCATTATATTGGCCAGTACATCAACGGTTTTCATGATATCCCGCTCCTTGATATTCACCAGGTTCAGCCTTGAACCCACGAACATTTGATTGAACACAGCATCAGCATAATCATTATACATATGCGGTAATCCCGATTCAGTTATATTAAAAAGCGAGGCCTTTACACCCATAGCTTCACTCATTTTACTTAAAAAATTTACAATATCCTTTTTGGCATAACGAAGATCGGCAAGGTATCCCATATTCGTAATATTGAATGAGGCACCTTCCGGAACGGCCAGTAAGGGGCAGCATGAATGATTTAAAACAGGCATAAGCTGTTCATTAATTTCTTTTGCAGTTCCGCCAACCCCTTTGATAATTAAACCTATATCATATTTAGCTATAATTGCGTGGAGCGACATCCCCAAAGTATCCAGATAGTTAAGGAAAACTATCTTTTCGATACCTTTATTTTGATCTTTAAAACTAAAATCCTCATCATCAAATATATCCTGGGTGGTAGTATCTGATTGCTGAACACTCATCGGCTCGGGTACCGTGTTCATAACAATTACTTTGGTTTTTAATTTATCACCTAAATTACCGGCGTAAGTAAGTGCATAATTGCTTTCTTTTTTGAGATTGTGAACTACCAGGATTGCTTTCATAGCCAATTTATATAATAATGAGATGTATGATTTGAACAAGTGATAACAAGAGCTGTTTCTTAATTTGTAATTAAAAAAGTCATAAAAAAGTCAGTTTGATACGCTCATGAGTTGCTGGCGGTGTATAAACTTTAACCTTTAGCTTAAAAGTGGATATTATTCACCACCTGTTGCAATAAACGGTTATGTTAGGTAATCTTTAAAATGGCTTTGTTTTAATTTACACTGATATTAAATAACGTTGCTTATTGATGTCACGGATAAATAAAAACAGATCAATTTGCAATAAAAATGACCGCTCATGCTAAACACTTGATCACTGTTGACGATTTCCTGGTAGGCACCACCGTTACCCGCTCCTGCTACAGGAAATTAGACAGGATGATGGTATTGGCGAACTGATTAAAATCCTGCCTATTAAACAATCACCTGGTTTGGTTGCTAAATATAAAAGCAAAAAAGCCACTCAATTGAGCAGCTTTTTATTTATATAAGGTTTAACAACCTTTGTTAATACAAGGTAAATTCAACCCTGCGGTTAGCCTGACGGCCTGCAGCTGTTTTGTTTGTAGCTATTGGCTGTGTTTGACCATAGCCGGTTGCTTCAATACGCGATGGATTTGCACCTTTGCTTGCGAGGTATGATTTAACCGATTCAGCACGATCTTTTGATAAACGCATGTTTAAATCAGCCGAACCTGTGTTGTCAGTATGGCCAGCAAGTTTTAGGCTAAAGTTTTTATCAACCAATAACTGTGCTACCCTATCCAAACTTGGATATGAATGTGCACGAATGGTAGCTTTACCCAAATCAAACTCAAGATTTTTGATAGCGTCTTTAACCACTTTTTTATCTTCTTCAGTAACATAAACTACCGGTTTAGCCAAAGGACAACCTGAGCCATCAACTTTTTGGCCGGCCGGTGTGTTAGGGCATTTATCGTTTACGTCCACAACACCGTCACCGTCGCTGTCGGTAGTTAACTTGGCAAGATTGGCATTGGTTGTTGCAAGGTCGCTGGCCAGCTGTGCGTTTTTCGCTTTTTCAGCATCAATCTGTTGTTGTAATTCGGCACGGGTACGCTGGTTTTCCCATTGGTACTCTGTACGCATTGATGATACGGGATTATGGGTGGCCATCTGGTGTTTTTTCTTATTGCCAAGGGCAAATTCTAAACCAATATGTGCGTATGAAAACCTGTCATCACCCGCCCCATACTTGTATCCGTCAAGGTTATCGGCCTGTACAAAGTTAACCTGGTAACCTAAATCAAGGTTTATGCCCGGGGCAAGGTCAAATTTCAAACCTAAGCCAATGGGGATAAACAATTCGTTGATATGGCCATTATCGGTTTTCTTAAAGTTTTCCTGTTGCCCGCCAACCGGGGTAATCCTTGGTGTGTAGTTCAAATTACCAACGCCTGCGGTTAAATAAGGCTGAATAAATGGCTTTTCATGGCGCCAATTGATGTTAGCCAACGTAATATTAGCACTTAAAGCTGCCGACCAGTTTAATTTAGTAGAGTATGAATCATAGGGAGAAGTACCTGCTGCGTTAGGCTGACTGTTTGATGAAGTTAATTTACCACGAAGGAAGTCGGCCTGTAAGCCCAAGGATGGCAATATTTGTTTTTTAATGTACCCGCCGTAGCCAAACTGTTCGGTTGGGCTGGTAAAATCCTGCCTGTTGTTGCGTCCAAATATGGTAAAAGGGGTTAACAAACCACCATGTACACCTATCGACCAGGTACGTAATTCACCACCACCCGAAAAGGGCCTCACGTAATCTTTTGCTGTAGCTGAGGTATCTGTTGACTGAGCGAATAATTTACTGCCAATCATAACTCCTGTAAGAAGTAATGAGGCTTTTTTTAAATTTGTTTTCATATTTATATATTTAATTATACGTTTAACATTCAAGTAAAACGTACACTGGTTAATCCAATATTGATGCCATCAATATTGGATTAACCAGAGAGCCCATTGCCAAAAGGCAGGCTAATCAAACAAAAAAAGCATATGAAATTTGATATAAAATGCTGACTCACTAAGTCAAATGCTTTGGTTTTTATATCACCACTAAGATTGCATTAAACAGGCAATCACAACCAAATTCTTAACTTTTTGTACAAATTGGTTAATGAGTTAAAAAGAATACAGTTTTGTACAGTTAAAGAGTAATTAAACAAAATAGTTGTTAAGCCATCACGGCAACCATATTAAACAAGTTTTCGCCCAGGTTAATATTGCCGCTGATGTTAGACACCTCCAATGCTGTTTGTGGATCGATACCTTTGGTGAAAACCTTCCAGGCAATATCAGGCAATAAAGTTACTGTAGTATCCGGCACAGATCCGGCATTTTTGATGAGTGTCCAGCCCTCAGCCATTTTAAGCAGGTACCAGTTACCGCCAGCTTCGCCAGTTACAGTGATTTGAATTAGCGTACTGGTGTTTGCTTTAACCGTACGATATGTATGCGGAAGCCCGCACATAAAAGTATCGATACAAGGATAAAACAATTCAGCAGTTAGGATGCCTTGTTTACCAACCGCTTCGCGGATCTGTTGCTGGTGATGAAACTTTTCGGTGTATTCGCGGGCTATATGAAACCAGTTAACGGATTCATCTTCACCTGCCCAGGCTACTGAAAATGGTGCAGGTGCAAACAAATCAGCGGCAGCCATTACTTTGCTGTATTGTTTGCCTGTAGTTTCTAAAAGGTCGATAAGCAACTGCGGGCTTACACGCTTCATAGCGTTTACCCAGGTGGCGTTTAATCCATTCAAAAAATCAACTAAATCACTATAGTTATTGATGGGATTTGAAGGAGGATCGCCTGCAAATTGATGAGACGAAGAAATGACGCGTATGTTACCATCAAGCAAATGAGCGGCTATATCCTTTACTGCCCAAAGTTTTGCTAATGTAGGCCTGTTCCAGTCGTCCGCTGATAAAGACCTAAGCAGGTCTGTCAGCTTTTGATCCAAAAGGGGGAACAGGTGAACTGTTTTAATAGGGACTTCCTATTCCGCCATCTGGTATTTTCAATGAGTAATAACTATGTTATTGAGTAGGGTGAACAATCACCTTCCATTTAATTTCGGCACCGGCTTTTGCAAGTGTTGCA
The DNA here is from genome assembly GCF_900100945.1 of Mucilaginibacter gossypii. Lineage (GTDB taxonomy): Bacteria > Bacteroidota > Bacteroidia > Sphingobacteriales > Sphingobacteriaceae > Mucilaginibacter > Mucilaginibacter gossypii. The sequence goes on along the minus strand of NZ_FNCG01000003.1, from coordinate 92,599 downwards.
GCAACCGAGCAGTATTTGTTAATAGAAAGTTCGGCAGCACGCACAGCTTTATCTTCATCAACATTGCCGTAAATATGAAATTCAATATCCACATCTTCCCATAATGAAGGTTCTTTACCTGCTTCACGTTCGCCGTTAACCACCATTTTATAATCGGTTATTTCCTGGCGTTGTTTTTTCAGGATACTGATTACGTCAATTGCCGAACAACCAGCAAGGCCCATTAAAAGCATCTGCATTGGGCGGATGCCAAAATCCTGGCCGCCACTTTCCGGACTGCTGTCCATTTTTACGGTGTGCCCGTTGGCATCAACAGCCTCGAAGCCGAAATCGCCATGTACACGTTTTAATTCAATCTGAGCCATATTTTCAGGTATTATTGTGCTAAGTTATACAATTAAGCGCTTATGCTAAAACGCAGTGCCGTTTGTTTACCTGGTTTTAATCAAAAATGACCTATGCCACATATTTCCTGTTTTTAACATGTATCACCAGCTTTAAACCCGACCACACTTTATCAACCGCGCAAACCTTGATGTCAACCAAGCCTATTTGCAAAGCAAAGCTCCTGATCAAATCTTCCGTAATATCAGTAACTACTTTCGAAGCCTTTTTGGGCCAGGATATCCAGATCATGCCATCCTGCTTTATTTGCTTTATCAGTACAGGCAGTTTAACCCGGTATTCATCCGCACTTTTGCTAAAGAAATGGATCACATCAATTTCAAATGAAATATCATCTGTAAAATAAACATCAGGAGGCATGTCGCTAAACAGATCAAGGTAATGATCAGGTGCGTTAACAAGTAACAGCATCCCCCCTTGCTTTTATGCCGAGCTTTTTTGCCAGGGGCGTAGCTGAATAACGTGCCATTACAAAATATTTTTAAGGTGATGGAGCATATGATCAACATAGTCTGCGGCAAGCCATTCAACAGTTTGCAGCTTTGGCTCCGTTTTACTGTTATCACAACGGGCGCTCCATCTGTCGGCAGGGTAATTCTCTAAAACCCGTACAATCTGCAGGTTCAGCAAGGCCCAAAGTTCAATCAATTCGTTAATGTCAGCATCCTGGTAACGTGCGGCAGCAACCCATTCTACCTGTTGGTAGGTAAGCCTGAAGTTTTCTTCATAGGTGCAACGCACAAAACGCTGCAGGTTAATTTGAGCACTGTCAATCAAATGGCCAACCACTTCTTTTTTTGACCACTTAACAGGGGATGCGTTATAAGTCCAGTCAATATCACAGCTCTTAAGCCGCCTTAGGTTCTCTATTATTCCGGTGAGTTTGTTGGTTACCTCGTTCATTTATTGGTTTATCGGTAGTATAAAAGTATCAGTATTTCATATTAAACAGCAAAAGCACTAACTTCAAAGCCTTAAACATTACTATGGCGCTTAACTATATCTGGATAGCTTTTTTTGTAATTGCATTTGTAGTTTCACTCATAAAATTAGTTTTTTTTGGCGATACAGAAGCTTTCAAATTATTGGTTGAAGGATTATTTAATTCGTCAAAATCGTCGGTAATGGATATCGCTTTGCCGCTGATTGGCTCTATGGCATTCTGGCTCGGCATTCTGAACATTGGCGAAAAAGCTGGAGCTATTAATTTTTTATCACGGATAGTAAGACCTTTCTTTAGCCGATTGTTTCCCGATGTACCTAAAGATCACCCCGCTACGGGCCAGATGATGATGAACTTTTCGGCCAATTTAATGGGCCTTGATAACGCAGCTACACCGCTTGGCTTAAAAGCGATGGGTAGCCTGCAGGAACTGAATCCAGATAAAGAAATAGCTTCAAATGCCCAGATCATGTTCCTGGTGCTGCATACATCCGGCTTGCAGTTATTACCCGTTACCATCATCGCACAAAGGGCCATCCTTAATTCAAAAGATCCGGCCGAAGTATTTTTACCTTGTATCATTGCTACCTATGTAGCCACGGTAGTTGGCTTAATAGCGGTGGCTATTAAGCAAAAAATCAATCTTTTTGACAGGGTTATTATTGGCTGGCTTGGCGGCGTTACCGCTTTCATTACATTGGTGGTATGGTACTTTACCACGCAGCTAACCAAAGAGCAGATCAGTACGGTATCATCAGTTATAAGCAATGTGATGTTGTTTACCATACCGGTAATATTTATCGTGGGCGGCCTTATAAAAAAGGTAAACGTATTTGAAGTTTTTGTAGAGGGCGCTAAAGGCGGCTTTGAAACCTCAGTAAAGATAATTCCCTATCTGGTAGCTATGCTGGTTGGGATCAGCGTGTTCAGGAATTGCGGCGCGTTGGATTATATGAATGAAGGCTTACGCTGGGTTTGTGTTCAGTTTAATTTGGATACACGCTTTGTAGATGCTATGCCCGTGGCTTACTTAAAACCACTTAGCGGTTCGGGCTCAAAAGGTATGATGATAACGGTAATGCAAAATTTTGGTGTCGATAAATTTGCGGGGCGGCTTGCCGGGATCTTTAACGGTTCGGCCGATACTACTTTTTACATCGTTGCTTTATACTTTGGTTCGGTGGGTATTAAAAAATCGCGTTATGCTATTCCGGCAGGACTTATTGCCGATTTGGCCGGCGTTATTGCGGCTATTTTTATTGCTTATTTGTTCTTCGGCCATCAGCCATAATTACCGCTTAACAAAGGGGTGTTTATTCATCAAATTAATTGCTAATTTTATCGCACCCTTTATAAACTAATGACTCAAACTTATCTTAAAGAAAAGCAGCTAAAAAAAAAGCGCGCTATGAAAGGCGTCTACGCCATTATCATCGCTGGTGTAGTATTTATTTTTATTATGGTAAAGTTTGCCATATCCGGTGATGTTACGGAGGTGCTTTCATTTAGCAAAATGCCTAATGCCGATGATGCTTATAAAATTGCGAAGGAATTTGTAATCCCAACCATACGTTCGGGAAATACCTCTTTTCCTGACGACAGATATCAATTTGGCAAAAAGGCCGACTCTGTTTTTATTATCAAATCGTATGTTCTTTCAACAGATAGCCAGGGTGAAACAAACCGTACCAATTTTGAAGTGATACTGAAATATAATGGCGGCCCCAAATTTCTGAAAAAGAACTGGAACCTGGTTGATATTAATGAAACACCCGAATAAAGAAAATTAAGTCGATAGTATTGAGTCGGAAGTCGCCAATCTGTTTTTTTGCTTTTCTATACTTAGAACTCATGCCTTAGGACTAAGCTTAATTTATTAATAACAATACTCTATTTAAACGCCTTATGGAAGAAACCGGAATTGAGTTGATAGAAACAGCTATTGCACTTATAGGACTCACTCAATATCAAACAGTAGTTAACAGTGGTGGGCATGGCCTTATAACCGATGAACCCCTTGAGGCTGAAGGCAGCAATACAGGCATGAACCCGTTTAGTTTGTTACTGGCGAGCCTCGCAAGCTGCACTGTGATCACCCTACGCATGTACATTAACCGTAAAATGTGGCCTATAGAAGAAATTAAAGCCAATGTTGAAATGTTTAAGACTTTAAGTGGTACACGCATTGAAACTAAAATTAGCTTTAAAGGTGAAGTAAATGACGAACAAAGAGATCGGTTATTGAAAATAGCAAATGCATGTCCGGTACATAAAATATTGACCGGCAATATTGCTATCCGTACAAATATCAACCCATAAAAAAAGCCCGCACGGCAAAAAGCTATGCAGGCTAAATCACTCTAAAACAATCACCTCTTAAAAAAGAAGTATTTTATAAATAACTAAACAGGGAGGTAATTACCTGGCTATTAAATTATTTGTAAGTACAAATGTACCTATAAATAATAGCCATACTATTTAACAGCCAATTCATTTGACGGCTAACTGACAGTGTGGAGTATTTATACTTTAAGATGACTTTAGTACATCAATCCTTTGATAAAAATATCAAGCAGGAGTAGTTTTTTATGATGAATTTCTTCCAGGTGTTCCTTGCGCGGAAAGTTGGTTTTCTTTTGAGATATCGCCCCCACCCTGATGCCGTGCAAAGCGTCCATCAATACATCAACAACTTCGTCAGGATTTTCTACAGGCTTAATGGCTCCTTTTTCAACTTCCGATTTAATAGCATTGCTTAACAGGTTTAGCTCGGCACTGTGAACTTCGCTAACTATTTGCCAAATGGTTTCGGGGAGGTTTTGTTCGTTAAGCCTGAAAAAATCAAAAAAGTTATAATTGTTTACTATAAACTCGTGATGGGTATTTACCTGGAAGGTAAAAGCTTCTTTTAAATTGGTAAATGTATTTAGCCTGTTTTCAAGTGTTTTAAGATAATCAGTGGCAAGTTTACGCATTACAGCAATGTATAACTGGCTTTTATCCGGAAAATAATAATAAAGCAGGGCCTTTGACATGGAGAGGTCGCCGGCTATTTCGTTCATGGTAGTTTTTGAATAACCGTAATGTAAAAAGCGCTGGTGCGAGGCCTCTAAAATTTTTTCTCTTTTAATATCCTGCTGGTCATTCACTGCTGCCATGTGCTCGTTAAGTTTTATTTAAACAGGTAAACAAAAAGTTAAGACAATCGATTTCCTGACTTTTTTAACAAAACTATCAAAAATTCATTAAACATGTGTAACAACACCCGGTACGGCGCCGTTTGCTAAAACAATTTTACATTCCAACTATTTTACTGTAGAAAACATTTGCCTTGCTATGAATATTGAAAACAGCTTATCCCCCGACCTGCTCACATTTTCACAGCGCATACCATCATTTGTCTGGAACCTGATCATCGCGCTGGTAGCCATACTTGTTGGCCTGAGTATAAAATTCATAATAACCCGGCCGTTTAAATTTTATGCAAAAAAAGCAGATACATCCTACTCAATCTTAAGATCGATATTGGTTAACCTTGGGCCGGCTGTGGCTTATTTCATCCCACTGTTTCTATTCAATATTCTTTCGCCATTAATGCGAATGAATCCGGTTTATTACAAACCTCTTGACAAAACTTTTGAGATTTTACTTACCATATCTTTCGCGGGCCTGCTTGTACGTTCGGTAAGGATCCTGGAAGATTATATCTATCACACTTACGACCTTAATAAAGTGGATAACCTGAAGGAACGTAAAATACGTACCCAGATCCAGTTTATACGTAAGATCATTGTGGTGACTATTATCTTTTTGACGATTGCCATTATATTGCTCAGTTTTGAAAGCATGCGTAAAATAGGTACCGGTTTACTTACCGGTGTTGGTATAGGTGGTATTATAGTTGGTTTTGCAGCACAGAGCTCATTAGGTAATTTGCTGGCCGGCTTCCAGATAGCGTTTACTCAGCCTATTCGTATTGATGATGTTTTGGTTGTAGAGGGAGAATGGGGACGCGTGGAGGAGATCACGCTTACTTATGTGGTTTTAAAAATCTGGGACGAACGTAGGCTGATCCTCCCCATCAATTACTTTATTCAAAAACCCTTTCAGAACTGGACAAGGACATCTGCCGACATTTTGGGCACCGTATTTTTATACATGGACCATACCGCCCCTATTGATGCTATACGTGAAGAATTTGAACGCCTGATAGTTAAATCGAACCTCTGGGACAAGCGGGTTAAAGTAGTGCAGGTAACTGACGTTAAAGAACATACCATAGAGATCAGGGTGTTAATGAGTTCCCGAACCTCATCAGATGCATTTGACCTCCGCTGCTATATCCGCGAAAACCTGATAAGCTTTATTCAAAAGAATTATCCCGACAGCCTGCCCCGTTCGCGCAATGAGATCAGCAACCTGGGTGAGCTTGAAAAATATGTTCAGCCTGCAACCGGGGCATAGGTTAGCTTGCTTAAGCCAAAGCCCGATCCTATTACCAAAGCATCTTCAATTGCGCCAATTATCGGGTCGGCGATATGATTTGCCTTAACCGTATTTTTGCGTAAAAAGTAACTGGCATAGGTTGCAGATATTGCCGCCACCCCTCCTATCAAGGCTCCGGTTAATGCTTTGCCCCCCACCGCTTTATAAATACTGGCGCCGGCCAGGGCGCCGGATAAACACCTTGCCGCTACCCCTGCGGGCTCTATACGGTTTGGAGTGGAGGGCAATTTATCCGCAATGAGTTCAGTAACGGATACGATCTTTAAAACAGCAGCCACCGTTGTTGATTGCATGAACCTTAACGGTGATGTTTCCAGTTGCTTTGATGGATGATGACTTAATACATGCGTAGTTACAACAGGGGCAGATAAGGTACGCATACCGGCTAACGTACCAAGGCCTATTACCGGCCAAAGCGGTTTTGTTATTTTAAGTTTCATGGCTGTGATAAACGTTTGCATAGAGAACCATAAATACATCATTATGTTTTATTTAAAAACTGTCAAAAAACAAAACAGCCGCAATCTTTAGACTGCCGCTGTTTGTGTTATTAATGGCTCTTTATTTTAAACAGCTTCTGTTTCTAATACTTCAACATGTTTAGCTTCAACCGATTTTTTGCCGAACAACCTTGCTTTCAGATTATAACGGATCAGGTATAAACATGGTACAAGGATCAATGTAATAATGGTGGCGAAACCTAAACCGAAGATCATTGTCCAGGCCAGCGGCCCCCAGAAAGCAACGTTATCGCCACCAAAGTGGATATGCGGTTCAAAATGGGTAAACAAGCCAACGAAATCGATATTGAAACCAACTGCCAAAGGTATCAGACCCAAAATAGCTGCAGTTGCTGTCAATAATACCGGTGTCATACGGGTATGACCGGCTTCAACTACAGCATCATGAATACTCACGCCCTGTTCAAGCAACATATCGGTGAACTCAACCAATAAGATCCCGTTACGAACAACCACACCGGCGAGTGCAATGATACCAATCCCCGTCATTACGATAGACATGGTCATGCCGAACACACTAACGCCCAGCAATACACCAATAATACTAAAGAGGATCTCGCTGATAATAATAAGCGTTTTGCCAATAGAGTTAAACTGGATCATTAAAATAACCAGGATAAGCCCGAATGACACACCAAGGGCAGAAAGCAGGAATGTCATGGCTTCCATTTGGTCTTCCTGACCGCCGCCCTGGCGTATGATCACATTATCAGGTTTTTTAAAGTTATTTATCGCTTTTAAAATATTAGCGTTAACCTCGTTAGGATTATATGGCTTAATAACATTTGAACCAAGCGTTAATACCCTGCGTTGTTGCTTGCGTTTTATGTTACTGTAAGTAGTTGTGTAACGCACATCAGTAAAAGCAGAAATAGGTACCTGGCGAATTGCTCCCCCCATTGCCAAATCACGGTATGTTATCTTGAGGTTTTTAATCTCATCAATATTACTTCGCTGGCTTGGCAGTGTCCTCACCATAATTTTGTAATCATCTTCACGGGTATTGCGGAAATCAGCCGCCTTCCAGCCATAAATGGCGGTAAATAGATTTTGATTTATTTGTTGAGAAGATACGCCCTCGCGGTTAGCACGCTCGCGATCTACATCAAACACAATTTCTGGTTTATCGCTTTGTACATCCGCAATAAGGTTTTCAATACCAGCTATATTTTGTTTGGCAAGATAGCTTTTAAGCCTGTTACCCGTAGCAACAAGGGAATCAAGGTTATCGCCGGCAATTTCAATACTGATATCCTTTTGTACCGGCGGGCCGCTGTTTTCCTGGGCTACGGCTATCTTTGCACCTGGAATACCCTGTACCGCTGCGCGGATATTTGCCAATACTTTTTTGGTATCCTTACCATTACGCTTGCCGAACTCAACAAAAGCAACGGTAACCTTGCCTTTATTTTCATAATCGCCCTGATCTTCATCAGTAGGATCTGTTACACCTTTAGTTACGTTTGATATTACAGACGATACGATATCCTTATCAGGTTCAACAACCTGGGCAACACGTTTTTCTATCTGTTGGGTAACCTGGTTTGTATAAGCCTGGTCGGTACCTATAGGCAGGGTAATATATACATAAGCAAAGTTAGGGTCGCCGGATGGGAAAAACTCAGGTGTTTTGCCGCGTACAGCCATCAGGAAAATAGCAAAAATGAATAAGCCTATGGTGCCAAGCAAAACGGTAACCGGCCTGTGTACCGCACGCTCAAGCCATTTTGCATACCAGTTTTGAAATTTAGGCCAGGCATTTTTCTGAAACCTGTCAATAACCCGCAACAGGAAAAAGTGGTTGAGCAGGTATAACACCATGATCAGCACCATCAGGTTACCAACACCTACGTTTATCAGGTAACCGATAACTGCTGCTATAGCTAAAAATATCATCGCCCTTTTTGTCGGCCTGTCAAATTTAGGGTTGTCATGCTCTCCGTCATGATGAGGCCTCATAAAGTCAACCGCAAATACCGGATTAAAGATATATGCTACTACCAGCGAGGCCAGCAGGGTAATGATCAGGGTAATAGGCAGAAAGAACATGAAATGCCCTATCAAACTATTCCAGAAAGCCAATGGTATAAACGGGGCCAAAGTAGTCATAGTGCCTGAAAATACAGGTAGGAACACTTCGCCTGCGGCCATTTTTGCAGCTTCCTTAATAGGTACTTTTCCGTTAGCAAAAATACGATGGGTGTTTTCAATAACCACAATGGCGTCATCCACCACAATACCCAACGCCAGCAGGAACGAGAATAACACGATCATATTGAGCGTGAACCCAATTGCCGGCATCACCAAAAAGGCGATAAAACACGATAAAGGCACAGATAGCGCAACAAAAATAGCGTTGGTTGTGCCCATGAAAAACATCAGGATAACGGTAACCAACAGGAAGCCAATAACGATTGTATTGATCAGGTCATTAAGCGTTGTACGCGTTTTGTCTGACTGATCACCGGTTACAACAATATCCAATCCTTTAGGGAAAACTGTTTTCTGCTTTAATTTGATCAATTCGTTGATCTTATCCGATGCCTCAATCAGGTTTTCACCAGCCCTTTTACTTACGTTAAGGGTAATTACATTTTTAAAGTTAGGGTTATCGTTAGTTTTTAACCTTGCATAACTTTCCTGCTCCAAGAACGAATCTTTTACTTCGGCAATATCTCTCAGGTAAACAGCCTGTCCCTTGGGGTTACGGATCACCATTGCCGCAACCTCATCGGCATTTTTAAAGTCTTGCTTAATATCAATAGTCCTGCGAACACCATCAGTTTTAACCGTACCGGTCGATGATAATATATTCTCGTAACCAACAGCATTGCTGATATCCGGTAGGCTCAGCTGCGCCGCAGCCATCTTATTCATATCAACATTTATCTGAATTTCTGGTGTTAAAGCACCTACTTCATCAACTTTTGAGATCTCTTTGTAGCTTTCAATTTCATCTTTTAATATATCGGCATATTCCTTTAGCTTTTTCAGATCATAATTACCTGAAATATTGATATATAAAATGGGCAGGTCGGCAACATTGATATCAGATACAGCAGGATCGGTATAATTATTATCATTTTGGGGAAGATCCTTTTTTGCCTTATCTATAGCATCCTTCACATCGATTTTTGCATCCTTAATATCAACGTTCGCCTGAAATTCGGCCGTGATAATGGAAACATTCTGTACCGAGTTTGACGTCACCTTTTTTAAGCCCTTTAACGACTTCAATTGCTTTTCAATCTGGCGGGTCACCAGGTTCTCAATATTTTGTGGAGACTGACCAGCAAAGGTTGTTGTTATAAACACCTTTGATTGTGCTATATCCGGAAAGTTTTCCTTAGGCAAGCGGTTATAACTTATCAGGCCAAGTGCGGTGATCAGGAACATGAGCACATAAATGGCCGTTTTGTTATCTATGGCCCAGCTTGAAGGGCCAAATTCTTTTTTTACATCTTTCATAATGAACAGATCAATTGGTTAATAACTAATTGGCCGACTGAACAATTTTAATCTTATCGCCATCCTCTATTTCAGTTGCCCCTTCAACAACCAGCTGGTCGCCGGCTTTTAAGCCTGATAATATCTCTGTTTGGCCACCATAAGTAACACCCGATTTTACATTTACCTGTTTGGCAATACCATTCTGATTTACAAAGACATGGTCGCCGTTCTCTGATTTCTGTATAGCTTTAACTGGTACAGCTATCGTATTTGTTTTTGAATAATCAGCAATTTTTAAAATAGCGGTCATATTAGGGCGAAGTGTGCTGCGTTGAGGCAATTTGATCTCCACGCCAAAACTGCGAGATGTAGGGTCGATAGCTTTAGCTGCAAAAGTCACCTTGGTAACTAATGAATCCTTAGCATCCGGGATCAATATTTTAACATCGTTACCGGTGTTTACGCTGCTTGCGTATGATTCAGGAACATCGGCCTTAACTTTTAAAACATCGGCATTGACAATACGGATGCCGGTTTGACCCGGTGCTGCACCCTGACCAAGTTTCAGGTCCATTTGATCTACAGTGCCATTAATGGGCGATATGATACGATACAAAGCTGATTGCTTTTTTAATGAAGCCAAAGCTTTCTGACTGCTTTGTAAGGTGGTTTGAGCCTGTAGATATTGTACTTCGGTGCCAATTTTTTGATCCCAAAGGTTTTTCTGACGATCAAACAACTGTTGGTTCAAGCTCACCTGAGCTTCACTTTGCGCTATATTTTGCTGCATAACACTATTATCCAATTGTGCTAATACCTGGCCCTTACTTACATGCTGACCTGGTTTTACGTAAATAGCCGTAATAACAGCTGATGCCTGCGGATAAGCGGTAACGTTATCCTGTGCATCAATCTTACCCTGCACCTGAACATAATTAGTAAAATTACCATTCTTTATTTCAGTAACGCTTACATCAGTGCTCTTGGCCGAATCAGTAGTGCCCATTTCAGACTGCAACTTCTCAATTTTTGAATTGAGATCTGATTGCTGCTTTTTCAGATCCGCCAGCTCGGCTTTCTTATCTTTGGGTTTACTTGAGCAGGCAGCCAGTAAAACCAGGAACGGTATGTATATAAATTTTTTCATTTTCATTGTTATATAGTGAGTTTAGTGTTGTTGTTATTTAATTCGTCCGTAAGCTTTATCAAGGTCAACTTTACTAACCAATGCGTCATAAAGGCCTTGTATATATTTATTATCTGCATCTTCAAGTGATGTTTGTGCTTGGGTAACTTCAATGCTTGAGCCAACTCCCTGCTGATATTTCACCTTTGATACATGTAACACTTCCTGCGCAAGCGTTTGATTACGCTTTTGGTTATTAAGCGACTGCAAACCATTTACATAAGTAATATGAGCCTGGTTAGCCTGCAGTTTTAATCCGTTTTTGGCGTTCTCCAAATCATTTTGTGATTTCAATACAGCAATTTTGTACTGTTTTATCTGATTAACCCGCTGAAGGCCACTAAATATTGGTATGTTTAAAGATAACCCCACATAACTTGATGGAAAACTCATTTTATAAAGGTTACTAAAATTATTGTTCTGGTATGATGAAGTATAAGCCGCATTAGCTTTAAGCGTAGGCAGAGAAAGCGATTTTTGACGTTTCAGGTCCAGTTGTTTAAGATCTACAGCTGTCTCGGCCAAATTATATTCAATTCGGTTATGATAAAACGAGGTATCGGCCGCAAGATCAGCGGTATTGTCTTCAAGCTTAATATCTTCAAGTTTATCTTTCAGGCTAAGTGCATATTCTATCGGCATACCCATCTGAAATTTAAGCACCTGATAATTCAATGCCAGTAAACGGATAGTATTTTCACGGCTTGTAACCAAATTATTGTACTGAACAGCAATCCGATCTACGTCAATTTTTTCTACAAAGCCCTGTTTATTTTGCTGTACCGTTTCATCCATCTGTTGTTTAAGCTGAGCAATATTGGCATTTAACAACCTTAACTGCTCGTTGCTTACCAAAACCTGGTAATAAGCCTTTGTGACATTAACATTTGCCTCAATTTTTGAACGGATATGACTACGTATAGAAAGCTCCTTATAAGTTTTTGACGCCTTTAAGCCAACAAGGTAGCTACCGTCAAACAAGATCTGGTCGGCATTGACCCCAAAACTTGATTGGTATTTAACGCCAAACTGAACGGGAATAAAGGTACCGGCGGGCTGTCCGAAAATTTCTCCTGGCAGTAAAGTAGTCGGGATTTTCAAGTAGTCTTGAAAAGATGCCGTTCCGCTTACCTGTGGCAAGCCGATACCGGTTGTTTCCCTAACTTTATATTCGGCGCTCTTAATATCAAGTTTGGCATTTACTACCGAATCCTGATGCTCATATGCATAATTAACACAATCCTGAACCGTAAAGTTAAAGGTTTGTCCATTTGGCGTTGCCTCCTGCCCGTATCCTTTAAAGGCTATAGCGCAAAACACAGTTGCCGTAAAAAATAAATACTTCATTATATATGTTGTGGTTGAGTGATTTGATTTCATTTAAACTGATACAAATTTCATGCAGTTAATGACAACTGTGTGTCAGCATGTTATTCATTATTAATATTCTTATACTCGTTAAGCAGTTTATACCCTTCAAGTGTACAGATGCCGTAATTAAAATGATCTAAAAACTGAACCTGCACCTTCCACGGACTAAACTCAGATACCGGGAATATGGAGGTGTTGAAGCCCAGTTCAACCTGGTTTACCCGCATCCGTGCTATTATCCTTACATCAATATCTTTACGGATATAACCCTGTTCCATCCCTTTGATCAACAGCTCTTCCATTTTCTGGATCAATATTTCGGCCTTAAACTTTTGAAAATCGTTCCAGGCTTCGGGATGATACTTTTGCAGATCATGAATAACAATCGGGTTGATCCTCGAAAAGATCTCTTCCGAACACTTGGTCATGTTAATCATCTCTTCAATTACATTATTTGATTTGCTGATGATATCGTTCATTTGATCCTCATCTTCTTTCAACTTCTGTTTTGTAAGGGCTACTACCAGTTCGTTTTTATCCTTAAAAAACTGGTAGATCGTTTTTTTTGACATACCAAGGTGCCTGGCAATATCATCCATGGTGATACTTTTAATCCCTGCAGTTAAAAACAGGTCTTCGGCGCCTTTTATAATTCTTTCTGTTTGACTCATTGACTTTCCGGGTCAAAACTAAGGAAACATTTTTTGAATAAAAAGTTTCCATTCATTTTTACTTTCTTATTACAAATACCTGTTCATTTTTAAAATCCATTTAATTAATGCTTATTATTCTGTGGTTTAATTGCGAAGCTTTTAATCTGCTATTGGCACCTCAAAAATGATTACCTTTGCAAAAAATTATCACCCACTCTCTTTTTAATATATGACGCTTACTTCACTTTCAGCGATCTCGCCTATTGATGGCCGTTATAGAAACACCACCGCCGAACTTGCCGCATACTTTTCAGAATATGCCCTTATCAAGTACCGGGTATTTGTTGAAATAGAATATTTCATAGCACTTGCCGAATATCCACTACCTCAGTTACAGTCATTTGATAAAAATCTATCAGAAAAGTTACGCGACATTTACAGGATTTTTTCGGAAGATGACGCTGAGAGTATCAAAGTGATTGAAAAAACGACAAATCACGATGTAAAAGCGGTTGAATATTTCATTAAAAAGGAGTTTGATAAATTAGGTCTGGAACCATACAAAGAGTTTATTCACTTTGGCCTTACCTCACAGGATATCAATAACACTGCCATCCCGTACACTTTTAAACTGGCATTAAATAACAGCTACTACCCTGCTATTAATGATCTGGTTAGTATCCTGAAAACCTTCGCTGCCGATTGGGAAAATATTCCTCTGTTAGCGCATACCCATGGTCAGCCGGCTTCGCCAACCCGTTTGGGTAAAGAGATCCTGGTTTTTGTTGAGCGTTTGGAAGCGCAGCTTGAACTGCTTAAACCTATTCCAAACTCAGCTAAGTTTGGCGGCGCTACCGGTAACTTTAACGCGCATAATATCGCCTACCCTGCTATCGACTGGAAAGCATTCGGCAATAATTTCGTAAATAACACCTTAGGGTTAAAGCGCTCGCAGTTTACTACCCAGATTGAGCATTACGATAATTTTGCGGCTCAATGCGATGCTTTGAAACGCGTAAACAATATCCTGATCGATCTTGACCGCGATATGTGGACTTACATATCCATGAACTATTTCAAGCAAAAAATCAAAGCCGGCGAAGTGGGCTCATCGGCCATGCCGCATAAGGTTAACCCTATCGACTTTGAAAACTCGGAAGGCAACCTGGGTATCGCGAATGCTTTATTTGAACACCTTGCGGCTAAATTACCAATATCAAGATTACAGCGCGACCTTACTGACTCTACCGTATTTAGGAATATCGGTGTGCCTTTTGCACATACATTGATAGCCATTAAATCAACCGTTAGGGGATTAAACAAACTGTTATTAAACACCGACGCCATCAATGCCGATTTGGAAGCTAACTGGCCGGTTGTTGCAGAAGCTATTCAAACCATATTAAGGCGCGAAGCTTATCCTAATCCTTACGAAGCCCTGAAAGACCTTACCCGTACCAATCAGCAGATCAATGCTAACACAATAGCAGAGTTTGTTGATACGTTAAATGTAAGTGATGCTATTAAGGACGAGATTAAAAAGATAACGCCGTTGAATTATACTGGCATTTGATTGGATATTTGCCTGTGTGCAAAAAAATCATCCGCATGTCATAACAAAGTAAGTGGTAGCTTTTAATGAAAAAGGTAACTAAATTTGTTAATTAAGATTTTAAAACACGAAACGATGAACATCAACGTATATACCGAATTAACGCCTAACCCGGCAACTATGAAATTCATAGTTAACAAACTGCTTATTAACGGCAGTGTTGACTTCCCTACCAAGGAAAGTGCCGAACATTCACCTTTTGCAAAAGAACTATATAAGTTTTCGTTTGTAAATGGCGTTTTCTTTGCCAGTAATTTTGTGACTATTACCAAAACTGAAGGCAGCGAATGGGCAGATGTTGAACCGATAATGAAAGAGTTTGTTAAAGGTGCTATCGAATCTGAATTGAAGATCCAGTTGGAGGAAGAAGCAGAAGCCGGAAATTTTGAAGGTACAGAGACCGAAGTTAAAATTCAGCAGATCCTGCATGATTACGTTCGCCCGGCTGTTGAGCAGGACGGCGGCGCTATCTCTTACCGCTCATTTAACGAAGGCGTAGTAACTGTTGAACTTCGCGGTTCATGCAGCGGCTGCCCGTCATCAACCGTAACCCTTAAAGCCGGTATCGAAAACTTGCTTAAACGTATGGTACCGGAAGTTACTGAAGTGGTTTCTGAAGCATTATAATAATAAAGATTTTGGGGTTCGAGCCCCATCATTTACCCAAAAGCCTTTCATGAAAATGAGAGGCTTTTGATTTTTTACCCCTAATCCTGTTTATAATTAAATGAGGTTATCTGTCTATAAGTTTCTATTTTAGCCACCCAATCGTTAAACTTTATCACAATGCCAAATTTGATTGATATTTCAAACCTCCACATTCTAATTTCAGTTGATGATACTTTATTTACTCCAACTTTCTAAACTATGGAAGTTAATGAATTACTAAATTGTAAGAATTGCGGTGCAATATTAACTGCAAGCGCAAATCAAACAATTAAATGCGACTATTGCGGAACAATTTATCACTCAAAACCGCAGACAGATCATACAATATCGTCTACAGAAGTTACAACGGAAGGAGTACAACACCAACTGGAAAACGTGGAAAATGGTGATGCCAATGAAACACTCCAGTCAGATGATTTTCCTACCGATAAGCAAAATACAAATCTTGGATGTAGTATCGCTCTGATAGCTTCGGTCGCCATCATGGTGGTAATAGTCATAGCTAAAATCATTGGATCGGAGCAGAAGACTACTTATAGTGGTAGCATAGCTATTGACACCTCAATGTTAAACACACAACCCCAGCCTGTTGAACTGTCAGAAACAGCGCAAGCGAGTCTCAAAAAATTAGCCGCAATCAATGTGGATAAGAAACTCTTTAAAAAGTTAATTAAAGATTCAAGCAATATCACAAGAGAGTCTGCGGTTCAGGCAACGTATTTCAGAGATAAAAATTCAATAGTCGGTAAGCCAGTCACCGGTTTATACGCCTATATAAATTGTTATGACATAACAGGCTGCAACATTTATTTTGGTTGTCAACATATAAATAAAAAACCTTTAGGATTACAAAGTTTGACATTTGTTATAAATGGTAAACGTCTCCGGTACAAACCCGATTTTGCAACAGACTCTTTACAGCATTGGATAAACGAATACAGCGAGGAGACGATTTACGACGACAAAATCTTAATATTATTAAAACTTGTAACAGCAGATAAGGTCATTGTTCGTTTTAACGGTAACAAAGGCCACGATCAAATAATATTACCAAAAGATCAGCAAGATGCGCTTAAGAGGCAATTGCAACTTTATAAAGGATTGCTTTTGGGATATGCTAAGGAATAAAGGTGTAAAAGTATTACCTGAAATACTTCTGTATCGCCTCCAGCATCTCCCCCGTGATCTTCCCATTGGTAGCCAATAATTCACGGGTATCCAGCACTTCCGAGCCGCCTTTAAAGTTCACTACTTCGCCCCCGGCTTGTTTTACAATTACAATACCGGCGGCAACATCCCAGGCATTAAGGTTATACTCGTAAAAAGCATCAAAACGACCACAAGCGGTGTAAGCCAAGTCAACGGCTGCAGAACCTAAACGACGCAAGCCATGACTGCTGCGCATCAGTTCGGTAAATAATTCGATATAGGCTGCCTGCTTGGTAAAATCGTAATATGGGAACCCTGTTGCCAGTAAGCTGGTACCGACTGTGCTGTTATTGCTTACGCTGATCTCTTTACCGTTCAGGTATGCGGGAGCATCTTTCCAGGCGTAAAAGCATTCGTCAAGGTTTATTTCATATATCACACCGGCTATCAGTTCATCGTATTCTTTCAAAGCAATACTTACTGAAAAAGCGGGTAAACCATGAATAAAATTGGTAGTACCATCCAGCGGATCGATGATCCAGTTGTAGCGTTCGCCTATTTTAGTGGTTGTTTTTTCTTCGGTAATGAAACCGGCTTCAGGCAAAATTTTGCTCAGGCCCTTTACAATAGCTTCTTCGGCGGTTTTATCAACGTAGGAAACCATATCGTTAAGGCCTTTATATTCTATCCTATCCGGGTCAAATGCTTTACGCTCCTGCCTGATGAAGTCACCTGCCTGTTTTGAAACTTCAATTACCTGGTGTATGATGTTCGCTGTTTGCATGGTTACGTTTTAATGATAGGCTAAATGAAAAAACTTTATGGATAAAAAAGCTCGCGAAGAACAAGCTCAGCGCTGCTGAAATCCGCGCTACTGTTGGGTTAAAGCTGCAAGCCTGGATGAGTATTTTTACAACCGATAGATTGGCAAAGAAACCGATGATAGCTACTGTCACAAAACGGAAAAACTGCTTGCGCGGTGCCGATTTTGATTCGTTGAATACCATATAGCGGGTGATTAAAAAATTAACCAATACCCCCATAAAAAATGATAATGCCAACGAAACCGTATAGTTACGAACTGTAAGCCCGAAAATATGATAAGTATGTTGAGTGAGCAGGTTATGGTAAAAAAGATAAAATGCTGAAACATCTACCAAAAAACCAGCCCCGGCCGAAAGTACAAATCTGAATACCTGGTTATTAATTAATTTGCCTTTTGATTTGTTATCAGCCATTTGTTGTGCCCGGTGCTTTCTTTTCTTTGTTTAATCCTGTTACAATAAGTGTAATACCACCTAAAATCATAATCACCGAAATCATCTCGGCCTGGGTGAATGAAACACCTGCAACAACATATTTGGTATTAACCCTGATGAGTTCGATAATGAAACGCTCAACGCCGGCTAATATCATATATACACCAAACAAAACGCCGGGAGCTTTAAAATTGTGCCTTATTTTCCATAAAACAAAGAACAGTAATAAACAAATTACAGACTCATAAAACGAGGTTGGATAAACCGGGTACGGTAACTCATGGCAAAATTTCCCTACGCAGTCAACCATCTGCACACCTTCGTCATTTACGTTGTGCGGAAACTTAAAGCTCCACATCCAATTGGGAGCCCAGCTTAACCAGTGTGGTTTAGGTGCCAGGTTAACTATACCCCAATCGCCGTCGCCGCTCATTTGGCAGCCAATGCGGCCCAACGCGTAAGCCAACATCACACCAGGGCCACCAATATCAAGCATATTCAAAGGTTTAATACCATTTTTGTTAGCAACATACAATACAGCTGCACCACCACAGATCAAACCACCATAAAATGTTAACCCGCTAAAACCTATAAGCATGCCAACCGGGTCTTTCATAAAGTCGCCCCAGTTTTCTAATGCGTTGAACAGCTTAGCGCCCGCAAAGCCAAACACTGCTGCCCACAATAATATACTGCCCATCAATTCATTGGGGTGCACATCAACATCTTTAGTTATCGCCTTGTCGAGCTTTTGTTTTTGTGCTTCATACCAAGCCCAGTAAGCAAACGCTGCTGCACCGAGTATACCGCCTATCCAGTTGCCTCTTAAGGATATCAGAAAATCCTGCGGACTATCAATGAGAGCCTGGTAATTGAGAATACTGTCCACAATTTTATAGCCTAATATGAAGCCAAAAACACCATTTCCCGCAAGCTCGGCATTTGAAGCCGGCAACCCAATGGTAACCCGTTTTTTAAAAGTATGGATTACGCCCAACGCTTCTTTACGTTTAAACTCCTGGCCAAATGCCCAGTAAGCGCCAACAAAAGCTATCGCCACAAAAAAGCCGAAGGTTTGTATAGGCAAAGGAAGATTAAAACCAAAAAGGTATTTCAGTAACGATGTAAGCGTTGGAAACATAGGTTATATTTTAAGGCGAATATAGAATTTAATGCACAAATATTTCTTCGCCTTCTGTTATTTCAACATCACCATCAGGTGAAATATTTGTTAGATTTACCGTTTTCAATTCGTTAACCAGTACAGGATCATACTTGGTACGTACTTTCACATAGTTACGGGTAAAACCGTGCATAAAGCTATCTTTGATATCACCCTCAAACAAAACTTCCTGGTTTTTACCGAGTTGGCTTTCATAAAAAGCACGGCGCTTTTTATCCGACAGGATATGTAGCATTTTACTCCTCTCGCCACGTGCCGAGCCGGGTACCGCGCCCGTCATCTGAGCGGCCAAAGTATTTTCCCTTTCCGAATAAGTAAATACGTGCAGGTACGATATATTAAGTTCGTTGAGGAAGTTATAGGTATCGATAAAATCCTCCCTTGTTTCGCCGGGGAAACCAACAATAACATCCACGCCAATGCAGCAATCGGGCATCAGCTCTTTTATTTTGGCAACACGGTTAACATAGAGGTCGCGCTTGTACCGGCGGCGCATCAACCCCAAAATCTTATCCGAACCTGATTGCAGCGGGATATGAAAATGCGGTACGAAACGTTTTGAAGCAGCCACAAAAGCGATGATCTCGTCGGTAAGCAGGTTAGGTTCTATAGATGAGATCCTGAAACGGTCGATACCTTCTACCTCATCAAGGGCCTTAACCAAATCAAAAAACTTGTCTTCGCGTTTACCGTTCCGGATCCCGAAATCGCCAAGGTTTACACCGGTAAG
Organism: Mucilaginibacter gossypii; assembly: GCF_900100945.1. Taxonomy (GTDB): domain Bacteria; phylum Bacteroidota; class Bacteroidia; order Sphingobacteriales; family Sphingobacteriaceae; genus Mucilaginibacter; species Mucilaginibacter gossypii. Next base: position 72,962 of record NZ_FNCG01000003.1, on the reverse strand, counting down.
CACAATTTCTTTTACGCCCGACTCAGCTATTTGCTTTGCCTGCGCTACAACATTTTCAATGGTATCACTCCTGCTTGCGCCGCGGGCCAGTGGAATGGTACAAAACGTACAGGAGTAATCGCAGCCATCCTGCACTTTCAGAAAAGTGCGGGTACGGTCGCCAAAAGAATATGCGGGTACAAACTCATTAGCTTCAGACACGGGCTGATTAAGCACCAATGCCTTGGGTCTTTTAGTTAGGTCGGTAATGTGGTCAACAATCTGAAATTTTTCGGCAGCGCCAAGTACCATATCTACGCCGGGGATTTCGGCAATTTCCTGCGGTTTTAGCTGCGCGTAGCATCCTACTATGGTTACGTAGGCATTAGGTGAAATTTTAAGCGCCTCTTTAACAATCTTCTTACACTTTTTATCGGCATTGTCAGTTACCGAGCAGGTATTGATCACAAAAACATCCGGTGTTTCGGTAAAATTTACCGTATCATAACCGGCCTGGTTAAATAGCCGACCAATGGATGAGGTCTCTGAATAATTCAGCTTGCAGCCTAAAGTGTAAAAAGCGACTTTCTTGTTCATTTTAATCGGCAAAGATAATGTTTTTTAAAGAAATGCCTATTTCAGCAATTTCACTTCAAGGTAAAAAGTAATTGTAAAATTATGGGTGTCCCAAAATCGCCATTCCCCAAATAAAATTGGTTTGGCTTTCGCCGCGTTTTTAAAATGTTCCATTTTTTGAGAGTGAAACGCAAAACATGATTTTTATAAAACATATTGATAATCAAAGCTTTAATATTTTACCTGAAACACCAATAAATATTTGATTATCAACTACTAAAACTTTAAGGAATATAATCTCATCGCTTAAGAACGTACTTCTATTTTCGGCCTTTTTTAGCGTTTTTTTGAGTTTTTTTGAACCTGCATAGCGTCTTGCCAATACCCACTAACAAAACAGTGCCACCATCGTTGCTTTAGTTTTTCTATAAACAAGAGCCTCTTTATAAGCTCGGTATTTTCATAATCCTGGTAATTTGCCTATTTTCAGTGCGGATAAACGTAAACCCTAAACCACCCATACCATGATCATATACGGCATCAAAGCGAAACTATTAAAAGCTGAAATAACAAGCGACACCTGCCCAAACTGCAATACCGGCAACAGTATACAAATGAATGTATTTCAACGCTGGGCACATATTTTCTGGATCCCGTTTTTCCCGATAGGTAAAACAGGCGTATCCCAATGCCTAAATTGCAGGCAGGTTTTGAAGCTTAAGGAAATGTCCGCCTCGCTTAAATTAAGCTATGATAATATAAAATCTCAAACTACAATACCTGTGTGGACATTTGCAGGCTGTTTCCTTATCGTTATCGGTTCGATATTTTTTTATATCAGCGAAAAGCAGAAAGCAAAAAAAGTAAACCAATGGGTTTTATCGCCACAAAAGAACGATATATTTCATATCAAACTTAAAAACGAACACTATACCCTTTACAGGGTAAATAAGGTTTCCGGCGATTCTGTTTACCTGGCCTTAAACAAATATGAATCGGACCGTGAAGAGGGCCTTGATGATATCGCGGCAAAGGGTGATACCGCCTATGATAACGCCCAGCAAGGTATTGCCAAACCATTTCTTGTAGAGATGGCGAGAGAAGGATCTATCCTAGATATTGAGCAGAAGTAAAATAGTATCTTTTGGGACACTATCAAAAAATATTTATTGCCGTTGGTTTTAACCGACGGTAAAAAAGCTAAGAAGTCTTGGCTTTAGCCCAATTGTATTAGCGGATTTGGGCTGAAGCCCTCTTATCGCTACTCATTATCCCGTTGGTTAAAACCAACGGCAATGAAGCATTATCTATCTGTAAACGATATTCGTCAATTTTAAACGATGTCTAAATACGATTGATAAAAAACCTAACTACACATTCCCCCAGCCCAAAGCCAAAACATCGGCAATGTGCAGGGTTTGAATAGGTAAATTATTTTTATCAATATACCCCTGCATATGCATTAAGCATGAAGTATCTGTTGAGATAATGTACTCGGCACCGGCATCAAGGGCGTTATTTACTTTTTGCTGCGCCATGGCGGTTGAAATGCCATCAAACTTAACGGCAAATGTACCGCCGAAACCGCAGCAGGTCTCGCCATCCTTGAGGTCTAACAATTCGAGGCCGAGTACTTTAGAGAGCAGTTGGCGCGGCTCATCCTTTATTTTGCACTCGCGCAGACCGGCACAGCTATCATGATAAACGGCCTTGCCATCAAGTTCGGCGCCGAAATAATCAAACTCCAGGATATTCACCAAAAAGTCTGATAGCTCGTAGATATTCCCTTGAACAGCCCTGCATTTATTGTGAACAGCCGTATTGGTAAACAGATCGTTATAGTAATTCTTCACCATTCCGGTGCATGAGGCCGAAGGCGAAACAATAACACTGTCTTCCGAAAAATCGCTTAAAAACTTGCTTCCCACCTCTTTGGCATCATCCCAAAAACCAGCATTAAAAGCCGGCTGACCGCAGCAGGTTTGTGCCGGGTTATAACTAACCTTGCAGCCTGCTTTCTCCAACAATTTTACAGTATTAAAAGCAGTTGCCGGAAACAACTGATCTATGAAACACGGTATAAACAATTCAACCTTCATCGGCACAAATTAGTTAACGGGCGCTAAAATCCAAATTTTTATTGACGTTTCGTTCAGCCCTCAGCAAAGAAAACAACAAAACTAAGCCAACAATGAAAAATACACCCAATACCAAAACCGAATTTCGCGGACTACCGGTTATTTCTTCAAAAAAACCAAAGCTAAATACCCCGCCTACTATGGCCAGTTTTTCGGTAACATCATAAAAACTGAAGAAAGATGCCGTATCGGGGATATTTTCGGGCAGATATTTTGAATACGTTGAGCGCGACATGGACTGGATACCGCCCATCACCAAACCAACCACCACTGCTATGATGTAAAACTGTGTTTGTGTATAGGTAAAGTAAGCAGCTATACAAACCGCGATCCACAGGATCACCACACTAATTAAAACCCTTACGTTACCGTATTTACCCGACAGGCGCGACATAAGCGTAGCACCCAAAATAGCAACCAATTGAATAATTAAAATGATAGTGATGAGCTGCGGAGTTTCCATTTTAAGCTCTTTGGCAGCAAAACCGGTTGCCACCAGCATAATGGTTTGTACCCCCATGGAATAGAAAAAGAACGAGGGCAAAAACCTTTTTAGCAGTGGCATCCCCTTAACCTTTTTCCAAACATGGCCCAGCTCAATAAAACCACCTTTTATGATATTATGGCTATGACTTACTGCGTTGGGGCTGCCCTTAGGTAATACACTAAACGGGATCATGGCAAAGCCTATCCACCATAAACCTACCAGCAAAAATGATAAGCGCGGAGCAAAGGTTTTATCGACTATGCCAAACCATTCGCCCTTTAATACAAACAAAAAGCAGATAAGCTGCAACAACACACTGCCGATATAACCATAAGTAAAACCTTTGGCGCTCACCTTATCCTGCATATCAACTGTGGCAATTTCGGGCAGGTATGAGTTATAAAACACAAAACCGCCGCTATAACCGATAGCCGCCAGCGCAAAGCAAATGATACCCATCTCCAGGTGGTCTTTATCAAAGTTGAACAAAGCGCAACAAGCCGCCGAACCCAGCAGCGTAAAAAACAGCATGAAGATCTTTTTATTGCCTTTATAATCGGCAATGGACGATAATATGGGTAGCAGCAACACCATTACCAGGTAGGCGGCAGATAAGGCATAATCGGAAAGTGCAGTATTTACAAAGCTTTTCCCGAAAAAGTTAACCCTATCGCCATTGGCATGATTGGTAGTTATAGCTACATAGTATGCAGGAAAAATTGTTGAAGTGATGACAAGGTTATACGCCGAGTTGGCCCAATCAAAGAAAGCCCAGGCGCGTATGGTTTTTTTGTTGTTTTTATTTTCCATTTGCTCACTAAATGTATGCAAATTTTAGAAACTGCAAAAAACACCAATTAAATACAACACCTATCTTTCGCCAAGCATCTTTTTAATAGCCGCGGGTAAATCTGTTTTGTTATCGGCAACCAGCATAGCCCCTGCCCTTTCAGGTATCGATTTTTGCTTGTTGCCGGATACTTCGGCAGTTGGCCCATTTATACCACCGAAATACTTACCCATATCCCAGTTTATTTTAAAATCAATTTTCCTCGTATTATTAGTACCTTCTACCGAACAGGTTAAAACGTCATAGGCCGATCCTTTTTTGTTGGCAAGGCTTTGCCCTGCTACCTGTAAGTTACGATCATTTACCCGCAAGTTTCTTACAATCAAATACTCTTCATCCACGTTATTTACAACGTATTCATCGCGTGGGTCAATAGACGAATATTGAGGATCAAATTCATTATTTTTAGTGTAATATGCCCAAAGACAGGCATCCTTTAAACCTGACTGCAGTTCCTGCGAATTAGGGAATAGTTTATAAGCGTCCCAAGCGGAGGCAAAAGCATTTTCATAGTCCTGTTTACTGATATAAGCTGCGATTAAGCGCGAATAGCTGTACTCTGCGGTATGGTTAACATTTCTGGTATTTAATTCAACTGCTTTTTTTAAATACCAGATGGCTGAATCGGGCTTATGATCATTTAAATAGATAACTCCCAAAAAATGATACGAGCCGTGAAACGCAGGGTATTTTGCTACCGCAGCCAGGAAATTCAGTTTGGCGGCCGGCATATCTGTATTGATTTGTTTCAGGCCGTTTAAAAATTCTCCGGACGGGGGCCTGACAAAATGCCTTTATTGTACTTAAAACAAAAAATACAGCAATAATGAAATTTCTGCTATTCATGATGGGCTTAGATTTGTTGCTGCTAATATCAGTAAATAAGTTAAAAGACTTTACCTCAAAAAAATAAAAACGGTCGTTATCTTACCCATGGGCAGCTAACGGCCGATTTAATGCCCGCGCGGTGCATAAACAATGATACAAGCACCTGTCAATGCAATCAAAGCGCCGATAATATCATAACGGTCGGGCTTAAATCCATCCACCTTCCAGGCCCAGATCAATGCCAGTACAATAAAAATACCGCCATAAGCCGCATACACCCTGCCGAAATTGGCGGTTTGCCACGTTGCTACGATACCATAAAGCGCCAGGATCACCCCGCCCGCTATACCAAACCAAAGCGGTTTACCTTCTTTTAACCAAAGCCAAACCAAATAGCCGCCGCCTATCTCAAATAAACCGGCCAGCAAAAAAAGGGCAAATGAACGAATAATTGCCATTATTAAAATTTGAAAGGAACCACTTCGCTAAAGATATAAAAACGCAAACATTGGCCCGGGACAATCATAAAAAAAGGCCTCCCTTTCGGGAAGCCTTGATTATTTTTTATAAAACGGGCTTAGCTCCTGTCATAAAACGCGGGTGGTTCAATACCCAAAGTGCGAAGGTAAACATAGCCCTGGCCGCGGTGATGGATCTCGTTATCAATAACGTACTGTAAAATATAATTGACCAATCCTTCATATTGGCCAAATGCCAGTACTGTTTCCTGGAAACGCTCGGGCGTAATCTGCGGCCAATAGGTTTCAATCTCTTCAGTGGCCTCATCCCAAAGTTGCAGCAGTTCTGCCTTTGTAGTTGCTGCTATTTTACCTGTATGGTGATCCAAACCTGCAATTGGTGTCCAGTTATCTGTTACAACGCCTCTTACACAAGGCCCGCCCATACTAATAAACTCTTTAACCATATCGGCAAAGGGGCGCATACCACCTATCGAATAATTAAATAAGGCATCCTCCGGAAAAGCGTCTATAACCCTGCGGGTTACCCGGCGCTGGCCAAGCCAGCTTTGTAAAAGTTGATCGGGTGTATAAACAGATGCTGCTGCGGTTTCTGTTGATTGCTGATTTGTGTTAGTTTCCATTGCTTTGATGTTTTGTTTTTGATTACAATACAAAGTAACCAAACCATGGTGACAGCCCTATGTCAGCAGGAAAAAAGAAAAACTAACTAATTTGTGTTTTGGATAAACTCTACCACCTGTTGCTGCTCATTATTCGATAAAGTGCCTTCCGAATAATGCCATTTAGAAGTAACATCACCCTCAAAGCGGATCTGTCCTAAATATTCCGGATTTTTGTTATCATCCAGCAGCGGCTTGCTTTCACCAATTTCGGGAGCTATCTCCTGAATTTCAAAAAGCGTAGCTTCCCCATCGGCCCCACCTTTATAAAGTTTGTACAAGCCGGTGGCATTTAATTCATGATTTGTTGATTGATGCAGTACCGGCTCAATAATGATATTTCTTTGTGTGCCGTTATCGCCGGTAACGTTGTGGTTAACTGTGTGGATCATGGCTTATGATTTTATTTATTGATAGTACAAGCCTGCCGCCAAATTGTTTAAGCCTCCACTTCAACCCGCTGTTTGCTAAGTTTATTTTCTTTAAACATCAGCACGATGAGCATAATAAGCCCCAACACAAAAAAGCCGTCAAGGGCAAGTGTCGAGTCGCGCATCTCATTAGTCACAGCTTCCACAAAGCCAAAACAAAACAGGCCTACCACAATCGACAGCTTTTCGGTAACGTCATAAAAACTGAAATATGAAGCCGTATCCGGGATGTTTTCGGGCAAATATTTGGAATAGGTTGAGCGCGACAAGGATTGTACCCCTCCCATTACAATGCCAATGATCACCGCGGCAACATAAAACTGGGTAGAATTGGTGATAAAGTAAGCATACAAACAAATGGCCGACCAGATAGCCACCAAACCTACCAGCGTGCGTACATTACCGAATTTCTCCGACGATTTGGAGGCGATCAATGCACCGGGCACGGCAACCACCTGGATGATGAGCACAATAGAGATCAGGGCAGCATCGGGCATGTGCAATTCTTTGGCAGCAAAGTTAGCCGCAGCCAGCATAATGGTTTGTACACCAACCGAGTAAAGGAAAAACGACACCAGGAAGCGTTTGAGCAGCGGCATTTTGCGCACTTTGCCAAAAACCTTTGCCAGTTCTTTAAAGCCGCCGGTAAGCACGTTATAACTATGCTTGCCCGCATTGGGCTGCCCTTTCGGCAACATGCGGAACGGGATAATGGAAAAACCTATCCACCATACAAAAACCATCAGGAACGAGATCCGGGCAGGCAGCCAGTCGTCGGTAATGCCAAACCAATTAGGTTCAAGCACTACGATAAAGCATAATACCTGCACTACAATACTGCCTACATAACCATAAATAAACCCTTTGGCGCTCACAGCATCCTGCTTATCGGGCGTGGCTATTTGAGGGAGATAAGAATTATAAAACACAAAACCACCGCAATAACCTATAGAAGCAAGACCAAAGCAAAGCATCGGGATTTCCAACCCTGTGCCGGGCTTAAAGAAAAACAAACCCGCACAGGCCAGGCTACCCAACCAGGTAAACAATTGCAGGTATGATTTTTTATTGCCCCGGTAATCGGCTATGGAAGTAAGGATTGGCAAAATAGCCGCAACTATAAGGTAAGATAAACCGAGAATATAGTTTGATAAAACCGTATTAACATACCTGTGCCCCAAAAAAGTTACCATCTGGGTATTCTTCGAGTTAAACTTGGTAACCTCTACAAAATACGCCGGGAAAATAGTAGAGGTGATAACGATATTATATGACTGATTGGCCCAGTCAAACATGCACCAGGCCCAAATGGTTTTCTTGTTATTTTTTGCTTCCATTACGGGCTTAAAAGTAGGGAAATTTAGAGGAAGCCCGATTTACTGAAGAAAAATAAATTGCTTTATATCATCAACGACTGGAATTTATTTTAGGATGGTTCATATCATACTTTAGCCTGTAGTATATTAAAACAAAAATTACTATAAGCGTGAGGATTATAACGAAAACGCTCATGTTAAACTGTTTCTTTTTTTCAGGGGTATCTACCGATATTTTGTATTCCCATTCGATGCCATATTTATCCTTTAACCGGTTTGCAATATATTCAGTAAGCTTATAACATCCTGTTTTACGAAGGTCATTTACTTGTTCAAACGCCCGAAAACTGCAAAGCAAACAGATTTCTTCTGCATTTTTAACATAGATTTCAGAACAGGTGTTAATTCCCCTGGGCGAACCTTGATCAATTGTTATAAAAACCAGACTATCTGAACGAATATCAACTATATTGGTCTTTAGATGATCATTATGGATGATTGCTTTTGAATTTAAATGGATCGTTTTTTCGAAGGATAACATTGGGTTTTCATAAGAAACAATCAAGATATCATCATTTTCTTCCCTCAAAAACAAACCTGGAGCAAACTGCATTATCATCATGTAACGAAAGTAAAAAACATAATGTAGCTTTATTTTGATTTGTTGTAATTTTGATGAATCAAATAAGAAACGGCCAAATGTTCACCTATCTCCATTTTACAAACCAATTCGGCTCCTATCTTTATGATGATAATTTCCAGGCATTTTTAGCGGATACATTTACTGATCTTAGCTCATACAATATTTTAAAAAGTGATTACATGCGATCTGAAATATTGGGTATCGATTTGGGGTTCACCAATGAGGATGCTGTTATTGACGAAGATGAACTGATCGTTTTAGAACCCGGCCGGCAATATTCTCCCATCTGAATATTTACCCTAACCCGGATCTGCAATATGCGCCCCCATTTGAGATTTCATTTGACGATACCCGTGAAGAGGTCTTCAAAAAAGCAGGTGAGCCAACACAAACCAAACACGGAGATTCGCCGATACTGGATAAACCCTTCCTGGTAGACCATTACAAAATAGATAACCTTGTTTTAAGTATCGATTACGATCCGGCTGATGAGCATATTAATTTTATACAGATCAGGGACAATAACATTGTTGCGCATTTGAAATTGTAAGTCAACACTTTTTATTCATATATACCGCCTTGAAACCTTATCCTTTCTTCAACATCAAAACCCGTCCCCAGCACATATTCGCGATTGTGGCATTGTTATCAATTATACTTTCATTTTTTACGACTGCCGCAACAATAGATATCAATCTTCATGATACTTATTTCGTAGTATCAGCGGTTCATTTATGCCGCTTAATAGGCCTAATATTTTTTATCTTATGGGTTATTTATATAATAACCGAACCGATATTGCCTGTAGTTTGGTTAAAATGGGGACACGTGCTGGTTACATTGATTGCGTTAATTATAATTTCTTATTTTTCCGCACAGCTATCCATCCGCGGTCCGCATAAATACTATACCGATGGCCAGATCCGGGAAGCAGTCAACATTAACACTATAATTACTATTGCAACAACCGTATTGCTGACTGCGCAATTGCTTTTTGTAGCTAACCTTATGACGGGTATTGTCAAAAAGGCTTTCCTATCAAGTCATCGATATAAAAACCGGAAGATATAAACAGCATACATCTCCCGGTTATACGTATTGCCACCATTAATCAAATATTTCGGGCAGATGCTTGTAGTTACCTTTTACGGTAGCCAAAACCTCATCAAATTTACCGCCAAGCATCATTTTGGTCATGGAGACGGCCATTCCTTTAACCATTTTAAGTTCGATATGCGGCGGCATGGCAAGGGCAGTTCCGTCGGTATAAACATTTACTAAAACTGGTCCTGTGTGTGCAAAAGCTTCGGCTATGCCCTGCTCAAGGTCCTGCGGGTCGTTTATGGTGATCCCCTTTATGCCCATTGACTCCGCGACCATGGTAAAATCAGGATTGTGCATGTCCACTTCAAAATCGGGCAGGCCCATTACTTCCATTTCCAGCTTTACCATGCCAAGGCTCCTGTTATTAAATACAATGATCTTTATAGGCAGATCATATTGTTTAATAGTGGCTAAATCGCCTAACAACATGGAAATGCCGCCATCACCACACATGGCCACAACCTGCCTGTCGGGACAGGCCAGCGCCGCGCCGATAGCATGCGGCATAGCATTAGCCATAGATCCATGAACAAACGACCCGATCATCGAACGCCTCCCATTAGCGCTGATATGCCTGGCACTCCAAACATTACACATCCCGGTATCGCAGGTAAAAATGGCATCAACAGAAGCATATTCGTCTACAATAGCGGCTAAAGCTTCGGGATGAATAGCATCATGTTCACCAAAATCCTTAATATAGGCTTGCTGTTGCTCTTTTACTTTAGCATGTACATGCAATTGCGCATCTAAAAAGCTGTTGTCGGTTTTTTCTTTAATTAAAGGGATCAATGCTTTAATTGTAGATTTTATATCACCATAAAGCCCCATCGTTAATTTTGCCCGGCGACCAAGATTTTCAGGCTTGATGTCAATCTGCACTATCTTTTTGTCCTGGGGATAAAAGGGTGTGTAAGGAAAATCGGTGCCAAGCAGGATAACCAGATCACTTTCGTGCATACTATGATAGGCAGCAGGCAAGCCAAGCAGGCCGGTCATGCCTACCTCGTAGGGGTTATCATGCTCCAAAAACATTTTACCACGGAACGAATAACCAACCGGCGCTTTGATCAGTGCCGCCAGTTCAACCACTTCATCATGAGCACCGGCACAGCCTATCCCGCCAAAAATGCAAACTTTGGGGTATCGGTTAATCAGGTCGGCCAGCTGCACCAATTCTTCCCATACCGGGGTAATGTTGGCTTTGCAAAAAAAGTTATTTACCGACGAATCGATTTCAACAGCATCCTCCCCTGCCACATCGCCCGGTAAACCCAATACGCCAACCCCTTTGCGCTGAATAGCGGTTTGGATAGCCGCCTGTGCCATACGGGGTACTTGCTTGTTGTTGGCAGCCACCTGGTTATAGTAACTGCAGTCATCAAAAAGCTTGATAACATTGGTTTCCTGGAAGTAGTTACTGCCAAACTCTTTAGTAGCACAGGTAGATGCTATGGCTAAAACAGGTGCTCCTGACCGGTGAGCATCATAAAGGCCATTCACCAGGTGCACATGCCCGGGACCACTGCTTCCTGCACAACAGGCAAGCCCGCTCAGTTGCGCATCGGCCGAAGCTGCAAAAGCGCCTGCTTCTTCATTGCGTACGTGGATCCATTTTAATTCGGGCGTTCTGCGTACGGCATCATTAAGTTCGTTTAAACTATCGCCGGTAATGGCGTAAATACGTTTGATGCCGGCCTGTATCAGCATTTCTACAAGTTGCTCGGCTACTTTTTTTGACATGTTTGGGTTGTTTAGCGTTAGTGATGTGGTAATTTACTATCCATAACACCAAACACGTGCCATTTGTTAAGCAATTAACAGTCAAATATTTGTAATTAACATATTTTTTTAAGCTTTTTGATATACCGTGATTTCACGATAATGAATGATATATCGCAATCTAACCGGATTCGCAACGGATGTTTTTTTCATGATCATAGTTTTGAAACAGAATGACTGATACCTAATGAAAAGGTGCGCGGAGGGGCCGCCGTATAAGTATCCCCATAGCTATTTCCAGTAACAGTAGTTGCATATAGCTTATTGGTCAGGTTCATTACATTAAACCAAACTTCCAGCCCCTTCGCGCTGCCGCTGCTGATGCGATAGGCAGTGCGTAAATTAAAAAGATCATAACCACTGTAGGTTTTGGTATTAGCTGCATTTGTAAAATATTTACCCAAATGTTGCCATTCAACACCGGTTCTGAAGCCAGCGATAAAAGCGGGCTTCCAGGTAATCTCCGAATTAGCAATCCATTTTGGCGCATTGGTCATTTGATGACCGTCATAGCCGATGGATTTTCCGGCACTAATTTCACTATATTTATTAAAGGTATGGGACGCAAACGTTCCACCGATGCGAAAGGCAAGGCTTTTTACGGAGCCAACCAGGAGGTTATACTCTAAGCCTTTGTGGGTAGTAGCAGCAGCGTTGGCATATTGTGTAGTATTGTCTGCCTGGAGCAAGCTGATGATCTCATCTTTCCCTTGCAAGTAATAAGCAGTTAGCTCAAACCTGATCTTTTGAGAGAATAATGATGTCCAGCCGCCCAGTTCATAATTGTTATAAGTGGCCTGTTTAAGCGGTGTTAATTGCCTGGAATTGTAAAGGGTATTAGTTTCAGGCGGCTGAAAGCCCATACTGAAATTGGCATAAACGCCGCGCCCCTTCTGCAGGTCATAAGTTACGCCAAGCTTGGGCGCCAACACATCATATCGATTATGCTCCTGTTGTTTGTACTTGGTTTTTAAAGGAGGAAGCTGGTTGTCAAAATTGTAAACGAGCAGGTCATAACGCAGTCCGGCAGTAATTTTTATCCGCTTAACCGGCTCTGCCATATACTGTACATAGGATGCGGCATTAAACAGGTGAATCTTATAATTATCAATCAGCGAATCAGTGTTGATATAACCGGTATAATATTGAGCAGCAATATCTTTTTTAATATTCAGGAAGTTAGCATAAAACGAACTTGGGCTATTATCCAGGTAAATGCCTGCGATCAATTGTGAGTGCATAAAATTTAACTTTACCGTATGCTGGGCAAGCAAGCCAAAGCTGTAAAAACTCAGCTCATTTATTTGACCTGTTGACTTTAAGTATTGGCCCTTATTGTTGCGGACATCAGAAATGTAATAGCTGGGTAATTGCCCGGTGGAATTGTTTCTGTAAAAAAGCGTTAGAAAGGTGTGATTATCATCATTCCAATTATGATCAAGACGACTGCTGGCCCGGAATGCGTTCACCCTGCGGTAGGCAAAACGCTGATTACTACTGTAAGATCGGTTATAGAAACGTGCACTGTCAAGGTTTCCGGGTGTTTGTGTGTTAAGATAATTATAGGTACCGTATACTGTTAGCTTACTGTCGGCCCCCAGCGGATAGCTAACTTTAGCAGAAAGCGAATACTTATCAAAATCAGTATAATCCTGCCAGCCTTTTTCCTGGTGTGTGGCATATCCTGCCATATAAAACCCAACCTTTCCTGCCGTGAGCCCTCCCTGAATACCAGCCCGCAGGTAATGGTATTTATCTCCCTGTACATTGATTTGCCCTGCCGGGGTTACGGACTCTTTTGCCGTATTGAAGTTAACAGCCGCACCTATTGAGTTACTGCCATATAAAGACGAAGCTGGCCCCTTAATCACCTCAATATCCCGGATACCATCGGTATTGATCTCGTACAAAGCGTTATGATTGAATATGCCCGTCGGTCGGATCGGGATACCATCTTCCATGTAAAGATAAAGCGCGTTGTAAGTAATCGGTTGGCGGATAGCCATGGTATGCTGCTCATTACCGAGGTTCACCATATATACCCCCGCAACTTTATTCAACAATTGATAAGGAGCGGTTGCATGCGCTTCGCGGATGGTATTTGAACTTATCTTGCTGATTGCAGCCGGTATATCCTTGCGGGGCTGCTCCTGGCGGCCCGCAGTTACCACCACTTCCTCCAGGCCGGCAATCACCGGTTTTAGTTGAACTGTGAGCGAGCTATCGCACCTGATACAGCAAGTACCATAACCGGTACAGCTAACCATTAGGGAATCAGTTTTATTTTTATGCGCCAATATAAATTTGCCTGATAAATCAGTTGAGGTACCCAGCTTGCTTCCTTTGACACGGATACTGGCACCGACAACGGGTGCCTGGGTTTGGGCATCGACAACAACACCCCGTATTTTTTGCGCTGATGCCTGTAAAGTAAAGGCAATAGCAAAGCAGAACACGATAAAGTATTTCATTTTTAAACATCTTCTTGTTAAACCAAAATTGAATTTGCTCAGGAGAGCATGTAGCGGTGAACTGAAGATGCAGCGGGCGGCCGAAAGATAGCTCCGAGCGGGCGAAGCAGCAGGGCGAAGCTTACCAGGGAGGTAAAAATGGCCAGCAGTTTGATGTGTACAGTAAATTGATTAACGCCGTGATAATAAGCCTCAAAAATAATTTCTTTAACGGTTCGGTTTTCGTTGCTTTTCTCTTCACTATTAGCCTTTTTAAGCTGTTTGCTCAGGAAACACCTGCCGTTGCAGTGTAGCATGGGCCTTGACTTATTGGCGCAAAGTTTTGCCGCAATATAATCCTGGTTGAGCCGGAACCCCGCATAAAGCCATAGCGAGTTCAGGTTCATAACCAGTACCGAGAATAGGAGTAATATGGCGGTGAAACGGCGAAACATCTTACAGATCTTTTTTGGAGAAAATTTTAAGCGCCAGTAGTACGGGTAAAACAGACCAGATAAATAGCATCGAAACACTGAAGGCAATGCCTGTACCGCTTCCGAAAAACTGTCGGTAAAGCGCGCCGGTGTAACCCATCAGAGCAGAAATATCCAGTTTTAACAAGATCATGATCCTTGCCAGGTCTACGGGATTTAAAGCCGTGAGCACAATCATGGCTTTTTCCAACGGATAATCGCTAAAGGTGAACAGGAACAACAGCACCAGGGCATCATAAATAATGGCCGCATAGAACCAAATCATTAGCGCAAGCCCAATCCCCTTTGATTTATCCCTGGTTTTAGTGGAAGCCCAGAAAGCGAGCGAAGTAAAACTTAAGGTTACCAAACCTCCGGCAACCATTAGGGTGATGCCCGTAGCTGAGAGTGCAAACAAAGCAACCGGCAGGCAAACTCCGAGCACAAAAGCGCCGAGGATAGAGCTACTGATGCCGAGGTATTCTCCCAATAAAATATCCCTGCGTTTGATAGGCTGGGAAACAAGCAATTCGGTAAACTCCGCGGCGTTGAAATAATAGGTGGTTGCATAGATAATACTGACCAGCGGCACAATGATCATCACAATTGTTGTAATACTTACCAGTCCTTTAATCACATCGCTGTCTGACAGGAAGATGACCGTACAAATGGTAGCGAGCAACAACGTGTAGGCAATGAGTACCTTACTGCGTATGATGTCGAGAATAATATATTTGGCTATCTTAAACATGTTCTTCAGTTAATAATCGGGTCAATATTTTACCCAGTTTCTGCTCACCTGTCTCCATTTGCAGCGCAGCCAGCGGCTCATAAAATTTGATCTTGCCTTCATAAAGGTACATCACGGTATCAGCTAACTCCTCCGACTCTGAAAGGATATGCGAGGTGATGATCACAAGCCTGTTATTTGCTTTTTCGGCGAGGATCTTTTGTTTTAAAATCTCGGTGGCAAAGGGATCAAGACCAGCTGTGGGTTCGTCGAGTATCAGTACGTCAGGATTAAACATAAAAGCAAGGGCGGCGCTCACTTTCTGCCTGGTACCTCCGGAAAGTGTCCTCATAGGCTTATGGTACATACTTTTGAGCCGGTAAGCCTCAATCAGGTCTGTATCAGGTATTTTATTGCAGTTACGAATATCAAGCATCATGTCAAACAACTGGCCAATCTTCATATTATCCGGGTAACGCCCGATCTGCGGCATATAGCCGATATATTTTTTATAATCAAAAGTCTTGTTGACTCTGGCTCCGCAAAACCGGATGTCGCCTTCGTCGGGTATAACCATACCGAGTATACTTTTGATCATGGTTGTTTTTCCGGAGGCGTTCGGCCCCAAAACAGACACAATGTTGCCGCTTTCAAAATGACAACTAATATCTTTTAGCACCTGCAATTTGCCGAATGTCTTTTTAATGTGGCTTAGTTCAATTAACGTGTCCATGGTTTCATTTTAGGGTTTATATCTTTAACAGATTCAGGGGTAAGAGATGGGATAGCCCGTTCAACCTTGTCTAAAAGATTGACCATAAAACTCCGCATCAACATCACGCTTTGCGGAATTTGCTCCATTATCTGCGCATAGAGGCTAACCGGCCGGTAGGGTACATCACCGGTGCCATCTTTATTCAAATCATAACCTTCATACTTGTCCCAGTAGTTCTGATCAAATTTATTAAGGTTGAGTAACCCGTTGGTTGTCACATCAAAAGAGTTCGACTCGAAATTATTCCGCTCAAACGTGCCGTTTTCACAATTAGCCAGTATACGCATAGCCCAACCGTTATTGATAAAGGTATTATTGTTAGCCGTCATGAGGTTGCAACCCTCCATGTAAATACCCGTCGTATTCCTAACGAAACGGTTGCCAACAATTTGAGACCGGGTAATATCTTTCAGCAGCAAACCATAAATGGAGCTTCCCCAGTTTTCAATAAACAAATTATCAAACATTCGTATCCGTTTGGAATACATCACCGCGACACCTGATCCGTTATTGCGAAAAGTGTTTTTTTGATACAGATCATCGTCCGAAAACATGAAGTGCAGCCCATACCTAAAGTTCCGTTCACTGGTATTACTGATGATCCTGCTCTTTTTCACAAATTCAAAGTAGATACCGTCGCGGTGGCGGGTAGAATAATTATTCATAATGATAACATCATGACATTGCCAGGCATGAATGCCGTTACCGGCCGTAAGCTCGGTACCAGTGCCACTGGTTGTATTACCAATAACAGACACATGATCGCAATCGGACAGGTAAATCCCAAAAAAGTTATTGATTAACCTGTTATTACTGATCGTAACATTGTGTACCTTATGCAGGCGGATACCGGCATAGTCGCGCATCGAACCGGTTTTAGAGTTTTTGAGCACAAAGCCGCTGAACGTAACACCATTCGTCAGGATAGTCACTACCTCTTCTTTATAATTTGCGTCCAGCACAGGATACCCATCGCCAATGATGGTCAGTCTTTTGGTGATAAGTGTATTGTACGAATAATAATACCCCTTCTTCACCTTGATCGTATCACCATCGGCAGCCTCAGCAACAGCTGCCTTTAAATCAGGCAGGGCAGTATCCACGGCCACTACAAGTGTACGTGCATGCGAAGCAACAGTTACCGCCACGGCAAAAAGACAAATGAGCGAGATCCTTTTCATGCGATCTTTTATTTAACAAGTTCATTCCAGGTCAGCAGTTTCCCGTTTCCGTTGCCAAGAAAGATTTTCGCCTCTTGTTCGGAAGCAAGGGCCGCGAGGTTACCGCCCATCGGAGAACTGATCTTTTGGTCATGTATATAGGTGCATTTGCGGGCATCCATAAGTGTACCGCCTGACTTGTAGTTTACGACAAGGTAAGTATCCGCATCGCCAAACTGCCCACGTTTTTCGCTGATGTAACCCAGCATACACTCTGCAGAATCGAACTTATAAACCTTGCCTTTGGAAGTTACGATCTCTGCACCGAATTTACGGTCCATAATTGTCATCATACAGTGTACGCAGGCATCTTTTCCATATTGCAGGGCCTCAGGCTTTTGACTGCAGGCGGTGATCCAAAGCGCCAGCAGCACGATCATTCCTCTCTTTTTCATTTCTTTTACCATTTCTTATTTCGATGTATAATGTAGCAGCGGTAATTATTCCGGCCAGGCCGATCAGCATCCCCCCCGTAGCCGGAAAAGACCCTGCCAGGAAGTTCAGAAGTTGTTTATACCCAACCAGCGGAGGTTGATAATACATGCCTTCAACTTTAATGGCTGCATGAGGATCAAGATTGTGCCCATAGTTGTATTCCCATAGGTAAAAATCAATAAATCCGGTGGCGGCAAAAACGATCATCAGCGCCAGCAAGCCAATCAGCAGTTTTCTGCTGCCTTTTACTGAAGCAACCGACCCGATCAGGATGAGTAACCCGAACACATAGGGGGCAATCTTAAATTCGGCAAAGTTCTGCGGGTCGATATGCTGCATGCCGATATAATGGTTAAGCCCATTGATCTGCAGCACGTTTCCTGTGATACCATTCAGCCATATATCCATACTCAGGCCCTCGGGGTATTGTGGTGCGGACAAGGTAATCTCCCATAAAGGAAGAAAATACGCTGTTAGCAGCAGCACCATGGCTGCAGCTATTGCTATTCTTGAACCGGTTTTCATATTATTGGTATTAATGGGAGGACACAGGGCCCTCCCGTTGAATAAAAGATCTATTACCTTGCCGCCAGGTTTTCTCCCAGGTGGAAAGTAAGTGGTACGTTTGAGCCTTTAGGCGATACCCTAAAGTAACCAGACATCTCCTGGTGCAATGCAGAGCAGAAGTCGGTACAATAGAATGGGAAAATACCAGTCCGGTCAGGTGCCCATTTCAGTGTGGCGGTCTCGCCCGGCATGATCAACAATTCTGAGTTATTGGAACCTTTGATGGCAAAGCCGTGCGGAACGTCCCAGTCCTGCTCCAGGTTGGTCACATGCACATACACATCATCACCCTGATTTATGCCTTCTATATTGTCCGGGGCCAGGTGAGACCGGATAGCAGTCATGTATACATCCACCCGGTTGCCTTTTCTTACTACGCGGGCTTCTTTCTCTGATTTAGCAGCGTATGGATTATCATTCTCTTCCAGTTTAAAAAACTTCACAGAATTTTTCTCTATTTTCTCCGCCGGTATGGTCTGCGCATAGTGCGGCTCACCAATGGTCGGGAAGTCAAGCAATAGTTTCATCTTGTTGCCGGTAATGTCAATCAACTGGGCAGATTGCGTTAACTCAGGACCGGTGGGCAGATAACGGTCTTTGGTGATCTTGTTCAATGCAATCACATATTTACCGTATGGATGCCTGGAATCGCCGCCCGGTACAGAAAGGTGGCCGATAGAATAATAAGTTGGAATACGATCGATGATCTCACGTGTGTCCACTTTCCATTTTACAATCTCTGAAGACACGAACATGGACGTATAAGCATAACCTTTACCGTCAAATTCGGTATGCAGCGGACCTAAACCCGGTTTTTGCACTTCACCTTCCAATACAGTATTATATTTCAATACCGGAATACCGTCAAAATCCCCTTCAAATTGTTTTTGGTCAATAGCACCAAGCATCTTCTTAAACGAAAATACAGGAATCACCGCGGCCAGTTTACCGCTGGCTACAAAGTATTCGCCGTTGGGTTCCACGTCAACACCGTGGGGTGATTTTGGGCAGGGAATATAATAGATTAGTCCCGGATAATCTTTTACATCCAGCATGGTCACGTCGTTTTCCATGGCTGAAGTAGCTGAGTGGGTGCGCTCGTTATAGAGGTTATGCGCGTATTTAGCAGGCACTTTACGCCCCTTGCCCTGGGCCACCAACTCTTCTGCTTTTTTCCAGTTCACCGCCATGATAAAGTCCTTGTCGCGTTGACTGGCATTAACTTCAAGCAAGGTATTGGCTTGCTCCGTATTATAACAGGTAAAGAAGATCCAATCATGTGAGGGGCCTTTGCCGGCATGTGCCAGGTCATAATTAAAGCCAGGAACAATCAATTGAAAGGCAATGTTCATGCGGCCTGTGTTCTTATCTACTTTGATAAAAGTCGCGGCACCTTTGAACTTCTTTTTGAAATCACCTATCGATACATCCTTATCTCCATCAAGCGGTACGCTAAAACGAGTGTTACCTACTATATACTCGGTATTTTCTGTACAAAATGGAGATGCGTGGTTACCGGCAACGTTTGGTAACTCCAGAATTTCTTCCGTTTTGAAAGTTGCCAGGTTGAGACGGGCAATGCGTGGCGTATTATTGCCGTTGATGAAAAGCCAGCGGCCATCATCTTCGCCATTGGTTTTGGAAAGTTCAGGATGGTGCGTGTCGTCCCAGGGCACAAATCCGTGCGAGGTGTTGAGCATTGGTTTGGTCTCTTCTGAGTAGCCATAACCATTTTCCGGGTTCTGGGAAAACACAGGTATCACTTTAAGCAACCTGCCGGAAGGAATACCATACGCTGCAATCTGGCCGCTGAAGCCACCGGAAGCGAACATGTACAATTCATCATGCTTGCCGGGCGCTACGTATACTTTTTTGGCAGCATCTTCATCGGTGGCCGCCTGCCCCGTTTTACCTGCTTTACAACCGCTGGCGATGGCAATCGCCCCCAGTCCCGCTAACAACAGGGTAGTTTGTGAAATTCGTTTCATGGTTTAAACATATAAAGAGGTTATTGATCGTTTTTTCTCAAATACTCAAGTATCTGTCGGGTTTCATCGTCACTTACATTCTGAAAACTCATCTGAGTCAGATATTTTGCTAAAAGCGCTTTACCCACGGGGTCTTTTTGTTCCATTTCTACCGGATTGGTGATTTGGTTCATGATCCATTCCGGCGTACGGCGTTTGGTTACCCCTTTCAGGCCGGGCCCAACTACCTTCTGATCTGTGATCTGGTGACAGGCGGAGCACTTGGCAGTAAAAACTCCTTTGCCTTTGTCGGCCATTGCATTGTCGATTGCGCCGATCTCCACGCTTGTGAATTTACCTACGCCCTTGCTTTCACTTTTGGCGGCTGGGTCAACGTCTGCTGAAGATGCGGCCGAACTATTTTCGGCATTGGCAGCCGGAGCAGATTCCGTCGCCTGTTTATCACCCCCATTGGAAGGGCCGCAAGCGGCCAAAAGAGCCATACCTCCTATAAAGGCGGCCCGGATAAAGCTGGTTGAAATTTTCATTATTTTCATATTTATAATACTTCGAAATTGCTTTATTAATTTTGACTATTTCATGATTTAAATCATGTTTTTTTAGTGATATATCTCATTTAAATAGCATTTTATATGATATATAATATACTTATAGATTCCGCCTCAAAGCCACTCTTTATAAATAAAGATATTTTTATCTTTTATTGTTTTAAACTTGTCCCCTCCTGTTTGTTGAATAAAAATTTGCTTATTTTAAAACGTACTTATTTTGCTGGTAATCGCTTACCAGGTCTCGAAGGGATTTTTTGTTAAATTCGAGGAGCAGTTGTGTCCGTACCGTCTTAATTTCGTCGTGCACCGAACAAGGCTTCGTGTCGGAACAGTTTTTAAGTCCAAGTATGCAGGCATTGAATAGCCCGTCCCCTTCAATAGCCCGGATAATATCAATCAGGTAAACCTTGGCGGAGTTTTCAATATAAAAACCTCCGTGCGGACCTTTGCTGGAGGAAATGACGCGCTTTCGGGATAACCCCTGCAGGATCCTGGCAGTGAAATGTACAGGTGCACCTATCGCTTCAGCGACCTCTGAGATGCCGGTCTTTTCTTTGTTCAAGGTCTTATAACCAACATATACTGCCGCCCTGATGGCATATTCACATGATTTAGATAATAACACTACTATCCTTTCAACTTAAAACTTATAATTGAGAATTATCTTTTAACTGCTGTTCGAGTTGAACCGACTTTGGAAACAAAATATTGTTCTCGAGGTGTATATGTGTGTGCAGGTCATTTTCAAACTCCTGCAACTTTTGGAAAAGGATGCGATACGAGGTACAGGCATCTTCTGGAAGCGCATAGTTATTTGTCATTTGCCTGATCTCTTCGAGTTCTTCTCCCGCTCCTTCATGCTCCATCTCCATCATTTGAATGGGATTCATAACCCCGCCAAACGGTGCCGGCAACACAGCGGTACCTAATTCCCGGGCTGTCACCATATCCCTGATATAAGGAAAAAGGATGCGCTCCTCTTTAATCATGTGCATGCTCAGTTCCTGTGCCACCGTAGCGAATACGTTAGCCACCCCAATCAATTCGGGGTGTTTGTCCCCGTGTACACGCGCCACTTTTGTTGCAAGTTCACCAATAAAGGGGATATCGTCACGCACATATTTATGATGGACATTTACTACGTAGTCACTTAAAAAATCAAGAGCCCAGTCCTGAAAATTATGAGCATTTACATATTCTCCGCTATCCGCCGACTGCAGTGCGAGCTTCACTTCTTCAACGGCAAGCCCTTTTTTCACGCAGGCTTCTGTTAATGTTTTTTTGCCGCCGCAGCAGAAATCAATGCCGAGTTTTTTGAAAACCATCGCCTTCCTATAGTCTTTAGCAACAATCTCACCAATTGTCTCTTCCTGGTTATGCGGGTTCTTTTTACCAATCAGAACCCTCCAAACCTCCGGGCCGCTCGTCAGATATTCCCAGTTAAAGATCTGTCCGCGCTCTGCCAGCAACTGATAATAAAGCGGTTTGGGGTCATGATCATTGTGAATGATCAATTCCTCACCGCCGGTCAGCTCATCGAATCTCTTAAAAATAGTGGGATGTTTTAGTTTTGGTTCAATGACCGTTACATCCAAAATTTGTGTTTCCATTTGTTATTAATTTAATAGAAGACAAATTTATCCTTTATTATTGTTCTTGTATATTTTAGGCTGTTCTTTTTTTGTAAATGTGATAACAATCAATTTTTAAAGCGTAAAAGTGACCGCGCTCATTAGCTCCGGCTGAAACTTTGAAAAGCATTGCCGTAATTTCAGTAAAAAATAGTCATGGCACGTTAACCCGATATTTGAGGCAAATTACCGGGCGTTCAACCGAAGGGAAATCAGATTATGTCCAGGCACTTCCGGATACAGTTGATAAGCTCAGCTTCGTCATATGGTTTAATGAGATAGTTTTGTATTCCCATCACTTTTGCTATGTCCTGGTCCCTCTTTTCGGAAAGTGCGGTAGTAAAGATAAAGGGGATGTTTTTTTAAGGGAATCCTCTTGAAGCTGATTGAACACATCGTATCCGCTAATACCCGGCATAACTACATCCGAAATAATCAAGTCCGGGTGTAAATCAGTCAGGTACAATCCTGCCTCGCCGCAGTCGGCAACCAGCACTTCGAAACCGTAAAGCTCCAGCAGCTCTGCTGCGTTTTCCCGAATGTCCTGGTTGTCTTCGATTAGGAGAACTTTGTTTTTCATATCCGGCGTGTTAATCCAAAAATAAATATTTGAATCTGATTTTACACGCTACCTGCCTCGCTTTTTTTTGAACTACCTAAAATTAGCAGCCCAAAATAGCCGACCCCGCATAGCAGCAACAGTATGGATAGCAACAATAATTGGGGCTCAACATCCTGAACTATTATTCCGACAAGTTTTAAGGCGGGTTCAACAAATAATATCACGAGATATGCGAAAGTCAACACTATATAACTTCCGTTTATGATCTGCAATTTTTTTCCGGCGCCGAAAAAGCCGGCTTGCTTAAACTGATCGAGTATGATTGGTGTCACGATGCCCAATGTTAGCAAATGAATATAGCCAATGATGATATTACGGTCACTGAAAGCCCATCTGCCAATGACGGGAATACATACCAGGGTTTGAAAAACGGTTTTTAAGGTGATGGCCAAAAATGCAACTTTTAACAGCAAAGGCAGTTTCAGCAGCCTCGTTTTCCGACCCCGGCATATCATAAACCACGCAGTAAGATTACCCGCAGCCGCAATTCCGGCTATCAGAAAAACCCAACCGGCAGGGTTGCTCCACAAGGTAAAAATTAAATACAGCGGCAGGTTCGACCAAATTAATAGTTGATATACCCAACGCTGCGGATTGGTTGGGCACATATTAAAATAGGTGATTTCAACCAACGCAATGGCCGCCAACTGCATCCAGCCATTCAACTGAAAATGCAGGTAAACATAAATTGCATCCTGGTACACTGCCGTGCCTTTTAATCCCATAACCATAAGCGGCCCCAGGGCTAAGGGGCCAAGTGAGGAAAAGCAGAGAAAAAACAAAGCGCCAAGGGCCAATTGGCGCGCGCCCTTTGAAAGTTGCCGGGTTTCCTTTAAACTTTTCAGGAACTGCAGGGTAAAATAATAAGTACTTAAAATAAAAAACGTCGAAAAAATAATAGAGACTGTTTTGTAGCCCTGAAAGGAGAAACTAACCAGCATGCCATATGCACTTACTAGTGTTGCATTAAGGGCATACAGGAACTTCCGGCGTCTTTGAACAGGCGAAACCCGTCCGGCCAATAGCATGGCCAATCCAAGAAAAGCCCACCCGGCAAAAGCGAAATGCGAGTGAGCATGCAGTAAAAAAATATAGTTTAAATGAGGCACAAAGGTAACATGCATCAGCCTGAGCAACACGCCAAAAACAGCAAGCACCACAAAGCTGCCTCCTGCCCAATAATGATACCTGCCTTTACTTATCCAGTCCATTATCCCCACAATTGTTTTTTGCCTTCTTCGGTAATATTATCAAAACCCCATACTGGCTCCCAGGTGAGTTGCACATCTGTCTTGTAGTCCGCAAATCTGGCTTCGAGGCAATTGGCCACCCCCTGCAAAATGGCTTCACCCACCGGGCAACTGGGTGACGATAAGGTCATTACCACCACCAGCATCCTCAATGCGCTATTTGCCCTGATAGTATAAACAAGTCCCAAATCAATGATATTGACATGAAGTTCAGGGTCAATAATGGATCGTAAGCGCTCCCATGCTTCCATTTCTATGTAAGTATCAGGATCGGTAATGTCAAAGCTATGCATGGCCGGTTGTTTTTTTGTGGGTAAGGACCCTGGTTAAATTTAAAAGATAGCAAAGCGCCGTTAACAGCAGGCAACCTGAGGCAATACGCGCAGGCGTAGCCAGGCCGGATAACGCCATAGTAATCATGGATAATATAAAACCGGTAAAGGCAATACCCTGGATGATCAGTAATTTTTGACTGTATAGATCCGAAGGTAAAGGTGTAGGTTCTTTGCCAGTGCCTGGTCCATAAATTTTTAGCCAAACCAGAAAAGGCAAAGTTTTAAACGCCTGCCCCAGGATCAGTAAAGAAAGCCAGCCCATTAGCACCAATAATCCGTATAGTTTAGTAAGTGCAATGCCTTGTGTGGTATTTTGAACATGCGCGTTAATAATAAGCGGCTGTATCAGCAATGCAGCCAGCAGCAATATAAAAGACAACACGGTGTACATCATAGGCAAATCCAACTTTCTTTTCATTCGTGACCGGTAACATTGGATTAAATAAATGAAATATATGATAAACGCTGCAGCTGGAAGCAGTGCGATGAGATAGGTCCGGTTATTGATACCTTCCAGGTATGTATCAATCACAAATGCAAGCAGGCCGCCATTCAGCAGATAATAAACCCAATCAAGCAGCTGCAAATTCTGTTTGCGGGACACCAGGAACATCGGCACCAATTTACTGCTTACCCCTATCACTAACAATAAAAACCAGCCTCCCATTCCCATATGCGCATGGAGCCTTAAAAACTGAAGGTGATCCTGCGGCAGAAAGGCGTAACGGAGGTTGAATACCAGCAGAACCCCAAGAATACCGGTGGCCAGCAACCAGATACAGGAAGTATTGATCATTTCCTGATGAATGTTCTCCTTTTTGTTCTTTAATCTTTTTCCTGTTAGAAAAATGACAATGGTAAAGCCAAGCATGCCGGTTAGCAGCAGCAGTGCCCCTCCCTGCATACATAAACCTGGTTCAAAACGCCAGAAAGAACAAACCAACAGGACAAGCCCGCTCAAAAAAGCGACGAATGATAGCCAGGGCAAACGATAGCCTGACAACCCTGTTTCAAGTATGACCGGTACAAGTTGATACGCTGCACCGAAAATAACCATAGTAACCCAGCCCAACGCGGCAAGATGGGTAATGGCTAATAATTTCGGCTGAAAATAGTGCCCGGCAAAATCTGCCGACGCAAAGAAAAACAAGACACCGATAAGCACAAAACAAACCGCTGAAGCCAGGTAGTGAGCCCTTACAATAGGGTATAATTCGGGATGCTGTTTAGTGATCATATTCATGGCCTATAGATAAACAGGATAACTGCTTCCGCTGTTTCCATGATGCGAAAGTCAAAACCTCTTTCTTTTAATACCGGGAGCAGATGAACGGGGACTTTTCGATGCCAGACATACAAGGCTTCAGTGGTTTTCAGCGTTTCCAGCTTGTCCAGGATCATAGTCATAGGCTTGGGCATTTGGAAAGGCCTGACGTCCATAATGTGCAATTGGTAGGCTTTCATAAGTTCCGTGAGCCCATCTGCTTCAACCGATAATTCCGATATATTCATTATAAGCTCATCAGGTTCGGCCTCATTCTTTAGGAAATAAGTATTCACAAGTTCCGGTCCCGCGATGTCCATAAACGAACGGTATCCCTTATTTTCCAGAAGACTGATTAACGGCACAGGTTCAAAAGTATTGATCACTTTAAGCACCTCGCCATTTTTAAGCCCGGCCGCCGCTGTAAGGATGATTTTTAAAGGGTCATTTCCTGCCGCCAAAATCGGTCTGACATCAAGATCAATAATTTTAGTAAAAGAAGCGGCAAGGGGAAGCGGTAACCTGTCAACTTCAACAGCTTCGTGCGCCGCTTTAAATCCAAGCGGTCTAAGGACGTCAAAAAATTCATTCAACGAGCAGCCAGCTATCCTGCAAGCCTGAGCAACGGATACCCGTTTGGCTAAAACCTTTCTGAGCACAGGATTTTTCAGCCGGTTAAAATTTTTATTGAGTTCGGTAAGTTTTTGGATTATCAGCTCTTCGTTATACTTCAGCAGATCACTGATTAGGCTATTAGCATTCAATACAATGTGTATTTCTGACGGTTCCATTTTTTTATGAGTTGATGGACAAATGTAAATAATAAAAGATAAAATTATCTTTTATTATTCAGAAAGGTGACGCAAAGATTACGTTTACCCGGCTACGATATTTTTTTACGTCGTTCACCCATCGATCAAATGGCTGCCAACAATTGGTTTCCTGTTCTCTCTCTGCCCACATTACCTACGCTATTTTTAAAAAGCCCCTATCTCCTAAAATAAACTTTTCAAAATGGTCCGATGCTATGGCAGTTGATCTTCTCCCTGATTTCCTTCTGGTTTCCCTGCACTTGTTAGTAATTGTGATCATTTTTTAAGCTGATCAACGTCATGTTGAAGTTTAAAGCCATTCTTGATCTTTGTTTTTTAAGAAACCACCGATAAAAAAGCAGAACAGGTCGCGCTGTTTAACTGAGCTATTTATGGTACAAAGGGTCTTCTACTTTTACGAGCCCGTATTTAATGGTTTTATGAATATTAACAAAACAACCAGTCACCCATATGAAAACTATAATTGCTGCAACAGACTATTCGCCGGCTGCTGAAAACGCGGTAACCTATGCCGCCGCTTTGGCCAAACATTTCAACTACAGGCTCCTGCTTTTTAATGCCTTCAGCTTGTCCCTGCACGAATCGAATACGCTCCTGCCAGCTTCAATTGTAAGCGACCTGGAGGCAAAAAATCAAGACCGGCTTGCACAACAAGCAGCAATAACTGCACTGATTCACGACATCACTGTCAGTTATGAAACCAGTTATACGCCGGTTACAGATGAATTACAAAACCTGGTAAAAAAGCACAATGCTTCGCTGGTAGTGCTTGGCATGGCCCCGGAAAGTCAGGATCAATGGGTTTTAGGCAATACAACTACAACTGCCATCAAAAATTTGGCTTTCCCTGTGCTGGTCGTCCCCATTGGCGCCCGGTTCAAAGGGCTAAGGAAAATCATGCTGGCATGTGATGTGGCTAATGACCAGCCCGTACAGTTACTTTCCATGATTCGGAATGAAGTTATTGCTTTCGAATCGCCGGTGGAGATTTTTTATGTTAATAAAGAAGCAGCTGAAATAAAACCTGTTCAGGGCACAGTACCGCATAATTTCCAGGCAGCTGGTATTGATTGTGTTTATAGAGAAACTAATTCAAATAAAATCGTTGCCGAATTAAAAAAAGAGCTTATTACTTGTGGCGCCGAGTTGTTGATCATGATCCCCAAAAAGCACGGCTTCTGGTCTTCACTCCTTCACCGAAGTAAAACCCGCCAAATGGCTACCGGGCTGAACATACCGTTACTTGCTGTTCCTATGAGTTCATGAAATTAAGTAATGATCCCCAGAATTATAAAATATTTGCCTGGGGATCAGTTTACCGCCCGGTGGTTTCACCGAGCAATTGCCTGCACTGCCGGGCAATTTCCAATTCTTCGTTGGTGGGCACCACCAATATTCTGGCACGGGAAGCCGGTGAACTAAGATCACGAATCCCATTGCCTTTTTCTGAATTTTTTGCGTTATCCAGCTTAATGCCTAAAAAATCCATATTTCGGCAAACGAGGTCGCGGGCCAGGGCATCATTTTCACCAACCCCAGCCGTAAACACAATTGCATCAAGCCCGTTCATTGCAGCGGCATAAGCGCCAATAAATTTTTTAATCCGGTAGGCATACATCTCATAAGCAAGCTCCGCCCGGTCATTCCCATTATTATAAAGCGCGCTGATATCCCGCATATCGTTATGACCGGTAAGCCCTTGCATGCCGCTTTGTTTGTTTAACAACGTAGTAAGTTGTTCTGTACTGTAATTTTCTTGTTCTGAAAGGTATAATAATACCGAGGCATCAATGCTTCCGCTTCTTGTTCCCATGATCAACCCATCAAGCGGGGTAAGCCCCATACTTGTATCCACGCTCTTTCCGCCGTTAACAGCGGCCATGCTGCAGCCATTACCAAGGTGAATGGTAATGAGTTTTGCATCTGTATGATTAAGATATTTCATTGCTTCACCACTAACGTACTGATGACTTATGCCATGAAAGCCATAAACACGAATGCCGTGGTTTTTATAAAAAGAGTCGGGTATAGCATACCTAAAAGCTTTTTCGGGTAGCGATGTATGAAACGCGGTATCAAATACCGCAATCTGTACAGCCTGGGGGAAAATCTTTTCTGACACTTCGATACCCTTTATATGCCCCGGATTATGCAAAGGCGCCAGTGGGTACAGTGCTTTGATCTTGTCTTTTACCCCGGGCGTAATGACTGTGGTACCGGTAAGTTTTTCGCCGCCATGAACTACACGATGACCAACCGCGCCCACTTGTCCCGAATCGCGGATCACCGCGATACCATCCCTGGTGAGCAGTTCGCCCACAGCCTGCATGCCGGCTTCGTGATCGGGTACCTGTTGTTGAATGTACAACACTTTTTCCTCGTCATGCTGCCTGTATTTATGAGTGATCAGCGCATCTGGCTGACCGATGCGTTCAACCAGGCCACTGCAAAGCGGGCTGCTTGAATCCTGAGAAAATAACTGGTATTTGATAGAGCTGCTGCCCGAATTGATAACAAATATTTCCATATGTAAAATTATAATGAGGCCGGGCTATCCTGACTTTGTATAGCAGTGATAATAACGGTATTAAAAACATCATCAACAGTGCAACCGCGGCTAAGGTCATTAACCGGTTTATTCAACCCCTGCAGCATCGGCCCAATGGCCAGTGCTCCCGTTTCCCGCTGTACCGCTTTATAAGTGTTATTCCCGGTATTCAGATCAGGGAAGATCAATACGCTTGCTTTGCCGGCAACTTCTGAACCGGGCATTTTCTGGCTGCCAACTACCGGATCTACAGCGGCATCATATTGTATAGGACCTTCTACTTTAATATCGGGCCGTCTGTCACGCACCAATTGGGTAGCTCGCCTAACCTTTTCCACATCGGCCCCTGAACCTGATGTGCCCGATGAATATGAAAGCATTGCAACACGCGGTTCAATGCCAAAACGCAGGCTGTTATCTGCCGACGAGATAGCTATCTCGGCCAGTTCTTCGGCAGTAGGGTCGGGATTTACCGCACAATCGCCAAATACAGAAACACGGTCGGCCAGGCACATAAAAAAAACAGATGACACCGTAGAGATGCCGGGCTTTGTTTTAATAAACTGCAGGGCTGGGCGTATAGTATGCTGAGTAGTATGAACAGCCCCGGAAACCATTCCGTCGGCGTGCCCTTTATAAACCATCATCGTTCCAAAATAAGATACATCCGTCATGAGGTCCCTCGCCATTTCGAGGGTTACGTTTTTACTTTTACGCAGCTCATACAGTGTTTGAACATAATCTTCGTAATGAGGCGAACTGGCCGGGGGTATAACGGTTACCTTATTGAGATCAAGGTCAATGCCCAACCGTTTCACCGAAGCGGCTATTTCTGCAGGATCGCCAAGCAGGATAATGTTAACCAACTGCTGGGCAATCAGCCTTGCGCTCGCCTGCAGGATGCGGTCGTCATTCCCTTCGGGCAGTACAATTGTTTTGCGTTCCCGCTTAGCCCATTGAGTGAGCTGGTATTGAAACATGTGCGGCGTCATCACATTGGAATGATATGTTACCAGCATTTTATCAAGGGCGGCGATATCTATATAACGGTTAAATGTTTCTATAGCAAGCCGTATTTTTTTAGTATTATCCGCTGTAATACGGGCTTTAACAGCTGCCACCTGATTGGTTGTTTCAAAAGTGCCTGAGCCGACAGCGAGGATAGGGACAACGTTCTGCAATCCTTCAATCAACCTCATCACCGGTTCTTCCGGAATTGCACCTGCCGTAAGTATAATGCCGGCCACGCGGGGATAACTGGCAGATTGATTGGCTTGCAACGAGCTGATGACAATATCCCCCCTGTCGCCAGGTGTAACGATCAAAACATTCTCCTTCAGATAATTCAAAAAATTGGGCACCTGCATGGCGCCGGTCACAAAGTTATCAACCTGGTTTCCGAGGTGTTCACTACCAAACAGCAACCTGCCGTCCAACTTTTCAAAAATATCGCGAACAGTTGGGTTTTCCAGGCCCGGATCAGCGGGTACAACGGCGATAAGTATATTTTCGGACAATTGCGCACGCAGCAATTGTTGTACATCTGCAGCCTGATCGGCCTGTACCCTGTTGACAACAACCGCTAATACCTGAATATCCTGCACCTGGTAAGCCTGCCTGAAATTCAGCGCATCCTGAACGATTTCGGCAGTGGTTTTCCCCACGCCCGATACAAGGAGTAAGACGGGGGAGTTCAGATTTTTGGCGATGAGCCGGTTAGTTTCAAACTCAAATGCCGTTCCCTGCCCTTCAAAATCACTCCCTTCAACTACAGTAAAATCACACGTCGCTTCTAAGGCCTTAAACCGTGCGATAATCGCGTCGATCATGTCGCCCTGGTGCTGATCTTTGATCTGCTGCATAGCCCCCTGCCGGGTAAATACATAGGTATCCCGATAAGTTTGCGGTAGTTGAAAATGTGCCAAAACCGTTTCAATATGGGTATCTGGCTGCTCTTCCGGGCCGAAAGGTATAATGGGTTTCAAATAACCTATCTTTTGTGCCCGGCCAAGCAGCATAGCCACCAAACCCAATACAATAACTGATTTGCCGCTATAGGGTTCGGCCGAAGTGATATAAATACTTTTTGTCAAAACCTTTATAAATTAATTTTTCTTGTGGAACTAAGCAGCCCGCCTTATGCCCGTCAATGCTAATTTAAGGTCCTTCATTGTCAATAAAGCACCCCCTACCCTGATCTGTAAACTGATAAAGTCATCTATCAGCGATAACCCGATCACAGCTCCCGGAACAACGATCAACTGTTCTATTTTGTTTATAAAATGAAGAATATCTTTATGCAGGTCATGTTGCTCAAGCATAGCCGAGTGCAGCCCTTCTTCAATATGCCTGGCCGCGTTTTTTTCGCCAGCCAGCAGTTTTGTTAAAAAGGCGTGCTCATTATCCAGGAAGGCAAGGTCTGCCAGCCATTGTTTACCGGTGAGGTAAATTTCCTGAAGTTCAAATTCCAGTTCGGTGTCTTCAATAAGTGCTTCCATCGTTTGAATATTTTATAGTACAAATATCGTTGCCGGATAAAATCTTATAACGGTAAACGATCAAAAACAAAAATGATCTCCGTCATATTTAACTACGGCCTGAGCAGGATAGTGGGGATACATCCCTGGCTAAAAACAACAACTATATGGATAAACAGACCTTACCACACCAGCAAACACCCTGCATCAGAAAAACTGCATCGGGCAGATGCTTAATTGTCTTTCGCGTGATGAGATTTACCCCCGCGATGCACGCTTTTGTTTGCGCAAATGCAGGTGCACTATTCCAAATAATGTAGCTTTAATAGACAAAATAGCAGTGATTAGTTTTTTCACGGTTGTTTGTTAGCCAAAGCAACGGCATTTTAAATAGCAAACAACTGACAATCAGCACAAAAAAAACAACAATAGTCATTTATTGCAAGGATGAATTATCCTATGTTTGAAAGATAATCTATCCAAAAAAAACATAAAAAGAAAAGGAAATTCTATAAACAACACTTTACTAATTTGCTGATATTTGTACCGTGATCAAGAAAATGTTCGTAACTTTTTTAGCTGTGCTGTACCTCGGGGTTTCTTCGGGTGCAACATTGCATTATCAGTA
This sequence comes from Mucilaginibacter gossypii, assembly GCF_900100945.1. Taxonomy (GTDB): domain Bacteria; phylum Bacteroidota; class Bacteroidia; order Sphingobacteriales; family Sphingobacteriaceae; genus Mucilaginibacter; species Mucilaginibacter gossypii. The sequence goes on along the minus strand of NZ_FNCG01000003.1, from coordinate 40,910 downwards.
CTGCATGGGCAGACTGGTCAAGGTTGCGTTGTGGCATGATGAGCAGGGCAAAAAATGCAATACTTGCGGTATGAACTACCATGGCAAGGCTGCAAAAAAATGCTGTACAGATAAACACCAGCAACTGAAATCGGAAAAGAGCAGCTCACTTACGTACAGCCAGATTGGCCTGGGCACAAGCCCCGCATTGTTGGTTATACCGCTTTTCGGGTTAGTGCCTTACAATTACCTGCCGCTGAAAATTAGTCATCCGGTTGGCCAGTCACCGCCGCTTGTCACTACCCTACCTGTTTTTTTACGCAACTGCACCTTCCGCATTTGATTTTCCTTTTGCTTCAATCCGAAGCCTGGTAGCTTTCTTATGGCTATCCTGCAACCCTAAAACTTCTTTAATTCATAGTTTCCTGCTACGGCGGGAAATGATATTCATTACTTAATCATTTCTATATCATGAAAAAGATTCAAATTTTCGTTTTCGCCATCATCATGCTATTTGCTTTTAACCAGGTTAAAGCACAAAACACTTCATCCAAAGCGGATGTACTTTCGGCCTATTATGGCGTAAAAAACGCCCTGATCAGCGGCGACGCGTCTGCAACCAATGCCAAAGCCAAAATGTTGCTGGCTGCAATCAGTTCATTTCCGGTCGACAAGCTTTCAGCAGCCGATAAAACTACCTGGACAAAATATGCGGATAAGTTGCAGTTCGATGCCCGCCATATTTCGGAAAGCGATGATATCACGCATCAGCGTGAACATTTTGCCAGCCTTTCAGAAAACATGTTCGCCACCGTACAGGCAATCAAACTGAACAATGCCCCTGTTTACCGCGACTATTGTCCGATGAAAAAATCATATTGGTTAAGTGAAACTGCCGCTATTCAAAATCCCTACTACGGCAATCAAATGTTAACCTGTGGCGCTGTAAAAGAAACTTTACCTGCAGCTAAGTAATTAAAGGGCCGGGGTATATACTCCGGCCTTATATTTTAATACTATGAAGAAGTTTATTTTATTGTTCCTTTTTTTGCTGCCTGTTGTCAGTTCCATTGCCCAACATTCGGGGATGAAAATGGAGTCTGCCGGTCAGAGCAAGCATCTTCCGTTTTTCACCAAAACAGGTAACCGGGAGATTTACCACTTATATATCAATGATACCACCGTTAACTATACCGGCAAACAGCGGCCGGCTATGGCTATAAATGGCAGTATCCCTGCACCCGAACTGGAATTTATCGAAGGCGATACTGCCGAGATCTATGTGCACAATGAAATGATGATGGAAACCTCTATCCACTGGCACGGGCTGATCCTGCCCAACCGGTATGATGGTGTTTCCTATCTAACTACCACGCCCATCAAGGCTGGTGAAACGCACCTGTTCAAATTTCCGCTGGTGCAGCACGGAACCTACTGGTACCACTCCCATACGATGACGCAGGAACAAAGCGGGCTGTACGGGGCATTTATCATTCATAAAAAACAGGCATCCCCTTTAAAGGAATATACCCTGCTGCTAAGCGACTGGACCGATGAAAACCCGGAACAGGTACAGCGCCGCCTCCATAATGCCACAGACTGGTACGCCATCCGTAAAGGCAGTACCCAGAATTATTTGCAGGCGATACAAACCGGACATTTCAAAACAAAGCTGGCCAATGAATGGAAACGCATGACTGCCATGGATGTAAGCGATGTTTACTACGACCGTTTTTTCAGCAATGGCAAGGCCGAAAACCAAGCTCCCGAATTTAAAGCCGGCGACAAGGTGAAACTGCGGGTAATTAACGGAAGTTCTTCTACCTATTTCTGGCTTGGCTGGGCGGGCGGCAAACTGAAAGTTTTTGCCAATGACGGCGAAGATGTTCAGCCGGTTGAGGTGGACCGGATGATCGTAGGCGTTGCCGAGACTTATGACCTGATGGTTACTATTCCCGCTGATGGCAGTTATGAGTTCCTGGCGACACCCGAAGATCGTACCAAATATACGTCGCTTTGGCTGGGCAGCGGTGCTAAACACGCCGCTAAAAAGCTGCCTAAGCTGAAATATTTTGACGGCATGAAAATGATGAATGATATGATGGATATGCACGGTAACATGAAGGAAATGGAAGGAATGAAGATGACTACCCAGGTAATGGACATGAACACCGTGATGTATCCCGAACTTGACAAAGGCAAGCCGCCGGTTACCCTGAACTATGGTATGCTGAAAGCCCTTCAACCGACAACGCTTCCAACCGGCCCTACCAAAGTGTTCAATTTTGAATTAACCGGTAACATGAACCGCTATATCTGGACGATCAACAACAAAACCGTTTCGGAATCTGACAAGATCCTGATTAAGCGGGGAGAAAATGTTCGTATCATTCTCTATAACAATACCATGATGCGTCATCCTATGCACCTTCACGGGCATTATTTCAGGGTATTAAACGGACAGGGAGAATACTCGCCGCTGAAGAACACCCTGGATATTATGCCGATGGAAAGGGACACCATCGAATTCCGTGCCAGCGAAAGTGGCGACTGGTTTTTCCATTGTCATATCCTATACCATATGATGAGCGGTATGGGGCGGATCTTCAGTTACGAAAACTCGCCGCCTAACCCCGAAGTGCCCGACCCCGCAGCTGGCTTTAAGAAAGTAGCTGCCGACGATCGTAAATATTATGCATCGGCCAAACTGGGGCTGGAAACAAACGGCAGCGATGGCAACGCGGCTTTAGCAAATACCCGCTGGAAATTTTCTACCATGTGGCACCTTGGAATAAACAATACCAAGGGATATGAGAGTGAAACCATGTTTGGAAGGTACTTTGGCCGTATGCAATGGCTGTATGCTTATGCAGGATTTGATTATCATTATAAAAAAACAAACGAACAGGAAAAAAACCTGTTCGGTCAGCTCAGCAATAAAAACAACCGGCATACGGTAGTTGCAGGTTTGGCCTACACTTTGCCATTACTGTTTGTGGCCGATGCCCGTATTGATGGCAATGGCAAACTCAGGTTTCAACTTGGCCGGGAGGATATTGCATTGACCAGCAGGCTCCGGTTTTCTATTACAGGCAATACCGATAAAGAATATAGTACCGGATTGCGCTATATCGTTAATAAGAATTTTTCTTTCTCCAGCCACTATGACAGCGATATGGGCTTAGGCGCCGGATTAACATTAACCTATTAGTAGTTATCAGTAAGTAAAGCTAATTAATACAAACGACTATGGAACATCAGCATCATGAACACCAGCACGAAATGCCTGAAATGAAAGGTCACGATCATCCACAACATCAGGAAAGGAATGGTATGGGGCATGGAGACATGGGCCACGCCGGGTATGATCACGGAGCCATGATCGCTGATTTCCGTAAGCGTTTTTACGTGGTGCTGGCATTCACCCTACCCATATTGGCCCTGTCGCCAATGATCCAGCACTGGCTGCACCTGCAAATTGGTTTCCCGGGCGACCGGTATATACTTTTTGCGCTGTCGACGGCAGTTTTTCTTTATGGCGGCCGGCCGTTTCTGACCGGGTGGCTTTCGGAACTAAAGGCGAAAAACCCTGGTATGATGACCCTGATTGGTTTTGCCATATCCGTTGCTTACCTGTACAGTGCGGCTACCGTATTCGGGCTTAAGGGCATGGATTTCTTCTGGGAACTGGACACGCTTATTCTCATTATGCTGTTGGGACACTGGATCGAAATGAAATCGATAGCAGGTGCCTCGCGCGAGCTCGAATTGCTGGTCCAGCTCATGCCTTCAGCCGCGCACGTGCTTAAAGGAGACGTTACAGAGGACGTAAAAACGGAAAGCCTGAAAGAAAATGACCTGATCTTAATTAAACCAGGCGAAAAGGTACCCGCCGACGGTATGGTGGAAGATGGCGAGAGTTACCTGAATGAGTCCATGCTGACAGGGGAATCTGCCCCGGTGCAAAAAACAAAAGGCCAGCAAGTGATTGCCGGATCGGTGAACGGTAACGGTTCATTAAAAGTTCGTGTTACACATAGCGGTAAAGATTCCTATTTGTTCAAAGTCATCGATCTTGTCCGCGATGCGCAAAACGCTAAATCAAACACGCAGTTGTTAGCAGATAAAGCGGCCCGTTGGCTAACTATCATTGCGCTCTTAGCCGGTATAACTACGTTCGTGGTATGGATTAGCCTGGGGCACGACCTGGCCTTTGCCATGGAGCGGATGGTGACCGTTATTGTGATCTGTTGCCCGCATGCGCTTGGCCTGGCTGTTCCCCTCGTGGTAGCTAAATCAACATCCTTATCGGCGCAACATGGCCTGCTGATCAAAAACAGGACTGCTTTTGAAAATGCACGAAAGATCACGTCTATAGTTTTTGATAAAACCGGCACCTTAACTAAAGGAAAATTTGAGGTATCCAGGATGGTGTTTACCGAAGGAGTGCTGAAAAGCGAAAATGAATTACTTAAGCTGGCGGGGGCATTGGAAAGCAATTCAGAACATCCGATAGCCACAGGCATTTTAAGTGAAGTTAAAAAAAGAAAACTAACCCTTCCAGAAGCCGCACAATTTAAAGCCATCACAGGTAAAGGCGTTGAAGCGGTTGCAGAGCAAAAGCACATCAAAGTGGTCAGTCCCGGTTATCTGAAAGAAAATAGCATCAGCCTTCCGGTAAATTTCAAGGTGGCCAGTAACGAAACTGTGGTATTTGTATTGATCGGTGAAAAACTTGCCGGGTTTGTTGCCCTTGCCGATGCCATCAGAGAGGAATCAAAGGGAGCGATAGCAACCCTCCACGAAAACGGCATTAAGTCGATACTCCTGACGGGCGATAATAAGCAGGTTGCCGAAAGTGTTAGCACACAGCTGAAAATGGATGGCTTTTTTGCCGAAGTACTGCCGCATGAAAAACTGGAAAAGATCAAAGAATTACAGCAACAGGGCGAGTTTGTAGCAATGACAGGTGATGGTGTAAACGACGCCCCCGCACTTGCCCAGGCCGACGTTGGCATTGCTGTTGGCTCGGGCAGCGACGTTGCTGCCGAAACCGCCGGCATTGTGCTGGTAAACAGCAATCCTAAAGACATCGTTAACCTGATCCTGTTTGGTAAAGCCACCTACCGTAAAATGACACAGAACCTGGCCTGGGCAACTGGTTACAATGTGATAACCCTGCCACTGGCAGCAGGCGTTCTGTACAACCAGGGTATTATGGTAAGCCCGGCAATTGGCGCGGTACTCATGACAGTGAGCACGGTAGTGGTGGCCATTAATGCCAGCCTGTTATCGATAGGTAACAAAAAATAGTTGGCAATTTGCAGTTAGGTGCCTGGCGTGAACCGGGCCAGCTCATAAATGCCTAAAGACTTTTCAATACCGGCCACTTTCTCAACCATCCCTTCAAACCCGTTTTTGCCAAACAGTTTATGTTCGTTATTTTCAAATTCCTCACCCAGCGCGTCATATTCATGATGGGATACGATCTTGCGGAAGGCGGGGAATAAAATGGTATCCTCGCGCGCTTCATGCGGGCGGTACATCCTGTTGAAATTATTCAACAAGGTAATAAGCTGCTGTTTTTCCGTATCGGTCAGGTTTTGAGACTTAGTTAATTGCATGAGCTCATCCGTGATAGTACGCCCAGCCTTATGCTGCGCCAGCAACGTTTGTACAAGATCAGTTAACTGGTTGGCCTTTTGAAAACGTGGGAACAGGTAGTTTTCTTCCTGCTTTTCATGGTAATCCTCAACAAAGGTGCGAATAATGCCAGCTGAGTTTAACAATGCTTCCATCGGGAAACCCTGCTTATCTATTAGGAGGCCTTTGCAATGGTCATAAATGAGCAGCACCCGGTTCAGTAAACCGTGCTCCTGCATAAGATCCTCGGGTGGCGATACTTTTTGATCCTCCTCATCATCGTTGTCATTACAAGCTGATAACAATGTCAGCCCGGTTAGTGACCCAATGGCGGCTGTCTTAATAAAATCCCTGCGGTGTTGATTTGCGGTTTCCATAGCGAAGTCAGATAAGATGATGATCAATGACTAACAAAAATCGTACTGTATCAGGCAATACTGCAAAATATGTTTAGTAATAAAGGTACTATGATATTTTGAACGCTGGAAATCCTCTTTTTCTTATTCGCTATTTAATAATCCCTTTCATGCCCCGGTTATATTCAGGCAAAATTGATATTACTTCTGTTTATCCGATACCTCAAACATCTGCCTTGGCTGTCTATTGTTATTTATATTAACGTTCGCTCAGGATTTAATATGTTGGTTGGTAAACCTGGGGGCGACATAAATTCATTTAAAGCCTCCAGGTAATGGCAGCCGGCTTTGTTAACGCCTTTCATTTTTCCTGCTGTTCCGTTTAATATTTGCTGTATTCTTTGCTCATCCGTAGAAGACACAAAGCCCGCAACACAGCCGGCGGATTTGGATTGGCTTAAACAAATGGAGGTTAACTGTTTTTTAATGGCATTCACCACTATGCAGCTTTTTCGCAGTTCGCACCATTCAACAAACCTGTTGATGAAATGGTTGTTGATCTCTCGCGCGGCAATAACCTGACTTTGCCTTTTCTGAATAGTTTCACTGTTAACAAGCGAGAGTTCGTCAATATTAACCAGTTTAATGTGCGGTAATTCTGATGCTGCGGGTTCAACATTGTTGGGTATTGCCAAATCTATAATCAGTTTTTCACTGCAATGTTCAAGATCGGATTTAAGAATTACAGGTGTAGCGGAAGCGGTGGCAACGATGATAACATCTGCATGGGAAATGAGTATTGGCAAATCTGCTATATGGCCATAACTAATATCCATTTCTTCGGCAAGCCGCTCTGCCTTATCAACAGTCCTGTTAACCAAAGTAATACGAACCTTTTGTCCCAGGTAATCTTTAATGTTTTTACATGCACGCTGCCCCATTTTACCTGCCCCTACAATCAAAATATTTGTGGCATCAGCATGATATTGCTTAATGGATTGCAGAGCTGCAAATGATACGGAAGTAGTTCCTTTGCTGAGGCCCGTTTGATTTTTGATCTGCTTTGAAGCTTGCAAAACAGTGTTATATAGCTTTTCCAAAAAGGTATTGATAAAACCACGGTCCTTCGCAAACCTTACAGCCTGTTTAAACTGCCCGATAATTTCATAGTCTCCAAGTATCTGCGAATCTAAACCAGCTGCAACGTTAAACATATGTTCAACCGCGCCAAGGCCTTCCTTTTTATAGCAGTGACCCTTAAATTCTTTTATTTCGCCATTGGTAACACTGCATAACAGGTTAACCAGTTCATTTGGCGTATTGGTTACTCCGTAGATTTCGGTACGGTTACATGTCGACAAGATAAATAATGAGCTAACGCCATAATTACCGGCCTCTTTCAATATGGCTTCATATTGCTCGTTTGAAATTGCAAAACGGCCTCTAAGCCGGGCGTCCGATTTTTTATAATTAATTCCGACCGCGTAAAAATTTTCGATCCCAGTTATGCTGCTCTTATTATTCACGCTTTTAAAACTTTAAATTGTATAACAGGGAAATGACCGTTCGTTTACTGGGGGCATAGCTTACCTCAACTACTTTCATAACATTATTTTTATGAGGTAAAGTTGCGATGTTCGGCAGGTTAAAATAGTGACGGCCGTCACTTATACAATTGATTGTACACCCGAAACCGGTTCAATTGATTAATAAAGCAACATAAAAAACAATCACAGGGATATTTACCTGTGATTGCGATGATGTACAACAGCCGGCAGATCGGGATGCATAGCATGTATCACAACATCAACAGCTCGAGGGATACTGACACAAATGTGACGGCGATCATGCCCTTAACTGACCGGCAGCATTTTGTTTAAACAGTGATGAGCTTAGCTTTGGTCAATTAATATTCGCCGTTATGTTAGGAAAATTGGAACAACCGGAAATTGAAGCGTTGCTTAGCCGGCAGGTAATCGGCCGTTTAGGGTGTCATGCCCAGGGCACCACGTATATCGTACCCGTTAACTATGTATACAAGAACGGCGTAATCTATGCGCATTCCGGTCCGGGAAAGAAAATTGAAATGATGCGAAAAAACCCTAAAGTTTGTTTTGAAGTTGATGATATAAAAAACATCTTTAGCTGGAAAAGTGTCATAGCCTGGGGTACATTTGAAGAAATTACAGACATAGCGGAACAAGAGCAGACAATGCAGTTACTGATCCACCGGGTTATGCCACTGGTGGAACATGCTACAGACCATCCCTCCCATGGTATAACCGCAAATGAGTATGATATTGGCGACAAGATCGACCTGATCGTCTATAAGATCAGGATAGACAAGGTCACCGGCAGGTTTGAACATCATTGAGCTGCATAAATAATATTAATAATCAACACATTAAACTTTGGGCCTTGTGCATTCTGTTTTTAGCTTTTATATAAAGTACGGAATTATACAGTTAAAAGCTTTTGGAATGGGTCAAACTCAAACTAAAGGAATGAGCCCGATAAATACTGGGCTCATCACATGATTAATTAAGACTGTTGTCCAGATTTTGGCATGCGCTTCATTGACAGGCCGCCTCTGGTTTTTAAGATCCGGTTGTTATTTGTAATCCGGATTTTGTATAAGTACGCCTCCGCTCTTGTCAATTTCTGTTTGAGGCAGCGGCCAATGGTAAAACTTATCCTCAAAATGATAATTGATAAGGCTGGTTTTTACCGCGTTAAGTACCGGGCTGGCAATATGCCATCTTAACAGATCATAGTGACGCAAGCCTTCGAAAGCAAGCTCAACACGGCGTTCGTGCCTGATGCGTTCACGCATCTGATCTTTGGTATACCCGGCCGGGTAAGCCGGCATATTTACCCTTGCGCGCAAATCGGCCATAGCTTTATAAACTGTTGCATCAGGGCCGGCAATTTCATTTTGAGCTTCTGCATACATCAGCATCACCTCACCTAAACGCAGTATAACCGCATCCTGCTGGCTAAGGGTTGAAAAGCCGTAAGGGATATTATTGGGTTCAAGGAATTTGATAATTCCGTAGCCTGTAGGCCTCAGGTTTGAAGGATGGTGAACTTTGCCAGGGCCAAAATAAACCGAATCGGCGTATACTGTTTCGGCCAGCCTCGGATCGCGGTTTTTGAATTGATTTTTGGTATCGGTCAATGGCGAAGTGCCATATGGTTGTCCATCAGTACACTCGTAGGCATCTACCATATTTTGCATAGGCGCACAGGCATCCCAGTCGCCGTAATACATGTCCCACGGAGCTGTGTTGTTTGGCGCAAGGAAGTTAACCGAAAACATGATCTCGGTATTATTTTTCTGAGTTGCATCCCTGAAAACATCCTCAAAGTTGGTACTCAGTTTATATTGTGCCATCAAATCAAGACATAGGTTTTTAACCTGTGTAAGCATGGCGGCATCAGGCGTACCAGTGCTGCCAAATGCTGCAAATAACAAAACCCTTGCCTTTAATGCCTTTGCAGATGAAGCTGCAGCGTGGCCGCCGTTAGCATAATAAGCTGCAGCGTTCAAATTGGCAATACCATAATCCAGGTCGGCAATGATCTGGGCAAGCACCTGCGCCGCAGGTACTTTAGGTTGCTTTTGATTGCTGAGGTTAAGCGGTTCCACAACCAATGGTACATCACCATATATGCTATATAACTGGAAGTATAGAAAAGCCCGGATAAACCTTACTTCGCCTTCATACACCTTACGCTGGCTATCAGATATATCTGAACCTTTATAAGTACCTAAATTTTGCAAAAACAGGTTTACCCTTGTAATACCTATATAACTATCGTTATAAATGGCAGTTTCATAACCACCTGTAGTGGGGTTAAAGTTGCCTTGCACAAAATCCTTGGCAGCACCCGAATTAAACTGATTGTAGCCGTTATCAGTAAAGCCATCCCTGAAGCCCATGCCATAGGAAAATTCTTCTGGCTGAAGGGAAGCGTAAACCGCTGCCAAAGCCGCGTCAAAGTCTGCTTTCGTTTTATAGAAAGTTGAAGTGGCTATCTGATCATTGGGGTTTAGATCAAGAGCCTTTTTACATGCGCCTAAAAACAGCGATGTAATTAATATGATGGTTATTATAATTCGATTTTTCATGTGGGCTAATTAAAAGGAAACGTTCAAACCAAAAGAGTAGATTTTATTTTGCGGGTACTGCACCTGGTCTCCGCTGCCATAACGCTCAGGATCAAGGCCTTTAAAATTGGTTATGGTTAACAGGTTATCGCCCGCGAAATAAACCCTTAACCTATTGATACCTACTTTTTTAGTAAGCTGTGACGGCAGGGTATAACCAAACACCAGGTTTTTAAGCCTCAAATACGATGCATCCTGCAGGAAATATGATGACCTGCGGCCTATTTTATCCGGTGCACTTTGCCCGAAATAAAGACGCGGCATAGTGGCTGAAGGATGTTCAGGAGTCCAGGCGTTCAACCAATCGGTAGTTGGTGAAGATCCCTGTACAAATGGTATTGTGCCCCAACCTGATACATAAGATTTAACACCGTAAACGCCTTGCATCATGGCTGATAAGTCAAAGCCTTTAAAGCTGGCCGATAAGTTAAATGAGTAGTTTAATTTTGGATAAACACCACCGATTATTGTACGGTCATTTTGATCAATTTTACCATCGCCGTTTACGTCTTTATATTTTAAGTCGCCCGGTAAGGTAGAATCAGAAAACTGTTTGGGGGAATTAGCTACCTCTGTTGCCGACTGGAAGATCCCGATAACCTGCAGCATGTAGAATGAGTTCCACGGCTGCCCGTTTTGGTTGATGGTATAATCTCCAATTTCCGTTTGACCAAATTTCACCAGTTTGTTACGGTTATGATCAACGTTTGCGCCTACATTAAAGGCTAAGCCCTTTAAAGCGCCATCAGTTATTACATTATTGTACGATATACCAAGCTCAATACCCCTGTTATTTACCGATCCGTCATTAATGGTAGGTGCACTTAAGCCCACAGCTGCGGTAACCTGTGCCTGCCTCAAAATATCAGATGTTGTTTTATTATACCAATCGGCGGTTAAATTAAAGTTTTTGAAAATGGTAACATCCAAACCAATATCGGTCATAGTAGTGGTTTCCCATTTAATGGCCGGATTGTTGAGGTTTTGCTGAGCTACGCCAGTTAACAGTGTCGAATTATCAAAAGAATAATTGCCGGTAAAGTTTAATAAAGCCTGATATGGATAGTTGGCACCATAGCCGTTCATTACTATATTTTGATTACCCAGTTGTCCCCATGAACCTCTTAATTTGAAATTATCCAGCCAGGTTAAATTCATGGCTTTTACAAAAGGCTCTTCAGTAACCCTCCAGCCGGCTGAAAACGATGGGAATACCCCCCATTTGTTTTTACCGGCGAATTTTGAACTTCCGTCATCACGAATATTGCCCTCTAAAAGGTAACGCCCTTTATAGTCGTAATTTACACGACCGAAATAAGACATTAAGGCCCATTGGTTACTGGTTCCATTTGCGTTTTGAATATCAGAACCACCTGCGTTTAACTCCTGCAGGTCCAGATCGGCAAAGTTTTTACGGTAACCTGATAAGTACTGATATTTACTTTGCTCAATACTATAACCAAATTGTGCTTTAATATTATGCCCATGAAAATTGTGTGCATAGTTCAGGTAACTGAACAGGTTGGTATATACGGTTTGCTCGTCCTGATCTGTTAAACCTTTACCCAGGTCAAGAGATGTTGCCAGTTGATTAGTGCGGAAATTATACTCATCCAACGTGGCTTTAAAGTCCTTGTACTTATCCATGTTAAAGTTCACAGCACCTTTAGTATACCAGGAAATATCTTTAGTAAACTGCACCTCAAACCAGCCCTGAGCGTTTACAGCGTAATCATTGGTGATCCTTCTGAAGTTTTGATCAAGTACAGCTATCGGGTTTTTATTGTTATACTCAAAGTCATAAGCTTTGTAGGTGTACCGCCCGCTACCATCAGCTAAATATGGACCATAAGTAGGTGCCTGCGACATGGCCGAAAGGAAAAGGTCCATAGATGAACCATCCCACTGACTTGGTGATGAAGGGTTACCGGCTACAGCACCCCTGGTGCCTGATTTTAACAATACATTAGTGCCGAATTTTATATGATCATTGATCTTTGAAGTCAGATTGATCCGTGCGCTATATCGCTTATAATCAAAGCCCCTTTCAATACCGTCCTGGTTAACATATCCCAATGACACGTTATAAGTAGTTTTTTCACTGCCACCGTTAAATGTCAGGTTATGGTTTTGTGTTACAGCAGTCCTGAATATCAGGCTCAGCCAATCGGTATTAGGATAGCGTGCCCTATCTGTAGCGTTACGATACAGATCGATCTGGTCCTGCGGATAAAGTGAGTTAGGATCTGTTGTGCCGCTGTTGATGCGTGCCTGGTTAAACATCTCCATATATTGGGCAGAATTGGTCACCAGTTTAAACATTTTGGTAGGACTGTTGTATCCTAAGTTACCATCGTAATTAACAGACATTTGTCCGGCCTTACCTTGCTTGGTGGTTACAAGCACCACGCCGTTGGCGGCCCTTGAACCGTATATTGACGCAGATGCAGCGTCTTTCAAAACAGATACATTGTCGACATCGGTTGGGTTAAGATCGCTAAAGTTACCGGGAACACCATCAATCAATACCAACGGATCAGAACCGGCGCCACTGAATGTGCTGTTACCGCGGATCCGGATAGATACAGCCTCATTTCCAGGCTCGCCTGAGCCTGTGTTAATCTGCACGCCTGGTGCAAGACCTTCAAGCATAGACGCAGTGTTAACAACAGGACGTTTATTCAATGTCTCGCCGGATACCGATGATACAGCACCTGTAAGGTTTGCTTTCTTTTGTGTACCGTAACCAACCACTACAATTTCGTTTAGTGCCGATGTTTGCTCTTTAAGCGTTACATCAATTTTGGTTTGATTGCCTACAGATACCTCCTGGGTAACAAAACCCACAAAGCTGAATACCAACACTGCGCTATTGTCATTCACAGTAACAGTATAATTGCCATCAATATTGGTTTGTACACCCGTGTTGGTACCTTTAACCTTTAATGTAACACCCGGTAAAGACACGCCTTTCTGATCTTTTACCGTACCGGTAATCGTTATAACCTGTACCGGTTTCTTTTCGGCGGGTTTGGGGGTAACTACAATGGTGGTATTGTTAATTACATAACTAAAAGGCTGATCACGGAAACATTGCTGCAAAGCTTCTTCCAATCCCGCATCTTTAAGGTCGACGTTTACAGGAAGTGCTTTTTTTAGCATTTTGGAATTGTAGAGCACACTATATCCGCTTTGCCTGTGGATGTCTTTAAGCGTTTCAACAAGCGAAGCGTTATTTTTACTAAGACTTATCCTTTGCGCAAACGTGGTTGAGGCACTTACCTGAAGTATCGAAACCAGACACAAGAAGAACGACAATTTCATGATCAGAAATAATTTGGATACGGCACGGGGTATCTGCCCGCGCTTTAATGCAGTAGAATTTTTGTACATTTGAATGTTAGGTTAAATAACTGGTTGTGAGAAAAAATGATCGTTAACTGACCTGATTGCTATCCGTAGCATTGAGCCAGGGGCGGTGCGAACGCTCCTGGTTACTTTCTTTTTGGGATAGCATTATGGAAGTATTAGGTTACTTCATAATGATAACCCTCCTTCCTTCAATTTTATAGTGAATACTACCGGTAAGCTTGATATTATCAAGCAATTCTTTAATGTCTTTATATTTTGAGATGGTACCGCCAAATTCATTTTCCTGAACCTGGGCATCCTGATATTCAACATCTACATCATACCAGCGGCTTATCTGCTTCATGATATTTATAATGCTTTGATCATGAAATATAAAAAAGCCGTTAATCCAGGCCATATTAGCTTCAACATCGGCCTTTTGTACTTTTATTGATGAACCATTTTGGTTTACAGTTCCCTGTTGGCCAGGCAAAAGCATTACTGCTGCCGAGCCTTTGCTCATCTTAACCGAGCCTTCAAGCAGAGTAGTTGTTATATCCTGATTATCGCTATAAGCATTAATATTAAAATGGGTACCAAATACCTGCACCTGCGTACCGTTGGCCTTAACTATAAATGGATGAGCTTTATCCCTTGCTACCTCAAAATAGGCTTCACCGTTTAATTCAATTTCCCGGTTGGCCCCGGTAAAATACTCCGGGAATTTGATTGACGATGCTGCATTAAGCTGCACCTTGGTGCCGTCTTCCAATACTACCTGGTATTGGCCGCCACGCGGCGTGGTGATGGTATTGATTTGTGGGATGCCTGCCTGCCCTTGTTCGTTTGGCTTTCTGTCAAATTTATAAACCACTAAACCGTTGGCTGCTTTGCTTACTTTTACACCAGCCCCTGCCGCCAGCTGCCCATTTTTGGCGTCATCAAGTAATATTTTATTGCCATTGGCCAAAGTGAGATATGCTTTGTTGCTCCCAGGGAGTATGGTTGTTATAGTATTCTTAACTATTGTACCTGTGATATTATCCTTTTTAACAGGCATAAACAGCAAGCCAGCCAATACAGCTATAGCAACTAATGAAGCAGCCGCCCATAGCCATTTGTAGCTCGTTTGTTTAAGAGGTTTTATGACAATAGCCTTTTGTCTGCTTTCAGTTAATTTTTTCCAAATCCGCGCATGTACATCTGCTTCACTTACCTCTTCATCATCCCAAACCTCGTCGGCTAACTGCATTTCATCGCAATATGCATCCAATAGCTGTTTTTCAGCATCGGTGCATTGGCCGCTCATGTATTTTTCATACAGCGCAAGGAACTCGTTCTTAGTTATCATCAGGTTGCAATTGCAGGTTTATATGGTGTTAGTGTAAATTTTATACCGGCACACACATACATTTTTATTTTTTTTTCACGCCCAGGCTTAAAGGTTAAATAATTTTGATCGGCTTTTCCTAATTTTATCCAACCAATTGTATGTACAATTCTCATATTAGTGATCAGGACCTGTGGCTTGCCGTACGTAATAACGATGAGCACGCGTTCGCCGTACTTTTTGACCGTTATTGGGTAAGATTATATAAGACTGCCTTCCGGTACCTGAAAGACCGTCAAAATAGTGAAGAAGCAGTACATGATGTTTTCCTGAATATCTGGGATCGCCGGCGTCAACTGGACATAGAATCTGTTCCCAATTTTCTGCTCTCGGCCATCCGCTACCAGGTTTATAATCGCATGCGCGCGGTAAAACGCCCGGTAATTGTGGAGTTAGATAATCTGGAAGCAGGCCTTTTCCCCGACTACAACCAGGGTGATTTCCGGATCAAAAATCAGGAGTTGTTACAGGAACTGAGTTATTACCTGGAGAAGTTGCCCAGACGCTGCCAGGAAATATTTTATATGAGCCGCATGGAAAACCTAAGTAACCAGGAAATTGCCGCCCGCTTAGGAATATCCAAACGAACGGTTGAAAACCAGATAACCGTGGCGTTGAAACACCTAAGGGGCTGTTTCAAGCAAGTTTCAACGATGCTTTGCCTGTATTATTTGTTGTTTAAATAATACCGGGGAGGTGGCGCACGGCTTTGCGAAGCCTAACATCATTTTAGGTATGAAGAGCTGCTGCGACTCCTCAGCTTTGATTAATAATTATGATTGAATGCTGATGTTAAATACATCTTTTAAAGCGCGTTTGGCGGAATGGTAGCCGCACATACCATGTACCCCTCCTCCCGGCGGTGTGGATGAAGAACAGATATAAATCCCCTTTGCCGATGTGCGGTATGGTGAGCGGCGCAATACCGGCCGGGTAAACAACTGGCCAATGTCAATTACCCCGCCGTTAATATCACCTCCGATATAATTGGGATTATAGTTTTCCAGTTGCTCTGTGTTAAAAGTATGCCTGCCTATGATGCGTTCGCGGAAACCAGGGGCAAAACGCTCCACTTGTTTTTCGATAAAATCGGTCATGTTTTTGTTTGATCCGTTGGGAACGTGGCAATATGCCCAGGCGGTATGCTTGCCCTGGGGTGCACGGGTATTGTCAAAAAGGCTTTGCTGGGCCAGCAGTACAAATGGTTTTTCGGGGTGCAAACCGTCCCAGATTTGCTGTTCACACGCAGCAATTTCCTTCAGCGTACCCCCAATATGTACCGTTCCTGCTTGTCGGGCCTCTCCTGCTTTAAACGGAATAACATCATCAAGAGCCCAGTCAACTTTAAAAACACCCATTCCGTAACGATAACGTTCCAGTTGCCATTTATACAATGATGAAAATTTATGTCCGGCAATTTGCAACAGTTGTTTTGGCGTAACATCAAACAAAATTGTCTTTGCCGATGGCAGCTGATCAAAATTATTGATGTAGGTATTGGTTTCTATCCTGCCCCCTATAGATGTAAAGTATGACGCCAATGCCTCCGCTATTTTTACCGAGCCACCTTTAGGCACCGGCCAGCCTTTTAGATGCCCGTTAACCATCAACACTAAAGCAATTGCCGATGTGGTAAGATTTGTTAATGGTAGAATGCCATGAGCAGCCATCCCGGCTAAAAGCCCTTTGGCTTCCTCAGTTTTGAAGCGCTTGGCCAAATAGTTTACTGAAGTTAAAGCAGCCAGCCCAAAAGCAGCCAGGTCGACAGGATGTTTGGGAAAAGTAAGCGGACCTAAAACATCAGGCGCCAAACCGGGCCACGAAGTTACCAGGGGCGCCATCAGTTTAATGTAGGTATCCTTGTCGGCACTTAACAGATTGGCAGTTTCAACAACGGATTTTTTAAGTACCGCAGCCGTTCCATTATCAAAGGGATGCGCTGCAGATATTGTGGGATAAATATATTCAAGGCCATGCTCATGCAGTGGCAGTGTTTCAAAAAATGGCGAACCAACTGCCAGCGGATGAATAGCTGAGCAAACATCATGCTTATAACCAGGCAGGGTTAGTTCTTCAGTACGTAAACCGCCGCCAATAGTACTTTTTCCTTCAAGCAGTAATACCGAAAGTCCGTTTTGTTGCAACAATATCGCCGCAGCAAGGCCATTTGGCCCCGAGCCTACTATTATTGCATCATAATCATGTTTTTCCGGTTTCACAGGTATCTGTATTTTTGTATTTGCCCGCGCCTAATTTGCCGTTGGTAAAACGCGCACTGACGATTTAAGCTATCAGGCACAATATACACATCATTTCTTGCCGTCTTACCTTTACGTTCGATAAATTCGGGTAATTTATCCTGCAAATGGCCCCCAATCATGCCGGCGGTAAGGTGTATCTGCTAACCCATGGCCTCCTCCTGTTAATTCCTGGTCTACATATAAACAATTAATTATACTTTCCGTATACAGTCAATATTTACATGATTTTTTGAATATTCGCAACATGAACCAAAACCTGCAGTCGGAATTTCTTTTTATTCAAAAACTAAGAGTTTTATATATAACTACAAAAATATCGTTTGCTTTTTTAAATGAACCGAATTACTATTTATGAGATGTCCTCTTTTACGATTAATTATTAGCTGTCTGATACTTTGTCTCTTCTCTTTATCTTGTAATCGATCACAGCCTCGTAATGTCAATAAAGATGGAGTTTACATCAAAAATGAGAATGGCAAATATTCACTGTACCGTAATGGTGAGCCTTTTTTCATAAAAGGAGCTTCCGGTTTTACCAATTTAAAACGATTAAACGAGGCAGGAGGCAATACGATAAGGGTTTGGGATACCTTAAATTTAGGAAGTATTTTGGATTCGGCGCAGGCACATCATTTAGCTGTAATAGCAGGGTTGCCAATGCCTCCAAGCGAAAGTATAGATGACTTTTATAAAACCTCGAAGGCCAGTGCCCATGTGAGCAAGATTGCCGGGATTGTTAATAGATTTAAGCATCACCCCGCGCTTCTGAGCTGGTGTGTGGGCAATGAGCTTGCATTCCCTTACAAGCCGAAATACAATCAGTTTTATACCATATTTAATGCTGTAGTCAACATGATCCACCAGGACGATCCGCAGCACCCGGTTACTACAACCATTATGTCCTTTCAAAAGAAAAACATTGTCAATATTAAGCTACGGACCAAGATTGACTTCATCTCGTTCAATATTTTTGGTTCGATCCAAACTTTAAATGAAGATCTTCAGAAATTCAATTGGTTTTGGGATGGCCCGTTCTTAATAACAGAATGGGGAATTGAAGGTCCCTGGACCGCCGACAGTCAAAATGCATGGGGGGCTTATATTGAAAATACCAGTACAAAAAAGGCAGAGCAATATCTTTCAACCTATGAAAAGTATATGCCGGTTAATAATTCCAGGTTTCTGGGGTCGATGGTATTTTATTGGGGGCAAAAACAGGAACTAACCCCAACCTGGTTCAGTATGTTTGATGAAAATGGCGCTGAAACCGAGGCCGTTCAGGTGATGCATTATATCTGGACGGGGCAAAAAGCGCCTAAGAAGGCCCCTGTCTTGAAATACATGTTGGTAGATGGAAAAGGAGCCAGGGACAATATCTTATTTAAGCCTGGCATAACAATAAACAGCAAAGTGTATATCGAAGATCCGGACACCACCGGCTTAACATTTAAATGGGAAATATTTGCGGAGGATTGGTTCAAACCCAATGGCGCTTTTAACCAAAAGAAACCAAAAGAGATTAAAAATTTAATAATCGGGCAAAGCGGGCCGGACTTGAAGTTTAAAGTACCCGCCACAGAAGGCCCTTACCGCTTATTGGTTTATGTATATGATCAAAAGGGCTCTTTTGCTACCTCAAACACTCCCTTTTATGTATTAAAGAATCCATGAACAATACTATAAAACCACCTTCCAAACGGCAATTATTTTATTTAAGGCTGATGATTATCATCGGTTTGCTTTGTATGTTTTTTTTTATACATAGCCTGCTCAGACAATCAGTTATTGGTTATCGGCCACTATATTGGCTATTAATATCAACCTTTGTTTATACCTTTTTTAAGGTAATATATGAGTGGTATCATTATTGGTCAATAAGCGTTCCGCCTGCTTTACCCATAACGAAACAATATACGGTAGACATATTTACCACGTTTTGCGCCGGTGAACCATATGAAATGATTGTTGAAACACTTACTGCAATTCAGGCTATACATTATCCTCATGAAACCTTTTTGTGTGACGAGGCCGATGACCCTTACCTGAAATCAGTTTGTAAAGAACTGGGCGTTCATCACATAACAAGAACTAAAAAAATCAACGCCAAAGCTGGCAATATTAATAACGCATTAGCCCAGTCATCAGGCGAACTATGTGTAATTCTTGATCCCGACCATATACCCGTACCCGAATTTCTGGATCCGATAATAGCTCATTTTGATAACCCGGAAATTGGTTATGTGCAAATTGTGCAGGCCTATTACAATCATGACATTGGATGGATAGCTAAAGGCGCGGCACAACAAACCTATCAGTTTTACGGCCCGATGATGATGTGCATGAACAGTTATGGCACTGTGCAGGCTATAGGCGCCAATTGTACTTTCAGGCGAACAGCTTTGGAATCCATTGGCGGACATGCGGCCGGGCTGGCTGAAGATATGCATACGGCAATGCAGCTCCATGCACGCAATTGGAAATCCGTTTATGTACCCGCTGTACTGACCCGGGGCCTGGTTCCGGCTACTTTGTCAGCTTATTATAAGCAACAATTGAAATGGTCGCGGGGTGTTTTTGAGCTTCTTGTGACTTCCTACGTTAAACTTTTCAGAAAATTCAACTGGCGGCAGAAACTTCATTACGGTCTTTTACCTCTATTTTACTTATCTGGTTTTGTATTTCTTATTAATTTCTCAATTCCGGTTATATCCCTGTTCACAGATGCTTTTCCGTTAAGGATGGACTTTTCTGAGTTTTTAGTTATCAGTGTTCCTTTTATAACTTCAGTAGTTCTGATCAGGCATTTTGTTCAGCAATGGGTAATGGAGGATAATGAGCGGGGGTTTCATGTGGTGGGAGGATTACTGCTCATAGGTACATGGTGGGTTTTTATATTAGGTTTTGTCTATACTATTATCAGGAAGAACGTTCCTTACATAGCAACCCCCAAGGATATCAAAGATGAAAAAAATTTAAAAAACAACTTACCCAATATTGTAGTGTTGGCTGTATCCATCGCAGCTATTATTTACGGCCTTTACAACGACTGGAATCCCTATACACTTTTTATGTCCGGCATCGTTGGCCTGAATTGTATGTTCATGATATTTATGCTTATCGCAAGTTCAGAACTCAAGTTTCAGGCCTACCTGGATAAACATGCCACATTATTTACGGTCGTTTCAAAAATACAGCATGTTAAAATATTTTTTTGGCTGTTAAGAAGAAAGATATATTTCGGTGTAAGGAAAGTTAGCCTGATACTTAGCATATTAGTGGTTGGCATCTGCATATATGCTTCTCAGGAATCGGATGAAGATGCAAACTTTAATGTTGCGCGTGGTTTCGATGCTAACAATGATAATAGCAAAAAGTCTTTTGCAGAGTTCATCTCTTCATCAGACACCACCGGGTTATCGCAATTGATCAGGCAATCGCGACTTTACAATAGCACTTCGCGAGCGTCTTCAGATACTTCGATAAATATTATTGAACAAGATCCAGTCACCGGTCAAAAACGTTTATCAGTAAACCCTCCATTCTTTTCTTCAGTAAAAGGCGTAATCTACTCTAAAGGAAACTACTGGTACAAGAACATAGCTCCGCTAACCAAAAAAATGATAGTTAATGATTTTGAAGACATTCGAAAAGCGGGGATAAATACAATAAAAATATATGGACCTAATATTTACGACCACTCAATTTTTGAAGCAGCCGCACAAAAGGGCTTAAAAATTAATTATAGCTTCTGGGTGCCTGCCCCATCAAGCTTCATTAATGACACCACCTACCTGCACGAGCAATTCAATATCATCCTTAACACCATAAATAAAAATAAATCAAACCCTAACATCAGTGCCTGGAACTTAGGCAATAGTACCTACCAGCAACTATCCCAATTTTATCATGGGCCACAGTTGTACCAGGCCCAACAGCATTATATCAATTTGTTAAAACGTTTGGTAAATGAAATTAAACATGAAGACCCAACAAGGCCATTAACCATCGACCTTTTATCCTCACCCACACTCAACCCTGCTATGCAAATATTAAAGGAGCAAATACCGGCAATTGATGCTTTCGGAGTAATTGTTGATAATAAACAGTCATTGAAATATGTTAGCCTTGATTTTAAAATACCTTATTTTTTCAGTTGCACTGATCCCGGCGCACTCGAAGGTGTACAGCATTCCGGCGGAATTTTTTACGCTAACTGGCAGGATCAACAAAGCGGCACTGCTGTCACGTTTGACGGTTTAAAAGACGTATGGGGCAGAAATAAACGTTACCTTTATAAAATAAGCAAGAACTGGAATGGCAATACACCTATCTATAATTTGCCCGATATTAAAATACTGAAACCTGCATTAACAACTACTCCGGGGGCATCCCTGCGCTATAACGCCCTGGTATTTTCCTACGGCCACTGGAACATCGCTGCCTATTTAAAAACCGGATTGAAATTTGAATGGTATCTTGTCAAAACAGATAATTGGGGCAATGCAACCGGCATGAAAAAGGTAGGAAGCAGTCCGGATGTATACGTTACAATCCCCAAAAATGACGACAGATACAGGCTGTACCTTGTTGCAACCGATGGCGATAATGTAACTGTTGACTACGCAACATTAAATACCCCTTTTCAAAATTAA
This sequence comes from Mucilaginibacter gossypii, assembly GCF_900100945.1. Classification (GTDB taxonomy): domain Bacteria; phylum Bacteroidota; class Bacteroidia; order Sphingobacteriales; family Sphingobacteriaceae; genus Mucilaginibacter; species Mucilaginibacter gossypii. Next base: position 19,107 of record NZ_FNCG01000003.1, on the reverse strand, counting down.
TCGTCAATGAAAAAAAAGTCCGTAAAGATTTATTTAGCGATCAGTTTAGGTATAATCCTCGTTATATCCTTTTGGGGCATTAAAATTTTCCGCAGTGATTATTTTACAAACAACTACTACCGCAGCAACGAACAAGTGGTTGGCATATTTAACCGCAGGAATTTAAGTGATACCTTACCGGCCAAACCTATTATTTGTTACACGGCAGTGTTTAAAAATACGGCTATAAGGTCAAGCCGGGGCAATGTGGATACAGCTTTGGCTAACAATGATGTACTAATCACCGTGGAAACCTGGCTTAAAGGTGTAGATTATAAAAACAACGTTTTAACTGAAGTGCTCAATGGTAGTTTTGATAAGCAGATTCATGAACTGGCTGTTTTGGCGGCAAAAAGTCACCATCAGGTTTTTATCCGCTGGAATCCTGACATGGAAGTACCGGCCAGCGTATTTCCATGGCAATATAAATCGCCTAAAGACTATATTACTTCATTTAATTATTTTTCAAAAAAATTTAAAATGATTGCCCCAAAGGCACAAATCATATGGGGTCCGTCTGGTTATCCCGGCGATACCGAATACTGGCCCGGAAATAAGACCGTTGATTATGTAAGTATAACACTTGGAAGCCAATCAGAAAATACCACCCACTTTTATCCAAAAGACAGTACGGTTTCTGATATGTTAAAACATAAGCTTCATCGCTTAAGGTTTATAGACAAACCGGTATTGATCATAGACAATAATACCGGAAAAACACCTTTTAAATACAGTTGGCTAAACGAACAAAAAGACTATTTTATAAAATACCGGAATACCGTATACAGTGCCGACAACTACGCGGATAGTGCCGCTAAAAAGCCGGTAAGGGCCTCGCTCAAGATTGGGGTATTTGACCCAAATAAAAAACTGCTCAATCAACCAAGAATTAGTGTAGAACATCTTTTTACAGATTGGGGCGAAGTTGAAAGAGGCGATTTTGAAAAAAAATTTTCGGAGGTCATTAACCGTCACCATGAAGTTATTGTAACTATGGAGCCATGGCGTGACACCAGCGGAATACCGGATACTGCTGTTATGGAAAGTATATTAAACGGCCGTTATAACAAACAGATTAAAAAATTATTTAATATAATTTCTGCCACACAAAACATCGTTTATCTCAGATGGATGCATGAAATGGAGATCCCTATCCACCGGTACAAGTGGCAAAGCCAGGACCCTGTTACTTATATCAATGCCTTCAGATATTTTATGCAGTTTGACGGAGGACCGGGCAAAAATGTCAGAAAGGTTTGGGGACCTGCCGGCGACCGGGGCTCGGCGGATTTTTGGCCCGGAAGCGATGTAGTAGATTATATCAGTATAGCCATTTACGGTTTGCCGGATAAAAACATTACCGATCAGGATAAGCAGGAAGCCTTCAGCACCATATTTAACCGAAAATATTTTCGGATGAGATTTCTTGATAAGCCTTTGTTCATAACCGAATTCGGTGTAAAGGGATCAGAAAGCTTCCAGGACAAATGGCTTGCCGATGCCGCTGAAACAATAAATGCGAACCCTCATGTTTTTGGCGTTTGCTACTTTAATTTATATGACAACCCCAAAGCCTGGGGTGATATTAAAGCACCTAACTGGAGCATTACTCCGCAGTCGATGCTCAAATTTTGCAGTTTATTGAAACAGTAATCATATTAATGATTGGTAAAATAGATCACTTTTATTTCATATTAAAAAAATTTATTAAATTATAAAACATAAAACACTACCCTTGGTTGTATCATAACACTATCTACCAAAATCAAATGTTATGTTTCACCATGTAAAAGAACTACAATTTAACGCGCGCGTATCGCGCCCCGATCCCCGGTTTGCCAATTTATTGCTGGAACAGTTTGGCGGAGAGAACGGCGAACTGGCCGCAGCCATGCAATACTTCACGCAGGCCTTTGGTGCCAAGGTGCCGTACCCCGACAAATATGATATGCTGATGGATATCGCCACAGAGGAATTCAGTCACCTTGAAATCGTGGGCGCCACTATTCAAATGCTCCTCAAAGGCGTTAATGGCGAACTTAAGAATGCTGCCGACAGTTCCGAGATCATGCAGGTTTTGAATGGTAAAGCTGCCAAAGAAGATATTATTCACCAGGCAGTATTCGCCAATCCACAGTTTGGCGTTATTACAGGCGGCGGTGTTACGCCCCGCAACAGCCAGGGCATACCATGGTGTGCAAGTTATATCCATTCAAATGGCGACCTGACCGTCGATCTTCGCAGTAACCTTGCCTCAGAGTCACGCGCCAAGCTGGTTTATGAACACCTGATGAAATTCACCAATGATCCTTACATTCACGAAACACTGTCTTTCCTGATGACCCGTGAAGTGGCGCATTACAAGATGTTTGAAGCGGCTTTAAACGATATCCAGCCGAACTTTCCACCAGGGGTACTGGCAGCCGATCCACGCTTTACCCAGCAGTATTTCAATATGTCTAATGGTGCCGACGTTCACGGCCCGTGGAACGAAGGCGAAATGCCCGATTTGGAAAAAGAATTTATTTACATAGCTGACCCGGTAAAGCACGTCAGGGAAACACAGGGCCTCACCCAACTGGAAGACGATAAGGCGAGGGAACTTAAACAGGCCGAAAAGCTGAATAAGCAAATGAGCCAGGAAAAAAGCACCGAAGTAAAGGACTCTGAGCCCGAAGGCGTGGCGCAATGGAGTATTTATCCTGATAATAATAAAACGGCCTGAAATACTTAAAAAAAACTACCGGCCGTCATCCTGCTGATGACGGCTTTTATTAAACAGTTGCCCAGGCATTTTTAATGCCGCTAACTCCCCCCCTTTTCGAAAGCTTTAGAGCTAACGATTTTTTAAGAAAGTTTAAACAACTTTCAATAAGCGTCTGTGTTCCGGCTTTCGTTAGTCAACTCAACAACAACACTTTTTTAAAAGAATCTATGATAACCAAAGAAGAAACACCGCAAAAGCAGGATAGGCAGCCAGGTATTGAAGCAAAGATGCATCCGGCTCCGGAATACATTAAAGACAACTATAAAGCTGCCGGAAAGTTGCAAGGAAAAATAGCCCTCATTACCGGGGGCGATAGTGGAATTGGCCGCGCGGTAAGCGTACATTTTGCGCAGGAAGGTGCTAATGTGGCCATCGTTTACCTGGAGGAGGACGAAGATGCCGAAATCACAAAGGACCTGGTTGAATTAACAGGCCAGCAATGCTTGCTTATTAAAGGGGACGTAAAAGACCCGGCCTTTTGCAAACACGCGGTACAACAAACCATACAAGAATTTGGTAAACTCAATATCCTGGTGAACAATGCAGGTATGCAATTCCCGCAAAAAGACGTCAGGGCAATTGATCCCGGACAACTGGATGTTACCTTCCGCACCAATATATTTGCCTATTTTTATTTTGCAGAAGCTGCATTAGATCACATGCATGCAGGCGATTGCATTATCAATACCACTTCGGTAACCGCCTATCGTTCTTCGCCTTCGCTTATTGATTACTCATCAACCAAAGGCGCTATCACTACCTTTACGCGATCACTGGCTACCAACCTGACAGAAAAAGGGATCCGGGTTAACGCCGTAGCGCCCGGACCGGTCTGGACCCCACTTATTGTATCCACCTTCGACGAAGAAAAGATCAAAAAGTTTGGCTGTGAAACGGCTATGAAACGTGCCGGACAGCCTTCTGAGCTTGGTCCCGCCTATGTTTTCCTGGCTTCAGACGACTCTTCCTTTATTACAGGTCAGGTAATCCATGTAAACGGCGGCGAAGTAGTAAACGGATAAGACGACACCTGTTAAAAGTAAACCCAAGCACAACGTCAGTTATCTTCCTCCGGGCAGAGCCCGGCTTCGCAGTAAAAGAAAATCACCTTTTTTTGTGATAATAACATCACCATGAAAACAACAAATTGATAATTGCAGTTCCTCTACCTCACCACCGGCTGTAATCCTGCTTATCGAAATAAAAAAATAGACGGCTCACCGATAGCAGCAGTGTAAACAGGGGCGGCGGGCCATCGTTATTTCATTGGTTTGTGGATGGGCATTAACGGTACTATGTGGAACTGAGCTAAAACATTGGCATTGGTAAAAGCGGGAATACACAAACTTAAAGCCAGTCTATACTTTTTAATTATTCACGTTTCGCTTTTGCTAACTTATCAAACTCCACAACACCAGCACGGGCGGCCCAGTCGCTATACATTGCTTCAAGTTCAGCTACTTTTTGAGGGTATTGGACACTCAGGTCATTTAGCTCGGAGCGGTCCGTGCTGATATTATAGAGTTCCCATTTATTTTCGGGGCGTTGCGATACCAGTTTCCAGTCGCCCTTCCTTACAGCACGATTGCCCTCGTGTTCAAAAAACAGCCCGTTATGTCCTTGCCACTTCTGGCCTTTAAATACCGGGACAAGACTTATACCCTCCGTGGGTGTAATGCTATTGCCATGATAAACTTTGGGATAAGTTGCTCCGGCCAGATCAAGGCAGGTAGCCATCAGATCGATAATGTGGGCAGGTTTATTGACTATTGCCCCCGGCTTAATCACATCGGGGAAATAAGCTATAAAAGGGGTAGCTGTGCCGCCCTCATATTCCCAGTGCTTAAACAAGCGAAAAGGCGTATCGCTCACATTGGCACCTAATGACCCGTACGATGTAAAAGATGTTGGATCACTTGCAGGCTTACTGTTTGCAGCCAGTACCTCGGAGGTAAAACCCGGTCCGGCAATAGTTTCATTACTGGCCCCATTGTCTGACAGGAACATGATCACCGTATTTTTATCCTCGCCCAGCTCTTTAAGTTTTTTCCTGATGCGGCCTATATTCTGATCCATCCGGTCAACCATCGCAGCGTATACGGCCATTTTAGTATCAAACTGCTCTTTTTCTTCAGGAGTAAGGCTATCCCATTCCGGTACGCTCTTATCCCTTGGCGAAAGCTTTTCATCTTTGCGAATGATACCTAATTGCTTTTGACGTTCAAGCCGTTCCTGCCTGAGTTTATCCCAACCTTTCAGGTACTTGCCTTTGTATTTGGCAATATCCTCAGGCAGCGCCTGAATTGGCCAGTGCGGACTGGTAAAAGCCATGTACAAAAAGAATGGCTTGCCTGTACCTTTATTACCCTCAATAAATTTAAGGGCATAATCGGCATAAGCATTGGTTGAATACCAGTTTGGTCCCGGTGTATATTCCTTATCATCTAAAGCAATGGTAAGCTTTTGATTAGGGCGGTACGGCATGGTTGGAGTAAAATAGCTGCTTGCACCGTCTATCAAACCAAAGTAATGATCAAAACCGCGTTTAACCGGCCAGCGCGAGGGGTCTGTACCCACATGCCATTTGCCTGCCATCAGCGTATTATAGCCACCTTCTTTAAGCGCTTCGGCTATGGTTACGCAGTTTTGGTTCAGGTAGCCCTGGTAAGCCGGTACATCGCGGTGGTTTACCATATCGCCTACCCCGGCCTGATGCTGATAAAGCCCAGTAAGTAACGACGCGCGGGTTGGGCAGCAGCGCGATGCGTTGTAAAACTGGGTCATGCGCAAACCACCTTTCGCCATCGCATCAAGATTGGGCGTTTGCGTGTCGGAGCCGAAACAGCCTATATCCGAGTAGCCCATATCATCGGCCAAAATAATAATGATGTTTGGCCGCTTAGCTGGTTGCTTATCCTGGGCAAATATTGGATTGCTTGCTACTGCAAAAAGAAAGATGGTTTGAAGGAACTTTTTCATAGGAGACGATTATCGCAATCTATTTAAAATTAAGGGTAATATCATCCCTGTTACTATTGGATGTTTTTATCCAAAGCAAATGATTGATTTTATCATAATACCAGCCAGCTGTTTTGTCTAATGCTTCAACATGATCAGCCGCTTTCAATGTTTCATTATTTTCTATTATTGAAGATGGAGCATTATCATAAGCCCAATGTATTTTTGTCAAATAAGTATGCTGCGCCGGGGTAAAGTTACCTGTGGGCTTTTTAATTTGCAGTTGCCAGCCATCGGCAGTATTGGTCACAGCAATTTGGGTGATCGCCTTGTCGCCCTGTTTATATTTTAAACTGATGCCATCATCTTCATACAACTTAAACTCAGATGCCTGGCCCAAAAACACGTCCAGCGTTATCACATCTACCGGTTTTTCATCCATGTATTTCATGGCCAGTTGCATTGGGATAATGCCTCCTGCTTTTACAAAAATGGGTAGATGATCTGGAGGGGTCAGGATATGGATATATTGCTTTCCGGTATATTTTATGCCCGTCCAATAGTCAAACCAAATTCCTTTTGGTAAATAAACAGTACGCGTTTGTGCGCCCTTTACAGTTACCGGGCAAACCATCATGTTGTCACCAAACAGGTATTGATCGGCTATATTGTAGGTATTGGGATCGTCCTGGTATTCCAGCACCAAAGCGCGCATAAGCGGCATACCGGTTTGATATTGCGTGTACGCATTGCTATAGATATAGGGAATCATCCTGTAACGCAGATCGTCGTACTTTTTAAAGTTAGCCAAAGCCTCAGCCCCATAATTCCAGGGTTCTTTATAGCCCGGATGGTCCATACCAAAAACCATAGCTACCGGACTAAACATACCAAACTGTACCCAACGCATGTATAATTCCGGATCGGCCGCGTGTTCAAAACCGCCCATGCAATGTGCCCAATATCCAACGCCCGACAGGCCAATATTTAACCCGGCTTTTATAACCGGAGCAAAGTATTGCCATTCGCTTGGCCAATCACCGGCAAAAATGAAGGGATAACGTTGGATCCCTGAATAACCTTCCCGGGTTTGATTTAATCCGCGAATGCCATTATATTCCTGAAATTTTAAATACGGAGCTTTAGCATAAGCGATGGGAAATACATTATGAAGTTGTGCCACTTCTCTACCAGTAGGCCCAACTTTTTCACTTTCATTGGCTAATGAACCAAAGGCACTGCCTTCATCTGTTTTCAGGAATTTAGCACCAATTGAGGCTACTTTCATCACGCCGTTATACCACCACCAGTTTGCAGCCCGCTGATCAAAAAAGTTCACAAACTCGCCTGGTTTGCCATTTTCGGGATAGGTAAAACCTTTGGCCTGTGCCTCATCAAGCAGGTTCAGATTTTTGGCGTTATCAAACCTTGGGCGGATATGCAGGCCCACCATTTTAAAGTTCATGGCATACAGGCTATCAAACATGGCTTTGGGATCCTTAAATGTTTCGCGCCATTCAAAGGAGGTAGCTCCTTTGCCCCCATTTTTACCAAACAAGCGCCAGGTTGAATCGAGGAAAAGGATATCAACCGGGATCCCCATCTCGCGCATTTTGCGGGCCAGTTCTATTACATATCTGTCCGAAGTAAGTTCCTCATGTCCCCAGGTGCCGCCGCTATAAGTGCCCATATGCAAACCGAAGGCAAACCTCGGCAACAATGGCGATTTACCTGTGATGCTTAAATAACTGCTTAAAATAACCGGGAACGTTGGACCGTAAATAAAGTAGTAATCCAATTCGCCATCATTCGCTTTAAAGCTGTATTCATCATCAGTTTTGCTACCCATATCCCATTCGGTAGCTGATGAATTATGCAGATAGATGCCATAGCCCTTAGTGCTCATAAAAAATGGCACCGGGCAGTAGTTAGCTTCGTTGATATTATAAGCGCCAAGCAAATTATTTTTGCTTTTTCCCCGGCCCACGTTCAGCTTTACCAGTTTGTTACGCTGTTCGGTAAAATCCATGCGCTCACCAAAGCCAAAGAAATGCTCATCGGGAAGCAAGTCTTTAGTACACATAACCATATCACCTATGTGATGCAAACCTCCATTTTGTTTACTATCAGGCACGTACTCTGATGATAACATCACGCCCTTGCTGTCTGCGACATTAATTATAAACGGTGATTTAATTACCGTGATAATCAAGGCCGACGTTTGGATTATGTATGCCGATTTAGCATCAGTTATTTTATAATCAACAGCGGGCCACGTATAATTTTCCTGCATTAAGTGCTCATCCGGTGCAAATTTGCGGCTCCAACTGGCCCTTACCCGAAACATGGATGCTGAGCACAACTCAATTTTAACATCTCCGTTGGCGTTACTGAATAACAAGGTGTTGCCATCTTTTTTGTATCCGGATTTATTGCTGCCAATACCCGTTTGCGCAAAGGCAGTCACCCCGATTAAAACAAAAGCTAAAAACAAGGATACCTTTTTCATTATTTGCTCAGTTTATAAACTTCGCTGCCGGCCAACAGGAAACACCCCAAACCATAATCTTCAAAATCGGGCACATTATTGTACCCTACCGGCTGTCCGTCTTTTGGCTCTTTGCCTGTTCCCTGTACAAAACCCAGCATGCCATCCGGATGCAGGCACTCTTTTGCAATGGCATTCCATGCTTTGAAAACTATTGGCAGATAGGTTTTCTTTTTAAGGATCCCATGATTGATCCCCCAGGCCATACCGTAAGTAAACAAAGCCGTGCCCGATAGTTCCTTACCGCCAAAATTGGTCGAGTCCTTCAGGCTCACATTCCAATAGCCATCAGCACGTTGCAGAGGCACCAAAGCCTCAATCATTTCTTTATAAACCGATAAGTATTCATTGCGATGAGGTGCATTTTTAGACATAACTTCTAACACGCGCAGCATGGCAGCCACTACCCAACCGTTCCCGCGCGACCAGTAGCAATCCGCTCCGTTAGGCTCTTTATATGGGGGTACAAAGTCTTTATCACGCCACCAAAGATGATCGACCGTGTTATACAATCCTTTGCCACCGTGAACGGTTTTTGAGTAATTGTAGATGTCGAACATCTTTTCATAATACTTATTGTCGTTATACACCGCACCGAGCCTGGCATATACCGGCATAGCCATTTGCAGCGCATCTATCCAGTTCCAGTCATCCTTTTTTTCGCTGTTCACCATCAGGTCGATGCTTTGCTTTATTTTTTCAATGCGTTCTGGCTTTTTATCTACCAGGTAAAGATCGATATAGGTTTGCCCGCAGCATTGATTGTCGGCATTACGGGTATCAACAGCGCCACGAGGGCTCCACTGATGTTTTTCGCCCCAATCAACTGCATAATCATAGTACCTTTTTTGAGGATCGATTTTATACATCGCCATCAGCCCTTCGTAATAAACAGCCCTCGTCCACAAATTGCTGGTACGGGTGACATTTTTTACGGTAACAGACGTTCCCGGATCCGGCCATTTCTGCATAAAATAATTATTGGCCAGGGCCATACCGGCCAACACCTCTGTTTTTGCAGGCAGTTGGGCAAATGCACTACCTATCATACCCATAACAGCGCATGCGCTTAATACCGTTTTTATTGTAAGCAATAATTTATTCATATCGTAGATTTTATATATCCATTCTAAAAAGACACGTTAAACATTAAGGCATTTTCCTGAGCCCTTCCCACCTTACTTTCCACTTCCCATCTTTTGGGAAACCGGGATTTACAGTGGTTGAGCCATCCCAGCCGGCACACATCATGGCTACAGCGGCCAGTAAACCACCGTTGCCAGGCAGGTACATGCGTAATCGCCCGTCCTGGTAATTGTGGCCGTTGGCTAAGTAAGTATTGGTTTTTATGGGCATAAACAAAGCATCGACAGCTTTATCAGGCATATTTAAACGGGCTGCTGTCATGGCAGTCATTGGGAAATCCCAGCCCCAGGTATCCTTCCAATCCCATACATCCCAAACCAGGTTAAAGGTTTCCTTCATTACCACGGTATCCAGTTTATCATTATAGGGCAGCATACCATAAGCAGCCAATACTGCCGGGTGGTCTGTTTTTAATTTAGGATTAGTATAGGCATCGGGCGAGCTTTCAGCAGCGAGGTAAACGCCATCCTTTTGGGGTAACCGGGCCAATTTATCCAGGATTTGGGCATACTTTTTATCCGGCTGCAAGCCCAGGCGTTTGAGCCATTGCTGGGCGGTATTTAAAGCCCAGCGCCAGTATTGCAACTCATAGGTTGGATTATATGTTTCTTCGGGCTTGTAACGTTCCTGCGCCAGGATAATTCCTTTGCCTAAATTATACCGGTCATGCTCCTTATCATAAGTGGGAAACGAGGCCATAAAATCTGCATCGGCCAGTACAAGGTCTTTATATTTGTCGAGGGTTTCCTTATTTGGGTGCGCGCGGTAGTCCAGCTCAGCAAAATAAATAAAATGCGGTTGCTGCCAGATCAGGAATGCCCCTACCGATGATGGGCTTTCATTGCCATCGGGATCGGTCATTTTTTGCCAGCGGATGCCATCATATCCTTGTCTTTTGGCGATAGCCCTGGCATTGGCTTTTACGTGATGGTACCAGTCCAAACTGTTTTCGAGCAATTTCTCTCTGCCCCATAGTGCAAAATGGATCCCGTGCCACCAGTGCATCTCGAGGTGCGGTTTACCATACCAGCTGTTATACGTTAAGCCGGTTTCCTGCGGGGGCTGATGACCAGAACATTGTATTTTGGTAAGATATTGAGACAGCACCACCCTGCGTTCCAGTTCCTTTGCGCGGGGATCGGTACTGCCACTGAAATCGACCGCACCTCCGCTTTGCCAAAAGGCTTTCCATTGCTGTATGCTGTTGGCTTGCGTTTGGGCAAAACCAGGTAAAGCCGCAGTGGATTTCTTTGGATTAAACGAACAGGTAAACGTCAGTTCAGCGGCTTTATCCAGAGGCGTTAACACAAACTGATGGGCAGCAGTATGCTTAACCGAAGCTACACCGTTCCAGGCGAGGCGAACAAAATATTGGCTGGTATCCAAACGATGAATGATGGTAGCCTCGCTGGCACCGGAACCAACAATTGCCGAATAGTGTTTTTGCGGATTTTTCCAGTTATCGCCATAGTCGGCAAACTGATTGGTGGGGAAAGGGAAACATAGCCTTACCTTAAGTCTCCCCTGCGCTAACAATGGCGATTGTACTTTCACAGCTATCAGATCCTGCCCCTGGTGCGCATAGGTTTCAACTTTTACCTGTTCGCCGTCAAAAGTAAATGAGCTGCTGATGCACCCTGTCCACAAATTAAGTTCCTGCCGGATATTTTGAATATCGGTTATCTGTGCCTCGCTCACATCCTTATGCAATAACAGGAAACCAAGGTTACCCAATTGCAGGCGATGTACATTTTCCCTGAACCAATTGGCAGCATTCCTGTTACGGCCGGGCTGGTTCCATTGTATCGAATAACTTACGTTACGGCCATTGAGCGTATAGGTTTTTAAAGTTTCATCAAACTTGTAGCCTGCTGTATCTTTAAAGCTGTGCCAGCCCCACTCTGATTGTGTTCCTAAGGGAATGCCCTTATCGTAATGTTCAGGAAAAGTTTGCAAGCCGGTAGCATCAACCGTAAAAGCAAATCGACCATTACCAACCGAGAGAGGAGAAAGCGTATCCGTGCCACTATTTATGACATTGTGCCTTTGCACCAAAGCCTTACGGTCAATTTTATTTTGCGCCCTCAATAAAACCGGCCAAACAACAACAAATAATGCAAAATATACGGGCAGTATTTTCTTCATGTTGAGGATGCTATGATTCTATTTTAAATATGAATGGCGATGCTGTCATGTATTTACCGCCCTGCGATGTAGTAAACATGTAAGTGGGTTTACCATTTTGAAATAAAAGCTGAGGCCTTTCAAACCTGCCGTATTTATTCAAATATTTCGGTGGCGGTGGTTGATTGATATGGTAATAATCGGCGTTAAAATAGCCAATCTCCGGTTCGCCCCATTTTTTACCGGTTTTTGATTCCATGTATAAACCATACTGGTGATTAAATACCCCCATGTCCCGGGCAAGCATTCTAAAGCGTCCCCTGTCAAGCCAAACAAAAGCATCCTCCAACTGGGCATTATTGCCTCGTCCCGAAAAATCTATAACCGGGTTGCCATCATACTTGATATAAGGGCCTTCCAGCTTATCGGCAATAGCTAAACCATATTTACGGTTCCCCTTTACCAATGGGTCGGTTGATGTTTCATATTCTTTGGTGTTCCATGATTTATAAAACAGCCAATATTGCCCGTTGGGATGTTTAACAAACGCGGGGTTTGTAGTACAATGATCGTCCCATGCACCTTCGGGACCGGGCAGCAACAGTGGTTCATCCGGACGGGTCCAGGGGCCGTCAAGCGAATCGGCTGTAGCCAGGCCTATTCGTTTTGTATTGGTTTTACCGTTGGAGTTGCCCATAAAAAACAGGCAATATTTACCATCAACTACTTTTATCGACGGGTTATGACAGGTAGTAGCATCCCAATAACCCGGACCACGCGGGGCGAGGATTGTTTCTAAAAACTTATACTCGCTTTCCGGCGTATCTGCCACAGCATGGCATATTTCAGATCCGTTGATCCATCCGCCCATTTTTTTTGAAGCAATCCATCTTGAAAAAAATACGTGGATCCTGCCATCAGGTCCCTCTATCGGGCTATTGCACCAAACGTAATAACCCTCCATTTCCAGCTTACGGCCAACAGGCTTCAGTTTTTTAGCGAATGCCGAAACATGATCATTTGGATTACCAAAAGCCAAACCCGGCAATAACGCCATTGCCGAAGCCATACTTAACTGTTCAATAAAATCTCTTCTTTTCATCATCCGGACACAATCAATTACAGAACCTGTTACTTCAGATATTTATTGAGCGCCAACTGATTGAACGATCGGATGCCCTGAATAACCATGCTGGCATTTAGCTGCGCACCCGGCTCAAGTGTATGCGTGGCATCAGTACCGAAGTAAGTTGATTTAACTTTTGCTTCGCCCTCCTGGTCATAATCATCGGCAATCAGTTTGTTTAGGTCGATGAAAAACGCCCCGGTTTGTTCGCCCAACTCACGTGCCCATTGCCCATAGCTGTTTTCATTATTGCGGCCTGCAGATTTGCCATCTTTCCACACATTACGGGGTATAGGCGAACAAATAATAGGCGTTGCGCCCTTCGCTTTAATATCCGCAATAAATTTGCGCATATACCAGCCGTAGGTATGTACCACCTCTTTTACTTTCCGTATCGGGTTGTATATTTCCTGCTGTTCGCCGCCAATACCTTTGATAGTTCCGCGGGCCCGGGCTGTGTCATCAAGCGCGCCGCTATCATTATGGCCAAACTGCATGATCACAAAGTCGCCGGGTTTGATTTTAACCAATACCTTGTCCCACAAACCCATAGTTTGGAAGGTGCGGCTGCTGGTGCCCCCAAGCGCGTCATTTTCGACCGTTATTTTTGTTGTATCAAAATAAGGGGCTATGTAATTCCCCCATCCCCATAAACCACCATCGCCTTTGCCTTTACCATTTTTTACAGTCGAATCGCCTATCAGGTAAAAGGTTGGCTTATCGGCAGGTTTCATCAACATAAAAGAAGATAACAGCATAACCAGGACAAGCAATAAGCCTAAGCCGGCATTTGTACGGATCATATTTTTCATAGCAGCCCGAAATTTTAGTTTTTAAGGTATTTATTCAGAGAGTTTACGGGATTGGCCCGGATGCCATCAACTACTGATTCTGCATTTATAGTAGCGCCCATCTTGTTAGTATGGGTATGATCTCCGGGGAAAAATTTCTTAACCGAATCAGCTCCCCATTGATCATATTTATCGGCAGTGATATGGTTCATATCAATAAAGATGGCACCTTCCTGCTGTGCCACTTCTTGTGCCCATTTACCATAATCATTATCGGCACGAATAACTTTGCCATCACGAAATTCATTACGAGGGATCATGGACAGTACTATAGGTGTTGCACCTTTAGCTTTGGTATCCCTTATAAATTTGTGAAAATACCAGCCATAGGTATGTACTGTTTCTTTGGTACCATTAGGCCAGGTAAGCTCTACCGTTTCATTACCTGTACCCTTTAATACACCCCGATAACCGGCTTTTGTGGTATCGGGCTTACTGCCTTCATTATGACCAAATACCATCATCACATAATCGCCCGGTTTTAATAATGAATCAACCTTGTTCCAGCGGCCTTCCTTTATAAAAGTGCGCGTGCTGCGACCAGCCATGGCATGGTTTTCAATATTGATCTTTGCCAGATCGAAATAGTATGGGATAATGCTTCCCCAGCCCCATGTTTCTTTATCGTTGTTATGCGTGGTAGAATCGCCAATTAAATAAATGGTTGGCTTTTGCTGATTGATAAAAGACAGGCCGGCAAAGGCCATTATTAATAAAGCTAAAACTGGTTTCAATACTTTCATATTACTTTTTTATGTTTTTAGGCTTCAGTTCGTCAGGTGCGCCGTTGGTATAGGACACAAACACCTCTTTTGAAGCAGTTTTGAAAAGATCATCAACAGTTTCCATCGAAATGCTGTCAGCAGGTTTAAACTGCGGTGACGACATATATTTTAAAATGCTGTAATATAATTGCTTTGCCGCCGGCCTGTCTTCGCCGGTTGTTGGCGAAAGATCGGCACTGCTCACCATCAGGCTCCCCTTACCCACCCTGACTTCAAAGAGCAATGCCAAACGGCGGTTCATGAACCAGGTATCAATAGGCTGAATAACCGGGCGGAATGTTGCCGGAAAATCTTCCAGGTGCATTACCTGCACATTCGAGAGGATATCCCACCATTGTATTTCACTATAGGATGATGTCGGGAAATCATTAAACGCAGGATGCTTAGGATCGCACACAAAACCAAGCGTATGCGGAGGGCGCATTTTAAACCAGGAGGTATTCCAGAAAACAGGAGTAAATGATTGTATAATTTCCTTGCCCTTTATTACCTTACCCGAGGCATTCAGAAATACTTTGCCGCCATTATTGAGTACCTCTTTGGCCTTATCATCCAGCGAAGTAGTATAATACACATCGGTTTTCACAGCAGGCAAGTTTGCGGGATACACCCAAAAATCCCAGTCGTTTACATATTGAGTGTTAGGCACGGCTACTTCAAGGTTCAGTTTTACCGGCGATTTTATTTTTGATAAAGCCACACTAATCACTCCTGCCTGCTGGCAGTTACCCATTACATAGCTTTTTTTATCAAGCACACCTTCGCTAATCACTTTATGTTGCGCATCGGTTAATTTCCAGTTCATCGCGGTTGTCATAGGCTTGCTATAGTTAAACAGCTCAACCTGCGCTTTTAGCGTTTCGTTGTTTTGATATACAAACTTTTCGGTACGGATAAGCGGCACTGTTGCATTGCAAAACCGGGCAAACTGCCTTGCTGTAATATAGCCCTTACTATCCCAAAAGGCATTGAGTACACCAACCAGGGCAGTACCCTGTCCCGGATAGTCATTTAACGAAAGCAACTGAAAGCCCGAATAGCCGGGTGTACGCATGGCTTTTTCAATTTCGTGCTTATAACATAAAGCCTGTAATTTTCCCGAAGCCATCAGGAATTTTTCGGCCTCATCGGCCATTCCATGATCTTGGAGGTCTTCCTGAAAAAGTTCAAAGTTTTTGGCTTTATATATCCCCGTATATTTCCTGATTTCCTTAAAATCGGGGAAAGCACAATATTGCCCCATCTCATGGGCCACAAAGGGCACATTAAACTGAGCTATCTGTTTGCTGTAATCAGAGTAACTTTCGGGCCGCTGGTTCCAGGCCAAACCACGCGCACCCGCACGGGCCATATATTCGTTATTGAGGATTACCGGCCAACTACCGCCTACCGCCGCTCCTGTGTAAAGCCTGCGCGGATCTTTAGCTTTCCAGTAATCAACAAATTTAGTAAGGTATTCTACCTGTTTACCGCTTGGCTCATTACCATAAGCCATCATACAAAACGAAGGATGATTACCGTACCACTTAACCATGCGGTTTGTTTCGTCATAAATATATTGGTCGATAGGCCGCCCCACACCCAAACCACTGCCATGATTTGCCCATGACGGCCCTTCCACATGCAAGTAGAAGCCGGCTTTATCAGCTGCATCGAAAGCAGCCTCAGGCGGGCACCAGGAGTGAAACCGCATGTGGTTAAGCCCGTGTTCCCTGCAAATCTTAAAGATCCGGTCCCATTCTGCTTCGGTAGTAGGCGGATAACCGGTAAGCGGGAACTCACAGTTATTCACCGTACCACGCAGAAAAACGGGTTTGCCATTTATGGTAAATGTTTTTCCATCGGCCTTAAACTCATGCATGCCAAAATCCACCTGCCTTGTATCTGTTGATCCATCCGCAGTGTGCAGCGTTGCTGTAAGCCGGTATAAAACCGGATTAAATTCATCCCATGTCTGCATTTTTACGCCCATCGGCAAGTCAATCGTTAACTCTGCTACACTATCCTTGATATCAACAGGCTTACTTACAACTGGTATTAGCTGTAAAACCGGGCTATTAAATGCTTTGGCCGAAACTGTGATTTTACCGTTAGCAGTTCCCCTTTCGGTTTTAATCAGTATTTTGATATGGGCTGTTTTTTGTTTCAGATCAGGGTATACCTGGATCTCATCCAGCCAGGTCTGGTCTCCGGCTCTCAGCTCCATTTTGCCGATCACGCCATTCCAGTTGCCCTGTGTATGATCAGTAATACTATGTGAATCGGGTCCTACGTTGATCGCTTTAACGCGGTTATCAATACAAAGTGTAATTTGATGTTTTCCGGGCGATAGTTTGTTTCCCAGATCAAATTGATGCGGGGCTACCAGGCTGTTTTGCATCCCAATTTCGGTATCATCAACCCATAACCTGGTTTCGGTATGAGCCCGTTCGAGAAAAAGCACAAGGTGTTTGTTTTTCCAATCTGCAGGGATAATTACTTCTTTTTTATACCATGCAGCTCCTGTATAGTGTTTCGGCGGTGTAAGCCAGAAAGGTATTTTGAGGTTGCCAGGCACCCGGTACTTAGCTAAACGCGGGTTATAAAACCATGAACTGTCATAAATACTTCCTGTCCATTTTGTTTTAAGGCTGATGTCATCTCCTTTTAAGTTTTGGATCATGGAGCCTGGCAAATGGATAGTATCCGTAAGCGGTCTCAAGAACCATTTCTCTTCAATCCCCTTATCGGCCGAATCCATCTGAAACTGCCACCGGCCTGCCAGCGAAATAACACTACCTCTCTTTTGTGCCGAAGGAACTGACCAGGCACTAAAAAGCAATGCCAAACCTGCTCCCACGCAAACAAGAATTCTCTTTAAAAACTTGTATTTATTATTGACCTGCGCCGGCATCATTTAAATTAAGTTTTGTGTTATCCTGAGTATTGATCTGTGAGTTTTTCCACTCCCATGCCTGTGCAAACTGCACATCACCTGCAGTACCCGCCTCAATATTAACTCTATCAAAATGAAAATTTTGCATAGTTGATTCTTTAAGCCCAATAGCATTAATGGCCTTTTTAGCGCCGGTAACTTTAATATTTGAAATATAAACATCCTTAAAGTGCGGGATCCCTTTTTCCGCGGGATCCACTTTATGCAGGATCTTTTTCCAATGATCGGGCAGCGTTGCTTCATTGTAACCATCGGGTAATTTAGAATAGCTGTAGCTTGGGTTCCAGTTCATAGTGATTTGAAAAGCCGTGCCTACGCCATTCATGGTTATGTTTGTAAAGTGGATATCCTCAACCGTGCCGCCGCGCGTAATTGCAGATTTAATGTTTAACCCATTACTGGTTCCGTTACCTGTAAGGTCGGTGGCAAGCACATGCCTGATCCCGCCCGAAGTTTCGCTGCCGCAGGTAAGCAATCCTGCCCCCGCCCTTGATACACATTTGCGGATCACCACATATTCGGTCGGTTTATTTACCCGCAACCCATCCCAATCCCTGCCGGCTTTAAGGCAAAAATCATCGTCGTTACAATCAATATCGCAGTTTTGCACAAGGATCCAGCTGGACGAATCTATATCTATGCCATCTGTCGATGGCCCATGCCCATCAACGTTATTGCGGATGGTGATGCCATCAACAGTTACATGATCTGAGTAAAGCAACTGCACCGTCCAGAACCCCGCCTGTTGCAACGTAACATTTTTAATGGTAACATCTGCCGAGTTGGAAACCAGCAACGTACGCGGACGCTTGGCGTCGTAGTCAACTATCCAGCGTAAACCTTTAGGGTCATATTCGGCCCGCATTTTCCGGTAGAGGTCCCAAAATGGTTTACCCTGTGCGTTTACCAGTCCTTTCCCGGTAATTGCCACATTGGCTTGCCCGGCTATGTTGATCAAAGCGGCAGGCCATTTCATTTCAATACCGGCAACGCGGGTATCAATTTCGGGGTAATCTTTCAGGTCCTGGCTACCCAACAACGTTACTCCCTCATCAATATTGAGGCAAACATTATTCTTTAAAAAAATGGAACCTGTCAAATATTTACCGGGTTTAAATGAGACTATACCACCTCCTTTTGCCGAGCATTGGTCAATAGTTTTTTGTATCGCTACTGTATTTACGGTGTTGCCATCGTTAGCCGCACCATTGTCATTAACATACCACACTACTGTTTTTTGCGGCGCATGCCTGGCCCCAACCTTTTTTGCCCAGTCCAGGTTAGTTTGCCCGTTTACTGCATTCGCGGCAATAACTATCAGGAAAACAGAATAACGTAATAATTTCATAGGTAAGCTTATTCTTTAAATGGTTTATCCCCCCAAGCAGGCATAGCCGTCAACCTAAGGTATAAAAAGCGGGGGAACGTGCGATTCCCCTCTTGAGAGGAGCTGAGGGGTGTGTCTCTGCTTTGATAAACCTACTGCAGAAACACACCCCTGCTACCACTCTCCCTCCGCGCCCCCTCTCAAGAGTAATAGCCCATCAAGAGGCAGTAGCCATTTTGTTAATTAAAAAGTTAAACACCTGGTTATTGCCTCTATTGTTATATTTAAATGTGAACTCATTCAGGTATGATTGCAAATGTCTGAGCGATACTTTATGGTATTGACCATATATCCCCCGTTTTAACAATGTCCAAAAGCCCTCAATCGTATTGGTGTGATACTCTCCCCGGGCATACTCTTCTTTTTCCTTGTTTAATACCTGATGTTCACGGAATATTTTATTTAAACCGGCATATCCACCAAAGCCGTCCGTTACAATAG
>NZ_FNCG01000020.1 GCF_900100945.1 Mucilaginibacter gossypii | reverse complement strand
TTAGAAGCCGTGGCTGCCGACCGTTTTAACCAGTTAAGCCAGCCGCTCATTTTTAAATTTGACGTTATGCCTTTATGGTATCAACAGTTATGGCTGCAGGTGGTGGCTGTATTAAGTGCCATAATCATCGCTTTCCTGCTGGTACGGAAATATTATCAGTCCATCATCGGCTTACAAAAAAAGGACTATGAAAATGCACTTGCCCTGCAGCGCGAACGACAGCGGATCAGCAGTGAGGTGCATGATGATTTAGGGGCAAGCATCTCCGGCATTAAGCTCAGGACCGAATTGCTCAGCCGCAAAACGGCCGATCAGCCCGCTTTTAAGGAGATAGACGCTATTCATGAAGCCATCACCGATATATCTACCCAGGTAAGGTTAATTATCTGGAGTCTTGATGCCGAAAACGACGAAGTAAGCAACCTGGCCGGCTTTATTCATAAACAAGCCATTAAAATATTTGAATACAGCAATATTGACCTTCATGTAAATACCTCCATTAGCGAAACCCCGGTTACCATCAGCGGCGAAAAAAGGCGCCAGGTATACCTCCTTGTTAAGGAAGTATTAAACAATGTTGTCAAACATTCGGAGGCACAAAACGCGTTTCTGGAAATCAACCTTTACAAAAACCGGCTGCAGATCAGCATCCGTGATGACGGGCGCGGATTTGACCCTGATGTGCGCAAACACGAAACCATGGGCATCCGGAATATTTACGCCCGGGCAAAAAGATTGAACGCCGAACTCAAAATTGATACCGCCCACGGTAAAGGCACATCCATCAGTCTTAAACTAAACCTTTAGCGTATACCCCATAATAGGTATTAAGAAACCCGGGATAATTTAGGAATTAGCATTTTATATTTACTGCAAAGCACGCTCCAGATAATTTTGTTAAAGGATAATTTACACTACCCGCGCGGGCTGGAACAGAAGAAACTAAAAGGCCTCGTTAAAATAACTCCCCTGTTAGTGATCTTTAAAGCCTAACCTTATCATTACCATAATTCGTTGCCGCCCGGCTTCGCGGCACTTGTTATTCACCTTCGCACAATTATAATCACCAGCCTAAAAGATCAATCCCGCTTTAACAGTAAAGGGGCAAACAACCAATTGGTCATTTGCCCCTTTACTTTGTTCAAACCTATCCTGCGCAACCGGAACGACCGCCGGCAGCCTGTGCCTTAAAGGCAAATTCTTAGTTCAGATATTTGGTGATATCCTCAGATAGCGGGGTAGTTTGCGATCTGAAACGGTGGATCAGTTTACCGTTTTCGTCTATGAGGAATTTTTCGAAATTCCATTTGATGTCACCGGTAAAATCAGGGTTTGGAGCGGTTGTTAAGTATTGAAACAACGGATCGATATCCAAACCTAAAACGCTTACTTTACCGCTCATCGGGAATTTTACGTTAAAGTTTTCTTTGCAAAAGGTCTTAATGTCCTGATTAGTGCCCGGCTCCTGGCCGCCAAAGTTATTGGCCGGGAAACCTACTACTACCAGTTTGCCTTTGTATTGTTCAGATAGTTTTTCCAGGTCGGCGTATTGTTTGGTGAAGCCGCATTTTGAAGCCGTATTTACGATCAATACTTTTTTGCCTTTGTATTTAGCCAGGCTAAAATCTTTGCCATCAATGGTTTTCAGTTTAAAATCATATACTGAAGATGGTGCGGTGGCAAATAATAAGGCGATGATGAGTGCCAGTGTTTTCATGGTTTTTACAATTGATTTTTATAATCCACTATAAAAGTAAGGCTAAAAATTTCTTTTAGCTAAGTACTCATCTTCTTTTTGTGTCATTTTTTGTTTTGTAACAACACTTTTATCCGTGTAACCCAACAGGTGCAGGGCGCCGTGAATGATAACACGGTGCAGCTCATTGGTTTCGCCGGTTTTAAATTTGGCGCCATTTTCACGGATGCGGTCTATCGAAATAAAGATATCGCCAACAATATCCCCCTCTACTTCCGAATTATCAAAAGTTACAATGTCGGTAAAAGTATCATGATCAAGATATTGCTGGTTTATTTGCAGCAGGTATGCGTCTGAGCAAAAAATGTAGTTAAGCTCTTTCAGTTTAAAGCCCTCGGCAATTACCGTTTCCTTTATCCATTGTCTTAATTGCGCTTTTTGTTTCGGCTTAAAGGTTGTGTCTTCTTCAAAAAAATTAATCGTGGGCATCAGATCTTAAAGTGAAGTTCAATTTCATTACCCGAGGCATTAAAAATACATTGGTCGGCAAGGTGTTTAATGATAAACACACCGCGGCCGGTGAGGTTCTCGAGATTTTCGGGAGCTGTAGGATCGGCAAGGTTATTATAGTCAAAGCCCGGGCCTTCATCTGTAACAGTCCAGATGATACGCTTCGGTTCCACTTCGGCATTAACAATCACTTTTTTTGTTTCATCCTGTTTGTTACCATGCATAATGGCATTAATAACCGCTTCATTAAGGCAGGTCATCATATTGGCGAAGGTATCCTCCTCAACATGATATTTATCAGCAATTTCTTCTATCAGCTGCTCAAGCAACGTTATGCTCTCCGGTTTTGACGGCAGCTGCAACGTATATAGCTCGCTGGTTTGAACATTTGCCTCTTCCATATTATTTGGCATTAAGTTGATCAAAGTAAGATTTTATTTTTTGTTTATAATACAAATTAAGTGCCGGAGATACCGTTCTGATCTGCTCCGTCTGCTTTGCTTTTTGTTGCTGGTACCCCTGCAGTGCCTTTATGTATCCCGGTGGCAAATCCTTACCTGCATTGCTCTCTCTTTGCTGATCCTGATCTCGTTGCTGCTCGGCCTTTTCGGCCTCTAATAACCGGGTTTGAATTTGCTGCTGCCTTTTTAGCGCGTCATCTGTAATCTTCCTGTTTACGAGATCACGTTCGGTTTGTTCCATTTCTTTCGAAATTTTATCCAAATTGCCCAATCCGCCTGTCCCGTCTTTATTTTCGTCCCTGTCAATTTGTTGCAAAGCCTGCCGTATCATCTGCTGCTGACGTGCCATTTTAGCAAACTGCTCGCTCATATTACCACTATTGCCCTGCTGGCCTTTACCCTGGTTGCCTTGTTGCTGCATCTGCTCGCGGGCCTTTTGCATATTTTGATTAAGCTGTTGCTGCATTTTTGCCAATTGCGATATGGATTGCTGCTTTCCCTTGCCTCCTTTGCCGCCCTTATTCATCATTTTTTGCATTTGCTCAAGCGCTTCGCTCAGCATCAAGGCAAGGTTGTTCATGGATGTCATAGCGTATTGCTGGTTGCGGTTTGCCTCAAGCGTACGCCTGTCGCCCAGAAACTCAAGAGCCTGGTCAATATGCTCGTTGATACTGGTAATCTCCTTATTAACTGTCGACTGGATCTGCGGCACCCTCCTGCTGATGGCATACAAGCTGTCTTCGGCCGTTTTCAAGTTGTCTTTTATATCCTTTTGATTTTGCGATAGCGTAACATATGACGGATCTGTAGGATTGGTGTTTTTAAGCGTTTGCATCAGCTTTTCCTGATTAAACGAACTGTTAACCAGGCTTTTTAACAATTCCCTCAACTGCTGGGCATCAACAGCATTCTCTTTTGATTCGCCTTCGTCGCTATCTTTTTGCATTTTTGCAGCAAGCTCCTTCATTTGCTTTGCTGCCTGCTGCTGCGATTTTGAGGCTTTTGAATTATCCTTTTTTTGCAGATCGCCGGCACTTTGATCCATCTGCTGCTCAATATCTTTGGTTTCCTTTTCAGGATTTTGATAGTCTGATTTACGTTCGGACTGCTCATTGACCTTCTGCAACTCATCGAAGCCTTTCTTCACATCCTGAAAATCCCGCTTCAGCTTATCCTGTTGCTGCTGAAGGTTCTTCTGGTCGGCACCGGGCTGTTTGGTTTGATCAGATAGTTTTTGCTGCTCATCGGCCAGCTTATTCAGCTGATCGAGGTTTTGATTGAGCTTTTGCTCAAACTCCAGCTTTTTGTAAAGTTCCAGCACCCGGTCGAGCTCCTTTTTTAACGATTTATTATCCATCTGCATTTTGGATAATTCATCGCGGGTAGCATCTTTTTGTTGCTCGTTTAACAGTTGTTGCAGGTTTTGAAGCAGCTCTTTTGTTTTTTGATCAAGTACATTGTTAAACAAATCTTCAATCTGCTTTTGCTTAGCCATGATCTCTTCGGTTTGCTGCTGGTTTTCCTGGCGATTGTATAAATTCTTTTTGTTATCGGCCTGGATATCTTTTACCAAATCTTCCAGGTCTTTACGCTTTTGCATCAGGTCTTCTATCTGCTTTTTCTCATCAAACGAGAGTGTATTTTTGTTCAGCAGGTTTTGATTAAGCTTTTGCGCGTCGCGTTCAACCTGTCCCGCCAGCTTTATAGCCGAAGCCATTTTTTCTTTTATAGCTTTTGAGCCCGCATTTAACTGTTGGTTAATCTCCTTGTTGTCAGGCACATTTAGTGTATGTTTTGCTGTACGCGCTGTTTTGTGGCCGGTCACTTCGTCGTTATCGGCAACCTCAAAAAAGTAGCTTACATGGTCGCCGGGATTAATGCCCATTTCCTTTAAGTTCCAATAATAAAAGAAATCGGCTTGTGTTTGGGCCAGGTCTGCATTAACCTTTTTGGTAAATTCCCTTTCTTTGCTGTTGCCTGTAGCCGCGATGGTATAATGAAACGTTAGCGATGAAAAACCATGATCATCCTGGATCTTGCCATTAAAATAAAACGCTTTCATGCTTACCGAATCTGGCTTTTCATCAACAAAGATGGATGGCGCTTCGTCAGTAACAACGTTGATGCGATATGTAGCCGAATCACTCTGATTTACCTGTGCATTAACCGGTAAAAGTTTGTAAACCGACGTTTTCAATATCCGCTCACGGTGTTCAAACAGGTCTGGCCCATTTTGTACCGTAACGTGGCTTTGCCCATTTATGTCAAACATCAATGTACTGGCATACTGGGTATGCAATTGCCAGTTCACAGTTGTACCGGCAGGAATAGTCAAATCGCCGGCATTTAGCAGCCTTTCATTTTTTTTATGGAGGTAGGCCGGATAATTTAGGTCAACGTCAAAGTGTAACAGTGCAGGCTTTTGATTTACCTTGATTTCGTAAACAGCCGAACTAAAGCCATTGCCAGAAAACTTAAAGCGGGTATTTTGCTGCAGGTTGCTGAACTGGTAATGAAAACGGCTGATGTTATCTTTATCCAATTTAAACGTATTCTCCCCTGTTTCAACATAAACATCTGCGGGCAGCTTATCGCCTTCCAGTTTAAGGTCGAGCTTTAAATCACTCCCCTGCACAACTGAGAGTGTTTTGTTCAATACAATAAACCTGAACGGAGCAGCAGGAACAAAATATTCGTTATGCCTGATCAGTCTTTTAGTACTTTCGGTTAATACAGAAGGCGCCGCCAATGCAATGATGATAATTACCCCCAGCGGACCAAGCGCCCATTTTAAATATTTGGTGTTTTCTTTAAGGTTGATAGCAGATGGAAAGCTTACCGGTTTAAGCGCCTCTATCTTTTGGTCGATACTGGCCTCGATGAGTGCACGGTGACTTTCATCTTCGGCAGCAAGCTTTTTTAGCTGCAGGGTATTGAGCAGCTTATCATGAACATCGTTAAAATGCCTGCCAATAATTTCGGCAGCTTCATCATGCGTTAAAGTTTTGCCCAGCTTAAGCCAGGCCAGCAATGATGGTAAAACCAGCCAGCAAACAAGCACTGTATTAAACAGGATAAAAAAGTAAAAAAGAATGGTACGCAGCAGGATACTGAAATTGCCGAAATATTCGCTTAGGGTAATTACTACATAAGCTGAGAAAAGACCGGCACCTAAAAATATTAATCCACGCAAAAAATTATTGAAATAATACTTCCGGGTGAAAGTATTGATTTTGCCAAGCAAAAGTTCATAATTTTCTGTCGAGGCCATACTACATGTGGAAAACGTTAAATAAACACGCCTTATTAAACGCAAAAGCCATGTATTATATATAACACGTGTTGGTTTAAGTTAAAAATTAAAGCAATAATAATAAAATGTTAATTGTTTATGACAATTAAAATTGATTCCCGCTCTTTATTGGGAAATACATGGTTTAAAACAATGATAATGGGCAAAATTGGGAAAATCTTATTCCTGCTCCTCAACTGTTTCTTCCTCAGGCTCCGGGGATTCCAGCTTATGCAGCCAAATACCGGCTATTCCCGTAATTGAATATGGAAATATAATTACTGCTATAGAAGATACAGCCGAAACCTTTTTTTCAAAAAGTAATTCAAAAAACGGGAGCATAGTAATTATCAATATAGCTATGGTTAAAACCTGTTTTACATAAAACGGCTCTCTCTTTTTTGATAAAGAGTATACTGCCCCCCAAAATACAAAGGCGAAAGGAATAGTAAGCAGCAGAACCATATCTGCAAAAATGATGTAGTCTTTTTGGATCTCTGCAATAAGGCTTATTTCAGGATTTTCGATAATAAACCATGACAGCACAAGGTGGAGCAATGGCGCAATGATTACCATCAGCAACCAAACTTTTAAACTGTATATAAATGACCTGTTCATAATTTATTAAGCGCGCTAACAAGATACATAGCAGTCAATAAAATAACAAGGCTACCCGGGTTCGTAAACGGTATCCGATTATTATTTAACACCGCAATTATAATCGTGATAACCCGGAAAATGCTTTTTTTACATACAGCCGTTGCGCTTCCATACTTGCAGATTTGAAAACAACACTGATTTAAAGGCCACGCCATTTAATTTAAAAGGTTTACATTAAAATATAGAACTGTTTTTTTATCCAAAAATTATATCTGCAACAGCAGAAAACCCTCTCCTAAAATAGCGGAACAAAAATTTCGACTTTCGGGGAACAAACGTAGGATTTGGGCCACAAATAACAAGTACGATTATTTATTTTAAATTTCTACATTAAATTAACCCCGGGTTAATTGCCGCAATATAAATTACCATAAAAAAGGGTGTTTTCACGGATTGTTAAGCGTATAGTTAATTATTACCTTGCATCAATTTAGCCACAGCCCTATCATGACCATTCCGATCCAACTCAATAAATCCATATTGGACTACTTTAGTGTAGGTGGCGTTTGGCAAAATATTTTATTTTATGCCACTATACTTTGCCTTTTATATATTAACATTTTGTTAACCCGTCGAAAGAAAAGTTATAAGCTGCAGCCAGTTGGGGACTTACCTGACGAAAAAGACGAGTCTGCGCTGACGACGGCAGATAGCACCGGGCTCAAAACAAACGCCGCTTTAAATAATGAAACAGCTACACTAAGAAACGAGCTTTTGGCTTTGGGCGAAAAATTGGAGCTTTCGTACATGAAATCGGAAAGACTTAATGGCCAGTTATCGGAAATATTGGATAGTGTTGAATTAACAATGGCCTACGATCATACCCTTTGGGATTGGTCGCTGGATTTCAGCAGCAAAGAGATTACGCTTTCCGAATATGGCTTAAAGCTCTTCGGCTTTCCGGAAAATACAAAGCCCGTTTTAAATGAGGCTATCCATATTGTTGATCCCCGGTACCAGACGGCACTTATGGATGCTGTTGAAAAATCATTTAAAACCGGTGCCGACTTCTCAATCACCTGCCTCGTTCATCCATTAAATGGTAGCCAGTCAAAAGAAATAAAGGCAGCGGGCAGGGTGTATTATAACGAGCACGAAACACCCCTAAAACTATCCGGGAAATTTTCAATTACCCATACCGAGCCACTGATGAAGAGGTGATTGTGCTTTACAGATTCCGTTTCCGGGCGGATCTGCAAGTGTTCAATTTTTAAAAGTGTGAACGCCCGCCTTCTTTCCATAAAAAAACATTGCTGGTTGTCAGACACTTGCGTTTTCGCTAAAATGCTTTAAAAGCCGACCTGAACAAACAAGCGCTGATAATCAACAAGTTACAAATTTTCATTTCCAAACATTGAACACCCGGTTTTCAAAAATTGAACACTGACAAGATCCTGTCAGTTTATTGGGAGGGATTAGCCCGTTAAGTAACCGGCTTAATCAGCCTGGCACTTACACTTCAATCCGTTTAAAGCGCTAAGTCTTTTGAATGTTGTTCAGCGCCTTATTAATTCTTTTAACCGCTGTAGTTATAATTTGCAGCTTCATGTCATTATCACTAAAACATCATTATTTATTTCTGCGTTTTTTATCCGGCGTTGGTGTTACATTTTCAAAATCTACACTGGCCTCTCTTTTTCGCGGAGTTAACAATCTTGTTTTGTGCACAATGTACTCATTGTCCTTCCCTATCTCTATTATATAGAATACATAAAGCGTTTGAGCAGTGAGATCTGTTGTTTTTTTCGCAAAATCGATCAGCGTGGGAAGACTGACCATCTTGATCTTTGATAGTGAAGCATTACTAACACTCTGGCCAGAATCCTTTAAATTATATACAAAAGTTGGTTCGCTATTGTATTTGAGACATGGGCATTTTACGGTAAAGTATTTGTACTGTGATTCTATCCCAACATCCCACATCCTATCTTTCGGCATTGTATTAGCAGTATCCAGCAAATAATAAACCGTGTCGATATTGTTGGCTACCTTTTGAGCCGAAGCGCTATAAATGTTAAGCCAAAGTATTACGATCAAAAAGTATTTCATAAACTAATTAGTTGCAATTTCCGGGTAATTTATCATTTGAGTTCAAAGAACTGTTATAAAAATTATTTAACTGCGCATCTGTTAGCGAGTATTTTGTTTTAATAGCATTATACGCCTGTTGTAAAGTAGCTGTTTCCGTCGCTGTTGCTGATGGATCGGAAGTATTTAATCCATATAACATTGCGCTGGCATATTCTGCGTCCGTATGGGCTGATTTATCCCATGTTTTCAAGGCGCCGACCGCTTGGTCAAAATAATTGGTCAGCATGACCAGATGGTTGCTGTAATTGGCAGGCAAACCATCCAGCGTACACCATTGATCTATAGATAAAAGCCAGTTGTTGTTTGTGAAATCGGTATATCCCTGGGACGCATTATCTTGGGCAGTCGATAGTCCGTAGTTGATATAAGCATGCATAGTTTCATGTATAATTGTTGCAGCAATCAATAACCTCGAACTATTTTGAAGCATCTTTGTATTTAATGTGATGGTCGCGCTTTGACCGATACCGGAAGACTGAGGCTGGGTTTGCCCAAGTTTATAGGTTAACTCAGTGCTATTGGGCTTAGAAACGGCCCAATCAAGGTTAGCGTTTTGCCAAACCAGATCAGGTCTTTGCGATGTTATAAATGGAGACACCAGATTGGTATATACGCCGATACTTGCCAGTTGATCAATAATCAATTTAGTAGCACATGGGAAATACTTCGCAAGGCTGTCAGTTCTCACTGTAAAAAGCACCGGTGGCGGTGGTACTACACATGGCGAAGCCGGTGGATCCGGGGGATATGTTGGCGGGGGGAAAGTTCCATCGCCATCGCCAGGAGGCTGCTGTACATTTTTATCAAGGATTAAACGATCACCTGTCGATTGCACTTGTAATTTGGTAGCATTCGTTCCTGGGCAAGGCTGGCTTGGTGGATTGCTGCCACCAGCGCTACCACTTCCTGTGGAACCTGATGGTGCCCCCCCATCCCCGCCACCATCTACCCAATCACAAGTCGCTCCTAAATATTTAACGTCTACAACCTCTCCGTTTACCTCCGATATCTGATACCAATCAGTACAATCCTGTTGTAATTTATTAGTTTGTAAGCTTTGAACAGCCTGGCTACCCTTTTGAGATAATGGACCAGAAGTGGTTGACATCGCTTTGAGGATTCGGCCATTCTTATAAAACCAACCGCTTATAAATTTACCTTTTGGGGTACTGTATAAAACTGTTCCGGAAAAATCACTGTCGCGCTTGTTATATCTGTTCCTGTCAAGTTTGCTCAGGTCATTCTTTAAATAAGCTGGGTCTGCGATCACAGTCATCACATAAGCATCGTAGCTTTCTCCGTTTTTTAATAATAAGAAGGAGCTGTGGCTTTGGAACTGCTCGGTGGCCTTTCCGGAATTCATGTTTTTTAGTTCAGCATGGTACTGTACACTCGGATCAATCGGGATTTCGAGGACTTGCTGCCCTGTACGCAGGTACGTACTCCCATTCTGCCATACTGGTCTTATTAGCTGACTAATGTCCGCACTATCTTGTATTGACTGAACTCCCATTTTGCTATTCGCCGGGAATGCATTTTCATACCAGGCCTTAGCCCGAACAATCGCCGGGTCGCTTATTTGAACGGTGGAATCTTCATGGCGGTCTTTTTTACAACTATTTACGGATAGAATAATCGCAGAAACAATAGCGATTGGGTACAAGACTTTAGGAAAAGATTTAAGTTTAAGGTATTTCATATTACGCGGTTCAGGCTTTGAACAAATATTGAAATTATATTTAAAGTTTATAGTACGTAAAGAAAATATTACCTATTACTATAAAATATTTCATTTATAAGCCTAAGGGAAAATAACTGAACCCGAGATATTAGAAAGTCAATTATCGTGGAGTCCGTGAATGTAACAGCGAATCAGATAGCGCTTATTAAGTAATAGCGGGACTACTTAAAATGAAATGATCTTATTGGACTTTTTTCTCCTGAAACCATAATCTTATTAAGACAGAAAACCTTTAAATCCGCAGTTGCCGCCAAGATAGCTTTAAAAGCCACATTTACATTTTGAAATATCCCGCCAACAATTATATTTGCAGCCCGGCCATACATTTATTTCGGGATGTAGCGTAGCCCGGTATCGCGCCAGCATGGGGTGCTGGAGGTCGTGGGTTCGAATCCCGCCATCCCGACTTGAACACAAGCTTTAAAGAGCATATTTGAGCAGTTTTTTACTGATTGAATATGCTCTTTTTTGATTGTTGACCTTCTTATAGACCTTGATATTAGTATTACTGCCATAACAGATTATGTTATGAAATAGGTTTGCCTGCCCGTTTACACAAAAATCCCGATGATCGTTTCGTCCGGGATTGTAATGCTTCACAAGCATGATGCTTGCTTTATTTTAGGACGAAGTTATGCTTTCGCTAAACTTCGACCAGTAGGGGATGTAGTGAAGAAAACGACTGTTGCAAAAACTGGAGAGACGGGTAAAGGAAAGAAAGATGCGAAAGACAGCCAAAATTAACTTTCCTAACTATCTGATTTATGTCCTATAGTAAAACTTAGCGGCCCGTAAAGCCGCTTTTTATATTTCTAAAAAGATCGCGAGATGTCCATAATCCACTGGCAATGATCCGCCGCATAGTCAGGTTCGGATAAGTTTTGTCACGTGGCGCATCCAGCTGAAAAGCCGCTTTAAACCCTATCTTTTTTAGCTCGGGCAAGCCTTTACTATTCCAGTAACCGAAAGGAAAAGCGAAATAATCCACAACTTTTCCGGTTATGTCTTCCAAATTTTTTTTCGAAGCTGCGATCTGCGGCTCAAATTCCACAGGCTTCAAATGCCTGAAGTCCGTATGGCTTTGGGTATGGCAGCCGATTACATGCCCTTCAGCTGAAAGCTGTTTAATCTGCGCGGCATTCATGAACCAGGGATGCGTGCCGATCTTCCCGGTAATGATAAAGAATACTCCCTTAAAGCCGTAAGATTCCAGCACCGGCAATCCGTTTTTGAACTGGTCGGCATTGGTATCATCAAAAGTCAGCATAATGGGTTTGGCAGGCAGCAGCTTACCAGATAATAGCCCATCCGGTAAAACCGTCTGATAACCACTGTCCGCCAGCATTTTCATTTGCGCTTTAAAAACGGCAGGCGGGATAATGTACTGCTTATCCGTCCGGCTGTCTTTAGCTTTAAAATCCCGGATCTGGTGATAACAAAGGATCGGGATTTGTCTTTGGGCAAATCCGCAAAGGCAGCATACTAATAGGGAAAGTAGGGCGCTTAATTTTTTCAAGAATGTAAAAATAAACTTCGTTTTGACGGATGCAAAAGTTAATTATGGTTAGAGCTTAAGTTAATTTTAAACAACAAAAAAGCTCTTATACCATTGATTGTAGGTGTCGTACTTAAAACAATAGTCGTTTCAATAAACTTCTACTTTGTTAACTTCAAAGGAAGAGTATTAATTGAAATACCGGTAGTCTACTGGCTATTCGTATCACCATTAATAATTTTCACCTATATATTCAATAATTCTTAAGAATTTTGGAAAGGTGTACTTATAAATTACGATATTCGAACTGGTGAATATTCTAACTTAATAAAAACTATGATTCGGGTAATCTCTATCCCAATTGCGTTGGATTTGGTGGTTACGATGCCGATTGTTATTTTAAGCAACCCGAACAATATCATCTTCTGTATCGTCTTTTACCTAACATCTCTATCTATTTTAATGAGCTTTTTCCTAATATGGTCAACACTTTTTCCAATTAAAGTTGGGTCATATTTCCAAATGAAAGGTAATACTTCATTTCTCGGCCACCTTGCCTCCACATTATTAGTCGTAATTACCTATAAAAAGGGCTTTTATCTGTTAGTTCCTTTATACATGATTATTACATATATCACCTTTAAAATAGGTAAAAATCTTTACCGTAATAACAGGAAAGAAATATTTCAAAAAATATTAATTAATTACAATGATTATGCAAACACTTATAGTAATATGCACACTTATTGGGGTCGTATTTTATATTAGAAAAGCTCGTAAGTCAGTTTGATAACTAGCATCAATAATTGTTGATACTTGCTATATCAATTCAAGCAAATTCAGACCAGTACGCACTGTAGATATTATTACTTGAGATCAAATTGCCTTTGCCATATACTTATTATTCACTTATCGATTAGCTTTAATTTACCGAAATCAGAAACGATTTTATATTAGATATACAACATTTTCTCCTGAATGTTCCTGCAACTAAGTTTAAACAAAACCTTTGGGTGTTATCTTCAGGACGGGTGCATTTTATAGATTAAGCCGCAGACCGGGGCGAAATTTCCTAAATGCAATTCTTTTATGAGCAATTCAATCAGGCATGTTTTATTTAAATAAAAATAAAAAAAGATCTTTTTTATAGCTTAGCGTTATATTTTTAAAAACACAACGATGGTCGAAAACAAACCGACATGTCAAAAAACGCGATCATTCTATGAAAAAAGCTTTCCTTACCTTTCTCCTTTTCTTAATGCTTACCCAGGCTTTTTCCCAATCAACCGGCAATATTAAAGGTAGCATCACCGACAATTCAAAAGCCCCGTTGGAGCTGGTGAATATTATTCTTTACAAAACAAATTTCAGCGCCACCACAAATAATAAAGGCCAATACAGCATCAATAATATTCCTGCCGGAAACTACCAGGTCATTATTTCGCACATCGGCTATAAATCTGTTAAACAGCATATACTCGTAAAAAACAATGACACTACTGAATTTTCCTATACGCTTCAGGCCGGCGTTATTAAGATATCTGCTGTTGAAGTACAAGGCGAAAGAGGCGTAGGAAGCATCAAAGCGTTACCCGAGATCGGCGGAACAAATATTTATTCGGGCAAAAAAAATGAAGTTGTTTTGGTTGACAGCGTCAATGCAGATATCGCACAAAATAAAGCCCGCGATGTGTTTGCAAAAGTACCGGGTATCACGTCGTGGGAGTTGGATGGTTCTGGCACTCAAACCAGTGTAGCGGCAAGAGGATTAAGTCCGCACAGATCATGGGAGTTCAATGTGAACCAGAATGGCTACAATGTTAATAACGATCTGTATGGTTATCCCGAGGCCATGTATAACCCGCCGTTGGAAGCCGTACAGCAAATTGAGCTCATCAGGGGATCAGCCGCTCTTCAATATGGCCCTCAGTTTGGAGGGATGCTCAATTATGTAATTAAACAACCCGATACCACGAAGTCATTAAGCATTGAAACCGAACAAACGTACGGCTCGTTCAATACCTCAAATTCCTTTGCTTCGGTAGGTGGAAAAAAAGGCAAGCTCACTTTTTATGCTTTCTTTAATTACCGTAGCAGCGATGGATGGCGCCTTAACTCCAACTATAATTTCCTGAATGCTTATGCAAGTTTGCACTATAAGCCAACAGCTAAAATTGATATTGGCCTTGAATACTCAAGAGAAAACTATATGCAGAAATTTGCTGGCGGGCTTACCGACGCGATGTTTGCTGCCGATCCGCGCCAATCAACCAGGAGCAGAAATTATTTTAACCCGATAATCAACCTCCCCGCTTTACTTTTTAATTACGCCATCAATAATAAAACACTATTGAATGTAAAAGCCTATACTTTTTTTGGGCAAAGAAACATGGTTATTGCCAGCCCGGGCTTAGCCACCAATGCAGATACCATCAGCAAAGCTACAGGCTCCTACGCGCCAAGAGAGATAAACAGGGACTTTTACAACAGCTATACTGTTGATGCACGAATGATAAAAAAATACGATCTGTTAGGCCATGAGAGTGCCCTATCGGGCGGCTTAAAATATTCCAACGCTGCTACAAACAGAAAACAAAACGGAGAGGGAAGTACAGGAACTAATTTTGACCTTACCCAAACCGGCAATTACGGTATTGCCCTGCTCTTTAAAACAATAAACTACGGCGCGTTTCTTGAAAACCTTTTCCGCATCACCGATAGGCTATCCGTTACCCCCGGCATCAGGTATGATAACCTCAAATCAACTTTAAACGGAACGGAATATAAAGTATACAAAAATTTCAACCCCGTATCGCTTTCAACCTCCAGGAACATCGTGCTGGGTGGAATCGGTGCGCAGTATAAGATCACTGAAAGCATTAATATTTATGGCAATTACTCGCAGGCATACAGGCCCATCCTTTATGCAAATCTTATCATCGGGTCGAGCACAGCGGTGATCGACCCGAATTTGAAAGACGCGAGCGGCCATAATGCAGATATTGGCGTTCGGGGAGGGGTTAAAAAGATATTGAACTTTGATCTAAGCGTATTTGAACTGAAGTATAACAACAGGATAGGAAATATAACGCTGACTGATGGCAACGGAAAACCCTACACCTACACCACCAATGCCGGCAATGCGCTCACCAAGGGAGTGGAAGCTTTTGTTGAGGTTCACCTGCTTAATTTCAATACCGAGGACACTAACAGTGATCTTTCCATATTTTCTTCTTACGCTTATAATCACGCCAGGTATTTGAATGGCAAAGCAGGCGTGGTTAATCTGACTGGAAAAACGTTGGAAGACGTTCCTCAATTTGTTAGCCGCTCGGGCATAAATGGCTCTGTACATAACCTCTCCGCTACCTTTTATTATTCATACGTTGGCGGATCATGGTCAGATGCGAATAATACAGCTGCTACCAAAACAAGTCCCAATATAGGCTATGTCCCACGATATCACGTGGCCGATTTTGCCCTGGGCTATAAGTTTTCCGACAAGTACAACATCAGGATCGGTATCAATAATCTGACAGATAATAAATACTTTACCCGCCGAACAGAAACGCTCGTTTACCTTGGCAATGGTATATTACCCGGCGACGGAAGATCATGTTATGTTACATTAGGTGCTAAATTCTGACAGCAGGATATCAATCCTGTTTTTGAACAATCGATGTCCAACCTATCTCCGCCGACCAATAGTTCGTATGCCTGCTTGCAAGATTGCTAAAATGCGAACCACATAGTTTAGACCGGCAGGGCGCCATTGTTCTTTTCCTATTCACCAATTTCGCGAGTTTAGCCCACCGCCGGGATAAAAAGTAAAGGCTATACAAGCGGGCGGATTTGTTCGTCTTTAGAGGAGCCATAACTACAAGATCTTTTATTTGTAACAGACATTCATTATGTTTTATAACAAGTTCATTGATTATCAACTATAGCATAAATAAGTATCAAAGGCCATCAAACCGAAGCGCAATATATGTGCCCTATACGGCGCCCGTCCTGAATATCATAGATATAAATGCCGGGGTAATCGTCTCCTCATCCCGACTTGAAAACAACAAAAAAGCATATCTGCACAGTAGTTTTACTGTTTGGATATGCTTTTTTTATTTAAACAAATGCTTATATGCCGTAATTGATAATTAGAAATTTACGGAATCATCTACTGGTTGTAATTTTAAACGTTTCCGGTCTTTCCAGCCTTTTATCCAATCTTTTGCTGGAATTTCAATGAAAAAATAACAGGCAATTGAAATACAAATAAGCGCAACCAAAAAGGTATAAAATTGTAGTTCGGGATTTACAACCCGTATTTTTTGAAGAAAAAGCTGAGGAAAGATTTCATTGGATGTTGAAGGATGTACGCTGGCAATGCTCTTGTAAACAGCATGGTATTGATTGTACTCATCAAAACTGTTATATTAGGATTAAACTATTAACATCTAACTAAATGCTCAATTCTTCAACTATCACTATTGAAACAGAAATAGGGGAACAAGAAATTTATATAAGTCCTTTTTTATTACAATCGGAAGAGCCGCCCAATCTTAAGTCTGGAACTATTGAGAAACTTTATTTTTATAAAGATTTAAATGACGATGCTTATAAAGCAACTTTGGCTCTTGAGCCGATGAGGCACCAGTTTAAAACAGATGATTATATACTTAATTTAGGTCAGAATTTTGAAAACTATTATTTGGGTAGCTTTCATATTGATTTTAAAAACCGGCGCTGCCGGCAATGGGAAGGCAAACCCAATATGCTTACAGAACAAGACGTAAAAAACCTGGGCGAAAACCTTTTTAATCCAAATGTTAAATCACGGCAATTTACTTTATTTACACCTACCCGCCCTTCTGATTTTAACACCGGAAGATTAAAATATAAGATATAGATAAGGCCAATCATTAGATCCCGCCGGCATCCATTATGGCTAATGCGCTCAAACCCTCAAAGCACCCTACTGGTCGAAGTTTAGCGCCAGCGTAACTTCGTCCCCCAATAAAGTAAGCATCCTGCTTGAAATCTGAAGCATTACCCGGAGATTCCGCCAGATAAAAATAAAGCCTTACTATACCATAAATTCAACCAGTGAACTTAAACCATATAATGCGTCGGGAACTCAATACCACTTGTTTTAGCCACATTGAATATCTATTTTAGCATCGCATAATACTAACCTTATCCATGCTACGTTACTTTCGCCTTATCATAGTTATTTTACTACAATTACTAATATTGGGTTGTAAGGCCCAGAACAAGCATACCATTTTTCCTCCCGAAAGTTTTTCAGTTATTGAAGCAAAATTACCAGACGGGAGGCCTGTTGTTGGATCTGTTAACACCGCCTATAAAAATTACGGCGAAAAGAAAAGCTATCCGTGGTGCCTGCAAATTCACGTTGCGCTTAAGCATGATAGTGTTATGAAAAATGGGCTACCGCTTGAGTCAGAAATAGACGTTGCTAATACGCTTGAGGACGAATTAATCAATGAAACGGGTAAAGTAGTAACCCTGCATTACATTGGCCATGTCTATAACGATTCCTTCTTAGATGTTTATGCTTATATTGATCATCCCGAGAAAGCAAACGAATATCTTCAGAAAAAAACAAAAGCGCCCGATGTAAAGCGAGAGTTTTCATTTGAAATAAAACAGGATAAAGAATGGGTAGAGGTTAAACCGTTTTTAGAGTAAGTACATGACCTCTTATATTTGAGTTCCCAACTCAAGCGACAGTGCAAAAGAAAAACTCAAACCCTCAACGCCCCTCTAAACCCCCGGGCAGCATAATATGACTCCGCCCCATTATGGTAAATAAATATGGTGCCATAACGAAAATCGGCAAAAATGGCTCCGCCGAGCTCCCTAATATCGGCCGGTGTTTTGATCCAGCTTGAGGTTTTGGTATCAAACGTTCCAAGCTTTTGCAATTCGCGGTATTGTTCTTCATTTAAAAGTTCAATGCCCATATCCTTCGCCATTTCAACAGCGCTGTTTCCGGGCTTGTGTTCTTTTCTGGCTTCCAGCGCTTCATGATCGTAGCAAACACTTCTGCGGCCTTTGGGGCTTTCTGCAGCACAGTCGAAAAAAATATATTCGTCCGTATTTTTATCGTAAGCAACAACATCGGGTTCTCCGCCGGTTATTTCCATTTCATTAAGTGGCAATAGTTTTTCGGTATCGGCTTCCAGCTTTGCCTGTACCCCGGCCCATTCTATGCCGGTGTGGCGATTCATGTTTTTCTCAAAACGGGTTTTTAGTATGCCGATAAGTTCTTTCTGTTGTTCTGGTGATAGCTTCATATTTATTGCAGGTTATGGTTTATTGGTTTTTAGGTAATTTTTCAATTCCCCTCTTGAGAGGGGGCGCGTAGGACAGCGCGGTGGCAGGGGTGTGTATGCGATTGCCTTTTCAAAGCAGCAACACACCCCTACACCCCTCTCGAGAGGGGAATCGCACAGGCCTCCGCTTTTTATTCTTAAAAACGGGCTGTATTACAAATCATTCAATCCTTTACCGTTAAGGATTTGCGGCATCCATTTTTCAACTCTTGCCTCGCGGGTTGAGGCTTGTTTGGGTTGGGAAAAATGAAGCAGATACGCTTTTTGCCGTCCGGGTGTTAATGCTTCAAATGCGATTTTAAGGGCGGGTATGGTATTTAATTTTTGTTGAAACTCCTGAGCGACCGCAAAATCTTTCGTCTGCTTTAAATTTACTTTTAGTCCTGCCTTTTCCACCTCAATGGCTTCATAAATATACGCTTTCAGGATACTCCTTTGCCCGGCTATTTCACCGGCATTGGTAAACCTGATTTGCCGCGCAGCTTGTACGTTTTCGGTTTGCTGAATAAGGATGTTATGGGTATCACTTAATAAAGCTCCCTTGAAAAATAAAAGCGCGCAATATTCTTTAAATACATGGATCAAAACGATGTTGCTTTCCCGAAAGGTATAACAGGGACAGCCCCATTTTAATTCTTCGGTCAATCCGCAATCAAGAACAATCGATCTTAATTGCTCTACTTCTTCCTGCCACTTCCCGGCTTTATTAAAATAAAAATCAACTTTGGGGTTCATATCGTTCATTTATTGGTTTCCCGAAATTACTTTTCTTTCGGCAGGTCTGAAATACCATGATATTACAGTAAGTACCAGTAATAGCAGCGCGGGAAATATCTCAGCTATAGCATTCCCCGCTGCGATATGCGAAAAAATCGCGCCCGACATAGCAAAGAAAAAACCCGCGTACGCCCATTCCTTTACCACCGGAAATTTAGGAATCAATACTGCTATAACACCCAAAACTTTCCAGGTGCCCAATATAGTTAAAACATAACCCGGATAGCCTAAATGCGTCAAACTGTCGGCCCCTCCTGCCCCGGCCTTCGCTTTTAATAACTGTACCATTCCTGTTGATATCATCCCTAAAGCAAGCCAGATGGTAGCTATCCAATAGATAATTTTATTCCGTTTCATGATATGTGTTATTTCAATTTGTTTACTACTTCCTGCAGGCGGTTATGGGCCATATTTATACCATAGGCAAAAGGCAGCTTAAGCATTTGGTCCCTCAGTTCGGGCGTTCGGTAAACCACATGCATATTGAGCTTGCTGGTATCGTCAGTTAGTTTTTCAAACTCCAGGAACTCGAGTTGTACATCAAAAGGCGCGTTATCCATTTCAAACGTACGGGTGATCTTTTGCCGGGGATAAACTCATGAATTGTTCCGTTGGCTTTGAACACTACATTCCCATGCGGATCTTTTGTTTCAAATTGCCAGCTGCCGTGCTTTTTATTTTCAAGCTTCAGCACTTTTGTTCCCATCCATTGCTCAACAATTTCGGGCTCCATGTAGGCTTTAAAAAGCAGTTCCACCGGTAAGTCAAACACTCTTGTAATGGTTAAATCCTGTTTGCCGTTTTCAGCGTCTATTTTTGTTTTTTGTTCCATGTTATTTGCCTTTATAATTTTTCATAATAGTTTCTAATTTGTTGAACCTGTCTTCCCACATTGCGCGGAACGGTTCGATGAAGTCGGCCACATCTTTCATTTTTTCTGCATTGATATGATAGTAAATCTCCCTGCCGTTTTGCTCCTGTTTAAGCAGCTCGCACTCGGTAAGTATTTGCAGGTGTTTGGAAACGGTGGGCCGGGCGGTGTCAAAGTTTGACGCAATTACACCAGCAGTCATCGCTTGTGTGGCAACTAGTAAAAGGATGGCCCTTCGGGTTGGGTCGGCTATGGCTTGAAATACATCTCGTCTTAAATTCATCATGTAGCTATTTGACTACAAATATAAATGTAGCCATTTAACTACGCAAGTTTTTGTTTTATTTTTTTACTTGAACCTTTATCTGATGGCCCTGAGTATCAAGCCTGAATATCTGTCAAAAACACATTAATTTATTTTCTGAACGTAATAAAACGAGCCGATTGCTTATTTTGTAATACATTCTTAACACGCCTTCGCTTAAAAAAGTGTAATTTTATACCTTCTTAGCAAGGTTATACTACTGGTAACAGTAAACTATAATAATTTAATGGGTATGAATGCCATTCACAATAAAGATATTGGGACCAAACAAAAAGCGCTGGCCATTAATCTTAACCCCGAAATTTATGGCTCATTTGCCGAAATAGGTGCCGGACAGGACGTAGCAGCAAACTTTTTTAAAGCCGGGGCATCATCCGGTACCATAGCCAAAACCATGTCGGCCTATGACATGCTTTTTTCAGATGCCATTTATGGGGTACAACAAACCCGCCGTTATGTAAGCGAACCGCGGCTGATGGCCATGCTTGGTCATGAATATGGCCTGATCATTGAACGCCTTGGTACGCAGCGTGGTGACACTTCAACTTTTTTTGCTTTCGCGGATACCATATCGGCCCTCAATTACAACAAAACAAATGAAGGCCACGGTTGGATGGGCGTACGCTTTCAGCTTGAGCCGAACGGGCAGTACAATGATGTGGTGATCCATGTTAAGCTGCTGGATAACGATAATAACCTGCAACAGCAAGCTGTGGGGATATTAGGTGTAAACCTGATGTATGCCTGCTTTTATTATAATGAGATTCCACCGGTATTCCTGCTTTCGCTGATGGATAACCTCTCGCGCGACAGGATCCAGATAGACATGATCCGCTTTGAAGGACCAAACTTTACCAAAGTTGATAACCGGCTCATGAGCCTTCACCTGGTAAAATACGGCTTTTCGGATGCGGCGCTGTTTGGGCCCGATGGTAAAAACCTGCAACCATCCGAAGTTTTATACAAAAAGCATATCGTAATGGTGCGCGGCCGTTTCCGCCCGGTTATCAACGTACATATGGATATGCTGAACACCGGTGTTAAACAGTTTTTACAGGAATCGGATGTTGATAAGGAAAACGTTGTTGTTGTTACCGAGCTTACCCTCCAGGCCCTGAAAGAACGTAACGCCGATATCAATGCCGATATAGACGAGAAGGACTTTCTCGACCGTGTAGACATCCTCGGCTCACTGGGCCAAACGGTGATGATCTCTAATTTTCACGAGTATTATAAATTGGTGGCCTATCTTTCAAAGATCACCAAACTTAAAATGGGCGTGGTACTTGGTTTCCCTAACCTGGAGTACATTTTCTCGGAAGAACATTATAAAGATTTGCCGGGCGGCATTTTGGAATCGTTCGCTACGTTGTTCAGTCGTAAGGTAAAATTGTTTATATATCCTACCCTGCGCGATGGCGTGATCTGGAATTGCCTGCGTTTTTACCTTCCGCCACACCTGATTGACCTGTACCGCTACCTGATAGCCAACAATAAGATAGAAGACATCAGGCATTATAACGAAAACAACCTCAACGTTGAAACCGACAATGTGCTTGAGCTGATAAAACTGGGCGCCGATGGCTGGGAAGAGTTTGTGCCGCCCGAAGTTGCTACCATAATCAAAGAACGCCGCCTGTTTGGATATGCCTCCGGGTTAGAACCGGTAAAAACACTTGATGTGCCTCCGGTGGATGGTGATCGTACAGAAATAGATATAGCTTAAAGCTAAAAGCATAAGGCGAAAAGCCAAGGGCCCGGAGCTTGCTCTATATAAAAGGGGCTGGTGAATTATTTCACAGCCCCCTTTTTTCACTTTACTCATGTATCCTGAATTACTACGGCAAAACAGAAGGCTTTTGCCCAAGAATATATTTAATCCTTTCAGACTGGCCCGAAGTATCTGCTTTTAAGTCGAGAGACTTGCCATTAAGTTGTTGATAATTAACAGCGACGCTATTACCAGACGATGTAGTTTTAATCACTTCCACCGATTCAATATCCGAAGGGATCTTCGCGCCAAACCAATGATCGTCATCCTGTTGCTTCCAGGTTACTAATGTAAATACTTCGTTAGTTCCAACTGTTTTGTTTCCATCAATT
Source organism: Mucilaginibacter gossypii (assembly GCF_900100945.1). Classification (GTDB taxonomy): domain Bacteria; phylum Bacteroidota; class Bacteroidia; order Sphingobacteriales; family Sphingobacteriaceae; genus Mucilaginibacter; species Mucilaginibacter gossypii. Next base: position 93,545 of record NZ_FNCG01000020.1, on the reverse strand, counting down.
GCCGATTTCAAAGCCTGGTCATTCCCGTAAAGTGTTGAGGCTGTTCCTTTGGTCTTATTAACAAATGAAGTGATTACCTTCAAACCATCGAGGTTATATTTCGGGGATGATGGCAGCGCGGCTTTGGTATTGTATAATTCAACCGGTTTGTTATCGGAGCAGGCCGCAAACATTAAGCTGCATACAGCAAATAAACTATATAATGCTTTCATGGGGTTAGTGTTTAATTGGTTGGGTAAATACAAAATCTTCGGCAGCCATCGGTTTGTGGCAATTCGTACATTCTGTGGTAAACATGACATTTGCACCGCCGTACGGCACCATTTTCGGGGTCTTAAACCTCGCCCATCCCCAGCCAAAGGTAGATGCATATTTTTTATCGTCTTTTATCATGTACTCCACCTGCTTAAACTCGCCGGTATGGGTGGTCCCGTCTTTATCCTGTAGTTGTGCCCAGGCCACTTTGGCAAATATGGCGCCGTTTGGCCAGGGGTGGATCTTGTTTTCTTTGATTGCTTTCACGGCAATATCATTACCGAAGATTACACGCAGGGTATTATTATCAAATCGTTCAGTTGTACTGATAGGCTGCCAGTTTTTATAATCGGGGATATAAGAGATGCCGTTGGCTGCTGTTGGCAATTTGCTTATTGCTGTTTTGTTTTTTTGCCAATGCTGATATTGCCTGTCGGCGGCATTGATAACCGCCGTATCGGCAGGCTTGCTGTGCACCATTGAAGCAAGATAGTTCTTCAAAACAGCAAGATCGGCTGCAGATACTTTTGCGCCGGTATGAACAGCGGTATAACCCGGCAAAGGCATTGCTCCGGCTATTATCTGATTTACCGACTCCCAGAGTTTGCCTTTCTGATCGGCCGGCGCGAGCCTATTCCATTCGGAAAAATTAAGGTCGGCCCTGCCCTGTTTGATATGGGATGCCACCCCCCAGTAAATAGGAACTATTTTATCGTACCAGCGTAAATTGGTATTGTTTGAATGGCAATCATAACAGGCACGTTGAATAACAGCCTTAACATCTGCCGGGGCTTCCAGGTCGCCCGTTACCGGCGGGTTAGGAACATCCGGGCGCATAAACTGGATGCACAAAAAGCCTGCAAATAAAATCAGGATGATAAGGAACGCTTTTCGTCGATACAAGGGTTTTCTGTTGGTTTTCATAGCCATTCGTTTGCAATGCAAAGAAAACGACAATCCTTTATAATAAATGTAACAATTAGTTGGGCGAGTGCAAATAATCGTTAAATAAGGAAAAAAGGAAGTTGAGACTACAAAACATGTCATTTTGATGCTTCACCTCCTGATATTTCAGCTTCGCCCTGCTATATGAGTATCACCAATAAATATTAAATTAGCTTTACCTGATGGATAAAACCGAAAAACGCATTTGTTTGTATAGCTCGCTGCTCGTCGGACTCATGATGAATTCGGGCAAACTGCTGGCCCTGCGCGAAAACGGCATCATAGCCCGCTACTGGCATTTCAACCTGGGCGAATGGAGCTTCCAGCTTCTGTATAACATCGTTTTCTGTTTTTTGATGTTTTATTTGAATTTAAAGGAAGGTGGTACGCTTTCTGTATTCCGCAATCAAAAAAAGCATGTGATGTATGTGCTGGCCAATATTATTATTGCGGTGCCATCCATTGTCGTCGGGGTCATTTTACAACGCGTTTTATTTGTTTATCAAAGTGTTCCGGGCGGCCTTGCACTTGGGTATTTTACCCGCTTTGCCCTAAGCATCATACTGATTAGCATCGTTATAAAAATAATTTTATTGCTGCGCGAAGCAAGGATGAGGGAAACAGAAAACCAACTATTAAAAAACGCGCGGATGCAGGCCGAACTTGAACTGCTTAAAGAACAAATGAACCCGCATTTCCTGTTCAATTCATTAAGTAGCTTATCGGGAGTAATTGGCGAAAACCCGGCATTAGCACAGCAATATGTAAAAGAATTATCCGCCGTTTTTCGTTATGCGCTTATTAAGGGAAAAACAAACCTCGTAACGCTGCAGGATGAGTTGACAATGCTCCGCTCATTTGCACAGCTTATAACCCTGCGTTTGGAAGATGCCTTTAAGCTTGATATCAATGTTGATAGCGCCCGGCTCAATAATGAACTCCCTCACCTCTCCTTGCAACCCCTGCTTGAAAACGCCGTAAAACATAATGCGGCAACCATTACAAAACCACTAACAGTTAGCATTTATATGGAGGGTGATCTGCTCGTTATCAGTAATAATTTACAAGAGGTCTCCTCGCCCGAAAACAGTAACGGCATAGGGCTGGCCAACCTGAACGAACGTTTCAGGATCATGACAGGCCGGGAGATAGAGATCATAAAAACGGCCGGCCGGTTTATTGTTAAATTGCCCTTGAAAGTATGAGACCCCTACGTGTAGTTATAGTTGAAGATGAAGCGGCAACAGCCCGCAACCTCGCCCGTTTATTAACTGCAATAGATGATAAAATAGCTATAGCTGCCACGCTCCCATCAGTAGCAGAAAGTGTGACCTGGTTCAGTGATCAGGCAAATAGTTATGACCTCATATTTATGGATATCCGCCTGGCCGACGGCATATCTTTCGATATTTTTAAGCAGGTGGCTATTACCAAACCTGTAATTTTTGTTACTGCTTATAATGACTATGCGCTTCCTGCTTTTAAAAACAACGGCATCGATTATATCCTAAAGCCATTTGATGAGCAGGAAATAGCCCGCGCATTGCAAAAACATAATGATTTCTTTGCATCGAACCGGGATGAAGCTCCTGCTTTGGCAGTTGAAGCAATGCTTCAGCAGATTAGCCTTCTTACTCGTTCCTACAAAAAATCGTTCCTCATCCATTTTCGTGAAAAACTGATCCCGGTTGAAGCTATTAAAATAGCCTGGTTTTATACCACTAACGAAATTGTTTATGCGCATACTTCAGATGCCCGTCAATACATTATGGAGTTCACCATGGAACAGTTGGAACTGCAGCTTGATCCGCAGCAGTTTTTCCGCGCCAACCGCCAATTTATTCTTAATCGCGATGCTATAACCGAGGTAGATTTCTATTTCAACGGCCGATTATCTATCAAAGTAAAGCCGGAACCGGCCGAAAGCATACTTATCAGCAAGGCCCGCGTTCCCGAATTTAAAAGCTGGATGAACCGCTAAGCACTTCGCCCCCTGCTTTTGCAGCTTCACCTGGATTTGCCCTGCCCTCCCCCATTTTTCCTTCCACTTTTGTAATGCCGACGCGGGTAGATATGTGTCGGCGGATATCAAAATAGTCAAGTCACTGTTTACGTGTCTCACACAAACTTTAAAACATTAAAAAATGAAACATCAAATTGGCCCATACCGAATTTACATCCTGCTGTTTCTGTTGATACTGGTTACAATCGAAATTATCTGGAGCTGGAAAAAAGACCGGGGCGCTTACGAGGTTAAAGAAACGTTTGCCAACCTGGCTGTATTTGCCGGCTTCCAGTTTTCCAAATATCTTTTTGCCGGTTACCAGTTAGCTGTATTAGGGTTTTTCGCCGGCCTTTCACCTCTAAAAATGCCGCATAACGTTTGGATATTTTCATTAACCTTCATCACAGTCGACTTTATTTATTATTGGTTCCACCGCATCTCGCATGTTTGGAAACCGCTTTGGGCATTTCATCTTATACACCACTCGGCTATGCACATGAACTTAACGGCAGCTTACCGGCTCAACTGGTTTTCGGCAATTATCAGTCCGCTGTTTTTCATACCTGCTGCATTGCTGGGCTTACCTACCGATTTCATCGTGATCTCCTACGTGCTGAACCTGGCCTATCAGTTCTTTTTACATACCGAAGCTGTAGGCACGCTCGGCATTATTGAGCGGGTAATGGATACGCCTTCATCGCACCGGGTACATCATGGGAGTAATCCAATCTATATCGATAAAAACTTTGGGGGAGTATTTATCATCTGGGACAGGTTGTTTAACACTTATCAACCCGAAACCGAACCTGTAAAGTACGGCTTAACGACCGGTTTTTTGAGCTATAACCCATTTAAACTGGTTTTGCAGGGTTTTGTCATTTGGTTTAAACCAGCAAGTTCATCCGCGGTAAAAGAAAGTTCAACGCTGCCTTTGGAAGCTTCACCCCAAAAGTAAAAACCCGTTACCGACCCAATAGTCATACCTGTAAAAATCAAATTTAAATCATTGAAATCATGAAAAAGATCATTTTAATCCTTTGCCTCGCTGTCGCAGGCATCACCAATGCAAATGCTCAAACGGTAATTGTAATGCGCCCGGTACGCCGGGTGGTGGTAACACCGGCACATACAGTTATTGTTAGACCCGTAAGGCGTGTTGTTGTTGCCCGCCCGGTTGTTGTAACCCGCCGCCGGGTGGTGGTGGTACACCATTAAATCAGTATAAAATCAAATCATAAACCATACAAAAAAACAACGTTATGAAAACCTCTTTAAAAGCAAGAAAAATATTATTTAGCCTGGCAGTAACTGCCGGCCTGGCCGTGATCATATCATCATGTAAAAAGGATAACGCATCAACCACAGAAAATACAACGGTCACCGAGGCCGATGCAGCCGAGCTGACTACAAATGCCATTGTGCCATCAAGCGGTGGCTTTGCGGTACAGGTAAACAGCTCAGTAACCGTTTATAAAACCGTAAAGCTAAGCTGCGGCATTGCAAAAGACTCATCTATTACCAAATCAAGTGCAACAGGAGTAAGCCCATCATATAATTATACGTTGAGCTGGAATTACCTGCTCAACTGTTCGGGCGTTGTTCCTAACGATCTTACCTTCAACTTTACCGGCAGCAGCAAATATGACGGGCCACGTATGTCATCAGAGGATAGCTGTTCCGGAGGTTTTGTATTAACAGGACTGGCCCCAACGGCACCTGCTTACGTGCTTAATACTACCTATACCCGTGATGGCAGCCAGGTATCGAAGATCGGCCGCAATTATTCTTTCAGCAGCAAATTAATTATTAAATCGTCAGATATCACGGTTGATAAAACCAGTCTCAAAATTTTATCCGGAACAGCAACGGTTACCATTAGCGGCGCTTCATCATCAGGCAAAAGCTTTAACTTTAATGGTACTATTACGTTTAATGGCAATAACAAAGCAACACTGTTATTAAACAGCGGTGCATCCTACAACATTCAATGGTAAACAATATGAAAAAGCTCTTCAGTTTAATAACGGTTTTAACCTTCACACTTTTTATTGGATCTGTCTTTGCGCAAACCGGTGCCGATCTGAAAAATAAAACACCCGAACAGCGTGCACAATTTCAAACCGAGATGATGACGACTAAGCTCGAGCTTAGTCCCGATCAAACCTCCAAAGTGCAGGCCATCAATTTAAAATACGCACAAAAAATGGATCCGATCATTAAAAGCGATGCCGGGCGGTTCTCTAAATTTAAGCAGGCGAAAGCATTGTTAAAGGAAAAGGATACCGAACTGAAAGGCGTGTTCACCGCTGACCAGTTTAAACAGTACCAGGACTTTGAAGCAGAGATGCGGGATAAGATGAAGGAGAAAAAAGAGGCAAAACAGTAAGGTTTAAAAGGCAGGACGCAATTTTTTCCTAACGCACCTTAAAAATCATCCAAAAATGAAAACGAGACTTTTCCTACTTCTAACGCTTATCAGCCTTTGCGCTATCCCGGCCAGTGCTCAATACAATTTTACCAAAGTTGATAACTGGCTAAATGACCACGCATCCGAAATGGGTGGCCGGGTGGTGCTTGTTGTTTATAAAGATGGCAGGGTGGTTTACAATCACGCAGTTAATGATATGAACATGAGGCAAAAATTTGTTGGCCGCATGATAGCCCGCAAACAAGGCAAAAAGGCTGATCTGGATGATTATACGTCTACCTCAAAGGTGGCTATTGCCAGCTGCAGCAAATGGCTTAGTGCCGCTTTAGTGATGACCTTTGTTGATGAGGGAAAGCTAAAATTGACCGATACAGCCGGCAAATACTTGCCTGTACTATCGCAACATGGCAAGGGGGGCATCACCATTGGTCAATGCCTGTCGCACCAAACCGGGATCAAGACGCCGCCATTAAAAGAAAGTTTAGAAGATATGCGCCAGGACAACTCGATGGATGATGCAATAGCCGATATAGCAGCCTTACCGATGGAAGGTACACCCGGCAAGGTTTTTCACTACAGCAATGCCGGCTTGCAAATTGCCGGGGCTATCATCGAAAAAATCAGCGGCAAAAATTTTGAAACCTTATTTGCCGAACGTATTGCCAGGCCGCTTAATATGCAGCATACTGATTTTGGAAATGCCAAAGTAGCCCTGCCCGCGGGCGGGGCCTACAGTACTACCGAGGATTACCTGAGCTTTTTAACCATGATCATGAACCGGGGCGTTTTTAACGGAAAGCGTGTCCTGAGCGAAAATAGTATAGCCCGGATGCAGGAAAACAGGATTACCGCCGACGTTAAGATCGCCTATTCACCTGCCGAGGCCGGAGGTTTAGGTTACGGTTACGGCGAGTGGGTGTTTGATGCCCATACCGTAAGCAGTCCGGGGTTGTTCGGGAGCTTTCCGTGGATAGACAAGGATAAAAAGTACGCCGCCTTTATGATGACTTTTTATATTAAAAGCGATGGCAGGCAACAGCGTTATCGCGAACTGAAACAACTGGTGGATGAAGCAGTAAAATAGTAGTTTTGCAGCCATGAAGCTGTATATAAAAAACATGGTTTGCAGCCGCTGCAAAATAATGGTGAAAACCGAGCTGGAAAAAGCCGGGCTGCAGCCTGTTTCTGTTGATCTTGGTGAGGTAGAGATTAAAGAAGGCCCTAACCCGGCTCAGCTCAAACAATTGGAGACATCGTTAAATGCACTTGGGTTTGAACTCATCGATGATCAAAAGAGCCGTATTATTGAACAGATCAAAACCCTCATCATTGAGCATGTGCACTACGCCGAAACACAATCGCCCTTGAAGCTTTCGGCGTTGCTTACTTCAAAACTTAATTATGATTATGGGTACCTGAGCAACCTTTTTTCGGCTGTAGAAGGTACAACCATCGAAAAATACTACATAGCCCAGCGTATTGAAAAAGTGAAGGAGCTCCTGGTTTATAATGAACTTAGTCTTTCCGAAATCGCATTTCAATTAAGCTATAGCAGCGTTGCCTACCTATCCAGCCAGTTTAAACAGATAACCGGGATGACACCATCTGCCTTTAAAGCCCTTCAGGGTAGTAAACGCACAAACCTGGAAGATATATAAAGCACGAATTTTATTCTGCAATGGTTTGTATAACCCGATCAAATTGTGCCCGGCTTTGCTGAGTGATTTAAATCCGGGGCCTCTGAAGGTTAGATGACAAAGAGCACCTGTCAGTCTGAACCTGTCGAAGACTCGTGCGCAGAGGCCTGCCCGCCATACTTCGACGGGCTACCCATGACAAGATAAAAAATGTGGTTTTTCACAGCAGATCAGCTTCGGGTGAAAACGAGTAGAACGATGCTGGGCGGTGCGGCTGCAGGGGCATGGCAAGTTTTTGCAGAAGCGGAGGCATTGCGTGCGAATCGGGGCAAAATAATTGCAGCCCGTGGTTCTGTTCGTTTTGCAGGGTGAAGGCCGCGCCGATGGCTATGGGGCCAGATTGTGCGCAAAGAAGCCTCTCTGCTGCAAGCCTTTTTGGTTACTTTTGTGGCGACAAAAGTAATTGGCCCCGCGCGGCCAGGAGCGCGACGATGTAAGTCAAATACCAATGAAGCCCGTTACCAGCCTGTCGGGGGTTGCTTCATTCCTTACAGCAATGACGTGACGCAGATGTCATTTTACCTTCAGAGGCCACCGGATTTAAATCACTCAGTATGACACCCATTTTTTTTTCGTTGTAATGGGTAGCACTCGTGCTAACCTGTAAATCTTATAAATCATACCCATAATACCGTAATGCCTTCCCTGCCGGCTCATGGTAATTTTGTATCAGCAAATACAAATTATCATGACACATACATATAATATCACCGGCATGACCTGCAGCGGTTGCCTGGCTAAAGTGCAAGGCCTGTTACAGCAGGTTCCCAACATCGAAAAAGTTGAGATCTCATTAGCCGAAGGTACTGCCGACATCACGATGAAAAAGCACGTATCAACAGGCGACCTTCAACAAGCTCTTGCCGCTTATCCTAAATACCAGCTTAGCGAAGCAGAGGCACATCATCACCATATGAGTACGACAGATGCTGCTGAAAACCGCACCTGGCTGCAAACCTACAAGCCGATCCTGCTCATTTTTGGTTATATTTTAGCAGCAGCAATAATTGCCGGAAGCCATACAGGCGGATTTAACATCTTTACGGTCATGCGCGTTTTCATGAGCGGCTTTTTCCTGGTATTTTCCTTTTTTAAACTGCTGGATCTCGCGGGCTTTGCCGATAGCTATGCCATGTATGATGTGGTGGCCAAACGCTGGCGCGGATGGGGTTACGTGTATGTTTTTGTTGAACTGGGCTTAGGTCTTGCCTTTGCGCTTAATATTGCGCCGGTAACGGTTAACGCCATTATGGTTGCGTTAATGAGCATAAGCCTGATTGGTGTGCTGCAAAGTGTTTTCAGCAAAAGGCAGATCCGTTGTGCATGTCTTGGCGCGGTATTTAATTTGCCCATGAGCACAGTTACCATTATTGAAGATGGATTGATGATTGTAATGGGTTTAGTGATGCTGGGGTTAATGTAAGAGACCTTCAACAGGGTGTCATTTCGATTGAGCGGAAGAGGCATGAGCACCGGGGCGAAAGAGAAATCTTATACGCTGTGAAAGTTCGCTATAAAAGTTTGCAAGCAGGGTGTATAGGATTTCTCCTCTCTCCCATTACAATTCCCCGTCTGTTCGTCGAAATGACAACTTTAATAAGAAATTATTAAGCTCCTACATCCTAAACCGCAAGGCAACCGAGCGTCCCAAAGCTTGCGCAAATTCGGGGTCAATTACCGGGCCTTCGCCTTTTTGTACCCATACACGGCGGGCGTCTTTTTGAAGGATTATTTTCTCGCCATTTAACAGGATCTCAAGTTCGCTGGTGGTTGGGGTAATTGGCGAGGTATTAATTTGATACACATGGTCGGTATCGTTAAAAGTTATTCTTAGTGGCAATCCCATCTTTATCTTCTCTACGGTAAACATACGTATCCCATGTTACAAAAGCAACAACAGGGTGGCTGACAACCCTAAATTCTAATTTAACAGGCTAATTTACAGATCATTATTTTACACAATTAATCAGGCCGCCAGCAGTAACTGAACCTTATGGATCAGGCTGTTCATGCCAAATGGCTTGTGCAAAACATCATCCGGCGCCCCTTTTTGCGGTTCCTGTGCTTCGGTTTCTTCGTTTTCTGAACAAACAATTACACGGAGATTTTCAGTGGCCCGGTTCAATTTAATGAGCCGGCACAGCTCGCGGCCATCCATGCTTTTATTAACAATATCCAGAATCACCAGGTCGGGGTGGCATGCTTTTATCGTTCTAAAAATTTCATGGGCATGGGTTGATGAGGCCACTTCGTAACCTTTGCCCAGCAAGATGTAGGTCATTACCTCTATCATCAGCTCGTTATCATCAACTATCAAAATTCGTTTTGCCATAAACCCTGCCCTGCTTTCTGTACTAATATTATGCAAACCGCATGCCACTGATTAACTTACAGTTAACTACTTGCCGTCCAGTCCGGGGGCCATTCCTGATAGAGCCCTGTTTTGTAATGATATTTTGACAATTATAGCCTTAATGTTTAAACACAATTGATCTGTTTTATTACATTTGGCCTATAGGAAATAGATTTAGCGAGCGAAAATGGACAATATCAATATCAAAAAACTGGCAAAGGAACTCAATATCTCCACATCAACCATCTCGAGGGCCTTTAATGGAAACACTGATATTAATAAAGACACTAAAGAGCGGATTTTAGCCTACGCCAAACAACATAACTATTTGCCCAACCATTATGCCAGTAACCTCCGCGATAAAAAGACCAACACCCTGGCTGTTATTGTTCCCGAAATAGCTAATGACTTTTTTTCGCAGGCTATCAATGGCATTGAAGAGGTTGCCCGTAAAAAAGGGTTCTACATTTTACTTTACCGCACCGACGACGTTTTTGAAAAGGAAGTATCGTTTGTAAATTACCTTAACAATGGCAAAGCCGATGGCATTATCATGTCGGTATCCGGCGAAGCCAGCGACCACAACTATCTGCGTCAACTGGAAAAAAAACATGTGCCTGTTGTTTTTTTCGACCGCGTTTACGAGGATATTGAGGCCGCCAAAGTAACTACTAACGACTATGACGCCAGTTTTGCAGCAACCGAACACCTTATTAAAACCGGGTGCAAAAAGATAGCTTACCTGGTGGTTAACAAAAGTATTTCGATAGGTAAGGTGCGAATGCAGGGCTATATGGATGCATTAGCTAAGCACAAGATCGTGTTTGATGATACCCTTGTTATTGATTGCAGCAACGATGAAAAGGAAAATTATAAGATTTTGAAAAAGGCCTTACAGGTAATCAAGCCTGATGGTATTTTCAGTTCGGTTGAACGTTTGGCCTTTGCCACCTACTACGTTTGTAATGACCTTGGCATTTCGATACCTAACGATCTGAAAGTGATTAGCTTTTCAAGCCTCAGGGTAGCCCCGCTCCTTTCCCCCCCTCTTTCAACCATAACGCAACCCGCTTACGAAATGGGCGTAAAGGCTGCAACTTTATTGTTCGATGTGCTGGAAAACAACGGCCTGGCCCCTAAAAAGCAACATGTATTGAAATCAAAACTGTTTATCAGGAAGTCTTCGTCGGGTTCATAGATCATGGTTCGTAGGTCATGATTAATGGAAAGAAGACCCGATTGGGTTCAAAGATCATGATTGCTAAGCAGTCATGTCGATCACTAATTTACTCCACCCTTTATTCCCCGCGTTTTTGATCTCTTTTTTACGCTGCTCCATTACTTTTTTAATGCGCGAGCTGTAAGCCCAACAGGTGCTTTGGCGGATGGAAAGAATTTCGGAAAGTTTATGTGACGAGATCTTACCCTTGGTTGAATACATCAGGAAGATCATATAAAAAGCTTTATTGATAGGGATCCGGGTGTTTTGCAATATGGTGTAAGCTATTACCGACTCTTCATAACCACATTTTGAACACCGGCGGCTGTAAGGCAGATGCCCGCTGCCGTAATGCGTATTGCTGCATTTGCGGCAGGCGTAACCATGCTCCCATTTCAGATCGGACAGGAATTTGAAGCAGGTTTCCCTGTCGGGATAAATACGGCTAAACTCTTCAAAGTCAACTTCGGTGAGCATTACCCTATCGTGTGTTACTTTTTCAATATCATTATGCAGGATAATGTTGTCTTTTTCGAGGAGCACATTCATGCGCGAGATCTCTTCGGCCTGTTGTTGCAGCAGCTCATTAACTGATTTTAGCTCCTCATTTTGTTCCGCTATCATTGATGACTTTTCAACCAGCTCGCGGGTGCGTTCCTGCACCTGGGCTTCAAGGCTGCGGTTCAGGATATCTTTCAGCTCTTCGTTTTGCTTCATCTGGGCTATAATATCCTGCTGGGCAACATCCTTTTCCTTTTTAAGGATCCGCACTTTATCTCCTATAGCAAAAGAGATGAACAGCATCTCCATAATAAAACAAATACTAAGGCTGTAGTAATCAAACTCGGTAACGGGCAGCCACCAAATATTTAGTGCTATACAGCTTTTAATCACAAAGCCGGTAAGTAAAAACGTATATCCGATAACAAAGAACCGCGCCGGTTTGTACCCTTTTATCAATACATAACAGCCCGCATAAAAAGAAATGCACAGCGGCAAAAACTCGATAATCTTGTAGTTAAACCAGGCCATATTAATGGCAATGCAAGCCAGGAAATAAATGCACCTGAAAATGATCACCCACTTGATCACTTTATTTAATCGCGGGGCATTAACTTTTAAATTGAGCAGCTTTTGGGCAAAAAGGATTGCAAAAATACTGGCCGAAAACAGGGCGATACCATACGCGTAATTGTTCCAGCCCGGATAGTTTGGCCAGATGTACTGGTAAGCTATGCCATCGGCACACATTTCATAAAGGCCAATACTTAAGTTATAAATGATGTAATACAAGTACTGTACCTGGCGCATGGCTATGAACATCATGAAATTGTACAGGCCAAAAACCAGGATCATACCGTAAAAAACACCAAAGAAAAAATATTCGTCGAGCGCGTAACCAATAAAGCGGCTTACCGTACGCAATACCATGATCACATTAACCGAATGCCCCGAACGGATGCGGATATAATAAACATCATCGGGCCCCTGGCTGCTGTTGATATTAAAGCTAAAGTTTTTGTGTTTGTAAAAGCGCGCGGCAAAAGGACGGCTACTGCCAAGCGACGTTGCCCTGTAAGTATTTTTAACGGGCGAATAAACGGTAATACTGTCGATAGTTTGATCAAAAAACTCCAGGATCCAGTTGTTGCTGGTGGCATTGGCCTTGCCAATTTTTATGCGGTACCAGTAAGCCGAATTGTTGTGATGGGTAACCGGGGTAGGTTCATGGTTAACTGCGAATTTGCCTGCTAAGTAAGCATCGCGAGTATCATCGAGGCCGAGTTTTCCGGTTGTGTCCTCAAAATAAACTATCTGCTTATATTCAAAAATGTGCTGGTTTACTTTGTCGTTTATTTGAACCGTGGTTTGAGCTATGCCTGTTGAAAAGCATAAGCAAAACAATATAATACCGATAAAAGATCTCAGTAAAAGTTTAAACATAGGCTTGGGAAATGGATGTATTCCGCACCTGTAATGGTGGTTTCACTACAGGCGCGAAAAAAATGGTTGTTTGGTTAGCGTCAGGCCGGATACAATTATAATATTTTTATTTTTCTATTCCTATTAAAAGTACATTAAACAGTTATTTAAAATGTTAATTTTTAGCTATTTGTTGTTAATATCCGGGATTTACTATGCATAAATAGTGATAAGCCCATTTACTAAAGTGTTCGAAGCGGTTTTTCCATCTATTTCATATTAAAGGGCTACGCCTAAAAAACAACAATGGCATTTCTCTTCAGGCGTATCTTTAAAGCCGGTGCGCACGGCGCCTGACCGTTTTATCATTGTTAAAATTTGATTTATCAGATAACTTAACATGACTAATATATGAACCGCTATTGGTTATAACAAGCGTATATTTGTAGTGTTAGGGCATTAAAATATCGCTTCTTAAAAATCACGATGTGCTTCATTACCAAAACGAAAACTGTTGCCTGCAAGCTAAAAACTATAAAACAGATGCAAAGCGAACATTACAATGCCGGGCTTAAAAAAAGCATTCTTTTTTTATTCGCCCTGCTATTTACAGCAAGCTTAACCGTAAACGCCCAAAATATCCGGGTGGCGGCCGCTGCTAACCTGCAGCCGGTAATGGCGGTTTTACAAAAAGATTTTAAGCAAAAAACAGGAATTACTATTGATGTCGTTATCGGTTCATCGGGTAAGCTGGTAGCTCAGATCAGCAACGGCGCGCCGTTTGATGTGTTTTTATCGGCAGATATGACTTTTCCCGAAATGCTGTTTAAAAATGGTTTTGCAAAGGAAAAACCGGTAGTGTATGCCTCGGGCAGCCTGATCATTTGCAGTACGCAAAACATTGGTTTTGAAAACTGGGAACGCCTGCTGCTTTCGGCAAGGATAAAAAAAATCGCCATAGCAAACCCGGCTATAGCGCCTTATGGTAGAGCCGCCGAGCAATCGCTCAGGGATAAGGGGATTTTGGATGATGCCAAATCGAAGGCCGTTTATGGAGAAAGCATATCGCAGGTAAATACTTACATTACCACAGGCGTGGCCGATATCGGTTTCACTACCCAATCGCTGGTAAAGGAACTGAGAAATAAAACACCGCTGTTTTATATGGTCGTCGATCCCAAAACCTACGACCCCATACTGCAGGGCATCGTGATCCTGAAACACGGAGCGGTTAATCCTGCGGCCGGAAAATTTTACCGGTACATTTTAAGCCCGGCGGCTAAAAGTATTTTTAAAGCGTATGGTTATAGGGTACAATAATTTGTATTTTTATCGATGGACCTATCGCCCATATGGCTCACATTAAAATTAGCAGGCATCACCACGCTTTTGCTACTGCTTATCGGGCTGCCATTTGCCTGGTGGCTTTCAAGGGGGCGATCTTTTATCAAGATCATTGCCGAAGCAATTATTACTATGCCTTTGGTATTGCCGCCATCGGTACTGGGCTTTTATCTGCTGCTGGCTTTTAGTCCGCAGCATGGTTTAGGGAAATGGCTGCATGATACTTTTGATGTACAACTGGTTTTTTCCTTTCCGGGGCTGATCCTGGCTTCGGTAATTTATAGTATGCCTTTTATGGTGGGGCCGGTAAAATCTGCTCTGCAGCAATTGCCGGTTTCATTAGCCGAAGCGTCATACACATTGGGAAAAACCGAATGGCAAACGTTCAGGTATGTACTGCTGCCCAACATCAAACCATCATTATTAACCGCCGCGGTTTTAACCTTTGCCCATACGCTGGGCGAGTTTGGTGTTGTGCTGATGATTGGCGGCAATATCCCCGGTGTTACCCGTGTAGCTTCTATTGCGGTATATGATTCGGTAGAGAAGATGGACTATGCCTCGGCCAATAATTATTCGTTGATTTTATTCTCCATTACGTTCATTTTGGTGATAGCTGTTTTTATATTCAATAAATACCAGGCGAAAGGCCCCATAGCATGATCAGCATTGATATTGAAATAAAACTGAAAGCCTATCATGGCGGACAATTGCTGAAAATAAACCGGCAATTTAATACAGGAAGTATCATAAAAATTTTAGGGCCGTCCGGTTCAGGAAAAACCACTTTATTAAAAATGATAGCCGGATTGGGGACACCTGAAAATGGGGTGATCATGGCTAATGGTGTTACCTGGTTTGATTCGAGGGAAAAAATCAACCTGTCTCCTCAAAAAAGAAATGTTGGTTTTGTGTTTCAAAACTATGGCCTGTTTCCGAACATGACCGCAAAACAACACCTGGAATATGCCACAAATGATACAGATTGGATAAAGCAGTTATTGTCGTTAGGTCAATTGGATAAGTTTACTAATCACAAACCAGATCATCTTTCAGGAGGACAGCAACAACGACTGGCCATTTTGAGGGCCCTGGCTATTAAACCTAAATTGCTTTTAATGGATGAGCCATTTTCGGCACTGGATAATAAAGTAAAAACAAGCCTGATAGCTGAGCTTAGATATTTAATTAAGCAAATGGGTATCACTACTATTATTGTAAGTCATAATTTGCAGGAGTTGGAAATGTTTGAGGGCGAGGTGATGGATTTTGAGGGATTGGTTTGATATATCAGATTAAATTGTTCTGATCATCCAGGTATTGCTTGTGCTGATTTTATTCAGATTATACTACAGGATCCTGTAACAAATTCTATTTCAAACCATCCTATGAGTTATAAGGGATACCCCTTTTTACTTAAACCGTATCTACTATGCAATCTCGTAAAAAAAACATTTTTATAGCAATTGGATTCCTTTTGATCATTGTCATATTCAAGAATACGACGTTTAGTTATAATAAGACCGAAGGAAGCTACAGTGTTATGGCTAATTGGCCGGAGGGATTTAGAAAAGATTCGGCAATATCAGCAAAAGGGAGCAAAGGCGATTTATCCGTAATTGTGTTATTTAAAAAGGATACACTTTATAAAGAAATTAATAAAGCAGCACCCATTATCATCAACGTCAATTCGTTAGAAACGGGACCCTTATGGGTACCTTTTTATAAATCAATTGATTATACCGCCGTAGGTAATCTGAATGATATACAATCTAAAGCTCCGGTGCAGCTTACTACCATGGGGCATGTTTCTTTAACCGGGAATTATTCAAGCAAACAAGCAATAGCGATGATTAATAAAGCTGTGGCCGAAAGTTTTGTGAATGAAATAAAGAATCATTTTTATCCCGCTCAATAATTACCAAAAGGAGCTTTATGTCATGGAATAATTCCGCCGCCGCTTAGCTCCAGCCGGGTGGTAACGTTTAAATCTTGATTACTTACTACTCTTATCTCCGTCAGATATCGACTTAATGAGGCTACCCCATGCCAACGGGTTTAACAGCGGATTGGGTGTAAGCGAGTGCGAATTCAGGATGCTGGTGTGCATAGCCTGCGCATTGGCCGATTGTATTTCCTGGGCATCGCGGGGCAAAGTGTTATACAAGGCCGATAGGGTTGCTTTGCTGATGTTTTTGCGGGCAATCTCCAAATCGTCATCAGCAAGTTTTATAGCCAGGAAATCTTTTTTAAACTCATCTGTAGTTGCCCATGGAAACACGTGAAATGTAGGCAGGTTGATGATCTGAGCTTTCAGGGATACCTGGGTAGTATAACTTTCATTTGGCAGATTGGACGGGATAACCACGGTAACCGGGGCATAGCCAACGCAGGTGAAGCGAAGGGTATCGCGCTCATGTACAACAAATGAAAAGTATCCCTTATAGTTTGATACGTTAATAATATTATGTGCCGAAGTATTGGTAATGGTTACATAAGGGATAGTGATCTTTACGCTATCGGCATTATGTGTAATACCGGTAAATTGCACAACGGGGCGATCTTTGCTTTGTGCAAAAGCGCCCATTGAAACAAATAACAGCAGTAAACCAAATAAATATTTCATAAAACCATTAACTACTTAGCTCAACATATATTACGCTGCGAGGGTCAAAATAGTTTTTAAACTTCATCAAAAATAAGTCATATCCCCCAATTGAACCGGGGATTTAACAAATCTTAACAACTACCTTAAATTTTCGGGAAGCACGGCATTGGGGTCATCAATGTCCGTTAGGTTTATGGCCTCAATGGCGGTAATTTCGGGCACAGCTTTTTTAATAGCCTGCTCAATACCTGCTTTAAGGGTCATGATACTCATTGGGCATGATCCGCATGAACCCAACAGCTTTAATTTAACGACATTTTCAGGAGTTATCTCCTCAACAGAAACATTCCCCCCATCAGCCTCCAAATACGGACGGATAGTATCTAAAGCTGCTTCAACCTGATTTAATAAACTCATTTTTATTAATTTATAACGTTATGTAAAGTTATTAATTATTTACAATATTTTCTGCACTCAATGCTTTGGCATTTGATATGGCCACCTGCTGGGCAACACGCTCGGCCATTTTCACAAAAGCAGCGGTCATTGGGCCGTCTTCTTCAAGCACCGTTGGCTTACCGGCATCGCCCGAATCACTGATGCCTTTAATCAGCGGGATTTCGCCCAGGAACGGAACATCAAGCTGTGCCGCCAGTTTTTGTCCACCGCCTTTACCAAATATGTAATACTTGTTTTCGGGCAGTTCGGCAGGTGTAAAGTATGACATGTTTTCAACCACCCCCAGTATAGGCACATTAATAGCCGGCATCATAAACATACCAATACCTTTTTTAGCATCGGCCAGGGCTACATTTTGCGGCGTGGTAACAATTACAGCGCCCGTTACCGGGAAGCTTTGCGTTACCGTGATGTGAATATCGCCTGTACCCGGCGGCAGGTCGATCACCAGGTAATCCAGCTCGCCCCAGTCGGCATCATTGAACAGTTGTTTTACAGCGGTAGATACCATTGGCCCACGCCATGGCACCGGCTGATTAGGATCGGTAAAGAAACCGATAGACAGTAATTTGATGCCGTATTTTTCAATCGGCTCAATTCGGGTTTTGCCATCAACCTGGCTGGCCATTGGGCGGGCACCCTCCAGGCCAAACATAATGGGTACCGATGGACCGTAAATATCGGCATCGATCATTCCCACCTTTGCGCCAGATTTCGCCAGACCCAAAGCAAGGTTTGCCGCAACCGTTGATTTACCAACACCACCCTTGCCCGAAGCTACGGCAATGATATTTTTTACACCCGGAACCCCGGTATTTTTTTGAGTAGTTACACGCGAGGTCATGTTGATATTGATAACGGCCTCTTTGCTTACAAAATGCAGGATAGCATTACGGCAGGCATTCTCAATCATGGCTTTAAGCGGGCAGGCCGGCGTAGTCAATATCACCGAGAAGCTAACGTTGTTGCCATCAATATGAATATCCTGGATCATGTTAAGCGTTACCAGGTCTTTTTTCAGATCCGGTTCTTCAACGTTGCCCAGTGCCTGTAAAACTTGTTCTTTAGTAATTGTCATAATATGAGGCAAATTTATGAAAACAGGTGGTTGATTAAGTTTATCAGGAAACAATTTGCAAAAACAACCGTTTGCAGGGGATAAGATTTAGTTTAGTTTTGGATAAAATTAACAAATGAAGCGCCTTAATCCTAAATATATACGCATAGCCGCATACATTCTCGTTCCCTTAATTCTTATTCTGCTTATCGGCGGATATGTTGCCTACTCAAAACGTGGAGCCCTGCTCGAAAAAGCCATTGACAAAGCTAAATTAAAAGCAAAGAGGGATTATAATTTAGATGTAAAAATAGGATCGGCTAAGTTTACCGGCCTCAGCACCGTTTCATTCTCGGATATCAGCATCGTACCGGATGGCCGCGATAGCTTACTGAACATCAAAAATTTTGTGGTAAGTGTACGGATAATGCCGCTGGTGCTTGGTGAGGTAAAACTATCAGATGTGGTATTGCAGGATGGCTTCATTAGCCTTGTTAATAAAAACGGGGTCAAGAATTTCGATTTTCTTTTCAAAAAGAAAAAGGACTCAACAGCCACCGATACCAAAGCCGATTTGAGCCATCTTGCCGATAACCTGATCAACCAGCTGCTTTATAAGATCCCGGATAACTTATCGCTCCATAATTTCAGGATCAGTTTTAAGAGCGACAGCGATCAACTTAAACTTTTAGCGCAAACAGCACTGATCAAAGACGGGCAACTGAGCTCAACCATAAAGGTTAATGACGGGGAAGCCACCTGGCATTTCGCCGGCAAAATGCACCCTTCGGATAAGGATATCGACGTAATGCTTTATGCCGATGGCAAAAAAGTAGAGCTGCCTATCATTGAAAAGAAATTTAACCTGAAGCTTAATTTTGATACACTGCAAACAAAACTAACCGAGGAAGACCACAGCAGCGGTGAAACCAGGATCTCGGGTTCATGGTCGGTTAAAAACCTGCTTATTCGCCATCCGGGCATTTCATCTACTGATATTGTGTTGCCGGCGGCTGCTATTGATGCCGATGTTAAAGTAGGCACTAATTACATATCCATCGATAGTACTTCGCTTATCCATATTAAAAAATTAACGGCGCACCCATACATTAAGTATACGCTTAACCCGGTAAAAATTTATGAGCTGAAGCTCAATACCGGCTGGCTTAATGCGGCCGATATTTTCGATTCGTTTCCTACGGGGATGTTTGACGCCCTTGACGGCATCCAGGTTGCGGGCAAGCTGAATTATCACATGAATTTTTACATGGATTCATCAAAACCCGATGATTTGATATTTGATTCGGGCATGGATAAAGATAACTTCCGGATCCTGAAATTTGGACGCACCGATTTAACCAAGCTTAACAGCCCCTTTGTATATACACCGTATGAAAAGGGCAAACCAATGGCCCCACACCTGATAGGCCCCGAAAACCCGGAGTTTACGCCGCTGCAGCAAATCTCACCTAATTTGAGAAACGCGGTAATGACGGCCGAAGATCCATCTTTTTACACCAATCATGGCTTTGTAATGGAGGCCATCCGTAAATCAATAGCTACCGATTTTAAAACAAAAAAATACAAACGCGGCGGCAGCGGCATATCGCAGCAGTTGGTTAAAAACGCCTACCTGAGCCGGGAGAAAACCCTGTCGCGCAAAATAGAGGAGATCCTGATTGTATGGCTTATTGAAAATAACCGCATCATGACCAAAGACAGGATGCTGGAAGTTTACTTTAACATTATTGAATGGGGCCGTAATATTTACGGTATTGGCGAGGCTTCGCATTATTACTTTGGCAAATCGCCGTCTGAGCTTAGTTTGGGAGAAAGTATTTACCTGGCCAGCATTGTCCCCTACCCTAAAGGCGGTTTATACGCCTTTCAGCCTGACGGTACCTTACGACCGGGACTGCATGGATACTTTAACCTGATTGGTAAACTGATGGCGATGAAGGGATATACCGCCCGGGATACCAATGCTTATGGATTTTACGAAGTGCGGTTAAGGGAAGGTCTGCGCCGGCAGATTGCCCCTGTTGATACTGCTACTGCTGATAGCCTTATGAAACAAGGCGGAGCAGATGACGATGGTATTTTGCCAGTTGTTGAAGAGCCTGTAAAAAGGCCTAACTTTTTCCAGCGCCTTTTTGGTAAAAAAGATACCACCGAAGAAAAGGCCGAGGAAAAATTGAAACAAAAAGAACAAACGATAAAAGAGCAGATCAAAGCCCAGATAGAAGCACTTAAAGCTGAATATAAACTCAAGATTGACGCTGTTGATACCACCGGCGGCCGGACACGAAAAGACGTACGGCAGGAAAAACGGCGGCTGAAGGATGAAGAACGGGAAAAGGAAAAAGAATTGAAAGATAAGATGCCGTAGGAGACAGTAAACAAGATGTCATTGCGCAGCGCGGCAATCGCACGGAAGCATATTCGTCCTGTATCGTATGCGATTGCCGCGTTGAGCTACCCATAACATAATTAAAAAATGGGTAGCCCGTCGAAGCATGGTGGGTAGGCCTCTGCGCGCGAGTCTTCGACAAGCTCAGACTGACAGCCCCTCTTTTGTCATTTCACCTTCAGAGTCCATGGATTAATCACTCAGAATGCCAATCCCTCCACACCTGGTACCGTACTAAAAAAGTTTACAGATTAATTCAATCTAAATATATCCGCGCATATATAGTGCTCGCTGCCGTAAAGCGCCTTCGCTTTTAGCCTATATTAAGGCCCATAGTTTTTATTTTAATAGGCACATAAATAACATTCACAAAACGATAATATCATCGTTTTAAATCTATTCGTGTCTAAATATATACGCGCATATATAGCCCGGGGCTACCCTCCTCTATTTTTTCCTTAAAATTAATTGCGAAATAAGCGTATCACCAAAAAAAATTCATCGCAACAGAAACGTTGCACAGGCCATTTAAACTAATTTTTGTCCTTTTAAACACTGTGATGCAAGCGTATTAAATTAAACATAATATACTATAAATCAATTAATTATGAACATTTTTCTTGATTGATCCGTTTAAATTACTGTAGATTTGTAATGCCAATTTTAAGCTACGCATAAACCTGCTTCATGTGAAACAGTAACGGTCGGGCGTATTTACCCTGACCAATGCTTTGATATTCTTAAGCAACAGTTAAATATTGTTACAAATATTGAATTGTTGCATAGGGGGCTTATGTGATATTTTTTTGAATATCAATCAACTAAATAAACAACTCAATGAAAATCAATTACCAATTAAAGCGGTTCGCAGTCCTCACCCTGCTCTCCACCGCTGCTTTTTACTCTTGTAAAAAGAATGTGAACAACAACGAAGCACCCAATCAAAAAACAATCGGCACCGTAGCACGGGCCGCTAACGAAGTAGTGAATGCCTGGGTTACCACAGCCGATCAGTCAAAGCTTTTACAGGCACAAGCCAGTTTCAATTTCGCTGCCGATGCCGGCACTAATGCAACAACCATTACAGTAGACGAAAACCAAACCTACCAGGGAATAGACGGTTTCGGCTTTACTTTAACCGGGGGCAGTGCCGGACTACTTAACGGCCTTGGCGCCAACCAAACCAATGTGCTTAACGAGCTTTTCGGCACGGCTAACGGCCAGATCGGGATCAGCTATATCCGGATCAGCATCGGTGCCTCCGATCTTAGCTCAAGCGATTTCACCTACAACCAAACGGCCGGCGATTTTAACATGAACAACTTCAGTATCAGCGCCGAAAACCAGGACCTGCTACCGATCCTGAAAAAGATCATAGCCATAAATCCGTCTATTAAAATTATAGCCACTCCATGGACAGCCCCTACCTGGATGAAGGTAAACACCACGGGCAATAACGGCTATACCGGCGGCAGCCTCAATACAGCAGCAGGTTATTATGACGCCTATGCCCGCTATTTTGTAAAATACCTGCAGGCCATGCAGGCACAGGGGATTACCATTGATGCCATTACCCCTCAAAATGAACCGCTTAACCCATACAACAACCCAAGTATGGTAATGCAGCCGGATGAGCAGGCCAATTTTATTAAAAACAACCTCGGCCCGCAAATCAGGGCGGCAGGCTTTCAAACCAAAATCATTGCCTATGACCACAATACCGACAGGATTGATTATCCCGAAACCGTGTTAGCTGATGGCGGCGCAAATCCTTATGTTGACGGTTCAGCTTTTCACCTGTATGCGGGCAATATCAGCGCCCTGACTGATGTACACAACTCCTATCCCAACAAAAACGTTTATTTCACCGAGCAATGGGTTGGCGCACCAAGCAATTTTGGCGGCGATTTGTCATGGCATATTAATACACTCATTATTGGCGCTACCCGCAACTGGAGCCGCAATGTTTTAGAGTGGAACCTGGCCTCCGACCCAAACAACAATCCGCATACACCGGGTGGTTGCAGTACCTGTTTGGGTGGTATCACTATTAGCGGTACTTCTATCACCCGTAATGTTGGTTATTACATTATTGGTCACGCATCGCGTTTTGTACGGCCCGGAGCTGTGCGGATTTCTTCCAATTTATCAGGCAGTATCCAAACCGTGGCCTTCAAAAATTCCGATGGCAGCAAGGTACTCATCGCGCTTAACAATGGTTCATCAAGCGTAAGCTTTAAAGTTAAATGGGGTGCGGAATCTTTTACTTACACTTTAGCCGCGGGCGCTGTAGCAACCTTTAAATGGACCGGCACCCAAAGTTCAGCATCAGGCCCGCCCATAGGTTCAATCATCACTTTTAAAGGCTTTAATAACCTGTACGTAAGCAGCGAAAACGGCACGCAGGCCATGAATTGCAACCGGTCTACCGCCTCAGCATGGGAACAATTTACAGTGGTTGATGCCGGTGGGGGCAAAATAGCCTTGATGGCCATGAATAAATACGTATCGTCAGAAAACGGTACACAGGCCATAACCTGCAACCGCACAACCTTTGGCGACTGGGAAAAATTTGACTGGATCCCCACAACCGATGGCAAGGTTACCCTCCGCGGCAATAACGGCAAATTTATATCCAGCGAGAACGGTACACAACCCATGACCTGTACCCGTGCAACAGCATCAGGTTGGGAAGCTTTTGGTGTAAACCAATAATTACTTACGAAACCAATCAATTATTTACCAATACTATCATTATGAAACAACTTTTAAATTTTGCGAAGAGTGCCGCTACTGCATCGGCATTAATGCTTTTAATTTCGTCCTGCAGCAAGGACCTGAACAAAACCTCACCTACCATTAAAACAGCCGATGAAACGGCAGGATCAACAACCACGCCAAGGGCAGGCACACTGGTATGGAGCGATGAGTTTAACGGCACCGGCGTTAACACCAACAACTGGAACATTGATAACGGCAACCCCAATGTCAATAACGAAAAAGAATATTACCAGTCGGCAAACGCCACGGTATCAGGCGGTTTCCTTACCATTACTGCCCGCAAGCAATCCGTTGGAGGCCAGCCCTATACATCAGCCAAATTGACTACAGCAGGCAAATTCCAGCCTACCTATGGTCGTATTGAGGCAAGTATTAAGCTGCCGGCGGTACAAGGTACATGGCCGGCATTTTGGATGCTGGGCGCAAACATCGGAACCGTAGGCTGGCCACAATGCGGCGAAATAGATATCATGGAGCAGGTAAACACCTCCAGTACTATTTTAGGCACTATGCACTGGTACAACAACGGCGGCCACGTACAATATGGAGGCAGCACTACCACCACGCCAACAGGTTTCCATACCTACGCGGTTGAGTGGGATACCAATTCTATCCGCTGGTATGTGGATAATACGCTGTATGTAACCGGTAATATTGCCAATAATATCAACAATACCGGCGCATTTCATAATCCGTTCTTTATTATCCTTAACCTCGCCATAGGCGGAGATTTGCCGGGTAATACCATCAATGATAGTGCATTGCCTTGCAACATGGTGGTTGATTATGTACGGGTTTATGACCTGTCGGGCAGCAGCACAAACCCTCCTATTGGTCAAACTATCACTTTAAAAGGTTTTAATAACCAATATGTTAGCAGCGAAAATGGCACACAACCCATGAATTGTAACCGCGCCACTGCATCAGCATGGGAGCAATTTACTGTAGTTGATGCCGGGGGCGGTAAGGTAGCTCTTCAGGCGATGGGTAAATACGTATCAAGCGAAAACGGTACACAAGCCATTACCTGTAACCGCACTACCATAGGCGATTGGGAAAAATTTGACTGGGTGCCTACCACCGATGGTAAAATTACTTTCAGGGGCAACAACGGCAAGTTTATTTCCAGCGAAAACGGCACACAGCCCATGACGTGTAACCGTGCAACAGCATCGGGCTGGGAGGCTTTCGGTGTAAATCAATAATTTAAAATGATATATTTAGCCTGCTCTTTTTAAAAGGGCAGGCTTACTTGCTATATAAACCTGCCATGAAAAAATTCACCGGCTTTTGCTTTCTGTGGTTAATAATAGGCTTGCATAAGTTATATGCTCAGTCGGCCGGGAGCAAATTGGAGTTTAATCTTACCGATGGCTATCAGCGCGAGAATTTTCACTGGTCGATAGCTGGCAATAGCAATGGTCAAAGCCCCAATGTTTTTTCAGAACTGAAATGGACAAAGCTGAGCGGGCAAAGTGTTGGAGCTTCATTACAATATAATGTATATCAACGATTTAACATTTATTCAGATTACGCCCGGCAATTTATCACCTCGGGTTCGGTAAATGATTCGGACTATAGCACTGATAACCGTACCGGTAATACCTATAATGAAACATTTGATGCTGGCAAAGGGAATACACAGAGCCTGGCGCTTGGTGTCGGGTACAAGCTAATTGATAATGAGCTATTTAGATTTAGTCCTTATGCAGGATACAGCTATAATCGGCAGTCCCTTTATTTATATGGTATCGGTAACCGCTTTCCGAACTTGAACAGCAGCTACCAAACTAAATGGAAAGGCGTATTCATTAAAGCCATTGCATCTTTAAAACTTACTGAAAAGCTGAAAGTTAATGCCGATATCACCTACAACCAGGTAGGTTATAATGCCTGGGGCAACTGGAACCTCATTACCACTTTTCAACACCCGGTTAGCTACCGGCACCATGCCAACGGGTATGGGTTAAATATGAACGGCTCATTGGCTTATTCAATCACAAATCACATAGCCATTCAGGCCGGTGGTGGATATCTGCACTGGCAAACAGGTAATGGTACCGATGAACTTTATCTCAATAGTGGCGAGGTGGATAAAACGCAGATGAACGGGGCGTACAGAAATGGCTTTAGGGCATTTGGGGGCTTGAAAATTTCTTTTTAATTATTTAAAAATCGTCGTCGTTCGGTGCTGAATTAATATAAATATCTATATTACAGTTAATTAAATGTTACATACAACTACCTCCCCCCGGTTTATATCGCCGGCGCGGCTATAGACCGCCGAAAAGGTTCCACGTGGCACATTGGTGCAATTACGGGCATAAATTAAATATTTATTTTGCTTTTGGTAAGGATGGTATTTATCATCTAAATGGCATAGGTGGTGGCGGCGGATGAACTAAACAAATGACATCCGCATCACGCTATCTCGATGACAATTTTAATTTAATTACCTTATTATCAATAACTTAATTATTATCCTTCTGCTTATCAGCAGCATCCTTAGCTGCTTTCTCCTTTTGCTTTTGGGCTTCTTTGGCTGCCTTTTCTTTATCTTCTTTAATCTGTTCCTGCGCTTTCTTAATACTGTCTTGTCTTTGCTGTTCGCGTTTCTTCTTCTTGTTAAAGAAACCTCTCAACAAAAAGTTATGCTGAGCTGCGGTAAGGTCCTCATTAAGCGTGTTGGTTGTAGTATGGACTGTTTTGATAGTAGTACGGGCCTGTTTAACAGTGCCTTCCAGGTCACGCGCCATTTTATCGCTGTTCAACAAACGGCCAATACTACCCTGTCCATTATTAATCTTGGCGACTATGCCGGTTAAATTTTCGGTTAACGATTCGGCATTATCGGCCACGCGGGTAAGTTTATTAATGATCTTGTCTACGTCAACCGGATTTATCGAACTTAAACGGCCGCCGTCTTCAATCTCCTCGTGGCTAACAATACCACCGGGTGCTATTACTACCAGCTTATCCCCCATCAAACCATCACTGCCTATGCTCAGCTTCGAATCTTTTTTTATAAACTTTTTAACGCTTTTATTCAGTGTAAGGTCAACCCGTACCGAGCTATCGGTTACTATATTAATAGATTGTACCACTCCCACATTAATACCCGCAAAGCGTACATTATTACCCACCTGCAGGCCACTTACGTTTTTAAACCGGCCATAAACATGAAAGGTAGAATTGAACAGGCTTTTTTGGTTACCTATTAAAAAAATAGCTACCAACAGCACTGCCAATCCTAAAAAGGTGAACAGGCCTATTTTTATTTTTTGAGATGATGTGGTTTTCATGCTGATACGTTAAAAAATGATCTGACCATTTCGTTGTCTGATTTTTCGAGCTCTTTGTACGAGCCCTCGGCTATATATTTACCATCATCCATTACCAGGATCCGGTCGGCCGTAATGCGGGCGCATTCCATATCGTGGGTAATAATGACAGATGAAATTTCATATTTCCGTTGCAGCCGGTTAATCAGTTCACTGATCTCGCGTGATGTAATGGGGTCAAGCCCCGTAGTAGGCTCATCGTACAACATAATTTCGGGGTTAACAATCAGGGTACGGGCAAGGCCTACCCTTTTCCGCATCCCTCCTGATAAATCGGACGGCATTTTATCTATCGCATCTAACAAACCAACAGCGTCCAATACACCTTCAACCTTTTTATTAATTTCTTTCTGGTCTTTTAGCTTCAACACCCTGGTAAGCGGAAACTCCAGGTTATCCCTAACCGTCATGGAATCATACAAGGCACCGCCCTGAAAAAGGAAGCCTATCTTTATCCTAAGCTGTTTAAGCTCATCATCGTCCATCGTGGTAATATCTTCACCAAATACTTCCAGGCTGCCGCCATCGGGCTGTAACATACCCACAACGCACTGAATAGTAACCGATTTTCCCTGTCCTGATTTCCCCAGTACAACGATATTTTCACCCTTTTTTAAGTCAAAACTGATATCCTTAAGCACCTGCTTTTTGCCAAAGGATTTTTTGATCCCCTTAGCGCGGATCACCACTTCTTTTTTTTGAGGGGATAGTTCCTTTTCGGCTTCATTATGTTGGTTTGTTTCTTTCATCTCATTTATAAAATAACAAACTGGTGATCTGAACGGCTATAGCATCAATAATAAAAATCCACAACGAAGCAGTTACCACGGCCGAGTTTGCAGCTATGCCTACACTTTCAGTGCCTTTATCAGAGTGATAACCTTTATAACATCCCACAAAACCAACCGCAAACCCAAAAAGCACCGTTTTGGCAACTGCAGGCAGCAGATCCGAAAAATCGAGCGAGGCTATACATTTATTGAAATAGAGGGAAAAACTAATGCTATCGGTGAAGTTAAGCGCCAGGAAACCACCAAAAAGCCCAATGGCGTCGCCTATAACGGTTAATAGTGGAATCATAAAGCTGGTTGCCAGTATGCGCGTTACTACCAGATATTGGACGGGGTTTGCGCCCGATACTTCCATGGCATCAATCTGTTCGGTAACTTTCATACTGCCCAGCTCGGCCCCAATACTCGATGCTATTTTGCCGGCACAGATAATAGCCGTAATAACAGGCCCAATTTCGCGTACAAGGGCTACCGACAATGTTTTAGGCAACATGCTTTCGGCGCCAAGATCTACCAGCGACGGTCTGAGCTGCAAAATAAGCACCAGACCCATAATAAAGGAGGTGATACCCACCAGCATCATAGACCGGTAGCCTATTTCGTAGCATTGCCTTACAAATTCCGACCATTCAAAGCCGCCGGTAAATATATTGCGGAAAAAGCGTGTGAAGAACAATACATAGTCGCCCATGCCTTCCAGCCATTTCCTCCATCCGCTTAGTTCCTGCTGTGCTTCCATCAGTGAATCTTAAATTATAGTAAACAACAACAAAGCAACGCTCAATTGTTTTTGAACTTTCAATAATATTCACTTCATGGATTCAGGCTAAATACTGATTATGACATCGGTACATCAATGACCAGGAAACGGGAGGGCTCTTCGGTTATAATTGTAAGTGAACTTGTATCATAAACGCCCAGCGCATCTTTTTTGTTTAAAACCTGGCTGTTTATTTTAGCCGCCCCATCCAACACAAAAACGTAAGCGCCATTGCCTTTTGTTTTAATATCATAATTTATTGTTTGCCCTGCCTCAAACTCGCCCATCGAAAATGTGGCATCCTGGTTTATCCAAAGGGTGTCTTCACTTTTATGCGGCGAGATCAGCGTAGTGAGCTCATTCAATTTAAAACGGTCTTTAAAACTCATCTGATCGTAACGGGGCTGGATATTTCTTTCTTTAGGAAAAAGCCAGATCTGCAGCGTATTTGCCGCTTCTTTATGCGATGCATTATACTCTGAATGATATACACCGGTACCGGCTGACATTACCTGCACCTCTCCCGCATTCACTACCCCGGTATTACCCATACTATCTTTATGCTGTAACCCTCCTTTTAAAGGAATAGTGATAATTTCCATATTATCATGCGGATGGCTTCCAAAACCGCGGCCCGCAGCAATAATATCATCATTCAAAACGCGCAGCGCTCCGAAATTCATTTTTTCGGGATTATAATAAGATGCAAAACTGAAGGAAAAATTGGCCTTTAACCAGCCTATATCGTTATGTCCCCGTTCTGATTCTGGATAAAATATTGTTTTCATGTCACTATATAATTATATGTTTAAACACACAATATTTATTCCACAATTTAATTATGCGTAATTTTGCAAAAAATCAATAAGTAATGGCAAAAAAAGCTGTTATTGCAGGCTCAAGCGGACTTATTGGCAGTCATCTCCTGCAAATTTTATTGGAACAAGCCTATTATGATGAAGTATTGATCCTGGTAAGAAAAAAACTACCACTACAGCATCATAAATTAAAACAGCTTGTTATCGACTTTGAACAGCCCGAAACCTATAAAAACGAGCTGAACGGCCATGCTTTGTTCTGCTGTTTAGGATCAACTAAAAAGAAAACTCCTGATTTAGCTGTCTATCGTAAGATAGATCATGATTATCCGTTATTACTGGCACAATTGGCTAAGCAAAACGGGCTTGAACAATATCATTTGGTATCCTCCATTGGAGCCGATATAAATGGTGCTAATTTTTATACGAAAACTAAAGGAGAAACTGAAGCTGATATCACAGCTACGGGTATCCCCGCTATTCATATTTACAGGCCATCTTTTTTAGCCGGCGACAGGCAGGAAAGCCGACCAATGGAAAAGTTTTTAAACGGCTTAATGAAAGTTATAAATCCATTGCTTTTTGGAAGCTGGAAAAAATACCACAGCATTGATGCCTCAACCGTTGCCATGGCCATGTATCTACAATCAAAAAAACAAACGACTGGTGTATTTATATACGAGTCGGATAAAATAAAACAACTATCGTGAGTACTTATCTTTCTGCCGAGAACCTTGGCCATCAATTTCATGACAACTGGTTATTTAAAAATGTAACCATAGGTATTAACCGTGGCCGTAAGGTTGCGCTTGTAGGCGTTAATGGTGCCGGCAAATCTACCCTTCTAAAAATATTAGGAGGCACTATAAAGCCTACCGAAGGTAAAGTAGTGCAAGCCCGTGACCTTAATATGGGTTACCTGGAGCAGGACCCAAACTTTAAAAACGCGGTTACTATCAGCGATTATATATTTCATGCTGATGATGTACAGCAGCAGCTCATCCGCAGGTATGAGGAACTGATGGAGAACGATCCGGAAAATACCAAAGCCATTGAAAAGGTAATGGAAGAGATGAGCGAGGTTGATGCCTGGGAGTATGAGTACAAGATCAAAACTATTTTAGGCAGGTTAGATATACATCATCTCAATCAGCATATCACTACCCTATCGGGCGGGCAAAAGAAACGCTTAGCTTTAGCCAAGCTGCTTATTGAAGACCCAGAGGTTTATATACTGGATGAGCCTACCAACCACCTGGATATTGATACGATAGAATGGCTGGAGAAATTACTGACCGAAGGCAACAAAACCATATTGATGGTTACGCACGACAGGTATTTCCTGGATAACGTATGTAATGAGATATTAGAGATTGATAGGGGCAAAATTCAACCGTACAATGGCAGCTACGGCTATTATCTTGAAAAGAAAGCCGAGCGTGAAGCGGCAGACGAAGCAGCATTTCAAAGAAACTCCAACCTTTTGAGGAAGGAGCTGGAATGGATGCGCCGCCAGCCCCAGGCACGTGGTACTAAGTCTAAAGCACGTATTGATGCTTATTACGACCTGGAAGAAAAAACAAAGAAGGGCGGAATCCGTGACAAAGTCGAGCTGAGCGTTAAAACAGCGCGCCAGGGTAATAAGATCATGGAAATGGATCACCTGTATAAATCATTCAACGGTAACACTTATATCAATAATTTCAGTTATATATTTAAAAAAGGCGACAGAATTGGTTTGGCCGGGAAAAATGGCAGCGGTAAATCTACCCTGTTAAATATCATTACCGGTGCCTTACAACCAGATAAAGGAACTGTAGTTAAAGGAGAAACCACAGTAATAGGCTATTTCCACCAGGCAGGGATTACTTTTAAGGAAGATGAGCGTGTAATTGATATTGTAAAAAACGTAGCAGAATTTATTACCATGGCCGACGGTAAAACTATTTCGGCTTCCGCATTACTTACGTTGTTCCTCTTCCCTCCTGCCAAGCAGTATGGTTTTATATCCAAACTAAGCGGCGGTGAAAAGAAACGCCTGCAATTGATGAGCATCCTGATGAAGAACCCTAACTTCCTCATACTGGATGAGCCTACCAATGACCTGGATATCGATACCTTAAACGTATTGGAAGAATTTTTAACCAACTACGGAGGTGTATTGATGATGGTATCGCACGACAGGTATTTGTTAGATAAGCTAACCGACCAGCTTTTCATTATGGAAGAAAAGGGCCATGTACGCATCTTTAATGGTAATTATTCGTCATACAGGCTTGAACTGGAAGAAGCAAAACAACAAGCAAAAAAACCCGCTCCTGTTGCACAAACTCAAACTCCCGTAGCTAAAAAAAGTAAACTGAGCTTTAAAGAAACAAAGGAACTGGAGAGTATTGAAGGCGAAATCAACACTATTGAAGCAACAATCAAAGACAAAAACGAACAATTAAACGCTTCAGGCATCGATCCTAAAAAGCTTGATGATTTATTAAAGCAA
Source organism: Mucilaginibacter gossypii (assembly GCF_900100945.1). GTDB lineage: Bacteria > Bacteroidota > Bacteroidia > Sphingobacteriales > Sphingobacteriaceae > Mucilaginibacter > Mucilaginibacter gossypii. The sequence goes on along the minus strand of NZ_FNCG01000020.1, from coordinate 61,854 downwards.
ATAGATATTTTAAATAAACAACTGGACGATAAAAGCGCCCGTTGGATGGAATTAACGGAGCTAAACGAAGGATAATGAAAGCATCGGATATTATAGCATCAATAGGTGTAATTATACTTTTAATAGCGTTTCTGTTAAATTTAACTAAGAAACTACCTACCGAAAGCAAGCTTTACAGCCTTTTAAACCTTATTGGCGCAGGCACCTGTTGCTATGCATCATACATAGTAAACTTCTACCCTTTCGTGGTATTAGAGGGCGTTTGGGGGTTTGTGGCTTTAATATCATTATTCAGAGTTCCACGTGGAACATCTGTTTAATTAAGGTAATTTTGTATCTAAGTCTAAAATTCTAAGCAGTAAGTTAAAAGCGCCAACGAGAAAATCGGCGAAAATAAAATTAAAGTTCCACGTGGAACAAATCTTGAATTGAAGAACCATTAAGTCAACATAATACTTAAAATCTGCGACTCAAGACTTACCAAAAGTGGAACAAGGAGGATAAAATGTTTAAGAAATATAATGTAATAGTAGTAGGTGCCGGGCACGCAGGCTGTGAAGCTGCCGCTGCCGCTGCTAATTTGGGTTCATCAGTTTTGCTGATAACCATGAATATGGGTACCATTGCACAGATGAGTTGTAACCCCGCCATGGGTGGTGTTGCTAAGGGACAAATAGTGCGGGAGATAGATGCTTTGGGTGGATATTCGGGCATTATAACTGATAAAACATCTATCCAGTTCAGGATGCTTAATCAATCAAAAGGCCCCGCAATGTGGAGCCCGCGTGCTCAAAGCGACCGTATGCGGTTTGCCGAAGAGTGGCGTTTATCATTAGAACGCACCCCTAATGTTGATTTTTGGCAGGACACCGTAACCTCTCTGCTTGTAAAAAACAATACCGTAGCAGGTGTTCGTACCTCTATCGGTATCGAAATTGAAGCGGATGCTGTTGTATTAACTAATGGAACCTTCCTGAATGGCGTGATCCATATAGGCGAAAAAAGATTTGGCGGAGGCCGTACAGGTGAAAAAGCTGCTACCGGTTTAACCGAGCAATTGGTTGAGTTGGGCTTTGAAGCAGGTAGAATGAAGACCGGTACCCCACCCCGCGTGGATGGCCGAAGCCTTAACTACAGCTTGATGGAAGAGCAGTGGGGCGACCCAGTAAGAGGCAAATTTTCCTTTACCGATGTACCTTGTATAGAAGAACAGCGCTGCTGCTGGATCACCTATACCAATACCGATGTACACGAAACGTTGAAAGAAGGCTTTGAAAGATCACCGATGTTTACCGGTCGGATCAAAGGTTTAGGTCCCCGTTATTGCCCTTCAATTGAAGATAAAATTAACAGGTTTGCCGAGCGAGATCGCCACCAGATTTTTGTTGAACCGGAAGGTTTAAATACTGTTGAGATCTACGTAAATGGTTTCTCCACCTCCTTGCCTGAGGATGTACAATACAAAGCACTCACCAAGATTCCGGGTTTTGAGAACGCTAAAATGTTCAGGCCGGGTTACGCCATTGAGTACGATTTCTTCCCTCCTACACAATTAGGTTTAACCTTAGAAACTAAACAGATCAGCAACCTTTACTTCGCCGGCCAGATCAACGGCACTACCGGTTACGAAGAAGCGGCGTCTCAAGGCTTCATTGCAGGCATCAACGCTCACCAAAAAATTAATGATAAACATGAATTGATCCTGAAAAGAGCAGAATCGTACATCGGTGTTTTAATAGATGACCTGGTAACTAAAGGTACCGAAGAACCTTACCGCATGTTTACATCAAGGGCAGAACATCGCCTGTTATTGCGCCAGGATAATGCAGATATCAGGCTCTCTCCTATGGGTCATGAATTAGGATTGATCAGCGACGAGCGTTTAGAAAAAGTAAATCAAAAGATAAAAAACTCTGATGATATTGTGGCTTATACCAAAAGCAAGTCCATCGATCCATCAACAGTTAATACCCTGATGGAAGAGTTGGGTACGAGTCCGCTTGCGCAAAGCACCAAACTATTCAATTTGCTGAGCCGCCCACAGGTAACCTTTAATGATCTTAAAAAAGCCGACGCCCCTTTAGCCGAGTTACTTTCGGCCTACGATAAAGAAACTATTGAGCAGGCTGAAATAAAAATCAAATATGAGAGTTATTTCATCAAGGAGATGGAGATAGTAGACCGGATGAAAAAAATGGAAGACCGCGAGATCAATCCAAATTTTGATTATCACACGTTGGTATCGCTCTCCAAAGAAGCACGCGAAAAATTGATGAGGATAAAACCACGCACTTTGGGCCAGGCTTCAAGAATTTCGGGCGTTTCACCCTCCGATATTTCAGTTTTGATGGTTCATGTATCGAGATAAAACGTAAATATCTGATAATTAATTAATTATAAAAAGTCCTTTAAAATCAATTATTTTTAATTTTTAATAGTACTTCTCATAAAAACATAAAAATCGCTTATATCGCCTAAAAACTATGTTAAACACAAAAACGGCTATTTTTTACAAAAATTCAATACTGATTTTTATTGTTTTATTCATTTTTGGATGCGCAGCCCAACAACCACCGCAAGGAGGGCCACGCGACCAAACCCCGCCAAAATTGGTGAAGGCAATTCCCGGAAATAAAACCCGGAATTTTGTCGCCAAACAAATCGACCTGGAATTTGACGAATTCATCAAACTTACTAACGCTTACCAGGAGATCAGCATGAGCCCGGCCATGGAGAAGCCCCCCGAGTATTCATCAAACAAAAGAAAACTAAAAATTGAGTTTAAAGACAGCCTTCAAAAAAATACTACCTACGTTATCAACTTTGGAAAGTCAATACAAGATGTGAATGAAAGTAACATCCTGAAAAATTTCACTTATGTTTTTTCTACCGGCAGCCATATCGATTCATTAAGCATCAGCGGTACGGTAACCAATACGCTCACCCAGGAAAAAGAGAAAGATGTACTGGTATTTATTTTCCCGGTGAAGCAGGACACTCTCTTCGGAAAAAAGAAGCCGTCTATTTTTGCCCTCACCGATTCATCAGGAAATTTCGCTTTGAATAATTTAAGGGAAGATGACTATCGCATCTATGCCCTAAAAGAAGCAAGTCCGGATAAAATTTTTAACCGCGACGAAGAGTTGATCGCTTTCCTGAAAAAACCCATTCATCTTCGGGCGGATACTTCTAATGTCCAGTTAAACTTATTCAAACAGGATCCTGAAAAATTCAGGGTATCCGAAAAACGTTTTGATACTGATGGTAAGCTATTATTGGTATTTAACAAGGGGCTAACACAGCCGGCCATTAAAGTGATTTACCCTGCCAATGTGGATGATAGAAAACAGGTATCGTTTTCACGTACAAAAGATACAGCATCTGTTTATCTGCGTAATATGAACTTCGACTCCCTGCGTGTAGCCATATTTGACAAGGGCAAGCCTATAGATACCATCTATCAGCTTAAACGTAAAAATGAAAGCTTTACACGTGTTGTAACAACAAGCTATAACATGGGTAATGACAGTAAATTAAAACCCGGCGGCAATTTGATGATCACGGCAAGCATCCCTATCGAAAACTTCGACCAATCGCAAATTACCTTAAACGAAGATTCTGTAGCTACAAGCGATTACACCATCCAAAAAGATACGGGCAATTACAAATTGCTTAATTTAAAATACAGATGGCGGGAAAGCAGTAAATATGAGTTGGTATTGAATGAAGGCGCATTGACGGATATTTATGGCGATAAAAACAAACGCCTGTCCAAAAAATTCCAGATCAATAAACTGGATAATTACAGCCAGCTCACAGTAAAACTAACTGTACCCGACACGGCCAAAGCATATGTAGTTGAGTTGTTAAGCGAAGACAAAAAGTTAATTCAAAGCGACCCTATAACCAAAAACACTTCATTGGTATATAAAGGAATTCTGGCCGCTAAATACTATGTGAGGATTATTTACGACGAAAATAAAAACGGTAAATGGGATAGCGGGAACGTGAGGTTGAAGCGACAACCCGAAAATATCTGGCTAAATGAAAAGCTCATCACCCTGAGGCCAAACTGGGAAGCGGAGGAGCCGGTGACTATTCCAAAAGAAAGGGTTACTCCTTAAACCAGCCCGAATACATGATATAATTTTGAGGCAACTGCTTCAACATAGCCCTTTGCTCATCAGTAAGGGGCTTTATTTTTTTTGCAGGGATGCCGGCATATAAATAGCCTGATTCGCATATCGTATTTTCCAATACAACAGCACCTGCAGCAATGATCACAAACTCATTTACAACCACGTGATCCATCACAATTGCACCCATGCCAACCAATGTATGATCATGTAAAGTACAGCCGTGTACAAGCGCATTATGTCCTATAGAAACACTGCTACCAATGTTAGTTGGCGCTCTTAAATAGGTAGCGTGGATCACTGCACCATCCTGGATATTGGTGTTATTACCAATTTTTATATAATGTACATCCCCACGGATAACGGCATTAAACCACACCGAACAATTATCACCCATAACCACATCCCCTACTATAGTACAGTTTTCGGCAATAAAACAATCCTTACCCCAAACCGGGTTTTTATCTTTTACAGGCAGAATTACAGGCATATCTTTAATTAGTGAATTATTGATTTAGTGGATTATTGATTTGAATAATTTTATTTATGTTTGAATACAAAATAAGCGAAAATAGCTCAGTCGGTAGAGCGTCAGTTTCCCAAACTGAAGGCCGCGGGTTCGAATCCCGTTTTTCGCTCTTCAAAAATGCTTTCTTTTATGTCATTGCGAGAAGGAACGACGAAGCAATCTCGTAGCTATGCTTGTTGAATATGCATTTACTACGAGATTGCCACGCTACGCTCGCAATGACATATTTTATACTAAAACACCGTATCTTGCACCTGCTCAGCATGCTCTGGATAATCAGTAGTATAATGTAATCCCCTGCTTTCCTTACGCAACATAGCCGATTTTACGACAATAAACGATACCTGGATCAGGTTACGCAGCTCGCAAAGTTTAACCGATAGCTTGGTTTTCTTATAGAAATCTTCAGTTTCCTCGTATAATAATTTCAACCTGCGTAAGGCCCTGTCCAGCCTGAAATCCGAACGAACGATACCTACGTAGTCATTCATCAGCTTCTGCATTTCGCGTACGTTGTGGGTAACCAGGATATCTTCGTTTGACAGCTGCACCCCCTTCTCATCCCAATCCGGGATATTATCGGGGATTACATTATTTTCGAAATTCTTAATTGCGTCTTCGTAGATCCTGTGTGCAAAAACCAACGCCTCCAATAAAGAATTTGAAGCCAAACGATTAGCGCCATGCAGGCCTGTTGACGAACATTCTCCGCAGGCATACAACCTTAATATAGACGATTGCCCAACATGATCAACCATTATACCGCCGCACATATAATGACAAGCCGGCGCAACGGGAATCATATCCTTGGTCATATCGATACCAATCTCCAGGCATTTTGCATAAATATTAGGAAAATGGTTCAGGATATCTTTTTTACTGCGGTGCCTTACATCTAAATAAACAAAGTCTTCGCCCGATTTTTTGATCTCGGCATCAATAGCCCTTGCCGTTATATCACGGGGTGCCAAAGATTTACGCTCGTCATACTCTTGCATAAACTCTTCACCGTTAGTGCGCTTTAACACGCCGCCAAAACCGCGTACAGCCTCAGATATCAGAAAAGAGGGATATTCGCCGGGATTATACAAAGCTGTTGGATGGAATTGCATGAACTCCATATTACGTACTTTACCTTTAGCACGATAAACCATAGCAATACCATCACCAGTAGCGATTGTTGGATTTGTGGTAACCGCGTAAATATGTCCGGCACCACCAGCAGCCATTACCGTAACTTTAGATAAGATCTTCTCTACAATCTTAGTTTCGGTATTAAACGCATAAATCCCGAAACAGGTGATATCAGTACTTGATTTACCTACCAACTCGCCCAAATGGTGCTGCGTTATTAAATCAACAGCAAAATAATGCGTAAGTATCTCAATATTAGGATTTTTATGAATTTCCTCTAAAAGCGAACGCTCTATCTCCCAGCCGGTTACATCTTTGTAATGTAACACACGAAACTCGGAGTGTCCCCCCTCTTTAGCCAGGTCATAAACACCCTCATTGGTCTTGTCGAAATTGGTTCCGTAATCAATAATCTCATTGATCCGCTCGGGACCCTCCTTAACAACGGCTTCAACAACTTCGCGGTCGCAAAGCCCGTCGCCACTTATTAAGGTGTCCTGGATGTGTTTTTCAAAAGAATCTTCTTTTTTATCCACAACCACCGCAACGCCCCCCTGGGCATATTTGGTGTTGGATTCGTCTTCGTTAGATTTTGTAACTATCAGTACCTTACCATGCTTCGCGGCTTTGAGCGCAAAACTTAATCCGGCTATCCCTGAACCCACTACAAGGAAATCAACATTTCGGGTCATATTTTAGATGAATGTGTGTAAAAGTAGTACTAATGTTAATAACAGCTGTATAACCTGTTAAGTTTATGTAAACAAAAAGTGAAAAATAGTTTACAGTGTGTATAACTCCCTTTCTCAGGTCGAATATCAATATTTTTTGAGCGACTTTTACGACACTTTAGTCATAAAGCTAACATTTTGTCAACCCTGAAAATATTAACATAAAACTTTTTCAAATAAAAATTGATTGTCATACCTATCTAAAAATCAGCATGCTTTTTGGTGGATAAATGTTTATAAGTGTTAATAAATTGTGAAAACTAACTTTTAAAACAAAAATTACTCCGACTTTTGCACATTACCAACACCCTAATAAACAATAGTTCTTTTTAATTTAAAAATTAGTTGTTATTAATTGAATTGTGGAAATGAATACCTTCGAAGAAATAAATCTGAAAGGATACGTGGATGAAGAAATTGATCCGACGCTTGATCTTTTCGCGGAAATTGAAAAATTAAAAAAGCAAAAAAATGCGGTGATCCTGGCGCACTATTACCAGGATGGCGATATCCAGGATATTGCCGATTACATTGGCGATAGTTTGGGATTATCTCAACAAGCCGCCAAAACGGATGCCGATATCATTGTTTTTGCAGGCGTACATTTCATGGCCGAAACTGCCAAGATACTGTCGCCAACCAAGAAGGTTTTACTGCCGGATATGAAGGCAGGTTGTTCATTAGCAGATAGTTGTCCGCCACACTTGTTTAAAAAGTTTAAGGAAAACTATCCCGATCACCTGGTGATCACTTATGTAAACTGTACGGCCGAATTGAAAGCTTTAACTGACATTGTTTGTACATCAAGCAACGCTGTGCAGATTGTAGAGAGCTTACCGAAGGATCAGAAGATCATTTTCGGACCTGATAAAAACCTTGGCGCGTATGTAGCCAAAAAAACCGGTCGAGACCTGGTATTGTGGAATGGGGCCTGTATGGTTCATGAGATATTTTCGAGAGAAAAGATCACCAAACTGAAAGAACGCCATCCGGGTGCAAAGTTGTTAGCACATCCTGAATGTGAGGATGTTATATTGGAAATGGCCGATTATGTTGGTTCAACAACCGGAATTTTAAAATATGCCGGTAGCCACCAGGACAAGGAATTTATAGTAGCAACAGAATCGGGCATTTTACACCAGATGCAAAAGGAAAACCCGGATAAAATATTTATTCCGGCACCGCCAAATAACAACTGCGCATGCAACGATTGCCCGCACATGAAGCGTAACACACTGGAAAAGTTATACCTGTGTTTGAAAAATGAAACACCTGAGGTAACTGTACCACAGCATATAATTGAAAAAGCAGTAAAACCGATTGAGCGCATGCTTGAGATTTCGGCGCAGCTGGGATTATAGTTCTTTGAGACTACACCGATTACGGGTTGATTTCACCGATTTTTTGATCGGTTGGATGGCCTTGATCAGGAAGTTATAAACTGGGGAATTGTGGAAAACCGGGAGGAATTAAATTGAAGGTATTTTTGGTGTAAAAGTGCCTTCTTGCTTGTAAAAAGGCTGAAAATCGTAAAAAAATTTTCCGCCAAAGGCGGATATAAGGTATAAAGGTAGCGGCCCGAAAACTTGGGTTATCCACATTGTTGTTAAAAAGTATAAAAGCCGAAGGGAGGCTGGAGTCAATATATTTGTCGTCCGTTTTTCGATGGTCAACTGATTTGGTTGGTATGTGAGAAAAAAGTGTAAAAAAAATTTCCCGCCTTCGGCGGAAGGTGTAAAGCGGGTTGCGGCCTAAGATGTATAAAAATGTAAATTTAAAAGTCTCCCTTTTAGGGAAGATTTAGAGGGGCTAATATGTTTGAAAATCAGGATAGAACCAATTTAGAGGAGCTTGGCGAATTTGGCCTTATCGGTCACCTTACAAAAAATATTAAGCTTACTAACGAAAGCTCAAAAAAAGGAGTCGGCGACGATGCAGCTGTACTTGATTTCGCTGGTAAAAAAGTGCTGGTGAGTACGGATATGCTGTTGGAAGGGATCCATTTTGATTTGGCGTACACGCCGCTTAAGCATTTGGGTTACAAAGCGATACAGGTAAACCTGAGTGACATTTATGCGATGAATGGAATAGCGTCGCAGGTTACTGTGTCTATCGGCATGTCGAGCAAATTTCCGCTCGAAGCCATTGAGGAGCTTTACCAGGGGATTTATATCGCCTGTGAAAAATATAATGTGGATTTGATCGGCGGAGATACAACATCGTCAAAGCAGGGACTGGTGATCAGCGTAACCTCTATCGGATATGCTGATGAAGCTGACATTGTGTACCGTAACGGTGCCGAAGAAGGCGACCTAATTTGTGTATCCGGAGATTTGGGAGGTGCTTATACCGGCCTGCAACTGCTGGAGCGGGAAAAGCTGATCTACCTGGAAAATCCTAATATTCAGCCGGATCTGGAAGGAAAAGATTACATCGTGGAACGTCAGTTAAAACCCGAAGCCCGCCGGGATGTGGTGGAATTGCTGAAAAGCATCGAAGTAAAACCAACCGCGATGATCGACGTATCTGATGGTTTGGCTTCAGAGTTATTACATATCTGTAAGCAAAGCAACAAGGGGTGTAACCTGTACGAAGAGAAGATCCCGCTCGACCCGATGACGTTTGAAACAGCCCGTGAGTTCAACCTCGATCCTACTATTTGCGCGCTCAGCGGTGGGGAAGATTATGAATTATTGTTTACCGTGAAGCAGGCCGATTATGATAAGATCAAATTTAAAATGGATATCAGCATCATCGGCTACATCACCGAACCATCGGCCGGCTGTAACCTGATCACTAAAAGCGGTACCGTACATGAATTGAAGGCCCAGGGCTGGAACGCGTTTAAAAAATCCGAATAATGCTGCAGGATATTTTCGATAAATTTTACCTCAACAATCATCCCGATGGGAGACCGCCCGGGGCTTTTGTGAAGGGAATTTTATTGCTTTACCTGGGCTTGCTGATCCAAACGTTGAATAATTACCTGGACGGTTTCAATTTTTCGGCCATCCTGTTTGTATTCGTCGCTGTCGGCTTTTTGATCTTTGTTACCGGCGAAGGAAAGAAATGGGCCCGGATCATCCTTTCGGTTTTGATATTGCTGAATGTTTTTTTCCTGGGATCGTCATTGCTGTATAGTTTCGGAATTTTACATGATAGTTCGGCTTCCAAAAAAGCTATAGAAATGCCGGTTTATCTCATCATTTTAACCCTCGCCGAGATCATTGTTGAACTATGGGGTTGGGCGCTGATGTTTACCAAACAGGCAGATTGGTGGTTTAACAGGAAAAACACTAATAGATAAAAACTTTATTTTTAAATCAAACCTAAATCTTTTAAAATGAAAAAATACATAATCTCATGTGTTTTATTATTCACTATAGCTAAAAGCTTTGCTCAAAACTCAGCCATTTTTAAGATAAAATATAAGTCGCTTCATAAATATCATGTGAAAATGGTAACTGATCTTAAAATGGAGATGGACGCCGTAGGTGATGAAGCAAGTATAGCCGAAATAAAGAAAAATACGAAATTGCCAGCGACCATAACCGGGCATAATGGTCATGATTTAGATTTAGTTACAGGAAAACTAAATAGCGATAATTCTTTTCCTTTTACGATGACATTTTGGGGAATGCCGTCGGTAATGAATTTTAATGGGAAGCAGATTGAAACCCCGGATCCTTTGAAAGACCGAATTTTTTATGGAACGGGGTCGCCGGAGGGCAAAATACATATCGATTCGGTATCCGGAAAAAATACAGACGAAAAGATAAAATCAGCTGTTACTGCTATTATCAATAACATCAGTAACAAACTACAATTTCCGGATAAGCCAATGAAAATTGGCGAGACTTTTACGCAGGAAATACCCATGGCAATGCCCGTACCCGGCTTTACCAATATGCAAATGAATATAAAGCTTGTTTATAAACTCATATCTGTTAATAATGATATAGCAAATTTCGATATAGATCAATCGATGGCTATGGATTTGAAGACTACTACAAACGGAGCAGAGGTAACTATTAGTGGTAACGGTAAAGGAAGCGGCAAACTTGTTTATAGTATCAAACAAAATTACATGAGTAGCATGGTTAGCAATATAAATTTTAATCTGTCCATGATAATGGAGGGGATAACTTTTAAAGCAAATGCATCCGCCAACGCATCATATCTGGCAGTTGTTAACGAGCTTTAATTACTCATCCCCAATATATTTCTGATCTATCTGCTTATCTGCTTTTGCTCCCAACTTTTTGATCTTTTCGGCGGTAGTAGTCAGGTTGCCCCTACCCTCCGATAATTTACTGATGGCGTTATTATAAGCCGATTGTGTTTGGTTAATGTTTTTGCCAATGCTGTCCATATCACTTAAAAAACCAACAAACTTATCATACATATCGCCGCTTAAACGGGCTATTTCCAATACATTGCGGTTTTGGCGTTCCTGTTTCCACATACTGGCAATGGTACGCAGGGTAGCTAGCAATGTCGACGGACTAACAATTACCACTTTCCTGTCCCAGGCATAATTAAAGAGCTCGCCATCCAGTTGCACCGCTATACTGAAGGAGGATTCTATCGGCACAAAAAGCAGCACAAAATCGGGCGAATTGATCTTATATAAATCGTGATACTTTTTGGCTGAGAGTCCGGCAACATGCCCGCGGATAGATTCCACATGGGCTTTGGCAAATAGTTTTCGATCTTCCTCGGTATCGGCGTTAACCAACTTTTCGTACGCAATTAGAGATACTTTGGAGTCGATAATCAGGTGCTTTTCATCGGGTAGGTCGATGATCACATCTGGTTGATATCTTGTGCCGTCGGTGGACTGGATGGCGGCTTGGATGCGGTATTCCTGGTCTCTGACGAGGCCTGAGCGTTCCAGTACCCGCTCCAAAATTACCTCGCCCCAGTTACCTTGTTTTTTGTTATCGCCTTTAAGTGCTTTGGTAAGATTTTGGGCCTCATCGCTAATCTGTTTGTTGAGGTCCATCAGCTGCGTGATCACCCCTTTCAGGGTGTTCCGTTCAGCGGCTTCCATGTTGTAAACTTTCTCAACTTTATCCTCAAATGCTTTCAGGTTTTCCTTTAACGGGTTAAGGATGACATCCAAATTACTCCGGTTGATATCAGTAAATTCCTTCGATTTTTCTTTAAGCAGTTTTTCGGCCACATTTTCAAATTCGCGCTGAAATTGGGTGCGGATCTGCTCTATTTCGGCCTTTTGCTCCTGCAGTTTCTCCTGCTGCGATTTATAGTAGGCCCGGGCACTTTCTAAGGATTGATTGGCCTGTGCCAACTGGGTGCGCTCGTATAAAAGCTCGTCAATAAGACGATTCTTTTCCTCCTTTAAAAAGTTGGTAATGCTTTCTTTTTCAGCAACTAAACCGTTTGATTTTTCCTCGGCTTTGGCTAATAAAATTTTAAGCTGATCATGCTCATATCGGAGTTTGCTCAACTCTTCGGCCGAGATCAGCTCAACTGCTTTTGGTTTTTTCAGGAATAGAAAAACTGCAATCAGCAGGATGATCAGGGATACAAATACTAATATAATACCAGTCATTTATTGATAAAAATATTAGTAAAGTAAAACATAAAATTTTATAAATACTAATAAAGTTAATCAAGAAAGGCAAGTGAATTAAGGAATGGGATTATTTTCTGTTTTAAAATTCAGGATATAGTTTTGTACAGCATAGCCATCGCTTGCCCGCATCATACCGCCGGTAATATTTATCTGGTATTCGGTATTAGGCTTCAGACTCACTTTCATAATAATGCTTTTGTTATCATTAGCAAAGGTAAATTTTGCCGACTTAGGATAATGATCTATACCCCTGGCTCCCGGGCCAAAAAAGTACTTTATGCCATCCAATTTTTTATCAAAATCAAATATAATTTCAGTTGTGTTGGCCCTTATCGTAGTATCGCCGTTTTTGAAAGGCCTTACTGCTATTACCCGGGCACAATGTTGCTGATAGTCGTCATCGTAAAAACTGATATTTGGCGCCAATTTATTGTAAAAGACGACAATAGCAGGCATAAAGCTTTCAAGTGTAGGATAAGTTTTTCTGTTTGATTGATATTTACCAAGTAAATTAACCAATGGCCGCATCCAAACAAAACCTCTGGCCAACTGCTGCTTAAGCTCTTGTTCGGCCACCAATGTATCGGTATTATGGGTTTTCAGGTAACTGATTACTGATGCCCTTACTAAAGCTTCGTTCATCATTGTTTTCCACTCGCCATAAGCTTGTTTTCGCATTTTTGTGCGCTCCTTTTCGTAAATAAGCGCACCCGCATCTCTCAATTGGCTTTCATAATTATCGGTAAGATAATTGATAAAAGAGTGGTTAAACTCGTGGATCAATGTAGGCAGATAAGATGCCGCGTCATAAGTAGGTAAGCCTTGCTCATCAAAAGTACCAGAACCAATAATTGCATATACTTTTTTGGTATGATCGTTTAAATAAACATGTGGCCCGTAGTTTCCTCCGCCATTTCCAAATCCTATGATGATATTGAAATTTTCGGCCGGCGCTTTACCATAAAATTTATAATACCAGGATACATCCAGCTTTTTAAACAGGGCATTAAAGCGACTTTCGGCTATAGCATAATCAGCTAAATGGGCATGGAAAAACCCATCGAAGTCGGCGTCTTTATAAAATTGCTTTAATAGGGCAGTGAATTTTACAGCGCTTTCCAGGGTCCACCTTTTGTCTGGTAAAGAGACTGAAAAAGGTACTAATGGTTCTAATGCCGGTGGTTCATTCAAATGAACGGCCATTGACATAACAGCATCGTAGCTAACGCCGCTGCTGTCCCTCAGTTCCCGGGCGTATTTAATGAGCGGATGGTCAATAAATTTATCAAGATGCTTATGAATATCCGCAACGTATTTAACATTGTCAGGTGTATTGTATTCTTCGTTACCCGCTAAACGGAAAACAATGCTCAGCAATTCTACACGTTTATCAATTCGGGGCGTTGCTATAGTATTATTAGTTTGGGCTGATAACACTAAGGGAAAAAAGATGATAAGAAAAGATAGGTTTAGGTATTTCATTTAATAAAAAAGTTAAAGGCAACAAAAAAGCAAACTCCTGAAGGTAGACTGATCAGCTAATTCTTAGTTTAATCATGAACAAAAGAAATAGTGATCAGCCGGTATTAATGCACCGGATGCACAGCCGAATCGGTATCAGCACCAAGCGTAGTGGTGTCTGCTGAATTAGTTGTAGTGTCGGTGTTTCGGGCTGTTGAAGTTTTTGTTGAATCGGCAGGGCCGCCGCTACTTTGGGTCACGCTGGTATCGTTTTGGCGGTTATTTTTATCGGCGCTATGACAGGATGCAAAAGCTATTGAAGCAGCTAAAAATGTAAGGATGGTTAATTTTTTCATGGGTGATGTTTAAGGCTTAACGGGTAGTTATACGTTTCTGTTTTATTATTAAGATTTTGTTCGCTGGTATAAATTAAGGATATTCACAAATAAAAAACAATGATGAAGCAATTGATTTATGGGATATTAATAAGCTTGTTGTTTGTGTCCTGCTCAAAAAAGAGCACAGATCAACCACCGCAGCCCCACACTATAAAAGTTACGGTAAGCGCTGCAGATGCCTTTAATGTTTCATTATCTGAATATAAAACAACGGATAGCAGCCCTAAAATAGTTGATGCGAAAGCTGTTGCAAAAGGATCATCATACAACTATACTGCTACATTGAATCAAAACGACCAGGTAACCCTGGTTGTTGCATCAGACGTTAGCAATACCGTAACTTACAGAATTTACGACAATGATAAAATAGTTGTACAGGATACCGACAGAGAAGTGTTGACGCATGGCTCGGTTACCGTTACCTATAATATCCCTTAGTATAAATTATTGGGCTTTCTCTATCCTTAACCCTACATCGCTGATTTCATGAAGGGGGTTATCACGCATGTTTTGTTCTATCTGAAAACGGTAAATGCCTTTTGTGGGGAAATGATAATCTTTGCGCAAAAGCACCTGGTAGCTGTAAAGGTTACCTGACCCCTTGCCCAGCCATTCGCCATCGGGATTGGCCAGCTTTACTTCAAAACGCGTAGTATGCGTTTTTTTATCGGGCGAGATTTGATTAACCAATACAAAAATGTTGGAGTACTTATAGTTGCCCGTAACCCGTAAATTAAGGTATTGGTTATAGGCAACTTTTTCATCATCAATTTTAACATCAAAGTTTACGCGGTTAACGTACGACCAGTTATGATCGGCAATCTCGGTGTTGGTATCAATGATCCTGTTCGGATCCGTACAGGAACCGGCAAACATGGTTACTAATAATAATGCTGCCGGGTAAATGATATTTAAAGCCCGTTTCATTCAGGTTTTGCCTGTTGATTATTGTCGTTATTATTATTACGGTTTGGGCGGTTTGGCCTGCGGCGCCTGTTGTTATTCCCGCTCCCTTCACCCTGTGGTTTTCCTTCGCCTTGTGGCCTCGGTTCCCCCTGTGGTCTCGGTTCTCTCAGAGGTTTGGCTTCGCCTTGAGGCCGGCCCTCTCCCTGGGGTCTGTTTTGCTGCGGAGGCCTGTTACCCTGGGGTCTGTTATTGTTTTGCGGCTGGCGGTTTCCTTCAGGACGCGGCTGCTGTGCCGGTTTTTCCTGCGGATTACCCGATCCCTGCTGAGGCTGCTGCTGGGCCGGTTTGCCCTCGGCTTGCGCCTGGCCTCCGGGTTTCTGGTTTTTATTGCGGTTTTTGTTCTTCTTTTTATTGTTGTTGCGCCGTTCGTCGAGGCGGGTAAGACTATCCTGGCCAACCACGTTTTCGTAATCGAGCGCTTTTGCCGCTGGTGTTTCAACTTCAACAATTTCACCAAGGTCTTCGGGGATCACACCATCTTTATTCTGCTGCTGAATCTCTTTAACCTTTTTTATGGGTAGTGGCACCCATGATTCTTCTCCCGGGTAGCTAAACCACATTATTTTTTTAAAGATGTCGGTTTTTTGCAGGCGGGCATCCCCTTTTTGGGTTTTAAGGGTGTTTACATTATCAGGGATGTATTTTAAGGCATCCATGTAAGTATCCAGCTCGTAGTTAAGGCAGCATTTCAGCTTGCCGCACTGGCCGGCCAGTTTCAGCGTATTTAATGAAAGGTTTTGATAGCGGGCTGCCGAAGTAGATACGGTTTTAAAATCGGTAAGCCATGTTGAGCAGCAAAGCTCGCGGCCGCATGAACCTATGCCGCCTAAACGGCTTGCTTCCTGCCTCATGCCAATCTGCCTCATCTCGATACGGATGCGGAAAGTTTCGGCCATTTTCTTGATCAGTTCCCTGAAATCAACGCGGCCTTCGGCCGTATAATAAAATGTAGCCTTGGTTTTATCGCCCTGGTAATCCACATCGCTCAGCTTCATGCTCAGGTTAAGGTCAAGCGCCAGCTTGCGCGATTTGTGCATGGTTTCCCATTCCATATCCTTGGCAGCTTTCCATTTGTCAACATCGGCAACGGTAGCTTTACGGTAGATCTTTTTTACAACATCGGCTTCCTTTACATGGCGTTTTACCATTTGCATGCGCACCAGTTCGCCGGTAAGCGAAACATGGCCAATATCATAGCCACCAGTGGTTGCTTCAACAGCCACCAGTTCGCCGGCTTCGAGGTAAATATTATCGTTGTTTAAATAAAACTCCTTGCGCGAGCCTTTAAACTTAACTTCAATAACCTGAAAAGGCTTATAGTTAGTCGGCATGTCCATATGCGACAGCCAATCGTAAACATCTAATTTGCTGCAACCATTAGTAAGGCAACTGCCGTTACTTTTGCAGCCCGCAGGCGAACATCCGCCACCTGTTGAGCAACTTCCACATCCCATAATTAACTTGGCATATATTGATTCCCCGCAGGGACATTTTTATTTATTAGTATTTTAATAATTTGTAAAGATACATCTAAAAATAAGATTTTGGGATTAGCGTTGCGCTCCACATGATAATGTGCTTTTTCCAGCTCATCAATAATCATTTGCGATTTGCCTATACTCAATACACCGCTCATTTTTTGAGCCGTATCCAGTTCCTTTGCCGGTAAATGTACCAGGCTACCCGCCCCGGCAATGAGTAAACAGCACTCGCGGATAAAGCTGGTACCGTAACGCAAAAAGTTTTTTTGGTTTTCGCGCCCCATTTTGGCAAACTGCTCCACAAAAGCCATCACCTCAATACCTTTATTGCCAAAGCAATAGCGTAGCCATTGCACAAACAGCTCGTGGTAGCTTTTGTTGTCCTGCTGCAGCATGGCCAAAGCTTCGGTCATGTTGCCATTGCTCAAATAAGCTATTTCGGCAGCGGCTTCTTCGGTTTGGTGATGCGCACTTATTAAATGTTCTTTAATTTCATCGTACTCCAAAGCGGGTATTTTAACCAGCTGCGTACGGGATAATATGGTGTTCAGGATTTGATCCTGGTTTTGGGCTACTAATAAAAACAGTGTATTAGGCTGCGGTTCTTCAATAATTTTAAGCAAAGCATTCCCCTCTTTATCGAGGTATTCGGGCAACCAGAGGATCAGGATCTTATATTCCGATTCAAAAGGCTTAAAGCTTAGTTTTTTAATGATCTGGTGACATTCGGCAATATTGATATTGGCCTGTTTATTTTCGGCATCCAGGTATCCGCGCCATATGTCCAGGCTTAAATATGGGTTAGCCGTTAAAGCGCCGCGCCATTGCTCAATAAAAGTAAGCGCTGTATCATCTTTATGTTTTGCAAAGAAAGGGTAAGAAAAATGCAGGTCTGGATGCATCAGTTTCTGGTATTTCCGGCAGGAAGAGCATGCCCCGCATGAGTCGCCGGGCTGCTTGTCTTCGCAGGATAGGTACTGGGCATAGGCAACAGCAAGCGCCAGGCTGCCCGATCCTTCGGGGCCTAAAAATAATTGCGCATGGCTTACCCGGTTCTCGCTCACCGTGTTAAGCAATCGTTGCTTTGTTGCTTCCTGTCCTACTATTTCTTTAAACTGCATTTGGTGCAAAATAGTAATTTGATTTTGGATTTCGGAATTGGGATTTCGGATTTACACAGGAAACGAGGTTGCTTTATTTATGAAAGGATCTTTTGTAGGCTTGGTTTCATCTTAGTTGCGTTATCTTTACCGAATGGAATCTCAGGTCTCACATCTAATATCTCACATCTAAATGAGAATAATGGCTTTTGATTATGGAACCAAGCGCATCGGCATTGCGGTTACTGATCCTCTGCAGATCATCGCTACCGGGCTTGATAATATCCACCCCAATAATATCATCGAGTTTTTAAAAAAATACCTGCAAACAGAACAAGTGGAGCGCTTTATCGTAGGCGAACCAAAGCAGATGGATAATACCCCTTCGCAATCGGCCATTCATGTAAAAGGCTTTGTGAACCTGTTAAAGAAAACATTCCCCGAAACCCCGATTGAAATGGTTGACGAGCGTTTTACCTCAAAAATGGCATCAGCAACTATCGCTCAGAGTGGGATGAATAAAAAGAACCGGCAGAATAAGGAGTTGGTGGATACGATATCGGCGGTGATATTGTTGCAGAGTTGGATGGACCGTAGATTATTTTGATGGCGTTGATTTCGCTGATTTGTCTACCTCTTAGTTAATGATTTTTTTTGATTGCTCGTGACTTTTTATGATTTGTTTTGCTGTCGTGCAAGTTTATATTCGTTGGTAATGCGTTTAAACTCTAAGCTTTTGGATCCGAAATTAATAAGAAGTCCGGTTTCGAGTTTATAAGCTTCGAGATAGTTTAATACTTGAGCGAGATGAATATCTTCAAGTTTGGATACAGCTTTGAGTTCTACCATAACTTTTTCATCTACTAAAAAATCAACTCGCCTTCTGCCTACCTCTATTTCATCATAAAAGATAACCATTTCAAGCTCCCGGGAAAACAGCAACCCTTGTTTGTGCAGTTCGATCTCCAAACTTCGTTGGTAAATAGCTTCCTGAAAACCGTTGCCTAAGATTGAATGAACTTTCATTGCACAACCAATAATTTTACCGGTAAGCTCAGAGTGTTTATAGGTATTATTAATTAGATCTTTCATTTGATAAGGTTATGCTATAAAACTATTAAAATCAGAGAAAAATCAGGCAAAAAAATTATTCTTCAAGTGAAAGGCAAATCAGCGAAATCAACATAATCAATAAGAATCAACGGTTCTGGTAGTAATAAATCATTCTAAAAATCAATAACTTACAAAATAAATCAACGAAATCAGCGTAATCATTCCCATCAACGGTGTATCTTTGCCCCCATGGATATTCTCCCTAATGCCTTACTGGCTTACTTAGATGACCATTGCGACCCGGAGCCGGAGGTGCTTAAAAAGCTCAACCGCGAAACGCATATCAAGGTGTTAAAACCTAACATGCTATCGGGGCATTACCAGGGCAGGCTGCTTAGTTTTTTAAGCAAAATGGTGCAGCCTAAGCGCATCCTGGAGATAGGTACCTATACAGGCTACTCGGCTATTTGCCTGGCCGAAGGTTTGGCCGACGACGGCATCCTCCACACCATTGAGGTTAATCGCGAAATGGAGGAGATCATCACTTCACATCTTAAACTAACAAATGTTGAAAACAAAATAAAGCTGCATTTTGGGCAGGCAGAGGCCGTTATTGCTGATTTACAGGAGGATGTTTTTGATTTGGTGTTTATAGATGCCGATAAAAAGAATAATTATACTTACTTTCAATTAGTTTTTGACAAAGTCAGATCCGGAGGATTAATAATAATTGATAACGTTTTGTGGAAAGGAAAGGTGTACGGCACCGAAAAAGATGCCGATACTGAAGGAATCCGCAAACTAAATGACCAGATAGCTGTTGATAGCAGGATAGAAAAATTGATCCTGCCGGTACGCGATGGGCTGCTGGTTATCAGAAAAAAATAAATTATGAAGAAAATCTTACTGATTACAACACTGTTGATTTCAACATTAGCTGCTTCAGCACAGAAAAATACCTCACAATCTTACATTGAAAAGTTCAAAGATGATGCCATTAAGATCATGCACGAAACCGGGATCCCGGCAAGCATCGTTTTAGGTGTAGCCATGCATGAATCGGGCTGCGGCAACAGCACCATAGCACAAAACCTTAATAATCAGTTTGGAGTAAAAGGTTACAATACCGTAGTTTATACCAAACACAACAAAAAAGTTCGCACCTCTTATAAAAGATACGATTCGGTTTTTGACTCGTTCCAGGACTTTGCACGTATCATGACCGAGCGCAAGCAGTTTAGCCACCTGGCCGACGCGCTTACCCATTATGATTATAAAGGATGGGCAAAAGGTATTCAGCGTGCCGGTTATGCCGGTAGCCGCAGATGGGCATCGCAGGTTTTAGGTATCATTAACAGGTATAACCTCAATGACCTGGATGAAAATCCGGCAAACCAAACGCAATTGGCCGACGCAACAACTAAACAGCAATAATTACGTTTATAAAATCTTAATTTGGCCCTGGTTATATGCCACATAATAAGATTTAAGCCTCATGCGAAAAACCATATACCTGTTCATTGCTGTAGTTTGCCTCAGTTCATGCTCTGCCCGCAAAAAAACCACTACAGTATCAAACCGAGATGCCAAACGCAATAACAGCAATATCCAAAAAGCCAACAAGGACGCTATTGCCAATTACCGGTCATACAACTCGTTAGAATATATTGACCGCTTCAAGGCCATCGCCATCCAGGAAATGAACCAGTATGGTATCCCGGCCAGTATTACCCTGGCGCAGGGCTTGTTTGAATCGGGCGCGGGCAATAGTGACCTGGCCAAATATGCCAACAACCACTTCGGCATAAAATGCACCAGCGACTGGACCGGCAAAAGCTATTATAAGGATGACGATAACGTGAATGATTGCTTCCGCGTTTATGATAACCCGGAAGATTCCTTCCGTGACCACTCGGCGTTTTTAAAACGTAAAAATTACGCTAAACTTTTTGAACTGGATAAGAACGATTACGAAGGCTGGGCTTATGGATTGAAAAAGGCGGGTTATGCTACTAATCCTAAGTATCCGCAGTTGCTTATCAATATTATTGTAAAATATAACCTCGATCAGTACGACCGCCCCGAAGGCGAGATTGCTAAAATTAAACGGGAAGACCGTGTGTTATCTCAGATCAACGATAGCATTGGCAAACCTGTTCAGGATACCCTTTCCAAAACCCCGCCCGACGATAAGATCTACACCGTAAAACAGGGCGATACACTATACAACATATCCAAGCGTTTTGGAATAACTGTTGATGACCTGAAAGCATTAAACAGTATGAGCGACAATGGCATTAAAATTGGCCAGAAGCTTGTTGTCGTAAAATAGAGAATCAAGACAACAAGAGTCAAGAGAATTTGAGATTAGTTATCACCGAATATTTATCTTGATTCTTGACTCCTGGTATCTTGGCTCTTTCCTCTAAAGGTTAATTGTTGTTAAATTGTATGATCACCCGCTGTGCAACACGTATTTTTGCATCCTCAATGAAACTGTGGACGCTTTTAATATGTTTGGCCCTGACCGCAACTAAAGTTTTTGCCCAGCAAAAAACCGTGGATGGGGTTGTGTTTGATAAAGACAGCAAAGACCGCATTGCCAAAGTTAATGTACAGAACATCACCACCGGCAAATCAATTTACAATACTTTTAAAGGTGAATTCAAGATAGAAGCCCAACCCGGCGATGTGCTTGTTTTTACAAAATCAGATCATCATCCCGATACATTGAAAGTGCAAGGCGGCGAATCACTGGCGGTTTATATGAAGCGCACAGCCATACAGCTTAAAGAAGTTATCGTGCGTGATACCCTGCTTAACCCGCAAAAACGGCTGGCTGCAACCAAAAACGATTATACCAAAATCTTCGGCCCGCTTAATAATAAGGACCTGCTGAGCTTTGGGCCGGGCGGTGCTGGCTTAAGTATCGACGCGCTTTACAATTCATTAAGCCGCAGCGGCCGCAATGCTGCCCGCCTGCGCGAAACTATTGAAAAAGACTATCAGCAAAGTGTTATTGACTATCGTTTTAACCGAACTTATGTTGGCGCCATAACCAATTTAAAAGATCAGCAGCTCACCGACTTCATGTTACGGTACCGTCCCGGCTATTATTTGGTGAAAACGGCAAGCGACTATGAATTTATAGCCTCCATTAAAACCAACCTCAATCGTTTTTTAAAGTATAAGAAACGGCCGTATTCCCTTACTCCGCTTGTTACGCCCGATGACAGCAAGAAGGATCTTGGCCGTGAATAAGACAGATAAACCTTAATACAAGGTTCATTTTAATATCCGAAAATTCCGATATTTTTGCCCAAAAGTCGTTTGCCAGACTAAACCCTGAAGCAACATTTTTGTTTATTGTGGGTAAAAAAGGAGATTTTTGCTTTAATTTGTTTACTATGTTAAAAACAAAACCGGGATTACTAATACTCGCATTATCAGTCACGTGCGTTTTATCAGCAAAAGCACAAACAGATACCCTGAAAAAAGATAGTGTTAAAATAGACACTGCCGTACTTAATAAATACCGGATAAATTCCCGCAAAAACGCCATCCCCACCCGGGTTCGCCCCATACAGATCCAGCGCGAAATGGTACCTGTTACCATGCTCGATTATAAAGTAAACTACTGGAAAAAGGTAATCACATTCGGGCTGAACTTTAGCCAGTCGGCATTTAGCAGCAATTATGCGGCGGGTGGCGTAAGCGCGGTGGCATTAGGTTCAAATTTTATTTATCATACCGAATATAACAAAGCGCCTTTCAGTTACGTATCCGAGCTTAACCTTACTTACGGCGTATCAAAAAATAAGGGACAGGGCAAACGTAAAACGCAGGACCGTATTTATTTTGATAACAAAGTAGCGTCTCAATTATCAAAAAGCTGGTACTTCTTCGGTTCGTTAACCTTTGAGTCGCAATTTGATAAAGGTTTCAATTATGTTGATATGGGGAATGGAAAATTTGATCAGCAATATATTTCAAACTTTATGTCGCCAGGTTATCTTACCGAATCGGTCGGTTTTGAGTATAAGCCAAAAAGTTGGTTCGATTTGCGTTTGGGTACCGGTACTGCAAGACAAACTTTTGTACTTGATCAGGCCATCCACAAATATCAAAAAGATAACTACGGTGTGGATACGTTAAAAACCGTGAAAAACGATCTTGCGTTCCAGGTTGTTGCGTTGCTGGATAAAGATATAGCCAAAAACATTCACTTAAATACCCGTTACGCGTTGTTTATCCCTTATGCCCAATCGCCAAAATTTATTACCCACCGTGTTGATTTAACGCTAACAGCTAAAGTGAACAGGTTAATTAGTGCAACGGTAAACGGAACGCTGTTGTATGATAAACATACATCCGATAGCGCGCAGGGTTATGAAGGTATTGGGTTGGGGATGTTGTACCGGTTTCCGTAGTACAGTCTTGAACAAATAATACAATTGAACCGGCCTTATTAAAAACAGGGCCGGCTTTATTTTGGAATAAACAATGGGATGAGACAAGTTAATATAGTTCAAAATCATACCTTTGCATTCTTATAAAAAAGATTAAAGTTTTTTAATATAATGTTTGAAAATCTTTCGGATAAACTCGATAGGGCGTTCAAGGTCCTGAAGGGTCAGGGAACTATTACTGAAATAAACGTGGCCGAAACCATGAAGGAGATTCGCAAGGCCCTTCTTGATGCCGACGTTAATTATAAAACCGCCAAAGCATTTACCGATGATGTGAGGCAAAAGGCGCTTGGTAATAATGTATTAACATCTATTTCGCCAGGCCAGCTGCTTACCAAGCTCATGAACGATGAGCTTACCGCGTTGATGGGCGGTACCACAGCCGATCTGAATTTTCCAGCTACTCCTACCATCATCCTTATTGCCGGCTTGAATGGTGCTGGTAAAACAACCTTCACAGGTAAGCTTGCCAATTACTTAAAAACACAACGCAATAAAAAACCATTACTGGTTGCTGATGATATTTACCGTCCGGCGGCTATTGATCAGCTGGAGGTTTTAGGCCAGCAAATAGGTATCCCGGTGTATGCCAATCGCGACTCGAAAGACCCGGTTGCTATTGCCCGCGAAGGTATAGCCCAGGCTAAGCAGAACGGGAATAACGTGGTGATTATTGACACCGCCGGCCGTTTGGCTATTGACGAGGCCATGATGGTGGAGATTGAGCAGGTAAAAGATGCCGTAAAACCACACGAGATCCTGTTTGTGGTTGACTCCATGACCGGTCAGGATGCTGTGAATACTGCTAAAGTGTTCAATGACCGCCTTGATTTTACTGGTGTGGTATTAACCAAGCTGGATGGTGACACCCGCGGTGGTGCGGCCCTTTCTATCAAATCGGTTGTTAATAAGCCTATCAAGTTTATTGGTACCGGCGAAAAGATGGAAGCGCTTGACGTTTTCCACCCCGATCGTATGGCATCAAGGATCCTGGGCATGGGCGACGTGGTGTCGTTGGTTGAACGCGCCCAGCAGCAGTTTGACGAGAAAGAGGCAGCCGAGCTACAGAAGAAGATCCGCAAAAACAAGTTCGACTTTAACGACTTTTACGGCCAGATCCAGCAGATCAAGAAAATGGGTAACATGAAAGATCTGATGGGCATGATACCGGGCGTGGGCAAAATGATGAAGGATGTTGAGGTTGATGATAATGCGTTTAAAGCGATAGAGGCCATTATTCAATCTATGACCCCGTTTGAAAAAGCTAACCCTGAAACCATTAATCAAAGCCGCCGTAACCGCATAGCCAAAGGTTCGGGCACCGATTTACAGGAAGTTAACCGCCTAATGAAGCAGTTTGATGATATGAAGAAAGTGATGAAGCAAATGAGCAATCCCGCTGCTATGGCCAACATGATGCGCAGGATGCCTAAAATGTAAGGTAGGTATAACTTATAAAAAGAACGTCTCTTGCTAAAAACAAGGGACGTTTTTTTGCTCCTTTGCTGACGAACAAAATGAACATATGTATAATTTATTATACACAATTTCACACCTTTTGCGAATTGAAGTCATTAAAATGTCATTTACTGTGCAATGGCACTTACTTTGATTTACTACAGCGAACAGATGAGGGCTTAAGTTTACCCCTCCCTCACATATTAATAACTAAAAAACTAATCATGAAAAAGTTAATTAAACCCGTTTTATTGACCGCTGCGTTATTTGCTTTTAAAGTTGGTTCGGCCCAGGTTAATCTTGGAGCAACTACCGCTACCAAAATAGCTACGCGGGTAGCTACGCCAACAGTGAATGCTGCATCTATAGCGCAAAAAGCGGTTAACACAACCTCAACCGTAACCAACCAGGCTGCCACACAGGCTCAAAACGTAGCAGCGCGGACGGCCGCTCAAACCCAGGCTACCACCAACCACGCCGTAACAGGCGTTGCCACCAGTGAGGCCGCTAATGTTAACAGCAACGTTACCTCAACCGTAAATGCTACGGCAGGTACAACAGCTGCACAAGCCGGTGTTAGCAGCAATACCTCAGCCGCAGGTACTGTGAATGCAACCGGAGTAACAGCAACAGGCGAAAAAGCATTAACCACAACCGAAGGTGTTGCTGCTAACACTACCGAAAAAGTAAGCAGCAATGCTACCGCTTTAAGGGCTGGCGCTACAACAACTACAGGTAAAACTGCAGTGGCCGCGGGTAATAGCGCCGATGCTGTTAGCAAAAATGTGAGTGTTACCTCGTCCGGTAACCTGAACAGCACAGGTAACGTGGCAGCGGGCTCTAAAAAGCTAAATACAGGGTTCTCAAATAGCAGCGCTTCCAGTACTGCTGTAAAGGCGGGAAAGAAAAGCGTTACTGTTAAAACTTCGGGCAAGAGTTCAGCCAAACTGAGCGCTACCAAACAGTAATAGTATTTACATACATTAAATCAAAAAGGCCGGTACCGGCCTTTTTGATTATCCGCACTTTTTTTATTCAACATTAGCTATGAAAAAACTTAAACTTATCCTGCTGCTGGCTTTGACCAGCCCTGCGGTTTATGCCCAGCAAAAACCTGATACCGCGGCAAAAACAAAAGAGTTGTTTGTAAATGCGGGTTTGCAATATCTTTCAAACCTTACCTATGCCGGCCGGCGCGATGAAAGCAGTGTCCCGGTGCTTCTTCCCTCGGTTACATTAGTTAGCAAGCAGGGCTTTTTTGTAAGTGCTATCGGCTATTTTGATCTTAATGGCTCCAAATCGGGCACCGAGGGCCTTAGCGTTACACCGGGCTATGTTTTCGCGTTTGATGCAAAACGGTATTATGGAGGCAATGTATCGGCCACCAAATATTTCATCACCAAGAGCAGTCCCATTATACTTTCTTCATTTAATGCCACGCTTGACGGGCAGCTGTATGCCAATCCGGATGATATTGTAAAATTTACCGCGGGCATCAGCTATAGGTTTAATAAAAATAACAGCAACGACGTTGTTAATACGGCCGAATTATCAAAAGAAATTTTTGCCCTGAAAACAGGCGTGGATAAAAAAAGCGGGCTAAAAGTTACTCCTACCGCCACGCTTTATGCCGGTACACAATCTTTCTACCAAACTTATTATACCGAATCGCAGGTTACCCGCTCGATAGAGCAGCCCCAGCAGCAAACACCTATTAATATCCTGTTTCCCAGTCAGCCAAAGCAAACTATCATAACGCAAACGGTAACGCAGCAAAACCAGCGCGAGGTAAGGCAATATAAGCTGCTTGCTTTCAGCGGATCGTTGCCTTTAACCTATACTATTAACAAGTGGCAAATCCTCTTTACGCCGTACCTCATCAAGCCATTTAACCAGGTTGATTATGTAAAAAACACCAAAATGAACGGACTTTACTTTTTGTTCACCACAGGGGTTAATGTAACGTTTTAGCAATGTAAAAATGTAATAAACCAAATAGCCGGGAAAGGCGGATAACAGCTTGTTTTTATTAGCTTTGTTGCAGTACAAAACAAACTGAACCACGGCTATGCGCAGGATATTTTTTGTTCTTTTATTGTTACCGGCCCTGTTTACCATGCCGGCATTTGCCCAGGTTCCAGGGGCGCAGATTGATGTTAAACATTATACGTTTGATATTAAACTTAATGACGCCGATAATAATATAGAGGGAAAGGCCACGGTTTCGATAAGGTTTTTGAACGGCGCGGAAGGGTTTAGCCTCGACCTGGTGAAAAAGAATGCTGAGGGTAAAGGCATGCTGGTATCGGCTGTAACCGAAAACGGGAAGCCGGTAAAGTTTACCCAGGATGGCGAACAGCTAAAGATCAATACCCGGGCCTATAAAGGGAACACCCGCGATTATACGATAAGTTACAGCGGCATCCCGGCCGATGGGTTGATCATCTCGACCAACGCATTCGGACACCGTACTTTTTTTGGTGATAACTGGCCTAACCGGGCCCATAACTGGCTGCCCTGCGTTGATAATATTGCCGACAAAGCCACGGTTGATTTTATTGTAACCGCGCCCGATCATTACCAGGTGGTATCAAACGGCCTGCAAACCGAAGAAAAGCAACTCGACGGAAAGCTCAAACTAACCCATTGGGTTGAAGCCGTTGCGCTGCCTACCAAAGTAATGGTTATAGGCGTAGCTGAGTTTGCAGTTGACCGCCCCGGTGATGTTAACGGAATCCCGGTTTTTACCTATGTTTTTCCGGAAAGTAAAGAGGTGGGGTTTAAAAGCTATGCTGTAGCTAAAAACATTCTCCCCTACTTTATAAAAAATGTTGGCCCTTACAGCTACGAAAAATTGGCCAACGTGCAGTCGAAAACCATTTTTGGCGGTATGGAAAATGCCAGTGCCATATTCTACTTTGAAGAGTCGGTTAAAAGTCCGGATATAGAAGAACTAATGGCGCATGAAATTGCCCACCAGTGGTTTGGCGATGGCGCCAGCGAGAAAAGCTTTGGCCACCTTTGGTTAAGTGAAGGCTTTGCTACTTATATGACCAATCTTTATCTCGAAAATAAATACGGGGCCGATACCTTAAAAACACGCCTTATCGGCCAGCGTAAAAAAGTGCTGGATTTTGAAAAGGAGCGTTTAACGCCCGTGGTTGATACCGCTGTTAAAACAAAATTTATGCAGCTGCTTAATGCCAATAGTTACGAAAAAGGCGGTTGGGTGCTGCACATGCTGCGGCGCAAACTGGGCGATGATGTTTTTTGGAAAGGGGTAAGAAACTATTATTCAAAATACCAGGGCAGCAATGCCAATACTGATGATTTGAGGCGGGTAATGGAACAAACCAGCGGCAAAGACCTGAAACAGTTTTTTACGCAATGGCTACGCAACGCCGGGCACCCAAATTTGGCGGTTAGCTGGAAGTATAATGAAAAGGATGGTTACATTACCATAAATGTAACCCAAAACCAGGCCTATGTTTACAATTTGCCGCTGGAGGTGTCTGTTGACGGGCAGCTGTTAACCGTGCCGGTAAAAGAGAAATCGACAACAGCCCGTTTCCGGGTAAAAGCCAAACCGGCAGATGTTAAGGTGGACCCGAATATAAACCTGCTGGCATCGTTTGAGGAAAAAAGATAGAAGCGTTTTAAAGGGGGGATTTTGTGTCTTCTGTCTTGTTATAGACTAAAAAAATGCTATCGTTTATATCCCTCTTTTAAATAAAAAGAAAATTGTCATTTCGATGGAGCACGTGGGCCATGAGCGCCGGGGCGAAAGAGAAATCTTATACACCAAGCAGGGCCGCTACATCTGATTTAGGGCTGGCGTATAAGATTTCTCCTCACGCCCGTACATTACCCGCTTGGTTTGTCGAAATGACAACTGAATTTATTTTAGTAAGATTAAAGAATACAGATATACGATAAGCCGCAACTCGGGTTTATCTCACCTACGCTGCTATCACTCTGTTGATCACCTTTTCCAGGTCTTCAAGGTCAAATGGTTTGGCTAAATAGCTTTGGGCGCCGGCATGATTGGCCAGGATCTGGATATCGCTGTTTGCCGAAAAGTAAATTACCGGTATTTCTTTAAGTCCTTCGGTTTTTTTGAGGGTTTGCGTGGCAATGATTCCGCCCGAATCGGGGATCCAGTTATCCATCATGATCACATCAGGCAAGATGCCCGAAACTTTTTCAACAATGTTATTGCAGTCGCTAAATGTGTGCACTT
The DNA here is from genome assembly GCF_900100945.1 of Mucilaginibacter gossypii. Taxonomy (GTDB): domain Bacteria; phylum Bacteroidota; class Bacteroidia; order Sphingobacteriales; family Sphingobacteriaceae; genus Mucilaginibacter; species Mucilaginibacter gossypii. The sequence continues at coordinate 33,099 of NZ_FNCG01000020.1, read as the reverse complement.
CCCACCCTTGTTCCTCCAAAATATAACTGCAAATAGAAAGTATGTCCTCGTCGTCATCAAATATGACAATTTTTTTAGATGGAGTATTCATTGGATAGTTGTATGTGAATTTATAGGAATCTTTTCATAAAAACAAATGTTTTAAATTGAAAATTAAATTTGCCCGTTTAAATAAGACTTTATATCGCCCTGCTTTAAATTAACTCCATGCGTAAACTACTTCTTAATCACTGCAAAATCTAATTATTGACTTTGTAACCGATTAATTACTACGTTTTATTAAAAACAGTAATATTTTTACTTATCCAATTTTAACAGCCTTATTAATTCCTGTTATCAACAAATAAACCTGTAAATCCTGTTTCATGAATACGCAAATCAAATCGATTTTATTGGGCGCCATGCTGCTTGGCCCGGCTGCTGCAATAAACGCGCAAACAAAGGCAAGCTTATGGCTTACCCGGGCCGACAGATCGGCACTTTTTGAGCAGCAAAAGGAGCCGCTTATTTTTAAAACCGGGAACGCCGGCGGCACTACTATTACTGTTAATGATAAGCAACATTACCAGCCGATAGACGGGTTTGGATTTGCATTAACCGGGGGCAGCGCTATGCACATCATCCGTATGGGTGCCGACAGTCGGGCCGCGCTGCTTAAAAATCTTTTTGCGGTTACGGGGAATGATATTGGCATCAGTTATTTAAGGCTGAGTATTGGTGCATCCGATCTGAACGACAAAGTATTCTCCTATGATGATATGCCCAAAGGCCAGACAGATCCAACGTTAAAACATTTTAACCTTGGACCGGATAAAACCGATGTGATCCCGGTAATGAAACAGATCCTGGCAATTAATCCGGCAATCAAGGTGTTGGGTTCGCCATGGTCGCCGCCGGCCTGGATGAAAACCAATAATGATACCCGCGGCGGCAGATTAAAACCCGATTGTTACCCGGTGTATGCTAACTACCTGGTTAAATATATCCAGGCAATGAAGGCCAATGGAATTAATATTGATGCCATCACCATTCAAAACGAGCCATTACACCCAGGCAATAACCCCAGCTTGCTGATGGTTGCGCCCGACGAAGCCGACTTTATCAAAAACAACCTTGGCCCAGCGTTTAAGGCTGCAGGTATCAAAACAAAGATCATTGTTTACGATCATAATGCCGACAGGCCTGACTACCCTATTTCGATATTGAACGATCCGGCTGCCCGTAAATATGTGGATGGTTCAGGCTTTCATCTGTATGGCGGCGATATCTCGGCCCTTACCGATGTGCACAACGCCCATCCTGATAAAAATATTTACTTTACCGAGCAGATGACCGTTGAGCCCGAAAATCAAAGTACTATCAACATTGCCTGGCCGGTAAAAAGCCTTATTATTGGCGCAACCCGTAACTGGAGCCGCAATGTACTGGAATGGAACCTTGCCGCCGACCCTGAATATAAGCCCTACACCGACAGGGGTGGCTGCCCAATGTGCCAGGGCGCCGTTACCATTGATAAAAACCAAGTAAAGAAGAACATCGCTTATTATTCAATTGCTCATGCTTCCAAATTTGTACGTCCGGGTTCAGTACGTATTGCATCAAACAATATGGATACTTTACCTAATGTGGCTTTCAAAACCCCCGATGGCAAAAAAGTACTTATCGTAGCGAACACCAGCGATGGCGCGCAGGATTTTAACATCCAGTACCAGGGAAAAGTATTAGCTGTTAAACTTGATAAAGGTTCGGTTGGAACGTATATCTGGTAATATAAACCGGTTTAGAAAATTTAAATGCACAACAACATGTTAACATCGTTAATAAAAAATATAAAGGTGAGCTCAAGAATTAAGGCTTTGCTGGCCGCGGTCCCGGCGTTATTTGTCTCGTTACAAGGAAATGCGCAAACAGGCTTTTTAAAAGCCGAAGGCAAAAAAATAGTTGATGAAAAGGGGCAGAATGTATTGCTGCGAGGGATGGGTTTAGGGGGATGGATGCTGCAGGAAGGCTATATGCTGCACATTAACAAAGACAGCCGGCAGTACCGCATTCGCGAAAGGTTTGAAGAGCTAATGGGCCCGGCCGAAACTAAGGAGTTTTATGATACCTGGCTGGCCAATAATACCCGCAAAATTGATGTAGATTCGATGAAACGCTGGGGATTTAATTCTATCCGCCTGCCAATGCATTATAACCTTTACACCTTGCCGGTTGATAAGGAGCCCGTTGCCGGTAAAAACACCTGGCTGGATAAAGGGTTTAAAATGACCGACGGTCTGCTGTCCTGGTGTAAAGCAAACCACATGTACCTAATCCTTGACCTGCATGCCGCCCCCGGCGGACAAGGCAACGACCTCAACATCTCCGACCGCGACCCGGACAAACCATCGCTTTGGGACAGCGAGGCTAATAAACAAAAAACCATAGCCCTTTGGCGTAAACTGGCCGAACGGTATAAAAACGAGCCTTATATAGGTGCTTATGATATCATCAACGAGCCAAACTGGGGTTTTGACGATCCTCAAAATGATAAAAACGGACTGAAGGAAAAAACAAACGGTCCGCTAAGAAAACTGATGGTTGATATTACTGCTGCCATTCGCGAGGTAGATAAAAAACACATTATTATTATTGAGGGCAACGGTTGGGGCAATAACTATAACGGTATTTTACCCCAGTGGGATAAAAACATGGTGCTGAGCTTTCATAAGTACTGGAATTTTAACGATCAGAAGTCTGTTGATCATATCGTAAAAACACGCGACCAGTATAATATTCCCGTATGGTTAGGCGAAACCGGCGAAAACTCAAATACCTGGCTTACTGAAGCTATCGGCTTATTAGAAAAAAATAACATTGGCTGGTCATTATGGCCATTGAAAAAATTGGGCATCAACAACCCGATGGAGATCCGTTCAAATCTGAACTATGATGATGTGGCGAGGTACCTGAACACCGGCAGGAATAAACCTAACGAGAGCAATACTTATAGCGGCACCCTTGAGCTAGCTACGTATGCTAAATTAGAAAATACCATTATCCATCATGATGTCATCGATGCTATTTTCAGGCAGCCGCATACAAGCGTTACCAAGCCCTTTAAAGCCAACAGGATTGGCAACGGCCCCGTGATCAATGCTGTTGATTATGACCTGGGCCGCAATGGCTCTGCTTATTTTGACACCGATACAGCCGACTATCATACTTCGGGTAAACCGGGTGTTGGGAACAAAGGCCATGTTTACCGGAACGACGGCGTTGATATCAGCAAAGATTCTACGAAGTATGAAAGTTACTATGTAGATCATATTGAAACCAACGAATGGACACAGTACACCATACAGGTTAAAATACCGGGCGTATACTCCCTTAGCCTCAAAGTAGCATCCGCCACCGATGATGCCAAGCTATCTGTTTTAGTTAATAATATAACCCAGGCAAAAGAAGTGGCAGTGCCCAACACAGGCGGGCTAAAAAAATGGCAGGTTATTGCTGTAAAAAACATTGTTTTAAAAGCCGGGAGCAACAAAATAAAGGTATTAGCTAACAACGGAGGGTACAACCTGCATTATCTGCAGTTTTGGAAAGGGAAATAAATACAGGTACGCTATACTTATTTAAACAGCCGGAGTATATATTATTTGCTCCGGCCGTTTATTTATCTAAGATGCCACAAGTGATTTTTTCCTTTGCTGGCGCAAATATGCAGGGTTTGCCTGCGGGCAGTAGCTGCTTGCACCTTCGAGGTTGGCCGTAATTTTTTTAATATTATTTTTCTGATAAAAGCTATTGTAAATAAGTGCTTTTATAGTTAAATTTATTATACCAATTATCAGTATAATCTAAACAGGGGGATTCGTTATGAAAAAACAAGCTACGATAGTTTGTCAGCCTGATAAGACTGAAACTACCCAACCACTACAGGTAAATTGCCCGCCATCACATCAAAAAATGTATCGCGATCATACGCATTGCGATCATGTATATGGCAGGGTTAACAAATTTCCAATTGGCAGCAACCGCGGGCCATGCTTCTTTTAAGTTAACCGGCTATTTAATATAATAGTACAGTTGGCTGTATGGCTTAAAGTTTTGCAGGTAAACTGCTAAGCTGCATAACCCAATTTGCCCGTGCCGGGTATCAACCCCGGCCTCGCCGGCAAATGAATTGTTTTGATTAAATTCCGAATCGACTGTTGTGTGGGCCAGCTTTATATTGGCCTACTGGTTAATGTATTTGTATTTTTTTCGCCCATCCTGTACTTCAATTGTCTTGATCGTACTTACCGGTATTGCTTTTTTCAGTGAAAGGATCTTTGACTGAACACCGATAACAGAATCCTGGATAACCCAGGTGCGGTCGAAGTAAAAGGTTGATCGCTTGCCATTGATATCTGTAAAACGTATTTCAATAGATGGCCCGTTCTTTAACTTATAAGAAGTTCCGTCTTTATCGAAACATTTAATCGAATCAATAGGATAAACACTATAGGTATGCTTATGCCCAAGAGGGTCCTGGGCGGTAACCTGTCTTAAATTCACCGTTTCCAGGGTTGGCACCTGCTCCAGGAAAGTCCCAACAGGCATGTAATAGGTTTTGCAGGAGCTCACAAAGATTGTTAGTGCTGCGATAGTGATAAGGAGTAAAGGTTTGGTTGTCATGTAGTTTATATGTTAAAAACTTCTTAAGGCCATAGTTTTTCAGCGCTGTTTTAAGCAGTTTGTTACTGGCGCAATACTTTATGGTTAAACAGCATAATGGGATGATTGTCTTGTTGCCATAATTGAAACTTTTCGTTATTGCTATTTTTCGTTCCGGCGCGTTTCATCATCCATAAAAGTCATTCCTTTCGGCTTTCAATAGGATTGTTTTCAATTGTACTTCGTAATATCGCTGCGGTGTGTTTTTTCATATCACGCAATATATCCTCCAATTTATTACTGTTGCTTCCAATAATCATGTGAACGTGGCTGGTCATGATACACCATCCATATATTTCAAGACCCTTATGCTTTTGACAATGCCTCCAACTGTCAAGCAATACCTGTTTGTATTCATTTCTTATGAAAAGTTCTATCCAATACACAACAGAAAAGCTTACAAAGTATAATTTATCCTGATCGTGAAATTTGTATTTGGTACTCATATTTTCTAATATTTGGCATAAGTAGCCTTTTCACACATTGCCACCCCTTCATACTTGCGCCAGAGGGTGAGGTTTAATGGATAACCTTACATAATATTGCATATAATATGAGCGGGAACACTAAGGAAATGAATACTAAAATACCCTTGCGAAATCTTTCTTCAGCTGCTTCATCACGCCACACAAATCTTATTTTGTTATATTTCCCTGAATATTTGCGATGATTTATATATAGTAACGATCCATAAATTATTATTTCAGCGTATGTAATTGCGCCGTAGTAGTATTTGATTGACTGGGTGGTAATGAAAGGAAATATTATTAAGATTGACGAGCTTATTGCAAATGTTTGCGATGCGGAAATAATAGAAATTCCCGCGAACCCCCTTCTTCCATACCTTTTGAAGAAGAGTTCTGCTGTTCTGTAAAAAATATAATCGAGAAATGTATTCATTAATCTGTTGAGGGCTTTACTCTCTTTGTCGCTCTCTATACTTGCGATAGGACGTTAATTAATCATTCACTTCGTAATAACATCCATCCCCCTCTTCATAGTCAAGATAATTTTTATAATCGGTCATCGACTTAACACTGATTATAGTATCAAATTCCATCCTTATATCAAACTCCGCCTCATTAAGATAAGAGCAATTGGGGCATATTTCATGGCCAAAACTTCCGTACACATTAACGGCCGGTAAATTTGGTCTTCCAACATCATTGGTACGCCATTTTCCACCTTCGTCCCAGTACAACTTATCCCCCAATTGATATTCAAGTTGTCTTGTGTGACCAAACTTAAATTGGATGTAAACAGGAAAGGGCTTACTACAGTTGCTGCAAGTAGTTTCCGTTTTTAAAATATTAAAGAATCCCATAATAAATCTCCTTTACCCCGCCCAGCCCTCTCTATCCAAACTCCTGAAATGTATAGCCTCAGCCAAATGCTCCAGCTTAATTTCCTCACTTCCGGAAAGATCAGCAATAGTGCGGGATACTTTGAGGATCCTGTCATAAGCCCTTGCCGATAGGCCAAGTTTTTCCATGGCTTTTTTGAGCAGGGTTTGGCCGGCCGCGTTGATCTTGCACAGGTCGCGAACCATTTGAGGGCTCATTTGTGCGTTGGCATGCAGATCGGGACGGTTGCCGAAACGCTCTACCTGGATTTCCCTTGCCCTGATCACCCGTTCGCGGATGAGTTCGCTTTTTTCGGCAGCGCGGTCGGACGATAGTTCGCTGAAGTTAACCGGCGTTACCTCTACGTGCAGGTCTATCCTGTCCAGCAGCGGGCCGGAAATTTTGCTCAGGTATTTTTGCACCATGCCCGGCGGGCAAATACATTCTTTTTCGGGATGGTTATAATATCCGCATGGGCAGGGGTTCATACTTGCCACCAACATGAAGCTGCTGGGATAATCTACCGTAAATTTAGCGCGTGATATGGTTACCCGGCGCTCTTCCAACGGCTGGCGCATTACCTCCAACGCGCTGCGTTTAAATTCGGGCAGTTCATCTAAAAATAAAACGCCGTTATGGGCCAAAGAAATTTCGCCGGGGGCAGGGTTGCTTCCCCCTCCTACCAAAGCTACATCGCTAATGGTATGGTGAGGGCTCCTGAACGGACGAATGGTTACCAGCGCATCGGCAGCGGCAAGTTTGCCTGCCACCGAATGGATCTTGGTGGTTTCTAACGATTCATATAAGCTTAGGGGCGGCAAAATAGAGGGCAGCCTCCGGGCCAGCATGGTTTTACCTGCTCCGGGCGGACCGATCAGGATCACGTTATGGCCGCCGGCTGCGGCAATCTCTAAGGCGCGCTTAATATTTTCCTGGCCTTTTACTTCGCTGAAATCGCTGTCGTAATTGCAGAGGCTGTCGTAAAATTCTTCGCGGGTGTTTACTATTTCGGGCTTAAGTTCGGATGTGCCGTTGAAAAAGCCCACTACGTCTTTAATGCTTTCAACGCCGTAAACTTCAAGGTCGTTAACAATGGCTGCTTCACGAGCGTTTTGTTTAGGGAGAATAAAACCTTTAAAGCCATCTTTACGGGCTTGTATGGCTATGGGCAAAGCGCCTTTTATTGGCTGGAGGCTTCCATCAAGCGAAAGCTCGCCCATGATGATGAATTTATCAAGGGTTTCAGGTTCTATCTGGCCGGATGCGGCTAATACGCCAGTGGCGATAGTAAGATCATAGGAAGAACCCTCTTTTTTGATATCGGCCGGGGCCATATTAACCACTACCTGCTGGCGGGGCATCCTGAAACCGCAGTTTTTTAACGCCGATTCTATCCTGAAATAACTTTCTTTTACAGCCACATCGGGCAGGCCCACAATGAAATATTTTGTGCCCGATGCAATATTCACCTCAACTGTTATGGTAATAGCCTGTATCCCATAAACCGCGCTTCCAAAAGTTTTAACCAACACAGTGATAAAAGTTTAATTGAAGCGAAAGATATAGAATTTTGATGAAGTGATAAAGCGGGACTATATAAAACAAAAAACCCGCCGGTACCGGCGGGCCTTCTTATAATCACATTGTTTAATCTCATCTTAAAAATGTTCCGGCCTGGCAAACAACCAGCAGCATGGTGCAGGAAACAACCACACAAACCATCAGCATTATTGACCACGTATTGGGATTGTGTTTGCTGATGCGTGCAAACGCGGCATTCACCTTTTTAAAGTAGCGGCTGTTCAGCAATACAAAATAATTAAGCACAAACGCGCCTGTGGCACCCAGTAATATCATTAAGCCGGATACCGGACTTAACTGAAACCAGCCGGCGGTTAAAAATAACTGTGCAACACTTACTAAAATGGCCAGCAAAATGATCATCAAAAAGCTTGCTCCAAAAAGGGCGTTGGCTTTTGGCAATCCGCCGTGACCAAAGTTTTTAACATTCCACCTGTAAAACGTTACATAAATGGATTTGTAGGTTTCTGCTGCTTTCATAATGTTATGGTTTTAGGTAATTAATTCGGTACAAAATAATATTACTTGCACAATATTAGTTTAAAAACGGGATTGGCAAAATTTTATTGCGGCCATGTTTGATTTTTATCGCGTTTATATTTCTTTATTTGGTTTGATGTTTATATCGCAAAAAAACAACGCGGAGAAAGGAATAATTTTATTCTGCATGGCATCGGGAAAAAGGGCACTTTGGTAAAATCAATGTTACAATACCTAAATATCTCCCCTTTTTGTAGCATATCAGGCAATATTAACGCTGCTTTCATGTTATTAGAGCACATTTATAGCATATAATGCTGCCTACGGGGTTATGGATGTAGTGGTTAAGCAAGGGGGAGTAGTGTTATGCTTTAAACGTTAATTAACCAACATGCTGACATCTAAACCCTATAACTACCTCATGATTTAAGTTTCCTAATTACCACGGCCCTACATCACCTATAACACAATTTATTAATTAACCTTACCTGTCTGCACCTAAACCTGGATGAAAACCATCTTTTTTTCATTGATACTGTTATGCCTGTTTTCCGGGGCCTTTGCCCAAAAGGCCACAATAAAAGGGAAGGTCACCGATTCCCTGAATACGCAAGCTCTTGAGTTGAGTACTGTTGCCGTTGTCGACCTGAAAGATACCTCTCTGATAGCTTATACCCTCAGTAAAAAGAACGGGGATTTTGAATTACAGCGCCTACCGGTTGATAAACAGGTACGCCTGGTTATTTCCTATGCCGGGTATCAAAACTATATCCATAATTTTAATTTTAAAAAAGGCGATATAATTGATTTGGGCAACGTTACACTCAGCAGTAAAATGCTTAAGGAAGTGGTGGTACGTGCAGAGCGGGTGCCAGTAAAAGTAAAAAAAGATACCATTGAATTTGATGCTGCCGCTTTCAAAACCCGCCCCAATGCCGCCGTTGAAGAATTGCTTAAAAAGCTTCCCGGCGTACAAATAGATGGCGACGGAACCATTACCGTTAACGGGAAACAGGTAAGCAAACTGTTGATTGATGGCAAGCAGTTTTTTGGTTCGGACCCTAAGATCGCCACCAAAAATTTGGATGCGGCCATTGTTGCGCAGGTTCAGGTTTATGACGACCGGGAGAATGACCCCGATCATTTGGTAAGTGAAACCCAGGTACAGAAGATCATTAACATCAAACTTAAAAAGGCCATTAAGAAAAGCGTTTTCGGCAAGGTATTCGGAGGTCTGGGTTCGCGCGACAGGTACGAGGCCGGTGGATTGTTCAATATGTTTCGGGATACTTTGCAGGTAAGCCTTATTGGGTTAAGCAATAACCTAAATCATACCGCGTTCTCTCGCGATGAGCTTAATGCCGAGGGTGGTTTTGACCGCAGCGGGGGTAACACATCCTTTAATGGTGGCCGAAACTGGGGCGGCGGCATTGAAAAAATTACGTCCGGAGGGTTTAACCTTAACCAAAACTATGGCGAAAAGCTAAAGCTTAACCTGCAATATTTTTATACACAGCGGAACAACAAAATTGAATCAGCCAATTTTCAGCAGCAATTTCTGAAAGATACAACGCTGTTAACCCGTGCTTCAAGCAGCAGGTATGCAAACAATCATACGCACACTATAAGCGGACTTGTGGAGTGGAAGCCTGATACTATCCGGAACCTGCGCTATAATCCATCATTAAGTTATAATTCTAATAATAGCAGCTCCTCGTCGTTGGGCAATACTTCAAATAATTTTGATATGCCAGTGAATAAATCGGTATCAGGCTCTGTGGGCGACGGGCATTCAACGCAATTTAACCAAAGCTTTTATTTTCATAAACGATCTAAGAACAAAAGCAAGGAGTCGTTCACTATCTCGCATAACCTGAGCATTAATCCTAACCACAATAACAATTTCAATAATAATGATGTGGTTAATTATCAACGCCCGGAATTATCAGATAGCTTGCATAGGTTATCTACCCGCACATCAAACAATGCTTCGGGCAATCTCGATTTTAGTTACCGATACCCGCTAACCAAAAAGCTTATTGTTGATGTTATCACATCGGGCATATATAATAAAACCAGCGACCAGGTTTTTACCTTCGACCGTAAAACAGGCGGCTTTGATTCGCTGCTCACTAATCAAAGCTCCGACCTTAAACGTGATCTGTGGACCGAGAATATTAAACCGGGGATCACTTATCAGCTCAATAAAAACACACAAATCATCGCCGGGCTTAACACCCAATGGCAGCAGATCAATAACAATTTCGCGACCAGCAGGCTTGTTCAAAATTATTTTTTCCTGTTGCCAACAATTCGTATCGAAGCTTATGGAATATTTTTGAGTTACGAGCGCCGTGTTAACCAGCCGGGGGTATCAAACCTGCAGCCTATTACTATTGTTTATAGCCCGTTGTACAGCTATACAGGTAATCCAAATTTGAGGCCTGGCATAAGCAATACCTATTACTTTAATTTTTTCAAATACTTTAATAACAGTCAGCTGGGTATTTACTCGTACGGCAACATTTCTTCGCAAAAAAACATGGCAATTTCACAGCAAACCATTCGCTCAGACGGGGTGCAAAATAGTACTACCGTTAACCGCGATGGCAGGCCGAGCTATAATTTTTCAGTTGGTGTCTCTAAAGGGTTTAAAAAGATAAAAGACTGGCAGCTCGGCACATCAGCTAATTTTTACGGCAACTATTACCAAAACCTTAATTTGCTGAATAATGTGGAAGGCTGGCAAAATACTGTTGCATATGGATTGCGTGAAAATATTAATGTTAACTGGAAAGATGTGATTGACCTGAATACCGCCGTTGGTTTTAACCAATCGAACTCCAAATATCATTATGACGATTTCAGGAGTATCAGGGTAGCTACCTACAATATAAGCAACAGCCTGGTGGTAAGGTTCCCTAAAAAAATCATCTGGGAAACCAGGCAGGATTTTAATTATAACAGCCAGGTTGCGGCAGGCTTTAAAAAAGGAGTTGACGTAGTGAGCTCGTCCCTGGCCCTGCAAATGCTAAAAAAAGATCGGGGAGAACTTAAACTTTCCGTTTATGATCTCTTTAATCAAAACGTGAGCGTGTACCGTTACATTAACACCAATTCGGTTAACGATGTGCAAAACAATACATTGAAGCGATATTTCCTGATTACTTACAGTGTTAAGTTCAATAAGCTAAGCACTAAATAAATGTCGGAAAAATTAAAGGAACTGTGTTAAGCTGTATAGCATCTAATAATCAGTGAATTAAGATTTAGGCTTTGTGCATTCTGCTTTTAGCTATGTAAAAAGAGCCATTCGCTGTTTTTTGCCGGCGTGTTGTAACTATCTTTATCAAGGCATAGTCTTACCTGTAATCAAACCTCCCTCATTATGAAGAACAGGACCTACCTTTTTCTATCCTTTACCATCGCATTAATATTTAGCTTGTCAGGACGCGCTGCGGCGCAGGACCTGCCCGGTAAACGCGATTCCATCAATTCGGTTATATTAAATGAGAAACGGGTTATCCAGGTAATATTGCCCGATGGCTATAAAGCCGGTTCGGCAACCAAATATGATGTATTGTACATCATTGACGACTGGAATATAAAATTAGGGCGCGATATCCAGCATTTTATTTTTGATGAACACACCATGCCGCCAATGATAATTGTCGGGCTACTGAATGTTGACCGTGATAGAGATTTTTTGCCCACCCATAATAACGGAAATAAAACATCGGGCGGGGCTGACAAATTTCTAAAGTTTTTTAAAGAGGAGCTGATTCCTTATATTGATAAAACCTATCCTTCTGATGGTGATAATACCCTTTTCGGCCACTCTTTCGGCGGTGTGTTTGTTACTTATGCTTTACTGAACGAGCCGCAGCTCTTCAGCAATTATATTGCCGGTGATCCAAGTTATTGGTGGGATAATGGAGTGATGCTTAAGCAGGTTAAAGAGAAGCTGCCTTCGCTTGCAGGTAAGGAGAAAGCGCTTTACATAGGCGGCCGGGAAGGACGGGGCATGAAGGAAATGAAGATTAATGCCATGGACAGCCTGCTGAAAAAAGGTGCGCCGGCAGGTTTTGAATGGGTGGTAAAAGCTTACCCCGCCGAATCGCATGGCACTGTACGGCTAAAAAACTTTTATGATGGGCTGAGGTTTGCCTATAACGACTACGGCGGTAAGCCACTTGAGTTTCACCCCTCCGGCGGGATTGTGTTAAAGAATAAGCCCATAAAAATCTGGTATTTTAATGATACCACAAAAGTGCATTATACATTCGATGGCTCGCAGCCATTGGTTACATCGCCGTTTGCAAAACCCGAAATAGAACTATCCGGCCCTGCAAAAGTTACCTTGAGACAGATTGCCAGCCGTCCTAAATTTGACAAGAGCACCAGCGGCGATTTCAGGGAGGGCACTTACCTGCCCGCAAAACCACTCAGGAAAAACTACAAGCCCGGCGGTTTTCATTACGCCTATTATGAAGGTCAGTGGGATAAACTGCCCGACTTTAAGGCGCTAAAACCGGTTAAAGAGGGCACGGCCGATAGCACTTTTGATATCAATAAACTCCCCCGCCAAAACAATTTCGGCGTAGTGATGGTTGGGCAATTTGAAGTTAAACAAGACGGTTATTATATTTTTGGATTGGGATCAGATGATGGCTGCAAAGTATACCTGAATGACAAGCTAATCATTGACCTTGATGGTTTGCACGATGCCGATATACAACGGTCATACATTGCTCCTCTAAAAAAGGGATTTTATCCCCTTCGGATAGAATACTTTCAAAAAGAAGGTGGCCGTAAGCTTGATTTGGTGTACGTAACCCCCGATAATATCGCCAAAAAGAAGATCTCGCCAATTCCCTACGCATTGCAGTACGGGCCCAGATAGGTTGCTTACAGTAGAGGCCGTTTAAAAACGACAGTTTTGAATGTAGATACGCATAATTGCGTCTCCAGCCTGCAATTTACGGTAGCTAAGACGCTATTGAAATCGCTTGTCCTGCGGAAGACGCAATTATGCGTCGCTACAAAAATACTATCCCTTAGAAAGAACCAGGACCGCCCGGGCCACCTCCTCCTGGCCCGCCGCCGGGTCCACCCGGACCTCCGCCATCGCGGTTAAACCTGCGCTGGCCGGGTTGCTGATCCGGGGCCTTGCCTGCAAATTTTTGTAAACGAAGTGTGAATGTTAGCAAGTAGTAACGCCCAAGCCTGTTTACGGTAGATTGCGTAGTTATATTGCCATTTACAACCGATGTATAACCTGTGTTTTGGTTGAAAAGATCATATGCTGCCAAGCGAATAGTTGCGCGGTGATCTTTCAAAAAGCGGCGTTCAACGTAAGTATTCAGAATGTTAGGGTTTTTAATACCAAGACTTGGGTCATATCCATAATTTACAGTACGGGTAAAATCATAGCTCAGCGTCCAGTCTTTCCAGAAATAATTTTTGCCGGCCAGCCCTAAATTTAACGTGCGGAAGTTTGAGCTGCCATCAATAAGCGTACTATGGATAGAGTTGGTTGTTTTATTGATGCCATAGCTGCTGCTTGCCTCTGCATCAATAACATCAACAATATTTACCCTGAATTTTAAACCGGGGGTAAAGTTGAGGTTTTTGGCTATGTTTTTTAATGGAGCAGCTGATGCGGCAACATTATTACTATCGATGCTGTTTGAGAATGCCACACCATTGGTGTAAGTCAAGGCGCTATTAAATTGCAGGGTAAACTTACGCTGGGCCCACGGCTTGGCGTATACCACGTTAGCAGTGCCCGAATAGTAACCATCCGCATTTAAATAGTTGGTAAGATTGGTGCCCTCAAAGCTTTTTAACGATGGATCTGCTGCTAACACCGCCTTACTAAATTTGCGGGGATAAGAAATAGTGTTTTGTACTATTTTATTTTGTGTTGCGGTAAAGTTGAAATTGGTAAAGAAAATATTGCCGGTTTGGAAACTGAAATTATTATATCTCAATGAAAAGTTATTGGCAAGTTCCGGCTTCAGGTTAGGGTTACCCTGTACCGGGTAAAGCGCGTTTGTGAAATCAATAACGGGCTGCAACTGGCTAAATGTAGGCTGGTTGCTTGATCCGTTATACAGGAAGTTTAAAGCTTTTCCCCTCGAAAAATTATAGCTGAAACGAGCGGTTGGGATCACGTTAAACGTGGTTACGTGCGTAGCCGAATCGTTTTTAAGATTGAGGCCGTTTAATGCGGCCGGTTGTACGCCAATACCCAAAGTAACGTTGTATTTCTTTTCGATAAAGCGATAGTTCAGGCCAACGCGGTTGGTGGTAAAATTGTATTTATAGTTATTGCTCAACCTGTCGTAATGGTCATATGTATTGGCGGTACTGAGCGTATCGGTTTCCCTGTCGCTTGTGGTGTTTGAGCGGTTAAATGCATAATTAAGCTCCAAATACCCCCTTTTACTTATTGGCTCCAGATACGAGATGTTTGTACCAAAGCTGGTTACGCGGCTATCGGTATAAGTTTGCTGATTGGCAGGCGCCTGGCGGGGTGCGCCATCGGCATAATCATAAGTTGGATTATCGAACTGCGATGTTTTTGACGTATTAGCGCTGATGTTAATGCTCAGGTTGCGGCCATGCCCGTTAAAGCGGTGATTATACAAGGCGTTAATACCGTAGCCTGGCGTTGTGCCATCGCTGTGCGACAATGAGGTGTATGACGAGTTGGTTATTCCGCCGATAGTTGATGATACGGATTCATTAGCATTAGTATTAGTGCTCGAGTAGGTGAAGTTCGGTACAACTTTTAAGTAATTAATGGTATCGGGTTTCCACTCGAGGTTAAAATTAAAACGATGGTTAATAGGATTATCTGTTTGATCGCTTTTTTGCGTACTTATACTTGGTGACTGAACGTTGTTGGTTTGGATAGATGAGCTAATGGTGTTGGTAGTATTATCAGTATAGCTGTAACTTCCGTAAACAGAGAGTGTTTTACCCCACTGATCGCGGAAGTTGGCACCAATGGCGTGCGCGTTGGTGATGCCGTTTGCGCTGGTTGTTGAGCTGCTTGAGCCACGCAATGCATTGCCCCTGCCGCCACCGCCTCCCCCGAAACCACCTCCCCCACCTCCGGTGGCGCTGCCATAGGTAAATGTATTTACGTTGGTATTGTTAATAGTTCCCAATACGGCTATCTGCTGTTCATTATTGAAGTTAAAAAATTTCAGATCGCCTATATAGCGGTTGGCATTGGTTATGCCCGGGGCTTTGGGTAAAAAATCTTCGCCATCGCCGGCAGTAGCCTGCCCAAAATAACCGTGGTTTTTGTCTTTACGAATGGTGATGTTCAGGATCTTGTCCGGTTCGCCGGTTTTGATGCCGGTAAGGTTAGCCTGGTCGCCGTAGTCGTCAATTACCTGGATACTTTCAACCACATCGGCAGGCAGGTTCTTGGTTGCTGTTTTAACATCACCCCCAAAAAAATCCTTTCCGTTAACCCTTACTTTGGTCACCGATTTGCCCTGTGCGGTTACGTTGCCGTCTTTATCTACATCAACGCCGGGCAGTTTCTTTAACACGTCTTCAACAGGAGCATTTTCGCGTACAGGATATGCGCTTACTTTATATTCGGTAGTATCCTCTTTTAATATCACCGGGTTAACACCTACGATGGTAACCTGGTTAAGCATATTGGTTTCGGTTTTTAAAACTATCGGGCCAAGGTCAACCGGTTGGCTCCCGGCATCAAGCGAGTAATGTTTTTTTATTGCGGTGAAACCGATTGACGAAATGGTAAGGGTTAGTTTGTTGCCCTTTACTACCGGGAACGAAAACTTACCGGCTGCATCGGCAATAGCGATGGTGCTATCACCGGCATTTGAAACCAGCTTAACGCTACTTCCGGGTAAGGAAAGCTTAGTGGAATCAACGACAGTTCCCTTTACCTCCCGCCCCGTTTGAGCGTTGGAACCAAAGGCAAATAACAGGGTAAAACTTAAAATAAGAAATAGGGGTTTCATAAACGTTTTTTCGGCGTGCAATTATTGTTTTTGTGTGTATATAGACGCAATTGAACTGCAAATGTTCAACTTAAAATTTGCTAAAAGCCTAATCAATATATTATTGTTACACATTAGGCCTGTAATTGCTTATCAATCATATTATTGTTACAAATTATTACGCAAAAAAGGCCGGGGTCTCCGGCCTTGTGGTTGTTATAAAGATCAGTCAGTCAATTATAAGCGGCGGGGAGTGCTCAATGAGCTACGTTTGGATGTTTTTAGGTTTATTACGAATATGTGAATAATTAGTTTCAATATTTGTTGCAGCAAATACCAAATAATGCTATTGATGCGTTAATAATCCACACAAGAAATAAACTATTGTTTAAAATGAATTTATATGATAGTAACATTGTGGCATGAAATTTCGTTATACTTAAACCAAACATTAACCTATGAACAATATTGGAAACTCGCTGCATTCAAAAGTGCACAAATGGATCGATACGATCGGTTTTAGGCTGAATACATCGCAAACAAATAGTAAAAGCCATGTTACAACCAACCATTATTTTTTTGAAACCTTTAATTTTTTCGAAAAATCGAAGAAAAACAGGCCCGAGTTAACAAAATTTTTATGTTTTGATGCTTACGGCGAAAAAATAAACGTGAAGTCGCTGCTTGATTTGCAGGTTGCTTTCTTTGAAAATATAAGCCAGCTTAAATAGGCAAAGGGCTTTTCACACCCTGCCTTATAATTGTTTTAAGTCATCAGCGTTTTGTTTAAATAAATCCATAAAATAAAAATCCCACCCTACAAATAGGGCAGGATTTTAAGAAGGATTTTTAAGGGGTGTGCCAGATTAGTTTTCAACATTGGTGCGTGGCCAGCAGTTCATACTTCCTGTTTTTTCATTCAGTATATCCTGGTTGGGGGTGTTTATACCCCTAATCATTCCCCCTGCAATATTTACAACCGGCCTTGTTGGATTAAGGGCTTCCTTTATCCTGAGGTGAAGGTCGGCATAATGAGCTGCGGTTATTGCATCGCCGCCTTTTGGCAGGCCGGTATCAATTTTCTTTAATTCGGCACGTACCATGGGCCTGATGTCAGACAATGCGATGTTGATTGGAGTAAAGCCCCAGCTTGCCAGCTGCGCACTTGATACACCAGGGAACGCGAAGCTTGCATCTGTATTTAACAGGTTCTTCAGGTTTTCGATATAGCCCCTTTGCAGGTTGCGCTGATAGCCGTCGGGTTTGGTTGTGCCGAATATGCCTGTATGTAAATCGGTTAATAACTGCGCAACGGTATAGGCATTAGCGCCGTTTTTGGCCTCATTGTCATACATCCGCGCCAGCCTTGAAGGGTTTAACTCATTGCCTAGCAATGAAACCTGCATGGCTTTAATACGGTTTATCATAACACCGTTATCAAACTTAGCCAATTCGGCTTTGTTAATTAGCCATAACGGGGTTGTGTATAATTGCTGGTTTAAAAACAAAGCGGCTTCGCGCTGGCGTTCTTTGTTCACAAAATCATAAACCGCACCTTTTTGATCATATGTTTTAAAGTTTTCGTTCATGCCGCCAATGTTGGTGGTAACATGCCCCATGTAACGGTAATACTGACCTAAAACTTCATTATATAATTCATTAAGATCGGCATAGTCCTCATCTTTTTTGTACGACCATTTTTCGAGGTTTGGCAAAATCCGTTTCAGGTTGGCAATACCATAGGCGCTGGCCTTCATGGCATTATCACCCAAATCTTCATTTTGCAGGCGGGGATCGATAGTGGTGCCCTGGCGGCCGAAATAATAAACCGGGTTGCCGGCATTCTTGTTGGTCCACACGGCTAATGTTTCCTTTTCCTGCTCCGGCGTTTTATTGCCCGCGAACCAGGTATAACCCCATTTTATCGCCCAGTTATCGTACTCGCCAATTTGCGGATACAGGTGCGTAACGCCATCGCCGGGTTGGGCTATGTAGTTAAAGCGGGCATAATCCATAATGGAAGGTGCGGTACCATGTGTATCGGTGAAGGTTTTTGAGCGTAGTGAATCAACAGGGTAAGCGTAGCTTGAGCCAAAGTTGTGTGGCAAACCTAAAGTATGACCAACTTCATGCGATGATACGAAACGGATCAGCTCGCCCATTTGATCGTCAGCAAATTGTGCGTGGCGGGCTTTGGGGTTTACCGCTGCTGTTTGGATCAGGTACCAATCGCGCAATAGCTGCATCACGTTGTGGTACCAGCCAACATGGCTTTCCAGGATCTCGCCGCTGCGCGGATCGGCCACGTGGGGGCCATAAGCGTTTTCTACATCCGATGCAAAATACCTGATCACGCTGTAGCGGGCATCTTCGGTGCTAAATTGTGGGTCCTGTTTTGCCGTTGGGGCTTCTTTAGCGGTTATGGCATTTTTAAAACCGGCAGCTTCAAACGCTTTTTGCCAGTCGTTTACGCCCTGTATTAAATAAGTTACCCACTTTTTAGGTGTAGCCGGATCAATATAAAACACAATTTGCTTTTTGGGTTCAACCAGCTCGCCTTTGGCATAAGCAATGGGGTCTTTAGGCTCTAACCTCCAGCGGTGAATATAGGCTGTTACTAAGGCTTTTTGAGCATTGGTGCCATAATCTGTTTGGCGCTGGCCAAAAAAGCCCACGCGCGGGTCCATAATCCGGGCTTTCATCGGGACTTTGGGCAGTAAAAGCATGGAGGTGTTCAACTCAAATGTAATGGCTGCATTACTGTTGTCAGTTGGCGACTCGCCGGCGCGGTAGGTTTTTAGTGTGCGCGCCTCAATATTTATCGGGAAGCTTTTAATGGTGTCGATATAGGAACGAGAGTTATCAACCCCCATGGTTTTATAAGCCTTTTTGATATCATCAGATAAACCAATAGCGGCAATATCGCCATTGTAAAAATCTGTAACATCAATTAAAACGCCGGTAGTGTCTTTGTTAAAGGCTTTTACCTCAAAGGAGGCCAGTATAGCATCAAGGTTTGAGTTTTTAACCGATTGGTACATATCGCTGGTGCTATCGGCACGTAACGAATAGCTGGGCACCCGGATAAATACCTGCTTATCGTGCTTTTCCCATTTCCAAACCTGGTTGTTAATTTCTTCGCCGCCATATTGCTGGCCAAATGTTTTGAGGCCGCCCGGTGTTTTTACAAAACGGGTAACCACCAGCATTTCGCGGTTAATTAATGAATCGGGTATTTCGTAGTAATATTTGCCATCAACTTTATAAGTATTAAAAAGGCCGCTATCAGCCTTTGTTTTAGCGGGAATAAGGTCGCTAAACTTTTTAATACCTTCCTTTTTGGGGGTTCCGGTTGTTGCTGTCGCAACGGTTCCGCCTGGTGTGGTAATGGTTTTTAGGGTAAGGCTTGGGTTTGCAGCTTGCTTCCTGGCAGCGCAAGAGCCCGCCAAAACCGCAAGTGCCAATACTGAGCCGCGTAAATAAATACCCGGCAACGGATGTTTTTTCATTTATTAAAAATAGTTTAAACCGTAAACTTATATAAAAAACAGGTTTTTTTTAGCTGCAAAGTGTTTTATCAATAATAATTTTACAGGTATTACTAATTATATCCTGCGTTTTAATGTCAGTACAACTTTATCAACCCGTTTGTCATGGTACACCTCAAGCAGCAGGCTTCTATCATCCTTTGATTTGAGTATTTCATCAATATCCTGGAGGTTCATTTTTGAAACGGGTTTAAAATTTACCGATATGATCTCGTCGTCGCGCTCAAGGCCAATTTCATCGGCTGCCGAACCGGGCTCTACGCGGCTGATAACAATCTTGTCGAGGTGGTCGCCTGCGGCATAATACTCAAGGCCGCTCATGTCATGCTCAAACGGATCGTTATAGGTTGGGCCGGGTTTTAAATACATGGCACTATCCGGATAATCAAGAATAACGGTAAATCGCTTTAAGATCCCAACGCCAAGGTTTCCATCGCGCTTCACCGACAGATTGATTTGGTTATTGCTATCATCAGGAAATGAAGCTATTACTCTTTTCATCCTGAATTTACCTAAACTGAATTCGTCCATCCGGCTTATAAAGCCGTTTATTGGTCCGTTTAAGCCAATGCCGAGGTTGGCCGAAGCAATAAATTTTTGCGGAAGGCCATAGGTTTTGATATAACGTTCAATTGATACCGGGTGCCCTGCGCCAAGGTCAACAACCAGCTTTGTATTAATGGGTGCTATGCCTGGCATTATAACCCGCGCATCCACATAGGCTTTCCTGTCTTCGACAGACAGGGGGATCTTATTCGCTTTTCTGAAGGGTTTGAGGTCTTTGGGCCTGCAAACGGTAACTACGCTGTCCTGGAAACTGATCTTTACGGCCAGGTTGTTAAAAAACTCGTAGCCCAGTAACCCATGAATGGGCATGCCTGCGTAACCCGAAAGGTTAAAGAGATCTTTTTTTAATATGGCAGCCGCAACATCATAGCTAACCAGTCCCGGTATGGCAACATCTAAGGTTGAGGTTACATAAGCTTCAGAATCCTCCCCTTCGCCAAGTCCCGGGATTTTTAATGTACGTTTATTAGGAATACTGATAGAATCGGCTAATTTAGGATCGGTTATGATCATGAGACCTACGCCGGTATCCAATATAAAGTTAAAGGGCCCTTTGTTGTTGATCTTAAGTTGAATGATCATCAGGTTCCGTTCCAGTTTAAACGGGATATTCACCTTTTTTTTATGCACATCAAGATCAAAGTACTGGGCCCGGGCTGTGGTTGTAAGGCAAAATGTTAACACAAATGCCAGCCACAATGCTCCCGGATGGCGTATTTTATAATATAACTTGTGTAACAAAGTGGTTATAGTTGGTATATTAAATTTACGAGATTTATTTGTTAAAAAATTATTTTATTATGCGAAAGTCAACAATTTCATTTCTGTTAATTGTTTGTGTTTTATCCCTTTGTCGTGATATTGTTTATGCCCATTCCATAAAAAAACGAAAGGTTAAAAAGCTTTTTAAGCATTCGCAGATTGTTAATGATCACTTTACCGGTTTCGCCCTTTATGATTTGGACGAGCATAAAATGATATATGAATTAAACGCCGATAAATACTTTACCCCGGCATCCAATACCAAGCTTTTTACTTTTTACACCTGTTTGAAAATGCTTGGCGATTCTATCCCGGCATTGCGTTATCAAACCCGCGGAGATTCGCTGATATTTTGGGGTACCGGCGACCCTTCTTTCCTGCACAGCGATTTGAAAGGAGTAAATGGGCTTAACTTTTTGAAGAGTAGCAGTAAACACCTTTTTTATTCGCCCGGTAACTATACAGGTGAGTTTTTTGGTGCAGGATGGGGCTGGGACGATTACAATGATTATTATCAGGCCGAAATAACCGCCCTGCCTATTGAAGATAACGTTGCCCGGCTTTACGCAGATAATGACGGTAACATGCAGGTAAGGCCCCAATATCTAAAACGGTTTTTAAATGCCGATATTAATTATCGCCCGGCACAGTTTAAAGTTAAGCGCGATTTTATCAGCAATAACTTTGTGTACCCTGCCGGGGTGATCCCCCCAAATTATAAACAGGAAATCCCATGGAAAACAAGCCTGCAGCTTACCATGGCCCTGCTGCAGGATACACTCAAAAAGCAGGTGTCCTTATTGCAGGAACCAATGGCTGCGGATGCGCGGGTTATTTATAATACCAATGCCGATTCCGTTTACCGGCGGATGCTGCAGCCGAGCGATAATTTTATTGCCGAACAATTGCTGCTGGTGTGCTCGTCGGTAAAGTTTAATACCCTCAGTACTGATTCGGTGATCAATTACTCAAAAACACATTTTTTGAATGACTTGCCCGATGTGCCGCAATGGGTTGATGGCTCGGGATTGTCGCGGTATAATTTGTTTACCCCCAGAGACCTTGTAGCCCTGCTGCTCAAAATTCAGGACGAGGTGAAAGATGAAAACCTGTTACATAGCATGATGCCGATAGGCGGCGTAGCGGGTACAATTAAAAGCGCCTATAAAACCGATAACGGGCATCCTTTTGTTTGGGCAAAAACCGGATCGTTAAGCAACAATCATAACCAAAGCGGCTACATAGTTACCCGCAAAGGCAAACGCCTGGCTTTTGCATTCATGAACAATAATTTTACCCGGCCAACCCGCGAAGTAAGAGATGAGATGGTTAGGATAATGACGTATATACATGATAAGTTTTAATCCCTCTATAATGATCCCGAAACAAGTACGACATGAGCGGGGCTAAAACCAGGAAGAGGTTTCGTGAAAACGAAACCTCTTCCTGGTTTATATCTGTTTCCTACCCTTTGAGGGCCGGTGGATTAACCTTTTACACGCTCAACGTAAGCGCCGGTAGCGGTATCAACTTTAACTTTATCGCCAATGTTGATGAATAACGGTACACGGATCTCCGCGCCGGTTTCAACGGTGGCATTTTTCAAAGCACCGCTTGAAGTATCACCTTTAACGGCTGGCTCGGTGTAAGTGATTTCCAGCTCGGCCGAGCCCGGTATAGAACCCATGATGGGCTCGTCGCTTTCGAAGGCAACAATTACGTTCATGCCTTCTTTCAAAAATTTAACTGCCGGGCCAAATAATGCCTTTGGTACGTTATGCTGATCGTATGTAGTGTTGTCCATTACTACTAATGAATCACCTTCGTCATACAGGTATTGATAATCATTGGTTTCAACGCGGGCTATGTCAACCTCTTCATCGGTACGGAAACGGTATTCAACCAGTTTACCTGATTTAACGTTGCGCATACGGGCCTGGTAAAACGCGCGTAAGTTGCCCGGGGTACGGTGTAAAAACTCCTCAACCTGAACTAATTCGCCGTTGAAGCGAAGTACATTTCCATTTTTAACATCTGATGCCTTAGCCATAAAATAATATTGAGGCGCAAACTTAGGAATTTGATTTGAGATTTGAGACGTTAGATTTGAGATTTTCTACTCTGCAGCCACATTTAAAGGGTTATGTATAAAACAGATATGAGATATCAGACGTGAGATTTGAGCTTTTTCAATCCTTTGTACATTCACAATATCTATGAATAGATATCCGATTTGCATTGTCTCAAATCTCAAATCTAACGTCTCACATCTAACTTTTATAATCCACAATGCTTAACCTGTGATTACAGAAGCCATACTCATGCTCCTGATTGGAGCATACTATGGTAAGCCGGCCTTCGGCGAATTGTTGTACGAGGCTTAGGTACCAATCAACGCCCTGAGTATCGAGGTTGGAGGTGGGCTCATCGAGCATAAGCATGGGCGTATCTGCACAAAAAGCAAGGGCCAGCTTAAGGCGCTGTTTCATGCCCGATGAAAAGTATTTGATAAGCTTATTGGCACTTTTAGGGAGGTTAAGCAGCGCGATAACCGTTTCTTTATCTATACCCGGTTTAAAGCTTTTAAATTTAAAATGAAAGTCGACCATCTCGCTCATGGTAAACTCTTCTATCAGCTCAAGATAGGGAGCAGCCAGGCTTAAATGAGTAAAAACGGTATCTATTTCAACCGGTTTTCCTTCGTTAGCAAATTCAATTTTACCTGTAGAAGGCGAAAGGCTCCCATTTAAAACCTGCAGTAAGGTTGATTTCCCGGAACCGTTTGGGCCAAGGATAGCATATGACTCGCCGGAAGTAAAGGTATAATCCACTCCCCTGAAAATCCAGTCGCGGTTAAAGCGGCGGCCGATGTCTTTGAGGGTGATGGTCATTTTTTTAGTCGATAGTCAATAGTCCATGGTCCATAGTCGATAGTCCATAGCCGTTTTGCGTTAATGAATGCAGGGCCACGGCAATTGTTTCGGAAATCCATGGACTATCGACTATGGACCATGGACTTCCAGCCATTTAGGTATTCCCAAACCCTTTCATGATACCGCGTTGTGAGTTTTGCAGGAAGTTGATGATCTCATCGCGTTCTACACTGGGGGTAAACTCGGCCTCGATGATATCAAGCGCTTTGGTTACATTATATTTTTTGAGGAATATGATCCGGTAGATCTCCTGGATTTCGGCTATTGTAGCAGCCGAAAATCCCCTGCGGCGCAAGCCTACAGAGTTGATACCTACATATGATAGCGGTTCGCGACCAGCCTTGGTAAACGGGGGAACGTCTTTACGTACCAATGAACCGCCCGAGATCATGCTATGCGCGCCGATTTCAACAAACTGGTGCACGGCAGATGAGCCGCCGATGAAAGCGTAATCATAAACCGTAATGTGGCCTGCCAATTGCACGGCGTTGGCAACAATTACGTTATCGCCAATAACACAATCATGCGCTACGTGTACATAAGCCATCAGCAGGCAGTTGCTGCCAATGGTGGTGGTATTTTTATCAAGGGCGGTACCGCGGTTAAGGGTAACACACTCACGTATAGTGGTGTTGTCGCCAATGGTTACGGTGCTTTGCTCGCCTTTATATTTTAAATCCTGCGGCGGGGCGGATACAACCGCGCCGGGGAATATCCGGCAATTTTTACCTATGCGGGCGCCATCCATAATTACGGAGTTGGAGCCGATCCAGGTACCTTCGCCAATTTCAACATCCTTATGGATGGTAACGAATGGTTCAATTACCACGTTATCGGCAATTTTGGCCTGTGGATGGATGTATGCTAATGGCTGGATCATGCTTCAGATTCTTTTACTTTTACAATTTGAGCCATCAGTTCGGCCTCAACAACAACACGGTCGCCCACCATGCCTATACCTTTCATGGTAGCTATGCCGCGGCGGATGGGGGCAATCAGGTCGCAAATATAAATAATGGTATCGCCGGGAACTACTTTGCTTTTAAAGCGGGCGTTCTCGATTTTCAGGAACAGGGTAAGGTAGTTTTGCGGATCGGGAACCGTGTTTAACACCAGGATGCCGCCGGTTTGCACCATACCCTCAATTTGTAATACACCGGGGAAGATTGGCGCGCCGGGGAAATGGCCTTTAAAAAACTCCTCGTTAATGGTTACGTTTTTACACCCTACAACGTGGCTTTTAGTAAGCTCCAGGATCTTGTCGATCATCAGGAAAGGCTGACGGTGAGGCAGCATGCCCATAATTTCCACCGTATCAAAAACCGGTTTGGCGTTCAGGTCATAAGTTTTTACCTGCTTACGGCTTTTTTCCTTTTTGATGAGCGCTTTGATCTTTTTAGCAAAGGCAACGTTAGCCGCATGGCCTGGCCTTGCGGCCATGATGTGCCCTTTAAGCGGCACGCCAACCAGCGCCAAATCGCCTATCATATCCAACAGTTTGTGGCGTGCCGGCTCGTTTTGGTGGCGAAGTTCAATATTATTTAAAATGCCCTGCGGGGCAACATTGATATCCTTGCGGTTAAACAGCTTGGCCAGGTGATCAAGTTCTTCCTGGTCAACATCTTTATCAACAACCACGATGGCATTGTTCAGATCGCCGCCTTTAATCAGGTCATGCTTTAGCAACATTTCCAGCTCGTGCAAAAAGCAGAAGGTACGGCATGAAGCAATTTCTTTTTTAAACTCGCCAATAGTTGAGATACTGGCATGCTGGCTGCCCAGCACCTGCGAGTTATAATCGACCATACAGGTAAAACGGTAATCATCCAAAGGCATGGCAACCATTTCAACCTTACGCTCAGGTTCAGAGTAGTGAATGTTATAGGGAATATGATAGTATTCGCGGTCGGCATCCTGTTCAACCAGCCCAACTTCGGTTATTACATCAACAAACTGTATCGAGCTGCCATCCATAATGGGAGTTTCGGGGCCATCAAGATCAATCAGCAGGTTATCAACTTCAAGCCCAACCAAAGCGGCCAGCACGTGCTCAACAGTATTTACTGTAGCACCGTTCTGGCTTATAGATGTTCCGCGTGAGGTATCACTCACGTTATCAACATCGGCATCAATAATTGGCGCACCGGGAATATCAATCCTCCTGAATTTATAACCGTGGTTTTCAGGGGCGGGATTAAAGGTCATTGTAACGCTTTGTCCGGTGTGTAAGCCTGTTCCTGATACCGAAACCGGCGCTTTAATAGTTCTTTGTTTAACGTTCATATTTAAATTTACAGGCTAAGGCTATTCGCTTACCTTGCCTTTACGTAGTTCTTCAATTAATTTTTCAAGCTCGTACACCTTGCGGTCAAGCTCCGGCAGCTTTCGCAGCTTAGCGTGGGCACGAAGGTAATCTTTATATGGCATATATGGAGAGCCCCCCCATGCCTTACCTTCTTCTGTTATAGAGCCGTTTATCCCCGTCTGGGCCGAAAACTGCGATCCGTTAGCAA
Source organism: Mucilaginibacter gossypii (assembly GCF_900100945.1). Taxonomy (GTDB): domain Bacteria; phylum Bacteroidota; class Bacteroidia; order Sphingobacteriales; family Sphingobacteriaceae; genus Mucilaginibacter; species Mucilaginibacter gossypii. The sequence continues at coordinate 6,680 of NZ_FNCG01000020.1, read as the reverse complement.
TATTGAGGTGACCGGCAAAACCAACCTGGCCGCCAATTACAACCCTTTCGCCAATTTTGGTACTGCCCGAAATGCCCGACTGTGCTGCAATTACAGTATGCGCACCAATTTCCACATTGTGGGCTATCTGGATCAGGTTGTCAATTTTCGCGCCTTTGCGCACTGTGGTCGAACCCATGGTTGCCCTGTCGATAGTAGTATTTGAACCCACTTCAACGTCGTCTTCCAATATTACGTTACCAATCTGTGCAATTTTGGTGTAAGTACCATCGGGGTTAGGGGCAAAGCCAAAGCCATCACTGCCTATTACCGCTCCTGAATGCACTATCACATTGTTGCCAATAACGCAATCAAAGTAAACTGTAGCCCCTGCAAACAGTGTTACATTATTGCCAAGGGTTGCATTATCGCCAACATTAACGTTTGGATAGATCTTACAATTATCGCCGATGCTTGCATTTTGGCCGATATAGGCAAACGCGCCGATATAAACGCCCGCCCCTACCTGTGCTGTGGGATGGATAAAGCTTGGCTGTTCAATTCCTTTTTTATCAAGCCTGAAAGTGTTGTACTTGTCAAGCAGGACAGTGAACGCGCTGTAAGCGTTTTCAACCCTGATCAGTGTAGCTTTTACGGGCTCCGTTAACTGCTGATCATTATTAACAATAACAATGGAGGCGTTGGTAGTATACAGAAACTGCTCATACTTAGGGTTGGCCAAAAAAGAAAGGCTGCCGGCTCCGGCTTCCTCTATCTTGGCAAGCTGGCTAACAGTTGCCGAAGGATCGCCTTCTACAGTTCCGTTGAGCAGTAAACTTATATCATGAGCGGTAAATTGCATCGGGCAAATTTAAATGTTAAAATTGAAGCAACAAATTATTAATGAGTTATGAACACGCGTTAAAAAGTTTTGACTGTCAACGCGTTTTATTTTTCACCATTTCTTCATTTGTCGCAGATGTATATCGGTTTCGTTTTGCTATTTGTTAAAATCCAAAGTACGACGCCATTGTTTTATCGCTCTCTTAAATAGGGGCGTTGCCTGCGGCCGGGCTTTCCGTTCCAAGTCCTCGCTTGCCCAACCCGTAATTCCAACCCTCACTGCGGGCTTTACACTACAATTCCTAACGCGGCCAGTGCACATTTCCGGCATTTATCCACAATGCCTTTTTATGTAGAGACGCATAATTGCGTCTCCTTTAGGACAGATCGCTTTGCCAATCTCGAACTGCCGTAACCTGCATGCGGGAGACGCAATTATGCGTCTCTACAGTGAAAACCGCCTGTTAATTCAACAACTCCTTATTATAACACAGGATATATTTTTTCACCGTTTTGGCCAAAGCTACCAGGTTTGAGTTGTCGCTGGCGGCGGCAATATCCTTTACCTCGCCATTCTTCATTAATATACCAATGTTGCCATCGTTTTGGTTATAAGCGTTGTTGCGGATAGATGTGGTAAACACAAAGTAGGCCGCAGCATCTTCATAACTAACGCCATACTTTTCCATCGCCTTTTGGCGGAGGCTTTCAACAAAAGCTTCATCGGGGCATTCATTGGTAATATCAACCCTGAAAAGGTTACGCTGCACCAGGTTTTTGCAAAGATGAGAAAGTACCAGGTCGGGATGATATGCCCACACTTTTACCGATGCCATAATATCGGTATCATCCAAACATGCAAAAGTTTCCAGGTGATGGTCCTCGTTCATGAAAGCATCCCGGCTGATGCGGTTCTTTAAAAAATGCAGCAGGGCCGGAGTAGCAAATAGTTCCTTACCCTGCGAAATCAGTTCGCGGCCGCGCCTGAAGATCTTGGTTAACACCTCCTCGCCCGCTATCACTGTTTTATGCAGGTAAACCTGCCAGTACATCAGACGGCGGGCAATCAAAAATTTCTCTATCGAGTAAATGCCTTTTTCGTCAACAACCACATGATCGTCTTTAACATTGAGCATCTTAATGATGCGCTCGGAACTGATCACCCCTTCGGATACACCGGTGAAGAAACTGTCGCGATTAAGGTAATCCAGCCTGTCCATATCCAGCTGACTGGATACCAGTTGATGTAAAAACTTACGCGGATAGGTATCATTAAAAATATCAATGGCCATGGTAAGCTTACCCTCAAACCGGGCATTAAGCTTATTCATCAGCATTGATGAAATATCTTCATGGGCAATGCCATCAATAATGGTATTTTCCAAAGCGTGAGAAAATGGGCCGTGGCCAATATCATGCAATAATATGGCAATGGTAACCGCTTCTTCCTCTTCGGCAGAGATCTGGTGGCCTTTGCTTCGCAATGTTTCAAGCGCGGTATCCATCAGGTACATGGAGCCCAAAGCATGATGAAAACGGGTGTGCAGTGCGCCGGGATAAACCAGGTGCGTCATGCCCAGTTGCTTGATATAGCGTAACCGCTGAAAGTACGGATGGGATATGAGGTCAAAGATCAGTTCGGTTGGGATACTGATAAAACCGTAAACCGGGTCGTTAATTATTTTCTTTTTATTCAATGCTGCTTATGTAAGTGCAAAAATGTAAAACAAAGGTAAAATAAGCGCGACAGGTTTGTTAAATTTTGTTAATACCTTTACTGAATAACAACAAAAGCATCTATTTGGGGTTTACTGTCTGAATCAGAATTCATAGAATTTTAGGATTCACAGAATTTAATGGTAAAAAATTGATATTTGAAAAGCATTTAACCTTATACCGGATCATTCTGAAAGTTTTTAAATTCTGAAAATTCTGATTCAGAAATTTAATATACATATTATGCAAGACACCACCATTTTATGGGCCGATGACGAAATTGACCTGCTAAGACCACATATACTTTTCCTGGGCGAAAAGGGCTATAAAGTAACCACTGTTACCAATGGCTACGACGCCGTCGACTCTTTTAAGAACAATTATTTCGACCTGGTTTTCCTGGATGAGAACATGCCCGGCCTTACCGGCCTGGAAACTCTGCAGCAGATCAAGAACATCAACAATGATGTGCCCATTGTGCTGATCACCAAAAATGAGGAAGAGTACCTGATGGAAGATGCCATCGGTTCAAAAATAGACGACTACCTGATTAAGCCGGTACACCCTAAGCAAATCCTGCTTACTATAAAAAAACTGACCGAAAACAAACGCCTCGTTACCGAAAAAACCACCATGGCCTACCAGATGGATTTCCGTACACTGGGCATGACCCTTAACGAAAACCTGAGCCACCAGGAATGGGTTGACGTTTACAAGAAACTGATCTACTGGGAGCTTGAGCTGGAAAAGCTGGAAGATGCCGGCATGCACGAGATCCTGACGCTGCAAAAGGCAGAAGCAAATATGCAGTTTTGCAAGTTTGTGGAGCGCAACTACCTTAACTGGATCAAAAACCCGGACCTGGCGCCAATCTCATCGCCGCAGTTATTTAAAAAGAAGGTATTCCCTAAGCTGGATGGCAAAGGGCCTTTGTTTTTTATATTGATAGATAACCTGCGGTATGATCAGTTTAAGATCATTAACCCAATTATTTCCGAATATTTCAGACTGGAGGAAGAGGACACTTATTATAGTATCCTGCCAACAGCTACGCAATACGCCCGTAATTCCATTTTTTCGGGGCTGATGCCTTTGGATATGGAGCGCCGCTATCCATCTATGTGGCAAAACGACGAGGATGAAGGCGGCAAGAACTTGTACGAAGCCGAGTTTTTAGCCGACCACCTGAAACGTGTGCTGCGAAAGGATTGCAAACACTCATACCATAAGATCCTGAATATTGACGAAGGCCGCGCGCTGAATGAGTCGGTGAATAACCTCATGAACAACGAGCTTAACGTGGTGGTATATAACTTTGTGGATATGCTTTCGCATGCCCGTACAGATATGCAGATGATCCGCGAGCTGGCAAGTGATGATGCTGCTTACCGTTCATTAACCCTGTCGTGGTTTGAGCACTCCCCGTTGTTCGACCTGCTGAAATATCTCGCACAAAAACAGGTACGTGTTATCATTACTACCGATCATGGTACCATCCGCGTAAAAAACCCGAGCAAAATTGTGGGCGACAGGAACACTAACACCAACCTGCGCTATAAACAAGGCAAAAACCTTAACTATAATGCCAAGGAGGTTTTCCATATCCGCAACCCGCATGATGCCATGCTGCCAAGGCTGCACATTAGCTCAAGCTTTGTTTTTGCCAAGGAAGACAGCTATTTCGTATACCCGAACAACTACAACCACTTTGTGAATTTCTATAATGAAACTTTCCAGCACGGAGGGATCTCGTTAGAGGAAATGATAGTACCGGTGGTTACTTACGGGCCTAAGTAAACCCATTAATGTCATTGCGAGCGTAGCGCGGCAATCGCGTAGCTATACAGGGCGTATATGCTTCCGTGCGATTGCCGCGCTACGCTCGCAATGACATTTTTTTAATATTTCTTAAAGTCTCCCCTTCAGGGGAGATTTAGAGGGGCTTAAAACTCCAATTCCAGCAATACCGGGCAATGATCGGAGTGCTTGGCCTCCGGCAATATGGCCGCGCGGCGGATCTTATCTTCAAGCGGGGTGCTGGCCATGGCGTAATCAATACGCCAGCCTAAGTTTTTACCGCGTGATCCGGCGCGGAAGCTCCACCAGGTATAATTATGCGGTTCTTTGTTCAGGTGGCGGAAGGTATCTATAAATCCGCCTTCAATAAAGTTCTCCATCCATTCACGTTCCTCCGGTAAAAAGCCCGATGAGTTGGCGTTTGATTTTGGATTGTGAATATCAATAGGGCGGTGACAAATGTTATAGTCGCCGCAAACCACCAGGTTAGGGCGCTCCACTTTAAGCAGGGTAAGGTACTTGCCAAACTCATCTAAAAAACGGTATTTAAAAACCTGCCGGTCGTCACCGCTTGAACCCGATGGAAAATAAACGCTCATCACCGAAACCTCATCAAAGTCAACTCGGATGCAGCGCCCTTCACGATCAAAGTCAGGAATACCACAGCCGTACTCAATATGCTTGGGCAATATTTTGGTAAAAATGGCTGTTCCGCTGTAGCCTTTCTTTTCGGCCGGGAACCAGTAGTGCTGATAGCCCATCTGATCTACCAAACCCAGATCAGTCAATACATCTGGCGTGGCTTTAATCTCCTGCAAACAAACAACATCGGCGTCAGTAGCTTGCAGCCAGGCCAGCCAACCCTTGTTTATTGCCGAACGGATACCATTAACGTTATATGTAAGTATTTTCATTTGAGATTTCGGATGTTCGATTTCGGAATTAACTGCGATTTAAAATCACGAAATTACAACAAAATTGTCATTTCGATAGAGCAGAGACGGGGTCTTAGCGACGGGGCGAAAGAGAAACCTTATACGCCCAGTATAGTTTAATTTGCATGGCGTATAAGATTTCTCCCTTCGGTCGAAAAGACAACTTTTTATTTTTTTGCGGGAAAAAGAATAGCATCCAACTGCCTGCATTCCTTTTTGCTTAGCAACTCAACCGTCATAGGCACATCAGCATTGGGACGATCATTGGCATCCTTTTTTACGGCAGCAATCCTATCAACTATATCAATCCCTGAAACAACCTCGCCAAAAACGGTATAATTTTGATCAAGGTGTGGCGAACCGCCGACTGATTTATACCATTCCCGCTGCCATGCCGGGATCTTGCGGCCTTTAAGCCGGGTATTTTCCAGTGTATCCAGTTTGCCGTCGGTAAAGCGTTTGCCTTCCACAATATAAAACTGGCAGCCGCTCGACTCTTTTTTGGGATTATCATCACGGGCGGCAGCAAGTACGCCGCGTTTATGAAACAAGCTGTCGCGAAATTCGGCCGGGAGGGTATAACCCACATCGCCATTGCCCAGTTCAGCGCCGGGTTTTGCTTTTACCGGGTCTTTTGAATCCGGGTCGCCGCCCTGGATCATGAAATTCTGGATCACGCGGTGAAACAGCGTACCATTATAAAATCCCTTTTTGGTTAGTTTGATAAAGTTATCGCGGTGCAAAGGCGTTTCATTATACAGGCGAAGGATACAATCGCCATAAACCGTATGGATACGCACATACTGATTTTTAGGCGGCCCGGCAAACGCGGCTGTAAAGGTTAATAAAAGAATGCTTAGGGTAAAAAGTTTCTTCATGTATGGCCGTTGATTGTTTTCGATTTCGCTGATTGCGTTGATTTTTTTATTGATGAAGATAGATTATTTGTTCCGAATCTTCTAATTCCCTCCTCGGGATCAATTAAAGGGGTAAAAAGCTGGGAAATGTGCGATTCCCCTCTTGAGAGGGGGCGGAGGGGTGTGTTTATGCTTTGATAAGCCAATCGCAGAAACACACCCCTGCTATCGCTCTTCCCTCCGCGCCCCCTCTCAAGAGTAATAGCCCATCAAGAGGCAGTAGCCATTTTGTTAATTAAAAAGTTAAACACCTGGTTATTGCCTCTATTGTTATATTTAAATGTGAACTCATTCAGGTATGATTGCAAATGTCTGAGCGATACTTTATGGTATTGACCATATATCCCCCGTTTTAACAATGTCCAAAAGCCCTCAATCGTATTGGTGTGATACTCTCCCCGGGCATACTCTTCTTTTTCCTTGTTTAATACCTGATGTTCACGGAATATTTTATTTAAACCGGCATATCCACCAAAGCCGTCCGTTACAATAG
>NZ_FNCG01000037.1 GCF_900100945.1 Mucilaginibacter gossypii | reverse complement strand
CACAGCCTTTTTCTTTAACTGGTTATCCCACACGCAATCTTTTACCAGCCACGGGGTATCAAACCTGGTCAGTTCTGATGCAGCATCTGCATCCAATACAAATTCCACATGTTGTGATAATTGCAGGTAAGTGGCAGGTACTTCGCCCGAGATCTCTCCTTCTACCGCTTTCTTGATGATCGGCGCTTTCTTCTTGTTCCAGGCCATCAGGATGATTTCCCTGGCTTTGAAGATGGTACCGATCCCCATGGTAATGGCTTTGGTTGGCACGTCGGCTTTACCACCGAAATCGCGGGCAGCATCACGCCTGGTCAGGTCGTCAAGCGTTACCATCCTGGTACCTGAGTTGGGTGCAGAACCCGGCTCGTTGAAACCGATGTGGCCTGTACGACCGATACCCAGGATCTGAAGGTCTAAGCCGCCCAATTCTTCTATTTGCTTTTCATAGGCTAAACAGAACGCAACAACTTCGTCTTTATCCAAAGTGCCATCAGGGATGTGCACATTGGCTTTATCTATATCAATATGGCTGAACAGGTTTTCGTACATAAAAGTCACATAGCTTTGAACTGCTGTGGGCTTCATCGGGTAGTACTCATCCAGGTTGAAAGTGATCACATTCTTAAAGCTCAAGCCTGCTTCTTTGTGCTGTCTTACCAGTTCGGCATATACCCCTATTGGGGTTACACCGGTGGCAAGCCCTAATACCGCTTTTTCACCTTTGGCTTGTTTTGCGCGGATCAGATCTGCTATCCGGTTCGCTACCGCCACTGAGGCTTCCTGCTGGTTGTTGTAAACGCTTACCGGTAACTTCTCGTAACGTGTCTCTTCCAATAAATTTAATCGTGCCATAATTTTCTCAGAACCTATATGTTATATGTTAAAGTTTAAAAAGTCGCTATACAAAAAACCCCCGCCAAGGGCGAGGATTTTTATCAAACCAATTAACAAAAATGTTTATCCTCACCGACATGAGGGTAAAGTAAAGTGCGTATAATAATATGCTGTGCATTATCAATACAAACTTACTAAAACAAAATTTGAATTAAAAGAACTTTTTAAATTTTTTTAATAAGTATTTTATCCTGGAAAATGGGAAATTAGACTTGTTTTGGTTAAAATTTGCCGCCCTGCACATTTTTCATACCGAATTAAAAAGCGGTGTCATTTCGATAGAGCCCAAAGGCTTGAGCGTTGGGGCGAAAGAGAAATCTTATACGGCTTGTTAATCCAACCTGAATAGTTTGCCTGACATGTAGTACAAGATTTCTCCTCGTACCTCGTCGAAATGACAATTTGTTTTGCTCCCCAAAAAGGCAAAAGAGTTCCTGATGGGCAGGAATACTCTTTTTGCTAACCAATTATAAAACATAAATCATGAGAGGAGAAGAGGTGCAGGGGTGGAATCGAACCATCCGTTTGCTGCCGGCCAGCACCTGCCATTTAGTTTAAAAATGAACCCCATTTGTAAACTAATCTGTTGCAAATATATAAATATTCTATTAAATCTATATATTTAGTAGAATTTATTCATAAAACATTCATTTCCCTTAAAGAGGGCATTAATGGCAACTTTTTAAGCTTATGATCAACGTTGATCAGACTTATTGGAGCAGATTTTTTCGAAAGGAACAGGGTATTCTTCTCCTAATGATTTCTCGTATTCGACGCTAAACTCCTCATAAATTTTCCGGGCATGTTCAATACCTTTGGTACGGCGCAGGGCTTTGAGCTTAAACTTAATGCCGATATCATTAAAAGGATCGATATTCAACACAATACGTGAGATCTCCAGTGCTTTTTTATAATCAAAAGCATCATAAGCCTTTTTTATTACCGGCAAAATAACCGGCATCAGCGCTTCTTCGTACTCCTGTTTAAAATCATCAAGCCAAATTTCAGGAATATGCTGCAACAGCCCGCCACGGGCAACTAAGTCGAGATAATTGAACGCAGATGGTTCACCAATATTAGTTTGTTTAAGTGCCTCTCTCACCACAAAATAATCGCAATAAAAATCTTCGGTGCTAATAAAACTATAGGTATCATTTAAAAAGGCAAGTTCCAGGCCATCTATATCCGAAAGTATGTTGCGAAGGTGATTGATGGTCACACCACGGATATTCTTAGTTTTGACCACATCCTTATCCGGCCATAGCGTAGTGGAAATTTTTTTTGATACCACACCATTCTTTTCGCGGCTGTTTAACAAAATAAGAATAAACAGCTGCTTGATCTTGGGACTGAACAGGTAAGTAATATCCCGTTTATTTTTATCATAAACAGTAAACTCGCCCAGGAGGTAAACAGCGTTGGCTTTGTTACCTGTTTCAGTTTCAATTTTTTGTTCGGCAATACGCTCTTCGTTAACAGTAACGGGTTCATCGTTATCCTTTCTCCGCCTTAAGAAAAACACGACAATCCCGCATAACAATACAAATGCAGACGCGCCACCCAATATCCTGTATAAAGTAAAAGATTTGCTTTTGGGCTGGTGGGCGGCCACAAATGCCTCCTGGCTCACGGGCGGCGCGGTAAGTGCAAAGATTTTTATGGTAGACCGGGATGGTGTTTCAAACTCCTGGGTAGTGCAATAAAATACATCCTGCTTAGCATTGTAAAACAGGTTATGGTCTGTTTCTATCCGTTCGGACACAACCGGGATGGTACCGCTTACTACCTGGTACGACCCATCTTTTATTGAAAATTTGTACAGACGTAAACTCGTTTTAGGCCGTTCGTGCGGATAACATAGCACATAAAAAAACTGCTTATCTTTTGATACAATGAGATTATTGGCTGGTACAAACGCTTCTTCATCCGGCTTGATCTCCCAGAGTTTTTTAATGCTATGCTTATCCAGGTTAACCCGGTAGAGGTCATAATAGTGCATCCCGCCTACTACCTGGTTGCCTGACTGGTTGCCGTAGCCGCCAAAAATGTAAACTTCGTTGTTTTGGTTGGCGGTACTTGCAGCCGAAAAGAACCGGGGATTGATCACATCGCCGGTGAAGATTTGCTTTTGCCAGGTATCTGAAGCTTTATCGTATTTAAAAAAGTTATCATAGTATTTAAACGACCCGTACCCGCCAAACAGGTAAAAGTTATTAAAGTATTTATCGTAAAAAATATTATGATGATGCCTTTGCTCCATTATGGTCGATTTACCATAAAAATCCCAGTTAAGGCTGTCGAGGTTGAAGGAAGCTATACTTGGAGCGGGCTGCGGGGCTCTGAGCACTTCATATATGTAACATTTATTTTCTTTAAGGTTTACAATACTTTTGCCCAGGTGTAAGGGTACTGCCAGTTTATTTTTGAATGGTTTTGTTCCTACTGCATCCCGCCCGGCATCATAAAACATCAGGGAATCGCTTTTGAAGATAAAGAACTGCTCATTTTTTTCATTAAAGTTGATCCCCGCAACCTCATTAAAAGTGTGTATGAATTTTTGTTTCCAAAAGTATGACTCGTTGATAAGCCATGCAGGGTTATCAACATGCCCCAGGTTATCTCCGTCAATCGTAAAAACATCATTCCCGGTCCATTCGCTAAGCCGGAAGGTATAGGATTTATCATCATTGCTGACAACCAGGTTTTTAATGGCCATATTCGGCACATCCGAATAATGTTCGTTTTTGCCAAAGGTGATCTTCGCGGTTATTTTACCGTTAAAACCCAATCCCACAGCCCGGTACCATTTTCCGTTTATGGATATGCCTACTTTATCGCCTTTGAGATCAAGATCAACTATCACCTTAAACCATTTACGCCGTTTCAGCATAGTATCGGCAAGGGGGATGCTGAGTTTATTACTCCGGCTATCAATATTGAAATTGAGGAACGAACCATGATTGTAAATCGCACTCAGGCTGTAGGAGTTTCCCTTATCATCGGTTAAGTTTAAAATATAGCCAAGGTGCTGATTATCCCACAATGAAAGGTCGAAACCAATCACCAGCTGATCATGAAAAGTTGGCAGATCATCCTTAAAAACCTGGTAAGACGTGCGCTTGCTCATCAGGCTGTCATTTGAACCAAACTGCAATCCCTGCCCCCTGCTCTCAGTTGCAGACAGCAGTATAATAAAAAGCAATACAAGCTTACATGCCCTTTTTGAAAGCATTAAAACCTTACTTTTTCCCACCATTTATAATACATGTTTAAACTTGCTGATCAGAACAGCGCTACAGGTTAGAATAATGTGCTAAATTATACATTTTTTGAGTACCTCAGGTGGGGGATTTTCATCATTTCGGCCGTCTGTTTGCCGATCAATGTGCAATTAGACCAAACCCGCAATAATTTTATTGGAGTCCATCCCGATCAGTATCACCAGCGCCATTATTGGTGTACGAGTCCACGCCCGTGCACAGCCTCCCATATTTAACACATCCATCCGCGACAAAATGTTAAATTTTGGCGATGAAATGTTAAATCTACAGTATAAAATGTTAAATCGCTTGCACAACTAACTATTTAGTTATATTTTGGCTTTCATAATCGACCTTATGAAAATCACAATTATTGGAGTACTGCTATTTCTTGTGGGCACAGTAAGCTTATCAGCCCAAACCAATTACAGCATTAAAGGAATTATAGCCGATACCGTTTCTAATTCTAAATTAGCCAACGCAAGCATCAGCGTTATAACTGCTAAAGATTCTATCCTTCAAAAATTTACCCGTGTTAAACAGGATGGTACATTTGCCATTAACAATTTAAGTAAGGGCAAGTTCATTGTACTGGCCACTTACCCCGGTTATGCAGATTTTGTAGAGCATTTCACCTTAGATTCCGCACACACCACACACGATTTCGGCCGCATCAGCATGCTGCTTAAAGAGCGTCTTTTACAGGAAGTAATTGTAAAAGGAAAAGCGGCAGCCATTAAAATTAAGGGCGATACCACCGAGTTTAATCCTGCAGCCTACAATATCCAGCCTAACTCAAAAGTTGAAGACCTCCTGAAACAGCTGCCAGGTATCGAGGTGGATAAAGACGGCAAGATCACGGCACAAGGCCAAACGGTAAAAAAAGTGTTGGTTGATGGCGAAGAGTTTTTTGGAGATGACCCTACCCTGGTTACCAAAAACCTGCGCGCCGATATGGTAGATAAAGTACAGCTTTATGACAAGAAGAGCGATCAGGCTGCCTTTACAGGTATTGATGATGGCGTGAAAGACAAAACCATCAACATTAAACTTAAGGAAGATAAAAAGAACGGTTACTTTGGTAAGCTTGACGGCGGTATAGGTACCGATGGCTATTACCAGGGGCAGGCCTTATTTAACCGCTTTAAGGGAAAGCAGAAGTTTTCAGTTTATGGTACGCTGGGCAATAACGGTAAAACAGGTTTAGGCTGGGAAGATAATAACAAATATGGCGGCGGTAGCGGCATGGAAATGAGCGACGATGGTGGTTTTTACTTCTATAGCGGCGGAGGTGATGATCTTGATAGTTTTAGTGGCCGATATGATGGCGAAGGTAAACCGATAGCGCGTACTGGTGGCGTACATTATGATACCAAATGGAACGGCGATAAGGAATCTTTAAATACCAATTATAAAATAGGGTCACTTACGGTTGATGGGACAAAGAACACTCAAACACTAAATAACTTTCCTGGTAATATTACAACTGTTAACACCGATCAAACAAATCACAATTACCTGTTTCGCCAAAAACTCGACCTGAATTACCAGTTAAAGATCGATTCGATGCAGAACCTAAAAGTTACGGCCGACGGAACTTTAAGACAAAGCGATACCAAAAGCTCGTTCCAAACACAAAACCGCCTTCTAAACGGCAACCTTACCAACACCAACGATCAGGATAATAGCGCCAATGTTGACGGCAAGGTATTTAATGCCAGTGCCTTCTATACCAAAAAATTCAAAAAGAAAAGCCGCACATTATCGGTAAACTTCAGATCAAGCCTTAATGAAAGTGACTCGAAAGGCTTCCTGAAATCAACTCTGGGTTACTACAATTCGGCAAACGGTGAACATTTAAGGGATACAGTTACCGATCAGTATAAAGCTAATAAAACCCAAAGCACAAATATCAGCACTAATATAACTTATACCGAACCTCTCGCTAAAGATTTTACGCTGGCTTTGAGTTATATGATAGCAGTAAATAATGCTAACAACGATAGGCGCAGCTTCAATAAACCATCTGCCACAGCTGGTATTTATTCGGTTTTAGATAGCATTTATAGCAGCGATTATAAACTAAACCAATTATCAAACCAGGGAGGCGCGGTATTTAACATTCAGAAACAAAAATTCACATTTAACTTTGGTACCAAAATAGCCGGAGTTAAGTTCAAGCAGGTTGATGAATTTGGTCGTACACCTGATTTAACACGTAATTTCACCAACTGGTACCCGCAAGCCAGCTTCCAGTACAAATTTACCAAGCAATCAAGCATTCGTTTAAGCTACAATGGCAATACTTCGCAACCCAACATTGATCAGATCCAACCGGTTAGAATAAATAACGACCAATTGAACATACAAACAGGTAATGCAGACCTGAAACCGTCATTCACCAACCGTTACAACATCAGCTATAACTCGTATAAAGTTATCAGCAATCAATATATCTGGATCAGCGGTTCGTACTCAACAACCAGTAACCCCATTGTAACCAATGCTGTACGCGATACTTCTGGTGTTATTACCTATAAGCCATCAAATTTAAAAAACCACTCAACCAGCACTTTTTGGGCAAATAGCTATTTTGAAAGAAAAATACCGGGAATAAATATTAACGCTGGTTTCGAGCTATCAGCTAACGGTAGTAGCTACTATAACTTCCAGAATGATACGCTAAACAAAACCAAATCATATAACTATTCGGGAAGTATCCGGCTTTCTAAATATAAAGAGAAAAAGTACGATGCCTGGATTTCGGCGGGCCCTACCTACACGATCAACTCATCATCGTTAAATTCCGCGCTAAATAATAACGGACGCGGATTTAACGCCAACGGGGGCTTCAACATTTACCTTCCAGGAAAATTCCAGATCGGATCGGATGGAAACTACACCTATAACGCTCCGACAAAATCTTTCCCTGATCAAGATTTCAGGCGCTTCCTGTTAAATGCCAATATAGCGCGCACATTTTTTAAAGACGCGCTGAAAGCAACCATTTCGGGCAATGATTTGTTAAATCAAAATACCGGTTATAACCGTACCGGTGCATCAAACATCATTACGCAAGAACGTTACACCACAATAAGGAGGTACTTCATGTTCACCCTCACCTGGGATTTTAACAAAGTTGGAGGCGGTGCACCTAAAAAATAACCTATCATGAAAAAGATTTTAACCTTAACAACCATATTGCTATTAAGTGCGAACTTTTTGCTTGCGCAAGGCAATAAGCATTTTACTTTTCACGGTACCATTGAGTATAACAAAACCTCAAATGTATGGGCTATGCTGCAAAAAGCCATTAATAAAGATAACGAAATGTGGTACCAGCCCAGGTATGAACAATATAAAAAAAACAAACCCCAGTTTAAGGTATTAAAAAGCACCCTGAAATTTGGCAATTACCAAACGCTGTTTACACCTATTGAACCGGAAACACCAACAGCCGGTTACTGGAGTGAGCCAATGATGACAGCTCAAAACAGCACCGTATTTTCTGACTTTAATACAGGACTGAGCATCAGCCAAAAAAGTGTATTTGAAGAAACCTTTTTGGTGAAAGACACCACCCGTCATATCAAATGGAAACTTACCGGCGAAACCCGTGAAATTGCCGGCTATCCATGTCGTCGGGCTAACGGCCTGATTCTTGATTCGATTTATGTAGTAGCTTTTTATACCGAAGAGATTCCTGTTTCTGGCGGTCCCGAATCATTTAATGGCTTGCCAGGGATGATATTAGGCGTAGCCCTCCCGCACGAAAACGTAACCTGGTTTGCCACTAAAGTTACCGAACAGCCTATCGACGAAAAATCATTAACAGCACCCAAAAAAGGCAAAGCAGCCACTAACAAGAGCTTCATGACTATATTGCAAAACGCCATGAAAGATTGGGGTACGGAGGGAAAAGAGTATTTGAAGGGGTTTTCGTTGTAGATAAATTCATACTAACTACCAACAAATAAAAAACGTCATTACCTTTCTGGCAATGACGTTTTTTATTGTATCAAAAATCTTGGCGACTTAGCGCCTTGCGTGCTTAATAAAACTTACGCATTGGCCAAAGCCCTATCCAAATGCACATAACCACCATCAACATAAATTAGCTGACCGGTAGTATGGCTTGATACCGGCGACAATAAAAACGCTACGGTATTGGCAATTTCCTCAGCAGTAGTCATCCGGTTACCCAGCGGAATTTTTGACTCAATTTCTTTCAGTTTTGCCTGAGGATCGGGCAGGGTCTTGATCCAATTAGCGTAAAGCGGTGTCCAGCATTCGGCTACTACCAGTGCGTTTACGCGGATGCCGTATTTCAAAAGCTCAACCGCCCATTCGCGGGTAAGCGCGTTACGGCCACCGTTTGATGCCGCATAACCCGAAGTATTACCCTGACCTGTATCAGCAGTTTTTGAGGTAATGTTAAGGATAGCCCCTTTTGATTTTTTTAGTTCGGGCAAGGCGTGATGCGCCATCAGATAATAATGCACCACGTTTTTATGTAACGATGCCATGAAACCTTCGTAGTCGCCGCTTTCCAGGCCGACTCCATCATTTACCCCGGCATTGTTTACCAATCCGTCAATACGGCCAAATTTAACTATAACTTTATTCACTGCGTTTTCGCATGCTTTGGGATCAGTAAGTTCGGCTACTACCTGATACGCCTTATGTCCTGCTGCTTCTACAGCTTCAACCGTTTTCAGGTTATCAGCCTCACCGCGGCCTATTATAACCGGGATAGCCCCTTCAGCAGCTAACACTTTCACTATGCCTTCGCCTATGCCCTTGGCCCCCCCGGTAACAATAATTACCTTATCTGTAAGTTGTAAATTCATTTTTTTATAATAGATAGATCAAATATTAATGCGAACCTGATAAGGTTAGCTTTTTAACTTTATGGTTGTTGATAGCAAAGATCAGGATGCCAAAAAAGCAAATACCCGGAACAACATAAGCCCACTGAATGCTATGAGTGGCATCAGATACCCTACCCATGATTACCGGGAAAATAGCGCCACCTACAATACCCATAATTACCAGCGACGAACCTAATTTGGTTTTAGCACCAAGTCCACGGATACTTAACGAGAAAATAGTTGGGAACATGATCGACATAAAGAACCAGGTACACATTAACGCGTAAACCGCTACTTCGCCTTTTAGTGTTACGGCCATAGCTATCAGGAAAATGTTAATAATCGCATAAGTGATAAGCAGTTTAACCGGGTTAAAATAACGCATGAGCAATGTACCAATAAACCTGCCTGCCATGAAACCCGCAGAAGCGATAGTGAGATAAAAAGAAGCCGGTTTTTCGGCAAATCCGGCTACTTTTTCTGAATAGCGGATAAAGAAACTACTTATACCAGCCTGTGCCCCTACATATAAAAACTCAGCAAAGATACCGGCCCTTAAACTTTTCACGTGCAGTAGCTCGCTTATCCTTACACCAAGCGAACGATTGTCGTTAACTGCCTCTTCACTGGTTTCTTCAACAATTGGCGGGAAGTGCGTACGATAAATTAAGAATGCAACTACAAGCACCACTGCGCCGATTACCACAAAAGGAATTTGTACAGACGATGCTTCATGATTAAGATATTCATTCAGCTGCTCGGGCGACATTTTGCTTGATTCCGCATCTGTTAACACTTTGCCCGATAAAATATAATTGCCACCTACAAGCGGAGCTAAGGTAGCAGCCAATCCGTTAAATGATTGTGAAAAGTTGATCCTTCTTTCAGCACCAGCCGGATCACCTAATACCGTTATGTAAGGATTAGCGGCTGTTTCCAAAAAGGCCGCTCCCGAAAATACGATGAATAACGCTGCTAAAAAGAACGCGTAGTTACGCACCGCAGCAGCAGGGAAAAACAGGAATGCTCCTGTTGAAAAAAGTATCAAACCTAAAATGATCCCACCCTTGTAGCCATATTTTTTCATGAATTGCGCGGCCGGAATGGGTAATATAAAATAGGCAATATAGGATGCCGAATCGATCAGTGAGGATTGCAGGTCATTAAGCTGACAGGCTTTTTTTAAGTGTGGAATTAGTATCGGATTAAGATTGAGCGCGAACCCCCAGATAAAGAACAGGGAGGTAATTAATGCTACTGCGAACAGGGCGTTGTTTTTTGACATTGAGTATTTATTGGTTGGTTGTATATTGATCTGTTATTTAAATGCGGTCGCGATCTCATCTAACGAAATCCCCAGCGTTTTTAATGCTATTTTATTTAATGCGGCTTTATTACCGGTGAAATGGAATACACTATGTTTATGTGTAAGCTTTTCGCCCGGCTTCAGGAACGCGGCGGGTGATACACTTTCTATCTCATAAAAGGGCCCCATTTGTTTACCATCTGCCAGTGGGCCATCGTTATAAGCATTTACCGCGTCGCCGCTGTAAGGCGCAGTATCTGTTTTCCATTCCTGGTTTAGGTAGGATGCTGTGCTATCCACATCAAACGTCGTGATGGTTAAAACATCGCTCTCCGCATCATAGCTACCAGCCATATTTTTTGCACGATGAGGTGGAATACCCAGCTTGCCACGGCTTTTTCCATCAGCCTTAAACAGCAGGATGCCGTTTTTATAAGTGATTCTGTCTTTCGGGATCTCGCCAAAATAATTGGTGGTAGCTATTTTACCGGTAGCACTTTCATTATATGGCACTACGATCACCACTTTTGGCGAAGGGGTAAACATATCTAAATTCCAAAGGCATGGCGCACCGGTTATTTTATCCCAGGCCTTATCACCTGTATTTATGATAGTATTCAGCGTATTGAAGCCTACTGCCTTTACCGATGTGTCGGCATCAATACCAAGTACCTGCTGTATAGCTTTTGGCTCCATGATCTCCACATCCCGCTCCAGCTTTATTGATAATTCGGTACCGGCATAATTTTGCAGATGCGTGCTTTTGCTCATCGATACCTTTTTATCCGAAGCTGAAATGAGTTCCCAGCTTTCATTATCAACGGCAGCCGGCGTATGCCAATTGGCAAACTCCATTTTAGTGCCGGGCTTAAAGAAAAGCGAAAATTGCCCGCCTTCCGGCCCGAGCCATAAACGGTCTTCCCCGCCAAAGGCATTCATATGCGGGTCGGGCTGTTTCTGGTCGAAAGTTTCGTATTTGATCCAACCGAAACTTTTACCGAAAGAGCCTTCTGCTGTTGATGTAAATACCTTGCCTTGATATTTTGGAGATACCATAACCATTCCTAAGCCACCGTCACTTAAAACTATCAGACTATCGTCCCTCTTCCGCAGAAACTCCTCGTCATATTTAAAACTTCCTCTTTTCACAGGTGGTTTATACATAGTGCATGCAGCCAAACTGGCAATCAGCAAAACTAATGATGACTTTTTTAAAAGCTGCATGATACCGGTTATTTATGTTTTGGGTTTAAGCCAATCACGTTCACCATTGTGCCAATATGATCAATGCTGATTTCCACCACATCACCGGCTTGCAAAGTAAAGCCTGGCGGCGGCACCAGGCAGGTACCCGTCATTAAAAAGCATCCGTTAGGGAAATCACATTCACTATATAAATAGCCGGTAAGTTCGGTAAAAGAACGTTTAATGCGCGATACGGTAGTTTCATCTTCAAAAACCAGCTTTCCGTCGCGTTTGATATTCATACTGATCATCGTTTCGCCGGGAATTGCCGATGAAGTAACATATAAGCATGGCCCAAGCGCGGCGCTTTTTTCATAAACTTTAGCCTGCGGCAGATATAAAGCATTTTCGCCCTCAATACTCCTCGAACTCATGTCATTGCCAATGGTATATCCCTGGATATTACCATCGCTGTTCACAAATAGTGTAAGCTCAGGCTCCGGCACGTCCCAATCCGAGTCTTTGCGGATGTAAACCTCGCCGTTGTGCCCGGATACCCGATGTGCAAGCGCTTTGAAAAAAAGCTCAGGGCGGGCTGCGTCATAAACCTTGTCATACAAACTTGCGCCTGTTTCTGACTCCTCCATACGGGCATCACGGCTACGTAAATAAGTTACGCCGGCGGCCCATACTTCCTGGCTGCCAATAGGCGGCAGAATATTGCCGTTCAGATATTCATTCTCCACCTCGGCGCTTAAAGCCGTAGTATCGGCAGTGATCGATTCCAGGTAAGCCGCTAAACCATCCCGGTTGATCAGTTTATCCCATTCATCATCAATAATATATGATGAACCGTTATGTTGCAATAGGCTGCCTTTGGCAAGTTTATATAGTTTCATTAGTTTACTTCCAGTTCGTCTTTTGAGGGGAATTTAGGGAAAGGGCCATGTTCGCCGGTTTGATACCAGAACACGGTTGAAGCGATATCGTCCTGCAGGGGCATGTAACGGCCATCATGCCGCCAGCCCAATGCCTGTATAGTAACCTTAAGGCTTTTTTCAAAGCGAATGGGATCTACAATATGCCAGCGGTACATGCCGAAACGTTGCGCAATATTGTAATGCCCGTCACCGCGGATCACCTGCGGTAAGCCGCTGTAGGGGCTGCAAAATTCGGTGTATTCTGTTCCGGGTTTCTCTTTACCCTCGGCATCCTTGTGACGGGTATCAAAATCATATGATCCGCAGAAATAATCCTCCGTACCAGTACCGTTTATGGTAGGGAATTTGGTATCGCCATCCATAAAAAACTTGATCTCGCCTTCGCCCCACCAGCCATTTTTGTTTGAGCCATAAGCGATGTAAGTACCTACGTATTGCCCTTTGCCTTTAATGCTATCCACCAAAACAAAATCTTTTTTATACGGCAGCGGGTTTACCCTGCGAAATTGCGCATGGAAATACCCGGCATCTTCAGGCACATCTGTCAGGGTATAATCAACCTGGTAATAGAGCACCATATCCGCATCGTCGATATTTTCCATAGTGATGCGGCATTTTTTGCGGAACGGCATTGGCCAGTAGCAATTAAATGCACTGCCAGGATTAACCGCCACTGCGAGGGAACTTACCGGTGCATATTTACCCCATCCCATACAAAAAAAGTCGCCCACCGGCACCTCCACGGATGGGGTAGTTTCATCGTCCCAATAAAAACGGATTATGGAATAGCGCCAGTTACCGGTAGGTGTCATCCAGATATGCTGAATAGCGCCCGATCCGTTAATTTCGGCAACGGTAAAAGTTGTATGCTTTTTGATAACAACGCTCGGGCTTACTTTCCAGGTCTGGCCTAAGTCGCGGGATGCGTTGGCGCCGGTGCCGTTTGTGGCCATGCCACCTTTACCTTTCTCGCCGGTAAAATTTTCGGGACTAATAGACCGTGTTTTAGCATCAGAAGTACGGTAAAGGTTGCCGAGCCCAACATCAAGACCGTTAAATTTCTGCTGCGCATCAACAAACGAAGCAACAATAACACACAGGCAGATCGTTAAAAAATAATTTTTCACCATAAAACTTATCTTTAAAATCAATTAACGCAGTAATTGGTAATGCGCTCCAGGTTTATTTGTTTATGCTTCAGGCCTTGGTTAAAAAGCCATTCACAATCATATTGATAATTTTTTGCTATCCATACCGCTTTATAAGCATAACATGCGCATATTTTGGCATGGCTTACCTGCGGTTGATAAAGCTAATTTAAAAATTATTAAATAATGCCCTGTACCTGTAAAAAACAGGATAGATTAATTGCCCATTCTTCGATAAATAAGCTAAATAAACCACATTTTTGCATATGCCGTTTGATCTGATACTTAACAATCTCGAAAAACACATCCACTTAACCCGCGAAGAACAGGAAATTTTTACGGCTTATTTACAGCCTAAAAAAATAAAACGCAAACAGTTTTTGCTTACTTATGGTGAAGTATGCAAGTATTCGGCTTTTGTAACGGCCGGTTGTTTGCGAGGCTATACCGTAGATAAAAGTGGTATCGAACACGTGTTAAACTTTGCCCCTGCCGACTGGTGGATTGCCGATATGTATAGTCTAATTTCGCAAAAACCCGGTATCCAGAATATCGAAGCATTGGAAGATACAGATGTACTGCTGCTCTCAAAAGCAAATCAGGAAAAACTATACACACAAATCCCAAAGTTTGAACATTTTTTCCGGATCCTTACCGAAAATTCTTTGGTAGCCAGCCAGCAGAGGTTGATCGATAGTTTAAGCTTAACTGCCGAAGAACGTTATAATAATTTTTGCAAGCGTTACCCCACATTGATCGATCACTTGCCCCAAAAACAAATAGCATCTTATATTGGTGTAACCCCCGAATTTTTTAGCCGGATGAAGGGCGAGATGGTGAGGAAAAGATAGGCACGAATTACACTAATTCAACCGAATTGACACGAATTGAGAACAATTAAAATTCGTGCCAATTCAATTCGCATAATTAGTGCCTGTTAATTTCTTAACCTACATCAAGTGCCGCCAGCCCACCTCCCTTTAACTTTGTATTACAATTTAAAGGAAACACACAATGGCACAAACCGTTTTACATAAAGCTAACACTCGCGGACATGCAGACCATGGATGGCTGCACAGCTTTCAATCATTCAGTTTTGCAGGATATTACAACCCACAGCGTATGAACTTTGGTGCATTGAGGGTATTAAACGATGATACAGTTGATCCAGGTATGGGTTTCGGCAAACATCCGCATGATAATATGGAAATTATTTCCATTCCGCTGGAAGGAGATCTGGAACACAAGGATAGCATGAACAATGTGGCTGTTATCAAAAACGGCGATATCCAGGCCATGAGTGCAGGTACCGGAATTTTCCACAGCGAATATAATTTTGACCGTACCAGCGAAGTGAAATTTTTGCAGATCTGGATCTACCCTAATAAAAGAAACGTAGAACCACGTTATGATCAGATCTCACTAAATCTTGAAGACCGTCATAATAAATTGCAACAGGTATTATCACCCAATCCTGATGACGCGGGTGTATGGATCCACCAGGATGCCTGGTTCCATTTGGGCAAATTTGATCAAGGAATAAGTACTGAATATGCTATTAAAAAAGAAGGCAACGGCGTTTATGCGTTTGTGTTAAGCGGCGAAGTGATTATTAATGGCGAAACTTTAAATAGTCGCGATGCTTTGGGTATTTGGGATGCCGACAAATTTACCGTTGAAGCAGGTACAGATTCTGAGTTTTTGTTGATTGATGTACCGATGAAATTTTAAGATCATGGAAAAGAAACAGATACTGGTAATTGGCCGGCATCCAGAAATATTAGCCACAGTAGTGAGATTAGTAAACAATAATCCTGACTGGAACGCAACTGGCTGCCTCACCGATGAGGAAGCCATTGCGGCGTTCCCTACCCAAGACTTTAAAGTGGTGTTATTAGGTGGAGGGGTTGATGAGATATCGGAAGTTAAACTGAACGAATATTTCTGTAATGAAAAACCAGAAATTAAGATCGTACAACATTTTGGAGGTGGAAGCGGATTGCTCTCGGCTGAGATTTTTGAGGCATTAGGTAGCTGACTAACTTAATGGCTGCTGCAACCACTACATCCTGAAGCAGAGCACCCTGAGCAACCGCTTCCACATCCACTGCCCCCACCGCTATGGCACCCATGACCAGAATGTCCGTGATGGCCCGAATCGAAACCACCATCAGCTCCGCAGCCGACGGTACTACAACCAGTCCCACCACCATTACCGTCACGGTCCCGTTTATCATCATTGCGCCCTTCACTATGATAACTTAATATGGTAACACCAACAAACAGTACCAGGAAAATTAATATAAAAATATCATTATCTGAGGCCTGTATGCATATCCATGAAACAAGGATCAACAACCCCATCAGCAACAATACTTTAATTCGTCGAGGTTTACGGATAAGCCAGTATTTATCCAGGTTCACTCGTTGAAAATTAATCTCTTTAAAGCGGACTTCGTTTCCAGGCCAGATATCAGTAGGCGACTGTTCGTTAAAACAGTTAAAATATAATTGGCCGGTATCAGTATAAAACGTGTCATACTTTACTGCTTCGCTATTTCCACCTTTAGTAGGATTATGATGGATCTCCCTTCCGAGTGTGCCACGGCAAAGATCTATCCAATATGAGCGGGTAAAAGTTAAATGCAGGTGCCAGGCCTGATCAATAGCATCGGAAGGTGTTACACCATGTTCGGAGATACAACAAAGAAAAATAAAACGTTTGTATTCAGCAATCACCCTACGGGTATAAACTAAGTCCCACCCATTCTCGCGCGCCAGGCGTTCGGAAAATTTGAAAGCAGCTTCAGGATCATCCAATTGAAAATCCAGGATCTTTTGCCAAAGCGCGGCTTGTTCTGCTGTAAGCATATGTTTAGGTATATACTTTAAAAATAGCAAAATAATATGGTAATGAAATGTTTATTGGTGATGGTGTTCGTTATCTTGCTATCGCTCGGACTTTGTTCATTTTGTTAAGAAAAAGAACAAAGCCAACCCGCGGCAACTGAGCGGGCCAATGTAAAGTTAAATACAACAATGATTTCTTTGGGCGTTGCCTGCGGCCGGGCTATGCGCTCATACTGCACGGGCATTAGCCACAAGGCCGATATTCGCTCCTATCCCCAACGCGGGTTTGGGGTGAGTGGTTGATTGGGGAATGATGAGTGGTTTCTGATTGAAATGAAGGACTCTTCAAAGCCCTAATAACGCAAAAAGCCTTAGTTATTAGCTAAGGCTTTTGCGATTATTGCACTATTGAAAGTGATAAAGGGTGGCACCGACCTACTCTCCCACGTTTTACCGCAGTACCATCGGCTCTGGCGGGCTTGACTTCTCTGTTCGGAATGGGAAGAGGTAGACACCGCCGATATAGGCACCTGAATTTCTTTTGTTGAGGTGAAAGCTGAAAGGTAAAAGGTCAAAGGTTTTCTTACCTTTTGCCTCTATCCTTTGGCCTTTCGCCTGAACAATGACATATTATTGAAAGAAGTGATTGAATGTAAGAGAAAACAACAGCATTGTTGTTTGTTTTTGGTTGATAGTTCATGGTTCATCGCTTTATATTACTATGAACTATGATCCAATTACTATCAACCCT
>NZ_FNCG01000011.1 GCF_900100945.1 Mucilaginibacter gossypii | reverse complement strand
TACTTCCTGGGGGATAATGAGAATGCAATCAAAATACAGATATGGTGCGCTTTTATTGCCGATCTTCTAATCAAAATTGTCCAGGTACAACTCAAAAGACAATGGTCTTTCTCTAATCTGAGTTCTATTATAAGACTCCATCTGATGAGTTATATCCACCTATTTAACTTTCTGAACGATCCGGAGAAACTGTCCGTCATGTCAACAAATCACTCACGGCAACTAAAATTGGGGGGGCTTGGACATCCGCTTTAAAACCTAAATCCTTCTTTTTATATCATAATGCAGTCTTTTTATAACAATAACAAACTTTACCGGACAACAGTGAACTTGTTTCGGCACCTCACGTGCTACATTTACGCGCGCCGATCAAAGATGTAGACTTCTCTTGTGGGATCATGAAACAAGTTCAGGACGACAGTGGAGCATAAAATGCTTATTATTTGATCAACTTAAATAATAAGCCTCACCGTCGGTCTTAATCTTCCCTGCATCGAGCAGCAGGCGTACGGCCTCCATTTTTTCTTTTTCGGTACCGATGTTGATCCCGGTTATCAGTCCGCCGATATCGGGGTTGCTAATACTAAGCAATTGTACTATTTCGGTGGTGATGTTGTCGAAAATTTCGTCTTGATTTACCCTGCGTTTTTCCTCAAGGCAAACATCGCAGATCCCACATTTACGACCATTTGGCTCATCAAAATAAGCCAGCAACATCTGGCTCCGGCAGCGTTTATGAATGGCGTAGGCAAAAACAGCTTCCATTTTTTGACGGTACACTTCTTTGCGCTGCTCAATATATTTCCTGTCGATAGTGAGGTGACTGCCCTGTATCCGTGGTTTTAAATAGGTAACCTGGGGCTTATCTGTTTGCTGCATATAGCTTATCAGGCCGTATTGCTGCAACTGTAACATCCCCTCAATAACCTGCTGAACGCTTAAACCTGTTCGCCTTGCGATATCAAACTCCTTGATACGTACATAATTTTCAAACGCGCCACCGTATGAGCGCAGCAGGGTTTTGATAAACGGGTCCCAGCCGGCGTTCTGGATCTGGAAGTTGTATAGTTGTTCGTTAACTACCTCAAACTGAAAACGCGAGGGCAAAAATACGCTTTCGTTAAAAGCCAGGTATTCATCACGCTCTAAAAACTTAAGGGCGTTGAGTGTTTTA
The DNA here is from genome assembly GCF_900100945.1 of Mucilaginibacter gossypii. GTDB lineage: Bacteria > Bacteroidota > Bacteroidia > Sphingobacteriales > Sphingobacteriaceae > Mucilaginibacter > Mucilaginibacter gossypii. Next base: position 233,377 of record NZ_FNCG01000011.1, on the reverse strand, counting down.
ATAGCATCGAGTTTAAAGCGGCTACAAAATTCGCCAAGGTCGAGATCAAAGCTTAAACCCTCGCCGGCCTCATAAGCCACCTGGTAATAATTGGCCAGGTTGTGGTATACCTGCTTAATTTCCTCAACCGATGGAAAATTAAGCTCATACATCTTTTCCTGTTTAAGCTTATCGGCAGGGTTATATAGCAGCACGCCAAAGGCTTTATTACCATCGCGCCCGCCCCGGCCGGCTTCCTGGTAATAGGCTTCCAAACTTTCCGGGATATCCTTGTGGATCACAAACCGTACATCCGGCTTATCTATCCCCATACCAAAAGCATTGGTAGCTACAATCACCCGTACCCGGTTATTTTTCCAGGCCTCCTGCTTTTCGGCGCGCTGGTCAACAGTCAGGCCTGCGTTGTAATAATCGGCCCGTATACCGTTATCCGTCAGGAACTTTGCTATCTCAAAAGTTTCCTTCCTGCTCCGTACATATACAATGCCGCTTCCCTTAACACCGCGTACGATATTGAGCATTTTACGGAACTTATCTTCTTCATGCTGCACCACATAACGGATATTGCGTCGTTCAAAACTTTGCTGGTAAACTACCGGGTTTTTGAATTTTAGCTTTTCCTGAATATCGGCCTTAACATCGGCGGTAGCTGTTGCTGTAAGCGCAAGCACGGGCACGTTGGGATGCAGCTCCCGCAGATCGGCAATATGCAGGTACGGCGGCCTGAAATCGTAACCCCATTGCGAAATACAATGCGCCTCGTCCACCGCGAAAAGGTTTACTTTCATGTACTTCACCCGCTCGCGCACCAATTCGCTCAGCAGGCGCTCGGGCGACAGGTACAGGAACTTTACCGAACCATAAATGCAATTATCCAGCGCCAGGTCTATCTCACGGCGACCCATTCCCGATACTATGGATATCGCGTTGATGCCTTTGGCCCGCAGGTTTTCAACCTGGTCTTTCATGAGCGCAATAAGCGGCGACACCACTATACAGATCCCCTCTTTAGCCAACGCCGGCACCTGGAAACAAACTGATTTACCGCCACCGGTAGGTAACAGCGCCAAAGTATCATTTCCTAATAAAACAGACTGGATGATCTCGGCCTGCATGGGCCTGAAAGTATCATGGTTCCAGTATTGTTTTAATATTTCTTCGATGGTCATGGGTAAACGCTGACCTCAAAACTATTAAATTTAAGGGAAATTTGGGCGGGTTATGGATAGAACGTTAAGGTCGGAATCAGAATTTATAGAATTAAGGATTTACAGATGCAAAGAAAATTCGAAATCGAACATCTGAAATCCCAAATTATCATTGTGGGCGTTACCTTCGGTCCGCGCTATCCGCTCATACTGCGCAGGCCTTAGCCGCTTGGCCGGTATCCGCTACTATAGCTAACGCAAAACAGGTAGTTAATTAAAACTCCATCAACCATTTATAAAACCCAGGCCAGTCGCCGTTCCATTGCTTTTCATTGTGGGTTGCACCTTTGATTATCGTGACCGGCGCATTTTCGGGTTTTACCCCTCTTGATTTCAGCAAATCAGCCATCTTTTGCATGTCAGCAACCATGCTCTCACTTTCGGCATCACCGCAAACAAAATAAAATCGGCTCATTTTATTTATTGTAGCCTGTTGCGCCTGGTCATAAATCTGCGGCGCGATCCAGAACGCGGGCGAAAATACTCCTGCATTTCCAAACACCCCGGGATATTTAAGTGCCGCATACATCGAGATAAGTCCGCCCATGGAGCTGCCCGCAATGGTTGTGTGCGCGGCATCAGTTTGGGTACGGTAATGAGCATCAATATATGGCTTAAGCTCTTTAATCAAAAATTGAACATAATCGTCTCCCCTGCCTTCACCATATTTTGAATTATACGGGTCATACTCGGTTATGCGGTACTCGCCTCCATGATCGATACCTACTATAATACTTTCCTGCCGTACTGGTATTTTATCCATCATTTCATCAATGCCCCATTCGCCATAGCTTGAGGTGTAATCGTCAAAAAGGTTTTGACCGTCGTGCATGTAAATTACCGGGTATTTCTTTTTGCCTGCATCGTACCCGGCCGGCAGATAGATCCAAACCCTCCGCTGCCTGCCTAATTGCGGCATCTGAAATTTTTCGCTGATCAAATGTACCCTCGCTGTAGCGGTATGTTTCTTTTCGGGTACGCCAAAGTTATCCTGCCAGGCTTCAATGTCCAGCTTAATAGTTGTATCTGCGGTTATTTTTAGGTTGCGGTTATCAATGGGCTTGCCAGCAACATCGCATTCAACGGAGTTCCAACTGCCACGGGTCACTTTAAAATGCACGATACCAACCGGCAGTTCTTTGTTCAACACATAATTCCCGGCCGGGGTTTTGAGCAGTTCCCAGTTTTTATCAGCAGGATTCCAGCCGTTAAAATCGCCCGCCAGGAACAGGTGTTCAGACGAGCTTTTCAGGGTTGCTATTTTGCCGGTAAAAAAGGAGATTTTCACCTGGCTAAAAAGCAAAAAATTTTGTCCAAAAAGCAAAAACGCGCAGAAAATTATTTTTTTCATTATCATAAAAAGCTAAAAACCGGGAACGTTGCCGGGAACGTTCCCGGAAATAGGTTGCATAAAAGTAAAATCACCTATTGTGTACACCTGACACTTACTTATTTCACAAATATGCGTTTAAATCTAAATTTCGCATAAAAACAATAATTTTTCCCACTATTTTAATAAATTTCAGTATTTCTTTAAAGTTAAAGAAGCCTTAATTAAACGCTTTAAAATTATCTTTTATATAAAATTTGCAATTGATATTTGTAAATGTAAATTAGTCGCATGCTGTTTCGGCCACAATAATAAACCAATTATAGACGGCAAAATAAGCCTTTTTTTATTCATAAAAATCAATAAGTAAATGAGAAAAAATTACTCAAAAAAGTATGTTCTTCTTTGTGCTTTCCTGATGATGTCATTCATGGCGTTTTCACAAACCGGGAGTATTAAAGGAAAGGTATCTGACGAAACCAACCAGCCCCTCCCCGGTGCTACGGTTACCGTCGATGGTACCACTATTGGTTCAACTACCGACGCTAATGGTAACTATGCCATTAACAATGTTAAAGCCGGTACTTACACCCTAAGCGTAAAATTTATCGGTTATATTACCATCAAAAAAACAGTAACCGTTAACGGTGCTACGGTCGAAAACTTCAGCCTCGCTCCCGAAAGCAAAAGCCTTAACGAGGTAGTAGTTATAGGTTACGGTACCCAGCGTAAAAAAGATCTTTCAGGCGCAATCACCAATGTAACCGCTAAAGATTTTCAAAAAGGCGTTATTACTACCCCCGAGCAATTAATTGCCGGTAAGGTTGCAGGTGTATCCGTAATATCAAACAGCGGCGCGCCTGGTGCAGGTAGCAAGATCCGTATTCGCGGTGGTGCTTCCTTGTCTGCCAGCAACGACCCGCTTATTGTTATTGATGGCGTGCCGTTGGATAACGCCCGCAACGCCGACGGTACTTCAAAAATATCCGGTGTTGCCGACCCTTTAAGTCTAATAAATCCTAATGACATCGAGTCGTTTTCAGTATTAAAAGATGCATCAGCTACCGCCATTTATGGTAATAGGGCATCAAACGGCGTAATTTTGATTACAACTAAAAAAGGTAAAAAGGGAAAACCAACTGTCGATTTCAGTTCGCAATTTTCCGTATCCAAATTAGGCAAGGAAGTTAGTGTTTTAACCGCCGATCAATTGCGTGATTATGTTAAAGCTAATGGCACAACCGCTCAACAAGCTTTATTGGGTACAGCAAATACCGACTGGCAAAAGCAAATATATCAAACCGCACAAACCACCGATAATAACATCAGTGTATCTGGCGCTACCAAGGTATTACCATACCGTGTTTCGGCAGGGTACCTTAACCAGGAAGGTATTTTAAAAACCGGCTCATTAAGGCGTTTTACTGGTGCTATTAATTTAAGCCCAAGCTTTTTTACTGATCACCTGAAAGTTAATTTAAACGTTAAAGGCGCAAATGTAAAGCAAAGGTTTGCCAATCAGGACGCTATTGGCTCGGCAGTTAGCTTTAATCCTACCCTTCCGGTATATTCGGGCAATAACCGTTTTGGCGGATACTATGAGTGGCTTGACCCATCTTCGGTTAACGGCCTTAAATCACTCGCGCCTTTAAACCCGCTTGGTTTATTGGAACAACGCGATGATAAAAGTAATGTTTACCGCAGCATCGGCAACTTAATCTTAGATTATAAATTCCATTTCCTTCCTGAGCTGCATGCTAACGTGAACCTTGGTTATGACGTATCAAACGGTCGTGGCACTGTGTTTGTAAACGATAGCGCTGCATCTGGCTATAAAAGATATAAAGATGCCGCCGGGGTTTTCCATGGCGGTACAAACACTCAATACAAACAATTGCAGTCAAATAAAATATTTGAAGGCTATCTGAGCTATGCTAAAGATATAAAAGACATTAAAAGCCATATCGATGCGGTAGCAGGTTATTCATACCAGGATTTCAAAACTACAACTTACAATTTTCCTGATGTGACTGCCGATGGTACAATTGTATCAAAACCAGTTTATCCTTTCGATAAACCCGAAAACCGGCTGATATCAGTTTATGGCCGTGTAAATTATATTTATGACGATAAATACATTTTAACAGGTACAGTAAGAAGAGACGGATCATCAAAGTTTGCACCAGACAGAAGATATGGTACCTTTCCATCCGCGGCCTTTGCATGGAAAATGATCCAGGAAGATTTTCTTAAAGGATCAAAAGTTTTATCTGACCTGAAATTGCGCTTAGGTTATGGCAAAACAGGCCAGCAGGATATCGGCGAGAATTATAGCTATATATCATATTACAACCTCAGCAACAATACTGCTCAGTACCAGTTAGGCGATAAGTTTTATAACTTGTACCGCCCGGGTGGCTATTATCCTAACAGAACCTGGGAAGAAACCACATCCGCCAACGTTGGTTTTGACTTTGGCTTTGCCGACAACCGTATTACCGGTACTATTGATTATTACCACAGGAAAACTTCTAACCTGCTCAACAGGATCTCCCAGCCTGCAGGTTCAAACTTCTCAAACGAGATTGTTGCTAACATTGGCGATGCAACCAGCAGCGGTGTTGAATTTAATATCAATGCTGATATAATCAGGAGTACCGATCTCACCTGGAGTGTTGGCCTTAACGCTACTTATAACCAAAACAAAATCACCAAACTTACTATAGCACCAGATCCAAGCTATGCAGGTAGCCCTACCGGCGGCATTTCTGGCGGAACCGGTCAAAACATCCAGATCAACTCAGTAAACTATCCACGCTATTCATTTTATGTGTACCAGCAGGTTTATGGCCCGGACGGCAGGCCTCTTGATGGCGTATTTGTTGACAGAAACAAAGATGGGGTGATCAATGACCAGGACCTGTACCATTATAAAAGCCCTGATCCTAAAGGCTACTTTGGTTTAACATCAAATGTAAACTACAAAAAATGGTCGGCAGGTTTTACTGCACGGGCGAGTGTAGGAAACTACGCATATAACAACGTGTTTTCAAGCACTGGCACCCAAAGAAGCATCATTAACCCTATCGGTGTTATAAACAATGGATCAACCAATGTACTGCAAAGCGGTTTGACCGGAAACAGTGATAAAAATGTGCTGTCAGATTACTATATCCAAAACGCTTCATTTATCCGTATGGACAATATAAACGTAGGTTACAATTTTGGTAAAGTATTCAAAAATACCGGAAACTTAAGATTAAGCGCTAACGTGCAAAATGTGTTTGTAATTACTAAATATAAAGGTGTTGACCCTGAAATAGGAACAGGTATCGATAACAACCTGTATCCGCGGCCACGTACCTATGTTTTAGGGCTTAATTTATCACTATAACCTTATAGCTGATCATTTTAAAAGAAATCAACATGAAAAGAAATTCAATAAAACTTATAATAATCGGCGGCCTGATAGCCGCAGGTTCAGTATCATGCAATAAAAAGCTTGACCTGATCCCTACAAACGACCTGACATCGGCACAGGTTTATAATTCTCCGGAAGGTTACAAACAGGCATTTGCTAAAGTATATGCCGCATATGCATTAACAGGCAATTCAGGTCCTGCTGGTAATGGCGATGTTCAGGGTATTGATGAAGGAACATCCGATTTTTATCGTTTAATGTGGTGTGCAGAAGAACTACCCACTGATGAAGCCGTAGTTGGGTGGGGCGACCCCGGTCTGCCCGACTTTCACAATATGTCCTGGTCATCAAGCAACTTGTTCCTGAAAGGCATTTATTACAGAGCAGTTTACCAGATAACGCTGGCTAACGATTTTATTCGTCAGTCAACAGATGCTAACCTGAGCAGCAGGGGCATTTCAAGAGCTAATGCCACCAATATAAAAATGTATGCTGCTGAGGCACGTTTCTTAAGAGCTTATCAGTATTCGGTATTAATGGACCTTTTTGCAAATCCTCCGTTTGTTACCGAAAATGATGCCCTTGGATCAACCTTACCAAAACAAATAACCCGCAAAGACCTATTTAATTATATTGAAAGTGAACTCAAAGCGATTGACGGAACTTTAGCAAAACCCCGGGCCAACGAATATGGTCGTGCCGACCAGGCTGCCGAGTGGGCATTGCTGGCCAGGATTTACCTGAATGCCGAAGTTTATACTGGCACTGCACGTTATACTGACGCTATCACTTACTCAAAGAAAGTTATTGAAAACGGCGGTTACAAATTGATCAGTGATTATACTAAACTGATGCGCGCCGACAATAACGTAAATACAGATGAGTTTATCTTAACCATTAACTACGATGGCTTGCGCACGCAAAGCTACGGCGGTGCTACCTTTATGACCCACGCGCCTGTTGGTGGCTCAATGCCGGCGGCTGATTATGGTATTAGCGGCGGATGGGCTGGTTTGCGTACCACCAAAGCTTTGGTAAACCTGTTTCCAAATGGTGCTTCAAGTGCCGATAAACGTGCCCAGTTTTATACCAACGGGCAAAACCTTGAAATTTCAGATATCAGCACCTTTACAGATGGATATGCTATTTCAAAATTCAAAAACGTGAAAATAGCGGATGGCAAACCGGGTTCAAGCCTTGATTATGCAGATATGGACCTTCCCATTTTCAGGCTTGCAGAACAATACTTAATATATGCCGAAGCAACAACAAGGGGCGGCACAGGCGGCGATATGGGCCTTGCTGTAAGTTATATCAATAAGCTGCGTGAAAGAGCCTATGGCAATGCAAGCGGCAATGTAACCAGCATCACAACAGACCAGATCCTCGATGAAAGGGGCCGCGAACTGTATTGGGAAGGCTTCCGCCGTACCGACCTGATCAGGTACAAAAAGTTTGTTGAATCCAGCTACCTGTGGCCTTTTAAAGGCGGCTCGAAAGATGGCAAAGGTGTTGAAAGCTACCGCACCATTTATCCATTACCAACAAGTGATGTTGCAGCCAACCCTAATCTGAAACAAAATACAGGATATTAAAATATACCGGGAGATGTTCACAAGCATCTCCCGCAAAACCATAAAACCTAAAAAGGATATGAAAAAAATATTTACCACGCTCCTGGCAATTGGCGGTATCGCGCTGCTGATGCTGGCATCATGTAAAAAAGATGAAGTAAAGGTTGTAGCAAACGTGGGCAAAGTAGGCGCTTTAACATCAACAACAACCGCCCCTGAACTTTCAAAGCCCAACGCTAATAATGATGCTATTACCTTTAGCTGGGCCGCAACCCCGGTAACTGGTTACAATGCCCCTATCACCTATACTATACAGTTAGATGTAAAAGGCAATAGTTTTAAAAACGCAAGAGAAGTAAGCACCGATAAGCTTACCCAAACGCTTAAAGTGGGTGTGCTTAACGATATGTTAACAGCATTGAAGCTATCTTATGACAACCCATCGCAAGTTGAGGTGCGCATTAAATCATCAGCGGCTCCAAACCTGGCTGCTACCTACTCAAACGTTATTACATTAACTGTATTACCATACCAAGGTACAGGCTATATTTATGTTCCCGGTGCTTACCAGGGATGGGACCCCAAAACTGCCGATAGTCTTACTTCGCCAAATAATGACGGTGTGTATGATGGTTATATCGGTTTCCCTGCAGGTAAGCTTGAATTTAAACTTACTCCTAAAAAGGTATGGGACGTTGCATACGGAGATGCAGGCAGCGGAAAAATAAGTACTACCGGCGGTAACCTTTCAGTACCTGCCGCAGGATACTATGCATTGCATGCTGTTATTGATCAAAACGATAAAACAAAAGGCACATTTACTGCTACCCCTGTGTTCTGGAGCATTATCGGCGATGCTACCCCCGGCGGCTGGAGTACCGATACAGATATGCTTTATGATGCCACCACCAAAACCTGGAGCGTTACAGTTGCTTTAATTGCCGGCAAGGATATGAAATTCAGGTTTAATCACAGCTGGGATTTAAACTTAGGCGGAACGCCAGCGGCGCTTACACCAGGCGGAGGTAATTATACCATAACAACCGCCGGTACGTACAAAATAGTACTAGATACTAAGGCCAACACCTTTACTATTATTAAGCTTTAAGCTTAACCACTTCAGTTGATTGATTTATTTATATGGCCCCGCACGGTGAAAACCTGCGGGGTTTCTTATCTGAACCTTGATTTGCCTGATTTTAGGATTATAGGATGATTGAAAATACGGTGATTTCAACGTTTTAAAGATAACCTGATTAACCACGAATATTAACATGGCTCTTCTTTTGATAAGATCAATCCCCCAAAAGCATATGATATCAAGGAAATTCTCAAATCCTAAAAATCAAGGTTAAGACGAAAAAAGCGATGAGGTCATCCCCCATCGCCTTTTTATTTAAGTAATTTTTTTCTTCTATGACCTATGATCCATCAACTATGAACCATATAAATTTACCGGTTTGCTATCTCCACATACTCTTTAGAGGTGGCACCAACGTAAATCTGGCGCGGACGACCGATAGGTTCTTTGTTTTCTTTCATTTCTTTCCACTGAGCTATCCATCCTGGTAAACGGCCAAGCGCAAACAGTACAGTGAACATATCTGTAGGGAAGCCTAAGGCGCGGTAAATGATACCGGAGTAAAAATCAACGTTAGGATAAAGTTTACGCTCAACAAAGTAAGGATCTTTCAGGGCAACTTCTTCCAGTTTTTTCGCTATTTCCAATACCTCATCGTTGATGCCCAGTTTTTCTAAAATATCATCACATGCCTTTTTGATGATCCTTGCACGCGGATCAAAGTTTTTATAAACACGGTGACCAAAACCCATTAAACGGAAAGGATCGTTTTTGTCTTTAGCCTTAGCAATCCATTTATCAGTATCACCACCATCTTCTTTGATCTTCTCCAGCATTTCAATTACAGCCTGGTTGGCGCCGCCATGTAATGGTCCCCAAAGCGCTGAAATACCTGCAGATACCGAAGCATAAATATTGGAATCAGACGAACCTACTATACGAACGGTAGAAGCAGAACAGTTTTGCTCATGATCGGCATGTAAAATTAACAGCTTGTTCATAGCATCAATAACCACCGGATCGATCTCCACCTCCTCTGTACGCTGACCAAAAGTCATGTGCAGGAAGTTGGTAACGTAATCGTATTTATTTTGGGGATATATAACAGGGTGCCCTAACGATTTTTTATAGATCCACGAGACCACGGTAGCCATTTTAGCAAGCATTTTAATAATGCTTTGGTTAAGTTCTTCGGTGGTTTGGGATGGCTTTAATGATTCGGGATAAAAAGCCGATAATGCAGATACCAATGACGACAACTGCCCCATCGGGTGCGATTTTGACGGAAAACCATCAAAAAACTTTTTCATGTCCTCATGCACCAAAGTATGGCGGCTTAGCTCGTACTGGAAAGATTTTAGCTTTTCGGCAGATGGCAGCTCGCCATAGATCAGCAAATAAGCAACTTCAATAAATGATGATTTTTCGGCTAACTGCTCAATTGGATAACCACGATATTTAAGTATTCCTTGCTCGCCATCTAAAAAAGTAATGGCGCTTTTGGTAGCGCCTGTATTTTTGTACCCGATGTCAAGTGTTACATAACCGGTTTGATCGCGAAGCTTAGAAATATCGATTGCCTTTTCACCTTCAGTGCCCTCAATTACCGGGAGCTCAAATGTTTTATCACCAATTTTTAGTTGTGCTGTTTCCGCCATAGAAATTTGTATCTGCAACAAATGTAAATAAATCTGCGTATTAATAACCGCTAATATAATTTACTGTTTGTAAAAATTTTCGGCCAAATTTATTATTTTACAACCTGTATTTGTGCTTATAGACGTTAATAATTGATTAAAAAATTACTGCAAAACATGTCGTTAAAAGGTAACTCATTGGTAATGATCCAAAACCAAGCTACCGTTTACCGCCTTTTACTCATAGGCTTATTTATTGCAAGTCCCTCGTTACACTATCTTTGCTTCCACAATTCTTACGATCCGTTTTGGCTAAGGGCGATAAACTGTTTTTTTTGTGCTATAACGCTATTTTTTTCTTTCGGTAACAATAAAATTTTTTACAAAGCGGGGATTTTTGCAACCGTTTTGTCTTTCCTGGTCATAAACAACTGCATTTTACTTGCCAAAAACGGGTTTGAACATGTGTACCTGTTTAGCGCAATAACCATTTTTATTGCCCTAACCCTTTTTTGCAAAAAAAGCAGGGAATTCATAATTATCTGCGAAGCTAACCTTGCGGCTATTATAACCGCCTATTTTACCGCACCCAGGCTTGCCATTTCGCCCGCAGTGCTGATAGTGCTTATTTGGGTTTTCACTGTAATAGCCTATGTCTCATTTTTAGTGGTGATGGCTTATCAATACCAGTTAAAAAATGCTGTTAATAACGTAATGAAGCTTAACCAAAGCCTTATAGTTAATGATGCCAAGCTGCGTGAAAGTCGTAATCATCTCAACGCGCTCATTAACTCGTTAAATGACATCATTTTTGAGTTTGATGAAAACAAAACCTGTATTAACGTATGGTTTAATGAAATGACCGAGCGCGTAGTTGATCCGCGGATAGCGATTGGCAAAACGCTCGATAAGGTAGTGGGCCCGCAAAAAGCCGAGAAGTATGACAGGGCTTTAAACTATGTAATAGAAAACCGCAAACCCATATCAATAGAGTTTTTATCAGACTACGAAAGCGGACATTCCTTTACAGCTAACTTTACCCCCGTATTTGATAAAACAACAGGTTATACCGGCCGGATCTCGGCTTCAGTAGTGGATATAACCGAACAAAAGAAATATGAACGGGCCCTTAAAGAAAACGAAGATCAGTTACTGGAAGCTCAAAACATTGCTAAAATAGGCAACTGGTGGTATGACCACGAGAGTAAGGAAACATTTTGGTCGGCCAACCTCAATGACCTGCTCGGGATTGAAGATATCCCCACAGGCATGAACCACTTTCAATATTATATAAGCCTGGTACATCCTGACGACAGGGAGAACGTTTTTGAATACCTTGCATCCATCCGCACAACAACACAAAACCAACTTGAGCATAAATTTATCACACCGGCGGGCAACTTAAAATATATCAGGATCCAACGCGGCGAAAAGAAATTACTGTCAGACACAGTTACACGCACATTTGGCATTATCCAGGATATTACCGAGGCCCGCCTTGCCGATAAAGCGGTTAAACTAAGCCAGCTTGAACTGATGGAAGCCCAGGCCATTGCTAAAATAGGCAACTGGAAATATGACGTCGCGTCGCGTCGCCTGTCCTGGTCGGAAGAGTTGAACGGCATTTATGAACTTAACCAGGATACCTCTTCATGCCAGCGCTGTTTTATAAAGTTGCTGCTTAAGCATGTACATCCTAACGACAGGTTTATTGTCAGGAGCTTATTGCGTAACGAGTTAAGCAACATGGATTCATCCTATGAATACCGCATCATAACTACTGGCGGCAATATCAAACACCTGAGCATTATAGCGGGCAAACGTCTGTATAATGACGACGGAAGTGTGCGTAAAATTATAGGTACCCTGCAGGATATTACGGAACGCAAGCAGGCTGAGCTTGATTTCAGAAACGTTGAAAGCAAATACCGGCGGGTATTAGAAACTGTTAATATGATAGCAATAACGGTTAACGACAGTGGCATTGTTACCTTTTGCAACAAATACCTGGCAAACCTGGTAGGATATAGTCAAGCCGAGATCATTGGCATGAATTGGATGGACAATTTTATTCCCGATGATCTGAAAGATTTTTTAAAGAACTGGTTTATAAATGACAGTTTTTTACCGCATTACATTAACCCTATTATTTGCCGTAACGGCGAGCAACGGATAATAAGCTGGCAAAATACGGTTTTTTATGACGAAAACGGCGTTTTTAAGGAGACCACAGCGCTTGGCGAAGACATAACAGACCAGGAGAAAGCGCGGCAGGACCTGATCTGGGCTAAAGAAATGGCCGAAAAGTCGTCTAAGTTCAAGTCGGAATTTTTATCCATCATGAGCCATGAGATCCGTACGCCGATGAACGCGGTTATTGGCACAACCAACCTGTTACTTGACGAAAACCCAAGGCCCGACCAGGTGGAATACCTCAATACGCTCAAGTTTTCGGGCGAAAACCTGCTGGCCATTATCAATGACATTTTAGATTATAATAAGATTGAGGCTGGCAAACTGCAACTAAATAACTCACGGTTCAACATTCACCAGCTAATCCATAAAATAAAGCAATCTTTTGAGCCGAAGGCGGCCGAAAAAAAACTAAGACTTGAATTGATAGCAGATGATACCATTCCCGGAGATTTAATTGGTGATGCGATGCGACTGAGTCAGATACTTAATAATCTGATCAGTAATGCCATTAAATTTACACATACAGGTAAGGTTATTATCCGGTTGGATAAGGATGTGATAACCCCAAACACCGTTAATATTAAATTTGCGGTTGCCGATACAGGTATAGGCATTTCGCCCGAAAGCTTCAACATTGTTTTTGATCCTTTTATGCAGGACCAACAGGTAATTGATAATGACTATGGAGGTACCGGTTTAGGCCTCGCTATTACCAAACGGCTGGTTGAGCTGCATAAAGGTACAATTGCAGTATCAAGCGAACTGGGTAAGGGTACCACATTTAGTTTTGCTATAAATTTCGCCCTCGCCCCCGAAACCACCGCTCTGAAACAGGGTGCTGTTACGGCTAATGCTCCAACCAACAATTTACAGGGCATGAATATTTTAGTTGTTGACGACAACAAAATGAACCTGATGATAGCCGGCAAATTTTTAAGACGCTGGAATGCCCACGTTCACGAAGCATTAAACGGGCAAATAGCTGTTGACCTGGCTAATCAAAATTCTTATGACCTTATTATTATGGACCTGCAAATGCCAGTTATGAACGGCTTTGAAGCAACGGCGGTGATTAAACAAAAACAGCCCGATTTGCCCATCATAGCCCTAACGGCCGACGCCATGCCCGAAACCTACCAACAAGCGCTGGAAGCGGGCATGTGTGATTATCTGACTAAACCTTTTGTTCCTGAAGTACTGTACAGCAAATTGGTAAAACATATCAGGCAATCAGTGTAACTTCGGATTTCGGATGTTCGATTTTGGATCGAGGCGAAAGGTAAAAGCCTAAAGGCTAAAGGTTTAAAAACCTCCGCTAGTCGAAGTCCCCGCTATTCGAAGCCTATGCCTTCGAATAAACTATACCCGGAGTTTGTAACTCCAGCCCTGCACACTAATGAAATCATGTCACAATAACCTATGTACGTGGTTGCAAACTACATACATAAATCCTCCGTAGACGAAGTCTACGGGCAGCGAAGCAATCAGTATACAAATCGCTTTAAAATATCATAAAATCCTTCAATCATGAAAATCCTGGTTCAAAATAAAAAAGCGATAGGGATCGCCTATCGCTTTAAATATGATCAACGAAATCAACGTAATCAGTGAGATCAACGATCTTAGTTAATCTGTTCTTTCACCGTTCCGCACTCTTTCATATGTTCCGGAAAATAGGGATTTACAATTGGTTTTGTTGACGAAAGCCAGTACCCCCCTTTTCCGCCATCGGCCATTGGGCAAAAATCAACATAAATTGGCGCCGACTTGAATTTCGCACCTTTTACCAAAGCGATAACATCTTTACTTAATACCAAAAACGCTTCACGCTGGGCTTTGATATCTGCTGCATTGCTTATCTGGTGCGCCACAGCAGCTGTTTCGCTGCAACCTTTTATACCCGAAAGCTTACCTTCCAAAGCTGTAGCGGCTGTTTTTATGCCGGTGGGGTCCGATTTAATAAACTCATCTTTTAAAGCGATATAAGCCTTAAAAACATCACTGGTGTTACCTGTATCTGCAACCTGGGTTTCCGCTTCAGGCTTTGCAGCAACTGTCGTATCCACTTTAGCAGTATCCTGTTGTTTGGCAGGCTGATTACATGCAGCGGCAACGGCTAAAGCCGCTAAAAAACAAAATCCTTTAATTATTTTCATATTACAATTAGTTTGTACGGATAGCTTCTACCGGGTCTAGCCTCGAGGCCGAATACGCGGGAATAATGCCAGCTATCACCCCTATTATAATTGAATAGCTTAAACCCCGTGTAACGTTAGCGGCATCAAGTATTACCTGTACATCTAAAGCGGCCTTTACGGCAAACGTGGCCAGATATACAAAAAACAACCCGATGATCCCGCCCACAAAACAAAGCAAAACCGATTCAATTAAAAACTGCAATAATATGAAATAGTTTTTAGCCCCTAATGATTTTTGTATCCCTATGATATTGGTGCGTTCCTTTACCGATACGAACATGATATTAGCGATACCAAAACCACCAACTAAAATGGAGAACCCGCCAATGATAGCACCGGCGATGTTGACCACTTTAAAAAGATCGTCGAGCTGCTGGGTGATCATGGTTGTACGGTTTAACGAAAAATTATCATCGGCACCGGGCCTCAGCCTCCTGATAGAACGCATAAGCCCTTTAATTTCACTTTCAACATCATCGGTCGGGATTCCTTTTTTTCCGCGCACAATAATTGAAGGACCATATTTTGAACTCTGTATATCAATTAAGTTGCGGGCAAAGTTAAGGGGCAACAGCACCTCCTTATCTGTAGATATACCAAGCATATCCTTACCCTGTTTTGAAAACACGCCTACAATGGTCACATACCGCCCCATAACCTTGATCTGCTTACCTACGGCGTCGCCATCGGGGAAAAGGGCCTGGGCTATATCATAACCGATATCGGTTATAGGCGCCCCGGTTTTTGATTCCATTTCGGTAAAGTAACGACCGCTCTCAAGGTCAAAATTCCAGGTTTTGTCATGATCCTGCGATGCAGCGTCTACCTGGGCACCTTCAACCGTGTTGCTTTTATACTTTATGGTGCGGTTATCAATATTTATTTCGTATGATAATGCCTCGGCTGTTGTGATACGGCGCGAAAGTTCGTTAAAATCGCGAAGGTCAGATTCAGGCCTTTGCAGGTATTTCCACCATGGGAAATCGCTACCACCTACCCAGGGCCACTTTTGCACATATATACTGTTATTACCCAACTTATTAACACTATTTTGCAGATTATTACGCAGGGTATCAACTGCCGATTGTACAGCTATGATAGTAAATATACCAATAGTTACCCCAAGCAATGACAGCAACGTACGTGTTTTATTCTGCCGCAGGGCATCGCCGGCAAACAAAAAACTTTCCCTTAAAAGTTTTAAAAAAAGCATATAACTTATTTTGATCTTACTTGTTAATCAATCCTAATTGCACGGTTAAAGCGTGGAGGTAATACATAATATAACGGGCGCTTTTATTACTGATATGTTAAGCCGCCTGCTAATATTTTTTTAGACAACAGTACATGATTTAAGTTACAGCATTTTGCAATTAATATAATGGTAGTGTAATTAAACTGCTTCTTAAAAAAATCTGTTAAATTAACAAAAAAATTCGTACATTTGCGCCCTTGAAAATTCATAAAAACAAGCATGAAATTATCTCAATTTAAATTCAACTTACCTGAATCCCTTATCGCCCATACACCCTCTGCCACCCGCGATGAATCACGTTTAATGGTTTTACACAAAGATTCGGGCAAAATTGAGCATAAAATATTTAAAGACGTGCTGGATTATTTTGATGATAAGGATGTAATGATCCTTAATAATACTAAAGTTTTCCCTGCCCGTTTATATGGCAACAAAGAAAAAACCGGTGCTACCATCGAAGTATTTTTGCTACGCGAATTGAATAAAGAACTGCGTTTATGGGATGTACTGGTTGACCCAGCCCGTAAAATACGTGTAGGCAATAAATTATATTTTGGCGATGACGATTTGCTGATTGCAGAAGTTGTTGACAACACCACTTCACGCGGCCGTACTATCCGCTTTTTGTTTGACGGTACAGACGAAGAATTCCGTCGTAACGTTGAAATTTTAGGCGAAACACCACTGCCTAAATACATTAAACGCAAAGCTACTGCAGAAGATAAAGAGCGTTACCAAACCATTTTCGCTAAACATGAAGGCGCCGTTGCTGCTCCTACTGCCGGTTTACACTTCAGCCGTGAGCTTATGAAACGCCTTGAATTAAAAGGTGTTGATTTTGCGGAAGTTACTTTGCACGTTGGTTTAGGTACCTTCCGCCCGGTTGAGGTTGAGGATTTAACCAAACACAAAATGGATTCGGAGCAATTTATCATTGAGCAAAAACAAGCTGATATTGTAAACCGCGGCATTGAACGCAAAGCACGCATCTGTGCAGTTGGCACAACTTCAATGCGTGCCATTGAATCGGCTGTATCGGCAAACAAAACCCTGAAAGCTGCTAACGACTGGACCAGCAAATTCATTTTCCCGCCGTATGATTTCAGCATCGCTAACTCAATGATCACCAACTTCCATACACCTGAGTCAACACTATTGATGATGATTTCGGCATTCGGCGGTTACGAGCACGTAATGAATGCATACGAAATTGCCGTAAAAGAAAAATATCGTTTTTACAGCTACGGTGATGCGATGCTGATCATCTAATCTTTTTGGATTTGAGATATAAGATTTGAGATATGAGACCATGGTTTCATATCTCATTTTTTTGTAGTTTATTAGATCTGAGACATTCTATTTGTTTTCAGATCTAATTTTTTTTGCGGCCAATTTTGTTAGATATTAGTTAACTTAAATTATGACAACGTCCAATCTCACATCTCATATCTCACATCTCACATCTCAAAACAAAAACTACGTTATCATAGTAGCAGGAGGTTCGGGCAGTCGAATGCAATCGGCGGTCCCTAAACAATTTTTACTACTTCACGGCAAACCCATATTAATGCATACCATTGAAGCCTTTGAGCAATCAGAGGCGAAACCAGCCATTATACTGGTTTTACCAGCAGCTTATCATACTTACTGGCAGCAATTGATTCAGGAATATTCATTTACCATTCCCCATCAGTTGATTACGGGCGGAGAAACCCGTTTTCATTCGGTTAAGAACGGGCTTAACCTGATTACCGATCGGGAAGCCCTTGTTGCTGTACAGGATGCCGTACGGCCGCTTACTTCACCCTACATTATTGATGAAGCTTACCAATGCGCCGCTAAGCATGGCACAGCGGTAGTGGCCGTTAAAAGCCGCGATTCGATACGTCAGGTAAAAGAAAGCCGCTCGGTAAGCCTGGTCAGAGATGAGATTTACCTGGTGCAAACCCCGCAAACTTTCAGGGCTTCACTATTAAGAAAAGCTTATGAACAACCATTTGATACCAGGTTTACAGATGACGCAAGCGTTGTTGAGCAATATGGCGCCGAAATAAAACTTACCGAAGGCGATCACAGCAACATCAAGATCACCTTCCCCGAAGATATCGCTATTGCCGAACTGCTTTTAAGCAAAAAGCCACAGCTATAAAGTCTGCGGCTTTTTCGATTTGCAATACAAGGTTAAATTTGTTATGCCCGTCTGATTACACCTAAAAGTACAGCTATGATAGCTATTACCAATAGTATGTGAATCAAACCACCCCCAAATGGGTGTATAAATGCTCCAAACAGCCATCCTATAACCAGAATAACAGCGATAATGTACAATAAACCTCTCATTTTGTTATGTTTTTAGTAGTTAAGTAAATGTGTAATTACCTATACCAAAACCATTCCAAAATTAGCGGTTAATAAAAAAACCCTCATTGCTAAGGGTTTCATTATCGTGTTTAGTACTCGTCTTCATTAAAGAAGAAGTCGTCTTTAGTCGGATAATCCGGCCAGATCTCTTCTATGTTTTCGTACGGTTCGCCATCGTCTTCAAGTGCCTGAAGGTTTTCGATAACCTCAACAGGAGCGCCTGAACGGATAGCATAATCAATTAATTCATCTTTAGTTGCGGGCCATGGTGCATCTTCCAGGTGCGATGCCAGTTCAAGTGTCCAATACATCGTTTTTATTTATATTTATAATTATCAGTAAAATTTACTTTTTCGCAAAAGTATAACATTTTCAAATTGAATATCAATATTTTTTTTCAATTTTTCAAACCCGTGGTATCCACTGATTTTCAGCTATTTTATTAGCATTAGCAATTTTGCGAGCCAAAGTGAACAGGTAATCACTCAACCTGTTCAGATAAATATTCACTTTTTCATCAACTGTACTTTCTTCGGCAAGCTGAACGGTTATCCTCTCGGCACGGCGGCAAACACATCTTGCAATATGGCAAAATGAAATCACATTACTGCCACCAGGTAAAATAAAATGTTTAAGCGCCGGCAGGCTTTCATTCATGGTATCCATTTCTGCTTCCAGCATTTCCACATCACTCATGTTAAGGTCCGGAATAATCATCCTTGACCGCTCAGGGTCGGCTGCCAGTGAAGAGCCAATTGTAAACAACCTGTCCTGTATCTGCTTCAATACCTCCTTATCATGTGCATCAATATCCTGATCACCAATAAGCCCGATGTACGAGTTAAGCTCATCAACCGTACCATAGCTTTCAATGCGGATATGATGCTTGGGCACGCGTGTACCGCCAATTAATGAGGTAAACCCTTTATCGCCCGTTTTAGTATATATTTTCATACTTAATTTAACAAATAAGCTGCCAACAATCAGGTTACAAAAAAGCTAACTCTGATTATCAGGCAATTAAAACCAAGCCCGATAAATCTTTTTTTCATGATTGGTGTTATTTCAAATCTATCATCTTAAATTTTGTATTTCATAACACTTTAGCATATTTTTTGCCAATAAAGTGTAATTTTTAATATGTTAGCTTAAACTTGCATCCGTGATATCATCAAACATACTTAGCGTGAAACTCATGAAACCGATCATATTATCATCAAAGCTGCTCTCCTTATCTCTTATCATCCTGCTTTCAACCGGGTTTAGCTGCGGCGACAACAGCAATACCAAAACCCCCACTCAAAAAAAAGCTGCCCCAGCCAGGGTAAGTATGGCCAGTTTGCTAAGCGAAAAACAATTTAATGATCTTTTTCCGCAACGCGATAAATTTTATACGTATGCTGCCTTTATCAAAGCAGCCGATGAGCTTGGCATGATCAGCGTAAAAGTAACCCGCAGGGCAACATCCGTTTACCAGTTGATACGTACCGATAAAAAAACAGGAAAGAAGGCCGTTGTACGCCAGGATGTTGATTGGAACGAAGAATGGGCCAAAGCCAAGCCAGATAGCACCTACACTATTGACTATGGCAATTTCTGCACCGAATACAGTGCTGATGTAAATAAAAAGGAACTCGCCGCCTTTTTTGCGCACATTGCGCACGAAACCCGTCATGGCATAAATGCTACATATACCGATGGCCTCATGCTGATCCATGAAAGCAATACCAGTTTGCCTTACATTGCCGAAAATGATGAATACCCTCCCGTTGCCGGTAAAAAATACTATGGTCGCGGGCCGATGCAATTGAGCTATAACGGCAATTACGGCTATGCTTCAGATTGCATATTAGGCGATGATAAAATATTGCTCCAAAATCCCGAGATGGTAGAAACCGACCCGGTGATGGCTTTTAAAACCGCCATCTATTTCTGGATGACGCCTCAAACCCACAAACCATCGGCGCATGCTGTAATGACAGGCAAATGGCAACCCAATGCAGAAGATAAAGCCGCAGGCCGCACGCCAGGTTTTGGTATGACCATTAATATTGTGAACGGCGAAGTAGAATGCAACAAGGGCGAAAATATGTATAATATGAACGACAGGATTGGCTTTTACCAGTTTTTCCTGAAGAAATTAGGTATTACCGATGCCAATTGCGCTTGTTCATGCGGTAAAATGAAGCCTTATCATTATTAACGGCAGTATTTTTGAATTTCAAAGCAAAAAAGTTATTATTGTATTAGCATTTACAACACTAAACTTTAACATTTGGAATCCGCCATTGAAAACGCCGGTTTGTATCCCCCGGCAACCGACCAGTTCGGTGATATCCTGGCCAGCCTGAAAAACAGATTCAGGATTGAACAAACCGGGCATATTGATTTTCATTTAGAGCAGTTTAGCATTTTCAAAGACTATCTCGACATTAGTGTAAAGGAATCATACGCTATAAAAAATAAAAATAACGATAGCTATATGCTATTCACCGAATGCCAGTCAAAACATAACGGGCATCATCACGGCAAGGCTGTAACCTCCGCACCATATCAAACCTGGGCACTGGCTTATTTAAAGCATGATTTTGGCCGGGTGCTCATCAGGCGCGAAACATTGGTTGACAAGATCATTGAACTGATCCACCCGGTTGAGCTTGATTTTGCCGAAGACAAGGCCTTTAGTGACACTTTTTATATGCTGGTAAGCGACCGCCAAAAAGCAATTACCGGGGCCGATCGTAATTTCCGCAACGTGGTAATGGATATCAGGCTGGATGATTTTGTAATAGAAATTGTTGAGCATACCCTCATTATCGGTAATACCCACGCCATATCTGCAGAAAAAGCTATGCACCTGGCAGAGTTTGTTTCGAGGTTGTGTACCACCTGCGATTGAGCAAGTAAGGCTATTAGCCCTGCTTTACCTATATTAAACCATACCATATGAGCCTATTCGCACTAATTTTGGCTTTCGCTGTTAACACCCATGCTCATTTCAAACCCGATACGGTTGATTATTGGCATGTTAAATACAACGATAAAACAATAGCTGAATATACCGATTTTGATAAAAAGCCAATTCTGATCAAAAAGCAACGTATAAAAGATGCAGATATATTAACTGTTGAATATGGTAATGACACACCTTGCTATGAGGGCGATAAAGGATTGTATATTTTAAGTAACGATAAAAAACGGATCGCAATAACTTCAGTCAAAACAAACCAACCACTAAAAGTCTACTTAAATTACATCATAGCTACAAAAGCGTATTATCATCTAAAAAATCTTGATATCTATTACTTCGATTGCAGACGGGATAATTTGATATTTCGATTAAAAATTGAATAACCGTAAAAAGGTAAAGACGTATCACGTGCGTCTAACTGTGTTAAAATTTTGATTTGCATATTCGGAGACGCATGTTATGCACCTCTACAGCAATCATTTTAATACCGCCGGTAAAATATAATCCTTCATCATTTTATCAACCTGCGAATGCGCGTAGGGCGTGTTGTAGGCCTCGGCGGTTATAATAACCACCAGCGGCTCATCGGTAAAAACAAAGATCTTGTTGCCGCCATTACCTGAGCAGTAGTAAGTTTCGTAAGCTTTGTTGTTTACCGTATAGGTTTTGTTCCAGAACAGGTAACCGTAAAAGCCCTCACCTACCACATCTTTTGGTAACGTAAGGTGTTTGGTAAATGATTCCTTAACCCAGTTTTGCGAAATTACCTGTTTGCCATTCCAAACACCGCCATTTTTATACAATTGCCCGAATTTGGCATAATCAAGCGAGCGCATTTGCAGGCCGCCCGCGGTATTGGGTACACTCTGCGGTGTGTATTGCCAGCGATAATTACTGATGCCCAATGGCTTGAACAGCTTTTCGGCCGAATATTTATCAAGCCCGCCGGGCACTGATTTATTCAGGATATCGCCCAATGCCACCACGCCGGCTGTAAAATAATTCCATTGTTTACCTGCCCTTTTATTGCTGTCTGTTTTAAGGCTGAGGGTAAATTTCACCCAATCATCGGTGGGGTACATATTTTCTTCGTTCCCCGGCGAATCACTTTGGTTGTCATCCGCGTCAAAAACGGAGCTCGTGGTAAGCAGGCTTTTTAGTGTTACATTTTCTTTTTGAGGCGAGTAGTTACTGAACTTTTTGAGGTCATAAAACTCCTTTAAGGTTTGATCAACGCTTTTGATATAGCCATCATGAACTGCTATCCCCATCACGGCCGAAGCAAATGTTTTACCAACCGAACGGGGATTGTGCAATGAATCGCGCGCGCTGCCGTTAAAATACTCCTCAATTAGCAACTTGCCGTTCTTGATCACTACCACGCTGGTGATCTGTTTAAACCTGTTGCCGGCAATAAGGGCATTCATCTCCATGACCTTCTTTTTATCAAAATCATCTTTTGATACCTGCCAGCCGCTGCCGGGCTTTATGGGTTGCAATTCGGCATCTTTTAGATCAATTGCCGGTACGATAAACCTAATCTCTCCCTGTGCTATTAGCTCACCTACTTTCAAATCAGGGACAGTAATATAAGGCCGAACTTCAATTTTAAGCTGGTGAGCACCTGTAGTAAGCCCATCTTCCCCGCCATGGGCCATAAACCGTCCCCACAAAAAGCGTCCCCATGAATCTTCTCCCCGGCTACTGACGAGCGGAACAAAAATAGTGGTCTTTGTATTTTTTGCGATGGGCAAATTGGCCCCTTTATGCAGATTTTCCTGGTAAACCTGCCTGCCATCTACATAAAAAACAAATTGAAAATTTCCCCCGTTCAATTGTTCAATACTTAACGACGGCGCTAAGCTATGCTGGTAATTGGTTAATGAATTGGCCAGCAAAAGCCGCATGTACAAATTATTGGCAGGTTTAGCCTCATAGCTTGTTAACAGATCGGTTTGTTCCAGTTTTTCAAGCGGGATAGTATCCGCCTCAAAAACAACCTTACCCATATTGGCTTTTTGAAGGGCGGAGGTTATAGGTTCAGGTTCGATGATATTGCCCACCTGAGCGGATAGCCTGCAAATGGTTGCAGTTATTATAAAGAATATAAGGAGAAAATGTTTCATTGCTGTCTGTTTAGATATTTACAAAACTGCCCCAATTAATACATTCAAAATAGAACAGAATTAACATGCTTTTTCAATAAAAGCTTACGATAAGCAGACGGGCTATCACAGCCAAATTGCTTAAAACAGCGTAAAAAATGGCTTTGATCGGCAAATCCGCAGGCATAGGCGATATCTGTTAAGGATGACCCGTCATCTGCTAATAAGCCAAACGCTTTTTCAACCCTGAGCTTGCGGATATATTCGCCCATAGTACAATTGAAATACCTGGAGAAATCACGGGATAAATGAACCGGATGGAGCTGTAATAGCCCGGAAAGTTCGGCAAGCGTATGCTTCCGGGCAGGATCATCGGCCAGCAATATTTTCAGCTTGCCAACCCATGCAGGAACTTGTCGTGACATGCCGGAGTTATTTACCTGCATTTTATTGAGCGCTTGCAGCAATAGCATTTCTACAGTCATTGCGGTCAGCTCGTCACAAATCTTTGATTCTTTAAAGATCCGGTATAAAATAAATTTCACATCCGGGTCCTGAATGGCAAAGCTGCCTTCCAGTTTATCCTGTTTCAAGTCCAGGTCATCGAACCAGCGCTTTTGCAATTCAATATGAAAGCCGCGGGTAAAGCCTTTGGGCTTGATGTTATAGTGCGGATCATGCCAGTTATGAAACAGCAGAGTGCCTGCCGGGCAATGATAAACTTCCTTTTTATTGCCTTCAATAACATTACCGGCCAATATAAAAGTGAAGTAGGCATTTTCATGGTAATGCCAGTCCACCTTATCAAGGGTATATTCGGTATCAGTTATGGTGATACCCTGTAAATGCGTTGTATGATTGGTTTGTCCGTAGAAGCTGCCTGTTTGTAGTTGTTTCACGGCGAAGATTATTGAGTTAATAAACGCTATAACTCCCCCTTTAGGAGCCGGGGGGCTACACCTCCTCTACCCTGCGGTCAACCGTTTGCACGTTGGTATTAACGTAATCGTTCTCTATCAAACCATCGCGCATACGTACTATGCGGTGGGCATGCAGGGCAATGTCCTCCTCATGCGTTACCAGGATAATGGTGTTACCTTTAGCGTGGATATCTTCAATAAGGCCCATGATCTCGATGGATGTTTTGGTATCAAGGTTACCTGTTGGCTCATCGGCCAGTATAATGGATGGATTATTGATCAGCGCCCTTGCCACGGCAACACGCTGTCTTTGCCCGCCCGAAAGTTCATTGGGTTTGTGATCCATACGGTGACCAAGACCAACATTTTTCAATGCATTGCCGGCACGTTCCTTACGTTTTTCTTTATTAACGCCGGCGTAGATTAGTGGAAGCGCCACATTATCCAAAGCAGTATTACGGGGCAGCAGGTTAAATGTCTGGAACACGAAACCAATTTCCGAGTTACGTACTTCAGCAAGCTGGCTATCGGTCATGTGGCTTACATCTATTCCGTTAAGGATGTACTGCCCTTTGGTTGGGGTATCCAAACAGCCCAAAATATTCATGAGGGTTGATTTACCGGAGCCGGAAGGGCCCATCAAAGCCACAAATTCGCCTTTGTTAATAGTAAGCGAAACTGATTTAAGTGCGTGGATCACCTCGGCACCTATTACATATTTACGCCCGATATCTTTTATGGTTATTAACGGCTTGGCAGTATTTATTGGCTCCATGAATTATTTTTTGTTTGGACTGCACTGAGGTGCCGAATGTTACAGTGGTTTTTATTTTTAGTGGTCGGTAGTCCGTAAGTCCGATGTCCGCAAGTTTTTAGTCTAACTTACTACCGTCTTAACTTTCGGACTTCTCCGACTTACCGACTTTCGGACTTTCCCGACTTTCGGACAAAAAACTATTTCTCAATCACCTTTGCAACCAAAAAGTAGTCTTCGTCATGCTTAGGGGCATTTTCCAAAGCTTCTTCGTGGGTAATTTGTTGTTTAACTACGTCCTCTCGCAGCACGTTGGCACCGGTGGTCATATAAACCAGTGGTTCAACACCCGTGGTATCCACCTCGTTCAATTTAGCCATAAAATCAAGGATCTTGCTCATATCCTTCATCGTATCCTGTACTTCGCTTTCAGTAAGTTCAAGGCGGGCCAGGTGGGCTACTTTTTCAACGGTTTCTTTATCAATGGTCATGCCTGTTGTTTTTTGTTTTATAATAGCGTAATCCTCATCGCGCAGTGCGCCGGCATTATCCATGCTTAACTGGGCCGCTTCAATGGGTTTATGCACAAATATATTACAAATTCCCGGTCTGCTGTCATATAATTGACTAAGCCAGGGTAGAAACAGCGCCTTCAAACATTAAATCATTGTTCATAATCTCAAATACCTCATCCCGTAAAGCATCGGCATCGTCAATACTCAGGTGTGCCGTTTCAATAGGCTTATGAACCTTAAATTTAGAGATCCCTGGCCTGCTGCCGTGCTTAATGCCGGTATCCCAAAGTATTTGCCATGTATTGGCCGACGATACCGGGATGACAGGTATTTTTAACTCAATAGCCAGCCTGAAAGGACCATTTTTAAACGGGCAAAGCTGCGGGGGATAATGATCCGAAATTCCGCCTTCGGGGAAAATGATAAGAGAAACGCCCTCCTGTAATTTCTCTGATGCTTTTTTAAACGCCCGGAACGACGACATTTTACTATCACGGTTTACAGGAATATCCACCGTACGGAAAAACAGACCAGTTACCAGGCCATTTTCCAACTCATGTTTGCCCATAAAACAACAATTGCTTTTAACCAGGATACACATAGCCGAAATATCAAGGTTTGAGGTGTGATTAGGACAAATAATATAAGGCCTGCTCCAGTCAATCGGTTGTTCATATTCAAAATGGTAAAATATGCCCACAAAAGCAGAACTCACTAATCCCCAAACCCTTCTGAATGAGTTGAGGGTATGATAGCGTTCGGGCTTACGCGAAAAATAATAGAAAAAAGGCCATAATATAACGTAGCCCAGGGCCACGCTCACAATGTAAAGATATGCGTGTACTTTTCTCAATATCATTTTCATCATTACCAAAAATAGAAAAATTCCTTACTTTCGCCACACTATGGAGACTGTTGTTAGTGGCATCCGTTCGACCGGAAACTTACACTTAGGAAATTATTACGGGGCGTTGCAAAACTTTATAAAAATGCAGGATGAATACAACTGCTTTTTCTTTATTGCCGACCTCCACTCGTTAACTACCCACCCCACACCTGCCAATTTACATGGCAATGTAAAACAGGTGCTGATAGAATATTTAGCCGCGGGCATCGACCCGGAAAAGGCTACTATATACGTGCAATCCGACGTTCCGGAGGTTACCGAATTATACCTGTACCTGAACATGAACGCCTATTTGGGCGAACTGGAACGAGCAACATCATTTAAAGACAAGGTACGCGCCAATCCCGAAAATGTGAACGCCGGCCTGCTTACTTACCCGGTTTTAATGGCGGCGGATATTATTATCCACAAAGCTACTAAAGTGCCTGTAGGTAAAGATCAGGAGCAGCACCTTGAAATGGCCCGCACTTTTGGTAACCGTTTCAACAGGCTATATAACCATGATTATTTTCCCGAGCCTTTTGCCTTTAGCTTTGGCGAAAGTTTGATAAAAATTCCGGGATTAGATGGCAAGGGAAAAATGGGCAAATCAGAAGGCGAAGGCAATGCTATATTTTTAGGTGATACACCCGAAGCCATCCGCAAAAAAGTAATGCGCGCGGTAACCGATAGCGGCCCTACTGTTGAAAACCAGCAAAAACCACAGGAGATCCAAAACCTGTTCGATTTAATGAAGGTTGTTTCAACACCCGATACACTTGCCCACTTTGACGAGCTTTATAACAAAATGGCTATCCGTTACGGCGATTTAAAGAAGCAGCTTGCCGAAGATATGGTACTGGCAACAGCCCCTATCCGCGACAGGATCAACGCCATTGCCAACGACGCCGATTACCTGCGTAAAGTAGCCGAAATGGGTGCCGAAAAGGCCCGTGAAAGCGCGTCAAGAACGATAAGGGAAGTTAGAGAGATCATCGGCTTCAGGAAATTTTAAATAGCGGGTTTTGATAGTTCATAGTTCATAATGTATATTAGTCGGAGTTCATTTCAAAACAGCGGGTGTTCTTCGTTAAAAACATCAGCTATGAACCATGAACTATAACCCATGAACTAAAATATATGCATTTAGCTATTGTAGGAAATATCGGCGCCGGAAAGACCACCCTTACCGAGATGCTGACCAAAAATTACGGATGGGACCCTTTGTATGAAGCAGTAGATAACAACCCCTATTTAGAGGATTTTTACAGCGACATGAAGCGCTGGAGCTTTAACCTGCAAATCTACTTCCTGAATAGCCGTTACCGCCAGATCATCGATATCCAAAAAAGCGGGCGTAATATTATACAGGACCGCACCATTTACGAGGATGCCTATATTTTTGCCGAAAACCTGCACGATATGGGTCTGATGACCACGCGCGACTACGAAAACTACGAATCAATTTTTCAAAATATCACCGAGTTTATTAAACCGCCCGATCTGTTGGTTTACCTTAAAGCATCTGTACCTACCCTGGTAAGCAATATTCAGCGCCGCGGCCGTGAGTATGAAATAGGTATCCGTTTAGATTATCTTTCCAAACTGAACGAAAAGTATGATAAATGGATCAACAACTATAAATTAGGCAAACTGTTGATCCTTGATAAGGATAATCTGGATTTTGCTAACAATACTGAGGATATGGCTACCATTGTAAACCTTATTGAAAGGGAGATTAACGGGCTGTTTTAATAGTTTAATAGGGTATGAAGAAGTTTTTGATCTTCGCTTTATTATCTATTCTTTTATTCTCCTGCGAACATAGTTCAGAAAAACAAGTAAATATCAGCACATGGCATCTGCTCAGTTTGAATGGTTTCAAACTATGGTTGCCTCCTAACTGGCATTTTCAACAGGAACAAGGCATAGACTCTTTTGTAGGTAGAATTATTGCTCCAACCGATACTCTTTCTTTCGAAATCAGTTCGATGGGGTACGCTAATAACCCATTACTATCAGAACAGGAGTATATAAAAACTAACGATTGGCAACGCGGATGTGATTTTTGCGATAGAGAACGTACATATAGTGACGCCCCCAATATAAAAGTCAAAATCTCAATACATAAACCTACAGCTAAGCAAAAAAGCAAATTTCCTAAGGCTGACTACATCGCAAATATGCTTACTAAGGACAGCACAGTGTATATTCCGATAGAAATCCCTGCAGAGATAAAAGATCACAACTTTAATGAAGAGTCGAAACAAGATTTTATTATAAAAACAATCTGGCCAAAAAATCCTTCAAAAGGAATTACTGGTATTTATTATCAAAGTAAATCATCAACTTTAAACTTCCAACTGTCAGGCCGTAATTTATCAAAGCAGGATCAGGAATTAGCTTTGCAAATGTTTA
Source organism: Mucilaginibacter gossypii (assembly GCF_900100945.1). GTDB lineage: Bacteria > Bacteroidota > Bacteroidia > Sphingobacteriales > Sphingobacteriaceae > Mucilaginibacter > Mucilaginibacter gossypii. The sequence goes on along the minus strand of NZ_FNCG01000011.1, from coordinate 204,547 downwards.
AAACCATTGTAATAAAAATCAAATGAAAATCTTAGGCATTATCCCAGCCCGTTACGCGTCATCCCGTTTTCCCGGTAAACCATTGGTTGATATCGGCGGTAAAACTATGATCCAACGTGTATATGAGCAGGCAAAAAAATGCCGGAGCCTGAGTGAGGTTATCGTGGCTACCGATGACGACCGGATCTTTAACCACGTAAACGGTTTTGGCGGCGTTGCGGTGATGACAGGTGCCAACCACCAAAGCGGTACCGACCGTTGTGCCGAAGTTGCCCGCCTGCACCCCGGGTATGATGTGATCATCAATATCCAGGGCGATGAGCCTTTTATTGACCCTGAGCAGATCACCAAATTAACAGCCTGCTTTAACGATCCTGATACCCAACTGGCCACTCTTGTAAAAAGGATCCTGACCGAGCAGGAACTGCATAATACCAATTCGCCCAAGGTGGTGATCAATAAATTATCCGAAGCTATTTATTTCTCCCGTGCTACCCTGCCCCATATCCGCGGCCAGGAGCCCGAGAACTGGCTCGAATTTCACACCTTTTTTAAACACATTGGCATTTACGGTTATCGCGCAGATATATTGCAGGAAGTTACCAAACTATCGGTATCCCCGCTTGAAAAGGCAGAAAGCCTTGAGCAACTTCGCTGGATAGATAATGGCTACCGCATTAAAGTTGCAGAAACCGAACTGGAAACCCATGCCGTTGATGTACCGGAGGATTTGGAGAAATTGAAGTTTGATATATAGTTTCTGATTTAATCCTCCCAATTATAAGTTAACACTTCTTGTAGTGATAACATTGTTATTCTTAATCCATATAAGATTAAGCGCGCCGCGTAAAGGCTTTAAAACACAATTTCAGTAACCGCGGTTGAGTTGGAAAAGTCATTATAGTCTGTACTGCTACCCATGTAAACAAACAGGCCAACAGTGCCGAAACAGCAGCTTTTTGGAGGCACAGCTCGAGAAAAAAGGCTGAAATTACGTATTCATTATATCAGATGGTAACCGGGCAGCGTCACCGGCCAAACCACCCGTTACGGGAACCTTACCAGGATTATCGCCGTTAAAGCCATCAACCAGTTCACTTCCGTTTATAAAAGTATCCGCTTCAAAAACGCGCATAATACACTCTGTAAAAACCGATTACAAACAAAAGATATTTACAGTTCTATTTTTTGAAAAACAGATATACCGAAGCGTGAAAATTTTCTTACTTTTGTATCCCGTACAGAAACAATTGGCCGTGGTATAAAAGCCCGGTCATTTTCAAAAAAAATCATGACTAAATATATTTTTGTTACGGGCGGTGTTACCTCATCGTTAGGAAAAGGTATAATCTCTGCTTCTTTAGCCAAACTCCTTCAATCGCGCGGTTACCGCGTAACCATCCAAAAGTTTGATCCTTACATCAATATTGATCCGGGAACACTTAACCCTTATGAGCACGGCGAATGCTATGTAACCGAAGACGGTGCAGAAACCGATCTTGACCTTGGCCACTACGAGCGTTTTCTGAACACTCCTACGTCAAAGGCCAACAACATCACTACCGGCCGCATTTATCAAAATGTAATTAATAAAGAACGTGAAGGGGCTTTTTTAGGAAAAACTGTACAGGTAGTGCCCCACATTACCGATGAAATAAAAAGAAACTTCCGCATATTGGGCGAAAGCGGCGATTACGATATCGTGATCACCGAGCTTGGCGGTACTGTAGGCGATATTGAATCATTACCATATATTGAGGCTGTAAGGCAATTCCGCTGGGAAATTGGATCGGCTAACTCTCTGGTTATCCATCTTACACTGGTACCATTCCTTGCAGCAGCAGGCGAATTAAAAACCAAACCTACGCAGCACTCGGTAAAAATGTTATTAGAGTATGGTATCCAGCCCGATATCCTGGTTTGCCGTACCGAACACCACCTTACCAACGATATCCGCAAAAAGATAGCGCTGTTTTGTAACGTGAATATCAATGCTGTTATTGAGTCGATTGACGCACCAAGTATTTACGATGTACCCCTGTTAATGCTGAAAGAACAGCTTGACAAAACCGTATTGACCAAATTAAAACTTCCGCACAAAAATGAGCCAAACCTTGAAAACTGGAAGGAGTTTCTTGGTCGCCTCAAAAACCCAACTGCTGACGTGCGCATTGCGCTGGTTGGTAAATATGTGGAGTTGCCGGATGCTTATAAATCTATTACCGAAGCCTTTATCCATGCGGGCGCTAAACAGGAATGTAAAGTGCGGGTTGAATATATCCCTTCGGAACAGCTTACGCCCGAAAACGCTGTTGAAAAATTAAAAGGTATGCATGGCGTACTGGTTGCCCCAGGATTTGGCGAGCGTGGTTTTGAAGGCAAGATCCAGGCTATCCGCCATGTGCGCGAAAATAATATCCCTTTCTTTGGTATTTGTTTAGGTATGCAATGTGCGGTAGTTGAGTTTGGCCGTAACGTATTAGGTTTTGAGGGTGCCAACAGTACCGAAATGAATCCCGAAACCCCTTACCCGGTTATCGGCATGATGGAAGATCAGAAAAACATCACCAACAAAGGCGGTACCATGCGTTTAGGCGCTTATCCCTGCGATATTAAAAAAGGCACTAAAGCAGCGGCTATTTACGGAAAAAACCACATTTCGGAAAGGCACCGTCACCGTTATGAGTTTAATAACGAGTATCTTAAGCAATATGAGGCCGCCGGCCTTACCCCATCCGGCATAAATCCTGACAATGGCCTGGTGGAGATTGTTGAGTTAAAAAACCACCCGTTTTTTGTTGGTTCGCAATTTCACCCCGAATTAAAATCAACAGTTGCTAATCCACACCCACTTTTTATTAACTTTGTCGCCGCTTCGCTGGCTTATGCCCGCAAAAAATAAGTAATTGTACGATAATTAGATAATGGATAAAAATACGTTTACAGGATTATTCCTGATCATGGCGATCATTGCCGGCTCGATATACTTTTTAAAGCCATCAGAAGCCGACCTTAAAAAAGAGCGCGAGGTACAGCACCAGGATTCGCTGAAAAAAGCTGGTGCCGCTGTAGCTGCCGCTGCTGCTAAAACCACAGCTAAGTTTGATACCGCCAAAACAGCCAAAGTTGACTCGGCCTTGTTAAAAATGCCTTTCGGCGCCGCATCTGTTGGTAAAGAAGAGTTTGTTACCATTGGTAATAAAGAGTTGCTTATTAAATTAAGCACCCACGGAGGCAAAGTAGCTTCCGTTGAGTTAAAAAACTACAAAACTTTTGATAAGAAGCCCCTGGTGCTTTTCAGTGGTGACAATAACCAATTTGGATTGAAGTTTGCCGCCGGTGTTGCCAATATCAATACCAACAATTACTATTTTACCCCAAGTGCAAAAGAACTTAACATAGCCGAAAAAGATTCAGGTTCGGTTACTATGCGTTTGAGCTATAGCCCCACCCAATATATTGATTATGTATACAGTTTAAAAGGTGATGGTTTTAAACTTGGGCTAACCATTAAGCCTACCGGTCTTGACGGCGTTATTGCCAACAGCAGCACCATTAACCTTAACTGGGCCACCAGCCTGCGCAAACAGGAAAAAGACATCAAAATGGAGCGTCAGTATTCAACGGTGTACTATTATAATACCGATGGGGATGCTGATTACCTAAGCGAAGGCAAAAACGATCAAAAAAGCATCAGCGATAAAAAAATGGCCTGGGTTGCTTTTAAACAGCACTTCTTTTCAAATGTGCTGATAGCTAAAGGCGGCATTACCAAAACAGATGTTGCTGTTGCTACTGATTTTAACGATACCACCGATGTAAAACAAATGAAAGCCGACCTGTCGCTTACCCGCGGCACAGATGGTTCTTTACCCTTGGAGTTTTACTTTGGACCCAACCGTTTTAATACGCTTAAAGACCAGGGGCATGACCTTGATAAACTGGTTAACCTTGGCTGGGGACCATTAAAATACATCAACCGTTTCGCGGTATTGCCGGTATTTAACTTCCTTAACAAGTTTAACTGGAACTATGGTCTGATCATCCTGGTATTGACTGTATTGCTTAAGCTGGTATTATCACCTCTTACTTACAAGTCATACCTTTCAATGGCCAAAATGCGTGTGCTGAAGCCCGAAATGGATGAAATTAAAGCTAAAGTTGGTGAGGATAACCCTACGTTGTTACAACAGGAGTACCTAAAGCTGTACAAAAAGGCAGGTGTTAACCCATTGGGCGGCTGTTTACCATTGCTGATCCAGATGCCTATAGTTATTGCGTTCTTCCGCTTTTTCCCAAGTTTATTTGAGCTAAGGGGCGAAAGTTTCCTGTGGATGCATGATCTTTCAACTTATGATTCGGTTATTAAATTCGCTCCGATAGCTTTCCTTGGCGGCGTTAACCACATTAGTTTAATGTGTTTACTGATGACCATTTCAACGTTGATCTATACTTATTTCAACAACCAGATCTCCGGTGCTACAGGGCAAATGAAATACATTGGTTACATCACTCCTTTGGTATTCCTGTTCACGCTTAACAGCTACCCTGCCGGTTTGAACTATTATTACTTTTTGGCCAACATGTTCACCTTTTTACAGCAATACCTGATCAAATTCATGGTTGATGATAAAAAGATCCATGCCCAGATCCAGGAAAACAAAAAGAAACCTGAAGATAACTCTAAGAAGAAAAAATCGGGCTTTGGTGCCAAAATGGAAGAAATGATGCGTCAGCAACAACAGATCCAGGCTAATAAGAATAAGAAGTCTTAAGTTTTTAGTCTTTAGTCTTTAGTCGGAAGTCCGCAGTCGGAAAGTCCGAAAGATATTTAAGCCCCTGGGAAAGTTTCTCAGGGGCTTTTCTTTTGCCTTTCTGTTTTTATAAGCTGGGCGATCCTTTTTAAACAAAAAACTTTCCGACTGCGGACTTTCCGACTTCCCGACTTTTTTAAACTCAACTAAAATAATTAGCAAATTTTGTATTACATTTGAAATATCATGTATGCAATTGTCGATATAGAAACCACCGGGGGGCATGCAAGTGCTAATGGTATTACCGAGATTGCCATATGCATACATGATGGCAAAAAGGTTGTGAAGCGCTTCGAAACGCTTGTGAACCCGCAGCGTGAAATCCCTATTTATATCAGTGCGCTAACCGGCATTACCAATGAGATGGTGCAGAACGCTCCTCCTTTTGAAGATGTAGCTGCAGATATTTATCACCTTATTCACGGTAAGATCTTTGTTGCCCATAATGTAAACTTCGATTTTTCTTTTGTAAGATATCACCTTGCTGCTGCGGGATATGATTTGCAAACCAATAAGCTGTGCACGGTAAGGCTTGGTCGCAAGATACTGCCCGGTTTACCATCATATAGCCTTGGCCGGTTATGCAAACATTTAGGTATTGATAACCAAAGTCGCCACAGGGCTATGGGGGATGCAGAAGCTACTGCTGAGTTATTTACCTTGCTGCTGAACAGCGACACGGAGAACCATATCAAACAATCCCTTAAGCAAGGTTCAAAGGATCAGGTGTTGCCGCCTAACCTATCTAAAAAGGATATAGACCAGTTGCCTTATACACCAGGTGTATATTATTTTCATGATCAAAAAGGCAAGGTAATATATGTAGGTAAAGCCAAAAACGTTAAAAAACGCGTAAGCAGCCATTTCACTGGCAATAACCCAGGCTTTCAACGCCAGGAATTTTTACGTAATATTTACCAGATCAGCTATCAGCTTTGCGGTACCGAGCTTATAGCCTTTGTACTGGAAGCTATTGAAATTAAACGCCTGTGGCCTAAATACAACCGTTCGTTGAAACGCTTTGAAAACGCTTTTTGTCTTTATGCTTTTGAAGATCAGCGTGGCTATATTCGCCTGGCGGTTGATAAATACCGTAAATACAGCGACCCGATATATACCTGCAATTCTCTGCTTGATGGCTATAACCTGCTCAACAAACTGATAGAAGGTTTTGACCTTTGCCCTAAGCTTTGTTTTATACAAAAAAACAATGAGCCATGTACCGGTACAGCCGGGAGTGCATGCGCGTGTGAAGGTGTTGAAACTCCGGAAAGTTATAATGAGAAGGTAAACAATGCCATTGATCAGCTTAAACAAGCCTTGCCAACTTACGCTATCCGGGATGAAGGCCGTACCGGCGATGAACATAGTTGTATCCTGGTAGAAAAAGGTCAGTTTTATGGTATGGGTTATATCTCCCATTATTTTGACGCGGATAACGTACAGCAACTCAAAAGCCATCTTACACCCTACCCGGGGAATGATTACATCAAAAATATTGTAGCTACTTACGCTTCCAAATATCCCGATAGGATGGTGGTATTTGGGTAATGCTTGATATTAACTTACGAAGTTTTAAAAACTTCGTAAGTTTGGTTGACCGATTGACAAATCTACAAGTGAAAATAAGCGACAACACCTACTATCACATTTACAACCGGGGTAATAATAAAGAACCTATCTTTTTCGAAAACGATAATTACATTTTCTTTCTGAACCAATTCAAGAAACACGTTTTACCCTTTTGCGAAGTATATGCTTATTGCCTGATGCCAAACCACTTTCACTTTTTTATCATGGTAAACGATCAGCAGTCGTTTGAAACTGGTATCAAAAACTTTTTTATCTCTTATTCAAAAGCAATCAATAAAAAATATAATAGAGTTGGCAGCTTATTTCAAGGTAGATACAAAGCTTCAGAAATTGATTCTGATAGTTACTATACAAGGATTATCACTTACATACATCAAAATCCAGTGATCGCCAATCTTGTAACAGACATCAGCGATTATAAATACTCATCTTACCCAGCTTATTTATCAGCAAAAAAAACTGTATTGAACAAACATGATGTATTAGAATGGTTTGGAGGTTTGGAACATTTCATAAATGATCACAAAATCTCTGTTGATGAGCGTGATATACCTTATGTAAAATAGCACGATGCTTTTCTTGGTGCACTGTAAAACTTACGAAGTTTTGAAAACTTCGTAAGTTAAATCCACCCAAAACACCATCACTTATAAATAAATAATTATCCATTAAGTTAAAACACCGCACACAATTGAGTTTTTGATTGGTTACTCTTATAACATTTACCAACAAAACTTAAAACATGGATAGTATCAATCAACAACAGCCGGAAGATAACATGCAAGACCTTAACGGTCAGGAGGCATTGGCTAAAATCAAGGAACTTGCCGAAAGTGCTAAAAGCTGCTTTTTTGTAAGTAACATTAAAACAGGTGTACCTGCTTCCGTGCGACCAATGTCTGCGCAGAAAATTGATGAGGAAGGTAATTTCTGGTTTCTAAGCGCTAATGACAGCCACAAAAACGACGAGCTGGCTAAAGACCCATTTGTTCACCTGCTTTTCCAGGGATCAGGATATTCTGATTTTTTAAATCTCTACGGAATTGCAACTATCACCGAAGACAAGGAAAAGATCAAAGAACTATGGGAACCCACATTAAAAGTATGGTTTACCGAAGGTATTGACGATCCGCGCATCAGCGTTATTAAAGTTGAACCTACCGAGGGCTATTACTGGGATAATAAGCATGGTAATGCCATCGCATTTGTAAAACGGCTCGCCGGTGCTGCTATTGGTAAAACCATTGATGATTCGGTTGAAGGAAAGCTTACTGTCTGAAATCAGAATTTTCAGAATTATTGAATTACAGAATAAAAGACGAGGTTGTATCATAAATCAAATTGACGCCCCTTGGTGTTGTATTACCTTTGAATTGAAGTTTAGCCGATCATATTTATACAAAAAGGGGGTTAACACATTTTTGGCCTAAAAACACTTAATTATTTGATTATAAATAGTTTAAGTAAAAATTACCACTAAATTATGTTAACCCTGTTAACCCCCTTTTTGTCAGTAGAGCCGACCCAAAACTATATATAGCTTGAGTATCCGAATAAGTCAAAAAAAGGCCGTATCACGATTATTTATGATACAGCCTCGTTAAATGCGCTTTATCAAAAAGCTCCTCCTTTAGGGGGCTGGGGGGATAAATATTTGTCAAACCATTCAATATATCGCTGCAGCCTGTCAACCTGGTAACTGGGTACAGTGATACCGTGATATTGGCCGGGATAAAGTACCAACTGAGTAGGTACCCCTTGTGACCGTAGCGCTTCATACATTTGCTCCCCTCCTCCCGTTGGCACATTAAAATCTTTTAGGCCAGACATGAATTGCGTTGGGGTTTTTATCTTATCAGCATGGAAAAACGGATACGATAATTTGATGTATTTATCAGCATTTTTCCATGGTGCGCCAAGTTCATTATCATATTGTACAATCCATTGATCCGATCCATAAATGGCTAATTGCAACGCACTGCCTGCTCCGCTCGACGCCGCCTTAAAGCGGGGGTCGGTTGCTATAGTATAATTGGTAAGAATGCCGCCGTAGCTCCAACCTCCAATTCCGAGGCGGTCTTTATCTGCTATGCCAAGTTTAACTAATTCATCTACCGCACCAAGCAGGTCTTTCACTTCTTTATTGCCCCAATCGGCATAAATAGCTTTAGTGTATTCAATCCCTCTGCCAGTGCTGCCGCGGTAATTTACAGCGGCAACGGCATAGCCGGCGCAGGCCAGTGTTTGCCTGATCTCGTCAAACTCAAACTCGTCCTGATCTGTAGGGCCGCCATGAATGTAAAGGATAAATGGCATTTTTTTAGTCACCACGCTATCGGGCGTATACAAAATACCCGAAACCAGTGTACCATCGCTGCTAAACGACTGGAAGCCCTTTACATAAGCCAGCTTAACCTCGCTCAGCCATTTTTCCTGGTGAAAAGTTAAGCGCCGGATCCTGCCATTTTCAATAGCCACCAATTCGTTGGGTATGTATGGTGTAGTCATTTTGCCTACCCATATACCCAAGGAATGACCGATGATATCAGAAAAACTGCATTCGTTACCTTTATAAACCAATATTGATTTACGGGTAAGCAAGTTATATCTGTTGATATAACGGATCCTGTCGCTGCTTACCAAGTATTCAAGGTCTTTACCATCCTTGCTCCATGCAATATTGCTGACAGGCCTATCCAGTTGGTCAGTTAATGAACGGTTGTTTTTTCCGTCGGCATCCATCAGGTACAAAACATCGTGCTGATAAATAAAATAATCAGCATCGCTTGTGGAGCGCAGGTAAGCTATGCGCTTGCCATCCGGGCTCCACATCGGGTTAATATCATGGCCGGTAAATGTTGTTAATTGGTTAGGCTCGGCTCCCGCTTTAGCTGCAATCGTAAAAATATCTGTATTTTCATTCCGGTCAGGATCAATAGTATGGTTACTTACATAGGCAATAGTTTTCCCGTCCGGGCTCCATTGCGGCGAGCTATCATCCATGTTGCCGCTGGTAAGGGTGTCAAGCTTTTTTGAACCCACATCATACAGGTATAAATGCGAATGCAAATGCTGCAGATATCCTTCAATATCCTGTTTAAAATGATAACGGTCTATCCTTATCGGTGGTGTAGTTTTCGGTGCCTCTTTTCCTTTGTTTTCAGGGTCTTTGATAATTAATGCCAGCTTCTTATTATCTGGCGACCATACATATTCTTTTATCTCGCCTTTAATGTCGGTGAGTTTATGCCCTTCTCCGCCACGCCTGTCCATCATCCAAACCTGGCCACCATTTTTTGAATCCTTTTCAGACAGGTAGGAGATAAACTTACCATCCGGCGTCCATTTTGGGGTAGATGCGGGCTCATCACCATAAGTAAGCTGAATGGATTGCTTACCATCGAAGCTTTGCATCCATAGGTGCGATACGCGTTTATCTTTTGCGGTGTCTACCTCAGATAGCTCATAAACCAGCCATTTGCCATCGGGTGATAGCTGAGGGGCCATCAGCGTTGGCTGTTTATAAAGATCAGTGGGCTTAAGCGGCTTTTTTGTTGTTTGAGCAGAAACAACGTTAAAGATTAAAACCGCTATAATTAAAAGTACGTTTTTATGCATAGGATTGCAATTGACCGGAAAATTACTAATTAAACCACCCAATATTATCACAAGGTTTTTATTATTGCATTGTTTTGAAAAAACGACGTTCCATTATTTGTATTACCCATTAAAATCAGCATCATGCATAATGACTATCAGAAATTAAGCAAAAAAGACAAAAAGATCGTCAGAGCACTAATTGATAAAGGCATTGCCGAGGATTTTAAACGCGGGATGCAACATTTCGATCAGCTTATTCAGCAATTAAAAAGCAGCCCTGAAACACCACAGGAACAATATTATAAATTATACAACGAGGTTCGGGACTTCGACAAACAAATATCCAGAATGTATGATCGCCTTACCGGTTCACATTTTCTTAACATCCTGGCAAATCAGATACTGCAAACACTCATTGATGAAGCTGAACTTGACGAATTATCACCGGAAGCCAAAGATCAGATCACTTCAGACGTAAGATTTATGAGATCAATGCAATCCATCAATTCTTGAACTACTTCCCGTTAACCCTACTTTTTCAAATACTTGTCATACCAGTCAACGTAGCGCTGCAGCCGGTCAACCTGGTAACTTGGCTTGGTAAGACCGTGAAATTGATTAGGATATAATATCAATTCGGTTGGAATACCTTGAGATCTCAACGCCTCATACATCTGCTCGCTGCCGATGGTCGGCACATTAAAATCTTTCAGGCCAGACATGAACATGACCGGCGTTTTTATTTTATCGGCATGAAAAAACGGGTAAGAGATCTGGATCCATTTATCGGCATTTTTCCAGGGTGTGCCTATCTCATTTTCGTATTGCAATACATATTGGTCACTGCCATAAACCGAAAGCTGTAACGCGCTGCCGGCACCACTGGCCGCGGCCTTAAAACGGGTATCAGATGCTATGGTATAATCTGTAAGGATGCCACCGTAACTCCACCCGCCTATGCCCAGCTTATCGGGATTTGCTATACCTAACTTTTCTAGTTGGTCAACCGCGCCAAGCAAATCTTTAACTTCTTTATTACCCCAATCGGCATAAATGGCTTTACAATAATCAAGGCCCCGGCCGTTACTTCCCCGGTAATTTACCGCTGCTACCGCATAACCGGCGGCAGCCAATGTTTGCCTTGTAGCATCAAACCCAAATTCATCCTGCCCTACCGGCCCGCCGTGAATAAACAGGATGAGTGGATATTTTTTATTAGGAACACTATCGGGCGTAAAAACAATACCTGATACCTTGGTACCGTCAACACTTGTTGACTCAAAGCCTTTTGCGTATGCCAATTGCACTGTATTTAACCATTCCTCATGATGAAATGTAAGCCGGCGCAGCTTTTTATCTTCTAAGGCAAATAATTCGGCAGGTGTGTAAGGATCTGTTTTTTGTACTATCCAATTGCCCGAAAGATTGGTAGCTATATCGTTAAAAACATAATCGCCCTTGTTTATTGTAGTGATCTTTCCGCTGTTGATATTGATATTGGCCAGATAACGGGCACGGTCGTCCGTTACAATAAATACAATGTTCTTGCTGTCTTTAGCCCAGGTTTGTGCCCCGGCCGGACGATCAAGCTGAAGCGTGAGCGGTTTATTATTTTGGCCAACCACATCCATAATGCAAACCACGCTCTGATCATACATCATGTAATCGGCATCACTGGTTGAACGGAGATAGGAAATTAATCTGCCATCAGGGCTCCATTGAGGGTTGCCGTCCCTACCCTTCCATGTGGTAAGCTGAAGCATGCTGGCGCCGGAGCGGGCATCAATAGTAAAAATATCAGTATTTTGATTCCTGTCGGGATCGGCACTGCGATTGCTTACAAACGCAATTGTTTTGCTATCCGGCGACCATACCGGCGAGCTTTCGTCTTTATCGCCCCGGGTTAAGGTGTCAAGCTTTTTAGTGGCAACATCAATTAAATAAAGGTGGCTATGCAAGTGCTGAAGATACCCTACTATATCCTGTTTAAAATGATAACGGTCAATAACTATGGGCTTTGGAGTTTTAGGTTCCTCTTTACCTTTGTTTTCCGGGTCGCCTATAACCATTACCAGGCGCTTGCCATCCGGGCTCCAGGCATAGTCGCTCAGATCGCCTTTAATGTTGGTTAGCTTAGCACCCTCACCACCGCGGCGGTCGATCAACCAAACTTGTGAGCCCGTTTTTGAATCGCGCGAGGATAGGAACGACAAATATTTACCGTCCGGGCTCCAGCGCGGGGATGAGGCTGCTTCATCACCATGAGTTAGCTGGATAGATTCTTTACCATCAAAACTCTGCATCCACAAATGGGACACGCGGCGGTCTTTAGCCGTATCAACATCCGATACACTATAAGCAACCCATTTGCCATCGGGCGATAATTGCGGATCACTTACCGTTGGAATCCGATAGACATCGGCAGGTTTCAAAGGCTTTTTTTGTTGGGCAGATACATTAAAGACAGCAGAAAGCGTGAGTATAAGGAATAAGGCTCGCTTCATAAATGATGTATTTTGATAGAGCCCGTAATTTAGTAAAAGAACCTTGATTTTTAGGATAAAAGGGATTGCCATGATTTTATTACAAAAGATTGGCATATTTATTAATGACTGTGGCTTCAGAATAACGGATGCTACATTTTATTAGCACTACTCCCGCGGGAACCTGGCTTTAATTTGGCAAATTTCAACTCCGCTTTTACTAACCGGATAATTTGTGTTAATTAGGATCATGTCTGCAAAACTCAAGCTTCTTTTTGTTATCTGTCTTTTTTCATCCGTTCTTAATACCCACGCACAAACCCCGGCCATTCGCAACAATTATCAAACCGAAGCTGGAGTGCCGAGGCTAAACATTGAACGATCAATGATCTACTCGCCGGATAAAGAGTGGCTTTACAACCATCACGCATCTATTATCCATTTCAAAGACCGCTTTGTGGCAATATGGAGCAATGGAATGGTTGATGAGGATTCACCGGGGCAAAGGGTAGTTTATGCAACTTCTAAAGATTTTAAACACTGGTCGCCGTTGAAAACATTAGCCAGTCCGGGTAAAATCAACGATACGCTCACAGTACTCACTGCCGCCGGGCTTTATCAGTATAAAGGAACCTTGGTAGCCTACTACGGCGATTACGACAAACACCGCAATAGCACCCATTTATGGGCTAAGACCAGCACCGACGGCGAACATTGGAGCGGGCCGCTTGATATGCATTTGCCTGTTGTACCAAACCATGGACCTGAAGTTACCAATAGCGGGAGGCTGATCATCAGCGGTAATTTCACTTTTCCTTATACAGATGATCCCCACGGACTTTCGGGCTGGAAGCTAAGCAGTTTTTATCCCGATTCTCTTTACAAACAGGATAACCCAGCTATGTTTTATGCACCCGCTGCAAAATCAGGGTTGCCGCCGCTTTGCGAAGGATCGTTTTTCCAAACGGACGACAACATTTTACACATGCTGCTCAGGGTAACCGGTAAAGGCTGGAAAGGTCATTTATGGCTCACCGAAAGCAACGACAATGGCAAAAGCTGGTCGCGGCCGGTTGAGGCCCCCTTTTCGGATAATGACAGCAAGTTTCACTTAGGTAGGTTGCCGGATAAACGCTTTTATTATGTGGGCATCCCCGATACCCTGCACCATTATGACCGTAATCCGCTGGTGCTCTCGTTGTCAAAAAATGGAAAAAGCTTCGACAAAAACTATATTATTGCCAATGAATTGTATCACCTTAAAAAAGAAGGCTTATGGAAAGGCGGGCAATATGGTTACCCACACACCATTGTTTATAATGGCTACATGTACATAATCATTTCGAGGCAAAAGGAAGCAATTGAAACGCTCAGGTTTAGTTTAAAAGCAACTGAAATAAATTAACTAATCAGGCTATTAAGTAAGCAGCATAATTTGTTTCAAAACAATCACGCCGTTTTTTTTATTTCAATAAACAGCCATGCCTTATTATTATCTTTAAGCCAATTGTAATATTTATTAATTCAACCTATCCTGCTCATGAAACCTACACGCGATACCGCTTACCTCACTATTGCTGCATGCGTTATTAGTATGTTAGCTCTGATACTCCTGTACGCCATGCAAACCATTTCATTCACGGTACCGGATGTAGTAAGACCTACGCTTTCGTTTGCACCTGTCATTTGTTTTGCCTGGTTAATGATATTTGTGATAGGTGTTTTAAAATATACCAACGAAAAACCTTTTATAGTTAACGTGTTCATCATTTATATGATTTATAGCGTTATATCGGGCTTAGTTAATACAGCCATCGGCATTTTTCAAATTACCAGAGAATCATTAATTATATTTTACCAGATCCATGGAGCTATTAACATGATGGTAATAATATGTATTGTGATTATGGCCGCCTTATTACGTAATACGGTATTCAAGTTACCACTGCTGCTTTTTACCTTAAGTGAGCTATTTATTATTGTATTTTACATGGTTGTACCGATGGTGCTTCCCCTTATCGGAACTTCCAGCTATATTCTCTATATCCGCTACATCGGGCTCGTGTATCTGATTGTTCCGACAACCGGAATTTATATTGCAGTAACCGCTTTAAATGCGCTTAATAGCCAACAATTGGAAAAGCCATTTTATGACATTGAAAAGCCCAATTGGCCACCATATGATAAACCCAACCTGTAACTTTTTCTGCTTAACCTGATCTAACAGAAAAAAACAGATACATAAACCTTAATAAATGCTAAGCATCCGCAATATTGTTAAACAATACGCCGGTCACCGTGCACTAAGTGATGTAAGTTTGGAAGTTGAAAGCGGGCAGATTTTTGGTCTGCTTGGCCCTAACGGCGCCGGTAAAACTTCGCTTATCCGTATTGTGAACCAAATTACTGCTCCCGATTCGGGCGAAATCTATTTTAACGGCGAAAAACTCAACCAGTCGCACATTGAACGTATAGGTTACCTGCCCGAGGAACGTGGCCTGTATAAAAAGATGGAGATAGGTGAGCAAATGATCTATCTGGCCCGTTTAAAAGGGTTAAGCCGTGCTGAAGCCCAAAAGCGTCTTAAATTTTGGTTTGAGAAGCTGGAGATGGAAACCTGGTGGAAAAAGAAAATAGAAGAACTGTCAAAAGGTATGCAGCAAAAGGCGCAGTTTGTAGCAACCGTACTGCATGAGCCCGATTTGATCATACTGGATGAACCTTTCAGCGGATTTGACCCAGTGAATGCAGAACTCATTAAAGACGAGATATTAGAATTGAACGAAAAAGGTGCAACTATACTCTTTTCTACCCACCGCATGGAATCAGTAGAGGAACTTTGTGACGCTATAGCGCTCATTCATAAATCGCATAAGATACTGGATGGTAAGGTTAAACACATCCGCAACTCGTATCGCAATGAAACCTATTTTGTTGAATATACCGGCGAACAGATAGCATTTGACGGCAACCAGCCATTTGAACTGGTTAGCGAAACCCATGCCGATGATGGCAGTCATACCATCAAGATAAAGCTTACGCGCGAGAATAATTCAAACGATGTTTTGCAGTACCTTATCCCAAAAGCAAGGGTAAATATGTTACAGGAGGTAATACCCAGCATGCATGAAATTTTCATTGAAAAAGTTAACCTAAACTCAGCCGGCCATGAATAAAGTATTACTCATTATACAGCGCGAATACCTGACACGGGTACGCAAAAAATCATTCATCATCATGATATTCGTGGTGCCGTTGCTGATATTGGTTATGGGCATTGTGGTAAAGATGGTTGCAGATAGCAGCGATAAACTATCATCGTTGCAAACAGTTAACGTGATTGATAAAAGCGGTGATTTCGCTAATAGGTTTCATGATGCCAATAATGTAAAATTTACCTATGCGCTCACCGATCTTAAATCATCCAAACAACTGCTAAAGGATAGCGAGGGTATCTCTATTTTGTATATCCCTGTAAATTACACACAAAAAGATTCGGTACAGATCTTTTCAAAAAAGAAGGCCTCTATACCCTTGTCTGAAGAAATTGAAAAGCAGATGAGCGATATAGCCTTTTCAAACAACCTCATCAGGCATCATATTGATACAGCACTTTTAAAAAGCATAAAGCGAACCAACATCTCGGTTAGTGCCATTGAAATTTCAGATAAAGGCGATAAGAATGCTAATATCGGCGCCAATATTTTAATTGGTATAGCTTGTGCTATCATTATTTATATTTCGCTGTTTATATATGGCGGACAGGTAATGCGCGGCGTTATTGAAGAAAAAACAAACCGTATTATAGAGGTGGTGATATCTTCAGTAAAACCATTTCAATTAATGCTCGGCAAGATCATCGGTGTGGGCCTGGTTGGCTTAACTCAGTTTAGTGCCTGGATAATTTTATCCATTATATCTACCAAAATCGCCGGACATTCTTTTAACTCGCCTACCAGTCCTATGGTAAATGCGCTTGCAGTATTACAAACTATACCATTTGGGTATATCATGGGCTGCTTTATATTTTACTTTTTAAGCGGCTATCTGTTGTACGCAGCGCTGTTTGCAGCTGTTGGCTCGGCAGTTGACAGCGAAACGGAAACCCAGCAATTCATGTTTCCTATTACCCTGCCCTTACTGTTCACTTATTTTTTAGCTGTATCAGTATTGTTCCGCGCGCCGGATAGCCCGCTGGCAGTATGGCTGTCCATGATTCCTTTTACTGCACCTGTAGCCATGATGGTACGGATCCCGTTTGATCCACCGGGATGGCAGGTAGCAGTATCCATGTGTATGATGGTAGTAGGCTTTTTATTTACCACTTATGTGGCCGCACGGATCTATCGGGTAGGTGTATTAATGTACGGTAAAAAAGCAAGCTATAAAGAACTGGCCAAGTGGTTTTTTTATAAAGAATAATTTTTATTTCGGACATCGGATGTTCGATTTCGGATTTACTGAATAAAATCCCCGGGAATAGTTAAACAATTTCGGGGATTATTTATTTTAGCCGTATGAGTAAACGCGTTGCAGTAATGGATTTAGGTACCAATACCTTCCATTTATTGATTGCCGAAGGGGACATCCATAACTATCATGAAATTGTACATATTACTGAAGCTGTTAAGTTAGGAGAGGGAGGCATTAACAAGGGGTATATTTTGTCTGATGCTTTTCAGCGCGGCATAAATACCATGCAACACTTTCAGAAACTTATACAGGCCAATAATGTTGACGGTGTTAGGGCGATAGCAACTTCGGCCTTGCGGAGCGCATCAAACGGCAAAGATTTCATCAAAGAAGTTAAGGCCAAAACAGGCATTGGTATTGAAATTATTGATGGCGAACAGGAAGCCGGTTTTATTTATAATGGTGTAAAGTTAAGCGGTTGCTTATCGGCCAAAAACTCCCTGATCATGGATATTGGCGGAGGCAGCGTTGAATTTATTTTGGGCAACGCCGATAAGATCCTGTGGAAACAAAGTTTTGAAGTTGGCGCGGCACGCCTTATGGACCAGTTCCACCGTACCGATCCTATTCCGCCGGCATCTATCGAGGCTATGAATTTATATCTTGAGGATACACTGAATGATTTGTTCATTGCCACTACAGGCATTGAAATTGACACCCTTGTTGGCTCGTCGGGCTCATTTGAAACTTTTGCAGGATTGATTGAAACAGAAAAGGCCCAGCCCTTTGATTTAAAGAGTATTCAGCATTATGATTTTGATGAGGAAGAACTGTTAACCATCACCAATAAACTCATCCTCTCGAGCCATAAAGAACGTTTGGGTAATCCGGGGATTATCCCGGTACGGGTTGATATGATTGTAGCTGCATCGTTAGTTACCCGTTTCATTATGCATGCGCTGGATATTCATAAGGTGAGTATGTGTACCAATTCGTTAAAAGAAGGGGTTTTGGCGGGGATGTTAACCTAAATGGAGAAAACAACCCAGCATGACGAAAAACCGATCAGCAGAACAACAAGCGCACTAAACAAAAATTCTTTTCTCAAAGCAAAAATTGCCAATATTAGGCACAGTACTACGTGCAAAAAAATAAAAATCGCTTCAGCTAATATAATAAGCTCCTCATTAGCAACCCATCTGAAATATATGGTATAAGCTACCAATATCGATAGATTGATACCTACAACTATCATTTTTTTGCTGCCAGGGTCTTTCTTCTGCGTTTCCATTATAGCAACTTGTGAGATACTAAATCCTTATCATTGCAACACACGTTGAAAAACCAATTACTAAAACCAGTAAGCCGCCTAAAAACCAACTCCACTTACGGAAATACAATGAAAGTATAATACAAACAATCACCTGGGCAACCATTAGCAGCCCAGCTATTACACCGCCATCGGTCAGCAGACTAAGCAAGGTATAACCAACAAATACTGCCAGGTTAATTCCGACTATCTTGATTCCACCTTGGGGCTTGTTGCCAGGAAGCTGATTGGGTGGTTGTAATTGTTCTTCCTCTGTCATACCAAAATTTCTCCTCTTAATTGTTCAAGATATTCCCGCTTATCGTCCCTGTAAAAAATGTTCATGGTTTCAAAAGGGATGATCTGCATGTCTTTATTTACGATGTGCACACATGATTTTTTGATAGCCCGAACATCAAAATTCTGCGCATCTATAAATTGCATAATGATCACCCTGAACAGGTTATCATAGCTTAAACTTGGCGCGTCAATTTCAGGCAGGCAGCATAACAACGAGTGCAGGTGTTCTTTAGCTTTATCAACCGAATTACCTGTGCTGAACATATTAAGCAGATGGCCCTTCAGGCGTTCATCGTTTTCATAAACAATGGTATTTTTTGAGTTATCCAACAGGTCATCCGGGTTTATCATCCGGGTCAGCGGAATCACTTCGCCTCCAAGCTTAAGGGCATAACCCATCACCAGGGCATCCGGGTTACAAGGTACCGGGATCAGGTCGTTTTTATTGAATACACTGGTTTGTTCAAGTATCGCGTTACGTACTTCGGTTAGGGTGTAACGGTCGGTTTGTTCATTAAAATTCTCTAACCTGCCGGCCTGTTGCGTAGGCTGAAAAGTTACGCCGCGAACACAGGGTTGCTGCAACGCGTATTCAATAATTGCACCTAATTCATCGGTATTTAAACCTTTTTGCAAAGTGACTACCAACGTTGTGGACAGATTATACTTATTGAGATTTTCAATAGCCTTCTGCCTTACTTCGCGCAAATCCTCACCGCGCAACTGCTCAAGTGCCTCTTTTTTGAAAGAATCAAATTGCAGGTAAATCTCAAAATCGGGCATGTATGTGGCCAGCCGCTTTACAAAATTTTCATCTTTAGCTATGCGGATGCCGTTGGTGTTTACCATTAAATGCTTAATAGGCTTTTTCTTGGCAATATCCAGGATCTCAAAAAACTGCGGGTGCACCGTAGGTTCTCCCCCGCTGATCTGCACCACATCGGGCTGACCTTCATTTGCCACTACAACATCCAGCATTTGTTCTATTTCGGTCAAAGTGCGGTGCCTGCCGTAGGTGGGCGATGACATGGCATAGCAGGTAGGGCAGCTTAAATTACACCTGTCGGTTACTTCAACAACGGTAAGGCACGAGTGCTGCTCATGATCCTGGCACAAGCCGCAATCATAAGGGCAACCATAATGCATTTTGGCATTGAACTTAAGCGGCATCTCACTTCGCTTTGCATAGTTGCGACAGTTTTTATAATATTCCACATCTGTGGCAATCAGCACCTTTTCAAAACCATGCCGGCGGCAGTTTTTAAGCATGTAAACCTTATTATCCTCAAAAACAATCTTGGCATCAACCCGTCGTAAACAGGTGGAGCAAATGCTTAACGTAAAATCATAGTATATATACGGGCGTTCAGGCATGGTTTGCAAACAGCTTTTTAGGATATAAAAATACTTTATAATAATACAAAATACCGGCGAGAGAAACTAACTGAATTACCGATAAACCAAAACCAAAAAAGTAATCGGGCTTAATAAATTCAACCAGTAGCCTGAAAACAAGGTAACTTGCCATGAATACTTTAAATCGCGCGCCATCGGCAAAACGATAATTTTGTTCAATGAGTTTGAGTACAACCCAAAGCATTCCCCAAAATACAATTTCATATAAATTAGTAGGATGTCGGTGGATGCCGTCACCAAAATCAATAGCCCAGGGCAGGTTGGAGGCTATGCCATAAGTCCCATCTTCCAGCCCGGCCAAAAAACACCCGGTACGGCCAATAACCATAGCCAGGATCAACGGATAAACCATCAAATCGCCAGATGACGCGGTTACCCCCAATTGTTTTTTGGTAAGCTCAACACCTATCAATCCACCAAGCATCCCACCCACTATGGTTTTATTGCCCATAATATAGATGATATTGAAATGCGAGAACAGCAAAGGTGGGTTCTCAAAGATCCCTACAAGGTGCGAGCCAATAAATGCGCCTGCCGCTGCACCGATAAATATGATAAGTCGATGTTCGGTACTGATCTTATCGGCAGTATGTTTCCGCAACCAGGCATAATACTGATAACCTAAAAAGTACGACAGTGTCTCGCAAATAAAATGTACGGGAATTGATGAATTGCCTAAAGGTAGATTTACAGGAAAATGCAAGTTTAGCTTTTATAATAAAGCCCTAAAATATGTTTTTTATTTTATGCCACAGGCGATGAATAAAAGAATGACGCACAAATACACCTCCTACCACAACAAATTGTTCAGTTAGCGGTTCCGGCTCTAATTCTATTTTTATTTGCGACCTGTCAGCTATGTCGGCAAGCCTTATTTCCTGTGTCTTAAAACCGATAAAGCCAACAACAAGGGTATCTGTCTCCGAAAGTTCCAAAAACTTAAATTCGCCATCAACATCAGTGCTTGCACTTTCACCGTTTTTACAATGGACTGTAGCGCCGGGAATCGGAACATTAGTCCCTTTTTCGGTTACAAGGCCTTTTACTAATATTTGAACACCGGTAGGGACAGGTATGAGCAAGTTGCTTTTACGTTGAAACTCTCCTTGCTCAAGGTTGTGCCTGGTTTTGGCTTCAGCTTTTTCAAGTTGGGTTAAGCTTATTATTGCTGCTGTCAGGATACCAATCCATGATAAGGATCGCTTTTTATTTGCGCCAATACCCGCATTAATTTCAATCAGCTGCATTTGGCCAAATCTGCCGCAAACATTATCCTTTGCCGAAAGAAGTTTAATGATCTCGTCATTGCTCATTACCGTAAAATCGATAACCATTTTGCAGCAGTGATAACAATAACGACCGCTGTTAGCGGGCACCATCTGTGACCATTGCTCGTGGCAGGGTTTAGGTATGCTGATTTGTTGAATAGACATTATACCGACGTTTTAATTGATAAATATATTAATTCATCCGGGTGATTAAGCAGTTTATTACAATGATGCTACCAGGCATAAAATTCCATAATTATTTAAAACTTTTTTAACAAACTGTTTTCCGGCCATCCTTTGTATATTGGGTGCTTAAATGCACACCATGAAATTAAAATTTATCGACATTGGTTTACTGTCGATTTTAGCACTCAGCGCATCGGCGCAAAAAGGGAAACTCAATCCAAACGATACTTCATCAAACTACAACCCGTCGGCGGCTTTCTCGCCTATGTTTTATACCGAAAAAGGTAACGATTTCCATTCGGCTAATGGCGCACCCGGTCCAAGGTATTGGCAAAACCGGGCAGACTATAATCTGAAAGTTGCCCTGGATACCGTTAAGAAAACAATCAGCGGTACGGTGGTGATCAACTATACCAATAACAGCCCGGATGCATTGCCTTACCTTTGGCTGCAGCTTGATCAAAATACTTATAAACAGGATGCCCGCTCTAACTTCTTCACAGACCATACCCCCGGTGTAGATCAGCATACCAGCGGTTACCAGATAGAATCCGTTTCGGTTGATAATGGCGATGTAGTTAAACCCGTACCATTTGTAATTACAGATGCCCGCATGCAGGTACGCCTTGCACACCCGCTGCAAAAGGGGGCAATAAAACTGCGTATTAATTATCATTACACCATTCCCGGTGCCTTTGGAGGCCGTACTGATTATTGCGATACCAAAAATGGCAAGATCTACGAAATTGCACAGTGGTTTCCGCGCATGTGTGTTTATGACGACAGTCACGGCTGGGATACCCTACCATTTCTGGGCAGCGGTGAGTTTTATTTAGATTATGGCGATATAGATTATTCGGTAACCGTGCCATGGGATATGATCGTAGCGGGATCGGGCGAATTGCTTAACCCTAAAGAGGTATTGACGGCTAAACAAATAGTCCGCTTAGACCAAGCCCGCAACAGTGATAAAACCATCATGATCCGTGATTTGGCCGAGGTTAATGATCCTGCCAGTCGCCCGGTTAACAAGGGTACCCTCACCTGGCATTTCAAAATGCTCAACACCCGCGATGTTGCCTTTGGTGCATCAAAAGCTTACATATGGGATGCAGCAAGGGTTAACCTGCCTGGCGGTAAAAAATCATTAGCAATGAGCGTTTACCCGGCCGAAAGCTATGGCAACGATGCCTGGGGCCGGGCTACCGAATATCTCAAAAAATCAATTGAATACTTTTCGGAAAAGTGGTTTGTATATCCTTACCCGGTTGCTATTAACGAAGCTGGTATTGCCGGCGGCATGGAATACCCGGGTATTGTGTTTGACGACATCACCGATAAAGGCAGCGTGCTTTACTGGGTAACCGCGCATGAGATAGGCCATAACTGGTTCCCGATGATTGTGGGATCAAATGAGCGCCGCTATGGCTGGATGGATGAAGGCCTTAACACCTTTATCGATATATATGCTTCCGATGCCTTTAATAAAGGTGAATATGCCCCTAAACGCGATAGTGAATACGCTCCCGGCGGCGGCAACCCCGCCGATGAAATTATCCCATCATTGCTTGATCCGCAATCGCCAAGTATTATGACGGCTCCTGATGCCATCCCCGAAAAATACCGCCATCCGCTTACCTACTATAAGCCGGCATTTGGCCTGGTATTGCTGCGCGAGCAAATTTTAGGGAAAGACAGGTTTGACTACGCCTTTAAAAACTACATTAACCAGTGGGCTTACAAACACCCACAACCTGATGATTTTTTCCGTTCGATAGAGAATGGGGCGGGCGAAGACCTTTCCTGGTTTTGGAAGGGCTGGTTTTACAATAACTGGCTGGTTGATATAGCGCTTATCGACGCGAAATATGCAGGTAAAGATGCATCCAAAGGTATCACCATCAAAGCGGTAAACAAAGAGCAGTTGCCCATGCCGTTTACTGTTGAGGTAAAATTTAAAGACGGCGGCAAAAAACGCTTTTACCTGCCGGTTGAAACCTGGCTGCAATCCGGGCAAATCACTTATACACTGCCTACTAAACAGGAAGCTGAATCGGTAAGCATTGATCCCGACAACGCCCTGCCTGATCTTAACCGCGGCAATAACAGCCAAAAGGTTAAATAAAGCATATAATGCCAGGTGTTCAATTTTTAAAGTGGAACACCTGGCGTATTTTCTTAAATAAACAAATACTGATTATCAGATACTTGCATTTTACACAAAACACAAACTGAACACATATACATTGACAATCAGAATATTACAATTCCGCACCACAAAAAGTTGAACACCCGCTTTTTAAAAATTGAACACTTATCCAACGTCGCTCTGAAACCCCCATGTAACATATAGTCATCGTTACATTAACCGGCATTCGGTTGACAAAAGTCAATGGTGATGATTATTACGGGACATATTACCCCAATCAAACCTGAACAGTTTATTACCGGAAACAAAAATCCTCACTCCTAACAGGAATATTTTTAAATATTTATCGTTACCCGGTGATTAATTAGCTCTTACTGTAAGTTAACAGCCTGCTTATTGATTAAAAGCATAGTAGAAAATATTCCCCAAAATGTGTAAACAATAATCAATAATTAATTTCTCTAAATTTTCCATTTTTTCAATAAAAAACATCACAACCGATGCCATTGGCAACACAACCGCATATTTGAGTTGAAATTTGTACTTTAATCCGGTTTTATTGAACCAGCATCATTATTGATATTACTTGCCCGAAACCCTATTAAATTTGAAATCACAATTACGCTGCGTTTTATTTACCGGATATCTGCTATGCCTGATGAGCGCAGTTGCGGCCCAGGAAACCAGCGATAACCTTACCTACTATTACAATAACTTTGAAACTTCCTCTGCCGGTAATATAACATCATTAGGAGCAACCGGGGTTGGTAATGCCGCCCGCACAAGTTCGTCGGTTACCATAGATGCATCAACTACAAGTCCTTTAAACGGCTCGGTAAGCCTGCGATCCGCGGTACCTGCAACCAACGCCATAAGCGCTATCAGGTGGGATTTTGTCGGAAGCGGCACATCAGGGAGCGTAGATCTTACTCAGAATGATTTTGAGTGGAATTTCATTTATAAAAATAATAGTGCAACCGGCCCGGATGACCCCGATGCGATGGCTGTAGGTAATAATTCATGGCGCTATTGGCTTATTGCCAACGGGTATACAGCCAATACCATGCAGGGCATTTATATAACCCATACCGGTACAACACTCAGTTTAAGGTATAGGTATGACTCAAATACCGGGACGGGCCGTTACAATGAGCTGCTCAATGCCACCATGGCCAACGACCAGCAAACCTACATGATCAAAGTGCAACGGTTGAAAGACGGTCGTTGGGCAATATTTAAAGATGTTTTTGTAACCGGCATGACCACAGCCAAAACCCTTGTTGCTTCAAGTACAAGTACAACTGGTAGCGGGTTCAGCAGCTATTATTATTCCTATCTTGAATCAACATGTACTACTGCCGGCAGATTTCAATGGGATAATTTTGATATGTACACCCGTGTACTCCAATTTACCACAACAGACGCAAACGGAACGGCAAATAATGTTACACAGCCGCCTTACTACGCCGGCGAAAGCGTAATCCTTTACGGGTTAAAAATAATATCAAGAGGCAATTTCGTTATCAACCAATTGGTACTGAACACGTCAGGCTCCGGGTTCGAGGCATATTTCAATGGTTCAGGAAGTCTCTACCGTTCAGATGATTCCTATTACTCCACATCAACAGACGCACTGATAAGTTCAGTAACTTACACCGGCAACGCTATACAAGATTATAGTGTGGGCGACCTTATCTCAAGCTCGGGCAATACAGATGGATCTTACTCTGTCCCCGGTTATTATTTTTATACAGGTACAGTAAAAAGCCAGCTAAACTATGGCAGCAGCCCTACAGGCACTATTACCGTCACCAGTATTAACACCCTTACGGGGAATGGAAACAGCTCAGCCATTACTTATACAGGCCCATCCTCAAATGGTAATACTATAACTTTTGATGATGCCATTGACTGGACAGGCGCATATGACAGCAACTGGAATGATACCCGTAACTGGAGCCCAGCAACTATTCCTACTACAAGCTATGCGGCACGCATAGGCGTTGTTTCATTTTATAACCAGCCCACCGTTCAAAGCAGTGTGCCTAATGTTGCTTTCCTGATATTAGGCCCCTTAAAAAGTACAATGAGCGGAACCCCATCTATTATATTAACCATCAAAGATACCTACTCCCTTACGGTTACCGGCGCCATCACGCAAAATCACAACAGTAGTGCCGGCGGCGTGACAACAACCATTACCGGTACAGGTACTGGTACATTAAACTGTAGCTCATTTGTAGTTGGCGATAATACCACTCCTCCTACGCCTACAAGAAGCGTCAGCCCAACATCCAATACAACCATAATAAATACAACGGTTCCGGTATTCAATATCACCAATTCGTTAAGTTTAAACACTACCTCCTCGGCATTGGGAACCTATACATCAGGATTACAAAATTACTCTGTTAATAACGCCACGTTCCATCTAAATTCGGGAATATTAACAATAAGTAGTATAGCTACCACAAATTCAAGCTACGTAAACATGACCAGCGGGGGTCTTACTATTACCAATGCGGCCCTCGTTGATATGGATACTGGTACCGGGGCTACTACTTTAAACTTAACAGGCAATACCCCAATAAGTGCCGCTACAGGTGGCACTATCGATTTCACCACCGGCGGCAGCGGCACCGGACTCGTTAACTACGCAGCTACTTCGGGCACGCAAACTGTACACGCCACTAATGACAGCTTTATAGGTACAACCCCCTCCAACTATGATAACCTCACCTTATCAGGGGCGGCAGCCAAAACTGTCGACGGCGGCGCGCTAACCGTAAGCGGAAACTGGATCACAAGCGGGGGTGCAATAGGCCTTAACACGAACAACCCTGTTATAACTGTTACAGGAACCTGGAGCAATTCGGCAAACGTAACCCAGGGTTCTGGCAATATTAGTATTACTGGCAACACTACTAACAGCGCTGTTATTACAGGCGGGGCGGGCACACTAACCTTAAATGGCGATTACACCAACACGGGTACGTTTACGGCAGGCACCGGAACAGTGTTTTTTAGTAAAGCAGGCGCTCAATCTCTTACAGACAACAGCACCAACGGCACAAAATTTAATAATGTTACTGTTAATGGCAGCGGTATAAAAACCATGTCGGGCGCCGGTAAATTCGCGGTATCATCCTCGGGTATACTTACTATGGGCGGTACAGCTACCCTTGCTGCCGGCGGTGTTTTAACGTTAAACTCCGATGCAACAGGCTCAGCCACTGTAGATGCTATTCCTTCCGGCACAGCAATTACAGGCAATGTAAACGTACAGCGTTTTATAAGCGGCGGCAATTCATATAACCGGGGGTACAGGTTACTTTCATCACCCGTTAATACAGGTTCATCAGCCAAGGTAATCAGTATAAATTATCTTAAAAACTCATCATGGATAACCGGCACTACAGGCACAACGGGCGGCTTTGATAAATCGGGCAATCCCACAATTTATTGCTTCAGGGAAAACATAGCCTCGTCGCAAGCGTCTTTTACAGCCGGTAATTTCAGGGGCATCAACAATATCAACTCCCCGCCAACTTATATTTTTGATACCGACGGTTCACATACCATACCTGTCGGAAACGGCTTCCTTTTCTTTTTCAGGGGAGACAGGACAGCCGCCGATCTTGCAACTTCAACAACCGCAAGCTATGTACCCACCAACACCACTTTAACAACAACAGGTACATTAAACACAGGTGACATTACAGTAACCAACTGGTACAGCGGCACAACCAGCCTCTTGTTCAGCAATACTACAGGCAGCCAGGTTAACGGATATAACCTGGTTGGAAATCCTTACGCAGCCACCATCAATTGGGAAAAATTTAACCGCAGGGGCACAACAACAACCGTTTCCGCCACATCCTCAATTTACGGGGCCGGTTTCCCCTCAGAGGTATCTTCGGCTGCAACCCTATCTGCTCCGGGCAAAATATGGGTTTACAATCCAAAAACAAAGCAGTATGCCAGCTACATGCAAAAGGCCACTGCTATATCTACAGCAGATACGACTACCAATATTAACCCCGGTATTTCGAGCGATGGCTATGCAAGTAATATGATAGCCAGCGGGCAGGCGTTTTTTATACAGGCTACCTCAGCTTCGCAATCATTAACTTTCAGGGAATCGGCGAAGTCAACAACGCAACCAACGGCATCAAATCTGATAGCCTTATTAAGTGCCCCTGCTGATAAGGGGTTACAGAAACTGGCGGCCACAGCTGCCGACATGGACATATTGAAGGCTGCCGAAGCACAATTAGCAGCATCACAACAAACTTCATCATCATTGGCCGAACCGATATTAAGGCTGCAAATGATAAAGGACTCCATTAATACCGATGATATTGTTATTGCATTTAATAACGACGCGAGTACAGCGTTTGAAAATAGTAAAGATGCGGAAGACCTGGGCACCAATGGTGCACAGATAGCCTTGTCGGCCCTGTCAAGCGATAGCGTTAAAACCGTTATCCATCACCGGCCTTTCCCCAAAAAGCAACAGGAGATCATTCCCCTAACGTCTGACGCTACCTCATCCGGGCCTTATCAATTAAAACTAAGAGCACTTAGCAACGTACCTGCCATTTATGAAATATGGCTTAAGGATAACTTTACTAAAGATTCGTTGGATCTTAAACACAACAACATTTACAGCTACAATATTGATAAAAGTACCCCGGCTACTTTTGGTAAAAAACGTTTTCAGCTGATATTGCGCCAATCACCTGCATTGGGCTTGCGGCTGCTTGATTTTAATGCCGTAAAAGCAACCGGCGGGGCTAAAACAACCTGGATTGTTGAAAATGAGGCAAACTACACCACATTTACGCTGCAAAGAAGCACAGATAACGGCAAAACCTGGGAAAACCTGGATGTGATAAAATCGAACGGTTTGGGAACTTACTCTTATACTGACCCTAACCCGGCAAAAGGCTTAAATAATTACCGTGTTCAGTTAACTGATTTAAACAATGATATCAGCCTGTCAAAAGAGCTGCCATTAATGTATGCCAATACAAAAAATAACATAAGCAATAGCCTGCTTACGATATATCCAAACCCTGTAACAGAAACATTAAACCTAACCATAGGGCAAACCAACGCTTCAGCAAACTATAATATTCAGTTAACCAACAGCAGTGGTGTGATACTGAAGGCAGTAAATATCACACAGCTTTACTGGAAAAACAACGTAACCGGTTTAGTGCCGGGAACATATATTATAAGGGTTACCGATAATAAAACCAAACAGTTGATTGGCACCGGTAAATTTTTAAAACAATAACAAGCGATTTGCGCATATGAAAAAAAAGTTCTTTTTAACCGCCCTTGTTTTTGCGGCTGCCACCCTAAGCTGTTTTGCCCAGTTAGATAATCCCTGTGATAATGCCGATGGCGACGCTAACTGCCCGCTTGATGGCTGGGTTATTGTTTTAGCTGTAGCCGTCCTTATTTTTACTGTAACCCATTTATACCGCAAACAAAAATCCCTCCAGGCTTAGCGCCCGAAGGGATTTTTGCATTAGTTCAATAATTGATCAGCAAATTTCTTATGCTTTTTTCATTGGCACCTGGTCTTGCTGTACCTGGTTAAGCTGTAGTTGTTCAATAATGCCGTTAACTACTTTGGGCAGTTCCTTTACAGTTTTTTGCGGGTTGTGCAGTTCGCCAACACCAAAACCACGCCATACCAGTTTGCGCGATTTGGTATCCATAATGTCAATAATCAGGGTACCTTCTTTGTAAGGCACGCGGGCATAACCGCCGCCGCCATAACCGTAACCATAAGGATATCCCCAACCCCAACCGCCATAGCCATAAAACGGACGATAGCCCCAGCCACCTCCCCAACCCCAGCCAAATCCTAAACCGAAGCCCGGGTAACCGCCATAGTAATAAGGATAAAACTCAGTTTTCATTCCCCTGCCGGTAACTGTGGTATAGCTTACCAACAGATCGGGGTTATTTTCCTGAAATTTTAACCCCTTGTTTTCCAATGCCGAAATAGCCGCGTCCTTAACCTTTTCATCAGCCACTTCCTTTTTTACAACTGCGCCGGCTTTATTGGTCATGGTTGCAGGAGGTAGCCAGGCAAATGTACGGTAAGCGGATAAATCTGTTTTGTTTCGGGCTGCGGTGTAATAGTTGTAACTGCTGCATGCAGACAAGGCAGCCACCAGCAGTAACACCAGCCCTGTATTAATAGTTTTTTTCATGACAAATTACTCCCTTTATTTAATACGTTAGACTATGCAGGAAACAAAGGTTTAAATTAAATAATTATTTATTTAATTGTACCGGAAAAAACACGCTTTATCAAAATTGACGATGTTTAGCGAAACTGTAACGACGAATAAAATGGTTTGCGAAAGGCACAAGTAATCCCCGCACAGGCAGCCGCACAATACTTGCGCCTGTATGTGGTGTGTGAGTTGCAATACCAGGAAATCTATTTGCTTAAGCTGCGCAATTGCGCATAAACCTTTTGGGTAGGTAAGCCGACAACGTTGGTATATGAGCCTTCAATCCGTTCGATGCCTATCAGGCCTATCAGCTCCTGGATGCCGTATGATCCGGCCTTATCAAGCGGCTGGTACTTATCTACATAATTACTGATCTCGGCATCAGAAAGCTTGCGGAAGAGCACTTCGGTAAGATCATAAAAATTGTTATAACGCCCTTTATATAACAAACATACACCGGTAATAACCTGGTGTACACGGCCCGATAGCATTTGCAGCATTTCGATAGCATGTGCGCGGGTTTCGGGTTTACCCAGTATCAGGCCATCAATACAAACTATAGTATCGGCAGTAAGCACAACCTCATCTCCTACCGTTTCGTCAAATGCTTCTGCTTTTTTACGGGCTATATGTAGGGCAACCTCTGTTGGGGTAAGCCCATCGGGGAAAGACTCATCAACCTCTTTAAGCACAACCCTGAAATCAATATCCATAAGCCGGAGCAACTCCTGCCGTCTTGGCGATTTTGATGCGAGAATTACGGGTGGGATGATGTTCATATTTTTAGTTCATGGTTGATGGTTCATAGATCATGGTAGCTGCATTGATTAGTTCGTAGCAAATGGTTCATAGATCATAGTAGCAACAAAACTATTGATAACCATGATCTGCCGAGTTTATTCCATGAACCATGATCTGTAGATTATCGACTATGGGCTATGGGCTATGGACTATGGACCAAACCCTACCAGCTATACGCCTGTTTGCTCATCCATTTATCCTGAACCTTAAGCACTTTTTCAATGATATCGCGGGCACAGCCTTTGCCTCCGCCGTAGGGCGATACGTAGGCGCTAACTGCTTTGATCTCTTCAACAGCATCGGCAGGGCAAACAGGCAGGCCTGCAAGCTTCATCACTTCCAGGTCGGGAATATCATCGCCCATGTATAAAACGTTGGTGGCGATTATGCTTTTTTCTTCCAGGTAAATCTTGAACCTTTGCGATTTGGTATGTGTGCCCATATACACGTCCTGGATGCCAAGGCTGTTTAACCTGTACATGGCACTTTTTGAGCGGCTGCCCGATATGGCGCAAACATTATAACCGCATTTAACAGCTAACTGTAGCGCGTAGCCATCTTTAATATTAAAGGCGCGGCTTTGTTCGCCAGCTTCCGTTACAAAAACAGACCCGTCGGTCAAAACGCCATCCACATCAAAAATGAGGGTAGTAACATCTTTTAATTTATTCAGGAATGATTCCATGGTTATGATTACACCGATTTTGTTTCGTGATCCCACCGATTTGTTGAGGTGATTTCACCGATTTTTTGATTACAGAATGTTTGCTTTGTGCTAAACTGCTAATCGCAAATTTAAAACTGCAAACCGCCGGCTCAAAACTGCCAACTGAATTATTGATTATCCCGCCACTCGTATACCCAGGCCGATTGGATCTGCTCCAGGTGGCCTTCGTTTGATTCGGCACGGGTACCGGCAAAATTAGGCAGGCTCAATACCCATTCCAGCAGTTCGGTAAAACGGATGCGGTATATTCTTGATTCGTCAAAATCGTCACCAAACTTTTCATAAAGTTCAATGGCAATATCTTCATAATCATTCCAGTGAATTGGTAAGGCAAATTTATTATCGCTCATTTTTGTTGATTTTACGTACTACCCGGGGGTTGCGCTAATACGTTGTAAATTATACGTTTTATTTATTGTTTAAACGGATTGATGCAAATATTAGTGGCCTAAAAACTGCGACTGATCCGGCAGGGTAACTTCAATGTCGCCATCAACAATCACACACTGGCAACCCAGGCGCGAATTAATGCGCGGGTTAACAGCCCTGTCAATAAAATCCTCTTCTTTATCGGATATCTCCTGGATATTATCCATCCCCTTGTTTACATAAACATGGCATGTGCTGCATCCGCAAACACCACCGCAATTGTGCTGTAGTTCAATGCCATTCTCCAGGCATACGTCTAATACAGATTCTCCTTCGGCTATAGGTAACTCAACGCTTTCGTGCCCTTTTTCCTCGAAATTGATCTTTATTTTATAAATGTTCATTTAAGCAAAAGTAACAAAATTACTCGGGTGCGGTAACCCCTTTGTTGTTTTTGATAATACCCTGACTTAACAAACTGTAAATATCCTGTAACATAGGCATCTCGCTTAACATCTGCATGTGAGTGGCCATAGTGCCCTCATCATTGCGTACTGCAGGGCCGGTTTGTACATTGCGTGGTTCCTGTTCAAGCACTTTTTGGGCAGTTTCCAGGATCAGGGGGCGCAGCATGTTAAACTCCATTTGATTTTGCGCAAGCAGGTCTTGGGCAACCCCGTACAAATAATTGGGGAAATTACAGGCAAATACCGCGGCGAGGTGCAATATTTTGCGCCGGGCGGAGTTAACGCTATATACATTATTACTGATGGTAAATGCCAGCTGCTTTAAATCAGCAAGTATACCGTCGTCAGCACCTTCAAGACAGAGCGGGACAGATCTGAAATCAACCTCTCTTATTTTGCTAAACGTTTGCAAGGGATAAAATACACCGGCCTTTGGGGTAAAAGCCAGCAAACTGTTCAAATCGGTTGAGCCCGATGTATTTACTATTAACTTTTTATGGGCCGACAACGCTTTAACAACAGTCGTTATAGCATCGTCCTTAACCGAAACAACAAACAATCCCGTATCAGGATTAATATTGTCAAGGTTATCTATCGCTTCGGCGCTAACATGGTAGGCCAATAAAGCGGCATGCTGTATATCGCGGCTGTATACCTGCACAATACGGTGGCCTGCATTTTTAAACGCTGCTGCCATATGGGTTGCTACGTTGCCGGAGCCTATTATGGTAATGTTCATATATTCTTTACAATAGATATAATTATTTAACTAACTGTAGTATAAATATTTCTGTATTTTAGAAACCAACATCTAATACCGCATGAAAATACTTAAAGTAAGCATTATAATTGTGATATTTCTTGTCGGGGCCGCGTCATTAATACTATACGGCTTCTATAGATATAACAATAAAGAAACCAAAACCTTAACCGATACCAGCCGCAAAAATGTTCCCGGCAACTTCATCAAATTAAGTCAGGGCGTAACCCATTACCAGCTCGAAGGCCCTGATAGTGCCCAGGTTGTTATACTTGTCCACGGCTTTAGCGTACCCTATTATATCTGGGACCCAACGTACGATTTTTTGATAAAAAAAGGATACCGGGTATTACGCTATGATATGTTTGGCCGTGGTTATTCAGACAGGCCCAATGTGCCCTATAACCAGGAGCTTTACAATACGCAGCTGCTCGATCTCATTAATCAACTTAAATTAAACGGGAAAATAAATTTAGCAGGCGTATCATTCGGTGGCGCAGTGATAACCAATTTTACCTGCAGTCACCCCGGTATGGTTAACAAACTAATACTTGTTGACCCGGTATATGAACAAAAAAAGCCGGTAGCTCCGCAATATTTCACACTCTACAACGAAGCTGTGAACTCCGACGAAAGAGCAAAAGGACAAACAACCGATTTTCTTTATCCGAGAAACCACCCCGAATGGGTAAACCGCTACCTGCCGCAAATGGAGTATAAGGGGTTTAGAAACGCGCTGGTTTCAACCCTGTACAATTACAATCAAAATGGTCGCGAAAGCAATACCTGCCTCAACAGTGCAGGCAAAAGCGTATTACTGATATGGGGCAAAGCTGATAAAACCCTACCCCTACGTTTTAGTGATTCCATCCGTAGTGTATTGAAGACCGACTTTTTCCCTGTTGATGGCGCAGCACATTTACCCATGATTGAAAAGGCCGACACCGTAAATGCTAAAATCCTTTCGTTTTTGAAGGGGTAATAAACTATATGGCCGACGAATTTAATGTATGGGAACAAGGTAACTCTATCGCTAAGGATAAATACCTGGATAATATAAGCTATAACGACGAAGGTCTCACGATCACTTTAAAAAGTATAAACGAAAATGACCCTATTTTAAAAGTCACGTTTAAAACTCATTTCTCATTCAGAAACACAAATGAATCATTCAGAATCAATTCCATTTACAATGATAAATTTCAAAACGGAATAAATTATTCTACAGATACTCAATATTTAAGATGGATTAAAGAGGAAACACACAGCATTTACAATGAAGCGGGACTTGTCCATTATCTTATCTGTAGTAATGATGATATTACAGATGTTATCAGCAGCTCCGCGCCGGTTTTAACCTTAGTATACTCCACCTAAGCTTTTTCCGCCCAATCAATCTCATCAGCAAGCGTTGCCCTGCTAAACTCAATATGTGCTACCCTACGCTTTTTGTTATTGGTGGTTCGGCTTGAGGCGTGCATGAGCAACGGCCGCATGATCATGATACTACCGGCCTGTACATTGCAGCTTACTTCAGTTTCTTGCTGCCAGTCGATGTTTTCGGGGCGATAAATTTCTTTAAGGTGTGAACCGGGCAATACTTTCAATGCACCATTATTTTCATTGGTGTCATCCAGATGAATGCGGACAGTGAAATTATCCTGCAAAACATAAAGCGGAGGCTGCACAGCAAACTGATTTTGCTTAGCCGTCCAGGGGCCGTAACCCGCTATATCAATTTTCCTATCCACCGAGATGGTCAAATCCTGGTGCCAGGCTACAAACCAGTTGGACGATCCCGGTTTATCAAAATAGATGGATTTTACAACAAAGTAGCCATCGCCAAAAACATTGGAGATAACGTTTTTTAACCTGTCATTCAATAAAAGAGGGGAAACATCCGGAACAGCCTTTAAAAATTGCCTTATGGCAAATACATCATCAGTTTGCCGGAACAACGGCCCCGACCTGTCGGCCGATTCGATAATGTTAATAATGGCATTAATTTCGGCACTGGTATAAATATCATCAATAACGGTGAACCCGTCATGATCAATATTATACCGGTGCCCGGTTAAATCCATCTAACAGAAATTAAACGGTTTTAAGTTCTTTATTACGCCTTTGGATAGAAAGCAAAAAGCCAATCACCATAATGATAGTACCGCTCCAGAAGAAGTTGATATACGGGAAGCTGATAGCGCGCATCACAATCCATGGGCGTTTGTTTTGCGGCTGCTGGTAAACAGTGATTTCTACTTTTTTATTTTCGGGGTTGATCCTTGAGAAACGCAGTTTTAATCCGGCATCCTCAACCTTGCGGGCAAAATCAAACACGTTACCGCCCCTGATCATGAACACAGGTTCGGCAGTATACACCTTGCCATCATGCGCATGAACTTCAATATTGGCGCCGATAGCCACATCGTTGGCTGTAAGCGGGATATTTTGCACCGTAGCCTGTTTGTTTAATGATTTAACCAGCATGAAGCCGTCGCGGTACCTGATGGTATCGCCAATGGCAACTTCGTGTGCTACAGGCTCATCGTAGTTTTTATCATCGTTACCTTCGTCATGCCCGGCCTCGCCCTGCATGGCAAAACCTTCGCTTGGTATAGCGGTAACGTGAGTATAAAGGTCATTTAATAAATAATGCTTGGTGTCAGGCGATGAAGACATTCCCGCATCACGGCTGGCCTGCACTTTGGGTTTAAGCACAAAGTTTTCAAGCAGTTTACCATTGGCGTCAAACTTTTTATAATCAACCCTGTAAAAATGGTAAGGTGATGAAATGGAGTCGCCAAGATAGGTAACTGTATAATCGCCCATTTTTACCGGGGTGTTTTTATAGATCATGATATTTTCGCGGGCGTTACCTGCTTTGGCATCAAAGCCCTGCACATTAACCACACCGCTTGCATTTTCAGAAACCACTTTGCTGGTACCTGCCGCTATCACCGCGCCAACCATTAGCAAACCAAAACCTAAATGCGCCACTGCCGAACCGGCCAGCTTGAACTTACCTTTAAAAGCATCAACCAATACTTTGGCATTGGCAATAACCGAATAAACCGAACCGCACATCACCAAATTGAACACGAAGTTAAGGCGATAAACACCGGTTAAGTAAACAACAAGCGCCGTTACCAATATGGCAAACAAAAGGTAAACGCCTGTAGTAATGAAAAACCGGGTAATATCAGTCTTTTTATATTTCAGGAATTGCGTAAAACCGGTAAGTAAAGTCACCACAAACGCAAATGACGACTGGATCACATTATAATGTTTAACAGCATCAGAAGGAGGTGCAATCTTGGTACCAAACATGGCATTCCATACAGGCACCGATGTTACTACAATAAGGTGGAAGCAAGATAACCCTAAAAATACTGAACCTACGAACATCCAAAACTCACGCGAGTACGTTTCTTCATCTTTTTTGGTGATAGGCAGTTCTTTCCATCGCCATACCAAAACCCAAACAGATAAAACAAGGAATATCAGGATGCCGATAACCAGCTGCCAAAACATACCTAAATCGGTAAAAGCATGCACAGAGCTTTCACCCAAAATACCGCTTCTTGAAAGGAATGAAGTATACCATACCAGTACAAAACTCAGCAATACCAGCAGTGTAGCTGTAAAATATGAGTGGCCTGTATTTTTAAATACGATAAGTACGTGCAATGCCGCAACCATTGTTAACCACGGAAATATCGAACCGTTCTCAACCGGGTCCCAGGCCCAAAAGCCACCGAAGTTTAACGACTCATATGCCCAGAACGAGCCCATGATCACACCGGTACCCAATATCATAGAACCAAACAAGGCGTATGATATAGCGGGCTGTACCCATTCTTTATATCGCTTTTGCCAAAGCCCGGCAACCGCGTAAGCAAACGGAACTATAATAGATGCAAAACCCAGGAACAAGGTAGGCGGGTGAATAACCATCCAGTAATTTTGCAGCGATGGGTTCATTCCTTGCCCGTCTTTTATAAAGTCGAGGTAGTTTGGCTGCGAGAATATAGGCGCTTCGATACCTGAATTACGCAACAACAAGAATGGCGAGCTGCCTATCCGCTGACCGAAAATATCGATCCCAAGTACCATGGTTCCCAGAATAACCTGCGACAGGGCAACAACAGTCATCACCGGGCGCTCCCATGATTTAGCCCTTGCAATAAGTACATTACCTAAAACGGCCTGCCAAAAGGCCCAAAGCAAAAAGCCGCCCTCCTGTCCGTTCCAGAAACCCGATACCAGGTAATAAACGGGCAGCGAACGCGAGGTATAGGCCCAGGCGTAATGATATTCGAAATAATGATTATAAAGCACATAGAACAGGCAGGTGCCCATTCCTAAAATAGAGATGGAATTTACGTAAAAACCTAAACGTCCTAAACGCTGCCAGCTGCTGTCGGCCTTACCGGCATCATCTGTAGTAGCAAAATAGTAACTTATGAATGACAGCAGGGCTGCACCAAACGAAAGAACAATAAAAAACTGGCCGATTTGTCCCGGTAAAAGGTGTTCGCCCTTAAAAACTGTATTCATCAAAAATGATTAAATGCTGGCTTGTTTAGCCTTCGCTTCTGTAACTTCTAACTTATCCTGCGTGTATTTGGAAGGACATTTCATCAGGATCTTTGATGCATGAAACTCGCTGCCAACCATCTGGCCGGTAAGTACCAGTTGCTCCGAACGCTCAAAGTCTTCCGGTTTGGTACCGGTAAAAACAACTTTACGCTCTTCGCCTTTATTATCTTTCATATAAAATGAAAAATAATTGGCGTCCTTAGCAGCGTCATAAACCATTTCCTTTCCCTTGCTGAAGTGGCCTATTACATGCAGTTCGCTGCTGGTTTGCTGCGCTTCGGCAAAGGTTGCATAGGTGCTTGAGCTTGAATAAACACTTATGATAACCGCTATGGCTATAGCGATAACAACAAGACCAAAAATTGCACTTTTTTTCATCTGCGGTTTATATTATTAAAATAACGATTTGCAAAAATACAAAACGTGCAGCGAATAATGTTTATTACAAGACATATGTATTATTTAGAATCATTCTTAATAGAAACGTCAGAACTCGAATTTGATGAATTTTAAGAATTGGTCGAATGTTAATACTTGTGCTTATCTATTAAACGTGCTTTTGCGAAAAGCGAAGAAATTCTTGAAATTAGTTTAATGCGAGTTCTGAAACTATTATGGCGATGCCTTCGGCCCGGGCTCTACGCTCATTGGCCGGTATCCGCTGCGATCCCTATCGCGGCATAATTAAAAACAAAAACGAGGTAAGCTTTTTCAAACCCACCTCGCTATATATCGAAACTATTAAATCCTTAATTATGGCCAGATACCTAAATTTTGGTACGATACCGCTATTTTATTGATTGCGCCAACCATGGCCGCGTTACGCAGGGTGCCAATCTCAGGATTGCTTTTATAGATCTCCCTGATCTCGTGGTATGAGCGGATCATGGTATCTTCCAGTCCTGAATTTACCAGTTCAAGCTCTGATGCACCTTTGATAATGGTTGAGCGCTGTACCGGAGTTAAAGCTACCCCGGTAATCCCTTCAACCATGTTTACCAGGTTAAGATTTGAATTCTCTTCAAACCTGCGGTTCATACGGCCGAAAGCTACGTGGCTCAGGTTTTTCAACCATTCAAAATATGATACGGTAACACCGCCGGCATTGGCAAACATATCCGGAACTATCATCCCACCATTGGCGTAAAATATAGCTTCAGCTTCGGGTGAGGTTGGGCCGTTAGCGCCCTCAACAATAATTTTAGCTTGTATGTTGCGGATGTTTGTTTCGGTGATCTGGTTTTCAAGGGCTGCCGGTACCAGGATATCGCACGGCTGCTCAAGGCCTTCCATGGTATTGGCAAATTCCTGTATTGCCGCAGCGTATCCTAAAATAGAACCGGTTGCCTTACGGTGCTGAAATACAGCCTCGATATCTAAACCGTTCTCGTTATAAATAGCGCCTTCAAATTCGCATAAGCCAACTATTATCGCACCCATTTCGGATAAAAACTTAGCCGAATAATAGCCTACGTTACCAAGGCCCTGCACAATTACCCTTTTACCTGATAAACCCGGCAGCAGGCCAATCCTTTGCATATCCTCACCAACGCTTACACACTCGCGGGTAGCGATGGCCACACCACGGCCGGTAGCTTCCCTCCTGCCAGCAATACCATGCAGGGCGATAGGCTTACCGGTTACGGCGCCCATAGCATCCAACTGACCGGGGTTCATGGTAGCATAAGTATCGGCAATCCAGCTCATTTCGCGCTCGCCCGATCCATAATCAGGTGCAGGCACGTCAATGCTTGGGCCAATAAAATTCTTTTTGATTAACTCAACGGTATAACGGCGGGTGATGTTTTCCAGCTCGCTTACGGTGTAGTTTTTAGGGTTTATTTTGATACCGCCTTTGGCACCGCCAAACGGAACGTTAACAATGGCACATTTGTAAGTCATGAGCGCGGCGAGGGCCATTACCTCATCCTCGTTCACCATTTCGCTGTAGCGGATGCCACCTTTGGTTGGCGACTGATGGTGCGAGTGCTCAACGCGCCAGGCGTCAATTACCTCAAAACTGTTACCCTTGCGAATGGGGAAACGGAAGCGGTAAACACTGTTACATGATTTAATTTGATCAAGCAGGCCTGCATCGTGTTTGGTGAATTGGGCAGCATGATCGAAGTTTTTGCACACGTCGCTGAAGAAGTGTGTTTCCTGGTCGGCAATCAAAATATTCGTAGCCATAACTATTGTATAAATATTAATCTCTTAAAAAAGTGAGCAAATTTGGTACAATTTTTATCAATATTGCAAATATTTCTTAGTTAGTGTGCCCTATACACCAGTCAACACCGTCACGAATGATATGTTTAAATTGTTTAAACATATTATTTGAACTACTTTTCGTTTTCGACTTTTTTTAATCTGCGGTCTATAGTAAACAGGTAAATGGCCAGTCCAACAAAAATTATGGAAATAGTTGCTACAACCACGTAAATTTTTCCCGACTGGCGCAGGGTATCTGCCATTTCAACCTGCTGCCCTGGCTGAGCAAAAACAGCGGTACAAAACGTAAGCAGTAGCAATAAAAGCGTTAATTTCTTCATCTTAATTTATAGCGTTCTTCTTATTCTCAATTAAACGGATGCGGTAACGGATAGTTGCTATCCAAAGGGCAATAAAACTCCAGCCTAACATAGCCGGGTAAAAGGCTATCTTCATACCGTTATCAAGGTCGTATTTACCAAATGCAGGGTTACCGCCGCTGCCGGGGTGCAATGAATCTGTCATGCGGGGCAAAACAAATATCAGCACAATCATGATGGGGAAAGCGAAGATATTGTAGATAGCCGAAATCTTGGCCCGCTTCTGCTCCTCATCAATAGAATTACGAAGCACCAGATAAGCACAGTACAACAAAAATGCAATGGCCGCGCTGTTTTGTTTGGGGTCGCCGCTCCAAAATTCGCCCCAGGTAAATTTTGCCCAAAGCATACCGGTTAAAAGGCCTAAGGTGTAAAACAGCAACCCGGTATTAACGCTCTCAACAGCAGCAAGGTCATGCTCTTCTTTACCCGTTTGCAGGTATTTAATACTGAAATAAACCGATACCACAAAAACAGTCAGCATCCCCATCCACATGGGTACGTGAAAATACAAATTACGGATGGTTTCGTGAATAATTGGCAGCCTCGGCGCTTTGAGAACCAGGCCCGTGTAAAAGGTAGACAGCACCAGCAAAACAGCCGCAACCTTCCACCATGTTTGATAAATAAACTTCATATGATTTATGCAGGCAAATGTAACTAATTATTTGCTCATTGATTCGACACTAAGTTTAGGCAAACATAAAGTATTACACATTTTAGTGAATCTCTCTTATAACTGGTGCGGACTTAAAATTCTCCTGACCGGCACTCTTTATTACTTTCACAGTATTACTTACATAAAACGTTGACAGCAATTTGTTATTGGAAATATCTAATTGGGATACAGCCGTTGAAAGCAGTCCAATGTAAGTGAGAGCAACGTTTGGTCTGATGTCAATGGTCTTTAACGCCTTATTATCTATTAATTCTAATACGCTGAGATTAGTCAGATTTTCCAATTTGATGTTTTTAAACGCATTGCTCTGTAAATAAAGTTGTCTTATGCTATCAGTGCCATTTAATTCGACTGTTTCCAAGTCATTATGGGCCGCCGCCAAAACGGTCAAATTTCTGAGATTCTTTAGCGTCAACTTTTTTCCGAGAACATTGCCTCCGATATAAATTTCCTTAATCGTATTATTGTCAAAAAACACATCCAGGTTCGCAATCTGGTTAGACATTGCATAAACCCTTTCTAAACTTTTAAAATATTTTAAATCATCTAACAGCCTAATATCACTTTTGGCAATGTTTAAATTCGCCACAGTGTCAATTTCGGATACTTCTATTTCGCCGTTTTTATTAAAATCATAGCCTCTTTTAAGTAAAGCCGATTTTAAATTTTGGTCTTTAAATACTATTTGTTGTGCTGAAACTCCCTGCGCAACAAAAACAACAGCTAACACTAAATAGCTTATATATTTCATAAAGGATGGTAACAAGAATTATATCTGCGATGGTGGCGGCAAATATAATTCGAAATAAGCAAAGTCTTCCTGAAATTAATCAATCCCCCGGCTCATAATCCACCGGCAGCAAATCGCCAAGCTTTGCCTTCGACCATGAACCCTCGTAAAGCGGGCTTGGGCTCGACACTACGATACCGTTCATATCAAATGCAATATAGCCCGAATATTTGGTCATGATACTGGTTTCATAATTAGGCATATCCAGCGGGTGATAAACATCCTTAAACTCGGTAGTCTCTTCGCGTTTGGTATATACTACGTATAAAAAGTGCGGAAAGGTGAGCGCGTAAATCCCATCCTGTGGTGTTTTCCGCAAGATCTCAAACTCCTGGTAAGGCAGCTTCGCGAGGTTTTCGCGGTACCATTTGGTCATCTTCGACAGGTTATAATAACGCATGGCCGAATCGCGCGGGCCTTCCCGGTATTTTTTCATCTTCTGCATCAATACCGCTTCCTCAGGTCGTTCAGGGTTAATTTGCCTTGTAAAATCGTGTGCTTCAAACCCTTCTTCTTTTAACTTTCCTTTATAAAGCGAGCGGTAAAAATGCTGAGCCGATCCATAATAGGCCTGTTCGCGTTTCTGCTTCCAGAGTTTCTTCTGCGCTGCGCTGCCGGGCAGGTTCTCGAACAGGGCACTTCCCGAATAGGATATGGTGTGCTCAATAGCATCATACAAAAAGTTCTTCAACAAAAATTTGGTACGATAGCCCAGCGCCAGGTTCTCTACCACCAAAAACTCATCGCCAGAGGCCTCCAATTGCTGCTTTCCCCTGTGGTAGATAATATTTAAAATATGTGGATTAGTAACCTTACACTCCTTGCCATTTTCGGTATCGCCAACAAACTCCTTCCTAAACAGTTCGTAATTTTTTTTCCAGTCGGCGCTGCTGCTGATCACTACTTCGCGCAGCATCAGCACTTTTTGATTAACCTCGATACTTAATTTTGCAGGTTCGCGGCCAACCAGTACCGTTATGGAGTATTCTTCAATGCTAACGCCGGTAACCACCAACTGGTATTGGCCTGGTTTAACTCCGGCCAGGGTAAAGGTCCCATCCTCGGCAGTGGAAGTACCGTAGGTGGCATTATTTAAAAATACGCTGGCATTGGCTACCGGGCTTTTAGTATCGGCCCGCACTACCTTACCTGTAATAGTACCGGTTTGTGCCGAAACTATGAGCGGACATATAAACGCGATAAGCAAAAACCAATAAAAACGCATTAATTAAAATTAGAATGTTTTTTCAATCCGCTAAAAAACGCATTTTTTATGAACGGTTAATGAATTGCCGGTGTATAATTTTTGTTGCGGGAATGTCTGAACCCGAATTTATTGAATTAGAGAATTTATATTTTTAATCTTTTTAATTCAGCCTGTTTCTTGATTCTTAAATCCGGTTCGGCCAATTCAAATTAGTCCCTCCACAGGTATGGGAAAAGCAGTAAGGCAGTAGCTATTACAATGGCATTAATAGCGCACAGAACGCCTATGTTGCCGTAAAAGAAACTCCGGTCTACCCCGTCCATTGCGCTTTTACTTAACTTAATAAGCACCAATATAACAGGGATAATAACCGGAAAGCTTAATATAGCCATCAGTGTACCATTGTTACCGGCCTTTGATGCAATGGCCGAGATCATGGTGAACACGGTGGAAAAACTGACGCTCCCCAACAACACAGCCAGGAAATAATACAGCGGGTCGCCAAGAGTATTGGGAAAAAACACTTTAAATACCACCAATGCCAATGTGCTTAACAAAGCCATCAGCAAAATATTATAGATTGTTTTAGACAGGATGATAGCCTGCGGGCTGGCAATGGAGTAATAATAGAGTAACCGGCTTTTACTTTCCTGCATAAAGCTTTTGGCAATGGCATTTACCGATGCAAACAGCATGATGATCCAGAACAACACGTTCCAAACTATGGGGTAACCGCTGCTGTT
Organism: Mucilaginibacter gossypii; assembly: GCF_900100945.1. Taxonomy (GTDB): domain Bacteria; phylum Bacteroidota; class Bacteroidia; order Sphingobacteriales; family Sphingobacteriaceae; genus Mucilaginibacter; species Mucilaginibacter gossypii. Next base: position 161,023 of record NZ_FNCG01000011.1, on the reverse strand, counting down.
GGAAAAGCCGGGGTTTAAGTTGAGGGAGATATAACAAACAAAAACCGTTGAAACCACATACAGCAAAACGCCATTAAAAGCATATTTGGACCGCCACTCCAGCAAAACTTCCTTTTTGAGCAGGTACCAGGTTTCATTAACAAGTTTCATCACCGCAAATGTAATAATTACCTGCGAGTGAGTAAGGGCATTTGACAAGCTAAAAAAATTAGCTTAATTTTGAATATAACATACCAATTACCATGCCTGTAGCTTATTTCCGCACGCCAGTTGGCATTGCCCGCATTACCGAAGAAGATGGCTTTATAGCATCAGTATCGATACGCGATGAGGAATATGAGATTGCTCCTGCTCCCACCCCGTTGCTGCAAGCTGCTATTGATGAGTTAAATGAATACTTTGCCGGTACAAGGAAGGAATTTACTTTTCCTATAAAGCAGGAAGGCAGTGAGTTTCAACAACAGGTTTGGGACGAGTTGATCCAGATCCCTTATGGAACAACCATTACTTACGCCCAGCAGTCAAACCAAATGAACAATCCGTTGGCTATAAGGGCAATAGCATCTGCCAACGGCCGTAACAACCTATGGGTTGTAGTACCCTGCCACCGGGTAATAGGTTCAAATGGCAGCTTAACCGGCTATGCAGGCGGTATATGGCGCAAAAAATGGCTGCTTGAGCATGAGGCAAAGGTAATGGGTGTTGGGCAAACCAGGCTTGAGTTTTAAACGCCCACCTTCAATAACCTTGACATTTTTTCATGCAGTTGGTATGGCTGAAACGGCTTTGAAAGCACATCGTTCATCCCTGCCGATAATGCTTCCTGCTGCTCATGGTCATAACTTGCTGCCGAAAGCGATATGATGGGAATACTCCGTTTAGGCTCCTCAAAATCAACCCTGATGGTTTTAGCTGCCTGGTAACCGTTCATTTCGGGCATATGGGTATCCATTAAAATAATGTCATAGTCTTTATTGGTAAGCCTCTCAATAACCTTGCGGCCGTTATCAACCATCTCTACCTCTACATTCCAGTCCTTTAATATTTTGGAGAGCATAAACTGGTTAACCATGTTATCTTCAGCTACCAGCACCCGTACGTTATTAAACGGCGGCAATATCTTATCAGTTTTGGGAGTTACCTTAGTTTTGGGTTTAACAGTGATGGTATACCAGCATACAAAATTAAAAGTACTACCCCTGCCTACCTGGCTGCTTACGGTAAGTTCGCCTCCCTTTAGCTCGGCCAGCTTTTTCACTATGGTTAACCCAAGCCCGGTACCACCATATTTGCTTACGGTATCGTCTTCGGCCTGTTCAAATGAATCAAAGATGCTGTTAAGCCTGTCGGCCGGGATTCCGATGCCCGTATCCTCAACACTGAATTTCAGCTTTACCTTTTCATTGTGTTTTTGAAGTACGGTAATCTTGAGCTTTACATAGCCCCTTTCGGTAAACTTAAGGGCGTTACTGATCAGGTTCATCAATATCTGGTTCAGGCGCAATGAATCCACCATGAGGTATTCAGGTACTTCATCTTCAATATCCAGCAAAAACTCAATATTATTTTCGTCGGCTTTAAATTTAAGCAGGTTAAAAACCGAGTTTACAATGTCATAAACATTATTGGCCGTACGGATGATACTGAATTTACCAGCCTCAATTTTTGAGATATCAAGTACATCATTGATCACACCCAATAACGATTTTGAGGAGGTATCAAGCAAATCAAGCATACCCACTTGCTGATCGGTAAGGCCTGTTTTACGCAAAAGCGAAGTGATACCTATAATGCCATTAACCGGTGTACGCAGCTCATGGCTCATATTGGCCAAAAAGGTTTCTTTCACCTTTTTGCTGTACTCCGCGCTTTCTTTTGATTTGATAAGCTGCTCCTGGTAACTTTTTTGCGGAGAAATATCGCTGATATTAATAAATATCGTTTTGTTACGGTATGCCGCCCGGCACTCCACCCAAATTACCCTTTTATCAAAGGTTTCAAACTTAAATTCAAAAATGGCATAGCCCAGGTTGTCTTTTATGATTTCACCCAATTTTTTGCGAAACGACGGCTTATGATCGTCTATGGCCAGGTCAACAATACTTTTGCAAATAAGTTCATCAGGCCTGAAACCCATTATCTTTTCGACGGTGGGGTTGATATTGTCAATGCGGAGACTTTGCGCGTCGACCGATGTTATAATATCGGCCGAGTTTTTTACAACGATGGCATAATTCTGCAGCTCATCGTTCTTTTGTTTTATTTCGGCCTGGGTACGGGCCAGTTGTACAAATGAATCAACCTTGGCCGATGTAATATAAGGATCGAGCGGTTTGTAAAGATAATCTACAGCGCCGGTACCGAGGCCTTTAACAGCATACTTGGCTTCTTTTGAAATGGCTGTAACAAAAATAACCAGGATATCTTTGGTACGTGGGTTTGATTTAAGCATTTCCACCAGTTCAAAGCCGTCCATTTCGGGCATCTGAACATCAACTAAAGCAATGGCAATATTGGTTTCCCAGGCAATTTTAAGGGCTTCATTTGGCGAGGTAGTAGAGAACATTTTAATATCATCGCGTTTAAGCAATGCTTCAAGCGCGATAATATTCTCTTCTCTGTCATCAACAATTAGAATATTAACAGGGGTCATTTAATATTAATTAGGGGGTGGTGATTGTTATGAAAGTAAAAGTTTAAAAATCTCATCCTGTGTCAAAATATAATCAGCAGCACCTAAATTTATAGCTGCCTTTGGCATTTCGGCCATTTCTGCGTCGCCGGGCTCCTGCGCTATGGTAAGGCTGCCGCTTTTCTTTAATTTTAATAGGCCCTCGGCGCCATCCTGGTTAGCTCCCGACAACAATATCGCCATGCACCTGTCACCATAAACCTCGGCGGCGCTTTCAAAAGTAACGTCAATTGATGGTTTTGAATACCATACCGGTTCCGAAACATCCAGGCTAAAATAACCGCCGCGTTCAATTAAGGTATGATAGTTTGCCGGGGCAATATACATAGTGTCCGTTTTAAGAATATCCTTGTCCTCAATTTCGCGCATGTACATACGACTGTTCTCGGCAAATAGTTTTTCTATTTCGCTGAAAAAATTTTTTTTCCTGTGTATGATAAGAATTACGGTTTTTCCCAGTTTTTCGGGAAGATCTTTTATGATCCGGAATAAAATTTTAAACGAGCCTGCCGATCCGCCCAATAATACGATCTGGGCGGCGTGCCATCTTTCCAGTAACTTTTTATCAGGTCCCAACTTTTTGGTAAATGTTTTCTTTTTGGTTGATCACCTTAAACTTGCTCTTAAACGAATCTGACCGGATAGTTTCTTTACTGCCAAGGCATAAATAGCCCAGAGGGCAAAGGCTTTTATAAAACAGGTCAAGGATCCGTTCCTGCAGATACGTTTCAAAATAAATAAAAACATTCCGGCAACTTATCATCTGAAACTCATTAAATACAGTATCAGATATTAAATTATGTACCGAAAACAGTGTATTTTGTTTTAATTCATTATGTATCGACGCGGCATCGTACAAAATGGTAAAATGATCTGTAATTGAACCTTTTAAATCAGTATATTGATAATTTTCCGCGTAGCTTTTTATATTACGCAAACTGTAGATCCCTTTGCGGGCCTCCTTTAAAACCTCGGTATTGATATCCGTGCCGTATATGAACGACTTTTTTCCCAAACCAGCTTCGTTCAGCAATATAGCCATAGAGTAAACCTCTTCGCCCGTTGAGCAGCCTGCACTCCAGATTTTGACGTGCTGATAAGTTGAAAGATATGGAACAACCTGTGAGTTAACCGCACGATAGAATGAAGGATCGCGGAACATTTCGGTTACGTTAACCGTAATCTCTTCCAGGAAATTCTGAAAAAAGTCTGCATCATTAATAAGCACATGTTTAAGGTCATAAAACTCAAACTTGTTGAGCAGCATAATACGGGTTAACCTCCGTTTTAATGAAGCTTTGGTATAACCCGAAAAATCAAACCCATGAACTTTTTTTACAATATCAATAAGCTCATGAACCTGTGCATGTGATATAATTCCCTGCTCTGTATCCATAACTAACTTTCAAGCCAAAGCTGCATGAGCGATATCAACCTGTCCATATCAACTGGCTTGGTGATATAATCATTGGCGCCGGCCGCTATACATTTTTCGCGGTCGTCTTTCATTGCTTTTGCAGTTAATGCTATTACGGGTAATTTAGCCCATTTGTTTTGCTTACGGATATGCCTGGTAGCCTCATAGCCATCCATTTTAGGCATCATGATATCCATGAGCACTATGTCAATATCCTTTATATCCTCAAGTTTAGCTATGGCTTCTTCACCATCATTAGCTATCTCTACATTGAGGTCATAGCTTTGCAGGGCGCTGCTCAGCGCAAAAATATTGCGCATGTCGTCATCAACAATAAGCACCTTTTTGCCTTTAATGGCATCCTTGCCTTTAGTTAGTGTTTTAGGTTTGGCCGATGATGGCGCTTGTTGTGCCGGGGCAATCGCCGTTTCGCTTATCTTGTTCAGGAACAGGTTAACCTCATCAATCAGCCTGTCGGATGATTTATTGGTTTTAACCACCATGGCGTTGGCATAATGCATTAGCCTGTTAACCGATGTTTTGTCAAGCTCCATTGCAGTATTGATAATAACCGGCAGTGACGCAAAGCGGTCAACCTCTTTGATCTTATCCAGCAAATCCAAGCCCGAAATATCAGGCAGGTTAAGGTCAAGGATCACACACTGGTACTCGTTTTCATGCAACATCCTAAATGCAGATTCGCCGTCAAAAGCCTGGTCGACGGTGATGCCCTGGCCTTGCATAAGGTCTTTCAAAGCTTGGCTTTGGGCTTTGTGATCTTCAACCAGCAGGATCTGTTTAAACCTGGTGCCGCTTTGTACCATGATATCGGCAAAAAGTTTATCCAGCGTTTCGGTATTGATAGGCTTTTTCATAAAGTTGATGGCACCTTCCCGGCGTACGCGGTTTGCTGCGGCATCCCCGGCCGACATCAGGTGAACCGGTATGTGCATTGTATCCTCATCATTCTTTAACTCCTTCAAAATCTGCCAGCCGTCTTTACCCGGCAGCATAATATCCAGGATCACCGCATCAGGTTTGGCTTCCTTCACAATTTCAACCGCCCGGGTACCCTCATACACCATGATTGATTTATAACCATGATCGCGGGCATAATCCTGCAATATGTTTGCAAAGTTTTTATCATCCTCAACAATTACAACCAAAGGTTCTTTACCGGGCTCACGCGGGGCCGCTTTAACCGGGTTCAGGAACTCTGTTACAGGTTTAAAAGTCTCGGCAGTTGGCAATACTTCTTCAATTAAGGCCGCAGGTGTTAATTTAGCTTCAAAAGGCACGGTAAGTACAAATTCGCTGCCTATGCCCGGCTCACTGCTCAGGGTTATGCTGCCGCCTAAAAGGAAAGCAAGTTCGCGGCTTATAGATAAACCTAAACCGGTACCGCCATATTTACGGCTTGTTGAACCATCGGCCTGCTGAAATGCCTCAAATATTACTTTTTGCTTATCCGCAGGGATCCCGATCCCCGAATCTTTGATAGCAAAGCTGATGGTTTTATCTTTAATACCCGGTTTTACATTGATAGCGATAGAACCATTTTCAGAAGTAAACTTAAACGCGTTACTTAACAGGTTTTTGATCACCTGCTCTATACGTACCTTATCGGTAAATATGGTTTGCGGCAGTTGCCTGTCTATACTTGTTGTATAATTAATTTTTTTGTTGCTGGCTACTTCGGCAAACAGCATTTCCATATCGCCAACAATATCGCTTACTTTAATATCCTCATTTTGCATATCCAGCTTGCCCGATTCAATTTTGGAAAGGTCGAGGATATCGTTGATCAAAGTAAGCAGGTCATTACCGGCGTTGAAGATAACGCTGGCATATTTGATCTGGTCTTCAGAAAGATTGGCAGGCTTGTTATCTTTAAGTATCCGTGCCAGTACCAGGATACTGTTAAGCGGCGTGCGCAGCTCATGGCTCATGTTGGCCAAAAACTCCGATTTGTATTTACCCGTGGTTTCCAGTTCCTCAACCTTAAGATTGATAGCCTGGCGGGCCTGTTCAATGGCCTGGTTTTTTTCTTCAAGCAAACTGGCTTTTTCTTCCAGTTCGGCATTGGTGGTACGCAGTTCTTCCTGCTGTACCCGGAGCTCTTCTTCTGAGGCCTGCAGCTCTTCAGTTTTTTGAACAAGCTCCTCATTGGTAACCCGCAGTTCTTCCTGCTGTGCTTCCAGCTCTTCGGCCTGCTGCTGGGTTTCCTCGTACAGGTCGTGCATAATAGTACGCGCCTGCGATGTATTAACAGCTATACCTATATCATTAGCGATAGCTAAAATGTATTCTGATTTATTTTTCGAGATCCCTTCATTAAAAGCAACCTCCATTACTCCTTTAAGCTTTTTATCAAAAAAGAAAGGTATGATAAATGATTCGGCCAGTTCAGTTTTTAATACCGATGATGAAAGCTCAAGCTTATCGTTCAGTTTACCTTTTACAACCGCCGCTTTACCATCCTTAGCTACCTGGCCAAGCCAGCCTTCGGTCATTTGTACCGACTTTTTAACAAAATCAGGATTGTGGAACGCGTATGAAGCATAAAAATCAAGCCTGTTGCTTGCTTCGTTATAAAGGTAAAATGTACCTGCCGCGGCATTGGTATAGGTACAAACTTCGGTTAATATATTATTGGATAATTCTTTTTCAACCTGCTGGCCCTGCATTTTTTCATTCAGCTGACCGGTTCCGGTGAGCAGCCAGTTTTTGGCTTCGTTATCGGCAAGCACTTTTCCAAGTTCAATATTAGCAACCCTGATTTCATCCTCAATTTTCTTTTGCTGATCGAAAGTTTTTTGAATGTAGAAGAACAGCAACAGGATGATGAACAGGAAAACCAACGAACCGCATGCAATTACGAACTTGGCAAAGGTTGATGCATCCTGCGAATTTTCTTTCCTATTGGCAAGCAATCTCTCCTCTGTGTTGGTCATATGGTCGATCAGCATTCTGACCTGATCCATATTTTCCTTGCCATTTACAAACATGTTGCGCTGCACCATGTAATCAAGCCCCTGGCTATCGCGCGTTTCAACATTGGTTTTAAGGATCAGCAATTGCTCCTTCACCAGCTTATTGATTGAATCGACGCGTTTTACCTGCACAGGGTTATCCTTCACCATGTCTTTTAGCGTGGCCAGGTCATCGGCTACTTTAGGTAAAGCGGCATTATACGGTTCAAGAAATACCTTTTTAGCGGTAGCTCCATAACCACGCATGCCTGTTTCGGCATTAATTAACTCCTGCAATAAACTTGTTGAAGTACGGATCACCCTTTGAGTATGATTAACCCAGGTGTTATCCTCCTCGAATTGGCGCAGGCTGTTAAAAGACAAGATGCCCACCACAAAAACAAGAATGATTGATACTACAAAGCCAGCTAAAACCTGCTGGCGGAAGGAAAACTTTAACATTAGGTATCCGTATTAATCTGAATTACAAATATGTTTAAAAAAAGCTGTAATGTTAATATTACAGCTAATTAAACATACAAGGAATATTAATTTACTGTCGTAGTATCGGTAGTGTTTGAGATAAAAACTTTAGGGCGGCTGCTCAAAGCGCCGATCAAAGCCAAAACAGGACCGGCAAACATCACATACCAACCCCATTGAAATTTAAGCTGGCTGGTTAAAAACCTGTTAATGCCTTTAAACGGAATAAAGCTAAATGCCGAATTTACTTTAAAAATGGCAGCAACCAGCAACAGTACAACAAGTACTATCGACAGCCAGGCCGCCACACGCATAATCTTAGCCTGGTTAAGGAACGATACAATAATGCCAACAACAGCTACCAACAACAGTACCAGCCCATAAGGTTGGTTAAGCTTGTAAATATTCCAGCTGGTTACGTGGAATACCCGCAGCAGCGGGCAGTAGGTTGCAGCAAAAAGCAATGCAAAACCTGCAAATGATAAAATTGAGCTAAGGCGCATATTTAGGTTGTTATTTTTGTGTTATTTCCATTTTATCAGCAAAGTGGGCACAATAGTCGCGCAGGTCTTCAACAATATTTTTCTCGCCGGTTGCACGTAAAAAGCTGTCGCCCATGGTTTGCAGGGTTTCATAAAAAAATCGCTTCATCTCATCAACAGGCATATCTTTTGTCCAAAGGTCAATGCGCAGGGTATTTTTATAGCTTTGGTCCCACAGGGCAAGCATCATTGATTTTACAGGCAACGCTTCTTTGTTGGTTGAGTCGGTCGATTCCCAAAGAATGTGCTCAGGAACATTATTATCATCAAGCGTAACGGTAAGCTTTATTTCAGCGGTTTTCATTTCAAAATTTATTTAACAAGTAAGAATATAATTATAACCAGAACGATGAAGAAGGTCTCCACCATCCATATTTTTTTAGTTTCGATAAAAAAGTTGCGGAACATCATATCAATCACAAAAACCACGAAGGCAAACAATAAAAAGATCCAACCTATGGTGCCGCCCCAATGTTCAAGCGGGCGTCCGGCCATACCAGCCCCATAAATAAAAACATAGGCTGCTACCGCCACCAAAAACGCGGTAAAAAAGTTTAAAGGGGTAAATCTGAATTTCATTGATGGAGCTTAGTGTCTTTTTTTGCTTTTGGATGATCGGCCTGTACCCTGCCTTGCTGCTTTTGAGCCGTATTTAGCTTTATCCTTATTGGCATCAAACTTTTTGCGCTGGTTAAGGGATTTCTTTTCGTGGAAGGCACCTTTAAAATCGGGGTCTTCTTTGCGCTTTTGCATATCTATTTCCCGCGCCTGGTCCTGCCTTTCCTCATATGGGGTTTCTTCAATAAACACATCGTCGGGGATTCGCTCAACGGGAATGGTTTGCTTGATGAGTTTCTCAATCTTGCGGATATAATACTCTTCAGACGGTGTAGCAAAAGTAATGGCTTCGCCCGATTGCAGCGCTCTACCTGTACGACCGATCCTGTGTACATAATCCTCATACACCACCGGTACATCAAAATTGATCACATGACTTACATCGCTCACATCAATACCTCGCGATGCCACATCGGTAGCCACCAATATCTTCACATCGTCGTTTTTGAATGAATTGATGGAGTTGATGCGCGTATTTTGCCCTTTATTGGCGTGAAGCACTTTCACTTCCTCTTCGCCAAATTTGCGGGTCAGGAATTTGAATACGTCTTCGGCCACTGCACGGGTTTTACAAAAAACAATCAGTTTGGTAATCTCCCCTTCGTTATCGAGCAACTTTTTGAGCAGGTTTATTTTGGTTTTAATATTGGGCACATGGTATAAATGCTGGTTAACCGTTTGCGCCGGCGTAGCCTGTGGCGTAACCTCAATAACCGTAGGGAACTCCAGGAAGTTAGCCGAAAGCTGGTGCACCTTCTCGCTCATGGTAGCCGAAAAAAGCAGGTTTTGCCTTTTCACCGGCACTACTTCCAATATCCGGTTTATCTGGGGCATAAAGCCCATATCCATCATTTTATCGGCCTCGTCAAGCACCAACACCTGTAATGGTTTGGTCATGATATGCCCGGCAAGGTAAATATCCATAAAACGGCCGGGCGTTGCCACAATAATGTCGACACCCTTTTTTACCTGCTCTATTTGTGTTTTGGGGCCAATACCTCCGTAAAGTAAAACAACCCGTAAATCGGTATAAGCGGCAAATGCTTTAATGTTTTCCTCAATCTGCATGGCCAGTTCACGCGTCGGCGAAATAATCAACGCCCGGGCATGTTCGCCCTGCGCATATTTAAGCTTCATGATAATGGGCAACACATAGGCCGCGGTTTTACCGGTTCCGGTTTGTGCAATACCCATTACATCCTGTCCGTTCAATATCGGCGGAATAGCTTTTTGCTGAATAGGCGTAGCTTCGGTATAACCGGCATCGGCTATAGCGTTTAAAATTTGCCGGTTAAATTTAAGATCTTCAAAGGTTACTGCCATGCCGCAAAGATAGGCTTTTTGTTGAAGTAGGAACAATGCGGAAAGTGCGAGTCAGGAAAGTAAGAACCAGGAAACAAGAAGAGCGTATCGTTCACAAGTGATCATCGCTGGGTACAAATCAGTGGGTACCTCTAAATTTCCCAAAAGTGAAGCCTTCAAAAAAGTAAACACCCCGCACCTGAGGTGGGGGGTGGGTGAGGCCAACTACTGCTTTCACAGCAATAATGACTTTTACATGAGAAAATTTAGCCGTTGTATACCGCAGCAAACTCCCTGGCAAAATCCTGCAAACTCACCTTACCGGACGATACAGGCCTATGCTTATCATAATCCTCCCAGATTTTTCCGCTTTTTACCGCAGTGCCCATTTCAACAAAGTTGCGGGTCATTTCGGGAGGAACGCCTGCCTGTGATAAGCCTTCTGCAAGCTGTTCATCAGTAAACTCAATCCATGGCAAGTTAGGGTTGCCGATTGCATCACCTAAAATTGCAGCTGCCTTGCCGGGTGTCGACTCTTCGCTTACAATGTAGCGTACGCTTTTACCAATAAAATCCTTTTGCAACTCTTCTGCTATTGCGGCTGCAATATCTTTAGGGTGTACCATGATTAGTCTTGCATCTGCAGGATAATTTGATCCAAGGATACCCTGGTGCTTAATAAGCGGGATATTACTGAAAAAATTGATATAGAAGAATGGTGCACGGATAAATTTAACGGCCACACCATCTAATCCGCTCAAAACACCTTCAACATCGTGAATGCCTTTTATAGGGCCTACGCCGCTATCCAAATGCGCACCTATGCTGCTTAATGCAACTACTTTTTTTATACCCGAGCGTTTGATAGCTTCGGCATAGCTTTTACCTGTTTCGTTTTGGTATGCCCTTAAACTTTCGGCACTGAAGCTTGGCGGCACCATGGCGTAAAGCGCATCGGCACCAGTAAATGTTTGTGTTAAGAAATCAGCATCGGCTAATGAACCTATTGCTGCTTTAGCGCCTAATGATTCTATTTCTGTTACCTTATCGGCATTGCTGCTAATTACTGTTACGTTATGCCCTGCGGCTATTAAAGTTTGTGTTAAAGGTTTGCTTATATTGCCTGTTGAACCTGTTACTATAATTTTCATAATGTTTTTGTTTTTATTGAAAGCAAAGGTATTTTTACACTTACTTTTTTACAAGTACTTACCCTAAAGTATGTATTACCATGACAGCGATAAAAGAAAGCTCAACTATACAGGAAAACAAACAAGCCGCATTTAAAGAATGCCCGGTAACTTATGTTATGGAACGCATAGGTGGATATTGGAAACCGATCATTTTGTTTCACCTCTTAGCCGGAAGCAAGCGTTACAGCGAGCTAAAAAAATCTATCCCAACCATCACCGAAAAAATGTTGATCCAGCACCTGAAACAACTGGAAGCCGACGGACTGCTGATCAGGGAATCCAAACCGGTTGTACCGCCCCATGTAACCTACCGGCTCAGCGAATCAGGCATGGAATTGCGGCCGGTAATGTACGCAATGGCAACATGGGCAGTGAAGGACAGCGAGGCGAGCGGTAATGCAATTTATAGAAGTTTAGGAGAGTTTCCATCTGAAGAAACTTTTGCCGAAATGTAAAAACGAATAGAATGACTTACGACTTTTACGCGATTAAACAAGACCAAATTGACTTACTCGATTTTATTTTGACCGAGACTAAACTTCAAATTATTGATCATTATTCTGCTTATGACGAAGAGGTGCTTCGTTATACATCGGCAACAGATATAACCGCAAAATTTGATTTATACAACGGAGGCTCTTTTGGATCAAATTTCGCTTTATGGTCACCGGAGTTTAAGGGGCAACCTGTTTTCGAAAAAATCAATCTTGATCCTAAGCGCTGTAAAGGGCATACGTTCCGGTACTCAACCATGGATTGGGGGTTGATACGACTTTATCTGGGACAAATTAAGGGGAACGTACTTAGCAAATCACACATCGGGCATTTTAATGAGAAAGGTGCAATTGGTCATGAATTACCCAACTCAATTATAGGACCGGCAAGTGTATGGAATTGGGAGGAAATCAATAAAGCCTCGCGGAAACTAAAATACCACATCCATAACAAAATGGCCGTTAAAAAGACTGGAACATACGGTATATTGAAAAATGCCGAAATACTGGAGCAACAGGGCTTCATGCTTCAGTAGTTTCCCTTCAAAACTTACAAAGTTTTAAAAACTTCGTAAGTTTGAGCTCAATCAACAAATCCGAAATCGAATATCCCAAATCCGAAATTTCAAAACATGTCTACAATTCTGATAAAAGCAGCCACCATAGTTAACGAGCATAAACAATACGTTGCCGATGTATTGATCAAAGATGGTTTGATAGACCGTATCGACTCAGTTATCGACCACCAGGCAGATGAAGTGATTAATGCAGAAGGACTGCATTTGTTACCTGGCTGCATCGACGACCAGGTGCACTTCCGCGAGCCGGGCTTAACTTATAAGGCCGATATTTATTCAGAATCAAGAGCTGCTGTTGCGGGCGGCATCACTTCGTTTATGGAGATGCCAAACACCGTTCCCAACACTTTAACGCAGGAACTTTTGGAAGATAAATACCAGATCGCGTCGCGCAATTCGCTGGCTAATTATTCGTTTTTTATGGGCGCGTCTAACAACAATTTAGATGAGGTTTTGCGCACCGATATCAGTAAGGTTTGTGGCATCAAAGTGTTCATGGGATCCTCTACCGGTAACATGCTTGTTGATGACCCTCACACCCTCGAAAAACTCTTCGCGCAATCACCCATGCTCATCGCTACACACTGCGAAGATGAGGCTACGATCAAGAGCAATCTTGCCCATTACAAACAACTGCTTGGCGAAAATATTCCGGTGCGGATGCATCCAAAAATCAGGAGTGCAGAGGCCTGCTATTTGTCTTCATCAATGGCGGTTGAGCTGGCAAAAAAGCACAACACTCGTTTGCATATTTTGCACATTTCTACAGAGCGGGAGACACATCTTTTTGACAACACAATTCCATTAAAAGATAAACGAATTACTGCCGAAGCCTGCATCCATCACCTGTGGTTTACCGATGCAGATTATGACATAAAAGGCAACTATATTAAGTGGAACCCGGCAGTAAAAACAGAGGCAGACCGTGATGGTATTTTACGTGCTGTACTTGATGGAAGGATTGACGTTATTGCTACCGACCACGCCCCGCATACTATAGAAGAAAAAGAGCAGCCTTACCTGCAGGCGCCATCCGGTGGCCCATTGGTTCAGCATGCTTTGCCAGCCATGCTTGAGCTGTATCACCATGGTAAAATAAGCCTCGAGCAAATTGCAGAAAAAATGGCGCATAACGTAGCTACCCTTTTTCAAATAGAAAAACGCGGCTTCATCCGCGAAGGTTACTGGGCCGACCTGGTATTGGTTAACCTGAACAAACCATGGAACGTTAATAAAAGTAATATCCTGTATAAATGTAACTGGAGCCCATTTGAAGGCAATACTTTCCGCTCGCAAGTGGCTTACACATTGATATCAGGAAATCTGGCATATGCGAATGGAAGTCTTATTGAAGGTAAAGCCGGCAAGCGATTGACTTTTAACAGGTAATATTAATTACAATTTATAGAATTTTGGAAATTACAGAGTTTTCTGGAGTCTAAACGCTATATTCTTTTAACTAAAAAGTCATGCCGAATTTATTTCGGCACCTCACAAGCAAGATTCCACGCGGCTCTTCTGATGGGGTGCTGAAACAAGTTCAGCATGACGATAGTTAGTTATTCACTCCCACAAAAACTTCTACCTCGGCGTTATCAGCATTTTGTGACCTTTCTCCATATACGTCGAAATCGGCCATATATCTTCTGTCAATATCGCTTGTCCAGATCTGGTGCCAGGTTTCGCCTACCGACTGCGGCAATGCACCCTTAGCCACGTACCGGTTATAGCTTCCGGGTGGTACTGTAATGCAAATCAGGCCTTCAGGTATATTGTCTTTAGTAGCTACCTTACAACCAAGTACTGTGGTATAAAAGCCGTTCTTATCGCTTTCATAATCGGTGTAAACACAATAAATATCATCACTAAGACGGTTCACCACCTGCTGTAAAACCGCTTCACTCATAAACCAGTTCCAAAGCCCTGCTATATCTTTCATTGCCTGCCCGTTTTGGTTTGTAGTACGTACCGAAATCCCAACTAAATAGAAACCCTTTATTGTTACTTTATCCATTTTCGGAGTTATTACTATTTGTTATATTGACTTATAATCAACTTTTTTACAAACAATTATAATGATTATATAAATTATTAATTTAATATTATAATTACTCTATCAGTTTCCTCAATTCTTCAAAAATCCCTTTCCAGTTTTGTTCTGAATGCGCTTTAGCTTCCTCGTTTTTTACGTTGTCCTGGGTAACGGTAAGTTCAGTCTCGCCATTATTTTCGGTGAGGTTGTAGGTAACATTGGCATAGTTTTCGGGCTTGTCGTCAGTGCCGCTCATGCTGCTCCAGTAGCTGTATTTTACAAATGTGCCCGGATCAATATCCAGTATAGTTCCATGGTCTTCATACTTTTTACCACCCCACTCCCCGCTGAATTTTATGGGCTCCCCTACCCTCCAGCTCGATTCAAGATCGGTACCAAAAAAATATTTTTTCACCATAGCAGGATCAGTCAGGCCTTGCCAAACTTTAGCCATCGGGGCTTTAAATTTTACCTGCACATTTACTGTTAATTTTTCCATAACGTAGCCTTATTTAATAGTGGTTGTTTTGCAGTGATCATTTGTTCCTTTATCTTCTTAAAATCTGCGCCGGGAACTTCAAAAAATCCAAACCTGAAGTTGTAGCCCCACGCTTTTTTGTTGGTGATAAAATCGAGCTTTTCAATCATCGGGGCTATCGGAACTTCGGCACATTCGTAGTAATTTACATTGCGGCGGTATGGGATAAAATCAATAGCCATTTGCTTCTGATAAATATCCTCGTCACGCACCTGGCCAATGGCTGTAAAAGCCTGCAAAGGCTCATTGCCGTTCATCTTTTGTTTGGGCGAATATACCGCCACCCAGTCGCCAACTTCCATACGTTTAAGCGGCGCCAGTTTACCATGATTGGCCTGAATAAATCCCCCGGAAATGCCACGGCCAATGTGATCTTTTGATACTACTATTATCCAATGTTTCATAAGTGTATGGTTTAAATTAACCGCAAAAACACGACCAATAAAAGCCCTGCCCCTGCCATTATGAAACAAAGTAACAACGCGCTGGTGACAGCCTTATGTCAGCAGGAAAAAAAGAAAAGAAATTAATTTATTTTTTGGGCGATGGTTGCGGTGATCTCCCGTACACGCTGCAACAAGGTGTCGGGTCTGATGATCTCGGCACGGTCGCCAAAGGTCATATACCATCGGGCAAAACCTTCCAATGAGATGGTCAAAAAAGTCATCTCAATTTTACTTCCTACAGTTTTCTCAGATACAAAACCGCCGTAGTATTTTTGATGATCAAGATAGCTGTGAATCTCCTTGTCAACTTTTATCACCACCTGTTCAAGCTGCTTTTCGCAGGCCATTTTGTCAATATAATCTTTTAGCGTAGGGTGCTTACTGTTTACATAACTTTTATCTGTAACCACCAGCTTCCTGATACGGTCCATCCTGAAATCGCGATAGTCACTACGCAGACGGCAGTAGGCTATCAGGTGCCATAAACTATCCAGGAAAAAAACGCCTACCGGTTCAACTTCGCGTTTGGTATTTTCCTGCGAGTGGGCGGCAAAGTAATCAATGCTCATGATCTTTTTACAGATAATGCAATCCAGTATGGTTTGGATATGATCGGTACTTCCGGCCCTTTTCTGACTATGGCTTTTCAGTACTTCGATGCTGCCGTCAAGGTTTTCCAGGGCATCTTTTTCAGATGATTTAAGAATAGCCCTCACCTTGTACATGGCCGACTGGTACTGTGCCATGGTTGAGGTATCTGTAAGCTTTTCAACAAACTTTTCGGCGGTTAAAAAAGCTGTGGCTTCCTCGCGGGTAAACATTACCGGGGGCAGGCGGTAACCATCCATAATGGAGTAGCCAACGCCGGCTTCGCCTATGAGCGGGATGCCAGCTTCTTCAAGCGTTTTTATGTCGCGGTAAACCGTACGCAGGCTAATATTGAACCTATCGGCAATATCTCCTGCCTTTACCACCCTGCGTGATTGTAGTTGGATCAAAATGGCTGATATTCGGTCGATGCGGTTCATGGCGTCCAAATTAAATAAAAAACAATTTACCTTTGATTAATATTTATCTACAATATGGCCGTTCAACCCGAAGAAAAGATCATAACGTTTGAAACCTATTATGATGTGATGCTTGCACATATCATCCGCACCAAACTGGAAGGTTATGGTATCCCCTGCTTTATTGCCGATGAAAACACCATTGGGTCCAATCCCCTTTACAACCAGGCTGTAGGCGGCATTAAACTCAAAATATTTGAGCGCGACCTGGAGCGATGCCGGGAGATTTTAGCCGCCGAAGGTGACCTGCACGACCAGGACCATATTGAAATTGATGACGAAACGCTTAATGCCGTGATTTGCCCTTATTGTGGCTCAACCAATGTACGTTATGGTTCAGCAACCGAAAAAAGGGTTCATTGGTTCACCGCCATCATCTCATTTTTATTGATGATATTCCCTTTTTATAGCCGCAAAGCATGGCATTGTTTTAATTGCCAGCGGGATTTTGAATAGCTTTTTTCAAAGTCGAAAGTCTTAAGTCGCGAGTCAAAAATCTTCATTTTTATAACCCGATAGGGTCTTAACTTAAAACTCAAGAGTTACGACTTCAGACTGAAGACTTAGAACTTATGACTTAAAACTGTTTTTCATATATTAGCGGTATGTACAACCGCCGTAAGTTCATTAAATTATCCGCCGCAGGTGCTTCATTTGCAGCGCTTTCTAAATCTGCCATCGCAAAAACCGTCATATCAAAGCCCGAAGGCGGTTATCCTATCGTAATTTCAACCTGGGATTTTGGCATTATAGCCAACAAAGGAGCCTGGAAAGTATTATCAGCCGGAGGCCGTTCGCTCGACGCTATTGAAGCCGGGGCCCGCATCCCTGAAGCCGAAGATATCACCAATCATACTGTAGGCCGCACCGGCTTGCCCGATCGTGACGGACATGTAACCCTCGACTCGTGTATCATGGACGAGTTTGGCAACTGTGGCTCGGTAGCTGCCATGGAGAATATAGCCCACCCTATTTCGGTAGCACGTTTAGTGATGGAGAAAACCCCTCACGTAATGCTGGTTGGCGAAGGTGCTACCCAGTTTGCCGTTGAGCAGGGTATGAAAAAAGAAAAACTGCTAACCCCCGAAACAGAAAAGATCTGGAAGGAGTGGCTTAAAAAAGCTCAGTACAGCCCCGTTATGAATATCGAAAACGGCGGTAAACCGGGCAATAAATACAACCATGATACCATTGGTATGCTTGCTATTGACGCCAAAGGCAACATCTCAGGCGGATGTACTACCAGCGGCATGGCTTTTAAACTGCACGGCCGCGTTGGTGATAGCCCGATTATAGGTGCAGGTCTTTATGTAGATAATGAGGTTGGCGGTGCAACATCAACCGGTGTTGGTGAGGAGGTGATCCGCAATGTGGGCAGCTTCTTGGTGGTTGAATTAATGCGCCAGGGCCTATCTCCGGAGGATGCCTGCAAGGAAGCTGTAAACCGTATTATTAAAAAGAAACCGGAAATAGCCAAAAAGATCCAGGTTGGCTTTTTAGCTATTAATAAAAAAGGCGAATATGGTGCCTATGCTATACAAAGTGGTTTTTCATACGCCGTTTGTAATGCACAACAACAGGACCTGTTAATACCAGGAAAAAGTTATTATAAGTAAATTTATTGGTCGATGGACCATAGTCGATAGTCCATAGTTTAATATTGTAGAATATAGTTAACTTAACAGTAGTAGTCTATGAACTATCGACCATAGACAATAAACAAAAAAAGGCCATGGACTATTGACTATGGTCTATGGACTTAAAAAAACATGCAGGTATCACTCGAAGTTTGTGCTAATTCGGTAACATCGGCCCTGGCGGCCCAGGAGGGCGGCGCTGTGCGTGTTGAACTTTGCGAAAATTTGAAGGATGGCGGCACCACCCCATCGCACGGCACCATATTAATGGCCCGCAGCCTGCTCCATATCAAGCTGTATGTGCTCATCCGTCCTCGCGGCGGCGATTTTTTGTACAATGATATGGAGTACAAGCTCATGATGGCCGATATCAGGTATTGTATTGATGCCGGTTGCGACGGTGTGGTAATAGGTATTCTTAAAGAAGATGGCTCTATCGATATAGAACGCTGTACCGAAATGGTACGCCTTGCCCGGCAATGGGGCCTGGGTGTAACTTTTCACCGGGCTTTCGATATGTGTGCCGATCAGCATAAAGCCCTTGAAGAAATCATTGAAATGGGCTGCGAGCGCGTACTTACCTCAGGAGGCAAAAGCACCGCTATTGAGGGTGCCAGCAATTTAAACCGCCTCGTTGAACAAGCCGCCGGCCGCATCAGCATTATGCCCGGGAGCGGCGTAAGTGAAGCGAATGTTGCCGATCTCATACATTACACCGGGGTAAAAGAAGTTCATTCATCAGCAAGGATCAAGGTTGCCAGTAAAATGAAGTTTCACAATGAAAGCATCATGATGAGCGCCGAAGCCGGCGATGAATATAGTATTGATGTTACCGGCGTTGACCGGGTTAAGGAACTCATCAGGCTGGCTAACAGTTAAATTTATGAATAGAAAAATACTTTTTCTGTTTTTATTCCAAGTTACCGTTTTAAAAAGTTATGCCCAGCTTCAGACTTATTATCACAAAATAGAATCAGTATCTAATAATGAAAAGAGCGCTACCAGGCTTTTCCAAAGAATTGACAGCATTAAACAAACCCGGCAGCCCCATGATAGCAAAGTAACTACTTACTTTAACAGAGATGTGGATTTTGGTTATAAGCATCAACGGATAAACGTTATTTTTAATGGATCGAATCGTTACTATGTTAATTTACTAACAATGGGCGACAGCATTCTAATTAGTTCTGTGTGCTATGATAACTCATTCTTTGGAGATCCGCTTTACGATAAACTAAATAAAAGAGAAAATCATCCAAAAATAGATACTACGAAAGTGTTGCAATACTTAAAAAGACGCAACGACTTTTACAAATCATCCAAAAACATTGAAGATTTAGTAAAAGAGTTAAATCTATATAAAATGTATGCCTTTTATTGCGGTGACGCAAGTCCTAAAACGAAGATGGGGGAATATATTGACGAGCTTGTAAAAAACAGGGATATCAAAAAACTTAAAAATCTGTTGTTCAGCTTTTGCTGCGAGGAACAAGCCTACGGCGTTGCCGGAATAAAAACTCTTCAAAAAAAGAATGTCAAAATTCCTGTTGAGATCATTCGAATAGCCTCCTATGTTAACGATAGAAAATCAGAGTTGATCACCTGTTCGGGTTGTATAGTGGGCATCATAAGTACTGATTATTAGATCAACCATCCAACTAAAAGAAAGTTACCGGCAAAACCAGCTCTATCCTATTGCGCCCTGTCCCGCCAAAAAAATCTTCATCCAGCAGCCTGCTATATCTGATACCGAATGTGATACTGTTTTGATTAAAGAATTTGGTATCAAAATACAGGGTACCACCTGCCGACCTGAAGTTTTGCTTAAAACCGCTGCCATCGGTAAAAAAGTTTGATGCGCTGGCATGGGTATAATCAAAAAACAATGCTGCACGCAGGCGTAACAGGTAAAACAGGTTGCCGAAACCTGCATCAGGATAAGCTATTGGCATATGATATGTTAAGCCAATCTTATTCATATCATCCAGGTTTTCGGCGGTATAACCTTTGGAGAAAGGGAAATCATTAGAGAAACTGATCACGTTGTCCTTCCCTTTTTGCTGGTGCGCCAGGCTGATGACAAAGTTGTGGTTCACAAACAAACCAGGGAAATAAAAACTTCCCGTAGCCAATAGCTGCGTTGCGCCCGATCCTGAAACTGCCGATTTATAATTGACGCCTATGCTTTGCGCAAACCGGGGATAAATATTTTTCTGTGCCTGTTGCGTTTGATTGCTAAAGCTGAAATAATTATTCAAATAGCTATATGACCGGTCAGCAAAACTGCCTTTGTAGGCTTGTTGAAAGTTGATACTGTTAAAATACAGGTCGCTGCCAAAGGTAAGACTGGTTAAGCGCTTGCCCTCACTAAAATTCAGGGGAACCCGCAAACCACCATGCACAGCAGTCTCGTTCCAGTAAACGTATTGGCCCTTATAAAAGCTCCGCCTGTCGAGTGTGTAATCGGCCCCGGCCGAAATATAGGGGAACAAAGCCCCGTAAATGGCATCGAAACCAAACTGCTTGTAGCCTTCGTTGGTATTATAATCAAAAGACAACTCGGACTGAAAAGTATTCAGCACATTCTCGCCCGTGATAGCGAATGAATAATTAGGGTCGCTGATATTGGGGATGATACTGTGAAAATTGAACAAACCATGCGCTTTGGGATAGCTGGTAACCGGCAATGGCTTATCAACTATCCCTGTTACTAAATTGGCAGCCGAATCTTTTTTCAGTGCTGTGATACCCAGATCGGGCAGGTAGCGTGCATAATCTCCCCCGGCGGCTATCCATTTCAAATCTTTTTTATTGGCCTGGTTAATCCGGTAACCATCGGCAGTAAAACCTACCCAGGCCAGTTTATTATCACTTACTGCCGGCTGATAGTAGCCTAAACCTGTAAAATTACCGGTTGGCAACATTTCATAAACACTTTTATCGTTAAGCATCATCACAAACAGGCGGTCGTTTTTACCATCGGTTTGCGTGAAATACAACGTGTCTTTTTTTAGGGCGATAAAACCTATCGGGCGAAAACTCGGGGGTGTTAAATACGCTGTTTTACCGGTAGCGATCTCAATAAGCGCTATCCCCATTTTACCATCCTTATTGCGCGCTGCCGACAGCAGTTTGCCATCGCCGTAAAACTTAGGGTAAGTATAAAATAGCCCCTTCGGGTTTGGAATTTCCTGTTGTAGTTTACCCGCAGTATCCAAAATATGCAGCTGACTCAATCCTGATGGATCAACCCGTACAGCAACAATGCTTTGGCCATCGGCACTAAAAGCAGGCGAAAAGTATTTTGCTTTTGATGTGATCCGGTGTTCCAGCCCCGTTTTTGTATCAAGCAGCATCAGTTCACTATAATTACGGTAGCTCCAGCGTAAATCCGGCCGATAGGATGTATAAATTATTTTACCGTTGTGATAATCAAAATAACTATCCAATGAATAGGAACGGGTGCTGATTTTCAATTCTTTATCACCGGTTTTAATGACAAAGGCAGGCAAATGATCGTAAGTATTTTTGGCATAGATGAGCGTACTATCGTTCACAAAAGCCGGGTATTGCCGGTTGGCGTCAAAATGTTTCTTTCGTTCGGCAATGGGCTGATTGTTATCTTCGGCAAATTGCTGTTTGAAATAAGCAAACCCATTATTTGAAAAGGTTTTGAAACTTTCGCCGGTGTATTTTTTAACAGCCCATTGAAAAGGATAAAAGCCACCTCGATAAGCCGCAGCGTCATGTGTTACGTTTTTCCAGAGTTCGCTTCCATATTTTTCGCGGCCGTAGGCTACCATCATGTAGCCAAGGGGGTAATGGTCGGGCACATAGTCGCGGTACGAGCCATTGCGAAGCTTCATATAGCTGTAGTTTTTATCCGCAGCCCACAGCGCACGGTAACCGGTAAAAAAATAAGGCAACCGGCCCCTGCCCTGTTCGCTCACCAGGGTTTCGTTAAAAACAGCGTCGCCCTCAAAAAACCAGTTGGGTACAGCCAGGTCGTTACCCAGCGCCTGCCCGCCCTCGCCAAAAACTATGCGGAGTAAATGCGACAGGCCTACATTAAAATTATTGTACTGCTGCACATGCCTGTACTCGTGAATAGCCAGTTGCTGCGGCCATGGCAGGCTGCCTATATCAAAGCTATTTTGTTCGGGAGTTAAAAAAAACTCGCTCCTGAAGGGGGCCAATCCCACATAACCGTTGGCTACGGTAGTTTGATTTTGCAATACAATACTGATTTGTTTTTGCTTAAAGCCGATTGTTGGCCGGATCAGGCCGTTCATTTGCTGCACGATATTGGCAACCCTTAACCCCGCCGAATCCAAGCCGGTCGGGAATATCACCCGGGCTGGCGGTGTGTTTACCTGTTTCCATTTTATAGATGGCGGATTACCGCCAAACACCTGCGCTTTTGACAATGTAGCAGAAAGTAACAGCGCCGGAAGTATTAATTTTTGAAGCGTTTTGTAACCGGTAAACAGATGATTCATTGAGGGTGAAAGTAAGTACAAATTGTAATTTAAACAACAAGCCACTTACTGAACGCTTATGAATTTGACCTGGTATAAAACAAAAAACACCCATCAAACTGACGGGTGTAAGGACAAGGTTAAAGTTAAGGTTTAGGTTTTCAATATTATATCAATTATTATTGAAGGCAATATTAGCAACCAGTGATAGGTAATGGCAGTTCTTGTTTTGCATGATTTAATCAACGCTTAAATCTCGCCATTTAAAAACGGTCCCGCAACCCGTGAAAACACGGTATTTTATTCCGTTTAATAACGGTTGATAACCAGTACTGGATTACCCAAAAGCCCGATATGAATATACCGGGCTTACTATTTCATATTTTGATGACCTTACCGCCTTTTTGCCCGGAAGGTTTAGGCGAATCAGGTTTGGGAATATGTTTTATAATGTAGATCAGCGTATGGGCTATTGCGCTTATCGCTTTCACACCAAAATGTACAAAAGGCTTCATCACTTGCCAGGCATTGCTATGCTGATGCTGTACCTGGGGACCTTGTTTGCCTATCCTTTTTATATTATTAGTTGCCATAATTTTAAGTTTAAATGCTTAGTATAATAAGCATAAAAACCCTGCCACAAATCAAGCCGGATAAATCAAATCCTTATTTTATAACGTTACACCACCTTTTTCTTCAGCTCAATAACTGTAACCTCCGGCCAAATACCTAACCTTCCAGAAAATGCCAGGAAACCAAAACCACGGTTTACGTACAGATATCGGTTATTTTCATTAGCGAGGCCGGCCCAGTCAACATAACGGTATTTTACCGGGCTCCACCTAAAGCCGGGAATCTCTACACCAAACTGCGCGCCGTGAGTATGGCCCGACAAGGTAAGATGAATGGTTGTTGGGTTATAACGAACCTGTTCTTCCCAATGGGTAGGGTCATGCGAAAGCAGTATTTTAAAGGCATCCTGGGGTACGTCCTGAAGCGCCTTATTCAAATCGCCTATCTGGATGAAACCTTTGCCCCAGTTTTGGATCCCGATGAGGGAGATCGATTGCCCGCCTTTTTCAATGGTTACATTTTCATCCAGCAGCAAACGGTAGCCTAAGGCTTTGTGATGTTGTTTAAGTTTATCGAGATTGGCTGCCTTTTCCTGCATGTTATCCCAATGGATATAATCACCGTAATCGTGGTTACCTAAAATGGAAAACTGTCCGTAAGGCGCTTTGATCTGCCCAAACCTGTCAATATAAGGCTCAATTTCCGATGCTGCATTATTCACCAGGTCGCCGGTAAAAACAAACAGGTCGCTTTTTTGCGCTTTAGCCAGGTCGATACCGCGTTGCATAGCCTCGGTATTATCAAAACTTCCCGAATGGATGTCAGAAAGCTGGGTGATGGTAAAGCCATCGAAAGCATCGGGCAAATCATCAAAATAAAGGGTGGTTTTGTGCAGCTTATAATCATATTTACCTTTAAGCATGGCATAAAAAAACGAAGTAAAAGGCACGGCAGCCACCAGTACCGCTATTTCACTGATGAACTTACGCCGGCCCGGAAAAGCCGGCTGCCCGGCAACCCTGCCCGAATCACTGATCAAGTTGAATACACCTACGAAAAACCGCCCAAGATCGCCGAGGGATAGCACGATTATGAAAACCAATTTGGTAATAAAAAACGTCAGGAACAGGCTTAGCATCCACTCATGAAACGGGCGCATGCCGCTTGCTGTACTAAAAGCGCCAAAGCCAATTAAAAACAACGCAGTTACACCAACAGATGTGATCAAATACCCCCATAAAACAACATTGCGCCACAGGTTTGATTGCCAGTCGGCAGTTAAGGTTTTAAGGCCGGAATGGATGTACCAATCAAACAACAAACTAATCAACGCAATAATTGCGAATACCTTCAAAAAACCACTACTGTGCATATAAATATGTATAAGACTGCAATTTAAAAAAGTAAAGGTAATTAGAGGGTAAAATTGCTGATGCAGGCCAGGTTTAAAGATTTTGAGAAAGACGGGAAATTACTTCATGCAAAAATAAAGACCAATAATCAATAGTATTTGGATACAAATTGCTGCAGAAATGCGTTTAAAACCATTCATTTTGGACGGGATAAATATATATACTGCCCAGGATAACAAAAATACAGCCAGTGCCAAACCTCCAACTATTAAAAGATTTGGGCCTTCAGGGTCATTAAAAAGAAAGAATAGCAACCTGGACCAAATGATAGCTGTTACCGCCAACATTATTAATGAAACCTGTTTTGACCTGAAATATAAATTTGCTGTGGTATTACCCATGACCTTAAGATGAGTATTACACAAATATAACAATGCAAGCAGAGATTCTCAATTTGTTTATTTGTCAATGTATCTTCTAAGTTTCAAACCGGGACGTTACTGTAAAATTATGATCGCAATTGGTAAATACTAAATTCGTGTCATCCAATTTATCTACTTTTAAACCCTTATCTCACACTTCAAATGAATCTAAAATATCTGCTGCTATCAGCTCCACTTTTATTAGCATTACAGGCATTCGCTCAGAATAAAACTACGGATACTGTTTTCTTTGAAGATTTTAATAAACCAACCCTCAACAGGAGCAGGTGGAATGTTGAAGTTACGGGCAACACTGTTAATGACGAGCAGCAGGCCTATGTTGATTCGGCGGCTACCATTTATATGATAGATGGTAAAGCCGAAGGTGCAGAAAACGGCGCGCTTGTTTTAAAGGCTTTATATAAACCCGGCTTTACCAGTAAAGAGCAGCGTAAATATGATTTCATTTCAGGCCGCATTAATACCCGAGCTAAAATGGAGTTTACATATGGTACTGCCTCATGCAGAATGAAAATGGCGGCAGGCGCAGGCCTATGGCCAGCCTTTTGGCTGCTTGGAAACGGTAAATGGCCCAATTGCGGCGAAATTGACGTAATGGAAACCGTAGGCGACTCAAGCTGGGTAAGCCATGCTTTACATGGCCCCGGCTATTTTGGCGATACGCCGCTTGCAAAACGTGTATTTTTCCCCGCAGGCATTGATGTTACCCAGTGGCATGTATATTCGGTAGACTGGTTGCCTGAGAGCCTTGTTTTTAAGGTTGATGGCAAAATTACCTATACAGTAACAAAAGCAATGGTTGAAAAATATGGCCGCTGGGCTTTTGATAACAAAAAATTCATCATCCTTAATTTTGCATTAGGTGGTGGCTATCCTGGTGGTGTTAACAAGGTTACCAAACCCTATCATGGCTTATCAGAAAATACAGTTAACAAAATAAAAGCCGGTGATGCCAAAACCATTGTCGACTGGGTGCTGATAACTAAAACTGTGAATTAATATTGTTGATACATTTGTAAAATAAAGGTTATTTAAATTTTACTTTCATAAAACATTGGGTAAATTTTATTGCCATATTTTTGAATTATTAAAAATAACATCATCTACCCATGGCAATATTAACCGTACAAATACCCGACTCAGAGATCTTTACTTTATCAAGTATAGTTGAACAGATATCAGGCAGCATCATCAAAGTTACTGCCGAAGAAGACATCAATCAGGGCGATTGCATTTTGCATAAAGACGACCTTATGATTAAAAACAAACTGGAAGGTAGCCTTCATTCACGGCACCTCTGGAACGATTGATTTTACCATAAACAATCCCGGTTTTTAAACGCCATAAACAAAACAGGCCGTGCTTCATCAGCACGGCCTGTTTTGCTGTATTTACTTGTTTTAATTATGTATAACTACGCGTTCGTGTACACGAACCCTTTCGTCGTGTCGTCGCCTGTGTCGTTCCCGGTATTCGGTCGAACAGCTTGTAAAGCCCATTGCTGCTAATATTAATAATGAAATTGAGCGTGAAACAGTAGTTTTCATAGCAAATGATTTATTAGTTTTCGATAGATAAACTATGGCCAAACAGTTATCATGCCATAAGAGTGCGGCAACAAAGCGGTAAAAGGAATGTTACAGTAGGATAATCATCAGTCGAAAACTATTTCAAGCGACAACTCAGGAACTCCGTCGCTCCATAACCTGATTAATCCAAACAAACAGAAAACCGATGGCCAGAAAGGCTATAAGCATTAATAATCATATTGCTCCATAGCTGTTTGCAGCGTTAAATTAATATAAAACGGTACTGCAAAACACAAACAACTATTATTATCTCCTTAAATAAATAATAATCTGCAAAGGGCAGTAACATAAACCCAGTTTCATACGTATTATATTTTCATGGAGGATTTTATTCTCAATTAGTATTTTTTTAACTTTTTGGGATAAAATACGACTACTTTAACAAGTTGATTGACCTGATAACCAATCGCAATTAAAAACTTAATTAAACGCCGGATGAAGTATGAGGGGCTATGTTAATATACCAGGATCGGTTGATTGTAACTGCTGCAAGGTTTGCGGTGCAAGACCAATAATTGTGCTGATTAAAGATATTGGATATGTAGTAAAATGCCCTGTTGATGACAGTCATTACAGGACCGATGCGGGCCTTATTGATATTAATGACTGGAATTTACACAATATCAATTGTATTAATCACGAGGACGAAAAATTGATATTCAGTTTTCATTGAATGCTTGTGTAATTTATTTGTGCATTACTTTAACCATAATGCTAAACCTATATCTTTAGGCATTTAAATTACAAATCCTAACAATGAGATCTTTATCAATAATCTTTAAAACAGCCAAACTAACCACGTTGCTGCTGGCAATAACTGTGCTTTTGCCTGTGGTTTGCAAAGCCCAAAACGGTACCGATATCTCACCGGTAATTGATCATATTGCCATTACTACCGGTAACCTTAAAAAAAGCACCGAATTTTATACCAAAGTATTACACCTTAAAAAAGTTGACAACCCCTTTGCCGATACCGTACACCAATGGTATAGCCTTGGCAATAATGTGAAACTACATGTTATACAGGCTGAACGCAACGAAAAACAGGTTAAAGGCGTACACCTTTGCTTCACCGTTTCGTCGGTAAAAGAGTTTGCAAAAACACTCGATCAAATGAATATCCCTTACTCAAACTGGAAAGGTGACAGTAAAGAACCTACCTACCGGGCAGATGGCGTATTGCAACTTTATTTCCAGGATCCGGATGGCTACTGGATTGAAATAAACAGCCCGGCTAAAAAATAAGCCGGGCTGCCAAACAATCACTTAACTAAATTTTTGAATTTCTTTTTAACCAATAGCCTTTGCACAGCCAAAAGCCCTAAAGCACTATTATTGGGAAGAACACCCATATTACCGCCGCAGCAGCGTTAGGGATTTGAACCACCGGGCCATAAATGTATCCTGTAACAGGGATGCTTAACAAGATATGGTCCCATCGGATCTCACCTTACGTTCAAGCGCGGCCGTCATTGTAAACAGGTATTAGTAATCCAGCTCCTGGCAATAGATGCCGGCGTTTTGCAACAACGATTCGATATAACGAGGCGAAAGATCCTTAGCTTCCACCCGTAAAATATTATCGCAGTCTTCCAGGTCAAAGTTCCATTGGGCTATGGCGGGTATTTTGGTTAATAAATTTTGTACCCGGCTCACCTGCCGTCTCTGCCGTACACTTGTTGCAAATACCAGTACATCCATTGTTATGTTATTTGAGGTAGATAAATATAAATTTATTTAGAACTGAAAGCGGAATGCATAAAGCTTAAAGCTGATATTCCTGATCGCTTACTCAGCCTTCTTTTCTTCGTTTGTGGTAGTCTTAAAATCGTCCCAGTCACGGCTAAACCTGCCATGCCCGTGGCCTTTCCATCCGCACATGCGGTCTTCCCACTGAGCGCGGAATTTATCTCTGTCTTCAGGGCTCATATTTTTAAAACGTTCAGCCATGCGTCCGCGCATCCAGGGCGCACCTCCTCCGCCTTTAGGGCCGCCTTTCCCAAAACCAAACAAAATCTTGCATAAAATAAATATGCCAACGGCCTGCCAGTAAGTAATGGTTGTTACATGTAAAATATCCGGCAATAAATTATTCCACAGCTGCATTACCACAAAGCTGATGACGGCCAGGCAAGCGATCACCCCAAGCGGAATGAAGAAAAATCGCCTTTTATAAAAAAATGGTTTCATGTTATATAATGTCTTAATTTTTAATATTCAGTAATTTCGGTGTAAAGCTGGGCAAGCCGTTTGCGCAAGTGTAGTACGGCGTAACGTTTCCTTGATACCAGCGTGTTGGTATTTAGCCCGGTACGTTTGGCAATTTCCTCAAAGGGGATATCTTCAAGCTCATGCCAAACAAATACCTGTTTTTGTTCTTCGGGCAATTCATCCAGCGCAAAAAATAACTGCTCCCAAAAAAGGTTGCGCAAATACTCGGTTTCGGGAGTGGTAGCTTCGGTAAGGAGTATGGCTTTAAAGTCCGGTGCCTCATCGTCATAATCCTCATCATCGGCCAGCATATCATCAAGCAGGGTTTCCGTCTTTTTTTTATGCTTATCAGTTATTTTGTTCCGGGCCACCCGGTATAGCCAGGCGCTGGTTTGTTCAATCGGTTCAGAATTAATAACAGCGCTAAACTGGTACCAAACATCCTGGAGTATATCCTCGGCGTCGGCATCGTTTTTTACCCTCCGGCGAATAAATCCCAACAGGCTTTTACCATACGACGCAATTGTTTGTATGATGTGGCTGTTTTTGTCCTGGGGCATTATCGCTGTTGTCAATTTCTTTATCCTTTTTAAAGATAAAGACGATTGTGATTTAAAAACATTTTAATTTTTTTTCAAAAAAATCTATTGCATATCAAAAAGTCATTTCAGACAGCTAAAACAGTATTTATTTGATTGCAGAAGCGACTTAAGCAACTGATGTTTAAACATCATAAAGACAGTTTTGTTGAATTAAATTCATTTTAATTAAAAATATTTGAACTTTATTCAATTTATACCGAATATTACTGTATGATTAACGAACCGGAAATTATTTTAGATAAAACCGACCTGCATATTTTGCGATTGATGCAGGAAAACGCCCGGATCTCTAATGCCGACCTGGCCCGTGAGCTTGGCATGGCGCCATCCGGCATTCTTGAGCGCGTAAAAAAACTGGAACAAAAAAATGTGATCCAACAATATACAATGCGCATCAATCCGGCGGCCCTGCAGCAAAAAATGCTTGCTTTTATATTTATGAAAGCGGCCGATGGGCCAGGAAGCGATGCTACATCAGGCGAGCTGGCCAAGATACCCGAAGTACAGGAAGTGCACCACATAGCCGGCGACGATTGCTATTTAATAAAAGTGCGTACTTATGACTCCGCCTCGCTAATGAATTTAATGCGCACTCACTTCAGTAAAATACCCAATATTTTGAGCACCCGCACCACCATAGTGCTCGAAACCAAAAAAGAACAACAACAATTGGTTATACCCGAAAAATAATATACCATGGCACCTACTACTGCAAAATCCACTTCGCCCTTATTAGTTATTATAGCTTTCGCCACTGTTTATATAGTATGGGGCTCTACCTACTTTTTTATAAAAATTGCAGTAGCTGGTTTTCCGCCGCTGCTGTTGGGCGCGCTGCGCTTCTTCACAGCGGGTTTGCTGTTAATGGCGTGGTGTGCAATTAAGGGTGAAAAGATTTTTGTAAAACAAAACATATTACATGCAGCAGTAAGCGGTTTCCTGCTGTTGGTAATAGGTAACGGTGCAGTAATATGGGCCGAACAAACTTTACCAAGCGCGATGGTGGCCATTATGGTAACATCGCCGCCAATTTGGTTCGTGCTGCTTGATAAACCCAACTGGAGCACCAACTTTAAAAGCAAAAGCACCATTGTCGGCCTCATCATTGGCTTTATAGGTGTGATACTTTTATTTCGGGATCAGATCGCGGACGTATTGGGATCATCGGCAGGTCCATCAAAATTACCAGGAATGATATTGCTTTTACTTGGTACACTGGGCTGGGCCTCCGGTTCATTATATTCAAAACATTATAACACTAAAGGATCGGTATCGGTAAATACGGCCTGGCAAATGCTTGGAGCCGGCATATTTTTTATTCCCGCAAGTTTTTTAAACAACGAGGTACAAACCGTACAATGGCATGCCATACCGGTACAAAGCTGGTATGCCCTAGCTTATCTCATTATATTTGGATCGATAGCGGCATTTAGCGCTTATGTATGGCTTTTACAGGTGAGACCGGCTACCCAGGTTGGTACCTATGCCTATGTTAACCCGGTGATAGCCGTATTATTGGGGGTAATTTTTGCAGGCGAACATGTAACGCTGATCCAGGTTATTGGACTGGTTGTAATATTGAGCAGTGTGTTGCTGATCAATTTATCGAAGTATAGGAAGGCAAAACATAGAGAACTGGCAGTAGCAAAGTGAACACAAGCGCTGAAACGAAAAAAATAAAAACTATGTCATTGCGCAGCGCGGCAATCTCGTAGTCAATACATAGCCGGCTTGCGTAGCTACGAGATTGCTTCGTCGTTCCTCCTCGCAATGGCATTTTTATTAAAAAGTCCCAAAGAGACAAAAGTATAAATCAACTCTCCCATTTTCCAAATTCAAAATACTTACTGATACTGATGCCAACTTTACTGCCAACCGGGTACTTACGCCTGTCGTAATTAATTACCCGCAGTGTTAAACCATCTTTTTCAACAATAAGTTCTTCAAAAAAGCCTTTAAACAATACCATTTTCACCAGCCATTTGCTGCCCAGGCTGCTAATTTTAATATGCTCGGCGTAAACCACCACCACGCTGCGTTTACTTTTTATGCTGCAAACTTTTGCCTGGGCCGATGTTAGCCGGGTACAGCTGGCCAGTATTTGTGCCGTGTACAATAATTTAGGCGCATGATATAACTGCTCAGGACTGCCGTTCTCCACAATCTCCCCTTCTTTAAGTACAATAAGTTCATCGGCCATGGAAAGGATCTCGGCAGGATCATGCGATACCAATACTACGGTAACTCCCCATTCCTTTACAATATACCTGATATCGTGCTGTAAACCTTCCCGATAGGTTGCATCTACCTGGTTAAAGGGTTCATCAAGCAGTAAAACTTCCGGGCGGCTAATCAATGCTTTGGCAATGGTTACACGCTGCTTTTCGCCACCGCTTAATTTACCAAAGGGCATTTCTCTAATGGTGTAGATATTTAAAAGGTTCAAGGCTTCAGTAACATGATGGATAGCCTGACTTTGATCTTCGGCAGGCAAACCTTCACATATAGTGTCCCATACCGATATTCGCGGATCAAGATCGTTATCGTGCTGCGCTACCATCCGCATAACCTTATGGGCATGCTGAATACCTTTTTGCCTGCTTAATACCTGCTCCTCCTTAAAAAACACCTCACCATGGTCGGGCTCCAGGGTACCATATAACAGGTTGAGCAAAGTGGTTTTCCCGCTGCCGCTTTCACCTACTATCGCTGTTATTTTTGCTTTTGGAATAAAAATGGTAACGTTATTAACCCCCGAAGACTTATCCCCAAAAAAGTTTTTAGTAACCGATATGGTTTCCAGTATCAGATTATCTTGCATCTACGGTAATTAATTTTCAGGATGTTATAGGAAAACCATTCACCCCGGATCCAGGCTTCTAATCTAAAGAAAAGTTGAAAGCAAAAAAACTTAATATGCCAATCTGAACGACAAGCGCAAAACAAATAGTAACTAAACGCTATTTATTATCAATAACCAAATTATATAACCATGAACAAAGCCATAGGGATTGTACTCATTATTGTAGGTGCGGCCATGCTCATCTGGACAGGTTTTACTTACACCAAAAAAGAAAAGATCATTGATGCCGGCCCTATACAGGTATCGGCCGACAGGGAAAAAACTGTTAACTGGCCGCCCTACCTTGGCGGATTATTAGTTATAGGCGGTATTGTTGTAGTTGCTACTTCAAAAAAATAGAGGCTTATTTATTATCTGCCACTTTAAGTACGCTAATATCCTTACCGGCAAGCAGTTGCAAATGGGCCAACCACAAGCTTAAGAAAAAACAGGTCATATTTATATATATGCAAAAAAGAAGGCCACATCATTTGTTTTATGATGCGGCCACGGGGATGCTGCCCCTCAGCAATTTAATATCATTAAGCCGAAACCAGATCGGGATTATGGTTAACCTGGCTAATGGTAAGCGCCTGCTGAATGTTGAGCCCGGCACCCTGCTGGTCCGACATCCATTTTTGGATCAGTGCATTTAACGTGTTCAGCTGGCTGGCATAAGCATCCGGGTTAACGCCTTTCAGTTTTGCTAAATAAGCCACCGCGTCGGCTATTTTTTGCGCATCTGTTTTGCCATCTTCCTGTACAGCCCAGTTTAAATCGGTAACCACTTTGGGCAGCCATAATTTAATGCCGTTCACAATTACTGCTGATGCCGGCACCAGGGTTTCCAGCGTCATTTCCAAAAACTGGCCGGCCTGGCTTGCTTCAAGGTTTTTGATTCCGTTAGCAACTTTGTCGGCTACGGTAATGATTTCATGTACAGCGTCTGAAGCGTTGTGGAACAGGGATTTTACATTATCCCACATTTTTGATAAAAAAGACATAGGTTGTAGTTTTAAGTTTATATAATTTGATTGTTGGTTCACAAACGTTTAAAGCCATATACAGGCGACCCGAACACTATAAATACCATTGATTTAAGCTATTTGCTGATTCAGAAAACTACAAATAGCCTTCGGGTTAAATGACTTTATTTAGAGAAGATAAAATTGACGATAAAAACAGCCGGGTAACATAGTGTTTATACGCTTTCGGGATGCGGTTTTTACGTTATTTAATGACATCTGGGGTGTTGCCAATGTTTTATTGTGTTAATGGCACGGCTTAGTTCAGGTTTTACCCCCTCTTATTTATATTTTTCAAACTAAAACCTTATATTCAAATATAAAACCCTCATTATGAAATATATAAAACTCAATTTTATTTTCGGCGCGCTGTTGTTTGCCAGCACCGGTAGCTACGCCCAGCAGGAAGTTATTGATACTGCAGCTTTCAGTCGCATCCGCAAGGCAGAGCTTAGCAGCTCACAAATTCCGCAGATAGCGCATTATTTAACCGATGTATCCGGTCCGCGGTTAACCAATTCGCCGGGTTATGCCCGGGCAGCAAGCTGGGCAGTTGCCACCATGAAAAAATGGGGAATGACCAATGCCGCTACCGAGCCCTGGGGCACTTTTGGCAAACAATGGGAAGTGCAGGATTTCAGTATGATGATGCGCGCACCCTATAATGCCCAGATCAGGGCTTATCCTAATCCATGGAGCCCGGGCAGCACAGGCTTGCTGCAAGGTGAAGTTATGATAATTACATCGGCACAGGCTATAGATACTGTTTATCTTAATAGCCACGCTACCGGGTTTAAAGGCAAATTTGTACTGGTTACCGGTGAGGCGGCTGATTATAAAAAGGACTTTGAGCCATCGGCCGAAAGACTGGCCGACACCGCGTTAGCCAACCTGAAGGATACTTATATGGTGTCCCGCTCCATGATCGA
The DNA here is from genome assembly GCF_900100945.1 of Mucilaginibacter gossypii. Classification (GTDB taxonomy): domain Bacteria; phylum Bacteroidota; class Bacteroidia; order Sphingobacteriales; family Sphingobacteriaceae; genus Mucilaginibacter; species Mucilaginibacter gossypii. Next base: position 126,968 of record NZ_FNCG01000011.1, on the reverse strand, counting down.
CATGTATACTACTAAATATCTGAAGATCTTTAAAACAGCAGACCGCATATTGAAAAACGCTGGTGCGCTGGCATTCATTAGCGCGGGCCGCAGTAATGTTAACGGAACCGTTTTTGTGCAAGGGCGCTACGGCTATAAATTAACTGATCCGGAAACCGTACCGCAGGTTACCATGGCTTCGGAGGACGGGCAGAAGATCAAACGGCTGATCCAATCGGGCCAGAAAGTTGAACTGGCCATGAGTTTTACGGACAAAACATCTACCGAAGATACAAACGGCTACAACGTAGTGGGCGAAATCCCCGGCACCGACCCCAAACTAAAATCGCAGCTGGTGATGCTGGGCGGTCATCTTGATTCGTGGCAGGCAGCTACCGGTGCAACCGACAATGCCGCAGGCTGCATTGTAATGCTGGAGGCCGTTCGCCTGCTCGATTCGCTTGGGCTTAAACCTAAACGCACCATCCGCATTGCACTGTGGAGCGGGGAAGAGCAGGGTTTGCTGGGTTCATTCGGGTACGTTAAAAGCCATTTCAGGGATGGCGTTAAATTTACTGTAAAGCCCGAGCAGGCTAAAGTATCAGCCTATTTTAACCTGGATAATGGTACCGGAAAAATCAGGGGGATCTTTGCGCAAAACAACGAAAAAATGAAACCGATATTTGAACAGTGGCTAAAACCCTTTAATGACCTTGGTGCCACAACGGTAACTATGGCCAATACCGGGTCAACCGATCACCTGGCGTTTGATTGGGCTGGCATACCGGGTTTCCAGTTTGTGCAGGACCCTATTGATTATGAAACCCGCACGCACCACAGCAATATGGACGACTACGACCACCTGATGATAGATGATCTGAAACAGGCCGCCATCATCGTAGCCTCATTTGTGTACCAGGCCAGTATCCGACCTGAAATGCTGCCAAGGAAACCGCTTGTAAACGAAACCTTTGTTTTTGATGGATTTTAGCAGAATAGCACGTCCGTGATTAAATAAGCATACTAAGACGCAAAGGGAAAAAAATCTTTGCGTCTTAGCGAAAAATATTTTCCTCAACGTATATTTTAATAAAGGCTTGTTTAAACTTCAAAAAAACGACTGGTGATAAACAATATGAGCATCAGGAGATATCGATGCTTTGCAGAGCCGGCCCCGGTTTGATCACAGGGCCGGCCCTCTTAATGGATTTGAAAAACAATTAAGAACGGTTAACGGGTTTCAGGATCCGCCGGTCTTCAGCTTTTTTGTTTAACCTGTTTTTAACAAATGAGTTGACCATAATAACCAGGATACAACAGGCAACCAATACGTAAATAATTAGGATGTGCTTTGGCATTTCAGTTTATAATTTCCTAAATGTAACAGGTTTGCTACTTAACCTGCAAGCGTTTTTTAAAATAAAGTTTCGACTAATTTGGTACAAAAGTCAAAAAAATGTCATTTTCCAATTTCGGAATTCGGATGTTCGATTTGGGATTTATCCTGAGTGATTAAATCCATGGACTCTGAAGGTTAGATGACAAAGAGGGCCTGTCAGTCTGAGCCTGTCGAAGACTCGTGTGCAGGGGCCCTGTCCGCCATACTTCGACGGGCTCAGTATGACACCCATTTTTTAAGTCGTCATGGATAGGTTAAGAGGAATATTTTCCGATAAAATCTATCGGTACAAAATCGGTAAGCCACACCTTGTTTTCTGACAGATAGAATTTATGACCCAGCCGGTGCATTTCACCCGCCGCAACGGTTAACACCACAGGTTTACCATGGCGTTGACCAACCTTAACAGCCGTTTCCAGGTCGTTGCTTAGGTGTACGTGCTGCCGGCTCCGCTTTTCGAGCCCGGTTTGCAAAATCGCCTCAATCGACTGGCTCCCTGTGCCATGATACAGCACATCCGGTGGTATTTGTGCTTCATAACCCAGCTCAACCTCAACCGAATGCCCCTGGCTGGCGCGGATCTTCTGCCGGGCATCATCAAATGCGAAACGCTTTTTGGCGTTAGTTTCAACTATGTGGTTCAGTATTTCAAGAGTTATGGCTTTACCATGTGCAGCCGCTTTTAGCAGCAATTCGTCAACGGCTACCCAGCCCTGCTCATCAAGTTTAATATTTATTGCTTCGGGCTGATGACGTAATACTAGGCTTAAAAATTTACTTAAGCTGGTAGTTTCTTTTTCGCTTATCATTAGCACTAATATAAATGCTTTACGTCACGAATTTAACAAACTGCTCAAATTCTTACCCTGCGGTACAGGGCTATCCCCAGCATAATGCTCCAGAGATTTCCGGTACAGATCCTTCATTTGTTTAACCAGGATCCGCGGACCAAGCACTTTCAGTTTAGGCCCGAAACCGAGCAATTCACGCTCCAACTCGAAGTTCATGATCACCCTAATGCTGAATATTGTTCCGTCTGCCGTAACTTTTAATATTTTTTGCGTGTGGTGCAATGGTTTGGTAATAACATACGGGGCATTTTTATCATCTACCCAAAATATGACTTCATTATCGCGCTGACCCGGCGATTTGGTAACGCCAAGCACATCATTATAATAAGTAGCGAGATTGATCCGGGTGTTTTCAATGTACTCGTCAATATGTACCTCCACAGTCTGAATCCTGTCGAGCGCCAGGGTAAGCAGTGGTTTATTCCTTACGTGTGATACGCCCAGCGCAAACCATCGGTTACGGTACTCCTTCAACAAATAAGCGCTGAAGCAAAATGTACTGGCCTCCCTTGCTTTGAATGACTGATAGCTAACACACAACGTATTCTTGCTTACAATAGCCTTACGAATAATCTCAATCCATTCCAACCCCTTCAGGTTATCGTTCTTTTCAAAATCAACCACTGGCACACTGTGTGTTTTCTGGCTGTAGATCTTGTCTTCCAGTTTGGTTACCATTTCGTTAAGGTCGGCAAAATGCCCCAGGCCTTTAAACTGGCCCAGCAAACCGGCTACCTCGCTCAACACCTGCATGTCCTGGTTATTGAGGGGGATGTTATTGATGCTGTAATTCTTGTCGGAGTAGGTGTAATACTTTTTATCAACCACTACAATAGGCGCTTCGTACCCCAGCTTATTACTGCGCATCATCTCCATATCGGCCTGCACGGTGCGGCGGCTTACCCCGCTGTTTATCCCCTGGTATTCGTACAAAGCTTCGGAGCAGGCTTCAATCAGGTCGTCAAGTGTCCACTGCCGGCGGCGGTTTTGCAGGCAGCTATCAATGGTTCGGTAGCGGATAAGGGCGTTGCGGTTTACAGGCATATTTTGATTTCGGATTTAGGATGTTAGATTTCGGATTTATTTATTCTTTAATTTCCCTACCCCCTTTGCGGCGAAGCCGGAGAGAGGGTCAACAAGCGAAGCGATGTCGGGGTGAGTCGACACACCAGTTCATGACTTTTTTATAATATTATTAAATTATTCTCAACTGCGCAAATACATTGCGCAGTTGAAATTTTACTTTGTATCGTTAAATAACAAAAGCAGCTAAACAAGAAACCCCTCCGCCAATTGGCGGAGGTTTAAGAGCGCTATGGAAAAGATAAAAATAAGCAACAACGAATTAACCGCATTAGGTATTAACGACGTAAAAATATTGGAGAACTTTAGCCGTGTGGCGAATGGCCTGCTAAAACACGGCGTAATGGATAAGGAACAGATCCTGGCCAACCTGGAAGCCCTTATTGACGACCCAATGCCTTATGCCCTTAAAAAAGGCGGCAAGTTTAAGAACCTGGCCGAGGCGGTAATTGATCTGCGAAAAGAAGGAAAATTTTTAAAACAGCCGCGAACCAACTTCGCACTGAAACAGGAAATTGCCGATTTCCCGGTTTACGGCCTTGAGCATATTGAAGTGGGTGCGCTTGCGCAGATGAAAACCGCGATTAAGTTACCCATAGCCGTAGCAGGTGCTTTAATGCCCGATGCCCACCAGGGTTACGGCTTGCCTATTGGCGGTGTGCTGGCTACAACTGCCAATACCATCATCCCCTTTGCGGTTGGGGTGGATATTGCCTGCCGTATGTGTTTGAGTATTTTTGATTTGCCTGCCGGTGTGGTTGACACCGAAACCGACATTCTTAAAGGGCTTCTGCTTGATCATACCAACTTCGGCATTGGCGGGGTTACCAAAACGCATTTTGATACCTCGTTGTTCGACAGCCCTGTATGGAGCGAAACCAAGACAATCCGGAACCTTAAGAATAAAGCCTATTCACAATTGGGTACCTCGGGTACCGGCAACCACTTTGTTGAATGGGGCGAACTTACCGTTGCCGAAGGAGCGCTTGAAGGCATCCCGGCCGGTGGTTACCTCGCTTTATTGTCGCACTCAGGTTCGCGCGGGTTTGGAGGGAGCATTGCCGATCATTACTCAAAAATTGCTATGAGCAAAACCAAGCTTCCGCAGGAGGCCAAGCATTTGGCATGGTTAAATTTAGATAACGACGAAGGGCAGGAATACTGGATTGCCATGAACCTGGCCGGCGATTACGCCAGCGCCAATCATCACGAAATCCATAACAAAATTGCCCGTGCGCTTAACCTTAAACCGGTAATGATGATTGAAAACCACCACAACTTTGCCTGGAAAGAGCAGCTTGCCGATGGTACCGCAGTAATGGTACACCGAAAAGGCGCTACTCCGGCAGGCGAAGGTGTATTAGGGATCATTCCCGGCAGTATGAGCACACCTGGCTTTGTAGTGCGCGGTAAAGGCGATGCGGCTTCTATCAACTCCGCCTCACACGGTGCAGGCCGTTTAATGAGCCGAAGCGCCGCCTTCAAAACTGTCGACCCGAAAGCAGTTGCCGCTAACCTCGCAGATAAACGCATCACCCTGATGGGAAGCGATTTGGACGAAGCGCCGATGGTGTACAAGGATATCCATGCTGTGATGGCCGCCCAGCATGATCTGGTTGATGTACTGGCAAGCTTTCAGCCGAGGATAGTGCGGATGGCGGATGCTAAGGAAAAGCCGGAGGATTAGGAGAAGAGTCTTAACTTGGGAGTTTGAAGTTGAAAATCAGATTTTTAATTATATTTCTAAACGCTGCCGCAAGTGTCCTCACTTGTGGCCCGCGTTTAGGTTATCTACATGGAGAGCCACCGGTTTGCTTAATAATGCCCACAAGCGAGGGCGCTTGCGGGAGCTGGGACTGGGTAGGCAAACAACTAAACCGAATCACGAATGCTTATATTGTCGCAATCATATAACCTCTTGCTTGAAGTATTTTATTGGGGCCTGCAATGGGAACTAATTACAAAAGCCGAAGCTGTAAAATGGGCCGATGATATCATCATCACTACAGAAGATATTCCGGATTATTTTTTCATTGAGCTTTCAATGAGCAAGAGCATCACAGAAGCAAAGGTGCTTATCAAAGACAAAATAAGTATAAGCAATGCACCTATTATAGGCAATGTATTGCTTGGGTTAATTTATCATAAACTCAATAGCAATAATATCGGGTTACAAAAAGCATGCGAAGTAATGGACCGCATCGCGTTAAATGATACGATGGCCGGTGACAAAATGGGTTCGCTATACCAGTTTAGCGATGAGCTGCAGGAAGCATTCCGCCCGGAACACTACGACTATCTGCGTATTGAAATTTTAGAATTTTTATCGATCTATAAAGATTTTGCATTGGACAATTACGATATGTGGCCTTCCATAAATGACCAAATCGAAACGCTCATTTTTAATATAGCACAACAAAGAATTGAGCAAAACGAGACATTCAAGCAGGCGCAAAACCCCATCAATTTTATACACCAGTTTACTATAAAAATGGCATTGTATATATTGATATTGGGAGCCGAAATAGTAATATTATCAAAGGTTGATTTAACATATAAATTCAGTAATGATCTCTATGCTATATCATTAATAATATTTGCAATTGCGATGTGTTATCCTGTTGTATGGGTGATATATCGTGCACTGGCTAAGCTATTTCGATTATAATCTTTATTCACCTCCATTCCCTATCTTTACCCTACTATGGAAGCCAAACCTTTTCTCCAGGAGATCCAACTGAAACGAGATATGGTGCCATCGTTTGATGCTTATCCGTTTCACATCCCGGCTATCAGGAACTTGTCGTCATTAAAGTTCCATCGCGATGTTACTTTTATCATTGGCGAAAATGGTTCGGGGAAATCAACGCTGGTAGAGGCCATCGCTTTGCATATGGGTTTCAGTATCGAGGGAGGCTCAAAAAACGCGCAGTTTCAAACGCATAATAATTCGTCGCAACTTTTCAATTATTTAACCGGTATAAAAAGCTACAAAAAGCCAACCGATTATTTCTTTCTCCGGGCCGAAAGCTTTTATAACGTAGCCACCTATATGGAAAATGTTTATGAAAACGACAAAGGCACGTTTGCACGGCAATATGGAGTAAAGTCGCTTCATGAATGCTCACACGGCGAATCGTTCATGGCTACGCTAACCAACAGGCTTACCGGCAACGGGCTTTACATATTTGATGAGCCGGAGGCCGCCTTATCGCCAAACAGGCAAATGGCGGCACTCTCGCTCATCAATACGCTTGTGAATGAAAACTCACAGTTCATTATAGCCACCCACTCCCCCATTTTATTAGCCTACCCGGGTGCAACCATTTACCAACTGGATGATTCGGGTATTAAACAGGTACGTTACGAAGAAACGGAGCATTACATGGTTACCAAACATTTCCTGAACAACTATACAGAGATGACGCGGATCCTTTTTGGGGAATGAGTAATTCCCTCCAAGCTTTTTTAAGCTCCCATATTACCGGTCTTAACCTCCCCGGCGCGTTTGTAATTAACAAAGACCACTCCGCTTGGTGTAACGGTGCTTTCTGTTACCTCCAAAGTAGTAGGCACGGTGTCCTCACTGAATATGGTTTTTCCTTTGCCAAGCAGTACCGGGTATATTTTAAGCCAAAGCTCGTCCACCAGGTCATGTTTCAGTAACAACTTAACCAGTTCGCCGCTGCCCCAGACTTTGATGTCCGAACCTTCTGAATCTTTCAGTTTTTTAATATCTTCTATGCTTGTAAGGAACACGCTGTTGTTCCAATCGGATTTATCCTTTGTATTGGATAACACGTATTTTGTTACCTCATTGATACCAGGCCAATAATCCGCATGCTTAGGCCAATACTCTTCAAAAATGTCGAACGTTTTCCGGCCTAACAGAATATCTGTCGCTTCCATCTGCTTCTGCATCATCTTACCCGAAACTTCATCCATAAAAGGTGCCGACCAGCCGCCATATTTAAAACTGCCTGATTGATCTTCTTCCGGTCCGCCGGGTGCCTGCATTACGCCATCTAATGTCATGAATGTTAAAACGATTATCTTTCTCATAAGATTTACCTCCCAAAGTGGTTGATGTTTAAAATTTGTTTTTTATTATGATACAAATCTCAGCAATAAGGCAATAATGCCTGCGGTGTATATGCGACCAATGATAGGTTGAATGCGACAGATAATAAAGTACTCATTTCCGAAGAGAGACTCGAACTCTCAAGAGTTATAGATTGCCGTGAAACTATAAAGTGTGCCCAGAACGAGATTCGAACTCGTATATCCTGAACCTAATCAGCAGGAAGCAGGCACAAGAAAATCCCAGAGTATTTAAAAGTAACAAATTCCCTCCATACGCAAAACATCTTTAAACAATGATTTTATAATTTCTTTACCCCGGTTATATCAGCTGTTAGCTATATTGCAGGCACCATATGAAAAAGAATTATATCGACCTGCTTGAAAACATTTATGCCCTGGCACAAACCGGTATCAGGTATACCAAAAGCCCTTTCGATATGGAGCGCTATCAAAAACTGTTGGATATAGCCACACAGGAGTACAGCGAATTTACCGGCCTGGAAACCGAAGTTTTAAAAGAACGCTTTCGTAACGATCTGGGATATGCCACACCCAAAGTAGGAGTTAACGGTATCTTGTTTGATGACAATGGCCGCCTGCTGGTTGAGCACCGCAGCGACGACCTTTTGTGGGGTTTGCCCGGCGGCTGGGTTGATATTGGCGAAGACCCGGAAACAGCCATGAAACGTGAGTTTTGGGAAGAGGCCCGGCTAATTGTTGAACCGGTTGAGATCATTAAATTCTTCGCTGTCCCCGCCGGTCAATTTCAGCAGCCCCATAGTTCAGTTGTAGTGCTTTATTTATGCAAATACGTTAGCGGCAATATCGAAACATCCATAGAAAGCCTCGAAATAAAATTTGTCGATCCGGCCGAAATAACCACCTGGCATAAAAACCACGGAGAGTATGTAAAAGAGGCCTTACTTCATCGAAAAAAAGCCCTGTCGCAAGTGTAAATAAATTTGTTTCGGTCACTTCTATTTTATCCACTCCTTTATGAGCTGACGGTTTCTTTTTTTCAGTCTCATTTAATATACTTTCCGCAAAACCGGCAACTATCCGCATAAAACGGCACTCTATTTCACATAAAGCGTAAAGATTTGACCATCAATAAAATATAAATGTATATTTATATACCTGCTCGCTTAGCAATTAACTGAACTCAAACTGATTTTTAAACATTAAAGCCATGAGTACATCAACCAAAGCGTTCGACAAAAACACCTCTATGGGTTTTAGGGACAAAAATACCTCAATGGGATTTGCTGATAATGAAACAGGCCTTGAGCCCGAAGACGAAGCCGCCGACGGGTTTGTAGCTTCGCCCGACCCGGATAATGCAGCTGAAGAACCTTCGATGGATAGTTAGGAATCTGTTTTATCCGGCTGGTGCCATTGCCCTGTATATCTATCCCCTTCCTAAAATGGGGGCTTTGTTTTATTTTATAATTTATGCTAAACCACATACTAAAGGGAATGGTTTGCGTATGCCTTTTAACCGGCATCGCCACGGATACCTATGCTCAAAAAAACATATTAAATCGGTTAAGATCAGAAGCGGCCCGGCATAAAAATGATACCGCGGGTGTTGAACCATTACGCCAATTAAGCTTACAATTGCAGGCCACCCGGCCTGATAGCGCGCTGATTTATGCGCAGCAGGGGCTTGAGCTGGCCCGCAAATTCTCGTTCAAAAAAGGCGAGGCCGATTGCATGAACCGCCTGGGTGTGGTTTTATGGAAAAATGGCAAGTATGACCAGGCCCTTTCTTTTTTACTCAACTCACTAAAAATACGCGAAGAAATTAACGACCGTTTGGGTATTTTAAAAAGTCTCAGCGATATAGGCATCGTTTACTCCGACCAATTGGATAACGTAAAAGCCCTATCCTACCATTTTAAAGCTAAAGCTGTTGCCGAAGAACTGCATGAAACAGCGCGCCTGGGGATTATCCTGGCCAATATTGGCAACTGCTACATCAAGCTTAACAAGGTTGATTCGGCTTTAAACTATGAGATGCAGGCTTATGCCATAAAGCAAACCCTGAAAGATACGGCTACCATGCCTAACACCTTATCCATTTTAGGCGACATTAACTATAAAATGGGACATACCGCCCTGGCGCTTGATTATTACCGGGTGAGTATAAGTTATGCTGCAAAAGTAAACGATCAAAACAGCCTTGCCGACAGCTATAACAGCGTAGCACAACTCTATAAGCAAAAAGGTATGGCCGATTCAAGCATCTATTATGCAACGCTGGCCCTTAATGCCGCAAAAGCCGCCCTATATCCCGAGGGGATTTTTCACGCCAGCAACCTGCTTACCGATGTGTACCGGGGCAAAAATGAGCACCTTGAACTGCTTTATTTAAAAACCGCACTCGCCGCCAAAGACAGTATGTTCAATGCCGAAAAAATTAAGCAGATCCAAACCTTAAGTTTTAACGAAGCAGCGCGGCAGGAAGAAATTGCCGAAGAAAAGCACCGCGAAGAAGAGGCGCGGATAATTAATCTGCAAATGGTAGGCATAGCTGTTTTTATCCCGACATTTTTTTTGGTAGTGTTACTGCTGAGCAAAAGCCGTACCCACCGCAAGGTGATTGAGTTTATGAGCGTGTTATGCCTGCTGCTGGCTTTTGAATTTCTAACCCTGTTTATTCATCCTTTTGTGCAGCGCCTCAGTAACCATTTACCCGTACTTGAATTGGTAATCCTGGTATGCCTGGCCTCCGTGCTGGTACCATTCCATCATAAGCTTACACACTTCATGCATGAGCGGCTGGTACACGGGCATAAACCTCAACAGCCCCCAGTTACCGCGGCGGTACCTTCGCCAGAGAAAAAGGAAACTAAACCACCTGCCGCAAAACGTAAACCTGCGTAAGGTTAAATACAGTTTTATTTTTTAGAGCTTTTATTTACTTTTTTAGCGCAAGTCTTGCGGGCTCGGATGTGTGCTGGCTGACTTGTGATACGCAAGCCCAAGTTACCCGACTCATCAATCCCGGCCCGCAAAACTTGGGCTAAGGATATTCTCGTCCCTTCAGGGTCTCTCGCAGAGGACCCTGAGGTATCCGCCGTGCAGATCACCCAGCTTTTAAACACAAAACACAGCAATTTCAATAAATGTTTGCCTTGCCGCCGGCTTAGCAAATGGGGTGTTGAAACAAGCATGACGAAGTTTATTATGTCTTACGTAAAAACGCCCCTCACCCGGTTAAAATCACGGTTAAGAATTGGGTTAATGATTTTTTGTGGGTTAAAACGTTGGTTAGCGGTTGTTTTTTAACCTATAATTGCCTTGCCTGCGAATAACTACCTTATTCCGCTACCAGACATAAGCCTATTACTAACCAACATTTATCATATGAAAAAACCAATCCGCTTTTTGATCCTGAGCTTGTTCATTACTATCGTAAGCTGTAGCAAGGGTAAGGATATTATACCCGTTACCGCTAAACCGGGCACGGATACTACCCAAACCGATAACAGTACCGGATTTAGCAGTGCCGATGCCGACCTTGCCTATACAGCATTCAATAACGCTTTTTACGATTCAAATAATAAACTTTACTTCAGCACCACTAAAAAAGATGGCGTTGCAGCTATATGGACGCAGGCTATTTACTGGGATATGGCCATGAATGTTTATGAGCGTACCAAAGCCCCTGCACAGCTTACCCGCATTAGCGATATATACCAGGGTAATTATAATCATTACGATGGCTACAACTGGAACAACACCACCGTTTGGTTTATTTATGACGATATGATGTGGTGGGTTATTGCCCTGGCGCGCGCCAACCAGCTTACCGGCAATGCCACTTATCTTGAAAAAGCAAAATCCGGGTTCGACAGGGTTTGGAACGGCTCTTATGACCCTATAGATGGCGGCATGTTCTGGGATTTTCAGCACAGCGGAAAAAACTCATGTATCAACTTCCCTACCGTTATAGCAGCAATGAAATTGTATAATATCACTAAGGATGTTTCTTATCTCAACAAGGCCAAATCTATCTATTCATGGTCGAAAACTAATTTGGTTGACGCATCGGGCAAAGTGAACGATAACAAAATAGGCAATAACCCTCCGGGTGGCCAGGATTATACTTATAACTCGGGTACTGCAATTGGCGCAGCCATGGCCTTATACAAACAAACCAACGATGCAGCTTACCTTAACGATGCCAAACTATATGCCGATTATGTAAAAAACGATATGTGCACCAACGGTATATTACCTGCCGAAGGAGATTTTAACGAACAGGGCGTTCTGAAAGCTATCTTCGCGCAATATATAGTGCAACTGATCAACGAGGGTGCCCAAAGCCAATACCTCAGCTGGCTTCAAACCAATGTTAAAACAGGCTGGAATAATCGCGATGGCCGGAACCTTACTTATCGTAATTACGCCGTACCTACCCCAACCGGCGATATTCAATCATATGAGGCCAGCAGCATTGTAACTTTCATGCAATTGATACCGCCAACTAAGAAATAAGCATTACGTTCTGCTATTTCCCACAAAACGCGAATGCGCCAAATATTTTTTTGCGCCTTCGCGTTTTTTGCGTGCTTATACACAATTTAAATAATCCACATTTGCGGCGTATTCCTGAAATGATTGATCTCCTCAATCACATCGAGTACTTCATCGGGCGATAGTTCATTTTCGCCGTCTGCAACATAACTAAACACTTTTCCCGGCTGCTCAAAAGCGATATAACCCAGGTAATCGGGGTTGTTTTTTTTTTTTGCCTGTAAAAGCTTATCAGGCTGGTTAAGCTTGGCTACAGTTGATTTATCGCGGCGATAAATACTATAAGTATAGGTTAGCACCGGGTGACCGTCTGCATGGGCATCACTGTCCGGTACTATAAGAAGAGTTAAATTTTTAGCTATAGTAATAAAGAATGGTTTCATATGTAGCATTAAGTGTAGCATCAAGATATAGCAAGAGGGATGCCACAATCATTATTTCGATAAAATTAATTTACTTTCAGTATAAATAATATTTTTCAATAGAGATTGAATTATGGCACGATTTTTAAAGTGTTACATATAACAAACTAAATACATCAAACTATGAGATCATTATTGTATATCATCGCAGTTATCCTGATAATAGGATGGGCGATCAGTGTGTTTGCCTATTCGGCAACAGGTTTAATCCATGCATTATTGGTAATTGCCGTAATTTCATTTTTACTTGGCATTATCAGAAGCCCTTCAACAGTTTAAAAACTATTTTTCTATAAGAAAACAATAAACGCGGGCCGCAAGTCCGCGTTTATTTTATTGTTTTGAGATTTAAGCTAAAAATGTCACACAAACTTCCATAACGTTTGTTTAGTGTTACTATAAGCTTTACGACGATGACATTAAGCGACGAAGAATTCAGGGAAGAATATAAACCACTGCACATCCCTTCACATTTTGATCCACAGGATACCCAGCAAAATAAAGCCATATACGCGCTGGCACAAATTGGCGAAGGAACAGCAGACAGTGTACTGAAAGAGCTGGAAACCCTGCAGCCCGGCATTATGAACGAACAGGTTACCGCGCTGGTTAAAACCACTCTTGTCAGCCTTTACAATAAAGGTCTTATTAAGGGCGAAGAACATAACGGGCAGATGCATTACAACCTCAGCAAGATCACCGAGGCTAATGACGGCTCAACGAGGCACGAATAGTTAATCTTCCTCGCCATTTACATTTGCAGTGAGCACATCGCTCATATAATCAAAAAAGGGGCGCATATTTTTAAAAGTATCAGAAGCTTTTATGATGAAATCCGGGCGTAAAGCCTCCTCATCGGTAAAGCGTCGTCTTACTAAAAACTGTTTATAACGCAGCAGCTCAATAGCTTCATGATCTGCAGCATAACCTTTGGGTGCGGTTTTCAGCTGTTCGCCTTCTAAAACGCCAAAAGTTTTTGTAAACTCCTTACTGCCGATGATTTGCTTCAACGGCGAGGCATCAAAAGCGATATCATCGCGGATCCGCTTAAGATCGGGTGCATCCGGGGCCCAAAAGCCACCTGCTATAAATGTATTGCCAGGTTCCAGGTGAAAATAATAACCGCCGCGGCGGTGCTTTCCCGCCCGTTTAAAATTCCCGCTCCAGTTAGTTTTAAAAGGCGTTTTATCTTTTGAAAAACGGATATCGCGGTAGATGCGGTGCAGGGCCTTTTTTGCGCTGGGCGTTTCGATAACGTCATGCGTATTGAGCAGGTTCAATAACCCGGCCGTAAAAACCTCCACCAGTTCAAGCTGCTGTTGATATGCCTCTTTATATTGAGCAAACCAGTCGCGGTTATTGTTCTGTTTCAGTTGCCTCATAAAATCAAAGGTGGAGGCGGGTAGTATTAGCTGGCTCATAATTAAAAATAATCTGCAAAAAGCAGGAAAGCCAAATTAGAGAAATTTGCAGGCTGTCCAAAATTGATTCCGTCTGCACTGTTTAATAATACATTCGGATGATGCTTAAGCAACCGGATTTCCCCTCAAAACAAAAATGTGACACTTGTTTTTTGCCGAAAAACCTATCTTAGCCAAACAATCAAACCTGCTATGAAAAGGCGCTCCTTTGTTAAATCAACCCTGTTAACCGGTGTTACCGCAACTATTTTACCTGCCATGAGCAAAGCTACAGAAACTTCTCCCAAAGCTGCCGAATACTATGAGCTAAGGGTATACAACCTGAAAAATTCGGAACAGCAAAAACTGGTAGAGGATTTCCTGAAAGATACTGCTATACCGGCCTTCAACCGGTTAGGTGTAAAACATGTAGGGGTATTTACCGAAATGAAGCCCGAAGGCCAAACCAGGCTTTTTGTGCTGGTGCAGTTTAACAGTCTTGCCCATTTCGCAACAGTGACCGATAGTTTCGCCGGCGATGCAGAACTGCAGGCCAAAGGCGCTGCTTACCTTAATGCCCCGGCCGCTGCACCTGCTTATGAACGGATAGAAAGCTCTTTGTTAAAAGCATTTGTACACATGCCGCACCTGGAAGCACCTGAAAATAAAACCAGGATCTTTGAGTTGAGGCAGTATCAAAGCGCAACTGAAGCCGCAGGTAAAAAGAAGATTGAAATGTTTAATGATGAAGGCGAAATAGACGTATTTAAACGCCTCGGTTTCAAACCTGTTTTTTGGGGCGAAACCGTAATAGGTTCACAAAGGCCTAATCTTACCTATATGATCACCTTTGATGACCTTGATGCCAAGAATGCTCACTGGAAAGCTTTTGGTAGTGATCCGCAATGGAAAAAGATCAGCGCCGTACCGGAATATGCCGATGCCCTGCTGGTGAGCAAAATAACATCAACTATGCTGATGCCAACAACTTACTCACAGATTTAATTTTTTACAGACTTACGAAGTTTTGGAAACTTCGTAAGTCTTGCTTATCAACGGTCTTTTCGAATTTCATCATACAGCTTATTTTTCCTAAATTTGATTAGCCACGATATGGAGAAAAACAGGCAAACACTCAGCGAAGCTGAGATTGAACTTCTGAAAGAAGGCTTGAAACGAGGTTATAAAGAGCGTTTTCAAATGGCCACCCGTTTGTACAAGATATAACAAACCATGAGCAAGGCTTCGATAGTAAATAAACCATATATCAGCAAATAATCTGTGGATGTATTTGACGAGGAAATATTAAGCCTTTCCAAAACCCATATTCCCCCTTAATTCCCCTACTGCCTGTTTCAACATTTGTTTTAAATAAATACTGCCTTAGTTAGAGCCAAAAGACCCCTGGTTTTGAGAGGGGCCAAACGGAGCGCAATTTTTTCTGAGACTCATGACCTTTTATCAATCATTATAAAAAAAAACAAAAATACTCGATAAAATATCATTAAAAATACTATTAAATAAATAAAAACAATAACTACCCATACCCGACTCTGCGCCGGGATTATGAAAGTTAAGGCCCGGCGTAATGCCATTACGCAGGCAAAAATAAAAGAGGCCGGTACAAGATTCGAACTTGCGAACATTCCTTTTGCAGAGGACTCCCTTGAACCACTCGGGCAACCGGCCATGTTGTGGAAATAAAAGGACTTGAACCTTTAACCGACACCGTATAAGGGTGCTGCTCTTACCATTGAGCTATATTTCTAGCTGTAAATCAGTAGGGTAACCCGGACTTGAACCGGGAGCCTCCACATCCCAAATGTGGTAATCTGACCAATTGATATACTACCCTGTAAAGCAAAAAATCCCCTTAGTTTTTATCTAAGAGGATTTTTCAATGTTGTTATATACTTACTATATATACACAGCTATCTCCTCTGATAAATCAGTATGGGTGATGGACACTGTATACATATTGTTGTTTTCATGATGCAATTATACAAACAATATTTAAATTAAAAAATAATTATGAAAAATATTTTTTTTCAATTGAATTTGAACCTTGATTCGTAGGATTAAAGGAATACTTGAGTTAGAACTCCAAAGTAACATTTAAGCTTCCGAATTTCTATAAATCATTAAAGCATCAAGTCCATCTTTTAATCCTACGAATCAAAGTTCTGAAAAAAAATAAAAATATTTTTCACTGCGCAAATACACTGCGCAGTAGCCTCCAACCTTTGTATCAACAAAACGAAATAAAGGAGGTTCAAAATGAAATTCAACCTGTTAAGCAGAGTAAAAACCAAAACGGTAAATCATGAAGGCGCAAAAGCTTTTATCATGAGCGCCGAAATGGAATTGTACACCACGGTAGTTACCTGGAGCTTAAACGACACCTTTTATGAAAAAGACCAGGCACGCGTGGAGCGCCTGCGTAATTTGATAGCTAAATGCAACCCGGTATTTGTTGGTAAACTGGCAGTTTATGCACGTACCAAAATGTATATGCGTTCGGTGCCGCTGGTGCTGGTTACCGAATTGGCTAAGCTGCACTCGGGCAACGATCTGGTTGCCCGGGTTACCGACGGGGTTATCGGCCGTGCCGATGAGATCACCGAGTTATTGGCTTGCTATGAAACGTTAAACCAGCGCAAGGGCACTAAAAAGCTCAACCGCTTATCAAAGCAAATGCAAAAAGGTTTATCGCAGGCGTTTAACCGCTTTGACGAATACCAGTTTGCTAAATATAACCGCGATGGCGCCATAAAAATGCGTGATGCTTTGTTCCTGGTACACCCACGTGCCAAAGATGATTTGCAGCAGCTGATCTTTAACAAGATAGCCACAAACGAACTGCAAACACCTTACACCTGGGAAACAGAACTCTCGGCCCTTGGGCAACTGAATTTTGATAGCGCCGAAGCCAAAGCAATAGCGTTCCGTGCCAAATGGGAAGAACTAATTGACAGCGGTAAAGTTGGTTATATGGCCTTGTTGCGTAACCTGCGCAACATACAGGATGCAGGCGTAAGCTATGCCCACTTTAAAAAAGTGTGCGCAACCATTGCCGACGGCGAACAGGTGGCTAAAGCCAAACAGTTTCCATTCCGCTACCTGGCTGCTTACCGTGAGCTGATAACGCCAACCTCGGCGGTGCAAAACATTGCAAGGGCAGCCAAAGCAGCCATAACCGGCAACAAAGGCTACACCGGAGAACTGATGGATGCATTGGAAAAAGCGGTACAAGCAAGCGCAGCCAATATCAGGGGTTTTGACGAAAATACCCGTGTATTGCTGGCCTGCGACGTATCCGGATCAATGCAGAAACCTATATCGGCAAAGTCAAAAGTGCTGTTGTATGATATTGGTTTAATGCTGGCCATGCTGCTGCAATCGCGCTGTAAAAATGTGGAGGTAGGTATGTTTGGCGACCGCTGGAAAACCATTACAGTACCACGCGGTAACATTTTGGGCAACGTGCAGGAGTTTTATCGCCGCGAAGGTGAAGTGGGTTACTCAACCAATGGCTACCTCGTTATTCATGACCTGAGTACCCGCCGTTTGCAAATGGATAAGGTAATGTTATTTACCGATTGCCAGTTATGGAACAGTAATGGCGGCAGCAATCACATACAGGAGCAGTGGGTTTATTACAAACAACACATTGCTCCAAAGGCAAAACTGTACCTGTTTGACCTGGCGGGCTATGGACAGGCACCTTTGCAGTTACTTCAAAACGACGTGTATTTAATTGCAGGTTGGAGCGATAAAGTTTTTGATGTGTTAGCAGCAATTGAAAACGGACGCTCGGCACTGAACATTATTAACAATATAGATTTATAAAAACGTGCAGGGAAGCTAACAGCCCTGCACTTAAAGAAATAAAGATGCCGTAGGCAAGAGTTACTTCGCAGCCAATAATGGGGAGGGCATTGTGGCGAAAGCCATGATGGAGGTTCGAGTCCTCGCTTGCAAGCCCCCAAGTCTCTTGCCGCCTTTGCTCTTTATAAAAGAAGGTGTCGTTTATAAGTGTTACTTCGATTTCCAAAACTGAGACGTCGGTTCGAGTCCGGCCCCGCAAGGGTAGTTGAGATGGTTAAAACGCAGAGTAAGCAAGCACTTATCGCCTATTACCCTTCTTTTAAAAAATTGAAAATAAAATAAGGTGCCGTAAACAAGTACTACTTCGATTTGGGACGTTAGGGTCGCCGGTTCGAACCCGGCCCGCTGGTAACCGCGGTAGCTCAGTTGGTTAGAGCATAATGCAGAAGATTTGTTGACCATTGCCCTTATTTTCAAAATGAACAATAGGTTAAAGTGCCGTAAACAAGTATTACTTCGCTTTTTTAACCCCAGGGTCGCCGGTAAAAATCCGGCCTTTAGCCCCGCAAGCTAAGGTAGCTCAGACAGTTTGGAGCATGGGACGACTGAACCACTTGTTAGCCATTGCCTTTGGCCTGTTGTTCATAAATTTCTTTTACCTAAACCCGCTGCAATCAGGAATAAAGATGCCGTTGGTAAGCGTTACTTCGCCTTTCAAGCCAAGCGCTACCATTCATCGCTCTTTATTCCCTGATTTTAAACAAAGAAACTTCACCCTTCGGGGGTAAGTAATGAAAGATGCCGTAAGTGGGTGCTACTTCGATGGTTGAAAACATGTAGCAATACATGAGTGCCGGTTCGAATCCGGAATACACCTGCTACCTGTAGCTCTTTCATTTTTTTCAACTTTTAATATTAAAAACAATGACTGATACTATACAACAAAAACTGCTTGAATTAGAGCAAACTGAAAACATAAAAATACTTTACGCCTGCGAATCGGGAAGCCGGGCCTGGGGCTTTGCCTCGCCCGATAGTGATTTTGATGTGCGTTTTATATACGCCCGTCCTGTAAATTATTACCTCGGCATAACAGATATGCCCGATTTTGTAGATCTGCCGATAAATGATGTATTGGATATACGAGGCTGGGATATACGCAAGGCGCTGAAGCTATTCCTGAAATCAAACATATCATTGTTTGAATGGATACAATCGCCCATAGTTTACCGGGAAGGCAGTGATTTTACCGCTGACATAAGAAGCATAATGCCGGAATATTTTTCGCCAAGGGCATCAGCTAATCACTATTCATCATTGGTTTTTAACACCGTACGAGATGATTTGCAGGGAAGCGAAGTTAAACTGAAACGCTATTTTTATGCACTAAGATCAACACTGGCCTGTCTTTGGATAGCGGACCGCAAAACAGTGCCGCCAATGGAGTTTAGTAAATTGAGACGTTTGATAAGCGACACGCATTTTCAGGATACCTTAGACGACCTACTTGTTCAAAAGCAAACGGCCGATGAAAAAACGTTGATACAACCGGTGCCGCTAATACAAACCTGGCTGCAGGATACGCTGACTTATTGCCAGCAGCAGATACCGCTGCATCCTTCAAAAAGGAAACAGCCGGACGAATTGAACCAATTGTTCAGAAAATACATACTATTATGACTTTTGATCATCTGCAACAAAACCCGCAACTGCTCCTGCTTGATTGTATCAGCGGGAGCACTGCTTATAATCTTAACGTTAAGGGATCTGACACGGATAGGAAGGGCATCTTCATCATGCCTCAAAAACAGCTTTATGGCTTTACCCAAACCGATCAGGTTGCCAACAATACAAACGATGAGGTTTATTTTGAGATCGGTCGTTTTATGGAATTGCTTACCAAAAACAACCCCAACATACTGGAGTTGTTAAGCACGCCCAGCCAATTTGTATTGTACCGCCACCCGTTGATGGATTTAATAAAACCGGAAGATTTCTTGTCGAAACTTTGCCTGGATACCTTTGCCGGATATGCGCACTCGCAAATAAAAAAGGCCCGCGGTTTAAACAAAAAAATCAACAAGTCAATAGACGAAACCTGTAAGACAGTACTGGATTTTTGCTATGTGATCCATGATAATGGCAGTATTACACTAAAGGAATGGCTTCAGGTAAACAACTTTGAGCAGCAGCAATGCGGCCTGGTAAACCTGGACCATTTCAGGGATGTATACCTGCTTTATCACCAAAAACAATTGAAGGCAGGCTACTTCAGGGGAATAATATCTGGTGCCGACGCTGATGATGTACAACTGAGCCCGGTACCCGAAGGAGTAGAACATCTGGCGGTGATGAACTTTAATAAAGATGGCTATTCGGTATACTGTAAAGAGTATAAGGAGTACCGCGAATGGGAAGCAAAAAGAAATGAGGCGCGCTATCAAAGCACGTTATCGCACGGCAAAAGCTACGATGCCAAAAACATGATGCACACTTTTCGCCTGCTCAATATGGCCGGAGAAATAGCACAATACGGCCATGTAATCGTAAACCGGCCCGATAGGGATTTCCTGCTAAAAATCCGCAACGGCGAGTTTGAATTTGATAAACTGATGAATATGGTTAACGAAAAAATGGAGCAAATCAATGAACTATATCGAACCTCTGCCCTGCCCAACAAACCGGACCTGCAAAAGGCTGAAGTTATCTTATTGCAAATAAGAACCGAATTTTATGAAAACAGCCAACTATAGCCCACTGCCATATTATACTTAAAAGCTGTTTAAAACACGAAACAATCCGGTTTGCAAAGCCGCTTTGTGGAGTTTGGCATTGCTTCGTGCCCAGCAATAACGTTTCCTTGACATGTTGCAATCGTGAGCTATCCTCCAATAAAGTCAAACACAAAAGGGCCTTCCAATACGGAAAGCCCTTTTTTAACTCCGAAATCGAAAACCCGAAATCCGAAATCAAAACCAATCTCTATTTATGCTTCGAGCTCATATAAAAAGTTATCTCACCGCCATTCATGATCTCATCATGGCTGATGAACAACTTATCAAGCGGTTTGCCATTAAGTACCATCTTTTGCACATAAACATTTCTGGCGCTTTGATTTTTCACGTTGATAGTAAACTTTTTACCGTTATCCAAATTAATAACCGCATGATCAACAGCCGGACTGCCGGTTGAATATTGATCTGAACCCGGCGCTACCGGGTAAAAACCAAGCGAAGTAAATATGTACCATGCACTCATCTGGCCGGTATCGTCGTTGCCACCTAAACCATCAGGAGTTGGTTTGTACATCATTGGTAAAATCATGCGTACGCGTTCCTGCGTTTTCCATGGTTTATCTGTCCAATTGTACAGGTAGGCTACGTGGTGCGACGGCTCGTTGCCGTGCACGTAGTTACCGATAATGCCGTCGCGGGTAATATCTTCTGTTTCGGCAAAATATTTATCAGGCAGGTTCATGGTAAACAATGAATCCAGGTAACGTACAAAGCGCTTATCGCCCCCCATCAGTTTGATCAGGCTTTCGGGATCCTGCGGAGCGAACAGAGTATAGTTCCAGCTGTTACCTTCAATAAAACCTTCGTTAATGGTGCTCAACGGGTCAAACTTAGTCCTGAATGAACCATTGGCCAGTTTTGGGCGCATGAAACCTATTGAGGCGTCATAAACGTTTTTATAGTTTTCTGAGCGCTTGATAAACTCTTCGTAGATATCGTTTCTGTTTAGTTTTTTTGCGAGCTGAGCAATGGCCCAGTCGTCAAAAGCATACTCCAGGGTTGAAGAGACCGATACACCACTTTTTTCATCAGGGATAAAACCTTTATCCATGTACTCGCCAATGCCTTCATAATCGCGGTGACGGGCTGTGGCAACGCAGGCATCAAGTGCTTTATTAGCATCAAAATTCACATTACCTTTTATTACAGCATCGGCAATTACGGTAACACTGTGGTAACCACTCATACACCAGTTTTCGTTACCGGAATTTGACCAAACCGGCAGCATATGCTCCGGGCTTTGATCAAAATGAGCCAGCATCGATTGGATCATATCTGCGTTACGTTTCGGCTCAATAATGTTAAACAGCGGGTGTAGCGCCCTGTAGGTATCCCAAAGCGAAAATGTAGTATAGTTAGTAAAACCATCTGCCTTGTGTACATTTTGATCAAGCCCCTTATACTGTCCGTCAGCATCCATATACAAAGTTGGGTTGATCATGGTATGGTACATAGAAGTATAGAAGTTCAGTTTGGTTTCTTTACTTCCGGCTATCTCAATTTTATGCAGTTCCTGTTCCCAAAGTTGCTGACCATCGCTTTTCACCTTATCAAAGTCCCAGCCCGGTGCTTCGGTGCGCATGTTATTCAGCGCGCCGTCCATACTTACAGGAGATATGGCAAACTTAATTTTGATCTTCTCCCCTTCTTCTGTTTTAAAGTCAAAGTAGCTGCGGATCTGTCTGCCTGCAATTTCAGGGAAGTTTTTGGTTTGATTGAATTTACCCCAGAAACCACCGTACACCTCACGCTTGTCATATTTTTTATACCCATGCTGATAAAATGGTTTTGAAAATGCCATCGCGAAATATAAAGTACGTGTGCGGGCCCAGCCATTGGTTTGGCGGTAGCCTACAACTGTTGAATCGTTAACTACTTTAAGGTAAGTCCACACGTTTTTATCGGGATAGTTATAGATCCCCGCCATGAGGTCGAGTATAATGTGCGACTGATCCGACTTAGGGAAGGTGTACTGATGAAAACCAACCCTTGCAGTGGTGGTTAGCTCGGCTGTGATGTTATTATCATCCAATTTCACCTTGTAATAATTGGCACCGCTAACCTCATTCTGATGCGAAAATGCCGAACGGTAGCCGCTGCCTGGTTTATCGGCCACACCTGGATTGAGTTTTAAAGCCCCAACGGTTGGCATAATTAAAAAGTCGCCCAAATCTGAGTGACCGGTACCGCTGAAGTGGGTATGACTAAAGCCTACTATCGTTTTATCGTCATACTGATATCCTGCACAATATTTGTATACATCCGGATTGTAATGACCGTCCTTTTCATAGCTGGCAGTGTCTGTTTCGGGGCTTAGTTGCACCATACCAAAAGGTACCGTTGCTCCCGGATAGGTATGCCCCATACGTTGTGTGCCTATAATAGGGTTAACATAATCAACCAGCTTTTCTGTTTTGGTTTGAGCCTGGCTATAAACGGCCGTACCTATTAATAATGCTGTAAGTAATCTTCTCATTGTAATCTTTAAGTATATTCATTGTTTCCTCTCATATACGAGGAAACTCTGCGTCGTGACCGCTGGCCTTGTAATCTTTTTTTAACAAAGCAACTAATTTATGTAAAGCAGCCCGCTAAATATGGGAGTACGTGGTATTTGTTACAGATACCTGTAAAAACGGTTTAAACCGCGGGATTTAAAGCATAAGCGGCCCACAATTCATCCACTGTTTTTCCTGTTAGATTTTTCCAACTCTCGTTGGTGAAAGTATGCTCACGCAGTTGCTTATCAAGTATTTTTACCAGATCGGGCTTTGCGTTTTTTTCTGCCCATACCAAAAAGCGTGCAGTTACGCGATATGCATTATCATAGTTTTGGGTTGATTTAAATGCTGGCAATGCCCATTTGGCCCCGGCGTTGTCTACTCCAAATTTAAACCTGGCATAATCAGCAATCCCTTCGGTTAACCATCCGGGGCCATCGCTGTTGCCATAAGCCTGTACAATGTGCATTACTTCGTGAGTAACCACGTCAATATCGCCGGGATGTTTGGTCATGTATTTCGCGCTGAATACTACGGTATCATTTCCGGTAGCAGCTACGCCGTCATAAGCAGTGTCGATAACAAACGTTACTTTTTTAGATGTTTTTTTGTTGTACTCCTTCGAAAGTTTTGGATACACTTCAAAAAAGGTTTTGATCAGCCTGTCTTTCAAATCTGTGCTAAATGCAGCATCCTTACTGATAAAAGTTACCTGGTAGCCTTTTTGTTTAAAAACTTCCTGCGCATTGGCATTCAAACCCATGAACAAGCCCGAAATTAAGAATAGTGAGAAAATAAATATTTTTTTCATGAATAGTTTTGGTTTTTACGATTGATAATAATTAAACCATCCAAATATAGATAAAACGTTTTATCATTAAAACATATTACTCTGTAATATTATTAATAGTTCCCTTTCAATTTATTCAAAAACAAACGCCTGTTGCTCTTCAAACAACAGGCGTTTTATTAATTAAACAATATTATCGAAAAAGAACTATGAAGCAGTTGAACTATGGTGGAGTTAGCCCCCCAACTACCTCAACCGGTTCTAACTAACCAGGTGAGCAGCATCAATGTTCAAAGCTAATTAAATAAAACGTTTTACCAAATGATTTCTAAGGAAATTAGTGGACCCAATACTAAACTATTGTCACGCTGTAGCCTTCGACAGGGTTGATCCCCGCTCAATCAGTTTCGACGGGATCTTCAGATCAATTTTTGAAGCATCAAGTTTGTGTGTGTTGATTTGCGCCATTAAAATATCAATTGCCGATTTTGCAATGTCGTAAGTAGGTTGTTGTATGGTAGTAATACCCGGCGGGTATAGACTAAACACTTCATTATCATCAAAACTTATCACGGCCAAATCATCCGGGATACTAAGCTTAAGATCTTTGATGGCCTGCAAACCCATGGTACCCAAATAATTGGTGGTAAAGAAAACAGCATCCATTTGTTTTTGCTTTACAATAAATGCTTTAACAGCCTCAACCCCTTCATTCTTGTCCATATCAAAGGGAACCTTTAAAAACATCTTACTGCTATCTTTCAGGTTATTATCTTTTAAAGCAGCTTTATAGCCCAGGCTCCGGTCGTTTAGCTGGATCAGCCCGAGGTCGGCAGTTACCATCCCGATATTTTTATATCCCGATCGTACAAAACAATCAACCGCGTTATAAGCGCTTGCATAATTATCAACCAGCACGTGAGGGATGCTTGTCCCGGGGAAATATCCGTCAATGAGCACTACAGGCTTTTCATTATCAACCAGGTTCTGGATATCTTTTTCCAGCCCTTTCATCGGGGTAATAATATAACCATCAACCAGTTGCTGGCTCAGCATCCTGATCATGTCCTTGCCTTTTTGCAGGTTATTATTGGTGCTGCAATAAATAATACGATAGCCGTCTTTTTCAGCCTCCTCTTCAATTACCTTTGCCATCTCTCCAAAAAACGGCCCGCCAATGCTCTCCACTATCAGTCCGATAACTTTTGAAACACCCGTACGCAAACCAACCGCCATACGATTAGGTTCATAACCATTTTTTTGGGCCACATCCAATATCTTCTTACTGATCTCTTTGCTAATACGGCCCTTGCCATTTAAAACAAATGAAACAGTAGTTATTGATGTATCGGTAAGTTTGGCTATATCCTTAATGGATATTTTTTTTTTCATCATCGTTTTTTAAATTCAGGTTTAAGGTTTAGTATGCCCGACATCTTAAAGTCTTATCAATTTTTATGTTAAACCGGCAATTCGTCAAACAGGTATCTCTGTCAAAATTCAACTTTTTGCTTTTTTTCAATCAAACCCGGCAAGTTAATTTTGCTAATTGCCAATATTTTAACCTTATAATATAAACATTTAAAACCGGCCTGGTAAATATAGCGTATGGCTTCCATTTTCGACCTTTTCAACAACAATTTATTGCAATACAGTTATAAACTTTCATTAAGATCATTAAAAAATTAAAATAGAAGACCTGTGTATAAAAGCTTTCATCGTATCAATTGCTAACAAATTAATGCTAAATTTAGATTTTGTGTTTTCCCTGATTAATTGGTATTTTAAAACTTCATGAGTATAACCCCGAAACTCAACCGCTTTGATCTTTCAATGATTGTTGTGAGCCTGGTAATAGGCATGGGCATTTTTGCAGCACCGGCAGAAGTAGCAAAAAACTCAAGCACACCTCTTTTGTATTTCGGAGCCTGGCTGCTTGGGGGAGCAGTAAGCCTGTGTGGGGCGCTCACCTTTGCCGAAATTGGCGCCCGCTACCCCACCACCGGTGGCTTTTACAAGGTTTTTTCGTACTGCTTTCACCCGGCTTTTGCCTTTATGATCAATTGGGTGCTGGTAATAAGCAACGCGGCCTCCGTTGCTGCCGTAGCGCTTATAGGGGCGGAATACATTAACCCCATTATTATGCCACAAAGCCTGCAAAACGATGCGGGCATCAAAATCATGACTATAACTTCCGTAGTTGTTTTATATATTATAAACTACCTGGGCATTAAAATGAGTGCACGCACACAAAATGTGCTTACCCTTTTTAAAATAGGCATGATCCTGATTTTGTGTGCGGCAGTATTTAAAGGTAACATCAATACTACCAAAGAAGTTATCGCATATCATAATAATAACAATATAAGCGCGTTCGGAATAAGTTTGGTAGCTGTATTTTTTACCTATGGCGGTTACCAGCAAACTATAAATTTTGGAGGCGATATTATAAACCCGAAGATCAATATCCCCAAGGCTATATTTTTTGGAATAGCTACAGTGATATCATTATACATGCTTATCAACTTTGCATATTACTCAGTTTTAGGCATTAGCGGCCTTCAGCATAAAACAACGCTTGCGGCAACACTTGCAGGGGTTTTATTTGGTGCAGCCGGCTATAAAATAGTATCGCTGCTTATGTTTGTTTCGGTACTGGCTTTCGTTAACGTTAATATTATGGCCAATCCGCGTGTTTATTATGCCATGGCCGAAGATGGTATATTACCTGCCCGCTTTAAACGTGTAAACAGCCAAACCCAGGTACAGGAGTTTGGATTGAGCTTTTTTGTTGGTGCGGTGCTCATTATCCTGTTTTTTGCCAATTCGTTTCAAACCATATTAAATTATGTAATGTTTTTTGATACCATTGGCCTTTCAACTGCAGCTATAACCATCTTCATTTTGCGGCGTAAAACCAAACAGCTCAATAATACCGGCATCTATATCATGAAGTGGTACCCTGTTATACCTGTCATATTTATTACCACTTATTGGTTTGTTACTATCAGCATTTTTATTGAAAATCCGCAGGCTGCTTTAATATGCATCTGTGCTTTTATTGCCGGCCTTATTATTTACTATATCACAAAACGAAGCCAAAAACCTAACACTATACTTTAATTATGGATTTGTCATTTATTTTAAATGAGCTTGGGGAGGAAAGAGAGAACTACTTTAACGCCATTTCGCCGCCGATTATGCAATCAAGCAACTTCTCTTTTAAAGACGTTGAGGCACTTAGGGGGGCAATGAATGATGAATTTGAAAGCAGCCTGTACTCAAGAGGGCAAAACCCCACACTCACTATACTCAGGAAAAAACTTGCCGCGTTAGATGGCGCGGAAGACGCCCTGCTGTTCAGCAGCGGTATCAGTGCTATAAGTGTCCCAATTTTATCGCTGTTAAAATCAGGTGATCATATTATAGCCGTGGATAACCTGTACAGTTGGACAATTAAATTATTTAAAGACTTTTTACCCAAATTTGGCATTACAACCACATTTATTGACGGAACAGTTTTTGAAAATTTTGGACAAGCCGCAACTCCGCAAACACGCCTAATTTACCTCGAAAGCCCTAACACATTTTGCTATGAGCTGCAGGACATCAGGAAAGTGACCGATTTTGCGAAATCAAGAGGTATCATAACCATGATTGATAACAGCTATTGCAGCCCCCTTTACCAGCAACCAATATCTATGGGGGTTGACCTTGTGGCGCAATCAGCTACCAAATATATTGGCGGCCATTCGGATGTTGTGGCAGGTGTGCTTACCGGCAGCAAAGCTGTGCTTAAAAAAATCTTTGATCACGAGTTCATGAATACCGGCCCGGCGCTGTCGCCCCACTCGGCATGGCTGCTTTTGCGGGGATTAAGAACGCTCCCCCTGCGGCTGCAACGCAGTTTTGAAAGTACCAGGATCATTACAGAATGGCTTGCCTCTCATCCGGCTGTACAGGATGTGATCTGGCCTTTTAGTCCCAAATTCAATCAGGCCGATTTAGTTAGCCAACAAATGCAGGGCTGCGGAGGTTTATTTAGCCTCATATTAAAACACAGTTCATTTAGTAAAATTGAAAGGTTTTGCAACAGCCTGAAACATATTTTACTTGCAGTGTCGTGGGGAGGCCATGAAAGTCTTGTTGTGCCGGCCATTGCCTCTTTTAGCGAGGATGAATATTCGGCGGATAACGACCATCATCAATTAATCCGGATGTATATTGGTTTGGAAGATCCTCAATATTTGATAGCGGATATTAAACAGGCTTTAGAAAAGTAAGCAGTCCCGGCCCCGCGCCGGGATTTATTGTTTGGTTTGGAAATAAATACTGTTTAATTTCAAACATTCATTCCCATTTTTTTATGCCCAGCTTTTGCATTTTTGAATGCAGCGTTGATGGCGGCAAACCTAATTTCGAAGCTGCCCCATCCTTACCGCTTATTTTGCCATTGCAACGTTTCAGTACATCTAAAATATGGTCGCGGGCGTGTTCATCAATGGTTTTTAATCTATCAGTCGGCATTTCGGCATAAACAGGGCTTTCTTTTTTTCCCTGCAGCTTGGGCAGGTAAGCGTCTTTTATTACCGGGCCATCCGTTAACAGGATACTACGTTCAATAAAATGTTCCAGCTCGCGCACGTTGCCCGGCCATTGGTATTCAAGCAGTTGGGCCATTACGTTTGCTGAGATCCCCGTTACCGCTTTACCGATCTTTTGCGCGTAACGTGCCAGAAAATGATTAGCCAATACCGGGATATCATCTTTACGTTCTCTTAAAGGTGGAATTATGATCGGGAACACAAACAGCCTGTAATATAAATCGAGCCGAAAGCGGCCTTCTTCAACTTCTTTTTCAAGGTTGCGGTTCGTAGCCGCAACTATGCGTACGTTGATCTTCACCGGGCCCCTGCCGCCAATGCGTTCAATCTCCTGCTCCTGTAAAACACGTAATAGCTTAACCTGCAATTCGGCCGGCATTTCACCTATCTCATCCAGGAAAATAGTACCGCCATCGGCCAGCTCAAACTTACCGGTACGCTTTTCAACAGCTCCGGTAAAAGCACCTTTTTCGTGTCCGAACAATTCGGACTCAATCAGGGTCGCCGGCATGGAGGCACAGTTTACCACTACCAAAGGCTTGTTTTTACGAGGCGACAGATAGTGGATACTCTTAGCTATCTGCTCCTTACCTGTACCGCTTTCGCCTAAAACTAATACCGATGTATCAAGCGGAGCTACTATGCCAATGTGGTCAAGTACGGTGAGCATTTGATGGCTTTTACCGATAATATCTTTAAAACCTGCAGCTTTGCTTTTCTCACTCAATTGATTTTGGCCTAATTTATCAACCCTCGTTAGTGACGGCTCAGGCACATCAAATGGGATGATCTCCTCCACCGTGCTCAGCAGTAATCTGTGCAGTCGATCTAACAAGATCAAATGATCATGGGTATAACAGTCGGTTTTGCGGCTGTAAAACGAAAAATGAATAACATCCCCTCCTGACGAAAGCAAAGGCAATCCTAAAAACGATTGCATATTAAAAAACTGTGCAATAAGCTTTTTAACGGGAAACTGCGGCCAAATCTTAACAAAATTAGCAGCATTATAAAAATCAGCCTTGGTTATCCGCGGACTGTCTTCCTGCATCTGGCTCAATTGTGCCTTGTTTGTTTTTGTGATGTTTACCAATTCATCCTTGCCAATAACCTGGTATTCATCAAACCCTGTGCGTAAAAATGAGAGGGCGTTATCAGGAAAACCCGTATCATTTTTCATAGTAACGGTCAAATAATCAAACGGTACATGCGGCTGGATGCTCATTGCTATTTTCAACAGCTTCTGTTTCCAGTTTATCGGTTCGGCAACAATATTTTTAAACACCTGCTCCAGGGCCTGCTCCTGGCGCAATTTTGATTCGATACTGTTTTGATGTCGGTAAAAAGCAACATCCAGGGTTATAAGTAGTTCCTTTTCGCGGAATGGCTTTACCAAAAAACCATAGGGCTGCGTAGCCTTTGCCCGTTCCAGGATACTTTCCTGAAAATTAGCCGACAGGTATACAAATGCTATATTTTTTGAAGTGAGCACTTTGGCAAGGTCGATACCGTTCAGGCTACCCTTTAAAAATATATCAAGTAATACCATTTCCGGTTTTTGCTCCTCAATGATCTCCAAGGCTTCGGGTACAGAATCGGCAATGCCACAAACTTTATAACCGGCACGGGTTAATATTAATTTCAGATCATACGCCACCAGCGACTCATCCTCAACTATTAATATCTTTTTGTTCATATTTTAATTAGCTGCAAAAGTTTTTCGTTCAATATTATTTAACATCTCCTCGGCCCTGAATTCCACGGTGATTATAGCGCCGCCGTAATTTTCTATTTTAAAATAACCGCCCAGTTGTTTACTTAATGCTTTCATCATTTCCATCCCTAATGAGCTTGCTTTTTGGATGTCAAAATCAACAGGCAAGCCTATTCCATTATCGGCTATGGTGAGTATAATGGTTTCCTCGGCCAGTTGTAAGGCCACTTTAATTTCGCCCCGCTGCGCAGGGAAGGCATATTTTATGGCGTTTGTAATGGCCTCGTTTAGTATCAGGCCTACGGGTACGGCCTGGGCAACGTCAAGCTTAACGGACTGTATCATTTGCTCAAAACGAATTCCCCTGCCGCCAGGATCATAACAATCGGCCAGGTAATTAATCAGCTCATTAATATAAACCGACATATCGATATAAGCCACATCCGAATTACTATACAGCTTTTGATGAATAAGCGCTATAGCCTGTACCCGGTTTTGACTTTCCCGGATTGCGGCAAGTGCCGCGTTGTTCTTCAAAAATGCCGATTGCGTATTAAGCAGGCTCATTACAATTTGCAGGTTGTTTTTTACCCGGTGATGCACTTCTTTTAACAGCCAGTCCTTTTCATCTAACAGGCCATCCTTTTCGTTAAGCAGGATTTGTAACGATAGGTTCTGATTATTAATTTCCGTTTGTTTTAACTGTAATTGCTGATTGCTCCTTTGCTTGTGCCGGTAACCGTTAAATGCCAAACCTGCTATAATGATAAGCATGGCCACACCGCCAAAAGTAATGTTACGCTGCATGTTTACCTTTTGCAGTTCGGCTTTTTGATTCTTACTTTGTTCCTGTAAAAACCTTATCGACTGCTTGTTTTCATTAGTCCTATATCTGATATCAAGCTCCTCTATCTGCTTGTTTTTGATGGCATTAAACAACGAGTCATCAAGGCGTTTATGGATCTCGAAATGTTTTATTGCAGCTACATAGTTGCCCGATGCAGAATCGACCCGAAACTGCATGCGATGGATCTTGGTGAGTGTGATAGGCCTGATGGTATTAGATGGCAGCGACAAGATCTGTTTTGTATAAATGCCTGCCTTTTTATACTGTTGAATAAGCAGGTAAAAGCCGGCCATGGTTTCGTTGTAATGAATAAAATCAGTAACCATTTGCTCGTTGGTGGTATAAAAGTCTTTACTAAAGTTAGTAACCTTATATACTTCCATCATTTTCAGATAGTATTGCTCGGCTTCCGGGTAATCTTTCAGGGCAACGTAGATATTGCCAAATGCCTCATACATATCAACCTTTTGCGCCAAGATCTTTGGTGGTACATCTTTTACCGCCTGTTTCAAGTATGCCAGTGCTTCTTTAGGCCTTTTAGCTGTTATGAAATCATAAATAATGAGGCTCAGGTAC
The DNA here is from genome assembly GCF_900100945.1 of Mucilaginibacter gossypii. Classification (GTDB taxonomy): domain Bacteria; phylum Bacteroidota; class Bacteroidia; order Sphingobacteriales; family Sphingobacteriaceae; genus Mucilaginibacter; species Mucilaginibacter gossypii. Next base: position 95,554 of record NZ_FNCG01000011.1, on the reverse strand, counting down.
CCATAAAAATCCTCGTATTGTTTTCTATGCTTTAATATCTCGGCCGATTTAAGGATGTAAATAAGGCTTTGGTCGTACTTATCCAGGTCGGCATACACCAATGCAAGTTTGGCGTAATAAAAATCGGCCAAAGCCGTATCAGCCGTGGCGTTTATACTTTTTATTACCTCGTGGCGATATAAAAGCTCGTTATGCAAATCAACCTTTTGTTTGCTTAGCTCGGCAAGGGAATGATAAGTATAGTGGAGCTTTTTATAGCCAATTGCTTTGTATTGGGCCAGTACCTGGCGCAGTTCGGTTTCGGCCAGATCAAGTTTCTTTTGGCTAAGATGGATGTCGGCTATGTTCTTGTTCATATCAGTCTCATCCAGTTTATGGCCCGTTTGCTGAAATAAGGCCCGGGCCTGCTCATAACTATTTATTTTATCAGGAATGGCAACTGTATTGTCTATCGATATATTATCGCCTAAGCGGGCCAGGGTTTTACCTTCCTGGTACTGATCATCTGTTTTATGGTAATAACCAACCACTTCCATAAAAACAGCTTTACCCTGCTTCAGGTTGTACTGCTTGAGATACGCTGCCCCTTTAAGCATCATAGCTTCGTTAAGCCACTTTGCCGAATGGATGGCAACACTCATTTGTATGGCTTTATTAAAAGCGTTGATGCCGCTATCCAGCACCTCTTTGTGGTCGCCTTGCTTGTTTAGATAATAGCTGCCTAATTGTATTTGTAGTTTAATTGTATTGGTGTCGGCTTTGTTTTTTTGGTTATCGAGGTTTAGTTTAATGGTAGCAATGTCCATCTTTTTTTGCCCGGATACGCTTGGGGCAAAAATTAAAACAATAAAACATGTCGCTATATATTTAAACATACACTTAGTATTTTATTGCCCCAGAGATAATTACCGACAAAACCATAACGAAATCATCTCCTGTGAAAGTCACGGAATAGTGATAGGCGATGATTTGCTAAATTTATTCAATTTTATGCAAACGGCATCAATAAGCAGAAAGCTAAATTTTCTTTATTGCTGAAATAACCAGGATCCGGACCGGCATAAAAATCCCGAACGCTGCTGAACCGGTCAATGTACAGATCATGGATTCCATTGTACAGATTATAGATCGACGGAAAATTTCGGATTTATATCCCGGAGGTTCCTACCAAACCCGGTTCTCTTTAGTATACTCTCTTTCAATACCTTCCAATATTAGTTCAGAGGTTATGCGGCTTTCCTTGCGGGCCAGCATTTGCAGGCAGGCAAATTGTACTACATTCAAGATCCCGGAACCACTGAGCTCATATTTACGCGAGATCTGCTCAAGGTTAATGTGCCCGTTGAGGTTGGCTTTAGGCGGAAATGATTTTTGCCAGATAGTATAGCGTTCATCGGCATTAGGCAGCGGGAAGTTAATAACCGACTGAAACCGGCGCATAAAGGCCTCATCAATGTTATTTTTAAAATTGGTTGCAAGTATCACCAGGCCATTGTGCTGCTCCACACGCTGCAGCAGGTACGATGCTTCCTGGTTAGCATATTTATCGTGCGCATCTTTAACGTTAGTCCGTTTGCCAAAAAGCGCATCGGCTTCGTCAAAAAACAGGATCCAGTTTTTATTATCGGCCTTTTCAAATAGCTTGGAGAGATTCTTTTCTGTTTCGCCTATAAACTTGGATACGATCATTGACAGATCGATCCTGAAAACAGGTTTGCCGGTGTATTTACCAAGCAGAGATGCAGTGAGCGTTTTGCCGGTTCCCGGCGGGCCGTGAAATAATGCCCGATAGCCTGGTTTCAGTTTCCGCTCCATACCCCAATCGGTCATTAATACCTGCTGGTAGTTCACCCAGTTTTCCAGCTCAGCAATTTGCCTGCGGGTGTTATCATTGAGTACAAGGTCATCCCAGTTATAGGTAGTTTCCAGGTGTTGTGCCGGAAAGTTCATACTTAGTTTGGGAATAGATTCGGTACCACTGATCAAAAGTTCAACATATTCGGGTTGTAACAATAACCTGCCGGATAAGGCAGGCTCACCTTCGGGCACATCCTCCAGGTATAAAATGTGCTGCTTCGTCAAATTACTATGATGATGAAAAAGATCAGCTATCTCCAGCCGCTTTTCCAGATCATCGCCAGCCAAAACAAAAACCGCTGTTTGACCGGTTGGCAAAAAGCTGCGTCCGTTACGGCTCCTAACTCCACCAATCTGCTGAAAATCACCCGATTCACACATGTAAGGCTGAATAATTTCATCAAAAAACTCAACCTGTAAATGAGGTACCAGGGCCATCATTAGTATAATAACCTCATTGCTGTTCAAGCCATGATCATCAATTAATTTTTCGAGCACACTACCATTTCGCTCTAACTGGGGCAGCAGCGGAGGCAAATAAGTTGCGTCGTTACCAAATACAGTTTGCAACCTGGCTTCAACACAACCGGCTGTATACTGCATCAGCGCTTTTAATTGCTTAATATTAGTATCCATTTTATTTACGCGGACCGTTTTGCTGTACAACATGGGTTAACTCGTGCGCCAGCAGGTTCATACCGGCGGTGCTTTCAGGGTCAAACTTGGCTGCGTTAAAATAAATATCGTTACCATGCGTAAACGCCTGTGCTTTTGAAAGGTTGCAAAGCTCAACAGCCTGCTGCCCGGTGTGGATTTTCACCTGTTCAAAATTGGCGTTCATCTGATGCTCCAATTGCGTACGTACTTTGGCAGGTAAGGGACTGCCTCCACCTTTACTTTCGTTCAGCAACCTGTCAAACTTTGCTTCCGGGGGTTCGGGCCTGCCTTCGGTTTTTTCTACACCGCCGCCTTTTTCTTCCTTTTTTTGTGCAGCAGCCTTATCGTCTTTTTCGTCGCCTTTTTCTTTTTTCTGAGGCTTGCCTTCGTCCTTTTTATCTTCTTCGCCTTTTTTTTGCGGCTCCTTGTCTTTCTTATCTTCTTCCTTCTTTTGTGGTTCTTTATCCTTCTTCTCTTCCTCTTTTTTCTGAACGCCTTCCTTATCCTTTTTATCCTCTTCTTTCTTTTGGGGCTCTTTATCTTTTTTATCCTCCTCTTTCTTCTGAGTTGGTTTCTCTTCTTCTTTCTTTTCGTCTTTTTTCTGCGGCTTGCCTTCCTCCTTCTCGTCCTTTTGTTCTTTTTTCTGAGTCGATTTCGCATCCTTTTCCTCATCCGCTCCCTTTTTCTGAACGCTCATTTGTCCCATTCGCTGCGATGAATTAGCAGTTGCCTGCTGTGACATGGTTACCTTATGTGCTACTGCATCGGCCTCCTGCTCGAGGGCGCTATCCTGGTTGCCATCAATTTTCCTGGCCTGGAAAAAAGCATCTCCATCCTGCTTGCTTTTTTCGCGGCTGCCATTAAAAAAGGGCTTATCTGCTTTATCAGCCTGTTTCTGACTAAGCGGCTGGCGTGTATTATGGATGTATTTCATAGGAGGTTTAGTTTAAATTGTTTAACAGATCCAATTGCTTTTTGGCATGGGCGGCCCATTCGCCGGCATCATGCAGCAGGTCTTCAAAAACCCGTTTCGCTTTATCTTTCTCGTTTAAATTAGCCAGAGCTATCCCCCGGTAAAGCTGTCCTTTCTTATTTTCGGGGTATTGTTCAAGTAATAGGTCAAGGTGTGCCAGCGCATCATCAAAACGGTTGAGGCCGAGGCAAAGCACCCCTGTATTTAATCTTATTTCTTCGTTTTCAGGGTCATATTCCAAGATCCGCTCATATTCTGCCGCCCCTTCATTTAACTGGCCGCTTTGCAAATAAGCAACGGCCAGGTGGTTACGTACCGCAATATCGCCAGGAAACAACATCAGATACCTGATCAGGTAGCCGGTAGCCAAGGCATAGTTTTTTATCATTAATTGGGACAGACCCGCAGTTTGCAATGCCCTGCTGTTTTGCGGGTTCTCTGATAAAACATAGTCGGCCATTTCAAAACCTTCATCATACCTCCCGGTTGAAAGATAGACCTGCGCCAGTCCCATCAATAAATTTAAACTTGTGGGGTTAAGTTCCACCGCTTTAAGCCAGCATGTTTCGGCGCTTTCCATATCTGCCGATAACATATACAGTTTTGCCAAGCCCTCCCAGGCTTCAAACTGATCGGCCTTAAGCGTAATGGTTTGCCTGAAAGCGTTTAGAGCCTTATCATACTGACCCAGCAAAACTTCGGTATTAGCCAAATTAAGCCATGCCGAAGCATTTTGGCTGTCAATTTCTAAAGCACGTTCAAACAGCAGCTTCGCTTCGGCAAATTTATTTTGCTGGTAAAACAACATTCCCCGGTTATTGAGCAGAGTAACATTGGGCTCATTTAAATCGGCAGCTTTGGCATAATACGCCTCGGCAGCTTCAAAATTGCCGTTAAGCTGCTGTATAGCACCAAGGTTTATCAGTTCGGTTAGTTGGCTTCGGTTGCTCATAACATTTCTTCTTTTACTTTATCTGCTATACCACCTGCTATATCAGAAATGCTGATTTCAGGATAGGTAACTTTAATATCATCGGTTTTCACATCAAACGGTTCGCCATCCTTATAGTGGATTGGCAGCGAAACTTTAACCTGCAGATCCGGGCCATAACTAAATGACGCAAGGTTTTTAGTCCACTCTTTTGAAATATCTGTAACCAAAAGATCAAGTTCGGCTTTAATAAATGCGTTTACATCAAACGTGAACTTAGGGTGTACCTCGATCTCGCCCAAAGCGTTAAACTCAAACCCGGTTGTGGGCGACCAGGCCAGGTCGGCAGCCGCGCTTGCCTCACCCTCCAACCCTAATCCGCCGACTATCTGAATACCACCGGTAACGCTGGCCGGGCCAATACTTAAACCAATACCAAGCGCGGCTTTTAACTTTAAACCGGCATGCGCCGGGATCACAAATTTTGCCCCACCGCTGATCCGGGTATTTTCGGGATGTGAAGGGTTAAATTCTATCTGTCCAAAAACGTCTTTGAGTTGGCCGGGGCCAACCGCGGCGTCAAAATCGAGGCCGCCATCAATAGTAGCTACGATACCTATGCTTTTAGGACCAAGCGGGATGGCGAATATGGGGATCTGGATGGTTGGTACTTTAAAAAGCTCTTTATTAATGCTCTTCTTCGGAAAAACATCAACCGCCGAAGGCAGGTCCAAACGGCCTACGACTTCAATTTCGCCGGCCGGGGTCACCCTTACACTTGCCGATGCCTGCAGCCAATCGGTAACTTTAAGCGTTAACTTACCCGATCCATAGGCGGTAAACTTGTCACCTGCCGGGCCAGATGGCGTGCCATCAGCGGCAATAGCACGGTTGGTGGCCCCTACCATCACCTCACCTGATACCCTGTCGGCAGCGTAAGATGCCTTGCCTTCAATAGTCAGCGCGCCATCGTCATATGATATTGACAGCTCTGTATTGATTTTCGGTATTTTGGGAATGGCTTTACCGCTGGCTTTAACATGGTAAATTTCGTCCGGCCCGCGTGTAACTTCCACACTGCCGCTGCCGCTTTGAATGCCCGGCATATTCTCGTCAAGAACGAAGCTGCCTCCTATAACTAAGGTTTCATTAGCGTAACTAACGTGGATCTCGGCACTTTTTACCCCTTTAATATCCGGTTCGGCAGTACCAGTAGCTGTAAACTCATTGTTTGCATAAGCTATATTAATATGGGCCGATTTGATCCCCTTTATCTTATTAGGGCCGATTCCTATCTCGCCTGTAGCAGATAAACCTCCGCCACTGCCGCCATCACCCGGCTTAACATAGTCAACCGTAATACGGGCAGGATTAAAAGTTTTGGAGTCGAAATCAAATGAACCACCCAGCGCGAAAGCCCCTGAAGTACCTGCTTTTGCATGAACTTCGCCTTTCCCGAGTTTTTTGATCTCAAAGTTCATGTTACCATCAACCGTCAAACCCGAATCGCCCAAAGTAATACCGAGCGAAGTATCTGTAATTTTAAATGGAGGGGGAAGCTTGATCTCGCCGCCATCAAAAACTTTCCGGATACTTAAGCCGCTGCTATTTATGATAATATCAATATCCGCATTGTCGATAAGTGGAATGGTTGTATGTACTTTTCCTTTTGCTTCAAGCTCGCCATCATCACTAAAGCCGGCTTCAGAGAGTTGAACAGGACTTAAGGCCTTGACCTGCGGACGTAATTTATCTAAAATGTCTTGTCTCGAAACGTATCCCCCGTACACCCCCGGAATAGGATTCAATGTAAAACTTTCAGTAATCTTGTCGGCAGTTTTACTGGTTTTAAACATGGTTACTGTTATGCTGCCGGCTCCACCCTGTTGCATAATATCTGTTTGGGGGTCATAGGTAACAGAATCGATATTGGCAGTATACTTTTTTGAGTTTTGAAGTTTAAAAGGCCCTTTTTTAGGCATTTTGATAGCTTTGCTCCGCCTCTCATTCAAAAACAGGTGTACAGTATTGGTATCTACAAGCTCTTTTAAAATCTTATCATCTTTGCCGGGCACTAAAAAGCGCATACCGTTGAGATGCTCTCCCTTCTGAATTTCAGAAAGCGAATATTTTTCCTGGTCGCCCACACTGTCCGGCGATCCGGCTTTATTTAACTTTGCAGTGGTGATACTGTAATTATCTACAATGCCCTGTACCGACAGACCTTTTACTTTTTCAGGGTCCTTGGCTTTCTCGGCTTTAATAGTTTCGTCTACAGCACTTTTTATATTGGCCTGAATAGTGCCGCCTGATGAGCCGTTAATTTTTTGGGAAAGAAGCCATAAGTTGCCGATATCGTTATCGGCCCCTCCAATTTGCAACTCTACTTTATGGTCAACTTCAAACTCATGCATTTGCCCCGCCCGCCGCCAGTTAGGCCTTACCGACCGGGTCCTTATCTCATCGGGATTACCAAACAATATGCCCCCGGTAACATTGGTTTTTGATACCATGAAATAAGTATTATTTCCCGCGGGAGATGTCCCGCCATTTGGTAACTCAACCTTTTTCAGATCATCAAACTTTTTCCCAAAGCCGGCATCTGTAGCTGCATCTTTTTCCCAGGTAGCCAAATGTTTCCCGCTTCTTGTCGTTTTTTTAAACGAGTAATCGGTTTTAGATGGCATCATGTCATATTTAAAACCTGGAATATCTATTTTCTCAACCTTTATAGTTTTATTGGTTTGGTCAATTTTATCATCACCAGTGTGCGCCTTGGCTTTTCCACTTTCTGCAACGCCGGTTTCCGCCCGTTGAATAACCCCTTTCTTTTTAACACCATTTCCACCCTGTTGTACCGTATGCGTCACCTCATGCGCTAACAAGTGCTGCCCCGATTTACTTTGCGGATCATATTTACCAGCCCCGAAATAAATATCATTGCCGTGGGTAAACGCCTGCGCCTGTAAATCGTTACTTAATCCGGCGGCTTCACTGTTATTATGGATCCGTACCGCACTCAGATCTGCACCCATTGCACCTTCCATTTCCTCGCGGGTATTGGCAGGCAATGGCTCGCCGCCGCCTTTGCTGCATTCGATCTTTTGTTGCGTTTGTGGAGATACATCCGGAGCGGCCGACTGGCTGCTGCGTTTTAATGTATTCCCCTCGTTGGGATCGCCATCACTTTCAAAAACGGGACGACGCTGTAATTCTTTATCGGCTCCGTTCTGCTCTTTTTCCTGTTTATCTTCCTTCTTATCTTCTTTCTTTTGCACAGCGGAGGTAGCTGCATTAGCAGGACCCGTGGTAGTAGTAGAACCAGTTGCAGCGTTGGCTACGGTTTTAGGCTGATTAATATGCTGAACAACTTTATCAGCCACCTGGTCGGCCTGCCGTTCAAAATGATCGCCAGGTTCATTCACCGTCATTTTACGCTGAACCTTATTCCCTTCAAAAAAGGGCGCTTCCTGCACCTGTTCAACATCATGAGCGGCAGAGAAAAAAGGATCTTTCCCTGCCCCCTGCTTGTTTGCGGGCTGGTTTTGTTTGGTGTTTGCAGGTGCTGCCTTTTGCGGTGTCTTCATTGCCATTCCACGTAAAAAGGTTCATTCATCCAGGGCAGTTTAACTACGCCAATGCCCCATGGCAATGATGAAAGCAGGATATCCAGGTCCATCCGCTCTACAATAAGGCGGGCAGGCTGTTCTGCTTCAATCAGTTTCCCCTTGCGAATTAAGAATGCCTCGCGCAAGCCGCCGGGCGATGTATTTTTTAATGCTTTCCAGTATTTTATCACGGTTCGGAGCATATTGTCGCCTTCATCAAGCATGCGTTGGGGTATTTCAACTTCACGTTCCAATGGCTCGTCAAGTGGCCACCGGCATAAAAATTTTTCAAAATAAAGGTCATATTCAAAAGCGTTCACATTACCGGTACCTAAATAGTGCAGCAGGTGAACGGCCAGTTGCCTTGCAGGCAGATCAACAAAATCGTTATCCTGCAGCAAGCCGAAATCTTTAAAGAAATACTCCAAAAAGGGGTGCAGGATCACCAAACCGGCCTGAGTTACATAAGTCCCGGCAATTTCTTCTTCTTTTTTTGAGCTTGTTTCCGGAGTATTATCGGGCGTGGTTATAGGCTTATTACTTTGTAGTAGCGGTTTATTTTCTGTCGATTGGATAAACGCTTCTGCAACTTGAATAAAGTTCGTTGCTGACAATGAAGTCGTGTTAGCTGACTCTCCCAATATTAAAGTGGCTAACTTTTTCAGAATTGTGCTATCAACAGGTAATTCATCAAGGCCTATGCGGAGGGATATCCTCAGCAAAAGTTTTTCGATGATATACTCCTTGTTACCGGTAAGTTCTGCCAATGACAAACCTGTACGGCCATCTGTTGACTGGCTGCTTATCAAAGCCTTAATTTCGACTATAGCAGCGTCAAGTCTTTTTTGGAGTTTATGTACATCTATATCCAGCAGAACCGCTGCAAGCTTTTTAATAAACGCTATACCAAACTGGCTAAAGAACCTGCGTACTGTAAGCTGTGAGCCTTTAAAAAGATTGATAAGTTTTGATTGATAAGTTCGATCTTTTGTCAACAATTCTGACAGTTCACTCAACCAAACATTTTCCTGCTGTAGCCATTCTGTTGCAGCCACTGCGTACCAAGGAAGCCTGCCCGTGTTAAGGAAATAAACAAATACATTAAAGGCCTGCTGCTCTTCAGTAAGCAATGAATAGCTTATCTCGTTATCTGGCACATCACCTACGGGTAATGCGGCAGGATTTAAAACCGGCTCAAGCACCTTAGCAAGGCTTGCCTGCAATTGTTCAAATACATCCTCCAGTTTACCCGAGCCCAAGTCAAGATCAATCTTATCTATCAAAACATGGGCAGGCAGATCCATATCATCCAGCAATTGCTCCAGTTTTTTGAGCAGCACCTGTTCAAAGTACCGCACGGCCTCGTCCTGCACCTTTTGGGCAGTGCTTCGATGCGATACTTCTATATCAAGTACCAGCTTATGGATGATATGTGTGCTTCCTGCCATAGCTCAACATTATTTAACAGTGCCCGGATCTGTAGTACCCGGATCTTTTTTGATAATCTTCGAAGCTATTTTGGGTGCCACAGGAGTTACAGCCGGATCTGTCTTCGGTGTAGCCGCCGGTGTTACAGTTGTACTCGTTTTAATCACAGATGGGTCTACCGTTGGTGTTGGTGTTACCGCAGGTGTATCCCTAACTGTAATCACCGGCGGTACAGTAGTACCCGTTGGCGGCGTAGTAACCACAGGCGGAACTTTAGTAACTACCGGTGTAGTGGTTTCCGGCGGCAAGTGGGTAAGTACCGGAGTGGTGGTTATAGGAGGCAAAGCAACAGGCGGCGTAGGCGTAAACACGGCACGACACTTCTCAAACTTACCATTCACTGCTGTAAGTGTAATAACTGTATTACGGCCACGCGGAAACTGGCGCATATCAAACACTTTTACTGTGTTTACCTCATTACTGGTAGTTCCATCGTCAAATGTCCATGTAAACTTGAAGCTGCCCGGATTAGGTGTTTTATTTGTTAAAGTAACCGTAGCAGCACCTTTTTCATTATCCATAGTTACCTTATAGTCAAACGAAGCCTGCGGATGCTCATGGATTATGAGCATACAAGCAGGAACCGGTTTGCCGTTCACCATAAAGTCGTTGATGCTGACATCATAAGGCCCTTTCGATGGATCAACAACCCACTGGCTGCCCAGCAATTTCACAGCATCTCCCGCTATTTTTGAGGTGATAATCCCTGTTGCGGGTTGTACGGCAGTGAAGTTTATATTACCCTCATCTGAACAAACTTCGCTGGCGGCTAACTGCAGGTCTACAGGTTCCTCAGGAATCTCTACTGTAATAGAAACCTGCTCAGAATCGGTACAATCATGGTTATTGGCAGATAAGGTGAACGTAAGCTTGCCATCAGGGAATTTGGCACGAAGATCAGCATATTGGAAGGTAATGTTATCATCCGGTGTGGTAAGGTTAGCATGTACCTGTCCATCGGGCATTGTCCATGTGTAGGCAAATGTATCACCTGCTGCCTGATTGGTTGTAGCTGTTAGCTGAATAAATACGGCAAACTGGGTTGTATCACTTATGCTGGCCGCAGGTTTAACAGCCGGGTGTTTAAACACGGTAATAGTGCAATCGGTTGGCTGATCATTTACCGTAAATTTAATCTGCTGACCAAATGCACCGTCTTTAACTTTAGTTGTATCAAAATAGGTTATTGCGTCTTTAGTTACTACTGTAGTTTCAAAACCAGCCGAGGCTTTGATAACGCCATCAGCCGGGCTAACTTTAAACTGCAGCAACCCTTCGTCAGAACATGCTACGGCTTTCGGTAAACTAAGTCCTACCTGTGGCTTAGGCATGATAAATGCTACCGGCGGACAATCGGAACAGCACATATACGGCAGGCAAAAATCGGCAAATACTATATCTTCGGGCACATCGGGGTTAGCGGCCACAGCCCGTGATTTACCAAGATCGATAGCTAAGGCCCGAGTTTTACTGATAACATCAGCTTCAATTGTTGGTGTAAATTTACGCGGCGACTGTACCTGATAAAATTTCACAGCGGCGGTAATATCTTCAAAGTTGCTATTCTGAGCTATGAACGTCATCGCGTCGGCATCACTTGCAAAACCTTTTACAAACTGAGGGTTAGTCTGAAGAGCCTTTAACCTGTCATCGAGCGAAAGTGTATTTGGAGGTATTGTTGGGCTCGGGGTAGTCATGGTAGTTGCGTACACCATTACAAATGTGCCACCCGCCGGCACACCGGCCAAGTGTTCTAAACCAGTATGATTTGCAGCATAGGCCGAAAAAGTAAGCTGAGCCAACAGCTTGGCTTTCCGGTCCTGAATTTCTTTTAAAATAACGGCAAGCGCCTGGCCTGCGCAGCAGTTTTCAGACAAGCGCCACAATTGCAGCTCGTAATCATCTTCATACCCCTTACGCACATAATCGGCTTTGGCAAAAATCTGGCGGCTTTTTACGCTTGCCGATTTTACCTCGTTGCACAGGTCATCTACCCGCGCCGAGAAGTTAGTAATAGTGTCATCGTCAATATCAACCAGCCTGTTGGGTAACCATTGGCTTATATTCCGGGTACCAGCAATCACACGCACCGGAATATCAACAGCGATAGCCTGCTCATAAGAGCCGGTTGCCGATGTGTCAATAGCTTTGCCGGCAGCATCTGCGTAATCAGAAATACTTACAGCCCCGCCCTGCCTGCGGATCTGATCCAAATAGGAGCCAACACTGTCCTTTGCTACATTGATATTATTATCAACAGCATTGATACCGCCATTAATCAGGATATTACTGATACTTTTATTGATTGCAAGGTCGCTGGTTACCTGCATCCGTGCTCCTGGTATTGCATCTGCCGTCTCAACAATTTTGGCCGCGGCCATCCTCACTTTGGTAGCACCGGCATCAGCTGTAACGGTATCAGTTGCCTGCGCCTCGTTGGCGAATGACAACTGCTGCTGAGCTGCCTGTGCTTTAATTTCGTCTGCAAGTACGTAGCCGGTTTTAGTATCAAAACTCGAAAAAAACTTACTTACATCGCTGTAAAGGCAGTTTTGCTCGGCCTGGAAAGCCCTTAATGTAGCTTCCAGATCATTAAATTGACAGGCATAATCATCAATATTAATATCACTAAGGGTAACGTCCCCCAGCCTGATGGCCACTACATCAAATGGCAGGTTACTGTCCTGCCTGATCTTATCAACCGCGGCAATAGCCTCGGTATATTTTTTACCGATATGCCCTTCAATCCTGAAAAAATTATTGGAGTCGATTGAATAGGCCAGCGGGTTTACCACCATATCATTTGCAGGCGAATAAGCTCCGGCATTATAACCAAGTATCAGCTTATCTGTACCCTGCAGCCACCGGCTATAACTCCATTTTTGAGCCAGGTCAATCGGTTTGCCGTAATAAAAAGGGATAGCCCTTGCCTCTAAAGGTTTACTGTTATCGGTAGATGGTGTTATTTTCACCACCGGGCTCGGAGGCAGCGTAAACCCGCTGCTCATAACGTTCAGCCTGTCGAGCAGGTTAATAGCAATGTTCAGCTTATCTTTATTGGCGCTGATAGCCGGTGAAGCATAAAACTTATGGCGATAAGGCGTTGGCTTGGCCGTTGGTGTAATATTTAAAGCACCCAGCATAATATGTTTGGGGAAAGCATAAATATTGGGGCAGCACTGGTAAATGATATCCGAAAGTATGGCCCTCAATTCATTATAGCCGGTTAACAGGTCCTTATAAAAATCATACAGGTACTGTGCCTGCATTGGGGCTGTAGCTTTGCTTAACGTAGTATTGATGTTGGCAACAATGCCTGTAATAGGATAAACAGATTGCGGATCGAGCGCAAATTTGAATGTGTTGTAGAGCGTTTGAACAGCACTTGATAAACCACCGGCGCCGTCATTTGCAATTTTTGAAAAGGCAGCGGTAAGCGCTGATGATGAAGCGGTTGTTTGCGTGTTAAAGAACACGCGTTTTGCAGCTAATACAGGAGCATCAAAATAGGCATTATAAGCGTTGAAATACTTTTTGTAAATATCATCATAAATAACCTCCGAACCGGTTTGCTCAATGATCTGGTTCATATCAGCCTGGGCAATGAGCAACACTTTGGGTTTGGCTACCTGCTTGCGGCCCTGGTTATCACAATCAATAGCGGTACAGGCATCGGGATCCTTAGAGTAATATTCCAGGTAAAGCAGGCCGTACATTTCAGTTAGTTCCTTACCGGCCTTTGATTTAAAATTGGTAAGGGCAAAACTATCAACCGGGAAAGCGCCTTTATCATCGGGCGTTACCAGCTCCCATAAAGCCATTTGCGCGGCATCGGTGCCCATGGGATAAAACGGCGGGTATTTGATCAGCGAATTATCATAGGCCCTGAAGTTTTTATAGGTTGTTTCGGGCATATAAAGCAAATCGCCGTCGGTAGTTACGCCGCAGCCCTTGCCTATGGTTATGCCGTTGGCGTCGCCTTTGAAACTTAAGCCGCATACCAGGCCAACACCAATTAAACAGGTACGGGTAAGGCGCTGCTGATCTTCAAAAAACTCTACAATATTATTCAGCTGTTTGGCTGTAAGCACCTGGCTGTCAACAAAGGAGTTATACTCTAAAGTTATATCGGTGAGCTTTATGTTGGTTACTGGTGGCATGGCTTTTTCATTTAGGTTTTAACTGTTATTATTTGTGCCGCCCTGCAAGGTGCCAAGGCTGGTTTTGTTCAATATTATCGGGTTGGTTTCCTGGGTGTCGTCATTGCAATCACTTAGCTGGCCCTGCTGATAAACAGTGTACAGTTTTTCAATCACGTCGATGAATTTGCTGTTCAATACCGGATCGATAGGCGTATCCGTACTTATCGCTATGTGTTTGGCTGCAAGCCAGTCTTTATAAACTGCTTCAAAACCAACCATCTGGTCATGTCCGATGAAACAGATCCGCGGCAAAATATGAGCGGGCGTTTCGGTGCGGATGAGCCGCTCGGCATAGGTGCGGAAAGCTGTGTTACGTAACCTTACGCTATATCCCGGCAGTATCACACAAACCCGGAACGAGTATGGATCAAGCGGCTCACAGTACACGCCATTAGGATCAAGGCATACCGGCATAAACTGGTGATGAGTGCTGTCATCGCCGGTATAATCAAATGGCGGGCGCAGCAGGATATTTTCTATCACGTACATGCCCTCCATCTTGAAATCGTTTTGCATAAATTTGATGATGAACGCAATCTCGGTTTCGATGGCGGCGGCGCTGAACTCCATATCATTATGGGTAAGCAAAGTACCTGCGGAGTTGGCTATATTATAAACATACTTACCCGCGGTAGCTCCTGGACTTAAGCGGTAATTTTCCCTGTCGCAGGCCAGCACGGATACCAGGCCAAGATCTTCATAAGCATCTATCTCCTTCAGGAAGTTGGCATTGCCTTTAAATTTAACTACGCCAAGCTGCGATATTGTCCAGTTGTAATGCAGGGCATCGGCCTTAAACAAAAGGTAATCCTCAACGCTTAGCTGTTGCATTTTATAGTTAGAGAAACCGAGCAGCATTGAGATCCGCTTTTCCATGCCCGATACATTCACCAGTTGCTGATCCGGTGTTTTGGTATTGTACAAATCCATCCCGCTGCCGCGGCAAATGCTCATCTGGTCATAGTCTTTCAAAAACTTAACCTTATGCCTGATGATGTTGCGCTGGTAATCTTCGCCGTAAATGCGGTACATTAAAAATACGTACTCGTTAAACTGCTCGGCAAAACGGGCCAGCAAATGGTCGAGGAATTTATTTTTCCGTTCGGGATAGTTATCCTGCCCGGTTTCTTTAATTACATCATCAACCGTTTTCTCCCATTGGGCATAACCATCCAACAGCTTTTCCGCATCGCGGATGCCATTTACCGTATTACTGAAATAGGTTTTGCGGATGCTGTCATCGGCAGTAAGCAAAATCCTGGCATTTGAAAGCTGGGCGAAGTAATTGGCCAGCACCTGGTCATAAAACAGCAGGTAGCCTTTAAGCTGTAAGGCCAGCGACCTTTGCTCAGTTGTAGCAGTATCGGGCAGGCCCAGCGGCGAGATACCGTAATTTTCAGGAAACTGATTTTGCAGGGTTTCATAGTGCCCTATATCCCTGTAATCGCCTTCGGGTACCGGCAAATCAACTATCTTTTTAGCCTCTACATTGTCCTGCCAGTCTTTCCGAAGCTGGTTTAGATCGGCCTGGGCTTCGGACTGTTTCAGTTCGATAGGCACCACATCCTTGTAAAAGGTAAATGATGAATTGGTTTCGCACAAAACAGACTTATGCCCCTCCTGCACACAAAGCAACCATTCATTCGATTTATAGATCTTATCGGCAACCTCGCTCTGCGGCGCGGTACAGCCACAAAAACCAAAGGAAATTCTTTTCACCAATCGTACACCGTCAATTTCCATGATAATGCGGTACAGATCAGATAGGCGCACCTCTGTACGCAATTGCGAGGCCGCAAGTTCGGCCGGGATGATAAACCCTTGTTTAGCAAATTTGGCATCAATACCCTGCAGGTTTTCAAAATCAAGTACCGGGCCCTCAAAGATCTCGTCGGTCTGCATGCCTTTATCCAGCAATTCTTTAAGCAGGTAAAATTTAATATCGGGTGTAAGGTATTGCTCTATATTAAACATGATCTGCGCCCAGATCATTTCAGGATCGGCCTGGGGCTGAAGCTCAATTTCGGCACATATCACGATCTCCTGATTTTCAACGGCCTTTACCTGGTCAAGATCCTCACACAATTCGCGGAAGTAATGGTATACCGATTTTATTTGTTTGATGATGTCATCCTGTTTGGCTTTGATCTTGGCTGCATCGCCCCCCAATTCAGGAAAATCCTCAAAATCTATCAGGATATCGTTGATGCCTTTTAAATCGAATTTAACCTCTTTACCGGTCAAGGCATTTTCGCCGGGTTTGGCGTAACGAAGCAGCGGTTTACCATCAGGTTGTTTATAGTTGGCTATAATACTATGGGGCGATTTTTTGATCCAGGCATTCCGTACACCATCTATCCGCACAAATAATTGACGGTAGTCGTCGGGTGTAACCGGGTAAGTGGGCAATATTTTTATGGCAGATAAGAACTGCTCATGCATACTGGTGGTATTGTCATGATCAACCGCTAAAATATTTTCAACGGGCAGGGTAATGCGGTAGTTCAAATCAGTGAGTGCATAGCAAAGCATCTCCAGCGTGGTAATACCTGGGTCATGCACATTATAATCCGACCAAATGGCACTGGCCAGGTCGCGGATATGCTGCATACCTTCGGTGCGCAAAGTATTATACTCGGGCCCAAGGCTGGTATCAATTTGTTTCGGTATGGTTAACTGATCAATCATGGGCATGTAGGTATGGTTTTGGTATCAATTAAATGTTGCTTTGCCGATACAAGGATTGCCTTTGAATTGCCTGCCTCCAAAACATCGGGGTTTGCGGGCCCCGATGCTGTGAAGTACATCTTAAAATCAGCTATATAATCAACATAGGATAGTTCTTCAATAAAGCGGATCACCACACTTTTGTACAGGATGCCGCCAAAATCAATATCGGCATTACGGTTAAAAGCCCAAGGCGACAGGTAATTAATCACATCGGTGTTCAACCTGGCTGCATATAGGTTTTCATCCAACCCGAAGTAAAATTTCACCTTAAAATCAAGGATCACTTCTTCGTAATCAGGATTAATAGCCAGCAGGTCAACATGCATAGAGTTTAATCCCGACAGGTATTTGGTAATCTCGCTCAGGGTATTTTTGCTTACGCGAGGTTTAAATGGATCAAAACTGATCTGGTTACGGATATCAGGTATGGCTACTACCCTTACGCTCCCCGGGGCAACTTCAATATTATCGTTGGTATGGTTAAGGCATTTAACCCTAAACACCTGCGGAAACTGCGCCATTACCAGGTGCTCATAATCCCAGATGGTGATAGCCCGGTGTTTATGCCTCAGCCGTTCACTTACCCTCAGGCGGAAAGCGCCATCATCCTCCGGCAGCAAACCGCCAAACGAAGCATATGGCTGAGTAACCGATTTGATTTGCGGCAGCCTGTCGACCAGTTTGCTGATTGTACCTGCGGGCAACCCGGTTTCCAGGTGCGAAAGTTCATTATCATTATCGGCAAATTCGGTTTCGGCAGCCTGGATATGTACGTTGATGAATTTACAAACCGAATCTATCGTTACTGCAGTTGGCAGTTCAACCCCAAGCCAGGTGAGGCTTTGGTTTAGGAATGTATTGTTGGTTGTAGCGCCTTCGGGGATTAAAAACTTGATGATCCCCGAGCGCAAAAAATCATTGGTATCGTCGCTGATGATATTGCTTTTATCCAAAGCAAGCCATTCATTGCCTGATAAATAATACCATTTAGGTTGAATAGTATCCGAGAACGACGGCGCAAGCGCGTCTTCACTGCCCTCGGCTACCTGGAAAAGAATACTGGCTACAGACCCCGTTTCAATACCTGCAATACCTATGTAAAAAGCTGCAAGATCAGGAGCTTGCGGTATGGCTGTAATATTCCCGTCGATAAGCCCGTGATATTGTTTTTTGAGGAAAGCATGCTGTTCGGCCTGGCCAAATGGTGTTTCGTGAAAAAATTGGACGTTATGGTTCACGTAATCAGCCAGCAGACCAGGGTTATCATTACTGCCGGTCAAATCATCAATCTTATTTTTAGCCGATGCCTTGTAATCGAGCTTTAGCGATGCTATTTCGGGAGTATAGGGTTCTTTAGGAATAAGCGCGGCCCTTGTTGTATCTGTCATGGCAGCGGCAAACAATTGCGGATATATACTATGCATAAAATCCTTTACAAGGCTTATAAGGATATAATTATCCTTAACTCCTGCTGAGAAATTTTCGGTTTGTGTTTGAAGTGTGGTAGCAGTTTGCTGAAAACCAACAAAACCCAGCACCGGGAAAAACATCTGCATTGGTTGCACATACTGTTGCACCAATGCCTTTTCGGCCTGTGGCCAGCTACCCTGCTTAAAAGAGCCCGATACATTAAAATACAGGTATTTATTAATAAAATAAGGTGCGGGATTTACCGCTTGCTGAACGCCATCCGGCTTAAGTGTAAAGGTATTATCGAGCACATTGATCTCGCTGCCTTCGCTTGGGAACAATGCACCGTTTTTGATGTAGGCTACTTTTGCTTTAAAATCACTTTTGGCAGTTACCTCCCTCGAAGTCCCCGTAGTATCTGAAGCCTCATTACTGGCGTTAATGTTATATGCACCGGGGCTTAACGTTGACTTGAGATAATCTGTACGATAAGCCGTATAATAACTTTTCAGATCATCAGGTACGCCTTTCCAATCTATATGAGGCGTAATTTCTGTCCACTCTTTTTGAAAAATCTCAGTACTGCCGATGTATAGGGT
This sequence comes from Mucilaginibacter gossypii, assembly GCF_900100945.1. Classification (GTDB taxonomy): domain Bacteria; phylum Bacteroidota; class Bacteroidia; order Sphingobacteriales; family Sphingobacteriaceae; genus Mucilaginibacter; species Mucilaginibacter gossypii. The sequence continues at coordinate 77,099 of NZ_FNCG01000011.1, read as the reverse complement.
TGAGCCAACTTTTGGCAGTGCGCCAAAGGCAAAAAAGGGCTTTGATGGGTCAACTTTACCGTTATCATTTTCAACGGCCAGGTTTTTCATGCCTTTCACAGTCACATCTATCTGCACATTATTGAGCTTAGCTTTACTCAGCGCGATATAAACAGGATAGGCATTATCCTGAACACTCATCAGCAGCCGGATTACCGGGAAATCGGTTTTATAATTTTCTTTATGAATAGCCTGATCATAGGGCACAACAGCCTTAGCCTTTGCCGGTATATTAACAGTAATAATAATTTGCTGCTGATTAACCTTAAAGGCATCTGTAGTTGGAAAATCGGCCTGCAGCCACTCTTTTTCGGATGTTAAAAAAACCTTAAACAGTTGGGCAAGCAGTGCAGGATCAATAGTACCGAGCCCCGAAAAGTTGAGTGTTAAAGTTATGGTACGGTCACCCTCGCTCATGAGCAATACTTTTGATGCAAAAGCAAAGCCCATTGATGCCGTTGGCCAGCTCTTGCTGCCAAAAGGGTTCCACTTAGGTACATCATCTTTAAAAGGCGTACCCAAACCATCGGCCGAAAAAGTAACATCGGCATAGGCTACCTTCTTATCCGCAGGCGATTGGTACCAGCTTTTCATAGCCGCTATAGTGGCGCTGTTTACAGCCAGCTCTGCGTTTGTTTTAAAAACAACCGGTTTGGGTTTGGGGCTTTTATCTTTACCGGCATCAAGTGATGTGCCTTCCGGCAACAGGAAACCGGTGAGGTTGCGGGCAAGCTCAAATATTGCATGTACCTTATCGGGTACTTCGGGGCGGTTGCGCAGCTGCAATACCCGTTTAAAATAAAAATCAAGGTGCCGGCCGGTAAACTGATTCAATGCATCTTCCGAATGCTGTAAAAGCATAATGAAACACATAAACAGGGCCAGATGCGGTTCAACATCGCTTTTGATACTTGAGTCGGGAAAACCCAGGCCGGCATTCTGCATTTTAACCTCAACCTGCTTCAAAAAATCCTGCAGCGCTTTTTTATCCTGGATGAAAAACGGTTTCCAATCGCCCTGGGGGTAATTGCTGTCTTTCAAGGTATAATAGTTTATTTTATCGGCATAAGCAGCAGCGAACGTCAGCCAGTCTTCCATGCCCAATTCCTCAATTGGGGCACTTGCTGGGTCAAGCGCTTTCAGGAAGCGCTGTGACTGGCTTGAGCCATCACGTTGAAGCGGATTTTTATCGTTACAGGCCATGGTTAGTTCTTATTGGTTGGTAGTTATGCTGGTAATGTCATTTTTATAATAAGGGAACACATAGTTGTACCTTGAATTGGTGGTACGTACCGTGTAATTGAGCTTAATAAGCAATATCCCTTCGTTATCCATACTGGTGTCAACCTCGGTGCTGTTGAGCGTTATCCTGGGTTCAAAATACAGTACGGCGGTTTCAATCAAATCTTTGATATAGGTTTTGAGGGTGAGGTTTACAGCCTCAAAAACTATCTTTTGTAAATCGCACCCGAAAGTTGGCTGCATAATGCGCTCGCCCAGCCGGGTGCTGAACAGTATGCCCAAACTGCTTTCAATATCGGCCTCGTCGGTAAGCATTTCAACTTTACCGGCAGCCTTGTCAAAGCTTGGCGGGAAACTCCATCCCCTGCCTATAAAAGGTATTTTTGGTTCCATTGATCAGCCTCCGATTATTACTGTTGGGCAGCCTAACACTATTGATCCGCCATGGGCTGTGCTATCGCCCATGCGGGCAGCGGGTTTCCCCCCTATCAGCACCGTTGCCGAACCCATGATTATCGAGTCGGGCGGACCGGCGCAGGTACACATATCGCCCACGCATACGGCCGGCATACCACCAATGAGCACCGTTGGTACCCCCGGCCCTATTACCGGCCCGCCTACGTGAGGCGAAGGCCCGTTGAACATAGGGCATACGTGCATATCGCCTATCCTTGCTGCTGCTGCCATTTTTTGTTATTAGTTTATTTGTACAATTGAGCCTTTCAGTGCCGCCGTACCGCTTGATTTTACTTCTACACTCGCTGATCCCTCTGCCGAAAGGGCGGTATTGGCTTTCAGGCCCAGGTTCATCCCTTCGGCGTTAAAATCCTGCTGGGCTTTAAGCACCAGTTTGCCCTGGGTTTCGATGGTGATGCCATCGCTGTTCATTTTTATCGAGTTATTGTTCTCATCCTTTAACTCAATCGCCCCGGCGTCTTCATCCATAGTTATCTTTTTCCCGGCCGGCGTTTCAATGGTTACTGATTTTTTATCGTCATCAAAAATTAGCTTCATTTTGCTGCGGGTTACAAAACCCTTTTGGTTGTTAGCATCGGCCGCGGTTAAAGGAGCAGTTTTGTTGCTGCTGTTAAGCATACCCAGTACCACCGGCTTACGAGGATCGCTGTTTAAAAAACCAACAATTACCTCATCCCCAACTTCGGGCAAAAAGAAACTTCCGCGTTCCTTTCCGGCATCTAAAGTTGCTACCCGCGCCCAAATCCCCTGATCATCAGCGCTGATCACCGGCATACGTACCAGGATGCGGCATTCGCCATCGGGATCACTTTCCAATTGGGTTACAACGCCAATCTGCAAACCGGGCACTGCCTGGATCAAAGCCGAAGCGGGCTTTATACTGGTTTCAAACTTTTCGGTAAACCACTGCGGATCCAAACCAAACTGTACTTCCAGTTGCCAGTCGCCGGCCGAGATATGATGCTGAATGTGGCTTACAAAGGTGTTGCCGTTAAACCTATCGCTCAGATTACTGAGCTTAATGATCATTCCCGGTTTCACCGTATGAATGCCTTTAAACTTTACCCTGCCCCGCACTTTTGAAAGCACCTGTTTTTGCTTGAGCGATGTTGCCCAGGCCTGCAACTCGGGCTGTGAAAGCTTGCCGCCATGGTTAAGCTGATATTTACTTTCATTAAATACGCCAGCCAGATCATCACTTGTCAGATTGCCGTTCAGTTCGCCCGATGGCGGATTAGCATCAACCTTTTCAATTTCCTGTGATGCCGGGTTCCAGGTGCGGCCTGTTATGGAGGGGAACTGGATCCGTGAATCAATCTCGGCATCCAACTCCAGCATGGTTGCGCCAAATGATAATTCCACAACCGCGGCGCCGCTTATTTCCGGCTTTTTGATGGAGAGGGTATTATCATCGGTATAAACCAACATCCCGTTCAGCTCGGCTCGACCGGTTATAAAATCCCAGTCGGTGGCTTCGTATTGCACCAGGTCGCTGGTGGTGATGTTCATATCGGCAACATCGATGCTTAAACCGCTGTAAGTGCCAGCTATAGTAGTTATAGCATCGCTGTCCTTCACGTTTTCGCCAAAGTACTTGCTGTGGCGGGCAAGTGTCATGGCAATGGCCTTATCGCGGCATTCGATAACCAGTTGCGAGCCGCTGTTGCGCAGCTTGATACTGTGTTTAATAACCACACCTTTAAACAGCGTATAATTATCCGATTCGTAACCACACAAAATCTCGATGTTTTTACCCGGCACAAACAAGTCGCCATTGCTGGCATCAAACTTTTGGGCCGAAGTGTCACCATCAATGATCACCAGTTTAGCGGCGGCTATCCGGTTAATGCCTTTATCAATCACCATAGCCTCCACCTGCATGGTGCGGGGTATCTCGGTGCCCTCAATTTTTACAATCGGGGTAACAACGGTACTTGACCGGGTGGTTTCTATGGTGCGGCTATCTGCCATGATCTGTTATTGATTTAATGGTGGAAATTTGAGCTTTGTGCCTGTTTTAAGGTACCTGAAATCGTTGAGGCTGTTTGCCTGGGCGACTTCTATGTAATACTTTGAATCGCCGTATATCTGGTAGCAGAGCAGCGGCAATGTGTCCCCTTCGTTAATTACCCTCACTTTTGTTAAATCGGGCGACTGGGCATTTTCTTTAGCTACCCGCTTTTTATCCTCAACCGAACCAATGAACGAAGCTTTTACAATGGCCCTGAGCGGGCGGCCCTGGCTGTCAAACAGTTTATAACTGATATCCATTGTTTCCAGCGCACCGTCAAACTGAAGCGTTCCCCAATAGATACTTACAAACCTTGGCCGGTGCTTATCGCCCTGGTATTCGATGATGAGCTTTTGCAGGTTATCGATATCCTCGTCAACCCCTAACTCACCGGCGGTGGCACCATTGATTACCCCGGTACGATCAAACATCAGCTCGAAATCCATCTTCTGCGGCTCAATCTTGGAAAACTTGGGCAGCTTGCCCGAGGTTCCCTGCGCCTGCTTGTCAGAATACTTGATCTCGATCTTCTGGCTATAGCTTTCGGGGTTAACCTGCACCGTCATAGAGCCTTCTTCATTTTTGCTCTTCGGATCGGACCAGGCCACGATCTTCATTTTGGTTACGTTATCGGCCATCAGCGTTCGTTTTTATTTTTCAAAATCTCCAGTATCTGTTCTACGCACTCGGCAATGATCTCATCTTTATCACCGCCTCCGCCGCCACTACCGCCACCGCCACCTGAGGGCTTTGAATCCTGTTCGGCAGGGCTTTGGTTTACGCTCACGCGGATGTTCAGTTCTCTGATCTCAATTGGCATAACATCAGGTTTGAAGGGTGTAATACTGGTATTGCAGCTCAAAGCTTTCAATAGCGATACTGTTTTGCTCGGCATTCAAATCGCTCAGGCTCCATTTTTTGGGCCAGGCCTGCACTACGTTCCAGGTTAAAAGCGGATCATGTTCTTCGTTAAGCAGGCTTACGGTCAGGTCTTTGGGTTCGATAATAAAATTATTGAACACGTTATTGCACCAATCCATCAACAGTTTTGATTCGGTAATGAGCCCTCGCTTCAGCACCAGTGCCGGAAACTTGGCCCTTACCGGCAGCGCGTGTTCAAAACGATTTTCGCCGCCCTCCTTCTTGGATTCTGTTTCCATCTCCATGGATAGGCCCGATACGTTTTGGAACCGGCTGTCGATTTCTTCATCGCCAATGCCCGTAAACACCACCTTAAAGTGAAAACCTAAAGGCGGATAACCCGATTTAGCGTCGAAGGCCATGATTAGCCGTTTTTGATGGTTAAACCTTCGTGCGCAACCTCAAGCGTTTCAATTGCAGCCTCGTTGGCATCTGCTTTCAAATCGGCCGACTGGATCTTAACCGGGAAGGCATTTTTAACCGACCAGGTAACTACCGGCTGATGCTCTTCGTTAAGCAAATTAATGGTAAGGTCGCGGCGATCTATCTGGTTTAGTTTTACGGTGTTCATCCAGTCATAAAACTCGTTATCATTAGCAAATGTGCCGCGTTTCAGGGTGATGTTACCGTATTTGCGCATGCCGGGCATTTTTACCTTATTGTATTCCTTACTGCTGCCTTCGCGGTATTCAACCACTTCGGTTTCAATTTGTAAGCCGGTTACTTCGGTAAAACCGATGCGTGTGCCACCCCAGTCAACCTGGAAATGGAATTTGGGTAGAGGATAATTTGCCATTTTATTTGTTTTAAATGAAATTCATTGATTTATATTGAACCTATTAATTAGCTTCACATCAAGTAGTTAATAATGAATCTGGTAGATCTAAGCTTTATGCATTCCGCTTTAAGCTTTTATATAATTAACTCTCCTGCATTTTGTGTGAGAAGCGGAGGATGATGAACTCGGCAGGCCTTACTACAGCCATACCAATTTCAACTATCATGCGGCCCTCCAAAATGTCGAGTGCGGTCATGGTTTCGTTAAGGCCAACGTGTACAAAAAATGCGTCTTCGGGTTTAGCGCCCTGTAAGGCCCCGGCACGCCATTGCAGCGTTAAAAAGTTCTGGATCATTACCCGCACCTTTGTCCAGGTGTTAGCATCATTGTTCTCGAATACAAAAGGATAAGTAGCCTTTTTAACTGATTCTTCAACCATGATAAAGAAACGCCTGACAGGGATATAGCGCCATTCATTATCATTACCTGCTAAGGTACGCGCGCCCCAAACCAAAGTGCCCCGGCCCGCAAAAGCCCTGATAGCATTGATTGATTTACCCGTAGCCGTAACGTTCATATCGTCCTGGTCGCTGTTATCAATTTTCACAGCGGGGCCTATGACATTGTTAAGGCTTACATTGGCAGGTGCTTTCCAAACACCCCGGGTACCGTCAACATTGGCATACACCCCTGCTATTGCCCCAGATGGCGGAATAGTGCTCATTTTAAGCGTTATTGCCGAGTTAGCAGCGCTGAAAAATACGTTGCCCGAGAATAAAGCCTGCTCAGCAAGGTTTTCATAAAACAGGGCACCGTTTATTAATGCGCCGAAACCAGTTAAAATAGTGGCAACAGTATCCTGTAATGCCTGTACAATGGAAAGTGCACCGGCTGCATCTTTGGTAAAATTATCTGCATTGGCAGCTATTGCCGCATAGGTTGAATTGGTTATCCATGCTGTATTATCTAATACCGAATAAACAGGTGTTGGATTACGACCGGCGGTTGTATTAGCAGCCACCTTGGCATTTTTTTCGTAGGCAATGAGGTTGGTGATGGCAGCGGCAAGTTTTGCATCTTTGCTCAATGCATCAATATCTTTGCCATACAACGCACCAACAGCGGGTGCATCTTTTGCCTTTTTACCCGCGGTAACAATGGCGGCCAACAAATCAAGGTAACTGGTTAACTGTACATCGGGAGTTACATTTTGAGCAATATTATTTGCCAATGCGGTTAACTTTGACTTAACTGCATCAACCCCGCCTACCCTCAACGCAGTAGCGTCGGCGGCGTTACTAAATACAGATCCGATTACTTTATCAGTATCTTTGATAGCATTTTGCAGGTTGGTTACCAGCGCCTTTTCATCAGTGCTTTTTGAAAAACCATCATAATTGGTGATCTTGGCCGGTACCCCTGCATTGTTCCAAAACTCCATCTGCCTGAAATCAACATTGACATCATAAGTGGTTATGATCCAGGGATAATAAGCCGCGCCGTAATTGAGGTTATTGATCCCTATCGAGCTGCGGAAGTTGTCAATAGGCTTATTGCTAACATCCTGGCGTTTATCGCCCTGCAGCACATCAAGTATCGAGAACCTGTCTTGCATAGAAGCGCACAAGCCCAACGCTTTGGTTTGCAAACCGCTAAAAGCAACAAGGTCGGGGTTACCGCCGCTTACCAGCTCAACCGCATCAGGAAACAGGATCAGTGTAGGCTCATCCTCGGCCGATAGGGTATCGATACCTCCTGATATGGGTGGCGCTGTTACTGCAGATGAAAAATCTCCTACCGAAACGATATAACACGGTCCGCCGCCGTTATCAAAGTACTGCCTGAGCGATACATACAGGTGAAACCGCTTATCGGGTACCACATTCAGGATCTGGTTTGTAGCCGGGTTAACAGTAACCTTAATGGTTGCCGGTACATAGCCGCCGCCAAATAAGCTTTCAAACTCCAGCAACGATTTTATGCGGGTTGGTACATTTACCAATGATTTGCCTTCAGGAGTTAATGCAAAAGCTGTAAAACCTATAAAGGCGGGTATAGCGGTTTCAACCTGGGCAACTGATGGCGGAAACAGTGCAATCTCCTGCACGTAAACTCCGGGTGTTTTATAAGCCATGACTAATTGATTTAAGATTGAACCATTTTATGACTGAAACGAAGAATGATAAACTCGGCCGGACGGACCACAGCCATGCCTACTTCAACAATGAGCCTGCCTTCCAAGATATCCAACGAGGTCATGGTTTCGCCAAGGCCAACGTGTACAAAGAAGGCATCCTCAGGCTTGGCGCCCTGTAAAGCTCCCGCACGCCATTGCAGTATTAAAAAGTTGGCTATCATACCGCGTACCTTTGCCCATGTATTACCATCATTAGGCTCAAATACAAAGGGTTGGGTTGAGTTTTTAACCGATTCTTCAACCATGTTAAAGAAACGCCTTACGGATATGTAACGCCATTCGTTGTCATTACCTGCCAGCGTACGTGCTCCCCAAACCAATACACCCTTGCCCGAAAATGCCCTGATGGCATTTACCGATTTACCGGTGCTGGTAACATTCATATCTTCCTGGTCGGCATCATCAATTTTTACCATTGGGGCTGCTACCATGTTAAGGCTCACATTTGCCGGCGCTTTCCAAACACCCCGCGTATTATCAACAGAAGCGTATACACCTGCTATTGCCGCTGCGGGAGGTAAAATAACCGAGAACAGGCTGGTTTGCTGTTTGATATAATTATACAGATCACTGTTTAAGTGATAGATAGAATTGGCTGTGTTGGCATCATCGCGCAGAACGGCAGTGGCCGGAAAATCCGTTGGTGTAACGCCTGTTCCGGAAACGATCAGTTGTTTGCTTTCATTGCTGAAATAGTTGATGCTGGTTTGCAGCCATGGATAATAGGCAGCACCATAACTAAGGTTATTAACCCCAATAGCCGTACGGAACGCAGTTGCGATATCGCCAAACGCTTTTTTCCCTTTATCGGCTACCGCCACATAGGGGTCAATAAGTACTACCCTATCCTGCAGAAATGCAGCCTGGGCCAATGCTGCGGTAAACAAGCCATAATAGTCTGCAGGTGCGGTAAGGGTTACGGCATCGGTAAACAGCAAGATTGTGGGCTCATCTTCCTTTTGAACCGCGGCAAGCGCGTTTCCAAGCAAAGCTTTGTCAACATTAACAGCTGCACCAGTTTGGCCTGCTGAAACAATGTAACAAGGGCCGCCGCCATTGGCAAAGTAAAGCTGCAGGCAATAGTACATCCTGAATTTCAAGGCTGCGTAAGGATCGTCAACCGCGGCATCAAATGAAAATACACCGGCCGCCTTTTTGATCTTGATACCGGTTGCTGTTCCGGTTGTGGTGAACAGGGTATCCTCGGCAAAACCAAAGATCTGCTCATACTCTTTAAGCGATTTGATCCTGACAGGGTTGTACTGCAGCGATGCCCCGTTATAGCTAATATTTTGTGTATAGCCTATAAAGGCCGGGATAGCCGTTTCAACCTCGGCTACCGATGGAGGTAGGAGTGGAATTTCTTCCACGTAAACACCCGGAGTTTTGTATGTTGTTGCCATATTACTGTTTTTTACTTCCTAAAAAAATATGTCTGAAAAAATCTGATTGGTTTCTGGTTTAATAAGGGATGCCGTTGCATTGGGCAGGTCGATAGTGGTGGGATGATTATTTTTATCCTTTACTTTCACAGCTATAAAACCCTGCCGGGTAAGGGGCAGCGCATTATCAGTTACTGATGCCGCGCCAAAGGTTTTACCTATGTAGCGCCAGTAGGTCGCCCGGTTTTTAAACCGTAAGCTAAACACCGGCGATTTAAGCGTAGTATCCGTCTGTAACAGGTTATAGGTTGCACCGCTTGTTTTAACACAGATATCAATAAAAGCCCAGGCCGATGAGTCCATACTGTAATAAAACGGAAAGTCGTCAGTATAACCTGCAGTTGCCAGGTGGGCAGTATATAAGCCTTCAGGCAAATTGCCCATATCAGCTTTGATGATATTCAAAGGCCCGGTTTCCACACTGCCGGACACGTTTACCACATTGCCAAAGCGATCTTTTATAGTGAGTGCCGGGGTTTTATTTGCCACCGTTACCTGGTAGGTAAATATGCGCCCAAACTGGCGGATCAAATCATTATTACTTGCGTAGGCCAGCGGTTTTCCGCCTACCAGCGGATCGGTTACCCAGTTGCCCGCCGGGGTAGCGCCCGCTGCCGGATCAAGGTTATTTTTTTTCTGGGCGATGAACAATTTAGTTGGCGCAGCCTGGTTATCTACCAGCATATCGCCCGGGTAATAATCGGTAGCAGCCTTGTAAACATTCGGTGTCGCTGTTAAAAACGGCGCCACACGCGGCGAATACGAAGGATCGTTGGTAAAAAAGTATACCATACCATCCGGCGCCTTTAAAGGCAGTGAGCTGTAGTTGGCAAAAAGCCCATCGTTAATAGCCAAACTGAAGCTAAAAACGGTGTTATCCGGCGGTACTATCTGCGGCTGCTCCTTGCCCCCGTTCAAGGTGTATGGGATGCCGGTAATAATGCCGGTTTCGGTTTGTTTATAAACCATGTGCAAGCCTGCGAACTTCGCCCTTGTAGCTTTAGTAGGCGTTACGCTCATGAAACTGCCTATGTCATAACGCTCCAGCATGGCCAGGCGCGCATCGGCGCTCAGCGTGTCAAAGAGTGTGATCCCGTCATCCAGGTGATAATGATGACGGATGTCAACCTCAAAAAGCGTTTCGTAGTTCAGGTCCAGTACCATCGGGTTTATAATTTACAGGTTAATCGCCGGCACTAATCGTTAGCTCAGTTTATCGCTCAGTTCTATCTTTTTAATGATGCCACGTGTTTCGGTCACATTATCGCGCAGTATTTCAATCAGCCTGACGCGGTACAATACATATGGAAATTGTTTACCACCCAACGTGCTCCACAGATAATTGGCCTGCTCAAATGTGGGCGAGTAGATATCAAGTATAAGGCGAAAATCGCCGAGGCCAACTTTCGTGGTCGGGCTGTTTTGTTTGGTAAAAGTGCTCTTGCCCTGAAAAAATTCGACGATATGCGACAGGAAGATCAGTGATTTTTCATAAGAAGAATGCAAACAGGCCGAAAACAAAACATACAGGTTAAGGTACATCGGCGCGTTACGATAGTTAATATCATCGCCGTTGCGTACGTAATTGGGTATATTTTTCATGGTAAACTCCTCGGATATATTTACCAGCGTTACCAGGATATTCTCAAGCCCTTTGATCTCATCATCGCTCAGGTGGGCTACGTTTTTAAGCTGGGTGAAGCTTGAGCTGAGCCCGCTGTTCCCGTCGGTTGTTTTGAGATAGTTATTCAACTGCTCGGCTAAAAAACTTACGGTTTGGTAAATCATGATAATTAGATGTTTATAGGTGTTTGCAGGTTAGCTGCTGATGTTAATCCAAAATTGGGCATCAGGCTTTAGTAACCTGCAAGTGTATGCACGCTAATTACCACGTATTTATACGCAATTAAGGCACGTATAAATACGTGGTAATGAACAGGTTAAAACAACACAAAACCTGAAAATTTCATCAAAAACGAACTTTTTAAAATGGATAACCAGTTGTCACGGCGCACTCTTCTTCAAATTCCATAATTTAAGCGCGGCGTAACATCGACATAACCGGAGAACCTCGTATCTAATTGATGTTCAAACAAATATCTCAAAATCAGGATACTACTATCCTAAAGGATACCGGTATCCTTTAGGATAGTAGTATCTTTTTGATAGTTATGAGAGGTAATTTTGCTGCTACAAAACATACAGCAATGAAAATATTACATCTAATCAGCAGCCCGAGGGGCGAAGCATCATTCAGCGTAAAATTAGGCAGGGCCATCGTAAGTGAATTACAATCGGCCCATCCCGATCATACATTAACTACTCATGATTTAACCACTACTCCATTCCCGCACCTGGAAGAAGCACACATAACATCTTTTTTCACTCCTGAAGAAAAAAGGACACCAGCGCTTGTTGAAGCCGTTAAACATTCGGACGAGGCAATTGCCGAACTAATGAATGCCGATGCTGTAGTTATTGATGCACCAATGTACAACTTCGGCATTCCGTCAACCTTAAAAACATGGATAGACCATATTGCCCGTGCGGGCAAAACTTTCAAATACGATGGAAAAACACCTGAGGGATTAGTTAAAAATAAAAAAGTATACCTTGCCATTTCATCTGGCGGAGTATATTCTGAAGGATTCATGAAAGCTTATGATTTCACCGAGTCCTATTTAAGGGCTGTACTGGGCTTTATGGGGATGACGGATATTAAAGCATTTAGAGTTGAAGGCGTAAAGGTACCGGGCATGCAGGAAATTGCTTTAGATAAAGCGATACAGGCAATTGAGCTTTAATATTAAAACATCCGGAGGAAGTAGTTGCTTTCTTCGGGTGTTTTTGTTTTAAATTTTAATAACAAAGCTATCCGTTAAAACAGCTGTATTTTCGTCCTCATCAGCTACGGTGTAATATTCACCGGTTAAGGTGAGCCCATTGTTAATCTTTTCAACAGCGATCTTTAAAAAACCATGACGGGTATCGCAACTGTATTCAAGGCTAACCCCATCAAACCTGGAATCTTCGGCAGTAAAACCCGTATTGTCGGTCAAAGCAATTGGATGCAACTCATCAAAACCACCGGTACCGGCTACAATATAAGGCATCATGGTTAAGTCATCATATTGCTTACTGAAACGCTGATAATTGTGTACGTGCCCGCTAAAAACTATATCAGGCCTGACGCCGGTTTCTTCAAAAACACCTTCCAGGAAATCAATCATCGGCAAACTGGCTCCATGATTAATATCTGCCGAATAAGGGGCATGGTGCATACAAAGGATAATTGCCTTATCTGGCCGCTGCATATCGGCAGATCGCAGTTCCTCCATAAACCATTCACGCTGCTCGCGGGTAACAACGCCGTACTTAGGTACATTGGTATGTAAACCGATGATGGTTGCCAGCGGGGTGTCCATTGTCCAGTAAATATTGGGCTGCGGCATGCTTTTGCGGTCTATCCTTCGGCTCAGCATTACCTGGCGCGAAACAGTATCACAAAACACAGTTGTAAAAGCATCAAGGCTTTGATACGGCATCGCAGCGGAAGGATTTACATCACTATCATGGTTACCGGCTATCGCGAATATCGGCCCCGGATAAAGGCTATAGGGTTCAAAAAACTGTTCATAATAGTTTTGAGCCTCTCCGTAGTTGTAAACAACATCACCTAAATGGTACAAAAACTTTGGTTTACCGGCGCCGGAAAGCACTTTATACTGTGCAGCCATTAAAGCTGCTATGCGCCTTTGCGAACCCGGATTACGGATGCTGCCGGTATCCCCTACCATATGAAAAACCATTTTGTCATCAGCAATGCCGGGCACTACATCATGTATGGATAGATGATAGGGATAATTGCCGGAGGGTTCGGGCAGGGGCTGAAATTTATAGCTGTCATCCGGCTGATCTTTTTTGATGACCGGGCCTGTGTGTTTTAACGAGGAAATTAAAGCCATCTGCTCCATGATGTCAACAAAATTACGCAACCTAATATTAAGGCAGGGTTAAATTGGGGTTTAGGGTTTAACAGGGCCAGCCTGAGATCACGGGTTCAAAATTCTATCAGGCCAATGGTAATTGAAGTGCTTACCTTTGCGGCATGAAAAACTACAAAACAATCTTATCTGCAACCCTGCTTACTTTATCGGCATGTAGTGTTAATCATGTTAAAAACACATCTGCCGGTTCTGATTCTGCTAAAAATCAAAGTTCTGCCCCTGCTATAAGCGCCAGCCTGTTTGCCAAAATGCAAATAAAGCCAACAATTAAAATTGGAGCCGCCGTTGAGCTAAAATTCACCGTTTACAACGATGCCGACACTGCCCGTCAATTTTGCAAATGGCATACCCCATTTGAGCCGTTGATGAGCAAATACCTCGACGTAAAAGATGCAAGTGGTCAGGAAATACTATACAAAGGCGCTATGGCCAAAAGAATCATGCCGCCCCCGCCCAGCAGCTATATTAAAGTTAATCCAAAGGATAGCTTAATGGCTACTATTGACCTGCTAAAGGCTTATGATATCAGTAAACCATCAAAATATACTGTTATTTACGTAGGGCAAAATATGAGCGGGCTTACCGTGAAAGACAGTGTAGCTTTTGTTTATGAAGGGAAGTAAACCCCCATCTTCGCGCACAGTCAACTCACCCGGTCTGCGCTTCGCTGGACCACCCTCTCTCCGGCTTCGCCGCAAAGAGGGAAACGAAAATAAAAATGCCCACCTCTTTACGCTCGCGTAGAGAGGGGTGACGAGCGCAGCGATGTCGGGGTAAGTCTATACGGTGCTTAATCCCTCCGAAAATCAAGAGGCTACCTCCTTCATTTTCTTCAATGCTGTTTTAGCCACCGTTAAAGCATCCTGTGCATAATAACTTTTATTAAAAACCTCGAACGAGATCACCAGCGGCCGTTCGGGGTTTTTAACTATTTGCAGGATCTGTTTAATCGGGGCGATACCATCTCCGCAATAGATCCTGTCGGGTTCGGAGATCAGCTCAGGACTGATACCTGCCGGATAGTCATTTACATGAAAAATATCCAGTGCGCGATGACCAACATAATTCAGGCTCTCTACAGCCGATTGACCCTTAAAAATGTGGAACACATCGAGCAAAATGCGGGCATTCGCTTTACCGCATTGCGTAGCTACATAAAGTACCTGGCTTATGTGTTTCAGATTTTGTGAGCCGCCCCACATTTCCAGTTGAGGCATAACACCGGTTTGTTCACCCATTTTCAGGATGGTAAGATATCGTTCGGTTACCACATCCAGATCAAGTACAGGGCCTTTGGTCACGCCCGCCGGAGGGGCTGCAATACGATAACAGCCTATCTGTGCCAGCATTTCCATTTCCCGTTGAAGCTGCTCCAGCGCTTTTTTACGGATAGTTTCATCATCAGCCAGCCATGGGGCAAAACCGATAGCATCTTCAACTTTAAGGCCTAATCCCTTGATGATCTTTTTGGCTTCGGTTAATGACCCGCCGCTTTGCAGATAAGTTTGCAGGGTATCTATCCAGATCTCTACTGAGGTAAAACCGGCTTTGGCAGCTACTTCAAGCTCTTTAACAAAACCAAGATTATGCCCGCGGATGGTGCTCATATTTAATGAGTAAACAAAGCCGCTGCCAGCTTTTGGAGCTATGGGCGCTGCTACCGCTCCAGTTTCGCTCAATACGGCAGCCCCCGCTGTTAAACCTATAGCCTTTAACACTTGTCGGCGGTTTAAATTACTCATATATTAATCTTTTAAACCTTTTATATAAGCAATGGTAATGGGTAGCTGCTGGCTGTATGAGGGACTTTCATCCTCGATGAAATAATGTTTGATCCCTGCCTTTTTTGCAGCTTTCAACACTCCGGGGATATCAATTTGCCCGGTGCCTAAGGCAACATCATTTTTGGTATCGGTGCCACCTGTAAGGTCGTTAGCTACGCCTTTGCGGATATCTTTCAGATGCATCAGTTTCATCCTCGACGGATACTTATTGATCAATGCAGCCGGGTCCTGCCCACCATGGAACGACCACAGGATATCTATCTCGAACGAGACATATTTCGGATCGGTATTTTGGGCGATATAATCAAACAATGTACCATCGTTATAAGTTCCAAACTCGTAACCGTGATTATGGTAACAGAAGGTTAAACCCGCTTCACTCAGGATCTTACCCACCCGATTAAAATCGGCAGCGGCTTTCTTGGCATCATCCAAAGTAAACTCTTTACCATGTGGGATCCAGGCAACCATCACATATTTGGCGCCCAGTATTTTAGCCAGCTTGATCACACTACCCGGATCATTAACAATTGCGTCATACCCTGCCCCGGTTGATGGGATGCTGATACCGCGGTCATCGCACATTTTCCTGAACTCTTCGGGTGGCATCCCTTTCGGCCCTTCGCCTTCAATTTCAGTGATGCCCAATGATTTTATAGTATCCAGCACGGCAGCGGTAGCTTTTGGCATACTACTGCGAAATGTGTAAGCCTGCACCCCTATCGGGCCGGTAAATAATGGTTTGCCTTGTGCTGAAGCTTTGTTTTGTCCCCAAGCCATGACGGCTACGAGGGCTATAAAAATGGTTGATTTTTTCATGGTTAAAATTGGTTAACGATTAATAATTGCAGCTAAAGACTTACGAAGTTTTAAAAACTTCGTAAGTCTTTAGCTGCTTTGTCATTTCACTTTCAGAGGTTGCATGTTTTTGCGCTTCGAAATCGTTACTCAACAAACTGAATATCCTTTAAATTTAAAATACCATCACTCGGTTTAGAATGTTTTATGGCGAAGAAATATACATCATGTTTTCCCCTTACTGGCTTACCCAACACCCCGGTTACTTCACCGGTTTTATCCCAGGAACCCGTGGTTGAATAAGCCACAGAGCTGATCACCGGCCCGGCCTGCGAATCGAGCCTCACCTCTATCTCCCCGTCATAATCCTTCGAAGCATATTTATAAGCAAACTTGCTAATGTTGGTCAGGTCAATATTCCTAAACAGTACATATGATTTATGGTTACCCGCCGACAGGTCATCTTTAAATCTATTAAAGCCTTTCAACTCATCGGCATAAACAGCCTTCTCTGCAGCATTCCGCAACACCACCATATCCGTAGCTTTCAGCGGACCAACAACTTTACCGCCCTTATCGGTATAAGATGCCAGCAGTGTGTATTCTCCGCGCGGTTCGGCATCATTAAATTTCAGATTGAGTGTTCCGGTTAAGAGCAAAGGCAATACCGGGCTCTTTTTATCCGTAAGCGAAAAAATGTATTTCACTATTTCTCGCGTATCGGCATTTGATAGTTGCGGATGCGCGCTCATTACATGCTCGGTACCCCAGCTACCCGCGCCGCCCGCAATTATCTTTTTGGAGAGCTGATCAATAGCTCCCTTTTGTGTTTTGTACCGTTTTGCAATAGCTAAAAAGCTTGGCCCAACGGCAGTTTTATTAACAGTATGGCACGATTTGCAATCACTATTAGCCATCAGCCCCTTACCCGGATAGCTTACCTCGGTAGTTGACAAAGCCGTTAAGTTTTGTGTGGTACTATTGGCCGAGGGCTGCGGGTTGTAGATATAAAATAATTTTACCCTTTTGGGATCTATTTTACCGTCCTCCTTATCACTAACCACTACATGGTAGCGGAAAGGCTTGCCTTTCCAGATGAATGATTTATTATCAGCACTGGCTATGGTCACTTCGGGTTTGGTATTGCCAACCCTTACAATTACCGTATCCCGACCGGACAAGCCGCCCTTATCCGTTACTTTCAATATGGTTTTATAAACACCCGGCTTAGTAAAAGTATAACTTGCCGATGGAGTGGCAGCCCCAACAGTTTTACCATCAAACAACCACTGATAAGTGATCTTATCGTCGTCATCTAAATCTTTACTGTTCTGGCTGCTGAAAGTTACTTTAAGCGGGGCCTGGCCGGCTATTTCCTTTTTAGCAGGAAACTCTTTTAACTCCGCGGTTAAAAACCTGGTTTTGGCGAATTTATTAAATGCCGCTGTATCCGAAATACTTGCTTTAGCAATCGGCGCACGGTTACCGGTATTGTATTCAATTTTAACCAAACGGGCGTCTTCATTTTGGGCACCATAAACCGAGCCATACTCCAGCATATACAGGGCGCCATCCGGGCCAAACTCCATATCAATTGGTCGGCGGAAATCGCCGTTGGCAGGCATAAAGGCTTCGTTGCGTAAATAGTTCTCATCTTTATCAAACCTCAGGTCTATCACCCAGTTGCGCATCCAGTCGGCCACAAACAAGGCGCCGTCATAATATTCAGGGAATTTGTTCGGGTTTTTAATATGCTTATCGAACTCATAAAAATCGCCGCCGATGGCGCAACGGCCTCCCATACCCAACTCCGGAAACTCGTCGGAAGCGGCGTAAGGATACCAGATCATGGCCGGGGTAGCAGGAGGTAGTATATTTAAGCCGGTGTTATTCGGCGAATTATTTACCGGTGCTTTAGGATCAAAATTTGGCCCTGGCCTGGCATTCACAAAATCCCAGTGCGAGTAAGCAAAGTTGTTGCCCACAAAATATGGCCAGCCAAAGTTTCCTGCTTTGCGCGCCTGGTTAAACTCATCGTACCCGCGTGGCCCGCGCGGTGAATCTTTACCTGCATCCGGCCCAATCTCGCCCCAGTATAAAACCGATGTTTTAGGATTTACCGCAATCCGGTATGGATTACGGCAGCCCATAACATAAATTTCGGGCTTGGTTTTAGCCATCCCTTTCGGGAAAAGGTTTCCTTCGGGGATGGTGTAAGTTCCATCAGCCTCGGGGTGGATCCGCAGGATCTTGCCTTTAAAATCGTTGGTATTGCCGGCGCTCCGCTGCGCGTCAAGGCTGTAATGTTCCGTTCCGGGGCGCTCATCCAGCGGTGCATAACCATCAGAAGGAAAGGGGCTTGAGCTATCACCCGTTGACAAGTACAGGTTTTTATTCTTATCCCAGGCCAGCGAACCACCATGGTGAGCACCGCTCACCTTTTGTACCGGTACTTTAAGCAGGATTTTCTCCGATTTAAGGTCGAGCACATCCGCCGGACTTAACTTGAAGCGCGAAAGCTGGAAGTTAAGCGGTTCAATGGTTTGCCCGGCGGGCATATAGTAGATATAAACAAATTGGTTCCTGTCAAAATCAGGGTCGAGCGTGAGGCCGATAACACCCGTGCCGCCTTCATAGGTGATCGGGAATTTATGGATTAATTTAAACTTATTGGTTTTTGTATTATAAACGGAAAAATTGCCCAATAACTGGGTGAAAAACACACGACCATCCTTTGCTGCCGACAGTTCCATAGGCGAAGCAATGTTACTTACCAGCACCGTTTTAATAAACCTGGTTTGATCGGGCGCTACTTTAGAATATGATTTACCATAATCAAGCGGTTTGCCACTGCCCATAGCGTATTTGATCCCGCCGAGCATTTGCCCCAAAAACAGGGGATCGCTGTAGCTTTCGTCGGTATGGCCGCAGCCTGTATAAAATGCCCGGCCGCCATCAAACTCATGATACCAGGTTATGGGATGATTAGCGCCGTTGGTGCCACCGTCGTAAGTATTTTCATCGAGGCTTGCCAGCACATGGATGCCACTATATATAGATTTGTAATTGTACCATTCGTCAGTACGCTCCCACCTTGTGGGCAAGTTGGCGGTGGCCGGCTGGCTTTTATCGGTTACATCAATAGTAGCCTTCCGGATATTAGAGTTGTTAGGATGGCTTGAAAAATAAGCCCCAACCAGCTTGCCGTACCATGGCCAGTCGTACTCGGTATCAGCCGCAGAGTGTACACCCATAAAACCACCGCCTGCCTGTATATAACGTTCAAAAGCTGCCTGCTCAACCGCATTAAGCACATTGCCTGTAGTGCAGTTAAATATTACTGCCCGGTATTTCTTCAGATTATCGTCGTTAAAATTAGCAGAGTTGGTGGTGGTATCCACATCAAAGCCATTCTCGTTACCTAATTTTTGAATGGCCGCTATCCCAAACGGGATACATGAATGGTGCCAGCCTAAAGTTTTTGAAAACACCAGCACCCGCGGCTTATCAGATGGTTTTTTAAAGGAATAGAGCAGGAAAGTTAATCCTGTCAAAAAAACGAAGGTGAGTTTTGTTTTTAATGACATGTTTGAGGTTATTATTGGTTTACATTTTTAATGAATAGCCATAAAAGCAGCATTAATCCCATCGCCTTGCTAAAAGGATTTATAAACAAGGCAAAAAATATGAAATGCAGTATCGCTAAAAAGGCTGTTCAACAATTGGCTAACACAATATTACTATTTAAAAAACTCACTGTGTATTAATTACACTTTTATTTTTAGCAGGAATGGATTTGTAATTGAATTGTTACTACCATCAATACAAGATGAGATCTGCCGGATGCAGAAGTGCATAACCGAGCCTCCGCCGGCTTCATTCTGAAGGTAAGGTGAGGGACATTTTTAAGGAAGTAAGTCACCTTGCAGCGAAAGCTCACTTCGCCGGTAAGTAACTATCATATACTAAGACAAAATCTGGTTCCGGTACTGGCGCGGGCTTACCTTTTTAATCACTTTAAAAAAGCGGTTAAAGTTTGATACATTATTAAAGCCGCATTCATAGGCTATATCTGTAATACTGTAATCTTTATTACTTAGCAGTTTGCAGGCATAACCAATTCTTGTTTCATTTACAAACTGAGTAAACGACTTTTGGGTACGCGCCTTAAAAAACCGGCAAAAGGCAAAAGTGTTCATGTTAGCCACATCGGCAATGGTATTTAGTGAAATATCCTCTCTGAAATTATCAAAGATATACTTAAATACCTGGTCCATGCGCTTACTATCATGATATTGATAATAGTTGATATAGTTGATACTGGCCAGCAGGTTATGCTCCGGGTCTGCACTCATGATATTGAGGATCTCGAGCAGGGTGATGATCCTTTGCAACCCTTCCTGCTGTACTATCTGGTACATCAGTTTTATTACCATATCACGGCTTTTACCCTTTAGCTCCATCCCTCTTTGCGCCTTACTTAAAAACAACTCCACTTTGCGTATGTTACCAAATGCCGAAAGATTCATGAGCAATTTTGACGGATTGAAGTGAATAGATAGTGAATGCGCATAATGTTCAGGGTCATCCTCATTGGGTTGTTCCTGGGTATTATGCCAAACATGCGGAATATTTGAACCAAGAAAAATAAGCTCGCCGCTTTCAAAATAATCAACCAGATCGCCGATGATGCGCTTACCCGAGCCTTTTACAATGTGCACCAACTGGCATTCTTCATGAAAATGGAACTCACTTGAGAAAAAAGGAAGTTTCACCTCCCGTGCAACAAATAGGTCATCCGACTGTACCCCGTCAGACAATACGGCTAAAATTGGTTTCATTTTAACAAAACATGAAGAGAAAAGCTAAATATAAGCAAAAATACTATCGAAAGTTGCCAATTAAAGTGAAAGTAAAAAATCAAACGGCACTAATTTTACAGCACCATACCTTATCCGGAAAGGTATAATAAACCGATTTATAAACACAAGGAACAAAATTTCATTAGGGCTTTTCGACATAGAACGGCCTGAAACTATTTGCAAAATATATTTACCTACATGTATATCAATAAAATTGAAGTTACCGACAAGCGTTTTAATTTAGGCAATGGCGCCGGCTCTGATGCAGTAAACGATTCAACCCAGTATGCTTATGCCATTTGCGAACTGCATACCGATAGTAGCGTAAAAGGCATTGGCCTGGCCTTTACCCTTGGTGCCGGTAATGACCTGGTATGCAAAGCCATCCAATACCTTTCCGAAACATTACAGGGGCGAGAAATTGAGGAACTTATGGCCGATTTTGGTTCGGTTTACCGTTCGATACTGGATTCGCCCACCTACCGCTGGCTGGGTCCGCACAAAGGCGTTATGCAATTAGCCCTTGCAGCTATAGTAAATGCATGCTTCGATCTTTGGGCCAAGAGTCGCCAGGTACCGCTCTGGAAACTTTTGCTTGATTTAAGCCCGAAAGAACTGGTGGCAACGCTCGACCTCAACTACCTTGAAGATGTATTGACTGTTGAAGAAGCAGAAAATATTTTAAAGGGCAATTTTACAGGCCGCACATTACGCAACGGCGTTTTGCAAACAGGTTATAAGGCGTATGATACATCAGTGGGCTGGTTTAATTATTCGGATGAGAAGATCAAAGAGAACGTAGCACGCGCCATTGACCGGGGATTTACCGCCATGAAGTTAAAAGTTGGCTCAGATGATCCGCAACGTGATATCCGCAGGGCAAAGCTGGTTAGGGCCGAAGCCGGCAACAAAACAACCATTATGCTTGATGCCAACCAAAAATGGAACCTGCCTCAGGCTATTTCTATTTGTAAAGAATTGAGCAGCATAAACCCTTACTGGATAGAGGAACCCACGCACCCTGATGATGTTTTGGCGCATCAAACATTAGCTAAAGATATTGCGCCCCTTAAAATCGCTGCGGGCGAGCATATCCCTAATAAAATCATATTTAAAAACTTTTTTCAGGCCGGCGCCATAGATTTTTGCCAGGTTGATTGCGTGCGTGTTGGCGGTGTATCCGAGTTTTTGACGATAAGCCTGCTGGCAAAAAAATTCAACATACCGGTAGTTCCGCACGTTGGCGACATGGGGCAGATCCATCAACACTTAGTGCTGTTCAACCATGTGGCTATTGGACACGAAAACTTATTTTTGGAACATATACCGCATTTGGCCAAGTATTTTAAAAATCCGGCCAATATTAGCGGGGGCTATTACGCCGTACCTGCCGAAGCAGGCAACAGCAGCGACCTTGTAACCAGCTAAAAACCAAAGATGAACCAATTATTAAACAAAGTAATATTTATTACCGGAGGGGCATCGGGCATTGGTTTGGCCTGTGCCGAAGCTTATATCCGTGAGGGAGCAACCGTTTTTATAATGGATGTAAATGAGCGCGCCCTGTATAAAACCCTCGACCGTTTTGGTGGCAACCATGAAGGTATTCCTGGTGATGTATCAAAGGCGGCTGATGTAAAGGCTGCTTTCGATGCCATACGGAAACACTACGGCAGGCTTGATGCTATTCATAACAATGCCGCTATAGCCCATCCCTCAAAACCGGTTGATGAAACCGAAGAAGACGAATGGGACGCACTTATGAGCATTAACCTCAAAAGCCTGTTCTGGACAACCAAATATGGTATTGATCTGCTCAAAGTTTCAAAAGGCTGCATTTTAAACACCAGCAGTATGGCCGGGGATATAGGTCAAAGCCTGCATGCTGCTTATACAGCAGCTAAAGGCGGCACCAATGCCCTAACCAAATCAATGGCGCTTGATTATGCACAATATGGTATCAGGGTAAATGCTGTTTCGCCTGCCGGCGTATGGACACCATTGCTTAAACAATGGGCTGCCGAACAACCCGATCCAGGATCGATAGAAAAATACTTAAACGATATCCATGCATTAGGTTACTGCCCTGAGGGCGATGTAGTAGCAGATGCCGCAGTTTTCCTGCTTTCGGACGCGGCCCGGTTTGTAACCGGCTGCATTATGCCCGTAAGCGGTGGCGCCGAACTTGGATACAGACGATAAAACAAGATATTAACCATGAACAAAATCAATGGTAATGCATCAAAATATCTGGCTCCGCTGTTGATAGTAATGAGCCTGATGTTTTTCTGGAACCTGAGCCGCAATATCAATGATGTGCTTATTCCACACCTCAAGCGTGCCTGCCAGCTAACCGACCTGCAATCGTCACTAATCCAGTCGGCATTTTTTGGGGCTTATTTTTTGATGGCCTTGCCTGCAGGGCGTTTCATTGAAAACATGGGTTACAGGGCCGGGATGCTTACCGGGCTTATATTAGCTGCTATTGGAGCTGCCATATTTTATCCGGCAGCAACCACCAGGTATTATCCTGTGTTCCTGCTGGCATTGTTTACCATGGCATCGGGTTTTGCCATACTGGAGGTTACGGCTACTCCCTATATTTCAAAACTTGGCGATCCGGATCATGCGTCGAGCCGGCTAAGCTTAGCTGCGGCCGTTGGTTCAATGGGCGCCACTATAGGGCCATTCATCGGTTCTAAATTTTTATTGCACGAAAAGGATATCCCTGCAAAGCTTATCCAATCCTTTAGCCCCGAACAACTAAAGGCGTTTTTAAACAACGAGGCGCATTTGGTTATCCCACCCTATCTGACACTGGCTGCGCTATTTATTGCCCTTTGCGTGGTACTTTATTTTTTGAAATTGCCGGTTATCCATGAGGGTAACAACCGTCAAAAACTATCGGGAGTATTTAAATTCAGGCATACTATGCTGGGCGTATTAGCAGTTTTTGCCTATTTGGGTGCCGAAGTTGGCGTGGTGAGTTTTATCATTCGCTATACAAAATCATTGAATATTACTGGTATTACCGAGCAAAAATCGGCCCTGTTTATTACACTTTACATGGCGCTGGTTTTAACCGGGCGCTTGCTGGGTGCGTTTTTGCTTAAGCAGGTTAAACCCAATAAAGTGCTTACCCTATGCAGTATCGGAGCATTTACGCTGATATTGATATCGGTACTTACCGGCGGTTACTTATCCATAATTTCACTGTCAATAGTAGGACTGTTTACCTCGGTGATGTATCCTATCATTTTTACGCTTAGCATCAAAAGCATAGGGGACTATACCAAGGTAGCTTCATCACTGCTCATCATGGGAGTTGTAGGCGGAGCCATTATTCCGCCAATAATGGGCTTGATATCAGATCATTCAGGCATTAAGATGGCATTCATTGCACCACTGGTTTGCTATGTGTACGTACTATATTACGGAATTAAAGGCTATATGGTAAAAAACAAAACTTATTCGAATGAATCCGAAGAACCACAGTTGACAGCAATAGGACACTAACCTACTTATTAAGCTTACGAAGTTTTAAATACCTCGCAAGTTTCTGAGCGTTCGCTGCACCTGATGCTGCCGTGAACCATCAACAATGAACCATTAACTAAAAGTAGCCAATACCATATTGCGCAACTTTTTGCGTTTCAATATTATTTTGTTGTGAAAACTACACTTAATACAACTAAATTGTTTCAGTAAGTCATTTTTTACTCAAAATCAAAAAACCGATGTCAAAATAGTATCGAAACAAATCAATTTAAGTACAATTTATTGCCAATACCCTCCATATTTTTACCCTTGATTATAAACGCCAGCTACTAAAAGTTTACAAAACATTTTTTAATCAAAAACCAGAATCCAAAAAAAGGACGAAGTTTTTGAAGTGGAATTTTTATATCCAAAATTGAATGATTAAAACTTTACTAATTACGCTATTATTTGGGTTCACGGCCGGTATTGCCTCAGCACAAGATCATGAAAATGTAAGTGCGGGCAATACCCACGCCGTATATACTATTCAAAATGCACCTAACGATACCTGGAAGGGATTTGAACGTGTTAATATTACCATAGGCCCCCACAAAGCTTATTATGTAAAACCTAAAAAGGCGCTCGAAGGTAATCCATGGGTTTGGCGGGCTTCATTTCCGGATTGGCATACCGATATTGATAGTATCCTGTTAGCCAAAGGCTTTCATGTAGCTTTCGTAAATGTTGATGATCAATATGGCAGCCCCTATGCATTGCAGGTTTGGGATGCTTTTTATCAGTATTTAACAGCTAAACAAGCTTTCGCTGCCAAAGTTGCCCTTGAAGGCGTTAGTCGTGGCGGTTTATATGTATATGGCTGGGCCAAACGCAATCCTGATAAAATTAGTTGCATTTATAATGAAGCCCCTGTTTGCAATATTGAAAGCTGGCCGGGAGGTAAACTAAGTGCCCCGGGCGATGCCGCTCTGTGGAAACAGCTGCAACAGGTGTATCACTTTACCGAACAACAAGCGCTTGATTACAAAGACAATCCTATTGATAACCTTGACGGCCTTGCTGCTTTTAAGGTACCGGTTATGCATATCATAGGTATCAATGATAAACTGGTACCCAATGCCGAAAACACCAACATCCTTGCTCAACGTTATACCGCATTAGGCGGGCCGATGATGATATATCCGGTAACTGCCGGTCCGCAGGAATTGAACGGGCACCACTTCCCTATCGAAAATCCCGGGCACTGGGCTGATATGATCATAAGCTACTGCTATCCTGTAAAAAAAGTGCTGCCATATACCGATTACTTTATAACCCGTAACGGCTTGGCCAACAGTCTTAGTGTATTCAGTGCAGGCAAGAAAGCTACAGTAGCTTTTTTAGGCGGATCAATTACTTATAACCCCGGCTGGCGCGAAAAGATAAGCCGTTACCTTACCGAACGTTTTCCCGCAACCAGTTTTCATCTTATACAGGCCGGCATACCCTCGTTAGGTAGTGTACCGCATGCATTCCGTTTACAGCGGGATGTGCTTGATTCGGGCAAGGTTGATTTGATGTTTGTTGAAGCCGCGGTAAACGATAACGTGAACGGACTGGACAGCCTTACCGAGGTACAGGCCCTCGAAGGAATTGTAAGGCATGCAAAAAAAGCCAATCCGCTGATTGACATCGTCATGATGTCATTTGTTGATCCGGATAAGATCAAAGATTACAACAATGGCAAAATCCCGATGCAAATCAAAAATCACGAATTAATTGCAGAACATTATGGCTTGCCATCCATTAACCTGGCCAAAGAGGTTACGGATAAACTTAATAACCATGAGTTTTCATGGCAATATGATTTTAAAGACTTGCACCCAGCGATTTACGGACAGGAACTTTACTTCGCCACCATAAAAAGCCTGCTCAATTCATGTTTTAACAAACAGCCGGCTGCTGCTACTAAAGCAAATCCCTTGCCCAAACCGCTTAACGCGCTTAACCTCAATAATGGCCGCTATTACAGTATTCAAAACGCAAAAAATTTGAACGGATGGGCCTTTAATCCCGATTGGGCACCCAACAATAACCTGAGCACCCGCGAAGGTTTTGTACACAAACCAATGCTTATTGCCACAAAACCGGGCTCATCATTAACATTGCCATTTACCGGCACCGCTATAGGCATGGCCATTGTATCCGGGCCTGATGCAGGAATCATCAGCTACAATATCGATGGTGGCATTGAAAAAAAGATGGACCTGTACACAGAGTTCAGCTCATGGATTTATCTGCCCTGGTATGTAACCTTTAGTACCGACCTCAAAAAAGGCCCGCATACGCTCAGCCTGAAAATTGAAACCGATAGCAACAAAAACAGCAAGGGGAACACGTGCCAGGTACTCTATTTTTTAACCAATTGATTTTTTTAAAAAACAGCAATACGCTGTAAACGCAGCTCAAAACTTTTAATTGTCAACTTAACATATTTTAAAAATGATCAATCCTTTTACCATTGGAAAAACCTTTTACCATTTGCGCATTTAAACGGTGCCTGAAACCAATAAACCCATCAACCAAATCTCAAAAATAAAGAACCATTATCAAACCATTTTTTATGAAAGAATTTTACCAACGGATCAAAAACCGGCGGGAGCCTAGACAGTTTCACAGGCCTGCACCGGGTTTTTATTGCTTTGTATTATTACTACTGAGTTTTATCTGCTCAGCGCAATTTACACACGCGCAAAGTAAGGTAACCATTACCGGCCTCGTGACCGACACACTGGGCGGCAAAATTGCAGGTGCCAATATTGTGGCTGTCAACCGCAAAAACCTGGGCACTACTACCGACGTTAACGGCAAGTTTGTGATAGATGCCGAGCCCGGTACTATCCTTAAAGTATCGTACGTAACTTTTATTGATCAAACCTTCACCGTTTCGACCGGTAAGCTGGTAGTAAATATTGTGCTTAAAGAATCCAAACGCGGCCTCGATGAGGTTGTGGTATTGGCCTACGGCAAAAAAGAACGAAAAGAAGCCGTAGTAGGTTCGGTAACCACCGTTAAACCCGCCGACCTGAAAATACCCGCCAGTAACTTAACCAATGCACTTGCCGGACAGGTTGCAGGTATCATCGCCTTTCAGCCAAGCGGCCAGCCAGGGCAGGATAATTCCAGTTTCTTTATCCGCGGTGTAACCACTTTTGGTTACAAAAAAGATCCGCTTATTTTGATAGATAACGTTGAACTTTCCACAACCGACCTTGCCCGCCTGCAGGTTGATGATATCGCCAGCTTTTCGATACTGAAAGACGCAAGTGCTACTGCACTTTACGGTGCGCGTGGTGCCAACGGTGTAATTTTAGTAAGCACCAAAGAAGGTAAAATTGGCAAAGCCAAGATCAATGTACGTGTGGAAAACTCCATATCGCAATCGGCCAAAACGCTGCAGCTGGCCGATCCTATCACTTATATGAAGCTGTTTAACGAAGCTACCATAACCCGCGATCCGTTAAGCCCGCTCCCCTTCTCTCAAAATAAAATATTAAATACCGAAGCAACGCTCAGTAATGCACCCGGTAGCAATAAATATGTTTACCCTGCCGTGGACTGGCTGGATATGCTTTTCAAAAAACGCACAGCTACGCAGCGTGCAGATATGAGCGTAAGCGGTGGCGGCGACGTAGCCCGCTACTATGTGTCAGGCTCATACAATGTTGACCATGGCATTTTGAGGCAGGATATTGCCAACAATAACAACAACAACGTAAAGTTTGAAAACTACCAGCTGCGGTCAAACGTTAATATCAACTTAAGTAAAAGCACCGAGCTTATTGTAAGGCTTGCCGGTTCATTCAATGAGTATAATGGCCCTCTTACTGCCGATGCTTCATTCTCGACCGACCTTTATAACGTTGCCGTACACACCAGCCCGGTATTGTTCCCTGCTTACTTCCCCGCAGATTCGGCCAACCGCGATGTTAAGCACATCCTGTTCGGTAACGCGGCACCAGCAAACGCAGGGTCAACATCAAATGCCATCGCATATAATAACCCATATGCTGCGTTATTGCGTGGCCATAAAAATTATTCAGAATCAAGGTTATCTGCCCAGTTGGAGTTAAATCAGAAACTGGATTTTATAACCGACGGGCTTAACTTTCATGGCTTATTCCATACCAACAGGTATTCATACTTTCAGTCGCAAATGGGTTACTCTCCATTTTACTATAATGTAAATACCTACGATAAAGCCACTAATAAATATACTTTAACCTGGCTTAACCCGCAGCCAACCGGCAATAACGTAGCCACCGAGTACCTAAGCTATTACCGCGACCCAAGCACCGATAACCTAAATACCTACATCTATTTTCAGGGTGTATTGGATTATAATCACGCTTTTGGCAGCCATAACCTGAGCGCATCATTGATAGGTACGCGCCAGCAAACGGTTTATTCGGCAGCTAAAGATCCGGTACTTGACAGGCCAACCCTTCAATACTCGCTGCCTTACCGTAACCTCACCCTTGCAGGCCGCGCTACTTATTCATTTAAAAGCCGTTATTTCCTGGAATTTAACTTTGGTTATAACGGTACCGAGCGCTTTTCGTCAAGTCATAGATATGGTTTCTTCCCTACCATTGGTGGTTCATGGATCGTATCTGACGAAAAATTCTGGGGACAGGGGCTTTATGACGTTATCTCCCGCATGAAGGTGAGGGCCAGCTATGGTTTAGTAGGTAATGATGCCATCGGTTCACAACGTTTCTTCTTCCTTTCGGATGTTAATCTTAACGGCGGCAACCCTGCCTATTTTGGTACCTTTAACGGTTACAGGCGCGAGGGCGTTTACATTAACAACTACGAAAACCCTAACGTAACCTGGGAAACATCGCGCCAGCTAAATCTTGGCCTGGAGTTCACCATGTTTAAAAACCTCAATGTAGTAGCCGAGGTTTACAAATATCACCGTTATAATATTCTTCAAACACGCAGTTCGCTGCCAACAACACTGGGTCTTGAGGCACTTGACCAATATGGAAACCCAAATGTTACTGCCAATATAGGCACGGCCGATACAAAAGGTATCGACCTGCAAATGGATTATAAGGCCGCTATAAACAAAGATGTTTGGCTGCAGGGCCGCGGCAACTTTACCCTGGCCAGCAGTAAATACGGTAACTATGAAGAGCCCCAGTATAAAGAAGCTTACCGTTACCATCAAGGCCAGGAAATAAACAGGCAATACGGCTATATTGCCGAACGCTTATTCGTAGACGATAACGAAGCCAGAAACTCCCCTTCGCAGATTTTTTCAACCAACGGCATTCCTCCGGGTGGTGGCGATATTAAATACCGCGACTTAAACGGCGACGGTAAAATTGACGGCGCCGATCAAACTTTTATTGGTTATCCAACGGTGCCCGAAATTGTATATGGCTACGGCTTATCAGCCGGGATTAAAAACTTTGATATCTCCTGCTTTTTCCAGGGCCAGGCTCGTGTGTCGTTCTTTATCGATCCGAGCCGTACCAGTCCATTCATTCAAAGCCCCGATCCGTACATATATGGCAATACCCAGCTGATCAAAGCATTTGCTGATAGTCACTGGAGCGAAGAAAACCAGGATTTATATGCAACCTATCCAAGGTTAGGTGTAACCGGGAACCAGATCGAAAACAACCGTCAAAACAGTACGTGGTGGATGCGCGATGGTAGTTTCCTCAGACTTAAATCGGTGGAGATAGGTTACTCATTACCGCCATCTATTTTAAAGCGCTTAAATGTAACCAAATGCCGCATCTACTTTAACGGCCTTAACCTGTACACATGGAGCGCCTTTAAACTTTGGGACCCTGAACTTGGCGGTAATGGCTTTGCCTACCCAATACAAAAGGTGTTCAACTTAGGCATAAACGTTAACCTGTAATTTTTTACTGATCAATACTTAGTATTATGAAACAATATTATAAAATTTTATTACTGGTAGGTCTCCTGGTTTCGGGCGCATCATGTAAAAAATATCTTGATGTTACGCCAGATAATACCGGCACCCTTGAGTACGCGTTCAGGAACCGTAATGAGGCCGAAAACTACCTGTTTACCTGCTATGCAACTTTACAGCAGTTTTCAGATCCTACATCAAATATCGGCTTCACCACATCATCGGAGATCATTTATCCAAACAACCTCACCAACCACCCGCTAAATGAAAATGGCTTTAGCCTTATCCGTGGCACGCAAAACAGCGCAAGCCCCGGTGTAAATTGGTGGGATGGAGAAAATGGCGGGCAGGCGTTGTTCCGTTCTATCCGCAGGTGCAACATCATGCTTGAAAACATTGACAAGCCTGTTGATCTTTCACCATCTGAAAAAGCAAGATGGATTGCCGAGGTAAAGTTCCTTAAAGCATATTACCATTATTACCTGTGCCGCTTATACGGCCCTGTACCACTGGTAAAAACCAATATTGATATAACAGCAAGCACCGAAGAGGTTAGGGTAAAACGCTCGCCGGTTGATTCGGTATTTAACTATTGCGTGCAATTACTGGATGAGGCTATTCCAGATTTACCGCCGGTTATCACCAACCAGGCAAAAGAGCTTGGCCGCATTACCCAGCTAACCGCTTTATCAATTAAAGCCGAAATGTTAGCCACTCAGGCCAGTCCCCTTTTCAACGGCAACCCGGACTACGCCAGCATGAAAAACAAAGATGGCCAGCCTTTATTTTCAAGTACTGCCGACCCGCAAAAATGGAAACGTGCCGCCGATGCCTGTAAAGCTGCCATTGATGCCTGCGAAGCCAACGGGCTTAAACTTTACACCTTTGTCGCACCACCTACAGTTGGTTCCCTTTCAGATCAGTTGCGTAACGAGCTAACCATCCAAAACGCGGTTACCGAAAAATGGGATGTAAACCCCGAGCTGATCTGGGCATTAAACCCTACCTTCCCATGCCAGGGCTATGCAACACCAAGGTTAACGCCAAAATCAGCCGTTAATATCTTCTCAAACCCGTCAACATTCGCTGTTCCGATTTCAACGCAGGAGCTTTTTTATACTGCTAACGGCGTACCGTTAACAGAGGATAAAGATTATGATTATGCCAACCGTTTCGCCCTGAAAACAGCAGGCGACGCCGATAAATACTATATAGCTCAAGGATATACAACTATCAATGAGCATTATGGCCGCGAAAGCCGCTTTTATGCTAATATCGCTTTTGATGGCAGCATCTGGTATGGTAACGGCATTTACAACCAGGACCAGGCTTACCATGTTGAAGCACGCGGTTCGGGATCACTGGCAGGCCCTAAAGACCTGAACACCCTTAACATTACCGGTTACTGGCCTAAAAAGCTGGCTAATTATCTTTCAGTTTATGATGATGGTTTTCAGCCTATTGAGTATCACCTGCCGCTAATGAGGCTCGCCGGTTTATATCTGTTATATGCCGAAACCCTGAACGAAGCAAACGGCCCAACTGCCGACGCCTACAACTATATTGATAAAGTAAGGGCAAGAGCAGGTTTAAAAGGGGTGTTGGAGTCATGGTCAACCTATTCAAAAAATCCGGGCAAGCCAACAACTAAAGAAGGACTACGGGATATCATACACCGTGAGCGACGTATCGAACTATGTTTTGAGGCACAAAGCGGATGGGACCTTCGCCGCTGGAAAGAGATTCAGGGCGTATTGAGTGTACCGCTACAGGGCTGGAATATATATGAATCCGAAGCCGGCAACTATTACAGGCTGCATACCGTGTTAACGCCGGTTTTCGGGCTAAAAAACTACTTCTGGCCTATAAAGGATAATGACCTGATCGTTAACAACAACCTGGTACAAACTACCTATTGGTAAGTGTCTCCATCAAATAAAAATGAATTAATTCAACATAGATAAGAATTATGAAACGCATTAAAAATTATTCGGTAACGGCACTGGTGCTTGCAGCAGCGTTGTTTATGGCGTGCTTAAATTCATGCAAAAAAAACGACGGGTACGTTAAAGAGGTTTCGACCGATATGAGCAAGCCTGCCGCAGTGACCAATGTTAAAGTTAAAAACTTTAACGGCGGTGCTTATATTACCTACGATTTGCCAAACTCAGATAACCTGCTATACGTGCAGGCCGAGTACCGCATCAATGATAAAACTACACGCCAAACAAAATCGAGCTATTACTCAGATACCGTTACGGTTGATGGTTTTGCCAAAAGCCAGGAATACGAGGTAACTCTTTACTCGGTGAGCCGGGCTAACGTAAAGTCAGATCCGCTTGTCGTTAAAGTACACCCTGATACGCCTTTTTACAAGCTCATCAAACCAACATTAACTATCACATCTGATTTTGGCGGCGTAAACATCAAGGCGATGAACCCTAATCAAAAAGATATAGGTGTAATTTTATTGGCCTTTGATAAATCAACGCAGGCACTGGAAGTTGTAGATCAGCATTATACCAAGGTCGATACCATTAATTACTCTATAAGAGGGTATCCGGCGGTATCCCAAAAATTCGGTGTATATGTAACGGATAAGTTTGGCAATATCTCTGATACTACCGTTGTAAATATCACACCCATATTTGAAACACTGCTGGATAAGAGCAAATTCTCAGTATATAAAACCCCTACCGACAGTCCGACCGCATACGGCTGGGAAGTACCATATCTTTGGGATAACAAAACCGACGGCTACTCAAACGGCTGGCACACTGCTCCGGGAGCACCCGCACCCATACAGGTTACCTTTAGCCTGGGTGTATCAGCACAATTAAGCCGCTTTGTATTATGGGAAAGGCCAAATCAGTATGCCTACGCGCATGGTAACCCTAAAGATTTCAGCATTTGGGGATCAAACATTAACGCACCACAGGATGTAAGATTGCCAGACTATGCCCCTGTTGGAACCGTAATTGGCGATTGGATTAATATCGGTAACTACCATTATCCAAACCCGCCGTCGGGCCTTACACCCGGCTTCACCAATGCTGCCGATGCCGACTTTGTTGCGGCAGGGGTTAACTTTAATATCCCTCCGGGTTCAACGCCTATTAAATACTTCCGCTTTATGGTGCATGACACGTGGTCAAACGGTGACTTTGCACACATGATGGAGCTTTCAATTTATGGTAACCCACAATAGGTATTAACTCATTTAGATTAAACGAACATGAAAAATATTGTCAGAATAGCTGCTTTCTATTTGCTTGGATACCTGTTGTATGGTTGCAGCAAGCAAGACACACAGTTTGAATCATACTTAAACGGTCATGAAGTTAAGTATCCGGGTACAGTTGCCAACGCACACTCGCGCCCCGGAAACCTGCGCGCAGCCCTTACCTGGAACCCAAGCTCCGATCCCAGCATAACCCGTTACGTAATATACTGGAACAACAAGGCTGATTCCATCATTTACAATTCCACCAACCACAATACGTCGGATAGTTTAACGGTTGTTATACCAAACCTGAACGAATACATTTATTCGTTCACTGTTTTCTCGTACGATGCCAAAGGCAACCGCTCTATTCCGCTTGATATCAACAATGTAAGAGTTTATGGGCCTATTTATCAATCGGGCTTATCAAACAGGGGGTATAATGTTACCAATCCATATGGAATTAGTGCCGATGGAAAGCTCACACTTAATTTCTTAAAGGTTGATACCAGTGCTCATAATGTGTTCACAAACATAAAATACACTAACAAAGCCGGGAAAGAAAGTTTCGGAAAACTTAGTGCTGATAGCATGTCGGTTACCCTTGCAGACTATAAGGCGGATACGAAGATCCAGTTCCTGTCAGCCTTTAAACCAACGGTAAATGCTCTTGACACCTTTTATGTAGCTAACTATGAGGATTTCCCAACCATTAATTCTGTTGCTGTTTGCGATAAAAAACTCTTCAAAAAAGTTTATTTAGCCAATGATGCCAAGCCTTATGAAGGAGATACTGATATCGACAGACTTTGGGATGGCAGTACAGGCCCGCAGGGTTTCCCTAACATTTTCCATAGCGATGGCAATGGTCCGCTGCCTGTAGTTATCACTTTTGATATGGGCGCACTGTACAAAGGCCTGGTAGCTATTGAAGAAACCGGCCGTAACTGCTGCCACAACCCCGATAATTTTGAAGTATGGGGCATTGCGGATATTACCAACGCTGCTACTACCCTGAAAGCTAATGATGCTGGCTGGACTGCCGAATCTATTTCCAAAGGCTGGAAACTGCTTAAAGAGATCAAAAGAACCGACGACGGCAGCGCGCCATTAAAGGTAAACTTCGATCCTAATCCTCCGGCGGTACGTTACATCCGCATCAGGATCAAACACAACTCAAACAACGAGGGTAACTACACCAATATGAGCGAGCTTACCTTCTGGAATAACGCACTACTTTAATAACACCCCAATGACCGGGCTGACTTGCGGCCTGGTCATATTTTACAAAGTATAAAGACCAAGACCTCTATAATGTTCACCCCAAAAATTCCGCAATGAAAAAACCGGCAATTATTCTCCTTTACCTGTTTTCTGTAATCAAACTCAGCTTTGCTCAGCAAACTGCATCTGTAAAAACGCCCAAAGCGGTTTTGGATGACTTCATGACCAAACGCTTCGGCATGTTTGTACACTTTGGACCGGTAACCTTACGCGGTACCGAAATTGGCTGGAGCCGCAACAAAGAAGTAGCGCAGGGTGATTATGATAACCTGTACAAGGAGTTTAACCCGGTTTTATTTAATGCCGATGCCATTGTAAAAGCTGCCAAAGATGCAGGCATGAAATACCTGGTAATCACTGCTAAACACCATGATGGCTTTGCCTTATGGCCATCGGCATTTACCGACTATAACATCAGCAAAACGCCATATAAACGCGATATGGTAGCCGAACTTGCCGCAGCCTGCAAAAAGCAGGGCATGCTTTTTTGTATCTATCATACTGTGCTCGACTGGCACGACCCTAACTATCCTATCCCAAACCCTTACGATTCGACAAAGAACGTTAAGGGCGATATGGTAGCTTTTAAAACGCAAATGAAGAATGAGTTGAAAGAACTCATCACCAAATATCATCCCTACCTGCTTTGGTTTGATGGTTACTGGGAAAAACCCTGGACCAACGCCGACGGACAGGAAATTTACAAATTCATCAAAGGTATTGACCCAAACGTTATTGTGAACAACCGCTTAGGCAAAGAAAGTGAAAAGCTGAACGATCAATCGGTAGGTGATTATCTTACCCCCGAGCAGCACATCGGTCAGCTTAATATGAATGAGCCCTGGGAAAGCTGCATTACCATCTGCCAGCAATGGGCATGGAAACCTAATGATAAAATGAAAACAGTGCAGGAATGTATCCAAACTCTGGTGAAAACTGCCGCCGGTAATGGGAACCTGTTGTTTAACGTTGGGCCAATGCCCGATGGCCGCATTGAAGCACGACAGGTTGAAACCCTGCAGCAAATGGGCTTATGGTTAAAAAAATACGGTGAAAGCATTTATGGCACCAAAGGCGGGCCCATTGCCCCTAATGATAACTATGCTGTTACACGCAAGGGAAACAAGATCTATTTGCACATATTTCAGAAAAAAGGTGATAAAATTGTGCTGCCTAACCTGCCGGGTGTTAACATAACCAATGCCTACGTGCTGGGCGGGACCAAAGTAAATTATAAACCGGATGCCACAGGCTATATCATTGACCTGCCGCAAACCTTACCCGATGCTAACAGCAATGTGATTGTGTTGGAATTGAATAAAAACGCCGAAGAAATCCCTGTAATTGCCGCAGGTAAATAAAATAAAAACAGAAAACCTAATTAACATAAACATGCTAAAAAGAACGCCCCTGCTAATAACTGTAATAATAACAGGTATTACAACGTTTACTCACGCACAAACAAAACAATTAAAACTTTGGTATAAACAGCCTGCACAGCGCTGGGAAGAAACCGTTGCACTTGGCAATGGAAGGTTAGGAATGATGCCCGATGGCAATGTTACTGCCGAAAAAGTAGTGTTGAATGATATCACCATGTGGTCAGGATCGTCGCAGGATGCCAATAACTACGAAGCTTATAAAAAACTGCCCGAAATAAGAAGCTTGCTTGCCGCCGGAAAAAATGTGGAAGCGCAAGCCATTATCGATAAATCATTTGTATGCACGGGTAAAGGATCGGGCGGAGTGCCTTTCGGTTGCTTCCAGATGCTGGGCGACTTGAACCTGAACTACCAATACAATGGCATTGAGGGCAATGACGTAAAATACGAAAACTATGAACGTGAGCTTTCATTAAACAACGCGCTGGCCAAAACCACTTACCAGGTAAAAGGCGTTACTTACAAACGTGAGTACTTTACCAGTTTTGGCGATGATGTAGACGTGATTAAACTAAGCGCTGATAAACCGGGAATGCTTAACCTGAACATTAATATCAGTCGCCCGGAACGTGGGGCTACCAGTACAGCAGGTAACGAGCTTGATCTTACCGGTCAGTTGGATAATGGTACCGACGGCAAAGGCGTAGCTTACAAAGCAAGGGTAAAGGCGCAACTAACCGGCGGTTCATTAAGCAGCACCCCTACTTCGCTGGTTATTAAAGACGCAACCGAGGTGATCATTTATATATCGGCGGGTACAGATTTTAAGAATCCGCAATATCTCAGCAAAATGGACGGCGCACTAAAGACCGCTATGAAAAAGCCTTATGCTTTGGAAAAACAGCAGCATATCGCCAACTTCCAGAAACTCTTTAACCGCGTAAAAGTTGATCTTGGCGCTTCAGAAGCAGATAAACTAACCACCGATCAAAGGCTTCTCGCTTTCCATACTAATCCAGATGCGGATAAAGGGCTTCCTGTTTTATTCTACCAGTTTGGCCGCTACCTCAGCATCTGCAGCACCCGTGTAGGCCTGTTGCCACCCAACCTGCAAGGTTTATGGGCTAACGAAGTGCACACCCCGTGGAACGGCGATTATCACCTGGATATTAACATTGAAATGAACCAATGGCCGGTTGAAGTTTCTAACCTGTCAGAACTTAACCTGCCCCTTGCCGACCTGGTTAAAGGCATGGTACCACATGGCGAAAAAACAGCTAAAGCCTACTATAACGCCGATGGTTGGGTAGCCCACGTAATTACTAACCCCTGGGGCTTTACCGAGCCTGGCGAAAGCGCATCATGGGGCATTTGTAAGGTAGGTTCGGGCTGGCTTTGCGATAACCTGTGGCAACATTATGATTTTACAGGCGATAAAAATTACCTGAAACAAATTTATCCGATACTGAAAGGTGCCGCCCAATTTTACAACAGTATGCTGATCAGTGATGCCAAAACAGGTTGGTTGGTCACCTCACCTTCATCATCGCCCGAAAACAGTTTTTATCTGCCCGATGGCACACATGCCAGCATCTGCGTAGGTCCAACTATCGATAACCAGATCATCCGCCAGTTGTTCAACAATGTGATCACCGCAAGTAAAGTGCTGGGTAAGGACGAGGCATTCAGCAAAACACTGGCTGCTAAAGTGAAAAAGCTCCCGCCCCCGGGTGTTATATCTAAGGATGGGCGCATCCAGGAATGGCTGGAGGATTATAAAGAAACCGAACCGCAACACCGCCACGTATCCCACTTGTATGGTTTATTCCCTGCATCTGAAATAACTCCGGAAGCTACTCCCGCCCTTGCCGAAGCCGCTAAGAAAACATTGGAAGTACGTGGCGACGACGGCCCAAGCTGGTCTATCGCTTACAAAATACTATGGTGGGCACGTTTGCATGACGGAAACCGCACTTACAAACTATTTAAAGAGTTGATGAAGCCAACCATCAAAACCGATATTAACTACGGTGCAGGCGGCGGCGTATACCCTAACTTGTTATCCGCAGGCCCTCCGTTTCAGATCGACGGTAACTTTGGAGCAACAGCAGGTATTGCTGAAATGCTGATCCAGAGCCATGCAGGGTTTATTGATTTTATTCCTTCTATCCCTGATGCATGGAAAGCACAGGGCGAGGTTAAAGGCCTTAAAGCCCGCGGCAATTTTACCGTCGATATGAAATGGAAAGATGGTAAAATAACCTCTTACAAAGTAACCTCACCCACTCCGCGCACAGTTAAAGTAAAAATTAACGGACAGATCAAGAGCATAATGGCCGTTAAAGCTTAATAAGCTCTTACAAACAAATAAGGCATCCTAAAAGGACGCCTTATTTACAACAAGTTTTTCTTTATTAAATCCACACGGTGTAACGAATCCGCTAAAATTCCAATAGCATATTTGTACATAATTAATAAAATGTAACTTAGACATTTAATAACCTAAAATTCATGCGAAAATTTCTTAATTGTTTTATAATTGCTGTGCAATTGTCCGGTTTGCTTTGCGTTTGGCAGCCGGCAATTGCTTCAGCATCAGCTAAAACCAGCACTAATCAACCCTCCCAACAAGGCGGCATATCATTTTCATATAGCCCGGCCGGCAACATCAG
The DNA here is from genome assembly GCF_900100945.1 of Mucilaginibacter gossypii. Taxonomy (GTDB): domain Bacteria; phylum Bacteroidota; class Bacteroidia; order Sphingobacteriales; family Sphingobacteriaceae; genus Mucilaginibacter; species Mucilaginibacter gossypii. Next base: position 38,547 of record NZ_FNCG01000011.1, on the reverse strand, counting down.
CTATGACCAAAAAACCGGCACTTTTTCTGTTATCGAAAACGGCAAAACTGTACTTAGCAATTGCTATAGCAAGGCAAGCGTCAACGGAAAATTTATTACTTCAACAGCATACAAAAGCATTGCTTATGCCAAAACCTTAATAACCGATGGCTTTGGCAAAGGTGTAAAACACACTTTCACTTTAACAGGCAATAATTTGCCAAACATGATGCAGGTGTTTTATACTTACCCATCGCATAAAGGTTACTTTTTTGTGGAGCTTTATGTTGAAGGCAAAAACCTGAAAACAAATTACATGGAGCCAATAGCCGGTAATATGGCAGCAATACCCGGCGATACCCGTTCGGTATTTGTGCCTTTTGATAATGATACCTTCATTAGCTATGATTCAAAAGCATTTAAAGCACCGCTCACCAATACCAGTGCCGAAGTAGGGACTGTTTTTGATAACAGTAGTCGCAAAGGCCTGGTGTTTGGATCCGTTGAGCATGAAACCTGGAAAACTGGTGTGCGTACCATCGCCAAAAAAGATAGTGCCAACACCTTTGAAGTATGGGGAGGCTACACCGAGGAAGCTGTAAACCGCGATAAAATTGCCCATGGCTATATCAGCGGCAATACAGTTAAATCGCCTAAAGTATTTGTAGGCTGGTTTGCCGACTGGCGCAAAGGCATGGAAGAGTTTGGTAAAGCCAACCGCATTGCCGAACCACCTTACATTTTTAACTGGACAAAACCCACTCCTGTTGGCTGGAACAGCTGGGGCGTTATGCAGGAAAAACTCAACTACGATAAAGCTATCAAAGTAGCGGATTTTTTTGCCGATAGCATCCCTGCATTCCGCAACGGCAATACGGCGTTTATTGATCTCGATTCGTTTTGGGATAATATGATCAGCGGTGGCTGGGAAGGTGATTTTGGTAAGCTGAAATCATTTGCGGATTATTGTAAAAGCAAAGGCCTGCAACCCGGCGTGTATTGGGCCCCCTTTACCGACTGGGGCTGGAAAGGCGGCCCCGACCGCAAAGTTTTAGGCAGCAACTACACCTACGGCGAAACATGGACAAAAGTTGGCGACACCTATCATGATATTGACGGTGCGCGTGCAACCGATCCAACCCATCCGGGTACCCTTCAACATATTGACTATGTAATTGGTAAATTAAAAGCCTGTGGTTTTAAAATGATCAAGATCGACTTTCTGGGTCATGCGGCTGCCGAATCAAGCCATTTTTATGACCCGAAAATCACCACCGGTATGCAGGCGTATAAAAGGGGGATGGAACACCTGATTGATCAGTTGGGTGATCAGATGCTGGTTTACGCTGCCATTTCTCCCAGCCTGGCAACCGGGCGTTACGCGCATATGAGGCGCATTGCATGCGATGCTTTTAAAACTGTAAAAGATACCCGCTATACCCTCAACAGCGTAAATTACGGCTGGTGGCAAACTTACTTATATAATTACATTGATGCCGACCATGTTGTACTTTCAACCGAAAGTGAGGGCGCAAACAGGGCAAGGATGCTCTCGGCAGTTGTTACCGGCACGTTCATAACCGGTGATGATTTTTCGACACATGGGCAATGGACTGGCAGAGCAAAAGCTATGTACCAGAATCCTGAGATTTTGAAAATTGTGCAAAATGGAAAAGCCTTCAGGCCAGTTGAAGGTAACACCAAAACAGGTACAACCGAGCAGTTTACGCAAAAAATTGGCAACAGCTTTTACCTGGCCCTGTTTAATTATGGTGAAACTGATAAAGTTTATACTATCGACCCGAAAAGGATTGGTATGGAGGCCGGAAAAGCAGCAAATGCGAAATCGTTACTGCAAGGCACTAATGTAAACACAAAAAGCGTTTTGCTAAAAGCAGGAGATGCTGAATTATTAAAATTTGAACTGAACTAATAAACACTGCAAAGGCGCCGGCAACAGATTCCCCTTTAATCGCCGGACGCCTTTTGAGGGGATGAAACCCTGTATCGTTTTTAACTGTTCAATTTAGCCGATTTTGCCCGTTTGCATGCAAGCGGGCATTTTGATTTTTTGGCGTCCATGCAGCATTTGTTTTTGTGTTTAATGCCCGCAATGTTAGTCTTTTCTATCTGGAGCGAAGTAAAAAACAATCCGCCGGTAACGGCCAGTATGGTAAAAAATTTCATAGCAGTAGGTTTTAACTTAAAAGACGATGTTTTTTTGCGAATGTTACAGCAAGGAAGGCAAATGTTGATTTTCGCATATTTTTTTGACAGGACCATCATTCAATGTCATTGCGAGGAGGAACGACGAAGCAATCGCATACCGTACAGGGCGGTCATGCTTCCGTGCGATTGCCGCGCTACGCTCGCAATGACATCATTTGTATGTTCTCCTCATCCTCCTACCCTCAAAAACAAAAAGTCAGTGACCTCGCGTTACTGACTTTTTCATTAACTATTAACTGACCAAATATCCTTAACAAAAAACTATCTGGTACTGCAAACATAGTGTGTTAAGTACGTGCTACATGTGTGAAAAGCACCATCTTGGCACACAAAAAAAATTTTCGTATCATGCTGATTGCCTGTATTTTAACGGTGTTATTTTATAATGCGTACGGAACAGCCTGATAAATGAACTTGGGCATTCAAAACCCACCATGCCAACTACCTCATTTACAGGAAACCGGGTGTCCTTCAGCAACATTAATGAGCGTCTTAAACGCAGCTGGATCAAAAACTGATGCGGTGTTAAACCAAAAGCCTGCTTAAAAGTGCGCAGCAAGTGATTAACCGAAAGGCAGGCATGTTCGGCAAGGTCTTCAAGGCTAATATTCTGATTATAATTGCTGTACAGGTACTCCTTAGCCAGGTTAAGACGGCGCAGGATCTCAACCCGGGTACCCTGGTTCAAAAAGTCGAGTTTTTCTGCTTTTTTACAGATCTCATCATTATAAATATGAAAATAATTAATGAGCGTATGGTGCAGGTATTCGTTGATCAGCATTTCATCCTGCATCCCATTATCCAGGTGTTGTTTCAGGTGACATACATTGTACTTGATATCGCCCGCAAACGGATATATAGTTTCATTAAACTCGGGCTGTATTTTGCCGTTATCATAGCCTTTAGTTAACAAAGTGTCATTGTCAAAGGTCCAGCAATCTTTAAAATCCTGCAAAAACTGCTGATCAAAATTGATGGCAAATGATTGTACCTGCTGCCCCAGATCGGTATCGGTTGAATATTGTGTACCCCTGTTCAGGATCAGGAACGAATCGGGATATATGGACAAATGCCTGCGGCCAATATCATAACGTTCATTACCGCTTAATACAAAGCGAAGGCTTAAATCTGAAGTATACTGCGGCCCCTGCCTCTGGCCGCCGGTGCGGCTTACAATCTTGTTGTTGTTGCGTAATACTTTTGAATAGTCCATTGTGATATGATTTTATTGTTCGTTATAATTTCTTTCTTCCAGTAACATAAATTTGTTCCCCGCCGGGTCTAAAAATTCGGCTGCCAGTCCGGCCGGTAAATACGCAGGCGATTTGCAAAAAAATACGCCAGCCGTACGGAGCACATGATAATCGTTCAAACAGTCGGCAGTGTTAATGATAATATTACTCTTATCACTGTTGCTGTCATTATTAGTTACAAGCAACGCCACATTTAATTTATCCGACTGGATCACCGTGCTTTCCCTGCCTTCGTAAAATGTCATTGTACCTGTTATTTTGAAACCTAATTTTTGAGTATAAAAATCAATTTGCCCCTCAAAGTCGGCTGTATACACAGGTATATATTTCAATTTCATTTTACAGTAGCTAACGGAAACCAGATTTTAATGATGGAAACCAACCTGTTAGTCAGGGGCAGCAAACAGGATAATTTTTGAAGCGGGTTTACAGTAGCCGGTCAGTTAAAACTACTTAACATATCAAAGGTACTTTACCCGCGGGGGGATAGTATCCCCCTATTTGGGGGATTTGTGAATTAGTGAAATCAGTTCACAATAGGCAATCTGTGGGGACAGAATCGGGGATATGATTATCTAACGAGGCGACCGTGCCCAAACACTGGAGCATCGTTAACTATATCAACTTATTTTGCCTGGCCAGTTTAATGGCATCAGCACGGGAGTTTACATCAAGCTTAAGGTAGATATTTTTGATATGGCTGCGTACTGTTTCAAGGTCAATGAACAATTCATTGGCAATCTGACCACGGCTTTTGCCTTCGCCTATCAACTCCAGGATCTGGGTTTCCCGCTTGGATAAGGGCGATTCCTGGTTTTTTTGAAATGAGCGGATCACCAGGCGTGCAATGTTGATACTCATAGGGCCGCCGCCTTCACGTACTTCTTTTATCGATTCGATGATCTTGGTTGATGGGGTGTTTTTTGTAAGATAGCCCGATGCCCCGTTGGCCAGCGCGTTAAAAATCTGCTTTTCAGATTCATAAACAGTAAGGATCAAGATATAACAATTGGGCAACAGCTTTTTTAATTTGGGTATAGCATCAATGCCGTTAACTCCGGGCAGCTCTATATCCAGCAGGATTACATCGGGTTTATCCGCAGCTATTTTTTTAGCAGCCTCGTCATATGAACAATAGGTACTTATCACATCATAGCCCTCGGTAGCACCAATTAAAAAGGCATAGCCATCGCGCAGGGTTTCATCATCCTCAATAATACTTACCTTAATGTTACGGGCCATGCTTAATTGCTTAACTGATTTTTACTAAACTTTAATGTTACTGATGTGCCTTTACCTGTTTCCGAATTAATGAGCAATGATGCATTGATCCGTTTTGCGCGGGCATTAATGTTATTGATCCCCCGGCCGCGATGGGCGGCGCTGCTATCAAACCCCTTACCATCATCGGTAACCCGGAGTGCTATCGCGTTTTTATCGCTCTGATCAAGCTCAAAAACTACCTGTCCGGCATCGGCATGTTTAAGGATGTTATTTAACAGTTCCTTAAATATCATGGTGATGTTACGGCTGTATTCCATAGGCAGTTTTACCAGCTGTATATCTTCATCAACGGCAGCAAACTCAAAATCAACCGATACATCATGAAAAACCTCTATCCCTATTTCGCGGATATGGTTCAGGGTTTCATATAAGTTATCACTTTTAGGGTCGAGCGCCCACAGGATATCCTTTGTACCGTTGTATAGTGATGCCGCGTTTTGCTTTATTTGATCCACAATTCCGCGCTGATCCGCTTGCTCTTTATCTATTTTGGCATTCAGTATTTCTGATAAGACGGTGATCCGGGTTAATTTGTTACCCAGATCGTCATGAAAATCTTCGGCTGTTTGCTGGCGGATCTTTAATTTCTCTTCACGCTTCATGGCTTCAATTGCCTTTTGACGTTTTATTTTACGTTGATGAACTAAATTTTGTACCCCGAAACCCAGCAGAACTAAAAATATAATGGCTAATAACCTGAAGGTAAAAGTTTGATAAAAAGGCGGAATGATCACAAAACTGAAACTGGCCATCTTGGGCGATACCTGCCCGTCGGGGCTTATGGCTTTTACCTTGAAAGTATATGTACCCGGCGGCAGCGAAGGATAATTGACCACATTATTGCGCATGGGCGAACTAAAAGCACTATCCAGCCCAACCAGCTTATACTGGTAAGATACCGCGTCAGGATTTTTGAGGTAAACACCAAGAAAAGATATCGATAAATGATTTTGATTATGTTTAAGCTCGGCCCAGTCATTAAGGTCAATTGAAGAGCGTTTTTCGCCATCCTCCTTCATCAACTGTACCGATTTGATGAACACATGCGGTGGCGGCGCGGGAACCATTTTTGTCATGGTATTATACACCATAACAGCCTTGGTGGTACTTATCCAAACCTCGTGCCCACGGTGCATAATAGCGTTTTGGTTGGCCTCTACCACTGGCTCCTTTGAGCCTATGTTATCAATTACCCAAAAAGTTTTCTTTGCAGGGTCATATTGCATCCGGTTAATTCCCTTACCGGTACCCATCCAAAGGCGGCCGCGTTCATCAGCAACAAGACTGTAAATGCTATTCGCTTTGAGTCCGTCATCAACATTATAGATATTTACCGCCCCGGTTGTCATATCCCAGGTGTATAACCCGCTATCATCTGTACCAACCAGCAGCAGGTCGCGATATCGGATCATGCTGTAAACAGCCGTTGCCGGGAAAGATTTAAGTTTAAACCCCGAAACTATCTTTTTATTTACAGCAAGCATAACACCGTTTTGGGTGCCTATCAAAATAGAATCGCGCCCCAGGCTAAGCATTGCAGACGAATAAGGGGGAATACCCTCCAATTGTTTCAGCCCGCCGTTTTGGTAATAGAAGCAGCCCATTGACGTGCCCAGCCATATAGTACCGTTATCATCGGCAGTAATAAAATTGCAGGCAAAAGATGAACTATTTTTTACCTGTCTGAAACCCTTTTTATCATACTGCCATAAACCGGTTTGCCCGGTACCAATCCAAACAGTGCCGTTTTTATCCGTATATAAACTCTGCACCCCCTTTAAATATGGCGAACCAATTGGTACAGGTACCTCGCTGGTTTTTTTCCCGTCATATCGCAAAAGACCGGCTCCATCTATCCCCATTAAAACATTTTTGTTCCAGTCTTCAGTCACCGACATTACTATTTTTGATTCGGGGATACCCTGTGTACGATCAAAAACGGTATATCTGTCGCCTTCGCAGCGGTAAAGGCCATTGCCAAGGCTGCCCAGCCACAAGTTTTTATCTGCATCAAAATAAATATCAGGGACAGAGTTATCGGTAAGTCCGTTTGATGAGTTATAGTGGATCACACCATCACTCATAATACAATAGGCTCCATTATCGGTACCTAGCCAAATATTGGCATCAGCGTCCTGTTCAATGCACAATAACTGACCTTTTATTTTTCCGGTAATATTTTTTTCATCCAGTGGTTTAGCCATACCATTCCTGGCGCATAACAAACCCGAGCGGGTTAGAAGATAAGTTTTGTTTTTATCAAAACGGTCGAAAAAAATCCTTTTGATAATTTGCTCACTAAATTGGGAATCAATATCAATTACATGTTCCCATTTTTGCCCTTTAAGGCGATATATACCCTTTTTGTAAACAGACACATATAACGAACCTGTGCTATTAACAGCCAAACTGGTGATAAAAATATCAGGATCATCATTAATAGGGACATGCTGCATCTTATCATTCTTCACCCTGAACAACATCCCTGCAGCTGTAACCCAGATAGTCCCCTCTCCATCCTGGGTTATGTTACCTACAAAAGAGCGTTTAACCGGTATATCCGGTTTATACTTTATAATCCGCCCATTATAAAGCCTTGCAAGCCCGTTCATGGTACCAAACCAGGTACAGCCCCCCTTATCCGAAAAAACGGTTGCAACGTAATTATCAGGTAAACCTGTTAAGCGGGTATAAGCAGTAAAATCCTTTCCATCAAAACGGCAGGCGCCACCAAATGTACCTATCCACAAACGATGATCGGTATCCATGGATAGCTTGTTTATTTGCGACTGGATGAGCCCATCCTCAATATCATAGTGCGCAAAAATGTATTTCTGTGCATGGGCCCGGCCTGTAAACAATAGCATACCTGCCAGGAAACACAAAACCAGAAAAACGGGGAAACGCGATAGCTTATTCAATTAAAAACGTAAATTAAATTACCTGTATGGGGGTGCAATTAAAAAGTTAAATTAAAGCTAATTAAAATAAAAAAAATCACCCCAATAGGGTGATTAATTATTGTCGGTTAAGGAAGTAAAATTTAGTTTTTGGCTACCACAGAATTGTCGCTATTTAAAGGTGTTTTTATGTCCTCAAACATTTTGCAAACCTGGGTAATTTTCCAGTCCTGCCGCTCATTTTTCTCGATGATCAGGTAATCATGCTGTGTGCAGTTTTCATAATTAAAATCAACCCGTGCAATTACCATGGCATCGCTTTTGGCAAGCACTTCGTAACCCGACTGGCAATTTTGCTGGGTACCGGCATCCTTTTTCATCATGCTTACCAGGTCGTCTTTTTCCTGTACAAGTACCTTTTCGCCGCGGGGTAACTTCAATACAGAATTGTCACTCATTATTGATTTTAATTTTTTAAAGTTGGAGGTCATGTGGCTGTCAATGAAATCGCGGATCACGCCGGCGTATCCTGTTTCGGCGGCCGTACGGCCATACATGGTGCTGGCAGATAATAACCCTACTATACATGCCAATAAAAATTTATTTTTCATTTGTGATATTTTTTTGATCAAATGTGGGTAGGCTTTGATCAAAAAAATATGCCTATCACACCTAAGCAATGCAACCGTACCCGGCCATACAGCAAGCTGGTGTCTTTCGCCTATAAAGATCATTTTTTGCACTTTTTGAGCAGATCTGCAATTAATCTGAAAATCTGTGCGGATAATTCTTTAATTATCAATAAACCATAACAGAACCTGCCCTGCATATTTAAATCTGTACGAAAATATTTTTATTTTTGGGAGCATCTTTTACCGAATAAAACCACGCCATAACTTGGAACCTACAGAAAACTTTTTCCGAAGCATTATTGAGGCCTCGCCTTTTCCGGTGTATATGTGTATGGGCCCGGATAAGCTCATTGCCATAGCCAATGATGCTACCTTAAAGGCATGGGGGAAAGATAAGTCGATAATTGGAAAACCTTTTGACGAGGCGCTACCCGACCTTCAGGGCCAGCCGTTCAGCAGCCTCATAAGCGAAGTATACCGTACCGGCGAAACTTATCACGGCAACAATGCACCTGCCGAATTTATAATTAACGGCAAACGGCAAATTAATTATTACAAGTTTACCTATCAGGCTGTACGTAACTCGCGCGGTAAAATAGTTGGCGTTATTTGTTTCTCGACAGATGTTACCGAAATTGAACATGCCAGACAGGCTATGGAAGAGAGCAGGCATACCTTGTATAACATGGTGAGGCAAGCACCCGTGGGCATTTGCATTATAAACAGCGATAATCTGGTAATTGAAGTAGTGAATGACTCGTATCTTGAGCTGGTAGGCCGTAAACGTGTAGAAATGGAAAACCGGGGCGTTTGGGAAGCCATCCCTGAAACGGCCGAATTGTATGCCCCCGTAATGGATAATGTTATTGAAACAGGGCAACCGATTACCGCCAAGGAGCATAAACTGCTGCTTGTACGCAATGGCGTACCCGAAATGGTATTTATTGATTTTGTTTATGAACCTGTTAAAGGTTTTGACGGCGAGATAAGCGCCATTATGGTAATTGCCATTGATGTAACTGAAAAAGTTTTTGCACGCCGCAAAATTGAGGAAGCTGAAGAAAGGGCCAGGCTGGCCGTTGAAGCTGCTGAAATAGGCACCTTTGATCTTGACCTGGTTACCGAAGAGATACTTACATCCGAAAGGTTTAACATTATTTTTGGAGTTGGCCGAGATGCCCCCCGCGATTTATTTTTGAAAGCACTGCATCCCGATGACCTTGAACTACGTAATAATGCTCATAAAACCGCGCTTACTACCGGAAAACTTTTTTATGAGGCAAGAATTATCTGGCCAAATGGCTCTTTACGCTGGATCAGGGCGCAAGGCAAAGTTTATTATGGTTCAATAAACAAACCGTTGCGTATTCTGGGCACCTTGCTTGATATAACCGAATTTAAACACCTGCAACAACAAAAAGATGATTTTATAAGCGTTGCCAGTCATGAGCTAAAAACACCGATGACATCGATCAAGGCGTCCATGCAATTGCTCGACAGATTGATCAAGGTTGATCCCTCATCTGATAAGATCCCTCAGTTTATTAACCGCGGCAACAGCAGCCTGAATAAAATGCAGCAGCTGGTTGATAGCTTACTTAACGTTTCAAAAATTACCGCCGGGCAGCTTGCACTTCATAAAACACATTTTTTGGCAGCCCAAATGATCAATGAATGCTGCGACCACGTGAGGCTTGCAGGTACGCATGAACTTGAGCTTACAGGCGACACCGATCTGGAACTATACGCAGACAGGCAACGGATAGACCAGGTTGTTGTTAATTTTGTAAACAATGCGGTTAAATATGCGCCCGACAGCAACCGGATTGTCATCAATATCAGTAAACAGGACAACATGGCCAAAATATCGGTACAGGATTTCGGCAGGGGAATCCCGCCGGAAAACATCCCGCATTTATTTGAACGCTACTACCGGGTTGATACTTCGGGTATTCAATATTCAGGGCTTGGACTTGGCTTATATATCAGCGCCGAGATCATTGAGCTTCACGGCGGCGAAATGGGGGTTGAAAGCGAAGTGGACAAAGGCAGTACTTTTTGGTTTACGATACCGCTAAATTGAAATTTAAATCCCGATTGAAAATAGTAAAACCCATAATCATCGTTTTATTGTTTTGCCTGCTCACTGTTTTTACACAAATTGGTGGGCTGGTTTATCTCATTTCAATTAGCCTGCACAAACTAATCAACAAAACCTTAAATAATAAATATTACCGCCAAATCACCAAGGCTGTAGTTTTTATGGTGTTATATTGCCTTACCACTTTTTTAATTGTACCTCCGCTTGCCAGACTTTCGGGCAGGGTGCCGCTCCCCTTCTCCCAAATCAATCATTTAAAGCCGCTAAACCGGCTAACCTGCCTGTTCAATCGTAATTATGTTCGCCCACAACTTAAGCAGGCTGCATTTGCCGTAGCTGCCGAAATGAACCATAAATATCCGGGAAGTGCCCTGAATTATCTTGACGCGAGCTTTCCGTTCATTAATGGGTTTCCGCTTATGCCCCACCTGAGTCATAACGATGGTAAAAAACTCGATCTTGCATTTTTTTATATTGATAACAAAACAGGCTTAGAAACCGATAAAACACCTTCGCCAATCGGATACGGAATTAGTGAAGAGCCGCGCGCCGGTGAAATCAACACAACACAGGCCTGCCTGATAAAGGGTTATTGGCAGTACAGCTTTTTGACTAAAATGGTTCCCCAGAGCAATAAAGTTAATTTTACTTTTGATAGTTTACGAACAAAGGCACTTGTAACCCTCTTTGCATCGCAATATGTCATCAATAAAATATTTATCGAACCTCATTTAAAAAATCGTCTGGGCATCCAAACACCCAAGCTACGATTTCACGGATGCCGTGCGGTAAGGCATGACGACCATATTCATGTCCAACTATAGGTTTAAAGCATTCATCATTTTTCAACATACGAATTATAACAGATTTCCCAGGAATTGCCTTCAGGATGGGCAATAAAACCGGCATAACCGCCCCAGAAAGGTTCAGCCGGATGCTTCAGGATTTGTACTTCTGCCAGCCTCAAAGATCTTTAACTGCAAGAGTAATGCGGCTACATGGGCCTGCATAGTGTATTTTTTTATTAGATCCTATCCAATCATGAATCAGGGTTTGTGGCTGATTTTATTTCATGCTTAAATTTAATTGTCAGTTAATACAGCCGGGGTAAATTTAGCTAACCAAATATATAAACATGCAAATCAATTATTTTACAGTAGGCATTGTAATAACCTTGTTAATAACATTAATAGTATGGATAGTAAAAACCGACCGCAAAGACGAGAAAAGCTTTGAACAACAAATTATTGACCGGGAACTTAAACCAAGGGAACATCCCAAACCGCAAAAAGCCGATAAAGCCATGTGATCGGGTAAAACCCGCTATCAACTCACGTAGTTTCACGTATCATTTTGTGCAGTCATTTTTTTAAATTTAGCAACCCAACCTAATATCTATCTCATGGAAGCAGATAAAACTTCAGATCAGCAAGTATTTTATGTAGGACTTTGTATGGCCGGAGCCGTGTCTGCCGGGGCTTACACAGCAGGCGTTATTGATTACCTGCTCCAGGCATTAGCCGAATGGGACAAGCACCGCAGTGAGCCAGGCGTACCATCGCACAAAGTGCAGATCCCGGTAATGGGCGGTGCGTCGGCAGGCGGTATGACCAGTATAATGGCCGCATCCTCCCTTAACAACCCGATAACCCATATCGACAAGCCATCAGGAGATCTTTTAGCCGAGCATCCCGAAAACAAGCTCTACCACTCCTGGGTCGACCTTATTCAGGCTGATATGTTCACAAAAATGCTGGATACCAGCGACATTAAAAGCTCGGGTGTAATATCGGCACTGAATTCTGATTTTATTAATGATGTTGCCAAACGGGTAGTTACCGCCGATCCAAAACAATGGCAACCGCTGCCCACTTATATTAAACCCGGTTTAAAGATCTTTACCACGCTTACAAACCTGCAGGGCTACGCCTACAATGTTCCGTTCAATTCGTCATCTTCACAGCGTACCAAATATAATATGCGCATCCATAATGATTACGCATGCTTTGAGCTTACCGAAAACGCCATTGCCGGGCATAATAACGGATGGATGCCGCTTGACCTGAAAAATAATATTAACACGGATATAGCCGCCGACGCTGCAATGGCTACCGGCGCCTTTCCGGTTGGGTTGCAATCAAGGATAGTTAAACGCGACGCCCAGTATGTTAACAATAACCCATGGTTAAGCAATTACTTAACCAATGCTCCAATTGATGCAGGCGGTTATCAAACCCTGAACGTCGACGGTGGTATGATCAACAACGAGCCGTTTGATAAAGTACGCAGTGTTTTAGACGACCTTACAGCCCAACCGAGCGTTGATTATAACAACTTTAACAAATTTGTTTCAACCGTACTGATGATTGAACCTTTTCCTACCCAACCGCCAAAACCAATTTCGCAATCACGGGCTATATTAAATGTGATAGGTTTAACGCTATCATCCATGCTATCGCAAATGCGCTCAAAAGCGGTTAATATTAAAGACGCAATGGATGATGATTGCGCAGGTCAGTACCTGATCACGCCATCGCGCCGTGTAGATACGCCCGATGGCAAATCGACAGACCTAACCGGCGAACAAGCCATTGCCTGTGGTGCGTTGAGCGGTTTTAGCGGATTTTTAAATAAAGAATTCAGGGTACATGATTTCTTTTTAGGCCGGCACAATTGTAAGATCTTTTTGCGTGATTACTTTACCATACCAGCCAAAGCACTTACCACTAACCCCATTTTTAAAGATGGCTATGCTAATGCAGATCTGGCCAGATTTAAATCGACACAAAACGATAGCTACCAAATCATCCCGGTATTTGAACAAGATATCAAATTCCCCGATATTAAATTCAGTTCGGGTACCAACTGGCCCACGCTTAAAGAAAAAGATATCGACAGGTTTAGCAGCGGCTTGAAAGATCGTATCCAAACCATTATGCTTAATGTGGCAGACCTTGGCTGGCTCACCAAAAGCTTATTATGGATAGGCGCTAAAGTGATCCTGAACCGTATGGTAACCAACAAAATAATGGTAGTGATCAAAGAAGAACTTAAAACATGGAAACTGCTGCCGTAGCGGTCTAAAAAATTCAGCCTTACGAAGTTTCTTAAAACTTCGTAAGGCTTCAATGGCTTTTATACTGCTTTAAATACCACTATTCCGTTATGCCCGCCAAAGCCAAAAGTATTGCTCATGGCTACTTTTACTTTATGGTCGATGGCATCTTTCAATACAAACTTCAAATTATCCGGAATAGCGGGGTCTAAAGTTGTGGTATTGATTGTTGGTGGTATTATTTGATTTTCAATTGATTTTATGGCTGCGATAGCTTCAATAGCTCCGGCGGCCCCCAGCAGGTGGCCAGTCATGGATTTGGTTGAACCTATAATAGTATCTGTTGCTTTGCCTTTTGTAACCGCAAGCAGGGCGTTGATCTCTGAAAGATCACCAACCGGAGTTGAGGTAGCATGCATGTTCAGGTAGTCGACGTCTTCAATACTTAAACCCGATTCGGTAAGGGCCTGCTGCATGGCACGGGCAGCACCTAATCCTTCCGGGTGAGTGGCTGTCATGTGGTATGCATCAGCAGTCATAGATGCTCCGGTAACTTCAGCATAAATATGGGCACCACGACTCACTGCATGTTCATAATCTTCAAGCACCAAAGCGCCTGCGCCTTCGCCCATAACAAAACCATCACGATCAATATCAAATGGCCTTGAAGCGTGTTGCGGATCATTATTACGGGCAGACATAGCTTTCATCGAACTAAAACCCCCAATTGAAGCCGGGGTTATAGGCGCTTCAGAACCACCAGTAACTATGATCTTAGCCTTACCCAAACGGATATAATTAAAAGCATCCATAATAGCTGTATTTGATGTTGCACAGGCCGAAACCGTTGTGTAGTTAATCCCCATAAAACCGTTACGGATAGAGATCATTCCCGAAGCCATATTAGAAATGAACTTAGGTACAAAGAACGGGCTAAACCTGGGCTGTCCGTTACCCCTGGCATACTCAGTTACCTGCTCCTCAAAAGTTTCCATACCGCCTTGTCCGCTGCCCCAGATAATACCAACATCAAAGGGATCCATTTTGCTCAGATCAAAACCCGAATCTTTGATAGCTTCATCGGCTGCAACAAGCGCATACTGGGTGAAGGTATCGGTACGTTTTAATTCGGCTTTATCCAGGTGATCTGTGATATTGAAATCTTTCAGTTCGCAGGCAAATTGCGTACGGAATAATGATGCATCAAAACGGGTGATGGTTGCAGCGCCGCTTTTACCGGCAATTAAGTTTTGCCAATAAGTTTTTACATTATTTCCAAGCGGTGTCAAAGCGCCCAGACCTGTTATAACTACTCTGTTTAACATGATGGTTTTATTAAAATCGGCGCAAAGATATAACAATATACCAAATGGTATTTTGACAATTCAACATGTATCGGTTTTACACGCTGAAAATTACCAGGTTATGGCATGACCAAAAGTTAAAATAGTTCAAAAACCATCATGGTTAAATCAAGGAAACAGATTCGATTATTTTCCAAAAATCTTATTTAATTCCGAATAAGGAACAGCATCATTTACAAAACCATAACTTCCCTGTGAAAGTTCAACAGCGGCCCGCTGAAAAGCGCCCAAAGCAGCCCTTGCCAATGCCGAACCAAGACTTACCCTTTTTACACCCAGGCCGGCAAGTTCATTGAAGCTAATATCAAAACCTGCTGCGCCAAGTACAATATTTACTGATTTGGGGGCTACGGCCTTCACTACTTCGTTTATTTGCTCCCTCGTTTTGAGGCCTGGCGCAAAAAGAACATCAGCACCTGCATCGGCAAAAGCAACAAGGCGTTTTATGGTGTCCTGCAGGTCTATTTTCCCGTGGATCATATTTTCGGCCCTGGCGGTTAGCATAAAATGAAAAGGTAAACTCCGCGCCGCTTCAACAGCAGCCTTTACCCGTGCAACCGAAAGCTCAAAATTGTAAATGGGATCACGGTCGTTACCTGTGGCATCCTCTATCGAGCCGCCAACCAGTCCCACTCCCGCTGCGGCTAAGATAGTTTGGGCACAAATCTCCGGCGTATCGCCAAAACCATTCTCCAAATCGGCAGCTACCGGTAAATGTGTGGCATTGATAATAGCCAATGCATTATCAAGCGTTTCCTCCCGACCGATCATCGCATGCCCGTCCGGTCGGCCGAGCGCATAGGCCAATCCGGCGCTTGTAGTAGTAAAAGCTTCAAAACCTAACCCTGTTAAAATCTTAGCCGAACCGGCATCCCAGGGATTAGGGATAACAAACAGGCCATCACGTTCATGCAGGGCTTTAAAAACTTCGGCTTTTTGATATTGGGAATCGTTTATTGCAGATGACATTTGAAAGCAGATTAGTGTTTATCGAAATTAAGCAAAAGTTAACCTGCAATCATGAGTCTTAAGCCACAAATTTGCTTTTTGACTTAAGACTTACGACTTCTAACTTCCGACTTAATATCCCTATTATTGCAACAGCAATAGTTATGAAACAAAAAATAGATATTGAAAATTGGACCAGGAAAGAGCATTACAACTTTTTTAAACAGTTTGAGGAGCCCTATTATGGCGTAAACGTAAACGTTGATGTAACAGCCGCCTATAAGTTTGTGAAGGATAACGGGATCTCATTTTTCCTTTATACCATGTATCAGTCTTTAGCTGCCTCGCAAATTATTGAGCCTTTCAAATATCGTATGGAGGGCAATGATGTTTTTATTTACGACCAGATTGATGCCAGCTCAACAGTTCCGCGGGCTAATGGCACGTTTGGCTTTGGTGAATGGCCCTTTCATCCCTTGTTCGAAGATTTTGCCCGCGACGCCAACAAGGAAATTGAACGGGTACAAAGTAACAACCTGCTTGAACGCAAGGCTTTAAACAATGTAATCCGTTTTTCTTCGCTACCCTGGATCAATTTCACCTCACTGTCACATGCACGCATGTTTTCATTTATGGATAGCTGCCCTAAGGTTTCGTTTGGTAAAATGACAGAACATCATGGTAAGCGCACCATGCCGGTATCCGTGCATGTAAATCACGCGTTGATTGATGGCATCCACGTGGGCCAGTATATAGATTGTTACCAGGAGCTGCTGAACAAAGGATTTTAGGCTACCGTAAAACGCGCAGAAGTTGCGTACCTCAGGCACGCTAAAACCCTTTAATAATTATTCTACAACCCTTTAGCACCTCTGGTGCTATCTTTCCATCTATTGATTTACAAGATAAAAAGTTTAACTTTTTTTAAACACATTCTCCTTAACCATAAACAATGGCAGCGAGCCATGATCAAGCACGCGTGAATGAAAATCCCTGATGTTAAATTGGGCACCCTGCTTTTGCTGCAATTCCTCTTTCCAGTGCAGTATTTGTAATGCGCCATACTTGTAGGTAACTACCTGTGCCGGCCAGCGGCGCATGCGGGCAATTTCGCGCATGGCAATATCATCCTGCCCCCGGATATTCTTTCTCCAAAATGCCAGCGCCTGTTCATCTGTCCAGCCGTAATAATTAAGCGCTACATCCAAGGGTACGCGTACCGACCGTACAATATCCCACTCCCATTTACCCAGCTCATCATAAGGCATTTTGTATACGCCAAGTTGTTTGCCTAACTCTTCGGTATATGCCGCCCAACCCTCAGCAAAGCCCATATAATAAAACAACTGCTGCACTGCCGACGTTTTGGTTTGCGCCTCCGTACCCGCCTGGTAATGGTGGCCGGGAACTCCCTCGTGCATAAAAAGCCAGTCGACCTGCCGCTTATTGTATGGCTTATCAAAAAGGTTATAGTAAAACGCATTATTATCGTAATAGCCGGGCGTTTGTGCCAGTTGCCTGTTTTCGCCTTTTACAATTTTTAGCGGGGCTATGTTGGTATTACTAAAAAGTTTGGGCATGTTGGCATAAATAACCTCTTTGGTATTTTCGAAGGCTTGCTGAACTAACTTCGGGTCGATGATAAAAAAGGAAGGATCATTGAGGTGCTTATAAAAATCATCTTCGTTTAACCCGGTTTGCTGGCGGATAGCTTCGATGTGCTTTTGAACGCGGGCCACTTCGCTAAGGCCAAACTGGTAGATCTCATCAGGAGTGGCGCTGGCACTGGTCCAGCGTTTTAGCAGGTAGGCATACCAGGCTTTGCCGTTGGGGATAGTGATAATGCCGCCTGTGGGGATTACAGCAGGTTTATTTTTTAACCAATCCTGCTCAAGTTTAATCCGCTCTAAATTAAGGGCGGTTTCATAGCTGATCAGCTGATAATCTACGTTTTCCGGTTCGCTGAGCTGACCTGCTTTGAAGGCTGATAAATCAGTCTTAACTTTTTTAAAAAAAGCTAACTGTTTTTGCACATCAGCAGCGGTGCCGATATGTTCTAATCCGTTTGTGTAGCTTAGTTCAAGTTGGGGCAAATGCAATTTAGTGTAGCCGGCTACAAAATCATTGCAAAAAGCATCAAACGTTTGCTGACCAAAAGCAAAAGAAGAAGTTAAAATAAAAAACAAAAAAACAAGAGGTCGCCTCATAACAACGGAGTGGTTAACAAACCTAAATATTTGCTTTGATTAATTTATGCAAAAACAAAACTCCTGTTAACCATTATCAGCAATCCAAAAGCATTTTGCTTAAGTTGACTGGATGTAGCTGTGCAATTGCTCAATGGTTTCCCGTTGCGAATGGATAGTTTCGTACACCACATCACTCATTGAAATAATACCGCATAGCTGATCGGCCACATCAAACACCGGTAAATACCTGATATTATTTTCGCTCATGATCAGCATGCATTCATCAACTGATGATTCGGGGGTGATCCTCGGGAAATTGGTACTTATGATCTCGCCAGCGGTGGTTTCGTCGGAGTGTTTACCCATTAAAATGATTTTACGGGAGTAATCCCTCTCTGTCATCAGGCCCATATACCTGCCATTTTCAGTTACCACTACCGAGCCGATGTTTTTTTCGGCCATCAGTTTCAACACGTTAAACACGGTGGTATCAGCAGGTACTGCAGTAACATTGTTTCCCTTACGGGCCAGGATATGCTTTACACTTTTCATAAATACTCAGGTTAATTTGGTAAATTCAAGATACGAATAAGTAACAGAAAAACAATGGATTGTGGAAAACAAAATCTATTCAGGCTAAAAAAACCGTTCGGCCATGCAGTTAAACCAATCCTTATATTGTAACAAAACGGGTGTCCCAATTTTTTGATTCCCGAAAAAAAATTAAAAAAATGCCGGCTGTCTTTTTTGCAGAAAAACAAATGTTCCATTTTTTGAGTCTGAAACGCGGGACAGCATAAAAATAAAACAAATTGATAATCAGCTAATTAGTATATTCGATGAAACATACATAACTAATTAAAAATCAGATAATAAAACTGATAAGAGTAAAAACAGCGGAGGTTTTACAGAAGATTTGACGCCATATTTATTCAACCTCTTTTTTTGTTTTTATCGTAACTTTTTGAATAAGTTACTCTAATAATAAAAGGCGCTGACAAAATAGCTTCACCAACAATCTCGGTTTCTTTGATTAAAAAAGCCCCCCGGTAATTAAACCGAAGGGCTACCAACCTATATAAAAACAAACCTATTGTTTTCTCTTTCCCCAAATGGCAGTGCCATGGTTATCTAACCCGGTAAATATCAGGGTTGATGTTATTTTGTTTTCCCAGTCGCGCTCGCGTTCAACTTTTAGCTTGTAATTATCGCCGTTGCTGTATTTAAGCTCAAGCCATGGAGCGGTAAATGTCCATTTATCAGCAGCGTTACCATCAATAGTACCGGCAACGTCCAGTTTAAAGGTTGTTGAAACCTGGAAATCCGGATTGGTTTGCTCGGTACCATAACCCGGTACAACATGATAATTCAGCGTGATTTTTTCATAGGTCCCTGCCACATCGGTCGCAGCTATAGTTGTTTGAGCAACATTGGCATAGCGCTCAGGCGATACTATTGGCCAGCCGTCGGTTGTCCATGATATTTTACGAACGTGCAGGTCCATAAAGTACGAGTTAATACCCGGCCTGCCCTGGTGCGCCATGTAATATTGCCCGCTACCGTTGTCAAACACTGCGCAATGCCCTGTGCCCTGCCAGCCGCTTTGGTTGCTGAACTGGTATGGCGCAAGGATCATAGGGCCATGATCTTCATTGGTATTGATGTCATGCCCGTTATAATCATAAAACGGACCGGTCGGGCTATCGCCCCGCCCAACCCTAACATTATACTTGGTTTGCAGCCAGTCATAACTGATAAACAGGAAATACTTTTTCAGATCGGGGTTGTAGATCACTTCCGCGCCTTCAATGTTACCATTGTATTTGCCGCCGGTAAAACCGCGGTTAGCTATGCGCTTGCCCTTATCGCCCGAACTGGCCGCCAGGCCGGTTGAAGGATCAAGTTTAAGGATATAGATCCCGTCCCAGGCCGAGCCATAGTACATATACTGCTCGCCGGTGGTTGTAGTTATTACGGTTGGGTCGATAGCGTTGGTTTGGATACTGGCATCATTGGTTGATGTTACAACGAGGCCTTTCTCCGTCCAGGGGCCGTCAGGCGATGAAGCCGTCGCCATACCGATAACACTCAGGCGTGCTACAGGCGATGAAAGCGAATAATACAATCTGTACTCCGAACCCACCTTCATTACGTAAGGTGCCCATAAGGCGTTGTAAGGCGTACCGCCTTTACCCGTAATATAGGCAGATCCCTGCGCCGGCAATGACGAAAATACCCAACCCACATACTCCCACTGCACCAAATCCTTCGACCTGCGGATTTGCAGGCCCGGCCTTACATCAGTACCAAAAGCCACATCAGTACTATAGCAATAATAATAATCACCAAACTTTTTAATGGATGGGTCATGCACGTTATACACTGTCCACTTAGGATAATAGGTAAATGCCGCAATATCCGCATAAGTATCACTGATACTGTTGATATCAAACGCTGTTGTTACCGGTGGAGTCGTGGTAGTATCCGTTTTAGTTGGCGCAGGTGTCTCCTTTTTTGAGCAGGAAAACAGCACTGTTGTCAATGCGGTTATTAAATATAGATTTTTCGCTGTATTCATCGTCGTGTTCGTCTCGTTCTTATCTAAAAACTCATGTCATTTCGAGTGATAGCGAGAAATCTTATACTACATACTTTGTGGACTTGCTTATCCGCTTTGTGTATCGTACAAGATTTCTCTCTCGCCCCCTCGCTCGTCCCCCCCCTTGCTCTATCGAAATGACAAGGGTTGTTAACTAAGGTTGGATGGGGCTAATACCCCGTATTTTGTACCAAACCAACATTGGTTTGCACTTCGCTAAGCGGTATCGGCAAATACTCCTTACCTGCGGTATAGGTATTAAATTCCGGGTCGCGGGACTTTAGCCAGGCCAGTTTAGTTGCATCCTGTAACCAGCCCCAGCGACGGATATCATCAAAACGGTGACCTTCCAACGAAAACTCCAGGAAACGTTCGTGACCTATCTGATCGCGCATCTCAGCCTGGCTCATGCCCGGTTTTACCGTAGCTAAGTTTGGCAAACCAACACGGCTGCGTACCCGCTGGATGTATTGATAAGCATCGTTTGTCTGGCCCAATTCGTTCAAACACTCAGCGTACATCAGCAGTACATCAGCATAACGCATCAATCTTTCGTTGATACCTGATCTCCAGTCATACTCATCGGCCTGGCCGCTGTCGCCATTTTCATACTTATGGCAAAACAGGGCATTTAATGAGGAGCTGCCGGCGTAGCGGGCGGCAAAATCCTGGTTATATAATTTTTCGCCGGGTTTGTTGTAATACATGGTTACATCCAAACGTGGGTCGACACCGCCGCTGGTTGTTTTCTCCTGCAGATATTCATTGTATAATGCAGGCGTTGGCTGCACATCTGTAAAACCAAAGCTCGCCGCGCCAAAGGTGATGGCACGGGCAGATGTACGGCCCCATCCTGATGACGGATCGCCTCCCCAGCCCAGATCAGTACCTCCGGCATCCCTTGAAAACTGAACCTCAAAAATTGATTCGGAGTTATTTTCATTATTGGCAAAAAAGTTATCGTAGTAATTAGGCACAAGGCTATAAGTACCCATATCAATAACTGATTTGAACTCGGCAGCAGCTTCGGCGTATTTTTTTGTAAACAGGTAGGTTTTCCCCAGAAACGCCGCTGCTGCTCCCCTGGTAGCGCGACCTATCTGTCCATCGGGCGATAAGCCACTGTAAGTTGTTGGCAGCATACCTTCGGCAGCTTTAAAATCGCTGATCACTTGCGCCCAAACTACATCCTGGGGCTGTTGTTTTTGAAAATAATCGGCACTTGAGCCGGCAGGAACCAACGGCATAGGCACGTTTTTATAAAAATCGGCCAGGTGAAAATAGTACAGGCCTCGCAGAAAATAAGCCTGGCCTAATACACGTTTCTTCAGTTCGGCATCCATATTAATGGCGGGTACATATTTCAGCACTTCGTTTGCGCGTAAAATACCCTGGTAGTAGGCTGTCCATGAAAACAGCACACCGGCACCGGTGCTTTGCATATTAAACTTACCCATGTTATAGATCTGGTCCCAGGGGCTATAGCTTGTCGCATCATCGCCCCTTGTGTTTTCCACTATCGGCGAAAAGCGCATGTATGAACCATCAATGATTAAACTGCCGTATACCGCATTGATTCCCTTTACGGCATCACTGGCATTTTGCCAAAACGTTTGGGTGGTTTGTGCGTTAGGGTTTACTGTGGTTAAATCACTCTTTTTGCATCCCATGGCAAATGCAGCTACCAACAATAGCGTTAATAATGCCTTTGTATATATCGTTTTCATTATAAATAATGTTAAATCGTTAATCAGTTTTTATAATCCTAATTGTAAGCCTACCAGTAAAGTGCGCGGATTAGGGAACGAACCGTAA
Organism: Mucilaginibacter gossypii; assembly: GCF_900100945.1. GTDB lineage: Bacteria > Bacteroidota > Bacteroidia > Sphingobacteriales > Sphingobacteriaceae > Mucilaginibacter > Mucilaginibacter gossypii. Next base: position 16,199 of record NZ_FNCG01000011.1, on the reverse strand, counting down.
TCAAAACCGCGGTTAATGGTACCATCGTTAATAAAATCCGGGTCGAAGCCCTTGTATTTAGTGATGGTGTACAGATTTTGTCCAGACAGGTAAACCCGCAAGCTCCTGATCACATGTGTACGGTTCAGCAAACTTGTTGGGAGCGTATAACCCAATTGCGCGGTTTGCAGGCGGGCGTAAGAGCCGCTCTGAATAAACCTGTCCGAATTGCGGTTATTGGCATTAGGATCACCTATGATAGGGCGGGGCACGTTGGTGTTGGTATTAGTTGGTGTCCAGTAATTTAATTCATCAGTGCTGGCGTTGGTATATTGGCCTGTCATTAAAGACTGGTACACCCCATTGGCTATTTTACTGCCATAGTTACCTTGTATAAATACTGATGCATCAAAGCTTTTATAATTAGCACTGAAGTTAAAGCCATAGTAAAGTTTTGGTATAGCGGAGCCTAAGTAAACACGGTCGTTATCGTTGATGATGCCGTTATGATCAGTATCAACAAACTTAACATCGCCCGGGGCTGCCCCTGTTTGGGTGGCATGAGCCGCTACATCTGCTGCATCTTTGAAAATACCTTCAGTTTTAAATGCATACAGCTCGCCTACCTCACCGCCAACAGCTGTTTTGCTGTATGCACCGTAAATTGGGTTACCACCATTGCCTAAGGATAATACTTTATTTTTAACCGTTGAAGCGTTTGCGCTGATGGTGTAATTGAACGGACCGTTATCCCTGCTGCGATAAGTGACCGTAAACTCAATACCTTTATTGGTAAAAGAAGCAGCATTAACCAGTGGAGTGTTAATAGCGCCTACGGAAACCGGGATTGGCACAGGTAAAAGAATGCCTATAATTTTGTTAACATAATACTCCGACGAAAAGCTTAACCGATCCTGAAAAAGGCTCAAATCCAAACCAACGTTGCTGGTACGTTTTTGCTCCCATTTGTTAGTTTGGTCAAATACCTGTGTTTGGGTTGCGCCAGGCGCCAATGTATTACCAAATACATAACTGGCATTGGCATTTACAACGGCCTGGTATGGGTAAAATGCAAGCGCGTTTACGTTACCCAATGTACCGTATCCCGCCTTTAATTTTAATTGGGTAATAGCTTCGGGCAGGTGCAGGAATTTTTCTTTATTGATATTCCAGCCAACAGATACGCCGGCAAAATTACCAAAGCGGTTATACGCTGGCAACTGCGATGTACCATCACGCCTGTAATTGGCGGTTAGCAGGTAACGATCATCATAGTTGTAGTTTACGCGGCCAAATATTGGCGAGTAAAATTTACGCTCGTTGCTGTTGCCAAATACTGTTTTATCGGTAGTGTTACTCACATTATCAAACGCAAACAGGTATGGCTGCGGCAGATTATAGGCTATACCGGTAAGGTTATCATTCTTATCTTTTTGATAAGCCGTACCTGCCAGTAATTCTACATTATGCTTTTTGATATTGAATTTGTAGCTCAGCGTATTTTCAACAAGGGCGGTATAGTAATTACCACGGGCATCGCTGTAGTAAGCCGTTGTGTTGGGATAAAACCAGCCCAGGTCATAAATAGGGTCGAAATAAGTGTTCTTGAAATCGTTACGGTCATAGCTTGCGTTAAGACGATATTTCAGGTTTTTGATAAACTCAATCTCCATCCATGCCGATGCCAGCATACGATTGCGTTGCCCCGTGCTGTTTAACAAATTATTTACACCAATAATATTCAAAGAGATGGCCCTTTGGGTATTTTGATCAACACCGCCATAACCACCAACACGGTTAGGATCGTAAATAGGCATGGTAGGGATAGCTGTAACAAGATCAACTATCTGGTTACCTGTACCATGTAAATGTGGATATGCCAGATTGTTATAATCGCCTTCGGTATAGGCAAACTTAGTACCGAAAGACACGATGCCTTTTTTACCCTGGATATTACCACTCAGGTTATAGCGCGTATATGAAGGGCCAGACACGGTTGTGCCGGTTTGGTTAAAATAATCAAAGGCGACGTTATAGCTCATGTTTTCGTTACCGCCGGATAAGCCAAGGTCATGGCTTTGGGTGTAGCCTGTTCTGAAGCCCGATTTTTGCCAGTCGGTATTTACGTTGCTGATAAATTTGCTTGATGACGGATCATTGCCCGGAGCCAATGATAAGCCAGCATTGGTTTCGGCAGCATTGGCAATTTTTTGGTACCCTACCCTGTCAGTAACAGACAGTGTTTTTGGATTTTTCTGGAAGCCTGCATAACCATTGTAGTTGATCTTCATGGCGCCGTTGCGGCCTTTTTTAGTAGTGATGATAACCACACCATTGGCACCGCGGAAACCATAAATGGCACCTGCCGACGCATCTTTAATTACCTGCATGCTTTCGATATCAGTTGTAGGGAAATCGAAAGGTTCCATAGTTGGTACACCATCAATGATATATAGCGGGTTGTTGTTGATCAGCGAGCTCACACCACGAATCCGGATAGAAACGCCTTCGCCCGGTACACCTGAACCATTTACCTGTACGCCCGCAACCTGCCCCTGCAAGGCCCTTGCAACATCGGGAGTTACACGTTTATTGGCGTCCTTTACGTTCACCACAGCAACCGAACCTGTAAGATTTTCCTTTTTCTGTGTGCCGTATCCAACCACAATTACCTCGTTTAAAGAATTGGATGCTGCTTTCAACTGTATATTGATGAGCGAATTGCCACTTATTGTCACCTCCTGTGAAGTGTAGCCAACAAATGAAAATACAAGCACCACACCTTCCGTGTTAACATCGGGTATTTTTATATTATAACGGCCCTGCACGTCGGTTTGTGCACTTACGTTCGTCCCTTTTACTTTTACAGTAACGCCAGGCAAAGGCAGGCCTTCATCATCGGTTACCTTACCACTCACAGTACCGGGGGCCATTGCCTTGCCCTTTTCTGTAAGTATAACCAGGTTATTATCACCCAGCGTATAACTCAGGTTGGTATTGCTAAGTACAATTTTCATCACCTCTTCAAGCGATGCATCTTTTGTATTTAAACTGGCGGGCATATCGTTTTTCAACAACATATCGTCGTTATACAAAAAGCGATAGTCAGACTTTTTTTCGATTTCCTTTAACGCCTTTTTCAGGGGCATGTTTTGAAAATTAACGTTGATGCGGGTCTGACCATATCCCTTTGAAAACGCCTGCAACGAGGAGGCGAGTACCAGGATACAGATAAATTTAAACATAAGAAGTACTTTCAAAAATTGGTTCAGCCGCAATGGGTTAATGCGGTGTGCATTTTTTTTCATAATTTAGCATTAAGGTTATTTTAACTATTTGGTTTATAGAAGGACTGGTAGTTAACTTGTACCACATTATAATGGGGGGATGCGGGAACATCTTCCCATTTTTTATGGTTTCAGATTTGATACTTATTTACGCATAGGCTCTTTCATAAAGGTTTATTAATTAATAAATTACAATTTGGTTAGTGTCAATTTTATAACGAAACGCCGCCGTTTTCTGCAGGCTCAATAAAGCCTTATTAATCGATTCTTTTTGAAATTTCCCCGTAAAGCGCAGCTTTTTTACATCTTCATTTTCAAAAACGATGTTCACATTATATCTGCGCTCCATTTTTTGGGCGATGTTTTCAAAATCTTCAGCGTCAAAGGCCAGTTTATTTTCAAGCCATAAGGCTTCTGACGGCAAGGTATCCTTTTTGGCCTGGTGAATGCGGCTCAGTGCTATAAGCGGAGTTTCTTCGGCTATCTTATATGTTGGGGTATTACTTTTAAGTTGCAGTTCCTGGTTGTTGATCACCGTAATTTTTTCTGATGGGTTAAGGATGATCTTTTTTTCGGGATTTTTTAAAACGGTAAGTTCAATTTTACCGCGAATGAGTGCGGCTTCGGATGTTTTATCATTATTATATGAACGCACATTGAATTTAGTACCTAACACCCTGATACTGATAGTTGTGGTAGTAACTACAAAAGGGTGCTGCGGATCTTTAACAACATCAAAAAAAGCCTCACCCACCAGGGATACTTTTCTTTCCTCGGTGCCAAAATCATTATTATAAGTAAGCTTGCTGCCCATATTAAGCCAAACACGACTGCCATCGGGCAATTGAATTTTGCTGATGCCGTTTTTAGGAGCAGTTATTTCATTGGGTTTCCCGGTAGTGATAGTTTCTTTGCGGGTAAACCAAAATATGCCCAGCATCAAACATGCGGCAGCTAATAACGATCCCAGTTTAATGATCCCGTTTTTTTTTCTTTTGCTTTGGATTGAGATAATTTGAGCGGCTTGTTCAGCCTCTTTTTCTTCAATGACATCAAGTTCGGTTTCAAAAGCATCCCATTTGCTTAACAGCTTTTCATCCTGGCTTGCTTGCTGATCATTTTTCCAGATCGCTTCCAGTCCATCCATTGGGTACATACCGGCGGCTTCCTGTTGCTGCAACAGTTGTTCAAGTTCAAGTAACTCTTCGGGCGAAGCTTCACCATTTAACTTTTTACCAATAAGTATCCAGATGTTGTTGATCATTATTTACAGCTCTATATATAAAGACTGTAAATAATCAGGATACCCCAGTGGGCAGATCAAATATTTTTTGAAATTTTTTCGGGGCTGGCAGGCATCGCCGCTTTTTCGGTGTCTTTTAACCCTTGCGCAAGGGTTTTCAACGCGTTGCCCATATGGTATTCAACCGTTTTTATAGAGATATCGAGCAGGTCGGCTACTTCGCGATATTTCAAGCCGTCCTCTTTTATCAGCTTAAAAACCAGGCGGCATTGTTCGGAAAGTTTGTTTAAAGTAGTATTGATGAGTTTGGTAAGATCTTCATAAACCAGCTTGTCTTCACCTGTAGCGCCCGAATCGGCAACGTCTACGTTTATATCATCAATATTTACGCTTTTAAGCTGATTTTTGGATAGGCAGGTAAGCGACTTATTTTTAACCGATGTATAGCAGTAATAAGTAAGGTTATTGATCTCCGCAATAGAAGCCCGGCGCCCCCAAAGGTTCATGAAAACATCGTTGGTGATTTCTTCGGCCAGTTCATCCTGCTTTACCAGTGATTTTGCCAGGTTAAATAATTTACCATAATAAGCCAGGTACAGCCTTTTAAAGGAAGCCCTGCTGCTGTTTAAAGCAATATCATTAAGTAAGTACCTAATCTCGGTGTCCAGCATCTCCTTATCGGTTGTATTTACTTTGATCAAAAACCGTGAAACAGTTCTTGTATAGTTAAATTAATATAATTGGCTATTGGTCTTCATTAAAGCAAAGTCATTGCCCTAATTAAAATCTAAGATATGACATTTTATTTTAATTGTTCAAAAAACAATTAAAATATTTTTTTGCCTTTACAAAATACGGTATGCTAAATTGTTTTATCCAACTAAAACATACAACAGCTAAAAAACGCCTTCAAATAGCATAAAATCCAACTGCCTGACTTTTACCTGTACTTAATATTAATTTTAATTGTCAAATAAACAATAATAAAACAACGCATTTTTTGATTTAAATTAATGTTTCCCATCCCAATTAACCGCTTCAGGGGAATAAAATCAAAAAACAGGTACAATAAATATTTTCATATATTTAGTTCCGAATTTATTTACACTAATGCCCTACAAACCTGGACTTCACATTTTATCTGAATTTACATCTGCTAAACATAGCCAACTGTTATCCAGTGCAGATTGTCATCAATTATTCGATGAGCTTATTACCCACTTCCAGCTAAATAAGGTTGGTGAGGTTTATCATGATTTTGAGGGTGGCGGCTTTACTGCGGTTATTTGCCTTACAGAGTCGCACATGTCTATCCATACCTGGCCCGAATATGGCACAGCTACCTTTGATGTGTTCCTTTCTAATTACCAGCGCGAAAATGATGACAAGACCCGTGCTTTATACAGCAGCGTGCTTGAATTTTTTGAAGGGGTTGAACTACAGAAAAACGAAATAAAGAGATAGCATGGCCACATTAAACCCTAAAGCATTTCCTTTTTCGGATTCGATTACCTGCCCTAATTGCCACAAGCCCATCACACTATATGATCATATTGCTTGTGAGGCAGCGGCTTGCCCTTCATGCTACTCCTATCTGTTATTTGGCACTGATGGCAAATCTTACGTTAAAGACCGCCTTGTTTCAATTCAAAACAAACCTGTTTTGCCCATAGGTACCGAAGGTCTGCTCCGCGATGTGGAGTATAAAGTGATAGCCTATATCGAAAAGAAGGAAGCAGCCTACAACCAATACCAATGGCGCGAATACATGCTTTACAATTACGCCAAAGGCTACGCTTTTTTGGCCGAATTTGATGGGCACTGGTCGCTAATTGCAGGCAAAAGCTTTTTTCCAGATCTTGAAAAATCAAAAAAGAGCCTCGAAAATACAGCCTTATACCAGGGGCTTGAGTTTAACCTTTTTAACTCTTACCGCCCCGTAATTCACTCGCTCATCGGAGAATTTGACTGGGATATCCGCGACGAAAGGATCAAAGCGCGTGAATACATCAGGCCACCATTTTTACTAACATGGGAGCAAAATCAGCGTACCCAACAAGAGGACTGGTATCTTGGCGAATACATTGAAGAGCGAGAGATCGCAGCTGCTTTTAAAATTCCATTGGGTAACTTTCCTTCAAAAGTTGGTATTGGGGCAAACCAGGCGTCCAAACACAGGGCACGCTGGAATGGCGCCTTGATGATAAGCGGCATTGCCATTATCGCTTTTTTATTGATACAGCTTTGGGTTGGATACTTGCGGCCCGAAACAGTTTTACTTGAACATAGCTATTCGCTTGATTTACGGCCCCGGCCTGCAGATACTGCAAAAAGAAAAAGTGTTATGGTTACGGGAGATCATAAAACAACCGATAGTACAGCTACCGCTATAGGTAACATATTACAGGACAGCGCCAAAGCCATTGACTCATTTGCCCGGGACACTGCCGGTGCAAATGTAAAGCCTGACAGCGCAGGCAACTTTGAATTTAAATCATTCAAAACGCCAACATTTAAAATAGAAGATGGCCCGGTGCCTTTGGAAATAGAACTATCATCGCAAGTTGATAATAACTGGCTTTCCACAACTATTGAACTGGTAAGCGAAAAAGACAATCAAACCTGGAGCCTTACCAAAGACATTGAATACTATCACGGTGTTGAGGACGGCGAAAGCTGGTCCGAAGGCGGCTTACATGAAACGGTTTTGCTTTCAGAGATCCCGCCGGGCAAATACCATGTAAACATGTATCCCTATTCGGGTTCAAGTTTGGTCAATTCGCTTGATGTAAAGGTTACCGAAAGCGTGACTTTATGGAGAAATATTCTGATCACATTTTTAATACTGTGCCTTTATCCGCTGTATTGCTGGTACCGCGCACGCAGATTTGAAGTTAACCGCTGGATGAACAGCGACTTTTCACCTTATCAAAAAGACGACGACGAATGAAACTCATCAAATCAAACATAGCATATATAGTTATAGCATCATTGATAGTAGTGTATTTTACTTTCGATGCATTTAATGGCATAGCCTTTTGGCAAAGTAATGATGTAGAACGTAATGCAGGATATCATGGTACGGTAGCGCACTCTGGGTATGGGGTTAGGTTTTATCACAAATAATGGATATGAATAAAAAACTCCCCGTATTATTACTCGTTTCGGTTTTTATAATTGCCACCTGCGGCCTTATTTATGAGTTGATAGCAGGTACACTGGCCAGCTATCTTCTTGGTGATTCGGTTACCCAATTTTCAACCATTATTGGTGTTTATTTGTTCTCGATGGGTTTGGGCTCATGGATATCCAAATATTTTGATAAAAACCTGTTAGGCTGGTTTATCCGCATTGAAATATTGGTAGGCCTTGTAGGCGGTACGAGCTCGTCAATCCTTTTCCTGGTATTTGAAAGTGTAAGTTCATTCCGCATCATCCTGTATGGCCTTATCTCCATCACCGGGATATTGGTTGGCCTGGAAATCCCTCTGTTAATGCGGATTTTGAAAGACAGGTTTGAATTTAAGGACCTCGTATCAAAGGTTTTCACTTTCGATTATATTGGCGCGCTGATAGCATCACTGGTGTTCCCGTTGCTGCTTATCCCCTACCTGGGTATTGTCCGTACCGCCTATTTATTTGGCATGTTGAATGTACTGGTAGCGCTGATTACCTGCATCAACTTTAAACATGAAATTAAAGGGGCTAAATACCTGCAAAGCGCATCTATCATTAGCCTTGTGGCGTTATTAACCGGCTTTATATACGCCAACACCATCACTAATTTTTCCGAAAGTTTAACGTACAGCGACACCATTATATTTTCAAAAAGCACGCCATATCAGCGCATTATCATCACCAAAAAAGGGCGCGATCTGCGGCTATTTCTCAACGGCAACCTGCAATTCAGTTCGGTTGATGAATACCGGTATCATGAAGCATTGATCCACCCGGTATTGCAGGCATTGCCTGATGCTAAAAACGTGCTGGTAATGGGCGGAGGCGACGGACTGGCGGTACGCGAGATCCTGAAATATCCACAAATTCAAACCGTTACCCTTGTTGATTTGGATAAGGAAATGACCAAACTGTTCCGCACCAACGAAATGTTGTTGAAACTGAACAACCGCTCATTTCTTTCACCCAAGGTTACGGTTATTAATGCTGATGCTTTTTCATGGGCCCGCGAGCAACGTAAAGTTTATGATGCCATTATTATCGACTTTCCGGATCCATCAAATTACTCGGTAGGCAAGCTGTACACCAATACTTTTTATGCTATTGTTAAACACCTGCTTAAACCCGATGGCATTATGGTGGTGCAGTCTACATCACCATATATAGCTCCAAAATCATACTACACGGTTGAAAAAACACTGCAATCTGTTGGTTTGCATACAGTACCATACCACAACTATGTACCATCTTTTGGCGAATGGGGCTATATCATGGCCATGAGCAAACCTGTTTATAAGGTACCAGATCATTACCTGCCGGGCTTGCGCTTTATGTCGAAACAATGTCTTGAGCAAATGCTTTACTTCCCCAAGGATATGGCCCGGGTACCGGCGCAGGTAAACAAGCTAAACAACCAGATCTTAGTAAAATACTTTGAAGATGAGTGGTCGACTGTTTTATAACCGCTCATCTGGCGTAAAACCTTTAAGCCGCCGGTCATTCCTGTTGCAGGCTGGCCTGGTAACAGGCGCTATTTTTTTTAACGGGTGCATCCGAAAAATAGGTGGTGGTAAACCGGCTTATGCACACATAAAAGGTAAACTTTCGGGGCCGAACGCAAAAGCGGGTCATGCACTGCGCGATAAGTTGCCTATGCCAATTCCATCCTCGCAGCAATCAGTTAAAACACTGATCATCGGCAGCGGCATCTCCGGGCTATCGGCCGCAAGATGGCTGCAGAAACAGGGAGAAACAGATTTTAAATTACTGGAACTGGAAGATCACACTGGTGGCAACGCATTCTTTGGCACAAATAGTGTTTCCTCTTACCCCTTAGGAGCTCATTACATTCCTATTGTAAATAATTACGATAAACCACTGGTAGACTTTTTACAGGAGAACGGCGTAATAACCCACTTCGACGAAAAAGGGCAGCCTTATTACAACGAGTTTTACCTCTGTTTCGACCCTGAAGAACGCCTGCTCATCAACGGCCACTGGCAGGAAGGCATAGTACCCGATTTTGGTGTTACCGATAATGACCGCAAACAGGTCATTCGCTTTTTCAACCTGATAACCCAACTCAAAAACGCCCGGGGCAACGATAGCAAATACGTTTTTGATATCCCGTTGGATAACAGCTCGGCCGATGATACTTACCGTAAGCTCGACAGGATAAGTTTTCATGATTACTTACAACAAAACGGCTTTAATTCTCCTTATTTATTGTGGTACCTAAACTATTGCTGCAAGGATGATTATGGTACACCGGCCTTGAATGTTAGTGCATGGGCCGGCCTTCATTATTTTTCGGCCAGGAAAGGAACAGCTGCCAATGCCGATCCCAATGCAGTAATTACCTGGCCCGAGGGTAATGGCTGGCTAATGAAAAGACTAAGGGAAACTGTTAAAGATCACGTGCAAACATCGCATTTAGCCTATGATATTCAACTGGATAAAAACGGTAAAGTAGCAGTAAAAGTCCTTGATCTGAAACAAAATACATCTGCTATTTTCCATGCAGATAAAGTGATCATGGCCTCGCCTCAATTTGTTAATCAAAAACTTCTTAAAAACATAGCACGACCTGGCTTTGATGCAAGTATGCTGCATTATTCGCCATGGCTCATCGCCAACCTTACCGTTAACGAAATCCCAACGGCTGCTAAAGGCATGGTGCTTTGCTGGGATAATGTGGCTTACAACACGGCATCAGTAGGTTATGTAAATGCCAACCAGCAGGACACAAAACTGGTTGAAGCAAAAAAGGTCATTACCTACTACCTACCGCTTTGCGATAAAGAGCCCAGATTAGCCCGTCTTGCAGCCTATACCCGTACGTATGAACAATGGCTGGATATAGTAATAAGTGAAATGGAACAGATGCACCCCGGTATAACGGAGCATATTGAACAGGCCGATATGTGGCTTTGGGGCCATGGCATGATAGCACCGTCGGTAAATTATATCTGGGGCAGTAACCGCCAACAAGCAAAGCAGGCTATCAATAATCAAATCTTTTTTGCGCATACCGATCTAAGCGGGATTTCCATTTTTGAAGAGGCCTTTCACCAGGGCATCCGGGCAGCACAGCAAGTTATTGAACATAACAATGGAGCAGCTTAAAACAGGTACCCAACCATGGGTAAAGAATAGCCTTACCGATGGGGTCTTCATCCTGTCGCCTCCATTTATTGCGCTGCTTACCGTAGCGCTTTTTCCGGCACAATTTAAAAACTCAGCGCTTATGCCGGTGCAGTATTGGGTTGTGCTGATTGTAATGATTGATGTAGCCCATGTTTACAGCACCCTTTACAGAACTTATTTTAATCCGCCCGAATTTAAAAAGCAGCCGCATATACTGATAGCTGTTCCCTTGTTTTGTTATATAGGTGGTGTGATGCTTTACCTGGCCGGCGGTATATTTTTTTGGCGGCTATTAGCTTACCTTGCCGTCTATCACTTTATCAGGCAACAGTATGGTTTTCTGCGCATTTACTCGCGCCGGGAAAATCAAACATCATTATTAAAGTATATTGACAATACAGCTATTTATATAGCTACCATATATCCCTTGCTATACTGGCATTTTGCAGGCTACAAAAAAAACTTCAACTGGTTTGTTAACGGGGATTTTGTTTTATTCCATTTTGATGGTTTACTTATAGCCGCCAAAGTCATCTACCTCCTTAGCATAGCGCTGTTTATCATTAAGGAAGTATGGCTTTACATTAAAAAACAACAGTTTAATTTACCCAAAAACATGGTGGTGCTTGGCACGTTCCTGTCGTGGTATTTCGGGATTGTATATTATAATGGCGATATGGCTTTCACCACGCTCAACGTGGTATCGCATGGCATTCCGTACATGGCATTAGTGTGGTTTTATGAGCAGAAAAAATTTACCGGTCAAAAAAACTACCAGACAGGGTTCATGAAACTTACTTTTAGCAAATACGGGGTACTTTCATTTATCGGCCTGCTTATTTTGTTTGCTTATGTAGAAGAAGGTCTTTGGGATGGCCTGATCTGGAAAGAGCACGTTTCGGTATTCAGGATCTTTGCAGGGTTACCATCCATTAACAGCGATATGATCCTCGCCTTAACCGTTCCGCTTTTAGCCTTGCCACAGTCAACCCATTATGTACTTGATGGTTTTATATGGCGTATGCGAAAGCAACAAGAAGCATAGCACCAACTGGGATTGGTAAAAACGCCGCCAGCATTGGCGGCGCTTAATTTTCAAACTGTATCATTCACCTGGTAAACCACTGTATGAGCCTCCCACAATGCCGGAGTTTCCAACTTATCAATCAACCTTTCAAGTACCGCATCTGGTATGGCTGCTTCGCGGTTCCTGTTCTGCTTTAGTAATCCGACGTAGGGTACTTCCACATAAATAATCTTTACCGCGGCTTTGTAAGTGGCAAATAGTTCGATCAATTGTAAACGCATTTGCCGGGTAATATTGGTAGCATTCCAGATAAAGCCTTTTTGTTTCCTCAAAAACACACGGGCCTGTTCTTTGGCTTCCTGTATTACTATACCATTACCGCTTTTATCCGTAGGCGAAATACCTTTTGCTGCACGGATATCGTCGAGTGATATTACCGGCATATCAGGATAATTCTTTTGGATATAAGTATTTTTACCTGCTCCGGGCAAGCCACTCATCAATATCACTTCGTTAACGGGCTGTTCAAAAGGTACATAATCTGCATATCCATCTTCGTGCTGCATATAATATATCTTCGCTTCATCACTTGTAAATGCCCGGGCAACACCCCAGCAATTTTGCTCCCGACAAAAAGCTTCAAAGCAATCCACTTTGTACAACATTTCATCCTTGTCCTCACAGGTTCGGCCCAACATATCAGCACGGGCAAGCAAAGCAAGCCATTGCGTGTTAACCTCCATGCTTGCCATAATCAGGGACTTTACCGGGTCGCTTTTTTCGAATATCCAAAGTGGCAAACCATGATAACGCACCAACCCGGCTACCTGTTCACGTATAGCAAAAGGCGTTGGTATTTCCCTGTACAATATCTGCCGGGCTGTCATAGCTCCTTTACGGGCATGTCCGTTTGAAGTAATCCGTCCATCCGGCTCAATTACTGTCGTGCTATATTTTTCAACATCGTGCAGCAAAGCAGCTGCCCAAAGTATTTCCTGTTCCTGGGCTAACAGTTCCTTATAAATTTGCTCAGCAGTTAGTGCTTCAAGTACCATTTGGGTGTGGATGGCAACATTGCCTTCGGCATGGTATATGGCATCCTGCGGTACATCCTTCATCCGTTGTACCCAATCAAAACGGGTTTCGAGATATGTCCAGTCTTTATTTTTAGTAATGGCCCACATAGTTACCTCCTTCATTTTTTAATGGTGCACGTTTCCAGCTTCGTGTCCAGTGCTGGCTGGTTTTAACGTGCCCTTTCCTTACATATTTAAATACATTATACGCAAAATCATCTGCTGCATATCCATCCGCATTGCGGGATACTATGCCTTCGATAGTTGCAGGTTTTCCGTCCAACACATCATAAGGCTCAAAAGTCCCCCTGCTTTTGGTAAGAGCCAAAACATCATGCTCAAACTTTAACTGCTCAACAGGCAAATGAACAACGCCCAGTTCGGGAACGGTTGGCAAACCGATCATTGCGGCATAAAACTTTGTCTCCTCCCAGCTTAACCAACGGTTATGCTCGCGGATCCCGAACACATAAAAATGATGTTCGAGGTTCCGGTATTCGATAGAATGGACAGCGTAGAGATTTTCAAGGAAGATCTCCATATCACCCAGATCATTTTTGATCAACTGCCAAAACCTACGGATGCTCTCCGTCCAGGCAGAGACCGTTGGTGCTGCATGAGACCGTGCAAAAACGCCGTGCCGCGATAAGCAGTTATTCTCGCCATCCAGCTTTTCAGTATGGATAAGCGCGGGTATTTTTTGTATGTGTTGCCAATAGTCGTGCTGTATCCTGTCATCGCTGGTTGTACCCGGCGAAAACGGATAATGATACGTACGACCATATTTTTGTGATATAGCCATGTTGTAAAATTTTAATTAAAAGAAATAGAAATTCACCTCCTCCCCTGGGATGGGGAAGCTCATTAAACGTTTATGCTAATGAGATTACATGGCTCAAATTTTTGAGAGTTTTTGTTGTTACTGGTGCAAAGGTAAAAAACTACCTTATAATTAAAAACAAAAAAGCCTCCGGTTTACACCGAAGGCTAACAATAGTCGATTGTAATATATCAGAATTGGTTAGTCTTACGCCAGTATATTGTTGATCAGCTTTAACTCCTCATCACTAAATGATGTATTGGCTAAACAACCGATAGAATCTGTAACCTGCTCCGGCTTACTTGCACCGATCAACACCGAAGTGATGCGTTTATCTTTCAAGATCCACGATAAGGCCATCTGCGCCAGGTTTTGGCCCCTCTGCAATGCAATTTCGTTTAGCTTGGCTGCTTTGGCTATATTTTGTTCGGTTATGGCATCTTCGTCGATAGCGCCGTTACCACGATGGGCAGCTGCCCGCGATCCTTCCGGAATACCTTTCAGATATTTATTGGTTAATAACCCCTGTGCCAGCGGAGAGAATGGTATACAGCCTACACCTTTGTCTTCCAGCACATCAAGCAAGCCACCTTCAACCCACCTATCGAACATGGAATATTTAGGCTGATGAATGAGGCATGGTGTGCCCAGCTCTTTCAATACGGCAACTGCCTTTTCAGTTTCGGAAGCGCTGTAGCTTGAGATCCCAACATACAGGGCTTTACCCTGGCGTACTATCAGATCCAACGCGCCCATAGTTTCTTCGATGGGGGTTTCAGGGTCAGGACGGTGATGATAGAAAATATCTACATAATCAAGCCCCATACGTTTAAGGCTTTGATCTAAACTGGCTACCAAATATTTTTTTGAGCCCCAGTCGCCATACGGGCCTTCCCACATACCCCATCCGGCTTTGCTTGAAATAATAAGTTCATCGCGGTAGTTTTTAAAATCATCTTTAAAAATACGGCCAAAACTTTCTTCGGCCGAGCCCGGCGGCGGGCCGTAGTTGTTGGCCAGGTCAAAATGGGTGATGCCTTTATCAAAGGCTAAACGTAAAATGTTACGAGCATTCTCCAGGCTATCGATACCGCCGAAGTTGTGCCACAAGCCAAGCGATACCGCCGGCAACTTTAAACCGCTGTTACCACAACGGCGATATTCCATGCTTTGGTAACGGTTTGCATCAGGTAGATAAGTCATATCTTAAATAATTAGTAAAGTCCAAAGTTGGCTTATCTGCCACAAAAATCCATTGAACTGGGACAAGAAATAAAATTATTTACAGGCGCATATTTGTGGGTATCCCCCGCTCCGGGCTTATATTTGAGCCATGTTTCAAAATATCAATCATTACGCGGCGCGGTCGGTTAGTTTAACTACAGAAGAAACCGCGCTGTTTAATGAGATATTGGAATACCGGAAAATACCTAAAAAAACACGTTTACTTGCAGCCGGAGATATCTGCAATTTTGAAGCCTACGTAAACAAAGGCTGCATCCGCGAGTATATCATCGACGAAAACGGCGCCGAAGTAACCCTGCAATTTGCCATTGAAGACTGGTGGGTAAGCGACCTGGCCAGCTTTGAGGATCAAACCCCATGCAGTATGTACATCGAAACGTTAGAAGATTGCGAATTGCTCATCCTCACCCGCGCCTCAAAAGAACGCTTACTTAATGAAATACCCAAGCTTGAGCGCATGTTCAGGCTCATGCTGCAAAGGCATTTAACGGTAGTTCAAAAACGGCTGTTTAAAACCATAGCAACCACAGCCATGGAAAAATACATTGAATTTATTAACCGCTATCCCAGCATCCCGCAACGGGTGCCGCAGCATTATATAGCTTCATATTTAGGAATCTCGCCCGAGTTTTTAAGTAAATTGAGGACGAGGAGTTTGAAGAAGTAAGATATTCATTTGCCGTCTGATTTTTATACTAATTAATATAAGAGGCATCATTGAGGAACGAAGCAATCCCAAATAGGCAGGAAGAATCTGCTAATCGGGGATTGTTTAGTTCTTACCCTTGATATGTTTAAAAATGAGTGTCATGCGGAGTGTTTAAATCCGGGGCCTCTGAAGGATGTATGACATTAACGCTTATTGTCATCCTGAGTGTTTAAATCCGTGGCCTCTGAAGGTGAAATGACATAGATTTGCTGAACCGTGCAGTGTGGCCGACCGAGTTATAGTGCTTATTGCCTGTTGCTGAGTATGGTTCCGAAGCAAGAGTCTGAAGGTATGGTACGATCCCTTGTGTGGGTGATTTGTCCGATGGGTAGCCTGTCTTTTCTTTAAACTCCTTCGGGCACGGTTTAAAAAGCGTTATAAGTATGGAAAAGATGCATTTTCATGCGGCAGGTATAGATATTGGAGCCCGCAAGGTATTTGTGGGTCTTGAAGGCCAGCCGGTTCGTTCGTTTGAGACTTTCACCAGTG
>NZ_FNCG01000044.1 GCF_900100945.1 Mucilaginibacter gossypii | reverse complement strand
AGCCGATATACTTGCTGTTCAATAATCCATGGGCCATTTGTTTGAATATTTGCCCAACGGCCGGTTTACCCTTACTTTTACTTTTGTTCTTTTTCCCTGAACGGTCCTGGCCGGGAGATAAACCAAGCCAGCTTGTGAAATGTTTTTCACTTGGCCATCGGCTAAGATCCGAACCCACCTCTGTGTATAACTGTAACCAGTTGTAATCTGTAATACCCGGAAGTTTAGTTGCATCCTTACCATCAAATATTTTTAACAGATGATCTCCCAGGTTGTTGATATGAGGTTTGTTGTGACGGATCGCCTTGCGTTTTCCTTCGCTTATTCCCGGCGGCAGGTTCTTATCCCTGTTGATCCGTTGTAAAACACTATCAATCTGGCTGTCGCATTCCATTATCTGGCCTTGATAAAAACCATAAGCCTTATAGGCCTGACCTAATGAAAAAAGCCCTTGCGCTGTATAATGACCTTGCAGGGCTTTCAATAGCTCTTCCCCTTTATTCTCCCTGATCTTTTTATGGCAAAGTGAAAACAACTTATCAGGATCTCGCTCGCCTTGCAGTATCGCATCGATTAACGCCATCCCGCTTACTCCATGGACCTGGCTTAATACCTCCGGCAAACGGATATTCATTTCTATCAGGGCCTTCTGCATGTGTTGCACATGCATGGCCGCACTCCGAAGATGATCTTCACGAAGGCGCTGATAACTACGCAATTCTTTGATATGACCTTCGGATACATAACAGCGGTTCAGCAAGCCATAACTATGCAATTGCTGTATCCACTGACAATCTTTTACATCTGTTTTCCTGCCTGGTAACTGGCGGGTCTGTCTTCCGTCAACAAGCCACACATCCAATCCCCCATCTAAAAGAATATCGTAAAGTACATACCAGTATACTCCTGTGGCTTCCATTGCCACTGTACTTACCTTATGCTCCAATAAATAGTTCTTAAGTGATACCAGATCACTGGTGAAAGTCTCAAACGAACGAACCGGCTGGCCTTCAAGACCCACAAATACCTTGCGGGCTCCAATATCTATACCTGCCGCATGAAAATGCATCTTTTCCATACTTATAACGCTTTTTAAACCGTGCCCGAAGGAGTTTAAAGAAAAGACAGGCTACCCATCGGACAAATCACCCACACAAGGGATCGTACCATACCTTCAGACTCTTGCTTCGGAACCATACTCAGCAACAGGCAATAAGCACTATAACTCGGTCGGCCACACTGCACGGTTCAGCAAATCTATGTCATTTCACCTTCAGAGGCCACGGATTTAAACACTCAG
>NZ_FNCG01000045.1 GCF_900100945.1 Mucilaginibacter gossypii | reverse complement strand
TTTAAGTGTGGTAACTCAAATATCAACACAAAGGGGTAGTCTTTCGGCTATCCCTTCCTTTTTCCCTAAAAAATCTTTACCGGACAACAGTGAAACAAGTTCGGTACGACCTGTTGGAATTTACCCCTCAAATTTTCTCCCCCATTTCACCGGGAAAAATCACCCCTTTACCGACAAAAACCTGCCCTACAGCTAATTAGGCCAAACCTGCTGTAACGTTTTTTATTTGAGATCGTCATATGTATGTATTCAATGAAATAAAATAATAATCACTTGACAATCAAAATATTAATACCATGAAAACTACATTGACCGCCATCGCTACCGTACTGTTTATGGTACTTGGCTTCGCAAACATCGCATCTGCAAATAATGCTAAAACTGATGCAGGCATCATTTTAACCGACATCAGCAAAATCAACAAAATTGAAGTTTACGGCAATGTTGAACTTTATATATCAAGCGGCCCGGCCGACCAGGTAAAAGTTTACAACCGCTACTATTCTGAAAACGCTCTGGTTCAGTCACAAAAAGGCGTATTGCGCATCTCATCATATAAAGCCGAAAAATTGGTAGTTTGGGTAACTGCAAACCAATTGAGCGCCATTAACGCTTATGATAATGCCGATATTAAATCATTCGGCAGTCTTTCAGGCATCGAGCTTGATGTTAAATTAAACAACAATGCATCTGCCAATCTTAACCTGGATACTTATAGCGCCAGCATCACCCTAAGCGGTAATGCCAAAGCCGAGCTTAAAGGTAACACCAATGAGTATAGCTTAATCCGTAACGCAACTTCAAATGTGAACAGCAACGGCCTTGCATACACTCACGCTACCGAAACTTTGAATAAAGAAACCAAGCCAGCGGTTGATCAATTTGCAACTTTATAACAGCCATTTTTTTTGAGTCAATTATATAAAGTGTAGCCGCCTTGAAAGGGGCGGCTTTTTTTGTTGTCAGTTGCGTTGTAAACGCAAACCCAGGTTACGCACCCGTCGCAAATGAGCGCCAGATCATAAACTAAAAACGACTGTCAGTCTGAGTGTTTAAATCCGTGGCCTCTGAAGGTGAAATGACATAGATTTGCTGAACCGTGCAGTGTGGCCGACCGAGTTATAGTGCTTATTGCCTG
>NZ_FNCG01000009.1 GCF_900100945.1 Mucilaginibacter gossypii | reverse complement strand
CGGATATTCCATAATGAAGGTGGGCGTTTAAAGGAAGTAACGCGCGAAGCGGGCCTGGAGTGGAGTAATGGGTGGTGGAACCGCCTGGAGATTGCGGACATAGACGGCGATGGTTACCCGGATATAGTAGCCGGCAATCATGGGCTAAACTCCAGGTTTAAGGCAACCCGAGCGAAGCCTGTAAGTATGTATGTAGGGGACTTTAGCGGCACGGGCAGCATAGAAGATATAGTATGCACCTATAACGGCGACAAACAATACCCGATGGCATTGAGGCATGACCTGGTAGGCGAACTTCCCTACCTGAAGAAGAAATACCTGCGGTACGCCCAGTACAAGGAACAAACGATGGAAGGTATATTTGGCAGGGAGCTGTTACAAAAGATGGTTAAGCTGGATGCCTGCGAAATGCGGAGCAGTGTGCTGCTGAATAAGCGGAATGGTAAGTTCCTGATGAAGCCATTGCCGGTGGAGGCGCAGTTTTCGACGGTTTTTGGGCTGGTGGTGAAAGACTATGACGGGGATGGAAAAAAGGACATTGTGCTGGGAGGCAACTTTTACCAGTCAAAACCGGAAGCAGGGATCTACGATGCCAGCTATGGGTTGCTGCTTAAAGGAGATGGGAAAGGTAGCTTTACGGCAGTTAAACCGCAGGTAAGCGGCATCGTAATAAAAGGGGCGGTACGTGATATGAAAGAGATTAAAGCCGGAAACAACAAGCTGCTGATCGTAGCTAAAAATAATGATAAAACAGAGGTACTGGTAAATGCTCCGGATAAAAAGGAGTAAATGGAATACAGTATAGGGAATAGTGATAAAATAAAATTACCTGCATTGTAAATAGGGTGGTAGTAAAATACAACTGAATCACCATCGTTGAATGATGGGCGGATAATTATACAATCCGAAGGAGCAGAAATTTATTACTGAAAAATAGAAATTGCCGAACTATAATTTAACCGAATACCAAAAATCTAAATATAGTCACATGCCAATAGATTCATTGAACGTAAATACCAAAGCTAAAATTCAAAACACCTACGATGCTATTGTAATAGGCTCGGGGATTAGCGGTGGATGGGCTGCAAAGGAATTAACCGAAAAAGGTCTGAAAGTATTAATGCTTGAACGCGGTCGTAATTATGAGCATATAAAGGATTATGTTACCGCTACAAAAGATCCATGGGAATTTGAACACCGGGGCAATGCTACCTTACAGCAGAAAACAGATAACCCTGTTATATCCCGGGATTGGGCCATGTATGGGACCGCGGCCCAGGAACCCCTGATGAAATCATGGGTAAATGAAAAGGATTGTCCTTATGTAGAAGTTAAACCGTTTACGTGGTGGCGTTCGTATCAGTTAGGCGGAAGGTCTACTTTATGGGGGCGGCAAAGCTACCGGTGGAGCGATTTTGATTTTGAAGCCAATGCAAAAGATGGTATTGCTGTTGATTGGCCTATTCGTTATAAAGAACTGGCGCCATGGTATGACTATGTAGAAAAATTTGCCGGAATAAGTGGATCGACGGAGGGCTTGCCCCATTTACCCGATGGGCACTACTTGCCGCCTATGCAACTAAATTGTGTGGAAAAAGATGTGGCATCAAGAATAAAAGCTTTTTACAAGGGGCAGCGCCACATGTTTATAGGCCGCGTGGCCAATCTTACCGCGCCTATCCAGGCAAGGACGCAGTGTCAGTTTAGAAACCGGTGCTGGGAGGGCTGCCCATTTGGCGGTTATTTCAGTACACAATCTTCAACGCTGCCCGCAGCAATGGCAACGGGTAACCTTACCGTCAGGCCATGGTCAATCGTAACCAAAATTTTGTACGATAAAGACACCAGCAAAGCGACGGGTGTTGAGGTGCTGGATGGCGAAACGAATAAAACCTATGAATTTTATTCAAAAATTGTATTCCTGAATGCTTCTGCACTGAACAGTGCATGGGTTTTGATGAATACCGCAACAGATGTATGGCAAGGCGGATTGGGCAGTAGCAGCGGCGAATTAGGACATAATATTATGGATCATCATTATATGCTCGGTGCACAAGGAACAATAGAAGGCTTCGAAGACAAATACTATTTTGGCCGCAGAGCGAATGGTTTTTATATTCCCCGTTTTGTTAACTTGTTTGGTGATAAAAGGGACTTTCTGCGCGGCTATGGTTACCAGGGAAGCGCCAGCAGGGACGGCTGGAGCCGGGATGTTGCGGAAATGAATATAGGTGCTGATTTTAAAGATGCGCTTACAGAACCTGGTGCATGGCATATCGGAGCAACCGGTTTTGGTGAAATTTTGCCCTATCACGATAATAAAATAACGCTTAATAAAGATGTGAAAGATAAGTGGGGGTTGCCTGTACTTTCAATGGATGCGGGTTTGAAAGAGAATGAGCTAAGTATGCGTAAGGATATTATTAAAGAATTGGTGGCCATGTATGAAGCGGCCGGGGTAAAGAATATCACAACCTGGGATAAAAATTATGCAATTGGTCAGGGCATTCACGAGATGGGGAGTGCACGTATGGGTAAAGATCCAAAAACATCGGTACTCAACGCGCACAACCAGGTTTGGGACGCGCAAAATGTGTTTGTAACTGATGGGGCCTGCATGACTTCAAGCGCGTGTCAAAACCCATCGCTCACTTATATGGCGCTGACCGCACGCGCGGCTCACTATGCTGTGGATGAGTTAAAAAAAGGCAATTTATAAGCGATATATTTAAGCTTTAATTTTAATAATTAATCAGACGAAATATAATTAATACAATACAGCAATATTGGTAAGCATCTGTTTTATCGCAAAACGCAGCAAATTTCAAAGCCCGAAGATACCGGGATAATAGTTCCGACTCATTATCATGGGCAGTAGATTTAAATGTCGCTATCATTTTTAGATATTATCAAATAAAAAGCACCTTTTCATATAGTAGCTATGCTGCGTCACAATTAATAAATTTTTATGAATCGTTTTTTACTTTGGCTTTCAGGGATTATCATTTTGCTTAGTTCCTGCCAAAAAGCTGATTATCAAAGGATAACTGATAATCCGGAATTGTACCGTATTACGGAAAAAAAGTTAAATGACATTATACTTGAAAATAATTTTCCGCCGGTCATTGCTTCCCGTAACTATGCGTATGCTAACATTGCCGCATACGAGGTAATATCCGCCCAAGACCCTAAAAAATTCCGGTCGTTGGCAGGTCAAATCAGGCATTTAACCGCTACACCAAAACCTGCTCCGGGTGTTGAAATTGATTACCCGTTTGCATCCTTGCTTGCCTTTTGCTATGTAGGGAATGCGGTTACATTTCCTGAGGGGAGTATGGACGAATATGTCGATGCATTAAAAAAGGAAGCAAAAGATGGCGGAATGCCGTCTGATGTATTTGAGCATTCGGTGAACTATTCAGATGTAGTTGCAAAGCACATTATGAAATGGAGCAAAACGGATCATTATGCACAAACTCGATCCGCTAACAAATACACGGTTACAAAAAAAGAAGGGCGTTGGGTACCTACACCACCTATGTATTCACAAGCATTGGAACCGCATTGGGGAGAGATTAGGCCTTTAATACTCGATTCAGCTTCGCAGGTGGCGCCACCACCACCTCCTTTATTTGATATGAAGGACATAAATAGCCAGTTTTATAAGGACGTATTAGATGTAAAGTCTGTTGGTACAAATCTTACCAAAGAGCAAAAACACATCGCTGATTTTTGGGATGATAATGCCTTTAAGTTAAACGTTGTGGGACATGCCACCTTCGGAACTAAGAAGTTCTCACCAGGCGGGCATTGGATGAATATCGCGGGGATAGCCTCAGAAACGTGCAAGGCAGATTTTAGCAGCACAGTTTGTGCATATGCTGAAACATCGATTGCTTTATTCGATGCATTTATCAACTGCTGGTATTTTAAGTATAAATATAATTTAGTTCGCCCCGAGACTGTAATAACCAAATATTTGGACCCTGACTGGAAAACATATATTCAAACGCCCTCATTCCCCGAATATGTAAGCGGCCATGCTGTAATCTCGGCCGCCGCAGCCGAGATTTTGACCAACCAATTCGGAGATAATTTTGCATATCGGGATACATCAGAGACTGAGTTTGGAATAGCACCCCGTAGCTTTAGATCTTTTAGGGAAGCAGCAATGGAAGCGGGCATATCGCGCGTTTATGGCGGTATACATTTTAAAAATTCCTGCATAGTTGGAACAGAAGAGGGTAAGCAAGTTGGGCAACTGGTATTAAACAGGTTACTTATGAAGATTAAATTGCATGAGAAATGAGTTTATATCTTAAGATCGATTCAATCTTCGCTTGTTGCCTTTAATATACATTAATGTTATACTGAATTATGCTCAGCCATTGCATTAAAAAGGATAATCACCAAGAGTGGCGTGAAAATCTCCTACATAACATATGAATGTAATATAAACAGCATTTATCGGGTAGCCCGCCTGGTTGGGAAATGTTCGGAGACGGGAATACCGGCCTGCAGCACGTTACTGACA
Organism: Mucilaginibacter gossypii; assembly: GCF_900100945.1. Classification (GTDB taxonomy): domain Bacteria; phylum Bacteroidota; class Bacteroidia; order Sphingobacteriales; family Sphingobacteriaceae; genus Mucilaginibacter; species Mucilaginibacter gossypii. The sequence goes on along the minus strand of NZ_FNCG01000009.1, from coordinate 241,914 downwards.
TTTTTTAATACGGCCTCGTCAAACCCACTTTTGTCAACCATTTCCACAATTTTGAAACTATAGAATTGCTTTTTTAATACATCACATTCAACAGATAGTGCCAGCGCCAGCAGTTGTAGCTTCCCCGGAGGAAAGTCCTTTTTATCTGATTCTATTCTGCTTAAGTCGCTCCGGTTCATTCCAAGTTCTGCGGATAAATATTCTTGTGAAAACTTTAATGTTGTCCTGTACTTTTTGATCAATCCACCAAAACTCAAAGCGGCAGGTGGGAGGCTCTCTTTCCCGGAAGCGACGGTGTTAGGGTTTAGTGGCTCAATAGGTGCGTAGCTGCCGATGATTTTGAAAAGATCCGCCAACTGCCTGGCAGGGCGGTTTATATCGGATGTTTTAAGCTCATATCTGATCTTTCTATTCTCGCGTCTGATGGTTACAAAGCCTGCTTTTTTAAGATCAGTGATATGCTTCGTTAATTGGCCTGGGTTAAAAGGAAGAGAAAGTAATGCCTCGTGAGACAGTATGTTGTTATTAGCGATAAGCGTTTTGAAGATACATACCCTGATTGGGAGCGCCAGCAACCTGGCAAAGTTGCAAAGTTCCAGATCTGCTTTATTGATATCCATATTTGAACCGGGCATAGATACGATATTATAGAATATAAATTAATGTTGTTCCGGTTCAGCTTCGTGGGAATCCGGTATGCCCAGTTCTTCTACGAGGCGACCATAATGTCTGGCGAATCTGCTCCACATATTTTCATTTAATGTATACAAAGATCTTTTTCCATCGATGCTAACCGAGATCAATTCGGTTTTGATCAACTCCTTCAAATGGTGGGATACTGTAGATTGTGCGAACGGTAGAAATTCAACGAGCTCGCCTGTGGTAATCCCAGGTTTCCTTGCAATGATACGGATAATAGAGATCCTACCGGGGTGCGACAGTGCTATGGATACATCTGAGATGAACTGGTCGGGATAACTGAACTCTTCTGTTTTCTTTTGTGCCATCGCTGTTTACAATTATTTGATCGTGCTAAAATAGAGTTTGTTTTTTGAATGTTGGAAGCTTCTTGATCTATTTAAGATTGTCTATAATATCGATTATTCAATATATTCTTTTTGATAATATGAAGTTAACATTGGCTTAATTTATCGCCGATAATTTTGAGCGTCATTTAAGATTATGCAAAAGTTTACTCGGCTCTTTTCTTTCATTCTTTTAAGTTTTTTAATAAGCTCCAATTCATTTGCACAGTCAGTGGGTAAAATTGCCGGTAGGGTAATCGACCAAAAGACTGGTGAAACACTCATAGGCGCGACAGTTGGCTTACAGGGCGGCAGCAAGGGCGCTGCCACCAATGTGGAAGGCCGGTATATATTGAGTGGACTTCAGCCGGGCAAATACAGTATCGTTGTTAAATACATCGGTTACCAGAGCAAATCGGTTTCTGATGTGGAAGTTCAGGCAGGTGCAGTAACCTCGCTGGATGTCGCTTTGACCCAATCTTCAACGCAAGCTCTTAATGAAGTTGTTGTGAAAGCTACTTACCGCCAGGCTTCAGTAAACGCCCTTTACGCAAGGCAGAAGAATAGTATACAATTAAGTGATGGTATATCTGCCGATATGATCCGTAAATCCCCTGACCGGAATACTGGTGACGTTTTGAAACGCGTCAGCGGAACAAGCGTGCAGGAGGGTAAATTCGTTGTTATCCGTGGTTTATCCGAAAGGTATAATAACAATATGATGAACGGGACAACGCTGCCAAGTTCCGAACCGGATAAAAAAGCTTTTGCTTTTGACATCATTCCTTCAAGTCTTGTCGATAATATTATCGTGTACAAAACGGCGACGCCAGATCTGCCCGGTGATTTTGCGGGTGGTACAATCAATACTATTACCAAAGATATTCCCGACAGCAGGTTCCTGGAAGTGGCGATAAGCGTTGGCTATAATTCCAAAACTACCCTTAAGAATAATTTTATTGATGCGAGGCCTAACGGGAAATATGATTTTCTTGGATTCGATGACGGTTCAAGAAAGCTGCCTGCGGCTTATTCTAATGTGAAAAAAGACTATACATCCGGGACAACAAGTGCCGAAAAAACCGCTATAGCGCAGCAATTTCCCAATACTTTTTATTACAAAGAAGGGCAAATGAGCCTTCCCAATATTGGTTTTCAATTTTCCACGGGCAATTCCAAAATCAATACAAATGGCAATCGCCTGGGTTATAACTTCAGTCTGAACTACAGCAATGGGCACCGTGCATCATTTGGTGACAGAATTGGTTATACCGGGTTCAATGACGCATCGAAAGAGCTTCCCCTGTACAGCTTTGACCGTAATACTTATACCAACTATAAAAGCCTTGGCGGTTTGCTGAATTTCGCTTATACATTCGGAAAAAACAAAATTGCCTGGAGAAACCTTTACAATAACGACTTTTCTGTTGACTTCGAGCAAACCAACAATGCCCTGAATTTTGAGGCCGGTCAAACAGACCCGCTGCGCTACAAAGGCTACTCTGTGGAGACAACTCAAAACGGCATTTATACTTCCGCATTGGAAGGGCAGCACACGCTGGGAAAAAAGAATATTATTTTTGACTGGAATGCTTCCTACGGTTTATCATACCGGAACCAGCCCGACCAAAGGATCGTAACCATCTATACACCTTTGAACCAGCCCGAATATATCTCATTATCCAGCGAAAACAGCCCCAAACCTAATGACCTTGGCCGTGTGTATTCAAAATTAAATGAAAATATTTACGGCGCGAAAGCAAACCTGGCAGTTCCGTTCAAGTGGCTTGATGAGTCGCAGAAATTGAAATTTGGTGGGCTTATTTCTCATCGTGACCGTGATTTCAGCATTGACGCGCTGGGATACACTGACGCCATAGGCTTCGGAAACAAAGCAATCCCGCTCACCGGCGGTTATACGATCTTTAATGTGTTCAGTCCTCAAAGTATTGCTCAAAACGGGATCGATCTGTCGCGCCTGGACCTTAGCTCCACCGATTACAAAGGAAAAGCCGATCAGGACGCGGGTTATGTGATGCTGGACAATAAGCTGAACAAAAAAATCCGTTTGGTTTGGGGGGCACGTGTTGAACGGTATGCGCAGTCGCTTAAACCGCTGGGCCAGACCGAACAGAAATATAATAATACCGATGTTCTGCCTTCGGGTAACCTGACCTATAGTTTATCGGAGAAGGTGAATTTACGTGCGGCATACTTCAGGTCGGTAAACCGCCCGGAGTTCAGAGAGCTTGCCAGTTTTCGCTATTTTGACTACCAGACTAACTTTATCGTCAGCGGTAACCCGGACCTGCAGCGAAGTATAATTGATAACGCAGACCTTCGCTTTGAATATTATCCGTCAGGAGGGGAGATCATCTCGGTTTCGGCTTTTTACAAGAAATTTAAGAATCCGATCGAGCAGATTAATCAGGGTAACGATATTTTGACTTATCAGAATGCGCTCAATGCCAAGGATTTCGGTTTTGAAGCCGAGATGAGGAAGAAACTGAATTTTATTGCTGAAGGAAGTTTCTTGAATGATGTAACATTTTATGTGAATGCTTCCTATATCAATGCCAAGGTAAAGCTGGCTGATGGCCGTAACGCGTCTACCCCCCTTCAGGGACAGTCACCCTACCTGATTAACTCGGGCCTGTATTATACGCCAGAAGGTAGTGATTTTTCTTTCAACGTGCTTTATAACAGGATAGGGGAGCGTTTACGTTTCAGGGCCGTTACCGGTGGTGTGGATATCTATGAGAAGCCGCGGAATGTGATCGATATGCAGCTAAGTAAGGCTTTATTTAAAAAGCGTGCCGAGCTTAAACTGACCGTATCCGACCTGCTTGCGCAGCCTTTTGCATTGTATAATAATTACGGAAGCTCGGGGAGTACCGCATATAATGCTAAAGAGGATAAAATAATCCAAAGCCGTTATTCGGGTTTTGGAACAACCCTTTCGTTCAAATATAATTTCAGTTTCAAAAAATAATCACGCTATACAGTAAAAGGCATTGCAATTTATTATCAATTATTATTAACAATTATTATGAAAAAAACGTTGTATTTACTTGGCTCATTAGCCATGATAGGATTAGCTTCCTGCTCAAAAAACAATGACCCGGGTACAAATCCGCCGGTTAATCCTCCTGCTGTTACCAAAATGGATGTTAGGGGAAAGATTACTAAAGACACGCACTGGACTGCCGATATTACTTACAGGCTTCGCGGTTACGTTTATGTGGATAATAATGCAACTTTAACCATCGATCCGGGAACCAAAATTGTGAGCAATAAAGACTCAGCAGGTGTGCTCATTATTTATAAAGGAAGTAAGATCAATGCCGCCGGAACTGCTGATAAGCCAATTGTTTTCACCTCGGCGGAGGCTGATCCGAAACCAGGTAATCTCGGTGGCCTTGTGATCGTTGGGTCGGCTACCGGTAATGGCAACCACGCAGTACTTGAAGGTGGCGTAGATACCGAGCACCAGCCATTCGGCGGCACAAACGACGCTGATAATTCAGGTGTTTTACAATATGTACGTATTGAATATGCCGGTAAAGCGGTTAATCCAGGTGATGAAGTAAACGGCTTAAGTATGTACACTGTTGGCAGCGGTACCAAAGTAGATCACATTGAAGTGCTTCGCGGCCTTGACGATGCTTACGAGTTTTTCGGCGGTTCATTTAATGCTAAATACCTGGTTGCCTATAACAATGCCGATGATGACTTTGATTTTGATGATGGATACCATGGTAAGATCCAATACGCGATCTCTGTTAAAGATCCGGCATTTACTGATAATAAAGGTACCAGCGGTGATATCTCCAACAATTTTGAAGTGGATAACACAACAGATGCTAAAGGTTATTTATTAACTCCTAACACATTCCCTTTGTTGTCAAACTTTACGGCTATAGGGCCTAATAACGCCACAGGAGTATCTGCGGATTACGGCTATGGTATGCGCTGGAGAAGAGGTGCAAAATTTATTTTGGCTAATGCCATCGTAATGGGAGGTCAAAAAGCGGGCTTAGACCTGGATAATGACCCAACCGCTCAGTATTATATCGCCGGAACAAGCGGTTTAAAAAACAGCTTGCTGCAGGCGGTAACATCACCTTATAAAGTTGACAAATTGGCTACAGCTGGTTTACTGGACGCAGCAGGTTTAAAAACATTAGTTGAAGGCCGTGATGGCACAAAATCATTCACTGCTGCAGCAGATATTATGTTGACCGATCCGTTTAACAATGCTGCTCCAAACTTATTGCCTAAAGCAGGTTCACCGGCAATTGTTGCGGGCAAGTTTGATGGCTCCTTATCCGATTCGTTCTTTGATAAAACCAACTATATAGGTGCGATCGATCCAGCTAATGACTGGTCAAAAGCTTCCTGGATAGTTTACGGAAAATAATCCGCAGCGTACTAACAAAAAAGACCTTTTCAGTAATGGAAAGGTCTTTTTTTATTATATGAGATAGTCAGCTTTGATTGGATCGCTAAGTTAACAGTAGTTAAAAATGTCCCGCTTCATTGGCGGAATTTTAGTGTTAATATCCAATTTCAACTGTTGCCTGGTAAATATCCCGGTTAGCAATGTTATTGATGATAAAGTGCGCAACATCAGCCCTTGATATTTTCAGGCAGTTTTTAAGAAATGCATTAATAGCTATGCGATATGTGCCGGTAACAGCCTGATTTGTAAGCTGCGGTGGTCTAATGATAGTCCAGCTAATGTTACTGCTTTTTATCACCACCTCCATTTTGAGCAAATCGGTATACATATGTTTCAGCAGTTTTTGAACTACATATTTTTCAACAAGCCTGATATAAAATGGGAGTACGGGGCTTATTTCAATTGCACTGGCCGAGATCAGGAACATGCGTTTTATGCCTTTTTGTTCCATCGCTTTTAAAATATTGGCATTGCCTTGCGAATACAAAGCCGTGGGTTTATCTGATCCGACGCCACCGGCTACGCCTATTGCCGAAATTACAGCATCCTGGTTTTCAAAATTATTTTCAAATGCGCCGGGTTGCATAACATCACCGCTTACTTTTTTTAGATTGGGGTGCTCGATTGCTAATTTGGCCGGGTTTCGTAATATTGCGGTAACCAGGTGCCCGGCCTGAAGGGCCTGTTCAACGCACTGCCTGCCAATGCCGCCGTTTGCGCCTACAATTACTAACTTATAAATAGGGATGTTTTGTTGCATTTCCATTTTTTGCGATTAACTAAATTTGAAAATGCTTAAAAAAACTATGCTGAAAAACAATATCAGCTGTACTGTAAAAAAGATATTAAGGTTCACCTTAATTTGGTCAACCCGTTCTGCTAAGTAAGCTTTGTCGTTATTCATAATCATTCGTAACTCTTCGCCTTGCTTCCTTCCAAAAAATATCCCGTTTAGCATTAGAACCAAAACAATTCCTATTTTTATTCTAAACCATAGCTGTTCGCCAAATACGCCATGGGTTAAGGCCATCATGCCAATGCCTGTTATAACCAGCAGGGCGGCACCTATTCCAATCAGTGTTGATGACTTAGATGTACCTGCCAGTATACCTTTTGATTTTTCTGTATTATCATCAAAATGCTTCCAAAAGGTTTTAAATACTGTAAAATCAACAATGGTGGTGCCCGCCATTATCGTTAGCCCTGTTAAGTGTAGTATTAATAGTGCTGGTAAAAAGAGTGAGGTATTCATTTGTTATGATTGATTAAATTTATAAAATATACCATATGGTAGTAAAATAATACAATATTATACCAAAAGAAAGTAAATAGCAAATATTGGAGACGTTTTTTTTAGATTTGATACCAAAAGGAAATAACACGTGAATAAAACAGTTGAATTGGTTAAGCTTTGGGGAGATTATGAGGAGAAAAATCCCGGTTGTAATTTGGATGATTTCTTCCGGCATCAGCTAATGGCCAAGGCAGCAGATGAGAAGAAAGCAACGCCCGACTGGCAGTTAAGGCCGGGAATTAACGGCAAGCTCATGATTTTGATAAGACGGATAGGGAAGTACCATATGGTATATTCAAACAAAGCGCTTGAAGGTACAGGGCTTGATCAGATAGAGGAGTTCGGTATATTGGCTACTATTTTTAACCAGGTTAACCCAATAAAATCTGAGGCTATTTATAATAATATAATCGAACTATCAAGTGGTACCAATATGCTTAACAGGCTAAAAAAACGCGAACTGATAACCGAGTATGAAGATATTGATGATAAACGTATTAAGCGTTTAAAATTAACAGCCCTTGGAGAGGAAACTCTTGGAAAAGCCAAAGTACGTGTAGTTGAAGTTGCGCGAATGATGACCAGCGCATTGAGCGAGGAAGATAAACAGCTTTGTTTTCAACTGCTTAACCCCGTTAGCGAAAAGTTTGACGGAACCTTCCAAAAATTTAAAAGCAAAAGTTTTGATGAAATTTTTGAAGCTATGATAAAGTAGTTTATTGGCTTTTTTAACGGAAAGAAAAGTTTTGTGACCGTAATGCGGCAAGTGTTAATATTTGTTAAAAGCGTAAAGGTTAATAATTTATGCGTATATTTAGTTAACCTGCTCACCTGTTAACTGAACCCGTCATGAAAACATTGAAACTTACCTCAACAGTAATATTGATGCTCTTGTCAATAAATCTGTTTGCCCAGCGTGTTAAAGGTATCGTTATTGATAAAACTACCTATTTGCCGGTGGCAAATGCTTTTATCAATACACCGGCATCAAAAAGCATAAGTAATGTCGAAGGGAAATTTTTGTTAGCCAACGTAAAGCCCGGTGACACTTTAAGGATCACCAGCATAGGTTACAAGCCTTTTAAGCTTATAGTCAGTTTTTTAAAATTTGATACCTTAAGATGTTACATTGAGCCCGCGGCAACTGTTTTAAGTGAGGTAAAAATCAGGGCCAGGCGTAATGCCAGGGCCGATTCATTACGTAACAGGAGGGAGTTTGCCTCTGTTTTTGCCTATCGTGGCTCAACCATAAAAGATGCGTTTATAGCACGTCCGGCTGATCTTGATTTTGGTAAGCCCAGCAATCACATAAATGCGGATAAAAGTACAGCAACTATCTTGAGCATCAACTTGCTGTCGGTGATCGATATGTTGAATAAGAACAAAGCTCCGCAATCAAAGTTGCAAAAGATTTTGCTGAAGGATGAAGAAGATGAATATGTGGACCGGTTTTTTTCGCCGGAAAAGGTGAGTTCAATAACTAATCTTAAAGGCGATTCGCTGCAAAATTTTATGAACCAATATCACCCCGAAATTAAAAAAGTGAAAAAGATGAACGATTATGATATGATCAGTTATATTAAAAAAAGCTACGCTGAGTATCTCAAATCGGGTAGCAGGCAAACGGCCCTGCTTTTTGCAAAGTGAAATGGTCTTGTATTATTAAGCGATACTGTGTTTTGAACAATAGAACGTGTATTGTTACTGACCGGTTTCGTTACCTTTCAATTACCAGGTATTTTTTGTTGCAGCTATAGCAAAAATACCTTTTAACCGGCAGCCAAAATGTCAATAGCTTTAACAATGCCGGCCTGTGAATCCTTTGGCCGGTATTAGTTTGGCACTGTGGACAAAATGTATAGCTGTGCCTTTTTTTTGAAGGTTCATTTTCAGTATCTACAATATGCATAACATGAATACAATTAAACCCATTGTATCCTCATAAGCAGGCTTTTATTGGTTAAATACCCAAAACTGAAACTATTACTTTATGGAATAGTTTTTATGAGGCTTTGCTTTTATATTGTGTGCCTGTAAGCACAGGCGATTTTTGGTTAAACCTGTTCCATTCGTCAATATTTACCATACCGGGAGCAGTTGCATAATGTTTTTTATTTGTTGGGCAGGTAACTATAAAACCTTTACGGGTTTGATCAATTACGGGACGTGCACCACATTCTTTGCAAGGCTCACAATGGATATTGGGTTGAATTTGAATAGATTCGGACATTACGTTTTTTTAAAGGTTAAATGAACCCTTGCTGCTGAGCAAGAGAATTTTTTTCATTATGAATTAGGGTTGGGCTGTGTTGCTACAAAGATGCAAATAATATTTTTATTAAAAAAATGCAATTTGTGAAGCAGATTTTACAATTATGTAACATGTTTATTAGCAAAAGTGTAAGTTGAGTTGTTTTGTGTGCATAATTGTGCAATCGTTAGTTTACAACACGCAATTTCAAGTTGTGAGGTTTTTGTTTATTAACAACTTTTTTACACTTTGAGATATTGAATTCCTCCTCATGAAAAAAATCATAAGCCCACTGTTGTCGTTATTATTTTGTATTCATTTTGTATCTGCACAACCGTCATCTTCTTCGATAAAGCAATGGCAAGATCAAAAGTTTTCCATGTTTATCCATTTCGGTGGCATTTATTCAGTTTGGGGTGGTGTTTGGGATGGGAAGCCGGTTACCCGCGGCTTAAGTGAGCAAATTCAGGCCCATGCTGGTATTTACAGTGATACTTACGCCAACCTGGCCAAAAACTTTAACCCGGTAAATTGGAATGCTGATAGTATTGCCCTGCTGGCTAAAGCGGCTGGAATGCGCTCTGTTGTACTAACTTCAAAACATCACGATGGGTTTTGCATGTTTAAAACTGCAACTACCGATTTTAATGTGGTTGATGCTACTCCATTTAACCGTGATGTGGTAAAGGAAATGGCCGAAGCCTGTAAAAGGCAGGGTTTAAGGTTCGGTTTGTATTTTTCGCTGATAGACTGGCATTATCCGCAGGCGTCACCCATATCAAGTCATAATTCTGATTATATAACACCCGAGCATCATGAATATAACAAGAAGCAGGTAACCGAGTTACTATCAAACTATGGCACTATATCCGAACTTTGGTTTGATATGGGGTCGCAAAGCCCTGAACAAAGTAAAGAACTTTATCAATTGGTGCACCGCTTGCAGCCTGATTGTATGGTAAGCAGCCGTTTGGGTAATGATCAGGGCGATTTTGCCGTAATGGGTGATAATCAGTATCCCGATTATTCCATTGGAGTGCCCTGGCAGTCGCCTGCTTCATTTTTTGACGAAACCTGGGGCTACCGATCATGGCAAAAACGCGGAAGCGAGGATGAAAAGTATAAAGAGAAATTGGAAAGCCTGATCCGCGTGATTAGCAGGGGAGGTAATTACCTGCTTAATATCGGTCCCAAAGGCGATGGCTCAGTAGTTGGTTTTGAAAAGGATGTTTTATTGAAGATAGGCACCTGGCTCTATAAAAATGGCGAAGCTGTTTATGGCACAACTGCCGATCCATTTTTTACCCCCTTTAAATGGGGTAATATAACTGCTAAACCCAATAAGCTTTATCTTTTTGTAACCTCGGTACCCGCTGATGGCCTGATCTCTTTACCCGGCCTGGAAGGCAGGATCAGTAATGTTTCTGTTTTGGGCGAACAACAATCGCTTAGCTTTAAACAGGCAATTGATGCCGCTGTGATAACCTTACCCGCAGGTTTTGACAGTGAAAACCAAATAAAAGTTATAGCGGTTGGCATTGCCGAAGGTTACAAAGTGCAACCTGTTCATATCCTGAGCAGCATTTATGACCACATGAAACTGGATGAGCACAACGCTTATAATTATTATAGTTCATCGGGCATTGATTATAACAGCAATTATCAAAGTACGGTAAAGCAAAGCTGGACAATTAAGCCTAAACACAAAGGTAAATACCAGCCTGCTATACAATATACCGACGAAGAAAAAGGCAGTATTGTTGACCTAACTGTAAACAATGTAACCACCACGCTCGAGCTCGACAGCGATAGGAAGATGAAGTATAAACCTGATACGGCTAAAATAAAATGGGGTCCATTATATATAACCGGCCCATACTCCGCAGGCTTAGGAGGTTTAAATGGCCGCGCGGATAAAATCGATATCTCAAAACCTTTTACCAAAGACACCGATAAACCATGGCGGTCTATAGACGATTATAAAAACGGGCAGCTGATTGATTTGCCCGCAGGCATGGATAATGCTTACTACATTTTGCAAAACATCAACGCAGGCAAGGATTTAATTTACGCGCAGGTTAAGATTACCAGCGGCGATGGCATAATTGTTTTGCTTAATGGGAGGCAACTGCTCATCAATAATAATCCGGGTAAGGCTGCCTCTGTAAGTCATGTCATCGGTTTGGATTTGATACCCGGCAATAACCAGTTACTAATAAAAGTGTTCAACAACTTTAAAAAGAACATCCCTTTTGCGCTCACACATAGTATTCCACAAAATATCTATATTAAAGATCTCGAACCTTTAACGCTTGAAGCAAATGAACTTTACCCGGTGAGTTTAAAGTTACATGATCCCGCATCGCCGAATCAAACTTTAAAGTTGCCTAATCTTGAAATTGTGTTTACGAAAAAGTAAGAAAATAAAAGCCGCCTTGCCAAGGTTTCAAACCTCGTAAGGTGGCTGATGCTGTTGTAAATTGTTACTTCAACAACACCTTGGTAGCGCCGTAACCAAATTTTTCTTTACGGGCATCCATAAAGGTTTGTACTTTTTTATGCCTGCCCAATTGTTTGTGCAGTTCATTACGCAGCGTGCCATTGCCAGCACCGTGTATAAAAGTAATATCAGGTAGTTGATGAACAATAGCTGCATCCAGCGCTTTGTGAAAATGGGCCAGCTGAATCTCCATAATTTCAGCGCTGCTTAAAAACTGATAATCGTCACGCAGCTTTTCTATATGCAGGTCAACTTCGCTAACCGGCTTTTCAATCACTATTTTTTCGGTAGGGCTTTCAAAAAAGCTTTCCTTCAGTTTTTGAGCATCAATAACCAGTTCAGGCTCGTCGAGCCTGATGAGCCAGCCGGCCTGGTTAAGTAATGGAATGTTCTTTTTAGTGGTTGAGAAATCCTTGGCCTTAAACTTTTCATGTACAGCCAACGGTGCCGGTGGTTCAACATTTTGTTTGGTGCTGAATAAAACGCCGAAAATAAATTTTGGCCAAACCTGCAGATCGGCCAGTTGGGCGGAGTAGATATTTTCGGTTGATTTTGGCGCAATAATCCCTGCAAATTCGCCTTTAAATACCTGTTGCTTATCCGTTGTTAAAGTAGCGAGCAGCTGAAACGAAGTTTCATTGATTAAATGAAAATGTACGACAGAACTTGCCCTGGTATCAGTAACCACACCTATATAAACGCCTTTTTTAACAAATTCACCTGGTGTTACGAGCTTTTCATCCGTTGTATTGTTGCTTTTTGTCGCCCCTGCAGGTTGGTAACCATGAACGTAAGTTACTTTGCTGGCAAGTACCGGAATCTCAAAATCGTCATCGCCGGTAACACCTATCATCTGTTCGTCGATGATGCGCGTTACAAAACCTTCCATTTTTTCATCAACAAATCGAACAAAATTGCCTAATTTATATTTCATAGCATTATGTTATTGTAATGCAAAGTTAATTTATCCCGGCACATCTGTCCGGGTAATAAAACTTAGTTATTTTTAAGGTAAGTTTGATAAGCAATTGCGTGAAACAGCTTTTAAGAAATATATAAACCCTAACTATATACTTTTAACTTCATACCATGAGCAACAATACCCCTAAAACACTGGATAACGATTTGTTAAAACAGGTATTTGTCCACAATCTTAACCGTATTTATTTTGGTAAATGTTACCTTGATAAACATCTTGCACATTTGAAAAGTCTCGCTTCGTTTACTGCATTGCAGCAGGCTATACAGGAGTTTTGGGACGATATTAAAAAGCAGATAGAACGGATGAAGAAGGTGTATACCCTGATTAATGAAATTCCGTCAGACAAGAACTGCAACCCTATAAAGTCCATTGTTAAGGATGAGTTTTGCCTGGATGAAGAGCAAACTATACCTGTATTGCTGGATATGGATATTATGTTGTATCTGCAGTTACTTGAGCATATTAATATTACATCGTGCCATATGTTAATAATGGTGGCCCAACAGCTTAATTATACTGAAGCTCAACAATTACTTACCGAATGTAAAGATGAATCAATTGACAACGATGAGCTGTTTACGCTTATTAGCAAAGAATATATAATTGCAGATTAAGTATCTATAAAAAAGAAAGCCATCCGCATAGCGCAGATGGCTTAAATGTTAGTTATTTAATACCCCTATTAAAATAACTGATAACAAAGTAAAAAAAAATATATCCGATACCGCAAAATATTTATTTGTAAATAATCTTTGTGACAGCTTTGTTACAAAATAAGCTCTGATATAGCGATTTATCAAGCGATTTTTTGTTTTAAATTTTCCGATTAATGTTTCCTGCATATCGTTATTTAGTCCAATTAATTTAAATTGGCAAAGAAATTTAAGACATATGACCAAACCCTTCATTTTATCTGCATTAACCTGCATTGCATTTATACAGGTTAAGGCCCAAACCTTGTATATGCCCCGCGATATACAAAAAGCATTCAAAAACGAAACGCGCTCGGCTGATGGCCGCCCCGGCAAAAAGTACTGGCAAAATTATGGTCGTTATAATATCAGTATTACGGCTGTGCCTCAAAATCGTACTGTGAAAGGCACAGAACAGATCACTTATGTTAATAATAGTCCGGATACTTTAAAAAGGCTTAACATGAAGCTTATCCTGAACATTCATAAACCGGGTGCCGCCCGTTTTGGCGATGCAGGGGCTGACTATCTTACACCGGGCATTCAGTTTGATAGCTTTTCAATTAATGGCGAAGCAAAAAAAGTTGCATCAGGTTCAACAAATCAAATGGTTGGTTTAAGTAAGCCGTTGATGCCTCATGATTCTGTTAAGCTTGATATTGGCTGGCATTTTGAAGTTTCGAAAGAAAGCGGCCGCGAAGGAATGATCGATTCGACTACCTGCTACCTGGCTTATTTTTATCCGCGGGTGTCGGTTTATGACGATTACAATGGCTGGGACAGGCTACCTTTTTTAGATGCTCAGGAATTTTACAACGACTTTAACGACTATACCCTGCACGTTACCGCGCCTAAAAACTACGTAGTTTGGGCTACCGGTACCCTGCAAAACCCTGAAGAGGTGCTTCAGCCTGAATATGCAAAACGATTGAAGGCTTCATTCACCAGTGATTCAACTATCAATATTGCATCGGCTGCTGAGCTTGCCGCCCATAAAGTAACGGCTCAAAAGGAGATGAATACCTGGACCTGGACCGCTAACGATATCAGCGATATGGCTGTAGGCATCAGTGATCATTATGTATGGGATGCGGCCAGCGTTGTGGTTGATGACGCAACAAACCGCCGCGCCAGTATGCAGGCAGCTTTTTTAGATAGCTCGGAAGATTTTCACCATGCGGTACAAAACGGCCGTAATTCATTAAGCTGGTTGTCCCACAACTGGCCGGGCGTGCCATATCCGTTCCCCAAGATGACATCGTTTCAGGGCTTTGCAGATATGGAATACCCTATGATGGTTAACGATAGCCATACCAATGATGTACGCTTTTCGCAATTTGTGCAGGATCATGAAATAGCGCATACCTATTTTCCTTTTTACATGGGTATTAATGAAAGCCGTTATGCATTTATGGACGAGGGCTGGGCAACAACTTTTGAACTGTTGATAGGAACATCAGAAGTTGGCAAAGAAAAAGCTGAAGCATTGTACAAAAATTTCCGTGTTGACAGATGGATCCATGATGCTTCAACCGCCGAAGATCAGCCGGTTATTACACCATCGAGCGAATTGCGGGGTGGGTACGGTAATAACTCATATGGTAAGCCATCATTAAGTTATTTAGCGCTGAAAGACATGCTGGGCGATCAACTATTCAAAAAAGCCCTGCATGGATATATGGACCGCTGGCATGGCAAACACCCAATACCATGGGACTATTTTAACTCTATGAGTAATATTACAGGTAAAAACCTCGATTGGTTTTTCAATAACTGGTTCTTTACTAATTACTATATTGATCTGTCGGTAAAAGGCGTAACCAAAGCAGCCGGTGGTTATACAGTAGCAATTAAAAACGTGGGCGGTTTTGTAATTCCGTTTGATGTAAAAATTACTTATGCTGATGGTTCCGGCGAGAGCATTCATCAAACCCCCGTGGTTTGGGAAAAAAATCAAAAGCAAATTGCAATAGATATCAAAACCACTAAGACCATTAAATCAGTTACTTTAGACGGCGGCATATTTATGGATGCCGATGAAAGTAACAATTCATGGAATAGATAATAGAAAAGCTTATAAAATAATAAAACCCTGCTAACTGGCAGGGTTTTATTATTTTATAATAGTACTAAATATTATGCGTTCTGTACAGAATTGTTCCAGTCATTGGCAGTCGCTTTGACTTTTGATTTCGCTTCATCCGCGGCGTCACCTGCTTTCCCTGCAAGGTCGTCGGCTTTTGATTTTGCAGCATCAACAGCTTTATCTTTAGCGTCCCAAAGGTCGCTAACAGTTCCGCTAAACTTGGTTTTAGCTTTGTCAATCACACTATTACTGTAATCTTTAATATCTCCGGCTGTTGTTTGCGCTTTGGTTTTGGCAGTATCAACCAGGTCGTTTATATAATCTGCTATATCGCCTCTTAATTCTGTTCCTTTTTCAGGAGCTAACAATAAACCCAAAGCCGCGCCCGCCGCTGCACCTACCAATAGTGCTGCTATAATTTTTGCTTGATCTTTCATGTTCTTTTCTTTGTTTTATGTGTAGTCGATTTATGATATTATTGGAATAAACAACAACAATGCCAGTTTTTATTTGAAAGTAACATTCAAATATTAAGCTGATGTACGCAGCAGGTTAACAAAAAAATAAAGCAAAAAAAAGGCACTCAAACTTTGAGTGCCTGGTAGGCTTAATGATTATATTATAATTATATAACTTTTACATTTACCGCGTTAAGACCTTTACGGCCGTTTTCAACTTCGTATTCAACGGTGTCGTTTTCACGAACTTCGTCAATAAGGCCTGTTGAATGAACAAAAATATCCGGACCACCATTGCTTGGTACTATAAATCCGAAACCTTTTGTTTCATTAAAAAATTTTACTGTTCCTTGATTTTGCATTCTTTTATTTATTAATGCCGCCAAGGTAGTTATAATTTACCGTAATCAGCAATAGCCAAAGCGTAATTTAGGTGTAAACCAAACCTGTGGAATGGTATTTGGATTTTAGATAATTGATGGTCAGGCTACTATTGCCAAATGGCCTCCCTGGATGGTATCTTCCGAATCTTTTACTATTCCCCGTATCTTTTCATCCAGTTCGTTAACGGTATGTTCTATTATATTAAAGTAACCAAAATCAATATTTTCCATCCGCATGAGGTCTAATATACCAAGCAGGGATGCCACCGGCCTCCGCAATTCGTGCGATTGTATGATAGCTATACGGTTAAGCGCCTCTTTTTGAATATTGATTTGTTCCTCGTGTCTTTTGCGTGTAGTAATATCTGTTGAGTTAATAGCTATCCCGATTACCTCGCTGCTATTATTTTTTACAGGGATAAATGAGGTTTCTTTCCAGCAGGCATTTGGCGTTCCGGACAGCAGTTCCCATTCCCGTTTAATGGAACGGCCGGTTAATGCTATCGCAAAGTATTTCGAAAATGAATTTACCAGCGCCGGCTCTGTATAAGCGATAATATTATCACCATTGGCCAGTTTTTTATTATATAGGCTTCTGATAAAAACCGACGCAGATTTATTGAATGCCATAACCTCAAGATTACGGCCAACCAGGATATGGGTATCTTTTGAACTGTCGAAAATTGCTTTCAACTTCATTTCCGATTCGCTGATAGACGCTTTTTGTGATTGCGACTGCTGGTGCTGCTGCTCAAGCGAACGTAAACTTGAATTAAGTTCCATGAGGTTTACAACCTGCCTGGCCAGCGTTTTTAATGATTTAATCTGTTGCTGGTTAAGTTCATGGGGCTTAAAGTCAATAACACATAGGCTACCAAGGGCATGGCCATCTTTAGTAATCAAAGGGGCGCCTGCATAAAACCTTGCCTGTGGATCCTCAATAACAAGAGGGTTGGTGTTAAAGCGTTTGTCATTAAGCAGGTCGGGCACAACCAACACCTGTTTTTGGATAATGGTGTGATTGCAAAATGATAAATCACGTGGGGTACAGCTGATATTGATGCCGGTAGCGGCTTTAAACCACTGCATGTCGGTATCGAGCAAAGTAACCAGGGCGACGGGAGTGCCGCAGATCTGAGCTGCTAATCCTACTATATCATTTAAATCAACCGCTATGTCATTATCCAGATCCTTAAATCTCTTAACGGCACGCAGGCGCAGGGGTTCGTTATTCATTGTATATTGTATAAGGATTAGTAGTTTTTTATAAATCCAACACGGAGCTTACGCACACTATAATAATAATGAGCTTATTAAACACATACGCAATAGTTTAGCTAATAGTTGTATAAATTACAGAATAAAAAGATATAATGGCAATGATTTTAATACAATTTAACTGGTTAATTATTGTTTAAGGTGGAAATTCACTATAGATAAAATCTTTCGGATTAAGTACCTTTTTTATCGGATGGATTGAGTACATGAAAAGACTAATGTCCCGCCAAAAAAATCGAACAATATTATTCATCCATCGTGCAGCTGTTAAAAACAAATCACTCATGTGTTTAAAGAATATGTGGCATAATTCAACTTTTAGTTTTTTAAAGGTTTAAGTTTGCCAAAAAACCGCGCTCGGTTTATCTCTTAAATTGAAAATTAATATATGAAGGCCTTTATATTCGACCTCAACGGCACTATGATCAATGACATGCCTTATCATACCAGAGCATGGCAACATCTTTTAAATACCGACCTTGGCGGCAGCTTTACCTGGGATGAAGTAAAACCACAGATGTACGGCAAAAATCAGGAAGTACTGGTACGTATGTTTGGCCCTAACCGCTTTACTACCGAGGAAATGAACAGGCTTTCGTACCTTAAAGAACAGCGCTACCAGGATGAGTTTTTACCCCACCTGGCACTGTTGCCCGGTTTGCATGAGTTTTTGGAAAAAGCTTATCAAAACGGTATCCCTATGGCTATCGGTTCAGCAGCTATTCCTTTTAACATTGATTTTGTACTGGATAACCTTAACATCAGGCATTATTTTAAAGCTATAGTAAGTGCCGATGACGTGGTACTAAGTAAACCCCACCCAGAAACATTTTTAAAAGCTGCCGAATTACTGAATTCCTTACCTACAGATTGTGTTGTGTTTGAGGATGTACCTAAAGGTGCTGAAGCTGCCGCTAATGCAGGTATGAAAGCCGTTGTACTTACTACAACGCACCAACAGGATGAGTTTGAAGCGTTGCAAAACGTAATTCATTTTGCCGATGATTTTACGGATGACTTTATTGGCAGCCTGGTATAATAAATAGCCAGGGTAAATGTATAACATTTGAATGTGTTAACTCATGTTAACCCCATTTAAATGCGTTTGCCCAAAATAAACAGTAGGGTGTGTTATTTTATTACTTGTTTTAGCGTATAATTGTTCAGTATCCAGTTTATAAACCCGATCCGGACCTTTTACAATGAAACTTAAATTCAACCTGCTTTTGCTCCTGGCCAGTATGATCATAAGCTCGTGCAGTGATCATATTTATGCGCCGGCCATGCACCATAGCGATATTGCTTATCTGCCTAAACCGGTATCTGCCGATGCTGTTAAATCGGCAAATTATATTTCGGGGGCTTTAGTAGTTGATGAAAGCCCTAATTACTCAGACGAGTTGGTTAGCGCACAGCTTAATTTTAGCCGCGCACATGTATTTGATCATTTCAACCTGGCTTACGGCGCATTTGGTACATTAGGTAATTATCATAACAGCGAATTGGAGCCGCAAGATCCCAACTACTTTAAAAATAAGTTCTTTGGAGCGGCAGGAGGAAGGTTATCGGGAAACTTTTTTGTGAGCAGCGGGCATATCGATTTACGCTTTATTGGCTTTGAAGCGGCCTATAGTCATGAGTTTGGCGATTACCTTAACTTTAGGAAAGCTGTCACCAATAAACCGGGCTTTTACACTGATCCGCGTGCCGGTCTGTTTACATTAGGTGGCACAACTGAAATTATATTTCATACCAATAAAGTTGCCAATCAGTTTGGTTTCCGGCTTTTTTGGGGCGGTACATTTGGCAACGACAACGTATACCGAAACAAAAACAGCGATTACGTTTACAGGGCTTATAACCCTGGTTTTGTAACCGCTGCTTATTTTATGCAGATTAAAAACTATATGGCCGTTGTTGAAGCTGGTACCTATGTACAGTTAAGACTTGGCTACCGGTTCAGATAGCTTATTCAGAATAAACGCTGCCAACCCTGTCGCGCAGGTTATAGCCTGATGCCATCACCTCGCCATAAGCACCTGCGGTACGCACCGCTATCAGGTCGCCGCGAAATGACTCAGGCAGGCTCACATCCTTCTGAAAGCAATCCGTGCTTTCGCATATCGGCCCAACAACGTCATACTTTAAACTTTCGGACTTTCCTGCTTCCGGACTTTCTGACCTCCGGCTTAAATTTTCTATCTGGTGATAAGCCTGGTAAAGCATCGGGCGAATCAGCTCGGTCATGCCGGCATCAAGGATCAGGAAGTTCTTTTTCTGTCCGTTTTTAACATACAATACACGCGATATAAGCGAAGCACTTTGGGCTACGAGTGCACGGCCAAGCTCAAAGTGAACTTCTTGCCCCGGCTTAACATTCAGAAAGTTTTTAAACACCTGGAAGTAGGCCTCAAAATCGGCTATGTTGTTATCCGGGCTGTAATAATCAACCCCAAGACCACCGCCGGTATTAAGCACTTTTATCGGGAAGCCACGATCTTCAAACCAATCCTGCATTTCATTAATGCGGGTACACAGGTTTTTGTAAACTTCAAGGTCGGTAATTTGTGAGCCGATATGGAAATGGATCCCTAAAAACTGCAGGTTATCACATTTGCGCAAAGCAGCGGCAACATCAGGTAATTGCCAGGTATTAATGCCGAACTTATTTTCATCGAGTCCGGTGGTGATGAAATGGTGAGTATGTGCATCAACATTCGGGTTAATGCGGATAGCCACACCAGCTTTTTTGTTTTTTGCTTTAGCAAGGCCATCAATAATAAAAAGCTCCTGGATGGATTCGACATTGAAGCAGAAGATATCCGCATCAAGGGCCAGGTTTATTTCACGGTCTGATTTGCCAACACCTGCAAATACCACTTTGCTTTTATCAAAGCCATGATCAATAGCTGCCTGAACTTCATTGCCGCTCACGCAATCGGCGCCAAAGCCATAGGTTTGTATGGTGTCAATAACTTTTGAGTTAAAGTTGGCCTTCATGGCGTAATGCACATGGAAGCCGTGCTTTGCAGAAGCATCGCGGCAGGCACTCAGGGTGTTTTTAAGCACCTCGAGATCGTAGTAATAAAACGGAGTTTCTAAGCCGTTGAATTTATCTATAGTTTTACTTGTGAACATGGGTAATATTTCATCAAATCATGCTGAACTATTGCATATCAGGGATTGCTTCGTTCCTCGCGATGACGTTTTAAATTAAAAATTTCAAATAAGGCAATTCCGAAATCGAAAATCCGACATCCGGAATTAAAACAACCTGTTATGTAAACTCCTTAAAGCCTCAACCTTATCCTCTGTTTTTACCAGTAACGACAGGTTGTGATCGCTGCCGCCGTATGATATCATCCTTAATGGGATATGCTTAACGGCTTCCAGTACCCGGGCTGCATACCCATGTTTTTCGGCCCCGAAATCACCTACCACACAAATAATGGTTTGGTTTACATCAATTTCTACCGAACCGTAAGCGTTTAATTCTTTGGTGATGTCGCCCAGGTAAGTGGTATCATCGATGGTAACAGAAACACCAACTTCTGATGTGGTGATCATATCGATAGATGTTTTATAACGTTCAAATACCTCGAATACCTTGCGTAAAAAGCCATGTGCCAAAAGCATCCTGCTCGATTGGATCTTGATAGCCGTAATGGCATCCTTAGCAGCTATAGATTTGATCTTGTCCTTTTCGCTGGTATTGGTGATTAGGGTACCCAGCGCTTTAGGATCCATTGTGTTTAATAAACGAACCGGGATCTTATATTTTTGAGCAGGGAACACGCTTTGCGGGTGCAGAATTTTGGCACCAAAATAGGCAAGCTCAGCAGCTTCATCAAAAGATAGCTGAGCAATAGGCTGCGTGCCTTTTACAATGCGCGGATCGTTATTGTGCATGCCGTCGATATCTGTCCAGATCTGTACCTCTTCGCTGCGGATACCGGCACCAATCAATGAAGCGGTATAATCGCTGCCGCCGCGGCGCAGGTTATCTATTTCGCCGTAGGCATTGCGGCAAATGTAGCCCTGGGTAATAAACAAGTTTACTTCGGGGTGCTTATCAAGCAGCGGGAGCAGGTTTTCGGTAATATGATCAACAATTGGCTCATTATCCTCATCTATCTTCATAAAATCCAGGGCAGGCAGCAATACCGATGGGATACCTATCTCCTTTAAATAAACATGATAGAGGGTAGTTGAAAGCAGTTCGCCCTGTGCAACAATGATCTTATCTTCAATATGGGTGAAAAGATCATTGGCAAGATTGCTGAGCAACGAAAAATGGTAGTCGATAACCTCTTTGCCCTGGGCTAAAAATTCGGGTTTCGCAAACAATTCCTTAATAAAAATTTCGTACTTATCCTTTAGGATAGTAATAAGCTGCACTGCCTTCTTCTTATCGCCGGCGAGATATGCTTGTCCAATTTCTACGAGGCTGTTTGTTGTGCCTGACACTGCCGATAGCACCACTACCTGGCGCTCGGCCGGGTTAATGATATCAAGCAGCGCTTTCATCCGGGCGGGGCTACCTACTGATGTCCCACCAAATTTTAAAACTTTCATTTTTATGTTGCTGTTAACCGTATATGATCGGTGTTCCTGAACATCAGCTTGCTGATATTCAAGCACCAATATTTGAGGCGCTAAAAATAGTGTTTTAAAACGCTTTAATGTAATGTGATTGGAATTTAAATTTGACGGGCCATATCATCCTTGAGCTTTGAGATCCGTGGTACTCTGATTGGTAAATGATATCCTCACGTTGTTATTCGGGGTAAGATGTCGCCACTGCTACAAAATATTTTATCCCCTACCTTTTAACATATCAAGCGAGTAAAAACTGTCCCGCCAGTAAATGCCTCCCTGTACAACTGTTATTATTGATGCTTTTAAAAAATGCCAGGCCAGGAATAGCCCCGAAAGGGGGATCATGAATGCATACCACCATTTATTGGGCGGCACCAGCTCCATATAAATTATATGCACTATGAGCATAACAGAAGCCATGATCCTGATAACCGGGGTGCCGAAAATGAACATTAATGGCATAGGCAATGCCACCGTTAATAGCATATTCAGTACGTTAACAATGGCTTGCGTAATACTGTACTTAGCCATAGCAAATGAGTTTTTCTGCACGCCGCGCCCAAGCTCACCAAGATTCCTATACCATTCCAGGCAAACGTAACCCTTACCGGCTAAAACATCCTGCCGTAAACCTTCCTTTTTTATCAATTGACCAAGTTGAAGATCATCATCCGGGCGCTGTTTTATGCGTACATGTGTGCCAATTTTTTCATAAGCTGTACGTCTGACCAAATTGAAAGCCCCTATGCCCGACGATGCTTTTGATTTCGGGTTTTTGGCCTCCCATGGTTTCATGGCAATCATGAGCATAATACTTAATGTGGCAAATACACTGTTTAAAATTGACGACCGGGAGATCAACTCAGGTAACATGGTTAAATGATCAACCTCGTGTTTAACTGCATAACCGACAGCCTGGTTAATAGCATCAGGATGAAAAACGATGTCGGCATCGGCAAAAAGCATCCATTCTTCAGTACTGCTAAGGTATCCCTGGTAAAGTGCGTTGTTTTTACCAAGCCATCCGTCGGGTAAAGTGTCTATCGTAGTCACCTGAAGTTTTGGATAGCGTAAGCTAAAATCTTTCAGGATGTCGGCGGTACGGTCGGTTGAGCGGTCGTTCACTACAATAAGGCGATGGTTAGGATAATTGATATGGCAAACGCTTTGCAAGGCTTTTTCAAGGCCTTCCTCCTCGTTTCGCACAGCTATAATGATGGCAAGGGGTGGGGGACTATCCATCACAGGTTGTCGGCTTACCTGTTTAATTTGTTTAAAGCCGATAAGCAGATAAAAGTTAAGCGCTAAGGTGGATACAAACAGTATCACGCTGTACCAGAATAATATCATGATAAATAGGTTTGGATAAAGGTGGGTAAAATCAGGAAACAATTACAACAAAAAATGGCATATTGCATTACCAATTTTAACACCTATGAAAAACATCAGCCGCAAAAAATTTATTGCTTCGGCCGCAATAGCTGCTGCCGGCTTACCTTTTGGTTTAAGTGCTTTGGCTAAGCAGTCACCCTTAAATACAAACCTTGCTACAGGTAACCCCTCTCCGGGTGAAAAAATAAAAGTGAGTATATTTTCCAAACATATGCACTGGCTTAATTATGCCGATATGGCCGCTTTAACGGTACAGCTTGGTTTTGACGGAATTGACCTTACTGTAAGGCCCGATGGCCACGTGCTGCCCGAACGTGTTGCCGATGACCTGCCTAAAGCGGTTGAAGCTATTGAAAAAGCCGGGCTCAAGGTTTATACCATAGTAACCAATATTAAAACTGCTGATGAAAAATACGCCGGGCCGATCCTGAAAACGGCATCAGCATTGGGCATTAAATATTATCGTACCGCCTGGTTTAATTATGATAAGGCTACCAGTGTACCTGCCAATATCAGGGCTATCAATAAACAACTGGTCGGTCTTGCCGGGCTCAACAAAAGGTATGGCATGCACGGCGGCTATCAAAACCACTCCGGCGACTTGTTTGGAGCATCGCAATGGGATTTATGGCTGAGCCTTGAAGGACTTGACCCCAATTACATCGGTTGCCAATACGATGTAAGGCACGCTACCACCGAAGGTGCTGACACATGGCCTGTTACACTTAATCTTTTGAAGGCTTATTCCAAAACAATCAATGTAAAGGATTTTTACTGGGAGAAAAAGGGCGACAAATGGCAGGTGAAAAGTGTACCATTAGGCGAGGGTATGGTTGATTATAAAAAATACTTCAGTCTGCTAAAACAATACAATATCAATGGCCCCATGAGCCTGCACTGTGAATATCCCTTAGGCGGGGCAGAGGATGGTAAACGTGAGCTGTCTATTAGTAAAGATGAGTTTTCGACCGCTTTAAAAAAAGATTTGACCAGATTACGGGGTTGGCTGGCAGAGTATGATCTGTAAGTGCCGGTCAACGCGATTGCAGGTTTAAGTATCCGTGCTTGAGTCTGCGAATTTTTTTCCTCTCCTTAAAACTTGTTTTATAACAAACTTGTTACTAAATTTAGTAGAAGCATTTCGGTCGCTTGATCTCCCTGATCGCCCCCGGGTTGCTGATAACCAATTATTAAACTAAAAGGAGGCCTTTATGAATCTGGTTCATAAAATTGAACACTGGGGTGATACTCATCACCCTAAAGTTTTGGATATTGTGCGTATTGTTCTTGGTGTATTTTTATTGGTGAAGGGCATAACTTTTATGGAAAATACATCATACCTGCGCGGTATTATTACCGATCAGGATGTTATTGATGTATCGCCTGATATGCTGATGATCCTGGTATACTATGTATCATTTGCCCACATGGTTGGCGGTATACTCATAGCTATGGGTATATTAACCCGTTTGGGCTGCATTATTCAGATCCCTATATTGGTTGGCGCGGTATTTTTAACAGGTATTTTCCAGGAGCCTATCAACACCATGTTATGGCCATCAATTACAGCCCTGGCTCTCCTTATACTATTTACCATTTTAGGCTCCGGCCCATGGTCGTTAGATAAAGTACTGTCGTTTAAGGGATAGTGGAGAGATATAAGAGATCAAGAGCCGGAAACCAAGAAAGGAATTGCTTTGAACTAACGCCAAACTCTAAAACTCCCGACTTAGGGCTTAAAACTTAGAAATCAAGACTTCTAACTTCTAATTAATATCCTTTAACGGCTTCATCCACATAACACCATAGCCAGCGCTCACCCGGCTCGGCAGATATAACTACCGGATGGCCGGTAGCGTGGAAATGCTTGGTCATATGTGTATTAGGTGAACTATCGCAGCAAAGCGTAACGCCGCATGTTTGACAGGTACGCAAATGCAGCCATGTACCATGGTGCTTTATACATTCTTCGCAAACATAATCCTTAGGTTGGGTTATGCTTTCAATAGCTTCGATATGGGCGCAGGTTTCTTCCATAGGTATAGGTAGTTTATGATTAAACTTCGGCCAGGTATTTATGTACAAAACTTATCGCCATCGAACCTTCGCCTACGGCAGATGCCACACGGTTCATGGCCCCGGCACGCACATCGCCCGCGGCAAAAATACCGGGACAACTGGTTTCTAACAGGAATGGATCTCGTTTAAGCTTCCAAACTTTTCCAAAGCTTTCATAGCTGCGCAACTCGCGGCCGGTTTCAATAAAGTCTTTACTGTTTTTAATAATATCCAGCTTTATCCAGTCGGTATAAGGTTTAGCACCAATAAATATATATAATGCGTTAGCCGTTTTAACCACAGATTCTTTGGTCTTGCAGTTTTGTATCGTGAGCTTTTCAAGGCAGTTGGTACCTTCGGCCTCAATTACCTCGGTATTTGGCATAACCTTTATATTTGGCGTATCGGCAATCTGGTTGATCAGGTAGGCAGACATGGTTGCCGTCAAATCATCCCTGCGGATAATGATATGCACGTTTTTTGCAAATTTGGAAAGGTACATAGCTGCCTGTCCGGCCGAGTTGCCCCCGCCAATTACAAACACCTCTTTACCTGTACATGCCGAAGCTTCGGTAGTAGCCGCGCCATAATAAATACCTGCCCCGGTAAAGTTATCAACGCCTTTAACTTCCAGCTTGCGGTAATCAACCCCGGTGGTAATTACTACTGTACGGCTGATGATCTCGGGCCCATCATCCAAAATAATGGTTTTGTAGCCATCTTTTTGTTTGATATCGCTAACAGATTGGGGTGATAAAAATTCGGCGCCCAAACGCATAGCCTGACTTATGGCGCGACGGGTAAGATCGGCGCCGCTTAAACCTGCCGGGAAACCCAGATAATTTTCGATACGGGAACTGGTACCGGCCTGTCCTCCCGGTGCTTTACGCTCAATCAATAAAGTTTTTAAGCCTTCTGATGAACCGTATACAGCGGCGGCTAATCCTGCCGGACCTGCACCAATGATCACCACGTCGTAAACATCGGTGAGCTGGGTTGGATTTTTCCCCATTTTATCGGCAATATCCCTTATGGTAGGTTTTGTTAAACAACTGCCATCCTCAAATATCACCATCGGCAAATCATCGGTTGTGCGATTATTGATGGTAAGCAAACTGGCCGAATCGATATTTTTTTCGATATCAAACCAGCGATAAGGGATCAGGTTACCGGCTAAAAAATCTTTTATCACATGTGATTGCGGCGAAAACTGGTAACCTACCAGCTTCATACCCACAAATTCGGGGATGTAGTGGCTGTGCCAGTCGCCAAGCAGATCATTAATTACCGGGTAAAGCTTTTCCTCGGGAGGGTTCCATGGCTTCATCAGGTAATAATCAAGCTGCACATCGTTGATGGCTTTAATGGCGGCATCAGTATCGGAGTAGGCGGTCAGCAGTACACGTTTAGCTTCGGGGAATACTTTTTTAGCTTTCTCCAGAAATTTAACACCTTCCATTTCGGGCATGCGCTGATCGCACAAAAACAAGGCAACCACTTCCGAACTGTTTTTCAGTTCAATAAGGGTTTCATATGCTTCATTTGCCGATGTTGTGCTTAGTATTTTATATTCTTTGCCATACTGCGACTTTAAATCGCGGCTTATTGATCGCAGTACCTGCGGATCATCATCTATGGAAAATATTATCGGACGGCTCATAGGGTAAATATGCAGGCAAATTAACTAATATTTTTGGTAAAATCAGCTTTTTGCTAACCATTTATCGGGAAGCAAACTATAAACTCGGTATGCCCGGGCCTTGATTTTACCTTTATCGAACCGCGGTGCTGCTTCACAATACGCTGCACCACTTCAAGGCCCATACCAGTACCTTTACCCATTTCTTTAGTGGTAAAGAAAGGGTCGTATATACGGCTAACATTATCTTCCGGTATACCGGGTCCATCATCAATAATGGTTACCTCAACAAAGTCGTTATCTTTTTTAGTGCGGATGGTAAGCGTCCCTTTCTCATTCACTTCCATAGCATCAAGAGCATTATCGACCAAATTGGTCCATACCTGGTTAAGTTCGCCAATGAGTGCTTTAACCTCTGGCAGCGTATCATCAAACTCCTCAATCACCGTGATATTCTCCTTCCTGATCTTGTAGCCCAGCATGGTAATGGTATTACGGATACCCACATGAATATCGGCATATTGCTTATCCTGAGCACGGTCCATATGGGTAAACGTTTTAACTGAGCTTACAAGCTCGGCGATACGGCGTGCCGATTCCTGGATATCCTCGATCATTTTTTCGCCCATTAGCTTGGCGCTAAGCCAACCCATAATAATGGATACCGCATGTTCGGGTATATGCGCTTTCAGGGCCTCCAGGTTTTCGGTGGTAAAACTAAAGTCTACAAAGCTTTCGGCTATATCATAGGCGTCTTCAACGCCGTTATCTTCCAGCCATTCAGATATTTCATCTTCAAGCTGGGTGCGTTGTTTAAGTGTAAGGCGGGTATAGCATTCTTTTTTGTTCAGGATCCTGAACAACTCGTCGGTAAGACCGTCAACCTGTTCATCGCTGGCCCTTATGGCAAACATATTTTTTAGGTGGGCGGGCACCATACGCAGGTGTTTTCTTAATGATAACGAGTCGCGCACTATGGCCGATGCCGGGTTATTAAGCTCATGAGCCAAGCCGGCAGACAACTTGCCTAAAGCCATCATTTTATCATTTTGCTGCTGCATGGCAGTAAAATCTCGTACGCGGGTGGTCATGATATGAACCAGCGCCTGGGTAAGCTCAAAATGGTTCCGAATCATCTCCATGATCTCGCCCGTGGGATAGCTTAATACCGTTAATTCGCCAACGGCCTGTGCATAACCTTTGGCTATAAGGCCGCGCGAATAGGGCATATAGCCGGTGATACTTCCTTTTTCAACCAGGGTGTAATCACGGCGCGAACCTTGCTGCATCATAAAGAAGCGCATATTGCCTTCGATGATAAAATGCGGGCCAGTAAGGTCCTGCCCCGGCTCCATCAGGTATTCACCATCTTCAAATGTTAAGATCTCGCTTTTATCAATCAGCCACTGCAGCTGATCGTCGGGTATATTGGCTAAAGCTTCAAAAGCTTTCAAGTCTGATACGCTTACCTGTAGTTCACTTACCTTTTGCATAATTTAAAAGTAGGGAATATTATTTAATGATGTAAAAATGAGGTGAAAAATTGCAATAGGGTGAACCTGACCGCTGGTTTCTTTGATTGCGTTGATTCTATCTGTGTTTGGAATAAATGGATTTGAGGATTTATGATATTGACTTAAAGAATTCAAGGAATTAATTGATGTTGAGCAATTCTATAAAATCAAACAATGGTACGGTGATAGCATCCACCATAAGCTTAATGACATTAAAATCCTTTAATCCGGTAAATCAGCTTAATCCCGGTTCAATTCCACTTACTCAAAAACACCCCGAAAGCTTCTTTGTACTGATCGCCAACGGTGATATTTACTTTGCCTATCTGTAAAGCGTTGCGGGTAATGGAGTTAATTTTATTGAGCGAGACAATGAATGAGCGATGTACGCGCATAAACCGTTTGGACGGCAGTTTTTCTTCTAAAACCTTTAAACTGGTGAGGGACAGCAGCGGCTTTTCTTTATCCTGCAGATAGATTTTCACATAATCTTTTAAACCTTCAATATAAAGAATTTCGTTAAGTGCTATACGAACCAGTTGGTATTCGATCTTTAAAAACAGGTATTCCTCTTCTTCCGGCTTTGCGGCGACTACGGTTGCAGGGATGTTTGAGCGGTTCACCAATTCAAAATAAGTTAAGGCTTTATTTGAAGCATGCAGAAACTCTTCGTAGTTAAAAGGCTTGAGCAGGTAATCGAGAGCATCAACCCGGTAGCCTTCAATAGCAAACTGGTTGTAGGCGGTGGTAAAAATAATGCGGGGTTTAGCTGCTCCGCGACTGTCAAGCACCCGGGCCAGCTCCATGCCATTAAGGTTAGGCATTTGGATGTCCAAAAAAATAAGATCAACCTTTTGATCCTGCAAGCCGACAAGCGCCTCTACGGCACTGCTATAACGGCCGATCAGTTTCAGGAAGGGGGTTTGCTCGATAAAAGCACAAACCAGGCCCAGCGCAAGCGGCTCATCATCAATCGCTATGCAGTTAATTATCATGACAGGTTAAGGGTTAAGTGAACAGTATAGATATTGGCGGTTACATCTTCAGTAATATCCAGTTTATATTTTCCTGCATACAGCAAATCAAGCCGGCGAATGGTATTGGTTAAACCGATACCTTTATTTTCGCCAATGCTTGGGTTATGATCTTTATAGATACCATTTTCTACCTTTAACTCCAGCAGGTTATCATGTTGATCGATAATGATGTGGATAGCACTCGGCTCTGTAGCGCTGATGCCGTGTTTAAAGGCGTTTTCTACAAAAGGTAAAAAAATCATTGGGGCCACGGTTACATCATCAGTATGTGCAGGCGGTGTAAATGTAACGGTTACTTTTTGGGTAAGGCGCAGTTCCATAAGGCTGATATAGTCTTTAATGAAAGCTATCTCCTGGCTTAATAATGCGGTGCCATGCTGCGTATCATATAATACATACCGCATCATGCGCGAAAGCTGGTGCAATGCCTTGCGCGATGTTTCGGCATTAACATGCGTAAGCGCATAAATGTTATTAAGCGTATTGAAAAAGAAATGAGGGTTGATCTGGGCTTTCAGGAATGATAATTCTGAACTGATCTTATCCTGCTCCAATGCCTGGCGCAGGCGGATATCCATTTGCCATTTTTGGATTGCGGTAATGCTGGTGCTGATCCCTAAAACCAACGCTACGATAACGGTACCAAAAAAATCCCATCCTCCGCGGTCCCTTGGTTTTGGCGGGCGGTGCTGCCGGTGAAAAACAGCTTCCATATGCTCATGCATATGCAGCACCTTATCAGCCCAGCTATTGAGCATTAAAAAAACAATTACCACCCCCACAACAGCCATAAAGTACATCCCTATGCGATCATGTAATAAAAACCGTGGAACAAGTAATTTGCTGTTGAAGTAATAAGCAGCAACAAGTATAAAAAGAGTAACCGCCTGTTTGACCCAGAACTGGTACGGTATTTCAACATTCCAGCTAAGGGGCTGGTAGAAGAACAACAGCAATCCAAAAACTACCCATATTAAAACATGGATGAGTATTGTGATGGTGTTGCTTTTTGACTTAAGGCTCATTGAAAGAGTTTACTATAGTGCACGAAAAATAAATTTACATATATAATTCAGCAATATTACAAATCAATAAAGCTTTAGGACAATCATAATCGCCCGGGAGGCAAAAAACACCGATGAGCGCTTTGATCTGATCTTTAAAGGCTGCTAAAAGCTTTATACAGAGTAATTATCCGTTTTCATGGGCGAAAAGTGGTGCCCTGTCTATACATTAATAGTGCCTGTCCATTATGTTTTTTACACTACAAGCAATGCTATTGTTTTGTGGCTGTTAAACAGCACAAAATGAAAATCCTATACTCCTTTGCGGTAATAATTGCCTTAGCGCTTGTATTACCATTTAACGCAAATGCCGAAACCGGTCGTACGGTTAAAGGTGTCGTAAAAGACTCTACCGGTTACCTGGTTGCGGGTACGAGCGTAAAAATGCTTACCGGTACCGACAGCACTACCGTTATTACGGGTGCCGATGGTACCTTTACATTTAACAATGTGACAGTAAGCCAGTTTAGTTTAGTTTTTAGCTCGATAGGTTATGAACCACTCAGGCGCAGGTTTGTGTTGGCTAATGATAACAAGCCGGCTAATTTGCCGCCGGTTATCCTGAAAATAGGAACTACGATGTTAAAAACCGTAATTATCGCGGATGTGAACCCGGTAAAGCTTAAGGAAGATACCATTGAATTTAATGCCGATGCCTATAAGGTGCGCGATAATGCCCCTGTTGAAGATGTGATTAAAAAGCTGCCCGGCATGGATGTTGATAAAGATGGAAACATCACCGCCCAGGGCAAAAGCGTGACTAAAGTGCGTGTTAACGGCAAGGATTTTTTTGGAGGCGATGTTAAAACCGCCACTAAAAACCTACCTGCCGATATCGTACAAAATATCCAGATCATTGATGACTATGGCGATCAGGCAAATCTCACCGGTGTAAAAACCGGCGAACCGGATAAGGTACTGAACATTACCATTAAACAAAATAAAAACTATGGTTACTTTGGCCAGGCCAGCTTAGGAGGGGGCCGTGATGCCATTCCCGGTGTCTCAAGCGATAAGGAGAGCAACAGGTATGTGGCTTCGGCCAATGTGTTTAGCTTTAACGGCAACAGGCAGCTTGCCTTTTTAGGTAACCTTAACAATACCAATACCAATCTGTTTAGCTTTGGGGGTGGTGGTCCAAGAGGCGGCGGACCGGGTGGGCCTCCGGGAGGCAATAGCAGCTCATCGAACGGCATCACTACAGCACGTTCATTCGGGTTTAATTATCGCGATAGCTGGGGCAAGAAGATTACCGCTTATGGTAGTTACAGCTTTGCCGATAATTCGGTGAACACCATCAGCAGTACCATTCAAAATAATCTTTCATCAACCAACCCGAGCACCAATACGCAAACCAATAACCAGCAGGACGAAAAGCTGAACCACCGGGTTAACTTCAACATTGAGTATAAACCCGATACCGTAAACTATATAAAGATCACCCCAACATATGCCTACGCCAGCACCAACACCACATCTGATGCAACCAGCTTGCTGCTCCGGAATTCGGAAACGGTATCAAACTACAGCCTCGCCAACCTTAGTAAATCAACCGAGCCCAATTATGGTGTTAATGTATTGTTTAACCACAAGCTTAATAGTCATGGGCGCAACTTCAGTATAAATGTCGGCGCAGGGAGTTATACCATTAACAAATATCAAAATCCGGTTTATACCTATATTGATGGCGCCCGTAATGCCCCTCTTAACCAGTTCATCAATACCGATAGCCGTACGGATAGCCTTGGGACTACCGTATCGTACATGGAACCGATAAGTAAAAAGGGCTACATGGAATTGAACTATGCCTACCACTACGCCTATACCACTGCCGATAAAGCTACCGACACCCTGGCCGGTGATGGAAATATAAACAGGTATGATTTGTTGAGCAATAACTATAATTCAACCTTCGTTACCAACCGGTTCGGGCTTAACTATCGTTTTATCGATAAAAAATACAATTACACTTTAGGTATTGTGGCCCAGCCAACGCTGTTAAGAGGATCGTCGATAGTTGATGGTACACCGTTTACAACCAATAACAATACATTTAACTGGGCACCTACTGCAAGGTTCATTTATAACTTTTCGCGTAGCCAATCGCTTAGTTTAAATTATAACGGCAGCAGCAATCAGCCTACTTATACAGAATTGCAACCTGTTACAGATTTCAGCAATGCATCATACCCGGTACAGGGTAACCCCGATCTGAAACCGGAGTTTAATAATACACTTTCGTTAAAATACAATAAGTTCAATTTTGAAAGCGGCAACGTATTTTTTAGTAACCTGTCGTTCATTAAAACTGATAATAAAATAGTAGCCAATACCATTACCTATCCTAAAACCTATACGCCCAACAGCAAACTGGCCGGAAGTATTTTAACCCAGTATTTGAATGCCGATGGCTATTACTCGGCACAAGGATTTTATGTGTTTGCTAAGCCATGGCAAAAAAGAAAATATAATCTGTTCATGATAGGTAACATTTCATACAATAACAACGTCTCATATATAAGTAATGTGGATTCCGCTACCTATAACATGACAACCGAGAAAAATATCGCCAAAAACCTGGTGTTATCTCAAGGCGCACGCTTTAGGGTAAGCATTACCGATGTTATTGATGCCGAAGCAAGTACTACTTATAGCGTTAATACCTCAAGCAACTCCATCAAACAGGCAAACGTTAACAGCAATTTCCAAACCCTTAACCTGGGCGTTAATGGCAAAAGCTATTTTAAAGACTGGACATTGAGTTATGATTATTCAAAAATGATCTATTACGGCTATACCGGTGCTACTAATCCTAATATATTGAATACCTATGTAGAACGCCGGTTTTTGAAGGGCAATGCAGGCACCCTGCGCTTTTCGGTCATGGATGTGTTTAACGAAAACACCGGTTATACAACCACTCAGAACGGCAGCTATATCACTCAAACCAACAGTAACCGTTTGGGGCGTTACTATCTGCTAACTTTTACGCTTAAGCTGCAGAAATTTGCCGGCAAAAGGCCAACTATGGAACGTGGCGGACCAGGTGGTCCACCTCAGGGCGGCGGTCCCGGCGGACCGCCACCGTTTTAATGAACGGCAAGGTTCATAAAATATTAAAAACCTTCCCATCCCTGAGAAAGATGGAGAGTTCAGATCAAAACATGATGATCTGAGATTTAGTTGATGTTATCATAAGATAACTGCAGGGCGTTCCGAGGTGAGATACGGGACGCCCCTTTTTTTATTAATTATACGTTAATGAACTTATTAAGGTTTTGATTTTTCCGTTAAACTCACTTATTATTTAATCAATCTGTATATCAATCCAATAACCGTGAGGTATTATTCTCGTTTTTATTATTATTTAATTAAGCTACACAAACCAAGATTAAACTTTTATGTATTGATTTACCCGGGCCGTTTTTGCGGGGCTTCGCAGCTCGAATATTTTGTTAATTTAGCTCCTCATAAAAAATAAGCTTTTTTTACAGTTTTTATCTACATTTAGCCCGTTGTTTGTAAATAAAACTGAATGAAGCCGCTTTTACTTAAAGTTTCTGCCGATCCTGCGCATTCCTTTAGCGTAAGGCATGATGTATCACCGGATATCAATAACCGCTGGCATTGCCATCCAGAACTAGAACTGATTTATTTCGCAAGTGGCGGCGGAACGCAATTTATAGGCGATAGTATTAAACAGTTTGAAGCCGGCGATATGGTTCTGGTTGGCTCAAACCTGCCACATTACTGGCGCTTTGATGATGTACATTTTGGCAGCGGTGCAGAGCATATTCCGGTAGATACCGTTGTAGTACATTTTTGCGAAAACTTTTGGGGCGATCAGTTTCTTCAGCTCCCGGAAAATAAGCTGATCAAGGTATTGCTTGAACGCTCTAAACGTGGATTGCAGATAACAGGCGAAACAAAAAAGCAGGTTGCCAACACTTTAGCCACTATGCTCAACACAGATGGGGCAGAAAGGATCATTATGCTACTCAAAGCATTGAATACGATAGCAGGCAGTTCGCCGCTTAATTATTTAACTTCTATAGGTTTTAAGTACGATCATAATGAATCGGAAAGCGATAGGCTCAATAACATTTATGAGTACTCGGTACGTAATTTCCGTAAAAAGATCTACCTGGAAGAAATAGCAGATATAGCTGGCGTAAGCGCTAACTCTTTTTGCCGATACTTTAAATCAAAAACCCGTAAAACCTACTCGCAGTTTGTAATCGAGATAAAAGTAGGTTACGCTTGCAAGCTCCTGATTGAAAACAAGCTCAACATTAAACAGCTTTGTTACGATAGTGGGTTCAATAATTTCTCCACTTTTCACAAGCATTTTAAACAGGTAACAGGTAAAAGCCCACTCATGTACCAAAAGGAGTTTACGAAGAAAACATAATTTTTTGCTATCCCCGAGTGGTTTTAATTGTATTGAAAATAACTCGGGATGGGCTGACCTTTAGAAAAAAGGCAGTTCATGACAGGGCAGCAGTCCCTTCAATATCCTTTTCCATAAGGATGAAAATAATTCTATTATCCTATCCTGGGAATAATTTTTTAAATTCACGGTGATATATCTCTCGTTTTGCGCACTTATTATTAAACGCATTGATCATGGCACATGAGATAGTTTTTGATAAACCGGCCGCCCAAAGGGAACAACTCATTACGGAGCTTTACCAAAGCGCTTTCCCAACAGTGGCTAAATATATAAGCAAGATGGGTGGTTCCTTTGACGACGCAAAAGATATTTTTCAGGATGCCCTTGTTATTTATTATGAAAAGGCGGT
Organism: Mucilaginibacter gossypii; assembly: GCF_900100945.1. GTDB lineage: Bacteria > Bacteroidota > Bacteroidia > Sphingobacteriales > Sphingobacteriaceae > Mucilaginibacter > Mucilaginibacter gossypii. Next base: position 206,398 of record NZ_FNCG01000009.1, on the reverse strand, counting down.
GAACAGTGATCTGTCCCTGCATAACGGTGAAAAGGCTTATCTGCTGGGTATTGCCAAACATCTTTGGTTCAAAAAGTTTAAGGGTGACCGCAATAACCTGCCGCTCGATAATTGCACCGAAGATTTTGATGTTACAGATGAAACTGAAGATCAGCCATCGTCAGTTAAACTAATGAGATACCTGGAAACGGCCGGTAAAAAATGCATGGAGTTGCTAAGCGCTTTTTATTATCATAAACTACCCATGAAGGAGCTTGCGGATTTGTTTGGTTACGCGGGCGAGCGGTCTGCTACTGCGCAGAAGTATAAATGCATTGAAAAGGTAAGGGAAACAGTTAAAGAACAATCACTGGCTTATGAGGACTTCATTGAATGAGATCAAAGAAATTGACGATCATGTGCTTGGGCAAACCGCGCCTGATGATGCACTGTTGTTCGAGGCCAAACGGATCATCAATCCAAGCCTTAAGTATAAGGTGATGTGGCATAAACAAACTCTGACCCTGGTGCAGCAATATGGCCGTAACAGCCTTAAGGCCGAAATTGAAACCGTACATCAAAAGCTATTCAGCTTGCCTGAGCATGCGGGTTTCAGGCAAAAGGTCATGCGTTTGTTCGGTAAACGCTAAACATCAAATTTTATGAATATCAATCAAAACGAGTTCCGCAAATATGCGGTGGGGCATCGCCGTGTCCGAAGTTTACATGTCGACAGGTTTATTGCGCAGGTGAATAACAGCCAATTAAGGATGGGTATGACGCCCTATATTATGGAAGAACGACAGCTCAATATCTCGCAAATGGATGTTTTTTCGAGGCTGATGATGGATAGGATTATTTTCCTGGGCACTGCGATAGATGAGCAGGTGGCTAATATCATCCAGGCGCAATTGCTGTTCCTGCAATCGGCCGATGCTAAAAAGGATATCCAGATCTATATCAATTCACCGGGCGGTTCAGTATATGCCGGACTGGGAATTTATGACACCATGCAGTTTATATCGCCTGATGTAGCTACCATCTGTACTGGTATGGCTGCCTCAATGGCTTCGACATTACTTTGCGCCGGTGCCAACGGCAAACGGGCTGCGTTGCCGCATTCACGCGTTATGCTGCACCAGCCATCAGGTGGAGCGCAGGGGCAGGAATCGGACATTGAAATTGCTGCCAGACAGATCTCTAAAATGAAGAGAGAGCTGTACGAGATCACAGCCAAACACAGCGGGCAAAGCTACGACAGGGTTTATGAAGTATCCGACAGGGATTACTGGATGATAGCTAAAGAAGCGAAAGCTTTTGGGATGATAGACGAGGTTTTGGGAGCTAAGGAGGACTGATTAGCATATTGAAGACTTACGAAGTAATTAAACTTCGTAAGTCTGGTTATTTAGATCACTTATTCAACGCATCTACCTTATCAAAAAACTCATTTTGCAATTTGATGGTACTGGTATCGGCCTTAATTGCTTTGAGCGCTTGTACAAAGCTGGCTATTTCATGCTCTGCTATAAATTTGCCAAATTCGGGTGTAGCTTTAGCACCTTCACCGGCATAGTGGTTAGGGTAAGCGGCATACCACCATATAGGTGTATAAATATTAGCCAGGTTTAAACGGTGCTGATTATCGCCCGATTGTGATGCCGCCCTGTCCATCTTCATCAGATCTGGGCGATAGTAAAGCATCGACGCGGTTTCACTTTCGCCGGCATCTGATCACCTTCAATAGCTGATTTATGCATTTTGCGGTATTGATCTGTGTATTCCTTATCTGCACCATGCGGGTTATAAAAATATACTGCATAGCTGTGACGTTTGTTGAGCAGAGATTGCATAAAGAACTGGATAAACTCGGGATTGCCGCCATGGCCGTTCAGTATTACTATTTTATCAAACCCGTTTCGCGCAATTTCATCACAGGTAGCTTCCAGTAAATCCCAGATCACTTTGCTTGGCAGGGCAAATGTTCCGGGCTGATGGCGGGCCTCATTGATCTGTCCATAAAAATAATCGGGAAATACAACAGCATATTCCGACTTAACAGCATGGGCAGCCCACTCACGTACGTGGATCAGGTCGGTTCCCAAAGGGGAATGGGGGCCGTGTTTTTCCAGGATCCCAATGGGCAGGATACAAGTTTTCGACGATTTTGCGAGCGCAGCAGGAAAATCTGAGGCAACAAGCTCGTCCCAGCGGGCAGGTATTTGCTGGGCAAAGGAATATGCAGAAAGCAGTAGCGCTGCAAACAGTAATAAATAAGTTTTCATAAATTATAGGTTTAATAACAGGGTATAGCAAACTGTATTTGAACTGAAATTTACGAACTTAAAATATTGTTTTTCAACAGGTAATTTAAAAATTACAATGAAGAGGTTAATGGATATTGGGCAATGAGTAGCAGAAAATAGCCCCTTTTTCCTTGTTGTTTTCAACCCAGATCCGGCCATTCATTTTTTCGGTAAAATCTTTACAGATCATGAGCGCTACGCCCGCGCCTTTTTCCTTTTCGTTACTGTACTGCATGTTGGCTTTAAAATTAAAGAGCAACTTCAGCTTATCGGGCGAAATACCTTTTCCCTCGTCCTGTACACAAACAGTTACATCGTTGTTATCGCTTGATGCACCTATAGTAATGGTTGAATTATCTGGCGAAAACTTAATGGCGTTATGTATAAAATTGCGGTGGATAAACTGTACCAACTCTTTGTCGGCGTGAATAACAATGGCCGGATCCACTTTGATTACGAACCTAAGCCCGCGGTCTTTACCCATTAAATAAAATGGTTGTATTGCCTCATCTATCAGGTCCTTTAAAGGCAGTGGAACAGCTTTGTAATTAAAGCCCGACAATTGCTGTTTGATCCATTGCAATATGTTTTCAAAAATCTCCAGCGAAATATTTGAAGAATGCTCCATGGTATCTACCAATTCCATCAATTCTTCCCGTGTAAAAGTATCGGCGTCTTTAAGTACTGTTGCCAGTGTTTTGAGTGCGCCTATTGGCTGCCTGAAATCATGCGCAAGAATAGATACCAGCCGGTTGTTGAATTCATGATCTATTTGCAGTTTTTCGTTTCGTAGCTGTACGGTGTGATTAAGCTCTTCCAATGTTTGGCCATGCTTTTTCTTCAGGTTGTAAAGGCGGTAAGTAAATATTACGGTAATGGCGGTTATCACAAATAAAACACCAAGTACAATCGCAAGCACCTGCCTGTTTTGGCTCCGGATGGTTATAGCTTCCAGTTCCTGGTCTTTCAGGGCATAATCAATATAATCAAAGCCTGTTGTATTAGTGTACTTCTCCTCGTCGTCATATAGTTTCAGCAATTTTGAACTGTAGCGCTGTACTTCGGGCAGATTATTTTGAGCAATATAAATATCATATAATTTTTTCCCGAAGATTTTTTCATAATAGTGATAGCCGCTTTTTTCGGCAATAGAAAGTCCCTGTTTGTAGTAATCAATAGCTTGGGGAACATTATTTTCGAGGTACAAATCGCCAAGGTTCATGACTATATCAAGGCTCAGGTAATAAAGCTCCATGGCTAAACCATTATCTACTGCTTTTTGTAAAACCGCCACACCTTGTTCACGGTTATTGCTTTGAAGGTATAGCAATCCCTGTACCTGGTCTGCTTCAACGAGCATACGTTTATCTTTATACCTTGTGCCAATTTCGCGTGCTTTATCAAGGTAGATTTCAACCGAATCTTTGGGGATTTGCCCGGGGTATAAGAGGAGGTAATTGCACAGCACCAACGCCACGATAGAGTCGCGCTGCAGGGTTTTACCAATGTTTAATGCCCGCTTAAAAAAGTTTATCGCTTTTTTATCTTCCTTGTTCTCGTTAAACACAAGGCCAATATTCATTAACCCCTGTACAACGTTTGAGGTATCATTTAATTCTTTGTACAGGTTATAAGCCTCGTTATAATAGCGTAGTGAAAGCTGCAGATTTCCTTTAAGATCATAAACAATGCCTATAACATTTAGTGCATCGGCCTTTCCGGCCTTATAGCCAAGCCGCTCAGCTATAGTTCTGGCCTTTTTAGCATAATTGAAAGCACTGTCGATATTTTGCTCATACATAAGCATCCCCAGCCTGTTAAGCGTATTTACATACTGTATGCTATCATGAGTTAAGGGCAAGTCTTTTTTTAGTTTATTAACCTCCCTGAATTGGCCGAAACATTCAGATACAGCAAGCAACAGTAATACTAAAAGGCTTACGTTTTTTTTCATTAATTAATATTTGCAAAACGGGCTAACGGTTCATGATATAGCCTAAAGCTATTATACGGATAAAAAGCTGTATGGTTGAAGAATGTTAAATAAAAAAGGCTCAGGTACAGTTAGTTTTACTGTTATTCAAAAATATTAAACCTTCTGCAGGTAATACCGGATAATGGCTCAAATAAAAAATGATTCAAAGAACTGTTATAGCGAATCGGGATTAGGAATAAAGTTCATAAATGCCTGAAACTTGGCATAATAGTTTTGCATGTTTAACTGGTAATAATAAGCACCGCGTTTTGAGCCTGCTTTATCCTTATCGGCCAGTTTAATGAGTAAACCGGTTGCCAGCACCCTTTTACTGAAATTGCGTTTATCAATAGTGGTATTAAACACGCTTTCGTAAAGAGTTTGCAATTGCGGGATGGTAAACTTAGTGGGCAAAAGCTCAAACAGGATAGGGTGCATAGCTGCTTTGTAGCGGATGCGTTTGCGGGCCTGCTCAACCATTTCCTGTTGGTCAAATATCAATTTAGGGGCACGTTTAAGCTGAAACCACTCGGCATGGTAATCATCACTGATCTGGGCTTCATATTTATGGATATCAACCAGTGCAAAGTATGCTACAGATACTGTACGCTCAATAGGGTCGCGCTGGGGTTGCCCAAAAGTATATAATTGTTCAAGGTACACGCCCTCCAAGCCGGTTAATTGCTTTAAAATGCGGTTGGCACTTTGATCAAGACTTTCATCTGGCTGAACAAAGCCACCCATCAGGCTCCAGTTTCCCTTTTCGGGTTGAAAGCCTCTTTTTATCAGTAGGATCTTTAAAACTTCGCCATCAAAGCCAAAAATGATACAATCAACAGCTAATAATAACCTTGTTTGCTTGGAGTACTTGAGCATTTATAAACAGTAATAATTTTATGGTAAAAACAAATATAGAATAACATTCGATATAAGCTTGCAAATTTGCTGTGTTACACCCGTTAAAAAAGCATTAATTTACAATTGTTAATCAAATGTGTAAATTAATTGTGCTTTTTACAATAATAATTAACACTTATTCATTATTTATTCGCCCCATGCCGATATTACCAGCATGCGGTTGCCGCCGTGGTTACGATGCTCGCACAAATAAATTCCCTGCCACATTCCTAAAGCCAGTCTTCCATTGCGGATAGGAATAGTTACTGAACTGCCCAGCATCGCAGCTTTCAGGTGGGCAGGCATATCATCAGGACCTTCATCATCGTGTAAATAATCCGGGTCGTTTTCGGGTACGGTTTTACTGAAATACATTTCAAAATCCTGCCTTACGGTTGGGTCGGCATTTTCATTAATGGTTAATGATGCCGAAGTATGTTGGATAAATACCTGGCAAATACCGGTTTTTAACTCGTGTATTTGAGGTAGGGCATTAATTACTTCGGCCGTGATGAGATGAAAACCTCTTTTGCGCTCCCTAAGCTGAAGGATTTGCTGAAATATTTTCATAAACAGTTTGCTTTATAACAGTGTTGCAAACATATCTATAAAGATTGTTCCGTTTTGTTTTGAATGGCGTGCCAATTAAAAATTGTTTGCAGGTTTACATTACTTATGCAGCAATGGCCGGATTAAGATCATCGCTTTGAACTGCGAACAAGCGATCAATGAAAGCTTTTATCTTTTCGATGAAACTTTTCCTGACCGGTTTTTCAACCATTTGAATTTGATTATCGTCCGGAAGCTTTGGAGTATCGGCGTCCTGCATTTCCTCCAAAACAATTTCACGGATCTCAGGGTCACGGTTTACGATCTCATCCAATTCGGTGAGCTCGTTAAAGGTGGCTGTACCGTTTTTTTGCCGCTTAATAAGTATTTCAAAACGGTCCTGGTTGAAAGTACGCCTTTCCAGTTGCTTGCCGTGTCTCATGATATATACAGTAATCTTTATTAAGAACTCAAATTAAGTGCCATGTATTTATAGTATTGTTAGTCAATTAATTACATTTGTTTTCAATCCAGTAATGTGCATCGTTATAATACATTTATTGTTCGTTTTCGCGCAGGGGTATCTATTATTTAGATAGGTTTTGATGAACAGTATTGGTACTTTTAATGTAACTATCTATTAGTTATGAATTGGTGGCCATATGAAAAATTTTCCATTATAAGTCCGCTCAACCCCGAAGAGGTAAGATTAAGATTGACAGAACAAGTAAGCCCTGCTTTCACAGGAAGTTTCTTTGAACAATTAACCAACAGGTATCCCACTCCTTTTAAAGGGTATGTAAATATTAGTGAGTTTAAAATTGAACCCGTAGTTGTTGGTAGGAATTCGTTTATACCTTTTATAAAGGGGCGCGTGGAGTTTGCGGAAACGGGAAGTTGTCTTTATATAACCATGGCTATGCACCAGGAAATAGAATATATTATCATTGGAATGGCTGCTTTTTTAATGGTCGCGGGTTTTGGCGGTTGGATACATTCTTCAATGTCTGATAGGTTTGATCCCTTATCAATAACTCCATTTGGTATGTTGGTATTCATTTATCTTATTATGATATATGGCTTCAACTCGGAAAGTAATAGCTGTAAATCTTTTTTATTAGAATTATTAGAAGGAGATTATGAGCGATAGCACTACCACAAAACAAATACAGGGCATAGCCCCCTTGCTTCAGGTTTTTGATATGCCCGTGGCCTTAGGATTTTACCGCGATGTGCTGGGTTTTGAAATAGTGCAGGCATCTGGCGAAGGAGATGATGTTGATTGGGTTTTATTGAAACTTAATGGTATAGAACTAATGCTCAACACCGCGTACGAAAAGCCCAACCGCCCTGCCGAACCCGATGAGCAACGCACAGCAGCGCATACTGATACCTCACTTTATTTCGGTCACCCGGATATTGATATGCTATATAGCTATTTATTAAGTAAGGGCATGCACCTTAAACAACCTCAAATTACAGGTTATGGCTGGAAAGCCATTTATCTGCTTGATCCGGATGGATATCAGTTGTGCTTCCACTGGTCTGTACCATAATATTATAACCGCTCATAGTGAGATTCCGGCCCGTCTGCTGCAAGGGGAACTGTTCCGTAGAAAGTGAGTATTTTACCTTCTATCCTGAAAAATGTGATGCTTTTGCTGGAGGTATCTTTGTCATACATGATCTGCTCATGTGCATTGTCATATTTACGGGTACGGTAAGTGCCGCTGTTTATCAGGGTGTCTTTTTTAAATCGTTTGTAGGTACTGGCGGTAAAAACAATAATGTTGCCGTTGCCTGCCTTTATCGAATTAAGATCTTTGGGAGGCTCGCAGTAACAACTGGTGCCGCGGTACTCCCACCTGCCAATCAACTGATCATTATTAGGGGTATTGTCTTTTTTACAGCCTGATAAAACGGCGAGTATGCCAAATAAAAACAGCTTTTTCATAGCATAAGGTTTATAATACTTTACGTTAATACCAGGCAAAACGCTACAAGTTAACTTTGTTAGTAACACTTTCAATACACAATTTGCAGGCATCAATTAATTGATAACTTTGGTGTAAACCAATGTATTTCCTATAAAATTTATGAAGCAGCATAACTTATCAAGGCGCAGGTTTATTGGCAGCAGCGCACTTGCCGCAGCGGGGCTTTTAGCATTTTCAAAATCATCATTTGCGGGCGTGATTTCAGGTAGGGTTGATAAACCCAACTCGCTTATCAATGGCGTACAAATAGGCGTGATCACCTACTCATTCAGGAGCATGCCTAGCACAATTGAAGATTTACTGAGGTACTGTATCGACTGTAATATTAACGCCATTGAACTGATGGGCGATGCCGCCGAAATGTACGCCGGTGCCCCTAAACATGAAGCTGGCGAAGACTGGGCTGCATTTGGGAAAAAGATGGCCGAATGGCGCGTCTCCGCGCCAATGGATAAATTTAAGGAGATCAGGAAGATGTACCATGATGCCGGTGTCAATATTTATGCCTGGAAACCCAATGCCCTCGGTACTAAAAACAGCGATGCCGAAATTGATTATGCCTTTAATGCAGGGAAAGCTTTGGGTGTAAATCATGTAACTGTTGAGTTGCCTGATGAGGTTCAAACCAAACGCCTTGGTGATATAGCCGCCAAACATAAAATGATGGTTGGCTACCATGCCCACACCCAGGCCACGCCAACCCTTTGGGACGCGGCCCTGGCCCAGTCAAAGCATAACGGAATTAATTTGGATATCGGCCATTATGTGGCAGGTACCAGCAGCAGCCCCGTTCCCTTTATTGAAAAATATCATGACCGTATAACCAGTATGCACATCAAAGACCGTAAGTTTCATGACGGTCCCAATCAGCCCTGGGGGCAGGGCGATACCCCGATAAAAGAGGTGCTGCAACTCCTTAAAAATAACCATTATAAATTCCCGGCCACTATTGAGCTGGAGTACAAGATACCTGAAGGATCAGATGCGGTAAAGGAGGTGAAAATTTGCCGGCAGTTTGCTGCTGATGCACTGGCATAAAGTATTGTATTAGTTTATTCGTGATACGAATGCCTCTTATTTGTAAATTTATATTTATTTGAATATAGATATGGATAACTCATGTAAACTAAAGTTGGAATGGATTCCTGCCGCCTATAGCAGAGTAACAGACCATAGTTTTAACGATACATCGGCTGATAAGCTTAAACAAAAGCAACCTGCAAACGGGATTTATGAAAGCGGCAGAGGGTTTACAAAGCACAAGGTTTACCGGCGGAAACCATAAGAAGTTGCTTTGCTGATGTTCGGCATATAAGCCTATCTTTATCAAATGGAATCTAAAATATTTTCATACAAGGCAGATGGTATTATACTTACCCCGGTTGACGATCAGTTAAGTATCAGCCCCGTATTTGATCGCAAAGAATTGCTGAGCAAACTGAAGGACCTTTTTCACGATGATGACTATAAAGTTGATGACCGTACCCTCGATTATAAAATTAAGGATGGTCAGCTTTACATTGAAGGCGTAGTAACGAAACAGGTTCCGGCAAAATCGATAGGATTTATGGGCGGAAAGTAATTAACTGCAATACCCCGGCCTTATTTTTTTGCTTGTCTTTTTTGGGGATCAATTAATGGCGTTTCTTTCCTAAACCCGTTTAATCAAGCCTGTTTACTCTGTAATTTAATGCTGCAGTTGTACCTCCGGTTACATCAATGGTAACGCCTGTAATCTGGCCAGCCAGATCCGATGCCAGAAAAACCGCTGTATTGGCAATATCGGCCATTAAGGGTAGTTTTTTGAGCATGGTATCAGCTTCCATTTTTTTAAGGATAGGGTCCATAACATCGGGCATGGTGTCAATTGCGGTTTTAAACACGCGCGAATCGGGCGAGCCTCCCGATCGGATATTAACCACCCGGATGCCGTAAGCACCCAATTCGGATGCCAGTGTGCGCGAAAAACTTTCAACACCGCTGCAAGCAGGGCCAAAGCCACCTGTGTGAGGATAGCCTATACCTCCTGGCGTAGCTGTAAGCGATAAAATTACCCCCGATTTTTGTTTCATCATCATCTTGCCAGCTGCAATGGCCGTCATGAAACGGGTTTGCATCGTAAGCGTAATCGGCTTTACAAAATCTTCGGCCGATATTTCGATAAGCGGTACGTTCTGCACCACATCAACTCCAACGGCGTTAAATGAGATATCAATCGTCCCTGCGCTGCTTACCACTTGCTGTAAATGCCGATCAATTGCTTTTTCGTCAAATGCATCTACAATTGCTATTTCAGCCAATCCCCCTGAAGAAATAATTTCATCGGATATCTTTTTAATTGACCTGGGGTTAGGCCCGGTTAAAAATACGCGCGCGCCGGCGCCGGCCAGTGCCTTTGCAACTGCACCGCCTAATGAACCGCCTGCACCGTAAATTACCGCGTTTCTATTTTGAAGCATCATGATGGTAGTTTTATTTAAAGTTAGTTTTAAAAACACCGGCTACATAACAAAACTAATTGTAAATGATGTTTGAGGGAAGGGGAAAAGATGACAATTACGGAGGGAGCGGGACAAGAAAAGGAATATGCCAAATTAAATACGAATGAACTTACCAGGTAAATTTAAGACCCAATAGAGGCTATTGAGCTATATTCTTTACTTGATAAGGTTAAATTGTGTTTGATTGCCTGCCACATTAACATTCGCTAAAGGGAATCTGATGGCAATTAGCAAACAAACGTAAACGGCTTATTTATAAGCCTCAGACCATTTTGATAATATACAGTTGCTTAATCTTAAGCTCCCGCCTTTTTTCTGATCCTTAACAAGCCATTGGCAGTAGTGGCGTAAATAACGCCTTTTGAATCCTGAACTATCTGGTAAATAGTAAAACCAGGGAGCGGCGAATTGTTGTTGTGGTAATTTTCCCACCCATTATTCAGGTCAAACCTGGCAATGCCCGATTCGTCTGTACCCAGCCACAAAACATGCTCAAACTTATCATACAACATGGTATTAACATGGTTAGCAGGCATGCCCGAGTTTTTATCATTATAATGCAGCCAGTTACCATTAAACTTTAGTACGGCTATACCTTCTTTATCACTATCATTTTCACCAGTTTGTTTATTACAATCAACCAGTGAGAAGTAAACATTTCCTTTTTCATCCTCCACCGCGCCCGAAATACTGGCATTTTTCAGCGGAGTGTTGTTAAGGCTGTTAAATGAGGTGATAACGCTTTTATCAATCATGATGGTTCCTTTTGACGTACCAATCCAAAGCCGTTTCTGACTATCTACATAAGCAAAAAGTACATTGCTTGAGGGCATTTCAGGCATCGATTTTTTGTTTATCACTACCACTTTATCTTTCCTTTTTACAACAAGACCGTTTTGAGTGGTGAAAAGTAATTCGCCATTGCGGCTGTTCAGCACCTGGTTAACCCCACCTGCCAAAAACTGCTTAAAATCAAATAACTGCCAGCCACCGCTGCCGTACATAAATATTTTATTATCGTAATAAACCCATTTATTATTATCTCGGTCGATGGTTACTTCCTTTATGTTAGCATCTGACGGGAATGGCGAATTATATTCATTAACCGGGATAAATGTTGTTCCCTCAAAGCGGGTCATCCCTTTTTCCGTAGCATACCATAACAGATCTGATTGATCCATAGCGGCTGATTTGCCGATGTTATCAACCAGGGGCGAGTTATATTTTGTCCATACCGTAAAGTCGTAGTTTTTTAATGATGGATTGGCGTAGGTGAAAGTTTTATTGTAGATGGTTGGATCGCCGGGTGGTTTCATTTCGGCAAGATCCAGCCTTTGTACCTGGCCGTAAACGCCGCCACTTATAAAGCGAAAGATCACATTTACAGATGAGGCTACCGGTTTGCCATCTACCTTGGCCGGCTTCCAGATGCAACCGTTCAGATAGGTAATCAACTCGTTGGTGAGCGCGCTTTTGCTCGCATCATTATGGCTAAGCACGCAGCTAAAACCCCGCTCATCCACCAAAACCTGGAACGTTATGGAACCGGTAGCTTCTTTTAGCAGGTAACGGTTATTGATCCTCGCAGAAACAAAATCAATGGCAAGCTGATCGCAGCTGGCCTTTGTATCGCCGCAATCCATGCAATAATTGGTGATATTACACATCTCTACCTTTTGCAAAAAAAGATTTTGTGCAAACAGGGCCGATGGTAAAATGAAGATAAACAGGCAGATAAATAAAACTCTGCGGATTTTAGTTGGGGATAACAATGCCAGCATTACGCTTATAAATAAAAGAAAGCAAACCCGAAACTCCAAGCGAATGATAGTTAAATAATGTTAAACAAAGATACAAATCCTAAATGAGGATAATATGAAGCCTTTTGCATTTGACTTATATTTCTGTTAAACCTATTTAAAGCTCCTTTAGGTTCCTTTTTGTCCGCTTCGGCAGCAAATTGATACGGCACTTATGCCTATTAATTATCTTTGAGTAATATGCCGTCTCCATTACCAATTAAAAGCCTTGTCCGGCTCAACTGGCTGCTTGTATTCACTTTTACCGCGATCATATCGCTGTACTTTATTTTTTTGCTGGACGAGAGATTCCTATATAAAGTGTTTTATATGGGTATGACTGCGTTAGGAATAGGTTTGGTAGCATTTGTAAATGTCAGGATCCTGATTTTATTGGCCCGGAAGCACGGCGTCAGGGGAAAAGCACTTAAGCGGTACCGTTATTTTTTTACATATGCTGCCAGCGCCACTATATACCTGATGCTGGCGCCTGCGTTTGATTATTTTGAACATAAAAGTAAATCATTCCCTTTTCCGTTTTTCCTGGTCATTTTCTTTATTTCCGGTATCCTTGTAAATACAATGATTATCCTGTTGCAGGACTTTGTGATCCTGCAGGCCGATAAATCCCATGCCGATCTTGAGCTTTCCCAGATAAAAGCCGCTCATGCCGAGGCTACAAACCTTCTTTTAAAACAACAGATCCACCCTCACTTCCTGTTTAACGCACTTAACACACTCAAAGCACTGTACCACAAAGATCCTGTTGCGGGCGATAATTATATTGTTCACCTGGCTAATTTTCTCCGGGCCTCGGTTTATAATCATGCCGCAAAAACTTCGAGCCTTGCGGATGAGCTGGCACTACTGCTCGACTATCTGGAGATGCAAAAGATCAGGTTTGGTTCGGCATTAAATTGCGTTATTGATTTGCCCATTGATATTTTAAACGACCGCTACCTGCCGTCTTTTTCATTACAACCGCTTCTTGAAAACGCGCTTAAACATAATGAGCTAACCCAACAGTCGCCGCTTGTGGTAAAAATCTTTTGTTCGGAAGACAGGATAGTGGTATCCAATACCCTTAAAAAGAAAAATCTTAATGTAACTTCAACTCATCATGGTCTGGCCAACCTTGCCGAGCGGTATAGCCTGTTATCAGGTGATGAAGTTATTATCAGCGAAAATAAAGACACATTTTCTGTAAGCATCAGATTATTGAATAATGAATATAGCGATCATAGAGGATGAGCCGTTAGTTGCCGATGACCTTGAACTAAGTATAAAACAACTGATTAGCGAGCCGGTAACCGTAGTACAGCTTCATTCTGTAAAGGAAGCCGTTACCTATTTTTCGGGAAGTAATAAAGCTGATCTCATATTCAGTGATATTCAACTGGGCGACGGGTTAAGTTTCGAAATCTTTGCCACGATATCGATTGACGTCCCTGTGGTTTTTTGTACCGCATACGATGAATATGCGCTGGATGCGTTTAAAGCAAACGGAATAGATTACATATTAAAACCCTTTACAACAAAAACGCTTCAACTGGCACTTGAACGCTATGGGCAGTTGAAAAAAGTATTTCAAACGCATCAGCCACCGCAATATGAGGCGCTTATGGAATTGCTGACTAAAAAAGAAACCACCAGACCTTCTTCTGTATTGGTTTATCACCAGGATAAGATCATCCCGATAAAATTAGATGATATAGCGTTGATCCATCTTTCAAATGAAGTTTCACATTTGGTAACTTTTTCAGGTAAGATATTTTACCCTAACAAAAATTTGGATGAGTTGGAAAAGACATGCGGAAGTTATTTTTTCAGAGCTAACCGCCAGTTTTTGGTGAGCAGGAAGGCTATTGCTGATGTTTCCAGCTTTTTCTCGCGTAAACTTTCTCTCAACCTCAATATCGCATTCAGCGAAAGAATTGTGGTAAGTAAAGGCAAGGCTTCCCAGTTTCTTGCATGGCTGGCAAAAGCCTGATAGATCTGTGTACATACATCCTGTTAAATGCTCTACTGGCTTTAAGCTTTGAGCCTTCCGCTTTAAGCTAAATAGCTGTAACGCATCTGCCCATTTTTTCCACTTCCGGTGCCACTTTGCCCGCTTCGGTTACCTTTTCCTTCTATAGGCCACAGCATAAGCTCACTTTTGCGCTATCAATAACAAATGCGCTTTCGGGCAGCAACATTATCTCAAAAATTGAAATTAAAATTTATGAAAAAGCTACTCTTCATTTTAACTTGTTTAATCCTGGTATCAACTAAAGGTTTCAGTCAGGGCATCCTTTCGCGCCTGGAATTTGGGCTTAAAGCAGGCGCCAACTATAGCAATTTTACCAATGCCAGTTTCCCTACCGATCCGTTGGTTGGCTTTCATGCGGGCGCTACTGTTGCATTTAAGTTCACTGATAATTTCCTGGTGCAGGAGGAATTTCTATTTTCATCGCAGGGTGCAAAAATTAAAGGCGGCTCCCTTGGCAATCAAAACCTCAAGCTTTCCTATATTTCGGTTCCCTTTTTATTGAAATACCGTGCTAACTCAGGCTTCTATATCGAGGCTGGTCCGCAGGTAGGTATGAAAGCCAAAGAAGATGTTTCGGGCTTAAGTGCCGGTGATTTTGCTAAAAAACTGGACCTGGCAGCGGCCGGAGGTATTGGATACCAGTCAAAACTGGGCCTTGGTATTGGTGTAAGATATGTTTACGGCCTTTCAAAGGTAGGCAACTTTAATATCTCCAATATCAACAACGATTTTAAAAATAATAACGTTCAGGCCAGTTTGTTCTATGTGTTTTAAACAGCTAAGAGATATTAGCATTGAGCTTTGTGCTTTGTGCTTTCAGCTTTTTATTTAAGCTTAAGAGCCTGGTATGAAAATGCCGGGCTTTTTTTACTTTTGCACCATGAGCTACGAAGAATTGAGTGAATACTTTACTAATGTTACATTACCCCAGGAATTAAGGTTAGATCGCGCTACAACTCAGCTCCATGTTGCCGATTTTGTTAAGCAATTATTGAAAAACATGAAAAACTATCCTGATAATTGGCGTCACCAATACCAGTTAATGAGGATCAAGAATGCCCTCGAAAATCCATATAACGGCCCGGAAATTCCGAGGTTTTAAATATCCGGCTTAAGAAAACAGGTCATTTTCGCCTAAATAACTCCTGATCATTTTTAAAATGGGTTCGCCTAAGTCTGTTGCTTTTGCATCACCGAAACTTTTTAACTGTGAAAGCTGGTTTAATGACCGTGGTAGCTTAGCAGTGATATCGCGCAGCATATTTTCAGACACCAGCGTATGTTCGGGGATTTTACGTTCGAGGCTGGTTTCTTTACGCCAGTTGAGTAATTGCTTGTATAGTTCGGGGTTAGCAATTTCTTTCTCTTTTGGCAGCGCTTTAGGGTTCCAGTTTTTGTATACAGGTTTGTAACTCATCCCGGCCTCCTGTACTGATGATAAAACATCCCTGCCCGATGTGGCAATGGGCAGGCGTACAAATGCCGCCGTTTTTGCTTTCAGATTAACTAATAAATGATTTAAACTGTCGTAAAACTCGGCAGGAGGGTTGGTGTTATTTACAGCGGTGTAAAAACTGTTAATAGCTTCTGAAAAAACATTCAATTTAGGCAGAAAATAGCTGGCAGCGTTTTTGAGTCTGCTTATAAACGGTGCATTGTTCCAGATAAGCTGATCATCAGGTAAAGCGCCCAGTTCCTTCCTGATAAAACGGTCGCCGATGGTTTTAATTTCAGTTTCCCAGTTATGGTCAGTTTTGTTGATGGTTTCGGATAAGGGGCTATTTTTAATCGCGCCGTTTAGCATGATGGCTTTAAGTTGCCTCCATGCACCTGTAAGCATCGAAAAATCAAAGATGTCCTTCATTTCTTCCAGGGCTATTTGCCGGATAGTACTTTCCAGCAGATTTTCATCGGGTATGGAGACAGCTGCATTTTGCATAAAGCTGATGATCTCCGGATCGGTGCGGATATTTTCGGGGCGTACCGGCGATTTCAGGATCATGCCCTCAAGCGAACGGCAACGGCTTAGCGCAACATAAGCTTGCCCGAAAGCAAAGGCGGCGTCGACATCAATAACCGCTTTTTCAAATGTAAGCCCCTGGCTTTTATGTATGGTGATGGCCCAGGCCAGCCTAAGCGGATATTGGCTAAACGAACCGTTATTTTGTTCATTTACTTTTTGCTCATTTTCGGCCAATGCATATTTTACGTTTTGCCAGGTTTCGGGGATCACTTCAAACTCAGAGTCGTCATCAAGAAAAGTTAAACGGATGTTGCCTGGCCCCATAGCAGCGATACGCCCTGTTCGGCCGTTATAATATTGCTTTTTGCCCGAGCTGTCATTTTTAATAAACATTACCTGCGCGCCAACTTTCAACACCAGTTCCTCTTCGGCAGGGTAGACCTCTTTCGGGAAATCGCCGGTTATGGTGGCTTTAAAAGTATGTGCTTCGCCGTCAAGTTCCGTTAAACGCTGCTGGTTAATTTCATTAACCAGTTGGTTATGGGTTGATAGGGTTACATAATCTTTAAGCCAGTTGGCATTCAGATTAGGGTTATAATGCGCATTCAGTTTGTCGAGCATTTCGCTGTCTGCATAGCCGTTCCTGATGCTATTCAATATCTCCACAAACACCGGGTCTTTTTGCCGGTAAACCTGTGTGAGCTCAAAAGTTAGCACCGGGAATTTTTGAAAAGCGAGGCTATCGAAAAAATAAGGGCCTTTATAAAAATTTCTGAGCACCGGCCAGTCCTTTTCATACACTGGGGGCAATTGAAATAGGTCGCCAATCATCAATAACTGAACACCGCCGAAGGGGCGTGTTGATCCTTTAACCTGGCGTAATACGGTATCAATGTAATCAAGGGTATCGGCCCGCACCATACTGATCTCATCAATAATAAGTAGGTCGAGACACTTTAATATGTTTGATTTTTCGAGACTTACCTGCCTGAGCAGGGTGCTGTGATTGTTATGATCGGTTACAGGCACTTGCGGCCCGAAAGGCACCTGGAAAAAGGAATGAATGGTTACGCCACCGGCGTTAATAGCTGCCACTGCGGTAGGAGCTACAACCGCCAGGTTTTTGGTAACGTTTGCCCTGATCCAGCGGAGAAAAGTGGTTTTACCGGTACCTGCCTTACCTGTTAAAAATATCGGCCGGTTAGTATTTTCAATAAATTTAAGGACGAGTTCATGAAAAGGCTCCAACACCATACACTTGCTATATTATCGATTCCCGGATCAGGAAATTATCTTCAAATTTAATAATTAGGTGCGATAGTGCTGAAAACTGTTTGTCAACATATTAGAAAACGACTTTAAATAAAACACACCCAAACGGATAAATTAAGTACTTTCTTTGCCCTTTTCTAAGTGCCTGTTTCTTACACGGACATCAATTACAAACCATAACAGGTGTGGCGATAGGTGTAAATATTTGATTAAAAATGTGTTAAATTTAATTTGCGAAATTTTTAAAAATATTTTGCCAGCACCTGGTGGAAGTTATATATTTGCGGCCACCAACGCGAAAGTAGCTCAGTTGGTAGAGCACGACCTTGCCAAGGTCGGGGTCGCGAGTTCGAATCTCGTCTTTCGCTCTTAAGCCTTTCCCTATTCAGGGAGAGGCTTTTTTTATACTTCTATATCATCTATTCCCCCCAATAAAGTAATAATTGGAGACTGGGCAGAAATTTGAAATGCTTAAATTAACCCAAAGCAATAGCTGCGTTTTTACTGCTTCCAATTGGGTTGAGATCATTTTAGTAAAAGCCTATCTGTAACAATATCAATACAATGAAGATAGATAATGAGGGTTGGCCGAGGCAGCATCATGGCAGGGTTAATTCTTCCCCGGTTCGGGAAAGTTTATATACGCTAATTGAGCTTATGGGCGGGCACAAAGGCTGTTTGCTTGTAAAAATTGCCTCAATATTTCAGGAAAAAGTTTTGCGGTAACTGTACCAGCGGATAACTTTTAATAGCTCATCTTCTGAAATAATATTGTTGCCTGTGGGCTGAAAAACCAGTTCTTTATCCAGTATTGTGGCCCGCAATAGTTGGGACGAACCCGCACTGGTTTGCGTTTCCGGTTCGAAAACGCAGACGCTACTGCCTGAACCGGGAATTAAGATAACGTCGACCCCATCTATGGAGTTCAGTAAATAATTTTGATCCATGCTATACCTTTTGCAAAAAGTATACCTGTTTAGTAACTATCTCTATCAACGTGGATGACCGAAAAATAAAATATAACCGTCAGCGTCTTCCAATTCAAAGCCGCGCAAGCCATCAGGAGTATTTTGTAGTGGTACAGTGAAACTAGCACCGCGCGATATAAACTCTGCGGCCAGCGTATCCGGCTCAGGTACACTAACATATGCGTCCCACCGGGCATCCGGGGCTTGCTTGTAGTTCGGAAGCGGATCCCCGCTTACAGATTTCGGGAAGATCATTGCCCCATCCCGCTGTACAATAGCAAAAAACGGATCGTGATCTGGCTCCTGGAAAACGGTATCAAAACCGAGTTTCTCCAGATAAAAGGATATTGCCGTTGTGACATTGCGTACAATGAAGAATGGAGCAATGCCGGCTATATGTGGCTGATTCATAAGTTGATTTTACAAGACCGCATGTATAAATATATGAAGCAGGTACTGGATTGGCAATATGTGAAATATGGTTCTCCTTACTGAATAATGTGAACATAAAAATAAGTCTGTCGGATATAAGTCTTACCCGACAGATTTGCATTGTAATGTCCTTTATGGCCCGTTATAAATAATTGTACAACACAGTAATTGTAAAGTGCTTATGATATTAATTTTTGGCTATAGTAGATAGTCTTGCTAATGAGAAGGCGCCGATGGCCATTACAATATCACGCACAGCCACATCTAAATAGTTGCCGCTTGCCAATAAACTAAGTGCGATTAATACTAACCAGGCACTAACAAGATAAGCTCCTTTTTGAGGATTAAAAAGCACTAATATTCCGGCCACAATTTCAATTATGCCAACAATCATCATAAATACATGTTCGCCAAAAGGAAGCATGGCTTTAATTGTTGGATTGAGATAATGTGACCAATCAGTCAATAGGTTGGTGAATTTGTCGGCTCCCGCTACAACAGGCACTAAACCATAAGTAAACTTTAAAAGAGTTTGAGTGTTTTTAGTTTGATCTTCCATGATTATTTTGAATTAATATCCATTAGAGATTGCCTTTGAACAAAGGGTTACAAAGTTTAATTAGAGGTAATCTGTAACCCTTTAGCTTTACAGTGCTCTATTATATAAATCATATTTTATGAACCCACCTGCCGATCATATGACAGATACTTTCAGTGACGAGGAGATTGTAAAACGAGTAGTTAATGGCGAAAAGCATTTGTACGAAAAACTAATGCGCAAATTCAACGAAAGATTGTATAGGATCAGCATGTCCATCATTAACGACGATAAGGAGGCTGAAGACATTATGCAAACGGCCTACCTGAACGCCTATCGCCAGTTGTCTAATTTCAAACATCAATCGAGTTTTAGCACTTGGCTAATCCGGATCCTGATTAACGAGAGCCTGTTGCACAAAAAGAGGAAAGCTCAATTAGAAAAAACACTTACCGAACATATTCGCATTGATCACCAACCTGAAACACCTTTAGATAATCTTATGAACAAAGAATTAAAAGCTATTTTAGAAAAGGCGGTATTAACGCTCCCCGAAAAATACAGGTTGGTATTTGTAATGAGGGAGATACAGGGAATGACCACTAATGAAACAATGGAAGCGCTGGAAATAGGGGAGTCTAATGTTAAAATAAGATTGAACCGGGCCAAAGAAATGTTACGCACCGAGTTAAATAGTTATTGGCAGCCCGGAGAACTTCTGGAATTTAACCTTACTCGTTGTGATGTGATCGTTAATTATGTGATGCATAAAATCAATGCCGGTTGATAATAATGTTACCAGAAATTTTGTTTTTACTATGGTTAATCTTTTAAAAACAAACCGCGATGGGTAACAATCTGGTCTTCGTCGATTTGTTTGCCACTGGCGGAGATAGCAAAGCCGGGATCAGTATATTTGTTTTAAGGAGAGATCACTCTTAATGATCGGCTTCGTTACTTTTAAACGACTTATAAACCGCCCTTCAATTAGTAAACCGCATGAATAAAACAGCATTCGCCCCCAATTTTAAAGCGATGAGATTTGACATGGTCAAATTACTCGTCGTAAGCATATTATGGATTCCGATGGTTTTTATTTCAAACAAATGTTCAGCGCAGGCCACACCCTCACGGGTTTTACTTGCACTTTCAAAAAGCGATCATAATTTGGCGATCATCAACCCGCTGACTTTAAAGGTTATTGCACGCGTGCCCGTGGGTTCCGATCCTCATGAAGTTATTGCCTCAGCCGATGGAAAGACGGCTTATGTTTCCATCTACGGTGGAGGAAGCCTGCACGAGCTGAGCGTAATTGATCTTGTGGCGCAAAAAGCGCTGCCCGCCATTGATACCAAACCATTGATGGGGCCGCATGGACTCACATTTGCAGGAGGAAAAGTTTGGTTCTCGGCCGAAGGCGCTAAAGCTGTTGGCCGCTATGATCCTGCAACCGGCAAATTTGACTGGGCCATGGGAACAGGCCAGGATAGAACGCACATGATCTATGTAACCGATGATGGGAAAAAGGTGTTCACCACAAATGTATCTTCAGCAACGGTAAGCATTTTGGAGGATAGTTTGCTGAAGCCAACGGGGCCTCCGGGCGGTTTTGCACCTCCGGCACGCCATGACTGGGTGCAAACTGTTATCCCGGTAGCTAAAGGTTCTGAGGGCTTTGATCTATCACCCAATGGGCGCGAATTATGGACTGCAGGTGCTGAGGATGGCAATATTTCGATCATCAATATCGCGACCAAAAAGGTAACTGCCACAATTGATGCAAAGGTAACGGGTGCCAACCGACTTAAGTTCACGCCGGATGGTAAACGTATTCTGGTTACGAGCCTCCGCACTGGCGACCTGTTTATTTTTGATGCAGTATCGCACCAGGAGTTGAAACGTATAAATACAGGGCATGGCGCGGCCGGCATCCTGGTTGATGATGACGGATCACGTGCATTCATAGGCTGCACCGGCGATAATTATGTGGCAGTGATCGATCTCAATAAATTAGAAGTGGCCGGGCATATTGATATTCGCGGGGCTGATGGTTTGGCCTGGGCGGTGAGGCGTTGATGCCGTGATAATTTATTAGCTTTAGGCTTCGTATTCTGCTTTTAGTCGTATAAAAAAGTATTTACAATCAAAGGGGTAAGTAAGGGACAGTTAAGTATCATTTTATTAGCATATTGCTGTACCAATTATTTTTACTGTAAACCCAATTATGACAAAAAATCCTGCCCCGATAGTTAAACCGGCTATCCTGATTTTATTACTGTTATTTTCATTTATACAAATTAACCTTTACGGTGCTGTAAAAGGGACCCGGATAGTTAACCTGCAGGTGGAATATACTGACCATCCTATTGGGATTGATGTTAAACTGCCCCGGTTTAGCTGGCAAATGCTGGCCCCTGAAGGATCGAGAGGCTATAACCAGGTTGCTTATCAGATCATCGTAAAAGATGCACAGGGAAAAGTGGTATGGAATAGCACCAGAATAAAAAGCGGAACAGCCTTAGCTGTGGTTTACGCAGGCTCGCCGCTTAAAGCCGCAACCCGCTATAGCTGGACGGTAACTGTTTGGGATCAGGCAGGCGGTGTTTCTTCCTCGGGCTCCTGGTTTGAAACGGGGCTCATGGACACGGGAATGTCGGCATGGGATGGCGCGCAATGGATAGGGGGAGGAGATAATGACCTGGTGCTTTATGCACATTACCTGCCGCTGTATAACCTGAAATATAAAGTGGCTATCGCTCCGGGGAGCTCCAGGGCAAGCCTGATTTTTGCCGCTAATGACCCACGGCTGATGAACAGTAACAGGAATATTTTTCAGCTTGCCAATAAAAAGAACCAATCTTATTTTAAAGTAGAGGTGGATATTTCAGGGCTGGATCAGGGAGGCAATGCACGGATCAACGTATACAGAGCAGGGTATTCGGAAAAAGATACATTGGATAAAGTATTTAAAAGCTTCCCAATAAAAACCGACCTGATTGGCAACGGTAATAAGAACAAACAACACTCCATATTGATCAATAATGAGCTTGGTACACTTACATTCACTGTTGATGATAATAAAACATTTTTAGCCGATGAGAAAGATGCAACTGCTATAGCCCAGCCTGTGCCTGCAAACCGCGACGCCGTGATAACACTTAATCCGCTTGGCCGCCGTGATGTAATCTCTTTTGGAATGCTTGGAGAGATAGGTTTTTCTGTAGATAAAGGTCAGAAAGCCGAATTTTCTGAGCTGACGGTTTCCAATTTCAGGTCGCCGCGCAACAATTTATTCAGCGAAAAGCCCGAAGAAAATAATTACAAAGGGATTTTTAAAGAAGCTGTTATTACTCCTTCATCCGGTTTAGTTATAAAAGATGGGAAATATGAGGTAGACGGCGGAAGTGCGGGCGCATTTATCCTTGCCGATCCCAGTCATAACGCTATGCCTATGCTGCGCTCGGTTTTTAATGCCGATAAAGGTATTTCGCAGGCAAGGCTTTATGTAACGGCAAGGGGGATTTATGAAATCTATCTTAACGGTAAACGGGTGGGTAACGATTATTACAACCCCGGCCTTACACAATATAACAAAACTCATCTTTATCAAACCTACGATGTAACCGGTATGGTAAGTAAAGGGAAAAACGCTATTGGTGCTATGCTCGGCGAAGGCTGGTGGAGCGGTTTGTTGAGCTACGGCTCGGTCTGGAACCATTTTGGCGACAGGCAATCCTTGTTAGCTAAGCTGGTTATTACTTATACTGATGGTTCGCAGGAGGTGATCAAAACCAATAACAAAAACTGGAAATATTTTAACGATGGTCCTGTTGTTTACAGCAGCCTGGATATGGGCGAGGTTGACGATGCCACAAAGGAAGTTGCAGTTAAAGACTGGAACACGGTAGCTTATGATGATCATAACTGGCAAAAGGCGCAGGAAGTATCTCTAAAAGGAACAACATATATGGGGGATGACGTTGACTATTTCGGGAAAAAGATCCCGCTGGATTTTGATCATATTTCGATGATCGGGCAGATCGGAACATCGGCAGGAATTTATAAAACCCTTACTGCTAAAGGAGTGAGGGAAGTTAGAAAAGGTGTTTATGTATATGACATGGGACAGAATTTTGTAGGTGTGCCCAAGATCAGCATCAAAAATGGTATCTCTGGAAAAAAACTGACCTTGCGTTATGCCGAAATCCTGTATCCAAACCTGAAGGAGTCTGGTAAAAATGTCGGTATGATTATGACCGAAAATTACCGCGCAGCGCTGAGTCAGGATCTTTATATCATGAAGGATGGCGATCAGGTGATCCAACCGCATTTTACATCGCATGGTTATCAATATATCGAAATTACCGGCATTGACAAGCCGCTGCCGTTAGAGGATGTACAGGGCCTGGTTATAAGTTCCGTAAAAAAACTCACTGCAAATTACACTACCTCTAATCCAAAGGTGAACAAACTATGGTCCAACCTAACGTGGTCAAACATCGATAACTTCCTTACTATACCAACCGATTGCCCGCAAAGGAATGAGCGGATGGGCTGGTCGGGCGATATCAGTATTTTTTCGCGTACTGCAACTTATGTATCCAATGCCGATCAGTTTCTGCGCAGGCATATGCTGGCCATGCGTGATTTGCAAACTGAGCAAGGGCGATTTACCGATATAGCACCAGTTGGCGGTGGCTTTGGTGGTGTGATCTGGGGGAGTGCAGGCATCACCGTGGCCTGGGAAACTTACCAGCAATATAATGATGTATCATTACTTGCCGAACATTATGATGCCATGTGCAGGTATATGGATTACATCGACTCAACTATTGATCCTAAAACCGGCTTCAGTACGGATGGTGTGCTGGGCGACTGGCTTGGACCACAATATATGCAGCTTGGTACTGCTTTCCCGGTTACAGCTTATCATGTTTATGATTTGGGCATTATGACAAAGGTGGCCGCTATTTTAGGAAAGAAAGATGATGCTGAGAAATTCAGGAAAAAATATGAAGAGCGAAAAGCCTTCTTCAACAAAACATTTGTTAACGCTGATAAAAAAGCCGTAGGTGTTGTTGGTGGTGGGATGTTTGGCGAGCCCGGCAAAAAAGAGTTTAAAGTTTCGGATACGCAAACGGCCTACGCAACAGGTTTGGCACTTGGCGTATTTAGCAACGAAAATATCAGTTATATGGCAAAGAACCTTGAGGCTGCCGTTGAACACGAGAATAAAGATGACCAGGGGATTGTCCGCCCTGCTTATTCTCTTATGACCGGATTTGTAGGTACGGGCGCGATCAGTAAAGCTCTTTCAGATAACGGGCACTCGGGCCTTGCTTATAAAATGTTGCAGAACGAGCATTATCCGTCATGGCTGTATGCTATTGACCAGGGCGCTACAACTATTTGGGAAAGGCTGAACGGATATACTGTAGAAAACGGCTTTGGCGGTAATAACAGCATGAACTCTTTTAACCACTATTCATTTGGTGCTGTTGGTCAATGGATGATTGCTTATTCTATCGGGATTCAGCGTGATGAACCTGGTTTTAAGAAATTTATTTTGCAGCCTGAGCCCGACCCCACCGGGGAGATGACCTGGGCTAAAGGATCTTATGATTCACCTTATGGACGGATAAACAGTAGCTGGTCCGTAAGCGGTAAAACATTGACCTATGATGCAACTGTTCCGGCGAATACCTCAGCTACATTGTTTCTTCCGGCAGTTACTGTTAAAGGCATAACTGAAGGTGGTAAGCCTGTGGCAGGGGCAAAGGGTATCAGCTTTATCGGGTTTGAAGGAAACAAAGCAATTTATCGCTTGATGCCGGGAGCTTACCGGTTTACATCAAGCTTATAAAGCTATGCCCGAAGCAATTTTGGAAGTATTGATCGCAATGATTATTAAGTTGGGGATCGATACTTCCAAAATCTATAATGAACCTTACTTGATCAGTGTAACAAGTGGTTTATCTTTTTCAACAATATAGGTAGCAAGCTCACTCGCTTTGGTGGTTCCTACATTTTTCACCGAATGCACGGTTCCGTAAGGGATAAATAAAACGTCGCCGGCTTTAAGCGTCACCGGTTGTTGGCCTGCTACCTGGTATTCCAGTAACCCACCAAGTACATAAATAATTTCTTCGCCGAAATGTGTATGCTGCGGGAATGACATTCCTTTTTCAACATCTACGCGTACCTGTACCATTTCACGGCCGGGAATACTAAGGTCATGTCGCTGTAACTCTGTGCGGCCTGCTACGGTTTGCTGAGCCAGGACAGATGATGGAAGTGTAAGTACTGCAAGAACTGCGATAATAATGGCGGTAGCCAGTTTGTTTTTGTTAGTTTTCATAGCTTTTGGTTTTAATTTTTAGTAAAACTACAGCCTCACCCATCCTTTAGCAATTGCCATATCAATGAACCGGACTAAATCATCGTTCATGCAGACATTCGCTATACCGAAATAGCCGTTTTTTGAACCCGGATTTTGTTGTGCAAGCCAGTTTTATGTACTGACAGGTTTTTAACAATGTTTCGACCAGGATAGATAATATTTTCGGGAATCGATGCTGTTCCTCAAAAGATGAGTGCGAAAGCAGGCATGCTGCGTAATGTTTAAACCAAAATAAAATAGCTATTGTTTTAAGTCCAAAGAACGAAGAGAATTTTAATTTACCGCAATTCTATCAATGCTTTTTAGCTTAAACAAAGCGGCATACGTCGTGAAAATATCAACCATTGTTGCTTTGCTTTAATGCTAATGTTAAAAGCAATGGTATATTGAATATTTGTCAGGTCGAACTGAAAAAAAAGCATTTTTTGTGAAATTTTTTCAGTGATCTCAAGTGTTTACTCTACTGGCATTAGCTTTGAATTAAATGAACCGGTTTAATTAATATAAGTTTTAATCATTAATTTATTTAAGGAGGAAGACCTATGACATTGGTTAAATTTAATGCCGACAAAAAGAATAACAGTTCGTTATTACCGTCATTTAATGATGTTTTTGAATCAATCTTAAACGATTCTTTTTTCAATGACCGCTTGGTAGCGCGCGTTCCCGCAGCTAACATCAGCGAAACCGAGGATCATTATCATGTTGAACTGGCTGCGCCCGGCCTGAAAAAAGAAGATTTCAAGATTAACCTTGATCGCAATGTGCTGCACATTTCGGTAGAACGACAAAACGAAAGCAGCGACGTTCAAAAAAATTACAGTAAACGTGAGTATAGTTACAGTTCATTTGTACGTTCGTTTACGTTGCCCGACAGCGCCAACGCCGAAAATATTGAGGCGTCTTATACAGACGGCGTCCTGAAGATCGATATTGCTAAACGCGAAGAAGCTAAGGCTATACGCAGGCAAATTGACATTAAATAAGTGGGATAGTTTTTTAAATGAGGCTCCTGTTAAAGCAGGAGCCTCTTAATTTATAGCTATGGAACTCGGGTTTTATATTTTGCTGAGCGTTAGAACACCGGCAGGATTTGATAGTTATGGACAGTATTTTTTAGGTAATGACCGAAATTTCGCCGACCTGCTTTTTGACAACTTTAAGGGTAGGGAACCTTTGAGCTCTGATTTACTGCATATCGACCTGATGGAAACGACGGATGAAATCCCGGTAAAAATCAAGTCGATATCCTGTACACTTGAGGAGCTAACCTGCACTATCAAATTGATTGTCCGGGGTATCTTCCGGCAGAAAAACCTCACAGAATTTAACGGATATGGACAGGCAACAATGGAGTGAAATGCTCATCGGCATGCTCACGATACTGGTGTTATTGACAGAATTGTTTTTATGTTTAACCAGCCCAGGTCACCGCTTGCCCGAAATGAATCAGAAATTATTGCTCACCGGCGCCTTGCTTTGGATATCGGGCATTCTTTTTCGTATAAACAAAACAGACAGCGATGACTGGGCGATATAACATTGACACGCTTGTTCTGCTCTTAACTTCGTGAAATCGTATTTTTTTCCTGATTGGGTGCAGTCTTCGTACTCCAGGTTTCCACGGGGCGTTTTTGCAGCAAGTGGATTAAAAACGGTAACCCATACCTACGCCGATTATCCAGGGCCTGATTTTTACATCGGCCGGTATGTTTTTCAAAACCGGCGCAAGTTCGGGTTTGCCCGCAGGCGTTAAATTGGATGCATCAACCTTTACATCGGTAGAGAGAAATATTTTCTTCAGATCAATATTCAAGAATACTTTTTTACTGATATCGAAATCAGCACCCAACTGAGTTGCAAAAGCAAAACTGTTGTTGTAATCAATGCCGCCTACGGTTGAACCTTTATCGGCATTGTAAAAAATAGTGTAGTTAAGCCCCGCGCCGATATAGGGTTTAAAAAGGGTACCTGTGGGCAAATGGTATTGCAAAGTAAGCGTAGGCGGAAGCAACCATACTTTACCGAGATCAACATCGGCCGAAGAGCCGGCACCAATAGCACTCAGGTTGGATCCTTTTGTTTTTACCTGGTGCTTTGTTGTCGCCAGGATTAATTCTGCAGAAAAGTTTTTGGCAAAAAAGTAGGTAAAATCGAGCTCGGGAACAACAGTATTGGAAATGTTTATGTCTCCGCCGATAACGCCTATCGTCGCACTTTCCTGGGGGATAACCCCAATTGCCCTGAGGCGGATATCCCATTCATTTTTTTGCTGAGCGAAAGCGGTTATCCCGCTTAATAAAAATAAGATCAAAGTAGTAAAGAAAATCTTTTTCATAATGATTTGTATTAAATTATGGGGCAAATGTATCCCGCAGGTGATAGACTTTGCCTGACCGGAAACAGTTGTTCTCATGATACTCATCATTTCGCGTTTACCCGGTTTATCACTGGAATGGCGACCCGGAAGCGAGCATAATACCGATGCTGCCCGCAATAAAAAAGACCCGCCCAGGGAGCGGATCTTTTTAAAGTAACTTAGTTTGAGTAGGCGCTTAGGCACGGTATATTGCGTCAATGAGCAGTTTGGCCCGGCCTGCCGTAAAAGTTTTTGTTATTTGCAGATTAGGGTGTAGCTATTTCAAGTACAATCCGGCCATCTACCTTACCATTTTTCAGGTCGGCCAAAACTGTATTTATGTCCTCTAATTTTGCGGTATGTATGGTGGCTTTAACTTTTCCTTCCACGGCGAACTCGATGGCTTCCTGCAGATCTTTACGAGTACCTACAATTGATCCCCTGACGGTATAGCGGTTCAGTACGGTTTCAAATATGGGGAGGTCGAAACTACCGGGCGGTAATCCATTCAGCGCGATAGTCCCTTTTCTTCTTAACGCGGATATACCTTGTTTAAACGCGATGGGTGATACAGCGGTAACCAACACGCCGTGCATACCCCCTGTTTCTTTTTGTAAAAACGTGCCGGGGTCGGTAGTTTTGGCATTAACGATCAGCTCGGCGCCAAGGTTTTTAGCTAATTCCAGTTTTGTATCGTCTACATCAATAGCCGCAACATGCATGCCCATGGCTTTGGCATATTGTACAGCTAAGTGCCCAAGGCCACCTATGCCGGAAATAGCTACCCATTCTCCCGGTTTGGTTTCCGTTTCTTTAAGGCCTTTGTAAACGGTAACACCCGCGCAAATGATCGGTGCCATCGCGGTACAATCCGAGCCTGCCGGGAAATGCCCAACATAACGGGAATCGGCCACTACATATTCCGCATAACCGCCGTCAACGCTATAGCCGCCATTTCTCTGGTCGTTACATAAGGTTTCCCAACCGGTAATACAAAACTCGCAGCATCCGCAGGCGCTGTACAGCCAGGGTACACCTACAATATCACCTTCCTTCAGGCCTTTAACATCAGGACCAAGCGCTACTACATAACCAATAGCCTCATGGCCGGGGATCAGTGGCATTTTGGGTTTAACCGGCCAGTCGCCGTCTGCCGCGTGCAGGTCGGTATGGCAAACACCACTGGCTATTACTTTAACCAGTATTTCATGTTGGCCCGGCTCGCGAACCGGCATTTCTTCTATTTGCAAAGGCTGGCCAAATTCGTGCACTACGGCGGCTTTCATTTTTTTAGGTATCATATTTTCAATGGCTTATGACTAATGATTTTTTTATTAATGCAAAGCTTGCGGAATTTAGCGGCTTAAATAGTGATCAAAATCACCTGCTGTGGTGATATGGGGCATTCAACTGGGGAAACTGCACGGAGATCTAAAAAAATGGGAAAGATAACTACGCTATTTTCCTTCATAAATGACCCCGGATGTCGGCGTTTCTTTCAATTCAATTTTATTAAGCCCATCCAATTTGTCGGTTATGCTTTTCCAGATCCATATGGCCAGGTTTTCGGCCGTGGGGTTTTCCAAACCAGGGACTTCGTTCAGAATGGTATGGTCCAACTGGTCAACTATTGGTTTAACCGCGTTTTTGATCAGGGCGAAGTCAAGCACCCATCCTTCGGGGCTTGTTACCTCGCCTTCAAAATAAACTGTTAAATGGTAGGTATGGCCATGTATGTTCCTGCATTTGTGGTGCAGCGGAACGTTGGGTAAAAAATGTGCAGAATCAAAAGTGAAGCTTTTGTAAACGATCATATAATACGCTTTTTGCGATTTTTAGTTTGCGGGCAAAAGAAGCGCGGAAAGTATTTTAATAAAATGATCTGTATTTCTTTATTCGTTGATTGAAATCACTCGCGCATTGGTTAAAATATCTCTGGGTTATATTTACTATACCGGCAGTAATGATTTTTCGTGGTACTTGCCCGTGTCCGCAAGTTCATAATTCGGTACAAGTTTTTCACGCTGGTAAATAGTTTTTTCCTTATTAGTTTTTTGGGGTAGATGTTGTTTTATAGATGTTGACAATCAGATTGATAAATGACAATCGTCACTATTTTAACACCCGGTACGCTCCAACTTTACATTATCAATAACGATGTTATGAAAATATATGAAAGCGATGATATACCTGTTGTTTTTAGAACACACCTGCAAAAAATGATGATAATACAGGGGCTATTGTCGACGGGCACTTAAATATAACGACATATAACCTTAATAGCCTGTTTGAAAGCCAGCTCTATAATAGCGAACCACAACATAAAAAATATCAGCCATATCAATTAATCAATCCTTTAAACATGAAAACAATCTTAGTACCCACCGATTTTTCGGGACCTGCAAAAAACGCGGCAAGCTATGCTATAAACCTTGCGCAAAATATCAAAGCAGGTTTAATATTATGTCATGCCATCAAAATACCTTCAGAAACGCCCATGGCAGCGCAAGTAGCCTGGCCTTTAGAGGATTATACGTCGCTCAAAGCAGATGCAGATAAGGAATTGGAGCAACTTTCTGTAACCTTACAACAGGAAAGCCCTTACGCTAAAGCGGCGTCAGGCCATAATGTTATTACAACGTACTGCGACGTAGGCGAGGTAGTTGATGTAGTAACAGGCAAAATAGATGAAGAAAAAAGCGTAATGGTTGTTATGGGCATGTCGGGAGCAGGAGCTATGAGCAGATTTTTTTTAGGCAGCAACACACAGGACATGATCGGCGATGCCGCCTTCCCGGTTTTACTTATACCATCGCAAGCAAAATATCACCCTGTAACAAAAATAGCTTTTGCTACCGATTTGAACAGCAGCGATATAGAAATGATCCATTCGGTGGCAAGCCTGGCACGCTATTTTAATGCAGAGCTATTGATAGCCCATGTAACCGACGAGAAGTACGAAACAGGAGATGAAAAACAGCAGGTTGAAGCTTTTTTAAATGAAGTTACCTGTAAAGCCAACTATCCTAAAATTTATTACAGGCACATTAAAGGTACGGGTATAATGCGCGGGCTCGATTGGCTTAGCGAGCACGGAGTGATTGATATGCTGGTGATGGTGCACCGTAAAGTTAACCCGCTTGAGCGCCTGTTCGGCATCAGTTACACTAAAAAACTTTCGCATCATATTGAAATACCTCTGCTGGTGTTGCCGGAGGGGCTTCCACCGCTGCATTTCTAAAAACAGGGGATGGGAGTGAGCGTATAAGATCGGATAGCAACGTGTGTTACTCTTTGTTTTAAGCTGTGAAAAATGATACTCATCACTTTTCCATCCAACAGCCATCATTTTTCAAGTGGTGGATTACAGCCATTTTTGATCTTATAAATAGATCATCAATGGCTGTAAATATACTTACCCAAACTACCTGCTACCACTGCGGTAACGATTGTGATAAAGATCATTATGTATTGGATGACAAAGATTTTTGCTGCACGGGCTGTAAAGGTGTTTACAAGGTGCTATCCAATAGTGGGTTATGTAACTATTACAGCTATAATGAACATCCCGGCGCAACACGTACCCACGTGGAAAAGCGGTTCGAATACCTTGATGATCCTTCGATCATAGCAGACCTGGTTGATTTTACAGACGAAAACATTACCATATTAACGCTTTATATCCCTTATATCCATTGCAGCTCATGTATTTGGCTGCTTGAGCAGTTAAACAGGTTTAACCCTGCCATTTATTACAGCCGGATTGACTTTTTAAAGAAACAGGTAAACCTGCGCTTTAATAACAAGGAGATAAGTTTAAGACAGGTTGTGGAACTATTAGTTGATATCGGTTATGAGCCACTTATTAACCTCCAAGATGTTATTAAAAAACAACAAACCGGTGCTGGCGATAATCTTGTAAAAAAGATAGCGGTGGCCGGGTTTTGTTTCGGTAATGTGATGCTGCTCAGTTTTCCGGAGTACTTGGGATTATCGGAATATGAGCAAACTTTCAGGCATTTTTTTGGCTGGTTGAATGTGCTGTTTTCGCTGCCGGTTGTTTTTTACAGCGGGAGGGAATATTTCCAATCGGCCTATACAAACCTCCGTAATAAAATATTGAATATCGATTTTCCGCTGGCGCTGGGCATAGCCGTGCTTTTTTTGCGTACGCTGATTGAGGTACTAACCCATGCGGGAGCCGGTTTTGCCGATACGCTTTGCGGGCTGGTGTTTTTTTTACTGGTGGGTAAATTTGTTCAGCGAAAAACCTATTACCATATCTCTTTTGAGCGGGACTACCGCTCGTTTTTCCCTGTTGCCGTACAGGCTGTTGATAACGGTATTGAAAAGCCGCTGCCCTTATCAGCCCTGAAAGTAGGTCAGCGGATCCGCATTCGCAGTAATGAGATTATTCCGGCCGATGCGATATTACTAAATGGTGAAGCGCGGATTGATTTTAGCTTTGTTACCGGCGAATCGGCTCCTGTGACAAAGGTTTGGGGTGAAGTGGTTTATGCCGGTGGCCGGCAAATGGGCGAAGCTATTGAATTGGAGGTAATTAAACCAGTATCACAAAGCTACCTTACCCAATTGTGGAATAATGAAGCTTTTAGCCGTAGTCAGGACAACCGGATGCAAACCTTTAACCAAAAGGTAAGTAAGTATTTCAGCATTGTTTTACTGATGATTGCATTGGGTTCATTAGTTTTCTGGTTGCCGGTCGATGTTTACCGTGCTTTTTCGGCATTTACAGCGGTGTTGATTGTAGCATGCCCCTGTGCGCTGGCTTTAAGTACACCGTTCACTATGTCGGCGGCACTCAGTATTTTTGATCGTAATTTTTTCTACCTCAAAAACACCGCCGTTGTTGAACAACTGGCCCGTATTAATACAATCGTGTTAGATAAAACCGGCACCATTACTATTGGCGGCGAAAACGGTGTAAGCAACAATGCACAGCTAAGCAGTTACGAGGAACAGCTCATATACAGTATTTGTAGTAATTCGGCCCATCCCTTAAGCATTCAGATTTGCGATTACCTCCAGGGGGCGGATAAACTTCGGGTAAGTAATTACCGGGAAATAGCCGGAAAGGGGATTACTGCCTGGGTTGATGGGCATAATGTTCAAGTCGGCAGCCAGTCGTTTTTAACGGGAGGAGTAGATATCGCAAAATCAACTGAAGTACACCTGATGATTAACGGGCGATACGCCGGTTATTTCAGCTTTGCAAACAAGTATCGCGAAGGGCTTGAAGATATTGCGCGGCTGGCCGCGGATTATAAAATTTACCTGTTATCAGGCGATCAGGACCGGGAGCGGAAAAATTTACTGCCTTATTTTAAGGGGGAGGGATATATGCTGTTTAACCAATCCCCGCAGCAAAAGCTTGACTTTATAAAGGCTTTACAGCTGGCCGGTAAAAAGGTAATGATGATAGGTGATGGCTTGAATGATTCGGGTGCTTTAAAACAAAGTGATTTGGGGATAGCTATTACGGATAACGTTAACAATTTTTCGCCCGGCAGCGATGCTATTTTGGATGGGCGTTCGCTCAGGTTGCTGCCCGCATTTCTTAAATTCTCAAAGGATAGTATCACCATTATCCACATTTCGTTTTTTATATCGCTTTGCTATAACCTATTAGGATTAAGCTATGCAGTAAGCGGCAGGCTTTCACCGCTCATAGCGGCCATATTGATGCCTTTAAGTACTGCAACCATCATTTCGTTCACAAGCATAGCAACACACCTCGCCGCTAAAAAAAGAAAATTATCATGAACATTATTTATTTCCTGATCGGGTGCAGCGTATTGCTTGCACTTGTGTTTTTGGGCGCTTTTTTTTGGGCGCAGCGTAACGGCCAGCATGATGATCTGTATACCCCATCGGTAAGGATCCTGCTGGATGATGAACCAACTGATAAAGATAAAAAATGACCAATGTCATTATTCGGGCAAACCGTAATCATTCTGTCGGCGGCAGCCCCTCAATACTTTTACACCATCAAATTATTTAATATCATATGCAGCCCGAAAATTTTTACTATGACAACAAGATCGTCCGTAATTTTGGTATCGCCACGGTGATCTGGGGTATAATTGGGATGACCGTAGGCCTCATCGTAGCCATACAATTGTATAGCCCGGGGATGAACATGGGCAACCAATACACTACATTTGGCCGCATCCGGCCCTTACACACCAACGCGGTGATTTTCGCTTTTGTGGGTAACGCTATTTTTATGGGTGTTTACTATTCATTACAGCGGCTGTTAAAAGCGCGGATGTTTAGCGATGCCCTTAGTCAAATTCACTTTTGGGGCTGGCAGCTCATCATTGTTTCGGCTGTTATTACGTTGCCCTTAGGTTTAACCACCTCGCATGAATATGCTGAACTTGAATGGCCAATAGATATTGCAATTACCCTTATCTGGGTTGTGTTTGGCATTAATATGTTTGGAACCATATTTAAACGCCGCGAACGGCATTTATATGTTGCCATATGGTTTTACATAGCCACGTTTGTCACCATTGCCGTATTGCATATTGTAAATTCATTTGAACTGCCGGTATCAGCCTTTAAAAGCTACATGGTATATGCCGGCGTGCAGGATGCACTGGTACAATGGTGGTATGGCCACAATGCGGTGGCATTTTTCCTGACCACCCCATATCTGGGCATGATGTATTACTTTTTGCCCAAAATGGCCAACAGGCCTATCTATTCCTATAAGTTAAGTATCCTGCACTTTTGGGCGCTCATTTTTATCTATATCTGGGCCGGCCCGCACCATTTACTGTACACCACGCTTCCCGGTTGGGCGCAGTCATTAGGTGTGGCCTTTTCTATTATGCTGTTAGCGCCAAGCTGGGGCGGCATGATCAATGGCTTGCTCACCCTGCGAGGTGCCTGGGATAAAGTTCGTGACGACGTGATCCTGAAGTTTATGGTAGTTGGCTTAACTGCTTATGGTATGGCCACGTTTGAAGGTCCTATGCTTTCATTGAAACAGGTGAACGCCATAGGCCACTTTACCGATTGGATAATTGCCCACGTACACGTTGGCGCTTTGGGCTGGAACGGCTTTTTAACCTTTGCCATCCTTTACTGGCTTATTCCGCGTATTTATAAAACGCAGTTATATTCAAAAAAGATGGCCTCGTTTCATTTTTGGATAGGTACGCTCGGGATCCTGTTTTACGCTATACCAATGTATTGGGCTGGTTTTACCCAGGGTTTAATGCTTAAAGAGTTTACACCCGAGGGGATACTGAAATATCCCGCTTTTCTGGAAACAACGATGCGCATATTGCCTATGCATGTTATGCGTTCTGTAGGTGGTGGATTATACCTGCTGGGCGTTATTGTAATGGCATATAACCTTTGCCGCACCGCGCTGCAGGGCAAACTCGTTGCAAATGAGCCTGCCCAGGCTATGCCGTTGCCTGCTTTAAGCACAACCGGGCATGAAGAAACATGGCACCGGGTATTGGAACGCCGACCAATACAAATGATGATAGCCGCATTGCTGGTTATACTGGTGGGTACTTTTATTGAGTTGATGCCAACGCTGACTATATCATCAAATATCCCAACTATCGCGGCGGTAAAACCTTATACTCCGCTTGAGTTGCAGGGACGTGACCTTTATATCAGAGAGGGCTGCTCAAACTGCCACTCACAAACTGTAAGGCCTTTCCGCTCAGAAACCGAGCGCTATGGCGAATACAGCAAGGCCGGCGAATTTGTTTATGATCACCCGTTTTTATGGGGATCAAAACGTACCGGGCCCGACCTGGCGCGCGAGGGCGGCAAATACGGCAATGCCTGGCACTATAACCACTTGATGGACCCACGCCTCATGTCGCCGGGGAGTATTATGCCAAATTATGATTGGCTGTTAACCCAAAATCTTGATACGGCTACCACAGCCGCCAAAATAAAGGCCATGCGCACACTGGGTGTCCCATATCCCGAAGGATATGAAAAAATAGCCAACAACGATCTTAGTAAACAGGAAAAAGAAATTGCCGATAACCTGTATAACGATCATATAAAGGTTAAAAACAATAAAGAAATAGTAGCCTTGATAGCTTACCTGCAACGTTTGGGTACCGATATCAAAGCAAGCAAAACCGCCGCTAAATAACAAAAGCAATGTTTAAGCAATTTACAGAACACATTTCGGGTGCCCAGGGTTACCTGTTATTTTCTCTGGGGATCTTCCTCGTATTTTTTATTGTAGTAGCTATCCTGCTTTTCAGGCTCAGGAAACAGCATGTAGATCATATGCGTAATCTGCCTTTGAAGGATAGTCATGGTGAATCCCTTAATTCTTACAACTTATGAAATACCGCCGCCTGTTAATTTTACTTGTATTGATGATACCGTTACAACCGGCAATGGCCGCCGATGACAGCCTGATACCGGGCGATTTGATGAACGAGATAGGGTATGGAGCAATTATAGCCATGCTGGTATTATTTATTGTAGCCATGCTGGTATTGCTCAGGGCGCTTAGGGTATTGACAAAAATAACGCTCCGGGCGCAGGGGTATACAGAAGAGCAGATCATAGCGGAGATGAAACCCGCCAAAAAAGTTAAAAAGCCTAAAACAGAGGTTTGGAACAAATTACTGTCGTTAAGACCAATGTCTGAAGAAAAGGAGCTGATCATAGCACATGATTATGACGGTATCCAGGAGCTTAACAATCCTATTCCTGGCTGGTTCAGCTACATGTTTTATATCACCATTGTTTTTGCAGTTGGTTACATCCTCATTTATCATGTTTTTGGCTTTGGGCAGTTACAATATGATGAATATAAAACGGAGATGGCCCAGGCAGATATTGCCAAAAAAGAATACCTGAGCAAGGCCGCTAACCGGGTTGACGAAACAACAGTTAAACTTGTTACCGATCAGGCTGTATTGGCTTCCGGGCAGGCGATCTTTAAACAAAGCTGCGTTCCCTGTCACGGTGATCACGCACAGGGTGTAGTTGGCCCCAATCTTACCGATGACTACTGGCTGCATGGTGGTAAGATCAATGATGTGTTTAAAACCATAAAATATGGCGTACTGGCCAAAGGAATGCCCAACTGGGAGAAACAGTTATCGCCCAAGCAAATCTCGGATGTGGCAAACTATATAAAATCATTGCATGGCAGCAATCCGGCTAATCCTAAAGAACCGCAGGGCGAAAAAGATGCGGATGACATTGCGGCAAAAGGCAAAAAGATAGCAAAAATATAACGATTATGGACGGCTTACTGGCGGCAAAAGAAAACGGGAAAAGACAGTGGATGTATCCGCTGGTACGTAAAGGCAGGTTTTATAAATGGAGAAGCTGGTTAAGCTATTTTTATCTCATTTTCTTTTTTGCTGGGCCGTTTTTACGAATCAATGGCCAGCCGTTGTTGCTGCTCAATGTGATAGATCGGCAATTTGTACTGCTGGGGCAGGTGTTTTGGCCGCAGGATATTTTTCTGTTTATGCTGGCTTCGCTTGTTTTTTTGGTTTGCGTGGTAATATTTACTATTGCTTTCGGTCGTATTTTCTGCGGTTGGATTTGCCCTCAAACCATATTTATGGAAATGGTTTTCAGAAAGATAGAGATTTGGATAGAAGGGGATGCCAATAAGCGTAAAAAGCTTGACGCTGGTGCCTGGACACGGGAAAAAATCATCAAAAAAACAGCCAAACATGCTTTGTTTGTATTCGTATCCTTTCTGATCGCCAACACTTTCCTCGCTTATATCATCGGCAGCGAAAGCCTTGTTAAAATTATTGTTGAGCCTGTTGCAGCCCACTGGGTTGGTTTTATCAGTATATGGGTATTCACCATTGTATTTTATTTGATTTACAGCCAGGTACGTGAGCTGGTTTGCACATTGATATGCCCTTACGGGCGTTTACAAAGTGTATTGATTGATGAGCATACTTTAGTAGTAGCTTATGACGATGTGCGTGGCGAACCACGGGGCAAGTTAAGCCGTAACGCGGACCCCTTTAACCTGAAAGGCGATTGCGTTGATTGCAGCCTGTGCGTTGCTGTTTGTCCTACAGGTATTGATATTCGTAAAGGAACTCAAATTGAATGTATCAACTGTACTGCCTGTATAGATGCCTGCGACCAGGTAATGGACAAGATAGGAAAGCCCCGCAACCTGATTGGCTACTTCTCCGAAAATATGATCAGGCTGAAAGAAAAGCCCTCGTTTACCGGGCGCATGATGGGATATACCGCGGTAATAACCGTGCTGGTGGCTGTACTTGGTTATTTTATTTTCAGCCGGAGCGATATGGATATCACCGTTATGCGCAGTGCGGGAATGCTTTATCAGCAACAGCCGGGCGGTTACATCAGTAATATTTATAATGCCGAAATCATTAATAAAACCAATCAGGATAAAGTGATCAGGATAGGGGCGGATGATCCGGCTGTTAAGATCAGTTATATCCAGGCGCCCGGACCGGTTGCAAAGGGCGGATCGGCTAAAACGGTGTTTTTTGTCATGCTCCCTGCATCAAAAGTACATGCCGCCAAAACTACCATTAAACTGAACTTGTTGCTTGGCGGTAAGGTGGTTCAATCTGTTAAAACCAATTTTATAGCACCAACAAATGATTAAGCATATAAACTGGGGAAAAGGAATAGTAATAGGCATGCTGGCTTTTATGAGTTACATTGTAGCCATGGGCGTTGCCATGTTCAGGCAGCCCGACGATGTCGATCCGCATTATTACGAAAAAGGGCTTGCGTTTAATGCCGATTATGATAAAGAGAAGCAAGTACTTAGCGATAAAGCACAGCCATCAATCAGCATTAACAACAATATTCTGCTAGTAAAGTTTACAGGTCTGGTAAAGGGAACAGCAGATTTGAAGCGCCCGGACGACGGCAAAATGGACAAACATATCAACCTGGAGAGCAACCTGGCGGGTAATGTTAATATTCCGCTGACTGATGTAAAGCCAGGTAGGTGGCAGCTGGTTTTTAATTGGGAAAGCAACGGCAAAAAATACCTGTATACCAAAGAAATATTTATACCATGAGCACCAGTCAAATCGCTTTTTTTATAGGCTTGTTTGGTAGTGTTCACTGTATAGGAATGTGCGGCCCGCTCGCCTTCGCTATCCCCATTAACCACAGTAGCTTTTGGCTGCTCTTGTGGGATAAGTTGGTATATAACCTTGGGCGTACTATAAGTTACGCAACCCTCGGGTTAATAACCGGGCTCATCGGTAAGCAATTATGGCTTTCAGGTTTGCAGCAGGGGGTAAGCATCATTAGCGGGATACTGATCCTGCTGGCGGCCGGTTCAAGATTGTGGAAGTTGAAAATTAGTAACAAAAGTACTGGTAACTGGCTGCTGAAGCCTTTTAATGCGTTGCTTACTTACGCGTTACAGCATCGGGCCGGCCATTTGGCCATAGGCTTGTTAAACGGCTTTTTACCCTGCGGTTTTGTTTACCTGGCGCTCATCGGTGCGGTAAACACTTCGTCAGTGGGTGCTTCCGTGCAATACATGATTTGGTTTGGTTTGGGTACCCTGCCTTTAATGCTGGCAGTCACTGTTGGCAGTGGATTTGTTAACCAGGGCATCCGAAGAAAGATGAACAGGGTGGTTCCCTATTTTATGCTATGCCTTGGCGCCTGGTTTTTACTGCGCGGGCTCGCACTTGATATTCCTTATCTGAGCCCGCCATCGGCCAGCGGAACTGTTATTTGTAAGTAACACCGTAGGCAGATTGATTAGCCTCATGTTTATTCTAAATACATAATATTAAATTAATTATATGCACAGCTTTCATATACCTGTTTTAGGTTTGGGATACTCTGTTGATACACCGCTAAAAGTGGCCCGGTACGGTATCTCGTCCGTTGTTTCAATTGTTGATGATGAACTCGTTGAGCGTATGCGGCAGTATCATTCAACTCAAAATGGTTTGCCATTTACGCCAATTTTAAAAAGCGGCCCCGACAGCCGTTCAAAACGGATTACAGCCTATCTTAATTTATTAAACGAACTGGTAAATAGGCAGTTTGAAGAACTTAAACAAATGCCATTTAACCAGGGAATGGACATCGACCGTTACTTTAACCTATTACCTGAGGCTTCGGCTTCAAAGCAGGGTTACGAACTGATGAACGAGTATCCTGAGGGGGAACGTAAACAGATCTTTCAAGATCTTTTGCGCGCCAGAATGAACAAAGGTGCTATTGATGTAAATATCATGGCCAAAGTTGATAAAATGAACTTTGACGCAGACGGCAATTATACCGGCGATACCCATACCGACGCGCTTGCTGCTTTAAAAGGCTTTGCTGAAAGCGATCTGGATTCATCAGTGGTACTTTCGGCGGGAATGAACCCGAGGCTGTACAGTTACCTGGAAACTTTTAAGTGTTTTTATCCTGATGGCAATAACGAGCTTCGTAAACGGATCGTTTTAAAGGTGAGCGATTTTCGTTCGGCGCTGATCCAGGCTAAGTTTTTAGCAAAGAAGGGGCTGTGGGTATCAGAGTTCAGGATTGAATCGGGCCTGAATTGTGGAGGGCATGCTTTTGCTACTGATGGCCTGCTGCTCGGACCCATCCTGGAAGAGTTTAAACTGAAAAGGGAAAATATGATACACGAGCTGCTTGACCTCTATCAACCTGCACTTGCCGAAAGGGGGTTTACAGAGGCCAGTCCGGCGCAAAAGATCAGCGTACAGGGTGGGATAGGCACTATGCAGGAAGATGTTTTTTTGCGGGAGCATTATCAGATGGATGCTACCGGTTGGGGCAGCCCGTTCCTGTTGGTACCCGAAGCCACCAATGTTGATGAACATACGCTGCAACAATTGGCAGGCGCCGGCCATGATGATTTTTATGTAAGCTCGTCATCCCCGCTGGGTATCCTGTTCAATAACTTCAGCAAAAGCTCGGGCGAAGAGCAAAGACTTAGCAGGATAGCAAATGGCAGGCCGGGTAGTCCCTGCAATAAAAAATATTTAGTATCAAATACCGAGTTTACCGAACATCCCATTTGCACAGCATCACGTGAGTACCAGCATCTGAAAATAAAACAGCTAAAACACAGTGAGCTTCCGGTAGATGAAATTCAAAAACAGATAGATGCTGTTACCGAAAAGGTTTGCTTATGCGAAGGGCTTTGTGCATCTGCTTATATCAAAAACGATATTCTGAAAGCCCGGGAAAACAAGGCAGTAACCATTTGTCCCGGACCAAATATCGCCTTCTTTTCAGGGGTTTATACGCTTGATGATATGGTTAGCCATATCTATGGGCATATCAACTTGCTTGAGGCAACAACCCGCCCTAATATGTTTATCAATGAGCTAAACCTTTATATCGATTACCTTAAAAAGGACATTTCGGGCTATGTAGCAAACCTCAACGAAAAGAAAGGAAAATACCTGCTCAAATTTAAAGACCAATTACAGCAGGGCATCACATACTATAAACAGCTGATCCCGCAAATAAGCAACCAAACCCAGGATTACCTGGAGCGGATGCTGAAGGACCTGGTCTTATCAGAAGAGAAACTGCAATTGCTAAATATCTAAAACAAAGAAACCGGGAATCAATCCCGGTTTCTTTGTTTAACTGATAGTTGGTGTTGTCAAAGCCTTATCCAGTCATGCTGAATAACTGCGTAGTAGGCTTGTCGGCCCATAGGCGGGCATCAAGCGCCATACATATATTGCGTAAAAAGCGTTTACCCATGGGGGTAACAGTAATGCACCATGAATTTAATTCAACCAGCCCGTCCTGCTCAAATTGGCGCATACGTTCCAGCCCCTCTAAAAAAGCTTCACTTGTTTCATTATGCAGGTTCCAGCAGGTTTTGCCGTTACACATGATATTTAAAATATGCCTGCGAATGCTCAGATCATCGGCCGTAAGCATATGACCTTTAAATACCGGCAGTTGGCCGGCGTTAACCAATTGCAGGTATTCCTCTACTTTTTTTACATTTTGGGCAAATGCATACCAGCTATCGCTTATGGACGATACGCCCAAACCAATCATTAATTGGGTATATTGATGGGTGTAACCCATGAAATTACGGTGCAGCGTACCATTTTGTTCGGCTAAGTAAAGACTATCCGTAGGCAAGGCGAAATGGTCCATGCCAATTTCATGATAACCCAATGCTGTAAATAATTCGCGTCCGCATTCATACAAAGCCCTTTTTTCATTAGCATCGGGCAGATCATTTTCGGTGAAACGGCGCTGACCGGGTTTTATCCAGGGTACATGGGCATAACTGTAAAAAGCAATCCTATCGGGCATTAATTTCGCCACTTGGGCAATGGTATCCTTTAGCCCGTTGATAGTTTGAAGCGGGAGGCCATATATCAGATCGAAATTAACGGATGTATATCCGATCCGTCGGGCTTGCTGCGTAACCAGTTTTACCAGTTCAAAACTCTGGATCCGGTTAATGATAAACTGAACCCTCGGGTCAAAATCCTGGATGCCGAGGCTTATCCTCCTGAAACCAAGATTATATAAAACCTGTAAATGATCAACAGTTGTATTGGCGGGGTGCGCCTCAAAACTAAACTCGGCCTGGGGATGAATAGTTGATGAATTTAATATACCATTGATCAGTATGGCCAGGTGTTCGGGTTTAAAAAATGTAGGTGTGCCGCCGCCAAGGTGTATTTCCCTGATAACGGGTTTGCTTTCAAAGGTATTGACGTACATGGCCCACTCCATTAAAACAGCTTTAATGTACGGCTCTTCTACCCGGTGGTTTTTGGTGATGCGGGTGTTACAACCGCAATAGGTACACAGGCTTTCGCAAAATGGCAGGTGAATATACAGGCTGATCCCGTCACGATCGTTACTCTCCTTAAAAGAAAGCGATACTGATTTTCGCCATTCCTCTTCATCGAAGTTTTCAATGTTCCAATAAGGTACCGTAGGGTAACTGGTATAACGGGGAGCAGCAACGTTGTATTTATCAATAAGGTGCTGGGGAATTTTCATAAATATTAAGCTTTGGTAGTATCAACCGTTGATAGCTCACCGGTCGCTTTGCAGTTTTTTGCACACACACACGCATTTCCAACGCACTTTTTAGCCTGCCACTGATCAAGATTTTTTATGGTTTGATTAGCAATTTGCTGTAATGCCTCACTGGTTAAAAAAGCCTGATGGGGGGTGATGAGGACATTTTTAAAGGTCATCAGTTTTTCCAGCAATGGGTCTCTATCGGTATCATGTTGATGCTGCTCAAAAAACAGGCCTTTTTCTTTTTCATAAACATCAAGTCCTAAATAACCTATTTTACCGGTTTCAACAGCCCGTAATGCTGCTTCAGTATCAATTAACCCTCCCCGCGAAGTATTCAGGAGCATGACTCCATCTTTCATCAAAGCAAGAGTCTCATTATTTATCATATGATAGTTTTCGGGGCAGAGGGGGGCATGTAATGAAATTATATCGGCAGTAGCAAGCAGGTCATTCATAGCCACTTGTTCAATTCCTGGCAAGTTTGATTTTGCAAGCGGATCGTATCCAATAACACGACAGCCAAAGCCGTTAAAGATAGCGGCAGTCGCCTGCCCGGTATGTCCCAGGCCAATAATGCCAACTGTTTTGCCGTATAAATTAAACCCCATGAGGCCATTCAGCCTGAAATCAAACAGGTGGCTATGGGCGTTTGATTCGGCTAAATGCCTGTTTAGGGCAAGTGCCATGGCAACGGTATGTTCGGCAATAGCCTGCGGCGAGTATTCAGGTACGTTGGCCAGTTTTATGTTGCGCAAAGCTGCTGCTTCCTTATCGATATGATCTGTACCAACCGACCGGGTAGCAATATATTTAACGCCAAGATCGGCCAGTTGGTTGATAACATAGGCAGATACATCGTCATTGGTAAAAACAACCACCGCTTCCTTACCTTCGGCATAAACCGCGGTTTCAGAATTTAACGGGTTAGAGATAAGGGTAATATCATGTTTTTTTTGGTTCGCTCTGGCCAAAAATTCCTTTTCGAACGCCTTGATACTGTAAGCTACAACTTTCATCTATACACATTTATATTAAACAAAACTACCTGGCTGGCATCATCAAAACCATGAGCGCGGTCAGTGATAAAAATGACCTTTATCAGTTTCTCATTTTTACCAGTTTGTTAAGGTCTGTTATATTGATGGTTGCACCTTTCTTTTCTATCAGGCCTTCCTCTTTAAAATCAGAAAGCGTACGGCTTACCGTTTCGGTAGCCATACCGGCCATTGATGCCATTTCTTCCCTTGATATTTTAAATTCCTGCGTTTCGCCGTTTTGCTTGTTCAGCCTTACCAATACCTGCGCCAGCCGTTTCCTTACCGAATGGTAGGCCAGCTCGATTAGTTGTTCTTCCTTTTCTTTGATATTGTTTGACAGTATTTTCAAAAATTGCCGGCCAACGTCGGGATACCGGTCAAGCATGGTTAAAACGGTATCTTTCGGCAGCAGGCATATGGCCGCGTCTTCGGTTGCTTCGGCAGTTTCGCCGTAAGCATCATCAAGCAGCAGGGCATGTACGCCAAGGTAGTCGTCGGCTTTGTATAAGCCGGTCATCAGTTCCCTGCCGTCTTCGGCCAGTTTAAATGTTTTTATGCTGCCTTCCATCACCAGGTAAATTCCCTGCGGGCTATCCCCGTCATAAAATAATACTTGTTTTTTTCTTATCTGCCTTATTTTTCTACTGGCTATCAGTGCGTTTAATTCGGCTGCTCCGTTGCGCGAATTGATGGCCAGGTGCTCTATTTTTTGCAGCGACCTGCTAAAAAATGCCTGTTGTTTTTCTTTTTTGCTCAACCTGCTATCAATGGCATTAAGCAATTCTATATCGTCAAAAGGTTTGGTAAGATAATCATCGG
The DNA here is from genome assembly GCF_900100945.1 of Mucilaginibacter gossypii. Taxonomy (GTDB): domain Bacteria; phylum Bacteroidota; class Bacteroidia; order Sphingobacteriales; family Sphingobacteriaceae; genus Mucilaginibacter; species Mucilaginibacter gossypii. The sequence continues at coordinate 161,533 of NZ_FNCG01000009.1, read as the reverse complement.
CACCCATTTCCATGCCTTTTCTAAAGTCAACCCGTTCGGCTTTCGCGGTTAAAAATATAAAGGGTATATTATCCGTTTCGGGCGATTTGCTGAGCATGAATAATACGCCATACCCGTCAAGCTCGGGCATCATGATATCGCACAAAATAAGGTCCGGTTTATGCTTTATAGCTAAGTCGACACCAATTTTGCCGTTGCCGGCCTGCAATACCAGGTAGCCGGAAAGCTCCAGTATTTCGGCGGTGCTTTCCCTTATATCGGTATTGTCTTCAATAATGAGGATACTTTTTTTCATGATTGCGAAAATGTGAGCGTGAATGATGTTCCGTAATTAACTTTGCTTTCAAATTGCACCGTGCCGTTGATCAGGCTAACGTAGCGCGCTACTATATTAAGGCCGAGACCAGTACCTGATATATTGCCGGTATTATGTGCCCTGAAAAACGCTTCAAACAAGTGCTTCTGGTCATTTTCAGGGATTCCTATACCATTATCCTTAACCACAACAACCAACTGATCGCTGGCTACCTCCGTGTTAAATTCAATAAAGGTATTTTCGCCCGAGTATTTGATGGCGTTGCTGATCAGGTTAATGATGCAGTTTTTTAATAATGCGGGATCCAATTTAAAAACACTGGTAGTACCGGTATGCTGATAAATGATATTTTGGTTTTGTTTGGCTACCAGTTGCATTTCTTCTGTTATTTCCTCGCCAAATTTTACCAGGTTAAATTCGGTAAATACGGGCTCGACCTTGCCGGCTTCGAGTTTTTCGAGCGACAGAAAATCATTTAGGATACCCGTAAGGTTACCTACCGACGTTTTTATTTTGGCGATGTGTTTGCTGATGTTAGGATTGCTAAACTCCTGCGCATATTTTTCAACAAGAATGGCCGATAACTGGATGCTGCTCAGAGGGGTCCTGAATTCATGCGAGGCCATTGATACAAAGCGGCTTTTCATCTGTCCAAGTTCTTTTTCTTTCTCTAATGACAGGCTAACTTCTTCTTTAGCCTGCAACAACTCGCTTACCGAATGCTTTAAAGAAATTGTACGCTCCTCAACAAGCTCTTCTAAATGGACGGCGTAGTCCTTTAATCTTTCTTCTGCCTCCTTTTCGCGTGTGAGATCATGGATAAAACCGGTATAGATTTTTCGGCCTGAAAACTGTACTTCACTTACCCCCAGGCGGAAAGGGAATACGGAGCCATCTTTTTTTAACCCCTTAACTTCGCGGCCAAAACCTATAATGTGCGCCTTGCCTGTGTTTTGATAACGGTTTATATAACCATCGTGCAGCTCCTTATCGGGCGGGGGCATTAAAACAGATACATTTTTACCAATTACTTCGCCGGGACTGTATTGAAACAGATTACATGCTGCCGGATTGATAGATTCGATAATTCCGTGGCTGTTTATGGTAATAATGCCGTCTATGGCATTTTCAATAATTGCTTTTAGCAGCGCGGCATTCTCCATCAGCGTTTCCTTGTTTAATGCCAAAGATCACGAATGGATTTAGTCTTCAATATGATGTGCCTCACCATAAAAAGTGATCACAATCACTTTTTATGGTGAGGCACAAAGTAAAAGGATGGTTGAGTGTAGAGCAACCATCCTTTTTTTACCTATTTTTAAACTCTATCCGATCTGTTAAAATAGAAAACAAAATATATGAAGTATACGGTACTGATCCTGATCTTATCCATATTTTTCAATAACCAGGCACGGTCGCAAAACATGATTTCGGGCGGAGACTTTAAGGACACTGACGGAAATCAGATTAATGCTCATGGGGCAGGGGTACTTTATTATAATGAGGTATATTACCTGTTTGGCGAAATTAAAAAAGGCAAAACCTGGTTGGTTCCCGGGCAAAGCTGGGAAGATTACCGGGTCCCTGCAGGCGGGGTATCGTGTTATTCGTCGACAGATCTGAAACATTGGAAAAATCTCGGAACTGCATTAAGATCTGTCACAGGTGACCCGTCAAATGATCTGGATACCGGTAGGGTAATTGAACGGCCCAAGGTGCTTTACAATGAGAAAACCAAAAAATTTGTGATGTGGTTCCATAATGACAGAAATGATTATCAGGATTCAAAGGCCGGTATTGCCATAAGCGATTCGCCCGAGGGGCCATATACGTACCTGGGCAGTATCAAACCAAACAATCAAATGCTTAGGGACATGACACTTTTTAAGGATACCGATGGCAAAGCCTACGTTGTTTATTCATCCGAAGATAACAACACTATGCATGTTTGCCTGCTGACAGATGATTATTTGAAGCCAACGGAACATTATACCAGGATTCTGATCGACAGAAACCGCGAAAGCCCGGCACTTTTCAAAAATAACGGCAAATATTTCCTGATCACTTCGGGATGCTCAGGTTGGAGCCCCAATGCGGCATCTTACGCAACTGCCAATAGTATCATGGGGGCGTGGACTGAGATAGGCAACCCCTGCAGCGGTACCAATGCAGAACAAACGTTCTTTGCACAGGGAAATTATGTTTTGCCGATAAACGGAAAACCTTCAAATTTTATCTTCATGGGAGATCTGTGGAACAAACTTGACCTGGAGAAATCCGGTTATCTGTGGATTCCTTTTGAGGTAATAGACGGCGAAGTGAAAATAAATAACTGATGTGGTGCTAACGATAAATTGGTGTTTAGTCCTTAGCCAAAAGTCATAAACACTAAGTAACCCAAAAGCAGAAAACGGGAAAGACCGCCATGATTTGCGTCTTTCCCGTTGTATGCCCGGAATCGGGAGTTGCGTTATGGTTTTAATTTATTTTAAGTCCGTATCTTATGTTGGTGATTGAACGTTGCGCAATTAATCGTTTATCCCTGTTTTTTGCAATATTATCTGTATATCACCCGTGCTTAAAGTTTAAAAATCTGTTTCATGATCACCCATTTTTCTCCTTCTTTTGCCCAGGGGAGGGGCTGTTGAAATAGCCACATAAGTTGCTCCCATTCCTGTACTTTAGGATTTAGCGCATCCATTTCTTCTTTTTTCTTTGACTCAAAATTGTCGCTCGTTTCCATGATCATAAACAACCGGTTTCCCGTGCGATAGATCTGCATATCAAGAATGTCCGCGTCCAGTATGCTTTTGCGTACTTCTGGCCAGCTATTTTCAGCCTTATGCCAATGTTCATATTCCGCTATCAATTGCGAATCATCCTTTAAATCGAGGGCCAAACAGTATCTTTTCATAGTGAGATTAAATTTTTACAGATAGGCGGAAGCGTATGATTCGTCAACTAAGCCATATTCTTTCATTTCTTTCCAAAATTGTGGTGGGATCTTTAATGAAGCCAGCGAAATATTTTGTGCAACCCTATTGGGATTTGTGGTATTCAGGGCGATGCTTTTAACGCCTGGACCATTTAACCCAAAAGCCACGCAGGCATCCGCCGGTTTTATTTTATAATTTGCACATAAGCGATAAAACAACTCTCGCCAACGATGTAAATGTTTGTCTTTTACCGGATCAGTTAACCGATAGTTATAATAATCAGATCCGGTTAAAAAGCCGCCGTTAAAAACGGCGGAATTAATGATCAAAGTTCCTTGCTTTTCAAGTTCCTGCATAAATTCAATTAATTCTGGCGGATGGCTATGAATTGTCATGCTATTGGCGATCATTACCCAATCCAATTTTACATCCTGCGTTATCATTTTGATGATCCGCCAGTCTTTCGAACCTACACCAATACCTTTTACTTTGCCATTGCGTTTTAATTCAATCAATGCCCGGTAAGCGTCCAATATGTCCCGGTAGCGTTGTGCTTGTTCCTGTTTATCTTTTGCTGCATTAAGGTATTCATCGGGGTCATGTACAGATACCAGTTGTGCACGATAATTCCCCAGCAACTCATTTCCCTGTTCATAACATTCCAGGATGCCTTCATAACTTATTCGCTGAACGGCGTCATATTTCAGGTCGCGCCAAACACCCGGTTCAAAAGTAGGTTCGGGACTTTTTAACGCCGTACGCAGCCAGCCCAATTTATTACTGATCAGTACCTCCGAGGGGGAGACATTTAGTATTGCCAAAGCCTTTCCCAATGATTCGAGCGCGAGCCCCGCGCCGTATTTCCCTGCTGAGTCAAATACAGCCGGTTTAGGAGAATGCCTGATACTTTCGGCAACAATAGCACATTTAACATCGTCTGGAAGTGCTACATATAAATTTCCTAATCCGCTGGTTCCAAAAATTACTTTAGGTAAATTAATTTCCTGCATATTGAAAATGGAAAATTGTTAAAGGATAGTTGAAACCGGTACATTTTCCGGCCCCACTTTTACACGATGTCCTTTCAATCCAAAAAGGGCCACTACCGCAAAGCATACCAACGGTACCACATAACCATTTTGAATATTGCCAGTTACATCGCTGATATAACCGAATGCCCTTGGCAACACAGCACCACCAACGATAGACATAATGATCAGGCTGCTGCCAAATTCCGTATCTGCCTTCAGATCTTTTATACCCAGCGCGAAAATGGTTGGAAACATAATGGACATGAAGAAACAGATCCCAATTACTGTGTAAACCGTGATCATGCCGTGACCAAAAATGGCGATTGCGGATAGCAAGATATTGATACCCGCATAAACTGCAAGTAAAACAGCCGAGCTATAATACCTCATCAGGAAAGTACCAATAAACCTGCCTATTAGAAATGCAGCGCCGCACAAACTGAGATAGTAGGTCGTTTGCACCTCCGTAAGTCTGGCAGATTTCGTGGCATAAAGAATAAACAAACTAAATACACAAACTTGCGCGCCAACATAGAAGAACTGGGCAGCCACACCCCATGCTAAATGACGATGCTTCAGGGCATGGAAAATGTTTTTACTGGCTGCGTGTCCTTCATGCTGCTGGATCCTTGGCAGCCGTGTAAACGCGAAAAGTATGGCAATAAACACCAACACGCTGCCTAATATAAAATAGGGTGTTTTTACTGATGAAGCTTCGGCGGCCAGCGCCAGTTTACGGCCCTCTTCTGTCATTGCGCTTAATTGTGCCGGAGTATAACCTTTTGTCAGTATAATACGCCCGCCAATTATAGGCGCGAGGGTGGCAGCAAGCCCGTTAAATGATTGCGCAAAGTTAAGCCTTTGTGTAGAAGTTGCGGGATCTCCTAATGAAGAAGCATAAGGATTGGCGGCAGTTTCTAAGATGGTTAACCCGCAGGCAATGATAAACAAAGCTACAAGGAAAAATGTGTACTGCTGCGTATTGGCTGCAGGTATAAATAAATAGGAACCAAACGCGAAAATTAGCAGCCCTGTGATAATACCTGTTTTATAACCATATTTTTTCATAATGAACCCCGCAGGTAAAGCCATCACGAAATAGGCTATAAACACCGCAGAATCTACAAGCGTAGCCTGCACTGTGGTAAGCGTAAACGACTTCTTTAAGTGCGGTATCAATATCGGGTCGAGGTTATGTGCAAACCCCCACAGAAAGAATAAGCTGGTTATTAATATAAATGGAAAAAGAGTTTTATTCTTTGTCATGATCTGATCATTGTATTAAACTTTTGTATGCCGGGTTAAAGGTTCTCAATTAATTACTGGGCAGTTATTTTAGCTGCCCATCCGCCTGCTGTATCCATATGGATGTTGATCACGGAATTAGCCGATAACTTTTTTTCAGCCCGGGTTAGGCCTTGAGGAGATGACAACACATCGCCCCATGATGATAACGTGTAGTTGCCCGCCGGTAAAAAATCCATTTTCAATTGTACAGTCCTTTCAGAATCGTTTGTCATCGCGCCGATATACCAGTCTTTCCCGTTTCTTTTAGCAATAATGACATATTGGCCCGGGTAACCGCCGAGTACCTTCATGTCATCCCAAACAGTTGGTATATTGTTTAAAAAATCGGCTCCGGGCTTGCCTAAAATGTTTTCAGGCGCATCGCAATAAACCATAAACGGACTTTCGTAGATCACGAATTTTGCCAGCTCGGCACATCGGCTGTTCATTACCTGGGTAGGGCTTCCCTTTCTGAAATCGCTTTTCTTTACATTCAGGAATCCGCCGGGAGTATAATCCATTGGCCCGGCCAACATACGGGTGAATGGCAATGTGGTATTATGCCCGGCTGTTATCCTGGTCGAAAATTTGGAATATTCTTCTCCTAAAACTCCTTCGCGGGTTACCATGTTGGGATAGGTCCGCTCAATGCCGTCGGGTTTAAAAGCGCCATGAAAATCAACCATCAAATGATACTTTGCAGCCGTTTGGATGATACGACGGTACCAGTTCACCATTTGCTGATCATCGCGGTCCATGAAATCAATTTTTATTCCTGCAATACCCCAGTTTTCGTAAATCGGAAATGCTTTTTCAAAATTGTCATTCCGGTTAACATCCGAGCTATATAACCAAAGCCAGCATTTAACCTTTTTGGCTTTAGCATAGGCTAAAATCTCGGGCATATTTAATTGCGGAGCCACTTTGGTAATATCTGCTTCAGGCTTGTTAAATGGCCCATACCATTGCCAGTCAATAAGCATGTAAGGCCAATGTTGTGCCGATGCCAGGTCTATATACTTTTTGATCGTTGGCATGTCAACCTTTACGTCTCCGCTCCACCAGTTATCCCAGGCGCTCATGCCTGGTTTGATCCAGCTGGGATCTTTCAATACGTTAGGTGGGTTCAGGTTCTGTATCAGTTCCGATTCAATTAATTTACCTGGCGAAGCAGCCAGCATCACTACGCGCCAGGGTGTAAACAAATTATTAGTGAAGCGTGCTTTAACACCATTTTCACCTTCACCGGGTAGGGGCGATAGTTTGGTGATCAGGCTAATTTTGTCGGTAGTACCAGTGTCAGTTTTTGAGGATCCTATATAAAACCCCGGATAGTTATCAATATTGGCTTCAGTAAAAGCCGCATAATGATGCTCATCTAATTCTACCAGCAGGGGTAAGCCTGCAATTGTTTTATCAGTAATATGGTTTAGGTTTTTCGGTTGAAATTCGGTTTCCTGGGATGAGGTATAACTACCATAGTCTGCCACCCAGGTTTTTGCTTTTGCTGTTAAGTTAAAAGCGGTGAGCTCCTTTACTATCTGCCGGTCGCCGATTTTATCAGCCCCGAACAACTGGTAGCGAAAAGCAACACCATCGTTATAAGCTCTGAACAATATGTTCATGCGGCGCATTGGCGCTGATTTTTCAACCAGTGATAATTCCAGTTCATTGTAATGATCGGTTACGATACTGTGCTTCGCTTTTACTATCGGCGCCCACGTTTGGTTAACAGAATGCTCCACATGACCGGTTACGGCCATACCGTTGCCAAGAGCCGGTTCATCTTTAAACTCGAAACCGAGTGATGAAGGATGGACGATTGTTAAACCATTGCTGGAAACTGTATATCTCAGGCTGCTGGTGTTGTTTATTTCCACAACGGTTTTTTTATCCGGCGAAACCAGCTTAAACGTTTGCGCCAAAGAAGGAACTGCCAGTGAAACGGCAGTGATCAGGGCGTAACAAGTTTTCAGGTTCATCATATAAATTAAACAGCTCCTTCTATTTTTAAAACAAACGCATCTTTACCGGGTGCCTGCTCAGGTAATTTTACTTTAAGACCGGCCTCAGTCTGCTCAAAACTCAAATTGCCGTTTCCAAGCAAGCTTACACTGCTTACATTGCCTGCTTCATTACCTTTTGCTAACTTTTTAACAACGGCTTCATTCCCGGTTGGCCAACCCAGCATGGTGGCGTAAAGGGTTTTGCCTTTTACGGTAAACCGGATATCTTCGGCTCCGAATGGTTTGCCTTTGCCTTCATTAAAGCCCTGCGCGCTAATTGGAGCCGCTGAATCTGTTGCGGGCCCCTCTCCAAATACTTTCCAGGGGCGGGTGCCATAAATTGCCTCGCTGTTAACCTGCATCCAGGCTCCTATTCCCTCAACAACAGTTCGTTCTTCGCTGTCGATACTTCCGTCTCCCCGTAATGGGACATTTAAAAGCAGGTTACCGTTTTTACTTACAATATCAACCAGGGTATGTACCACTGTTTTGGCACTTTTGTAGCCTTTATTATCAAATATGCGCCGATCATAATGCCAGCCGCCAATACAAGTATCGGTTTGCCACGGTAAAGGTTCTATCTGGTTACTTTGGCCACGTTCTATATCCCATATCATGCATTTACGTTGCTGCTCATTCAATACTTTAGCAAACAGTGCGGCCTGCAACTTTCCATGCTTTTTAATGCTGGTATTGTACATATGCGCCGCTATTTTTAAACCGGCGTCGCTCACCGGCCATAGGGGCAAGGCTGTATCATCAAAATAAATCAGTTCTGGGCCGTATTTATCTATCAGCTCAATGGTTCGGTTCAAAAACTTATCGCAATAAGCCTTGCTGGGCACGCTTGCGCCGTTGCCCCAGTCCCAATGGCTGCCCATACTGTTGTTATCGAGGCTGTCCTTACTTAACGGATGGTTTTGTGCATATAATTCCTGTGGGTCGTAACCGTTCCACCATTTACCTGCACCATCAGCTTTGGTAAGCTTGCCATCATAAGGTACGCCTGCTAACGGGCCGGTTTTATCCGCGCGCTGGGCAACCTCGTACCAGGTCCAGGGGTGGGAGGCGTGTACGGTTACGCCAAAAGGCAAACCATGCTCTTTAGCTGCTTTGGCCCAGCCGCCTATCAGGTCTTTTTTGGGGCCAAGTTTAGTGGAGTTCCAGCTTTGGTATTTGCTGTCATAAAGGTCAAAATTATCATGGTGATTGGCCAGTGCCATAAAATATTTGGCACCGGCTTTTTTATATAGGCCAACCAACTCGTCAGGGTTCCAGTTTTCGGCTTTCCATTCATTAATAACGTCTTTAAAACCGAATTTGGAAGGATGTCCATATTTTTGGACGTGATATTTATACTGATCGCTGCCTTCCTGGTACATGCCGCGTGCATACCAGTCACCACGTTCCGGTTGGCATTGCGGGCCCCAATGCGCCCACATCCCAAACTTTGCATCGCGAAACCAGTCCGGCACCTGGTACTGAGCCAATGAATCCCAATTTGGTTTAAACGGCCCAGAAATAGTTTCAGTGTTTGTTTGCAGTAAACTGCTACCAAATACCTTTGACAGATACAGAGATGAGAGTCCCGTGGCCATGCCTTTTATTAATGTTCTTCTTTTCATAATTGAGTTTGGAAGTTTTGAAAAAGTACCTATCTGGATCAGCTATGCAAACGAGCAGCCAGGCCTTTAAGTAAATTTCTATATGTCATTATCTATAATTGGTTGATGAGCTATTCACGTTAAATTGATCATCAATCAAATTTCTTTGAAATAATATTCAAATAGTTGACCTAATGGGACTTTTTTTTATACAAACCCGACTTTTTGAGTGTTTGATATTACGATTGAAGTTGAGATTGATAAAAGGATCGGATACTACTTAAATCATATTATTTTTCAGGTTTACCTATAAATAGCTTATTTATTGAGAATTACTTAATAATGGAAATTAAGCGTTTGTTTACGCCATATCAGGATGCGTAGTGAAGGAAGGTTTGGGAACGGGATTGTAAAAATGAAATCATTGGCTGTTTCAGACCATGCTGTTCTCGGGTTGTGGCATTATCGGTGAAAAAAAGCGATAATGATAAGTAGGTATGAATACTAATGATTGAAGCCAACCTGGTACATCTGTTTTTTATATTCACTGGGCGACATACCGGTTAGCTTTTTGAATGTTTTGGAAAAATAAGAAAGGTTATCAAACCCGGTTTGCGTGCAGATCTCTGAGTAAGCCATTCTGCTTGTTGCCATCAGATATTGTGCACGTTCAATTCGTTTTTCATTTATATAATTTAATGGCCTGGTTCCTGTGTGCTGCTTAAATTGCCTTGAAAAGTAATCGACATTTTGATTTGCCCGGGATGCAAGCAGGTTTACGGAAAGATCCATATGTAAATTAACAAGGATATAATTTAAGGTTTCCGCAATTTTAATGGGTATAGATTTATGTTCCGGATGTTTAAATAATTGTGGGTTAAGGAATTTTGCGGTTAACATCAGGAGGATACCCTGGGTTTCCAGGTACACGGAAGTGTTTTGTTGATTATTAAGTTCCTGATATTCCTTATAGTAGATATCTTTTTCATACACCTTAGGATTATCTGACCTGTTAATTCCCCTCCCCGGGTTAATTTCAAGCAGTCTGTTAAAAAGGTTTATATCCATTTCGGTGGCCATTGTTTTCAATACAACCCTGTGATTAGCAAAAAGCGAACTTCCATCTATCGAATCTTCAAAAAACTGTACAAAATACTGGCCCAGGTAATCGTTGCAACTTAAATTACATAGGGTGAAGCTTGGAACGATGTACAAATAACCCGGTTCAAGTTTTAGCGAACTGGCTGCATCTGAAATTTCACCTTCTCCATCATCTATATAATAAATGCGATAGTAAGGGCTGATCACATTCCTGTAATTCCATTTTGGGTTTAACCTTACGTAATCAACGTTAAGGAGCGAGAAAGTATGCTTTAAATTCCTTTTAATCATCTGAACTACAAATATGCAAATTGATTTGACACACCTAAAAGTATATGAGTGGTTTAAAGATTATGAAGTCGGTTTTTTACAAAAAAAAGTCCATTTAAATCAAAATTTGAATGCTTATTTTACTGTAGGTTTGAATTAACCAATATAAGCGGTAAAAGAATAGGCTTTCCTTTTTAACGGTTGGTGGAAGTTTGAAAGTATCCTCATAATCGGGTGTTTTTGGATTTATACGTTCAAAATAGGATATTTACTAAAGCCATATTAAAAAAGACTTGTTTTTGTGAAGATAGTCTAACCTATTGATCGAACTTTATGAGTACCCCTATCCCTAAGCTATGAGATATAAATTATCCATAAGCATGCTTGTTTTACTATTGACGCTGCGTGTCGCTTTTGCACAAAATGGTAAATATCAGTTTTCGCAGTTAAACCGAAGTAATGGCTTATCGCACAACCAGGTAAACTGCATTTATAAAGACTCCGAAGGTTTTATGTGGTTCGGAACTGCATCAGGGCTTAACCGTTATGATGGCTACAGTTTTAAAATATTCAAGCATGACGCAAATAACAAAAAGTCGCTTAATGATGATTTTGTAAGCGGTATTTTTGAAGGACCCGGCAAAAAATTATGGGTATCAACCCGCGGAGGATACTGTTTTTATGATCCGGAAACGGAACAGTTTGACAGTGATATGTCGGTAATGACGCGCTCGTTAAAGGTTCCCGGATATCCTAACGTATCTAAAATAATTCGCGGTGGTAAGGGCGAGTTTTGGCTGGTGTGCCCGGATTCCGGTCTGTACAGGCATAATGAAATAAACAAAACAACCCGTCGGTATTATCATCACCGTTCAGGTGCGTCATTGTATTCAAATTTTATCTCAGATATAACACTGGATGCAACCGGCAATGTTTGGGTGGTGTACCGTAACGGCATCGTTGAGATGTTCGATATCAAACAAAACAAAATTACTTATCATACCGAGGTATTTAATAAAGCCGTTAATAACAAAGATGCTTATTACGCTATTACTGTGGATAAGGACAATGATTTATGGTTTTACACACCTGGTTTTTACGCCAACGCGTATTATTACAGTCCCTCAAGCAGGGCGTTCAGGCCTATCGCTAACGAACCTTCGGGGCTCAAATTAAAATCTAATATCATCAGCAACATTATCCAGGCCGATGACGGCCTGATATGGATAGCAACCGACCACGGTGGTATAAATTTGTTAGATAAAAAAACTTTCACATTTACCTATTTATTGAACAGGGAAGATGATGCCAAATCATTAAGTCAAAACAGCGTTATCAACCTTTATAAAGACGATTCGGGTATTATGTGGGCAGGCACCTTTAAAGAAGGTGTAAGCTATTATCACAAAAATATTATCCGGTTCCCATTGTACAGGCACTTCGCTTCAGACCCTAAAAGTTTGGGCTTCGAAGATGCTAACAAGTTTGTTGAAGATAAAAATGGGAATATTTGGATTGGTACAAACGGGGGAGGCTTAATTTATTTTAACCGTGAAACCGGCAGTTTTAGGCAGTATAAGTATGAACCAGGAAATGCAAACAGTCTCAGCAACGATATTATTGTCAGTTTATGTATCGATCATGATCAAAAATTGTGGATAGGGACATATTTTGGCGGCCTGGACTGCTTTGACGGAAAAACGTTTACCCATTATAAACATGACGATAAGATAGCGGGGAGCCTTGCCGATAACCGGGTGATGAGTATTTTCGAAGATTCATCGCATAAGTTATGGATAGGGACATTTGCAGCCGGGCTCCAGATATTTGACAGAGAAAAAAAGAAATTTTCCCCTCCCTTTAAACAAACAGATATCAGGTGTCTTTACGTTTCTGCTCTGTTTGAAGACCGCAAAGGCAATATTTGGGTTGGAGGATACTTTGGTATCGATGTGATTTTAAAAAATACAGGCAGGTTTATTCATTACAGCATAAATAAAGATGATCCTAACAGCTTAATCAGTAATACAATCAACTGCATTAACCAGGACAGGCACGGCTTGATCTGGATAGCTACACGCTACGGATTAAGCATACTTAACCCCGAAACCAACAAGTTCACATCACTAACAAAGCGAAACGGATTACCAGATAATGCCATATTGCAAATACTGGAAGATAGCAAAGGAAGAATGTGGTTTAGTACTGCTAATGGTTTAAGCAGGGTAACGCTTATTGCCCAAAAGGCTCCTTACGCTTTTAGGTTTGAGAATTTTGATGAAACGGATGGTTTGCAAGGCAGGGAATTTAATGACCAGGCAGGGCTCAAAACCCGCAAGGGCGAACTTATATTTGGCGGCGGGCATGGTTTCAATATTTTCGACCCGTTAGCCATACATGCCAATACCAACAAGCCTAAACTAACTTTTACTGATTTTTTGCTGTATAACAAAAGTATTAAAGCCAATGAAGAAGTTAACGGACATGTGGTATTGTCAAAAGCTATTTCGGCAACCCGCGAGCTGACACTGACACACAGCGAAAATGTATTTACCATTGAGTTTGCCGCGCTTAATTTCTTTAATCCCAACAAAGTAAAACATCAGTATATGCTGGAAGGCTTTGATAAGGATTGGATTGATGCCGATAATGCTACGCGAAAAGCTACCTACACCAACCTTGATGGCGGCGATTATACTTTTAAAGTACGGGCGGTTAGCCAGGAAGGGCGGTGGGACCCTGATTATATCACATTAAAAATTAAGGTATTGCCCCCGTTCTGGAAATCGACAATGGCTTATTTTATTTATATATTACTTTTATTTGGGATCCTATTTTTGATGCGCCGGCGCGGAATTCAAAAAATAAGAAGGCAGTTTGAAATCGAAAAGGAGAAACGCGAGGCTAAATTGTTAATTGAAAATGAGCGGCAGGAGGCCAGGCGTATGCATGAGCTGGACATGATGAAAATTAAGTTTTTCACCAATGTAAGCCATGAATTCCGGACCCCTTTATCATTGATCATGGCACCTGTTGATAAGATTTTAAAGCAAACCGAGGCCGAAGAGCAGAGAAATCAGTTGCAATTAATTAACCGCAATGCCAAACGGTTACTAAATATGGTAAACCAGTTGCTTGATTTCAGGAAAATGGAGGTGCAGGAACTTAGGCTGCATGCACGGAGTGGTGATATTATCAGTTTTATTAAGGAAATGGCTTATTCGTTCTCGGATGTTGCTGAGAAAAAACATATCAGGCTGGTATTCGACTCGGAAATTCAAAACCTGATTATCAACTTTGATCACGATAAAATCGAACGCATCATCTTCAACCTGCTTTCTAATGCTTTTAAGTTTACACCTGATGGCGGACATATAAGCGTTTTATTGGCGATACTCGAAAAGGACTCTGGAAAGCAACAGCTTGAGATAAAGGTTATTGATACGGGTATTGGTATTCCGTTAGATAAGCAGGACAGAATTTTTGAGCGCTTTTTTCAAAACGAAGTGCCAGGATCTATGGTTAACCAGGGTAGTGGTATAGGGCTGTCAATAACTAAAGAATTTGTAAAGCTGCACAACGGTGAAATATCAGTGCAAAGTGAACCCGGACAAGGCAGTTATTTTACTATATTTTTACCTGTTGATTTAGTAACAGACGAAGAAGTATCGATAAATGAACCTGATTTCCCCCGGACAGCGGTATCCGAAAATACCGATTGGGTACAGATGGGAGGCAGCAATTCAATTAAGAAGCTTTCTGTTTTACTGGTTGAAGACAATGAGGATTTTCGTTTTTATTTGAAAGACAATTTAAATGAAACTTTTAACATCATCGAAGCTGCTAATGGAAAGGAAGGATGGCAGAAAACCCTGGCCCTTCATCCTAACCTTGTAGTCAGCGATATTAGCATGCCTGAGATGAATGGCATAGATTTATGCCGCAAAATACGAAACGATAAACGTACATCACATATACCGGTTGTTCTCCTTACTGCTGTTACAGATGAAGAACAGCAATTGCAGGGACTTGAAACGGGTGCCAATGATTACCTTACCAAGCCTTTCAATTTCGAAATACTGACTTCTAAATTAAAGAACATACTGGCCATGCAGCAAGATATGCGTAAAACTTATCAAAAGCAGCTTGATGTTAAACCAACTGAAGTAGAAACCGAATCACTTGATGAAGCGTTTATAAAAAAAGCAGTACAAATAATTGAAAAAAACATTGACAACGCCGAATTCTCGGTAGAGGAATTGAGCAGCGAATTATGTGTGAGCCGCGTAACCCTGTACAAAAGAGCGCTGGCTTTAACAGGAAAATCTCCCGTAGATCTGATCCGCACCATCCGCCTCAAACGTGCCGCACAGTTGCTTGAGAATTCACAGTTAACTATATCACAGATCTCCTACAAAGTAGGCTTTAAAAGTCAAAAGTATTTTGTACGATGCTTCAAGGCCGAATTTAATTGCCTTCCATCTGCGTATGTCAGCAATAAGAACAAATAGTGTTTTATAATCGATTTTACCGCAAGCAAATTGCTTTTATTATTTTAAAAAAAACGATTTACCTGATTTTGTTATTGGTTTAACTTGATGCTTTTTGGGTCTTTTTGTTAAATTTAGTACAACATCTGTTTCAGTTACGACCGATTATTAGGTATAAATTCACTTTAACATATTGTAAATAAGTACAGTATGTGGTTTTAACATTTGTGTACCCATTTGTGAACAATCGATTGCACCCCGACATTTAAATTAGCAGCATAATTCAATGTTTCTTTATTGTAAAACGCAATTAAAGTTGGGCATTGCTTAAGCCAATTTTCAAACCTGCTTAATTTACTATGATGTTAAAACGTATACTTTGGTGTACTACTGTTATTTTTTCGATTGCTTCTCCGCTCAAGGCCGCTTATTGCAATAGTCCTCAAAAGGCAATAAAAGATACAGCCGTTATCAGAACAATCTATCCCTCATACAATATATCGCCCAAAGCTCCCGATAAAACGAGAATGGATAACACTGCAGTTCAACGGACAGCAAATATCAAATTGGGCTGGAACATCGGCAACACAATGGAAGCGCTCGGCGCCGAAACCGGCTGGGGCAACCCTTTAATCACAGAAGATTATATCAAGTTGGTTAAGCGGAGCGGTTTTAACGCTATTCGTATCCCTTGCGCCTGGGATCAATATTCAGATAAAAAAACTGCCAAAATACAGGATGCCTGGTTAAACCGCGTAAAACAGGTAGTACAATATTGTGTAAAAAACGATACGTATGTGTTGCTCAATATTCACTGGGATGGCGGTTGGCTTGAAAATAATATTACTCCGGCAAAACAGGATTCTGTTAACGCTAAACAAAAAGCGTTTTGGGAACAAATTGCAACGGCAATGCGCGATTTTGACGAACATGTGATGTTTGCCAGCGCCAACGAACCCAGTACAAATGATGCCGCCCAAATGTCGGTACTGCTTTCATATCACCAAACGTTTGTGAACGCGGTGAGGTCAACAGGTGGCAGAAACAGTTACCGGGTGTTAATTGTCCAGGGCCGTCGGCTATCGAAATCATAGCCGCTGATAAATAATGTTTAACAAAGGATTTAAAGAAATAATGTTTATGAAATGCATAGTTACTTGTTTTATTGCTCTTCTATTTTTCGGTAGTGTATCTGCACAAAACAAAAACGAGGCTGCCCTTAAATTAAAGATCAATAGGATCATCAAAAAGATGACACTTGAAGAGAAAATAGCAATGTTGCACGGCAACGCTTTATTTTCTTCGGCAGGTGTGCCCCGTTTAGGTATCCCTGAATTGACCTGTGACGACGGGCCATTAGGCGTGCGCGAAGAAATTAAACGTTTTGACTGGGCTTCGGCTAACTGGACAACCGATTCGGCTACGTTCTTACCCAATGGTTCGGCAATAGCTGCCACCTGGAACCCTATAATGGCCAATAAATATGGCGTGGTAATAGGAGAGGAAGCGAATGCCCGAAAAAAAAATGTAATGCTTGCACCGGCATTTAATATCTGCAGGATGCCTCTTTGCGGCCGTACTTATGAATATTACTCAGAAGACCCTTATTTAAACAGCCAGTTGGCCATTCAATCGGTAAAAGGGATTCAAAGTCAGCACGTGGCTGCCTGCATTAAACACTTTGCAGCTAATAACCAGGAACTCGACCGCGATAGTGTAAATACAATAGTTGATGAAAGAGCTCTACAGGAAATCTATTTCCCGGCTTTTAAAGCCGCCGTTCAGCAGGGCAATGCTTATACCGTTATGTCGGCTTATAATAAGTTAAATGGTTATTGGTGTTCTGAAAATGGGTATTTATTAAACAAAGTTTTAAAAGGAGACTGGGGCTTTAAAGGCGTAGTTATGTCTGACTGGGCCGGCACACATCATACCGTCGCGGCGGCAAATAACGGCCTGGATATTGAAATGGGTTCAAGTGGACCTTATGATCAATGGTATCTGGCTAAACCATTGCTTGCCGCTGTTAAAGCCGGGGAGGTTTCAGTAAAAACTATTGACGATAAAGTGGGCAGGATTTTATGGCTCATGTACCATACATCTATGAGTACCAACCATCCAAAAGGGGCTATCGCAACACCGGAGCACACTAAAGCCGCATATGATATCGCCTCAGAATCCATAGTTCTGTTGAAAAATGATAAACAATTATTGCCGTTAAAAACAAGTGAGATCAAACGCATAGCAGTTATAGGGGATAATGCCGTACGCACTTTCGCCTTAGGAGGATATGGCGCAGGTGTAAAGGCTAAACAGGAGGTTACCGCATTAGAAGGTATAAAATCAAGGTTCGGCAAAACTGCCGATATCAGGTTTGCACAGAGTTACAGGGCAAGTTATCTGGCAAGTAAAACTGCTGAGCAAAATGGCGACTATAATGAACCTGATCAGGACCTGATTAATGAAGCCGTAGCGCTCGCTAAAAGCAGTGATGTTGCCATTTTGTGTATCGGTTCAAACCGTGAATACGAAAGTGAAGCCCATGATCGTAAAAGCCTGGAGCTGCCTTTTGGTGAGCAGGCTTTGGTTAACGCCGTAAGTGCCGTTAATCCAAATACCGTTATTGTAGTAATGGCTGGCGCGCCATTTGACCTGAACGAAATCAAAAAATCAAATCACGCCATTGTTTGGTCATGGTTTAACGGATCAGAAGCCGGCAATGCGCTGGCCGATGTGTTGAAGGGAACTATAAACCCATCGGGTAAGCTGCCGTTTACCTTTCCTGCTTCGTTAAATGATTCACCGGCATTTAATTTGAACACCTATCCAGGCGATAATCTCACAGCCGAATATAAAGAAGGAATATTGGTTGGTTATCGCTGGTACGATACTAAAAATATAGTGCCGCTGTTCCCATTTGGTTATGGCCTTTCCTATACTGATTTTTCAATCAGCAAGCTTTCAACAGATAAATCAAGCTATAAAAAAGACGAAACGATCCATGCGAAGTTTACGATCAAAAATACAGGTGAAAGAAGTGGCGCCGAAGTTGTGCAATTGTATGTGAATGATCCGGTTTGTTCGGTACAGCGTCCTGAAAAAGAGCTCAAAGCCTTTAAAAAGGTATTTTTAAAGGCCGGCGAAAAAAAGACGATAGAAATGCAGGTGAAAGTCGCAGATCTGGCATTTTATGATGAAGCAAAAAAAGGTTGGAACACTGAAGCCGGCGAATACGTTCTCGAGTTAGGTAATTCATCCCGTAATATTATTCTCAAAACAAAGATTACGGTTAAATAACTGTTTTAAGCATATTACTTTTATGAAAAAAATAACAATAGTCATCTTGCTTTTGGCTTACAGTGTTGTAAGTTTCGCCCAGTCTTCCGGGCGAAAACAATTGTTTGATTACAATTGGAAATTTAACCTGGGTGACGATTCGTTGGCACGGTTACGGGATTTTAATGATAATGCCTGGCGTAACCTTGACTTGCCGCATGATTGGAGCATTGAAGGGAGCGTAAGCCCCAAAAATCCAACGGGAGGTGCAGGCGGTTATTTCCCGGCAGGCATTGGCTGGTATAGAAAAACGTTCAAGGTAGCTCCTGAATGGAAAGGAAAAAACGTTTCGGTTTATTTTGAGGGCGTTTACATGAACTCGGAGGTTTTTATCAATGGTAAATACCTTGGTATCCGGCCTTATGGTTATTCGTCATTTAGGTATGATCTTTCGCCTTACCTGGATTTTAACAAAGAGAATGTGATAGCCGTACGTGTGGATAATTCACAGCAAATAAACAGCAGATGGTATAGTGGTTCCGGGATCTACCGCCATGTGTGGATTGACGTTACCAATCCCTTACACTTAGCCGATTGGGGAGTAGCCATTACAACACCCGAAGTCTCTTCAAAGCAGGCTTCGGTACAGGTTAAGGCTACGATAAAAAACGAAACCGGCTTTCCGCAGCGCATCGCTGTTAACACCCGGCTGCTATCCGTAAGCTTTAAAGATGCGGGAAATAATACAACAAAGGTAGAGTTACCGGCACACGGCGAAAAAGAGGTTACTCAAATTATAAAAGTATCGAAGCCATTATTATGGACACCGGAAACCCCTTATTTATATCAGGCTCAAATCCAGGTATTAAAAGGCAATGAAAAAATAGATGAGACAAAGACCTCTTTTGGCATCCGCTCAATAAAATTTACGCCGGAAAAAGGTTTCCAGCTTAATGGTAAAACCGTAAAGATCAACGGCGGATGTGTTCATCATGACAACGGGTGCCTTGGTGCCGCTGCTTTTGACCGGGCAGAGGAACGTAAGGTTGAGTTGATGAAAGCTGCAGGCTTCAACGCCGTGCGTACATCTCATAACCCTCCGTCCGAAGCTTTTTTAGAAGCTTGCGACAGGTTAGGCTTATTAGTTATTGATGAGGCTTTTGATGGCTGGCGAGTTGGTAAAAACAAACACGACTATTCGGTATATTTTGATAACTGGTCGAAACTTGATCTGGAAACAATGGTGCTGCGCGACAGGAATCACCCTTCAATTTTTATGTGGAGTATCGGTAATGAAGTTGTTGAACGGAACAAACCAGAGGCTGTTACGACCGCTAAAATGCTTGCAGGTATTGTTAAAGGTATAGATAGCACACGACCGGTAACATCGGCAATTGTAAAGTGGGGCAATGACTGGGAATCTTTAGATCCGCTTATGGCGGCCCATGATGTTTGCGGTTATAATTATCAACTGCAAGGTGCGCCTGCTGATCATAAAAGGGTTCCTTCACGTGTTATTTTTCAAACCGAATCATATCCTCGCGATGCTTTTGCCAACTGGAAGCTGGTACAAAACAACAATTATATCATTGGTGATTTTGTGTGGACAGCGATAGATTATTTAGGCGAATCGGGAATTGGCCGCTGGTATTATTCGGGCGATGTGCCAGGAGAACATTGGGAAAACGATTTCTTTCCGTGGCATGGTGCGTATTGCGGAGATATAGATTTAACCGGATGGAGAAAACCGATTTCGCACTACCGCAGCATGTTGTACAACGATAAGGAAAAGCTGTACATGGCTGTCCGCGAGCCAAAGCCCGAACCACTGGAAATCAAAGAGACCTGGTGGTCGGTATGGCCGACCTGGGAGAGCTGGACATGGCCAGGCTTTGAAGGCAGAAAATTAGATGTAGAAGTATATTCCAAATATCCCAAAGTAAGGCTTTACTTTAATGATAAGCTTCTTGGAGAGAAGCCTGCAACAGTAAATCAGGAATTTAAAGCTACTTTCTCAGTGCCCTATACGCCAGGGACTCTCAAAGCAGCAGGCGTTGAAAATGATAAAGAAATTGAATCAACTACGCTGCAAACTTCAGGCTCCGCTACTAAGATCTGGCTCATTGCTGACCGTAAGCAGCTATTGCCGAATGGGCAGGACCTATCCTATGTTTCAATTGAAATCACTGATAAGGATGGCGTACTACAACCAAATGCATCAAATCGCCTTCAATTTAAAATTGAAGGGCCTGGTGTAATGGCCGGGGTGGATAATGCGGACGTGAAGGACACTGACCCATATACAGGCAATTCGCGCAAAGCCTGGCGTGGCCGGGCCATGGTGGTAATCAGGAGTACTCATAATGCCGGCGATATTAAGCTTACCGTTAGTTCGGCGGGGTTATCTGATGCAACTATCGCCATTAAAGCGCTCACACATTGACACAGGGGAAACACGCAGGGAACGCGCCAATTATTGATATATCAAAAAAGAACATGAACGTCCGGCCAATATTATGGCTAAAATCAAATAAGAATATATTGTTTGATAAGGACGATGCCGGAAGTTTTTCGCTTGCGCCGTATAAGCCCGAATTTATCGAACTGCGATAGATTTTTCTGTTTACATATAAATACCTGAAAAAATGATAACTAACCTTAAAAAGATTTTCGCGCTTA
Organism: Mucilaginibacter gossypii; assembly: GCF_900100945.1. Taxonomy (GTDB): domain Bacteria; phylum Bacteroidota; class Bacteroidia; order Sphingobacteriales; family Sphingobacteriaceae; genus Mucilaginibacter; species Mucilaginibacter gossypii. The sequence continues at coordinate 140,537 of NZ_FNCG01000009.1, read as the reverse complement.
GCTTCGTCCTGTCCGGGATGTCGTTGATGCTGCGCGGACAAGAGCTGTCCGTTAACAATGGCCCGTTCAAGCCTTCGGATACTTCTTTTAAACAATACCAGTATCCTGCGTGGTTCAGAGATGCCAAGTTTGGTATCTGGGCGCATTGGGGACCGCAAGCCGTGCCCCCGCCAGGGTGATTGGTATGCCCGTAACATGTATATTCAGGGCAGCGAACAAAATAAATATCACGTTGCGCATTACGGGCATCCGTCAAAGTTTGGTTATAAAGACATTATACCATTATGGAAGGCGGAAAAATGGGATCCTGAGAAATTGATGGCGCTATATAAAAAAGTCGGGGCAAAATATTTTGTTAGCATGGGCACTCATCATGACAATTTCTTTTTATGGAACTCTTCACTGCACCGGTGGAATGCCGTACAAATGGGCCCTCATAAAGATGTGGTTGGCATTTGGCAAAAAGAGGCTAAGAAGAACGGTCTTAAATTTGGCGTGTCGGAGCATTTGGGCGCAAGCTATACATGGTACCAGCCTTCACATAATGCCGATACCTCCGGCGCTTACAAGGGTGTTCCATACGATGCGAATGATCCAGCTTATGCTGACTTATATCACCCGAAAGCGAAAGCCGATGATCGCGGCTGGTATACTACAGATCCTGAATGGCAGCTTACCTGGTATAAATCTATTAAAGAACTGGTAGATACTTATCACCCCGACCTGCTTTACTCAGATGGCGGCTTCCCGTTTGGGGATATTGGCCGTGACATGTTAGCTAATTTTTACAACGGAAATGTCGCCTACAACAATGGGCAGCTCACCGCTGTGTATAATTGCAAGCAACCTTCGCAGGGTATGTGGGTACAGGATCTTGAACGGGGCGTTCAGGATTCAATCAGCGCGTATCCATGGCAAACGGATACTTCTATAGGCGATTGGTTTTATCGTACCGGCCAAACCTACAAAAGTGGTACGGATATTATACGAATGCTGGTAGACATAGTAAGTAAAAATGGTAACCTGCTGATAAACATTGTGCAAACACCCGAGGGGGATTTAGAGCCCGATATGTTGAATACACTTGATGAGATAGGTAAATGGACGGCTGCTAATGGCGAAGGGATCTACGGATCACGACCATGGAAAAAATTTGGAGAACGCCCGGAAAACGCAGTGAAAGTTAAATCCGACAACTTTAATGAAGACCGGATGAAATACACGGCAGAAGATATCCGTTTCACCTGCAATGGCAACAAGTTATATGCTTTTTTACTTGATACGCCCACTTCAGATATTCGAATCAAATCGCTGGGTAAATCGTCGGCAATAAACATCAAAAAAATACGCTCCGTGAAACTTTTGGGCAGTAAAGAAAAAATACAATGGCAGCAGGAAGCGGATGCACTTGTTATCAAAAAGCCCTTAAACTTGCCCGCCTGGAAGGTATCAGGTTTTAGGATTGAGCTTGCTGATTAAGGCAAATCTGTTTAAGATAAATAAATTAAAAGACAGGCCCTTCTGCTTCAACAGAAGGGCCTGTCTTTTTCTGGAGACTAAAAGGAAGCTGCGTGCAATTCCTGCAATGATAAACTTCGATCTACTATTTTCGCTACATTAAAGCAGTCGATAAGCAGCTCTTTACCATATTTATTTTATAAAAATCAAACCGGATTATCTGTAAATTAATAGAAGATTTGTTAATTTAAGAAACGTATTTGAAGATAGAAAAGTGAATATCAGGTGTATAAAGGTTGTTATATGATATGCTTGACTTGGCTTTCTCCTGTGCTGTGTTATTAATTATATTCTATGAACCAACTACTGCGTAATAACATCGCCAGGCACGTTTCGCTCAGCGAAGATCAACTGCAACAGTTTCATGATCTTTTTGAACCTCGGTTGTTTAAGAAAAAAAGCTATTTTCTATCAGAAGGACAAATTTGTGCCCATGAAGGTTTTGTGCTGAAAGGACTTTTCCGTGTTTACCATGTGGACGCAAACGGTGTTGAGCAAGTTCTTTATTTTGCGCCCGAAGATTGGTGGATTGCTGATATCGACAGTTTTTCTAACCAAAAACCATCAAATCTATTTATTGAGGCTTTGGAAGATAGTGAAGTCCTGGTCATTTCCCGGAAAAACAAGGATCTCGCTTATGAGCATTTTCCTGCCATTGAGAAGCTGTTCCGTATCATGACGCAGAAAACGCATGTAGCCTTGCAGCGCAGGATGATCGATAATTTGAGTAAAACGGCCGATAAACGATACCAGGACTTTTTAGCAAAGTATCCGGATTTATACAACAGGTTATCCAACAGGCAAATAGCGGCATACCTGGGGATTAGTCATGAGTTTTTGAGCAAAATTCGTAATAAACTGGCAAAGGAGAAGTAGCTGTATTTTTGCGTTTGTTGAACTTGTTCAATGTTTTTCGTTTTGACCATGGGTACCTTTGTTTAATCTATTAATCAATAAGGTTTAACAAAAGGTTTTTAACTATGGAAACGCAGGCACAGCAATTTAAACAATTTCAATCAGGCAATCTTACACTTGATGTATTTATTGCAGCGGAAACCGGTTTTGGCGTAACATCAACAATTATTTCGGGGAAGACGGAAGCAATGCTCGTCGATGCCCAGTTTACCCTGGCCGAGGCGGAAGTTGTTGCGGAGCACATCAAAAACTCGGGTAAGAAATTATCTTTAATTTATATCAGTTATGCCGATCCCGACTTCTATTTCGGATTGGAGATCTTCAAACGTTACTTTCCTGAGGTTACAGTTTATGCAAATGACACAACCATTGAACATATCAAGGCAACCTCGCAAAAAAAGCTTGACGTTTGGGGAGGCCGCCTTGGCAATGCCCTTACCAAAAATGTGGTATTGCCGCAATTGCTAAAGGATGGTTTATTTGAATTGGAGGGCGAAAAAATTGAAATATACGGACTTGAAGAGTTCCCTTCGAGATCTTTTGTATGGATCCCTTCCGTAAAAGCTGTAATAGGGGGCATTAATATTTTTGGCAGCAATTTCAACCTGTGGACAGCCGACGCGCAAACCCCCGACACACGTGATAAATGGATTGCTATTTTGAATAAGATTACTGCACTGGCGCCATCAATTGTAATTCCTGCCCATACTGATCAGTATTCCGCTTTCGATACTGCGTCAGTGTCCCACACTAAAAACTACCTTTTATTTTACGAAGAAGCCCTGAAAGCAAATAAAACATCAGGGGAGTTGATTGCTGCTATAAAAAACCATTATCCCGATCTTAAGTTTGATATAGCACTTCAGATTGGAGCTAAAGTAAACACAGGCGAAATGAAATGGTAAATATTAAAAGCGATGACAAATCTTGAAATTGTAAAGAGCACTTACGAAGGAAAATCTTCGGAAGAAAACGGCAAAAACCTTCAAAAATTTCTCGCACCTGATGCTGTTTGGACAGAGGCCGCGGGATTTCCGCTCGCCGGCACTTATATAGGTTTTGAAGCGATTGCCCAAAATGTGTTTTATCGCCTGGCTACCGAGTGGATCGATTATAAGTTTACGCTGGAGGGTTATGTTGCTGATGGCCATAAAGCAGTTGCCTTTGGTACATATAGCGGTACCTATAAAGAAACAAACAAATTTTTTAAAGCGCGCGTGGCGCATCTTTGGCAACTGGAAAACGGCCTCATAACGTCTTTTGAACAGTTTGTGGATAGTAAAACGGTTGATGAGGCAACAAAATGAATAATTAATCAATGAGGCTCAGTTGCGTTCATTATTGATTTGAGGGCGCGACAAAAAAATGCCCGGGGCCAGTGGAAGCCCCAGGTGTTTTTTTTAATTTGCGCCTTGCTTAATAGCGGTTATCGTACGCTGATCTTTTACTGTATAATTTCTTCTGTCCAGAGCGCCGCCTGTATCCCAATAAAATGGCAGCATGCCACGTGTTTTTGCTTGTTTTGTAACATAAAAATTCCAATAGTCTACCGCATCTTCATGTGTTGGTAAATCTAAAGGAACGTGCGCTGTGTTGTCGCGCCTGTAGGCACCATATTCGCCTAAAAGAACAGGAATCCCTTTATCAACGAAGTTTGTCTTCATTAGGTTGAATGAGGCGTCGACATCGCTCTCTTCACCCCAGGTGGCATTTCGTTCAGGCTCAATAGCCGAGTGGTGCCCTGAGCCCCAATAATAAAACATTTTACCCCAGCTTGCATCATTGTCCAACAGGCAGCAGAACTGAAATGGAGAATAGTAATGTACCTCTACCATCAGCTTGTTTGTCACCTGATCTTGCGGAAGATTGGTCATAAAAGCACTTGTTTTCTCCATATTAGTAGAGGGGCCCTGAAGTACCAATACACGATAGACATTTTTTCCACCGGTTGATCTAACCGCGTTAATAAAGGTTTGATGATAGGTAGAAAGTATCGCCGTTGCCGCGGCATCATCTGCAGCTGGCTCATTAGCACTGGCAAACATCAGGTGTTCATCAAAATCGCGCATAGCTGTGGCAATTTGTTCCCATAATGCCTTTTGTTTAGCATTAACTGAATCTTGTTTGGCTTGGGTAATGTTATTTTCAAGCCAGCCACCATCCCAATGGATGTTAAGCAACACATACATATCATTGTTTACGCAATACCCTACTACTTCTTTTACCCGTTTTATCCAGTTTGGATCTATTTGCGCAGTTGCCGGGTTACTTAAATGGCCCATGTTCCAGGCGCAGGGGAGGCGTATGGCATTAAAGCCTTGCTGTTTTACAAATTTTACATAATCTTCAGTGATTAGCGGATTGCCCCAGCCTGTTTCGCCGCCAGAAGCTTCCAGTGTATTGCCAATATTCCAACCCAATTTTATTTTCGTGGCAAGCTGAACAGCGTTACTGCTCATCCCGGTTGCATCAGGAGCTATTGGTGAAGTATTGTAATTGGGGAAAAGGTTTGATGTTTGAGACACTTTTAAGGTTCTCGCCTGTCCGTTTGAGGAGTTTATGGTCAAGGTACTGGAACGTGTTGATCCTGTACCGTTTTCTGATAACGTTTTGATATGAATGACGATACTGCCGCTATTGCCTGATGTGGTGCTTAACTGCAGCCAGGTAGAGCCTGGATTAACGATATTCCATGTTGCATTACAGGAAATAGAAAAATCCTGCGTACCGCCCTGAGGTGTAAAAGTTATTGCTGTTTGGTTTACAGTAAGTTCCGGCGGGGCGTTATTCGTTTTTTTACACGAAAAAAACGAAATCAATACAATTGGTATTAAAAATACTGGTTTTAAGAAAAATGTTTTTTTCATTTTTTAAATGATTGGTAATAAATTCTTTGTTTGTTTTTGCATGCGATTATTGGTTTGGGTTAGGTAAGTATTAGAACAATTATGGTGTAGTTATTTGAGGTACGCAGAACCGTTTTTTTAAAATTCATGCTGCACAAAGCCTTGTTAGCTTACGTTGTTAAAAAATGCCGGGGCCCTGCTACAACCCCAGGCATTCACTTATTCAACTAACTTTTACTTTTTAATTTAAACTGTTGTCAGGTTATGAACAGTTATATTAAATTCTTTACCGGAGTTTTCTCCGTATCTCAGCTTTCAGAGTTTTAATATCCAGGCATCAGCTAAAAAAATGCCGGGACCTGTTAAGGCCCCGCGCATTCATTTATAATCAACTAACTCTCTCGCTTATTTAACTCTTACTACTCTGATATTATCAATAGCCGCTTCAAAATTTTGAACAGTACTTGAGCCATCATTAGTAAATGTAACGTTGATGGCCCCGGCTCCTGCTGAACCAAGCAGATCTGAAAGCGTTGGTGCCGGAAAGCCTTTACTGTCAACAAAATTTGACAATGGAATAGTAACTGTTTGCCAGCCCTTGGTAGTAAACGGAACTGTTGCTCCTGTGGAGGTTTTCCACGGATGATAAAGGGCTGAATAATTCCATGAGTAATCTTTTACTATTTGGATAGAGCCGTTTATCCATGGCTTGGTAACCGATATCTCGAATTTTAAAACATAATGGCTTAAGGTATCTTTCATGTTGGCCTGAGGTATCCATTGCGCCGAGTTTGTATTGATTGACCTACCGTCATTCCACCAGGATCCATCGCCGGCAGGGACATTTGATGCTTTCATGATCCCATAATAACCGGTGTTGCCAGGGTAGTTTGCCGAACTGTTGGAAGTGCCCGAACCCCACGAGAAATTATTAATGTTATCGTAATTATTCAATACCCCGTTTACAAAATTGTGTATCGAATAAACAGTTGCGGCTTTGCCTGATTTTGTTTCAACGCTTACAATACCACCCGTTTGCGTAATGCCTGCAGGCACCGCAAGACTAATGCTTGTGCCATCATTTGACGATTTAAAGTTGGTGATATTAATTCCGCCGTAAATGACGCTTTTAACAAAGAAGAAGCTAAGCCCGTTTATTTTAACCGAATCGCCCGGGTTAGCGTCTTCGTTAGAAACGCCTGTAATAGTAGGGGCGGGCGCTACAATAGGGAACGAAAACGTAGTTTGACCATGATTGGTAATGTATTGGATGGTATTCAGCTTATCCGAAGGTACCGTCGGGAACGCAATAACAGCCGGTATGAGAGCTATAGCGCTGGTATCTGAAAACCAGGCGTCATTAAAAGAGCCTTTTACGCCATCAAAATTGATAGCAAGTGCACCTTTTAAATTTTTACCCGAAATAACTACCCATTGACCGGTACCCACACTGCTCAGTAGCGAATCCCCGGGATGGGCCACATAATTACGGATAGAGGTAATCACAGGAGTCCCTTTTGATGATGATGTTGCATCCTTTTTACAGCCGGATTGCATAAATGCGGCCGCAACAAGCAAGGCAAGCAGCAAACAGCTTTTAATATGATTTAATTTTTTCATGATTTTAAGAATTATCTAAACGATTCTGAATGCAATTAATAATAGGGTACAGGGGCCTCTAACAACTTAGGGTCTGCCGTTTGCTCATTTGCCGGTATAGGCAGCGTAAATGTGTTAACGGTCGGCGGCGTTATGATCAGGCTATTATTAGATGCTTTTTTTACTCCAGTGGCCGGATCATAGCTAAATTGTGAACGCGGCACGTACCTGTTATTAGGATCAGGGTCATTTGTAAGGGTTATTTGCTTACTAATTATGGAAATTGCCTTATTAGGGTCGTAATAAGAAAGGCGCACAAGGTCAAACCAGTACTGGCCTTCAAAGGCCAGCTCAATCCGTCTTTCTTTCATGATGATATCAGGAGTAAGTTGGGTAACAACATCAACACCCGCCCTGCTGCGTACCTGATTAAAGTACAGCAATGCATCCGTGTTAGTGGTTGATGCGTTGTTGCCTAATAAAGCTTCGGCATAAATTAAATATACATCGGCAAGGCGTAATACAGTATTATGCTCGATAGATGACCAAAGGTCCATAGTAGGCGAGTTGTTATCGGCGGCGGTACCTACTATGTGTTTTTTAACGTTTACACCAGTTGCTGTGTAACCTCCACCTGCCGCGTTAAGCTCAGGGTATTTATCACCGGTAAGCATAAATGTAGCTTTGCGGCGTACCGAGTCCTGGGCAGTATACTGGTTTGCAAGATCTATCGTTGGGCCAATTGCGCCGCCCCAGCCGCCGCCGCCGGTAACAAGGCTGCCGCTTGGTGCAAATTGGGCTTGTATGGAATTACCTTGCCCGTAAGGTACTCCAGGCGCCCATTGATAGGCAAATAATGATTCAGAATTGTCATTATACTGTGTCCTGAAAAGATTGTAGTAGCTTGGTAAAAGAGATAAACCGCTGGTTTTGCAAACATTACCGGCATAGTACGCGGCGCTATCCAGATCAGACTGGTTGCGTGAGCCTTTTTGATTTAAACCGGCCCGGGTTAAATAAACTTTTGCCAGCATACCCTGCGCCGACCATGTAGTAACACGGCCAGGCTGATCAGTTCGGGGCAAATTAGCAACGGCGTATCTTAAATCATTGATAATAAACTTGTATACATCCTCAAGCTTATGGCGAGGTACCAGCGGGTTAGCTATCAACTTGTCATTATCTTCTACAATAGGTACAGGCCCCCATAACTGGGCAAGATAAAAATAGGAAGTAGCACGAATAAACCTGATTTCACCAAGCGCGCTTGTTTTACTTTTTACGGCTACGCTATCGGGCATTTTGGTCTTAATGGCTTTAATATTGATGTTGCAATGCGCTATAACGTTAAAAAAGCTTTGCCATGCCGATGTTAGCGTTCCGTTTTGCGGCGTGATGGAAAAGGTAGTAAGCTGAACGAGATCGGCATTATAAGGCTGTAACATATTGCCGCTCATGATATCCCCCATCCCAAGCAATGGAAAGTTATTCCAGGTAGCCCAGGGCTGCGCGTAAAGTGTAGCTGTAGCCAATCTTAAATCCGAACCGCTTTTATAAAAATTATCGGTAGTAATACCGGTTAAAGGGGGGCGGTTAAGGTAATCTTTTTTGCAGCTGCTTATCATAATTATACCGATAACCAGCAAGACTATATTTATTTTGATACGTTTCATAAATCTTGATTTTAATTGTTTAGGGATACATTCAGGCCAAATGTGTAAACGCGCGGCTGTGCATAATATCCATTATCGATACCGGCTGCTAATGGGTTCCATGAGCCAATCTCAGGATCGTAGCCGGTGTATTTGGTAATGGTGAACACATTGGTTACGTTAACATATACCCTCAACGATCTTAATTTGATCTTATTCAAAAGGTTATTTGAAAAACTATATCCTAAAGCGATGCTTTTGCACTTTAAATAGGAACCGTTTTCGACATATTTGTCGGAAAAGCGCTGGTTATCATTACCACTGCTTTGGCTGATCCTGACGATGTTGGTTGAAGGGTTTGTAATGAATACATTGTTGATATCCGAACTGGAACCGGTTGGATTAATCAAACCGATTTTAGCATAGTTGAAAACAGACGGGAAATAGCCAAAGTTTTGATTAGGGTTATCGCCGTTAACCTTTAACTGGTTATAAACTTTATTGCCATAATTGCCGGCCATAAAAACATTCAGGTCGAAATTTTTATAGCTAAAGCTGTTATTGATGCCAAATTGAAATTTAGGCATGGGCGAACCCAAAAAGGTTTGATCGTTTGCATCAATTTTACCATCCCCATTAATGTCTTTAAAAATAACATCGCCTACCCAAACACCACCTGAGCCTGGCGTTATAGGTATAGGGCCGCTGCCATTTTGGGGCAAGGCGGTGTATTTTGCAAAGTCGGCGGCGTTTTTGTAAATACCCAGTACCTGGTATCCGTAAAATTCGCCGATTGAACGGCCAACAACAGTTTTGGAAACAGATCCGTAAATTGCCGGGGTGCCGTCAACCAATGCAAGTACTTTGTTGATATTTCGGGTAAAGTTGATGTTGGTGCTCCAGTTAAAATATTTTGACCGGATATTTTGTGTATTAAGTGAAAACTCGAAGCCCTTATTGCTCACCGCGCCAACGTTTACATATGGAGCTTGCACTGCGCCGGGTGAATATCCACCGGCAGCAAATGTGCCTGAATAATACGGTAAGGTAAGGCTAAGCAAAAGGTTGTTGGTTTTGCGGTAATAGACATCGCCCGTTAAACTGATCCTTCCGTTTAACACTGTTGCATCCAAACCAAGGTTATATGATTTTGTCGTTTCCCACTTGATGTTCGGATTACCAGTTGTAGTAGTTATTTGCGAATTACCTGATAAACCGGTGGATATTGTACTTAGAGTTGAACCATAAGCATATTCAGCAATATTTTGATTGTTTACCAATCCGTAACCGAGCCTAAGCTTAAGATCATTAATCGCTTTTACACTTTTAAGAAAGCTTTCGTGGTTAATCTTCCAGGCAAGGGCACCTGAATATGTGGTATTCCACCGGTTGGCTTCAGCAAATTTCGACGAACCGTCATGACGTACGGTTGCGGTTAACAAATAGCGGTCGTCATAAGTAAAGTTAGCCCGGCCAAAATAGGCCTCTAAAGCGCCTTGTCCTTTAACACCGGTATTGGTTGCAGTTGTGGCGTCGCCGCTGCTGATTGTTTGTACGTTATTACTTGCAAAATTGGTTCGGGTAGCCGATATGCCGCTATTTTTAAGCAACTGGGCTTCATGGCCAGCCACTACGTTTACCCAATATTTTTTTGCAAATGTGTGCTGGTAGGTTAAATAATTCGAGATTGAGTTATAGAAATTTTGCGCGCTTGAAGCAGTACCACTGTTATTGCTCTTGGTGTAAGCGCCCATAACATAGCTTGGGTTAAAATAATCTTCAGTTGCAAAGTCAAAATTTCCGGCAACCTCATTGCGCAAGGTTAAATCCCTGGTGAATTGGATTTCTGCATAGGCATTGCTAAACAACTGGTAGCGGCTTTTAAAATCTTTTACAATAGTTGCTATCGCAAACGGGTTAGTGCCCACCGCACCATAAATATTGGGATCATTACCCCCCCATGTGCCATCAGGATTTTTTACAGCTACGTCGGGCGTTTGATTAAGCGCCTGCAAAATCACACCTGTATTGGAAGTGGTAACATTTTCGGCCACATGCGCCATATTCAAGTTGATGCCAACCTTTAACCAATCGGTGGTTTTATTATCGATATTTGCTTTTACCGAAGTCCTTTTAAAATCTGAGCCTAACGCTATCCCTGTTTGTGAAAAATACGTGCCTGATATATAATATTTTGTCCTGCTATCACCACCGCTGATGGCTAAATTATGGTTTTGCATAGGAGCTGTACGGAACAGCGCTTTTTGCCAGTTGGTACCAACACCCAGGTATTGCGGATTTGCAAATTGCGGCCGCATATCATAACCGATAATTGCCGATTTTTCATTCATGAAAGTGGCGTACTGCCTTAAATCCATCACATCATAATACTTGGGTAATTTTTGCCAGCCCTGGTATCCGTCATAACTAATTAGCGGAGGACCTGTGGTGCCTTTTTTAGTGGTAATAATAATTACACCGTTAGATGCCTGCGAACCATAAATAGCGGTCGCTGAAGCGTCTTTTAACACATCTATCGAAGCTATATCTGAGGGGTTGATGCTGGATAAGGGGTTAGTGCCATTGCCCGCAATAGCCGACTGTCCATTCGGTGGTATCTGTACCCCGTCGATTACATATAGGGGAGGGGCGCCTGTAAAACCGCCCAAACCGCGGATCTGCACGTTAACGTCACCACCGGGCTGGCCTGATACCTGTTGTACAACCACACCCGCTACTCTTCCTTGTAAGGCCTGGTCAAATGTGGTAGGTTGCGCTTTTAATAGGTCTGCCGCTGTTACTGACGATATAGCCCCGGTAAGGTCATGTCTTTTCCTGGTGCCATAACCAATTACAACAACTTCGTTCAAGTCGCTGGTTGCGGGTTTGAGGGCTACGTTTATAACGGTAGATGAGCTTACGTATATTTGCTGGGAATTGTAACTTATAAAGCTAAAAATCAGCACATCCCCATTTTTTGCATTGATACTGTAGCTGCCATCTGCACCAGATAGTGTGCCCGTTGGCGAATCCTTTACTTTAATGGTTACACCGGGCAGCGGCTGATTATTGTCTGTACTGGTAATTTTACCTGTAATTTTAACACTTTGCGCGTAACCTGTAAGGTTTAACAACAACAAAGTTGTAAACAGCAGTACTACATGTCTTAATCTTTTTCGTAAATCTTTTTCCATGTTAATTGGGGTTCATAATTGTTTGGTTATTTGGTTTGTTTATTTGATTGGTTTCGGACTTGATTTATCCTGTCATATTCATATTTTATTACAGTGGAACTGAAGTTGGCGAGAGCATCGGGATATTTACACGGAAGCATACCTGCGTAATGCGGACGGGATATTTACAACAAATCCTGAATTGATTTTTTTAATGGTTTGCCTCGTGAATGGCACAAGTATTAATAAGTACGCGTTTTGGCATAATGCTTAGTTTAAATTAGGTTATTCATAAAATTGGTTATCATCTGTCCCGTTGTTCAGGCATCAGACTACGGCATCGGTATAGAAGATATGCCGCTTTATGGAGGATGAAATTAGATGACCAATCGCAATCGATTGTTTACAAATGGGGGTACAAATGTTAATTAAAATTAACTAATTGATTATAAGTCAATTAAAGTTGTTTTTATCAATAATAGGCGTCAAAACGCCAATGCAGAGCCAGCAATATTCCCAAAAAAGCTAAAAGTGAAGCTTTAAGAACAGCTATTGACATTTAAATTTGAAGGTAAAATCGCCGAAAAGTACTAACAAATGCGAAAATAATACCAATTTTAAAAACTGTTGAAGAGACCGGCGAAGGTCATTGCAGATACGATCATCAAAAATTAACATTTGTATCCCTATTTACCAACAATAAGGAGCATGGTGCAACATAAATTTGCAGCCTCTGATATGATATTGCTTAGCTTCGTTTATTGCTGCGTACCAATATTGTAAGCTGAGATATAAAAATCAATATGAAAATCTTACCCATTATTTTAGGAAGCCTTTTTTTTAGTAACGTTTTTGCTCAAGGTAACAACCCGGAAAAAGTAAATCAAGCTAAAAGGGTTATCAACATCGATTTTAAAAAAGAAAAAGGACGTTTTAATAGGTCATTTAATTTTTGTGTAGGAGCAGGGCGCGCAAATGAAGGCTTGCGGGCCGACTGGCAGCAGCAATTGGCCACTGTACAAAAAGAATGCGGTTTTAAATATATCAGGATGCATGGCCTGCTTACAGACGATATGGCTGTTTACCGGGAAGACAGGAATGGTAAGCCGGAATATAATTACCAATACGTTGACGCTTTATATGATTATATTTTAAGTATAGGCATGAAACCGTTTGTTGAACTGGGGTTTATGCCGGGAGCGTTGGCAAGTGGTAATAAGACAATTTTTTGGTGGAGGGGAAATGTAACACCCCCGAAAGACTATAATAAATGGGAAGGTTTAATCCGTAACCTTACTCAGCATTTTACCGAGCGGTACGGAATTGACGAAGTTAAAAAATGGTATTTTGAAGTTTGGAATGAGCCGAACCTCAAAGATGGTTTTTGGACAGGTTCGCAAGAAGAGTATTTTAAATTGTATCAATATAGCGCGAAGGCGATAAAAAGCGTAAACCCAGCCTATAAAGTAGGGGGGCCGGCTACTGCCGGTGCGGCATGGGTACCTGACATGATAGATTTTTGCAGCAAAAATTCAGTTCCTATTGATTTTATAAGTACCCATGCTTATGGTGTAAAACAAGGCTTTTTGGACGAGTACGGTTCAACCGGTACCGTACTTGACAAAAACAAAGGAAGCGTTAGCGGTGATGTTCGGAATTCACGCAAGCAAATAGAAAACTCCACAATTCCGGGCCTCGAATTACATTATACCGAATGGAGCTCATCTTATACTCCGTCAGATCCCATACACGATAGTTATCACGAAGCGGCATATATACTTGAAAAATTGAAGCAAACCGGATCTGCAGCCAATTCCATGTCTTACTGGACGTTCACTGACATCTTTGAAGAGGCCGGACCACGGTTTACGCCATTCCACGGAGGTTTCGGTTTACTCAATACTCAGGGGATAAAGAAGCCGGCTTTTTTTGCCTATTCTTTTTTAAACAAATTAGGTGAAACGGAAATAACAGATCAGGATAGCTCCTCCTGGGCCTGTAAAAATAAAAAAGGGGATGTTCAGGTGTTGCTTTGGGACTACACTTATACTTTGCCTGATTCTGTCAATAACCAGGCTTACTATGTCCGCGACCTGCCTGCTAAATCAAAAGGAGAGGTTGAATTGGTAATATCCGGTATGCCCAGCGGCAAATATCGGATGGAAATCTATAAAACGGGATATAAGGTAAATGATCCGTACACAACGTACCTGTCTTTCGATAAACCTGATCAATTGACAAAAGCACAGGTTGATAAACTAAAAAAGGAAAATAGTGGTGCAGCCGTCTGGCATGAGGATATTACAGTAAATGCATCAGGTAAGGCGTTTAAGAAACTTCCTGTCAGGGAAAACGATGTTGCTTTCATTAATATCGTTAAACTTTAGCAGCCTTCAGTTATCTCATTTTAATACGTCAGCAGATGGATGATACTCATTTAAAAGTATCACCTACTGGCGTATGCCCGGGTAGTTTGTTAGTTAATCTGCAAAGCTAAACCTCTTACACAGTTATTTTCATCTTCGGCAGCTCAATTAAGCTGGCACGCATATTTATTCGTTTTATATACCGGTTAAAATTCACAATATAGCCTGTCCGCATCGAATTTGGCAATTGGTTTGGCTAATTGGTGAGCAACATTTATTATTGATCGGATATTTTATAAATATCCTTATAACTTCTTTAAATAATATTCAGGGTTTCTTTTTTTTTGTTGTATACCTGATTTGAAAAATCACCATAGCCATTAAGAAAGTAAGGGAGGTATAAAACCCCAAATTTTGTAGCGGCGAACCCACGGACATGGTCACGGCTGTTTCTTCTATTTTGCTAATCATTTAAAGTAGGTTGAGGTATTAATAATATTACTAAATTACTATTATTTACAACTTAAAGGAGTGAAATGAATTAGTTTTATTTAAATTACTTTAGTAGGGTCTTAATCTCAGTTGATAATAATTTTCGTTATATTTTATCTTGAATTATATCTATAGTATTCAAGATTATAGTCACCGGTATCATATTTTCTTTTAAATTAAACATTCAGTACCCTATTTATTCACTTTTGTGGCCTTTTCGGCCTATGTATTTGGCTCCCAAACCAATAGCCTAAGAGAGGCTTTAACCAAAAAACAACCTGCACTGATTTAAAACAGAAGCGCAATCGCTAAAATGACGTTTGTTTATGCGCTCTGTTTAATTGTTCTTTTTTTGCTATAAACCAATTAATATTTAAATATGAGAACACTTAACTGTTTTTTCAGCGTAGCCGCGATTTTATTGTTTACCCGGTGCCAAAAGCAACAAATTGCCAGTCCGGTTGTTAAGCTGCCTGTTTCCAAAGCAGTTAAAACATTGGCTATAACCAGTTATCCAAATTACAATACGTCGCCTCTTGCGCCTGATCAAACAGGGGTAACCAGTACAGCCGCACAGCTTGCAGCAAGGTTTCAATTGGGGTGGAATATAGGTAATACGCTGGAAGCAAGTGGATCAGAAACTGCCTGGGGCAATCCATTAGTTACACAGGCACTTATCGACGGAGTAAAGAAAGCCGGTTTTACGGCAATTCGTATTCCCTGTGATTGGGACCAGTACTCTGACCAAAACACCGGGCAAATACAGCAATCGTGGCTTAACCGGGTGCAGCAGGTTGTTCAATATTGCGTTAATGACGGCTTATATGTGATATTGAACATACATTGGGACGGGGGGTGGCTGGAGAACAATTGTACCACCGCCGCACAGGCCGCAGTTAGTGCCAAACAAAAAGCCTTTTGGGAACAAATAGCTACTCAAATGCGAGGCTTTGACGAGCATGTGATATTTGCCAGCGCAAATGAACCTGCAGTATCTGATGCTACGGGAATGGGGGTACTGCTTTCTTATCACCAAACGTTTGTCAATGCGGTGCGGTCAACTGGTGGGCATAACAGTTACAGGGTACTCCTTATCCAGGGGCCGGGTACTAACATTGATAATACCAACAGTTTAATGAATACCTTGCCTACAGATCCAGCATCCAATCGACTGATGGTTGAAGTGCATTATTATACTCCCTTTAATTTTGCCGGTTTGTCATCAGATGCAAGCTGGGGCAGTATGTTCTATTATTGGGGCAATGGCTACCATTCTACAACGGATGCTTCAAGGAATCCCACCTATGGTGAGGAGTCGGATGCAGTTGCAGAGTTTCCTTTGATGAAGTCTAAGTTCATTGACAAGGGCATTCCGGTGATATTGGGCGAATATGGAGCTATCCGGCGGTCCACAACACTGACGGGAGATGCGTTAACATTGCATCTTGCAGGCAGGGCGTATTATCTTAATTATGTTACCCATAAAGCATTACAATATGGCTTGCGTCCGTTTTATTTTGATGACGGCGCGACGGGTAATAATGCATTCAGGCTTATGAGCAGGCAAACTAACGGAGCGGCCGATCAACAAGGTTTAGCCGCAGTAATACAGGGCGGGCAAAACAATACGTCTTCATCGATTCAGGTTGGGCAGGTTTATCAGATTTACAGCAGAAACAGTTTTAAAGCCCTGGAATTTGCCGGCTGGGGCACTGCTAATCAAACACAGGCCGATCAGTGGGACTATTTAGCAGGGGCAAACCAGCAATTTAAAGTGGAAGATGCGGGAGGTGGTTATTACAGGTTAACGCCTATGCACGCCACAGGAAAGTGCCTTGAAGTTTATGGCTGGAGCGGGGCTGACGGCGGGCAGATAGATTTATGGGACTACAGTGGCGGCGCAAATCAGAAATGGTCAATTCAGCTAACCGACAACGGATATTATAAAATTATCAATGCCAACAGTGGGAAGGCTTTGGACATTACCGGAGCTTCACTTAATAACGGCATTGCAGTTGAGCAATGGACTTATTCCGGAAACCGTAATCAGCAATGGGGTTTTGTGAAAATATAATGTAACTATTGGAAAGAATTATGGCCTTTTTAGGCTATTGATAGGTAAAAAGGCAAAAACAAAAAGCCTTCAGATTTAGCGATTTAAAGGCTTTTGTTTTTCATCGATTGCTTTTTTAGTCTTTAAATCGGCCAGGCCGCCCGGAAACGTATGCGATGCATCCTACAAAAACTTTCCATTCTTTATCAAACAGCCCCTTAGAATAGCGGACTTTTTCCATGATGTAGTTTTTTATTGTTGTTTTAACACTTAATGGTGTATCTTGCCGACGAAAACCCAATTATGAAACGCATCGCTTTTTTATCAATTCTTAGCCCATTTTTGCTGTGGGCGCAACAAAAGCAAGTTGTCAAAAGCTTCCCTCTAGGGGATGTCAAGCTATTACCGGGGATTTTTAAAGAACAGGAGCAGACAGACCTCAATTATATGCTTGCCCTGCAGCCCGACCGCCTGCTTGCGCCTTTTAGAAGGGAGGCGGGGCTGCCACAAAAAGCTAAAAGCTATACAAACTGGGAAAACTCAGGCCTGGATGGGCATATCGGCGGGCACTATCTTTCTGCCCTGGCTATGATGTATGCTTCTACAGGTGATAACCGTATACGCCAGCGCCTTGATTACATGATCAATGAGCTTAAATTGTGCCAGGACAAAAACGGTGACGGATATTTGGGTGGCGTGCCTGGAAGCCGCGAACTTTGGCCCCAGGTGATGAAGGGTGATTTTACAGATTTCAATAAGAAATGGGTGCCTTTTTATAATATTCATAAAGTATTTGCCGGCCTGCGCGATGCCTGGCTGTATGAAAATAACCAAACAGCAAAAGTCATGCTGATTAAACTGGCAGACTGGTTTTACAACATCAGTACTGCACTTAGCCAGTCACAAATGCAGCAACTGCTTGGGAATGAGCATGGAGGCGTCAATGAGGTACTGGCAGATGTATACGGCATCACCGGGGAAAAGAAATACCTTGACGCGGCCTACAGTTTCTCTCACCAGGCTCTCCTTCAACCGCTTGAAAAAGGTCAGGATAAACTGGATAATTTACATGCAAATACGCAGATCCCCAAAGTGATAGGTTTTAAGCGGATTGCTGATTACAGCGGTGATACCGCTTACAATCATGCTGCGACGTTCTTTTGGCAAACCGTGGTACATCATCGGTCGGTAGCAACAGGTGGTAACAGCGTAAGGGAACATTTTAACCCTGCTACAGATTTCTCAACCATGATTTCCAGTGTTGAAGGACCCGAAACATGCAATACCTATAACATGCTTAAGCTTACCGAAGATCTGTACATGTCAAATCCGGATATTGCGTATATCGATTATTACGAACGGGCGTTGTATAATCATATCCTTACAACCCAACGGCCGGGGAAGGGTGGTTTTGTTTACTTTACTCCAATGCGCCCCGGGCATTACAGGGTTTACTCCCAGCCACAAACAAGCATGTGGTGCTGCGTTGGCTCCGGGATGGAAAATCATTCAAAGTATGGTGAAATGATCTACAGCCATTCAGATAATGAGCTATATGTTAATCTGTTTATTCCATCACAACTTATATGGAAGCAAAAAGGCTTGCAAATGAGGCAGGAAACAGGGTTCCCTGACAAGGAAACAACAAGGCTGAAGATTTTGAAGACTGGCAATAGCGCATTCGGGATAAACATCAGGTACCCATCATGGGTAAAGGCCAGCGCGCTTTCAATTAACATCAATGGCCGGCCTGTTCAAGTTACAGCTCAGCCGTTATCATATGTGCAGCTAAAAAGAAAATGGAGGAAAGGAGATGTCATCACCGTCCAATTACCGATGCAGACAACGACGGAGAAACTTCCTGACGGCTCTAATTATGAAGCCGTGCTGCACGGGCCCATCGTACTTGCTTCAGTGATTGATACAATTGCCCAAAAAGGCCGTGAGGCTGATGATGGCAGGATGGGGCATGTTGCTGCGGGTAACCTTTATAAGCTTACTGATATGCCGGTTTTTGTAAGCGATTCTGCTGATGATGCCCCGATGATAGTTGCTGATAAAAATAAACCAATGTCCTTCACTGCCGTGCGGTTAATTTACCCGGCTAAATACCGAAACCTGAAGCTGGTGCCGTTTTACAAGATCCAGGATGCACGCTATGTTGTGTACTGGCGAAAAGAATCAGCCAAAGGCTTCGGCGAATTGCAGGCTAAGTTAGCGGAGGAGGATGCGAAGGAAGCAAAACTGGCTGCTAATACCATCGATATGCTGACTCCGGGTGAGCAACAGCCTGAATCAGATCATTTCATGGAAAAGGAAAATTCTTTTGCCGATGTTAATTTCAACAGGCACTTCAGGGCTGCTACAGGCTGGTTTAGCTATAAGCTGACTGATAAAGATAAAGCAGCAAAAAAGATTAGTGTTACGTATTTTGGGACGGAAAGGAACCATAAATTCAGCATTTTTCTAAATGAGCAGGAACTGGTGAAAGTTGATTTAAAGGACGGTAAACGTGACGCTTTTTATACCGTTGAATATGACCTGCCCGTAGATTTGAAATACAACGCAGACCAAAGTCTTCGGGTAAAATTTCAGGCGGATAAGGGTGCAATGGCCGGGCCTGTTTATGAAATACGACTTTTGAATAATTGAGGGCTTAAATCCGTTCCAAAGTGTTGCAATAACGGGATCGGTTCACTATTGTCCGGTAAAATTTATTCGATACATATAAATACTATCAGGGCCTCAAAAAGGCCCTTTTTTGTGTGCTTTTCAGAAGTAAACCGCTGTTTAACCTAAAATTATTCTTGCCTTTAGAACCCGGCTGTCCGGAACCTTACTACATAATATTCATCACGTTTCCTATAATGCGTATAAGATTAAGTAAGCAGTAATGTTTTGCTTTTCCGTTGGGAAACGGTTTACCGGACGACTTTTTATAATATTACTTCTTCAAAAAATCAAAAAGTAAAGTATAGTCAAATGCATACGAGCCGGGATAGGTTTAAAATAGCCAATAACTTACCGGCTAAGATTAAGTTTAACTTTTCAAAAAAGGATAAACAAGACAGGTATTACAGGTTTATTTTCCTTTCGCTCCCCTGGTAAACCATGGCGTTTTTAAAATTCTTCCTGAATTTTTTGATGTATTCAGAAGGTTTTAAATCAAACACTTTCTTAAACTGCTCACGAAAATATTTTATATCTTTTATTCCAACAGCGTAAGCGGTTTCCAGTATATTTAAATCGCTGTGAACAAATAGCTGTGCGGCTTTTCGCAATCTGATAGCTCTTATGAAGCTATTGGCTGGCTGCCCTGAAATCATTTTGATTTTTTTGTAGATGCCCGAATAAGACATATTTAATTCGGAGGCTAAGGATTGCAGATTAAAATCAGGATCAGTTATATGATCTTCCACAATGCGGATACAGGAATCCAGAAATCTTTTGTACTCGATAGAGATAGTGTGCGGGTTGTTGTTCAGCGTAATTTCATTATAAAAGTATTGCTGAAGTGTGTTTCGGCTTTTAAGCAACCCGCTAACCCGTGCTTTCAGGATGTCTTTGTCAAAAGGTTTTCCAATATAATCGTCGGCGCCTCCTTCAATACCTTTTAGTTTAATTTCATTTGATGCACTGGCGGTTAATAAGATAACGGGAACATGAGATGTTGTCATATTCTCTTTAATAGCGGCGCAAACTTCTATCCCGGTCATGCCCTGCATCATCACATCGCATATGACTATATCCGGCCACTGCTCATTAATAATTTTGATTCCATCCTCACCATTTGGCGCTACAAGAACATTATATTCAAGTTTAAATATCTGGCGGAGATACTCTCTCATATCCTCATGGTCATCGATGATTAACAGTGTTTTGAGGTCAGACACTATTACTTCCTCACCCTGATCTGCTGCGGGTACTATATCATTGGCTGTAGTTTCAGAATCGATCAACTCTTTTAAAAACTCAGAAGTAGCTGTTGGATGTTCTGAGATGATCTGATCTTTTAAATGCGATTTCCCTTTTTTTAAAGTGATTGTAAAAGCTGTCCCTTTTCCCGCTTCGCTGTGATATTCAACAGTTCCGGCCTGACGCTCTACAAAATTTTTAACAAGATAAAGTCCAAGGCCAAACCCTCCGTTTGACGTACTGGCCAAATCAGACACCTGGTAAAACCGGCTAAAAAGTCTTTCGCCAACTTCAGGTGGGATTCCACAGCCGGTATCCTCAACGATTATTGAAACTGTCTGTTCAAATTCCCCTGCACAAACACGAATTCTACCGAGTTTTGGAGTGAACTTCATCGCGTTTGAGAGCAAGTTAAACAGCACGATCTCTGTTTTTTCCCGGTCGATATAAACATTCAAACAATCGGTTGGTGATATGAATTCAAGTTGAATGTGTTTTCTTTTTGCTTCATGTACAAAGCATAAATAAACCTCCCTGCATAAATCGATTATATTAACATTACTTATCCTCAATTGATCAGATTCCGATTCGGCCTTTTTGAAAAGCAGCAACTGATCTACTAAACCTAATAACCGGCGTGCGTTCCTGTAAACAATGGTTAAATTGGAGGTATCTACCGCCTTCTTTTCATTATATAAAAGTTCCTTAATAGGATTAATGATCAACGTTAATGGTGTTCTGAACTCATGCGAAATATTGGTAAAGAAGGCGAGCTTTCGTTCGCTGAGCTCCTTTTCCTTTTCGCTTTCATAGTGAGCTATCTGGATTTCATATTTTAATTTAGCCTGACGGTCCCGGTATAAAAGATACAGGTAAATTACCCCGCCAATGATTATGGTATAAATTGTATATGCCCACCAGGTACGGTACCATGGCGGCGAAATAATGATGATCAGGGATTTGGGCGTCTTGTTCCAGATACCATCATTATTACTTGCTATAACTTTGAATCTATAAGTTCCGGGATTAAGGTTGGTGTAAGTAACCCTTCGTTGGTTACCGTTAAAATTCCATTTTTCGTCAAAGCCTTCCAGTTTATACCTATAACTATTTTTTTCCGGATGAGTATAATTAAGCGAAACAAATTCAATTGAAAATACATTTTGATCATAGTTAAGAAAGGCAGTATCTGCTGTACCAACAGGTCTTTTCAATGGTGAATCAGCACCGGGTTTTACAGATTTATTAAACACCTGAAAATCGGTAAAGTAAACCTCTGGGATTTTATCGTTCAACTTGATTTTTGAAGGATCGAATACCACTACACCTGAATTTCCCCCTAAATAAATTTGCCCATCTGCCGCTTTGTAAATAAGCGAATGCGAAAATACGCCGTCGCCCTCATCAAAATTAATTATGGATAATGGTTGGGGCGTAAACTTTGATACCCCCGTGGCAGAATTGATCCAAAGATTTCCCACCTCATCTTCAACCACACTGTTGAAAACGTTGCTTACAAATCCGCTTTTACGTGAATAAATAATAAAAGAATCGGTTTCCGGAGCATATTTGTTCAACCCGTCGGCTGTGCAGATCCAGATATTCTTTTTGCTATCCTCAAATATGCAATGCACAATATTATTACTGAGGCTGCTTGCAATTTTATCATTATACGTATAGTGGTGAAAAATCCCGGTTTTAGGATCAAAACGATCAACACCGTTTCCACTTGTTCCGATCCATACATTGCCTTTGCTATCTTTTAAAAGATTATAAATATGGTTACTGGCAATTGAATTGAGGTTTCTGTCGTCATTATAATAATGTTTAAATTGCCGTGTTTCTTCATAGTAAATCTTTAAACCGGCATCTGTGGCGAGCCAATATTCATGAGGCCTTACTTCAAGAATATCCCTGAAAACATCTTCGTTAAAAAAATTACTCAGGGCCGAATGGTGAAAATGATGGATAAACCTATTATTGCTGCTGTCAAATTTATCGAACCCATTTTCGGTTGCTGCCCATAGCGCCCCCTCATTGTCCAAATATATTTTACCAACCTGGTTACTGCTGATACTTGAGGGATTATTGGTATGTTGATATAACTTTGTCGTCTTCTTCAGTAAATCAAACTTATAAAGCCCTTCGTTGGTAGCCAGCCACAACATATTGCCTTGCAATAACATACTTTTTGCTTCGCGGGGCGCGATTGATAAGGGGATGAAACGGAATTTATATTGTGTAAAATCAACTTTTGTTAAGGCGTCTTTGCCACAAAGCCACATAATACCGGCCCCATCATTATAAACATATCCATCCGCAGTACTATTAATATCGCCAATCTTTCGCCATTGGCCATTACCCTTATTTATAAAATAGAACCCGCCGTTACTTCCAACAACTAAGGTGGAGTCATTAGCCTTATCAATGCTAAAAGCTCCTACGTTGATATTATCGTGACTTGAAAACCGGGTATATTGCTGGTTTTTAGGATTAAAACAAAAAAGGCCGCTCCAATAGGTACCCACCCAAATGCAACCTTTTTTTTGATCGTAAAAAAGGCTCCAAATATCATTGGGGCTTTTTTTAAGCTGAGATTCAGTCTGCGGATAATTGCTGAAATGTTTACTTACCTTATCGAATTTATTTAATCCACCATTCCAGTTTCCCAGCCACAGGTTTTTTTTATCATCCTCAACAATTGCATTTACCGACTTGCCTTTTATTGAAAATCGATCATTCTGATTGGGTTTATAACTAACAAAAGATCGCTTATTTGACACATATTGATTAAAACCATCATCCGTACCTATCCATATTGTTCCTTCTCTGTCGCAGAAGATCGAAAAAATCTTATTATTACTTACCGACTCTTTGATCTTATCGCTATGATAAAATCGTTCAAACTTCTCAGTATTGGGATCTAAAATGTTTAAGCCGTCCATGGTGCCAACCCATATCTTTCCGTTCTTGTCTTCGGCCAGCGCACTGATAAAATTTGAACTTATACTCGCAGTGTTTCCGGGAATATTCACTAAACTTTCAAAAGTGTAGCCGTCAAACTTACAAAGCCCGTTATCCGTCCCTATCCACATATACCCCCGGCTGTCTTTAAGTGCCACTGTTACATTTTCAGATGGCAGGCCATCATGAGTGGTATATGATTTTAATGCAAAATTCCTTGCATCGTTAGCTGGAAAAGTTACCGGAGCCTGCGCGTTCACAACACTGACATACAGAAGATTAATCAGAAAAAACAAGACAACTTTACGCATAAATCCGTTATCACTTTTAATTAGGCAAATACAACACTCCGTATCATCACTAACATTTTTTACACTATAAACCAGTTATCGCCGCTTGGCTTAGGCAGGCCATGCATTTAATATTGTACTTAATACACTTGTAACCTTCAACAATTCGGCAATGTAAAAACAGAGTTTGTTGGCTGTGCCACAAGTGCCTGCAAATAATTTTCTAATATCCAGGTATTAGATGTTCATTTGATGAATTTTCCTGTAAGGACCAATAGGCATCAAAAACTCATTTAATGCTCATTAAAATGATTCATCAATTCGCTTAACTTTTGGCAGAGCCTGTCATATAATGCTGGAATACTAAGTTTATAAGGCATCCAAATGTAAATAATTATTAATTGTATTTATAACAATAATTACGAACAAAAGGCATTCGTTGAATCGGCGGAAAGGCAAATTAAAAGCTGTGCTATTGTAATAAACCCTGATAAAATGCCACTTTATCCCCTGAATATTGAGGCTTTACCCCCTTTTCAATTCCTACTTTTTAAAAGAAATTTAGGACAACCATATAAACACGGATTTTCATCCTCCGACATTACGTATAGCCATTTTTAATGGCTAATTAATTACTGACGGTTACATGCCGCAGTGATTGACAGTTAATTATCGGCAGAAAATCTATTGTTCAAAACATCTGCCATGATAATATTTGATTTGAGCCCGAATATGCATTCGGTCAGTTCACTGCCGACCGATATAATTCCCTTCATATTAACGCTGGGAAGGGCCCCGCCGTAATTAAAAATTAAAACCGATTGATCAAAAGAGCTACTTATTTAACACCTGATATAAAATTATGAGAAAAAATTTAACTACCGGGGCATTATGCTGCCTGTTAGCCCTGGCCATGGGCTGTTCTAAAAACCCTATTCAAAAAGGCGCTGACCTATCAGGCCAGAAATTTGGAAAACAATCATTTGCCCTTTCAACTACCAATACAAACGGTTTCAGGGGTATAAACTGGGCCGACCCTAACGGAAACGAGGGAGATGGGAGGGTTGTATTGCCCAGTGGTATGACAACATCGCTTACCGCTACACAGGCTGCTACGTTGGCCACTAATATATCCAGTGCCGTTAAAACAAGCGGCGGCACCACCATCAGGATGCCGATAAACCCCTGGACTGCCTCAAGCTCAACTTATTGGCCGGTTTACCAGGCTGCAATTAACGCGGTTGTGGCAAACGGCTGTAAAGTAATACTTTGTTATTGGCCGGTTGGGGTACACCATGTACCTGATACTGCACAATGGCATACCATGTGGGCAACAGTAAATAATGTATATAAAAACAATACATCGGTATTATATGAACCTATCAACGAGCCGGTTGATTATTCAAGTACCGACCTGAACAACTTATATGCTGGTTTCTTAACCACTTACAGCCCGGCCGATGGAAAATGTATCCTTGATGGTACCGGGTATGCCGCCGACGTAACTGCAGTTGGTGCCGATTCAAGGTTAGCAAACCAGTATCTTGGACTGCATTGCTACTGGTGGTTCTGGGGCTCATACAATGTTTGGTCAAGCTACTATAATATCATGTCGGCCCGTACAGGTTCATACGCATCTCGTACTATAGTTACCGAGGTTGGTATTGAAACATTCAGGAACATGAGCTTCTGGTGGCAATGGGATACCGGCGTATATGTTGACCAGGCATTCCTGACCGGATCGCTTGCCTATGCCAAGGATAATTCAATGGGAACAATAGCATGGTCCGGAGTTAATGACATTGATACCTATCGCTGGTATACAGCAAATAATAACCTTACCGAGGTTAGCCCGGGTACTGCCAATATGTTCAGGTGGTCATGGAAACTTACTGCCTCACCTGTATGGATAGGGCCGGTAGCCGACGGGCGATATCAACTTCAAAACCGTGCATCGGGCCTTATGCTCGATAACCTGGGCAGTACAACCGATGGTGCAGCTGTAGCTCAATGGGCATCAGGAACAAGTAATAACCAAAAATGGAATATAAGCTACACTGCCGGTTATTATACTTTAAGTTGTGTTACCGGAAAAGAATGTCTTGATGTGGGTACTAATACCGCAGATGGATCAAATGTTTTACAATATGTAGTAGGCACGAGTACAAACCAACGTTGGTCGCTTGTTTCAACCGGAGATGGCTATTATAGGGTAATTAATCTTACCACAGGCAAATGCCTTGATACCGGAGGTTTAACTGCCAATGGATCAGCTGTACAGCAGTGGCCACAGGGTTCAAGTTATAACCAGCAATGGAAACTTATTGCTCAATAGAACATATTTAATTGCCAGGGTAAGCATTCCGCTTTAGTTTAGAAACACATTGTTGAAGGCCGTCTCAAGGACGGCCTTTTTACTTTTCAATCAATTCATAATTATAGAGATTCTAAATTCGTTAGGCTTTAAAAGCCGTTTCTTAAAATAATTTAAAAGCACATCCATCATATCTTAATGAGACTGTTTAAATTTTGTTTGAGAAGGTTTTACATAGAGCGGGATCACATTCGAAAGTCATTCCCTTTTAACCAGCCATACACTCTCCGATCTTTTACTAATAGGGCGTAGAATATTCAATAAGATACAAGATAGATGCATTATAAATGCATTTATAATGCGAAAACCCTCGATAGGTCGCCGTAACCGGCAGTCCTATCGAGGGTTGTAGTTAAAGAAGGGGGACAATCACATCATTTAATGACGTAATGTCCGGAAGCCCTAATAGCCCGGATTGTTAGGCAACAATTTTTTATTAATATCAATATCAGCTTGAGGAATCGGCCAAAGCCACCCCTTGCCAGCGTCAAATGTCCTGGTCTCTAACTTAACCTGGCTAAATTTCCAGGTAGATGGGCTTGCCGGGTTCTTTAGCAACGATTTGTCGTAACCATATACGTCATGAACAAGGGATTGATCTTTCCATCGTAACATATCTGCATATCGGGTGCCTTCCATAAAAAACTCTACCCTGCGTTCATGGCGCAAAACGGCACGTAATTGTGCCTGGCTTAAACCGGCTCCTTCCACACTTTCTACCGTTGGCATATTTACCCTTGCCCGAACCTGGTCAATGAGTCTATAGATTTCGGGTGCTGTACTTCCGGATTCAATCAAGGCTTCTGCACGGATCAGTAATACATCTGCATAACGCATCAGGATTGTATTTAAAGAGCAATTATTCGGGTCGGCAATACCAATTGCTGCGTATTTACGCGGACGGGCCCCTGACGGAACTACATCAGTGGCGGGGATGTAAGTAGTTGAACCCCACTGAGAGCCGGGCAACACCACTGAAGAAGCCAGTCTTGGGTCGCGATTAACATAAGGGTTTTGCGAATTGTATCCTGAAGCAGAGTTGGTTATCGGCAATCCATTGGTCATGTAATATGAATCGATCAGATCGGCGGTAACATTTGGTGTTGGCCAAACACTTAAAGATAAGGCAGATGAAGGCCAGGGCTGTGGCTGGGTGGTTGGGATATACTGAATATCAAAAATCACCTCACTGTTGTTCTCATGCGTTTCATCAAAAAGCAAGCTGTAATTTGGATATAAACTATAGGCTTTAAGATCGATAACATCCTGCGCAGCCTGTGCAGCATCGGCCCATTTTCCGTTGTACAAAAGCACTTTTGCTTTATAGGCCAGGGCAGCGCCCTTTGTTGCACGGCCCACGTCAGAACCCGAATAAGAGGTTGGCAGTGCCGCAGCCGCATCGGTAAGGTCAGTTACAACCTGGGTAAGTACAGTGGCTTTGGCTGTCCTGGAAACATAAGCGTCGGAAAGTGTTTGAACCTGAGTAACTAAAGGTACATCGCCGAAGTAAGCAATCAGATCAGCATAGGCATATCCACGTAAAAACTTTGCCTCTCCCGCCATCTGGCTTTTTACAGTGGCATCAATGCTTGCAGCAGCAACCTCCTTAAGGAACTCGTTGGCCCTTGAAATGATGGCGTAATCCTGCGTCCACTTAGCGTATGGGGCCCAACTGTTGGATGTTGTTTGCCATTCCCCCACTTCCTTCGAACCCTGCCACGCATCCTGGCAATAGGCATTATCCGATTCAAAATCAAACTGAAAAAATTGTGCCGGCGTTGCATTGGGCTGTAACGCATTGTAAATACCCACCAGGGCCATTTTTACCTGGGTTTCATTTTGGTAGAATGTTGATGGTGATAAGCGGTCATTTGGGGTCTTGTCCAACAGACCTTTCTTGCAGCTTGCAAGATTAATAACAGCTAATACGGTTAAGACTTTATATATACTTTTCATGATTTTATCATTTAGAAATTAACATTTACACCTGCAGTCATCACACGGACCTGAGGATACGCTTCGGCCCTTGTTTGGTCTGTAGTTTGTTCCGGGTCAAAGCCTTTGAATTTGGTAAACGTAAACGCGTTTTGCACATTGGCATAGATTCTCAAAGAGCTTAACCCGATCTTTTTAATAGCAGCCGGACTTAAGGTGTATCCTAATTCAATATTTTTTATCCTCAGATAGGATGCATTCTCTACATAAAAGGAAGAGTGAATATTGTTTCTAACCCCATCCAATGTAAGGCGCGGGTAAGTATTGGACGGATTTTGAGGCGTCCACCTGTTTAACCACCAGGTACCAAGGTTGGCAAAGCCGCTGAAAGGTGAAGCAATTTCATAATAGGTATAACCCTGCATGCCTTGTACGCCTTGTAAAAACGCCCCAAGGTCAAAACCTTTCCAGGCTACATTGAAGTTGAAAGCATACGTTACACTTGGAAACTGCTTCCCGATAACTTTACGGTCATGATTTTGGTCAACTATACCATCGCCATTAAGGTCGGCATATTTAATATCCCCCGGTTGTGCGTTGTAATCGCTTACTTTAACAACACCTGGTTTAAGTGTGTAAGTACGATTTGCGTAAGGGATGGACGCATCGCTATTGTTTTGCCATGTAAAGTCGGAAATTTGGTAGATACCAGTCATCTGGTATCCGTAGAACGAATTAATAGCGGAACCAACAACAATCGCCTTTGGAGATGTAAACTGCTGTGGCACGTTCATGGACAGGATATTGTTTACAATGTGCGAAACGTTCAAAGCTGTTCTTAATTTAATACCATTATCAAATGCCTTTTTATAGGAGATACCGAGCTCAAAGCCTTTGTTTTGTACTTCGCCTGCATTAGCCATTGGTGCCGACTGTGCGATTGTTAGTGGAATTGGCTGGGTCAACAGCAGGTTCTTAGTTCTTTTATCAAAATAATCTGCCGTAATCTCAATGTTATTATGAAGAGATATATCAAGGCCCAAATCCAATTGCTGAGCTGTTTCCCAGGTTAGGTCCTTGTTGGTCATCGCTGTAATAGCAACGCCAGAATAAAGTGTTCCGCCAAACGAGTAATTCTGACCAGAGCTCAGGATATCGCTGCCATTATAGTAATTGCTGATATTTTGATTACCTAAACGCCCCCAGGAAGCACGAACTTTCGCAAAATCAAGCCAGCTCAGGTTTTTCATAAAGCTTTCCTTCGATATTACCCACCCAGCTGAGAATGAAGGAAATGTACCCCACTGTTTGCCTTGTGCAAACCTGGAAGATCCGTCCCTCCTGATATTGGCTTCAAATAAATATTTTTCATCGAAAGCATAACTGAAACGGCCAAAGTATGAGCGAAGGCCAAGAGCATAGCTGCCGGCATTATTGGTCTGTGTAGCTGCATCGCCCAGGTTTAATACACGTTGTGTGTTGTTTACAAAATGTGCACGATAGCCGCTTTGCCAATCGTAGGTAAACTCCTCTTCACTGTAACCGCCTAATAAATTGAATGAATGATGGTTGATGGTTTTGTTATACTTTAGTAAACCTGTGAGTAACGAGTGACCGTCAATCTCGCTCGACGTAGTCAGATCGGAAGGTAATTGCGTAACCGTTCCGTTTTGATTTTGTAAGGTTACATTGGCATGAAAGGCATTGCCATTAGTGGAGATAACGTTATAACCGTAGGTAAGCTGCGCGCTTAAACCTGGCAGAATTTTATATTCAGCTTCGGCCTGTCCGCTAAAATTATAGCGTTTTGTAAGGTTTGTACTCCCTTCTTTAATTTCACCGTAATAGTTGCGTTCGCCGTTAACAGAAACCCAGTTGCCGTTGGCATCCTTAAGTGGATGTATTGGCGCTAAAGTTGCATACCATTCGGCGTTCCATAGGTCTGTCGGTTCATTTTTTATCCCCACGTTTCCAGATATATTGCCCGAAACACGGAGTTTTTTATCTTTTAGATGATAACTGTCAAGATTAAGGCGGAAGTCGGTTTTTTTATAATTGGTTGCAACCAATATACCGTCCTGATCCAAATGTCCCAGCATAAAGGAGTAGTTAACATTATCACTCCCCCCCGTTGCGCTTACCCGGTGATTTTGCATGTAAGCGTTACCGTAGTATACGTCGAAATAATTGATATCGGGGTATAATGGGTTGTTATGCGCCGCATATTTTTGTATTATCGAGTCGGGATATGTAGGAGGCGCGCCACTATTTATATCAGCCTCGTTATGCAGTGTAGTATATTGAACCGAGTTTAGTACTTTAGGTAGCCTTGTCGGGCTCTGAATACCTGCATATCCGCTGTAATTAACACGGACTTTGCCTGCAGATCCTCGTTTAGTAGTAATTAAAATAACGCCGTTTGCAGCACGGTTACCGTAAATAGCCGATGATGCCGCGTCTTTAAGCACCGAAATTGATTGAACATCATTAGGGTTTACATCGCCGATTGCCCCGGGGAAACCGTCAACTAATACTAATGGGGAATTATCTCCAAAAGTTCCAACGCCGCGGATATCTATGACTGTATTATCATCTCCCGGTTTACCCGAACTTTGCAGTGCAAAAACACCGGAAACTGTACCTTGCAATGCCTGGCTGGTATTTGTTAAGGGTCTGCTTTCCAGGTCCTGCGTATTTACAATACCTACAGATCCTGTTAGGTTTTCTTTCTTCTGCGTTCCGTAACCTACTACCACCACATCATTTAGGGTTTTCATCGATGGTTTAAGCTTTATCGCAATATCAGTTTTACCGTTAACTGCAATTTCAACTTTCTCATAAGAAATATAAGTTACAACCAACACCGCATTTTCGGGCACATTGCTTAGTTGAAAGTTGCCTTTTACATCAGTTAGTGCACCTTTAACAGTACCTTTAATACTGATAGATACACCGACCAGCGGTTGACCATCGCCGGCATCGACAACAGATCCTTTTACCGTGATAGCCGCTTTATCAGAAGTTACATTGGCTATTACCTGCCTGCTGTTGTGCATTACTAAATTGGGGGTCGACGCGTTAGCACCAATTGGCAATATCAGCAATGCCAAAGCTTTAAATGTGGTGCGAAAACCCTGGGAATACAAATAATTTGAAATAAGTAATTTTCGTTTCATAATTGGGTTATTAATAATTTAGATTTTTGGGTATTGACAAAAGACAGTTATGTAAACGCTGTTGGCATGTCAGACACCAACAACCGAAAGGCATAATTTAAATGAAGCTTTCAGGGTTAACAATAAAGGACAATTGCCCGGGCAGTATTTATCCCGACATTTCTCGAGATCGTTTTCAGTTAAGATGCATGCGGCTTCTCTTTCCAGGGAGCATGCGCTGCGTTCGGTTTTTTTTCATCATGGGTTTTAATTAACAGTATAATTGGTTGCACGAATAGTCATCTCTGAATGACCATTCGGGAGATGCAAAGTCTTTGAAAAACACAGAAAACAAAAGGGGCTAACCAGCAAAAAAGAGGGGACAAAAGGGGAGTTTTTAGTTGAAAAAGCACTTAGTGGATAAATCACAGCATATTGCTCGAGGGAGGCAATCATCTAATGAGAAAGCGTTTTGTAGCCCTTATAGTCTTCAATTGCCACCGGTTTCGCCATTCAGTTTGCATACCTGGCAACTGGGCAATGTAAGGCCAGCAGTTAAATGAACTGTACTTCCTGTAGCAATGATCGCGTTGAGTTACACTGTACCAGGGATTAAAGGCTTTGATTGGTGGCGCCAAGCTGAAAATAGCCAGTACATATAAAGCTAAAGCCAGGTCAGCATCAACTATGCGGACGGGCGGAAGATCGCGCCAAAGGGTACAATGGAAGCGTTGCCAGTGGAAGACGGCATCGTATCCCGTCTTGGAAGATCGATGGAGGACATACTATTACACAAAGTTATTCGGTAAATACCGCTGCTAATGCCATCAGGCTTTGGGTGATAAGTACTGCTATTACCGGGGCCTCACAAAGCTCGATTTATCCGACCGGAAGTCCTGCGGTGGGCATACAGGCGGTGCATTTGTTTCAGCAAAAAAAGAAGTGATTAAAAATATACCTTTTACGTTATAAAGAACGTTAATGCCCTGAATAATACGATTGGGGGCGACCTGCGATACTCAGAAAATTGCCAACCTGTTGCCGGGAGTGAACCTCAGGCGGAAGGTTAAGCAGCACTCTGAAGTGACCTTTCTGAATGCAAATTCAGATTAGTGCCCAGCCCAGATTTCCTGAACCTCCTCCAACGATTTTCCTTTGGTTTCGGGAACCATTTTATACACAATCAGTAAAGAAAAAAAGCAACACGCCGCAAAGAACCAGAAGGTGACCGCCGGCCCGATTGAATTTAAAAACATAGGGGTTAGCTGCCCTACGATTGTATCTGCCACCCACATGGTCATGATGCTTAAGCCTAAAGCCCGACCTCGGATCCTTGTTGGATAAATTTCGGATGCGATAACGAATTTTAACGGTCCTATCGAGAATGCGAAACAAGCTAAAAATAGGATGATGCTAACAACTAATGCAATGCCGGTTGTAGCACCTGTATAAAAGCAAACGCCGGTAAAAATAAGGCAAACTGTGGCACCTAAAGCACCAGCTATATATAAGGGCCTGCGCCCCATCTTATCAACTTTCCAAATAGCTATTAGCGTAAAAGCAAAGTTAGCAATGCCAAATATGATTTGGCTAAGCAGGGCATTGCTGATATTGATGCCTGCATCGCTCAATATTCTGGGGCCATAATAAATAACGGCGTTAATACCACTGAACTGAGAGAACAGCGGCAGTAGCAAGCCAATTAGGAATGGTTTACGCATAGCTGGTGCAAATATCTCGCGGTAGGTGCCTATGTCACGGCTTTGGGTGTTCTTTATCAGTGTTACGTCTTTTAGAGCCGTTGCATAGTCGGTTACTTTTGAGAGGACGGCAATGCCATCGTCGGTTTTTCCGTTTTGAATAAGCCAGCGTGGGCTTTCGGGTACAAAGCACAGGCCAACAAAAAACAGCAGGGCAGGGATGGCGCCCAGGCCAAGCATGCTGCGCCAAACTTCTTTAACCATCACCAGATCGATAATTGTACTTAAGCTATTGCTCTTATGGTGTAATGAAAAATTAAGTAAACCGGCATTGGTAAGGTAAGCTACAAGAATGCCAGCGGTGATAGCCAGTTGATAAAAAGTTACCAGGCGGCCGCGTATCCGTGCCGGGGCAATTTCTGATATGTACAGCGGTGCCACAATTGATGCTACGCCAACACCCATACCGCCCAGCATCCGGGCTAAGATAAGCAGGGTAAAGCCCGATGACAAGGCCGAACCCAGGGCAGAAAGTAAGAAAAGCACCGCCGATAACATCAGCATTTTTTTACGGCCTACCCGGTCGCTTAAGTCCCCCGAAAAAGCTACACCGATAATACACCCGATAAGTGCCGACGATACGAACCAGCCTTCGGTAGCGGCCGATAGCGCGAATTGGCTTTTTACAAACGGGAGCACACCCGAAATAACTGCCATATCAAAACCAAAAAGCAGGCCGCCTAAGGTAGCTATAAGGGTTACAGCGGTTAAAAACAGGGCGGAGGTTTTGGTTTCCGGCGATAGTTTTTGTTTCATGGCGCTTTTATTTTTCGATGCGTACAGTGATTATTCCTTTTGCCGAAATCTTAAAATTGTTATCAAGTGCGGCCACCTTTTCTTCGGTTAGATTGCTTTTCCAGACCTTTATCGTCGTTTTTGCTTTCGGAGTGATGCTCACTTCACTATCGCCGGTGCTCACTATCTGCGCAATAACGCCATTGCCATCATCGGCAGGTTTTAAGGATTCTACATAGATCTGCTTACCACCGATATTAAAAAACAGTTCGTCATCCTGATTATCCGAAGCGGAAACTACTAATGGCTGATGATTATTAAGGCCAAACCGGTTGGCATCAAAACTATCGTATCCTAAGGCGTGTGAACGGAAGATATAACGGAAGGTGGCCGGCCCTTTTTCCTGCTCGGCGCGGAAATTGGTATGCCATAAGTTGTTCATTACCCACGAATAAATCTTTGGTGACTGTGCCGTGAATGTTAACCACTGCGGCGCGTGATGCAAACCACCAAGCAAATCGGCAGTTGTGATCTTGCCTATCTCAAACAAAGGCGCATCCGGACTTGACCAGGTAATACCGAACGCCGAGTTTGATACATCAACCCAGCGCTGCATGGTAAACCAATTTTTATTGGCGTTAGGGAGTTGGTCGGCTTCGGCAGCAGCACTTCCCCATGGAATACTATAACGTACCTGCGCACCTGGAACACTAAACGGAAACGCGAAGTGAACGCTCTCTTTAGAGCGAATACTTTCCTTATCAATGGTATTGATCAGCTCAATTTTATCAAGCCCGTTAACCAGCCTTATTTCGCGGGTCAAGCCATAGGCTCCGGGCGCTTTTGAGGTAACCAAAAGGCTCACCACCAATGGCCCATCTTCTTTAATGCTAATGATGGCGTCGGTACTTGTTTGTTGCCGCTGCAGCGAATCGCCGGGCATATAAATGTATTTGTTAAAGCCGGTGCTATCCACCAATACCTGTTTTTTGCCACCCTCGATCTTTACTAGTTTGCTTATATCGCCGGTTTTACTGTCAATTGTGACAGTGTAGATGCCGTTAGCCAAGCCGTTTAACGAAATGACAGCTTTGCTCTTTGCAAAAGCTTTACCACGGTTAATGGTGTAAGTTTTTTTACCAAACGCCGGTACCCCGGTGGCTACAAAAGCCAGCTCGCCCGAGCTTAAGCGTTGCGATGGGATTGCATTGCCTGTTGCATCCTTAACCAGGTCGCCCGCTTTGCTTAAACCGGCCGGTACATAAACAACATCGGTACGCGGCCATGACAGGGTGTTGTAAACGTCTACTTTATTTGCTGCTGCGGTTTTTATAGCCAATATCAAATTGCTGAGCGAATCGGTTTGTTTTTGGGCGCTTAGTGCATAGCCTTTTTTAATAGTCCACTCGCTTTTAACTTTTGCATCTTCGGGGTCATCAACGCTGTTATATGCGCCCCAGGTATGTTCATTGTAAAGCAGCAGGTTTTTCCAGGTGTCATCAAAATCATTAACAGGGTAGCCTGGTTTATTACGGATGGCCCAGAGGGCCGATGCCTGTTTCAGCTTATCAGATGTTTGGCGGCTGATGGCTGTTTCTTTCGCGGCTGACGACACGCCGTCCGTCCAGTACTCAGTATAATCGCCGGTGAAAGACGGGATTTTGTCTTGATATTGTTTCTCAAAATCCTGGAAAAATTGTTTTACCGAGGTGATCACCAGTTTGGGCGAGGCAAAATGCTCGTTCCAGCTTTTAACAGCATCGGGAAGTTCAGGATCGATAGGAGCATTATCGCTCATAGCCCAGGTTAACAACGACATGTTATACGGAAAGTTATTTTGTTCAAGGCCGCCGAGATATTGGAAAAGGTGCGGATTTAGAAAATTATCCGATGGGTGACCAGTATAAAAAGGTTTAGGATCGTCTATAGTAAAAAAATTAGGGATCCTGGTTCCTTTTAGCGCATAGCCTATCGAGTAAGGCTGGCATTGCCAGAACAGTAGTTTTTGTTTACCCGATGGGGAAATCCAATAGAATGGTTTATCCTGCCATTTGGCAAGGTTGCCTATCCTGTCGGATGCGTTTGGGCCTGATAAAAAATATTTGATCCCGGTTTGTTCACTTTGCGCAGCAAGGCCCCAACTGGCGCCCGGCACATCGCCCTGGAACATGGTATGGATCTCAACCTCATTCGCCTTAGCCAGTTTTTGAGATTTGGCGAACATTTGCATCAACTGGTAGGAGTCTGTCATGCTGGTGTTGATATTACCGTAAGCGCCATCCAAATTGATCCATCCTTTTTTCACCGCGTCCCAAAAGCGCTCTTTTTTAGCTTCACCTGCCGCTTTCAGGTAATTATCAACTACCCAAATGGCTTCTGTTGTCCATTTATAGTGGGCTTCCACTGGGTAATTGGCCGTTTTTTTAGCCAGATCAATAGCCTCATCAATATTATCCATGTGAAGCTTCAAAACCTTTGCCTGTGTGTTGGTGTAACCGATATCTACATGCGAGTGAGGGAGGATATACATGGTCCAGTTGTTACGGGCCGGTTCAACAATGCAGCGGGCCATATAGGTTTGCCCGCCGGAATTTAAGGTAACAGTAACCTGTGCTGCCGAAGTTATTGGCGAGCCGGGAAGCGGAAGCTCAAATACATCAGTACCCTCTTTACTGGCCGGTATTATAACATGATCGGTTATGCCATTGAAGGAAACGGTGACCTCTGTGGCTGCGAAGCTTTTACCTTCATGAAATAGTAGCCGGGCCATTCTGCGGGACTGTCCCTGGTAATTGATATAGGCTATTGTTGGTTGCAGGGTGATTCCATTAAAATGCTTACCACCTGTTTGCGCCATTGCTGATGTGCATATGAAAATGAATGCCGACAGGATGGAAAAAATCTTATTCATAACTTAGAAGGTTTTAAGAGGATGCGTTTTTGAGTTTGATTAAGCAGAAATATTAACAACATTCGTCTTTAACAAAAGCTTTGATAACCTTAGCCCTTGTTTTGCCCGTATTTTTAAGTGTATAGCTTTTAACCGCGGCCGGAATAATAAAGGTTTCGGCATAATGAATAACCTGTTCACGGCCGTTAGTGATCACCGCAATGCTTTCGCCCTCAACCAGGCTCAATACATGGCATTGGTTATTGGTATCTTCAGTTATCTCGGTATCAAACTCAAAGCGCTCAATGGCGTAAAAGTGTTCAGGATGAGTTGATAGGTTAATGATTTCCCAGTCATGGCCTTTTTTTAAGGTGGTTTGTTTGGAGATGAGGGTTTCCGTCACTACATCACCTTTCCTTTCGAAATTGAGGTTTTCAAAGGCCCGGTCGATATTCAGCGTTCGTGGATTTCCACTTAAATCGGGGCGGAGCCAGTCGTACATTTTAAAGGTAAAGATGTACGGCGTGGCGCTGATCTCCAGTACCATATTATTTTTGCCCGAGCAATGTACCGTACCATTCGGGATCAGGAACAAGTCGTGCCTTGTTGCCGGGAAGGTTTGTACGTAGTCTTTGATCTCTACCGGTTCGTTTTGCTCAAAACTGTTCTCTAAAATACTCCTGAATTGTTGTTTATTGATATTTTCCTGGAAACCAAGGTAAACTTCGGCGCCTGGTTTTGCATCGAGGATATAATAAGTTTCATCCTGTGTAAAATCTTCGCCGAAGTTATTTTTAATATATTCAACAGAAGGGTGGCATTGTAATGAAAGGTTGCCGCCGTCAAAAGTATCCAAAAAATCAAACCGGATAGGAAAGGCATCGCCAAACCTGGCTGCCGCTTTGCCTAAAATGGCTTCGTTATCCAGTAACAGCAAGGTATCCAACGATACCTCTAACATATTGTTGCCACTTTGCAACAGGATGCCGTTTTCCGGGGCGATAAGTTCAAATGACCAGGCATAGTTTACAACATCTTTGTTCAGCCCATTGATGTTGTTTTTAATCCATTGGCCTCCCCAAACCCCGGGCTCAAACCATGGCCTGGCCCTAAACATGTGGCTGGACATGGTTTTAAGTCCGTTTCTTAACGCATCGCCAGTTGTCCACGATATTTCATTGATCCTTTGCTCATCGATGATTGCATCTATCGCAGGCAAAAGCTGTTTTTTATGCTTGTTGAGTACTGGCCAATCTATAAAGTAAAAACGTTTGTATTGATTTTTGGGATCGGCAGGCTGCTTTTCGCCAAGGTTGCAAATTGCGTTGGCCCTTGACCGGAACTGGATCTCATTTTTAGGAACATCGATATATAGCAATGTACATTTCCATCCCGCAAGAGCGGCACCCGCACCATACAATATGTTTAATTTGTTTGGTTCGGGTTTAAGACTTTTGAGCTTCTCGACATCAAAAAAATCGCTCAGCTGTCCATTGTATAGCTTACCAAATAACGGGTCATCGCCACCATCGTAATTAGCGGTTATTTCATGAATAATGCTTTCCGGTTTTAATGTTTTATTTACGTTAATCCAATTGGCCTGGATGCCTAAAGCGGCAAATTCATCGTTCAGACAGCAGATAAGTACATCCCAATATACGCCCGAATAGCCATCTATAACAATATCATGGTTGCATGTAACGATCCAATTGGCTAAAGTTTTATAGCCGGTATATATTGGCCCGGCAATGTCGAAAGTGGGGTAAATGTCATACTCCTGCCTTTTCGCAGCTTTCTTCAAATCCGGAAGCAGAAACTGTTTGGTGTTCCTCATTGTTTCGATATTAACCGAGTTCAATAAAATAGATTTATTCATGCACTTATATGTTGTAATGTGCAAACATATTTTATTTCGTTTATATTTCAAATAAGTCAAAAAAATAAATTTAGGAACTGCGCCTGCTTTCTACCGTATAAACAAAGCTTTCGGCTTTATAATAGCCCAGGTTATACTCCATCGGCCGTTCGCCCTGATCGTAAACAAACCGTTTCCTGATCAAAACAGGACTGCCCGGATCTATCTCCAGTTTACCTGCTATGAATTTATCGGCTGCCTTGGCGCTTATTTCTTCTTTTGACAGGTCTGCAACTACAGAATGCTCACTCTCAAGCATTTCGTAAAGTGGTTTCTTGAAATCTTCTTCGCCTGTAAGCCCGATCCTTGGATGAAAATACGAAATAAAATATACAAAAGCCTCTTCGGCGTTTCCCCTTAACCTTTCCATTTTCAAAATTTTCTTATCTGTTTTGATATCGAAAAAATTCGCGATATGATCTTCGGGAAAGACCCAGCTAATATGAAGCTCGTAATTTTTTATGGGGATGCTGCGGGCTTCCATCTCCTGTGTAAAGCTCAGCCAATTCATTGATTTGGAGCTCATTTTGGCATGGGCCACTTTGGTTCCAAGCCGTTTTTTTCTCACCAGTAGCTCTTCGTAAACCAGTTTGTTAATGGCCTGACGTAAAGTGGTGCGCGATATAGCCAGCTTTTTAGCAAGGTCAACCTCATTAGGCAATAATTTACCTGCCTGATATTCAGGCTCGCGGATGAGCTCTCTTAGCAGGTTCTCTGCCTGGATATGTAAGGGTACGGCGCTTTTATGATCGATGGAAATTTTCATAATGAATTAAGTGGCAAGGTAGTAATTTATCAGGAAAACGGCAGGGGCCGGCATATAGTGGTATCACTTTTGGAGGAGGAACATCTACGGAGCAGAAAAAGGTTGAATTTTTTTATAATACGGTTTTGGGGTTCAATAGCTGCTTCCTTTACTAAGGTAATTTTCTGACCTCTGTTCATTTTTTATCATAGTTAATAAAAAAACTTTGGAAAAACTTTGGAATATAATATTATGATACTATGTTTGTACATAATATAACAATCTGTCTCCATTTCTATCTGGTAAGGCAGCAACCTAATTACATATTTACCTGCATGAAAAAACGTCTACTCATTTCTACGGCATTGTCTTGCTTTGTTTTTTGCATTGCCGGAGCGCAACAGTCCTCCAACAAAGCTTTGGCAAGGAAAATTCTTGCCGATATCCGGCTTGATACAGTCCAGGCGAAGGCTTTAAAACTGCTATCCGGTTTTTCTGCAGGTACATCCTACAGCGAGGTGTGGATCCGCGACTTCAACACTTTCATCAATGGTTCATTAAAAGTACATCCCAAAGAAGAAGTAAAAACCAAACTATTGATGTTTTTTCGCATCCAGGGCCAGGGCGGGGATATTGTGGATGGTGTAGTTGACAGCGCTAAAGCCAGTGTAGGCTATAAATACCGCTACTCATCTTTATTACCGGGTTGGGCAGCGCATAAAAACACGGTAGAGACCGACCAGGAATCGTCATTGATCCAGGCTGTCAAAAAATACATTGATTTTACCGGAGACCAATCTATTTTAAACGAGTGTATTGGTGGTAAAACGATTTTGCAACGAATGGAGGCGGCGCTGGCCTATCTGCATAAAGATCGCTGGTCGGAAAAATATGGTTTGATAACCGGGGCCACCACTATTGATTGGGGCGATGTGCAATCCGAAAACGGCTGGGGCGTGGCCATTAATGATAAAACCAAATGGGCTTTGGATATTTATGATAACGCCATGTTTGTGAAGGCAGTTCAAGATTTCCTTGCGATGGCACCTCGAGGCTACAAAGCCCAAACTGATTGGAAGGCCGTTGCCTCAAAAGTCACTGCCAATGTTCGTAAATACCTTTGGGATGCTGCCGCTCAAAAATATATCCCACATATTTACCTTGACGGCAGCCCTTTCTCATCGGATTTTAATGAAAAAGAGATCTTATACACCGGTGGATCCATATGTGCTATCATAGCGGGGTTTAACACTCCGGCCGAAGTTTTGGAAATAAACAGACAAATGCTTGCAGCCGCGGCTAAAGAAAAGCATGCCACTATCGGCATCACAGTGTACCCCCCTTATCCTGAAAAGCAGTATCCAAACATGAAGCCTTATAGTTATCAAAACGGCGGCGACTGGACATGGTTTGGCGGACGAATGATAGCACCGCTCATTATCTATGGTCGCCCGCAGGAGGCTTACGCGGAGTTGTCACCGATGCTCGACAGGATGCTTGCCAACGAGGGCTTTTTTGAATGGTATGATGTGCAATCCGGCGCACCAAAAGGCTCGGGCGATTTCAGGGGTGAGGCAGGTGTTTTATATGATGCCATTACGGCACTAAGGCAATGGGCCGCTAAAAACCGGTAGCCTGTCAGCCAATAAGCTGACATAAACTAAAGTAAACTATAATCCAAATTGATGAAAAAAAATGATGCCATAAAGGCAATCCGGACTTCTTTGCCCTTTCTGAAGGGCAACTTCCGGCCTTGCGGCGGTTATAAACCGCCATGAATGCTTCGCAGAGAAGTGTTCCTATAATTACCAGTTTAAAAACAACCTACTAAACAATGTTATGAAGAAAAATCTTATCTACTCAATTCTGCTCACCTTGCTGTCGCTGCACACGATGGCGCAGGTTAAGATCAGCGGCAAGGTAACCGATGCTAAGGATAATTCAGCTTTACCTGGTGTAAGTATCAAAATAAAGGGCACCCAGGGTGGTACCCAGACGGATCTTAACGGAAATTACACGATACAGGTAACCAGTGTTAAACCTGTACTGATATTTTCATATACAGGTTATGCCAGCCAGGAGATATCAACCGTTGGCAAAACTGTCGTTAACGTGCAGTTAGCTGGAACGTCCAGCGCCCTTAACGAAGTCGTCGTGATAGGCTACGGAACCGTTAAAAAATCGGATCTTACCGGCGCTGTT
Organism: Mucilaginibacter gossypii; assembly: GCF_900100945.1. Lineage (GTDB taxonomy): Bacteria > Bacteroidota > Bacteroidia > Sphingobacteriales > Sphingobacteriaceae > Mucilaginibacter > Mucilaginibacter gossypii. The sequence continues at coordinate 99,043 of NZ_FNCG01000009.1, read as the reverse complement.
ACCGGCATCAAAGGCGATCAGTTAAATGATAAACCCGTGGCTAACGTAACCCAGGCCCTGCAAGGCAAAATAGCCGGTGTGGAAGTTAGTGTTAACAGCACGGCCCCCGGCGCGGGCGCTAAAGTACGAATTAGGGGTATCGGATCCATCAACTCCAATGTCGATCCATTATATGTGGTGGATGGCGTTGTTGGAGTTGATCCAAACTCTATCAACCCGCTGGATATAGCCTCGGCCGAGGTGTTAAAAGATGCTTCGTCCACAGCTATTTACGGTTCGCGTGGTGCCAATGGTGTAATTATGATCACTACAAAACGTGGCCGTACTGGTGCAGCAACTATTACTTATGATGATAACTTTAACGTAAGCGAACTGTATCGCCATTTACGCACTTTAAACTCGGCCGAGTTTGTTAAAGTTTACAATGAATCATTCGCCAACGGTCAAAAATTTGACCCGGCCGGAGGGGTATGGGCACCACCGGTTGCATTAAACCATGCTAATTTCCCTAAGCTTTTTGACGCTAATAATAACCCAATTTATGATACCAATTGGGAAAAAGAAACCTACAAGCCGGCGTTTTCGCAAAGTCACCAGTTAAACATTCAGGGTGGTAGCGAAAAGTCGCTTTACAGTTTATCGCTTGGCTATTTTAACCAGAATGGTCTTGCGCCAACATCGGCCTTTAAAAGATATACCATCAAAATGACAATGGATAACGACCTGAAAAGCTGGTTGAAAGTGGGCGGCAGCATCAACCTCATCAGCAGCAGGCAACGTTTAGTTACCGATGGCAACGGTGGCCTGAACGTGCCAAGGGACGTATCAGAAGAGGTGCCAATAGTACCTGTTAAATATCCTGATGGCACATGGGCAGGTAATTATGACATTGCCGGTCTTGAGGGCGCGCCAAACCCGGTGCAGGTTGCCAACGAGCGTTACACGCTTAACAATAACCTGCAAATGTTAGGTAACATCTACTCTCTGTTCCACATTACAAAAGAGCTGGATTTTAAAACAGATTTCGGCTATAACTTAAGCGCTCAAAAAAACAACTTCTATTCAGCAGGCGATCTGCCGCACTTATCACAGGATCAGGGAGGTGTAGCTAACGTAAACGCTTATAATAATTACTATTGGCAAACAGAAAACTACCTTACCTGGAACAAAAAGATCAACGAAAGGCAGCGCTTCACCGCCTTGTTAGGTATCTCGTTCCAGCAACAAGGGTATGCCCGGGTACGCTCAGAAACGCAGAATTTTATTGATGATATTTTTCAGTACCACTATGAGCAGGCCGGTTCTGTAAGGAGCGCCAATGAAACGCAGGATGAAAAATCATCATTAAGTTCATACTACGCCCGTTTAACTTATAACCTTGACGAAAAATACTTGTTTACCGCAACGGGCCGGTACGATGGCTCATCGCGGTTTGGGGTGAATAACAAGTACGCATTCTTCCCTTCGGTGGGTGCCGCCTGGCGTGTATCGCAGGAGAATTTCCTGAAGGATAACCATACCATCACCAACATGAAATTGCGGGCCAGTTACGGTACTTCGGGTAACCAGGAGATAGGTAACTATCGTTCGCTGGCACAGATCCAGCCGAGCACCACGGTTTTGGGTGGGGCTGCTCAGTCAACATTGTTGCCAAGCTATATTGGTAACCCTAACTTAAAGTGGGAACGTTCTGTTCAGTTTGATGCCGGATTGGAGTTAGGTTTATTTCGTGATCGTGTAAACCTTAACCTTGATTATTATAACCGCACAACTAAAGATCTGTTGTTGCAGGCGCCTATACCATGGTCTGCCGGTGAAACCAATGCCAATGTATATAAAAACGTAGGATCGGTGCGCAACTCCGGTGTCGAGGTTAGTCTGAACACCCTAAATGTTAAAACTCCCGATTTTGAATGGAGTACCAATTTTATATTCACTACCAATAAAAACAAAGTTTTAAAACTAAACGATAACGGCGCTGACATCTTCCCGGGCCCTAATTTCCTCGGTCAAAACTTTGTGATCAGGGTTGGCGAACCTATTGGTTCGTTTTATGGTATGACAAGGCTTGGTACCTATAGCACTTCGGCCGAGGATGTAGCCGAGGCCGCTAAACACAGCTTAAAGCCAGGCGACAGGAAATATATTTACAATCCGGATGGCAGTAATTATTATAGTATCATCGGCCGCGCTTATCCTAAATGGACGGGCACTTTCAGCAGCAGCTTCAGATATAAAGCTTTCGATTTTTCATTCGATATCCGCTTTGTTCAGGGAGTAAATACTGCCGCCAACTTCAAACACTCGGTTGAAGACAGGCAAACCCTTTCAAACAGTTTGGCCAGCGTGCTTAACGCCTGGACACCTAATAACCAGAATACATATATTTCGCAGGTGCGTAATTACAAATTCGCGCAGGATTCGCATTTCGATACATGGTGGGTTGAGGATGGTTCGTTTATTCGCGGCCAAAACTTTACGTTGGGCTATACCTTGCCACAGCCGGTGCTTAAAAAGCTTCATGCCAATCGTTTCAGGATCTACGCAAGTGTTCAAAACGCTTTCATCATAACCAAGTATACAGGTTATGACCCGGAGGTGGATACCTTCAATTCAAGCTACGGGTCGAACGGTTCGTTCTCGCAGAATTTAGATTTCTTCTCAAACCCTCGCCCCCGTGTATGGAACCTTGGTTTACAGGTAACTTTTTAAACAGCGGTAGAGGATCGATTGATAGTTTAATTTAAATGATATAAAAATGAAAACCATGAAAAATATATTGCTTGTAGGGCTGGTGCTGTTTGCATGCTCCTGCAAAAAGTTTTTGAAGGAGGAGCCTACCAGTTTCCTTACGCCCGAATCAAATGTATCGAGTGTTAAGGTGGCCAGGGCTTTTACCAATTCGGGTTACCAAAACCTGCAGGGATTTTTATCGGGCCAAAGTGGTTCGTACGGTGGTAATACCTGGAATTTGATGGAATTTATGACCGGCAAATCGGGCAGCGACCTTGGGCAAACCGGTTACGTAAATTACCAGAACCTAACTTATAGCACCACCTCATTTTATTTTGATACCTGGTGGCAGCAAATGTACCTTGGTATAGGTGCCTGTAACCTGGCCATTGGTAAAATACCTGCTATCAGCGCCCCCGGCCTTACCGATGAGGTGAAAAATAACATGCTTGCCGAAGTAAAAACCCTGCGGGCGCTTTATTACTTTCAGTTAGTACGGATGTACGGAGCGGTGCCAATGGTTACCGAAACACCTAAGGACCTTAACCTGAATATCCCGCGCACCGCGGCTAAAGATATCTATGATAAAGTGATCATCCCCGATCTGTTAGCTGCCGAAAAATCAACGCTGCCATGGAAGGATAACACAGGCAAAGTATCGATGGGTGCTGTTGAGGCCTTACTGGCCGATGTGTATTTAACCTACGCAGGGGCTGCGATCAATGGCGGTAAAACATTCTACGCCGAATCGGCCAAGCGCTCACTTAACGTGATCCAGAATGGTGGTTATACACTATTCCCGGAATATACCGACATGATCAAACCAGCAAATAAAAATACAGGTGAATTTATATTCCAGGTGCAATATGCGGCGTCGGTACCATCGTCAAATCCGCTTACACCGCTTACTATTCCAAATTTTTCGGGTGTTTCGCAATATTCAGATGAGTATGGCTCGGTTTATCCTACAACTCAGTTTTTAGCATCGTTTGCTGCTGGCGATAAACGAGTACAAGAAAAGCAGTTCTTTTACTCCAGCTATACCAATACAAAAACGGGCAAAAAAATTACTTTCCGCAGCCCCTATATATACAAGTGGTTTGATTCTACCGCAGTTAATACCACGTTAAAATCTAATCTTAACTACACCCTTTACCGTTTGGCCGATGTTGAGTTGATGTACGCCGAAGCATCAAACGAAGCCGAAGGCGCACCAAATGCTACGGCTATATTGATGGTTAATAATATCCGCGCAAGGGCTAAGCTGGCTCCGATAGGGGCGTTAACCCAATCAGCATTTGAGCAGGAGGTGTGGTTGCAGCGGTATTTTGAGCTCTGCTTCGAAAATAAAATGTGGTTTGATATGCTCCGAACCCGCAAAGTTCATAACGATGTTACCGGCAACTGGGACAATTTTATAGGCCATAAAACAGTATTTGGCGCCACGTTTACAGATAAACAGCTGCTGTTCCCGCTGCCTAAACAGGAGACAGATGTCAATCCGAAATTGTTACCTAATAATCCGGGTTTTTAAAGGGAAAGTAATCTGAAATTTATTTATAATACAAACAGTAAAAGGCCGGGCACGCGGCCTTTTACTGTTTGTGAGTTTGACTCATAGCTGCTTCTCAAGCATGCAATTTACAAAGGTAAGATAACCTGCAACGTGGTTTGTCCTGCTGAAGATGCCGTTGCACGCCTTTACATAAAAAACTTCATCCGCTTTATAATAGCCTCTTGCAAAATTTCAAACTCTATCCTGTTTAATAAAATGGCCATACATAATTTAAATGTTTGTACAATTTTATTGATTTTAATTTTATTTATAAAAACCTCTTAAATTAAGAAGTAAAGCCTAATAAGGCTATTTTATTATAACGTACTTAAAACAAGCCTGTTGTTGAATAAATTATTAAACTGCATAATTTGTTAATTTAAATTTAAATATGTAATTATGTATATACAATATAATAAAAAATTAATACTAAACCAAATCATTCTATGGTTCAAAGAATCTTTACCTATCAAAATTTAAAATTCCTGGGTTCTTGTGTTCTTTTAATGTTCCCGATCGGATTGGTGGTACACGGCCAAACTTCGTTTACGGTTAAGGGAAAAATAACGGATACCAAAGGTGTAACCATGCCGGGAGTTAGTGTAACCATTAAGCACAGCCCGCGAGGGGTTGTAAGTGATAACGCAGGCGACTATGTGATCAGTTTACCAAAGGGCAGGGATACACTGGTGTTCTCCTTCCTTGGGTTCGTTAAACAGCAAATTGTGCCTGGCGACCGCCACACCATCAACGTCGTATTACTTGATGATAAAAACGACCTAAACGAAGTAGCGGTAGTAGCCTACGGCACGCAAAAAAAGGAGAGCATGGTAAGCTCCATCACTACTATTAGCCCTAAAGAGATCAAAGGCCCTACCAGTAACCTTACCACCATGCTTGCCGGGCGCATTTCAGGTTTAATATCCTACCAGCGTAGCGGGGAGCCGGGCTATGATAATGCCTCGTTCTTTATCAGGGGAATCACCTCTTTTGGTTCCGGTAAAATCGATCCGTTGATATTAATAGATGGTATGGAATCGGCAGCGAACGAGCTTGCCCGTCTCCAGCCGGACGATATCTCGGCATTTTCGGTTTTGAAAGACGCGGCTGCATCATCATTATATGGTGCACGCGGTGCTAATGGCGTAATTTTGATCACCACTAAAACGGGTAAAAGCGGCGATACACGGTTTAATGTGCGCCTTGAAAATTCAACATCAACCAATACCGAAAACTTCAGGCTCGCCGATAATATCACTTACATGAACCTGGCCAACGAAGCCGCCCTTACCAGGAATCCATTAGCACCTTTACCATATTCGCAAAACAAGATAGATCATACGGTTGCAGGTGATAATCCGCTTTTATATCCTAATAATGATTGGATTGGTTCGCTGATAAAAAAATACACCAATAACCAAAGGTTTAACTTAAACCTCACCGGCGGCGGCACTAAGGCGCAATACTATATAGCTGCTACCGCTAACCAGGATAACGGTGTTTTAAAAAACCAAAGCCTCAATAACTTTAGCAATAATGTTAAACTAAAAAGTTACGAGATCCGGTCCAACATCAACGTTAAGCTTACCCCCACTACCGAAGGCATCCTGCGTACCTCCGGCGATTTTGATGATTATTCTGGGCCAATAGGTGGTACAGATGCTAATGGCAACACCGTTAGTGGTGGTACAAGGGTTTTTAACAGCACGCTTAATGCCAATCCCGTATTGTTTCCGGCTATTTTCCCGGCATCAGATCTGCCTTATGTAAAACACCCGCTTTTTGGCAATGCCGCTCGGGGCACTAATGGCGAGGTGTATACCAACCCTTATGCATCCATGGTATCGGGGTTTCAGCAATACAGCACATCAACGCTTAACGTTCAGCTGGAGTTAAAGCAAGACCTGAAGTTTATTACCGAAGGTCTTTCGGCAAGGGGAATGGTTTATACCAAGCGCTATTCATACTTCAACTTAAGCAGGCAGTACATCCCATTTTATTATGCTGCAAGCCCCTCGGTAAGCGATCCTAAAGGTTATACCATTTCTCTCCTGAATGAAGGCACCGCTACTGAGTACCTTAACTACACACAAGGTGATAAACTGGTAAACACCACCACATATGGCGAGCTTGCCTTGAACTATAACCGCACTTTTAACAAGCTGCACAATGTAAGCGGTTTGCTTATCGGCATCAGGCGCAACTACCTTAACGGTAACGCCGGCACCCTTACATCATCTTTGCCTTTCCGTAACCAAGGTTTATCCGGAAGATTTACTTATGGGTTTGATGGTCGCTATCTTTTTGAAACCAACTTTGGTTATAATGGCTCAGAACGTTTTGCTCAAAATAACAGATATGGTTTTTTCCCGTCTGTGGGCGTGGCATGGAATGTAAACAACGAGAAGTTCTTTAAGCCGCTCGAGCATGTTATTAATAAACTCAAGTTCCGCGCAACCTACGGCCTTGTTGGTAATGATCAGATAGGCAACGCCGGCGACAGGTTCTTTTACCTATCAAACGTAACGTTGAATGATCCGGCCTATGGGGCCACTTTTGGCGAAAACGGCGGATATACAAAAAATGGTGTATCTATTTCAAGATATGCCAACGAAGGTATCACCTGGGAGAGGTCGAAAAAATTAAACTTAGGTATGGACTTAGGTTTATTTGATTCCATGAACCTTATTGTAGACGCCTACAAAGAACGCCGGAGCAATATTTTGATGGATAGGGCATATATCCCAACCACGCTCGGCCTTACCGCCCCGGTTAGTGCCAACGTTGGTGTTGCTGAGGCAAAAGGCTTGGATGTTGCTATGGATTACAATAAAAACTTTGGGAAATCGTGGTTGCAAATGCGGGGTACTTTCACCTATGCCACCAGCAAATTGCTGGTTAACGAAGAGCCGCAGTACCCATCTAACATGCTATATCTTTCACGGGTTGGCCAGTCGCTTACACAGGCCTACGGGTTGATAGCAGAGCGTTTGTTTGTGGATGATGAAGATGTGAAAAATTCGCCTAAACAAAACTTTGGCGAAGTAAGGGGGGGAGATATCAAATACCGAGACCTGAACGGCGACGGGCAGATTACCAACCTGGATATGGTGAACGGGTTAGGATACCCAACCACTCCCGAAATTATTTATGGTTTTGGCTTTACCTACGGATATGGTAATTGGGAACTTAGTTCGTTTTTCCAAGGTTCGGCACGGTCATCGTTTTTTATCAATCCAAGCCAGATCTCGCCATTTGTGGCCAACGGGCCCGATCAGCATGGTTTGTTGGATGTGATAGCAAAAGATCACTGGTCGGAAGATAATCGGAACCTTTACGCTTTTTGGCCAAGATTAAGTTTAACACAAAATAGTAATAACAATCAATCATCAAACTGGTGGATGCGTAACGGATCATTCCTGCGGATGAAGAGTGCTGAACTGGCTTATAACATCAGAGAGAAAACACTTAAGCGGTACCATATCTCTTCTATCCGCCTTTATCTCAATGGTACCAACCTATTCCTGCTTAGCAGCTTTAAGCTGTGGGATCCCGAGCAGGGCAGCAATGGCCTTGGTTACCCGGTACAAAAGGTGTTTAACATCGGCGCGAACATTACATTTTAAACCAATTCAAATCGCATGAAAATTTTATCTGTATATAACCAATATTTCGGGCATATCCCGGGGAGGATGGTAAAGCTTTTACTATTAGTTGTATTGCTTACCGGGATAGCCTCCTGCAAGAAAAGCTATCTTGATGTAGTACCCGATAATGTAGCCACGCTCGATAACGTATTCGCTAACCGTACCGAGGCCGAAAAATACCTGTTCACCTGCTATTCATATCTTCCGCAGGAGGGCAACCCAGATAAAAATCCTGGCTTTAGCGGCGGTGACGAGGCCTGGACCTATTGGCCCATGACAGAGGATTACTTTTTCCTTGACCCTTACAACATTGCCCGAGGCGAACAAAACAGGGCAGACCCATACATGAACTATTGGGACCAGTTTGATAACCGTAACCTATGGCAAGGCATCAGAACATGTAATATATTTTTGGAGAACATCGACAGAGTGGCGGATCTGCAGCCTTATATAAAACTAAGATGGATTGCCGAAGCTAAGTTTATCAAAGCTTACCTGCATTGGTACCTGTTCAGGATGTACGGGCCAATACCTATCCTTGATAAAAATCCGCCGATAACAGCCAACCCCGGGGTGTTTAAAGTGTTCAGGCAGCCGGCCGACTCGGTGGTGAACTACATTGCTAAACTGATAGACGAGGCCGCCGCGGGTGATGCCAATACCGGCTTGCCAAGCACCATTACCAGTACTACTACCGAATTGGGCCGTATTACCAAAGTTGCAGCTTTAGCTATTAAGGCCAGGGTGCTGGTAACAGCTGCCAGTCCGCTTTTTAATGGTAATAACGATTTTGCCGGGTTTAAGGGAGTTGATGACAAATTGCTGTTTAACCCGCAATACGACGCTAAAAAATGGACACGTGCTGCCAACGCCTGCAAAATAGCCATTGATGCTGCCGCGGCCGCGGGCCGTAAGTTGTACTATTTTTCAAGTACAGATGTAGCGGTTGATGATGCTACTAAAATTGAAATGAACATTCGTAATGCCATTTGTGAAAAGTGGAACAACGAACTGATCTGGGGCCTTACCTCCGAGGCGGCAGCTTCAACCTTCTGGTTGCAACAATATGCCTGCCCGCAAATTGATCCGGATAACATTAACCTCAGTTTGAAAGGCAAATTGGCCCCGCCGCTAAAAATGGCAGAGCTATTCTATACCAAAAATGGTGTGCCGATAGAGGAAGACAAGACCTGGAACTATGCCGATAGGTTCAAACTGCGAACCGTTACCAATTTGGACACCTGGATGCAGGAAGGCTATCAAACTGTAGGTCTTCACTTTGAACGCGAGCCCCGTTTTTATGCCGATCTGGCTTTTGATGGTTCAACCTGGTTTATGCATAATGGCAACTATAATATCCAAAGTAAGTCTGAACAGTACACCGGCAAAAAGCAAAGTCGCCTGTATTCGGTAACCGGGTATTACACCAAAAAAGTAGTTAACTGGAACCTGGTTTATTCAAAAACAAATGTCACTATCGAATCATATCCATGGCCGGTTATGCGCCTTGGCGATCTGTATTTGTTATACGCGGAAGCATTAAATGAAACAGGTAACCCCGCTGCCGCATTGCCTTATCTTAACCAGATCAGGGCAAGGGCGGGTTTGAAATCGGTTGAAAGCTCATGGGCTACTTATTCAACCAATCCTACCAAATACACTACGGTTGCCGGCTTACGGGATATCATTCGCCAGGAGCGCGGGATAGAAATGGCTTTTGAAGGCAGTCGCTTCTGGGACCTCCGCCGCTGGAAAACCGCGCCACAGGTATTAAGCGCGCCAATATACGGCTGGGATATTATACAATCCACCTACGAGGATTATAACCGTCGGGTATTACTGTTCACGCCGAAGTTTGTTGCCCCGAGGGATTACTTCTGGCCGATAAAAGAAACCGATTTGCAGGTTAACCCCAACCTGGTACAAAACCCCGGATGGTGATTGGCTTAAACGACATTAAAAATGGAGATCATTTTAAAATATAAGATAATGAAAAAGATATTGTTCAGGTGCTACATCGTCCTGATTGTATTATTGGCCAACTCCTGTAAGCAGGATGAGCTTGCGCCTATTGTTAATGACCATACCCCGCCCGGCCCGGTAAGCAAGGTTACGGTGACTAACCTGAACGGTGCCGCCAAAATAAGCTACACCATACCCACCGATGGCGACCTGCTTTATATTAAAGCGGTATACGCTATCAAAAAAGGTGAGGCCAGGGAAACAAAAGTTAGCCGCTATAATAGCGATCTGACTGTGGATGGCTTTGGTAACAGCATGGATTATCAGGTAAAATTATACGCTGTAGACAAAGGTGAAAACGTATCGGCTCCGGTAGAGGTAACAGTACATCCGCTCACCCCGCCTTTAAAACTTACCCGCGATTCGTTAACTGTAACGCCAGATTTCGGTGGTATTAACGTTAAGTTTACCAATAGCACTAAAGCCAGTTTGGCTATCGTGGTGTTAGCTAACGATTCGTTAGGCGAGTTCGCGCCTATCCTTACCAACTATACCAACCTGCAAAAAGGTAATTTCTCAACTCGCAACTTGCCCGCCAAGCCAACCAAGTTTGGTATTTACACCCGCGACAGGTGGGGTAATTTGTCTGATACCCTACTGGTAACTGTTACTCCCCTGTTTGAAGAACTTTTAGACCGGACGAAGATCAAAGGCATAGCCCTGCCAACAGACGCGCCACTTGGCCCACAATACGGCGGCGGCATTGATGAACTATTTGATGGCGACGTAACCAACGCCGGTGGCTACTACCACACGGGCGATGCATCTAAAATGCCGCAACAGTTTACTTACGATATGGGTGTTACGGCAAAACTAAGCCGCTTAAGTTATTTCATGAGGGAGGGGTTTTTCTACTCGTTACACAATCCGCGTGTAGTAGAGATTTGGGGCACTAACACCATTAATCCCGATGGCAGCTATGACGGCTGGACCCTTTTAGCATCACATACTCAAATAAAACCATCAGGACTGCCTGAGGGCCAGCTATCGCAGGACGATATTGATGCCGCACGTGCCGGCGAAACCATCACATTTCCACTGGATGCCCCAAAGGTGAGATACATCAGGTTCCGGACGCTGAAAAACTGGTCGAACGGATCGTATGTGAATTTTAATGAAATAATGATGTGGGGAGATACTAAATAAAACAAACTGATCAATAAAAGTTTATGAAAGTAATAAAATATTTTGCGGTGCTGTGTCTCGTTGCCTTTATCGCAATATTAAGCTCATGCACTAAAAGCGGCGACGCTTATAAAAAATACATGGCGGGTGGTGAGATCACATATCCCGGCAGGCTGGATACTGTACTGGTGCATTCTGGTTACAATAGGGTGCAGTTATCGGCAACGCTTGGTAATGACCCACTGGTAACCAAAATGAGGGTGTTCTATAATAACCATCATGATTCAACAGAGGTTGCTATTACCCACGCTCCTGGCAAGGACACAGTAAATGTGATCATCGATAAACTGACCGAGGGTAACTACAGTTTTGATGTTTATACCTACGACGCGCAAGGTCGAAAATCTGTAGGGGTAAACGTTTCGGGTGTAGTTTATGGGCCGAGTTATTTAAACTCCTTGATTAACCGGAAGCTGAAAACCGTAGAACAATCACCCGATGGAAACAAAATAGAACTGGGCTGGGGCGAACCTGCAAATGGAGAGCTTGGCGTAGAGATAAATTATACGGCGGTTAATGGTTCTGCCAAAAAGTTCATCGTTCCGGCAAATCAAACCAATACCGAACTGCCTGATTATAAAGAAAGCAGCGTACTTACATTTAAATCCTTATTCAAGCCTGATACCACGGCGTTCGAAACATTTTCTCCAGATCCATCATCGGTCACCTTGCCCAAGTTTGAAAGGCAGTTTGATAAATCTAAATTCGCGGTAAAGATCTTACCTACAGATGTGCTTGAAGGCGGCTATGGTTGGCTGGAAGAGTATTTATGGGATGAAAGTTATAACCCGCCGGGCTTCGCAACAGAATCTACAATTCCATGCTGGTTCACTTTTGATGCCGGTACTTCTACCTCCTTAAGCCGGTTTAAAGTTTGGCAAGCTAACGATAGGCTTTATCAATTGCAAAGCGTAAAAACCTTCGAATTATACGGCAGTAATAACCCCAACATGGATGGAAGCTGGGCAAGCTGGACTAAAATAGGATCCTATACTTCGGTAAAACCATCTGGCCTCCCCGTAGGTCAGAACTCTGACACGGATGTCACTTTTGCCTTGGCGGGTGAAAACTTTTCTGTTCCAGCCTCAACTCCAAAATTCAGGTATTACAGGTTTAAGCTTCTATCTAATTATGGTGGGGATTTTATGACCTTGGAGGAAATTACTTTTTACACGCATGAAAGATAGCCTAAACATAGCAATGGTTATTTATACCAAAAAACTGTGTAAGCCAACATGGATATCGGTATCGACATAGTAGGCTGAGGTTTATAATTCATGCCTGGTTTTACTGTTTGACTAATCATTATCGTTGGATCGTAATTCTTTCGATAAGTGTAGAACTGAACAAAGGAAAGAATACTAACGGGATAGTTGCTAACGGGTACCTGATTGAAGTAATAAATTTTTAATGACAATGGGGTTTCTTCATTTACAGAAATCATGTAAGAGACCGCTTTGATAAAAATAATTACTGGCGTTTCATCAGTGCCTGGATCTGAGATATACTAAATAATAGAAATGAAAAAATCTGCTCGATATCGAACAGACTTTGTTCGGATTTGTCTATAATCCCATATGTACCGGGACTGGGAAATTAATTGAACACATTTATGGCTTCCTGATGATGGTAGAGCTGATTTTGGAGAAATATGAGTAGAAAAAGTTGAGTGAAAAACACGAATAATTGAGCCATTTTTCTTTGTAAAAGGTGTTCAATAAATCAACATGGGGGATTTATTGAACACCTAATTATTTTAATTCAAAAACTGACTAAATTTATTGGGGCAATACTAAACGCTAAGCTTGCCTTTAGTCGAACTATTTTATTAGTTCCGATATATGCTGTCTTATTTTGTTAATTAATTTACGGTCCGCAGTTCATGCGAGATTGAACAACGGAAAAAGTAAGGAGCAATTACCAGGCACTGTTTTGTTTGAGTACGCCATTTGATGAAGTAACAAAAGTTTGAGGAAGTGGGAAATGACTGAATTTGGCATAATTAAAATTAGTTCTCCCATAAACAGTCTTCAGCAGGTTTTCTGTATAACCGGTGCCTGAACTGCCATTGGGGCCGGCCACTTTGTTATATCTTACCAGGTCGTACCAGCGATTGAATTCAAGGGCCAGCTCTATCCGGCGTTCATGCCAGATGGCTAAACGCAATGTTGTTTTGTCTGTGGTTATGATTTGTGGAAGGATACCCGCTCCATCATTTTCGCCTGCTGCGACTGATGCCGCGAATGTTTTATTACCACGGGCTCTGAAACGGATCATTTCCAGGTATTTCAACGCATCGGATATATTCCCCAACTCATTATTGGCTTCAGCGGCTATCAAAATGATGTCGGCATACCTCAGATACATTGGGTTCACACTCTGAAAGTTAAAGTTACCGCCGTTCCAGTATGAATATGGCCAGATCACTTTTTTATTGGCATAATTGGTTGATGCCGGGAATGCCACCGGCTGGTTGTTGTTAAAGCCGGGAATGATGTCAGTTTTCGTAAAAATAGTCGCGCTCATTCTCGGATCACCTTTTTCATAACTGCTAACCAGGTTAGGTGAGGGGAAGATATCACCATTTGAACCCAGCGAAGGAAGCCCCTGGTATTGAAGGTAAGGTCCGTACTGGCGTCCGGCGGGCAGGGATGTGTTGTAAATAAATCCACCGGGCATCATATTTTCAGAAGAATACAATTGATCCGGGCTAAACAGGCTGCGGTAATTACTGTAAAGACTGTATTCGCCGCCATTGATAACTGCTTCGGCATATAATTTCGCGTTAGCATAATCCTGCTCATAAAGATAAACCTTCGATAGAAGTCCCTGTGCTGTGCCTTTGGTAACACGGCCAAGGTTGGCCGTTCCCCATTGGCTTCTCGTTGGTAAATGATCGATAGCATACTTCAGGTCTGATATCACCAGCTTAATGATATCCGCGTGCGAACTTTTTGGGATATTATATTCAGCAGTTGACACCGGGTCATGATCTCTCAGCGGGGCATCGCCGAACACATTAGTCAGGTCAAAGTTGTAATAAGCCCTGAAATATTTGGCTTGGGCTTCAAATAATTGTGCCGAATAGGGGGCTTTTAAAGTCGATGTACGGTCAATTACTACGTTGCAGTAATGGATATTTTCAAAGGCCCGTCCCCAGTAGCGCTCTATCATGTAATTATCCGTGAGGTAGCTGTAATCCTGGAATACTTTAAAGTCAGCATTCCCGCCCACAATAAAGTCATCGCCGCACATTTCTTTTGTTGAATACTGGTGTTGCCCTATCCGGAATTCCCTCCAGGCAATGGAACCATAAAGGCGGTTTACCGCCAAGCCAAGTGTTGTTGTATCGGCCGAAAAGGTTGCGCTCGAAAGCACCCCAAGCGGCTCTTTATCAAGAAAACTCTTTTTGCAGGAAGATGTCACAAAAAGCTCTAAAACAACAATGAATTTTATAATATTTTTCATAACTGTTATTTCTTATTTAAAAAGTTAAGTTTATACCCAATCTGGCAGTGCCTGAAACCGGATATGTCCGGAAATCATCGCCTATAGTTGAAACCCCGTAAGCATTTGATACTTCAGGAGAGAAGCCTTTGTATTTGGTTATGTAAAAAGGATTGGTGGTGTTGACATAAACACGAAGCCCCGAAATTCCAACTCTTTTCAATAGCTGCTTGTTGAAAGTATATCCCAGCTCGATAAACCGCGCTTTGATATAAGTACCGTCAAAAATGTTAAAATCGGATGATTGCGTTGTTGACGTGTTAACAGCGTAACGCGGAATGGTGGTATTGGTATGAGTAGGGGTCCAGGAATCCAGCCACTCAACATTCAGGTTGGATAACCCGGAGCTTACAAACTGGTTCCTGGTGTCATTGTAGATCTTACCTCCGAAACTGCCCATCATATCAATGGTTAGGTCAAAACCTTTGTAATCTGCCGAAAGCGTCAAACCTCCGACAAATTTTGCATAAGGCGAACCGATATCTGTTTTATCATTTGCATCCACGAAACCGTCGCCGTTTATGTCTTTGAACAGCAGGTCGCCAGGTTTTAATCCCGACCAGTACTGTTTTGTTGGATTGCCTGATTTTGATGCTGCTGTTGCGTTTAGCTGGTCAATCTGTGCCTGGCTTTGCACAATGCCGAGAGATTGATAACCATAAAAGTCACCAATAGGGGCACCTGCTTTTGACACGTGGGTAGATGGCACCTGGAAATCTGATGTATACGAAGTGAGGCCTTTAAAGTCCAGGATTCTGTTCTTATTGGCGGTACCGGTCACTTTTACACCATATCCAAGCCCCCCGATACGGTCATTCCAGCTTACCGCCAGTTCCACACCGCTGTTACGCACAGTTCCCGCGTTTGAATACGCAGGGGCGGTACCCGTTGAGCCCCCCGGAACAGGCAATATTAACAACAGGTTTTTGGTGTCCCTGCGGTAATAGTCACCTTCAAACCGCAGCCTGTTTTTTAATGTGCCGAATTCGATGCCGGCATCAGTTTGCTGTGAAACCTCCCATGTAATATTAGGGTTTGAAGCGGCTACGATTGTTGCCATCGGATAGAAAACGCCGTTAAATACGCCGTCGTAGGTTGTTTCCTGATTAAGCAGGTTAAAGGTTTGGTAATTGGCGATTTTGTTGCTGCCTATCCGGCCCCAGCTCCCGCGTACTTTCAGGTTGTTTATCCACGAAACGTTCTTCAGGAATTTTTCTTCGGAGGCCCGCCATCCGAGGGCTACTGATGGAAAATATCCCCAGCGATGCCCTTCAGCGAATTTTGAGGAACCATCGCCACGGAACGAAGCGGTTAACAAGTACCTGTCCTTGTAGCTGTAATTGGCCCTGAAAAGATAAGAAAGAATAGATTCGCTGGAAGGCAATGCACCAAGTGAATTGATGTTTGATATCGGGTAAACCTGGATATAGCGATAATTGGGATCGGTTGTAGTTAACGGGCCGCTTCCTGTTACGTCCACTCCTCTATAATCAGTATTCTGCGCGGTATAACCGGCCAGGAGGTTCAGATGGTGAGATGCGCCAAGCTGTTTGTCATAAGTCAGCGTATTTTCCCATAGCCAGGTTGAAACCGCAGTATATCCATTTTCAATACTGGTTAAACTGCTTTGATTTGCCCCCAGGTTGTATGGAGGTGTGTATCTGTTGATATTATTCAAAGTATAATCTACACCATAGCTGCTCCGGAATGTAAGGCCTTTAAATAATTCATAGTTCAGGTATCCGTTACCAACAAATTGCAGCGGATGGGTTTGGGCATCTTTATGAAGATAAAGCTCCGCAAAGGGGTTAACAATGTCCACATCCTGGCCTGATGAAAAAGAGCCATCACTTTTGTAAACGGGGATCAAGGGTGATATGCGGGTTATTGAATTAATCCCTCTGCCCGTATTGGAGCCGCCATCACCATTATAATGGCTACTGGCCAATGAGAGGTTATGCCCGAAGGTTAATTTTTTGCTGATCTTATATTCGTTATCGGCGCGCAGAGTTAAGCGGTTATAGTTGGTGTATTTCAATACGCCATCTTCATTATGGTAACTGGCACTGATATTATAATTGACATTTTCGCTTCCTCCGCCAACAGACAGCTGATAATCGCTGACAATTCCGTTTTGAGTTACTTCTTTGGTCCAGTCGGTTCCGGCGCCTATCTGGCTGATATTATCGTAAACCGGTGCTGCGCCTGCATTAGTTTTAAACAGGTTTACTAATTGGGCGTATTCCTGGCTATTGGCAACGTGAAACTTACGTGTAAGAAACTGGAATCCCTGACTTGTTAAAAAATTGATAACTGGTTTGCCTGGTTTCCCTTTTTTTGTTGTTACAAGTATAACTCCGTTTGCTCCGCGCGATCCATATATCGCGGTAGCGGAAGCATCTTTTAAAATTTCCATCGACGCGATATCATTCGGCGCAAGGAAGCTAATATTGGTCACCATCATACCGTCAACAACATATAGCGGGGTAGGGTCGCCGTTTGTGCCAAGCCCGCGTATCAGTACTGTAGGTGCGGCGCCGGGACCACCCTGGCTCAGTATCTGAACGCCAGGTATTTTCCCCTGCAGCGCCTCGGCCGCGTTGCTGCCCCCGATTTTAGTTAGGTCGGCGCTCTTTATGCTGGTTACAGCGCCGGTAAGGTCGGATTTGCGTTGAACACCGTAGCCAACTACTACCACTTCGCTAAGCGAATTATCTTTTGCTTTCAGCTTTATGTCGATAACTGCCCGGCTGTCAACATTAACTTCCTGGGCCTCGAAGCCGGTGTAAGTGAACACGAGATAAACGCTACCGTCCGGAACGTTCAATGAATAATTGCCGTTCAGATCTGTTTGGGTACCTGTGGATGTTCCTTTCAACCGGACAGAAACGCCGGGTAAAGGCTGGCTGTTATCATCCGTCACTTTACCTTTCACCACAAAAGCATTAAATTGTGCTCCGTTCAAGTAAATAATGACGGTATTGTCTTCACCGAGCTGGTACTTAATGGCAGTGTTACTGGTTAGCAGGTCCATCACCGCATGGATGGATGCGTTACTTACCTCAATAGATTTAAGCTTATCAATGTGCCTGATCGTTTCATCGTTATAAAGAAAGTGATAGTCAGATTTTTTTTCGATCTCCCGGAATGCAGTCTTCAAGCTTACATTCTTCAGGTTAAGATTGATCGCGGTCTGCCCGAAACCCTTTGAATAGGATTGCAGGGTCGAGACAATGATCAGGAAAAGTATAAATTTTGTCATGAGAAGAACGTTCAAAAGTCGTTCGTGCCGCAAATAACATATGCGGCCTTGATTTTTTTTCATAATTTAGTATCAAGGGTATTTAACTAATTGGTTTATTAAGACGGACTGGTAGTTATGTACCATTTGACGGGGAATGTTGGAAGCATTTCCCGTTCTTTTTTATCGCTGGTCTGTTATTTTATCATACGCATGTTTAAAATTTTAATAAATGAAAACCTGGTTATTTATAATTTGATAATTGAAATTGCTTGTTAGCTTAAGCTGCTGCAGCGCCTTGTCAAGCGTTATATTTTCAAATTTTCCGGTTAGAGTCAACTTTTTCAATTCTTCCTTTTTAAAAAGGATGGTGGTGCTGTATTTCCGCTCCATCATTTTTGCTACCTCCCCAAATTCCATGGTGTCAAAAGCTACTTTATTTTTGGTCCATCCGGCTTCTGCAGGTAAAGAATCCCTTTTACTCTGGTGGATTTCACTGAGCTCAACTATCGCTTTTGACGTGGTATCGGTTGACTTATACCGTGATGCCGATGTTTCTACCGGTTGATTGAATACCGTCAGTTTTTCCGAAGGCTTTAAAATAATTTGTCGGTCAGGGTTTTTCAGTACAGTAAGCTCAATAACACCGCGTATTAAAGCTGCTTCGGAAGTGTTATCACCCGGATAAGATCTGACATTAAACCGGGTACCCAGAACCCTGATTTTTATTGTTGGCGTTGTTATTATGAACGGGTGTGCCGGGTCTTTAACGATATCGAAAAAGGCTTCGCCTGATAAGGTTATCTCCCGGTGCCTGGCATCAAATGTGTTTTTATAGGCAAGCTTGCTGCCTGCATTCAGGATAACCGTACTGCCATCGGGTAATTGTATATTTGTAATTCCCCCCATTGGTACCTTAATCTCACAGATCCCGTTTTTTTTGTCGGTTGACCTGAAATAGATCAATGCTATGCTACTACAAAATAAAATGACAGCCGCTGCTGCTATCAATATGTAGTTGAGCCTTCCGCGATGCATCGATTGGATCGTTTCGGCTCGGTATTCATCTTCAACATAAGCATCAGGCCTATTATTTAACTGAGATTGTAACTGCGCCCATCGTTCTTCTTTTGGCTCATTATCACATCCTTTTGATATCGGATATAATCGCCAAAGATGCTCCAGCATGGCTATAGGGTATTGTGACCCGCCATCTTCCTTCAGGATCTGGTCTATCTCTTCCAGTTCCTCCGGAGTTGCCGTATTATTCAGCTTTTTGTAAATAAGTATCCAGGTATTGTTGACCATAAGTGTTTTCTAATCTTATAGACAATCAAAAATTGCCCGGCACGGGGAAGGAAGAAAAATATTTTTTAATGAAATAAAATGAGAGCTTCCTTATTTGGAGGAAACCAGGGGAGCATTTTTTTTGTAATTCAGGCTTTCTGACAGTTTTTTCAGGGCAATGCTCATATGGTATTCGATGGTTCTTACGGATAAATTAAGAAGCTCGGCAACTTCCTTGTGCGGAAGACCATCTTCTTTGATCATCTTAAATACCAGCTTACACTGCGGGGGCAGGCTATTAACTGCATGCTCTATTAAAAGCTGAAAGTCTGCCACGATCATTTGGTCCTCAATATTCAGGGTAACATCTTCAATTTCTGCCTTAACGTCGTCGATGTTAAAATGTATCGGGAAGTTTCTTTGTTTCAGGAAATTCAGCGATTTGTTTTTTACCGCTTTGTAGATATAAGAAGTGAAGTCAGTAATGTCTGCCAAAAGTTTTCTCCGTGACCAGATCGAAATAAAGGTATCATTCACTACTTCTTCTGTAGCCTCGGCAGATCGCACGTAGAAAGAGGCCAGATTATACAGCCTTTTATAGTATTGAAAATACAGCACCTTGAAAGCCTGCTGATCATCTTCAAAAGCTATTTTTTGTAACAAGTCCTGAATAGTGGTTTCGTTCATACTGATATCCTAACATCCAGAGGTAATTCCCAACTGATGCATATTATTATAATGGGTTATAGTTTTGGTTTTGGCAGAGTCTGACCTGTGATTATTAAATAAGACAGCAGAACAGGATTGTTATACTCAAAAATTTCAGGAAGATTTAACGAGGCATTGAAGTGGCTATGTCAAATAAGTAAAACAACTGGCTTTTAATCAAGGGATTTCGCACGAATTATATTTAACGAAGATTCGACCAAGCGGCAAAATACCTTCGAAATAGAAGTATACATAGTCTTTGCGATTCAATATTGAAAGTGGGCATCCAGCTGATAGAAATTTAATATATAGTTTATTAATTGTTATATTTACAATTAATAAAGGCTTGAAGTAAGTTGTTACTGGCACTTTCATTAATTAGGGAGTGTTAAAACATCCTCTCAAGTGTAAATAATTCTGCCTGACCCGAATAAATCTTTTGGAGGGAATTTAAAAGAAAAAGCCCTAAATCATTTGATTTAAGGGCTTTTGAAGCGATTTTACGCTGCTTTTGTACTGACAGCGGGAGATTGATTGAACACATTTACGGCTTCCTGATGGTTGTAGTGCGGATTTTAGTGCTTCCCGAATATTTCCAGGTCGTCTATCCGTTCATAGGAGGAAAGAAAATAAAGCCGGTACCGCTGGTACTCCACATCCGGGTTATCGATCTGGGCATAACAATTCCGGACAAAGCCCTGCACGGCTTCTCATATTCGTCCTTTATGTACCGGGATATTATAAATGACCTCGCAGCCGACTACCATTTAATCGTACCTGATTATCCGGGCTTTGGCTTAAGCAGGCGGCCGCCGGTGTATGGGTTTGATTACTCATTTGATAACCTGGCCGCTGTGATGGAGGATTTTTATAAGCCAAATTAACCTAAAACACTTTAGTTTATACACGCAGGATTACGGGGCGGCTATAGGTTTCCGTTTGGCGGTAAAACATCCGGAGTGGATAAGCGCGCTAATTGTTCAGAATGTAAATGCTTACAGTGAGGGATTAGGCAGCGGCTTTAAAAAGATAATGACAATGGAAGATGTTGGCGATAAGGCTGAGGTTGAAAATATCCTTAAATCCATCATTTCATCTGAAGGCATCAAGGTACAAAATACACCGAGGGTGCAGCTAACCCCGCTCATATCAATCCCGATGCTTATTTAATGGACTATCAATTTATCAAAGGGGAAGAAAACGAGCCCATCCAAAATGCGCTGTTTCAAAACTACCATACCAATTTAACAAAATATCCCGACTGGCAGCGATACCTTCGCCAGCATCGGCCGCCTGTGCTAATTGTAGGGGGCAAAACGACCCGATATTAAACTTTCCCAGGGCTTTAGCTTATCTAAAGGACCTGAAAAGCGCGGAAGTGCATTTATTGAATGGCGGGCATTTTGCACTGGTGGAATACTATACCGAGATTACGGCTTATATCCGGTCGTTGTTACCAAGTAAGGGCATCAAGTAAACTTTGTTTTTAAAAGCACAGCCCTAAAATAATCGGCCGCGGGATGTGCATCCTGCTGAGATGCTTTGTGAAGCTATCGCTTGATGAATTTGTCCCTTAAGAGACGCTGCATTACTGCGTCGTGAAAGTTTAAACCAATTGTGATTTTAACCCCGCCCAGCCTTAGCATATTGCCTTCAATGGTTTGCACGTTATTTAGGTTAACGATATGGCTTTTGTGCACCTGCATAAATTTGTCGGCCGGCAGTTTCTCCAGGATGCCTTTAATGGTGAGATACACAACAAATTTACCTCCGTTAGTATATAGCGTAAGGTAATTTGCCATCGCTTCTATATAATTCAGCTCGGCATATAAAATTTTTTCTATTTTGCCTTCACACTTAACAAAAAAATGATCTGGCTTCGCGTCTGTATAAGACGTCTTTTTTTGTTTAAGCGATTTTAACTCCAGCGCTTTTTGAGTGGCTTTTAAAAAACGTTCGAGGCTAAAGGGCTTTACTAAGTAGTCTACAACAGCCATTTCAAATCCATCCAACGCATATTGGCCGTAAGCCGTGGTCATGATTACCATGGGTAAATTTACGGATGACCGTAAAAAATCTAACCCATTCATTTTGGGCATATTGATATCCAGGAATATCATGTCTACCTCCAGCTGGTTAACCAGTCCTGCTGCCTTCAATGGATTTTCGGCAGTACCCACCAAAACCAAAAAATCTGTTTCTTCGATATATTCCTGCAGTAATTTACGGGCAATAGGTTCATCGTCAATGATCAGGCAGTTAAGTTTCATAGATCGAAAAGTGTTAGAATAATTTCATAAGTGTCTTCTTTATCCACTATAAGCAGTTCATGTTTGCCGGGATAAAGCAGTTCGAGGCGCCTTTGGGCATTGGCTATACCTAAGCCGGAGGCAACCGTTGGCGCTTGATTGATGAAGGCATCCCTGGTATTGGCGATCGAAAATATCAACCTGCCGCTGCTGTAGTTTAAATTGATGTCGATGCGGTTTGCCGTGCACTCGTTAAAGCCCACGTATTTGAACGCATTTTCAATAAAGGTGATCAGCAGCAAAGGCGCAACCTGAATATTACCGTTGATTTCGCCAATGTTGAAGGAAACGGCGATCCGCTCATCAATCCGGCTTTTTTGCATAGCGATGTAATTGCGGATGTAGTTCAGTTCCCTGTTCAGTTCTATTTGCTCTACATTACATTCATATAATTGGTAGCGCAGCATTTCAGAAAAAACCAGTAGCATACCGCGGGCATCTTTGTTCGATTTATCGATATGACCGTAAATAGAATTGATGGAGTTGAATAAAAAATGTGGATTAAACTGAGCCCTTAAAAAATTCAGTTCATTGGTTGCTTTCTCTTTCTCTATCTGCTCGATATAGATCTGAGAACGGGTCTTTTCGATCACCATTTTTGCGGCGAGTATACAAAGTACCCAAAACAGGATATTGATGAACGAGTCAACAAAAATGGTCAACAAATCGAAATGTGGGGTTGGCACTTTAAAAATATAGGTAACCACCAGTATGGATACTGGTATGCGGATAAGCGCAGTAAGCACGATGCCACCAATAAACAGGATACCGAATTTTACATACCGTTTTTTGTTAAGCAATCTGGGTATGGTGTACAGCGCGTTAAAATAGTAGTTTGCCGATATAAACGCCAGATAACAAAACTGTATGGTAATGGTATGGGTAAGCACCAGCGCCCCGTTTCTGAAAATAAATATCCAAAAAAAGTAGGCCAGCGCCCAAAACAAAAGATGATATATTATTTTATTGATCTTCAATACCGGGTTCAAATTACAAGTAAGGTAAGAAAAAGACATTTAATTTTTCTATTGCGGTTCTGCCCCATCTGGGAAGGCCTGCCCTTTATGGCAGGTGCTGCATTGTACAACAAGAGCCGGGTCTCCCAATCGCGGGTGTTTGTTTTGCAGCCAGCGCTTATTCAGGTCGAGCGTCATGCGCATCATGGTACGGGTTATGGCCTTTTCGGGCTTGGCATCACTGGCAAAATCAAGGCCATGTCCATCCGGGGCATTAGCATGGCAAAAGCCGCAACTTACACCCAGACCATCTTCAAAATCGTCAGCCATGATACTTTGCAAGTCTCGCGAACTGATGTTCTTAGGCAGGACTTTCAAATTGGTATATTTAGCACTATCGGAAGACCTGATGGTGGCCGCAGCGGTTAAAAACACGGGCAGGGCAAGGCTTACTATCGTTAGGAATTTCTTCATTTTTTTGCGATCAGGTTAATGTTTACCTCCACCTCATCAGACACGGTGCTTGTTCCTCCCAGGCTAAAATCTTTCCGTTTCATTTTAAACGAACCCTTAAAGGCATAACCATCTCCTAAAGGTTCTGCCATGAATGGGAATGTTACGGTTTGCGATTTTCCTTTTATCGTCAGCAAACCATTAAACTGGTATGTGGCTTTCCCGGTAGCCGTGATCTTGTTAGATTCCATTCTGATCCTCGGGTTATTTTTAATGTCAAAATAGCCTTCCTGTTTCAAATGTTCGTCCCGCAGACTGTTATCTGTATTTACAGTAGCAGCGTTAATGGTTACGTCGATTTTGCTGCCCGACGGGTTTTGAGGGTCGAAGTTGATGGTCCCATCAAAGCCACTAAAAGTCCCCTCAACGCTGAAGCCCAGATTTTTTATGGTAAACTTTAAGGATGATGCTGCTTCAACGGGTTTGTATTGGGCCAGGCTGGTTTTTGACACACCGGCTATCAGTATCAGTAATATGATTTTTTTTATCATCTCAGGTTATTTCTGTTCGATCATGGATTCTGCCAATATCAGCGGCGTATCTGTTATAGCCAGGGTATGGTTGTGTTCCACATAATTAACGCTGGTTAGACCCAGAAAGCTACGCAGTTTATCAGCAGGAACTTTCATTGGCCCCGGTGATGGTGCCGCGCCGGGTGCGGGTTGCGGGAACGCGGTAGAATTGGCCGTATGAAAAGTAATATTACCTTCAACTTTTTGAATGGTTTGATGGATATGCCCATTCAATACCGACACCGAACCGAAGCGTTTTAATAAAGTCAGGACCTGTCCGCTGTCATCTGTTCCCCAACCCCATTGCGGATAAATGGCCCAAAGCGGAATATGGGCGAATACCACAATAGGCGTACTGTTTGATAGCGGCTTCAGGTCTGCCTCCAGCCATTTTAACTGGGCAGCACCGATATAACCCAATCCGCCATCTACATGGTTAGTTACGTTATTAAGGCCAATGAAGTGAACGCCGTGCGAATCAAAGCTGTACCATCCGTCGCCAAGTGTGCCTTTACCGTAGCGTTCCAGGTATAGCTTGCCGTTATCGGTAACATCATGTTCGCCGGGCACATAAAAAACCTTTTCAGTTTTTACGCTTTTTAACGATTGTTCGAGCGTATCAAACTCATCAGCCTGTGCCAGATGGGTCAGGTCGCCGGTATGTAATACAAAAGATGGCGTTACCGGCATGGTATTGATTTTGGAGATGGCGGCATTTAGTGTCCCTACCACATCTGTATTGGCCGGCTTGGTAAAGCCGATATGGCTGTCGCTGATCTGCACAAAACTGAAATCAGATTTCGGCATAACAAGCCCTTTTTGCAAGGTCCCGGTCGTTTTATCTATCATCTGGCTCATCCCATACGATTTTAATATGCCGCCCGACATCATCCAAAGCACACCGGTACCGGCCCATGCCATGCATTCAAGGAAACCTCTGCGGTCAATACCATCGTTATTTGCTTGCGGGGTGTGTTCATCCCCGTTGTGAAAATGGTTTTTCATGATCTTTGTTTTATTTATTTTGTACGAAGTACCATCAACAAAAACCACTTTCGCAAAATTTTACACCAATCGGGAAATATTCTTGATGAATACAGTTTCCTTAATATTTCCGGATTGTTATCTAAAAGGAAATTACTGCCGTAAGGTGATTAATGAGCGTCTCCCAGATTACTGATCTTTTAGACAAACAACAACTTAGCGTCATACAAAAAATAAAAAAATACAAACCTGTCTGTATGTTTAAATTAATTTTTACATTTGTGCCATGAAAACAAGTGCCGTAAGAAACCAGATCGTAGAAACCGCATCCAGATTGTTTTATAAGCAAGGCTATAATGCCACCGGCATTAACCAAATTATTGAAGAGGCAGGGGTTGCGAAAGCATCCTTATACCAGCATTTCCATTCAAAGGAAGATTTGCTGGTAGAATACCTCACTGTAAAGGGGGCAGAAACGAATGCTGCACTGAAAGCCGAAGCTGAAAAATTTGAAGCACCGAAGGAAAAGGTACTCGCGGTGTTTGACTTTTTAGCGGAGGTCTCTGTGCAGCCGGAGTATTATGGCTGTAATTTCCTGAATATTGTTTCGGAACTGCCGGTTGACAGCGAAAGGGTACGGGGGATCATACGCAAACAAAAAGATGGTGTAAGGGCCATGTTTGCAGATATATTGAGGCCCGTACATAAGGAAAAACTGGCGGACGAATTGTATATGCTGTTCGACGGTGCGCTGATTACCAACAAGGTACACGGCAATGGCTGGCCAATTCAGACAGCGAAAACACTGGCAGGAAAAATCTTATAACTAAACATCAGCCAACCACGGCAGCCGGGTTGGAAAAAAATTTAACTCAATTAAAACAGACTTGTCTGTATATTATCATCAATAAACAAATAAAAGAATGAAAACAAAGAGCATCGTCGCCTCGCTATTGCTGGGCAGTGTATTTAATTCAAGCCCTGTAGTCCATGCAGCAACTCAAGCGAAACAGGCGGCTCATCAAGCACCTAAAGTAAATGGTACTGCAGGCGTGTATTTCAGGACCATAAAAGTGGATGGTTTAGACATCTTTTACCGGGAGGCCGGAGATAAAAGCAAACCCACCATTTTATTGCTACATGGCTTTCCATCTTCTTCCCACATGTTTCGCGACCTGATCAGGGACCTTGCCCCTAACTATCATTTGATCGCGCCGGATTATCCGGGCTTTGGACAAAGTAGTGCGCCGGAGCCAACAGCATACAACTATACGTTTGATAACCTGGCTGCAACCATGAACCATTTTATCGACGCGCTGGGTTTAAAGCAATTTAGCCTTTACGTGCAGGATTATGGCGGCCCTGTAGGCTTTCGCATCGCAAGTGCAAGGCCCGGATTGATCCAGTCCATTATCGTGCAAAATGCTAACGCCTACACCGAAGGATTGGGTGATGCACTGAAGCCTTTAGTGGCCTATATTCAAAACCCCGGCGAATCCACTATTGGCCCGATTAAAGGGGTCTTAAGCATAGAAGGAACCAAATGGCAATATACCGATGGTGCGGAAGATGTGTCGGAAATAGACCCCGACAGCTACATCACCGATCAATATTATTTGAACAGACCGGGCAACCAGGATATACAGCTTGCTTTGTTCCGAAACTATGGCACTAACTTACTTTTATATGCAGAATGGCAGGCTTATTTCAAGAAACACCAGCCATTAGCCCTGGTTATTTCGGGTAAGAATGACAAGCTCTTCATTGCCGCAGGAGCGATGGCCTATAAAAAAGACCTCCCGAAGGCAGAGATCCATCTATTGAATGGCGGCCACTTTGTGCTGGAAGAAAAACACGAGGAAGCGGCCGGCCTCATCAGGTCATTTTTGTTAAAAAACAACATCAAATAATTTATTCGTGAAATTAAAACAGACTGGTATGTATGTTATATGAACGAATACATTGCATTTTTCCTGTTAAGGGCCGGGTTAGGCTTTAACATTATTGCTTCACGGGCTGGTTAGGCTTAAGAATGGCCGTTCATTATTCTTAAACGCACTGGGCCGGGAGTTTGAAGGCTCAGGCTTGCCGCCTGTTGTTACAATAGCCACCGGCAACAGCCTGCCTTACCGGGAAACTGGTATCGGCTTGCTACTGGTATGCGGGTTGGAAACTCAGGGTGTACTGATAGCGGGCTGACTGTTGATGTTTCTCTTACTTACCGGCAAAAGCCTGGTTTTGGATTGGGCCACGGTTACTTTTCAAATGATTTATATCCTGGTGTACTGCATCCTACTGTTTTACCTGCAATTGAACAGTATTTCAGCGGACGTATTTTTCTCGCTGAAACCTTAATTCCTATAAATATCAAACCATTTTAAAATGAAAAAAACAACAATTTACTACAAAAATGAAACCGTAAACGGCGTCAATATTTTTTACCGGGAGGCCGGGAGCAAAGAGAATCCTACAATATTACTATTGAATGGGTTCCCTTCATCATCTATTTCTTTCCGCGACCTGATTAATGACCTGGCAGGCGATTACCATTTGGTGGCACCGGATTACCCGGCGTTTGGAAACAGCGAAGTACCATCTCGCGATGAATATGAATATACGTTCCATAACCTGTCAGTCACGATTGAGAAATTTATCGACCAGATCGGTTTGAAGCAATTCAGCTTATACGCTTTTGACTATGGCGGCCCGGTAGGTTTCAGGATCGCCGCCCGCAGGCCCGAGTTGATCCAATCATTGATCATCCAGAATGCGAATGCTTACATAGAAGGTATCGGCCCGGCTTTCGGATTGGCGATGCCGTTTTTACAAAACCGCAACGCTGAAACAGAGCAACCGATCAGAGGATTAATGACCCTGGATGGCATCAGGATATTCTACTTTGACGGGGCTGAAGACCCGGCAAAAATAAACATGGATGGCCCTGTGATGGACTTGTATTACCTGACCAGGCCGGGACTGATAGATATTCATTTAGACCTGTTGCATAACTATTCTAATAACGTGGCTGAATATGCGAACTGGCAAAATTATTTCCGCACCCATCTGCCGCCTACTTTGCTCACCTGGGGTAAAAATGATCAGTTCTTCCCGCTGGCTGCTGCTGAAGCTTACAAAACAGACCTGCCGCACGCCGAACTGCATGTTTACAACACCAGCCATTTTGCCCTTGAGGAATATCATGCGGAGATTGCGGAGAATATAAGGGAGTTTTTAACCAGGAATAATATCCGGTAGATTAATTAACCTGTTTCCCGTTCTTGTCAAACCTAATGATGAGTGCGGGAAACTTTATAAAAGTAAGTTATGAATAACGTTTCCTATATAGCGGCTACAATGATGGTTGGGATGTGCCTGCCGGTTATGGCATCCAGTAACGGCGCATTGGGAAAGACACTGGGTAGTCCGTACTTGGCGACTTTATGCGCCTTTTTAATCGCGGCGATAATAGTAAGCTTGGTGATAACCGTTACCCGCACGCCTTTGCCTGGTATCGCGCAAGTGTTAAGTACGAATTGGGTGATGTGGCTTGGCGGAGTTATCATCGCCATGAACATCTTAACCTTCAGTATTGTACCCCAGAAGATTGGTGCGGGTAATACCATCATTTTTTTTATCGCCGGGCAAATCATCTCATCGGTGCTTATAGAACATTATGGCTGGCTGCATTACGCTGCGCACCCTGTAAACCGGGCTCGGGCGGGTGGTATCGTACTTTTGGTTACCGGCGTAATACTGATCAAAAAGTTTTAGGCTTCGCAAAATTTCAACTTACAAAATAATCCTATAAGTATGGCAAAGAAACAAATAATATCAGAAAATGAGTTCAGTAATGTGTTTTCCCGTAGAGGGTTTATCGCAACTACCGTTACCGGCTTACTTGCCACACAAATCCCCTTAAAAGCGGTAGGCTCCGGGAAGGGATCAAGATCAAATAGCGTGAAGAAAGCAATTTTATTTGATGGCTTTGTGATTTTTAACCCGGCACCAGTATTTGCGCTTGCCGCAGAATTGTTTGGAAGCCAAAGCACTGAATTAGTTGCCCTATGGCGAACGAAACAATTTGAATATTCGTGGATATTGACTGCGGCCAAACAATATAAGGATTTTTGGCGGGTGACGGAAGATGCACTCACGTTTGCAGCAGCAAAAATAGGCTTGGCCATGACTGATGAGAACAAAGCGCGGTTAATGAACGTCTATTTAAATCTCGACATCTGGCCTGATGTTGTTGCAGGGCTGGAAACTCTGAAAAAGATGAATATCAGCTTGTCCTTTCTGTCCAACTTTACGGTGGACATGCTTAAGTCTTCTTTAAAGAAAAACAATATCAGCCAGTATTTCGACCATCTGCTAAGCACCGATGAGGTACGTGCCTTCAAGCCGAGCCCCGCTGCCTATCAAATGGGGATCGACACTTTAAAACTACCCAAGGACGACATCGTTTTTGCGGCCTTCGGTGCCTGGGACGCCTGCGGCGCTAAATTCTTCGGTTTCCCCACATTTTGGGTAAACCGGGGCGATAGCACTCCCGAGGAACTGGGGGTGTCTGCAGACGTAGTTGGGAGGGAACTGCCGGAACTGATCGCCTATATGAAAAAATAGCGGGTACGGCGTGCCTTTTAGCGAAATGGAATTGACCCGCGCAGCAGCGGGCAAACGGGCTGATTTTTGAAAAAACAGCTTCCTGCCGGTTGAACGCCCCATTAAGTGTGGAGGCATCCCATATCAAAACTGGCTTGCATTAATTCAAATAGAATAAAGGCCAATCGCTTTTTGTCGACAACAATGCCAGGAAACAAAAGGAATCGAATAAACTGGGAGATCTTCTATATTAAATTTTAAGATCAAGTAAAAATGACTTTTGGTGCCCTGGTGATTTTTTCTCTTGCTGCCTGCAAAAAAGATGAAAAATCTACGCTTCCTACAGAACAGCTGAATAACAACACGGTAGAAACTGTACTGAATTCCCAGCCGCTCGTAGAATCCGGGACCTTCCAGGGATTAGTACGCCTGCGTTTATCCGGCTTGACCAATCGACGAATAAGTAATGTGGCAGTTGCTTTAGCCGGCATCGTGAATTATCGAAGGTACATAATCGATGCTGATTGTTTTAACATTGGCCGCATAACCGGTGATTTCTTATAAATTGATGTAAGGTTTCCCGGAATATGTCGTCTAAACTGCTAAAACCATAATTATTAATCATCATGAAAACACCAAATTTCTTAAAAATAAGCATTATCGTGCTCTTGACATGTACGATTTTGGCGGGTTGCAAAAAAGGGAGTACGCCAACCGCTACTTTGAATGAGAGGATTGATGCGTCCCAATCTAAACCTGCAAGCAATAGCGGCGATTTTAGCAATGGCCCATACGGCACCGTCACGGGTACTGCCAGGGTCTTTTTAACGGGAGGCAAATATCAACTAGCCCTGGAGGGTTTTTCTACCAGTAACGGGCCGGATCTTAAGGTTTATATCAGCCAGGAACAAAATCCGGTTCATTTTATAAACCTTGGGTCGCTAAAATCTACTTCCGGCAACCAGGTGTATGATATCCCTTCGGAAGCGAACGTGAAAGATTACGCATACGCTTTGATCTACTGCCAGCAATACCACCATTTATTCGGTTATACACAACTCACTTTTTAATCGGGGCATATCATGAAAACTATATATATATTTGCTATTGCCATGGTAATAGCCTTAAACGGGTTTGCACAGGGCTGCAGCGATGCAGGGTTTTGTAGCCTTGGCGTATTGAAAAATAATATTGAAGATACAGTAGGCACATTGCCCAAAAAACATGCTATTGACTTTGGCATAAATTACGGGTTAGGAGAACAGAATACCAGCACGATCAATACTTATGTCCAATACCAGGTAAATTTAAACAATCATTTTTCTTTTCAATCAAAATTAACCGCAACGTATGCTACTGGCTTTTTAGGGCATGCATTTAATATCGGCGATGTGTACGGAACGCTCAATTATACACCCCGTTTAAATTCGGCCAATAGCCTTAATTTCATTGGCGGCATAAAGATCCCGGTGAGCACCGGGAACGATAAAAATAATGAGGGCAAGCCTTTGCCTTTAGATTACCAGGCAAGTATCGGCACTTACGATGCCATTGCAGGTGTTAACTATATCGTAAACCGGACATGGGAATTCGATGCGGCTGTACAGTTGCCTGTCATACAAATAAATAAGAGTACGTATTTTCCTGATGAATATAATGACCCGAGGGCACTGGAATTCGCGCCAACCAATAATTTCAGGCGAAAAAGCGACCTGCTTGGCCGGATTGGTTATTACATCCACTTACCACAGTCTTCCCTTACGCTTAAACCCAGTCTTTCAGCGGTTTATCATATTGGAGATGATGCCTATGAAAACAAATTCGGTTATAAGACTTCGATCGATGGATCACAAGGGCTTACGTTAAATGGCAGCATTGTCGCCACAAAGACTTTCAAAAATGCGAACCGTTTTGAAATTGTTGTCGGAACGCCGTTTATCGTGAGAAAGATAAGGCCGGATGGATTGACCAGAAGCGGTGTGATCAATTTTCAATACACAATTGCTTTTTAACTTAATGATGATCCAACCATGATTGATCAAACAGCGATCCGGCTATTAAAAAAAACAGATGCCATCCCCTACGAACTTTTATTGCTTGCAGATGAGGAAATGCAAGCTATTGAACGTTATATATTCCAATCGGCTATTTATGTGGCTGAAACCGGCGGCATCGTAATTGCTGTTTACGCACTTTATCCCATTGACGAACACAGCGCAGAGATAAAAGCCATCGCTGTAAACGAGGCTTGGCAGAACCAGGGGATCGGCAAGCTGTTGCTCAAAGATGCAGAGACCAGGGCTACGGAGCAGGGTTTCTGCGAACTAATCATTGGTACACCCACCATCGCCGGAAAGCAATTAGCCATTTACAAAAGAGCAGGTTTTGAATTATTTGAAATCAAAAAAGGATTCTTTTTGACCTATTATTCAGCACCGATATTTGAAGATGGCGTCCGGCTAACGGACATGGTTTATTTCGGTCTGTTCTTCGACCTTGTCAAATGGCTTGCGTCTTACGATAGCCGCTACTTTCTTTTTCTTCCCTGGAATTGTTTTCATTTTCTTGTCTTTAGTGACAAGCTATAGCAGGACGAGACAATTAACCATTTATGAATTTAAAACTGTAAAAAGTTGAAAACATCGCAGTCTTTTGGTGGGCATTTAACCATCAAAAAGAAAAAGCAAAAAATGGCGTTGCCAGCGGTTATGCCATTGTTACCGTTATTAGAAGAGCAGCACCAACAATCCGTTTCAATGGTTATAACAAACCCTTATGCAGCATCTGCGCCAACCAGGCCACCTGGCTGTCGCTTTGCGGAAATTTTCCAAAAACGAGTACTTCCTGTTCAAAACTTTTGAAGGCAGCATTCAATGTTTCTGACAAAAAATCAATGTCTTCCTTTGTCAGTTCGCCAATATCCTTGTTTTCTACGCCCCATGCGATGATTTGACTGACAACGGCAACCTCTTTTTCAGCAAATCTCCTCAATTTGAATATAAAGCCTGAAGGGTCTAAACGCAAGTCGTCAATGGCTAACTTGTACTTTGAGACCATCTGACGGAGGTTCTTTAATTTGGTGATATTAAAAGATTCGATATTAGCCGAAAAGGAGCGCCTTTTACTGATGGTAGCTTCGCTCTCCGCCAGGCAATTCAAAAAAATCTTCTCGCAAACCGCATCCAGCACTTCCTCCTTATTTTTAAAGTAATGGTATATGGTGCTTCGGCCTTTCTTACATTCATTAGAAATATCCTGCATGGAAACCCGGAGATAACCGTAACGCTCGAAAACCGCTTCAGAAGCTAAAACTATTTCTTCCCGCACCTGATCATTTTCTACTCTTTTCATAGTCGACAAAAATACATTATTTGTTCAATACGGGCGTCGTCTTTTATTATATGGGCGCAAAGTACCCGACTTGAAGAATTTATGACAATTAAATTGAAAAAAATACAAATACAAAAAATGTATATTTGTCGAAATTAAAATAAATTGGTTTCGGGAAGATTGATTATTGCTCACCCCAATTAGGTAGAAAAAGAACGAAATCTGATGTTTCCTATGAACAAAAAATCGACAAAAAAACAATAAACGTTCAATTAACTCAATGAAAACAACGATCACACTGGCCGGAGCGGTATTAACTGCCCTATGGATTACCGGCTGCTCCAACAACAGCAAATTGAAGCCGGGACCTGATACCCTCACGGTAAAAGTATTTAATTTGTCGGCAGAGGCCCAGGCAATCAATGATCGCATTGTTTATGACGGAACCCTGGAAGCAGAAAAAACGATCGACCTGAGTTTCCAGGTTTCGGGTACCATTTTGTCATTCCCGTTCAAAACTGGTGATTACGTTAAAAAAGGTCAACTGGTGGGGGCTGTGGATGAAACCACCTACCGCAGCCAATACAACGCACAACTGGCGCAGGCTAAACTGGCCAATGAAAACTATACCCGTATCAGCGAGGTTTTTAAAAAGGGAAGCGTTGCCGAGATCAAAATGCTGGAGGCTAAGTCCAATTACGAGCAAGCGACTTCAGCTGCTAATGCAACCTACCAGAATATAGCACATACACATCTTTACGCCCCGGTAAGCGGATATGTTGGCGCTAAAATGGCAGAAGCCGGTGCGGTGGCCAATCCAGGCCAGCCGGTGTTACAATTATTGGATACCCATTCGGTAAAGGTGCTGGTCGCCGTGCCTGAAAGTGAGATCAACCACTATAAAGCCGGAACCCCGGCATTCATAAAAATCGATGCGCTCGGCGATCAGACTTTACAGGGTAAAGTGACCGAAGTCGGCATGCTTGCTTTGAACGGCAGTGCCAATTACAATCTAAAAATAGCCTTACCCAATACCAGTGCCCAATTAAGGCCAGGCATGCTATGTAAAGTGTCATTTGGCGCAGCAGATAAAAAAGGCAATACGTCAGTGGATACTAAAGAGATCATCGTACCTGTACAGGCTGTACAGGTTGACGATAAAGGAAACAACTTCTTATTCATTATGAATGCCCAAAATAAAGCGGTACGTAAAGATGTGACCACCGGACAGCTTTACAGCAACGGTATCGCCATCAAGTCAGGCCTGTCAGGTAACGAACAAGTGATTACCTCCGGCTATCAGAAGCTTGCCGATCAAACCCCTGTTATCGTTAGTAAATAATCGCCTATCATGAAGAAGAACTCGAATTTAATAGCATGGGCGATGGAGTACCATGTGTTCCCGCTTGCGCTATCGGCCATATTGGTGCTGCTCGGCCTATCCGGGCTGTTCAATATGCCCCGAAACGAATTTCCGGATTTTACTATCAGGCAGGGCCTCATCGTTGGGCAATACCCCGGCGCTTCATCCAAACAGGTAGAAGAGCAATTGACAAAAAAAGTAGAAGAATACCTTTTTAGTAATAACGAGGTTAACAAGAAAAAAACCTACTCCTTTTCCCGGGATGGCGTAATGTACATCTTTGTGGAGGTAGCAGATAACCAAAATGCTATCCAAACCAAAGCGTTCTGGAACAAAATCAAAAACGGGATGCTGATCCTGCAAAGCCAGCTTCCTAAAGAAGTTAAAGGCTTCTATATCGATAGTGATTTCGGTAATACCTCTGCCATGCTTTTGTCCGTAGAGTCCAAGACACGGCCCTATAAGGAACTGCTTCGTAATGTAGAAGACATCGAGGCAGAACTGAGGCAGGTACAGGACGTTGCCAAGATATCCCATACCGGCAACCTGAACGAGCAGATTACCATTTATGTAGATAATAATAAACTGCTGCAAAAAGGGGTATCGGTCAATAATGTGATGCAGGTGCTACAAAATGATGGCGCTATTAACGCCACCGGTAAAGTAGAAGGAAAGGTGGTAGATGAGCCTATTCATTTGAGCACCTACTATAAAACCGAGGCCGAGCTTGCTGAACAGATCATCAGGCAGGACCCCGGCGGCAACTCAGTGCGCCTTCGTGATGTGGCTACCCTGAAACGTGAGTATGACGAGCCGGACAGCTACGTAACCTCCAACGGCACCAAATCCATCGTGATATCACTGGAAATGATCACCGGCAAAAACATTGTACAGTTTGGTAAGGAGTTGGAAGAACATATAGAAAAAGTAAAGCAGCATCTGCCGCCTGATATCCAACTGGTAAAACTGGCCGATCAGCCTGAGGTGGTGGATGATTCGATCAGCCACTTTATGAAAGAGTTTGCTTTTGCGCTTATCGGCGTAGTGTGCGTTGCCTTACTCTTGCTTCCTTTCAGGGTTGCCGCAGTTGCAGCGGCAACTATACCGATTACTATAGCCGCAACGCTGGGTATTATGTATATGACAGGTATAGAACTGGACACTGTTACGCTTGCAGCGTTGATCGTGGTGCTGGGGATTGTGGTTGACGACCCTATTGTGGTAATTGATAACCACGTAGAAAAGCTGGACCACGGCATGTCGGTTTGGGATGCCGCCATTAGCAGCGCCAAGGAATTGTTTCCATCAGTGTTTACGGCTACGCTGGCTTTATCAGCAACCTTTGTACCCCTGGCATTTTTTATGACCGGTACGGCAAAAGATTTTATCCGCCTGTTCCCGGTAACGATTATGATCGCTCTGACACTGTCGCTGATCATCTCTATGATGGTGGTGCCGTTTTTCAATACGCTGTTTATCAAAAAAGGCTTGCTGCATAATAAGGCAGATGAAAAAAGATCTTTCCTGGACCGATTACAGGATTTCTTTAATAACCATATCGGCAATTCTATGAAACACTACAAGCTGACCGTATTTTTTGCGGTACTGTCTGTAGTGATCGGCATAGGGATTATGGGAATATTGCCGCAACAGTTGTTCCCTAAAGTAGAGCGAAACCAATTTGCAATGGAAATCTACCTGCCATCGGGTTACAGGCTTTCGCAAACGGACAGCGTGGTGAAGGGAATGGAAAAAATATTAAAACAGGATAAGCGCATTCTTAATTATACCAGCTTTATCGGCAGCAGTTCGCCGCGTTTCCACTCGGTATATGCACCAAATCTTCCGTCAAAAAATTATGCGCAGATCCTGGTCAAAACAGTATCTGAAGATGCCACCGCAGCGGTGATTGTTGACTATCAGCATAAATACAGTAACCTGTTTCCGGCTGCTTATGTCAGGATGAAACAATTAAACATGATCAATGCGCTGGCAGCTATCGAGGTAAGGATCAGTGGAAATGATATTCCAGCCTTAAAGCAGGTTGCCAATCAGGTTTTAGCCATCGGCAAAACGCATAAACAGGTTACCTGGGCCCGGACAGATTATAACGAGATACAGCCAACCCTTAAAATAGATGTAAAAACAGCAGAAGCTGCACGGCTTGGATTAAGCAAGGGCGATATTGCTAATGCAATAGCCATGCATTCAGAAGGGATTACAGCCACACAGGTTTGGGAAAATAATTACGCGGTAGATGTAAAGATCAAATCGCCTAAACTGTCCCGGACTGACCTTTCAGCTCTGCGTGACCTGAATATCGTAGCGCCACAAACTAAATCCCTGATCCCTTTAAGACAGGTTGCAGACGTAAACCCGGAGTGGAATGATGGCCAGATTGCCCGCAGAAACAGTGTACGTACGCTGACGGTACGTATGGATGTAACCCAGGACGCTGTTGCCAATGCCGTGTTGCAGGAACTGCAACCGGCCATCGAAAAAATAAAACTTCCCGCCGGCGTTGAACTGCGTTACGGGGGCGAACTGGAATTGCAGGGAGAAAACCAGGGCCCAATGGGTACCGCGCTTGGGGTAAGTATAATATTGATATTCCTCATCTTATTATGGCACTTTAAGCACCTTAAACATGCCCTGTTGAGCATTACTACTATGCCATTAAGCTTATTGGGGGCATCTTTTGGCCTTTTTATCATGGGCTATCCCTTTGGCTTTACGTCGTTCCTCGGTTTACTTGCGCTCTGCGGAATTGTAGTTCGTAATGGTATCATCCTGATAGATTTTGCGGAAGAACTACGATTACATGAGGGTAAATCTGTTTTTGAAGCTGCAAAACTTTCTGCCGAACGCAGGATGCGGCCCATCTTTTTAACCTCTTCGGCAGCGGCCGTGGGCGTAATACCGATGGTGATCAGCAGGTCATCCTTATGGGGACCGCTGGGTACTGTGATCTGTTTCGGGTTACTGTTATCCATGTTGCTGACCCTATTCGTGTTGCCAACGCTATACTGGCTGTTCTTCCGCAAGGAGGATCAAAAGCATCCGGAAAGCAAAACACCGGAATCTGTAACTGCATAAGCTCATTATCATGAAAACATTCCTATTATCAATATTCACTTTTACATGTCTGCAGGCCGGGGCTCAGCAGCATATCATGTCCCTGCAGGAAAGCAAGCAGGCTGCCATAGCCTACAGTTACGCTTTAAAAAATGGTGAGCTGAGGATAAACTCTGCAAAAACCGATGTCGCTGCAGCCAAGTCAGATTATCTCCCATCGGTCAGCGCAACCGGGCTGGGTTTATTGGGGTTTAAAGACTTCATATCGGCCGCGCCGCCATTATTGGAAAAAGGTATCAATAACTTTTACCTGTTTGGCGTAACCGGTACGGAATCCCTTTATGCCGGCGGCAAAATTAAAACGGGTAACCAGTTAGCGGCATTGCAGCTACAGGTCAGCCAGATCAGGAAAAAACAATCGGCAGATTCTGTGATACTGCTTACCGAGCAGAAATACTGGAACCTGGTAAATATACAGGAACAGCAGAAAACCATACTGGTCAATGAAGCATTGCTTAACACTGTACTGAAAATGCAAAAGGACATGCTGGCATCCGGATTGATTGCCCGGAATGATCTGCTCAAAGTAAAAGTTCAGCTAAGCCAGTTGCTGGTTAATAAAAGCAAGCTGCAGAACGGCCGTCGGGTGGCCCTGCTTGATTTTTCCATGTATACAGGTATTGCCTTTGATTCGCTCATGGTGATGCAGGATACCTTTAACAAAAACGGCACGCCGGTATTGCCTGCCCTGCAGCCCGATACCAACCTGGCCCGCAATGCCAATTATCAGCTACTGACCAAACGCATAGAAGGCGAGAAGCTACAAACCAGGTTAGCCAATGGCGATAACTTGCCGAGTCTGGCAGTTGGTTTAAGTGCATCACAAACAGGGTCAATCAACAGCGGGATCGGGAGCAACTTTGCACCTGCCAGTTTTGTTACCCTGAGTATTCCCATCTCCGGCGGTTTATGGGGCCGAGGCAAGCAAAAGATGCAGAAGCAAAGGATCAATGAGCAAATAGCTCAAAACGATTTCCGCGACGGACAAAACCAGCTGAGAGTAGGCATTATACGTTATTGGTATGATATGCAGGACCAGCTTACACAAATTAGCTATGCAAAAGACAACCTGGAACAGGCTACCGAAAATCTGAAAGTTAACCAGGATAATTACAAAGCCGGTTTGGCCACCATTTCGGAGGTGCTGGATGCCCAGGCTGCTTATCAGCAGGCCTCAAGCACTGTTGCTACAGCATTTGCTGATTTTTACGTAAGGTCGGCTGTATATAATTATGTTACCGCCAAAACTGAAAATCAGCCCTGACCTGAAACTTTAAAAGTTAACAAATTAGCAACCGGGAATGGAAGATAAAAGAAAACGTTTGATTGATATTACTATTGAGCTTTTTATCAACCATGGTATCATCAGTGTAACAATGGATGATGTAGCGAAAGCAGCCGGTATGTCGAAGAAAACCGTTTACCAATGTTTTGCCAATAAGGGACTCCTTGTAGAAGCTGTTGTTCATCAACTGATAGGTCAATCTAAAAGCATCATCAGTTCAAATACCAATGCCGCAGATGACCCGGTACAGGAGTTGGTTCTTCAACAAGGGCTTTTTAAACATTTGATCGCCTTACGGCACCTTTTTAACGACACGATGTTGAAAAGGTACCCGAGGGCCATGAAAGCTTTCCATGAGTTTAAAATTAATCATCTGAAGATAATTATTGAATCAAATTTAGCGGATGGCATTGCAATGGGATTGTACCGCACTGGTCTGGATGTGCCGGCCACAGCAGCCATCTATATATCCGTGGCAGACTTTTACCTGTTTAATAATACTGGGAAAAAAACAGCTGATATATTTGAAGCGCTCCAGCTATTTATAAACGGAATAATTACCGATGATGGGCGTCGGCTTCTCGCGGATTATACCAAGTAAAAGCAAACGCCTCTATGTAACCTATTGTTAAGCAGACTAAATCAGGTAGCGCCACTTCGGATATTTTTAAGGATCACCATGATTGTCATTCTCCTATCACAAAGTTAAAAATATACTAAAAAGTATTTTTAATTAGACTTTTTAGTATATTTTTGTATCATAAAATTTATTAACTTGCTTACTAAAGCCGAAAGAACAAAGCAATTCATCCTGGAAACAGCGGCGCCTATCTTTAATCAGAAAGGAATATCCGGTGCTAACATAGACGATGTGCTCGCTGCCACGAAACTGACAAAAGGATGCCTTTACGGTCATTTTGAAGGAAAGGAAGACCTCGCTCTGCAGGTTGTTGACCACATGCTGAATACTAATGGCGAGAAAATGCTACAAACCATCAGTAAAGGTAAAACAGCGAAGGCTAAGGTATTTGCCTTTCTCGATTTTTATAAAGATCCTTTGAATACTTACCTTAAAGGTGGATGTCCTGTATTTAACATTGCAGTTGAGTCGGATGATAACTTTCCGGCTGTTAAAGAAAAGATAGCCGGTGTTATTCGCCATGGACAGGAAGTATTTGTTAGTATTTTAAATCAGGGCATTGCCGATGGTGAATTTTCTGACAAACTTGATCCTGCTGTCTATGCATTCAAAGCGGTAGCTGCGGTTGAAGGTGCAGTTGTAATGTGCAGGGCGATGAATACTGCAAAACCGATGGCCGGTTTACTCAGGGACCTGAAAGCGGAGTTAGAAAGTTATGCAATATAATTTTTTTGATATTAAATATACTAAAAAGTCTTTTTTGTAGACAGTGGGATTGTATTGGAGATTAAGTGTTCAACGGACTACCGCATACTTGATTTAGCAAGGGATACAAGCAATCAAAATGAAATAAAATATACTAAAAAGTATAAAATAGAATTTAAACAACTAAAAATCAGGGTCGGAAACCTGCTTCCTGATACTATTTGAAATTAAAACAATGAATGAGCAAATTATTTTCGAGCCATATAATTTAAATGGCCTTGCACTAAGCAACCGCATAGTAATGGCACCTATGACGCGCAGCCGGTCTGCTAATCCGGGCAATGTGCCAACCGAACTGACAGCACGCTACTACCAGCAGCGCGCCTCGGCAGGGTTGATTATCACGGAAGGAACTTACGTCAGCCGTGAGGCTGTAGGGTATGTTAATGTGCCCGGAATTTACACCGAACAACAAGTTGAAGGCTGGAAACTGGTTACCGATGCGGTGCACGAGCGGGGCAGCAAAATTTTCGCCCAGTTATGGCACGTAGGGCGCATATCGCACCCTGATCTGCTTAACGGTGAACTTCCGCTGGCGCCATCCGCATTAAATCCGCTTACCAAAGTATTCACCCCCGAAGGCTTCAAAGACACGGTTGATGCCAGGGAGATGACAACTGCGCAAATCCAAAAGACCATTAACGATTTTAAACAGGCTGCCGCAAACGCGGTAGAGGCGGGGTTCGACGGTGTTGAACTGCATGCCGCCAATGGCTACCTGCTGCACCAGTTCTTTAATCTTTACTCCAATAAACGCCAGGATCAGTACGGCGGCACTATAGAGAACCGCGCGCGGATATTATTCGACATTCTTGATGAACTGCGCACGGTAATTGATATCACGAGGGTGGGTGTAAGGCTAAATCCTTCTCTTCACGGCATTCAGGGGATGATGCTCGACGAGGAAACTATCGCCGTCCACGATTATATCGTTGCCAAATTGAATGAATATAGCCTGGCTTACCTACACCTCACCGAGCCTTTTACCGATGTATCGGGCAATCCCTGGGGTATTGAAGAAGTGGCCAAACGTTACCGCCCGCTCTATGATGGTACTATCATCATTAACCGCGGATTTAACAAGACAACAGCCAGCCAGGTATTGAACGACGGTGATGCTGACCTGGTATCATTCGGGGTTCCCTTTATTGCCAATCCGGATCTAGTTGAACGCTTCAAAGCAGACGCGCCGCTCAATCAGCCCGATCAATCAACATTTTATACGCCGGGCGAAAAAGGTTATACCGATTATCCGGTGATGGCTGAACAATAATGCTTTTTAATAATTAAAAGACATCAAAATGAAACACACGATTTTAGTCACAGGAGCCTCATCAGGGATCGGGCTGCTTGTTGCCAACAAGCTTCATCAAGAAGGCTACCAGGTGATCGGCACAAGCCGGAGCCCGGAAAAACACCAGGCGAAACTGCCATTTAAGTTACTGGCAGTGGATCTGAATGACGACCGATCCATCGCATCCCTGGGCAAGCAATTGTTCAGTGAGATCAAAACTTTAGATGTGCTGATCAATAATGCAGGTTACCTGGTTAACGGACTGGCAGAGGAAACCCCCGTTGAGTTAGGCAAGCAGCAGTTTGAAACCAACTTTTGGGGAACGATCAAATTAACAAACGAACTACTGCCTTACTTCAGGAGGCAAAAACACGGAAAAATAATCACGCTCGGTTCCCTGCTGGGTTTAGTCGGCCTTCCTTATGTAGCCTATTATGCGGCTTCCAAACATGCCCTTGAAGGTTACTTTAAATCGCTCCGGTTTGAATTGAACCAGTTCAACATCAAGGTGGTCATGCTTGAACCGATGAGTTTCAAAACCAGCATCGGCGAAAGCGGGACTGTAGCGGAAGGAAATATCAGGGATTATGACCTGTTCAGGAAAAAGATTACTTCATATACCAAAAGCACATTTGATAAGGCGCCGGAGCCTGCGCCGGTTGTGGCTGCTTTATTAAAGGCAGTAAAAGAAAAAAATCCGACATTTAGCTACCCTGTCGGCAAAGGATCGTCGATCATACTCCTGCTTCAGCATTTCGCCTATAAAATCTTCGAAAAATCTATTTTAAAATCAATCAACGCCTCTAAATAATTCAAAAATAAGGATTATGCAAATCAAAGGAAAAACGGTATTGATCACCGGCGGTGCATCAGGTATCGGGTTGGAAGCGGCAAAACAATTCCGGCAACAAGGCGCAAGGGTGATCGTGACCGGGCGCAATAAAACTAAACTCGATGCAGTCAAACGAAGCTATCCCGATATGACGGTCTTCCAAAGTGATGTATCCAATGAAAGTGATGCAAAGAGACTCTTCGAGGAGATCGAGCAAATAGGCGGTATTGACATACTTTATAATAACGCTGGGGTTGGCGTGTCGCCATTAAACCTGGGAGTTGCGAATGATAAACATCTCGAAGGGGCAGTATATGAAATGGAAGTGAATTACTTTGGGGTAATACGCCTGAATAATTTATTTATGAAAATGCTTAACTCACGCCACGAATCAGCGATCATTAATACCACTTCATTGCTCTGTATGGTACCTTCCGTGTTAGAAGCTACCTATTCCGCGTCCAAAGCGGCCTTGTCGTCATATACAAAAACCTTAAGGGCACACCTGCAAGCGATCGGCAGCTCCGTCAAAGTGTATGAGTTGCTTCCACCGCTGGTAGACACCGATATGGTGGCAGATCGGCCAGATAAAAAGATCAGCCCGGAAAAACTGGCGAAAGCGCTCATCGAAGGTTTAAAGAAAGAGCAGTTGACCATCCGGGTCGGCGATAGCAAAGCAGTTTATCTCATCAATCGGCTTTTTCCAAAAGTGGCTTTCGGGTTAGTCAATCCTAAAAAAAGTTACCAGGTGTTAGTATCATAGAAATCATTCCAATCCTAA
Organism: Mucilaginibacter gossypii; assembly: GCF_900100945.1. Lineage (GTDB taxonomy): Bacteria > Bacteroidota > Bacteroidia > Sphingobacteriales > Sphingobacteriaceae > Mucilaginibacter > Mucilaginibacter gossypii. Next base: position 55,857 of record NZ_FNCG01000009.1, on the reverse strand, counting down.
AAATAAATTAAAAAAAGATCATGCGGGCATTTATAGTCAAAAGCTACGGCAAAAAGGAAAAACTGCATCTCATCGAATTACCTGAGCCAATGGTAAAGGAAAACGAGGTGTTGGTACAAATACATTCGGCAGGTGTCAATTTGTTGGATTCGCTTATAAAAAATGGTGACTTCAAATTGTTTTTACCCTACAAGCCACCATTTGTAAACGGCCATGATCTGGCAGGTGTGGTAACTAAAGTTGGTTCGAACGTCGGCCGGTTCAAAATTGGCGATGAAGTGTATTCAAGAGTGGGCGATCACAGGATAGGCACTTTTGCGGAATACATCGCTGTAAATGAAGGCGACTTAGCCTTAAAGCCTAAAAACCTTACTATGGACGAAGCAGGTTCCATTCCTTTGGTTGGCTTAACCGCGTGGCAGGCATTGGTTGAGATCGGCCAGATCAAAAAAGGTCAGAAAGTTTTTATTCAGGCAGGCTCCGGTGGTGTAGGAACATTCGCCATTCAGTTGGCGAAGCATTTAGGGGCCTATGTTGCCACAACCACCAGTTCAGCGAATACTGATTGGGTTAAAAAACTGGGCGCAGACCTGGTGATCGATTACAAAACAGAAGATTTCGAAACCAAACTTAAAGATTACGATCTGGTATTACACAGCAACCGGGATCCTAAGGTGCTGGAAAAATCATTCCGTATTTTGAGATCCGGCGGACAACTGATCTCATTGGTTGGTCCCCCAACCCCGGAATTTGCACAAGAACTGGGCTTGCCCTGGTATTTAAAATTGGTGACAAAATTATTGAGCTTCGGCGCAAAGAAAAAGGCAAAAAAGGCAAATAGCAGTTTCCGGTTCCTGTTTATGCGGGCTGATGGCAATCAACTGGCAAAAATTACATCACTGATAGAATCAGGTGTGATTAAACCGGTAATAGATAAAATATTTCCAATTGAACAAACCAACGAAGCGTTGGCCTATGTGGAATCCGGGCGAGCGAAAGGTAAAGTGGTTATTAAGATTAAATAGATAATAGAATGAAAGCAGTACGATTTCACCAAACCGGAGGGCCGGAAGTTCTGTTACGAAGATGTACCCGACTTATCACCTAAACAAGGAGAGGTTCTGATTAAAATTGAAGCCATCGGCTTGAATTATTCGGATACCATGCGCCGCCGCGGCGACCCTTGTTCCTGTACCGTCACTCACGCCACTTACATTGGGCGTGGAAATAGCGGGTACCTCAGGTTATAAAAAAAGAGTTTTTTATTAAGAGAAGGCGATGTTAGCCGTTTTGAAGCTAAACCGCGGGAACCGCCAGCGGATCGGTCATGGCGTAAACATAGTTGGTGATGATCCTCAGGTCGGTCAATAAAATCACATCGATGAGCTGCCTTTAGTGTACCCCCTGGGTAAGGAAGTTATCAACTGCTTCGGGAGCTGCATGTCCTTTGTTCTCAGAGATGCTTTTGCCAGTTTTACCAGGGCTTCAAACTTAGGATCGAAGGAGGCCTGGCCGATTCGTATTTCCATGATTTGCTCATCTGTAAACCCGTTCATTTTTGCAAATTTGCTGTGCGCACTCCGGCAGTATTCACAGTTATTAACCTGGCTTACGATCGGGTTAACGATCTCTTTTTCTTTATTGTCAGGGAGGTTTTGGCTCCCTGAATTGTTAAAAACGCAGACAGGGCATCACCGGAGTACGCAAAGTTTGCATACAGGTTAGGGACGAAGCCTATTGCTTTAATCAATGTATCAAAGATAGCTTGATTGGCCGCAGAAACCTCGTTTCTTCCGGGCACGTTAAATGTGGTTTCCATAGAAGTAAAATTAGGGGCTGTGCTTTTCTGTTCCTATGCATGATAAAGCGTTTCTGTGGTATCAAACGAATATTTACAGAGCAGCGGCCGATGTGATTTCGGTTTTATTAATACAAACCTGCCGGCAGATAGCTGACCATCAAAAATGAAGCCCGAGGACTGACGAGCTGAATATCAGGACAAACTGAAGCATCTTAATAAAGCTGTTTTTTTGGCAGAAAAAGAAAATGCACGAATCAGCTCATCCGTGCATTAAAAGTAGTATCGGTGTAAACTGATTCCAGTATTACCACTCAAAAACTACAAATAAAATAAGGACGAGACAACATGGGGATATTCCGCATCCATTGACGAATGCATTCCGAAAAAGAGTTCTGAGCGTTCTATTACGCTTTGACCATGCTATCTTCTTGGTTTAGATATTTAAATTTAAAATTTATTAACAGAACCCGCTGCTCTAATGAGCACGAAACAGGGTGGTTAAGTATGCCGGAATATCCAGCACAGGGACTGAATTGTTTATAATTGCGAGAAGTGCTACCGGATAAATATAAGATGATCATTTCAGCTGGGAACGAAGCCGCAATTCGTCCAGGTCTATCTCTCTTGACTGTGGCCCTAAGCTTGCCTTCCACCGCGAATGAGATGGCTTCTTCCATGTCCTTGCGGGTTCCGACGATGGAGCCCCGGATCGTTGTGCCATTGAGTATTCCCGGGTTTGGCCTTTGTTTGCTTTAATCCCTTATAAACGGTAACCCCGGCACAAATTATCGGAGCCATTTCTGTAAATTTAATATGGGAAGGGAAATGCGCGACATACTGCGCGTCAGCCACGACGTATTCGGCAAAACCGCCGTCAACGCTGTAGCCGCCATTTTGTTGGGTTTCGCACAGGGTTTCCCAGCCCGTATAACAGTAGTCGCAACAGCCGCAGGCACTGTAAAGCCAGGGAACACCCACGATATCGCCTTCCCTGATCTTATTGACGCCTTTTCCCAAAGCGATCACGTAGCCGATGGCTTTATGGCCGGAGACTAAAGGCATTTTCGCTTTGGCCGGCCAGTCGCCCTGGCAGGCATGCAGATCTGTATGGCAAATACCGCAGGTGATCACCTTTACCAGGATCTCGTTTTTACCGGGTTCCCTCACGGGCATTTCTTCGATATGCAGCGGCTCTCCAAATCCATGAATGACGGCGGTTTCCATTTTTTTCGGGTATCATAAACTTTATATTCGTGTTGGTTTGACAGCACTGAAATTACGTCCTGGTTTATCCAATAAGAAAGCCCGCAAAACTGTGAGCTTTCTTATTAAACGGCTGGGCTAAATTAATAGGCGCTTTCCGGCGTAGTCACCCGGATCAGTTTGGAGTTGACGAATTCGTATATCGCAGCCTGTGATTGCTCCCTGCCGTAACCGGAATGTTTGGTGCCGCCAAAAGGCAGTTCAGGGGCGATTCCGGTCACATGGTTGATATAGACCATGCCCGTATCGATCTGCCTGGCGACCTTAACCGCACGTTCATTATTCGAACTGAACACGCTGCCGCCCAGACCGTAGTCGGTGGCATTGGCCAGGTCAATTGCCGCCTGCTCGTCCTTTACTTTGTAAAACATAAACACGGGGCCAAAGATCTCTTCCTCATACGCCGCAGTTCCAGGCTGTATACCGGTCAGGATCGTAGGCTCCATAAATGCGCCAGGACGATCAATGCGGTGCCCGCCTGCTAAAACGGTCGCGCCCTGTTCTACCGCTTTTTGTACTTGTTTGATCACGTCTTCGACCGCTTTTTCGCTACTGAGGGGGGCCAGATCGGTTTGTTCGTCCATCGGGTCACCTACCTTTAAAGCAGCGAATTTGGCCTTTACTTTGTCCAGGAACAGGTCGGCTATTCCTTCCTCTGCGATTACCCTTTTCGGCGATACGCAGACCTGCCCGGCGTTCCACATACGGCCACGCACGGCAGCCTCGGCGGCTTGTTCCACATCGGCATCGTCCAGCACGACAAAAGCGTCGCTGCCGCCTAATTCCAGCGTAGATTTCTTGATATATTTTCCGGCAGCGGCGGCGATGGAAGAACCTGCCGGCTCACTCCCGGTCAGCGTTACCCCTTTGATCCTCTTATCGGCTACTAAAACATCAATTTTGCTGCCGGGAATAAATAAGTTCTGGTAAACACCTGCGGGAAAACCAGCTTCCAGGAAGATATCTTCCATGATCTGGGCGCATTGTGGTACGTTTGAAGCATGTTTAAGCAGCATGGTATTACCTGCCATCAGGTGTGGCGCTGCGGAACGGGTGATCTGGTAGAAAGGGAAATTCCAGGGCTGGATACTTAATAAAACCCCGATCGGCTCAAAACTTAAGAAAGCTGAACCCTGCGGGGTTTCCAGCGGCTGATCGGCCAGGAACTTTTCGCCGTTCTCCGCATAATAATCAAAAATAGCAGCGCAAAGCCCCACTTCCGCACGGCTTTCCGTTACCAGTTTTCCCATTTCCAGTGTGGCCAGTTTTTCCAGTTGAACTGATTTAACGCGCATCAAGTGGGCCACACGGCGCAAAAGCTGCGCACGATCCGCCATCGGCGTTTTTTTCCAGGTTTGAAAAGCATGATCGGCAACCGCGATCTTTGATTCGATCTGCTCATCGCCCATGATTTCGAAAGATTTGACCAGTTCATTGTTAAAAGGGTTTACCGTTTTTATCGGCGAAGTTTTCGCTGCTGTTTCCATTTTGATTGATTTTAAATACTCTTTCAAAATTAGAAACTCGCTGGCCGGCAGAAATGACACAGAACAACTTTTGAAATGAGCATACTCATTTCTTTCGGCGTGGTTTTTCCTAAAATTTGCCTTGTTAAACAATATATCATGAGCAGGGAACTGATAGAATTTTCGGACCGGATAGATGAATTGTTCGATCATCAAATGGTTGAACCAGATGATTTTTGGGAACAACCGTGTAACCTGTTTATCTGACAATATTTACTTCTTGCACGTTGCATCCATGCCGAAATATTTAAGCATGTTAGGAAAAGACAAAATACCGGACACTTACCGGGGAAAATAACGGAATCGGAGTAGAATAACATGAAGAAATAGACGACGAAGCGGATGAAACGTGGTGCCTGTTTGACGGACAACTGGTGGATGCCGAATTATATGCCATATGGACCAAATTTGCGGCCGGCGTAAGGATATTGATTATATCCTGCAGCTGCCATAGCAGTACAATCATCAAATTTAATAATACCGAGATTATCCGTAAAGGCGCGAAAACCTTCCGGAACGAGAGGCAGGAAAAACTTATATACAGCGCAAAGATTTTTACGACAATATTCAAAAAGCCACGGCTGCATCCAATCATTTACCGGTCAAAGCCTCGGTCAAACTTCTTTCCGCCTGCAAAGATGATGAACTTTCTTACGAAGGACCACTAAACGGTGCTTTCACTAAAGCATTGCGGGATGTATGGGCATCAGGCGGATTCAGCGGCAACTACGAGCATTTCAAGGGCCTGATTAAAAGCAAACGATCCGGTCAGGCGCCGCAGTTATTGAACATCGGACAAAACGATGTGGTCCGGTTTCATCGACAATCGCCCTTGAAAAAGACACCAAATACGAATTCTATCCGGCCCCCAAAGGCTTTTACATCGGTTTACAATATAATTTCCGACTTTCATGCAATAGCAAGTCAACCACACTCAGTGAGCTACATGAAAAAAGCCCCGCCCGGAATATTAAACCTGATAATGACCAATATCATTAAATGGGCCGTTAACGATCACCTTGTTTTCGTGCTGTTAGTGTAACTTTAATTATTCAACAATCAGTAAATGCTAAAATGACTGCCCAGGGATTTAGATTTCTATTTTTTACAGGAAAAGGTGGCGTAGGTAAAACTACGCTGGCCTGCGCCACAGCGGTGGCCATGGCGGATAAGGGTAAGAAGGTGCTGTTGATCAGTACGGATCCCGCGTCCAATCTGCAAGATGTATTGGGCACCCCCGTTAGCGATCAAATAACGCAGCATCAGGATCTAAATCTCCTGTTCACGGTCAATATCGATCCCCAAACTGCTGCAGAAGATTACCGCAAAAGGGTGATAGATCCGCTTGCAGCCATTGCTACAGCTGATGAGATAAGCAAAATAAGAGAAGGGCTTTCTGGCGCCTGTACCACGGAGATCGCTTCCTTTGATGAGTTTTCCCGGTTTATCACCGGGGAAGGTCTTTCGGAAATATTTGATACCGTCATTTTTGATACTGCGCCGACCGGGCATACCATCCGTCTTCTGGAATTACCCGCCGCCTGGGATGATTTTCTTGGGAATAACCCGAACGGGGCTTCCTGCATCGGGCCTTCGTCGGCCCTGAAAAGTAGTAGGGAAAGATATGAAAAGGTAGTGTCCAGTTTAAGAGATCCCTTGCAAACTACTTTTTTCCTGGTAACGCGGCCCGACGCTACATCATTGAAAGAAGCGGGCAAAACAAGCCGGGATCTGATCGACCTGGGGATGGCCAATCAAAGCTTATTGATCAACGGAATATTTCAGGCAAGGGACCAAACGGACACTACCGCGCTAAAAATGGAAAAAATAGCGGAAAGGGAATTGCTGGAGATGCCCGGGACATTAAAAAACCTAGCTGCTGAGCGTTATGCATTATTGCCTTATAACGTACTGGGTCTGGAAAAGCTACGGTCTGTATTTGATACGGACCTCCAAAGTAAAATCGTATCCGCTGAATTTTTAAAATTAACGGAAGCTGGTCATTTGCTGCCTGATTTGAAGGCATTAGTTGATGAACTGGAAAAAAATAGCGATAGTGGCCTGATCATGACCATGGGAAAAGGCGGTGTAGGTAAAACCATCGTAGCAGCATCGATAGCAACGATGCTGGCCCATCGGGGGCATACCGTTCTTTTAACCACGACCGATCCGGCGGCACATATCAGGAACTTTATGGATCAGTTAACGGCCATCCCGGAAAAATTAACCATTGAACGGATCGACCCGAAAATTGAAACGAAGGATTATATCGATAAGATCGCCGCACAAAAGGGGAAGCATTTGGATGAGGAAGGTAAAAAACTCCTGCGTGAAGACCTTCAGTCGCCTTGCACGGAAGAAGTGGCTGTATTCCATGCTTTTTCTAAAGCAATTCAAAGTGCCAGGCGGCGGTTTGTGGTGATGGATACTGCGCCGACAGGCCATACACTACTACTGCTGGATACAACCGGCAGCTACCATAAGGAAATCATGAAAAACATGGCTGTAAGTCCAAGCAAGATTACCACACCGTATATGATGCTACAAGACGGTGTTTTTGCCAAGATTCTATTGGTCGCCTTACCGGAAACAACGCCCATGAGGGAAGCTGAAGCGCTTCAAAAAGATCTGCAACGGGCCGGAATTGTACCCTATGCCTGGGTTATTAATGAATGTCTTTCAGCTGTAAACGATTTAAAAGATCCCCTTTTAAGAAAACGGGCATCCGCTGAAGTCCCTATCATTGATCATATTGCTGCTCATTTATCAAAAAGAGCGTTTGAGATCCCATATATAGCGGAAGAAAAATTGCTGCCGGCGATCCTTTCACGCTATGACGACGCGGTGATCCAGGCGACTTGATTTTTTGCCCGACTATAAAAGGCGTATATTATTGCCCATGAAAAGCTAACGCCGTTAACCGTAAAACGGGCCATAGAACCCATTGGCCTGTCGGCCTGTGACGATCATCGTTTCCGGGAACACGATCCTATGCTCTTGCTGATGGCTTTTTTCAGCCTGGTGCTTTTGCCGGTATCCTTTTTTTCAGAAAGATAGGGATTCCCGAAGTGATCGCCGTTTTTTTTACCATGCTTTCCATCCTTTTTTGATCTCCAGGTTCATCACCATATACTTTCCCCATCTGCCAGGGGGCTTGCCGTTGGACGGGCGTACACCATATTTGTTGAAGTAATAATTGGGGGATTGGCCAAAACGTTTGAAATGCAGGGGCAGGCCAATCTGTCCTTTATTGCTTATCACGCGGTCATATCGACAATAGACGAATCCTTTTGCAATAACTAAATGTATTTTGTTTTATCTCTGGTTGGAAATAAAATGCCTTGTAAATCATTAATTTACAAGGTTATAACAGGTGTCGGTACCCGATTTTGTAGACGACTTCGGCAATTCGAAAACTAATAGCAGGTTAACAAGTTTTATTTCTCCAGTACATAGATTTTCTTTTCGTCAAAATCCCAAACCGTTTTGTATTGGTCAAAAAACCGGTAGCCCAAATATATATAGCTGGCCTCGTTGATTTGCATCCCTTTTCGAAACGGAGCATTGTCTGCAAAGGTATATGGAGCAATACCTTTGATATTTACTTTCAATCTACCATTTAAAACAACATCATTAACATTCACTATCGGATCATCAAATGCTATAATCAAATATACAAAATGCAGTAATATGAAATACTGATCGCTTAATTAATTATATAATTTCTATAGAAATTGTAGTATTTATCAAATCTTTTTCTACATTTGTACCAGTAAACAAAATCACTACAAAAAAACAGTTTAAAAGCAACCACCATGCAACCCGAACTTTTACTTAAATACGGCTTTGCTAATCAACATTTAACTGCTTCTGCTTTTATATGCTGTTGTCCTTCTTGTTGTTGCTGTTAATAAAGCAATACAGGGATTCTCTCCCTTCCTTTCATTCTGCTATTTATAGGCAGATGCTCTGATCCTTTTTAATTAACAGGTGCTTGTACCGGTAATGCGGACCGCTATAAGGTGCCTATGCTATAATAACTTAATCAGATTTATCATGACGCTTAACGACGTTTCCCTTATCGGGAAGAAGGTATTGGTGGGCATTATCGTAACCATTATCCCTTTCATTATCATCTTCGGAGGCCTGTGGCTCGGTCGCAAATTGCTCGACAATGCGCCGAAGGCCAAGACAGCGCAAATTGTTCAACCTCAAAACACCAACGTATCATGAAATTAGAACAATCAACCAAAAAGCAGATCATCAAAAACGCTTCATTGAGCTTGTTGCTGTACATACTGCCTATCGCACTCATGTTTGGCACTTTCGCCATTACTGGTCAGCGGCCTTGGGAAAAAAAGCGGCATCAGGATAAACAGGAAAACACAGTAAAAACTAAAACCACGAACTCGCAAGACAATGATTGAGCAAATAAAACAAGTAATAGATAACCTTAACGGCTACGGTTTTTCCGTTTTAACGCTGGTATTGGGCGTACTCGAATTTTCGTTCGGCCTGTACAAAAAACGTTGGAATAAAAATGAAAAATGGGTGGATATAGCCTGTTTTACAATTCCTAAACTGGTGGTGAGGCCCTTGGTAGCCTACTATAGTTTATTGGTATTGCCAGCTTTGTTACCGGCTTTAAAAAACACGTTTGATTGGGTGCCATTTTTATGGGGATGCGCCATCATAGCTGTGGCCGACGATTTGACCCAGTACTGGTATCACCGCCTGCACCATCAAGTGCCATGGTTATGGCGTTTCCACCGAACGCACCACTCGGCATCGTACATGGGCATGGCTATGGCCAGCAGGCAAAATATCATTTACACGCTGTTCTTTTCGCAAACTTATTTAACCGCAGCTTTGGTTTATCTGGGTTTGGGAATCCCAGCTTTGGTTGTGAAAGGTATTAAAGGTACTATCACCACGCTGGCGCATTCAAGCATCCCATGGGATAAACCTTTTTATCAGTATAAGGTGTTACATCCGCTGGCCTGGATATTGGAGCGCACCATATCAACACCAGCAACACACCACGCGCACCACGCAGCTACTACCGATGATGGCGTGGGTTATTACAAAGGCAACTTTGGCAATATGTTTTTTTGGTGGGATGTCATTTTCGGTACAGCGCACATCTCTCGCCAGTATCCTAAAGCTTACGGTATTTCGCACTATGGGGGCGACCAATGGTATGCGCAACTGGCCTGGCCAATTTTTAAATCGAAAGTTGAGGGAAGTGAATTAGCTGCCGATGGCCCTATGGTTAAGGACGATGTGCCTTTGCAGCCTCACCAGTTATACCGTCCTGATCCATTGGCCAAAGCCGAAGCGGAGCAACCTGTTGCAGAGTTCCAGTTACAGCCGGTAAAAGTGTAATGAAAAATAGAATACTGATATTGTTTGGGGCGATATTACTTGCTGCGTGCGGGCAGCAGGAAAAACCGGTGACCATTGCTGCTATTGCCCGGGTTCCGGGCAATAATAAGAAGGTTTGCTGCGAATCGAATTTACCAGGCAGGTTTAAAACAGCAGGGCTAAGCGGTGCTGCGCTTATCCTGCCTGATACTGGCAACACCCATGCCAACCATGCGGGGATGGTTTGGATACCCGCCGGGACTTTTAGGATGGGGGCAGATAACCAACAGGCCGAGCCCGATGAGTACCCGAAACACGATGTTACTGTTGATGGCTTCTGGATAGATAAAACCGAAGTAACCAATGCCGAGTTTGCCCGGTTTATTAAAGCTACCGGCTACGTCACCACCGCCGAGCGCAAGCCTGATTGGGATGAACTGAAAAAGCAAATGCCGCCAGGCACCGAAAAGCCTGCCGATAGTTTACAGGTACCAGCGTCGCTGGTATTTGTACCGGCAGAGCACCCGGTTAATCTTAATGAGTACGCGCAATGGTGGGCCTGGAAAACGGGAGCCAACTGGAAGCATCCCCACGGTCCCGGCAGTGATATCAAGGGCAAGGAAAACTACCCGGTAGTGCAGGTATCATGGTACGATGCCGTGGCCTACAGTAAATGGGCCGGAAAACGCTTGCCAACCGAAGCCGAATGGGAACGGGCGGCAAGGGGAGGACTGGAAGATAAAATCTACCCATGGGGTAATGAAAAAATAAACGAAGGACAGCCAAAAGCCAACACCTGGGAAGGAAGTTTTCCTTACAAAAATACCCAGCGAGACAGATACTATTATCTGGCCCCGGTAAGTTCGTTTAAACCAAACGGCTACGGATTGTATGATATGGCCGGCAATGTATGGGAATGGTGTGCCGATCTGTACAACAATAACTATTACAAAACATTGGGTACATCAAGCGTGAAAAACCCCAAGGGCGCTTCCAAATCGTACGACCCGGATGAGCCTTATGCCATAAAACGGGCGGTACGTGGCGGGTCATTTTTATGTAACGATAGCTATTGCTCTGGCTACCGGGTATCGCGCCGGATGAAAACTACCGAAGATAGCGGGATGGAGCATTTGGGTTTCCGTTGTGTTAGTAACTAAATTAAATACCCCGAATTAAATAATTGACCTGCCTGCTTAATGGCGGGCACAAACAGAAAGGAACATGAAACGATAATATTTACCTACTGCAAATAAGGGAAAAGCATTGCTTTTCCCTCCGGATCAAAACAACGAAACAGGGATCGATTGGCGTTGAGCCTGTTTTATGGTGTCATTTTAATTAATCAAATCTATGCAAAATATTGCAAAGGCGGGAAAAGGCTATACGTTGCCTTTTGCCCGGCGGGCAGCAGCCTTTACGCTGCAATTTATGGAGGATGCTTTTCATCCGCACCAATTATACAAGCTGTTTTACGCAGACAATCAACCGGCGGAGTTTTTAACCTTTAACAACCTGTCGACATGAAAAAACTGTTATTAATTACATTTTTATTATTGATAGGCTTGCCGTTGCTAACCATAGCGCAGCAAACCCAGCCTACTATCAACTCACACTTGGTTGGCCGTGTAATTGACAGTGCCACCCGCGAACCATTGCCTGGCGCGGTAGTAAAAATTCAGGGCACTACCCACGTTGTATCTACTGATATTGAGGGTAAATTCAGCTTTGTTACCGGGCAGAAATTTCCATATAAACTGATCATCACCTTTACCGGCTACGAAAAAAAGGAATTTATTGCCGATGGTAGCCCGGTGGAGATCAAGCTGAAAGATGCCCAAACCCAGCTAAACCAGGTGGTTGTTGTGGGTTATGGTTCGCAAAAGCGTAAGGATATTACCGGTTCGGTGGCTTCAGTGCCTGCTTTAGCCTTAAAGCAACCTATCCCGTCGTTAGACAGGGCTTTACAAGGTTCGGTATCGGGCATCCAGGTTACGCAGGCTACCGGGCAGCCGGGTGCAGGTGTTACCGTACAGGTACGCGGTGTGAACTCTATTAATGCCGTGGCCGAGCCGTTATATGTGATCGATGGTTTCCCTACATCAAACAGTAACTCATTAACTGATGCTGGTGTAACCAACGGCCCCAAGATCAATCCGCTGGCTTCGATCAATACCTCAGATATTGAAAGTATCGAGGTGCTGAAAGATGCTTCGGCTACGGCTATTTACGGTACCCGTGGTGCCAATGGTGTAATTATCATCACCACTAAAAAAGGCAAAGCAGGTGTATCATCCATCAATTACGATGGAAGCTTCGGCAGACAGGAGGTGATCAAAACTTTATTGCTGTTAAACAGTACCCAGTGGGAAGCGTTACGTAACGACGCTTTGATAAACACCGGCAAAACTGCCCAAACCGAAGCCCAGCTTAACCCTTATGGCGCCAACACAGATTGGCAGGCAGTCGCCTTCCGCAAAGCATACTCGCAAAACCATAGCCTTTCGATATTTTCAGGTACCGAGCGTACAAGGCTGGCATTTTCGGGCAACTACTTTAAGCAGGATGGTATCCTGCAGAACACCAACTTTGAGCGTTACGCAGGCAGGGTGAATGTGGAGCATGACTATAACGATAAGTTCAAGATCTCCTCCTACATAACCGGTAGCCGCAACACCGCGCAGGTTGCGCCGCAGGGTGTTGTTCCTGCCATTTTGCTGATGACACCTACCACACCAGTTTACAATGCCGATGGTTCGTTCTACGTCAAAAACGTTTTTGAAGGTACTTATGGTAACCCCATCAATACGCTGTATAACCAAACCAACCGTACCACTACCAGCCGTATTTTAGGTAATATCGCGGGCGATTATAAGATCACCGAAAACCTGACCGCAAGGGTGCTGGCCGGTGTGGATATCATCGATAATAAACAAAACCGTTACCTGCCTGCCACCGTGTATGAAGGTGCCGGTTATTCGGGCCTGGGCGAGGTTGGTACGCTTGATTCTTTCAATTGGCTTAACGAAAACACGCTTACTTACAATAAAAAATTCGGCAAGCACTCACTAAACGTATTGGCCGGTTTTACCCAGCAGCAGTTTAAGGCCGAGGGTGCCATAACCGGTTCATCGGGCTTTGTGAGCGATTACGATACCTTTAATAACCTGGGCTCGGGTAGCGTTACTTCGGTGTCAGGCAGCGGTTTCGCTATCGCGCCGTCGTCCTCATCAAACGTGTGGGCATTGAAATCATACCTGGGCAGGGTGAACTATGGCTTTAATAGCAAATACCTGTTAACGCTTACCTTGCGTGCGGATGGCTCGTCCAAATTCGCACCTGGGCACCAGTGGGCATCGTTCCCTTCGGCAGCCATTGCGTGGAATGCTTCGAGCGAGGATTTCCTGAAAAATGTGACCGCTGTTAGCCAGCTGAAGTTGCGTTTAAGTGCTGGTCAAACCGGTAACAGCGACATTCCAGCTTATCAATCATACTCGCAGCTGGGCTACTATCGATACAATTTCGGTAACTCAACGGTTGCCGGTTTCGCGCCGAACAGCTTGTACAATCCTAACTTAACCTGGGAAAAAACCAGCCAATACGATTTCGGTTTCGACTTAGGTTTGTTTAAAGACCGCATCACCGTTACTGCCGATATCTACTATAAAAAAACAACCAACCTGCTGCTTTACCTGCCATTGCCTGCAACCAGCGGTTTAACTATTATTACCAATACGGCCATTACCAACCCGCAGCAGTATGAAAACGTGGGTTCGGTACAGAATAAAGGTTTTGAATTGAGTATTAGCTCGCACAACTTAACCGGTGGTTTTGTATGGAATACCAGCCTGGTGTTCGCGGTTAACCGTAATAAGGTACTGAGCTTAGGAGGTAACGGTGTTAATCAGTTCATCCCCGATTCATCGTTGCCATCTATCATTAAAGTTGGCGAGCCTATAGGTTCGTTTATCGGCTATAAAACCAACGGCCTGATCCAGGCTGGCGGTCCGGTGCTTACCCCGGCGGCTAATACGCAACCCGGCGGACAAAACTATGTGGATATTAACGGTGATGGTAAAATTACCCAGGCGGCAGATAGGGTGATCCTTGGTAATGCGCAGCCTAAATTTACGGGCGGTATCACCAATACCTTCTCGTACAAAGGTATCGACCTGAGCGTATTTGTACAGGGATCGTACGGTAACAAGATCTATAACCAGCAACGTAACGTGCTGGAACTGGGTACCGGCTACACCAATGCCACCACCACTTTGCTTAACCGCTGGACCCCAACCAACACCAATACCGATGTGCACAGTGCCTACCAGGACCCGGCGCCAACCATATCAGATAGGTTTGTGGAGAACGGCTCATACCTGCGCCTCAAAAGCCTCAGCTTAGGTTACACTTTCCCGCAATCGGTGCTTTCTAAATCGCCTATTAAAAAGATCAGGATCTATGCCAACGCGCAAAATCTGGCTACCCGGACCAAGTACACAGGCTACGATCCGGAGGTGAGTAGCAACGAGCAATCGGCCATTACCTCGGGAGTTGATAACGGGGCGTATCCAAACAACAAATCATTTATTCTGGGTATAGGTATCACCCTGTAACCAATAACTTTTGATTTTTTTAACATGAAAACTAAAAATATTAAATACATGGTTTTACTGCTGGCTTTAGGCGCGGCATCATGCGCCAAGCTTAATGAAGACCCCCGATCATTTATTCCGGCCAGCCAGTTTTACAAAACACAGGCCGACGCCGTTGCGGCTGTTACAGCCGCTTACTCACTGCTTAACGCGGGCGCAAATAGTGTGCAAACGCCATACAATACCCTTTTTAACACCGGTATGAACTTTATGGCCGACGATGAAGGCCCCGGTCCGGGTGCTACCAATGCCGATGTACGGTCGCAAGCTGTTTTAGGACATTCGGCTTCCGGTTTGCGCATCCTGCAGATCTGGCAGCAGCATTATGCGGCCATTAAAAAGGCCAATATCGCTATCGATACTATCCCCGATATAAAATTTGATGCCACGCTGAACAAACGCCTGGTAGCCGAAGCTAAATTTTTAAGGGCGCTGTATTACTTTAATTTAGTGCGTTTGTATGGTGATGTGCCGTTGGTGTTGCATGATCAAACTTCTATCAATTTATCTGATTTGCAGGTGCCACGCAGTCCGGCGGCTACGGTTTACGCGCAAATAGAAACTGATTTAACCAATGCAGCAGTTGATCTGCCAAATAACTATACCGGTGCCGATGTTGGTCGTGCTACCGCGGGTGCTGCAAATGCTTTATTGGCTAAAGTTTATTTAACCGAACGCAAATGGAATAAAGCCGTAACCCAGGCTGAAGCTGTAATAAACGGCCCTTACGGATATGATCTGTTCGCCAACTATGCAGATGTATTTTTACCTGCTACCGAAAACGGCAAGGAACATATCTTCTCGGCCCAATTCAAATCAAACTCGCAGGGGCAGGGTAATAACCAGGCACCACGCTCGGTGCTGAACGGGATCCCCGGCATGGTAGGCAGCTATGCCGATCAGGTGGTTTTTTATTCGGTGCCTGATGTTACTAAACCGGGAGGGGTAGACAAATTTTTCAGCATTTATAAACTGTATTCGGCCAATGATAAGCGTAAACGCGTAAGCTTTGTAACCCGCTTTCAAAGCCCATCAACCAACCTATGGTATGGTAAGCTGAATGACCCAACCATTGCTAACGATTCTATCCCATTTTTCAATAAATACTTCGACCCAAGCGTAGCCGCAAACGAGGCCGAATCTGGTGCGAACGTATCGATCATCCGTTTTTCGGACGTATTGCTGATCCATGCCGAGGCCGAGAATGAGTTGAACGGCCCAACTGCTAAAGCTTATGCCTCTGTTAATCGGGTAAGAAGGCGTGCTGGGTTAGATGACTTGGCCGGGCTTGATCAAAACTCACTCCGTGATGCGGTTTATTTAGAGCGCCGGTTGGAGTTTGTATTCGAATATCAACGCTGGTTCGATCTCATCCGCGAGCGGGATGCATCAGGCAAAGGGATTTTGGAAGCCGCCTTGCTGAAGGTTGGGAAAACCAATGTGAGCAAAGGTGCGGCGGGCAAGTTTTACCTGTTCCCGATACCGCAGCAGGAGATTGATAATAGTAATGGTAAGCTTACTCAAAATCCGGGCTGGCAGTAACAAAGGCTTTTAAGATATAAAGGGCAATTGACAATACGATTTCTCCTCACCGCTCCCGCGCAATCCCACCCCAGGCTCGTCGAAATGACAAAAGGTTTATTTGGGCGCGAGATTTAACAAGATAATCGATAACCTATGAAAAAGATAATACTATTCCTCCCCGTCCTAACTACCCTAACCGGCACAGTATCTGTACAAGGCTCCGTAATAGAAAACGGCTCGCACGGCATCGATCCACTGGTTAGCACCGCAGTATTGCAGGCGCTTGATGAATACATGACCACCTTCAACGCCAAAGACCCGAAAGGCCGGGAAGATGCCTACCAGTTCCCCACTACAGATTGGCCGGCGGCAAAATGTCGGTATTGGAAAGGGCAGGCCTGCGCGATTCGGCAAAAGTATTTGGCGAATTACAAAAGCAAGGTTGGGAGCATAGCCAGTGGGACTATTGCAATATCGTGCAGGCATCTGCAGATAAGGTGCATGTTGATACCCGCTTTTCGCGGTTCCGGGCTGATGGCAGCTTGATAGGGTATTACAAATCACTATACATTTTAACCAAAGAGAAGGGCCGCTGGGGTATAGAATTCCGCTCCAGCTATGCCGAATAAAACCTACAACAACATGAAAACAAAAAGAATAACCTTGTTCCTGTCGCTTGGCTTGCTCGCAGCAATTACGGCCAAAGCGCAAAACGGACAAACACCGGTATTTGGCGGCACGGTGGGCAAAACGCTTGATGATTCGAAGGAGTGGTGGCCCGAGCCTCATAAAGCGCCCGCCGGCGCGCCAAACATATTATGGATCCTTTTGGATGATGTTGGCTTTGGTGCAACCAGCACTTTTGGCGGCATTATCAAAACTCCAAACTTTGATACGCTGGCCAATAATGGCCTGCGTTACACTAACTTCCACACGGCGGGCATTTGCGCGCCAACCCGTTCAGCTTTATTAACGGGGCGTAACCACCATTACGTTCACGAGGGTGGGTTTTCGCATGTAACCATGTCGGCGGGTTTCCCGGGGTATGATGGACGTATTCCATCGGATAAGGGGACCATTGCCGAGATCCTGCGCGAGAATGGTTACAATACCTTCGCGGTTGGTAAGTACGGGTTAACGCCCGATGAAGACGCAACCGATGCCGGTCCGTTTGACTGCTGGCCATCGGGTAAAGGTTTCGAGCATTTCTTCGGATTTTTAGGTTCAGCTACCGATCAGTACAAACCCGACCTGGTGGAGGATAACGCCCACGTAACACCAGATGGCCGTCACCTTACCGATCAGATCACTGATAAGGCGATCTTTTACCTAACCCGCCAGCATAACGTAGCGCCCGATAAACCATTCTTTTTATACTATGCGCCGGGCGCAACCCACTCGCCACACCAGGTAGCCAAAGAGTGGAGCGACCTGTACAAAGGCCAGTTTGATAAAGGCTGGGACGATTTCAGGGAGAAGGTTATCGCCAGGCAAAAACAACTGGGCATTATCCCTAATTATGCCAAACTGCCCGAGCGTAACCCGCGCATCCCGGCCTGGAAAACCCTGCCCGATGTCGAAAAAAAACTATACGCAAGATTCATGGAAATTTATGCAGGCTACCTCACTTACACCGATCACGCTGTCGGTCGTTTGATCAACCATTTAAAACAAAGCGGTCAGCTGGATAATACGTTGTTATTTGTAATTATCGGCGATAATGGCGCGAGCAAAGAGGGGACGGTTCACGGCGTGATCAATCCTAAAAAGAACTCGCCTAAACTGGCTACCGAAGAAAATTTCCTGAAAACCAACATTGAGGATATTGACGATATAGGCACACCGCAGTCCAGCACCAATTATCCCCTTGGTTGGGCACAGGCGGCCAATACGCCGTTTAAATACTGGAAACAGGATGCCAATTCTGAAGGCGGCACACGTAACCCGTTGATAGTTTATTACCCTAAAGGGATCAAAGATAAAGGCACTATCCGTACCCAATACGGCCACGTGATTGACGTGCTGCCTACTACTTTGGAGTACACCGGCATTAAACTGCCTGAATATATCAGGGGTGTAAAACAGGATACTATCCAGGGTACATCGCTGGTTTATTCGTTCGATCATCCCGAAGCCAAATCAAAACACACATTACAGCACTATTACATTTTTGGTTCGAGGTCAATTTACAGCGATGGCTGGAAAGCAGAAGCAGCGCACCACCCAGATAATGTGGAACTGGGAGATTTTAAAGTAGGGCAGAACGTACCGGATAAAAGTTTTGATGAAGATACCTGGGAGCTGTATAACCTGAACGAAGATTTTAACGAACGCGTAGACCTCGCCAAAAAATATCCTGAAAAGCTGAAAGAACTGAAAGAGGTATTCGAGGCGCAAGCGCAGAAAAACAACCTGTATCCATTTATTGATTGGTACGATGTATACCACCAGCGCATCCACAAAAACCACAAAAAATAACCAATAAGCCATTTTATTATGAAAACTTATCAACGTATTGCCGCGCTCTCGGCCTTAGTCCTCGCGTTCAGCGGGCAGGCCTTTGCACAGTTGCCCCAGGTGAAGGTAACGCCGGCCAACATAGCGCCTATCGACCCGGCCAATTACAAGGGCGTAGAGGGCAAAACCTTCGCCGAATCAAAAGAGTGGTGGAACAAACCGCTTAAAGCGCCTAAAGGTGCGCCAAACGTTGTATGGATCCTGCTGGATGACGTCGGCTTCGGCGCATCAGGAACTTTTGGGGGATTGATCAGTACGCCAAATTTCGATACGCTGGCCAATAACGGTCTGCGCTATACCAACTTCCATACGGCAGGTATTTGCGCGCCTACACGTTCATCTTTGCTTACCGGGCGTAACCACCATTATGTACATATGGGCAATTTTGCCCATGCTTCAACCGCTGCTGGTTTCCCGGGTTATGATGGCCGGATCCCGCCGGATAAAGGGACTATTGCCGAGGCTTTACGCTCCAACGGTTACAGCACTTTCGCTGTAGGTAAGTGGGGCGTAACGCCAGATGAGGATACCACAGCCGTTGGTCCGTTTGACAGGTGGCCGACCGGTAAAGGTTTTGATCACCATTTTGGCTTTCTCGAATCGGCTACCGATCAATATAACCCGCCGCATTTGGTGGAGGATAATTTCCATATTAAACCCGATGGCCGTAACCTGAACGAGCAGATCACCGATAAGGCCATCGCCTATATCGATGCCGCCCACAAAGCCGCGCCCGATCAGCCTTTCTTTTTATACTACGCGCCCGGAGCAACCCACGCCCCGCACCAGGTAAGCCACGAATGGAGCGACCTGTACAAAGGCAAGTTTGATGAAGGCTGGGACGTGTACCGCCAAAAAGTTTTCGAAAACCAAAAGAAAGCGGGCTATATCCCCGCTTATGCCAAGCTCCCCGAGCGTAACGAGCGCATTAAAGAATGGAAAAGCCTCCCTGCCGATCAGAAAAAGCTTTACGCCCGTTTTATGGAGGTTTATGCAGGTTATTTAACCTACATCGATAACCAGGTTGGCCGTTTGATCAGCTATCTGAAAGCATCGGGGCAGTTTGATAATACTTTGGTTTTTGTAATGATAGGCGATAATGGTGCCAGTAAAGAAGGTACGGTTCATGGTGTGATCAATCCTAAAAACTCAGCTGCAACTACGCCGGAGGCTGATTATATAAAAAAGAACGAAAGCGATTATGAAACCATAGGCACGCCCGAAGCCAGCACTAACTATCCTTTAGGCTGGGCGCAGGCCGCCAATACGCCATTTAAATACTGGAAATCTGACGCCGATGCCGAAGGTGGTACCCGCAACCCGCTTATTGTTTATTACCCTAAACTTATCACCGAAAAAGGCGGCATCCGCACGCAATACAGCCACGTTTCGGATGTATTCCCAACAACTATAGAAGCTGCCGGTTTAAAATTGCCGGAGTATGTTAAAGGTATTAAGCAGGATACCTTGCAGGGCAAATCGTTCATTAATTCATTCAATAACGCGCAGGCAAAAACATTGCACACGCAGCAGTATTACTATATTTTCACTTCAAGGTCGATCTACAAAGATGGTTGGAAAGCTGAAGCCGCGCACCGCCCGGATAACGTGGACCTGCTCAATTTTCCGCAGGGAAAAATCATCCCAGAGCGTAACTATAATAAGGACGTTTGGAAACTATACAACCTGAACGAGGATTTTAACGAGCGCAACGACCTCGCCAAAAAATATCCCGAAAAGCTGAAAGAACTGAAAGACCTGTTCGATGCCGAGGCCAAAAAGAACCATATTTATCCTTTTATCGACAGGGACGATATCAACAACAAACGCATACACAAACTCGAAAACAATAATTAACCATGAAAAACTTAAAAGTTGTTTTACTGGCGCTACTGGTGATCATTACCGGCGGAGTAAAAGCGCAATCGCCAAAGCTGTTATCGCTCGAGGCCTTTGCTGCAAAGCTGAAACAAGCAAAAGAACCACAGATACTGGATGCCCGTTCGGCCGAGGAATTTGTGCAGAACCATATTAAAGCGGCAATCAATGTAGATGCCAAAGCACCCGGTTATCTGCAAAAATTAGATGCTTTGGATAAGCAGAAGCCAACCTTTGTATACTCGATAGCCAATGGCCGCAGCACGGTACTTTCGCGAGAGTTACGGGCTAAAGGTTTTAAAGATGTGGAAGAATTGCCAGGAGGTTTGGCGAACTGGATTGGCTCTGGTTATCCTATCATCTCAACCATTAAAAAAGGCGTATCTCTTTCGAGAAGCCAGTTTAATGAATTGGTGGCCTCATCACCGGAGGTTTTGGTTGATTTCGGATCGAAGTATTGCGGAGCCTGCAAAAAGCTGGTGCCGGTACTGGATTCGTTGAAAGCAAATAAAGCTTTTTCGCCAAAAGTGATCAGCATTGAGGTTTATGATAATACCAATCTGGCCAAAGATTTGAAAGTAAATGTGCTGCCAACCTTAGTGCTATATAAAAACGGTAAACAGGTTTGGAAAAAGCAGGGCTTTTCATCAGCTGTACAGGTTATCGCTGCAACCGAAACGGCCAAAAGTCCATTGGCGGTAAATAACAAATAAGCGTTTATGCTCAAACAAATCGGCTATATAATCATCTCCATATGTTGCACGGGGCCTGTATTGGGGCAGGCTCCTAAACAAAAGCCCAATATCGTGGTCATCCTGGCCGACGATATGGGTTTTTCTGATATCAGCTGCTTCGGTTCGGAGATCAGCACACCCAATATCGACAGGCTTGCCCGTGAGGGCTTGAAAATGACCCAGTTTTATAATGCAGGCCGATGTTGTCCCTCGCGCGCGGCCCTCTTAACCGGTCTATATCCCCATCAGGCAGGGATAGGCGATATGGTGAAATACAAATGTTCGCCAGCCTATCAGGGGTACCTCAACGATCACAGCGCTACCATTGCCGAATTACTGAAAGAGCAGGCCGACTACAATACCATTGTATCGGGCAAATGGCACGTCGGTTTGCAAAAATCAGCGCTGGCCTATAATCGTGGTTTTAATAAGTCGTTCACCATGCTGAACAATGGTAGCAGTTATTTTAATTCGGCGCCTTTGTATAACGATGGCAGTAAAATCACTTTTATGCTGAACAATAAGGAGATTACCCGGAACGATACTTCCAAATATCTAACGCAAGGCATCACAGATTTCGCTGTCAAATCATTAGAAGAAATCAAAGACGAGCAAAAGCCCTTTTTGATGTATGTGGCCTACAACGCCCCGCACTGGCCAATCCAGGCGCTGCCGGAGGATATAGCTAAGTTTAAAGGACAATACCTGAAAGGTTGGGATTGCTTGCGCAAGCAGCGTTACGAAAAGCAGGTGGCGCTTCGTATCATTAAAAAGAGCTGGGCATTATCCCCCCGGGATAAACGTGCGCCTGCATGGGATTCATTATCCGAAGAAGATAAACAAAAATGGGATACCCGTATGGCTATTTATGCTGCCATGGTTTACCGTATGGATGCCTGCATAGGCGAGATTATGGCCAAACTTAAACAACTGGAGAAAGATAAAAACACCATCATCCTTTTCGCATCCGACAATGGCGGAAGTGCTGATGAGGTAAGAAGCCTGAAAACAGTGATCCAGAAGAACGGTGAGCCCGGATCAGTAAATTCTATCGATAGTTACGAGATTCCCTGGGCTAATGTAAGTAACACGCCTTTTAAACTATTTAAGCGCAACACCCACGAGGGTGGGATAGCAACGCCCATGATTGCTTGGTATCCAGGGCATATTAAAGCGGGAAGTACCAGCAGTAGTGTAGGGCATCTGGTCGATCTGATGCCTACCTGTTTGCAGCTGGCCGGGGTAACTTATCCCGCTCAATTTAAAAACCGGGAACTTACGCCTTTGGCAGGTAGAAGCCTTATTCCAGTTTTTACAGGCAAGGCAAATAATGGGGAACGCACACTTTTTTGGGAACACGAAGGCAGCCGCGCCATCCGAAAAGGCAAATGGAAGCTGGTTGCAGAACCGAAACAGCCCTGGGAACTCTACGATATCGAAGCAGACCGTTCTGAAACGAAAGACCTGGCTAAAAAATGTCCCGCAAAGGTAATCGAACTGGAGAAAGCATATCTGGCCTGGGCAAATAAGACCGGCGTAGTTGACTGGGAAACAATAAAAGACTTGTAACTTAATTAATTGCTGATAATATCTTTTCTAAATGTAAGTTCGCGCATATCCGCGCTCACTTTTTTATCTATCAGTTTTGCATAATGTTGTGTTTGTTTAATATTGGTATGACCAAGCAATTTTGATACAGTTTCTATAGGTACACCATGATTCAATGTTATTGTTGTAGCGAATGTATGTCTGGCGATGTGAAAGGTCAACTCTTTGTTGATACCCACTATTCCTGCAATCTCTTTCAAATAGGAGTTCATTTTCTGATTACTCAACATAGGAGGGGCCAGTCCTGTATTTAGGCATTTTGGGTTTTTCTTATATTTTTCTAGAATAATGATTGCTTCAGGTAGTAGTGATTGTGATAATGAGAGGAGTGAGTATTCGTGATCGAAAGCGTAGGTTTTCGTTACCTGTGAAACATTAACTTTTCCTCATGACCCACTAACTGTTTCACTATTGTTTCACCAGAAATTTCAGAAAACAAAAAAGCGATTACTGTCTTTCATCTAATCGCTTGATTTTCAAGTACTCAGAGTGGAAATCGAACAGTGTATGTAAGTCCTTGATTTTTATTGACTTGTAAGGTGGTGTTTAAGCTAATGAATCGTTCAATAAACACATAATCGACCTTTGCCGATTGTGTTACGAAGATAGTAAAAAAGTTTTTATGGGCTTTTCATATTCCTAATAACTTATTTTATACACTCATTGCGAACACCTGATATGAAATAATGAAATAAAAGACAAGAATGGGATAATAGTTGTCATAAGGATTAAAGTCTAATTTTTTATATCTTAGGAGCAGCCCCCGAGGAATTCTCGGTGGTTCAATACAACAGCAATCGCATTTTTTCTGTTATAGAAATGCCTATTGATGTTGTGCATTTTTTGCATAAGTTATTGTCTTGCCTAAATTAGCGGGCTTTTCAAAAATATAGCGACCCGACAGTTACTGTTAAGGAAAATTCAATTATGTATCCTGATGTTTTTGTAACTGCTTAGGTAAATTAACTATGGATAAGGCTTTCAATATTACCAAATCATAAAAAAATCAGTTTTGGCGCGATTTAGGAATTATATCAATTAAACAGACTTTCTAGTTTGATATCATTTTGTACAAGTCCTATTTTGAAGCTATTGTCTTGTGTGCCAAAGGTCGTAACCATGACAATAAATAATGTTTTGGCGGTTTTAGTCTTGTTTTTAAACACATCTTTTTTATGCACCAAATCTGCCGCATAAGCCTTATCTATTGTGAAAACTGAGTTTGAGAATTTCATTTCACAAATACTGATACAGAAATCCTGACTATCAAACAGTAAATCAATTTGTGCGCCTGGCTGGCCTTTCCCCGGAACATATCGCCATGCCGACTCTTCGGTATAAACCCCGGCGATCCCCAACGCCGCTTTAATTTCTTTTATGTGCTTTAAGCAAACGCTTTCAAAAGCTGTACCACTCCAACTTCGCCATGAAGAACTTGTAGAAAGCTTTATCCAGGTTCCAGCACCAGTTGCACGGCTGTTTTCTATGAATTTAAGATAGAATCTTGAATATTCATCCGATAATTTATAAATGCTGTCGCGTACGTTTTTTTCAAATGGCAGATAAGCGGAAATAAAGCCCGATTCTGTTAGTTCCTCCAATAGCAAGGTAACCGTTCCACCTGTAGATAAACCACATTCTGCGATAATTTCCTTGCGTGTTAAACCTGATGGTTTATTGGCAAGCGCCCTTACAATAGAAACATGTTTATCTGCTTGGGCAAATAGCGATTGGTACAGATTATTAAACTCATTTTGCAAAATGCCATCTTTTGTAAAACAAATCCGGTCTATATTCTGAGCTGCGCTTTGTCCCGGAGAAATTTCTTTCAAATATTGTGGGATGCCCCCCATAGCCATATATAGCTGTGCAATTTGATAATGGTCCAGATTTATATTGTTGTGTCGCAAATATTCATTTGTTTCAGCAAGTGTAAATGGAAGTAACCGTAGTTTCTTTGTAATCCTGTTATGTAGGCCGCCTTTATTGTTTACTACTTTTTGGATCATCCATGATGCTGCTGATCCACAAATGGTAAGAACCAGGTTGTTTTGTTTTGTTTTGTTCCCCATGAGTTCCAAAAAAACTCAAACGCAGGTAAAAAGCCAGATTTGGCCGAGCTTAACCAGGGGAACTCATCCAGGAAAATAACACATTTGTTTTTCTTTAATAGCGGCTCTGCATAGTTTTTAAGCATTTGAAAAGCCTGTGTCCAGTTACTTGGAATAGCTGGAGGGATAGGTAATTGCATCCTTTCAGCCAATGTGTTGCTAAAATTTATCAGCTGATCTTTTAATGTTGCATTATGGACACCAGAAATTTCAAAAATAATATGTTTTTGAAAGGATTTTCGGATCAGATAGGTTTTGCCAACTCGCCTTCTGCCAAATATAGCTATCAATTCAGCTTCATTAGATTGCAAAGCCTGCCCGAGTATAAGCTGTTCTTCTATACGACCGATAACTTCTTTCACTTCTATTTTAACTTTGATTTTCCATGCTTGTGAGCAAATCGTATTCTTTATAATCAGCCACAACTATGCAAATATAAATACTTGTGGCTAATTATAAAAACACATAATCAGCCACAAGTCTATTTAAAAAGATGGTTATGGCTGAGTATGATATTAGGCTAATGTTTGTAGATATAGGGTTTCCGGGCTTCGCATTTTGCATTAATCAGATAGGTTTTTGACAGCTTGGAGGACCTATACTTAAAATTTTTTTAAGTGATGCTTTTTACGTACTTGCCCTTTTGAACAGCAATTTCATTCCCCCAGTTAAGAATGGCATCGAGTACCGGTGTAAAGGATTTTCCAAAATTATTTAAGCTGTATACAACTTTAACAGGCGGCTTTTCACCATAAACCTGCCTTGCAATTAATCCGCATTCTTCTAATTGTTTTAATTGCAAACTCAAGGTCATTTCAGTAATGCCAGGCATTTCTTTTCTCAGTTCGCCATAGCGCTTACTCCAATCTTTTAAATGATACAGGATGACCACTTTCCGCCGACTAGGTCCATAGCTACACTTACGGTGCAGGAGTATAACTTATTCCGTTTTTTTATAAGTTATTTTACAAATAATGTTAAATTACAATGCAGTAATCGGTGTTTATCAGTTTTTGTATAAATTATTTTACATGCCATCCAGAGGATCAGGCGGGGCAACTCTGTCAAGCTTTCCATCGCAAATCCGGGCATCTCGATGAAAGGCATGATGTATAGGCCGGTGATCGTTTGATTAGGAACTGTAAGCTTCCAGAGATCGATCGCGGTGTTCTCACCACTCGCCTATCCGAAGAAGATCATCCGCCCGAAATCTGCGAGCGCAGATAATGCCTGCTGAGCGACCGTTCCACCAACTGTTTACAGTATGATATATAGACCTTTGCCATCTGTCAGCTGCTTCACCTGTTCCGGCCAGTCGCTTTGCGTATAATCCACCGTCGCATCAGCGCCAAGGCTCTCCGCGATCGCTCTTTTTTCAGGCGTACTGGCTGCGCCGAGCACTTTAGATACACCGTACAACTTAGCGAGCTGCACACTGGAAGAACCGAGACCGCCTGTAGCTCCTTCTACCAGTACCGTATCACCCGGTACCTTCTCCTGCGCAAATGATGATAAACCATTTATCTTTTTTCTTTTCTTCTTCCTGGTTAGTGGAAACATCGGAGAATGGTATATCTCTGCTGTTTTTCCGGATACGAAAAGCGTAATAACTAAAACAAATACACACTATCAGGAATATTCCTAAGAGTCACTTGTATGGCGATCCGTCAAATCCATAATAGCTATACCTGTCCAGATAAGTGTAAACACGGTCATCAATGTCAAACCGGAGGCTATTTCTACTGTGGGATTCTGGGAATTTTGATTCATTAATGAGATGTAGCTACAGTAGATAAGTTAACCAATGTAAGTACGCGATAACTATCAATAGGGTGTTATTAATAATTTGACTTCTATTTAAATACAATGTTACAGATCAAAATCGCTTTACAGGATGCTCGACATCTATTTGCTGCAAATTTGCTATATATATTGAAAGCCTGCCCGATTTTTTTACCATACTCGACAGTATTTGCGAAAAGTACAAACTTTGATGGTTACAGATAAGCGTAACAGTTATTTTCATATTACATCAGGTTAATTAATAAAGCAAATCCAGTCTTTCGTATCCCGATTATTATTGGGCAAATGCTCAAAAAGCTGCGAAATTGCGGAAAAGCCACAATTAGAAGAAAAAATTCACTATCTGTTGATCAGTGCATGCCTGCACCGATCAACAGATAGTCTTTTTTTAAGGTCTTCCCTGAAAGGAACCTCAAGGAACTGTCTTGCGCAAATTGATAAAAATTAAAGGCTAAGTTGATTGCACTTTACGAGATAACGAATACAGCCGGAAAATGACCTTAAGGGACTCTGGTCACGTCTGTTACCGTAGTTGTAACAACAAAAGTTCCCTTTGTCAGAAAAAAACCTACAGTTAAAGTCGTATTAACAGCCATTGCAACATCAGTATGCTTTCCAACAATACTGTAATAATAAGGTCCACCGACAAAACCGGGATAGTTTTTTGAAGTGGTAAAAACCGGGAAAACTGGAACACCGCCTGGATACTTGTATTCTAATGAGGTATCTGTTTTCACCACTGGATAATAGGGGTCGAAGTCCGAAAAATTCGGTCTTCCAGGCCGTCCGATAACTTCCCCGTTGGCCGGGTTCCAAGGTTTGCCATTTTTATCTTTCCATACATAAATGATTTTGTCCGGACCGTCCGGCTTATAGGTAACTTTAATATCTAATAACGAAGCCGAGAAACCCACGAAGTTAGTATACGTTGCGTCAGAATGGTTATATGCTTTGTAACTTACCGTATCCGGTATGCTGCCTACTACGTTTATTTTGCAGGCGTTCGTTAATATCCGTGTTCCTCTGACGTTAGATACCTGTAAATCGATATTGTAAGACCCTACAGGAACAAACTTGGACGCTTGCGTAAACTGAAGGCGTCCACCTATCGGATTAATACTAAATGGAGCTAGTGTACTATCCTTAAGTTTTGCACTCAACAATGCAATCGTAGAGTCGTCAGCAGTAACATTGCCTTTATATACCCGCACAGTATCCTTTGTTAGCAGATATTTAGAAGCGTCAGCGCCTGTTGCCATATCTTTGACTGCCAGCAATTTTACATTGACGGGTGTCGTGGAACCATCAATCACCAAGCCGGCAGACACGGTTGTAATTCCTTGTGCAACAGTAAACGGATTGACATTATAGTAGATGTTGTCGCTTATAAACCCTGTTTTTATTTTATTGCAACTGAAGGTTGCTATCGTCAGCAGCAGCGTTACTGCTATCCAATATGTAAAATTCTTACGCATGATAATTGATTTAAATACGTTGATAATTTATATTATAACTTTCTCAATACGGCAAAGTTAGCCAGCACGTGAAGCGTGGTACCCGTACTGGTTTGGATACCTGACGTCTGGCAGGGTAAATTTGCGTCGACCAGGTCGCCTGGAGACGGACCGGAGGGGCCATCTATCGTACCGTTCACCACTACATACTCTAACGTATAATAATTATAACTTAAAGCGCTGTTGGACAAATAGACAGAGCTTATTCCTGCAACTTTTTTTATAGCACACGGGGCGGCGGAACCCGCTTTGTTGGCGTAAGAAACCGCTGTAATACCTGCCCCGTCAAGCGTAATGGTTTGGTTAAACATATATTGTTTAAACAGATTGGCACTGACAGAATCTGTAAGCTGTTTCAGAGTGGTGATTGGACTGGAAAGTATGGCACCATCTACTTCCCTCTTTACAGTTATTCTTTTCATTAACAAGTTGATAGCCATGTCGGGAGGTGCGAAAAAGGTCTTACTGTTGTTTATGCTGTCCTTTAATTTGTAGAAATCAATTAAAGTAAGCAAGGTATCAAACTGGTGAAATTTGTTGTTTTTCAGATAATCATATGTTGAGAACGGAGTCGCAGCTTTTTGGAGGCCGCCGTCTGTAAGGTAGCTATTCTTTTTACAGGCACCTAAACAAAACAGGAGCAATAGTGCCACCGGCACAACACTTAAATAATGATTTGATTTTTTCATCGTATGTCTTTATTTATTTGTGGATCAATTAACTTTCCCGATCCAGAACGGGGTCTGGATAATTTTAGAATTATTGAGAAACAAATTTGGATCGATAGGCCAATAAGTTTTGCCTGCTGCGAATTCACCCGGGGTGACATTGTCAAACTGTTGTTGCTTCGTTATTCTTTCCAGTCTGATCAGGTCAAATGTTCTGTGTCCTTCCAGGAACAATTCACGACCCCTTTCGTCGGTTACGGCTTGAACAACTGCCGTACCCAAAACGCCGGCCAAGGGCCTGGCATTTCTGGCACTACGTACCTCATTAACAAGAGACAACGCTGCGACATAATTAACGGTTTGTCCGGCACTTAATGCCTCCGCTTTTAATAATATGATATCAGCCAGCCTGAATATCACAATGTTATTAAGCGCAACCTTTAACGCGGCATTGTTATTAACTGTTTGAATGTTGGTATATTTGATACATTCGTAAAAAGATGTTGTGCCATTTTTTACTGTAATGAATCCCTTTTTTAAGCGTACGTCAGCCGTATCGCTATATAAGCTCTGAACAAGCGAACTATTCACATGCCAGACTGGAACAGTGCCATTTAAATAGGGAGCAGTAAGTGTCTGGGATGCCAGGGTGTAATAAACGTTTGCATTGTAACCTTCCGCCAGCGTGTTTTGCGCAATTTCAAAAATACTCTCCTGCGACTGACCCTTATAGATATCCATAAAGGATGCAGAAGGCATTAGGGAATATGATCCGGAGTTAATAATGGCGTCACAAGCGGCATTGCAGGCAGGATAATTGCCCATCCATGCGTAAATATGAGCCAGCAAAGCGTAAGCTGCGCCCTTATCTGCACGAACTGAACGATCAGACGAACCACTGTCCTTCCAATTTAGGTATTGAATGGCTTGGCTAACATCTTTGATTGCCTGCTTTAACACATCAGTTTGCGGAGACCTTGCATACTGTTGTGCCGCCGTTGCGTCGGTATTCTCCAACACCAATGGAACATCTCCCCAGATCCTGGCCATTGTAAAGTAACAAAATGCCCTGGTAAAATAAGCTTCACCCAGATATTTGTTTTTTTGAGCAAGTTTTTCGGCATCTGAAGTCCCGTTAAAAACAGTGACCGGCATGGCTGTAATAAATGACATTGCCCTGTTACTTTGCGCGATGGCGGTAAAAAAGGGAGTCCATAACCTTAATTTCAACAACGGGTTATCAGTAGCTGTTGAAGCTACTCCCGCGCCGAGGTTAAAGTCAATCACTTTTTGAAAGTCGGGCTGGTCTGAGCTGCTGAATTCGCCCGATGCAAGATCTCCATACGCATAATATCCTATAGAAGCATTAAATGCCGCTCTGATCAGGGAGTAGCAAGCCGCTACGCCGGTATTCGCGTCACCGTCGGCCTGCCATGTGGTAACGTCTGTAGGTGTGCTTACGGGCGTTTGATCAAGAAATTTGCGGCAGGAAGCAGTTGATAATGCCGCAGCCATAGTATATATCAATAGGTGTTTTCTTTTCATTGAAGTATGATTTATAAGTATTACTTGAATTAAGGTTTGCCCCACTCTTTTAAAAACCGATGTTAACGCCAAGGGTAAATTTTGCGGCTGTCGGATATATGATATTTGCAGAGCCTGTTGTCGGGTCTACCAATTCTGGGTCTGCTATATCCTTGGCTTTTTTCCACATGGCCAGATTATCGCCCATAACGTATATATTAAATCTGCTCATACCAAGCTTTTTAATCCATCTGTCCGGAAGATCATAGCCTAAAGTCACGTTTTTGAGTTTTACAAAGCTGCCGTCCTCCACAAAGTATTCGTTTCCTATATTCCAGGGATCCTTCACGTTGGCATCCGCGTTACTGTAAACTAACCTGGCATATTTAGTTTGGTCGCCAGGGTTTTGCCAGAACTGGTTAAGCAAACTGACAAAGGTAGCTGGACCTGCCGTAGTACCATAACTGCCCGGGTATTTACTGCCGTTTAACTCGTCGGAAAGTGCTCCATTTAATATTTTCCTTCCAAATACATACGAGGCGAAGAAGCTCAGCGAAATACGTTTATATCGGAATGTACTACCGAACCCGCCTGTGTATTTAGGATTGGGGTTTCCTCCGTCATACTTATCGTCATTGTTAATGTTATAATCTCCATTGACATCGACATATCTTGGGTCACCGGCTTTCAATGGAACACCGTTAGCAGTTTCTTTTGCGCCGGTAGTAGGATCAATAGGAACTTCCGCATCGGTAGCATAAACACCGTTGGTATGGAATATCCGGTAACTGAATATCGGCTTGCCCAACGTTAAAGTTTTGTAAAACCATGGCACATCAAACAGGAAATCGCGGTTGTTATTTGGCAATTTGGTCACCATGTTTTTGTTAAAGGAAATGTTAAAGTTGAAATTCCACTGAAAAGGGGACTTGGCACCTAAAACATTGATGTTAGCAGCAAACTCCAAGCCCTGGTTACGCAAGTCGACATAGTTCCCGGATTGATATTGATAGCCACTCGTCGCCTGAGCGGGGACATTATAGAAGAACACGTCTTTTGAATCTTTCCTGTACCAGTCAAAAGTTAAATTAACCCGGCTGTTAAAAAGCTCCACATCAGCACCAAAATCCAGTTGTGGATCCCTTTCCCACCTCACCGTTGAATTTGCTTTTGTCCCGTAGTTCGAAAAGTTATTGTAATACGAAAAAGGAGATACAACTGTAGTACCGTTATAGGTGCTGGCATTTCCACCCAACTGTCCAAAGTTGTTAATTGTTCCGTTTGTACCGCCAAAGTAGCTCGCATCGTTTGACAGGGACTGGTATTTAGAATACCATTGTCCAGGATCTTTTCCGGTGATGCCGTAGCTTGCACGGATCTTAAAGAAATTTACAGCTTTTTTTATTGGCTCAAAAAATGGCTCGTCCGAAGCAATCCACCCGGCAGCAACCGCTGGAAAAGTAGCCCATCTATAGGCTGAACTATATATAGAACTTGCATCTCTGCGTATGCTGGCCGTTAAAAGGTACTTGCCGGCATAATCATAGTTAAAACGAGTATAATAAGACTCGGTTGTTTTTCGCTGATAAGAGGTGGATGCATTCAGGTTCGTTCCCGGAGGGACGGTCTGGACGGTACTTATCCCCGAAACGGAAATACCCGCTGCAGAAGCATAATTATAATAACTCTCGTAGCTATAGAGCGAAGCACCCGCAGCTAGCAGAAAGTTGTGCTTGCCAATCCTTTTGTTGTATTGCAGAAAATTCTCAAATGACCAGGATGGGTTGCTGGCATAAATATCGTAAGCGGTATTTAATGTGCCATTTAATTCAACCGGAGAAAAGTAACCGTATTTATTGGTATAATTGGTCGACCCGTAGGTGCTGTTAAATATAAGGTCAGGAGTGATCTGTTGTTTCAATTGTAAAGAGCCGATAATTGAAAATGCACGATCATCATCATAATAGTGTTTTTTTCCGGTGTAAACGTCATATTGGGCCTGTGTCAACGGTGCAAGCGAGGTTGGAAAATTCCATGCACCAAAGAGATTGGCCCCCGCTCCTCCAACCCCATGTTGCTGGCGTTGAGAAGACATTAACAGATCGGCGGTTAACTCCATACCTTTCAATGGTTTGATGGTAAGATTTAAGTGAGGAGAAAACTTTTCCAGCCCGTAACCGTGCAATACGCCCTGTTCGTTGTAGTGGTTAATAGATAGCCGGTACGATGTCGAACCAGTGATCGCGGAAATTGCCACATCCTGGCTATTGACCAGTGATTGTTGCCGAACAAGCAGGCCTTGCCAATCAACATTGTTGTTAAAAGCGGAATTGAGACTATCGGTTATAGCCAGGGGTATGACACCAAGTTGCCGGTCACCGTACGTAAGCTGCTGCAACAGTGCAAGCTTGAGCGACCTTTCTGCTGCTCCCGTCGAAACTTTGATAAAATTAGGTTTAGTAACAGAACCCACAAAAGCGGATACTGTAACCTGAGGCTTCCCCTGCTTAGCTGATTTTGTTTTTACAATAATTACTCCGTTACCCGCTCGTGCGCCATATATGGCAGCTGCGGAAGCATCTTTCAGCACATCTATCGATTCAATATCGTTAGGGTTGATGAGTGATAAAGGATTATTATTCCCATAAGCGCTACCCATTGCGTTGACGTCGAAAATAATACCGTCTATGACATATAAGGGGCCTGTGTTACCGCCGTTAGCGTTCCCAAAGTCTATATTGGCTGTCCCACGGATTACAATAGCAGGCTTTGATCCCAATTCACCGGTGCTTGACAAAACGCTTACACCGGCGAGGCGCCCTTGAAGCGTCTGATCGAAACTTGCCGCCGGTATATTGGCAATGTCCTTTCCGCTTAAAGAAGATATCGCTGCGGTGACTTCCCGTCTGTTTTGCTTCTGGTAACCTACAATAACGATATCTGATAAGGAATTTTCCTGAATTTGCAGGGTTATCGTTAATGGTTTTCCCTCGGCTTTAATTTCCTGCCGTCTGAAACCGATTAGACTGACGGTGATAGTATTTAAATTGCCCTTTAAGGTAAGCTGAAATTTACCATTAAGATCCGTGGTAGTACCGTTAGTAGCCATTCCTTTTTCGGCCACAGTAGCTCCCGGCACCACTTTACCCTCGTTGTCCTTAACTACGCCGGTTACGGCGTTGGTCTGCGCCAGAACTGTTGTAATATTATTGCAGAAGAAGTAGCAAAGCATTAAAATTAGTAAGCGTTTTCCCATTTCGATGATGTTTAAATTTAATTTAGTGGATGTTGAACTTAAATTCACAAGTTAATGTACCGGCAGCCCCATAGTAATGCCACCGTTTGTTGTTGTTGTTATGTCATAGGCAAATCTTAAATTTTTAAATAATCAGTTTAACCACTCTTGAATTGATATTACTACTGCTGGGTGTTCAGGTTTATGTAGTTTTACAATGGCCGTTTAATTTCTAACAATAACTTACTGATAACCAAAAGTAACGAGATACTTAACTGCCATTTAGTCAGAAATTATCCTTTGATAACTACATTTTGTAAATTATTTAAATGACATGATAGGAAGTTTAAATATGCCTGTGGGCTTTCGGGAAAAGATTACCTGTTATAGTTGAGGCGGGCATGCGTCGATCAAAATCAGCCATTTTATACGGGAGGGCATCGCACCATTGATTATAATTGAATATATCGCGAATTTAAATTTAGGATGAACCACGAAACTTACGCCCAAACCAGCCAAGCTATCGCCGGCCTGAATGCGCTTCTGTCCCAATGATTAAAAGCATATCTTAAGATTACTCCTGGTTACAGCGCGGCGTTTCGCCTGTATTATATACACTGCCTAAAAGGTTCCAAAAATCCTCCTGCGGACCGTAACTGCTTTGAAACAAGTCAATCTGCAACGGTCCGTGACCAAGTCACGATGTACCGGACCTCTTGGAAGAGCCTTCCAGGTTTTTACCATGTGCACAGATCGGATAAAAAGGGTTCGCTGATCCTTAACTTATAAATACCTGTTAAAATTTTAGTTGACCTGATTGAACATTTGTAAACAGATTGCCGCGATTCCACAGGGAACAGACTGTTTTGTAATTGTACTTTGCCTGTATTATCATTGCAAGAGAGGCTGATTCGCGTACCATCAATCCGACATCATTGTTACCCTCTACTGATCGTTCTTTGTACAGATTTATAAATAAACAGATCACAGGGCCAGTTACCATCCCTATTAATTCATTGTCAACAAGTTACAAGTACCAAGAACGCCATTTATGCTCCCAGCCCCCCCCACACCCTTTACACTGTTTCAAACGGTTTTGCCAGCCAATACTGCTGAAAGTATAAGTTTACTAATAAGTAAATAAGGTACCCGGCAACAATTATTCTTACGGAAGATTGTCGTGATTTAAGTAGGGCATTAATAAACTAATCGCTCTTACGGTTAGATAACGTGCAGCATCAACCTGCCTGAATGTTAAACGTTAAAATATTTTGGTTATAATTATCCATGTAATTTTTGGGTGTTAAGCCAATAATTAATTTAAATACCCGGTTAAAATTGGTTATGCTTTTAAATCCGCATTTATAAGCAACGGTATTTATTGTTTCAAACCGGTTCGCTATAAGTTTTTTACAAGCCTCATTAATTCTCACTTCATTTAAAAAAGAAACAAAGGTGTGTCCGGTGTGCTTTTTAAAATATCTGCAAAATGATTCAGGAGTCATAAATGCTACTTTCGCAACATCCTCCAAGGTTAATTCTTTGCCGTAATGGTGGATGATATAGTCGTAAATGATGCCAATCCGGATACCTTCATGATCAGTGATTGCAGGAAGATTTCCATAGGACAATGGATCAAGTTTTGTTTTTATATTAACAACCAACTTAAGCAGGTCGAAGAAGGCAATTAACTGGTCAATCCCCGACACCTGTTCTAAATTAACCATAGCACTTGACATTTTTCCCCGCAGATAAGCCGGAAATTTAAACCCTTGTTGATGTTGCCGTATAAAATATAATGTTTGCTTCATTTCCGGAAGGTCAAACGATTGCGTGAGTCTTCCCTCCGGGTTAAAAAATATGGTAAGTGCCTCTACTTCCTTATCTGAGCCTGTAAAAAAACAATCCGGGTTAGTCTTGAAAACGTGCGGCATATTAGCCCCGATGAAAAACATATCACCGACGGTATAATCATGCATATGGTTTCCTGCTATCAAAGTTCCTTCACCTTTTCTGATCCAGGTAATTTGTATCTCTTTATGGCGGTGCAGGTAAGGATAATGGCGCTTCTGGCAAACTTTCTCTGCGATCACAGTTTTATCGTAAGCGACAGGGATGGTAAACTGTAAAACTTTCATACCGGGTTTATTAATTATTGTTTAATTTACAATTAATAAATATAA
Source organism: Mucilaginibacter gossypii (assembly GCF_900100945.1). Taxonomy (GTDB): domain Bacteria; phylum Bacteroidota; class Bacteroidia; order Sphingobacteriales; family Sphingobacteriaceae; genus Mucilaginibacter; species Mucilaginibacter gossypii. The sequence continues at coordinate 19,952 of NZ_FNCG01000009.1, read as the reverse complement.
AAAAGCAAGTTTTACGATTCTATGGATAATTTAATATTATAAAAGGATAATTTATTGCTTAATAAATCTTAAAAAAAGGATTTTATAAAAATGCAAAGTATTATAATTGTATTTTATACGATTATAATCAATAATGTGTGGCGATTTAGCTAACAATGAAAGACTTACTTGGCTTAAAATGGAAGATAAATAATTTATTTTGGAGCTAATTCGCAATAATTTTTGAATTTTTTGCCGAAAAAACGCTAAATTAATTTTGGAAAATTATATTGTGCAAAACATTTATACATGAATGTCGTTATACATCTATAGAAGATTTACTGAAGCTCGAAAATCAGATCTGTTTCCCCGCGTACGCCTTTTCCAGAAATCTGACCAATCTGTACAGGCCCCTGCTGGCCCAGCTGGATATTACCTATCCGCAATACCTGGTGTTAATGGTATTGTGGGAGCATCAAACGCAAACGGTAAATCAGTTAGGCGAAAAGTTATATCTCGATACAGGAACCCTTACGCCATTATTGAAAAGATTAGAACAAAAAGGACTGATAAACCGGATCCGCGGCAAGCAAGACGAGCGCGTGGTGATGATCTCTTTAACAACTTCAGGCACCCAATTAAAAGGGAAAGCAATACATATCCCGATAGAATTAGTTAAGTGCGCTAATGTATCCAACGACGAACTATTGCAATTAAAAGCTCTTTTAAATAAAGTTTTAGGCAAATAATGCGTACTACCAAAATACAAAATACAGCCCGTGTAGTTCTCGGTGCTTTCTTAGCCTTTGCGGGTGTAAGTCATCTTACTTTTAACCGGACGGAATTTTTAGCACAGGTACCTAAATGGCTACCCGTTGATCCTGATCTTACAGTCGTTTTATCCGGAATTGCAGAGATAAGTTTGGGTTTAGCCCTCATTTTTGCAGTCAGATATAAAAAATGGGGTGGCATTACGGCGGCCGTTTTCTTTGTACTCATTTTCTCGGGGAATATCTCACAATACGTTAATAACGTAAACGCCTTCGGCCTTAATACTGATAACGCAAGGCTTATAAGACTCTTCTTTCAGCCAATCCTTTTCCTATGGGCGCTCTGGAGTACCAATGCGCTTAAAAAGAATAGTTAATAATTATACTTTAAAAGAAATAACCAATGAAAATTCTATTTGTAGTTACCTCGCACGATGAATTAGGCGATACCGGCCACAAAACCGGTTTTTGGGTAGAGGAATTTGCCGCACCGTATTATAAATTTACTGATGCTGGTTATGAGGTAGTGGTAGCCACTCCTAAAGGCGGCCAAGCACCTATCGACCCCAACAGCGAAGCGCCTTCTGCGCAAACCGAATCTACCAAACGTTATTACAACGATGCAAAAGTACAGGATGTAATTGCCCATACTCATAAGCTTGACGAAATGAATGCATCTGACTTCGATGCAATATTTTATCCTGGCGGCCATGGCCCGCTCTGGGATTTAGCTAATGATGCAAAATCGGCACAGTTGATACTTGACTTTTACAACGCCGGTAAATTAGTTGGCGCGGTTTGCCACGCGCCCGGCGTATTTAAGAATGTAAAATTTGATAACGGCGGGCCTTTTGTAAAAGGGAAAAACGTTACCGGTTTCACAAATACAGAAGAAGCGGCAGTAAAACTGACCGATGTTGTACCGTTTTTAGTTGAAGATGAATTGAAAAGCCTGGGCGGAAACTATAGTAAAACCGAAGATTGGGGCATACATGTGGTTGAAGATGGTTTGCTGATAACCGGACAAAATCCCGCTTCGTCAGAAGGTGTTGCCGAAAAGATGATCGCCCGTTTAAAATAATTATTAAGAAAACCTTTTTAAGAAATGAAAACATTATATACGTGGATGCGACTGCAACCGGAGGCCGCAATGGTCATGTAAAAAGTAGCAACGGGGGTATTAGACCTGGAAGTTAGGGTGCCCAAAGTACTTGGCGGCGCAGATGACGATCATACCAATCCCGAGCAATTATTCGAGGCAGGTTACGCAGTCTGTTTTGACAGCGCCCTCAATTTAGTGATCAAACAAGAAAAGGCTGCTGCCGGTAACACCGCTGTCATTGCAAAGGTAAGCATCGGGCAAAACTATGAAAAAAGTGTGCAACCCGGTTGAAGGCTTCGTGATAGAGGTGAAATAAATTCCTTGTTAGTAGCCCTGTTAAAAAAAGGTTTTAACAGGGCTACATGGAAAAAATATTTTGGTTGACCCCACCTCGCCAATTTTGTTTGCATTTCTAACTGCTTGATTACAAAAATAGAAAGTGGTCAAAGACAAATCGGCCGACAGGGGTCAATAGACTGTGGTTTATCCACTGATCGCTAATTATTCTATACTTTGTGCCTTTAACATCTCGCCCCAGCGAGTAGGACTGTCTGTAAACTTTAAATTCATTGCAGAGCTATCGACAGATGCTTTGATTTTTTACGGTTTATATAATCGTATTAACTTACTTCGGGTTGGCGTATTTTAGAATTGCGGAACGATAGTTCACTCCTATAGGCACCTCTTTGTAAGAAGTTTCTATCGTGTTCCCGTTGATCGCTTTGATCGTTATAACTGGTACGATATAGGATCGGTGTACCCTGATGAAGCTTGCTGATGGTAAGGTTTCGGCCATCGCTTTCATGGTGGTGCCAGCTACCAGCACCTTGTCTTTCAAATGCAGTTTACAATAATTTTGCATGCCTTCGATCAATAAGATCTCTTCGAAATTCACTTTAAGCAGCTTGAGTCCGACCTTGACAAAAAAATAGCTGCTAAACTGAACCGTCGGAACTGGTCTCTGCCTGAAACGGTCCTGAACTTTTTCGAGCGCCAACAGCAACCTAGGCAATGCGATAGGTTTCAACAAATAGTCGACCACATTCAGTTCATAACCTTCGATCGCATACTTGTTATAAGCAGTGGTAAAAATGACCAAGGGCGGATTTTTCAGAGACCGCAGAAAATCGGTTCCCGAGATGATGGGCATTTTAATATCCAGGAACATCATATCGATCTTCTCGCTGTGTAAGGCTTCAAAGGCTTCCATAACATTTTCACATTCCCTTACCAAATGGAAGGTACTCAGGTTTTCCATATAGGCCTGCAGTAATTTACGCGCCTGTGGTTCATCATCAACGATCAAATAATTCATGATTTATCAATTTGTAATTCTACTGAGAAAAAATCATCCGCTTGATTTATTAACAATTGGTGTTTTGCTTTATAATAATGATCCAGGCGCATCCGCACATTTTGCAGGCCGATACCGCCACTGGCAATTAAATCTGTTTTTTTGTGGTATCGGTTGTTTATTTTAAGTAAGATAGCTTCGGACCCATTAACCAGTTCCACGTGGATGTCGATCTCGTTGGTAGGCAATGCCCCTCCGTATTTAAAGGTATTCTCGATAAAAGGCAGAAAGATAAACGGAGGAATCTGATAATCTGGATCCTGATCAGCCAGATTGATCCTGATATCAGCCTTTTCAGCGAAACGGACGAGTTCGATGGCGATATAATTGCGGAGCAGGGAAATCTCTTGGGACATAGTTATAAAATCTTCATTGCAATCATATAATGTTGACCGCATAAATTCACCCAGTTTGATCAGGAGGTCGACGGACTTGGCTTTTTCGTTCCGGACTATAAATGATTGTAAATTATTCAGTGTATTAAAAAAAAAATGCGGATTGATCTGTGCCTTAAGAGTGGATAGCTGTAACTGGGCGTTTTCTCTGGCTAGCCAGGCTTGCCTGATTGCCGATTGGTAAGCGTAGCGGATAAATTTAATGGACAACGGTATATAAATAACCTGAAGCATGCTGGGTATACTGCTGAATAAAATTTCGGTCAGGATTGTGAGGTTAAACCGGCTGCTACGCAAACGCTCCCAGAAATCCCCCCCGATTACCCAGGTATTTTTGAGATTGTAAAAGCCGACGACCAGTTTGATATGATAATCGCGAAGCAGCACGGCCGCCAGGTAATACAATAAAAAAAAAAACAATGCCGATAACCATTTTTTATGGCGGAGCAATGGCAAAATAAAATACACAAGCGGGTAATATAGGAAAAGCGAAAAGAATACCCCCACCAAAGATACAGAAAGGCGTTGCTGCAGATCAATACGGACACTGGTACTTTCCCCCATTCCGAAAAAGAGGAGAATAAACCAAAAACAGCTATGCAAAATAATTCGGTAGGGCGTTTCTGTAAAAGATCGGTCCCATAAGGTTTTCAGCCATTTCATGTGATGAATATAAGGTAATTCCCACTAATTACCGGATTTTCCTGACAAAGCGATGGAAATAAATGACGGGCGATGTTTTTTATAGCATAAATTCGATTCAGAGGTCCAAAACAAAGCCTCATCCGTTGTGGACTACTAGTAATCAAAATATTTTGCACTTCAGGCATGTTTGTAGTCAATTTATGAAAAATTAAAAAATGGTTAGAACTAGTGCTGTTGCTTTGATCGTCTGCTTGTTGCCTCTCCTGGCGACGGCGCAGCCAGGGAACAGGGATGCCCGGAAGCCTGCAGCAGGAGAAACAATGCGTTTCAGTTATAACACAGGGGCGCCTGGCGCTGAACTAAATGGCCATAACAAGCTCTTTATAAGGGTAACATCTTATTTTCAGGATGGTAGTCTGCGAACCTACCATCCCAGGCTTAGAAGGGTACAAAAACTTTTTGTGGCCTACTTCAGGATTCCTAAGGATGCTGCATCGCTTCAGGCGGTATTTTACGACAGGACTAAAGATGCGCGGCGTTCGGCGACTGAGTCCCCGGTTTACACCAGGGACACCCGGGTACCAGTCCGCGGCGCCTTTCTTCAAACCCTGTATACGGATAAGCCGGACAGTATTTTCCTGCGGGAGATCGTGCGTTATACGAATAATTTCCTGGCCTATGCCAAATACATTAACATTGTATCGATGATCAGGCCGGACAGCTCGGGCCAACTACAAATAGCCGGGCTCCGCAGGCGCCTGGAGTACTACTACCGGCATAGTAGAACGACGAGCAATGCCGGATTGCTGACTGCTTTATGCATTGCAGCTGTGAAAAATGGAGACCCTTTGGCGGGAAAAGAATACCTAACAAAGGCCCTTAATGATTTTCCCACAAGTGCAGAATCGGATTTTGCTTTCAGCATTTATAATTATGAGCATTATAAAGCTTCTGGACGCGGCCCAGGGGAGGATATCCTGCCTTTAATCAAGCGGATCTTCATGAAGTACCCCGCTGCGGAAATATCACGGGACCCCGACGTGTGGAACGCACTTAAGGATGATCTGTCCATCCCCGTTGAAGCTTTTGAAAAAGTAAGGAGGGCAACATGCCGTACCGGTACACTTCATTATTATGATTTGAACAGGCTTCCTGAATTATATATCGCGCGCCGGAAAAAAACTGACAGATGCCGTGTACTGCTAAGGCAGGAACTGGCTTACTTCCGAAGCGGTAGTGTCTATCGGGAAGGCGGTGTAACGCCTGGCGAATATCAGCTCTATTTATCACTAACCCGCCTGGATTTGGCCAGGCTTGCATTGGCACAGAAGGACTATCGTCAATCGGTCGCCCAGGCCAGCATGGCGATGCATATGATCAACGGAACCAGTATAGAGGGAAATTTCAAAAGGTTGATCCTGAGCGTCCGAGCTGAGGCGTACAGGCTTAGCAGGGATTATCAGCGATCTATAGAAGATTACAGGGTGTTATATAATGCGGCGGCACCTTCCATAAAGCTGGACTCGCTCCGGTTATTGTTTTCAGCGGACGCGGCAGCTAAAAGGACATTTGAATTATTTGCAGCTTCGTTGAAGAAGCGTGCAACTACAAATCAGGGTGGTGAATCCGCCGTGCACATACTGGATTTGTTGACCTCATCAATTGGCGGAGTTCCTGTTCGGATCGGTGACTTCAAGGATAAGATTATTGTGATTAATCTGTGGAGCATCAGCTGCGCGCCTTGTGTAGCCGAAATATCGCAGTTAAATAACCTGGTCAATTCCTTCAATGACAAGACAGATGTTGTTTTCCTGGGCATTACAACGGATGGGGCAGAACACCTGCGGTATTTTTTGAATCGACATCCGTTCAGCTATACTATTCTGCGTTATGATGGTGATCTCGGCAAGTCGTTCGGTACCAACGTCCTTCCGGCACATATCGTCATCGGTAAAAACGGCGCTGTCCTTGACAGATCGATTGGGGCAAGGGAGGATCTGGGCACATACCTATACCAGCTCATTAAAGACAATACTGACGGGGGGTGAGCATCGATATCAGAGGTCAGGCCGTTTTTCTGGCTCCGATCACCTTGGTTGTGAGACTTTCAAAGAAACCATTTTTATAGGCCGCCCCGATGCCGAATGTAAATTTGCCGTTTACCGTCACCTCGTTACCGTTAACTTCCGTGATCATTTCGTTATTGATGATGTATGAGCGGTGAATCCTGGTGAATTTTAACTGGCTTAAATTCATGTAGATATCAGTAAGGGAAATATATGTCTTATGCTTGGTCCCGTCTGTGAGATGTATCTGTATATAATTCAGGGCGCCTTCTATAAATATGATGTCAGAATAATTGATCCTGATGAATTTGCCGCGGGATTCTGCACGGATGAAGAAATGATTTTCCCGGGAGTAACCATTTAGCCTTTTCGCCAATTTCTTCAGGCTGTTCATACACTGTAAGAAGCGTTTATAAGATACCGGCATGAGCAGGTAATCAAAAAACTCATTATCGTAAGCTTCCAGCGCGTAATTCGGTTCTTCGGTAATCAGCACAATGGTAGTCAGGCTTCCGATCATTCCGGCCGGATCAGCCTCCGCTATCCGCTGCATACTGGCGTTAATGAAACAAACATCCGGTATTGACCGCCTTACCTGGTCAAAGCCCTTCCCGAAGCCAGTGAAAGAACCTGCAAATTCGAGGCCGAGCGTATCACTAATATGATTTTTAATAACCTGTGTCGAGTAACATGGTTGATCTTCGATAATACAGCACTTTAACATATTTATTGGGGGGATGTGATAAACATAGGTTAAAAAGACATTCGAGCTCCGGCATACCCGGCTTTTATTTGCTTTAAAGTATGAAAAATAGAGGGTTGGATTTCTGGACAAATGACGAATACGGCTAAAAAGTTGACAAATGCCCTAGATCAGCGGATGAATGATATTGACAATGATCATCAAAGCTTCAGGAAGTGGTTCAGAGATTTCCTTCGACCTGCCGATAGCCGGATTTATGCCATAACATTACCGGAAGAAAAATAAAGATGCTGAAAAACGAAAATATCACCCCTCCGAGAGTACCAACGGCAAAGGAAAACCAGAATATCTGGCTGCTGCCCTCAAACAGGAACGGGATCAAACCACATACCGCAGATATACTCGTCAATAAAATAGTACGCGACCTATTCGCTACGGCAGCAATCAGCATCCTGTTCCGATCCGCTTGTCCCGGGTTGTTTCTCCGAAGCAATACGTCGTAGTCGTAGATGATAAAGATACCGGCGTTAGCTACCAGCCCACCGAGCATAATGAAAGCTGCATAACCTCCCTGATCGAAAGAAACCCCAAATAGGTAGAAAACAAGAAATATCCCGATAAAAGAAACGAGGATGGTAAAAATGATGATCAGTGGTCGAAAAAGATTTTCAAACAAGATAGCGCAGATGATATAATTGACGACGATCAATAGCATAATGATGCTGCCATAAAGACCATTATCGTTTTTTTTCGTTCCGGAATCGTCGATCCGCTGCATCAGGTACCCTTGTGGGATCTTTTCTTTGAATTCCTTAATACTTCGGTCTAAAAAGCGACCGCCGAAGTCTGCAGATCCGTTATACTCAAAGCTGACAATCCTCACATAGGCCCTGTTCTCTTTATAAACGGCTCCAGGTATTTTATCTAAAGTCATCGCCCCGATATCCCTGAACCGGATGGCACGGCTGGCATTAACGAACAACGGGGAGTTAAGTAAATCCCAACCAGTTAAAGAACTGGCAGACATGGAATGGAAATAAAGAGAATAAAAGGTATTATCCACCTTGATGGCTGGGCTTTCGGAACTGCCACGCTCCCAGGCCAATGCATTGTTGATATCTTCGTGATTGAGTCCCCGCGCAGACAGCGCACTTTCATTCAAATGAAAATTATATTGCTGGGCAGGTTTATCTTCATAAGTATACCGGTCATTAAGATCAACTTTCCCAACGCGTTTGTTGGTGCTTAGTAACTGGCCGTAATCCGAGACCATCTGATCGAGCTTTCCCGCCTCATATCCTGTAATCTTGATCCTGAAAAAGGGTAGCTGGTTCTCCAGCGAATTACTGAAGCCCTGGCCAGATCCATAAATTCCCCAGACCACTCCGCCATAAAAGACCACTTTATTGGTAAGTAAAAGTTTTATTTGTGCAGGATACCCGGAATGATCGAACCCCTTCCTGAACAGAACCTCCATTACGCCCTGCTGCGGGGATGAGATCCGGGTGATGCATTTATCAATGCAATTGTAAGGCTTTAAAATGCTTTCCAGTGTCGTAAAAAGCTTGTCCATTTCGCTTAATGGTTTCCCCGCGGGCATTTCAGCACTGATGATCAGTCTGGTCTTTCCCGCGTCACGAAAGCCGCTTCCGTCAAATACATTTACTTTAAATAGCCGGAGCGCGCCGCCCGTGTATTTATCCAGGTACGGCCGGATACCTTGCTGGTAAAGTGCCGAGCCTATGGTCCGGTTGTAAAGCGGAGCGCTTTCAATTTTTTCCGGAAGGAGGAAAAAAGGAGTTCCAAAAGATAAGGTCACGATTACAAGAAATGTCTTCCTGATTCCGCTGATTCTTTCGATCATGCAAAAATAAAGCCGGTGCGACCGCTCAAAGCCGGCTTTATTTTGTTTCGCGGCCCCCAGGGACGGTTGTCCATGACCGGTGCGATAAAGCAGCCGATAAAGCGCAGTCGTGAATAAAAGGTTCGTTAGGAGCGAGGATACGAGGGCGATGCAGATAATCGTCGCAAAATCAACGAGATTTTGTTTTTCTTCATCCGGCAACAGAAAGACCAGCAAAAGGGATGCGATAGTGGTGAGTGTGGCCCCAAGTAGCGCAGTGTAGGACCGGATATTTTTATCCTGATGAAAGTAATCGAATATAATGATGCCGTGATCAATCATGATTCCGAAAGCAATGGTGATACCCGCCAGTGAATAGAGATGGATATGGATCGCCATAGCCCAGCAGCACCAAAGGAGCAGCCCGAGGTTGATCAGCAGAGTCCCGGTCAGAATCACAAACGGTCGCCAGTTATGATAAGAAACAAATAAAAGAGCGACGAGTATGGCCACGACAAAAAAACTTCTGATGATGTTATCTCTAAGCTCCGCGGCGATGTACGCTGCGTTGTCGTGTGTCAGATGGAACGAGCACCGGCCTGCCAGCATCGATTCAAATTCTTGGATGATCCGCTTTATCTGTCCGGCCATTTTTACCTGGTTTTTTTGGTCATCGGCATATATGGCCAAATTGACCGATCTTTCCCCGTTGATCCGAAATATGTTGGTTACCGGCTGATCGGCGAGGCTGATTTCGGCCAGTTCTTTCAGGCGGATCAGGCCTGAACGGGGGCTAACCACGGGGATGTTCCTGATGTCATCAAGTGAATTTATCGGGCGCAGCGACCGGATAAATAACTTTCCATGGCCCGGGTAGACAGCTAAACCATGATAGTATTCTGAGGTGTTTTTACTGATCGCTGATAAAAGCGATGATGGTTGAAGCTGAAGGGCCATTAACTTTTGTTCATCGTAAGTGATTGTAAGTTGCTGACTGGCATATCCGGACAATTCCACCTGCTTGATACCTGGCACCGCTGCCAGCTTTCGTCTGACAGACACCAGTAAATCGTTTCCCTTCTCCGCATTTTCCCTGAACGTCACGGCATATACGAGGAATGGCGTCTGTCGAAGCTTTGTCAATTCATCCCCTTTGATAACAGTTGGAAACGAAACACGGGGGGAAAGATGTTCCCGCAATTGCCGGACAGCCGCCATGATTTCGAAATACTTGTAATCCAGATCGGATTCGCTCTCAAATGAAACGACGATACGTCCCGAATTATAAGAGGATACCGAAGATATTTTCTTGATACCAGTAATGCCCGAAAGCGCGTTTTCCAGGGATTCTGTCGCCAGTGCCTCAGTTTGTTCCGGATCGGAACCGGCAACATCAAAATATACAGATATCTGATTAGTGACCGTAGTTGCCGGCAGATAACTTACCTTCAGTTTACTGATACAAAGGATGCTCAGCAAAGCCACTACCACGAAAAGGATGACAATTCTTCTGGGCGTCATTGATGAGGAGGCTTGACATAGTATAGCACATAAGAGCCCGGCGCCGGCTACTTATGTACCATCAGTTTCAGGGATGTGATTTCGTTGACACGATGGTCACTGATCTCGATTTTGTAGGGTCCTTTGATATCATGTGTATAATTTGCCGCATTTTCCAACAGCGCATAGCCTGGCAGGATCACCAAATTACTGCTGTCCACGATGCTTCTGATTGGGAGATCAGCATAGCGTATTTTACTAAATCCCGTAGTATAGAGGATATGCCTGTCAGTCCGGGGCACTTTACGCAGAAAAAACTCCAGGTTTTTAACGCAGAACTCACAGGAAGCATCAGCTATGAGATAGAATGTTCCTGAATTACGGTCGCTGATATGGTACTTTGTTAAAACAGAATCCGCCGCCCGAAACGGTCTCTGTTCATCTTTCCGGCTACAGCCGCATGATAAAAGACAGAATGTTAGCAGTGAAATGAGCACAGCGAAAGAGGTCTTATTCATAAGCTAATCTTAATTTATAAAGCTGTATATCTTCACTGGTCTTGGAGTTTCCGGAGATCATTACTTCCTTCCGGTTAAGTGCAGCTACATGGCTGTAAGGAGAGAATTTACCCGGAAGGTTAGTATAGAATTGCTTCCCGGTCTTCAAGTCGATGATATGGAGTACAGGAGTCACCAGCACCTTATTCTCCTCGAACTGGTTTTTAGGTATCCCGTCAGCGGGCAGCGGTTTCCAATAAAGCAGAAAGGCTTTGCCATCCCTGACATCCATGCTGTAATAATAAATATTGGCGTATCTCCATTTGAAATCTGTTTCCATACTTTTTTGCGGATCGCTGATACCCTGGTTAAAAGGGATGCCATACCCCGCACCAGAGTAAGGAGGAGAAACATGATAAGTTCTGAGCAGGTGCCAGTTTTGGTCGTAGGCATACAGGTTATCATCAAATTCATATTTTACATACCTGCTGCGGGTAATCGGGTCGGCAGCAAGCTGGGCTACCGGACTATCCCAGTCCTTTTTATTTTCCGACAGCGCAGATCTGATCTTTTCAAAGGACTGATATGGAAGAAATCGCTTTTTGCCTTTCACGTTAAAATCTTTATCCAGGTCAATTTCTATAATACTGCTGGTCCGTTTATATAATTCGGCTGAACTAAAACCGTATTGCGTGGTATTGGTGCTCAGGAATATTTTCGTCCCCTGATTATTCTTCTCAACAAAAGAGGTAGACTGTAGGGTGGGAACATAATCATAATCAATGTATTCGTTCAGGTAGATCCTTTTAACAAACTTCAGATCAGGATCAAATACCGAGATGCAGGGCGTATTGCCATCTTCTACCACGAAAAGGTAACCATCCGCAGAAAAATTCGGCTGTAAAAAAGTCCCGATGAACTGGCCGAGCAGATCGCCCTTTTTACTGATGTTTTTCCGGAAAACTCCCTTGCGATCTAACAAAGATAAATTCAAGGCAGGATGCTGAAACGCCAGTATGGAGTCCTTGGAAAATCTGCTGACGTCAAAGAACCGGAAAGATAACGAATCATTATATAAGGGGATACTGTCGGTGACCTTGAATGTCATTTCCCTGGCATCCGAGGGCTTTTTTCCGGCATGTCCGCAAGAGAAATTAATCGCACATAGGAGCACCATCGATGCGGCAAGAGCTTTGGGTAAAAGTGATTGTATAGGTTTCATGTTCGTGTAGTCATTGAGATGTATCCGTTAAGCAGGAATATGCCGGCCTGTGCTAAAACTTTCCGGCGGTCTGAAAACGGAGCCTGTGATCACAGGCTCCGGTAACGAATTAATTGGCAACTGTACACGGATGGGTACAGTTGTTCGCCGCGCCGTCACAAACCGAAATACCCTGCACGGTGCGAAGGCTGCCCCAGCAATATTGTACTGTTGCATTTGATTTGGCAGGCAAAACGATTCCTGATCCTACAAGAACGAAAGTTGCCACGATTTTTGAAAAGTTTTTTTTCAAGATTTTCATGATAATGTTTTTTAAGTAATAAAAAAATAATAATTGACTATTGCTGCCGGCCGGCGACAAAGCAAAATTATATAACAAAAAATTAAATAACAACAGAATATAATATTTATTTTATTTAATATTGAGAATATAATTCTGTATTTCTGTATTATGGGTTTAGTCCTCATATAATACTATTTCATATACGGATAAATACTATTTAATATAAAAAACAGTTTTTGCCCAGTACATCATTTATAGACAAACTAATAGGTATATGACAAAACAAGTACGTTTTTTTATCCCGATCACCTTCCTTTTCTGCCTATTTCTTTCTTGTAGCGGGGGGGATCAGGACAGTGTTCCGACAGATGTTGCCGGGCTGCAGGCATCGACCCCGGATCGTATTATGGTCGATACTATTCACGCGGAAGTCAGGGAAATGCAATTTAAAATAGAAGGCAACGGAAAAATCTACCCGGAAAGATTCGCCAAGGTTTATAGCCCTGCGAGTGGCGTTATCAGTTCGAGCAGAGCCGGCAACAGCGCGGTCTTCGGCATCGGCGAAGAAATATTAAAATTTGACACTAAAGACCTGCTCCTTAAGCTAAACCGTGCAAAGGAGACAGCGTTCAATAGTACAGTCAATTACAAAAGTGACCTGTTAAGCCAGGAGTCACTGTTAAAAAACAAAGCACCTGCAACGCTTGATACTGTTTATCATAAAATCAGATCGAATGTCGGCCTTGTTCAGGCGGAACTCGATATACAGGAGCGCCAGAACGAACTTGACAGAGCCGTAGTACGAGCCCCGTTCGGAGGGAAAGTGGCTAACCTAAAGGTGCATCAGGGCGATTTTGTCAGGGCTGGCGATGAACTATTTACCATCTATTCCGCAACGGATCTTTCTATGGAAACCGATCTTCTGGAAGAAGATATCAATAAGATCAGGCAAGGACAATATTGCACGGTTATTCCTTTGGCAACGAACAAGATACATAAGGCAGTTGTCGAAGAGATCAACCCGATCGTAGCGGACAACGGTATGGTCAAAGTCCGGCTTCATATTAACGAGCCCGGAGCTCTTTTGCCCGGGATGAACGCCCAGGCTACGATCAATGTCCCGGCGAACCGTGCGATCATGCTCCCGAAGCGGGCTGTCGTCAGCAGAGGCGGAAAGATGATCGTGTTCACGTTTGAAAACGGCCGGGCCGTTTGGAATTACGTCAACATCGGGCATGATGATGGTAAAGAAGTCGAAATACTTTTCGGCATCACTTCAGGCCAAAGCGTCATTATATCCAATAATCAGCAGTTGAACAGCGACAGCCCCGTAGCCATCAACAAAACCTCAAAATAACATCTATGGTCAGGTATTTAATCGCACGGCCGGTAGCTGTGTTAATGTCGTTCTTGGTGATCAGCATATTAGGGATACTTGCGCTGCAAAAAATACCGGTATCCTTACTCCCTTCTATTGATGTTCCGGTCATACTGATCAAGGTAAATTATCCGAATACCGCCGCCGCTGCTATTGAAAGAAATGTGACCAGTCTGATCCGGGAAAGTGTCATCAATGTAGATCACCTCCAGGATATAGAAACAACAAGTACCAACCACGCGGCGACCTTGCGGGTTTCCTTTCAGTACGGCACTAATATGAATTTGGCCTATGTGGACGTGAATGAAAAAATCGATAGGCTCATTAGTACGCTGCCATCAGGTATGCCACGGCCGCAGATTTCCAGGCTAAATACGTCTGATGTGCCGATTCTGAGAGTGCAACTGACCCCAGAAAGTGAAGCCCAGCTACCTGAACTGTCGGTATTGACCCAAACTTCGATCAAACGCCGGTTTGAGCAGATCGAGGGTATTGCACAGGTAGATATCAGCGGTGCCCAGCGTCCGGTGATCAAAATTATTCCTGATACCCGGAAAATGTCCGGGATCGGTTTAAACATAGACCGTATTGCTTCAGCAATAGATGCTTCTGCAACAGATTTGGGTTCATTAACCGTACAGGACGGTACTAATAATTATTTTTTGAAGCTTAAAGGCCGCACGCCGGGCATTGAACAACTGAAGTCCGTAATGATTCCCATTGATTCCGCGCATCACGTGACACTCGGATCAATAGCAGATGTTACTCTATACAGGGAGTCTCCAACAGGATACCATATTTATAACGGTAAAGCAGGGCTCGTTATCAATATTATGAAACAGCCGGGCGCTAAGATGAATGAAGTTCTGCCCCATCTCCTGAGTACCGTATCATACCTGCAAAAGGACTACCCCAAAATCAGATTTGCAACTACCCAGAACCAGAATTTTCTTTTGGAAGCCGGCATCAGTAATCTTGTACAGGACCTGCTTTTCGGAGGATTACTATGCATTTTGCTCTTATTTATTTTTTTGGGGAATTATGCGATGCCACTGCTAATGAGCATCAGTATCCCGTTATCGCTGATCATCTCCTTTGTATTCTTCTATATATTCGGAATATCTTTTAATATTATTTCGCTTTCTGGCCTTGCATTAGGCATCGGCATGCTGATCGATAATTCCATCGTCGTGCTGGATAATATTTACAGGAAGCAGCTTGAAGGGCTGAATACGGAAGAAAGTTGTGTCCAGGGTACCAATGAGGTCATAGTTCCGGTGATCAGCCAGGTGCTGACGACGGTGGCTGTCTACGCGCCGCTGGTCTACCTGAGTGGGATCGCAGGCGCACTGGTATACGACCAGGCCATCGCGCTGACCATATCACTAACAGTCTCGCTTTTGGTTGCATTTATGCTCAACCCCCTGCTGTACAAGCTGCTCATAGGAAAACGACAGATAACGCTAAAACAGGATACACAATTCTATTTGTGGATATCCGGCGGTTATCATCGCATGATCAGCGTTGTATTCAGGCACAAAAAACTCTTTTTCTACATCACGCTGCTTTTCATGCCTGCCTGTTTTATTATCTATCGTTTTATCCCCGTTGCCTCGCTCCCGCACATTGCGCAAAACGAAAGCCTAATGACACTTGACTGGAACGCCCCCTTAGCAGTCGAAGCTAATCGTTATAATACGCTTACAGCAACCCGTGTTTTGGACAAAGATGTTGCCTGGGAAGCTGAGATCGGTATAAGGCAGTTTGCCCTGAACGAAAACACTAACAACACACAGCACGCGGAAATCTACTTCAATTTTAAGAACGAAGCACAAAAGAGACAGGGAATAGCGAAGCTCGCACAAATCATGAAGTCCCACTTTCCTGATGCTACATTCACGATCACAGACGCACCGAATGCTTTCACCAAATTGTTCGAAGATAATCAGCCGTACTTTGAGGCCCGCTTCAAACCTATTTCTGCATCTTCAGGAGAAGTGGATTTTAAAACCCTGAAAAAAGCTCTAGCTGGCATAAACAACAATAACTGGCAATTCGGCCCCGGCTTCCAGGAGGAAGAAAATATTGACATGTCTTTCAAGGAAAAGGTGCTGGAAGCTTACCACATCGATGCTGAAGATGTCAGGTCGGAACTTAAAAGGGTTTTCGGTCCTTACAGGATCAGGCAAGGAAATGAAGACCAGGGGGAGTCGCTGCAACTAAGCGGACCGGAAGCTGATTTCACCACTTTGCTTGCCAAGTCGGTGATCAATAAGCAACATTCATCTTACCCACTTACTGCTTTGGTCGATTACGAACTTGTCGGACATCCCAAAAACGTTACTGCTGACAGGGCCGGCCCTTACCGATCAATCCTGTTTGCACAGCAAAATCATGATGACATTGATAAGCTCAGCGACTCCATTACTCAAATCGCATTACGTTCAAACTGTTCTGTTGCGTTCACGGGAAAGTATTATAGCAGTAAGGCCACTGTTAAAGATCTGGCAGTCATTTTCTTCATTTCTATCCTGCTGCTCTACTTTATTCTCGCCATGCAGTTTGAAAGCATCACTTATCCGCTTATTGTGCTGCTGACCATGCCGATTGGGTTGTCTGCAGCATTGCTGCTATTGTGGATCTCAGGCGGCACGCTGGACATCATGGCTGCGGTGGGCTTTGTGGTCGTACTGGGAATCATTGTCGACGATCCGATACTGAAAGTCGAAACGATCAACCGGCTGAGGAGGCAATTTCAGGAGTCAAATGGTTCAGAAAGTGTCGAACAACTGGAAAATCTATTACATCAAGCAGGTGAAATCTGTCTGAAACCATTGTTAATGACCTCACTGAGTACCAGCCTCGCGCTGATACCCGTCCTGTTAACGCCGGGAATAGGCAGCGACCTTCAACGACCGATGGTCTATGTGGTCATCGGGGGATTAACAATGGGGACATTCCTGGCCGTATGGTTTGTTCCTCTGTCCTATTTCTTTCTTACTACCAAATTCAAAATGTCAAAATAAAGATGAGGTACTTTTTGTTTATCTTATTACTTATTCCTGTCCTTGGCCATAGCCAGGAAAAGAAGGTCTATTCGCTGTCCGAGATGATCGCTTTGGCCATCCATAATTCTGCATCGGCCAAGCTTGCCAACAGTACCCGTCAAACCATAGCATGGTCATTCGAAAACTACAAGGCAACACTCAAGCCGCAAGTGGTAATCACCGGTAGTCTTGCGAATTATACTAAGGAATATTCCAAAATATCGCAGGATGATGGCTCATTCCGCTTTATTCCGATCAAACAAAATTACTCCAACCTGGGTGCTATTTTAAGTCAGAGTATTCTCGCTACTGGAGGTGACTTATCGCTGACCACCAATATGTCCAGATTCGATGACTTCGGGAATCGCTATAAGCAATACAGCGGAAGCCTCTATAACTTGGTCATTAACCAGCCGTTGTTTGCTTACAATCGGTTCAAATGGCAAAAACAGATCGAACCCTTGAAAATGCAGGAAGGAGAAAAAGCGTTCGTTCAAGAGATGGAAAGTCTGTCTGACAACATCGTAACTTATTTTTTTGATGCTATTGAAGCATCGGTGAATAAAAAGCTAGCCATTAAAAACCTGCAAAATATTCAGCACCTGTACACTATTGAAGATCGGAGAATCAGTCTTGGTACGACAACCAAGGACAAGATTTTGCAGTTAAAACTGAAAATACTGAATTCACAGCAGGACCTACAAAAATCGAATGTCGACTTTAAATCTGCTGTATACAAATTAAAAGCTTATGCCGGTATCAAAGACACCAGTCTGGCTGACCTGCTGATTCCGGAAAATCTCCCGGCAATGCAATTATCCGTTGACCAAGCTATTGCGGCTGCTAAAAAAAACAGGAAGGAATTTATTGCCTTTAAAAGACGCATGCTGGAAGCCAAAAGCAATTTGGAAAGCGCTAACCGGGAGCGTTATTCGATGACTTTGAGCGCCGTAGCAGGTGTAAATGGATCTGATGATAACATATATGGTGTTTATAATTCGTCGAGAGGCCAGCAACAGCTTTCGTTAAATCTAAGTATTCCTATCGTCGATTGGGGACGGAACCGGGGAAAGAGAAGCTTGGCTTTATCCAATTTAAAAACAGAGCAGTACAATATTGAGCTCGAGCAAATCGCGATTGAAGAAGAGATCGTTAACCTGGTTCAAAACACAGAGCTCATCAGTGACAATATCAAAATCGCGCGACAGGCTGATACTATAGCCAGTGAACGGTATGATCTGGCTGAACAACAATTCCTTATCGGTCGTATCGGGCTGACCGAATTGAATATCGCCTTAACGGAAAAGGATGAAGCTAAGCGGGCGTTTATAAAAAATCTCCGGTTGTTTTGGGAATCATATTATCATATTCGGAGGCTGACGCTTTTCGACTTCGTTAACGGAACGAAAATATCCTACGACGTCTCTGATTAAGCTTAACGTCTATTAAAAGATGGTAGGCGACGAGTTTACCAGTATTTATTAAATGGTAAATAAAGCTGCACGATACGCAAAGCAATAGTGCGGCTTTTTGAGTATTTAAAAACGCTACATTTTTAAGGATTGCATTGCTTCAGCGGATAAAATAACAGGCTTTAGCTTTTCAACTTTATTTTTTTACTTCTTTGTTTTGCAGCTTTAAATCGCTTATTGAACAGCGTGCTGCAAAATCGAGTGAAAATGTGTACATTGAACGTTTGTTTACAATGCACACATTTTCTTTGGATCGTGAAATTTAAACCCATGTATTTTAAATTTCCACAATTTAATTATCCACATTAACACCCGCCCCAACAAATCATCGTAACAATATCGGTCGTTGTATATCCCTAAAGTTGGAGCGTTTTGTAACATTTAGTGTCATTTAATGGTATTTAGTCATCCATAATTACAACTATTTACGTGACACTGAAAAATGAGGAACAAAAGACAAATTGGGAACCAAAAAAGCAGCAGAATTACTTTATAATGGTATCTCGTTTTGTAACAAAACTGGAGAAATAAACATAACTAACCAGACTAAAACCTTTCCGGATTCTTTGACATGTTCATTTTGTTGGGATTATTTAAAACCGAGGCCGATTGATACCACATCAGAAACTAAACCAACATTTTGCTTATAGTGGCCATACCGTATTTCCAGGTCATGTAAACTTCCCCAGCCCAACACACCTTTAGGCGGAGCGATCCTGAAACCGACCCCAAAAAACTGGCTGTTGAATTTTGCATATTCATAATTGCTGGTAAAATAAGTCTGCGATGCGCTATTTTGCTCGAAAGGAGCAAAATATTTGGCAGCAGTTTGCGTATAATATCGGTAGAACGGTGAAATGGACAAAAAAGGTGACACTTTATAAGTTATCTCCAGGTTAGCCGTATTTGATTTACTGCCCCAGCTGTCAGTATAATACCGATAATAGGACCGTAGAATAATATTATCTCCCAGGAAATAGTTTGCCCTACTAAATCCGAAGGATTTACCCTGGTTGGAAAGTTTGACATTGTCTGAAAAAGGGTAGCAATTGGCGACTGATTCTTTACCTGCTCTGCAGCCCCTCGTTAATCATGCTTAATGGCAGTATCCTACGATCAGGTATAACAGGTCCGACAGGCGTACGATCTTATTTCTATCATTCATATTTCGATTTAGATGTCACCCTCAGGTGTTTGTTACATAAAACTAAGATAAAATTACTCTGGAAGAGACTGTTCAAATACATTTGGACGGTAAGGCACTGGCCAATTGAGCTGTGTGACCTGGCTGAAATAAATCTTATCTCGGCAATAAACGTAGCGCTATATCGGTTAAGAATAATGCCAATTTCTGTTCTGCATGGTAAGATGAGGCTGGCGGCGAATATGGATGAAGCAAGGCGAGTAGTGTAATAGGTTAAATGTTTTGCCCACAAAAAAACCGCTTTATAATAAATGAAAGTCGGTTTTTGACAACTTTTCAGTTTAATAGAAAATCTACTTTTAGCCTGACCATTTTGTTGCCTTTTATTTATTGATCAATGAGAAAAATAAGTACGTTGTTTGTACTTGCTATCCTGTTAACAGTTGATAGCTATGCGCAGAAAGTTGATAAGAATATTAAGTCCGGACACCTGCCTGTTCCGGTTATCCCGGCTAAACTGCCGCCTGATAGTGTGTCGTTAGGCGATTCTAA
>NZ_FNCG01000010.1 GCF_900100945.1 Mucilaginibacter gossypii | reverse complement strand
TTTAAGGCAAGCGGCATCACGCGGGCATAAGACCAGGTCAGGAAACGTTGCAGGTGTTTTAAAAAGAAGTTACCCTCGCCATGTGTATGGGTTTTGAGCATCCTGCTGCCCAGGAAGGGAACAAGCGTTAAGGCCACTATCATAGATGCCAAAACGCTGGTCATGACAGCCATAGGCAGGCTCCGAATAAATTCACCAGCCATATCGGGCAAAAAGGCAAGCGGCAAAAAAGCGATAACCAAGGTAGCCGTACAGCCTACAACCGCTATCCCTATCTGTTGCGTGCCTTTCAGGATAGCATCCATCCGGGAATGCCCCTCGCGGAGCCAGCGCTCAATATTCTCAACCACCACGATACTATCGTCCACCAGCAGTCCCAATGCTACCACAAGCCCTACGATACTGAGCTGATTTAGGGAATATCCCAATAAATTCATGGCAATGAGCCCCAGCGCCAAAGAAAGCGGTATAGAGATCATCACGATAAGCGATGCCCTGAACCCCAAAGGCAGTAAGGTAATGATCACTAAAACAATAGCTAATCCAAAATCAAAGCCCAAGTGGCCCAAGCGTTCAGAAACCATATTAGCCTGGTCGAAATTTTTAACAAGCCGGATGTTCTCGGGCAGGCTTTTGCTAAATTCATCCAGTACCGGTAAAAACTCTTTCTGCACGCTGGCTATATTCACGTTATCTTTCATCCCGGCAGTAACCAATACACAGCGGTGCCCGTTCAATCGGGTGATGTGATCGGCAATGGCATCTTTGTAGCTCACATCGGCTACATCCTTCAGGTAAATGATCTTGCCATTGGCATTATAGATGACGGTATTGGCAACGTCATCAACGGTTTTGAACTTACCGCTGGTTTTTACGTTGAATATCTTGCTGTCCAGGTTAATGCTGCCTCCCGGAATATCGGCGGCTTCGCTTTGTAAACTGCCTATCACTACATTGAGCGGTATTTTTAACTGGGCCAGTTTATCCAGCTGCATGTCGATACGAATCTCCTGCTCCGGCATGCCGAAATATTTGACATCCTTCAGGTTGGTAATCTTTTCCAAACGTGTTTTCAGGATGTCAGCTTTGTCCCGTAGTAATTTACCGGAAGCATTGTCTGATACCAGGGCAACCTGCAAGATCTTTACATCCGAAGAGGAAACCTTTTCTGTTTTGATCAGGTAAATATCCTTGGGCAACTCGCTGTTTTTTAAAGCATTGATCTCTGTAGAAATTTCCTGGTATTTGTTATCTACATCTACACCATATTTAAACTTTGGCTGGATAACCGCTACGCCGTCTTCAACTGTGGTCAATATCTTTTCGATGTTTTCCAATCCGTAAATCTTGTTCTCGATAGGTTTTACCACCTGTTCTTCCATATCCTTCGGACTGGTACCGGGATAAATGACCGTAATGATGTATTGCGGAGGATGGGTGGTCGGATCTTCCGAACGGGGCATGGTAAACAGCGTTAATACGCCGACTACAGCAACCAGCAAAAATATGATCAGTGTGAACTGGTAGTTCTTAACTGCGAAATTGGTAATTTTCATAACGGTAGTCTTTACTTGATGATTTTAATAATGGACTGTTCGTTAAGGTAGGCGCTGTTTGAAACCACGATCTGACTTATGCCTTCCAGTTTATCCTTCAGGTATACATTGTCGTTATCAAACTTCAGGATGCTAACCGGTACCCGTTTTACCCTGTTGGTGCCGATGGTGGTAAACACGAAGCCTTTATCGCCGTCGGCTTCTACCAATGAACTGTAGGGGATCACCATCACACTTTCATCCTGGTGGGTATCTATTTCAGCTTTGCCGAACATGCCGACAGCAGGCTTTATACCATTTAATGTCAGCTTCAATTCTACCTGGAACGAGCCAAGTTCGCGATCCGCAGCCTGCGACTTGCGAAACACCACGGCGTCAAATTGCCGGCCTGCGTATCCATCCAGCGTTACTTTGGCTGTTTGTCCGGGTTTGATGATGGCCCATTCACGGTCGGTCACCCCAACCTTTAATGAATAACTGTTGTGCTGTTCGGTAGAATTGATGAGCAGCACCGGCATTCCTTCGCCGATCACTTCGCCATCGTTGGCTGTCTTCTTGCTCACAAAACCATCGGATGCTGCGTATATTTTGGAATAGCGGTCATTAAAGGCTACCGCTTCCCGGGCTTTTTGCGCAACGTCAAGTGCAGTTTTAGTGTTCTGCAATTGCTCCAGGGTATAAACACTGTCTTTATAAAGATTAACGGCACGACTATAGTCACGTTGTGCCTTTTCCACACCAAGACTGGATTGGGCCAGCCCGGCCGATATTTCGGTTGAATTGAGCGTAGCCAGCAATTGGCCCTTTTTAAAGAACTGGCCTTCCTGCACGAAGATTCTGTTGATCACGCCGCCTATTTTAAAAGCATATTTGGCTTCATCTTCGGTACTTACCAGCCCGGTAGCGCTGATGTGATCAGGAACCCCTAATACGGAAACCGAAGCTGTTTTAACCGGGATGATATCCGGTTCGCCCAATGCATTTTGTTCCTGGTGTTTTTGTTTGCAGGAGGCAAGCACAGCGGCAATTATTAAAATGCTGAATAATTGATTTTTTTTCATCGTTGTATGTTTTTATTGTTGAATGGTAAAACTGCCATTGGCACGTTCGATGGCCGTATAGGCTATCCAGGTGTCGTAAAGGGCGATGTTGGCGTTAAGCTGCGCATCTATCCACTGGTTTTGGGCATCCAGCAGTTCAATGTAAATGGCCATTCCCTGTTTGTATAGCTTGACCATATCATTGTAATAGGTTTGGCTGGTTTTCAACTGGGATTGTGCGGCCTCGTATTGCGCAATGGCGCTTTGCATGGTGGTCTGGCGTACTTTTAACTCGGTAAGGAGTTGCTGCTGTACATAATCGGTTTGTGATGCTAAGGCCTGGCCATCGGCAATGGTTTGTTTTACCCGGTAACTGTTTTTCCCGGAGGAGAACAGGTTCCATTCGAGAGAAACGCCGAATAAATAATACCGGCTTTGGCTGTTGAACTTCCAGTCAAAAGCCTGCGAGCCCAGGTCGATAAAGGTGCCTGATTTGGGGATAATATATGATTTGGCTAGCCCGGTCAGATTGCCGTTAATATCCTTAGCTATCCGGAGCTTGGCTAATTCTTCCCTGCCGCTAATATTATTCCCTAACAATTGCTCCCTGGCGGGTAGCGTGGTAATATCATCTAAAAGGATGCTATCCGTAAGCGGGCGATTAATCAGGAAGTTAAAATAATAGCGGGCTGATTCCGCGGTTTTCTTTGCCCCGGTGAGCGCTGCGTTGATCCTGGATACCTCGTTCTGGCTTCTGAGTACAACCGTCCGGTTTACCTTGCTGTTATCAAACAGCTTGGTGTTGATCCGTTGGCCTTCTTCAACCAGGCGGAGCGACGATTCATAGATCCCGGTAGCATAAACAGCTTTTGAGTAATTGTAATAGGCCGTTTTGATCTCTTTCACCAGTTCGCGTTTATAAAGCTGTACTTCGGTTTTTTGCAGATCTACCTGCTGCGCCTTGATACGTTTATTATAAATCAACTCCGCATTCAAAATAGGGAGGGTTGTACGGAACTTGGCATCGTAAAAATTATCCGGGTTGAGCAATATGTGCTGGTTTTGTAACTGCGGAAAGGCGTTGCTGTTTGTCAGTTTGTTCAGCGTGGAATAAACCCCGTTAAACAGGTCGCCTGTCGGAAAGTCTATGGTACGCCCGCCATCAGCTTTGGTATAGGTGGTCGAAAAGGTAACATCCGGCCCGAACATGCTTTTGGCTTCCTTGAGGGCATATACATTTTTTTCGAGCACAAAGTTTTGTTGCCTGATGCTCTGGTTGGATGCCAATCCGTCCCGGATATAGTCATCCAGCCGACTTTGGGCTTTTACTGGCGGGGCTGCCAATAAGGCTGCCGCTACCAGTACAAAGCCGTATTTTCTTTTGTTGTTAGTTTTCATTTTTATACATCGTTTTAAATTTAAACAGTGTTCAATACATAGTCAAAAAAAAGCTAGCTTTTTTCAAGCAGTGCAACAAAGCACTCGTAGCCGTTATGCATCAGTTCTTCATTCGTCTTGTTTACAAAGCTTGTGGTACGGTCTTTACAAAACAGTGCGCAAATGCCATGCATTGCCGAAAGGATCATAAAGGTGAGATCTTCGGTATCCATATCTTTAAACCTCCCTTGCTGCTGGCAAGCTTTAACCACAGAAGCCAGGCGATCAATCGCTTCCTGCGCTATCTTAAAACCACCATCTTCCGGCATTTTTGTCGGTTCTTCAACAATAAACATCAGGTTATAATAATCCTTGTTTTCCTGTGCAAATTGGATAAAGATGCGGCCCATCGCTTTTAGACGCTCAAAAGGGTCGCCTACTTTGTCTAAAACTTTGAACTGGTTGAGCAGTAACGCGAACCCTTCCTTATGCAGTTCCTGGAAAATCTCACTTTTATCTTTAAAGTAAAAATAAATAGAGCCTGGGCTGTAGTTGATCTCGTTGGCAATACTACGCATGCTGGCTTGTTCATAGCCTTTTTCAAGGAATACTTTACGTGCTCCGTTTAAAATGCGTTTATGCATTTCCTGTTTCTCTTC
Source organism: Mucilaginibacter gossypii (assembly GCF_900100945.1). Taxonomy (GTDB): domain Bacteria; phylum Bacteroidota; class Bacteroidia; order Sphingobacteriales; family Sphingobacteriaceae; genus Mucilaginibacter; species Mucilaginibacter gossypii. Next base: position 239,552 of record NZ_FNCG01000010.1, on the reverse strand, counting down.
CAATTTTCGTTCTGCTATGCCCATTTTTATTAATAATAATATACAAATATAATAGCGCCGGCCAGGTGGCGAAATTTCGCACCACGATTCGGCGTTTAGTTTTTCATGCCGGGGCTAATTTGTCCCATAATATTTATAGCGGATTTTCGGCTCAATAATTTGAATCCAAATAGCATGAACCTATTCTTCCAACCCTGTACAACTCTCGGCTTCCGCCTGTTTTCCAGGGCCCTTACCAGTTCTTCGGCGACATCCTCAACAGAAGACATTACAAATTTTGGAAAATCACTGGTATGCCCACCTGCATGTGAATGAAAGTCTGAGGCTGCAGCACCGGGATTAAAACCCATCACAAAAATTCCTTTTTTCTTGAACTCATACCATAGTGATTCCGAGAAATTGGCGACAAAACCTTTGGTAGCTGCATAAACTGATCCGCCCGGAAGGGAAGAATGCGCAAGCAGGGAACCAATATTTACCAAAGCATCACCCTGCCTGGCATTTTGCAAAAACGCATAAGATAAGGTTACCAGGGCATTCATATTGAGCTGCATGGTTGCCAGTTGCTCGTCCAATGGGATGTCAATAAACTTTCCGTAAATACCAGCACCTGCATTGTTGATCAGAACATCGTATTCCCCGGTTTTCAAATGCTCCGCTACTTTTTGCAGGTTGTCTTTATCCGTTAGGTCCGCAACCAAAATGGTATGGCCAGTACCATCCAGATCTTTTATTGCCTTATTTAACTTTTCCTCGCTACGGGCTACCAGTGATACTTGGTAATTTTGAGAAGCCAGGCGTCTGGCTATTTCCAGCCCTATGCCGCCGCTCGCTCCTGTGATCAATACTTTTTTTTTCATGATTATCCGGTTAATATTTTTTAAACATGTCAAAATTATTGAACAGCGTTCAAATAATTAAATTAATTTATTAATCTGACGTCAGCATGATAGTCGGATTAATAAATTGTTATAAGTCGAGTGAAAACTTGCCGTGAAAGTAAGGAAGGAATATTTCGTCAGAAGTACGGCGAACTGGTATGCCGATATTGCCTTGTAGCCTTATGCCCAGGCTTACCTGCACAATGATGTGCCCAGCTATGTGCTTGCTCAATAACGCTGGCATCATGTCGCGGAAGGCGCGTAAAAGCGCCCAGGGATGGGATTTAACTTATGCGACCAATCATCTCGGCCCTTTTGCATTGACGGAGACGTTGGCAACTCATCTTCCCGATAGCGGCGATGGCTTTGGCACGAGAAAACCCGAGGCAATGTGTCAATGCGCTGGAGCCGGGAATAACCCCGCGGGACCAATCTTGGCGGCGAGGACACCAATGCTATTTTACGTTACCTGTTTGGTAAAATATTTTCATTGATCCCTGCCGTTGCCCAATATAAAAGCACGCCCGAAAAAACCGCCATTGCCAATAGTCTTTGCCCGATAGTCCGGTCTCACTACGCGTATTCGAGGTAAATGCCCTTAATGAATTGCGATCAATCGGTAACTTTTGAGCGAATGATAGTAAATTATGAGCGACGAATAGGAAAGTAACCGGAAAACGTAATTTAATCATCTCCAAAAATAATTTTATTCTCAATGCTGGTTTGCACTATAATTTTAACGGTTTTTTATTGATCAACCTAAAACCATATTCCATTCGCTTGTCAGACTCCTATAAATAAAAGCATCCATAGAAGTCATGGTAGCTTGAATGGAACATGGATTCGGTTCCTGGTTTCAAAAACAGGTAATAATCTTTTCAATAAATAAACTCTGCGAACATGGAACTGGATCAATAATGATCGAACTTTCTTCATTATCCGTTCTATATCTGATGCGATTTCCGGAGAATAGAGGTTATCTTATCTTTTGCATCTACAACCTCACAGGTGCCTGTAGTTTGACTTTTCGCCCAATAAGCCGCTATTTTACCACCGGAAAATTACCGCCGTCAATGAAGTAATTCGCTCCGCTGATATAAGATGCTTTTGGCGATGCCAGGAAGTAGATAAGTTCAGCCGTTTCTTCCGGTTCTGCCATCCTGCCCAGCGGTACCCCGCCAACGCGGTCAAAGAGCTTTTGTGTCATCTCATCAAACGTGATGCCTTCTTTGGCTGCCAGCTGACCCAGAAAATCAGACATTGCTTCCGTTTTATTAAGTCCGGGGGAAACAGTAAGTACACGGACGCCATACGGGCCTGCTTCATCAGCGAGTGATTTACTGTAAGAGGTCAGCGCCGCTTTGGCCGCACTATAAGCCATGGTTGATTCCCAAATCGGGTACTGGCCGCTGGTGGAAGAGATGTGGATGATTACGCCGCTTTTCCTTTCCAACATTTTTGGCAATAAGGCCCGGTCTAAACGTACCGATGATAGCAGGTTGATCTCCAGCGCCTGGTACCAATGCTCATCAGCAAGCGTACTGAAACCGCCACCGGGAAAGGTGTTCGCTCCCATATTATTGATCAGAATATCAACCCCGCCATACCTTTCGCTAATCTCTGCCGCGACTTTTTCTACATCCTCACGCTTTGCCAGATCGGCGGCAATAAAGTGATATGGCTTATTATGCTCATCCGGCTTGTTTCGTGCCGTAACGATGACCGTTGCGCCGGCCTGTGATAATCTCGCGGTTACCGCTTTACCTATGCCTTTGGTGCCGCCTGTTACCAGTGCTATTTTTCCTTCAAGATCCCTGATCAGTTGCTGCTGTATTTCCATTTTTCTATGTTATTTACTTTTGTTTCACAAAGAAACTAAAGCAGATGAACTATATTTGATGATACACTGCTATTAGTGGTTACAAGCTGGTAACTAAAGCAAAATAGCAGTAACCTATTGGTAACTAACAAATGAGAAAGATGCTGCAAAATCCCGAAAACTGCGCTGTTGTAAGAACGGTGGGTTATATCGGAAACAAATGGAAACCCATCATACTGGTGCGCTTGCTGAACGGAGGAAAGGTTCGGTTTGGCAAGCTTTGTGTGCAAATGGCTGATATTTCACGCAAAATACTCAGTCAGCAATTGAAGGAGCTGGAAGAGGATGGACTGATCATCCGTCATACTTATATGGAAAAGCCGCCACGGGTAGAATATGAGCTCAGTGAACTGGGCAAAACGCTTATTCCGGTGTTGAAAGCCATGTATGACTGGGGAAATCAGATCGCACTGCCGGAACAGCAGGGGACCTGGGATCCGGTAGTGAAATGATAGCATAGTTTTTCATAACAAGGCGATCCTTATCAAATCACAACAGTACTTTAATGGTCATCGACCAACTCTTTTAATGGCATACAAGAAAGCATCGCTCAGAACAGGTTTCCTGCATGAGGCGGTTTTGTTGGATTGGATCAACCACAATTAACAGAACGATCAGTTAAAAGATTGCCGGAATTCCAGTGGCGAGAGGCTGGTTTTGGTCTTAAACAGTTTACTGAACGACTGCAGGTGTTCGAACCCGAGTTCATAAGCGATCTCGCTGACCGTAAGGTTGGTCGTGGACAATTTTTCCTTGGCCAGCTCTATCAGCTTATGATGCAGGTGCTGCTGCATGGTTTGCCCGGTCAGTGTTTTGAGCAGGCTGCTAAGATACCCCGGGGAAATATTCAGTATTTCGGCGATGTGGGTTACGCTCGGCAGACCCTGCTTCGCTAAGGTTCCGCTGTTAAAATAACTGTCCAGATGATCTTCCAGCCTAGTCAATAGTTCATGACTGGATTTTTTACGGGTAATAAATTGACGCTGGTAAAAACGTTCCGAATAGGTGAGCAATAACTCCAGTTGCGCAATGATGACGCTTTGGCTGAAACGGTCGATAGCGGTGTTATATTCCTGTTCTATCTGGCCCGCGATCGCGGTGAGCATTGTCTCTTCCTTTTCGGACAGGTACAGCGCCTCGTTCACCGAATAGCTAAAGAACTCATACTGTTTGATGTTTTTGGCCAGCGCCGTGTTCCACAGAAAGTCCGGGTGGATCAGGACCATCCAGCCTTCAGGCTTTTTTGTTGTATGCTCCACACTTTCCACGCCAAACAACTGACCGGGCGACATAAAGAAGAGCACACCCTCGTCAAAGTCGCTGTTTTGCTGGCCATAGCGGAACTTGACATGCTGCATTTTCTTCATCGAGATCCAGTAAAAGTCCCCCACCAGGCTAAATGGCACCTCGGCGATCGGCAGGTTAATATTTTCCATGCGGACCACACTGATCAGCGGATGAGCTGGTTTGGGCAAGCCCACGGCACGATGATAGTCGCTGATGGTGCTGAAACGGAAAGGCGTTGAATTGCTCATCACACAAGGTACTTAATTTTGATGGTATACCCGGGCAAACTCCTGGGCAAAATTTGTGAGCTTAACGTTGCCCATTTTCGGGTGATTACGATGAAAGTTTTCCAGCGGTTTACCGCTGTGCATAGCGGCCTGCATTTCTACCAAAGTTTCCGCGAGTTTTTCGGGTACTTTAGCCATTTTCAATCCCTGCAGCATGGCTTTATCGCTCAGCAACACCCATTTCAGCCAGGGCTTGCCTACCGCCGTGCCGATGATCCTGGCCGCTTCGTTGCAGGTCAGCTCCTCACTGCCTACATAGCGAATGGTGCTTTGCTCAGTCATCAGCACCAGCTCTTCCGCGACTGCCACGGCAATATCTTTGGGCGATACGAAAATAATGCGGTCGTCACCGCCACAATTGCCCATCAACAGGCCGGTCTTCCCCGTCAGCAATGCCCAAAAGCCGGAGTAACGCAGTGTGAGTAGTTTGCCCATCAGGCCCCTGCCTTTGATCATGTCGACATGCTGATAAAAGTTCGTATAAAATGATCCGGGGCGCATAAAAGTCACGGAAGCTTCCAGGCTGTTAAACTCGTTCTCGAGGTTTTCGCTTTTGATCAGGTCGGCGACCCAACCGCTCATCACGACTACGCGCTTGACCTTCGTTGTGTTTAAAGCTTGCACGTAGTTTTTAGCTATCCGGCGCAGGTACTTGCCCAGGTCCGGCTCCGTAAAACTGAGCGGAATCATGGCGTAAACCGCATCTGCCCCCTGAAAGGCTGCTGTAAGGAAATCAACATCGGCAATAGAGCCTATGGCAGCCGAAGCGCCCAGCGCTTCAATGGCTGTTTGTTTTTTTACATCACTGCTGATTACAGTAACCTCGTGTTCCAGAGTTACCAATATTTCTGTCAGCGGTTGGCTAATGTTCCCTAAAGAACCGGTTACAACTAACTTCATCTTATTGGGTGTAAATGCCGTTTTCTATATCGGTTAACAGGAAAGGATGTGTTGGCTGCCAGTTTAAGTGTTCTTGGGTCCACGTGCTCGAAGTCGGGCAATCGATCGCCGCCATGTGGGCAAACCAGCCGAAATGCCCGGCTGCTTCTTCGCTGGTAATCGATCTGACCGGTAGGTTCAATTGAGCGCCAATGGCCTCGGCGATGCTTTTAACGGTTATGCCTTCTTCTGTATTCGCATGGAAACGCGCTCCGGGCGTTGCCTGCTCCAATGCTAAACGGTACAATAACGTAGCGTCCAGCCGGTGTCCCGCGTTCCAGCGGTTCTGTCCTTCGCCAATGTAGGCAGAGAACCCTTTTTCTCGTGCCAGATTCACCAGGATAGGGATAAAGCCGTGTTTGTCCCCATCGCCATGCACTGAAGGCGGCAAACGCACAATGGCGGCACGGACGCCGGCGGCTGCGGCAGTTTCTGCTGCCCGCTCCGAGGCGCGCGGCCAGGCAGGGTTGAATGGTGATGGCATATCTTCGACAGCCAGACTACCGGGATTTACCAGGGCGGTCCCTGAAGTAACGATCAGTGGACGGTCTGAACCGGCCAGTACACTGGCTATGGTTTCTATGGCCCGCTCATCCACCGCGCAAACTTCGGCAAAGCGTGTAAAGTCGTGGATAAAGCCGCAATGGATCACCCCATCGCTTTCGGCGGTGCCTTTACGCAGGCTATCCAGATCTTCCAGATCGCCGTAAAACACTTCGGCCCCGGCTGCTTTTAATTTGGCTGCTGATGCTTCCGAACGCGCCAGCCCCAGTACCTGGTGACCGCCTTTTAATAATTCCTGCACAACGGCAGTACCTACGAAGCCTGATGCTCCGGTAACGAATACTTTCATATTGGTTCTTTTTGTTAATACAAAGAACCGCCGTTACAGTGGGAAAGATTTATCCAAATCCATGTTTGGTTTAGCCGAAACCATGGTATCTATCGTCAGGTGCGTTGTCTGGTCATGCCGAAGAAGCCGCATGGCCTCTCTTAACAATCTGCCTCCTTACACGGCTGAGGTATGCCCGGGTAAGACCCAGAAAAGACGCCATCATGTATAAGGAGATACGGTTGTATCGTGTTGAATGGTGCTGCACGAACGTTGCATAACGTATCTCCGCCGGATCACTGATGTTGATGAAGATCCGGTTCTGATCAGCCTCAAAATTTTTGGTGGTCAGCGCTTCGATGATCCGCCTGAAGCTTGGCGAAGCGGCGAGCAGTTCATCCCATTTATCTTTTGAAAAGCGGATGATTTCACTGTCCTCCAATGCTTCTATAAAACACTTGGAGGTCTGGCCGGACATTAAGCTGCTGAAGTCCGAGACCCACCAGTTCTCAATGGCGAGCCGCATCACATGTTCCTCCTTGTCATCTTCGATGGGGGAATAAACAGAAACTGCCCTTAACGACTAATGCGACGAAATCACTTACCTCGCCTTCTTCGAGCAGATATTGATTTTTCCGGCCCCTTTTTGAAAGAATTGCAGGAATTGGAGCAAAATCAAATAGTAGCCCGTACGGTGATGCCCACGAAACTGATAACCGTGGAATACGATTTAACGGAACATGGTAAGACTTTAAATGGGGTAATTACCGCTATTTCGGCCTGGGGAGTTACGCATCGAAAATTCCTGTTTAAAAAATAAGCTAAACAGGAATTCTATTATGCATACCGGACACCAACTAAGTTAGTATCAGGTAAAAAAGCGAATTGTGTTAGCTTGCGCCAATAATATTTTATGGCAGGTTTGATATGGAAAAATAAATAGCCTAAACAGGCAAAATGAAGGGTCGAGAAAATAATCATAAAAAACGGGCGGAGAAATCTTTCCCCGTCGGTTCCGGCTCTGCATTAATGTTCAAACAAGGGACACCCAACTGGATTGACTCAATTCACATTTTATCAAAAGAAATTTATTATTTGAAATTAAAAAAGCTCAAATCGGGTACCCATTAATTCAATCCGACACTTAACGAAATAAAAATGTTATTTAACTAGTCGTCTTCGCACGATTTTTTTTCCTTCAACATGGATACTGATACTACTTGGATGGATCATACCTAATGTAGAACCGGGCCGGATTCTTAAATATTTTTTTAAATACCTTTCCATTACTGCTTTTGATAGTGCGGTATAACTTTCTTCATATCCTTTTCCAGTAAATGGAATCAACGGTTTATCATAATGAATATCTCCGCGGTTGTCAACAAAAACAGAAAAAGAATAATAAAAATTCGCATATGCCTGGTTAATAGCAATATCGTATGTAGGATACATATAATTATCGGACGTATCGAAGTTGTTTAACATGTCGCCAAGAGCGTACCGACGTGTTACTTTAACCAGATTACTTTTACTCTCAACAATTGGAGGTTGACGTGCAGAAAATGCTTTATGATAATCTTTTTCTGCAGAATCCACGAGGGATTTAACAAACAAAGTATCCTGTTTACCGGGTGCCTTTACAGTCGCAGTATCTTTGTGGATCACATTTTTTATGTAATTATCAGCGTAAAAGGTCATATATACATTTGATCCCCTTGTATCTATTGAATCTGCATGGGCTTCAATAAGCTGAAACAATAAACTGTCTCGCGTTATTTCCCTCGCCTTAAACCAGGTCCTTGCTGTGTTAAAGATTGAATCGTACCCACAGGTAAGAGGAAAATTGATGTATTCTTTTTTTATAGGACTATATATACATACAGAGTCGTTTGAAATAAATTCCATTTGCCAATCGGGTTCCAACTGGTAACCATCTTTGCTGAACGAAAGGCCATTATCTAACCTGCGTGCCACTTCGGTATAACTGATACCAAATATCTGCTTAAAAGATATCCTGTCTTTTTCGCCGTTGTGTTTTACTATGACTCTTTGTTTACAAGCTATCAAACAAAAAAGGATTAGGAACGAGTAGAAAATCGGTTTTATTTTTTTAACCAGAGGAGTTACATTCATGGAATAGGTTTAATTTAACGCGTTTCAGCTGATCACTCACTTCTTAAGCTCTGCACCGGGTTGGTAACGGCTGCTCTTATTGCATGATAGCTTACAGTTAACACTGCCACGATGATAGCCAGCAGCCCCGCAGCTCCAAACATCCACCATTGTATTGTAATGCGATTAGCAAAGCCTTGAAGCCAGTTATGCATGGCCCACCACGCTACCGGCGACGACAGCAAAATTGACAACAATATCAGCTTTAAAAAATCTATGGAGAGCAGGCTGTTGATTGATGATATGCTCGCGCCCAAAACTTTCCGTATGCCAATTTCTTTGGTGCGTTGCTCTATGGTAAATGCAGCCAGTCCAAACAAGCCCATCGCAGCTAAAATGATAGTTATGACGGTAAAAACACTGAAAATTGCAGCCAGCTTATCTTCGGCTTTATACTGGGCATTAAAAGCATCATCCATAAAAGTGTAATCGAACAGGGTATCCTTATCGTATTTTTTGAAAATGTTTTGTATCGAACCGATCAGCGTAGGCAAGTTGGTACGCGGTTGTACTTTGGCAAACAGGTAGCGCCCGCCCGAGCCGAGTGTCCAGTCCCTTGCCGTATCGGCTGTAATGAAAAGTCCCAGCGGCTGTACTGCATCTTCTAACGAGCCAAAATTGAAATTTTTCACCACTCCGGCTACTTCAAGTTTCTCGGGCCCCGAATCAATAATAGTTCCTATAGGGTTAAGGGGTAAGTGCAATTTCTCTATAGCCAATTCGTTAATGACCACTTTCGATCCTGCTTCTAAGCGGTTATCCTGTATCGGGGGATATTTCCATTGCAATCCCAAAATAGAGATGAAGTTTTTATCTACTCTTAAACCACGCAGCATCATGCTTTCTTCTTTGGAATTACCGCCTATACCGATTATGTCATAACTCCCGAACATTCCATAACGGGAAGTTGCTACATTACTTATGCCCGGCAATGACATAACATCCCGCTTAAATGCTGCATAACTTTTAAGCCCGCTGCCAGTCGGTATCATGATAACATTATCACGGTCGACACCAGTTTCTGTGTGCCTGAAAAAATAAAGCTGCCGGTCTATTACAATACCACAAATAATCAGTGCTACAGATATCGAAAACTGAAGGGTGGTAAATATCTTCCGGATGATGATACCACCCGATTGTTTGCTCATTTTTCCCTTGAGAGTAATGGCCGGCTTAAAGCCCGACAACACTAATGACGGATAACTGCCGGCTATTAATATCGTTAACACCAACAACCCAAACAAAATAGATAAAGTTAGCGGATTGAGCAGAAATGTATAATCGATTTGCAGTTGAAGAATATTAAAAAATACCGGCTTGAACAACAAACACAACAAACACAACAAACAGCCGATGCCAAATGATATAGTAGAAAAAACAGCTGATTCAACATAAAACTGCATGGCGATGCCTTTGCGGCTTGCACCTGAAACCTTACGCACACCGATCTCTTTTGCCCGCAACGTAGCCCTCGCTGTTGACAGGCTCATATAATTGAACAAGGCCAGCAAAAGGATCAATATAGCAACCAGGGGGAATATGGTAAGGTATTTAAAATTAGAGTTGTCATGCGACCTTTTCAAATGTTGATCCAAGAACGGGAACAGTGAGAATTTAATGTTTGGATCCCTTTCTTTACCCGCATCAAATGCCAGGAGGCCACGCCTCAACACTGCTGTATCCGTACGGTGTTTCAGAAGAAGATAAACATCGAAAGCTCCCCCGCCTATTCCTGGTGCACCGATGAACATGTCAGAAATTCTGGTTTTCATTAAACCGCTGTTGGAAGCAACAAAATTATACTCAATAGAAGAATTGGACGGACAATTTTCGGCCACTCCGGTTACCTGGTAAGTATAGGCGCTATCCGTTTTAATGGTTAGGCGTTTGCCTACAGGGTTTTCATTGCCGAAATATTTTGCAGCCATGGCCTGTGATATCACAACCGAAAAAGGTGAGGATAAAACCTGCGATGCCTGCCCTGACAATAGCTTAAAGGAAAAGAAACTGAAAAAACCAGGATCTGCAAACAACAGTTTATTTTCAGTGAATTTGAGCTCCGGTTTTGAAGGGTTAATAACTACCGACGGCATAAAATAATGCAGCGTACGCATATAGTCTTCCACAACAGGCTGCGTTTGTTTAATGATCGGGCCTGATGCATAACTCATATGATCCATATTAATGGTATTGCCGTTTATTTTTGTTTCGGCAAAAGGCCTGAATATGCGATCTGCATTTTTGTGAAACCGATCATAGCTATGTTCATGGGCAACATAAAGCGAGATGAGCATACATACGGCCAGCCCGACAGCAAGGCCAGAAATATTAATGAAGCTGTAAAGCCTTTGCCGTACCAGGTTTCTCCACCCTATTTTTAAATAATTCTTAAACATATAATTCCGGTTTACTTTATCAGTTGGCCAGTTTGGTTTGGCTTCCTGGTACGAAATTATTGCCGCCGAACGGGAATAAGGGCTCAAATGATAAGTTGGGCCACCTTTTTTCAGGTCATTTTTGTATGCTGCCGGGCTTTTACCCGTGATTTCACGAAAAGTACGATTAAAGGTTGATTTTGAATTAAAACCCGAATCGAAAGCAATGCCCAGCATCGTTAACCTGTCGTAATTGGTGTCCTGCATTTTCAGGGTCACTTCCTGGATACGGTATTCGTTAACAAAGTCATTAAAGTTTTTGCCGAACGTTCCGTTTATAATCCGGGACAGCTCATGGGGATGTATCTTTAGTTTTTCTGCCAGTGTGGTCAGGCTTAGTTCCGGATCATGATATAACCGGTCATCAAGCATGGCTTTCCTTAGCCACACTCCTTTTTTCCTGAGCGCAGCAGATGGACCTGACTTTGGCAATACCGGCACATGGGCCGGCACCTCTTTTTCCGGTTTTAAGAAAGCAACAGCTGTTATCCGTATCATTGCAACTGTAAGCAGCAGGTATAAAGGGTAGCAGGCGTATATACCCCGTGCATTGTGGTAATAAAAGTAATTGATTGCTGTAAAAGGTATCCACAATAACCACAGCACACCAAAAATATTCAACCACCGGTGTAACCAGCGCAAGCTCAACCTATACCTGTCGCCCCATCTGTTGAATTTTAAGCCCCGGTAATAGTTTTCAATTAATCTGAAAGAGAGGACCAGGTACACTATCACCGAAATAAATGCTGCCAGGTGTAGTACCGGGCTCATTTGCTGAAACGTTAAAGTATCATCAATGGGCTCACTGGTCCTTAAGCTCTCCTTTATTTCTAACAGCAATATAAATTGTTCTGCCAGTACGGGGCCGGAATGCAGCAGATCCTTCCACCCAAATACCCGATCCGGCCGTACTATCTTTAAAACATAAAAATAAATCAAGGGGCCAAAAGCCAATGAAAACTGCAGTGGTAACCAATTCCAGCGGGGAAAATAGGTTGCCAACCCGATATCGGCACACAACGCCCAAACCATCCACAAAACAATGGTTATCATGGCCACGGCGAGCAAACGGTTAGCCACTCTGTTGATCCCCTTGCCAAACCATAAAAGCAGCGAAAAATTCAACCCGATAAATATGGTTCCGGTTGAGGCGAGGTCATAAAGGCTGATATTAAAGGTATATGGGTTCAAGCGAATCTTTGCTTAATTACATCCAAATTTACATTTATCTGTTGATACGACTCTATTCCTTAATCTAAAAGCACCGTTGTAATGATAGATTTTTTAATTGATATTGATTTATATATCCAACAGACGCTTAATAAAAAAAGTTGTCAACTTTATTGGCAACTTGCCTAAAATTGTACTCCTTGACTTAGTTGGTTCGAACCAACTCAAAGAAGACTTGCCTACAATGTCTAGGATTCCTTTACAAGGAAATAAAAGATGATTTAATCCACCGCACATTCATTAAATAACGTTATTCAATTTGATAAGCGATTTTAGGAACACCTAAAAAGTTAATAATAGTTGTTTATTATTTTTTTACAGGTTCGAGTCCATTAGGGTGCATTTCTGAAAAAAAGCCGTTTTGATATCAAAAAACGGCCTTTTTTTGTCGCTAAACGCGAAATAGGATCCTTCGCTGAAATGTTACTGTAACACTTTTGTAACATGATTTACACGTTTAAGAATGCGTTACGTATCTCACCACGGAACGCACCTACTAATGTTCAATTAAGCCTCAGATCCCAGTTTGCGGATTTAAGCGTTTTCAGCGGATCCTATAAATCATTCACTCCGCAAACTTTTCTCTGGGTTGGTCAACGCAGCTTTTATAGCCTGAAAAATGATAGTGAACAGGGTGATCACGATTGCCGCTATCCAGGATGCGATAAATACCCCTGGGCCAATACTCACGCGGTAAGCATATTTTTCGAGCGAATTTTCCAGGAAGTAGAGTGTAAGCGGCGAAGCAATGAAGCAGCTATTCTATTTTTTTTCGGTTTGCATTTTCGCCGGTGGCCATAAATCGTGCTCTGAACTTAGTATTGCTTCAACCCGCGTAACAAATAAACCTTCCTTATTTTGATCGGGCTTGGCGTAAGGCCCCAGGTTAAAATTGTAATAATGGATCTCCGGTTTGAGCTGTTCGTAAGTGGTACGTGCTGTTACCCAAAGTTCCTGATAATTGAAGGTTTTTAATGCGGTAGTGAGAATGGCAACCGCACTCGATATAATCAATGTCAGGATAGTCCAATCAACGCCCAGTCCACTGCCAGGGGCGGCGTTACCTCCTAATTTTAACGCCGTAAATACCGGAGTCAATAACGACAGAATTATCAGAGTCCACTGAAAATTCCTGTAGAGACGATGGTTTTTAGCCGAGGTTGTCTTGTAATACTCCATTTGATGACGATACCTGTCTTCAACATACTTTTGAAAATCATTCTGTTCCATAATGGCAGATAAATGGCATAAGCTTTTGCTTTTTTAAAAGCACTATGCCTATGGGTTGGCGTTTAAAATTTCTTTAATCTTCAATACGGCGGGTTCTTTTCCGGTAATAACTTTCGTTTGTTGCATTTTCTCAAAATCATCCAGGAAACTCACCTTAATTGTCTGACTCCGGTACAAAACATCCTTATAATTCCGGTATAATAGTTCTGCCTCTGTATAATTTCCCTGTAGCAGATTGCCAAGCGCAAGGTTAGTGTAGATCCAAGTTTCACCGGGACCGAGCTCCAGTCCCTTTTTTGCTGCAGCAATTGCAGCAGTGTAATCCCGTTCAAAAATTTTGTAGAAAGAAAGCGAACCATATGAAACAGACAATAATCGTTGCGCTTCTGCATCATTGGGAGTGAGAGCCAGGTATTCGTTATAAAGTTTTATATTCTCCGCTGAAAGTTTAGCTTTTTCGCTGTAAACAGAAAGGTCAACTTCTGGCATCTCGGCAATCATTTGATTATTAACCATGGCGAGTTGCCATAGCTCATATCGCCGTTGGCTGGTGTGGTTTATTTGTAACGCATGCGTTAACAAAGCTTTGACCTTGATAAGGGTATCCATCGGCATCTCATTGTACGAATCCGGTGTATGCGGAAAAAAATAAATAACCGACTTTCTGATCAATCTAACATTGTTAGAATGCATGATGTAATCATAAGAAAGCAGGCCACTTTCAAGCTTTTCTTCCTCTGATTGTTTAAGAAAGCCCTTTAATCGGCCAAAACTTTCGTTTATATCAGCCCTCGAATTGTTACGTGTATTCCAAAGACTCACAAGCCCGTCGTTGTCGGTCATCACTGCAGTTATATCATCAATAAATTTCGCGTCTTTAATTGGTGTATTCCCATTGCTGAACCTCTTCATTTTTATATCCGGATAGATTTTTTTCCTTGCATAACTACGCGTCATCTGGTTTGCAGACATATTATGTAATAAGGAATCGTCAGCCGACTCAATCAAAAAAGTGCCTCTTCTTGATAATACTATAGCCTTTTTCCAATCGGCAGAAAGCATAATCTTATCAATTTTTGAGCTGTTATAGCCCTGGTCTAAACCATTGCCGGGCAAAGGCCAGGTAACGACATTTAAAACTCTCCCATCAAACTTTGTCAGGTATATGCTATTTCCCCATACTACTAATAAATTATCGCTGTTCGGAGTAAAACTTACATAGTTTGTCCCCTTGAGGTAATAATTATTTCTTAAAGTAAGCTTTACCATATTATTAATATCCCATGCCTCGTCATACTCTGAGGTTTGAATCAACAACTTTAAGCCATCGGGCGATACTGTTAAACCTTTGATATTCTGTTTAGCTGTAAGGAATTTTCCCTTCATCCTGCCAAATCCGGGGCCCGTTTTTAATTGATCCAGATTCCAGAGCGTAACCGAATCCCGCAGGGAAGTAATAAGCTGTTTTCCGTCTGGAGTAAAAACTGCATATGCAGGTGATGGAATAGTATCTAATAAAGATTCACGACCTTTATCCCAATAAATCAAATTGCCCCGGTCAAGTGCAAGCAACCCGTTGTTGTTTATCGAAATGTATGCTTTCCATCCAAGGGATCCCCCTTTGATCCGGTAAGCCTGACGTAGCTCAATCATTTTGCCAACCGGATCATAACGAAGGGAGAACAGGGAGTCGCTGCCGATAGCATAAAAACCATCGGTTCCGGCGGGCGAAATTTTAAGATTTTCGTCATCTCCCACGTTCAGGATATTATCGGGAAAAAGATTGGTTTCGAAAATAGTCCTGATGATTTGACTCAGGTAAATGTTTTCTGAATGCATGTTCCACAAAGTGTCTGCCATTCTCAGTCCCAAAATAGCATTGGCTGGTATCGTATCAAATGCTATCGCAGCCCTGTTCAGAAGTTGAAGTTTATTATTGTCAATATATTTTTCTACATCTACCGTTCCAGAACGTTCCAGCTTTCCTTTTAACACATTACCCAACATATCGCCCTTGAGCTTGTCACTTAGTCCACTTACCTTATAAAAATGTTCCTTTTGAAGCGCGTTGATGGTTAGTTGTAGTTCAATCGCTTTTTTTTGACTCGCCACTTCTTTTGAAACTTTGCGAAGCGAATTAGTAAGTGAATCATTATGTTTTAGTTGCAATTGAAGGCCAGCCTGGCTTTTTATGAGCTCGTTGTTAACAAGTGTGGTCTGTTCCAAATATTTGTCTGCCCTGATCTTTGCGTTTTGAGCTATTCGGGCACTTTTTTGCGCTTCTACAAGGTTTTTGTTCGCCTCTGCCTTTTGCCGGTTTGCCTCTGCCTTTTGCTGAATAGCCCATGCTGCGACTATCAATGTCAGTACTAAACCGAAAGAAAGTATAAACATTAAAATCTTCCTGTTCCTTTCCCGTTCCTGCCTCCTGACTTCTGCCTCAATCTCTAATTTTTGCTCCTCTGTTTCCTGATCCTCCTTTCTTATGCTATAATCCAGGAAGGCAAGATTCTTTTCTTTAAGAAACTCATGATCAGGTTCAGCACCCCCTTCTTGCGGGGTTTGATGGTAACGTGAAGCCCATGCTGCCGTAATTTTTATCTTCTCCACCAGCTCTTTCAGTTCACGTAGTAATACACCCTTTATAACATCCGAAGGATCGTGTTCATAAAGCTCTCTTCTTTCATTAAGCCTGGTATAAAGTTTTCCGTTCGCGGTTTCTTCGTTGATCCAGGTACGGAGTTCAACCCAGTTTCGCATCAGGCTTTCATGTGAGATGTCGATAACAAGCTCCGGATTTAATGGCGTAGAGGGGGGCGGCATCAGAAAAGAAGTATCTGTTGCCCTGAAATACGCAATTACGGCATTTATTTCTTCCTCATTTGCAGGGAGCGGTTTGCATAGGTCATATATTTTACCGAGTGGAAGCGGCCGACGGCCCCCTTTTTGTCCGCCCTTACTTTGGTCAGTAATGGCCTGGAAAATCAGTTTAGCAATCTGCTGCTTTTTTGAAAGCTTTGCTTGGTTGTCTTTATCACCTAACTCCCGGAATTTATCGCTTGCATGGCGCGATAAAGATTCCTCCATTCCGCCAACGGCCTTGTAATCGTCATATACAATCTCTCCGTTAATTGATCTATCAGATGATTGCCGATACGTTCGCATTAGCGCATGCTGCAAAATTGGCAGTTGATCAAGGTTATCTTTTAGCTTATTTTCTTCAATCTTGTTGATCAGTAATTCAATAAGCCCGGATGCTATGCTCTTTTCCGCCAGCAAAAGCGGACCTTCTATTACTTCCTTCAATTGTGGCCGGTCAAGTTGCGGCACAAGATACTGGCTCCGGTTAATAGCCTCAGGTAAGCCCTGAAAACGGACACAATCGCCAAGAAATTCCGACCGCATGGTGGTAATTACGTAAACAGGATCATCTTTAGTTGTGGCAGCTTTCAGCAACAGGTTTACAAACTGGGTCTGATGCCCGTCCATCAGCCCGCTTTTTGCTGTAAAACGAAATAATTCTTCAAATTGATCAATAATTACAAGCAGGTTTCGTTTTTTTCCTTCTTTTTTGCCCTCATTAAGCAATCTGGCAACATCCAACAATCCATAAATGGATCTAAGTAATTGTGGGTAGATCTCCCTGAAATCGTGCTCGATCACTTCTTTGCTCCTTGAACTGCTTCGTATACTGGCCAACGCGATAGCAAGGTTTTCTATAGGATCAGCTCCGGGCCGGCAAATAGCTACGTCCCATCTGTTGCTTGTACCATGCAGATAACCACCGAAGAGTTGCGGAATGAGGCCGGCCCGCACCAAAGATGATTTACCCGTACCCGAACTACCAATAACCGCAAGGAATTTATTGTTTTGAAGCCGCCTGATCAGTTCCTCGGCCTGCCCGCCCCTGCCTTTGAAAAGCTGAAATTCAGATGTGCGGTAAGGCCGCAGGCCGGGAAAAGGATTTTTCTTTATTTCGGCAGGGGTCAGTAATCGGATATGATTACCATCTTCCTGCAAGTCCAGGTAAAATTCATCCAATTGATAACACATGCCAGACAATCCCGCGCCGTTATCTACTGCTGATACCTTTGGTGATTGATTTGGGTTGTTCATTACTTCGGTGCAAAAAGTCCGTTGATAAAACCTTCAAGTTCAAAATCTATTCTGTCTTTGCCTTTTATAATATGATTAAAAGCATTCTTGCTTACATCCCGGTCATATTTTAAATCAATATCAGGATCATCTATGCACAGCATTTTCTGTTGATTGCCTTTGGCGTCTATAAGCATTGACTGCCTTATAACAAACCACTCCGGGTTCGACTGCCCGTAATACAAACAAATCCCCTCGCTTTCTTGTGCTTCCGCGCGATCTTTTTCAAATGGAATGCCTGGTATGCTGAAATTAATGAGGATCCGTTTGTCGGTTTCCATCATGTTTTTAAGTTTAATACGCAGCATGCTGTTATGGTCTTTTTCAAAATCATAAAACATGTATACCTTTTTGTGCGGAGCAAAATCATGTCGCATCGCTTTTATCCTGGCCTCCTTCTCGGCATTCTTATCTTCAATCATCCGAAAAATCGTTTCAAAATTATTTCCAAGTACGGTGGGGTGCATCAACAGCTTTTCATCCAGTTCCTGGCTAACAAGCGGGTTGGGCAACCAAAGGATATTGCTAAAAAAAGCGGCCTGCTTTTCGTGTGTTATAGCAAGGTTATATTGCAATAAATCAAACCCTTCATCCAATTCATCGGCGGTCATCATGATATGAATAGCAAAGGCACATTCCTTTATCAGCTTAAGCATGCGGTCGCTTCTTTCGGTTTCTGGTAACTTTTCAATCGCTTCCCAATCTTTAATACCGGGAACAATTTCATAAGGCCAGTTTTCATATTGTTTGCGCCCCATAACTACATAAAGAAACTCTTTCCGCTTTTCCCGTCCGCTAAAAGAATCGGGAATGGACAGAAACACCTTACGGTTATCGCTCAGCATCGCAATATCTTTTGCCGCCCGGCTTTGTTCATCCTGCTGATCGATTGACTTACGAATCTGCAGATCTGTAAGCATTTCGCCCGCAATTTCATTTATTTTTTTTACGATCTGAACGTATTCCCTGTCTGCAGCATCGCCCAATGTAGATAGAAAACGTTTATTGTCTGGCAGTCCCTGGAGCCTGGTTATCTGAGGATAGGGCTCAAGAAAACAATCTTTTACAAAAATCGGCACCACCCTTGTTTTTTTCTTATCCAGGTTTTCCAATGCGGTATTTAGCTCAACGTTATTAATATACCTGGAGTTTAAGAAAGTTTGAGTGATTAAAAGCAGCACGATATGTGCTTCATCAAGCCTGTTTTTTATCTCGGCATCCCATTCTGCTCCAGGCTCTATTTTTCCATCGTCCCATATTCTGATGTTGGGGCAATTCCTGTCTGAAAGAAAAGTCCTTAGCTGTTTGAGATGCCTTTCATCCTCGTGCGAATATGAAATAAAGAGATTAATCATAGCGGGTAATGTTAAAGCACTGGCTGATAAATAGTAACAGATGGTTTGTCTAAATAATTTATAAACATAGCATATATAACTATAGTTAAATCCATAAATAATTTTATCGCAACCTATTCAAATATGGCACTGCATAATCCGAATCGCAAGCGTATTTATACTGAGTTTAGCGCGTATTAATACGTTTTTACTGCAAAAAGGTGTTATTCGGCTACCACTGGCAAATTTAGGGTGTTCTAAATCCCTTAATCGTCAATTAAAAATGGAATAATGTGTGCACACAAGCGATTTGATTATTTAAAGGTGATCTATTAGGTGACCTCTAATTGTAAAAAACACAAGGCATTGATTTACAGCGGAAGTTAAATACGTTATTGTTCCCTAACTCTCCGCGAAAAGAAAAAGTTCAGTAGTACCTTAAATTACTGAAGGAGTTTATTTTTTTTATAAGGCTGTTTCTTTGGAGCAGCCTTTTTCTTTTGATGATACGGTGATGACATTGACCATAGTCTTAATCTTTTCTTTCGAAAATCGTAGTCCGATGACCCAACTTAAAAAAAAGCAACTGGTGTCGAGAAGGTAATTAAGCAGGTGATTATTATTTCAACTTTAATTTCAAATTTTCAGTTTGTTTAATTGTGGTGTCAGGTTTAAGGCTATTGGAAACGTAAGGCTCCAAAATAATTTTGACAACTGCTCCATT
Source organism: Mucilaginibacter gossypii (assembly GCF_900100945.1). GTDB lineage: Bacteria > Bacteroidota > Bacteroidia > Sphingobacteriales > Sphingobacteriaceae > Mucilaginibacter > Mucilaginibacter gossypii. The sequence continues at coordinate 220,167 of NZ_FNCG01000010.1, read as the reverse complement.
TTCTAAAATATCGGTTCTTGCGGTACCGCTATTATCTTTAAGTTGTTCTGAAATATTAAATGTTGTAAATTTTTTTGATTGGGGTACAACATTTCTCGGCTTGGTGATATAATTTCAACGATTAGTGCAAAGGCTAATTCGTCCGCCTGACCCTTTTAAAAGTATCCTGATCAACTGTAGTGTCTTCCTAGTTGTCCCCATTCATTATCAGTCAAATCACGGACAGTTAAAATATCAATATTTTTATAATTCGCTTATTCTACCGCACCTTACTGAAAGCCCTTAGTTGTAAAAATACGCCCTTTGAGGCATTCAGATCCTCCATTGATGGAGCCAACACATCTATGCGGGCACGGCCTACCCTATGCTTCCAGCTTTTATATTCAATGATTGTTTTATAGGTACGCAGTTTCGTCTTATGAATTACTCGTACATCTATTTGCCGGAACGCGTTCGATTTACCTATTTCTTCTACGTTATGATCTACTATTACTTCATCGTTATCTTTATATAATTCAGCAACAAACAACTCAAATTGGTTCCAATCAATACGTTTTTTCAAAAAGTCTGTTGCAATTACTCTTTTGTATTAATTACCTGATTATTTACTACCCTTACAATGGTACTATGTGATTGCCGATCTTCGTCTAAATAGGATATTTTTAAAGTAAGCCTTTTAATTTTTCAGGTATATGAAAAGCCATTATGCGGTCTGCTTCCGTGTGAACATTCTCTACAAATTGTCGGTACCCCGCATTTAATTCAATGCTGTTAAAGGGTTGAAAATTGTTAATTTCTGTTAGCTGCCCTAATTCAGAAAAATAAACATCGCCGATACTTTCATTTTGTCATTTATGGCTGATGTTTCATTGCAGAGCGGTAAACAAATATTAGTTTTGGGTAATGATTGCAGACCCGCTAAGCGTTTCCATTTTTGAGATGAGGCTGGAAGAAATCCATCGCCGCGATCCTATGCTAAGATATGATATTAGCATTCGCGATTTTATTGCCTTATTCCCGCTTAAAATAAAAGACGGAAAACCTCTGAAACCCGAGCAGCCTGCTTCCTTTGCCTTAGACAGGGATGTGTTTTTGCAGGTACTCGTAGCGTTTAACCAGTCATTCAACTAATTAATCCGCACTCCGTTGTTTCATCCAATCAGGAACACTTCTAAATAACAAATAAACAATTTTGGCGGCTTGTCAAGTTTTAACTTTGGCCAAAATTTAACACATGGAGAAAACTAAACTTACCATTAATAATAACGGTTCGGTTAAAATAGAAGGCGATTTTGAAATTGTTGATATGCAGGGCAACGCTTACGGTTTACAGGGCCGTACTGTAGTTTCTATTTGCCGTTGCGGCTTATCGGCAAACAAACCATTTTGCGATGGTTCGCACAAAGGTCATTTTGAACATAACGCTATCGCCTTTGATCTTCCGCCCAAAAAAGTGTAAACAATTGTTTTAATATACATAAAGCCCGGTGTTTAATTACATTGGGCTTTTGTTTTGTACACGATTTTTAAAATAATCTGCATTTTTGAAAACTATGCTTAAATCAACAAAGCGGCACTTTTTTCATATCGGTTATCATGGCGCAAGATATTCGGGCTGGCAAAAACTTTCTAAAGCAATTACAGTGCAGGAGGTAATTGAAACGGCCCTCTCTAAAATACTAAAACAACCTGTTGCCATTAACGGTTGCGGCCGTACAGATGCTAAGGTACATGCAAGTCAGTATTTTTTTCACGCAGATATTCCTGACAGTTTAGATTTCGACCTGTTATTTCGCCTTAACAAACTGCTGCCGGATGATATTGCTGTATTTGATATTATCCCGATGCAGGGCGATCCGCATGCCCGTTTTGATGGCGTGATCCGTACCTATGATTATTTCATCCATAATTATAAAGACCCATTTCTTAGTAATTTCAGTTCACTTTATCCGGATCAGGATCTTGATTTGGATGCAATGAAAAAGGCTGTTTCCATCCTGCCTCATTACACCGACTTCCGCGCCTTGTGCAAAACGCCCAACAGGATTGAGCACACTATTTGCCACGTAAAATCTACAGGGCTTTATATCGACGGCAATGGAAGCAAGCTCAGATTTAACATTACCGCCAATCGTTTTTTATATAAGATGATCAGGATCACTGTTGGTCGCCTGCTTGAAATTGGCAAAGGACAGATGAGCACAGATGAATTTGAGTTTTATATTGCCAACAAACAAACACCCAAAATCATTATTCCGGCACACCCCCAGGGCTTGTATCTTTCAAAAGTAACTTATCGTTACCTTGATCTTGAACCGCGGTCGGCATTTTCACTGCTCAACAGTACAGACTGGTACCCCCTATAACATTTATTTGCCATGACAAACGTATGTAAATGGGGGTTAACAGGGTTAACACTTTTTAAAAGTTACATTTTCAAATAACTTATATTCAGATACTTAAATAAAATCAAGGGTTACACTAAACTGATATTCTTGAGCTCTTAAACATGTCCGAATGTTTGTGCTGGTTATCGGCAAAAGCGGGTACAGATGAAACCAGTAACATTAACCGCGATCAGGCCATAAAACAAGTATCATTTGATGCTGATTGCTCACCAACATCATAACCTTATTTTGTTAGCAATCTTATAACAAGTCGTCGCCGCTAAATATTTAGATGCAGTTCCCCTGCCTTATCTGCTGATTTTTAAAAATATGACGCGTTAATTTGGTACTTTTGCACCCTCATTTTAACTTTTAATAAGTATCCTGATGGCGTGGTCTGATAAATTGAAGCTTAACAAACAATTATTGCGTTCGGTAAATGAAGCCGGTTTTGCAAACCCTAAAGAGCTTCAGCTTAAAACAATCAACCGCATAATTGGCGGGCAGGATATTATCGCCATAGGCCCCGAAGGCAGCGGGAAGACCACCACTTATGTATTAGGTGTATTAAACCGCTTTAACTATGCTCCCGAAGGTGTTCCGCGTGTATTGGTGCTTGTACCCGAAAAAGAACAGGTGTTTGCTGTTATAGAACAGTTTGACAGGCTTAACAAAAATAAATCTATCCGCATAGTTGGCCTGTACGTCACTCCTGGCTTTGAAAGCCAGATGGATGAGCTTGCCGACGGTGCCGACATTGTTGTAGCCACTCCCGACAGGGCGAGGGCCATCTATCTTAAACTGGCCTTAAATTTAAATAAGGTTGATTTGCTGGTGATAGATGATGCCGACCAGATTGTAAAAAAAGATTTGCAATTGCCGGTTGTTGAACTGGCTAACAGTATTGACAAGGGCCAACACCTGGTGTTTACCGAGGTGATGCACGCCAAACTCGAAAAAATGCTTGATCCGTTCATGAGGCAACCGGCTACAATTGAGGTTGATGAACTGGGCGAAACGGCTATTGAAACCCATGAGCAGCTTTTATATAACGTACCAAACTTTGGCACCAAGCTAAACCTGCTCAATTTATTCATGTACGATGAAGAACTGTTTACTAAAACCATTGTATTCGTAAACACCCAAACAACTGCTGAGAAGCTTTTTCAAAGCCTTAAAAGCCGTTTACGTACCGGTGTAGCATATTTAAACCCTAAGTTTTTCGACTCAAAGGGGTTCAAAACCATTCAAGAGTTTAAAGCCGAAGCGGGTGCAAGAATCCTGATCGTGACTAACGAAAATGACGAAAACCTTAACCTGAGCGGTATCCCCTTCCTGATCCATTTTGATTTGCCTACAGATAATGAACTGTTTATTAGCCGTGTGGCAAATCCTAATCCGGACGATAAGGAAGAAACGCTGGCCATGACCTTTGCTACTGATATCGAGTTGAGCCAGGTAAAAAAGATTGAGCAGATGATAGGGAATAAAATCCCAGTAGCCGAGCTGCCGGATGACCTGGTGACAGTAACCGAGTCGAAGCCTAAAAAAGCGGATGCTAAGGAAGATGTTAAACCCGCAGGTGTTGGTGAAGCTTTCCACGAAAAAAAAGCATCAAATGCTAAAACTTATAATTTAAGTGCCGGTACCAAGGCTAAAATGAATAAAAAGAAAAAACACGGGTAGTTATATCCCAATGTCATTCAAAACTTGTTTCGGCACCCCATAAGCCAGATAGCCAATTTGCTCAGCATGGTTGCTTAGCGAGTGAGGTGTTAAAACAAGTTAACATGACTTTCTTTTTATAAGTATCACACTATCTCCAAATACAACTCTTCTACCTTTTTCCTTGCCCAATCGGTTTTTCTCAAAAACTTGAGACTTGATTTTATACTTGGATCATCGTTAAAACAATTGATCCGGATCCGTGTGCCCAGTTCTTTCCAGCCAAAGTGAGCTACCAATTCATTAAGGATCATCTCAAGTGTTTTGCCATGTAACGGGTTATTGGGCTGTTGCTGCATATGGCAAAAGTAAATGTTTGTTTTGTTAAAATGGTATAACAAAATTTGTTACCATCTCGTTTAAATAGTAAATGATATTAGCTGATATTTAATAAACGGTAAATTTTATTAAATTTAATGCAGCCAATCATGCACGGTTAAACCACTTCTTCAATTTGCCCAGAAATATTTTAATGAATAGCTATAAGTGTTATCTTGTTTTATTGTTGCAAGCTATTTCGTTATGCGTGTTCTCGCAAAACCGTCCTATTCATTTTCAGCATATCGGCAGTCGCGAGGGGCTTTCTGAGTTAAACATCAATTGCATTATGCAGGACAGCCGCGGCTTTATATGGGTGGGCACGCGCGACGGTCTTAACCGTTATGACGGTAACAAATTCAAAGTTTTTAAAAACATCGTTAACGATACTAACAGTATCAGCAACAGCTTTGTTCAGGATGTAATTGAGGACAAAAACGGAAACCTGTGGATCTCGACCAGCGGTGGGGGGTTAAACATGTACGACCGAAAACTTGATCGTTTTATCCATTATCGCCATAACCGAAACAATACCAATTCAATTGCGAGCGATCTTTTAGTTAAGATAGCGCTCGATAAAAGCGGCAACCTGTGGGTCTCGAATCAAAAAGAAGGTCTTGATCAGTTTAATATCGCGAAAAAAAAGTTTACCCATTACCGGTATAATGCAGCCGATGCAACCGGTTTAAGTGATAACAATGTCCGTACAGTTTATGTAGACAGTCAAAATAAGGTATGGGTGGGTACAACCTACGGCGGACTAAATCTTTATAAGCCTCAAAGCGGTGATTTTACCCGCTTTGTTCATGATGAAAGCATCTCTTCTTCTATATCAGCCAACAAGGTCAATGCTATCTTGGAAGATAGCGATCATCGTTTATGGGTTGGGCTAAGTGATGGGGGCCTTAATTTGTTTAATCCGGCAACCCAAACTTTTACCCATTATAAGAATGATCCGCACGATAATAATTCCCTTTCGTACAACACGGTACAATGCATGGTAGAAGACAGTAATCATAACTTGTGGATAGGTACGGAAAACGGCGGGTTAAGTATTTTTAATTATGCCGAAGGAAAATTTAACAACCATTTTGAGGATGATGTAGATAACAGCAGCATTGCTAATAACTCGGTAGATGTAATCCTGAAAGATAAGAGCGGGAATATATGGATCGCTGCATTTGCATCAGGCCTTAACTTTTATAAAAAAACAAGCGAAAACTTCATACATTACAAGCACGGCGCCCAGCCAAATAGTCTGTCAAATAACTTTGTATTAAGTATTTACGAAGACAAAAATAACAACATATGGCAAGGCACAGATGGCGGCGGCCTCAATCTTTTCAACCCGGAGAAGGGTGAGTTTAAGGTTTATAAAAACAACAAAAACGACAATGCCAGTGTTTGCGGAAACTATGTTTTGGCTATACAGGAAGATGCGAAAAATAACCTATGGATTGGCACCTGGGGCGATGGGGTAAGTATGATGAACCCGCAAACCCGCAGGTTCAGGACATTTAAACATAATCCGGACGATAGTACAAGTATAGGCGGGAATAACATTTATGCCATCACTAAAACACTTGATGGAAAACTATGGTTTGGCACGCTTGGGACAGGGCTTGATTTATTTGACCCTAAAGCCAACAGGTTTATTCATTACCGTCACGATCCCGGCAACCCCAAAAGCATAAGCAGTGATAATATCAATTCGCTGCTTGGCGATTCGAAAGGTAACCTTTGGGTGGGCACTAATGATGGAGGCGTAAACCTGTATGATGCTGCAACTGATTCATTTAAACCGGTACAATACGAAAAACTGAACAGTGCGGTAGGCAACAACACCGCGCTCGACCTTTTTGAAGATCACCTGGGTAATATCTGGATCTGCACTTACGGCGGTATCTATCGCTTAAATCCTGCTACCGGTAAGGTTACAAATTTTAAAGCAAAGGATGGCCTTCCCAATGATTACGCGTACGCGGTTGAAGAAGATAACAGCGGTAATTTATGGATCAGTACCAATAAAGGCATTTCCAAATACAATCCTAAAACTAACCAATTCAGGAATTTTACCATTGAGGATGGTTTACAGGCCGACGAGTTTAAACCTCACTCGGCTGTAAAAAGTCATGATGGCACCATGTACTTTGGCGGGGTTAACGGGTTTAATATGTTTAATCCTGAAAATATCCATGAAAATATATATAACCCTCCACTGGTACTTACCGATTTTCAGATTTATAACAAATCTATCCGCGTAGCTCAAAACAGCGATGATCCTTCGCCCCTGAAAGAAGATATTTCCGAAACAAAATCAATAACCTTAACGCATGATCAATCGGTTATATCGTTTGAATATGTATCTATGGACTTTGCCCTAAGCAATAAGGGAACGTATGCTTATTTACTCGAAGGCTTTGATAAAACCTGGAATTATGTAGGCAATAAAAACACGGCCACGTATACCAATCTGCCGGCCGGAAATTATGTATTCAGGGTAAAAAGCCGCAGCGCCGATGGCAAATGGTCTATCCGGCAGGTAAGCCTGAATGTTACTGTGCTTCCGCCTTTCTGGCTTACCTGGTGGTTTATCAGTTTGCTGATCGTGCTGATTGTTACGGCCATTTATGCATTTTATCGCTATAAAGTAAATGCTATAGTGAAACAAAAAAACCTGCTTGAAAAGCAGGTTAGCGAACGTACCGCCGAGGTAATGCAACAATCGGAAGAGTTGAAAACACAATCCGAAAATCTGCAGACCTTAAATGCTGAACTCCAAAATCAGTCCGAAGAGTTACAGGCTTTGAACGAAGAACTGCTTTCCCAATCGGAAGAGCTGCAACTGCAAAAAGAACAGGAACGTGAGGCCCGGGAAGAAGCTGATAAAGCTAACCAGGCCAAAAGCATATTTTTAGCTACCATGAGCCATGAGATCAGAACGCCCATGAACGGTGTTATTGGCATGGCCTCACTCCTGGGCGAAACTGAACTGAATGCCGAGCAGCGCGATTATACGGATACCATTATTTCCTGCGGTGATAGTTTGGTAAATGTGATCAATGATATCCTTGATTTCTCCAAAATCGAATCAGGAAAGATGGAAATGGAGCAGGAAGATTTTGACCTGCGCCAGTGTATTGAAGAGGTAATGGATATCTTTTCGCAAAATGCAGCCAAACGCGAACTGGAGCTGGTTTACCAGATTGACCCCGCCCTGCCCCAGCAGGTAATTGGTGATAGTTTGAGATTAAAACAGGTGCTCACTAATTTAACTGGCAATGCACTTAAGTTTACCGAACGCGGCGAAGTATTTATTAAAGTGTTTTTATCCAAAAGTATTGGCGATAAGGAAATTGAAATCGGTTTTAGTGTAATGGATACCGGTATAGGGATCCCGGAGGATAAATTGACAACTTTGTTTAATGCGTTTTCGCAGGTTGATTCATCAACAACGCGAAAGTATGGAGGCACCGGCCTTGGTCTCGTGATCAGCCAGCGTCTGGTAAACTTAATGGGGGGCGAAATATGGGCTGAAAGTATTTATGGAGAAGGCTCTGTTTTTGTATTTACCATAAAAGCCACTATCAGCAACAAACAGTCGAAACATGTACCTATTGTTTTTAATGCCGAAGAGCTTGAGGGCAAAAAGGTGCTTATTATTGATGATAATAAAACAAACCGGTTTATCCTGCAAACGCAGCTCGAACAATGGGGAATCCAAACGGTGGCGGCGGCCTCGGGCAGGCAGGCGCTTGACATCCTTACTGCCAATAACGGATTTAACTTGGTTATAACCGATATGGAAATGCCTGAGATGGATGGCGTAGGATTGGCGCGGGAAATCAAAAGCAATTATGGAGAATTGCCGATAATTATGCTCAGTTCTATAGGCGATGGTTCAAAGAAAAAATATCCGGGCTTATTTTCAACTATTTTAACCAAACCTGTAAAACAATCGCAATTAGGTAAAAGCCTCCAGGCCGAGTTCCAGGGAAAAACACAGGCGCCGGCTCCTGAAGCAAAGCCGGACAAACTGCTTGATGTAAATTTTGCGAAAGATCACCCCCTCAGCATACTTGTGGCTGAAGATAACACGGTTAATCAAAAGCTGATTAGCCGCATGTTGGAGAAGCTGGGCTATAGTTTTGAACTGGCCCATAACGGGCACCAAACGCTCGATAAATTAAAGGCTAATCCAACCTTTGATGTAATTTTCATGGATGTACAAATGCCTGAGATGGATGGCTTTGAGGCAACCCGGCATATTCGTCAATATGCTTTTAAGCAGCCTTTTATCATCGCTATGACCGCTAATGCCGGCCCCGACGACCGGGATATGTGTATAAGTGAAGGCATGGACGATTATATTGCCAAGCCCATGAAAACCGAAGCATTGATCAATGTTTTAAAGGGCGCTTACAAAATGATGAAGAATGTAAAGGGCAAGTATGTTTAACTGTTGAAGGCAAAGCTAATTATTCTGATGCCACACCCCAGTAACAATTATGGCGGATTTTTTTAAGAATTGCGGGTGTTATGCTTGACACTTCATGCTGATATTTATTCTGGCTATTGAGCAGGTACATGGTACCGCTGGTATTGTTATAAATATATGTGCATAAGCGCGCGTCTTCACCATCTTCATCTTTCTTTACGTCAACTCTTATACCGTTGGTTTTGTTACTCGTGTCTGGTGTTAATGCCGGGGCCGACGCTTTTACCCAGTTAATGGTATAATTTATGTTTTGCGGCGAAACACCGTTGGTGTTTTCTTTGTAGCTTTTACTATCCTGAATAACTGTAAGCAAACATTTTACGCATGGATCGCCCACCGTTGCCTCTCCATATTTTTTGCGCGGATTATTGATCACGCTATTTTTTTTACCTGCAACGGTAACTATTGTTTTTGAAATATCATTTGATAAAGGCTTCGGTTTGTTTTGTTTGCAAGCAAATATGGTCATCGCCAAGGCGCAAAAACAAATACATGGTTTAAACAGAATCATGGTTTATAGATTAGCTCTTAACTTATATACATCATTTTAGCCGTTTTGTGTTATCGTGTTTTGATATACCAAATGCGGTATTAATCTATAAATGGAGTTTAAACAATTTAAACATAGATTTTATTGCATTTAATGGACAGGTAAAGGACAGTTTTTCTATAAAAATTTCTTAAAATTGCCTGATTTATTTTGCCGGGCCGGTTAATTAGCGGCAGGACTTAAACCATCATAACAATTTTAAAAAAACGAGGTTTACCTTGTTATAAATAACACTGCGGCATATGCAGGATATCATAATAAAATGACTAATAGCGGTACAGGTTCAAATTTAACAGTTGATGTGGTTTTAATTGGCGCAGGTATTATGAGCGCCACCCTTGGTGTAATGCTTAAAGAGCTGCAGCCCGATCTGACGATTGAAATTTTTGAACGCCTGGATGTTATCGCTGCCGAAAGTTCGGCCCCGATGAACAATGCAGGTACCGGTCACTCAGCATTTTGTGAATTAAACTACACCCCTCAGCTTCCCGATGGTACCGTTGAAATAAAAAAAGCTATTAAAATTGCCGAGCAGTTTGAAACCAGTAAAGAGTTTTGGGCTTATCTTATTGAACAGGGCCTTTTAAATAACCCGCAAAGTTTTATCCGTAAAGTGCCGCATATGAGCTTTGTTTGGGGTGAAGAAAATGTTGAATATCTAAAAAAACGTCAGCAGGCCCTTACCAAGCATCATTTTTTTAAAGGGATGGAATACTCGGAGGATAAAGCTCAGATAAAGAAATGGATCCCGCTGGTGATGGAAGGCCGCGACCCTGATGAAAAAGTATCGGCAACGTTTATGGATATCGGCACCGACGTAAACTTTGGCAGCCTTACCAGTGCGCTTATAGATGAGCTTAAACAAAAAGGAGGCGTAAACATAAGCCTTAATCATGATGTAAGAGATATTAAACGCAATGCCGACGGTACCTGGAAAATTACGGTAAAAGATAAAAACACTGGCAATAAAAGAAAACTGAATGCTAAATTTGTTTTTGTTGGTGCCGGTGGTGGTGCCTTGCCCTTGTTGCAAAAATCAGGAATTCCGGAAAGTAAGGGCTTTGGCGGCTTCCCGGTAAGCGGCCAGTGGCTGGTATGTAACAACCCCGATGTGGTAAAACAACATGAAGCCAAAGTTTATGGTAAGGCATCGGTTGGTTCGCCGCCAATGTCGGTTCCTCACCTGGATACCCGGATGATCGATGGTAAACGATCTTTACTTTTCGGTCCATATGCAGGTTTTTCAACCCGCTTCCTGAAGAAAGGATCTCTGCTTGATCTTTTTGGTTCTATTAAGTTAAACAATATACTTCCCCTGCTTGCTGTGGGACGCGATAACTGGCCTTTAACCAAATACCTCATATCTCAGGTTATGCAATCGCCTGCCGACAGGCTTAACGCACTTAAGGATTACATGCCAACGGCCAAAGCCGAAGACTGGGATCTGGATATAGCCGGCCAGCGTGTACAGGTTATTAAAAAGGACGCCAAACATACTGGTGTGCTGGAATTTGGCACAGAGGTGGTTACCTCTGCTGATGGCAGTATCTCAGCCTTGTTAGGCGCCTCACCGGGCGCATCTACTTCGGTACCTATTATGATCCAGCTTATCGAACGTTGTTTTAAAAACCACGTCAAAACAGAGGCCTGGCAGCAAAAATTCAGGCAAATGATCCCTTCATATGGCGTGTCATTGGCCAGTAACGAGGCTTTGAGCGATGAAACCAGGGCAAGGACGAGCAAAGTGTTGGGATTGGTTTAAAATTAACTTAGCGTTGTTCATAAGCCAATGAAAAACTTATTGGTACAGAATAAATTACATCAACAGTAATGCCATAACTGGTGGCGGGTTTCCAGGGCGGGGATAAACGCATCACCCGTAAAGCTTCTTGAGCCAGGATTAGGTTCCCTTGTATGGAGCGAATATCGTGTAAGATGCCCTGCCGATCAACGTTAAAGGTTAAGATTGCCCGCCCCTGTATATTATTATTACGTGCTTCAAGCGGGTATACTATACTTTTCGCAAGGAAGCTTCCGAATTTGTTTAGCCCTCCCATAAATTCAGGGGCAGTATATTCCTTATTAAAAGAATATTTATTACCGCTTTTCGCATAGCTGTTCCCTGCAATCAGGTTGCCGCTTTTATAAGTCGCCTCATAGCGTAAAGTATCGTTTAAGGTTCCATTCCAGGCATTGTCTTTTAAACCGTCTTTTATAGGACCAGTACCGATTGTGTTTTTAAAATCATCAGAATAAAGAATTATAGTACCGTTGCCGTTTTCGGCTAATACGCGTCCTGTTGAGTCAGCGCACTGGGCAACGATTAATGTATCCTTTTTGTAAATTCCGGACAAATAAATTTTGCCGTTGGGATAGTATTCGGTTATATCGCCGGAAAGCCTGCCTTTTTCATAATTGCAAATACGCTTCCTTTTACCATTAGGAAAATATTCAATACAGGCACCTTGTAATTGTGCCTCTATTAAACCTGTATTCGAAACACCTTGAAGTTTGGGTTTCCCATTTAAATAATAATCATTGACGGGGAAAAGTTGGTTATCGGTACTGGAATCTGGTGTGGTTACCATTCGGATAAAATCAGCACTATCTTTACTATTGGTTATTTTCGCTGACGGTGCCAGCCAGGGGGCAACAGTAAAATTCTTCATGTAAGCCATTATAGTGTCGCGTTGTGCGCTTACACGTTCAGTACAAAGGATAATTGCTATTAGCAATAAGGGAACTACTTTACGCATGGGTTCAGGTACAAATCTTATCAAAAAATCAGGTTAAGATAGCAATGAAATTGAAATTTTAAAACCGTTTTTTGATATGACTAAGGCAAGGCTTACGGATCGCCATTGCATATTGCGGCAAATGATCTATGGAAAAGCTCACCTGTGCCCTGATAGCACTGTTGCCTGTGTATCTGTCAATGTTTCGATTGGAACCCCGGAATTAATTTATAACCTCTGTGTGATACATTGATCAACTATTGCTTAACAGGAAGAGTTGCACCCTCTTTCATCTCCTCATTGGCTTGTTTAACCAGTTTATCGCCATCTTTCAGGTCACCAGTAATTTCTACTTTTTCTTTGCCTGTAAACCCTGTTTTTACATCTACCCATTTCGCTCTGCCATCCACGAGTTTCACGACAAACTTGCGTTCCTGCGTAGTTACAACAGCCTTGTAAGGTACCGTAAAGCCAGGATCAGGTCGATCAACGTTTAAGGTGATCTGGGCAAACATCCCGGGCTTAAGCTGTTTTTTTTGATTGGGGAAACTAAACTCCCATGTTTCGCTCCGGGTATCTGAGCTGATCGCTTCCGATTTTCGGGCAAGATTGGCTTTAAATACAACACCCGGCAAAGCAGAAACGGTAAACGAGGCCTGGTTATCTTCTATTTTAGTAGCATTATAAGCCTCCGGTACCGACACCTGGATCCTTAACAACGAGTTATCCTCTACAGTAAAAAGCAGGATTTTACCGGTATTATCCACATAATCGCCTTTAAAAATATTACGCGCGGTAACTACTCCGTTAAATGGTGACCGGATAACCAGGTAATCTTCTAATGCATGGTTAGCCCGGGTAGCAGCTTTAGAAGCTTCGTAAGCGGAGCTATCCGTTTTCATTTGGTTGCGGGCAATATCCAGCTCGTTATCTGATATGGCGCCGGGTGTTTTGGATGCTTTTAACAACCGCGAATAAACGCTTTTACTGGACAGGAACTTAGAATAAGCTCCCTGGCTGTTACTGCGGCTCTGCGCCTCGCCGGCTTTTAGTTCCGGCGCGTCCAGGATACAAAGCACCTGGCCTTTACTCACCTTGCTGCCAATGTCCACTTTTACATCTTTTACATAACCGGCTGTACGGGCATAGATATTGGCGCGGTCGTTTGGTATAATTTCCCCGGTGAGGCTGAGTTTATTGCTCACTTTACCGGCTTTAAGTTCAATCAGCTCTACAGGTTGTTTTGCCGGCGCCACCGTAGCTACCGGTGTCTTATTTTCATTGCTGCCGCAAGCTCCAAGTACCAGCGACAGGCCTAATCCTAAATATGTATGTAATGCTTTCATGCGTTTGGTTCTGTAATGGTAAAGTATTTGCTTTCCTTATCGTCGGGATCAAGTGAGATTAACTTAACCGGGCGATCGCCGGCTAAGGCATGATAGATCAGTGGTAAAATTAACAGGCTCAAGAGCAACCCGAATAATAACCCGCCTATTACCGCTATGCCTAAAGGCGCGGTCTGATCCCCGCCCTCACCTATTCCCGATGCCATCGGGACCATACCTGCGATCATTGCAAGGCCGGTCATCAGGATTGGCCGCGTCCTATCCCTGATCCCGATCAGAAATGAATTTTCCGTTCTTAGTTTACGATAGCTTTCTGCCTGTATGATAAACAGGATAGCATTGGCCACCGCCACGCCAATGGCCATAATACAACCCATGTAAGATTGAATGTTTAAGGTTTTGCCCGTTAGCCACAGCAATAAAAAACACCCGGTCAATACGCCTGGTATAATACCGATCACGATCAGCGAAATCCTGAATGATTGGAAATTAACAGCCAGCAACAGGAATATCACGACAATGGCCAGCAGGACACCTGTTTGCAGTTCATCAAATGTTTGCTGAAACACTTCTGCCTGGCCCTGCTGCTGGATCTTCATACCATCGGGCAACTTGCCTAAGCCCGCAATAATCTTATCAATGTCGCTGATGGCAGCGCCTAACGATTTGCCATGCAGGTTAGCTGTAAGCGTGATAAAACGCTTTTGGTTTAAACGGTCGTACTCCCCTTCTATCCTACCCATCTTCCAACTGGCCACATCCCGCATAAACACCTGTTTGCCGCCATTTGAACCCAACAGGATATTATCTACTTTACCAGGGTCGTTCATGACAAACTCCGGCACCTGAACCTGCACCTGGTAAGCAGTGGCATTAGCTTTATCCAGCCAGTAATTGGGCTGGGTAAACCTGCTGGAAGACGTGGCCGCGATCAGTGATTTACTTGCGTCATCTACCGTTAAGCCTAATTGTCCTAACCTAACCCGGTCAAACTCCAGTTTCATGGCGGGGTAACTTTGAGGTGCGCCATAGGTAATATCCCGCAGGTATGGCAATTTGTGTAGTTGATCCAGGATCCGCTGCGCAAAATCCCTGTCCTGTAATAAATTTTTACCCAATATCCTAATCTGTACAGGGGTATTGGTGCCCTGGCTCATCACCTGGTCTACCAGGTCCGACGGCTCAAAGGAAATTTGCATGCCGGGTATTTTCAGGGCCACTTCTTTTCTCAAAGTTTCCTTAAAATCTTCGAGATTTATGCCTGCATTCTCCACGAAATTGACTTTAAGAACTGCTTCCTGAGGGCCGCTTGTCCATAAGTGGATGGCATTAACAGGGTATGACGAACCCTGGTTGCCGATAAAGGCAGAAGTAATGGCTATTTTTTGCCCGCCCGATAAACTATCTATCAGGGCCAGCAATGCTTTGGTTTTAGTTTCAGTTCGCTCGAGACGGGTGCCATCGGCTAAACGAATCCTGACCTGGAATTGGCCTGCATCAACTTTAGGAAATAATTCTTTTCCTAAAACATTGAACAATAAAACCGCGGCAACCACAGATACCAACAGGTATACCGTAACAATCAATGTAGATGCGGTGGCGGCTTTTTTCAGCCATTTGCCATGCCGGTCTTTAAATTTACTCGTCTTTTCACCCTCTTTCGCCTTTTCGCTCAAATGATCCTTAAAAAGCCAGTTGGCCATGACCGGGACAAAGGATTGTGAAAGCAGGAATGACGCGATCATGGCCAGACCTACCGCTAAGGATAAAGGCAAAAACATCGCTTTGGGAATACCGGACATAAAAAATGCCGGAAAAAATATCGCAAGGATACATAGCAATATTAACAGCTTGGGTAATGCTATCTCTTTAGAAGCTTCTAGTATCGCCCGGCCTTTGGGTTCGCCTTTTTCCTGGTGATGATGGATGTTTTCTATAGTAACGGTAGCTTCATCTACCAAAATACCAACGGCCAGCGCCAGGCCGCCTAAAGTCATGACATTGATGGATTGCCCGAATAATTTCAAACAAATAATTGCTGATAACAAAGCCAGCGGAATAGTAAGTACCACAATGAGCGATCCCCTCCAATCGCGCAGAAATAACAGTACCATGAGGCCAGTGAGTACGGCACCTAATATCCCTTCTGTAGTTAAACTCTTTATCGAATTGATGACATAGCCCGACTGGTCAAACTCGTAGCTCACTTTGATATCCGGCGGTATGGCAGCCTGCATATCCGGCAATGCCGCTTTAACCCGTTGAACCACATCCCAGGTAGAAGCATCGGCCCTTTTGGTTACAGGAATATATACTGAGCGTTTGTCGTTAATGAGCGCATAACCTGATGTAATATCCGCCCCATTATCTACCGCGGCCACATCATGTACAAAAACAGTCGGGCCGCTGCCAGTTTTAATGGGAATATTAGCCAGGTCCTGGATATTTTCCACAACCGTATTTTGCGGCGTGATCAACGTTTGGTCGCCTACACGAATATTACCCGAGGGGGTGATGACATTCCCCTTGGCAATGGCGGTTACCAGATCCTGGGGTGTAACGTTATAACTGCGTAATTTATCAGGATCCGCTTTAATGAGTACGGTTCTCTGGTTACCCCCAAACGGCGGCGGAGCGGAAACACCCGGCAGGGTTGAGAACATGGGCCTTACCTTAAACAAGGCCAGGTCCTGCACTTCAGACAGGGAGCGCGTTGAGCTGAATACCAGTTGCCCTACCGGTACACTGCCGCCGTCAAAACGGGTAACAAAGGGAGATATAGTACCCGGTGGCATAAATGCCCTGGCCCGGTTCACCATCGCCACAACTTCACCGGTGGCCTGGCCCATATCAGTACCCTCATGAAAGTTCAGCTTTAGCAGGGTTACGCCTTGTATTGTCTTGCTTTCAACCGATTTGATGCCGGTAACATACAGAAAGTGGTATTCATAATAAGAAGTGATATAACCTTCCAATTGCTCGGCAGACAAGCCGCCATAGGTTTGTGCTACATAGATGGTTGGGGTGCCCAGTTTTGGAAAAATATCTACGGGCATATTGCGAATAGAAATTACGGAAAAGAAAATGATGGCGATAACCGCGACAATGATCGTTACCGGTTTTCTTAATGAACCATATAAAAGCTGGATGATATTCATTTTCCGTATTGATTTAAAAAGATATCTATATTGCCCTGGTAAGCAGCCTTAGTTAATAAAGATTTCCAGGCTCCCCAATAAGCGATCTTAACCGAGGCTTCCGATTGGTAGAGCAATTGCAGGGATTGGATCACATCATAATAACTGATGAGCCCCGACTGATAGCGGGAGTGTATTGCCTGGTAGGCGTACTGCGCCGCTTTCAATGCTTCCGGGGCCAGGCGGGCAGATTGTATGGCCTTAGTTAAAGCGGAATCTGCGATTTCCCGCTCAGTATTCAAATGAAGTTCGGTTTGTTTAAGCTGCTCCCGGCTGGTCTCAATATTCAGTTGCTGCTGTTTGAATAAGGGTTTCTGTCGAAATACTTCCATGATAGGAAAAGAAAGCTGTGCGCCGATACCATAATTATACCGCTCAAAACGCCATCCATCACCATTATTAACCGCCCCATCGGCGGCTACGCCTGATCCGCGGCCATAACCCACGCTCCAGATAGTTAGTTTAGGCAAAAGGCTTCTTTTGTAGGTTTTAAGGGTTAACTCATTGGTCAGTACATTGGTTTTTTGCAAGCTAAGCTCGGGATGTTCAGTATCATCAGCATTGAGTGGAACAACAGGCAGGCTCTTAAACATCGCAGAATCTGCCACCGGGGTACCGGGTAAGTTACCACCGGTAAGTTCTTTTAAAACGATCAGGCATGAATCCCTTCGGCGTTCAAAAGCTATGAGTTGGATCTGTGCTTTAGCCAGTTCGGCGTGAAAAGTAGATGAATCCGTTCCGGGCCTTAACCCGCTTGATACAACAGCCTGCGATTGTTTCAGGTGATAAGCATCCCTGCTGATATTACTTTGATAAACTTTAACCAGGTCGGCCGTAAGCAGGTAATTGAGCCAGGCATTAATCACAAATATCTTATGCTGAAAAATGGTAAGCGTTTCGTCGGCTTGCCCGTTTTTGAGTTTCCCCCTGGCCAATTCAACGGTTGCTCCACGCTGCCCAAAGGTAAAAGGCTCCCATTGCAGGTTCAGAGCTGCGGCACTTCCTGGCGTGCCTTTATAATCATTTGATTTGCTTGGCGGGCCGCTGATAGGTGTAATGTATTGCGGGTAAATCATACCCGTAATATTGTTGTAAGTAGCGTAATCTACCTGGTAAGATGCATTTATAGAAGGAATGATGCCGTTTTGCTGTAATTTAACGGCATATTGCAATCCCTGGGTCTGCAAACGTTTGGCTTTAATCAGCGGATAATTACGGGCCGCCGTGCTGAGCAGGGAATCAAGGTAAATGCTGCCGGATTGCTGTGCATGAAGCTGCAGACAAAATAACCCGATGGCCAGCATCAACAGTATAATTTTTGAGGTTTTAGCCTGATAAAATTTCGAATAGGTTTTTGAATACACTATATATAAATTTATGGTTGCAACGCTATAAACAATCTACTGGAAAAGCTTGAATAAAATTTACCATTTGGACAGATTTTACTTTTTGGCCAGGCTTTTTTTATACTCCGAAGGGCTTTGCCCCGTATGCTGTTTAAAAATCCTCGAAAAATGGCCCTGATCAGAAAAGCCGGTCAGGTAAGCAATCTCCGTGAAGCTGTGGGTGGTGGTCCCCATAAGGTTAATGGCTTTTTCAATCCGCATTTTCCGGATATAATCGCCAAAACTCATATTCTCAAAATATTTGGAAAACTCCCTGGATAAATAAGCAGGGTTGATTTCCAGCTCTTCAGACGCCTGTTGCAGGCTCAGGCTCATATTGGTATCGATTTGATCCTGGATCATCTCTTTAAGTTCCTTTGTCCAGGACGGCGGTTTTTTATCTCCTTTAGTCTTGAGGTACTGGTGGTAAACCTCTATAAGCCTCTGTTCAACAGGTCCATCTGTATGCTTTTGTTTATGGAGGTATTTGGCCCAGTTGTATAGTCCATCGTAGATCACCATGCCTAATGCCAGGAGTTGCTGATCATCGGCAATATCATGTCTTAACCCCGAAAATACCGCTTCCAACCCGGCTGATTGCGGTGCAAAATCGTGACGGTCGGTATCCGCGCCCCTGATTATCGAGGCAAGCCGGTTTAAAGCTGCATCTTTTAACTGGTGTTTTTTAAGGAAATAATCAAAGGTGCATTGATCTTCGTAGTGGGTATACTCTACATTGGGAATATCAAAAGGGATAGCATCCAGCTCTGATGCCCTCACCAGCACTTCCTCGTACGGAACGTAGATAATTTCACCTTCAGGATCAATGAAGCGTTTGATGAGCCACGGGCAGGCAATACGGTCAATTTTAGGACGGGCACGCGTGATCCATTTCATAGCGGATCAAAGTTAAAAATCTAAAGCATATTAGTGGCGACCCCATTCCTATAATCGGCAATGGAATTAGTGATAATTATGATACATAAGATTTTTTAGACTACCAGAATTATTGTTTTATCATTCCGCTATACACATCGGGCAGGCGCTCTACCTCAACGCTGGCTAATATAAATGCGCCGACACCTTTAGCATCGTTAGTTATTACCATTTCGCTTAAATAATACTCGTAACTCCCATCCCGGTATGGTTTCCCTCCAAGCCCCGATACACTCACGGTGCCGTTAAGATTTAACTGTCCATTTGCATCTGTTTCAATAAACTTTTTGATAATTCCGTTATAGCCTTTTTGAATGGCGGGTAAATAGGTTGGTTGTAAGTATCCCTGCCTCACCGCTTTTGCCATGGTGTATACAAACATGCATGATGCTGATGCTTCCGGATAATTCCCTTTGGCGTAACCTTTGTCAAGTACCTGGTACCACAAGCCAGAATTTTCATCCTGATATTTAACAATTGCCGCGGCAAACCGGTTAAGTATTGCCAGTAACTCCACGCGTTTGGGATGCTGCGCCGGAAAATAATCAAGCACATCAACCAATGCCATCCCATACCAACCCATTGCCCGGCCCCAAAAATTAGGCGACTGGCCGGTTTTCGGGTTAGTCCAACGTTCTTTTTTACTTTGGTCCCAGCCATGATACAACAGCCCGGTTTTTGTGTCGCGGGCCTTTTCTTCCATCAGGATAAATTGCCTGGCTATATCATTAAATGCCGTATCTTCATGAAAAGCGGCAGCATATTCAGCATAAAAAGGCTCGCCCATATATAAACCGTCCAGCCACATCTGGTTTGGATAACGGTTTTTATGCCAAAAGCCTCCTTCAGGTACACGCGGTTGTTTCCGCAGTTGCTCACGCAGCAACGTTGCCGCTTTATAGTATTTTTGGGCACCCAGCACTTTATATAACGTCAACAAATTACGGCCGCACAATACGTTATCTATATTATAATCAGCTTGCCGATAGGTGCGGATATTGCCGTCGGGCGTAACATATCTGTCCATACATCGCTGTATATAGGTGAAGTATCTTTTGTCGCCTGTTTGTTGCCACACGCCCTCTATGCCTTTCAAAATCACGCCCTGGTCATAAGTCCACTTGTCGCCGGTTGTCAGGCTGTCTTTCCAGATAGTCATAACCGTTTGTGTCATGCGCTGCGAATAAGGCTGCTTGTTTTGAGCCTGTAACATCAATGAACACTGTGCAAGGATGGCAATAATAAGCAGACACCTTTTTATAAGCTGATTACTTCTCATACGAATTCATTTTGGTGATGATAAACTAACCGGATCATCTTCGTTTATTTTTATTTATTGCTGATTAACAAATCATGGATACCGGTTCCAATATAACCCACACAACGTGTTAATTATTAGGCGTTACCCTAAACCAGTCTACATCAGCATAACCCGAATCATTGATCTGGCTTGTACGCGTACAAAACAAGCCAATCTTGGCCCCAATCCAACGGCCTGCCTCGGCCGTAAATTGCCTGCCGGTATTTTTATAATCTATTCCATCGGTGCTGTAGCTGAAGTTACATACAGCGTTCTTCGTTACTTTAACACGCAGGTAAACAGTTGGTGACGATAGCTTCGTAATCACTTCCTCCAGCTCCTTTTTGCCCTTATCTGCTTCTGTACAAGTAGTAAATACCAGGTATATGCCATCCTTTCTACTTTGCATGGCTATATTAGCGTAGCTGAAACCCATAATGGTAAGTCCCGTTTTTTCACCCTCCAGCTTTAAGTTAGGCGTAAAGGTGATCTTGGCGGTAGCCATAAATTCATCAGCCGGAAACTTTTGTAATAGCACATTTGGCGTAAACCACAGGTTAGCGGCATCATTTGGGGGTTGATAACTATAAAGCCTCAAAGCGCCTTTATTGGTGTTCATAAACATCCATACGGACTTCGCGTTAGCCATCCATTGCCATTGTAAGCCCGGAGATATGGTATTAAATTCGTCACTTTCCTGCGGAGTGCTCACCGGAAAGATTTTACCAACATTGGGCTTTTTATACGTTAATACCGGTTCGCCTTTGCCATCACCATCCTTATCCACACCAATAACAGGCCAGTTATCCCTCCAGATCATTGGTTGTAAATGCACTACGCGCCCATAAACGCCCTTATCCTGAAAATGCAGAAACCAGTCTTCTCCGGTTGGTGTATCCACCCATGCACCCTGATGCGGGCCATTGATGCTACTTTTCCCCTGATCCATTACTACCCGCCGCTCATATGGCCCATAGATATTTTTTGAACGCAGCGCCAGTTGCCAGCCTGTAGGAACGCCCCCAGCCGGAGCAAAAATGTAGTAAAACCCGTTACGCTTATAAAACTTCGGGCCTTCTATGGTAGGGTCCATTTCATGCCCGTCATAAACAATCACGCCATCGTCAACTACCCTGGTTCCGTCATTATTTAATTTGTTTACAGCGATTACGCTTTTTATACCTGCCCGGCTGCCTGCAAAGCCGTGCACAAGGTACATGCTGCCGTCGCTATCTAGCAGCGGGCAGGGATCTATTATACCTTTGCCTTCCATTACCATAACGGGTTTGCTCCAGGGACCGGCAGGGTTTTTAGCTTTTACCACGTAAATGCCAAAATCAGGGTCAGGATAATAAATATAAAATTCGTTATGGTTATAGCGGATGGCGGGGGCCCAAACCCCATCGCCGTGCCGCGGTACGTCAAAATGATCAAAGGGTGGCTGCTTCAATAACGCGTAACCTAAGATGCTCCAGTTAACCAGATCTTTTGAATGCAAAACAGGCAAACCTGGAATTGCTTCAAAGCTTGAAGATACAAGATAGAAATCATCGCCAACGCGAATAGCGTCAGGATCGGAATAATCGGCATTTATCACCGGATTTTTATAGGTGCCATTACCCTGATCTGCCACCCATACTTTAGAGATATAACTGGCACCAGTTACGGATAGTCCTTTTTTTTGTTGCGCAAGAACCTGTCCGTTTATAATTAATAGCGTAACGAACAGTAATTTATTTTTCATATAAAGGTTTAACATTTGAATGCGCGATATGCGGGGTAAGTCCAAGCTTTAACGACCGGATGCCTGCTAAAACTATTTCGGCCATTTTCAGGGCTCCCAACTCATTAAAGTGCGTATCATCAGCCCGGCCTTCCGGATAATTAATACTTTCTCCCGGAGTAAGGTAATTAAACAACTTTTTTGATCCCTCGGGCCCGAGTTTTTGCAATAAAGCCTGGCTTTCCCTGTCCAGGTCAATCAGCGGGACCTTTTGTTCTGCTGCCAGTTTACGCACTATGGCCGAATACACTTCATGTGTGCCAACTAGGGTTCCTGTTGTATCAAACTTTCTTCGCGCTGCTGGTGTCAGCAATACCGGGTTTGCTTTTTTTTCCCTGGTTTCGCGGACGAACCTTGCTAAGTTATCCCGGAACCCCTGCTCATTGATATAGCTCTTTTTAGTGGGTACCTCATCATTATGGCCAAATTGTATAAATACATAATCGCCTTCCTTTAAACTGCCGATAATAGAACTCCATAAGCCTTCACTAATAAACGTTTTAGTGCTTCGGCCATTCTGCGCACGGTTGTCAACAACTACCGTACTATCAAAAAAAGCGCTGAAAGGCATTCCCCAGCCTGTCTCGGGAAATGCCTTTGGCTGCTTATTGGCCATTGTTGAATCACCCGCTAGGTATACGGTGGTATGGCCGGGAGTAATCAGAAAAGACATCAACAACACCGCGCTCATTAAAAGGCAGATAAATGATAAGCCTTTAATTTTAATATTACCGCTCCTGTACATCATATATTGTTTTTAGAAAATTTTTTTTCTCCGGTTGCATACTTATAGCAAACTCAAAAATTATAAAAAGGGATCATTTATCAGATCCCTTTTATACCGTTTCAAATTAATTATAGCCCGGGTTTTGTTTAAATACATCTTTATTGGTTACGGCATCAATTTGTCCCTGAGGTATGGGTCGTACCAATTCATATGGCTTGAAATTGGCTGCGGCGTCCGGGTTCATAGCCTGGATCCGGCTTGCCAATTTACCCGTCCGCTTCAAATCAAACCAGCGTAACTGTTCGCCGCCCAACTCACGTGCTCTTTCGTCCAAAATAAAATCGAGCGTAACCTGTGCAGGAGTGATCTGCATTTCTGCTATATGACCAGGTTTTGCTGCCCTTGTCCTGAGTACGTTAATATAAGTTGCCGCGGTTCCCGGGTCACCGAGGTTTAATTTTGCTTCGGCAGCAATCAGGTACATCTCGGCCAGCCTGATCACAAAGACATCACGGGCACTTTGGGCCTCAGCTACACTTGCACGTGTTGAATCTTTAAATTTCGATAAAGAAACATAAAACTTACGCTGAATAGGTACCCCATTTGATTTATATACCTTGGACAGGTCATAAGTAACGTATTTACTGCTCTGCGATGCTGCAGGTATAGTTGCATTAGGGGTATAACAAACCGTATCGCCAACTTTAACAGCATTACCATTATAAGTACCTGCTTTGTTAGCATACCAAACACTCTGAAAAGAGCCGGCATAGCGTGAATCATTTTGTTGATCAAACATGTTTAGATAAGCCAAAGTGGGCATATATCTGTTAAACGGCCTTCCGTTTGGAATATCACGGACGAGCAGGCTTGAATTTACCTGGTCATAAACCATCAGGTATAGTAAGTGCCCGTTGTTTGAACCGCGATAGTGCCCGTTTGGATATGTTGCCGAGGTAAGATCGTTATTGGCCAGGTTGGTTGAATAATCAATGGCCCAAATCACTTCCTTATTTTTCAGGTTCCCCATATTCCACAGATCAGCATATTTAGGCTGCAATACATAGCTATAGTTTTTAATCACATCATCGGCCATGTTAAATGCGTCGGCATTCATACCCCGGGTTAAGTACATCCGTGCTAAAAAGGCTTTAGCTACCGGCACTGTTGCCCGTCCGTAATCGGTGGTGGTTGGAGTCAGGTTAGCTACTGCAAATGTAAGATCTTCAAATATCTGCTTGTAAAAAGTCTCTACCGGTGTTTTATTAGCTTCTGTATTGGCGCCTGCAGTTGGTTTGGTGGTAAAGTTTACACCACCCCAGGTTTCAACAATATGCCAGTAATAAAATGCTCTTAAAAAACGCAGCTCGGCTTCGCGGTTCAATTTTTGGGCTGCCGTATAATCTGTAACGGCAGCAATCTGGGCTATACCCGTATTACATAAATTTACACCGGCATACAAGTTGTTCCACAATAAAGGCAGCGGGTCTGCAGTGCCTTGTAAATTAATATATTGAGTAAACATTGGGTATGGGTCGCCGGTACCGCTCGTCCAGATATCCGTTCCCATTTCAGAGGCCAGGTACCCTTCTTCCTTTCCATACCAAAACCGGGTATAGGTATAGGCCGCATTAACCAATGTTTCAAAACCTACCGCTTTGGTATAAACTGTTGTAGCGGTTAAATTGCTGGGGTTATATTCTTCGAGCTTTTTGCTGCAGGCACTAAATAAAGTGGCAATGGCTATAAGCAGCAGCGCCCAACTTTTTAGTAAATTTTTCATAATATGTTTTTTAGATATTAGTATTGGTTAAAAGGAAAGATTTAAACCGGCCAGGAACAATTTAGTAAGTGGCCTGTCAAATGAACCGCCGCCTTCAGGATCATAATCTTTTATCTTTGAGAAGGTCGCAAAGTTTTTGGCGCTCACATAGATCCTCAAATTAGATAAGTGAATGGGTTTAGTTACACTTGCAGGAAAGGTAAACCCAAGCGTTGCGTTCTTTATTTTAACATACGAACCATCTTTGTAGCCCAAGGTTGAAGCAAATGGCTCGGATGCCTTTGTGATATTGGCACTTGGCCTTGGGTAGGCGTTTGTGGGGTTTTCCGGCGTCCAATAGTCTACATTGGCGCCATTTTCAATTCCATTAGGCTCATACTTCAACGCGTATTGAGATACGAACATCTGCCCGATACGTCCAAATACCTGCACATTTAAATCGAAGCCCTTATATTTAAAATCGTTGCTAAAGCCAAAGCTATACCTTGGGACAGCTGAGCCAAGTATTTTACGGTCAAATGTTGTGGTAAACTTTCCGTCATTATCTAAATCAGCAACCTTAATATCACCTGGCTTGTACCCATAAGTTGCAGCCTGGGCGGCTTCAGATGTTTGCCAGATCCCTGTTTTTTGATAATCGTAAAAAGATACAACCGGGTAGCCTATAAACCAGCCATTGGCAAGGTCGTTTACACCATTTGGTAAATACGTGATGCGTTCCTTGTTGCGTGTATAGGTGATATTGGATGTCCAAGTAAAGCTTTCTGACTGGATATTAATGGTTTTCAGTGCAATCTCAATACCTGTATTACGACTTTCGCCAACATTGGCCAATGTTCTTAGCGCTCCTGTTGAGGCAGGTAATTGCTGTGGCAATAACAAATCCCTTGTGTGCGAATCATAATAATCTATAGTGCCCGAAACCCTGTCTTTATAAATTCCGAAATCTATACCAGCGTTTAAGGTTCCTGTTAACTCCCACTTTAATTGAGGGTTTCCGATATTGGGGTCAAGACCATATGCTAATGCGGTGATATCGTTCCATGAAAATGGAATAAGCACTGCCTTGCTTTGGGTTTGGTATGCGCTTACAGCAGCATTGCCGGCAACCCCATAGCTTAAACGTAATTTCAACTCAGAAAACACGTTTTGGGTTTTCATAAATCCCTCATCAACCAGACGCCAGGCCGCGGCCGCCGAAGGGAAGAATGCCCACTTATTTCCCGACGACAATACAGATGAACCATCAGCACGCCCAGTCAGGGTTAGTAAATACCTGTCTTTAAATGCATAATTTAAACGTAATGCTCCTGAAGTTAAATGTTGCCCAACGTAATTACTCGATATTTTTAAGTTAGACGGATTGTTTTGCAGCGCGTAGAAGGATTGATCGGGTATTAGTTGTCCGGTGCCTTGTGCCGCGGATTGGTCCATAACATTTGATTGATAACTGGTAACACCCGTTACAACTACGCTATGCCTTGCTATTGTTTTTTGCCAGGTAATAATATTTTCCCAAAGCAAATTAGTCTCATTTGAATTGGTTACTGATGATAATGACCCTGAAGATAAGGCCCGGTTTATAGTATTGGCACTTTCAAAATGGCCGTTTCGTGAATCAGCCAGCGTAACACCTAAATTTGACCGTATGGTTAAGCCATTTATTGGCTTCCATTCTGCATAGGCGGTTGAGAGCAAATGGGTAATCTTGTTCTTATTTACAAACTGGGATGCGTCGTCATCAAAAAGAGGATTGGCCTGGTTACCGTTACCTGGAAATTTAGCTATACTACCATCTGCATTATACGGATTAAAATAGGGAATAATTTTATTGGCTACGGATAATACCCCATCGTTTCGAAGGTTTTGATCATAATAAGCAAGCTGACTTTGCAGCCCCACCTTAAAAGCCTTAAATAACTGGTGATCTATATTTAACCGCAGGGTATACCTGTTTGAGTAATCATTAGCATATAACCCTTTTTCCTTAAAATAATCAAAAGAAAAGTAAGCTTTTGTTTTTTCACTACCACCGGAAACGCTGGCGTTGTAATCCTGTTGGGAGCCTTTATGCAGTAAAAACCCCGGCCAGTAATATGACAGGCCGCTTTGAACCGCAGCCAGATCGCCTGCACTGGTAAAGACTTTCGGATCGTCGGCAGGAGAATTCCATGTTCCTATAGTTCTGAAGCTTTCACGTTTCAGGTTTGCATATTGCGGCCCTGTCATGGGTACTGGATAGCCTGCAACATCCGAAATTCCATAATATGAACCCGCAGCTACTTTCGGTTGCCCGCTGTTGCCTCTTTTTGTTGTAATTATAATTACACCGTTTGCTCCGCGCGAACCATAAATAGCGGTTGATGAAGCATCCTTTAAAAACTCCATTGATGCAATGTCGTTTTGATTGATATCTTCATAATTGCTGTACTGAATCCCGTCGACTATATAAAGCGGGCCGTTACCTGCAGATAGAGACCGGTTACCACGAACAGTTACGCTTACATTTGCACCTGCGGCACCGCTTGTACGCACGATATCTACACCCGAAACCTTTCCCTGAAGCGCTTCCATAGGATTTGATGCCGCAACTTTGGTGATCTCATCACCCTTAACAGAAACAACCGAACCGGTAAGATCCCTCTTTTTTACCGCACCATAACCCACAATAATCACCTCTTCGAGCGATTTGCTCAAAGGAACTAAAGCCACCTTTAAAAAGGTTTTGCCATTAACACTCTGTTCTAACGGTCTGAATCCTAAAAAAGTAAATACCAATACGGTATTGGCATTGGGAACAGTAATGGTAAAATCGCCTGAAACATTAGTTGCTACACCGATATCAGTGTCTTTTATCCTTACCGATACACCAGGCAGGGGTTCACCTTTTTCGTCGGTTACTTTGCCATTTATAGGTATTGTTTCGATTTGCCCGTTGTTGTTGCTCGAAGCAGGCCCTCCGGTTGCGGTATTAAACAAAATAATATTGTTGTCTATCTGGCTATACCCAATTCCCCGGTTGGCAAAGAGCTCGTCCAGGATATCCTTTACCGATTTGTCGAGGGAAGAAACGGTAACGCGGGTGTTTGGTGACAGGACATTGTCTTTGTAAGCAAACCGCAAATTGGTTTGCTTTTCAATTTTTTTGATCACCGATTTTATCGTTTCGTTACCCACTTCCAGCCTGACATTGATCTTATCAAGCGATTGCCCCTTGCTTGAGGAAGCTAAGAGCAATTGACCGGAGACCAGTAATACCAGCAGGATCATAAAACTGAATCGCATAACTTTTCGGAATGTGTTTAAAAATTGGCGTGCAGAGGCACCGGATAATGTGCACCATTGCTTAAACGCAAGAGTTTTTTTCATAACTTGCATTGGTTTTAATCGGTTAATAATAATTGGTTAAGTACTTGCCCTGTCGCCGAATGATGTGAGAAGTCGTAAGCAACGGGGCTTTTTTTATCTGGAAGGTTTAAAGTATCAATGTTTCATAGGTTTTTTATTTAAGAGGTAAAAAATTGGTTATTATTCACAGCCGGAACCAGATAGTGTAACATCACCCTCCTTACTCCATTTATAGCTCAAATTATTCAGGTGCGATAATACTTTGACAACCTGTTCCAACCCCGTAGTATTTAAGAAGGTGGCGCTAAAACGGCAGCTCCCTATCTTTTCATTATCAAGAATAACTTTTACACCATATCTTTCTGTTAAAATGGCCACGGCTTCTTTCAATGTCATATGATCCATCACCAAATCGGTCTCTTTCCAAAGTACCGTTGTTTTGGCATTCAATATATCTATGGAAGATTGATTATTGATTTCGTTATAACTTATCTGATGATTGGGCAATACAATGCCTAAAGTTTTTTTAGGGGTGGATACTTTAACTTTTCCACGGGTTACCGTTACCTGGATCAAACTGCCTTCCGATTTAATATTAAATGCCGTACCTAACACGCGGGTTGTAATTTGCCCTGTATGCACAAGGAAAGGGTGAAGCGGATCATGCCTTACATCGAAATAGGCTTCGCCGGTTAAATATACTTCGCGGGTTTTCCCGTTGAATTTTGCCGGGTAATCTAAATGACTGTTCTTATTTAATGTCACTACGCTTCCGTCGGCCAGCCTGATCTCGTGCACATGGCGGACGGGGTTTGATGGTGTTATCCGGGCCTGCATGGGCATTGGTTTAGGCCTTGTGTGTAAAAAGTACAGGCCTGCGCATATTAACAATGCAACGGTAGCGGCAACCGAACGGATAATTGTTTTGGAGCTTCTTTTTTGAAATGAGTAAACGTTTTTTTCCTTTTTTACAATCTCAAGCAACTTATTGTATAAAACTTCCTGATGAACGACTTCTGCGTCAGCATCAGGTTTCATTTCAGTGTCGGCCCATAGTTTCTCCAATAAACCTTCAATTTCTGACAGATTCTCCTCTTTGGCCATCAGTTCAAAAAGTTCGTTAAACTCTTCTGTAGTACACGAGTTGTCCAGGTATTTTTGAAATAAGTATTTTATGCGAAAAACCGAGGCTGTTGACATGCTGCACTTGGCTGGTTAAAACCAATTCATATACATGACGATAAAATGAGAAGAGAGGACTAATCAGATCTGAAAAAAAATAAAAAAAAGCGAGATTGTAAGCAAGATGGATAGTTGACCGTGCTTTATAAACTCGCGCATTTTTTTTAAAGCTGTAACAATGTGATTTTTTACGGTGTTTTTTGACAGGTTTAGCTTATCAGCAATTTGCTCATGCGTAAGCCCTTCTTCCCGGCTTAAATTGAGTATCAATTGTTGCTGCTGAGTAAGCATTTGCAAACAATGAATCACATGCTGGTTATATTCTTTAAAATCGTGATTTGAGGCTGCCGTTGCCTGCTCATACTGCATGTGTTGGTTAAGGAGCTGCTGTATTTTTTTTTCACGGGCGGCCGTACGTAAAAAGTCGAGTGATTTATTTACAGCCATCCGGTGAAGAAAAGCATCAACATTTTCTACTTCACTTAAGATCTCTTTAGCCGACCAGATCTTTACAAAAATATCAAGCACCAATTCTTCTGCAATTTCGCGAGACTTGACAACTTTATAAATATAGGCGAAAAGCCGGGGTTGGTTTTTTTGGAAGAATAACTTAAAAGCAAGCTCATCGCCCGATGACAGACGCTGGTGCAGCGAATTTGATATTTCGTCACCTGTATCGGATGAGCCCAAATTGTTGAACAAGGCAATATTATAATTGGAATCATAAAGTAACAATCTATTATTCAAATAATCAATAAGTAAGTGAATAAATGATTGTTTAGAATACAATTAATAATACGCTCTGTACCGGTCAACCAATACTTAAATGATATATCGTAAATTATTGCTAAATATGTCGATAACGGAATCTTAAGGTCCGCTTCAGACCTGTCCTGACTTCAATACAAGTGCATCTCCTTCAAACCTGATTCCCGGCCAGCCATAGGCCTTAAACTGACGGATATTCTGATGATCTGTACCATCTGGATTTGCAAGGACGGTCCTATAGTGCTCCGCAAATAAATAAAGCGTATCAGGCTCACTTAGATTATTGAGTTGAGCAAAAGCAAAAACCCTGGCGCTGCCCTGGTTCTGTGCTGCTTCGTTATAAATATTGCCATTTTTAAATGCAGTTGGCTGATGCTCGTAATAATTATTAATAAATTCAATGACGTCATTAAATGTAACCGTACCCTCTTTTAGGGCGGTAAGTAAACCAGACAATTGCTCTTTCATTAAGAAAATATTTTCGCGAAAATAAAATTTAAAAACAGTTATTGACGCAGGTGGTTGATTTCAATTGAAATTGAGCCTGATTAACCGTAGTTTATAGCCAGCCCTGACCTTTCAGATAAGCAACAAATTGCGGGTTTTGCACGGAAAGCACGGGTAACCATAATCCTAACTTTTCCCGTTCCCAGTAAGGGCCGCTACCAGGCGTGGGACGGGAAAAACGGTAACGGTAAATAACAGCACGAATATAACGCGGTGGTTTTCCCGGGAAGGGATTTCTGGCAAATAAACCAACTACCCCCGGGTCATTATGCAATAGTTTCCAGGCCAGATGATATGTCCAGGGGTACTGATCGGCTGTGGACATTGCGGCAAACCACATCTGCCAGTCCAGTCTTAATTGGTACGGCGCCACCTGCCGGGGAGACTGGTCAGGTGCTACCGGCAAGCCTTTATAAGGATAAACTTTCCAGTTTGCACTATCGGGATTGAGGTCTCTTGTTCCTTCAAAAACTACATTAAAACGTTCCTGTCCCACGCTGCCGAATGCACCATAGGTATTTACAAGCTCCAGTGGATCAAATGAGGTATTCATAATTTGTTTGGGCGACAGGAGGTTAAACGCGGGTTGGAAGCTTAGCAATCCTACTATACAAGTTACTATCAGTGCGGTGTACTGCATAGGCTGCGAAACTTCAGCTTGCTCTTCGGCCTTCGCAGCTTTGCGTACAAGTACACCCGGCAAAAGCTTAGCCCAAAAACCATCATCAAGGCAAGCCAGCGCAGGCACAATGGTAAGCCAATTCAAAAAAGAAAGGTTCCCGCTCAGGATGATTGCAAATTGAAACAAAATAATAACACTACCAGCGATGTGTCTGAATATCCGCGGGCCAAAAACAAACCAGGGTGCCAATAGTTCGGCCAGCCAATTGAACCAAACACCAAGCCGCAATAACGAATGTGGCAGAAAGTGAAACCAGCGGCTAAACGGTCCCGGTATTGGCTGGGTTTCAAAATAATAATACAATGCAGTTCCATTGCGCCACACAGCATCGCCACGATATTTGATCATTCCAGCACCAAACATGATCCGGAAGATGAGCCAGCGAAACAGGATGATAACCAGCAAAGGCGGCGGACGTTTGGGAAAAGGCCGCATATCCAGCAAAGGGCATAAAAATATAGCAAGAAAGCCCGTTTCTGTAAGTTGGATTTCCCAGCCATAACCATACCAGTCCTGCCCAACATGTACCAATGATAGATACAATACCCACAATACCCCCATTAAAAACGCGTTGGCATAACCGGCCACAACAATCAGGGATAAAATTAAACCTGTCCATGAAACAAGCAGTAATGCCTGATCTGAATGCCAAAACCAAAACACTGAAGGCAGCCGCATAAACCCTGCTCCTTTTGAACCCAGTGCTATACTTACCTGATGCAAATAATGATCAACCGGTAATAAGCCATTTGAGCCGATTAATGGCAGCACCTGGGTTATAGCCACAAGGAACGCCACCGCGTAAACCGCACCCAGCAGGCGAAGAATCACAAAGCGGCTGAGCCAGTATTGGGGTGTTGAGGTATGTTCAAAGCTATATAACATAGTGACATGTATCTTAAAGTTACAGAGATTTGAAGGCTATGGGTAGAAATATTTGATTAACGCAGTATTCGAATCAAAATGAATTTCTTGCTCATACCCTAAGGACTTCAGCCCAATAAGCAGCCACAGCAATTAAATTTATATATTTATTACCCAAAGCTTAATTCCTAAAAAATGGCAAACAATAAAAAAAACTGGTATCAAAGGCATATCGATTCTATGAACTTTGGGCAGCGATTGGCCGACTCTGTAGCGGCCGGCATGGGTTCATGGCGGTTCATCATCATTCAAACCTTAATTGTTGCGTTGTGGATGGCGCTAAACGTAGTGGCCTTTATTGGTCATTGGGACCCCTACCCATACATTTTATTAAACTTGTTGTTTTCAACCCAGGCGGCATACGCAGCCCCGATTATCATGATGGCACAGAACCGCCAAAATGAACGTGACCGCGCCCAGGCCAATGAGGATTTCCGAACCAATGTGGAAGCAAAAAAAGAAATTGAAGAATTACAACTGCGCTTAAACGCCATTGAAGTAGACAAGCTTGACAGGATCCTGGCATTGCTTGAAAAAATGGATAAAGAATAATCCATAATCTCACAAACATGAAACCAACCACCTTTTCAGGATAGTTGGTTTCTTAATCTTTGCCAATCGTTTGTTGAGTGTAAAAGGTGTCCATAAAGCGCTGTTTTGGCAAGGTACCACTCGCTTAGCGCGCAATGATGCCTGGTCGGCAGTAGTTGTTGCGGGTAATCCAGCCCCAAACCTTACTATGTTTAATGCTGTTAAAGGTGACGCTCAAACAGCAGATCAAAAGCCGAATGATCGTCCTCTCTGATTCGTGAAAGCAAAAATAGTATCGGCAATTTCTATCATTTGATATCACAAACCTACATTACTAATGTTAACTAAACTTTAAGAAAATGATCGCTGCATGGTTGTTGCAAAAAAATAACCGTGTAATAAAATATTGAATGATAGTTTGTAGATTTAAAAATTATGAGAAACCAAACTACTATTAAAAAGAACTCAAATAGCAGATTCATCCGCATACAGCTTATCGCGGGATTGCTGCTTTTAATAATTTCGGGAGCCAAAGCTCAACAGGCAAAGGATCCTGCCGTTATCGGCCGATGGGATATAACTATTGATAAAGGTGGCAAAAGCCTTCCGTCCTGGCTGGAAGTTCAAAAATCAGGCACACATACCCTGGTTGGCCGTTTTACCTATGCTTTCGGAAGTGCGCGACCAATATCAGAAGTAAAACCACATGACGGCAAATACAGCTTTTCTATCCCGCTGCAATGGGAAGAGGGAAACCGGAACATGGATTTTGAATTTGAGGTTAAGGGCGAAGAATTAACCGGAACAATGGTATATTCAGATGGGGTTACTTATCATTTTACAGGTGTCAGAGCTCCATCAATGACAAGGGCAAAGGCACCTGTTTGGGGCAAACCTGTTAAACTGTTCAACGGTAAAGACACCAAAGGCTGGCATACTGACGGCAAAAACCAATGGGTAGTAGAATCGGGCATATTGAGAAGCAAGCACTCCGGCGCAAACCTTATTACCGATCAAAAATTCAGCGATTTTAAATTACACATCGAATTTCGCTATCAAAAAGGCAGCAACAGCGGCGTTTACCTGAGAGGGCGCTATGAGGTACAGGTTATCGACACTAAAACCGGTGAGCCTGAACCTATCAATAACCAGTTTAGCGCTATTTACGGTTTCCTGCCGCCTAATAAAATGATGGCAAAAAATGCCGGGGAATGGCAATCATATGATATTACACTGGTAGGGCGTTTAGTTACCATCGTAGCCAATGGCACCATGGTGATATGCCAGCAGGAGATTCCGGGCATTACCGGCGGGGCTATCGACAGTAAAGAAGGCGAACCAGGGCCGCTGCTGATTCAGGGGGATCACGGACCTATCGATTACAGAAACATTATCATTACTCCGGCAAAATAAATTACCGAAGGTATATTATTAAAAAAATCAGCCTGTTTACAATAAGCAAACAGGCTGATTTTTTTTAATTAATTTATTTAAAAACGATTAATCGGCTTGATACATCAGTTCTGCAAAGTTCTCCTTTTCGGCGCCGCAGGTTGGGCATTCATAGTCGCTTAAATTTTCAAAAGGCATTCCGGGTTCTATATTATTAAAGATATCTCCATACAACTCGTCATAAATAGTGAAACAGCTTTTACATTGATGAACCGTTTTTTGATTGGGTGATTTAATTTCAGTATTGGTTTTGCTTACCGGCAATGGTGATAGGTTATTGATTTGTTGTTCATAAAACATATCGCAAAGCGCTGTCAGGTGCCTGCTTAAATCTGCTTTGGCAACACCTTGTTTGTAAATCACAAATTCGCGGGTATTGTGGTTAAAATCGCGGGTATGCACAATTTCAAATTCATCGGGCATCCGCTCGCGGATCATAATTGAGCCATAAATCCCCGATTTAGGCGACCGCTTTATGGCAAAGCTAAGTCCATATGTTCGCAAATCTGCCTCTTCAAATTCGCTTACCAATTGCTGCTTAAGCTCGAGGCAGGGATTGCAAAGGTCTTCAACCTGCCAGTTAAGCTCATTTGAAGCATGCCTGATGTTTACCCGGTATTTATTAAACAGGTTACCCCATAACGGCCTGTGCTTTGCCTCGATATTTTTAATGAGTAAGGATTTCCACGGGCTAAAATACAATTGTCCAACCCTGGTTTGCATACACAGGTTGCAGATTTCTTTCAAAAACTCAATATCAAAAAGCTCGTGGCGCCTGTAAATACCCAGCCAGTATTTATTACCCTGTTTGTTAAAACCTTCATAATAGGGTAGTTGAAATTCGGGAATAATAAGCGGTTGATCAATTTCCTGGATTACAAATTGGTAACCGGCAGTAACTAATTGATAAAGCTTATCGGGATTGATTTCAACCTGATCGTAAAACAGCTTTTTGTTGGCAAATATAACCTGTTGTATTGCTTTGCCAATGGCGGGAATATCATCCGAATAAACCAAAACAGGCCAGCAATACAAGATGTTAGTTTTAGGAAACCTGATATACAAGTACCAGTAATTACTTACCGGCGAAGAAATAAAATTAAGGTTACCTGTAAAAAACGAAGCAAAAGTTTGATTGCTGTCAACCAGGTTTATTTTCAGTTCGGGCTGATAATCAAACAGGTCGAAAATGTCTTTATAAACACCTTCTTTGAGCCAGTTCTCCTGGTTAAAAATACCATCAGCTATGTACGAACTGGTGATGTTGGGATAAGTATCCTGGTTAACTTCATGGTCAATACCGGCACTAAGCATATCAAATTCCAGATCCTCCAACTGTGCTTCTTCAATTTCAAAATACAATTGCTGCCGGTTGCCAAAACGGACCTTTTTAGCACCAGCATTTTGCGCGATGATGAGCATCTCGTAAAAATCACCGGCAGAGGCTACACCGCCGGGCAAATTTATCTTAATTAGTTGCTTATTATCCATTGGTTTAAGCTTTTAATAATTGTTGCTCAAGTACTTCTTCCAAGAGGCGTTTTACTTCGGGCCTACATGATCCGCAGCCAGTTCCGGCTCCGGTTTGGCTGCAAACATCGGCCAGTTGCGTGCAGCCGCCGGCTACTTTATTACGTATATTATCGGCACCCACATTATTACAACTACAAACCAGTTTGCCTAAAACAGGCTCGGCTGTTTTACCGCTGCGAAGCAGTTTAAGGCGCTTAT
The DNA here is from genome assembly GCF_900100945.1 of Mucilaginibacter gossypii. Lineage (GTDB taxonomy): Bacteria > Bacteroidota > Bacteroidia > Sphingobacteriales > Sphingobacteriaceae > Mucilaginibacter > Mucilaginibacter gossypii. The sequence continues at coordinate 184,372 of NZ_FNCG01000010.1, read as the reverse complement.
CGCTAAGCTCGGTTTTGTTTGCTATCAGCTCTCTGAATTCCTGAAACTCGCCTTTATCTCCAATTAAAATGGTGCCCACCAACCTGTCCTGGTGAATAATGCATTTTTTATAATAACGCTTTGCCTTATCTATAAACACTATTTCTTCATAGTCTTTTTCATTCGGGCAATCAGATAAACCGATACTGCACAAATCAAAGCCATGAATTTTGATGATATTCATAAACAGGCTGCCCTTGTAATAACTGGCTATGTCGCCGTTCATATAGCCTGCAACTACAGCAGCTTGTTGTTCCGCAGCAGCGGTTATACCATATAATGTGCCGTTAAACTCTGCTATTTCGCCAATGGCGTATATGCTCGGATCGCTGGTAAGCAAACGTTCGTTTACAATTACGCCGCGCTTAATTTCAAGGCCGCAATCTTTTGCTATTTCAAGATTTGGCGTAGTACCAATGGCAAGAATCATGGCATCGCAATCTATTTTCCGTCCGCTTTTTAAGCCGATGCCGGTAAGCTTACTACGCCCATAAAACAACTGCACTTCATCATCATAGAAAATGTCGCAACCTTGATCAACCATTTCTTCGTGCAAGAGCCTGCTGCCCAACTCATCCAACTGGCGGTTTAAAAATCTTGATGTACGTTGAATAATGGTGATAGTAATCCCTATTTCACGCAAGGAAGCCGCCATCTCCAATCCCAATAAACCACCTCCGACTATTACTACGTGACCATTTTTGGGAACATGCTTTTTAAAGTTATCAGCATCATTGCGGCTACGCATACTGAAGATCCCTGTCAACGATGGAACGTTTTTAGGAATTGCCGCCCGGCTGCCGGTAGCCAGCAGCAATACATCGTAATAAGTTTTTACACCCCGGCTATCCAGCACATATTTGTTAACACGGTCTATTTTCTCGACACTTACGCCACGTAATAACCTTATTTTAAGTTCGGGTTCTTCCTCATCCGTCATTTTTACCAGTTGCTCCCAGCGTTGCTCGCCGCTGATATAATCTGGCAGCATAACGCGGTTGTAAAAAGGATGATCTTCTTTGCTAAAAATGATGATCTCATCATCTTTGTTCAACTCCCGGTATGACCGCACGAAGCCGTGCGCACCGGCACCGGCGCCAACAACCACAATTCTTTGAAAAGGCTTTTTATACTTTTGAATCTTTACTGCGCAATACTTAAAATCCGGCTCTTTTGATATCGGATCAAGTGCGTCATTAGTAACATTGTTAATGCGGTGGAGATCATTGTTTAGTATCTTGCCCCAATGCATCGGCACAAAAACAACACCCTGTTTTATCTGTTCGGTAATCCGGGCTTTTACCCGCACTTCACCCCTCCGGGATGTGATAATAGTAACATCGCCTTCCCTGATCTCCAAAGCTTCAGCATCAACAGGATTGATTTCGATAAATGACTCTTTAATATGCTGATTAAGCTTATTCACCTTACCGGTTTTGCTCATGGTATGCCATTGATCGCGGATACGGCCGGTAGTGAGAATAAAAGGATAGTCGCCGTCAGGAACCTCGCTGGTATGCGCATCCGGTACCGCGCTTATCTTAGCGTTACGTGTTTCGGTATAAAATTGCTTGTCGGTAAACAAGCGAGGTGTCCCTGGTATCGCATTACGTTTTTTATAAGGCCATTGTATTGATCGTTGTTGTATGATGGTTTCGTGCGTGAGCCCGCTGATATCAATATTGGTTTTCCCTGTTAGTTTAGCATGCTCGGTATAAATTTCTGCGGCATTTTTGAAGTCGAAGCCTTTATACCCCATTTTTTGAGCAAAACGGCAAATGATCTCGCTATCCGGCATAGCCTCGCCTGGGGGGTCAAGTACTTTACTCAAATAACTGATCCGCCTTTCAGAATTGGTCATAGTACCCTCCTTTTCGGCCCAGGCTGCTGCGGGGAGGATCACATCGGCATAAGCCAATGTTTCGGGCTTATTACTAATCTCCTGAACCACTACAAACTTTGCTTTTTTCAAAGCCTCTTCGGCAAGGCGTACGTTTGGCAAGCTGGTTAAGGGGTTGGTACACATGATCCAGATGGCTTTAAGGCGGCCATCATTTAATGCCTCAAACATCTCCGTTGCGGTAAGACCAGGTTTTGCGGCTATCTCTATACCTCCCCAAAACTTCTGCACCTCCGCCCTGTCTGCCGGGTTAGTTAAAATACGATGCGCCGGTAAAAGATTAGCAAGCCCTCCCACTTCGCGCCCGCCCATAGCATTTGGTTGCCCCGTTAGCGATAATGGGCCAGATCCCGGCTTACCAATATGGCCCGTTATCAAATTAAGATTCAGGAGGCTTAAATTTTTATTTACCCCAACAGCGCTTTGATTTAGCCCCATTGTCCACATCGTTATAAAACCTTTTGCATCGCCTATATAACTGGCAGCAAGCCGGATGTCGTTTTCAGTTACACCGCAAATTGCAGATGATTCAGCAAGGGTACGTTCAAATACCAATTTGCTGTACTGCTCAAAACCATCAGCATGATTGTTTACAAAATCAATATCGATATCCCCATTCTCTATCAATACCCTGCCAATAGCGTGGTTAAGGGTGATATCGGTACCCGGGTTTAACTGCAGGTGCAGATCGGCATTGCTGCAGGTATCCGTAACCCGGGGGTCAACAACAATGATTTTCACATCGGGATTTGCGGCTTTATGCGCTTCAACCCTTCGCCATAAAATAGGATGGCACCAGGCTGGGTTAGCTCCGGTAACATAAAAGCAATCGGCCAGTTCAATATCGTCATAACAAACAGGTACAGTATCCTCGCCTAAAGCAATTTTATACGCGGCAACCGCGCTGCTCATACACAAACGCGAATTAGTATCTATATTATTACTGCCAATAAAACCTTTAATTAACTTATTGACAACATAATATTCTTCAGTAAGGCACTGGCCTGAGGCATAAAATGCAACCGAATCCGGCCCGTATTTATCAATGAACGTTTTAAAAATGGCTGCTGTGCGCTCCAATGCGTCGTCCCAGCTTACCCTTTGCAGGGGCATGCTTTTGTTATAACGCATTTGAGGGTACAGCAGCCTGTCGGTTTTATCATTAGCTGTGTAATGCAGGTTAAGCCCTTTACTGCACAACATGCCTTTATTTACAGGATAGTCCTTATCACCCTCAAGCGTTATACTGCCATTTTTTTCTTTATTAATTACCACGCCGCATCCTACTCCGCAGTAGCAGCAAGTACTTTTAAATGTATTTTGAGGGCGTTTGTTCAACATTTCTTTTAAGCTAAAAGCTTTTCTTTAAGCCGAAAGCTTAAGGCTTAAAGCCTAAAGCTTTCATATGATTTCTTTTCTATTTATTCAGCCTTCTGCTTTTCGCTTTCGGCCTTTTGCTTTAAGCTTATAAAGCCAAAGCAGGTTCATCTGCTGTTTGAGCTTCAGCCTGTTTTTGAAAACGGGTGATCAGCACAATCACGGAAATCACCATAACAGTTATACCGATGTAAGTAAATGCCTGTATATAAGTGATATGTTCGGACTTGAAAAGAAACCCAAACAACATCCCCCCAAGGTTACCGCCTGCACCTACTATACCGCTTACCATCCCAACATTTTTACTATTGATAAACGGAACTATACCATAAGTAGCACCATTTGACATTTTGAGGAACAGTGCAAACGAGAGCATGGAAATAATAGCCATTGTAAGGTTGCCCGAATTTGCAAACAGAACAAGACCAATGCCTTCCAGCAGCAGTACGCCGGCAAGCAATAAGCCCTTGCCCCGCATTCCGAATTTGCCACCAACTTTGTCAGATACAATGCCGCCTAATGCACGGGCAAAAATGTTCATGAAGCCAAAAATACCTGCCCAAAAACCGGCCGAACTTTGCGACAAATGAAAAGTATCTACAAAATGCAGAGAAGCTACATTATCAAAAGTGATCTCCATACCAAAACACATAGCATAAGCCAGTGTAAGTGCCCAAACACGCCAGTCGGCCAATATCGACCAATCGGTTTTTGATGGGTTGGTTTTGGCATAACCTACTTCATCATAGTTACCGTTAGGCGTGTCTTTGGTAAATTTCCAGTATACGAATGCTATTATCAGCATCATTACACCCGGAACTATCATGGCATACCGCCAGGCTTCGGCCTTGGTAAAACCAGCCCCTACTATAGCAGCAAATATTAAAGGCATCACCATATTGGTTACACCACCGCCAAGGTTACCCCAACCACCGGTTACCGCGTTGGCTGTACCTTTTATATTAGGCGCAAACATCATAGAAGTGTGGAACTGGGTAATTACAAACGATGAACCTATTACACCGATTGCCAACCGAAACAATAAGAAAGATGTGTAATCATGCGCCAGACCCACAAGAAATACAGGTAAGGACCCTATTATTAATAACCTAACGGCTGTTTTGCGCGGCCCCCAGGTATCACAAAGTTTACCTATAATAAGGCGGGCAATAATTGTTGCAGCTACAGATGCAATGATGGTGTTACCCACTTGTCCTTTACTCAAATGTAATTCGGCACGGATGGTTGGCATTAATGGCGCCAGTCCGAACCAGCCAAAAAAGCAAACAAAAAACATGAGCCAGGTAATGTGAAAGGTGCGCATTTGTACACCCTTCAATGAAAATATGTTGAGTTTGGTAAGTTGTTTTTCCATTTTTTTAAGCTTAAAGCTCAAAGCCTAAGGCTAAAAGCTGTTTGTTTGTACTTTGATTTTTTAACATTTCTCGCTTTCGGCTTTTAGCCTTAAGCTTTTAGCCTACATTACTTATTTAAAAACTCAGGTTTGATATTAAGCTGCAGGTACGCCCAAAACGGGTGCAGTTTGCTGCTATCCGGCGTTAAACCTTTAGCATACTCCATGCTGTGAGTTGCTGCCATGTAGGATAAGCCCAGATCAACAGCGGTGAATTTGTTAAGTTTATAGCTGTTGGTGAGGTCAAATTCAGTACCCAAATATTTGTCGATAGGTTGCCCGTTTGTTCCTTTCTGATCTTTAGCCAACAGAAAGTAATGATTAGCCAAATCAACGCTAAAACGCTTATTATCTGAAAGATATTTGATTTTAACGTAAGGGTTGCTCAAGCCGCCGGTTGGGGATCCGGTGCCTGCATAAAAATAGTCCATATAGCCCCAGAACTTATGCGGGGTACCATACAATGGGTCAAACCTGTGATTGGTTTTTGAAGAGGACAGCGCATCATTTCCTGACAGGTAATCCCATCCGGCTGTGTAAGCCATGTTACTGCTTTTGTATGATAAAGACCCGGTATAAGTGTAAGCACTTAATTCAGCACCGTCGCGATCATGACCTCCCTGGTAATAAAATCCAGCTGTAGCAGCCCATTCATCTTTGCTACCGAAAACGGGATTAACAAGCAGCCCGGTTGTATAACGGGTATTAACTCCTGGTTGATTAAACCGGCGGCCATATATATAACCAACATCTTCGCCTGATACGTTTTTTACCGAATCGAGCTTGTATTTGGCAAATTGATCGGCAAGGAAAAGGCCGGTTACCTTTGTTTTATTAAATTTTTTAGCAAAGTAGAGGTATTCAAGTGCTTTATAGTTTTGGTTTTGCCCATTAGTACCGGGAGGATTTAAAAATGAAAGATTGCCATTTTTGGCACTAACGCCCGATGCATTAACCAGCGGGATAAGCCCGGCAGGGGTATTAGCCAAATTACCTTTGCTATCCTTTACCGTAGCGGGCACATTGGCCGGTGTATAATAGGTACCGTTATAATTAATAGCATCAGAACTCTGATTGAATGCTGCGCCGAGATCAACCTGCCAGCCTGATTGAAGAAGTTTTAATACGATGGCGTCGTGCCTGCGGGCCTGCTGAATCCAGTCGGTAGCACCAAGCAAGCGTTCATCGTCATAGCTAATTTCCTGGCGACCAGCTTTTATGGCGAAATAATCGACAGGTGATTTTTTAAAGGAAGTGTCTTTTTTGTTGGAGAGGATCAGCTCGGCCCAGGCTTCGTGAAGGCTTAGCCGGCTGCCATCGTTGATAGTAATAGTTGAGGCATCCTGGCCCCAAAGCCTTACATCCTGTACGGATGTTTGAAAAATAAGCTTGCTGCTTTTGTAATTAAAGGTGAGCCGCGTTCGTTGTGACACAAAGGCCGCGTTTTTGTTACCTACCGGTTCTAAAGTTCCATAACCATCACGTAATTCGCCCCTTGTTTTGATCTGCCCTGTCAAAGACAGCTGCGCAGAAGCATTATAAGAAACGAAACATGATATAATTAATAGAATTTTTCCAATAGTGTATTGATTAGATACATTTTTGTACATTTGAATTGGTTTTTTATTTGTTAAAGCGATTAAAAACTATTTAACCCTGTCTGGGAATGCGACCTCCCGGCAGGGCTTTTTTATGAATTTTTGATTTTTACCATAGGCTCAATCTTTTTTGATTTATTTATCTGTTTAATTATGATAAATATAACTTATTTAATGATTGCGTACAAATAATTGATTTTTAAAATGAATTTTTATGATTAAAATCATTAAAAACTATATTTTTTGATAAAAACTCAAATTACAAACGATCAAAAACAGATGAAATGCATTTTTAACAATTTATTAATAGATAAAAAATCAATAAACCATCGCAAAAACAAAATTAAAACCATTTAAACAAAATAAAATCACTATAAAAAATCACATACATCGATATAACGCCATTTAAATTTGCTTTAAACTCTAAAAATTCGAAAAATAAATTCAAAATAAGACAGCAAAAACGAACATGACTTTATTAACCAATGCCTTGGTGTATTAAATACACCAAAATTTTAAACAAAAACACAAAAAAAGCGCCATTACCCCTTTCGGCAACGGCGCTTAATGTAAATTTCGTTCTATTTTCCGCCTAAATACACTAACATTTAATCAACTCCGACAAAAACTTTTCCATCGGCTATTTTTACCGGATAAGTTTTTATCACCAATTCCTCTTCACCCAGACACTCACCTGTAAGCAGCGAAAATGTTTTTTTATGAAAAGGACAAGCTACTTTTGGCTCGCAGCTTTCGCCGGCACTGCCGATCATGCCACGCGATATTGCCATTTGCTGCTTATGCGGACAAAGATTTTGCGTAGCATACCATTCATTGCGACGTGTAAAATTAAATATTGCTATCTGTTCATCACCGTGCTTAATACATGATCCGCCATTTTCGGGCACATCATCAACATAACAGGCCATGATCCATTGGGTTGCTATTGTTGCTTCCATTGTGTTTTCTTTTTAATAATGATCAATCTAACTTTGAACTAAAAACTCGGGATTTCCTAATAAAACCTACCATTCCTTAGCGCGAACCTGTTCACGCATTGGCTCAAATTGAGCATGAGGATCTTTTTCATCAGGCGCATTTATAAAATGAGCGAAGCGCTTGCGCATTGAAGGGTTATTTATAGCTTCTTTCCACTCGCAATGGTAAGTATTTACCAATGCCTGCATTTCCTCTTCCAACTGCTCGCCCAATCCAAGACTGTCATTTACTATTACATTTTTAAGATAGCTCATGCCACCGTCGAGTTTATTAAGCCAGGTTGCTGTCCGGGTTAACTGATCGGCTGTTTTTATATAAAACATCAGGAACCTGTCGAGATATTTAACTACAGTCTCCTTATCAATATCTGTAGCCAACAACTGGGCGTGCTGAGGCTTTGAGCCACCATTGCCACACACATATAAATTCCAACCTTTCTCCGTGGCTATAATTCCAAAATCTTTTGATTGCGCTTCGGCACACTCCCTAACACAACCGCTTACACCACCTTTAATTTTATGCGGCGCGCGGATCCCCTTATATCTATCCTCCACCTCGATGGCGAAAGTCACACTATCATGCAGGCCAAACCTGCACCAGGTACTGCCTACACAGCTTTTTACAGTACGGAGTGCCTTGCCGTAAGCATGCCCACTTTCAAAACCGGCATCAATAAGCTCTTCCCAAATTAAAGGAAGATCGCTCAGGTGCGCACCAAACATATCAATGCGTTGCCCTCCGGTTATTTTAGTATACAACCCGTATCTTTTAGCAACCTGGCCAATCACGATCAATTTATCAGGCGTAATTTCACCACCCGGAATACGCGGCACAACAGAATAAGTACCCCCCTTTTGAATATTGGCTAAAAAACGATCATTGCTATCCTGTATTGCTTCCTGCTTTACAATAACATCATTCCATAAGCTGGATAAAATACTGGCAACAACCGGCTTGCAAACCTCACAGCCATCGCCCTTGCCATAATGATCAAGTACCAGATCGTAGTTTTTCAGCCCGTTTATTTTAACAAGGTCAAACAATTCCTGGCGCGAGTAATCAAAATGCTCACAAATAACATTTTTAATATACTGACCATTTGCCTTCATGGTGCCGGCAATCAAATCTTTTACCAATGGTACGCAACCGCCGCAGCCTGTACCCGCCTTGGTGCATTTTTTCATGCCATCAATACCAGTCACACCACCCTCATTTACAGCCGAACAGATTGCACCTTTGGTAACCGCCTCGCATGAGCAGATCAGCGCATCATCAGGCAAACTCATTACACCTGCCCCTGCATTAGCTTCACCTCCCCTTGATCCTAATATCAGATCTTCAGGATCCGGCGGCAGTACTATTTTATTATTAACGGTTTGCAGCAGCATATTATAAGCATCTGCATCGCCGATTAAAATACCACCTAAAAGGTTCTTGCCATCGTTTGTAATGTTAATGCGCTTATAAATCCCCTTATGCGTGTCCTCAAACAAAATGGTACGGCAATCAGGTTCAGTAATAAAGGCATCACCAAAACTGGCCACATCAACACCAATCAACTTTAGTTTGGTGCTCATATCATAGCCATAAAAACTCTTATCAGCCTCAGTTAAATGAGCTGCTACAATATCAGCCATCTCATAGCCGGGTGCAACGAGGCCATATATCATACCTTCGTATAAAGCACATTCACCAATAGCATAAATACATTCATCACTGGTTTGCATTTTTTCGTTCACCACAATACCGCCACGTGTACCTACATGCAAACCCGCCAATTTAGCCAGCTCATCGCGCGGGCGAATACCGGCCGAAATAACCAGCATATCTACAGCAAGCTGGCTATCATCATTAAATTTTAATGAGTGGATTTTTTTATCGCCGGTAATAGCAGCAGTGCTTTTATTAAGGTGGATATGCAACCCCAGCTGGCTCAATTTCATTTGCAACATATTACTCCCTGCAGAGTCTATCTGACGCGGCATCAGGCGCGGTGCAAATTCGATGACATGCGTTTCAGAAATGCCAAGATCTATTAAAGCCTTAGCAGCTTCCAGCCCCAGCAAGCCGCCACCCATTACAGCCCCTGATTTTGCATTAACAGCGCAGGCCTTGATCAACTCCAGGTCTTCAATGGTGCGATACACGAACACACCTTCCTTTTCAATACCCGGAATATCAGGTACAAAAGCCGATGAGCCGGTTGCTAAAACCAGGTAATCATATTTAAGTGTAATGCCTTTTAAAGAGTGGATTGTTTTTTCGGTGCGATTGATTTCCTGGATGGGGTCATCCAAATGCAGCGCGATGCCATTATCTGAATACCACGATAAAGTGGATAACGAAAGATCATCAGCAGTCTTGCCGTTAAAATATTCACTAAGATGCACCCTGTCATAAGCGTGACGCGGCTCTTCGCCAAAAACAATTATTTGGAACTGTGTTGATCTGGCTAAAAGTTTTTCGCAAAACTTATAACCTACCATACCGTTACCAACAACAATGATGGTTGGTTTTGACATATCGAAATTTTTAAATGTTAAAGCAATTTTCAAACTAAAAATGAATCAACTGCGACCTTGATTTCATTTATATTACAATTATAACTCAAAAAAGCATCAAATAAAAATTTAATTTCAATTTTTTGTTAAATAAATCATGATTATTGACGTTTAAATTCATAAATTAGTGCTATTAATATAATTTACATCATTATTTAAACAGATTTTTTAAACTGATTTTGCTATTTTAACAAAATCACCAAAATATAAAGGCTTAAAAGTCTATTTTTTAATCACTAATTTAATAAAATGCAAAAACAAATACAAAATCCTGAACTTTTTGTACTTGGAGCAGGTCCAGGAGACCCAGATTTGATGACTATCAAGGGATTTAAGGTATTACAGCAGGCAAATGTGATATTATATGACAACCTGGCTAACAAAGAGTTACTGGCGATAAGCCGGGATGATTGTGAAAAGGTATACGTTGGCAAGCAACCTTATGGTGATTATACACCGCAGGAAACAATTCATGAACTGATAAAACACTACGCATTTACTAAAGGTAACGTGGTAAGGTTAAAGGGAGGCGATCCGTTTATATTTGGCCGCGGGTTTGAAGAAATCATTTATGCACGTGCACATGGTATCACCACACATTACATACCGGGTGTAACCAGCATGCAGGCCTCCGGGCTGGAAGACATTCCCCTAACCCACCGACAAGTGAGCGAAAGCGTTTGGATGGTTACCGGCACCAAAAAAGACGGCAGCCTATCTGCCGATTTAACCTGCGCCATGCACAGTAACGCAACAGTTGTTATATATATGGGGATGAAAAAGCTGGCAGAAATAGCATCAGCCTATATAAAAGCTGGCAAAGGGGATATACCGGCAGCTATTATACAGCATGCTTCATTGCCCCAACAAAAATCTGCAAAAGGAAAAGTAAGCGACCTTGAAGCTATCGCGGCAGATAATCAGCTTACTTACCCCGCTATTATTATTATAGGTGATGTTGTTAACGTAAAAAATTAAGGAAATGAAGATCAGGATAAAAGGAAACTCACTGCGTTATCGCCTCACCAAAACAGACGTGCAAAACTTTAACAGGGACGGCTATCTGGAAGAAAGCACCAATTTTGGTTCACAAGTATTTAAATATGCATTGCAACGCTCTGCAACTGAATTTTTAACTGCCGGGTTCAGCGATAACACCATAATTATGTATATGCCAGCCGCGATGGCCGTTGAATGGGCGAGCACCGATCGTGTTGGTTACGAAAGCAACAACAACCAAATGTACCTGCTTATTGAAAAAGATTTTAAATGTCTTGACAATGTGGCTGAAGACCAAAGCGACAATTATCCTAACCCATTGAGCTTAAAACTTCAACATTAACCCTGGAGTGAATTTATTTACTGATAAATATACTTTATCAGTAAATAAAAATCATTTAAACCGAAGTTATGATGAAGCTTTGGATTGGTTATTCAACCTTAAATGCCGCACGGTAAAAAATAACGCAACTAAAATTAATATCCATACCCAGGTATCAAGCGGGCAACCATCAGGTCCGCCATCATTACCATCGCAAAGGCCATCTCCCGGATCTGCATAACTCAAGGATACTGTAAGCAAATTGATTATAATAACAGCTAATACTGTTTTCCATTTTGATGTAATTATAGATAATACGTACATACTGTTATTGTTTAAAAAACATTCCGCTCCCAATCCTGTCTCCTGTGCTTTCATTAACTGCAACTACTATGTAAAGTCCCCGGCCTAAACTATTAACATTTTCCTGAAAGGTATTAGTACCAGTAGCCGATAGCTTTCTGACAATAGCGCCCGAAGGGCTAACTATACTTATCCTAACAGGTTTTGAAGATGTTTGTTCTAACTTTATATTTACTGTACTGGCCGAAACCACAGTTGGATATACCAGGAATTTACTTACACCGGGGCCCGGCCGTATTTCAAAATTTAGATTATCAGATAATTTAGTTTCGCCGGTTACCAGGTTTTGGCTAAGCCTATAAACGATCTGGCCACTGCCTGGAGTTTGGTCAGTGTAGCTATACTTACCGGTAGCTGTTGACTGCAGGCTATCTATAGTCAAAAACGTTTTGCCCCCGTCAGCACTTTTTTGAACAGCGAATTTGGTAAAATTACTTTCGTTATCAGTTTCCCAATTAAGGGATATTCCTTCGGCTACTTTTTTACCGTTAAAGCTCAGCAAGCGATAATCGTGTCCCGGTACGATACCAATTTTAAGATAAAACCTGTCATGAGCATAGCTTGCCGGATTTGCATCAACCTTAAATGCGTACTCGGCGTTATTTACAACATCGAGTGAATCATTGGTATATTTATCTTTCAGATAGATGGAATATCTTTCGTCAATGTTCTTTTTTACAGGTGAGGTGAGTTTATAAGTACCATAATTAGAGAAAGTAACGATGAGATTCACACGTTTTAATTTTTCGAGGTTACCTGTGTAATTAGCAAAACACCCTACCGAATCGCTGCTTAACGAGTAAAACAAATCAACCTGCCCCGATGGCCGATAGTAGGGCGCATCTTCACCGGGCACAAACTTGTCGGTAGCGTTTTCATCAAAATTGATGTCGGTAGAGTTATGAACAATAGCGTCTTGTACCAGGTTCATAGTTAGACGAGGAATACTGCTTTCAACATTATTGGTAGCCGGGCTTGCTGCAAATGAAGCCGTAATGTTTTTTGAAGGGCTGCCAACAACATTAAATACAGGGGTTGATGGAAGCGCTCCGCTATAATTTGAGTATGCTACCTTCATTGTTTCATCAAACTTAATAGCTGAAGCAGAGGTTGCAACGGTAAAAAATCCCTGCCCTGATAAAGCGTAGCGGCTTGCTCCTGTGCCAATAGATCCGGTACTGGCATCATACAACGCGAATTTGGTTGACGAGCTATTGGTTCCGGTACTGGCATCTTTTACCAGCATATAATAAAATTTATTAGTAGTGTTTACAGTGTAAAGGGTATGCAGATCTATTACCGAGGCATATGGATTACCAATAAGGTTTAAACCTTGTTTAACAGTCGGTGTTGACGTGTGATAAGACAAGGTAGCCGGGGCACTCACCGCGGTAGCGGTATAATAAGTTGGCGGTGTAGATGGAAAATTCACAATATTGGCCGTTAATGTTGCATTGCTGGCCCCCGTACCTTTAATAACAGTTCCAAAAAAGTTTAGCGTAGCATTATCTGTTGCCGGAAAAGGCCTTACAAAGGGGTTTGCTACACTCCTGCTCCCTCTGAAATAGTATAAAAAACCGTTTGCAGGTGGCAAACCCTGGCTTGTTGAGCTAAAAGGCTTGTATTCATTATTCAATACCTGATTTACATCCGAAGTAACCGGTGCGTTTTCATCATAAACAAATACCGAAGGGCTGTTGCCGGTAGCTGTAGCATCATCAAATCCATTTGTTGTACCCCCTGGACCGGTAATGTACGTTGTAGCGATAAGCGGTAAAAGATTATAGGTGCTAAGCGAACCGGTTGTTAAAAATGTTGATGTTGTATTAAGTACCGGCGATGACATTAGCATATAGCGACGCAATGTACCTTTCACATAACGTTGAACATTGATACTGCCCGTAATGGCGCCTGCTGAAAGACTGCCGATACTTGCATCGCCTGCAGCGGTGGATAGTATGGTAAGCGCCGTTGTGGTCGATGTGACATTGCCTACCGCAAGCGTTGACGATGAGTTAACATTTAATGTATAAGTTGGCGCGACGGTAAATGTACTTCCTGAGGCCATTGTTTTTGTTCCGCCTGTGGTGAAGGTAACATTGTAAAAATTTGTTCCCGTGGCAGTTGCGTCTGTAAGGGTTTGGGTTGTACCGTCAAATGATATCAGCGCGGATGGATTAGGCGTGAACGTACCTGTATTTGTGTAATTACGCGAGATATTTAAAGCACCCGTACCCATATTCATGGTACCTGCATTGCTAAGTGTTCCGTTTATATCAATTGATCCCGTACCACCGGTAATGGTTGCTGCCGAATTATTCGTCCACGTGGCCGCTGTTGATCCGGCTGCACCTATAGTAGTGGTAGTATTTGTGGGGTTTGAAAAGGAGACGTTTGAGTTTGTCGTAAGCGTAGAATCGACGTTAAGATAACTCGTCTGCCCCGTACTTGCAGATCCACCTATAACCGCTGTCCCCGTCCCCTGGATCACCAGGTTATCATAAATAGGATCAGTTGAAGCGTTAGTGTTAACTACGCCACCACCAGGACCAAACCCAAGTGTGGCTGTAGTATAAATTAAAGGATTTGAGCCGGTATACCTGACCGTTGCCTTACCACCCGGGTTATGGTCGCCATAAAAGTTTGCTGAAGAATACGGGGTAACTAATGTACCAATAGCACTCGTATTAGCCAATACTAATGTGGGATTCGTATTCGTGTTTGTTACTTTATACGATGTACGGGCATTGACCGTAAAGTAACCTGAATTTCTGGCCGTCACGCCCCGGTTGGTAAAATTGATCTGCCCGTTTATGGTCATCGTGCCTCCTTCAAGCCTGATACCGCTGCCATTTATTTGTCTAACGTTTAAATTAATATTAACGTTATTGCTTACTGTAAAAGCAGATGCTTCAAGGATTAAAAACGAAAAGGATGAGGTTGTTACAGAAGCAGTGCTGCCAAACTGTAAGTTGGTGCAGGTTACAGTTCCCGTTCCCCTGATATCATTAAAAATGCTTGTGCCTGAAGTGCTTGAATTATAGTTTTGGGTAATATCTCCCGCTACGGTGAGTGTGGCGCCGTTAACAGTTAAAACGGTTCCCGTTAATGTTGTGCCGCTTAGTACGTAAGTGGAAATGTATTGAATACTTCCAAATGTAATGGAGCCAACTGTTACACTTGTAGCCAATACCGGCTGATTGGTATATATTGATCCGGTTACCCCAAACTGAACAATGTCATCGGTTCTGCCCCCACTTCCCGGATAAGTGGCTGTTCCACTTCCCGAGCCGGAAATAGTCCAATTCGCCGTAGTATTCCAATCCGTTGATGAACTGCCATCCCAGGCAAAGGTATAAGAAGCGAGGGCGTTGCTAGCACAAAAGAAAAGATTTATCAAAAGCAGTAAAAAAAATTTCCGTGGTGTTTTAAAGACATCCCGCAAGTGCATAGTTATCCCATATTTATTAATAGTTACGTTTTACGAAAAACCTATCGCAAAGGTTTTTAATTAAAATGTGAATTAACCTATAATTAACACCTCTTGCTCTATCTTGCTCATTTTAAAGCGTATTTACAGTTGAGCAATATCAGCGTATGCAACCTTATGAAGATTGGATGAAGGCTTGGGCCGAGAGTTGTTCATGTTTAAATATGAATTATATATTTGTAACTCATATTTAAACATGGCTAATCATAAAAAGACTGAGTTTGCCGCAACAGATCAGGACATATCAATGGTAGCAAAGGCGCTTTCGCACCCTGCAAGAATCGCTATTATGCGCATTTTGGCACAGCACAAGCATTTTACCTGCGGCGAAATAGTTGAAATACTCCCTTTAGCGCAGCCAACGGTATCCCATCATTTAAAAGAATTGATGGATGCCAAGCTGATCACTGTTGCAATTGATGGTAAAAAATCGTTGTATGATGTAAACTGGCCAACCTGGAACAGATATACAGCCGAGTTTGAAAATATGCTCAGTGCTATTAACAAGGCGGACCAGCAGACCTGATCTGCCTTGTTAATTTATGGGTTATATTCATACACAACCTTATAAGGTACCTGTTTAAGCGAGGCAGATACCTGTCCTATCTTCAGATCACGCGGTTGTGGCGTAGGCTCACAAAAGGAATAAGCTTTTCCTTTATAAAGCACGGGTTTCCCCATCGGTTTATCAAACTGCACTGCCATAGTTATATGAGTTGGATATAACACCGCTATCATCGGCAAATTGTATATTTCTTTAACAAGGTAAAAAAATAACGCGGCACGATCGTCGCAGTCGCTGTATTGGGCAAACAGCGTTTCTTCGGGGCTCAACCGTTTCTCCCGGCCAAAATTCATATCATCATTTTCATATAAAAAGGCATATCGCGTAAAATGCATCAGGTAATCAACGCCTTTTTTGATACTCATGCCGTCCACATTTTTCTTTAGCAAAGGAATCAGCGATCCATAAGTTTCTTTACTTAGGGGAATATTGAAGTAATATTCAAAATCGACAACCGGATAATTCCTGAAAATGGAATCAATCAGCGGGTTAAGCTTAATCTTGAAATAGTATGCCTTATGCCGATATGTAAACTGCAGGTCCTTTTCAACATAGTCCGCAGGCGTAAAATCAGGCATGCTCGTAACCTTATATGAAAATGAGTTTATTGCACCGGGCACATTGATATCAACAGGAATAGCAGGTTGTATTGTAAGATCGGTACCCGGGTAGTCATGAATGTTAAGACACATGTACTTTTTATCATTAACCGTATAAGAAGGAATATCTGATACATCCTCATTGTTGTAGACATAAAAAATGATTTTTTTTCCGGCCAGCGCCAATCGTGCATCATAGCCCGATTTAACCATCAGGAACCATTTATACAAGGTATACCTACTGTAATTTTTTTCTTTAGGACTTATCTGCTGGGCAGTTTTACGCACGAGCTGGTAATACAGCCAGTCATTAAGCTGGTGATCTTGTTTATAACTCAACAATGCATCAAGTAGAGGTTTATAATTACCGGCATCAACATTGATATAAAAGCTTTGTATGTTATTTACCGATAGTCCGCCTGTGGTATCCCTAATAGTTAAAGCATCGGCATTAAATGTACCATCATAAAAAGCAAAACAAATCCTACTGTTATTTTGAGCAAACAAATTAACTGTACTTAAAAGTATCAAACAAGGGAATAATATTTTAACATATCTGCCCATAGCAAACACATCATTTTACTTATAAGGGTTAAAGCATTTTGGTTTATGTCTAAATATACAAAATTGCAAATTAAAACATCAATTGACTTAATATTATTTTAATCGTTTAACAACATACTATTAATACTAGGCGCATAGATTTGAATTGGAAAATTATGATGCATGGGGACAGAAACATTAGGTAAAAGAATACTATGCTTATTTATAGCAATAGGATATTTCTTTTTTTCGTGTTTGCATGTTACACGATGTCCCAAAATTGCAGGTCATGCTAAAACAGGAAAGTATTTAACGCTTAACAACGGAACGGTAAAACAAAACGATCCGGTTATTTCGAGTGCAAATAACAGCAAATCGGCACCTGTTCTCTTTTTATCCCGCCCCCGGGTCATTTTCGGCAAAACCTTAACTGCATTAAATAATCAATTCAGGTTAATTCGTACCTGTGAGTTATGCCCGTTCCGGCTCATATCACAATATGACACTCAAAGTAGATTTCGGTCTCACAAGGTTTTTTACGCTGCTAACATTTTTTCCATTACCTGTACCTGGAAAATCTGAGTTATCAGCTTCTCACCTGCCAGTACCTTTTACAATGTTTTCTTAATACCTGCATTTACAGCGATTAACGCTGTATTATTAATTTATTTAAAAATCGTGTATACAAGTTATGCCTTATTTCAACTTAAAATTTTCAAATACCGATAACGAACTGGCTAATTTTGCCAAAGCCCTTGCGTTGCCGGTCAGGATTGCCATTGTTCGTATTATTATAGCTAACGGCAATTTAGTGCCCAAAGAAAGTTTATATAGCATCCCATTTAACCAAGAAACAATAACCAAGCACATTGCCGAATTAAAACGGATGGGTATTTTAAAGACTCATGGTTTACGCGGCTCAATTAAATACAGCATTGACGAGCGCTTGTTTCGTCAAATGGCCGATGGATTTGCCATGCTATTTGAAAGTATAAGAAGATTTGAACATGATCTGCAGGATTATTAAACTTGATTATACGAACATCGAGGTGAATTTCTGAACGTAAAATGATTAATTGCAAAAAAAATCAATTATAATAACCTGATAAACAGACACTTCGTTATAACATTTGCTTAACCTGTGCTTAAAGTACCAATTCAGATTTGGCAATTCGGTTCAGATTTGTACTTTTGCGCCCGGAGAGTTGGCAGAGTGGTCGATTGCGGCAGTCTTGAAAACTGTTGAACTGTGAAAGGTTCCTGGGGTTCGAATCCCTAACTCTCCGCAATACGAGATTTTATCTAAATCATCATAGGGCTGTTCATCAATGAGCAGCCCTAATTGTTTTAATTTCAGCCTATTGTGTGTGAAGTCTGGATGTAGCTGAGGTGTTCTAAATATACCTTCTTTAAACGTGAGACCTTGTTTGAACACCTCCCTTAAAATAGCATGCTGCTGGTTGATTGTCGCTTCCTCAAAAATGTGAGGCAGGTTTAGCAGATAAGGCAAAACTAATAGTTCCTGATTGATAAAATCTTCTAAACTATCTTCCAATTCTTCTTTACGAGCCATTAATTGAGCTTTTTCCGCTGTGAACCTTTTATTCCATTTTTTATAGGTATCGGCATTGATTGTATCATCCATTACTTTTTGTTCGGCATTTTCCATTTTTTCTGACAGCAAGCCCAACTGCTTATCGACATCGGCCAGTTCCTTATCCCTAACGGATTGCATTCCATTTAAGCCGCTTTTAACATCATCGACAATTTCATCAATCAGTTCCTGCGAAAAACTCATATTGATCAAAAGTTTGTTGAATTGCTCATGTAAAAGTGTACCTGAAATATTGGTACTGGTATGCTTTATACAACGATAATACAGGTAGTATTTCTTTTTGCCTTTACACCAGCCCGCTGTCATACTATAACCGCAACAAGGACTTTGTAAAATCCCCTTAAGTGGGAATTCTGCTTTGGGATGGCTTTTCATCGCCCGTTTGGTGATACCCAACATGTCTTGAACCCGCCAATATTGCGTTTCGGAAATGATGGGATCATGGATACCCTTTACAATCTTTTCTGGATTTTTCCCATGGGCTACAACTCTAACTAAGCCAGCATATAGGGGATTTGTCAAAATCCGAAAGATAGCTCCGTTTCCGCTTTGTGGAAAACCTATATTTTTTAACTCCTGATGTATCAGATAACGAGGAACGCCCGCGAGATAATCCCTGAATATTTTTTGAATGATGTAGGCTTTCGTTTCGTCAATCATCAAAACCATTTTGCCATCTTTCCCCCTGCCATTCAGATAGCCATAAGGCGCTTTGTTCAGATAACGCCCTGATTCCTGTGCATGCCTCGCACTCATCTTTGCCCTTCTACGTATGGTTAGCAATTCCTGGTTGGCGATAAGGTATTTAAATGCCCTGAGAAGGAATACGGAAGGGTCGGACGTGTCTATGTCTAATGGCTCGCTGGTTGCCACTACCTTAATACCGTGAGTCTTTTCTAACTGCTCTATTTTCTGTAATGCTTCGGGCAAGTTGCGACTGAAGCGGTCATGGTCAAGTACAATAAGATATTTTACTTTACCACGGTGTTCTTTGATGAATTTTTCTAACGCTTTGTAATCCGGCCTGTCAAATGTAAAGCTGGATGCACCATCATCAACAAAAATGGAGTTGAGCGCAATATGATTATACTCACAATAATCCCTGATGTTCTTTTCCTGATACTCGATAGAGTGAACGGACTGATCCTTTTTACTTATTCTTATATACCCAATGGCGTCCATTTTTTCTCCTTTTTATAATAATTTCCAAGACAATTTCAGCTAATAATTTACGGAAATTATTGCTAAAATCCTCATTTTCAGAATTCTTTTTATCTATAGTTTCAGTGCAAGTTATAGCTGATTTTTGTTCCATAAATGAAGTTTATCAACCATCAAGATTGCAAGGTTGTAAGTGATATTTCAGAGAAAACGAGCGGTATCCCTAAGATGAAATTGATACTTATCGTAAGTGTCAAAATAATAGCGGGAGAAGTAGAAAGCATCGAAGGACTTTACTTGCGACAGCAACGCCCGTCTGCTGCGGAGCAGCAGCGGGCGACCCGGCCTTTCAGGCTATATTTCGACGACTAAGCCGTCCTGACAATCTGCCGCTTCTTTTTCAGCATCCTCGCGACTATCAAAAACCAGCGTGTTGCCATCCTCATCCGTGCAGATTGCAGCATATTCAGGCCCGCCGTGCATTTCCAGTACCAAGTATTTATAGCTTTGCTGTTCAATCTCTTTAGCTGGCAGATAAAACAATTGTATGGCCAGCGCAAAGCGTGGTGATTTAGCCTTGTTTAAACCATACTGTTCTAAACAATGGTTGCTGAATATAGCTAAGTAACCACCAAATAACTGTTCTGAAAACACGTTAGCACTTTTAGTCAACCCATTAGCATAACGTTTAATAACTCCTGTAACCTGATAAGACAGGTTCAGCCATTGCTGATAACTCAAAAACGGATTATTCCAGTTAGCAATCATTTCTTGTTCGCTACTGGCAATTTTTTCCGCTATAGTGTTAACATATTCCAAAAAGTCAGGCATTTCAGACCTGAACAGGTCGAAAATGATTTTAGCTTTTTCGACATTGGTTAATTGATCTATCGTTTTCATGATTTTTTTAATTTAAATAAAGGGGCATTACTGCCCCATCTATTAGTTTAAGCTGCTTGCGCCGTGCTTGGCAAAATCGGCACACAGGTCAAATGCAGTTTGGTTGCGTTGCAACCCTGTACCGCCCATGATGGATTTGAATTTGCTTTCCTCGTCCCTGAAATTACGGACGTTTTGAAAGTAGCCCGTTACGGCATTATAGGCACCGAATAGTGTACCCTTAGCGGTGCTCTCTTGCTGAGACGGTGCAGTCATTGCATAATCAAACACACTGCTGACCATGTTGTTAAATTGGCTCGATAATTCCGCATGTTTGCCGGTGGTTAACTTTTCGTGGGTTTCCTTATTCGGGCACATGGCTAATTGTATCAGCTTCTTTAATTCAGGGTCGGTAATGCGTACCCGTGACCAGCGGTTAAAAATCGCCTCCAGTTCCGTTGATAGCTGATTGGTAATGCCAAGCATCTTGTGCGCTTCTTTCAGTTTATCGGAAGCGCTGGCGGTATGCCTGATTTTTACATGGTTGACATGGTTACGCATGGCGGCATTGAGTGTATTTTGGCAAACAATGCGAACAGGCGTAAAAGCAATATAAATACTCCCTGTTCCGTCATGCGAAGCATTCAGAAATAAGTATTTTTCAATACAATCGTTGCGCCCGACTTTGATATAATCGGGTAGCTTGGCGGTAACAAAAATACGTTCGCCTTTACCTAAAGCCCCGGCAGTTTCGTACATAATGCCGCCTTTGCCGCCTACAATGCTATCAAAAAAGCTGAATGTATCCACGTTTTGTATCACCTCGTAATCTTTACCGACCACGCCCAACGGCTGCTCGGTATCGGTGCGAACTGTAGCGAAGAAGTCAGGCACTTCAATTTCGGGTATAATGATACCATCTTCTGTATTGCCTATGTAGTTTGCAGTATCATAAGTAAACAAAGGCCTTTTTTCTACCGTGTAATCTAAACAGGCGTGTTGTATCGCTTCTGCGCTCGTTGGGTATTGGCTAATGATCTGCCCCAGGCCGTGCCATGCTTTTTCCTTTACGCTGAAAAAACTATGTTTTCCAGCCTGTTCGTTATAATTGAGATTATGTGCCATGACTTTAAGATTTGAGTTTATAATCCATGAATTCAAGTTTTTTAATTTTCACCTTGCGGGTGTCGCTGATTGTGCAGGTTGCCTTACGCTGTATTTCCGTGATGGCATCATGTACCTGTAGGTGGCTGGTCTGTATGGTCGCTTTGACCAATAAAAAAATGGTATCTTCCATAGCCTTACGAATTATAGCAGTCCACAAAATCCGCCAGTTCCCGTTGGAAAACTGCGGGGTTCTCTTTCGCCAGTTGTTCCGCATAACCCTCCCAAAAAATTTGGTTGGTCAGTTCTATAAATAGCTGTAGCATACCTGTAAATTTTAGTAAATAAAAAATCCCCATGCCATAAAGGCACAGGGCTATTGCTGTTTAAGGAATAACGATAGTGGCTTCAACCTCGGCCAATTTTTCAATGCAAAGCTGTTTCACCATATCCACCACGCGGGAAATGATGTAAGGATTTTTTGTTACGAACTCGTTATTATCATCGTCCGAAATCACCAGTTCACAGCGCAGGAATTTGCTGTCTGCCGTGGCATCGTCTTTGTCGTCATTTTGCGTAACGACAAAGGTGTCCAGATTGGAAACGGTGTTAAACAGCTTGTTCTTTTGTGCAATCTTCTTACCCAATTGCTCCACTAATTTTACAGTATCTTCCAAACCCCGTGTTTGGGTTTCTTGTAACTCCGCCTTTAATTCTTTTTTGGTCGGCTCGGCAGCTTTCATGGGTTCAGTTGCTTCGGCTTTTGCAGGCGAAGCGGCAAGGCCGGCCGCAGGCGCGGCAGTTTGGGACGCCGTAGCGGTTGCGGCTTGTGCGGTATTTTTAGCTGTAGTTTCATCGTTTTTATCTTTACCTGCGACGTTGGGGCGCATATTAGCGGCGGCAGGAGTTTGTTTTTTATCGTTGTTGTTTGCGGTTGAGGTTGTTGCTTTTACTTCTTTGGTTTCCATGACTTCTAATTTTTAAATGGTTTTTACTTAATTCAATTCTTAATCCCTGTGATGGTCGGCGGTCTTGCTGTTCCGTCAGGCCGGGGGCGCTCTGCTATTCCGTGTGTCCATATCCGTTATGCTTTTCAATCAAGCCGCTCGGCATACGCCTCGCTGGCTTTTTGTAAGCACCCTCACCTGAACACGGCGGGCTGCAGGACAAGACTTTGCGGAAAAAAATACTACCCCGGAGCGCAGCGCAGGGGATGGAGATTTTTTTCCAGCAAACCCGCAGGGCCAGGTCTTGGCAGGCAGCACGACGTTCAGAAATTTGCTTGCGAAAAAGCCAGAGGGGGAAATTTGGATAACCTAAAAAGCGCTTAGTAAAGCATGAAAACAACAACAGGCAATATGGCCGAGGAACGTGGCCATGTTGCCCAAAATGCGGCGAAGCGGCGAAGTTTACGGAGCGGCTGGAACCGCTGACGTTATTTGAGATTTGCAAACTGTAAAATCAGTATCTTGTCAACCACTATTAAGCCTTATTATGGAAACCAATCTCGCCGTTCTTAGTACTGATTCCGTTGATCGTTATGGTTATCGGATATGGATAACCGCTCTTGAAATGGCTTTGAAAGATCGATTTAAGGAAGGCATGCCAATGCTTTTTGCGCATAATCAGCATAAACCCATGGGTTGGGCAAAACCCTTTGCTTTGTATCTGGAGCCACATTTGACCAGACTGCTCGCACTGCAGCACATACCCGTAACAGATGAGGAAAAAGCTTTAGTGCTAGAAAACCATGCTATCTTTAGAACTAACAAGTATTTTGAGAGTTCCAAAGAATTTCTTGAACCATTCAGCAAACTGCTTGAACTTAATAATATTACTGGTTGCAAAGTCACACATATCAATTGTTTAACGGCAAATAAATCAGGTATAGCCAAATTGCTATACCCGTTTCTGTTCGAAAAAACTTATCGTGACAATCTTGTTCCCTTTAAAGTTTTATTCGATCATTTTGAATATTTAGGACAAGGAATTTTTAAGAATAAATATTCCGAACTGGTTGTTTTCGCTCATCATTTTTTCAGACGATCTGAGTCAATTCATAATACTTTGAATGCTGCATTTTTAGATGAATTGATATCGCTGAGAAACAATACAGAGCTTGATCTTTATCTTAGAATCGACGAGGATCAGTTGGGTTATGCTCCCTCATTCCGTCCTTATATGGAACTCGAATATCAATGGGGCCCGACCTACAATGACGATATAACTTCGATTAAAGAAGGCGTGTCGGTACATATTTGTGATCCTAATGAAAGAGCTTATTATGAATTCAGCCGCAGCGAATTTTTATGGGAATGGGATAAACCTGGTCAAAAGTTTTCTTTTCAAATGGAAGAACTTCAAGATGATAGTTCGCCACTGGATAATGACCATTATCATTGCCGATATATACATACAGTCTATGACAAAACCAAAGGAGGCTTCGAGCATTTTGATGCGGCGATAAGGTCTTACGACGTTTATGAAATGCTTGACCGGCTGGATAAAGATATAAAGGGCTACGGTAAACAATCGGTCTATACCAAGCTCTTTAAGATTAATGGCCCGTTGGCACTTAGTAAATGGAAATTGTTAGTTACATTATTCCTAAGAGGAAATCCGATCATCTATGAGTATTTCGGACTTAAAAAAGAATACGAAGCGTTAAAACCTGCCGAAGAGGAGCCATTAACATTAGAGCAGCATCTTTTCCCTTATAAGATCGAAGCTGCCGATGGATTGCGTTTAATGGTATCGTTATTTAACCCACGGAACACGGACCGCCAAGGCAGATACGTCGATTCCTTCGATATCATTTCTGACGATGTAAAATCCTATCGCTGCATCGATTACTATTTCCTGGAGTTTAAAAAGTCGTTGATGAAGATTGGCGACAACATAAATATCCCAGAAGAAGTACTATTGATTAAAAGTCCAGATAATTATTGGAACATTCCGTTAATTATGCATGCGGGCCCTGAAGCACAACAACTTCTAAATAATTCAGTGCAAGCACTAATCAACTTATTTGAGGCCATGATTAGGAAAAATATTGATTTTAATATATCTCTTACTATCGGCATCACATTGTCGGACAGAATTATACAAATTTCCTCCTACGGCCAAATTAATATGCTGTTAGACTGGCTGAAGTTAAATATGCCATTTCCAGAGAATGAACATGCGTTTACTGAGTGGTTGGTAACGCAAAAACGCTACTTGGAGCATTTCCCAGCCCAGGGGAAGCTGCCTATCATCTCGGAACTTATTCAGTTTGATGGTGTGTTGTATCCAAAGAGGACGGTGGTTAAATCTTCTTATCAATTTGATATTGATCCAGAAAAGGGCTTAAAATGGGCAATTGATATAGAAGGTCTGGAACGAAAAATATATGAAGCCGGCGTAGCAACAATGGTACCCGCTATCGAGGTAATGGAAAGTATCTGTCATGATACGAAGGAAGACTATTTCACATCTTCAAGGTCGCGTTGGCTTGACGATGATCTACGGGTTGTAGATATCACCCACTGGCGGCCCGTATTTTTACATTGGGCGGAGAATCAGTCGAAAAGTCCATCTTCTCAAGAAATTATACCAGCGACAACACATTAAAAATAACAAAGCCCTGCCGGTTCACAGCAGGGCTTTCCCAAATTTGTTAAGCGTGATTTGTTATTTATTTCGCTGCGTTTTTCTTTTCCGTTACGTCTTTACGCAGGTCTGTGGCCACAACTTTGATCTGCTGTAAAGCATTGCGCAGACGAGTACCGGCCGCTTTGTTATTTTTCTCGTAAAAGGCTGCACCTTCTTTTTCGGCGGTTTCTACCAACGCTTTCAGT
The DNA here is from genome assembly GCF_900100945.1 of Mucilaginibacter gossypii. Taxonomy (GTDB): domain Bacteria; phylum Bacteroidota; class Bacteroidia; order Sphingobacteriales; family Sphingobacteriaceae; genus Mucilaginibacter; species Mucilaginibacter gossypii. Next base: position 159,005 of record NZ_FNCG01000010.1, on the reverse strand, counting down.
TCTGCTAATTTTTCCATAGTCTTTTAAATTTAAATTAATAATGATGTAAATAAATGTTTTTCAATAAATAAGGCAGCAAAGATAAACAAGCCACTTAAACTGCCATGCCCTGTTCTTGGGTTTTGGCTTGACTCTTATCCTTGCTCACTTCCAGCTTATGATCTTTGGCCGGCTCCTTCAGGAACTGTTCGCGTTTTTCCGGTTTACCGTCCTCACGGAAGAAATTCAGTTGGCTATAACGCGGTGAAACTTCCATGTACAGCTTACTTTCCTGGCCATCCTTGCTCACGGTTACCAGCGGGCGGTTACCGTTTTCGACAGATTTGATCAATTGTTCATGTTGCTTTTCATCATTCAGCTCTTTAATATTGAACTTGTTCAGCGTGTTTTCCAGGATAAAGCCATAGGTTGGCACATGATATTGTAATGTCTGGAAATTATGGTGGCGATCTTTCTGACTATCCAGATCTAATTTAACCCAAGCCTGGTAGGGTTCGCCACCCAACTTTAACAAATCATCACGAAATACCGCCCGCCCCTGGATCATATTGGCCGACTGTTCGGCGGTAAATCCCTTACCGCGTTCCACGTAAATAGTTTGGCTGATACCCGGGTTGCGGTAAGTGCGATTAAAGTCCTTTTCGATATAATTCACGTTGCCTTCTTGCATTTTCGCCAGTTCGGTTTTATGGGCAGGGTCTTTACCGATAGCCAATACCGCGTCGCCAAACTGCGCCTTAAAGAAAGTTAAAGCGTCCTCAACCTTATCAAAAGACTTTACATCGTTTTTGCCGGGTTCCTTTTCGTTCGGGCGAATAACCATGTATTTTTCACCCTCGGCCAATGGCTTACCATTTAGCAGGCGCACATCGTACTTATTCAGGTAATAATTTTCGGATTGGCCCGATTGCTTAAAGCTCAGCGTCATATCGATCTGCCCTTTGTTACCCAGCACACGATCATGTATCGTAAAATCACTTACACCGCGTTCCATTTGCTTTTGCATGTCTTCCGCGACTTTCTTACCAAATCCCAGTTTGGTCAATTCTTCCTTTAGATTCTCCAGATTGTTGTAATTCATATCTTTTACGTTTTTTAATGAATTGGCTTGTTTCAGTTCGTCGAGCAAAGCATCGACACGCCGGTAATGTATCTCATGCATTTGCCCTGGCCCACGCGGCTCATAGTACGGCGCTTTCGATTCCAGGTATTCCATCGCATAACCCAACGTGTCGAAAAACACGAAATGCTGCGGCTTCAGTTCCGCTGCCGTTGGCACCAGTGGAAACACCACATGATTGATGCCTACATCCTGCGCCTCCTCCAGCATGGCAATGATCTCCCCGGCGTATTTCGTTTCCAGTTGCATGACTAAGATTTATTGACCCTCAACAGCACCTGCTGGCCGCCATGCAGTTTCACCCGTATGCGTCGCGCTTTCTTGCCGAGTAATCCTTTTGCCGCCGAGATACCCGCCGTCGCCGCTTGTGTACCGAGCGAGTAGTCCGCTGACAGGAATTGCATGCTTTCCAGCGCACCGTTTGTCCCCTGCCCGGCGGCCTCGCTGAGTTCCGCTTCAGGCGCCGCTATGCCCGCCATGCCGTCCAGCGAAAACACGGTGAGATTTACGGGGATGATCGAAGTGCCTAAACGAATGTTTTTGATTTCCAGTAGCAGCCTCTGATTGGTGATCGAGCATGAACCTGACAATGATTGACCTTTTTGCAATAGCATACCATCAATGCGCACGGTATCCGCCAGCAATAACCGCACGACGCCTCCAGTCAATATTTTCTGATTGCCATCGATAATTGCTGGTATCGCCTTAAAAGCGCTGTCCGATTTTTTATTTGCAGCTTCCCTTTTCAGTTTGTCCGAAACCAAACCCGGATTTTGAATTTCTTTGATCTTATCCAGCATACCACTTAGTTGCGCCATCTGCGGATCGGGCGCATTAGCCTCATTTTGTTTTTCCTTCAGCAATTTTTCCAATTGCTTCAATTGTTCGGCTTGGCTGTTATCCGAACTACCAGTGTTCGTTAGCTGCTTAACCTGCTGCGGCGGTTGGCTGATTTGCCGGTTTATAGCCGCCAAGCGTTCGTTGATTTTGACCTCGTTTGCTTCAGCCGAACCGGCCGGTTTATTAAATTTCGCTGTATCCCAGCCCAATGCCGCAAAGGCTCCGGCTGCCGAATGCGATCTGTCCGCTGCACTATCGCGCTGCGCCCGGTCATAGGCACTCAATTTATCCGTTGGGTCTCCCTTTTGCAGTTGTGCACCCGGTAAGGCCGTATTGATGCCGGGCTGCGTTGCTGCCGATTGTGCTGTAGTCGAGCCTCGTCCGCCGCCCAGGGCGTAAAAGCCCAAAGCAGAAAACAAGAACACGAACACCGGCATCACCAACAGCATGATGAGTTTTCTTTTTTCTGGTGTTGTCATAAAATGTCGTTTGTTAGAAATGAATGAATGCTTTAATACACAAGAGCAGACAGCAACCGCCGAAGAGTAGGATAAACAGCGCCAGCGCAGTCAGCCAGGAACTCCGGTTCCAGTATTGTGTTCGGCGCCCTAAGAATTTCGCCATTTTTCGCTGCCGTTTATCCAAACCACTCCGTAGGTCTACCAACCATTCCGCAGGCTGACTGTCGTGGTTAATTCTTCTTTTAAATAACCTCATGGCTGATTTGCTTTAACCTGTTCATCATTGTTTTGCAGGATTTGCCACTGCTGGATCAGGAAGCCGTGCGGATTATTATCCGTCTCCGTTTTCAGATCGCTGACCTTACCCTGTGTAATCAGCCTGCGGGTCGTCGTCGAAGTACTCCTGACCAGTTTCTCTGTAGCGTAACAGGTAAATCCGTAGGGATAATGATTGAGATCGAGCTGAATGCTGTCTACTTTGATCTGCTGATTGATATTGGCCGAAACCAGGTTATTGAAATAACCGGCCTCCTTCAAGTTATCATAAGCTGTCTTTGCGCTGTTATCTGCCAGGTAAAGTGCCTGATCGATGTTCACCGCGATCTGCTTATCATCCGGTACCAGCGTAAAGAAGTCCTCGTGAAAGGTTTTGATATGATCGCGTAGCTCCACTGGCAAATTGGTTTTCCGACCCGAGGCAAAAGCTGCCAGTACCTTGCCGTTATACAGGATGTGTACCCGGTTCTGCGCACGGTCAACTATATCATAACTTTTATAAATGCAGAACCCGCAGATCAGCACATTCGCTGCGATCAGCAAAAAGCTGAACAGCCTCACATGTTTAAAAGCCGTGTCTATATTTTTGAAATGTGTAAACGCCATCACTTACCCTCCAGTTTATTTTTTTGATGATTGCTTCCGCTCCCCCGGTAACCCTCCATAAAATCAGCGGGTGCATTCAGGATATTGCTGCGGGCCTGCTCAAAACGCTCACCCGCTATACCCGCGCCAGTGACACCGGCATTAACTGTGGTAGTGGTGACGCTTTGTGTTAGCCGGGTGACATTATTGAGTAATCCATTTCCGCCATGTGCATGGATCACGTAATTGGCGACACTCGGCACGGAGAAGTACCCGACAATACCAATGCAGAGAAATATGAGATAAGCTAAATCGGCCTGACTAAAGAAAGTATCGCCTGAACTTTGAATTTGCGAAATGTCCAGCTTGATCATTTCTTGCTGCACCTGCCCGATGATCGAGCCGAAGATGTTCGCAATCGGCAGCCATAAAAAGATATTGATGTACCTGGCGATCCATTGTGTCAGCGTGTGCTGCAAGCCGTCGAAAACGGCAAAGCCAAATACCAGTGGGCCGAGTATTGCCAACACAATCAGGTAAAACGTCCGAATCACATTGATACAAAGAATCGCCGCCGCATACAATACCTGTAAGACTTCTGACATCCATTGCTTGATATTGTTCTTAAAGTTATAGGCCTGTTTATCCATCCAGAATTTCACATCATTGCCTAAACCGGAGAAAGTACCCTCGTTCTGATCATTTGGATCATCGGGATGCGTGTATTTGTACCAGGTCTGCCGGTCGCCGTTCCCGTCATCGCCGATATACATTTGATAACTGGAACTATGCTTGATGGCATCTTCCTTTTGTTTGAGCAGCAATGCGATGCTGTTGTCCGAATTGGTCACCATTGCGCCAGTCGCAGAAACAATGGGCTGCATAATGCCGTTCATGAGTGCTATAACTGCCGGAAACATTAGAATAGCCATACCCAGAGCGAACGGGCGCAATAGTGGATAAAAGTCAATTGCTTCGGCACGCGCGATTTGTTTCCAAACTCGGGAAGCTATACACCATAATGCAGCAAAACCAGCGATACCACGGCCCGCATCGATCAGGTTACTGCACAGCGGTATCATCTGGTCATAAACCTTATTCAATACCGGCTGCATCCCATTCAAACTGGTGGTGATATCCTGTGCTTGGCTTAAAGCGGGTAGCAATAGTAATACCATAGCCGCCCCACTGATATAGATGTACTTTTTCATGGGTAGAGGGATTTTAAGTTATTGACCTCATTTTGTTCGGCTTGCCTTTGCAGCAACAGCACATTTGTGCGCCGATTAAAATCTCTTAGGAAGCTCAATTTATCACTGCTTGCCGCGTAGATACGGTCGATGGCCGACAGTCTTTCATCATCACTCATGCGTAATTTCGAGGCGGTGATGATGTTGGCCAGTTCGTTCACATCATTTAGTGCTGCATTCGTGAGCTGCGCATAGACCCGCGACAGATAAGCCAGTTCATCGGCATTAAATCCGCCGCTGTTCTGAAATTGCCAATAAGCCTTTTTGTACTCGGTAATAATGCTGGCCTCATCAGTAATAATATCTGCCACACGCGCATATTTAGCTACTTCGGGATTGACTGCTAATAAGCCATTGAGAAATACCGAATGCAGGTTGAAATTACCTTGGGCTAAACTTTTTACCTGCTGATAGCCTTGGGTCAGTATACTATAGCCCTGCTGCATATCGGATAGAATGGCCTTGAACTGTGTCAGCTTCTCAATGTCATATAGCAATTGTTGCATATCCTGCCCTGTAGACACCTGGGCGGCGGCATGCCTAAAGCTGAAAGCGCAAAGTAGGAAGCAAACCAGCCCAATGAGTTTTTTAATTAATTTCATATAGGCGCCTTAAAGTGTTTAAATCATTCAATGAGTTATTGCGCTGGATAATGAGCATACGCGCGCCATTGCAAAAGGCCATGCTAAATCCCAACTTATCCCGGACACGCTGATAAATACCATCTAACCGTTCGATACGCTCATCATCGCTCATCTCCAGTTTGCCGTCGGTCATCACCAATTGCAATTCGGATAAGTCTTTGTCAGTTTCAAGCAATACCGCCGCTTTTACTTTGCCGATATAGTTCCGGGTATCATCATCTATTGCGGATAAGCTATCCATGAGGTCAAATTGCAGCGGAATACGTTGAGCATAAGTAATGATGCTGTCTGCCTTCGGATCATTTTTAATGACCAGGTTAACCGTTCTTAGCGAATTATAATAGGTTGAATGCAAATTAAATTCACCTTTCAGCCAATTGCTGACGCCGCCCCAACCGCTCTGCGCGATTCGGTAGCCTTGCTTCACATAACTACTATATTGCTCAAGCGCCGCGATCTGTTCGGTCAGGTATTTGATCTGCGTTTTCTTTTGCTGAAACCATTCGGCAAAAGTTTGCGCGTTAGCATCGTGAAAGCTAAAAGCACAAAAACTAAAGCAGATCAGCCAACCACTTAATATTTTTCGGTTAATCGATGCCATAATACTTCTTTAAAGTAAATACCTCGTTCTCGCTATTAGCTCGCTGTATACTAAGCGTGTAGTTCTGATTGTTGAACGTTTTGAGGTCGATGCAATTCGTATCCACCCGGTCTGCAGCCTTGTCGATCAGTTGCAGCCGCTTGGCATCGGTCATCTGCGTTTTAAAAGAGTTGATAACCACCAATATCTCATCCAGGTTTTTAACGCTCTCCTCCAGTATGCCGGAGTACACCTTTTGCATATAGGAAAGCTCATCCGCTGAAAAATGGGAATCTGTTTTAAGCAGATTCCAGGCGTGGTTGTACTGGCTCACCAATGCAGCCTGCTTTTCCGTCATATCCTTGACGCGCTCGTAGTAGGCAATCACCGATTTGACCGTTTGCAGCTCCTTGTAATAGTTATCAAAAAGATCTTTTTGTTTTTGGGTCTGGTCGGATATTTCCGCTAGCTTCAGTTTGGATAACTGGTTTTCCAACGCCTTTTGTGCATTTTGGAGCCAGATCGTTTGATTTTGCAATCGCTGCACTTCCAGGTCTATGGCCCTGATCACCCTGCCCACGGTCGAAGAAATGACCGAGCCGACAACAAATTGCGCATCGGCACCTTGAGGCAGAGAGACCAGTATGGTAGCTGAAGAGAGCGGCAGAATCACCATATAGGTTTTCATAAATTTTAAAAGCTTGGACACAATAACCTCCTTTAGCGCCACTTGATGCGGCACCTCAATATTTTTGTGTGATGAATAATTCTGTTAGTTGATCTTGCGATAAACGGCCTGTTTCAGCATTAAAATACCCTTATCCGGGTCAAAGCGGAACACTCGTCCTGTATTCGTCTCGTTGAGTAGTTCCGTAGCACTATCATAATCGCCCTCGACCTTTTCAAGTTTATGCTTTTTAGATAACAGCTTACCGTTCCGAATGGCTTGGTAGCCAGTATTGCGTTTGATGAGGTAATGCTGATTATCCGTATGGGTGAACACCAGTGTATCATCTGCAATACTATATTCACTCTGTGCATGGTTGACATAAATCCCATCGATGAATAATTGAACTTTTGCACTCTTACTATGACAGGCCGCTATAAAAGCTATGCCGCATAACATGAAAAATTTGAAATACTGCTTCATTTTAGTTAATTTTTAGTGGTTAACTCAATAGCCAGCATCGCGATACCTTTTTGAATGCTGCCATACTTTTTCGCGTATTGCTGAACTTTTACCTTTTCGGTCTCTTCGGTGGTATAGGCCAGGTATTCCATCAGGCTCACCTCGGTTCGGTAAACTTTGGAGTACTGGCCGCCCAAACTGATAAAAACCTCTTTATATTTCCGTTTCGGGTCATTGGCCCGGTTCATCGAGAGTATTTGCGCTTTTTCCTTTTCGGTCAGACCCAACAACTCCTGTATCGCATCGAATTTGTTCTGGTACTTACTCTGATCGAGCAATATCTTGCAATCGGAGTTATTGATAATGGCCTGCTTAACGATGGGCGATGAGATGATGTCCTCCACTTCCTGCGTAACCACGATAGCCTCGCCAAAGAATTTACGAACCGTTTTGAACAAATATTTAATGTATTCGGCCATCCCGTCTTTGGCAATCGCTTTCCAGCATTCCTCGATCAGCAACAGTTTACGAATACCCTTGAGCTTACGCATCTTGCTGATAAACATTTCCATTAAGATGAGCGTCACTACCGGAAACAAGATCGGGTGGTCCTTGATAGCATCAATTTCAAAGACAATAAATCGTTCGTGCAGCAGGTCAAGGTTTTCGGTAGCGTTCAATAGATAATCAAATTCACCGCCCCGGTAGTAAGGATTGAGCACGTACAGGAAATTGGCCACATCGAAATCTTTTTCCTTTACCTTACCGTCTTCCAGTACTTGTAGGTACACTTCCATCAAGTATTCGTAGAAAGTATTAAAGCAGGGAAAGATGTCGGGGTGCAAAGAAAGATGATCGAAATAGCCGGTCAACGCATTCGATAGCGCCACATATTCCGAACGTTTAAAATGCTCATCATCCTTTTTCCAGAGAGCTAAAAGCAATGTCTTGATACTCTCTTTCTTTTCGGTATCCAGCACATCGTCATCGGTCAGGTAGAACGGGTTAAAACTGATCGGTGATGCGTCCGAATAAGTGAAGTAGTAACCGTCTACGAGTTCGCATAAGCCCTTGTAGCTATGGCCAACATCGACCAACACTACGTGCGCGCCCTGTTCATAGTAAGAGCGAACCAGGTGATTAGTAAAAAATGATTTCCCTGAACCAGAAGGGCCTAAGATGAATTTGTTACGATTGGTAGTAAAACCCAGCCTCATCGGCTCGTCTGAAATATCTACATGCACCGGCTTACCTGTTAAGCGGTCACCTAAACGGATACCAAAGGGGCTGATACTGTCGCGGTAATTGCTTTCCATATTAAAAAAGCAAGCCGCCTGCTCGATGAACGTGTCGAACGTATCATTCATTGGAAAATCGGCCTCATTTCCCGGCATTCCGGCAAACCAAATCTGCGCTGCGCCAGCGGTTTCCTGTTTTGCCGTGGCATCCATTTGTGCCATTGCCGAACCCACCAAATTTTTCAGCTCGCGTACTTTTGCCATATCATTTGACCAGGCCAATACGTTAAAATGTGCCTTGATTGGTAAACGCTGCTCCGCGATAGCCTCGTTAAGAAAATCATTGACAGCATCTCGGCTAATAGCATTTTCTCGGCTATAGCCTGAAAGGGATTGCAGACGTAGCTTCTTGGCTTCTAAACGTTTAATTGTCTTTTGTCCGTCTTCAATAAAAAGGTATTGATTCAAAATGTGGTTACAAGCCAATAGGCTTCCCAGCGGCGAAGCAAAACCGATACTGAATTTCGTACGGTCAGTTGAGTATTTATCATAGTTTATGCGGCTGCCGCATAAAGGCGGCAAATCTTCCACATCGGAAAGCGTATACAGTTCGCAATGATTGTTACCAATCTTAAGTTCATCCTTGATATAAATATCCTGCACTAAAGGTGGTTCCTCCTTACCTTGCAACATCAGGTAGCGTTCTATGACACCAGCCTGCCCTTGGCTTCCTGCTAATTCATCATCAGACAGACGAATCAATTTTACATAACCGCTATCCGAAAGTACCCGCTCGAATTGTCCGGCACTATCTAAAAAATCTTTAAATAAAATCGGGTTAACTGTTTGTTGTGGTACAATGCTTTTGCGCAACACGTTGCTGTAGGCCGATGAGGCCAGTTTGCGATCCTTTGGTTTTTGTGTTAAAAAGATGTAGCAGCGGTGTTCGAGGCATTCCCGCTCATTAAAGAAACGTTCGCTGGCTCGTGAAAGAAAGCTATTGCCAGCCTTTTCAAAATCTGCATTAAAACTACTTTCCAGCCACCAATCTTGTTTATGAAAAATAGAACCGACCGGCAATAAACGGATTGCCTTTACCCAAGCCTGGTGATATACTTCATAGTCTCGATCCGACAGCGTAAATATTTCCGGCAAGTCAATCTCGTAACCAATAGAGATATCACCATGTGCCGACAAGATCGCGCCATTTTCCACCTTGCTCAATGGCAGTATTTTTTCAAGGGTGATTTCCATGTTTATTTGAATTAAGATTGATAAATAGTTTCCTGGAACGGTATTGGATGAACTCCGGTAGCTGTTTTTTTGCAAAATATTTGGTTAGTCCATGTTCACCAAACCTGTGGCTGAGGCGAAACACCGAAACAAATAAGCCGCTGCCTAAACCCAATATTAGCAGCAGGATAATCCAAAGGCTTACGCCACATATATATAGAACGGCAAAGCTGATCAGCAACCCGACTAAACCAATAGCCAGATAAGCGATGTACTGTGCTTTCAACCCGCGAAATACAATTGGTTTTGATACGCCTTTGTTGATCCGGTAGATACTCATAGCCCAAAGAATGATTTAAGTACAGTTGCTACCACCACCAAGAATACGCAGGACCCGAACCAGGCGGCAGCTACCTTGTTCGTATCGGGCTCACCAGCATTCCATTTGTTGAACACCTTGATTGCCCCAATAATACCGACCACGGCACCGATAGCGTACATCAAATTACAGCCACTATCGAAATAGCCTTTGACTTGGGTGGTTGCTGAATTAATACCGGAGTTGCCGTCCTGCGCAAAACAATAGTTGATCGTCAACCAACCGACCAAAAACATTAGTGTCTTGGTCAGTGCAATGCGTTTCTTTTCAACAGGTAATGAGCGATATGTTGCGATCCAGGCGCAGACATTTTGAAATGCTATTTTAAATAATGATTTCATGTTTAAATAATCAGAGGGTTATTTCCAGAGGTTAGTTAACTCTTCGTCCGATATGGGAAACAGGGCGTTGTCACGGATGTACTCATTCAATGCCCGCTCACTAGGTGTATCACGGATGGCGGTATACTTTGCTTTAACCAGCTCGAACAAGGAGATGAAATCATCTTTACCACCTTGCTCTCTTTCGAGAATATGAAAGATTCTTTTCAATTCCTCAATCACATCGGGCACCAAGCTTTGTTGCAATTCACGGCCGTCAACTTCTTCATGCACATCTTGTACAAAGCCGAACATATTCATATCCAGCCTGGACATGCCTTCAGGCAACTTAGATTTGCCGATCACCCCCTCATCCTCTTCCAGTCCCGGCTCATCATCGAGCTCTTCGTGCCACTCACGCATAACTGGCCTTAAATCAGGCTTACCTTTCCGACTACCTAACCAATTTTTTAACTGGTACCGGTAAAGCAGCGGTAAGACGATGAAATACCAAATGCTTGCAAGCACTAAGGCAGTGATCAAAAACTCCTGCCATGTGAATGATTTGAATACCATAATATTTCGCTTTTGTCCGGCGCGACATTGCGCCGGATTTTCAAAAGCAAAATTTCATCGCTACCAAAAACTTAAGTGGGTCATTCAGGTATACCGCTGAAATATTAGCACATCTCTGATTATTAATTATTTATAAATTTATCTAATCACGAATTTTCCCTTTATTTCCCTTGTTAGGATCATATTCGTTCTCCTTGTCGAACTTGCGCTCAATGCTATCACGCATTTCTCCGATATATTGGGTACGGTCGAGCCGCTTCCGGCGTCGCAATTCAGAAACCCGTTTTGATGGAATGCCAAGATTGACGTGAAAAATTTCTTCCAACGCCCGAAAGATGTCGGCAATGCTGGCGGAGCCATTGTTCACCTGCACCGTTTGGTGAATACCGATGCCGATCTCGGCTAAGTTGATCGTATCTCCTGTCCAGTGCAACTCACCGGCTTCAGAACCCGGTTCAAAAGGGATAGCCGGATTCTTCCTGAGCATCATGATCTTTTCAATTAGCCAGTCCCGCAGGCTTTCATAAGCCTTGAATTTAGAGAAGAGGTAATCACAACTCGTGGAAAACTCCGGGTCGAGATCAGGGACGTTCGGCAGCAAAATATTTTGAGATTCGGCCCCTCGGATAAAATAGATGTTATCCAGTTCGTCGGCATTGAGTTTATAATATTGGTAAATGAACGCGTATTGCCGAAAAAATCTGGCAATATATAGCAGTTCTAGTTCCAGAAAATCGATCTGTTTAGATACATCGCCTTTGGGCAGATGACTTTCGATCTCATAGAGTTCTGTGTAGTAAATATTCCAATGATAAAAAGCAGGCTTGATGTGTTTAAAGAAAGGGATTTCCTCTGTTTTGTCTTTAAAGGGATGATCGTCAAAATGGACTTTGAGTTTTTTCAGTGCGTCGCGGATGAGCTTTAATGAGGTCGTCCAACGCTGAAATGGGTCTTTTGTCTGGAAATAGGCTTTTTCCAGATCATCTTCTAACTGGCGGAGTAGCCGAGTGCTAATTTCCTGTATCATAAGTAAATTATTAAGAAAGCTCTGCCTTAGCCTGTTTACTGGCGACAACTATTACTCCGGCAGAATATCATGTAGGGGGATTATCTGTATCGTTTGATTTTTTAACCAATGATTAATGCAAATATGAAACGAGGTAATAAATTCAGGAATAGTGCAGAAACCCCTTTTTTAAGGATAGGGTGATGTCACTATGCAATGGTAAGGTCAAAACCCGAGCTTCCTTATCAGCTCCAACTTGCTTTTGACACCGGTCTTTGAATAAATTTTTTGTACGGTGTTATCAACCGTATTTTCAGAAATAAATAGCCGATCGCCAATGGCTTTATAGGTCAAGCCTTGACAGAGTAATAACACAATTTCAGTTTCGCGCCGTGAATAACCGTATGATTTGGCTTGTTGTTCAAAATCATCCTGCCGGTTACGTAGTTTTAAAACGGCTTCTTGAAAAGCCCTATGTTCATCATGTTCATGGCTAATCATTTTACGGAAATAAATAAAGGTAATAGCAACAATACCCGTGTTTGTACACAATACCTCGAATAACTGGCTTTCCTCGACTAATCCAAAGAAAGCCAGTGCAGCCCAGGGGCTGACAGCTAGGTACATGAATAGTTCATCGAGATATTGCTTCTTATTTTTTAACTCACGGTTTTGATAATGAATTGCCTTGAACATAACCCATAACAAAACAAGTGCATAGGCAAATGGAACGATCATGCCATAACGGATATCCACATTGAGATTACCATTAATCGAATAAACGATCACAAAGAAAATGAGGTAAGGTAGGAAGAGAAACAGGGGGACTCCGTATAATGCATGCCAGCGCAATTGTTTTAAATTAAACGCCTGGTAAAAGTAATAGGGAAAATAAGAAGCCATTAAAAAACCACTACCATAGGCGATCATTTCCTGTATGTTAACCGGAATCATTTTAATTGACGGGTCCGGGAACAGGCCACCAGTGATATTGTAAAATAGCATCAAAAAAAGCAGTAGCAGATATAATAACCGGTTGAGTTCTTGGGGCCGCAAAAAATAAAGGGCGGCCTGAAAAACCAACATACTCGCTTCCAGTAAAATAAAAATAAAGGTAACGATGTGTACCTGCGTGCCGAATACTAACATGATAAAAATTAAATGTCGGCCTCGCGTTTAAGAAAAAAAAGATTATAGCTTAGTTCCAGACGACTATAAACTATGAATCCAAAACGTTCATACCAGGGCAAGTTCTTTATAGTCGATGTTTCAAGATATACGGGTAACTGTTTTGCTGTGGCATCGTTCGTTATTTCCTGCAATAATTTGCTCCCAAGTCCCTTATGCTGTTGGTTGGGTTCAACGCCGATGAACCAAAGGTAGGCCATGGGTTCTTTTGGTTGTTTGGCTTTGATTTTACTTTCACGGTTAAGTGTTTTCTTAATACCTAATAAGCCTATGGCCTTTATGATCAACTTCACATCAAGTAGGATAGCTTTAAATGTAGCGCGCTTGTTTTGGGGATAAAGGACGAGCGCGCAAGCTTGATGGTTATCAGATAACCATACATCACCGAAAAGTGAACACATCTCAAATGAATAATCCATGAGTGCTCTTATTGCATTTATCCGACTTGAATCTTGCTTTACTATATAATTAACGCTTTGGTTGTTTTCAAATGATCGGCTTAAAATTTCTATAATCAGAGCTTTGTCAGCTGCTTCGGCTTTTTTCATAGTTGAAGATTTAGGTACAAAACATGAATTATTTTACATGATCTGATTGATAACTTATATTCAATACTTTTTAAATAATCAATACGATCACATTGAATTACCGGTATAAACTTTTATAAACTCTTCCCTGAAAGTTTCTCCCAAGGGAACTTCTTTATCACCTATATAAACTGCATGATTATCAAATGAAGTTACACGACTTATATTCACGACGAAAGACTTACTAACACGGATATAACGTCCTATTGGAAGCCGCTGATGCATATTCTTTAAATTCATTGCAGTTATGAGCTTTTGAGACTCTGTAAAGATCACGACGTAATCCTTCAATCCCTCAACATATAATAGCTCATCAAAATATACTTTATGAACCCTACGTTCGGATTTAATAAAAAGAAAATCACCAGTACCCTCTTCTATAGTACTTTTCACCGTTTCGTTGGAAAGTAATTTTTTAAAAAGCTCAGCCTTATTGATTGCCTTCTTTAGTCGTGACTTTTCAATAGGCTTTAATACATAATCTATTGCATCCAGTTCATAGCTTTTTAGTGCGTATTGTGGATATGCTGTCGTAAATATAGTCAGTGATTTTTTGGGAACACTCGCGGCGAAGTCTATACCGTTGAGGCCTGGCATTTGAATATCTACAAACAGCAAATCGACATCATTTTCTTTGAGATACTCCAGGGCTGAAAAAGCGTTAGAAAACTGCTTGAGTATTTCAAGGGACGACACCTCTTTAATCAGCGATTCCATTTCTGCCCTTGCAAGTGGCTCATCGTCTATTATGATACAATTCATATAGGTATTATTAGATTTACAGAAAAAGCTGTTGGCGTTGAAGATATATCAAGCTTAAAAAGATCTGCGTAAAGCAATTCGAGCCTCCTCTGAATGTTGGCCAAGCCCAATCCATTACTTTTTGCATCTGTTGGCCAGATGTCTACACCTTTGGAATTACAACACTTGAAACATAGGGTCTGATCTTTAACAGATAGATAAATTTCTATAGTTTCGGGCTTTCCGTTGATATCTACACTATACTTAATCGCATTTTCCAAAAAAGTAGTAAAAAGATTGGGGGGCAATAAAATATGGCTTAATCTATCCTTAGGAATTTCTGCATTCATGGTGAATGTGAGGTTGTCCCGACGGATTTTTTCAAGCTCCGCCAGGTTAGATAAAAATTGCAACTCAGAATGCAGGCTGGTTTTGCCTTCATTATTCTCGTATAACTGGTACCGCAAAAACTCTGACAGCTTCATAATGACCACGGTAGCTTTTTCTGCGTCAATACGAATCAGCGCCTTTACGTTATTCAGCATGTTAAATAAAAAGTGCGGATTAATCTGGTTACGCAACTCATTAAGCTCCATGCGAAGCGTTAAGTTGTTAAGCTCATTTATTCTTTCCTTGTCCTTCATCCACCTGACGAAAAGCTTGAAAGTCGTGCTCAATAATATAAGCGTGATAGCTAAGAAGTTGCCTACGTAGGGCCCTATGCGATCATCTTGGTTTTGCTCGATTTCATGTTTGCCATCAGGGCCTAAGATTGATAAATAGTGCTCCACTATAAATGAAAGAGATTCCAATGTTGAAACGACAATGAGTACTAATAGAAGAAAATATTTGAAATACTGCGTTTTGAATAGAAATCTGGGAACCAGTACATACATGTTAAAGTAAAACATAGCTACAAAGCCGAAATAAAAGACAATAAGGTGACCATATTTAATAGTACTCGGAATATCCTGAAGCTTGGTCGCAAAAAAAAGCAGGAATAAGGCAAGCAGGAATACTGCATGTCGCAACGGACGAAACCGCTCACCGATCAACAGGTCGATACCTTTATCTTGTTTAAATGTTTCAGTTGGCTGGTTCAATGTCAGATGTTATTATACAACAACAAAAGTAGGATAATACGTAGGCTAAGAGGATATTATTATACAAAAGCACTTCTTTCTTATACAAAATCGGAAGCGAAATTGGCTTTTTGTATAAAATGCCACGGGGTTCGTATAAAAACGGATTTCACTTTTGCTTTAGTGACGTTCTTTGATCAAAATGATAACGGGAATGGATCAAAGAAACTACCGAAGACTGGAAACAGAACTGTCATCTACATTGATGGTGTCGGATGTTTGCCTGCGCGGAAACTTTACTGAATTGGCTTATTTAGCTCACTTTGTTCAGTGTTATTGCCCTTCTATGCGTATCGCGGATTGGAACCAGCACCCAGTATATGTGATGGAGGATGCAGGAGTTAAAATTGGTATAGCTTTCTGTGATCTCCAGCCGCCTTTCCATTGGAGTTCTACGCAATGCGAAGATAATGTTATGGTGTACCCAAATCCAGACTGCGACGATATAACCGAATTATGGCTCGTTGTTGTAGGGAAACACTCATGGGGCTTCAATCCTCAATTAATAGAACTGGTTACACGCCAGGACGTACTTGCCATTTTTGACCGCATTCTCCTTTTTGACTTTTCAGAATCAAGCATACAGATTATCCAATAATTATGAATATCACGAGCAAATTTTTAATAGCCATTTCTACCTTAGTACTCACCAACAAAGCTTTTGGCCAAACCCAAGATAGTGTTGCCAGAAAAATAATCGCAGCAGCAGCCAATAAATTCGCGGAAGCACGGACTTTGAATTTTGAGTTTGTAGGTTCCGGCCCCTATAATTTCACTTCCAAGCTACAAGATGGTACTAAACTGCCGGATGGACGAACTACCAAATGGACACAATTCAAGGCGGACGCCAACATTAATTTTATAAAAACGAACAGTTGGATCATCGGAACCCAACTGAATTATCGGATGACCTCGATTGATGGCGCTTTAAATGAGCCACTGGCCGCAACGCCCAGCATGTTAAATGGTAATTTTCAGTATTTTCAGGGTGCGCTGAATGTTACCCGTATAACCCGGTTATTCGGAAAGACTGCCGTGCTAATAGGCAGTGCAAGCATGGATGCCAGTGATCGAAAGTTTGAACGCTTTCGGGGATTGTTCGGTGGCACACTGATGCTTAAAGCAGATGCACAAACCAAAATGTCGGTTGGCTTTGTAGTCAACATCGACCCAAGTTCTCAATTACCCGCATTACCAATCTTCACCTATGAACATCATTTCGATAACAACCTAGTTATTGATGTCACATTGCCAAAAAGTATCTTTCTTCGTAAACAAGTATTTCAGAGAGGGAGGGTCTCTATCGGCTCGGAATTTGACCGGACCAGCTTTTACCTGTACAACTTGGATAAGAGCGGAAAAACATTTGAGTTCAACCAAGTGGACCTTAATAATGGTATTGTCTATGAGCACCTGCTTTATAACTATTTTATCCTGACGCTCAAAGGAGGGTTAAAGACCAGTTTATCGCCACGGACTTTCGACAGAAACGGATCTTACCGCGACCCTGTCTGGGAAGCCAGCGTCAAACCATCAGCCTATTTTAACATTGGTATTTCATTCAATCCTTTTGCACGAAAAAAACAATAGTTGAAGGGCTCGGTCACTTCGCTTTTTCAATTCTTACTGCACAATGAATTATAAAATTTTATGGCTCCTGGTTTTGGCTTGGCCGCTTAAGACTGCGGCCCAGTCAAACTGGGATCTGAAGACCTGTATTGAATATGGGTTAAAGAACAACCGTAGTAACGCTGTTTATGCCAACGAAAAGCTAATCGCCGATGCAAAGGCAAAAGAAGCATTGGCAGCTTATCTGCCCAGCATAGGTATCACCAGTACACTCGACAACAATCTAATGGTGCAGGAAACGGTTATTCCTGCGGGTATCTTCGGCCCTAAGGATATTCGAGTAGCCTTTACTAAGAAATTTAATGCGAACCAGGTGGCAAGACTTGATCAAACCCTTTATGATCAATCATTGCTGACTGGACTGAAAGCAAATAAATACAACAGGCAGCAGGCAAATCTGAACCAGCAAAAAAATGATGAAACGATCATTTACAATATCAGCAATGCCTATGCGCAGGTATTTATTTACAGAGAGCAACTGGGTATGCTGCATGATAATCTGAATACCTATAACCGGCAAATGGAGTTAACCGGATTTCAGGTTAAAAAAGGCGTGAGACTACAAAAGGACCTGGATAAAGTAACTGTAGACTATAATAACACACGGTCGCAAATAGCTGTGGCAGAAAGCAATCTCGATCTGGCTAATAACCAGTTAAAATACGAAATGGGCTATCCAATGGACAGCAACTTCGCTGTCGATAGCACTGGTGCCAATGTATTTCAGAATATTGCTCCATTGCTGACAGAAAACAGCAGCTTCTCGGCAGTTAACCGTACAGATTATCGATTATCGCAAATCAATCTCCAATTACTGGAAATTGACCAACAGCGGATAAAAGCTGGGGCATTACCAAAACTTACGGCTTATGCGCAGTATGGCGCTGTAGGGTTTGGCGACCAACTCGGCCCTGCCTATAACACCCTCTCACCATATTCAGCAATCGGGCTAAAATTGACCATTCCCTTATTTGATTTTTTTAAACGCAGCGCACAATACAAACAGGCCGCTTATAAAAGCCTTAATGCCAAGGAAAACCTGAAGATTGATGAGGATAAATACCGGCTGGGGTTTGCAAATGCGCGTACAAAACTATTGAAAGAACAAAGTAATGTAGAAAACAGCCAGCGTAATATCGAGCTTGCAAAATCCGTGTTCAATACGACCAATCTTCAATATCAAAAAGGTACGACAGACCTCACAGACTGGCTTAATGCCCAGAATTCTCTGAAAGAAGCGCAGAATAATTATCTCAATGGGCTTTATACACTTTTCCAATCCCGCATTGAGTTGGAGAATGCCGGCGGCACTTTAAAATCATTTTACACAGGCTTACCTGCAGCACATGAAAAATAAATATATCCTTTTGCTTGTTGTGATCAGCATTGTTGCTTTGATCGCTATACGGTTACATTCCAATAAAAAACAAATTGACGAAAAGGAACGACCGGCTAAGGTCGTCGCTATCCGCATTCCGGTAAGGGTCGCACATATTGAGAAGCAGACGATGCAGATCAATATAGTTAAGACCGGTAATCTGACCTCGTTTAAGGAAGCTAAAGCTCTCGCGGTTACGTCAGGTACGTTATCGCAGGTACGGTTTAACCTGGGAGAACAGGTTAGTCAAGGACAGGTTCTTGCAATCACCGATATCCTTACACAGCAACTGGAACTCGAAAAAGCGGAAACCAGCATGAAAAAATTGCGTAATGACCTTGACACCTATACCGAATTATTTCAGGGAAAAGCCGCAACACAAGAACAAGTTAACAACATTCATCAAGATTATCTAAATGCGGTCAATCAAACTAATCAGGCAAGGAAAGCGTTGGCGGATGCATCGATTAGGGCTCCAATCAGCGGCATCATTGCTACAAAACCAGTCGAAAAAGGTGTCTATGTAAGTGCAGGGGCGGAAATCACGACGATTGTCGACCTGTCGAGTGCGAAAGTAAGAGTTAATCTTACCGAAGCAGAAGTTTATCAGGTCGTTCAAGGTCAGCAGGTAAAAATAATTACAGATGTCTATCCGGGTAAGGTTTTCAACGGGCGAGTTACATTTATCAGTCCGCAGGGAGACCAAGCACATAACTATATGACGGAAATACAGATCAATCAGTCCCAGAAAAACCTTTTGCGGTCTGGAACCTTTGTCCGTGTTGATTTTTCGCGGAAGACATCTCAACAATTACTTATCATTCCGCGGGAAGCATTAATGGAAAGCGAGAGTATGGTGGGAGTGTATGTTGTTAGAGATGGAGTAGCCCGCCTTAAAAAAATCACTACTGGTGCCGAAATGGGTAGTGAGGTCGTCGTCACCAGCGGACTAAACGAGGGTGACGAAGTGGTGACGTCCGGCCAAATCAATCTGAAAGATGGCACTGCCGTCAGTGTTTCTAAATAAGCTCTCAATAAATGTGTTATTCCAGCCAACATTCGAAAATAGTAGTGAACGCACTCATCGCACTGTTGGTTACGGCAATGATCGTTATACAGACATACCTAAAAGTGAAGATCACAAAAACAATTCTACAAACCAAAACGCAGAACCATGTCCATAGCGGAAGTTGCCGTTAAACGGCCCTTACTTATCATCGTAATTTTCACCGTCCTGCTCTTGTTCGGCGCGCTCAGTTATTCTAAACTGAACTATAAACTGTTACCTAACATTCAAGTAGCGACTGTTTCCGTCAACACGGTTTATGCCGGCGCTTCGGCGGCAGAAGTAGAAACCTCTGTCACCAAAAAGTTGGAAGATGCCTTCGCTTCTGTAGAGGGGCTTGAAAAGATCAGTTCTACTTCCCAAGAGGGTTTGTCGCAAATTGCCGTGGATCTGAAAAGTGGAACGGATGTCGATAAGGCGGAACGTGATATTCAGCGTAAAGCTGACCAAGCACAAAATGACCTGCCGGATGATGCCGATAAACCAGTGGTCAACAAGGTCAATTTAGAGGAGACACCTGTTATTCGTGCTGGTGTGACTGCTACACTTGCTCCAAAGGTGCTATATGAACTCGTTGATAAGAACATTCGCCCGGTATTGCAAAACGTCAGTGGTGTCGGTCAAGTTAATATTATCGGTGGTGAGGAACGAGAAATTCAGGTAAATATCGACCAGGGAAAGTTGCGAACTTACGGATTGAATGTGACCCAGGTCAGCGAAGCCATTAACAGTGCGAATCGTTCATTCCCTGCTGGTAAAATTGAGACGCAGAAGCAACAGATTTCCATTCAATTAGACGCTAATGTCATCTCACTTGATCAGTTACGGAACCTTATAGTAGAACAGCGGCCAGGTGGGGGCGCAATTTATTTACGGGATATTGCTGAAATTGTAGATGCTACGGCCAAAGCAACCGCTATCAACCATATTGATGGTGTGCCATCCATCGGCATACAGGTTATAAAACAATCAGATGCGAATGCGGTCAATGTAAGTAGAGGAGTTAAAGCCGCATTTGCAAGGCTCGAAAATCAGTATGCTTCGCTACGGGTAAAATTTCAAGTGTCGAGCGATCAGTCCGTTTATACACTTAAATCCGCTACTGCCGTAATGGATGACCTCATGCTTGCGGTACTGATTGTTGGCCTGGTTATGCTTGCCTTTCTTCATAGTTTCAGAAGCTCCATGTTTGTAATGGTGGCTTTACCTTCGTCAATTATCCCCACATTCATCGCCATGTACCTGCTTGGTTTCTCCCTTAACCTGATGACTTTAATGGCGATGTCGCTGGTGGTCGGTATTTTAGTTGATGATTCGATTGTAGTTCTCGAAAATATTTACCGGCATTTGGAAATGGGAACAGACAGACGAAAAGCTGCTCTGGATGGCCGAAATGAGATTGGTTTTACAGCGATGGCAATTACGCTTGTGGATGTTGTAGTATTCCTGCCACTCGCTTTGGCTGGTGGCCTAATCGGTTCTATCCTTCGGGAGTTTTCACTGGTGGTGGTATTCTCCACCCTCATGAGTCTTTTCGTCTCCTTTACTGTTACGCCAATGTTGGCCAGCCGGTTTGGCCGCGTGGAGCATTTAAAAAAGGATACAATATGGGGGCGTCTTAACCTCGGCTTTGAACACTTGATTGATGTGCTGAAAGATAATTATGCCAGAATGCTGGCCGTCGTGCTACATAAAAAGCGTTGGTTGTTATCAGCGGTGATCCTGCTTATTATAGGTTCACTGATGCTTGTGGCAAAAGGTTTTATTGGAGGCTCCTTTATTCCTGCAACTGACCAGGGCGAAATGCTCGTCAACCTTGAACTTGAGCCCTCCACTTCCCTTTATCAAACAAATATGGTCACGCAGCAGGTGGAAAAGATCATCATGGCCCGGCCAGAGGTGAGTAAAGTGTTTTCGAGTATCGGTTTTGTAAGCGGTGGTGTTGTCGCAACTGGCAATAACGCTAACCGCGCCGAATTAACGGTAAGTTTGATTGACCGAAACCAACGTAACTTAACGGCTGACGAATTTGGCCTCCTGTTACAACAGGAGATCAGTAGCGCGATAGCAGGCGTCAAAGTAACCGCTTCTGCCACATCAATCACCGGAAACGCCAGTTCAGCGCCTATACAGATTGCGATCAAGGGCGTGGACAGAAAAGCGGTACGAGATGTAGCCGAAAAGTATCAGAAAATAGTAGCCAGTATACCAGGTACAAATTTTGTCGAACTGTCAGTGAAGGACGAAAAGCCGCAAATTGAGATTAAACTCAATCGAGACAAAATGGCCCTTTTAGGTATCAATGCAAGCCAGGTTGGTGCTGCCTTATTAAATGCCTTTAGTGGCAATAATAAAACCCTGTACAAAGAAGCCGGTAATGATTATAAGATCATGGTCGGCTTGGATCGTGCTGATCGTTCTAACATTAATAGTGTCCGCAACCTTTCTTTTGCGAGCAATAACGGCCAATCCTTTTTACTTAGCCAATTTGCGGAGGTAAAGGAAGGATTGGGAGAAAGTGTCCTTCAACGAAATGACCGTTTAGGGGCCATCACTGTGAATGCTAATGTATCGGGCAGACCGACTGGCACTGTAGCGGATGAAATCAAAGCCAAGGCGGGAGCAATTGTCTTGCCGCCTGGGATCACCGTAGAATATCTTGGTGATATTAAAAATCAGGGCGATGCCTTTGCCAGCCTGGGGTTGGCACTGATCATCGCTATTCTTTTGGTGTATCTGATCATGGTTGCTCTATATGAAAGCCTGATTTATCCGTTTGTTGTATTGTTTTCCATCCCTGTTGCTCTTATCGGCGCTTTGCTGGCGCTTGCCCTTACCATGGAGACACTAAACATATTTTCCATCATCGGTATGATTATGCTGCTGGGGCTGGTGTCTAAAAACGCAATTCTTATTGTCGATTTTACCAATCAACTCAAAGATAAAGATGGATATCCCGTGGAAAAAGCCTTATTGGAAGCAGGGAAAGAGCGTTTAAGGCCAATTCTAATGACCACATTAGCGATGATCTTAGGTATGTTGCCTATTGCTATAGCAAGTGGAGCGGGTGCTGAGATAAAAAGTGGCATGGCTTGGGTGGTCATCGGTGGTTTGACCAGTTCAATGGTGTTAACTTTATTTGTCGTTCCGGCGATGTATCTCATTATCGAAAATGTAAAATATCGTTTGACTAATAACAAGGCCATCAAATTGGAGACGGTTAATGTTTAAATTGTTATTGCCCGATTAAACTTCCCTTGTAATCTTCAAAAAGTATCAAACGATCACATTACTATTTGATCGTTTGATACTTTTTGAATGATTTGGCTAGTCTTATTTAAAGACTCTTGTAGGGGTGTTTCGTCAGTTGTTTTCTCAGCCTTAGTCAATATGTCTTTTGCTTCCAATAAGACTATCTCACAATTGATCAAATCCTCAATATCTGACCTGATATTTTGGTAGTTCTCCATAATATCTTCATCAGTAACCCGACTGATTACTGGAATGGGTTTGTAGGCTGCTTCCTCTTTGGCAATTCCTTCATGATCATTTTGTATCGCATTATGAAACATTTTAAGCTGAATCTTCTGATCAGGGTTATCAGCTACAATGCCCACAAACTCACCCGATGAAAGTGAAGCTATCTTAGAAGCCGGGATTGCATAGTCTAACTGTGTGGCCTTAGAAATCGAAGTGTCACTGCTATTAATGGTCATGCTGTTTTTATTCTGAACGATCTTTCCAAAGTTCTCTGATAGCTTTTTGGCAGTATCGCCTGTTACCTGGCCGCTAATAATGTTACCCACAATACCAGTAATTACGTCCGCTTGTTCCGCGCCATAATCTTTAGTCAACTGGCTAAAATCCTGCACGGCTAAAGTGGTAGCCACCTTATTGCTTCGCGCTGTGGCAATTAGTCCATCCATATTGTTGAAGAAAATCGTCGGGAATTCATCAAAGATTAAGCTGCTTTTTAACTGGTTCTTCCGGTTCACCAACTTGATCATTCGGGAAATATAAAGTGATAATACAGCGCCGTAAATCTGCAATTTCTGCGGGTTGTTGCCCACACAAACAATTTTTGGTTCTTTCGGATTATTGATATCCAGGGTGAAATCATTACCCGACAGAACATAATACAGCTGAGGCGAAGCCAGACGAGCCAAACCGATCTTGGCGCTGGCCACTTGGCCCTCCAATTGCGGCGTCGCGTTGCGATTATAGGCAGATATAAATGGATTGACCAGTGCCCGTACCTCTGGCTGTGTGTTTAGAACCGGAAACAACTGGTCATAATCTACCTGCATCAATTCGATTACGTGCGGCAGCGTACAATATTTGCCGTTCTGGTATTTGCGCAAATACCAGATAATAGCCGTCAAGAAATTTATCGGACTTTCTACGAAAAAGTCACCTTGTTTTTTGAGCCATTCGCGATTCAGGCCCAACATAATCGTCACGCTAGCCTCGGCAGCGTCTGTAATATCGAGCATTCCCACTGGATCAAGGGGATTACAGCGGTGTGAACGGTTCAGATCATCAAAGTTGATCATATAAAATTGCGGCTTTACCGCGTAATCCTGCCGGTATTGTAACAGTTTATTGTACGCGATCTTTGTCAAATCATCAAATTTGAAATCATAAAGAAACATCGAAAATCCCTTTTTGAGGTGCTGGTCAATAATGTGCCTGATCACAAAATAAGATTTACCCGCGCCGGGTGTACCCGCCACCAACATTCCCCGGAACGGATTGATAAAATTGATCCAACTATCACGGGTTTTGCCTTTCAGCCGGTATTTAGCCGGAAGGTTGACCGAATATTCGTTTTCCAGTAGTCTTTCCTCTTGTGGGAAAGTTTCATTTTCGGTATTGAATATATCTTTGTGCAGTTTATCCCTTAGTAAACGTGATAACCAGGTGCCGCCGGTAATCATGAGTAAATAACCTACAGCGGTAAGCACGATATAGGCGGTAGCTATTAAGTTGATATTGGCAGGCAGATAAAAACATAATATACTGATCCAGTAGACCAGCAAACCGCTGCTGATATAGGCAACAATGCTTTTGTAATTGACCTTTTCATCTTTTTTGCCTTTTATACCCACTAAGGAGATCGCCAGGCAAAGCAGTCCGGCCAACTTGGGCTTCCACCAATTATTGAATAAACCGGTCCTGGCAATGTTTGCGATCAGCCTATCGGTAATATTCGCTGTCCAGTGCCATTGCTCAAATGCTTTATAACAGCTGATATAAAAGTGAATGGCCAATATAAAAATACTGATCAGTCGTGTAAAATCGACGATCTTTCTTAATCCCTGTGTGTCTTCCCCAGTTTGCATAATGATGTCTTTTGATATTTTATAAGGTCAGTCCGTTATCGGCTTCCTGGCCTTTTTTCCTGCGTTTCTTCTTATTGGTAATACTTGGCGCCACGCCCGGCTGATATTTGCCTGAAGGCAGGATCAGTTTGAATGCGGGCTGCAACCTTTGTGATGGAGGTTGTTGTTTTTTGGTCGTCTGCCGGTTCTGTTTATGGGCATTTGCAGCAGCTGTGCGTATTTTCAGCCGTTCTTCCAGCGTACCTTTCTTTTGCGAGTTGGCGTATTTAAAAGTCTCCGTCAAGCTCCGGTCGAAATCAAATTGTTTATCAAACAAGGTTTCGCCCATTTGCTTGAACACCGAACGGTCGAACTGACCAACCTTTTTGGAATGCTCCGTATTTTTGCCCCGCGAGTTATTCATAGGGCTGAGTTTGATCGAATTGGTGATATCCTTGCGGCTGACGATGACCTGGACGTGCATTTGTTCACCAGGTTTGCGGTCACCGCGTTTTTGCAGCCCGTTTTTCACTTCGGTATCCTTATGACTGTAATAACGGTAATGCTCCAACTTACCGAACCACAATAGATCTTGATTGCTTTCAATGCTCGGCCTTTTGAAGTTGCCGGCGTACTCATCCATCACTTTAATCGCATAGGCTTTCAACTGTCCTTCCACGCCTTTATCGCCAAATTGTTCTTTGAGCCAAGCAATCTCTTTTTGGCTGGGGCTGATATTGATCAGGAAAAATTTCGCATCCGCCCGGCTTAATTTAGCCACATTGTGATCGAGCGCCAATTGTGCTTCATGAGAAAAAATCGCCTGCTGTCCACCATTGAACCATAGTTCGGGCGCAGTATTCCTATCCAGCCTGTTTTCTTTATCCAGGTAATGAATGAGCGCGCCGCTACTGCCTTTGTTGTCCGCTGTATCGCTGTCGGTGATATTGATAAACATCGCGCTATATTTTAGTGACCTGCTGCCGGGCTGCCTGCGCCAATTCCTCTTTCTCTTTTGTAGGGGTGGTAAAGCTGAAGGTATCCCTGATCTTGATATAGTAGTTCAGAATATGCAGGAATTTAGTTTTCAGGCTTTCTTTGGCATCCAGCTTTCCCACGATGATCTGTAATAGTTTGTCTGTTTCTGAAAACTTGCTGATCTGCGCCTGCTGATTATTTTGCAGGTCGGTATTGGCCTTGAGTATCTGTGTGTTGAAGCAGTCCAATATTTTGATTTGGGATTGTATCATGCGGTCAACTTCCAGCTTAACCGGGATCAAAATCTTTTCTTCCTGTGCACGGATAAAGCGGATATAGGTATCGTGATTTTTAACCAGTGTGGTTTTCAGCAACTCGTCGCTGATGTCCGTAGGGTCTTTCTTCGTTTTATAAAAATACTCCACCATCCGGATGAAGAACTCACGCTTGGTACAGCCGGCCGCATTGGCCAGCTTTTGCAGCTTAGCATCCGTTGCGTCGGAATACTTGATCGTCTTTTTATAAATGGTTTCATCTGCCATACGTCCCTCTTTAAAGGCATTCCGCGTGGAATGCTGAAAACTTGTTTAAACCAGCCGCTAACTTGTCCAAGCATCCCCGGAGGATGCGCGATACCCCGTTTGCAGCGCAAACGGCGAGCAAAGTTGGGCTCTGCCCAACTTCCGCTCGCTCCAATTTTTTTAACTAAAAAATTGGCTGCTCTCAACCATATCGGGGTTTGCCTTATAGTATTGATCCTTGCCTATATTTAAATCTGCTATTTTTTAATTAAACGCAGTTGCCCTATGCAAATGAGAGAAAGTTACATCTACCGAATAGGGAAACTACGGGGTGTCGCTAATCTTTTAGAAAGTAAACATATTTGGAGGACCAATAAATATCATTTCGTTGTTGAGGTGGTTGTATACCGTCCACCGTCCGGTTTACTATCTTTCTGGGATAAAGAATCTTCGAATTAAATGCGACAAATTGGTAAATTGCGTTTTAACCAATTTTATCACATGTCCTTAACTCCTAAATTAGCCCCGAAAAGTCTTAACGAATGGACGCTGGAAATGAATATCACCAGGGAACTTTGTAATATGTTCGACAGTCCTTTCGGCCTTCTATACCCGGTGCGACTACGGCGTATCTTTGACATCCAGCCTTTCGGGATTACCCGTTTCTGGCGACGCCGAGCATGGAGCGAGAAATTGGCACCACGCGAAGAAGGTACCGGCGGCGGTTGGGATACCAAGATTACTATTCCGCAGGACAGTACGGCGGATGAACGGGCCATTTATATTCAATTCAAATGCGGAACCCATAGCGAAGGTAACCATATCAATGGCAGCATGTTCAGCTTAGGTGTTCATAATCCTAACCCCCATATTGAATTTTCCTTCAATGACAACGGCAAGCCCGCGGCGAGCAAGCCCGGCAATCAGCACAATGCGTTGGGCGTATTAAACAACTACTTGATCGAAAATGGTTGTACGGATCGCTCAGTGCTTTACGCGTTCCCGCGTATTAAGGACCGGCAAGCGATGTCGATGTTGACCCAACCATTGATCTACTATACCACTTTCATGAGCCTAAAGGAAATGGACCAGGAGGCAGGGAACAATCATGCGAACCTTTACGATGGAGATAAGCATTCTTTCCGGTCTTGCTATATTGACGAACGCCGACGCGAGATATCATCGGAGCCATTCGCGCTCTCGGGGGAGATCGAATCAGTAAACATATTGCGAGAATATATGCAAGTGCGACTGGCTAGAGTCTGGAATGAAGTGGTCGACGATATCCGAGAAGATCGTTTAAGAGATTACCTCGTGGTAGCGCTTTGCGAGGAACTACGCATTGATCCTTTTGAACTGGTTGGTGAACCCTTTGAATATTTTAACCCGCCTTCGTTCGAGTTCCGGCGAATCGAAGATAGTCGGCGTCAGAATGAACGCCTGGTCTTCGGTGAAGGAGCGCAGGGCTTAAATCGTATGAATACTCTCTTTAAGTTGCTCTACTCGTTTATTCGTGAATTGAAAGGCGTGGTGGATATTAATAGTTTACCTGCAAACTTTTCTAGCATATTGCCCCAACAGACCATTGAGGCTCCCGATAATGTATTTGATGATGAACTGGGCGGCTCGCTCAACCTCACGCGATTACTGTTTTGACAAATAATTTATTGCTACGCAATTAGGGTGCGCACATGGTTTGCAAACTTACAGGGGATTATACCTATTATCAACATGAATGAAGAGCTATTTAGATTAAGGGCCCAGCATGTCGAAATCACTAAGCGGTTTATCAACAATGGCTGGATCGAGGTCTACCGTAGTGGCAATGATAGCGAGATAGAGGCTGGTATTTACTGCTGTTTAGTCAGTCCAGATAATTTAAATAAATACCTGGAGGACCGAGACTGGGGCATCCACTGGGGTAGCGAGGGGCATCCCAGTGTTATCACACATTTCAGAGATGGCGGGAAAGTGACTGAGTATTTCCGTTTTGCAGAAGAGGGCTTGGAGCCTTTCATTTATCCCAAATGGTTCACACACGTGAAAGAGCGTTATGTTGATGTTTCGCAAGAGTTCGTAAATTATTTCAAACTGTATGAACAGGCGTCATCCAAACAGAAGCGCAGTTATTACTTTATTGATGACTCTGGCGATACTGAAGAGGTAATCCATGTGACCGAGCGACAGGTGCGTATCAAGTTAAAGTTCCTAAACGAATACCTGGCTGTTAGGAAAATGCATCTTTCCCTATGCTTTGACTTTATGATCGTGACCGACGAGGCTGGCGCCGGTTCTGCGTTTATTCCGAAGGATGAAGATTTTATCAGCAACAGTTTTCACTACAACCACTTGATTCGTGTTGTGCCCGGAATCGGCGACAAGCCGCTGCAAAGCTGGATCATTGGGAAGACGATGCTCAAGTTCGACGCGGCCAAAAGTGGTAAGTTTTGGTTCGACCTTGACGAGGACGCGCATGAGAGTTTTATTATCGGCTATGATGATGACGGAACAGAAAAACTAGTGCGTTGCGATTCGGAGGATTATAAATTCTTTACGCCGGTTTATTTCAAAAAGGAAGTGCTAAACAAGTATTATGATAATCCACAGAAATACGAGGTCGACGGCTTTCACATTAAGTCCAGCTTCATCAGTCTCAAGATGGATAACAATAATACGGACTATGTGATGGTGTTTCTTAACGACCTAACCATGCTGCCACAAAAGGAGCAGTTGCACTGGAAGCACCATAATATCGCGCCCCAAACTGGTATGGGAATGAGTGGGGCTTATTATGATACGATGGTTCTCGGTAACTGGGCGCGAGATTCGGATTCAGTAGACGTGCGTTTCAAAGCTAAATATCACCGCTTCAACAAAAAATGGTTCGGGAAATTCGGCTGGCATTTTTATAAAGAACTGACTGGCAGCGATCCACAGCACTTTAGTGCCCTGCATTTACCTTCAGAGAATAATGTGCGGGCCTTCTGCGAGCAGATTCTCATCCTGGTCAAAGCAACGGTAGACAGTCTAAACGAAGAAATGTTGGTCAAAGGCTTGTCAAAGATCGAGAATGAAAAAGGTATCGCTAAACTGGAGCGTTTCCTCGACATTCGCTCAATACAGATCCCGGACATGATCACTTTCCTCCGGAATCTGCAGGACCTGCGCTCGGGCATGATGGCGCACCGTTTTAGTAAGTCCAATAAAAACTGTCAGAAGGCGTTGACTTATTTCGGCCTTACCGAGCATAATTATCGACAGGTAGCGCAGGATATTTTCATTAAATCGCTATTTACGCTAAACACTTTTTCCAAATTATTCTTGGACGAAACGGAGGAATTCGAAGGCTGAGATATTCGAATAACATTAGATATCGATGACCTCACTGCCATTAGCACAACTCGAAGTATTTTTGACTACATTTACGAATAAAATATATTACAAATAATTTTTAACAATGCCCAAAGGAACCGTCTGCATTCTTAACCATAATCGCGGAATGTATGCCGTCGAATTATCGGATGGTAGTTATTCAGTATTTGAATTGCTGGACACCAACGAAATCAATCTGGAAGATGTTATTTCTGGTCCCCTCGATGAGGAAGGAAGTTGCACATTAAGTAATCTTACAGAAAACGAGGCTTTTGAAGCAATGATTCAAAATGCAGGCTTGAATTTAGCATTGGCAAAAAAAAGGACAATGCTTATTTAACTGCAAGAATGACCTTTATTTTATGAATTTCATTGCCTCATGATAACGTTTATCATCTGCAAGCGCTTGCAGTTTTTTAGCTGGATAAGAGAGCATCAAGTCTAAAATTCGATTAATGTAAATGTCACTTGTCTTCGTTTTAAAGAATTTTACTAGGTTCCGAAGGCGTCGATCCGGTATTGTATAATCAAAATCCGTCACGAATTCGGCATCTTTGAATAAACCCAGAAATTCTTTTATTTCAGCAATTGTAAATCGCTCTATGAATTCATTGTAATATGGTGCAGCTCTTTCGTCTATCCCTTGTTTATATCCTTTTCCATTGCCCACATAGCAAATTACAATTACTTTAACAAATAGCTTTCTGATTGAATCTGGCAGCCCGGTTGCTGGTAATGAACTTGCAATTGACTTTGCATGAGAATATTCATTATAAAAATTATTCCATTCAAAGTGCACAGTCTTTAAATTCTGTAATTTCTCCAACAACTCACCTGCTAAACTATCTTCGTCTTTATATTTTAGTCCTCCAACTGTCTCTAAAAACTTTTGAACAAAATCTTTCCTTTCTACATCACCATTTAGTCGATAAACCCCGAATTTTGCTCCGATTTTATATTTAATATCTTCAGATACTGCATCCCAAATATGCGGCGTAAGGCGGTCAATGTTTTTTCTAACAGGTTGTTCGGTTCTTGTATCTATATAAAGGCCGAATATCGAATAGAGAAAATCATCAAGCCGCTCTTGAGGTTGTTTTATTAGATCATCACCGATAGCTTCGAAATCTTCCTTTGGAATTTCCTTCGTTCGGATGTTATTGAAAAGCTGTTTGATTTGAATAACTGAATGATCCGGCTTCGCTGTTATAGCATATTTCAAACAAGTTTCCAGTAGATTAACCATCTCAAACCCAGTAACAGCGTTGTCATTTGGATGGGCTGCACTAGCATGATTCCTTAAATAATTAACGTATTCAAGCCTTTTATAATTAATATCATTTATAAAACCTATCCGTCGGCAAATATCTAACAGGTCATGATCACTGATTCCCTCCAAATCATCAGCTGTTGTAAAAGATTTATACTTGCTGTTAACCGATTGTGCGACAAATAGAAAATAAGGTAGATCAAATTCAGATACAAGTAAACGCAAGGCCTTTATTGTTTCATCCCATAAGAAATTGATCGCGCCGTCAAATAAACCTACCGCCACCGCCACTGTAAATTTGGATAAATAGGCTGCCTTTTCACGAGCTTCAACAGGCAAAATCGAGATGGCCGCCTCTAAAGAAAAAATTACTTTTCTTCTTTCGTCAATGGGGGATAATAGATTTTCGGTCGGTAGTCCAACGTGAGTCAACAGATCTGCTAAAGGTTGATTAAAAGCTGCTATAGAAGTTTCAATCCTCTCGGGAGTTGCATCTTTTGGAATAAGTATAATCTCCGTATTATTATTCATGACAAGATTGGTTTATAGCAAATATAATAAACGTTCAAATGAGAATAGATAAATTATTAACTATATAAAATATCGATAATCATAAGTTATGCCTTCTCGCTTGGACAATAGCCGACCAATTCTAGCAATCTCATTAGACGAGTTTACGGTTGCCGGGAGTTGGCTATAAAGATCAAATGAATTCCAATTCATCTTCGTAAGTCCAAGTATTTCATTGGCGATAACTCCGATGTTGCTTTTGCCATGATGTTTGGTGATTTTTAACGGGCCAGGTATATATTTTCCACCCAAATAAAACTTATAGTTAGGATTCCGCACAGACGCTACAATGCCGTGTGTCCATAAATAAGCAGAATAATCATCAAACTGCATACAGGTGCCGCGAGGTACCGCAAAATTATCTGCGACGGGCATGCCGTCTTTCATCTTAGTGGCTACAAACCGAATATCGTCCACGAAGTTAATTTCTATAAGATCAAGTTCCTGCACACCATTGTGAAGCAAGCTGTCTTTTAATCCATTTATTTCGTCATCAGTATAGTAAGTTCTTTTATGTACCACCACACGTTTGGGTAATTCATTCATCGCCGTAAAGAACAATTCTTTGATAGACAAACCGAAACGAAATGCGTCATTATAACTTAAATGTGGGCGTTCCTGCTTGTCCCAATACAATTGATCTTCGACTTTTGATAGCTTATACTTCAGGCCCTGACCCTGGGAATTGTATATGTGACTACATCCCAAAACAATGCTACCGTTTTCTTCCTTACTGCTTCTTACGCTATATCCTATGCCCGCAAAAGCGGTATTTTTATCAAGATGCTGCAATATCCATGGCGTACGCAAGGTCTTTACGTAATATGATAATGAAAGCCACCAATTAATCTGGCATTTCAATTGGCTTTTTATAGTATCCTCATTGATAAACTGCGTGGCCACACCGTGTTCTGCACAATAAGCTTTTACATAATCATGTAGATCGAAATGTTCGTTTTCAATATGGAAGGAGGTATAAGTCAGCCAACGGTCAGGAATATAAATCACCAAGACTTTTTTTATCTCATTTTTGAGACTCTGATCTATACGGTTGATCACTTTATCCCGAAGATCAAAGGCTGTTTCTTGGAGCGTTTGTTTAGTCAACGGTTCTGGACACGTAAACCAGTTTTCGCTATTTACATCCGGTACATTGAGACTAACGCCATAGGCATCGAAAAAACCGGGGTAGTCGATCAGATAATCTTCATTAACCTTGTTCGAGCCAATCTTAACCACCTCCAGTTTTAAGAAGTTTGAAAATTCCTGTGCTTCTGCCGAGGGACAAATAGCAGCCAGATTGATCTTATTATCAAACAAGACCCCGGTCAAACCGCTATCATAAGGGCTATTTCGGGTAAGGCCACGCATCGGATGAAAATCTACAGGTGTAACATTCATCCCTGGATATTTACTGGAAAACTCCAGCTCAGGTTCTGCAAATTGCAGCCCCTTAAAGTGAAGTACTTGTTTAGGGAAATCTGCACTGAGTTGTAAGGGTGCATTCGATGATGGTTTGAATATCTTCGCAAATAACGGTAGCCTATAAATTTCAAAGCTAAAACCAGATGCTGAGGCAAGGGGATATTCCACAACAAACTTATCTTCCTTACCGGTAAATAGCAGCTTTCTCCATCCCTTGATATATTCGTCAAAAAAATTATTCCTAAGCTTGTCGAAATACGTACGTCCCACATCTTGCCTGATTTCTTTGCTGATCCGCTGGTCAGAATCGGCGGTCTCGATACGAAAATCGGGCTCCAAAGATAAATAATGCCTTTTTCCATCGTGACTGAGCGACAAGCGAACAGCCTCATGCGTAGAGTACAATACGTTCTGAATAATACGATTTGAAGTTGTCGCCGATTTCCAAATGAGGTCTTTGCCGTTAGAACGAAGGCCGTTAGGTGATGCGAGCGCTTTAGTCAAAGCTGTTAGCAATAGGTTATAAATCGCCGTATCTTTCCAAAGGTTGAGCCCTTTAATAGGTACACGAACAATACTGCTCTTGAATTGTCCGGCAAAGCATTGATTAATATCGGTTAAGGTACCCAGCGCCCAAACATAACCTTTAAACGGGACAGCGACAATGTTATATGGCTTTACCAATTCTTTGATCGATTTCCATGGCTGTAGGCCTGTCGCTAAATCCGATTCGAACTGAAAAGCTTCTTGAGGTAATTTGATCGGAAATAAATTGCCTTTGATAATAGAATGCAGATTACCCACGTCGATTTTGAAGGGCGACTTAATAATAGTTTCTTGCTCACCCTTTAAATATTCTGCGTACTTGTTCAATAATGACTGATCATCCCTGCAAACGATTTTTGATAGACTTATCATGAGTTTATCAAAGCCATCGGTAGGTATGTAATAGGCATCCCTACCATTGGCTCTGGCAACCTGTAGCAATTCTCTAACCGAAGGTGGAATATCATGCCCATAGCCACACCAGTATAATCTTCCTGAACCTCTTTTCGCATAGCTTTCCTTTAACGCGGCCATGATCGATTCGTCCCGTCCACTGTAACCTGATACAATCAGATGTTTATCATTCAAATAGTCGATCAGTCTGGTTCGGAAGGTTTCGTCCTGGGTTTTTAATTCACTGTCCGTATTTTTCAACGGCCCATATTTATAATCGCCATGCAATTTAATCAATAACATTTCCGAGCTGTTCAGTGGTCTTATTACCCGGTCTACTGAATCCAGTGTGACGTCAATTACAGTATTGCTGGTTTTAATGGCGGCGTCGCGGCAAAGATCATCGAAATTCGTTGTCCAAACAGATTTTATAAGTCCCGATTCATGCAACAGGCAAAGTAATTTATAGCCTACCGAAGGTTCTTTCTTTTCACATAACCGTTTGAAATATTTTTGCCGATCTGCCTCGATAGGATAACATTTCTCTACGTAGAAGGAGTATTCTTCCGCACTATTTAATAAAGGGTAGCTATTCTCATTATTCAGCCAGTTTTGGATAGTTTCACGAACTTGTTCGGAACGATCATCGAGTTTTAACTGAGAGTTTGAAATTGCTTTGGTGGCGTAGATATCTCTTTTCCATTCCCATATACAATCGCTTGCTGATTTAATACCGGAACTGATAGAGGCACCTGCACCAACGATTGTTGTAAAAAAATCTGTTTTACTGATTTCAACAGAACGTAAAAATTGATCAACTTCTAAGGTTAGGTCACTCATATTTATTATTTAGAAAACAATAAATATAGCCACTTAATTACAGACTGGGTAATCCGATTTTACACATATTAACATTGTAAAATAATTAGATTTTATAAGAGCAAAAGTGTTTATTATCTTCTTCCATTCGGTTCTATCAAGCATTAGAATTCTTTTACTGGTTATTCCGTAACTTTAACCAATTGATTTTTACTATGTTTTCCAATTTAAACCTTTTTCATACGAAGCTCCGTCAATTTTATAATTCTTTAACTGATATAAAAACAGTATTTATTGTCACTGCTATTGCCCTGAGCATCATCGGAAGGACTTCTATTATAAGTGTATTTGACCACTTATTAACAAAACCGTTTTTAAGTCACATTACAAGTTCGGCTTTTTCAGACGTCACGCTGATATTACTGACTTTAATTTATATTATCCTTATCGTTAAGCTCTTAGGCGAAAATACCCGCATTCATATTTTTCTTTTTTTAGCCGCTTTAACTTTGTTGACGGCTTATTTGTATTTCAGAGTCCAAGGTGTACATTATGATTATACACCATTCGTATTGTTTCGACAGATAAAATATGCAGATATTGTCATTTTGTTTTGCTCTGGAATGATCGCGTTAAAGGGCTTAGAGTGGTTGTCACCAAAATACCCTGTAAATTATTATGAAGACCCGTTTATTGCTGATCTACCCATCCGCCGGTCATCGGACGACCTGCTAAACAGAAAACAATTCGCAAAGAGAATTGCCGAAAAAATTCAATCGAAGATCGTTAAAGAAAATGCAGGTGCATTGGCAATAGGAATTACTGGACCTTGGGGATCTGGTAAAACATCTTTCGCTTATATGGTTCTTGAAAATTTAGACAAAGAACGAATTATAGTTCATTTTAATCCGTGGCGTAGCTCCAGTTCCTCTAAGATCATTGAAGATTTTTTTGAATTATTAATCGGTATTCTCAGCAAATATGATCCAAATCTTTCACGTAATGTTTATCGATATGCAAAAACTCTCACTCAAATAGATGAAAATAAATTTACCAAAGGACTGAAAGGCGTATCGGATTACTTTGAAGAACGTAATAAGAACGAACTGTACGATGCAGTAAATCGTTCAATTGCTACTATTTATAAACAGATCGTAATTTTCATCGACGACTTGGACCGTCTTGATAAGTCCGAGATTTTAGAAGTGTTGCGCATTATCCGTAACACAGCAAATTTCAACAATGTGATTTATTTGGTAGCCTATGATAAAGGATATGCCCTCGAAGCGGTAAAATCATTCAATCCCCACAACCATGCGTCCTTTCTTGAGAAAATATTCCAATTTGAGTTTTCCCTACCATTGTATGAGTCTGTTCTTATACGCAAATTTATCAGGGAGTTACTGGAACCGAAACTTTCGGAGGGCTTCAAGCAACAATTGTTGATCGTTCTGGACTCGCGTGGTTACAAGGCGCAAAAAATAAACGATGAACTAATACAAACCCATAGAGAAGCTATAAGATTATCTAATTCTTTGTTGTTTGAAATAAAGGACATTGAGGACGATATATTATTCTATGATTTTTATCTTTTGCAATTGTTAAAGATAAAATACCCAATTGTGTATAATGATATCATCCAATCCTGGGACACATTTTTTATCATTTATCACGAGAAAAATGAAAATTATTTCCGGTTTAGAAATGAAAGTGAACGTAATAAAGAAACAGGGGGCATCTCGGGCTATTTTGATCCGGTGAAAAAGAATGCAGAGTATAACAATGATAAAAATCAAAATACCGAGATATTTGCAAACTACCTAAACGAATTAAAGCAAAAGATAGGTTATAACGATAAAGACATCAGTAATATCAATTTGCTAATCAAAGAGTTGATCAATGCCGATCGGGTGCTGCAAAACTTAGAAAATGAATCATACAAAGCCTTTGTTCATCCTAATAATTTTTTTAAATATTTTGCCTTTCAGTTATTAGAAGGGGAAATCTCTGCTAAGGATTTTGAAAAGGCAAGGAAATTGTCATTTCAGGACTACGAGAAGATTATAAATGAATGGGTAAGTGACAATAAATACGGGGCCTTTTTAGATAAGTTATATAAAATCAGGGTATTTGTTAATCAACAAGAATTTGAAAATCACGTCTTAGCCTTATTTAAAGTTGGTAAAGATTATGTATCAAATGACAGGCAACTCGGGTTTGATTATAAACATCTCATGGAAATTTTAAAATATCCTGCGACTAGTCTGAAAACTACTGATATCAGATTGTACCCAGATCTCGTTAGCTATCAAGACTTTTTGCTGGACCTATTTGAACAAGCAAAATTTCCGGCGGAATTTGAAAGCAACCTTATTAACCAGATTATTTCTTACCAATATGAATTTCCATTGGATTTCTCCAAACTGGCAACTATTAATATGCAATATTTTCAAAGTTATCTGAACAAACAGGGAGATATTTCGAATACGTTCTGGAACTTGTTTCATAACTGCAAAATGAAAGCGAGTGACGGCTTATCAAAAGAAAAAAATGCAGAGGCAAAAACGTTATGTATCGATTATTATTTGGCCCATCTCTCTACGGAGAAATTGGGACAGTTGATCAACCAAACTAACCCAGACTCAGACTACTATTATTTCAGCCCTGATAATTTGAACTTCTTTTTTAATGATTTTCAGGAACTGGAAAACTGGCTAACCAAAGCCGAACAGCTTGACCGCCAACATCCCGCGTATCTAGAGTTTGTTGATTTTGTTAATAAGATCAAAGTCAACAATTTTAATTCCATCAAGTTTGATTTTAAACAGCTAATCCCTGTCAGATGGAGAAGTATGTAATCATCAACTGCTTCGCTTGCGCTATTTCAATAACTGTGTATCGACCGCAAGTATTTTACGATTGATCTTTGTAATTAAACTGTCGATCAACTGATTGGCAACTCGTATGATTTCATCTGACGATGGCATTTGGTGGTACATTTTCACCAACCAGGGATGAGTTTTATTGTTACCAATCATATAGTTGTAATCATTGAAAAATATAAACAGATCATCGATTACATCAAAAGCTTCAACACCAGCCTTTTTGAAGCCCTTCAAACTGATGGTTACTCCCAACTGTTGAGCAGTTCCTCGTTGGTACAGATAAAGTTCCAAGTCGTAAGAAGTATTGTATTCGAAGCTGTTGTTATCGAAGGTGCGGTAGAGGTTATGACTATTAAAAAGCGGATAAATCTCGCTTTCCAATGCTGTATCCGCATTGGTCATGATTTCCGGAAGTAGTTCTTTGAACAGGCGCATTATTGCCGCCGCATTTACTTTTTCCTTCAATTCCTCCTGGTTCGTAAACTGAGCAGCTAACCTTTTTAATTGATTAATGGGTTCTTCGTTAAGAACATTTGTTAAACTATCAGGCAATACGTCTGCCACTTGTCCCCGATTAAATGATGGCGGAAATAGCCGAACATGAATAGTATCGCTCCAAAACGAACCATCACCCCACTCTAACGCGACGAACAGCGGTACGATTCCGTTTAATTCTTCCAATACTCTTACCTCGTGAATACGGTTAATAAAATTTAATTCCGGCTGGTCAGCGGGATCTTCCGGCTTAAACGGAATGGTGATTAGTCGAGTAAGTTCTATTTTTACTATCCTATTCAATAAAGCTGAATTATTGCGATACTGTTGATAGTATTTATTAAAAAATGAGCCTGCCCGTGGATTGGATATTACTGCACCTAATGGCATGCTCAAATTTCGCTCGATAATCTCTTTAGCTAAATCTTTTCCTGATACAATTTTAAAATCACCATTTTCAAAAGTGAGATCACCGTCCATACCGGTTGAAATATCACTGCCAATATTGTTGGGGTTTCGCCTGATGACCGGTGGAGCTACTTTTACACAAATTTCCAGGTCGGTTTTGCTCTGTTCCCATTGGAACGCACCATTAATTAATCTGCCATCGCCTTGCGATTCAATAATGATATAACTTGAGGGCCTATCGGTCAATTCAACACTATAATCTCGTAAGCTTTCTATATTCCCACAAACAAATTCACTAACAGAAAATTTCCATGTGTCCTGATTGGCCGCTTTCCATATTCCCTCAAACATCAAATCAGGACTAAGACACACAATAGTAGTTGGGTCAGGAAATTGCTCCTTTTCCATGTTCTTTAATCTTCGATATGCCTCGGCTTCAGCCGTATGCTTCCATTGCAGCAATGTTTCTGCTGAATAGTTACCATAATTTGCGTCTATCAGCCAGGCATGGTTTCCACACATCCAAATGCCATTATTAACAGAACGCCGATCTTCGATGCTCATATCTGGAATGTAGCGGGGACCTCCCTGGGCTGCAGCATGTATGTGCGCCGCTTTGCCAACATTGACGACTTTATTATTATTGTTGGTATCAGGCCCAATCGTGGTTATATTGCATCCAGGATAACAGCACTTATAAGCAACCCTGCTGCCTAATATCCGTTTCGTATCCACGCTGAAATCATCCCTGCCTGCTTTCATTTGTTTTGATTTTATTTTCGACTACTGAAAACACTCTGCATTATTTTTGTGGCCTCTCGCTGGCGATTTGGGTCGAGTTTGACAGCTTCGCTAAAATTCTCGATTGCACTAGGAATGTTATTTAAATGGATTTGACAGATGGCAATATTAAAATAAAATGTTGCTTTCTCCCCACTAAATAGATGTTTTAAACCCTGACTATAAGTATCTATAGCAGCAGAATAGTTTTTTTGATCAAAATATTGCTTCCCCAAATTGCCGAATTTTTCCGTAGCGCTTTGGGTAGTACCGGATGGCCAAATTTTATACTTTTCTTTCACTGCATCTAAAAAATCCAATTCATCCGTATTTTCTAAAAGATGCGGGTATAGTAAACCATGATTTTTTCGCTCGAATACAATTCCAAAATTCCCTTGCTTGACATGTAGACCTACATAATTATAGTTGTCGCGGCTATTGAAAAAATTAATTGTATAACCGCCTTGTGCTGCATTTGCATGAGTAATAGGTACCATAGCGCCTGGGGTTAAATGAAATTGCATTTGCTGGGCAGGAAAGTAAGTGTCCAAATACCCCTCGTAAACAAATTGCTTCCCATCGAAGTAAACCTTTATCTTAAAACCCGCAACTTCCGGCAGATCCTCGTCTTCTATTACTCCATCCATTGCTTCCGTCAGACGAAGCAATAAGTCTCCCGCATCGGCATTTGTCACACTAAGAAAATTCTGTTTGGGATATTTTTTTTTCTCACCAAGCATATAACCCTGAAATCGGGAGAATGCTGGTTGTGAACCTATCCAGGAGCTTTCTACCTCTTTACAGAGTCCATTTTTGATTTCGAAAATGTAAGGGCGACCATCTTCAACAACAGCGTAAATATACTCGGTCGCTTGATCGGACAGTAAATGATTTGCCAATAAATTATCCGTAACTGCTTTCACTGAATTACCCGGTGAAAGAGATTTAAGGGCGATCTCAGCAAACTCTATGTTTCCCGCAAAACTAACACAGGAAAGCGCGTTTATGATAGTTGTTTTAATTACTGTTTCTCCAGCACTTACTTGCTGACCTTTATTAAACACATGACCCGTCGGAGCAGTAAGTTTTGTATCGCTGACAATGTAAATTTTTGATTGTTCTTTTCTGACGACGATAAGGCTCATATCAATAGTTTAAGAACCCAAATTTAACTATTGGAGACGGTTTTCTCTTTATCAGACTTTATTGGAAATGAATTCAAAAAAGCTGCTGTATCCTGAAAAACATGCTGACGAAGCCGATAGTCAATGATTAATCGGTAATATTCGCTATAGCCAACCAATGGTAATTGCTCTACCCAAAAAGCAAAAACAAAGCTACCGCCAAACAAACTGATCCTAATTCTTAAATTTCCTTGCCAAGAGGAAAAAAAGACAGTGTGGGTATCCGGTACAGTGTTAATAATTTGATCCTTTTTTTCTATACCACCCCGGAAACCATCTGTGCCAAGTAATACATAGTTGATATATGGGGTAAGAGCTCTATGCCCCTTTACTTGTGGAAAATAATGTATAAGAGCGTTAATCCCGATCTTAATTAATGCTCTTTCCATTTTTACTCCATCAAAGCTAAAGCCAACGTGCACAATCGGAGAACTTAGATCATAGTCTTTAAAACTCCCATATGAATTATTGATCAGAGTATCATTCAATAAATCTTCGAGAAATACTTCCGCCTCCACTATAGTCCTGGCCCGGACTTTTAGTTTCCCTTCATCATCCATAAACAGCCTTGGTGACAAATTCTGATATAGAGTATGATCTTGTGGAAGAGTACAAAACTGTATAGCAGATTTGCTCCCTTTCTTTTCGAAAAGGCGGGATCGACTATACTTACTGTTTATAAGGTTAAATTTAATATAGGTTAGCTGTTTTTTTTCCGGGTGATAAAAATGCCGCTATCTTTTTTCCATTTTACAAAAGTATCGGCAAATAA
Organism: Mucilaginibacter gossypii; assembly: GCF_900100945.1. GTDB lineage: Bacteria > Bacteroidota > Bacteroidia > Sphingobacteriales > Sphingobacteriaceae > Mucilaginibacter > Mucilaginibacter gossypii. The sequence continues at coordinate 117,898 of NZ_FNCG01000010.1, read as the reverse complement.
TCGTTGACTTTCTACATTGTCCGCCTCTACGTAAAATTTTTTATTCAATTTAAATAACTGCGGTCGAATGAAAACTTGCATTCTCACTTGTTGCCCGACCTCAAAAACAACATTATTTTTTTCATCGAATATCAATAACACTGGCGCTTTAAACGGAGCTGGATTACGCTTATTGGGATTGTATCCTTCGACACCTTCAACACTTCTAACAAGGCCAACAAAAGATTTTTGGTAAAGTTCAAGTTCTAGCGCAGAGAAGGCATTATTGCATTTCTCACAAACGCAGTCCATATATAGATTTTGTCCACCTAAACCAAATGGAAATACATGTTCGCCATCTTTACCAGTGTAAGTATTTCCGCAGTAGATACATTTTTTCGAAATATTTAGCATTACGAACAATAAGATTTATTTACCTATAATCTCTAAACATACTTTGGATCAAACAACTTCAGAAATTTACTCTTATTGAAATTGTACATATAGTTGTATTGAAAGAAACATTGGCAACCATGCAATACCTTGTTGTGTCTTCGTAACAGCGGCAAATCTACAAGTCCATTTTTTTCCATTGCCTGTTTCATAATTGCTCTGATATTTACACGCTTTCCAATTTGTACGCCACTCTCAACTTTAACAGCTATAATCGGTTCGTCTATGCCAATAGCAAAAAGGTATTTTTCCAGATTTAGGTTATAAGCCTGATGGCGGAAAGTGAACATAATTTGGGAATCAAGCTTCGTATTTGTTTTATAATCACGCTCAACTTCGTCAATATCATTGTAAAATTTTTCCACTTCCGTTGTGTTTTCATCCCAAGTGGCTGGATTGCTTCTCATTACATACACTTGTTTGAATTCATCTTCATTTAATAGCTCTATTTTAAAGATAAATACCACAGGCCCGTAGTGATTTGCTCTGCTATACTCTTTATGATGATCCTGTCCATCGAGATATAAATGATCCCATACATCATGATCTTTATCTTTTTGATCGGATGTCTGTGAAGTTTGGGCTAGGCCATCGGCCTCAACTTGGAACCTGGAAAGTAATGCTTTGGCGCGAATGAATGTCAATGACGTGGCGACGGTATTCGCGTGGTAGAGATATGTAACGTTTTTCTTCTGTAAAACCTGAAAAAGTTCTTTTGAGATTAGAGCATAGTCTTCAATCATGTTAAGGTTTGCTAAATTCAAATGTACCAATCAGTTGTGAAAAGAAAAAGCCCCTCAAATGAACATTCCATTGATATTGCGTTTACATTCTTAAGTGAACTTTATTCGTTAGTAGACGTCGGAGATCGAGTTAATTACTAATCACAAATTGTTAAATATCAGGGATTATTTGTTCCTCTTTTTTCTAAAATTTGTTTTACAATTGATAAAATGGCAGAAAGATGTTCTAAACGGCTCCCTTTATCCCCGCATCAAGTATTATTCGATTAAGATAAAAAGCGCTGTAAATGAATTATTTATGGCGCTTTGTGTTTTTAGACCTCACCAAATTAAACCAATCAATCGCTTTGTTCCGGTGACCTGCCGGTGATCTTTTTTATGGTACTTTCGCAGGTCACCGGGATGCTTATAAGTCATTGTTATTGAACTTGTTTAGTATTTAAACATCTTGATAACAGGAGGATATGCAACTAATTTTGTTCACTTAAAAGCTTCAGCGATGAACAAATCTTTTAACCTGCTCTTTTACGTAAAGAGATCAAAAACAAATTCCGAAGGCCTCGCTCCTGTTTAACTGCGTATCACTGTTGATGGCGTACGCATCGAAATCTCCTCTAAAGGCCATGTCTATCCCGACAAATGGAACGCAAACGTTATTCATCTTCGTTGCTTGTCTGGTTATTTTCAACGATCTTTTTGAGCTGCCCCATATCATCACTGATTTTCTTTAGCAGCACCATGGCATAGATTTGTGTGGAGTTGCTGTGGCTCTGTCTATAGCCGGCTGTGCCGGGGCACCCTTTGTGGATCAACAATCGAATACCAGGGCAACAATACCCAAGAACGCCGGGTTTGATCCATCAAATTATAAAGTTATGAGTACGCTGATTGATAAAAAAGCTGGCACCATGTCCACCCTTTATGCAAATGATATCGCCATGCGTGCAGCCCGGTCAGGCAGGCTGAGAGGTGCACGGGGATTAGCCATGGCTTTGGTAACCTGGAAACAGCAGGAGAATCCTTATTGGTACGGAAATAACATCCCGGGTGAATTATTGTCGGTTGAAATGCTTAGTTCAGACAACCGGACAGACAGCATCAGGTATACGCTTTTTGAAAGAAAAAAAATAGCTTTTAACGGCTTATCAGCACAACCGAATCAAAGGAAAAATTTTATCTTAGACCAGAAACCTTCAATTATGCCCTAAAAATATTTTAAGCGCTAATGATCCGAAATCCCAGAGCAAAGTCAAGCAGACCATTTTATCTTTATTTTGCGATCACATGCGTTTGGCTTGCGATTTTTCTGCCTGCAAAGGTCCGGGGGCAATACTATGGCTATCCAAAGCCTATACCTGCGGCCATGGAAAGCTATTTACAGTTACAGCTAAAACATAGCAAGCCCGACTTAAACCAGGTAAAGGTGCTTTTAGATCTGGCTAACCTATATTATAATAAACCCTTGCGAAAACAGTCTGATCTAAACACTGCCCAAGGTTATGCGGAACGGGCAGGAAAGCTAAGCGGACAACTTAAATATACGCAGGGTTTTTCCCTCGCCCAGATCCGGATGGCTGAAATATTAAGTGATCGTCACCGTGTTGCCGAAGCAGATGCTTTATTGCCATCCGTTACAGGTGGCGAACGGATTAACATGCTGCTGACTTTAAGCTACAAAAATTTTTATGAAGCTAATGAAATTACGGATGGCTATTACGGTGATGCGCTGAAATATGCACGGCAGGCCAGGGATTTGTCCCTTAAGGCAAATGATAAAGAAAAAGAAATCATCGCCAGGGTCCTGTTGACCTATTTCCGCTATTATGGTAATTATACCGGGATAGAAGCAGACTTTACAGCCCTGCTTAAAGATAGTGAAACGGCACATCATCCCTATCTCGAGTACGTGTACCTGCCAATGTACGTTTATTACATGGCTACTGGTGATTATAAAAAAGGTTTTGAACTAGCCCAAAGATCCCTGGAACTTGAGAAAAGATTAAATGATCCGCTTGCATTAGCTGACTGTTACGGCGCTTTTGCAAATTTTTATAACAGTAACAAACAACCGGAAAAGTTTATTGAATATCTGAAGCTAGCGATTGATGCACAAAAGGTCCATCCCAGCATGTTCAATGATGATGCTCCTAAATTAGTTACCCAGGTGTCGGCCGCGTTACGAGCCATGAAGCGTTACGGCGAAGCGATTGACTACCTGCAAAGAGGAATGCGAGAGTTTCCAGCAACAGGATCAGAAAATGCGCGCTATGAAAGTGAGTTAGGCCGCTGTTACCAAAAGATAAACGTTAGAAAGGCTGAAAGGCATTTACTCAATGCTTATAATTATTTGAACAGCGTACACGAGGCCTTTCGGGCCGATCATCAGGAGATGGCACAGTTCTATGTCGAGACGCAGTCCTATGCCAAAGCTCGGCCCTATCTTGACCGGATTTCTAACGAGGTAAAACAAAAACTTAAAATATCTACGCGTAGCGAGATCGAGTACATGTATTTTAAGGTTGATTCAGCAACTGGTAATTACAAATCTGCGATAGCACACCTGAGCCGTAACAAACAACTTGATAATTTTTATTTAACCGAAAAAAAGAACAAAGACATTCAGGAATTGAGTATTAAATATGAGACAAAAAAAAAGGAAGACCAGATCAAAATACTTAACCAAAATTCCGCTTTAGAAAAGGGAAGACTACAACGTCTAAATCTAATCAAAAACGTGACTATCGTCGGTATTTTCCTCGTAGTGGTCATTGCCGCCTTATTCTACCGGCAAAGTACTATCCGTAAAAAAAACAACCTGATCATTTTAAAGAAAAACGAATTACTGGAGCATCTCTTAAAGGAGAAGGAATGGTTATTAAAAGAGGTGCACCATCGCGTGAAAAACAACCTGCATAAGGTCGTTTGCCTGCTGGAATCGCAGGCGATCAATTTACAGGATGACGCTTTACATGCGATTGAAAATTGCCAGCACCGAATTTACGCCATGTCACTTATCCATCAGAAACTTTACCAGTCGGAAGATATTGAAACGGTTAACATGGCAATTTTTTTACCTGAGTTCATCGGTTATCTTAAAGACAGTACCGGCACCGGCAACAAGATATATTTTGAGCTTGAAGTGGACCTGATAAAAGTTGAAGTATCACTCGCCATACCGCTCTCGCTGATCATCAATGAGGCCGTGACCAATGCGATCAAATATGCGTTTCAAGGGCGAACAAATGGCATAATATCCATTAAGATGTATACTTCCGGGCCTAAGGTTAAATTGATTATCTCCGATAACGGAATCGGCATACAACATGACCATCTTCAAGGCCCGTCCAATTCACTTGGCCTCAAACTTATCAGGGGATTGGCCGATGATATCAATGGCAGCCTCGAAATCCAAAATCGAAATGGGACTTCCATCATGATCGAGTTTCAAATCGAACCGGTAACCTACAATAATGACGCATTGACCGAGACGGAAATCGCACGGAACGGTTAAATATTTTGTAACTGTGTCTGTCAAAATCATTTAATTGCTTGTTCAAGGGCATCTGAGTCAGATCACTTTAAGGATCAGCCTCCAGCCGGACAGTTTACAGGAACGCAGTTTAGCTCCTTAGGAGTAAACTGCGTTTGATGAGGTTAATGCTGATAAACTCACAGACCTAATGTATAAGTAACACAGGGTCAGGATAACCAGCCGGAATCAGGCTTGACCGTAAGAACGCTGAGATAATATTTCAGATAGGCAAGGCATAAAAAAACATTTAATAAAAGAACACCAACCGCCATAGGTACCCCAGCCGGTGCCAGTATGATATGAAACAAGAAAATATTTACGCTTACCGGCAACAGCACTAATAAAAACAACGCTGTATACCGGTTGATCAATAAAAAGAAACCACCTACAATTTCCACTATTTTCAAAAATTGAAAAAAGTAGTCTGAAGAAATCAGTGCTTTAAGAAAGTCATCTCCTTGCTTTCCCATTTGCGGAACCGGCGTAAATTTGAGAAAGAAATTCAGGCCGAACACAAAATAGATCAGTCCCAATAACAAGCGGGTAATCAATACTGTTGTTTTCATTTTGCCAGGTATCTGTTGCTTATTTTAAATATTTACGCATTTCTGCGGCCGCCTGAATAAAAAGAGATTTAGTCTGCGGAAGATCTGCTAACCCGGTCAGCAGGCCCCAGTCATGAATAACGCCATTGTAACGAACAGTTGTTACAGGCACACCGGCCTGCTCCAGCATACGGCCGTAGGTTTCGCCGTCATCGCGTAAGATATCTTCCTCTGCCACCAGAATCAGTGCAGGAGGCAGACCCTTTAACTGGTCGGGGCTGGCTTTTACGGGTGAAGCATGTATGTCATCTCTGTTGCTATCTTCAGGTATATACATATTATACATCCACTTCATTACTTGTGTTGACAGGAACCGGTCCTGACCATAAGCCTTGTAAGAATCCGTTTCAAAATTATGATCAAGTATTGGCCACATCATGATCTGCAGGCTGATCTCCGGGCCGTTGTTCTCTTTGGCCTTAATAGCGGTTATCGCAGTCATATTGCCACCAACACTATTGCCCACAACCGCCAGCTTTTTACCATTCACGTTGATCTCATTGCCGTGCTCGGCAACCCACTGGGTTGCGGCATAAATCTGATTGATTTGCGTAGGGTAAGCAGCATCAGGCGTGCGGGTATAATTGACAAAAACCCCTACACAACCCGAAAGTACGGCGAGGTTCCTTACCATATGCTTGTGAGTCGGAAAGTCGCCTAATACCCAGCCGCCGCCATGTATATAAATAAACACCGGAAGATTTCCCTTTAAACCTTCAGGACGCACAATATTTAATTGGAGGTCCTTGCCATCAACTTTGATCGTTTTTTCTGAGATGGTAACGCCGGACATATCAACCGGATAAGCTTTTTGTACATTGACCAAAACCTCGCGGGCTTTTTCAGGTGTGAGTGTTTCCAACCCGGGTCCGCCGGTATTGAGCGTCTTCAGAAAAGTCTTAACCCCAGGGCTGAGATGGTCATCAGTTGCATAATCTTTTACCTGGCTGTGCGCATTAAAAGCGCTGCTGATAATTAATAACAGAATACCTGCCAGGTATCCTGTCGGTTTCGTTGAGGTCATGAATAGATTTTTCATTTTTATAATTTTAGTTAAGCTTATTATTAATTTCCGAGGTTATTATCTGTCTTGATCAGGTGGTTGCGCAATTCAGCGGCAGCATGTTCAAACAGTGAACGAGTGGGATGGATATACGCCAGCGGATTAAGCAATCCAAAGTCATGGATCATGCCGTTATAACGCACTACCGTCGTCCTTACGCCGGCTTCGTCTAGTTTCCTTCCATAGGCTTCGGCCTCGTCACGCAGCACATCGTTCTCTGCTACCTGGATCAATGCGTGCGGTAAGCCTGCCAACTGTTCTTTAGTGGCCTGCAATGGAGATGCGTATATTACGTTGCGGCGCTTAGGATCTGGGATATACATATCGTAAAACCACTTCATCAGTGGTGTAGTCAGAAATCGCTCTTGACCAAATCGCTGATACGAATAAGTATCAAAATTGGCGTCAACGATCGGCCACATCATGATCTGCAATTTTATTTCCGGACCGTTGTTCTCCTTCGCTTTCAAGGTGGTCACTGCGGTCATATTGCCTCCAACACTGTTTCCCGCAATTGCCAGACGCTTGCCGTCCACATTGATCTCTTGACCGTTTTCCGCTACCCATTTGGTAGCCGCGTAGATCTCATTGATCGCCTGTGGATAAGCAGCATCGGGCGTACGTGTATAATTCACAAATACGCCGGCCACTCCGGATAACACGACGAGGTCGCGCACCATTCTTTTATGTGTTGGGTAGTCGCCTAACAACCAGCCACCACCATGAATAAAAATAAATACCGGTAAAACCCCTCTCATGCCTTCGGGGCGTACAATATTCAGCACAATTTCATAGCCGTCAGCATTGATTGTGCGTTCCGATTCCTCGATGCCTGACATATCTATGGGTACAGATAGCTGGGCATTTTCCAGCACTTTTCGTGCTTCCAGCGGGGGCATTGATTCAATCGCTACGTTACCTGGGGCGTTTAAAGCTTTAAGAAATTCCCTCACCTCTTTTGAAAGTCTCGGATCCTGATCATATGGTGGTATGACCACATTACCATCATTGCTAATTGTTTTCATTGTTTTGATTTTAATAAATGATTGTGCCCGTTGGGTCATGGCTGTTGATAGTGAACTTGCGTTAGTTCACGAATTGCAGCCATTATTGCTATCTGGATAGGCGAAACTGGTGCCACTATTTAAATAACTAACAATCAGATACTTATTTTATAACCCTCAATTTATAAGTCACGAAATATCACTTTATGAAGGCTTTTTATTTAGATATCAAGAATGACTGCACCATTGCAGGAAATCGGCATAGCGAATGATTATCAGGCGGGGCTATATTCGGCTAAAAACAAACACACAGGTATTCACCGCCCCCCTTTGTCAATCCTTTGGTAGGGCAGACCTAGATCAATATTTAACTAAAGCTGTTTGCGTTATGGAAATCGCTAATAGCAGGCTAATTAGCGGTATATCGCATGAATTAAAACAAATATTAAATCATAAAACACTCATTAACAGAAAACTAAAAAACAGGCATCAGAATTGAAATCCGTGAATATGACCGGAGCCAACCTTTCTGTTAAGAAACTTTCAACTGGCATTTACTTCATTAATATTCAGATCGCCGCTCATGAACAACTTATTAACCACACCCGCTATATCTGACAAAAACCGCGAAAAATTGCTTTGGCTGCTTGCCTCCGCAACCTTTATCATTTTCTTTCAGGCCTATATGATTGCGCCATTGATACCCAGCCTGGCAACGACTTTCGGTGTGTCCCAGCAACTGACAGGAATACTGATTCCGGCTTACCTCATTCCTTATGCAGTTTCTACCCTTTTTTTCGGACTGTTGGCAGATCGGTTCAGGCCTACCTCGATCATTACCGCCTCGCTGACTGCTTTTGTGGCCTTATCATTTTTTACGTCTACGGCAGCAAACATGGATCAATTTATTTTATGGCGGTTTTTAACCGGTGTAGGATCCAGCGGTGTCATTCCGATCTCCGTATCACTAACAGGCAGACTGTTCAGTTTTGAGGAGAGGGGCAGGCCGCTGGGCCTGCTTTTTGGCGCCATGGCTGGTGGAGCCGCCGCAGGATCTACCCTGGGTGTAGCCGTCGCACCTGTTGTCGGCTGGAGATTTTTATTCATAGGGTTGGCTATCCTTGCAAGTATAGCCCTATTGTTGCTCATTTTTAGTATCAAAAAGCTTCGGCTACCCAAACCCATTACTACCGGGATCACCTTAACTGCCATCATAAACGGCTACTATAACCTTCTTGCACAAAGGCGCGGCCTCAGGACTTACTTTTACGTTTTTTGCAACGGTATTTTTCATTCAGGCGTTTTTACCTGGTTGGGATTGTATTTAAAAGACAACTATGGTCTTAATGAGTGGCAGATAGGGCTGGCATTGATGGGCTATGGCTTACCCGGATTTATTTTTGGCCCCTTTATTGGCAGGGCGGCCGATAAAAACGGCCGAAAACGCTTATTACCTTCGGGAATCCTTTTAAGTGCGCTGAGCGTCGGACTGCTTGCATTGCACCTGCCGTTGTGGATGGCTTGTTTACTTATAACCATCCTGTCATTGGGATATGACCTCAGCCAGCCTCTTCTGGCCGGGATAGTGACTGATTTGGGGAAAAATCAGCCGGGGCAGGCAATGGGGCTTAATGTTTTTACCTTATTCATGGGATTTGGTTTAGGAAGTCTCTTGTTCGGGGCTATGGTCCCTTACGGCTGGGCCGTGGCCTTGATCACTTTCACAACTTTTCAACTAACCATAGCACTATTTGGCTTTAAGGTTTTCAAGCGTGAAACGAACAAGATCTGAATATTACAATCTGGGCATCACAAAAATTGACATTAATGCCGGCTGCGAAACACAGTTGTAAGTTCAGATCAGTCATTTTTGTTTTCACCGCTATTTTTAAAATAGTGCTTCTTGTTTATCCCCAGTTTTTTCATTCTCGAGTTTAATGTGGATACGTTAATATCCAGCAGTTCGGCCGCCCCTCCTTCACCAAAAACCTTCCAGTCACATTTAAATAAAGTGGCAAGGATGTGGTCGCGCTCATTCTCCTCCATAGTTTTTTGCCTGTCTGCTTCAATTTCAATCGAGGCTTTCCGTTTATCCTTAGGAAGCACCAAACTGGTGATCAGCGTTCCCATCGAAAGCAGCACACTTCGCTCCATCATATTTTCCAGTTCACGGACATTGCCGGGCCAACTATAATTCCGGATTTGCGTGATCACGTCGTCAGAAAAGCCGGTGATCGACTTTCCCTGTTTAACCGCGTATTTTTTTAGGAAATAGTCGGCCAGTAACAATATATCACCTTGTCTTTCCCTTAAGGGCGGTAACAAGATCGGAAAAATGTTCAGCCTGTAGTACAAGTCCAGACGGAAACGGCCGGCGCTGATTTCTTCTTCAAGATTCTTGTTGGTGGCCGCAATGACGCGCACATCCACTTTCTTCGAATTGCCGCCGATCCGTTCGATTTCCTTTTCCTGTAAAACCCGCAGGAACTTTGTCTGCAGGTCAAGCGGGAGCTCACCAATCTCATCCAGGAAGATCGTGCCACCGTCGGCCTGTTCAAATTTACCTACACGCCTGTTGAACGCGCCGGTAAAGGAACCTTTTTCGTGCCCGAAAAGTTCGGATTCAATCAGATTTGCGGGCAGCGCCCCGCAATTAACAACGATCAGCGGTTTATTTTTACGGTCAGACAACTTGTGTATCGCCTGGGCTATCAATTCCTTGCCAGTGCCGCTTTCTCCTAAAATCAGCACGGCCGTGTTTGATTGGCTGACAATCTTTACGCTGTTCATAATGCGCGCAATGGCCGGGCTATTGCCGATGATTTCGGGAAGGCCTCCTGATACCGCAGAACCAGCCCTTTTAAGATAAGCTTCGCGGTTTTTTGCCTCCTCTTCTACCTGCTGATGCAGATACCAGGCAACATCCAGCATAATCAGTACATCTTTTGCCCGGAACGGTTTTACAAGAAAGCCATAAGGTTTGGTAGCTTTGGCTGCATCCAGTATTTCCTTATTGGAATTGGCAGATAAGTAAACAAAAGCAATATTCATTTCGCGCAGTTTTCCCGCAAGGTCGATACCCGTCAGATTTCCTTGTAAAAGGATGTCCAGCATAACCATATCTGGTTTTTCTTTTTCAACCATTTTTAAAGCAATGGGCACCGAACGGGCAATTCCTGTCACCTTGTAGCCTGCCCTTTCCAGGATCCCCTGCATGTTGTTGGCCTCAATAAACTGGTCTTCAACAATCAATATTTTTGTTCTCACGTTTATATTATTTGATGGTCAACTTTGTGTGGTTTAATCGCTCTATAATCATCAATTATGTTATTAGCATCATATTAAATGTTCCTTTTTGATACCAAGCCGCTTAATTTTCGAGTTAAGCGTACTTGGCGGCACGCCCAGTATGTCGGCAGCACCACCTGGTCCGGATATACGCCCCTGGCAGTATTTGAGGATTTTTAAAATATGGTCGCATTCATTTTCATCAATGGTCTTCAGCGCTATTTCTCCTGCTGAGGTGGCGGCCGTTCCTTTGGGTTTATTAGTTGGTAAATGGATATTTTTCAGCATTGGCCCGGTGCTCAGTAATATACTGCGTTCAATTAAGTGTTCAAGTTCCCGGATATTTCCCGGCCAGCTGTAGTGGACCATTTCCTGCAGCGCTTTGCTGCCGAGCGTAGTTATCTGACGCCCTGTTTTTTTAGCATAACGGTGGATAAAATGCGTCGCCAGGATCGGAATATCCTCCTTACGGTCGCGCAGTGCCGACAATTCGATAGGAAAAATATTCAAACGGTAATATAAATCACTGCGGAAGCGGCCTTCATCAACCTCCTTTTCCAGGTCGCGGTTCGTCGCCGCGATAATCCTAACATCTACTTTGATCGTGCCACGCCCTCCCACACGTTCAATCTCTTTCTCCTGTAGGGCGCGCAGCAGCTTTACCTGGAGCTCAAGGGGCATCTCTCCTATCTCATCCAGAAACAGGGTGCCATTGTTTGCCAGCTCGAATTTGCCCAGGCGGCGTTCCGTTGCACCTGTAAAACTGCCTTTTTCATGACCAAAAAGCTCGCTTTCGATAAGGTTTGCCGGAAGCGCTGCGCAATTGACCTTCACCATTAGCTTGTTCTTGCGCGGAGAATTGTTGTGAATAGCCCTGGCTATCAGTTCTTTTCCCGTCCCTGTTTCGCCCAGTATCAACACCGTACTGTCTGAAGAAGCAACCTGTGTAACCATGCGAAACGTTTTTTGCATCACCTGACTTTCACCGATAATCTCTGCGTAATTTTGATTTACCTCTATTTCTTCCTTCAGATAAATTGTTTCTTCCTCCAGTTGATGTTTGTAACGGTCAATTTCTATGAGTTGTTGGTTCACCTTTTCATTGGCCAATATATTAGATATGGCGATTGACAACTGTGAACAAATGCTTTTTAGTAAAACCTCCTGTTGTTTGACCTGGCGAAAATCGGGGTGAAGAAAACTTAAAACGGCAATCCCCTCCGACCCGATTTGTATGAACATGCCGATGCGCGTATTGTCTGACTGGGCGTCTGCTGTCATTGGACCAGGAAGCAAGGTCAGGCAGCTATCGTTTACTTCGTACAATACCGGGCTGTCAATCTCTGTAATTAGGTCAAGAATACTTTCCGGGAAGGTCATCAGCGTGTTCAAATTATCTGCCAGTTCATCCGGTTCAGCCCCAGCTTGTGACGCATCATAGAGAAACGGCATGCACTTTTGACTTTCCCGGTCAAATAAATGGATGACATAATCTTCAATTCCGAACAATTCCTGAAACTGCACTTTAAGGATTTTAGCCAGCAATTTATGGTCCCTGACCGGTGCTATAGCGCTACTGAACTTTAATAAACGCCCTTTCTCCTCCTCCCGTGATTTGATTTCCTGGTTCGCCAGGATATTCGCCACGGAAATGCAAAGCTGCAAAGATAAACTTTGGATCAGTTGTAGTTTACCGGTGGTAATAATGTCGCGGTCCTTGAAGTAAATCAGCCAAAAACCGAATACTTCTTCGCCTTTAGCAAGACGGATCACCAGCAAGGTCTTTTGCTGAAGCTGGCGGTTAATCTTGACATATAACGGCTGATATTCCTGTAAAGCCAATTCATCGAGATCGAACAACAGTGGGATACTGGTCTGCCTTGCCTGGTTCAGTACCGGGCCGTTGATTTTATTACTGTCACGGGCACTGAGGTTAGACAAGTGTGTTTTTGCACGGGCATCCTCATCCAACAGGAAAGCACTATAGGTGAGCCCGTCGTTATTCCGGACAGCGATCATGGTGTGACTGCAGCCCAATAGCTGCTTAAATTTATCCTTAATAAACCTGGCCAGTTCATCCGTACCGCGGACAGAAGCAATATCAATATTAATGGCCAGCAACAATTCCATTTCATTTCTTCGGCGCATCGTTTCCTCTACCATTTTGATATTAGAGAGGGCGACCGAAAGCTGAGCGCTGATTCCCCTTAATAAATTGATACGCAGCGAAGCAACCGCATGCGGGAACATGTGCAGGATCAGATGGCCCAACGTTTCCCCGCTGACTTTCAATGTCACCGCTGCAAAGTTTTGCCAGCCTTTTGCCTCCCAGGATTTAAACAGATCAACTTCCGGATATCGCTCCACAAACTCAGCGGTATCAAAAGACAGGTCCGTTAAGGCATCCGCCATTTCGTTGATCACAGGTCTCAGCTGTAAATTATGTTCATGCCGCCTGTTTACCTTTAATTGTATATCACCCGCAGGGGTTCGTTCTTTCTCATATTCATGAAATTGATAGCTATCATTTTCCGCGCTGTGCAGGATAATGGTAAGCCCTTCAATATCAAAAAATGAAGCCAGTTTGGCATGTACTGCCTCCAGGAGGTCTTCGCTGTTTCTGGATGCGGCGACTTCGCTACTCAGGTTGAGCAGAATTGCTTTTTCGTCGTCGTTTGCATGTAATGTTGCTGAAAGCAGATGTGTTAAAATCGCATCCTTAAATTTTTCAGACAGACTTTCCATGCTGATCAGGTGTTCATTCAGCATATCCGAAAGTGCTCTGTATCTGACTTCTTCAGTTCCGGCATGTTTGATGGAGTTCAACATAACTAAATATTTTAATAGGGTTTAAAACTGTTTTAACCTGGAAATGAGATTAGCCGAAAAGCAATTTACAATTCCGGTACCATAAAATAAACTGTTGATTTTAAGTGCATTAATTTAATTTTCTATTTGAACGTTGACGAAATATCATCAACCCTGAACGGCATTGGTGATATTTCACTAATCGCTTGTTTATGTATAGTTTAATGATGTCGTCCGTTTTCCAAATGGGGACCTTCCAGGCAGCGATAACGATGCCGATTTCGGTTGCTGCTCCTCCCCCACCAGAGCTGTTCTGACTTCGGACCCGCTCTCGTAAACATTAACAATAAACGAAGATCACCCTGGAATACCCGAAATTAAAAGGGGACAAAATTAATGAAGCGGTCAGGCGGGTCATTACATCCGGCCATGGACCAGTACTTACCCTAAGAACCGACGGGGCGACGGAAATCTTAATCAATAGCGCAACATTCATGGCGTAGCTGACGAACATCGCCATATAAAAATTACCTGTTTCAATTTCATAGGTGAGTTTACAATGATCACTTTATTTTAGCATTCTGCTGTCCTTGGAGTCCATACATTGCGTTTACAAATATTCCACCCGGTGGCAGGGGCATTTTGCGTGTATCACAACTAGCCATAGCCAGCATTTCATGATACTGAGCAAGCTAAACATAATTGCCTATCGGGCCGCGGCCGGTAATGACGATAGTATGTTTATTGGTGTTTGCGCCGCGGCAGTAATCATGCCGCCGATGGCATAATCTATAAAAGGATAATAGCCATTCCAGAAGGTATCCGCTACGTGAAGAAAGAAAGTTTGTAAACCCTGACGTTTGAGTCACCAAATGTATGAGGCACAGATAGCTTAAAATAGGCTCATGGAAAGAAAAAGCCGTTTCCTATACAAATAAATGGCTTTTTATTAAAGTGCGCCCACCTGGGCATTTATCGAATCAGTTTTTGAGTGATTTGAAGTGAGTAGCGGCTCAATGTGTTACGCAGTTTGAGAACGCTATTGAGCGAAATTAAAAAGAGGCAGATTGTTCCTTTAATTTCAAGCCATTGCGTATATCATCTCGTCTATTTTAAATTTAAGCGTAATTGTTGTTCCATTAACGTTCTCAATACTGATTTCCGCCTTTATATCTTCGGAAAGACCACGCAACAGCTTCAAGCCTAAAGCCCCTGAATGGCTTCCAGATTTATGCGCGTTTATTCCGATACCGTTGTCCGCAATTATTAATTCAACCTGTTCATTAATTTGATACATAGTAATACTTATAGCCCCCCATTTTTTACCAGGGAAAGCATATTTTATGGAGTTGGTTACGGCCTCGTTAATGATCAGTGACAAAGGTACTGCATAGGATACAGCCAACCTCAGCGGTTGAATATCGAGTTCAAAACGGATCTGACTGGTGGTTCCAAAACTATCATTAAGATAACTTACAAATTCGGGGATGTAAACAGACATATCGATCGTTTTTATATCTTCCGACTGGTAAAGTTTTTGATGAATCAACGACATGGCATAAATGCGATTCTGGCTGTTTTCAATGGCTTTCAACGCATCATTCTCCAAATAAGCTGCTTGCGACTCTAAAAGGCATATTACGGTGTGCAGATTGTTCTTAACCCTGTGGTGCACCTCTTTCAGCAACCATTCTTTTGACAGCAGGAGAACATCTTTGTCGTGTAGCAAGCTCTCTAACAGATGGTTCTTATGATCTATTTCATCCTTTTGAGCTTGTAGCTTTTCATTGTTTTTCCTATTAATATAATATCGATAATAAATCATTCCTATGATTAAAAAAGTCAGAGCCACACCGATATATATTAGTTTCCTAACGTTATCGGCTTGTTGGTTTTGAAGCGCGTTTTTAGCTCGAAGAATCTGGAGATCTTTTTCCTTTTGGGTCATCTCCAACTGAATCTTCATACCTGCTATATTTTTGGCATCATTTAATTCAACTAGTTTCTTATAGTACGTTACATATTGTAGGAGATGTTTTGCCGCAGATTCGTAATTTCCCTGGAGCGAATCAATCTTAAAGAGCATCCAATTGGCTGCAGAAAAAGTTATTGGTTCGTTCATTTTAATAACGGGGATTGCTAAAGAATTCTGAAGGTAACTTTTTGCCTTATCGTACTGTTTTATTTCAAAATAAAATGTTCCTATTTTTAGTTTAATTTGAGCCGAACGGAAATCTTTTGTAATTAATTTGTCTTGATCCGAAAGATGATCAGCCATTAAAAAATATTTTTCAGCCTGCCTATAGTTGTTTATATCTTTATAGTTTGCGGCTATCGATAAATACGCCATTTGTTTATCGACAAGACTTGCAGGAGGAATAGTTTTAAGTGTATTTGATAACAGAAGTATCGCTTCTCTTGACTTGCCGCTCTCATTTAGATAAGAGGTATAATTAAAAAGGGCTCGATATATGGCAGGATCGCCATTCTTACTTAATTCCTCCACCGCTTTTTTGAACCAATAGGATGCAAATGCGGATATTGTTTTATTCCCATAATGCAAATCGGCAACTCTTGCGTAAAAATATCCCAATCCAATACTATCTTTAGTTTCCTGCGATGCTCTAACAGCCTTTAGCCCATAGTTAGTGCCTCTATCATCGTTACCATTAACCTTGCAGATTAACGAAAGCAGATCGTAATTGTAATGAGTGTAGGGAAAAGCCATGGCATTTTCCAGTTGAAGCGCTTTCAACGCATTTACTTCGGCTCCTTTGATATCCTTTAAAACAAAGGCCAGGTACGCCAAATTCGTTAATGTATTAACTTGCTTCGCAGGCTTATTCAACTGCTGATACAAAATATTGGCTTTCGCTAAGCTATTTATTTTCAACATAATAGTAGCAGGTAACGGTGGGCAATAGGTGCCCTGGTAATCCCAGGCTTTTGCCTCCGTTACCTTGTCATTCGCTCTCTGGCAAATATTAATCAGGTCCGTAAAGCACTTTGTCCCTTTTTCTACCTGGTTACCTTTGAAATAGTTTTTGCCCAATAAACAAAGACTTTGGTTTGACCAGAATGCTGAATGAAGCGCCTCGCTCTCCTGTTTGGCTTTTGATAGAAAATATTGAGCACTGTCCCGGTCATTTTGGCTGTAACCTGGTTGGAAAGCATAATAAGAGCCTAATAGTACCAGCAACTTAACATGGTCTATCCCATGCAAAGTGCCCAATATTTTTACGACTTGCCGGGTTTGCCGGGTATCTATCCATTTATTATCCTCTTTAGCGATATCATCGCTAAAGCCATCTGTAATCACCGTCCACCTGCTTAATCTGCCTTTTCGGCTTACCAGAACAAGACTGCTATCCTGGTCTACCTGTCCCTCCTTTACAACCGTATAAAAATTTAAACTTAACTGTAACCAAAGTTGTTGTTTTTCGGAGCTTAGTCGGGAAGTCTGGGCATAAATCGTTACTGGATAGATAATAAAGTATACCAGCAAGTTCAACAACATAAATTTATTGGCCATGGCACTTCAATATTATCGACGGTTCGGAAAAAACACAGCAAAATGCCATCAATAGCCTTACATTGACTCCTTCGAATACAGGTGCATCAAATTAATTTTTCTTAGACATGGCTGACAATTGCAAAAAAAAGCGAAAACAGACACAAAGAACATTTTAACTCTTCGGGGACTGAAAGGTCCACCTAATAAAATTAAACGCTTTTTTTGAAAATAGCAAATGTGCCAACATTGGGGCGATTTTGATTTAAATATAATTCCGGATTTGCGCGATAACCTTGTCGGAAAAGCCGGTAATTGATTTTTCTTGTTTACCTGCGTATTTTTTCAGAAAACAATCGATCAGCAACAATATGTCGCCTTGCCTTTCACGTAGTTTCGGTAACAAAATCAGAAAAATGTTCAGCCTGTAGTATAAGTTCAGTAGGAAACGGCTGACACTGATTTCTTCTTCGAGATTCTTGTTGTTGGCCGCAATGACGCGGACATCTCCCTTTCTGCCATCAACACCATATTTATCGTGCAGGTTCATTTAAGGTCCCCATCGATTGCCGCACTCGCAGAAGGCTTTCAGCTGATGGCTGAACAAAAAGGTCAAGGCACTTTGCAAGCAATACGCTATCATCAAACTTAAGCTTGTCTTTACGGTACAGTCGACAAAGAAAACATCTGATGATACAATTATGAGAGTGGAGTACGCCGGCTAAGGTTTCCCGGTATTCCCCAAATTAAAGGAAAAGGTCATTGATTTCGTCCTTGGTCCTATCGGTACGGAATTCTTTCTTAAGGCCAATGTAGTATAAGTATTTAAAATAGTATGTATAAAGGGCGTCAAAAAGAATTCTCATCTTCTGAGAAGACAAAATTGTTCCATTCTTCTTTTAGATCCGCACCTTTTAAAGTTCTAATCATTAAAATTACAAGCCATTTTTAATAATCTATAGCAACAATTAAAATTTCGGTTAACACCGGGAATCCAATCATTGATAATTGGCCATATAATTATAATAATGAAATTACTTTAGCGCAACCTTAATGTTGGATAAATTGCTATCCTAATCATTTAACGCAGATTGAATAACACTGCTTAGGTCAAACAGTTTAGCGACTTCCGGTTTCAGGTTAAATCGTTCCTGCAGATATGCTGCAGTATTATAGGCAATTGATATGTTATGTGCCGTATCTTCCCACACCAGGATTTTTAACGGTAGGTCAATACCGGAAACGGCAACTTCTGAAAGTACCTTGCCGCCCACTTTAGGATTCCCGAATAATATTAGATGCATCGGTGGGATAGCAATGTCAACAGTACTTAATTCTTTCTGCTGGTCAATTACTGCATAGACCTTTGCACCGCGACTTTTCAGTACGGAGCAGAGACGCACCACAGTTGCCTCAGCAGTAAAACGACTTTTTTCAATAAATACACCTTTAGGTTCGAACATAACGCAAATATTTGAAGGTGAAAATATAGCAATTCCGGCGAGTGAAACCATTTGCAAAAATTGCCTGCGGCCAGGTTTCTTATTGAATTGTGCCTGTATCATTTTTTTTGATGACGATCCAGGTAAATAGCCGCAGACTCACTCATGGTTATAATCGGGCCGCCCATGATGACGGTATCTTTGAGTACCAGCCTGCCACGGCCCGATAAAAATGGAAATCCCCAATCAGCATCACCAAGATTTGGCACCCAGGCTTCGGGGGTGGTGACCAGAAAGGAAAGCGTTACCGCGGTCATCAGGAAAATCAGGATGCTGGCAATCATACTTGGTGTTGGCCATACGCGGTATAGCGCCACAAACACGGCTACACCAACCAGGTATACGCCCAGCACCCTCGAAAATTGATAAGTACCGTTACCAGTGTGCCAGACATGATTTTTCTGCAACAGTTCACCTTCCTTATTGACATGTTTTTTGTAGGCTGCAGGATCATTATAAAAAAAAGACATGATCGGGCTGTTCGCTACAAACGGAACGATACCCTCAGCTTCATAGGTGAAAAATTTAAGGCAGCCAATCCACAGAAATACAATGACGATACCAGCGCGGATAACATTTCGTCCAGCCTGCTCCATGCCTGCGATAAAAGAAAGGAGTGAACTTTGCATATTACTAATTTAAATTTAACGGCACTATGCTGTCGCCGGGGTCAGATGCCGGCAAAACTGATTCGGGCTTATCAGCGCTGTACTCCGGCTGATAACTGAGACCAGGGGTGAGCCAGTAAAGCAGGATTACCCTGGAATACCTGAAATTAAATGGGGACAAGATTAATGAAGCGGTTAGCAATACTATTACATACAGCCACGGGTTAGTACTTCCAGTAAGAACCGACAAGGCGACGGAAAGCGTAACCAATACCGCAACATTCATGGCGTAGCTGACGAACATCGCCACATAAAAATAACCAGGTTCGATTTCATAGGTAAGCTTGCAATGATCACATTGCTTCAGCATCTGTTGTCCGTGGAATCCGTACATCGCATTCGCAAACATTTTTCCCCGGCGACAGCGGGGGCATTTTGCATGTATCACGGCTGGCCATAGCGGCCATTTGTTAGCGTTGTTCATAAACTATAATTACTACTCTGGGATTGATTCAGAAACATATTCATCTGTCGGGTTGAACAGCACAAAGTCCTGCTGTTCTCCCAACAGCTCCCCCGGTTAAACGCCAGTAAATACCAGCTTGGCGAAAAAATCACCTTTGATAACGAAATTGCCAAACACGGGATCAAATGAAGCAGTAGGCTTCGCTGCGATCACTCCTTTTAAATCTCTACCCTGTTTCTTTAGGCTCGCTACCCTTTCACGTATCGTGGCCAGCATATCATGAAACTGAACAAGCTGCGCGTGATTACCTATCGGCCCGTGGCCGGGAATAACGATAGTATGTTTGTTGGTGTTTGCAACATTCCGGGCCGCGGCAGTAATCATGCCGTCAATGCTGCCGCCGGTGGCATAATCTATAAAAGGATAATAGCCATTCCAGAAGGTGTCCGCTACGTGAAGGATGTCGGCATTGGGGAAATAAATTGAGGAATCTGCGTCGGTATGAGCCGGTTGATAGGTTTTTACAAGGATATTTTCTCCGTTAAAATGCTTCTTATATTCATTTTTGTAGGTAATAGTTGGGATACCACCTTTGGGCAGGGGCTCAAAGGTGTAATTCCATTCGGGCTGGAAAATGCGTTTGGTCAGGTGATCACGGGTAATATCCTGCGAGATAATTGTTGCACCGGCATCATGCAACCAGTCATTTCCGCTGGTATGATCAAAATGCCAGTGACTGTTGATCAGAACTTTGATCGGCTTATTGCTGATGGTTTTCAGCGCCGCTGCCACGTGGGCCTTTGATACGTCAATACCGGCGTCAACCAGCAGTTTTCCCTGGGGGCCGTTCAAAACGGCAATGTTACCGCCAGAACCTTCCACCATAAAAATATTGCCTCTCAGTTTGGTTACATTGATTTTGGCAGTGGCAGCAGCCCTGTTGATCTGCTGCACGGGACCATCGATTACTTTTTGCCCGAATAATAACCTTGGCGACAGGATAGCGCCTGCGGTTAAAAGGCCGGCACTCGCTAAAAAGCTGCGACGGTTGATGTGTGTGTCATTTGCATTCATGATAATCTATTTAGTTTTGTTAGCAATTTGGTTTATGGATATATGCGACTTGTCCTGAACCGGCAAGCCATTCTTATTTATTATTTTAAGCTGATGGCTTCGGGGAAATCGAGCGGTACTCCAGTTACCGCATAAACGTAATTGGTGAAAGTCCGCAGCGCAACCAAACCAATCAGTTCGATCAGTGCGTCTTCGTTGTAACCGGCTTCGAAAAAGTCACAAAGCAGTACAGGGTCTACCTGGCCCTGGTTCTCAGCGATGTATTTGGCCAAGCGGATGACAGTGGTCAGCCTGGTTTCATAACTGATACCTTTACGGATATTGATTGTTTCGTCATGGTTAAAACCATTGTTTTTTGCGGTGACGGTGTGTGCTGCCAGACAGTATCGACATTCATTCACTTCTGATACAACGAGGTAAATTGCCTCACGTTCCCTTGAACTGAATACACCGCTGCTTAACGCTGAATCAAATTGCAGAAAACCTTTTAAAGTGGCAGGAGAATAGCCAATTACTGCGTACAAATTTGGCAGTTTGCCAATTTTCTGAGTGATATGATCGAACATTGCCCGTGACTCCGGGCTTACTTCTTCCCGGGTAGGAACTTTGATTGTTTCCATAATTATTTTGTGTTTTAAGATATGTCCCCTTCCGGATGACGATAGGCATCGGAAATAGACAAGAAGCGTGAAATAATATTGATGCCAATAATATAAAATACTGTATATCAAAATATTACAAGTAAATCTCCAACCCTAACCTCACGTTATTTCGCTAATTGGAACTAGAAAAATGAAATCCCGATAGTCTTGTGATACTAGGCAATCTCAAAGCCGAGTGCAGAGACAGATTATTCGGGCGCTTTACAGTAATTCAGAACGAACCGGCACTAAAAAGCGCGAACAACTTTCCATAGATACTCGTGATCATTGCCATAAACAAGATTTCTATTAGCGCTATTTCAAGAACCGCTTGTATTTACCTGATATATCGCATGGAAGCTTAAAAACAAAACAAATTAAATATCTGATTTTCAATATTTTAAATTATGGCACTTGATTTTATCTTCAGCATCATGAACAATTGATCTGCCCTTGCTGAAGTCTTATATCAAACGCTAATAAATTAACTACCGAGGTTATGACACAAAAACTCCCCCTCCCACCATTTACCCTGGAAACTGCGCTCATCAAAGTACAAGCCGGAGAAGATGCGTGGAATACGCGGAACCCTGAGAAAATTGCTATGGCTTATACTGTAGATACAGAATGGCGAAACCGGGATCAACTTATAAACGGCCGGGAAGCGGTCATTCATTTCCTACAGGGGAAGTGGGAAAAAGAGTTGGATTACCGGTTAAAAAAAGAGCTGTGGGCATATACGGATAATCGTATAGCCGTGCGCTTTGAATATGAATACCATAACCAAAAAGGTGAATGGTTCCGCGCTTACGGTAATGAGAATTGGGAGTTTGACGAAAACGGGCTCATGCGGAAGCGTTATGCAAGCATCAATGACGTAGCGATCCTTGAAGCAGAAAGGCGGTTGCTTTGATCATATCCGGCTACAATAACATTATTTCAATAAATCACACTTAAAAAATTTAATATGGAAAATGAACTTAACGAATGGTCGGATACACCAATAGCTGAAGGAAGGCTTGAAGGGAAAGTCGCATTGATTACCGGCGGCAACAGCGGTATCGGATTGGCAAGTGCTAAACGATTTGTTGCCGAGGGAGCTTATGTATACATCACGGGCCGACGCCGGGAAGAACTTGATAAAGCCATTAGTTCAATCGGACAAAACGCCACGGCGATCCAGGGTGATATCAGTAACCTTGCCGACCTCGATAAAATCTACGAAGTTATCCGCGCCGGTCACAACCGGTTGGATATCGTATTTGCCAATGCCGGGCTGGGTACTCTTGAGCCACTAGGCAGTATCACCGAGGCCGGCTTCGACCTGGCGTTCAATGTGAATGTAAGGGGGACGTTATTTACGATACAAAAGGCGCTGCCATTTTTATCTTCGGGAGCATCCATTATCCTGACCGGATCCTCTACCGGTTCCAGAGGCACCGCAGCCTTCAGCGTTTACAGTGCAACCAAAGCGGCCATCAGAAATTTTGCACGTAGCTGGGCACTGGACCTGCGTGGCAAAGGTATCAGAGTCAATGTGCTTTCTCCTGGCGCCACGGCCACTCCCGGTCTTTTAGGCTTGTTCGACAGCAGTATACAGGACCAGGCCATGCAGGCTTTCAGCGATGAGTCGCCGCTTGGCCGTGTAGGACACCCTGATGAAATAGCAGCTGTCGCGGTCTTTCTGGCATCGGATGAGAGTACTTACATGACGGGAAGCGAAATATTTGTTGATGGCGGACAGGCGCAGGTATAGTAAACGCGGCGGTTGTCATGAGTTATGTTTCGGCACGCCGTCGCTTGACATTTGTCAAATCATTTCCTATCAAATGTCAACCGCCGGAGGGTAAGAGACGATTTACATTTGCAACCGGATCAAACCACGGATTTTTCGAAAGGTAGTTTTCAATAATAAATCTGGATGGTGACGAGTAAAATAAAAATCATATGGAAACGGAGATAGAAGATAACGGTACCCGCACAGCAGACATCAGCTCCCTTGTTTTAAAATTTCTGGACACAGCTACCCGGGACCCAGCAGAATGGTTAAATCTTTTACACGATGATGCTGTATTGGTATTTCCGTATGCAGAGTCGGCGGGCCTGCCTGTAGTGGTTGCCGGAAAGGATGTAATAAAAAAAGCAACAGCATCCTTCCTGCAAATGGTACCTGGTATCCGCTTTAACAACCCGGTCGTTTATCCGACTCTGGACCCGCACAAGGCCTTTGCAACCTATGAAGCTTGTGTCACGGTAGCAGCAACGGGCAGGGAATATGAACAAAACTACATTACCATGTTCACGGAACAAGCCGGGAAGATCATAGAAATGTATGAATACTATGACCCGGTTAAACTCAATGCGGCTTTTTCGGAAAGCCAGAAATAAATTATTAATCCATCCTACATATCAAATAAATTAGATCATCATGAGTAAGAAAGCAGTATTGGTTGTACACACCACTTACACCATTCATCCGGAAGATAAGCAAATTTTCACCAACGCGGTTTTGTCGCACATATCTGCTACCAGGAAAACAGAAGGCAACGTGTATTACCACTTTTCATGGGATATGGTAGATCCTAATACCTGTGTACTGGCCGAAGGTTGGGTAAATCAAAAAGCCCTTGACGATCATCTGAAAAGCGAAATGTTCCAGGCGGCTTTAAAAGCTGTGATAGAACATGTGCGCATCCTTGAAAGACATGGCACACTTTACACTGTTTCCGGCGAAACAGATATCATTCCTGAAACTACTAACTGACCAACAACAGAGGGGGGATAATTATCCCCCCTCTGTTGTTGAGGTGGGACCGGGAATTTCTGAAATCCTTGAGCACCGGTTATCGATGGCGGCGTTACCGCTGCGCTGATTTAGCCAGCAGACCGTTCCAGCGCCGATATTCAATGCTGAAGGACGCTTGTAACTCTTTAGTATTGACACTGTTTTAATATCCTGAATTTCAGCGCATTACAACACCATCAACAGGCACAACGCAGGGGCAATTTGCTGTATTTTCTCACTTTGGGATTTTGGCATCATGTTTGAAGTTTTCCGCAAATACCTGGCAGACAAAATTAACGTTTCCCAAGCCGACCTGGCATTTATTGAATCGGTCAGTGTCATCAGGCGCCTGAAGAAGCATCAGTTTCTCCTTAATTCGGGAGACAAATGGAAATTAAATGCCTTCGTTTGCGAAGGACTGCTCAGGAAATTCAGTATTGATGAAAAAGGACAGGAACACACGGTATATTTCGCTGTTGAAAACTGGTGGACCGGTGATCGCGAAAGCCTGATGAACGACACGTCTTCAAAATACAATATCGAAGCCCTGGACGATTCTGTCGTATTACTAATTCACGAAGACAATTTTCAACGGATCTTCGAAAAAATACCACATTTCAGGGACCTTGTAAATTCGATTCTGCAAAAGAGCTTGAATGCGGCCCATGCACGCATACTGGCTGCTATCATGTCGACAGCAGAAGAAAAATATTTATTTTTTTTAAAAAGCTCTCCTCTTTTGGCAAACCGGGTCCCATTGCACATGCAGGCTTCTTATCTTGGCATGACGCCGGAAACATTAAGCCGGATCCGAAAACAGCTTAACACAAAAAAAATCTAAACAGCTTACCCGATATCCCCCCGGTATTGATTTTCATCAATTCCGTTCTTATTAAAAATCAAGTGTTGTTTATCACAGAAGCGCGATCATTGTAAAAAAGTATGCCATGTCAAAAGTAATAGTAATAACAGGAACAAGTACAGGCTTTGGAAAACTTACGGCGCTGACACTAGCGGCCGGTGGTCATTCCGTGATGGCTACTATGCGGAACACGATAGAAAAGAACAAGAATGCTGCAGATGAACTTGCTGCAACTGATAATATTGAAGTTATCGATATGGATGTGGCCGATGATCAATCGGTCATCAATGCATTTAATTACATCATCAACAAATATGGCAATGTTGATGTATTGATCAATAACGGAGCTGTAACGGGCTTTGGTGTGGCTGAGGGCTATTCAATCGGTGCGTATAAATGAATCTTTGAAATAAATTTTCATGGAGCTATCCGAACATACCAGGCCGTTCTGCCGGTGATGAGAAAATCAAAGCAAGGACTGGTCATCAACCTGTCGACCGTGGCGAGTGGTTTTTCAGTTCCCTATGTGGTTCCTTATATGGCTTCCAAATTCGCCCTGGAAACATTTATTGAGGGTATTGATTCAGAGCTGCGTGACTTTGGAATTGAAAACGTGTCCATTCCTTGCGGAGTTTATCCCACAAGTATGGGCGATAAAGGCAGGCATAATGCCGACCGTACCGAAATAGCTACGGCATATCCTGATTTTGAACCGCGCATCGCCGCACTGGGCATGGCAATGTTCAGCAAAATGCAGGAATCTAACATGAACCCGCAAGCAATTGCTGATGGTATCAAAGCCCTGATCGATATGGAAAAAGGCTCCCGGCCGCTGCGATATCCTATTGACGCCATAGCACAAGGAACGGACCAAGAATTTATTACGGCGAAAAGAAAGATCAAGCGCAAATGGGCAGCCAAATACGGTATCGATTTTTAGCCCCAAGAAAAGAAAAATCCCTGGACAACATCAATCCAGGGATTTTTCTTTTCTTGGGGCTATTTGCTGATCTGTTGGGCCGCAGTCATGATTACTGCCGCAACTTCCTGTGGGTGCGTCATAAAAACAACGTGGCTTCCTTTCAGGCGGGTGACGATACTGTTTGACCTTTCATAGCCATTCATCGTAATGACCGGGTTGATGCTTTTGTCGTCTTCAGATGAGATGCCGTAGGTGGGTTTGTTTTTCCAGGCGGCCTCCGTTACAGGAGTTCCAAATGCTTCGGCGGGAATAAAACCGGATGAAGCGAACATAAATTCAGCGGTCTCATCACTAACATCAGCGCAAAAACCGGCATGGAACTTTTCTTTTGAATAATATACATTTCCTTTTTCATCCGGTGGCAATAAACCGTTTTCCGGTTTTGGCGGTGCACTTGAAGCCAGCTTTACTGTATTTTCGCCAATCTCTGGCTGAAAGGCATTAACATAAACAAGCGCTGCCACTTTCGGATGAACACCGGCCTGTGTAATAACGGTCCCTCCCCACGAATGACCTACAAGTATCACAGGGCCGTCCATTTTGTCGATAGCGAAATTTGTCGCGTCTACGTCTTCTTTAAGCGAGGTGCAAGGGTTCTGAACAAGCGTCACATTATATCCTTTTTGGGTCAGTTCCCTGTATACCCCCTGCCAGCCCGAAGCGTCGGCGAAGGCTCCGTGTACAATCACGACATTTTTAACTTTTAGGGCCTGCGCGTATGTTTTACCGATCAGGGTAAAACCTGAGGCAATTGCCATCAGTAATACCAGCAGCCTACACCATTTGGTCAATCTTTTACTTTTCATTTTGATTGGTTTAAAATTTAACGATTTAGTTTACGAAGCATCTAACCAATCCCATACCACCTCACAATAAACTAACTATCAACAACTTAAATAGAACAATTATTTCAATTGATAACGATATATCACTTTTGTCCGGGCCATTGATTAAATAGAGACAAAGCGGCACCCGGAATTGACCTTGTCGAGAAGGTTATTATTGATCCATCCATTGTTACATAAGTCAAAAGAGTGTGGGGATCCGTAGCACCTCATAATTAGCGGCATATCAATGACGAAAACCAATTAGCGTAATACCGCGATACGGCGAATGCGCAACAAACAACAAATAACTGATTAACAATTAATTAATAATTGGCACGCCTTTTATTCGGTGTCATCATAAAGGATTAGCATACCCGGTCCCGCATAACTGTATCAACTAATTTATTAGCCATATGATAACCTCCACAAGAGAAAGCTTTATTGAATTTATGCCGGTGAGCATATTCGGCAGCGTAATGGGCTTATGCGGTTTATCTTTTGCCTGGCGGCGGGCTGCAGTGATCTGGAACATTTGGGAATTGCCGTACTTGATTTTCAGATTGTTCGCGATTGCGGCCTTTATAGCCTTATCAGCCTGTTATCTGGTCAAATGGTACAAGTTCCGAAAATTAATTATAGAGGAGTTCCGGTCGCCGAAAACGATTTGCTTTTTCGCAACCTATATCATCTGCTTGCTGCTCCTACCCGGGGTCGTCATCGATTTTTTTCCTAGGGTGGCCATCGTCATCTGGTGTACCGGAGCCATATTAATGCTTTTTTTTGCATGGTATATGCTGAGAAGATGGCTGGATGAGCGGCAGGAACCTGACTCAGCCATGCCTGCATGGGTCCTTCCCATCGTAGGTACTTTGGACATACCTATAATCGGTAATCAATTGCCTTTGCCCGGCATCCATGAAATAACAATGATGGCCTTCGGGATCGGTTCAGTATTCGCGCTGGTCCTTCTCGTGATCCTTATCTCCAGGCTGATTTTCCAGGCACCTTTACCGGAGGGCCTGCAACCATCCCTTTTTATTTTAACTGCGCCATTAGCACTTGCTTTCACGGTTTACCACCAGTTGACGATGAAGCTGGATATTACAGCCGGAACTTTATTCTATTTTAATCTGTTTTTGGCCCTGCTGCTGGGCAGTAAGATTTTTCTAATTCCCCGAGCATGTCCCTTTAAAATCTCATGGTGGTCGGTGAGCTTTCCGTTATCGGCACTTTCTATCACAGCACTTACCTATGTGGAAAATAAACCCGACTGGGCCCATCAGCTCTTTGCCGCCGGAATGCTT
The DNA here is from genome assembly GCF_900100945.1 of Mucilaginibacter gossypii. Classification (GTDB taxonomy): domain Bacteria; phylum Bacteroidota; class Bacteroidia; order Sphingobacteriales; family Sphingobacteriaceae; genus Mucilaginibacter; species Mucilaginibacter gossypii. The sequence continues at coordinate 89,861 of NZ_FNCG01000010.1, read as the reverse complement.
CTGTTAGCCACTATCGTTATCTCCTACTTGTCTGTCATGACGATGTTCCGGGTGGCCACTAAGACATTTTAAGTCCAAAAATCTGGGTCGGCCGTAAGCCTGGCAACAAGCACGGCCGTACTATAAAACCGATAAAATGCTGGTAAAAAACAATATATCAACAATGGAGACCGGATTAGCGATATAAAGCACTTGTACACGCTCATAAAAAACAACAAACAACTGACTTACAACTATTTAAAACATGGCACTTTCATTGATACCTCTTCAGTAATTAACAACAGTGATTTACATAAACAGACTTAAAGATTTCAATCATGAAAACAAAAAAGAAGGAAAAGAAAACAGTCGCCGAGGCACCAGAGGGGCATGATCATCATGAAACCTACCTGGAAGAGGAAATGCCCAATCCCGACCATGAATTTCCGGGAGTCGGCCGTATAGTAGGGGATTTCGTAACCAGGGACCACGGGAGATCTTCGCACCGTATGATCGATCATGAACCAGGAATTTTTTAATTACAGGACAGGTGAAGTACAACCCGGAAGCTGTTGTTAGGGCGGCTTCCCGGGGCCTTGCCTGTTCCCCAAGCCAGAAGGCGCACATGGATTGCACACCGTGCAAGGCTTCTCTATTTACAAACGGCAATCACCTATTTAACCGATGACGCTAATTGCATTTACTTTTTTCATATTAGCCGGAGCTTACCTGGCAGGCTTAATAGGTTCGATGACAGGGTTGGGTGGTGGCTTTATTGTTATTCCGTTATTGACTTTACTGCTGCATGTCAACATTCATTACGCAGTTGGGGCATCTCTGATCTCTGTCATTGCTACTTCTTCCGGTGCAGGCGCTGCTCACGTTAAAGACAGCCTTTCTAACTTTCGCCTTCCTATGTTTTTAGAAGTTTCAACAACGCTTGGGGCGATCGTGGGTGCTTTATACGCAGCCCTCGTCCCGGCACATTTAATACCCGTCATGATCGGAGCTATCCTGATTTTTTCCTCAGTCATGTCACTACGCAAGAAAAACGATAACCCATCAAAACAGGTATCTAAATTAGGTGAGCGCCTGAAGCTGAACGGTACTTATAACAATGGTTCACAGGTCATTCCTTATAAGGTCAGGCATATTACAGGCGGCTTCATCGCCATGTTCTTTGCCGGCGTTATTTCCGGTTTGCTGGGCATCGGGTCGGGAGCATTAAAAGTTTTCGCCATGGACACCGTAATGAATATTCCATTTAAAGTTTCCACAAGCACCAGCAGCTTTATGATTGGCGTAACTGCTGCCGCCGGCGCAGTGATCTACTTCCAGCACGGCTACATTGATCCTGTAATCGCAGTGCCTGTCGCAACGGGGGTAGTCTTCGGGGCACTGACAGGTGCCAAGCTGCTGACAAAAATTAATTCACCGCAGATCCTGCGCCTGCTGTTTGCAATTGTCGTTTCCCTGCTTGCGGTTCAAATGATCTATAACGGCCTTAAAGCGCATCATTAAATGGATAAGTTCAATAAAAACAACATCAACCAGCTGATTGGCGGCGCCCTTCGGTTGGGTGTCTTCCTGTCATTGATTTTTATGGTTGCAGGCGGCATAGGATATTTATCCAGCCGCAGTGAAGAACCTGCCGCATTCAGCGCCTTCCGTGTAAGCAGGCTATCATTTCCAGCGGTCTTCCAGGGGCTTTTGTCCTTCCAAAGCACCGCCATCATTAACTTTGGCATCATGTTGCTTATCGCTACCCCCGTGATGAGGGTGGTGCTCGCCTTACTGAGCTTTGTATTAGCTAAAGATTCCCTCTACACCGTGATCACCATCCTGGTGTTGCTCATCATATTATTCAGTATCATTAGCGGGCATAGCTCCTGAAGACTAATTCCCGCAAGTTTAACATACATAGCAAATGGCAAGACCTTATCCCACGGTACAATCCACCTGATGCTCCGGCAAGAACTTTTCTTTAGTCCTGTTCATTATTTTGTCAGCGATACTTGGTCATTAACCGTTTTTTAAGCGTTCGCCAGCTATTATCTGAACGAGATCTACAGCAGATTCCTTTAATCGCCGCCTATTATCGGCATTTCAATCACAACTGCCTAAACTTCGATATATCGCTACCTTCATTTTCTCGAATTTGAATTAAATAATTGAATATCAATTAATTATTAACTGGCACTACATTCCCTATCTCCTTGTTGATGATGGACGGAAGACATCCGGCCAGGATTCACCTAACAATTAAACAAAGCAACAAATGACAAAGAACGTATCACAACAACTTGTTGAGCTTTTGGTTAAAGCGGGCATTAAGCGTATCTATTCTGTTACCGGGGATAGCTTAAACGAGTTTAATAACGCAGTCCGGAAAGATGGGAACATTCAATGGATCCACGTGCGGCACGAGGAGGCGGGTGCTTTCGCGGCCGCTGCGGATGCAGAACTTACAGGCCTGGCCTGCTGTGCGGGAAGCAGCGGCCCCGGGCATGTCCATTTAGTAAATGGGTTGTATGACGCGCACCGTTCGGGCGTGCCGGTACTTGCTATTGTATCAACCTGCGCCACCGGGGAGTTCGGCTCAGGCTATTTTCAGGAAACCAACACGACCAGGCTATTTGACGATTGCAGTCATTATAACCAGATCGCTAATACTGCCCATCAGCTTCCCCGAATGGCACAGGCAGCTATTCAGCATGCCATACAAAAAAAAGGAGTTGCCGTTTTAGGGCTTCCAGGAGACGTGGCGGGATTACCGGCCGTGGATAACATATCCGCTGACAGGAATTACTTTACGACGGCGACTATTCAACCGTCAGCAGAAGAAATTCAGGAGTTAGCCGAACTGATCAATTCCCATCAAAAGATTTGTATTTTCTGCGGCATTGGTGCCGCCGGAGCCCATAAAGAAGTTGTTGAGCTATCGTCATTCTTACAAGCGCCGGTTGGTTATTCCTTCCGTGGAAAGATGAGTATCGCTCACAACAATCCTAATGAGGTTGGTATGTCCGGGCTTCTGGGTTTACCAGCCGCATACCACAGCATGCACGAAAGTGATCTGATCCTGCTACTGGGAACTGATTTTCCTTACGTTCCGTTTATTCCCCAGGATAAGACGCTGGTGCAAGTTGACCTTCAGCCGGAGCGCTTGGGACGACGGGCGAAATTAGACATAGGGCTTTGGGGGGATGTGAAGGCTACCATAACAGCTTTGATGCCCCTCCTCGAAAGAAAAACAGATAATAGTTTCCTGAAAGCCCAGTTGCAAGTACATGAAAAGGTAAAAGACCACCTACTGATTTATGTAAATGACAAGGGCAAAACGGACGCTATACATCCGGAAGCAGTGGCCTTCATTATGGACAAACTCGCAACGGATGATGCGGTGTTCACTGTCGATACAGGTATGTGCTGCGTATGGGGCGCGCGCTACATTACCGCCAACGGAAAGCGAAAATTGATTGGATCGTTTACACATGGTTCGATGGCAAACGCAATGCCACAGGCTATCGGCGCTGCGCTGGCATTTCCAGGCCGGCAGATAGTCGCCATGTGCGGTGATGGTGGTATTTCCATGTTACTTGGCGATCTGGCAACCATTAAACAGTACAATCTCAATATAAAAATCATCGTCTTCAACAACCGGTCACTTGGCATGGTGAAACTTGAGATGGAAGTTGCCGGAATTATGGATTATCAAACCGACATGGAAAATCCCGACTTCGCTATGGTTGCTGAGGCCACCGGCATTAAAGGAATTACTATTCATGATCCGGGACAGCTGGAAAGTTCGATGACCCAGGCTATGGCACATCAGGGCCCGGTATTGGTGAACGTTTTTACGGATCCCAATGCATTAGCCATGCCGCCAAAACTAAACTTCAAAATGGTAAAAGGCATGTCCCTGTATATGGGCAAAATGATGCTTGGGGGAAAATTTGAAGAAGTGATCGACACGCTGAGGGCCAATTACAAGCATCTGGAAGACCTGAACAATTAACACGAAGGACATGAAAAACATAACATCGCCGGCAGCTAATCCCACTATGAGCCGTATGTTCCGGGACCGCGCATTTATTATAGCCTGGGTTTTCGGATTGATTTTCTATTTTCTGGAGTATGTCATTCGGTCGGCACCGGCTGTAATGATCAGCCAGTTAAGCACACTTTTTAAGGTAAACGCTTTGGGTGTAAGTGGCATCTTAGGTACTTATTATTATACCTATTCTGTTACCAGCTTAATAGCAGGAATGTCTTTAGACCGTTTCGGCGCACGCTACCCTATCGCTATTGGCACCGGTATATTGTTCTTAGGCTGCCTGGCTTTTGCTGCACCGTCTGCAGCCATGGGCGATTTTGGCCGTTTACTTCAGGGAGCAGGTTCTGCATTTGCCTTTACCGGATGTGTTTATCTCGCTGCCCATGGATTCGCCCCCTGTTATCTGGCCACAGCAATTGGGGTAACCCAATGTATTGGTATGCTTGGCGGATCGGCAGGTCAGTTCGTGACCGGTCCCTTATTGAGGTCAGGTTTGCCTGTTACCGTATTCTGGGTTGGGATAGGCATTGCCTGCGGTATAGTCACACTAATGCTTTTCCTGAGTACGCCTGCAGAAAATAAGCGTAACCAGCAACAAAACACTCTTTCGGGCATACTCGTTCCTTACCGAGTTGTTTTTTCCAATCCTCAATCCTATTTGAGCGGACTTATTTCAGGGTTGTTGTTTGCTCCTACCACGATTTTTGCCATGACCTGGGGAGTTACTTTCCTGCAACATGACCGAGGTTTTTCCTATAGTTTGGCAGTAATTACCTGCTCCATGGTGCCGCTCGGCTGGGTGATTGGCGCCCCCCTACTCGGTTGGTTTTCTGATCTCCTTGGTAGGAGAAAGCCTGTATTATCTTTGTGCATCATATTGATGGTTATCTGCCTAATACAATTTACCTACTTTCCAGGCCTGATCTCTGCTTTTGTCACAATGCTCATATTCGGCATAGCCTCTGGAACGGCTATGATCCCATATTCCATCATCAAGGAAGCCAACCCAGATAGTGTTAAAGGCAGTGCGACCGGCGGGATTAACTTCCTGACATTTGGTGTTACCGCTATACTGGGACCGGTGTTCGCACACTTTTTTGGAAAAACCTTAACGACCGCGGCGGACCCGGCAGTTCATTTTAATGGGGCTGTTACTTTCCTGCTGGCAACTACCGGAATGGCATTTCTGATCAGTCTGATCATCAAAGAAACCGGTTCTGCCGCAAAGAAATGATATAAATATCTAAACGTTACGACGATGAAAACAAAACAATACATCAGAAAAATTTCATTTTCAGTAATTCTGGCTTTGACAATTGGCATAGCTTACGGGCAAGGCGGTTCGCCATCCTATACTGACGGGCTAACCATTAAGCTGGACAGCACGGGTCAAAAATATGTCAGGTTCCTGGTCTGGACAGACTTCAGGGCCCGATATTCAGAGTTGAATCCCGGTACTGCAGTAAACGGCATCGCTAAAGATAATATACTGGACTTCAGCGTTCGCCAATTCCGATTTGCATTATACAGCCAGTTAAGCCAGCGCTACCTGGTACTTGGAACTATTGGAATAGATAATCAAAGCTTCTCCAGCGGTGGTTCGGCAGGAGGCGGCAATACGGGAAACGGCGGCGCAACATTCAACGGAACTTTGGGCAAAAAGCCTTCCCTGTACGTGCATGAGTTATGGAATGAATATACCATTGTTCCAGACAATGATTTTGCAACGCATAAGCGTAACTTTGCCTCATTATACATTGGTACGGGCTTGCATTACTGGGTTGGTATCAGCCGCATGTCATCCTTAAGCTCATTCAACTTCCTGGCCATCGATGCGCCAATTTACAACTGGCCCCTGATCGATAATTCTGATCAGCTGGGACGCCAGGTGGGTATTTATCTTAAGGGTGTTATAGGGCCTGTTACCTACCGATGGGCGGTTAACAAGCCGTTTACTGTTATTACTCCCGCCGTCGCCTATGCTAAGCCCAATGCCCCTGAATTAAATTATGCGGTAGATAACAACGCAAACGGTAACCTGTCTACTACGGGATATGCAGCCTGGCAATTTTTTGATAAAGAAAACACCTTGGTTCCTTATACCACTGGAACCTATGTTGGTACAAAAAAGGTGCTGAATATCGGTGTCGGCTACTATTACACCGGCAAGGGTACCACCACGCAAGTAAACAATACAGCTACATCTCCGCTAATTAACCATAATATTAGCATTTGGGCGGCTGACGTATTTGCCGATCTACCCTTTGGCGGCAAGCGGCAAAACTGGGCATTTACCGGCTATAGTGTTTATTACCATGATGACTTCGGGCCAAATTACCTGAGAAACGGATCGATCATGAATGAAAATGTCGGACCGGCCCAAAACTATACCGGAGTTGTATCACAGGCCGGCTATGGTAACGTTGCTCCGATTATTGGTACAGGTTCATCATGGTTTACCCAGGTTGGCCTTTTATTGCCCAAAACGCTTTTAAAAACAGACGTTGTGCGTTTACAGCCATTTGCCGAATACAGCTTGCAGCAATTTGAAAGGTACGGCAGTTCAAAATTCACCTGGTGGAGTGCCGGCGGTAACGTTTACCTTGACGGCCATCATGCCAAAATCTCCTTTAAATATCAAACCAGACCTATCGTTGTTAATAATCAGCAAGCTTTTTCAAAGGGCAGTTATGTTATTGCAACGCAGGTATTTTTATAGAGTTAAGAAAGCAGGCTGCTAACATCAACCCAAAAAAGGAATTGGGGGCAAATCTATCAAACGGATATTTGTTTACCAAAAACAAATATCCGTTTCGTTTTTTATCCGTTGCATTCAATCCATCATGTGCTCTGGTAGGGGCAACAATATTTACATTCGGGCTTATGAGGCAATAGGTCGTCTTACTATTTGATCTGACGGATAATGACTGCTACAACCGCCTAAAGATACAATCCTAAAGATCAAGGCACCCGCATTTGACTATTCAGCGGTCATTAAGCAAGGACATTACCGGGCGCCTGTCTAATCAAACAATAGCTGCACCTGTTTCCATGTAACGATCTGAATCTGTTAGATTTTGATTCCTGAAAGATATGGTAATTTTAGTTCCATATTCAGCTTCGCAGCTGTAATCGGCGTGGATATCAGCACTTAAGCCACTAATCAGCTTAAGCCCCAGGGATTCAGTTCCATTTTGACATTGATTTTGCGGCATACCGATCCCGTTATCAATAATTTCGAGTTTAATCAAGCCATCATTTTCCGACATCAGAATGAAAACGTCGCCATTTCTATCACCGGGAAACGCATACTTAATGCAATTTGTAACGGCTTCATTCAGGATCAGCCCCAAAGGAATAGCGTGTGAGATACCCAGTTCGATCTTTTCCACATCAATGATAAAATGGATTTTCCCGAAGGTATCAAAACTGTCCTGAAGAGATTGCACCAACTCCGGAATGTAAAAGGCCATGTCAATAGTTTTAATTTCATCTGACTGGTAAAGTTTCTGATGAATTAACGACATGGCATAAATACGATGCTGGCTGCTTTCAATCGCTTTCAAGGCATCATTTTCTAAATACTGTGCCTGTGATTCCAGGAGGCAGATAACCGTGTGCAGGTTATTTTTAACGCGATGGTGAACTTCTTTCAGCAGCCATTCTTTGCTGGTAAGCAATTGCTGTAATAATTCATTTTTGTGTGTGATGATGGCATTTGCCGCTTTCTTCTGCTTGTAAATACGGTAGATCAGCGCACTGATGATCAGCATCACGATGATACCCCCCATGGTAAGGTTTTGAACCAGACCCGCATGTTTAAGTTTTGTTTGCTGCAGCAGCTCATTTTGTTGCAGCAGCTTTATCTGCTGATCCTTTTTTTCCGTTTCGTATTGCACTTGCTGTTTTTGGAACTCGACCGCCTTGCGCTCGTTGAAAATCGAATCCTGTATCTTATTGAAATGTATCAAATGCTGCACCGCCGACCGGTAATTACCTTTGGCCGTGTCAATCCTGAATTTTAGGGAATATAACGCCGACCGGTCGTAAGCAGTGCCGTTTTTGGCCAGCAATTCTTCACTTTTTTTCATATAATCGGTTGCCTGACCAAATGATTGCGCCGCCAGGTAGAACTTGGACATGATGAAATTATCTTCAATCAGCTTAGCAACATTCAGCTTGTTTTTATATTTCAGGTCAATAGTCCTTAACGCTTCGGCATAAGGTCTGCCATTACCGATTTGATTTAATTTCGTATATATTTTCACAAATAATTCATTGGTTATCCTCGAAAGATCCATATCGTTTTTCGGCGCCGGGTATTTTCCCAAAACTTGTTGCAAAATCCGCTTTGCGGCGATCGGCTGTTCGGTATTGAGGTAGCTGTTTGCGATGTTAACACATAGAAAATAGATGGTATTAACATCGTTGTATGTTTCCGCAGTTTTAAGCGCCTTGACAAAATAGAATGTTGAATTTTTATAATCATGTTTCCTGTAAAATATCAAACCCAGGTGATTATTAATGGCGCACAATTGCATAGTGGTGTCTTTGTCCAGCTCTGCCGTTTTCAGCGCAAGTAATGCATAGGACAGCGCCTTTTGCAGATTGGTATCATACAAATAAGCAACAGCAATCAGATCATATACTTCCTGTACCGCCTGATAATGGATAGATTTGTAAAGTGCCAGTGATTTCAGAAGTTTTTCTAAAGTGGTTTGCACAGCGTTGTCATACTCACCCAGACGCTTATATCCGTACGCCTGCCTTTCGACATTATTCGTCATTTTAAATGCCTCAATCCCTTTCGTGTATAGATCCAGGACCTTACTGCTGCCCGAATCATCGTAAGGATTATAATAAGTGGCACGTTGGTAATAAGCCTGCCCCAGGTGGTAATAGTTTTTAGCATCACTCAACAACTGGATGGCTTTATCGTTTAAAACCTTTGCTATTTCCTCTTGTTTGATTTTCCTTGCCAGATACGACTCTACCAAAGAAGTGTATCCGTAGGCCGTAATGGATTTAATTTTTGTATTCATGCGTTTCGCCTGGTCAATAAACAACCGCGCGCTGTCCAGGTCTGTCTTCAATTGACCTTTTTTGAATATATTGAATTCTGCAAGGGTTAATAAAGCATGGATATGCGCGGTATCTGTAACCTTTTGCTGGACTATTTTTAGCAGTTGGTCTGCTTGTTGCCTTTTGATCTCCTGGCCCCTGCACAAAAAGATCGTTCCAACCAGGATAAATAGCAGTATAGGTTTTCTCATAATCTGATTATAAATTGATTAGCTAAAATGTTTAAAAGTTCAATTTTCATGCTTTCTCGGGATGAGATGATGACTTTAAGTTCATATTCATCAATACGATATGTTTGGATCTACAACAATCTCCGGGCTTAGCGCAATTCATCGTTTTCAGATCAAACTGCTGATGCCCTCAATCAATCATTTATCATGGAGCCGCTTTGTTAACCTGCCTTCGTCGATTACCAGGCTTTCCCCGGTGGCAAACGGGTGCTTTATGAGATAAATCAGCGCGAGCGCCACATCCCCCGGTTCCCGGAAGCTGCCGAAGAATCGAACATCATTGACCGCTGTAATTCTGGTTGGGCGTTCCGTAATTGTACGGTAGTAAGACTCCTGGCGAGGCAAACCTACTGTAACGCAGTTCAAGCGAACAGGCGCTAATGGAACTGCCATTGCCTTCGTATAATCGGGTAATATATCTTTAATACAGGGATCCGGCGATTGATTAACTGAGCAAATGGTAATCGAACAACCGGGTCCCATGAGCGGTAAAGCATACTTAATAGCAGCAGATATACTGATAAAACAGGTTGTAATAAAATGCCGCTCTGCCACTTCCGGCAATACATCCGATCCAATGGGAATCATATGCTCGGGGAGAACTATGACCATGTGATCTAAAGAAGCCCGGTTAATGAATAATTCCTTATAACAATCATCACACCCCAGTTCGCTCTCCTTCATATTACGGCCAAATGGCAGAACGAATTTGTTTTTTAATACCGGGCTTAACTTCCTGCAAACCGCTGTTACAAGCGCCCCTTCTGCTGCTGCAAGTATCGCAGTAGCCTGTCCGATAAGAGATTCAGCTCCTATGACAACGACATTTTTACGTTTTAAGGACCGATGATAACTATGATCTTTCATTTCATTTCAGTTGGCCAGACATTACACAGGGAAAGGTCTGCTTAAGGCTATTCACGATACTCTGGCATTTAAACAGGCATCATGACCAACAAACATTCGATCTCAATGCCAACGGTAAGGCGCCTTCGTTTTCGCAACACGCTTCTGATGAATCAGGTCGGTTGGCAAATCAATGCCGCGGAAAGCTTTGACCAGAGGTGAATCGAAAGGCCATTCGTAAAAGTATTGAATGCGATCATGAGAATGCCTTTCAGCCCATTGTGCATCGAAGCTATCGCATAAATAACGCAGCCCCGATCATTTACAGCTTCCCTTTCAAAAAGATGCGTTTCTACAATCTCGAAGTCGTCTGGATTTAGCAGTTCCCTATTCTGGACACAAAGCAAGTTTTCACTTTTAAGGACGTAGTCAAATTCATAGCCTTTCTTTTGCAGATCTATTATTGCCTCTTCCTTGTTACTGTAATTATTCATAATGGTGAAAATGTGAGTGAATGCATTGTCAAAGCTGCCCGTGCTGCATCATTCAAAACATTCAATCCCTATGCCATCAGAAAAACAAACTGACTATCAATACATTACCACTTTAAAAAAACAGCTCGGCTTGCTTCATTTCGCTTATTCTAAAATAATTAACCAAATATCAATAAACCGTATCTGGGAGAGCATGCACTAAGTGTTGTCATCTTCGTGCCTAATAGATCAATGGTTTGTGTTGATACTAGCGCACAGTCTATTTTAAAATTTATTTTGGATAAATTATGATTGACATCCTTACCGGGTAATTGCCAGGGCACCATTTCTAATTTCAAACAAGATACAGTTGGGACATTGCAACTCTAAGAGCGTACCACGCCAGCCTCTTCAAAAAGCGATTTCGAAATTAAAAAGACGGTAAGCGACTGTAAAAATGTGCTTAGCCTTAGTCAAGGCTCCACACATAACATCAAAACTGAGCACCTAAGTTAAAAACTTAAATTAGGTGCTTAGAAGTTGACGTTTCTTGAGGGTTATTGAGGGGTAATTAATAAAAAAAACCCTTAAATAAGCTATTTAAGGGGTTTTTAGACCTTTTTAAAGGTTAGGAAGTGCGCCCACCTGGGCTATGGAGATATCTTTGTAATCAAATGATTATCAGTCGCTTACAGCATAAACCACAATGCCCGGAGAGGCATTTTACTCGTTTACCCTTTCGCTTACCCAAAAATACTAAAAAATATTAATTCCAACTAAAAGTTTTTAACTGGGTTCCAGGTTCGAGCCCGGCCACGCCCATGAACACTTTAGAAATCCACCTTAATAAAAAGCCCCGCTTAAAAGCGAGGCTAAATTCTTTCTATCTACTGGAGCACGTACCGAGAGGTTAGTGCACTTTAATTTATTGATGTGTGGCAAAGGTATATTGGCCGGTCGAAGTAGCGGTTACGACTATGGTTCCATCCCACGGGGTTGCGTAGGTTTTATGTATGGTTTTGGTAGTGAACTGCGGGATGCTTCCCATGTAAGAGCCTTTGGTACCGACGGTAGCCGTGAATGCGACAGGCCGCGTAGCCGTCAGGCTATCTTCCAATATCTGGACGGATTCGATATGCGGATGTGCGTAGGCATAAGTGGTGTATATCTTAGGTTTTCCATTCGGCAATCGGCCATCATCCCAGTGCCCACAGGAAATGAACGCGTATTTAGGTTTGATCGTTGAGATCCACTGCGTCGTGATCGCATTTCGGGATCCATGATGGCCAACCTGCATAACATCTGCTTTAAGCGCATTGGTGCCCGCATAAAGGTTAAGTACTTGCGCTATACCAGTTTCTTCCAGGTCCCCTGAAAATAAAAAGGATGCGCTGCCAAATGTCACTTTAATCACCATGCTATTATTATTGGGATCGTTATAAGTGTCATCGCTCCAACCGGTTGGACGCGCAACGAACGCCCCACTGTATACCGTGATCTTTGGATCGACCGTTCCGCCGACCGCATCAATAAGGTCATCCGTCAGATCCGTATGTTGCGGTATGGCCGCGATCTTGTCAAAAGTGATCGCTTCGTATTTACAGCCGAACTGGGAATAATGATCTTGCATCCAGATGTGATTGACCTCGGTGATAGTCACCCGGCGGCGGCCATTATCCAGGTAATTCAATATCTTAAAATTACGTGTCAGATCATCCAGGGCGATATCATGGTCAATGTGCTGGTGCGTGATGAACACACTATTCAACGTATTGTTCAGATCCGGCCTTCGTTGGAAGAAATTCTTCAGGTAAGTGATCAGTGCGACCTCGCGGTCGGGCGCGGCACCGGCATCGATCAATACAGCACCCTTCGGAAACTCCAGCAGCACGGAAAGCCCCTGGCCCACATCTATGACATGGGCGTACATTTTTTCTCCGGTGGTTTGTGCTTTCGCCGGAAATTGGTTGGCCACGCAGGCCATCAACAGGAATAGGGTTATCTTTTTCATACAATACAGGCTTGTTGAATCCTTTCTATTGTTGCGGGCGCTTCAAGATCGAACCAGTCGTTATTTCCCTGGTCCTTCCGTGCAGCATCGATCGCATGTTTGATCGCAAAAAAAACGGTGTTGGCCAATACCAATGGCGGTTCTCCCGTAGATTTTGAAGAATTGATGCCATAGTTGTCCTTTAAGGGCGCGGTCGGGTCATCGCTTCGTACATATTTGAGCAGCCAAACATTGAATTGCTGCGGGATCGTTTTTGTACAGGGTGGTTTGTATTCCCAGGTACCGTCGGAAATGACCCGGCCATTTGGCGCATACAGCATTTCTTCGGTTGTAAGGCAACCGATACCCTGGACGAAGCCGCCTTCGATCTGGCCGATATCAATATTGTCGTTCAGGCTGTCCCCGGCATCATACACGATGTCTGAACGCAGAATCTCATAATGGCCGGTCAATATATCGACCTCAACCTCAGAGGCTGCTACGCAATTGTTATAATAATAAAATATTTGATCGTCTTCTGGTACTATCTGGTTATTACCATCGGCACCGGTTACCAACTGGCCGAGTTGAGGGCTACCGAAAGAAAATTGGGCCGAAACATCGATCCTAGCGATACAAGCGTATTTTATAACGGTCGGCCAACTGCGATCCCAAGCTGCCGGGTCATTCAGATCAATTGCTTTAAGGTCACCGATTTGAACGACCGTTAGATCTGGGAAGGACGCCGGGTCTTTTACGGCATCCATAATGAACGTGACTAGTTTATTTTTTAGCAAGGTACAGGCTTGCTTGACAGCGCCTCCATTCAGATCGGAGCCGGTCGATGCGCCCGTCGAACTGACATTGGGGATAATGGCGGTATTGGTCGCGCCGATCTTGATCCGCTCAATGTTGATACCTAACTGAATAGCTGCTACCTGTGCCATTTTGGTATGCAGCCCCTGGCCCATTTCAACGCCGCCATGGTGGAGCAGTACGGAGCCGTCTTCCTTATAAGCGAAAACATAGGCGGAACCCTGGTTCATGGGGCGGAACGTATAAGAGATCCCATATTTAAGCGGGATCATCGAGATACCTCTTTTTTTCCACTTACTGCTGATATTGAAAGTTCGCACATTGTCAAGGCGGGTATCAAAATCAATCGTCTTCCGTAACTTGTCCCAGATCTGGTTGATGCGCCCATATTTAAAAGGCGAACCATATGGTGTACGCATCGGCGTACGGCCGGTAAGGTCATCTGGATAAAAGTTCTTCTTACGCAGGTCTTCCGGCAACATGTTGAGCTCAAAGGCGAGTCTTTCTATGGCGGCTTCCGTGATCAGGGTGGCCTGTATCAATCCGAACGAACGAAATGCGGTACGTGACTGCGTATTGGTTCGGTAAACACCACCATTGGTTTTGAATACCGGCGCATAATAAGCATTCTCGGCACATAATAAAGCCAGGTCCATTACCGGGTAAGAACAGTCATAGGAGTGCCCGGCATCGGAAGCGTAGTCAACGCGCATCCGTTCGATCTGGCCGTCTTTGGTAGCTGAGATAAAAAAGTCCCCGGTAAAGGGGTGACGGGTGCCGACCATTTGCATATCGACGTGGCGGTCCAAAAGCAACCTGACGGGTCGCTGAAGTTTATTGGCAGCGACCGCAGCAGCAGCGGCTACATACACCTGTCGTAATTCCTTTCCGCCAAATCCGCCGCCTAAGCGCGTTGTACCTACCCTGACTTTATTAAAAGGGATCTTAAGTGCGAATGCGATCCGCTTTTGTACACTGGCTTGGTTCTGGGTGGCGCTGTAAATCTCGATCTGATCTTCTTCTACCGGAATGGCGAGCGCACCTTGCGGCTCCATGTAAAAATGGTATTGAGCCCCGGTGATCTGCGTGCCTTTAACAAACGTTTTGCCCTGCTGTTCAAAGGGGGCCTCCATCCATTTCATTTTGTCATCATGATCAGGATCTTCTACTTCGAGTGGCCGGAAAATTTGCAGCATGCCCTGTGGCGGCCAGATCTTGGACTCTTTCTCGATAGCGACCTGCAATGATGGAATTTCCGGGAGTGCGCCTTGTGTATAATTGATCCGGTCCTGAATATAGGCCGCGGCTTCTTTGGCGATCTTTCGGTCCTTCGCCACAATCAACCCTAAAGGCTGCCCGTAACAAGTGATGTTCCCATCCGAAAAGATCGGGTCATAGGCGGATGGGTTGGCCGCATTAAAAATATCGGTATCAACAGCCGGCTTAGGAATATCCGCATTGACGATATAATAACATTCACCAAATAAGTCAAGAAGTTCAGCGCGTATTTGCGGAATGGGTAATTTATAAGAGAACTGCGCGTTACGTTGCTGCGCGTAAACGAAATAACCGTCAAGTGTATCGGTCGTTATTTTTAAGTCATGGGTATATTTAGCAGCACCTTTAACCTGGCCTTTGGCATCGATCTTCCGAGGCACGTTCTCGCCGATCTTGACCTCTTTGCCGACCACAGCCAAGGCTTTTGGGGCTTCTTCCGTTAAGGTGAAGGCAGATGGCGAAACACTCATCGGCTGGGCCATGACCTGCAGCACGTTTTTTTGTTGAGGTAGGGGTACCAGTGGGATGCCGTCATAGAACGGGGATTCAAAATATTGATGATCGCCCACCGCCAAAGGACGTAGAGCATCAAGTGCCGAGGCGAACGAAGCATTCACTTTCACGCCGGTCTGCGCAGCTACGTAGGCGAAAAATTTAATAAATAAATTCACCGCCAGATCAATCTTATATTCGTTGGTGATACCCGCTGTTTTAAAAGGCGTTGCCCGAAGTAGTTCTGCGCGTATCAATGGCAACGCAGTGTTTAATAATGTTTCATCCCACTTTCCGGTAAGTGCACTCGTGTCTTTCAGCTTAAAAGCCGTATGGCCTATCCCTCCATAGACCAAGGTCAGTTGCTTAAGATCTTGCTCCGCATCAAATTGACAAGAGAACGCGCAATTGACAATCGGGTGGGAGTTTTGCGTACGCCTGGCCACACGGTAGGAAAAAGTGAGTTGGTCTTTGCCTGTATATGGCAGATTGATCCGGGTCACCAGGATACCCGCTCTGAAAACCGCCGGAGACGGTAACTCTTCTAATAAACTGGTACGCGTGCTACCGTCCGTACTGATATACCCGACGCGGGCATTCAGCGCCATAAATAAGGTAAAAAGATCACCCGGAAAGGGATTATCGGTATCCTCATGATTTTTGACCATCATTAAACTACCCGACACGGAGGCGGCATGCCGCACTTGTACCCCCGCGATCCACCTCATGTGGTCACGGAGGGTATGGAATCCTCCGGCCCACTCAGTTGGTATGCTATCGAGGTTCTCATTTAGAAAATTCAACAGTTCCGCGATCGTTACGCCGCCCGCCAAAGCGATCCCATCGGCGGTCAACTCGATCTTTTTCCAGTCCGTTAAACCGCTGACATCAATGAACACCGATGGGTTTTCAACATCGGCTTTATAGATACCGATGGATGTATTACCTTGCACGATCTTAGCGCGGGTACCTACCGGTTGGTATTCCTGCATCAACCGTAAAACTTGGTCCAATTCCGTAGGATGATACCAAACATCTCCTTTGTCGCGTATCTCAAAATCAGCGGGCTGATAAGCCGGCAACGGCGCAGGGGGGGCTGCGGTTAAAGTTGCTGCTTGTGCTGCACTGGCCCGCATCGCATTCAAGATCGAAATGTAGCCGGTACAACGGCAAATATTACCAGCGAATTGATCCTCCACTTGCTGTTCCGTTGGTGCGTTGTTTTCGTTGAGCAAACTATACATCGTCATCACGAACCCAGGTGAACAATAGCCACATTGGGAAGCGCATTGATCGAGCATATTACTTTCGATCATTTGTCCGCAGGCGCTTGCCGATGCTCCCTCTATGGTCGTTATCGCCGTCCCGTCCAATGAGCATAAAGGCCGTAAGCAGGAATTAATGGGTATAGCAATCGTTTTTCCAAGGTTCGGGTCATACTTAGACCAAAGCACCGTACAGGCACCACAACCACCCTCACCACAACTTAGCTTGGTACCGGTAAGATCCACATTAGCGGATCGCAGGTAGTCAATAAGTAAATCTTTGGGGTTTACCTGGTCGAGTTCGACTTTTTTCCCGTTTAGTAAAAAGTTGATTTTCTTGAAAGGAAAGGTTTTCATTTTTTAATGATAAAGGGTATAGGAAAGGCGATGGTAATTTAGTGAATTATTGAGAATATGCAAACGTACTATTGAAATATAGGATGAAATTGACCAATAATAATATTAAAAAATATTACTGTTTATCAGTTAGTTATACATACATTATATCGGCGAAGTTGATCGGAGTAGATTTTGGCTATATTCTAAATAAATGTCGAAAGATTTTGAGTTAATAAATGATTCTAAATTAAGCACACCTTTTCATTACTAACATGCTATATTGCTTTCCTATTTACTAATTATGAATTTTATTACCGGGCAAGAATATGAGCGCCCTTCTCTATTGGACTTTGTTGGTAGCGCCCAACAACAAACGGGGATTATATGGGGGGCCAAGCAACCCCGCTGTGTTATTATAACCACAGGCGGACGCCATGGAAAAAATGCAGGTTACAATGACTTACAAAACCCAGACGGGACTTGGACATATATTGGACAAGGGTCTAAAGGAAATCAAAACCCAGCGAAATTTTCCAATTCCTTATTAGTAGATGGGGAGCGCGATGTTTTACTTTTTACAACAAGAGAACCAACGGCTAAGGAAATAAAAGAAAATGGGCATGGTGGAAAAAAATATCGATTCCAAGGAATTTTTCAGGTGGTATCATGGGAACTGAAAAAAGCTACTGCTGGTGATCGGAAAGATGATCATCTAATACATTTTTTGCTAATTGAAACCCAGAATGTTTTCGATAAGCTGGAACTATACATTAGTAAGTCTCAGCCATCACACAACCAGAAAGGATACTTCAAGGAAAAGTTAAAGGACTTAGGTAATAACCTGACAAATAAAGTTAAACAAAAACAATCTGTTACGGAATATCTATATAGAAGCGCTTTGGTCAAAGACTACGCTCTTTACAGGGCTAACGGAATTTGTGAACTATGTACCAAACCAGCCCCTTTTATCACATCTTTAAAGATGCCATTTTTAGAAGTACACCATATACTTAGACTTTCCGATGATGGGCCAGACCTGCCAATTAACGTTGCTGCAGTTTGCCCTAATTGTCACAGGGAGGCACACTTTGGAATAAACCATGAAGAAATAAAGATTAAATTAATGAAGATCATCGAAGAGAAGGAGAAGGTATTTTGGGGCTAGATAAATACCATTTCACTTTTCATTTTGAATAGCAAGTCGGCCAAAGCTCGGTTCTCGAAATCTTCTTTACCGGCTAAAACTACGTTACTAATCATTTTATTGAGATATAACATAAAGTAGTCGGATAGCTTGTGGAATGGCAAGTTGTTTTCCAAAATATAACTAAAACCATCGACAACTAATTGGGTTATGGCTAACTTGAAACGCTCTATAACCGCGTCATTAACGCCCTGCTCAAGTAGTCTTTTTTTAACCTCGCCAATATCAGTAGGTAAACCACCGAATCCAATTGATGCGGTTACTTTTGAGAATTTGAATGTTGACCTGAGATATGCATTTGAATCACAAGCAAGGAGAAAAACATTCTTGCCTGCAAAAATTTCAATCTCCCTATTTTTTATTAAAGGTTTTTTGTCGAATGTCTTACTTTCCCCTCCATAGAGACAATTTTCTTGTCCGTGCCCCATAAACAATATGGTTTCATCGGAGGCAATATTCTCGATTTCCTTCAACGATTCGCTATATCCCTCATCGGAATGATCTACCCTGATCACATGAATATCAGCTGCGCCAAATTTATCGATTAATGTATCAGCAATAACCTGGAGAAAATTCGTAGAGTCATCGATCGGGAATATTATATACATACTCAATTCAACTCAATAAGGTGTGCAATCAGCAATTCGATCAAATGATCCTGGAAACCAACCCCGTGTTCGGTCGCCTTATCAATTTCATGCGCTATTTCTTCGAGCGTTTTCCCTGCGAATTTTGGATATACTGATTTAAATTGGTGAGTCTTATAGCGGTCAAGTTCAACTAAAAACTTAGCGGTTATGTCTTTATCGGTATTTCCTAAAATTTTTGTTGCAACCTCTGCTAACCTTCTTCTATCTATAAAGTCGTCGATTTTAACATTTATCAACTTTGTCAATTGGTCGATAGTGTTCGTTTTGGGAATAAGTTTTTCTTGTTGAGAGGAATAAAGTATGAACTTGGCTTTCCTGATCCGTTCTCTTTTGCTGTTGGCCTCATTTTTAAGCCATTTAACAACCTCAAAGCCGTCTAACTGTGGATCATTGCCATAATTAAAATCGCAGGCCACCAAGTCAAAGTCAACCTTAAAATATTCTGCAGTTAATTTGTCCTTTATCTTGCTGAAATCAAGAATAATCTTGTTACCGTTTGTTGGATCAGACCTCTTATAGCTGTCCTCGCGTAAATCAATATGTTGATGCTGGAGCGTGATTCCCCGAGCCTTCAGTGAAGATGCTATTTTTTCAACAGTTTCGTCCACATCCTCGTCCGCTATGAAAAGAGCTTTTTTAATTATCATATATAGTATTTTTGAAAACGATCTCGAATGTCGCCCCTTCAAATACCTTAGCGTTGCCCACGAAATGAATCTGTGCATCCATATCGGCCAATAGCTTACGAGTAAAGTACAACCCGATGCCAGACCCGCCCATAGTACTGGGGGGCGTTGCGCTAATTCCTAGTTCAAAAATTCTTTCTGGGTCGTCAAGAAATTTCTCAACCAGGCCCTTGCCATCGTCTGAAACCTTAAGTGATAAAGTATTTTGGTTTGGGTTTGAGAACGCAAATTCCATTTTCTTCGCGTCCCATTTCTTTGAATTAGATATTAGGTTATCAATGATTATTGACAAGTTTAGAACACTCAGGCTTTTAATCAGGTGAGCACCATTTTCTTGTATGAGAAACTCAATTTTTTCATCTTCGCCAATTGAGTAAGTTTCGTCATAAATCGATAAATATTGATCAAAATAACCGACTATGTCCACGGTTCTGCTTTCGATATCCTCTGTGAAATTCGATCGAGTTGCTATTTCGGCCAATTGTAATGATCGTTCTGCATTTATCTTAATATTACCGAGTTTGTTGATTATATCTGTTTGTGAATAGGAACTCGAGCTTATTCCCAATAATAAATTATCTATTGCATCCCTAATATTTATGCTATTTATCTTAAGGGTGTGAATTAAGCCATCTGCGTCATCACTGAGTGTTCGCCTCGTTGCTAACAAATACGTGTTTTTTTGCTTTTCAGAGGCTAATTCGCTTTCTAAGCGATCACGCTCCTTTTCATCTTCTTCAGCCTTGTTTTCTGCAATTTTCTTTTCCGCTGTTAACTTGACGATGGCATTTTTAAAAACCGTGTAGCTATTGGAAAATTCTTGGTAAAAGCTTTTCGTCTCATCTAAAGCACTTTTAGTCTCGTCGTCAGTAGCATTACGCCCCATCAATGATATTTTAGAAAACATGCTTTCCAGCGATTCCCTGCTTTTTTCTATCCTGGATAATGCAGATTCAACTTCTGTCGATGGTAAGCTATCAATCTCGTTAAGCAACTTTTCGATACTTTTCCTGGTCTCCTCTTCTTCCTCTTTGATTAAATCGCTGATTAACTCATCATTTATGTACAGTTCGATGATGTTTTCTTTTTTAACATCGATGATGTTTTGAATAATTGAAATGATTCTTTTATTCTTACTTGTTTCCGATTCGTAGTAGAGTTCTTCTTTTTGAGCTTCTGAGGGCGTTAACGTTAATGTCTTATTTTCAAAATCTTTTATAATCTTGGCGCGTTTTTTTGACAATGATTCGTCCTCACCAAGGTCCTCTTCGCCAGTTACCCTGTCCCACTTTAAACCATCAACAACATATTTTTCTAGCCTCTTGAACGTATAATAAAAATAACCATCTTTCTTATTTTTCTTCGCGTCAAAAGATTCTGTGAGCTGCTGAAAATTTTCATCATTCACAACGCCTTCGCGGCTAGATATAATTTTAAACTCGCTATTGGTGTCTCGAACTTCTATACGACCAATTAAATCCCTCGTAGATAGAAATCTCCGTTGTCCTTGTCCCTTACGAATTTCTAAACCTAACCAATCATTGCCTTCCTCCCCGTATGGTGGAATCATGAAGCCATTGATAAATAAGAAAACTGAACCAAAATCGACAGATCTTATCCCTGTCTGTTTTGTGAAGTAGATTTTTGAATAGGTATTTAAGAAATATAAAATAACATGGACATCTCTAAGCAAGTCAAACTGGGTATTTTTCTCGACTAGTTTAAATATTAATCGCCCTTTATCTTGCAAAGAGGTGGTTATCTCGCTACCAGTTTTATTGATAGAGGATTCAATATTGGTCGCGGTAAAATCCAGTTTATCGAATATTTTATTTTTAATAACACCCCCAACTTGTGCATTTTCATCAGCGCTTGAGTCTTCCAATGTAAATTCATCAGCAATAACCTCAATCGTAAATGGGTTTTCTTGGAATGCTTGGTTAGGATTTATTAATTTTTCAAGATATTTCCTGAGCTTTATCAGTTTGTCCGTAGTCCACCATTCCGACTTGTTATTTTTCTCGAAAGTAGTCCAATTGCTTCGCAGTCGAGAAATCTCAAGGATTGTACCTTGATCAAATGGTTTATGGCCTGTAACGTCCTGGAAATCGCCTTTATCTATGTCATATAAGTCAAAAGTGATTTGCTGAATTTCAAGGTCCTTCTTTTGTTCTTCGGTTAAATCATCGCGGTTTTCAGTTTCAAAATCTCCCCAACTGATTTGAAGATGCACATAAGAATTACTTAACGGCGACTTGGAGTATAAGTCAAGGTACTCACCGAGTCGATCACAGGAGAAACGACCGACGCCTTTATTTCCAGCTAACAAGCGGTTATTTGATTCTTTGGCAGATTTCTTTTCCGAATAGGCGATATTAATCCACTTATTTTCTATGTCTTCTTGGGTCATTCCTTTCCCATAATCCTGGATAATGATCTTCGAGGATACAGTAGTATAACCTTCCTCTATTTGCTTGTCGTCATTGGCTTTTATATTTTTAAACTCCACGCTGACATAAGGCGAACCGGCGTCATACGAATTCTTAACAAGTTCAAGAATTGCAATATTATCGTCGTTAATAAGATCCTTGCCTATTATGCTTTTTAGGAGGACATTCGTTTTAAAGTGTACTTTTCGCGGTTTGCTGCCCATTAACTAACTGTTTTAATATTAAACCGCTTTGTTCGCCAAATAGTGGTGGAATAGCATTTCCTATTTGCGTGTAACGAGGAACTTCAAATTTTCGCAACTTTCCCCCAGTGGTATACTTACCAGTAAATTGGTACCAATCAGGGAATGATTGGATACGGGCATACTCTCGGACGGTTAATATCCGTGGTTCTTGGTAATGTATATAGTCATCAGGCAATGTCGTCAACGTAGGAGTAGCGGCATTTTTTGCCAGTGGAAAAATTGAGTGCTTGCTTATATTTAATTGTGCCTTTACGACATCACTTATCTTCCTATTGGCTGGGTGATTTTCTAAGAAATACCTCAAACGTTGTTCAATTGCAGGGCTATGTTTTGCAAAGCTATGACTATTAGGTGTAAGGTCTTGAATTTCACCACGAAGGAAAATTTGATACCGATTAGCCGGTTTTTTATACATACCACTTTTAAAACCTTTTCGGTCTGGCGTAGAAACTAAGCCATTAGATTTTAATAAATCCGATATTGCATCGCCAAGTTTAGGGTTTTGTGGAAGGTTTTTACCCTGACAAAAAGCAATCTTGTTTGATTTTAATAATCTATAGAACTTAGTAGCACTAACATTTTGCTGCTCGACTATATCTTTCCTTATACCAACAAGAATAAAACGAGTTCTTTTCTGTGGGATACCATATTTTGAAAAGTCGAGCATCTTGCCGTCTACTTCATAACCAAGCCTACGTAATACACCTAAAACAAATTCTGAATATACCTTACCTTTTGATTTGTTCTTATCAAATTTTAAAGTGAAGCCTTTAACGTTTTCAAAAAAGATGACCTTGGGCCTTACGTACATGATGAACTTAAGATAGGAACGTATTAATCCATTTCGAACATCGTCCTCATTTCTCCTGCCCGCGGACGAAAATCCTTGGCAAGGTGGTCCCCCGGCTACTAAATCGACTTTGCCACGAAGATCGATTAATTGATTTTTGTGTGTATTTAATACAGCATCAATCTCATGGTTTTGTTCCGGTAACCAAGTAGGCCAATCAAAATGATTTTTAGTCTCTATTAGGTTGTGTTTTAACGTGTTAAATGCATCCTTATTTTTTTCAATTGCAAATAATCCTTTCCAACCGGCGTTGTGCAGTCCAAGAGACAATCCACCGCAGCCAGCGAATAAATCTATGTAGTAATTTGTATTTTGAGATGTAGAAGACATAACAGCGCTTAGTAGTTAAAATTAGTTAAATTTTATTATTTTTATAATACCTGCAACTCTCTGACAATGAGCATATTGAGCATTTTGGCTTTTTCGATTGACATATCAAAGCAGCGAAATCAAGGATTGCCCAATTAATTTCTTTGGCGTTCACACCCTTTAAAATATCGTGGGCTAAAGATTGCAGGTAAGGGTCATAGCGGATATCAGCTTTCTGTCTTGGCCCAAAATATCTCTCAAGTACACGAGCCATATTTACATCTAGCAAAGGCTTAGCTCGATTAAGTATGAGCAACTCAACAGCGTTGGCTATGTATTGGCCCATAAATGGTATTTTATCTATTGACTCCCGGTCCTGGGGGATAATAAAATCTCGTTGCTCCATGGACTTCGCTAAAGCGAAAATTCTCTTGGCTCTTTGATTATATAAGCCAATAGGCCTCAATAACGTGGCTAAGTCATTTTCATTTGCCGCAGCTAAGCTTTCCCAACCAGGGTAAGAATTCAAAAAAAACATATAGTAATTAGCGATTGTTTCAGCTTTAGTTCTTTGCAGTAAAATTTCTGCAATAATTAACTCATACTCGCTTAAAAATTCTTCACGCCAAGGAAAATTACGGCCATATTGCTTCCACCATTCCATTATTTTGTCTTGGAAATATTTTATGTGTTGAACGCCGATGTTTGCTGCCACATTTATTCAACGCTTGATGCATCTCGTTAGTTTAAAGTTTAGTTGATTTGTATTCTATCTTAAATTTATACTTGCCAATTTTAAAACCTGTCTCCATTGTTCCTGAGTGGAGTTCTGGCAATTCCGCCTTCACAGAATTCTTTTCGAGTTCTTCAAGGAATAATGTTAGTGAAGCCGACGCTTGCGGGCTTCCCACCATCGTTTTGACGAGTGTCGCCCAATTGGCAGTAAGAAGGCCCGGATAAGTTCTCCCATTACTAAATTTTGAAAAATGTTTACCAACGACCAGCCGGTAAATTTTCGCCCCTGGTTTAATTGCCTTCCGGGACAATTTCTTTACAAGCATATCTTCGCCATGGTCGGCTATAAAATTATCAAGCGCTTCCATCCATGTTTTGAGTTCCTTTTCAAAGTTTTCCAGCATGTTACTTCGCTGCTTCATATCTGTTGCCCAATCTTCCCTGAACTTTTGCTGGACAAGTATTAAAATCTTGTCCTTTTTGTCGTACAAAACCGCGTCTATATCCGTATAAATTTTAGTCAGATGTTTTAACCCCACGGAATGTGGAATTGTTACAATCTGCTTCGCAAACAGGCTATAGAGCTCAGTTTGAAATAGTTTTTCGCGTAGGTTGACAGCCTTGAAATAGTCGTCGGGATAGGCTGCCCTAAGACACCTGTTTAGGTATGTTAAGGGGTTCGATTGTAATCCGGTCTGGGTAATCAATAGGTAATTCTCAGAAAGTTTTAGTAATACGGGTGGCGCATACCCCGGTGGGAAATAAATATCCCTAAGCTTTTTCTTATCAAGTGTAATTTTCTCGAGTATTTTTTGAATATCAGCCTTTAAGAAACCCGTTCTACGGGCGAGACTATCTATCAAATTTTCATATCGTACATAATATGGATAAAGATTCCACAAATCCAAGTGCGCTAACTCGGCAACTTTCCTTGTTTCGAGGCAAAAATCTTGATGCATATGGCTGTCACCAACGAGATGAATAACAACCTCCAGGTAATTGCCGAAAGGGATGCCACCAAATTTTACATCATGGGGGTAGTAATCATATCCAATCTTAGATTGTATAACTCTCTGACCTTCTAAGTAACCATACCTTTCTAGTAAGTTTGTTGGTTTATACTGGATAAAAGCAGGAGCTTTGAACTCCAAGTTATCCCGTAAATCTCGTTCTACCTGTGGCCCCCAATTGTATTGATGACTATAATCCGCAATACTTAAGTGATACATCAAAAGCCAGCGTTGACTTTGTGCTTCCAAGTACTCAATACCGGCGTCCGTGACAAATGTTTTAAAAGTAAAGCTATCTTTCCCATCGAACTCACATTGAAATACTTTTGCTTCAGTGAGTGATATATGTCTCTTTATAACTCCGATATTCCCAAGGGTATTAAGTGACTTTATCGCCCAAGCTCGCAATTTTTTATTAGTGGGTAGACGTATCAGAGCGTCTCCGGGAGCCTCCTCATCCATAAACAAGTCAAAGGCCTCGTAGCCCCCGATTGAAAAAAGTTTGAAGCGGTTTAGCCAATCCTGTTTGCGAATGCCTTCCCGTGGAACTTTATACGAAGCGTTTATAAAGAAATAATCGATACAACGGTTTAATTCTATCAATGCATGGAAAGAAGTGCCTTTAAAACTTCGTTTTACGTCTTGACTTTTTTTTTCTAAAATATCGTTAAGGAGTTTTAATGGATCTGTTGGCACAAGGAATAAGTGGTTTATTGATAACCGTGAATAATTTTTTTTACGTATTCTAATTTAAAATATTTACTACACTTCCTATCATATATGTATAATAAATTGGATTTCTAATTTTAAAAGGGTTAGTAGTATCTTTATATCAATGACAATTTTACAAGTTGCTTGTGCAATCATTATAGATCATGAGAAACGAGTACTGGTTACTCAACGCAGCCCAATTATGAAACATCCATTGAAATGGGAGTTTCCTGGCGGCAAAATTGAACCTGGCGAAAATCCTCAGACTTGCATCATACGAGAAATCAAGGAAGAATTAACTGTTGATATTGAACTTAAAAGTCGCTTACCAAGCAGCATATATCATTACAGCAGTTTTATAGTGGAACTTATACCCTTCGTCGCGATAATCATCACAGGTGAAATTTATCTTAAAGAACATGCAGAATATGTTTGGGCGAATCCAAACGAATTACGTGATTTAGATTTAACAGAAGCAGATATTCCAGTTTTAAATTTCTTTTTAAATGATTATTATAATTTTTTAAATTAAAAGTGAATAGCGTTCAACAGGATTTCTATTTCTAAACGTATAATTTACTTTTACAGACTATTTGACTTTCCACTGACAGCCTTAAAATTGGCGATGCTGTTATATTAAACCGATCAATGAAAGCTTAGAGTAGAATATTTTTACTTAAAGACATAACAAATACAATTTAGTAAAACTTATTGAATTCTTCACAAAACGCCTCCTGTTTACACCGCTGAAAATCATCAACTAGGTAAACAGGGGGCGCAAGGGCTCCGCGTAGCGGAGCCGCCGAGCAGTTCGTAAAACTCTATCTAATCAGGTATAAAATAATCGCTGCAATGATCATCAACGTACCTATAATATTTAAGAACCGCTCAATGTATGTCGTTAATAAGGCGGCTTCGTAAGATTTGAAATGCGGTAAACCGGCCACACCACGGCGGTTAAACCTCCTCCTTCCTATGATATAACGGATTGATACACCGATTACCAATAAAATGATAGAGAGTATGCTTACTGTGTAATTATGATAATTTGAGTGTTCCATAATTCATCTTTCGTCAAAAATATTGTCGTTTATTTTTAAAATCGGTGACATCGACTAATATTGGAGATCCACCATGTGTTTATTTATAAGCTCCTAGGAATTTGGTTAAGGGGGATTACTCCCCCGGTTGACTTAATTTAAAACAGTTGTTCCTTCTTTTTCGAATGTCCGGCATAGGTTAAAAGCCGTTTGTGTTTTGTTAAAACCGCTGCCGAAAAGAATAGACTTGAGTTTCACTTCCTCGGTTTTATACTGCTTTACGTTCTGCATATATCCGCTGATGGCGTTATATGCTCCAAACAATGTTCCCCGTGTAGTGTCGGTCTGTTGTGTGGGGTGACTAAAAGCAAATTCGCAAACCTTTTCAACGGTGTTTAAAAACCGGCTGGAATATTCATCGATATTCTCGTCTAATACGTTCTGTAAAACTTCCTTACTCGGTGCCATTGCCTGTTGTACAAGTTTGAGCACTTGTTTGTCAGTAATACGTATCCGCGCCCATCGATTAAATATGCCGTCCAACTGATCGCTTATCGTGTTGGATATGCCCATCACCTCGTGTGCCTGTTTCAGCCGTTCCTGTGCGCTTTGGGTGTGGCGTATCTTCACACTATTGGTCATATTACCTAAAGCAGCATGTAAGGTATTATTGCAAACGATACGGGTAGGCGTAAAGGCTGCCGTTATACTGCCAAAGCCATCATGTGAGGTTGTTAAGAAAAGATATTTTTCTATCAGGTCGTCATTGCCTACTTTGATATAGCCCGGCAATTTTGCGGTGATAAAAATACGTTCCCCGTTGCCCAAAGCCCCGCAGGTTTCATATAATATGCCGTCCCCACCGCCTACAATGGCGTCGAAAAAACTAAACGCTTCCCGGTTTTGAACGATCTCGTAATCATTGCCGACAACACCCAATACCTGCTCTGTGTCTGCCCGGACGGTGGCGAAATAATTGGGTACGTCAATATCGGGTATCGCTTCTTCGTTATTCCAAAGGTGGCTATTGGTGTCGTATGTAAACAAAGGGCGTTTTTCTACAATGTAGTCCAGTCCGGCAAATTGTATCGCTTCGCTACTGGTCGGGTAACGGTCAATAACCTGCCCTAAATTATGCCAGGCTTTTTCTTTGACGCTCATAAAGCTGTGTTTGCCTGTTTTTTCATTGAAATTTATCTGATGTGCCATGATGTTTAATTTTTAGATGATTTAGTGTTCATTTTCATGATCTCGGTATGAAGCAATTTCACATTTTTGGTACTGGTTAATTGCAAAGCAGTACCGTCCTGAAATTCCTGTATAGCCTCATGTATGTGCTTATGAGTGGTTTTTACGGTGCATTTCACCAATAAAAAAATCCGGTCTTCCATGATTCTAATTTTGATTGCTATTTAAAAATTCGGTTAATTCCTGCTGAAACCTTGCGGGATTTTCTTTAGCTAACTGTTCGGCGTACCCCTCCCAAAATATTTGGTCGGTGAACTCTATAAATTGCTCGTACATCTTAATTCGTGTTTTTGTGAAACCTTAAAAAAATGCTCCCGGCTTAACCGGGAGCATGGATATTTATTAAGCGTGCGGAAATACGATTTCGGCTTCGATTTCAGATAGCTTGTTCACGCAGGCATCATAAACGAATTGGGCAACCAAAGCAATGAGGTTCGGGGTATTGGTCACAAATTGATTTCTCTTATCATCCTCGATGATCAGTTTGCAGCCCTGGTAAACATTGCTTTCCAACTGGTCGCCGTTTTCAGCCAGTTTGATCTGGAAATCTTCCAAAGTCTTGATCCGGGCTATAAGCGCCAAACGCTGTATGTTCTTACGGTTTAGGCTTTCAACGACTTTAACGGTCTGCTCTAAGTTCAAAGCAGGTCTAACGTATTTGATCTCTGCTTTCGGCGCTTCTTCTGTTTTAGGCGCATCATCTAATCCCTGTCCCGTGGTATAGGGTGCAGGGTTTGCCGGTTGGTTATCCATTGCAGGGGCACTACCGGCCTTAACTTCTGCGGTTGGGGTCGCCTCAGCTTTTTGAGCCTCGGCGGGTTTTTCATCTTTAGCGGTTTCATCCTGTTTGGCTTCCTTTCCTGTTAAGCTTGGGCGGTTCTCTGTTCTTGGCGCGTTGTTTTGTGCGTTAGTACCTTGTACCTGTTTTGCATTTTTTTCTGCTGTTTTCATTTCATTAAGCATTAAAGAGTTAAAAAATTTGTTGTTTATTTCTCTCTTTCGCCCCTTTCCCGTAAAAGCTTTTTCCAAAAGAAAAAGGAGAAAAAGAAAGCAAATCAGCGGGCACGAAACGGCACAAAAAGGAAACGGAATAATTGGAGGGGACCCTCTGGGGAGGCAGCCGTTTATGCCGTAGTCTTTTTGATACTACCGGCAATCATCCTTCAACAGTGCCCAACTTGTTTTCCTTTTTCTCCTTCTTTTGGGAACGGCGGTTAAAAAGCTCAAACCTGCCGGTGTTTTGCAAGTGCGGAGGCATCCGGGACAAATGGCCCGGATGGTGACGCTTTTTGCGCTACCAAAGCGCTTGTTTTGAACGCCAGTGAAAATTAAGCGCACCGTTAGGGGCGGCAGCGGCATCCTCCAAAGGAGATATAGCGGATGACCCGGGCCGCAGGCAACGGCATACTTTACAACAGCCATCCGCACTTCATTGCTTATCGTACGGCAATTCCTACATTTACATCTAAGCAATATTTAGTATTAATGGAATTAACGACAGGCTATTTCTGGGACCCTATTGAAAAGGATGTTAAAGTATTCGGGGAAATGACGGTCAACGAATCAGGAGATCGATTTGACCTAAAATTGTATGGGATGGTTAAATGCCTGGAAGGCGCTATGTGGCATATCAATTATCATGAGGCTATAGCCGTTCTACATGGCTTCACTACCTCTAAAGAATGCCTATCGCTGTTTAACTTAAGAGTAGAACATTATGAAAACCTCAGCCATGAAACAGACCCTCATGCGCTCAGCAGGAAAAGCACAGTGATCACAATGCGTTTTGAAAGCTATATATTATCGTCCAATCATTTTTTTCTTGGAAATGAAGAGTTCCGTTGTCCTCAATTAAAATTTTTACCGCAGTTTTCCGAAGAACTCGATGAGGATGGTAACTTTTCCTCTAACTATGAGAACGTACGTTTTACCGACGATGATTTTCTGGAGAAACGGGGTGATAGTTTGTCTTATAAGCTTCATGGCAGGGATGGTATCGAGATCCCTTATGCTGGCGGTCAATTACATTATACTGGTTCGTTCGGCAGCCTGCCGCTGATGCCCAGGAATATCCTCCATATCGAAAAGAATTATTGTTTCAGGTTTAAGTTTAGCACACCATTAACTTTTAGTGACTTGCATGCTTTTTTAAAAAAGAACCGCGCTTTTTTTACGCTAATGACCGGCACCTATTTGGCATTAGAAGAAATCCGGATTGACGCTGGTCAACCACATTGGCATACATTTAATGGCAGTTTCAATAAGCGGAACACTTATTATCCAGGCGGGTTTCCTCCTAAGAACCGGATGCTTTATTTGACCGACCTTATAACGGGCGACTATTTTAACATTTTTCTTGATCTTTACCCGGACATTGAGTTACCGCTACGGCATTACCTCAATTTTATAGAAAATGATAAAGACGATCCGGAGCAGGACCTTTTATCATTAGTCGCGGCGTTGGAAATCATGTTTAACAAAACCCATCAGGCAGTAAATTCGCAAATCGGGGAACTATCTAAAGTGGCCACTGAAGTGCTGGCTTTGCCCGGCATCAAATCCCACCAAAGGGACTTTCTGCTGGAATTCAGAAAGGGAACCAAACTAAAAGCATTCCGGATAAGGGACAAGCTCACTAAACTAATAGATGACAGCGAGACGCTTACTAAACTTGTCAAGGATTCCGGAGCCTTTACCGAAAAGGTGCTGAGTGCGAGACATTACCTCGTACATGAAGCTGATATGTCAAATAATGAGCTGATCAGCAATATATTGATGCTCAGAAAAGCTAACATGAAACTAAAGATTATCCTGGAGTATTATTTATTGCTTTATCTAAAAATACCGAAAGACACCATCGAAGAGAGAATATACCTGATTCTCCCTAACCATGTGCAGTATATGGCTTGACGCTAAACGAATAAGCTTTAAACAAGCAATCATCGGCAGTTATTTATTATATTTGGTCAACCTACATTTTTATCCATTTTCTATGTTTTTTATCACTATTCAAAACTACTGTAACGGCGCAATATGATCACGCACCGTTATAATCTGGCCAATGATTTTAAGAACTCACTTGCTGATTGTGACGAACTTTGGGTTGCTGCGGCGTTGGTTTCAACAGACGGCCTGGACTTTATTCAGACCCATCTGAGCAATGAGGCGAAACAACACTACCTGGTTGGTATAGACCTTCCAACCCCACCGAAAGTATTGCGCAGCCTAATGGAGCTTTCCGGCGAAAATTTCAAGGCCCACATTTATCAAAAAGAAAATAGATTTTACCATCCCAAAGTATATATCCTGCGTAACCACAAGGGTTTAACGGTTTACACAGGTTCCGGTAACTGTACATTAGGTGGGTTTGAAAAAAATGTCGAAGTGAGCCTGAAGACTGATGATCCGATAACTTGTGATGAATTGTTAAAATGGTTCAATATTCAAATGAAACAGGGCAAGGCGATTACAGAGGAACTTATCAAAGCCTACGAGCCCGTTTTCACCCGTCGGAAAGAGCGTATGAAGCAGGATCAAAAAGAAATGGCACAGCTGCTGTCACCGGGTACGGTCAATCTCGACGACATCAACTTTAACGGCCAGTTTTTTGAAAAAACACATTACAACGCATTCACAGGAGCTAAACCGTACAGTTATGAACCGGAAATTGATAAAGAGCGTGAAGCGGTAAGAAACAAATTGTTTCAGCTTCACCACTTAGTCTACCCCAAGATAAAAGAGAAAAATTGGGACCTGCACGACCACTACGAATTTGAACATACCGTATCTTCCGCAGTACATAATAACTATACCAGCGAAGACCTTGACGGTATCTGGTTACATTACGGCAGAGGCAGGCAGGAAATAAAGGCATACGGTAAAGATGAAACACCGATCAATTTCATGAGGATGCAAGTGATCATTCATCGCGATTCAGTAGGCATCTGGAACCGTATCGGGCGTGATAAGAACGGCAGTAAAATCGACCGGGACCATTTACAGGAACTACTGGAAAAAACGGAGTTCCGTCAAAAGTTCTTCCAACACATCCATGGTCTTCCGGAAGGTTACTTTATCATTATCAATAACCGGCCGCCGAAGTATGTAAACGAGTTCACCGACACCGAAGCGCTTATGGATTACATTGTACCGGATGATCGCCGCTATTATTTCTTTGTCGGCAAAAACTTTGGCCCGGGTGACCCACAGCTATCGAAAGCAAATATTGTTTCAACTATCATGGATAACTTTGGCGCTTTATATCCTGGCTATCAAATGATTTTACACCGAATGAGACTATGAACCTCCCGACGCACAAACATTTACCTGTCCATCTGCTGACGGCCTGTTTCAATAAAACGTCGGCCACCTATAAATTTTATTGGTTTCTTTCGATTCTGGGCAGAGCGGAACAGGGTGAGGAAGCGATCAGTAAGCAAGATCTGTTTGCCGAAATGGTAGCACACTCCTGGTTTACCGTAAATTACTTCCACGTATCATTCGGCAAACAGGACAAGCTACAGCAAGCGATAGAGCAAATTAAGATGATGGAGAATCTGACCGTAGATGCGGACAGAAAGACGATATTCGCCAGACTTTCAGGAAGCAACAATAAAGCGACTCAAAAAGAACTCCGCTATTTTAACGCCGAAGTACCGCACCGGTTCTTAAGCCCCTGGTTCAGAGCCGATGATATGGCGCTGGCGTATCAATATTCGCAGGCCTTTACCAATAATTGCCTTTATTCCGTATATAAGGATCACATCCAGATGAACCCGGCTTGGGGGGATTACCTGACCCGTAATGCCGGTATTCTCAAAGCTTTTTGTTATTGGCACCTGGCGGTTTACCTGCAAAGCAAAAATCCCAATGTACCTGACATACCCAATAAACTTATCAAACAACCGGTGAGGAAAAACCTGACCGAGCAGCGTAAATTCTGGGATATGGTCATTAATGAACTCGGCAGCGTTGATTGTATATATACCAATACCAGACTTAAAACCGGCGACTACGCTGTTGAACATTTCGTGCCATACGCCTTTGTCTCGCAT
The DNA here is from genome assembly GCF_900100945.1 of Mucilaginibacter gossypii. Taxonomy (GTDB): domain Bacteria; phylum Bacteroidota; class Bacteroidia; order Sphingobacteriales; family Sphingobacteriaceae; genus Mucilaginibacter; species Mucilaginibacter gossypii. Next base: position 56,822 of record NZ_FNCG01000010.1, on the reverse strand, counting down.
GACCTGATGTGGAACCTGATTCCAGCCGACAGATCATTCAATAGCTCAAAAAGTGACAAGTTGCCTTTGCTGGACCTGCATTTCGATCCATTTTTCAAGCTTCAGCAACACGCTATAGAAATCATACAGGCAAAACATCCGCAGCAAAAGTTCTTGCAGGAATATCTGACCCTTTTTCCTGAGTTAACGCCAGTTTATTTTACAAAAGAAAAATTCCTGGAGCAGATCAAGCCGCTCATCACTATTGCCAGCAATAATGGCTTTGAATATATGCAGCCTGTTCAGGGACTAAGCTGATCTTTTCTGTAAGCGGTAGGCTTACCCGATCGCGCAACATTCGACATCAGTTGACGCAAGCCTTCAGGTATTATATTTAAATCTTCTGCACTGAGCTTAAACAGTCCGTGCTCCTCATCCTGGTCAAAATCCTCGATCTCCAGCAAGAATTGGTCTGGCCTAGCGCAATACAAATGCAAGTTGACATTGTGCTGCCCGTATTCATCCAGCGACAAAACCGCATAATCATTCCCATCGCGATAAGCAGTGCCGATCACTAATTCTTCGTCTGACAGCTTTTGCAAAATCAGTGCTTCCAGTAAAAGCAGATAGTTATTTCCTTCATTATTATGTTGAGACAAATTCATATATCAAAAATTATAAGTCCAGATCCGGCAGAGATCGCCCGTCGCCCGGTTGTATTCTGTTCGGCGGCACTTAATAGTTTCGCGAAATCATTTACCATCAAATCAAAATACGTTCCTAAATTTTCAACGACAATGACTGAAATCTTATATCCTGACATTCACCAGACTGTATATTGTAGGTAAAATTAACTCTATAAAAGGGTCTCGCGTAATGATCGTAACATATGTAGTCCTCATCAATCTCTTGATCTTGAAGACTATTTAAAGAAGAGATTAAATCCTTATGACATTCATATTCCTCACGTGTGATTCTCAATCGTAGAAAGGCGATACGGATATTATATAACGCATCAATTCCGATATTCCCATTGTCTAATAACTTGACTGATTGTATATTTAAATCTTCAAGCCCCTCCAACATGGAAGCATCGAAACATTGGAAAAGTTTTATAATCTCCGTGTACTCCTTGTCAATCAGTCCTTGATCAAAAATTTCTTTATCTGCTACAAATAGGTACTTAATGCCTTCTTCTTCCAAGAACTTTTCAAAATTTTCGTGGGAAAAATCTTGAAAATCATAATCTTCTTCTGGCAACTTGATTCCTGCGGTTTCTAAAACCGCCAACATCGATTCTGAGCTTTGTTTAGGAAATTTAATTTTATATGATCCTTCATCATCAATCCTCGCTGAACCTAATATTTTGACGCCTTTATCGGCACTAATTTGAATTCCGGCAGTTTGCTTGGGCCAAAGCTTTTCCGGCCAAGGCGCGTAAACTGTCGATAATAAAGCAGGCCAGATCAATGATATATAGGATGGGCCTTGGGCTCCTTCTAAACTCGATGAAATTACGCCGATAACTTTTCCTTCTGCATTGTACACAGGGCCTCCACTCATTCCGCCCCGGGTCTCCATCGCAACTTCGATGCAAGGACCATTAATGAACGTTCCTCTTCCTTGCAGATATTGTTCAGTAACAATTCCTGATGTACAGAAAAAAGCTAACGTTGGAACGCCGTCATTGTCTATTTCCCGATATCCGGCAGCCCAAAGTCTTTCGCCAATTTTTGGTATAGAAACTTCTAAGGGCGCAAACATATAATTTTCATGATCTTCAAATTTCGAAAATGGTGAAAGCGATAGTATTCCCACATCCATATATCGTGGGACTTTTTTTTGGAAAGGCATGATCTCGACTGACACTTTCTCTGATGCGCTAAAATCCCGCGGAGACCAAATTCTCATACTATTTTCACACGGAAATGAATAAACTAAGGCATTTTTTTGGCGCGTTTCTTCCATAACATGAGTTGCAGTTAGACAGACACCTGGCGCTATCATTACTCCGCTACCAATTATCTTTTCCTGTTCATCATTGATAAATCCTATAGTGACAACCAGGCCTTTCAATTCCCAAAGTGCCAATTCTCCAATACCGTCTATTGCAGTTAATTCCGGGCAAATCCACTTACATTTCCGATCTAAACTGTTAGTTTCGGGATATTCAATTTTGACTTGAATGGTCTTTTTCAATTTCATATTCGGCTCAGAAATTTTCGTGGTATGCGATGCACTCTATTTGAGCCGCAATATAATGGAATTGGACTTTTTGAAGTCGAGGAAATGAAAATAATAGAATTTAGACCTGGGACTTACGAGCCCGTTCAATAATATTAGTTCGCAATATAATTGTTCGCTGTTCCTAACTTTGGTTTAAAATAAGCCAGCAATATCTTGGATCGTATTTGATTTAAAGTTACATTGTAATTCGGGACTGGGACGATAACGGCATCATGCGAATTAGATAAAGCGAAGCGCTTGGGCCAAAGGCATTGCCAACACATTGTTGATTTACTTTTTAGGCAACGATAAATCCTTGCAAACAAACTCCAAAACCTCCGATGGGTCAATTTCCAATGCCAAAGCAATTAAATACAATTCATCAACCCGCAGCTGTGATTTTAAATTAATTGATAATTGACTTAGCCTATAAGTGGAAATACCTGTTTTACGCGCTACATCTGCTTTATTTACCGATTTTTTCGCTAAAAACAATCCCAATCTCGTTAAAGTTTCTTTCTGCAAAGCTGTTTTTTTTCTAAAAATATCTAACAGCACTTGCCGGATGTAAAAAAATTTTATATGAGTGTTTTGTTTTTATATTTGTAGATATATTCTCTATATTTATAATTAATTAAACAATATCAATGTATTCATTCTAGTTTAAAACATACATTTGCGGACTTTATTGAATGTAGTTCGCACTTTGAGTCTTGCTTGTGAAACCTGAGAAATTTCAATGGAACAAGGCGATAAGTGGTATGCGTCCATGCCTTAGGCGTGGCGCCCGCTTATTCGTTCCAAGGCTTCTCAGGGCCTCACAAGCGATAAGTTGGGTGTCACGCCTTATGCATTTCCACCTGCACCGACTCCTTTGTTTTGGCTTTTTAAAGATCAATGCTCATGGACGAACAATCAAATTCCAACCAACCACCATCCTTCACGACCCTGACGGACATTATGGAACGTTTCCAAACGGTTCCCTATGATCAGTTCCAACAGGAACTCCAAAGCTGGTTTGAGCAAAGCCTGGCCAAACAAAAGGGTCTGAACAACGCGGAAGAACTGCAACAGTGCCCCGACCTCCAACAACTGCTTGCCTTGGTCGCCAAGATCTATCACCGGGCAGAAGTATCCCAAACCCTTTCCGATCACCAAATCACCCAAAGTCATGACCAGGAATAAAACTACGCTTTGGGTACTGCTCATCTGCCCACCCGAATGACCTAACGGTAATGGCAACCCGTAATCAGTTAATAGTTAAACCTTCCGGGGTTGCCTTTACTATATTCTTTTATTCTCCTACCAGATTCATTTAAAAAATAATCATGAAAAAAACGATACTTATTAGTGTTCTGGCCATGCTTTGCCTTTTTTTTAAAGCGACGGCCCAGGACAAACCAACTTCCTCCGCTGCCCCCGTCACCGGGCAGGTTACCGACGAACAAGGCCTACCGTTACCAGGTGCGACTGTACAACTGCTGTCCACTAATGCTATGAGCGTCACCGGCAAAAACGGCGTATTTCGCATTCCTGCCGCTGCTACTTCCGGCACCGTGATCGTAAGCTTCATCGGCTACACGACTTTAAAATATCCCTACAAACTTTCAGACGGCCCTTTGCTGATCCGCTTAAAGCCCGCGGCAAATTCCCTGGATGAAGTACAGGTAATCGCCTACGGAAAAACCACCAAACGATATAATACGGGCAATGTCACTTCGATCAGCGCGGCAGATATCGAAAAGCAGCCGGTATCCAATGTGCTGGCAGCATTGGAGGGACGTGTTCCCGGTATGGTAGTATCACAGACCAGTGGTGTTGCCGGTTCCTCGTTCAATGTGCAAATCCGCGGTCAAAGCGCACTGGATGCCACGTTGTCCCGGAACGATCCCTTATTCGTTATTGACGGCGTAACCTTTGAAAGCGGCAATACAGCTACCAACCAGATCAACTCCGCTGCCAATAACCCTACATCGATCAGTTCCGGCGGACTGAGCCCACTGAACACGATTAACCCGGCCGATATTGAAAGCATCGAAGTGTTAAAAGACGCGGACGCCACGGCGATCTACGGCAGCCGGGCGGCCAATGGTGTGGTACTCATCACGACCAAAAAGGCAAAGCCGGTGAAACTAAAGTAGACTTTTCAGTCACCTCCGGAATCAGCCATACCGGCCGCTCCGTCAACCTGCTGAACACCCAGCAATATGTGGCGATGCGTAAAGAGGCCTTTGCCAATGACGGCCTGACGGTGAGTTCTACGCCCGGCGATCCGGGCTTTGCGCCGGATATCACCTTGTGGGACACCGACCGGTACACAGACCTTAAAAAGTTGCTGACCGGCAACACCGCCCATGCGACCGATGCACAGGCCACGGTTTCCGGCGGAACTGCCAATACCCAATTTTTAATTGGCGGCGGTTACCACCGGGAAACGACGGTATATCCCGGGGATTTTGCGGACGCGCGCGCCTCGCTGCATTTCAATATCAACCATACGTCAACTGATAAACGGTTCAGCCTGCTGTTTTCTGGCATGTATGCCAATGACAACAACCGCCTGCCGCGTTATGACCTGACCCGGTATATCAACCTGCCGCCGAATATCAGGCTCTACGACAGTTCAGGTAAACTGGCCTGGGAGGATGCGGGTATCCTGTATTCCACGCTAGGTAACAATGATATTTTAAACCCGCTGTCCTTATTGCAGGAAAAATATAAATCCGTCAACGCGAACCTGCTTGGGAACCTGCTGCTCAGCTACAAAATAGTACCCAACCTGGTTTTCCGGGCCAGTATGGGCTATAATACCTTCCGGTCGGATGAATCGACGACCCGGCCTACGGCGGCAATTGATCCGAACTCCGGAGAACTGCCCTCCGCAGGATTTGCCGCTTCCGATAACCAAAGCTGGATCATCGAACCGCAACTGGAATATACGAGGGTGACCGGCAAAGACCGGCTGAGCATTTTATTAGGCAATACCTACCAGGACAAGACCGGCAGCATCAGCGCGATGTACGGCAGCAATTATAATTCCGACCTGCTGTTAAATTCGATTGCCGCCGCACCGGTGATCACCGCGTCCAATGATTTTGTGCAATACCGGTACACGGCTTTTTTCGGGCGGATCAACTACCAACTGCATGATAAATATATCCTGAATATTTCCGCGCGGCGGGACGGTTCAAGCCGCTTCGCGTCGGAAAACCGCTGGGCCAACTTCGGTGCTGTTGGCGCGGCCTGGTTGTTTTCTTCCGAGCCTGCGGTTAAAAGATTGCTGCCTTTCCTCAGCTTCGGCAAGTTAAGGGGTAGTTACGGCCAAACCGGTAACGATCAGATCGGTGATTACAAATTCTTAAACCTGTGGAGTAATACTACGAACACGTACAACGGCTTGCCGGGCCTGTATCCCAAAGCGCTGTATAATCCGGATTACCACTGGGAGATCAATCAGAAACTAGAAGGCGCCCTGGAACTGGGTTTCCTTAACGACGCCGTTTTATTCAGCGCGGCTTATTACCATAACCGGAGCAGCAACCAATTGATCAGCTATTCGCTGCCCACGCAAACCGGCTTTTTCAACGTGGTGCGGAACTTCCCCGGACTGGTCAGTAATACGGGCTGGGAAATGACCCTGACCACCCATAATTTCCATCAGAAAAATTTCACCTGGACAACGGCATTCAATATTACGCTGCCCAAAAACAAACTGCTGGCCTTTCCTGGCCTGAGTACCTCCAGCTATGCCAGCCGGTATGTGATCGGGCAATCGCTGAACCTGATCAACGCGCTGAAACACACCGGCGTAGACCCGCAAACCGGCGTGTATACCTATGAGGATAAAAATAAGGACGGACAACTCACCACCGATGATTACCAGGTGCAGGGAAACCTCGACCCGAAGTTTTACGGCGGCGTGCAGAATAACCTGAGCTACGGTGCGTTCGAACTGAGTTTCTTTTTCGAGTTCAGGAAGCAAACCGGGCTTAGCTACCTGAACCAACTGGCCTTTTATCCGCCGGGCTGGATCTATAACCAGCCCGACCTGGTACTGAACCGGTGGCAACAGCCCGGCAATGTTGCTCCCGTGCAGCAATACACAGCAGGCTATACCAATGCCTATATCGCGATTTCCCAACTCAGAAATTCGGATGGCATTTATATGGACGCCTCCTTTATCCGGCTCAAAAACGTGGCGTTGTCCTACCATTTACCCGAAAGCTGGCTGCGGCGTTACCATGTCCGGAATTGCCGGATCTATCTCCAGGCGCAGAACCTGCTGACCATTACGAATTATAAAGGGTCTGATCCTGAAACCCAGAATTTTTATATCCTGCCGCCGCTGCGATCCATCGTCGGCGGTATCCAGTTCAATTTTTAATATAACGATCATGAAAAATAAAAAACTGTTCCGCATCGTTTCCGCCGTCGTCCTGTTTGGGGCCGCGGCGCTGCCGTCCTGCAAAAAGTTCGAGGACATCCCGCCGCCCCAAACGCAGGCCGAATCCTCGCAGGTCTTTTCCAGCGATGCCACTGCTACGTCCGCCGTCGTCGGCCTGTACTACCAGATGATAGCAAATAACCTGACCCTGATGAATGGGGCGGTAACCGTCTATACGGGATTATCCGCTGATGAACTCAGCAATGTCAACCCGAATTCAGACTATGACGCTTTTAAAAACAATGCCATCCCGGCAAACAGCGCGACCATTAATTCCAAATTCTGGACGAACGCTTACCGGTATATCTACCAGGCCAACGCGGTGATCGCAGGACTGGCCGCTTCACAAACCATCACTGCCGGTGTTAAAGACCAACTGAGAGGCGAAATGCTGTTTGCCCGTACGCTGAACTACTTTTACCTCGTCAACCTGTACGGCGACGTACCATTGGTGCTGACTACGGATTACGGGATCAGCGGCGCATTGCCGAGGACACCCGTGGTAACTGTCAACCAGCAGATCGTAGCGGATTTGACCGAAGCCCGGCAACTGCTTTCGGCGACCTATAGCACCGCTACCAACGTGAGGCCCAATGGAATGGCCGCAGCGGCTTTGCTGGCGCGGGTTTACCTGTACCAGAAAGACTGGACCAACGCGGAAGCCCAGGCCACAGCCGTGATCAACGCGGGTACCTACCACCTGGAGAGCAACCTGAGCCAGGTTTTTGTCAATACTTCCGCAGAAACGATCTTTCAACTGGCAAGACCCACAGCGAATACCTCCGAGGGTTCTGTATTCATCCCCGCCAGCGGTTCGGCGAAGCCAACATTCATCATCACCGGTGCGCTGCTAAACGCATTTGAAACCGGGGATCTGCGTAAAGCAGCCTGGTTAAAGACAAATACGACCGGCGGCAACAGCTATACCTATCCCTATAAATACAAGGTCAGGAACAGTACCACCGTGACGGAAAATAATATCGTACTGCGGCTGGCCGAAGTTTACCTGATCCGCGCGGAGGCACGGGCACAGCAACAAGACATCACTGGCGCGCTGGCCGACTTGAATATCATCCGCCAACGGGCGGGTTTAGCGCCACTCGTTATTACTACACAGGCAGGTTTGTTAAGCGCGGTTATGCACGAACGGCAAACAGAACTGTTCGCAGAATGGGGCCACCGCTGGTTCGACCTGAAACGGACGGGCCAGGCAGATCCGGTGTTAGGCGCGTTCAAAGGCTCCAACTGGCAAACTGCCGATGCCTTGTACCCGGTGCCACTGCCGCAAATTCTGCTTAACCCCGCACTCACGCAAAACCCAGGCTATTAATCTTAACAAAACACCATGAATAAATTGATCATCACATTGCTGTGCGTTTCCTGTTTCGGAACTGCCGGCGCACAATCTCAAAAACAACATTCGCTAACAGGTTCTCCCTGTCCTGATTTCCGGTTTAACGAAGTAAAATATTTCCGTAAAGACAACGTATCACCGGCAGATTTTAAAGGGCAATGGCTGATCCTGGACTTTTGGAACAAGCACTGCGGCAACTGCATTGAGAAAATGCCGGCAACCGATAGCCTACAGCATAGGTTCGCAGGCAAAGTCCAGGTACTGTTGGTCGGCTATACCGGTTCGATGTATACGCACCGGCCCGATAAGTCGATCCGGGAGTTTTACAGCGGTATCCGGGAAAGGATGCATGTCAACTTGCCCATCGCCTATGATTCGGTAATGTTTGACAAACTGTCCATCGGGCCGTGCCCGTATATCGTCGTGGTTGACCCGAAGGGTGTTGTCAGGGCCGTAACAACGGGAATCAAAGCCAATGATATGGCCGATTTCCTGGCAGGCAGGCAACCCGTGCTGGAAAAGGCAACGAACCGGAAAGGAAGATAAGAGTACAGTAACGAAGAGGCTGCATCAAAAGTCAAATGACGCGGCCTCCTCACAATATTATTTGCAATAAATCTAGTTATATTAGATACCTGATTGTAAAACTTCCCAAACCTTCCAACCATCATGAAAAAAATGCTATTTCTTTGCCTCAGCCTGGTATTTACTCATATCGCTTTGATGGCCCAGCCTTTCACACCCTCTATCGAATTCTCTAATAAGGTGATCAACTCTTTTAAGCAAGGTTCGAGGGGCGACTACAATTGCGCTTCTATCGCGGTGATCAAATGTACAATCGCGACCTATGGACTCGACAACGTATGGGAACGGGCAATCTGGACCAACGGCGGAGTAAACATAACCCTTAGAAATAAAGATACGGTGAGTCTGACTACCACTTAATTGAAGTTAGCGTCTGATAGCTGCGGTTTTGTACCGCTTGGCGATACAGCTATCCTAAACAAAGCAATCATCCTGTACGCTATCTTGGGGAAACGGGCAGTGCACAATTCCAACTCCGTTTTCGCAGCATGTACAGATTATAAATCCGCGCTGAGAACTTTGCATCACGGCATCAATGCAATTAACCTGCCGCCGTTACTCGGCGTCAATTTCAGAAATGTACAGCATGCAACGCAAGTTAGTTATGTATATGGCACAGGCTATCATGCCGTCTTTGCCAGCATCAATATCTTCGATGATTATGGACAACGGCGCCGAATTAATATCATCAACTGGCGGCACCACATTGGCATTAATCCGATAACTAATCTCACTTTCACTAATTTTATACTGATTGACCAAGGTTAGATCTTGATTGTGCCTGTCAGGATATAATTCGCGTGCGAGAAATTTCCGGCGCTGCGTATCCAGTCGATTCCAACCCCAAGAGAAGACGGTATTACGATATTATTGGGGATTAGTGGTTTCGCCAGGACATTCAAAAATGCGCCCACGTGGTAATTGGATTCCGGAGATGAAAGGTAATTATAGACCAAAAAAGGTATTAGGTTCAATTTCCAGTAATACATAGCGAATGCACCAGAAATCCGGGCATTAGTGATATTGGTTTTCAGTGACCCATAGCTACCGCGGAAATCTGAAAGCGCCACGATTGTTGGAAGCACAGTTGTCTCACTAATGTTTTGGTAATTAAGCAAGTCGTCTTTGTTCCATGCATGTTGCAGCGTACCCGTGATTGCAAGCACTTCAACAAAATTCGGATGCCTTCCGGTCGGCAGCAACCAGTTGAAATAACCCTCTACTCCGTAGGTTAATGGCTTTCTGTCTTCTTCAGCATTGATGTCGGTGTTGTACAGTTTGATGTTGTCCATCTTAAAGACAGCATTAAACCCGCCTGTTATGGCCCCGCCCACCATATCTGTGCGCTTGAAAGTATCGGTTGCCAGTTGGTAACCAAATTTTGCACCAATACCCGGTCGCATCTTATTAAGCGTCAGGTAGCCGTCATCGCCGGAATTCAACATTGAAATTTCACCGAAGATCTGGTGCTTCTTAATCATTGTAACTATACGTTCCCCGGTTTTACGATCGATATACCATTTGGAAACCGAATCTAATGTAAAGGCTTTGGAAAGCGTTAAAGGAGCGGTTGTTGTAAGTTGGACAGTCAGTTCCTGAGAAGAGAAATACGAGAAGATACTTTGATTTTTACTGTCAACGGCAATTGATTGTGCGCTGGCTTTACACATGGTGAAAAGCAACGCCACCCAAAAAAATATTTTTTTCATGAGGAAAGTTTAAGTACCTCAATTTAAGAAAAAAAGGCGGTAAAAGTACAAAATCATTTCCGCAAGCAAATTAACTCATCTGCGACATCGGTAATAACGATACAAAAACAATCCGACCTATTTTTAGCACCTTCACCGGTTTTGCCTGACATTAGTAAAAAAGCGACCATATCATAAACCGCAGTGCAACTGCCCTCTATTTCGAAGTATTCCAAAACTTTGATTGTGGTATATTAGCACACAGGTTCTTACAAACCCACCTAATAGCATCTATTACCTTCAAAATAAGCAGGCCGCATCATTGATTGGTGATACGGCCTTTTATTAACGTTTAAAGTACTTAATTAGGCTTTTTGATCTGATCAGTTCCGGGTGCATTATTGGGATAACTGGTCAGTTGTGAAGCAAAACCGCGCAAACAATCCTTCACGGTACCGGCATCACAGGGTGAGTTCACCTGGCTCTTTTCGGATTGCACATAAAAATCGCTGGAACTGGCTATGGTGCCGGCGGGATGCGCCGCATCATAAGTCACCTCATACCAGTAAAGATCTGCGGCTTTTTTGTGGTTATGCTTTTTAACGGTAGTAAAGGCGCTAGCGCTTACCGCAAGGATAACAGCCAGCATAGGAATAATTGACTTTTTCATTTGTAACGAATGCTTTATTAGATCAAAAAACATTCAGAAAAACTTTAGTAATTCAATCAGATAAATTCTTGCCTACTCTGACGACAGGTTTTCGGCACCTCCTGTGCTATATACCGGCAGCAAAGCTTCCGGTCTAAGCCTTGTTCTTGTCATTTACTTGCCGCTCCGCCTCCTTTCCCTGTAGGTGATATATATACCAGTGACCGTTAACAGCAGAAAAAAGAGGTTGAAAACAAAATGGGTTGTCCAGCCCATGTTTTTAAGCACCCCGCCGCAGGAACAAGGAACCTGGCCGAAAAAATGAGCTAATACCAGCCCGGTATAGCCGGTAAACAGCATCATCAGGACAAGGGCCATATAAAAGCCCCATAATCTTGTTTTCGGGATCAGCAGTAATACTGCCACCACGAGTTCGGTTCCGGGAAGCGTATAAATTAAGATTTTTGCTACAGCGTGCGGGAAGCTCTGGCGGAGCATTTGCACCCTGAAATGATCAAAATCCATCAGTTTGCTGCTTGCCGTATAGACGAAGAGAAAGAGCAATAGCAAGGCGATCAGGTACGGTATGTATATTCGTTTCATAAGGCAGCAGATAATAACCAAAAGTAGACCGTCCGGTGCCTTACCGGGTGTAACGGCTGTTACCAGTTGGGGGTGTTTTGGTTACCAGTTGCTGTGCTGTTTGTTGCCGGACGCGGTTCGGATCAGGCTCTTTAGCGGCGCCTGCGGTTAATGATCCGGCTCAGGCTGACCCGGCTCATGTGGAGATAGGATGCGATCATCCTTAGCGGCGCCTTTTTAAAAATATGAGGGTTTTCCTGGCGGAGTTTCAGGTAGCGTTTTTCGGGAGGCAGGGAACATAACAGGTGCCGTTCCTGTTCTTTTTGCAGGTATTGCTGAATGGCAAACTGTACCAGTACGCGCGTGTCCGGATATTTATCCAGCAGGCGTTTTAGCTGTTCATACTCAAACGGGTTCAACTCCGAACTCTCCAGGATCTCGATATATTCCATAGCGGGCATGCTCCAGAACCCCGCATAGGAAAATATCACCTCGCCCTCGTTCCAGAACCGGATCGTATGTTCCTGGCCTTCGTCGTCATAGAAATAGCTTCTTGCAAAGCCGCTGTTCAGGTACCATAGCCGGTATTCGGGCTGGCCTTGTGCCTGGATGATCTGGTGATGTTTATAGAACTCCTGTTTGACATCCCTGACGACCTCCTGGATAAAACCGGCAGACAATCCGGCGATCCTGTTTAAAAAATCAGTTATCGGTTTCGTATCCATGTTCAGCAAGATTAAGATGAACAATCCCTGTTTTAGCCTTTCGATCTGTCAGCCAAACCAGCTTTAAATCAAAAGGATGCAAAATTAGCGTCCGAAAAATGCCCAAGTGGTGACATGCTGGCGGGGGAAACAAAATTTTAACAATTAATTAATATTTAATCCATGTCACCACTTTGGAGTTTTTTGAAGACTATGTTTAAACATTAAACCTTATTTTATGCATTTAAACTTCAATAACGCCAGTTTTAAAGACTTCGAGAACATCCCGGGACAGGACGTTTTCGAGACCGCCAAGGAATTTCAGCGCTACCTGTATTTCTTAAAAAGCAAGGGACACCTGAACTACCGCATCCAATCCCTGAGCCCGGTGGGCCCGGAAATGGACCTGATGCTGCCAGGCGAAACGCAGCCCACCCGCTCGGTCTGTCTCGTTTCCAATGATTATCTCGGGTTCAGCCAGCACCCGGAAATTAAAGAGGCTGTGATCCGTGCGACGCAGCGGTTCGGTACCGGCTCCGGTGCCTCCCCCGCGATAGGCGGCCACTTTTCCTATCATGAGCAGCTGGAACAAAAGATCGCCGGGTTTTACGGCAAGGAAGAGGCGATCCTGTACACGACGGGTTATACCGCCAACAGCGCCACGCTGCAATGCCTGCTTCATAAGGAAGACCTGGCCATTTTAGATATGGCCGTCCACGCCAGCGTTTATGAAGGGGTGTTAACGACGACGGTAAAAACCTTCCTGCATAACAACCTGGAAATGCTGGAACAGGTGCTGCGGAACGCGCAGGATAAATACCGCACGAAAATGGTGATCATCGACGGGGTTTACAGCCAGGACGGCGACCTTGCGCCGTTAGATCGGATCGCGGCACTCACGCACCGTTACGGCGCGTACCTGGTCGTCGATGACGCCCACGGCATCGGCGTGGTTGGCAAAGGCGGCCGGGGTGTGATCGAGTTGTACAACGCGTTTGACCAGGTGGATATCATCACCGGTACGTTCAGCAAGGCACTGGGCAACATCGGCGGCTATGTCGTCGCCAAGCCAGAGATCATCAACTACCTGAAATACCAGTCCAAACAGCACCTGTTTTCGACAACGGCAACACCGGCGATCCTGGGTATTATCCGGGCGATTGAACTGGTGGATGAAGAACCGCGGTGGCGAACGATGCTTTGGGAAAACATCAATTATTTGAAAAGCGGGCTAACCGGCCTGGGCCTGGATATCGGTACCACCGCGTCGGCGGTGATCCCGGTCAAGATCGGCGATATACCCAAAACCCTCGAAGCCGGGCGGCTGCTGCTGAAAGCCGGCATTTATACCAACCCGATCATGTATCCGGCGGTGTCCAAAAAGAACGCGCGTATCCGAATGAATATCATGGCCACACATACGCGTGCGCACCTGGACCGGGTACTGAACGCATTCAGCGATATCAATGCGCAACTCCACATATCCCTACCCACATGAAAAGCACAGCTGAACGTTTTTTAACCGCCATGGAAAATCAACTGGCGGAGGTAACGCTTAACGGGCAGACGCCCACAGAGCAATACCGCAGGTCCATTTTGATCTGTAAAAAAGCCATGACCAAACTGAAAAGGTACGTTTCCAGCTACGCTTTTGCGGGCACGGCTGAGGAAATATATTTTTTCAAAGAAGTCAAACCCCTGTTCTACAGCAAATACATCTACTTCATTAACATTTATAATTTTCTGATCCAGCTTCCCGCGGGTGGAGAAGACGCCATCCGCAGCTACATCAATTTCCATCTGACGGATTTGCAGCGCTTTTTTGACAGCAACAAAGCCTTTTATCAGTATTACCGTTCCGGCAGCAGCCAACTGGATGAGATATATTTTACCCGTGGCGGCTTTGACGTACAAATGGAACTCGAAGATTTCGAAGAAGATGAACAATATTCCACCAGCCATGACTATAAGTTATCCAAGATCATGGCCAATGAAAAGTTCCAGGAATACCTAAACCTCGAACTCTCCAGGATCGGTAACGGTGAACTCCTACAGAATAACGGGCATAAAGTATTCCCGTTCCATCATCCGAACTGGACGGCCAGCCAAACCGATGCCGTCGAACTGCTTTATTCGCTCAAAACGTCCGGGGCCGTAAACCATGGCAATATTGAGATCAGTGAACTGGTGAGCATTTTTGAGTTTGTGTTCCAGACCGAACTGCACGAAACGTACCACAAGCTTTTAGATATCAGCCGGAGAAAAAAGGAAATGTTCGTCTTCCTCAACCGCATGAAAAACAGCTTCCAGAATTTTATAAACGACAAACTGGGTCTTTTCCTGGCAGGCGGCGCTATTGCCGCTCTTATGTATTACAGTCTTTAAACAACCATAACGATACACCCTTCAGGAATTCAAATACCACCTGTGGGCGTGTTGTCAAATAAAAAAGCTTAACCTGATCACTTTTGTTTTGCCCGGCGGCATGGAGCCGGCCGGTTAAAATAGAAGACTATGTTAAACACGATCTCCTGGCAGCAATACGGTACTGCCGTCTTACTACTCAGTATAGCTTGGTACGCCTACGTCGGCCTGCGCTACTATCATACCGAACTGTCCGCCTGGCTGAAGATCAAGCCTGCGGTTCAAAGCACCATTCCGCCAGTGGCCAATCAACTGACTGTCGTCATGGGTGCAGCTAAACCCGAAGCGGATACCGGCCTTTATGAACCTGAACAATTGCTGTTCTCAGGTGCCGAACCGGACGACATCAGCGACCAGACATTGCCCAAGGGCCCTGCCGACGACCTGCTCGACGAAGCCAAAGTGCTCGTCGATGCCTATCGTGAGAACGACAATAAAACGGAGTTCCTTTCCCTTTTTAAGCTATTACTTAATAAATATGAAGTGTTCCGCGATGAGATCAGCCTTCCGGCCGTTATCCGCCCGCTGAGCGAATTTGCCGGTACCCGGCTGCCTTTCAGGCTGCAGGAAACCGAATGGCCATCAACCTTTTAAATAGACGTACAATGAAAAAGACATTCAAAACCCTATACGCGGGATTTATCCTCTCACTCATCGGCTTAAGCGCGTATGCACAGGATGGCAACGCGGGCATCAATGAAGCCACCACCCAGGTTAAAAGCTATTTCTCCACCGGAACGAACCTGATGTATGCTATCGGTGCCATTGTCGGGCTGGTCGGGGCAATAAAAGTTTATAAAAAGTGGAACGACGGTGAACACGATACCGGCAAGGTTGCCTCCAGCTGGTTTGGCAGTTGTATCTTTTTGGTGGTTGTCGCCACTGTCCTTAAATCATTTTTCGGCGTATGAAGCCCCACCCAACCCTCCCCGGAAGGGAGGGCTTAAATAGTTAAAAACATGAGTTATATCATCAACAAGGGCATCAATCGCCCGATCGAGTTCAAGGGGCTCAAGGCCCAATACATCGGCTATTTAGGCGGCGGCCTGGTCGCATTGCTCGTTTTTTTCGCTGTGCTCTACCTGATCGGCACGGCGATCTACCTGTGTATTATCATTATCGCCGCTTTAGGCAGTGCGCTATTCTACAAGGTATTCGACCTGAGCCACCAGTACGGAGAGCATGGGCTGATGAAAAGAAATGCGCGGAGATACCTGCCCACTTACTTAAAATTCACGTCAAGGAGGTTATTTTATGAAAAATGCTGAACAAGTGTTTCCGATCTATAAGGTCGAACACGACACCTTACTATCGATGCAGGGCGAATTAAGTGTCGCTTACGAACTTCGCCTGCCCGAATTGTTCACGCTGTCGAATGATGAGTATATGGCCTTTCACCAGACCTGGGTAAAAGCGATCAAACTCCTGCCGAAAAACAGCATCTTTCATAAACAGGACTGGTTTATTGAGACCGGGTACGATGCCGTATTTGGAGACCAGACCTTTCTCAGCCATGCCAGTGAGCGTTTTTTTAACGAGCGGCCTTATCTCGCGCACCATTGTTTATTGATCCTGACCAAAAGGCCCGACAACTTTAAACCGGTCAGCAGCGCTGCCAGCAGCCTGATGCGGAAACACCTGGCCCCGGCACAAGCCACCGACGAGGTGTTGTTCCGGGATTTCCTAGACAGCGCGGGCCAGTTCAAACGGGTAATGGAGGACAGCGGCCTGGTGAGTATGCGGCAGCTACGGGATAACGAACTCGCCGGGACACTGGTCAGGCCGGGTATCCTGGAGCAATACTGCTTCCTGCTTGATAAAGATGACAAGCCGGAACTGAAGGATATTCATTTGAAAGATGAACTGCGGATCGGCGATAACCGCTGCCAGTTGTATACGCTGGCCGAGGCCGAACACTTGCCGGCGCTCTGTGGCCCGCGCATTACCTATGACCAATACAGCACGGATAAAACCAAATTCAGTACCGGCTTTGCCAGCCCCGTTGGCGCCCTGCTGAACTGCAACCATATTTATAACCAGTATTTATTCATTGAAGACAGTGCCAAAACCCTAAAAAAACTGGAAGCCAAAAAGCTGCGCCTGCAATCACTATCGGCATACTCCCGCGAAAACGCAATCGGCCGTGATGCCACACAAGAGTTTTTGCACGAAGCGATCAGCCAGCAACGGCTTCCGGTTAAGGCACATTTCAACATCCTGGCCTGGACCAGCGACAAGGCCCAACTGAAGGATGTCAAAAACAAAGTCAGTTCGGCCCTCGCGGCTTTAGACGCGCAGCCCAAACAGGAAACGGATGGCGCCCCGCAAATCTGGTGGGCCGGCCTGCCGGGTAACAGCGGTAACTTCCCGATGAACGATACCTTTGATACATTCGCCGAGCAAGCCGCCTGTTTTTTCAACCTGGAAACCAATTACCGCTCTTCCTTATCGCCCTGCGGCATCCGCCTGGGCGACCGATTATCAGGCAGACCGCTGCATGTCGACCTGAGCGATGAACCCATGAAAAGCGGAATCACGACCAACCGCAACAAGTTTATTTTAGGGCCATCCGGCAGCGGCAAATCCTTTTTCACCAATCACCTGCTGCGAAGTTATTATGAACAGGGTGCCCATATCGTACTGGTGGATGTGGGGCATAGCTATGAAGGGCTTTGCGAATTCGTCGATGGGTATTATTTCACCTATTCAGAAGACAGCCCGATCAGCTTTAATCCATTTTATGTAGCTGAAGGCGATACGCTGGACACCGAAAAACGGGAAAGCATCAAGGCGATGATCCTGGCCCTTTGGAAAAAAGAGGATGAAGGCGTACAGCGTTCGGAATATATCGCCATATCCGATGCCCTGTACCACTACTATGAACAACTGGAAGGTTTTGCCTGCTTCGATACCTTTTACGAATTTCTGAAAGGCGATTTCTACGAAGCGATGAAGCAAAGCAAGGTGAAAGACCAGCACTTTGATATCGATAACCTGCTTTTCGTCCTGCGGCCATATTACAAAGGCGGTGAATACGATTACCTGCTCAATGCCACGGAAAATCTTGACCTGCTGCACCGGCGTTTTATCGTTTTTGAACTGGACAATATCAAAGATCACCCGATCCTGTTCCCGGTAGTAACGCTCATTATCATGGAAACATTCGTTTCCAAAATGCGCAAACTACCTAAGGAGACACGTAAAATGATCCTGATCGAGGAAGCCTGGAAAGCCATTGCCCGCGAAGGGATGGCAGAATACATCAAATATCTTTTTAAGACCGTCAGAAAGTATTTCGGTGAGGCACTCGTCGTCACCCAGGACATCGAAGATATTATCAGTTCACCCGTGGTGAAGCAGGCGATCATCAATAACAGTGACTGTAAGATCCTCCTTGACCAACGCAAATACCAGAATGATTTTCCAAAAATACAGCAACTCTTAGGCATCACGGATAAGGAAACGGCGCTCATTATGAGTATGAACCGGGCCAACGATGAGCGCTATAAATACAAGGAAGTATTTATCAGCCTGAACGGCCAGCTATCGAGGGTTTACCGTACGGAAGTCAGCCCGGAAGAATACTGGACCTACACGACGGAATCCGCAGAAAAAGCCAGGGTCAAAGCTTATCAAAAGAAGTACGGCGATATCCGTAAAGCCATCGCGGTCATCGTCCAGGAAGAAAAACAAACTAAAAATAATGCCGCATGAAAAAGTTAATGATCGGAAGTATTGTATCACTTACAGTCGGGCTATTTGCCGGCTGCGGACCCAAAAACCACGAAGGCACTTATGTTGCTAACGTAAAAAGCGAATATTCTGTGGCAGAGGACACAATCGTGCTTAAGGGCAACATAATAACCAACCGTGTTGGTTACAGAAGAATTTTGAATGGCGAATTTAAACCAAAAGAATTCAGCTTAAAGAAATGGATTCTGAATGCTCCCGATGCACCGATCATAGAATTCGGCGAGCATCAGATTACTATCGGTAAAACCGTGTATAAGCAAATCGATCAATGAAAAAAGCAGTACTGATCATGGCGATCATATTGATTGGCTATAATAGCCGGTCAAACGCGCAGATACCAATTGCTGAGGCTGTAAAGCTTGTCGTTAAAAAAGTGATCAAAGCCATTGACCTGAAGGTGCAGCGCATGCAGAACAATACCATCTGGCTGCAAAACGCACAGAAAACATTAGAAAACGAGTTATCCCGGTTCAGACTGAACGAGATTTCCAACTGGTCAGAAAAGCAACGCTCACTCTATGACGAATACTACCAGGAATTGTGGCAGGTCAAATCAACGATTGCGTACTATCAGCGCGTTAAGGACCTTGCCCTGAAACAGGTAGCCATGGTTGGTGAATACCGGCGGGCCTGGCAATTATTCCGGTCAGATAAGCACTTCCGGCCGGAAGAGGTCGACGAGATGCAGCGGGTTTACCTGGGCATCCTCGATGCCAGCGCGAAAAACCTCGACCAGATCATGCTGGCGGTGAACCCCGGAAAAACTCAAATGACCGACCAGCAACGGCTCGAAGCGATCAACCTTGCCGGTGACCGGCTGGATGAGAACTACGATGACCTGAAACAGTATAATAACCAGAATATGATCCTGAGTCTGCACCGCAGCAAAGATCTGAACGAAATACAAACCATCAAAAATTATTATGGCCTTCATTAAATTAACCTGTTTGTTCCTGCTATTCGGCCTTACCACCCGGGCACAAACTTTCGCGGAATGGTTCAGGCAAAAAAGCACCCAGAAGAAATACCTCTATCAGCAGATCGCTGCCCTGCAAATCTATAGCGGATACCTTCACAAGGGATATAGCATTGCTAAAGGCGGGCTGGGTTCTATAGGCGGTTATATTGGAAATGAATACGGTTTGCACGGCAGTTATTATGCCCACCTGAAAACCGTATCCGTCCCGGTTAAAAATAACCCCCAGATCAACGATATCCTCCGCTGGCAGCAGGATATTTTACAGAAAGCGGGGCAACTGAAAGCTCAAAGCGGGTTAACAAGCAATGAAACGCATTATGTTGACAAGGTATGCGACGCCTTGCTCAGTGACTGCGATGCCCGGTTAAACGATCTGCAAACCATCCTGGCGGATCAAAAAACCGAAATGAGCGACGAAGAGCGAATCCGGCAGATCGCAAGGTTGCATCAGGCGATGCAGGATAATTACCGTTTCGCGGCCGGCTTCCAGGCCCAGCTGCAACTCTATGTCCGCGATAAAAAACAACAGATTCAGGATATAAACACCTTAAATCATTGGTATGCAAACCGTTAAAACACCCAGCCGCCTTGCAGCTATATTGCTGATGCTGCTATGCTTCGCACCACGGGCCAAAGCCCAAAGTGATGAACTGCAGCAATTATTGCTGAACATCGAAAAACTGACCCAGTTTAAGGCCATTCTTTCGGATATGAAAAAAGGATACCAGATCTATCAGCAAGGCTACGGTACCATATCCAATTTGTCAAAAGGCAATTTCGACCTGCACAATATTTACCTGACCGGATTGATGGCGGTGAACCCGGAAGTACTGAATAACCCGAGGGTTAGCCAGATTGTCAGTCAGCAGAGCGATATCCTCCGTGAATACCGGCATTATGCGGGTCTGTTCCGGCAGAGCGGATCGTTCAGCCCGGCTGAATTGGCCTATATGGATAACGTCTTTAACCAATTGGTTAAACAAAGCAATGCCAATGTGGATGACCTGGCCAATGTAACGACCGCGGGAAAGCTGCGCATGTCCGATGACGACCGCTTACGGGCCATTGACCGCATTTACAACAGCAGTTCCGACCAGCTGCAGTTCCTGCGATTTTTCAACCGGCAGGCGGTTATGCTGAGTTTGCGGCGAAGTAAGGATCTGAATGATACGAAAACGCTGAAGCGGCTTTACAGGACAAACTAAATCGAACTTTATGAAAAAGAAGCTATTATTAAGCGCCATACTGGCGCTGACGGGGATATTCATTCCCTTATTTTCCAGGGCCGACGGGCTGGTAGATGACATTCACGGCCTGCAAAGTGTTCTGGATAACGTTTATTCCGAAATGCTCCCGATGTGCAGCCAACTGATCGGCGTGGCCCGCGGCATCGCCGCCTTCGGTGCGCTTTGGTATATCGCCGCAAGGGTCTGGCGGCACCTGGCCAATGCTGAGGCCGTCGACTTTTACCCGCTGATGCGGCCATTCGGGTTAGGAATGGCGATCCTGTTATTCCCCACCGTGATCGCGGTGATCAACGGTGTGATGAACCCGGTCGTTACCGTCACCGGCGGCATGGTCCGAAATTCAGATGCCGCTATTGCCAAACTGCTGGCCCAGAAAGAGGCAGCTATCGAGAAAACAAATACCTGGCAGATATATGTCGGTGATAGCGGTGAAGGTGACCGTGATAAATGGTATAAATATACTCATCCCGATGATCCCGAAGGAAAAGATGATAAGATGCTCTCGAGCCTCGGTAACGATGTCAAATTCGCCATGGACAAAGCCAGCTATAAGTTCCGCAACAGCGTGAAACAATGGATGTCGGAAGTGCTACAGGTAGTTTATGAAGCCGCGGCCTTATGTATCAATACCATCCGGACCTTTTACCTCGTGGTACTAGCCATACTTGGCCCGTTAGTATTCGGCCTTTCCGTCTTTGATGGTTTCCAGCATACGCTGACGACCTGGCTGGCTAAATACCTGAATGTCTTTCTGTGGTTACCTGTCGCCAATATTTTCGGCAGCATTATCGGGAAAGTACAGGAAAATATGCTGAGGCTGGATATCCAGCAGGTACAAAGCGCGGGCGATACGTTCTTCAGTTCCACCGATACAGCCTACCTCATTTTTCTACTCATCGGCATCGTCGGCTATTTTACGGTGCCCGCGGTTGCCGGTTATATCATCAATCCCGGTGGTGGCAACGGTTTATTAAACAAGGTCACCAATCTGACCATGGGCGGCGTCAGTTCGGTAACGTCAACCGTCGGTGCGGCTGCGGGCGGCCGCATGGCCGAGGGTTTTAAAAACATCATCAACACGCCCGGGTATATCGCCGAAGGCTACCATTCGGCGGGTTCAAATAATGCCCAGGCGGAAAAACTAAATGGTAATCCTAAAAAACAATGATCATGTTCACACACCTCAGAAATATCGAAACGGCCTTCCAGCAGAATAAGCGCATTGTCGCGCTGGTCATTTTAACCAGTGCCATTATCTCCGTTGCGGCTATTTATTTTGCCTTTGCGGCCTATCAGAGAGCATCCGCGCATATTTACGTGTTAGCCAACGGCAAAGCGCTGGAAGCAATTGCAGCCGACCGGAAAGATAACATCCCCGTCGAAGCGCGGGACCATATTAAAATGTTTCATCACTATTTTTTTACGCTTGACCCCGACGAGAAGGTCATTGAAAGCAATATCAGCAAAGCGTTATACCTGGCCGATGAAAGCGCACGCAACCAGTACGATGACCTGAAGGAGAAAAGCTATTACAATAACCTGATCTCCGGGAACATCAGCCAGACCATAGCGGTCGACAGCATCCAGTTGAACATGAACAGCTATCCGTATGCGTTCAAATGCTTCGCGACGGAAAAGCTGATCCGAGCGACGTCGACGATCAATAAACTGCTGGTTACGCAAGGTTACCTCCGTAATGTCAGCCGTTCAGACAACAATCCGCACGGGTTCCTTATCGAGCATTGGGAAACCCTGGCTAACCGTGACACCACCATCAATAACCAGCCATGATACGAAACATTATTGACCGTTTCAGTTGCTGGTATAATAACCTCGATGAAGCCAGGCAGGTGTATTACTACTTTGCATTTTGCCTCCTGTTCCTCGGGCTGTTATGGCTGAGTATTCATTATATCGGTTTTGACACCAAGGTATATACGAACAGTATACCACAGCATATCGGCAAACCCTCCGGGCCGCAATTCAACGATTCATTAACCCTTAAAAAACACTGATATGGAAAAGCAACGAAAATTCCTGATGGTTTTACCGCTACTGATCATTCCGTTCCTGACGATGGCCTTTTGGGCTCTGGGCGGCGGAAAAGCCGGCAGCAAACCCATTACCAAAAATAAAGGCCTGGACACCGACCTCCCGGAAGCACAGTTCAACGATAAAGCCAGCACCGGTAAAATGGCTGTTTACCAGGCTGCCCAACATGATTCCACGCAGGATGGTGTAAACCCCGCTTTTTTAAAGTCGATGGGACTGGACAAAACATCAGCACAAAAAACCGATTCTATTGCCACGCCCGATGACCAGGCAAAAAAGATACAGGTAAAACTGGCACAGTTAAATAAACAACTAAGCCAGCCGCAGGAAGTACGCCAACAGCCTGCCGGTTATGACGAGCCGGAGCCGCAGCAGGTAAAGCAGCTTAAAAAAATGATGCGCAATATGAATGGCGGGAACAACGCACCCGACCCGGAAATGCGACAGTTAAACAACATGCTGGATAAGATACAGGCTATTCAAAACCCTGCATCGGTCAAAACACCGGCACCCAAAAAAGAGGCCATTACACCGTTCCGGGCCATACCGGCTATCGTCGATGGCAAACAGAAAGTAGCGGACGGCGCAGCCGTCCGGTTGAAGTTGACCGATACGGTAACCATCAAAAACCAATTATTGCAAAAAGGCCAGCAACTGTTCGGCGTTTGCCAGGTTACCAACCAGCGCCTGCTGTTGACGATACAAAATATAAGGCTGGATAAGCAGATCATTCCGGTTGACCTGACGGTTTTCAGTTTAGACGGTATGCCCGGCATACCCGCACCTGAAGCGGAATTATCCGGTGCTGCAAGCGGTGGTGCTGACGAAGCCTTACAAAGTATGCAGTTTCTGACCATGGACCAATCATTGGGTGCGCAGGCTGCAGCCGGAGGCGTTAATGCCGCGAAGGGTCTGTTCAGCAAGAAGATCAGGAAGATCAAAGTGAAACTGAGTAATGAATACCCGGTGCTGTTACGGGATAACGGGAGGAAGAACTAATGGAAGAGGACGAACTGAATATGGACCCGAGGGAGACCGACTACTTCGACGAATATGATATGCGAGCGGCTATTAATTTTTTTGAACTGAAAACGCAACTGGCCGGCCTGGGGTATGTTGAACCGGAAATAGCCGATCGTCTACGCAACCGCATTTTAAACGGCACCGATGATTTCAAGCTGCCGCATCAGGAGCACATCGGCCCCCTGGTGCTGAACTACTCACTGGATATTCAGCGGTGTGACACGTACGGACCTTTGCTGTTTGATCACCTTGACGCGGCAATCTACGAGCCGGGAACGGATAAATATTTCTATGCCATTTTCAGCCCTGAAATTTCAAGGGACCTGGTGAGACAGGTGCTTCAAAAAGGCTTTGAAGGTCCGTTCATAGCCGACGACATGCCGGATTATTTTGATCAAAAAAAGGCGCAGGCCTTCCTGATACCAAATAACAATTTATCAAACTTTTTAAATCAAGAACATATGAACACAGAAAATCTGAATTACCTGCAAAAGCAGTTGCTGAACCTGGGGTTTGGCGAGAAACTCAACCAGGAACTGGAAAAAAACATCAAATCGGGTAAAAAGGAATTTACCCTGACCACTGACCAGGAATACAATAAGCAGAACGTTGATTATACCCTGCACTATAAGGCAGGAGACCAAAATGACATGTATTTTTTCAATAAGTACGACGCCGCCTTAAGAGACAAAGAGATGCAGCAAACCTTTTATATCAATAAAGGCGGCGGTATTACTGCTAAAGAAGCTTATAACCTGATGGAAGGACGGGCGGTTCACAAGCAGTTGGAGAACCTCGAAGGGGAAAAATACAACGCCTGGATCATCATCGACAAAGAAAACAAAACAGAGAACGGCAATTTTAAGTTACGGCCATTTACCGAAGGCTGGAATTATAAACCTGAACGCGCCATCGATAAATTAGCTATCGTCGGCATTGATGAAGAAGGTGCCCGTGAAAAGCTGATGAAGTCATTGGAAAAAGGCAATCGCCACCAGGTGACCGCGATGAAGGATGGCAAGGAAGTAAAATTGTATTTAGAAGCCAATCCGGCCGAACACCGGGTGAACCTGACGAACTGGAAAGGGGAAGCCCAGCAACTGGAGCATTACAAAAAGCCAGAGTTAAAGAACGATACAAACCAAGGCCAGCAACAAGCGCAGAAACAGGAGGCTGCGCCCGCAAAAAAGCCGCGAAAGAACAAAGGAGTTAAAGTTTAATGCAAAGAGCCCCGGTTGTAAGCGCCCGGGGCTTTTCAACAACTGCCTATATATAGAGATTGGCGTCCATGAACCGAAGTTCTCCAGCCATAATCTTTCCCCATGGGTCACTGATAACTAATGGCCTAATGTTCGGCGGATCAAAGATGTTTTTAACGATGATTAAATGATAATTACCTCTCCTCAAACGCATACTTTCCAACTCTGGACCCGTAAGAGTTATAAAGGGTGTTTGAGCCATCATCCCTTTGATCTCCAGAGCGAGATCTAAACCGGCATGATAAAAATCGTGTCCATGTCCGATACTCTGATCGTCTATATCGTCGTCTTCCAATTTAAGTATATTAAACCAGTGAACAGCAGCAGCAACAGCTTCGGAAATACCAAGTTTTTGCAATAGGCTCACTTCACCTTGCTGCAAACGCTGATAGATATGATGTTCTGCGAACATCCCCACGTCTTTCATGAGATCGTCAGCAAGGCGCCGACGCGGCTTGAATACGCCGAATCCGCCGGAGCTACCGCCAGAAATCGTATGGGCTGAGTTAGATGCTGGATTGGGTATTGCCGGTTGAAATTCCTCCGCTTGGTTAGAAATGTGCTGAGATAATAGATTGGTATAGTCATGAAAGGTACCTTGCTGTTCAACCTCCGTTATTTCCACCGGTTCCTGCACTATGGTTGTTTTGGTAACGATTCTTGGTTTGGCGGTGACCGGCGAGGTGCTCACCATGACTGGGGCTGCAATGGTGTTAGGTTCAACAAAATAAGGCTGAGCTAATATTTCACTAATATGATCCAATCTTGTCTGATCTATATTACATTCAGAAAGAAATCGCTCTACCTCTGTCCTGCGGTGAAGTATCCTCAGAATACGTTCGAATAACAGATTGATCCGTTTTAATTCTTCATTCGTAAAATGCTCAAAAAAATCCTGTAATACGATCGCTAAATCCCTGTGGGTCGTCAGCGCATTGATGCTGAGGGCTACTTCAGTATCTTCTTCTTCACCTTCTGTAAAAACGATTTGTCTGATATCTGCTTCATGGTCGCCGTTGCCGAATGTATATACGATCTCCAGTGGCTTATGAACGTAGACATTCATTTCCTTCATGATTAGCAGGGTGCCATCATCGAAACTTTCGTCGAGATCATCTTCAACAATAGCTGTCAGCAACGCAATATGCGGCGTTAGCTCGATCAGGGGTTTGGGTTCGCCTTCACCTTTGATTGCAAAAGTAACCAGCTTTGTCAATGGCTTACCGATATCTTTTGCATAGCGCCCCCAATCTCTTTTGTCCCTTTTTGTAAAGGCAAATTGATGGGCTAGTTTGTCTGTAAGCCCATGAAGCAATAGTTCATCTAGTAATATTTTTTCATTGATATGAATGCAATCTTCTCCAGGTGTCCAAGCGTATTCCTGCGTGGTTATATGGCGGGATAAGAACGGAATTTTCTTAAGCTCGCCAACGTAGCTGCGCCCTTTTAACGAATGATAATATTCGGTCAAAAGATAAAGCAGGCGATTATAGCACTTTTCAAATTTTGTGCCGTCTGCATCTTGTGCTATCTCGGGGTATGACGCGGCGAAATAACACAGTATGCGCATATAATTTGCATTGTCTTCATAATTTAAATGCATCAATTCCAGATCACTGATCGCCTCTTTGTAGAGCGTCTCATTTAATTCACAGACCGGGAAGTAATCATAAAAAATTCGGCTTTGTAACTTACCGCTTTCCTTGGAATTCATAAAGATGACGTCTGAAGGCGATTTTGGCGTAAGGGTATCGCCCAATTTGGCAAATATCCATTCCAGTTCCCAAAGTGTTCGATAAAATGAAGAATTTTTAAAACGGTAGGAAGGCTGTCCGTAACTGGTGTTATTGACGACAATCGCTTTATTTATTTGATCGAGTACGATCTCGTTTCTATAAACCTCCCAATTTTCAAGGAGCATTTGTGAAAACCGAGGCGATAGCTTTTGCGGAACGTGTAGAACCCTGTCCCGCTGCACAGTCATTATGGCTCCCGTCTCATCTTCAAAAACGGTTTCTGCGACTAAAGTCAATCCCGGTATAGTCCAAATGCCGATCGCTTCAAATAACTCACGCCATTTATTTTTCGGCATATCGCCCAAATCAAATGCGTCCCAATTGAGCGCCCAAAGATCACGGTCATAATCCTCCGCAAAATCAAAGTCTTCAAAATAGATGGGCAGGAATGCCGGGGAACGCCAGGACCGTTGGCCAGAATGAAGATGATATACCGGCAGCTCTACCGATTGGGCAATTACGGTATGATCACGTTCCTGAAGTTCGTCGAACTGTACCAAAAATTCGATTAATTCTATCATTACACGCCTGCCGACCTCATCTTTTTGCACTCTTTTCAGCACATCAAGTGCTATATCGATGAGGTTTCGCGCAGTGAAATTCTTTACCCCAAGAAATTTATTTTGCTCAGCGGGGCCGCCTGTTAATTTGATGCTATCACTTAAAAAGGACACAGAATCTTCTAATACCTGCGGTGCCTTGAGAGATGTGCCATCCTGATAATAGACAGCTGTTTGATTTCCCGTTACGCAACCGCTGCCCTGGGTTAATAATATGGCTTTACGCGAGAGGTCAATTTGTTTGGTAATGGCATAATCATATACTGATTGAAAAAATCCAGGTTCGTTGATATATTGAATGCATTTTTCTTCGACCTTAGAGGCAAAGATAGCATTGGTCAATTCGCTTACTCCGCATTCATCAATCAACCATTTTTTGATTTTCCAGTTACTTGGCACAACCATTAAACAGTAATCGCCAAGGAAACCGTCTCGGCACAATTCGTATTCTTTATTGCTGACTAACAATATTTCCGAGGGACAGCAAAACCTCGCTGAGGGTCCATGGTAGATAAGTTCCTGCTGACGCAGATTTTTTTTTATTTCATCATAAAATGCACCTAAGTTATTATTAGGATGGCGTTCGTAAGCCATGACCTCTAATACCTGATCGGGAAAGTCTTGTTTGATTGCAGTTAAAAAAATTCCACAATAATATTCAGCGATGCCTTTAAATAGCTTTTTGTTGAGTTTACTGGTCTCATGCAATCCTTTTCGTTCTAATGTGACTGAAAACAAACTATGGATACTGAAAGCAAAGCCAGTTGTAAATTTCATTGCATAGTACAAATGTAATTTAGAATCCGGTCTTGGCTCAAAGCGGCCATCATCATTGACCTGAAGTAAGAATTTGCATTCTACCGTGTCGGTGTCTCTGAATATGGTTTGCTCTTCTTCTGCAAACGTTGCTATGTCTTCATCTGACATAACCACCTGACCTTGGTAAATGTGGTATTCGGTCGGTTCTTCATCTTCGATCACCTGCAACGTAGCGCCTACATCATTCAGATGGATAAATGAATCAAAAAGGTCTATCTCTTTGATAAATTCAAGGAAAACGAGGTCGGCACCAGAGATAACATTTTGTTCAATTTGATCTATTCTGTTTTTAAACTCATTATTTAGCGGTAAAGCAAAAATGGTAGTAAAGCCCTGTGCCGCCAAATCAGGAAAAAGGTCACTTATGCTAGCTGACCGAAACATTGGAAATCTGAAAAGGGCGATGTCTATAGGTTTCCAGTTTACCAGTTCATCTGCTGCGTCCTCAACATTGAAATAGAAAGTGCCAACTTCTGTGATCACCTCCGGACGGTCAGTTATTTCCAGCACTGCATTAAAGCCGATGCCTTTATGCCCGATAAATTCCTTTGAGTCTTTCCGCGAAACTGCCGGATAACATAAACTTTGCACACCCTTTTCATCAAAAGGGACTCCATTATTGGCAAAAAAAAGTGTATCATTTGCTACCCATGTCTTGACTTTACCTGCGCCTTTACCACCTTCAACGATCGCGTCTCGTGCGTTTTGTATAAGTTCAAGAAAATATCTTGTTTGGTAAGACGTTGCAAAAAGCTGCTGAACATTCCTGTCGGATATCCTGTCATATTCGTTTTTGTCCTGATTATACTTAAAAATATCAGCAACAATCTGCTGAAGTTTAGCGGGAGTCAATACTTCGTTCATTAAAAGATGAGGTTTAAATCTATATGACGTACAGTCGATAGCTAACAGTCACTTCAAATGTAAGTAAGATAAGCAATCAAATGATACAAAAACGTTGAAATCTCACTTTCATGCGTTTCTGCAAGCTTTTAAACCAGGCATTCATTAAAACAAATGTAAAAATAAATTGTAAAATGCTAAAAATATTAGCATAACTTTACTGTCCCAAATTTAATGTCATGGCCGATGCGAAAAGAGAACTGATCGAAAGGCTGCAAAAAGATATTTTGCAATTGGAAGGCTATAGACCGCCCGAAGCAGGCAGGCGCGGCGTTTTAGGCCTGGGCCCCTTAGAAACAGCTTTCCCCAACGGCGTTTTCCCGCAGCACAGCGTACATGAACTGGTTTGCGCCAATAGTGAGCAGGCCGCAGCTTCAGGTGGATTGGTTAGCGGTATTTTGTCCATGCTGATGCAAAAAAGCGGTGTTTGTGTATGGATCGGCAGGGAAAGACGGTTGTTTGCGCCCGCGCTGGCAGCTTTCGGCATTGCCCCGCACCAGGTAATATTTATCAGTTTACATAAAGACAAGGATACGCTCTGGGTGATGGAAGAGGCGCTGAAATGTTCCGGGCTTACCGCCGTGGTTTGCGAACTGCGGGAAATGGATTTTAAGCAATCGAGGCGTTTTCAACTCGCTGTCGAAAATAGCCGGGTGACAGGTTTTGTCTTACGCAATACCAAAGATAAACTGAGTTCTACGGCTTGTGCCGCACGTTGGCAGGTCAGGTCTTTACCCAGTGCCGATATGAACGGGTTGCCCGGGTTAGGATTTTTGAGGTGGCAGGTGGACTTACTCAAAGTACGTAACGGGCACACAGGTAGCTGGCAACTGGAATGGCAGGACGGGCATTTTGTTCCGGCCGAAGAAATATTGATCAGCGAAGAAAGGCAGGTAGGTTGAGTTATGCAGAAGCGTTATATGGCCATTTGGTTCCGGCACCTGCTGACGGACGGGCTGGCACGGCGCCGGCCTGAACTCAAAGACCTGCCTTTCGTACTGGCCGCCCCGGTCAAAAACAAGATCATCATTACCGCTTCCAGCCCCACAGCCGAGCGCGAAGGCGCGTTTACAGGCATGGCGGCAGCGGATGCGCGGGCTGCTAGCGGCGATCTTGTCGTCGTTGACGAGGTACCAGGCCAGGCAGCTAAACTATTGCGGCTGATCGGCCTGGGCTGCATCCGTTATACACCTATGGTATCGATAGACCTGCCGGACGGGCTGCTGCTGGATATTTCCGGCTGCACACATTTGTGGGGCGGTGAGCGGGAATACCTGAAAGAGATCGTGCTGAAACTGCGTGCGGCCGGCTTTGATGCCCGTGCCGCTATTGCTGATACGATGGGCACGGCCTGGGCGGTAGCACGCTTCGCGCAAAAACGGCCCATCATTGCTTCCGGCGAACAGGCTGCGGCGATTACCGGTCTGCCGCCTGCGGCTTTACGCCTGGAACCGGAACCATTGGAACGTTTGCAGAAACTGGGTTTTAGAAACATCGGGCCTTTACTGGCAACTGCACCACAGGCTTTGCGCCGCCGTTTTGGCCAGGAACTGTTATTACGGATAGACCAGGCGCTCGGCCGCACAGAAGAGTACCGCGAACTACTGGTGCCGCCTGTTCCTTATTCGGAACGCCTGCCTTGCCTGGAACCTATCCGTACCGCGCCTGCCATAGAGATCGCCATCAAAAAATTATTGGAAATGCTGTGCCTGCGTTTGCAGAATGAAGGTAAGGGCGTGCGCAAAGCTATCCTGAAATGTCACCGTATCGATGGCCGCAAAGTGCAAGTCAGCATCACCACTGCCAAAGGTTCACATAGTATCTCACACCTGATGCGTTTGTTCGAGCTGCAAATCAGCAAGATCGAACCGGCCCTGGGTATTGAATTATTCGTACTGGAAGCGCCGCGTGTGGAAGATATGGAAACGGTGCAGGAACAATTATGGGCAGAGGCGAAAGGGCTGGCCGATACTGCGCTGGCCGAACTGCTGGACCGCATCGCCGGTAAGGTCGGCCCGGAGGCGATCCGGCGTTACCTGCCTTCCGAAAACCACTGGCCGGAACGCTCGGTTAAACTGGCCTCTACATTGACCGAGGAACCGCAGACCGCCTGGCCTGAATTGCCGCGACCGATCCGTTTACTGCAAAAGCCGGAAGCTATAGAGGTCATGGCATTGGTGCCGGATCATCCGCCCAAACAGTTTGTTCATATAGGCAAACGACACCAGGTCGCCAAAGCGGACGGCCCGGAACGGATCGGCCGTGAATGGTGGCGGGACAAAGGAGAACACCGGGATTATTACGTCATAGAAGACAGTGAAGGCCAGCGCTACTGGGTGTTTCGCTCAGGTCATTATGACGGCGGCGATGCGCAATGGTACTTACACGGTTATTTTGCTTAAAGAGATCACATGAATTACGCGGAATTACAGGCCACTTCCAACTTCAGCTTCCTGCGTGGCGGCTCGCATCCGCATGAACTGGCAGAGCAGGCCGCGGCTTTAGGCTATGCCGCCATCGCGATCACCGACCGTAATAGTTTTGCGGGGATTGTGCGGGCACACATGGCGGCAAAGCAGGCAGGTATCCGTTTTATACCTGCCTGCCGCCTGGATTTGATGGATGGACCCAGTTTACTGGCTTACCCGACCGATATAACCGCTTACGGGCGTTTGTCCGCTTTATTGACCAAAGGCAATCTGCGAACGGAGAAAGGCCAATGTGAACTGTACCGGGAAGATGTATATGCGCACCGGGAAGGCAGCCTGTTTGTGGTGGTGCCCCCGGCGCAACTGAACAGCCGTTTTGAGCTGGATGAACAATTTCTAAAAGACCTTTCCGCGTATCGTCAACAATTTGGCCGCTCCCTTTACCTGGCTGCTTCTTTTAACTACCGAGGACAGGACGCCAAACGCTTGTTCCGGCTGGCTGAAACCGGCGTGCCGCTGGTAGCTACCGGGGATGTACATTACCATATCGCTGAGCGCCGCGAATTACAAGATATCTTAACCTGTATACGGGAAAAATGCACCATCCATACAGCGGGGTTCAAGCTGCATCCCAATGCGGAGTGTTTCCTGAAACCGTTGGAGGAGATCGGCCGGCTGTTCAGGCGATACCCCGAAGCTTTGTCCAATGCGACGATGATCGCGGATAGCTGCAATTTTTCGCTGGATGAGATCAAATACCTGGAACCGCCGGAGCAACTGGTGAACGGCCTGACCCGCCAGCAGCGGCTGTCGCAACTGACCTGGGAACGCGCCAAAGCGGTCTTCGGTGATCCTATCCCGGAAAAGCACAAAAAGCAGATCGAATTTGAGCTGGCCTTTATTGAAAAGCGCAGGCTGGCCTGGTATTTCCTGAGGGTTTACAAGAAAACGCAAAAAGCAGAAGACCTGGGCATCCTGCACCAGGGACGCGGCTCCGCGGCCAACTCCACGGTTTGTTTTTGCCTGGGCATTACCGCAGTAAACCCCGCCAAATCCCGCTTGTTGTTTTCCCGCTTTATGTCGGAGGCCCGTGATGAATGGCCGGATATCGATGTGGATTATGAGCATGAGCGGCGCGAAGAGATCATTCAATTCATTTATAACGACTACGGCCGCGAGCGTGCGGCCATTGTCGCTACCGTCACGCAGGAACGGCATAAAGGCGCTATCAGGGATGTCGGTAAGGCCATGGGGCTGTCCGAAGACACCATCAAACGCATCGGTGCCACCATCTGGGATTTTTACGAGGAGGGCTTCGACGAAAAACGGCTGCGCGACCAGGGGCTAAACCCGCATGATCCGCTTACCCGCAAAGTGCTCGAACTGACCAGCGAACTGATCGGCTTTCCCCGCCAGTTAGGCCAGCATACCGGCGGCTTCGTGATTACAGAGGGCAAGCTATCCGATTTCTGCCCGGTGCTGAACGCCCGTATGGAAAACCGCACGCAGGTAGAGTGGAACAAGGACGACCTGGAAGATTTGGGCATTTTAAAGATAGATGTACTGGGTTTGGGTATGCTTACGATGATCCGCAAAGCTTTCGATTTGGTTTTAAAACATTACGGGCCGCGCCTGACCCTGGCTAATATACCGCAGGACGATTCCCTGGTTTACGACATGATCTGCAAGGCGGACACCATCGGCGTGTTCCAGATCGAAAGCCGCGCACAAATGTCCATGCTGCCGCGGCTGAAACCCCGTTGTTTTTACGACCTGGTGATCGAAGTGGCCATCGTCCGGCCCGGCCCGATCCAGGGTGATATGGTGCATCCCTATTTGCGCAGGCGAAACGGTGAGGAACCGGTGGTTTATCCATCCAAAGAACTGGAAGAAATACTCGGGCGAACATTGGGGGTGCCGCTTTTTCAAGAGCAAGCTATGGAAATCGCCATCGTCGCCGCAGGGTTTACACCCGCCGAAGCAGACCAGTTGCGGCGCAGCATGGCGTCTTTCAAGGCCAACGGCAAACTGCACATTTATGAAAAAAAACTGGTCGATGGTATGGTATCGCGTGGCTATGAAGAAGATTTCGCCCGCCGGATATTCAAACAGTTACAGGGTTTCGAAGGCTATGGTTTTCCGGAAAGTCACGCAGCTTCATTTGCCTTACTGGTTTATGTATCCTGCTGGCTGAAACATTATTATCCCGATGTCTTTTGCGCAGCACTGCTCAACAGCCAGCCTATGGGCTTTTACCAGCCGGCACAGATCGTTCGGGATGCGCGGGAACACGGCATCCAGGTATTGCCGGTGGATGTAAATTATTCCGAATGGGATAACATATTAGAAAATAAGGATGGTAAGTATCACTCAGTACGTTTAGGTTTTCGGCAGGTCAAAGGGTTGCGCGAGGATGATATGACCGTACTTGTCACTATGCGTGAAAAGGGTTACCGCCATATCGATCAGTTAAGGGCCGCAGGCGTACCCGAGGCCGCACTGGAAAAATTGGCGGATGCCGATGCTTTCCGGTCGATGGGGGCCGACCGGCGAATGGCTTTGTGGGAAGTATCGGCGCTGGCTGACCGGCCCATCGGCTTATTTGACGGACAGGTTTCGGAAACGACGCTGGAAGATATCGTGCCTTTACCGCTGATGACCCGCGGAGAGCATGTGGTGCAGGATTATATCTCTACCGGACTTTCGCTTAAAGACCATCCTGTAGGCTTGTTACGGGGCCAGTTAAACCGTCTCCGTAATGTGCGGATCAGCGACCTGGCCCGTTATAAAGACGGTGACTTCGTGCGACTGGCAGGACTGATCACCGTGCGGCAGCGGCCGGGAACAGCTAAAGGCGTACTCTTTATGACCATGGAAGATGAGACCGGGTCAGCTAACCTGGTGGTCTGGCAGCAATTGTTCGACGAATACCGCAAAGAGATCGTGCAGTCCAAATTGCTCATGGTGATGGGTAAATTACAGGTAGCCAATGGCGTCACCCACCTGGTGGTACGCCGGTGCTTTAACCTCAGCGCGCTGTTGCGCAGCCTGACCGAAACCGAGATGCCGCAAACGTTAGCCCGCGGCGATGAAACCACCAAGCCGGGCAATTATGATGGCCGTTCAACGCCACCCGCCGTGCCAACGGAAGGGGCTTTCCATAAAGGGCGCAATTTTCATTGATTGCCAGGTACGATGGGCCATGATTGCATGGAGGGCCGCAGATAAAATTGTTAATGCACAATGCCGGTGAAGTCGAAAAGAAGCAACCGTCACCAGGTTATCCCGCGAAGGATGGCAAGGAAGTCAAATTGTTTTTAGGCGCTAAAAAAGCCTGAACTATATCGGTATACAGGCATTCTACTTTATTGATACCCAATTTTTAATAAAACTGCCACCTGCTGCAATCAAAGCAACAAAATATCAGCACAAAACTTGAAAGCGCAGCGGGACGCGATTCATCAATAGAATAAATTACTATATTTATTGTCAAAGCATGCGATGAATCAGTTAATAAAATTTGTTGAAAAGTACATTGACTTGGAAGAAGATGAGAGGATTTTAATCGCAAATGCTTTGACCGTAAAAAAATATGCCCCCAATGAATTCATTTTAGCAAATAAGAAAATCTGCAAAGCAATATTATTTGTCATTTCCGGATCGGCAAGATCTGTGTTCGTCAATGGCGAGGGCCAGGAATATACCTGGAGCTTTTATTTTAATGACGAGGATTCCACTTTTGACAACTATTTCATTTTTGATTTCAATAGCTTTCTTCAACAAACTCCGACGCCACTTACTTTTCAGGCTATCACCGAAATAGAAGCAATAGAGCTTCATTATGAAAAACTGCAGAAATTACTCAGGCAATTTCCCAAAATGCAGGAGCTTATGAGGATCATGGCAGAACAATGCTACCAGGTAAGCCATAAAAAAGCCTTTACATTATTGACCCTATCTGCCAAAGAGCGTTACTTAAACCTGCTTCGGGAAACGCCGTACCTGCTCAATAAGTTTCAGCATTATCTTATCGCATCTCATCTTGGCATAGCACCCCAAAGCCTCAGTCGCTTGCGTGCAGAAATTTCCAGGCGTTAATCATTTCTTCACAAATGTGAATGATTAGGCAGATAAACTGTGCCAATTTTGTTCCGCCAAACTAAAAAACATCAAAATGGAACAAATTGCATTAATTACCGGGGCCTCTGGTGGTATTGGACTGGAAATAGCAAAACTCTTTGCTAAAGACAAAATCAATCTTCTGCTCATTGCCAGAAGCGAGGCAAAATTGATAAATCTGAAACAGCAACTCGAAAAAGATTATCCAATCAAAGTACATTATATAGCTGCAGATCTTTCTGTTATAGACGGATTGTACGTCACCCAACGCTATATTGATGAAAACGCTTTGCAGGTTGAGCATCTTGTCAATAACGCCGGTTTTGGGGATTATGGTCCATTTGTCGAAAGAAGCATGGAGAAATACAGGGAAATGCTTGGGCTGAACATCTCGACATTGGTTGAACTGACCCACTATTGTTCAAAAGAAATGATAAAGCGGGGCCATGGAAGAATTCTGAATGTTTCATCTACAGCAGGATTTCAACCTGTGCCTTATTTTGCCGTTTATGCCGCATCAAAAGCTTTCGTTATCAATTTTACGGAAGCCCTTCACAAAGAATTTGAAAAAACAGGAGTAACCACCACTGTACTTTCTCCAGGTGCGACCCAAACGGGCTTTATCGAAAAAGCCGATATGGGCGAGGCGAAACTTTATAAGAGTGGGGTGATGAGTGCAGAAGATGTCGCCAGGGTTGGATACAATGCTATGAAAAAAGGAAAGCTTCACGTTGTTGCAGGGTTTGGCAACAGGATTCAAGCGTTCTTTTCAAGTATGCTGCCGTCAAGTCAATTGAGGCTAACTATCGCAGCAAATGTAATGAAGAAAGCAAGCCGGTAGCCCGGTTTTCATTCAGATTTTTATATTAACATAAATCGGCATAATAGTATCAATAGTATAAAAGGAACATATTTCAGGCTAAACAGCTGACACGCGAAGAGAAAAATCTGGTAAATATTAAATTAAAAAGAGCATAAAATGAAAATAACAAAATTATTATCTGTACTGCTTAGCTTAACGGGTATATCATTACTGCTTTCATCCTGTTATTCAAGCAAAAAAGCAGTTGAGTCAAGTTTACCTTATTCCGATAAAATCAACTGGCCGGAAGGCTACAAACCGTCTGAAGCCGGTTTTTTTGTACATAACGAAATAGACATTCAAGCTTCACCGCAAAGGATTTGGGATATTCTCATCCACGCCGCTAAATGGCCGGAATGGCACAAAAAAGCGCAGGGCATTGTACTTCTGAATTCACCTGACGGTAAACTCAATCCATCCAGTGTTTTTATTTGGTCTCCGGCCGGTAAATTCACTTCAACAATAAAAGAATTCAATCCTCCCTATAATATAGCCTGGTATGGCGAAATGGAGGGCAAAAAAATGACCATTTACAATGCATGGCTGATTATCCCCACCAAAGAAGGCTGCAAGGTTGTTATCAACGAGTCCCAAAATGGACCGAGAACAAAATTAGAGAAAATATTTGCCCCTAATATGCTTCGTAAAGATTTTCGGGATTGGTTAATGGGGCTGAAAGAAAGAGCAGAAAAAAAATCAGACAATTGAAGCGCCGGAACCATCTCTTTTGAGCGTAAAAGCTATTAAAAGAAGTATATCTGGACTGATGTCTCCCATGTTTTAACTAAAATCACACCGATAAAGACCCGGAACATACTCCGGCTATAGGAATGAGCACAGCTAAACCCTGGTCTGGCCGGGATTAAAAGCCATATCGATTACCTGGTCGATTGCTTTGAGTATATCTTCACGCCCGCTGTCCGTTGACAGATCGATATCCGTAAACAAGCCACCGTTGTGGCGGGTGTGTAAAATCGTATAGTATATACCTCCGACAAGTAAAGCAGCTATCGCCCGGAAATTGACAGAAGGATTGTTTAAATATGGGTCTGCCATTTCCAGTACCTGCTGTCCCATCATTTCCCTTGTCCGGTGGATGCTGCGCATCAGGTCGCTGTTACTGGATAGTTCCCAAAGGATCAGTTCCTGCATCGCCTTGTCCGATTGAAAATAAAGAAACTGATTTTTCAGTATATGGCTGATCAGGCGCTTCGTACCCTCCAGATCCTTTGGAACAGTCAATTGGCGCAATTCACCGGAAAACTGCATCCAGTAGTCGGTTTCCATCACATAAGCTTCAACAAGGCGTTCGAAGCCCCCAAAATAGCGGTATATCAATTTTTTGCTTACACCGGCAAGTTTAGCGACCTTATTCACACCGAGGCCTCGATAACCCTCCGTTTGGAAAATATGGGATACCGCCATAATGAGTTTGCGCTTGGTCTCATCCTTATTTTTCATAACTATTATTAGCTCTTATGACTCCAACCATACTTCGCGGCCTTTGGGTGTCGCAATGCCATAAATAAAATGGGTTAGCAACTCTTCGTGTACTTCCAATGGATTAAGGCATACAGACGGATAAGTTAAGCTGTCAAATACTTGCTGAATCTGAGCCAGCCGCATTCTTACCAATATTGTTACTTTTATTTCAGGTCTTATCAAACCTTCCTTCATCCCCTGATGCAACAGACGATCGAATGATGTCAGTAAAACATCATCTATGAAGATCTGGAACAATGACCACGCATTGGCATAATATTTTAAAAGATCATGTTTTTGGAGAGAAAATATGCCGGAGGACAGTTCTATTACACTGTGCGTTAGTTCGCCGATCATCGTGAATATGTTTTCGGATTCGCTCGTGATCATGTTGACCTTTTCCTTGTAACCGGCAATATTGTTTTCTACTATCGTCATCACTAACTCTTCCTTGTTTTTAAAGTGTGTGTATATCGTTTTCTTTGAAATCCCGAGATGATGCGCGATATCATCCATCGTAGCGCTTCTGATACCCGCTTTAGCGAAAAGCGCTTCAGTTCCTGTTATAATCCTTTGTCTTCCTATCATTATTTTCGCCGAATAATTCCAAAGTGTTATCCGTTACCTTACCTTGTTCCGGTGGTCCGGCCTTATTTATTCTGTATTCCGGCCCTTACCCGGGGCGCTACTTCGGTTGCATAGGCTTTAATCGCTTTCAAAACCAAATCGTGAGGCATTGTAGCTACCGGCATCTGGATGAAAAACCGGTCGATCCCTAAGTGTTTTCGGAGTAAGAGTATCTTGTCTGCCACTTCCTGCGGACCTCCTACAAAAATTGCCCCTTCAGGTGAACGTCCGCCGTCGTAGTCATAACGCGAATAGGGAGGCAAGCCCCGTCCGGACATCAGGCTACTTCGATAATAGGCTATGTATGGGAAAAATGTTTCTTCAGCTTCTTTGCCGTCGCTCAAAACAAACCCGTGAGCGTGGACACTGAATTTCATCTTGCCAGGATCATGACCGCTTTGAACAGCGGTATCCCGGTACAACTGACCGTATTGCGCGAAATCCGGCAACCGGCCACCAAGGACTGCCAGGACTGCCGGCAACCCTTTTTTTCCTGCTTTGATGATGGTGCTTCTCGAACCGCCTAATGCCATAGATATACTTAAAGGTTTTTCCGTACGCGGGTATATGCCGAGGTGCCTGATCCCGCTGCGGGTTTGTCCTTGCCAGGTGACAAATTCGTTATCTCTGGCTTGTAACAATAAATCCAGGTGCTCATCGAATAATTTCTCGTACTGACTCAGTTCATAGCCGAAAAGTGGGAAACTTTCTGTAAAACCACCTCTGCCCACTAATAATTCGCTTCGTCCGTGGCTAATTGCATCTATTGTGGCAAATTCCTGATAAAGACGTATCGGGTCTGTCGTGGATAAAACGGAAACAGCGGTACCTAACGTGATATGCTTTGTTTTTCCTGCTGCGGCTGCAAGGATAATAGCTGGCGCAGAAGCTGCAAAATCAGCCCGGTGGTGTTCGCCCACACCATAAAAATCAAGTCCCAACTCATCAGCGAGCACAATTTCATCCACGACTTGCCTGATGCGTTCTGCGTGTGAAATAGTAATGCCGGTGTGCGGGTCCGGCATTACATCAGCAAAAGTGGTGATTCCAAGTTCAAATTTTTTCTGCATTGCTCTTGTTTTCAGACCGCCGTTTCAACTTCTTTAACTGCGGCGGAAGTGTTCGGCATATTTTATTCCTCTCAGCATTATCCGCACCTATCGCTTTCGGTGAATAGTCTTTCCGGTTGCCGGAGGTGCAAGATTTTCATTTGTCGGTTATAAGCTATATACTTCCTTGATGACGGATTTAAGATCACGCGGTTTTCTTTCCAGTATTCTTTCCAGGTCGTTTGATTCTATGGCGAATTGCCCACGCTTAACGTCCGCTGAAAAACCGGAAAGGATCGCGATCGCAGGTTCAGGCACACCATACAGTCTCAGGGTATCCGGGTATGTTTTTTCATCTGCATCGGTGTAGGTAACCGTTTTTCCGGAAAGGTCTGAAAGGATATTTGCAACGTCTGTAAATGAATACATGGCCCCCCCGGTAAGTTCATAGGTTTTATTTTCGTGCCCGTTCTGGGTTAAGACCTTTGCCGTTGCCTCAGCAAGATCCAAACGGAATGCAAATGGAATTTTTCCGTCTCCGGTAGGCAGGAAGATCCCGCTATCAATAGCGTGCTCGCCCGCAAACAACTTCACCGCATCCGCGTAAAATGAATTGCGTAAAAACGTATAGGTAAGGTTATTTTTGCTAATGTATTCTTCCGTTTTAAAATGATCCTCCATGGTCGGGTTATTCAACGATGTATCGACATCCTTGATAGCGACACCGGTATAAACAATCCGTTTCACACCGTTCTTTTTTGAGAGGTCAGCAACGTTCTTGTGCTGTTCTAACCGGTTTTTATCCAGCCCGGATACTAACAGCACTGTTTCAATTCCCTGAGTGGCCTTATCTAAAGAATCGCGGTCATCAAAACTGCCTATCCTGACTTCAATTCCTTTTTCGGTCAGGTAGGTCGCCTTGCTGATGTCCCTGGCAAATGCCACGATCTGATCTGCATGTACACCTTGCCGCAATAAAAATTCAATGGTTGCTTTTCCTAAATGACCGGTTGCGCCGGTGATCAATATTTTACTCATGATAATGTATTTTTTTAATTTTATATGGCAAACCTATGTATATTTACCATAGAAAAGTAACTACTATACTTTTGTATACCGGTATCATAAAGTATACTTAGCGATCAAAAAAAGGTAATATGAGTGTTTCAATTTATGAAGTAATAGAAGGTAAGAAATGTCTGGCTACTTATATTTTAGCCGTAAACGACACGATCAATGTGATTAACGGGAAATGGAAAGCACCTATCATCAGCTCTTTGCTTTTTGGCAAGAAACGGTTCAAGGAATTGGAAAGAGATATCCCAAAAATCACTTCGCGCATGTTATCCAAGGAATTGAGGGACCTGGAAGCGAACGGCATTGTGAAGCGAACAGTATATGATACGATTCCGGTGACGGTAGAATATGAACTGACCGCATCGGGACAGGCGTTTGAAAAGGTTCTGGATGTGATGCTGAAATGGGGATTGGAACACCGGGAAACCACACTCGCCGCGGGAAAGTAGCACAAGATAATGACAATCTTTTTTTGTAATTATCCCGGTAACAGCTGATGACTGTAACGACTGCCAATCACCGGTAAGTGGACTATAGCTGTAATAAAAAACCATTTTAACACAAGTCTCTCTGAAACAGACTTGTGTTAAAATGGCTATAAAGGGAACCAAACTGATCCAGGATCATTCCCTCTTAAGCAGGTTGAGCTTTACCTGTCATTTGAAGCTTTATTTTTTTGTTCCTGTTTGCTTATAGAATCCCGTTTTGTAACAGCACAGCGACTTCGGGACGCGCCATATATGAATTTCATTAACCTTAATTGAACCCGGGAAGGCTGTAGATCTTATCCCAATCCCCCGTGAATGCCTCATAGCCTTCTTTTTTAGTATGCAAATCCCAGTGCGCCTGCGCCACTTCTTTTGCAGAAACGAACGGTATGCCTTCCGGTAAATGTGCAGGAGCCTTGGTCGGAGCCTGGTCAGTGGTATAAACCGAACCGGAGATATAAACAACCCCCACAAAAATATGATCCTGCGCCAGGTCTTTATGGAGCATCTCGATATAATGCACGAGCGCACCTCCGGTAACGCTAAAGCCTCCGGCAAACATGATCGGTTTTTTTGCGGAGGGCGGCAAGGTGAACAGGATACTGCCACTCTTTCTTTCCAGCATCTCCGGCAGCACTGCCTGAACGGCGGTCACGACGCTAAGGATATTTAAATCAATAAAATAACTGATATTTTCAATATCCATTTCGCGCGGCTTACGCATAAGATCCATTCTTACGCCAACACCAAATTCAAGCACATCGATCCTGCCGAAATGGGCCTTGACGTCTTCAAGCGTATTTTTCAAGTTATCATCCAACACATTAACCGGGAAGGAAGCCGCCTCAATACCCTCAGACTTCAGTTGAGCGACTAATTCTTCCAATCT
Organism: Mucilaginibacter gossypii; assembly: GCF_900100945.1. Lineage (GTDB taxonomy): Bacteria > Bacteroidota > Bacteroidia > Sphingobacteriales > Sphingobacteriaceae > Mucilaginibacter > Mucilaginibacter gossypii. The sequence goes on along the minus strand of NZ_FNCG01000010.1, from coordinate 14,774 downwards.
TTCCTTGTCTCTAGCCAGAAGCGCTACTTTATATCCTTCTGCTCCGAATCGCCTAGCGACAGCCAATCCGACCCCTGGACCGGCACCAATAATTACAATTGTTTTTGACATTACTTTCGTTTTTATAAATTAACATTCACTGTCGGGTCCACAACTAGGGCCCTCATTTACTATTGTTATAGTTTCCGTTCTCGTGGTCCAATCTTCAAAGGCTTTACTTAATACCTGATCAAAAACCTCTTCAGGCTGAGCGCCGGAGATCGCTTGTTTCCTATCTACTAAAAAGTACGGAACTCCTCTAACGCCTATCTGATGTGCCTCCTCAATATCCTGCCTCACTTCATTCGCATAGGCATCGCTTTCCAATGCGGGTTTTAATTTCGAGGCGTCGAGCCCTATCTCTGCTCCCAACTGTATCAAAGTCAGGTGGTCGTCGATATTTTTGCCGTCGGTGAAGTAACTTTTAAATAATATTTCTTCAGCTTCATCCTGCTTATCGTAGGCTTTTGCAAAGTGCAATAGACGGTGGGCATTGAACGTGTTGGCTATAATTGCATGATCAAGATCGTAATTCAAGCCATTCTGTTTAGCGATATCGCTGACGTGGGTATTCATTGCCCTTGCCTGTGCGATGCTCATTCCCTTATGAGCTGCCATAAACTCGTTCAGGTTTCGACCCGGCCTGGTATCCAGATCCGGTATGAGCTGATAGCTCTTCCAAATCAGTTTAATTTTTTCCCGTTGGGGAAATTTATTTAAAGCAGCCTCCAGCTTCCTTTTGCCAATGTAGCAGAAAGGACAAATAAGGTCGCTCCAGATTTCTATAACCATTTTATCTTTCATATTTATTTAAAATTGCGTTCTGCAATCAGATGACTTAATTAAGTTCTCCTGAATGTTTTCTATTTCACAAAGTTACCCTACCTTTGATATACAATCTATAGTGATATACTTATGTATATCGGTATCAACAAGTATAGTTATGGAAATAAAAGGCACATTGGACCTTAAAAAAGAACTGAGCGACATAAGTCAATGCCCGGCATCGTATGTTGTAGCTGTTAATGACACGATGAACATCTTAAGCGGGAAATGGAAATTGCCGATCATAGCATCCCTCAGATTTGGAAAAAGACGCTTCAAGGAGTTAGGCAGGGAAATCCCGAAGATTACCCCAAGAATGTTATCCAAAGAATTACGCGATTTGGAAGTTAACGGTCTTGTCAGGCGAACGGTATATAATACTGTTCCGGTAACTGTCGAATATGAATTGGAGGAGTCCGGTAAAGCGTTCGATAAGGTTTTGGAGGTGATGATCGAATGGGGATTAAAGCACAGGGAATTTACGTTACAAAGAGAAAAACCGGCAGAATTTTAGTTTTCGGGACGAACCGGTGAACCCCATAACTTGAAAACAGGTTTGATATTCTGCTGGCTACCGGCAGGCTCCATGATGCCGGGGCGAAAGTCATAGACTGTTTTAATGGCAGTGGCATCAGGGCATTTGCCCTTTACTCGTGCTCACATCATTTTACCTTGCGCTGAGTTGTCCCTGTCTTGCCCTGAAACTGTTTCTACAGGCGGCATTGCGCCGTTAGTGACAAGATGCCTATTGCCAAAAATGGCCATTTCGCGGAATACGGCGGATAAAGCCCGGCCCATTTCTGTGTTGGAATATTCTACCCTTGGTGGAAGTTCTTTGTACTGTTGCCTTACGATCAGGCCATCCCTTTCCATTTCTTTGAGCTGCTCGGTCAGCACTTTTCTTGATATTGCCGGGATGCGAACACATAGTTCCCCAAAACGCCTGGTACCGGACTGGAGGCTGTATAAAATTAAAGGCTTCCACTTTCCACCGATGATCTCCAGGGTCGCAGCCACCGGGCAGGGTAATTCTTCTGTTGTTTCCATATTAGTTACGTAATCGTTACCACTATTTTTACCGTTACCTAAATGTAACCAGTTACTTTTTAAAACTCTTATTAGTTTCTTTGGGAAACAAATATAATAAGTAACACTTAAAGCAACAATTATGATTTTAATAACAGGTGCAACCGGTCATTTAGGAAAAGCAACTATTCAGTTTTTATTAGCTAAAGGATATCCCGCAAATCAGATCACGGCTTTGGTCAGGGATGAGCAAAAAGGGGCTGAATTCCAAAAAGACGGAATCAAAATCAAGGTCGGCGACTACAATGACTTTCAATCGCTGGCGGCTGCTTTTGAAGGGGCAGACAAAGTGCTGCTTATTTCAGGCACAGATGTGGCTAACCGTTCAAAGCAACAAGAGAACGTCGTAAATGCTGCTAAAGCAGCCGGGGTCAAACATATACTGTATACAAGTTTTGAGCGTAAAAACGAAACGGCCGAATCTCCAATGGCATTTTTGGCTGAATCACACTTGCATACGGAGAGCCTTATCAAAGCAAGCGGCCTTGATTATACAATCCTGCGAAACAACCTGTATCTGGATGCGCTGCCTTTATTTATAGGCGATCAGTTTACCGAACAGGGCGTGTTTTTTGCGGCAGGTGATACGGCAGGAGCCTTTGCGTCCCGCCTGGATATGGCAGAGGCCACGGCCAATATCTTATCCGGAGAGGGACATGAAAGCAAGACCTATCTGCTCAGCAACACAGAGAATATTTCGTTTCCTGAGATTGCCGGGATACTTAGTGAACTAACAGGTAAAAAAGTAGCTTATGTGAGCCCGGAACCGGCAGTATTCCTGGATAACCTGGTAAAAGCAGGCGTGCCGCAGGAATACACCGGTTTAATTGCCGGTACAGCTGATGCGATCAGGGAAGGTGAATTTTATACCGATCAAACCGACCTGGATAGGTTACTGGGCAGGAAACCAACTTCAGCGAAAGAGTTTCTTACCGGTTTTTACAAAACACGGTAACGAAGCGTCCATATCTGCAAATGCGATTGGTATCTCCTGAGCAGATGCCAATCGCATTTGTGTTTGATTCTCCCTTGAAACGCTGCATCCGGGTAATTGGATCAACCTTTCTTATCCGGTTGCCTGCCTTCCGGCAGTTTACCGAAGTGTACAACTTAGGTCTATATATAGCCGGAGACAACAAACAGGGTCAGTAAGACGAAGGTTGTAATAAGCCAGCCCTGCTACCTCCGTTTAATTAGCTTATCCGTTATCTATTTGGCAAGTAATTTAATGTCTTTCACTTCCAACACCTGCTTAGGATAACCTTTCAATACACTGTTTATCATAGCTAACCCTACTTCCTTAAGCGTACTGGATATGTTAGGAAAAAGGAAACTGGTTAAAGGATATATGGAAGCCATGAATTTGAATACCGGCTTAATATTCCTTTGCCCTTTGGTTGGTTTCATCATTCCGGGCCGAAAGTTATAGACATGTCTGAAAGGAAGTCTCATCAATGCATTCTCGGTCTTTCCTTTTATCCTGGCCCACATTATTTTTCCCTTCTCTGAGCTATCGGTTCCATGCCCTGATATATGACCGAACACTATGGCAGGATTAACATTTACCAGTGTTTCCGCAAAATGCAGCGTAGTATCATAAGTGATGTGGTGATACGCCTTTTCTGTCAACCCCACAGCGCTTATACCGGCACAATAAAAACATGCATCGTAGCCGTCGAACTTATCAGTTACCTGGTCTAAATGAAAAAAATCAGCCACCAAAAGTTCATTCAACTTGGGGTGTTTGAGATCAAATGATTTTCTGTTCACCATCAAAACTTTTTCTATATGCGGATGTGCCAGGCATTCCAGCAAAACACCTTCACCCACCATCCCGGTCGCGCCGGTAATTATTACCTTTATCCCCATTTTTCCTGTCTAAAATTTCGATTACCCCAAAGCAGCAACAAACACACTATTTATCACGGACACACTATTTGCTAAATCTTAGTTAAGGTACTGATTAAAATAACGTGTGATGTTTTTTACGGCAAAATCCACCTGTTTGGGCCCGTCGTAATAATCGAAATGAATACCGTCGCCCCATACCAATTCTTTTTCTCCTTCCAATTTTGCATATAGTTTTTTTGCCTGTTGTGGAAATGCGGAACCGTCCGAATGAATAACCATCGTTGGAACTTTAATCAAATGGGCTTCACTGATCGGATCAAATTTAAGTAGGGCATCCAAAGACATTACAGCTGCTGCATTTTTATATTGCGGAACGCCACCTCTGGCTTTATTGAAATAGTAGTCAAATATTCCTTTCGGTGCAAAATTGACCGCAGATTGATCGACTTCGCTATATGCCGGAATTGTTTGTGCTTTTCCTGTTTTCGCAAAGTCTTCTCTGGCTGCCTCTGCCAATGCCTTTCGCCGGGCTACTTCTTTTTCCCCGAACATGGTTATACCAAGTGCAGGATCAGGGAGGAATCCGGCTACCGTAGCGATTGCCTTTATTCGGGTATCGTTCGCAGCCAGGTCTACAGCGTTGCCTGCCGAAGTACATACCCCGACCATTCCCACACCTTTAATGTAGGGCAAACCGGTTAGATAGGTCACAGCGGCTTTTAAGTCTTTCAGCTTTTCTTCCGGTGACTCCAACTGTCTTGGATTACCTTCGCTTTCACCATAGTGGCTATAGTCAAAGGCTAATACAACGAAGCCATTGTCCGCAAGCCTTTGGGCGTAGAAAGCCGGCATCTGCTCTTTGACCGACGTAAACGAGCCTTCCACAATGACGGCTTTATACATTGCTTTTTCGTTAAAATTAGCAGGTGTATAAAGGTTGCCAACCAGTTTGAGCCCGTCACGTTTAAAGTTTACCTCGCGAACATTTTTGGGATCGATAGATCTTTCATTGGCAAACGTATTGACAGCAGCATAATAGAGCAGCACCAATACTACAAGTATTTTCTTCATCATTTTATCAATGGTTATCTGATCAGCACGTTCAGATCTTTTCATTAAAAAATCTTGATATCTGTTCTACCGCGTTGTCGATTTGTTTCGGACTATCGTAGTAATCGAAATGTGTGCCGTCGGCCCAAACGAGCTCTTTTTCCCCGGCCAATAAATTGTAGAATTTTTTAGCCTGGTCGGGGGCAAAACTGTAGTCGGAGTGAACAACCATTGTTGGGATGGTAATCGCAGGTGCCAGGCTAACGGCATCCATATCTAACAATGTTTCCCATGACATTACTGCTGTTTCGTTCTTATATTGGGGAATTGCTCCGCGATCTTTATTCAAATAATAATCAAATGTACCGGCTGGAGCAATGTTAGCTGCCGTTTGATCTGTCTCACTGTAAGCAGTGATAACCTCTGAATAACCGGTTTCCTTATATTTTTGGCTGGCTTCTGCTGCGGCCTTACGTCGGCGGGCAATCTCGTCTTCTCCAAACATTGCGGTCATCATAGCGAGGTCAGGCAGATTAGCCGCCACAGTAGCAATGGCTTTTACCCGCTTATCGCTTGCCGCCAGATAGGCTGCATTTGATGCCGAAGTACAAACACCTACCATGCTTACTGCATCAATGTATGGCAAGTCGTGTAAATAAGTAACAGCAGCCTCTAAATCGCTGAGTTTGGATGAAGTAGATTCAAACTGTCTCGGCTGGCCGTCGCTCTCTCCATAGTGACTATAGTCAAAGGCTAATGCTACGAACCCCTTGTCAGCGAATTTCTGAGCATATGTTTCTGACATTTGCTCTTTCACCGAGGTAAAAGACCCTTGTACAATGACTGCCTTATAGTGCTTTTCTTTACTAAAATCTTCAGGGGTAAAGAGGTTGCCCACTAATGTCCATTCTTCCCTTTTAAAATTTACTTTGCTTTTCATGATTAAAAATTTGATTAAGCAAAATTAGGCCGGCTAAATTTCAGACACGTAAACAGATTACCTTAAGAAGGATACAGATTACTGTTTTTACAATAACACCATTTTGAACCTTGGTCTTCTTAAGCCCTGAAAGAATTTAACCGATCTCACAAAGGATAGTGCGTAAAGTACGCGACGGCTTTTAACCAGGCTGGCAGGGAAAAAATGATAGATATGCTAAAGCTCTTATTGGTTTCGGTATTCTTTTGGTGAGAAACCGGTATTCTTGCGAAAGAACCGCGCAAAATAGTTAGGGTAATCAAATCCCAAACTATAAGAAATTTCACTGATCGACAAATTACTATGCAGCAATTTCTGTTTGGCCAGGTCCAAAACATAGTCGTGAATGTGATCTATTGGAGATTTACCGGTCAGGTGTTTAATCAGATCACCAAAATAATTGGGCGATAAAAATGATTTTTGAGCAAAATAGGCCACAGATGGTAAGCCGGCTACTGAGTTATTTTCGCTAAAATACTGTGCTAAGTGCTGGTGGAAGTCCGTTACTACTTTGTTGTATGTTTTACTCCTCGAACGAAATTGCCGGTCATAAAAGGTCTGCGTATAGCTTAAGATCAGTGCTATGTACGACAGAATGATGTCCTTATTTATTTGTGCTTTTTTGAACTCCCTGTAAGTTTTATCATATAGGTCCCATAATAAAACTTCCTCGTCTTTGGTCAGAAAGATCGCTTCCAAAACGCTGTTATAGTTAAAAAAACTATAGTTTTTGGCGATCTTTTCCAAATAGCGCTTACTGGCACAAATCACAAATCCGGCTGCGGGTTGTTCCACATCCCAGCCCTGTGATGCATTCGGTGAATTCACGAACATATATGAGCTGCCTGCATCTTCTGCCGGCATTTCATAAACCAAATTTTTGTGCATTGGCGGCTTTAAAGCCAGGATATAAAAGTCAATGCTGATCGGAGCAGATTTAAGCAACCCATGCTTATCGACGGAAAAATCAACAATATGCACGTCGTCATCTTTTACGCCTTCAAAAGTCATGTACTTAAGAAACTGAGGTAGATTGTATAGTTTTTCTGCCATATAACTTTGAAGTGAAGTTTACAAAGTTACGAACATAGGCAATAGCGGATGGAAACTTATTCAGGTTAAAACGATACAAATTACGGATTCCTTTGTGCGTCCCGGTATCTTAATAATAGTTTATTCCTTAAATCGAATTCGCCAATCTAAATCTTACGGATTATTACTTTCATGGCAAATGGCTTCGGTTATTATTTTTACATCTTGTTTAATACGTTGGTAGTTCAGCAATACCTCACTTTGATTTAGCTGACGGGCGGCAGGAATATTCTCATAGGCCCGTTCTTCTGAACTGATCGCTTCGTGGTCGTTTTGTATCTGACAATGAAAAGTTTTCAGGTCAATTTTATTGGCCGGGTCGTCGGCGACCATGCCCACAAATTCGCCCGAGGACAGGCCTGCAATTTTAGAGGCAGGAACCGCATAATCCAATTGGGTTGAACGGCTGACAGAGGTATCACTGCTATTGATCGATACACTTTCTTTTACCTGGTTAATCTTGCCGAACCGTTCTGCCAGTTGCTTGGCGGTATCGCCGGTAACCTGCCCGCAGATAATATTGCCGACAATATTCATGATGACTTCCGCCTGTTCGCGGCCGTAATCTTTTTTAAGCTGGCTGTAATCCTGAACAGCTAAAGTAACGGCAACTTTGTTGGAACGAGCGGTGGCGATCAGGTTATCGATGCCGTTAAAATAAATGGTCGGGAATTCATCAAAGATGAGACTGCACTTTTGCTGATGTTTGCGGTTAACCAGTTTGTTGATCCGGTTCACGTACAAGGATAATACGGCGCCGTAAACCTGGGACTTCTGCGGGTTATTGGCCAGGCAAACTACTTTAGGGTCGTTTGGATTGTTGATGTCCAGGGAAAAATCATTGCCGCTTAAAACGTAATACAACTGCGGTGAAGACAAGCGGGCCAGGCTGATCTTGGCACTGGCGATCTGACCTTCCAGTTGTTCATAGGCTTCATTCTTCCAGGCGGAAATAAATGGATTGATCAATACTTCTATTTCGGGTTCGGTGCTGAGCACCGCGAACAGGTCTTTGTAATCCACCAGCGATAATTCGATCACATGCGGCAGGGTACAATATTTACCGCCCTCATATTTTTTAAGGAACCAGATCAGGGCGGTTACAAAGTTGATGGGCGACTCTACGAAAAAGTCGCCTTGTTTGCGTATCCATTCGCGGTTCAACCCGAGCATGATCGTCCGGGCCGATTCAATGGCATCGGTAATGTCCAGCATTGTTTCCGGTTCGAGCGGATTGCTGCGGTGCATGATATTTTCAAAATTGATCACGTAGAAAGAACGCCCGCCATATTCCCGGAGCGCGTTATAGGCGATCCGGGAAAGGTCATCATACTTGAAATCGTAGATGAGCATGCTGAAGCCTTTGCGGATATGCTGCGTAATGATATGCCGGATGACGAAGTAGGATTTACCTGCTCCCGGACTGCCGCCAATCAGGGTGCCGCGAAACGGATTGATGATGTTGATCCAGCTATTCCGCTCTTTGCCTTTTAACTGGTATCTGGCCGGCAAATTAATGGAGAATTCATTTTCCAGCAGGCGTTCCTCCTGCGGGAATGTTTCGTTGTATTTATTAAAGATATCCCCGGCTAATTTGAGTTTGAGCATCCGGAACAACATGCCTCCGCCTGTCATAAACAAAAGATAGCCCAAGGCAGTCATGGCTATATAAGCAGCAGCGGTCACCTGATCGGATAACGGTAAAGCCAGGAACAAACCGCTGATAAAATAGAGCAACAACCCGGTCAGGCAATAAGTCACAATCGTCCGGGGCCGGATCTTCTCATCCCGTTTACCCTTGCTGCCGATAAGGGAAACGATCAGTAAAAGCAGGGCGCTCAGTTTCGCAAGGAGAACGGTCCTGAAGATCGCCATTCCAGAAAGTGGCCCTAAAATATGATCTACAATTTTATGGGTAAGCTTCAGTTCCCGGAATGCGGGGTAACAGCGTAAGTAGAAATGAATGATCAATAAGGCGATACTTAAGAGGCGGGTAAAATCAATGATCTTACGCAAGGCCTGTTCATTTTCTCCTGTCTGCATGGTTATAGATTTAGTCCTTTTCTTTTCTTCTTTTTGAATTTGTTGAGTGCGGCCAGGTCTTCCTGTTCGGGAGCAAATAGAACTTCCATCAATTCATCAATGCCCACAGTTACCTGGCTGTTTGCGTTGTCATTCAACATATCGTGATCGTGCTGTTGTCCGGCCGCTTTATAAGGTGGTTCCGGCAGGAACCGGGCACTTAACAGATTTGCGCTATAGGCTTTGCCCAAGTCGCTGCCATTGAAAACCACCTTGTTTTTTTGATCAATAAAGGTCGCGCCATAAATACATCCCTCGTCGTTTTGGCGCAGGAAGCACCGGATACCTCTGTCGTACAGCGCTTGTTGAAAGCTCCTTTTGGTTTGAGGTTTGGCCAGTACTTCATCCAGGATTTTGATGATTGCAGCCTTGAATGGCTTTCGCAGTTGTTCGTTCAGCCTGAATTTTTCTTCCAGGGTTTTTAAAGTCGGCTTGCCATAGATCGTGCTGGCTTTGATCGGGACGCCAAGCTTATTTCCCTGTTTATCGGTTATCCAGTAGACCAGGCCATCGCGGGCATACATCCGGGAATCTTTGGTACCCCGGTCAGCCTGGATGTTGTACTGTTGCAGAACCGCATTGAGTTCCGGTACACTGGTGAATTTATAGGCCCGTAACGTAAAGCCCAGGATGTTAGTGATCGTGCGTTTGGTTTCGGCCTTGCCGTATTCCGCCAGGTCAATATGGGCTTTGAAGTCTGCTTTTATCTTCGGCTGCTGCTCGGCTTTGGTGAGGCCATACTTAATTTCTATAGCTTTCCTGCTTTTTTCGGATTCATTTTGCCCCAGGTAGTGCAGGCTGATCCGCTCGCCGTCACGCTTGATGTTGGTGGTCACGATATGGATATGCGGATGCCCTGCGTCCTCATGCCGGTAGACGAGATAAGGCTGTGTTTTAAAACCGATACCCTCCAGGTAGTCCCCGGCAATCCCGCGCAACGTTTCATCCGTTAAATATTCACCATTCGGGAAATTCAGCGAAACGTGTACCGTATTGGTTTTTGAGCGCTGGTTCATCGAGGCCAGGTCTGTCAGGCGGAATAGCTTATCATTAAATGATAAATCTGCCGGGTCTTTCGGATAACCGGCTGCTGCTATCAGGACAGCTTTGCCCTGTTTCACTTTGTTCTCGTTGTAGTTCAGCGCGCCGGTCAGGCTTTTGCCGCTCTTAATTTTTGCGACCATATATCCGCGTATTGGTTCATCCGTTCTTTGATCTGGCTGATGGAGGGCTCCAGTTTACTGTTGATGACGCTCATTAGATTCATCCATAAACGGGTGTCGGCATTACCATGAGCCGCATTGATGTTTCGCATCGCCTGGTTCAGGTTGTTACCGACGGCGTTCAACTCGCGGCGTAACAACACCAGTTCCTCCAGCACATCATCCATGGCTTTGTCGCGATAATTGACCGTCACCGGCTTTTCTAAAAGCACGCTGCGCATGTATTCGCTAAGCTTGCGGAAACTGGTCTTTTTGAAGCGCTTTTCCAGCAATTGATATTCCTCCGGTTTAAAGCGGAGATTCTTCCATTGTATCCGTTTGTCTTCTTGTGTAGCCATTGTTTTTTTCTTTAAAAATCCGACTCCGGAGGATTTTTGCCTGGACCCGCAGCAACCTGATGCGGAGGGCAAGATTCAATTGTGACACAATTGTACATCTTGCTAACTGCTGCGAAGCGGGCAGTTTTATCCTGCCGTCAGTGTTTATAGGGCATTTTTTATGGTTTGCTCCGGCTTCGCCTTGTGGCTGAGATAAAGTTCAAGCGCCTGGATATTGATATGTTTTAATGACAGGTCGTATTCCACACCATAGGCTTTTACCCGCTTTAAAAGGCTCTTAGGTATCCAGTTATTAAACTGCACTTCGGCGACCTTAACATCCGCCAGCGCCTTTACAGGCTGCACTTCCTGGATCGGCGTTTTCGGCCTTTCCTGTTTGAGTTTATCCGCGAGGCTGCCCAGTTTGTTTTTATAGTTTTCCATCGTGTCATTTTCTATATTTATAGGATTCTATCTCCGCATTCATCATTTCTATAATTGTAGAATTATAGTTTTCTACCTTTTTACATTGCTATAAGGATAGAAAGCTAACATGCTATAAATGCAGATCTTTGTAATTATAGAATGATAGTTAAATAAAACCCGGCACTAAGCGCTGATCAGTTCCACCACTTCTTCTGCCAGGGCGGTGATCTCGGCTTTCGCTTTCTGGTCGCTGCCCTCCAAAACGCCGGAGGTCATGGATGACCGCGCAATGCTCACCCGGTCATGGATAACCGTTTTCAATAGCTGCACGTCCATGCTTTCCAGTAACCCGCATACATCCTGCGTGATACCCGAACGCGATTTGATCATATTAAGCACAATGCCAGCTCTGACACCCGGCGCAGCGGCAATAGCTTCGCCAATCAGGGCAATGGTTGAGCGTATTGCCATCACATCAAAAAATCCCGCTTTGGTGGGCACCAGGATAAAGTCAGAGTGAAGAAACAGTTCGGGTAACCTGCTTGACAGGTACGGCGGTGTATCGATGATAACCAGGTCATAGGCCAGTTTTTGAATGTCTGTCAATTTATCGGCACCGATGATAGCCAGGTCGGGGAAATCTGCCCTCATATGATATAAACTTCCCTGAAGATCGGTATCCACGAGGGCCACCGATAACTGATCCCGGAAACATAACGCCAGGTTGATGGCTAATGTGCTTTTGCCCACGCCGCCTTTTTGATGGGCTATAGTGATGATCTTTGCCATGATGTTAGATTTATATAATTGTTGATTTTTATAATTATAGAATGGTAGTTAAATAGATTACCCGCCGGTTCCTGTTATCATATTTTCCCGCAGGCGTCTCCGTAACCTCTGTTCCTGTTCATAGTTAAATATCCACTCGCCGGCCAGCAGTTTCCAGTTGCGGTAAGGCGTGCCTTTCGGACTGCGCCATTGGACTTTTTCATAAAAACTATAGAATGCTTCTGCCTGTCCGGTAAATCCTTTTTGATCGAAATAGATGTCGACCAGTTGTTTCTGCGGCGGCATCTCCGTGCCAAAGCCCTTTTGCCGGATCGGTTCCTGTTTTGGAACGAGCCTGCGTTCCGCAGGTATCCGTTTTGCTTTACGTTTGAACAGCATACTGTTGAATTAAAAAGGCCGGACCGTATATAGGTGGGCCCGGCCGGTGTCACTATCTCACGCGCTTTTGTTGGCGGACATCATAAAGGTGATATCCTCGTAGTCATAATAGATAGAGCCGCCGATTTTGGTAAAAGGCAATACGCCGCTATCCCTCAGCGATTGCAGGAAGCCATGTGAAATGCCAAGCAGTTTTTTTACCTCGGCCGATTTGAGCCACTTTTTACCCGGTGCGCCGCTTGCGCATTCCCTCATGACACGCTTAACCTCCCGCAGCATATCTTCTTTGAACTCCACGAGATCACCCAGGGTGAGTATTTGGTTCCGGTTTGGAACGATGCCGGACATCTTTGCCCGTTCTTGTGTTGTTTTATCCATAACATTCTGATTTATCGGGCTTCAAAATTGAAAAAACGCAAAATCAGAAGATGACAACTGTTGGATATATGGTGAGCTTTTTAAGTCCGGATGGATCCAAATGAATTACGGTAGATCAAAAAAAGAAAAGCTGTGATCCTGTGCATGGGGTGTGGAGTAGAGTCCTGCTATGTTGAGCACTTTTAAACCACAATTGACGGTAAGCTTTATCATCTTCCACAAAACGGGCCGATACCAGCTGATATCGGCCCATTTTGTTGTCATTCGTCATTAGGCTTGAGAAAGCACGCGATAGCTATGTCTATGGAAGTTAACCAGTCGCGGAGCTCAGTTAACCTATGGATGTTCCTCACTGATCGGGGGATTGGTGTTTTCCTTACCAAATAGCGTTGAACGTCATTAATCTTATAGCCCATTATATATTTTACTGCTCCTCATTACTTTCTAAATTTGGAGGGATTAATTTATACATCACAGGTGTTACAATCCGGGACAGTATGGTCGAACTGATCAGTCCGCCGATCAGTACGATAGCTAACGGCGCTATCAGCGGATTGGGGTTCAAAGCTATTGGAAGCAAGCCGCAAATTGCAGTGATTGACGTCAACACCACTGGCAGGAAACGGGTTTCGCCTGCCATCGTGATCGCTTCATCTATGCTATGGCCCTCCGCACGCAGGTGGTTGGTAAAATCAACCAGTAACAATGAATTTTTAACCTGTATGCCCGACAAGCCTATAAAACCGATGATAGATACCAGCGACATCGGGTTGCCTGTGAAAAGCAGGAGTACCACGCCGCCCAAGATACCCAGGGGAATGATCGACAGCACGATAATGATACCTTTAAATGTTTTGAACTGCAACAGTAACACGCCTACGAAAAGAAATGTGCTCAGAATGATTACCGACAGGAAATTACCGCCCAGTGCATCACCTTCCGATTCCGCCTCTCCCGAGAGCTTGTAATAATACCCCGGCGGCATTTTCAATTTATTCAGTTCGGGAACTACCTCTTTCAGGATATCATTAGCTAAAACATGCTCTTTGGTTAGGGAAGTAACCTTTACAAAGCGCGATTTATTGAAATGGTTGATAGCCGTAGGCGAAGTTTCAAACGAGATGGTGGCGATCTGGTTAACCAGTACCGGCGCGCCCTGTATGTTATTTACATACAAATCCTTCAGGGCATCCAGGTTCGAGAACTTGTTTCTGGGCAGGGTGATCACAACATTGCGCGAATCGCCCCGGTCATCAATATAATCGCCAACGGTTAATCCGGCCACTGCCATCCTGACCACTTTGTCCACATCGCTGGTAAGCACGCCCAAGGTGCGGGCCTTCTCTTTGTCAATTTTTATTTTAACGTCCGATTTATAGGTATTCAACTCGTTATTAATGTAAAACGTGCCGGGATTTTTTTTCAGGATCTCCTCAACCTTAAAGGAAAGTTTCCGTAAGGTGTCCTGGTCTTCCCCAAATACCCTCACCACAATATTGGCTTCAATCGGGGTGCCCTGTTCAAAATCTTTAACTTCAATCCTTGCATAAGGAAAATCGTTGAATTTCTTTCTGAGTTGTTTGATCAGATCCGTTTTCGATTTTGGACTTGCTTCTTCATCCAGCTGCACAAATACCTGGGCAAAATCAGGCTTTACATCCTGCTGATGTACGTTGTAATAGATCTGTGGATTGCCTTTGCCCACGTTAGAGGTATAATAAACGATCTCTTTGTGCTTCTTCAATTCACCTTCTACCAGCCTGGTTACACGGTCGCTTTCGGGAATATCCGCCTGCAGGGGCAGTTTGATATTGATCAGGAACATCGGCTTTTCAGAGGTGGGGAAAAGCTTAAAGCCGGTTTGTGTGAACAGGAAAAAAGCAAGCCCGCTTAAAGCCAATGAGATCCCGATAGTTGTTTTAGGCCACTTTAAGGCAAGCGGCATCACGCGGGCATAAGACCAGGTCAGGAAACGTTGCAGGTGTTTTAAAAAGAAGTTACCCTCGCCATGTGTATGGGTTTTGAGCATCCTGCTGCCCAGGAAGGGAACAAGCGTTAAGGCCACTATCATAGATGCCAAAACGCTGGTCATGACAGCCATAGGCAGGCTCCGAATAAATTCACCAGCCATATCGGGCAAAAAGGCAAGCGGCAAAAAAGCGATAACCAAGGTAGCCGTACAGCCTACAACCGCTATCCCTATCTGTTGCGTGCCTTTCAGGATAGCATCCATCCGGGAATGCCCCTCGCGGAGCCAGC
>NZ_FNCG01000023.1 GCF_900100945.1 Mucilaginibacter gossypii | reverse complement strand
GCGAAATCAGCAGAACCTAAGTCGCGTTTTGGCTGAGGACCGAAGGCGAAATCAGCAGAACCTAAATCTCTTTTTGGTTGAGGACCACGGGCGAAATCAGCGGAACCTAAATCTCTTTTTGGTTGAGGGCCACGGGCGAAATCAGCGGAACCTAAATCTCTTTTTGGTTGAGGGCCACGGGCGAAATCAGCAGAACCTAAATCTCTTTTTGGCTGAGGGCCACGAGCATCAGCAGAACCTAAGTCACGTTTTGGTTGAGGGCCGTTAGCGGCATTTGCAAATGTGGCGGTCGATAATATGGTGCTTAATGCTAAAGTCGCTATTAGTGTTAAATTTTTCATGATGTTTTTAATGTGGGGGTACGTAAATATTTTTTGTTTATTAAATCTCTTGTTCGTTATTGTTTGTTTTTTAGTCGGCGCTGCCTAAGTCTCTTTTAAAACCGGTTGTCAGCGAGTTTACTGGTGCAATCACCATTTTGGTTTTGTTGTCATTTTTGTTTGTAGCTGATGATAATGCACCTGCACTAAGGGCTACTGTTGCTATGAGGATGAATTTTTTCATGTTGTTTTATGTTTTATTGATCTTGAATGGATAAATCAGTCAGCACTTCCCAGGTCTCTTTTGTAACCGGTTGCGAATAAGTGAAGGTTAGCAAACTCAGCTTTTGGTCTTTCCTTTTTGCAGGATGAAATGGCCCCGGTGAACAGAATTGCTAAAGCGATGGTGATTATCTTTTTCATGATCGTGTTATATTATCGATGTGGAACTTCCTGTATGATTTAATTGGATTTCAGTCGGCGCTTCCCAGGTCGCGTTTAAAACCTGCCGGCGTTTTGTTGAAATTGACAGCTGTTGGCTGTACGTCTTTTTTTGCCGATGATGACAAAACTGATGACGATGAGAGTACTCCGGCGCCTATGGTAAAGAGTACAAAAAACACTGTTTTTTTCATATTGATTAATTATTGTATTTAATATTCTATTTTTTAAATTAATACGATATATAATATTTATTAAAATCCGTCAAGCTTATTTAAAGCTTATCACAAATATTTTAAAAGTCTGATTTTACTCTCTGTTTTTTAAAAACTCTGTTTTGCTAAAATTTTAAAAAAGATTCTCTGTTTCGTATTTTTATACTGTTAATTATGGGGTTAAATTACTAATTTTAGATGTAATATCATCTGGATTAATTACCGGTATGGTATACAATTTATTGCACGATTTTCACATTATTTCATTTATTTGATATACAAACTATAATTATATTGTAAATCTCAGGATATATTTTGCAATATTATTGTAATTGCCTGTAATTTATTTGAAGTGATATTGTATAGGGCTTTTTTGTATTTAATATATTGTTTTTCAGATATTTAACAATGCAAATATAGATATGTTTTTAATAGGAGTAAAAAACATATGAAAATAATTTTCCACAATGTTTTTTATTCTTAACATTAAATATAATTCAGCATTATTTTATAACTTTCACCCCAACAGAACGTAAAAGTGTTTCAATGAAAAAAATCGGCACATTTATATTATTCTTTTTATTATCGCTGTCGGTATACGCGAATGATATAATTGATGTTGCTGCGAAAGATACTAATGAGGTAATAAGCCTGAATACCAGCGCTTATTCAAATAGGCTTACAAATCCGGAGCAAACCGTTGAAGATGCCACCAGGGCGCTGAAGCTGTCTGTCAAACTCAATTATATTAATGGTATCGCAGAAGCTTACCGTGTTATAGGTATTGGTAAATACTACCTTGATCAGCCTGAAAAGGCTATTGAAAACTATCTGAACTCCCTTTCATATTTTACCCGCAACAATAACCTCAGGGGCGAGGCTAAAGTTTATAATAATATCGGGATCCTGTTTCGTGACCACGACTACGAACGCTCCCTTACCTATCTTAACCGATCGCTGGAGATAGCACAAAAAATAAATGATACCAAATTGGTAGGCTCATTGTATTTAAATATAGGTAACGTTTACACGCGTAAAAATAACCTGTATATGGCGCTTAAGTTTTATGATAAAAGCTTTCCCATATTTCAAAAACTGAGGGACTCGGTAAACCTGATCCAATGTTTGCAAAACCGTGGTGTTATTTATTTTAAACTTAAGGATTACGATAAGGCCCTGGGTTTACTGCTGGAGGCTAATACCGGTGCAAAAGCACGTGACCTGAACGAGTCAGTAGCCAGTGTTGACCTTACGCTGGCAGCGCTTTACATGACCAAAGGCGATTTTAAAAATGCGGAAAAGATGGTGCAGGAAGGAACCGCCTATACACAGTTGGTTAAGGACCCTAAGCTTGACTACGATTATAAATACACTACATACGAACTGGAATATAATAAAAAGAATTATGCCCGTGCGGTAAATTTACTAAGGGAAATATATACCCAGGATAGTGTTACCTATAAAACCAACGTATCGGCGCAAATGAACCTGGTTGAGGCCAAACGCAGGCAGGAAGAACAACTGAAAGAAAACGAAAGAATTGCAGAACGGCAAGCTTACGACCGGTCGAAATTTTGGGCGGTAACGGTAGTTGCCGGTTTGATGCTTGTGGTAATTGGTTTGCTGATCAGCAATGTAAAACGTAAAGCCAAAACCAATGCACAGCTTACATTGCTAAACGGTGAGGTATCCCGGCAAAAAGATAACCTTGATAGGATCAATCATCATCTTGAAGAGATTATTGATGAACGTACCAAGGATCTGCAGTTAAAAAATAAAAAGCTTTCTGAGCATTCGTCATACCTGTCACATCAAATTAGGGGGCCTATAGCTACGTTACGCGGTTTGATCAACCTTGAAAAAGAAGGCTTGGTTGACCAGGCCGAATGTTTGGATATGATGGATAAATGCGTATCCGAAATTGATGAAAAGATCATCGAAATGAGCGACATGCTGCATAATCCACCAAGAGTTTAGCTGCGCCTGGTTCTTCCTCCGGGTTTAACTAAAGTGTACAGGCAGGCTGGAGTGGATCTGTGCTTCTATAAGCCCAAGGTAAATACAATACCACGATATCATTTGCAAAACCAGCAGCTGTCTGTGTTTATTATAGCCCTGTGTTTCAAAGGCCAATGTTGTCTCATCGCCGGCAGTTACAAAAAACCTTACTTCGCCTTGGCTTGGTTTAAAACGTGCCCGCAGCAAATCAAACGCCTTAACTTTTAGCTTACTTTTGGGATCATGGATGACACCGTCGCTCGAGGTTTCGTTTTTTGATATGGAAATAAGATAATTTGACATACAGTTTGCTTTAGTAACCTGCATGCCACAATTATTACTCCAAAATGGCTATAAAACGCTCATTACGGATAAATTAGCCCATACAACGGGAGGCTTTTTTATTCAAATTTCCTTTTGCTAAATATTGTTAACTACTATGCAATGTAGTGAATAGGACAGGACACTGATGCGACGCAAACAATGTACACTATCGGTAAATTGTAATGTTTACTGCACACCTTTAGATAGCTACACCGGCCTTATTACGCAGCTCTTCATAAAGTAATATTACCTTACGCTGTAAATTGGCGATTTCTGATTCGCGATCTATCAGTTTTTTTTGTGCAAGGCTTAAACTCGACGGCTTCATGTCAGTTTCTTCAGCATCGAGGGCCAGTATGTTCACAACGTTTACATCAAAAATATTGGCAATTTGTTCAAGACGCGACAGGTTTATATCAGTTACTCCAGTTTCAATTTTTGAAAACGCAGGAATAGAGATGCCCAAACGGTTAGCCACATCTTCCTGGCTCCATCCATGCTGATGGCGTAATACCCGGATGTTTTTACCAACGGATTTGTTTGTTTGCTTTTTAATAGTATCGCTCATATCAATTAATATTAATTAGGGAAAGGGGATACTTATACAATCCAAATGGTATGCCATCATTAAATTACCTTTAAATTAGTGTTATTAAGGCGATTTAATGATGGACTGTGGCGGAGCTTGGGGAATCATTTCCTCAAAGTAGGGATTTTAACTCTTGGTTTAAGTTTACTGAACTATGTAAAGTTTCGCAAATTTTAATAGCAACTGCTTTTGGCCAATTTCCTTAAAGAAGATTGTGGCTTTTATATCGGGCTTATTACCCTCAAGAGCGAGTACTTTACCAAAGCCAAAACGTTCGTGTTCAACCTCCATACCCACTTGTAAACCGGATGTATCAGAAGGTTTGAAATTGGCCGAAGGTACATGCGCCTTGGCCAGTATCGAAGTGGTTTTTACCGGTGCTGCAGCTGCCGGTTTTGGTCGCGAAAATGTGTCGGGCTGCTTATCTCTGCTCCATGCTTTACGCTCATCATCAAAAAATGGATTATTACCCGAAGCGGGTTTGGCGGTGTAGTCGAGCTCAAGATATTTTGCATCAATTTCGTCCAAAAAACGGCTTGGCTCGCAATTAATCAGTGTTCCAAACTTAAAACGCGAGGTGGCGTAACTGATATGGAGCTTACTTTCGGCACGGGTAACGGCTACGTAAAACAGGCGGCGCTCTTCTTCAAGATCGCTGCGTGAGTTAAGCGACATCTGCGAAGGGAAAAGGTTTTCTTCCAGTCCTACAACATAAACCTGCGGAAACTCAAGGCCTTTTGACGAGTGGATGGTCATGAGCGATACCGTATCGGCATCTTTGTTTTTGTCATTATCATCGTTAGTTAACAGGGCCACATCCTGCATGAAAACATCAAGGCCTTTTTCTTCAATATCCTCGCGCTCTGAAAACTCTTTGATCCCGTTTAAAAGCTCCTGGATATTTTCGTAACGGTTAAGCCCCTCTACCGATTTATCTTCATAAAGGTCCTTCAATAAGCCCGAATGCTGCGCGATATACAAAGCCGACTCATAGGCAGACTTGGTTTTGGTAAGCACCTGGAAGCTTTGGATCATGGTAGCAAAAGTGGACACTGCCCCTGATATTTTACCTTCAAGGTACTTGCCCGGCTCAACAATAACTTCCCAGGGGGGTATACCATGCTGATCGGCAGCTACAATGATCTTATCAACCGAGGTGTCGCCAATACCGCGTTTAGGATAATTGATAACGCGTTTTAACGCTTCTTCATCATTAGGGTTAAAGGTGAGCCTGAAATAAGCTATCAGGTCCTTAATTTCCTTACGCTGATAAAACGACAAACCACCATATATTTTATATGGGATGCCCAGTTTGCGTAAAGCCTCCTCCATAGAACGCGACTGCGCATTGGTGCGGTAAAGGATAGCAAATGCCGACCAATTAAGCCCGTTTGAGCTGCGGTCTTGCATAATAGCTTCGGCTACTATTTTGCCTTCCTCGTTATCGCTGAAGGCCCGCATAACTTTAATCTTATCGCCCGACTCTTTTTCGGAGAATACATTCTTTTTAAGCTGATCTTTATTATTGCGGATGATGCTGTTGGCTACATTCACAATGTTTTGAGTTGAGCGATAATTTTGCTCCAGCTTAAACACCTTCAGATCGGGGTAATCCTTCTCAAAGTTTAAGATGTTTTGAATGTTGGCACCGCGGAAAGCATAGATACTTTGGGCGTCATCACCTACAACGCAAAGGTTTTCGTTAACAGCGGCAAGCTTTTTAACAATCAGGTACTGCGAAAAGTTGGTATCCTGATACTCATCAACCATAAGGTATTTAAACTTGTGCTGGTATTTATTGAGCACGTCGGGGTGCAGTTTCAGGAGCTCGTTGGTTTTATACAGCAAATCGTCAAAATCCATGGCACCGGCGCGGTAGCAGCGGGTGGCATACATCTCATAGATCTTACCCATTTGCCCGCGGCCGCTCGAAAAGTCGTCGGCCTGGATCTGCTCGTTCTTGTTGTATTCCTGCCACGAGATCAGGTTATTTTTTGATGCCGAGATGCGGTTAAGTACAAAGTTTACATTGTACAGCTTATCATCAAGGTTCATTTCTTTTAAAATGGCCCTTAAAACGCTCTTGCTATCGTCGGTATCGTAAATGGTAAAGTTGCTTGGATAACCGATTTTTTCGGCCTCAACCCGTAATATTTTCGCAAACACCGAGTGGAAGGTACCCATCCAAATATTTTTAGCTTCGGTACCAACAACGTGGGTGATACGCTCGCGCATTTCACGGGCGGCCTTGTTGGTAAAGGTTAACACCAGTATGTTAAATGAATCAACACCTTTGCGTATCAAATGTGCCACGCGATAGGTAATAACACGTGTTTTGCCCGATCCGGCACCGGCAATAATCATCACCGGCCCCTCGGTTTGTTCAACCGCTGCCCTTTGTTCGGGGTTTAATCCCTGTAAGTAATCCAAAATCTTTTCCTCTTTGCTATGAGCCAGCGAAATTAAGGTTTTGGGGCGAAAGGGGGAAGTGGTTTTGTGGATTTCGGATTTTTGATTTTATAATCGCGACAGTAAAAATGATTTATAATAGCTATCAACATTTTATTATTTAAAATTGCGCCGATATATCTTAAAATGACTGAAATCTTTGATACTTACACCCATCGCCCGTTTATTTATAAGCTAATGCAGGTGCCTGCTGTTTTAATGATAGCTGCACTGGTTTTAATTTTATTTGATGGTGATAACTTCAATCTGTTTGAAGATATCGTTGTCAGCATTTGTTTATTTGTCGGCTTGGCGGGTTTTTTAGTTCATTCTATGTGGAAAAACATGCCAACTTATATTAAAGACGGGGAGTTGCTTCTTCAGGAAGACGGTGTGAGCTTGAGAGAGGATATTTTTATGCTTAACGATTTGAAGATGATTGAAATAAACTGTTATAACTACGCTGGTTGGAGTAAAAGGTCAAGAAGTGATGGCTCCCGTAACAAAATTATGATAACCAAGATGAATGGGGAACTCATCAAGCAAAAGTTTGTCATAAGCTCGGTAAAAAAATCGCATAACCTCGGGATGATAATGAAGCAATGGAAACAAGAAGGCTTTAAAATAATCTCTAATGGGATAGATCTTATCTAACTTCCTTCCATCAATTCAAAAACCTGTTAATGGTTTTTACCAGCTTATTTATATCAAAAGGCTTGGGTACAAAGGCATCATATCCAAAATTAACCAGGGCAATTGCCTGTTCATGGTAGGCCGAAATCAGGATCACCGGGATGTGCCGGGTATCTTCGTTGCCTTTAATAAGCTGGCAAATGCGGCCGCCGTTGAGGCCGGGCAGCATATAGTCGGTTAATACCAGATCGGGGTTGTACGCTTTTACAGCACCAATAATATCATCAGTACGGTCAAGACCGGTAACCTCAAAATCATGAAAGGTGAGTACTGTTTCAAGTACCCGTAAAATTTCGGCGTCATCTTCAATTATGAGTATATTTCTTGCCATAGGTAACATGCTAATAGTAATTTAGCTATTAACTTTTAATATTAAAAATAAACAAAATGTTTTATAATTAAAAATATTTCCAGTGTTTAATTGAAATTGATATGGGGCTGTATTAATAGGTATATTGCTTATTAATAGGTAGATATAATGTTTTTTTAAGGGTATTTTATTGTTTTGTAAAAGTTGTATAATTTTATACTGACCGCGATAAAAACAACTCACAGTTAAGCAAACAGAATCGTAAAAAAAAGCGATGAGCCCAAATACCCATCGCTTTTTGAAGTTTCCTCTAATCTCTAATCTCTAATCTCTAATCTCTAATCTCCTCACAAATCCGAAATCGAAATTCCCAAATCCCAAATCGAAATTACTCTCCCCTGTAAACGTTGTTTTTCAGGTCAACGTCAGGTAGTTGACGGTCAGGGTCTATTTCCATGCTTTTAATAGCCGATGTTGAGGGGTATTTAAATTTCCAAACGCCGTCACGCTGCCAGATGTTTACCGGCAGGTGAATAGTTTCGGTTTTGCCGTTGGCCTGAACAATTTTAAGATCAACCGGCATAGCCATTTTTTCGTTATTGGTAAGTGTGATCAGCGCACCTTCGGCCGGGTTACCTTTGATATAGCTTACCGAAGTAATGGCCTGGTCAAGCTTCCAGGTGGTGAAGAACCATGATTTCCAGAACCAGTTCAGATCTTCGCCTGTGGCATCATTCATGGCCCTGAAAAGATCGTACGGAAGCGGGTGCTTAAACGCCCAGTTTTTAACATATTCGCGAAAGGCATAGTCAAAGCGCTCGGGGCCAAGCACTACGTTGCGTAATATATCCAAACCTAACGCGGTTTTGGTATAATACTGACCGTAATCATTGAGCCCTATGGCTTCAGGAGCGGTCATGAGCGGGTCTTTACTGTTGCGGTAGCCGGCCAGTACATTTTGCGCCGAGCCACTTTTCTCAACATATTCGCCTTTATTAAATTGTTCGGTAGCATACTCATTAATAAAGGTGTTAAAACCTTCGTCCTGCCACATGTATTTGCGCTCGTTTGAGCCCACAATCATCGGGAACCAGTTATGGCCTATCTCATGGGTAACATCACCCCAAAGCTGTCCTTTTTTCAGGTTGCTGAGGCAGAAGATAGCGCCCGGATATTCCATGCCTAATGCCACGCCCGATACGTTAACAGCCGAATTCCATGGGTATTCAAAATATAGGTTTGAATAGATCTCCATGCTGTTTTTCAGGTACTCGGTTGAGCGGCCCCAGCCGTCATTGCCCGAACTTTCAACCGGGTAGGCCGACATGGCAATACCCTTGCGGCCCGATGGGAAATTAACCCTTGCCGCGTCCCAGATAAAAGCGTCAGAAGCGCCCCAGGCAATATCGCGGGTATTCTGCATTTTAAAGTGCCAGGTAAGCGTACCTTTAAACGGGCGGGTTGAGCCTTTGCCAACTTCACCTGCACTAATAATAGTTACCGTTTTATCGCTGTTGCGGGCTTCTGCCAGCCTTTTTTGTTGTGCCGGGGTAAGTACATCTTCGGGGTTTTGCAAATCGCCCGAGCCAACTACTATTTTGTTGGCGGGAGCAGTGATATAATAGTCAAAATCGCCATACTCGCAATAAAACTCGCCCAGTCCCATGTAGGGCAGGGTGTTCCAGCCTTCTACATCGTCATAAACGCACATGCGTGGGTACCATTGGGCAATTTCGTAAACATAGCCTTGTTTAAATTTTTTGCGGCCCATACGGTCGGCGCCATAAAATGGGATTGCAAAATCATAATTAACCTTGATCTCTATTTTTTCGCCTTTGCCATCCATTGGGGCATTAAGGCGTAATTGCATCCGTGCATCGGTAATGATAGGATCAACCTTGTAGGTTTCGCCTTTATAGGTAATCTCAACAGAAGCGATATGATAACCACCGCGACTAAATCCACGAACGTCAAACCTGTCGCCGGTGTATGGCGTTACCGCCGCTCCGCGCGAATCTGGTTTAAACAGGTTTTGATCCAGTTGCAGCCACAGATAATCCAACTTATCAGGGCTGTTGTTGGTGTAGGTAATGGTTACTTCGCCGGTTATGGTAGTGTCCTTACCTTCATTAAGGGAAGCTTTGATCTGGTAATCAGCGCGGTTTTGCCAGTAATTTGGTGAGGGCTTGCCTGCAGCCGAGCGTGTACCGCCACTGGTAACGGGCCATGTAATTGGGCCAAAAAGGTCCTGGTGGTTGTATTTTGTGGTGTCGGTAGTTTGGGCCGATGCCGGTCGCGTTAACGGCATCAGCGCCACGGCGCATAATAAATAATTCAGTTTTAAACAGTTCATCTTAAATTTTTGATAACAAGGGGGCAAATAAAGGGAAATAATTTGTGAGTTTGATAATTTTTAGATGTCGAAAGGGTTGGATAAGTGATTTTTAACCTCAGCTAAATCCTCTCCAAAGGAGAGGACTTTGAAATCAGTGGTGAAGTATCAAAGTTTTTACACCCTCTCCTTTGGAGAGGGCAGGGTGAGGCTAAAACTTTTCTAAATAAATTCCATTTAACTTACAGGTGCAATTATATCTGCATTTTTGCAGCAAACACACAGCTATATGAATCGCCTGGTCAATTCCACATCGCCCTATTTATTACAACATGCCAATAACCCGGTAAACTGGTACCCCTGGGGCAAAGAAGCCCTTGATAAAGCCAAAGCCGAAAATAAGCTCATTTTGGTAAGCATCGGCTACTCGGCCTGCCACTGGTGCCATGTTATGGAGCACGAAAGCTTTGAAGATGAAGCTGTAGCCGCCGTAATGAACGAATATTTTGTTTGTATTAAGGTGGATAGGGAAGAACGCCCCGATGTTGACCAGATTTATATGAGCGCCGTACAACTCATGAGCGGCAGGGGCGGCTGGCCGCTTAATTGTATTTGCCTGCCCGATCAAAGGCCTATTTACGGTGGGACCTACTTCCGTAAAAACGATTGGACGTCGCTGCTCTTTAACCTGGCCGATTTCTACAAACAAAAGCCCGAAGAGGCCGAAGACTACGCGGTTCGCCTTACCGAAGGGATTCAAAAATATGAGTCGATAGAATTTGTGGTGGCGCAGGCGCAATACAGTAAGACCGATTTGCAAGCCATTGTAAATAATTGGAAACGATATTTTGATAAGCAGGAGGGTGGCACCGGCAACGCGCCCAAATTCCCGATGCCAAATAACTGGCAGGCTTTAATGCGCTATGGCTATTTAATGAAAGATGATGAAATAGCGGAGCAAGTGAAACTTACTTTGCATAAAACGGCTTTCGGGGGGATTTATGATCATGTTGGCGGTGGATTTGCACGCTATTCGGTTGATGGGCGCTGGCATGTACCACATTTTGAAAAAATGCTGTATGATAACGCCCAGCTTATTAGCCTGTATGCCGAAGCTTACACCTGGCAGCCAGATGAATTGTACAAACAAATTGTTGATGAGATCATCACTTTCAGTACAAGTGAGTTGATGTCGCCTGAGTATGGATTTTATTCGGCGCTTGACGCGGATAGTGAAGGAAAGGAAGGCAAGTTCTATATTTTTACCAAAAATGAGATTGAAGAGATTTTAGGCGTTGAAGCCGGTTTGTTCAGTATCTACTACAATATTACGGAGAATGGCAACTGGGAAGAGGAGGAATCGAACGTATTGTTCCGGAAGGACAGCGATGAAGATCTGGCCGCAAAATTAGGGCTGCCTGTCCATGAATTGCTTGCCAAAATAGCTGCATCCCGTCAAAAAGTATTTGATGCCCGCGGCGTACGCGTACGGCCGGGATTGGATAACAAGATCCTGGCATCGTGGAATGGCCTTATGCTGAAAGGCCTGAGCGATGCTTACCGCACGTTTAATAAGCCGGAGTACCTTGAGCTTGCGCTGAACAATGCCGGGTTTATTTTAAATAACCTGCTTGGCCAAAATGGCAGGTTATCACGTGTTTACTGCGCCACATCGTCACCGGATAAACCTGTGGCATTTTTAGATGATTATGCCAATATCGTCGATGGGCTCATTGCCTTATATGAGGTTACTTTTAATGAGCATTGGCTGCAGCAGGCCAAAAGCCTTGCAGATACAGCCATAGCCCACTATTATGATGAAGCAAAGGGCATTTTCTTTTTTACGGCCGATGATGATGAACAGCTGATTGCCCGCAAATCTGAAATTATGGATGGGGTGATACCTGCCTCTAATTCGGTTATGGCACGGGTGCTTAAAAAGTTAGGCTTGCTTTTTGATAACGAAAGTTACATTGAAGTTTCGGCGCAGTTGTTACGCAATGTGATGCCACAGCTGGCAAAGTATGGTTCGGCCTATTCAAACTGGGTGATGCTTTTGCTGGATGAGGTGTTTGGAATAAATGAAATTGCGATAACAGGTGCCGGAGCGGAAACTTTCAGAAAGGAAATGGAAAATAATTACATCCCCAATAAAATTATGTTGGGCGGTAATACAGGAAGTTTACCTTTGCTGCAGGATAAGTTTGGTGCATCAACGCAAATTTTCATTTGTAAAGATAAAACCTGCGGATTACCTGCTCATAACCCGGCCGATGCCATAAAAGAAGTTGAAGCCAGATTTTACAACTAAAAACAATTTACAATGAAGATTGCACCTCAGCACGTAGTATCATTAACCTACGATTTGTACGTAGACCGCGAAAACACAGGTACCGAAACTTTGGTAGAAAGTACCACCCAGGAACAACCGTTAACCTTTTTATTTGGTGCAGGACAAATGCTGCCTAAATTTGAAGATAACCTGAGCACACTTTCAACAGGTGATGCGTACGAGTTTCGCTTATCTCCCGAAGATGCTTACGGCGTATATGATGAAGAAGCAGTAGCCAACCTGCCAAAAGAAATGTTTCAGGGCACTGAAATCCCTGAAATTGGCAGCATTTTGCCTTTACAGGATAACCAGGGCCACCGTTTCCAGGCTATGGTAGTTTCAATTGCCGAAGATGCTGTTATTGTTGACCTTAACCACCCAATGGCTGGTCAGGAACTGCACTTTAAAGGTAATATCCTTAACGTACGCCCTGCAACTCCCGAAGAATTATCACACGGCCACGCTCACGGCCCGGATGGTCATCACGCTCACTAAGCCCCACCCAACCCTCCCCTAAAGGGAGAGGGCTTTAAATAAAAAGGTTCATTTAGCATAATGCTAAATGAACCTTTTTATTTTGTTGCTATTAAAGTGTTCCCGTCCGGGGGAGATTTAGAGGGGGCTTGCCTGCTTAATAGAATTCCAGCCCCCCGTCGTTTCTGAATGCGCACTTAATAAGCACACGGCAACCAACTGCTTCGCCGTTTACAGTAGCCGGTACAAAGATTTTATCGGCAGGGTCGGGTACGTCAATGCTCATATTGAATGTTTTCTTGAACGAGCCGCTGTACACATGCACTTTAAATGATGCAAGCCTCCCCAATGGGCTAATCAATAGCTCTACCGCTCCAAATGATACATTAGGGTTAAGGTTCATTAAATCGGGCGGAAGCTTAAATAAGTTCAGATAGGGGAGGTAGCCAAAAAATCTGCCGCCTACTTTAAGTGGTTTGGTTGTTTTGGCCGAATCATTAAGTTTTACATCAACAAAATACTGCAGGTTTGAAGTACTGTCTTCAGGTGCTTCATAGGTGATCTGGTTGGTCCTGTAGTCGAAATTTTGTACCAGGTGTCCGCGGTTGTCGAAAAAGTGCCAAACGCCGGTCCGTTTATCATTATCATAGTAACCGCTGGCCAGGGCATAGTTTTTTTGATAAAGGGCCTGGTATAGCCCCTGCCTTATGCCTCTGTTCGTTTTAAGCACGTTAAACCGTTCAACTACCGAATCGGTGAGGCGATGTTTTACAACAACGGTTTCCGGGGCAGTTTTTGCAGCGGCAGCATCCTTGGTTTGCGCAAATGTGCTGCCGATAAATAGTATCGATATAAAGGTTAAAATAAGCTTTCTCAATGCAGGAATATAGATTGTTGTAAATATATAACAGCGGCTCACGTATCTCCAAAAAAAAGCAGGATACAAATTATCCCCTGCCTCCACGCCGACCGCCGCCAAAGCCACCAAAGCCCTTGCCGCCGCCATTACGCCCGCCTTGCGGACGACTGCCGGTAAATTTTTGAAGCCGGAGCGTAAAGCTCAGCATAAAGTATCTGCCCAGCCGGTTGGTGCGTGTATCAATGATTTGGTTACCTACGGCGGTGCGGGTTATACCTTTGTTCTGGTCAAAAATATCAAAAGCCTGGAACCTAAGCGAGGCTATATGCTTGTTTAAAAACTGGTATTCCAGGTAGCTGCTCAGCAGGGTGGGGTTCGCTTTTACGGTACTGCTGAAACCGTGATTGATGGTTTGAGTTAAACTGTAACCAAGCACCCAACTGTAAAAAAAATAATTGCGGCCGTCGAGCCCTAATGTCCAGGTTTGGGCATCGGTATTTAATGAGGACGGCAGGCTATAACGGGTAGTATTAATGCTGTAATTAGCGCTGATCTCGCTGTCCATAATGCTGTCAAGATCAACCCTTAGCTTAACGCCCTGGTTAAGTACCCAGTTTTTACCCTCATTACGCTGATTTTCAATATATGAAATGTTGTTGTTGTAGCTTGCGCCGCCGTTTAAGGATACGGTGTACTTGCGTTCGGCGAATGGTTTTGAAAATGAATAGTTGCCATTTACATTATAAAAACCGTTGGTGTTAATATAGCGGGTTGCCTGTATGGTATTGTTGCCTTTTGTGCTTTGGGTGCTATCGGTAACAGGGGCCGAATTGGTGACTATTTTATCCTGGGTTTCGGCAAATGATAAACTGGCGAACAGTGAATTGCCGCTGGCAATATCAAACTGGTTATAACGCACATTAAAGCTGTTGGTGAATTCGGGTTTCAGGTCAGGGTTGCCATAAACCCTGTTTTGGGGGTTTGAATAATCGGGCTGAAGTTGCAGCTGGCTAAATGATGGCTGGGCATTTGAGCCGCTATAGTTGAACGAGAATGAATGGTTTTTTGAAAAGTTATAGATAAATCTTGCCGTAGGGATGATATTAAAGGTAGATGTGGAGGTATGAAAATTGTGCGATTCCCCGTCAAGTTTTGAAGGCTGAACAGCCAGGCCCAGCGTATAATTATATTTAGGTTGTATCCCGCGAAGGTTTAACCCGATGCGGTTGGTGATGAACTGGTAGTTATACAACGTACTCAATGAATCAACGTAGGTTTGATTGCCTGTTACAGGATCAACCCGGTAGTTGTAGCGGTTATTATCGGTATTTGAATAATTATAACTGTAATTGCTTTCGAGGTAAGTTGTTTTGCCAACAGGTTCGATGTATGAAAAATGCAGGCTTACCCTTTGCGATTGATTATCAGAGTTGATCTGCTGAAACAATGGCGTTACCACGGTATCCTGCCGGGTAGTATATTTATCATTCAGTTCCTGATCGTTTTTAGAATAGCTTACATTGGCATTGACGCTGAAATTCCGTCCCTTTTTATGGAACTTGTGGTTATAAAGTACATTAAGACTGCCTGTTTGTGATGAATTATTGGTGAGAGCCAGCTCATTGCCGGTAACTAAACTTTGGTTACGGGTATTGCTGAAGGTATCGGTACTCATGTTTTCGGCAGTGGCGTATGAAAAGCCCGGGTTTATTTTGATATAGTTAGACGTATCAATTTTGTACTCGATATTGAAATCAAAACGGTGGTTGATACCATGGTTATGGTTAGTACTGTTGTCCATATTGATGATATTACCCGATTGATAAAGGTTTTGCTGCAAGGTTGTGCTGTTAATATCCCTGTCTTTATCGGCAAAACTATAGCTGCCATACACGGTAACTTTTTTGCTCCAGTCATCGCGGTAATTGGTACCTATGGAGCGGTTGGTAGTAATACCATTGGCGGTACTCACCCCGCCCGCGCTGCTGCCGCCTCCGCCACCTCCTCGTCCGGCCCGACCGCCGCCGCCACCGCTGCTGCCAAGGTTGAAGCTATTGGTGTTATTGTTATTCCAGGTGCCTATAACTGCCAGTTGCCTTGCATCATAAAATGAATTGGCCGAAAGACGGGCCTGATACCGGTCGTCATTACCAACGCCAACGCTGCCCTGGCCAAAATTACCTTTACTTTTTCCCTTTTGTATGGTGATGTTCAGGATCTTGTCCGGGTCGCCGGTTTTGATGCCGGTAAGGTTGGCCTGGTCGCCGTAATCGTCAATCACCTGTATGTTTTCCACAATATCGGCAGGCAGGTTCTGGGTGGCGGTTTGTACATCGCCGGTAAAATAATCCTTACCATTAACCCGCACCTTGGTAACCTGTTTGCCATGCGCGGTTACATTGCCGTCTTTATCAACACTTACGCCGGGCAGTTTTTTAAGTAAGTCTTCCACCGGCGATCCTTCCCGTACCTTATAGGCGCTGGCCTTATATTCTACGGTATCCTCCTTAATCGTGATAGGGATCACTGCCGAAACAACTACCGTATTTAGCATATTGGTTTGTACCTTTACTTTGATGGGGTCGAGGTTAATGGGTTTGGTATCGTTATCCATTACGTAACGGCGGGTAAAGGGCTGGTAACCGATACCGCTGATGGTGAGTTTAAAGTTTTTGGAGGCAACGGCGGGGAAATAAAATGCCCCGGCAGTGCTGGTTGCTACCACTACGCTGTCTTTGTCGGATATCAGTTTTACCGTAATTCCGGGTACGGCGCCCACGCTGTCAACTACCGTACCACGCACTTCGCGGGCTTGCTGGGCATAGGCAGTTGATAAAAAAAGAATACCGATAAACGCGAGCAGTAAGTGTTTTTTCATAGTTTAGGGTCAATTTAGGTTATTGACCATTAAAGTTTAACGAAGGTTTAACTATTTAACCCTATGTAATACTAATGTTGCATATATTGTATTTTAGTGCTTAACCTTATACTATATTACCATATATTATGAACCCCTTACCCGATATAGACGGCTATAAAAGCGTGGCATTTTCGCAGGCCACCATTACCGAACTGATGATCCCTTCGTATTCCAATTTTGGCGGAAAGATCCATGGAGGGATCTTGCTTTCGCTCATGGACAAAGTAGCCTATGTATGTGCCGCCAAACACGCCGGTAATTATTGTGTAACAGCATCTATCGACACTGTGGATTTTTTGCAGCCCGTGGAAGTAGGGGAACTGGTATCGCTCATGGCATCGGTAAACTATGTAGGCAATACTTCGCTGGTGGTAGGGATCCGGGTGATATCTGAAAATATCAAAAACCATTCGGTAAAACATACCAACACCAGCTATTTTACTATGGTAGCTAAAGATGATTTTAACAAGCCGGCCAAAGTGCCCGGCCTGGTTTTGGAAAACCGGGAACAGGTAAGGCGTTTTATTGAAGCCCGCCGCCGTAAAGAGATTAAGCAGAGTTATATGAAAGAGGTTGAACAAATTCAAATGCCCGATAACTACGAGAATTGTATTGAACTGCTGCAGGGCGAGCGGTGCATTGTTGCCGGATAGCTATTGCCTATATTAAGTTTATTGTTAGATTGCAGTCTGAAACTGTTAGCGAATGACAAGGCCCCTTGGTTTATTATTGCTGTTATTAATGCATAGTACTGTTTATGCGCAAAAAACAAGCGGAATTGAGCCGGAAAAATCGCCGTCACTAATCAAAACCATCGACAGCCTTAACAAATTGGTTGAGGAAACCTATGTTAGTGCTCCCTACGAGGCAAGGGTAAGTGCTGAACATGCCTTGCTGCTTTCGGAAAAAATAAAATATAATGAAGGTACGGGCGCCGCTTTTTTAAATTTAGGGCATGTGTACTGGTCGCAGTCATACTATCCTATCAGTTTGTTTTATTTTAATTCGGCTTTAAATTATCTGCCCAAAAACAAGCCGCTGTTACTGGCCCACTGTTATAGTTCTATCGGCAGGGCTTATACAGATTTGCAAAACTATAGCAAGGCTATAAAAAATTTAGACATCGCGGCCCGGTTTGCCGGTCATGATCCTAAAATGCTTGCCGAAGTTTATAACGAGCGTTCATTTGTTTACGCCAGGCTTAAACAATATGATAAAGGCATTGCTCTTGCCAAACTTGCCATGCAGCTTAGCCGTACGGTAAATGACCAGCCCGCGATATGTATATTATATAGCCGGCTGGCTAATGCTTATCGGTTAAAAGGGCAGTATCAACAGGCGGTCGCTTATTCAGACACTGCCCTGCAAATGAGTTATATTGTTAATAATAAGCGTTTAAGGGCTATCTCATTTATTGAACGTGCTGTTATTTACAATTCGTTAAACCAGTTTGACAAAGCCGTTGACCTTGCAAAAAAAGGCGCGGATTTATCCGATAGCATCGGTGTTATGGATGGCATTTCGTCGGCTTATAAAACCATGGCCTACAGCTTTGAGCAAAAGCATGATATGGTACAGTCGTTAGTCTATCAGAAAAAGTACACCCAGGCGCTCGATAGCGTTAGCGCTGCCAATAAGCGTAAAAGTACCGAGCTCATACAGAGTTATTTTGAGCTCAACAGCCGTCTTAATGCTATTGCCGCGGTTGAGGAAAAGGCAGGGCAATACCGCGAAAAAATTCATTTGCAAAAGGTTATAATCATTACACTGCTTATTTCATTGCTGGTTGTAATATTGGCTTTGTCGGTTACCTATTACCTTTATAAACAAAAGCGGGTTTTAAATAACCGGATGCGCAAGCAGCATAAAGCCTTATTAATTCAAAAAGAACTGATAGAAGACCAATCGGCAAACCTGGCAAATATTAATAATCTTAAAGATAAGTTACTGGCTGTAATAGGGCATGACCTGCGTACACCGCTTGCTAATCTGAATTCTATATTACGTTTATACAACACCCGTGTTTTAAGCGATGATGAAGTTCAGGACCTGATGAAGGAAATAGAGCCGGTAGTACAGGGTGCCGAATTAACCCTTTCAAACCTGCTTGAATGGGCGGGCAGCCAAATCAAAGGCGTTAATCTTGAAGCATCAGCAGTCGATATTTATTTAATTGGCAATGAAATCGGGAGGATTTTTAGTTACCTTTTTCAGCAAAAAAATATCAGGTTTGAAAACATGGCTTTACCCGGGATGTGTGTACAGGCCGATGAAAGGCATGTAAAAGTAGTTTTAAGTAACCTGGTTAGTAATGCTATTAAGTTTACGGGCAATTACGGTATTATTAGTTTGCTAAGCACCGTTGATGAAGGTATGGTGGTGATCAGTGTTAACGATACCGGCAACGGTATTCCTGCAGAAAAACTTGGCAAGTTATTTAGCCTTAATACGAAATATACAGCAACAGGTACTTCCGGCGAGAAAGGCACCGGCATTGGTTTGTTTTTATGCAAGGAGCTTATTGAGTTTAACGGCGGCAGGCTTTGGGTAAATTCAGAATTGAACAGGGGCAGTACCTTCAGTTTTAGTCTTCCCTTGGTAACGGATTAAACTTTCCTCAAAAATTATTCCTATTTTAAATTAATGGTCTGCTATACGATTAATGCTTATTAAGTAATATGTAGCTGATATTAACTTTTATAATTTCTTATAAAGAAATTTAATTATTTTGAAAAAGTTTTA
The DNA here is from genome assembly GCF_900100945.1 of Mucilaginibacter gossypii. GTDB lineage: Bacteria > Bacteroidota > Bacteroidia > Sphingobacteriales > Sphingobacteriaceae > Mucilaginibacter > Mucilaginibacter gossypii. The sequence continues at coordinate 50,245 of NZ_FNCG01000023.1, read as the reverse complement.
ATCATTTGTTGGGTAATTTAAATCTATTTATCCCGTTGTTACGTATAAGCAGTAGGTACTTTTTACTATATTGTGACAATTTATAACAATTCTCCGACAATTTTAAACTAATCTCCCAAACACTTAATGGCATTTTTAAACACTGTGCTCGAACCACCTGCATATGGTTGGACAGATGGGCTTGGCAACCTCTCAAAACCTACTAACACACAAATTGTAAAAGAATTTTTTAAACGGCTAAATGTATTCAGGGATAAAAAAAACTGGCTTTCGTTTTTAAGCTGGTCGCTGGTGCTGGCTTTAGTGCCGTTCCTGGGGCTGTTCATCTTTAAATATTTCAGTATCACCGGGCTTATTGTTGCCTTCGTATACAGTATGATTATTATGGGCACCCATGGTACAATCTGGCACCACCGGTATTGCACTCACGGAGCTTACACCTTTAAAAATAAATTCTGGCGTTTTTTTACCCAGAACCTTACATTGAAGATCATCCCTGAAGAAATCTACGCAGTATCGCACCATGTGCACCACGCTTTATCTGATCAGCCGGGCGATCCTTACAATGCACAAGGTGGTTTTATGTATTGCTTTTTAGCAGATGTTAATCATCAGCCCATAGCACGAAACATGGACGAAGTCACTTACAAAAAATGTGTTAACCTGATGAAACACACGGGGGTAAATACAAATACTTACAAGCAGTATCAAAAATGGGGCACCCTGGCTAATCCAACCCGAACCATAATTGGTATTATACTGAACTGGGGCTTTTGGTTTACAGCTTTCTACCTTTTAGGCGGACCGGCATTAGCTTGTGCTGTATTTGGCTCTGCCGGCATTTGGGCAGTTGGTGTACGTACATTTAACTACGAAGGTCATGGAAAAGGAAAAGATATGCGCCGTGAAGGTATCGACCATAACCGCGAGGATATGTCAATCAATCAGTTGTGGCCGGGTTATGTAGCAGGTGAGTGGCATAACAACCACCATTTATATCCTAAAAGCGCCCGCTCTGGCTTTAAGCCATATCAGTTTGATTTGGCCTGGTGTTATATTAAAATGATGAGTATGCTGGGAGCTGTAAGCTCATACCGCGATTCAAAAGCTGATTTTTTGAAGGAATATTGTACGCCGGGACCGGTAGTATCGCCAGCGGCTATACCAGTTGCTGAAATATTGGTAGCGGCGGAATAAGCTGTTATTAAATACATTAAAAGGCCATAGCAAGATAAGTGCTGTGGCCTTTTTGTTTGGTTTGCCGCCACTTTGGCTGCTGTTAGTATTGTCATCGTCATCTTGTGGAAAGAAGAAAAGGCGTTGGATTGTGCGATTCCCTCCCCTGGGAGGGTGTAGGGAGGGGTTTCATCGCTTTGCCTATACCGGAAATAGCAGATGAACCCCTCCCTGCCATTACACATTTCCTACCACACCCCTCCCAGGGGAGGGAATTGAAAAACTTTTGCCGTTGTTGGTGTTGTCACCAACAACTATGCGCTGTGCAATTCAACTGGTGATCTCCGCTCTATGTCATCCGACGCGTTAACCTATCTGGTGGTTGTTGGTGACAACACCAACAACGGCAATGTGACAATACCAATAACAACAGCGTCCTGTTTTAACCTCCTCTCCGTGTTAAAATTACACTTTGTAAAAATCTGGCTATATATCAAAAATGTGGAGAATTGTTAAAATAGTACTATCTTAATAGCGAATTGATTATATACCTTAGTGAACCGATTATAGTGTACACTAAACACCAAACCAATGCGCTGTAAAATATTAAATGTTGTGTTATGCATAGCTTGCATTGCCTTGTTTTCTGCCCGGGTTAGTGCTCAGGACGTAGGAATATTTGAAGGCCAAACCGATGTTGGTACGGTCAAGCATCAGGGCAGCGGTGTATATGACGCTAAATTACAGCAATATACGCTTATTGGTTCGGGCCAGAATATCTGGGCTACGCATGATGATTTTCACTTTGTGTGGAAGAAAATGAAAGGCGATTTCATTCTTCGCACCAACGCCGCATTTATAGGCAAAGGTTTTGAAGCGCATCGCAAGGTTGGACTAATGGTTCGCACCACGCTTGATTCAAATTCAAAACATATCAATGCCGTTGTGCATGGAGATGGCTTAACCTCGTTGCAATACCGTAAAACGGTAAGCGGCATTACCGAAGAAAAGAAGGCATCCATCACTGCGGCCGATGTGATCCAGTTGGAACGCAAAGGTAATACCTATACCATGTCGGTAGCCCGCAAAGGCGATCTCTTTGTGAGCGAGGAAGTAACCGGTCTTGACCTGGGCGACGACGTTTATGTAGGCATTTTCATCTGCTCGCACAATGCGGATGTTACCGAGAAAGCTGTATTCAATAACGTACGTATAGTTACACCCGCACCGGCCTCATTGATTCCTTATAAACAATATTTAGGCAGCGCCATTGAGTTGCTTGACCTTGAAAGTCAGAATGCCACGGTGGTTTATCAATCACCAAAATCACTTCAGGCACCAAACTGGACGCTTGATGGCAAATCACTCATTTATAACAGCGAAGGCTCATTGTATAAATTCGATCTTAAATCGCATACACCAACGGTACTCAATACCGGCATCGCTAAAAATAATAATAACGACCATGTGCTTTCCTTCGATGGCAAAATGCTGGCTATCAGCAGCGGCGATGGTGGCCCATCAATAGGATACACAGTTTCTTCGGCCGGTGGCGAGGCTACACGGGTAACCCAAACCGGGCACGGCGCAAGTTATATGCATGGCTGGTCGCCTGATAAAAAGTACATCGTTTTTTGCGGTGAGCGCAATAAGGAATTTGACGTTTACCGCATCCCCGCCGCTGGTGGTCCCGAAGAGCGCCTTACCAACACGCCCGGTTTGGATGATGGCCCCGAATATTCGCCCGATGGAAAATACATCTACTTTAATTCGGTGCGCAGCGGCCTGATGCAGGTTTGGCGCATGAAAGCCGATGGTAGTGAACAAACCCAGCTTACTAATGATGATTATAACAACTGGTTCCCGCATATTTCGCCGGATGGTAAATGGATAGTTTATATTACCTTCCTGAAAAACGAAGTATCCCCCGGCGACCATCCTTTTTATAAGCATGTCTATTTAAGGCTGATGCCGGTAGGCGGAGGCCCTTCAAAAGTGGTAGCTTATTTATACGGCGGTCAGGGTACTATCAATACCCCGTCATGGGCGCCGGATAGCAAGCACCTGGCATTTGTAAGTAATTCTGATTTATTGTTTCCTGTATTTCCTATTGCAAAATAACCTTAAACATATAACCATGTATACATCACGCAGATCATTTTTAAAAACCGGCGCAATGGCAGTAGCCGGGGCGGCACTACTTCCTGATAGTTTATTTGCCGCTACGGATAGTAAGCTTAAACGGGTAGGGGTGCAGCTTTATAGTGTACGCGATGCCATGAAGGCCGATCCGCAGGGAACGCTTAAAAAGATAGCTGATGCAGGTTATGCACATGTGGAGCATGCAAATTACATCGACAGAAAATTTTACGGCTATACCGCCAAAGAATTTAAAAAGATCCTGGCCGATCTTGACCTTAAAATGCCAAGCGGCCATACCGTAATGACACCTCAGCACTGGGATGCAGCCAAAAATGATTTTACCGATGCCTGGAAGTATACTGTTGAAGACGCGGCCACTATGGGGCAAAAGTTTGTGATAAGCCCCTGGCTTGATGAAAAGGTACGTACAGATACCGATGCCCTGAAACGCACTATGGAGCAGTTTAACAAATGCGGTGAGCTTTGCAAGCAATCATCCATGATGTTTGGCTACCATAACCACAACTTTGAGATCAGTACCAAAGTAGGGGATATTACCCTTTATGATTATATCATCCAAAATACCGATCCGGCTTTGGTGGCCCAGCAAATAGATATCGGCAACATGTACACTACTGGTGGCAGGGCGTTGGAGTTTATCAATAAATATCCCGGCCGTTTCCAGTCCATGCACGTAAAGGACGAAATTAAAGTACCGCCTCATGGTGGCGATGATACTGAGAGTACTATTTTAGGCGCGGGGATCCTGCCTGTTAGGGATATTGTAAAGGCTGGGGCAAAAAAAGGCGGCACCTCGTTGTTCATTATTGAGCAGGAAGCATACCAGGGCAAAGACCCAATCGATTGTGTAAAAATTGATTTACAAATCATGAAAAAATGGGGCTATTAATAGTATAAGACTAACTTACACCCGTGAAGATTTAATTTTTACAGCCTTTTATTTTGAATTGTAATTATTAAGTTTGGGAACACATTATAAATCATATTAAGCCTTTCTCGTTACCTGTTCAGTAAGTTGAAAGTTTTGTGGCAGATAAATGGGCTTAGCTAAAACAATTTAGTTTAAACAATGGACCGGCGTACCGTCATTAAAAACCTGGCTTTAATAATAGGAGGGGCTGCATTGCTCCCGGCCTGTTCGCAGGATAAAGCAAAGTCGAAGGTTGCACTCAAAAATATTGATATCACTGCCGATCAGGAACAGTTGATAGGCAATGTAGCAGAAACTATTATACCTAAAACAACAACGCCGGGTGCCAAAGACCTGCAGCTGCATTTATTTGTGTTGAAGATGGTGGATGACTGCTATAAAAAGGAAGATCAGCAGGCATTTGTAACTGGCATGGGCCATTTCGCAGATCAATCTCAAAAATTATATAGTAAAACGTTTGACCAGCTTGATACTAAAACCCGCGAAGTATTTTTGCTGGATATAGAAAAAGAAGGTAAAGCGGAAGAAGAGGCGGCCAGAAAAAACAGTGATAAAAAAGATGCTGCACCTGCCACTCCTCCTGCAGGCAAGTATTCGCCCGAGCTTAAGAAGTTTTACAGCATAGTAAAAAGGCAAACCATAAACGGTTATACCAATTCAAAATATTTTATGACTAAAGAGGTGGTATATGAGCTTGTGCCGGGCAGGTACAATGCGCATTTCCCTTACAAACAAAAGCAAGCAGTATAAGTAATGGCTAATTTAAATATCGACAGCGTTAAAGAACGCACTTTCGACGCGATAGTAATTGGTTCGGGCATGAGCGGGGGATGGGCTGCTAAAGAGTTTGCAGATAAAGGGTTAAAAACATTGATACTGGAGCGTGGCCGCGATGTGAAGCACATTAAGGATTACCCGACTACCAATATGTACCCCTGGGAGTTTGAACACCGGGGCGAATTGCCGATGGCTGTACAGGAAGCCAATCCTATTGTAAACCGCTGTTATGCTTTTGGAGAAAGCGCCGCGCATTTTTTTGTTAAAGATGCAGAGCACCCATACATTCAGGATAAACCCTTCGACTGGATCCGCGGATACCAGGTTGGCGGTAAATCCCTGCTTTGGGCGCGCCAAACCCAGCGTTGGAGCGATTTTGATTTTGAAGGCCCCGCCCGCGATGGTTTCGCGGTAGACTGGCCTATCCGTTACAAAGATATTGCACCATGGTATAGTTATGTAGAGAAATTCGCCGGCATTTCGGGTAACCGTGATGGCATTGCCGAATTGCCGGATGGTGAGTTCCTACCCGCATTCCCATTAAATGCTGTTGAAGAATATTTCAGAGATCACGTAAAAAGTAAGTATAAAAACCGACATGTGATCAGCGCTCGTTGCGCCCACCTGTCAACCCCTAATCAAATCCACCTTGATCAGGGCAGGGTACAATGCCAAAGGAGAACGATCTGTGAGCGTGGCTGCCCCTTTGGTGGCTATTTCAGCGCTAACGCTACCACTATCCCCTGGGCTTTAAAATCTGGTCACGCCACATTAAGGCCATTTTCGGTAGTGGAATCTATTATATATGATGATAAGCTGGGTAAAGCTACCGGTGTGCGGGTTATTGATACCAATACCAAAGAAGCTATCGACTACTACGCCAAAGTAATATTTGTCAATGCAGCGGCGTTAAATACCAACCTGATATTGCTTAATTCTAAATCACACCGCTTCCCTAATGGTTTGGGCAATGATAGCGGTGTGCTGGGTAAATATGTAGCTTTCCATAATTATTCGGCCCATATTGGAGCCGAGTATGATGGTGCAAAGGAATGGACTACAGATGGCCGTAACCCTGCCGGCGGGGGGTATATCCCAAGGTTCAGGAATGTGTACAAACAAGAAACCGACTTTTTACGCGGTTATGCTTCAGGCTTTGGCGCTTACAGATCCCCGCAGCGTAGTTGGGACGGCGTAGGTAGCAGTCTGAAAGATAACCTGGCTAACAAAGAGCTTGGCCCGTGGCGTGTAGGCTCGCACATGATGGGCGAAACCATCCCGAAGGAAAGCAATTTTGTAAGTCTTGATGACAAGCAAAAAGATGCCTGGGGTGTGCCGTTATTAAAGATGAACATTGATTACGACGATAACGACGAGAAGATGAAGAAGGATTATGTGGAGCAGTTAACTGAGATGTTCACCAGCGCGGGCTTTACTAACATTAAAGCAAGTACCGATAAACGAGCACCGGGGCTTGATATTCATGAAATGGGCGGTGCCCGTATGGGGAATGATCCTAAAACATCGATATTAAACAAATGGAACCAGGTGCATAGCGTTAAAAACGTATTTGTTACCGACGGCGCCAGCATGACATCAACCTCGTGCCAAAATCCGTCACTAACTTATATGGCCTTTACGGCAAGGGCCGCCGATTATGCCATGAGCGAGATGAAGAAGGGGAATATATAGTGTAGTTTTGAGTGGCGGTTATTTAAATAGTAGCAGTTGCAGTTAAAAGTAGCAGCTATTTAAAAGTAAAAGTTGTAGAAAACAGCAAATATGTAGGGGAAACTAACTGCAACTGCCAGTGCTACTGCTACTAAAACTTACTACCAGTGCTACTACAACTAAAGGCTTCGTGTAAAAAAAACACAATGTAATATTTGGAAAATGAATTTTATTCATACATTTAACGACACAACCAAGTACTAAACAAATTTAACTAATCATATTATTCGTATGTCTGCAAACACTTATGACGCAATAGTCATTGGCTCAGGAATTTCAGGCGGGTGGGCTGCCAAGGAACTAACACAAAAGGGTTTGAAAACCATCATGCTTGAGCGTGGCCGTAATATTGAGCACATTAAAGATTACGTAAACGCAACCAAAGATCCATGGGAATTTCCGCACAGAGGCGGCCGTACCCAGAAAATGATTGATGATTACCCGGTTCTTAAACGCGACTATCCGTTAAATGAAACCAACCTTGACTATTGGGCAAGTGATAAAGATAGTCCTTATACAGAAATTAAACGTTTTGACTGGTTCCGTGGTTACCACGTAGGAGGCCGCTCACTGATGTGGGGACGCCAATCGTACCGCTGGGCTGATGTTGATTTTGAAGCCAACTTAAAGGATGGCATTGCTGTCGACTGGCCTATCCGCTACAAAGACATCGCTCCGTGGTATAGCTACGCTGAGCAGTTTGCCGGGATCTCCGGTAATAAAGATGGTTTACCTATCCTTCCTGATGGCGATTTTATGCCGCCTATGGAAATGAACGTGGTTGAAAAAGACGTTTCAAAACGCTTGAAAGAATTTTATAAAGAAGCGCGTCACATGATCATCGGTCGTACGGCTAATATCACTGTACCGCATAACAACCGTACCAACTGTCAATACCGTAACAAATGCTGGTTGGGCTGTCCGTTCGGTGCTTATTTCAGCACACAATCGGCTACATTGCCTGCGGCTATGGCTACCGGTAATTTAACCGTTCGCCCTTGGTCTATAGTTACCAAAATATTGTACGATAAGGATACCAAAAAAGCCAAAGGCGTTGAGGTATTGGATGCTGAAACCAATAAAACTTATGAATACTTCGCTAAGATCGTATTCGTAAACGCATCAACCATTAACTCGGCCTGGATCCTGATGAACTCAGCAACCGACGTTTGGGAAGGTGGCTTAGGCAGCAGCAGCGGCGAGCTTGGCCACAACCTGATGGACCACCACCTTAATGTTAGCGCTTATGGCAGGATCGAAGGTTATGAGGATAAATATTATTTCGGTCGCCGTGCAAATGGTTTTTATATCCCGCGCTACCGTAACCTTAACGGCGAAAAACGTGATTACATCCGTGGTTTCGGTTACCAGGGCTCGGCAAGCCGCGAAGGCTGGAGCCGTGACATTGCCGAATTGAACATTGGCGGTGCGTTTAAGGATGCATTGACCGAGCCAGGTTCATGGCATATAGGTATGGGCGCTTTTGGCGAAACATTGCCTTATCACGAAAACAAGGTTACCATCGACAAAACCAAAAAAGATAAATGGGGCTTGCCTGTTGTTGCCATTGATGCCGAATTGAAAGCGAATGAGCTGAAAATGCGTATCGATATGGAAAAAGACGGCAAAGAAATGCTGGAAGCTATTGGCGCTAAAGATGTACAAACTTCAAGCACTAATCCGTTCCTTGGCCGTGGTATTCACGAAATGGGTACCGCACGTATGGGCCGTGATCCAAAAACTTCAGTATTGAACGAGTGGAACCAGGTTTGGGATGCTAAGAACGTATTTGTTACCGATGGCTCATGTATGACTTCGGCTGCATGCCAAAACCCGTCGCTCACGTATATGGCATTAACCGCACGTGCAGCCAACCATGCTGTTGAGATCCTTAAAAAAGGTGAAATTTAACCAACATCACATAAAAACAACCTAATAAAAACACCTATGACTGAAGAAAAGGACAAAACCCCAAACCCGTCGAGACGGCAATTTATTAAAAGCAGCGCCATAGCGGCCGCTGGTTTTATGATAGTTCCGCGCCATGTTTTGGGCGGTAAAGGTTTTATAGCTCCAAGCGACAAGTTATTGATTGCCGGCGTAGGTGCCGGTGGTAAAGGGCAAAGCGATATTGCTAATTTTTACAAAAGCGGCAAGGCCGAGATCGCCTTCCTGTGCGATGTTGACGACCGCAGAGCAGCAAGATCACGCAGCGATTTTCCTAAGGCAAAGTATTATAAGGACTGGCGCGAAATGTTTGACAAAGAACACAAGCATTTTGACGCGGTATCGGTTTCAACACCCGATCACAACCACGCTATTATTACCTACAATGCTATGCAGCTGAACAAACACGTTTATGTTCAAAAGCCGCTAACGCACGATATTTGGGAAGCCCGTTTACTAACAGAGGCTGCCAAAAAGTATAAAGTGGTTACACAAATGGGTAACCAGGGTGCATCAAATGATGGTACACGCCTAATGTCGGAATGGTATGATGCCGACCTGATTGGCGATGTGCACACAGTTTACTGCTGGACAAACCGCCCCGTTTGGCCGCAAGGCATTGCATGGCCACCGCCCCAACCAAATATCCCTAAAGAGTTGGATTGGGACCTGTGGCTGGGTACAGCACCTAAAAAAGATTATGTTGATAAACTGGTACCATTTAACTGGCGCGGCTGGTGGGATTACGGTACCGGCGCCCTTGGCGATATGGGCTGTCACCTGGTTGAAGCTCCTTTCCGCGTGTTGGGTATTCAGTATGCTAAGGATGTACAGGCCAGTGTTGGCAGTGTTTATGTAGATGAGTTTAAAGAAGGCCACTTCCCTGAAAGCTGCCCTCCATCAAGCCACATCACGTTAACATTCCCTAAAACCGATAAAACCAAAGGTGATGTTACACTGCACTGGATGGACGGTGGTATCCAACCAGAAAGGCCTGCTGAATTATTAGCGAGCGAAGATTTTGGCGGTGAAGAAGGTAACGGTACATTGTTTATCGGTACAAAAGGTAAAATGTATGCAAGCACCTATTCTGATGCAGCAACATTATTGCCGAAATCGCTTACCAAAAGCGCTAAAGCTCCGCAGAAATGGGCACGTGTACCGGGCGGCGCTAACGGCCACTACGCACAGTGGGTTGAAGGATGTATAGCAGGTTATGGTAAAACAGAGTTAAGCTCATCGTTTGATAAGGCTGGTCCGCTTACTGAGGCGCTATTGATGGCTAACCTTGCGGTTCGCGGTCATGAGCTAAATGGCGGCAGAGTAAAATTGGTTTGGGATAACCAGGCTATGAAAGTTACCAACTTTGATGCTGTTAACCAATATATAAAACGCGATTACCGCGAAGGTTTCGTGTTAAAAGCGTAATTTAGGAATACGTGATTAGTTGGGGAAAGACTTACGAAGTTTTTAAAACTTCGTAAGTCTGGTAAACACTAATTCACTAACCCAACTAATTCAGTAAATCAATAATTAAACATGAATAGAAGAGAAGCGATAGGCAGGGTAGGTTTGATCCTTGGCGGTACCATCATCGGCGCCGAGTTCTTCATCTCCGGATGTAAATCATCTTCGCCGAAAGTAAACGACCTTTTTACACAGGATGATGTAGCCCTGATGGATGAAATTGGCGAAACCATTTTGCCTGCAACCTCAACCCCTGGGGCTAAAGCTGCCGAAATTGGCAAATTTATGACCGTAATGGTACAGGATTGCTATACTGCCGATGATCAGAAAATTTTCACCAAAGGCCTTAAAGACCTGAATGATGCAAGCGACAAAAAATTTGGTAAAAAGTTTTTGGAGGCCACTCCGGAGCAGCGTACCGAACTATTAACTGCGCTTGACAAAGAACAAAAAGACTATACCAAAACCAAAAAGCCCGAAGATCCTAACCATTATTTCAGGATGCTGAAGGAATTAACCCTGCTGGGTTTCTTCACTTCAAAACCGGGTGCCACACAGGCATTACGTTATATAGCCGTTCCTGGTAAATATGACGGTAACCTGCCATACAAAAAAGGTGATAAAGCCTGGGCAACCTAAAAAATTGCAATATCAATTGATTATACCTTTGATTTTTACAAAATTTGAATTGCTATCAAAAACAGCATTATGTAATAATGCTGTTTTTGATGTATACAATCGATTGAGAAGCGTTTAATCATCAAAAACATCAACCCCAACAAAAACAAATGAAATTAAGATTAGGAATGATAGGCGGCGGACAAGGTGCCTTTATTGGTGCCGTACACCGCATAGCTGCCCGTATTGATGGTGAGTATGAACTGGTTTGCGGCGCTTTTAGCAGTAATGCCGAAAAATCGCAGGCCAGCGGCCTTTTGCTTGGCTTACCGGCAAGCCGCTCATATAGCTCATACCAGGAACTTATTGAAAAAGAAAAGCAACTGCCCGAGAACGAACGTGTGCAGGTGATCAGCATTGTAACGCCTAACCATGTGCATTTTGCCCCAACCAAAATGGCGCTCGAAAACGGTTTTCATGTGGTGCTTGATAAACCCATGACCTTTTCGCTTGAGGAAGCTAAGGAACTGGAAAAAGTAGTTAGTACATCTGGCAAACTATTTTGCCTTACACATACTTACACAGGCTACCCAATGGTTAAGGAAGCTAAGCAATTGATTAAAGCAGGCGCCATAGGTACAATACGGAAGGTTTATGTTGAGTATCCGCAGGGGTGGTTGAGCAGTTTTTTAGAAGGAGAAGATAACAAACAAGCCTCCTGGCGTACCGATCCGGGTAAAAGCGGGATTGCCGGTGCCATGGGTGATATAGGTACACATGCCTTTAACCTTGCCGAATACGTTACCGGCTTACAGGTTACTAAAATTTGTGCCGATATCAACATTGTAGTTGAAGGCCGCAAGCTGGATGATGATGGCGCGGCGTTGTTAAAATTTAACAACGGTGCAAGCGGCGTGCTCACAGCTACCCAAATTGCGGCTGGCGAAGAAAATAATGTGAAGATCAGGGTTTATGGTGAAAAAGGCGGTTTGGAATGGCACCAGAGCGATGCTAACTCATTAACTGTAATGTATACCGATAAGCCTGCCGAAACCTGGCGCACCGGCGGGGGGTATACCAGCTCATTCGCGCAGCATAATACACGTACGCCTGCCGGTCACCCCGAAGGTTATCTGGAGGCATTCGCCAACCTGTACCGTAATTTTGCTTTGACAGTTAAAGCCGGTTTGGAAGGTAAGCAGGCCACTCCCGAAGAACTTGATTTTCCGGGTATCGAAGAAGGCGTTCGGGGAATGGCTTTTATTGAAAATGTGATAGCATCAGGTAAATCAGATGCCAAATGGACTGATTTCACTATTTAATCCACCATCTATTTAAAACAAACAACATGACTACTATAAAAGGACCTGCCATATTTATAGCACAGTTTATAGGAGACGCGGCACCATTTAACAGCCTTGAATCTATTTGCCAGTGGGCAGCGGGTTTAGGCTACAAAGGTGTGCAGCTGCCAACAAACGATACCCGTTTTATCGACCTGCAAAAAGCCGCCGAAAGCAAAACTTATGCTGATGAAATTAAAGGTATAGTTAACGCCGCAGGGTTAGAAATAACTGAGCTATCAACCCACCTTCAAGGCCAGCTGGTAGCGGTAAATCCGGTTTATGACGATCTGTTCGACGGTTTCGCACCCGAGCATTTACGCGGTAACCCGGCCGAAAGGCAAAAATGGGCTATACAGCAATTGAAATATGCTGCACAGGCATCAAAAAATTTAGGTTTAAATGCATCGGTAACTTTTAGTGGTGCCCTGCTTTGGCCAATGGTATATCCGTGGCCTCAACGCCCTGCCGGGATTGTTGAGACTGCTTTTGGCGAACTGGCCAAACGCTGGACGCCGATACTGGATGTTTACGAGGAAAACGGCATCGACCTTTGCTACGAGATTCACCCGGGTGAAGACCTGCATGATGGTATCACTTACGAGATGTTCCTTGATCATGTAAAAGGCCACAAACGTGCTAACTTACTGTATGATCCTTCGCACTTTGTATTACAGTGCCTGGATTACCTGGAATATATCGACCTATACCATGAGCGCATTAAAATGTTCCATGTTAAGGATGCCGAGTTTAATCCAACAGGTCGTCAGGGTGTTTACGGTGGTTACCAGAACTGGGTTAACCGCGCAGGCCGTTTCCGCTCATTGGGTGATGGTCAGGTAGATTTTAAATCGATATTCAGTAAATTAACACAATATGATTACAAAGGATGGGCGGTGCTTGAATGGGAATGTGCGCTCAAACATCCTGAAGACGGTGCAAGGGAAGGTGCCCAATTCATTAAAGATCATATTATCCGTGTAACCGAACGAGCTTTTGATGATTTCGCCGCATCGGGTTCTGATGACGCTTTCAACAGGAAAACGTTAGGGATATAATTTTTTGATTTCGGAATTGGGATTTTTGATTTCGGAATTATAAAATCGTAAAAAACGTCATGCCGAACTTGTTTCGGCACCCCACAAGATAGGTATGCGAGTGCTTAGCATGGCTGCCTGGCAAGTGGGATGCTGAAGCAAGTTCAGCATGACGACATGATTTAAAACTTCGTAAGTCTGGATCTACAAATGCCAGATCAAAAACGAGTGTCATGCTGAGCCTGCCGAAGCATGGTGGGAGGCCTTTACGCGCGACCCTTCGACAGGCTAAGGATAACAGGCCTGCGCTCGCGATAATGACTTTATTTAATCATAAAATAGCCCATCGGTAAAACATGGGATTTTACTAAAAGGAAACATACAGCTGAAATAATTTCGGCAAAAAGCATTTTGATACAGCCAATTAACCAATTATCAAATAACCTTAAATAATTTAAAATGCAAACTATTAACCGTACACAGCTATTCAGGGCAAGCTGCCTGTCGTTGCTGGTAACGTCATTATCATTCGGTATCCGTGCCGGGATTTTGAATGACCAGGGCGTAAGATTTCATTTGAACGCTTCGCAACTGGGCACCATTGCAGCAACTGCTTTCTGGGGCTTTCCGCTGGCTATCATTGTAGGCGGCTTTATTGTCGATATCATCGGTATGAAAAAGCTGCTGGTGTCAGCTTTCGTGTTTCACCTGGTGGGGATCCTGCTTACCATTTTTGCCAATGGCTACTGGACGCTGTTTCTTTCTACCTTAATGATTGGTATTGCTAATGGTACGGTTGAAGCTTCATGTAACCCGCTTGTAGCTTCGCTATATACAGATAATAAAACTACAAAGCTTAATCACTTTCACCTCTGGTTTCCGGCGGGCATCGTGATCGGTACGCTCATCGTGTTCGGACTGGATACCACTTTGGCTCACGGTGTATCACCTAAACCGTACTGGATCTCGCAGATTGAGATAGCATTGATGCTGATCCCTACCATTGCTTATGGTTACCTGTTCTCGAAGTTGGATTTCCCGGTTACCGAGCGTGTATCTGCCGGTATAAGTACCGAGGATATGTATAAGGCATTGGTCAACCCGTTGTTCCTGTTCATGATCATTTGTATGTTCGGAACAGCTATTACCGAATTATTCACCAACCAGTGGACTGACGTTTTATTCAAAACAGTTACGGACAACGCCATCCTTATTTTAACTTTTGTTGCCTCGGTACAGGTATTGGGCCGCGCGTTTGCAAGCCCGATAGTTCACCGTTTGGCACCACAGGGGGTACTGTTGATCTCGGCCGTATTATCAGCTTTGGGCATTTATTTGATGGTACACCTGCATGGTGATGCTATCTATTTTGCAGCGGTAGTTTTTGGTCTTGGTGTAGCTTTCTTCTGGCCTTGCATGATAGGCTTTGTGGCCGAAAACCTGCCGCGTACAGGTGCCGTAGGTTTAAACCTGATGGGCGGGGCCGGTATGTTCGGGGTATCTATTTATATGATGTTTATGGGCGGTTTTTACGATAAAATCATGGCTTCAAAATTACCGGCGGGTGCCAGTCTGGACGCTTATCGGTCGGCGCCGGCGGGCTCGGATATGGCTAAAGCGTTTGATGCAGCACGGTCGGCGGCAGGTCCTGAAGTATTAAATACTACCCTGATTATCCCGATTGCATTAATCGTTGCATTTATAGGATTGGTAATTTATATGCGCTCACGTAAAAAAACCGCTTCATTAGGCGCTATATCGGTTTAATGAGGCTTTAATTATGATAAAAAGTTGTAATTTTCGCCTGATTAACCAACCCAATTAAAATTACATGATGAAAAACAGCAGGGGCATTGTTAATGAACAGATTTTCTGTTAGGTTATCATCATAAACCACAATTAATCTTTATGAAAAAAGTATTCGTTATTCTTTGTATCAGCGCAGCGTTTGCTGCCTGTGGCGGAAATTCATCAAAAAACACCGGTGGTAGCGATAGCACTAACGGTACAAACCAATCAGCTAAAGCTGCCGATGCCAATGCTGATACTGTAGTAGCAAAAACCGGCACCGAACCGGCAGGTGGTTCTGCAGGTTCATCAGCCGGCGAAAAATTAATTGCAACGTTAGATTGCAGCACCTGTCATAAAGTTGACACCAAAGTTATTGGCCCTGCATTTCAGGATATAGCAGGTAAATACGAAGCTTCAGATGCTAATATCGAAATGTTGGCTAAAAAGATCATCGCCGGCGGTAGCGGCAACTGGGGCAACATAGCCATGACCCCACACCCTTCATTGCCTGAAAGCGATGCCAAAGAAATCGTTAAATATATTTTATCATTAAAAAAATAACGAGAAGGATAAGTTAGTCTGGCTTTAAAATATAATTATGAATATCGGAATTAGGGTAAAACTTTCAACAATGATGTTCCTGGAGTTCTTTATCTGGGGAGCGTGGTTTGTAACAATGGGCACTTATTTAACAGTTACGTTAAAGGCTACCGGCACACAAAATGCGGGTGCTTACGCAACGCAATCGTTAGGTGCTATTATAGCCCCTTTTGTTATCGGACTTATTGCTGATAAGTATTTTTCGGCACAAAGGATTCTGGGTGTACTGCACCTGTTGGGCGCGGCCTCACTTTATTATGCAACTACCATAGCTGATTTTGATAAGTTTTACCCTAATATCCTGTTTTACATGATCATTTACATGCCAACACTGGCACTGGTAAATTCGGTTTCATTTAAGCAGATGCAAAACCCAAGTAAAGAGTTTCCTTTAATCAGGGTGTTCGGAACAGCAGGGTGGATCATTGCAGGTATTGTTATCGGCTTATTAGGATGGGAAAAAAGCGGAACGCTTGTGCTCACCTTCAAAATGGCATCAATAGCGTCGTTGATATTAGGTTTATTAAGCTTTACCTTACCTGATACCCCTCCGGTAAAAAGGGGCCAAAAAACTACATTTGGCGATATCATTGGCTTAGATTCAATCAGCTTGTTAAAAAACAGGTCGTATTTAATTTTCTTTTTGGCGTCGGTAGCCATATGTGTGCCCTTGGCGTTTTACTACAACTTTACCAACCCTTTTTTAAATGAAGTGGGCGTTAAAGCCGCTGCCGGTGTACAGGCAATGGGGCAGGTATCCGAGCTGGCGTTCATGGCAGCGATGCCTTTGTTTTTTGTGCGGTTCGGTGTAAAAAAAATGCTGGCTATTGGTATGCTGGCCTGGGTACTGCGGTATATATTCTTTGCCTACGGCGACGCAGGTTCAAGCTACTGGATGCTTATTGCGGGTATAGTAATGCATGGTATCTGTTACGATTTCTTCTTTGTAACCGGTCAGATCTATACCGATAATTTAGCGGGCGAGCGTTTTAAAAGCGCGGCCCAGGGCTTTATTACCTTAGCTACTTATGGCGTAGGTATGCTTATAGGCTCGTACATTTCAGGCCCTATTGTTGATCATTGGAAAGTATCCGATACATCACATAACTGGCAAACCATTTGGCTTATACCTGCAGGTATTGCCGCTGTGGTATTGATATTATTCCTCGCTTTATTTAAAGATAAAACAAGCATGGCCACAAAACCAGGTTTGGATATTCAGGAACCATCAGCACAAACCGAAATATAATTATGGCATCAAATCAAAACAGGCGGTCGGCTATCAAAAGCATGATCGCGGGCACGGCGGCAATTGGCGCGTCGGGTGTATTATCTTCATTTACCATCGAAACTGAAAAACATATGCAGGCTGATGATAAGCTCAAAGGCAATATTAACCATGCTGTATGCCGCTGGTGTTACGGCGATTTTACGATAGATCAACTTTGTGCCGCTGCTAAGGACATCGGCATAAAAGGGATCGATCTGGTTGGCCCTTCAGACTGGCCTACACTAAAAAAATACGGCTTGTTCTCATCTATGTGCAATGGTGCCGAGATCAACCTTACCGATGGTTTTGGTGATAAACAGTTTCATGCCAAACTGCATGAAAATTATACCAAAATGATCCCGCTGGTGGCAGAGGCGGGTTATAAAAACCTGATCTGCTTTAGCGGCAGCCGTCGCGGTAAAACCGATGAGGAAGGCTGGAATAATTGCGTTGAAGGCTTGAAACCTATGGTTGCCCTTGCCGAAAAACACAACGTAATATTGGTAATGGAACTGCTGAACAGCAAAATTGATCACAAAGATTACCAGTGCGACAGGGTAGAGTGGGGCGCCGAACTTTGCCGCAGGCTTGGTTCAGAAAACTTTAAATTGCTGTATGATATCTATCATATGCAGATTGACGAAGGCGATGTGATCCGCAATATCCGCGCTAATCATCAGTACATCGCTCATTACCATACCGGCGGTGTTCCCGGCCGTAACGAGATTGATGAAACCCAGGAACTTTACTACCCGGCCATTATGCGTGCCATTGTGGAGGTAGGGCATAAAGGCTTTGTAGCCCAGGAGTTCATCCCGAAACAGAAAGACAAAATAGCTTCGCTTAAAAAGGCGGTGCATATTTGTGATGTTTAAACCTTACATCACCTTATCACTCTAAAAAGCTAAACTAATAAAACAAATACATGACAACCAGAAGAACATTTTTAGCACAAGCCGGATTAATGGCCGCAGGCGCAATGCTTGCGCCGAAATTGGTATCGGCGAAAGCTTCAAATAAAGTGGGCCTGCAATTGTATAGCCTGCGCGATCAGTTACCCAAAGATGTAAAAGGTGTTATTGCACAAGTAGCAAAAGCCGGTTATAACGAAGTTGAAACCTTTGGTTTTAACAAAGAAACCGGTTATTGGGGATTAAAAGGTAAAGAATTTAGTCAGCTTTTAAAAGATAACGGACTAACAACTCCAAGCGGTCACTATGGCCTTGACGAGTATTTAGGCTCAGGTAAAACTGATGACCTGAACGCTTACATTGAAGTTGCCAATACCATTGGTCAGTCACATATTATTATCCCGGCTTTAAACCACAACTTTATTAAAACTGTTGATGATTGTAAAGGTGTGGCCGAGAAAATGAACAAGATTGCCGAGATCCTGAAAGCATCGGGCTTAAAATTAGGTTACCATAACCACAACTTTGAGTGGGCACCGGTTGGTGACACTACTTTTTACGATGTGGTGCTTGCCAATACCGATCCTAAACTGGTAGCCATGGAAATGGATATTTACTGGGTAGTGCGTGCCGGTAAAAACCCGGTTGAGATTTTTGAAAAACACCCCGGCCGGTTCGCTTTTGTGCATGTTAAAGACAGGGATAAAACCAATGCCGAACTGAATACTGAAATAGGTAACGGTGATATCGACTTTAAAACCATATTGGGTAAAGCTAAGCTTGCAGGCATTAAGCACTTTATTGTTGAGCAGGAAAACTATACCAATATCGACCCGTATGTGAGCATTGCAAAAAGCGCTTCATACCTTAAAAATACGCTTCACGTTTAAACCAATTATTTTAGAGAGATGAAATATCCATTAATACTAACCGCCCTTTTAGCAGGCAGCTGCTTCATGGCAAACGCGCAAAGTGCCAAACCTGAAGACACCGAGATTTGGGAACCGGTACCTAAGGTAGTTACACCGGGCAAAAATTTAGGCGATGCCCCTTCAGACGCAATTATTTTGTTTAACGGTAAAGGCCTTGACGAGTGGGTTTCTGTTGAAGATAAAACCCCTGCTAAATGGCTGGTAAAAGGAGATGTACTTACCGTAAATAAAGCTACCGGTAACATAGAAACTAAAAAAAGCTTTGGCAACTACCAACTGCACATTGAGTGGAAAGTACCTGCAAACATTACAGGCAGCGGGCAGGCCCGCGGCAACAGCGGCGTGTTCTTAGCTTCGATAGGTAAAGGTGACGCAGGTTATGAGCTACAGGTTTTAGATTCGTACGAAAATAAAACTTATGTTAACGGCATGGCAGGCAGCTTGTATAAGCAAGTGATCCCACTGGCAAACCCTGGTCGTAAACCCGGCGAGTGGAATGTTTATGATGTAATTTGGACCGCTCCTGTATTTAACGAAGACGGTTCATTGAAATCGGCAGCAAGGGCTACCGTATTTTTCAATGGTGTGCTTGTTGAAAATAATTTTGAGCTGCTTGGTCCTACTCAATACATCGGCAAACCATCGTACGAAGGCAAAAAACATGGCCCGTCGCCAATTAAGTTACAGGCCCATGGCGATAAGAGCGAACCGCTTAGCTTCCGCAATATTTGGGTAAGAGAGCTGTAAGCAACGCTACTAATTTTTGAAAATATGATAAGCCTCCCGGTAATGCCGGGAGGCTTTTTTTATGGTATTTAATATTCTAAAGGTAGAACCTACGGTTGCTAAACGCTGTCGCTATTTATATAGTCTATTTACTAATCAGTCTGTTAGCTTTGGTTTTTGTGTATTCCGCTTTCAGTTTTTATATCATTGCTTTTTTTTGTCTACATTAAACTTATAAATATTATAGCCGTATAAGTTAACTATAAACCATTCTGTTTCTCTTTTTAAGGAACGGATTTTCACGAAAATTAAAACTCAACACCGCCTGTTATTTTGAATATCTATAAATATTTGTTTGTTGTGGTTGCCTTGTTGATTACCCGAAATGGGTTTGCGCAAGATAGGAACCTTAAGTTTGAGCATATCGGCACCCGGGAGGGCTTATCACAAATTAATGTGAGTACCATAATTCAGGATAGCCGGGGTTTTATGTGGATAGGTACCCGCGACGGCCTTAACCGGTATGACGGATATAGCTTTGTGATATATAAGCACAGTATCCAGGATGATAATTCATTAAGCAGTAACCTGATATCAGATATCGCCGAAGACAAAGAGGGCAACATATGGCTGGCCACCCTTTTTGGCTTAAATAAGCTCGACCGCAAAACAGGTAAGTTTATACATTACTTTCATGACAGCGCCAATTCAAACAGCATCTCAAGCAATTTTGTAAACAGGCTGATATTTGATCATGATGGTATTTTATGGATAGGCAGCCAAAAAGGCGGGCTCGACCGGTTTGATATCTACCAAAATAAATTTACTCATTATAAACACAACGAGGCCGACCTGTCGTCATTAAGTGACGATGATGTAACCGCGTTAAAGGAAGACTCCAAGCACCGTTTATGGGTTGGTACCCTGAGCCACGGTCTTAATCTGTTTGACAGAAAGAAGGAAACTTTTACACGATATCAAAGCCAGCCGGGGGTAAACGCCAGTATTTCAGGAGGCTATGTAATTGCTATATACGAAGATATTGAGGGCAGGTTATGGATAGGGACGGAAGATGGCGGGCTTAATTTATTTGACCCGGGAAAAGGCACATTTAAACATTACCTTGAGAATAAAAAAGATTCCGGCTCTAACTCAGGCTATAGTGTTTTGGCATTAAACATGGACCTGAACGGTAATTTGTGGGTAGGTACCGAAAATAATGGCGTTAATATCCTGAACCCTGTAACCGGAAAAATAACAGCCTACAAGCATGATGATATTGACAGGGGCAGTATGAATGGTAATTCCATTTACAGTATTTGCCGGGATAGGATGGGGAATATGTGGCTTGGGGCATTTAGTGGCGGCATTAACCTGTATAAGCGCAGTACCGAAAGTTTTTCGCATTTCAGGCATAGCTCATCGCCAAACAGCCTGGCCAATAATTTTGTACTGTGCCTGCATGAAGATCAGGATAGTAATATTTGGGTAGGCACCGACGGGGGCGGTGTTAATGTGTTTAATAAGGATGGTACCGTTAAACATTATGTGAATGATCCGGCTAATGCCAATAGCCTGACCGGAAATTATGTATTGAACATCATCCAGGATTTTAAAGGTGACTTTTGGATAGGCACCTGGGCTGATGGTTTGTGCCGGTTTAATCCCCGCACCGGCAGTTTTACCGGTTTTAAACATGACGTGGCAAAGCACGGCAGCTTAAGTAATAACAATGTTTATGCCCTTACCCAAACCCGCGACAACCGCATCTGGGTAGGTACCTATAACGGCGGACTCGATTTGTATGACGAAAAGTCGGGCACATTTTCGGCTTTTAATTATGATCCTAATGATCCTAAAAGTATCAGCAGCGATAGGGTATATTCCCTGCTTGAGGATCATAACGGCAATTTTTGGGTTGGCACTTTTGATGCCGGCCTCAATTTGATGGATAGGAAAACAGGTACCTTCACCCGGTTTCAGCACGACGAGAGGCGTAACAGTATCAGCAATAACAGTGTCCCCGATTTGTTTGAGGATAGTAAGGGCCGCATCTGGATCAGTACACTTTCGGGGCTTAATCTATTTAACCCGGTTACCAAACATTTTACGGCGTTTACGACCAAAAATGGCTTACCAAGCGATGTCATTTATGCTGTGCGCGAAGATAAGCTGGGCACCATATGGGTTAGTACCAATAATGGTTTATCCAACTACGATCCGGTTAAGAACATCTTTAAAAACTATACTATTGAAGATGGTTTACAGGATGAAGAATTTAAATCACATTCGGCCCTGCAAACTAAGGACGGCAGGATCTTTTTTGGGGGAATTAACGGTTTTAATTCCTTTACACCCGGACAGATCTTAAAACCATCCGCCTTTATGCCCCTGGTTATCACCAATTTTCAATTGTTCAATAAAACAGTTAAAATTGCCCGCGGCAAGGATGACCCATCACCCTTAAAACAAGATATAAGTGATACCAAATCAATTAAATTATCCTATACTCAATCTGTAATTACATTACAGTATGCGGCGCTTGATTACTCTTCATCTGATAAAAAGAAGTACAGTTACATACTCGAAAACTTCGACACAGACTGGAACAATGTGGGAAGCCGGAATACTGCTTCATATACCAATTTGCCGCCGGGCGAGTATACTTTTAAGTTAAAGTATCAGAATACATCAGGGTTATGGTCGCCACCTTCAGCGGGATTAAAAATTACTATTGTGCCGCCGTTTTGGTTAACCTGGTGGTTTAAATTAATTGCCGCGGTAACCATAATTGGTTTGGTATACTTTATTTTTAAATACCGGGTTAAATTTTTGAAGGCACAGAAAACCGTACTGGAACGCCAGGTAAAAGAACGTACCGAAAGCTTGGTAAAAATGACAGCGAATGAACGCCTGGCCCGTGAGGCATCAGAAAAAGCGCGTGAAGAAGCCGAAAGCGCCAATAAAGCCAAGAGTATTTTCCTTGCTACCATGAGCCATGAAATCCGGACACCTATGAACGGTGTTATCGGCATGGCAACATTGCTGGCCAGTACCCGGCTTACCAGCGAGCAGGAGGAGTATACCGAAACCATAAAAAATTGCGGCGATGCCCTGTTAACGGTTATTAATGACATTCTTGATTTTTCTAAAATTGAATCGGGCAATATGGAGCTTGATGAAGAGGATTTTGACCTGCGCGATTGCATAGAAGGCGTTTTGGATGTTTTTGCCGAAAAAGCTTCGCGGTTAAACCTTGATTTGGTTTACCAGGTTGAACATAATGTGCCGGTTCAAATTATTTCCGATTCGATACGTCTTCGACAGATCCTGATTAACCTGGTAGGCAATGCGGTGAAATTCACAACCCAGGGCGAAGTTTTTATACTGGTAGGGGTAAAAGAGCAAAAAGATGACGACCTGGAATTGATCTTTAAAATAAGGGATACAGGCATCGGCATTGCCGAGGATAAACTGGAGCGTTTGTTTAAGCCGTTTTCGCAGGTTGATTCAAGTACAACCCGTAAATATGGCGGCACTGGTTTAGGCTTGGCTATAAGCGAAAAACTGGTTAAGCTAATGGGCGGCGAAATCAGCGTACAAAGTGAAATAGGCAGGGGGACTACTTTCTCGTTCACCATAAAATCAAAAGTGGGGCAAAAGGTAAAACGAAATTACGTTTACCTTAACCTTACCGAGCTTGAAAACAAGCGTATTTTATTTGTTGATGACAATGCTACCAACCGCGATATAATTGACACGCAGCTGAGGCAGTGGAAATATGATCCTGTAGTTGTGGCATCGGCAACTGAGGCGTTAAAAGTGCTTAACGATCAGCATGAGCATGTTGACCTGCTGATAACAGATATGAGCATGCCCGAAATGGATGGCCTGCAGCTGGCTAAAGAAGTAAAACGGAAATTTCCTGAAATGCCTATTGTATTATTAAGCTCGATAGGCAGCGAACAAAGCAAGCGGGAAGACAATGTATTTAACGCGGTGTTAACTAAGCCTACAAAGCATAATCTGTTACATAAGCATATAGTTGAGCAGTTAAAAGCCGGCAGCGGTATTAAAACTGAGTACCACCAGGTGCAAACAGCGTTTTCTAAAGATTTTGCTAAAAATTACCCCATGAGCATTCTGATAGCCGAGGACAACTTAATAAATCAGAAGCTTGCTATGCATATGTTAAGTAAAATGGGCTATAGCGCCGATATTGCCGAAAATGGTCATGCTGCGTTAAATGCTATGGTAACAAAACATTACAACCTTATTTTGATGGATGTACAAATGCCCGATATGGATGGTTTGGAAGCAACGCGCTTTATCCGCAGTAACATGCAGGACCAACCAGTAATTATTGCCATGACCGCAAACGCAATGCCTGAAGATAAGCAGGCATGTATTGACGCCGGGATGAATGATTATCTGAGCAAGCCCATGAAACTTTCTGACTTAATGGAAATGCTTGAAAAATGGGGTAAATATATAAACGGACATAATGCAGGTTTAATGAATTGACATTATATTTACTTCGAAAATATAACGCAGTTATGAAACCTTTTGTAAAATCATCTATCGCTTTTTTTGCCTGTTTATTTATCGCTGCAGTGGCATTGGCAAATGCACCGGCGCGTAATTATTATCAGCTTAAAATATACCATTACAAAACCCAGGCGCAGGAAAATACCATTGAAAAGTATTTAGAACAGGCCTACATACCTGCGCTGCACCGGGCCGGCATTAAGAATGTCGGTGTGTTTAAGCCTGTAAGCCAGGCAGATACCGCGAAGCTGTTATATGTATTTACACCCTTTCAATCATGGGACAAGTTAATGGGTATCGATCAAAAGTTACAGGCCGATGCCGCATATCTTGCGGATGGAAAGGATTACATTGACGCCGCTTATAATGATCAGCCTTATACCCGTTTTGAAACAATTATACTACAGGCTTTTCCGGGCATGCCTTCAACAGCGGTGCCTAATTTGACCGCTAAAAAAGCCGATAGGGTTTATGAATTGCGTAGTTATGAAAGTCCTACCGAAAAATACAATGTCAATAAGGTAACCATGTTTAATGTGGGCGATGAAATAGGCCTGTTTAAACGGCTTGGTTTTAATGCCGTTTTTTATTCGGAGGTTATTGCGGGCAGTCATATGCCTAATTTAATGTACATGACCACTTTTAACAGTAAAGAAGACCGGGACAAGCATTGGGACACTTTTGGTAAAGATGCTTACTGGAAAACGCTTTCGGCTAAAGCTGAGTATCAGCATAACGTTTCCCATGCTGATATTATCTTTCTGCGCCCGGCAGATTATTCTGATTTTTAGGTTGCCGGCAGGTTCAACTTATGGACTTGCACCAGAGGTGCAAAAGGTTTGCAGCATCTTCGTCCCCTCAGGGTCTCTCGCAGAGGACCCTGAGGGGCACCGCAATTTAAATATCTACCGGATTGATTATCCAGGACGGCAAATAAGCATGGCGTATACCTCAGGGTCCTCTGCGAGAGACCCTGAGGGGACATGAACAACAACTCAACGGTATAAAAATAAATCAGCGCCATCAACGCAATCAAAAATCAATCAACGGTCGGTATTGAATATTTTGTCCGATATCGATCACTTTTTCAAAATTAAAAACATGTAACTTATTGATATTTAATGTTTTAATATTGGTATAGCTCTTGCAAAACCTTATCCAAATTTATCACAATGGATAAGGAAATTACACTTGAAGTTACAGCTGCCAAACGCAAAAAAAGCGCGGTAGTCATCATTATCAGCATAGCTGTTCTGGTGCTTGCCGTAATGCTTTTGCGCGGATATATTAAATCAACCATTACCAGGGCCGAAATTACAACCGCCAAAGTTGAAATCGGCAATATCGAAAATACCATAAACGCCACTGGCGAGGTTTTGCCTGAGTTTGAAGAGATCATCACCAGCCCGATAAATGCATCTATCAAGAGTGCGCTGATGGATGCGGGTAATAAGGTCAAAGCCGGCCAATCGATATTAACGCTGGATAAATCGGCTACCCAAACCGATTTTGAAAAACAAAAGTTTCAGCTCGAAACCAAACGCACCGAGATCAGCAAACTCAAGCTTGATCTGAACAAAAGCTTCTACGACATTCAATCCAATAATGATATTAAACAACTCCACATCAGCAACCTTGCCGATGCCGTTGAAAATGCCAAACGCCTGTATAAAGCCGGCGGCGGTACCCGCGAAAATATTGAACAGGCCGAGCTGAACCTCAAAGTTGCACAGCTTGAAAAAAAACAGCTGGAAAACGAGATCAAAAGCAAGCAGCAAACCATGCAGCTGGAGATTAAAGAAGCTGAAATAGCGGCAGATATCCAGCAAAACGATTTGAAAGAATTACAACGTAAACTTGACCTGGCCAATGTGGTGGCAACACGGGCAGGAGTGATCACCTACGTAAACAAAAATATTGGCGCCAACATTCACGAAGGTGAAACCCTGGCACGGATTGCCGATCTGGGCAGTTTCAGGATCCAGGGCAGTATTTCTGATAACTCTGCCGATCAGCTGCATAGCGGCTTGCCGGTTATTGTGCGGATCAATGATGCCCAGCTAAGGGGGCATGTAAGCAATATATCCCCATCGGTACAAAACAGCATCATTTCGTTTGATGTGCAGCTGGATGACCGGGCCAGCAAATTGCTCCGGCCCAATATGAAAGTCGACGTTTTTTTGGTGACGGCTACACATAATAAAATTATGCGCGTGGCTAACGGCCCGGCATTTAAAGGCCCTTCTGTTCAGGACATTTTTGTACTGAACAATGGTAAAGCCGAACGCCGCACGGTACACATTGGTCTCACCAATTTTGACTATGTGGAGATACAGAGCGGCGTAAAGCCTGGTGATGTGATAATCACATCGGATATGAGCGAATATAAAAATTCGAAGGAAGTAACGGTGAAAAATTAGAAACAGGAGCTTGTGACACAACGGTGTTATCACGGCAGGCCCTTGGAAGAAACAAAAAAAGCGAGGGCTGTGCGATTCCCTCCCCTGGGAGGGTGTAGGGAGGGGTTTCGTGGACAAACAATTCGTTTAAATGGCGGATAAACCCCTCCCTGCCACTACGCATGTCTACACACCCCTCCCAAGGGAGGGAATTAAAAAATTCCCCAAACGGTTGTTGCTGACAACACCAACAACGGCGGGGTAACCATAACAGATTAAAAACGGTTAAAAAATAGAATCGGGCATCATGAAATTTATATACATCATACTATTATTAACCACAAGCTCAGTGGCGTTAGCACACGCTGGCACCGATACCCTGCGGCTAACGCTGCAGCAGGTGGTTGACATGGCCAAAGCCAATTCAATAGCCGCCAAGCAGGCTGCTACTGTACGCGAAACCAAATATTGGGAATACCGCACCTACAAATCAAACTACCAGCCGCAGCTGGCATTAAGCGGTACTTTACCTGGATATACTAAAACATTTTCGCAGGTGCAGCAGCCTGACGGTACTATACTTTTCCAGCCTATTCATAACGATAACTCATCATTACAGCTTAACTTTAGCCAAAGTATTACAGCTACCGGCGGTACTATTTATGGCACCACACAATTACAGCGGTTTGATGATTTTGACAGGCATAATGTATTGTATAACGGTATCCCTTACGGTATAAATTATTCACAGCCGCTGTTTCAGTTCAACAGCCTTAAATGGGATAAAAAAATTGAGCCTTTAAAGTTTAATGAAAGCAAACAGGTTTATATTGAAGCCCAGGAAAAGATAGCTGTTGACGTGGAAGGGTACTTTTTCGACCTGCTGCTGGCCCAGGTAAACCTGAAGATTGCCGAAACCAACTTGACTAATACCCAGGGGATCTTAAAGGTAGCCAACCTCAAGTACGAGTTAGGAAAGGTATCAAAAAACGAGATCCTGCAACTACAGCTGGAAAAGATCAACGCGCAGAAAGCCGTTGGTACAGCCAGGCGCGATATGGAGATTGCAACACTGAACCTGCGCAGTTTTACGGGGCAGGAGGGGAGTGAGCGGATAGTACTGGTAGTACCGAAAAATATTAGCCAGATGACCGTATCATCAGATAAAGTGCTGGCCGAAGCTTACGCCAACCGCTCGGATGCAATCGCTTTTTCACGCCGTATTGCAGAAGCAAAGCGCGATGTGGCTAAAGCCAAAGGGCAAAATGGTTTAACCGCCACGCTTACCGCCAGCCTGGGCTTTTCAAATACAGCTACCAATATTCCTGATGTATACAAGAACCCTCAAAACCAGCAATTGCTGCAGGTACAGCTTTCTATACCGATACTGGATTGGGGCAGATCCAAGTCCCGTGCTAAAACGGCTTTAGCCAACCAGCAGTTTACCGAGTATGCTGTTGAGCAGGATAAACAAACTTTTAAACAGCAGATAGTAACCCAGGTATCGCTTTTTAATGTAATGAAAGAGCAACTGGTTTATACCGCGCAGGCCGATAGCATAGCCGCCGAAAAATACCAGATAGCACGTGAACGCTATGTTTTAGGCGACCTGAGCATTACCGACCTTGGCATTGCCTTCCGCGAAAACGACCAGGCCCAGCGCGATTATGTAGCCGCCCTCCGTGATTTTTGGGGAGCTTACTACCAGTTGCGTTACCTTTCGCTCTATGATTTTGAAACAAACAAAAAAATCACCTATAACTAAATCAATAATTTATTTAACAAAACCCTAAACACATAAACGATAAAAATCACTAATTCACTAACTCAATAATTATTCACTCATGATACGTTTACAAAACATTGAAAAGGTGTACCGCACCGATACCGTAGAAACCCTGGCCCTGAACAGCGTAAGCCTTGATATTGCCAAAGGCGAATTTTTATCCATCATGGGCCCCTCGGGCTGCGGCAAAAGCACCCTGCTTAACATCATGGGCCTGCTTGACGCGCCCTCAAAAGGACAGATCAGGATTGACGATCAAAAAACAGAAGGTATGAATGATAAGCAACTGGCAGCTTTCCGGAATAAAAAGCTGGGTTTTATTTTTCAAAGCTATCATCTTATTAACGATCTGCAGGTGCTTGATAACGTGGAGCTGCCCTTACTTTATCGCGATACTACCGCCAAACAACGCCGTGAACTGGCTGCCGAAGCACTGGAAAAGGTAGGGCTTGCTAACCGTTTAAAACATTTTCCTACACAACTGTCTGGTGGTCAGCGGCAGCGTGTGGCCATAGCAAGGGCTATTGTAGGCAAACCCGAAATTATTTTAGCCGACGAGCCTACCGGCAACCTCGATAGTGCTATGGGCAATGAAATTATGGAGATCCTCCTTAACCTTAACCGTAATGATGGCACTACCATAGTAATGGTTACGCACGATGAAAATATGGCGCATAAAACCCACAGGCTGGTGCGCTTATTTGATGGTGCACAAGTTCAATAATTAACCGGTTTTAAAATTAAAGTTATGCTAAAAAATTATTTTAAAATAGCCATAGCGGTACTCAAGCGCCGTAAGTTTTTTACGTTTATCAGCTTGTTCGGGATTAGTTTTACGCTTACCATCCTGATAGTTTTAACAGCTTTTATTGATAAGGTAATTGGTGATAACTACCCGGATAAAAAGCGTGACAGGTCATTGTATATTACCCGGATCCAGGAGTCGGGGGATAATAATATGATGTCGAGTACCTTATCTTATTATTTTTTAAGCCATTATACGAGCATGATGAAAACCCCTGTAAAGGTTGCCATATCATCTATGTTTAAGGGAACCAATACCTATGTCAACAATAAAAAGATAGCTGTAAACTTCAAATACACCAATGCCGATTACTGGGATGTGCTGGATTACGATTTTACAGAAGGGAAACCGTTTAATAAGCAGCAGGTAAGCAATGCAGATCGTGTAGCTATCATATCAGAAGATATGAAACGGCAATACTTTGGCGATGTAACACAGGTGGTAGGTAAGTACATTGAGGCAGATAACGTGAATTACAGGGTAATTGGTGTTGTTAAGAACGTACCGGTAACTAATTACATGCTTTACAGCGATATCTACCTGCCGTATACCGTATCAAAAGAAGATTATAAAAGCAAAGGTTATCTGGGCGGTTATCTGGGCATTTTGCTTGCCAACTCGCCAGGGGATGTCCCCAAAATGAAGGCCGAATATGAGAATATTATAAAACGGGTGCCTGTTGAGCGAAAGGAATTTAAACACCTTTACAGCCATGCCAACACTTTTTTCAGGAGTTATGTTGATACCGGAAACGAAGAACATTCTGGCGTATTCATAGTAGTCACGGCCATAAGCATATTTGTATTCATATTTACCCTGCTGCCAACACTTAACCTGGTTAACATCAATATCACCCGTATTATGGAACGTTCGTCAGAAATTGGCGTACGGAAGGCTTTTGGTGCCTCGTCAAAAACATTGGTTTACCAGTTTATTGTCGAAAACCTGATACTTACTTTATTGGGCGGCTTAATTGGGATTGTTCTATCGCTGATTGTGCTTTCTGCGATCAATAACGCTAATCTTATAGCCAATCTTGAGCTAAGCATCAACTTTACGGTTTTATTTATAGGCTTGCTGGTTTGTCTTGTTTTTGGTCTACTATCAGGTGTTTATCCGGCCTGGCGCATGTCAAAACTGAACGTGGTTACGGCATTAAAAGCTTAATGGTCATTTACTTTTAAATCAAAATATTATGTTCAAGCATTTATTTAAACTCATCTGGAATAAAAAGAAGCAGAACTTTCTGCTCATTACCGAGATGCTGGTATCCTTCCTGGTATTGTTTGCGGTATTTACACTTATGATGTATTACTATAACAATTACAAAAAGCCCATGGGTTTTGATTACCAGGATGTATGGGTTATTAATTATAACAATTCATACCAAACCAAAAATGTGGATTCACTTAATCTTTATTACGAAACGCTTCGCAAAACAATAAAATCATTACCCCATATAAAAGAAATCACTTTTGTTAGCGGCAATATTCCGTTTTCATCACGAACAAACGAAAGCGGGTTGACTTTCAGGGGTAAGCACGTTCAACATCTTAATAATTTTACTGTTGAAGATTACTATCAAAAAGTAATGAATGTTACTTTATTGGAAGGGCGCTGGTTTGATAAGGAAGATGTGGTTGGCAAAAACAAAAGTATCATTATTGATGCTGCTTTAAAGGAAGCTACGTTTGGTAAAGAACCTGCTGTTGGGAAACTTTTAGGCAACGATGATGATAAAAACAAGTTTAAGGTAGTCGGGGTAATTCAAACTATTAAAAAGAATGGGGATTATTTAAACCCAGGGCCGGGTATGTATTTCAGAACGGATACAGGCTCATTCCGATGGCTCGATAAGATCCTGGTAAAGGTTGATCATGGTGCCGATGCTGCCTTTGAAGGTAAATTGTACAAAACAATGGCCAACGATATGAAAAATGCCAATATCGAAATTGAACACCTTGCCAGTAAACGAACCGATGCTAACTACTTTGCTTTGGTGCCTATGATCATATTGGCTATCGTGAGCACATTCCTGGTGATTAACGTGGCGCTGGGCCTGTTTGGCGTATTGTGGTATAATATTAATAAGCGCAGGGGAGAGATAGGTTTACGCCGGGCCATTGGTGCTACAGGTGGCGCGGTATCAGCCCAATTAGTGTCCGAATCTATGATCCTGGCAACGCTGGCCCTTATTATCGGGACCTTTTTCGCGGCCCAGTTTCCATTGCTAAACGTTTTTGATTTGCCTGCAATTGTTTATATCGAAGGGATATTAATATCTGTTTTGTTTGTTTACCTGCTGGTGCTCATTTGTTCGCTTTACCCCGGCAAACAGGCCGCGGCTATTTACCCGGCTGTTGCTTTACACGAAGAATAATTACGATATTGACCGCTTGTTATGATATTGGTTATTGATGATGATATTGCCGTACGCACCTCGCTGATCCTGCTGCTAAAAAGCGAGGGGTATGATGCTGCAGGTACCGATGAGCCTGCCGAAGCCCTTAAGATCATTAAGAAAAAGGCTCCTGAGTTGGTCATTTTAGATCTTAATTTTTCGATAGATACATCAGGGCAGGAGGGAATGGAACTGCTTGCAAAGATCAAAGCTTTTAACAGCGCTATCCCCGTGATCCTGATCACCGGCTGGGGGAGCATTGAATTGGCAGTTAAAGGTATGAAACTGGGCGCCAATGATTTCATCAATAAGCCGTGGAATAACGAGTACCTTATTCAATCAGTTAAAACCCTGCTCGATCTGCAGGATAAAAAGACCGAGCACCATACCCGTAAGCAACTGGATAAAACCTACAACTTTGAAAATATTGTAGGCGAAGATCCCCGGATGCTCGATATCCTGGAAACCATTGGCCGGGTAGCCTCGACCGATGCATCGGTGCTGATCATGGGCGAAAGCGGCACAGGTAAAGAGCTGATAGCCGAGGCCATTCACCAAAATAGCCTGCGTCGTAATAAGCCGTTTATTAAAGTAAACCTTGGGGGCATCTCAACATCGTTGTTTGAAAGCGAAATGTTCGGCCATATCCGCGGAGCGTTTACTGATGCACGGTTTGACAGGATAGGCCGCTTTGAAATGGCAAATAAAGGCACCATTTTTTTAGATGAAATAGGCGACCTGGATGCCGGCAGCCAGGTAAAGCTGCTCCGCGTATTGCAGGACCGCACCTATGAAGTATTGGGCAGCAGTCGCACCAAAACCGTTGATACGCGTGTGGTTTGCGCCACAAATAAAAACCTTAACGAGATGGTGGCCCGGGGTACTTTTCGCGAGGATTTGCTGTACCGAATCAACCTGATCACTGTTTACCTGCCCGCCCTGCGCGAGCGGCCGAAGGATATTCCATTGCTGGTTAGCTTTTTTATTAATAACTTGAAGCAGATCTATAACCGGCCCAATTTGTCGGTAGCACCATCGGCTATGAAGTGGTTACAGCAGTTGCCTTTACCGGGCAATATACGGCAGTTGAAAAACCTGGTGGAGCGCTCCATTTTGGTGAGCCGCAGGGATGAACTGAGTATCGATGACTTCCGGTCGCAATTGGAATTATCACCAGTTAAAAAAGGAAATATCCAGTTGCCGGGGGTGGGTACTTTAACTTTAGAAGAGGTTGAAGTAGAGATGATAAAACGGGCTTTAGATCATCATAAAAACAAGATAAGCAAGGCCGCCGCTGCTTTAGGGCTTACGCGCAGCGCCCTGTACCGGCGGCTCGAGAAATACCAGATCCCGTACGATGAAGCTGAGGACTAAATACATTTTATTCGTAGTGATCCTGCACCTGCTAACCCTGGTGCTTACTTATTTTATTTTCAACGATAACAAGATCTATTTTATCATATCGGAGGTGGTTGTGATCATCTCTTCGGTAATTGCCGTGCAGCTTTACCGGCAGCTCATTCAGCCACTAAAAATGCTGATGCAGGGCGTTGAGGCTATTAAAGATAAAGATTTTAATGTGAAATTCCTTTCAACCGGCAAGCACGAGGTTGACGCGCTGATTGATGTTTATAACCAAATGATGGACGAGCTAAGAACCGAACGGACACGACAGGAACAGCAGCATTTCTTTTTAGAAAAGCTCATCCACACTTCGCCAACAGGTATCATCATCCTTGATTTTGATGACCGTGTGCAACAGGTAAACCCTAAGGCGCTGCAGGCGCTGAACATGAGCGCAAAAGACCTGATAGGTGAACTGATAGGAGAATTGAAACACCCGCTCTTCGCACAGATCAAAGCCCTTAAATCGGGTGAAACCATAGTGGTTAAGCTGGATGGGATCAATTCATTCAAACTCCAAAAATCGCATTTTATCGACCGGGGATTTTCGCGCCATTTTATTATGCTGGAGGATTTGACCGCTGAGATCCTGGCAGCTGAGAAGAAGGTTTATGGTAAAGTGATCAGGATGATGGCACATGAAGTTAATAATACCATAGGCCCGGTTAATTCCATCATGCAATCGGCCATGAAAACCGATCAGCTTTGGGCCGGTCATGATTTCGATCCGATAAAAGATGCCTTGCAGGTTGCAATGGATAGGAACCAAAACCTTAACTTATTCATGCGCAATTTTGCCGATTTGGTGAAACTGCCGCCGGCCAACAAACAACCGGTTGTATTGCAAAAGCTCTTAGCATCGGTAGTAAAGCTGATGAATATCCGTGCCAAAGAAAAAAATGTGGCATTAGTCCTTCATTTACCCGAAGAACCGGTTAATATTATGGCTGATGAACAACAACTGGAGCAGGCATTCATTAACATTGTAAAAAACGCTATTGAAGCTATTGATGACCAGGGATCAGTAACCTTTACCATCAACCTCAAAGAAAAAAAGCTCGTTATCACTGATACCGGCAAAGGTATCTCAGCCGAACAAAATGCCAACCTGTTTACTCCCTTCTTCAGCACCAAAAAAGACGGGCAGGGGATAGGCTTAACCCTGGTACGTGAAATCATGCTGAACCATGGCTTTGAGTTTTCGTTAAAAACGGTGGCTGAAAGGCAAACGGAGTTTGTGGTTTATTTTTGATTCGGCCTTTATGTTTCACAGATAAACTGTTTAAATTCAATTGTTTTAATTGTAGAGACGCATAATTGCGTCTCCCTAATGCAAATTACGGCAAGTAAAAAACGACGAGGAAAGCCGCTTGTCCTATGAGAGACGCAACTATGCGTCTCTACCCAAAAAATCCAATTGCATTTCGCCGCCGCTCGGCCCCAGCCGAGCGGCAACTATCAAGCGGCCTCCGGCCGCCGTTGAAAAAGCAGTCAAGATGAGTTGGTTGGGTAACTTCAATAAAAATTCAACATTGTATTAGTTTTTGCTTAATCCTTTTAGTAACGTTGTAAACCAATTTAAATGTTACCTTAACAGATAATCACTGCAATTACATCTACTATGCAAAGACGGCATTTTATCAAAATTTCTGCAGCCACGGGCGCTGCAATGCTTTTTAGCAAGCTTACTTATTCGGCCCTGAACGGAGCCGCGATGATGAACGCCCCTGATGAGGTTTGGGCTCAATCCGGTACCGATTGGGTTAAGCTTACTGCGTCAAACGGATCTCACTACGCTAATAAAGAAATAAGCGTAAGCTTGAAAACTAATGGCAATGCACTTGGCGTATTCGTTTCATCGCCAAAACAGGAATTAAACGCGATAAGATTAAAGTGGAAACACAATACTGCTGCATCAGCCAAGTTCCTGGGCGATCATTGGGAACGTTCTTATGGCGACCTGCAATGGAAAACTATAGCTGCAGGCATTAAAAATCCGTGGTATGTAATTATTCATGATGATAAGCAAACGGCCTGCTTCGGGGTAAAAACCGGTGCTAATAGTATTTGCTGGTGGGGCGTAAATAATGACAGCATTGAACTTACCCTGGATACAACTTCGGGTGGTGTGGGGGTGCTGCTGGGCGACAGGCAACTGCATGCTGCGGATGTTATAACCACCAATGCTAAAACAGGAGAGAATACTTTTGCTGCAACCCATCGCTTTTGTAAAATGATGTGCGAAAAGCCGCGCATTCCAAAGCAACCGGTATACGGGATTAACGACTGGTACTTTGCTTACGGAAACAACTCGGCCGAACTGATCAAAAAAACCACCGCTATGATGGCCGAACTGGTTACCGATCATAGTAATAAACCTTTTTCGGTTATAGATGCCGGTTGGGCCACTTATTCGCCGTTATTACCCGGTGACGGCGGCTGGAACGATGACTTTTCAAAGCCAAACGATAAGTTTAAGGATATGCATGCGCTGGGTGATGAGATCAAAAAATTGGGTATGCGCCCCGGCCTGTGGATGCGTCCGCTTTGTGCTAAGCATGATGAGAAGACCAGCTTACTGGCGCCAAAGGTCCCCGGCAGGGATGACCCGAAAAATCCGGTACTCGATCCAACCATCCCCGAAAATATAGCCCGTATTAAACATAATTTTGATGTGTACAAGCAATGGGGATACGAAATGGTAAAGCATGATTTTACCACTTATGACATAGCAGGCCGCTGGGGTTTTGATATGAAGGACAGCTTTACTTCGCCGGGCTGGCATTTTAACGACAGGACAAAAACCAACGCCGAAATCATCCTGCACCTGTACCGCTCCATCCGTGAAGCCGCGGGTGATGGCATTTATGTGATTGGTTGTAATACGATGAGCCACCTGTCGGCCGGGGTGTTTGAACTTTGCCGTATCGGCGATGATACCAGTGGTCATGAATGGGCGCGTACCCGTAAAATGGGCGTTAACACGCTCGCTTTCCGCCTGCCGCAGCACAATGCCTTTTATGCAGTAGATGGCGATTGCGTAGGTCTTACTAAAGATATTGAATGGAAAAGGAACAAGCAGTGGCTGCAATTATTAGCCGAAAGTGGCGCGCCGCTGTTCATCTCCGGTCAGCCCGAAGCCATGGGCGAAGATCAAAAGAAAGCAGTAAAAACGGCTTTCGCACAAGCCGCCAAAGTACAGCCACAGGGCCAGCCATTAGATTGGATGGAAACCATGTTGCCAACCAAATGGAAACTGAATGGCAGGGTGGTTGATTTTGATTGGGCGTAAACCAAGAGAGGGGCTTGTCACCCTGAGTAGGGGTTTATTTGTTCACAAATGATCGCATTGCAGATGACATTTTTTTGCGTCTGATAATCAGTATATTGTACACTTGTCAATGGCAGCCAGTCGAAGGGTCGCGCGCAAAGGCCTTGCGCACCATGCTTCGATTGGCTCAACATGGGCCGTTGAAAAAAGCACTTTTCCGTCAGCAGGTAAGCTTCGGGTGAAAGCGGGCAGAACAATAGTGGCCTTGAGCGCAGGAAGGGGCATAGCAAGTTTTTGCAGAAGCATTGGGAAAGCGCGAGCGTAGCGGGGCAAAATAATTGCAGCCCGTGGTTCTGCCCGTTTTGCAGGGCAAAGGCCGGCGCGACGGGCTGTGGAGTGGGTGAGCGCAAAGAAGCCTCCCTGCTGACTTGATTTTTTGGGTACTTTTGTATCAAGACAAAAGTACCTGGCCCCGCGCGGCCAAGAGCGCGACGATGCAAGTTTGATAACAATAATTTCTTTTACCTGCCGTAAGGATCGCGCTGCATAATGAAAGGATTGAATGTGAGATTGCTCAAAGCTCAACCAGCACACAAAATTATTTGTAATTACCTGTTAGGCTATTAAAAAAATATAACGATTATTGGCGCGTGATAATTGCAGCTTGATATGTGTTTACTGACATGGCTGTGTCAGTGTTCAATTTTTAAAAATCAGGTGTTCAATGAAATAAGTTATTAAATGTTATTTTGTTGATTATTAGTGCTTTAGTTATTTTGCTGTAATATTTTGAACACTTAAGTGCTTGATTATCAATATTGGCTTTTTTTGAAGTGTTCAACCTTTCTAAAATTGAACACCCTGTTTTTGAATATTAAATCTACTACTATATAAAATGAGTGATACCAATACAAGCAATGCCTTCAGTATGATCAACACGATGCGTTGGTATGGCCCTAATGATCCTGTAAGTTTGGCCGATATCAGGCAGGCGGGATGTACAGGCGTAGTAAGCGCCCTGCACCAGGTACCCAATGGCCAGGTATGGACAATTGAGGCCATTAACGAGCGCAAGGCGATCATTGAAGCTGCCGGGCTTACCTGGGACGTAGTTGAAAGCGTACCCGTTCATGAAGCCATCAAAACCCAAACCGGAGACTACCTGCAATACATCGAAAACTATAAACAAAGCCTGCAAAACCTGGCCGCCTGCGGGATCCATATCGTTACCTATAACTTTATGCCTGTACTGGATTGGACGCGTACCGATCTCGCT
Organism: Mucilaginibacter gossypii; assembly: GCF_900100945.1. Lineage (GTDB taxonomy): Bacteria > Bacteroidota > Bacteroidia > Sphingobacteriales > Sphingobacteriaceae > Mucilaginibacter > Mucilaginibacter gossypii. Next base: position 12,935 of record NZ_FNCG01000023.1, on the reverse strand, counting down.
TTTACAGTTGAAGACGGCTCAAAGGCCCTCCGCTTTGAAAATGCTGCATTTATAGCTTTCGACGTATTTATGCTCAAAAGAGAAGGGGCCGAACAGGAGTATACCGCCGATGAACTTGCCCGTGCCAAAGCCCGTTTTGGTGGCATGAGCGATGATGACAAGCAACTACTTCAGCGCAATATAATAGCCGGCCTGCCCGGTAGCGAAGAAAGCTTTACGCTGGATAAATTCAGGGACGCCCTTGCTGCCTATGACGGCATTGATGCGGAAAGGCTGAGGCAAAACCTGATCTTTTTCCTGCAGCAGGTTATCCCGGTTGCCGATGCCAATAATATAAAAATGGTTATCCACCCGGACGATCCTCCATATGCCATTTTAGGCCTACCAAGGGTAGTGAGCACCGCCGAACATATCAACGCGCTTATTGAGGCTGTACCTTCATTAAACAATGGTTTATGCTTTTGCACAGGTTCATACGGAGTAAGATCGGATAATGACCTGCCAGCCATGGTAAAACAATTTGGCGACAGGATCAACTTCATCCACCTGCGCAGCACCCGCCGCAATGAGTTTGGCGATTTTTATGAGGATAACCACCTGGAAGGCGATGTGGATATGTACGCTGTGGTAAAAGAGTTGGTGCAGGTAATGAAACAACGTAAATTAAGTATCCCTATGCGCCCCGATCATGGTCACCAGATGCTTGATGACCTTAAAAAGAAAACTAATCCCGGTTATTCGGCCATTGGCAGGCTGCGTGGCCTTGCCGAATTAAGAGGGCTTGAGCTGGGTATTATCCGCTCAATGGAATAGTGATCTTTATTGCTCCGAAGATAAAAACAAAAGGCCTTTGCGGAGAGCGAAGGCCTTTGTCATTTATTATTGGTTAGGTGCGCTTAGCCCATATTATAAAAAAACTGCTCGGCTATAATTTTTCCGTCTTTCACTTCATAAACCGCAATTTCATTCATTGGCATACGGCCACCTTCTTTATAGGTAACATCCATATCCATGGTTACCGCGAAAAAATTACCGGTAACAATCGGGTCAGATACCTCGCCGCTGTGAATCTCCTGAACCGAGGCATACCAATATTCTGTTTTGCCTTTAACTGCCTCTTTACCTTCAGTAAGCTCCATTGGCGAACCTTTTGGCTCCCGGCTCACAATATTATCTGCATAAAGCTCATCAATAGCCTGGGTATGATTGCCTTCGCGGCAATACTGAACTAATTTTGCTGCTACTTCGGTGGTGGTCATGATGTTATGGTTTTAATTGTTATTATAAAGTTAGTTAATTACACTTCAAACCAATTGCCTGTTTGGTTTAAATTTCTGTTAAGTTTGATCGCCAATTGCATCCTCCAAAAAAATAAAAATTTTCTGTAACCATTTTACGCCGCTGAAGTACTTAAGGTATATTACATAATTACAAACTGATTGAATACGCTTACAGACAATGCCATTATGCTAAAGGTGAAAGCCGGCGACCTTGACAGGATGGGTATGCTCTTTGAACGCTACAATCGGCAGTTGTATGGCTTTCTGTTCCACATGACCTACCAGCGCGAACTAAGTGAGGACATGGTACAGCAGGTTTTTTACAAAATGCTCAAATACCGGCACACGTTTACCGGCACCGGCGAATATATCCACTGGATGTACTCTATCGCCCGCAATGTTTTAAAAGATCACTGGCGCAAAAACAAACAGCAGGTACAACACGAGGGCGTGGAAGCGGCTGAAACCATGGCAGGGGGCCTGGTGCCGGATGAACAATTTGAAAAAAAGCAAGCTAAGGCTGAGCTACATCGTGCCATGGAAAAGTTAAGTGAAAGCCAGCGCGAGATTTTGGCCCTGAGCCGTTTCCAGGAACTAAAATGCCAGGAGATAGCCGAAATACTGGGCATGACCGAAGGCACAGTAAAAGTGCGCATCCACCGGGCCATGCAGGAGCTTAAAAGTATTTATGTAAAAATGGAACGATAAAACAGTATAAGATGAAATGTGAGCTATATGAGGAACTGTTTACCGGTTGGATAAACAAAGAGTTAAGTCCTGAAGAAAGTGGGGCTTTAGAGCGACATATTGCAGGCTGTGCCAATTGTCGCGAAGAGCTGCAGGGACTTCAGCAAATGTGGGATGCAATGGGCCAAATCGAAACGCCCGAACCATCGGCCAATATGGGCGTGAAGTTTTATGCCATGCTGGATACCTACAAGGAATCTGTAAAAGAGCAAAGGAGTTTGTGGGCTGATATTAAATACCAGGTAAGCCGGATCTGGGAGTGGCAGCCACGCTGGCCCATGGCCTATAACCTGGCAATGGTTGTGATTTTAGTCGGCGCAGGCTACCTGTTTTTCGGTAAAAGCAAAAGTGATGACCAGGATAAACAACTGAAAGCCCTAAGCTCGCAGGTGCATGAGCTTAAACAAACCATGATGCTGGCCCTGCTTGAAAATCCATCAGCCTCCGAGCGGATCAGGGGGGTAAGCTATACCAGCGAGATCAAGCATGCAGATAAGCAGGTGATAGATGCTTTACTGGCTACGCTGAACAACGACCCCAATGTAAATGTACGCCTGAGCACGCTTGATGCGCTGACACACCTTACCGGTTACCCGGAAGTAAGGGAAGGCCTCATCAAATCAATAGTTGAGCAGGATTCGCCGCTGATGCAACTGGCCATTGCTGATGTCATGCTGAAACTGCAGGAAAAACGATCAGTAAAATCATTTAAAGAACTACTGAAACAAAAAGGCCTTGATAATGGCGTTCGCGATAAAATCAAACAAACGATAACCCAACTTATTTAAAAATAAACCAAATCATGAAAAGATCACTATTACCTGTTTTAGCAGGTCTGGGGCTTTGCCTTGCCCAAATTTCGGCCCATGCCCAGGATTATAAAGAGCATATCAGTAAGCAATTCACTTTGCAGGGAGCGGCTTCGGGCACTACGCTGGCCATTTACAATATTTGGGGCTCTATAACCGTGCAGGGATATTCAGGCAACCAGGTATCAATTGAGGTAGATGAAACCATCCGGGGCAAAAGCGCTGGTGATGTAGAAACCGGTAAAAAAGAAGTTAAACTGGGATTTGATCAAAAGGCTGATAGTATTATCGCTTACACGGCCGAACCCTACGATACCCGCCCACGCCGCAACTGGAACCGAGAGGATCGTCATCATATAGATTATACGGTAAAATTAGAGTATACTGTTAAAGTGCCCTATGGTATAAACCTGTGCGTATCAACCGTAAACGATGGTAACATTGAAGTTAATGATGTATATGGGGCATTAAAAGTAAACAATGTAAACGGCGGCATAACCATTGCCAATGCCAAAGGTACAACCAGCGCACATACCATTAACGGGCCGCTTAATGTAACTTACCTCTCGGTGCCACCCGATGCTTCAAGCTATTATACACTTAATGGTAAGCTTGAAGTAACTTACCCGGCTAACCTGGCAGCTGATCTTGAATTTAAAAGTATGAACGGACAGTTTTATACCGATTTTCCGGATGCAGAGATTTTGCCTGCAAGAGTAAGTAAAACTGAATCAAAAAGCGGCAGCAGCACTACTTACAAGCTTAGTAAAAATAATGGCGTACGTATAGGGGCAGGCGGAAAGCTATTTAAGTTTGAAACACTTAACGGCAATATTTATATCAAAAAACAACAATAAAAAATAACAACATGAAAACGATAAGATTTACAGGTATATTACTACTAACTGCGCTGTTAAGCACGAGGCTTTGGGCGCAGGACGGTGAAAAAGGGCAGTTAGTTGTGCCGTTAAGTGATCCGGGAAAGCCATATAAACTGGAAGTTGGACTGATTAATGGTTCAATAACCATAACAGGTTATGAGGGTAAGGATATTATTATTGATGCCCAGGCTGAAGAAAGAAAACACCGTGAAAAGGAACCGGCACCGGGCGGAATGAGGCGTTTATCGGCCGGGAGCAACCTGGATGTACAAGCCCAGGAAAACAATAACCAGGTAAACGTTCATGGCAGCCCTAATAAAACTACTAATTTGACTATTAAAGTACCCATGAATAGTACCAGCGTTAAATTGTCCACTGTAAATAATGGTAACATCAATGCCAGCAATCTGAGCGGCGACCTGGAAATACGGAATGTTAATGGCTATATCAAACTAAATAATATATCAGGATCTGTTGTGGCCAATACGGTTAATGGCAATGTTGAGGTTAGCTTTAAAAGCATTGATGCAAAAGCGGCCATGGCATTTTCAACGCTCAACGGCAAGGTTGATGTTACGTTCCCGGCAAGCCTTAAGGCCAATGTAAAGTTAAAATCAGATCAGGGTGATATATTCACCGATTTTGATGTGGTTACCGAGCAGCGCAAACCGGTTGTTACCAAAAATACCGGTGAAAAAGGAATGTACAGCCTGAAAATGGAGGATTGGGTTTACGGGAAAATAGCCGGCGGCGGTCCCGAATTATTGATGAAAACCACCTTCGGCAGTCTTTATATCCGCAAGGCAAAATAATTAAGCAGCGTTTAATAAGTTTTAACCAGGCATTACAATATTGAGGAACTATGGGTAATTTTATCAGCAATTTTCACCAGTTAACCAATAGTGCGAGGTGTTAACAGCAACGGTAAAAGAAAAAATCAAGCCGTGAATTCTCGAGCGATACCGATACTATATCAATCCTTTGAATAGCATCGATCCACAGTGATAATGCTCGTGTATATATATGCAGCTTAAGTAGCTAAATAAAGGGCAAGGGATTGATTATGAGTTGAGATAATATTTAAGACGCTAAAGAGGTTTGAATGGAAATAATCCAAAGCGATTTACTACACAATTAGTGTGAAAAAGCGTTCCGGGATAATATCCGGAACGCTTTTTTTGTAAATAAGCCTTTAACAGGTGGTTAAGCAATAGGCTAAACCATTTTTGTGCACTATATTTGCTGACTGGTTACCTATTGCAATTACTTGGTAGAGTATGATTAAGCTTTTTATCGTGGGTTTTCCGCGGGACATGGAAGAAATTGAACTTGTTGAACTGTTCAGTGCTTATGGCACGGTAAGCACCGTGCGGATAATTACCGATAAAGACAGCGGCATTAGTAAAGGTTATGGTTTTTTAGAAATGACTGATGAGGCAGGCGCTCAACGGGCAATTGACGCTATGAATGGTGCTACTATCGATGAGCGTGAGATAAGCGTGAGGATAGCAGAACAAAAGCACCAGCCGCAACAAAAGCAGCAATTTTCAAAACCTAAGCCCGGTTTTAACAAGGTAAAACCACAAGGTTACAATAAGCCCCGCTTTCCGCGCGAAAATAACCGCTATGAACAGCAGGAGGCTGCGGCCCCGGTAAGAGCAAAACGCCCGCGCAGGCAGCAGCCATAAGTTTTTTCGAAAAGCTTAAAGCAAAAAGCATAAGGCTAAAAGCTAATAAATTGATTTTTTAATTAGCTGCAGCCTTAGCCCATTGATTTCAGGAAGTATAAAGCTCGTTTGCTAAAAATTGGTTTCTGAATTTTCCATGCGGATCGTATTCGGCTACCAGAGCTTTAAAAGCATCCATCTTTTCGTAACGTGCTGCTAATGTTTTAGCAGGGATGGTAAAGATTTTACCCCAGTGTGGTTTTGCTTTAAACGGAGAAAGCTCCTGTTCAATTTGAGGGAGCAATTTCAACACAGCTTCTGTTTCCTGTTTCCAGGTAAAATGGATAGCCACCGATTTTTGATTATGGGCAGGGCTCATCCACAGGTCATCGGCGGCAATGGTGCGGATCTCGGTGATGAAAAGATGAGGGCCAATCTGCTTCCCTAATCGCGCCACTGCTTCGATAGCTTCAACGGCATGATCAAAAGGCACAAAAAACTCTGATTGTAGCTCCTTTCCGCTGCTTGGTGTAAAGCCCATTTTAAAATGCGGCAACCGCTCATACCATGGCCCCGGAACGCCCATTTGATCGGTGCAGTTTTCGGCAGAGAGCCCTATAATTGGGTGCAGGTTTTTTGTAGCTGCTTTTGCTCCGTAAAATTCCTTCAGGTTTTCGTCTTTATCGGTACCCATCCGGCTTTTTATCCAAACTTCGTTAATATCGTCACTTTGCCAGTCGGTAAACAGGCTAACACTATACCCGGCCGAAACAATTTTTTCAAAATGCTGCTTTAGCTCGCTCATAGGCAAGCCTGTAAATACATGCTGTTTCATCATGTAAGTTGGTTGTATTTGCAGGGTAACTTTGGTGATTACACCCAATGCTCCAAGCCCAACCACGGCCGCATTTAGCTTTATCGCATCTTTTGCTTTTGAAAGATGAACGATACTGCCATCGGCTTTAACAATTTCCAGCCCCACTACTGCGCTTGATAGGTTACCGTTTTTTACGCCCGAGCCATGTGTTGCCGTTGTAATTGAGCCGGCTACTGATATATGGGGCAACGAGGCGAGGTTATGCAGCGCAAAGCCCTCTTTATCGAGATGCGGGGCAAGCTCGCCGTATTTTATACCTCCTTCAACCGTAACTGTATGATTTTGCTTGTCGATGGATACCACTTTGTTCAGGTCGCGCGTGGAGAGCAGGTTATCTTTACTGTCTGCGATATTATTAAAGCAATGCCTGGTGCCCAATGCTTTTATTTTATCGTACTTATTAATGAGCTGCTGTACCTCTTCAACCGATTTTGGGTAAAATACATTGCCTGTGCTGTAAGTTAAATTACCCGACCAGTTTTGCAGGCGGGGTTGTTGCGCGAATGATTCGAATGATGATAATAAGGGAGACGCCATCAAGGTAGTACTTAATCGAATGAAAGTTTTTCTTTTCATAACAAATTGGTTAGTACAAGGTAGCTAATTATAAAGTAGAACTGAAAGAGAAATTGCAGGTGGTTCTCCGGTAAGCACGAGGATTGAAAAGTTTTTATATTTTTTTAATAAGTAAATTTAGATTATTAAAAAATTTATAAACTTTTTGTTTATTTTGGTAGAAAAATTAACATTAGCCTGTTAATTCTGCATGAATCATTGATTTGGAATGCGCTTTTGATAATTTGAAACTAAACATTTTATAAAATAACAGTGAAGGAAGTTTACGCCCCCTTTATTCCGGGTACTTACAATGAAAATAACCTTGATGAGCTATCGGTTTTACTCGAAAAAGGAGAAAAGTACGCTATCGATAATCTTTTATGGAGCGATACCCAATATTTTCCATCAGTTAATTTTTCAATAGCTCATGTCAAAAACGGTGTAGCCCTAAAATATTTTGTAGAGGAACAATATACACAGGTAACTTATAAAGCTGTAAATGATCCGGTTTATAAAGATAGCTGCGTGGAGTTTTTTATAAGTTTTGCCGATGACCAAAATTACTACAACCTGGAATTTAATGCCCTCGGGACTGCATTGGTTGGCTTTGGTAAAGACCGCAATGGAAGGCTGGCTGTACCTAATGATACGGTGAGTGGCATAAAAGTATTAAGTAAGATAAATTGGGCTGAAGATTTAGCCAGTTTTAATAAATGGGAGTTAACGTTGCTGGTTCCTTTTGATGTTTTTATTTATCATGATATTCAAACATTGAATGGCATAACCAGCCGGGCAAACTTTTTTAAATGCGGCGATGACCTGCCCGAACCGCATTTTATAAGCTGGAGCAACATAGATAGCCCCGTACCTGATTTTCATTTGTCGCAGTTTTTTGGTACGGTAAAATTCATTTAAAATAAAATACCTCTAAATAAAATAATATACTATGGCCCAGGCAACAAGTTCAGTAATCGAATCGCCGGTAAAAAGATCAGCGATAAACCCAATTGTAATTATCGGTGCTTTATTTTTCATTTTTGGTTTTGTAACCTGGATGAACGGAACACTCATTCCCTACTTAAAAATAGCGTGCGAGCTGACTACCAAGGAAGCATATTTTGTAACTACAGCTTTTTATATTGCTTACGTTGTTATGGGTATTCCCGCCGGAAAAACCATCAAAAAGTTTGGATTTAAAAACGGGATGGCCATAGGCTTGTTTGTAATGGCAATAGGTGCATTGATATTTATCCCCGCTGCAATGACCCGTACTTACGGGATATTTTTAATTGGCTTGTTTGTTCAGGGCACTGGGCTAACCGTGCTGCAAACCGCTTCAAACCCCTATATCACTATTTTGGGGCCTGCCGAAACTGCTGCCCGGCGGATCAGTATCATGGGGATCTGTAACAAGATCGCCGGCGCTTTAGCACCTGTTATTTTGGGTACTGTAGTACTCGCCAATATTGATTCGATAACCGAAAAGCTTAAAACTTTAAGTGCAACAGAAAAAGCACTGGAGTTAAATGAGCTGGCATCAAGGGTGATTATGCCCTACAGTATCATGGTGGTAGTTTTGATTTTGCTGGCCATCCTTATTTATTTTTCATCATTACCCGAGATCAACACCGAGCATGAAGACGAAACCGTAGCTGCCGCAAATACCAATAAAACAAGTATTGTACAGTTTCCGCATTTGATGCTTGGCGTAGCAACCCTGTTTGTTTATGTAGGTGCCGAAGTTATTGCCGGCGATTCAATTTCACTTTACGGCACTTCTCAACATATCCCATTATCAACAGCTAAATTTTTTACATCATGTACTTTGATCTCCATGATCGTTGGTTACCTGGTTGGTGTTTTCTGTATCCCGAAACTTATCACACAACAAAAAGCGTTGGTAGCTTCGGCAATTTTGGGTCTCATTTTAACCATTGCAACATTGTTAACCCACGGCTACGCATCGGTATTTTGTATTGCATTGCTTGGTTTGGCCAATTCGTTAATGTGGCCTGCTATATGGCCGCTGGCATTGGCCGGTTTAGGCCGCTTTACTAAAATAGCATCTTCATTATTGGTTATGGGCATTGCAGGTGGCGCTGTTTTGCCCCCGCTCTATGGTTATTTTTCGGAAAAGTTTTCGGCGCAGTCTGCCTATATTTTGCTTATTCCTATTTACCTGTTTATCCTTTTTTATTCTACAATAGGGCATAAGGCCGGCAGGCAAAACATAAAAGCCTGATCGTAACATTCTTTTAAGCGTTTTATCTAAAAGCCTGGGAAGCGAAACTTCTCAGGCTTTGTTGTTTGAAACTGTCCTGAATGCGATTTAAAAACTGTTTGTAGCATCAATAAAAGGGCGGGTGTTTATCACTAATAATCGTTAAACAATCGTCGATACTCGAAATATGGTGAATTTTAATTAGTGGTATTGATGTAACCTGTTGGTATTTAAATAGTTGTAAAATGGCACGCGGTATGCTTAAGTTTTACACAGCAAACCAAATTAAAATATCTAAAAAAATAACTATGGAAACGTTTATATTCTGGGTAACCCGCTTGGTATTGCTTGCCTGCCTTGCTGTACTGGTTTACATGATGATGCCAAACTACGCCGACCAAAGTGATGGGTGGGAGTAACCATCTGCTGATTAATAAATTTTAGTACAATAATTTATTAATTAATAATCAAACCTTTAATTGGCCGATCTGTTAATATATCAATCATAAAACTAATCATGAACAACGGGAACAAAGCGGGATTGCATGACAACAGCATCATCAATACCAGCGAAAATTATGAGGTTGAGTATTGGGCAAACAAATTTGGAGTTCGCCCGGAAAGGTTAAAAACAGCGGTACGTGCCGTTGGGAATTCAGCCGTCGCGGTAGCCAAATTTTTGAACAACAAATAGCACCACTATGAGCCTGGAAAAGTATGCAGAAAAACGCGATTTTAGCAAAACCCGTGAGCCCAAAGCGGGGAGGAGCAAGGACAAAGACCACCTGATGTTTGTGATCCAAAAGCATGATGCTTCGCGTTTACACTATGATTTCAGGCTTGAAATGGATGGTGTACTTAAAAGCTGGGCCATACCCAAAGGCCCCTCAACCGATCCTAAGGTCAAGCGCCTTGCTATGATGGTTGAGGATCATCCATTTGACTACCGGAATTTTGAAGGCCTGATCCCCAAAGGTGAGTATGGCGGCGGTACCGTTATAGTTTGGGATGAGGGTACTTATGAGCCCATTGAAGAGATCAAAGGCAAAAAAGCCCAGGAAAAACACCTGCTTAAACAACTCGAGGCAGGGTCGGTAAAGATCAAACTGCATGGCGAGAAGCTGGAGGGTGAATATGCCCTTGTTAAAACTCATGGTATGGGCGAAAACGGCTGGCTGCTCATTAAGCACAATGATCAATTTGCGTCGGTTAAAGATATTACCAAAAAAGATAAATCTATTCTTTCTGGAAAAACCATTGAAAATATGGAAAAAACCAGCGAAAAGGTTTGGCAGCACGGGCATGAAGAGGATGTAGAAAAGCCTGAAAAAACAGGTAAAAAAAAAGTCCTGAACGAACCCGTTGAACAACTGGAAAAGAAAGTGGACACTAATGATACGGAGGATTTTGATGTTGAACAACTACTAAAAAAAGCACCTGAATCAAAAGCGCCAACTAAGATAAAGCCAATGAAGGCCACCCTTGTAGACGAGCCTTTTGATGACCCCGATTGGCTTTACGAGGTTAAATGGGATGGCTACAGGGCCATTGCCGTGATCGACAAGAAAGGAGCGGAGCTGATCTCCCGTAATAATCTTCCTTTTGATAAATATTATCCAATTAATAAATTACTGAAAGACTGGCAGATCAATGCTGTAATTGATGGCGAGATCCTGGTATTGAATGATAAAGGTGTTTCCGATTTTGGAGCGCTGCAAAACTGGCGGAGCGAGGCCGATGGCAATTTGGTTTATTATGTTTTCGATATCCTTTGGTATGAGGGTAAAAACCTGATGGGATTGCCCCTTAAACAACGCCAGGCTATCTTAAGTGCGGTTCTTCCCACCAATGATGACCGCATCCGTCAAAGCAAAGTTTTTGATACAGGTGGGATCGAATTTTTTAACGCCGCCGAAAGGATTGGACTGGAAGGTATCATCGCTAAAAAAGCCAGCAGTGTTTATACTTCCGATCTTCGCTCAAAAGAGTGGCTTAAAATAAAAGTGCAACGCAGGCAGGAAGTGATCATTGCCGGCTTTACCAAAAATGCGGGCACTTCCAAATCGTTCAGCGCGCTGGTGCTTGCTTTATATGATGATAAGGGTAAACTACAGTATGCCGGTAAAGTGGGTACAGGCTTTTCTGATAAACTGCAGAAAGAAATGATGGAACAGTTTAAGCCGCTTATTACCGATAAAAGTCCGTTTGAAGTGGAGCCTGATGTGGATAAGCCGTCAAGGTTCAGGCCGCAGCGATTAGGGGCCAAACCCACCTGGCTTAAACCCGAATTGGTTTGCGAGGTGGCATTTGCTGAAGTGACCAATGATGGAGTGTTCAGGCAAGCCTCTTTTAAAGGGATGCGTAGCGATAAAAAAACAAAAGATGTTGTACTGGAAACTCCGAAACATACCGCCGAAACCGTTGAGGAAGCCGAAGGAGCTGATAATGATACACACGCTAAAGCCATTAAGCCCGTGAAAAATACTGACCGGAAAACCCTTCTTAATCCTAAAGATGAAACCCAGGTACGCAAAATTTGCGGACATGAGCTCAAATTTACACACCTGAGCAAAGTTTACTGGCCCGAAGATGGTGTAACCAAGCGGGATATGTTCAACTACTATTACCAGGTCGCTGAATATATTTTACCTTATTTAAAGGATAGGCCTATGTCGCTCAACAGGTTTCCTAATGGCATTCATGGGCCAAGTTTTTACCAAAAGGATGTGAAAGGTAAAGCACCCGATTGGATTACTAAAACTTTCCCTTACACCACCAGCGAAGGGGAACATAAAGAATATCTGGTAGGTTCTGATGAATCTTATTTACTATGGATGGCATCACTGGGATGTATTGAAATGAACCCCTGGTTTAGCCGGGTACAATCGCCGGATAATCCTGATTACTGCGTGATCGACCTCGATCCGGATAAAAATACGTTCGACCAGGTTATTGCGGCCGCTTTGGAGGTAAAAAAAGTGCTTGACGCTATAGATGTACCTTCATACTGTAAAACATCGGGATCAACAGGGATGCATATTTATATCCCGTTGGGCGCGAAGTATGATTATGATCAGTCACAGATGTTTGCGCGGCTCGTGGTGGGCATTGTTCATAAGCAAATTCCCGATTATACAAGTTTGGAACGTATGGTAGCCAAGCGAAATGGTAAAATGTACCTTGATTTTCTGCAGAACCGTCCGGGAGCTACCGTAGCGGGGCCGTATTCCTTAAGACCTAAACCGGGCGCTACTGTTTCTATGCCCCTGCATTGGGACGAAGTGAAACCTGGGCTCACCATGAAAGATTTTACCATTTTTAATTCCATCGACCGCCTTAAAGAAACCGGCGACCTTTTTAAAGGTGTACTGGCAAAAGGCATCGACCTGGAAAAAACTATTAAGAAGGCGAAGAGTGTGTTTGAGTAGAATTTAATAGATTGTGATGCTGAGTGTTTAAACCCGGAGGCCTCTGAAGGTGAAATGACAAAAGATGGCCTGTCAGTCTGAGCCTGTCGAAGACCCGTGCGCAGAGGCCTGCCCGCTGGGGTGTGATGGTTTATCCGGACAGTTGATCTGTCATGATTTATAAAAGTAAAAATAAATAACTTGTTGTTTGTTTGTGGTGTTGAAATGTGGGAAACTCGGAGAGTTTTCCATATTTCAACACGTTTTTCTTTTTTTGCTTCTTTTTTTCTTTTTATCGGGCCTCCGCTTTTTGTGGATAACTTGCCTTTCGCTCAAACGCCATCGGGCTGATATAGCCTAAGGCTGAATGTCTTCGGATAGGGTTATAGTACATTTCAATATATTCAAATATCTCGCTGCGGGCATTTTCTATATTTTCAAAAGAGCCGTCCTGCAATAGCTCGGCTTTAAACCGGGAGAAGTACGAT
>NZ_FNCG01000032.1 GCF_900100945.1 Mucilaginibacter gossypii | reverse complement strand
TTTAAGTGTGGTAACTCAAATATCAACACAAAGGGGTAGTCTTTCGGCTATCCCTTCCTTTTTCCCTAAAAAATCTTTACCGGACAACAGTGATATTAAGTTGGCATTCCAGTATGCAAGGCAGGCTGCTATAAATGCTGGGAACACCGACCTGAAATTATTCTATAATGATTATGGGCATGAGTATTCTAAAACTAAAACAGACTCGATCGCAGCTTTGGTCAAACGCCTTTATAATGAGCCATTAATTGGTGGGCAGCATATTATTGATGGTGTTGGTTTACAAATGCATACCAATTACGCCCGATTAACCGATGATACAGGTACACAGGGCAACATTGAATATGCGATAGAAAAAATGCAGCAAACTGGTCTAAAAGTGCACATTTCCGAGCTTGATATCAGTGTGACAAATAGAAATGATGGCACAACTCAAGCAGATAGGGAAGCAGCGCAGCAATACCGGTATTTTTACATCGCGCAAAAATACCGGTATATTGTGCCTGCAAGCCAACGCTGGGGAATTACTTTGTGGAATATAGGGGATGCCGACTCTTCGTTGGGGGTTGGTGCTGCCGCAACGCTGTATAACATCGATTATTCACGCAAATACGCATATCAACGATTTTACGAAGGATTAAACCAAGCAATTAGTATTCAATAAAGTATCAATAAATCCCCTGTAAAACGTGCTTGTTGCACAACTAACAGCCAGTCCACTACCGGTGCGTTACATCAGGATTAGGTTTACACATTGTAATGGCAGTGATGACTCGGTTACCATTAGTGAAATTACCCTATAGAACAAGGAATAGGAATTTACTAAACGAGATTATTTAGGCAACAAAAGCAGGTGCGCGTATTATGCGAGACCTGCTTTTGTCTTTATACCTAAGGAATATGCGGTATATCAAGGATTATGTTATCGTTTTTTTATGTCATATACAGGAAGTCTTAAAACCAATAAGCCGTTGTGATAGATATTTATTTATCCGACCTTCCTTACTCCGAAAATTTTTTAGGTTTCATGCGTACACCTCAAGCTGTTTTGTTTTGATTGTTATTGTACTAATAAAGCTTCCTATACGACAAATCGACGAAAAGATCTGAGATATTGCCCTTTTTAAGCCGGTTAAAGCTCTGAAATTTGTATCTGCAAACCAATAGGGAAGGCCTATCGAAAATTGGTTAAAACAAACGTGATGAAATATTTTGCAGAACAAAGTCGAAAGTTTACGGATATGGGAGATTTAAAAGTATTTCATTCAATTTATCCTACTACATACCCTAACGAGGCAATAAAATGGGGACAAATTGTTCGGTTTGACGACAAGACAATTATGCCCGGGCGACAGGAAATTCAAAACTTCATAGGCATTCCCATGCTCATCATCCGTTTAATTATTAATGGTTCAGGAGCTTATTACGATTCTACCGGATACCGTAAGATTTTAAGGGAGCGAGATACATTGGTAGTTGGATATGACGAGAGCACAGTCCAGTCTATATTTTATAATTATGATGAAACACAGGAGGCGGAGTTACTTGAAATTTGGCTCATGTCGAAATCGAATGAAAGGATCAGGCTTTTTGATACTTTGACGGAGACAAGAGACGGGAATTTTAATGAGGCTTCTGACGCTCCGTCCATCGGCCCGGATAGTATTCTTCTGCAAGATGGGCACTGGCTCAGGCGAAGCACATTCAAAAGAAACAGTGATCACAAGATCGAAGGGGGCATATACGATAGTATCATCGTATTTGTGCTAAGCGGTACCGTAATAGCAAATAGCATAAGGCTCGGTTTCAGAGACGGAATAATGTTGTCTATGAACGATACAGTTGATCTTTATTTCGAAGAAGATACCGACCTGCTGCTTATTCAGCTGAATGCGAATATGCATGTTGAATAATAGCTTAGGTAGCACTGGTGTCGCTTTTCATAAAAGAAATTTTGATATAAAATGAGTCAACTTCAATTCGGAAATGATACAGAAATTACACAAATAATAAACAATGAAATACAGATTATTATGAAATACAGGTGAAAAGACTTCGGCTGTAGGATTAGGGGTGATGAGTATGAGTTACGGATATGGAACTCTCGATGACAAAGAATCTAGGGCAACCCTTGATCGGGCGATTGAGTTAGGTGTTAATCTTTTAGATGCCGCTGATGTTTCTTGGTTTGTACGAAACGTCGTCAACCTCGTGTATGGTCTTCAATTATACGAAATATCGTGTTAGGATCGTGATATTTAGCAGTTAAATAGTATTTTTGCGTTTTAAGTATTTGATATTCAATTTATTGTATATTTTGGCACGCTTTTTCCCTATACGTCATAAACATAATACGATGAAAAAAAATTTAATAAGCCTACTGCTGCTAACCGGGCTAGCCCTAAAAGCAGATGCACAATCTGAAACAAAAGACTCCGCAAATTACGTGGCTTCAGCACACGCTGTGATCTTGAAAAAGTTACTTCAGGAAAGAGGATTTGCTAATAAGGGAGTAGAAATGATGTTGGTGGATTTTCCCCCAAGGAGCAGGTCGGCAGTGCATAGCCATCCCTGCCCAACCTTCGGGTATTTGATCCCCGGCGAAATAGTACCAGTATTTGAGGGAAAAACATATCATTATAAAGCGGGTGACGCATTTTAGGAAAGCCCCAATGGGCTTCATACTGATGCCGTAACGATAGCGTCACCAATACCGCCAAATTACTTGTGTTTTATATTAAAGACAAATACAAGCCGGTTGTTGTGCCACTAGATCACCAAATGTAGTTAAAACTAAAGCTCTTTCATACGGAAGCTCTAGTTTATACCATTTAGCTATTTAATGCAAAAGAGCTTTTCCTGCAAGCATGCGTTTATGTCGGTATAATCCGCAATTCAATTTTTAATGTGTGGTTAATATATTTTATATGAAACTCAAATTTTACTTAACCATTAGCCTGATAGGTGTATTGCTGCTGATCCCCGGTGCAGCTGCCTATGCAGCCGATGTATTAAAGCCTGATCATGCTTTTAATACCGGTGCCTGCATCATTATAGCAGTTACCATTTTCTTGTTGTTATTACTGCTGCTCTGGCTAATCCGTTTGGCCCGCGGTCTTAAAGAAGACGAAGTAGCGCAGGAAAAATACGGCGATAAATGGATCTTCAGGCAAATAAACAGCTTAGATGCCCCTCAGCTTGATCAGTTAATAAGCCGCAGAAACCATCGTAAAAAAGCTATCGGCAAAGCCAAAGGGGGCAATAACGGCTTCACCGCTGTTATGTTACTGATGCTTGTATTTTCAGGATTAGCAGTCCAGGCGCAAACAGCCGCAGAAAGCAAAAATGTATTAATCAGTCCCGGAATGATCATTATGCTTACCTTGATCTTTATTCCGTTGGTGGTGATTGTTTTTTTGGTGACTTTAAAAATCCGTAATCTGGCTGTCAAAACCCGTTACAGCCGTGTAAAAAAAGAAACAACCGAGCTGGTCAAAGCCATTGATGACGATGACGCAGTTTATGAGGAGCTTATTAAACGCAAGCATGCGCTTAACTATCGTTTAACCAACAATGAGCTTGCAGGTACCATCGAAGCGGAAGATTCAAAAGGGATCCTGCTGAATGTTGATGAGGTTCACGGCCCGCGGTTTTTTGCATCTAAACGCAAAGCTGCACCCAAGCATCAAACCGACCCCAAACTGGTAAAACTAATTATGTGGTACCTGGGCAGCGCGGCTTTTTGGCTGGTGCTGGGTACCTCGGTAGGCGAGTATATAGGTATCAAATTCGTATCGCCGGATGCTGATCATATCAGCTGGCTAAGTTTTGGCCGCTTAAGGCCGGTACATACCAATATGGTTTTCTGGGGCTGGTCGTCAATGGCTATGCTGGGCCTTGGTTACTACGTAGTTACCACGGTTAGCAATACTGTGGTTTATAGTATAAAATGGGGGTATTATTCGCTTATACTCATGAACGCAGCTATCATCACCGGCAGCGGCATGCTGATGGCCGGCATCAATAACGGCGGTGGCGAATACCGCGAATATATATGGCCGGTTATGACACTTTTTGCAGGTGGTATTGTGTTAAGCCTTGCTAATTATATAAAAACCATAGCGCAGCGCAAAACCAGAGAGATCTATATCTCCAACTGGTATATCGTTTCGGCTATGATGTTTTTAACGGTGATCGTAACCGTTGGCTACTTGCCCTTTTACCAGAACGGCCTTGGCGAAACCATTGTGCAGGGATATTATATGCACCAGGCTGTGGGCATGTGGTTTATGTTCTTTAACCTGGGATTGGTATACTACTTTTTACCACAGCAATTAAATACGCCTATATACTCTTACAGTTTAGGGATCCTGGCATTCTGGTCGCAGATTTTATTTTACACGCTGATAGGTACGCACCACTTTATTTTCAGCTCCATACCATGGTGGTTGCAAACTGTGGCTATTGTAGGCAGTATGGGGATGCTGATCCCGGTGTTTTCGGGAACTACCAATTTTATCATGACCTTCAGAGGGAATTTTAATAAGATAGGCAGGAGCTACACACTGCCTTTTTACATCGTTGGTATCCTGTTTTACTTCACGGGTTCTACGCAGGGTACGGCGGAAGCCTTCAGGGAAACCAACCTCATCTGGCATTTTACTGATTTTACGGTGGCACATTCACATCTTACCATGTACGGCATCATCGCCTTTATGCTTTGGGCCTGCATTTACACCATAGTGCCAAGGCTTACAGGTAACGAGCCCAAACAGGGCTTAGTTGGTGCACATTTCTGGCTGGCTTTAATAGGTCTGTTGTTCTACACCATTCCGCTTATGGTGGGTGGCACGCTGAAGGGCATAGCCTGGCGCGATGGAAAACCATTTATTGATGGGGTGGTGCTGATGACCCCTTACTGGCTATGGCGGGCTATTGGCGGCTCACTGATGTGGGCATCGCACCTGGTTTTTGCCTGGAATATGTATGTGATGTTTTCGGGGCATAAAAGTCATCCTGATATAAGGAAGGAAGTTTTTGAGAAATTAAATACCATACCCTTTAACGCTGAAATTTGATAGCCATGGAAATTTATAACGACCATAAAAAACTTTTTACTGCTGCGTTATGCTTCTTTTTGCTGCTCACATTTTTTGTGGCGATAGGGCCAGCATTTACGAGTCAGAATAACAATGCACCACTGCCCGGCAGCAAGCCGCTAAACCGGCTTGAAACAGCAGGTAAAGCCGTATTTATAGCCGAAGGATGTGTGGCTTGTCATACCCAGCAGGTACGTAATGTAGATATGGACAAAGTTTGGGGCGCACGCCCTAACATAGCGGCCGATTATGCCAACATCATCCGTACCGATGTTTGGCGTAACACAGCTACGCTCATGGGTTCAGAACGTACCGGCCCCGATTTAACCAATGTAGGTACCCGTCAGCCGAGTAACGACTGGCATTACTTGCATTTATTTAATCCGCGGTCGGTAGTGGCGGAGTCTGTTATGCCATCATATGAGTGGCTGTTTGATATAAAAGAATACGCATGGCCAAATGATGTAGTAGTGAATGTGCCCGATGATTTTAAAAAAGGCATCACTGGGAAAATTGTGGCATCGTATAAAGCCGTGGCGCTGGTGGCCTACCTGCGATCGCTAAAGGAAATTACCTTGCCCGATGGCAAACCGGTGCCGATATTCCTGTACGGGAAAGGTGCTGCTGAAAAGGCGGGCGCCGCAACATCTGGCAAAGGCGTAGCCGCTAAACCTGAGTTTGATGGCGCAGCACTTTATGCTACCAATTGCCAATCCTGTCACCAGGGAAATGGCGAGGGATTGGTTGGCGCTTTCCCGGCGCTAAAAGGCAGCAAGGTAGTGCTTGATGATAATCCGGAGATCCAGGTAACCATTATCATGAAAGGCTATAACGGTCGTATAAGCGAGGGCTACGGAATAATGCCTGCCGTGGGTACCAATAACAACCTTAAGGCCGAGGAAGTGGCGGCTATTGTAAATCATGAACGCAGCAACTGGGGCAACAGTTCAAAAAAAGTAACGGTTGACGATGTGAAAAAGATCATTGCTTCATTTGGCAAACCCGAAGCCGCAATTGCTAAAAAGTAAAAAAAGTCAGAAGCCAAAAAAATGAAAAAATATATCACATTGCTGCTCATGCTCATTCTTAAACTGGATGTTATAGCCTGTGAAGCTTGTAAAAAGCAACAGCCCGCTGGTTTTGAGGATATCACTCATGGTGCCGGCCCCGATAGTAATTGGGATTACCTCATAGTTTTTGTAATGGTAATCATTACGCTGTACGTGCTGGTAGCAACCATCAAATGTTTTATAAAACCCGGCGAAAAGAACGAAGAACACATTAAACGGATGATTTTAAACGACCTAAAGCCATGAGAGATCAAAGTTTTGTAACCCTGTTTATTGATGAAGATCTGAAACCAATAGGGGAGTTTCCGGCACCGGTAACTTTTGATCTGGATACCCGCAAATTAACCGATGGCAACCACGTACTCAAAGTAGTTAGCAAGGACCACCAAGGGAAGGAAGGGGTCAAACTGATCCCGTTTGTGGTACGCAACGGACCTGCGATAGCCATTGAGGGTTTAAAAAAAGACGAGATTGTAGAAGGCGTGTTACCCCTCATGATCAACGCCTATGGCAAAGGCGATCAGAAAACGTTTATGCTGCAGGGCAGCGAAACCCCACAAAGTATCCCCTGGTGGCTGGTAGTAGGGATCATTCTGTTTGTGGCCTGGACGGGGTACTTCATTATTACATCGCTGGCGGTGAAGTTGTAGAGTAATTTTACATGTATAATTACCATCAGATAGTTTATTGATAATATATCACACGTTTTTAATTATATGCTTTTATCGCCTTAAAGAATAATTATCAGATAAATGGGAAATATAAGTACATATTCGATTTCTAAATTGCAAAAGGTATTTGATATGGACACTGGGAAGCATGACTATTTCTATGTTGATGCCGGGAAGGAGCCTATATACACAGATGTACCGTTTCGCGCGGAAACGTATTCTATCCTATTTCTAAAGAAGGGTACCCTAAGTCTGCAGGTTGATCTTGCGTCACACACAATAAAGGGTCCTGCAGTTCTTACAATCGCACCAATGGTTACGCGCAGTTTCCGATGTGTTGAAGATATGCCGGAAATGGTTATTCTTTTTTTTAGAAATTCGTTTCTCGTCGAAACGCGGGCAGATATTTTTTTTCTTGACCATTTTGATTTTTTTGAAGACAGTGAAAGCCATATCGCTGCCTTGAATGCATGTCAGTCAAAAAGATTGAGCGCAATTTTCGATATCATTAGTGATACGTTTAATAAGGGACACTCGCATGAGGCCGCACTGATGCGAAGCTATACTTATTGTCTGATACATGAAATCGATGTTATCCATAAGTGCATACATGCTGATCTCATTCATAAAGACGACCATAGTTCGTTGTTTATCAGGTTCAGGAATCTGCTGGTTAAGCAATTTTGGAGGCATCGCTCGGTTAGTTTTTATTCCAGTAACCTTAACGTTTCGCCAAAATACCTATCTGAAGTAATCAAAAAAGAAACCGGTAAAACCGCGGGTGCATGGATAGATAATGCGATCATACTGGAAGCAAAGGTACTATTGCAGAACAAAGATCTCAGCATACAACAGATCGCGGACAAACTTAATTTTTCAGATCAATCCGTTTTTGGGAAGTTTTTTAAAAATCAGGAAGGTATTTCTCCATTGGAATACAGGAAAAGCTTAGGTAAAACGCGTTAAGTCAAAATTATTTTTGATCAGGCTCGTGGAATTACATCATGATTATGCCCTAAAACATGCCCCTGCAGGCAGGTAAATACAGCACCTGAAGCAGGTTGAACCAGACGATCGGAGAAACCGACGAAACATACCGCAATCTTACCCTTTTAGAGAGCGCACCGAAGAGGATATTTGCAATGAAAATAAATGTAGAAGATTCAAGATCGAGGAAATAACAGGCGGCCGGGGTGCAAAACCGCGAATGCCGGCAAGAAAAAAAATGAAAAGGAACAATACGAATAACTTGAACCATACTAAAATAGAATCCAGGAATTTATTGTTTCTCGTTTCTGAAAAGCTATTTGCCGATCACGAATTTTATCGTACTACAATTCGTATGATAGCGGGGAATAGTGGGCTTTATCTGGCGCTGATCAGTTATTACTTCGGTGTAAAACGGGACATGTTCATCCAGATATTCAGGGACAGGCTCGGGCGGTTAAATAGCGTTTTGGAACGGATACCATATGTAGAGCTTCCAGCTCCGGAAAAACTGATGGTTTTCCTGGAGGAGTATTCGAATGTATTCAGGAATAATATAAATTTCCACCGCTTGCTGCATCGCGAGATCACTTTTTTACCGGAGTCTGCAGTTAAGGACCATATCACCGATTACTTGGATAACACACTGGCTATTTTAAAAAAAACTTATTGAGGACGGAATTGAAGAAGGGCATTTCAAAGCTACAGATAGTCAGTTGGTGTATCTTACGATATTCGTAATGTTGCCGGTAATGATTTCGGGTTCGCCGGTAAGCAGGCATATATCGGAAAATATAGCACCGTGTGGTAATGTCTTCAGTACCGAACTAATAAAAAAGTACTTGTACTACATATTGAAAGCTCAGAAATCAGAAAACAGTTATATAGAGCACAAACACTAAACAGTTAATTATCATGAAAACTATACCGTTTAAGCATGCCATCGGCAGGCTTACAGTATCCTTATTTTGCTTGATTTTTGCATTTGACCTCCCTGTTATTGCCCAGCAAACTCCCAATGTCAGACTTTCGCTGCTTCAAGCTGTTGATCTATCTAAGGCCCAAAATATGCAGGTTCATGCTGCGAGATCAGAAGAAAGCGCCACTGAATCAGATTTGAGAGACGCTAAAACGAACGCACTTCCTACTGTTCTGACCAATGGCGATTATCAGCGTTTTACAAGTCTAACCCTATATAATCATGGTTTAAACGACGTGCGTTCCATACCCAAAAGACCGACTTCGAACGGCGCTGACCTTGGTGTGTCTGCCAATTTTAACCTTTATGCAGGCGGCAGACAAAAAGCCCTGGTAGCTGAGCAAAAAGAAAAAAGAGACTTAGCTGCTATAAACACAAAAGAACAGGCGGGCACTGTAGGGCTGGAGGTGGCCGACCAATACCTGAATATGATCAGACTTATTTACCAAAAGCACTTTATTGATGATCAGGTAGTACGCGCAGAAACAAGGCTTAAAAACATAGATGCCTTATATCGGAATCAAAAAGTAACCCGGAGCGATCTGCTGCGATCAGAGCTAAATCTTTCGGCTGTAAAGTTAAACCTTGAACAAACGCTGAATGATATTATAATTAGCAATCAAAAATTGAACGTATTGCTCAATTTGCCCGATTCCACGAGAATCTACCCAACAGACAGCGCGGCTATGACTATGCCAAGTGTTGATACGCTGCTTGACCTGATTAACAGTACGACCCACGACGCTTATGCTATACGTAAGGCAGACGAGAGCATCAAGATTCAGAATGCGAGGATCAGGGGGGTAAAAAGTAATTTCTCACCAGCGCTTTCGTTGTATTCCGCCTATGGCTTTAACTATCCCAATACCATTTTTTATCCACCAGTGGATCAAGGATATTCCATTGGCTTCGTAGGTTTTAAAATTCAGTACAACATTTCATCGATATATCTAAATAAGTATAAATCATCGGCAAGTCGTATTAGATTACAGGAATTGCAATATGTGCAGCAAAATATAAGCGATAATGTAAAGCAAGAAGCTAACAGTCTATTAATCAAGTACCGCGAGGCACTTAGCCGTATCGCAGTTAACGAAAAATCGATTGCACAGGCGAAAGTTAACTACCGTATTATAAATGCCAAATACCTCAACCAATTAGCTTTGCTCACCGACTTACTGGACGCCGATAACCTTTATCAAGAAACAAGATATAACCTGGTTCAGGCACAAACCGTTGCGCAACTTATTTACTACCGGTTATTGTTCACCTCCGGGAAATTATAAAAATATATTTACCCAAAATACATCACTCTTAAACAATAGCATATCATGGAAACCTCAACTATAAAAAAAACACACCCAGGTAATATCATATTATCGGTACTTGCCATCCTGGTTGTGTTAGGGGCCATCGTTTATTTTATCAATTATTTTATAACGGGGAGTAACTACATTGAAACCAATGATGCACAGGTAGAGTCCTATATCAATCCGGTTTCGGCCAGAGTAAGCGGTTATATCAAAGATGTGAGATTCGACGAACATCAACAGGTTAGGGAAGGAGATACATTAGTAACCATTGATGACCGCGAATATCGCGAACGAGTTACTGAGGCTGAGGCGGCGGTTGAAGATTCAAAGGCTCAGCTTTTGGTCTTAGATGCGGGAATTGCTTCATCCGAGACAAGTACACTTGTAAATAAAGATCAGATAAATGGTGCTAAAGCAAGATTGGTACAGCAGGCCGCCGACATGAAACGTTACAAAAACCTGATGAAGGAAGAAGCTACAACTGGCGCAGACCTGGAGTTGGTACAATCACGTTATGACGTATCTGTTAGCGATTACAGTGCAGCTCAAAATAATTTGCGCACCAGTTATGCTAAAATAGCGGAATTACGATCACATAAAGCTTTACTGGCGGCAGATCTGAAACGTAAAACCGCCGAACTTAAATTGGCCCGTATTAACTTAGGATATACTGTAATACTTGCCCCGTACACAGGCAGGATGGGGCGTAAAACCATACAGGAAGGTCAACAAATACAGGCCGGTCAGCCATTGGTATCCATCGTTAATGAAAGAGACAAATGGATTACCGCCAATTTTAAGGAAACCCAGGTATACGGAATGTATATTGGGCAGCCGGTTGATATTAAGGTTGATGCTATCGACGATAAAGTGTATCATGGGCATATTGAAGCTATATCTGCATCAACTGGTGCTAAATTCTCTTTACTTTCACCGGATAACGCTACAGGAAACTTTGTCAAGATCGTTCAACGAGTACCAATTAAAATAAAATTTACCAGCAAAAATATTGAACAGGTTAAGGCTGGTATGAACGTTTTGGTATCAGTTAAAAAGAAATAGTTATGAATGCACCCACATATATTAAACCCTGGCTTTCGAATTGGAGCTGGGGGGTAAGGATAGCCCTCTTTTTAATATTACTGTCATCTATAATGGAATTTGCTTCCATTTCCTTAAGTCAGAATTATGTATTGTCATACCTTGGAGCTCAACCCGAAGATATCACGTTCTCCGTACAGCTATGTTATGTTGGTATACTTACTATATTACCTGTACAGTTCAGGTTTCTGAGATACTTTGAAATGAGGAACTATCTTTTGATCCTTACATTTTTGTCAATAATACTAAATATAGCCTGCATCAATGTTAGTAGTGTTATGGCATTCTTTTTCATACGTTTTTTTCAGGGGATGGTGGTTGGCAGTATTTCCGGAAGTATGCTTATTCTCATTCCTAGTTTTCTGAAGATGGAGCACCGTGCTGCATTTGGATCGACTATTTTTTACGGTACAGTGTTAAGCAGTGGTGTATTATTAGGCCTTGTTGCGTCGGCTGTGACATTAAACTCCGATTTCAGGAACGTGTATTATTATCTCATTTTGTTTCAGATACTGGTATTGATTGTAATACTAATTTCATTCAACCAGGTATCCAACCTCCGGAAATATCCATTATACCAGATCGACTGGACAGGTGCCGTATTTTTCCTGGCCGTAGCCGCAGGATTGGCTTATACAATACTTTATGGCTCAAAATATTATTGGTTTACAGACACGCGTATTCAATTATCGACGGTTGTTACAGTAGCAGGCGCTATCCTGTTTTTATGGAGGGAAAGGATAGTAAAACGACCTGGCCTCGATTTGACCATTTTTAGGTTTAAGAACTTTTGGGTGGGGCTTATACTACTTGCAGTTTATTACGGAAGTAAAGAAAGTATTAATATTATTTTCGGTTATACTGTATCCGTGTTGCAGTGGAGTGCAACACAGGAAATGATATTGGGGCTTTGTAACATAACCGGTCTTATTATTTTTATGGTGATCTCGGCAAGAATCCTGGTTTACCGCAAGGATGCTATATTTTATTTTTTGTTTGCTGGTTTCAGCATGTCGCTTTTATACCATTTATGGATGTATTGCATATTTACACCCGATTTAGCTTTTGAGGACCTAATATTGCCTATGTTTTTTCAGGGGGCTACGTCAGGCATTCTATTTGTTCCCATCATGTTATTTACTTTAAGCGCGGTGCCGCAAACTACTGGTTATACCGGGTTGATATTTGCTGCCTGTACCCGTTTTACCTCTTTACTGAATGCCAGCGCGGGTTTTTATAATATACAATTGTATTACAGTCAGCTATATAAGGAAAATTTTCTTCATCATATAACCGGTATTGATGAAAATGTAACTGAAAGGCTCAACGGCTTCAGACAAGTATTCCTGAGTAAGGGTTTTTCGCCTGATCAGGCCGCGGCGGCGGCTAATGCATCCTTAGCCAGAATAGTTAGTTTGCAAACACAGCTGCTTACCAACAGGGCCGTATTTCTTTTTATTGCTATTCTTACTGCATGTGTGCTTCTTGTCATATTATTGGTATATGTAATTAAAACATTGCGGCTGCTAACGCCATAAATAATGTTAGCAGTATGATGATTGATAAAACAAATAAGGTGTGGATTCGTAATGTTATATTTAATTTATCCGGTTGAAAAGGGGTCTATTTATTGGAAATAGGGATACCGATTTTTGGATCCACCTGTCCAGGTCAACTTGTAATTCAGCAATGCTCCTGTATATCTTCTTAACAAAGAGATAGTGATGGAAGTTTGTTATTACCATTATTTTTTCATTAGTGTGTCTATTATATGATGTTGAACTTTTAGAGCAACGAATTGTGTTAATGAATTTCTAATTTAGCAATGTAAGTGAAGAAGATAGCATGGTCAGATTGTAATGTATTATGCCAATGACCTTCAATATTAAAGATTATGGTATTGACGTTTGCTCCATTTCGGACACAAAGTACTACGATTTGGATACGAGTAAATATTAAGGACCGATGACCTTTGTGTTTCAATCATTAAACGATTATGAAATACAAAATTTTAGGTAACACGGGTTTAAAAGTATCGGTACTTTGCTTAGGTACAATGAATTATGGCGGTAAAGGTTTTTTTGGTTATATGGGTAAACTTGCCCAAGACAAAGTGGATGAGCAGATCCGCATAGCTACGCAGGCTGGAGTTAACTTTATCGATACTGCGAATATTTATTCAGAGGGCCTATCAGAAATGATGATAGGGCAAGCAATAAAAAATCTTTCTATCAATAGGGACGATCTGGTTTTGGCGACAAAGGTCAGAGGTTCAATGGGCAAAAGTGAAAATGACAGGGGCCTTTCAAAAAAGCATATCATTCAGCAAGTTGAGGGGAGCTTAAAAAGATTAGGGACAGATTATATTGATCTATATCAGATTCATACTGCTGACCCTTTGACACCAATAGAAGATACTATAAGAACCCTGGATGATCTGGTAAGAAGCGGAAAGATTAGGTACTTTGGTGCAAGTAATATTTCTGCCTGGGAATTAATGAAAGGGCTCGCGTATTCTCAATACAACCATTTAGACAGATTCGCTTCGCTTCAAGCTAATTACTCATTGGATGTAAGAGATATTGAACGTGAAATTGTTCCGTTACTAAAAGATCAACAAGTGGGTATGTTGGTATGGAGCCCGCTGAGCGGGGGCTTGCTTACCGGTAAATACGCGCGAGGAGGACAAAAGGAAGAAGGTAGATTGAAAAGTTTTCCGTTCCCTCCTTTTCACGAGGAGCGGGCTTATAACGTATTGGATGCGCTTATCCCAATGGCAGAACAAAAACAGGTGGCCGTTTCTCAGTTGGCACTTGCATGGTTATTACATCGCCCGGTAGTCAGCAGTGTAATTATTGGTGCGACCCAATCGCATCAGTTGCAGGACAACTTAAGGTGTATTGATGTTACATTTACACCTAGTGAGTTAAGCTTGCTGGACGAAATCAGTAAACTACCGGCTGAATATCCTGGGAATGTTATTGAAGTGATGACCATGGACAGGACTGAGGGGGTTGATTTTTTGAATGCTTAAATTATCATAAAGTAGGGTGGGCAGAACAAATGTATGGTCCACCCCGTTCATTTTTTGTTATGAATCATATAGATCGCAAAATCCTTAATATAGATACCATCAAAGAAATACATTCATTGATGGGTTTACCGGGTCCTTTAAATCCGCTGATTACCATCATTAATCATTCACAGACCAAAGAAACTTACTTGCCCGTTCAGCAAAAATTATTGATGAATTTTTATAATATTACTATTAAGAAAAGCTTCAAAGGAAAATTAAAGTATGGCAAAAATCATTATGATTTTGACGAAGGTATCATGTCATTTGTTGCCCCTAAACAAATAATCTATATAGATGACATTGAAGAAAGGAACACAGAAGGATGGTCACTATTATTTAATCCGGATTTGATAAGGAAATACCCTTTAGGAAAAACTATCAAACATTATGGTTTTTTTTCTTATGCGGTGAATGAGGCCTTGCATCTTTCGAGCCTTGAAGAAAAGACCATCGAGAATATTGTTCAAAACATTCAAAATGAAATTAATTCGAGATTGGATAATTTTAGTCAGGATGTGATCGTATCCAATTTAGAGCTTTTGTTAAACTATTGTAACAGATTTTATAACAGACAGTTCATTTCACGAAAGATGGCATCAAACGATTTATTAATCAGGTTTGAAAAGATCTTGGAAGATCATTTTTATATTAATGCTGTTCCGAAATTACCGACCGTTCAGAATATAGCATCTTCATTAAATGTTTCGCCTCCGTATTTAAGCGATATGTTAAGAAGCGTAACAGGACAAAATTCTCAACAGCACATCCATAATAAGATTGTAGAAAAAGCAAAGGAAATTCTGGCTACAACTGATTTATCGGTTAGTGAGATCGCTTATAGCTTAGGATTTGAATATTCACAGTCTTTTAGTAAACTATTTAAAAACAAGATGAACATTTCACCTGGAGAATATAGAAATCAATTTAATTGAATAAGATAATTTTATACACATGACCAAGTGCTCTGTCAATTGGCAGTCTATGGCTACTAATAAACAATTCCAGCATGTCTAAGTTGCCAACTAAATAGTTTAGAGAGATTCTTCTTTGCGCCATAAATTCAAAAATACGGTATCACAAATTTTCAGGAACAAGAATATCTCTAATTCTTCAAATTTAAAATAGGTAGGGAAGATAAAGTAATAGATGGGAGTGGAATAATTTTGCAAAAATCATGGTAGGCAAATCAATTGGTCAGAAAGTATTTAAAAAAACTGCTTTAGCAGGTATTCCACTTACTGTGCCAGCGATCTGATCTTATCCACAAAGCCGAGGATTTGCGAGACATGGAAAGGAATGCGTTACTTGTTGGCTTTATAACCCAAGAGATGGTAAAGATGACGAAATTTTCATTAACCAGGATAATTGATAGTCCGGCAATGTCTATGCATGCTTCTTTTCAACGCCCAACGTTTCAAGTAATTTTTCAGAAAGAGATACGTGTTTTTTGACAAAAAATCATCGTCCAGAATTTGAATATGCTAAGTCTACACTGGCCTTATAGAAAGTGGGGTTTGAAACTATAACTGGCGATAAGTACTGTGATCCTCATTGATAATCTTTATTCTAGCGTACGGGCATTTAATTATAATACTGCTAAAATTGCGAAAATCGTAGCAGCCGTTAATATTATCTGTACGATTTTACTCCTATAAAAGGATATTAACCGCCCTCTTTATTTTTTTATAAGCCTGATGTTTGTCTAAACCAATTATAGCTATCAAGAATTTTTCTGTATTTGAATTTTTTGATGGAAAGCTTAATCATGAAAAAAATATTACTTGCTTTTTTTGCCTTTTGGCTTTTTCATTTCTTATTATTTTCTCAAACAAAAAATACGTTTTCTGAACTCGATCGCCGGATAAACAACCCCATTTCTCCAATGACCATAAAGGAGAAAGTAGAGCATTGGTATTATTATACTGATAGCTGCGCATGTTTAGGTATCCTCCGGTTTACCGGAAGCGGCATTTCGCGTGGTATTGGAAATAAAACAAAGGGCTGCTCTTGTTTCCCGGTTACCATTGCTGTGGCCGCAGATTGGAGTCGCCCGTTAATCTTAAGCAGCGGACAGGCGATTTCTTTGGAGCAGGCTGCAAGAAAACGGTTTCGTATTGCAGGCCCTAAGGTACGACCAGCAAAAGATCAGTCCCGAATTTGCTTTGGGTTATGATTTAAGTTACACCACGTTTCAGTATAACAATATCAGGCTGTCGTCAATGAAATCTAAACTAAGCGGAGACATTAAAATCAGTTTAGACCTGAAAAACACGGGTAAGCCATTCCATCTACACGAATTGATAGGGAAGCCGTTGCCTAGAGGCAGTGGCATCACTGGAACCATATTGATAATTCAACAAGACTTACAGTTAGCAATGGTAAATGTCTCCTAATGCTAAGCGCTTTTACCAACGGAAATATGAGTTAGTGAATTTGATTTTTTTGTTGGTCAAATAGATAAAACCTAAGCATGAATGCATGCGGTACATAAGATAAATAAATTTAAACGATTACAAATAAAAATTATATTATGAAAAAAATGTATTTATTATCATTAAAAGGCAATTGCGGGATAAAATATTTGGGATTTCTGCTGGTAGTTATTCTTAACCTGAGTTGCGCTAAAAAAGACAGCAGTTCGGCCCCCAAAACAACTACAACACTGCCTCCAACGATGCCGGTTGCTATTCCTTCTATCAATACCAGCGCTTCCACTGCTAAGGAAATAATAGTAGATATGGGAGCTGGATTTAATTTAGGAAATACTTTTGAAACTAATACAAGTAATTCGCCAACGTTTGCCAGTGTAAAGCCTATAATTGATTTATATTATAATGCAGGTATGCGCCATATCAGAATCCCGGTAACCTGGGTGGAAGGATTTCCTTCCAATATTGCTGATGCAAATGGGAATATAAATATAGCGCATCCCAGGTTATTTGAATTGAAAGCTATTGTTGAGTATGCCTTGTCTAAAAAAATGTATGTAGAGATAAACGCACATCATGAGCATTGGCTAAAAAATAATTATGATGGAAGTGCTGCTTTTGATAATAAGTTTAAAACACTTTGGACAGGCATTGCTACTTTCTTTAAAGACGAACCAAAGCAATTGTTGTTTGATGTATTGAATGAGCCGGAAGGAAAAATGGGACAGTGGAGTGGTACAGGGTATCCATTGCCAACTGACGCAACTGCAATAGCATTAACACGCCAGATTGATAAAGTTGCTTATGACGCTATAAGGGCAACCGGCGGTAATAATACAACGCGTGTAATAATGGTAGAACCGAATGGGCAAGGTAACCAGGGCATGATAGACGAGGTGTTTGCAACCAAAGCAAATTTACCGGGAGGCGGTTTAGATAGTTTCCTGGCTATTCAGGTGCATACTTACGACCCATGGGCTTTTTGCGGACAAACCGGCAGCAATACTGCTTTCCCCGGTAGTGCGGCGTTTACATCGGCAATTCAGAAAGTTGCGGCACATGCTGCAACCATAGATGTGCCGGTGAATTATGGCGAGTTTGGTGTAGGTAGAACCAACGGTACAGAGCGTAATACCGATGTTGTGCGTGATTATTATAAATTAATCAAAACTACTTGTATCGCTCAAAAAATGTCATGCACCGCGTGGGATGACAGGGGGTGGTTTGGGTTGATCTCTACTGGAGGTGGTACACCTGTTTTTGTTAATAATATTGTGCCTTATATGCTGCAGCCCTGATATACTAATTGCTTGCTGAACAGTCGGGAGCCATTAATAATGCCAGCTTAAGAACTGCGTATATAGAGATATAATTTAAGAGTTCGACACATATAAAAAGGCTTTATACTGGTAAAAAATCATTTTAGCTTCCTTTGCATTGTAAATACATTCGAAGCTAAAATTTTCATAATTAAATTGGCCTTTTAATTGAGAGTTTGCCGTTAGCGACTTGTCAAAACACGTTTTTATAAATTCGTTTATCGCAAAGAAAATTATACTTCAGGCTTCGTTGTTATTTCAAGAAAGGTTCAATAACAGGCGCAATTCGTGTTCACTTCGCTTTTTTTCAACGGATGTTGAACCAGAGGCGTAAAAAATCTTTTCCGGCAGCAAGGCCCCAAACGCAAAGCATATGTCTTCACTGAGCCGGATCGTGGATGAACGCTTGATACAATGCTAATGAAAACAGCTTTTACTTAAATAACGGCTTCCCGTTTAATGCCTGTACCAGTACTGCCAGGGCCAGACAGCCATACAAGACACCGAAAAATTGTGTCCACCGTACGTTCTTTAAAACATAAAAAGCTATTAAAGGTAAAATTTGAAGGGCGTGCATCCCTATAAAGTGCGCAATGCGCGGATCCCCGAATTTTCGGCTCCAGTTCAAAAATGGCAGGCCGCGGCCGCCATCGGGTCCGCCAATAGTATGCGACATGCGCCCACCCATCACTGCTCCTTCCATTGCGAATACAACAAACAAAAATATGCCTATACGGATAGCCCACAGGTAGTGACCGGGCAACTCAGGGATGTCTGTCGTACAAAACAAGAGGCCGATGTAGCCGGTGTGCAAGGTAACGAAGGTCGCTGCCAATGCCATGCCGCTGTATAGTGCTGCATAAAGCGGTGAGCTCCGGTTATAATGCGATAATTCGCCGCGCCCGGCCTGGAGGGCGATGTAAATGAGTTCAAAAGCCAGTAACAAAATAGTGACCCAACTGTAAACACTTACCTGTCCCGGAAGTTTAAGATACCAGGTGTACCAGCCCATTGCCCAGCAAAATGACCCAATGGACAATGCAAATTTCAAAGGTTTATACCAGGCGTTCGTCCCGGCAACCTGCACGGAACTTATTCGTGATAAAAGGAAAAAAATGACCGAACTGATCAGGCAGACCAGTCCAAAATAGTATAATGGTTCATTCCTGAATTTCAGGACCGTGATAAAATCGCTCATGATCGATATGTTTTTAATTGTACATTTTTTTAATGACCGGCGAGGCCAATTTCTTTTTGATCTTCATCATCAGGAAATCAGGTGTAACGCGTGGCAGGTTGGAGATAAACCAGTTGTTGAAGCCCACTATCTTTTTACCCTTTCCTTTAAGCAGAAGATCGGCACCCACTTTAGCGACTATCATGGGGCTTACCGGCTTGTTGGTTTTATAGGCATTTGTACCCAGCATTTCCCTGGTAGTAAATGGGGTGTCCACAGGGCCGGGGCATAAAGTGTTAACTACCACACCGCTATCTTCCAGTTCGGCCGCGATGGTTTCAGAAAAAGCCAGTACGAACGCCTTGGTTGCAGAGTAAACCGAATAATAGGGGAAAGGCAAAAAAGATAAAAGTGAAGCGACATTCAGGATGCGGCCATAGGCATTTTCTTTCATGTCGTTGCCAAACAATTTAGTCAAAATGACGAGTGCGGAGATATTCAGATTGATCATTTGCAGCTCTTCCAGAAGCGGCGTTTCCATAAAATCTCCATAAACGCCCATCCCGGCGTTATTGACCAGCATGGTCACCTGCAGGCCGGCGGCTTTGACGGTCTCATATAATAGCACCGAGTTGGCCTCTTTGGATAGATCCTGATCAAATACCCATACCTGAACGCCATGCTCGTTTTCTAATTCCTTTTTCAATTCAGCCAGTTTTTGGGCGCTCCGGGCTACAAGCACCAGGTCAAGCTTTTGGGCTGCTAATAATTTGGCCATTTCATAGCCGATACCGGTAGATGCACCGGTCACCAATACAAGATCTTTCATGCTACAATTTATTAATCATTGTTTAATATTTGAACTATGTTCATTATTGATTCAAAAAAAACTTAGAGTTTCTTTAATATTTTTAAAAATTCTTCGTAACCAGCGTCAACGATGTGATTTGCATGATTCAGATGAACCCCGTTCGTGCGGTCGCTGATATGCAGACTGCACATGCCATGCACCAGGCTCCAGATCATAAAGGTCAACGGCTCCGGCTCATGCCCCTTAAAGTGGTTAGCCGCGATGCACTGCTCAACAGTCGTTTTCAAAACGGTGAATGCCGATATTCCCTCGTTCCATTCTTCGTTTTTGGCCTGATCCAAAACTTCCATCGGGGCTTTAAGCGTGAACATCAGCTCATACATGTCCGGATTCTCCATCGCGAACTTAATATAAAGCCGCCCCATAGCGATCAACCGTTCCATAGGATTTTCCACATGGGCCAATACTTTGAACAGGCCGCCTAACTGCGCGAAACCCTGGGTATGCAATTCGTTTAATATTGCGTTCTTATCCCTGAAATAAACGTATACCGTACCCACGCTGTAATCAATGCTTTTTGCGATACTGCGAATGGTGGTCTGCTCCACACCCTTTTCCACAAAAAGCTTCCGGGCGCTGTCCAGTATCAGCGACTTCAGCTGTTCTTTTTCTTTTGCTTTGCGGTCGGCAGTTCCCATGATCAATTAGATACAAATATAAATGAACATTGTTCAATAATGCAAGGCTGATTTAATTTTATTAATTTAGTAGAGCGCTTTTCTGAAAATACATTCTTATGGACAATCCGATAGAAAAATATATTTATCAGTATTTCAGTATCAGCATAGAGGATGCTAAAAAAGTGGCTGAATTGTTTAAACCGGAAAAGATACCTAAGGCGAATACTTTCTAAAAAGCGGTCGTTACTGTAATAAACTAAGTTTTATACATGAAGGGATGTTCAGGGTATACGTCAGTTTGCCCGACAGGAAGGTGACACAGTGGATCTGTGCCAGACTTCGCTACTTTCAATGCCTCTGCGAATTTTGAATGTATTATACAGACATAGGCGAACTCAGTTTGGGTAAGCAGGGTGTGTTTAAAGTTAATGGAAGCCATGACTGAAAGTACGGTATTCAGATCTTCGTAAATTAGGATAGGGTTTGTTGCTGAATAATAATTCGCGCAGCTTAACAGTAATTCAATTTCTTTTTCAACATTGTGTTGTTGTTTGCTGATGTAAATTGCTTTTCGGAGATAAGCGAGTTTGCCGGAATCACGGTATGATAAAAGGGCAGACAGCTATTGATAACCTTGGGATGGATTCACCTGCCCGTGATTTTTCTCAAACAAGCTCACAAGCGATTTTATCGATTCTTTTCTTTTTCCTTGTTGGCGATATAATTTGACGGAAAGAAATAAACATTCTGTTTGCCAGTTATAAAGTTTTTCCGTTATACTGAGCTTAGTGGCAGCACTCAAGCATGGCGCAGCTTTATTCAGGTCGTTTGGGCCTGAGCCAGGCTGATGGATGTAGAAAATTGTCAGCGTAAGTAGCAAAGGGATCTGTTTTTCTTCCTTTGGTTAAGACAGGGGACTTAGCCGCTGCAGAAACGTGAACTGCGTTGATCGTCGCTGCGTCTGAAATCGAAATCCGGTTTTCAAAATCTTCACTTTATGATACTAGAAACGGCAGCCCCGTTAGACGCCAGGCGATAGCCATCACACTTTCCGGGTCTCAATTATCTTGGCTGATGAAGTTTATAAACTGGTTGGTATTGGGCACCGTCAGCCGTTTTCGGGCTATACCGTAGTTCTTTCCCGGCAATGGTGCTGATGTTATTTGTCCCTGCTTGGATTTAAGGCAGACCGTAAACAAGAATAGTAACGCTATTTTAATAATCTGGTGAAATTATTTTGCCGACATATTTTTATTTTACTTCAGCGAGATATCTGTGTACAAGATTGATGGCCATCGATCCTTCCCCAACGCAGGAAGCTACCCTGCTCATAGCGCCCGAACGGACATCTCCGGCCGCAAAGATGCCCGGACAACTAGTTTCCAGAACAAATGGTTCACGGCGTAACTTCCAGCATTCATTAAACCCGTTCAATGCCCCGAGGGCTGGCCCCGTAGCTATAAATCCCTTATGATCTTTGATGATTTCCGGCCCAACCCATTCGGTGTAAGGTTTCGCTCCTATAAATATAAACAATGCTTCGGCTTTGTGGATGCTGGTTTGCTTTGTATTCCAGTTAAATAAAGCCAGTTCCTGCAATCTGTCAGTGCCACGGGCCTCCACAACCTCAGTTTTTCCAAGCAGGTGTATATTGGTGGTTTCCTGCAGCTGATCGATCAGATAGGTAGACATCGTTCCCACAAGTGTATCCCTGCGGATAATTACGTAAACATTACTTGCGAATTTGGAAAGGTGCATTGCCGCCTGTCCGGCGGAATTGCCTCCCCCGGCTATGTAGACTTCCTTATTTTTACAGGCCATGGTCTCGGTAGTCGCCGATCCGTAATAAATTCCGGCTCCGGTAAAATCTTCAATACCATTAACCTCCAGTTTACGATATTCTACACCTGTGGTTAAAACTATACTCCGCGTATTGATACAGCGTCCGTCCGCTAACATCAGTTTTTTATATCCCTGATGGTTGCTTATCTTTATTACCGCAGCGGGCGAAAGAAATTGTACGCCCAGGCGTTTAGCCTGTGTTAAAGCTCTGGTAGTAAGTTCCGCACCGCTTATCCCGGCCGGAAAACCGAGATAGTTTTCAATACGGCTACTGGTGCCGGCCTGGCCGCCCGGCGAATGTCTTTCTATCAGCAAAGTATTCAGCCCTTCGGACGCTCCATACACGCCTGCAGCTAGTCCCGCAGGTCCGGCACCAACTATAACTACATCGAAAACTTCGTTTTTTAGTTCGGGGCTGAGCCCCGTTTTTTCCGCTATCTGCTTTATATCCGGTTTGATCAGAAGTGTGCCGTCAGCAAAAAATATGACAGGCAGGTCTTTCAGTTCCAGTTTGTTCAGCGTGAGTATCTCTTCGCTGTTCTCGGTTATTTGCACATCTACCCATTGATAGGGCACCAGGTTTCCAGATAGAAATTCTTTGATTTCATGGGAAAGCCTGGAATATTGAAATCCAATTACTTTTATACCCGTAAATTTAGGGCGATAGTTTAATTGCCAAGCCTCAAGCAGACCATCTATCACCGGATACAATTTTTCAGCCGGGGGATCCCAGGGTTTAATCAAATAGTAGTCAAGCCTTAGCTCATTGATCGCATGAATAGCCACTTCCTTGTCTGCGTAGGCTGTGAGCAAAACCTTTTTTGCTTCAGGAAAAAATTTGATGGCCTGCTTTAAAAATGCAACGCCTTCCATTTCGGGCATTCGCTGATCAGAGACATACATGGCTACTGCTTCTCCTTTGTTTCGGAGATCTAGAAGGGTTACAAATGCATCTTTTACAGACGTTGTGCCTATGATTCGATACTCGTTGCGATATTTATCTTTCAGGTCGCGTAAAATGACCCTCAGGACATGAGGATCGTCATCTATACAAAGTATAACTGGCAAGTTCATATATTGGGGTTTTGTGTTAAAAGATTTTAACTGTTTATTGGAATACAAACTATAAATTCTGTGCGGCCAGGTACGCTTTGGAGCGTAACAGTTCCGTCATGGAGCTTCACTATCCTCGACACAATGTCAAGTCCGAGGCCTGTGCCTTTGCTTATTGGTTTTGTTGAAAAGAAAGGATCAAAAACACGATCAGCAATACATGCAGGTATACCCATCCCATTGTCTCCAATGCTGACATATACAAATTTTCCGTCACTTCGTGTATTTAATTCAAGTACAGGAATCTGTGTATTTTCCATTGCATCAATCGCGTTGTCGATCAAATTTGACCAAACCTGGTTTAACTCACCAATCATTATTTTTACAAAAGGTATTTCCGTATCGAAATGTTGGATGACCTGAACATTTTTATCTTCCAGCCTGTATTTTAATGTTACCAGGGTATGCCTCAATCCTTCGTGTATATCAGCAAACCGCCTGTCATGGCTTTGATCAGCATGGATAAATGCTTTTACTGATTTTAGTAATGCGTCAATCTGCCCCGAAGCTTCTTCAATATCTTTTAAGAGCGTTTCTGCCACCAAATGACTATCTAACCAGTTGATACCTGATGATGCCCATTGCCCGGGGAGATAAGCAAGAAACCGGTCTGCATCTTCCTCCGTGAAGCCGAAGCCAGCGAAGTCATCTGCAGTATCCGATGCATTTTGAATATGCCTTCTTTCAAGCCAATAAACGAGTCGTGCTTCTCTTAAGCTTTTTTCCTGCATACTAAATGGCAATTGTTGCCGATGTGCTATAGCGCGTAGTATCAATGAATTGACAAAGCCGTCAAAACCGTCCGAAAGGCGTTCTGCTGCTACTTCCTCAAATGCTTGCCGCATATGTTGAAGCTGCCTTTGTAAAATGGCCACAGCCCTGAGTATTGCAGCAACAGGATTGTTCAATTCATGTGCCAACCCGGCATGAAGTCTTCCAAGTGCCGCCATTTTTTCATCCTGTTGCTGACGGGCTGTGATGTTTCTGACCCTGCTGCTCATTACATGCACCAGCGCTTGTGTGAGTTCAAACTGGGTGCAGATCATTTCAGTCATCATATTTGCCGGGAAAAGCAATATCTGGGTATTCTCTAAAGCTCTTCCATAAGCAAAATTGACCTTGCCTCTGGAAAATGGCAAATACCCATGAACAGATCCGGTCTCAGCACACGCGAATTCCCGCGCCTCCCCATTATTCAGTACGTACAGGCTTAACTTTCCGGAAATAAAAACATAAGTGAAGTCAATGGGCATACCTGGTTTAAAAAGCAGGTTACCTCCCAATATAATCCGGTTGGAACAACGGGATAAAAACCAGTCAAGCTGTTCCGCGGGAACATCGTTGAATGCCGCAAACGACTGCAATATTTCAATAGTAACCCTGGTCATACCGCTTTAAATTGAAGTTTCTTAAGCTCTGTGCAATATTGATTATGGAAAATACATTATCAGATATCGATTGTAGTACCAATGCCCATAAGGTGTGCATCTATTCCGGCTGATTTAAAAACCTCCAAGGTTTTTTGGTGATCTATTTTGATAAATCCGAAGGTGTCATAATGAACGCCTATCATTTTGTTTACCTTCAGCATTTCGCAGGCTTTGATAGCGTCTTCCACTCCCATGGTAAGGCCGTCCCCGATGGGTAACACTGCAAAATCGAGTTCAACCCATTCCGGCACCAATTTCATGTCGAGCGTTAAACCTGTATCCCCGCTATAGTAAAAGTTTCCATCTGGCGTATCGAAAGCAAAACCGCAGGGAATACCTGCATAGCTGCCATCAGGAAAACTGCTGGAATGTACAGCTGCAAATGATTTCACGAAACCGAAATCAAAAAAGAATTTTCCGCCCGGATTAATAGGATGCGTTTTTTGCAAGCCCTGTTTGTTCAACCATTGGTAAATTTCCCAGTTTCCGAGTACCATGGCTCCCGTATTAGAGGCAATGCGCACCACGTCAGTAATGTGGTCGAAATGACCGTGTGAAACGAAAATGTAATCTGCCTTCAAGAGGTCAACATTGATAGCTGACGCAAGTTCATTGGGTGTGATGAACGGGTCGAAAAGTAAATTTTTCCCACCGGCAAAAACGGAAAAGCACGAATGTCCATAGTAAGTTATTTTCATAACGCATTTATTTATAAAACCACTATAGCTAAATATATGCCTGTTTTTTAAATGTTTGTTTATTAGTAAGTTGCGATTTGTCTTTCGAGTACTGAGTGCGATATTTCGTCAATTTTTCGCCTGTATTGATATTTCAATAATTCATTTTTGACGATATATAATATTTGCTCTAAGGCTGCCGTTGTTTCACCCCGGTATTCGTACTAATAAGCCGTGCTACGTAAACCGGCGCTTTTTTTAAAGCTCAACAATGTGTTTTGATTTCTTACCATTTGTGAATGGAGCGGCAATACGGTATGTCGAACTTTGTCGATTATAATAGTACGATATGAATACACATAAAAAAATCATTGACAAACAAAAGGCCTTCTTTGCTACCAATAGAACGAAGAGCTATGAATGGCGAATCGATCAGCTGGACAGGATGTCACTCATGTTAAAAGACAATATTGACGCATTTTACGCGGCGGTAGCCAGCGATTTTAAAACGGCTTTGCCCGAATTTGTACTGGAAGCAAATGCACCTATCCACGTGATCGAGTTTACAAAACTGCAGCTGAAAGACTGGATGAAAGCTGAAGAACGACCGCTGCCCCGGTTTCTATCAGAATCCGGTCATAAAGGGCATGTTTTCAGAGAACCTTATGGCGCAACACTGGTGATAGGCCCTTTCAATGCACCAGTTATATCGTTATTGCTCCCAGCTATAGCTGCGCTTTCAGCCGGCAATACGGTAGTCCTTAAACCTCATGAAGCAGCAGCAGCCACAAGCGCACTGCTGGAGAAACTGATCCCGCAGTATTTTGAACAGGAAGCGGTCGCCTTAGTTACCGGAGGCAAAGAGGAAGTTGAAAGTTTACTTAAACTTGCCTTTGATTTTATATTTTTTACCGGCAGCCCTAAAGTTGGAAAGGTCATCATGCGTGCCGCCGCTGAAAATCTTACACCTGTTATCCTTGAGCTTGGTGGACAAAATCCAGCAATCGTCGACGAAACAGCAAACATCGCAGATGCGGCGAAAAAACTTGTTTGGGGAGCAACTGCATGGGGCGGGCAGTGGTGCACATCTCCGGGTTATGTTTACATTCACGAGTCAAAAGCTGAAGAGTTTATTGATGAAGCAAAAAAAGCATTGTTGTCTCTGTATGGGCCCGATCCGCAAAAAAACAGTGATTTTTCTAAAATAATCAACCCGGCGGAAGTGGACCGGCTTTTATCACTGATCGATCCTTTGAAAGTAATTGCAGGCGGAAACGCCGACAGGGAAAACAATTATATAGCCCCGACATTGATTTATCCTGCCGATTGGTCAGATAAAATTATGCAGGAGGAAATCTTTGGGCCTGTTTTACCGATAATTCCCTATCGTAATATCGGAGATGTAGTATCTTGTATTGAAAAAGCGCCAAAACCACTGGCTGCTTACATTTTCAGCAGGAATCAAGCATTGGTCGATCATCTTTTATCGACTTTGTCGTTTGGCGGCGGCGCGGTCAATCAAGCGAACGTTCATCTTTTTATCGTTACAATGCCTTTCGGAGGGGTGGGGCAATCAGGAATAGGGAATTATTACGGCAAACAAGGTTTTGATTCATTAACCCACGCCAAGTCTGTATTGGTGTCACCGGCTGATGAAAGTATTGAACATCTTTTCGCACCCTATACCCCGGAAAAGGCCCATGAATTAAACAAATGGTTTGAATATTAATTATAGGCTGAAGATGACCGTATTCAGAACGCGTGATAACCGTATTATCAGATCTGCGCACTTCTGCTGAATTGTTCCTTAGGCATTTACAATTTCATCAAATTGAATTTGTATCTGCGTTATACCAACTCGTTTTGACCTGTTCATAATCCTGCCAGGCTGCAACGTTATAGCCGTTGCAGCCTGCTGCTTTTTGGGGAAAAACCAACAAAATAGATTTTCTTCCGGCAAATCATTTAAATGATACTTTTGTTCGAAACTTTCGCAGGCGAATTTCTGAAGTTCGCTGCATGCGGATTGTTTAATATACTTTTGCGACTTTCTCCTCATTAATTCAGATAAATATTTTCATATTTTAAATATTCCGGATCAGCAGCCTGCATGCCAGTGCTCGGCCTTAAAAAATGATCATACACAAAGTCTTTTAAGTGAGTGTAGACAATTGTCGTTATATCGAGGCTACACTGCAGGATCACGAAATGTCGTTAGGTGGAAATGTTTTTTATATTTTAAATAATTGATAAACAGTGCTTTATTTATGTGGCATTAAATTCACCATTGATTGTTAAACAATTAACGTCATGGAAAATCAAACTCAACACAAGTACATTCAAATCAAAGGTGTTAACATTTTTTACAGGGAAGCCGGTCCTAAGGACGCGCCCGTTTTGGTATTACTGCACGGATATCCGAGCTCCTCTCACATGTTCCGGAATTTAATAGCAGATTTATCTGACAAATACCATCTGATCGCTGCAGATTACCCTGGATACGGAAGAAGCGAACAGCCACCTATAACGGACTTCGATTACACCTTTGATAATTTCGCTATTATTATCGAAGAGTTGCTCGAAACTTTAGGCATTAATAAATATAGCCTTTACCTGATGGATTATGGTGCGCCCGTTGGCTGGCGGTTAGCCTATAAACATCCTGAAAGGATCGACACCCTGATCGTACAAAACGGTTGCGCCTATGATGAAGGGTTGGAGGCATTCTGGGACCCGATTAAAGCATATTGGAAAGATAAAAACGACTTGGTTGCCGAAGAGACGTTGAAAGGTTTCCATAGCCCCGATGGGC
Organism: Mucilaginibacter gossypii; assembly: GCF_900100945.1. Classification (GTDB taxonomy): domain Bacteria; phylum Bacteroidota; class Bacteroidia; order Sphingobacteriales; family Sphingobacteriaceae; genus Mucilaginibacter; species Mucilaginibacter gossypii. The sequence goes on along the minus strand of NZ_FNCG01000032.1, from coordinate 9,075 downwards.
TGAAATGGCAATATACTCACGGGGTGCCTGATGCAAGTGTCATCAGCCCGGATAACTGGGAGATTGACCTGCGTCATCTCGAGAGACCGGAAAATGGCAGGATCCAGCTCGACCTTTTTTACGATTACCAGACCAATGTTACGATGTATCCGCAATGGCAGGAGTATTTTCGCACTCAAAGTCCTGAAATGTTAATCGTTTACGGAAAAAACGATTATATATTTCCTGTTGCAGGAGCGGAAGCTTACAAAAAAGATGTAAAAAATCTGGAATATCATCTGTTTGACGCGGGCCACTTTGCATTGGAAAGTTCGGGTACTGAAATTGCCGGAGCTATCCGTGACTTCCTTGATAGGAAAGTCAAAAGGAATTAAAGTGTTCAATAGAAAGTAGCCGTATTTATTTGGTGCATCGATCCTTCCTTTAATATTTAGCAGATGCTATGATTTTGTTCGGGATTTCCCGCATCACTTTGGCTTTTCGCAAAATTGATGCAGGAATATGATGTTGTTAGCGGGCAGGAGTGTGAACCGCTGAGGTGGATGGTTGTCTCCCGAACTGTAACAAACAGTTAATCCGGCAACAGCTTAAGTATTAAACCGGGAAAAAAGCAACCATTAAAAAAAAAGATATGACAGAAAATTTAAATGAGTCTCAATTGACGGCCATCTATATAGGCGGTCCGACTCTTGTATTAGAAATTGGAGGTTTAAGGATCATTACGGATCCTACACTTGATCCGGAAGGCACTTCTTTCAAGATTGATAACAAACTAACCATAAGCAAGCTTTCCGGACCGGCCACAAATGATGTCGGTGTCATTGATCTTGTTCTTTTGAGCCATGACCAGCATTCGGATAACCTGGATCATGCGGGGCGGGAATTAATGTTTAAAGTAGGACATACAATTACCACGCCGGCCGCTGCCCAGCGGTTGAAAAATGGAGCCTTAGGCTTATCCCCCTGGGAAAATGTCGAAATAGATTTGCCAGACGGCCGGCAAATGACGGCAACCACTACACCAGCAAGGCACGGTCCATCCGGTACCGATGAAATGCAGGGTGATGTGACCGGTTTTGTGTTGCAGGTCAATGGCTCAAAAGAGTTTAGTCTCTACATCACGGGTGACACGGTATTTTACGAAGGGGTGTTGGAAGTTGCCAAACGTTTTGATCCGGATTACGTCTTTATCTTCGCCGGAGCGGCAAAGCCCAAGGGGCCTTTTAATGTAACCATGGACACGAACGATGCGATTGATACCGCTTTCTGTTTTCCGCGTGCCAGAATTATCCCTTTGCACCACGAAGGTTGGTCCCATTATACGGAAGGCGCAGAGGTTTTGGCGACTGCGTTCTCTGTACTTGATATTGGCAGTCGGCTCATGATTCTGGAAAAAGGACAGCCAACCCGCCTTAAGTTTAGTTAGTGGGAAATATTCAGTCTTTTGTTTCATTTATTACCATATGGTAATATTTCAGTTTTAAGGATTAGTGATGTTTGCCACGTCTTACGTTATCTCGGACACTATTGTTGATTCGTTGTAATAGTTCGATTTAAATTGTTATAAATTAAGTGATATGAAACAAAAATTTTGGTTATTCGGAACCGGTGTTGAGATCCTGAGCGACGAAAAGCAATCCGGCGGTCTTTACGACCTGATCGAGGGAACCTTTTCCCCCGGAGTTGAGACACCTTTACATGTGCACAATCAATACTCCGAAAGCATATATGTATTGGAAGGTGAGTTTACTGTATACCTGGATGAAGAGGTAATCGTACTGAAACCAGGTGAAACGGCCTTTATACCTAAAGGAGCACCGCACGTGGTTGCGGCTTCGGCCCCTGTGCCCAGCAGAGGTATAACTATTTCATCTCCCAGTGGATTTGCAGAACTGATCCGACTGACGGGTATTCCGTATAAACCCGGGTCTGACGGCTCAGAAAAAAACGATATCGAATTGTTTATGGCAGTTTCTGAAAAACTCGGTGACGCTATCCTGGGTCCGCCGGGGGCAAGACCGGGCAATCAGGTGAATTAAGATGAAAAAAAACAAAAGATTGTAAACGCAATCTTTTGTTTTTTAATGAGATACTTGACCATGCCCGGAAATGGGAATTTTCACAAGGTTCTTTCTGATTCTGCTGAGAGACTGAGGGGTTATGTTTAGGTAAGAAGCAATATAATAGTTCGAAAACAAAATTAAAAGGTGAGGCTCTTCAGCGAGTAGTTTTTCATATCGCTGAGTGGCATTCATTGTCAGTAAAGTAAAGACCCTGTTATAGGCCACTATAAAAACTTTTTCATTAAGCAGTCTGGTCCATTTTTCATATGACGGTGAATGTTTAAGCAAAAATCTTACCTGTTTATAACTTAAACGTACAGCTTTAACTTCGGAAAGTGTTTCTATTCCCAAAGTTCCCGGCTTTCCGGTCAGAAAGCTTTTATAATCTACCATAAACAAGTTTTTGATATTACTTGAGGCATTATTGAAATGGAACAGCCAGGTGGTGGTTTTTCCTGTAAAATCTGTGTAAAAAGATCTGCCTTCTCCGGAAACGATGAAGTAAGCATATTTACTTACTTCGCCCTGTTTTAAAATAATATCACCTTTAGCAAAAGTTAATTCCTTGCAATTGTCGCTTATTAAATTAATAGTATATTCATCTAATTGGAGATCGCGATTAATGAACTCAATCAGAGAAAAGCCATATTTACTTTTTAAATCCATCATGTGCCTGATTTTGAATGTGAGAATCGGGCCTGGCTGAACATTTCTGCATTATCATTAATAAAAGTTATCCAAAAGCTTTTCAGCCGGTGCTATCAGTATTGATCATTGTGCTTAAGCGACATGGCCCTAATTATGCCGTATTTAATACATCTGTGATTTACTACAATGCAAAACTACCCTTCCGTTTGAGATAAAGTGTCGTTGCTATTGATAGATATGTACCGGTTATAACCAGCACCCATACACCTGATTTATCACGGATCGCGCCTCGGTTCACGGGTTTAAAATGAAGCGCTGTGCTGTCTCCATTCGGTCATAACGCGCAGATGCACATGATCAGGTCCGGTAATCGTCGGGAAACTTTCGTGCCTTTTTCAGCTGCAAATAAAATTCAAATCTGAAGCGTAGAACCCCTTCTCTGATATATCCATCCGCTCATATAATGAACCCGGTAGCGATACGTAAACAATTTTATTATTGAGCCGATTACTTAGGCATGAAAACATAACAGGCGATACACTGTTCTCTTCTGATTCAGTCAGGAAAGTGCGGCTGCACTCATCATTTACTATTTTTGAGCTTAACCAATCATTTTTAAATGATGAGTTTTTCAAAAAGAGTGCTCCGTAAAACAGATTGAAAAAATGCCAGCCTCTTAACTGCCAGACATCACAAGTTATTTTGAACCGGCTTTTACTGAAGCCGCTATGATCACGTCTGCAACTTCCTTAGGGTGCGTAATAAAGACTACATGGCTGCCTTTGATCCTGGTTATGATACTTTTCGATCTGTGGTACATGTTCATCGTAATGTCAGGGTTGATACTTTTGTCATCATAGGATGAAATACCAAAAGTCGGCTTCATTTTCCACGCCACTTCGGTTACCGGTGTCCCAAATGCGGCTCCCGGTATAAATCCCTGGGAAGCAAACATGAAATCGGCTAAATCCTGAGATACGTCTGCACAAAAACCTGCATGGAATTTCGCTTTGTCATAGTAAACATTACCACTCGAGTCGGGTGGAAGCAAGCCATTTTCGGGTTTGGGTGGCAGACTGGTGGCCAGACTGACCGTGTTTTCACCAAGCTCAGGCTGAAAAGCATTTACATAAACCAAGGCTTTTACTTTAGGGTTGACTCCTGCCTGAGTGATTACCGTACCACCCCAGGAATGGCCAACTAAAACTACAGGGCCATCCATCTTGCTTAAAGCAAAGTTAGTCGCATCAACATCCGCTTTCAGTGAAGTACACGGATTTTGTACAATGGTTACATGATAACCCTGTTTAGTAAGAACTTTAAAAACACCCTGCCATCCAGAACCATCAGCTAGTGCTCCATGCACGATGACGATGTTCTTAACCGAAGGCTGCTCTTGTGCCGCCGCATCGATTCCGTAAAAAATAGCGGTTAGAATAATGGCTGAAACCGTAATGAGGTGTCTTGTAATTACTTTTTTTAATGTCTTTTTCATGACTTTTTGATTGCTATGTATAACTGTGATTACTTGCTGATACGCATGAGCTTGTTTTTTAAGGCAGCTTGCTTTTCGCGCTCAACGCATGTCAGATCTATTTTTTCGCTATGTATTCAAATTGAATGCCTTTTTTGTAATTGATTGATATGTAGTGATTTGCTGATTTTCTTGTTTTTCAATTCGTGATATAAAGTAAAATCGCGAAACAATTAGTTAAATACCGATACTGATGGTGGCGATATTTAACCGTTAGATTTGGCTTAGTGTTTTAGCATGTTTAAGGTTGATCGATGCAAGAGTTATCTGCAATTAAAGGCCGTTTGCGGCATTTATAAACTATCGATATTTAGTTAATAGATCGTATAATTACTTTATTTCAATAGTTACACATTTCTTTTTTTTGTTTAAGTAGTTGGTAATTAAATTGTTAGTTTTTTTGGTACGGTATTCATTCAGTTTATATCAACTAGGTATTTGTTTATGAAAAAGTTGGAAGAAACAGTGAATGTATCAGCTGAGGGTAAATCCCGGCTGACTATCAGTTATGACTACATTATTGTGGGGGCCGGTTCGGCGGGGTGCGTATTGGCAAGACGTCTTTCTGAAAGTACAGAAGCAAATATTTTGATATTGGAGGCCGGCGAAGGTGCTGACGATCTGGACCGGATCAAAAACCCGCTCCGCTGGCTGGAAAACATAGGCTCTGCCCAGGATTATCTTTATCAATATCAGCCAACACCGGTAATTAATAACAGGATTATTTACGCGCCTAGAGGGAAGTTGCTGGGTGGTTCCGGAAGCATCAATGCAATGGTCTGGGCGCGGGGCAACAGGCACGATTATGACGATTGGGAGAAGGCTGGCAACCAGGGTTGGGACTACGGGTCCGTTTTACCCCTGTTTAAAAAAATCGAAGACTGGGATACGGGGGCAAATGCTCTTCACGGAGCTGGAGGTCCTATCCACGTAGCTCGTCCTGCGAATCTTCATCAGATAGATGCGGCAGTTATTCGTGCAGCGGGAACCTATGGGCTGCCCTATATGGATGATTCAAATATCGCTGAACCGTTGGGTGCCGGCCCAATGAGTATGAATATTGACAAGGGTACGAGGAGCAGTCCGTTTACCGGTTATCTGAAACCTGTCATGCATGCTGAAAACCTTACTATCCTCACGGGAGCAAGAGTCATTAAATTGATTATTGATAACGAAAAATGCACCGGGCTGGCTTTTATAAAAGACGGAGAGGTTGTTAATGTGCAGGCGCTGAAAGAGACCATTCTGTGTGCGGGGGCTATAGAAAGCCCGAGGATACTCATGCTCTCAGGAATCGGTGATGCAGACGAACTGAAAAAAACAGGTATCGAAACCAAAGTAAATCTGCCGGGTGTTGGTAAGAATTTTCAGGATCATCCGTTAGTTTCGGTAACCTATCAGTTTTTAAAGCCACTCGGAGAACTCACCTACAACCTCGGCGGAATTAACCTGTACTGGAAAAGCAATCCGGAATTAAAAAAAGCAGATCTGATGCTAATTCCGATCCAGTATCCTATTCTGACGGCTGAAATTTCTGAACGATATCCGGTTCCCGAAAATGCCTTCAGTGTTTTTGTAACCCTCGTCGATGTCAAGAGTAGGGGATATATCAGGATGACCGGCGCTTCGCCTGACTCTCCCCTTGAAATTCAGCCGAATTTAATGCAGGATCCGGACGATTTTGAGGCATTGGTTAAAGGAATTGAATTTTGCATGGATCTGGCAGAAGAACCCGAACTGAATGCGATCCTGAAGAGCTGGGTGGCACCGGACAGAAGACTTGACCGCAGTGAGATCAGACACTTCCTGCGTGACGCATGTTCTACCTATTTTCATCCTGCAGGTACCTGTTCTATGGGCAAAGGGGGCGATGCGGTCGTCAATGATCGGCTTAAAGTATATGGAGTGGAAGGGCTTACCATAGCAGATGCTTCAGTCATGCCCCGGATACCCACAGCCAACACCAATGCACCTACCCTGATGATCGCTGAATTTGCAGCAGAAGTATTACTTGGAATAAGATGAAAAGTTTTGCAGGTCAGCGATTTTTTGATCCCGGCAAAAAAGAACAGAAAGGAGCAATATCCGCCTCAGTCGCTCAGGCACGTTTTTTTGATTTACTATCAAACAAACAATAGACAGAACGGGACTGATATTCTACAGCTGTTTTTTAACATTTAGGATCACCTGCTTTTGAAACGGAACAGGTATCGGGTAACAGTTAAATCATTATTTAAAATCTGAAAGATGGCAAGCAGCATATTTCACAGAGGAGAAAAATACATTCAAAGGGAATCAGGTGAAAGTGCGATGGCTTCCCGCAATGCAGCAATGATAAGCGATAAAATTACAGGTAGCTCAGCCATGTTCCTACAAGAGCAACAGGTTATTTATGCAGCATCGGTGGACGCGGAGGGAGGATTATGGGCATCTGTGTTGTCCGGGTCAAAGGGCTTTATCTCGTTATCAGATCACCAACATCTGACTATTAACCTTTCTTTGATTCTGTCGGACAGATCTGATATTTTTTGGACAAATATTACTGAAAAGTCAGGCATAGGGCTTTTATGCATAGACATGGTCAGCCGGCGCCGTTTACGTATCAACGGGCGTATAAGCAGAAACGGCGACTTGTTAGTGATCAGGATTTGCCAAGTATATTCTGTTTGTCCGAAATACATACAGCGAAGAGACCTCTTTTACGATCGGGTTAACCCCACAAACAATGCCGGTGATTTAAAAGATTGGCTCAGCAGGACCGATACGATATTTGTCGCCAGTGCGGACGACCAGGGAAACGCCGATATGTCAAACAGGGGAGGGAATATCGGTTTTATACAACTTAAAGATGAGCGTACTTTACGAATCCCCGATTACCCCGGCAACAGTATGTTTAATACGCTTGGGAATTTTTACGTTAATCCTCCCGCCGGGATTTTACTGCTTGATTTTACAAACGGAGAAACAATACAACTGAGCGGCAGAGCCATAGTTCATGTCAATGAGGAAGCAGGTATAGAAACCGGCGGGACTGAAAGGTTTTGGGATTTTTCAATTGATCAAGTCCTGAGGGGCAATTCTTTGACTCTCTTTACGTCGCGGTTCATAGATTTTTCACCATATAATCCATGAAATGAACACCCGGAAGAAAATGCACGCAAATATGTTACACCCCAATGCAATACGTGAAGCTTGCAATGTTCTTTATAATCTTCCAAGCAATAATTGGCAAGTTATGGTAACAACTCATTCATCACGCTAAAGGACAAAATCACACCTCATGACTTTAAATACTTGTTTGAGTTTCATAGCAGGCGATGTTTATCGATTCACTTATGCCGATTTGATAAGGATTACTTGAGATAGTCACAATTTAATCTGACAGTTACGATAAATTAAAGAACCTGACTGAGATTCGAATAATGACAACACAAGCAAAGATCACCAGGAACAAACTGGGCATATTAGAACTCGCCTAGCATTTAGGTAGCGTATCACAGGCCTGCAAAGTAATGGGCTACCCACCAACAGGCAGAAGCTTTAGGCTACACACGTTATTGGTTCGCCGAACATCATAATATGATGAGCGTGGCCAGTTCCGCTACCAGTTTGCTGATCGGGCATATCGCCGGTAATACCTCCACGATCCGTGTCAGCTCCGGCGGTATTATGTTGCCCAATCATTCACCCCTGGTAGTCGCCGAGCAGTTCGGTACGCTGGAAACGCTCTATTCGGGCCGGATTGACCTGGGATTGGGCAGGGCGCCAGGCAGCGATCAGGCGACGGCCCTGGCCATCAGGGGTGAGAACATGAATGCAGCCTTTCACTTTCCGCAGAATGTGGCATTGCTCCAGCATTATTTGCGGGCGATCATCCGAACGGGGTCAGCGCCGTTCCCGGCGAGGGTTTGGACATCCCGGTCTGGATACTCGGTTCCAGCCTGGACAGCGCTAAATTGGCGGCTGCCAAAGGCCTGCCTTATGCTTTCGCGAGCCATTTCGCACCGGCCTATTTTCTGCAGGCTATTGAACTCTACCGGAAAACTTTTAAGCCATCCCGTCATTTGTCCGAGCCCTATGTGCTGGCCTGTGTGAATGTAGTGGCAGCGGATACGGATGCAGAGGCGCAATACCTCGCCACTTCCTTACAGCAATTGTTCAAGGGCATTATTACAGGCAGAAGGCATCCCTTACCACCGCCTGTAGAAAGTATGGCCGACATCTGGAGCGCGGCTGAACAGGAAGCAGCAATGCAGATGCTGGCCTATTCCTTCTTTGGTAGCAAGGAAACGGTACAGGCGCAACTGAATGATTTTATTGAGCGCACGGGCATCAATGAACGGATGGCGACTTCGCACATTTATGATCAGCAGGCCCGGCTAAAGTCTTATCGTTTGCTGGCCGAAGCATTAAATGCTTAACTTAGCGTATGGAAGAACCGGAAAAACTGGAACGTATTATAGAAGCGCGGATGAAACTTAAAGCACGCTTCGAGCAGCAGATACAGGCGACGCCTTCACTGGCGGACGATCAGCCGAAAGGCTCCGGCCCGCCTAACCGTCATGGCATGCCCACAATCCCGATCGGACAGACCAAAACGGTCAAGTGGCCTGTCCTTGACCTGGGTTACCATCCCAATATTCCGCAGGAACGCTGGCGGCTGACCATTGACGGCGCTGTAGACCACCCGGTCGTGCTGACCTGGAAAGACTTTATGACCCTGCCGCAAACGAAAGATACGTCCGACTTTCATTGCGTTACCACCTGGTCCAAGCTGGATATGCACTGGAAAGGCGTCAGCCTTATCGACCTGGCCGCGTTGGTGCAGCC
>NZ_FNCG01000043.1 GCF_900100945.1 Mucilaginibacter gossypii | reverse complement strand
CACTGTTGTCCGGTAAAGATTTTTTAGGGAAAAAGGAAGGGATAGCCGAAAGACTACCCCTTTGTGTTGATATTTGAGTTACCACACTTAAATACACAACATGAGCAAAAGTACTTTTTTTACCGGACAGCCGGTCCTGAATCAGTTATTAGGTTTAATAGATCGTAATAATGTTCGATCATTAGCAAGACGTGGGGATCACGATCTCTACTACCGTTACTTTGATACCTATACACATCTTGTAACGATGCTTTACTGCGTTTTTAACAGATGCACCAGCAGCAGAGAAGTAATCAGCGGCATGAAAGCAAGCCTGCATAAGCTTCATCATATCGGTATAAGTAAATGTCCGGCCAGAAGCACCTTATGTGATGCTAATGCCCAGCGTAGCTTTGAAGTATTCGCCCGTATTTATGATAACCTGTATAGGCGACACAAGCAGCTTTTACCGGACAGCCGATTAAAGATCGACCCTAAGCTATTCATTGCCGATTCTTCAACAATTACCTTATTTCAGCAAATATTGAAAGCCCCAAGCCCGGGAAAGGCCAACGGTAAGAGAAAAGGCGGGATCAAAGTTCATACGCTCATTAAGGCAGCAGATGATGTACCGCTGAAAATTAGCTTCACGGCAGCCAGCGCTAACGATATGCCCTTCCTTAAAGAGATCAAACTCGAACCAGGTTCCTTTATCGTTTTCGATAAAGGTTACGTAGACTATTCTGAATATCAAAGAATGACAAATGAAGGCGTATTCTTTGTCACCAGGCAGAAAAAAGATGCCAAATACTCAACAATGTGGCTGAATGAGCTTAGCGAACAAAGCAAGGCACACGGTGTCATCGAAGATAAACTACTCCTCCAGGGCACACGTACTCAAAAAGAGGGTATCCAGTTGGAGATTCGCCTGGTTACTTTCTTTGACAAAGAAACCGAAAGGACATTTGAGTTTTTAACCAATAATTTCTCGTTACCACCTGAAGCTATTGCCGATCTTTATAAGAAACGATGGCTTATTGAAATACTATTTAAGCGGGTAAAGCAAAATTTCCCGCTTAAATACTTCCTGGGGGATAATGAGAATGCAATCAAAATACAGATATGGTGCGCTTTTATTGCCGATCTTCTAATCAAAATTGTCCAGGTACAACTCAAAAGACAATGGTCTTTCTCTAATCTGAGTTCTATTATAAGACTCCATCTGATGAGTTATATCCACCTATTTAACTTTCTGAACGATCCGGAGAAACTGTCCGTCATGTCAACAAATCACTCACGGCAACTAAAATTGGGGGGGCTTGGACATCCGCTTTAAAACCTAAATCCTTCTTTTTATATCATAATGCAGTCTTTTTATAACAATAACAAACTTTACCGGACAACAGTGA
>NZ_FNCG01000007.1:104090-274918 GCF_900100945.1 Mucilaginibacter gossypii | reverse complement strand
CTGGCCGCGTTGGTGCAGCCCAAGCCCGAAGCGACGCACCTGCTTTGTTATGGTTACGACACTTATACCACCAATATCGCTTTGGAAGAAGCGCTGAAGCCGGATGTACTATTAGTCCACACGTTCGACGGTCAGCCGCTGCCCCAGGAACATGGCGGCCCTTGCCGCATGATCACGCCGCAGCTCTATGCCTGGAAAGGCGCCAAATGGATCAAACGCATCCAGTTCCTGACGGAGAACAAGCTGGGTTTCTGGGAAGAGCGTGGTTATTCCAACACGGCTTATCCCTGGCGTAACGACCGTTACAGCGATTAAGCCAGGCTCACGCCGCCGTCCATGACGAGCAGCAGCAGCACCGCAAAAGAAGGCGTCTTCCACCACTTGAGCATCGTACCCAGGATTTCAAAGTTTATAAACAATGGATGAAATCCGAATGATTGAGTTACGACTGCCTGTAATTAATTCAGCCGTAAAATTAAATAATCACCTTGATTTGTCACAACACCTGCTCATGCAACCCGTAAACCGGCTAATGAGCGGGCCATCATCAATAATAATGACGTCGTATACCGTAAAGCTTTCGGGTTCACTGCCGTATTCGGAAATAAGGCATCCGGCAGGTTAAGGTCATTGATGATCACCCTGATATAATTCCCCGCAGTTTCGAATACCCCGGTTTTGCTGGCTTCGCGCGAAACCCTTTGTGCAGGTGTAATAACCTTAAGGAGATCCCGGTGTCCGCTAAAAAATAAGGTATTGGTCGGTCAAATGCGCTTTATACTTTCCAGTAACTCATTCATTTCACGCTGGCAGCCGGTAATGACCGCAGCGGCATCTTCCTGCTCGCTTATACTCAACAAATCCCCGTCATAAATCCAGTGATCCTCCTGGTCGAACAATAATCTTCCCAATGCCAGCTCCGGTAATGGTTCATACAGCCAATAGCCGCCCGTACTGTCCGGAACGAGCTGTACCCAGCGTCCTGAGCCTGTTTTTACGCTGACGACCTTCCCGTTGAATAACTTACTCCTCATGTAAAACAAAGGTCAATAAAAAATTGTAAAAAAGTATAGTGATTTGCTAAAAATATTAGCATAGTTTTGTAGTCCCCAAATTGAAATGCTATGATAGGCGAGAAACAGGCAATCATCGACAAACTCAGGCAGGATATCCTGGCCTAAAGGGCTTTCCCCTGAGCTCCGGCTGGCGGACCGCTTTCCAATCCGTCAGCAGGTAACGGAACCGGCGGATAGATCCGCCTTGTGTAACTTACCCATACACAAACCCCTCCTTTTTCCAACAGCACACGGAGTATGCCTGCGATGACACCACCGCATGCCGCCGTTTCAACGGGCCTTCCGCTGATGAATTCATGAATGGCCCCTGTCGGAAAACCTTATGGGGGAACGCTGCTTCGAGCGGCCCGAGGCCGACATGATCGGACCCGCCGGAGCTATGTTCAGCAACGTATGCTGCTAAACCCTCATACGTTATTTCAAATTCCTGTATTGCCGCCATGTTAAAGATAAAGATTAACGCGAATAAATAACGTTACTAAATTAATTAGTAATATTGTAAATTCAAAATAGTGTAACGAAATTTACGTTACTCTCGTGAATTTCGCGGAGGACAATTTACGCACAACACCTGCTATGAAACCTAATACCGGGACCGATATACAATCCAAGCCCCGCTGCCCATCCTGTGGGCGAGCGCTCATCTATGAAATTGAAATGGCTTGGTTTTACAGGTTAGTGAACAGGTTTCATCCTGTTCGTAAGTTTTTTTGTGTAAGCTGTATGTCGGGTCGATATATATGGGATAAACGCGTCAGGCGCTAAGGGGCCTCACCGGCTAAGGCAATTCGTTCAGATGTCGGTTTACTGCTAAAAACAACTTAATTCAGCGTCTATCTATTCGCCGCTTATATCAACGGAGACTGCCTGCGAAACTTCTAAAGACGCAAAAAAACAAGGGATGGGACAAGAATTTGATAAGGAAAAAGAATAACCGGCGAATATAAATTGGAGGGTATGAAACGACCGTTTCCCGTCAATTTCGATACAGGGCTACCAATTAAGCTGAAATAACATGAAATATACAAAGAACATTTCCACCGCACCATTCAGGATGAGTTCTATGCAATTGCTTTCCTTAATGCCCTAAATATTTCTGAAAAATATCCCGGGTGCCCTCTGTGTAAAATGGATCATTAAGGGGAATGCGTCGACCCTCTTAAAATAAGTTCCGGCTGAATGATCACCTTGCTTACATCTTTAAGCCTAACTTTATTTTCCAGTTTATCAAGCAGCGTTTTGAATAGTTGTTTGGCCAGTTCATCAAGCGGCTGGGATATGGCGCTGATAGTGGGGTTGTAAATTTTAAATACGTCATGATCGTCAAAGGCTATCAGTGAAATATCAGTAGGGATTTTCAAACTTAGATCACTGATTGCCTTGATGCCGCTTAGGGCCAGATAGTTAGTAGCGAATATGATAGCATCTAGTTCGGAATGATCCTTAATAAACCGCACACATTGTTCAACGGTTGTCTCAGTATCATTTTCAAAAGATACTCTTAATACAAGCGGGCTGAGCCCGTGTTCTTCCATTGCAGCGAGATAACCTGCCTGGCGTTCGGTCATTTGCGTCTGATCAGACGATAGTGTCACCAAGGCTATTTTTTTTCTGGAGCCTTTTACTAAATACTCCACAGCATCAAATGTGCCGTTGTAATTATCAAGGCCTACATAATCGGTAGTAATGTTCGGTAAATAACGGTCAAAAAGCACAACCGGCAGGTTATCGCTGATCAATGCCCTGATTTCCTTTTCAATCCCTACCGGGGGGGTAATGATATAGCCGTCAACATGGCGGGCACGCAATAAGGTGATCAGCTCTTTTGTTTTTTCTGGGTCGTTTTCGGTACTGCAATAAATTATCTTGTAGCCGTTTTTGTACGCCAGAGCTTCCAGGTGGAAAGCGATATGCGAAAAAAAGTAATCCGATATTTTTTCGACCATCAGGCATATCATTTTGGTTTTACCGGTGCTTAGGCTTTTGGCCAGCTGGTTGGGTTGGTAACCTTTCTCTTTTACAAATTGTAGTACCTTTTCTGTTAACTCATCGCTGATGCGCTTTTCTTTTGCTTTTCCGTTTAAAATAAACGAAACAGTTGATTTGGCAACATGCAACTCATTAGCAATATCGTTAATCGATAATTTCTTATTCATTGAAGGCTCCTTTTTAATTTTTGCTGCTAAATAAAGTAAACCTAAGTAAACAAATGCAAAACCGGTTATAATCTGTCTAAAATTTTTTAAGAGAAAATATAGCGGCAGCATGTTTTTTTAACCGAATCACGCTTTATCTGATTAATTAAAAGATTTATTTTGATTTGCAAAACCGGTTTTATTAACTATAATTGCAAGCAAGTAGTCAAAAGTGAGTTATGTTATATCATAACCGAATTTTGTCGATATTTTAAACCGATTATTCAAAAAATACAAGATTTAAGCTGATAATAGCTACTTTTTGGAGTGCCTAAGTTGGTTAGTTGGCTGATTATGAAACCGGTTTTGCTATTTTAATCTACCTGCTAATATCTTAAATAAAATATAATGATAAACAATCCTGTTTTTAGTTCAGGCCATATCCTGACGGCTGATATTGGAGGTTCGCATATCACTGCCGGCATTTGCGATCTGCAGCGGGCCTTGATTTTACCCGAAACAATGGTGCGGGCTGATGTGGATAGTAAAGCCCCGGCCGAGGCGATTTTAAGTTCCTGGACGGCGGCGCTGAAAAACGCGATGAACCAACACTCCGCATTGAAGCCGGACGGCTTAAGCATAGCCATGCCTGGCCCGTTTGATTACCTTAACGGAGTATCATTCATTACTGGGCTGGATAAATATGAGGCATTGTACGGGAGAGATATAAAAGCATACCTCGCAGATAAACTTCAGTTAGCGGGATCGCAGATCCGATTCAGAAATGATGCTGAATCAACCATTGCAGGAGAGGCGACTGCCGTCGCCGGGCGGGGTTATCAGCGTGTGATGGGGGTAACCCTCGGTACCGGTTTTGGTTCGGCCGTTAGTGAAAATGGAATAACAAGGGATATCAACCTCGGTAGTAATCCTTACAAAGAGAGCGTTGCTGATGATTACTTTTCGACCCGGTGGTTCAAAAAACGCTATCGTGAGCTCACTGGCAGGCCGCTGAACGACGGGGTGAGGGAGCTTGCCTCATTGGCAAACAGCGATTTAGCAGTCGGTAAAATCTTCAGCGAGTATGCACAGAATATGGCCGGTTTCTTATCGGCTCATGTTGCTGTTCATCAACCTGAGGTGTTGATCATTTGCGGAAACATAGCCAAAGCAGGGGCCTTGTTTTGGCCTCAGCTCCAGGAGTATTTAGCCCCGCTTGAAATTAAAACGGCGCAACTTGATGAGCAGGCGGCATTGATAGGCGCGGCTGCTTTATTTAAAACCAATTATAATAAAATCATATGATGCAAAAAGTACCTTTTATCGAAAAAAAATTTGTGCTCAACTTTATTTTCGTTACTGCCCTGTTCCTGATGTGGGGTGTTCTGCACGCGATGAGTGATGTGCTGAACAAGTTTTTTCAGGGAGCTTTAAATGTTTCCAAATCCCAATCGGGGCTGATTCAGCTTTCGGTTTTTGGTGCGTATTTTGTCATGAGCATTCCTGCAGGCTATTTCCTGAAAAAATTTGGCTATAAGCCTGGGGTGTTGCTTGGTCTTGCTTTATTTGCTACAGGGACTTTTTTGTTTGTGCCGGCCGCAAACGCCGCTTCCTTCGGCTTTTTCCGGATAGCATTATTTGTGATGGGGTGCGGAATGGCCACGCTTGAAACCGTGGCACACCCTTTTGCAGCGGCACTTGGGGATCAGCGCAGCAGCGATAGGCGCATCAATTTTGCTCAATCCTTTAACGCGCTCGGGGCCACCGCGGGCCCTTTTATCGCCTCTTGGTTTTTGTTTGGCACCGCGGCGTCTGATACAGCCGACATGTCAACCGTTAAATTATTGTATGTGAGTATCGGCGGCGTATTGATCCTCCTCATAATAGCTTTTGCCTTGCTACGCGTGCCGGTGCTTGATGATCCCCATAAAGTTGTTGCCGGAAGAGACCCCGGTGCCTTGAACGTAGATATCGCCCCGGCAAAGAAATTATATCAGCATAGTCATTTTGTATGGGCGGCTGTGGCTCAGTTTTTTAACGTGGCAGCTCAGGCCGGCACCTGGGCATTTTTTATTAACTACGGGCACGAAGTAATGGGTTTTAGCGATTTGTCGGCGGGAAGGTATATGAGTATTTTTATGGCGATGATGATGGCGGGCCGCTTTGTGGGTACTTACCTTATGCGTTTTATGGCGCCAAATAAACTGCTCACCGCCTTTGCATTCGGAAATATTTTGATGTGCTTGATCGTAGCACAGGGTTTAGGATGGACGTCGTACATCGCTTTAATGATGATCAATTTTTTCTTCAGCATTATGTTCCCAACCATTTTTAGCCTGGGTTTAAAAAATCTCGGGGCGCATACGCAGCAGGCTTCCTCGTTTATTTCGATGGGCGTGGTTGGCGGAGCATTTTTTCCGTTGATTATGGGTACGATAGCTAACCATGACGTGGCCAAAGCCTACTATTTGCCGATTGTGTGCTACCTAATAATCTTTTTATATGGCTATCGGCTTTATCGCGTGAAGCAGGGATAGTCCTGATGGATCAGAAATTTTCAAATTAAGTTTGCAAAACCGGTTTTATTAGTTACTATTGTTTATTATTGCAAAACCGGTTTTCTAAATCAGCAATAACCAATTGTCTAACTAAGAATAAATAATTTGATGAATAAGTTACTCCTGAGGCTGATGGGCGCATTCGCTTGTCTGTTGGTTTTTAATGGTTCATATGCTCAAAGTATGAGCCAGCAGCAGCTTCCTGCATGGGCATTTGGTGGTTTTGTACGCCCGCAGCATATCAATCCGATTATCTCGCCAGATACTGTAGCTACATTTTATGATCCTATGCTGCACAAAAAAGTTAAATGGGAAGCTAATTATACATTTAACCCCGCAGCTACCGTGAAAGACGGTAAAATTGTGGTGCTTTACCGTTCGGAAGACCTGACCGGTGTTGAAATAGGCACCCGGACATCCCGTATAGGTTATGCGGAAAGTAAAGATGGGCTCGCTTTAAAACGGAACAGCAAGCCAGTAATGTTTCCTGGTAAAGACAGTCAGCAAGAATTTGAGTGGCCCGGTGGTTGTGAAGACCCGAGAGTGGCCGTTACGGCAGGCGGAACTTACGTAATGTTTTATACGCAATGGAACCGTAAAGTACCTCGTTTAGGCGTAGCAACGTCTAAAGATTTGATAACCTGGGTAAAACACGGGCCTATTTTCAGAAAGGCTTATGGTGGTAAGTTTTTTAATATTCCGCATAAATCGGCATCTATCCTCACTAAACTGGAAGGCGGTAAACAAGTCATTGCAAAGATTAATGGAAAATATTGGATGTACTGGGGCGAGCTGCATGTATTTGCTGCCACATCAACTAACCTGAAAGACTGGGATCCTGTTGTGGATAACAAAGGCGAATTGAAACAGTTGATCTCTCCCCGAAAAGGTTATTTTGATAGTGACCTGACCGAATGCGGCCCACCTGCTATTGTGACGCCCAAAGGCATTATTTTATTTTATAACGGGAAAAATCACCCTGGCGATGGCGGCGACAAGCGCTTTAACGGCAATTCTTATTGCGCCGGCCAGGTTATGTTTTCCAATGCCGATCCAACCAAAGCCATCGCCCGTCTTGATGTGCCGTTTTTGAGACCGATGGAGCCGTTCGAGAAAAGCGGCCAATACGTTAACGGAACCGTTTTTATTGAAGGCCTGGTGTATTTCAGGAAAAAGTGGCTGCTTTATTATGGTTGCGCCGACTCGAAGGTGGGTGTAGCCGTATTTGATCCGGCGCACCCGTCACCACCCGACCCGATACCGGCTTTATAACGCCGGCAACCTGATTTTTAAACCTAAAATGCACCCGTAATACACGGGCAGGGTATGTATTGACCTTTGTTTCGTCACCAGATAAAGATGACCAAAACCTAAATAGAAGAAAGGGAAAATTATGAAATGAGCAGATGAACAAATGATCAGTAAAAAATCCCCGGCAAAACCGGGCAAGTATTAAATAATAAACCTTAGTAATTAAGTATATGAAAAAAACTTACTGTTGTTTCATGAAATGCCTGTACCCAAAAGGGAGGGGAGCAGGTTCCGGTTTCGCCTTGGCTATAGTACTGGTTGCGCTGGCGAATGTTCCGGCAAACAGCGCTGTGCCAAACAAAAATCATAATAATACTTTATCCGGCCATATCCGTTCCATCGACTTTTCAGCATCCGGAGCTGTTATTGCCGATAGCAAGATAAGTGGTAAAGTTACTGATGCGTCGGGCCAGGCACTTATAGGCGCTACAATCAGTATAAAAAATGGCAAGGGCCAGGCCGTGACGGATGTGAATGGAAATTTTAGTTTGTCCGTTCCGGATAACGCTACACTCGTGGTATCTTATATAGGTTACCAAACGCAGGAAATTGCGGTGGCGGGTAAAACGCAGATCAATATCGTATTGAAAGAAGCTGCCGGCAACTTAAATGAAGTTGTTGTGGTTGGTTACACCACCCAGCGCAAAAAGGATCTGACCGGCGCGGTTTCCCTGGTAAGCAATAAAGATATTAATGGCTTGCCTGTGGGCGGCGTTGACCAGATATTACAGGGAAAAGCTGCTGGTGTTGCCGTGACACAAAATACAGGGGCGCCAGGCGACGGGATCAATATCCGGATCCGTGGTGTAGGTACGATCAACAATAACGATCCGCTTTACATTGTGGATGGAGTTCCAACCACAACGGGCATCAATGAAATTTCGCCTAATGATATCGAGAGCATTAATATTCTTAAAGATGCTTCATCCGCGGCAATTTACGGCGCCAGGGCTTCAAATGGTGTGGTGGTGGTTACTACTAAAAAAGGGGCTTCTGGCAAAGCCAAATTGAATGTTAGTGCTTACACCGGTGTGCAGACAGCACAACACCTGATCAAGATGGCCAATAACGCGCAATATGTGAAAGCGTTCAATGCCGCCGCCGCCAATGACGGACGCGCTATGATCTCAGACAGCCTTGCCCGTACATTATCTGATGTAAACTGGTTGAAGGAGATCCTGAAACCGGCGCGGGTAAGCAATGGTTCACTATCGGTTAGTGGTGGGAATGAAAATTCGCAATATATTGTGTCTGCCAATTATTTCAGCCAGAATGGTTTGATCAAAAACTCATCTTTCAACAGGTTTAACCTTCGCACTGCTGTAAACAGCAATGTTACCAAATACCTGAGGTTGGGAACTAACGTAAACCTAAGTTATGCTAAAACAAGGGTTGTGGGCACGTCTGGTGATGGCTACAGCGGGGCGGCCGCAAGTATTGTAAGGTATGCTTTGTTCCGTACTCCCGGCACGCCCGTTTATAACGAGAATGGCCAATTAGTGGACTTGCCGAAACAGAGCGCTACTGTTAATGGCAACTTTTTAGGTGACGGTATCAACCCGGTTGCCCTTGCGCAGTACAGCAATAACAACAACTATAATTACTCGGTACTGGGCGATGCTTTTATGGAAATTACCCCCGTTAAAGGGTTGAAGCTCAAATCCGATGTTGGTTTAAACCTGATCCTGACCGACTATAAGCAGTTTTTTGAAACTTTTGGTATCGACCGCTTTTTCAATTCACCTAACTCACTCGCGCAGTCGCATAATAATAACCTCAATTATAACTGGACCAATACTGCTACTTATGACCTTACCCTGGGTAAAAATGTGATCAATGTTTTGGCTGGCTCCGAATTGATCAAGCAAGACCAGCAGGGTATTTCCGCATCGCGGACAGGTTTTATTAACCAAACTCCAACTTTCCAATATTTGGATGCCGGCACTTTATCAACCGCACTAAATGGTGGTGGCGAATCGCATATGGCTTTGTTCTCACTGTTCGGAAGTTTACATTACCAATATGATAATAAATACCTGGCCAGTATCAGCTACCGCAGGGACGGTTCTTCGCAATTGGATCCTTCTAACCGGTACCAGAGTTTCACTTCGGGATCTTTGGGATGGCGAATTGACCAGGAAGATTTTATGAAAGGGATTAAGCCGATATCAACATTGAAACTGCGCGCGAGCATTGGCCAGTTAGGTAACGCGAGTATCGGCACTTACCCATATACCTCAACCTTTGGCAATGGGTTTTATTATCCTTTTGGCGGTGTGACCAATCAGGGTTATAGCATCACAACCAAAGGTAACCCCAAAATCCGCTGGGAATCGAGCACACAACAGGACGTTGGTTTGGACATCGGTTTTTTTGATAACGCTTTATTGTTAGGTGCGGACTATTATATCAAAAAAACATCCAATATGTTATTGTTCCTTCCGCTGCCAAGTAGTGCGGGAAACGGCGGCAACCCTGCTGTGAATGCGGGTAATGTAAGCAACAAGGGCCTGGAACTTGAGCTGACTTACAAAAAGACTTTAAATGCCAACTGGAGTTTCAGCGTAACGGGGAACTTTGCAACAGTAAACAACAAAGTAACCGCGCTGGCCAACGGCACACCTATAGCGGCAGGCCGTATCGATAACAATTATTACGGAACGTTAACGGCAGTAGGGCACCCTATCGGTGAATTTTACCTGTTGCAACAGGAGGGGATTTTCCAAAATGCACAACAGGTATTTACGCACGCCTACCAGGGGCCGGGCATTAGGCCGGGAGATGTAATGTATAAGGATTTGAATGGAGACGGTGTAATTGATGATAAGGATAAGACCTTTGTAGGAAGCCCGATACCTAAGTTTACTTATGGGCTTACGGCTAATGTTTCTTTCAAGGACTTTGACCTGAGCCTGTTTTTTCAGGGCGTGCATGGCAACAAGATCTATAATCAGGTACTCACCGATATTGAGGGTTTTTACCGTCCATTCAACATTACAGAACGCGCAGCTACGCAAAGCTGGACAGGAGCGGGATCAACTAATAAATTCCCATTGTTATCATGGTCTGACGGCAATAATAACAAGATGCCATCTACCCGTTTCCTGGAAAGCGGTTCGTACATGAAGCTTAAGAATGTGCAGTTGGGCTATCGCCTAAGCAAAGGCGCACTAAGCAGCCTGGGCTTATCGGCAGTACGTGTTTATGCAAGCGCTCAAAACCTGTTAACGTTTACTAAATATACCGGCCTTGATCCGGAGCAGTATAACAACAGCAACAACGGCAGTACCGTAACCGCGGTAGGTATCGACTGGGGAACATACCCATCGGCACGAACTATCACATTTGGTATTAATGCTAATTTTTAACCTGAAAATATATAGCGATGAAACATATATATATCTATTTAAGTGCCGCTTTGTTAATGGCCAGCGGGTGTAAAAAGGCGCTCGATCAGCCGGTGCTTGGCCAATACCAGGGCGATAATTTTTTCACCAATGATGCCAATGCCAAACTTGGGGTAAATGCGGCCTACGCACCACTTACTTTTACCGATCCATCTTCCAACACGCTTTGGGTTTTGGGCGACCTGGCATCAGACGATGCCATTAAGGGTAGTAGCGACGGTGACCAGGGAGATTTCCTTAGTATTCAGAATTTTAATATCAATCCGGCAAATTCGGCAGTGGAAGGCCTTTGGAAAAGATATTATGACGGCGTTTTCAAATGCAATGTAGTAACCGACGGCTTACCGGCAAGTAATAAAGCAGTATCTGACGCGGTTAAAAATGACGTGGTAGGGCAAGCTGAATTTCTGCGCGCTTATTACTATTTTAACTTAACTGTTGTTTACGGCGATATTCCGTTGCACCTTAAAGTGGAAACACCAGAGGAGTTGCAAAGTCCCGCATTACCCCAGGCACAAATTTACGCGCAGATTGAGAAAGATTGCACAGCGGCAATCGCTGTTTTACCTGCCAGCCGTACCGGTGCCGATATAGGCCGCGCTACCAAAGGGGCAGCACTGGCCTTATTGGCCAAAACCTATTTGTTTGAAAAGAAATGGGCGCTTGCTGCCTCTACAGCAAAAGCGGTAGAAGATTTAGGCGTTTATAGCTTATTGCCTGTTTTTGCTGATAATTTCAGGGCTGCTACCAAAAATAATTCAGAAGCGGTGTTTTCTGTATTGCATACCGCGGGTCTTGTGCCTTTTCAGGGCAATAATCTGAACGCTTGGTTCGCGCCTCGTCCTCTTAATGGTTACGGCTTTTATTTACCAACTCAAAGCCTTGTAGATAACTTTGAAACAGGTACCACCGGCGCTGTTGACCCTCGTTTGGATTACAGTATCGGCAGGGCAGGACACCCTTATTTTGACAGTGCTTTTGATCCGGTATGGACCACTACGGGCTATGTAAGTAAAAAACATACCCAACCTTTATCAGAAGTTCCGGTGAGCACCCGCGGCGACGGAAACCTGAATTACCAGGCCATCCGCTTTTCCGAGGTTTTATTAATCGAGGCCGAGGCATTAAACGAAGCTGGTAATAGCGCGGCCGCATTGGTGCCGTTGAACAAAGTTAGGAAACGGGCCCGTGAAAGCTATTTGTATGATTCTTCGCTCCGTGGCTTCGGTACGGTTCCGGCAGGTTTGCTACCGGATGTAACTATTACAGATCAGTCGCAGCTCAGGGATGCTATTCGCCGGGAACGGCGTTCGGAACTGGCATTGGAGTTTCATAGGTTCTTCGATATTATCCGTTACGGGACGGCTTATGCCTCTTCTGCCCTGAAAAATAAACCGAATTTCAGTTACACCACTAACCAGTTTTTCCCGATACCTGAAAGCGAAAGGCAGACTAATTTTAAACTGGGTAAATAATGATCACTCGTTAAATTCTTCATCATGAAACAGATAAAAAATTCCATAGCCGGATTCCTGGTGCTCATCATCGCGTTGAGCCTGGCTCCGTCCTGCAAAAAGAACAGCGAAAAGCCGGATTACAACAGTGATAAATCAAAGCTCAATACTAAAATAGATTCGCTTACAGTGGTTTACAATGCAGCTCTTGAGGGTAAGCAGGCCGGTGATTATTCGCCGGGAGCAAAAGCCGAACTTCAAACCGCGCTTAAGCTGGCTACAGAAGTAAAGAACGGCACTTTTACGCAACAGCAGGTTAACAACGCGCTGGCCAACCTTAACCGTGCTGGTGTACAATTTGAAGTTAACCTAATCCAGCAGATCTCGGCAGCCAACCTGATCGCCTCCTGGACTTTTAATGGTAACGCCAAGGATGTATCCGGAAACGGTAACGACGGCGTTCTGAAAACCGGGTGGGTTGGGGCATACGGGGTGCCGGCTACCGACGGTGGGACCTTGCCTGTGCTTACAACAGACCGTTACGGCGCAGCCAACAGTGCCTATGATTTCAACAAGGGGGCTTACATCGAGGTGCCTTATCAGGCGGCTTTACGCCCGGCAAGTTTTACCATTTGTGCGTGGATCAAACCGCATGAAGCCAGTAACGGTAATTATATTTTTTCTCTTGATCGCTGGAATGGTTATAAATTTCAGCTACAGGGCGGTAACCTGCCTTTCCTGACCGTGATGACCACAACCGGGGATCATGACCAGGACGACGGTGGGGCTTCGGTCCAACTTGATAAGTGGTCGCACCTGGTGGTAAGTTTTACCAATGGTACCGCGAAGTTTTATATTGATGGTGTACTGGTAAAAACGGCTAATGTTACCGGCGATCCAACCGCACTGGTCAACCCGCCACCGGTATCTATCGGGAACGAAATGCCTAAAACAGCTTATAACTTTACGGATCCAAACAGTCCGAACGCCTATTATGGCGGTAACTATTTTATAGGCGCTATAGATGATCTGCACCTTTACAACAAAGTTTTAAGCGATAACGAAGTCAAGTCCCTTTATACTATGGAGCAACCGTAAAACGTATTTTACCCCTGACTAATCACTGCCCCTGTTAATAGCGCGGATAAAAGGTTGCCTGTTTCAGGCAGCCTTTTGTTTTTGATCAGCAGCATTCAGAATGGTCCATTTGCTATACCCAAAAGGCATCTTATAGGTCAATGATTGAAATTACGCAGCCTAAACCCAGCGCCAACCCGAAATTGGCGTATTACTGGATAAACCAAACCTGATTGGACCCTGTTGCAATTTTTAAATGACCACTTTTGGCATTAGCCTTCAGGTTTTTACACTAAAGAACTATTTGGTAAAGGGTGGTCAACGAAGTTGGTTTATCCATCTGCAGCTGCGATAACCCCTTTAATATTTGAGATTTTTTCAATGTTGGTTAATTTAAAGGGATCAAAAAAAGATTATCTTATTTGCTGATATGCGGATTGCTGGCCAAGGGTTTCAAACTTGTCTTTATCGACGACAAGATACCCGATGCCCACAACCTCATCGCCGATGATCCCGAACTCAAACAGGTTGTTTTCTTTGATGACTTTTTCGGTTCGAACATTTACGAAATCCTCAACCCAAGAAATTCAGAAAGCGCGCTCATCAGTTTGATAGAACGGGTTCGCAGTCTGAAAAACAAATACCTGATCCTCACCAGCCGCACCACTATTCTGAAACAGGCCGAGTACAACTACGATAAGTTTGCCAGGTCGCGTCTCGGTGCAGTCTCCAATTACGAAGTACAAAGCCTATTCGAAATTTGATAAAGCAAGGATACTGTATAACCACCTGTATCATTCCGATTTACCCAACGAGCAATTGAAAGTGTTCTTTGTGGAAAGGAACTATATGAAGATCATCGAGCACGATAATTATTTTCCGAGATTGATCGAGTTTATCACCACCTCTGTAAATCTGGAAGGCTATACAGGTAAAAGACTTGTTGAATTTATTTTTTCAAAGCTGGATCATCCCGACCAGATATGGGAGTCTGTTTTTGAAAAGCAACTTCGTGACACCGACCGGTTTTTACTTACTACCCTTTTTAGTTTTGGCGGCAGCCGGATACCCAGCAAAGTACTGGAGAACGCTTTTGAAAACCGCTTCAGATACGAGATCCTTCATAATGGACATAAGGCCGGAACAAATGATTTCAAAACAACACTGAAGAGACTTTTAGATGGTTTGATCACCGGCCATGCCGATTCAGAAGGCACGGTTTACAGTTTCATTAACCCATCGGTTAATGACTTCCTGATCAACTATTTGAACGAGAGCCCTTCAGAGCAAAAAAGGATCCTCTATTCGGCAACCTACTTTGAACAGTTATATTCTGTATGTTATGGAGATGTTGACCACCTGATCACTATATGGCGATAATATTTTATGTGCCTGAGCTAATAAGGGTAGGTGAGAAGTTGAATTCGTTTTCTGACGATTTATAAATATCCATTCCTTCCCATCTATACCAGTTTTGATATCTGATCTTTTTAGATTTTTTACATCAGCGTAAGCAAGACCTGTATAACAACTGAATACGAAAATATCTCTGACTAGGCAGAGAGCTCACCTCTAAATTTGAAACGCTGAAATAACGGAGGATTAAAAGATGCATGCAGTACAAAAGTCCGGGGACCAGTTGACAACATTTTCCAAAAGTATCCGGAACACGCTGGTGCTTTTTTGGGGAATAGCAGACCGTTTTTGCAACATTTTCAATTAACTTTCGTCTTTAACAAAACCGCATAATGAAAAAATCAGCAGCGCTATTACTTTTTGGACTTGGCTTAACAACCGGATTGAAGGCGCAGGATATTATGCCAAAGGATTCGATAGAGACGCGCTACCTGACGGCACAAAAAAAACTTGGCACGAGATTTTCAGATAGGTTTTATCCTAATTATGTGCGCTTGCATCAGCTTGACGAAAAGGCCTTTGCCGCGAAGATCGATTCTGCGGCCAAAAGTTTTAATGCGCTGCTCGATACCTATCAATCATTGCTGCAGCCTGCTTATGCAGCCGCCCAGCGATTCGAGATCAAGCTATACTTTGATAAAATACTGATCGAATATCCCAACAATCATGAGATATATACCAATCAGCGCCCGGGCAGCTACTCTATGATCGACAAAAAGGTCCAGGGCGATCTGGCGGTTTTTAACGATCCTGCTTTGCTCGGTAATTCAGACCTGGAACCCTTCATTCAAAGTTTCCTAGGGTACAAGATCAACTCGGAACTCAACAAATCCAGGTATCAGGGACTTTATAATAAGCGGCTTTATGCTATGTGGAGCCTGCTGCCGAAGTATTTCAAGAACAGACAATGTTTAGCGTTCCATCAATACCACCTTTTGCTGGACCATATCACGCACAACGGTTTCAAGCATACAGAGAAGCTTTATGAGCTGTTCAAAGAACAATGCGGGGATACATCTTTCAGATCAAAGCTGGAACAGGTATACCGTGACGCGCGGCATGATCAGGAAGATCACCTCGTGCGGGAATACAAGCGAATTGGTAATTATGGCCTGGACATCCACGTTTTTGATAATCGCGGCGGGACAACAACTAATCAAAAGCCGGTCATCGTTTTCTTTCACGGCGGCAGTTGGTCGGAAGGACAACCGTCCTGGCACTTTGAGGCCTGCCGCAGATATGCAGCGAAAGGATGGGTAGCCTGTTCGGTAGAGTATCGTATTTATGGATCCCAGGGCACCCTGCCATTCGCAGCGGTGATGGATGCCCGATCCGCGATCCGCTGGCTCAGGGAACATGGCAATGAACTTGGTATAGACACCGGGCGGATCGTGGCTACAGGTAATTCAGCGGGCGGGCATTTGGTCCTGGCTACGGCATTAGCTAGCGGCTGGAATGAAAAAACCGACCATCTGAATTTCAGCCCTGTGCCAAATGTGCTTTTGGTCAACTCTGGTGTGTATGATCTTACAGATGATAAGACCGCCTGGATCAGGAAGGACCTCAAAAATAAAGACCTCGTTAAAGGGATCTCGCCCAATGAGTTGATCAGAAAAAACTTGCCGCCAACTTTGCTGATCCATAGTATGGCGGATCAGAATGTTCCTTACCCCTCAGCGTTGAAGTTCGTTGACTTGATGAAAGCAGCCGGGAACGCTCCTGAACTGAAAACGCTCGAACAAGGCGGCCACTTTATTTTTGACCATCCTGCATATACCCCGTCCGTCTTTGCCTGGCGAAAAGAGTTTTTAAAGCGCCTCGGGTATCCAGGCACTGACGGTGAATAACTGGAATTGCCTATACATGCAGCAAAGGCGCATAGAGCCGATGGCAAGGTTTTTAAACTGCCTCCTGAAATTTACCTTTTTTGTTACTGCCAAATATCATGTCAATGAAAAACTATTTTATACTATCGATTCTGTTTTTTTATCATGTTCGAACCCCTACCGACTGCTTTGCGCAAAATAATCAGCCGTTCCATACTGGGTTTCTGACAGAAAATCCTTTGAAAAGCCATCTGGACTCCCTGGTTGACCAACGGGGTAGGGCTCATTTTAAAGATAAACGGGCTGTAGGCCTTTCATTGGGCATCGTTATAAACGGAAACGCGTCATATTACAACTACGGTGAGACCCGGGCGGGAAACAGCTGCTTACCGTCAGAAATGACCTTCATGAGATCGGTTCCATGACCAAAAGCTTTACGGGGATTTTGCTGGCGCAAGCCGTAATCGACAAAAAAATAGCGTTGGACGATGATATCCGTAAGTACCTGAAAGGCGATTACCCGAACCTTGTCCATCAGGCCACGCCGATAAGGATCAGGGACCTGACCAATCATACTTCCCGCATCACCCGCATCTTTCCGAATCTGCGGGAAAGAGCAACTAGCAGCAGTTGCAGGCTGACCACGTGAAGAAAGCAAGCGGTTTACGATCGTAGTTCCTAACGGCAAGATCGGGCCCCGGTACCGCGCCAGCATAACTTTCAATGGGCAACTGTTCGGCGAAGGAAAGATGCTTGAACCGGCAAAAATATACCAGCAGGCAACCAGTTTCCATCAACAACACCCAACACTATTACCCTGATTCCATGACAAAACGATTGATACATATTCTGATCCTTTTAGCAAATGGGACGTTTGTGACCGCACAGCATCTTGCTGGAATGAAGAAAAGCGGTATGCAAACACATCAGGAAATGATCCGCAAGATCCCTTACCTTCTGTATTTTCCCAAGGACTACGATCTGGATTCGGCAAAGCGGCATCACTTGGTGATGTTTCTTCATGGGTCAGGTGAAAGCGGCAGCGATCTCGAAAAACGATTTTAACTATAAACAAAATGTAGGTTTTAAAGAAAGCTGGTCTGTTAAATAGGTCTCTTTAATCACCCTCGACAATGCTATGTTTAAACTTTACAGATGGGTATGTGAAACCTCCAAAAAAATAAGTTAGATAACTTCGATACCAATAAGCTGTACAAGCTCAGAACCAATATTACTTTATTTTCTTTTTATTAGCTATTTTAATCCGGATAATTAATTGTTGAAAAATGGAGGATGCACTCATGGCTGAGGTAAACTTCTGACAAAACACGAATGTTACATAATTACTTTAAATATTTAAACATTACGCCTATTGAGGAGCGTTGGGGTATGTTTGTTACAGCTGTGGGTTATTCAAAAGTTGAACCTAATGATAATTATCCTAACCAAATACACCCGCAAAGTCATCATTTAACCTGGAACAGGGGGCGTATATTAAATGATTATTATATTGTTTTTATTTCAAAAGGTAAGGGCGTCTATGGTTCGGCGTTAACCGAACCAACTGATGTAACTGCTGGTACATGTTTTTTCCTGTATCCAGAGGTATGGCACCGGTATAAACCAGACCCTAAATCGGGCTGGGAAGAATATTGGGTTGGGTTTAATGGCTTTTATATAGAGCAATTAATGGCCAATGGTTTTTTTGACAAGCAAACCCCCTTTGTTTTTTTAGACTTAAATAAAGATATACTGATCATGTTCCGTAACTTAATTGAAGCTGTTCAGGCTTCTTTAACCGGTTATCCTCAGTATATTGCCGGTATTACCATGCAAATTTTAGGACTCATCAATAATGTAGCCCATCATCATCAGGAATATAATAATGACCCGGTCGGGAAATTAATATCAAAGGCAAAATTTATTATCCAGGAATCATTTGAAGATGCCCTGGATATGGAAAAACTGGCCATGGAGCTGCCTATGGGGTATTCTTCTTTTCGTAAGGCTTTTAAACAAATTACTGGTGAATCGCCCAATCAATACCATTTAAATTTACGGCTTTCAAGGGCTAAAGATCTGCTTACATCTACAGTTTTAAATATCAACGAAATAGCCTATCAAACCGGGTTTGAATCTGTTTTTTATTTTTCAAAATTGTTTAAAAAGAAAAATGGCGTTTCTCCAAATGCCTTTCGAAAAAACATCGATCAATCA
Organism: Mucilaginibacter gossypii; assembly: GCF_900100945.1. Taxonomy (GTDB): domain Bacteria; phylum Bacteroidota; class Bacteroidia; order Sphingobacteriales; family Sphingobacteriaceae; genus Mucilaginibacter; species Mucilaginibacter gossypii. The sequence continues at coordinate 256,441 of NZ_FNCG01000007.1, read as the reverse complement.
TTTTAAACTATACCTGTCATTCAATAAATCTTTCATAAAGTTATTGATCGTGAACTGATCTACTACTGGCTTACCGGTAAAAGGAATGGCAGGCATGTATGGCACAGGGCCAAATTCTGTTGTAACAGGTAATACCTTAGTATTAACTTGTTTGTTGATAGCTACAATTTTATCCCACCAGCCAAGAAACTTATCCAAGGCATACTTCCATTCCGGTGCCCGGGGATCTGCAACCTGCGGCCCCTGTTCAAAACCAACACGCGCATGAATATGACGGCTTCGTTTAATAGCTTCATCAACAATGGTTGCAAAGTTTTCCAGCATACTTTCTGTAACGCATACCCAGTGCGAAAAATCTGCTGTTATATTAAAATCATTACGCAGTTCAAATATTGTATTGATCATTTGTGGAGAATATCCCAACCGCCCACGGTGCGTTTCGTGCGCGATAGTGATCCCTGTTTTTTCTGAAAACTCCTGTGCTGCATCCACAAGCTCCAGGTTTTGCCGTAATGAAAAATAATCCCGGCCGGTATGAGAGTTGATCAGCAGCGGACCTGGCTCTGCGCATTGATAGAGGTTTTTAATAAATGATTGTTTAAGCTTTTTAAAAGTACTCCCTTCAGCGCTATGTTGATGGCTTACCATATACATTTCGTGCTGTTGCAAATAATCAAACAGAACGCGCTTATCATCCAGGTTATTCGGTATCCAGGTATCTATTCCATCATATCTCGCTGTTCTTATCTTATCCAGAAATGTCTTTAACTCCAGTTGCTCATGTCCCCATAGCGGACTAAGTATCTTAATTTCCATAGCCGATGCTCATCTTTTCTGAAGCTCCGCTAATGCGATGGGTTATTGAAATATCGCCTTTATCATCACTCTTTACCTTTTGAACCGCTTTTCCATTAATAGAAACTATATAATTTGCATTCGGTTTCAATTGCTTAATAAGATAAGTGAGCGCTTTTGCCGACGGTTTGGTTGCTGTCTGCTGCCATTCCATTTTAACATTGCTCCATTGGCTTACGCTGATAGTTAACGGCTTGTCTGTTGTGATTTGTAAAGAAGCTACGGGATTGCTGCCGTTAAAATAGCTCAGTTGATTTTTGGTGGCGTTAAAGCCAAAGTTTTTATTACAAATAACCTTAAACCGTTGATTCGATACCGCATAGCTATCATTATCAAGGTTAACAGTTAAGCGCTGATCTCTGAAATTATATTTCAGCGCAGTACCTTCAAGTTCCGGTGTAATATGCGGGTCAAGATAAAAGCGATTATACAATGGATTTACGCCGTAGATAGCTTGATATAACCCTACTATAGAAAGGCTGTTGCCAGACAAAATATCATCGCCCAGGCCATCCTGTTTCAGACGGCCATATCGTTGAAATGCAAGGCCATCTTTACTATACCGATCCAGCACGTTTTTCACATACTTAACTGCCAATGCCGGGTTATAACTTGCATAGGCTTTAACCCCAACGGCTCCCCATGACAAAAACAAATCGCCATTTTCATATCCGGGGAAAGGCCATTGCCAGTCCTTACCTTCGCCGGGAGCATATGACGTCATAGCAAGCGGCCAAAAGAAAAGATTTTCCTTTTGCATTTGATTCTCAATATTATCAAGGATAAGCTTTTTCCGGCTATCATCATCGCAAATATCATAGGCAATGGCCATAAAATTAACCGGAGTAACCATGTTGCGGCCGTGAATGGTTTGGTCTTTGTCTCGCCAGTGAATATAACATTTGTTTTCGTCGTCCCAGAAACCACCCTGGCTGGTTGATTTGTTAAAGCTTGTTTTTAATTTGGCGGCAAAGTTTTCATAGTACTGTGCTTTAGTGTGATTATTTAGCTGGTTTTCAATATCAGCCCATTTTACGAGCGCGTGATAAAGATTGGCGTTGACAAAGGCATTTTCATACGATGCCCAGATAATGTCTATCCAATCGCTGCTTTGTTTTTGCGCCTGGTTATCTGTCATCATTTCGACAAGGCCGTTATTATTGCTGTCTCGTTTAAGTATCCAGTCTAAAGCTTTCTCGCATGATAGTTGATGGGTTTTTACCCACGCTTTATCCCCAGTCATATCATACAGCTCGGCAACGTTGGTTACGAAATCGGGGTTCGAATCCACGAGTATTCCCCATTGTGCTTCGTAAAAACCATATTTATTAAATTCCCCAGGCATGGCATCCTCATTGGTATAAGCCCATCGCGGGTACACCCGCCCGTCGGGTTTTATCGCATGGTCACGATAAAAATCAAGACAGCTCTTATAACCTTTCAAATAATTAGGGTCATTGATGCCTAAGCCAAGCTGAGCAATATACTGTTCGTGCAAGCACACAGGTCCGTAAGGGGTATGCCAGCTGTTGCCGCCAAAATGCAGCGAATCAATTACGCCAATTCGGGCAATTGTACTTAACACAGCATTTACCTGATCTCCATTTATCCCCGCCAGTTTACCGCGGCCATATTTGTCATTATAATCAAAATAGCTGAATGTTAAACTTTGCGAACTTTTACCGGCTGGTATATTAAAAGCAGACCATACATCAGTGGCTTTCCGTATAAAACGGCGCCTGTTAGTGCCACTGTCTGTGTGTGGTAGCATTTCCTGGTTAGAAACAGTAACTGTATAAGCCAGTTTATTTTCATTTGTACGGGTATATTTCATCGCTACCTCTTTGCCCGGTGCATCAACCGTTATGTTTAAACCTATACCATTTTTGCTGTTCCAAAAGCTGGATGACCGGGTGTGAACACCGTAAGTGCATAGTGGCTCATTAAATAAATAAAACCAGGCCAAGCCACCGTAACCCTGATACGCCCCGTTCCAGGTATTGATGTCGTCAAAATTAAAAACGGGCATGGCCGCTTCATCTACCTTAACTTGTTTTGAGAGCTTTCTTTCAATAAGCCATTTTATGGATTTGTCTTTTTTTATAAAAGTCCAGCTCTCATTAATAGTTAAATCCTTATCGCCGTAACTGATACCGTCAATCTTGTAACTATCAGCGGTTTTTATTAGCATTGGATTACTTTTTAAATGCAATGAAGAATAAGTTATACCACCTGCTTTTATTGAAGTATAGATACCATTTGCACTGCTAATCACCTTTTTGCCGTTAATTACCAGCGATGTGACGCTCGCTTTGTTATTATAATTAAGCACCATGCTAAGCTTTGGTGTACTTATCGTAATTGTTTTAGGCTCGTCGGTTATTATTTTGTGAGTTGATTTTGCAGATCCGGTTAATGGCTCCAGCATCGCTAAAATAAATATCAGCTTGATATATACTCTTTTGATAAACATAGGTTGGTTATTTAATGGGAGATAAGGAATCGTAAAAGATAAAGTTAAGGGTTTATTGGTTCTTGTGGTAAATTAAGGGGTTTTGGTCATTGTTGTTTAATACATCACCTATTTTTAAACTAGAAAATGCGTCATCATTTAAAATATTTTGAATACCATTAAAAGTACTTCCATCAGGCATATAGGCGCAGGTCATGGCTCGTCTGTAACCTGGTGTCATATTTGCATGGGCTCCGTGTATGGTAAGCCCGTTGTGAAACGAACAACTGCCAGCTTTAATTGGTGCAGCCACAGCTTTAGTTGTTTTAAATTCGGGATAGGTTGTGAAAATGGCACCCATGTTTTTGCCGATACCAGGGTTTTCAAAAGTTGTTTGCAGATAGGAGCCTGGTATGAAGAAGAGGCAGCCGTTTTCATACGTTGCGTCATCAAGTGCCACCCAGATAGATAATGCCCGGCGGTCGCTAAATGACCAGTAGGGGGTATCCAGGTGCCATGATGTAGGGTTGGCCCATGGTTTTTTAATGAGTGCCTGATCATGCCATATCCTTATACCGTCAGCGCCCGATAATTGTGCTGCCATTTTGCCCAACCGTTCGTCGACCATAATCTGTTTAATTTTATCATTATCCTGCCATAGGTTAATTAACTGGTCAAAAACGTTGTCATAATAGGATTTGTCGGCATCATCTCCTTTGCCATAAACCTCTTTGCGATCGGGCATTTTGTTGCCGTTTCGGTTTGCAACTGCCTCATCAAGGGCTGTTCGCCAAAAATCAAGCTCATCTGGTGAAAGGAAATCTTCTACTACTAAAAAGCCATTATGGCGGTATTGCGCAATGTCCTGCGGCGATAGCTCATTTTTCATTTAGTTCTAAAATTGGTTTATGAAATCAAAATTATAATGAAAGCTATTTCAGCAGTTATTACATGAAGGGCTTTTTTTTGTACTTTTTGATATATCTGTTTTTAGGTAACTGATAGTGATCTTATAACGATCTTATAAAAAACTACTTATTGCATAATTATCAAAAAGTACAAATTAATGTCCAAATAATGTATTTAAAAATTTAAACTATCGAATAATTTTGATGTAACAATTATATACCAATTCATCCGGCCGAACCATCTAACCAGCCGCGATAAGAATAAATTACTAATAAAACTGATTATGAAACAAAGCATTACTGCAACAGTAAGTCATTTTTGGTTCTCAGGTAGTCCTCCTTAACAGGTAAAGAAGATTGTTCTAAATCTTTTAATAATCCGGAAATCTAATATTGAGTGATCCGGTTTGCTATGAACTGAGCAACCCAAAAAATCCAAAATTCTGAAAGCCAATAAAAAAAATGCCATCAATACATGGCCTGGCTTTGCTATGCCAAAATTTAAGCAAACAATAACCAATTAATTAAATCTCATGAAAAAAAAACTTTTACTTTTTAAACCGTGGAAGTACAGCGCGCTACTCATGTTGGCGCTACTCATGTACCTTCCTTTACGGTCGCAGGGCCAGGTTGCAGTTACCGGCACTGTAAAAGATTCGGTAAGTTCCGAGCCGGCCGTAGGTGTTTCTGTTTCCTTAAAAGGTACAACAACAGGCACCCAAACAGATCTCAATGGTAGGTTTAAAATTAGTGCACCGGTTGGCAGCGTGTTAATATTCAGGTATATAGGTTATAAAGAACAACAGGTTACGGTGCAAAACTCCGATATGATTAATGTGCGGTTAGCCGCTATATCACAAAATTTAAAAGAAGTAGTGGTTGTGAGCTATGGTACGCAAAATAAGCGTGAAGTAACCGGCGCCATAAGTCAGCTAAAAGCTACCGAGGTTAAAGATATGCCGGTACCTAATATTGGCCAAAAATTACAAGGTAAGCTCGCCGGTGTGCAGATCAATCAAAATTCAGGAACCCCGGGTGCAGAAATGACGTTCCGCATCCGTGGTGCGGCATCCATTAACGCGGGCAATAACCCACTGGTTGTTATTGATGGTTTTCCATCCGAAAGCGGGCTTCAAACCCTAAGTCCTGATGAAATTGAAACTATTTCGGTATTAAAGGATGCATCGGCTTCTTCGTTGTATGGTTCACGTGCAGCCAACGGCGTTATTTTGGTAAACACGAAGCAAGCTAAAACTGGTCAGAAAAGCCTGGACTTTAGCGCTTATACAGGTGTACAGTCAGTCCCGGACAGGGGCAAGCCCGACCTTATGAACCCCCAGGAATTTGCACAGTATAAAAAGGAGTATTATGAGGATGCCGCCAGATACGAAGGCTACACTGGAGGAGTACCTACGGTTTATCAAAACCCTGCTCAGTACGCCGGTAAACCTGGTACAAACTGGTTTGATATTTTATTACGTAATGCAGTTACTCAAAATTATAACCTGGCTTTTGCCTCGGGCACAACAGATCTGAAATCGGTTGTCAACTTGAACTACAACAAGCAGGAAGGCGTAATGCTCAATTCGTATGATGAACGCTTTACTGCCAGGACTAATAATATTTACACAGCATCTGACAGATTAACAATCGGAGTTAACTTGGAGGTATCCTATGGTAATAACCAGGTGGTGCCTGGTTTGGATAACGGACGTAATATCATAGAAAATGCCTTTTTAATGGATCCTACACTAAACTATAAAAACCCCGATGGTTCCTATCCGTTGTCGTTTTCGCAACCCGGTATGTTCCCAAACCCCAACTATTACCTGGTGTTAACACAAATAGTTAACAAAACCAAAGCAACAAGAGTAATTGCCAACGGATTTGCCGAAATGAAAATTATTGATGGTTTAAAGTTTAAGACAACCATAAATGTAAACACCGACAATACTACTAACCGGCAATTTACACCATCTACGGCACAAGGAGGACTAGGCAGCGCGCCGCCGCAACCGGCTACGGGGCGTTATGGCAGCAGCAGCTTTACTACCTGGCTAAGTGAAAATACGCTGAAATATCAAAAAACTTTAGCAGGCAAACATAATTTTGATGTGTTGGCAGGTTACACCTATCAGCGATACTCGAGCGAGAACAGTTACATTGATGCCAGTCAATTCCCTGATGATAACATTCAGTGGATTAACGCGGCAACAACCCGGATAGGGAATATTGATCCCAATAACTTCGGACAATGGTCGTTATTGTCGTATATCGGTCGTTTTAATTACAATTACGACAGTAAATATCTTGTTTCCTTTGCTTTCAGGCGAGACGGCTCTTCAAAATTTGGGGCTAATAACAAATACGGTAATTTCCCTTCGGTATCATTAGGGTGGGTTGCCTCTGACGAAGCATTTTTGAAGAATGTAAAGCCTATAAACTTTTTAAAACTAAGGGCCAGTTACGGTAAGGTTGGTAACAATAATATTGGCAACTACACCTACCTGGCTTCGGTTAATACAAGCAATTATGTTTTCAGTAATCAGGTTACGCCTGGAAAAACGCTTAGTGGCATAGGCAATAACGATTTAACCTGGGAAACCACCACCAGCTATGACTTAGGTTTAGATCTTGAAATGTTTAACAGTAGGTTGTCATTTACCTATGATTATTACTGGAAAAAAACCGATGGTCTGTTATATGGGATAGACATTCCCGTTCAATCAGGGTTTACAACCATCACATCCAATGTGGGCAGGTTTGATTTCTGGGGGCATGAATTTACCATTGGATCAAAAAACCTTGTAGGGGCGTTTAAATGGAATACTAATTTCAATATTTCATTTGACAGGAACCTTGTTAAAAAACTGGGCACCAATGATGCACCTATTGGCGGTTACAATGAATACTGGGATGATAACAGGACAGCTGTTGGCCATCCAATAGGCTTGTTTTACGGCTATATCAACACCGGTGTTTACATGACCCAGCAGGAGTTTGATACACAACCACATAATGCTACAGCCATGGTTGGTACAGCCCGTTTTAAAGACGTTAGCGGACCAGATGGTGTTCCTGATGGTAAAATTGACAGTTATGACAGAACCTATATCGGTAACCCGAACCCAACCTTTGTTTATGGTATTACCAACAGCTTCTCCTACAAAAACTTTGATCTAAGTGTAGTAATGGCCGGTTCAGTCGGGAACGATATTGCCGATGATGCGTTTCAGTCGACAGAAAATCTTGATGGCGTATTCAATGTAAGAAAAGGTGTGGCCAATCGCTGGCGGTCCGAAGAAGATCCCGGTGACGGCATATATCCAAGAACAAGAAGCGGAACCACTGCCGATTTCAGAAACTTTACCAGCCGGCAGGTATTTAAGGCAACATATCTTGCTGTTAAAAATATTACGCTGGGCTATACCTTGCCAGTTAAAAAGACCAAATATTTCAGAAGTTTCAGAGCTTATCTGAGCGCGCAAAATGCATTCATTTTCTCTAAATATCCAGGGCTTAACCCCGAGGCCGGACTTGCAGGCTTAAACGGGCTAAACCAGGGCCGCGATTTTACCGGTTATCCTATCCCCCGGGTATTATCAGTGGGTATAAATGCGGGTTTTTAATGTAATATCTATTAAGCAAAACAAAAATGAAAAAGTTATCATATGTAATATTAATGACGTTGGGCATGGTTTCCTGTAAAAAGGATACACTCAATCTTGTTCCGCAAACCTCACTAAGTTCGTCGTCGTTTTTTAAAAACGCGGCTGAGTTTAATCAGGCACTAACCGGAGCCTACACGAACCTTCGTGGTGTTGCCTTTATCGGTATTTATATGGATGAAATGCGATCTGACAATACCTTTTTTACCATTTACTCTGCAGATAGGGGCACCTCAACCAGTGCCGAGGCAATGGCCGAGTTTATTGACAACAATATATCCAGCCAGGAACCAAATACACCCGGTAACCGATACGGTAATGATTATTCGGGCATTTCATCTGTAAACATAGTGCTGTCGCGCCTGGCCAAATCAAACCTTGCACAAGCAGATAAAGACCAGATATCCGGCGAAGCTCTATTTTTAAGAGCGTTTTACTATTATGATCTGGTTCAGCATTATGGTGGTGTACCATTGCAACTGGAAGAAGTTACCAATATAGACGGCGCTTTTTTACCCAGAAATTCGGTAGATGATGTTTATAACCAGATAGTGAAAGACCTTACTGCTGCTATACCACTTTTACCTGTTGTAAAAACCTTCCCACAATCGGGTAGGGCAACACAGGGCGCAGCCAAAATGCTACTTGCTTACACCTATATGTCAAAACCGACAAAGGAGTATGGGAAAGCAGAAACCGCCTTGCTGGATATTACTAAAATGAATTACGCACTTTTGCCTGATTATGCCAGTGTATTTGATCCGACGAAGAAAAACAATCAGGAATCGATTTTTGAGGTACAATATAAAATAGGCAATGATGGGCAACAAAGTGATTTTATTTGGAGGTTTATCCCAAAAACAACAAATTCTGAATTTATTTTAGGTTTACGTGGCACCAACGCACGTGGAGGCTTAACCAGCGGCGGTTGGAACGTTCCGACCCAGGAAATGGTTGACTCCTATGAGCAGGGGGATCTCCGGTTGCCTGCCTCTATTGCAGTAGCCGAAGGAACGGTAGCTAATGAGGTACTTACGACTACTGCGGTTAAAAGCCCGGTAGGTTATAAACCAACCCCCGGTTTAGGTTATTATTACTTTATTAAAAAGTACCTGCACCCACCATATCAGGTTGAATATAATACAGATGATAACTGGCCGGTATTCCGCTATTCGGGTGCATTGTTGCTATTAGCCGAATGTTTGGTAGATGAAGGCAAAAGCGGTGATGCATTACAATATCTTAACAGGGTTAGAAAAAGAGCGGGATTGCCAGATCTGGCACAGGCCACCAAGCAAAACGTTTCCGACGAAATGCGTCATGAACTGGCATTTGAGAACCACAGATGGACAGACCTTATCCGCAATAACATGGCAATTGATGTCCTTAACGCTAAAGGCGTAACGATGAAAAAATTGTACGGATTTTTATTGCCATCTACCTTTAACGTTACCCAAAACAGACTCATTTATGCTATCCCTTTCCGCGAGTTGCAAATAAATAATAAACTGACCCAAAACCCAGGTTATTAAGTTATCTGAAAGCTACCAAACAAAAAAGCAGGTAAGCCATAGTTTACCTGCTTTTTTGTAATATCAGAAAATGAAATCAGAAAATTATTTAATGTAAACTTTTAGTTTGATCTCCTTTTGTTTTTCCTGGGTAAACTGGCCACTTCCATCATTACTCATTGCCGCAAAATCGCCAGCCTGAGACTCTTTATATTCAAAACCATAACAACCGGTTGTAGTGGTTGATTTGATAACCGCGAGGTAATGATTTCCTTTAATAACAGCCGCTTTAAATTTAATCGTATAATTTTTAGGCGCCCACGATAGTGTATCCTGTTTTAGACTTATAGCTGCAATTGCAGGACCTGTGGGATTTGATTCATTATCGGTATTGTATAACTCTATCATAAGGTCTGCATTCGGATAGCCGCTTTTAAATGTGGTAAAATCAAGCTGGTATAAAGTACCGTTGCGGTCGGCGGTAAATGATTGTCCCCGATGCCTGGTTTTATTGATATCACACGCGGTAGTAAAATCATCATTAATCTGAGTTGATTTGCCAGCACTGTAATTTGAAAGGACATTAGTTTCACCACAAACCAATGGATTGATTGAGCCATCTGGAGCAAAAGTAAGCGGAGCCCAGTAAAAATTGGCTTGCGCCTCATTTTTGGCTGCGTTGTTCCATAAGTCGCTGCCAAAAAGAAAAACTGTTTCTGAATTTAATTTAAAGGTTGATACAAAAGAGGGTTGTCCACCGCAGGAATTGTCGCTGATCTTTTTACCTTCAGACCATGGCCCCAAAGGTGATCTGGCGGTGCGATAAGAAGCGCCTGTGCCCGAGCAATACCCACAGTTAGGATCCGAGTAAACCACATAGTAAATGCCTTTTCGCTTAAACAATGCGGGCGCTTCTGTTTTGCCATCGGTAACTGATTTAACATGCTGACCTGTACCAGTAAGATAATCAGCACTTAACTTTTCAATCACGATGCTGCCTTTTGTACGCCAGTCGGTATAAGCAAGATAAGCCGTTCCGTCATCATCAACAAACGTATCATGGTCGCCATTATTCAGGCCTGCTACGGGCATTTCACTGTTAACCGCAAGGGTTGGTTCCTTAGCTTCGGTAAATGGGCCTGTTGGCTTTTTGCTCATGAAAACGCGATACCCAACGCGATTATCATATACATTTATCCAAAGTACATACAGTCGGGTTTTCTGATTGTAAATAACATGGGGGCGAAAACAGCCATAAGTTTTGCCATCGCATCGGGTTTGCCATACTGGTGTTTTAGCGTTAAATAAAAAGCCCTTATCCGTCCAATGGGTAAGATCTTTAGATGAATATACTTTAAAACCACAAAATGGGGCCGACTTATTGCCCCATTCAAAGCCACAATCATAACTGGTGCCATATAGATAATATATGCCATTAAACAATGCTATTTCGCCATCATGAGCATCGATGGCATTGCTAAGGTTATCAAACCTGGTTAGCTGTTTCCCGTTGCTGCTAAAGTTTTTTATGGTTTGTGCGAAGGTAATTTGTGTAAATAGCAGAAAACTTAGAATGGTGGTGATAATGATTGTTTTCATTGGTCTTAAAGTTTATTTGGAAGCTTATATGTTGTATAGCATAGAGCTGTAGCTTTCCAAAATTATTTTAGTAGAACCAGATTATACTTACATTATTTGATAATTTATTTGTTGTTTATGGCAGGTGTTACAAAGTACCCCGGGTTCGTTTCCTATATTCTGAAGGGGTTAAGCCGGTTCTTTTTTTAAAGAGTTTTGAAAAGTAAAAATAAGAATCAAACCGAAGATCACTTGAAATCTGTTTAATGGGTATGCCTGGGTCATTAAGCAAACTTTTGGCACGCTCAATTTTTAATTGAATATAATACTGACCAGGTGAAAGGCCTGTGTGGGTTTTAAACACTTTACGAAACCAGGAATAACCAACCTGCAATTGCTCGGCGGCTATTTCTGGCGAAAAATCCTCGGCTATGTTAGACCTAAACAATAGACGTGCCTTGTTAATAATCACTTCTTTGTCTTCAGATTCGACTGCGTTTTGTTTTATAATAGAATGGAAGCTGCCAAGCAAATGCAATGCGGCACCGGATATGAGGGGCTGGTAGCCTGGACCTTCCAGTTTCGTTTTTTCGATGATGCAGTTAAAAATGTCAAATGTATTTTCATTAAACCCAATATATAAACAAGGGTTATCGGGCTTGAAAAAACTCCTTTTAGCCAGATTGTCCATGATCTCACCTTTAACGCCTATCCAATATTCGTCCCATCCGGTTTCGCCATTGGGTTTATAGCGGTGTCTTTCGCCGGGGAAAAGAATAATGATAGTACCTGCTTTAACTTCGGTTTGGCTGCAACTGTCCGACTCAAAAACGCCTTTGCCTTTAGTGATATATATGATCTGGTATTCATTTAAAACACGGCCTGCGTTCCAGTTAAAATAATGGTGGGCCGGATGGCTTTTAAAAGGATATAAGCCAGATGCTTCAATACGCGTGCAACCGGCATTTAAAACACATAAACCCCAGTTTTCATCTTCTTTACTTACCGGCAGGTATTTATAGTAATTGATCATTCAGATATAAATTAAATCCGACTACCTGGTATAAATTCTTATTGGCGCATTAATCCACGGATGTTTGATTTACAATCTATAAAAATATTAAACTTTTAAGTAAAAATATATGCAGATTTTACATGTTAAACCTTAATGCCAAAAAATACAAACAAAATATCAAATAGTTTATAACAGGTCTGTTGCCTGTTTAAATCAAAAACTACAAATCAAATATCAAAACATACATTGTAAAAAGGGGGCTGGCAAGATAACTTTGAGATATCAGCAATTAGCCAGTTTATAAAAAGCCCTTGCCCTTATAGTTTAATATGGTGGTCAACCGGCCTGATTTTTATACCATACCGTAAATAACATGTTAACAAAAACAATAATTGCCCCAGAGGTTAAGGTCGGACTTTTTGGAATTGGTTTAAACGTTTACTGGGAACAATTTAAGGGGTTAGAAAAGAGACTGTCAGGGTATACCGATGTAGTAGCCGATAAGCTCAAAGCCTCCGGTGCAGTAGTTGTAAACCTTGGCCTGATAGATACGCCCCAAAAAGCGTTTGAAGCGGGCGATCGTTTCAGAACCGAAGGAGTGGATATTATATTTTTATACGTTACCACTTACGCTTTATCTTCAACGGTGTTGCCTGTGGTTAAAAAAGCTAAAGTGCCTGTAATTGTACTTAACCTGTCGCCCGAGGCGGCAATTGATTATACTGCCTTTAATAATTTAAAAGACCGTACCGCCATGACGGGGGAGTGGCTGGCTTATTGTTCGGCCTGTCCGGTGCCCGAAATAGCTAACGTTTTTAAACGCTCCAACATTCCGTTTTACCAGATAACAGGTATGCTGCATGGCGATGATCATGTTTGGCATGAAGCGGGGGAGTGGATAGGCGCTGCCAAAGTAGCCGGTCAGATGTATTATAATACGCTTGGACTTATGGGTAGTTATTATTCGGGTATGTTGGATATATATTCAAATCTCACTTTACACTGCGCAACATTTGGCGGTCATATAGAAATTATTGAGGTTGATGAACTATCAGCATTAAGAACGAAAGTATCGGCTGATGAAGTTAAGCTTAAAGTTGATGCGATTCATAAATGTTTTGATGTTCAGGATGATTGTTCTGTAGATGAAATAGAACGGGCCGCCTTAACAGCCGTCGCCTTAGACAAGCTTGTTCAAAAGCATAATTTAGGCTCCCTTGCTTATTACCATAAAGGAACCGGTAATGCAGTTAACGAAGATACCATGAGCTCTGTAATTGTAGGTAACTCCCTGCTTACAGCTGGCGGTATCCCAGTGGCGGGTGAGTATGAAGTTAAAAACGCGCAAGCTATGAAAATTATGGAGTGCTTTGGCGCGGGCGGCTCTTTTACTGAATATTATGCAATGGACTTCACAGATGACGTAGTACTCATGGGGCATGATGGTCCGTGCCATCCGGCTATTGCCCAAGGAAAGATTAAGGTTAAGCCGCTTCAGGTTTACCACGGTAAAGTGGGTAAAGGCTTATCTGTAGAAATGTCTGTTAGCCATGGGCCGGTTACTTTGCTTTCGGTAGTGGAAACAGCCGATGGCAAAATTATGTTCCTGGTGGCCGAAGCGGAATCAGTTACCGGGCCAATTCTTGAAATAGGTAATACCAACAGCAGGTACAGGTTCCCGATAGGAGCGAGAAATTTTGTGGAGACCTGGAATGCACAAGGCCCGTCACATCATTGCGCCGTGGGGAAAGGGCATATTGCTTCTAAAATAAAAAAGCTCGGTGATCTTTTGGGTTTGCAGACGATCAAAGTATGCTGATAATGCTATAATTAACTGGTTAAAACTTTATTAAATATACATGAAGCAAAGAAAAATTACTTTAGCGATATTGGTTATCTGTTGTTTCGGTTCATTGAAGCTATATGCTCAACACTATATAGACGGAAGACCTTCCGCATCATTACGTTTACAATGCACTGATGAAGGCGTTGTGTTGAGGCACGGAAACGGAGCCGACAGTTGTGACACATTTGGCGCGAGGGAAGCTATTGTTAACGAGGTTGACAATAAATATTACTTGTTTTATGACGGTGCCGGAAAAGATGGATGGAGAGCTTGTTTAGCCGAAAGTGATGATCTCAAAAACTGGAACAAAAAAGGAGCTATTCTTGCCCTGGGGGATCCTGGAAAAAGCGATTCAAAAAGTGCATCTGCTCCCTGGGTAATTAAAAGTGATGGTGTATGGCACATGTTCTACCTGGGTACTCCGCATACAACACCCGCTCCGGACAGGATACCCGCTTTCCCTTATCTAACTATGAAAGCGCAGGCCAAATCTATTAAAGGCCCATGGGTTAAACAATATGATGTTACTCCTTTTGTTGAAAAAGCAAATAGCTTTTATACAGTAACCTCCAGTCCGGGGTTTATTGTTAAGGTAAATGGAGAGTTTCTACAGTTCTTCAGTGGTGCTTCCGAAGATGCCAACGGAACTAAAAGAACACTTGGACTGGCAAGAACTAAAAATTTAAACGGTAGCTGGAATATTGATCCAAAACCATTATACCCGCCCACTGAGCAGGTAGAAAATTCATCTGTATTTTTTGATCAGGCTACTAAAACATGGTATTTATTTACAAACCATATCGGAATAACAAAGGAAAATGGAGAATACACCGATGCCATATGGGTATACTGGACAAAAGATATTTACCATTGGAATAAGAAAAGTAAAGCCATTGTATTAGATAGATCGAATTGCACATGGGCTAAAGGAGCCATAGGAATGCCCACTGTAATTAAAGTAGGGAATAGGCTGGCAATGCTATATGATGGGGTTGAAGGACCCAGCACAAGCCACATGGGCAGGGATATAGGCTTGGCCTGGATTCAATTACCATTAAAAATTCAATAAAAAGATTATACCTGCTTGATTCTCAAAAATACTGTCCAAAATGCCATAATATTCCCGACTGAACAGGCAGAGTGCCTAAATATCAAAACACAAGCTGAATTATATGACATACAAGTGTGTGATGAATGTCCAAAGACAACAAAAGAGTTGATTGATCTCCTGAACAGGGGAATAAAATATGATTACATATACCTCAGCGCTCACGGCGGCGAGGATGGCGCTTTAGCGAACGGAATTCCAGGTATAGCAGGGGTGGATGCCTATAATTCCGTAACAAATCCGAATATTGACAATATAACCGACCATTTTATAGTATTGGTAGAGACCGGCAATGATTCAAACGGAAATTTTATCCGGTTTGTCGATAACTCGACAAGCCGCCTGTCTGCAGCAACCAGTTCAGAAAACAAATTATATGATCACGCGACCACTGGTGTTATTTCGGGAAGAAGTCAAACGGCTTATGGAAATGACCCGTCCGGGCATGCTTATAGGAAAAGTATTCATAAATAAAAAGTATGAAAAAGATAATTTTGATAATCGTATGTGCTTTTTGTTCAATAAATTCATTTGGGCAGCAAAGAGAATTTAAAGAAGGGTGCGATTTCCTAAAAAACCCGCAATATAAAAATGGCTCCGATACCGTTACTGTTTTAGGTAAGTTGACCGAGCTGAGTAAGGTTAATATCTACGGGGATTTGATGAAGGTCGCAAAGAAGACAAACACGGACATTAAAGACTATAATACTGGTATTGTTATTCAACCGGTCAATTGCGGTAAAGAATATTTGGTCGCGGCATACCTGAAAAGTCTTGGAAAGAACGGCATTTCACTAATGAAACCGGACGAGAAAACAATACTCAAATTCAGATGTATTATTTTCGAAGGCTATTTCAGTGGCACCCAACCTTTATTCATTATTGATAAGATTTCTAAACCATGATTTATTAAAAGCATTTGGTTGCCTCGCCGGTAAATGGAGATAACTATAAGATTTTAGATTGATAATTAACTAATTAACATATTTATTTATAAGCCGCCGCCAGTTGAAATACCCAGCGTCTGATAAATGAGTGCCGTCAATTGTTAAATCAGCATCTATCTTGTTACCTCTTAAAAATTCGGAATAAAGGTCGATAAAAGTTACATCTCTCATTAAACAGATATTTTTCGTTTCTTTATTGTACCTGACGATCTTATTATTCAAACTGTCAATATTGGTTGGCAAAACAGACTGTACATAAACAACCGTATTGGGAGACTTGTCCTTTATCAGATATAGCATTGAAACCAGGTGGGCTTTTACCGTATCCATGCTTATACCGTATTTAAAGTCATTTACACCAAACTCAATAAATAGCTTTTTAGGTTTACGGTATATCAGTTTGTTTATCGCCTGGATGCCGTTTTCAGATATACTCCCGGCAAAGCCCATGTTTTTAACAAGTGGATTACCGAACTCATATTGAACATTAAAGCCTTCCGTGATGCTCGTGCCTAAAAATATTATTTCTCCTGTACCCGCTTTTGACTTCAGAAAATCAGCCCAACGTTCATCTTTGGTTATAACGTGATGAAAAAGCGATTGATGACTGTAATAAAACCGCTTGCCGATAAAAAACAGTACAAATATGATATTGAGTGATAAAGAAACTGTTAGCAGACCTCGTTTGAATCTATTATTAAACATTAATGGTATATTATTATAAACGAAGATATAACTTATTACATTTTCATGCATCTAATCGCTATTATATGTAAGACGTTCGACGCTGTCACCGTTAACGCGGGCATTTGAAAGTTACCTCCTGTACTTATACCTGAAAGCTTTGATGCAACGCTGTTTTAACTTTGTGCATATCGCTTGCCAGGATATCGTATATTTTATCATACTGATTGCACAAATCAAATATGCCTACGCTGTATTGACCAAGATACCTATCGCTGTCTTCTTCGCTATCTGCGGCCCGTAATTTACTCCCGATATCCAATATCTTCAAATACAACTCATGAGATTTATTATTGGCGGCAATCAGTTCATCATAGGATAAAGTGACATCGAAGTAAAGCCCGATAAGGTTATGCCTCCAGTTAGCGACATTCATTTGTTTTAGCCGGGCATCAGCTTCTGCTAAACCTTCTGTCATCGATTTATAACTTGCCTCGCTTCGTTGTATATTTCTACCCTTCCAAAATTGAACGCTTTTTTTTAGGATAGACATCGTTTCGCCAGTCACATAATTGTTTAGCCGTTTGGTTCAAATTAATATAATCAACGGCTAACGGCCATGAGACGGCACCAGATTCCTCAAAAGCAAATTGACATTATGCGGAGGCAGTTCATACGAGGCGATGAAACAGGCTACCGGATCGCAAAAAAACTGGGCATTTCGACGGTTACTTCCTGGAGATACATGACTGAGTTTAAGCGTATCAAAGCAGCTTACCCGGAAAAACTAAACAATATGAAGTTTTTTATGCCTGAAGAACCTAAGCAGCATAGAATGACTCCATTGTATGTCCAATTCCTCAGAGTTTTACCACGTCTATTAGCGGACGAGGTACCTGGAGTGAAAGCGAAACCCGTTTGGCGGAAATACCGAAAGTTATACCCTGAAGGCTATGCCTATTTACCGTTCACTGAATTATTTTACATATGGATTAAAGAAAACGATGTGCCGGGAAAACCTAAGATAATTCAATCCTTACCGGAGAAAGACCTGAAGGTTTTGAAAAAATGGAAGCATTCGGCAATTCGAAGGAATTGGCAAATCGCTACTACGCTTCTCATGGCGCTGGAAACTTCCTGTTACAAGGATATCACTGATAAAACAGAGGCAACATTTCAAACGATAAAAAGCTGGATCAGTACCTACGAAGAGAAGGGCTTAAGTGCATTTGCGTTGTCTAAGCACAAAATCTTCCCTACCGTAATCAAGCGGATGAAGTTGCGTGCCGGCAAAGTCATCAAATTGCTTCATGAATCTCCGAAAATGCACGGGTTGAACCGTACCAGCTGGACTATAACTGCTTTGGCAGAGACTTACGAAAAGGCATACGCTGAGAAAATCTCCTGGGGTCAAATATCTTATACGCTCAAACAAAACGGGTACCGTTTTAAAAAGTCGCGGGACATGCTCACTAGTCAAGACCCTAAGTTCCGCGAAAAAATCAACAGATTGCAAAACGTCCTGAGGCGTTTGAAGAAAGATGAAAAATTCTTCTCTATCGATGAATATGGCCCTGTTGGCGTTAAAATCAAAGGTGGACGAATGCTAAAGAAAAAGAACGAAGACTATCAAATACCGGATAAGCAGAAACACAAGGGCGTGGTGATATGTACCGCCGCACTCGAGTTATCTACTAATCAGGTAACCCATTTTTATTCCACCAGGAAAAATACCTTCGAAACCATGAAGCTCGTCGAGGTGCTGATATCTAAATATTCGGATCAAAGACGTATTTTTCTTTGTTGGGATAACGTAAGTTGGCACCGGTCAAATATCCTGCTCGCCTTTATCAAAGAACATAATAACGAAAGTCGTCCGCTGGTAGTGCCGATGCCCTTACCCTCCAGTGCCCAGTTCCTGAACGTGATCGAATCTGTTTTTGGCGGCCTCGCAAGGGCTGTTATACACAACAGCAACTATGAGGGCCTTGAAGATTGCAAGGCCGCCATTGACAGGCATTTTATGGAACGAAATGAATATTTTAAAAACCACCCGAAACGTGCGGGTAATAAAATATGGGGTAAAGAGCCCGTTGCGCCGAGGTTTTGTGAGACGCAGAAGTGCCGGGACAGAAGAGCGATGCGCGGTGCTGATCAAAAGTAATAAGCCTGTGAAAATTGTAATTTTAACGCAGCTGCGCTACCTCCTCCGATTTAACTGACCGGCGATAAACACTACTGGCAGTGCCTTAGTCCAATTTAAAGCGCCGGTGCCAGCTATTGACATCAGTGGTACATTTAAAAATCTTATTACGTTTTTCGCCTATGCTGAGGAGAAAGTGAAAGAATTGATCAATAACCTCAAATACACCGGGGCAAAATTGTTAAGCAAAAAAAAGGACAGGAGGCCAATATTCATTGACGGAACACCCTGAACTCTTTTCCGGAACGTGTTGATCAATGGCTCCCGAATATCCACACACAGGCAGATGCCATTGGGCGCGTCGATGAGCGGAGCGGGTGTTTAGTTCAGGTTTCGGAACGCCACCGGAGTTTTGCCGGTTTTTTGCTTAAACAGCTTGTTGAAGTACTGAGGATATTCAAATCCCAGAGCGTAGGCTATTTCACCGACGGACTTATCTGTACTAATGAGCAGGTTCTTGGCTTCTTCGATCAGATAGAAATGAATATGATCTTGGGTATTTTTACCGGTTTCTTTCTTGAGCAGATCACTCAGATAGCCGGGTGATAAAAACACTTTGTCTGCGATACTCTTCACCGTGGGCAAGCCCTGCTCTTCAAGCCCGCCATGGTTGAAAAAATCCCTCAGCAGCTTTTCAACCTGCATGACTACCGAACTGTTAGCCGTTTTCCGGGTAATAAACTGCCGTCCGTAGAAGCGTGAGCAGTAGTTCAGTAATAATTCGATTTTGGAGACGATGATCGCCTGGCTATGGACGTCAATATTTTCATCCAGTTCGGCTTCGATCTGAAGCACACAATCGGTAAATATCTGCTTTTCCTTCTCCGACATATGAAGCGCTTCCGACACCTCGTAGGAGAAAAAGCTGTAATCCTTCATTTTATCATAGAGTGAGGTTCCGCGGATCAGGTCAGGATGAAAGAAGAGGCCCCGGCCTTCCAGTACGACCGTTTCATCGCCCTCTTTTTCCATTTCGATAACCTGGTTCGGCGCCATACAGATAAGGCTGCCATTGTTGAAGTCTACTACCTTGCGGCCATATCTCACGTTATTCCGGTTATAGTTCTTAAACAGCAGACAATAAAAATCAGCCGATATCTGGGTGTTATCTTCCACCTGTTCATCGACCTGGCTGAAATCTACTACCGCAACCAGCGGGTGCTTCAGCGGCTGTTCCAGGCTGAAAAACCTAAAGAGATCAGCAATGGCCGGCATATGAAGAAATACACTCATAATTAGCTGTTAACAATTTATTGTATAAAGTTAAATGATTTAACGACAAAAGGTACAGGACCGGATTATCAGCGGCCCTGTACCATCAGCATAATTAAACCAGCTTAAACTGTTTTTTAATCTCATGGATAAACGTATCGTCATCGCTCTGCTGACGCTGGTCTATGATCGCTTTGGCGTCGTCACCCGCAGTATAGCGTAATTTGATGGTACCGTCTGTGGCAGCCTGATAGATGACCTCAGCAACCAGGCTGGCCGGAGAAGCATTTTCAAAAAAGGCAGGCATGCCTTCGTTGATTTTGCCGACCAGCCACTGGTATTCGGTCAGGGATTCATCGTTACTGAAGTCAAGCGAGCGGCCGGCGAAGTCGGTGGCGATGGCACCTGGTTCAACGATTTTTATTTTGGCGCCGAACTGCTCCAGCTCATAGCTCAGCGCTTCCGAGATACCTTCTACGGCAAACTTGGTTCCATGGTATAAGGCGCCCAAAGGGAAGGACATCTTGCCGCCAATGGAGGATATATTGATAATTGTGCCGCCTTTATGGCTGCGGAAATGCGGCAGGACAGCCCTTGTAACATCGAGTAGTCCAATCACATTGGTATTGAACTGCCGGATGATATTGTCACGGGTGAAAGCTTCCAGCGGGCCGAAGGCGCCGTAGCCGGCGTTGTTAAGGACTACGTCAATCTTTCCGAACCTGTCAATCCCGGCTTCAATCGCTTTTTCGATAGCATCGGGGTCAAGCACGTCCAGCTTAGCCAGTAAGATGTTGTTGAGACCGGCAAGCTCTGTTTCGCCTTCAGGATTACGCATGGTAGCGATAACGTTCCATCCTTTCTCCTGGAATAGTTTTGCGGTTGCTTTACCGATGCCGCTGCTGGCACCGGTAATTAAAATTGTATTGTTCATGTTTTCTGCGTTTTAAATGATGATGTAAAGGTCATCCTGAAAACGGGGCAGCAGATAATACGAATCAGGGATAGTTGTATACTTTTTGCGGATTTAGCTGCTAAACTCGCTGGGGTTGATCGCCTTTAGCTTGTTGTTTATTGGGGAAGCTGATATCGACATCACTAAAAATCCTGTCACGGATTTATTTTCCAGGCGACAAACTTCGCTGGCGTAATTCAAGAGATACCTGCTGTGGCCGTGCGCCTGCCACTGTATTCGTTGAAGAGCCGTATATTTAACGAATCAAAGTAAGATGTAAAAATGAGTGAGATCAAAGCATTTGAGACGTTGCGTGATCAGTACCGGGAAATGGGACTCTCAACAGATCTCATGGACGCCGATGCAGATTTTACGATTTTCAGGCTGGCCGACGCTTTTGGCGACAGGTTGCCATTTGTTTCGCCCGTACATCGTTTGAATTTTTTCGTGTTCCTTTTCGTGAAGCAGGGTAAGGGCAGGTATACCATTGACGAACATACTTTCCCGCTGGAACCGGGTACCGTATATTTTACCAATCCCGGCCACCTGCGTTCCTACGTTTGGGAAAATACAGATGAAGTTTACCTGATCACGCTTGGAGAATCATTCCTCAAGGAAAACGTAAATGCCGACGTTTTTGAAGAGTTCCCTTTTTTATTGTCGGAAACATTTCCGGGCAGGGTACTTCCTTCTGATGCCTTCCTGGGTATCGAGCGCATCTATGAACAGATTTATGACGAGTACACACAGCGCTCGCTTTTTCGTATGCGTATCATCGCCGCCCTTTTCGTGGCCCTGCTGCTTAAGCTAAAAGAATATTTCTGGCTGGATTATAACCCGATCTATGAGGGGAACAGGAGTTCGCTGATCGTAAAAAACTTTAAACGTCAGTTGGAACATCATTACCGCCAGCTGGGTGAGGGCAGGGCAAGCCAGGTATTTCGCGTTCAGGATTATGCGGACGCACAGTATCTGCACCCTAATTACCTCAGCACCGTTATCAAATCCAAAACCGGCAGGTCTATCAGTGCCTGGATCGCTGATAAGACGGTTTCAGAATCAAAATCCCTGTTACAGAATACAAACCTTAGCGTAAAAGAAATAGCCTACCGGCTGGGATTCAGCGAAACCGCGCACTTTAGCAATTTTTTTAAAAAACACGCCAAACTTTCCCCTGCTGCCTACCGGATGGATAAAACGGCCGTTGGGTCTTAGATTTTTACAACACCTCCTTAGAACCGCGCAACGCCGGCCGTCCGGCAAACCTGACCTTTGTGCTGTCGATCATCGACAATAAAACAAAGGATCATGAAAACATTAAATCAAAAGAAGCTGGAAAAACTTAGCGATCGGGTGGTAAGCGCTGCACTGATCGCCCTGCATAACAGAGAGCGGGATAACTTCGCAAAATTAGTGAGTACGGATGCCACCTTCATACACAACGGTCAGCCTGAAAATATCCTTCAATGGGCCGATGCCTTCTTTTTTGGTGACAGCGAAGTATCCATCGCCGTGCTTGAAGAATCGGCCGACGGGCACACCATTTTGGCATCCATACACTCTTCAACAGCCGGTGAGCTGAAGGCGAAAATGATATTTACTATTTCGGGCGGAAAGGTTATCGCCCTCAACGCCGGTAAGGGTTAATTTAATATAAAAAATCATGACAAAAGAAGCAAAGCAAGCATACCTGTCAGCATGCTGGTCCCGGATAATTTCAGTAAGTGGATGGTCGAACAATTCGCCAAGTCCTGTTTGGTACATATATTCAGCTATGTGCTTCCCGACCTTGAACTGACTACAGGACTATTGGTGCTCACAGGCTTATTTACGAGACAGGCGTATATATCATCATGATTTCCCTGATCCTTGGACCTACAAGTATACATCAATGGGAAGCGATCCCTTCGCAGTAGTTACACACCGCGTTCCTGGTGTTATTACTGTTCTTCGGGCGGATGTACAATTCCTATAAGGTAGATGGGATGATCGCCAGGAACCATAAGACAGCGGGGTTGTAAGTTGGGGCGGCATGCAAATGGACAAACTTAAAAGCTTTGTGGTGTATAAGAATTCTCTCAGGATCTGCTCACGGCGCTGTTCAGAAATCCGGCTTATGACCCAGCCCAGCAATTCCCCCTTCCGGCTAAGCGGGTATTTAGGAATAACTTTAACAAAAAATTAAACATATAAACAATGAAAATAATCATCATCGGTGCTACCGGCACCATTGGAAAACACGTTGTAAAAGCGCTGGAACCCGGCAATGAGATCATAAAAGCAGGTTCTAAAAGCGGCGATTTACAGGTAAATATCAGTGATAACGGCTCGATCAAAAATTTATTCGAAAAGGTGGGCAGCTTTGACGCATTGATCAGTACAACAGGAGATGCACATTTCGGCCCGCTCAGGGAGATGAGCGATGCCAATTTCAGGGCTGGATTGAACAGTAAGTTAATGGGACAGATCAACCTGGTTTTGATAGGCCAGCACTACATTAACCCGAAAGGTTCGTTCACACTGACATCGGGCAGTTTAGGTGAAGATCCGGTCGTATTCGGGGCTTCGGTAAGCGCGATCAATGGCGCACTTGATGCTTTTGTCAAAGCAGCAGCCATAGAACTGGAAAACGGTGTTCGCATTAATGCCGTCAGCCCGGATGTAGTTGAAGAATCACCTGATTATTTCCCGTACTTCCCCGGCCATATACCGGTCTCCATGAACAGGGTAGCTCAAGCCTATGTAAAAAGTGTACTTGGGGCGCAAACCGGTCAAACCTACAAGGTATTATAGATTTCGCATAATATATGCAAAGGTTAAGAAACCGGCCTTTTTAAATGAAAAGGCCGGTTTTTTTCAGGAGTGAAACTTCAGTTTGTCGACCGCTTTATCAACCTTTTTATTTTCACCGTAAATGACGATACCTACGAGGTCCAAATCAGCGTCCGCATGCCCGGCGATTTCCGTGAGGTTCCCTTGTTCGTTTTTTGTTGCAAACAGGCCACTGGTGTAAATACCGAGGTGCAACTGCCTTTCTGATGCCCGGTTGAAAGCCCGCCTGATCTGTTCCCCGGATTGAGCCGCGTAAACCAGTATCGGATGTTTTAAAAAGGGCAGATACGCCGTACCGGTTGCGCTGACCAATGCCGCGCCGTGCGTTTCAGGAAAAGCGATCGCTACGGAACTCGCCAAAAAAGCCGTAACATTTAATTTCTGCCAGTCATCAAGGTCTTTCAGGATGACAACAGCTATTTTATTTTCATACATGAGCTAAGTAATTAATCGTTTAATGATTCAGGCCCTGACTGATATCAACGGCCATTTGGATATTACACCTAAAAAAGGGGGGGGCACGATTTACGAAATCCCAATTTGTAGTACAAGGGGATCGCCGGTTTTCATATCGTATGACTTTCCAGATATACTTTTTTCCCACCCAGTTCCCGGGCTTTGTCCAGCGCGTGTCTCCCAGGGAGCCAGCCGGCGCCTGGTCAAGTGAACAGCAACTCCGGTGCGCATTCGAATAACTAACCCGGCCGGGTTATCAAAAGTTGCAAAGCATCACCGGAATGAAATGCCGGTAATGCTATACTGCTGACAGCTGTAAGGCGCTAAATAAGCGGTGTTCAGGCATTGTTATTACCCTGCGCCTTTTCAGAAACATCCTGCCATTTTTCCCATGTTTCCAGGCGTTTTTGATACGCGTCTTTAGCCCAACCGAGGGGTTGTTCGCCTAAGAAAATTCTTAAAGGTGGTTCGTCCGCATCTGCTATTTGCAGTATGGCTTCCCTTGTCGCGACGGGATCGCCCGGTTTAAAGGTTCCGCGAAGTTTGGCGCGTTCGGCTCTTAGGGCATCATAAGCGGGATTGGCTGACGCATGTATAGCAGAACTCCCACTCCAATCCGTACCATAACCGCCCGGTTCAATCAGGGTAACGAAAACCCCCATTCCGGCTACTTCTTTGCTTAAAGATTCAGAAAAAGCTTCCAGCGCCCATTTAGAGGCATGGTATAAGCCCAAACTGATATTGGCGATAATCCCGCCGATACTGGATACCTGCAGGATCCGGCCGCTTTGTTGCTCGCGCATAATCGGAAGCGCGGCCTGGGTTACCCACAATGCCCCGAAGAAGTTTGTTTCCATCTGATCACGGGCTTCTTTCTCACTGATTTCCTCCACCATACCGAAGAGGCCGTACCCCGCATTATTGACAACAATATCCAGTCTCCCAAAATGAGCCCTTGCCTGTTCAACAGCCTCGAAACAAGCAGCGCGGTCAGTGACATCTAATTGTAACGGCAGTACCTGATGCCCAAACCGGCTTTTCAGATCGGCTAAGTCATCCACATTGCGGGCGGTGGCTGCAACGTTGTCCCCGCGTTGCAGTGCGGCAGTCGCCCATTCATTCCCAAACCCGCGTGATGAGCCTGTTATGAACCATGTTTTATTTTTCATAATTGATCATTATTAATGTGTTTAAAAAGTTGATTTAAATACCGGTCGCAACTGTGGGTGTTTAGTACAGGAGGTTAACAAATATTATTTAGGGACGTTTTAACTTTTATGTAAAAAAGTCAAACACGAACGTTATGGTAAATTCAAATCAAAAGTGGTAGCAGGGGACAGGAAAGCGCATTGTCTCCAGGCAATCTGCTATGGGAAATGCGGAGCACGAGCAGGTGCAATGCCAGTGATGGAGTCCAAACACTCAAATGCAATTGAATAATTTAATTCACAGTCATTTTATCAAAATATTTAAAAAGATCAGCGGGGTTATGCCGTCCATTTACCGCAAATCATTTCTGCGTTAGACGTGTCTGGATGGCGGTAATGTAGATTTAATAAAAAATTTAAACGTTATTTAAAATTAATAATGGAAACCGGCTCAATGCTCAGCCGGTTAGATACTTCTTTTTTATTGTGATAATGGTTTCTCTTTACTAATTGTCAGATTTAACCGATAAATATTGCTTGTTGAAAGGGTTTTAAGCTTGCTCATATTTGGTTTTGAATTCGCTAGCAAATTGGGAGAGTTTATGTTGGCCGGTCACTGGAGCGCCGGTGGCAAACAAATCTTTGGTAATCTTCCCGGCCCTTACGGCTTGTCCCATTTCGACGATCAGACCAACTAATTCCACTGGCAGTCCACCCGAAAGCATCCCTTGCCTGAGTTGTTCGTCAGGAATTTCTGTCCAGCTTAATTCCGGTTTACCTATGGCCTGCCCAAAAAGTGCTGAAATCTGGTTGCCGGTGGAGATATCGCTAATGAGGTATTTAACTTCAAAGCCGTTGCCTTTTTGTTGTAATGCTTTAGCAATAGCCGAGGAAAGATCTTCATGATGGGTAAAGGCCAGTTTTTCATCGCCGCTGTAATTGTTGCCAAATAAACCCCTGCTTTTGATTAACGGGATATCCCTGAAAAAGTTGACGAAAAAAAAGCCGGAGCGAAGGACAGTAATGTTCACATCAGTTAAGTGCTGAAATATCTGTTCGACGCGATGTACGCCTTGCACGGGTCCGGTGCCTTCATTTGCATCGGCACCGACGCTGCTGAGCATCACCACGCGTTTTACACCGGCTGCTTCAATAGCTTCTACGTAGGCTTGTCCTGCATCTGCAATGTTTTGGATCATATTGCCCGGCCCCATGGCTGGTGGCAGCATGGTGTAAACAGCATCTGCATCTTTAAATGCCGCGGTCAGAAAACCTTGATCGCTGATTGAGCCGACGGCAGCTTTCGCGCCTAAGGCTTCGATTTCTGCTTTGCGGTCTGTTTTGGTGGTGATGACGGTTATTTGATGACCAGCCGCTATTAATTTTTGTACAAGTGGTTTGGCTACATTTCCTAATGAGCCCGTAGTAGTTATTTTCATAATGGTTTTATGTTTTGAGTGTTTACGATTTCAAAGTTTGATAATCGGTGTAGCCTTGTTCACCGGGAGTGTAAAGTGTCGCATAATCAACTTCATTCAGGGTTGCGTTTTGCGCAACCCTTTCGATAAAATCCGGGTTAGCCAAAAAACTGCGACCAAAAGCTATTAAATCAGCCGAGCCGTTCTGTAATTTTTCCTCTGCAGTGTCTGCCGTTAATCCATTGCAATAGATCAGCGTGTTATTGAATGCCTTCCGTATTTCCTCATGAGTTTTAATCGGGATTGTAGGATTGTCCGAGATATGCAGGTAAGCTATATCGATGCGGTTTAGCTCTTTGGCCAGGTAAACGTAGGTGTCATGAACCTCACTTTCGTCATAAACCGGCATATCACTTAGGGTTGAATAGGGCGAGATGCGCAGACCAACTTTCTCGCTGCCAATAGCGTCGGCAATCTTTTGAGCCACTTCCAGCGTTAACCGGCTGCGGTTAATAATAGATCCTCCGTAATCATCATTTCGGTTATTGACCTGTGGATTCAGGGATTGTTCCAATAAATAGCCGTTGGCACCATGCAGTTCCACGCCGTCAAAGCCAGCTGTAATGGCGTTTTTGGCAGCTTTTACAAAACCTTCGATCACCCGCTTGATGCCTTGTTGGTTCAAAGCAACAGGTACAGAATGTGGCTGCATGCCCAGGCTGTCAGTAAAAATCTCACCGGCTGCAGGGATGTCTGATAGGCCTACCGGCTGATATCCTTCTGGCAAATTTGCAGAATGAGCGATGCGGCCCGTATGCATCAGTTGCAGGAATATTTTTGATCCGCCATCGTGTACAGCTTTGGTCACTGCTTGCCAGGCTTGAATTTGGGCTACAGAAAAAATGCCGGGGATTCGCGGGTATCCTAAAGCTTCCGGTGTTGGTGCGGTACCTTCGGTAATGATCAACCCAGCACCGGAGCGTTGCCCGTAATAAGTTGCCATCAGATTATTGGGGATATTGTTTATGGCCCGGCTACGGGTCATAGGAGCCATCACTACGTGGTTTTTTAATTGTAATGTGCCTTTACTAAATGGTTCAAATATCTTTTTCATTTTGAATGTCTGTTTTGATTGACATCACAAAATTGCCCCGATTTAGTAGCGTAAAATAGCGCGATATGACATTAAAATAGTCCGATGCGACGGAGCTAAGACAGGTAAGAGTATTTTTTGGGGTTGAGGCCATAGTACTTTTCAAACAGCCGGCTAAAGTGACTGAGATTGGTAAATCCAAGTTCATAGCCCACCTCGGCAACCGAATGTGTTCCCTGTTTTAACAGGAAAGCGGCTTCTTCCATCCGCGCCTGCTGAAAGTAATTGTAGATAGTGCTGCCGAAGGTTTGCTTGAACAATTGCTTGAGTTTAGTTTCGCTCATCATCGCGATTTGCGAAAGTTCGCTCAAGATAGGCGGTACGCTCAGATCACTGATCACTTCATTACGGATATGTAACAGCCGTTCGGCATCGACGCTGTTAATACTGAGGTGAGTGTTACTTTCACGTGCCGACAACTGGTGGAAAAGCAGATACAGTAATTCCTGTACTTTGATGTGCATGGAGAAATGGCCCAAAGGTTCATTCACGTTAACGGCTGCAATGTTTTTGAGTATTTGTTTAGTCTCACCAGTCATGCTTTCAAAAAAAAGGAAGGAATTGCCCTGGCCTGTGATAGTATCAAAAATGGCTTTAGGCTGCTGCAAGGCAAGCAATGATTTCAAATAAGGCGGCTTGATAGCAACCACCACATAATGAACAACATGGTGCGCGGGAAAACGGATGGTGGAACTAAGGTCATTGGAAGTCACCTGAATAGCAGAATCATCACGTTGCGAAAAACGCACCTGAGGCTTATCGTCGAAAGCGATCTCAAGTACTTGTTCATTATTGTAAAAAAAGACGGTCAGCAGGTCATGTCCTGTTCCGCCATTTTTACGTTTGATAACCAGTTCTTCTTTTAATGTATAACTATGCAAGGTAATCTTGAAGTCCGGCCCGAAGGATATTTTGCGTATATATCCCTGCCCGAGGCTATCTGGAATATTCAGCAGACCATTTTCCACCTTTTCTCCGATATGCCGGGCGAAATGCGTCATAAAATCGAAATCAGGGCCGGCAGAAAAAGTAAACAACATGTAACAAGTAGCTTGTGATGCCTAAATTAAATTATTTCCGGCAATTTTTACGAGTTGGTAACCGACTTACTGATGCGATTTATGGATCATGCCTAGCCGTTTCATTCTTAGTAGATGGAATAATCTCGGCGCTGTTAGGCGTAGACAAAGATATTGATGCTGCAGAAAAGAACTCAGTTTTGCGCGGGTACTATGCCATTTTTTTAGAGTTTCACCTGATCGACTGCCAATAATACGGGCATTGCGCAACGATCTTTAATTAAAGACACTAATGAAGAAGTCTGTTACCAGCTGATTAACGTTAATTTAGCAGAGTGATCATATTCTAAAGCCTAATTGCCCATACGAATATCTGGTAAATACCAGGCAGCTGACAATTGCAGTAACAATAACTAAAAAGCGAGTTCCGGTTGCTGAAAAATCAGTGCCGGGACTCACTTTTTTTAAAATCCCCGGCAATATTTCTACCTCCCCACAACTTCTTTACGGAATGTGACGCCCCAGTTTAACAACTCATCCAACAGCTTCTTCATGGAATGCCCCAGCGGGGTTAAAGAATACTCAACAGTAACCGGCATGCTGTCATAAAGTGTTCTGGTGATAATTTTGTTGGTCTCCAGTGACTTTAACTCCTGTGACAGCATTTTAGGCGATATATCCACAATGTCCCTTTGTATTTCACCGAACCTTTTATCGCCAAAAGTCAGGGCAAGAACAATGGGAATCCGCCACTTACCCTGGATCACCTCCAGTGCATCTCTCGTGACAATCAGTTTTTGCTGGCAAACTTTTTCCTTTTGGCTCATAATGTCAATTTATTTGGTACTTACCCAACGGTAACTACTTCCCTTTAGGTAACTACTATATATTAGTTAGCAAAGATAGGTAATTTTGTACCCTAAATGATTCTTAAATCGATAAACAAAATGGCAACAACAAAATGGATAATTGACCCGATGCATTCGGAAATTCAATTCAAAGTAAAACACCTGATGATCTCAACTGTAACCGGAAATATTAAAAAGTTTGAGGCTACATTGGAAACAGAGGACGATAATTTTGCAACAGCAAAAGGAAGTTTTTCAGCAGACATAAATTCCATAACAACTTTCAATGAACAACGTGACGGGCATTTGAATAGTGCTGATTTTTTTGATGCAGCTAACCATCCCAAACTAACGTTTGTCACTGAAAGCGTAGAGCAGGCAGATGACGAGAATTATAAAGTGCACGGGACTTTCACTTTACGGGGTGTAAGCAAGAAAATCACACTTAATGCCGAATTCGGTGGTATTAACCAGGATCAAAGGGGTAACACCCGGATGGGATTTTCGTTAACCGGAAAGATCAACAGGAAAGATTTCGATGTCAGTTTTGGCCTGCTTAGCGAAGCGACAAGTGCCGTGGTGAGCAACGAGGTGAAATTGATTGCGAACGTTCAATTTGTGAAACAATAAGATCTTTCCATTTTATTATCAAACCAATAATTATGGAGTGCTAAGGTTTATTCAAATTATTAGCCTTAGCTCCCTTATCTCTAAATGCGATGGATCTACGGGAATTTGAAAAATATACTGACGGATTGCCTGGTCAGGGAAAAAAACTGCCGGTTTTATTTACTTCACATGGCAATCCAATGAATATACCGATGTCAAGGGATGAAAACCCCTTTTGGAATTCGCTCTTTGAATTAGGCAATACGCTGCAACAGCGTTACGATGTAAAAGCAGTGGTTGTGGTCTCCGCTCATTGGTGTACAAGAGGAACATTTGTAAATATCTCCAGGGAACAGGAACAGATCTATGATTATTATGGATTTCCAAAAAAATATTACGATGTAAAATATCACGCACATGGAGCGCCGGAAATTGCACATGAAATAACGAAGATTGTTCCATCAGTTACCGAAACAACCGACTGGGGGCTGGATCATGGTGCATGGCCAATGCTCATGCATCTGATTCCTGATGCGAACATTCCTGTTTTTCAAATGAGCATTGATTATTATGCCAAGCCGGTTTATCATTATGAATTGGGTAAGCAATTAAAATCTTTACGGGAGAAAGGGGTATTGATCATCGGAAGCGGATCGCTCATTCATAATTTGCCATTAGTGCGTCAGAAATTTCAAACAGGCGATATGACCCCTTTCGGTTGGGAAGCGGAATACGATCGCTGGCTGAAAAAACAAATTGACGAAAGAAAAATGGCGTCTTTTATAAATTATGAAACAAGCCATCAGCTTGGAAAACTGGCCGCACCGACTCCGGATCATTTCGTTCCTGCACTTTATAGTTTAGGGCTAATGGATAACAGGGACGAAGTAAAATATTTCTATGAAACTGCATCAAAACTGCCTGCCTTCAGTGATCGCAGTTTTATTATCAGTGATAATTGAGATAAATAAGATAAACAAAGTGGGTCTAAAATTAGCCGCTGCTTTCAAATAAAAGATTTGGATACAAGAAGCATTAATCTGGATACGTGCATTTTATGATCGCAACGCAAATTTGCATTATAAAAGGCGATTCAGCTTGATACCAGTAACATGAAAGGGTTCGATGCTTTTGTAAGCACGCCGACCCAATTAACATCATTTACAGTCAATTAGAAAATTGCAATTCAATATTGCCGGTAGGTGAGTAAAAAAGAAACGCAGCGAGATAAACAATTCATTGATGCTTAACAGATTGGGTAAAGCCCTGTCGCGAAGTCGGAAGGGCTTTACTGTATTCCCGATATTGGGTGTAAACTTTACAGTGCAGGTCTTGAACGCGCCTGTTCATGCCCCTGTTCAAACAATAAAGGTTGGAGGCGACGTGACTCAGCGCCTATATAAAGTCTTTAATTAAGGCTGCCACCTGCCCGGGTTTCTGCAGCATAATTAAGTGACCTGCACCGTTAATAATTGTCATTTCCGACCGGGGTATCAGTGCTTTCACTTCTGCTTCCAGGCGTTGCGGTGGATCAACAAGATCATTCTCCCCGGCAATGATCAGGGTTGGAACGGCGATTTGCGCTACCCCGGCTGAAACGTCTTCCTGCAGGGCGGTGTCTGTCCAGCCTAAACGCGATGATTCATTGTGGCTTTGGATGTCTTTGATCAGTTGTTCCCTGATATCGGGGCCAATATCTCCGGCCTTGAAAACATGGTCAATTGTAGCGTTGATGTTTTCTAATGAGGTATAGGCGCTTCTCATACCTTCCAGTATTTCCGCAGGCGGAATAGTGGGTAAAGATGGAGACGGCGCAACCAGAACCAGTTTTTGCAAACCATCCGGTTTTTGTGCCGCAATATATTGGGCAACCTTACCGCCCATGGAATGCCCGATGAGGATATAATTTTGAAGATCGAGCGCTTTAACAAGTGCAAGGGTATCCTGTGCCAGTTCCGGAATACTGTAGCCGCCCGCCGGCTTATCTGACCTGCCCCATCCCCGGTGGTCATAACTGATGCACTTGAAATCATGCTTCAATATACCGGTTACGCCGTTCCAGGTATCGGCTGAGCCTCCCCAAAAGTGAAGGAACAGTAACGCAGGTTTACCGTGGCCTTCTTCCTTTACATATAGATTGATGTTATTAACAGCATAATACATAGTCACTCCTTTTTTGATGTATGGCACAAAATTCGGTGACTAATCAATAAGCGTAAAGGTAGATTACCGACTTATGATGATACTTTTGCGCCTTTTGGGGGTTCGCTATATCCAAGGCGGAATTCGACAGGTGTCTTACCGCAATGTTTTTTGAAAAACTTATTGAAATTGGTAGGTTCTTCAAAGCCCAGGGACAGTGCAATGGATTTCACTGCTATCCGGTTATGAACCAGCAGTCTTTTGGCTTCAAGGATTACCCGTTCATCAATCACCTGTTTAGGCGTTTTGCCGATCATTGCATTTAGGGCATGGGTCAGCACCTTGTCTGAAACAAAGAGCTTTTCGGTATAATAGCCGACGGTTTTCTCTGTTTTAAAATCAATTTCCAGGAGGCTTTTAAATGCCATGAAAAGATCTGCCTGCGCACCGCGGGAGATGACAGGGATCCCCTGCTTTAGACGCTCCCTTTCTGACAGCAGCAAAAAGCTGCTTAAAAGTTTTTGCAACAGCGCAGGCTGTATACTGTCTGCTTCCACGATAACTTCATTTTCCAGTAACGTCCATAACTCTTTTAGCCTGGGCGTGGCAGCTATGTTAATATGCCCCCCATTACCCAAGAGATCGATGAACAACGGGCTTGTGTTTAGCGCCTGATGGTCCTGTTCTGTTGAACCATAAAAATCCTCCGTAAAAAGTATTATCCGCGAGGTAAAGTCGTTCGTTTGGTCAAAAAACTGAACCGCATCTTTTCTGATGAATAAAAAAGAACCTGGTTTAACGGCTACCGGATTAAAATCGACTATATGGACTGGGGTTCCCTTCTGAAACCAAATAATCAGGTAGAAGGATGCCCGGTGCGGCGCTCTTAAATTCTCTTTGGACCTGGCATCCGCACTGTCTAACGAAAGAATTTCAAATCCAAAGGGGATTTTTTCATCAAAAACTACTTTTCTGATCGGCAGCTTCATTTATAAATTTTAAACATTATTGCTTTAAGCTACATTTCGGTGCCTGAAGCGAAAAGCCAATGAGGGATAGTTATTATACAATTAGCTATTGTACGACTAGTTAGATTACTGGAAACCGAACCTGATTAGTCGGTATTGCATACCGTGCGGCACACACTTGCTGTTCGTTCGTCATTTTGTTTACCGCTGCTATGCATCTCCAGCTCGATTTGCTTTTTCCCCCAATTATGCAAATGAGCGATGAAAGGTATCAATTCCTGTCCGGTCTCGCTAAGCGAATACTCCACTTTAGGAGGAACCTCGTGGTACATCTGCCGGATGATCAATTTATCCTGCTCAAGCTCGCGCAGGGTCTGCGTTAGCATTTTTGTAGTAATGTCAGGAAGCGTCCGGGTCAGTTCTCCGTAGCGAAGTACTTTTTTCATGTCCAGGTACCATAAGATACGGGCTTTATACTTTCCACCTATCCGTTTGAATGCATAATCTACAGCACATAGTTGGGTTTCATTCGTCACCATTTGATCATTTTTCATTTCTTGCAATTGTATAAAATTCTGGTATTCAGCATTGCATACTTTTTGGTATATAAGATACTTAAAAGTACATACTTGTCAAAAGTACCTATTTATCCGACAATTGTATCATCATTAACAAGTCATTAATAGACATGAAATTAAATTAATAATGGAAGAGTTAGTAAATACAAATGATCATACCGGGAGGCTGATGAAAGCAGTAAGGTTACATGAATTTGGCGGGCCGGAAGTACTTCGTTACGAGGATGCACCAATGCCCAAGCTAAAAACCGGTGAGGTGTTGGTAAAAGTTTTCGCATCTGCCCTGAACCCTCCCGACTGGTATCTGCGCGATGGCTATCATTCGCTGCCGCCCGAGTGGCAACCAAAAGGTGATTTTCCAATGATCCTCGGTACTGATATATCAGGGGTTGTAGCCGCTGTTGCAAACGACGTGAAAGACTTTAAGATAGGCGATGAGGTTTATGCTATGGTCCGCTTTTTCAGCATCGGGGAAAGTAAGGGATATGCTCAATATGTGAGCGTACCTGTATCTGATCTTGCAATTAAACCTGCCAGTATTGATCATGTACATACTGCGGGAGCGCCAATGTCGCTGTTGACTGCCTGGCAATTCTTGGTGGAGGTTGGCCATAATCACCCCAACCCATTACAACCTCATCCGCATGTTCCGGTACCGTTGAAAGGCAAGACGGTATTGGTCAATGGCGCGGCAGGGGGTGTTGGTCACTTTGCAGTCCAGGTAGCCAAGCTTCACGGAGCTAAGGTAATAGCAGTAGCGGCCGGGCAGCATGAAACAATTGTACGAAATCTGGGTGCAGACGAATTCATCGACTATACGCAAACACCCGCTGACGAAGTGGTACGGGATATAGATTTGGTGGTGGATACCATTGGCGGGGCATCATCAGGCCGGTTCTTGAAAACGTTAAAACGTGGGGGTGCATTATTCCCGGTTTATCCTTTGGGTTTTGCGGATTATGATGAAGCAGAAAAGCTTGGTATCACCGTATCATCGGTACAAGTCCGTTCCAGCGGGGTACAACTCGCAAAGCTGGCTGAATTATTGAATGACGGAAGTATTAGTGTGCTCATAGACAGTACATTCCCGTTGTCAGCAGCTCGCGAAGCACATGAACGTGCTGCTAAAGGTCATATCCAGGGAAAGATTGTACTCACGGTAGCCTAACATCATGGATATACAAGAATTAGCAGATCGCCTCGAGCTTAGCGCACTGGTTGATCAGATTTCTATACTGGCAGATAAAAAGGATTTTTCTTCGCAAGTTCAGCAATTTACCGAGGATGCCATTACGGAGATGACCGTTGACGGAAAAATCATCATGCAATTACAGGGGCGGCAAGCCATGGCGGAAGCGTTCAAAGAATTCAACAGGAATTTTGAGGTTGCTTTCCATCTCAACGGGCAGCATACGGTTTTTATAAAGAACGAAGATGCCGAGGGTACGTTGTATAGTCAGATAACTACGATCAGCATTGAAAACGGAGTCAAGATAAAGTCGACCATCGGGGCCATTTACCATGATAAATATATACGGGTAAATGGCAAATGGTTGTTATGCGAAAGGAAGGGGGATTTTGTTTGGCAGGACAAAAGGGCTTTGAGTTGACGTTACCGGATATTCCTTCAGATCTATTTCACATACCAGGTTGCGAAGATATATTGATCCGGTCAATCGCTTAATTAAACATCGCCCGGAATTCCAGGGGCGATAACTTGGTCTTGTTCTTGAATAGCTTATTGAACGATTGCGGGTAGCCGAAGCCCAGCCGGTAGGTGCCGGACAGGCGCGGCTATCATTGGCCAACCATCTATATCAAATTGAAATACCTTATCTGTGTCAAATAACCCCAATTTAATACCCTGTTCATTTTTCTTTACTGATCCTGCAGTGATCAGTAAAAGTGCTGAACAAAGTTTCGGTCCGCTTAGCGCGGACCATTCAGGCTGACATCCAAATTCAGCGTTGCCGCGGTTTTAAGCATGTCTTTGAAAATGAAAAACTAAAGAAAATTGAATATTACACTTATCACAGGACGCTGGGAAAGATTGTACTGAGAGGTGGAAGGCGGTTCTTGATGCCTCCAATGACAAAGCCCGGCGCCGACCGGGCTTTGTTGTTTATCAACCTAAGTTTTCCTTAAAATTCCATCAGCTTGCCCAACCATTATCCTGGTGCCTTTCTCTTTGATCTTTTCACCTCATGCTTTGGCTCCGCCCCTGAAAAGCAGGGTAAGTTGCTGATTCGGATAACAGATAGAATCTTACATTTCTAAAAAATATCCGTGCTTTTTATTTAGCAAAGATGGCTGGGATGACTATGGCCATTATATACTTTAGATGTTGCCGGTTATAGTGCCTCTTACAATCCTGTTGATCTGGGTAACATTAAAAAATTATTCGCTCTTTAGGCTCTTTACCGGATTGGTCAACGCCGCCTTGATCGCCTTTGAGCCGACAGTAACCCAGGCAATAAAAACGGAGCTGGCGATGGCTATCACAAATACGCCGGGTCCTATCTGAATGCGGTAGGTATAATCCTGCAGCCATTTTTCCATGCAGTAATAGCCGATCGGCGCAGCGACGGCAAAGGCAATTAGAATGAGCACTGTGAATTCTTTATAAAACAAAAAGACGATATTGATCACCGAAGCGCCCAGTGTTTTACGGATGCCGACTTCCTTGATTCGTTGTACCGCCATGAACGAAACCAAACCATAGAGGCCAAGGCAAGATATAAAAATGGCAACCGATGCGAAGATCTCATACAGCACCGCAAGCGCATTTTCCTTTTTATAAAAATTGGCGATGGTCTGGTCCAGGAACTGATACTCATAGACTCCAGCAGGATAAGTTTTGTTCCATAGCCGTTCAATAGTTGAAAGCGTTTGATCAACATGCTGCAGATCGATCTTGACGTTAAGTTTTGCGTACTGATTCAAAGAAGCGCCCATCAAAACCGGTGGGATGGCATTTTGCAAAGATTTGATATGGTAGTCTTTAACAACGCCGGTGATCGGGGCGTAGAGATCCTTGCGGTCCCAAAGCATAATATATTTGCCAATGACCAGTTTCGGATCGGAGATGCCGAGTTGCCGAACCAGCGCTTCATTGACCACGTAGCCTTTTACCACATCGCCTTGCGGATATGGCCCGCCGGCAACAAATTGCATTTCGTATAATTTGAAATACTCCCGGTCTGCCCATTTTAAGTTAACCGCGAAATTTGCCGGTTTGGCAGCGTTGTCGTACTTGATATCCGTAGCCCAACCGCTCTTATCAGATGGCCCGAACAAACTCAGGCTGACATTTTTGATGCCGGATTGCGTGAGCAGCTCATTCTTCAGGCTGTTTAATTTCAATCGGCTCAAACTGTCTGCAGGAACCGGGACAGTGATCACTGCGTCTTTATTGAACCCCAGCGGTTTGTTTTGAAAATAGTCCATTTGACGCAGCAGGACCAGTGTTCCGATCACCAAAAACTGAGCGATGCAAAATTGTGCAAGTACCAATACCCTGCGGAGCGACATACCGCTGGCCCTGCCGGCGGTCACCTGGTTACGCATTGCTGCGACGGGATTGAAACCGGAAAGTACAAAGGCCGGATAAAGCCCGGCGACCAGCGTAACGGCGGCAATGACGCCCAACAAAAACATGATGATAGCAGGATCATTTAGAAAAGAACGGCGTAATTCAGTATCCAGCAAGTTATTGAACATCGGCACAGCCAGTACCGCCATCACGACGGCCAACGATACCGCCAGGGTGGTAATGATCAAAGTCTCACTCATATATTGCAGAACGAGTTGCAGCCGGCTGCTGCCCATTACCTTTCGCACCCCCACTTCTTTTGAACGGTTGACCGCCTGCGCGGTAGCCAGATTGATAAAATTAACACAGCCGATCAGCAACAGAAAGCATCCGATCAGGCCGATCACATTGATCAGCTGCCTGCTGAAAGGATGTCCGCTGTAAACGGTCGTGTCGGTATTGTAGTGTATATCGCTTAATGGCTGCAATTGGTAGCTTTCACCTTTTTGCGGCGTTGCGGGCAAGTGGCGCTTTGCAAAAGCAAGCAGGTCTTGATTAAACCGTTCGGCCGTTAAACCGGGTGGCAAAACCACATAACAGTTCTTCGCCCCAAAGGTACTGACCCAGTCTTGCTGGCTATCATAAAGTTCTCCCCCAGCCACCGTTAATGTCGCCCATGAAACGGCTAATTTCATCGGGATGTCAGTGTTGACCGGTGTATCATCAAATATCCCGGTGACTTGCAGGTCGCGCGCATTTTCGAACTTCACCGTTTTGCCCATGGCAGTCCGCCAATCGCCGAAAAATTTATTCGCCTCCTGGCGGGACAGCACAATGGTATTTGGCGCCGAAAGCGCGGTGTTTCGATCACCCGCCAGCCACTTGAAATCGAACACGCCGAAGAATTCCGGATCGGCGTAATAAGCCAGCGGCTCCCTGAACTTTCGGGCAACGCCGGTATGTTGCAGGTCATCCACGGTGTAGTGCGAATTAGAATTTTGCATGATATTGGCCACCTGCTCCAGTTGCGGGAAATCGAGTTTCAAAGCTTCGGTTATCGGCAACGGTGTGCCAACGCCGGCATGCACCCCGCCAGGCCCGTTGCTGATCGTGACCACCCGGTTGATCCGGTCACGCTTTTGGTGGTAATCGTCAAAGCTCGTTTCATATTTAATGACCAGGAATATCAGCAGGCAGGCTGCAATACCAACGGATAATCCGGTAATGTTGATCGTCGTGTAGATCTTGTTTCGCTTTAAATTACGCCAGGCGATTTTTAAATTATTTTTCAACATGAGTTTTCGCTTTAATTCCAGTTCAGCCTGAATCGTGGCTGTTTTATGACCCGAAGGTCGGACAGCGAAGTGTCCTGTTCGTCCCAGGTTATAAGTTGGGCGCTTATTTTTTAATTCGTTTTTATATTCTGCGGGACTTTGTCCTGTCATTTCCCGGAATGCCCGGTTGAAAGTGGATTTAGAGTTAAAACCAGATTCATAAGCAATGCCGAGCAAGGTCAGGTGGTCATAATTTCTGTCCTGCATTTTTCGCATAACGTCATTGATCCGGTATTCATTGATCAACTCATTGAAACTCTTTTTGAATACCGCGTTAATGATCCTGGAAAGTTCATTAGGATGAACATCCATTTTTTCAGCCAGCGACCGGAGGTCCAGTTCCGGGTCCCGGTAGTAGTGTTCCAGCTTCAAAGCTGCTTTCAATTGGCCACCCTTACGTCTCAGATCAGCATTCAAGTTAAGCTTTATAGCTGAGGTTCCTGGTACATCCAAATTTCCTTGTGTCCGAATAAAAGTCCGGAAGGCGAGCCAGATCAACAACATGGCTGACAGCAGGTACAAGAAGTGTTCAATAGCGGATAGTACCGGATTTTTGATTATTACATAGTGTCCGGTCCCTAAAATTAACAAGAGCAGCCAGACTGCGCCTAACACTATTAAAGGCCGGCGAAGCCATTCCATTTCGTTCCTGTTACGGTCACCCTCGATAAAGGTTCGGCTATGGTACATGGCCACTATTTCCCGATGAGCCGCTAACAGGTAAAGCAGGACTGAAACCGGGGAGAACGCGCTTAGCCATGTCGCTTTCGCGGGATAGCATAACGGAATGCCTAAAGTGATGAGCAAGGGAAGGAAATGCCATGTGTGCATTGATGTAAGCTTTTCAAGTGGCCGGCATTTCTTCAATACTTGAAAGTAGATCAGGGGGCCTAAACCCAGGAGGCTGTCTGGCAGATCAACAGGGAACCTGCCTTTTATAGCCACGATGCGCACAAGGGAAAATTGCATCAAGACCAGGGCCAATGCTAATGGCCAGCCATTCTTCCTCGGGCTTCTTTTATCAACAACCAGAAGTGCAGCCATACCCA
The DNA here is from genome assembly GCF_900100945.1 of Mucilaginibacter gossypii. Taxonomy (GTDB): domain Bacteria; phylum Bacteroidota; class Bacteroidia; order Sphingobacteriales; family Sphingobacteriaceae; genus Mucilaginibacter; species Mucilaginibacter gossypii. The sequence goes on along the minus strand of NZ_FNCG01000007.1, from coordinate 216,413 downwards.
GGCTGCTATAGATCGCTCCCAGGTAAGCTACCTCAGTAATGCCGATCTTTATTGTAAAGTTTTCCAATAAAAAGTTTGCAACAATACGCATTCCATGGGTGAATATCATTGAAAATTAATTATTTATGACAAGGTAGCAAAAGCAGGTTGTAACGAAAACGGACGATTGGTGTTCGATTCCGGCAACTTCTGAATTCAATTGGGATTGAACTATTACGTAAGTGTTCAGCTCTTTAAATAGATCATCGGTGTTCACCAGTTCAACCAGCGTTATGCATCTTTTCTAATTGAGCGCAGCAAAATAACCAGAAAGTGGCCCTTTTTTGGTCGGCGCAGGGACGGCTTCAACGGCTTAAGTTCCCAAGGGTAAAGCAGAATGCTTTATTATGCCGTAGCCTTTTATAAAAGGCTTACGAGATAGAAGCGGCAAAATTTGCGATGCTTTGGAAGGCAAGAAAAAAGTAGGCTGGTGAGGGGAAAAACAAAGGGCGAAATACGAAGAACGGTACTGCCTCGCTTTTCGCTGAACATAAGGGGAAGTGAAAGCATTGACAAATAGCCTCAGGATTACTTTTACGCAGGTTGAGCATTACGAACGGCTATCGGGGCGCTGTACTTTTCTTCATGATAAAAACAATACCTGTTGTGCCGCCTGTTCCCGAATAGGCCTCCGTGTATCCGAGCGTTTGGACGAGTTCGAATTTGTTTTGAACCATAAAATTTAAAATAGCAGCATAGGACTTTTTCCCTGTCAGCTTTTCGGAATATTCCTTTCCGGCCTTTAACTGCTCCGGAGTATCCCCAAAATCAACATCCACTTTTAGTTTTTTCGAAAGTAATTTACCTTCAATTTGAATATAAGCATAGGTGGACATCGCATTTCGCGCAATATTTGCAAGACTATCAGATGGCAGCTCCTGAGAAGATGCTTTTATCTAGAGTATCGTCAAAAATAAGATGGACAGTATAAGCCTCATGATTGATTAAAAAAGTTCCGGTTTAACTCAGTTTTTCAGATTATCACCTAATTTAAAACATTTTTAAAGTTATGCCGATGATGCCGGTGAATTTTTCCAGGTAATATTGGATCGTCTTTAACTTAAAGTCTTCCCAGTAGCCTGACAAAGGAAACAGGACCGGGTCCATGGCATCAAGTTTATCCAGGACAAAGCCCTGGGCATCCTGTTGTTGTTCGGCGGCTAACCTCAGCTTCTCCTCATGGATAATCCCTGGAAATTTCGACAGAAATAACAATTGTACGGAAACCTTGTCCCGAATATTCAATCTTGGAATTTCAACGATTTCAGATGTTTCAGCGTCGATGCCTGCTAACCGTTCTACAAGGCGTTCGGAGGCCGGAGCAGTCAGCGGGAGGTCGACCATATCAAATAAAACACCGGACCTTTCCGTAAAGAATTTTTTGGTATGGGCATCGTAATAATATTGTTCTGCCGACGCTACCGGGGCAGTCATGGCATGGTTAAGCCAATAGAGGTTAAAACGTTCAATGTCGGTCATCGCCCGCTAAGTTAGCCATTTTATTAAAGGGAGGCGAAATGCGACTGCCTTTCGGGAGCGATGTGTTCAGCAAATTTTTCCAAAATTAGTTGGTAAAACGTTTTATTAAATGAGAAAAACATACAAAGTATAGCGTTGCTGTACATAGGTGAACGCCGATGGGCAAGATATGGTTGTTAAAAAACGTTAAATCTGTTGACCATCTTTTCATTCTCACCTAATTTTAGATAAGTGATAAAAAAATGGATTGCTATGAAAACTATCGTATTAAGCAGCTTTATCGTTCTCGGTATTTGTTCAGGTTTTGATTTCAAAACCTATACCAAACGAATAGAACCTGCCAATACCATTTATGGCTATTGGACGGAGAAAGATCCGGTTGCGGACTCGTTAAAAAATTTTCAGATCGCCTTTTTTCCCGGCGGCAAGATAAGCGTAACCAGGAAACTACATTGTTATACCGGCTATTTTAAGATCCGTGATCAACAGGCCAATTACATCACCGGAAGGATCACCATAGGAGAAAAATATCCTTTTACAGCTACTTTTTTAAGCCCGGATAAAATTAAACTGGCCATTAATTCTAGGGATTCCCTGGAAGTACGCTATATAATAAAAACGAAGGCCGTCAAGGCGGGCTTTCAGTTAATAGATGCCAAAGGCAAAACCGCAACATAAAAGGGAATGGCTTACAACAGACCGTTTAAATAGTGTTAAATAACTGAAGCTGAACGAATATAGTCAAAGGAGAAGTACCCTGGCGTTGATTGCCGCCCGCCACAGTTAATTTCGGAGCCGTTCTCTACTTTAAGGCGTAAGTTCTTTCAGGAGAAACGCCGCTTTCAGGACCTGCTTGATCAAGGCGAAGCCGTTGTTCCCGTTGGTAAAAATGGCCATTCCACGGCGGGGCCCGCCGGGCATTTTTTCTGCCTGCGGCGTTACCATTTCCCTGAACAGTTCAGCCGGCAAAGCCTGTTCATTCGTGACGGCAGGCGCGAACCTGGAATAGTCGTGATTGGTTTGTATCGGCTTCAATGCTAAAAGCTCGCCAAATAATGGCAACCAACCGCGGAGCGGGTATCAGCGTTAACACAGGCCTGTCTTACAGCCGTTTTTTTAGTTGATCTTCAAATAAATTCGTTTGGTTTAAACCTGGGGTGGTTTCCTCGAACGGATATTTTCCTTTGATATGCCGGTTGAACCAGATACCCTTGACCATGGTGGAGCGCATCTCCTTAAATACTTTTTCAGGCACGCAGAGGTAATGATAGACCTTGCCGGAGTGACAGACGATTTCCAGTGTTTCGCTGGCGGCATCATAGCTGTAAGATTTGATGACTGCAGAGGGCATGATTACTTTTCGTTTTCAGGTATTTCTTCCGGGTGCTCTTCGAAATATTGCCGTGCCCGTTTCAACCCGGTGGCGATAGCGATGCCTTCGTCGCCGCTTTCTTTAATGATCTCGTTAGCGATCTCTACCGCTTTTTCCCGCAGGTATTTCGGCTAGATGGCGGGTAGTCGCCGTTATACCAGGGCATATTTCCTCCTTCTTTAATTTTTCCATTGTTTGATCACTTCGCCCGTCAGCGGATCTGTTTTGGGCGAGGGTACGGCTGCGATATGCTTATCGGTTCCTGGCCTTTCACCGGGTTTGCCGTAATTCATATCGTAATCTTTACCGTCCGGGTAAGCGCCGACCACGCCAACATCATTTTCTTCATCGAGATTTTTGTGGGCTACACCGGCCGGAATGATCAGTACGTCGCCTTTCTCTAAGAGGATGACGGGACCGGCATCATTACCTAATTGAACGCGGGCTTTGCCCGAATAAATGCCAAGCACTTCATGGGTGACGCTGTGGTAATGGTGATAGGTAAAAATGCCCGCATCCCAGCTATTGCTCCATCCGTTTGCCGCAAACAGCTTGCTGACATGCGTGGCCGGAAACAAAAATGGGATGTCCAAAGCGCCTTTATACAACAGCGCCGGCAGCCTGTTTCCGGGAAACACACCATCGTCACCGATCAGTAATTCCTGCTTTTCCAATTCGTTGTTCATACACACCAGTTCTTTTCTCGGTAAACGATAAAAACCGATTCTTGTTTCAACCGGTCCTTCAACAAAGCAGCTAACGACCTGAGCGTATTTTTCACCTCTTTGTTGCTGCGCTTCATATCTTTTGGTTCAGAAAGCTCACCGGTAAAGATAGCGGTGGGCGATGCGCTGATGGCGTCGTTCGCCGGAAAAAACAAGGTGCCTTGTTGTAAAAGCCCCGTTACGATGGGCTCTTCTTTCCGCAGGCGTTCTGTGAGCCAATCTTTAATGATGCGTTCGGCAGTGCTGATGCGGTGAATTTTTGCACCGGGTGCGTAGCCTTCCTGCATACTGAACGTGATCTTGTAGCTTTTCTTTTTCATATTTTGCCCTTATTGTCCCAGTGGCCTTTCGCCTGCCTGGCGAAGCGTTCGCCTTTGATCTTACCCTGGCCGTCTTTTTTGCCGATGAATAACAAAACAGGCTGGCCCGTTTCATCGGTTTTAAAGGCCAGGTCATAGCGTTGAAAAACCATTTCTGTCAACTTAGACGATGTATATTGTTTATCAAGCAGGGCTAAAAGCTGCGGGCCGGGTTTCATATTTTCTGCTGCTTTAAAATATCCAATGTGCGCTGATCACGTTCGCCCTGATAAAATTTATCTAATACCTGCCCGAATACCGGAAAAGTAGCCGGCACGGCGTCAAATAAGGTCATACTTGATCTGAGCTTGAGGTGGTCGGGGTCCCCGAAAACTTCAAAAGCGTCATTGGTGGGCAGTTCCAGCAGGGCTTTGCAGATCTTAAGGAGTCGCGGGCCCAGGGTTTCGTCAAATAAAAAGTCGGTAGCTTCCTGAATGTTTTGAATAGCGTAATGTTTCGAGATTTCGGTCATGCCTAAGCCGGCGAGCTGCGGAAAGATATACCACATCCAGTGGCTGCGCTTGCGGCCGCTTTTGATCTCGGCCAGCGCTGTTTCGTAATCATTGCGCTGTGCGTCCAGGAAACGCTTTAAATGCTGTTTGGTGTCCATGGTTTAATTGGTTTAAATATCATGCCAGTTCGATCCACACCGGCGCGTGGTCGCTGCTGTGTTCCCAGCCGCGTACATGTTTGTCTACCTGTGCGGTCCTTAAACGCGGCGCGATATGTTTATTTAACAGAAAATGATCCAGCCGTAGCCCGGCATTCCGGCCGTAAGCATTGCGCAGGTAATCCCAAAAGGTATAGATACGTTCGTGGGGATATAGATCGCGGATGGCGTCGGTCCAGCCCTGATCCACCAATTTCTTAAAAGCTTCGCGGCTTTCGGGCCGGAACAGCGCGTTCTCCAGATATTTTGCGGGTTTATAGGTATCCAGTTCGGTAGGCATCACATTGTAATCGCCGACCAGTAGTACCGGCAATTCGCGGTTGACCAATCCTTTTGCGTGATCAGCCAGACGTCTGAACCAGCGTAATTTGTAGTCGAATTTAGGGCCCGGCCAGGGATTGCCGTTCGGCAAATAGATACAGCCGATGACCACGTCATCGACGAACGCTTCGATATAGCGGCTATGGGTAAACTCATCGTCGTCGCCAGGCAGATCGCGGTGCAGTTCACGTATCTCGTTTTTGGCAAGAATGGCTACGCCATTCCAGCTTTTCTGGCCCTGCCAGATCGCGTTGTAGCCCGCATCTTTTAAAGCGCTTTCGGGGAAACTATGCTGTTCACGTTTGAGCTCCTGCAAACAGACAATATCCGGCTGAGCTTCCCGGAGCCAACGCAGCAAATGCTCCAGGCGGCCGTTGATGCCGTTGATATTATACGTCGCGATCTTCATTACGGTGCGCCCTGCAATTCCTGGTTATCATCCTGCTTTCTCGGCTCATGCTTAGCCGCATCGGTATCACGCGGAATTGCGGCGGGAGCGTCATCGCCTTGCTGTTCGATCGCCTGGTTTACTTCATTGCCGCTTTCCAAATCATCACCGATCTCATCGGTTTGTTCCTTGTTTTTTTCTGGTGTGTTCATTTTCTAATATGATTTGCCATTGGTTATCATCATTGAGCATATAACCTAAACCGTCGCTCATTTCATGCACTTCTTTCCGGTATTTCTCGCTATAGCGGGTATGCAGTTCATATACCGGGCCGCCATTCTCGCGTTTTAAAAAGAAAAGCAGCGAAGCCATGTTCGCTGCTATCGGCATCGCCCTCTTTGACAAATGCCCGGCTCATTTCACTTTCTTTTCTATAGCGGCACGTTGGTTGCCTGCCGATTTCTTGGCCTCTTTGATGGCTTTAGCACTGGTACCTTCCTTTTGTGCTTCATATTTGATCTCGTGGGGCTGATCCGAAACGGAATTCCTTTCCACTTTACTTCCTCTTGTACTCATAGGTCGATATATTTGTTATGAATAATTAGTTAATAGTTAACAAATTTTATTCCAACAGGTTTATGGCAACAAGCGAATTATTGAGAATGGACAACATGGGGATCGTGGTGGAATCCCTCGATAAAGCGATTGCTTTTTTTAGCGAAATCGGTTTGAAGCTGGAAGGGCGGATGGTAATCGAAGGTGAATGGGCTGGCCGGATCACAGGCCTTCCTAACCAGCGGGTAGAGATTGCGATGATGGTGACGCCGGACGGACATAGCCGTTTAGAACTATCACGTTTTTTGGATCCCGAAGTCATGGAGGATCACCGCAATGCGCCGGTCAATGCGTTGGGTTATTTGCGGGCGATGTTTGCCGTGACGAATATTGATGAACTGGTGGAGCGTTTGCAAAAACAGGGCGCAACGTTGGTTGGCGAGATCGTAAAATATGAAAATGCCTACCGGCTTTGTTATATCCGGGGGGCCGAAGGACTGCTGGTGGGTTTGGCCCAACCGCTTTAATTATTTAGGGGTTATGCTGGCCGGTTGGGGATGTTCCTGATAGTATTGTTCCAATGCTTTTAACTGAGCAATCTGCGATGACCGTGGGTTAATAAAAGAGCGCACCTTTTTGACCAGTGCAAAAGCAGCGTCATAAGTCAGGCCGGTACTGATCAGGTAGGCAATGGTCATGGTAGGTCCCCTACCGAGGCCCTGACGGCAGTGAATATAAACCTTGCCGCCGGCTTTGATCTCGTGAGTGACAAATTCCGCGCCTTTGATCAATGTTTCCAGCGGCGGCGGGGTATTGTCTTTCGTAGGCAAATGCAGGTAATGGAATCCTTCGTATTTCGACTCGGCGAAAGCCGGATGTTCCCGCATATTGACAATAGCAGTGATGCCCAGTGCTTTGAGTTTTTGCAGGCCGATCAGGCTGTACTGGCTCCCTAAAAAAAGATTGGCGGTGATCCGGCTGCGCTTCAGGGTTGGAACGCCATTAAAGAAACGGTAAATATTATCCCACATCTTCTGCCAGAAAATAACCAGCAGGATAATGATACTTTTGATTTTCGTTAACATGGCACAGCAATCGTTAAGGAGCCCGGAACAACCTTTAGCGTAAGTTTTTTAGCTTCTGTTCCACAATCGTCACAGAGATATACTTGTTTTTCAGGCAACCTGATCGTAATGTCCTTACCGGCCCAATGATCAACGGCGTCGGTTGTTTGATCCAGTAGACTGGACCCCGCGGCTTTGAGCAGCGATAGCAATCCTGCATCTTTGAGCAGTATAATATCCAGTAAGCCGTCATTGACACTGATCCCCGGGTACATTTGCAAGCCGCCGATACCGATGCTGCCGGAATTGGTAACAGTCAGGGCTACGCCGGTTGCTTCGGCCGTTTTGCCGTCTATCGTTAAATGGTAAGTAACCGGTTCGGTATTTACAGCGCTTTTCACCGCGGCAATACCATAAGCCAGTTGGCCGATCTTGTCCTTCAAACCCGGGTCGGTTTCGGTGATCATTTCTGCCATGATGCCCAGGTTGACCCGTAAAAGAAAAGGGCGGCCGTTAACCAGTCCTGTATCTACCGCTTGCAAGCGATACTTTTGGTCGCGGATCAGCTTTAAAGCTTCCATGGTATCTTGCGGGATACCCAGTTCTTTGGCAAAAACATTGGCCGTTCCGCCGGGAATAATGGCCAGGGGGGTGCTGGTTCCGATCAAACCTGCAGCGGCTTGCGTCACACTGCCATCACCACCATAAACGGCTACGAGATCGGTTTCATTCAGCACCGAGCGGATGAGTTCGGCAGGTTCTTCTTCTTCCTCCAATACGTGAACCGTGATCGCTGTCTTGCTGTGCCGGAATACTTCACCGATCTGTTCTACGATAGGTTCGTCTTTCCCGGCCGAGGGGTTAACGATAAAAAATAAATGCGGTGCTTTCATGCGCTGTGTTTGTTCCTTAACAAAAAACGCCAGGAAAAGATTGCCGGCGCACAAATTTGATGATTTCTTTTAGTCCATATCCTACTCCATGCGTCCGCTACTGTTGCGGTGATAGCAGCAGCCGGAAAGAATATTACCCATTAAAATTGTCTCTGTTTTTATTTGGAGCTATTCTCAATAACGTGTCCCTTTGCCAGGGATAAGATATCGCCTATAAAAAAGCCGGTGATCATCGTCGCGGGCCGGAAAGCAGATCAGTTTAAAAGCTGATCTTTTCGCCCTGCCATCCGGTCTTGCGCAAAAAACGCTCCCAGGTTAGGGTACCGGGATCGATCCGGCGGCTCCATTCCAGATCGCGGCCTTCGCGGAAATAACCATCTTCTACGGCGTAATTCACCATTCCGATAGTTTCCTGCACCAACAGCTCGTTGGAAGCAAACGCCGGGAAATGCCGGAGAAAGTCTTCGCGCGAATAAGCTGAACTGTAAACGGCCTTTTTGCCGGTTACCCGGATAAAAGTAGCTACCATCTCCCGCGGCGAAATGATGTCGCCGATCACAGGCAACGACTGCCCGGCATATTGCTGCTGGTCAGAAAATAGCTCCAGTACAGCGGGCCCGGTAGCTGTTAAGGGATCAACAAAAGGCGCACGGAAGTCTTCCGGCAGATAGATGGGAAAGACCAGCGTACCATCCTCCCTGACCAGCGGCGTATAAAACTCCAATAGGTTCGTGTAGAAAAAAGCCATATAAATAAAGGAACTGGTAATAGGCAGTGTCCGGATATAGGCTTCGACCCTGGCTTTATCTGTAAAATGTGGTGCGAACTTCTTTCCCCGGGTGATCTCATCAACGTTTTCCAGGCTGCTGAAGATCACGTGCTGTACCCCGGCTTCCACCGCCGCATCCGCCAGTTGCTTACCCAACTCAAATTCGTGGGTATCCGGCGGCGCGATACCAGGCGTCATCATGAAAACCCCGTGCGAGCCGCGAAATGCTTCGGTATAAGCTTTCTGATGACCGACATCCAGTGGCAGGTTAACTAATTCCGCACCCTGTTCTTTCAGGCTGATCGCATTCGGTGAATCCGTACGGCGGGTAATACCGCGCACCCGGTACCGGCCACTTTTCAAAAGCGTTTGCGCGGCGCTGTAACCCTGCTTGCCTAAAATTCCTGTGATGGTGATCAGCGGTTTGAGCGCTGTTTGATTGAATTCCGATTCCATAAGTTAAACTATAAAAATGATAGTTGCAAAACTATTTATCGTTTATTACTTTTGCAATAACTATCCATTTGGATAGCCTGACGAACCCATGCGAACAGAATGTAAAAGCGATTTTATCCAGCTCCGTGACAAACGATATCCTTGTACCGTAAGCCTGGCGATGGATTTGATCGGCGGGAAATGGAAAGCGGTCATCCTATACCATCTAAAAGATGCGGCTAAACGGTACAGCGAGCTCGGCAAGGAAATGCCCGGCGTAACCGAAAGAACACTGAGCCTGCAGCTCAGGCAAATGGAAGAAGACGATTTGATTTATCGAAAGGTCTACGGCGAAAAGCCGCCGATCAAAGTGATCTATGGCTTAACCGAATTTGGAAGGTCCTGCATTCCTTTGCTTAATGCCATCCTGCAGTGGGGTAATCAGGTTGCCGAACAAAGAGGCGAATTTGTAGATCTATAGGTCACCCTGATCCGGCATCTGTAAAATGGAACTGAGCTGACAGAGGCCGGTTTGGCATCGGCTACCTTTGCAGCATGGCAGCGATCAAATATTCCGAATTCTGCCTAAATCATTAAATAAAGCCACAAACCGTTTAAGGTCATCTATAAAATGGTTCGTGTGGTCGACGCGTTTGAGTACAATTTTAGGGAAGTTGTCAATTTTATTGACAACTTTTTTATGCAAGTTTGCGCAACGACGAAAACCCTATGTTCCTGCTATCGCCATTATTCACTTTTTTAAGTATCACAAAACTGATCACCGGTTTTTTTGCAGCCATATTTAACCGGCGCTAAATACAGGGCATTGGGCGGTTGATGGCATTAGTATAGTTATCTGATTTTTGGGTAGCTATCTCTGGTTGGAAGCGTAGTTATGTCGTTGTTTTTTTTTTGCTCAAAAACGAACGAGTTATTGTTCGGAACTGATACAGAAACTTAATGGGTTTGTATTTAATTGTTTGATTTTTAATTTTTTATTGTTTTGGAACGAAAGTTGAAACCAGGACTTTATTGCATTCAAACATCTTTCATATTCAAAGCTTAGAGCTTTTTCTCCTCGGAATGATTTTTACCGGGTTTACCGTGGCTATGCTTTTATGGTCCGGCAAACGGATTAACAGCAGTGCCAACCGGTATTTGAGTTTGGTTTTGAGTGTAACGCTATTGCATGCTGCGGGCTTGCCGTTATCTGTAATGCTGGCCTGGGGACCTTTACTTTATTTTTACTTTTTGCAATTAATCCATCCGGGGCGAACATTTCAGCGCGGTAACCTGTGGCATTTCGGCCCGCTGGTTTTATTACCGGTAGTTCCAGGCTGGATCGTACTGCTGAGTATGGCCGGCTACTTGTGCCTGTCACATCAGTTAATCCGAGATGCGCAACGGAGTCAACAAGCCGTGTTGATGGACAGGCAGCTCATGAGATACCGGCGATTGGACAGCATACTCAAAGTGCTCCTGTTACTGACTGCTGTATATTGGCTCAATGACCTGATTGTCCTTGGGATCCTTGTGGTACTGATCTGGATTGGATTTAGCAACATTTCAGCATCGGATACAAGACCTGAACAATCCTTGCCGACTTCCGTGCCCCAGAATTTACGGGATAGGGGCAGGTGGCTAAAAAAAGTGGTAGCGGCCGATCGATTATATGAAGATGCTGAACTATCATTAACTACTTTGGCAGAGAAGCTGGATATTCATCCGCACGAATTGTCGCGTATTATTAATCAGTCTTTTAAAAAGAACTTCAATGATTTTATCAACGAGTTGCGGATACAGGCTGTAATCAGGAAATTACACCATCCGGATTACGAGCGTTATAATTTGCTGGGTATTGCATATGATTCGGGATTTAATTCTAAATCGACTTTCAACCGGTTTTTTAAGGAATTAACTGGTCAAACTCCGGCCGAACATAAGCGTAAGCTAAAAAAAGAAGTGTCAAATGATAAGTTGACACTTCCGGCGGCTGATAAGCCAGTAATCTTGCCTCGGGAAAGCACCTGGGTACGGGTAGCTCAACGCCCCAAACGCAAGAGCATGATCCGAAATTATTTGAAAACCGCTTATCGCAGCCTGCAAAAAAACATAGGTTTCACCCTTCTTAATATCTTCGGACTTTCGGCGGGCCTGGCCACCTTTTTACTGATCGTTTTTTACGTAACTCATGAACTCGGGTATGATAAATACAACGAACACGCAGACCGTATATACCGAATAGGGCTTGATGTTAAATTAAATGGTAATGCGAACCAGTACGCCACTTCTGAAGAACCCCTGCCTGCGACCATTAAGGGCATGTTTCCTGAAATTGAGCAAATGACCCGCATGATTGATGTTGGCGGGCTGTTTCTATCGCCCTCGAAATTTTACATTCGTAAAGGGAATGAGAATATACAGGAAAAGAAGATTGTGTTTACTGAATCTTCACTTTTTAAGGTTTTCACCCTGCCGATGATTGAAGGGAGCCCCGCCAATGCGCTAGATGCCCCCCACAGCGCCGTAATAACTGAAAGCACGGCGAGAAAATATTTTAATCGTACAACAGTTGTAGGGCAGACGCTGACCATCAACGATACCAGCGCCTACAAAATCACCGGTGTTATTAAAGATATTCCTGAGCAGTCGCATTTTCACTATGATTTTTTCCTGTCATACAGTTCGCGTGCGGAAAGTGCTCAACACGGCTGGGGTTATGGCGGCATGCATAATTATTTATTGCTCAAACCTCGTGCTAATGTACACCGGCTGGAAAAAGAGATCGCTGCTGTCGAAATCAAAAATTCGTTTAATCCGGCTGCCTGGAGCAGCGGTGACAATTATTTCAGAACTGTATTGATGCCCATAACGGATATTCACCTCCGCGATCAAGCAAAATATCAGCTGGAAGCGGGCAGCAATATTCAATATGTTTATATATTTTCGGTGATCGCCATATTTATCCTGCTCATAGCTTGCGTAAATTTTATGAATTTAAGTACCGCCCGGTCGGCTAACCGGACTAAAGAAGTAGGCGTAAGAAAAGTGCTGGGGTCGTCACGAAAATTTATTATCGTGCAATTCCTTACTGAGTCTATGCTAGTGACAGTGGCTTCTGCTTTTATGGGTGCATTAATAGCCTGGTTGCTGTTGCCAATGTTTAATCAACTGGCGGCAAAACAACTGGCACTGCATTGGGGACAATTAGTATGGCTGGTTCCCACATTACTATTGATTGCCCTGGTGGTTGGATTTTTAGCGGGTGCATATCCTGCCTTTTTTCTTTCCGCTTTCCAACCTATCGATGTGTTGAAGGGCAAGATTGCTAATGGTTTTAAGGGCAGTTTTCTGAGAAGTTTTTTAGTGGTATTCCAGTTTTCTATATCTATTTTCCTGATCATTAGTACTTTGGTTATCTTTAATCAGCTCCAATTCATCCGTAACAAAAGCCTCGGTTTTGATCGCAGCCACGTCCTAGTTATTAAGAACAGCGATGTACTGGGCAACAGCGCTGCTTTATTCAAAAATGAATTGAAGCAGATTCCTGAGGTTGAAAATGTGAGTATGAGCGCTTTTCAGCCTACCGGCGACCTGCGGTTGAGAACCGGTCTTTTCCCGTCCCGGCTTATTGATATCAAACAGGTTATTCTGACTGAATTTTGGCCGGTAGATGAAGACTACATACATACCATGAGGTTGACGCTCGCCTCGGGTCGTAATTTTTCAAAAGATATGCCTACAGATAGTGCGGGCATGATCGTAAATGAAGCATTTGTACGCAAGTATGGCGCAAAAGATCCTTTGAATAAAACGTTGTACCGGGATTCATATGGAATCCAGCCTTATCATATAGTTGGCGTTGTTAAAGATTTTCATTATGCCTCACTACACGAGGAAGTTATGCCTTTAGCATTATATTATGCTCCCGATAATGGCGCTATCAATGTGAGGTTGCGCGGCAGGGAGATTTCAAACGTGCTTGCTTTAATTGAAAAGAGATGGAAGCACTTTTCACCAAACGAGCAGTTTACCTACTCGTTCATGGATGCCGATTTTGATTCAACTTATCGTGCGGAGCAGCGTGCGGGAACAATTTTCTTGTGTTTCAGTACGCTGGCTATTTTAATAGCGTGCCTGGGACTTTTCGGCCTTGCAGCTTACGCTGCGGAACAACGCACCAAAGAAATAGGTATCCGTAAGGTTCTGGGTGCCAGCGTATCGAAGATAACAGGTATGTTGTCTGTAGATTTTTTGAAATTAGTTGTGATAGCATTATTTATTGCAACGCCGCTGGCCTGGTGGGCGATGCAAAAATGGTTGCAGGGTTTTGCTTATCGTACTACTATCCAGTGGTATCTGGTCGCGGCAGCCGCGTTCGCGGCGATTTCGATTGCGTTGATTACGATCAGCTTTCAATCTATTAGGGCTGCGTTGGCCAACCCTGTCGACAGCCTGCGAAATGAATGAGTGGTAGCGGAAAACAAATAAGGGGTTGCACCGGCAACCCTTTATTTATTCAGTAAAGTTTTAACAGGGCTTCGCCACCGTTTTTTCCTTGATATGCGACAATTACCGATTTAGGCAAAATACTCATTCCTCTGATTCGTCGACAGCTGAGCGGTGATACTTCAGGTGCAGCTAAGTAAGGTCATTTTAAAGCGCTTGCTACGATTATCAGGAGAACTTTAGAATCTTAAATTTTGAACGTGCCGCGTTAAGGTTAAGTTCAAAAAGCTACCAATAGCTTCAAATCACCCATAGGCTGATTTGAGAAGTGCACTATTGGGCTCGAACCTGTTTAAAAAATATTAAACAACTATTATCTCTTTGCAGCGTTTCTAAGAGAGATAATCATTGTACGATATTTTCGGGTTCGACTCAAAACCGGTTAGGTATGTCGAAATCGGCCTTAATCATCAAATAAAGCCGCAAACCTTTTGAGGTCATCTATAAATTGGTTCGTGTGGACGACGGGTTTGAGTACCGAGCCGGGATGAAAGCTTTTCGAAGTTTTTATCCCGGCTTTTTTTCTTCTTAACTTTTTGTTAATTAGGTAAAACAAAAACGCCGCCGAGTTTATTTGACCGGTTCGTACAACTTTTTCTAAAATCTTCCATTTTTCCGGGGGGCGAATCAATAGTTAGCCTTTTTTTGTGAATTTCAGCCTTTCTATTCAGTTTAAACAGCATGTTTAACCGTAACAGTGCTCTGTCTATAATTTCGGCATTATCCAGCTGTTCGGTGTTATTTTTCCTCAAAGTTTTCAACCCTGCTTTAAGCCCTAAAATCTTCCTATCACACTCCATTTTCATCAGCTTATAGTCGGTTGAATCAATATCATTCGATAATAGCATCGTGCGCAACTCAGTTAGCTTGTCATTTTGCGTAATAAAAGGGCGGGCGACCTAATGATCACCATTGCGGCGACTTACATCATCGAATTATTAAAAAAAAATTTGACGGTATTTAAAAAGTTTCTACTTTTATAACATAATAGACCAGAATAGACCAATTAAATCAAAACTCAATTATGAAAAGAAAAGTACCTAAAAAACTGGGGCTTGTTATGTTTTGCTGTGTCATGTTATGCAGTATTCAACAGGTTTTTTCCCAGCAGCTTAAATCAATTTCGGGGCGGGTTAAGGACGAGCAGGGTTTGCCAATGCCTTCGGTAAGCGTTAGTCTTGTCGGCACCGCTAAAGGTGTAGTTACTGATGCTGATGGGGTTTATAAGATTAGCGTATCAGAAAACTCCATGCTATTGTTTTCTTTTATCGGTTATGAAAAACAATCGGTAAAGGTTACTGCTAACTGGGATGGGAACGTAATCATGGTTCCGGATAAAAAAACAAAAGTTCTGAATGAAGTTGTTGTCGTAGCCTATGGTACGCAGAAAAAAGCAAACCTCACGGGTTCGGTAGCTTCAATCGGCTCAAAGGAGCTGCAGGACAGGCCGGTTACAAATCTTAATGACGCTTTGCAGGGCACCATGGCCGGCGTTACCGTCACTACAACGGGCGGGCAGCCAGGCACTTCGGGTAATATTAACATCCGTGGTATCGGAACGTTAAACAATAGTGATCCGATGGTAGTGGTAGATGGGATTATCGGTAGTTTATCAGACGTGAACCCCAACGATGTACAATCTGTTTCGGTACTGAAGGATGCGGCATCGGCCTCTATTTACGGATCGAGGGCTGCCAATGGTGTGATACTGATCACGACCAAACGGGGTAAAAGCGGCAAAATGCAGGTAAACTATAATGGCTACTTTGGTAAACAGAAACCATCAAACCTGCCCGATTTTTTACCTTCATGGCAAGCCGCTGCCCTGTATAACCAGGCTCTGGCCAACGAAGGGCAAACGCCTTACTGGACAGCCGACGACATTACCAAGTTTAAAAATCAAACCGACCCGGATACGCATCCAAATACCGATTGGCAGGGCTTTTTATACAAGGGAAGTGGTTTTCAGCAAAACCATGCGGTGAATATCAGTGGTGGAGATGAGAAAACGCAGTATGCCTTTTCACTCGGTTATTTTCAGCAGGATGGTATTATCGCGAAATCAAACTTCAAACGATATTCTACCCGTATGAATATCAACTCGGCCTTAACAAAAAACTTTAGTGTTAGTGCCAATCTATCATTTTTATATGCACCAACAGAAGCTCCTGATGGCTTAGGCGGCGGTGATATTGGTGGTATTATAGGTACAACAGCCGCGATGAGCAGCACCGTGGTAAACCAATATAAAAACGGGGTATATAACTACCTCTCGTTTGGTAACCCTATTGCCTGGCTTAATTCGCCGGGGTATAACAACAATCAAAATACGCTTTTTACCGGTAATGTTGGTGCAGATTGGGAACCAGTTAAAGGTTTGCATTTCAAGCCTTCATTCGCATACCGGCATAATACAAATCCCGCGCAGGAGTTTAAACCGGCCGATGTTTACTACGATCCCCAAAATCCTTCATCGGTACTTACTACCATAAGTCAAAGCTCACTGGCCAATGCCAACGTGGTTAACAGTTACTACAACTTGCAGGGTTTGCTGGAATACGACAGGACTTTTGGCAAACATAGCATCAATGTGTTAGCGGGCGCCTCGCAAGAGCTTACCAATTACCAGTACCTGTATGCTTACAGACAAAACTTTTTAAATAGTTCGTTATCGCAAATTGACGCTGCACCATCCCTTGGCCAGCAAAATGCCGGTACTGCCAGTCAACTGGCATTGCTATCTTACTTTGGTCGTGTGAGGTATTCGTACGATGACAGGTATTTACTCGAAGCCAATATTCGCGATGATGGTTCATCCCGTTTTGCCAGGGGGCAGCAATGGGGCGTATTTCCTTCGTTCTCGGCTGGCTGGAATATCTCGAAAGAATCGTTTTTCGAATCTTTATCCGGTACCATTCCGATGCTTAAGCTAAGGGCTTCATGGGGTAAACTGGGTAACCAAACTTTGGTAAATCCTAACAACGGCAGTCAAACGCTGGCCAGTATGGGCGCGCTTAGTATAATTAGTCCTTATCCCGCTATTTCAACTATTTCAAGCGGACAAAATTATTCATTTAACCAAACGCTGGCACCAGGTATCGCGCTTAATAACGGAGCTAACAAGCTAATCACCTGGGAAAAATCAACTACTACCGACGTTGGCTTTGATATGGAACTGCTGAACAGCAAATTGAACTTCACAGCAGATTATTTTGTTAAAAATACCAACGACATCTTATTGCAGCTGCCAGCCAGCAGTGTTTATGGTTTTACCACACCTTATCAAAACGCGGGCTCTGTACGTAACAAAGGTTGGGAGTTTGCTGCTGCTTACCGTGACAAGATCGGCAGTGCATCTTATAACATTGCAATAAACGCATCCTTCATTACCAATAAAATAACCGATCTGGCAGGTACCGGATCTATCTCGAGTGGCCTGGTTGTTGGCGAACCTATCAAAGCATTTTACGGTTATCAGGTAGAAGGCATTTTTCAAACACAGCAACAGGTAGCCCAGCATGCTAAGCAAAGCGGAGGCGTTATTGGCCCTGGCGATTTGGTGTATAAGGATATCAGCGGCCCTAATGGCACACCTGATGGTGTTATTGATGGTAACGACCGTGTGTACCTGGGTACGCCTTTCCCAAAAACAACATTTGGTTTTACACTTGGCGCAGGCTGGAAAGGTTTTAATGTAAGTGCCTTTTTCCAGGGAGCTTTGGGTGTTAAAAACTATGTTCAGGGCTTCGAGTTAGGTTCATTGCAACAGCCTAATATCGGTAATCCAACTACAGCATTGCTCGATGCCTGGACTCCGGAAAATACCTCGGCTACTTTCCCAAGGCTATGGTCAACCTATTCTCAGAATAATCCGCAGAGCTTTGTATCATCTTTTTGGGTTAGGAACGCGTCTTATTTAAGGCTCAAAAATTTATTGGTAAGCTATAACATTCCGGGCAAACCACTGCAGCGCATAGGGGTAAAGGGAGTGAGGGTTTATTACAGCGGGCAGAACATCCTCACATTCACCAGCTTTTATAAATGGGTTGATCCTGAAACCAGTGCCGGTAACAACGCGTACGGCTCTTATCCGCAGTTAAAAACTAATACCCTTGGTCTTGAGGTATCCTTTTAATTATTAAAAAAATGTCGATGAAAAAATTAATCATAACCGCAATTATATTAGGTTCGGTGGCCGCATCAGGATGCAGAAAGGGTTTCCTGGACAGAGCGCCATTAGACTCCTACACCAATAACGTACTGTGGAAATCATCCAACGATGCCCTTGCCGCCTTAAACGGCTGCTATTCAAAATGGGGAGGCAGTAACAACGGCTATTATGGAGTTTTTGCAGATAACAATTCAGATAACACCTTTGATCAGTTTCCGTGGGAAAACTGGTTGTCACTTTCGGCGGGAATAGCAACGCCAACCAATACCGGGTACTCGAAATGGAATTATAAATGTATTCAAACCTGCAACTGGTTTTTGGACAATGTTGGAGGCACCAATATGGATGCCACATTAAAGGCCAGATTTATTGCCGAAGCCCGTTTTTTAAGGGCATACGAATATTTTACGCTTAGCCAGTTATACGGCGCAGTTCCATTGGTTGAGCACAATGTTTCGCCAGATGACGCTAATAAAGCAGCACAGACACCTAAGGCTGATGTTGTAGCCTATATTTTAAAAGAGCTTACTGCCATTGCCCCCGATCTGCCTGTTAGTTATTCGGGGGCGGATATTGGCCGCGTAACCCGTGGTGCGGCCATCGCTTTGAAAGCGAGGATTGAGCTTTTTAATAAAATGTATACCGAGTGCATTGCGGATTGTCAGGCGCTTATGTCGCCGCCGTTTACCTACAGCATTTATCCGAGCTATGTAAACCTGTTCCGTCAGCCTTTTGCCGATAACCAGGAAGTAATATTGGATGTTCAGTTTAAAGCAAGTGACAACAATTTTGGATGGGCCAGGAACATGACCATTAACTCATTAGGGGGCTATAATTCCATAGCTCCGACCCAGAGCCTGGTAGATGCTTATGAAACAAGTAATGGTAAAACTATTGATGATCCAACATCAGGATATGATGCAGCGCAGCCTTATAAAAACAGGGATCCAAGGCTTACTGCAACCGTTTTTTATCCAGGTACGCAATATAGCAGCAGGTTGCCTTACGGGCAGTACTATGATCCGCTGTCGGGCAGTCCGAAAACTATCGATCATTGGGGCGACAACAATTGTAGTCCATCGGCTTATGGTTTAAGAAAATATACTCCAGTAATTGCCGACTTTCCAAACATGGACCAGGTTGGTATGAACGTGATCCTGATCCGCTTTGCCGAAGTAAAACTGATGGATGCCGAAGCTAAGATCGAAAGCAATAAAATTGACGCTACGGTATTTGATGACATCAATTCGGTACGGAAACGCCCTGACGTGAGCATGCCGGCGGTTGATCAGGCAAAATACAACGATCAGGCAAGCTTGCGCACACTGTTGCGCCGCGAACGCCGGGTTGAGCTGGCTGTTGAGGGTTTGAGGTGGTTTGATATTCAGCGCTGGCAAATTGGTCAGCAGGTAATGAACGGGCAGGTTACCGGCAGTTTGCAAGGTAGCGTGAACCCAACCAACGGCGCGCTGACACTCACACCGGGTACCACCGTTAAAGTAGGGACGCCGCGTGTATTTGATGCCGCTAAAAATTATTTATTCCCTATACCTCAAACAGAGATAGATCTGAATAAAAACCTGAAACAAAACCCCGGCTATTAATAAAAAAACACATGTTTGGCAGCCCCCCGGGGGCTGCCAAACATGTGTTTACCCGACCGGAATTGGATGCCGGTTGGCAATGAAGAAAAAGAACAACAGGCTTGTCGGCTTTTTTCTTACTTTGGCTAAAATGTACTGGTACAATGGATAAAATTTTTCAGGAGATCAAAAAGCTTACGGATATCCCTTCATACTCTAAGCATGATAGGTTTGTACAAGGCATCATCAACGCTATTAACGAGAAGGTGATTGGCCAGGATGAGATGCTGCCATCAGTAAACAAGCTGATCAAGGAGTTAGGGTTTTCGAGGGAAACGATTATCAAGGCGTACCGGGAACTGATTAGCAGGGGCATTGTTGAATCGAAAAACAGGCATGGCTATTTTGTGGCCAACAGTAATGCCGAACAGACACTGAATGTAGCTTTGCTAATGTATAACCTGGATAGTTTTGAGGAGCAGTTTTACCGTAACTTTCGTCATGAGCTTGGTCCTAATATCGGGTTGAACCCATATTTTCATCATGGTGATATCGAGATCTTCGGAACCATCCTTAACCAGATCAAGGGAAAGTATGGTATGTATGTAATAGCGCCTATCCCTCATCCAAAAACAAAAGAACTACTGGAAGCCATTCCTCCAAATAAATTCCTGATGTTTGACAGGTATGAACCTATCGATGGCGATTTCAACCACATCACCCAGGAGTTTGGCCAATCATCATACCGCATCCTGGCCGAGCTTGCTCCTAAGATCAGGAAGTTTGATGAGATCATATTTTATCATTCGCCGGCATCTCTTGATCCGAAAGAGATCGTGCCATCGTTTAAAAAATTCCTGAAGGATTTTAATATTAAAGGCCGCATCATTAAGGAGTACGCCCATGGTTCGGTTGAAAAGGGGAAAGTTTATTTTACGCTGGACAACTTTGCCTTATGGCAAATTATGCGTGATTGTAAAAGTATGCAGCTTGTGCCGGGTAAAGATGTAGGTGTACTATCAAGTAACGACGAGCCGGCTAAAGAGATCATAGGGGTTACTACCTTTTCTGCCGATTTTGCCAGCATGGGCACCTTAGCCGGCCGCGCTATCGTTAATAAAGAAAAGATCAGCCTAACGGTGCCAACCATTTTATTTGAACGGAGCACACTATAAATTTAACAAAACCAGGACAGGGTGAATTGGATCATACTAACCAGTTTTCTTTTTTTTACGGGCATAGTCGGCCTGTTATCCTGGTATAAATCAAGAAAAAATAAAATCAAAACCCTTAATGGTTTCTTTTTTGCCGATAGGAGCCTGGGGTTTTTACTGGTTGGCGGAGGTCTGCTGTTTACCAATATCAATACCGCAACTATTATAGGCGAAAACGAGCTGGCTTACACCCACAATATGTCCGTCATGGCCTGGGGCATGACATCGGTACTGGCTATGCTGCTGGTATCGGAGTTTTTAATGCCCATGTACCTTAAGCTGGGCATTTCAACCACTCCTGATTACCTTACTGCCCGTTACGGCCCCGGTATCGGCAAACTGGTTTCATGCATATTCCTGGTAAGTTATATTATCAACCTGCTGCCATCGGTTTTGTACAGCGGCGCCGTTGCCTTTAACGGCCTGTTCCATTTTGGCGATGTGTGGAAAACAGATTACTGGACAACCATCTGGATCCTGATCTGGATAATGGGAACAATAGGGTGCCTGTATTCATTATTAGGAGGATTGAAAGCTATATCAACTTCAGATACCTTGCTCGGCTTCGGCATATTTGCCGGAGGCCTTCTGCTGCCTTTTTTTGGCTTGCGGTATTTGGGGCAGGGGAGTATAATGCAAGGGCTGCATATTTTGCTGAATAACCATCGTGAACATTTAAACAGCATCGGTACCGCTGCCGATCCAATCCCTTTCAGTACCTTATTTACCGGCATGCTGTTAGTAAACCTGTATTACTGGGGAACCGAGCAATACATAGTTCAACAGCTTTTGGCTTCGCGCGATTTAAAAAGCAGCCAGAAGGGTATAGCAGTAGCCTGTTTGGGTAAACTGATCTCGCCGTTATTACTAAACCTGCCCGGCCTGATAGCAGTGCATATTTTTACGCATTTGGATAACACGGCCGAAGTATTCCCTAAACTGGATAGCCTTGTATCTCCACCTTTTATCGCAGGTTATATTGCTGCTATTATTTTTGGCGCAGCCCTCACTACTTTTAATGCCGGCCTCAATAGCTCAAGTACACTGTTTATATTAAACATATATAAACCATGGGCTGAAAAGAACGGCAGGATATCTAACGAGAGGCATATGGTCCGCGCAGCGCGATTATTTGAGATCATGATCTGCCTGCTGGCTATGTTCATTGCACCTTTTATCATATTCGTAAAAAACGGCTTTTACACTTATGTGCAAATGGTGAACGGCTTTTTTAACGTGCCCATTTTTACCATTATGTTTATCGGGTTGGTTACCAAGAGAGTGCCCGCCAAAGCAGCCAGCATCGGGTTGGCCTTTTTTATTACAACCTATGCGCTTACACAAACAGTGTTTGATCTGCATATCCACTTTTTGCATATCCTCGCCACATTATTTGTGATAACCTGTGGGCTGATGCTGCTTATCGGTAAGTTTTATCCTATGGCACAACCTTACGGGCTGCAGATCAATACCCTGGTTGATATCAAGCCGTGGAAGAGCCGGCATATTTACAGTTGTATATTATTGCTGCTGATGGTGTTGATGTTTATTTTGTTTTCTCCGCTCGTACTTGCAAAATAAGTTTGGACAATAAATAAAATTATCTATTTTTATAAAATAGACCAGAATAGACCAATTATGAATTTTAAACCTTTATTAATTCACAGGCTTTTAACGGCTACGGGAATACTATGCATTTTGAGCAATTTGTCTGCCTTTGCCCAGGACGTGAAATTTTCCTCGTCTGATAAAAGAATAGAACAGGCATTTGCCTGGGCCAAAGATATGGCGCTGCATTATAAAGGACATCCTGCCGACCCGGTAGGGCCTTGGTACGAATCAGCGCTGCCCCCACGTGATGCCTTTTGTATGCGGGATGTATCTCATCAAAGCATAGGCGGCGAGATACTTGGCCTAAAGCGCGAAAACCAAAACATGCTTACCCTGTTCGCCCGCAATATGTCTGCATCAAAAAACTGGTGTTCATACTGGGAGATGAATAAAGCAGGCAAGCCCGCACCCGAAGATTACCGGAACGACCGTGAGTTTTGGTATAATCTCCCGGCTAATTTTGATGTGCTGTATGCCAGCTGGCGAATGTATTTGTGGACGGGTAATAAGTATTATATTAACGATGCGGTATTTGTCAATTTTCAGGAAAAAACAGCTAAAGATTATATCGACACCTGGGTGCTGTCGGCAGATTCTATGTTAAACAGGCCTGCGCACCCTAATGCGCCTGTGCCTTTTAATGAAAGTGATTCTTTCCATCGTTGCCGGGGATTACCTTCCTATTCGGAAGGTGTACCTAATTTAAAAACCGGTGTCGACCTGTTAGCTGCCCTTTACCAGGGATTATCAACGTACTCGGCCATATTGGCCGGCAAAGGTAAATCGGCCGAAGCCAAAGCCTATGCCTTGAACGCCGAAAAATACAGGCAGCGACTGGAAACTGATTGGTGGAACACAAAGGATAACTTGTATTTTACCTATTACGGCAAGGATGGCAAATTTGGCAGGGATGAGGGCGAGACTTTTTTGCTATGGTTTGATGCTTTGAAAGATACTACGCGTATCAAAAAAACGCTGTCTCACCTGGCCTCCAAAACCTGGAATGTTGAAAATACATCCTACCTGCCGTTAATATTTTATAATAATAACTCCTGCGACAAAGCTCGTGATTACTTGTTGTACCTATCTGATAAAAATACCGAAAGACGGGAATATCCCGAAGTTTCATTTGGTGTAATTGAAGGCATTGTGCAGGGCTTGATGGGGATAAGGCCAGATGCCCGTTCGCAAAGCATCAGTACCATTTATAAGACAACCGGTAACGGCAACGCAGGTATCAGTAATTTACCGTTGCTAGGTACAGTGATCAATGTTGTTCATCAGGGTACAAAGCAGTCTTCGCTAAACAATGCCGGTAAATTGCAGGTCAGTTGGAAAGCAATGTTTTACGGCGATTACAAACTGGCGTATGCCAACGGAAAACAGTTACCTGTTAAACATGCAACCGATAGTTGGGGTAAACACATATCTTTTGCCGAAGTTACAGTTAAACCCGGTCAGCAGCTTAATATCAACGTGAAATAATAAAATCAGTTACATTCCTATCTAATACTACTTAATGAATTTTTGCTTGCGAAAACATAGCCTAATCATACTCATTTTTCTTTTACAATTGCGTTTAGTTTCAGCGCAGCAATTGGTTTTACCACAACAGGATAACAGATGGGCTTTACAACCCGATGGAAGTATTACCTGGAATATAAACGGTCGTCTTCCACATGCCGATCATATCGAAATGTCGGGCGAAAAAGTATCGTTGTGGATTGCTTATAACGTAGATGCGGCGGGTTTATGCCATCTTTCACGCACAGTGGTTTTCCCAACATTCCGGATGCTCCCCGATGATACCCGGAGCCACATCGCGTATACATTTGATGATAATGCCCAGCCCCGGATATACGTAGATGACGAGTTACTATGGCCCGATGCTGCAAAAGGCGGAATAAGTTTACCGGTAAAAAGTATTAACCAGCACGGCTTTATGCGCATTGCTTATCGCGCAGACAGGTTAAGGCAGGTTAATATTGAGCATAGCCTGTTCCCATCAACAGATAAACCGATAGCTCTTGAAACTTATAAGTTTACCAACGTCGGCAATAAACCAGTTTCGGTAGTGATGGAGCACTTAAAGCGCGAAGTAACTACAGATACCCTTAAAAGTAAAGGCGCGCCGCACACAGTTATTATGCAATCGGTAAATGACGGTAGCAAAACATTGCAGCCCGGCCAATCATACACATTTGTTATCGACTACCAGGCTACTGATCACCCTGGATCACTAATGCCTGTAAGGGCCGATCTTGAAGAGCAGGCGCGGCAACACCGTATTGAAGAGATCCTGAGCCCTTTACAATTGAAAACACCCGATAGTGTTTTGAACGCCATGTTTGCATTTGCCAAGATCAGGGCTACAGAAAGCATTTTTAAAACAAAGAGCGGTTATATGCATGGGCCTGGCGGTTTATCGTATTACGCAGCTATCTGGGCTAATGATCAGGCCGAATATGTTAATCCTTATTTTGCTTTTTCGGGCGATAGGATAGGGAACCTGTCGGCTATGAATGCGTATCGCTTGTTTGCCGGTTATATGAACCCAGATTATAAGCCCTTGCCAAGCTCTATCGTGGCTGAGGGAGATACTGTTTGGAAAGGTGCCGGTGATAGGGGCGACCAGGCTATGATAGCTTATGGAGCATCCCGCTATGCACTTACTTTAGGAAATATCGATTCGGCAAAAAAACTTTGGCCGTTAATATCATGGTGTCTGGAGTATAACCGCAGGCACATTAATCAACAAGGGGTGGTAGAATCGCAAAGTGATGAATTGGAAGGCAGGTTTCCATCAGGCAAAGCCAATTTATCTACCAATGGCTTGTATTACGATGCCCTGGTCTCCGCGAGTTTTTTAGCCCGGCAACTACATCTGCCAAAAAAAGAAACAACACAATATGCACAACGGGCAGCAGCACTTAAAAATGCTATCGAAAAATATTTTGGGGCCGATATAGCCGGCTATCATACCTATAAGTATTATGAAACCAACACCATATTGCGCTCCTGGATCTGTGTTCCGCTAACCATGGGTATCTATGGCCGTAGCAAGGGTACAATAAATGCCCTGTTTTCGCACGAGCTATGGACTGCCGACGGCCTGGCCACGCAAGCCGGGAACGATACGTTTTGGGACCGCTCAACCTTATACGCACTCCGTGGGGTATTACAGGCTGGTGAAACCGAACAGGCGGTAAGGTTCCTGAAATACTATTCGCAGCGGCGGCTTTTGGGCGAGCATGTTCCATATGCTGTAGAAGCCTATCCCGAAGGTAACCAACGCCATCTTTCGGCAGAGAGTGGATTATATTGCCGCATTTTTACCGAAGGTCTGTTCGGCATGAGGCCTGTGGGTTTCAACAGCGTTTATTGCACTCCCCGCTTACCACAGGCCTGGGATCATATGGGACTGGATAATATTCACGCGTTTGGGACGGTTTTCGATCTGGCAGTGGAAAAAAAGGATGCAGGCCACCTGTTGATTACCATTAAACGTAACGGCCATAATTACCGGTATGTGGTTAAAAATGGAGATAATATAAAGATATCAGTATAAGTGTAGGTTCATAATTAGTCGCTGTAATGGCTCAGCTATTTAATAGGATAAGTTTAACTGTTTTGGAGCCTCATATGCTGTTAAAAGCGCACAAAAGCCTTCGATGCTTCGTGCTTCGCAACAGCGTGGAGGGAGGGATAACAGTTTTATTTAATCATTTTTAAACAACTTCTTATTTTACCTTAAAAGTGTAAACAACCGACTCAGATTTGTTTCCGGCAGCATCTTTTGTAGTAATCTTCCAATAATAAGTGGTGCCGGCGGTAACAGCTACATCATTGAGAGAAATAGCTGTTATGTCTTTTTTAAGCAAGGCCGGATTGGAACTTGTACCTAAATACACATCGTAAGTAAGGTCGAGGTTTCCCGGTGAGCTTCCCTTCCAGGTTAAATCAATTTTTCCCGAATTTGAGGTTATTGTAGTGCCGTATGCAGGGGAAATGATCTCTGCCGGAAAGGGCGCGTAGGTTACAATACCTGGCCCTGAATTGTAAAATTTCCACTGATCACTTTCGGCTGTCGCGCTGGTTGAAGTTGATTTTGAAACCACATGCCATGAAAATGGAGCACCTCTTAGCAGGTTAAGGGTAAGCTGGGTTTCAGTTGTGTTGTTGGTAGTAACAGCCAATGTTACAAGATTTTGGATCACCAAGTCATAACTATTGGTATTTGCCGAGGCGTTCCATTGAAATGTGACCGAACTTAGGGTCGGTGAAACAACAGCACCGGTTAAACAAATTGTATTTTGCGCAGGAGCATTAAGCTTAACCACCGATGGAGATGGAACGATTTCATTGTTTTTCTTCCCTCCGCAGGCACACAAAATCAGCAGCAGGGCTAATATTGAAAAATCCTTTTTCATTTTTTTTCTATCTTAAAAATTTTTACCGAATTACCCATATTTAAACGCAGCCCATAAAGCCCGGAACTAAGGTCGGTAAGGTTTAAACTAATCTTACCCGATTGATCGCCAAATTGCTTAGCATATACTTTTCTGCCGTTACCGATGTCATAAATTTCCACCGAAACATTTTTGAATATCGCATTGCCAATATTCAGGTGCAAAGTATTTTGGAATGGGTTAGGATATGGTATGATCTTATCCGAAAAATTAATTATTCTTTGTAGTACGCCCTGACACAGTTTATCGGTGGTAACCGTTAAATCGTTATTACCATCTGTTAGCGCCAACGTTATATTCCTGTTTTTTGTTGAGTAGCTGGTTCCGTTAAGTAAAATATGATACTCCTCGCCGCCGGTCATGGCAAGCGTAACTGTTTTGTTTTCATTATTTATGGTCGAGTACACCGAAAGATCTTGCGGTTGGTTCACTACAGCTGTAAAGCACTGTTTGTAATTGGACTGGCCGGCTATTGAAATACAAACAGAATAGGTGCCGGCTGTTAGGTTACTGATCGTTACATCATGCCTGAAAGTATATTGGTTATTTACACCGTTACCTGTAATGGTAGCGATATAATTTAGGTTTTGAAGGGCCGTAATATTAATTGCCCCGTTTGTTGAGCCTTTACATGAAACACTGGTTATGGCCAATTTAAAGTTGTCGGCAGGCAAGTCGGGCGAGTCTGTAATACTGATTGCAGCAGATGTTTGGCTGATATTATTTACTGTTACAATAACCATATATGATCCACTTTGCGTAGCGGTGTAATTAATTGATGTGGCGCCGTCGATTTTAACTCCATCGCGCAACCATTGGTAATAATTGCCAGAGCTCTGATTTACGGTTAACTGAACGCCGGTGCCAGCAAAAATTTTGGTTGGCCCATTGGCTGTTATGATTGGCGCCGGTACAAAGTTAAATCCAGGCCTCATTGATGAGCCGGCAGGGGCGGTTACTGCCACATTACCAGATGCACCTGTTGCCACAACAGCTGTAATGGTAGTTGGCGAAGCAATTTTAAATGAAGCTGCCGGTGTACCGCCAAACGTAACGGAAGATACCTTGTCAAAGTTTTTACCGGTAAGTGTAACGGTAGTGCCTTTTATGGCATATTCTGGACTAAAGGATGATATATATGGCTGCCCTATGGCCAGAGGATTGTTACGGACTATGGAGAGATCTCCACCGTCGACCCCTACGATGTCCGGGATGCCATCACCGTCAATATCTTCAACACTAAATGCCTTAAAAAACTTATTTATCTTCATTACAGGTACTTCATTGGCTGCAAAGGAGGCGCGGGAAATATTGCCATTGCCCTTTATATTACGGATCACTGTATGCCCTGTAACCAGGTCGGGTTTAGCATCGCCGTCAATATCAGCTATGGCAATGCCCCTTGCAGATAATAATGAGGTTATATCAACCTTGGCGCCCACCGAGCCGGCATTAATAACGCCGGTAGTACTTTTATTTTGCAGTATGGATATCCCAGGCACAGGCTCGCTCGATACAACTATGATATCTGCTTTGCCATCAGCGTTCAAATCACCGGTAATGACGCTGGTAGGCGAAGCAACGGTTGCATAATCAACATGTTTTTCAAACGAAGCCGCATTGATAATACCGGGAGCCGTGATGTTACGCAACACAGAAACTGTGTTATCCATTTTATTGCTAATTACAAGGTCGGGTTTACCATCACCATCAATATCAGTAAGATTTAAACCAGATGGCTGTGTGCCAGCCTCAAAATCAAATCGCGAAACAAATGATACTGTGCCTTTCTTACTGGTGTTTGGCAATACCGAAATACCATTTAAAGATGAATTTGCGATTAAAATTTCGGGTCTGCCATCGCTGTCAACATCTCCGGTTTCTACCACATAAGTATTTGCGCCAAACGGAGTGGAATAATAAGCAATATCAACTTTTGGGGCGAAATTTATATTGCCTGGCGTTGAACGGTTTAACAATACAGATATGCCAACGCCATAAAAACTGTAATAGCTTACTAACAGATCGGGTTTACCATCACCATCTATATCAGCCACTTTTATGATTTGAGGATCGGTACCCACGGTAAACCGGTAACTGGATAGAGTACCAACAGCTCCAAACGCGGCGGGATTAATTGGGCCGATAGCCGACTGGTTTCTAAGTACAGAAATCGTTTGATAGCCATCGTGAATTATCAGGTCGGGTTTGCCGTCACCATCAAGGTCGCCTACGCGCACATACTCGGCCATGTATCCATAAACACTTACAGGCAATTCAAAATCCTGCTCCGTTATGTCATCCTTTTTGGGTGGGTAGGTGCTGATAAATTTATCTGACCAATAACCGGTAAGGCCATTGGCTGTATTTAAAACCGATGGCGATTCATATGTAGCGCTGACAGGAACACTCACCGAAATGCTTTCTGCTGTGGCTGATTTTACTACAGCAGTTGCTGATCCGAAGGCTACGATATTCCCAGCGGCCGCACCGTTAAAATTTTTACCTTTTATGGTTACAATTGTACCCGCCGGACCTGATGCTGGCGAAACCGACGTGACAACTGGAGGCGTTAAAACAACAGCGGGAGTTGGATTATTTCTGAATATTGAAAATGTATCATCGTCCCGGTTTACAGTTACAATGTCGGGTTTGCCATCACCATCAATATCGACTGCGGCAATGCCGCTAACGTTGTTGCCGGCTTTGACATCAAATTTAGTATCGAAATAAGTATAAGATGGTGTATTTGCTGTCGATATGTTATGGAAAAGAGAAAATACCTTTAACCCGCTGCTTATGTTGAGCAGATCGGGTTTGCCATCGCCATCTATATCAGCAACCTGCAGATATTCGGAGCTTCCACCGGCATTAAAGGCTTTCTGGTTTGCCGGAAACTTAATATAATCTTCAAATGAATTTTCATTAATATTATTGCCCACAGAAATATTGCGGTGAAAATACACCGCGTTGAGGTCATAATCGATGGCCATGATATCTGCTTTACCATCGCCGTCGATATCGGCTATCTGTAAGGAGACGCCACTTAGCGAGTTTTTTAGCTTGATAGGGGAGCCCAATGAAAGATTACCGGGAACCGATTTGTTCAAGGCAATAGCAATATGGCTGTAATTATCGTTGAATATTACATCTGGTTTTCCATCGTTATTGATATCATAAAATGCATACGCATAGCTGGCCGAACCCAATGAATAAAGTGCCTGTTCAGGAAAGGAGTCGGCGTTGATCCCGCCCTGTTTACAATGATTAAGCAGGATGGTCAGGTCTCCTAATGCAATATCTGGTTTACCATCTACATCTATATCGGTTACCTGCATTTTTGAAGCATCGGGAACCGTGAAGTCTACACCCGCAGCAAATGATGAAGCGTTGATAGCGCCTTTAACAGCAGTATTTCGTAAAATTGAAACAAAGCTTTTAGGAGCGTAATAACCGCTAACAATTACATCTGGTTTTCCGTCGCCATCAATATCAGTTACAATAACCTTTTGCGGCTCCCCGTTAATAGTGAAATCAACTTTCGCGGCAAATGACGATGTTGTTATTGTACCATTCACCGAGGTATTACGAAATATCGAAATAGAATGCCTGTCAGGATTACTGATAACAAGGTCAGGCTTACCATCACCGTCGATATCGCCAACACTCACACCATAAGGTGAAGCATTGGTTGGGAAATTTACAGCCGAGCTTAAATCAGCTTCCGATACACTCTTTTTTGACTCGAACGTGGTAATAAAAGGAGTTTTAGAATAACCGGTTAAATGGTTAGCCGTATTTAACACAGATAAAGGCTGGTAAGTTGCGCTTACCGGCACAGTGATATTTAATTGCGTGGCGGTTGCTGTGTTGACTTTTGCCTGCGTAGCCCCTAAAAATACTGTATTGGCATCGGCAGATGTATTAAAATTATTGCCCTTAACGGTAACAGATGTGCCAATTGCGCCCTTGCCGGGAGTGATTGACGAAATTACAGGTGGCGGCACAACCGTTGATTGGGCAGGATGGCTACGTAATATCGATAGCGTATTGTTTTGAGTTTTTACAGATATAATATCCGGTTTGCCATCGCCATCCAAATCGCCGATGCTCACAAACGATGGGTTATTGGGAGCCGCAATGATAATTTTTGGCGCGAAAATAGCCGCAGGCACGCCCCCTAAAGGCATGATGTTGCGGAAAACAGATAAGGTATTGGATGTTGAATTGGCAGTAATGATATCCGGCCTGCTATCTCCATCCAAATCAGCAATGGCTACAGACGCTGGCCCCTCATCTGTATTTAAAATAAGTTGTTCGAGGAAGGTGGGCCGTTGATCTTGCAACGAGTTCCTGAACACCGAAACGGCGTTGCTTTGAGTGCCTGCAATAACAACATCAGGCGTGCCATTCTGATCAATATCACCTACCGCTATTGATTCGGCGCCATTAATGGCGGTTGTTTCTGTGTGACCGGCAAATGACGCTGCATCAATAATACCTGCGATTGATTGGTTTTGCAAAACCGAAAATGTAGCATCACTAAAGTTGGCTGTTAATATCTCTGGGAGGCCGTCGCCATTAATATCAGCAGTGGCTATTCCATGTGGGGTATTCCCGGTCGCGATATCTACTTTTAAAGCAAATAATATCTTACCAGGTGTACTTAGGTTTTTAAAAACTGAAACGGTGTTGGCCGCTGGATTTGTAGCAATCAGATCTGTTTTACCATCGCCGTCCAGGTCATCTGCCGCTATGCCGTATGGGCTTGCACCCGAAGCTAAAATTACCGGAGCCGCAAAAGAAATATTGCCGCCTGCTGATTTATTGAGAAAAACCGATACGCTGTTATCTCCCAGGGCGGTTACTGCTATATCTTTTAAACCGTCGCCGTCAATATCTGTAACTGTTATAGCCTGCGGGGTATTTTTAGTGGTCAGTTCAAATTTGGAAGCTAACGAGTTTGATGTAATACTGCCGTTCACAGCTGTATTTCTGAAAATTGAAACTGTATTGGCGAGCGAATTAACAACAATAACATCCGGTTTTTTATCGCCGTCAATATCACTTATGGCCGATGCCTTAGCGCCATTTGATAGCGCGAAATCGACCTTAGGGTCAAAATCGGCTGCGGCTATACTATACTTGGTTTTAAAGGTACCAACAAATGGGATTACCGAAAAGCCCGTTAAACCGGACGATGTATTTAAAACCGATATGGACTGGTAGGTAGCGCCAACCGGTACTTTAACAGATAGTTGCTGTGTTGTAGCCGCGGTAACTACAGCTTTCGTTGCACCGAAATAAACAATATTTCCTGCAACTCCGGCATTGAAATTATTACCTGCTATAACAACCGAAGTATCGATTGCGCCATAGGCGGGTGAAAAGGCGCTAACAATAGGATTAAGCGTAAAAACATAGCCATCTAAGGAGGCCTTTCCGCCAGGTACCGTTACGGAAATAATACCCGATGCAGCTGTATTATTTACCACGGCGGTTATCTTTTCATCTGAAATAACCGTAAATGACCTGGCATTTATGCCGCCAAAAGTTACCGCCGTGGCACCTGCGAAATGAGTGCCGGTTAAAGTCACTGTTTTACCCGGCCCGGCGGTAAGCGGGCTAAATGATTTAAGCGTTGGGCCTGGGAGAAATGTAAAACCTGACAACTTGCCTGTAGCGACTGGGGTTGTTATTGCAACGTCGCCAGTTGCGCCATCGCCCACTATTGCTGTTATGCTTGTCGCCGATTTAATGGTGAATGATGATGCATCAACACCGCCAAAGGTAACTTTCGTTGTGCCATTTAAATTAGTACCTGTAATAGTAATGGTGCTGCCCCTTGTAGCAGACGCCGGCGTAAACGAACTTATTGCAGGTGCATTGATGGTATTTGTTGACACAGAAATAGTGTTGCCATAAAAGGTAGATACGACCATGTCCAAACGACCATCGCCATCAAAATCTGCAACTGCAGAGCCTCCAAATCCTGTTCCGGAGATATTGGAATTAGAAGAGCCTTTAGTGTAATCAACTTTTGCTGCAAGTTGGATGGTGCCAACTGTAGATAGGTTTTTAAATACACCAATAGAACCAGGGAATTTCCCATCGGGCGCAACCAGGTCTGGTTTACCGTCGCCATTGAGGTCACCTATAGACAAGCCCTTAGGATATAATCCAGCCTCATAACCCACAGCATTGGCAAAATCAATTTTCCCTCCTGATGATGTTGTGTTCTTATAAACCAAATAAGTGCTATAACCGGCAGGCACTGTCATATCAGGTTTATCATCCCCATCAATATCTGCAATAATTACGTTTGTTGGATGATAGCCGTTTTGGTAGGCATTTACAGGAGTGAAAGAAATATGACCTATAGTACTTGTGTTTTTGAAAGTTAAATTGAATTGATTTTGAGAGATTTCGGATATTGCTATTATGTCGATTTTACCGTCGCCGTCCAAATCACCAGGGAAAACGCCACCCAGGTAGTCGGGCTTAAGAGATGTAATAACTACGGCGGGGGCAAAAGCAATATTACCGTTTGCTGTTGTGTTGCGTAAAACTGAAAATGTATTGTTTGCAGCATGCGAAACAGCAATGTCTGTTTTGCCGTCATTATCAAAATCGGCAGCTGTGACGCC
This sequence comes from Mucilaginibacter gossypii, assembly GCF_900100945.1. Classification (GTDB taxonomy): domain Bacteria; phylum Bacteroidota; class Bacteroidia; order Sphingobacteriales; family Sphingobacteriaceae; genus Mucilaginibacter; species Mucilaginibacter gossypii. The sequence goes on along the minus strand of NZ_FNCG01000007.1, from coordinate 183,140 downwards.
GTTTGGAGCCGCGCCGTCGGCGATAGTTATAGGAGTTGCAAAGGAAAATGTTCCGGGTATGCTGGTGTTTTTTAAAATTACCACCTTTTTACCGGTTACGCTTACATAGATCAGGTCGGGCTTTCCATCGGCATCGATATCAGAAATAATGGCCCTGTCAATATTCCCTGACGGTGTAACGTCCTTATTAGTACTAAATGATGTATTACCAACTGAACTTGTATTTCTGAAAAAAGAAAATGTACTGCTGTTAAAAGCAATAATATCAGTTTTACCGTCGCCGTCGATATCACCTATTAAAACGTCTGACGGGTAGTCAGGCACAGGTATATCTATTCTTTTATTAAATGAGTTGGGCGCAAAGGGGCCTGACGCGGTAAATGTTACATCAAATATTTTAGATGAGGCTGCCATCAAACCGTTTGTAGCAACTGTGATTGGCTGATGATTTGCACCGACCGGCACCTTTACCACCAGTTGTGTGGCTGTTGCTGAGGTAACAGTAGCCTTGGCCACACCAAAAAATACAATATTGTTAGCGGCAATAGCATTAAAGTTTTTGCCCGATATGGTAACAGTTGTACCTACAGGGCCAGATAAAGGGGTAAACGAGTTTATCACTGGTGCCGGTACGCTGTACACAAAATCGGCACCTTTGCCTGTGCCATATTTTGTTATCACAACTACAGGACCGGTAGCTCCTGAGCCTACTATCGCCGTGATGCTGGTAGGTGAGTTGACCGTAAACGACGCCGCGTTTACTCCTCCAATAGTAACTGCCAACGCTTTGGTTAAATTTAGGCCGGTTATATTTACCGGTGTGCCGGAGAGGCCAATTTCCGGCGAAATGAGATTAACTGCTGGCTCGTTTATTTTATTGCGGAGTATACCGAGAGTTGGGCCTGATGTATAACTCGCCAATATCAGATCGGGTTTACCGTCGCCATCAAGATCGCTGAAAAGAGAGGGTGTATTTGTATTAAAAGCGGCGGCAGGTGCAAAAGAAAATGAACCGGGCGTGCTGGTGTTTTTTACTATATGTGTAATGTAACCTGTACTTTCAATCACATCTGGTTTGCCATCGCCATCCACGTCACTTAAAATACCTGTAGGTTGAGAACCTGTTGGGTCTGTAAAATCCCAAAAATTAAATTTCATTGATCCGGGTACCGAAGTGTTTTGCAATACCGCCAAATTACCGTAGTTTGGAAACACTATATCCACCTTTCCATCGCCATCCATGTCGCCGGCAGCCAATGTATATGAAGAAGTAGTTGTCGAATAATTTATTTGCGGTCCGAACGATACTGTCGTACTGTTTCCGGTGTTTTGAAATAAGGATATAACCGGAGAGTTATCATTGATGAGCCGGTTACTTATCGCGACATCTATTTTGCCATCGCCATCAAAATCGGCAATAGTAAAAGTATTGGGGTTGCCACCTGTGCTGAAATCGGCCTTTGGCGCGAACGCGATATCCGACGCGGTGCTTTTATTAATTAAAATTGAAAAAACTCTGCCATTGGGGTTAAGGAATATGATATCGGGTTTGCCGTCGCTGTTAATATCAGCTGTGGTAAGTGCCACCATGCCTTTAGCTCCCGTAATATTAACAGCCGCGGCATAAGAAATATTTCCTGGCGTACTGGTATTCCTCAGCACATTTAAATTTGCCTCCTGGCTGTTATAACCTACAACATCTGGTTTGCCGTCTCCATTAAGGTCTTCAACTGCAATATAGATGGCTTCGTTGCCGATATTAATATCGGCTTTTGGAGCCAGAGTGGAAGCAGAGATCGATCCCACATGGGTGTTGACGTTACGGTAAATTGATATCGCCTTGTTACTGGGATTTGAAAATACCAGGTCGGTTTTGCCGTCTCCGTCAATGTCTTTTGATCTTAGCATGCCACTATAGCTCGGTAGGGGCGCGTCTATTTCTTTTTCGAAAGCGGTAGGCGCCAGTACGCCTGCCCCATCAAAAGTTACATGGAATGCGTTTCGGGAATATGACATCAACCCTTTTGCTGTAACAGAAATCTGGCTGCTCACGGCTCCAACAGGCACAGTTATGGAAAGTTGATTAGCTGTAGCAGAATTTACAGTGCTTCTTGTATCTCCAAAAAAAATAATGTTATCCGTGGGGTTACTACTAAAATTAGATCCGTTTATGGTTACTGTTGTTCCTGGCGCGCCGCTTACAGGCATAAACGAAGATATAACAGGGGCCTGGGCAAATAAGCTGCTACTTTTAAAAATGATTACAATAGCGCAAATAAATTTAAAATGCTTTACAAAAAAGATGTTAGACATGCAGACCGGGTATTTCAAATTGTGAAAGGTTAAATTTAATTGCGAAGGTCAGATCCGGGGAGAACCAGGCCCTGCAAATTGTTCATGAATATATAGATTTTATTTGATATAGAGTATTTTGTGGGTTATAAATATAATATGTGAATGTTAAATTGGGGTTATTAAATATTGGAGGAACATCATATGACCAATATATTCCAAACGTTTTTTCAAGAGGTTTGCCGGTAGCTAAACATGCCCAGGTATACCCCCGTATTTATTGCTTTAAAATTGACGGAGTGGGGGCACTCTCTATCTTATAATGGTAACCCAACCCGATAAGGGTTTGCCGCCGTTCTTTATATCAATCAGGTAATAATAGGTTGCTGCAGGGGCGTCTTTCCCCTTATATTTGCCGTCCCATGCTATACCGTAGCCATTTGAGGCAAGGAGTTGTTCACCGTATCTGTTATATATGGTCACTACACATTTTGGGTAATCCTCTATATTTTTAATTTTCCAGACATCATTGATGCCGTCTCCATTGGGTGTAAAGGTATTTGGTATAATTAAAAGCTGGTTCACAGGCTCAATGGTAAGTGTACCGGATACATATGTTATCGCGTAGTTTGTGCTACCCGCATTGTAAACTAATATAGGATATTGGCCAGGGATTGAGTTTGCTATGGCGTCAGTAGTAACCAGTGGCTGCGGCGATAAAACCGAGGCTGTTTCCATATTTACGAAACCGCTATAGGATACTGTTAAAGCGGGGTTTTCATCACCATAATATTTCTTTTGGTTATTAGCTGTTATTGTTAATGGGGCCTGGTTAATATTAATGCTTCCCTTAATAAAACTAAGTGTATAATTATCAATGTTGAATGTGCCGCCCGCCGGAGCTGAGGGCACTACCGAAAGCGGATACATACCAACAGCCGCGGAAGATTGGGCACCGGTACCGTAGGTTAATGTTATACTGCCAATAACTTCGCCATTTTGCAACCCTGTTGATGTAAATGAGGGAGATACTGCAACGTTTAATAATGTTTCGCCATATGTTTTTTGAACGTTATTGGCGGTGATGCTTAACGGAGCAGGGCTTACCGTATTATTATTTGCCGTGGCAATAGTTTTGCTGGCCGTATTATCCGCACTAACTAATATGGCGCCGGTGTAATTACCTACGGGTGTTGTTGCCGAAAGTCGTATATAAACAGGGGTTGCCGCAAGAGTGCCTGTTGTGCCTGCCGTTACTGTTTGACTAAAGTTTACTCCGTTGGTGCTAACCTCAAAGCCTGACGGCGGAGTGATCTGTATGCCACTTGTTAAATTGGTTGCCGATACAATAAAGCCGGATGTCGCTGATGATGTGCCATATATGGTTGCGAGCGGATCAATATTGCCCGAAACTTTGATGTTTGCACTTACTGTTGTAGGCTTTACAGTTATAGTAAATGAAACAGGTTGACCGGGGCAGCTGTTAACTGGCGTAATAAAACTACCAATTGAAAATGGGTTAAGACCAACCGGTATGGTTTCGAGCTTATCGCCGGTTAGGGCGCTGATCACCGTAATGGTGCCTGAATTAGAGTTGGCAACATATACGCTTTCTCCATCGGGAGTTACGGAAACCCCCATTGGGTATTGGCCGGCGTTAACCTGGAAGCGCAGCGTATTTGAGGAGGTATTGATGGCTGTCAGGGATCCGTCGCTATAACCGGTAGCATATAGTATACTCCCATCCGGCGAAAGTGCCAGGGCAAAAGGGGCTGTGCCAACCGTTACTGTTTTTACAACCGTGTTGGTTGCGGTATTAATTATCGAAATGGTATTTGCACCTGAGTTGCATACATAAGCTGTAGTACCATCGTTGCTTACGATCACACTGGCTGGCATAGCGCCAACAGGGATGGTTTTTTGTAACTGACCGTTAGATGCGTTCATTACCAGTAAATTATTTTGCCCGTTATCTGTGGCATATAATGTGTCGCCGTTAGGGCTTAAAGCTATCATGCCAATACTAACGCCTACATGTAATGTTGAAATTATGTGGTTTGTTGCAGTGTTGATTACATACACATCGTTGTTTCCCAAATTGGGATTAATAGCTACTAAATAAAGTTTGCTGTTATCGGGCGAAACCGCCATGCTAAAAGATCCCGCAGGTACAGATATTGTTGCTGATACTGTGTTTGTAGCCACATCAATAACAGAAACCGTATTTGAAATGGGATCCGATACATATACTTTCTTTCCGTCGTGACTAACGGTTATATCCTGCGGGTCGGTTCCCATAACGATGGTTTTTATTACCTTATGAGTTGCCACATTAATAACAGATACTGATGACGATGCCGAGTTGGTTATGTACGCATAAGGAGAATTTAAAGGAGTGGCGGTAATCTTAGCAACTATAGCGCTTGCCGTATTGTTAGTGGTGGTAAAAGCAGCAATATCGCCTTCTCCATTTACCGCCAGGCCAATTTCGGGGTGGTCATTAACCCAGGTAAAGGTATTACCGCTACCGGTTAATGTAACCGGATCTGACTGCGTTCCGTTCGCCTTAACCTGGTTTGGTACAGTGTTAACCGTTGGTAGCGCGTTTACAATACCTGCAACCGCTACCTGCTGATCTGAGGTACCTGCGGACTTCAATTTCACATTGCCCGATATACCACCAACATTGCTTGACTCAGCAGAGCGTACATATATAGTTTTGCTTAAGCCGCCGCCTGATGGGTTGATGCTTAAGGTATTGCTATACCCGCTGCCTTGTGAAAGTGAAACCTCAAAACCGGCAGGGGCGGTAACGGCAACTGCGGCGGTTAAATTGCTGCCCCTAACTATAAATTGTTGTATATGTGGGGAGGTCGAGGCCGACCCAGCGCAGGCCAGTATTGTTCCGCTGACAGGGCCTGCATTAATAAGCGGGGTAGCAGCCGTTGGTTTTACAGTAATGTTGAAAGTAACCGGCGAACTGCTACAGCCGGATCCTGCGGAAATAAATTTTCCGTACGAAAGTGCGCCTGTAACAGTTTGAATTGAATTAATTACCGTGTTATTGGCCGTATTGATTACGCTGATAAGTCCATTTTGGTTCACAGCGTAGGCCTTAGTGCCATCGGGGCTTAAATTTATGCTAATAGGGTATGAGCCCCCTGGCAGTAGGATGTTTGCAACTATTGTTTTTGTTTGATTATCTATAACAGATACTGTGTTTATATCCTCGTTAGTTACGTAAAGTTTTTTATCATCGGGTGATACAGCTATACTCGCCGGGCTGTAACCTATAATTATGGTTTTGGTAACCTGATTGGTTGCTGTGTTAATAACAGTAATAGCAGTGCCATTGGTGAAAGACGCATCGGTAGTTGCATATAATTCGCTGCCGTCGTGCGCTATTGCAAGGTTTGCTGTACTTACAGTCATCGAAATTTGCCCAATTGTTGATCCTGTAATAGCATTTAAAACTGATATGAAAGTTGAGTTATGATTGGCAACGTAGAGTTTGCTGCCGTCAGGACTCAAAACAAGTCCCGATGGATTTGAACCAACATTAGTGGTTGTTATGATGTTATGAGTTTTGGTATCGATGATGTTAACAGTGCCATAATCGTTATATATATAGGCGTTGGCCACATAAACTTTACTCCCGTCAGGACTTACGGCAATGGCCCGTGGGTAGGAATTAGGGCCCGTAGGTGTGTAACCCAGTACGTCAAAAGTGGCTGCGTTAACGCTGATGACACTGCCATCATCTGGATCTGTGATATATATAATTTTTCCATCCGGACTTATGGCCTCGCCAAATGGATGATAGGTTGTTGGTGAGTTGCTTATTATTTGATTGCTGGCAAGGTCAATTAACGTTAACTGGCCGATATTACTGAGAATATAAGCTATGCCCGCTGCGGTCGGCGTAGCGGTAATAGTGGCTGTAACAGGGGTATTGCCTGTATTTATTGCTTCAAACGCCTGTATATTGCCGGCACCCGTTGCTGACAACCCGATAGATGGATTGTTGTTTTTCCAGATGTAGGAGCACCCTATACCCGGAAATACAGCTGGTGTTGTTAAATCGCCGTTAGTTACTGTTTGGTTTGATTGCGCGGCCGTTTGCACAAGGAAGGAGAAAAAAAATGTTATGAGCAGCACAACATATAAAAGCCTTTGCATTAAAAAGGGAGTAGGTTTAAACACATTTCAATAAGATAATACATCAAATTTACAGTTTTTTGTAATCAACACCGGTTATACTTCGAAAATATGTAGTGATATCGATCATACACAATTCATAATAATCTTCACCCAGGACTACCATCCCCAATAGCTGAACCAACCAATGGCGATTTATAGTATCTATTGTTCTTGTAGGCAGTTTTAATTGTGGGATGGGATAGAACCGAATGCGGCTTACTATTTGACCTCCTACAACAAAATGCGCGTTTGATCCGAAATTCGTTTTACTTTAAATACAGGCTATCCGGGTGGCGGGAAGATTAAATAACAATTAATACTTTTGTTTGCATATCGCGATAGTCACATCACAAATTATCTCCTTAAATAATTCGGCCATGCCAGGTTTTGGCATAAGCTGACGTAAGTCTTTCTCAACTTCAATATTGATTCCATTGGCATTGTATCGAACCTTGCAAGGTGATTTACAATGGTAGTAGGTGTAATATGCATGGCGTCCTTTTGATGTGCTGCCAGTTAATTGTTTAGCGCAAAGAGGACAATACAAAAAGCCTCGGAGCACCAAATCTTTACAGTAAGTGCCTGGCCGGCTACTGCTATATTTTTCAATCCTAATGTCCATGGACTGCGATATACCGCCAGTATATATGGTTCCCAAAGGCAAATCATTGTCCATATGAGCATACCGGAACCTGTAACCTTTTTTATTTATTTTCGTTATAAGATAAAAAACAGCGTATAAAAAAACAGCATTGATTTAAATTGTTATTTTTTTATTATTTAATTCCGGAATTGAAAATATGTCTGCGCTTGTCTGTAGGGTATTGTTCGGGTCACCGACGGCAAATATTTACAACTGGGCCTGTTTGCCGGTTTATGCATCAAACGGTTTTTTCAGGAGTGGAAACACGGATGAAATTACTCCATATTTTGCTCAAAAAAAGTTGAAACTTAACTTAAACATGACTAACCTGTTAATGACGAACCTTTGTTAAAAAGCATCACGTATAACAACAGTCCGCTCAATTTACTGGCATGCGCAAAATAACCGCACGTTATCTTACCCTCCTTGTATTAATGTTTATTACCCGGCCTGTAAAAGCTCAAAAGCCGGTTTTAAATTTTTCTATATTAACGAGCTCCGATGGGTTGTCGCAAAATAGTGTGCAGTGCCTGTTAAAGGACAGCTATGGTTTTTTGTGGGTTGGAACGCAAAACGGGCTAAATAAATATGATGGATACACCTTTATGGTTTACAGGCACAGGGCCGGCGATAACCATAGTATTAATGCCAATGGGATCAATTGCCTGGCAGAGGACCACGAAGGGAATATCTGGATTGGTACACGTCTTGGCGGCCTGAGCAAATTTGACCGGAAATTAAATACATTTACAAACTACCGGCACGACCCACGTGATGCATCAAGCCTTTCCAACGATAATGTTAATTGCATTCTGGAAGATAACGATCAGCAAATATGGGTCGGGACAGAGGATGGTCTGAACAGGTTAAATTTTGGAACAGGCCGGTTCGATCGTTTTTCCGGCAAAAGCGGGCTGTCGAGTAATTGGATCACTTGTCTTTTCCAGGGTAAAGACGGTCTTTTATGGGTTGGTACAGACTTTGGCTTGAATTTGTACCATTCCAGGGCCGGTTCTTTTTCGTTTTACCGGCATCATCAATATAATTCTAACAGTATCAGTGACAATACAATAACGCGCATCAATACTGATTTTCGTGGCAATTTATGGATAGCAACTTATAACGGTTTAAATCGGCTCAATGAGAAAGACAAATCTTTCGAGAGATACTATCCGTTAGCAGACAGAAATTCAGTAACAGGCAAAAATCCGATATATAGTATCAGGCGAAAGGGTTCTGCGCACGCATTTTGGGTTGCCACCAACACGACAATTCAAATATTCGACCTGGATACAAAGAGGTTTCATTCATTGGCTGAAGAATTCGTACTGGGGACAGGTGAACCTGATGATGCAGAAAATGATATTATTGAGGATAAAAGCGGGATACTATGGGTCGCCTCTTCCTCCCTGGGCATTTATAAGTACGATAGCCACCTGACCTATTTTCCATCTTATAAATATGCCCGCAGCAACACACCTTCTGCCGCAAATATTATCCGTGGAATCGCTGCCGATAACAAGCAGGGGCTTTACCTGGCTACGGATTCGGGGGTAGATTACCTGAACAAACAAACCGGATACAGCAGGCATTTCAGTCATCACACAGAAGATGTGGCCAGCTTATCCAATAACTACACCTTGTCTATCCTGGTGAACAGGCAAAACACCAAGGTTTGGATAGGGACCTATACGTCAGGGCTAAATTGTTTGGATATCAAATCCGGCAAAATAAAGCGCTTTGTCGAGGGAAACAAGTCGTATAACCTGAACAATAATTCTGTTTACGCTTTGCTGGAAGACAGCGAAGGCATGATTTGGGCAGGCACAGCCAGCGGCGGTATAAATGTGTTTGACCCCGGGACAGGAAATTTTATTAAACTCGTGAACGACGCCCACGATCAACACAGCCTCGGAGACAATGGGGTAGGCGCCCTTTACCAGGATAAAGCCGGTGATATTTGGGTTGGCGGTTATTCCAGCGGTATCAGTATCTTCAACAGGCAGACCCGGAAATTTTCCAGGTATAATATGGCTAATAGCGGACTGAACTGTAATACGATCAATTGTTTTTTTGAAGACGATCAGGGCCGTATGTGGATCGGTACGATGGAGGGTGGGTTAAACCTTTTCGACAGGCATTCGAAATCATTCAAACATTATACCGAAACAGACGGGCTTGCCAATAATGATGTCAATTATATCAGCCAGGATCACACAGGTAAAATCTGGCTAAGTACTTTGAAAGGCATTTCTCAGTTTGATCCCGCTAATCAGAAATTCAGGAATTTTAATCGTTACAACGGCTTGAAGAGCGAAGAATTCAATCCGGGTGCGGGCATTAAGGTTCCCACGGGAGAAATTGCTTTTGGCAGCATCAACGGTTTGGTGGTTGTCCGCCCTGAAGATGTGTTTCTAAATTATAATAAGCCGGCGGTCGTGTTAACAGGACTTGAAATATTCAATAAGTCCGTAGACTTTGGTGAACGAAATTCACCTTTAAAACAAAGCATATCGACCACCAGCGAGCTGGTATTGCCTTATGCACAAGCGGTGATCACGTTCAAATATTCTGCACTGAATTTTACGGTGGCGCCGCTGAACCGATATGCCTATAAGCTGGAAGGTTTTGACAAGGAATGGGTGTATGCAGGCGATCAGCGGCAGGTTACCTATACTAACCTTGATCCGGGCACCTATTTTTTCAAAGTCAGGGCAGCAAATAATGATGGTGTATGGAATACCAGGCCGCTAATCCTCAAACTCGTCATTGTCCCTCCGTTCTACCTGACATGGTGGTTTCGGTTAATAGTTTTTAGCGCGATTCTTCTCGGCGCATACGGCCTTAACCGGTATCGTCTGCGGGAAGTAAGGTTTCAGAATGACAAACTGGAGTCGCTGGTAAAAATCCGGACGGATGAAGTTCAAGCCCAGTCCCGGGAAATTCAGGCCCAGTCTGAAGAACTGATGGCCATCAATGAAGAACTAAAGGCCCAGTCTGAAGAGTTGCTGGAACAAAGGGCCGAGGAATTGAAATCCCGGCAGAAAGCGGAAGCAGCAAGACTGGAGGCTGAGCGGGCTAACGAGGCGAAGACTGCATTTCTTTCCACGATGAGCCATGAAATACGCACGCCGCTCAATGGTGTGATCGGTATGTCTTCCTTGCTGGCCGAAACAACGCTTAATGAAGAGCAAAAGGAATATACTGCTATGATCCTGGCAAGTGGAGAAACGTTATTGAACGTCATCAATGACGTTCTCGATTTTTCAAAAATTGAGGCGGGCCAAATGGAAGTGGAAAGCCATGTTTTTAATTTAAGAACTTGTGTCGAAGAAGTGGTTGATCTTTTTCTTCAGAAGACCATGAATTCGCCGATCGATCTGATCTATAGGATTGATAGGAGCGTGCCCGAAAGTATCGTTGGGGACAGTTTTCATCTCAAACAAATCCTGACGAATTTAATAGGAAACGCCTTTAAGTTTACAACGGAAGGTGAAATCTATATCGGTATAAGCGCTATCAGCCGAAGCGATGGTACACACTCCCTTAAAGTCGAAGTCAGGGATACCGGCATCGGCATAGCTGAAGAAAAGGTGGACAAATTATTCAAGTCATTTTCGCAGGTGGACTCGTCTACGACCAGAAAATACGGCGGGTCAGGGCTTGGACTGGCCATTTGCCAGCGACTCGTCACCCTGATGGGAGGGACTATTAATGTCAACAGTATTCCAGGCACGGGAACTACTTTCTGTTTTGAGGTATCTTATACGGTGCCTGCCGGCCTGCCCCCGGCATCAGTGCTGAAAAATTTCCAGGTTGACGGGGAGCGAAAAGTTTTGATCATCGACGACAACCTAACCCAGCTGGAAACATTAGCCCAGCAACTGACAGCCTGGAAATTGACTTGTACGATTACCCAATCTCCTGTGCAGGCATTGCAGATTCTCCGTGAAAGCGAAGCCTTTGATGTGGTGATTACCGATTACAGTATGCCGGAAATGGATGGAGTAATCCTGTCGTCGAGGATCAGGGAACTTTACCCGCAGGTCCCGGTGATATTGTTAAACCCTTTAGGTGGTCAGACTGGCAAAATAAACATGGCTCTTTTTTCCGGTATGGTCAGCAAGCCTGTTAAACAGCACCAGCTCTTTAATGTGCTTGACAGGGTTCTAACAAAGTCTTCGCCGAACATCCTGTCTGGCGAAACTGATAGAAAGCGATTGAGTGAACCTTTTGCAGTGGATCACCCCTTTGATATCCTGATCGCTGAGGATAATGTCATTAATCAGAAATTAATCGTTAGAATCCTATCAAAGCTGGGCTATAGTCCTGATACGGCAGCTGACGGTGTTGAAGTATTAAACATGTTGGAAAAGAAAAGATATGATTTAATCTTAATGGATATCCAAATGCCTCATATGGATGGTATCGAAGCGGCCGGTGCGATTCGCCGGAATTATGCACAAATGCCTTTTATAGTAGCGATGACTGCGAACGCCTTTGAAGAAGACCGGGAGCGTTGTCTGAACGCTGGCATGGACGACTATATAGCAAAACCGTTTAAAATAGAGGTGCTCTTAACCGTGCTGGCAAGGTTGTCGCTCAAAAAAAATACGATGTATATATAATCCAATCCCGGATCGGGATATGGCCGCCGCCAGCTTCAGTTTCCTTATGAGGTGTTTAGTTATTTGGAAGAGACAAGGTTGAAGGTGTACAAGGAATGTCTGATACAGATCGGTATACTCAGAATTTACCTGATTTGACCAAATAATTCAAAAGCGTCCGATGGGCTGGTTCGGCAATGGTTATGCTGTGCGTGGATGTATGTTGTTCGTGTGAATTCCACAGTGATCACCAGAGTAGATCGTCTAAAAGGACAAGTTGTCACAGACCGCATGCGTTGGGAAGATGATGAACAGGAAATGGGCCTAAAGTGAGTAAACGTCCAATCCCAAAAAAACAGCGCGTTTATTGGCACGCTGGCGGGCATTCTACCTTTTAAGCCAGTTAAGTAAAGCGCCCACTTCCCGGTTCGATCACATCCAGGTGCGCCAGCGGTCAAAACCACGCAGTTGCTAACAATAATAGATCCGTAAAATTAGCAAGAACGGAACAGTGACAACGCTCGCAGGCAGCGGAGATCGGGCTTTTGCTGATGGCGCCCCGGCTACAGCATCATTTTCCGAGCCAATTGGATTAGCCGCGGATGTACAAGGTATTCTTTATGGGGGTGATTGCTTCAATAACAGGATCCGTAAGATAAGCAGGAAGGGGGAGGTAACTACAATTGCCGGAAGTGGTTTGTTTGCTTCAAATAATGGCAACGGCATCTCTGCGTCATCATTCCATTTTCCGGAGAATAAAAGGGTCAATTTAACATAGCGGAAGGAAACAAATTATTCAAATTGTGATCTATGTGTCTCCATCGGAAATCTAACCGATCATGTTGTAAGGTTGGGCTTTAAAGGCATGATTTGGCGTAATGAAATTCATTTCCAGGTATTAATTTGTATTTTTGCAAAACTTCTTGATTTAGAAGTAATACAAGATATGTATTGTGTACAATTACAGATTGACGGTCATTTCCCCCCTCCACCGAAAGCGATTGAATACAGAAAAATAAAACCTCACGAAGAACTGGAACCCTTTATTCATTTTTATTGGGAACTAAAAGGAAATGAACTCGAACGACAATGGGAACGGGTTTTTCCTGATGGTTGTGCCGGCATTTTAATGAATTTGGGAAATACTTGTTTGACAGACAACGGTTCGGTTTCAATGGAATTTGGTAAAACTTATATAGTAGGCGCAATGACTTCATTCAAGGATAGCTTGATTGACAGCGATACACATTTACTAGGCGTGTGCCTAAAACCTGCGACTTTTGCCAATTTTTATAGCTATGCTTCACAAAATGAATTGGCCAATGAGACTGTTGAATTTGAAAAATCCAAATCGTTCAATATTAGCAAAATGCTTGATAGCCCATTTAATTACCTTGACAATTTTTTTTACGACAGGATAAAAGGCAAAAACAATCAATTGCAATCAGTAATCAATGATATACATTCAATAAACGGGCAGCTCAGCATTTACGAACTATCAAAACGAAACTGCACGACTGTCAGACAATTAGAGAGGATATTTAAAAAACTAATTGGAATATCCCCGAAAGAATATTCAAATATCATCCGCTTTCAATATGCTTTGAGTTTAATCAGAAATTCAAATAAAAATCAAAGCTTCTCAGAGATCGCTTTCGAATGTGGCTATTATGACCATTCGCACCTTACCAATGAAATCAAACGCAACACCGGACTATCGCCATTGCAACTTTAAATTTGTCGTATTTTTCCAAAGTGCAGACTGCTCGCTGTGATTAATTTTACAGCAACCTTAAAAATTTAAGAGAAATGCGAAAAATATCACTATTCATAGCGGCAAGCTTAGACGGCTATATTGCCAAACCCAATGACGACCTTGGTTTTCTGAAGTTAGTAGAAAAAGAGGGCGAAGATTACGGCTATAAAGAATTTACGGAAACCATTGATACGTTAATTATTGGCAGAAAAACCTACGATTATGTTGTTAAGGAGATTGGTGCTTCTCACTACGATAATGGAGAACGAAATGTGTATGTTATCACAAGAACAGAAAGACCAAATGTTGGCAAAACAACATTCTACACAGGAAACTTAACCAAACTAGTGCAGCAATTAAAATCAGAAACCGGTAAAAATATTTATTGTGATGGTGGTGCAGAAGTAATAACCGAACTATTGAAAAACGATTTAATAGATGAGTTTATAATTTCGGTCATACCTGTTTTATTAGGTACAGGAACAAGGCTCTTTAAAGACGGAAGACCAGAACAGCTGCTTGAATTTGTGAAATCGAAGACATTTGAAACAGGCTTGATTCAACTAAATTACAAACGGAAAACGGCGGACAATGCAGTTTGTTGACCTATCAAATCATTGATAATCAGCGGTTAGTACCTGCGCAGGCATAGCCCAAACGCTGCTATACTTTACCAATAGGTGAACCATTACTATTGATGCTAAATGGATGAACCACTGTATATTGACCCCAGCCGGCCAATTTGGTTTTGACCACTTTTAGCTATTAGAACCAAATAGTTAAGGATGTAAATGAAATTGGCCGGCTGGGGGCGATCAGAATGGTTTTTTTCAATTTACCGCTAATCTTCGGTAAGCGGTATGGGAAGTCATCATAACTTGGGCGGCAGCAACCTGTACCGGTTCCAGGGCAAGGAGCTGGTTTCGGCCGATCCCAACGCGTCTGCCTGCTGAATATTGATTATACCACATCAATGATCATTTTTTACATCTCTTGGCGCATAACCGAAATAGTTGGAAAAACTGGTGGAGAAACTGGCCGGACTGCCAAAACCGACGCTATAGGCAATCTCTGCCACGGTGAGTTCTCCTGATTTCAATAGTTGCAGTGCTTGCTGGAGGCGTATCATGCGGATCAGGTCTCCGGGTGAATGACCTAGTGTATTTTTGAGTTTGCGGTGCAGTTGTGCCTTGCTTAGTCCAATGCTATCGCATAACTGATCCACCCCGAATAACTCGTTAGCTAAATTCGAATGTATAAGGTTACGTACTTTCTCTAAGAAGCGCAGTTCCTGGGGCGGCAAAGCACTGGCAGCAGGCTTCCAGGCCTCCTCACGCCGGTAACGCTCCTGTAACAACAGCCTGTTCCCGATGAGGCCGTCTGCCAGCGCAAGTAGTTCCGCCGGTTCAAAAGGTTTTGACAAGTAGGCATCTGCACCTGCGCTCCATCCTTTGTTACGGCTTTCCAATGCATTTTTGGCAGTGACCATCATTACCGGTATATGACTGGTTAGTTCCTGCGTTTTCAATTTACCGCAAACCTCATAGCCGTCCATTCCCGGCATCATCAGGTCGGTGATGACAAGATCAGGAATATACTTTTTGGCCAGCTGTATCCCTTCCTCGCCATTTCGCGCAGTTAATGTTCTGAACTTTACGTTTAGCGTTTCGCTTATAAATGCCCTAAGCTGATCATGATCTTCAATAATGAGCAGTAAGGGGCCATCGTTGGTAAGATCATCTTTCTCCTCCGTTTGTATAGCGCCCTTTTCGGCTTGCAGTGACAAATCTCCGTCGCCGATGTTGGCCAGTGTCATGTTCACCGGCAGTCTTATGCGGACCACCGTACCAACATTTTCCGTACTGGCGATAGCGATCGTACCGTTCATTAACTCAACTAATTCCCTGGCAAGCGCCAAGCCAATGCCGCTGCCTTCATTTGAGCGGGTATCGGAGGCATCTGCCTGATAAAACCGATCAAAAACGTATGGTAATTTAGCTGCCGAAATACCCATGCCCTGATCAGCGACCGTAAAGACCAACGCAGTAGGTTGCTGAGCTTTTTCCAAATCAACCGTTACAAGGATTTCACCGCCGGGCAAACTGAACTTTATAGCGTTTGATAACACATTCCTCAGTATCATGGTTAACTTCCCCTCATCAACCACTCCCCTTAACTTGCTAAACCGGCTTTTGAGTGCAAGCGTAAGCTGCTTCTGCATAGCGGCGTTGCTAAACGGAAGCAATACTGCTGTAGCTATTCCCAGGATATCGGCCTCGGCATTTACGATTTCCATTTTGCCCTCTTCCAGTTTGCTTAGATCAAGCAATTGGTTGATCAGGAGCAACAATTGCTGCGCATTCTCTTTGATGAGCCTACCCTGTTTTCGTTCAGCGTCGGTGCCGGCGTTTTCCGCTATCAGGCCGGCCGGTCCAATGATCAATGATAAAGGCGTGCGGAATTCGTGGGTCAGGTTAACAATGAACCGGGATTTGAGTGCATCCATTTCCCGTAATTTTTGAGCCTGGCTGCGCACCTCCAGCGTACGTGCCGCTACCGTTTTTTCCAGTTGATCAGCCTGTCCGGCCAATATTCTGTTCTTTTCCGTTTCCTGCGCCAGGCTTAATTCAGAAAGTTCCTGTACTTCTTTTAGCCGTGCGCTCAGGCTGCGATTAACATCGGAAAAATTAAGCGCAAGGTACACCGAAAAGCTTAATGGGATGGCCAGCAGCCCGATGCTCATCCATTTACCAATTAACTCATCATTACCATTCATCAGCCCAAAAATGTCGCTGCCCACCACCAGATAAAACAGGGTTAAGATGAGCATGCCCGCGCCGATGAGCCAGATCCTCGGCTTTCGGCGGAGTATTGCCCTCACCAGCGCAAATAAACCATCAGCCATTACCAGCAGGAAGTAAAAGATCTCCAGCCAAAAGATAGTCGCTCCGGAAGCATTACGATACTGCAGGAAATAATCCAGTAAGGTTAACGAACCTAACACGGCACTAATGAGTATACGCTTGCGTGGCAGGTGATCATCACTCACGCCATATAAAAGAATTCCGGCAAGGAAGGCGGCCACAATGATCCCTGTTTCAAAAAGATCGGCGGTTATCCGCTGCAGGTAGGGATCGCTCGTACCAACGGTTAGATAGCGAAGGTAAAGCACCGCTGAAGTAGCAAATAGAAAAAGGCTGTAATAAAGATTCAGCCGCTGTTTTGGATAAAAGGCAAATAGCGCCAGGTGCAGCAATACGAACGCCAGTTGCGCGCCAATGCTGGCCAGTAAAAAGCTGTTCATCTTCAAGCTATCAAGTGCCCGGCTGGCCAATTGCTCATAGGTACCTGCCCATAGCCGGAATGCGATATATTCCGGGAACGGCGGCTGCTCATTAACATATCTGACCGCGAGCAGGTGCTGCCGATGATCCGATAGGATAAAGGGATATACGCTGAAAGGGGCACGGGCAGAATGAGTTTCCCTTTTTGTTTTGCCGATTTTACCGGCTTCGCCGATCTTTTTCCCATCCAGATAGATCTCTGCGGCCCCGGTTTGGCTGATCCGGAATGCCAGCACCTTATCGATCAGGTTGTCATCTGCTTTTAACCATAACCTGAACCAGCCGCTTCCATGCCAGCCATTGGGTTGCCCGGTGCGGCCAAAGGCTGTTGTTGTAACCGCCCATGTGCTGTCCGGGATAGCAGGGTCGCTATAGTCTCTTCCATCCATCGTGTGGAAGCGCCAGGAAAAAGTATGGAGTGCAAAGCCTTCCTTATGGGCTTTTAAACTGTCGGTGAGCAGTACAGGAAGCCGGTTCATACCCTGCGGATGGCCCGCATTAAGCAGGAACAGACAGGTCAACAGAACATAAAACCGTAATCCGGGCATAGGTAAATTTATGATTTTTGAAGTAATTGCCAAAGAAGCGGCTCAGGGACACTCCGGACGGGTATGCAGCAGTTTAATTCCCATGAAATAAAACATGATAAAAGGGATAGCCGGTATGGAAACCAGATAGCTCATCGTGGAAAAAAAATCCGGCGCGGAAGGGGGTACTAAATTGAGCAGGCCTGCACAGAGGCTGATGATCACATGAGCACGTACGGCCCGAAGCTTAAGGTACCCCGTCCTGCCCAAGGCCATTGCAAACATGGCAGTCGCCAGATAAATCAGCGAAACCTCCGCTGTGCTGATCACGAAGAATAGTTCGCGAAAAGCAAGATACCAGTCAGGCCGGTTTGAAGTTTTGAAACTTTGAAAAGACGCGGAAAGAAAACTCCCCCAATAGGCCATATTGATCAAAAAAAGAGGTATCGCCAATGTCATTAAAGCGAGGCCCAGTGCTGCAAAAATTTTTTCCTTATGTTGCAGTAATTGATAAAGCGCTGCGGTGCCGAGGTAGGCCAGTATCCCGCCCAGGATCAGCAGGTTAAACCTGGTATGCTGCTCTCCCTCCAGGTCCAGCCAGCCCTGAATGGTTTGCGGCGGTCTCCCCATTCCGGCAAAAAGAGGGAAAATGATCCAGGGACAGATGAGCAATAGCGCGGTAACAATAGCTAACCGGCTACCAGAAGGATGGGATCTAAGCAGTTGACGCATGGCCAGCGCCATTATCAGGATATTGATCAGCCAGGCCGGCACATACCATTGCCATTTTACATGGCCTACACCGAAACCTAATAGAAAGGTTAAAAAAGGTACCGAAAAGAGGTAAGTTAAGCTTACTTTTTGGATAGCATTTAGGTGAGGTCTACCAGAAGCTCCGGGCGTGGCACCGCCGTCTGCGTTTGGAGCGCTTAATACTTTTGCTGTGATCATCATTCAAATAGTTGTCGATGTTATTGATACGAATAGTTATAGGTTGTGACGTAATGGGTATTTAACCCGGTAAAATAACTGGTATTTATCGTGATCTGCGTGGGATAGCCTTTATCGTTATAAACGTAGGTCAGATCATCCTGCTGATATTTAACAAGGGCGTTTTTAAGCTGGTCATATATTTCTGTAACGATCTGTTTAGGGTTGTTTTTACAATAAGCCAACGCAAATTCAGGAGTATACCCCTGGGGATAGGACGCTACCCAATAGTACCTGATCGCCGAAAAAGGTGAAGGCTTATCGTCGAACCCCGTAAAAGTTACACGCTGGTACATTTCACCAACCCGGACACCCGACAGGCGTACAAATTCGGCCGTTGCCAGGTTGCCCTTATTGTCGTACCTGTAATTATAGTTGAAGCCCCCCCCATCCGCAGTAATCGACTTCAACGGCAAGCCGTCTTTATTGTTTTCAAATTGCCATAGGCCACCGGGCTTGGTTTTCGAAACCCCGCTCGCGACATCCTTGTCAATATAGGTGTAAGTAACCTGAGTTGGTGCGGTTTTATAAATATTAACAGGCTTATCGGGCAATCCGACCAGATTATAAAGAAAACTTGTAGTGCTTACATGAACCAGCTCCTTAAATGAATTATACTCGTTAACATTTAGGTCAACCTGACTTGTGCCAACATTGCAGGTCACCACATTATCGGTCCGCGCATATTTTACCAGGTTGTTATCCTTATCATATGCATACTTATAAACATAAGTATTAGTCCCATCGTTCTTCGACTGACTGAGCGGGTACATGACCTGAACGTGGTTACTGTCAACCGGAGAAACGGGCTTTGGGTTGATATTTTTTTTCTGGCAATTGCTTAATGAAAGGATTGTGCATCCTGCAAGTGCATAAACTAATGTTTTAATAATTTTTTTCATGGTAGTGAGTCTTTTTAATAGCGTTAAATGGGCTAAGGCGATCAGATCACCATTGAGGATCACCAGTTAATGCCCGGCACAAATAAACGTCAAAGGCGAAAGGAACACTTTCGAATTTGTTGCAATTGCATTCGAATTTTTACTGCTGTTTTCGACAACAATACGCTTGAGTAGCGTCCACCTACCATTAAGATCAGCTATATTATTTAACGGACAGTTAGGTTGCGTCTGGATCCATACAAGTATTTTGTCCTGCAAAAAGCAGCTATGTTCCTTCTTCTATACATACACCAGGGTCAACAAATAGTCTATTTCAGCGTCCTATAATTACGCTTCCAGCACGATTTAACAAACCGCCGGCTGTGCCTGTGTTGACACAATCAAAACTC
Source organism: Mucilaginibacter gossypii (assembly GCF_900100945.1). Classification (GTDB taxonomy): domain Bacteria; phylum Bacteroidota; class Bacteroidia; order Sphingobacteriales; family Sphingobacteriaceae; genus Mucilaginibacter; species Mucilaginibacter gossypii. The sequence continues at coordinate 163,490 of NZ_FNCG01000007.1, read as the reverse complement.
AACAGTCATTCTTTCAGCCTGGAAAAAACGAAAAGCCTTAGAACAGGCTTAATTGTACCAGCTGAAGCTGTGCTTTTTCAATGCCCGCACGGTTGCCAATATCACCGCTTCCTTATCGCTGACGGCATCGGTGCTTCCAATCTTTTTAATCAACATGTTTTTTAATTCCACAATTGCATCAATCGGCGCATCTCCGCGGCTTTTGAATCGTTTGCCGTAAACGGATAAGGCGTAGCAGCCACCGACAGCACCAAGACTGTAATTCATACCGAACGTCCAGATACCGTTTACACCTCGGCCAAGGTAAATCAAGCTATGACTGCCGTGCCGGCTTTTGTCGCCGAAGGCCAATTCTTCCCGGCCCAAAAATACCGGTCTCGTGGACCAGGCATATTTGTCGAAGCTTATTCCGGTAAATCCGGATTCAAGCCCTTTTCGGTTAAAAAATAAAAAATGGTTTGGAATGCCGATGTTACCGAAGCAAAAAACAATGTTATTTCCTTGCAAAAAGCCAGTCCCCGCCTTGCGGTTGTGCGGGTAAATTGACCGGTGGCGGTATGTGCCAATCGGGCTTGCGCGCCGGGTAACCGGAAGGAGGGGTCTTACTGCGCGGCGTGTCGATTTGGTGAACAATAGTGAACCTGACCGGCGGGCAGGGCCGAAGTAGCGATGTCAGCGGCACCCTTTTCAGAAAGAAAGATACAGCGTTCAGCGCGGGCTCTCGAGGGTACTTCCCGCGAATTATTTTGGTTATTTTTACCGTTCTTGGAAAACCAGAAAGCCATTATTTACTCACCGGCAGCGGTGCTGAACATTTTTAACAATTCGATCTCGCGGAAGCAAACCGAGCGCATCATCCAGCTGCGCGGTATTTTCGTGATGGGAAAAAGTAAAACAATTTGCTTGCAATTCAGTTTATTATATTATTGAAGTAATATTTTTCCACCGTAATAAAGTCATTTATGCACACGTTAGATAGTTCCAGTACGGATTGTGAAATGGATAGTGTGAAAAGGATTCTAATTGTGGATGATGATCAGGACATCCGGGAAATTATGGCATTTATTTTAAGGGAAGAGGGTTACGAGATATTTGAGCTGGACAAGGGGCGTGACGTTGTAGAAACGGTGGAGCGCATCCATCCTGACCTTTTACTGCTCGACGTAATGCTCGGTGATTCGGACGGCAGAGATATCTGCGGCGAACTGAAACGCAGGACAGCTACGCGAAATCTGCCGGTTATCATTGTCTCCGCTTCGCACGGCTATCATACCCGGCATGAAAAAAACTGTGGCGCGGATGATTACTTGCCGAAACCTTTTGAGATAGGCAACCTGGTCGACCAGGTCAGGCGATACGCCGCCTGAATGAAAGCTGTTCAGAATAAATTGTCGCTATAGACAAATCACCTGCATGAAAAAAACGACGGATTAAACCGTCGCTGGTTACAGGTCGTGTGGAAGAATACACGATCACGATCAAAGTAATGACCCGCACCTTTGACCCGGTCAAAAACAAAACGGTTGAAGCTACGGGCACCATGACCTTTACAGGCCGGGAAACCCGTAGCGAACCAAGGGTCCCCTATTTCCCGCCTATCTGCCGGATTACAACGTTTTGGATATTGACGGGGATTGCCGAAACGCGCTGGCATCGGGCAGCATCATGCGTTACCTCTGGTTAAGCTCCCGCGGGAGCGCTATACCGGAGGAAATAAAACAGCGCTTCCTCCTAAAGGCGATCAGCCTCGGTTTTGATATCAGCAGGCTGGAGTGCATGGCTCAGTGATCTGCCAGGTCAAAGCCATGGCTATCGCTATACAGCAGTCCCTGAACGGTTTCGATGAGCTCGTCCAGGTCAAACGGTTTGGCGATAAAACCGTCGAAGCCAAAATTTTCGAACCCGAAATCGCGCTGGGCATAGGCGGTGAACAGGACAACGGGAATATAGCTGAACTGCGTGTGGTTTTTGATCTGCCGGCAGAGTTCGCCTCCGTTACCATCCCGTAAACGATAGTCCAGTAAGATCAGGTCAGGCTCAAAGCCCGCAATGACCGATAAAAAGCCGGTACAGGTGCTAACACTCTGCACCTGGTAGCCTTCATAGGTCAACACTTCTGCTACGATCTGGACAATATCCAGGTTGTCGTCCAACAATAAGATTTTTTTCATAGGAACGCTTTCAATATGGTGTTAAGCTCAAAAAGCTGAAAGCGATAAAGTCACGCGGAAGAACGATGCTAAAGCTCATCTTCGCAAAATGACCGGGATCAGATCCTCAAACCATACGGTCCAAAGGTCGGCATAGTTTTCTGTAATTCCTATTTATAAGTAAATTATTTGATTATTAAGAAATTTTCATACAGCGGCTTCACAGATTGGGCGGCAGGTAATACAACGATAACGGCCTTCCGCGCATGATCGCGGCTTCAGGAACAGTAATAACTGCGATCAGGATAAAAGGCCTTTTGATGAAGGAGGTTTGCTGTTTGCGTCGCCTAACCAGGTATATAATAACACGATCTATCAGTTAGGTTTGATATTTAAATATTGATTATTTCCCAAAGTATATTAATCTGTGTTAAACAGCGCAATTAATACATTAAGCAATTATTAAAAAAACTTTGAAATTGAGATAAATGAAATTTAGCAGTTTTTTGAATATAGTGTCATGCTTCAGCTCTTACTTGATTTTCAACTTTAAATATTACAAGTACGTTTACCCCTGGCTCGTTTTTAATCTCAAAGGTTCCGCCTAGTTGTTTGCTAAGTGCTTTCATCATCTCCATTCCTAAGGATGATGTTTCTGTCAAGTCAAAATTTGAAGGAAGCCCTTTGCCGTTGTCACGAATAAGCAATTCAATGGTTTCCGGTGCCGACAGCTTAGCATTAATAAGTATCTCACCTCCGGATTTGTCAAATGCATATTTGATGCTATTGGTGATAGCTTCGTTCAATATCAGGCCCATAGGTACTGCCTGCGATATATCAAGATTCACCTGATCAAGGTTTTCTTTAAACCTGATTTTGCGATTCCCGCAATCATAGCAAGTGTAGAGATATCTAATTAAATCGGTTATATAGTCGGCTATTACAATAGTAGCCACATTGCTTTTACTGTATAGTTTTTGGTGTATAATAGAAATGGCCTGCACCCGGTTTTGGCTATCTCTTATCGCGTCCCTGGCGTCGGTATTCTGCAAATACGCAGATTGTGTGTATAACAAACTCATCACTATCTGCAAATTGTTCTTAACCCGGTGATGTACTTCCCGCAATAGCCATTCTTTTTCAATGAGCAGATCCTGTTGGCTGCCTAACAAATTATCCTTATCCTGAAGTAGTTTTTCCTTTTCGTTCAGCAGGGAAAAGAGTGAACTGTTCTGTATATTAATCTCTTCCTGTTTAACCTTTAGCTTAAAGTTGCTACGCTGCTTGCTTCGGTAAGCAAAATATAATATTCCTGCCAATACAAAACCTATCAATACACCAGCTAAGGTGATATTTCTTTGCTGATGAACTTTATCGAGGTTGTTTTTTTGAATTGTTGATTGATTATTTAAATCCTGGATCTTTTTGTCTTTTTGTGCCGAAAGATATTTGGTTTCAAGCTCACTTATTTGTTTGCTGGTTGCAACATTTGTAAGCGAGTCTTTGATAACTTTTATCCGCTGAAAGCTTCTCAAAGCCGACAAAAAATCGCCATTTGCCGAGTCGACCTTGAACCGGTGCTGATAAATCGTCATTTTTGATAGTACCGACATTTTATCAGCAGGCAGCGCTTCCAGCATCTTTAGTTCATCAGCCAGCTTTGCCCATTGTTTGGTAAGCAGGTAGTGCTTAGGCAAGGGGTCATACGCTGCAATGAAATTATCCATTGCGTAATAATTTGCTTTCGTTTCCCCAGCGACGCTTTTTTTAACTTTCTGAAATACCTCTTTAAACTTAGGAATCATTTTTTCGGCAGCCCTGCTGTTGTTCATATGGTTATACAATTTCAGCTCGGCCGAGACATACATACCTTCCTGAACGTCTGTTTTTTTAGGATACCTTTGGATTGTTTTTTTAAGATATGCCAATGCCGCTGCGTATTTTTTTAAATTAATATAACAGGTAAGTATTTCATGAACGCCAATATTATACATTTCCTGATCATTCAGTTTAGCGGCAATTTCAACGCCTTTTTGGTGATAGATCAGTGCCTGCTCAAACTGGCGTTTGTTATAATAGGCAACCCCCAATGTAATATAATAGTATTGCCCCCAATAAAGATCGCGTTTAGGGCTGGCTTCATAAGCGTTTACACAATTGATCCGGGCAAGTAATTCCTTTGGCATATCACCCTTGCGATAATAGTTATCTGCCAGCCTATAGTACACCAATGCAATTTCGGGGCTTTTTAAAACCTGATACTGCTTAATAACAGCTATAAACCATTTTTCGGCCTTATCAAACTGACCTGCATTTTGATAGGTAAAAGCAATTCGAAATTGTTCATCAGCCGCCTGCAATTTGAATCCGTTTTTTAAATAAATTCCGTAGGCCTTGTTATGGATCTTTAGTTTATTATCAACCTGAGCCTTATCTGATTCCGGTATACGGTTAGCATAATAATGCCACGTATTGGCTTCTTTTAAAGGTTGACGGAGCGTTTGATAATGATTAGCCGCTTCCGTAAAAATTTGAGTTGCCAGGGTAAAATCGCCCCTGACTATGGCGAGTTCCCCTTTAATAAAAACCACGCTATCCAGGTAGGCTGTATTATGAATAGCATTACTGAGTATTTCAGCCTTGGTTATATAATATGCAGCGCTATCCGGGTTGCCATGTGCCTGACCTCGTTTGTACAAATAATGCCGGGCTAACGCATTGATCCTGTTGGTTTCATTTCCTGTGTTTTGAAGCTTTTGAAGCAGCCCAGCTAAATTTTGAGCGCCCGCGATGAAGGCATAGCTTATCAAAAAAATGCAAATGGCAAGCTTTTTCATCGTTGTGATATATGGTTTAATTACCTCGTTTGTGATCATCGCAATTCAAAATGCGAGACACTGTCAGGGCATTGCTAATTACGGTTGCCCCTTTCGGTTTCTCATAGCTTAAGATCAAGTAATGGAAACGAAAGATCGTGCCAGCTGATTATAGTTTTGAAAATCAGTTGTTTGTATTTGCCTGGAGATGGAAACGGGCGATATATCGGACGGGTTTTAAGCTCGCGTCCGATATGTAGCCGGCATAGGTATCCGGGTAAGCTCAAATTATAATCGCTCGTGAGGTATTGTATTGAGTTTTTGGTTATTTGATACCCAATCTTTTCATTTTCGAATGTAGGGTGGTAGGAGGTAGTCCCATTACGGCCGCGGCGCCGCCGGCACCCCTTATCCTGCCATTGCAGTTTTTAAGTACATTGATGATATAGTCCCTTTCATTTTCGTCAATCGTTTTCATTCTCGCGCCTGCCTGAGGTTCAGAACTTGTTTTATCGCTTGGGTGTTTGGGCAGTAAAACCTGTTCTATAATGGAAGTTTTTGATAACAGTATAGTTCGTTCAATAAGATGTTCCAGTTCCCTCACATTTCCAGGCCATGCATAATCAAGCATTTGGGCTATTGCTTCGGGAGATATACCGCTAATTTGTTTTTTATATTTTTTTGAAAAGTATGAGATGAAATGATTGGTGAGTGCAGGTATGTCGTCAATTCTTTCCCGTAAAGAAGGGATAATGATAGGGAATACAAAGAGGCGATAATATAAGTCCAGTCTAAACCGCCCTTCTTCCATTTCTTTTTCCAGGTCGCGGTTGGTGGCGGCTATGATCCTCACATCTATTTTTATTGGGCCCCTGCCGCCCAAACGTTCAATTTCCTGTTCCTGTAATACGCGAAGCAGCTTCACCTGCAGGTCTATCGGAAGTTCGCCAATCTCATCAAGGAAAATGGTGCCACCGCTGGCCATTTCAAATTTACCGGTCCGTTTTTCAAGGGCGCCTGTGAAGGCACCTTTTTCATGCCCAAAAAGCTCGCTTTCGATAAGGTTAGCCGGGAGAGAGGCACAATTGACAACCACCAGCGGCTTGCCTGATCTACCTGATAGCGCATGGATGCTCTTAGCCACCCGTTCTTTGCCCGTGCCGCTTTCGCCAAGGATAAGTACAGAAGTGTCCAGCGGCGAAATCGTGTCGATATGATCAAGTACAGTTAGCATGGGGCGGCTTTGCCCAACAATGCCGTCAAAATCTCGGATGCGCTCTTTGGGCAATAACGGTTCGGTAGAGAGAACTGAAGGCTGATGATCGGTAATGATCTTTTGCCTGTCATTCTCAAGTATGCTACCCAAAACGTTAAGCAGACGGCTTAATAAGGCCACATGTTGCTGGCCATAGGTGTTGCCCTTTCGGCTATAAAATTCATACCTTATCAATACTGAGTTGTCTTGTAAAACCGGAAAAAATAATGCCGATTCAAAATCATAGGTGTCGGCAATTATTTTGCTCAATGAATTTTGATTACAAAGGTGATCAAACTCCTCGTCATTAAAATACTTTGCCCTGTTTAGAGTAGGTAAAGATGAATAGATGTTTTTTAATGAGATATGATCGATGCCGGTTACATTCAGTAATTCCTGTTCTCCAAGTACCTGGTATTCATCAAAACCTATCCTTAAAAAACCAATGCTGGTTACCGTTGTGCTGTTTGCGTTTTTGAGTATAAAATTAAGGTAATCAAATGGTACATACGCTTGTATTTTATCGGCAACCCGCAATAGTTTTTGTACCCTATCTCCATCGTAATTACGGATTTCTTTTAGCTTTTGATTTAGCTCCATTTCCTGCTGCCTGCTGGATTCGAGGCTGTTTTGATGCCGGTAAAACGCAACATCAAGCGTAGTGAGTAAATCGTCCTCGCGGAATGGCTTAACTATAAAACCGAACGGCATTGTTGATTTAGCTTCTTCCAGTAAGGCACCCTGAAAGTTTGCAGTGAGATACACAAAGGCCATATTCCGTTCAGTAAGTTTCCTGGCAAGATCAATGCCGTTTGAAACCCCTTTAAGGTGAATGTCAAGTAACACCAGGTCGGGCTTTTGTTCGTCGATAGAAGTTAACGCCTCATTAACTGATTCTGATATGCCGGTAACTTTATATCCGGCAGATGTTAAAATCAGTTTTAAATGATGGCCTACAAGTGATTCGTCTTCTACTATCAATATTTTCTTCATCTATATATTATGCAAATAAAGCTATTTCAGAACGCCATTAGCCTCAACGAAACTCGTTTGGCCAGGAAAATTTAGTTAAATGGTGTTTGTGTTATGAAATATCCAATCCAATATGTGTGCCGTACGCAAAATAACCTTACACAATTTCCGCCTATTTTAATAATATGCCAAATGTATCCTGAAAATTAAGGTATTTGAAAATCTTCGCCGAATTTTATAAGCAGCGGCTACAATAAGCGCCCGATACTCGCGATGTAAACAGACGAAATAAAATTCACAAATAAACGAAAGCGCCGATATATCGTCGCCTAACGGGCTAAAATGTTCTTTTTTTCATTGTTATGGCTGTGGCATAAAATTCGAAGCGGTTGCAATGAAATCTCCCTAAACAAAATCAAAATGATTACAGAAAGAATAACATCCAACCCGGAAGCCGAAATGAAAAACCTGACTTTACATTTTGACCTACCTCAAGGTATACTGATTGATTCGGCCGTAAGTACGGGTATAAATCGCCCGGTGCGGAGCGCTGTTTTCAGCAATCAATATCCCGGCATTATTGGCAACTGTGCCGAGATGCAAAAAGTGTATAGGCTGATGGATATGGTTGCGCCAAGTAATTCAACAGTTTTGCTGCTTGGCGAAACAGGAACGGGGAAGGAAGTTATTGCAAGGGGGATTCACCAGGCCTCATCCAGAAAAAATAAGCCAATGGTAACCGTAAACTGCGCGGCGCTACCAGCAAATCTGGTAGAGAGTGAGCTTTTTGGACACGAAAGAGGTGCATTTACAGGAGCTATGGACCGTAGAATTGGTAAATTTGAAATGGCCAACGGCGGCACGATTTTTCTCGATGAGATAGGTGAACTCCCGCTGGAGTTACAGGTGAAATTATTGCGCGCCATCCAGGAGCGGGAGTTTGAAAGGGTAGGTGGAAAAACGACTGTAAAGGTGGATATCCGGATCATTGCAGCTACCAATCGCGATTTGGAGGTGGAGGTTGATACGCATCGTTTCAGGGCAGATCTGTACTATCGCCTTAATGTTTTCCCTGTATGCTTGCCGCCATTGAGAGAAAGGCAGGATGACATTGCCGAACTGGCAAACTTTTTTCTGCTCCGTTATTGCAAAATAACCGGTAAAAAAATCAGTTTTATATCCAACAAAGTACTGCAGCAACTCAAAAGCTATTCCTGGCCCGGAAACGTAAGGCAACTGGAACACCTGATTGAAAGAAGTATCCTGTTAGCTGACGATAGTGTATTACGAGAGGTTTTCTTGCCGAATAACACAAGCAAAAACTTAAGTGACCAGGGAATTTTCAAGAACAAAACACTTATTGATGTTGAAAGATTCCATATCATAGCGGTATTAAAAAAATGCAATGGTAAAATTGCCGGCGAGGGTGGTGCGGCCGAATGGCTGGATGTCCCTTCAACCACGCTTCACGCTAAAATGAAAAAACTCAATATTGTTAAGCAGGATTATGTTCCGCAGAAACCATAAACGTAAGTTTTGGTATTATCTGCCGCGGGTCATGAAAAATAGCTATTTTTAGTGCTAAGCATTTGCTTAGGTCTTGCTACATCTTAGTTATTATAGTCAATTTTCATGAAGCGTTCACTGGTACGACATTGTTTCATTCTGTTTTTACTTTGCTGTTTGTCGTTATCAGCTTATGCCCAGGATTTTAAAACGTTAACAACCGAACTCAACAAAACCCAACAGGATACCAATAGAGTAGTGGCGCTTATTAAATTAGGACGATATTTTAAAGAGAAGCCTGTTGGCGACCGAAAAAACCTTGATACTGCTCGTTCCTATTTTAACTCTGCAATAACGTTGAGCCAGGCAATCGGATCGACCGATTTTTTACAACGGGCGTTATCTGAAAAAGCGCTTGTGTTTATTCTTCAGGAAGATTTTAAAAATGCCGACTCGTTATTTAACCAAATAACCAGCTACTACAATAAAACCGATAATTACTCAAAAGAGGCTGAATACTGGACACTATATGGAAATAATTTAAGTTATGATGATAAACGCACGCTTGCCATCCGCGCAAAATGTTATGATAAAGCTTACGTGCTTTATAAAAAAGGAACAGACCGGCTCAAGATAGCCGACGCGCTTGGCAAAATTGCGGATGCTGACCTTAACGAGGGACGGTTTGATAAGGCTGAAAAAGAATTGTTAAGCGTAATACAACAATATAAAGCTATAAAGTTTCCGAGGATCTATTACGGCTACTACCTTTTGGCCGAAGTGTATTCACGTAAAGACCAGCCTCAAAAAGAATTGCTTTCCCGAATTGAGTGCATGAATAGTTGTGACGCGGATGTACACAGGAGTGACTATGACGCATCTTTTTTCCATATCGCGTTGGCCTCATCGTACAGGGAAAACAACAAGGACAGTAGTGCATTATCACATTATATTAAAGCCGCCGAATTAGCGTTCAAAATAAAAGATCAAAAATATTATTATGATGCCGTTGATGGCGCGATTGCTTCCAGTATTGCTATAAAGCGGTATAAAACTGCGCTCGCTTATCTCAACAATACTCCAACGAAGTTTCCTACACAAACTATTGAAGAGCAAAGCATGTATGTTGCACGAAAAATGCAATTGTATAATTTCCTTAACAGGAACGCAGAGGCAGGTAAATTTGTGCCAACATTTAAGAAAGTGTTTAATAAGCTTTATCATACCCTTAATGACAATCCTTCATTTTATTTGGTAGACCAGTTTGTTAAGAATTACGATGGCCTCCCCCAGCACTATATTCAAACCCAAGAATGGGGTAATCTCTCGGAAGAATTAAAGTTTATTCAGAGCCTGCCTTTAAAAAGATTGTCAGCTCCTTCCCGTATAATTATTTCCGGATATAAGTATAAAGTTGATTCGGCAGGTGGGAAGTTCGATATCGCGCTAAAGGAGTTTCAGTATATGAGGCGCATGAAGGATTCGCTTACTAATGCTGCCACCGCTAAACAAATTAACGAATTAGAGGCCAATTATAATTCGATTAAAAAAGACAAAACCATCCAAGTGCTTAATAGCAATGCCCAAGTACAAAAAGATAAACTGGAAAAGGCTAACCGGCAAAAAAATATCACGCTTGCCGGGGTGCTTATTTCAGTGGTGTTTGCCGTTATAATATATATTGCCTATCGCGCCAAGCAACGCAGTAATGTGCGCCTGCAAATTAAACAGCAAGAGATTGACAACCAAAATCATAAACTATCAGACCTGCTTGCAGAAAAGGAGATACTGCTTATTGATAAGGACACGTTATTGAAACAGCAGGAAGATTTGCTTACCGAAAAAGAATGGCTGCTACGTGAAGTGCACCACCGCGTTAAAAATAACCTGCAAATAGTGATGAGCCTGCTGTACACCCAATCGGCCTATTTGCAAAATACCGATGCCATTGAGGCGATTCAGGATAGCCGGAACCGGGTGCAGGCCATTTCTATCATCCATCAAAAACTTTACAGCAAAAGTAATGTGGCCACTATTGTAATGGCCGATTATATTAATGATCTGACCCGCTACCTCAACACCTGCTACGATTGTAACCGGCGAAGAATTAAATTCAGGGAAGAGCTTGATACCGTAAACCTGGATATTGCGCAGGCGGTACCTATGGGCCTGATATTAAACGAAGCTATTACCAATAGTATCAAATACGGATTTGATGAGATGGGCGGCGAGATCTTTATTAAAGCGCGGTTATCATTGCCGGATATGATTACACTAAGCGTTACAGACAACGGCAAAGGCCTGCCTCCTGACTTTAAATTGGCCGAAACTTCCTCATTGGGTATGGAGATGATGAAGGCCCTTAGTAAACAATTGGGTGGCAGCTTTGAGATAAAAAGCAGCCAGGGAGTAGTTGTAACCATACAGTTTAAAATTGAAAATACCTCTGCTACCATATCCGGCAATGTAGTTTAATTACCATAAACCGCTTTGCCACGTATTCCCTCCTGGACCCTCACAGGGTTGATCTCTGGACCAGTTTAAGCCCTCATTCATGGTATAATTTTGCCTTACAAACTCAATAACGGGTTTGAGTATAATTATTCTATTATGAAAAAAATAAGTTTAACCTTATTGGCATTCTGCGCAGCTTTAGGCGTTAGTGCCCAGGCAAAAAAAGACCCCAAGTGTGCAAACGTGAATGTTACACAGTACGAACCTGAGGTTATTTTTAAGAGGATCATTACCACGCCCCAAATTAAAAGTCAGGAAGTTAAAATGGTGATTGTGAAATTCGCGCCCGGCGAAGTATCCGGAGCACACAGACACCCGATCCCTACTATCGCCTATGTATTGCAAGGAAATATATCTTCAACTTTTAACGGCAAAACCCACATTTACAAACAAGGCGAAGCATTTTGGGAAGATCCTAATGGTTTGCATGCCGAAAGCAAAAATATGAGCAAAACCGAGGAGGCCAAGCTGCTGGTTTACTTCATCGGCCCTAAAGAGTTACCGTTCATAACCGCAGCAAAGTAAACACCGATTAACCACATCAAACATTAGCAAACATTATGAAAGTTTACGGTTTGACCACCTGCAAGCGTACCCGGCAGGCTTTAGCCTGGCTAAAAGCTCATCATGTAGGTTTTGAATTTCAAAACTTTAAAACGCAAGGCATTTCGCCGGATAAACTCAATGCATGGGAAGCAAGATCCGGTTACGCCACCTTCCTCAACAAAAAGAGCCTTACCTGGAAAAAATTATCGGTTGAAGTCAGGGAGTCGATAAAAAACAGCGAAAATGCGCTTGCGCTGTTGGTTGAAGAACCAGGTATTATCAAACGCCCGGTTGTTGAAGATGGGAGCTTTCTTTTGTTTGGCTTTGATGAAAAGGTTTTTGAGGATCATTTTCTGCATAATCAATAAATAACAGAAATTACAAAACGGCCGGTAATGGCCATAAAAAAATACAAATTATGAAAATAGTAGTAATAGGTGGCAGCGGGCTGATAGGTTCGCAGGTTGTAAATAAACTTACAGAGCAAGGTCATGAAGTTATAGCAGCTTCGCCGGCAACAGGCGTAAATACAATAACCGGTGAAGGTGTTGCCGGCGCCTTGAATGGTGCTGAAGTTGTAATAGATGTTGCAAACTCCCCTTCATTTGAAGATGCCGCTGTAATGGAGTTTTTCAAAACATCGGGCAAAAACCTGCTTACTGCCGAAATTGCAGCAGGTGTGAAGCACCACGTGGCTTTATCAGTTGTAGGGACAGATCGCTTACAGGATAGCGGATACTTCCGCGCTAAACAAACTCAGGAAGATTTGATCAAAGCTTCTGGTGTTCCCTATTCAATTATCCACTCAACTCAGTTTTTTGAGTTTTTAAGTGGAATTGCCAACGCTGCAACTGAAGGCAATACTGTTCGCCTGTCGCCGGCACATATTCAGCCAATTGCATCTGCTGATGTAGCTACCGCGGTTGCTAAAGTAGCATTGATGGAACCTCTTAATAAAATTGTGGAAATAGCAGGGCCGGATAAATTCAACCTATCAGATCTTGTTCAGATGTATTTAACCAAAAACGGTGATCCGCGTAAAGTGGTTGCTGATGTACATGCAAGTTATTATGGGGTAGAACTAAATGACGATACGCTGGTACCGGGCAAAGATGGTAAGATCTTTAATATCAACTTCGAAAATTGGTACATGAACCAGCCTAAAAAGGCATAGTTCATCTTTTTGTTTTATGGTTTGAGCGCTCGTCATCATCAAAGTGGCGGGCGTTTTTCTATGGAAAAATTTCGGCTTTATATAGTGTAAGATAATAGGGGAGCACCAAATATGGAGTAGTTTAATATTGGCTGACTCTGTAAGAAGTTGACAATTAAATAATTAACATTAGGCATGCGGGTTGCAAAACGGTAATGGTCCGTACCTGTAAAATTGAATAGTTTTTTAAACGGGGCGGCAAATCAATTTAATTACAAATAAGATGCTTCCTTACCACAACCTGATTGTTATTGATAAGCAAAACCAACTCCCGGTTTACAGGCAAATTACCAATCGCCTGATAAGCCTGATAAGGGAAGGTTTAATTCCGCCCGGTACATTCTTCCCAGGCACCCGGCAAATGGCCGAATTTATAACTGTTAATCGTAAAACAATTATAAATGCCTATGAAGAACTGATTACGGAAGACTGGATAGAACCGGTAGATAGAAAGGGCTACAGGGTAGCTCCCGAGCTTCCGGTAATTAAACCACGATCATTTCAACCGCAAAACTTTTTTTCATCTCCGGATAACATCACCTCACGAAACCTTGCCTTACAAGCAGCGTTACAACCAGAGCACCGCGTAACCAAGAGTTCAGATATTGTTGTTAATGATGGTTATCCCGATCCGGAACTTGCGCCTTTTGATGAAATCAGTAAAATTTACCGGGACAAGGCCACCAGTTCGAGAATTAAACAATTGATGTGTTTAAGGGATCAGGGTGGCCTTCCGTTGCTCAAAGAAGCAACTGCTTTATTTTTAAACGAAACCAGGGGCTTAAATATCAGGAAGGATGATCTGGTAATTACCCGCGGTGCGCAAATGGCCATTTATATAGCCGCTACGGTGTTACTTGCCAATGGGGATCATGTTGTAGTATCGGAACCCAATTACCGGTATGCTGATGAGATTATTGAAAACACCGGCGCCCGCATCTCAAAAATAGGGATTGACGAAGAAGGGCCGGATCTGGGTCAACTGGAGCAAATCCTGAAGAAATCACCGGTAAAAATGCTTTATATTGTTCCGCACCTGCATCATCCTACTACCATAACCATGTCGGCCAGAAGGAGGCAGCAGTTGCTTCAATTAATTGAACAATATGGGTTTTATGTTATTGAGGATGATTATGGTTACGATTTTCATTACACAAACAATCCCATCCTTCCGTTGGCCAGCAGCCCTCATGGCGGTAAAATAATTTACATAGGATCATTTACAAAGCTGCTTGCGCCTTCCATAAGAGTGGGGTATATGATAGCCGCGCCCGATATCGTAAAAAAAGCGATGGATCTGAAGCGTTTGATTGATTTAAGAGGGGATACCTTTATTGAATTGATGCTGGCGCAAATGATTATCAATGGCGACCTGGTACGGCATATTAACCGGTCGAACAAATTATACGCCCGGCGCTGTGAATTTATTTGTCATCTGTTTACCAAAAAATTATCGCATGCTGTTGAGTTTACCCGGCCGCTTGGCGGGATGGCCGTATGGCTTAGGTTTAAGCAGCAATATCCTGTAAACAAAATAATTAGTGACGCCGCTCATGCAGGGCTGTGTATGATCGGCATGTCTTTCAGGCTTGCCGGCAATCCAAATGATAACGGGATCCGGTTTGGTTTTGCATCACTTTCGGATGAGGAAATGTCAAAAGCAGTGGATATCCTGGCTAAGTTAACTTCTTGATTTTGAATTGCAACGACGGATAAAATATTCGCCGTTGCTAATAGTACAGATACCTGGATTACCTGTAGGGTATCCATCTGGTCCCCTTCAGGCAGGTCAGCCCTCAATAATTTTGTGCATTAAAACATCCTAAAATATGAATAACGCAACTCAACGTGAATCGGCAGTTAAAGACGTAGAAAGCAGGGAGGAACTTATTTATTTACTCTCGCGGGCATCCGAACTGGAACATGGCCTGGCCTGTGTGTACCTCTATGCGGCATACTCCCTAAAATCGAACCTTGATGAAGGGGGAATGACCGGAGAGCAACTTGCCATGGTAAAAACCTGGAAGCGAAAATTAGCCATGGTAGCGGTAGAAGAAATGCTGCACCTTGCCCAGGTTAACAACATGCTCACCGCAATAGGTGGTGCACCTAATTTTAAAAGGGCTAATTTCCCTTTGCCAGTATCCGCTTTCCCCTTTGGCATAAAGTTAACGCTCGAACCCTTTTCGCTTGCAACAATTGAGCGCCTGGTGATATTTGAGCTACCCGAAGAAGGCGTGCTGGAACCGGTTGTACACGCACAATACGATGAACTCCGAAATAAAGTAGTGAGGGAACAGGAATTGGAGTATGCTGAATTAAAACCCCGGCAATTCGAGGCCGAACCTGAATTAATAGCCCGTTTTGGCTCCGAGGCTTTTAAATTTCAGGAGCCTTATGAAATTGACTTTACAACTGTGGGAGAGTTTTACCACAAGGTGGCATCGGGTTTTAAATGTATTCCGGAAGATGTGCTGTTTATTGGGCCAAAGGAAGCGCAGGCCAACGCGCGCTATGTTGACCTTGGCGGAAAACTGATCTCGGTGATAAACAGGAAATCGGCTTTGCAGGCTATTGAAATGATTGTTGAGCAGGGAGAAGCGCCGACACAGCAGCATCCCGACTGCCATTTTGAGATCTTTGATACAATCAGGAAGCAATACATCAGCGAAATGGAAAAGGCCGCGAATACCAAAACCGTGTTTGATCCGGTAAGGAAAATGGCCGCCAACCCCATGACCCGGTTTTATGACGATGCAACCGGCGGCACGCTGATACTGGATGAGGATACGCATTGTGCGGCTGATATCTTTAACATGAGTTATGATACCATGTTGCAAATGTTACTCCGCTTTTTCGCCCATAGCGATGAAACCGAGGAAGAGTTGGAAATGCTATCCCTTGCAACATTGCGGATCATGACTACCGTTATACGTCCAATGGGTGAGGCGCTTGCCAAAATGCCGCTTGGCGATCCGGCAAATGCCGCGTTAATGGCAGGCCCCGGATTTGGGTATAACCGGGACATAACGCTACTACCACATAAGGAATCGGCATGGGTATTTTTCTGCGAAAGGCTTTTTAACCTCGCTAAAGAAGCCACTGCGTTAGCAGAGCAAAAAAAATCACCACCAGAGGTTAAAGAAGCATCGGCCGCGTTACAGGCACTTTCTGAGCTTTTTATAAAAAAAACAGCGCAGGCACAAAAAATTATTCCGAAGGTTGAATTTGCCGATCCTGCAAAACTTGAGCCTGAAATAAATGCATCTACCAACGGGCCGTACCTTGTAAAAGGCGTAAGCAATCTGCTTAATTCAAAAGGTGAGCGGCTGCCTGTCGAGCCTCAAATGGCTTTGTGCCGTTGCGGTGGCTCGGCAAATAAACCGTTTTGTGATGGTACCCATGCCCGCATAGGTTTTGATAGCCGTAAACTACCTGGACGAACTGCTGATAGGCTTGATAAATATCCCGCAACTGATTTTACGGTATGCGATAACCGCGGCATCTGCCAGCATTCGGGCTTTTGTACAGATGAGCTGCCCGAAGTTTTCAGACTTGGAAAAGAACCATTTGTTGATCAAACTGCGGCCAGCGGAGAAAGAATTAGTCAGCAAACCAAACGGTGCCCTTCGGGTGCATTGAGCTTCAGTTTTGCTGATCCTAAGCTCAACCTGCCTGTAATTAACGAACCTACTATTACGGTTTCAAAAAATGGTCCGTATCGCGTAAAAGGCAGCATAAAACTGGATGCTGAGTTTTTGAAAGGCGCCTCAAAAGAGCATTATACCCTGTGCCGTTGCGGAGGCTCAAAAAACAAACCGTTTTGCGATGGTACGCACTGGTACAACAATTTTACCGACGATAAAAATTAACCATCAAAAAAATAACCATTGCATCAACATGAAAACAAACATTGGAATTAATGAAGCTGGCAGAAAGGCTGTATCCGACGAACTGGCAAAACTATTGGCCGACGAATTTATCCTGTATACTAAACAAGAAACGCACATTGGAATATCGAGGGTGCCGACTTTCACACCGTTCACGTATTTTTTGAATTGCAATATCAGCAGCTTGATGAGGTAGTTGACGGCGTTGCCGAGCGGATGCGCAAAATTGGCCACTATGCTCCGGCCACATTAACGCAGTTTTTGCAGCTTAGCCATTTAACCGAAAAGCTTGAAAACAGTAATAACAGCCAGGGTTATACTAAGGAGTTGTTGGCCGATCATGAAAGCATCGTCATGTTTTACGTGGCAACATCACCCTCTTTGCCGAAAAATACCAGGACATGGGCTCGAGCGATTACCTAACCGCGCTTTTAGAAACGCACGAAGAAATAGGCTGGATGTTAAGGGCTCATCTAACAGTGTAAATTTTACAACGGTTTATTATTTTATAGCGGGAGATTATCCCGCTATTTTTTTGTCCGTTATTTTTTGAAACGCTGTTTTAAAATATTTTTTTGAACCGTAGAGACGCATTTTTGCATCTCCCACATGCAATTTACATATGCAAATAACGTGCAAATTCCTGTCTTGCTAAGCGGCTTTCTTGCGGCAGACGCATTATGTGTCTCTATAGGGAAAAATGTCCATTAGTAGCACCCCTTTGTCCATTGATGAGCTTTTGAAGGTAAAATACCTTTGTCAAAAAAATTAACTATGAAAATGGAACAATCAAACAAATCAACATTAAGTATGGGCCGGAGGTTTATTACGGCATTCGTGTTAAGCTGTTTACTGCTGGCGCCAGTATTGTCAAACGCGCAGGATAAGATCAAAAACATCGTACTTGTACACGGTGCTTTTGCAGATGGTTCTGGCTGGAAAGGCGTTTTTGAGATTCTTACAAAAAAAGGTTATCATGTAACAGCTGTACAAATTCCGCTAACTTCACTTAAGGATGATGTGGATGCAACTACACGCATCCTTGACAAGCAGGACGGCCCTGTTATTTTAGTTGGCCACTCATGGGGAGGTGTAGTGATCACTGAAGCCGGAATGCACCCAAAAGTTGCCGGTCTTGTTTATGTTGCCGCATATCAGCCCGATAAAGGTGAAAATACTTTACAATGGGCTGCCACTGCGCCAACTTTGCCCGAATACGGCATTTTGCCTCCGGACGAAAATGGTTTTGTATATTATGACAAAGCAAAATTTCATGGAGGTTTTGCAGGCGATTTAAGCCAGGCCGAAACCGACTTTATGTTTGCCTCGCAAGAGCCTATTTTTGGCGGAAGCTTTGAAACCGCTGTTGCTGATGCAGCCTGGAGAACCAAACCGGCTTATGGCATTGTAGCAACCGAAGATAAAAGTATCAACCCGGAGATTGAACGGAATATGTACAAACGTTCAAATACCCACACCACCGAGATCAAAGGAAGTCATGTGATTTTTATATCGCACCCGGATGCCGTAGCTAAGGTGATCATTGCTGCTGCCGAAAAAAAATAAGCTGACCCTATCTACCTTGACAAAACAGTTTGCCCTATCGCACGAAGCGATGGGGCTTTTTTGTGGGTTAGCCGCCTTTGATGGGAAAAAAGTCCATTGCTTTTAGCCGTATGTGCATTGAGCGGCCTAAGCGGGCAAGGTAATTTTGTGGTGTTAAACTCATACACTAACTCAAAAAAATGAAGACAAAAATTACAATTTTAGCCGCCCTTTTCGCGGTTGTTGTTTGCGGTAAAGTTGACGCGCAAACTATTGATCCGGCACAGGACCCGCACATTGAAAGTAATATCAAAGCTTTTTTAAATGTTTTGAATGCAGGCAAGGGCAAACCGATTGAAGAGCTTAGCCCTGTCGAAGCAAGAGCTGTACTTACAGGTGCCCAGGAATCAGTAAAGTTCGATTATTCCGATATTGAGGTAACCCAAAAAACAATTACTGCCCAAGGTGGTCCCCTGGTTTTGAATGTAGTTAAACCTGCCAATGCCAAAGGGATATTGCCGGTATTTATTTTTATCCACGGAGGCGGTTGGGTATTGGGTGATTTTCCTACCCACAAACGTTTGGTACGCGACCTTGTGGTTAACTCAGGCGTGGCGGCGGTTTTTGTAAACTATACGCCATCACCCGAAGCTCGTTTTCCAACCGCAATTAACCAGGAGTACGCCGCCTTAAAATGGGTTGCCGCCAATGGATTGGAAATAGGTGTAGATGGAAAGCGCCTGGCTGTAGTAGGTAACAGCGTTGGCGGCAACATGACCGCGGCTGTAGCCCTTATGGCAAAAGATAAAAAAGGCCCCCAAATTAAGTTACAGGTGATGATGTGGCCGGTTACAGATGCCAATTTTGAAACCGGATCCTACAATCAATTCGCCACCCAACGTTTCCTCACCAAAAAAATGATGCAATGGTTTTGGGATAACTACACCACCGATGCTAATGAACGCAAACAGATCTACGCGTCACCGTTACAGGCAACAACGGAACAGTTAAAAGGCCTGCCGCCGGCATTTATTTTAGTAGCCGAAAACGATGTGCTGCGTGACGAAGGCGAAGCTTACGCCCGCAAGCTGGATGAAGCTGGGGTACCCGTAACATCAGTACGGCACAATGGCATGATCCACGATTTTGGCTTACTTAACCCAATCGCCAATGTGCCCGGTACCCGGGCCGCGATGTTGCAGATAGCGTCAGAAATTAAAAAGGCGCTTAAGTAGCCCTTTCTGTCATTTTTATCAAAAGTAACGCCTCCGGAACAACCGGGGGCGTTGCTTTTTAAGCCCGGTTTCGGTAAATATTATAAGTTATGTCCAATTCTGAAAGGTCGATTGTCAATCACCTGTAAATGTAAGCAGCGGATGTGTTCGGTGTGATGAGATTTGAAGTGCGGTAGGATAAAAGTGTGTTTTAGGGATACCGAAGTGCAAGAGCTCAACCTACGCCCGTTACAAATGGGTGAAGGTGTTGCTGTGAGGTAAATCACTTTAAATTGAACCCGCCACTGCATTTTTATGATTGTTGGTTTTGCCGGCCTGTACCATGGGGGGCGGTAAAATCTGCTTTGGTGCCCTATTTACCCCAATTTTGCAAGATGGAAAAGCCTGGATTTTTAAATGTGATTGATGATTTCGAAAATCAGTTGACAGACAAAAAGAATTTTCTCAAAGTACTCAAAAAGCATGTTAGTTGTTATGAAAATGAAAAGGAAGTATTGCTGGAGCTAAGCAATGATATCACTCAGGTAAGAACCAAGATAGATTTAATTACCGTTTTTTCATCGAGGCTCAAGAGCCTGTTTTACTTTACACACGCGGTTGTATCACTGGTAGATAAACAGCAGCAAACCTATTATCCTTTTTTAATTGACAGGGAGGCGCTGCAGATCAAGCATCGTGACGAGTTGCCGTCATTACTCGCCTCACGTTTTTTTCTCGACGATCCGTTTATAAGCCAGGCGCATGGTTCTGATATGCCTGTATCATTTTTATTGGATGATATTATACATAAACCTGATATTCCCGGCTTTTTAAAAGTGAATTACGAGTGCGGGATAAAGGAAGCTATGATAGTTCCGCTAAAAAGCAAAATGGAAACTATCGGGCATGTTTTGATGTATTCAGACCGTATAGGCGCTTTTTCTGACGATTTTAAGGCTTTTATATCAATGATCAGCTCCCAGCTTTCCAGCGCGGTATCTAACATTAAAATAAATGAAGAGATTGAATTTAAAGAGTGGGTAAATGAAGTTTTACTGGATATAAGCAATAACCTGGCAACGGTACGGCACAGAAAAGACTTACTTACCGTTGTAAATGCCGGGCTTAAAAAGCTTGTAAAGTTTACACATAATGTAATGACTATCCTGGACGAGACGGGCGAAAACTACCAGGTGTACGTAACTGATCCGGATTCGCCCACGCAAAAATTCCCGAAATACCCCGAAGCACTGATGAGATCAAACCCGGTTAACGATGGTGTCTATACTGCAGCATCAGGTAGTGAGGGACCTGTAGTGCTTGATATGACCTCATTTGATCTTGATAAAGCTCCGCTCTGGTTTAAACTAAATTATGCTGCCGGAGCCCGTGAAATGGTGATCAATCTGCTTCCCGGTAAAGCCGAACGCGAATTAAGCTTCATTTTATTTGCCGACAAAAAGGGAACATTTGATGCCGCTGCATTGAACATTATTGAACGTATTTCCAGTCAACTATTTACGGCGGCAAGCAACATTGCAGCCAATGAAGAGATCGTGAATAAGGAAAGAGAAAAATCTTTCCTGCTGAATTTTAGTCATGATATAGCTGCCGTGCGCAGCAAATACGATTTTTCTGTGGCTGTTGAAAAAGCAGTAAAAAAGCTGAGCTCGGTAAAGGGCTATATCATCAGGCTGATCGATAACGATGGGGTTACAACCAGTTCGTATGTTTATGACAGCACGGCCACTTTTATAAATGACCCTGGGTTTAAGCAAATGATCGCTACGAGGTTTGACATTAAGGATGGAATACAGGATAAGGTGTTGTGCAGTGCCGAACCAATTCTTTTCATTACGGATCAGGAAATGAGGCGCCCCGTGGTTCCGCAATACGTTCGTACCTGGAGCGATATGGGGTTGCGAAAAATGATTGGTGTAGCGTTACGGACAGGAAGTAAAGATCTCGGGATTCTTTTTATGGAAACAGATGTAGTTAATCTGCCCATATTAAAAGGGATCTGCGCGCAGATCTCTACCGCAATTTCAAATGTATTGGTTAACGAGCAGCTTATTACCTACAAAAGCATGCTGGAGGTTGAAAATGATCATTTGAAAGAACAGATAAACACGATTTATAATTCTGCCGAAATTGTTGGTAGCGGCCCCGAAATGCAGCAGGTTTATCAATTGATGTCGATTGTAGCCAAAACAAATTCAACTGTATTGCTGATGGGTGAAACCGGAACAGGCAAGGAATTAGTTGCACGTGGAGTTCATAAAGGCTCACCGCGAAAAGATAAGTTAATGGTAAAAGTTAACTGTGCCGCGCTCCCTGCCAACTTGATTGAAAGTGAGCTTTTCGGGCATGAAAGAGGTGCTTTTACAGGGGCGTTTGAACGGCGAATTGGCAAATTTGAACAGGCGCATAACAGCACTTTATTTTTAGATGAAATAGGGGAGTTGCCTTTAGAATTACAGGTAAAACTGTTGCGGGTTATACAGGAGCGTGAATTTGAACGGATCGGCGGTAAAACTACCATTAAGGTTGATGTACGGATTATAGCGGCGACAAACCGTAACCTTGAAGAGGAAGTAAATGCAGGCCGGTTCAGGGCTGATCTTTATTACCGGCTTAACGTTTTTCCCATCAGCTTGCCGCCTTTGCGCAAACGGATTGAAGATATAGCTCCGCTGGCCAATTACTTTCTTGCCCGCCACAGTAAAAATACCGGAATAAAGGTAACATCCATATCGGGCAAAGTCATACAGGAACTGAAAAGTTACCCATGGCCGGGCAATGTAAGGGAGCTTGAACACCTGCTGGAACGAAGTGTTTTGTTAACCAACGGCAGTACGCTGAGGGAGATCTACCTGCCTAAAACCCGTTTTGGAAAAGACCTTTCGGTTAATCAAACGCTCGAAGAAATTGAACGTGCGCATATCATCCAAACACTCAAAATATGCGGCGGGAAAATAGCGGGATCTGGCGGGGCTGCCGATGTGTTGGGTACACCTTCAACTACCTTACATGCTAAAATGAAAAAGCTGAAGATCTCTAAAACAGATTACTTGTCGCAGGCTTCCTGATAACAATTACTCGCAATATCGTTAAAGCGCTTTTTAATCCGCTGTATTAGGTGTACTGTGAAAGGTTGAATTTGTTTATACTTATGATAATCAATAATTTAATATGTGGTATATTGATTGTATTCCATTATGCAGAGCGGCACTGTTGCCAGTACAGATTATTACGATGGAACACCTCAAACAAAAGGCCTTTACAAGATTCGGGATACTGGATTTTCATGGGCGAAACCAGCCCGACCAGTTCATCGATCAGCTCAGAGATTTTATTAAGATAATGTATGTAAAACAGGGAAGCAGATTGAGTATCGATTTTACAGATATTCAGGTACAGCAGGATGGGATGGTTTTTGTAACCGCTGCGCAAATACTCAGGCTTTCTGAAAATTTTAGTGGCAGCATTATATACTATGATCAGGATCTTTATGGAGTACGCCTGTATGGCCAGGAAATAGCCTGCGACGAACTGCTTTTTGATAAAGTTCAAAAGGTACAGAGTATATCGCTGAGCACTGTGGATGCAGATACCATCTTATCCATTTTTAATGAGATAAGAAAAGAGGTCGTTCAAAATGATATTAACCTGGAAGAGATGGTTCGCATTTTATTAAAACAGATCATTATCAGGGCGACGCGTATTTGTCAACACATACAGGGCACAACTGATCTGTCTGCTCAACAGGATTCGGTTTTTTGCAGGTTTTTTATTCAGTTGGTCGAGCGCAATTTTTTTAAACATCATGATGTGGCGTCTTATGCAAATATGCTAAACATCAGCGCAAAAGCATTAAATAAGCGGGTTTGTAAACACAGTAGCTATACTCCCAATGAAATAATAAAGAGGCGGATCATACTGGAAGCGAAGCGGCTTTTGGTTTATACGCATCTCTCGGTAAAGGAAATTGGTTATAAGCTTGGTTATGAGGATCCTTCTTATTTCATTCGTTTTTTTAGTAAACAGGTTAAAACGGCTCCGCAAACTTTCAGGCTTCATTTCCAGGGATCGTTTAACGCAGTAGCCTGATTGGAAAGAACTTAAATAAATAATTCAAATACAAATTTTAGATACCAAAAAAATGCAAAAGAACATTGTAATAACAGGAGGCTCTTCGGGCATAGGAGAGGGGCTTGCTAAACATTTTTATAACAAAGGCTGGCAGGTATTGATAACCGGGCGAAACAACGCTAAACTATTGAAACTGGCAGCAGAGTTACCCGGTATTTACACCATAGTATATGATAGTCTGAAAAATGGCCAGGAGAACATGATCATTGATTTTATAAAAGATGAATGGAACGGCAGGCTTGATGTGCTGGTAAATAATGCAGGCCACGTAGCACTTACACCCCTGCCCGAAATAAGCAGGGACCAGTTAGAGGAGATGTACCAGGTTCACCTGATCGCACCCAGCTTGCTTGCTGCAGGTTGTGTGCCGTTTTTATCTGCCACTAAAGGGCAAATTATTAACGTAAGCAGTAGCCATGGTATAAAAGCTTACGCTCAGCTTAGCGCTTACGGCTCGGCAAAAAGCGGCCTTAATATGCTTACAAAAATATGGGCGCTGGAACTGGCACCACTCGGCATTCGTGTAAATTGTGTTGCACCCGGCCCTACAGATACCCCCGTTTTAGAAAATGCCGGTCTATCAGCTGATATTATCCTTGCTATTCAGCAAAGCGAAGCAAAAACCATCCCTTTACAAAAAAGAGGAGACGTTGAAGATATCGTAGCTAATGCCGCGCTATTAATTGATTCTGGCTCCAGTTGGGTTACCGGAGTTGTGCTGCCCGTAGACGGTGGTATCTCAGTTAGTTAACTCGGTACGATATTTTCAGGAGAAGTTGAGGTAGGTTCATGTAACTCAAACTAAATGCCGCCTGGTTTTCTAATCAGAGCCATAGGGCCTCCTGATATGGCCGTTCCTTAGGGAGCGGCTTTTTTATGGCTCCTTATTTCAGGGCGCAAAATGCCAGCGTTTGGGGCTCATTGTCCATTGTTTGAGGTAAATGATTACAGGAACTTTGTATTGACAGTAAGGCAATTAAGATTAATCCCTGCTTTTGTTTTTGCTGAAATGATTATCTGAAACTACGGAATCTTAATATCTATTGAAACATGAAAATTACGAAACTATCCTGGGCTGGTTTGATACTGGAAAGCGGCAACACTACCCTTTACATTGATCCTTTACAGAATATCGATGTGATTGCCCCATTTGTTGGCGATGCCAAATTTCCGGCACTTCCTGTGCCGTACCCAAAGGCAGGGACTGCCAATGTACTTATTACGCACATTCATGCAGATCATTTTGACGAAAAGTTGCTGAAGCAGTTACTGGCAGATAAGGGCCTGCTTTGGGGGCCGGAAGCTGTGCGTAAAAGCGCAGCCAACATAGGGTTAAGAGCATCGATTGCCAGGCTTTACGATACGTTTTACGTAGGTGATTTCAAAGTTACCCCGGTACCGGCGGTAGATTGGGTTGGTGAAGACCAGGTATCTTACGTAATCAGTGATGGTGAGCAAACGATCTTCCATGGAGGGGATACCAACTGGCATGGTTACTGGTGGACAATAGCAGAGCGTTTTGGCCCGTTTGATGCTGCGTTTTTACCGGTAAACGGCGTTGTTGGCTCATTACCTGGACAAGACCTTATCAGCGATATGAGCGGAACCATGAACCCCGAACAGGCGGTTACAGCAGCGCGAATTTTAAAAGCCGGATACCTGGTGCCAATCCATTACGCACAGTTTGATAACCCGCCAACTTACACCGAGTTTCCTGAAGTTGAAAAAACGCTTGAAAGTGCCGGGTTTAAACAGCGGGTTATTATCCGCAGGCTTGCAGATGGCGATATAATTTAATGATAATTAAAAGGCAGCTATTGCCCGGTGCCAAAACATTAGCGTTGATTGAGGGTGCCGGGCTGGCCTTTTTACTTTTGTATCTTCGATCGCCCCCCAAAATAAAAGGATCCTTTGTTTTAATAAAAGGATCCTTTTTTATTCCTGTTACTATCGGGGGGATCGTACTTACTGTGTGTAGTTCAGGTATTCCCTTTTAGTAATATTTAATTTTCGCATTTTAGAATGCAAGGTGGTTGGCTGAATAGCTAAGACACCAGCTGCGCCGCCTGTTCCGGAAATTTTACCCCCGCATTGTTTCAGGATATTAATGATGTGGCTTCGTTCCATTTCCTCAATGGTTTGATTGAAATTTGGAATTGCCTGAGTATCGTTTTGTTTAGTGTTCGGCAAATGTACCTCCCGTAATATGTTGCCGCTGGCCATTAAAATGCTTCTTTCAATAATATGCTCAAGTTCACGCACGTTTCCCGGCCATAGATATGATTTCAATTGCTGCAAAACTTTGGGCGCTATCGAGCTAACTTTGCATCCTGAAAGACCGCAATATTTATTGAGGAAGAAGTTTGCCAATGTGGGTATATCTTCGGCTCGTTCGCGTAAGGATGGTAAATTGATTGGAAATACATTAAGCCGGTAATACAGATCGGATCGGAATTTACCGGTTGCCACCTCATTTTCCAAGTTGCGGTTGGTTGCCGCTATAATCCTCACGTTTACCTTTATCGTATTTTTTCCACCCACACGTTCAAACTCGCGCTCCTGGAGAACGCGGAGTAATTTAACCTGCAGCTCCAGCGGCAGTTCGCCAATTTCATCCAAAAATAAAGTGCTGTTATTGGCCAGTTCAAATTTGCCTGTCCGTTGTTCAAATGCGCCGGTAAATGATCCTTTTTCATGGCCAAAAAGCTCACTCTCGATGAGATTGGGAGGAAGCGCGGCGCAGTTTACTTTTATCATCAATTTGTTTTTCCGTGGCGAAGCGTTATGAATGCCGCGGGCAATCAATTCCTTGCCTGTACCAGTTTCGCCTAAAATAAGCACTGTAGAATTTGAGTCCGCCACCCGCGACATCAACTCGTAAACTTTCTTCATTCGCGGACCGCTGCCAATTATCTCCGAAAAATTGTAGGCGGTATTGATCTGTTCTTTCAAAAGGTCATTTTCTGTTTCCAGTTGCTTTTGATAGACCAGTAACTTTTGGTTGGCTTTGATATTAAATATCGCTACCGATATTTGCGAGCAAAGCCCTCTCATTAATTCGGTATTCAGTTCGTTTACCAAAAGCCAAAGTGTTCCTATGTTTTCATTTCCAATACGTAGGCGTGCGCCGTACATCTGTTTTTTACCTGCTTTTTTCCAAAGCATTATATACGGGCTGCTGTTGCCATTCTTTTGCTCAGCTTCAATATTAAATACAACGGGCTCATCACTATTCAGTACCCTGGCCGAAGTAGGTTCGTCAATAGTTATATTTTGGGCCAATAGTTTTTTGAAAAGCTCGTCATCTTTAAAAACGGCATTTTTATCATATAAATAAGGAACCAAAGTAATTCTATCATCGTCTATCAGCCTGATCATGGATAGCTTGATGCCCATAAGTTGATCCAAAATATTAAAAATAGCAGCTTCCAGATCTTCCTTTTTTCTCACCGAGGCCAGATCAATAGCGAATTTAAGCAGGGATGCTTTGTCGCGTTCTCTATATAATGCCGCTTCATGGACAGCGATGTTGTTAATGGCTTCGCCCAGTTGCACTGCTATCATTTCTACATACTGTACATGTGCATCAGTAAGCGAGTTTAATTTATCTGCAAAGAGGATAAGTGTGTGCTTAGAATCTCCGGGACCGGGAAGGTTTTTTATAAGAAGTTCACGTGCCCCGGAAGCGTAATTCAATTTTACCCATTGCGGTGCTGTTGTTAAATTAAAAGTGCGGATATCGTAAATTCGCGCCGTATCGGCATTTGAAACCAATTCAGATAAATTATCGCAAAACGAATACGAACGGGATATGCTCTCATTATAACTTGAATATCCGGTAGAGCCACCAGAGGCCCTATCCATAAAAAAGATCCGGTAAGTACCTTCATCTTCCTGGCATGATAGCAATGTGGCCTGGCTAAAGTTTACCAGTTTTTTTAGGATGTTGTCAATCGTTATCATTAATTGCGCCTGCGTTTTAACTTTTGCCAGTGCGCGTTTTAACAAAAGCAATATCTCGTCCCGGTCGTCTTCACTTTCCATTAGCATTTAGCCTCCTTTTTCTTGCTTTTTATCTTAAGTAAGATTCCTTTTTACCTGTTCGTCGTCAAAAAGGGGATATTACTTGTAATCTTTTTTGGTGATCTTCAGCCTTCTCATTTTTGAATGGAGCGTGGTTGATGGAATATCCAATATTTCGGCTGCTCCGCCTTCGCCGCCTATTTTTCCGCTGCAGCGTTTTAACGTACCAATTATGTGATAGCGCTCCCTGCTTTCCATGGTTAATGGCGGAGCGTCGTCCTGTACAGATGGTTCATTTTTAATTCCGGGAAGATGAACTGCTGTTAGCGTATTATCGTTTGTGAGCAAAATGCTGCGTTCAATCAAGTGTTCCAATTCGCGTACATTGCCCGGCCAGTCGTAGCCTTGCAAGGCACGGGCTACTTCGGCAGTCATGCCTTTTACCGATATGCCGGTTTGCCTGCTGTAGCGGCTGATGAAAAAGTTGGCCAAAGGAATCAGATCTTCTTTGCGTTCCCTTAACGCCGGTAGCTGAATAGGAAAAACATTTAAACGGTAATAAAGGTCGGCACGGAACCTGCCGGCCTCTACCTCATCTTCAAGGTTTCTGTTTGTAGCAGCTATGATTCGTACATCAACCTTAATGGTGGTTTTTCCGCCTATCCGCTCAAATTCGCGTTCCTGGATAACCCTTAGTAGTTTTACCTGCAGCTCTAAAGGGAGTTCACCAATCTCATCCAAAAACAGCGTACTGTTGTTTGCCTGCTCAAATTTACCTATGCGGCGTTCAAAGGCACCCGTAAACGCCCCTTTTTCGTGTCCAAAAAGTTCGCTCTCTATCAGGTTTGCAGGCATCGCCGCGCAATTGATCTTGATCATTAATTTGTTGTTTCGGGGAGAGGCCTGATGTATAGCCCTTGCTATAAGTTCTTTTCCCGTACCGGTTTCGCCAAGTATCAACACCGATGAAGGTGCGCCTGCTACCCGCGATATGAGTTTGTATACATGGTGCATTGCGGGATGTTGCCCTACAATTTCGGCGCTATAGCTATTGCTAAGCTGTTCGTTAAGGTATTGGTTTTCTTGTTCCAGTTTTTCTTTAAGAACGAGGATCTGTTCGTTGGTTTTGATGTTTGATATGGCAATTGAGATCAGCGAGCAAAGGCTTTCAACAAGCGGAACATTAATTTCTTGCATGGCCAGCCACAAAATACCCCATTTTCGGGAGGCAGTTTGTAAAGGCATTCCGGCTACTTTTACAAAGCCCACGCTTTTCCAAAAATGCAGGTACCCGGCATCGCGTCCCTGGGCAATCTCTTCATCAACCATTAAAAAAACGGGTGTGTCGCTATTTAACACCCTATCCTGTATGCCATCTTTAATAGGATAGCGCGTTTTGGCCACCTCCAATATCAGGGGATCATCGGGAGCGGTAACGGTACGGTCATGTACGTAGGTGCTCATGGTTTTGCCATCATCATTAATCATCCTGATGGCATATCCCCGCAGTATATTTAATCTTCGCAGAAACAGCTTTACGGTATCGAAAAGATCTTCTTTGCTCCGTACGGCAGCTATCGCGTTACCAAAATCAAGCAGGAGCGTAGTTTCCCATCCGTGTTCGGTTACAGGTTCGGCATCCACCATGCCTTCTCCTACTATGATCAGATCATCTGCAAAATATTCGGTACTTGTATCTTTCATATAAATTAAAATGACTTTGCCGAAGGGTTAAAAGCCAAATTGATTTGTATAAAACTATGCCAGTTATGATAAACGCTTAATGGTAAGTGTTTTGATGGGATAAGGGGTATAGCACACGAACGAAATACCGCCCGGCTGTGACTTCTGCCACCAAATAACGCCTAACTCCTTTTAGCTATATTCTCTCCGTTGTATCTGAACCAAGAATTTCGAACAGAAACTCGCCGTAAAAAAGTATTGCGTTTTGTCCAAAAATAAAATGTCGGTTGTTGTTAGGTTTTCAATTCAACTAAAACGGATATGAGACAAAACATCCTGTCAGGAACCGAACAAAAAACAGGTGCCGCGCGCACAATATTAACAGCGGGAATCATTGCCGGTATCCTGGATAGTGTGGCAGCATCGGTAGTATTTTATTTTAAGCAGGGCCTGAACCCTGCACAGGTTATGCAATACATTGCAAGCGCGATTTATGGCGCGGAAGCATTTTCAGGAGGTGCAAACACGGTTATTATCGGCACATTACTGCATTTCATGATAGCGTTCGTTATCGCCGCAGTTTATTTTTTCCTGTACCCTGTAATAAGTCCATTAAGAAAATGGCCTGTTATTTCGGGGCTTTTACTGGGGAATGCCATTTGGCTATTTATGAACCTTGTAATCATTCCATTCAGCAAAATTCAGCCGGTACCATTTGAATTAAGTGCTGTTGTCATCAGCGTTATCTGGCACATGGTACTGGTTGGTTTGCCAATTTCTTTAATAACCAAAAGACATTTTGAAAGCAATCGCCGGCTTAATTAGCCATCTTTATTTTTAAAACTTCAATATTTTTTTGAATCGTAGCTTTGTCGGCATTTGAGGCTGAAAGGTTCAATGCAGCTTTGTAATTGCTCAATGCTTTACTATCATTAACGTTGGTATACAGGTTTCCCAGTAACGAATAGTAAAAAACGTTATCCGTAAGGTTTAGTTTTTCTGCCTCTGCAATAGCCTTTCGTTTTCCTTTTACTTTTGATAGTGCGAAAAGGCGGTTAAGCGCAGCGGTAGGGGAGTATTCTATGAGCAGTAGCTGGTCATACAGCCGTAGGATATTCTCCCATTTATCGGGCGAATCGGCTTTGCGGGTGTGCCAATAGGCAATTCCGGCTTCGCAATGGTATTTACTCAGATGGTCGCCGCGTGATGACCGGTCTAAAAAATACAAGCCCGTTTCAATCAATTCCTGGTTCCATAAATTTTCGTCCTGATCCTGGTATAGGATAGCATCGCCGGCGTCGCTGAACCGGGCATCAAAACGTGATGAGTGAAAACTCATTAAAGCCATTAGCGCGTTAACTTCGGGAGTGTTTGCTGCGTTGTTGCCGGCAAGTAATAAAGTGAGTCGCATGGCCTCTTCACAAAGTTCCTTGCGCAAAGGGATATTTTTTGAGGTAGAATAATATCCTTCGGAATATAGAAGATAAAGGGTTTTCAAAACATTATCAAGCCGGGCGGTGATCTGGCTAAGCGAGGGCTGTTCAATAGTTATTTTGGCTTCTTTAAGTTTTTCTTTGGCGCGATTTATTCGTTTGTACACCACTTCTTTGTTGGTCAAAAACGCATCGGCAATTTCCTGCACTCCGAAGCCGCAAAGCAGGTTTAAAGCGAGCGCCACCTGCGAATCGCTGGATATAACCGGATTGCAGACAGTAAAGATCATGGCCAATTGGCTGTCGGCTATATTTTTGACGGACAGATCTATCTCAATTTCTTTGCTTATAGTCTCATTAGTTTTCAAAGTGGCCACAAGCTTTTCTTCAAAAAACTTGTGGCGTTTGATATAGTTACGGGTTTTGTTTTTTGCAACTGTATAGAGCCAGCCGGTTGGATTTTCAGGAATGCCCTTTGTAGCCCAAAGTTCGGTTGCCGAAAGAAAGGTGTCGCTTACAATATCTTCGGCTATTTCAATATATTCGATGCCGAATAGATAAATGAGCACCGATACTATTTTTTGATATTCGGTGCGGAACAGGTTTGGGATTAAATCCGGTTTACTCATAAAATGCCCACGATGTTTACAACCATTTTCTTTGGCCTCACTTGTTTTATAATCCCATCCTGATCTCTACCGACCCATTAAGTTCAAAAATAGGGCAGCCCTGCGCAATTTTTTCAGCTTCGTCATAGTCATGTGCCCTAATGATGATCATGCCACCGATTGATTCCTTAATTTCGGCAAATGGACCATTGGTAGCACTTTTACCACGCTCAATAACTTTTCCTACTCCATCCCAGCGTTGAGTTGGCCTGGCAAGTATGCCTTTTTCTGAAAGCTCGTCAAACCAGGTTTGCCAATGTTCTAAATGTGCTTTTAACTCCTCGGGAGCTGGTTGGTTTTCGGCTGTTTTGTAATCCCGTCTAAACAGAAACAGAAATTCTTTCATGATTTTTCCTCTAGGGTTTGATGTGATGGTTAAACAAAAGTCGGTATTTACTGGTACAAATACTTATCATTATTTTGATCGTGATCGGCAAGCCATTTCTCTACATACATAAGCAGTTCTGCAGTACCAGCGGGGATCTTCATTTCGGTTTGTACCCCAAGCATAATAAGGCCAAGTGCTATGCAATGCTGAATATCAAGCTTGCTGAGTAAACCAAAACTAAAGCCGGTAATAAATTTATCCCGTGCATCCGCGGCAATTTCAGCGATCTGATCAAAGTCTCGTCGTGCAAATATAAATTGCTGTTCTTCTGAAAACAGGATCACGCTATTTACTGAATAGATGAGCAAGCGATTGATGCTCATAGTTCGCAATATGGAAAAGCATTTCTTTTTTAAACCATAAGGCGTATTTATACTGAATGTTGTATTAGGCATTTCACCATTAAGCACCATCCAGAGGTTAACCGCCTCAAACTCGTCAAGTACAAAAGTAACTTTGCCTTTAATGCCAAATTTGTTAACTATTTGATGGATGTTATCAATCTGATAAAAAAGTGTTTTGCCGGGATCGTCCAGGTAAAAAATAAAATCAAGGTTTGATTTATTAAGTGGTTTTATTACATCGTCAAATAGTCCGGTCAACAAGCCCGATGTGCCAACCAGATCCGTCCAATCGTTAAAAGTTATTGCGCTGCATTTTTTGAATAGAAGAAGTAAATCGGCAATTAGCTGGTCATTTTTTATATCATTCCAGAAGTTTTCACATTTATTTTCATCTAAAACAATAAACTCGTATTTGGTTAGTGAAGAAACATCGTAACCATTGCACATCATCAGGCTTTTTATACCTAATTTTTTAAAAAAGTTTGGTAACGTTAATTCCTTTATCCCTAATGAGTTTTTTTGCGTTTCGTGAAATTTTGGATCCGTCATTCTTCTTTGCTTTTCACATAGCAGGTATTTATCTTTTGATTTGCCCGCCTGTGTTATTGTTTCAACTAGTGCTGATAATATCGGGGCCGAGTTCACAATTTCCATTTCAAACGCTTGCATTATTTTAATATTTAGCATTAATAATTACCGTTGGTTTATGCCGTTTTTGAAAAGGTGCCAATGTGCAGCGACAAATTGCGAGGAGTACTTGCATGGTATAATTCACAAACCTGGCCTTCGGTAGGTATTGCTTCCTGTACTTGCGCCTCGAGGTATTGATTTGTAATTAAGGCATGCGTATGCAGTACCGTTTTATTTTTTAACAAACTATAAGTACCGGCTATAATAGTTCCCCGCAACTCCGAGCGCTCTTTTTTTGAAAAGTTACCAGGGTTACCATAGTGTATAACTATATTAACAGATGGCTGATGGGCTGCAGGCACATAATATTTCAGCAAATCCAATTCGCAGCTAAACGAGGCAAGAATTGCCTCCAGTTGTCCCCAAATTATCCGAACCGGAAAGGCTGGCCCATAGCGAGAAAAGAGTATGGTATCGTCTTCTATCTCTGATATCAGAAAGGATAAATGATTAGCCCTGATTATAGATCTTAATAGTTTATCAATAATGCATGGGCGTATCTCGGTATCGATATCTTCAATAAAGTTTATATAATAGCTGATATCAATAATTAAGGTATTGCCTTTTAAATCTTTTTCCATGGTATAATCGGTTCATTTTATAAAACAACACTTTTACGATGCTCAAGAATGCTGTATTTGAACATGAACTTGGCAATGTAGGTGCCATGCTTTAATGTGTTGTTAGTTAGTATTTTATCTTGTTTTGTGAATGGGCTTTATACTTCATTTCGACGACAGGCAGTAGAAGTCACGAAATATGGTGTTTTAAATGAGGTCGGTAGAGTTAAATATGGACAATTATTGGAGATAGCATTTATAAGTATGAAATAAATATTATAAATCTTGTCCAATCCGGTCATATTGGTTGTTATCTAGATTAAACATAAAGTATTGAAAATTGAAATTTGGTTTGATGTGGCATGTCCTTATTGCTATATCGGTTTAAAGCATTTAGAAAACGCTATTAAGCTACATGCCGGTGAGCAGCCAAATGTTGTGCTCCGTAGCTTTGAGCTTGACCCGGAAATAGCGGTTGATAATAATGAAACACAGTATATCACCTTAACGCGTCAATATAAATTATCTCCACTAAGAGCAAAGCAAACAATAGATAGTATAGCAGCCGCTGGCCACGTAGCAGGATTGATCATCGATTTTGATAAAGTGATCCGCACAAATACTTTTGATGCACACCGGCTAATTCATTTTGCTGTAGATGAGGGTAAACAAGTGGAAATGAATCACCGGATTTTTAAAGCTTATTTTGAGGAGGGAAAACATATCGGCAGTAAAAAACAATTGATCACGCTGGCCTCTGAAATTGGTATTGATGCGAAGCCACTTTTGGAAAGTGATAGCTATTCGGCTGAAGTAAGGGCTGATGAACACCGGGCCCAACGTATAGGCATTGGCAAAATCCCCTTTTTTCTATTCAATGAAAAGTATTCAATAACCGGTGCCCAGCCGGTGACGGTATTTGCAGAACTGATGAAAAGGATTAGTGATTCATAAATCAAACATCGTTAAAGGTGTTACCGCCCGCCGACCTATCGCGTTGTTGACCGGTTTTCACAGCTGTGCTATGCCGGCGTAGGTTTATTTCATGCACGAACGGGTGGAAAGTGCATGTCCATTACAACATCCCCGATAAGCTGGCACCCGTCATCTTCGTTTCGGCGGATGGCAAGCTGTCCTTTAATATATACTTGTTCAAGAGGTTTCCATAATTAGCGGCTGCCAAATTGAGCTTCGGCCTTTTGAATTGTTTTAACCAGGTCAATTCCCTTGTTTAATACGTCTTTAAAAAGATCGCCGGTTTCTTTTAGCCTGTCGATGGCGTTGAAAATGGTGAAATCACCCATTTTTAGTCCGGGTTTAACTTCATCCCAATGTAACGGCATCGAAACGGTGGCACCCGGTTTGGGCCTGAGCGAATACACACCGGCTATAGTTGCCTCGGGCCGGTTTTGTAAAAAGTCGAGATACATTTTGCCATTCCTTGCTGTCGTCATTCTTTCAAGCGTAGTAAAATGGGATAACTCGTTGTTAATGGCAGATACTATGAGTTTAGCAAGCACCTGCGATTGTTCGTAAGTATATCCCGTTCCAAGCGGGATGTAGATATGGATACCTGTTGATCCGGATGTTTTTGGGAATGAAGGAATGCCAAGCGCATCGGCTATTCCTTTTACAACGAAGGCTGCTTCAATTACCTGATCGAAAGTATTGTGTCCATCAGGATCAAGATCAATTACGCAATGATCCGGACTTTCAGGTGAGTTAACACGGCTAAGCCATGGATTGATCTCAATACAACCTTGGCCGGCCATCCATAGCAGGCTCGAAATATCGGTACCCACTATATAATTATGATGCTCGCCTTTGGCTGGGTCGTGTCCAAATGTGGTAGCCCAGATTGGGGCCTTGCCTGTCACATCCTTCTGATAAAAATGCAGGCCGGCAACACCATCAGGAAAGCGATTTAATGACATCGGCCTGTTACGTAAGTGGGGCAGCATATATTCTGCTACAGCTATATAATAGTTAAGCATATCGCGTTTAGTCACCATTTCCTGCGGCCAGTAAATTTTATTAAGATGAGTAAACTGCAATTCCACCCCATTAAAATTAGTTGTTGCCCAATCATTGCCCCGCGGAATGAAGGTGGTTGTTGGTGTCGGACCAGATAATAAAGAAGTGCCCTCTTTGCTTTCTTCGGCGGCAATTGTTTCTGTGGTATTTTTAGGTGTTTCCAAAGTTACATCAATAGCCTGTTTGTCAATGCGCATCCCCTTAAATGATGCCTGCCTGAAAAGTCCGTCTTTAGTGATCTCGGCAAAATTAACTTCACATATCAATTCAGGTTTAAGCCAAACAATTGTTTCTCCCGGTGCCTTTTTATTTATTGGTAATATGTGCCCCGTGTTTTCTATATAGAAAGGATTGGTATCAGTAATATATTGTGCAAAGTTTTGCAGCATTTTGGTTTGTTGAGCTATCGAAAAGCCGGTTCCAACTTTTCCAACAAACCGCAGTTTACCGTTTTCATAAACGCCTAATAGTAAAGCGCTGAATGGCTTGATGGTGCTTTTGTTTTTAGTAAACCCACCTATAACTACTTCCTGCCTGCGCTGTACTTTTATTTTTAACCAGGCTTTTGAGCGTTTATCGGGCGTGTAAACGCTATTGGCGCGTTTGGCAACTATACCTTCATAGCCATGTTTTTCGGCATTTGCAAACAGATCTGTTCCATTAGCAGGTACAGGTATGCTTTGGCGTATGATATGGTTGCCCTGTGGTATAACATGGCGTAAAATAGCCTGCCGTTGTTTTAATGGCAAACCCATCAGGTTCCGGCCTTCATACCATAGGATATCAAATACCTGGTATACCAGTGTACTGCCTTTTTCACTTTCCCAATTTTGCAAAGCTCCAAAATCGGTTTTTCCATCGTCACCCATTACTACTATCTCACCATCAATAACTGCATTACATGGCCAAGTATTTAGCACATTAATAATAGGGTAGTATTTGGCAAATGAAACATCGTTACGTGAAAGCAGTTTGGTGTTATGTTTATCGATAACGGCAATTGCCCGGTAGCCGTCCCATTTGTTTTCAAATAACCAGTCGGGATCGTCAAAAGGAGTATCAACCAGGGTCGGTTTCATAGGTTTAAATTCCAGCGGCAACGTTGCTAAGGGAGCGTTTGCCAGCAGTTCATCTAACGTTAACTGCCGTGGTTGTTTTTCATTGTTAAAAGCGGGGCGCTTATCCATATCAAGATTCTCGGTGATTGTCATGGTTGTGTTGGCTGTTTGTTAAAATTTGCATGGGCCGGTAAAGCCCGGCCCATGCAAAAGATTGATCAGCCAAACTGACCTACCTGGTAAGTTCCTGCAACCTGTGGAAAGGAAAGGTTAAACCTGTTCCATGTGTTAATGGTTGTAACAGCAAGGGTAAGGTCAATCAGTTCTTCCTCGGTGAAATGAGGCTTAACCCGCTCGTATACGCTGTCGGGTATGTCGCATTTGGTTACCGCCTCGGCCCAGCCTAAAGCTGCACGCTCACGATCTGTGAAATACAGTGTTTCGCGCCATGCGCTTACGCCATACAAACGCTGCTCGGTTTCGCCGTGTGCGCGGGCATCTTTTGAGTGCATGTCCAGGCAATAAGCGCAGCCATTTATTTGGGATACCCTGAAAAAAATCAGCTCCTGAAGCGGTGCTTCTATTTTTGAGTGTTTTAGGTAAGCTCCAGCCTGAAAGAGCGATTTAAGGGTGTTTGCCCCTTTGGCAAATAGATCGATTCTTTGTTCCATTGATAATTAAATTAAGATTGTTATTTATTCGTAAAGGTGTATGCTATCGGGTTTTTCAAGGTCTTTGATCCAGTTTTGGATATACAGCGACAGATCTTGCTGATCGGGTTGTGAATTAAATTCGCCGTAGCAGCCAAATACAATAAGGCCGAGTGCTATACATTGAGCAATGTCAAGGTGCTTTAACAAGCCAATGCTGAAGCCGGCAATAAAATCTTGCCTGGCGTTTGCACTTATTTCAATATGGTGCTCAACTTTTTTTCGGCTAAGTACAAATTGCTGATCGCTTGAGAATAATATAGCATTGTCGGCTGAGTATATCAGCAGGCGGCTAACGTCCATCGTTCTAAAAATGGAGAAGTATTTTTTGTTAAGATCGGATGAGGTTTGTCCTTCTAACGGCGTATCGGGGTTTAAGCCGTTCAATACCATCCATAACTTCATCGCCTCGCTTGCATCAAGGGCGAAGGTTACCTGGCCGTGGTGCGAAAATTCGCTGATAAGATCAATTGCCTCATCTACCTGGAAGGAAAGTTTATTTCCAGGGTCGCCCAGGTAAAAGATAAATTCAAGATCTTTTTTGCCCAGTGGCCTTATAACCTCGGCCAATAAACCATTCCAAAGGTTTGATGCGCCCGTTATGGCGGCCCAATCATCAAAAGCAATGGTGCGGCAGTTACTAAATAATGAGCGTAGTTCGGCAATAACGGTTTCATCTCTAAAAAATGTCCACAAGTATTGTTCAACCTCTGCAGGTGGTAATGTTACTGTTAGTTTTGAAAGCGCGGTAAAATCATGGCTTGCATTTAAGGTAATACTGCGGATACCCAAAAGCTTCAGAATTTCGGGGAGTGGTGCCTCGGTAACTCCCAGTTTGTTTATCCTTAACCCGGATGGAGATTGTTCTGAACCTTCGTCTGTAAGTGTTAGATAAATGTTTTCTGAAAGCAAACCGCTTTCCACAATCTGTAAAAGATTAGTTAAAACAGGTGCAGTGTTTTTAATTTCCATGTTTAATGTTTCCATCTTCAATTTATTTTAGGTTCATTAATTACGTTTCGGAGTTTTAAATCAGGTATCGCTTACATCACAATGTTATTTTGAGCCCGTAATTCTATTGGCAAGTCTTTTTCGCCCAAAAACTCCCTCAACTCAATTTCAATGCTCCGGCTCATTTGCGAAATGGGAACGTCATTAGCACTACCTTCAAACGGGTTTTCGGTGCTTTCACCAACCTGTTCAAGGGATGTATAAATCCATGATATCAGTGTGCTGAACGGTACCACTAACCAAACCATATATCCTTTCATTATGCCTTGCACCTCATTATTGAGCTGATCAAAATCCTTGAGCATGCCAAAAGGGAGGATGATGCAAAACAGCCAAACAAAAAAAGGTATTGATAATGGCATACTGGCGGGGATATGGCGAGTTTTTGATCTGCTCGGCCTTAGCCTGCTGCGTATAAAAATCGCGGATGGCACGTTCCATTTCCACAAACTGCAATACGGCAATTTTGCCCTGTTCATACAATTGTTTAATGGTTACGCTTTGTAAGGCCATGATCTGGGTGGCTTTATTATTAGTATTGATGATGTACTTCAAATCATCGTCCTGAAGATAATTTATGAGTTCACTCTCCAGTGGCGTTTTCCATTCGGGTACGGTATAGTATTGTTGGTACTCGGCATTGTGCTTTTTACTAACGCTTTCCCAAATGCGCTCTTCCCTTAACTGATACCGCAGAGCCGTGAGCCAGGCTATATGGCGGTAAATAAGTAGTTTGCTTTTTTCAGGGTTATTAAAAAAATCACGACTGATCAGTCCCCATGCCCGGCTTTGACTGAATATACTGGTCCACATTTGTTGCCCTTCGTCAGTACGCCGGTAAGTTTGCGTGTTAGTAAAACCAACTATAAATGCGGCGCTTGTACCCACCAATCCTATAATAGCCCATGGAATATCAAGCCATTTAAACCCCAACACCTCGTAAAGGATAACAGGTATAAGGCCAAGCATAAAGAGCTTGTATATTTTTCGTCTGGTCCAAACCAGGAACTCTGGAAGTTTATATGATTTTCCGGCGTGCATAGCGATAGATAGTTGTCTTGAATTAAGTTTATGGTTTTAGGTACCCGTTTGCCCAAGGTTAAAATCTTGTTGATATAAGGGGATCGGGCTGGTAGTGTAGGGGAAATAGGTGTAGCAAAGTCGGCCAACATCATATAGCTCACAAACCTCGGTGGCTCCGCCTGGTGGGGTAAAACTGGTTTGTCCCTGTTCGTTAAAATATTCCTTAGTAATCAGTGCATAGGTGTGGGTATCAATGCTGTTTTTTAATAGCCGATGAGCTTCCACAATAGCCTGACCGAATAGTTTGGAATAATTCCCCACGGCAAATCTTCCGATAACCCCGTAATGCACCACCAGTTTAATTGAAAGGTTGCAGGTTTGCGGAAAACTTTCTTTAAAGGTTTCGAGCCTGTTTTTAAATGCCTCGAGCATAAGCTCAAATTGTGAAAGAATTTCTTTAGCAGGGAAAGCCGGGCCATGTCTGTAAAAAAGTATAGCATCACCTTCAATTTCCGAAATATTGAATGAAAGCCGGTTAGCGTTGATAATTGATTCAAGCAGACTGCAAACAATTAGGCTGCCTGCCTCATTCTCGGTTTCAGCGACGAACTTTGAATATCCGCTGATATCTACGATAAAAATGGTTCCCCTGTGATCTTCGTTCATTCCTTCAATGTTTTTAATTCGATTTTATGTGGATGTATAATCAACTCGCTTATTCATCCTGCAGCGGCTGTTCAACCATACGTAAAGAATCGTCCATGTATTCGCCTCCTTCCTCAAAGCTTTCTTCGTTTGGATCGTAATCTTCTGATGCCATTTCTTCTGATTGATCGTTCTTTTTTTGAGGATCGCTGTGCGATCCGAATAGCCAGTTTTCGAGATTCATTTTTTAGTAGTTAAGCTGTTTCGCGCCACATTTATCGCCCGGTTCAGATCTATAATTGCTATGCTGAACCACCGGCGCGGCGGTATTTGGCTTTTGCAAGCGTTGTGCCATCTGTTAATTTATTGGTTTTTAGTTGTTTGTGGTTTTGTAAGTACTTTAGTTGCACCTTATTTCGTGGAAGGGGCTGGTGTTACACCAAATACAGCGCATGGATAGGAAAGGATAAGAGCTTAAGAAAAGCATGCCGGAATTGAAGAAATGATATTTGAATTAAAACGGAGGCTTTTAATAGCCGGGAGCCCGATTAAGATTGGAAGTATGTTTTATAAAGCAAACAACCAACAGCAATGCGGTACGCTGTTGGTTGTTTGATAATGAAGACCTTTACAGGCCATTGCGGTCGGAAAACGAAAGATAATATGAGGTAAAATGTGGTTGTGATTAATTACGAACCACTGCCGATTCTTTAACAACCTGCCATCTGCCTGATAGATATTCCCAAATCACAGTAAAATATTTTCTGTTCAATTTTCCATCAAACACAAGTTCACGCGTTATTACCACCATGCCCATATTTCCATCGGCTACTGCGTAGTGATATTCGGTTTGGGTAGATAGCGGTTCTGTATTCAAATCTTTGTTTTCCTGTATGAAGGCCATCAGTTGCTCTTTGTTCATGGTGTCAACAATACCTTTTTCATCAACTTTTACAATCAGTAATTTGTCGGCATAAGCTTTATCAACGCATTCTACATCAAAATGCGTTGCATGATAAATTAGCTGGCGGGTTAATTCAATTAATTGTTCGCTGTTCATCTTTTTAATTTTTGAGGGTTAATTATTCTGCGTGTCGGGTATGTTGTCAATTGATAACAGATCCAATACGTCGTAGTGTGACTGGATATACAAGGTTTATTCCTGTTGTAAATAGTTTATTTTAAGCCACTTACTGTTTGAGTAGTTGAATTTTACATCTTATTTCGATAATTGATCGAAAGATTGGCTAAATAGAGTGTTCTGATTCGAGAAATTTGGTCATGTTTTTAGCCTCAAAGTAACTTCTATTAACTAACCAGAGACGGGATATCGTTTGTTGGTGAAAATGCCTGTTGGCCTCATTGTGAATTCGACCTAAAAACTGATAAAGGATATTTCAATTGCCTTTTTGAGGCAGCGTAGAATTGATAAGCAATTGAAATTCCTCGATAAGTACTGCTGAACTGAATGAAAAGTTGGTGATGCCGAATAGAAACAGATGGCAAAGAAAGATAGGACTGATATTTAATATTCCAGAGAAGTTTGACCGGCGCATACCAGAAAAGACTTAGCGCATTCGATTATTTTTTAATAATAAAAGACAGCGTCAGGAAGCCAAGTAGAAGGAATTTTTTCATAAAAGAAGAAATTTTAGGTGATAGATAGATACATTAATGAGTAAATCGCTTTTTACATCTCCTATGTCAGAGGGCTAAATGTCCAGTAAAAGTACTAATAAGTGCATTGATTGGTTCGCCTACAGGGATGAACTTTGTAGGATATGAAAAAACTATATACATTCATGTTACTGATGGGTCTACTTGCTGTGGAATGCGCGGCCCAGCAAATGCCGGCAAAACCACCAAGAGGCTTCATCAGCGCTATTGCCAAGGTCAATGGCGTAAATATTCATTTCATTATCCAGTGGCCCCGCTTGCGGCTGTTTTTGACTTTCGGCTAATGCCGTCTCGTAGTCCTGTTCCTGTGCTGGTTTGAATCTTTCCAGTCCCATCAGGTTAACTTATATTTATGTAGTTCTTGTTTTGGGATATGCTTGCGCAGCACCCGGTACAGGTTGTCCAGGTCAAAGGGCTTTTCCAGGTAATCATCGAAGCCGTGCCGGTCATAGACCTCGTTGATATTGCTGTTGCAGCTCATCGCTACAACAGGCAGGTGCGGGTAGCGTGCCTTGATCTCGCGGCAAAGCGCTTTGCATTCCTCGCCGCTCAAGCGGAAGTCCAGGATCACCACATGCGGCCGGGCTTTATCGATCACCTGCAGGTAATCCGGCTCGCAGCCGGGCAGGGCATAGACATTAAAGCCTTCCAGTTCGAGTGCTGCATATAAAATTTCCAGAACGTCCTGGTCGGTTTCCTGAATGACGATAGTTTCCATAATTTCTAATGCTGGTTTTTGGGAATCCAAAAAAAGAAAGAAACTTTTGCTGTCGGCTGGTCACTCGTTTTGGGTTCACAATAACAGCAATCGGGCGCCCTAATTGTTTCGGCAACAAGCGGTTATTATTCCTAAAAGGTTTACTCCGGCCGCTGTAATCGGTTCATGCCCACCAGGAATTGATTTTCGTCACCCAAGTCACCAACGGGTACGCGTATCGGATAAGGCAGCTTTTTAGCCGGCGTTTACGGTACTTATTGTTGTTGACTTTGTCATATTTGCACAGATCGCTTATTACTTTATGCCTACCTGCAGGATTAGTACCGGCGGAGATATATTTATCCTGGCGATACTGACGTCCGCCGCCATGGCATGGATAAGCGCAGGCTATCAGGCAGTGGTTGCCTCGCTGGCCAATTCGGTGAAAAGTTTGAGCGGGGGCAGGGCTGATCCGGCATCCCATTCGTTTAGAAAAAAATACACCGCAAGTACTTTAATTGAAATTTCTTACTGATTAAATTTATTTCTTGTAAATGGCACGGTATTGGATATAAGTCAAGCCTATCAAAAAGAAAAACATGATGAGTACGACAACAGCAGCAACAGGCGTAATTAATGACCTGATCGAGATCAACAATGACCGCGTAGCCGGTTTTGAAAAAGCAATCGCGGATATCAAAGACGAAAATATTGACCTTAAGGAACTGTTTCAGGGTTATGCTGCACAGAGCCGCAAAAACAGCCAGGAACTGGCGGCGCTGGTAGGTAACGTCGATGACGTAGAAACCGGTAACAGTGTTAGCGGTACCTTGCACCGCGCCTGGATCGATGTCAAATCATTATTTGGGGGCAGCGACCGTGCCGGAATCTTATCAGAAGCCGAAAGGGGCGAGGATGCGATCAAAAAAGCCTATCAGGATGCTTTGAACAGTGAAGACCTGCCGGTAAACGCCCGCGAAACAGTAAGCAGCCAGGCACAGGAGATCAGTGCTGCACATGATCAGATCAAAGCCTTGCGGGATGCCGCAAAAATCTAATTTCCGTGTAGTTTTTATAGGGCTGTCTTGAGGGACAGCTTTTTTATCATGCTATGCGGCGATAGAAAATTTCTACCCGGCAAGGCAATTGAAACAGCTTTTGCCTGTTTATCAAATCATTTACTTAAAGAAAGATAAAATGAGATCATTACTGTACATCGTAGCCGTCATCCTTATCATCGGATGGGCTATCGGAACATTCGCTTATGCAGCCGGGGGGCTGATCCACGTATTATTGGTTATCGCGATTATATCCTTAATCCTGGGGTTCCTCAGGAGGGATACCACGGTAGTTTAATTGATTGACAACAAAATAACCCGGTCATTTACCGGGTTATTTATTATGAAACCTTATGGCCAATTACCCCATCACCATCACATTAGATAAAGAGGTTCATCATTTTGAGGTCGGAGAATATCCGCACCACGACGAAACCCGGTGCCGTTATCAGGTCTACGAGGGAGGTAGCATGGTAGCGAGCTTTGAACCGGATGCACAGGATTTCCTTCATATATGCCAGAATAAAGCCGGGTTCAAAGA
The DNA here is from genome assembly GCF_900100945.1 of Mucilaginibacter gossypii. Lineage (GTDB taxonomy): Bacteria > Bacteroidota > Bacteroidia > Sphingobacteriales > Sphingobacteriaceae > Mucilaginibacter > Mucilaginibacter gossypii. The sequence goes on along the minus strand of NZ_FNCG01000007.1, from coordinate 119,474 downwards.
AGAATTACTTTATTTGCTGGCTGACCAGATTGAAGCTCAATTACAGCATCCCGGCAATAAGCACCTGGACTTAAAAAACAAGGAACAATGAGATCAATCTGGACAGGATCAATCGGTTTTGGGCTCGTAAGCATCCCGATCAAGCTTTTCTCCGCCGTGCAGGAAACAAGGCTTGACCTGGATATGCTTGACAGCCGCGACCACGCGAACATCAAATTCATGCGGGTCAATGAAAACACCAGGAAGGAAGTTCCCTACGACAAAATTGTCAAAGGTTATAAATATGATGATGATTACGTAATCATCGAAGAGGCAGACTTTGAGGCGGCAGCGCCGGAGAAAACCAAAGTGATCGAAATCGAAAATTTTGTCGACCTGGCTTCGGTGAACCCGATGTATTATGAAAGTTCCTATTATACCCAGCCCGCCACGAAGAAAAACAAGGCGTACGCATTGTTGCTGGAGGCGCTGAAAAAGTCGGGCAAGGCGGGCTTAGCGCGTTTCGTGCTGAGGAGCACGGAGAGCCTTTGCATTGTACACCCGGTGGAAAAGGATATCGTGGTTACCCGTATCCGCTTTCAACAACAGATCCGCGACCAGGAAGACCTGGCGCTCGATGATGATATCACCGTGAGTAAAAAAGAACTGGACATGGGCCTGGCGCTCATCAACCAATATGCAGAGCCGCTGGACCTGTCCAGATATAAAGATCAGTACCACGATGAGTTGATGAAGATCATTGAGGCAAAAGCGAAAGGTAAACGGCCGACGATCAAAAAGCTGAAGCCAAAAGCAGCCAAGAGCGATGATCTATACGATCAGCTGATGAGCAGTTTGAAAGCAAAAAAGGGGGCCTGATATGAGGATGCAATTGATCGATCCGCTTTCGTTGTCGGCAGCCAATAGTAGCCCATATTTGAATACGGCCATCAGCGAATTGAATGACCATGTGGTGCGCATGGGGGTAATGACAGCACCCTATCCCTGGCATTATCATCCGAATTCGGACGAAACCTTTATCGGCTCGGAGGGCGTGGTCATCATTGAAACACAAAACCAGATTTTTGAGTTATCGCCAGGTATGGTGCTCACCATCCCCAAAGGTGTCCCTCACTGTACCCGGCCGAAGGGTGAACGCAGCGTTAATTTGACGATAGAGCGTTCGGATATGGAAACAGTATTTACCTGAAATTACACAAATAAACGCCAGACCTAATCAGCCTGGCGTTTCCTGTTCCGAAATAATATAGCCTCGTCAAATCAATTTTCAATACTTAAAGCGTGCGTATCCTCAACAACAATCTCAGGCTTACCCTGATATTCAATGATCTTTCCCTGTACTGTTATCGTTCTATTTTCTAATTGAGTTGTTAATTGCCTGGCATCGCCCTTTAACACCACTGTCAGCAGCTGCTTGGGATATGGCGCACCGAGGTTAACCAGTACCATGCTCCTGATATCTTTGCTACTAAACACTTTGCCGGTAACAGAAACGGCTTTCCCAACATTATTTTTTACATCCTCAAGTTTGATTTGCTGAGCCGGAGCTGCATTGTTTGACAGCGCAGGGGCATTTATCGGTTCAGCTTTAATCGCCTCCACTTTGGTATCATTAAATAACTTATTCAGTTCTCCCGCCAACCTGATGCCAGCCTGATCGATCCGTAAGTGTACGGTTGGCATGTACTTTTTATAATAGGCTTCATCAATATGCTGTCCTGATTTAATATCTGCGTAAAGTTCAGAACTGATCTGATAGCTCTCCCAAAGCCATTCCATCGGACTGGCGGCCTGCCATTTCTTGATTTGCGCATCATTGGCCCAGTCATATTGTTTGGCGATCTGTTCTTCGCTCAATCCCTCATGATCGATTAACTTGCTGTCCCACAAACTGTGCAGGTTAGTGCCTGCATTATCAAACCGCAGCTGGATCGTATTGCCTCCCTTATCCTCGGCACGGCTGATATGCATGGGCTGATGCGCATCGCCGACTAAATGGATCAGGTATTTAAGCGCACTGTTCTTTTGATCCGGTGTCGACGCCTGATCTTTTAAAATAGCTTCTTCTTTAAGTATGGCCCCGTAAACATTGTCGTTGCTTTGCTGATTAACAAAGTCAACAAATTGCTGGTGGCTTAGCCCCAAAGGGAGGTTTAAAAAATGCCATTTACCCGTTGTAGGGTTGCGGTGCTCGTCAGCCCAGGTACTCACATCCGCCATGCTTTCGCCTTTCAAATAAGCGGAAACCGCATAGGCGGTATTTGAAGTTAAATGTTTTTGCGCTATCGTTGCCACCGCCCTGTGCCCTTTGTATCCCCATGAAATTAAAGCCGCCGATATGGCAATCAAAGTAATAGATAATACTTGTTTTCTCATATGGCAAATGTAGGAAAGCAAATGACAGGTGAAAATCTTTATTTGAAATTTTGCTAATTAATTTAGTATAGTCTTTGTGGAATGACAAGTCAGAAACTGCAAAAAGCCGGAAAAGGGTTTGAAAAGCCAGCCTTGTTAAACGTATTTTAATGATGCTAAGTGTTTGTTTATCAAATGACTTGGATAGCTTTGATTTGTCAGCTGGGTTTGGTAAGTTTAGCTACCCAAACTGAATGATCATGAAAAGACACCTTATCCTGCTGTTCCTGGTTGCCGGAACCTTATTGTGTAAAGCAAGCTTTAATTTACCTGTTAAGGCCTCCAATAGCAGCTTCGCTACCTGCAAGGGAGAGAACCCATGCAGGGCCTGCAAGAATTGCAAATATTGTAAGCGTTGTGCCAAGCAGGGGCTGACCTGCGGGGTTTGCAAAAAATAGGCTGAACGATTTAACCGGATACAAGGCTGGCTGCCCGGGTTGTTGGTCATAGCACGGCACGAGATAGGGATTTTTACTGGCAGGATGGCTGTCAACGCCTGTTTTCCTTATCGAAGTATCGGCGAAGCTATAGACTGGTAACAATCATCCGCTTTCCTGCCGGTCTGGTAATCGTCAATCGGGACTGGCATTTGTTGCATTTGCCGTGTTGGAAGCGAAGCGCCTTCCGTGCTGATCAAAGCTTGCCATTAGTTCTTTGCCACCGTTACCGGCACAGCGTGGCTGGCGTATTTGTTCAGGATGTATATGGTCAATGGCTTCAGCTTTCGTTCCCGGTGGACCGGGTGAAAGCCGCCCGCGGTATAAAATTCGACAGCTCCGTCGATTTTGGAATACCAGACATGGCCCAGCGCCCTTTGGCTGAGCGTGTCCGGCCTGGTGATCTTTTTGAAATGGGCCATTTGCAGGCTGTCCATCCCAAAAATATCCGAACCGCTTAATTTCTCCCGGCAGGAGATGGAACGGTAATGGTCCCCTGCCCAGCACATGCATTGTTCCTTACTTTTCTTCGCATTCCAGGCCCAAAAGATCCCTCCGCCTGAAGCGCACAATAACAGCATCAAAACAGCCGTATTTCTTAACCTGGAGTTTCGGGCAGTTTTTATCGGGAACGGGCGAAGAACAGCCTGGTCATGCGTTTCCGCTGCGTGGTGACCGGGCAACTGATTTTTTGTCTGTGCAGGTACTCCGGGCGTAGTCATGACAGCCGGCCCTTCCTTTGCTTTTTCCCACTTTCCCTCTTCTAAGATCCTCCCCGGCAAATTCATTTGTCCGGCTTCAGGATGATGCGCCCTTTCTAATTCGGCATAGGAACGGTCCCACGCGTAGGGGCGGGGGCTGAAGTCGATCAGCCAGGCCAAAAGCTCGATGTTTTTTTCCTGGGTTACGGAGGTGCCCCCCTTTAAAAAATTATCAAGCGGTTTGAATTTCTCTGCTTTAAGATTGGTGATTGCCCGCAAATACGCGGCTGCATCTTCGCGATGCCCGAAGAATTGCCGGAGTATTTTTTCGTCATGATGGTGGTCGTAACGCGCGGTAAAAACGGCCATACATTCCTCCCGCAACCTGCCGGGCGTGGTATGGACCAAATTGGGCGAAAGCCGGTTCGCCGTTTTCTTTTCGTGATAGGTCAGCAGGACTTGCTTTTGATAATCAGCAAACATTTTCCAAAAAAATTTACAGTAAAACTAAGGGAATTTTCGGAATTCCGGCAGCATTTACGGAATCCTGCCGGAATGAGCGGAATTACCGGAATTCCTTGCAGCAAAGCGGTTTAGACCGCTATACATTTGCTTCCGTAATCAGACGGGCAGCCCGATAGCTAAGGGAAAACCTATCCGCCAGGTTTCAAAAAAAGAGCAGCGAAAGCGGCGGTCGCTAACCGGCTTGGGAAGCGGTAACCCGGCTCCCGCGATCGTTGCCCGCACTTCCCAAAAAAATGTAAGAAGCGCTTCTTACGCAGTTTGCCAGGCCCGGGACCGATCCCCCCGGGTGCCGGCCATTAGCTTACTTATTTAAATTTTTTGGAAAATGTTTAACCTATTCTTTGCAATATTTATGGCATTCGCATGCCCTGCACATAACCATCAGACCGGAACAGGCACCGGCACAGTAACCCTTAGCGCCGACAGCGGTGGCGATAACGGGCACCTGCCCCCTCCGCCGCCCCCGCCGCCGGGTGGTTTTTAAATACTGTTATCAAGGCAGGCCCGGAAGGCCTGCCTTTTTTGTTTCCGTCCTGTAGTACTTCAAAGGTTTTTCCTACATTTAGCTCCCATGATCACACCGGGAAAGCTGTCTTTATGGATAGGCCTCTGCCTGTCGGTACTGTGTTCCTGCCGGGAAGCCAAACGGCCGGTACCGAAGGCGAACTGGGATACTTACCGGAAAGCCTATGCTTTCCTTTCCAATAAGCCGGATTCCGCTTTTTACTATTTCAATGAAGTCGTATCGGCTTCCAAAGACAGCCAGCAGGTGGCCATGGCCTATACCAATATGGGCATGATCCAGTCTGAAGCGGGGGATGATTTCGGTGCGCAGGAAAGCCTGCTGCTCTCGCTGAAGTTCCTGGATGAAAAAGACGGCAAAGACCACAGCAGCCTGGTCAACGATTACAACGAGCTGGGCATGACCAGCTTTAACCTGAAGAACTACGGTGCCGCGATCCGCTTTTATGACCGGGCGCTCGCTGCCACTGCCGATGAGCAGCTGAAACTGGTGATCCTGAACAATAAGGCCAATGCTTACCGGGAGCAGAAAGCCTATGGCCCCGCGCTGAACATCTATCGGACTATTACGGGGAAAACCGGGAAGGATAAGGCTGCTTACGCGCGGGCGCTGACCAATATGGCGGCCACCCAATGGCTGAATGATCCCCGTTATGATGCCGCACCGGACCTTTTAAAAGCGCTGGCTATCCGCGTGGAGGAAAAAGATGAATGGGGGCAGAACTCCAGTTTCGCGCACCTGGCGGATTATTATACCCCCAGCCGCCCGGATTTGGCCTTAAGTTACGCCCGCAGGCTTTATGCTATGGCGCAGCGGCTCCAAAGCCCGGACAACCGGCTGGACGCCCTGGAAAAACTGGTCAGGCTGGCGCCCCCGAAAGAAAGCAGGGGCTATTTTGTAAAATACCGGGAGCTCGGTGATAGTATACAAACCGCACGCAATGCATCCAAGAACCAGTTCGCCCTGATCCGTTATAACGTACAGAAAGAACGGGCGGACAAGCTCAAACTGCAAAAAGAAAATACGGAGAAAAAGTACCAGATCGACCGGCAAAGGGCGGTCATTGTAGGGACTTTTATCCTGATTGTTTTGGGCGTGTTCTTTTTGCGGTTCTGGTATCGTAAAAGGAGGCAACGGCTGGAACTGGAGGCGGCGAACGCGATCAGGGAAAGTGAGCTGAAAACCTCTAAAAAAGTACACGATGTGGTGGCGAACGGTCTGTACCGGATCATGAAGGAAGTCGAAAACGGGTCCGGAATAGACAAGGCCGTGCTGCTGGACAGTATCGATAACCTGTATGAAAGGTCGAGGGATATTTCCTATGAGGATCAAAGGCCCCAGATAAAACCATTCCATGAGCGTGTCGGCACCATGCTGAATTCCTTTGCCACAGACCGGATCCGGGTGTTGTCCGCAGGTAATACGGAGAACCTCTGGGAACATACCAACGCCGGACAGCAGGATGAACTCTGGCACATCCTGCAGGAGCTCCTGGTCAATATGCGCAAACACAGCCAGGCAGAAAACGTAGCCCTCCGGTTCAATGTCGAAGGCAAAAAAATACATATCCACTACACCGACGACGGCAGGGGCATCAGCGGCACCCTGAAAAAAAAGAACGGCCTGCGGAATACGGGAAACCGTATCAAAAGCATGGGCGGGGAACTTAACTTTGACACCGACCAGGAAAAGGGCCTGAAAATCCATATAACCTTCCCGGCCATCTAAAAGCTGTATGATGTTTAAAAACGTATTGATCGCCGAAGACCATGAGAGTGCCAGCATTTCCGTCAGGAAGACGCTGGCGGATTTGGGGATGCCGGACCCGGACTTTGCTTATTACTGTGACGAGGCCCTGAAACGGGTGACGATTGAACTAAGGAACAAACGGCCTTACGGCCTGTTGGTTACGGACCTGTTTTTTGAACCGGATGATAACCCGCAGCGGCTGGCTGATGGCGAAGCGCTGATCAGGGCGGTGCGGCAGGTGCAGCCAGACCTGAAGGTATTGGTGTTTTCAGCGGAACACAGGGCGGGAGTGATTGAACCGTTATTCGAAGAACTGAAAATCGACGGCTACGTCCGCAAGGCACGTCATGACGCGCAGGAGCTGCGCACCGCTATTGAAACCATTTTTTCCGGGAAAGTACATTACCCCGCACACCTCCGGCAGGTTGCAGCCCGAAAGAATGCCTATGATTTCACAGAGCTGGACGTAATGATCATCACCCTGTTGTCCCAGGGGGTGCTTCAAAAAAACATCCCAGATTATCTGCAACAAAAGAACATGCAGTCCTCAGCTTTACGCAGCGTTGAAAAACGCCTGAAGCAGATGCGGGACGCCCTGAACTTTTCGAAGAACGAGCAGCTCGTGATTTTCTGCAAGGATATGGGCATCATCTGAAACAAGCGACAAGTAGGCAGCCCATACCAGCTCCGGATAAAGAAATAAAGAGATAAAAATAACAGGGGACGCAGCATCGCGCCCGTCCCCTGTAAACCTAAACCTTATCACAAATCGGGCCGGATGGCCCTTTTCTTTTGCTAAAGTAAGCAATTTTATGAGTAAATAAAACCTTTTACCATTATGGCAGTATAGGCTGCTTTTGAACACCTTCGGGGCACCCGCGATGTTTTCTGCTATCAGCTTCTTTTTTTAAGTATAGCCCCCACATTCATTTTCTTCCTTTCAGGCCCGCCCGGTTAGCCCTTTGATCCCACAGTCGCCGGATAAACCGCAAAGCCCCAATCCCGTGCGGTTTCCCGCAAAAAATGGGGCCCCGGGAGCACTAATTTTGAACCGACACTAATTAACAAACATGGTTATGAAAACTTATTACGTAAATACCAGTCCCCAGGCCAACGGGGATCATGAGGTTCATCAGGATGATTGCCGGTTCCTGCCGGTTTTTCCGAACCGGAAACACCTGGGTGTTTTCCCTTCTTGTAAAGGGGCGGTTGCTGAGGCAAAGAAAACTTATCCCACAGCGGATGGCTGTGCTATTTGTTCGCGGGATTGTAATAAAGGGTAATAAACTGCAATTCCTGATCCCATCTTTCCGGTATCGATAAAGTTGTAAACGATTGTCAAACCCCGTCAACAAAGGAGATGAAAACATTTTTACTTGCTTTTATTCCTGATTGATGCAGGGTGTAAAGGTTTGGCTATCACATCGGTTTGTGTCTCAGTTTACATGCGGAAAGCAACATTACAAAGCAGATTGCCGGGACCGGAGCTTTTTTGACAAATTATAATACGAAGCAGGAAAAGGCGGATAATAACGTTTTTGCGGCCCGGGCAAATAGCTTTCGGGGGCGCATGATACATCAAAAATTTACATCTTAAATTTCAATGGAGTTGATCGATCAACAGGTTATCAATGATAACAAGGACATTTATGCCAGGATACAGACAGAGTTGCTCAAAGCAGAATTCGAGATCCTTATCGCAACGGCCTGGTTTACGGACGAGGATCTCTTTAATATCCTGGTCAACAAACTAGCCGAAGGTATTCACCTCGAAATCATTGTTGCTGATAATCAGGAAAATGAAAAGCTGGATTTTAGCCTTTTGAGTTCAAAAGGGGCCATAGTCCATAAGATCAAAAATATTGGCTACGGTATCATGAATCAGAAGTTCTGTGTGATCGATAAACGGATCGCGCTGCACGGGTCTTATAACTGGACGGTGAACGCCCGGAAAAACAACCATGAAAGTATCATTAGTACGAACCACCAGGAAACCATAGCCTCGCTGATTGAGAATTTTGAGGCTATAAAAAAGAGAATTGAAGCGGTAAAAGGGGAGACTGCTGATGGGCGATCTCCTGTTGCCAAAAATGAAAGACCGAAGGGGATTCCCATCGAAGTTCCGGCAAAGGTAGGCGCGGAGTTCGAAAAGGTGCTGGATTCGATGATCGCGGCTGAAGTAGGAAGTTTCGACAGGCGGTTATTGCGGGAACAGGGATACGAACGGTGCAGCGCCAACAATGGAGACCACCAGGTATTGCACAAGGCTTTTGATACGCTGTATTCTGTTTTTATCAACGATATTGATGTGATCGACGATAAAAAGAAACGCTTATTGACCAAGATCGAGGAACACCGCGTAAAAAACCTGGACCTGCTGGCGAAAAATTGTGAACTCCAGATTGATTTCCTGCAGCGGGAGCATGAGATCACTAAGTCGAACCTGGAAACCAGGCGTACCGGATTGGAAGTTGAAGCGGATGTTGCTTTGAAAAACATCGATGACCTGAAGCTTATCAAAATACCCTTTCTTGAAAACAAGAATGCAGAGCTCGATCAGCAGATCAAACTGTCGGAACGGGAATTTATCAAACCAAGTTTTAAATGGTTTGACTTTATTCCTACGGCTATATTCAATCTGACGCTGCTGGTCTACCTGATCGTTTTTTATTCGTCTGCCGCTTATATTTTACTGTTCAGCGTCGCTGATGCCAGGGAGGCGGAAGCGCAGGGCATGCCAATAGCGGCTGCCCAGATATTTAATCCGGACGCAATGGGCAGAGCACTGCATAAAAGTGGTACCGCCCCGCTCTTTATATTTCTATTTGTGATTATACCGCTTGCTTTTGCTGTCATCGATCGTTTTCTGACCAATAAGTGGGCTGTGATCGCCGGGTTTATTTTCGGCATTATCTTACTGGACGGGGCTGTTGCTTTCAAAGTCACACAGGCGGTATATGAGGTCAACTTCGCAAGGGGGAACGTCACGGAAGCCTGGCGCAATGGAATGGCTTTTAAAGATACTAATTTCTATCTCGTATTTGTTTTTGGCGCATTTGGCCTTTTTCTGTTCAAGCTCGCTTTTAAAAAGCTGATGGGAATTTTCGAAGACCGGAACCCGGACATTTCAATGCAGCGCAATCAGTTGCTTATTGCGCACCTGCGGGAAGAAATCAACCTTAACGGTGAAAAGATAATGCAGCTCAAAGAGGATGTATCCGCTTTGGAAAAGAAGATCATTCAGTTTAAAGCCGATATTAAACTCAGTGAAAACGAGCTGGCCGGATTGCCTGTAGTCCTGAACCAGAACCTGCAAAAGAAAAAAAGCCAGCTGATCACGGACAACAATATCATAGACCAGATCGCTGCCATTTATACCGTGCATATCCAGTCAGACAACCTGCCTATTTCGGTTGACGCATTGAAGGACCGTATTAATGTTTTTCTGGAGGGTTGGAACGATTTTCTATTTAATGAATATGCCATAGCAAAAGCATCCTTGAAAACTTCCGAGGCAGCAGGGGTCGCGCTTGCCTGGCAGAACGAAAAACTAAATATGAACAAACTCGACAAGAGGGTAAAACTAAACACTGGTGAATAAGCATATCATTTCAGGGCTTATCGCGCTGCTTTCGCTGAACTGCAGCAGCCCGTTAAAAAGCGAAAATGAGCCGGCCGCTCCGTCAAAAAGAAATTATGTAATCACGCATTACAATATCACTTTTGCGCCGGATCTGTCTAACCGGGTCAACCCTAACTTATACAGGCGGCCGCTCAACGATGTACAGATCCTGAACATCATCACCGCTGACCTGTACCCGCAGATTCTGCGTACCCACCGGTCGGAGAACCAAAAGGATAAGCTGCTTGTCGATTTTGTCAATAAAGGGCTGATCACCGAGTACGCCGTACAAACCGACAAGCTCTTCATTGATTTCGGGCGTTTCCCCAACCAGATCGAACGCATAAGTTATATCTTAAACAAGGTACCAGCCAAGCCTACTTTAAAACAGGATATTGGGAAAATGTCGGCAGAGTTCACGCGGATCAATCAGGCGGCTGGCAGCAAGAATTTCGGCGCGGATATCTGGACTTATTTCAACCAGGGGATCGATGACAAACGCGTGCTCCCGGCAGAGTCTCCCAAGAAAGATGAGGAACTGACCGTTGTGAATACTTATCGCAACGTGTTGGTTTTGACAACAGACGGTTACATCGAGGCGGGAATATTCGGGAAAGGTTTCGATCTGAGCCAGAAAACAATAAACGGTTTCAGAAAGGCTTTCCTGGCCTCCGGTGAAAATGATATCAAAGTTTTCTTCCGGAAAAACAAATCGTTCCGGATCAGGCCGGTCAATAATGAGAACCTTAAAAACCTCGAGGTGCTGGTCATGGAGCTTTATGACCGGTCGATGTCGAAAGGGGGCAGTGCGACCGTTCAGCCGACAGATATGGAGATCATGAAACTTTTCTGGACGGACTGGCTGGAGCAATCCAGGGTAAAGCGCTTCGAACTGCACCCATACGCTAATTCCGCAGGCGAGGCTGAACAGATCATCCTGAATTTTCTTGGCGTTAGCAAAATTCAATCTTGAACTTATTAATGAACAACCTAAACCTTATCAAAAATGAGCTGGTCATATCGTAAGTCTTTCGGATCGGGGCCATTCCGGGTCAATTTTTCTAAAAGCGGTATCAGCTATTCTATGGGGGTGAAAGGGGCCCGCGTTAACGTCGGGCCCAAAGGCACCTTCGTCAGCCTGAGTGCGCATGGCATTACTTACCGGAGGAAGTTACAGGGGCCGGCATCGGCAGGGGCACCAGAAAAGCATCGGGCATTAGCCCCCGTAATGGACAAAGGCCATGATATCGCTTCCGCAGCTATCGGGCAACTGACAGATACGGATTCTATGGACTTCGTAGCTGAACTGACCCGAAAAGCGGGCTTGATAGCTTATGTGAACTGGCTCGGTATTTTGCCGCTCCTGATTTTTATTGCGGTCATGCTGTGGACTTCTTTTGGCAGCCGTACTGTGGTCAGGCGGCCTGCAAGGGATAGTATCTCGGTTATAGTAACCTCCTATGAAGGTGTAAACATCCGGAAGCGCGTGGATGCCGGTTCTGACATTGTCAGAGCGGCAGTTTACGACGAAGCTTTTCGTTTGACCGATTCGACCAATACAAAATGGGTTGGGGTAGGCTTTCATGATTCAACCGGATATATCAACCGGCGTTTTGTGCGTCTAGATCATGTGCCATTGGAAGCGGTTGCAGAAACGCAGGTCTTCCTGGCCAACCCATATGCCGTTTATGAATTCCTGTTTGGCATCCTTGTTTTTACGGTACTTATCCGCTGGTTGCGGAAGCTGGACAAAGAGCGCTTTGAGATGGAACTGCATTACGACATGGATCCGCAGTTTCGAAAGGTTTATGAACAATTTGGTGTTCATTTTGCCCGGTTTTCCGGTTCAGCAAAAATCTGGCAGTATCTGAACGCACAACAAACAAGTGATTATAAACGGAATGCCGGAGCGGGTAAGCTCATCAAACGGAAATCATTACGCGGTGTCTTCACCAATAAAGCTCCGCTTCCGTATTTCATCACCAACGTATCCACGCCCTGCCTTAAACTGAACACCCTGGAATTTTATTTTCTGCCGGAAAGGCTGCTGATCAGGGAAGGAAACAAATTCGCGGCGGTGTTTTATAAAAATCTGCGGATAACCGGGTATACGACGCGTTTTATTGAAAATGAGTGGCTGCCACCGGATGCACAGGTAATTGATCAAACCTGGCGGTATGTCAATAAACGCGGGGGACCGGACAGGCGTTTTAATAATAACCGGCAAATCCCCGTTTGCGCTTATTCTGAATATATTCTGACTTCCGATACCGGGATTTACGAAATCATCTCCACCTCGAAGAAAGGTGCGATGGACGATTTCGCAAGCTTTCTGGGGCAGATCGGCAACCTTCAGGCAAGGATGCCCATGGGGTAAGCCCAAGGATGGAAACCAATCAGGCTGATGAAAAGTGCACATAAAAGCGCACAGGAATTAATGATTCAATTTTGCTACAGCTAAAACTTAATACGATAATGGATTTTAAAGATCAGATACTGCAATTAGCCTCCCGTGTCGAGAAATTGATCCCACAGCTCAAGACCGAGGAAGCCACCAAGAACGCCCTAATCATGCCTTTCATACAGGTATTGGGCTACGACGTATTCAACCCCTTCGAGGTCAACCCCGAATTTATCGCTGATATCGGCATCAAGAAAGGGGAGAAGGTCGACTACGCTATCATGAAAGACCGTGAACCGGCCATCCTCATCGAGTGCAAGCACCACCTCGAAGACCTCGATCCGCATAATTCGCAGCTGTTCCGGTATTTCCATACCACCAAAGCGAAATTCGGTCTGCTGACCAACGGGCTGAACTACCGGTTCTACACTGACCTCATAGAAAAGAACAAGATGGATGCAAGCCCTTTCTTCGAGTTCAATATTACGGAGATCAAGGAAACAGAAATTGTGGAGCTGAAAAAGTTCCATAAATCCTATTTCGACGTGGAGAGCATCACGAACACCGCCAGCGAGCTGAAGTACCTGAATGAACTGAAAGGCCTGCTGAATAAAGAGCTGATCCTGCCTTCAGAAGCTTTTGTGACCTTCCTGACCAAACAGGTTTATTCAGGGGTGATCACGACCAAGGTAAGAGAACAGTTTACCCCGATCGTCAAACGTTCGCTGAACCTGCTGGTCAGCGATGCGATCAGTGAGCGGCTGAAATCTGCATTGAACCAGGAGAAGCAAATGGAAGTCGCCGAGGCCGTGAAAATGGAAGAAGCCGTAGCTGAACCGCAGAACGGTATCGTCACCACCGAAGAGGAAATCGAAGGCTTCCATATCGTCAAATCCATGCTCCGGCAGCACGTAGGTGCGAACCGCATTACTTACCGCGACGCTTTATCCTATTTCGCCATCCTCCTCGACGATAACAACCGCAAGACCATTTGCCGGCTGTATCTCGGAACAGGCAGGAAATACCTCGTGGTACTGGATGAAGCCAAAAAAGAAGTCAGGCATGAGATTCAGTCCGTAGATGAAATCTATTCCCATCTGGATGCCCTGCTTACAGTTATACAAAGATTGGAAAAGGTTAAGGTTTAACGATAGATTTGACATGTCGTTTCGCTTTGATGAATATAGAGCTGCTGTATTACAGGATTATGAGCTGCGTAAGGCAGCGAATAATCTTAGGTTTGGTATGGATCACCCAACAGCAGTAACGCTAAGAGACGAGGCGATTTTTGTCTGCACCAGCAGATTTAAGCGATCAGATGAAAAAGTTTTAGCTACTTTTTTTAAAAGTCACCAGGATCAGACTGGGTATGTGAGCGCCATAACTGAAATTAACGTCAGCTGCTTTAAACCACTCATTAATTTTATAAAGGGCAGAACGCAAAAGCCGGAAGAGCGGGTAGTAGAATTGCTGGCCTGGCTGACGGATTTTGAAGCCAGACCTTATCAACATTATATTGTTGTAACGCCCGAAGGCGGAAAACCGATAACTGCACTTATCGATGCAGCGAGGTCGGGTTCAGGAGTGGATGAAGGCCAGGTTCGGGAATACAAAAGTCAGCAATCCGAAGTTGGAAGTGGAAAAAACGGAGGAGAAATTGAAGCCAGGCCTTCTAGTCAGAAAAGATGGTCAATGGCATGGAAAAATGCTATATTGATCCTTTTGGCCTTCCCCTGGGTTTTGTGGATGCTGGCACCCAAACCGGCCCCACCCGGTTCCGTATATATTTGCGATAGCCAGGGAGCCAAAAGGTATCATTTACGCAAGAACTGCGGCGGCCTGCGGAATTGCAAGCACGAGATCATCACTGTCAGTCTGGATAGCGCAAAGAAAACGGGGAGGACACTATGTCACTTGGAGGGAGGCTAAGCAATCAACGCGGGAATCTGGCTGTCGGCAACTGCTTTTCACAAATGCGTAAAAAAGAATAAATGTGTCATTGCAATTGGCGGCGGCATGCGCTTTTATAATAAGTATTTCGGATGTATGTAGATGCTGAAAACCAAAATAGGATCGGATATACTATTTGGTTTGCCCATAGCCCGTAAATCATAAGACCTCCTCACTATCCAAATTGTGAGGAGGCTCGTTGATAGGGAAATCGTAAAGGTGCGGTCGGAGATATACCGCCAGACCGCACCTTTACGATTTCAACAAGGATCAGATCGCCAATGAGCCGGTTGTGACCTGTCTTGCAAGTGACGTTGCCTTGCCACGTGTACCGGGCGGTAACCATTATTACAAGCATAGTTTTTTGCTGCAAGTTGGGTGGAGAAATTACTGCCAACCTGAGAGCCATTAACGATGACTACATAGTGGGAAGTCGGAGTGTGCTCGCTTGAAGCGTGAGGTCTGTGTTCTACATATGCTGCTGCCATAATAAATATGATTTTGTAAAAAAAGAATTTCTAAAAAATGTGGCGGTTAAATAGTCTGTCTTGATATGTGAGATATATCAGCATCAGTCACAGATTAACGCTTTTCACCGGGTTTGTGAATGTGTGGTTTAAGCGTAGGGTGCTTTGGCGCGTTTGGTCGATCAACACGTTGTCTTTTGTCATCTGAGCCGTCTTCTTTCTGACGCTTTGGTCCAGTTTTAATTGCTACTATTTGTTTCATGATATAAGGAAATTAATGGATATAAAAATAGCCAACCTCATACACCATATTTTGCGGAAACCCGCAACTGACCAAATCAGTTCATAGACAAATGCGACTGGAATTTCCGGCCCTGCAGACTAAGAGTTGTACAATAGTCGGTTGCGTCTTGCTTCAATTTATTAAAGAGATTTTTTAAAAATTATGCCGAAGCTGTGGATCGCAAATGTGGAACCGGTGGTTGTAAACCTGAAGCATAATAGTAGATTCAAAAGTACTACGTACTGTTTTAAGCCAGTGCACGTCCATTGTGATTTGCTTTCATTCTTTGAACAACTGATATTTGGAACAAC
>NZ_FNCG01000007.1:0-101575 GCF_900100945.1 Mucilaginibacter gossypii | reverse complement strand
TATTTAAAAATCAGTTACTTGTGTTCTAATTTAGGATTTGAAAATCCGGTTGCTTGGGCTTCCGGATTTGAAATTCTAAAACAATTCTAATTGCTGCGGGGTATCTGGAAGCTCTTTTTCTTCTTTGCCATAAAACAATTCTATCATTCCGAACTGCTTATCTGTAATGGTCATTATACCTACATGGCCTTTAGGCGGAAGTATTTTTTTTACACGTTTTATGTGAACGTCAGCATTTTCACGACTGCTGCAATGCCGCAAGTAAATGGAAAATTGAAACATGCCAAAACCATCTTTCATAATATCCTTACGAAACCTGGTGTAGATCTGCCTGTCCTTTTTAGTTTCTGTAGGTAGATCAAAAAAAACTAATATCCACAAAATTCGGTATTCATTTAAACGCATTCATCAAATGGAGATATTATTCGTTTTCTAAGTTGTATTCAATCGTACTTCCTGTATCCTCATATTTGAAATCCTCATCAACGTTGGAGGTTACGCCCTTTTTGGGGTTAAAATTTTTCATAACAGGGTAGTTTATTTTCCTGTTCTTTCCTTCGTAACATCTGGCTAAAGACGCCGTTGTGTTTTGTACGCCAACCATTAAAGGACTTCTGCTTTTTTCAAACCGTACGTCAACAGATGCAATAGCTAATAATTGGGATTTAATGGAATTGCCCAGCTCTAAAAAGTTCTCACCATTATCAATAATCTTTAAAACTATCAAATCGACATACGGGCGGTAAGGTTCCATAATATCATCAGCAAGGCAATAGGCATTATATTTATTCCGGTGATGGATTCCTAATGTTGGTATTAGGCCTGAACATACCAGTCCGCGCGCTACAATGGCTCTTAAAATTGCGTAACCGTAATTCAGCAAATTATTGGGAGGATCGCCCTCACGACCGCGGAAGAATTCAACTTTCTTGGGAAAGACATTTTTCCAGTAGTAAGCGGCAGCCCGCCCTTCATAATTATCCGGGTCGCCTGAACGTACAGACTTCGCCCAATACAACATGTTGTCATGTGCAATTCCCCGGTCTGCTAATACCGCAGCTTGATTTAAAATTTTGGTTTGAATTGTTTGTTGCCAAAGCTGTTTCTTCAACGGTTGTGAAGCGTCAATCTGATGCCGGAACCGTTCACTTTGTGTGTCATGCCCATCAATCGGCAACATCATTCCTGTTGGATGGTGTGTATCGTTGCAAGTGATGATTGCAGCGTTGTTATCTAATAATGCTGCAATACATCCGTGCGTAATGGTAATCTGTTGGTGATCCAGCACAAGAATTCCGATATCTTCAATAGGTACGGATTTTCTAGATTCCTGTTCGCCTAAAATTTTCAAGTGTGGAAGATCGATAATTAACTGACCTTGTGTTAAACTTAGATACGCCGGATTACTGAAGTGAAGTGTACGTTTGATCATATTTTCCCATTTTAATTTTGGTCCCGGGTTCGTTTATTTCATTTACAGTTGGTAGCAATAGATGATCTTATTTTTCCTATCTGCTGTAGTGCCGGAATGTGATATGGTTTGAATTGCTTTTTTAATATTGTGACGAATAAAAATAGCGTACTTAGTAACACCCTGTTTGCGGAAACCCGTAACCAAATAATTTTTATTGGGTTTAGATTTACATCATTTGGATTGATGAAGGATAATGGCGGCGAAATATTTGAAAATGGAAATTAATCGTTTTGGCTGAGTCGGTGGAACCTGAACAAATAAGCATTCGGCAGTCCAAAATAGTTCCATTTTCGCAGTAGCGATGTGCTGTCTTTCTGATTGAGAATGCGCGCGAAACAATTTGACATAAAAAAGCCCCGTATTGTAAGACGAGGCGCTTAATGTTTACACAACGGAATAATCCTTATTGCGATTTGCTTTCGACGTAAATATATACATATTTTTAGAAAAACAAAGACACAACCTAATTGCATATCATGAAGAAAATTCTTGGCCTCGATCTCGGTACTACTTCTATCGGTTGGGCTTTCGTAAAGGAAGCTGAAAGCGATAATGAAAACTCATCCATTATAAAAATAGGGGTACGTGTTAATCCGCTCACGACGGATGAGCAAACCAACTTTGAAAAAGGCAAGAAATTCTCAGTAACAGCAGGTCGCACATTGGCACGTGGTGCCAGGCGAAGTTTGCAACGGTACAAACAACGCCGTCAAAATCTTATTAATGTATTGAAAAAATCAGGTATTGTTGATGAGCATGCATTGTTGGCAGAAAATGATAAAAACACTACCCATTCAACGTATGCGTTGAGGGCTAAAGCTGCAGTTGGAAAAATAGGGAAGGACGAATTTGCACGCGTATTATTAATGATCAACAAAAAGCGGGGTTATAAAAGCAGCCGTAAAGCCAATAGTGAAGATGAAGGCCAGCTAATTGATGGCATGGCCATCGCTAAAAGGCTTTATGAGCAAAAGCTTACCCCCGGGCAATTGTGCTATCAGCTTTTAAAGGAAGGGAAAAAGACATTGCCTGATTTTTACAGATCCGATTTGAACGCTGAGTTCAATAAGGTATGGGATCTGCAATCTATATATTACCCGGATGTCTTTGATGATGATTTGAAAAGAACAATTGAAGGTAAAGGACAAAAGGCAACTTCGGCCATTTTTTGGACTAAATATAATTTTAACACTGCTGAAAATAAAGGTACAAGGGAAGATAAAAAATTGCAAGCCTATAAATGGCGAAGTATGGCCATTCATACACAACTATCAATTGAAGAAGCCGCTTTTGTTATAGCCGATATTAATGGTAATATCAATAATTCGAGCGGGTATTTAGGTGCAATCAGCGACCGTAGTAAAGAACTATATTTTAACAGGCAAACCATCGGCCAGTATCTTTATCATCAATTGAAGGACAATCCTCATACGCGCACTAAAGGCCAGGTATTTTATCGGCAGGATTATTTTGATGAGTTTGAAACCATTTGGGAAACACAAGCAAAGTATCATCCTGAACTTACGAAAGCTCTTAAAG
The DNA here is from genome assembly GCF_900100945.1 of Mucilaginibacter gossypii. Lineage (GTDB taxonomy): Bacteria > Bacteroidota > Bacteroidia > Sphingobacteriales > Sphingobacteriaceae > Mucilaginibacter > Mucilaginibacter gossypii. The sequence goes on along the minus strand of NZ_FNCG01000007.1, from coordinate 98,562 downwards.
AAGAAATAAGGGACATCGTTATTTTTTACCAGCGTAAGTTAAGATCACAAAAAGGATTAGTTAGTTTCTGCGAGTTTGAAAGCAAATTGGTTGAAATTATAAAGGATGGCAAAAAGGTAAGTTATACCATAGGCGCAAAGGTTATACCCAAATCATCTCCTCTTTTTCAAGAGTTTAAGATTTGGCAAAACCTGAATAACCTTCTAATTCAGAACAAAAAGAGCAAGGAGGTTTTATCATTTGATTTGGATGCTAAACGATTCCTGTTTAACGAATTGAATATTAAAGGCAATTTAAAAAAAGAACAGGTATTCAAACTGCTCGGCTATAAACCCAATGAATGGGACTTGAATTTTCCAGCTGTTGAAGGAAACCGACCCAATCAGCTTTTATATGAAGCTTACTTGAAAATGATGGTATACGAAGGGCACGATGATATAGATATAGAGGTATTAACCGCTGCCGAAATAAAGTCAGCGGTACTGTCATTTTTTGAAATCCATTCGATCGACATAACCATTCTTGATTTTGACAGCAATTTAGAGGGTAGCGCCTTTGAAAAACAACCCGCTTATCAATTGTGGCATCTGTTGTACTCGTATGAAGGTGATAATTCTCCCACAGGCAACGACAAACTTTTTGAATTGTTAAAGACAAAGTTTGGAATTAAAAAGGAACACGCCCAAATACTTGCTAAGGCAGACCTTGGGCTGGATTATGCGAATTTAAGCGCGAAAGCTATCCGTAATATTTTGCCATTCCTGAAAGCGGGTCATCCTTTTGCAAAAAAGGATAAAGATGAAAAAATTGCCAGTGCAACGGCATTAGCGGGCTACAATCATTCTTCGTAATTAAGAAAGGAGGAGAATGAGAACCGTATTCTAAAGGATTATTTGGATCTGCTTCCAAAAAACAGCTTGCGAAATCCGGTGGTAGAAAAAATATTAAATCAAATGGTTAATGTCGTTAACGCAATCATTGCCGACCCTAATCTTGGTAAGCCCGATGAAATTCGCATTGAACTGGCCCGGGAATTAAAAAAGAGTCTTAAGGAGCGGGAAGAAGCAACGGCTCAAATTAATAAGGCTACCGTTGAACATGATGAAATAAGGCTTTTACTCATAAGGGAGTTCGGTATCAAAAATCCAACCCGCAATGATATTGTTAGATATAAGCTTTATGATGAATTGAAATTTAATGGATATAAAGATTTATATACCAATGAATATATTTCCCGTGAAGAACTATTTTCAAAAAAATATGATATAGAGCACATTATCCCGCAGTCAAGGGTGTTTGACGATAGCTTTTCCAATAAAACCATTGTAGAAAAGAGGATAAATCAAGCAAAAGACAATGCTACAGCTTACGATTATATTGATACTAAAGGGGCGGAAAGATTAAGCGAATACAGATTAAGGGTAGAAGCTTATTTAAAAGAGTATCCTGAAAGAAAGGCAAAATATAAAAAACTACTCATGAAGGGCGATGCGATTGGCGAGGGTTTTATAGACCGGGATCTACGGGATAGCCAATACATCGCAAAGAAAGCTAAGACCATGCTGCATGAGGTTTGCAGGACCATTGTATCTACTACCGGTAGTGTTACACAACGTTTGCGGGAAGATTGGGATTTGGTTAATGTGATGCAGGAAATAAATTTAGAAAAATACCGCAAACAACTGCTTACAGAAATGGTGGAGAAAAAAGATGGTAACTTTAAAGAACGCATTGTTGACTGGACAAAACGAAATGACCACCGGCACCACGCGATGGACGCGCTTACTATCGCTTTCACCAAGCATAACCACATTCAATACTTAAATAATCTAAATGCCCGAAAGAATGACGATAAATTAGGGCACGCGATAGCTGGTATTGAAAAAAAAGAAACATATTTTCATATAGATGATAGTGGGAACAAAAAAAGGCGATTTAAATCTCCATTAACGAATTTCAGAGAAGAGGCTAAAAAACACCTTGAAAATGTATTGGTATCGTGCAAAGCCAAAAACAAGGTGGTGACAAAAAATAAAAATAAAATTAAAAGCGGTAAAGAAAGGGAGCCTCAAAAAACACTAACACCACGCGGTCAACTGCATAAAGAAACTGTGTACGGGAGAATACAGCAATATATTGTAAAAGAGGAAAAGGTAAGCGGGAAATTTGATGAAGCGACTATCGCTAAAGTCACGAAGCCGAAATACAGGGAAGCGCTTTTAAAACGATTGCAGGAAAATAATAACGATCCTGTAAAAGCATTCACAGGGAAAAATGCACTTAGTAAAAACCCTATTTATTTGGATGCAAAAAACACAGTTTTACTACCTGAAGTGCTAAAACTTTCCTGGCTCGAAGAAGACTATGCCATACGCAAGGATATTTCTCCCGATTTAAAAATTGAAAAGGTAATAGATAAAGGGATACAAGGAATATTATACAAACGTCTAAAAGAATTTGGTGGAAAGGAAAAAGAGGCATTTTCTAATCTTGATAAAAATCCCATCTGGCTGAATGAAGCCGCCAAGATTGCTATTAAACGGGTGACGATAAGCGGTGTGAAAAATGCAGAGTCGCTTCATTTTAAAAAAGACCATCATGGCCGGGAAGTATTAGATAAGAGCGGCAGGCCCATTCCTGTTGATTTTGTAAGTACTGGCAATAATCATCACGTAGCAATTTACAGGGATGAAAATGGCAATCTGCAGGACGAAGTAGTTTCATTGTACAAAGTAATAACGGAACGCATAAATCAAGGACTACCAGTGGTCGATAAAACTTATAATCAGCATTTAGGATGGCAGTTCCTATTTACCATGAAACAAAACGAATATTTTATATTTCCATCGACTGATTTCGATCCGCTGGAAATAGACCTCCTTGATCCTGTTAACAATAAGTTGATCAGTCCGCAATTATTTAGGGTTCAAAAATTTTCGAAAGTAATGTATGGTAATTCGGCAGTGAGAGATTATGTATTTAGGCATCATTTAGAAACGGTTATTGAAGATAAGAAGGAGTTGAAAGACATAACCTATAAATCAATAAAGAGCCTACCATATCTTGAAAATATCATCAAAGTAAGAATTAACCATATAGGTCAAATTATAAAGGTTGGTGAGTATTAAAAGAGTTCAAGTCATTAAGGGTGGATTAAAACGAAATAGATTATTCTGAATAGCATCCAAGAGTAAGATCCATTGGTAGATAGGTATGAAAAGAAGCATTAATTAACATGGCCAAAGCGAAATGTAAGAGTTGTAAAAAAACTACTTTTTTTGCTTTAGTTCTATTATTTGTTGCTTTAGGTCTCTGATATGTTCTTCTAAGGTGCTAATTATTTTATTGTTTGCCGACAACAAATCATCTTTTAATTTTATCTGGCTTTCGTAAGATTGTTTGAAGTGTTCAATATCTACTTCGGTATATTCCGAATTAAATAATTGATTTACTTTTTGGTTATTATAAACGTAATTATTAACCGCTGAGTCGAAAAAGTATTCCGGATCAACACCAAAAAGTTCTCCGAGCTTAACGGCATTATCCCACGAAAGTTTTGTTTGATCAGACTCTAGTTTGGAAATCGCAGGTTGCGTAACATCTAATTTTGCAGCAATAAAGCCTTGATCCCAGCCTTTTTGTTCTCTAAGTAATCTAATCTTTGTTCCTGTTGTCATTGCAAGTAATTTATAACTTAAGGTTATACGAATATAACCCTAAGTTATTTATTTAATATCCACGAATATGTATTTTTGAAGAAGACAAAAACAAATATAAAAATTTAGTTTGAAGCATAGCCAGCTATTGGCTTCTGTTCGATAATTAAAATATTATTAAATTTGGAAACTTCATAGTCATTTAGACAAAGTTTTACAAGATTCTCGCGAGATGAAAACCGCTAATTTTCCAAGAGCGTGAGATGATAGAGTAAGACATTGTCCCCATTCATATTTTTATGCATTGGGGGCTTTGTTTCTATCAGCTTGCTACGCTCAAGGCTCTTAGCGGTGCCCCATTCGCGGCAAGACGAAACATTGCCCCCAATGTGTTATTTATCGGCATTTTCGTTTTGCGTTAGTTTAAAATTACTTTCGAAATGCATACTAGAAAATTGCCCTTATTATTTTGCTATCATTCTTTGGCTAGTTTAGGCGAATTTAGCATTGCATTCCCATTTTATTCTATAAATTCGCTCCAAAATATAAAGCACATTGATGCTGGTTCAAACACAGTTATTTCCCACTCCCTCCAAAACCCCATCAAGAACGTAATAAAAAGCCCTACATAAATACTGAAAACGGCAGCCCCGTTAATAGTTAATTAAAACCGGCTGCCGTTTTCTTTCTGTTGCCTGACCGTGAAACCACTAATTTTTCACCGGAAGGGCTGTGCTATGTCGTTAATTACCGTTTATTTCCTGGTCATATATGAGTGCAATAGTAGTAGACCTGAAAGATCAGGGTGTCAGAACGCCCGAGCAGGCGGTCCGAGTATTTTTTGAAAGTTTCGATCCTGAAGAAGTGAGGGTAAGGCTGTGGGAGGCTTTTCGCGGGTTTGCCCTGGCAAACGTGAACACAACGGACAAGGCACTGCCCGACATCCAGGATGTAGCCATTCTTTTCGACGGCCTGGTCAGCCTGGTCAACGGCATCAACGATCTGCAAATTAAAACAAGCGGCCGCTGTGTCATCTGCGGAAGAAGCGATGCTGGTTGAAGCAGGAGCGGGGGACAGGCGGCAACAATGATGACGGCCTGGTTACCGCGGGTTAGTATTCCCGGCAGCTGCCGGGTTGTTCTGGTTCAATAATTTATTCTTTAATGTGATTTAAAATGAAGCGATTTTTTTGCTTCCTGGCCTTGCTTTGCTTTTTTTTCGGAGCGGGGGCACAGGAAAATACGGACATAAAGGCGGGTGCAGGTACGATAGTTCCGCTAAAGATAGGGGACAGGGTACCGCCGGTGGTACTGTCGGGTTTAATCAATGGTGCCGGTTTATCGGGGAAAGATCTGTCGGTCTTTAAAGGTAAACTGCTGATACTGGATTTCTGGGCGACCTGGTGCGCGCCCTGCGTTGCTGTTATGCCGAGGATGGACTCGCTGCAGGAAAGGTTTGGGGGAAAACTGCAGATTTTGCCGGTGGCCTATGAGGGCGAAGCAGCGGTACGGGTTTTCCTGGACAAGCGCCGGGCGGCCACAGGGCGCGAGGCGCACGGCCCCATTATAACCGGTGACAAAACTCTCGCTGCGCTCTTTCCGCACCAGAGCCTGCCGCACTTTGTATGGATCGGTACCGACGGCATCGTCAAAGCCATTACAGATGACCGCGAAGTAACAGCCGCCCATATCAGCGCCATGCTGGGCCCGCAGGCGGCGCCGATGCCTTTAAAGCGGGATAGCATAACCGTTTATGACCATACCCGGCCTCTGTTCGGCTCCGGCGCACCTGCCGCAAACACCCTGATGCAGGCCAGTCTCTCCCCTTACATCGAAGGTATCGGTTCAGGCATCTACAAGGATGTAGACCTCGATTCCGGTGAGCCCGCCAGGAGGATCACTGCGCGCAACCAGACGGTCACCGACCTGTTCCGGCTGGCCTACCAGAAGGAACAGAAAGAAACGCTGGTGGAGGTAGCGGATACCACCGCCCTGCTGCCACCGGCCATCCGGGGCAGGGCATACCTCGACTGGCTGAAAGCGGGCCATGGCTATTGCTATGAACTGCTGCTGCCCGAAAAAGAAAAAAAAGAAGCCTACCGCCTCATGCGGGCCCAGCTGCAAAGCTGTTTCAATGCTTATGACGCCCATATCGAGCAAAGGAAAGTCGAGTGCCTCGTACTGGTACGCACAGACAACCGGGACCGGCTGCATACCGCAGGCGGCCCCCCATCGGCAGCCATCGACGGGTTCAGCTGCGATTTTGAAAGCTGCTACCTCTACGTTTTCCTGAGCCGGATGAAGATCGCCATGCAGGGCTATCCCTATCCCCTGGTCGACCAGACCGGTTATCAGGAGATGGCGGATATCAGGCTCAGCGCCAGGATGAACGACCTGAACGAGGTGAACCGGGCCCTGGCGGCCTACGGTCTGCGATTTGAAAAGAAACCCGCAGAGATTAACATGCTCATCATCCGTGATGCCGGATCCCCGGGGCATTAACCGCTTTTTACCAGTAAAACCATTCCTCATGAAGCCATTGATACGAACATATTTATTCTTGCTTTGCCTGGTCCCGGCCATAGTTGCACAAGCCCAGGACAACCCGGTCACCGGGACCGTCCGCTCGGCGGAAACCCGCCTGCCCCTGCACGGTGCGACGGTACATCTCAAAGAAAGCAGCGGGGGGGTCCTGACCGACAGCCTCGGCCGGTTTAGGCTGGCAGTCCCTAAAGGACAAAGTGTATTAACAATCTCCTTTATCGGATTTCGCAGCCGGGAAATACCGGTCCCCCTGAACGCGGAGCCCATCGAAGTTTTCCTGGAACCCGCAGCCGAAGCCATCCCGGAGGTGGTCGTATCCACCGGTTACCAGCAGGTACCCGCCGAACGGGCAACAGGCTCCTTTGTACAGCTGGACAACAAGCTGCTGAACCGCAGGATCAGTACCGGTATCCTCGACAGGCTGGAAGATGTAACCCCCGGGCTGCTGTTCAACAAAGGAAAGTCCGCAGGCGCCAACCTGATCAGTATCCGCGGGCAGAATACCATTTACGGGAATGCGAACCCGCTGGTCGTGCTGGATAATTTTCCTTTCGACGGCGACATCAATGACATTAACCCGAACGACGTCGAAAGCATCTCCGTACTCAAAGACGCCGCGGCAGCTTCGATCTGGGGTTCCCGCGCCGGGAACGGCGTCATCGTGATCACCACTAAAAAAGGAAAGTATAACCAGGCCCTGAAGATCGGGTTCAATGCAGCCGCCACAGTGGGGGAGAAGCCCGATTTGTTTTACCAGCCCCGGATGTCCTCAGCTGATTTTGCCGCCATGGAAAAGCAATTGTTTGCCGCCGGCTTTTATGAGCAGGCAGAAAACGGGTACAACAACCCGGCCATCACACCTGTAGCCGAAATACTGATCGCAGGCCGGGACGGCCAGATCTCCGCATTGGAAGCCGACCGGCAGATCCGGGAGCTGACCACGCACGATGTGCGCGACGATTTTAATCAATACTTTTACCGGAAGAGCATCAGCCAGCAATACGCACTGAACCTGACCAGAGGGACGGATATACAGCGTTTCAATCTTTCCGCGGGTTACGACCATAACTGTGATAATCTTGTCCGGAACGGTTATGAGCGGTACACTTTCAATGCAGGGCAGACGCTGGCGCTGCTGAAAAAGAAGCTGGAGATCAGCACCGCCTTTTATTACACACAATCCAAAACCGTACTGGACAATCCGGGCACCGGCCTGATCGGCCTGAACAGCGGGAACGGTGCCTCCCTGTATCCCTACGCCCGGCTTGCCGACGCTTCGGGCAATCCCCTGGCCATCACGCACGATTACCGGGAAAGCTTTATAGCCGGCGCCCGGCAGCAGGGCCTGCTCGACTGGAGCTACAGCCCGCTGGAGGAAATGCGGACAGGGGATAACCGGAACACAGCGGCAGACTACCGGATCAACATCGCCCTCTCGTACAAGATCAGGCCGTATTTAACCGCTGCGGTATTATACCAGTACGGCAGGTCCATCACCGACAAAAGACAATTGCAAAGCCTCGCCAGTTATTATACCCGTAACCTGATCAATAATTTTACGCAGGCGGACGGTTCCGGCGGGCTTACCTACGCCATCCCGGTGGGCGGGATCTTCGACGTCGGGAACATCAGCGCCACAACCGAGGACTTTCGTGCTCAGCTCAGCTTCAACAGGCAGTGGGGGGAGAAACACAGCCTGACCGCGATCGGCGGATATGAGCTCCGGCAATTTCATACCCTTTCCGGCAGCAACCGCTCCTACGGTTATGACGATACCCACGCGACCGCCCTCCCGGTGGATTATACCGGCTATTATCCCCAATATGCAATACCCGGTTACCTCAGCACCGTGCCTTACGATAACAGTTTTGCGGACCTGACTGACCGCAACCTGTCCTATTATGCGAATGCCGCCTACACGTTTCTTGACCGTTATACGGTTTCGGGCAGCGGCAGGCTTGACCGGAGCAACCTCTTCGGCGTGAAAGCGAACCAGCAGGGCGTTCCGCTGTATTCCGCCGGGCTCAGCTGGAACATCAGTAAGGAAGCCTTCTACCAGGTCGGATGGCTGCCCAGCCTCAAATTACGCCTGACTTATGGCTATAACGGCAATGTCAATAAATCGATATCCGCCTATACCACGGCACAATACCTGACCGGGAACCCCATCAATACGACCTACGCTGAAGTGATCAACCCGCCCAACCCGGAACTGCGCTGGGAGCGGGTCAGGGTGATCAATGCAGGCATTGATTTTGTCGGTTTGGGCAACCGCCTGAGCGGAACCATCGAGGCCTATTTCAAACGCGGCCTCGACCTGATCGGCGATATTCCCTACGCCCCTTCGGCCGGTATCACGACCTTCAGGGGCAACACCGCGAACACCCGGGGGCACGGCATCGATATCACCCTCAATTCCAGGAACCTGACCGGGGCCTTCCAATGGCAGAGCAGTTTACTGTTAAGCTACGTAACCGACAAAGTAATTGATTACGCGCTGAAGCAGGATGCCGGCTCCTACTCCAGCTTGGCAGACAATGAGGTATTCCCACTGGCGGGAAGGCCATTCTACGCCGTATACAGCTACCGTTTTGCGGGCCTGGACCCCCAAACCGGGGATCCGCGGGGGGACCTGAACGGCCAGCCCAGTAAAGATTACAGCGGTATACTGGCGGCGGCCAGGCCCGACAGCCTGCTTTATAACGGACCTGCGAGGCCCGTTGTTTTCGGCGCGTTCCGGAACACATTTACCTACAAAAACTTTTCCCTGTCCGCCAACATCAGTTACCGTTTCGGTTATTACTTCCGCCAGCGTGGTATTTACTACGCCAGTGTACTGAACAGTACCGGGTATTACGAGGGGCGGTATGCCGAGCGCTGGCAGCAGCCCGGTGATGAGCACCATACGACGGTCCCTTCACTGCCCGCATCGATCGATAATGCCCGGGACAGTTTTTACAACTACTCCTCGGCAACCGTGGAAAAAGCGGGTAACATCCGCCTGCAGGATATTAGCCTGGCGTATGAATTCAAGCGTTCCGCCAACCGGGGACTGCCTTTCAGCAGGTTGCAGGTCTACCTGTATGCCAACAACATCGGTATCATCTGGAAGGCCACCAAAACCAGGTTCGACCCGGATTACCCATCGGCCGATTATCCGCCGGTGCGCACGGTCGCCCTGGGGCTGCGGGGAGATTTTTAAAGCAAGGAAAATTAAACTGATTAACAGCAAGTATATGAAAATACATCCCATTTTACAGATCGCCTTACTGGCTGTAGCCTGTCTGATGTGCGCCTGCCAGAACGGTTACTTGAAGAAAGCACCCGATAAATCCGTCCTCGTACCGGAGACATACGCCGATTTTACAGCACTGATGGACAATATGACGGTGTTCAATAACAGCCCCGCCCTGCAGGAGATCGGCTCGGACGATTACCGGACCGGAGACGCAGGCTTTACCGCGCTGACCTCCGAATTACAAAAAAACAGCTATATATGGGCGGCAGATATCTATGAAGGACAGCCCTGCCCGGACTGGAATATGCCCTACCAGCAGGTATTCTATGCGAATATCGTGCTGGATGGCCTCGCTGCCCTGAAACCCGCAGCCGCAGAACAGGAAAGCTGGAATACGGCAAGGGGAAGCGCGCTGTTTCACCGGGCCTTTGCGTTTTATAACCTGGCGCAGCTCTTTGCTGCTGCTTACGATCCGGCTTCAGCCGGAACCCTTCCCGGTATTCCGCTCAGGCTGACGGCCGATGTCAACGTAAAGGCCGGCCGGGGCAACCTGAAGCAGGTGTACGACCAGGTGATCCATGACCTGACCGAAGCTGATCAGCTCCTGCCCGGCCAGGTCGCTTACAAAAACCGCCCCTCCAAAACAGCGGCCGAGGCCCTGCTGGCCAGGGTCTTGCTCAGCATGGGGGATTACACCCGGGCCGCAACCTACGCGACAGCGGCGCTCAGCCGAAATCATAACCTGACCGACTATAACGGACTAGATACGCTCGCGGCCAATCCTTTTCCTTATATCCCCGCGGCTGATAACCCGGAAGTGATCTTTTATGATAAACTGATCAGCTATGGGTTCAGCTCCTCGACAAGGACAACGGTAGCCCCCGACTTATTCAGCCTTTATGCCGCAGACGACCTGCGCAGACCGGTCTTTTTCGCCGGTAGCGGACCAAATACCTATTTCAAAGGGCGCTATACCGGGTTTCGGCTGCAGCTGTTCGGCGGGCTCGCGGTCGACGAGCTTTTCCTGATCCGTGCCGAATGCCTGGCAAGGCAGGGGAAAACGGGTGATGCCCTGGCAGACCTGAACACTCTGCTGAAATCCAGGTGGCGCACAGGAACCTATCAGGATTTTACCGTGAGCAGCAAGGACGAACTTTTAAAAAAAGTACTCCTCGAACGGCGAAAGGAGCTCGTGTTTCGCGGCATACGCTGGAGCGATCTCCGGCGGCTCAACAAAGATCCCGCGTTCGCCACGACGCTCAGCCGGACAGTAGCGGGTAAATCCTATACACTGGCACCGGGGGACAAACGATATCTGTTCCCGATCCCGCAGCAGGAGCTGCTGGCGAATGATATCGAGCAGAACGAAAGATAAAAACAAAAAACAACCGGCGCGAGGCCGGTTGCAGAACGGATCAGGCGGGGGTTATTGGGCAAATACCCCGGTTTCCTGTGAAATGTAACCACTCGGGTTGGTGTTCGGGTTTTGGCCGGCAGGATAGGTGCGGGTACAAACCGTTGATCCCGGGTCACAGCTGTAAGCACCTGTCACCTGGATGTAAGTGCTGCCGCTCAGGCCCCATTTCACATTAGCCGGTTTAGCAGATGTGGCGAATGCGGCACCAGTGCCTAATAATACCGCGATGGCGGCGAGGTTCAATTTCATGCCTTTCATGATGTGGGAACGCTTTATTGGATCAAAAAGCATTCGGAAAAACTTTGGTTAATGAATGGTTGCCTACTCTTTTCGCAGGTTTTCGGCTTTCCCCTGTTTGGATCAGTCAGTTAATAGAGGCTGTTGCTTTCGTTCAGAAAGGTGCAGGTATATGGCGATCAGGTTCAAAATCAGGAAGAACCAGTTGAAAATGAGGTGCGCTGTCCAGGACATATGGCTGAGGATGCCGCCGCAGGAGCATGGTACGCGGTCCCAGTAATGCAGCATGACCAGGGAAATGTAACCCGTGAAAGCGACAAGCAATATTGCCGAGAGAATTAGCCCGGTCAGTACCGTCCGCTTAAAGGAAAGAAAGCCCGCGGTTACGATCTCGGCGACAGGCAGGCAGTAAGTTAGTAATGCGGCGAAATCGTGTGAAAAGTTCTGATTGTATAACTGCTGCCTGAAGTCTGAAAAGGTTAGCAGTTTACTTAAGGCTGCGTAGATAAACAGCATGATCAGTAGTGAAATAAGCAAGGATTGAATGGTTGTTTTCATGTTCCGGTGATTGTCTGGAACAAAGTACGGTGGGAAGAAAACCGTAAAACAGTGGTAAATGGGTGGTAAACTGTCTTTTTGTTAGTGATATGATTGATAGCAAGCGAATTGTGTTTTTGGACCAGGTGTTCGTCAGGCAGCCTGTTTTTAGCTCATCGGCATACCGGGTGGAGGCGCTGCGCGCTGCGCTAGGGTTGAATGTCTTTAAAAATGCCCTTTGGCTGGCCTCGCCCGAATTCTACAGAGAACTTGACAAGAAGGGTTTTGACTTTGATCTGTTGAACAAAAAAGAACGGCTGACTGCCCTGAAGTTCTTCAACCGGATGAGTTTTCGGTCAACGCCGTTCGGCGCCTTTGCCGGCTTCGGGCTGGCTACGTGGCTTCAGGGCAAACCGGCCAAACACGGAATGAACCGGAAATCTTGGCTCCATCTGCTGCCATCGGTGAAAAGAGAGCTGGATCTCCGGGATGGTTCTCCAATGAAAGCCGGTGCGCTGATCTCAGTTAATCCTACATTATATAAAATGAACACGGGCTGGCGTTACAGCCGTTATGAATTGGCTGATTCCGGAAAGTTGCTGTTTTTTATTTATATGCTGGAGCACAACGAGACTGATGAGCTGTTGCTGGCATGTATTACAGGCAGGACCGCAGCGGCGGACGAACTGATCCGGTACCTGGTGGACCTTACGGACTGCACCCCTGAGGAAGCAAGCGCTCACCTGGATTATCTTTTAAAGGAGCAGGTATTACTGGCCGATAGCAAGGTATCTTTACTGTTGGAAGTTGGCAACTACAAAAAGCTCACCCTGGATTATACCGAGGGCCTGGTTTTGCCGGCTGCCCTGGGGGATAAACAGACCGGTTCAAAAGGTGATTTTGCGCAACCGTCCTTATACGCGGGGCTGGAAACTGATGGTTTGACTGGTCTGGAGGAACACTGGCAGCAGGAGATACGGGCAACGATCCGAATACTTGACCTGCTGGCACCAGTTCCGCCGAAAAACGCCCTGGATAAATTCAGCGCAGATTTCCTGCTTAAATTTGGCGATGAGAAAGTCCCTTTGCTGCAGGCGCTCGATCCTGATCTCGGGATCGCTTTTGATGGCTTTCAGCATGCCGGGGATCATGAGCTTTTAAAAGGCCTGGAATTCCGGGAAGCGTATCAGCAAGCGGAGCAGGTGCTATGGACGCCGGTTCATCAACTTTTTATGAGGATTTGGCTGCAAGACAGAAAACGGGGGGATTGGGACCCCGTTATCCTTACTGATCATGACCTGGCCGGCCTGCCTCCGTCCGGGCTGCCGTTGCCTCCCTCCCTGAGTGTTTTTTGTTCAACCGGCGACGGAAAGCTGATATTGCACAATACCGGCGGGGCGACAGCAACTGCGTTAACCGGTCGGTTTTCAGCTTTCAGCAGTGATTTCGGTAGTTTTTGCAGCACTGTCGCAGCGGCGGAAACTGTTGCGAACCCGGATGTTTTATTTGCGGAGATTTTGCAGTTCAGCCACCTGAAAACCGATAATATTAACCGGCGCAGCCCGGTTTATAAATTTGTGATCCCGCTGAATTGCTTCCCCGCCCCACACAGCATTTTACCCGCGGACCTGGAGGTATGCATACAGGCGGGAGAGATTCTGCTTCTTCACCGGGTCACCGGCAAAAGGGTGATCGCCCGCCTGCCGACTGCTTTTAACTACCATCATAACGACATGCCGCTGTTCCGGTTCTTGTGCGCCCTGCAATATAAGTCCGTACGGGCGAACCTGGATTTTGATCCTCAAAAACTATTTCCCGGTATGAACTTTTATCCAAGGATTCAATACGCGCAAAGTGTGCTGAGCCTGGCGCGCTGGCATGTATCGCAACCGGAAATAGATGAACTGACCGTCCAGCCCTTATCGATAAGCCGGTTACATTTATTCTGTCGGAAGCGGGGGATTCCGGTAAGGATTATGGCAGGCAGGGGCGACCAGCAAATGGTATTTGATCTTTCAGATGACCAGGAGGCCCATTTCTTCCTGGAGGTGCTGCAGGATCCCGCAAATTCAGTAATTACCGAGTTTATCGGAAACGACACAAGTGGCTTAAAGAGAGGGGGCGATAATTTTTGTTCACAGTTTATCGTTTCACTGGTTAACCCGGATCCGGTTTATTTTCCGCCAGGCCGGGACCTTTCCCGGTATTCCGCCGTCCCTGATGCTCCAAAGCGCACGGACTGGATTTATATAAAAATTTACACAACCGATCAAAGCGGCGAAATTATTTTACTGGACACACTGATCCCATGGATTGAACAAAACAAAGCCCGGATTAGTCAATGGTTTTTTGTACGGTATTATGATCCGGATAGCCATCTCCGCGTTCGCTTCCGGGTCGGTAGTGCTGATGTCGAAAACATACAATATGAATTGCAATGCCTCACCGGAGACATACGTCAAACAGGCCTTGTCCAAAAAATATACTTTGATACCTACCGGCCTGAGACGGGTCGTTATACGGCAGGACTCATTGAAAAAGTCGAAGATGTGTTTTTCAGGGGCAGTGAAGATGTAGTCCGGTATTTGGAGCTTAACCGGGCAGGGAAGGGTAGGACCGATCCCTTGTGGCCAGTCCTGCATTGTTACGGGATGGTCACTGTTTTCTTCGACGGGAACCGGGAACAGATAGTCGGACTGTGCAAATGGGTCTCAGCAGCATTCCTCGCAGAGCACGGCGGAGAAAAGAAATTGAAAACATCAATGGATGGACGTTTTCGGGACTTACGGCCAGGATTGACCGCACTGATCGGAAAAGGCGGCGGGGAGGCCCTCTCGGGCCTGCTTGAGTCAGCATTACGCCGGTTATCGGCGGCTTCCGCCGGATTACCGTTTCCCGTAAGGCAGCAGTTGATTGCCGACATGGTGCACATGCAGGTCAACCGTATTTTTTCGTCCGGTCAGCGCCGGCACGAAGCCTTTATATGGCACTGCCTGCTCAAGCTCGGTATGACTGCTTTAAAGCAGCAAATGCCCGATTGCCGATGATTAAGTATGACTGCCGATAAGCAGTTGTTGGAGCCGCTCCATAAACCGGTCCTTGTATTGCCGGCCAACCGGGATGATGCTGCCGTTCTTCAGGTGTATCTGCCCGTGATCTACAGCATAAACCTCGGCAAGATTAACAATAAAGGAGTGATGGACCCTGCAAAACTGCCGGGCAGGCAACCAGGACTGGACATCACCAAGTTTATGCATGCCGGTAATGATCCCGCCGGTCCCGGATATATAAACCAGGTTATCCTGACTTTCGACGAAGATAATATCCGCTATCGTTACCCGGAGATATTTGCCACGGCTTTCCGTACGGACGAAGAAAAAGTCGGCCAGCGGGGAAACAGCGGGGAAAACTGGCGACACTTTTTGCACCGCTTCAACGAAACGCTCGAACGAAAAAGGCTTCAGCAGGTAATCGGATACCGCGAGGTCGAACGCCTCCGGCCCGTATTCCCTGAAGGAGGTGGTCAGGATGATTTTAGTTTTTGAACCGATGATCCTGGCAAAGTCGATTCCGTTCATGCCGGGCATATCGATATCAAGCAGGGTTAGCTGGGGAGGGACCGGACGATTATATTCGCCGAGGGCGTCCATCGGATCGGTGAAGGTGTGTTGGAGTACCAGCGACTTTGTTCTTTGAATATATGCAGTAAGTAGATTTACTGCAGGTGGTTCGTCGTCAATGATTGCTACCGTCATAAGCTAAATTGATATGGAGTTCAAGGGTAAATAATTCGGTTGTCTCTGTCAGCTCAAGCCGGTAATTGTCCGGGTAAGCGTAATCCAGTCTGAGCCTAGTGTTTTTTAACCCGACATGGCTGCCCGGCTCAGCCGGTCTTAGCACTTTGGGTACGTTTTGGGTGACATACCGTAGTTGTCCGCCTTTGCTGATGGTGATTTCAACAGCATGTGGCGATAACCGAAGATCGCCGTGTTTGAACATATTCTCCGTCAATGTGATCAGTACTAGCGGGATGATTGTATGCGCGCCAGCTTCGCCTGTTACACGGAAATCCGGACGGATCATATGATGATAGCGAAATGAGTTTAAATCGATCAGATTCTCCACCTGCCTGATCTCTTCTGCAAGCGGAACACGGCCCCCCGGTCCGGGGTCTTTAAAACTGTACCGCATGATATCGGACAGCAACAGTACCGATCTTGAATCTTCGGGGGAGTGCTGGTAAACCGTGCTGTAAATGGCATTTAAGGTATTAAACAGCAAATGCGGATTGATCTGTTGTTTCAGGAAAGCATTCTGGGCCTCAGCAAACTGGTATTTCAGTTCAGTATTCGCTTTATCGGTAAGCGCGCTCTTTAGTAAAGCCTCTGCCGTATGACGACGAAACCTGCCGAAATTGACTGCAGACCAGATCACCGTCGAAAAGAACAGGTATTGTATAGTCCGGTTGAAATCAAGCCCCGAGGTTTGTTTTAGCTGAACCCAAAACTGCTTATCCGGTAGGGTATTTAACATGAAAAAATAATCCCTCGATATTTTAATTATCATGATAACCGCCATTTCCGTCAAAATCATCAGGCTCATCAGCCAATAACGTGATGGTGTCCGGTTAAGGTAACAGTTTAAGGTATGAAAGTGCCAGTAAAAAAGCATGATGTTACAGCCATAGAAGAAAGCGTAATTACTGAACGGGCTTTTTATATGATATAAAAAAATCAAAAACAACAATTCATAACTGATATAAAATAACCAGCATATGACATGAAAAATTATAATCCGCTTCGTGCGCCTAGTGGGAGATACCATTGCATTTATGTCGTTTACACCGCCAAATACGTCATTTTCGTTTTTTTATATTCAATTTATCTAATACTTATTAATATTAAAAATAAATAATTATGAAAACAGAAAAATTAAAATTAACTGCACCGAAAACCGCAAAACTTTATGGGTACAGTAAGCCCAGCGCGGTAAAAATGTTTGAAACGTCTACCGGTACCGATCCGACGACAACTTGCACAACAAGTATTTCAACAACCCACATTTACAATGCTTAGATAGGGAAATGCTGAAGAATGAGCTGGAAATATTGACGACAATTCAAAACCGGCAGGTTATTGCTGGGCAAATTGCTGCTGATCTCAGTTCAGGTTTTAGCGAACACCTTAAAGCAAGCTGCGACCGTGTCAGGGATGCCTGGACGGCCGCGGCTTTTTCGGCTGAAAGCGATACATCGATCCGCCGCTACTTTGATTTTCATTTTAAGTTTCTTTCCGGGCTGATCATGGAGAATGACTGCGATGTGCTCGGGGAGCTTTCAGATGAACTTTACAAGCTGATGGACTATTTGCTGCACTTCTATCGCGTTTATATTGACCAGTTGCAATCAGCGCCCCGACAGTATTGTGCTTATCGGTTGCGGTTGAACGAACCTGGAAACAGGGATATGCTGGAGCGATTGCAAAAAATGTCGATTAGTCTTGCTTTCAAAACATGTCTCGCAAAATGTCTTTCCCCCCTTTATCTTGAACTACCGGCCGATGATCTTACTATAGGCGCCCTTTTTTATCGTGAGCGGCTGGTTTCTGAGCTTGACTGCATTTGCCGGGTCCCCGCATTGTTGACAGACGAAAATCTGATCGCCCTGCTGATCGCGCTCAATTTCAACCATCTTCATTTTATGGATTTTCTGCGGGAAAGAGTCATGGCAGCACTTTACGGCTTGCCTCTTGCAGAACGGGAAAAGCGTTTGCTGGAGCTCAGCCTGGCCATACCTGCCCATGATAGCTCAAATACACTGTCATTCGATAGCAACTGGCCGTCTATCGGAGCAATGTATAAAGAATGGTTGAACGGGTACCGTGCACTCTGTAATTTGGGAGGCCGGACGACAGTTCCCCCCGGATTACCGTTTGCGAAATTACCGCTCAATATCTCCGTCAAACATCTGGCTTGTATGATCCGGGCATTATATTCGTCAGGCTTTTACGGTAGCGTTTCGTTGTCGGCGATCTTTGACCATTCGGCCGCTGTTTTTGTCACAAAAAAACAGGATCAGATTTCCGCGGATAGCCTTAGCAATGCTTACTACAGTGTTGATCAGTCATCCGCAGCAAAAACAATTGGGATCTTTGACAGCGCATCCCGTGTGCTCAGATCCTGCTATTTCCCTGGCTAGGCTGCAATAAATTCAATACCCCATGTTTGGTGAGAAATGCTGTAAGTTCCCCAAGCCAGATGTAATCAAAATGTTCCATCCTGACAAGTACCTGGGGGCCTATGGAAATGATGTCTCCTATCGTTGAAAATCCCATCTTTTTACTTTTTTGCCTGAATTCCTCGCTGAAAGAAAGCGCAGCGAATGGCTGGTTTAAAAGTATGTCCTGATCGAAAGCATTCATTTTCAAAGCTTAATGTAGGTTGCTTAAGGTTAAAGATAATGAAAAATGATCATATATGATTAGTTTCCGGTAGATTTTATCTCTGAATTTAGATTTTGTGAACAAAAGTCTAAATGCAAAATCAATTCAAGCAATTGGCATGAGGCTGAGAGAGGAGCGCGAGAAAAAGCAACTGACTCAACCAAGGCTTGCTGATTTAGCAAATATTGGACACGCACAGATTACCAGGATTGAAAGAGGTGTTGGCAATCCAACCATGAATACTTTATTGCAGCTTGCCCGGGCCATGGAGATTTCGGTCCATAAGCTCATACCGCCGGATCTTTAATTTTCAGCGCTAACGTTCGGTCAATGTTTACAGGACAACAACAAAATTGCATCAGAGCGGATGTGCGGCAGGGATCTGGTTTGAATTGCCTGGTATTAAATTAAGCAACCCGGAGTTCTTTATAGGATGAGGCAGTTAACAGATAATGATTGCCAAATAAAAAGGAGAGTTGGTTGACTCTCCTTTTTTTATACAGATTTACTGCTTTGGTGTTTTAACGAAAACCTTTCCTTCGGAAACTTAATTATCTCCTTTATAGGGCAGCGGGTAATCACTGATAGCATTTTCGATCATTTCCAAAACGCCAGGGCTTAATGGTATCGGGGGAAAGGGCGATGATTTCGCCGCCTCCAAGGTCGACATAAGAAATTGAACAGATCTGCTCAGCATTGATGACGGCGTTGTCGTCACCGTCGACATAACCATATAAATCATGTTGGTTATATATTTCGTAAAATTGGCCCTGTACTTTTACCCGGCCTTAAAAAGTACTATCCGAACGCGTATAATCAAATCACAAATTATACTCATCAGGTTATTTATCTGCTGATGAAAAAAAATATACGGCAGGTGATTCAGGAAGGATTATATCGGGACGAGTTTATCCTGAAGTTATTGCAGGCTTTCTTTTTAAACTTTAAGAACCTGTTTTGTGCAGAATGTACGCCATTAAAAAAGCGTTCTAAGATGAAAGGTTCGCTCCTATTGTGGTCAGGCGGAAACCCGGGTGCGTGCAGGCGCTGTTCCGGTGTATTTTTTAAAGAAATTGGTAAAGTATGCCGGTTCTTCGAAACCAAGTCCACCGGCAATTTGTGCAATGCTCCAATCGGTATGCTGTAGCAGCGCCTGGGCTTCTTTGATCATACGGTCCGAGATCACGCGGCTGGTGGTGCGCCCGGTGATCATTTTAACTGAACGGTTCAAATGATTGGTATGAACAGCCAAGCCCTGGGCAAACGCTGCCGGGGTGCGTAAGGCCATCGACTGTCCGGGCGAATCGATGGGGAACTGCCGCTCCAGTAAGGCCAGGAACTGCGCAGTGATACGTGCCGCGGCCCCGGCATGGCTGTCTACCGGAACAACCGGAAGCATGTTGAGTGATTCGTGCATGAGTATGCGCAGATAACTGCGCAGCATATCATATTTAGCCCGGTAATCGGAAGCCATTACGGCACGCATACGGTTCAACAGGCCGGAGACCAGCGCTAATTGCGGCTCGTCAAGTTCCAGTACATGCCCCTTATCTGCCTGGAATAGCGGAAACTCCGGTAAACGCCCCTTGTAATCGACAGATTCGATAAAGGCCTGCGTAAATAAGCAAAAGTATCCGCTTTGCGGACCGCCGCCTGATTCCCAGGCCGAGGGCACTGCCGGGCTCGAGAACACCAAAGCCTGGCGGTCGATGACAACCTGCTTATCCGCATAGATCATTTTACCCTTGCCGATAACCAGCGCTACCTTGTAAAAATCGCGGCGGCCAAAAGGTGAGCGGTTTAAGCACGGCTCCCGCAGAAAAACATTAAAATGCCCCTGGCCGGTATTATTTTCCGGAAATTCGGTTTTATCGCCAACCGGGTGCCGGCGGTAGAAATCAGCGAGGGTTTCGATCGGTTCCATGATTCAAAGATAAATACTATTTGATTATTATAATTCAATATGACAAATAAATGATTTAAATTACCCTTTGTGTTTGATGGTTATAAGTTGTTGTTTGATAGTTATAAGTCGCCGTTCGTTGGTCCGGATTAATTTTGCGGCATGGAAACCGGATTCAGAAAATGGATCATCGTTATTACGATCATCACCTCGACTATCATAGAACTTATCGACACCACCATCGTTAACGTATCGATTAATACGATGAGTGGCAACCTGGGAGCTTCATTGGAAGATACGGCCTGGGTTATTACTTCTTATGCCATCGCAAATGTGATCATTATCCCCATGACCAGTTTTTTGGCAGAGAAAATTGGACGGAAGCAATACTATATTGGTTCTATCTTATTATTTACGCTGGCCTCGGCAATGTGCGGCTTTTCCACGAACCTATGGGAATTAGTGGCCTTTCGTTTTATCCAGGGGGTTGGGGGCGGGGCTTTATTGTCAACCTCCCAGGCCATTTTGTTTGAGACTTTCCCGCCGAAAGAGCGTGGTATGGCAAGCGGGATTTTCAGTCTGGGCATTATTATCGGCCCCTCTATAGGCCCTGTTATGGGTGGTTATATTGTAGACAATTTAAGCTGGCAGTGGATCTTCTATGTGAATATTCCAATAGGCCTGATGGCCGCCTTACTTTCGTTTATATACCTGCGCCCGACCAAAGGTGCTGCAGATGGCCGGCGCATCGATTGGCGCGGCATCTTTTTGCTGGCCGTTGGTGTGGGTGCTTTGCAGGTCGTTTTAGAACGCGGTGAAACTGATGACTGGTTCGCGGCAACATATATCATCGTACTCAGCGTGGTGTCAGCGATCGCTTTGATACTATTGGTTTGGTGGGAGTTAACCACAGCATATCCGGTGATCAATTTCCGGGTGCTTAAAAGTGCCACGCTGTCGATCTCGGCGGTGATGACTTTCGTTCTGGGCTTTGGTCTGTTCAGTGCGGTTTTCGTATTCCCGCTATATGCGCAGCGTATTATCGGTTATTCGGCGTTCCAGACGGGCACGATGTTATTGCCCGGTACACTGATGGCAGCGATGATCTCGCCGTTTTTAGGGCGTATGCTTCAAAGCGGTTTACGTCCGCAGTATCTGATCATTACGGGATTTTTGTTTTCAGCCATTTTTGGATTTTTCATGTCAAAATCGAACCTGGCCACCGGAAGTGCATATTTTTTTATCCCGCTTATATTCCGGGGGCTGGGTGCAGCCTTGCTTATCGTACCGTTAACCGCATTGGCAGTGTCCGAATTGAAACCGCAAGACATCCCGCAGGGGGCAGCACTTAACAATATGATGCGTCAGATGGGTGGCTCGTTCGGTATTGCGCTGATCAATACCTATATCTCCAATCGGGCTGCGGTTAACCGGACGGCACTGGTCGCACATGTTACCGCTGCTGATCCGGCGACGCAAATGCGGCTGCAGGGCTTTGTGGGAAATTTAATGGCGCATGGTGCGACTTATTTGCGGGCGATGCAGCAAGCGATCGGAGGACTGGAAAATACCGTGGTTCGGCAAACCTTCTTATTGAGTTATATGGACGCTTTTTTGCTGCTGGCTTTGATGAACGCGTTTTGTATACCGCTGGTGATCCTAACGATCAAAAAGCGTAAAGCCGGCGCTGCGCCGCAAAAGCAGGTGGTCGTTTCAGACCATTGATTTCCAGTCAGTCTTTGAAAAGTGAGGTTGAATTCTTCCTTTCACTCGCTTGTTTTTGAAATTATTTTTGACGTAGCTGTTTTCGTTAGGGGCAATGATCCAAAGTGATTCGGGCTTTTCGTATTGCGGTTTGACTACTAACTTTAGTGAACCTTGTTCGTTAAAGTTTTTGCAAGTAAATGCCCGGTGATCGTTATCGCAGATAGCGGGCAAAATCAATATCGGTTGCAGCGTTATTTGCGGCCTCGCAGGCGCGGTAATTTGAAGCAGGGAGTTTCGGTAAAAATGTTACGCTTTCCATAAAGTGTCCGCTTTTTTAAATCTGGAGCCTATTTTTACCTATAACCCAAGTTGGTTGTGTAAAAGGATCAATTTTGCAACAAGTATAACCGTTGGATAGTGTTTGAAATGAGGCTTAAGGTGTTTGACTGCCAGCGAGATCTGATTCTCAACCGCTCTTTTTGAAATGGATAGTCGTTCGGCAATCTCGGTGTTACTTAATTGATTTACCCTGCTTAAAAGGAATATTTCTTTACATCTCGGAGGTAGTTTATCGAGCAATTTATCCAGGTCAGTGCTGAGTTCGATAACTTCAAAACTGGTTTCGGCGCGATTGTATTCAACACGTAAGTCATCCAGCTTTTCGTAATCTGGGACATATTTTACCGGCGAGGTATGACTTGCTTTTATAGCGTTGTATACACGGTACCGTGCGGACGAGGCCAGGTAGTTTTTAAATGTAATGATTTTGAGCGCATCCCGCTTTTCCCAAATATTAACAAATATGTCGTTTACAATGCCCATGCAGGTGTCGGTATCATGCAAATAGGAAAAAGCTTTTTTATAAACCAGCTCCCAGTAACGATCATAAAGCAGGGTAAACGCCTTTTTATCATGACGTTTCACTGCGGCAAATAAATCTTCATCTGATTGTTGAGTGTGGTTCATGTAAAAGAATCCGGGCTAAGCTTGAACTTTGCAAGGTAATAACAAAGTTTTATTGTTAAGGGATAGCCTGGTCTGATTTTGGATCGTTTGCAAAAAAGTTAAAAAAAATAAAAAAGGTGTGTGAGTTATTGCCGCGGGAGTTGTCTGTACTAATAACCGTTATAGCCATGTTGTACCAGGAATTTAAAGAATTATACGAACGTTGCACGTCGGGTAACTGTACGCCTGAAGAGCAAGAATTATTTGAAGCATATCGCGATAACTTCGATTTATCGGATATGCCCTGGATTGCGGATTTTGGTGACAGAGCTGAAATTGAGAAACGCCTGAAAACAGATCTGCACAAGCGGTTATCTAAAAACCAGATAAAACCGCTTATCAGGATCCGATGGTGGGCAGCAGCGGCTGTTATTTTTGCTCTTGGTGGATTACTTGTTGTCCATAAGTATTTCGACGGAAATACTAAACCTCAGGAAATGGCATCCGGCGGCAATATTGTCAAACCGGGCAGTAATAAGGCCACATTAACGCTCGCGGAAGGAAAGCAAATTGTCCTTAATGGTTTGCACAAAGGGCACTTGTTTACCCTTAATGATGTTGCTGTCAATAACGATATCGATAGCAGCGTGACTTATCAGAAAACCACTGCCGGAATCTCCCGTTCATCACCGCCGTACCATGTATTATCAACGCCCCTGGGTGGAAAATACCAGCTTACACTGGCCGATGGTACGAAGGTCTGGCTAAATGCCGGTAGTACCATTAAGTTTCCGATAAACTTCACAGGCAGGGAAAGAGTGGTTGAGCTATCTGGCGAAGCGTATTTTGAGGTGGCCCATGATAGCAGCAGGCCTTTTAAGGTGACCGCTGCAGGCCAGTTGGTACAGGTGTTGGGTACTCATTTTAATATCAACGCCTACCAGGACGAAAATGCAGTTAAAACCACGCTGCTGCAGGGGAGCGTTAAAGTTTACGGAAAAAATCAAACTCCGGGCGTTCCTGAAGTCATCATAAAACCCAATGAACAAGCTGTTTTCAAAAATAACCGGTTATCAAAGATAACTGTTGATGCAGAAGCGTTTGTGGCCTGGAAAGAGGGGAGGATCTTGTTTAAAAATGCGGACATTCATGATGTAATGCGCAAAATTTCCAGGTGGTATAATGTCGAAGTGGAATATCAGGGCCAGTTGGGTAATGATACCTACAACGGTGAGATCCCCCGTAACGCAGCTTTTTCCGAGGTGCTGAAAATCCTGAAACTTGATGATATCAATGTAAAACAAAACGGGCGAAAGCTTATCGTCTCTCCATAGCCCCCTGCATCATCCTATAAGAACCAATACCAATTATTAACCTCAAAACCCAATTTAAGATGAAGAAAACAGATACTTAAAAGCTCCCTTTAAAAATTCTCATCCATAAAAAATGCCGGAAGTGCTTCCAACACTGCCGGCAGGTTCCGCTCGCGCGGTAGTTTCTGGATCCGAGATTAATAGAAAACCAGCACAGTTCAATTTTAATCAAACCAAAAACTTAACGAAACTATGAAAATTAATCTACGTAGTTTAAAAAACTGCGAATTTCTGTTTTTAAGTCGAAGAACATTTTTAGTGATGAAGCTAATTATTTTGTTAACTATCGCTTTTACTTTACAGGTTAAAGCGGATGTGTTCGCCCAAAAAATCACCCTGTCCGAAAACGGGGTATCGCTCGAAAAAGTATTAAAAGATATCAATAAGCAAAGCGGCTATACTTTCTTTTATAAAAATAAGCTGCTGCAAAATTCGCCATCAGTATCCATCAATGTTAAAGATGCCGACATTAAAGAGGTACTTGATATTTTATTAAAAGGTCAGCCGCTTTCCTACAGTTTTGCCGAAAAAACCATTGTCATTAAGGGCAATGGCGAAAGCATTGAACCTGATGTCAATAAAAATAAAGCGGTCATAGCTGATATTGAGGTTAAAGGAACCGTGGTTGATGAGGCCGGCCGGCCTTTACCCGGTGCTTCGGTAAAAATTAAAGGAACAGGGCAGGGGATGACCACCAATGAAAAGGGCGAGTTTGTGTTTAAGAATATACCGGAAAATAGTACGCTCGTCATCTCTTTCATAGGCTATACTACCAAAGAAGTTCAGGCCGCGAAGGATCTTGGCATTATCGCCCTTGTTCCAGGTAATGGCCTTCAGGAAATTGTTGTGGTAGGTTACGGAACTCAGCGGAAAGAACGGGTTACGGGATCGATCGTATCTGTCGGTACTAAGGAGTTGCAACAAAGCCCGGTCGCCAATTTAAGCAACGCGCTTGCCGGTCGTTTACCCGGTTTGTTAACCGTTCAAAACAGCGGTGAGCCGGGTGCCGATGGTTCCTCTCTGAACATCAGGGGCTTCGGTACGACTAACAATTCGGCTCCACTGGTTTTGGTTGATGGTATCCAAAGGGACTTTAGCGGTATAGATGCCAATGAGGTTGAAAATGTAAGCATCCTTAAAGATGCGGCTTCAACCGCTATATATGGCATACAAGGCGCTAACGGCGTTGTACTGGTTACTACCAAACGCGGAAAGATCGGCACATCGCGTATTTCGGCGACCGCTCAAAATGGCTGGCAGTCTCCAACCTCTTTACCGCAGTATGTTGATTCATATACCGGCCGCAAGCTCTATAAAGAAGGTTTGATAAATGATGGTCTTTTTGCAGATACCAGCGCTTATACCGATGTTTTGCTGAATAAATACCGGGACCGCAGTTATCCGGCCTATCAATATTTATATCCTAATGTGAACTGGACAAAAACGATGCTGAAGCCGTTTTCCTACCTCTCGCAAGGTAATTTGAACGTCACTGGCGGCACCGAAAAAACAAGATATTTTATCTCGTTATCCTATCTGCAGCAAAACGGCCTTTATAATTATGAAGATGCGGTAAGCCAGTACGATATCCAGGCCATCACCCATAAATATAATTTCCGCTCTAACATCGACCTGAACCTTACCAAAAGCCTGTCGATGGAGTTGAACCTCGGGGCGATCGTTTATGACAGGAATTATCCGGGCGCGAATGCCTCGCAAATATTTAATGATATCAAACAAACACCCGCTTGGTATTACCCTATAACCAATCCTGATGGATCGCCGGGTGCCGCGCCCAATACTAACCAGTCACCTTATGTTGATCTGACCCAGTCAGGTTACCAACGGAACTTTGAAACCGCCCTGCAATCTACCGCTGGTTTTAAATGGGACCTGGGCTGGCTGACCAAAGGTTTGAGTACACGTGTCCGGTTATCATTTGATAATGATAACTTCCGGAATGTAAACAGACCGTTATCCAATATCACTTACCAGTATTTACTGAACCAGGGCGTTGCCGATACGGAGACCGACCTGGCAGCTAATGGCCATTACGTGATTGTAAATAATGGTACCGGTACGCTTGATTACGTGGTGAACGCCAACGGATCACGACGCACTGTATTGGAGGCTTATATAAACTACGACCGTGATTTTGGGAAGCATTCGGTAAAAGCGATGGCTATTTACAACCAGTCGAGTTTTTTTGATGCTGTGGGTGGTGGCGTAGGAAACGCGAGGGCAGGGCTGCCCTATAAATACCAGGGTGTTTTAGGCCGCGCGGCATATGCTTATGACGACCGTTATCTGGCTGAATTTAATTTCGGCTATAACGGGTCTGAAAACTTTGCCGAAGGGCACAGGTTTGGTTTCTTCCCGGCTGTTTCGGCAGGCTGGATAGCATCAAACGAGCATTTTATTAAAGATAACCCTTCGCTTAGCTTTATCGATCAAATTAAATTGCGCGGATCATACGGTATTGTTGGTAATGATAAAATAGGCTCGAGCAGGTTCCTTTACCTGAGTTCATGGGTAACCGGCGACTCCTATAGATTGGGTTTTAACAGCAATGGAAATGGCTATACCGGTTACTTGGAGGGCCAGGCCGGCAATACCTTATTAACCTGGGAACGGTCAAAAAAAATAAACCTGGGACTGGACCTGAGTTTATGGAAAGGGATGTTCTCACTTTCGGCGGATGTTTTTAAAGAACGCCGCAATAATATCCTGGCCACCTCGCAGCTGATCCCGTCTTTTATAGGTTTGCCGCAAATACCGGCGGTTAACGCGGGCATAACCGATAACCGGGGGTATGAGATTTCGCTAAGCCACAGGCACGAGTTTGGTAAAAAACAGGGATATAGTATCACCGTTAATTATGCCTATGCCACCAATAAGATCCTGTTTTATGCCCAGCCCGATTATCCCGGTCGCGAATGGCAGGCTTTAAAAGGTACGAGTATCAACCAAATTTACGGTTACACCGCCCTCGGATTGTTTAAAAGCCAGCAGGATATTGATAACAGCCCTTCGCAGGCAAGCCTTGGTGTTACCAAACCGGGTGATATTAAGTATAAAGACCTGAATGGAGACCATGTGATCAACAGTTTAGATGCCGGTTTTCTTCCCGGAAAAGTAGCCAATCCCAAATCGCAGTTTGGCGTAGCGCTGGGCTATCATTATGCCAATTTTGATATAAGTGTCCTGTTTCAGGGTGGTTTAGGCGGCTCTACTTTACTCTCGGGATCAGGGGTTTATGCCTTTTCGCGCTTTGCCAGTTCGCTGGTACAGGTGGTGGATAACCACTGGGTGGCCACAAATCCCGATGCCAATTATATGTTCCCGCGTATTTCATCGGCCGATAACGTGAACAATCAGCAAGCTTCCACCTTTTGGATCTATTCATCAAATTACCTGCGCCTAAAAACTGTTGAACTGGGCTATACCTTACCCGCAACATGGATGAAAAGGATCGGGATAGAGAATGCCCGCGTCTTTGTTAACGGCATTAACCTGTTGACATGGAGCAAGCTAAAGGATTTCAATTTCGATCCGGAAATTGGTAACAACGGTACCGGAACTTATCCGCAGCAAAAAGTGATCAACGCGGGTTTAAGATTTACATTTTAAAATATTCAACATGAAAAGCAACAAACTCATATACCTGTTTTTAATGGCCTGCATTTCTGTGGTTTCCTGCAAAAAATATCTTAACGTGGTACCGACAGAGCTGGTTACGCAGGATGCGGTTTTTAATAATATCCAAAATGCCGAAGGTGCATGGAACCATTTATACGCCTCGCTGAACAATAATGATATACAGTTCATTTACGGAGGTGGAACGGTTTTAGGGGCCTGTACTGATGAATGTAAAAACCATTGGGAAAATGTGCCCGAATTGCCGTTTAACTCGGGTGCCTGGAACGCTACCAACAACTCCCTCGATATCTGGGGCCGGGCTTACCAGTATATCCGGTCGGCTAATATTTTCCTGGCAAGTATTGATAAAACACCTATCCCAGCCTCAAGGAATGATTATTACGCGCCCCGCATTCCGCTGTACAAGGCGGAAGCAAGATTTCTGCGTGCCAATCAATATTTCGAATTATTCAGAAGATACGGCGCCGTCCCTTTAATCAATACAGTTTTAGCCACAACAGATCCGGCGGCCACCACCACAACAAGGAACACCGTTGATGATGTGGTTAAATTTATCACCTCGGAATGTGACGCCATTGCCGAAATTCTACCGGTAAATTATGCCATTGGCTCGGCAGATTATGGGCGGATAACCAAGGGTGCAGCGTTAGCATTAAAGGCGCGTACTTTACTTTATGCAGCCAGCCCTTTATTTAACGGGAACACGATGTATGCCGGTATTAAAAATGCCGATGGAACGCAGTTGTTCCCTCAGTCCTATGATAACAATAAATGGCTGCTGGCGGCCAACGCAGCCAAAGCGGTGCTAAACCTGAATGTTTATTCACTATCCAATCCCAACCCGTCAAACCCTGTTGATAACTATGCGCAGTTGTTTTTTACCAGGAATTATGATGAGATCATATTGCCGTATATTATGGGGAACAACAGGAATTTCGAAGGTAATTATTTGCCTAACGGCCGGGATGCCAATGCCGTTAACGGCAACGGTAAAATGAGCGTGTTCCAGGAGTTGGTTGATTCGTACGAAATGAATAACGGCAGGCCAATAACAGACCCTCAATCGGGTTATCAGGCTACGGGCTTTTGGAATGGCGAGTTATGGGACGGTGTAAGGAATACGCCTGTATCCAATATATCAAACATGTATAAAAACAGGGATCCCCGTTTTTACGCTACTATATTTTTTCAGTACGACGTGTGGAATTATACGAACAATGCGAGGCCCTTAAAATTTGCTTGGTTTGGCAATAACGGCGGTGGTTGCGACGGCTGGCCGAAACCTGGCACCAACTGCGAAACCGGTTACAACTGGCGTAAATGGGCCGATCCTAATGTTAATTTAAAAGGTGGCGGCGATGCCAACCGTAATTTTCCGATTATCCGTCTGGCCGAGATCTATTTGATTTATGCTGAGGCTATGAATGAATATTTAGCTGCGCCAAACAGCGATGTGTATAACGCTGTAAACGCCGTGCGCAGCCGGGTATCTATGCCGGGCTTACCCATCATCGCGGCTGATAATACCAAAGAAGGTATGCGGAAAAGGATCCAAAATGAAAAACGTGTGGAGTTTGCCTTTGAAAATCAGCGTTTTTGGGATGTTCGTCGCTGGTTGATAGCTAAAACGGTAGACAACGGCAATATGCACGGCATGAATGCGAGGCCTACACCTGGAGAGTTGAACGCTACCGGCTTGGATCCTAATAGTGAAGCTGCGGGTGTTGCCGTGTTTTATAAAACAGTGGTAGATCAAACCCGTGTTTTTGCCGACAGGCATTACCTGATGCCAATACCTCAGACCGAGATCAATATCGACCCGGCACTGGTACAAAATTATGGATGGTAACCTAAACCCTTATACCGGCTGACCTGCTTTTACCTTCGGTTTTAAAATAACAGCAGTGTAAAAGATCAACCCGGGACGGCTAACTAAAGCGGTTGTTTTGAATAAGACAATCGCTTTAGCCTGGCCGTTGATAAACGAAAGGTAAACGACAGGATACCTGCTATTAATTTTAGCTCACCCTTGTTTTTTTATATCAAACTAAACCGGATTCTTTAAACCGGAAAGCTATTGTATGCCCGTTCATCACTGCTCGTCAGCTATATAAATACATAATCTGGCCGGATACGCCCGTTCAGCTCTTATGATTATTCCTGATCGCAGTTTTAAAGTTCACTTATATGCTCGTCACCTACAAACATAAAACAATAACATTTTTTAAGCTGTTAGTCTGCAACCTGATTTTTTTTGCAGGTAACGCATATGGTCAAAATAGGAATCAATTAACACCCGACCCAAAAGCCGTTGTGCAATCCGGGAACGCGCGGTTTACCGTGCTTACAGATCAACTGGTAAGATTACAATGGGGACAGTCCGCAAGTTATGATAACAGGGCCTCGCTGGTTGTGGTTAACCGTAAACTGCCCGTTCCGGCATTCAGCACGCGGACGGAAAATGAATGGTTTTACCTAAAAACCAGGAAGATTGAGCTTGCCTACAAAATCAATTCAGGAGTATTTGACAGCACCAATCTAAAGATCCGTTTTTTGAATGCCGATACGGTATCGTGGAAGCCGGGACAAAAACAAAAATTCAATTTAAAAGGAACAGCCCGCACGCTAGACGGGCAAGACGGTGAAATGAACCTGTACAGTAATCAAAAACTTCAACTGGAAGATGGCATCCTTTCGCGGGACGGCTGGTTTTTTCTGGATGATTCGCAATCCCTAAGATTGGATCATTCTGATTGGCCATGGGTAACCGCGCCCGGCACTCCGAAATTGGACTGGTACTTTATGGCTTATGGCGATGACTATAAATCAGCCCTTTTGGATTTTAGCAAAATTGCAGGTCAGGTGCCTATGTTGCCGCGTTATGTGTTTGGTTACTGGTGGTCGCGGTATTGGAGTTATTCGGATAACGAACTTCGGGAACTGGTACAAAACCTCAAACGCTTTGATGTACCTACAGATGTTTTGGTAATAGATATGGACTGGCATACCAAAGGCTGGACGGGTTACACCTGGAACAAGAACCTTTTTCCTGATCCGGCCAATTTTCTGAAATGGACAAAGGACAATCATTTGAAAACCACATTAAATCTCCATCCCGCAGATGGTATCCAACCCACAGAAGAACGTTACCATGATTTTGCAGCCTATATAAAGGCCGATTCCGCACAAAAGAAAGTTATCCCGTTTGAGGTATCCAACAAAACATTTATGCGCGGCTTATTCGACATTGTATTAAGGCCGATTGAGAAAGCCGGTGTCGATTTTTGGTGGCTGGACTGGCAACAATGGACAAACGACAACAAAATCCCCCGGTTAAGTAATACGTGGTGGCTTAATTATACATTTTTTACCGATAAAGCAATGCACAGCCAAAACAGGCCTTTGCTGTACCACCGTTGGGGCGGTTTAGGTAACCACCGTTACCAGATCGGTTTTTCGGGAGACACTTTCATGTCCTGGGAGTCATTGGCCTATGAGCCTTATTTCACAAGCACGGCTTCAAATGTTTTATATTCCTACTGGAGCCACGATATTGGCGGGCACATCCTCAAAGGAAACGAAAAAGGGGTAGAGCCTGAACTTTATACACGCTGGCTGCAATACGGTGGTTTCAGCCCGATCATGCGAACGCATTCTACTAAAAACGCAGCTATCAAAAAAGAGATCTGGAATTTTGCTCCGGAGTATGCTACAGCACAACATGATGCCATCAGGCTGCGTTACGCGCTCGTGCCCTACATTTATACGATGTCAAGGAAAACGTTTGAAACCGGCATCGGGCTTTGCCGGCCGATGTACTATGATTATGCGAAACAGCCGGAAGCTTACAGCTATAAAGAAGAGTACATGTTTGGCGATAATATGCTGATCAGGCCGGTTACGACACCATCTAAGGATGGATTCGCCGCTGTTAAAGTTTGGTTGCCGAAAGGAAATGATTGGTATGAGTGGTCCACAGGGACTCTGCTAAAAGGAGGCCAGGTGCTTGAACGTTCATTTTCGATCAACGAATACCCGGTATATGTAAAAGCCGGCTCGGTGATACCTATGTATAATGATCAAATTCAAAATCTGGACAATAATCCGAATAACCTAATCCTGGGCATATTTCCGGGAGGTAGCGGCAATTTTCAGGTTTACGAGGATAACGGAAACAATAAAAATTATGAAAATCAATTTGCTGAAACTAACATAGTATCGCGGATCGACGGCAATGAGCAAATTGTGAATATCGCACCTGCTGTTGGCCGTTATCAGGGCATAGCCGAACGGAAAAAAATTAAAATAAAGCTATTTGGTACCCAGCCGCCGTTAAAGGTATCGGTAAACGGCAAACCTCTGCAATTTAATCCGGATAACCAGGATGGCAGCTGGAATTATGATGGCGGCAATCTATGTTTAAATATTTTGCTTCCTGAACAAAGCTGCAAGGTTGCAAGGCAATTACGCATAACCTATAACGAGGCACCAGGAATGTTGACAACTGCAGGGCTTGTAGAGAAGTTCAAACGCTTGTCGATGATTACTGCGGTATTAAAAAATAGTGATAACGGTAATGATGGTATTTATATTCCGAAAAATCTTGGTATTGCGGAGGAAACTAATCGCTTACTAAGTTATCATCCAATGAATTTCGCAAACTATATTGAGAATTTTGAGCGTTGTTATAAACTTATACCAGAGGAAATTCAGTTGCTTAAGCAGGTTAGTGAGCAGGAGAGGAAGAATCTTATAAAATTACTCCCGCCCGTTCAATAATTAACGGATATGCACATATGGCTGCGGTTCGATTAAGGCGGGTTAGATATTTCAAATCTATGTTATTGATCCAATAACGCGGCAAACCGCTTTAGGTCATCGAAAAACCGGTTCGTGTAGCCGACAGGTTTGGGTACCGAGCCGGAGTTAGTTCTAATTTTAGTTCTAATTCCGTTTTTTTTTCTTATGTAATCCGCTTATTGCTGCTGGAAGCCGGTGGCACAGATGCAGACATTGACAGCATTACAGATCCAATGCAATGGGTAAACAACATTGGTGCCCCTCATGATTATTTTTATGCTTACCGAAGCTCCGTTGTCTGCCAAACGGCGTGTGATAACACAACCTGCAGAACCAGCACCTACAATAATGAAGTCGTACTTGGTTTTTATTGTCCTGGCACCCTGGCCCTGAATTGATTTTTCTTCTGTCATAGGAATGATTATTTGATGACGGTGCAAAATGACCAGTCGCCCCCGGACAAGCACTTGCCCCGCCTTCAGGAGCCCAGGAAAGTCCACAAACGCCAACTGATATAAGAAGCTCCATTCTCCCTTGATTGAAAACCCTCCGATGACGCGGAACACAATCATGAGTATGAACAGTATTTTCATCATATGAGGTATTTACGTATTCATTACATGCTCCATGACTTTTCGGTGCCTGTCCCGGTTTGGTATTTACACCTCAAGAGTTAGTATTACTGCAATTGTCTTATTCATCAGGCGTGTATTTAGTTCGTTGATGACTTAACTGCTCTCGAATTTATAAAGTCTTTTTGCACAAACTTCATAAGCTATGCAACAAATTCGAAAGTAATTGTAACATGCTCTAAAGTATCTTTATGAGGTATGACTTTTATTTGCGATAGTCAAAGGCCTTAAAATCAACTCAATGAGAACAAAATATCTGTTAACCATTTTCAGTATTGTTTTATTTGCTGCCGTTTCATTTACTAGCCAAACCAATCCGCTGGTTGGGAAATGGGAAAATTCCGGAGTGTTCAAAGGCGATCCTTACAAGTTTCTTGCCATTTTCAGGGCAAACGGATCCTTTGATGGTTTTATGAATAACAAGGAATTCGTAAGCGGGACGTATCATATGAACCACGATACACTTTATATGTCGGACCCTACCTGTAACGCGAAATACGAAGGCAAGTACAAAGTTGAATTTTTCGGGCAACTTGATTCCCTGAAATTTCATGTCATCCAGGATACCTGTAAAGGACGTGTAGAAGGAACAAATGGATTCTTATTTAAAAGAGTTCGCCAGGCAGTTAAGAAATAATTTTAATGAAGAAGTTTTGGATCATACTTTTAACATTGGGTATCTCCCTGATCATCTCGCAAGGCGCATTCAAAGAACCTGATTCAATAACTGCTGTCATGTTAGGACGGAAACTTTTTTTTGATCCTATACTTTCACGTAATGGTAAGATCAGCTGCGCATCCTGCCATAAAGAGGAATTCGCCTTTTCAGATACTTCTCCCATTAGCTTAGGCGTACATAACAGAAAAGGCGTGAGAAACACACCATCAGCCATGAATATGAGATTGCAGGTAGCTTTCTTTTGGGACGGGAGGGCCACTACGCTGGAACAACAGGCTTTGATCCCGCTCCAAAACCCGATTGAAATGGATCTTGCTTTAGCTACGGCGATATCTCGTCTCCAAAACAATGCTTACTATAAAAAGGCTTTCCAATCTGTTTTTCATTCAGTACCAAATGCAAATAATTTAGCTAAAGCAATAGCTTCATTTGAACGGACCCTTGAAACCAGCGATTCACCATTTGACGATTGGCGCATGAACGATAATGAAGATGCCGTAAGCGAATCTGCAAAACGGGGCTTTGCCATTTTCAATGGCAAAGGACGTTGCATCCAGTGCCATTTCGGACCGGACTTCAATGATGTTGAATTTCGTTCCATCGGCCTGTATGATGCTAAAACATTACAAGACAGCGGCCGGGCCTGCGTTACGAAGAAAAAAACAGACCTTGGCCGGTTTAAAATAGGTGCCTTGCGAAATATTGCAATTACCGCCCCTTATATGCACAACGGCATGTTTAAGACTTTGCGACAGGTAATTGACTACTATAATGATCCGGATAAAATAGTTCCTCACTCGATTAATCGGGACACCTTACTCAATACTCCAATGGGCCTGAGCGAACAGGAGAAAATTGATTTGGAAAGTTTCCTGGTTTCTTTGACAGACAAGCGTTTTGCATCAAAAAATTAAAAAATCCCAATCTTTTAAAAAGTAAATTACTTATGAATATCAAAAAAACAACCTTAATTCTGGCTGTTATGACCGTGTTTGCTGCGTCTCCTCAGTTCTCTTTTGCCCAGGCAGATACAAAAAAGCCGGACGCCTATACACAAATGCTCGATTACTCCCGGCCGGGAGCAAATCACGAACTGCTGCGACGAATAACCGGCACTTGGAAATTCCATGATGTGCAGCGTCCGTTCGTCAAGGGTACGCTCACGCGTAAGCCCATATACAATGGCCGCTTTTATGCTATTCAAATTAAAGGTGGTAAGCTGAGTGTCCCGGTTGCGGATGGAAAAATGATAGAGGAATTTTATAGCAGTCAACAAATTGAAGGTTACGACAATGTCAGGCAAAAATTTGTGATGACTTCTATTAACAATCATATAGGGAGTGATATTCAATTCCAAACAGGTACTTATGATCCCAGGACTCAAGAATTTACCTTTTATGGGGAAAGTGAGTTGATCAGAGGCGAGGTTAAAAAAGATAAGCGTATCCTGAAAATCATCGACGCAACGCATTACAGTGAAACCTACTACGAAATCAATGACGGTAAATCCGAAAAAGTGAGGGAACTTGACAACGAGAAAACGGGAGATTAAGTGTTAAGTAAATGGCCTGAAAAATAATGAGTAATTATCGTCAAGAACGATGATATCAGCGTTAACAGAATTTCCTCCATAAAATGTCGCAAAAGATTTGACAACTTGCCTAAAAAAGTGACCCCTACTTTACAAATTTCGAACTATTTCCTGTTTGATTTGCGTTTATTGGCGGATTTGGATTTGTGATCGATCACATTATTATGCCAGGATTCACGACCTGAACTTTTTCATTGCGACAGAACAATGATTGAACTTTGTTTAAAACCGTTCTCCAGGCCACCAGCTCGGTATGCCCGGTTTTTATCATTTAGAGACCTGTGCCATTGTTTCCCATCTGGAATAGAAAGTTCCAACGCTATGAGATAGAAGGTACGCAACCTGTTTGAAAATGTAAGGATTCATAAGATATGTTTATTGGCCCTGGTTACCCATGTTCGCCCACAACAAATTTGAAATGCATCTGGTACTGTTGTCCTCATAGTCAACTGCTTTGCCATTTCTCAGGGATTAATAAATTTTATTCCAACGGGTTCTTCGCTGAAACAGCAGGCAGTTTGGCTTGTTCTGGTACTATGCAAAAAGAATTAGCGTCGCGGCAGCCGGGTTACCTTAAATTTGATAACGATAGCTATTCCTGGAAACCTGACATCGATTACCGGCAGCAGCCGGAAAAATATCGTGTGGGGAAGGGTGAGCAGGGCGTACTGATCTGTGAGCCTTATAAATCTGAGATCGGCCGGTACTGGCGCTTTAAGAGCAAAGAAATAGCTGAGCAAAGCAGTGCGACGATTTTTGGTTTGTTTGAGGGTTACCTGAAGTCGGGGGATTTTGCTGGTGCGGATATGGCGCGGAAGTATCTGCAAATGGGTTATACGCGGGCCAGGCGCTATGCGAACTACAAGGGCGGGAAAAAGTATAATGCGCAACGGGATTATGCTTTGCTGGAGCGCGGAACGGGTGATCCGGAAAAGGCTGAATCGGCGAAGATATTTTATAGGCGCTGGAAGGAAGCCGAATCTGATCCGGTTTACTCGGCTATGAAAAAGGTCTGGAAAAATGCGAGGGGTTAAAAAACAGGATTTGCCGCAGAAGATCTGTTTGATTTGCGGCAAACCATTCACCTGGCGAAAAAAATGGGATAAAGTTTGGGGGGAAATTAAATACTGTTCAGAAAGATGCAGGCGGAACAAAAGCCATTGATATTGACACTCCGGTTAGATGCAGAAAGTCAAACCTACTTTGATAGTTTGCGTAGGCGACACTTTCCTCCGGAACTCAATTTTTTGAGGGCGCACCTGACTTTGTTTCATCAATTGCCGAATAAACAAGATACTTTAAACTATTTAGATACTATTAAAGTTCATTATTTTGAAATGAATGTTGCTGGTTTGCGCCATTTAGGTGCCGGTGTTGCCTACCTGATCGACTCTATGGAATTACAGCAGTTCCATGCAAAACTGAAACGCCATTTTCAGCAAGTATTGATCCCGCAGGATATGCAAGC
The DNA here is from genome assembly GCF_900100945.1 of Mucilaginibacter gossypii. Classification (GTDB taxonomy): domain Bacteria; phylum Bacteroidota; class Bacteroidia; order Sphingobacteriales; family Sphingobacteriaceae; genus Mucilaginibacter; species Mucilaginibacter gossypii. The sequence continues at coordinate 61,736 of NZ_FNCG01000007.1, read as the reverse complement.
GTTTAAACCTCATATTACTATTCAAAACAAGGTGACGCCGGAAGCTTCAAAATGGTTACTCGCCGAATTACGTTCTGAATTTGTACCATTTCCTGTAAAAGCTGTCGGGTTGGATCTATGGGAGTACCTGGGCGGGCCATGGCGGCATTATTTTGGCTATAACTTTGTAGAATAATTAAATGAGCTGGACCTGCCCCAATTGTGATCGTGAATTGCCGTGGAAAGACTACCGGCATTATTGCGCGCGGGTGGACCTGGACAGTTTATTTGAGGGGCGTTCCCCCGAACTAGTGCTTGCTTTTGATAAAATTTTGGCGGAAGTGGCTGATTGGCCTAAGGTACTGGTAGGCGTAACGCCTAATTGTATCGTTTTTACCAGGCGTGTGGGGTTCCTCATCATCCGCCCGATGAAAAAGGAATTGGACATTAAGTTTTATTCGGCGATGGCCCATCCGGAAAGGCCGGTGATTAAAAGTGTAGCCTCAGGTAAAAAGTTTGAAAATCACATCCGCATATCCTCAGTAGATGATATCCGTCCTGGTTTATTTGTTTACCTCCGGGAGTCTTATGATCTACTTTGATGGTTTAAAAAGGGTACAGTGGGATTGTTAAAGCATCCTAACTCACTCGAAGGACACATCTAATCTCAGGTTATTTGAAGTCTTGTCCGGCTAAGTAGCAAACAGGTATGGTTTATTATCGTATTAGTTAAACAATTTCCTTTTGGGTATGTTAATAATACTCACAGCCGAAGCTATCCATACCTCTTTTCCGAGCAATTACCTTAATTACTACTTTTTAAAAATCTACCTATGAAAAACGAATCCGGGGAACCGAAATTCAGCACCAAAACTACGCCCAAACAGCAACCGGCGTTACTCGAATTATTTACTGATGGCATCAAGGATATTTACTGGGCGGAGAACCACCTGGTTAAAACCCTGCCAAAAATGATCAATGCGGCAACATCAAAAACACTTGCCGCTGCCATTGAAGATCATTTAACTGAAACACAAGTTCATGTAACCCGCCTGGAACAGGTTTTTGACCTGCTTGGCGAAAAATCGCAGGCGCAAAAATGCGATGCCATGGAGGGCCTGGCTAAAGAAGGAGAAAGCATCATTGAAAGTACAGAAGCCGGTACGGCTACCCGCGATGTAGGTATAATCCTCGCCTCGCAAAAAGTTGAACATTATGAGATCGCTACTTATGGCGGTCTGTGCCAGCTGGCAATTACATTAGGGCTGGAAGATGTGGCTGAGGTCCTTGGGCAGACCCTCGCCGAAGAAAAGGCAGCTGATGAAAAATTAACAGCAGTGGCAGAAGCCGATATCAATTACAGCGCGGCTGAAGAAGCTTGATTTTAAATTTATGGAAAAGAAAAAACCATCACCCAAATCAGGCACCGAAGCTGCGATTGATAAAAAATTAGCGCCGCAACCCGAAAATGCCAAAACCGATAGTCTGGCACCGCATACCGCCGACAGTGCCGGCGAAAAGATGACCACCAATACAGGCTTGCCGATTAACGACGACCAAAACTCGTTGAAAGCAGGAGACCGGGGACCATCATTACTGGAAGATTTTATTCTGCGTGAAAAGATCACACACTTTGACCATGAGCGCATCCCTGAACGGGTAGTGCATGCCCGCGGTTCGGGAGCGCATGGGGTTTTTAAATTGTACAAACCGCTTGCGGAAGTAACCAAAGCCGGCTTTTTGAACGATACGGAAATTGAAACGCCGGTATTTGTCCGCTTCTCTACCGTAGCTGGCTCTCGCGGATCGACTGATCTGGCGCGCGATGTGCGCGGTTTCGCCGTGCGCTTTTATACGCAGGAAGGAAACTTTGACCTTGTAGGCAATAATATGCCGGTGTTTTTTATCCAGGATGCGATCAAATTTCCTGACCTGGTTCATGCCGTGAAACCCGAGCCGGATAACGAAATTCCGCAGGCGGCATCTGCACATGACACTTTCTGGGATTTTATATCACTGACACCAGAATCTGCCCACATGATTATGTGGGCCATGAGCGACCGCGCTATTCCACGCAGTTACCGCATGATGGAAGGTTTCGGGGTACATACGTTCAGGTTAATAAATGCGGAAGGGAAATCCAGCTTTGTGAAATTTCACTGGAAGCCGTTGCTAGGCGTGCATTCGGTTGCCTGGGATGAAGCGCAAAACATTTCAGGTAAAGATCCGGATTTTCACAGGCGCGATTTGTGGGATGCCATTGAAAGCGGTGCCTTTCCTGAATATGAATTAGGATTACAGGTCATCCCGGAAGAAGATGAATTTAAATTTGAATTTGATTTGCTTGACCCTACCAAACTGGTACCGGAAGAACTGGTACCCGTGCAGCGCGTGGGCAAACTGACGTTAAACCGTAACCCGGATAATTTTTTCGCGGAGACAGAGCAGGTCGCTTTTCACCTGGGGCATATTGTACCTGGTATAGATTTTACAAACGATCCTTTATTACAGGGGCGTTTATTTTCTTATACCGATACGCAACTCACCCGTTTGGGCGGGCCAAACTTCCAGGAGATTCCGATTAATCGCCCGGTTGTGCCGGTACATAACAACCAGCGCGACGGCTTTATGCGGCAAACCATTAACCGCGGTAAAACCAGTTACGGTCCCAATTCGCTTGGTAACAATGATCCGCAGCAGGTAAAAGAGCGCGATGGAGGTTTTGTATCTTACCAGGAGCGCATGGAGGCCCGCAAGGTGCGTGCGCGAAGTAAAAGTTTCTTTGATCATTTCAGCCAGTCACGATTGTTCTTCAACAGCCAGTCGGAGCCGGAGAAAAATCACATTGTTGATGCCCTGAGCTTCGAGTTGGGCAAGGTTAAAACGGTAGCTGTACGCGAGCGTATGCTCGGTGTATTGTCGCAGATTGATAAAGGGCTTGCCGCGCAGGTTGCCTTTAACCTGGGGCTGCATATTCCTGAAGTTATTCCGGGTAACCTGAATGTGCCAGCGGATGGCAATCCAGTTGATTACCAATCGGTACAGGTAGATGGCTCGCTGGCTGCCTCTCCGGCTTTGAGCATGGCCAACACCATTAAAGATAGTATCGTAAGCCGCAAAATAGCGATCCTGGCCGCCGATGGCGTAAATGCGGAATCGCTCAATACCGTTAAGGCTGCCTTGGAAGCTGAAGGTGCCGTGGTAGAAGTGGTCGCGCCAAAATTAGGATTTATAGTGGCAGAGAACGATGAGCAGATCAAAGTAGATCAAAGTTTCCTGGGTGCAGCCTCCGTGCTGTTCGATGCGGTATATGTGGCAGGTGGAACCAATTGCGTAGCCACGCTGGAAGCTGAGTCCAACGCTGTTCATTTTTTGAATGAGGCTTTTAAACATTGCAAAGCTATCGGTGCATCGGGCGACGCTCTGCAGGTGATCGAAGCGACTTATTTCAGCAAGAAGCTACCTGCCGATTACTCGGAGGAAAATGTTTTGCGGGAGGGGATCCTGATTGCTGAGGTCAACGATAAGTTCGCCGCATTGCTGATCAAAGCCATTGCACAGCACCGGTTTTGGGAGCGTGAGAAACCAAGACTAATCCCTGCTTAAGATGGATGCAAATAATCAATCAATAATTAACGCCGCCCGGCAGGGCGACGTTAATTTACTGCGCGAAATGATTAACGATAGTACTGATTTGAACGCCAGCGACGAAAAAGGTTACACGCCGCTCATTATTGCCTGCTATAACAACCGTTTGGATGCTGCCCGCTTTTTACTGGAAGCCGGAGCAGATGTGAACTCGGCAGACTTTGGAGGTAATACGGCGCTTATGGGCGTTTGTTTTAAAGGCTATCCTGAAATTGCGGAATTGCTGATTGCCTGCGGTGCGGACCTTAACCGCCAGCATGGCAATGGCGGTACGGCGCTAATGTTTGCCGCGATGTTTGGGCGCAATGATTTACTGCGAATCTTGCTGGCTCACGATGCAGACATCACTATCCGGGACAGCCGGGGGCTTACTGTTTTTGACCTGGCAGCGCAGCAGGGAAACGAAACAGCGATCAGGCTTCTTGAGGAAAACGTTGAGCAAGCGGGAAGATGAAATTCTTGCGAAGACTAAATTAAATAACACAAGTTGTTGAAGCCTGCATGTTGCATTCAAAAAAGTCGTAGAGACTCAACAACAGAAACAACCACAAAAACTAATCTATAACACTACCTATGAAAGCTGCAGTATTCCACAAACCAGGCGATATCCGTTACGATACGGTGCCCGATCCAAAAATTGAACTGGCTACCGATGTTATTCTTCGCGTGACCTCAACCGCTATCTGCGGTTCTGATCTTCATATCCTGAGCGGTGCTGTTCCGCAAAAAGAACCCATGATTATGGGACATGAATTTATGGGCATTGTGGAAGAAGTTGGTGCCGAAGTTAAAAACCTGAAAAAGGGTGACCGCGTAGTTGTGCCCTTCCCTATAGCCTGCGGGCACTGCTTTTTCTGCCAGCATAACGCTTCGCCATCATGCGAAAACTCTAATTATAAACATTACGGCCCCGATGGCGATCTGATGGACAGCAAAGGAGCTGGGCTGTTTGGCTATACCGATCTGTATGGCGGCTATTCAGGCGGGCAAGCCGAATATGTACGTGTGCCTTACGGCGATATCAGTCCGCGCGTAGTTCCCGATAACCTGAGCGATGAGCAGGTATTATTTCTTACCGATATTTTTCCCACAGGTTGGTCGGCTATTGACTGGGCACAATTGAAGGGTGGGGAGGTTGTAGCCATTTTCGGCTCGGGGCCTGTGGGCCTGATGGCACAAAAAGCTGCCTGGATAAACGGTGCCAGCCGTGTTATCGCTATCGACCCGCTTAATTACCGTTTGGAAAAGGCCAAAGCTGTAAATCGTGTGGATACCCTTAACCCCCATGAAGTGGATGTTGTAGAAGCCATCCGCGAAATGACCGGTGGCCGTGGTGCCGATGTGTGCGTAGATGCCGTTGGTTTTGAACCCGAAAGATCATTTTTAGATAAAGTGAAAGCTACTATCAATTTTGAAAAAGGCAGTATCAAAGTATTGGAGATGGCCTTTAAAGCGGTTCGCCGCTCGGGTACGGTATCCATTATGGGGGTATATGGCTCGCCTTATGACAACTTCCCGCTGCACCGGATTTTTGATAAAGGGATTACCCTGAAAATGGGCCAGGCCCCGGTGTTGAATTATATCAACCATCTGATTAAGCTGGTTCAGGAAGAGAAAGTTGTTTTGGACGATATTATCAGCCACACGCTGCCCTTAAGTGATGTAAGCCACGCTTATAAAATATTTGACGAGAAAGAAGACGACTGTGTGAAAGTTGTTTTAAGACCATAAGTTAATACTAAAACATTTGTTATGATAACCCAGGAAGAAAGACCAGAAAAACAGGACGAACAACCCGGTATTGAAGCCGAAATGAACCCTGCTCCAGAATATATTAAAAAGACCTATAGGGCGGCCGAAAAGCTGGAAGGGAAAATCGCGTTGATCACCGGCGGCGACAGCGGTATCGGGCGGGCAGTAAGCGTTCACTTTGCACAGGAAGGTGCCCAGATTGCCATTGTTTATCTTGATGAGGACGAGGATGCCCGGGTCACAAAAGATCTGGTTGAACTTACCGGTCAGCGATGTTTGTTGATTAAAGGCGATGTAAAAGACGTAACCTTTTGCAGAGAGGCGGTAGAGAAAACAGTACAAGAGTTTGGTAAGCTGAATATCCTGGTTAACAACGCGGGTATGCAGTTTCCGCAAAAGGACGTTAAAGCGATTGACCCTGAACAACTGGATACCACGTTCCGCACCAATATATTTGCTTATTTTTATTTTGCTGAAGCCGCTTTAGAACATTTAAATGCCGGCGATACTATTATCAATACCACTTCGGTAACAGCTTACCGCTCATCCCCATCTCTTGTTGATTATTCCTCGACTAAAGGAGCTATCACCACCTTCACCCGTTCCTTAGCTACTAACCTGGTTGAAAAAGGTATCAGGGTAAACGCTGTAGCGCCCGGCCCGGTCTGGACACCGCTCATTGTTTCAACATTTGATGAAGAAAAGATCAAGGAGTTCGGAAGTGAAACGGCTATGAAACGTGCCGGCCAGCCATCAGAGTTAGGCCCGGCTTATGTATTCCTTGCTTCGGATGATTCATCGTTTATTACGGGGCAGGTAATCCACGTAAACGGAGGAGAAGTAGTGAATGGGTAGCCCGGCTAACTAATATAACATACACTTATGAAAAGACAACTGTAATTATGGAAAGTAATGATAAAATGACCCGCAGGCAGGTGATTGCAGGGTTGGGCACCACGCTGGGTGCTGCCGCTGTAGCACCCGTCTTTGCAGCAACAAAATCTTCAATTGATCCGGCTGATAACGCAGTGAAAATCAGCGATCCTACAACCTTATATCCAAAACCGCCTTATAAAAGTCAGCCGCAGCCATGGCCGGGGTTGCAAAGTAAAATGAGTCCTGTGCCGGATTGCGGCGAAACCAGCTACAAAGGATCGGGCAGGTTAATGGGACGAAAGGCACTTATAACAGGCGGCGACTCAGGAATGGGCCGTGCTGCCGCAATTGCATACGCACGTGAAGGTGCGGATGTTGCTATTAATTACTATCCGACTGAAGAACCCGATGCGCGTGAGGTAATCGCCCTAATTAAAAAGGAAGGGAGAAAGGCCATCGCAATTCCGGGTGATCTGCGTGACGAGGCTTTTTGCAAACAACTGGTACAAAAAGCCGTCAGCGAATTAGGTGGCCTGGACATTATTGTGAATAATGCCGGCAGGCAGCAATCCATAAACTCCATTACCGATGTTACCACCGAGGAGTTTGACGCCACCATGAAAACCAATATTTACGCCCCATTCTGGATCATCCGCGAAGCGTTGCCGCATCTGCCGCCAGGTTCGGCAATTATCGGCACAACTTCTGAACAAGCTTATGATCCCTCGCCCGATCTCTATGCCTACGCGCAAACCAAGGCAGCTACCATGAATTATGTAAAATCGCTTGCCAAGCAATTAGGGCCTAAAGGCATCCGTGTAAATGGTGTTGCGCCCGGGCCGGTTTGGACAGCATTACAGATCAGTGGTGGAGCGCAGCCGGAAAAACAACAAATGTTTGGTAGCTGGACAATGTTGGGCAGGCCCGGCCAACCGGCCGAGCTTGCATCTATCTACGTGCAACTTGCCGCATCAGACGCCAGTTTCGCCAGCGGACAGATTTACGGTTCATCAGGAGGGGTAGGGCAACCCTAATTAAATCATTATGAAAAAAATATTTCTCATCATCCTGGCCGCTGGTTCTTCATTAGGGGCCACCGCTCAAATTCCGCAGCCCGATCCCGATACCACGGCTAAACATTTTTTAATTGTAGCGAGTATCGGTAACCTGCAGGAAGCAAACGCAGGTCGATTGGCTGCTCAAAAAGCAAAGCGGCCCGATGTGAAAGCATTCGGGCAAATGATGATTAAAGATCATAGCGATGCCGAGCAAAAACTGATGCAGCTGGCTAAGCAACAAGATATCGGTTTGCCTTCAGCGGCTACAGGCGGCATTGTGCCGGACCCGGCGCTGAAAAATGCCGGTAATAACTTTGACCAGCTATATGTGCATGCTATGGTAAATGGCCATCGAAATACAGTTGAAACGTTTGAAAACTATGCCGTGAACGGTAAAAATCCTGCTGTAAAAGCTTTTGCCGGCCAGATGCTGCCAACATTAAAGGCACATCTCGAACACATTAAAGCTATAGATAAGCAACTTAATTCAAAGTAACAAAAGCTGGATTATTTAATCGATTAACAGATCCTGTTTCGTTAAACAGGCTCTATCAAATTAAAATTCTATGAAAATAACGAATTTGATTGTTGCTGCCTTTGTGGCTGCATTTATCGCTGTAGGATGTAACACATCCGATCAAAAAAAGGAAATAAACGGAACAACAGATACCAGTAGTGTTAACCGTGGCGGCGGGCCCGCCATAGCGGATACCAATACCATAAACCAGGTAAGGGATCAACACAAAAAAGATTCTATAAGCGGGGATACCACATCAAAGGGCAATGTTACACCCGAAGGACAATCGCCTAAAAAATAACCGGTGGTTGATGGTTCTGCTTTCGCAGATTTTGATGAAAAGTTGGCGACTTACAAAGTTTCTTAAATAACAAACATTTTGATTTATTTGGATTCAACTTCGCAAAGTAGCCGCCCCTTTTGGGGCGGCTTTCATAACCGAATTTTAAAGTTTAGCGGTGTCACGCAGAGCTTTTACCTGATCATGCGCCCCGTTGATTTCTGAGGCCTGGTTAGAAACAGTTTCAACCGCATTTGCAGGCAGTCCGCCATCGGCTAATGCATCCAGGTAAGCTTTCCTGATCGCATCTTCACCACGCTTTGCTTCGGATAGAATGCGTTCACGGTCACTGCCGCCAAAAAGTGATTTAACATCTATCCAGGCGCGGTGTAGGGTGCCGCTTACACTGTTTCCTGTCTGAGTATCAGCCGGGTTGCCTACAAGTGCGGCAAGTTCCTGGCCATTGAGCAGCATATCCCTGGAACAGCTCTTTCAGGTCGATGCTTTCAGCTTTGATGTCCGCGATAGCTTTTTCAAAACCGGCTACGCGGTCGTTATTAATTTCGATCAGATCGTTGATTATACCTGTTGCATGGGTAGTTGTCATAAGGTTCTACTTATAGGTAGATTACTTGCGATATTGCTAATATCATGCCGGTAAAAGTTTTGCTGCTGAGTTTTGTGCAACTAAATTATCTTTTTAGGATAATATTTATTTAAAAACTATCTGCTGCGGGCGGTGTTTTGATAGCAGTTAAAGCAGTTCCGCTTATTTATTTGCTAATCTCCTTCAAATCATCCTCTCTATCTGATCAGGGCAACTAAGCAGTGCCCTAACTTCAGATCATTTGGACGGAACAGGAAAGTATAATAAAACAGACCGAACCGCTTGATGAATTACGAAAGGTAATTGAGTTAATAAATGAAACATGAAGTAAACTATTTTGAACGTTTTTCTAATTGGGCTACCACGGCCACCGGCAGTTCGACCGCGTTTATTATCGCCGGTTTAACTATCATGGTTTGGGCATTATCAGGCCCGGTATTTAACTACTCTCAAACCTGGCAGCTCATTATCAACACGGGTACAACCATCATTACGTTCTTGATGGTTTTTCTTATCCAGAAAGCTCAGAATAAAGATTCGAAAGCTGTTCATCTGAAGCTTAATGAATTGCTGGCTTCACATGAAGGTACCAGCAACCGTATGGTAAGTATCGAAAACCTGACAGAGGACGAATTAGACCAGCTGCACAAATTTTATATCCGCCTGACCGAACTTGCGGAGCAGGAGGATGACCTGACTCAAACGCATTCGATAGACGCGGCTCAAAAAAATAACGAAGTAAAATCACAGCGTTATCACAAAAAAACATGAATGAATTAGTAGAAAGATTAACTGCGTTTAACGCTGGGTTATTGCCTGAAAAGGTGCAGCTAAAATATGAAGCGATGGCCGAGAACGCGTTCCGTTTTTTTAGGGGGACATGCCATCTGTTTTATGAAGATCTCGCGGCGGCAGAGCCTTTACCCTTATCGCCACTGGCCTGGATTTGCGGCGACCTCCACATAGAAAATTTTGGTAGCTACAGGGGAGATAACCAACTGGTTTATTTTGATCTGAACGATTTTGATGAAGCCGTTCTTGCACCCGCCAGTTATGAAACGGTAAGGATGGTGTGCAGTATTTTTATCGCTTTTGATCATCTTGATATCGAGCCGGAAAAAGCTTATAAAATGGCAGAGCTGTATATGAAAACGTATTCGGCTATTTTATCTACAGGTAAGGCAATCAGTATCGAACCCCGGACCGCCAAAGGGATTGTTTGTGAGTTTTTAAAAAAGGCGGCCCGGAGTACTGAAAAAGATATCCTGAAAAAACGAACGGTCAGCAAAAAGAAACAGATCATGCTATCGCTTGAAGATGAACGGCATTTTAAGCTTGATAATAAACTTAAGCAGGAATTAAAGGCGCATATTAATGAATGGGTTAGAACAAGTAACGACGGACCGTATCATTATGAAGTGGTCAGCGCGGTTTTTCGTTTGGCTGGTACCGGCAGCGTTGGCGTAAAGCGTTACCTGTTATTGCTTAAAAGCACCAACACTAAAAACAAATACCTGCTGCTTGACATGAAACAAGCCCGTGCATCGTCTGTTGCGCCCTATTTACCCGTGCAACAACTCCGTTGGAACAACGAGGCGGAAAGAGTAATAGGCGTTCAGCGGCGAATGCAGCATGTGCCCGCAGCGTTATTGAGCACAACTGTATTTCGCGGCGATTCATTTATAATCCAGGAGCTGCAACCGGTAAAGGATACGCTTAAGTTTAAATTATTGCGCGATGATTACCGCGACATGTACCAGGTGATTGATGATATGGCGGCGCTAACGGCTTCTGCTCAATTACGGAGCGGTGGAATTCAGGGTTCCGGTATCATTGATGATCTGATGGCTTTTGGAATTGATCAGGGATGGCAGGCGGCCGTAATTAACTACGCTAAGGATTATGCTGATAAAGTTAAAACTTATTACCGGCAATTTAAGAGGGGATACAGCGAAGGCCAGTATAACACGGATACATCCCTAAACAAAAAACACCAAATCCTGCAGTATGAAAATTAAAATTATCCTGTTACTTATTATCAGCCTGGCCATATCGGGTAGCTGGCTTATTAAACAGCGCCCGGCACCAGCAGTTAAAGCAGCTACCGTTTGCAGTTCATCCTCAAAATAAAAGTATATGGAATGGCATGTTGGATGTTCAGGATTTCATTATAAGCATTGGAAAGGTACATTTTATCCCGAAGGGCTGCCTCAAAGGCGCTGGTTTGAATACTATGCAAGTCAGTTCAAAACCCTTGAGTTGAATGTTACCTTTTATCGTTTTCCACAATTATCCACCCTGCAAAAATGGTACAGTGACGCTCCTGCTGATTTTCGTTTTTCGGTTAAAGCGCCCAAGGCCATAACTCATTTTAAACAGTTTCACGGCACTGCCGAGATGCTAACCAGTTTTTATCAAACTATTAAGGGTGGTTTGCAGGAAAAGCTGGGGCCTGTCCTTTTTCAGTTTCCGCCGCGGTTTCATTACGATGAGGAAAGATTGGCCCGCGTAATTTTGCAGCTCGATCCGGCATTTGATAACGTATTGGAGTTTAGGCACCCTGGCTGGTGGCGCGATGATGTTTTTGAGCAATTACGGCAACGCGGCATATCATTTTGCGGCATGAGCCACCCTGATCTTCCTGATGAGCCAATTGTGACCGGACCTGTAGCATATTACCGTTTTCATGGCGTGCCGGAACTGTACCGGTCTGCATACAGCGACGAAACATTACAGGGTTTTGTAAGTAAGACAGAGAAGTTAAAGCCTGACAATGTATGGTGTTATTTCAATAATGATGCAGCGGTTGCCGCTATTCCCAACGCTAAAAGCTTAATTGGTTTTAGTGAGACTGTGCAATGAAAAAATTAAGGCGTTTGCCCTAAATCATTTATTTAATTCATTAATTAACATATCGGCAGCGGCATTGATAGTTTGATGGATGATATCTTCGCACGAGCCATTAAATACCCTCCTGAAACTTGCTTCGCGGCCATTGATGATCGCGAACACGAACATTGTTCCCACCGGTTTCTCCGCTGTTTCACTGCCGCCGGGCGTAGTAAGGCCTGTAACAGTTACCTGGATATCTGAAGGGATCAGATTTGCCAGGCGGTGGGCCATTTCGCGGGTAACTTCCATTGATTCGGGTGTGAACCGCTTGATCAATTCGCGCGGCACACCCAGCAATGAAACCTTCAAATCAGCATCATAACAGGTAATGCCACCTTTCAGCACCTTTCCCGATTCTTCGGTCAGCGCAAACTCAGAGCATAGCCATCCTGCTGTCGCGCTTTCTGCAAAGGCAACGGAAAGGCCTTTCTCAGCCATAATTTTACTGCAATGCTGGATTTTTTCTTCTGCCATAATTTATACCGGATTAAAGAGTCAAAACGTTATTGCTCACCATCGCCGCTCACCCATACTATGGCTTCAGATAATTCATCGTGCGTAAACCCACGGGATTTTCCAGGGATCAAAAACTTGAATAAGTCTGTAAACCATTCCACGCCCTTTTGTTCAGATACCACGGCTATCCGGTTCCATTTAGTGAAGTTTTTGAGGCCGAGCTTCAGGTCGTTCCACCAGGCCGCAAGAGTGAAATTTTGTACATTGGTATCCAATACCAGCAGGTAATTGATCTCTCCTTCGCGTTCGGCCAATTGATCTATCGCGGGCAGAAGCACATTTTCCATGTCTGCACGGGTTACTTCGCCCGAGGCACGTACGCCAACCACGTTGGCTGGCAAATGATTAATGAGTTGCAGCATGATTTTCTTTTTTTAAGGCATTGTGTTGTTGCCTGTTGTTATGTATGATATGGTAACCAATACCTGCAAATACCGCGAACACCACATGAGCCGGTACCAATTGCAGGTAATATTTATTGAAATTTAAAGCAGGTGGGAGAGGATGCATTTTAAAGGTGGCTTTCCAAACGGCTACCGCGATCAACCCGCTTAGGCCACCAAGCCACAAATTGTTGATAAAGTCGGGTTTTAGTTTACCACTACGCCACAGCTCTACATAAACAACAGCGAAAAGTAAGCCGACTTTGTAATGCCCCAGCCAGCCCAGCGCCTCCCGTTGTTGTTCGTTCAGTTTAGGCAGCAATCTGCCGGCTAATTGCCCAAGCCTTTCAGGTTCACTAAAGTTTTCGCTATCAGCTACAGAAACCAGGTAGCTGAACAGCGTCATGAAAGTTGTACCGGTTATGCCGGCGGTTAATACTTCTTTAGCTTTCATCATCGGTAATAGTTTGCAGTTTTTTTGTAGCCGGACCGGTAAGTACATTGCCGTCAATATCATATCGTGCGCCATGACATGGGCAATCCCAGCTTTTTTCTTCACTGTTCCAGCCAACTATACAAGCGGCATGGGTACAAATGGGGTTCAGGGCGTGGATCACACCGTCATTGTCGCGGTAGGCAGCTATCTTTTTTCCGTCCACCTCAACCAACTTCCCGGTGCCGGGGCTTAGGCGCTTTAACGAATCTGTTTCCTTGATCTTAAAACGGTCGGCTATAAAATGATACGCCACGTCAGCATTTTCCTTGACAAACTCGTTAAAGCTATCTACCGGCTTCACCCGGCCGGGACTGAACAATTTTTCATAACGGCTTCCTTTGCCGCTTATCAGATCGGCTAATATTTTGCCTGCCACACTGCCCAGCATCATGCCGTTGCCATTGTAACCCGTTGCGCAGTAAATTCCATCGGCTGCCATTGGCATTTGGCCTATATAAGGCAAACCATCCACAGGTACGTAGTATTGGCTGGACCAGCGATATTTTACCGATGATACGTTGTAATATTTCCGGGTGTATTTTTCAAGCCCGGCAAATGCCTTTTCCGGATCTTCGTGGCCCGTTTTATGATCAAGTCCACCGATGATTAACAGCTGTTCACCATCTATTTCATGGCTTCGCACATAATGATAAGGCTCCTGGCAATCGTACAGGAGGGCATCCGGATATTTACCGCTCTTTAGTTTTACGCCTAAAACGTAGCTTCGATAGGGGGCACATTCAAAATTAAATACATTGATATTTGGCGGCAGGTGTGTAGCATAAACAATTGCTTTTGCCCTGAAAATATTTTCGCCGAAGTGTGCCTCATGAGTACCATTTTCGGTGTTGATATTTTCAATCAGCGTGTGTTCATAAATAGTACCGCCGGCATTAAGATATGCTTCCTTTAACCCCTCCAGATATTTTATTGGGTGAAACTGCGCCTGCCCTTCAAAAACCAACGCTTTTTGAAACGTAACGGGCGTTGGCACTTCCGTTGCATAATCAACAGGTACGTTCACTTTTACAGCACCGTTATAGATATCATCCAGTTGTTTAACCTCATCTTCATTTTCGGCGTACAGGTAACCGGCTTTAAGCTCGTAATCGCAATTAATCTTAAACTTTTCAGTATTGGTTTTAATCAGTTCAGCCCCTTCATTTATCGCGGCCGCAAATAACCTTGCACCTTCTTCGCCAAATGCGCTTTCGGCTTCGCTATAGGTAGTATCCGCAAAGGTGTTAATGTGAGCACTGGTTCCACCTGTTGTGCCAAAACCGATAGTATGTGCTTCGGCAATAGCAGTTTGCTTACCAGCCAGTTGTAATTGTAACGCTGTTGTTAACCCGGTGATTCCACCGCCAATAATGAGGCAGTCAAAAATCTTATCGGTTAAATTGGCAGTAATAGTTATTTTATCATGCTGCTGTTGCCAGGGACTGCTAAGAGCGCCATCACGAGGGTTGATATTTAATTTCATAACTTCATAAATGTGTTACTTACAATACAACCAAAGCTTAAGCATGTTTTTTTAAGATTAATAAAATTTCGTAATAATATATTTAGCTATGGGTTATTTTCAAGCATTGATATGAAACCGAAATGGAATGCTTTTTCATGGCGTTCATGATATTCGCCAAGGCTCATGTGAGTTTCATTTTTCAACTCATTGACCAGTTACTAAATTGATCTTATCAGCAGGAGGTTTGCTGTTTTTAAAACAGGGGAGGTGTTCGCGTTGTTGCAGATGTATGAAAGATATCGCGCAACGTTTTCCGGAAAACCCGTTGCTTTTACCAAAAGATTTAAAACCAAGCAGCGAAGGGTTACAGATCATAAGCTTGCTTAATCCTGGCGTTTTTGTTTTTAATGATAAGATATGGTTGCTTGTACGCGTTGCGGAGGGCGCGGCGCAAAAAGAAGGTTCTGTTTTCTTTCCGGCTTTGAACGCGACAGGGAATGTTGAAATCGTTGAAGTTCCGCTGAACGACCCGGACCTTATTGCCACCGATGCGCGGGTAATCAGCTACAAAGGTTTGGATTACCTTACTACAATCTCACATCTGCGTTTACTGGCGAGCGAAGATGGAGTGCACTTTCATGAGCAAGCAGATTTTCCCGGCATTTTTGGTCATGGCTATCTTGAACGGTTTGGAATAGAAGATTGCAGGGTTGCAAAACTTGACGATACTTATCATTTAACGTATACCGCAGTATCAGATAATGGGGTGGGGGTGGGTTTACAAAAAACAACGGACTGGCAGGAGTTTGAACACGCTGGCATGATCCTTCCGCCTCACAATAAAGACTGCGCCATATTTGAAGAAAAGATTAATGGTAAATACTATTGCCTGCACAGGCCAAGCAGCAAGGAGATTGGCGGGAATTACATCTGGCTGGCCGAGTCGCCGGACGGCAAGCATTGGGGAAATCACCAGTGTATTATCAAAACCCGTACTGGTTTATGGGACAACGCGCGTGTTGGAGCGGGTGCTTTACCGATCCGGACTACCGCGGGATGGCTGGAGATATATCATGGCGCAAACCAGGAACATCAATATTGCCTTGGTGCGTTTTTGATGGATATTAACGATCCATCAAAAGTGTTAGCCCGCACCGTTGACCCTATTATGGTGCCAATTGAACCTTATGAACTTAGCGGCTTTTTTGGATATGTTGTTTTTACCAACGGGCACGTGGTTGAAGGAGACAAGCTCACTGTATATTATGGCGCAGCAGATGAATTTGTATGTGGAGCGCACTTTTCAATTACCGAAATTCTAAGTCTGCTTCGCTAATTGGAATCATATTATAATAAAATAAGCCATCCGTAAGGTTGGCCTGTGTTAATGGTTAACAATTCGGTTTTTGAGGCAGCGGCCTCATTTGATTATCTTTTTTGTTTGTGTTTCAGACATGACGTTTGATTAGTTTGATGGTAGATTAATTTTCCTGCTTTTTAACGGAACTGATCTCACCGTTCCGCTCCATGTAGATCTTATCTATATTATTTAGTTCTTCGGTAAGTGCAGATCGTCGCACGCCTTGCATCACATCTTCATGGCATACCAAGCCCCGTTTCATAGCGTCGTGATGGAACTTTCCGTGTTCAAAAAGGAGCAGTTTATCGCCCTCGATAAACCTGCTAAAAGATTTATTACGCGCCGCCAACCACCCGATTGCCCGGTGCAAAAAAACGATCACGAAACAGCAAACCACCACTGGTATAAATGCAGAGGCGCCTACTATGGCCCGGCTCATCACTGCACCAAGCGATATTGAAATAATATTATCCAAAGGCATCCGCAATCCGAATGAACGCCTGCCCGAAATACGAATCAGCACGAGCGCGATCAGGAACATGACTATCCCCCGGTCACTCATCTGCAAAGCGTTGAGGTCCTTACCCTCACCGAATAATTTAATTAGAATGTCCATTTTCAATAATTTAATCCCGACCTAACTGTCAACCCGCGTTGTCTAATATTACATCATTAAGTACTGGGGTATAGCTACAATTTTTTGTAAGTATTTAATCTAATAATCTTGATTCCCAAGTTTATGATCCGGGATTAACGCCAGTCAATACGTACCTCCGCATTCCCTGGTAATTCAAACTCGAGGTCGCCGCCCTCTGCATGTTTGCCCTTAAGCTGCGTTTTGCCTCCGGTTGTTACCGTTATTTCCGGTAGTTTGGCATGGCCGCTTTTTACGATCATCAGCCGGCAAATCATCCTGCTATCGCCTGCGAGGCGAAAAGTTGCTGGGCGGTGTTTTGTAGGCGAGAAACCATAAGTAGGGTAGTCTGTGTAAATCATAAATCCCGCTTCTTCAACCTGCATGTAATGCCTTGGCAGGATCCCAAACGCATTACCTGCTCCATATACTTCCTGCCCAACCGCACCAGACTTTTCCCAGCCGTCGTGCAAGTCTTCCAACGCGATCCATAAATTATGATCAACTTCTCCTGTTTTAACCTCATCGGATAACATTTCTTTCGGCAGCATGGTAGGGTAATAATAAACCGCCCGTTCTACCAAAAAACGGATGTACTCTGCCAATAACAGCCTAACCGAGGGTGCAATATCTAAACCTTCAGCATGATGTAGGTAATCATGAAATGCGCAAAATACCTCTTGTTCTTCGTAAACCGCCGTATAAGGAGCATCGCTTAAAGGAAACAAAGCGAAAAATGTAGGGAAGTTTTTGCCGTAACCGTAATTGCAATCCCACAACTGAGTATTTACAAATACGTTGGCCAATGCAAGATAACTCAGTTCCAGATATATTTGTTTTTTTGTAATCTTAAATAGCCGTAGTAACGCCCCCGCGGAAAATGCGGTGTTATTTGCCTGATAAAACATTTTGAAGCCAAGTCCTTTTAGTTTTAAAGCGGCTTTTTCCGCTTCGGCCAGGTAACGTTTTTCGCCTGTTAACTCCCAAGCCTGGAGCAAAACGTGCGCATATAAACCGGGTACGTCTTTTTCGCCTCCGGCACCGGGTTGTGTTTCGGCCTTAACAATTTCAAGCGTGTCCATTTTATAAAATACAGGCCACTGGTAATCAAAATGGCGGGCTACTTTAATAGCAAATTCCAGCGAATCCAAAAAAAGCTTTTTGGCTTCTGTATCACCCTTCAGTGCCATCCGTGAAAGGTTAAGCAGGGGATGCTGCAGGTACCAGGAGTCCATCACCAGCGGCTTTTTATGTTCTTCTTCGCCCTGCAGCCTGTCGGCCGCTTTAGGGTGCCAGCGCATGATAGTGCCATATTTTTCATTATAAAATGCCGGCAGGCCCTCTTTTATCTTTTTCATAACGTCCAACTCCACATTGTGCCATTCCACATAATCAAGCAGCGGGAGCAATACCGCTAACTGTACCATGATCTCCGGCGGGGTATCATAATCACTTACATAAGCGTTAAAATAATGGTTGCCACCCAACTGTGACCAGCAACCTGGACTATCCTGCAGGTCATACAGGCCTTTTTGTAAAATTTCGGGCCAGTTCTGGTAGTGTGTGTCTGGTTTTGGCAGGGCAAGATAAATTCCGGCCAGCATATCGAGGTATTGCCTGATCATAGCCGGCTCATCCGGTGGTATCTCTGCCGAAAGCATCACATAAGCATCACTGATCACGTAAGATTTACCTTGTTGCAGTGGCTTTTGTTTGGTCGTGGGTGGCAGTGCAAAACCAATCTCGGGCCATTCGCCGCCCACCGTATTTCCTGCCGATGTTTCAGTATCCTGGTTGTAATCTGAAAGTGAGGTTAGGTTTTGGAAATAAAATACAGCACCGGCTTCCGGGCGGGTAACATGAAAGTAAAGTTGTCCGCAACGCGTACCCACCTGGTTAACCCTAATATCGCCCAAGGCCAAAACATCACTGCGCTTTGCACCCAGGGGCGCGATATCACGCGGCCAATAGGGCAGGAGCAATGGGGCGGCTGGAACCAGTGTTGTCGTCCAGTGTAGGGGTGAACCTTCTTGTTCGGGCAACTTTAGCTCTACATGTTGTGCGCCAATTAGTGATCCAATCTCAACTTTTATGTTCCGGCCGGAAATGTTCGCTTTTTTGATATTCAACTGATCTCCGGGGGAATAAGCCAGCCGGAAAGCTATTGTGTTACCTAAAGGCCACGCCACTATCAGCCAAAGAGCATCGCCCTGATTGATGATGCTGAAATGATAACCGTTTTGTTCTTTCTTCAGAATAACCGGAAGGTCATAATGCATAAGCGCCGCGTTGGCATTAAGCAGCCAGGGTGAAATTGCCTTTATCATTTTGTCCAATACGTTTTGACTTTTTTAATTGGTAAACAAAGTGATCAAGCAGATCAGATTGTGTTTTGTAAACTTGCGTTGTTGGTTGTTTGTTTTTAAATTTTATTTATAAGTTATTTTTTTAATTATAAAACAGGTTTATCGCTCTTAGTGATAATCAAAGCAAATCGTTCGGTTTTTAATTTTGACAGGTTTTGAAAAAGATAGAGATCATTGCCAAAAGCATCTTTATAATTTAAATAAAAAACTATGATCTTTCGCCTTGAAGCTTTTACTTTAATTTGATAGACAAGGGGAAGCTTTTCAAAATTCTTAAATTTTGTTAGCAAGTGAACTAAATTTATTGAGTTCGAACCCATAAAAAAAGTTGCCAATAAGATTGACAACCTGCCTAAAAAAGTGATCCCTACTGTACAAATCTCCAACTATTTTCTTGCTGATTTGCGTTTTTTCGCAGATTTCGACCAGTAGAATTTTAATAATACCTATCGACACCCAGCGCCCCGCCAAAGAATTAGATTATTAAACTTTATTTTAAATCATCACTGATATCGAACTTGATTGTGTTACTCAATTATTATTTTACCATTTATAACTTTTTGATAATTAATGCCGATTGAATTTCTGGGTGCTAAAATATATCCTTTGTTGACGGCTCGATTAAATCATCCATAAGTACATCAAATTTTGAGTAACGAATGACCTATTAAGCGATACGGTTACAACAAAATGTTTTAACGTCTTAATTCTTAATCCGTCCCTGTTCTTCATCAGCACCGGTATCGCTAGGTTTGCGTTGGTTACTAATTTTTTTAACAAAACGGATGCTTAGGGATAGCAGCACTGCGCGCGAATCACTTAGGGTACGGAAACTGGCCTCGGTTAATTGCAGGTTATTGATGGCGCCCCGGTTTATATTGGTGCGGAGTATATCACTCACACTTAGCTTCACCGTGGCCTGCGATGAAATCTTTTTGGAAATCCCGGCATTGAGCCTGCCTTTACTGCCAATAACAAACTGGTTGCTGGTTTGCCTGCTCTGAAAATTTCCATCCCACTGCATGTTCCAGTCGTGCCCCAGCTTAAATTGTAACAGGCCCTGCAGGTAAACTGATGTACCTTTGGCATTTAACAAACCCGTATAAAATTCACTTATCGAATGTACATGCGCCAGTTGCGCGTTTAGCTGAAAGTTAAACCATTTCGCGGGTTCAAAACCGCTGTTCAGCGCAATGGCAATTGTTTTTATCCTGCCGATGTTTGCAGGTTTGCTGTAATAAATGCCATCAATTATCTGTATCGTTTCGTTACCATCATCTTTGGTATCGCTATAGCTAAACGTAGCGCCAACCAGGTTTTTAAATAAATAGCCTAATTCTACTTTATCAGATAGTGATGGTTTCAGGTAGGGGTTGCCCACGTAGTAGGTAAACTTATCAATCTGGATAATAAACGGGTTCAGGTCCTGGTAGTAGGGGCGGTCAATTCGTCGCCCGTAGTTTAGCTTTATTTGGTTATCACCTAAACTATCCAGCTTATACAGCATAAAAATGGTGGGGAAAACATTAATATAATTCCGCTTAAATGAGGAGTCGGCCTTCATCGCGTTGCCTAATTGGGAGCCGGAAGAAATCGTATTTTCAACACGGATACCGGCCTGTATGCTCAAGCGCTTAAAGTCTTTATTGATATTGATGTATCCCGCGTTGATGTTTTCCCTGTAATCAAAATTGTTGGTCCGGTTATAGTCGGGTATCGTCATATTATTTATCACATTGAAATAGTTGGCTACATTACCGGTTTGGGTGTAGCTTGCTTTTAAGCCGGCTTCCAGTTTCCAGTCTTTTTTTAAGGGCTGGCTATAGTCCGTTTTGGCGGCGTATATTTTTATTTGCGATGGCAAAGCGCCAACAGAATGATCGTAAGATGTCAATTTGCCGGTGGGAGAGTAATTATAGTTGTTAAAATCCTGGTTGGTGTTTGTGCTGTAGCCCAGGTAATCTAAATTGGCCGAGATCTCCGACCCCGTCTTTTTTAATTGATGCCGGTAATTAACATTTATTCCACCATTTTTAAAAATGCCTTTCTCCGCATTGTTTGATAACAGGGAGGAGTCGATGCTGCCCACCGCGTTTTTTAAAGTACCGCGGCCGGAATTCTGCGTTTCTGGGTAGCGCAGTAGGCCAGTAAATACTATCCCAAGCGTAGTTTTTTCCGATGCGAAAAAATCAGCGCCCAGGGTTGAACTAAACCCATACCCAAGCCTGCTGATGTACGAATTTTGGTTAAAAACGCCGCTGGTGGTACCGTCGGCCAAAAAGTACCGGCGATAAATGTCGACATCGTTGTAGCTGTTTCGTTTGATGTAGCCAAGAGTGCCAAAAATATTCAGGTTATTATTGCGATAATTAAAGTCGGCGCTGTTGTTTGACGTGATGTTTTTTGCCTGCCGCGCCGCGAGGTTAAGCCCCATATTAAAACCCTTTATTTTGCGCTTTTTTGTTTTAATGTTGATGACGCCTGCATTGCCGGCGGCGTCATATTTTGCCGGCGGGTTGGTCATGATCTCCACTTTATCTAACGTTGATGAAGGTAACGATCTTAAATAATTCTGCAGATCGGAACCCGAGAGGTAAGTAGGTTTACTTTTTTTTGGGATTGAATAATTATGGATAACCGACTCTGCCTCTTGAGATAATCACTATATGGAGCGATAGAATGACAGATCATGCATCGCATCCCCCGATCACCACATTCATACGCCAGAGAACCCGATAAGCTGCAATCCCGCTTGTTGACACCGGCTGCTATCGCTACCTTGTAAAAAAATAAATATGCTTACCGATATTTTGCAATCGCTCTTATGCCGCGACCTGAATAAACTGAAAGAAGAATTGGAACTTTACCGGGATGAAGCCAACATCTGGCATATAGACGGCAGCATTCTGAATTCAGCGGGCAACCTGTGCCTGCATCTGGTTGGCAACCTCAATACTTATATCGGCGCAATTCTCGGCGACTCCGGCTACGTCCGTAACCGACCGGAAGAGTTTTCATTGAAATATATACCCAGAAACGAACTTGTTCGTAAGATTGAGCAAACGATTGCCGTTATCGAGGCAACACTACCGCGTGTCACTGACGCTCAAATGCAGAGCGAATACCCACTGGAAATAAACGGTGGTAAACAAACTACCGGGTATTTTCTTGTTCACCTCGCTACGCACCTCAGCTATCACCTGGGGCAGGTCAATTATCACAGGCGGCTTCTTGACCGGGAAGAATAATACGTAGTAAATAAGTCAGAACAATTTCGCTTCCCCGCTGCGTTTTCGATATCTCGCGGGAACTTAGCTTGAAGTTTGACTTTGCTTTCCCATGGCCTGTACTTTTCAATGTGGGGTTGGTATTTAGTGTGTGAAGGTGACCTGATGGGCAGCGCTTCTTTCAGTAAGGCCTCCGCCAGCTGCCGCCGCGCGCGGTATAAACAATGCCCGGCCTGAACGTGGCCGGTGAAGCGGATTAAGCGAAATCACCAACCAGCACCGGCATTCCGGTCAGCCGCCCGGCGTATGGAGATATGCAATACTGGCCTCAAGAATTGCGTCGTCTTCGCTATCCTCATTAAATAGTACCTGACGGAGAGGCAGGATATGTCCTATTACCATTTGCATAACACTTGGTGAAACAGCTACTTTTTATACTATTTGTTAGTTTTTTCTTTATAAGGCAGGCGGTAGCGTTCGCTGAACAGCATTTGGGCCCATTCCCAGAAACGCCAGGGCTTGATGGTAAAGCTGCGGTAAAGCCGGTTGTCGCCCTGGTCTTTTTCGGGGTGTTTACATAGAAACGCACCATAATTAATTAAACAACTTTTGAAAGAATTGCCTTTTCCAGATTCTTCTGAATAAGTAAACGAAGAATCGAAATTCTGGTATTCATAATTTTCTTGAAGGAAGAAATTGAAGATCGGTAAATTGCTGATCAACACGGCTGCTACGATGGTAATTAATGCTTTTTTCATTTCAACTCTTTGTTTAATTACAAGGTCCATGACTTAAAGGGATATTTCCACCTGTTGTATTGACATTTGGATCGCCTTTTAGTTTTTCGATGCTGTCGCCCAGCGCCCCTGGTGCAAGCACGGGGCTTGAAGGGTACAGCGGAGAGTAGGTAAAGGGATCAGGCAGCTTGATGCTGCCGGCGAGGCAGGCACTGTTAACAAAATTGGTACAATTGAAATCGGTAATATCGTATACAGTTGGCGGGTTGCTGATGTAATTAACGATCTTATTGAAATTTTCAGCGGTTACCTGGTAGGAGATGCTGACGTTGTACTCCAGGTCGCCGCCGTTATCCACCAGTTTGGAAGGGGCATGCATTTTGTTAAAACCGGTCGCGTCCGGGTAGTAACCAACGGTTTGGGTTATGCTGGTATTCCCATTAGTCTTGGTGAGGCTGATGGCCGTATGACCTACGCTGTTGGGGCCGATATTGAAGGTGGTTCCCGGCCAGGGCTCCTGCACATAAATGGTTATGGTCATGCTTGCGCCGTTTTCGGGGATATTCTGAAAGCATTTCATGTAGTCTTTAGGGTTGATGCCGCTTTTGTTTTCACCGGGGAGGTTGGACACCTCCGGGGCGGGCGCAGGGCCGGCTCCTCCTCCTGCCGGCGAAGCATCGCCGGGGCTACCGCCGGAAAACCCGCTGTTGTCACTGCCGCCGCCGTCACTTCCAAGGTCTACGTAGGAAGTGGCACAGACCTGTTCGGAATAGATAACGGCGTTTCCGTCGCCGTCGACATAGTTATTATCGACCCAGGCGCATTCGGTAATTGGTGCCAGCATGTCGGCTTGAATTGGCTTTGGCTTTCCTGTGGCGGGTTTGATCTGCCCGATCTGTTTGCCGTTCAGATACGTTTTACCGTATAGAAAATGATAGTCCTGGTCATAAACAAATGTCCTCCCTGTAAAACCGGTGTTGGGATCCTGCCGTTTTCGCTGGAGGTAAATCGCGTCGGGTATGGTTTCCAGTATCCGGGTATTGATCTTATTATTGGTGTCCCGGTAAAATAACAATTGGCGGTAGCCAAGGCCGAGGGACTGGAAGCGGGGCCTCCCGCTTATGCCGACGAGCCAGTAGGGGCTGGTATTTCCGGAAATGTAAGTGGCTTTGTCCCAGGCAATGTTATTGATGGTGTCGCTCTTATAATATGCTTTGACCTGGTCAAGGCTAAGCGCTGTTCCGGGAGCTGATCCTGATGGTGGGGATGCTTTCTGCTGTTCTTTCCGGCAACCGAGCACAAGTACCGGTACGAGGAGGGCATACATGATCTTTCTTTTCATAGTGGTGGTTTTGATACAAAACTGGTTGATTCCGGAATGAGATTATTTGATTTAAATCAAATTTCTCTCCTGGCGCGGATCCGGCTAAGGGTCTCGAGCGTGATGCCGAGAAAGGAGGCGATCTGGCCCAAAGAGGCGTGCTGGGTGATATCGGGCTGTTTTTGCAGCAGCAGTTTATAGCGTTCGGCCGGTTGTTTGTTACGCAGTAAAATGGCGCGCTCCTCGGCCATGATGTAATACTTTTCGGTGACGAGCCGGCCATGGAAATTATATTCGGGGAACTCGGCATAAATGATCTGCAGCTGGTCCCAGGTCATCGACAAAAGCGTGGAATCTTCGAGGAGCTCGATATACTCGGCAGCGGGTTGCTGGGTATAGAAGCTATAAACCGAGATCATGAGGTCATATTTGCTCATGAACCAGGTCGTATGTTCCCGACCTTCGCGGTCCAGGTGATAGGCGCGGGCGGAACCATCGGCGATAAAATAGATCCGCCGGGAAATCTCGCCTTCCCGCAGGAGCAGGTGTTTTTTCTTGTACTGCCTGGTGATGATAAAATCTTCAAACCGATTCCGCAGCGCACCCGATAAGGGCGCGATCATGGTCAGGATCTGGAAAAGCATGTCAAGTGCTGTCGACTGGTTAATATTATCCATAATAATTTGATTAAGATCAAACCGTCGGATATTATAGAATTTAGCCTTTGGTTAACAGATAATAAGCTAAAGTTAATAAATATATTTTTTTAATAAATAATTATTATAAAAATAAGTAAAATGATACGGTGTCCGGGGCGTATCTATCATATATCATGCAGCAGGTAATTTGCCATCCAAGCTCCGGGGAAAAGTACTTCAAGTTGCCGGCAATTTAAAACAGGTAAATATCCTGTAGCTCATCAAACTTTCCCTGAAGCCGGAAGCCCGAACGTTTCAGTACTTTATGCGCAGCCAGGTTTTGCCTGTTGGCCACCGCGGCAAGCTCGTCTATACCCTCGTTTCGGAGATGCGCTGCGACCTTTGGCAATAAACGCGACATCAATGCATTGCCCCTGGCACTGCTTTTCAGATAAAATTCAATAAAATACGGATATTTTGTTAAGCGGTAATGTTCCCGGGCTACAGCGGGCGGTATCAGGTCAATAACACCCAAAAGGGTGCCGGTCCCTTTTGACCGGATCAGATGAACCTGGTTGCGGCCGGAATGAAAGTTCAGGAGGGCGGTGTTCAGCCAGCTTTTTGCCGCTGCTACGGAACCCAGCTTTTTTTCAGGCAGGAATTGCAGGGTAAGTTCATCAGAAAGCAACTGATAGATTTCGCCGGCCAGTTGCTCATATTGTTGCAGGTCGCTTGCCCCCAGCGGGGTGATACGACAGGTCTCGTTTTCTATTGCGGTCATATAGTCATTGCAGCGTTACAACCCGAATTAGGGGGGTGACCAGCCCGCGGGATATCCCTCGGTAACCGGCATTGGCTGTTTTTGATCATCGAATAAGTCATGCATTTTAACAACAGGATAATCAACCCGTTTACTTGGCAGACGGAGGCGCCGTTCCGGATTCCGAAGGTGTGATCATTGTATTCCAGGCAGTTGCATAAAAGATGTCCCATAACAAGCGGCTTAAATTATGGGTTTTTTTTAACCGCTCAAACAAATTTATCGGCGTTATCTTGCAGACTGGGGCAAGTGCTTACGGATACTTCTTAGCTTCAGCAAGTTGCGCGGATGCAGGCATGTCAGCATTTGTTTGCCCTTGACGTTTCTTCCTGCTCTATCTCCCGGTCGGTTGGAGCGGGAAAAGCGTAAGACAAGGAATGTAAATGATATGATCTTCAACAGTGCTGTCGCAGAAAAGAAACCGGCCGCTTTAATGGGGCTGTCAATAGTTTTTGATTCGTTTGATCAGTTGCTCCAGCGCGGCCGCAGCCACCTGTTTGTCCCTGTCCTCCATTTTCATCGTGCTGCTCCTGGCGCTTTTCCAGGAGAAATCCTGCATCCTTTCGGTGGAAAGATACGGCGTTATACTGCGCAGTACGAGACTGAAGGACCTTGCGGTCAGCAGCCTGGTATCATCTGCCGCCTTGAGTATAATGGCGATTTGATCTACGCTAAGCCTGCATGTCACTTTGTAAAGGGGGGGTGGTGTTCTTTCGGTTGTACCGGCATGCCGGACGGAGTTAGTTGGAGGACAACCAGCAAGATAACGGGCGTATCGCCGTTGGAATTGCGTTTGTAACTGCCCGAGCTCAGTAAGGACCTGTCCGCAAAACGCATTGAGCGGATCGTCTTCCGGGTAAGCGGCCATGTTGACCATGGCCTGCCGTTTGAGTTCCTCTAGGCAGTCCTGGTAATGTGTTAACATGGTACTTACCTTTTTGGAACTGAGTAAAGAAAAAGCTTGTGATTTCAGGTTTTTCCAGATGCTGCTGGTTTCTGACCGGAGTCGGTGCTGCCAGCCTGTTAGCTCCTCCTGGTTAATCCGGGATGCAGCCGGATGTTGCGGGTTGAGGTCTTTGCCGATTACTTCATCAAGCCAGTCAAAGGGGTAATGTGCCAGGTCGTTGTTTTCCATATCCATATTTAAAGGTGGCCGCCGGGGTTTCCTGATTTTTTCCTGATTTTTATAAGATTGTCGTAGCGCCGGTACTGTTTGCCGGCGCTTGCTGCTATCAAAGTTAGGCAGGGTGGGTGTAGTGTCGGTTGATTGAAATCAAATTTTGATAACCGGTTTTGGATTTGTCATTATTGCCCTGATCGTTTGCAACAAGTATTTTTTGTCCCTGGGAATGCTGGTTTCCAAGTGTGCAATAACACTGTCGCTACTTCTTGAATAAACGTGCGGCGGGCCATAGAGATTTCGGGCTGGTTCGCCGGATCGCGCTTCACACCTCGACATTTGATTTCGATCAAAAATAAGTTCAGCGCTGCTATGGTTATTTCTCAGCCGCTGCGTCAGTACCTCTTTGTCATACATATTTTGTACTGTCTGTTTCAAGGGTGCCGTTGCCATGAACTTTCGCAGGAGATCATCACGCTCCCCCGGGCTGAACAAACCCGGGAGATATTCCAGAAAATTGGTGGGCAGGCCCCTTGCTTTGTCCCGCCTCCGCAAATAATGCCGGTTGTTCCATTACTACGCCCGGTGGTTTTTACGTAAGGTAATCTTCAGGTTTTCTGAAGACAGGGATGGTTGCGAAGGAAATTTACACACTTCGGTCTGTCGGGGTCTGAATTGATCCTGTGCTTAATGTGCGCGCGTTCCAAGACCGGCGACCTGCGGAAAGATATGCCACATCCAGTGCACGCGTTTCCGGCCGCCGCGGGTCCCGGCTAATGCGGTCGCGTAATTTCGCTGCTGCGCGTCCGGAAACCGGTGCAGACGTTCATTGTTTTGCTTCTTCTTTGGGCACTTCTTCCGGGTGTTCCTCAAAATGTTTGCGCGCATGCGACAGCCCGGTGGGATAGCCTCGCCTTCGTTGCCGGTAGACTTTAACACTTCGTTCGCGATCTCGACCGCTTTATCGCGCAGGTATTTGGGTTGGTTTTTATAAGATGGCGGGTAGTCGCCGTTATACCAGGGCATAGCTCCTCCTTTTTAAAAGGACAACTACAGGAATAAAGATTGGTTTCCCATTGCCGGAATGATTGATCCGGGAAGGCGCCGATCAGCGATTAGTTGCATTACTTCCACCAGTCGAGCGGGAACCGGATATCCTTGACCGCATCCACCACGAGGCTTGGTTTGTAGCCATAATGGTTGAGCTGATCTTTATCCGCAATGCCTGACAAAACCAATATTGTTTTATAGCCCATATAGATGCCTGCTTTGATATCGGTTTCCATGGTATCACCCAGCACGGTGTTCTGTTCAGGGGAGAATCCCATGTAAGCGCTGGCACAGCGCATCATGACGGGGCTGGGTTTCCCGATCACAAATGCATCACGGCCGCTGCCTTCCTCGATCATGGCGGCTGTAGCTGCGATACCGAGGTTGTTCCAGCCTTCCCTGCGCGGTGAGGGATCTCGGTTTGTGGCGATGAACCTTGCACCGGCGATAATCATATCCACGGCTTTGTGCACCATCTTCAGATCGAATTGATGTCCCTCGCCCAAAATGACAAAGTCGGGTTGCCTGTCGACCAGCCTGATACCGGCATGTTCCAGGCTTTTGAGCAGGCCGCCCTCGCCCAGCACATAGGCGCTGCAGCCGGGAAATTCGTCTTTCAGGAAGGCGGCGGTTGCCATGGCGCTGGTATAAATGTGATCTTCAGTGATTCCTTTGACGCCCACGTTTTCCAGTTTTTCGACGGCTTCCCGGCGGGATCGCGAACTGTTGTTCGACAGGAAAATAAAATCGATCTTTTCTTTGAGCATCCGCGCGACAAAGCGGTCCGCACCTCTGATGAGTTTTTCGCCGGCGTAGATCACGCCGTCCATATCGATCATGAGTCCTTGTTTCATTTTCTTGATGATTTGGTGTTTGGGCAAGAGGTATACGCGATCGCTGGCTCAGGTGTTTAATTTTAATAATCTGTCGGCATTGCCGTGGGCGAGTTTGGACAGGTCGGCATCGGGCAGATCGATCCGGCGAAAAAATTCCATACCTTGCTCGTTGGTGCTGAAGGGGTAATCGATGGAAAACATCATGTTGTCGATGCCGAAAGTATCCAGCGCGATTTGTAGGGGTGGCAGGGTAAAGAAGCCGCTGGTGGTGATATGAACCTGCTGGCGCAGGATATCGCTTAGCTTGCGCTGGTTGGCGCCGCCCGCGCCTGGCTGAAAGGCCCGCTCTGACCTGGCCATCTGGAAAGGCAGCATTTCACCCATATGACCGATGATGATTTGCAATTTGGGGTATTGATCGAAGATGCCGGCATAAACCAGGCGCAGGATGTGGAGCGCGGTTTCGGAATGCCAACCCCAGCCATAGACAGCCAACGCTTCTGCCATGCCGGAATGATTGGGCAGGCCGCTGTAATAAATATCTGCGACGCCTTTAGGCGGCAGGCCGGGATGCAGATAGATAGGTACCTCCAATTTTTCGGCGCGTTCCAGTATGGAGGCGAACCTGGGATGGTCCAGGAACTGGTCTTCCGTCAGCCCGCGGATCATGGCACCCCGGAAATGATGTTCTTTTACTGTTCGTTCCAGTTCATCGGCGGCGGCAGCAGGCGCAGTCATCGGCAAATGGGCAAACGCAGTGAACCGCGTTTCATAACCCCTGATCCTTTCAGCGATCAAATCATTATACTGCATGGCAAATGCCGGGCCTGTATCTTCGGCCAGCAGGTTGGCGCCCGAACTGTCCACCGATAATACCTGCATGCTGATGCCATTGGCATCCATGGATGTTAAACGGTCCCCGGTGATATCCGCCAGTTTGGGTACCAGCTGTTTCATTCTTTCGTTCTGACCAAACCCACCTAGTTTTTCCGGGGGTATCTGTCCGGCCATTTCCGGAAACGAGAGGTGTTCTTCAAGTGTAACGATACGCATGTCCAATAAACCAAGACCAGGAGCAGATTGTTTGAGGGCGGACATTACGCTGTTGAAAGCACCTGTTCGCGGATCGCCTCTTTATCAATGATCGACCAAACCTCGCTGATTTTATTGACGCACAGTCTGTAAAATACATGTTCTGAAAATACAAGGGGTCGGCCATTAACGGCGATATGCATAAACCGGCCAGCCGGTGTACAATCGAATAGCAACCGGCTGGCTATATGGTTGTCTCCGGCCATGATAAGCCCGGCCTTGAAATATAGATCCGGTATATCGCTTATGTTGTGTGCAAGCATCTCCCGGTAATCATTTTTAAAGTTCCGCTTGGCTTTGTATTGTTCCAGTTCCGCCATCATCTTCAGGTTTGGGCTTTGCGCTGGTTTTGATAAACGGCCGGTTAGGCACCGTTATTCTTGTCCTCCCGCGTTTCCAGTGCGGCGCGGGGTTTTTTCTGTTCCTCAAATGTTTTCACGCCGGCTTTCAGGTCACGCTGGGTCAGCGTGCCCTTTTCGTTTTTTGGGGATTGCGCTTTATTCATCAGAAATCGTTTAGACCAAAAAGCCCCGGTCCGGGGCTCTTTGAATAATTAAAGTATCGGCTATCGCTTATTTCAGCTTTTTCTCTACGGCTTTGCGCTGGTTGGAGCCGGCTGATTTTTTAGCGGCTTCCACTTCTTTGGTGCTGGTGCCCGTTTTGCGGGCTTCATACTTTAGTTCGTGGGGCTGTTCCGATAAGGAATGGCGTTCCACTTTTGATCCTCTTGTGCTCATAGGTATATGATTTTGTTAGTTTAAATAATTAACAAATACCATTCCATAGGGTTTTCTGGTTGCGCTTATCCGCTCATGTTGTCTTTTAGCTTTTAACTAACCATTTTAAAGCTTCGGCTTTATCATCAAAGAAAGCGACCTGTACCGTATCGTATTCAGAGGGCAGGCTTTTGTTGGCTGCGATGCGGCTGAAGGTGCTGGGCGAATAGATCCAGGCGAACTTTTTCAGGCCGGCCTCGGCCATGGCGGGGAACCAGTATTCAGCGCCCCAGTCGGATGCTTCCGACCAGTTGCCTTTGACATGGGTGTTGTCATTGAGTACCCAGCGGCAATCATTCTTTTTCAGCAGGTCCAGCATGACCTCGCAGCCTTTCACGACCGACTCATAGTTTTGGTAGCCCTGCCAGTCCACATCCAGGTAACCGGCTTCAGGGACATATTTCATATCGATGAAACTACCGCTGTAAAAGGTCTGACCGTCACCGTCGGTATCGTAAAATTCCTGACGGCCATTGAGCGGCAATAGAAAGAAGAAGGTGGACCCTTTACCGGGTTCGCTTTCGATCCAGAAGCTGCCGCCGTGCCTTTTAACGATCTCGTTGGCAATGAACAGGCCCAGGCCCAAACCCTGGAAACGTGCCGATGAATTATCGACCCGGTAAAAGCGGTCAAATAAACCTTTCAGGTGTTCCTCCGCGATCCCGATACCGAAATCCTGCACGGATACAATGATATTCCGGTTCTCCAGTTCACAGCGTACGATGATCCGGTCAGCTCCCGGCGAATACTTGATCGCATTGTTCAGCAGGTTGATGAGTACCTGTTCCAAACGGTGCTGGTCGCCGTGATAGTTGATTTTACAGTCGTTCTCTAGTTCGATGTGGTGTGCCGGCGCTGTTTGCTGCACGCTTTCCGCCGTGTCGGCCAGGAGCTTACCAAAATCGAAGGCTTCCTTATTGTAGACCATCTTTCCGGCATTGATCTTGGAGACATCCAGCAGGTCCTCGATCAGCCGGCCAAGGCGTTCGATCTGCCGCTCCGCTTTGCCGACAAATGGGTTGAGTTTACCTGGTGCACCGGTATCGCGTTTACTTAACTGGAAAAAGGCCTTGATCGTGGTGAGCGGCGTTTTCAGCTCGTGGCTGGCGATGCTGATGAATTCGTCCTTACGCTGCTCATTGGCCTTTTGCTGGTCGATGTTCGTATTGGTGCCCAGCCAGAAGGTCACAGTGTCATCCTTGACCATCGGTATCGCCCGGGTGAGGTGCCAGTAATAATTACCATCGGCGAAGCGCAGGCGATATTCTGTCAGGTATTCGCGGCGGGATTGCAGCGAATGCTTCCACCTGGAAAGCGCGCCGGGCAGGTCGTCCGGGTGCACAAAAGCCTGCCAGCCCTGGCCTACGATTGCTTCGGCGCTTTCTGCAAAATCAGTGGTAACGACCTCATTAACGTAATTCAAAGTGCCATCGGCACGGGCGGTCCAGACTTGTTGCGGCATGGCATTCAGCAGGAAGCGGAAGCGGCGCTCGTTCTCTTCGCTCTGCAGGTGCGCCAGGACCTGTTCGGTGACATCAATGGTGATGGCGATTACGCCCAGCACCTCGCCGTTAGCATTGCGGTAGGGTTCGTAAACAAAGTTTTGATATACGGTGTCGGGCCGACCTTTGCGCAGCAGGTGGACGGGCATTTCGCTGGCCCGGAAGGTTTCGCCGTTTTGATAGACGTCTGCCAGTACCTGCTCCAGGCCTTGGCCGCGGGCATCCGGCAAAGCCTCGAAGATCGGCTTGTTCATGACCTCGGCTTCAGGCTTGCCCCACAATTCAATGATCAGCGGGTTGGCCACGCTGATCACGTGTTCCGGGCCCAACATAATGCACATCGCGACCGGCGCCTGCAGGATCATGTTATGCAGGTTACGTTCGCTTTGTTCTACTTGCTGGCGCGCCAGGACCATATCGGTGACTTCGGCCGCCGTGTTCATCACGCCGTAAATGCGGCCTTGCTGGTCGAACAGGGGCGTAAAACTGTAATTGAAGTAGAAGAGTTGTAAGCGGCCGTCCACGACCAGGTCCACCCGCTGCGCGCGTGTGTGAAAGGGGGCTCCGGTGGTAAATACGCCATCAAGTTGCTCATAGATACCTGTTCCGGCCAGTTCCGGGAGGACCTCGGCATAAGTTTTACCGGAAACATCATTGCCTTTACCCCAGACGTCCATGATCGACTGGTTGGCCAGTTCAATGCGCATCTCCCGGCCGGTATAAACGCCGATCGGGAAGGGCGCGCTGGCCACCACGCTGCGCAATTTATGCTCGCTGATCACAAGGTCAGTAACCGCCTCCTGCAGGCGGGCCTGGGCATTCCGCAGGTCGTCATTTGTTGCCGTCAACTCTTCATTGATCGAGATCAGTTCTTCATTCAGGGCCTGCAATTCCGCTTCGCTGGCTGCCAGGGCAGTCGTCCGCGCCTGCACTTTTTGTTCCAGTTCGGCATTCAGGCGCGCCAAGGTGGCCTGCGCCTGAGCGAGTTCTTCATTGGTCGCCGCCAGTTCCTCATTGGTCGATGCCAGCTTCTCATTCAATTGCTGTTCACGGCTGAGCGCATCAAGCTGGACGTCAATGTCGCGCAGGGCCTGTTCGCCCCGCAGTTTATCGGTAACATCCGACGCCGTGTGCAGGATCAGCCGTTGCTGTCCCTCCGGCAGATCGACCGCCAGGTACTGGTAAGCGTACTGGCGGCTGACCAGTTCACCACCGATCAGGGTCTCTGCCGGAATAACGCCCTCATCGGTGATACCGGTGCGCATGACCTCCTGGAGCATGGCCTTAAATGGTTGGCCCTTAAGCTCAGGCACGCCTTCTTCCAATGGTTGACCAATAATGCGATCATCTTTTCCCCAAAAGGCCAGCATGGCGCTGTTGGCAAATTCAATGACAATATCTTCGCCGCTGTAAACGGCGGTCGCATCGGCGGAGCGCGAAAGAACCTGAAGCAGATTGGCGGTAGAAAAAGACATCAAACCACCAACATTTTCGGCAGCAAAATGTTTGTCTTGACGATCTCAATGCCGTTTCACGCGCCATTTACACTTCGCTCCATACCAAAGTTTCGGCTGTTCCGTACCGTTCCGGCCTCATTGTTCGTACCGGCAATCTGAATTTGTCATGCGCGACATTCCTTAATATAGTAATCTGCATTCAATTTGCTTATCGTCGCCTATGACCCGTACGCCTTTGGAATTCCGGTATTCCCTGAACTAATGATCATTGCTTCGCCTGCTGTAAGGTGATCGACTATAAGGGCAAGCCGGAGATCGTGGTGACGAGTAAGGTTCAATTGAAAATGCAATGAACGAGCCCTTTACTTTAGAAATCACTTATCAGAACAAGCCGCTGGAGTTCCCGGCCGCTTTTCAGCGTTTGGGCTATACCTACCGGATAGTTGTACCGATCAATGATGTATCTTATGTTTTTGAGCCGGATAAAGAAGTGCAGTACCGGGTATTAGCTGCGCCGGCTGATGTGCAGCCGGATGTGGGCCTGTTGTGGGCGATTGCCGAAAAGCTACAGCGATTGGGAAATTTATGATTGGTTTTGCTGCGGTAAAAGCCGGTTCACCTTCGCTCTGCGCGCTGGAGCGCACGCCGCTGCGGTTCACCCGCTATTACCGCCGACGCAACCGCCGCCGTTTTGGGTACGCTGCGCCGGCGCAGGCGGCTTAAGCCGTCCCTGCACCGCCCAAAACCACGGCCGTTGCTATGTTATTTATTTTTCTGATATGATTTATCCGAAATGATCTGCGCTTCGAGCGAATGGCCTTGTGAGCAGCGGAAAAAAGTGTCGTAGGGAGCCTCAATGTGGATAAAACACAACAAAATGACCCCAGCTTCCTTACCTGGAACGTGTCATTATAGATGGCTTTCTTCAGGTTAACGATATGGGGGTAGTCGAAATGGTTGATCCGGTGAAGATTTTTATTGCGGGGAAGCTCAGGGAAACCGGCTATAACAGCTACTGGCATGTTGCTGAACCTTTCCGCAGGTATTGGATCGTTTAATTGCCGAGGGTTTACTGAACGTATCGGACAAGCTGTTTACCAAAGATGAGGTGAGTTGTCTTAATTTTCATCTGAATATGAAGGAGTTCAGTAACAGCAAGGGCCGGCGTAATAAATACATGCATGGTTCCTACGAGCAGGATACGAAGCAGCAGCAAGTCGATTATTTATATTTCCTGCGGACAACGATCCTGATCCCCATCAAGCTTCGTGACGATGCTGTTTTGAAGCGTAGGTGGTTTTCGGATTGATTTTGATCAGCAGAAGATTTCCTGTACGTTTTCCTCGATGTAAACCCTGCCGGTGGAGGTGATATGGTACCCATAGTCGAAGCAGAAGTTAAAGGTGCCGACTTCTGGCATTTCGTACTGGCTGGTAAAATATTTCAGGTTAAGGCCTTTGCCGAGCAGGTCGCGGAGCATGTAGGGTTCGTCTTTGTAAAGACTGTGCATCATCAGTAGCTCCCGGTTGCTTAATAATATTTCATAGATTTTCCGGAAGTTGGGGCTGTCCCGGTGGTCTGCTTCGGGTTCCTTTTGGTTGTCCTTGCGCCTGCGGTTGTTATAGGCGGTCCGGCAAATGTCATTGCAGAATTTGCGGTCATCACGGCCTGCGCCAAGCGGCTGGCCGCATTCAAGGCAGGCCTTTTCATTTGTGTTGTTCAAGTCATCAGGTATCATTGGATCGGCTGGGATTGAAACGTTTATAATCGTTTAAATAACAGTGTTGTGTCTTTTTTGATTGATTTACTGTGGAGTTTTGTGCTTTACTAATTCAAACGGTCATGGAAAAAGCACAGCGCACAACAAGTTATCCCAACCTGGCGAGTGAAAATTTCGCTCATGGGAAGAAGCGTTATTTTATCGATGTGAAGAAGGCGGCGAATGACAGTCATTTTTTGCTGATCACCTCAAGCGAGCAGTATGGAGAAGGTGAATATCACCGGCAGACGGTCCAGCTCTGGGAAGAGGATCTGGGGATGTTTGTAGAAGGTTTGACGATGGTGCTGCGCCGGTTGGCACATGGCGACCTGGCTTCGGCGGAACCGGCGATGAAGCTGGTCAAAGATGTTACAGGTATGGAGGCTGTGGCGCTGGAAGACCGGCCACGGGAGAAGCTGCATGCTTTTGGGGCAGCTGCGCTAAGTAATATGGAGTTGCTGGCGATCCTCTTTTGTACGGGCAGTTCAGAACTGTCGGTGCTGGATTTGTGCGGACAGGTGATGGCATCCATCGGTGGTGAGGCGGCGGGTTTGAGGACAATAACGACGGAGCAGTTGTGCGCATTTAAAGGCGTTGGTTCGGCAAAAGCGGCCACGTTGCTGGCGGCGCTGGAGTTGGGGCGCCGGGCGTTCACTTCGTCCATCAGCCAAAGTTTTTAGGGCAGGCAAGGGTCGCGCGGGCACAACCTGTCCGTCAAGGGTACATAAACCGGGCTTTGCCCGGCCCTTGACAGACAGGCCGTGCCGCGCGGTATGGCCTTAAAAAACTTTAGCTTATGGAAAAGTTCGCATTGACCCTGCAGTCCCAGCCCGACATAGATGAGCGGCTCGCCGGGCGCCTGGTGCCTTATGAGTATGAAATATTGAATGAAATTGCGGCTGCTATCCATTCGGGTAGCCTGGAAACATTGCAATGGTTCGCGGTTTTGGCAATAGCCTCAGGGCGATAATGATGAATGTTCATGCTTACCGGAAAGGGTTGGAATTCGGTTTTACAGAGATCGCTTTTGATCAGTACGGCTGGTTTGTCCGCCCGCGGTTTTTGGATTACGAAGTCGTAAAGTTAGGGAACACCGCCCGTTACGGCGAATATAGCGAGATCCGTATTGGCCGGGGTGTTAACGGGATCTGGTCGTTTGCACTGAGCTATAGTTTTGGCTGCGCGGGCGGCGGCTCTGCTTTATCTGTTTATGATCCGCCGTTTGCGAGCCGCGAGGCTGCGCTGACCACCGCGCTTAGTAAGCTGAAGGTGATGTTTACTGAAAAGATTGGTGCAACAGATACGACTAATTACAAACAGGATGTGATCTTAAAAACTTTGAAAGCCATTGAAGGGGCACAGGTTAACATGGTACAATTGAGCCTCTTTTAGGGGCTTGATTTTTTATTCTTCTTTCATCAATAAGGTGATCCGGCAGATTAATGAACGGATGTTGGCTATCCGTTGTCAAGGCTGATTGATGGTAATTAAAAGGGGTGGTTGCCCACCCCTGATTTTAAAATAGTTTGATCTTTCCGCTCAATTCTTTGAGCCCTGCCTTTTTCAGGCATTCATCAGAAAAATTCCTGAGCTCTTCTACATCTGCCGGAGGAACCAGGGCCAGCAGGTTGGCTTTTGCCTGATCGGGTTGCAGGCCGTTTTCGATCACGCTGCTGAATAGTAATACAACCTTTCGACTAACCTTAAGGTCGATTTTCACGCCTTCATTCATCCCCGGTGTACATAACAGGGTTTCGTACACCGTTCCCAACACATCTTTTGCCATGTCGTAAAAATTTAATGGTTAAACAATGGGACAAAGCTAAGGGGTAGCATTGAAACGATCCTGTTCGAAATTTAGTCGGGATGTGTGGATGTCGTTTGGCCGCTTTACTTTTGGTTGTTCGTGATGATGGAGGAGATGGATATGGAAGCGGAACGGATGACATTGGATCAGATCAGGGCGCTGGATATAGTGGCCTGGCTGGCGGGTCTGGGCTTTGAGCCGGAAGTGGTGAAAAAGGGTTATGAGTACTGGTACCAGTCGCCTTTACGGGAGGAGGCGGACGCCAGTTTCAAGGTCAACCAGCGGCTGAACCGGTGGTATGATTTCGGGCTGGCTGCGGGTGGCAACCTGGTGGATCTGGGGTTGCGTTATTTTGGCTGCACGGTTAGTGAATTGCTGGTGCGGTTTAATAATGGCGAGGGCGCTGGCGGGCAGGTGTTGCACATCAGGAAGCCGGTGGTTGCGGAGCCGCAATTGGTGGTTAGTGATGTACGGCCTATCTTTTCGTTTCCGCTCAAAAATTACCTGCATGAGCGGGGCATCCCGGTGGCGGTTGCGGATGAGTTTTGTGTGGAGGTTCGCTACAAGGTGGGCGGTCACGAATTGTATGGCATCGGGTTTAAAAATGATGCCGGTGGGTATGAGATCCGGAGCAAGATTGCTAAATGCTGTTGCTCGCCAAAAACGATCACAACTTATAATTATGGGGCACCTTCGGCGCAGGTTTTTGAGGGCTTTTTTGATTTGCTTTCCTGGCGGGTGCTGCACCCTTATGATGATCCCCGTGCAACGAATCTGGTGGTGCTGAATAGCGCGGCTTTGTTCGAGCGGGCGCTGCCTTTTCTGGAATCGCATGAGCGGGTGCATTTATGGCTGGACAATGATGCGACGGGCAAGCGTTACCGGAACGAGGCCTTGGTTTTGGGAAAGCGTTATTGGGATGAGAGCGGTTTTTACAGCCAGTTTAAGGATTTAAACGAATGGCTCTGCCGTAAGGGGTTGGCGCCGGAACAGCGTCAACGCCTGAAGGTCGGCGGTTTGTGAAGCGGGTAGGTGGGTTTATTCTTTTTTCCCTCGTCAGCCCATGGGTTGAGTTTGCCTTGTGCGCAAACGGCAAGATGTATAATTGTCTTACAACTATTTCCGGCCGCCCTCGGAACTCGGGCGGCTTCGCGTGGAGAAATTGAGCTGTTATTGGGTGTTTAGACTGACTTTGGGCTGTTTTAATTGGATGTGATGGATGAGGTAAAAGTGCGGAAAAAGACGGGCCGGTGGCGGGTGATCAATTTTCGGCTAACGACCGAGGAGTATGATTTGCTGTCTGGGCGCTGGAAGCAAACGACGCTGAAAAAGCTGAGTGCTTATGTCCGGCAGGCATTGTTCGGGCAGAAGTTGACGGTGAAAACGCGCAATGTTTCGGCGGATGAGCTGGTGGCGGAATTGGTGCTGCTGAAGAAAGAGCTGAATGCTATCGGCGTGAATTTTAACCAGGCGGTACACCGGCTGCATACGCTGGATCATGCGCCGCAGATGCAGGATTGGCTGCGGCGCTGGGATGCGGATAAGATGGTTTTATTTAAGCAATTGTCGGCCATATATGCGCGGATGGCGGTTATCGAATCGGCGTGGTTGCAGTAATCCATAACAGCACTTCGATGGCCCGGGTGATCAGCTATAATGAGCATAAAGTTAAAACGGATCAGGCTGACCGGCTGGAGGCTTCGGGTTTTCTGAAACATCCTTCTTTACTGGGTTTTACGGAGTTGCTGCGACGCTTTGAAAAGCTGACGGAATTGAACCAGCGGACGAGGGTAAACAGTCTGCATATCTCGTTGAATTTCGATCCTTCGGAGCAGCTTTCGGAAGACAAATTGCTGGCGATTACGCGCGACTACCTGGAACGGATCGGCTTTGGGGAGCAGCCGTTTTTAGTCTACCGGCACCGGGATGCAGGGCATCCGCACCTGCATTTGGTGACAACGAATATCCGGTCAGACGGCAGTGCGATTACGCTGCATAAACTGGGTGTGAATAAGTCGGAGCCAGCGCGGTTGGCAATTGAGGAAAAGTATGGCCTGGTGCCGGCGGAAAGTAAACAAAGACGGGCCGTGTTAAAGCCCGAAGTTGCCGATGCCGCGCGGGTATTGTATGGGAAGTCGGAGACGAAAAAAGCCATTGGCAGGGTGCTGAGTTTTGTGCTGAAGGAGTATAAGTTCGCGTCTCTGCCGGAATTGAATGCGGTGCTGGGTTTGTATAATGTGATGGCTGATCCGGGTGCGGTGGATAGCCGGGTCAGGCGGCAGGAGGGGCTGGTGTTCCGCGTGCTGGATGCGAATGGGAATAAGGTGGGTACGCCGCTTAAAGCGAGTTTGTTTGCGGGTAAGCCTGTTTTGAAAAACCTGCGGGCTAAGTTTGAACGGAATAAGGTTAAACCTGTTGAGGGACAACGGCATTTGCGCACAGCCATCGACCTGGCTTTGCCGGGTGGGAAAGTGGGGCTGGATGCGTTAAAAGCGGCTTTAAAAAAAGAGGGTATTGACCTGGTTCTGCGGCAGAATGAGGCGGGGTTGATTTATGGGATGACTTATGTGGATCATGTTCGCCGGGTGGTGATGAATGGCAGTGAGTTGGGTAAGGACTATAGTGCCAAAGCGATATTGGAGCGTTGCAAAGGCTTGGCTGCGAGCGAGGGGAAAAAACAAAGCGGCGAGGCGCAGCGGCCAAATCGCGGGGCATGGCAGGGCGGCGAACCGGCGAGCGGGTATGGTGGATATGCGGGGGCTGGCGGGGGAAAAAAGGAACCTGGGACCGGCTTGGTGGAGGTATTGCTCGATACCGGTTACCAGTCGGAGGCGATGGATTGGGAGTTGAGACGCACAAAGCGTAAGAAAAAACGGCGTTTGTCGCTGGGGTAATTCCTGAATTTTTTGGTGTTGAGCGGGCCGTTTTTCCGGTGAGGAAAGGCTGGCAGGCTATTGTTATGTTTTGATTTTCGGGTGTGTAAGTGTAGGATTTAGTATGGATGATTTAGAAAAGCCTTCCCTTCCGGGGAGGGTTGGGAGGAGGTTATGCAAACGGGAGAGAATGATCAGGCGATGCGCCAGATCCTGGATATGACGCGGCTGATTGCGATTGTGCTGTTGGCCCTGCATGGTTATGTGGTTTGTTATGGTGCTTTTGCCGGCTGGGGGCTGACGACGCCGCTGGTGGATAGGTTGCTGGAGAACCTGGGACGAACGGGTTTGCTGGACGGGTTTAACCGGCCTAAGTTTTTTGCGCTGGTGTTCCTTGTGATCGCGCTGATCGGGGTGCAGGGGAAGAAGGATGAAAAGCAGACCTGGAAGACGGCGGCGCTTTATCTGGCGGTTGGGCTGGTGCTGTTTTTTGGGAGTGAGCTGGTTCTGCTGACCAGAGGTAATCTGCAGTTGCTGGCTGCTGGCTATATGGGGCTTTGCGGGCTGGGTTTCCTGCTGTTTTTGAGCGGCGGGACGATGCTCTCGCGGATCATCCGGGACAGGCTTTCGGGGGATATCTTTAACCGGGACAACGAGGCCTTTCCGCAGGAGGAGCGACTGCTGGAAAATGAGTTTTCGGTGAACCTGCCGACGCGTTACCGGTTGCGGGGGAAATGGCGGGTTGGCTGGCTGAATATTATCAATCCCTTCCGTTCGACGGCGGTGATCGGCAGTCCGGGGGCGGGTAAGAGTTATTTCCTGATCCGGCATTTTATTACGCA
Organism: Mucilaginibacter gossypii; assembly: GCF_900100945.1. Lineage (GTDB taxonomy): Bacteria > Bacteroidota > Bacteroidia > Sphingobacteriales > Sphingobacteriaceae > Mucilaginibacter > Mucilaginibacter gossypii. The sequence goes on along the minus strand of NZ_FNCG01000007.1, from coordinate 21,050 downwards.
GCATATCCGCAAGGGCTTTGCGATGTTCGTGTATGATTTTAAGATGCCCGACCTCTCGGTCATCGCTTATAATACCTGGCTGAAACATAAAGATGCGTATAAGGTCGCACCGGATTTCTACAGTATCAATTTTGATGACCTGGCGCACAGTCATCGCTGTAACCCGCTGGACCCGTCGGCGATGCACGATATCACGGACGCGGTGGAATCTGCGCGGACGATCCTGCTGGGGCTGAACCGGGAATGGGTGAAGAAGCAGGGGGACTTCTTTGTGGAATCACCGATTAACTTTTTGACGGCGATTATCTGGTTTTTGCGGCGTTACCAGGGCGGCGAGTTTTGCACACTGCCGCATGTGATCGAGTTGATGCAGGCAGAATATGATAAGCTGTTTACGGTGTTGCACACGGAACAGGAGATCGATGTGCTGATCAACCCTTTTGTCAGCGCTTACCTGCGGGACGCGGTGGAGCAACTGGAGGGGCAGATCGCTTCGGCGAAGATCACGATGTCGCGTATCGCTTCGCCGCAGCTGTATTATATCTTGTCGGGTAACGAGTTTACGCTGGATATCAATGACCCGGCCAAGCCAAAGATCGTTTGTATGGGGAATAACCCGCAGAAAATACAGATCTATGGGGCGGTGTTGTCGCTTTTTGTGAACCGCTTGCTGAAGATCATCAACCAGAAAAACCGGTTGAAGTGCAGTTTAATTTTAGATGAGTACCCCAGCCTGGTGGCTGATGTGATCGCTACGATTGCGACCGGGCGAAGTAACCTGATCAGTACCTGTTTGGGGATACAGGATGCCAGTCAGTTGCGCAAGGAGTATGGCCGTGAAGCGGCCGATGTGATCATGAATATTGTCGGCAATATAGCCGTCGGCCAGGTAGCGGGTGATACGGCCAAAATGGTTTCGGAAAAGATCGGGCGCATCATGCAGGACAGGGAGAGTTTATCTATCAACAGGAGCGATACGTCGATCAGCCGGTCGAAGCAATTGGAGGCTGCGGTGCCGGCTTCAAGGATCTCGGCTTTGAGTTCGGGCGAGTTCGTCGGGTTGGTTGCGGATAACCCGGATGAGAAGATCGAACTGAAGGCTTTTCATTGCGAGATCGTCAACGATCATGAGGCCTTGAAAAAAGAGGCAGCTGCTTACCAGCCATTACCGGCTGTGCGGGTGATTAATACGGGTATTATTCAACGCAATTATTTGCAGATCAAACAGGATGTTAGGGAAATCATCGAAGAGGTATTTGAACAGTTATTGAACGATCCGGCAAAAACGCATTTGGTGATCAGGAGAAATAACAAAGTGTAATTGTAGCGTCTGTTCAATTACCCGTTCAACTTGAAACCGATTGGCTCCCATGGTTCATGCTGTGCTGTATCAATTGCTTTAACGCCTGAAAAATGGATTGAATATCATCATGATGAATGATCAACTTTTCAAGCTGTTCAAATTTAAGTAGGAGATCTCTGTGAGAAATAAACGTTCCCTGAATTTAAAAAATACCTCAATGATCTTAGTACTCATAGTAATGGCTTGCGTACTACTTAGCACGCTGGAAAGCATAAGTATACTATGTTCAGTAAAAACGTATGCGGCGTATCTCCTGCCAGCTCTTTTTGAGGTCGCAAATTGCGACCTCAAAATATCAAGTTCTTCATTAGTGAGACGGAACATAAATTCCGCAGGAAATCTAAGTGGATTTCTTTTGACCTGTTCAATCAATCGTTTTGTTTCCCACCATACATTTCAGCAATATCATTGTCTAACATAATCTTGTGTCCTTGGACGAGGTATATTTTTTCAGCAATTTCCTGATCGCCGGCATGAAGTCCTTTCATAAATGGTTGTTTATCGATATCAGAGTAGTATTTTCATTTGGATAACTATGATTGCAGTTTTTTTCTCAGCAAGCCCATATCTTCACCAACTTTTAAATCCAAGATCCTTGCGTAGTGTTGCGTTGTTTTGATGTTGGTATGTCCGAGCATTTTGGAAACACTTTCGATTGGGACACCATTCAGCAAAGTAACTGTAGTTGCGAAGGTATGCCTGGCAATATGAAACGTAAGATCCTTATTTATACCGCACAAATCAGCGATTTCTTTCAGGTAAGCATTCATTTTTTGATTGCTTAATATCGGCAGCAAACTATTTTCGCCTTCGCATTGAGGGTGGTTTTCATATTTGTCTATGACACCTAATGCGTAAGGCAAAAGTGGAATGCGTGAAGGAGTATCAGTTTTCTGACGGCTTGTAAATATCCACCGCTCACCATCAAATCCCTTGACGACCTCTGAGCGTTTAAGCGTTTGCACGTCGATATAAGCGAGGCCTGTATAACAACTAAATAAAAAAATGTCTCTAACCAGTTCTAATCGTACGCTGGAAAATTCCTTGTAAGCCATAATCTCCAATTCTTCCTTTGAAAGAAATGGGCGGTCGACTTTTTTGATTTTGATTTTATAATTAAGGAATGGATTAACGGTTATCCAGCCGCTTGCAAGGCAAATGCGGATAATTTTGCCGAAATTTTTAATGTATTTGAATGCAGAATTATTATTGCATTTTCTTTCAGAACGGAGATAGAATTCAAATTCGCTAATAAATCTGTGATCAATTTCTTTAACACGTATATCTTTGATCTTGTATTTCCACTGCATAAAGTCTTGTGTGTGTTTCAGCGTGGTTTCATACCGGGTAACTGTAGCAGGAGCAAATTCCTGGTTCACCAAAGCCGCAACTTTCCGGTTATGCTCTTTAAATACTTCAATCAGCATAATTGGCTTTTCGGTTTTACCGAGGAAGCGGTTTTTAATTTTTTCAGCAGTGAGTTCTTCCCCACAATCCTTTAAATAACGGATTGTGTCAGTAATCCTTAATTGGACTTCGTTGAGTTCTGTGTTTAGTTTACTAACGCCATCCGTTTTGCCCTTCGCCCTTTCTTCGCTTGGATTCCAGAACTTTGCCTCGATTTTCTGACCGGTTGCAAGTTCGGCACGCTGTCCATCGCAGGTGATCCGTACATAAACCGGGACTTTTTCTTCTTTTGCATTTGTTCTCTTTTTCAAGTAAAAGAGGATTGCCACATTTTTGATCATAAAAAGCTGTTAAAAAAGTTAAACAAATTTACCTTTACAGCATAATCCTCACAAGATGTTCACTTGGTGAACATGTTATATGTCAGTTAGTTACAAGTGTCCTGGTGAGCACTTGTTTTGAAAATGGGTGCTCACCAGAATGCTCACCAAAATGGGCATTCAAAAGTGAGCAAAAGGCACCAAAACAAAACAAAAAACCCCTCACACGTAGCGTATGAGGGGTTTTAGTGCTTTTTGATACTTACTTAGTGGAGCCGGAGGGATTCGAACCCTCGTCCAAACATGGTATAAGGTAAGCTTTCTACATGCTTAGCTTCTGTTTAATTGTAGTGAAGGGGAAGGTCAGCCGCTTACCTGTACCGTCTTCCTTAGGTGCTTTATCTTACCCGCTTATCACACCCTAAGCAGGCCAGTTTCATCTTTCGATGCCCCGGTTGCCGATCCGATGAAACGGAAAACCGGCGGGACAAAAGCTATGCTAATTCTAAATTAGGCAGCTAAGGCGTAGTTATTTTCGCCATTTGTAAGTTTGAGCGTTCAGATTAAAGCGCTAATTCACCCAACGCGCTGCATGCTTACCTACTTATCTCCATCCTGTCAATTCCGGTCGACCCCATTTTTTAGTTTGTATTAGCCGGTAGGCAGTTGCAGTAAAGCGGTTACAAATATACGGAAATAGTTTGCAGTTTTAAGCAGTGGTTTTCCATTTATAAATTAAGCGACTGCCTGCTACAACCGCCTGTTACAAACTGCCAACTGATAATTGCTCACTGCTAACCGTCCTGCCCGGATAAACTTTCAATGCTTCATCCAAACAAATCATCGCTTTTTCAAGCTCGTTGTTATTTAAAACGTATGCCATACGCACTTCATTGAGTCCCGCGCCCGGTGTGCTGTAAAAGCCGGTGGCAGGGGCCATCATCACGGTTTCGTTGTTGAGGCTGAAGCCTTCAAGCATCCATTGGCAAAACTTGTCGGCATTGTCAATAGGCAGTTTGGCAACCACATAAAAAGCCCCGCCGGGATTAGGGCAATAAACGCCATCCATTTTGTTTAATGCACTAACAAGTGTGTTACGCCTGCTGGTATATTCTTTATTTACAGCTTCAAAATACCTATCCGGAGTATCAACGGCAGCTTCGCCTGCAATTTGTTCTACCATGCCTGCGCTTAAACGGGCCTGGGCAAATTTTAAAGCTGTGGCACGCAACTCTTTATTTTTAGTGATCAGGCATCCTAACCGGGCACCGCACGCGCTATAGCGTTTGCTTACTGTATCCAGTATTACAACGTTTTCTTCAAGCCCATCCATGTGCATCGGTGATATAAATGAACGGCCATCATAGCAAAACTCGCGGTAAGCTTCGTCCGAAAACAGGTACAGGTCATGCTTTAAAACCAATTGCTTCAATGCTTCCATCTCTTCTTTTGAGTATAAATACCCGGTAGGGTTGTTAGGATTGCATATGATGATGGCCCTGGTTTTATGCGTTATTAGCTTTTCAAATTCGCTGATAGGAGGGAGCGCGAAACCATTATCAATGTATGACAATATAGGCTTAACCACAACATCGCCCTGGCTTGCAAATCCATTATAATTGGCATAAAAAGGTTCAGGGATGATCACTTCATCGCCCGAATCAAGGCAGGCCATCATGGCAATAGTAATTGCTTCTGAGCCTCCAGTGGTAACAATAATATCCTCGGGAGTAATATTATAATCCAGCTTGTTATAATATTCAGTAAGCTTTTTGCGATAGCTTAATGTACCTTCGCTCGGGGTATAAGCCCAAACCTTAAAATCAATATTTTTAATGGCATTCAGCATGCCTTCGGGTGTAGCAATATCGGGTTGGCCGATGTTGAGATGATACACCTTTTTTCCATCCTGCTTAGCTTTATCAGCGTAAGGTGTTAATTTTCTTATCGGTGATGCGGGCATCCGTTGCCCTTTTTCAGATATTTTTGGCATCCTGCAAAATTACTAAAAATCAAAATACTGTTTTGTAAAACCTTTGTAAACGAAAAAAGACCCGAAACCGGGTCTTTTAAATATTATTTTTAAATATCCCGGTTGATATACGGGATATTTAAAGCATGTAATCAGTTATTTGCTCGCCGCGGGTTTAGCTACTACTTCACCAACAATGTTCAAATATTTTTCGGGTGTTACTGCGTTTGATTTAACTACGATAGTTTTGTTAAACGGAGCAGCAGCAGCAGCATTGTAAGTGATCTTGATCATGCCTTTATCACCGCTTTTTACCGGTGTTTTAGTGTAATCGGCGATGGTGCAGCCGCAGGTTGGCCTTACTTCTGTTAAAATAAGCGGTTCTTTACCAATGTTGGTAAATTCAAACACAGTAGTAACGGGAGTGCCTTGTGGTATTTTACCAAAATCATGCTTTTCTTCGTTAAATTTAAACTCAGCTTTTCCGCTATCTTGTGCTGATGCGGTGAAGGCAAAGCCTAATATTACAGCGCAAATCATTAATATCTTTTTCATACGTTATATTTGATTATTACAAATATAAAAGGTTTAATGTAATTACAAAACTATTACTCAAACTCGGGGTTTTATCTGTTAGTTTGCTTAATACAGAATAGAATTTTATACTTTTACCGTCTAAACAAAATTTTATATGCCTGAAACTACAACACGCGCTACCAGTAAATTTAATACTGCCGAGCTCAGTTTTGATGATTTCAAGAAGATTGTTATTGATGATTACCGCATTGGTTATGAGAGCCGTCAGGCCAGTTTAATAGGCCGCAGGGAAGTGCTAACGGGCAAGGCAAAGTTCGGTATTTTCGGCGACGGTAAAGAGGTTGCGCAACTGGCGATGGCCAAGGCTTTCCGCGCCGGCGACTGGCGCGCGGGCTACTACCGCGATCAAACTTTTATGTTTGCTACGGGCATGAGCAATATGAAAGAGTTTTTTGCCCAGTTATATGCTAACCCCGATATTGAAAAAGATCCAGCCTCTGGTGGCAGACAAATGAACTGCCACTACGCTACGCGTTTTGTAAATACTGATGGCAGTTGGGTTAACCAGGCCGAAACAATGAACAGTTCGTCGGATATCTCAACCACTGCCGGACAAATCCCTCGCTTATTAGGTTTAGCTTACGCGTCAAAGCTATATCGCCAAAATAAAGAACTGGATTACCTGAAACAATTTTCGGTTAATGGTAATGAAGTTGCTTTTGGCAGCGTTGGTAACGGCGCTACATCCGAAGGTTCGTTTTTTGAAACTTTTAATGCAGGGGGGGTACTGCAGGTACCTATGGCCATCTCTATTTGGGATGACGCTTATGCTATTTCGGTGCCAGCGAACCTGCAAACCACCAAAGAAGATATTTCTGAAATATTAAAAGGCTTTCAGCGCGAAAACGGAAGCAACGGTTACGAGATCTTTAAAGTGCGTGGCTGGGATTATATAGCCCTTTGTGAAACTTACGAGCGTGCCATTAATATTTGCCGTGAGGAACATGTGCCTGTACTGATCCATGTTACCGAAATGACCCAACCACAGGGGCACTCAACTTCGGGCTCACATGAGCGATATAAAAGTAGGGAACGCCTTACCTGGGAAGATGAGCACGATTGTTTGTTAAAAATGCGCGAGTGGATGATTACATCGGCTATCTCGACCGAAATAGAACTGGAAGAGCTTGAAGCTGAAGCGAAAAGGTATGTACGCGAATGCCAGCGTGAGGCCGCTAATGAATTGGCAGTCGTAATAAAAAGCGAAATAGAAGAAGCTGCAGCATTGATCGAAGCCTTTGCCGAAACAGTACCGGGTAAAAAAGAAGCAATATCAGCATTATCAGTTGGTGTGCGCTCCAGTATTGATGCCGGGCGTCGCGAAATCTTTTCAGCCATCCGCAAAACATTACGGTTAACTACTACCGAAAATAATGTTGAACGCCAGCTTTTAACAGAATGGTTAAAAGTTGAGAAAGCAAAAAATACGGAACGTTATAACTCAAAGCTTTTTACCGGAACTCCTGAATCGCCTCTGTATGTTCCTGTTGTGCCCGCTATTTATAACGATGATGCAAAGTTATTGGACGGAAGAGAAGTATTGAACGCAGCTTTCGACGCTAATTTTGCGCGCGATAAAAGCATCGTTGCATTTGGCGAAGATTTGGGTGCGATAGGCGATGTTAACCAGGGTTTCGCCGGTTTACAGGCAAAATATGGCGAAATCCGCATTACAGATACGGGCATTCGCGAAACAAGTATCATAGGGCAGGGTATGGGCCTTGCTATGCGCGGCCTAAGGCCAATCGCAGAGATCCAGTACCTTGACTACCTGATCTATGCCATAACCATCATCAGTGATGATATAGCAAGTTTAAGTTACCGTACTATGGGCGGGCAAAAAGCTCCGCTTATTATCCGTACCCGGGGCCATCGTTTAGAAGGGATCTGGCATTCAGGTTCGCCAATGAGTGTTATTCTAGGGTCGATGCGCGGCTTTCATATTTGTGTGCCCCGTAACATGACCCAGGCAGCAGGTATGTACAATACGCTGTTAAGGGGGGATGAACCTGCGCTCGTAATAGAATGCCTGAACGGTTACCGCTTGAAGGAAAAGTTACCTGCCAATGTCGGCGAATTTACTGTACCGCTTGGTAAAGCCGAGGTTTTACGCGAAGGCAACGATATTACGGTTGTATCTTATGGTTCAACGCTGCGCATCGTGCAGGAAGCATCGGAAGAGCTTGCAGCAATGGGTATCAATATCGAAATTATCGATCCGCAAACTTTGTACCCTTTTGATACAGAGGGTATTTGTGCTGTTTCGTTAAAGAAAACCAGCAAGTTACTTGTAGTTGATGAGGATTTACCGGGAGCGGGTTCAGCTTATATCCTGCAAAAGATAATGGAAGGCCAAAATGGCTATTATGCACTTGATGCCCAGCCAAAAACGCTTACCGCAAAAGAACACAGACCGCCTTATGGTTCGGACGGTGATTATTTCAGCAAGCCTTCTGTTGATGATGTTGTTGAAACCGTTTACGCTATGATGAATGAGGCTAACCCTTCAAAATATCCCGCTATTTATTAATAACATAACTACAGGTTGTTGAAATCAGTGATTCATAATCCCGTTTTCAACAACTGCTTTTTATCTGTTTATGGACAATACTTTTTTAACAGTCGCCGAGAATATCAAAACCCGCCGTACCGTAAAACCAGCCATGATGAATGGTCATAAGGCTCCAAATGGTCATATCGCTGCACTTCTGGAACTTGCCGACTGGGCGCCGACACATGGTTTCACCGAACCCTGGCGCTTTATTGTTTATGAAAACCCCGATCAGTTTTGTGCCGAACATGCCGAAGTTTATAAACAGAGTGTATCTGCCGAAGAATTTAATGAGGCTGCATACAATAACCTGAAAACCCTTGGCAACAAAGTTTCGCATGTAATCATTACGATAATGCAGCGCGGCGATTTGCCTAAAATACCGCCGTTCGAGGAAGTTGCAGCTGTGTCGAGCGCTATTCAGAATATCCTTTTAGGTGCAACCGCCTTAAATATGGCCTCCTTCTGGAGTACCGGCGGTGCTATCTTGAAACCCACTTTTAAAGAATTTTTGAATTTGCGGGATGAAGATAATGTAATGGGCGTATTATATCTTGGTTATGCCGACCAGTATCCCGAAGGTAAACGCACTATTCCGCTTGAAAATAAAATTAAATGGGTTAAATAAATTTAATCTATAACCTTTCCTTTTTTCGCTCCGTATAAGAATTTAAAATATTGCTTATTTTTAAATTTATTTTCATTTTAGTAAATATATCATATTGCTAATTTGGATTTCAAGTTTTAAAGTATATTTTTGTATTAATCTGTTAATGGCAGGTTAACCTTTTATCCAAACCCTGTTACTATACCCTAATTAATTAAAATTAAATTAAACTCAGGCAAGCGTATGAGGAAACATTTTTTGTGGGTTACTATGGCGATCTTTTTCCTTTCGGCAACAATTTTAAGCTGGAGATCGGATGGTGCAAATAGATCAGTGAGTGTAAAGAAAAAAAATGTAGCGTTTACAACAAAGGAACTATTTGAGCAATACGTTAATAATTTATACGAGGCAGCGCGCCTTAAGGAGGCCGGTTTAGCTTTCAACGTATTTGAAAAAGCGGTTACTGGTTATACCAATTTAAAGCTTTCACATTTAGTACCTCAAAGCAGTGAGGTGCTTACCGTGGTTGATTTCTCCAAATCAAGCCGTGAAAAGCGTATGTGGATTATAAATTTGTTAAACAAGCAGTTGGTGCTCAATACATGGGTTGCACATGGATCAGGCAGCGGTCAGGAAATGGCAAATCATTTTTCGGATGCTAACGATTCACATGAAAGTAGTCTCGGATTTTATGTAACTGATAAGGTTTATAATGGTAAACATGGCCGTTCACTATACCTTGACGGTATGGATGAAGGCTTTAACGGGAATGCCCGTATGCGCAGCATTGTTGTACATGGCGCTAATTATGTTGGGCCGGCTGCTATCAATGAGCAGGGATATATCGGCAGAAGCTTTGGTTGCCCTGCTGTATCGCCGAAAGTGGTTAATAAAGTTATCAATACCATTGCCGGCAAAACCGTTTTATTTATTAATGGAAACGATGAGTCGTACTATTCAAAATACCTGGATGAAACGGGGCCGCTTAACTTAATGGCGAGCACCGATACGTCATTCAATTTTACAAAGTTTTAAATCCAACCCAACTATAAACCAAATCATGAAGCCCGGCTTACCGAAAAGTTTGCCGGGCTTTTTTTATTTGGCCAAAAAACTTTGCAGATGTGCGTAAAGCACTATATCTAAACCATAAACATCCGGGCGGTATTGAATGGTGCCATTATCATCTGCCCAGCAGGTTACATAGGTGATGTAAATAGGCGTTTTCTTTGGCAAGCCGATATTGGTAGGGTTCGGTTTATCTTCAACCATATCTTTCGAAATGGTATCGAGGTCTGCACCTTCTCCAAATAGGTTTTGTGCCAGGCCAAGCGGATCACCTAATCGTACACAGCCGTGACTTACTGCACGCATAGCATGCCTGAATGCTTCTTTATTAGGTGTATCGTGCAGGTAAACGCTGCTGCGGTTTTTAAACAGAAACTTTATTTTACCCAGCGAGTTGTCTTCTCCGGGGCGTTGTTTAAACTCGTATTCCAGATTGTCGGGCGTAACCTGCGACCAGTCGATAGTTTCCGGATCCTCAATCTTTTTACCGTCCTTAAAAACATCTATGTTTTTATTTGAGAGATAGTAACGGTCGTCGGCAGCCTCAACAATGATCTCTTTTGTTGCAATACTGCGGGGAATATTCCAAATAGGATTTACCTCAACGCTATGGATCAGGCTGTTCAGTATTGGCGTTTCTCGCGGAAAAGGTTTATCGGCTCTCGCTGTATCATCAAAATGTTCAAGCGTGTTTTGGTTTTTCATGTTTCGTCCCTGGCCTACACAAACTTTCATATTTAAAACCGATTTGCCATCTTCGATAACGTCGAGCCTGAAATCGGGGATGTTTACTATCACGTATTTGGGTTCGAAAGGTTTATTTCTCCAACGCAGCCGCTCCAGGCTAACCAATAAGTAGCGTTTGCTCTCCTCGCGGGAAAGGCCTTCGATAGTTACACTGTCCCTGTATGCTTTTTGCAACGCTAAATATTGAGGGCTTTTGGGTTGGATACTGTCAAGTAATGTCTTAAAGTCTGCTCGGTTTAAAGTGGCAAGCATCGTTGTGCTATCGGGCCGGCGGGTGGCCATAAAATATCTCGAGTAGATCTTTTTAGGATTGATCACACCGTATTGCAGGGCATTGGAATATTTTATTAATGCGCCCGCTGTTAACACCTCAAGTTTGGCAACAGTTTCATAGGCTTCATCAATTGTTTTTATCGCCTTTTTGTCTTTAAGTTTGGCTACAAGTGCTTTGATCTCTGCCGATGGATACATAGTTGGATCGAGGCCGTGTTCATTGATCTTATCAAGATATTCTGGTAAAGCTTCGAGATCGCCATTGTTCAAGTGGTTTATAACTAAGAGCGGCTGGTATTCGTTCTTTTTGAAAAACGATTCGATAGCCAGCGGATTGGCAGTCTTAGACCGGTATTTTGTGAATACTCTTTTAAAAACAGGGATGTATCCTTCAGTATCGGCCTTTTTAAAAATTTCATTTTGTGTGATCCTGAACATATCTTCAGCAATCATTTCATGCTTTTTCTTGCAGCTTTGTAATACAGCAGGCAAAACCAAACACGTGGAAAGTATAATCGGGATAAAGTGTTTCCTAAAGGGAATAGGTATCATATAGACGAAAGATAGTTAAATATTGCTTATGAATAGCAATAGCCATACCATAAACGGCCGTGCTTTTTATTTATTTTTGAACAAAGCCTGTTATCTCCTTTAACCCGAATAGCCAGTTTAATTAAAATGAAAAAACTATTCCCGCTTACTTTAATCATATCATTGCCTTTCATGGCATTAGCACAAAGTTTTAAACCAGTAAATAAAGAAGCGTCGCCTGAGGTAAATAAATTGCTTAGCTTCCTTTATAGTATAAAAGGCAAACATATTTTATCGGGTCAACAAAATTATAACAGCGATCGTGACGTTTTTTCAGACAGTGCCAAGGCAATTACAGGACAATATCCTGCCGTTTGGGGCTCAGATTTCATGCTTTGGGGAGACAAAGACCTGGGGCAGGACCTTGTAAACGAAGCTAAGCAAAAATGGCAGGATGGCTATCTGGTAACACTCATGTGGCACCAGGGGCGCCCTTTAGATAACCCGCCATATGATTGGAAGCAAAGCATTCAGGGCAAAATAACTGATGCCCAATGGAAAGAGTTAATTACACCCAATACCGATCTGAATAAAAAATGGCTTGCCCAAATTGACGTGGTAGCCGGTTACCTGAAACAGCTCAGGGATGCCTATGTGCCTGTTTTGTGGCGGCCTTACCATGAAATGAACGGCGTATGGTTTTGGTGGGGAAACAAAAAAGGGAACGACGGGATCATCAAGCTTTGGAAAATGATGTACGATCGGTATACCAATTATCATCATTTAAATAATCTGATTTGGGTATGGGGCCCAAACGGTTTGCGCGACCTTCCATTAGATGAAGCGTATGACTATAAAGACTTTTATCCGGGTGCCGATTACGTAGACATTTTAGGTGCTGATATCTATCATTTCGATTATGAACAACGGGATTATAACGATTTGCTAAAGGTTGCTAATGGCAAGATCATTGCGCTTACAGAAACCGGCGAACTTCCAAAACCCGAAATTCTGGCAGCCCAACCCGAATGGGCCTGGTTTATGGTTTGGACGAGCTGGCTTTGGACTGATAATACACATGAGCGCGTAAGAGCCATTTATGGTCTGCCTCAAACGTTGAATCATGAACAAGTGAAAACCATGTTAAATAAAAACTAATGTCTACTCAAAAATTACCTGAAGTTTGGCTTCGCGGGCCACTGGATGACATGTCGGCCCTGCTTCAGCCTGTTGCCCATGCTCTTTTGCAGGCAAGAGAGGAGCTTAATGAATTGATGGCCGATTTTCCGGAAAAGCTGCTGTGGCAAAAGCTTGCCGGCATGGCATCGCCGGGTTTTCATTTACAACACCTCACTGGGGTACTTAGCCGGCTTTTTACCTATGCAAAAAGAGAGGGGCTTAGCGCGGCACAACTGAATTATCTTGCAGCCGAAGGTAAACCTGGTGAACGTGAAATTACCGTTGTTGATTTGATAAAAGCGTTTAATATCCAGGTTGATAACGCTATCGATCAACTCAAAGCTACCGACGAGACCATATTAACCGAATGGCGAGGAGTAGGCCGGGGGCAATTACCATCTACAGTTATCGGCTTGTACACGCATTCGGCTGAGCATACCATGCGCCATCTTGGGCAGCTTTTGGTTACGGTAAAGGTGCTTAAGCAACAATAGCGGCCGCGTCTTTAAGATTTTGTGAGCGATAGGTTACCTGGGCGTTTGGATGTTTATTTTCGGGATCGTATAGAAAAGTATCGATACCCAATTCGCTTGCAGCTTTTATTTCAGATTCGGGATCGTCACCAATAATGAGTACGTCTCGCGTTTTATAATCGTATTTCTCTAATATTGACGCGAAAATATCTTTCTTGGTTAGGGGCGAAAGTTCAGGGTCAACAATGTGGATGGCTTCAAAATCTGCTTCAATGTTCAGCATTTTAACTTTGCTCCATTGCAGTTTGGTAAAACCTGTGGTAACCAAAAATTTGGTGACCTCTGCTTCGCGGATCTGTTTATAATCATCAAAAGGCTGCATCGGCCGGTTGTACTCGATGTTATTTAATAGTTCGAGCCCTTTGTTTTTAACGAGTTCGCTGAATTGATATTTGTCTGCCACCTTTTGATAGGGAATCCTCTTTAAATCCTCCTTTGCTTTATTGATATGCTCGATACCCTCGCCGGCAATATGCTGATCAAGAAAGTTGAACAGTTCATTAAACAAATGATCGGCAATGGAACTTACAGGGTATATGGTATTATCAAGATCTAATATGATGGCTTTTTTCATGATAGCAAATTAAGGTAAAACAGGCACACGTTTAGTGGTATGTATTGAACGTTTCATGATCAAATAGCCGAAGGCCACAATCAGGCAGACACCGCCAAGTAGCCACCACAAAAGCTCAAACCCTCCGTAGGCGATAACCTGGCTGCCCAAAAATGGAGCAATGATTTGTGCGCCGGCCCATGACATGCTGTATAATGCAGCATACTCACCTCGGTTGCGTACATTTGAACGGCTTATCCAAAACGTGTTCATAAATGGCATGGAAAGCATTTCACCCAAAGTTATCATGCAGACAATTAATATGGCTACCAAAGGCACATGCGGCATCAGATTAAGCAAAACAAAACCGGCTCCGGTAACCAGGATGCCCGAGATAATATAGGTTAGGGCATGGCGTTTGCCTTCAAGCCAGTTAATCAATATCATTTCAATCAAAACGATAAGTATCCCGTTTAAAGCCAGCAGGAAACCGATAAAACGCTCATTAAAATGCCATTGTATTTTATAAAATACAGGCTGCATAATAAAGAACTGGAAAAAACAAGTTGCGAACAGGGTAGCCAATAAGATAAACAGCAGGTAAACCCCGTCTTTATAAGCCGATGAAAATACTTCATCAAAACCGGCCACTGCTTCTTTAATGGTTTTGGCTACTTTTGAACGGGGCATCAAAGTAAGCAACAGTATGCCTGCTGCTATATTGGTACAACCATCTACCCAAAAAAGTAAATGATAATTTATAGCCGCCAATAATCCCCCTAACCCGCCGCCAAAGGCCCAGCCTAAGTTTGTAGCTAACCGGTTAAGCGAGTAGGAGCGCGTTTTGTTTTCTTCAGTACTGTAGTGCGCTATAGCAGTTGAGTTTGCGGGCCGGAACGATTCATTGCAGATGCTTAAAACTAACGTGAAGATAGCCATGCTGATGAAACTTGTTTGGTAACCCAGTACCAGGAAAAGCAAGCCACCGGTAAGTAATGCACCCACCTGTAAATCATAAAAGCCTATTTTATTGATCAGCTTACCGCCAATAAAGCCGCCGGATACAGCACCCACGCCAAAAATTGCCATGATATATCCAGACTGTTCAATGGTAAAATGCAGTTGCCTGATGGTATAAATGGTCATGAAAGGTACAACCATGGTACCGCTGCGGTTAATAAGCATTACGATGCTCAGGTACCAGCTGTTTTTTGAAAGTCCGCTATAGGCTTGTTTGTATAATTGGATAATTGAGGTAAGCATGGCTTTACAAAGGTAGGTTATTGGGCTGAAAGCTTAAAGCAGAAAGCCAAAAGCAAAAGAAGCTTGGTGAAAATAAAAGGCCGAAAACTCAAATGTTCTCAGTGGAACGCTTTAAGCTTTCGGCTTTTTGCTTTCGGCTAACTGAGCGCTTTTAGCTTAAACGGGCGTTTCTGTTCCTCAACCAATGATCGGCCAAAACGAGGGCTGCCATAGCTTCAACAATAGGTACGGCGCGCGGAACCACGCAAGGATCGTGACGGCCTTTGCCTGATATTTCGGCAGCATTTCCCTGGCTGTCGATAGTTGCCTGGTTTTTCATTATGGTGGCTACGGGTTTAAAGGCTACCTTAAATTCGATAGGCATGCCATTGCTGATGCCTCCCTGGATTCCGCCCGAAAAATTGGTAATGGTTTGTATATCACCCAGATGTGATTTTACAAAGATGTCGTTATGCTCAGACCCGCGCATTTCGCTACCTTCAAAGCCTGAACCAAACTCAAAACCGTGAACGGCGTTGATGCTTAGCATCGCTTTGCCTAAATCGGCATGCAATTTATCAAACACAGGGTCGCCAAGGCCAACCGGGCAGTTTTTTACATAGCAGCTGATTTTGCCACCAACTGTATCTCCATCTTTTCGCACACTATCAATAAATTCGATCATCTCTTCCGCAGTGGCCGGATCGGCACAGCGTACAATATTTTTTTCGCGCTCTGCAATAAACTCAATCGGATCGTTTATAAATACATTTGGTGCATTGATCTTACCTACGCTGCTTACATGGGCAACAATTTCTATACCCAGTGTTTTAAGTAGCAGTTTAGCCAAAGCGCCGGCAGCAACACGGGCCGCAGTTTCACGGGCAGAGGAACGGCCACCACCGCGATGGTCGCGGATGCCATATTTAGCTTCGTAGGTATAGTCTGCATGCGATGGACGGAAAACATCCACATTGTGGCTATAATCTTTCGAACGCTGATCTTCATTGGGGATCAGCATAGCAATAGGGGTACCCGTAGTTTTATCTTCAAATACACCTGAAAGGATTCTTACCGTGTCGCTTTCTTTACGTTGGGTAGTGATCTTTGACTGGCCTGGTTTGCGTTTATCCAGTTCGCCCTGGATGTAATCAAGATCAACCTGTAAGCCGGCCGGGCATCCGTCAATAATTACACCGATGGCCTCGCCATGTGATTCGCCAAAAGTTGTTATCCTGAATAATTGCCCGAATGAATTGCCTGCCATAGTTTTAGATATGAGATGTTAGATATGAGATATGAGAAAATCTTATCCGGATATCTTTAATTGGTTGTTTTATAATCGTCATTTTGCAATCCAGACTTACGAAGTTTTAAAACTTCGTAAGTCTAACCTCGCCTGGGATTACTTCGTACCCCGTAGTGACGCGTTTTTTGTTTGTTTTTTGCTTTAGGCTTTTTGCCTTCAGCTTTAAGCTTCCTTCTCTACTACTTCAAACCCCTGTTTTTCCAGATCGTTCCAGAAAGCGGGATATGATTTTTCAACTACCGGTCCGTTCTCAAATTCCATTTGAGGAAGAATGAGAGCGAGCGGCGCAAAAGCCATTGCCATGCGGTGATCGTGATATGTGTTGATGAAGACAGTTTCGGGGATAAATTTCCCGCTGCAATCAAGCGTGTAAACTTCATCTTTTTCAATCAGCTTAACACCCATTTTGCCAAGTTCTGTTTGCAGGGCCAGGATGCGGTCGGTTTCTTTGATCTTTAAAGTTTCAAGGCCGGTAAAAGATGCTTCATGATTAAGCGCTGCGCAAACAACAATTACTGTTTGTGCCAGGTCGGGGCATTCTTTCAGGTCAAACTCACGGCGGGAGATAGGTTTGTTCTCTTTTTTTAGATGAACGCCACCATCCCTGAACTGCGAAGTAATACCAAAGTTAGCCATGATCTCGGTGATCACGCTGTCGCCCTGTAAGCTATATGGTGTTAAACCAGTTAAAAATAGCTCGGCCTCATCAGCAAGTGCTGCAATAGCGTACCAATATGAGGCAGCGCTCCAGTCCGGTTCAACGTACAATGATGTTGTCGTGAATTCCTGATTTGAAATTGCAATAACATTACCTTCCCAAGTGTGCTTGATACCAGAAGTTTCAAGCATAGCCAGGGTCATTTCAACATAAGGACGTGAAGTTAACTTGCCTTCAATATGCAATTCCAGGCCCAAAGGCAGGGCTGGGGCAATAAGTAACAAAGCAGTAATGTACTGGCTGCTGATATTGCCTTTGATACTGATTTGACCGGTTTGTTGTTTAAAGCCGCCTTTTAATTTGATAGGAGGATAGCCATCATTCTCTTCATAATCAATATTGGCGCCCAGCTCGCGTAATGCATCAACCAGTATACCTATTGGCCGTTCCTTCATGCGTTTACTACCGGTTAAGATCACTTCATCTTCCTGTATAGCATAGTAAGCCGTCAAAAAACGCATAGCCGTACCCGCCGGACCGATGTCTACGATTTCGGATTTGCAATTTTCGATTTCGGAATTATCAGGAGAAGCGTTTCCTGCCAGAACCTCCTGGCTCTTGGCTCTTGACTCTTGGTTCTCCCTTAAAATACCTGCCAGTAAAACAGCGTCAGCGGCGTCAGATACGTTTTCAACTCTTACTTTACCTTTGCTTAACGCTTCGATGACCAGGGCGCGGTTACACTCACTTTTTGAACCGGTGAGGTTAACCGTGCCGTTAATGAACTTGTTGTTTCTTTTCAGAATGATGTTATGCATCATTTAAAATATTAGGCGTGTGTAAGTTTTTCTGCTGCCTGGCCCTGAGCGGCGTCGGCGTTCATTACTTCTGTTTGCCTGCGGATAGATTCGTTGTGAACTAATTCAAGCAATTTTTCAGTAAACTCGGCGCTTAATTTTAATGCTTTACCGTAAGTTGTACGTTTTTGAAGGATCTCATCCCAACGGCCAACCTGTAAAATAGTAATGTTATTATCTTTTTTGTACTGACCGATTTTTTCGGCAATCTGCATACGCTCAGCAATTTTCTGGATTACCAAGTCGTCTATCTTGTCGATTTGATTACGTAGTTCAGCCAGTTTATCGTTTACTTCAGAATTTCTAACTTCCGCTTTACGCAAAGTTAAGTGGTCAATGATATCGGCAAGAGCAGCTGGAGTAACCTGTTGTTTAGCATCTGTCCAGGCTACGCTTGGGTCGATATGTGATTCGATCATTAAGCCCTGCATATCAAGATCTAAAGCTTTTTGTGAAACATAACCGATTAGATCGCGATTACCTGAAATATGGCTCGGGTCATTAATAAGAGGCAGTTCAGGGGCCAGGGTTTTTAAGGCGATAGCAACATCCCACATCGGTTCATTACGGAAAGCTGATTTTTCATAAGATGAGAAACCACGATGAATGGCAGCCAATTTGGTGATACCTGCATTGTTGATCCGCTCTAATGCGCCAACCCATAATGAAAGATCAGGATTTACTGGGTTTTTAACCATTACAGGCACATCAACACCTTTTAAAGCATCAGCAATTTCCTGAACGGTGAAAGGGTTAGCTGTTGAACGTGCACCTACCCAAAGGATATCAACACCCGCTTTTAAAGCTTCTTCAACGTGTTTTGCAGTAGCAACCTCAACAGCAGTTGGCAAGCCTGTTTCTTCTTTGGCGCGTTTTAACCACTCCAAACCAATGCTGCCAATACCTTCAAACTCACCCGGACGGGTACGTGGTTTCCAAATACCTGCACGCAAAGCTGAGATTTTACCTGTTTGGGCTAATAAATGAGCTGTAGCTACTAATTGTTCTTCTGTTTCAGCGCTGCAAGGGCCTGAAATAACCAAAGGTTCCTTACCTGTTTTAATCCAGGTGTTAAGCGGCTGTATGTTTAAATTTAGTTTCATCGTTTTTTTGTTTGTCCGGTGGTAGCCGGGAGTGTTAGTTGATAATTTAAATTATTTAGTTTTTTGGGTTCTGTTTGCCGATTGTCTTTATTATACACTACGCCTGATATTGATATACTTGCGGATGCTCCGTTCGGCCCGGCGAGGTTTTGGGCTCACCGCATGCTCATCATCGTGCCTTTCGTACTCGCCAAGGATATTGAAGTTATGGGTGTACTTAAGGATCTGCCTTATGGAAGCGTCATATTGTTTTTGCTCCTCCCATTCTATATCTACATAAAAATTGTACTCGTTGCGCTTGCCCAAAATTGGCATCGACTGGATTTTGCTCATATTTACGCCTTCTTCGGCAAAAATATTAAGCACTTTAGCCAATGCACCAACTTTGTTACTTACCTGGAAGCATAAAGAAGCTTTGTTAGCCGGTTTCTTTTCGATATTATCATGATGGGTAAGGATCAGAAAACGAGTGAAGTTTCTTTTGTTCGATTCGATGCGACGCTCCAAAACATCCAGGCCGTAAAGTTTCGCGGCTAAGGAATTTGCAATAGCAACCGTATCTGTTAGTTGCTCATCTCTGATGCGTTTAGCACAGGCCGCGGTATCACTGCTCTCCACAATTTTGAGGTGTGGATATTCGTCAAAAAAATCAACACACTGGCGTAAGGCAATGGGGTGGGAGGTTACATATTTAATATCCTCGAATTTTACCCCGGGCAAAGCCATCAGGTGCAGCTGGATGGGCAGGTAAATTTCACCAACTACGGGAAAGCCATAATCAAGCAGCAAGGTATAGTTTGGCAGGATGCTGCCGGCAATGCTGTTTTCGATAGCCATTACCACATAATCGGCCTCACGGTTTTTTAAACTTTCAAACGTTTGTTTGAAAGAGTTGCATTCAATGGTCTCGGTGTTTTCGCCGAAGTATTTCAATGCAGCTTCTTCGTGAAAAGAGGCCCGGATACCCTGAATTGCAACTTTTGGTTGTTCTATTTTCATAAACCTGCTTAAAGCAAAAAGTCCCGGCTGGTAGGCCGGGACTTTTTAGTTTCTTTATATGTTTGTTTTGTACATATTAGTCCCGGCTCTCACTGGTAAAGTAAAAGTAGTAGCCAAAAAAATATGCACCTGTTAATTTCATTTGTTGTTTCTTTATTACGACGTAAATGTACGGTAAAAAAAGAGTTTGTCAATAGAAAATTTTATTTTTTGTAAAAAATAATAGGTCAACCAAATTAAATTCTGTTAAAATTGGATTTTGATTCACCGAAGAACCTCGTTTTTACGATAAAAGTAATTTTAACGCCTGATTTTTCCGGAAATTTCTGAAGAAGATCGGCATCGCTAATTAACATGGTGGGTTTTATAACCTCTCCGTTTTTAAATCTTATTTCTACATCAGCCGTATTACGACTTTGTTTATGAATTATCTCTTCAATGTCAGTCTTGTAATAAGTCATGATATGTTGTTCCAGAGCTTGTCCAAAAAAATCCTTTACCAGATTACAAGCTTCTTCAACATTAGGTGCATGATATTCATACAAGTGATTATCTATATCAAGATAATAAACACAAAACTTGCTGTTAAAGTAAAGTCCTAATTTTAGATAATTCAAATCATTATCCTGAATAGTTACTGATGGGCCGGTTAACTGAATATCAGTTAATGCACGCTCGGCATCCCAGGGGAAATCCTTAATGAGTTGGATGGTGTCATCGAGGTTGCGATATTCTTCATCTGAGTACTCGCCTTTTTTGTAAGTATTATGCTGTAGTTTGGATATTAATTGTAACATGGTTTAGTGCGACACAAAAGTGTCACGCCAAATATAATGCACTGTTGTCCGGTAAAGATTTTTTAGGGAAAAAGGAAGGGATAGCCGAAAGACTACCCCTTTGTGTTGATATTTGAGTTACCACACTTAAATACACAACATGAGCAAAAGTACTTTTTTTACCGGACAGCCGGTCCTGAATCAGTTATTAGGTTTAATAGATCGTAATAATGTTCGATCATTAGCAAGACGTGGGGATCACGATCTCTACTACCGTTACTTTGATACCTATACACATCTTGTAACGATGCTTTACTGCGTTTTTAACAGATGCACCAGCAGCAGAGAAGTAATCAGCGGCATGAAAGCAAGCCTGCATAAGCTTCATCATATCGGTATAAGTAA
>NZ_FNCG01000006.1 GCF_900100945.1 Mucilaginibacter gossypii | reverse complement strand
TTTTAAGATATCCCTTTCCTGCTCCACTTCTCGCAGACGTACCTTCATTCGTTCATATTCTTCTACCGATACAATCGGCGTTTCTGACCCTGGCGATTTCAGCGCCGATGATCCCGTTGTTTCTTTATAACGGCTTTTCCATTTGTGGATCAAATTCTCCCTGATCCCCAACGAAGCGGCCACGTCCACAACCGAACGACCACTAAAAACCATCTTCAATACATCCGACCTAAAATCCGCATCGTAAACACGGCGGCTTGACTTTTTCTTGTCCATTGATTTGCTAAGTTAAGCATCTCGACTGTCCGGCTTTACCGATGCATCTCACGCCATGCTTCGACGGGCTACCCATGACACCCGTTTTAAGTTGTCATGGGTGGGAACGAAGCATCTTCTTCGCCCTGTATAGCAGTTTTGCTTATCGAAGAAGATCTTGTGCTATCGCTGCCATTGACAAGTTGGCAATATGCTGATTATCAGATACAAAAAAAAGTCATCTGCAATGCGATCATTTGTGCGCAAATAAACCCTACTCAGGGCGACAATCGGTTAAATTCAATGCTGTTTCACGCCACAGCAGCCGATAGTATTATCCCATTATGCGCATTCACTACACCGTTGGCATAGCCATTATTATCTATGAACATCTTTTCGTTCTCTATCAGGAAATGCGCTCCGCCAACAAAGAAATTTCCTTTAATGGTTAGTACACGGTCAGGATGCTGCGCGTGGATCTCATTCAGCACATGGCTTGATAAACCGCTGTATTCATGCGGATCGAACTGATACACATCCAGTACAGGCTCCGCGTGTCCGGGTTGAAATATCTTAACACGGCCTTTAGTTACATCAAGGCGTATATCAGCGCCGTTTTCATTGGTATTAGCACTTATCCTGATCGTTTCGCCGTTAGGAGCGTTAATATTGGCCTCGATGGTAAGCACTTTGCCCTTTTGCTCATTATAAAATGAAAGGATCCTCAAAAACTCAATATTACTAAGCCCATCGCTATAAGTAAGCGTATTTTGCTCGCACAAAAATATGGTAGTCCCAAAAATGAATGCATGTTTCATGACGGAAATTTTAATTGGTTAATTGATATTGATACAATTAGCAAAATCTCAAAATGTTTTAAATTTCCATTATTCTTTCGAAGTAAAACAGCATGTTTTGTCAAACAACTATCACAAAGCATTAATATGGTAATTTTGCTCAACGCTCCCCGTGTTTTTTACGTTAGTTACTGCAAATACGCATCGTATAAAACCTATATGTTATACATGAAAAAAATAACTTGTTTCATAGCTGTACTGTTAACGGCTTGTTTTTCTGTTTCGGCATCTGCCCCTAAAAAAGTGTTAGATACCGCTACTTTTGCTACAGGGTGCTTCTGGTGCACCGAAGCTAAATTTCAGCAATTAAAAGGGGTTGAAAAAGTGATCTCCGGATTTTCCGGCGGGCATGTGGCCAACCCATCCTACGAGTTGGTTTGCACTGGTACAACCGGTCATGCAGAAGCTTGCAATATCATCTACGACCCAGCAAAAATTACCTATGACGAGTTGCTGGCTGCATTTTTTGTGGCGCATGACCCAACGCAATTAAACAGGCAGGGTAATGATGTAGGCACACAATACCGGTCGGCTATATTTTATCATAATGCCCGGCAAAAGCAAAAGGCCCAATATTACATCACGAAGCTGAACGCCGAAAAAGCCTATAAAGATCCGATAGTGACACAAGTGGTGCCATACAAAGCTTTTTACAAGGCCGAAGACTATCATCAAAACTATTTTAACCAGAATGGCAGCCAACCATACTGTAAATATGTGATCCAGCCCGAACTGGAGAAGTTTAAAAAAGTATTTAAAGATAAACTGAAGCAATAATGAAAGCGGTATTTATGATAGCAGCGCTGTTGTTTTTTACAACGGGAATGTTTGCACAGCAGGCAAAGACAATAAAGGGGCACGAAAATAATCCTTATTACTCCAATACCGATACCCGGCATTTAAATGTATCGAACGCCGAGTGGAAAAAAATCCTGCCGCCTGCTTTGTACGCCACTGCAAGAGAACAGGAAACCGAACGCGCATTTACCGGTAAATACTGGAACAAGGATACTAAAGGCACTTATTACTGCGCGGTATGCGGCAACAAACTTTTTCGCTCAGATGCCAAATTTGCAAGCGACTGCGGCTGGCCGAGTTTTTACGAACCCGTGCGCAAAAAAAGTGTAATTTATAAAGAGGATAACTCGTACGGCATGCAGCGTACCGAGGTGATCTGCGCCCGCTGTGATTCGCACCTGGGGCATATATTTGATGATGGTCCGCCGCCAACACATAAAAGGTTTTGTATGAACTCCGTTTCTCTTGATTTTGTACCTGAAGGATTTGGACTGTAAGCTGGCGTGACAATTATTAACGACCGGTTCGTTACATCAATTTACCTGCTAAAGTCATCCACAAGTAAACCTGCAATATTCTCTTTGCCGCTTGAAACAAGTATGAATTAACTTGTGTTATTCACCAATAATCAAGCAATCACTTATGGAACTGCAAAGCCTGAAATATATCGCAAAACAGCTTATGGCCGGTAATAAAGGCCTTTTGGCAATGGACGAAAGTACTAATACCTGTAACAAACGTTTTAAAGCGCTGAATATCCCGCAAACGGAAGAATACCGCCGCAAATACCGCGACCTGATCGTGAACACGCCGAAGCTGGAAGAAGCCATTAGCGGGGCCATTTTGTTTGATGAAACCATAAGGCAAAGCACCCCGGATGGTAAACTGTTTGTTGATATCCTGAAAGAAAAAGGAATTATCCCCGGTATCAAAGTGGATGAAAGTGCAAGGGACATGGATGGTTTCCCTGGTGAAAAAATAACTGAAGGATTGGACGGTTTGCCTGAACGCCTGGCCGAATATTATAAAATGGGCGCTCGTTTTGCCAAATGGCGGGCGGTTATAACCATAGGTGAAAATACTCCAACAAGTGGAAGCATCAAAGCCAATGCTTTTCTGTTGGCCCGCTACGCGATTATTTGCCAGGAGGCAGGTATTGTGCCTATTGTGGAGCCCGAAGTTTTAATGGATGGAGATCACTCGCTTCAAACTTGTGCTGAAGTAACTAATGAGGTTTTGCATGCTGTATTTAACCAGTTGTACCAGCAAAGGGTAAATTTTGAGGGTATGATATTAAAGCCCAATATGATAGTGCCTGGTATTAAAGCTGCCCAACAGGATAGTGCTGATGTGGTGGCCGATGCTACCATCAATTGTTTTTTACGCTGCGTGCCTGCCGCTGTGCCCGGTATCGCGTTCCTTTCTGGCGGACAATCTCCCGAACTGGCATCCGAGCGGTTAAACGCTATGCATGTACGCTTTAAAGATAAAATGCCCTGGGCATTAACTTTTTCATATTCAAGGGCTGTGCAGCAACCTGCACTGGAAAAATGGGGCGGTAAAGATGAAAATATTGAAGAGGCACAAAAGCTGTTATATGAACGTGCCCATATTAATACAGTAGCCCGTGATGGCAAATATACACCGGAGCTGGAGAAGCATCCAGTAGCATAAAACAAAAACGCCGCCTTTTTTCGGGCGGCGTTTTTGTTGGCTTGTTTTTATAGTCCCTTAACTTTGTAATGGGTATAGGTGGTAAATCCTAAAAACGTATTATCAACAGGCACGCCAAGCGGCGCCTGTAAGCCTCTCAGATAATTTAGGTTATCAGTATTATAATGACCATAGGCAACCTCAACGCCCGGGAAAATCCGGCTGTTTAAGTTGCAGTAATCGCAGCCGGTTTTCTGCTCATAGGCTTTCCGCATAAAATCATATCCAAGACTGATGTTTTTATTGCCGATCTTCCATAAACTATTATCTCCCTGTATTTTGGCAATAGCAGCAGCATATGCGTAAGCTGTTAACGAATATTGATAATGCACGCAGTCTTTACGTACGCAAAGCTCGGGTAGGGTACCATCCGGTTGAATGATATTTGACAATTCTTTTACCAACAAATCGTGCCCGGCACGATAAACGGAATCCTGATCTAAAAACACACCGATGGCCATTTTTGCATATCCTGCAGAGGCATCCCAGTTGTTTTTATAATCGGGGATCTTGTTGATGTAATTATCTTTTACATTGATAAGATATTTACTGAACTGTTCAATATCAGCAACAGCCCATCCGGCAGATTTACCCTGCACCTTATAATATCTGATGATTTCGGCAGCAGCCACAAAACTTGGTGTTGTCCATGATGCTTCCAGATCGGGCTGGTTGGGGGTGGTTTTTCCTTCAAGCAGACCATAGTCTTTAAATGCATATGCCCAGCCATTCAGTAAACCAATTGCCTTTTTTGCATAATCAGCGTTACCGGTAGCAGCCCAGGCCAGTGCGAGAGCGTAAACCAGTTCGCAATCTTTTCTGATCTGCGTTTTTGACGGTGATGTAGCCCCATTTGAACCTACAACGATGGTGGATGGGAATGATGCCGGGTACTCATGATCTTTAATAAAATCCAGCACTTTTTGATAGGCTGCTATACGCATTGTATCACCGGCCTTTAGTTGTGTGCTGATGAGGTCCAAACTGCCCCTGGTATTTAAAATACCAGGATGCACAAATTTGGTTTTATTGTTTTCCTGTGCTTGCAAACTAAAGCTTAAGAGCAGCAACAGGAATGTAAATAAGGCCGTTTTATTATATCTCATCTTCAGCCTACTTATCCAATCCGCCGCGGCGCGTTGCTTTAACCTGTGCAGGCCATTTAATGCCTTCGGTTTTGGTGTTAACGGTTTTTTGCGGGTCTTCGCTGGCCATGTAAGCCATGATTGCAGCTAAAATGGCATTGTTTTTCAGATCGTCGAAAACAACTTTATCATAAGTATCGCGGTTGGTGTGCCATGTATATGATCCGTACGACCAGTTAAGCGAACCCAAAGAAAAGCCGGGCGCGCCAACAGCTACAAACGATGCAAAATCAGACCCGCCACCGCCTGGCTGACCAGGAAATACGGTTTTGATCCGGTTTTTGATCGTATCAGGTACAGCGGCAAGCCATCTGCTTAAATAATCCTTAGCTTCCACAAAACCCTGCCCGGTAAGGTTTACCACGCGGCCGGTGCCATTATCCTGGTTAAACAAAGCTTGCAGATTACTAACAATTTCGGGATGGTCCTCAACAAAAGCGCGTGAGCCGTTCAGGCCTTCCTCTTCGCTGCCCCAATGGCCTACTAATATGGTACGTTTTGGGTGTGGATAGAATTTTTTCAGCAGGCGCATAGCTTCCATCATGGTCAAAGTACCTGTACCGTTATCGGTAGCACCCGTACCGCCATCCCACGAATCAAAGTGCGCGCTCAGCATTACATACTCATTGGGTTTTTCGGTGCCTTTGATTTCGGCAATGGTATTAAAGGTTGGCACTACACCTAATTCTTTTGATTCGCAATGAATACTAATCACCGGTTTGTTGCCCGATTCACTCAGGCGGTAAAGCATGCCATAATCTTCCAATGCAATATCAACCGTAGGCACGATTTTGGTATAGGCAGCAAAGATCTTATCAACCCCAAATCCGGCCGACCAGTTATTGGTCAGAATACCTGCTGCGCCAGCATTTTCCAACGCCACGGGCAAAGTTTTATTGGTAAACCCGGTTTTGCTGATGCGTTTTTTCCATGCATCGGTTTGGGCGGTGCGTTCGGCTTTCATTTTATCAAATGATTCCTTCAGGGCAAACTCCTGCCAGTTATAATCGGGCCTGCCGGTTGGCTGGAGCATGGAGATCATTACAAATTTACCCTTTACATTGGGGAGCCATTGTTGAAAGGCTACCGAATCGGCCACATCCGGTAGGATAATTACCTCGGCAGTAGTGGTCTTTTTGTCCATGCCCGGGCTCCAGGCCAGTTGCGTGCCTTCTAATGATTTTGCCCTTGGCGATACCATATCAATATGCGAGATCCCGCGTTCCCAGCCGCGCCATTCGCCCCATTTTTCGTTTTTAGCCTGGATGTCCCAGCTTTTGTATTTAGCAACTGCCCAGTCGTTTGCCTGTTTCATTTGCGGCGTACCAACCAAACGGGGGCCGATACCATCAAACAGCTCATGCGCCAGTTTTTCCAGTTGCGAATTGGTGGTTTCTTCGGTCATGATGCTGTTGATAACCGGGTTAGTTGATTGTGCCGAAGCTATGCCGCTGCAAAGCAGCATGCCCAAAACAAAAGGCCTTGCCTTGTTCCAAAGGTTGTTGCAGGTATAATGGTAAATATGTTTCATAAGGTTAAAAATATGAAAAAGCGGATGAGGTAATACGTTTTATCTTAAATGATATTGGTAAGTAACATAAATATTGCAAAATGTTGAGTTGTTTATATGTTCAGATTTAATAGAGTTTGTGCTTGTAGGTTAAATTATTGTTATAGAATTAACAATAGATTTATATATGGCCGATTCCTTTGTAAAACTAATCGATCACTTATCAAATGAAAAAACAATTACTTAGCGTCATCGCGTTATCCGCGGCGATCCTTTCTTCCTGCCATAATGATAATAAGATAAATCCTTTCAGCTATCCTGATATGGCCGAGGCGCAAAACCCGGCTATCCTTTTCACCACTGCCGACGGCGTAAAGGTTTATAACGGCGGCTTTGGATCCGCAGTGGCAGCAGATCCAAACCACAAAGATGTATTTTACCTGCTTACCGACCGCGGCTCAAACGTGGCCGGGCAGACAGCCAATTCCATCATCATCGGTAAACCGGATTTTGATCCGCAGATAGGTAAATTCAGGTTAAAAGATGATAAACTGGTGCTGGAACAAACCATAGAGTTAAAAAATGCCAACGGCGTGAAATTAAATGGTTTACCAAACCCCGCCGGAATGGGAGCTTCGGGCGAAATTCCATTTGATCTGAGCGGAAATCAGTTATCTCCAAGTGCTGATGGTATTGATTCGGAAGGTTTGGTTCTGGCATCCGACGGTACTTTTTGGGTAAGTGACGAATACGGTCCGCATATAGTACACTTTGATGCCAGCGGCAAAACCATCGAACGCATTAACCCTTACGGATCAGGCACCGGCGGCCGTAAAATTCCTGCTGTATTTGCTACCCGCAGGGCTAACCGCGGTATGGAAGGGTTAGCCATCACACCCGATGGCAAAACACTGGTTGGCATGATGCAATCGCCAATGTATAACCCATCTAAAGCAAAGGTTGCTAATTCAACTGTATTGCGCATCCTTACCTTTGATATTGCAACGGGCAATACAAAACAGTATGCTTACCTTATGGATAATACTTCATTAACAGGCGTTAGTGACATAACCGCCGTTAATGCCACTACATTCTTAACTATTGAACGCGATGGTAAGTTCGGAGGTGCGCCTACCGATGCCGCTAAGTTCAAAAAAGTATTTAAAATAGATATCAGCAATGCTACCGATATCTCCGACCCCGCAAACGGCGCCAACGGCAAATTATATAACACAAAAACTGTTGAAGAGCTTAATGATTTAGCCGGTTTACAGGCCGCTGGTATTACCCCGGTTACCAAAACCCAGGTGCTTGATTTGCTAAAAGATTTGCCAACTGTTTACCCTCATGATAAAGCCGAAGGTTTGACTTTACTACCGGGTAATATCCTTGCCATATCTAACGATGATGACTTCGGTGTTATTGATAATGGTAAAAACGGTTTTGCTGCAAAAATTTTACCGGCTACCAATTCGGTTGACAGGAACAGGATTTATTTTGTGAAGCTAAAATAGGGGATTTAAAAAGTTAAAAATGATCAATGCCTTCCGGTGTTAACTGGTAGGCATTTTTGTTTATACAACCTGCACAACGTTAGGTTAATGTTTTAAAATCAAAATCAATTTTATTGTTAAAATAACATTTATTCGGTGATTTAATTTTAACATTGATATGTATTATTTTATCACGATGGCGATAATATATTGACTTTCGGTTTTGTTTTTAATCTTTAACTAATTGATAATTAGTTATTTGAAATTTTAAATTTATATTTTTGGGTTATGTTAAAATAATACAAAAAACCACTCATATCGTATTATAATCGATTGTTACCTCTGGCTACTTTTACTTAGCATATAATCTCTTTGGCGACAACTGTTAAGAAGTGATCATGTGCTTTAAACCAATTTTAACAAATTAAAGTAAAACGTATGAGAGGAAAACTACGTATCAAAAAAGTTGTGGCCTTAATCTGTACAAGTTTATCATTTGTGTTGATAAGCCTGTCGGGGCAAGCCCAAAGTAAATTGATTACCGGTAAGATCACCGGTTCGGACAACGGACTACCTTTGCCGGGTGTTACCGTTAAGATAAAAGGGAGCACGCAGGCTGCGGGTTCAAAGGCCGATGGTACCTACTCAATAACCGCCGGTAACAATGAAACACTTGTTTTTAGCTTTGTTGGCTTCTTAAACCAGGAAGTTGCCATAAACGGCAGATCGGTTATTAACGTATCGTTAGTGCCCGATAATAAAACACTGACCGAGGTAGTTGTTGTGGGTTATGGTACTACTAAGCGTAAAGATTTAACGGGGGCTATTAGTTCAATCAACGCCGATCAGGTAGGTAAAGTGCCTGTGACCAGCGTTGACCAGGCTTTGCAAGGCAGGGCAGCGGGTGTACAGGTTACTAACAATGATGGCGCACCCGGTAGTAGTGTGAGTGTATTGATCAGGGGGGTAGGTAGTTTGGCTACAAATGGTAATGAGCCTCTATATGTGGTTGATGGTTACCCGATCAGCGGAGGCTTAAATAACGTTAATCCTAACGATATAGCTAATATTGATGTGTTGAAAGATGCTTCGGCAACAGCTATTTATGGTGTTAGGGCAGCAAACGGCGTTGTTATCATTACTACAAAAAAAGGTCGGAAGGATGGTGGGGTGCAGGTATCGTTAGATGCCTATGGTTCATTGCAATCAAAACCCAAAAAGTATAAAGTT
The DNA here is from genome assembly GCF_900100945.1 of Mucilaginibacter gossypii. Taxonomy (GTDB): domain Bacteria; phylum Bacteroidota; class Bacteroidia; order Sphingobacteriales; family Sphingobacteriaceae; genus Mucilaginibacter; species Mucilaginibacter gossypii. Next base: position 306,449 of record NZ_FNCG01000006.1, on the reverse strand, counting down.
CTTAACGCGCAGCAATGGGCAACCCTGGCCAATGAAGATCACGCATCTGAGGGTAATTTTACAGAATTGCCTGAATGGGCAAATCCTTCGGCATTAACCAGTGTCGACTGGCAGGATGCAATTTATCGCCAGGGGGCAAAACAGAGCTACAACCTTGGTATACGCGGAGGCAACGAAAAAATTCAATCTGCCTTTTCAGCTGGTTATTATGACCAAAAGGGGATTGTTTTAGGTTCATATTTTAAGCGGTTAAACCTGGGTATGAATATTGATTATACCGTAAGTAAATGGCTTAAATCATCTACCAGTGCTAAGTATTCAAGGCAGGATCAAAATAATCCATTTGGTTCAGGATCATTGCAGCAATTAACAGAGCTTATCCCTACGCTCGATGGTGGTAATAAGTTAACCAACCAGATAAAAGACAAAAATAGGAACTATGGTTTTTATAACCCGATCAATATTTACACAAAAAGCTGGAACAATCCATTATATGCTATTGAAAAAAACGATTATAAAAACCTAAATAATTACCTTTTGGCAAGTAGCTCATTAGAGGCTACTATTATAGACGGACTTAAGATCAAAACCAATGCGGGCCTAAACGTAAGTGACTATTCGGGTTACTTCTTTCAACCGGAAGACCTTCGCTGGCAGGAGCAATATGGTTTAAGCGGAGCTAACCAAAATTCTGTTTATTCGCAAAGCGCTAATAACACTTTTGAGTGGTTATGGGAAAATACCATATCGTATGATAAAACCTTCGGAAAGCACGCTATTAACTTTGTTGGTGGTGTTTCAGCACAATCAAATACCTACCGGTATATGACAGGTACCGGAGATAAATTGATCAATAATGCCCTTCGGGATCTGGCGCAGGTTAACGATCTTGTTGTTACAGGCAGCCAATATACAACAACTTTTGCTTCACAATTTGGACGGTTAATCTATAAATACAATGACAAATATATTGTAACAGGTACCGTTAGGCGCGATGGTTCGTCGAAATTTGCTAACGGGCATCAATATGGTGTATTCCCTTCGGGTTCCGTAGCCTGGAAAGCTAAAGAAGAATCATTCCTGAAAAACGTTGCATGGCTGTCTGATCTGAAGTTCAGAGGAGGGTATGGCGAAGTTGGTAATCAGGGCTCTATTCCATTATTTCAATATAATGCCTTATATTCATCAGGTGGTGCAGCTACTACCGGCACAAACGTGGGTTACCCATTTGGTAAAAATGGTTCGTCAGGAGAGGTTTATCAACCCGGCTTGGCACCAACACAACCTGCCAACCCCGACCTCAGATGGGAGACTGATTACCAAACTGACATTGGTATGGATGCTGCCTTCCTGAATGGCGCGCTTACTTTTACAGTTGATTATTATAACAGGAGATCGAAAGACTTTTTGTTAAACCTTCCTGTATCGTCACAAACTGGCTTTAGCCAAAACCTGGCACAAAATGTTGGTGAAATTAATAACAAAGGTTTTGAGTTTGCCGTAAACTACAACCACACGGTAAATGATTTCAGGTATGGTGTGGGCTTGACTTTTACTACGGTTAAAAATAAATTAGTTAGCCTTAATAAAAGCCTAACCTTTATTGATAACCTTACCACGGTTACTGGTCTTAACGGTAATGGCTGGGGGCAATTCAGCGAAACCAATATCGGGCAGGCTGTAGGTGAGTTTTTTGGTTATAAATCATTAGGTATATTCCAGTCGCAGGCACAAATCAACGCTTTAAATACGGCCGCTGCAGCTAAATTTCCAAGTAACCCATATTACTGGAAAAGCGTTACCCAACCAGGGGATCGTTATTATGCCGACAACAACGGTGACGGACAGGTTACCCCTTCAGACAGGACAAGCCTCGGTAGTCCGATCCCTAAATTTTATGGTGGTTTAAACCTCGATTTTGCTTATAAGGCATTTGATCTTAACGCATATTTCTATGGCTCTTACGGAAATAAGATCCTGAATTATCAGCAAAGGACCCTTGAAAGCTTTCAGGCCCCCGGCTTTGTTGGTGTTGAAAACGTAGGTTACGATTATTATGTTAATCACTGGACCCCGAGTAATCCATCAAATCGTTACGCAAGGCTTACATATAATGATGATACCAGCGCAAATAACGTACCATCAAGTGTGTATGTTGAAGATGGTAGCTATCTCCGTTTAAGGAACCTTACCCTGGGTTATACATTACCGTCTGACGTCACCAAAAAGTTGACCCTATCAAAAGTGAGAATTTACTTTTCCACCCAGAATTTGTTTACTATAACCGGGTATAAAGGACTGGATCCTGAAATTGGCACAGCTAATGGAAGTGCAACGGCATCTGGTATTGATGCGGGTAATTACCCTTCATCTAAGTTTTATACACTTGGTTTAAATGTAACTTTCTAATTGGGCAGCGATAAAACAGTAAAGAAATGAAAATCAATAAAAAATATATCACACTAATTGCTCTCGGTGCCACACTTATGGTTCCATTGAGCTGTAAAAAGAATTTTCTTGACCAAACAAGCTATACACAGCTCGCTAAAGATGCTTATTTTAATAAAGCAGCTGACGGTATAGCGCTTGTAAACTCAATTTATGATACCTATCAAAATGCCGACCTGCTAAAAAAGTCGATCTGGTATTATGCTAACTTTCAAACCCATGATTTTTTTAACTGGGGAAATGACCGCTTTTATAATTACTACGCAATAACTACAGATTTTGGCCCGATCAGGACTTTTTGGCAACGTGCTTATGTGGGTATATCACGGGCTAACTCTGCAATTGAAATCATTCCCGAAATGAAAGCCAAAGGGATTCTTGACGAAAGTTTAGCTAACCGATTGCTTGGTGAAGCCTACTTTTTACGCGGAATGACCTATTACTATCTGGCGGGTAGTTTTGGCGGTGTGCCACTGGAGCTTAAATCAGTAACTGATGGTTTAACCGCAAGAAGTACACAAGAACAAGTATTTGCACAGGTAATTGCCGACACCAAGCAGGCTGCAACTTTATTACCATGGAGGGAAGATTTGCCGGCTTCTGAACTTGGAAGGGCAACAAAAGGTGCTGCTTTAGCTTATGAAGGTGCCGCGCAAATGTGGAATAAAGATTACGCCGGTGCATTGGCAAACTTTAACCAGTTGGATGGGCATTTTTCACTGATGCCTAATTTTATAGATGTAAATGAATACAACCATCAAAATAATGCTGAGTCGATATTTGAGGTGCAGTTCACAGTAGCAGGTACCCAAAGTTGGGGTGCAGGTAATGAAGTAGCCTGGATTTCGGATTTTAGCTGGCCGGAGGAGGTTTCAAACTTCGGTTATGATTATGCCAATCCGGGATTATATTATTCATACCAGGCTGGTGACAAACGTAAACTGGCAACAGTGATTGGCCCCGGCGATGAGAACATTAGTCCGGGAATTATAGGTCGGGGCGGCATTAAAGTTTATCCTTTAGTAGTAGCAGGTTTTGCGAGCTCCGATCCTAAGGTAAAAGCTAAATACACTGGGGATGACGGTAAGATCATCAATACCTGTGGTACACATGCCAATCCATGGTATGGTTCTGACGGTGATGGTTTACGTACCGGTTTCTACTGTGCTAAAATGTGGCGCGACCCCAACCTTGATGCTAACTCCGGCAATTCAACAATTTTTGGCGCTCAAAATCAAATACTGTTACGTTATGCCGAAGTATTGCTTGATAAAGCCGAGTGCCAGATCCGTACAGGTGACGCAGCAGGTGGCCTGGCCACGATTAAAAAGGTAAGAGACCGTGCGTGGGGCGGCACTGCGCCGGCTGTAATGCAGGATGGTGCAAATTATGACGGTTCGGCTTCAAGCCCAATCACAGACCCACTGCAAATGGTTTACAGCGAGTACAGGCATGAACTTTCGGGTGAATATTCTGTGTTTTATAACCTGCGCAGGGCTGGTGTAGCTGCCGAATTCATTAAAAAAGCTTACGGTACAGTTGACAACAATACCAACATGATTGCTAACCCCAACACTGCAGATGCAAAGCTTGATGCAGACAATGGTTTAAAGCTTCATGGCTTGTATAATACATCACTTCCTGTTGGCCGTGATCTTTATCCTATTCCGCAGCTTGAGCGTGGGCTAAACCCTAATTTAACTCAAAATCCGGCATACGGTAATTAGTATATTGTTATCATTTAACAGAAAAGGCTTCTCCCGCGGGGAGAAAGCCTTTTTGTGTTAATTATTATCTTTAAAGAATAAACCGATCTCCTAATTGATGAAGAAAATTTTACCCATCGCTATACTATGTTCGTCTGCCTTATTCTCCTGTAAAAAAACTTCACTTTTTCAGCAGGTTTCATCATCTCATTCGGGCATTCATTTTAAAAATGAGATCATCGAAAACGATTCGATAAACCCGTTAGACCTGGTGAATATTTACAATGGCGGCGGCGTAGGGGTTGGCGATTTTAATGGCGATGGTCTGCCCGATTTATACTTTACAGGTAATATGGTGGCAAGCAAGCTATATCTTAATAAAGGTGATTTTAAGTTTGATGATATTACCGATGCCGCGGGTGTAAATGGCGCGGGCCGATGGGGAAGAGGTGTTGCGGTAGTTGATATCAACAATGATGGTTTACCGGACCTTTACATTTGCAATACCATTGCCAAAGACTCGCTGAAAAGGCGGAATATACTATACGTTAACCAGGGGAAAGGCAACGATGGTATTCCTCATTTTAAAGATGAGGCTTCAGAATATGGTCTGGAAGCTGGCGCACAATCAACCATGGCAAGCTTTTTTGACTATGACAACGATGGCGACTTGGATATGTACCTTACAGTAAACAGCGCCACGGCAAGTTACAATCCTAATTTATTCGGTAATTCAAATTATACGGCAAATCATAGCCGGGGCAGGTTGTACCGTAACGATTGGGATGGAAAATTACATCATGGCGTGTTTCATGATGTATCCGCACAGGCAGGTATTAACCTGGATGGTTATGGCCATGCAGCCACAACGGTCGATTTTAACAACGACGGGTGGAAAGACATTTACGTATCGGATGATTTTATATCAAACAACGTCCTTTACATCAACAACCATGATGGTACCTTTACCAATCGTACCAAAGAATATTTTAAACACACATCCTACAACGCTATGGGGCAGGATGTTATCGATATCAATAACGATGGCTTGCCGGATGTTGTTGAACTGGACATGGATCCGGAGGACAACTATCGCAAAAAGATGATCCTCGGTCCCAATAGTTACCAAACTTATCAAAACTTTGATATTTATGGTACCCAGTACCAGTATGTACGCAATACCCTGCAATTAAACCAGGGGCCGCGTTTAGGGCAGAATGGTGCTATGGGCGCCCCTGCTTTTAGCGAAATAGGCTTTTTAAGTGGCATTGCCCAAACCGACTGGAGCTGGACACCGCTGATCACCGATTTTAATAATGACGGCTATCGGGACATGATCGTAACCAACGGCTTCCCTAAGGATGTGTCTGACCACGACTTTATGACTTACCGCGAGCAGGCCTATGCCGTTACTTCCAAGCAAAAAGTTTTGGATCAAATCCCCGAAATTAAGCTGCATAACTATGCTTTTGCGAATAACGGCAACCTCACCTTTACCGATGTGAGTAAGGATTGGGGCTTAAGCCTGCCTACTTTTTCAAACGGGGCTGTATATGTCGATTTGGATAACGATGGCGCCATGGATATGGTTGTTAATAATATCAATGACGAAGCATTTGTTTACCGCAATACATCGCGTGATGATAAAAATAAGCTTGATAAAACCCACTACCTGCAAATTAGCTTTAAAGGTGATAAGCAAAATATTAATGGTTTAGGTGCTACGGCCGAGATATTTTACGATAAGGATAAGACACAGGTATATGAAAATGATCCCTACCGGGGATATATTTCATCGGTACAAAGTATGGCGCATTTCGGTCTGGGTAAAATTAACACAATAGATTCGGTCTTGATCAAATGGCCGAATGGCAAAAGAGAAAAGCTGACAAAGCTAAAAGCAGATCAGTTAATAAAGGTTGATATAAAAAACGCTAATGACCCTTATTCCCTGGTTCAGCCGCAAATAGCCGCGAATGCTTTATTTAAAGAAATAACAGATTCCATAGGGATCCATTATACCAACAAGGGAAGCGGTTTTCTTGATTTTAATATCCAGAAACTACTGCCGCATAAACTTTCTGAGTATAATCCGGCTTTAGCCGTGGGCGATATCGACGGCAATGGTTTTGATGATTTGATCATTGGGGGCACCGCTTACGATCAGGCGCAGGTTTTTTTCCAGATGCCCGATGGCAAATTTAACCGCCGTAACCTGTTAGCAGGCGATATTAATCCTCTCCATAATTTTCAAGATGAAGGTTTGTTGCTTTTTGATGCTAATGGTGATGGCAAGCTCGATTTATATGCAGCCAGTGGAGGTTACGAATTTGCAGCAAATGGCCCTGAATACCAGGACAGGCTTTATATCAATGATGGCAAAGGCAATTTTACGCTTACAACGGATGCTTTGCCTTCAAACCTCACCAGCAAACTTTGCGTACGGGCTTGTGATTATAATAAAGATGGTAAGCCCGACCTGTTTGTATCAGGAAGAGTTGAGCCATGGAAATACCCCAACCCGGTTTCGAGTTTTATTTTGCGGAACGATAGTGAAAATGGGCACGCAAAATTTACGGATGTTACAGCACAGGTAGCCCCGGCTTTGAAAAACATAGGCATGATTTGCGATGCCCTGTTTACCGATTATGATAACGACGGCTGGCCCGACCTGGTCATGGCCGGCGAGTGGATGCCGGTAACATTCCTTAAAAATGAACATGGTAAGTTTGTTAATACCACAGTTCAATCCGGCCTGGGCAATAAGCTGGGGTGGTGGAACTCATTGGTGGCCGGAGATTTCAGGCATACCGGCCGCACGGATTATATTGTCGGGAATTTGGGCGAGAATAGCCTCATCAAAGCCAGTGACCAGTATCCTGTTTACATTACAGCTAAAGAATTTGATAAGAGTGGCATCTACAGCGCGATTCCTTCTATTTTTCAGCCCGATCAAAACGGGGACAAAAAGGAGTACCCAATGTACGGTCGCGATGATATGCTGAAGCAAATGATCAGCATGAGAAAAAAGTTTACCAATTATCGCTCGTACGCTTTGGCAACTATGGACGAGGTGCTTTCACCCGAACAGAGGAGCGGGGCGTTGAGGCTGAAAGCTAATACCTTACAATCATGTTTTTTAAGGAATGATGGCAATGGTAAATTTACAGCTATCCCGCTGCCTGTTGAAGCCCAGGTATCGGTATTAAACGGTATGGAAACCGGCGATTTTGACGGGGATGGAAACCTCGACGTAGTTATTAATGGCAACGATTATGGCAGTGATGCTACTATCGGGCGTTATGACGCGCTTAACGGTTTAATGCTGAAAGGTGACGGCAAAGGCAACTTTAAGCCATTAAGTATTATGCAAAGCGGTATTTATATTCCGGGGGATGGTAAGGCCCTGGTTAAGTTCCGCGATAAAAATGGGCAGGTAATATTGGCCGCCAGTCAGCATAAAGATGTTTTAAAAGTTTTCAGATCAGAAAATAAAACAAAAACTATCCCAGTCAAGGCCAATGATGTTTATGCACTGATTAAATACAAGAACGGCAATACCTCAAGGCAGGAATTTTATTTTGGCTCATCTTTTTTGTCGCAGTCGGCAAGGTTTATACAGCTTAATGACAAAATATTAAGCGTTACCGTTTTTGATGACAAGGGTAATCAAAGGCTTGTAAATTAGGTGTTTTGCCCCTGGTTGAAATTACACCGGAAAATGATTAAAATATTCGTAATCGATTGCGTAAATTAATTATCTTGCGTTGCTAATATAAGGCCGCATTGTTATGCGCTTTAGCCAATAAACCATATTATAATTAAAAATCAATGCATTGCTTTAATCAATCTCCTAAACTCTTCGGCAGAAAAAAGTTTTGGATAGCATGTGTTTGCCTGCTGGGTTGCCAGCAACTCAGGGCGCAAAACACGGTACCTCTTAATGATCTTTCTTTTTTTGATAATCCATCATCCAATTGGAAAGTAGCAGCCGGCGCACAGGCTGATATTGCGCAGGATGAAGTTTTAACCCTTAAAGATGGTAGCGGGATTTTGGTAAACCTACCCGGCAAAAAGGGCGCAAAAGACCTGTTTACCAAATCTGCTTATGGCGATGCCGACCTGGAGCTTGATTATATGATGGCCAAAGGTTCCAATTCGGGTATTTATTTGCAGGGGCGTTATGAAATTCAGCTTTTAGATAGCTGGGGAACGGTAAACCCGAAATCGGGAGATAATGGTGGTATTTATGAGCGCTGGGACGGTAGCAAGCCCGAAGGGCAGCAAGGTTATGATGGCCATGCGCCACGGCAAAATGCCAGCCGTGCGCCGGGTTTATGGCAGCACATGAAAATTTCGTTCCAGGCACCGCGCTTTGATGTCAGCGGCCAAAAGATCAGCAATGCCAAGGTCCTTTACGTTTGGCTCAATGGTGTTTTGATCCAGGATAATGTTGAGCTTGCCGGGCCAACCCGCGGAGCTTTTGACAACAAGGAGGCCACCACCGGTCCGCTGCGTTTGCAGGGCGATCATGGCCCGGTAGCTTTCAGGAATATCAGGATAACCAGTTTTGACAAGCCTCACCCTACACTTTCAAACCTGAAATACGGGGTTTATAAAGATGGGGTTATTGAGGGAGATAGTTATAAGAAACTAAAACCCGAATCAGAAGGAACTTCGCCTGTATTATCATCAAATCAGGGTAAGCTTACCAATAATTTCCTAATCCGTTATACTGGCAGTATTCAAATTAAAGAAGCTGGTGAATATGTTTTTAAACTAAATGTACCGGGTGGTAAAGGCAAATTGCGTATTGACGGGGTTGATGCGGTTATGTTAGCCGAAAACAGGGGCGAGGGCAAGGCCCAGTTACAACCCGGCGATCATCCGTTTGAATTACTCTACTCAAAAACTGTCGATTGGGTCAGGCCGGCTTTAGGGCTTACGGCATCAGGCCCGGGCATCCGCGAGTATTTATTGAGCGATGCCAATGTAAGCAACAATGATCCTGTTGATCCTATTTTGATCAATGCAACTTCAAATACTGTATTACGGAGCTTTTCTGATTTACCGGGAGGTATCAGGGTTACCCATGGTGTAAATGTAGGCAGCCCTGAACTGTTGCATTACACTTACGATTTGGATAAAGGAATGATTGTAGAGATCTGGCGTGGTGGTTTCTTAGATGCCACACCCATGTGGCATGACAGGGGCGATGGCTCATCGCGCCCGGCTGGTTCTGTACAATACCTTGGCAAACCTGTCCCTGCTATCGAAAAGCTGAGCGATGCAAATGCCGCCTGGGCTTTGGATACTGCAGGTACAGGGTACAGGCCAAAAGGCTATGTTTTGAATGCCGACGATGTTCCGGCATTTAAGTACAATATTTATGGTACTTCGGTAAATGATGCCAGCAGTGTGATGGATAAAGGCCAGGGCATTCACCGGGAAGTAACACTTGCCAATGCAGTAGACGGCCTGTTTTATCACCTGGCATCCGGCAATATCGAAACACTTGGCAATGGATTATATGTCATTGACGATAAATCCTACTATATCCGTATTGATGATGCAGCGGGCGCCAAACCTATCGTTCGGGATGCGGGAGGGAAGCAGGAGCTCATCATTCCTATTCAAAAGAAATTAACCTATTCTATCATTTTTTAAGCTGCCTTGATCATGAACAATACTTTAAAACAAATGATAAACAAGGGCACGTTTTTATTTACGCTTATAATTATCGCGCTGTTGAGCGATATCAAAAATACCTTTGCCCAGGCCGAATCGCCTAAAGAAGATGACTTTTTTAAGATCATGAAAGTGCCCGCGCCTGAGGGTACTATCCTTGAAGTTGGCGGTTTGTGCACGCTGCCTAATGGTACGCTGGCAGTAACCACTCGTCGCGGAGATATATTTATGGTCGAAAATCCAACCGGTCAGCATCCTTTTTTCCGCAAGTTTGCTTCTGGCTTGCATGAGGTGCTGGGTGCCGCCTGGAAAGACGGTGCGTTGTACGTTGTTCAGCGCGGCGAATTGACCAAGCTGGTTGATACGAATATGGATGGTAAGGCCGATGTTTTTGAAACCATTTATGCATGGCCGTTATCAGGAAATTATCATGAGTATAGCTTCGGGCCTAAAATAGCGCCCGATGGCTCATTCTTTGTGACTTTGAACCTCGGCTTCCCGCCCGATTGGTGGCACCCGAAAAGCTTTGTGCCTTACCGGGGCTGGGCTTTAAATATTAAGGAAGATGGCACTGTTACGCCATGGGCGGCAGGCTTGCGTTCGCCTTGCGGTATCAGTATGATTGATGGCGAACTTTGGTATTCAGATAACCAGGGTGACTGGGTTGGTTCAGGTAGTATCATGCCGATCAAAAAAGGGGCTTTTATGGGGCATCCTTCAAGCCTGGTTTGGACGGGTTTGCCTAACTCGCCGCTAAAACTCACTTCCGAGCAATTCTTTGCCAAAAACAACCCGAGGATAGAATTTGATAAAAACGGCCAACCTGTAAAGCCGCAGGATATTGTTAATGAAAAATTTAAAACGGAGTTTGAGGCTAAAAAAGAGATCCCTGAGTTACAGCTGCCCGCGGTTTGGTTACCGCATGGGATCTTAGGAATCTCCAACTCCGAAATTGTTAAAATCCCGGAAGGCGCATTCGGCCCTTTTGCCGGGCAATTACTGATCTGCGACCAGGGCCAAAGTATGGTTGACAGGGTGTTTTTAGAGAAGGTTAACGGCGAATACCAGGGCGCGGCCTGGGCTTTCAGAAGCGGTTTCCAGTCAGGCATAGTAAGGCTGGCCTGGTTACCTGATGGTTCATTGGCTGCAGGCGAAACCAACCGTGGCTGGGGATCTGCAGGGGAAGCCACTATGGGATTGCAGCGATTGGTATGGAACAATAAAGTTCCGTTTGAGATGCGTGCTATCCGTGCAATGCCCGATGGTTTTGAGATAGAGTTTACCAAGCCGGTTGATAAGAAAGTAGCTGAAGATATAGCTTCATACTCTGTAGAAAGCTATATCTATAAATACCATGGCGTATATGGCAGTCCGCCGGTAAATACCGAAAAATGCCCGATAGCAGGTGTGAAGGTATCTGCAGATGGTTTAAAAGCGCGATTGATTGTGAATAACCTGCGTAAATATTATATCCACACCATTACGCTTGCAGGTATCCGCGATAAGGAAAACTATTTCAATTTAGTTCATCCAACGGCTTATTATACGTTGAATAATATCCCCGAAGGGCAAAAACTTTCTATGACGGAGGTAAGCACGATAAACTCTGCCAAAGCTGCAGCTGCGGCCGATCTGAAAAAAGGCCTCGCCGGCAAAAAAGCTGCTACGGCAAAATCTGCAGCAGGATTAAACACGGTTCCTACTTATGCCGAGGTGCAGCCGATCCTGCTGAAAAATACCTGTCTTTCGTGCCATAACGCTACAAAAAGACAAGTTGGCCCGGCTTACGTGGATGTAGCTAAACGCAAATACAGCGTGGCCGAATTGATCCAGCTGATCCGTAGCCCGAAACCCGAGCACTGGCCCGATTATTCAACGCCTATGCCACCTATGCCACAGGTTACTAAGGAAGATGCCCGTAAGATAGCTTTATGGATCAAATCGCTGGCTAAGTAAAGCTGAAAGCCGAATGCTTAAAGCAAAAAGCTAAAGACCCAGTATTAAAAGTTTTCAGCCTTTTGCTTTAGGCTTTCAGCTAAACACGAATAGTTATCTGATTATTTAACCCTGATCAATTGTTTTAAAATGAAACGCAAACTTATTTTTACTGCTTTATTAGCAGGCTGTTCTTTAACAATATTCGCGCAGCAAAATGCTAAGCCGGAGGATACCGAGATCTGGTCGCCGGTGCCGGCTGTGGTTACCCCTGGTAAAACTCTGGGAGATGCACCTTCTGATGCCATCATTTTGTTTGATGGCAAAAACCTCGATGAATGGGTAGCCACCAACGACAGTACATCAAGTCATAAATGGAAGGTGGATGATAAAATTATTACGGTAGATAAAACGGCAGGCGATATCCAAACTAAACGAAAATTCATGGATTTTCAGTTGCATATCGAATATCGCATCCCATCAAACATAACCGGCAGCGGACAAGCACGCGGTAACAGCGGCATTTTCCTGGCAGCCCTGCCATGGGGAGCCGGTGGTTATGAGTTGCAGGTGCTTGATAACTATAATAATAAAACCTATGTGAACGGGCAGGTGGGCAGTTTATACAAACAAGCCATCCCCCTGGCAAACGCTTGCCGCAAACCCGGCGAGTGGCAAACCTATGACGTAATCTGGACAGCACCCCGTTTTAATGAGGATGGTTCATTAAAATCAGCGGCTCGCGCTACCGCAATTCATAATGGTGTGCTGGTTCAAAACAATACCTCATTAATAGGAGATACCCCGTATATCGGCAAACCCGAATATCGTAAACATGGTGCTTCGCCAATTAAGCTGCAAGCTCATGGTGATAAAAGTGAGCCTATCAGTTATCGTAATATTTGGGTAAGGGAATTATAAGAGGAAGGTTATTGCGCGGTACGAAGCAATCCCAAACTGTACAGAGAGACTTGCATAGCTGCTCTGCTAATCGGGGATTGCTTCGTTCCTAGCAATGACGCATTGAATTAGCCTATGTTGTTTTGTTTAACCCTTCACCGCCCTCTTCCCTTCAATATTTGGCAGCAAACCAGTGAAAATACCTATCAACGGTAAATACGCACAGATCTTAAATACATAGTTGATACTGGTCATATCTGCAACTTTACCCAACACTGCGGAGCCTAAACCGCCCATTCCAAAGGCAAGGCCGAAGAACAAACCCGCTATCAATCCGACTTTTCCTGGTACCAACTCAGTTGCGTAAACTAAGATGGCCGAAAATGCTGATGAAAGGATCAGGCCTATAAACACAGATAAAACACCGGTCCAAAACAATGACACGTAGGGTAGGAGCATGGTAAAGGGCGCCACACCCAATATCGAAATCCAGATGATGTATTTACGGCCAAAGCGGTCGCCCAGTGGCCCGCCGAATAATGTTCCGGCTGCTACTGATCCTAAAAACATGAATAAATAAATTTGTGATTGCTGAATGCTTAAGTGGAACTTATTGATCAGGAAGAAAGTATAATAGCTGGTGATGCTGGCCAGGTAAAAATATTTGGAGAATATAAGCACCAGCAATATACCCAGGGAGAATATTACCCTCCTTTTGGAGATATTCAACTGAACGGTTTCTTTAGCATTTTTGTTTTTTGCATTAAAACTGAGGCGTTCGGCATACCATTTAGCTATGCGGAGCAATACCAAAATTCCGGCGAAGGCGATAAGGCAAAACCAGATCACGTTTGATTGTCCGTAAGGGATCACGATAAGAGCTGCAAGCAGGGGGCCAATAGCGCTGCCGGCATTACCACCCAGCTGAAAAATAGATTGAGCCAGTCCTTTTTTTCCTCCCGATGCTAAATGTGCCACCCGGGATGACTCCGGGTGAAATATGGATGAGCCAATACCAATAAGACTTACGGCCATCAGCATAATATAAAAGTTGCCGGCAAAAGAGGCAAGCATCAATCCGGATAGAGTGAAACCCATGCCAATTGCCAATGAATATGGTTTAGGTTTTTTATCGGTATAAAGACCTACAAATGGCTGCAAAATAGAAGCAGTAATTTGATAGGTGAAGGTGATTAGCCCTATTTGAGTAAAATTAAGACTAAACCGTTGCTTGATAAGCGGATAGATAGACGGTATAACCGACTGTAGCATATCATTGATAAAGTGTGCAAGGCTTATTGTAAACAAAATTGAATACACTGTTTGCTGAACCAATTTTTTAGGTTCGGGGATAATAGTTGTTGGCGATGTAGATTCCATTAGCGACAGGTTAAATTATAAAACATTATATCATCAGATGAATTTTGCGAAATTTTTTAATATTGATGAATTTCCATAGCTGTATTCCAGGCCTGTTTCGAATCGCAATCGAGAATGTTTTTCAGGAGCTTTTCGTGAAGGTGCTGGGTTTCGATAAAAATGCGCGTATCAGGGTGGATTTCAGTGAACCATTTTTTTAAATGTACGGCTGCCGTTTTATATAGATCGCTCAGGATCTCGTTTTTTGATGCTTCGGCAATAGCGATGTGAAATTTAACATCAGCGTCAATACACTCTTCCAATAGCCCGGCTTCGGCAGTTCTGTTCCGGGTTTCCAAATGGCTTTTCATGTTAAAAATATGTTTTTGCGAGCGGTTTATAGCAGCTTTTTCAGCTATTTTCATCTCCAGTAATTGTCTTACCTCATCAAGGTCCTGAGAGCGGGCACGTTTTAAACGGGCTTCCATAGGCTCAGGATTACTGGCTGTGCGTTCCACAAAAGTCCCAGCACCCTGCTGGATTCTGAGCAGGCCCAAATGTACCAGGCTTTTAGTTGCTTCGCGGATGCTAGAGCGGCCAACGCCAAACTCGGCCATGAGTGCGGGTTCGGTAGGCAGCTTGTCGTTTACCCGGTAATGGCCGCTGCTTATCTGTTCTTTCAGTTTTTCTGCTATCTCTTGTGCCAGCGATCTTTTAATAATTTTGCTCATTTGTAAATCATCAGATGAATTACAAAGGTATAGGTTTGTTTGAGAAATAAAAGTTATTTTGGGGGCAAAATCTATTTTTAAAAAATAGTGCCAATTATTAGCCTGTGTTTTCTAAAGCATTAATATATATTTAAATTTAGCTTAACATTAGTGCCGTTACTTTGATGCGATAAAAATACCCCTTGTGAAACAATATTCGGATGCACAACTTCTACTTGAACTGCAGGGCGGTAACGATGGTGCATTCCGGGAAATTTATGAGCGTTATGCGGATAGGTTGATTGCCTTCGCGTTAAAGAAAACCCAAAACGAGGATGAAGCGATGGACATGGTACAGGAGCTGTTCCTTTCCATATGGAAAAATCGTAATACCATCCAGGTAAATGGTGCGCTTGAAGCCTACCTCATGGTTTCTGTTAACTACATGAGCTATAAGTGGTACAAAAAGCAAAGCATCAAACCTCGCCCGTTAGATGATGTTTCCGAAATACAGGAAACTTATGAACACAGTACCGACCAAAAACTTTCCCTTGCCGAATTGCACTTGTTGATAGACCAGGAAATTGCGGATATGCCCGAAAAGATGCGCCAGGTGTATTTGTGCAGCCGCGAGCAGGATATGACCGGCCCGCAAATAGCCGAATTTTTAGGCTTATCGCACCAAACCGTGCGCAACCAAATTAGTAATGCTTTAAGCAGGTTGAAGAAATCTGTTCAGAAGTATTACGATGTCATCCCCTTTGATAATTACAGCAGATTTTTGCTGTTGATAATTTTTTTCAAAAAGTTATAGTACACTCCTCCGTCTCGGGTCACTTATCAGGTATAAAGCCCCTGTTAGGTGAATCAAAGAGAAATAGAAAAACTACTCAATAAGTTTAACGCTGGCAAATGTACCGACGAGGAATTGCAGCTTTTACAACAACTGATGCATAACCTTGACATGGACGCCAAAACCGGCGACAATGTTAAAGCCCTTAAGCAGCCGCTTTGGGAACGTATAGAAAAACAAACTATAGATAAAGGTAAAGTCCGCAGGCTAAATACCACCTGGTTAAAAGTAGCTGCGGCTGTTTTGGTAGCTGTATGTGCCGGACTGTTCTATTCAAAATTAGCTACTCATAAAAATGAGCAAATTGCTTACCAGGTAATCACTGCCCCTAAGGGCAGCATGAAACAGGTAATGCTGCCAGATAGCTCAACCGTTCAGTTAAATGCAGGCACATCGTTAAAGTTCCCGGTTAGTTTTGGCGATACGAAAAGAGAAGTAACGCTGATAAATGGCGAGGCGTTTTTTGACGTGAAACATGATGTGAAGCGGCCATTTATGGTGCATGCCGCAAAAGTTATTACTCAAGTACTTGGTACATCGTTCAATATCAAATTTTATAAGGAGCTGCCCGACATACAGGTTTATGTGAATAGCGGGAAGGTAGAGGTGCATGATCAGCGCCATACATTGGGTTTTTACACACCCAGGCAGCAGTTAACCTATAACAAACAACATGAAAGCTTTACGCGCCAGGAACTAACGGCTGATCATTCGCTGAGCTGGATGCATGAGGAGTTGATACTGGATAATGCGTCATTTAAGGAAATTACCATTTATCTGCAAAACCGCTATAACGTGAATTTTAAATACAATGAAAAACGATTGGCGCAGCAGCATTACTCGGTTAGGTTTTCAAATAAGTTGAATATCAGACAGGTGCTGGATATACTCCAGTTTATTGACGGCCGAAAGTATAAGTTAAACGGAGATACTGTAAATATTAGATAACAATATAAAAAGGAAAACCAATGCCTGCTCCAACAGGCACTGGCTCAATTAAGTGTAGCTGCCAAAACTAAAAGCCAACAGGCAGTTACTAATCACTTTAAAAACAAATGTATGGAAAAATCTTTAACCCGGATTTCAAGAAGATTAATCTCAGCAATTTTATTGCTGGTAACAACCCTGACGGCAGTATTGCCCTCACGCGCCTTCGCCGAGCGTAGTGTGTCGCTGATGGATCAGCCGGTAACCGTAAAGTTTGCCGATGAAACCATGGATGCCTCGCTCGAGAAACTCAAAAAAGCGGTAAATACCGTTGCATTTAACTACAAGATGGATGATGTGGCCGCGGTAAAAGTAAAGGCAAATTCATTTGTTAACAAACCATTAAAAGATGTGCTTAACGCTTTAACTGCCAATACACAATTGGAGTACCGCGAAAAATACGGCACTATTATTATCTCGCACAAAAAGGTGGTACGTGCACCCGAAAAAATTACGGTGACCGGAACAGTGAACGATAAGGACGGTCCGCTGGCCGGCGTGGCTGTACGCAGCAAAACTTCAACTGCCGCCACTTCAACCGACGTTAATGGTAATTTTAAAATTACTGTTGAAAAGGGCGAGGTGCTGGTATTCAGTTTTATCGGCTACAAGAGCCGCGAAGTTGCCGCCGGTCAATTTCCGCTTAGCATTACTTTAGAAGCTGACGTTACCGGTTTGAACGCCGTAGTAGTGGTAGGTTATGGCACACAAAAAAATACCGACGTAACCGGTTCGGTAGGTTCATTAAAAGTTAGTAATGTTAAAGATCGTTCGGTAGGTTCGGTGACTGAAATGCTGCAGGGACAAATTGCCGGTGTTACAGTTTTGAACGAAGGTGGTGACCCAACTTCGGGCCCAAGCATCAGGTTACGCGGTCAAAGCTCTTTCAATAATGAAGGTCCGCTGATGGTTGTTGACGGTACCATTTATAACGGCGGCCCCATCGATCCTTCGGACATCGAATCTATCGACGTATTGAAAGATTCATATGCTGCCATCTATGGTGCCAAGGCTGCTGGTGGTGTAATTTTGATCACTACCAAACGCGGTAAACAAGGTAAAACCAATCTTGACATTACCGCAAAAGGCGGCGTACAAAACGCCTTGAAAATATTACAGGCCTTAAACGCTGCCGATTATGCAGATGCTATAAATACTGCTTATGATAACGCAGGCAAAACCCGCTTACCTGCATTTGATGGTACTATAAACCCTGATTCGCGCGTAACCCGTACCAACTGGACAGATGCCTTGTTCAGAACAGGTTACATACAGGATTATAACTTGAATATCAGTGGCGGCAGCGAAAAATCTACCTTTTATATTTCAGGAGGCTATCGTAAAAATGATGCGATCCTGTTAAATACCAATGCTATTCGCTACAACTTTCGTGTAAACTCTGATCATCAGATCAACAACTGGTTAAAGATTGGCGAAAGTTTCTCTTATTCATATAACAACGGACAAGGTGCCAATACTACAAGTGCTTACACCGGTGCTATTTTATCAGCTATATTTTACCCTCCAAACGCTTCTATCTATAATGCCGATGGCAGCTTTGGTGGTGTGCCCGCCCAATATGCAGGTTCATATGGTGACGTAATTAACCCGGTTGCTTATTTAAAACGTTTGGACAACAGCGATGCTGTAAATAGCTTTAATGTCAACCCTTATGTTGAAATTAACCTGATTAAAGGTTTAAAATTTCGCTCAAATCTGGGGGTTACTAAGAACTCTGAAACCATTAAAAACTTTAGCACAAGGGTATTGGAGCCCGGTAAAAAGTTTTTTGATAACTTCCTTTTCCAGGAGCAAAACAATACACGCACTATCCTGGCCGAGCAAACTTTAAACTTCGACAGGACTTTTTGTAATCATCACGTAAGTGCTTTGGCAGGTTATACTTATCAGAATGATACCCAGGAGTTTTTTAGCGTTAACACAGATAACTACCTGAGCGAAGATCCTGCTTATCGTTATATCATCAACGGTAGTCTTAACCCAACAGGCGTACCGCTACAAGGCAACAAGAACGAATCTGCTTTGATCTCATACCTGGGCAGGATCGGTTATGATTATGCCGGTAAATACTTTGTCAACGGTATCATCCGTCGTGATGCTACCTCATTATTATCAAGCAGCAACCGTGCTGAAGTTTATCCTGGCGTATCGGCTGGTTGGTTAATTAGCAAGGAATCATTTTTTCCTACCGATGCTCTGGTATCATTTGCTAAGTTAAGGGCAAGTTACGGTCAGTCGGGTAACCTTGCAGGTTTACCAAGCTTCCCAACTTCAGTTTCGTTAACCAAAACTGCCGGTTATTTAGGTAGCCCGGCTACAGCTATTACAGGTTCGGCTGTTGATGGCTTGGCTAACCTTAATCTTAAATGGGAAAAAGCTACACAAACCGATATTGGTGTTGATTTAGGCCTGATGAACGGTAAGATCAATGTTACTGCTGATGTGTTTCAGAAAAGAAATACCCGTTTCCTGTTCCAGCCACCGGTTGCAGCTGTTTATGGCGTGTCAAACCCTCCGTTTGTTAACGGTGGTCAGATCACCAATAAAGGTATTGAGTTAGCAGTTAAATACCAGGGTAGCGTTGGTGAATTCCATTATAATTTAGCAGCTAACGGATCATACATCAAAAATAAAATTGATAACATACTTCCAGGTCAGCAAACCATCCTTTCTGGTCCAACAGTAAGAGATAACCTGGTGCCTGTGTGGTTACAACAGGGGTATTCTTTGTATTCGTTCTTTGGATACAAAACCGCGGGCTTATTCCAATCGCAGGATGAGGTAAATAATTATAAAGGATCCTCGGGTACGCTTATTCAACCAAATGCAAAACCAGGCGATATCAAATTCCAGGACCTTAATAATGACGGTAAAATAACCGAGGCCGACAAAACTTACCTGGGTACACCTTTCCCTAAAATTAGCTATGGTTTTACGGCAAACTTTAACTATGGCCCGTTTGATATGAGCGTATTTTTGCAAGGTGTCGCAGGTAATAAACTTTTCAATGCTGTTAAATACACAGGTTTAAATGCATCTATCCAAAACTATAACCTGCTGGCCGACGCTAAAAATGCCTGGACACCAACCCATACAAACACCAATATCCCGCGCTTATCTGCAAGTGATGCAAACGGCAACTTTGGTAACGTATCTGACTTTTATGTTGAGAACGGTTCATACATGCGTATCAAAAACGTAACGCTTGGTTACACACTGCCAAAAGCGCTGATGACTAAAATTGGTGTACGCAGCGCCCGCATTTTTGCCAACGCGCAAAACCTGGCCACATTTACCAAATACAGAGGTCTTGACCCCGAAGTTGGTATCAACCAAAACGGCGTTGATTTAGGCTTGTACCCACAGGCAAGGATTATTTTAATAGGTGTTAACGTAGGCTTATAATTAATCAGGAACCACAATTAAGAAGATATAGAGATGAAATTCAAAAATATAATTAGCAAAGGCTTAATGGGTGCAATGGTTATTGCACTGGCCCAAAGCTGTAAAAAAGGCACTTTAGATAATATTAAACCAACCGGTACGCCAACCAGTACAAACTTCTGGAAAACTGCTGCCGATGCCCAGGCAGCGGCCAATGGTTTGTATGAGAAACAAAGTAACAGCGAAGATCTTTACGGTCGCGGTTTCTTTTGGTTCATTAATGCCAGCGATGACATGGTTGTTGGCCGTACATCTGCCGATAGGGAAAATATCAAAAACTTTATCTGTACCGGCAACGAAAGCAGTATTTACGCTCCATGGCAACTGCATTTTGTAGTGATGAAACGTGCTAATGACGTCATCAACAACGTGCCGAACATCAACATGGACGCAGCTACCAAAAACTTTATTTTGGGCCAGGCTTACTTTATTCATGCTGTAATGCACCTGGAAATTGCCGATCTGTACGGATCGGACAAACAAGGTGCTCCTTTGCAAAATCGCGCTAATCCATTAGCGTTCCCGGCGCAATTGCCCTCAGTTAAAGATAACTACGCTTATATCGAGGCTGATTTGAAAAAGGCAGCTTCTTTATTGCCTTATTTCGATAAACTGGCTGCTGCCGATAAAGGCCGCGCTCATAAAACTGCTGCTTATGCTTATTTGGCTAAAACTTACCTGCATGCTAAGGATTACGCTAATGCCGAAAAATATGCCGACTCGGTTATCCTTAGCGGAAAACATGCTTTGCTAAGTAATTATGCGGATGTGTTCAAGATCGCTAATAACTATAGCTCTGAGTATATCTGGTCGGTTGCAAGTAACCTGAATGGTCAGAGCATTTTGCCTGGTGCTATGTTGGAGAACAAAGGCTGGGGTTTATATAACGGCTTCGGTTATTATCAGCCAACCAAAGAATTGGTTGATGAGTTTGAAGCAGGCGATAAAAGGCTTCCGGCTACTATCCTGCAAAAAGGCGATAGCTTCCAGTATTTCGGTCAAACTTATACTTACCCAATTGGTGGTAAAAGCAACAGCTTAACCGGCTACCAGTTTAATAAATATATGGAACCGTTTAGCTATGCAGGTGGTATTCACGTAAGCCCTAACGGCGATGAACCATCTACAGATTTAAACGTGCCATTATTGCGTTATGCCGAGATCTTGCTGATTAAAGCCGAAGCGCAGATCATGCAGGGTAAAAACGGTGATGCCGCGCTTAACCAGGTGCGTGTACGTGCAGGATTGCCCCCGATTACTAATGCCACAATGGCAAACCTCAAACACGAACGCCGCGTTGAATTGGCTGGTGAGTGGAGTGATCGTAACTTTGACCTGGTACGCTGGGGCGATGCACAGGCAATTTACGCAAAACCGTTACACGGTTCGGATGGCTTAGTTGTGTGGAAAGCTCGTAACTTTGACCCGGCGAGGGATAACGTTTGGCCAATTCCGCCAAAAGATATCCAGATAAGCCAGGGCCAGCTGAAACAGAATGCCGGCTGGTAATTGACATATTGAAACTTACAAAACCGGGCACAGCCCGGTTTTGCTATATCTATACCAAATGAAAAAAAGTACTACCCTAATTACGCTGGCAGCGTTGCTGGCAAACGCCGGCCTCACGGCCAATGCGCAGGTTAAAAACTACACCGTAGCCGACGCGCACTCCCATAACGATTACAAAAACAACATCCCTTTTTACCGGGCCTATGAAAAAGGTTTCGGTTCTATCGAGGCCGACTGTTATGCAGTTAATGGGCAGCTGATGGTGGCTCATGATAAAAAAGAGATTGACGCTAAACGGTCGTTGAAAATCTTGTACATCGATCCGCTGATTGAAAAATTTAAACGAGATCCGCAGCGCCATTTAAGGCTGCTCATCGAAATTAAGGAAGATCATAAGGCGGTATTGCCCTTGGTGATCAAAGAACTGAAACCGTTAGAACAATATTTTGATTATGAAGGTCACCCGGGGAGGTTATCGATAGTGTTGACAGGAGCAGTGCCCCCTGCGGCAGAGATGACCAATTATCCGGCCTGGATCTCTTTTGATGTTGACCATATGAACGGTTTTACTCCGGCGCAATGGAAAAAGATTGGCATGGTAAGCTTTCCGTTTGGTAAATATATGCACTGGAATGGTAAAGGTGTATTGAATAACGAAGAGATCTCGAGGATAAAAGCAGGGATCGATAGCGTACATAACTCCGGTAAAAAGGTCCGTTTTTGGGAAACTCCTGATACCAAAAGCAGTTGGCTGGCGCTGATCCGTTTAGGTGTTGATGTAATTGGCACCGATAAAATAGAAGAGCTTGGCGATTTTCTGAACAAGAAGCCAGCAAGTGAGTACACCGCGCCACAAGAGTATGGCATTTATAAGCCAACGTATAAATCGGACGGTACGGTTAAGAAAGTAAAAAACATCATTTTGTGTATCGGCGATGGCATGGGCTTATCGCAGATCTATTCAACCTATACCGCCAACCGCGGCCAGTTGAATATTTTCCAGATGCTCAACATTGGCTTTTCAGTAACTAATTCTGCCGATGCTTATATCACTGATTCGGCTGCAGGAGCCACCGCTTTTGCATCAGGCCAAAAAACTAACGACAGGGCAGTAGGTGTTGATCCCTCAGGTAAACCGTTGAAATCATTAGCTGACTACAGCGCGGCAGCAGGTAAAAAGACTGCTGATATTGTTGCCTGCGAGCTTACAGATGCAACTCCGGCTGCGTTCTACGCGCATGATTCGGAGCGAAGCCATTCTACTGCTATCGCTAATCAAATTACGTCATCACCTATTGATATTTTCTTAGGCTCGTCATATAAAGATTTTATCTGGCCGGTTAATGGCGAAAGCCCGGTTGATAAAATGAAGAAGAGGGGATACACGGTGATCCGCAACTTTGATGAGTTTTTGAATAGCTCGGCCCCGAAAATCCTGGGTTTGATGGATGATAGCGTAACCCGCCCGAAAATGGAGGGTAGGGGGAATTATCTGCCGCTGGCATTCAATAAAGTAACCCAAACGTTCAAAAATGCCCCTAATGGTTTCTTTATGATGATTGAGGGTTCGCAGATTGACCATGGCGGTCACGCTAACAACTTAAAACAGGTGATCACCGAAAATAGCGACTTTGACCGTGTTGTTGGCGATGCTCTGAAATTTGCCGACGAAGATGGCGAAACCCTGGTAATTGTAACTGCCGATCATGAAACAGGCGGCTTAACCCTGCTTGACGGCAGTATCAACGATGGTTACGTATGGGGCGATTTTAGCACCAATGATCATACCGGTACCCCGGTTCCGGTATTTAGCTACGGCCCGCATTCGCTGGATTTCAGAGGAGTTTACAGCAATACCGAGATCTTTAACAAGATTAAGTCGTTGTTGCAGTAGTAGCACATTGATAGCTGCCGTAGCTTAACAGAGCTTTTAAAGCCTAACGAAGCCTTTAAAACTTCGTTAGGCTAATGCTGTTTTGATGATATTTATAGCTTAATTGAAAGATACAATACAGCAGCAATGGAAGCCCCAACCAATGGGCCGATAATCGGGATCCATGCATAAGCCCAATCGCTCGTTCCTTTGCCTTTTATCGGTAATAGCATATGCATAAAGCGCGGCCCAAGATCACGGGCCGGGTTGATAGCATAGCCGGTAGTGCCTCCTAATGACAAACCGATTACCCAAACCAGTAATGCTACCGGGATAGCGCCTACTGAGCCCAGGCCAATAGGGGTTTTAGCGGGCGTGATTTCGGCACCGGCTATGTAGAAAATGGTGAAGAGCAATACAAAAGCACCAATTATTTCGCTGGCAATGTTTGATATGTAATTACGTACGGCTGGCCCGGTGCAAAATACGGCCAAAATAGAAGCCGGATCATTTGTGCGTTTAAAATGATCGTAATACATGATCCAAACTAAAAATGCACCGATACAAGCGCCCGCAAACTGTGCGATAATGTAGGGCACAACGTTTGCCCAGGCAAACTTACCCGCAATGGCGAGGGCTATGGTTACAGCAGGGTTAAGGTGCGCGCCGCTATACGGACCGGCAACAACTACCCCTACAAAAACGGCTAATCCCCAGGCAGTGGTAATTACTATCCATCCGCTGTTATTTCCCTTGGTATCTTTTAAAACTACGTTGGCCACTACACCATCACCCAACAATATCAGGAGCATGGTGCCTATCAGCTCGGCTACAAATGGAGACATGTTAAAATATTTAAAAGATGGATATTAAATAACTGTTACAGGATGCCCGGAATTTGACCAGCATTGAGCCGTGCTTACCGCACGTTTCCAACCCGCAATGCCCGATTTGACTTCATCAAGATCGTCAGCCGGAGTAAATTCCGCTTCGGCGGCCCACAAGTGCTGAATTTCGGCTATATCTTTCCAATATCCTACAGCCAGTCCGGCCATATAGGCTACACCAAGTGCTGTAGTTTCGGTAACCTCGGGCCGGATCACTTTACAGTTTAATACGTCTGATTGAAACTGCATCAGCAGGTTATTGGCTGTTGCGCCGCCATCTACACGTAGTTCTTTTATCTCCATGCCTGCATCAGCTTCCATCGCTTTAAGCACATCCATGGTTTGGTAGGCTATTGATGATAATGCGGCCCTTGAAATGTGGGCTGCTGTAGCACCCCTGGTTAAACCAACTATAGCCCCCCGAACTTCCGGGTCCCAGTAGGGAGCGCCCAAACCTGCAAACGCGGGTACAAAGTAAACGCCCGCGGTATCTTTTACTGAGGTAGCCAGCTTTTCAACATCTGCCGACGTTTTGATAATGCCCAGCCCATCGCGCAGCCACTGAACAACTGCGCCTCCTATAAAAATGCTGCCCTCAAAGGCGTAGGTGATCTCGCCGTTTATTTTCCAGGCGATGGTGGTAAGCAGGTTGTTTTTTGATTTGATAAACTCGTGCCCGATATTCATCAGCATAAAACAGCCGGTGCCATAAGTATTTTTAACCATGGCTTTATCAATACACATTTGCCCGAATAAAGCCGCATGCTGATCTCCTGCTATGCCTGCTATCGGGATCCGTTGCGCAAACAGATTATTGGCGGTTTGTCCGTACAGCTCGCTTGACTGTTTTACTTCGGGCAAGATACTTTTTGGGATGTTGAACAGTTGTAACAACTCCTCGTCCCACTGTTGGGTGCGGATATTGAACAGCATGGTACGGCCGGCATTGGTTACATCGGTGGCGTGTACTTCGCTGCGGGTTAACTGCCAGATGAGCCAGCTGTCAACCGTTCCAAAGGCCAGTTCGCCGGCTTCTGCCTGCGCTCTTGCACCTTCCACATTATCCAGGATCCATTTAACTTTTGAGCCGGAAAAATAAGCATCGATTACCAGGCCGGTTTTATCGCGGATCATTTCGCTATGACCGTTTTGTTTTAGCTCATCGCAAAAGGCAGCAGTGCGCCTGTCCTGCCAAACAATGGCATTGTGGATGGGGTCGCCGGTTTTGCGGTTCCATACTATGGTGGTTTCGCGTTGGTTAGTTATGCCTATAGCTTTGATATTGCCGCCACCCAGGCCTGCTTTCGCGATGGCCTCCACGGCTACTGCTATCTGCCCAGCCCAAATCTCGTTAGGGTCATGCTCAACCCAGCCGGGTTTGGGAAAATACTGCTTAAATTCTTTTTGTGCCGAAGCAATAATTTTGCCTGCATGATCAAAAATTATGGCCCGTGAGCTGGTAGTACCCTGGTCGAGCGCTAAAATGTATTCCTGCATAATTTGGTTTGGTTTACCTTGGTTTATTTGTTGAATATCACATTAAATTTTATTTTAATGTGGTGTTAGTATATAATTTTTTGCTGTTTCGTTAAATGCTTTAACCTGTGCCGTCTCCCATTCAGCATCTTTCCCCAATTCGCCGGCCATGAGGTGTGCTACTTCGGGAGCCATTTCAATAGCTAAACGGGCATCTAAAAAAAGCACACGGGTACGGCGGGCCAGTATATCTTCAACGGTGCGCGCCATTTCATTTCTTACCGACCAGATCACTTCGCCCTTAGTGTAGCTACATTCGGCATGAACAAGGTTTTTCCAGTTCGGATTCTCTTTGTACAAAGCCAAAACGTTTTCAATATCGGCACCATAAACAAACATTGGGTTTGTGCGGTCGGGATTGGGGCGACTGCCATGGATAGATAAGGAGGCAGTTTTACACGGTATATTATTTAGTCCGCCAACCTCAATTGTTTTATCAACAATATCTTCTGCCATTTTGCGGTAGGTAGTCCACTTACCGCCGGTTATAGTAATTAAACCTGATGCGGAAACAATCAGTTTATGGCTCCGCGAAATTTCTTTTGTTTTTGAGGCTCCATCCTGTGGGGCGGCAAGTGGCCTTAAGCCTGCAAAAACGCTTAGTACATCTGCACGGGTTGGGGCTTTGGTGAGGTATTTACCGGCTGTTCTTAATATAAAGTCTACTTCTTCATCCAGCGCTACCGGCTCCAGGCTGTGCGAGTTAATAGGGGTATCCGTAGTGCCAATCAATAGTTTCTCGTGCCACGGGACAGCGAAAAGCACACGTCCGTCTTCTGTTTTGGGAATCATTAGGGCATCTTCTGCCGGTAAAAATGAACGGTCGAGTACAAGGTGCACACCCTGGCTTGGCCTAACCATCGGTTTTTTCTCCGGCGTATCCATTTTTAGTACGTCATCAACAAATACGCCGGTAGCATTGATCACCGTTTTGGCTTTTAATTGATACCCGGCGCCAG
Source organism: Mucilaginibacter gossypii (assembly GCF_900100945.1). GTDB lineage: Bacteria > Bacteroidota > Bacteroidia > Sphingobacteriales > Sphingobacteriaceae > Mucilaginibacter > Mucilaginibacter gossypii. The sequence goes on along the minus strand of NZ_FNCG01000006.1, from coordinate 279,634 downwards.
TCTCTGTATCAGTGGCTTTTACGCCTATGATTTTATTAGTAGTATCTTTGATTAATCCGGTTACTTTAAAGTAATTGAGCAGGGTTGCGCTCTGTTCAATGGCGGTTTGCGCCAGGTTAATTGCCAGCCGAGAATCGTCAAATTGCCCGTCATGATAAATAACGCCTCCGTGAAGTCCTTTTTCCTGTATGCCGGGCAAACGTTTAATGGTGTCTTTTTTTGAAATATGCTTTGCTCTGCCAAAGCTTAGTTTACCGGCGAGCAAATCATAAAGGCTGAGGCCGATAGTATAAAAAACACCGTCCCACCAGGAGTAATTGGGGATAATGAAACTTTCGTTTTTTACAAGATGTGGAGCGTTGTTCAATAATAGTCCCCGTTCGCGCAAGGCTTCACGTACCAGGCCTATATCGCCTTGTGCTAAATAGCGTACGCCGCCATGAACCAGTTTAGTAGCACGACTCGAGGTTCCTTTGGCAAAATCGGCCTGTTCAAGTAATAATATAGAGAAGCCACGCGAAGCTGCATCTACAGCCGCGCCAAGTCCGGTAGCCCCACCTCCTATAATAATCAGGTCCCAGATCTTTTCGGTATCATTAAGATGGTTGAGATTGGCCTCTCTGGTAAATGAGTTCATTTTATTTCGATATTTATTCAAATATATAAAATCGAAATAAAATAAAACTAAACGAAATTGAAAATAATTTTATTTGGTTACATTTGACTAACACGGAGCACAGTGAGCTTTGCAAAACATTACAGTCAATTTTTCTGTTTAATTTAGCGATTATGAGTAAAAACACAGACCGGCATAAGTTTATCCTGCAAAAAGTTGATACCGACGGCTTTGTGAATGTACAGGATCTGAGTACCCAGTTAAGTGTTTCGGAAGTTACTATCCGAAAGGACCTGAAACTTTTGGAAGATAAAAACCTGCTTTTCAGAACGCATGGTGGTGCAAGTAAAACAAACCCTTATGCTAATGACAGGCCGGTGGCCGAGAAGGAGAAACTGAACGGCCCCGAAAAAAGAAAAATTGCCGCAGAAGCAGCGATAAGGATAGATACCAATGATTCAGTTATCATAGCCTCCGGTACTACAATGCTTGCCCTTGCCCGTGCCATGCAGCCCAATAAGCATCTTACGGTAGTCACCGCAGCTTTGCCGGTAGCGCTTGAACTTTTGCAGCATCCGCAGGTTGATATTGTTCAATTGGGCGGGCAAATGCGAAACACCTCCTCATCGGTAACCGGTAATTATGCCGAACTGATGCTGGATGATATGTTATGTGGCGTATTGTTTTTAGGAGTAGATGGTATCGATCCTGACATAGGATTGACTACCACAAATTTATCCGAAGCCAGGCTCAATCAAAAAATGATCAATGCTGCTCAAACTACCATTGTGTTGGCCGATAGCACCAAATTTGGTAAGCGGGGCCTGGCCAAAATCTGTGCGCTTGATCAAATCAATGAAATTATTACTGATAGCGGTATAAGCCCGGCAATGCTCAATATGCTGGAAGAAAAGGGGGTGAAGGTAACGGTTGTATAAATGGTTAAGCTTTGTCTTTGTGTTGGAAAGGATATCATTGCGAGCGCAGCAATCTTGTAGCCAATGCATATCCGATTTGAGTAGCTACGAGATTGCCACGTCGCCCCAGATGCTTTTGCCCGCGCCGCTCCTCGCAATGACATGGGGTTTAAACATCAACATTTTAAGTTGTTCTTCATCTTCTCAATACCTCACCGACGACGACCGCACAATCAATTGCGTTTCCACCTTTTCGGTAGTAAACTCTTCAACCGGCCATTTGCTTTCTATGGTTTTAATAAGCATCTCCGTAGCCATTTGTCCAATCTGAAAGGCAGGCTGACGTACAACAGTTAATGGTGGGTCGAACAGGTCAACAACATCCGAATTGGTAAAGCCTGCTATCGCGATATCTCCCGGAACTTTTAAGCCCCATTTTTTTAATATCGATATACTGCTGATGGTGAGCCTGTCGCTGCCACTAAAAATAGCCTCCGGCTTATCGTCCAATGCCAGCAATTCTTTCAGCACGAGCTCCACTTCATCGTGGATCATGCCGCCATGGTTGCAATGTTTAAGGTATTCGGGCCTAAACTCGATACCGTGTTTATCAAGTGCAGCGTTATAGCCTTCAAAGCGCTCATGGCTTATAAGCAGATTATTTGAATTGGTGAGGTGTGCTATTTTGCTAAAACCCGAATTGATCAAAGCTTCGGTGCCGTTAAATGATCCCTGAAAATTATTGGCTATCACTTTGTGAGTGTTCAGGTCAGGCGCCGCCCTGTCAAAAAATACAATAGGAAAACCCTTATCCAGCAGGTATTTATATTGGGAAGTATCAGTTGTTTGGGCTGATAGTGACACCAGCAATCCATCCACATGCCTTGAGAGCAGGTGTTTTACATTGGCACTTTCCCTGTCAAATGACTCATGCGTTTGGGTAATGATAACATGGTATCCACGGTTATAAGCAATAGATTCGATGCCATTAATAGCCTGCGAAAAATAATCATTTGCCACCTCGCAAACCACCACGCCTATGGAGTGGCTTTTTTGCTCTTTAAGGCTTAAAGCGATAGGGTTGGGCCGATAGTTAATTTTTTCAGCGTACTCAAGGACAAGCTTTTTGGTTTCGGTACCTATTTCGTAGCTTCCGTTCAGCGCCCTTGATACCGTTGATGTTGACACACCCAAAGCCTTGGCAATATCCTTAATAGTAACTGATTCAAACATAATTTAGCGTGGCAATCGGTTTTTAAATATCAGGCAATATTGATATGGGCTAAGTTATTTTAAAAATTGAAATATTTGAGTGTTTACCATTGTCAAAAGGGTGTGACTTTTTGGCGATAACTTCTTCAATTCCGGCAAAAGCAATTTTATATCAATTTAATTGTATTATTGATTTTTAATTAGGTGTAAATTTATTGTTATAATTATTACATTGTACCTGATTTCAATTGTAAAACGTTTTATCCCCTGGTTAAGCTATGTCTCACGAACAAATTGTTCATGACGATCATAATACTGCTGTCTGGCTTGCTTTTAAAGAAGGCAATTGGGATGCCTACACGCAACTGTATAACCAGTATTTTAAAATCCTCAATAATTACGGGCACAAATTTACCAGGGACGTTAACGTAATTGAAGATGCCATACATGATCTTTTTATCAGGCTTTGGACAAACAGGGCCGGGCTTGGCAATCCAGCTTCAGTAAAAAACTACCTATTCAAATCATTGCGCAGTATTATTTTCCGCAAGCTGCAATCAAAATCGCGCTTTGTTGACCTTGAAGATGAAGCTGAACATAACTTTCCCTTTGAAATTTCATTCGACCAGCAGCTCATGGCCGATGAGGAAGAACAGGAATTGCAGAAGAAAATTAAATTTCATGTAAAAGCTTTGCCGGCACGGCAGCAGGAAATTATATACCTGCGTTTTTATGAGGGTTTAGGTTATGATGAAATTGCCGATATTATGGAAATAAACATTAGTTCGGCCTATAAACTGATCTATAAAGCTTTTGATAACCTTCAGGATGTGCTAAAAACTTCAAAATTGGCTATTGTTTTAGCCTTGTATTCGTGCTTCTGCATAAACAATTATTAAAAAATAATTTTTTTTTCAGTTTGTAGGGATAATTGGGGCAGGGTGCTGTCTATAAGGAGTAAATAACACCTTATAAACAATGCAGATAGCCAAATACAGTAATTATACCCTGCCGGATTTTTTAGAGGACGATGATTTTCTCCGTTTTGTGATTAACCCCTCACATAACGACACTGTTTTTTGGCAGCAAGTTGCAGCAGAATATCCGCAGCAGAAAGAAATAATAGCCGAAGCTTCAAAAATTATTAAAGCATACCGTAAACAGGATGTTTTTACCAATGAGGCTAATCAATCAAAAGTTTGGCTCAGGATTGAATCAACACTGCAAATAGACCAGGCTAAGCCAAAGATATTCACACTAAGCAGGTTCCTCCGTATCGCTGCAATGTTATTGCTGGTGTCGTCTATCGGCATTTCCTTATGGCTCGTCAAAGGCAGACAAAACGAAATTGATACCACTTTTGGTGAGCTGCGCACTGTTACATTACCCGATGGCTCAACCGTGGTGCTTAATGGTAATTCAAAGTTAACTTACTCCGGTAACTGGGATGAAAAATCGAGGGAGGTTTGGATAAGTGGAGAGGGGCTATTCAATGTAAAACATATCAATAAAGATCCCCGCAATATCAAACCTACTGAAAGATTTATAGTGCATTGCTCTGATATGGATATTGAGGTGTTGGGTACAACTTTTAATGTAAGAAGCAGGCACAATAAAACTAATGTAGGATTAGTACAGGGAAAGATCAGGCTTGACTATGTTGATGCAGCATCCGGAAAACTATCGCTTATTATGAAACCGGGCGATTATGTACAACATGCTTATAGAAAAACCCTTACCCGTATGATCCTGCCGGTTCCTGAAAAAATTACCAAATGGACAAAGCACCAGCTTTTATTTAATGATGCCTCCCTTGCGCAGATCAGCGAGATCATGACCGATGATTACGGCTATCATGTAGATTTTTTAAACCCGGATTTAGCCAATCTCAAAATAGAGGGCGAGATCAACGTTCCCAGTGTTGAGGAACTGATTGAAACTATAGCTACCACACTCCCGGTGAAAATTACCCGAACAGACAAAAATATTACTATAACAAAATTAAACCCCTAAACGAATAACTTATGCAAAAACTCGACTCATCCAATTTTTTAAGATGTTGCTGTTTCCTGATGGTTTTGCTCGGCCAGTCGGCGTATGGTTACGCTCAAATGTCATTGACCAATAACAACAGGTTACATGCACGAAACTTTAGTTACCCGATATCGCAGGTTACCGAAAGTAAGGTGCTTTTGAAAGACGCACTTGAAAACCTGAAAAAACAATTCAATGTTCAGATAGCTTACCAGGAAGGTTTGCTTGATAACAAGTTTGTGCCCACCAATTTAACAAGTAATATCAGTCAGTTTACGCTTGACGATAATTTGAAACAATTATTATCGGCCTTCCAGTTAACATATCGCAAGATAAATGATAACCAAATCTCGATTTTTACAGTGAAGGACCTTACCCTGAACAACGTATCTGTTGCAGCAGTTACATTAACAGGTAAGGTAGTGGATGCAGGCGATGGTCAGCCGGTTGTTGGCGCATCGGTTTATTTAAAAATAGATAACAAGGTAGGCGCAATTACAGATGTTACGGGTAGTTTCAAACTGGTGGTGCCTGATAAATATGCGGGCAAGCCTTTAACCCTGGTGGTTGCCTATGTAGGATATAACCAGGAAGAAGTGCCTGTAAGCGATCCGGTGTCGCCTTTGCAAATTAAACTGGTGCAAAATAACAAAGCTCTTAATGAGGTTGTGGTTACTGCCCTTGGTATCAGCAAGCAAAAAAAATCATTGGGCTATTCGGTGACTGAGGTTAAGGGTACCGAATTTACTCAGGCCCGTGAAAATAACGTAGCCAACGCGCTTACCGGTAAAGTAGCCGGTGTTAACGCGGCGGGCTTATCAACCGGTCCGGGTGGTTCAAGCCGCGTGGTGATCAGGGGTAACGGTGGCCTTGCAGGTGATAACCAGCCGTTATATGTGGTGAACGGTATGCCGATTGATAACAGCGTACCCGGTGGCCCTGCTACGGTTAATGGTATTACCAACAATGTTGACCGCGGCGATGGTATAGCTGCAATAAATCCCGACGATATTGAGTCGATAAGTGTACTTAAAGGCGGTACGGCTGCGGCGCTTTATGGCTCGCGTGCAGCAAATGGCGTTATTTTAATTACAACAAAAAAAGGCCGCATACAAAAAGGTGTGGGCGTAGAATTTAACTCGACGGCCACCTACGATAATGTGGCTGTATTCCCAGATTACCAGTACGAATACGGGCAGGGCGACGGCGGTGTAAAGCCAACTACCCTGGCTGCAGCACAGGCAAGCGGAAGACGCTCGTGGGGTTCAAAAATTGACGGCTCAACCGATTATGTAGCTGTCGACGGGCTTACCCATCCTTATGTTGCACAGAAAAATAACCTTAGAAATTACTATCAAACAGGAAGCACTTATACCAACAGCCTTGCATTTTTAGGTGGTAATGAGGCTTTCACCTACAGATTTTCGGCTGCCGATCTGAATAGTAAAGGTATTTTACCGGGTACAACCTATGATCGTAAAACTTTTAACCTTGCCCTGAACGGTAAACTGAGCGACAAGCTATCTATTGAAGCGTTGGCCCAGTACAACGTTGAAACTGGCCATAATCGTACCGGCGCAGGCGATGCATTGGGTAACCCCAACTGGACACCGCTTGAGGTTGCCAATACCGTTGATGTACGCTGGCTTAAGCCGGGTTACGATGCTTTGGGCAACGAGCAGATCTGGAATGACGCATCCATTGCGTCAAACGGATATTTTGTGATTAATAAATACAAGGAAGATGATGTGAAGAACCGTTTTATTGGCCAGGGGTCGGTTATTTACTCTCCCGTAAAAAACCTTACTTTCAAAGCCACCATCAGCCGCGACTTTTTTAACTATAATTATACCAACATATTGCCAACAGGTACATTATATATCCCTAATGGCCAGTACGCCGGTATCAAATCAGATGTATCTGAAACTAATGAATTAGCGACCGTTAGTTATAAAACAAAGATCATCAGTGATTTAAATGTAAATGTTCTGGGTGGCGTAAACAGCCGTAAATACACAACCAATCAGCTAACGCTTAATGGTTCGCAATTTACCATTCCATATTTTTACAGCTTCACCAATCTTGCGGTTTCATCAACTACACCATATAATGCCAAAATTGTAACCAATTCGGTTTTTGGTTCGGCCGATTTTGATTACAAGAGTTTGTTCTTCTTATCATTCACAGGGAGGAAGGATTGGTTTTCAACACTGAGCCCGAAAAGCAACAGCATATTTTATCCAAGCGTAGGCGGCAGTTTTATCCTGTCTGACGCGGTTAAACTCCCTGAGTTTTTTAACCTTGCTAAACTGCGCGGTTCATGGGCGCAGGTAGGTGGCGGCGCTCCCGATCCATATGTTATCAACCTTACTTACAGTAACGTACCAAGCGCGGGGCAGCCACTGCAAAATGTAACCAGCAATAACATTACTAATAGCAATCTTAAACCATACACGTCAACAACGTTTGAAGGCGGCTTTGAGTTGCAGATGCTTAAGAGCCGTTTAGGTTTGGACGTTACCTTGTATGATCGTAAAACTACTAATGATATCGTAAATACAGCTATTTCTTCAACATCGGGCTACAATAACGTAATCCTGAACGTTGGCGAGGTAAGTAATAGAGGTATTGAGGTATTATTGAACGGTACACCTGTAAAAACAAGCAGCTTTACCTGGACTACAAGCTATAACGTAGCCTATAATGATAACAAAGTAGTTAAACTGGCGCCAGGCCTTAATACTATTCAGCTGGCTACTTCGGTAGGCAACTGGGGTATTTTAGATAATATTGAAGGTAAATCCTTTGGTATGATCGTGGGTACCCGTATGCAAAAGGATGCTAATGGTAATGTAGTGTTTAACGCTACCACGGGCTTACCGGTACAAACCCCACTACAGCAATTGGGTAAAAGCGTTGCCCCGCTTACCATGGGTTTAACCAACGAATTCAGGTATAAACGGTTCTCGTTAAACTTCCTGGTTGATGGCAAATTTGGTAACAAGGTGTTTTCGGTTATGGAGGTTTACGCCACCCGTTTGGGCTTGATGAAATCAACGTTGCCGGGTCGCGAAAACGGCTTAGTATTGAACGGTGTTGATCAAACCGGCGCGCCTTATACCCGTACGGTGCCGGTGAGCGGGTTAAGATCATACTATGATAATTATAAAACGTATTCCGACTTGTTTTTACACGATGGCAGCTTTGTTAAACTTCGCCAGGTTATCCTGTCATACGCGCTTCCAACAAGTCTTTTAAACAAAGTTAAGATCCAGTCGGCCAGCATCTCCTTTGTGGCCCGAAACCTTTGGACTATTTATAAGCAAACAGACAATTTTGATCCGGAGCAAAGTTTTACCAACAGTAATGCACAGGGCTTCGAGTCTATCGGTTTACCACGTACCCGCTCACTTGGTGTAAACCTGGCTGTTAAGTTTTAATACTTTAAATTGAAAACGATGAAAAGACATTTAACCAAATATATTTATTGTTCCCTGGTAATTCTCGGCATTATCACCACGCAATCGTGTACCAAAAATTTTGATACGCTTAATGTTAACCCGGATGCCTCATCAAAGGCGGTACCACAATACATTTTTACCAAAGCCCAGTATGATGGCACGGCCCGCATGCTTGATTTGTTGCTGGGTACTATGCAGTACACTACCAGCTTTAATGATGTGGCCGGCTTCGGTTCAAAATATGTGTTGAGCCAGAGCCCGCAGTCGGCAGCAGCTTTCACTAATGCTTACCCAAATGAAATCAACGAATTAGTTGAGGTTTTAAAGGCCATTGGCACCGATGCTTCGCTCGTAAACCTGCAGGCCGAAGCGAGGATCTGGAAAGTATATTGCTTTAGCAGACTTACCGACTTGTATGGTGATATCCCATATTCGCAAGCTGCACAGGGTTATAACCAGGCTATATATAAGCCTGCTTACGATGCACAAAAAGACATCTATGCCGATTTATTGAAAGAGCTTGACCAGGCAGCCCAAAGCCTTGATGCAACCAAAGCAACCTTTGGTTCGGCTGATTTAATTTACGGTGGCAATACCGTAAAATGGAAAAAGTTTGCCTATTCACTCATGCTCAGGTGTGCCATGCGCATGACCAAAGTTGATATTGCCCAGGCTCAAAGCTGGGCCACAAAAGCAATAGCCGGCGGCGTTATTACGGATGATGCAGATGTGGCCAAAGTAGTGTATGTGGGCGCAGGTCAGGATATCAACAAAAACCCTTTGGCGCTTGACCTTTATAATAATGACTACATAGCAGGTAACGGCAGCACTAACACTGAAGGCGGTAAATACCAGGATGTGTTTATTAATTATCTGAAAGCCAATAAGGACCCGCGTTTGGCTGTGGTATCTGTAGTATGGAACGGTGGTGTGGCTGATCTCGGCTATTCAAAAAGGTATGTCATCAGGATTGAATGCCAAACCTGCGGATTTTGTGACCTATTCGGAACCAAATCCTAAAACCCTATTGCTGCTAAATTCTCCGCGATTGGTTTTTACAGCTGCCGAAAGCTACTTCCTGTTATCTGAAGCTGCGGCAAGGGGATGGTATACAACCGCTACCGCCGAGTCATTATACCAAAATGGTATTGCTGCTTCTATGCGCCAATGGAGCATCATTGCAGGCAGCGCAGGTACTATAACAACTACCCAGATCAACTCATACATCAATGCGCACCCGTTCAATACAGCTGGCACGCTTGATCAAAAAATGGAGCAGATCTATACCCAGTTTTGGGTTGGTATATTTCCTGATGCGCAGGAGGTTTTTGCAAGCTACAGGCGTACGGGCTACCCCGCACTTGTACCTAATAATTACGTTGGCAATGCTACAGGCGGTAAAATATTCAGGCGGATGTTGTATCCAGTTGGCGAGCAAAACCTTAACGCGGCATCATACGCTGCTGCCCTTGCACGGCAAGGTTCGGATGATTTTTTAACCAGGATATGGTGGGATAAACAATAGTGTTTAAGTTTGATTAATTGATGTTGTATCGGGGAGGGCGTGGGGCCTTCCCTGATTTTTTTAAACGGCTTTTTGATGTATAAGAAATACCTTTTTTTTCTCTTGGTACTGTGTGGAATCCAAACTGCGTCAGCACAAAATGATCTGGTTAAAGATGATAACGCCAGTAATTATAACCTGAACAAGCCCGAACGCGAGCTATGGCTTAAAAATACAGGGTTGGGTTTGTTTATACATTTTAGTATGGATAGCCAGCTGGGTGTGGTGATCAGTCACTCGCTGGTTGGGGCAAGTGACGATTACGTAAACCGTTATTTTAATGAGCTGCCCAAAACTTTTGATCCCTCGAAGTTCGATCCGCACCAGATAGCAACGCTGGCAAAACTGGCGGGCATGAAATACATCGTATTCACCACCAAGCATCACTCGGGTTTTTGTATGTGGGATACCAAAACCACTGGGTTTAACATAACCCATACACCATACAAAAAAGACCTGTTAAAGGAATTTGTGAATGCCACTCGCGAGGCGGGATTGCAGGTAGGATTTTATTTTTCGCCCGAGGATTTTAACTTTCTCCGTGACCATCATATCCCTATTAGTCGTACCGATGTTAAGATGGATGCACAAACCCGCCATGAATATGACGAATACACCCGGAAGCAATGCGAAGAGCTGATGACCAATTACGGTAAAATAGATGTACTTTTTATTGACGGCGATCCGAAAGAAGTGGTAAAGCAAACCTGTTGGAAATTGCAGCCCGATTTGCTGATAACCCGAGGGGCCATTAAAACGCCTGAGCAGATCATGCCCGGCGCTATGATCAACGAACCATGGTTGTCATGCATCACTATGGGCACGGCCTGGGGATATCAGCCAACTAATGAACGGTATAAATCGGGCAATCAACTGATAGGATTGCTGATTGAGGCAAGGGCCAAAGGTGGATCGCTGTTGCTAAACGTTGGCCCGAAGCCAGATGGCGCTTTGCCCATTGAGCAGGAAGAGCGGCTAAGGGAAATGTCGGCATGGTATTTTGTTAACCGTGAATGTATTGATAGCGTGCGAAGCTGGGTGATTAGCAAGGAGGGCGACACCTGGTTTACCGCTAAAAACGGGCATACACTTTACGCTATTGTTACAAACGCTGCCGGCTGGAAGGAGGGGGCCCGCAAAATTTTTCTGATCCGTTCGGCCATCGCCACTATTAAAACTCAGGTTAGTGTATTAGGGCAAAATAGTAAGGTGATTGAATATAAAACCGATGATGTAAGCTGCAGGTATAAGCAAACCGATAGGGGGCTTGAAGTATCTGTTGTAAAGGCTCAGCGTATTTATGATGATCACCGCTGGCCTAATCCTGTAGTGATTAAACTGGAAAATGTTGCCCCTGTTTTTAAAGAAGCCGCCATTGTTGAAACAGGAGCAAGTTCAAAAACAAAGGCCGGTGCAGTTTTAAAAGGTAAAATTCTGAATTACAAAAGTATTTCGGCAAAAAGGGCGAGGTTTGATTATCGCCCTTACCATGGGCAGGTAGAAACTTTATATGCAGGTAAGTGGACAGCCGGCACCTGGGTAAATATTAAGACTGATGGCACATTTGAAGCAATACTCCCACTAAAAGCCGATTACGAATACAAGGCCGTAGTTGAACAGGCTAATGTTGAAATAGAAGGGGAGAACAAATTATTTAAGCAGTAATATTTGGTGAGATGCTGTTTGAAAATGGAAGAAAGAATTTTTGTAGAGACGCATAATTGCGTCTTCCGAAGGACAAGGCGATTTCAAAAGCGTCTCAACTGCGGTAAATTGCAAGCGTGAGACGCAATTATGCGTCTCTACATTCAAAAACTATCGTTTATAGGTAGATAAAACTTCATTGCCGTTGGTTTTAACCAACGGAATAATGAGTAGTGATAAGAGGGCTTCAGCCCAAACCCGCGTGTATAATTGGGCTAAAGCCAGAACTTTTTTGTCTTTTACCGTTGGTTAAAACCAACGGCAATTAATGTTTTTTAACAGCTTTCAAGATCATGAAAAACGGGGTTATGTTTTGCGTAACCCCGTTTTAGTTTTAAAGGTCTTTAATATTATCGTTAGGATTTCTGTCAATGAGTTTACTGAAGGGATCAATTCCTACAGAGGCAGGCTTACCCTTAACAATAACACTAAATTGCTGTAACCCGTGTTTAAGCTTATACTTTTTAAGGTATAAGGTGTTACTCACCATGCGGTTACCGGCACCTTGAACCTGCTTGCCGAAGATTCCGATATCAATATAATCGTTCATGTTTATGGCCGGGATATCGTTGTTTTTGGCGTCTTTCCAAACTTTATCAATATCAAGCTTCAACGTAACTTTATATTCATTTTTATTACCTGTGGATTGACTGCTTGCTTCAACCACCCTGTTATCATATAGTGTGATCTTTTGCCAGGTATCGGTAAGGTAGTACTGCAGCGAATCGGGTACATGCTTTTGGAGACATTGGTAAAGGTTATTGGCACCGGCAAACGGGCCATCTTTTTTAAAAGTATAGGTCTTTTTAAATTCGCGCAGGGCTACGTTCAGGCTGTCTTCACCAATCAGGTCGCGCAGGCCATACAGTGCCACGCTTGCCTTGCCTCCCCATAAAAACCAATTGTTGGCTTTTATTAAAGGATGTTCGTTTTCATTAAGGTGCCTCCTGATAAAAAGGTAATACCATAACTGATCTAAAACAATATAGCGCATGTTATCCTTGCCATATTTATGTTCTGACATTACCAGCTGATCGTAGTTTGAAAGGCCTTCGGGGATCACCAGGCTGCCAACAGTGCTGTTTGGTGCTGTTTGAAAACGCCACCATTGTTGTGATAACAGTCTGGTTGTATTGGCGTAACAATAATCAAAACTGTTAGGATCCCTGAAATCGGCATTCCATCCAAAGTATTCTGCGTAAGTGTCCAGCGTTGTCATGGAGGCATCCTGCGGACCGTAAACAGACGTCTCCACCAGTCGGATATCATTAAACGGATAGGCACCATAAACCTTGCTGTAATAAGTTAAGCCATCTTTATAAGCCGCAATATACCTGTCGATATTGGTGCTGTGTTCAGGATTATAATATACCTCGATATTTATGGTATGGTCCAGTTGAACGGTCGCTTTTTTTACGGCGAGTCTCTCTGATATAATGCCCAACGGCATGTACATACCCGGTTTATCCTGCACATAGTGAAAGTAATTACGACCGTTTTGCTGCCATTGTTTTACGAGCCGGCCGGGTACGATAGCGGTTTGATCGGCCAGGGTGCTAACAGTTACATCCAGTTTCAAAAGGTCAGCAGCTCTTCCTGCTTTTAAGGTGCTTATGCCCTCGGGATCATTTTGCTGCGTTTCCTCTTCCTTTTTTTCGGGCAAACCTGCTTTTTTGCGTTCGTAAGGGCTGCTTAGCTCATCATCTTCATCATACCCAAGGCCCGGCAATCCACCGTTAAAAAATGTGCCGTTGTTAATGAGAGCCGCAGCATACATGCCATTGGTAAATCCTTTATGAACTATTTCTGAGTTGATCTCTAACGTTAATGAATCGCCCGGCATTAGCGGTTTTATGAACTTGTATAACCGAAATTCGGCAGTGTCAGTTTTCGGCCTGAACCAGTTGAAAAATCCACGGGGATAAAGAAGCGGGGTAGTAAACGGAACTAATGTGCCATTGGTTTTAAGCGAATAATTGGTGAGCTCATCGCCGTCGAGCAGTATCTGTAATATGGCAGCTTTATTTTTATTGGTGATGGTTACCCATGCGTGTGTGGCTACCTGTTGTTTATCCGGGTAAAGCTCTACCTGCATTTTTATGCTGGTTACTTTAGGCAGGGGAAGGTGCTCATATTTTTTCAAGGTTTTTTCATACATCACTGCCCTGGCTGTGTTTTCGCTTTTGATAAGGTAGCTGTTTAAAAAACTTACGTTATAATAATTCCACCCACCAACAGCTAAAAAAGCTATAGTCACTATTACGGTGATCAAAGCTGTGCTGCTGTTAAAACGCTGGGGCAATAAACGTAATCGCTCTTTAAAAGATGAGGTTACCCCCCGGTAATAAAATAATCCCGAAACAATGATCAGCAAACCCGCAAATAGCATCCAGTACAGGTTGAACCAGCTAATGGGCGCTGCCATATGCCCTATGCCGGTCATATCAGATATTCCCGAAGATGGGGTGTACGAGTACAGCAGCAGATTATAATCAAAAGTGCCGGTTTTGCGCAAAAAGAAAACAATCACCCATAAAAACACGCCTATGCCATGGGCTGCAAATTTGTTGTTGATAACAACGTGCACAACATAGCAAAAAACAACCATCTGCAGCAAAGCGGGCAGCAATATGTAGGCTATGTAGAGAAAGTACACTGATAGATTCAATGTGTGATAACCCTTTAATAATTGAACGATAACCCCGGTTAATATGGGTAGGATGGATAAGCCGGTGCCAATAAGCAATAAGGTGATTAGCTTCGATCCGTTCAGGATCCAGTTTGGAGGCGGGAGGGAATCATTGATAAATGCATAGCGGGTAGTCCTGTCGCGGTGCAGGGTTTCGCCGGTATAAAATATCAGGATGAAGAAAATAAAGAATGGAAAAGCTTCATTAAAGATTGCGAGCAAGGTAACCGTACGCGGAAAATCAGGTACGCCATTCCTGTTATCGCCAAGCCAGAATACAAAACCGAGGAATAAGCTGCCAGCGATTAATATGATCCAGAAGTAGTTATCGCGGATAATATTCAGCAATTCAACTTTTACCAGGTTGTATAAGGTATTCCTGTTGTATTTGCCTGTAAAGCTAACAACTGGTTTAATAGTTACCTGGGTTTTAGTTTTTGTGCCTGCCTCGTCAATAGCAGCCTTATCACGCCTGCCGCTAAAGAAACGCTCAAAGCTAAACCTGAAATAAGTGAAAAGCACAATAACTATCCCAATACCGCCCCATAATACACGGTTGAGCATAAACGTACCGGTAACCGGGAATAAGGTAGTATTTTGCTCAATGGTGCTTGAAGAACTGGTTTGCATCCTGATACCGTTAAGCCCAAAGGGATCGCTGAGGTTTATTACCGTGGGGTTGTTAATGTGGTTAAGGAAAAACAACGCGATGAAGTAAAAAAGGAACAGCAGGATACCGCCAAAGTAAATAACCTTTACATTGCGGGTGATGGCTACAAGTCCAAAAAACAATGAAGAGGTGAACAAAACGTTAGGCAGCCCGATTGTGAAAAACGGGTGCAGATAGTAAATGAGGCTATTGGGGCCGTATTGCTTTGCATCCGTCCATCCCATAGCAGGGCCCAGTTTGGTGCCTATGAAGGCGCCAATGATAACCGCTGTTGAGATCAGGACCATGAAAACGAACGAGCCCAGGTAACGGCCCCAGAAATAGCCTGCTTTGGTGATAGGGTAGGTTAGGTAATAATCTTTTGTGTTGTATTCAATGTCGCGGTATAAGGCAGTGCCCATAATTGATGAACTCACAAGCGTCATCATCATGGTGATGCCCGAACACCACAACGCAAGTACATAAGGCGCGTTGATGTGCTCTTTTTCGCCTAATGGTAACGAGCCTGTTGAAAAAGTGAACACTGTAAATATCAGTGCTGCCAAAAAATAAAGGTAAACGGCTGGCCTGCGGACCCGATTCCGGATCTCGAACAGAAATATTTTAAGAAACATAAACTATTGGTTTATAGTAGTTTTAAATAGTATCTACATCTATACGTGTGGCGATGTTGCTGAAGTACACATCTTCCAGGTTTGGCGTGCTGCTGATAAAACCATTGCCGGGGTCGGCTTCGTTTATAATGCGGATATGGAGTTTGCCGGTTTTAAGCTGCGTTGATATCACCTGGTAATCATCTTTGTAAAAGCCCAGTTCTGATTGGGTGATCACCTTGCTGTAAATTTTTCCGTTCAGTTCATTTACCGCGCTTTCCGGGTCACCTGCGTATAAAACCTCGCCCTGGCAAATAATGGCAAAATTGGCGCAAAGCGTACTTACATCCTCAACAATATGGGTCGACAGGATTACGATGGTATTTTCACCCAGACGACTAAGCAAGTTGTAAAAACGGTTTCGCTCAGCCGGGTCAAGGCCCGCTGTGGGTTCGTCAACAATAATAAGTTTAGGGTTACCGATTAATGCCTGTGCTATTCCAAAACGCTGTTTCATACCGCCGGAGTAGGTGCCAAGGTGCTTTTTCCGGTCTTTATAAAGGTTTACGTTTTCCAGTAATTGAAGCACAAGGTCTTTGCGTTCGGCGTTGTTGCCAACCCCTTTGAGCTGGGCAATATGGTCGAGCATTCGTTCGGCCGATATTTTGGGGTAAACACCAAACTCCTGTGGCAGGTACCCGAGTAGCTGCCTTACTTCGGTTTTGTTTTTCAATACATCCAGCTCATCTAAAAAAATGCTGCCTTTATCGGCCTCCTGTAGGGTGGCTATGGTACGCATCAGTGATGATTTACCGGCGCCGTTTGGGCCAAGCAGGCCAAACATGCCATTATTCAGGGTCAGCGAAACATCTTTTAAAGCATGTACGCCGTTGGCATAGGTTTTTGATAGCGAGTTGATTACTAATTTCATGATTTGCTAAGTTTTGGTTATTTATTATTACGGATCATCCTTGTATTTCCGTTCAGGATTAGTTTAGCGCTGTCGGCAAGTTTATAGGTTATGTTGCTGAGGCTATCGTCCTTGATCCATAAGCGGCTTTTATTCCGGATATCGAGGTTGGTTTTATTGAATTGGTTGCCTGCTTCAATAGATAGATTTGAAGCACTATTGTTGCTTTTACCGATAATGGCGTTTACTATGTTAAACTTGTTGTTTTTTAGTAAGACGGTGGAGGCATGGTCCTGGATAATATTGAGCTGATCCCCGTTGAAACCACCGATGGTAGTAGCGCGCCATTTGAAGTCTGGTGCGGCAGTGGTATCGACAATTTGAGTGTCGCCTGCTTTATATTTTGCATCGGCATAAAACGCATTTAATTGCGGCATGGATATATACAGAACGTTTGGGGCTTGTACATTATGAAAGTTATCTTTAAACGCGGCACGAATAAAGAGCGAATCGTGCCGTTGTTCAATTTTCATGAACTCCATGGCGTTAGGATCAGCAAGTACTTTGAATGGCCCTTGAACCAGCATAATATTGATAGCCGTTGATGAACCAAGCTCAATAACCTTGAAGTTCCTGAAATTTAGGTTGTTAAAGCCATTATAGGGGTTTTTATACTCACCTTTAAAATATTCTGCTTTTAGCTGAAAGTCATGGATCCCAACCGAAACTATCAGTAACAATACCGCGGTAA
The DNA here is from genome assembly GCF_900100945.1 of Mucilaginibacter gossypii. Taxonomy (GTDB): domain Bacteria; phylum Bacteroidota; class Bacteroidia; order Sphingobacteriales; family Sphingobacteriaceae; genus Mucilaginibacter; species Mucilaginibacter gossypii. The sequence goes on along the minus strand of NZ_FNCG01000006.1, from coordinate 262,513 downwards.
GTAAGAATTTATTGCTTGTTTTCATCGTTGCTTGCCTGGTTTAATTCATTATTTTGTTGCGCCTGGAAATGTTGATATTGCAGGCTGATCTCATCTATCGATATACCTAACAGGTACATGTTTTTAAAAAGTTCGGGTAGGTTCTGACGCACAAAGTTTTCTTTGCGATAAGCTTTTACTTTGTCAAAGCCGTCATCAGCCACAAATAAACCGAGGCCGCGTTTGTTATAAATAATTTCGAGCCCCTGCAAAAATTCGTACGATCGCATAACCGTATTTGGGTTTACTTCCAGCTCAATCGCCATATCACGTACTGATGGGATCTTTTGCCCGCCGGGCCATTTGCCCATCAGGATCTGATCGCTCACAAAAGCTGCTATCTGGAGGTATATCGCTTCGTTATCTTTAAATTCCATTATCGTCTTTTTTAAGCCTGTTTCTCCTTAAACCTAAAATATGCCGCTATCCAGATCAACAGCGATATAATGGGAACCACAATAAAAGCCCAGGCAGATTGCTGCGCATTTAAACCAATGGAGTAAAAGTTCATACCATCCTGGAAATTGAGAAATGAAAAAGGCGTTACCGGTTTGATTGGCCTGCCAACAATAAATCTTACGAACACTGTATTCACAAGGATTAGCAGGGCATAAAAAATAAAGAAACTGAAACCTGTTTTTATAAAGTGTAATTTTTCGAACCGGATTGCTCCATATATCGTGACGGCATGCAGCAAGGAAAACAATATCATCACCAGTACAAATTTATCCTGAAACAGGGAGAGTATTTCAATTTGATGCCCGGGCCAGGGTTTGAGATTGATCAGGATAAATAATACCAGGTAAAAAACGCCTGTATACACCAAAAGGAATATAACATACGAATAAACCCAGCCGACCATAAACTTCTCGAGTTGTGATGCAGGCAGGGTTAACATTGGAACTGCCCGGCGCTTATCGCCCAGATCAGTAAAAACAGTGCTTGTAAATAATGGCCCAGCGATAATCATGAGTACCCCGAACATAGCCATCTGAAAGCCGGCATCTACCGGGCCCGGGATCATATAAAACACAAACGAACCGCCAAGTAAAAATCCCCCCGCCAAAACCGCTGCCGACATCAAATAGGCGCGGTAATGCTCAACAGTGTGCTTCATAAACAACAGGCCAAAGCGCTTTAAACTGAAGTGATTATTCATGATTTGTGCTTGGTTTTAGTGCGTTTAGTAATTTGCTGCTATTGGTTGTTGCTGCGTTAAATAATAACTCAAGGTCCATTTTTCCGTACTTGCCGGTGGTGTTTTGTACAATAGCGTATTTGCCCACGAGGGTTTCTTCTTCGTACAGCACATTCATCCCGGTAAGTTCTTTAAAAATACCGAAGAACAGCTTTTCAGTAAGCTCATCTATCGAGTTCTCAATTACGATGCGGTGATCGTCCAAAATCAACACGGTATCAATAAGACTGTCCAAATCCCTCACCTGGTGGGTTGAAATAATAATGCAGCGCTCATCATTCAAAACAGATGCTATCAATTTTCTGAACTGAACCTTTGAAGGAATATCAAGCCCGTTGGTGGGTTCATCAAGTATCAGTACACTGGTATTGGTAGCCAGCCCGAAAGCGATGATCATCTTTTTTTGCTGTCCGTATGACATTCTGGTCATTAACAGATCCGGATCAATATCCAATATTTTCAGATAACTGTAAAAGTCGGTAATGCTGAAGGCAGGGTAGAAGCTTGCCGTCCGGGCCAAAAACTGGCCGGGAGTTAGTGCCGGTACGTGAACTTCTTCGGCAATAAAATAAAGGTCTTGTAAAGTGGATACCAGTCGCTTTGAGCTTTTTGTTCCGTTAATAAGGCAGTGCCCCGATTGCGGAAAAGCCAGACCGGCGATATTTTTCAACAGGGTTGATTTCCCTGCACCATTTTTACCCAGCAGCCCATAAATGTGGCCGGCCTTTAACGAAAGGTTCAGATTTTTGAACAACGGCTTCCTGCTGTTATAGCTAAAATTCAAATTACTTATTTGAATCATTTTATAGTGTATTAGTGTTGTAGTACACTGCAAATGTAATTAAACATTTTTAAAATGCAAGCGATATTTTGGTTAAGAAAGATCTTTCTGAAAACCAATCATTCCCTTAGCAGTTATTAAGATATGTCAAAGAAGAGAACCATGCCAAACGAGCCAGATGAAATGCCGGTAAACCCGGAGCGGCCGGAGATCAGGCAGCCTACTGACCCCGGAGAGCCGGAAATGCCCGAAGAAGCGCCGGAAAATATCCCGAATGAAATCCCCGATCCAGAGCCAAGCCAGCCTGAAGTAGACCCGGATGAGTTTGAAAAGTAAGGGGATCTTTACTGTTCATGAGCCATCGCAACTAATTGCTTGCGATGGGTGGCCGTGCTTTTAATATTTTGGAACATGCATGATATAACCTAAACTATTTAAATTGCATCATGAAAATAGCTACGTATAACGTAAATGGTGTAAATGGGCGCCTGCCTGTTTTGCTCCGCTGGTTAAAGGAAACATCCCCTGACGTTGCCTGCCTACAGGAACTTAAAGCTCCACAGGAAAACTTTCCGGAGCAGGCTATACTTGATGCAGGTTATAAAGCCATCTGGCATGGCCAAAAAAGCTGGAACGGCGTTGCGATACTGGCAAAAGACCGGGAAATTACTGAGGTATGCCGGGCACTTCCCGGTGATCCGGAAGATGAGCATAGCCGTTATATTGAAGCACTTGTTGATGGTATTACCATTGGCTGCCTGTACCTGCCCAACGGAAACCCGGCCCCCGGTCCTAAATTTGATTATAAATTAGGCTGGTTTGAACGCCTTAAAATTCACGCAGCCGGTTTACTTGCAGCCGATAAACCTGTTGTATTAACCGGCGATTATAACGTTATGCCTACCGAGCTCGACGTTTATAAACCGGAGCGATGGGTAAATGATGCGCTCTTTCGCCCTGAAACACGCGAAGCCTTTAAAACACTGGTACAACAGGGCTGGACGGATGCTATCCGCAAAATTTATCCTACCGAAGTGATTTATACCTTTTTCGATTATTTCCGCGATGCCTACGGCCGTAACGCCGGTTTACGGATCGATCATTTTTTACTGAGCCCTCACCTGGAAAAACGTCTTTTAGCTGCAGGTGTAAACCGGGATGTACGAGGCTGGGAAAAAACAAGCGATCACGCACCGGTTTGGATTGAACTGAAGGATGATGAATGAGTTTAAGAATTGAAGACTTACGAAGTTTTTAAAACTTCGTAAGTCTGGTTCAAAAACTTGTTGCGCTTACCTCCGCATACCAATGTTTTCGTGCACCCATTTGGCCTCTTCTTCCGGAGTTACTTTATCAATGGTACTGTTTACCCTGCTAAAAGTAGCCCCGGGGAAATCATAAGGTTTGCTATCGTCAAAAAACGGACCGACAACGCCAAGCATCCACCCGTTTTTAGCAGCCCAGTGGGGTGGGTTTACACAGTATTTAAACACCTCGTAGTGGATAAAATTGTTTCTGCCGTCAAAATCAATGGTAACCCGTTTAATATGTTCAATTTCGTCGGGGCAGGCATCCAATTCGGTAGGGAACTCCAGCCATTGGGCCAGTGAGCTTTCCGCTCCTTTAATAAGCGTAAGGTATGCCTCCGGGAACAAGTGTAATTCCTCAAGTTCTTTTAAATACAAAAAGGTGTCGTAGCGGGTAAGCAGGTTTTTGGCAAAGGGCAAAACATCTTCGGCGGTTAAACCTGCAGCCGCTTCCGCCTTTTTATAAAGCGGTAAAATCCTTGCTGATCGCTCCAATTCAAGTTTCTTCTTTTTCTTCTTAACATCAAATAACCTGAAAGCCGCAAATGCTATAATAAAAACTATAATGGTAATTACAATAAGCGTGATTAGATCCATAATGCAATGAATGTAAGCTTTTATGCATACAAATATCAAATTTATCGTATTACCAAAGTAAAATCGACACTTAACGTTTTAACCAGCGCCGGAGTAGTTGCAGTTAAGGTCCTGTTATCCTTATCGATAGCGCTATTTATGTCGCCATCCTTTATGCTGTAACTTTGCTCCCGACTGCTTCCACAGCCGGGATTTTCAATGATTTTCCCTGCGCCAGTAATTCGGAAGTGATGGCTCGTGTATAGGTTTTGATCTCGTTCTGGAATTCGGTAACCGAAGCTCCGGAGCGGATCTCTTCCAAACGTTTTTCCCATGTTCCGGTAAGTTCGGCCTGGGCTATCTGCTGATTTTTTACCACCTCATAAACGGCAATGCCGGTAGTTGTGGGCACCAGGTTTTTCTTTTCCCTGATAATATAATTGCGTTTAAGCAGGGTTTCGATGATGGCTGCCCTTGTTGCCGGCGTACCGAGGCCGCTGTCTTTCATGGCATAACGCAGCTCTTCGTCGTCAATCTCTTTGCCTGCTGTTTCCAATGCTTTAAGCAGGGTGGCTTCGTTGTATAGTGGCCGGGGTTTGGTTTGCTTTTCGAGCAGGGCTTTGGCTGTTATCGGGAGGTTTTCGCCTTGTGTTACTTTAGGCAGCGTTGCGTTCTCTTCGTCCTTTTTGTCGTCTTCCTTGTCGTTAAATACAGAACGCCAGCCGGCAGTATGGATCACCGTTCCGCTGGCGTTGAATTTAGCGCCCGATTGTACCACAATTTTGGTAACCTCCTTAATACAATCCTGGTGAAATGCTTCGAGCATACGCCCGGCCACCATATCATAAACGGCCTGCTGATCGGGCGAAAGCTGGTGCGGGTTCTCGCCGGTGGTAAGCACGGCATGGTGATCTGTTACCTTTTTTGCATTTACGCTTCGTTTGTTAAGCGTAGCGCTGCCCAACGCAATGGCTTGTTTGCCAAACAGCGGATGTTGTTCCAGTTTTTCAATTAATGCAGGCACGCCTGCAAAAACATCGTCGCCGATATAGCGGCTGCCGGTACGGGGATAGGTAACCAGTTTGTTTTCGTAAAGGTTTTGGAGAATGGTAAGGGTTTGATCAGCAGTATAGCCTTTGCGTTTGTTGGCTTCCTGCTGTAGGCTGCTCAAGTCATGCAATAGTGGAGGTGGCTCTTTGCGCGGCTTGGCTTCCACCTGTAAAATATGGCCGCCCTGCGGAAAGCCGCCTTCAACATCCTGTACCTTGTCAAGTACGGCCTGTGCTTCTTCTTTTGTTTTATAATTTTCGGCAGATATCGCTTTAAATACCTGTCCGTCTTTATCAGGATGGATACTTACCTGGTAAAAGGTTTCGGGTACGAAGTTTTTGTTTTCGAGGTACCGAGAACAGATCATGGCAAGGGTAGGGGTTTGCACTCTGCCTAAGGAAAGCACAGCGCCGCGAATGCCCGAAGAAAGACTAAGCGCCTGCGTGGCGTTCATACCCACCAGCCAGTCCGACTGGGAACGGCAATGGGCCGAATTGAACAGTGTATCATAATCGCTGCCGGGCTTCAGGTTACGGAAGCCCTCTTTGATAGCCTCATCAGTTTGCGATGAGATCCAGAGCCTTTTAAAAGGCTTTTTGCATTTTAAGTAATAGTAAATATAGCGAAAGATGAGTTCCCCTTCGCGCCCGGCATCCGTTGCTACAATGATCTCAGTGGCTTCGTCAAATAGTTTTTGAATGGTATCCAGCTGTTTTTTTACTGATGGATCATCCACCAAACCATCCTTGGTTTTAACCTTGCGAATGGAAAGCTTAAACTTTTGAGGCAGCATAGGCAGGTGCTGAACGCTCCAGCCGTAATAACCATACTCCTGCGGGGCGGCAAGCTGCAGCAGGTGACCGAAAGCCCAGGTAAAGGTGAAACCCTTGCCTTCAATATAACCGTCTTTCTTTATAGTTGCCCCAAAAACTTTGGCAATTTCCCTGGCTACAGATGGTTTTTCGGCTATAATAACTTTCATAAATGTTGTTTCCCGTGTCCCGGTTTAGGCCGGTGCTGCTAATACGGGCGTCGAAAGTATGAATTTAGCGAGGCCTGTGCAAGGTTTGTTGGTAACATTGTGCGGCCCAACAGATTGAATGACCTGTTAAATGCCGTTGGCGGTGGTCAGTAATTCTTTATCTACACCGGCAATTATTTCTGCAAATACAGGTTCGGCATTGATGTAACCTTCAAGTAGTTTAAACTGGTTTTTAGCCCTGATCAAATTATGCCCTTCATATTGGGTACCATAGTAAATATCATTATTTAAAAAATCGGTTAAAAAACGGAGGCCCTGCATATAGATCATTAATTTGCCCGAAAAGGTGAAATACTGTTTTTCAGTTTCAGTAAGGATGTTGCTCATTTCGCTCATATAACCTTTATATATCGCTCTGAAAAAATCTGTCCTGATGATAATTTTATCCAGATCTTTTTCCTCTTCGTTGGCGGGCGATAAATAGGTGCGCATCATGTCGCCAACATCGCTTAAATAATAGCCGGGCATTACTGTATCAAGGTCAACAATACATAGCGCGTTTTGGTCTTTGTCGAACAGTACGTTATTTATTTTGGTATCGTGGTGGATCACCCGGAGCGGGATTTCGTTATTAGTTGTAAACAGGTTATAGGTATGCAATATGTTGATATGATCATCAGCAGCTTTTACTTCCTTAGCAGCCTGTTCCAGTTTTCGGGGTTCGGCTGTTTTTAAAGCCTGTTCAAACTGTGCAACCCGTAATTTTAGATTATGAAAATCCGTAAGTGTGTATTCGAGTTTGCTGATGTCAAAATGATTTAACAAACGGGTAAACCGGCCAAACTGCACCGCAGCGCTATAGGCTTCCTTTGTATCCTGCAAAAAGTTTACTGTATGCGATCCTTCAATAAATGGAAAAAGCCGGTAAAACTTACCGTCGGCGGCTTGAATGATCGATTTCCCTTTTTGATTCTTTAACGGGGCTACAAATAAATAACCTGGATTGTGTTTATCAAAATATTCTTTGATTAGTACAAGGTTGCTGTCGATATGATCGGGCCTTTTAAAAACGGCAACGTTGATTTGCTGAAGAATATAGGAATGGTTAGCACCACTTATTTTATAAGTATAGTTTATTAAACCCGAGCCAAAGGGCCGGATATGGTATTCAGAAACGTTTAATCCAAAATTTATTAGGATATCATCAAACATATTATAGACGTTAACTCATCAAACATAGCTAATTTCATAAACGATAGCCATGCGCAAACGTTTGAGTGTTTTTTGTTTAGGTTTATTTTTTGTTTTCAACCAGTTGCGATTCAATAATCACCTTGTAAAAGGCACTTGGTTCATTGCCGCCGGTACCCTGGTGATGCAGCAGGTCCATCAAAATATCAGTTGCTTTTTGCCCCTGTAAATATGGGAATTGTTCAACAGAAGCGGCGGGAATATTCTCCATATAATTGATTAGCGGTAAATTGGCATAGCTTACAAATTCAAGGTCCTTGTTTATTTTGATGTTTAATTTACTGGCGTGTTTAATAGCAAAAAGTGCTACATAATCATTAAAGGTTACTATGGCGGTTGGTTTACGTTTGCTGGCCAGCAGTTCATCTAATGCCTTTTTTGTGCCTTCTTCGGTCAAATCGCACGAAACTATAAGCGAAGGGTCGTACTTAAGCCTGTTTTTGGTCATCGCTTTGATATATCCCTCTTTACGCTCGCCGGTAGCAACCATGGTTTGCGGCCCGTTGATCATGCCTATTGCCCGGTGACCTTTTTTTAGCAGGTAACTCACTGCCTCAATAGTACCGATTTCCATATTGCAGGCTACATAATGGATGTTGGGTATGGCCGGGATCCTGTCGAAATAGACTACCGGGATATTGTATTTTTTTAAGTTTTCAAAATGCTGGTACGAGGAGGTATTTTTCCCTACCGATACAAGCAGGCCATCAACCCGGTGGTTTTTCATTTTTTCAACCAGCTGTTTTTCCTTTTGCTCATCATCATGTGATTGTGCCAGCAATACGGTATAATTTTTTTTATAGGCAGTATCTTCAATAGCGCTTATGGCCGAGGAGAAAAAAGCCTCCGAAAGTTCGGGTAAAATAACTCCGATGGTGAGCGTTTTGCCCTTTTGCAAAAAAATAGCGGTTTGGTTAGGCTCATAGTTTAACTCACCGGCCAGCTTTTTAACTTTTGCCCTTGTGGTTAGTCCTATGCTCGGATGATCATGCAAGGCCCTTGAAACTGTAGAAACCGAGATGCCTAATATTTGCGCTATCTCTTTTATAGTAGTTGGCTTTGTTTGCATTAATTACGGGCTAATGTTGTTTTTATAGTTAAAGTTAAGCGATTATTATGAAATAGCTTGTATTAACTGCATTGCAAACGTTTGCGTAGCTAAATCATCAGTTTGCATAAGTTGGCAGGTAAGTATAGTGGAGATTTGAACATTAGCGGAGGCATACAGTACCCTTTAATTTTATTTAGAGAGCCCCGCTTATCTGCAACAAAGAAATAATCGCTTAGCAGGCATATTTACCTTCAATTTTAGAAGCCGAAGTCGTTACCCCATAATGTTTGATAAATATTTGTTTTTCAATTAATGCCAGTTAAGGGATAATTATGCCCATTTTTCAAACGTTTGCGTTGAAATTGAAACATTTATTTTTTCTTAAAGCCACTAATGCGAGTACATTTATGAAACGATACTTGTGTTATAACCCAATGATGAAGAAAACCGCTATAATTTGTCTTTCAATATTGTTTATTTTCATAGGAAATAGAGCTGCCATTGCGCAGACGGTACATATTGATGCTTCAAAGCTGCGTCACGTTATCCCGTTTGGCGGTAATGCCTGGGTAAACGCGCCGGATACCATAACCGATGAAGGGTTGATTGGCCTGAGAAGCATAAAATCAACCTGTAATATTTATTTCAGGGTTAGTGTTGCACAGTACCTTGAGCTTGCGCTGGTGGTACGGGCGCCGCAGGGGAACAGTACGCTGCTGTTATCGGTAGGAAAAAATGCGATCGTCAAAAAAATAAGCAATACCAGGTTTGATACTGTCAGTTTTGGGAAGGTTCACATCAGTCGGCCGGGTTATGTAAAGATCAGTTTAAAAGGCATCAGTAAAACCGGGACTGTTTATGCAGATGTATCTGACCTTGTAGTTACTTTGCAAAAGCCGGATAATGATATTTCATATGTTGCAAAAGGCAGCTCATATCATTTTGGCAGAAGGGGGCCTTCTGTACATTTACGCTATCCTGTTGCGGCCGATAAGGAGAATAAAGTAAAATGGTTTTATAATGAGATCATAGTACCCAAAGGACAGGATGTGATCGGCTCCTATTTTATGGCCGATGGTTTTGGCGAGGGATACTTTGGTATGCAGGTAAATTCGGCAACCGAACGCCGTGTGCTATTTTCTGTGTGGAGTCCTTTTAATACCGAGGATCCGAAAAGTATTCCCGATAGTATGCGTATTAAACTGGTAAAAAGCGGCAGTAATGTACACATCGGCGAATTTGGCAACGAAGGCTCGGGCGGACAAAGCTATATGCGCTTCCCCTGGAAAGCCGGGCAAGCTTACGCTTTTTTGCTTAGCGCCGAGCCTGATAATGCCAGGCATACAACCACTTATACTGCGTACTTTAAAGATGTAGCTGCAGATAAATGGTTTCTGATAGCCAGCTTTACCCGCCCGCAAAAGGCTACTTACTTAACGCATTTGTATTCGTTTGTTGAGAATTTTGAACCTGACAACGGCGATAAGATCCGCAAAGCGTATTTTACCAACCAGTGGATAGGGGATAGCGATAATAACTGGCTGGAACTTACACATGCCATATATACTGGTGATGCTACAGCCAATGCTAATTATCGTAAAGATTATGCCGGAGGAAAAGAAGGTGATAAGTTCTTTCTGCAAAACGGAGGTTTCTTTGATAATTATATCCAGCTCAAAACCCCTTATGATCGTAAACCAACAGGAAAGAAGCCTGTAATTGACTTTGAAAAATTACCCAATAAATAAGCCCCAAAAACCTCAATATTATATATGGAAAGAAGACAATTTTTGAAAACCAGCGCAATTGCAGCGGCAGGTTTTAGCATTTTACCGTCAGGAAGGCTGTTTGCATCGGCACCTGCAAAAGTCCGTTTAGGTTACATAGGCGTAGGTGCCCGTGGCATGAGCCATATTGCCGAAGGTTTGCTTCGCGATGATGTGGAGATCGTAGCTATTTGCGATACGCAGGAAAGCTCGCTGAAAATTTGCCGCGAATACATCGCCAAAAAAGGCCATGCACCCGTAAAGGAATACACTGGCGGACTGGATGCCTACAAAAAATTGCTTGATCATAAAGATATCGATGCGGTAATTATTGCTACCCCATGGCAATTTCACCACCCACAGGCTATTGACGCTATGAAAGCCGGAAAGTATGTTGGTTGTGAGGTAATTGCCGGTCTTACGGTTGAAGATCACTGGGATATCGTTAACACTTCAGAAAAAACAGGTATCCCGTACATGACGCTCGAAAACGTTTGCTATCGTCGTGATGTGATGGCTGCCTTAAATATGGTGCGCCAGGACCTGTTTGGCGAAATCATCCATTTGGAAGGCGGATATCAGCATAATTTAAGAGGTGTATTGTTCAATAACGGTAAGCAATATTATGGCGGAGGCGTTGAGTATGGCCCCAAAGCCCTTAGCGAAGCTCAATGGCGTACGCAGTTTAATATCGATGTGGATGGTGATATTTACCCAACCCACGGCGCCGGTCCATGTATGCATTATGCTAATATTAATGCAGGTAACCGCTTTACCAACCTGGTATCGTTCAGCACCAAGGCAAAGGGTTTAGCTGCCTATGTAGAAGAATTATCGCCCGGTCACCCGAATGCTAAGATCCATTACAAAAACGGCGATGTTACCACTACGATGATCAATTGTGCCAATGGTGAAACGGTGTTACTGAGCCATGATACGCACCTGCCACGCCCTTATTCATTAGGTTTCAGGGTGCAGGGCACTAAAGGTTTATGGATGGATGTAAACAAAAGCGTTTATATTGATCATAAATCAAAAGAAGATGATTCATGGGATCCGGCAAAGGAATGGTTTGATAAATATGACCATCCGCTTTGGAAAAAATACGAAAAGTTTGCCGAGGGTGCCGGCCACGGTGGTATGGACTGGTTTGTGTTTAATGCTTTCGTAGAGTCGGTTAAGCAAAAACGCCAAACTCCTATAGATGTTTATGATTCTGTTACCATGAGTGTAATTACGCCCTTGTCAACAAAATCATTGAAAGAAGGTAACGCAAGCGTGGCATTTCCTGATTTTACCAAAGGTAAATGGAAAGAGCGGAAGAATACCTTCGCGCTTGATGATAGCGGCTTTTAATTACCGTTTATATTTTTTGCATGTTTTATGTTTAGCCCGGCCCAAAAGCCGGGCTTTACTTTTTTTAAAGTAGTATAGCTACCCCTGCTACAGGTAAGCAGTGGCTTTTAGTGTAACCCTATGCTTTGTTTATGCTATTGATTTTTAGGTTTTTAAGTTTAAATAATAAAAATCTGTTAACCCTGTTAACCCCCTTTGCCGTCTAAGTTAACGCCTATAGCTGGAGCTGGGTGGCGGCTGATACCACAGTGGGGTTGTGTTTGTAGATCTTATTCCAATCCACTCATAATCAAATTATTCAAGCTTAGTCCTCAAATACGCAGAATCCATAAAATTGGCGCCTGAATCATCCCGGTTGCGATCTGCTCAATACCACAAAAACCTTCAAGAATCAATTTTTATCACCGCAAAATACTTTGAGTCAAACGTTTGCGTAGGTCCGATTTTGCCCAAAACAAACGTTTGCGCTGTGTTTGGAGGGGCGAATTTTTGCTTTCAAAATCCGCTATCTCTAATTTCCAATGTTCAAAAACAGAGCTAAATCACATTAAAAAGCTAACAATTAATTAATACTAACACCACCACGTATGATTAAAATTTACTCAAACCCCGATCGGGGCTTCAGCAAACACATTTATTTAGGAAGGCAGATCAATGGCCTTTTTAAATTGATATGCTGTTGCCTGCTACTATTATTGCCAGTACTTGCCAACGCGCAAACAACAATCAGCGGTAGCGTAAAAGATAAAGACGGCCCGGTAATTGGCGCTACCGTTATTCAAAAAGGCGTCAAAAATACTACCACAACTGATGTCAATGGTAAGTTTAAAATTACATTAAAGGGCAGTTCAACAGTGTTGGTTGTTTCTTATGTAGGGTATAAACCACAGGAAGTATCAATTAGCGGTTCCTCAGACATTACTATCACTTTACAGGAGGACCTTAATAAACTGAACGAAGTAGTGGTAGTAGGTTACGGTACAGTTAAAAAAGGAAATATAACAGGATCGGTTAGTTCAATAAAAAGTGATGACCTTACACTTGGTGGTACAACTACTAATATCGGGCAGGCCATTCAGGGTAAAGCTGCCGGTGTTCAGGTGCAACAAACCAGTTTTGCACCGGGCTCAGGGATTAATATCACTGTAAGGGGTGGTAACTCTATCAATACTTCTACCTCTCCTTTATATGTAGTTGACGGTTTTATCAGCGATAATGGCAACCAGGTTAACCCTAACGACGTCGAAGATATCCAGGTATTAAAGGATGCCTCTGCAACAGCTATTTATGGAGCAAGGGGAGGTAACGGCGTTGTTTTGATCACCACCAAAAAAGGAAAAAACGGCAAGGTTTCTTTAGATGCGGATATATCAGGAGGTACACAATATCTAAGGTATAAGCCGGACCTGTTAACCGGGCAGCAGTACACCGATATCCAAAACGCTACAGCTATTGAAGATGGTAAGCCACAACCATACCCGTCAAGTTTCCAGGTGGCCAACACCAATTGGTTAAAGCTTGCAACCCGCAACGCAACAGTTCAAAATCAAAGCATCAGTTTAAGTTCAGGTGATCAGAATTCAAAGATATATGTTGCTGGTAATCATATTAAACAGGTTGGTGTGTTGCAGCATACCGGTTTTGAAAGATATACTGCAAGGATAGGTGCTGAGAAAACAATGAATGAAAACCTGAAGATCAGCGCTAATTTTTATGGTGCCAGCTCAAGTTCGACATTGCAATCGTACTCTGGAGACATAACTGCGCCATTATTTAGTTTATTGACAGCACCACCTAATGTAAAGCCTTATAATGCTGATGGTACTTATAATTACTACGTTACCCAGGGCACAAAGACCAACGCTTTGGCCGGCCTTTTGGAACCAACAAACAACAGTGGCAATAAATTGATAAATGCCAATATTGGGTTAGATTATAAAATTATTAACGGCTTAACTTATCATCTTACGGCCGGTACCGAATACACTCAAACTACAGCAGGCCAGTACCTGCCTACTACTACCATCGCAGGTGCTAAGCAGGGCGGTGTTGCCAGTGAGCAAACATCATCGGCTTTCAGATGGATAGTTGAAAATTACTTTACCTATAAGTTCAACATCGCTAAGGATCATGACTTCACTGTTTTATTAGGTACATCAAATCAAAAAGATGTTACCGAAGGACTAAGTGCCGGTGCTAAAGGCTTCTCAACCGATGCGTTCTTGTACTACAACCTTGGTGCCGGATCATTGGTAAATGGTTATGGCAGCAGTAAGGCAGAGGCTATGTTAACCTCGTATTTTACAAGGTTTAATTATGCATATAGGGATAAATTATTAGCCTCGTTCTCTTATCGTGACGATCGTTCGTCAAACTTCGGCTCAAACAAGCGTTCAGGTTTTTTCCCCGCAGGTGCAGTAGCTTATAAACTTACCGATGATGATTTTATAAAAGATCTGAATACCTTCTCAAACTTAAAAGCACGTGTTAGTTACGGTGTTACTGGTAATGACCGTATCCCTGCGAGTTTATATCTTTCAACATTTGGACCTTACGGTGTAGTACTGAATGAAACCGGTAATCTTCAAACAGGGATAGAACCAAAAACATTGGCTAATCCTAACCTAAAATGGGAAAGCACCAGGCAGTTTGATGTTGGTTTGGATATGGGTTTCGCCAATGGCCGTATTAATGCAAGTATCGACTATTACAGTAAAAAAACAACCGACCTGTTAATTCAGATCCCCATAGGTCAGCAATGGGGGTTCAGTAATCAGTATGTAAACGGTGGCGCAATCCAAAACCGTGGTATCGAGCTTTCGGTAAATACCAACAATGTGCGTGGTAAAGATTTGTCGTGGAACAGCACGGTTACTTTTGCCTACAATAAGCAAAAGGCATTGGATTTAGGTCCGGGAGTAACCGTGATCAGTACCAACACTGCAAACCCAAGCGGTACTGTTTCGGGGCAGGAATTTACAAGGGTTGTACCTGGCATTGAATTAGGTGAGTTGTATGGGTATGTTTACGAAGGGGTAGTGAAAACCGGTGAAAAATATGCACCTCAGCCAAACTCAAAAGCAGGCGATCCTAAATATAAAGACGTTAATGGCGATGGTGTAATTACCCCGGCCGACCGCACCTACCTGGGCAACTCTAACCCGCATTACATGGCCGGTTTTGGTAACGATTTTCATTATAAAGGCATCGATCTGGGTATATTTTTTCAGGGCGCATTTGACTATTACCTGTATAACATGAACGCCATGGTATTAGAGTCAACCACAGGTGCTGCTGCATTGAACAGGTTTGTAGTCGGCAAAAACGAAAATACCCCAATCCCGCGCGAAGGTTATTATCTAAGTACTTATGGTAGCTACGTAAACTCACGTTTTGTTGAAAATGCATCTTATGTACGTTTAAAGTCGCTTACGCTGGCTTATAATTTCCCTGCATCGTTGTTTCAGCACCTAAAAATTTTACAGGGAATAAGGGTTTATGCAGAAGCGCAAAACTTATGGACAATTACGGGCTATAAAGGTACCGACCCGGAAGTTAACGTACATTCTGGTGCTACCGGCGGCGGCTTAGACTTTAACTCGTTCCCGGCATTCAGAACCATAACATTCGGTATTAAAGCATCTATCCATTAATGAAATTATCCATTTAGGGGATCAACAAAATTTTAGTCAAAATGAAAAAATATAATATTCTACTCTTAGCAGCCGCGGTAGTTACACAGTTTTCGTGTAATAAAACCAATCTCGAGCCTAAAATATACAGCAGCTTAACAAGTCAAAATGCATTTTTAACCAAATCAGATGCTATTGCAGCCGTGAACGCGGTTTATGCCCGCTTAAAAGGTCCGGCGGTTGGTGACAATTTTGATTATTGGACGGTAAGGCACTTCGCCCTTACCGACTTAACCACCGATGTGGGCCACTGCAGCTACGCCGGCGACCCGGGACAATTATCACTGGTACAATGGAACTCGGCCAACGGTTTGATAGCTGAAGATTATAGGCAGATCTATAAATTGGTGGCCAACGCAAACAACGCTATCTATAATATTTCAGCGATGAAAAGTATCACAGATGCTCAGAAAAATCAGTTTTTGGCTGAGATGAAATTCTTACGTGCTATAGCTTACTCCGATCTTACAGATGCCTGGGGCCCGGTGATCCTGAATACGGAAAAGGATGTAGCCAATCCCGATTACAAAGCTCAAACCGCGCCAAGCTCTGTTGCGGATGTTGACGCGTTAATGATCAGCGATCTGCAAAATGCGGTCAATGTATTGCCTAAAGATTACACTAAAAGTGATATCTACACAACTAACGATGTTGGCCGGGCCACCAAAGGTGCGGCGATGTTCCTGCTGGCTAAGGTTTATCTGCGTGAGCACCAATGGCAAAAAGCGGCCGACCTTACAAAACAGGTAATGGATTTGGGTATTTACCAGTTATATCCAACTTATGAGGGTTTGTTTAAAGAATCAAACACCTGGTGTGCTGAAAATATCTTCTCGGTATTAAGCGATGCTAACGTTAATGGCACCGAATTATTGAACCACTTTGGTCCGTTGAGCCATCCGGTTTTAACCGACAGGTGGCAGTACTACGCTGTAACCTGGGATTTTTACAACAGCTATGGCGATGAAGACGATCGTAAAAAAATGTTCTTTACCCAATACCAGGGCGTTGATGGTTTAACTCATAAACAAGCTCCTTCATTAGGTGCGACAGCGCCGGATGGTGTATTGTATATGCCGGACGTTGCAACCATGAAATATGCAGATCCTAATGGTGCCAACACCTACTACGATGGCCATAGTGTTGATGTTTTGCGTTACGCCGATGTATTGTTAAGCCGCGCCGAAGCTTTAAACGAATTGAATGGTCCAACCGCAGAGGCTGTTTCATTAGTAAACCAGGTTAAAGGCCGCTCACATGCCAAATTATTGGTGCAGGCTAATTTGACCCAGGCAACTTTCCGCGATGCATTGTTACAGGAACGTGGCTGGGAACTATATTACGAAGGCAAAAGAAGGGCCGATTTGAAACGCTTTGGAAAATATGATGTGATCGTGAACGCTTATCTGAAACGTATTGGCCAAACCAACACTGTTCAATTGCCGCGCGATGAATATTTCCCATATCCGCTTAACCAGGTTAATATTAACCCTAAGCTGAATAATGCGGGCAGACAACAATAAGCACACAATTCAAATATTAGTAAAGAGTATACAGCCTTCAATGGGTTGTATATTCTTTATTATTTAACCGATGTTACAAATTTTAGTGATGAAAGATTGGTTTAAGGTTTTAGCGGGAGGTTTGTTGGTTTCGATCATCTGCGGTTGTTCGGGCGGAAACTTGGTAAAAGAAATTCACATAAGCCTGTATAATAACAATGAGCTAAAAATTAAGCTTAATGTTATGACCAGCAAGCCTGTTGATCTGTATGCCGAGTATTGGATAGAAGGCAAGCAGCCGGTTAAATACCGGTCGACTACTACCAGTAACGGCACATCATATAAGCTTGTACTTTGCAATATTTTGCCCGACACTACTTACTCATACCATATTGTAACTGTTGACGGTGGGGATACGGTTGTCGGTAAACCTCATACCTTCAAATCGCACCAGCTACCGTTGTTTTTACAGGAACAGTTCAACGCAAAAATTGCCGCGAAAGCTACTTTGCCTTCGCAGTTTAATGATGGATTGATGCTTATCAATAAACGTTATGCACCAGGGGTGGCGTTTTTGGTTGATGCAAAAGGGCAAATCAGGTGGTACCACATGATTGACAGGTTGGGTTTTAAGGTGATCAATTTTACAAAGGATAAAACCCTGCTCTCTATTTTAGGCCGAAATGACGAACCTACCAGTTACGGCAGCGAGATACTGGAGGTCAATATGCTTGGCGATACGCTACTACACCTCACCAAAGGGCAAGGCGATTTCAAGCAAACCATTCATCACGAAATCCTGAAGAATGATAAAGGGCAACTGGTTACCATTTTCGTTGATAACAGAATTATCGACCTTACATCAGTTGGAGGGAGCAAACAGGATACGGTTAATGGCGATGGTATTATGGTGATGGATAAAACCGGCAAACAGCTTTATAAATGGAGTGTGTTTGATGTAATGGATCCGCTGAAAGATCCTAAAATCCTGAAAACCAAAAAAGACTGGATGCATGCCAACAGTCTCAGCTATGATACAGACGGCAATTACCTGATGTCGTTCTACAACAACGGGCAGATCTGGAAAATTAACTCGCGCGATGGTAAGGTTATCTACAAGTTTGGTAAAGGCGGTACCATAGCCATGCCTGCCGATTGCAACTTTACCCAGGCCCACGCAGCTCATGTCAATAAACAGGGCAACTTGATGTTTTTTGATAACGGGGTAGAGAAACACCAGTCAGGCGTGTATGCAATGAAAATTGATGAGAAAAATCAAACTTCGACCATTGCCATGCACATTAAACTACCTAAAGAAATTTTTAACGGACGTATGGGCAGTGCCTATATGATCAATGATACAACCACATTGGTATGTTGCTCCAAAAGGCACATTGTGGTGCTGGCAAATAATAAAGGTGTGCTGCAATGGACGATGGAAACATCGGTGCCAACTTACCGTGCAGGTTTTATAAAATACGAACAGCTTGATCCATATTTAAAACCATAGATCATTAAAAATGAAAAAGAAATATCAATATATAGCTTTGCTGATGTTGTTAGTCGCTTTGGCGAGTGTTGCCCAGTTAGTGTCATGTAGCGGGAGCAAAGCCGAAGAGGCAAATAAAGCTGATTCAGCGGCTGTGAATAACCTGGTTGCTGTGGATACCTCCAAAATGCCCGGCGGTAAATACGGCGATGCGGTGCGTTATGGCCGCGAACTAATGCTGCATACCGCATATTATATCGGCCCCGAAGGTATTAACGGACACTATACCGGCAATAAAATGAACTGTACCAACTGCCATCGCGATGCAGGCACCAGGCCGTATGCCTTTAACTTGATAAGATCGTTTCGTGATTATCCACAATACAGGGCAAGAGAGGGAAGGATTTTATCTTTGGCCGAACGCATCAACAATTGTGTAATGCGCCCTAACCTGGGTAAACCTTTACCTTTGGATGGAAAAGAAATGATCTCGATAATGGCTTACCTCAAGTTTTTGAGTGATTCGTCAAATGTGTCAAAAACTACTAAAGGTTTAAAAAATATGGAAGTTGAGCTCCCAAATGTAGCTGCATCATCAGACAGGGGGGAGGTTTTATATGCTCAAAATTGTGAGCGCTGCCATGCTAAAAATGGTGAAGGTAAAATGCGTTTTGATAAGGTAACCTATGAATATCCGCCGGTATGGGGATTGTTGGCATATCGTCCCGGTTCAAGTATGCACCGCGTGGTTAAATTAGCGCAATGGTTAAAGGGCAATATGCCTTATGATAAAACAGCCGAAGGTAAACCTTTCTTAACCGATGCTGAAGCGCTTGATATCGCTGCTTTTGTTAATGACGATAAAAAGCACAAACGTCCGCTGCCTAAAACCACAAAGGAGGTTGATTATCCGCATTACGAAGAAAAAGCGATTGATTATGATAAAGGGCCTTTTAAAGATCCTTTCTCAGAAGAACAGCATAAATACGGGCCGTACAAACCGATCATTGATTATTGGGAAGGGCAAGGGATTACTCCGGCTATTTGATCAGTAATAAATAACAAATGCGGTCGCTCGGCTCCAGCCGAGTGACCGCTATCTCCAGGCCTCTGGCCTGCTTGACACTGCGGCCGGAGGCCGTGAAATAGTTGCCACTCGGCGGAGCCGAGCGGCGGCGGTTTTAGGAATTATAATTTCTGAAACAACATTATAAAAAGACTGACTAAATTTATTTCATGAAAAAACAATTTTTAGCTATCACTTTCCTTTTATCGGGCTTTGCTGCTTCGGCACAAAAAGTACCTTATACCAATTGCGATAAATGCTGGCTGGCCGATTCATTAGGTAACCATCGTGTAGTGTTAACCTTTAATGGTACAGGTAAAGTGGCTAAAGCAGTAATTAATTGGAGACGCAGGGATAATGAGCCCGAAAACAAGCGGATCATTATTGAAGATGCTAAAACCAAGCAAAAAATAACTAATGTAAAAATCGGCGCAGTAAACCGTGAAAGCGGCGAACTGTATTTTGAGCCAACATCGGGTAAGGGCACTTACTTTGTGTATTACATGCCTTATAAAAATGAGGGACGCTCAAACTATCCTAAAGGTGTTTACCTTAAACCCGAAAATACAGCTTCGGCCGAGTGGCTTAGTGCCGTAAACGGTAAGCAGGCCCCGTTGGCCTCGGTGAAAGAATTTCAGTCGATAGATGCTTTTAACAGTTTTTACCCAATGGAGGTGATTGCTACCAACGCAGAAACTGAAGCATTGCTGAGCAAGCACAAATCCGAAGCATTTTTGGTTTTCCCTGAAGATAGGATGAACTCTATCCGCATGACCAAAGATTTGCCACAACGCTGGATTGAACTTGGTCCGCAAAATAAATATACAGGTGAAGCTGCCCGCGGCGAAAACTTTGCATTTCAACTGGGTATTTACGCCTTGAAGGATATCGAAAATGTACAGGTAACATTCAGTGACCTTAAATCAGTCACCGGTAAGGTTATTCCGGCTTCAGCATTGTTTTGCATTAATACCGGCGGTACCACTTATGATGCTAAGCCGCTTACCAAGGTTGTGAACGTGGCCAAAGGTGATATCCAGGCCTTATGGTGCGGGGTTGATGTACCTGCTGCCGTATTACCTTCGGTTTATACCGGTAAGGCTACTGTCAGCATTAACGGTAAGCCGGCAAAAACAATTGCTCTGTCGGTTAAAGTAAATAGCAAAATTTCAAAAGATGGCGGTGTAAGCGAGCCTTATAAAATGACCCGCCTGGGCTGGTTAAACTCAACCATGGCACAACAAAATACGGTCATTGCGCCGTATACACCACTTGAAATTAGCGGCAATACCATAAGCTTGTTAGGCCGCAAGGTGGAAGTGAATAAAGATGGTTTTCCAAAACAGATCCAGACTTATTTCACCCCGGAGATGACGGAGTACGCGGCAACACCCAATAACCTGCTTACCGAGGGTATTCACTTTCATTTTATCAACGCCGCCGGAAAAAAGATAAACCTGAAAAGCCAGGGCGTACAGTTCACCAAAAAAGAAGCAGGAACAGTTCAGTGGATTGCAATAAGCGCCAATGATAGTTTACAAATGGACGTAACGGCCTCGCTGGAGTTTGATGGCTTTATGGCTTACACCGTAAAAGTAAAAGCCCTGCAGGATGTTAGTCTGAAAGATGTTACCATGCACATCCCTTTTAAAAAGGATTTTGCAAAATATATGATGGGCCTGGGACAAAAAGGCGGCTATCGCCCCGAAAACTTTGAATGGAAATGGGATGTAGCCTATAAAAATCAGGATGGAGCCTGGATAGGCAATGTGAACGGCGGTTTGCAGTATTCGTTAAGGGATGAGAAATATGTTCGTCCGCTGAATACTAATTTCTATTTGCAAAAGCCTTTGTTGTTACCAACTTCATGGGGTAACGATAACAAAGGTGGTATTAAAGTGGCATTTGACGGTAAAGCGGTATTGGCCAATAATTACAGCGGCGAGCGCGACCTGAAAAAAGGTGATGAACTTTATTACAACTTCACGCTGCTGATAACGCCTTTCCATACCATCAATACCGATTTTCAGTGGGCTACAAGATTTTATCACTCATACAAACCTATTGATACTATAAAAAAAGCGGGAGCAACGCTTGTCAATATTCACCACGCAACGGCAATAAATCCAACTATTAACTACCCGTTTATTGCATGGCAAAAAATGAAGGCCTATGATGACTCGGCCCATGCGGCCGGGTTAAAGGTGAAGATCTATAACACTATCCGGGAGTTATCAAACCATGCTTATGAAACTTTCGCATTGCGTAGTTTGGGGCATGAAATTTATTCGCCGGGCAAGGGCGGCGGTTTCAGCTGGTTGCAGGAGCACGTGGGGGATGATTATATAGCAGCCTGGTTTGTGCCTGAGATTAAAGACGCAGCCATCATCAACAGCGGCATGAACCGTTGGCATAATTACTACGTGGAAGGCATGAACTGGTTAACCCAAAACGTCGGTATCGACGGTATTTACCTGGATGATGTGGCTTTTGACCGAGTTACGATGAAACGTATCAAACGTGTATTAACCAAAGATGGTCACCCGGGTATTATTGACTTGCACTCTGCTAACCAGTACAATAAAAGCGACGGTTTTAACAACAGTGCCAACCTGTACATGGAGCATTTCCCTTACCTGAACCGTTTATGGTTTGGTGAATATTTTGACTATGAAAAAAATGATCCTGATTTCTTCCTGACTGAAGTGAGTGGGATCCCGTTTGGTTTAATGGGCGAGATGCTGCAAGGCGGCGGTAATAAATGGCGTGGCATGGTTTACGGCATGACTAACCGTATGCCGTGGAGCGATGGTGCCGATCCGCGCCCGATCTGGAAAGCCTGGGATAATTTTGGAATGAAAGGCACAAAAATGATTGGTTATTGGGTTGATGATAACCCGGTGAAAACCGATAAAGCCAAAGTGATAGCAACTGTTTACAAAAAAGATGGTGCTGCCATGGTAGCAGTTGCCAGCTGGGAAGATGCTGATACCGATTTTCAATTAAATATCGATTGGAAAAATTTAGGCATTGACCCGGCCAAAGCAACTATCACTGCTCCTGAGATAAAAAGTTATCAGCCTGGCAAAACATTTGGCTTAAACGACAGGATTCCGGTTGAAAAAGGTAAAGGCTGGTTGTTGATTGTCAAATAGAACGGTTAATGCATAAAAATGGTTTATCACTACATGCTTTTGCATGGGTAGATCACTGATTTAAACCCGCCAGCCGGCTCTTGTGGTTTATTTATTACTGGTTTATTATGTTAGTTTGTAGTTGAGGTATGTACCAAGAGCATATATGCCGCCTGCGTTTTAATAAAAGCCGTAAACCCTTGAAACTGAACGGTAATTAGATTTTTGAAGCATTTGAGTAATAAAGTAGATTGAAATAAAATGAAAATGTTTTAATTGAATCGGTAAATTGTTGGTACTTTCATAAAAAAATAACCAAAATATTGAATTACTACCAATGAATACACAGCATCCATGGCATGAAGTTTCAACCGGGCCTAAAATTCCCTATGTTGTAAACGCAGTTATTGAAATTCCCAAGGGCTCAAAGGCTAAATATGAGATTGATAAAGAATCCGGACTTTTAAAATTAGACCGCGTGCTTTTTTCTTCAGTAATGTATCCGGCCAATTATGGATTTATCCCTCAAACCTATTGTGATGATCAGGATCCGCTTGATATTTTAGTTTTATGCTCGGTTGATGTTTTTCCGCTGTCTGTCATCGAAGCTAAGGTGATAGGGGTAATGCATATGGTTGACAATGGCGAACAGGATGACAAAATCATTGCCGTTGCTAATAATGATATGTCGGTTAATTATATAAATGATTTAAGCGAACTGCCACCTCATACAATTAAAGAGATAGAGTGTTTCTTTAAAGATTACAAGGTTTTGGAAGGTAAAAATGTAACTGTTGAACGCTGGATGGGGGTAAGTTACGGCCATCAGGTGATAGAAGATAGTATGGTATTATACGATGTTAATTTTAAACCCGTCCAAACCAAAGTTGCCGGTTAAAATATTAAGATCTGGCAAAAAATGTTTAACCCTGCTTCTTTTAATTGAGTTGCGGCGTTAAACATTTTTTATTTTTACTTCGTGCTGCCGGGGGGCGTAGTTAATCTTTGGGAGTTAGTACTTTTGGTTTCGTCCAGGATTTGCCTGCTCCGTTTATACCTCGATAATTTTAGGTTTAAAATTGCAGCAGGCTAAATAACCCCTCCGCGGGATGCATATTTGCATTCTCATATTGCTAATGATGTTTTATGAAAATACTGCACATTATACCTGCTTATAAACCCGCTTACGGCTACGGAGGTCCAACTGAATCTGTATCGCGGCTTTGCGAGGGATTAGCAGCTAATGGGCATGTTGTTGACGTTTTTACCACTACCGCTAATGGTAAAACCGAACTGGATGTAATACCCGGAGCTAAAACGAATGTTGAAGGGGTTAATGTGATTTATTTTAAACGGATCACCGGTGATCATACGCACGTTAGTCCGGCATTATGGCGCAGGCTTGTTAAAACTGCCAACCACTATGATGTGATCCATATTCATTCGTGGTGGAGTATTTTAAACGTAATTGCTGCACGGATCGCCTTGTTCAGTAAAGCCAAGGTTATTTTGGCGCCCCGCGGCATGCTAAGCGGGTACGTATTTGAAAGCGGGAACAACAGCTACAAAAAATTGATCCATAAATTAGGTGGTCGTAAAATTTTAAAGAAATGCGTGCTGCACGCTACCGCCCAATCTGAATATATGGAGTGCAGGAAGTTGATTCCGGGCTGGCAGGGCTTTGTATTACCCAATATTTTATCATTACCTGATATCGAAATAAAGGAACCCTATAATGAGTGCTTCAGGATTATTTTTATGTCGCGCATTCATCATAAAAAAGGACTTGAAAAACTATTTATTGCTATAAGCAAGCTCTCTTTTAACCTGAAACTTGTTATTGCCGGCGATGGCGAGGAAGCATATATACAGCAATTGAAACAACTTGCAGTTGAGTTAAATATAGCTTCAAAAATTGACTGGATAGGCTGGGTGAACCGGGATGAGAAATTTGAACGGCTTAACCAGTCTGATCTGTGTGTCCTCACCTCCTTTAATGAAAACTTCGCGAATGTGGTGGTTGAATCGCTGCATATGGGTACTGCTGTTTTAGTTTCCGAAAATGTAGGTCTTTCCGATTTTGTTGGTGAAAATAACCTGGGTTGGGTTTGTACATTAGATACAGTCGACATTGTCGAAAAGCTGAACGAAGCTCACCTTGCAAAGCAAAAATTAGATCACATCCGTAAGCATGGCCGCGAAATTATCCGAACGACATTTCATGAGCAGGTGCTGATAACAAAGTATTACGAAGAGTATTTAAAATAATTCCTTTTTTCTTTCAGTCAGTTTGCTATCCCGGATGGCTGCCTTCCTTTAAAGCTAAGGCCGAAATGTGCGTTGGAAGTGAAGTTGGTACTATTAAAGGGCCAGACTATTGCCGGCCCTTCTGATACTTATAATGTAAATTCTTTAGCGTTTCGATAGTAGCCTCATCTGTCGAGATCCCGTAGCCCGTTACCAGCGTACCTTTAACACCTTCCGCTGAAGCAAGGGCGTAAACAATAGCCTCATCGGCAGGGTCGGAGGGGCCTTCGTAGCGGTATAGGTCCACTATTTCAAATTCTTTTACCGGGAAGTTTTCCGCGCCTGCTTTAAGATGGTCACCTTCCAGGCTAAATTCATGGGTATAGCCCTGTTCTTTTAATTTGGTTATAGCTTCGGTTACCGTTGCGTAATGAAATTTTTGTTCTTCCATGAGATAGGTATTTGTTATCAATAGCTAATATACAATTAAAGTACGCTGCCTGTTTCAGTAATTTCTGCCGAAAATGTTTCGGGTTGTACCAACACAAAGCGCACCAAACTAAACTCCTGCTTAATACAATCCCGGATCCGGCCTATAGCTTCGTTGATTTGTTCGGTATTCAGATCATCTTTAAAAGCTACTATCAGCATCAAAATAATTTCATCGGGCGATTGATAAGTTGACAGCATGTGCATCACCTTTAAAACAGCATTGTCCTGTTCAACGAGTGTGCTTATCTTAGTCTTCGATTCAGACGAAATACCCTCGCCCATAAGCAAACTCCTGCTTTCGCGGGCTAATATGGCCGAAACACCAACCAAAATTAAACCAACCAATAATGATGCTATACCGTCAAGCACAGGAATGTTGTAACGATGGTTCAGGAACATGCAAATGCCAACAATAAAAAGGCCTGCAACGGCTGCACTATCCTCAAACATCACTAAAAAGTTTGATGGGTCTTTGCTTTTAACTACGGCGTCCCACCAGGTTTGATCGCCCCTTATGGCGTTAAATTCTTTCAGGGCGATGATGAGCGATGAGCCTTCAAATATGACGGATAATCCCAAAACTATATAACTCATAGTAGGATCGCCAAGGGGTTTGGGTTCGCGGATATGTAATATGCCCTGGTAAATGGATAATCCTCCGCCCAGGCCAAATATCATGATAGATACAATGAACGACCAGAAATACAGCTCCTTACCGTAGCCAAAAGGGTGGGTTTTATCGGGTTCTTTGCGTGCCCGGTGCAGACCAAGCAATAGTAGCAATTCGTTAGCAGTATCCACTACCGAGTGAATCCCTTCGGAGATCATAGATCCGCTTCGGCCTATAACGCCCGCTATAAATTTGGTTATTGCTATGAGCAGGTTGGCAATAAGTGCACTATATATCGATTTTTTTGATGAGGGCATATTCCTTAATGCGCTATTACCTCGGCATCGCCAAGTTTTTTAACATACAATTCATCAACCAAAATCACAATGATGGCCACAATAGGAACTGCCAATATGATACCCAGTACCCCCGAAAGCGTTCCCATAACCACCTGGCTGATGATGGTAAGCGCGGGAGGCAGGTTGATCATACGGTTTTGTACTATAGGCACTACGATATTGCTCACCACGGTTTGCGATATTATATAAATGAGCGCCACTATGATAGCTGTATTTGTGCCCATGGTGAGTGCAAGTAATACACCCGGTATCATGGCTATAACCGAACCCAGGTTAGGGATGATCTTTAACATGCCTGCAAATAAGGCTAATATCAATGCTGCCGGAATTCCCATAATGCTTAAGCCCATGGTAAGCAGCAAGCCCAATAATACCATAGAGAGCAGCATCCCTTTAATCCAACCTTTTAATGAAAGACTGATCCTGTCGATAATATCCTGTCCCAATGGTTTTTTTTGATCTGATAGCAGCATTAAAATGCCGTTTTTGTAAACATCGGGATTGGTGGTAAAAAAAATACTCAGGAACAGGATGATATAAATATCCCCCAACACGCCAAAGCTGGTACTAAAAAAGTGTTGTACCGTAACCACAACTTTATCGGGGTCATTATCGCCCGAAAAATAATCAAGTATTTGCTGCCCCGTTGGGTTTGAAGCCAGTTTAGCCTTAAAATTATTAACCGTATGCGGGAGTGTATCTTTAAGTAAAGCTATCTGGTGCTGTATGGTTGTGCCCATCAAATAAAACAAGCCCGCCACAATTAAAAATGAACCAACTACAGAAATGATCATGGCATACCGCCTGGGCATTTTGGTGTTGCGCTCTATCAGGTCGCCAAGGCCGTGAAAATAAGTCGCGATCAGTGCGCCTGAAAGTACCATGAGCAGTACGTTAAAAGCCACCCGGGCTATCAGTATTACTACAACCAATAAGGCAACAATAGCAACAGTGTGCCATACTTTTTCGATATAAGTAAGCTCTTTCTCTTTTTTTGGGGTCATATAGCAGGTATTTGTTCCATTAACACATTCATGTACTCTAAATGTTTTGATTGAATTAAGTTAACAAGATATTATGAAAGAGATTGATACTGATTGTTACACTTTCTTTTTGAAATATTTTAAAATGAAAGTGTGAGAACTTAAACAAGCTGTTGTAAAATTATTCCTCCAAAGGATTTTTTAACGATATTTAGGTTCATACCGAACCAAAAACCATAGCCCTTCAGTTGATGAAGAAAAACTACTACATCTCATTGTATTCATTTTCAATAGTTGGCTTCTTTATGTCGGTAATATATCTCATTATATTCTCGCTGGCGTTGAGGTCGATAGCTGAAGATCACGGTTCATTTGCCGGGATCCCGGGTGACGGTATTATTGGTGGCGCAATGGTTAAGCTCCTGATAGGTGGCTTGGGCAGCTTGTTTGGCTTAAGGCAGGGGATGTTTTTGCTGTACATTACATTCGGCTACATGCTTAGTATCGGCTTTTGGGCTAAGCCGCTGGTTACCAACAAAACTATTTTTGATAATAAAGCATAATAAATAAATGAGCAATATAA
Organism: Mucilaginibacter gossypii; assembly: GCF_900100945.1. Taxonomy (GTDB): domain Bacteria; phylum Bacteroidota; class Bacteroidia; order Sphingobacteriales; family Sphingobacteriaceae; genus Mucilaginibacter; species Mucilaginibacter gossypii. Next base: position 234,999 of record NZ_FNCG01000006.1, on the reverse strand, counting down.
AAGTTATAGGTATTGATCTGGGAGCTACCAATATCCGCGGCGCGGTGGTTAATAATAACACCATCGGTTATATCATATCGCAACGGATAAAAAGCGAAGGCAGTGTAGAAGATGTGCTGAACGATATTTATGCTGTTGTTGATGTCCTGCTGCAAAACGATAAGGCCAGCGCCATAGGCATAGGCGTGCCCAGCGTGGTTGATGTAGCCGAAGGTATTGTTTATGATGTGCAATATATTCCCTCATGGAAGGAAGTACACCTGAAAAAACTGATGCAGGAGCGATACAACATTCCTGTATATGTAAATAATGACGCAAATTGTTTTGCCGTAGGTGAGTTATATTTTGGAAAGGGTAAAGGTGCCGATAGCATGGTTGGCGTAACCCTGGGCACCGGGCTTGGCACTGGCATTATCACCAATGGAAAACTGTACGCAGGCCACAATTGCGGCGCCGGGGAGATAGGTCTTTTTCCCTATATCGATAACGTCCTTGAGTATTATTGCAGCGGCTCATTCTTTGGCAATGTGTACGGATTGAATGGCGTACAGGTATTTAAAGATGCGCAGGCCGGCAAAGAGATGGCATTGGAGCTGTATGCCGAATTAGGAAACCATGTAGGGAATGCCGTGAAAATGATCATGTATGCTTATGATCCCGAACTGATTATTTTAGGCGGATCGGTAAGCCAGGCCTTTGAGTATTTTAAAGACACCATGTGGCAGCAGGTGAAAACCTTTGCCTATTCAAAAACGCTTGAACATATAAAAATCGAGATCTCGGAACTGGAAAACAGCGGTATCATAGGTGCGGCTGCTTTGTATTACGACTATCAGAAGTGAAGTTAATCTGTCATAAAAAAATATTGTTAATGTCGGTAATAGTCCTGCTCAGTACAAGGGTATTTGTGCAGGGGCGACGGGAGTAATAATCAAAATACCGGTATTGCAATTGCGTTTTTTGTACATCTGCGCGCTTTAAAAGAGCAAGGTGGTGACGATATTTTACCGGTGATCTTCAGCGATAATTATATCTCACTGGCACCGGGCGAAAGCAGGGTGATTAAGTGCACCTATAGCACTAAAAATGCCGATGATACAACGCCCTATTTCCCAACCCCGGCCTGGAACCTGGATATAGCTGAGAGCAATGGCGATTGTGGGTTTGAAGATGGGCTGCCGAAGGAGTAGTTTACCCGGGAAATAAGCTGAGTATAACCTGTGTTTCTTTGGCTAAAACATTTGGTGAAATTTATCTCCGGGGGATAAATACAGGTGTTTTTTGGGCTAATTTCCGGTGATTGGTGAAATAAATAAATCGCTGTTTATTATATTCGGCAAAACCCAAGCAGATAATGAAATTACTATCTAATTTAACCCTATCATTTTGCCTGTTTTTTTGTGCCGGTGTTTGGGCCCAGCAACCTGTTAATATGCAATATTCGGTGTCGATGGAAAAGGCGGCCGACCATTTGTATCATGTTGAGTTGACCAATAAAACCCACCTCAAAACGCTTGATTTTAAGATGTGCGTTTGGACGCCGGGCTATTACCAACTAATCAATTTTGCCGGAGCTGTACAAAATTTTACTGTTGCCGATGCAAAAGGCAATTCGCTTAAATTTGATAAGCCCACTAAGGATACCTGGAAAGTTATTAACCCTTCGGCCGGCGATGTAAAGATCTCGTACGATGTTAAAGCGGTTGTGCCGTTTGTAGGCAACGTTTATCTTGACGAAACAAGAGGCTACATTACCCCCGGAGGCCTGTTCATGTACCTCGACCAGGAATTACGCCATCCAGTCACCATCCAAATGAAGCCTTACAGCAAATGGAGCGATCTGGTAGCAACCGGGCTGGATACCCTGAAGGGACAATATCATGTTTACAAAGCCGCCGATTTTGATGTGCTTTATGACAGCCCTTTTTTAATGGGCGAGCTGGAAGTTTTGCCACCTTTCAGCGTGCAGAATAAACCACACAACTTTATCGGTTATAAGTTGCCTGCTTTTGACAGGCAGGCGTTTATGGACGACCTGAAAAAGATAGTAGTGACGGGCAGCAACATCATAGGCGAAATCCCCTATACACACTATACATTTCTATCGATAGGCGCTGGCGGCGGCGGTATCGAACACTTAAACTCAACCTCGTTAAGTTTTAGCGGAGGTGAAGGGTTTAATACTCCCGAAGCCCGTAAAAAGCTGTACAACTTTATAGCGCATGAGTATTTTCACCATTACAATGTTAAACGCATCAGGCCGGTTGAGCTCGGCCCGTTTGATTACTCAAAGGAGAACCACACTAATATGCTTTGGGTATCCGAAGGATTTACAGTTTATTACGAGTACATGATCACCAGGCATGCGGGTTTAATGAATAACGAGGATATGTTTGGCGATTTTCAGAATAACCTGCGTAACTATGAAAATGAACCCGGCCATTTGTATCAATCGGCAACAGAAGCCAGTTATAACACATGGGATGACGGGCCAAACGGCAGGCAGGGCGATGATTTTAATAAAACCATTTCATACTACGATAAAGGGCCGATTTTGGGCTTGATGCTTGATTTCAACATCCGCCATGTAACACAAAATAAAAAAACGCTTGACGACGTAATGCGATTGCTTTATTACAAATATTACAAAAAGCTAAATCGCGGCTTTACAGAGCAGGAGTTCAGGAATGAGTGCGAGAAAATGGCGGGTGTGCCGTTAACAGAGGTATTTGAATATGCATCGACCGTTAAGCCGCCTGATTATCCAAAATATTTCGCTTACGGAGGACTCGCTGTTGATACTGCTACTAAAGTGGTATCGGAATCATGGGCTGGCCTTAACGTGCGGCAGCAGGGCGATACGCTCAGGATCAATACAGTTGCCTATAAATCCCCCGCCTGGGATAAAGGTATCAGGGGGCGCACGGTTATACTTACGGTTGATGGCGCTCCTGCAACAAAAGATGTACTTTACAAGGCCTTCGAAACAAAAAATACTGGAGATAGTTTAACGTTGGGTTTGTTAAAGAACGGCGAAAAGAAAGATGTAACCATTGTTTTGGGTAGGCTGAGGGAAAAGACATTTAAAATTACACCCTTGCCAGGCCCCGATAAATTGCAAGCTGCTATTTTTAAAAGCTGGACGGAAGGAAAATAGCTACTTATCCCGGATTTTTTTTGTAAGATCAGGTACACGCTATTTTTTATGATTTACTGTATATTAAATCATAAAAAATAGCGTTTTGGTTTCATTATAAACTTAACCTATCCAAATCAATGAAAAATGCCCTGCTGCTTTCGTGCTTCATAACATCCTTGTTTAGCTGTAATAAATCAAATGGCCAAAATCAACAAGATTTATTAAATGGCGACTTTGAAAAAATAAATCAGGTAAATAAGTATCCTGAAGGCTGGACTCATTCTGACGGTCGTGATTATAAATATGCAGTAGATAGCATTGCTGCGCAGCACGGTAAATATGCACTGTCAATCGCCTCAGAGGTAGATACCGCCGGGTATGGTATTATCAGCTTTGTTATTCCAAAAAGATTTGAAGGGAGTGAGATTGAACTAAAAGGGTATCTGAAAACGGAAGGTGTAGGCTCTGGCTTCGCGGGTTTGTGGCTTCGGATTGACGGTACTTCTGCTTTTGATAATATGCAACGCCAAAATATCCATGGTACAAATGGCTGGAAACAATATAGTATCAAATTGCCATACAATAGCCAAAAGACGATTAATGTAGTTGGCGGTGCACTTCTGGTAGGTAAAGGGAAAATTTGGATTGATGGTCTGCAATTATTTATTGATGGTAAACCCATTGAAAATGCTGTGCCTAAAGCGATAATCAGGGTTAAGGCTGATTTGGATACTGCTTTTAAAAATGGCTCGGGGATTAATACCATTACGCTTAACCCACAAACAATCAATAGCTTAAGATTGCTTGGCCAGGTTTGGGGTTTTTTGAAATATCACCACCCCGCTGTTGCAAAGGGGGGTTATAATATGGATGCTGAGCTTTTTAGGGTAATGCCCGCTGTTATAAAAGCCCGGAATAATAGCGAATTAAACCAGCTGCTTGAGCAGTGGACCGATAAGTTTGGTGAAGTGAATGCTTGTGATAATTGCAAACCCGATATAAATAATGCGGTTAAGCCCACGCCCGATTACGGAAATCTATTTGATCATTCGGTGCTCAATAAATCACTCACTGATAAGCTCCGCTTTATTTTAAATAATCATAAAATCACTGAAAGTTATTATGTAAGCATGGCAGAGGGCGTAGGTAACCCCTTATTTGACCACGAAAATGGATATTACCAAATGAAATATCCTGATGCAGGTTACCGCTTGCTGTGCCTGTTTAAATATTGGAATATGGTACAATACTTTTTTCCTTACAAGCATTTGATAGGAAAAGATTGGAATCAAAGCCTGCCTGAGTTTATCCCCCAGTTTGTGAACGACAAAAATTCAACAGAATATATACTCACAACGCTCAAGCTTATCAGTAGTATTCATGATACGCACGCTAATATTTGGAGCGGAAACGCTGAGCTGGAAGCCTATCGCGGTAAATACAGGCCATCATTTAAGGCCGGTTTTGTGGAGAATAAACTGGTGATAACCAGTTTTGAGTCTGATTCACTTGCTGTTAAAGAAAAGTTCAGGATAGGGGATGTGATAACTGCTATTAATGGCATTGCTATAGATGAACTGATCAAAAAATATCTGCCTATAACTGCGGCGTCTAATTACGCAACTCAGTTAAGGGATATGCCGGGCAACTATTTACTGAGGAGTAATAATCCACATTTTGAATTTACCATGCAGCGCGATGGAAATCAATTAAATGCGGTTGTGGAAGGAGTACTCGTTTCAAAAAACGGCTTAATGGGTAGCAGCAATCTTAGTGTTAAAGATCCTGGTTATTATTTAATCAATGAGCAGATAGGCTATCTATATCCGGCAAAATACCACAATGCAAATCTGCCTGCTATCCGGGAGATGTTTAAGAATACAAGGGGTATTATTATTGATATGCGTTGTTATCCTTCGGAATTTATGCCCTTTACCTTTGGAGCGTACGTTAAATCAGGCACGACTCCATTTGTTAAGTTTACTAATGGAAGTATTAATAAGTCGGGTTTATTTGTGGAAACACCACCGCTTAATATTAAGCCTGATGATTCTTACCAGGGTAAAGTTGTGGTGATAGTAAATGAACAATCACAGAGCCAGGCAGAGTACACTACTATGGCTTTTCAAAGTTCACCCAATGTTAAGGTTATAGGTAGTACCACGGCAGGAGCTGATGGCAATGTATCGCAGATTATTTTGCCGGGCGGTATAAGTTCCCTGTTTTCGGGAATAGGGGTATTATACCCGGATGGAACTCAAACCCAGCGAAAGGGTGTGAAAATTGATGTTATAGTAAAACCTACTATTAAAGGTATCAAAGCTGGAGTTGACGAGCCGCTTGAAAAAGCAAAGGCATTGATCATGGAGTAGTAATTAAGTTTTTCTAAATTGCAGAGCAAGCTTAATACTATGAAAATTGCAGAACAAACAGCCCGGTTAACCAAAATTGGCGTTGACAAAATTGTGTTAGACCGCTACCGGGAGCCCCATCGGTTTTACCACACCCTTGAGCATCTGGACGATGTATGGCAACAATTAGAGAACCGGGGCTACAGTGATAATGATGTATTATTGCTGGCTACAATTTTCCATGATATCATTTACGATCCGAGATCCGGCACAAACGAAGAGGATTCGGCGAGATATTTTAACGAAACGTTTACGGGGGATGGAGCGCTCAAAGCTCTTGTAACAGATATTATCCTCGATACCAAACATCACAAGCCGGGCTCGGCATTGTCAGAGATTTTCAGTGCAGCCGATCTTAATATCTTAAAACAGCCATTTGACAAACTGCTGATTTATGAGCAGCAAATATTTAAGGAATTTCAGTTTGTAGATCACAAAATCTATAAAGAAAAAAGAGTAGAGGTATTAACAAGCCTGCAACAAAGTGTTGATAACCCGGCCCTGGATTATTTAATAGCCCATGTAGAAAACTTTAAACCCCGTATAGCAGTATATCCGGGGAGCTTTAATCCATTCCACAAAGGGCATTATAATATACTCCAAAAGGCCGAGCGAATTTTTGATAAGGTGATTATAGCCCGTGGTGTTAACCCAGGTAAAGATAAAGCCACATACGAATTGCCGGAAATATTAAGATACAGGCAAACTGAAACTTACGAAGGATTACTCACCGAATTTGTAGATGGTTTGGGGTATGACGTTACTATTATCCGGGGATTACGAAATGGATCGGATTTACAGTACGAACTGAACCAATACCGCTATCTTCAAGAGTTAGGCGGCAAAAACATCAGTGTAACGGCCATTTTTTGTGATATGGAATTTGAACACATCTCAAGTACAGGTATCAGGCAACTGGAGAAGTATGGTAAAGCAGGAGAGTATTTGTTATTTTGATAGTTGGCTGGTGGTAGTATAAATTGACTTCGGAGTTGGGATTTTCAATTTCGAATTTATTACGTCTGAGCCCCACTTTATGGAATTTAAAGAATAGACAGAGTAATTGCAAATTCTATAAATTCCCTTAACTCCATAAATTCGAGTTCCGACAATAACAACCACTCACTTAATCCAACTCAATCAACCACTCACCTAATCCAAAAAACAAATCAACCCACCCCTTGCTTTTGCATAATTAATCACTATCTTTGCACCCACAATTAATAAAATAGTTAACGCTTTAATATTATTCAAGTAATGTATTTAGGTAAAGAAGCAAAGGCAGAGATCTTTGCAAAACACGGTAAATCAGCAGCTGACACAGGTTCGGCCGAAGGTCAGGTAGCATTATTTACTACTCGTATTGCTCACTTAACAGGGCATTTGAAAAAAAACAAAAAGGATTTTTCAACTCAATTATCGCTACAAAAATTAGTAGGTAAACGTCGTGCGTTACTTGCTTACCTGTATAATAAAGACATTGAAAGGTACCGTGCTATCATCAAAGCTTTACAGCTAAGGGATATCATTAAGTAATTCTCTCCTTTTTTATTTAAAAGCCATCCCCATTTTAGGATGGCTTTTTTACTTTTGCAACATATATTTACACACATAAAATCCGATGCGCTCCCGAAGATGAAAAGTGCATCACAAACAAAAAAAGATGAGTTTAAACGTAATTAAAAAAGTTATTGATCTGGGCGACGGACGCACCATTGAGATCGAAACAGGTAAACTGGCCAAACAAGCGGATGGTTCGGTAGTGATAAAAATGGGTGACACCATGTTATTGGCTACTGTTGTATCATCGCCTGAAGCTAAAGAAGGAGTTGACTTCTTGCCTTTATCTGTTGACTACCAGGAAAAATACGCTGCAACAGGCCGTATCCCGGGTGGTTTTTTACGCCGCGAGGCCCGTTTATCAGACTATGAGGTTTTGATCTCCCGTTTGGTTGACCGTGCTTTACGTCCATTATTCCCTGAAGATTATCACGCTGATACACAAGTGATGATCTCTTTAATATCTGCCGATAAAGATATTATGCCCGATGCATTGGCCGGTTTGGCAGCATCTGCAGCTTTATCTGTATCTGATATACCTTTTAACGGTCCAATCTCTGAGGTACGTGTTGCTAAAATTGACGGGCAGTTAGTAATTAACCCTACTTTAAGCCAGCTTGAAAATGCAACTTTAGAATTTATTGTTGCAGGTAGCGAGCATGATATCAACATGGTTGAGGGCGAATCAAAAGAAATTCAGGAAGCTGAATTGGTTGAAGCCATCAAATTTGCCCATACTGCTATTAAACTGCAATGTTTAGCTCAAAAAGAACTGACCATTGAAGTTGGTAAAACCGAAAAACGTGTTTATAGCCATGAGCATAGCAATGAGGACTTGAAAAAAGCTATCTACGCTGCTACTTATGATCAGGTTTACGCCATTGCTTCTGCTGCATCTGCAAAAGAAGAGCGGAGTGCTAAGTTTAAAGAAGTGCGTGACGCCTATATCGAAACCTTAGGTGAGATAGATGATATTACTAAAGGCCTTGCTAAAAAATATTACCACGATGTGGAATATGATGCTATCCGTAACCTTGTGTTAGACGAAGGCAAACGTTTAGATGGTCGTACTACTACACAGATCCGCCCGATATGGAGCGAAGTTGGCTATTTGCCATCGGCTCACGGTTCGGCGATATTTACCCGCGGCGAAACCCAGTCATTAACTACCGTTACCTTAGGTGCTAAGGATGACGAGCAAATGATTGACGGTGCGTTCATTAACGGTTACCAGAAATTCCTGTTACACTACAATTTCCCTGGTTTTTCAACCGGCGAAGTTAGGCCTAACAGGGGTGCCGGCCGTCGTGAAATTGGGCACGGTAACCTGGCTATGCGTTCATTGAAACAGGTATTGCCATCTGAAGATGAAAACCCTTACACTATCCGTGTAGTTTCTGATATTTTGGAATCAAACGGTTCTTCTTCAATGGCTACAGTTTGTGCCGGTACACTGGCGCTTATGGATGCAGGTGTTAAAATTAAAGAGCCTGTATCAGGTATCGCGATGGGTTTGATCACCAACGAAATGGGTACCAAATATGCTATCCTTTCTGATATCCTTGGTGATGAAGACCACTTAGGTGATATGGACTTTAAAGTAACCGGTACTAAAAACGGTATCGTTGCTGTACAGATGGACTTGAAGATCAACGGCCTTTCATACGAAGTATTAACCAACGCGTTAAACCAGGCTAAAGATGGCCGTTTACATATTCTTGGCGAAATGGCTAAAACCATTACCGAGGCACGTGCCGACTACAAACCACACGCTCCGCGTATCGTTACCATTAAAATTGATAAAGAATTTATTGGTGCAGTTATCGGGCCCGGTGGTAAGATCATCCAGGAAATGCAACGCGAAACTGGTGCTACCATCTCTATCGAAGAAAAAGACAACCAGGGTATCGTTCAGGTATTTGCCGATAACAAGGCTTCTATCGACGCAGCGTTGGGTCGCATCCGCGCTATCGCTTCAAAACCAGAAGTTGGCGAGATTTACGAAGGTAAAGTAAAATCAATTATGCCTTTCGGTGCGTTTGTTGAAATTATGCCAGGTAAAGATGGTTTGCTGCACATATCTGAAATTGATCACCGCCGTATTGAAACGATGGATGGCATCTTCCAGATAGGCGACGAAGTAAGGGTTAAACTGCTTGACGTAGATAAGCAAGGTAAACTAAAGCTATCGCGCAAGGTTCTGCTACCTAAGCCTGAACCAAAGCAAAATAATTAAGTATTTTTATACAGTAGCAAAACCCTCTTTATGAGGGTTTTGCTATTTTGTTTTAATTTTTTTTATTTTTTTAAAACAAAAAGCGGATGTTTAAACTTATTAACTGTTAATACGTAGTTGATAAAACCATAATTCCGATCCTGTTTGATAAAAAAATGACCCCTGCTACTAACGATCCTTTAGATTTTCTGAGCAAGAATTCGGCTGGAATGCAGACGGGTACTCAAATTGATTTGGTTCAGCAGTTGCTCTACGAAATAATAAGGGTTAAAGAAATTATTGTTTATTATGACTCCATTCCCAATGGAGGCGGTCAGCTTGGATCATCTATCCTCAATGAGCTGGTTTCAGAAGCTTATCAGTCGCTGGTTAATTACGATACCGTACTGATGCGGAAATATTACGATTTATTGTTGAACTGCGATTAAACGCCCCCCAGCCCCCTAAAGGGGGAGGTTAGGGACATAGATTAGTGACTGGAGATTAAGGATTAGGAATCCAGGAGGAGATTAAATCATTAACTAAAGATGTTTATCTGTTTGTTTTAATTTACGAAAATTATTGCGAGATACCTTTCTATCTCCCCCTTTAGGGGGCCGGGGGGCTACAGCAACAATATATCAATCTGGTGCGCATGCACCATCCCCACAACCGGCGACCATGCAAATACTGTAAACCGGCCATCCTGCGAAGCTACCAGTGCTAAGGCGTCCTTTTGATCAAAAACAAACTGTGCCGCCGCTAAATGCCTTGTACCGCCGTTTTGCGCCGGGTGGATCACCCGGGTTGAGCAACCGACAATAGGCTCGGTCACTACGATCTCTTCGACAGGTGAGCTTTTTGCTGCACGACCTATTTTGGCACCGAAAGCCAGCAACTCATGTTTATCATTTATCAGCGTTGCGCCGTCTATCGAGGTTAATCCGCCTATGGTATCAACCGCGCGGCGCATTTTTTCCTGCCATGAGGTGTGGTAACGGTCGATGCCTTCGTGAATCATCAAATCGGTAAGACCTGAGAACGGAGGATCGACAGGATAGGAGATCGGGGTAATGATAGATTCGCGCCATTCTTCATTTCCGGAGGGCACAACTAATAATATGCCGCCACGTTTATGGGCTTGCATGGAGGTAGCCAGCTGAACTAATACGTTTACCGGATCATTCCATAGAGACGGCAAAGTAAAATCAAGCATGGCCGAAAGTACATTAGGGCAATCAGAAATGCTGGAGCCGTGCTCGTCAACAACTTTGATATCGTCGCCTTTTAATATGGCTATGTTTACAAATTTGCCAAAACCCTCTACACGGCGATGTTTGATCACCAATAATCCGGGTTCAATTACTTCCAGCACAAAACAGTAAGCCGGAATAGCCAGGGTAGTTCCCCAGATGTATAGTTCATCATCTTCTATCCAGATGCCTAAATGAATGCCCGGCTGTTGTACTGCCGAGGCAAATTTGGTGAGGATATTAGGCGCGAGTTTAATTTTTCCACCAAACAACAACGGCTGACCGGCAGCTTCGGGCGGCAAAAAAGCAAGTGTGAATTTTGGTGAAAATCCCTCTTCCCGTCGCAAGCTTGCCCAAAATGAGATATCGATGAGTGATTCGATAGTGGTGCAGCTGGGGGTAGGAGCAAGGTCTATCTCATTATTATCGGCAAGCGCCTTGGCATGAAAATGCCTGAAATGCCTTTCAATAATGGTTGCTACTTTACCGGCTGCTTTATATGTAGGTCCTGAACTCAAAGTTTTGGTGGTGTCTTTCATTTAAATACTTATCTCAAAAGTAAAGCTAAAAAAACATGCTAACAAACTAACGCATCAATATTGCAATTAGATGAGCCGGCCTCATCCCAAACCCTTTTCCAAAGGGGGAGGATTAAATGAGGCTGTTTGTCAACCGTTTATCATACTCATTATCAATTATCTTCCTAAAGTCAGTTGTTGATCCAGGTGAATTTTTTTTGAAACTATTGTAGCAATTTTGCAGCCTGAAACGATAATGTAATCATGAAACTCATATCACACCTCATATCACTCACCCTGCCGGATACCACACCACTGCAGGTATCAGCCCTTTTAAACCTCGGGTTAACTTACGTACAACAAGGTTTCAATAAAGTTTTTCATAAAGCGGCTCAAAATAATCAGCCTTGCGGCGAACTTCAGCCATGTATGTAAGCTGTATTTAATTGCAGATAACGGCAACCGTCCTTATAAATTATAGCTAAATTTGCGTGTAATTATTAAGTATGGATCAGCTAACGGCTGCGGGCAAATCAAAAATGCGGATTGCCAACAGTGTCTTCTTCTTTGTTTCGGGCTTCGGGTATTCTTCATGGGCCTCGCGTATTCCATCCATAAAACATCAGCTTAATTTAAACGAAGCCCAGTTGGGGGTTGTGCTGTTTGCTATGCCTGTTGGCCTGATGCTTACCATGCCTTTAACGGCTAAAATGATCAAGCATTTCAGCAGCCGTATAATGATGCTGATAGGTGCACTGGCCTTTAGTCTGGTGCTTTGCCTGCCCGGTTTTGCAGCTTATATGTGGCAACTGATAGTAGTTTTATTTTTTGTTGGCTCAACCCGTAATATATTAGGTTTATCCATGAACTCGCAGGCCGTGGGGATCCAGGCTTTGTATGATAAATCGATCATGGTAACATTCCACGGCATCTGGAGCCTGGCCGGTTTTGGCGGCGCTGCTGTCGGCTATTTAATGGTATTATTTAACGTAGAGCCGTCATATCATTTATTAGCAGTAGGAATTGCAATGCTGATCCTCTCGGTAATATTTTATCCCTCAACATATGATTATCAGCCTGCCGAAACACCCAATAAATCGGTGTTTTCCATGCCCGATAAACACTTGCTTAAATTTTCTTTAATATGTTTCGCCTCTATGGCCTGCGAAAACACGCTGTACGATTGGAGCGGTGTTTATTTTGAAAAGGTAGTCCATGCCACCAAATCATTCGCTGAGGCCGGCTTTGTAGTTTACATGGTTACCATGACCATTGGCCGCTTCGCGGGCGATAGGGTAGTATCGGCCATTGGTATAAAAAAGGTGTTAACTTATAGCAGCTCGCTGGTTTTGGCCGGTTTGCTGGTATCTGTGTTTTTACCATATACTTTAACCGTTTATTTGGGCTACGCCATGATAGGCATGGGGGTGTCATGTATAGTGCCGCTGATTTTTAGCATGGCCGGTAAATCAAAAACAATGAACAGCAGCCAGGCACTGGCCGCCATATCAACAGTTGGTTACCTGGGTTTTGTTATAGTACCACCAATAGTTGGTTTTATTGCTCAGGCAGCAAACCTGCAAATAGCTTTTTTTGTTGTTGCCGCCTTTGCTGCCATGATGATATGGCTGGTGCGTAAAATTGAAGATGAGCCTGTGGTATCATAGTTTTGTCATATAAGCTGCTTAGTATTTACGCCAGCCCCGTTTTAGCTTATAATTGTGTCATCAAATCCACTGGTTTGATATAACATCTGCAACAAATGAGCACAAACATTACCGAAACCAGCATACAGCCGTCAACAGAATTATTTATCAAAATGGTAGTCTCCAACTGGGAACTGCAAAACAGTCGCCTAAACGGTTTACTCGATAAGTTAACTGACGAAGCTCTTGCTGCCGAAACTGCTCCCGGCCGAAACAGCGGTATTTACCTGCTGGGCCATCTTACTGCTGTTAGCGACGGAATGTTTACCTATTTAGGTTTGGGCGAAAGGCTCTATCCCCAGCTGGATCAAATTTTTGTTAAAAGTCCTGAAAATTCTGGGTTGGAGAAACCGTCACTGGCTGAGCTTAAACAATATTGGGCTAAAGTAAATGAGGTTTTAACCGAAAGGATGAATGCTATGCAGCCCGAAGAATGGTTTAAGCCGCATAGCGCCATTTCAGCAGATGATTTTGCAAAAGAGCCGCACCGTAACAGATTAAATATCCTGATTAATCGTACTATACACCAGGGCTATCATATTGGGCAATTGGTTTACCTGGTAAAGAAATAAGCGTTTGCCGACCGGATTTGACTCAAAAGGTTTAATCCATGACAATTGGATGAAACGTTTTTTACAAAGGGATGGTAAATAATCCTGAAAACCGTTATACTTTTGCTTAACACTGTTAAATGATTTAATAGTGTGATCAAAATGGCAAGTAAAGAACGAATCCAGCGCTTAAAAGAAGAAACCCGGGTTAATATCCTGGATGCCGCGCTCCACATAGTTAAGCATGAAGGCTGGCAGGCTTTAAGCATGCGGAAGATTGCCGATGTAATTGAATACACCGCACCCATTATATATGAATACTTTGCAAATAAGGATGCTATATTAATGGAACTTACCCGCAAAGGCTATTTGATATTAGCAAAAGACATGGAGGAAGCCAAAGAAAAGCACCGCCTGCCCGAAAAGCAGCTGGAAGCCATGTGGCTTGCTTACTGGAACTTTGCTTTTGAAAATAAGGAACTTTACCAGGTTATGTTTGGCGTACAGATGAACTGTTGCTGCGAGATGGTAAAATCAATGCCCGAAGCCCAGCTCCCTACTACTATGGTTAGCGAGGCTATTATGCAACTGATGGATATAAAAGATATCAATGACGAAATGATCTGCACCAAGTACTATACGTTTTGGTCGGTCGTACACGGTTTGGTGTCCATCAACTTACTGAGCAGGGGATTCTCTGACGAAGTTAACCGCCAGGTTTTAAAAGATACCATAGGCGGTATCATCAGGTCGATGAAAGATTAATTCTTTCTGTGACTTGAAAACTACACTGTTAAATTACCTTACAGTGTTAGGTAATTGTTAAGCACTTTTTAAAACAAACTCTTAATACAATGAAAAAGCTCACTCACAACCCACGCAGTCTATTTAACAGTGTTAAACGATTTAACGGTGTTGTAACATCTAATTTATGTACTTGCTGTAATTAGCGTACATCGTTTCGGTATATCGTCATGAAAAATCGTGAAAATAACGATATAAGGCATTGGAAATTAAATATTATAAATATAAATAGTTGATAGTCAGCTAAGTATGTAACTGGCATCTCAATTGAAAATGATCGGCAATAGTAAAACAATGAAAACAATCAAATCATCATATATCACAAGCCCAACGGCTTTTTCTAATCCTATTCATTCACCACTCTTAAAATCATCACTCATGAAAACACTCCTTTTAGCAGCAGTTGCAGCTTTAACATTATATGGATGTTCATCTGCACCGCAGGCTCCAACAGCACCTCCACCACCGGCTTTACCGGTTGCTTCTATAGTATCAGGTACCGAAACTACTTACCAGGAATATCCCGCTTCAATTGAAGGCGCCGTTAACGTAGAGATCAGGCCACAGGTAAGCGGTACTTTAGATAAAGTATTTGTTGACGAAGGCGCTTTCGTATCTGCCGGTCAGCCAATATTTAAAATTAATGAACAACCATACCGTGCAGCTTTAAATAATGCATTGGCAAGCTTACATGCCGCCGAAGCAGCACATGTAAATGCGCAACTGGAAGTTGAAAAACTAACTCCGCTTGTAGCTAATAAAGTAGTTTCTGACTACCAGCTAAAAACAGCTAAGGCAGCAGCTGATGTAGCGAAAGCCAATATCGAATCGGCTAAAGCTAACGTAGCTACCGCGCAGATCAATTTAGGTTATACCTTAATAAAAGCTCCTGTAAGCGGTTATATCGGTCTGCTTGCTAAGAAACAAGGTAGCCTTGTTGCTCCTGCGGATGTTGCTCCACTAACTCAATTATCAGATGTTCATGATGTACACGTTTACTTTTCATTGGGCGAAAAAGATTTTGTTGCCTTTAAAGAACAATATCCAGGTGCCAGCCTGAAAGATAAATTGAAAAATGTACCATCAGTATCATTATTGTTAGCTGATAATACAGAATATGCTAAACAAGGTAAAATTGATATTGTAGACGGCCAGTTTGATAAAAACACCGGCGCTATCACTTTAAGGGCAAATTTCTCAAACCCCGACGGTCTTTTACGCTCTGGTAATACCGGCAAGATCCGTTTAAGCCTGAGCCATAAAGATGCTTTGATTGTTCCGGAAGCTTCAACTATCGAAATGCAGGATAAAGTATTTGTATTTGTAGTTGGCGATAGCAGCAAAGTGAAAAAACAACCTATCGACATAATTGGTAAATCAGGTGATCATTACCTGGTTAAAGATAAAGAAGCTATTAAAGCCGGCGACCAGATCGTGTTAGAGGGCATTGATAAACTACAGGAAGGTATGGTTATCCAGCCTCAAAAGGCTGCAGATAAAGTAGCCGCTGTAGTTAAGAAATAATACATACACTTAAACTTTAAAGTCATGTTTCAGAAATTTATAGAAAGACCGGTACTCTCAACTGTTATCTCCATATTGCTGGTGATAGTAGGTGTGCTTGGTTTAACAAAACTGCCCTTAGAGCGGTTTCCTAATATTGCCCCTCCGTCAGTATTGGTATCGGCTGTGTATCCGGGTGCCAATGCCGAAACTATTTTACGTTCCGTTACGCCTTCGTTAGAAGAAGCGATTAACGGTGTGGAAAATATGACCTATATGACCTCTACCGCCAGTAATGACGGTACATTGGGTATTACCGTTTACTTTAAACAGGGTACTAACCCCGATCAGGCAGCGGTAAACGTTCAAAACCGTGTTTCACAGGCTTCAAGCCAATTACCAGCCGAGGTTTTGCAATACGGTATTACAACTACCAAACAGCAAAACAGCTTTATCGGTGCTATGGCCATCTACTCTGAGGATCCTAAAAAATACGATCAAACCTTTGTGGCCAACTACGCACAGATCAATATCGTTCCGGAAATTAAACGTATTCCGGGTGTAGGTTCTGCCAGTATCTTTGGTGGTATTAAGGATTATTCAATGCGTGTTTGGCTAAATCCTACCCAAATGGCAGCTTACAATGTTACTCCTGCCGAGGTTACAGCCGCTATACAGGACAAAAACCTTGAAGCAGCACCAGGTAAATTTGGTGAGCGCAGTAACGAAGCATTTGAGTATGTAATTAAATATAAAGGTAAACTTACCAAACCAGAGGAGTACCAGAACATCGCCATCCGTGCTAATGCAGATGGCTCTGTATTGCGTTTAAAAGACGTAGCACGTGTTGAACTGGGTGCTTATTCATACAATAGTGTTAGTAACCTGAATGGCCACGATGGTATTATCATCGGTATTATCCAATTGTCAGGTTCAAATGCCAACGAAATCCAGATCGCTATCGACAACCTGATGGTGAAATTATCTAAAGATTTCCCTGTCGGGATTAAATACAACCAATTCTATCGTACTAAAACCGACCTTGATGAGTCTATCAACCAGGTTGAGCATACCTTGGTTGAGGCCTTCATCCTTGTGTTTATCGTGGTATTCGTCTTTCTACAGGATTTCAGGTCAACGTTGATCCCGGCGATAGCGGTTCCGGTTGCTATTATCGGTACGTTCTTCTTTATGAACCTTTTCGGTTTCTCAGTTAACTTGTTAACGCTGTTCGCATTGGTATTGGCCATCGGTATTGTGGTGGATGACGCCATTGTGGTAGTGGAGGCGGTGCATGCCAAAATGGAGCATGACCCAAGCCTAACCCCTAAGGCTGCAACTACGGAGGCCATGCACGAAATTACGGGTGCTATTATATCCATTACGCTGGTTATGGCGGCGGTGTTTTTACCGGTGAGCTTCATGACGGGCTCAACAGGTATCTTCTATCGCCAGTTTGCCTTAACCATGGCTATATCTATTATTATATCAGCTGTTAACGCTTTAACCTTAAGTCCTGCCCTGGCAGCCTTGTTTTTAAAGAATAAACATAGCGAAAATGGTCATGACGCACCTAAGAAAAGCTTTGTAGAGAAATTTTACGCGGGCTTCAATGGTGGCTTCAATTATATGACCAACAGGTATGTTGGCGGCTTGAAAGTTCTGATCCGTAATAAATGGATCAGTATGGCCGGCCTTGCCTTAGTAGTTGTTGCTACAGTTTACATGGTAAACAAAACCAAAACAGGCTTTATTCCTACCGAGGACCAGGGCTTTGTGGCGATAGCAGTAAATACACCATCAGGTACTTCATTAGCAGGAACTAACAAAACCTTTAAACTGGCTGAGGATCAGTTGAAAACACTGCCGTCAGCACGATTTGTTACCGCGCTTTCTGGTTTTAACTTCTTAACACAATCCAGCAGCCCGTCAGCAGGTGTTATCTTCCTGTTGTTGAAGCCTACTGAAGAAAGGGGAGAAGTTAAAAATATTGATGCTATCCAGAATATTGTTAGGGGCAAATTAGCAGGCATACCAGGTGGTACGTTCTTCGTGTTCAGTTTCCCAACCGTTCCTGGTTTCAGCAACGTGGAAGCGCTTGACGTAATGCTGCAGGATAAAACCAACGGCAGGTTGGATAAATTTAGCGGTGTTGCCAATAACTTTATCATGAAACTGATGCAGAAACCAGCGGTTGCTTTCGCCTTTACTTCATACAAAGCTGATTACCCTCAGTTACAATTAGAAGTTGATGACGAAAAAGCCAACCAGTTGGGTGTAAGTGTTAAAGACATCCTGTCAACCATGCAGGCTTACTTTGGTACCGCACAGGCATCAGACTTTAACCGCTTTGGTAAATACTACCGTGTGGTTGTTCAGGCAGATATTGCAGACAGGACAGATCCATCGGCAATTGACCGTGTGTTTGTTAAAAACAAATCGGGCGAAAATGTGCCGATCAATACCCTGGTTAAATTAACCCGTGTGTATGGTTCAGAAACTGCTTCACGTTATAACCTCTTCAACTCTATCGAAATTAATGCTATCCCTAAACCTGGCTACAGCTCTGGTGATGCCATTAAAGCGATTGAGGAAACTGCTAAGGAGCAACTGCCGCAAGGTTTTGCCTATGAGTTTACTGGCCAAACCCGCGAGGAGATTTCTTCAAGTGGTCAGTCGACTGTGATCTTCCTGTTGTGTTTGGTGTTTGTATACTTCCTGCTGTCTGCGCAGTATGAAAGTTATATCCTGCCATTGGCGGTAATACTTTCAATACCTACAGGTTTATTCGGGGTATTCATTGTGTTAGGCTTAACCGGTATCGAAAACAACATCTATGTACAGGTTGCGCTGATCATGCTCATCGGCTTGCTGGCCAAGAACGCCATCCTGATCGTAGAGTTCGCGGTGCAACGGCGAAGGGCAGGGCATGGGCTGGTTCAGTCGGCTATCGAAGCTGCTCAGCTCCGTATCCGTCCAATCATCATGACCTCCATGGCCTTCGTATTCGGTTTATTCCCGATGAGTATCGCTACCGGCCCATCTGCACAGGGTAACCACTCTATCAGTATTGGTGCAGCAGGCGGGATGGTTTCAGGCGTATTGTTAGGTTTATTTATTATACCTGTACTATACGTGATATTCCAGGGCTTGCAGGAACGCATTAGTGGCAAACCTAAGCCGCTTGCCGCTGCCGGCGACCATGGTAAAGATGCTGTAGTTTTAGAAAACGAATATTCAGCTTAATCAATCAAAACATCAACTAAAACTATCACGGCCGTTAAAATCCGTGATAGTTTAAAAAAGATATAACAATGAAAAATATAATAGGCAGTTTGGCTTTAGCACTGGTGGTGCTTGCCGGCTGTAAAGTTTCAAAAGATGTTGCTACGCCAAAGGACGCGCAACCTGAAACCTTCAGGAACGCTGTTACCACCGGCGATACCAGCAGCATTGCTGACTTGCAATGGAAAAACTTTTTTACCGATGCTGCTCTTCAAAAGCTGATTGACAGTGCTATCGTTAAAAATTACGATATGCAGGTGGCCGTAAAAAATATCGAGGCTGCACAATTGCAGTTTAAACAAGTTAAGTGGAATTATGTTCCTACTCTTGGCTTAAACGTTACTGCAAGCACCAACCGCCCGTCTGATAACAGTGTTACCGGTTTAAGTATCAAACAATACAATATTGGTACTAAACATGTCGAAGATTATAATGCTAACCTGGCGCTGTCATGGGAAGCTGATATCTGGGGTAAAATCCGCAGTCAAAACCGTGAAGCTTTGGCCCTGTACCTGCAAACTAATGAAGCTAAAAGGGCTATCCAAACCAACATCGTATCAAGTGTATCACAAGGTTACTATAACTTGCTGATGCTTGACGAGCAACTGGAAATAGCTAAGAAAAACGTAAAACTGAATGACAGTACATTGCGCATCATCAAATTGCAATACGATGCCGGTCAGGTTACTCTGTTAGGTGTTCAGCAGGCACAGGCCCAGTTAGAAGCTGCCGCGCAATTGGTTCCTCAGTTTGAACGCGATATCAATGTTCAGGAGAATGGCTTGAGCATATTGGCAGGTAGGTTACCTGACGCTATTGAACGTAGCGCTAAACTTAATGATATTACTTTCCCCGAAACACTTTCGGCAGGTGTACCATCAGCAATGGTGAGCCGCAGGCCAGATGTACGCAGTTCGGAGTTGGCTTTAAATATAGCTAACGCGAGGGTTGGTATCGCTAAAGCCCAGCTTTACCCTTCATTAACTATAACCGGTCAGGGTGGTTTAAACTCATTTAAATCAAGCAACTGGTTTAACATCCCTGCTTCATTATTTGGTACAGTAGCAGGTGGTATAGCGCAACCGTTGTTACAACATAAACAACTGCGTACCCAATATGAAGTTGCCAAAGTTGACCGCGAAAAAACAGTGATCCAATTCCGTCAATCTGTATTAAATGCGGTTGGCGAAGTATCTGACGCTTTGGTAAGGCTCCAAAAGCTTAAAGAACAACAAACTATCGCTGCAAACCGTGTTAAAACATTGCAACAAGCTACAAGCAATGCGAGCATGTTGTTTAAAAACGGGCTTGCTACCTATCTTGAGGTGATTACTGCGCAAGGTAATGTATTGCAAGGTGAGCTTGAATTAGCATCTATTAAAATGGCTCAACTTAGTGCCAACGCTGAGCTTTACCGCTCATTAGGCGGCGGCTGGAAATAAGCGTTATCCACCCCCCGTGAAAATGGAAAACGGCTGATCAGAGATCCTGATCGGCCGTTTTCCATGTTAGGGATATGCCTTTCCCTGCGTTTTATTGCACCGGCTTTTTTTAGCTGATGTTATATATTCATTTATAATCAACAATAAAACAGGCAGCAGCAAACCTGTCAGTAAAGCAAAAAAATATACTAATAATGATTTGGAGAGCATTGATTCCTTCGCATGCCACGTTTCACTTATAATGAGCCTTGGCCCGGGGGCTTGCCCGCCTGAGCCATGTAACAGCCTGTTATACTGTTGTTGCTTGTTTTCAATTAAAGCTTTTATTTGGGCGATAGAATCATTCAATTGCAGCGATAAAAATGATGCTATTGATTTTGAATCTTTTGGGTGATCGACATCTTTTGGTTGCACACTATCTTGAGGTTGCTCAACATCTTTTGGTTGATCAACGTACTTAAGTTGGCGGACATCTTTAATTTGATGAGCATTTCTGATTTTTTGTTCTTTTACCGTTATGCCGTTAACAAGTGCTTCTTTTATTGAATTAAGTTCGAGTTTGAAAGCGTAAACGCTTGCATCAGCATTGTCCGAATCCTGCATTACCCGCTGTTTATTGAGTTGCGCTTTATTAAAATCTTGTATGAGTGCTTCGATACGGTAATCGCTAACCTGATGATTATCCGGTATGATAACAAAAGCGTCATTAGGTTTCAAGGCGTATGCTTTAACAGCAGTAAGTGCATTTAGGCCGGCTCTTTCTTTTTCCGTCAGTGCCGTTTTCGCCGTCACCAGTACCGGAACAGCTCTCCGCTTCGGCATTTGTCTGGGCTTTTTAATGTTGTTCAGTATGGCTTGCTGTTCGTGATACTTATCTGCCACCGCTTTATAATAAGCTATGCTATCGTTTAATTTAAGAAGTAACGTGGTATCAATAACAGCCGGTTTAGTGGGTGAAACAGGTTTAGCATATTGGGCATTAATTATTTCTACAAGTTTATTCAAAAAATCATGCCCCTTTTGAGCATTATCCGTGTTTATGCTCAATTCAAAACTGCTATCGTTCAAAATTTTCGCACGCATACTTTTGCTAAATTGTTCAGTTAAATCGGCAGAGCGAGTGAGTTTTACTATCAGCGGTAGTTGTATTGATTTAAAAGCTGGCCCTTTTATTATGGTGTAACTTAGAGATCCGTACTTAACCGGGTGGTATAAAGGTACATCTGTGAGTACATTATCCTGATCAATCCTGCAAACGCCGCCATTAATTAAATTGATGGTGATTTCAACAGCAGAAGTATAGAAGTTGCTCTTTCCGGGTATAAGCTTAATGGGTAATGAATTGCCATAAATCTCTTTTGTTGTAAAAGTTCCCTTATGATAATAACTTACCTGGAGCCCCAATGCATTGACCGCTTTTTTTATCGTGGTTTCAGAGCGCAACTCGTTAATTGCTGTCGTTAATAGTTCCCAATCATCGGAAGCATCCAACTCTACGCTCACTTTGTATTTAGGGGATGAAAAAAGTAAATAAACTGAAGTTGCTAAAACAACAATTACTACCGAAGCAATCACGAAATATCTGTTGCGGAATAACAGGCCAGAAATATTCCTTCCCGCTCCTTTGATGCGAGCCTGGTTCATAGGATGCAATACTTGTGCTGATGTAAATTGCTGTAATTTAGTAATTTGCAATTTATCCAGAACGCTCGTTTTGTGATTGTTCTTCGCGCTGTGGTAATTTTAGTAACGCTTTACATGTTGTTATAGCTAAACTCACAATCGTATCTCAAAAATTGTGAAACAATTTATACAACTCCCTGAGTGCATTGACAGGTGATTTCATGACCTTACGGATAACAACCTGCCCGGTTGCAGCAGTTAAACACTTTGTTACAAACAAATTACCGGGTTTTTCAAAGAAAATTCATATCATAGCAGCCCCAAACTATTTGAGTTGTTTTTAAATGAAATTTAAGATCGTACTTGTATTTATTTTGTTTTCCGGATACGTACGGGCGCAAAATGTCAATATAATCCCGCAGCCCAAGTCTGTTGTTAATGGTACAGGGCAGTTTACATTCAGTAATCACAGTACCGTTGGTGTAAATGATGCTTCGTTGTTGCCAATAGCCCGTTACTTCCAAAAACAGGTAAGCCAGTCGGCAGGTTTTACGCTTGCCGTTGATAATAAAGATGCAGGTAGTGTTATTCATTTGTTGTTAACCAATGGCGATCCCGCCGCGGGGGCATATTCCTTAAAAATTGTTGCCAATGAAATTACCATTTCTTCGTCAAACCGTGACGGGGTGTTTTATGGGATGATTTCCTTGCTGCAAATGATCAAAGACCAGCCCCGGGGCGAAACCATCAGCTTAGCGTCTTTAACCATTACCGATACGCCGCGCTATCAATGGCGGGGGCTAATGCTTGACGAATCCCGCCATTTTTTCGGGATGGAAAAAGTTAAGCAAATCCTTGACTGGATGGCTTACTATAAGCTAAATAAGTTTCACTGGCATTTAACCGATGCCCAGGGCTGGCGTTTGGAGATAAAGAAATATCCTAAACTGACACTGATTGGCGGTATCGGTAATTACAGTGATTCGATAGCCGATCCTCAATATTATACCCAAACCCAGATCAAAGAGATCATTGCTTATGCTGCGGAAAGGTTTATAACCGTGATCCCCGAAATTGATATGCCCGGCCATGCTACCGCAGCTAACAAAGCGTATCCGCAGTTTAGCGGCGGCAGTGTTGAAGGCTATCCTAATTTTACTTTTAATCCTGCAATCGATAGTACCTACCAGTTTCTTGGTAACATCATTAAGGAAACCAGCACGCTTTTTCCTTCTAAAATGATCCATTTGGGAGGCGATGAAGTGGCCTTGGGTGTTAAGGCCTGGTCGCTTAACCCTTCAATAGCCGGGTTTATGCAGAAAAATAATTTTGCCGATGTAGGCGAGCTGGAGCGTTATTTCTTTAAGCGCGTAGCCGACACCGCCATAAATGCAGGTAATAAAGTATTGGCCTGGGATGAAGCAACCGGAACAAACCTGCCGGCTGATAAAACCATTATTTTTTGGTGGAGACAAAATTTACCGGGCCAACTGCATTTAGCCGTTCAAAAAGGCTACCAGGTAGTGCTTTGTCCGCGCCTGCCTATGTATTTTGATTTTGTGCAGGATGCTGACCATATCTCGGGCCGCAGGTGGAAAGGTGTGTATAATACTGTGGGCAGTGTTTATGGTTTCCCTGAAAGGCAGATGCAGAATAACGAAGACCTGCAATCAAAACAGATCATAGGTGTACAAGCCAATATCTGGACTGAAATGATCGGCTCTGAAAAGCGCCTTGATTTTATGCTGTTTCCGCGTATAGCAGGTTTGGCCGAAGCTGGATGGACAGCCCCTGAGCTTAAGGACGAAGAAGCTTTCAATAACCGTTTAAAAGCAAGTATCAAAATCTACGATGCAGCTAATATCTATTATTTTAATCCTTTTGATAAGTTTTTCCATGATGAGGCTATTGATTTTGGTCCGAAGATCAGGAAAATGGAGAGACCGGCAGATCAGAATATAGAAGATGAAGGTTACCGCCCGAGGAGAAGACATGGAAAGTCTTCAAAAAGAACCTCTCATTCGTCAAAACATTCTTCTTCATCAAAGCATTCTTCCTCTAAGAAGTCATCATCTTCAAAAAAATCTTCTTCTTCAGGTAAAAGCAAAAAATCATCTCATAAAAAAAGGAAATAACCTCTAGGTTATTTCCCTTTTGAAATTACTTCCGGATGTTATTATCTGTATGAAGATAAGTGCGTAGTTTTAATACTAAGGACAAACGATTTGCCAACGCTTATCTTTACATTTTTGTCCTTTAAAATCGCTTTAACAGCTTCATCGGCTTTAAGGAGTTCGTACAAATCGCGCGCCACTGCCGATCCGCTGATGTTGTTGGTGACCTTGCCGTTTTCGATATTGATATTAAAGGTATAACCGGATTTTCCCCTGCTGCCGGCCGCTTCAAAATCAGTTATATTTAACTTAAACTGCTGCTCGTCCTGCAGACTTCTTTTCAAGTGCAGGCGTATTACAGGCATGTACTTTTGCCACGTGCTTAAATAATTTCTTTCGTCCATAATAGTGTTTGTAAAAGCGAAAGCCCTCGTAAAGTATTTATACAAGGGCTTCGGTTATCGGGTTAAAGAGATTGTTACACCTCCCGGCATTAATAGTTTTCAATAAATCAGCTTAATGTAACGGCCAATTTTTATAAGTTTCAAAGTTACCTAAATAAAATGGGTAAACAGGCAGCATGTTATAGTTTGTTTTAATACCCCAATTAAATTATAAAGAGTTGTTGGATAAATTGTAGTGGTAAATTAGGGGGATGGTTGCCGATTTTTAGGCCAGGGTTACTAACTGTCGGTTTATAAATACTGTAAATTGCATTGATCATTAAACTTCATTTACATGAATTCATTTGTTCGCCAAATTATCCTGTCAGCCTTTTTTTCGCTGTTTTGCTGTCTGTGCAAAGCGGATCCTGTTTTTTACATGAACCAGGTGGGGTATGATGCCCGGGGAGCAAAAACTGTTGTTGTGCGTTGCGATACCAAACTTGTGCCGGGTATACTTTTCGCGTTGCAAAACTCAAATGGTAATGCTGTATATATTGCTCCGTTAAATGGTCCGTTAAAGGTTGAGGAATGGGACAAGGACGGATATTTTTACCAGGCCGATTTTTCGGAATTTACAGCGGAAGGGAAATACAGAGTTTACATTGGTGCCAAAGATTTTAGTTCTCAATCTGATTGGTTTCAGATTAAGGGAAACGCATTGGCAGTAACTACCATCCCATCGGTATTGAGTTATTATAATAAGCAGCGGGCTAACACACCAACGGAGCTGCAGGCCGACGCAGCCGTTCAACTTTATGGCAGCGATAAAACAGTCGACCTGCGTGGCGGCTGGTGCGATGCGTCGGGCGATGTAAGCAAATACTTTTCGCACTTAGCTTATGCTAATTTTATGTCGCCCCAGCAAATACCGTTGGTAACCTGGTCAATGATCAATACGGTGCAAACCGCGCTGGGTTTGTTAAATAAGCTAAACGTATATGACGGTATGGTGAACGAAGCACTCTGGGGTGCTGATTACATGATGCGCGCCCTGTCAAAAGACGATTATTTTTACATGATCGTATTCAGCTATTTTAATAAAGACCCTAAAGCCAGGCGTGTTGTAGGGCTAAAAGCAAACAGCGTTACTACAGATGAGTACCAGGCTGCTTTTCGGGAAGGAGGGGGGATCGCTATTGCATCGTTGGCACGGATCTCGCAACTGAAAAAAGACGGTGACTTTAAGTCGGCGGAATATCTTGCCGCTGCCAAACGGGCTTTCGCGCACTTGCTGGCAAACAATACCAGATATGATGACGATGGCAAGGAAAATATTATTGATGATTATTGTGCCCTGATGGCTGCTACCGAATTGTGGATTGCTACCGATAGTTCCCTTTATCGTGATGAAGCCCGAAAACGTGCGCTAAATTTGAACAAGCGAATGAGCCCCGAAGGGTATTTTATTGCTGATGATGGCGACAGGCCTTTCTGGCACGCAGCTGATGCCGGCTTACCCGTTATCGCTTTATGCAGGTACCTGGATAAGGAGCAAGAAGCTGATGAGCGTTCTGGTGCGTTATCAACCATAAAAAAAGCACTGGATTATAACCTGAAGGTAACCGCTAATGTGGATAATCCGTTTGGCTATGCCCGCCAATCTTTTAAGTTTAGAGGTGCGGTAAAAGATGGCTTTTTTATCCCGCATGAAAATGAAACCGGCTGGTGGTGGCAGGGAGAAAATGCCCGCCTGGGTTCGCTGGCTGCGGCGGCATTGGTAGGGGGACGGTTAGTATATCCCGAAAAAGGTGGCTGGGGCATAAAAAGAGAACTGGCAGAGTATGCATCGCACCAGATAGCCTGGATACTGGGTTGTAACCCTTACCAAATGTGCTTTATGTATCAGTATGGTAAAAACAATGTGCCTTATATGAGTTCAAATTTCGGCCATGGATCGGGCAAGGGTGGGATTTCTAACGGAATTACCGGTAAAAAGGAAAATTCCGACGGCAGCGGTATCGATTTTAAAATAAAAGACAACGGCAACGAATGGCGATGGACAGAACAATGGTTGCCTCATGCCGCCTGGTATTTGCAGGCCGTTACCGCTATGGCTGTCCAGTAATAATTCGGAGCTGTCATTTTTTATACCTCAAATTGTCATATTTAATACCCGGTGCCTTATCTTCATACTGCTAAGTTTGTATTGAATTAAAAACCTATGGATATGACACAAACAAATATTGGGGGTAACTATGCCGTTGTTAACGGCCTTAAAATGTATTATGAAATTCACGGCGAGGGTTTCCCGCTGGTATTGATCCATGGCGGCGGTTCAGATATCGGCGTTACTTTTGGCAGGATATTATCTGCGTTTGCACAAAATCACCAGGTTATAGGGGTTGATCTGCAGGCGCATGGCCGTACGCCCGATAGAGGTGTACCTACCTCATTTGAACAAGATGCAGATGACGTAGCCGCTTTGCTTAAGCATTTGGACATAAAACAGGCCGATATTATGGGTTTTAGCAACGGAGGTAATACCGCCATGCAGGTAGCCATCAGGCATCCACAATTGGTTCATAAAATAGTGATTGCTTCTTCGTTCTATAAACGCAGTGGTTTTGATGACTGGTTTTGGGATTTTATGAAGAACGCAACCCTTGACAGTATGCCCAAACCTTTGCAGGACGCTTTCCTCGCCATAAACAATGACCAGGCCGCTTTAGAAATAATGCATAAGCGGGACCTTCATAGGATGCAGGGTTTTCAGGATTGGAGTGATGAGGCTATCCGTTCTATCACCATGCCCGCATTAGTTATTGCCGGGGATAAAGACGTGATCAGGCCTGAGCATACGCTTGAGCTATACCGCATGCTTCCCGATGCCCAACTTTGTATTTTGCCCGCAGGCCATGGCGATTATATAGGTGAGATTAGTGAGGTTCGTGAAGATGGGAACTACCCGGCGGTAACTATCATTGAAGAGTTTTTAACTAAGGCAAAAGCTTAAACTTTTGCCTTAGTTTCTTTACGTACAACAGGTGCAACCCTGGTGCCGTAAAGTTCAATTGCTTTTAAAATATCCTTGTGCTTGGTAAAGCCCGTAACTAACTGGGCTACGAAACGGGTGTTACCGAAAAGCTCATATTGTTGCATGATCTTGTCGATGGCTTGTTGCGGATCGCCTACTACCAATGGCCCAAAATCGCGAAGATATTCAAATTGTTCCCTTGTCATGGGCGACCAGCCCCTGTCTTTGCCAACACGGGTCATGAGGGCTTCGTAGCTTGGATAAAACTCGTCGGCAGCCTGTTGCGAGGTCCCTGCAATATAAAATTGCGAACTGATGGCCAATTGGAGCTTGCTTACATCGTGCCCGGCTTTGGCTGCCGACTCGCGATAAAGCTCAACAAAGGGTACAAAATGTTTTGGCGCGCTGCCCAAAATAGCGATGATCATAGGGAGGTTAAGTGCTCCTGCCCGTTTTGCTGAGGCAGGGGTTCCGCCAACGCCAATCCAAACCGGAATTTCCTGTTGCAGCGGACGAGGATATACGCCCTGGTTCCTGATTGGTGCCCTGAAATTACCCTGCCACGAAACAATTTCCTGCTTGTTAATCTGCAAAAACATTTCGAGTTTTTCTGTAAATAATGCATCGTAATCATCCAGGTCGAAACCAAAAAGCGGGAAAGATTCAATAAAGGAACCCCGACCGGCTATCATCTCCACGCGACCGCCAGATACCAGATCGGCAGTGGCGAAATTTTGAAATGTACGAACAGGGTCGACCGAACTTAATACGGTAACCGAGCTTGACAGCCGGATGTTTTTGGTAATAGCTGCTGCTGCTGATATCAATATTTCGGGTGCCGAGATCACAAAATCGGGCCGATGGTGTTCGCCGAAGGCATAAACATCTAAACCCACCTCATCGGCCAGCTTTACTTCTTCCAATAACTCCTCAACCCGCTTATGGGCATTTACGGCGTTGCCGCTCGTCCCATCGGGATGGATTTCACCAAAGGTGCTTATACCTAATTCCATGTATCAATAATAAAGATCGGCTGCGTTAAGCTCCTTCTTTTCAAAACTTCCGGGTGCGGTAACATATACTTTAAGTGGTGCTGCACGTTGCCTGTACCTGCCGGTTGGGGGAGGCGGTGCGTTGTATATATACTTTACCTTTAATTGATGAAAACCTTTCGCCAGTGGCAGCGCATATTCGGCTTCTGTTAGTTGTTCACCATCAATAAATAACTGGCTGGCGGCATAATTTGCAAGGGTAAAGTTATAAGTACCATCGGCCAATATATTCACGTAACCGTCATAAACTACACCAAAATTCGGGTTGTCTTTTTTCAAAGCTTCAGCATCCAGTTTATTGCTGACAGCCGAATCTTGAGGTGCTGTATAACTAAGCTGATCGGGTGAGGTGAATGTATTTTTTGTCCACTTGTATTTAAGCCCCTGTTTATTGGCCGTGTAGGTTACCGGAGGTAGTGGCGCTTTATTGTACATCAAAGTGCGGGTGGCGATACTCCTGCGCCCGGATGGTGTAATTACCCTTGTCCTCAATTCCCGTTTTTCGTTTTGCGGAATGGAGAACGTGATAGGCCCCTCATACTGCAAATCGGTATCCAACGGGTCACGGCCGTTTAATGTATAATAAATCTTAGCGCCGGGTACCACCGATTTTAGCGTGTAAACAAAATGAGGGCCTACTACCATGGTATCAATTGTTGTCAGCGCAGTGGGAACACGGTAGTTATAATTGATGGCATCAAGCTTTGCAAAGTGTTTGGCCAGCCTTACTTCGGAAAAATTTGTATAGTCCTTGTTCTCCGGCTTGCTCCAGGCTACTTCTGAAAGGGCGAATACTCTCGGCATGATCTGGTATTGAAGTTTGGCTACGGTAGGCACATACTCTGTCCACAAGTTGCCCTGGGTGCCTATTACATATTTCTGTTCGTCGGGAGTAAGCTGCTTTGAAACCGGATCATAATTGTATGTTTCTTCTAAAGTAGCATAACGGCCAAATGATACCGGCTCCTGCGGCGAACTGCTTTGATAATGATCAAAGTAATTACCGGTGGTTTGCGGTGTCATGATCACATTATGTTTTTGATGGGCAGCGTTAATGCCGCCTTCCTCGCCCTGCCAGCTCATCACGGTGGCGTTAGGGGCGAGGCCGCCTTCTAATATCTCATCCCAGCCTATAATGCTGCGGCCTTTGGAATTGATGAATTTTTCTATCCTTTGGATAAAATAGCTTTGCAGTTCTTTTTCATCTTTCAAGCCTTTTTCTTTCATCAAAGCCTGGCAAAATGCCGATTGTTTCCATGGTTCTTTACCTGCCTCATCACCGCCTATGTGAATGTATTTACTTGGGAATAAAGCCATCACTTCTGTAAGCACATCCTGTAAAAAGGTAAACGTTTGTTCGGTAGGGCAGTACAAATTATTGATATCGCGCGGGGCTTTTTGTCCAACTACTGTATCACATTTAAACTCAGGGTAAGCACGTAAGGCAGCTTCGGAATGGGCAGGCATTTCAATTTCGGGGATAACGTTGATATACCTGTCGGCCGCGAATTTTACTACCTCTTTAATTTGATCCTGGGTATAATAGCCGCCGTAGCTAAGCGAATCGAGCCAGTCGCGGTTGCTGCCAAACATGGTTTGCTGACGGAATGCACCCACCTGCGTAAGTTTAGGATATTTTTTGATTTCGATACGCCATCCCTGGCCATCAACCAAATGCCAGTGAAAGGTATTGAGTTTGTAAGAAGCGATAAGTTCGATCACCTTTTTTACCTGCGGAATGGTGAAGAAATGACGCGATACATCCAGCATCATTCCCCGGTATCCAAAGCGCGGCGAATCTTCAATTACCGCGCAAGGCAATTTGTAAACGGCTGCGTTTTCAACCGGGAAAAGTTGCAGTAAGGTTTGGATACCGTAAAACAGGCCTGCATCCTTACCAACTATGATGATATTACGAGGGGTGATGGTTAGTTTATAACCTTCCGCGGGTAATTTATTGGCTCCCTTTGCAGTTAAGATCAGCCCCCTGCTTTTTGCGGCTTTAAGCTTTGAATTGTATTTAGTTATTTTAATATTCAGGCGCCGGGTATCCTGCAGATAGCTTTTTAGCCATAAAACAGCTTTATCTTTCGGATTATCAGCCTTGATTGCTGTAAGCTGGCTAAATGTAAACGTGCCGCTATTTTTGGTAATGGAAGCAGGGGCAGGGATAATGCCCAAATGCGGATCATCGGTAGTGACCTGGGCCGATACTTTGTTTGTTTGCCCTAAAAAGATAAAAAAGCTTGCGAGCGTGATGAGTTTTGTTAAATAGTGTGCTTTAAAATTCATACAGGCGTGGATAATGATGAAAGGATAAATTTAACCATTATCCTATGCTGTAATGATGCTAAAGCTTATGTAACAAACAATTGACGTTTAATCGTAGCCTGCGTAATCCCATGCGCTTTGATAGCCGTTTAGCTGTTCCGTATAACTGATCATATCTCCATAAAAGGGAGCATACGCAAGTGTTGAGCTGTCGCCGATCATTACCAGTTTTTTGCGGGCGCGGGTCATGGCCACGTTCATGCGGCGGATATCGTTCAGGAAGCCTATCTCTCCGTTGGTATTGCTGCGTGTGAGGCTGATGTAAACCACGTCGCGTTCCTGCCCCTGGAAACTATCAATCGTGTTCACGGCAATTTTATCTGCGTAAACCATCAACTCTGTCGAATCCAATAACAATTGGTTTAAAATCCTGATCTGTTCCTTGTAAGGAGATATAACTGCAACGGTTGGGAAGTTTTCCGACGGATAATGTTCCTTAAGCTCACCAACCAGCTTATGCAGATGTTTAAACAGGAATGCAGCCTCTTCAGGATTCGCCGTGCTGGTGCCTTCCTGTTTTTCATCGTAACCACAGCCCGCGGTATCGACAAAGCTTACAGGCAAATCGCCGGGAATTAACAGCTGATGGGCAACGGTGGAGTGCGCCTTTAACCTGTTGTCATAAAACTCTTTGGATGAAAATCCCATAATGGCTTCATTCATACGGTATTGTTCTTCGAGCAATATCGCGGATTCGGGGTGGAGGACAATGCATTTCTCAAGCAGGGTAGTGCTAAGGCCATCCTTACTTGCCTGTTGCGATTTGATGGTAGGCGGGAGCTGCAAATGATCGCCGGCAAAGATCACTTTTTGCGCCTTCGATATCGGGATCCAGCAGGCGGGCTCAAGCGCCTGACCGGCTTCGTCGATAACTACCGTATGGAATTTTAAATTGCGGATGGTATAATGGTTAGCGCCTACAAGGGTTGCCGTAATTATCTGCGCTTTACCAATCAGGTCCTCCGTAATAAATTGTTCGGTTTTATCCACTTCTTTAATGAGCTGGTGAGCTGCATCAAAAAGTGCTTTGCGCTGATCACGTTCGGCTTTGCCAAAATTGCGCTTGTATTTGTGCGCCATGTTCTTGTACTCTGAAGCCTGCTTTTTAAGCTTTTTAATCTCCTTCATATCGCTATGGGCACTTATCCTGCTATCTAAAGTTAAAGCCATTAACTTTTCAGATACCCTTGCCGGATTGCCAATGCGGAGTACATTTAAACCTTCATTACTTAACTTTTCGCTTAGCAAATCAACCGCTGTATTACTTGGCGCTACAACAAGGATCTGTTGTTTGTTTTGCCTGATAAGTGCCTTGATAGCCTGTACAAGCGTGGTTGTTTTACCGGTGCCCGGAGGGCCGTGAACTATTGCAAGCTCCCGTGCCTCAATTATTTTTTGAACAGCCTGCTGTTGTGAAGCGTTTAAACCATTAAGCGGGTAATGAATTGTTTCGGGGATAAAAGCCGGCGTACTTTGCCCGGTTAACACCCGGGTGAGATGGCCTTCTTTATGATCATCAACAAGCCTGGCAGATAGTTTGAGCGCCTTCTGCATCTCGTCATAACTGTTATCATCAAACAGCAGGTCGATGCCGAGTTTGCCGCTCCTGGTCCAGTCGGGCAGCTCGTCGGTGTTCAAAGTTAATTTTAGGCGGTTACCGCCTTGGTATGATACCGTGCCGTTTACACGATCGGTTTTAGGATCATGGTTGGAGAACAATGCAGCTGAAGCGCCGAACCTGAACTGGTGACTAAGGTCTTGGTGAGAAGGCCGTTCCACCTCAACCGTAAGGTAATCGCCGCGTCCTATTTCCGTGCCTTTTATGGCTATGGGGTACCATGTAAGCCCTGCTGCCCGGCGTTCGGCAGCTGAAGATGTTTCAGTTAGTTTGAGGTAAGCCTGGCGGTCTTCGTCCTGCTCAGTTTGCAATAAGCTGAGCAGTTTTTTAAAATAGTCCATTTTGCAAAGGTAAAGCTTAAGCCTGGCTTTTGTATAATCACATAAAACACAAAAGAGGACTTGAATGTCCCCTTTTTCATATCCTGATTAACAAATTATTGCTGCCAGTTAGGTGCCGGTTTTGTTTCAAGAGCAATTGTATTCCTTGAAAGCTCTTCGTTTATCTTACCCAAAAAATGCCTTGTTAATGGTTTTGAAATAAAGCTTTTGACAAAGGGATATGCTTTAGCCCGTTTCTGATCGGCAGGGTCAACAGAGTTTGAAATAATATAAACCGAAACAGGTTTTACTAATGAGCTGTAAATGTTATTGAATAACTTTAAAAATTCCCACCCATCCATTACCGGCATATCGAGGTCAAGAAAAATAATGTTGGGTATTTCTGCATGTTTATCCCGGTTGTTATATAATGCTTTGTAAACAGGTTCCGGATCCATATAAAAACTTGCATTTAACCAATTATCTTTCAATATGATTTTAACCGTTTCATGAAAAATAATGTCATCGTCAATGATAGCGACCGAACGGTGCTGATCGTCTTTAATAAGATTGAGGATATCTTTTTTGATTTCGATAAGTAACGGAGACAAAAGTTCAGTACCGCATTCAATACAATTCAAGGTACGTGATAACGCAACCTCAAGTGGTACTTGTATTGATAAGCAGGTGGCATCGTTATATATGGAGTTTGCGCAATCTTTATTAAAGCAATAACAGGTGATTTTTTCGGTGCTGGCCATAGTGTAAAGGTTTTGTTTAGTAGTTCATTTTAAATTGCCTCAACATTGATGCCCCTTGTTGGTTTGTAGTTAAATATTTACAAAGCGGCTTCTATTTTGTCAGGATTGTTAAGGGTTATAAAATTCAATTCCCTAATGCTGAGCTGATTATATTCATGGGCTAAAATAGTTGCATTTTAACATTTTTATAACCGCAGCTGTTAAGCGAATTAATTTAAATATAAAAAAGATTAACTATAAATACAAGTGTGTTTTTTATAAGCCATGTGTATGTTTAAACTGACAATCCGTTTCTTTTTGAGGCCGCCATCGGCTGTAAAATATTAATTTTAATACCTGCGAACAAGCTGTTTTAAACGATGGTTAGATGCTGAATTTAGATGGAATAAGGATAAAAAACCACAGCGACTTTTTTTTGTTATATTGAAACACTAAACTATCAACATGAGCCGATTAACCAGCTTTTTATTATTCCTGTTCGCTTTAGTGATGGCACAATCATGCCAAAGTAATCGGCATGCCAATAATTATAACAAGGCCCTGGTTGATGATAACGGTTTATTGTTTATTAAAAGCGGGGAAGAATCAACTCTCGCCTCTGTAAAAGCATCTGGTTTGGCAATCGCCAATTCAAAAAATCAGCGCGTTATTCAGTTTGCCAAGCTCATGATTGATGACCATACCATGCTGGCAGATGATTTTAAAAAATTAAGGACCGATAATTTTATTGCCGATTCGGTTGTTATTAGCCCTATGCATCATCAAATTATTAATGATTTGGATACAAAACGCGCCAGCGCGTTTGACAAGGCCTATATCCAATTGGTTATAAACGATCATACTGAACAAATAGCTTTATACAAAACAGCAGGAAAAGACCGGAGAAATACAAGCCTTGCCGATTTTGCAAATAAAATGTTACCTGGTTTACAAGCTCATTTAGATACTGCAAAGCTGATTAGCAGTACATTAAAATAACTTTAATTGCTGCTCGACAGGTGGTTTGGCTTTGCCAAAAACGGTACGGCCCCCATATTTCCACGAGTCGTTGCGTTCCTTTTCAATAACTTTATCAAAGTTGGCATTGGGCGTGAAATCTTTTTCAGCCCTTTCGGCTATTTGGGAAAGGCGTTTGATAGCTTCATTTTTATCGCTGTTGCCCATTTTTGCTTTTTGAATAGCCGTTTGCAGGGTGCTTAAGGTTTCGTCATAAACTTTGGTAGGCACCGGGAATGGGGCGCCATCTTTGCCGCCATGTGCAAAAGAAAACCTCGCCGGGTCTTTAAACCGGGATGGTGTGCCATGGATCACTTCACTTACCAGGGCCAGCGACTGTAAGGTGCGGGGCCCTAAGCCTTGCAGCAATAGCAGTTCTTCAAAATCTTTGGGTTGTTTTTCGTGTGCCAGCCAAAGTACGGCACCAAGGCGTTTTAGGTCGACATCTTTGGCATGTACTTCATGATGGCTGGGCATCACCAGTTTACTGATCTCGTTGAGCATGATGCCCGGGTTTTCGGCGGCAATCTGCATAACACCATTGCGCGAACCATCCGCTCCCTTATCTGTCATGTTAAGGATATAGCCGCTGTTTTTACCATAGATAAAAGTGTGCGGGTCGTTAACAAATGAGCTTAACTGTTCGGAATGCCAGTGGTATCTGCGGGCCGTACGGCTTACATCGCTCATGCCTTGCTGCACCACGGCCCATTTGCCGGTATCGCTTAAAATAAAATTATGCGTGTAAAGCTGGAAGCCATCTTGTATGGCGGTATTATCAACTTTGGCGCTCAGCTTGCTGCATTTTACCAGGTAATTTGCATCAAGTCCGGTGGTTTGGCCAACCTTGACCAGTTCGGCAGGTGTTTGAGTAGAATGTTTTCCTTTACCGCCGCAGATATAAATGCCCAATTCGCGGCTATGCGGGTTGATTGACCTTTTTAAAGCTCCCATTACAGAAGTGGTTATGCCCGAGGAATGCCAGTCCATCCCCATAACAGCTCCCAAACTCTGAAACCAGAAAGGATCGCTTAGCCGGCGAAGCACTTCATCTTTGCCATAGTCCATCACAATGGTTTCCACCACAGCAAGGCCAAGTTTAGCCATGCGCTCGGCAAGCCATTGCGGTACATAGCCATAATGTAAAGGTAAGTCAGCACTGCCTGATCGCTTCATGCTAACAAATTTAGTATTTTTTGGGGATTACACCGATTGTTTTTTTTGAGATTACACCGATTGTTTGATGAGTTTCGGATTGATAGATACAAAAATGCCGCAGATTTGAGTCTACGGCATTTAAGTTATTAATCAAAAATAATCTAATCAGATTTTCAAATCGGTGAAATCAAAAATTAATCGGTGTAATCCCCAAAAACTAATCTTCCTCCGTCTCCCCAACATACAGTTCGTCAATATCGGCGGCGTATTTTTTTTCGATGACCTTACGTTTGGCTTTCATCGTAGGGGTGATTTCGCCATCATCCATGCTGAAAGGGTTACGTTTTATCTTGAATGATTTGATGCGTTCAAACTTAGCCAGCTCATTGCTGTATTTCCTGATGTCGGCGCCTATCCAGTCAATTATTTCTTTATCATCAATGAATACTTCAGAACGTTCAAAGAAATCATTTTGAAGGTTGAAAGTTTCCTGCAGGGTCTCGCGTGCCGGCACAATAATGGCGGCAATGTATTCGCGTTTATCGCCCACTAAAAACACCTGTTCAATTTTAGGGCTTTTGAGGTAGGTGTTCTCTACCGGAGTAGGGTAGATATTTTTACCATAGGCATTCACCAGCATATTTTTGAGACGGTCAGTAATTTGAAGGTTACCGCGGAAAAACCTGCCGATATCGCCGGTATGGAACCAGCCGTGCGAATCAATAACGGTGGCGGTTTCTTCGGGCTTGTTCCAGTAGCCTTTCATTACGCAATGCCCGCGAACAATGATCTCGCCTTCTTCGGTAAGGGTATCTTCTTTAAAGTTATCATGAGTTTGGATGCTGTAGATATGTTTGGTATCCACATTCTGGATAGCCACTTCAATACCGGGAATAATACGACCAACGGTGCCATAAATTACCCTATGGCGCTCTGTAACCGCCATTACGGGGGATGTTTCGGTTAAGCCAAAACCTTCTAAGATTACAATGCCCAGGTCGCCAAAAAATTCACCGATGTTTTTAGGCAATGCTCCACCTCCTGAAACCATGAATTTCAGCCGTCCGCCGGTTTTTTCCTTGATCTTGCTGAATACCAGTTTCTCGGCAATGCCGTGTTGTGCCTTCAGGATTACGCCCGGTGACTTACCGGCCTCCTGTACCAGGCGTACTTTTTTACCGATCTCAAATGCCCAAAGAAAGATCTTAGTTTTAAAGCCGCCTGTCGATGTGCCGCTTTTGATCGCTTTGTCGTGGATACGTTCCAGTAACCGCGGCACGCAGCAAAGTATAGTAGGTTTAACCTCGCCCATGTTTTTGGCCAGCAGCTCCAAACTTTGGGCGAAAGCTATTTGTGATCCCCGGTAAATAGCTATATGGTAAATGGTGCGCTCAAATACATGCGATAGCGGCAGGAATGATAAAAATCTATCAGTTTTTTCAACAAACGGAATCTGAATTAAACTATTGATAGCGTTTTGCGTGAGGTTATGGTGAGTTAGTACCACGCCTTTAGGTACCCCTGTAGTCCCCGAAGTATAAATGAGGCATGAAGTATCAGTTGTTAAGATAGCTTCACGTGCGGCATTAATGGCATGGCGATATTGCTCCAGCAATTTGCTGCCTTCGGCAATTACCTGGTCAAAACCAATTACGCCTGCATTTAAGCTTACCTTATCGCTGAATTTTTCAAAATCATCAAACGCCGGGATCAGGCGGATTAATTCCGGACAGTTGTTTGCCACTTTTAAAACTTTCCTGAACAGGAAAGGGTTGCCACAGATGATAGTACGAGCCCCCGAATCATTTAGGATATATTCTATCTCGTTTTCGGTGAGGGTGGGGTATATAGAGGTGTTAACAGCACCAATCTGTTGCAGGGCCTGATCATAATAAACGTAATTGGGGCCATTTTCAATGATGAGCGAGAGCCTGTCGCCCTTCCTGATACCGATGTGCAGGAACCAGGCCGAAATCGCGTCTATTTTTTCTAAGGCTTCACCGTAGCTGATTTCTACCCAGGTATCTTTAACTTTATGGAGCAGGAAAGTATGATCTAAAGGATGAATTTTGGCAACGGTATTGCGAATGAAACTTGGAACAGTTGAAAGCTCGGTATTTTTACTCATTTATATAATCGGATATTGGAACAAATCTAAATCTATTTTTATAAAAACAAGCATTGATACGGGTATTTGACAACTGAACGTGTTTTACTTTGTGATGATGCTGATTTACGTTAAGCTTACTAACTTGGATAAAAACATATACTATGAAGATAATTATTATCGGTGCTTCGGGCACTATTGGCAAAAAAGTTACCGAAGCATTGCAAGGCAAAAACGAGATTATTACTGCAGGCTCAAAAAGTGGTGATTTTCAATTGGATATTACTTCACCCGAATCAATTGAAAGATTTTATGAAAAGGTTGGCCCGTTTGATGCGTTGGTGAGTACTACAGGATCGGGGCATTTTGGCCCACTGGCGAGTACAACCCCTGCCGATTTCAAAAAAGGAATTGAAAGCAAGCTACTTGGGCAGATAAATCTTGTACTGATAGGCCAGCATTATATTAATCATAAGGGCTCATTTACGCTTACCTCAGGTATCCTATCGGAAGATCCGGTTGTAAACGGCGTGAATTTGGGTACCATTAACGGTGGGCTAAATTCCTTTGTAATAAGTGCGGCCATTGAATTACAAAATGGTGTGCGGATCAACGCGGTAAGTCCGGGTGTTGTTGAGGATTCACCTGGTTACTTTGAATACTTCCCCGGCCACGAGCCCGTTGCTATGGATAAGGTAGCCAACGCTTACGTTAAAAGCGTACTTGGGGCCATTACAGGACAGGTGATCAAGGTGTTTTGATAAAAACAAACTACATGTCATTGCGAGGAACGAAGCAATCGCACGGAAGTATAGCCACCCTATATAGCATGCGATTGCCAAGCTGCGCTCGCAATGACATTATTTTATTTTCCAAACTTTCCCTATCTTCACTGCATAATTACTATCTCTACATATAAAACAAGGGTCGCCTAAGGCCCCGGCCTGTTGATACAGGTTTGGTAACGCGCTGCTTTTTGCGGTAGTGTTTAGTATTGTCTAAAAATTTCAAATCAATTTTATTTAACGGTAATGAAAATTACTCAAGTATTTACTTTGGGCATTTGCTGCATTTTTACGTGCATTGCCCTGGATGCAAAATCTCATACCTGTATGGATACCATAACCAATAAACAAAAAGTGCTGTCCTTTTATAAACAAATAGTGGGGCAACGTAAAGCTGAGCTGATCCCAGAATTTATAGCCGAAGATTATAAACAACATAACCCTACCGTTAAGCAGGGGAGGGCAGGCATAACAGAAATGGTCAATTATCTGAAAACTTTACCACCACCGCCCGAAGATGCAAAGTCGCCAATTGTAAGAGCGATACAGGATGGCGACTTAGTAGTTACCCATCTTGATGTTTCATTTATGGGGAAGCGGATGGCTGTGATCGACCTTTTTAAGTTAAAGGACGGTATGTTAACAGAGCACTGGGATGCTATCCAGCCTTTGCCCGATGAAAGCGGGAAAACAGTCACTGCTACTAATGGAATAACTGAAATTGATCATAATGCCTCCACAGAAAGTAGCAGATCTGTTGTTGAGCAGTTTTATAAATCGGTTGTAAATAAACAATCTGATAATCTGTTTATTGATGCTGCTTACATTGAGCATGCTGCTTCTGTAATTGCATCAGGTTTGGGATTGGCTGATTATCTTGCTGAGCCTGATCGATCTGTTAAAATTCATAGGCTCATTGCTGAAGGGGATTTCGTGGTAACCCAATCGCAGTTTAACAGGAGCGGCAAAACGTTTGTGTTTTATGAGATATTCAGGGTGGCTAAGGGTAAAATTGCAGAACACTGGAGTGTGGAACAGGTTGTACCCGATGATGTTAAAGTAGAGGATATGTTTTAGTGAATTCAGCTGAAAGCTGGCTCATGTTAAAACACGGGCTGGAAGCCCGCGGCAGCTTTGCAGCTTTAGTAAAACAAAAAGAGGCGCTCATCGCGCCTCTTTTTATATTTTAAGGTTAATTTTTATACCGAAAAACTTTCGCCGCAACCGCAGGTACGGCTGGCGTTAGGGTTGTGAAAATTGAAGCCTTTACCGTTAAGACCGTCAGAAAAATCAAGTTCGGTACCGGCGAGGTACAGGAATGATTTCATATCAAGCGCCATGCGGATGCCCTGGTCTTCAAAAAACTGATCGCCTTTTTTCTCTTCGTTATCAAAATCAAGATTGTATGATAAGCCCGAGCAACCACCGCCCTGAACAGATACACGCAGAAAATACGAGGCATCAAGCCCTGCATCCTGCATCAGGTGTTCTATTTTGCTTTTTGCTTTATCAGTTACAGTTACCATTTTAAAAAGAATCAAGATTGTTAGAATCAAGAGCCAGGATTTTTCAGCCTTCTCTTACGTATCACACTAATTAAAATTTAAGATACAGGAAAAAGTCTTGTTTTCTTGACTCCTGCATCTTAAAGTCTTTTTTAGTGGTGTACTTTTTCGCTTTCAATTGGCGCTAAGCCGTTTTTTACGCGGAAATCATTGATCGCTGCTTTGATAGCGTCTTCAGCTAACACCGAGCAGTGGATTTTTACCGGTGGAAGGGCAAGCTCTTCAACGATATCCATGTTATCGATTTTCATAGCGTCATCAATGCTTTTACCTTTAAGCCACTCAGTAGCTAATGATGAAGAAGCGATTGCCGAACCGCAACCGAAAGTTTTAAATTTTGCATCGGTGATAACATTGTTATCATCAACCTGGATCTGCAGGCGCATTACGTCGCCGCACTCAGGTGCACCAACTAAACCGGTACCTACTTTGTGGCTGCTTTTATCCAAAGTGCCCACATTGCGGGGGTTAGTGTAGTGATCGATTACTTTATCTGAATATGCCATTGTCTTTTAGTTATTGAATTAGTGAGTTAGTGAATTATTGAATAATTTAAACTCGTAATATTTATTTTTTGTATCTGAAATGAAAAATCCGAAATCGAACCTCCCAAATCCGAAATTAAATTAATGTTCTGCCCACTCAATTGAGTTAAGGTCGATACCCTCTTTAAACATTTCCCAAAGTGGTGAAAGGTCGCGCAGGTGGGTAACCGCTTTTTTGGTTACTTCAATTGCGTAATCAACTTCCTCTTCGGTAGTGAAACGACCTAAGCCGAACCGGATAGAAGAGTGTGCCAGGTCATCAGACAGGCCTAAGCTTTTCAATACGTATGATGGCTCCAATGAAGCAGATGTACAAGCCGAACCTGATGATACAGCCAAATCTTTCATAGCCATCATCAAGCCTTCACCTTCAACATATTTAAATGAAATGTTGGCTACATGTGGTAAGCGGTGTTCAACGTTACCGTTTACATAGCTTTCTTCCAATACGGTTAAAGCCGATTGCAATTTATCGCGCAAAGCTGAAAGGCGTTTTGCTTCGCTTTCCATTTCCTGGCCGCAAAGTTCGCATGCTTTACCTAAGCCAACAATACCCGGTACGTTAAGGGTACCTGAACGCATACCGCGTTCGTGACCGCCACCGTCCATTTGGGCCGTAACTTTAACCCTTGGTCCTTTACGGCGTACATATAATGCACCAACACCTTTAGGGCCGTATATTTTGTGTGCTGATAAAGCCAAAAGATCAATACCATCAGCATTAACGTCAACAGGAATCTTACCTACAGCCTGTACAGCATCGGTCATAAATAATGCGCCGTGTTTGTGGGCAATAGCCGAAATTTCTTTAATTGGCTGAATAACACCAATTTCATTGTTGCCATACATAATCGATACCAGGATGGTTTCAGGCGTCATTGCCGCTTCTAAAGCTGCAAGATCAACCAAACCATCTTCTTTAACTGGCAAATAAGTTACTTTGCCGCCCAGTTTTTCAACGTGTTTGCAGGCATCAAGTACAGCTTTATGCTCTGTAACAGTAGTTATGATGTGGTTACCTTTATCTTTGTACATTTCAAACACCCCTTTAATAGCAAGGTTATCTGATTCTGTAGCACCAGAGGTAAAGATGATCTCTTTTTCAGATGCGCCTATCAATTTGGCTACCTGTTCGCGTGCGTAATCAACCGCCTCCTCTGCAACCCAGCCAAACGCATGGTTACGGCTTGCTGCATTACCAAATTTTTCATTAAAATATGGTAACATAGCCTCCAGTACCCTTGGGTCCATCGGTGTAGTTGCATTGTTATCTAAATAAATTGGGATATTCATAGTTCTTTTGAAATATATTAACAAAACAAAGATACGCAAGTTTTTATTGAAATTCAGCTAAAATCCTTCGCAAATAACCAAAGCTGACCAATAATTTACAATATTTGGACATGAACAAAGTGGAGCACATTGGGATAGCAGTTAACAGTGTTAAATTAGCAGGCGAGATTTACGCTAAACTGTTGAACACACCGGTATACAAAACCGAAACTGTTGAGAGCGAACATGTGATTACCGCCTTTCTGCAAAGCGGGCCGAACAAAATTGAACTGCTCGAGGCTCTTAATGATGATAGTGCCATTGCTAAGTTTATAGCCAGGAAAGGCCAGGGGATTCATCATATAGCTTTTGAGGTAGATGATATTGAAGCTGAAATGAAACGCCTTAAAAATGAGGGTTTTGTTTTGTTAAATGATAAGCCTAAGCAAGGCGCGGATAATAAACTGGTTTGCTTTGTGCACCCCAAAAGTACTAATGGGGTGTTGGTAGAGTTGTGCCAGGAAATTTAAACTTTAATCGATATTATTTTGCAGGTGGGATAATTTTCCTGATCCTGGCATTTTGTTCGTCGCCAACATATATGTTACCGCTGGCATCTACCGCTATGCCATGGGGATCGTTAAATTTGGCCTGTAAGTTTGCACCATCATAAAAGCCCCTTTCTTTTGTGCCTGCAAACGTAGTTACCTCGCCACTTGCTGCTATTTTTCTAATCAAGCTTAGGTTATCGGTTACATATATGTTTCCGTTTTTATCTACAGCTACACCCAGAGGCCCGTTGAAGGTTGCCGATGTTGAAGCACCGTTGTCAGATCCGGGTGCAAGCTTGCCGGTAACTGTTGTAACTACCGCGGCGGGGGTTATTTTCCTGATCATATTATTACTATAATCGGCTACATAAATATTATCTGCACCGTCAATAGCTAAGCCTTCCGGTAACCGAAAATTGGCTTCTGAACCTGTTCCGTCTGCAAAACCGGGACCCGAATGCACATTGCCTGCAAATGTTGTAACATCC
Organism: Mucilaginibacter gossypii; assembly: GCF_900100945.1. Taxonomy (GTDB): domain Bacteria; phylum Bacteroidota; class Bacteroidia; order Sphingobacteriales; family Sphingobacteriaceae; genus Mucilaginibacter; species Mucilaginibacter gossypii. The sequence goes on along the minus strand of NZ_FNCG01000006.1, from coordinate 191,906 downwards.
TGTGATGGCGTAATTTTTCTGATAATGTTATGATTATCTGTTATATACAGGTTGTCGGCGTGGTCAATTGCTATTCCCGCCGGGCCATTAAAGGTTGCTAACGGGCCTTTTCCATCGTTAAAGCCTATTACTCCCGAACCAGCAAATGTACTCACAGTGCCGTCGGTTGCTATTTTTCTAATTACGTTGTTGCCAAAATCGGTAACATAAGTATTCCCTTTCGAGTCGAGCGCAATACCTATCGGATTATTAAATTTTGCCAATTTGGCGGGGCCGTTAACCAGTCCGTCCCCCGTCCCGCCCGCCAGCGTAGTTACAATGCCTTCGGACGTAATTTTGCGGATAGCATTGTTGCCCTGGTCGGTAACATACAGATTGCCGGCGGCGTCTACCGCTACACCATTAGGATTATTGAGTGCTGCATTTGCTCTTAGGCCATCAACATATCCATACGTGCCATTACCTGCCAGGGTATAAGTATGTCCCGGAAGATTTTCTAATTTGGGGTTGTCATCCGTGGCTGGGGCTGGTTTATCTTTACTGCAGCTAAATAATGCTACAGAAGTTGAAATTGCAATAAGTAATAAAGCGGGAACAAATCTTTTATTATTCATGTATGTGGATATGGTTCAAGTTTGATTATTACAACAACAAACAGTCGGTTTTATTGTAGCTATCGTTAAAAAGCTATCAAATAGTGCAGGGAGACTGTTTCCCTAAATATAAATTTAAAGTAAATTGATAGGCATCTTATCTGGTTGATTTTATTTTTAATTTGCTTTTCCAGTTTTCACTTTTATTATTACATTTGCACCTCTTTTAAGTAAAGTACAGAAGGTAAGTTTATATAATATAATGAAAAAAGATCTGCATCCATCAAACTATAGGTTAGTTGTATTTAAAGATATGTCAAACGACTACTCTTTTATCACTAAATCTTGCATCGATACCCGCGAAACCGTTAAATGGGAAGATGGTAACGAATATCCATTGGTTAAATTAGAGATTTCTCACACTTCCCACCCGTTCTACACCGGTAAAATGAAACTGGTTGATACTGCAGGTCGTATTGACAAATTCCGCTCACGTTACAACAAAAAGTAATTTTTGTTTAATTAATATTTACAAGTCCCGGCTTTGCAGTCGGGACTTTTTTTATTTTTGCGCCATGGCAATTATCCTTTTTGACGATAACGCACACCATACGCTGTTACCGCTTACCTATACCCGGCCGGTTGCCGATCTTCGTATCGGGATGCTTACCATTGCCGAAAAATGGGCCAGGCATTTAAAAAGCGCTTATTCTTTTCAAACGCTTGATTACTTAAAGATTAAGTTCCCGGTAAATATTGAGGCTGATAACGTTTTTATCAATGGCGCTATATGTCCGGATGAAAACCTGGTTGAAGCAATTGATAAACTACAAACCGGGCAGGCGCTTAAATACAATGATCAGTTAATAGCCGTTAAACTTAATGCCCCGGATGCGGAAAGTTTTGACGCTAATGCTGATTTTGGCGATGTGATAAACTATTCTAACCTTTTTTTATCGATCAAATACCCTGAAGATATTTTCAGAAAGAATGACATTGAGCTTCGTAAAGATTTTCAACTGCTTACTAAAGGACGAACAAGCGCGGCTGTCAGTTCAACCAATGTTATTATAGGTGATGATTTTTTTGCTGAAGAAGGTGCTGTTGCCGAATGTTCGACATTTAATACGACTAACGGACCGATTTACCTTTCGGCTAATACCGAAATTTGGGAAGGTACCCATATCCGCGGGCCATTTGCTATTTGCGAACATTCGCAGGTGAAAATGGGGACTAAGATTTATGGTGCTACCACCGTTGGGCCGTATTGCCGGGTTGGGGGCGAAATAAATAATTCGGTAATTTGGGGATATTCCTCAAAAGGTCACGAAGGCTACCTTGGCAACTCGGTTTTAGGCGAATGGTGTAATATCGGTGCTGATACAAACAATTCAAACCTGAAGAATAACTACGCCGAAGTAAAACTTTGGGATTACAGTACACAACGTTTCCGTAAAACGGGCCTCCAATTCTGCGGCCTCATTATGGCCGATCATGCAAAAAGCGGGATCAATACCATGTTTAATACCGGTACAGTAGTAGGGGTAGGGGCCAATGTTTTTGGGGCAGGTTTTCCGCGTAACTTTGTGCCCGACTTTTCATGGGGAGGCGCGCAGGGCTTCGAAGTTTATTTGATCAATAAAATGTTTGAAACCGCTCAGAAAGTATTCGACCGCCGCGATCACCGTGATTTTGATGAAATCGAACAGAATTTATTAACAGCCATATTTGAACAGACGGAGAAGTATAGGCAGTTTTGATTTTTGTGAGTGGTTGATTAGGTGAGTGGGGTAATATCACCATTTAATTGAACTTTATGAACTACTCACCTAATCAACCCAATCAACCATTCACTAATAAATAAAATAATAAAATCATGAGAAAGAAAATCGTTGCCGGAAACTGGAAAATGAACCTTGATTATAATGAAGGTTTAGCTTTATTTTCAGAGATCATCAACATGGTAAAAGATGAGGCTACCGGCACGCAGGAAGCAGTGATCTGCAGTCCGTTCATCCACATTCATAGCCTGGTGCAATTGTCAAAGGGTTATAGCAAAATTGCTGTTGGTGCACAAAATGCCCACCAGGAAGAAAAAGGTGCTTACACAGGTGAGATCTCTGCTAAGATGATTAAATCTACCGGTGCCGCTTATGTGATCCTTGGTCACTCAGAACGCCGCCAGTATTTTGGCGAAACCAATGCTTTGCTTGCCAAAAAAACGGATACTGCTTTAAAAAATGATCTTCGCCCTATCTTCTGCATTGGCGAAACCTTGCAGGAGCGTGAAGCCAATACACATTTTGATGTGATCAAAACTCAGTTGGTAGATGGCATCTTTCACCTTGATGCTGAAGCTTTTGCTAAATTGGTTATTGCTTATGAGCCGGTTTGGGCTATTGGTACAGGTGTAACTGCTACATCGGCACAAGCACAGGAAATTCACGAATTTATCCGTAAAGAAATTGCCGCTAAGTATAGCCAGGAAGTTGCTGATGCTACTACCATTTTATACGGCGGTAGCTGCAACCCAACCAATGCTGCCGAACTGTTTGCTCAGCCTGATATTGATGGCGGCCTTATCGGCGGTGCTTCTTTGAAATCGCGCGATTTTACGGATATTGTTAAAACGTTTAATTAATATTAGATATGAGATTTTAGATATGAGATATGAGAAAATGCGCAAACATAATTTCAAACAGAAAAAGGGTTGCGCTGTTTATGAAAAATAAACTCTCAAATCTCATATCTCACGTCTCAAATCTAACAGAAGCATGAAGCTTTTAAAAGTTCTTTTACCCGTTTTGGTCGATTTTGGCGTGTTTTGGGCGGTTGTATACCTCAATATGCCCGATCACCCTATGCGCATTGGCGAAATTGGTAATGGTAACCTGTATAGCCTCATGGCCTACTTCAGCCTTTTTTGGACCTTATTGCTTGCAGATGGAGTCCTCACCCAGTACCTGATCATCATACCACTTTGGAATTGGGTTAAACATAAAGGAGCTTCGGCGCGCTTTATTGCCGGAAGCTGCATTGCCCTGGTTTGTATATTATTTGCCGGTGCCCTAAGCTATATTATATGGTTGCCCGAGGATGGATATAGCCCCCTGTTTAGTTTTTGGTGGTATATGACCGAAATACAAGCTGTTTACTGGATTGTTAACTTTGTTGTACTGTATTTGCTCGACAGGAAGAGGATAAGCGCAGATAGCGAGCCGGCTGAACCTGAAGCTGCCGCTTAAATTCTCTGCCGGCTGACCGGATTCCTGGTGAAGGTTAATGACGAAAAAAATCAAAATGAATTACTACGAACTGTTTTTTACCACCATCACTACCGAAGATTACCAGCAAGACCTGCTGATAAATGCTTTGGGTGAGATAGGTTTTGATACTTTTGAAGAGCTTGAGCTTGGCTTTAAAGCTTATATTCCCGAAGATGTTTTTGACCAGCAGGCGCTTGATGCACAACTTTTACCCTATAAAGACCTGTTTACTTTTAGTTACGAGATAATGCTCATTCCGCAGAAAAACTGGAACGAGGTATGGGAAAGTAATTTTGAACCTATAGAGATAGGGGATAAGATTTATGTACGGGCAACCTTTCATGAACCAAAGCCTGAGTTTGATTATGAGATTGTTATTGACCCTAAAATGGCGTTTGGCACCGGGCATCATCAAACCACAGCTATGATGCTGGGGCTGATGCTTGAAAATGAATTTGCCGGTAAAAAAGTGCTTGACATGGGCTGCGGTACGGGGATCCTTGCTATTATGGCAGCCAAACTGGGTGCCGACGATATCACCGCCATTGATTACGACCCGGTTTGTTATGAAAGTACTATCGAAAATTCGGCTTTGAATAATGTGGGTAATATCAAACCACTTTGCGGGTCAAAAGAAGTTATCCCCAACGAGCAATATGATACTATCCTGGCTAACATTAACCGTAATATCCTTATCGACCAGATGCCGCGTTATGCTGAAGCGTTAAAGACCGATGGCGAGATTTACTTCAGTGGTTTCTATGAATCGCCAGACCTGGATATCATTACCGACGAAGCCCGCAAGTATGGCCTGAAATACATTACCCATAAAAAAGATAAGGAATGGGTAGCTGCTAAGTTTATTAAATGAACCTTGATTCGTAGGATTTTACGATGGCCTGATTTATTGTAGCAAAAAGAAAAGCTTATGAAGAATAAAACTTCATAAGCTTTTTACTTTCTATCAGGGGAATCCTAAAATCCTGCAAATCATGGTTCTGATTAATATCCCACAGTAAACCTTCTTTTCACAAACTGGTTGTTTTCCAGTTCATCCAATATAGCAACTGCCAAATCTTCAACCGAAATTTCGTGTTCGTGCTTGTCATTAAACACAGGCTCATCCGTACCGATACGGTATACGCCTGTGCGGGTGCCAGGATGCAGGTGTATAGCCGGGCTCAGGAAGGTCCAGTCTAAATCTTCTTCTTTTTTGATGATGTTCAGGTAATCGCGGGCCGCTGTGGCGCCTGTTTTCCATTCGGCAGGGAATTGAGGGCTGTCAACTAATTGTACGCCCGGAGTAATAAAAAGGCTGCCTGCACCGCCTACAACCAACAGGCGGCTTACACCAGCTTGTTTAGTGGCCTGTTGTATAGCCTCTGACCCTTTAATAAAATCATTGTACAGGTTAGGGTTACCCCAGCCGGCGTTAAATGAGTTTATAACAGCATCATGCCCTTTCAATGTTTCGGTTAACTCATCAACGTTATATACATCGGCAGTTTTAAGTGTTAATTTAGGGTTTTCAATATCTGTTTTCGGGTTACGGGCTATAGCAGTTACCTCGTATCCACGTTGTAACGCTTCGTTTAAAACGGCTTTGCCTACAAAACCTGTGGCTCCAATTAATGCGATTTTCATTGTTTTTGCTTTTATATTGTAATTAAATTTGTTACAGTTTGTTTTAAATTTTTTTAATCAAATTGATTTACAAAATCAAAAATGGTTATGGTGCTTAGTTTTGTGATAATGGCTGCTTCAACCTCATCGGCCAAATGATCAAGGTGAGCTCCAATTTGCTTACCGACAGGGCAGGCAGGGTTGGGCTTATTTTTAGCCTGGCCTAAAGCCGGCGGCAGTTTTACAGCTTTATAAACATCAGCAAGGGTTATTTTTTGAGGGGGGAGGGCGAGGCAATAACCGCCTGTTTTACCTTCCTTGCTTTCAATAAGCCCGCAGACGCGTAATTTGCGCATTTCTTTACGTACCAGAACAGGGTTTACGTTCATGCTGCCGGCAACATAATCAGACGATAATAGCTCGCCCGGCTGCTTACAAAGCAGGGTTAATACATGGGTTGCTATTTGAAATTGTCCGTTCATTTATCTGTAATAAAAAATATTACAGTACAAAAATGAAATTTTAATTTTAAAAAGAAGAATTTTTTGCGCTTTTTTGCGCACTAAATTACAATGGGATGAAAATCCAGACCTAAATTACTCGAAAAAAATACCGTGTAGCAGGTATGTTTTAGAATGATTTATTTGCTTTAATTTAAGGGATTTGCCAATCGCAACAATTAACTACACTTTAAAATAAAAAATTACGCAAATTAGTTGATAATTAGCGTGATAATAAATATTATTGTAAAGTAATTAACTTTTGCGAAACCTACACTATTAATTTAACCAAATGAAAACTCTCGGAAAAAAAATCAGATTATTACGTCATCAAAAGGGGTGGAGCCAGGAGGATGTTGCAAAGAGATTGGATATTTCAATTCCTGCTTTCTCAAAGATTGAAACAGGGATCACTGATATTAATTTATCAAGGCTTGAGCAGATAGCAAACCTGTTTGAAATGTCAGTAGTTCAGTTGCTTACGTTTAATGATACCGAACAGGATCAGAAATTTGTTAACGAGCTTGAAACCGTTAACAAACGCTTAATGGACCGTGAAACTGAAGTAATCGATTTGCAGAAAAAAGTAATTGAGCTATTTGAAGAACTTCGACATTCAAAAGTAACCGCATAATTTGGTGGCCCGGTTTGGCCGGGCTAATCAAAAATGTAACGCATTGTTAAATGCTTTTTGCCAAATGTAGCACCAACTGCTTCATGGATGGCTATCATTTTGTCGTTAAAATCGCCTACCCAGGATAGTTCAAGCTCATCATAACGCTTGAGAGGCAATACATATTCCTTTAATTTTATAAACATAGCCGACTCGAGGCCATGCTTTTGGTACTTTTGTTTTGTGCCCATCACAATAGCCCGCATGCGGGATACCCCTTTCCAGCGGTAGTATAAAAATTTGAGCTTACCTATCAGGTTCAGTTTGCCGTTTAGCGGTTTAAGCATCTGGTTGGCGTCGGGTAAAATGATCATAAAAGATGCTGGTTCATCGTCAACGTAAGCAAACCAAATCAATTTTTCGTCCATCAGGGGCTTCATTTTTTCGAAGCTTTCCATGATCGTATCGTATGTGATAGGAACAAAGTTTTCGAAATCTTTCCATCCATCGTTATAAACCTCAATGAAATCAGCTGCGAATTTTTCTATTTTTTTTATTTCAAAATGCCTGAAATCGTACCCTGGCTTTTTGGCTACCCAATTAGCTATTTTGGTAAACCGCTCGGGGAAAGGTTTATGAGCGTCAACATGGTTAGTGATCTGCGCGTACTGGGTTTTAAAGCCGTACTCGTCAAAAAAGGCCTGGTAATACGGATGATTATAGTTCATTCCATAAGAGGGCGGGGTGAAACCTTCAACCAGCAAGCCCCAAAAATTGTCGTTTTCGCCAAAGTTGATGGGGCCGTCCATGGCTTTCATGCCGTTTTCCCGGAGCCAGTTTCTTGCGGTATCAAATAAAAAAAAGGCAGCTTCTTTGTTATCGATACACTCAAAAAAACCCATACCGCCGGTTGGCTGCTCGTAATTGTATGCCTTTTTTTCATTAATAAAAGCAGCAACCCGGCCAATTAGATGGCCATTGTCATCTGTCAGGATCCAACGGGTACATTTACCATGTTGATGAAAGTTGTTTTTTGCCGGGTTAAATACAGCTTCAATATCATTATCAAGCGGGCAAACCCAGTTATCGTCATCTTTATAAATGATGCGGGCCACATCTAAAAAAGCCTTTTTTGTTGTTTTGTCCTTTACTTCTGTTACTTTCATTTATTGTACGCTACCGGTAGATAATAAAAAAAGCATCCAGAGGCATAGTCTGAATGCTTTGTAAAATGTTATGTATTAAAAAGAATTAATAGTCGTCTTCGTCTTCGTCATCGAATGACTCGTAACCCCTGCCCAGATCATCATCTAATGGTCCGTCAAAATCATCATCATCGTCATCAACTACCTTCTTTTTCACTTTTGGGTCAAACTCATCATCATCATCAGGATCATTATCTGAGTTTTCGATCTTTTTAGTGTTCGGTTTCTTTGGCGCTCCCATTGTAATGGATTTTATAAATTAAACTTTGTCAATAATAATAATTAAAATCAGATAAAGAAAAGCGTTTCTAAAATCTTTTACCCTATTGATTCAATAGTAAAAATAATGAAAAATGGTTTTTTTTAAAACAGAAATTAAAATTATTCTGATTGCTCGCCAATGGTGGCCGTGTTGTTTGTAAAGTCCTTAAGTTGAGGTAATTCCTCAATGTTGTTAATGCCAAAATAGTCCATAAACAAAGCACTGGTACCATAAAGGATAGGTTTTCCGAGCCCTTCTGATTTGCCAATTATAGCTATTAGCTCTTTTTCGAGTAACTTTTGGATCGAATAATCGCAGTTTACACCCCTGATCTGTTCTATATCGGGCTTAGTTACGGGTTGTTTGTAAGCGATGATAGCCAGGGTTTCCAAAGCGGCCTGGCTTAGTTTTTTCTTTGACCGTTGCAGCTGCAAAAGGTTAATAACAGCATGATATTCCTTTTTTGTGAGGAATTGATAGCCGTTGCCAATTTTAACCAGCTCAATAGCTAAGCTATGATGCTGGTATTTTTCGTGGATCCTGCCTATAGCATCGGTTACTTCTTGTATATCAAAATCGCGCTCAAAAGCAGCCTGGAGGCAATACATGATCTCTTCCAACCGGATTGCCTGCTCTGATGCAAAAATTAGGGCCTCTATGTATTGTTCCATTTTTAGTCAGTGGCAGTTGCAGTTTTTAGTTGCAGTTACTTTTTCACTGCTACTGCTACTAAGGGCTTAATAATTTATAACCTGTTCTTCAATTTCAACGGGAATTTCGCGCCACTCGTATCGCTGGGTACGAAGCTGGGGCTCAAAGCCGGCTTCTTTTATGGATTCCTGGATGCCTTTAGCAGTAAACCTGTGAGGTGCACCGGCTGCGGATACAACGTTTTCTTCAATCATGATCGATCCAAAATCGTTAGCACCGGCGTGCAAGCAAATTTGGGCAACCTGTTTACCCACGGTAAGCCATGAAGCTTGAATATTTTTTATATTAGGCAACATGATCCGGCTCAAGGCAATCATGCGGATATATTCGTCGCCGGTAACATTATTGGTGATACCGCGTACTTTACGTAAGAGGGTACCATCATCCTGGAAAGGCCAGGGGATAAATGCTATAAAACCATAGTTGCCTTCAGGTTTTTCGGCCTGTACCTCGCGGATCCAAACCAAATGTTCAAAGCGCTCTTCAATAGTTTCAATGTGGCCGAACATCATCGTAGCTGATGTTGGCAGGTTAAGCTGGTGAGCAGCACGCATGACATCAAGCCATTCCTTACCGCCGCATTTGCCTTTTGATATCAGGCGGCGTACGCGGTCGTTCAGGATCTCGGCACCAGCACCCGGTAATGAATCCAGGCCTGCTTCCTTCATTGCTCTTAGTACCTCAATATGCGCCATGCCCTCTAATTTGGCAACGTGCGCAATTTCCGGCGGACCTAATGAATGCAGTTTTAATTTCGGATAAAGCTGTTTCAGTTCGCGAAACAGGTCGGTATAAAATTTTAAGCCAAGATCGGGGTGATGCCCGCCCTGTAACAGCAGTTGATCGCCGCCGTAACGAAATGTTTCCTCGATCTTCTTTTTATAAGTTTCAATATCAGTAATATAGCTTTCCTCATGACCAGGACGGCGAAAGAAATTACAAAACTTGCAATTGGCTATACAAACGTTGGTAGTGTTAACATTACGGTCAATTTGCCAGGTAACCTTGCCATGCGGAACCTGTATTTTACGAAGTTCGTTGGCTGTGTACATCAACTCGGCAGTAGAGGCGTTGTTATACAGGTAAACGCCTTCTTCAAGCGTTAAAAAATCAAACCGCAAAGCGCGCTGCAACAGATCGGCTGTATTCATATCACGCAAATATACGCAAGTTGGTAATTTGATTTTAACGGCTGTTAAATAATTGACAAAAAAGATAGAAAGGAAGCGTAAAGCCTAAAGCAGAAAGCCCAAAGCTTGTTATTCCTTCAGCTTTCGGCTTTCAACTTTTGGCTTTCAGCTTAAAAAACTACCTTTCCCTTATCCAACCTCAAAACTTTATCAACACTGTTGGGTATTTCACGTTGATAGTGGGTAACATAAATAAGTGTAACATTGCCCAGGCTGCAAATGGTATCAACCAGGTTTTTAAAGTGGAGTTGCTGATGATCGTCCATTCCCTGGCAGGGTTCATCAAAAATAAGCAGTGCCGGATTTTTAATGAGCGCCCGGGCAAGCAGACAGAGGCGTTGTGCACTTGCCGGGATGTTTTTGAGCAATACACGCGCGTACTTTTCAATTTCCAAAGCCTTCATCCATCGTAAAGCAACCTCTGCACGGTCTTTATTGCTTGGCCTGAATAAGCCGAGGGTGTCGTAATAGCCCGACTCGATTACCTGCAAACAGCTATTATCAGTAGGGAAGTACTGATGCAGTTCGGGCGATACGAAGCCGATTTTTTTTTTGATATCCCAGATGCTTTCGCCTGTCCCGCGTTTTTTATCAAATAAAATAATGTTGTTAGCATAAGCCTGCGGGTTATCTCCGTTGATTAAGCTTAGCAACGTTGATTTGCCTGCCCCGTTAGGACCCAGCAAAGCCCAATGTTCTCCAGGGTTAATCTGCCAGTTTACATCATCCAGCACCACCTTATCGCCATACTTAATGTGTACCTTATCCATTTTTACAATGTGCTTGTAAGTGGCAGGGTTTTTATCGATGTTGAGTAAGGCATTCAATTCATTGGTATCAATTGTATCGCTTTTGTCCTGCTCAAAAAGTTCTGCTTTAAAATCCTGTTTTAGGCTTTCGTGGATAATAGCCCCTTTGCTTAACACGGCGACATGGGTAATAGCTGTTGGGATTTCATGGATAGAGGTGGCTATTATGATGTTAATACCTGATGCCATGATTTGCTCAATAATGCCATTAAATTCTTCGCGGGTTTTTATATCAAGGCCGGTTAGGGGGCTGTCCAGCATTAATAGTACCGGATTTTTAAGCAGGGCGGCTGCCAGCATCAGGCGTTTGGTTTCGCCGTTTGATAGTTTAATGATCTGTTTATTGAGCAGTGGTTCGAGCCGTAATAATGAAACTACTCTTTCAAATGTCCAGGATGTATCGGTGCCGGGAAAGTGCGGTATCGTATTAAGATAGTCTATAACGGTAAGCGCATCTTCCGAATCGGATGAATTATAGCGTTGCTGGTAGTAGAAATCAGTAGTGTTTGAAAGATTGCGGAAATGATGTTTAGGCTCAACCAGGGCTATAAGCTTATGTGGCGTGGCAATATCACCGGCCTTGAAAAATTTGGAGTACTCATTCCAGAAATGATAATCTATTTCACCCCCTGTGATATTAAAACGCCCGGCTATGGTTTGTAGCAGGGCACTTTTCCCCGATCCGCTTTCGCCGATAAGAGCCCAGCTTTCGCCTTTTTTTATACTAAAGCTTAAGCCGGTAAATAATGTCGTATTTAAAAAACGTACAGTTGCTTTATTTATTGATAGAAGTGCATTTGTCATAGCTTAACCAGTAGAGTAGCGTGTAAATGTACTCATCTGAGTTAAAGCCATAAAAAATTTTTGTGGATTTATGGCGCTTGCTATCCTTCTCCTGTAATTAAGCCGTGCGTTTTAAGGTTTCAGTTGTAGCCGGTATTTCATTGGCCTTTTTGTTGAGCCGGTTCCAGGTGGCAAAGTCGATAGTGAGCGCTTTTACAAAGTTTTTGCAGCTCTTGTTAGGGCACGTAAGTACCCAATATTTTTTATGCTGTTCAACATGAGGCCTGTTACCGCATTTAATGCAGTTTTCACATTGAATGTTTGGTTGTACCGGTATTATCATAGTTGGTTGGAGATAAATTGTTAATAAATTATTTTATGCTAAACGCAACAAACCTGCTGTAGGCAGCCGGTGTAAACATGTAACCTTCTATAATCTTTAAATTATTGATATGTTTAATTGGTTTATAACTAATTATGTTATGAACGATTAATGGTAGTGTTTGGTTTTAAAATTTGAGGATTATTTAGAAATTATTTCGGCTATTAAATTTCGGTTAAAAGCGACCGCTTATTTATTATCTGCAGGCATCATTGTATACATACCTATACAATTAATTAGCTAAAATATACCGCTATTTAAATTGGTTCCCTCCAGTTAGCCTGATGTTAAAAAGGCCTGATTATTGCATTCCTTTTATCGATAGTAACCGGGGAACTAACCAACCATCATACTTTTATCTATTTAAACATTAACCATGAAAAACTCACACCTTTTATTATTCACTTTCGCCTTATTAACGATGAGCGGATGCTCGGTTATAGGCGATATTTTTAAGGCCGGAGCAGTAACCGGTATCATAGCTGTAATAGTTGTTATCGCTATTGTTATTTGGGTGATCTCTTTATTTAGGGGGAAAAGCTAATTTTCATTTTGGATTATTTTTTATATAATTAATTAAACAATTTAATTTTAAAGGGGTTGATATTATATAAAAACATCTAATCATGGAAAATACACAAGCAACTGTAGAGATTTTAAATGATCTGATACAGATCAACAATGACAGGATTGAGGGCTATCAACGCGCCTCAAAGGATTTGAAGGATAGCGATGCCGAACTAAAATCGCTTTTCACACGGTTTATTGGCCAAAGCCAGGGTTACAGGCTTGCTTTGGGTACAGAGGTTAGCGCTTTTGGAAATGACATTGAAACCGGTACAACCACCAGCGGCAAAATACACAGGGCCTGGCTTGACGTTAAAGCCGCATTTACCGGACATGATACCCACAACGTGCTGGAGGAATGCGAATTTGGCGAAGATGCCATTTTAAAAGCATACCGTACCGCGCTTGAAGACGAAAATTTACCGGCCTACCTGCGCGAAACAATCAGCCAGCAGGAAAGTGAGCTGCTTGATGCTCATGACGAGATTAAAGCCCTGCGTGATACTGTTCACTAAATTTATTGATAACTAATTAACCACCGGGGGCAGTTTTATAACTGCTCCTTTTTTATGATTACTGTTAAGCGGTTGGTTTTATGGCTGAGGAATAATGTCTATTTTTTTAACTTGCCAGCTATTTTTCTCGGCCCAGTCACCATCCGTATACAACATTTTAACTTCCCAGGCCGATTGTTCCATTTTGCCCCTATCGTTCTCAATTTTTACCGTTGATTGTACCTCGTAGCTATTAGTTGTTGTATCAATAACCGATTTAAAACTATTGTTAGGAAAAACAGCTTTTTGAGGTTGTTTCAGCTTTTCCTTTACAAATAATTTCGCCATGGTAAAAGCTTCCTTTGCAGTTGGTTTGCGGTTAAGATGAATTGTGCTGTTTTTACTTATGCCAAGCACTACTATAATAAATGTTATCGCAAAAACTATGGCAAAAAGGGTTGCAGTGCGTATATGCGGATGACGGTGCCAGCCAATATTTTGACGCTCATCGGCACTAAGCGTTTTCCATTCAGAATATTTCATATTTTATTATGTATCACATTAAGCAATACCAATAGAAATTGTTTGGCGGTTTTGGGTAAAAAAAAACGCCCCCGGTTTTCCGGGGACGTTTTTTTACATAAAAAGTTAAATTACTTTTTAGTAGTGTCTTTTTTAGTGGTGTCAGCTTTAGTAGTATCAGCAGCCATTTTAGAAGTGTCAGCTTTAGTAGTATCAGCAGCCATTTTAGAAGAATCAGCTTTAGTTGAATCAGCAGCAGAAGATGATGAAGAACCTTTACAAGCAGCGAAAGAAACAGCGATAGCTAAAGCTAAAAAGCCTAATTTGAAATTTTTCATGTTTAATTTTTTTAATAAGTGATTTAATAGTTTACAGCTTAATACCAGAAATAAAAAAAGGTAACCCATAATTTTGAAAAAAAATTACAAGTCACCTTTTTTATTGATGGATAACTAAAAAATCAATAGAAAAAGATTAAAAATGATATTTAACTACTTTCTATCTTATCAGAAATAATTATTTCTTGGTGGTGTCTTTTTTAGTAGTATCAGCAACAACTTTAGTAGTGTCAGTTTTAGTAGAGTCAGTAACAACTTTAGTTGAGTCAACTACAGTTGTTTTAGTAGTATCGCCATCAGTTTTTTTAGCGTCACCGCCACAAGCTGAAAAAGAAGCTGCCAGAACTAATGCTACGAATGCTAATTTAAATGTGTTTTTCATTTTCTTAATTTTTAAAATGTTAACGTTTTGTGATCGTTTGTTACTTAATACGCATTAATGGAAAAGGTAACCCATAAAAATTAAACTTTGTAAATTCCATAGGGTTTATAGTTTACGTATCGGTTTTTGCAAGCGGTTTTTTTATTGCAGATTTGCCTGCATAGTTTTTAACATTGGGGTTACCTTGTTTACCCGCCGGTATTAACGGTAAATTAATGCATTACACAATTGTTACAGGTAATGAAATGTAATGCCAATGTTATTAATTTATTTTAGTTTGATTTTTTTTGATAATAGTGGGTTACAATTTGACCTAAATAGTATTAAGAGTGAATAAAGACTTAAAAGCTTCGGCTCCAACAGATAGTGAAATAGTTCTTGGGATACTTAATAACTCGGAGGTAGTGCTGAAGAGGCTCTATACAACCTATTTTCCGATGATATTACAGTTGATCATCAACAACAATGGCGATGAGGATGACGCGAAGGATATTTACCAGGAAGCCATTATCGTTCTTTACAATAAAATTAAAGCCGGTGATTTTGAGCTAAACAGTAAGCTTAAAACATATATATACTCAGTTTGCCGGCGGCTTTGGCTTAAAAGGTTAAGCCAAATGAACCGATATGGTGGTGACATCAGGGACTTTGAAGAACACTTACCCGTTGAAGAAGAAATTGATAACCATAACGACAGGGACATCCAGTTTGGTAAAATGGAGAGTGCGCTCCAGTTATTAGGCGAACCCTGTAAAACCATTATGGAAGATTTTTATATAAAAAACAGATCGATGCAGGAGATTTGTGAGCGGTTTGGTTACACCAATGCGGATAATGCCAAAACGCAGAAGTACAAATGCCTGCAAAGGCTGAAGAAACTATTTTTTCAGCAGAAATAAGGAGATCAAGAGATGAGTGATAACCAACTAACAGAATTTATTGAACGGTATCTCGACGGTAGCATGACCGCCGAAGAACGTGTTCAATTTGAGCTGCTTCGCAAAAACGACGCGGCTGTTGAAAGTAAAGTTACCGAGCATGCTAAGTTTATAGGCTTACTGAAGCAATATGGCGAACGCCTTGAGCTTGAGAATCGCTTAAACGCCATTCATAATGAAATTGATGTTCATGCTTTGAAAGAAGAAGTGATGATCCACCCGGTATGGATTGTACGTCTGTGGCGTAATCACCATTCAAAAATATCGGTGGCGGCTTCGGTTATGATATTTGCCGTATTGAGCGTATTAATTGTTACAGGCAAATTAAGTAACGAGAGATCGAAGTACGAAGAATTGAAAGGCCAAATCAAAACTATTAATGATAAGGTTAAACATATTAATGTTAATGCGGGCGGCCGTACGCCTGTAAGGCCTAAAGCAACTACGCCGCCTGCAAATTTCAGGGGCACCGGTTTTGCGCTTACATCAAATGGTTACCTGGCTACAGATTACCATGTGATCAAAAATGCCGATTCGGTTTATGTGCAGAATGCCGCGGGCGAATCATTTCATGCTAAGGTTATTTATACCGAACCACAGTATGACCTGGCTATTTTACAGATCAATGATCCATCATTTAAAAACCTTGGCCCTATACCATATAACGTTAAAAGGGCGGAAGGCGATCTTGGAGAGAGCGTATACACACTCGGGTACCCGGCCGATAATATGGTTTATGGAGGAGGTTATTTAGCTTCGGCAGCAAATTATTCGGGCGATACTACCGAATATGTAATTTCTGTTCCGGTAAACCCCGGTAATTCAGGCGGACCCTTACTTGATGAAAAAGGAAACGTGATAGGTGTAATTACAGCACGTCAAACCCAGGTTGCAGGTGCATATTTTGCTAAAAAATCAACTTACCTGTTAAAGGCGATACAAAATATTCCAACCGATTCGTTGTCGAAAACGCTTAATCTTAATACAAAGAATAAGTTAGCTGGATTAAGCCGTACTCAACAGAGCAGCAAGCTCAAAAACTACGTGTTTATGGTTAAAGTGTATAACCAGTAATCATTAGCCCATTCCAATAAAAATTAATATATTAAAATGAAAGGAGACGCCGCGAGGGGTCTCTTTTTTTGTTTGTCTGAACTCGAATTTATAGAATTTGAAGAATTAACAGAAAGCTTAGCAAATTCATTAAATTCTTACAATTCGTTTAATTCGAGTTCAGACGGCTCTACCTGTCCACCTCGCCTAAAACAAAGTCGATAGAACCTACAATTGCTATCAAATCGGCAATTAATACACCCTTGGATAGCTCGGGCAGTACCGAAAGATTATTAAAGCTTGGCCCGCGGGATTTTACACGGGTTGGGATCTCCGATTTGCCGTCGGTAATAAAATAAAAGCCAAGCTCGCCTTTGGCGCCTTCGCAGCGTACATAATAATCCTGTGCTTTGGGAATGGTTTTGCGGGGCATCTTAGCACGGGGATCAAAATCAGGCGTGCGCTTTAACTCTTTTTGCAAACGGTCAAGGCATTGTTCAATTATTCTTAGTGATTGTTCAATTTCATCAACGCGTACCTTGTACCTGTCCCAGCAATCGCCAACTTTGCCCATCAGCCCCTGCCCAATCGGGATTTCAAAATCAATTTCGGGGTAGGCCGAATAATTATCAATCCGCCGCAAATCCCATTTTAAGCCCGATGCGCGCAACATTGGGCCCGAGCAGCCATAGTTAATAGCTACATCAAGCGGCAAAACGCCCACATTGGCTGTGCGCGAAATAAATACCTGGTTGTCGGTAAGCAACTGGTTTAGCTCAACCATTTTAGGTTTAAAATACTCCACAAAATCCCGGCAGCGTTCTTCAAAACCAACCGGCAAGTCGTAAAATAAACCGCCTACCCAAATGTAATTGTATAGCATACGTGAGCCCGATGCCCACTCCAGCATCCCCATAATATGCTCCCTGTCCCTGAAACACCACAGGAAGGGGGTAAAGGCGCCTATATCAATGCCGTAAGTGCCAATGGCTATCAGGTGCGATGCTATGCGGTTTAGCTCGCAAACCAGCACGCGGATGTATTCAACACGTTTAGGGATATCCTTGTCAATACCCATCATCCGTTCAACACCCATTACAAAGGCGTGGCTGTTGTTCATCGAAGCCAGGTAATCCATCCTGTCGGTAAAAGGGATGGTTTGTTGGTAGGTTAATGATTCGGCATGTTTTTCAAAGCAGCGGTGCAGGTAGCCGATATGGGGGATCACCTCTTTTACTATCTCGCCATCGGTAATTAATTCCAGGCGCAAAACCCCGTGCGTTGAGGGATGTTGCGGACCTACATTAAGTACCATATCCTCAACGCTGGCCGCGGCTATCTTTTTATTATACCTGAGGAGTGCTTCTTCGTATTTGGGGTTTGTAATGACCAATTTTATATCCGGTTAAATTTATATCCGGTCATATATTGCTTGGGGCATATTGCCGGATACCAAAAATCAGCTTTTTTTTTTATTTATGGGCTACTTTCGCTGTAAAAATGAAGTAAACAAAGCTGTTATTTAATAGCCTGCCTTTGGCTCATTTCGCTCCGTTAACACCAGGAAAGCTTATTTGAGGTTAATCTATCCTGATGCCTTTATAAAATTCGGCGTTCTGGTAATCTTTCCGTAAAGGGAAACCTTCCCAATCGTCGGGCAGCAAAATCCGGCGAAGATCGGGGTGGCCTTCAAAGTAAATCCCCAGCATGTCATATGTTTCGCGCTCATGCCAGTCGGCAGTGCGGTAAACAGAGGTTATGCTTTTAAATTCGGGCAGTTCAGTACTTTCTTTTGGATGGGCTTTGCTTATTTTTAAAGTAAGTTGTGTTTTATAAGGGATTGATGCCAGGTGATAAACCACACCATAGCGGTTTGCTTCGTCATTATAATGCACACCGCTCAGGCTCGACAAAAAATCGAAATAAGTTTTAGGATTGTTCCGCAACTCCAGGCATACGGCTGTAATATCATCAGGGTTAATTAACAAGGCGGGTTGCAGACCGCCTGTTTCTTCGCCGGTAATTACCGTATCACCAAGTTTTTCGGTGAGCAGGTTTTTAATATCATCAAAACTCATGGTGCAAGGCGTACTTTTTTCCAGATTTTTTTATCAGTTTTTTTATACAGGATGCGGTCGTGCATGCGGCTTGGCCGGCCTTGCCAAAACTCCACCAATTGCGGGTTTAAGATATATCCACCCCAATACGATGGTTTAGGTACTTCTTTATCAGCATATTCGGCCTCCAGTGCGTTCCACTTTTGCTCCAATGCATCGCGGCTTTCAATTTCCTGGCTTTGTGGAGATACTATTGCGCCAACCTGGCTGCCTTTAGGGCGTGAATGGAAATATTTTTCAGACTCTTCTTTGCTTACTTTTTCAATAGTGCCTTCAATACGCACCTGGCGCTCAAGGCCTCCCCAAAAAAATGTTAACGCGCCCTGGGGGTTTTTGGCTATCTCTTTGCCTTTGCGGCTTAAGTAGTTGGTGAAGAATATAAAACCGCCTGCATGAAAGCCTTTTAAAAGTACAATACGTGCCGAAGGCTTGCCGGTTACGGTGGCAGTTGACAGCGTCATGGCGTTGGGTTCATGCAATTTTGCCTCCAAAGCTTCGTTAAACCATTGTTCAAACTGTTTAATAGGATCGCCCTTAGTGCTGTTTTCTGATAGGGTAGAGGCACTATAGTCCTGCCTTAAATTTTGTATTTCCTGCTGATTCATTTTGATGCAAACTTACAAATTAATTAAACCGTATATAATGATGTAAATCATTATTCATAATTGAACATATTTTTGCTATGCTTGTTATGTATTTAAACGCTAAACTTTATGCTTAGTCCTATTGCGGCCGCGGCAGGCCATTTACTCATTTCGGAACCGTTTATGATGGATCCGAATTTCAGAAGGTCCGTAATAATTTTAACAGAATACTCTGAAGAAGGAGCTATGGGCTTTATCCTGAACCATCAAAGCGAATATTTATTGGGCGATGTACTGCCTGATGTATCATACTCCGAAATGCCTGTTTACGAGGGGGGGCCGGTAGCCAAAAATACACTGCATTTTATCCATTGCGCGCCTGACAAAATAGAAGGCGGCATTGAAATAGCAAATGGCCTTTACTGGGGCGGCGATTTTGAGCAGGTGAAATATTTAATATCCAATTACCAGTTAAGCACCGAAGAAATTAAATTTTTTGCAGGATATTCGGGCTGGACGCCTCAGCAACTTGATGAAGAAATAAAAGAAGACAGCTGGATTGTGACTAATAAGTTTGATATAGAAACACTATTTACCCTCGATGAACAAAATCTATGGCGCAAGGTGGTGATCAGTCTTGGCCAGCGGTATGCCCACATTGCTAATTTTCCGGAAAATCCGGCGTTGAATTAAGGTGAGTGATTAGAGGTTGGAGATTAGAGGTTAGACTATAATATTTAGAAATGAGAAAAGGCCATAATTTACTACGGCCTTTTCTCATTTAACTTGTATAATCTTAAGCTAACTAATCTCTAATCTCCAACCTCTAATCACTATCTTCCATTTCCCTTGCCGACTCCTCAACTTTCTTTTTAAGGTTTTCTTTAAAGTCGATAAGGTTTTTTACCAGGTATTCGTCTCCTGTTGACAGGATCTGTGCTGCGAGGATGCCCGCGTTTTTGGCTGCATTTAAAGCTACAGTGGCTACCGGGATACCGTTTGGCATTTGTAGTATAGATAGGATGGAATCCCAGCCGTCAATAGAGTTGCTTGATTTTACCGGTACTCCAATCACTGGCAAATGGGTTAATGAGGCTACCATGCCCGGCAGGTGGGCGGCGCCGCCTGCTCCGGCAATGATCACTTTAATGCCCCTGTCGGCAGCGGCGCGTGCATAGCTGAACATACGATCGGGTGTGCGGTGGGCCGATACCACGGTTATTTCGTATTCAACGCCTAATTCGGCTAAAACATCAGCAGCATCCTGCATTACATTTAAATCGGATTTGCTGCCCATTATAATGGCGACTTTTGGATTACTCATGGTTATGTTTGTAAGCGTCATTGCGAGGCACGAAGCAATCCCCGATTAGCAGGTTCGCCCTGTATAGTTTGGGATTGCTTCGTGCCTCGCAATGACGTGTGGCTATTTCTTTATTAACTAATTACTTTCAGTGTTTTCTGCACAAATCTTGCCTTTTCAATCGCCTTTTCTCTATCGGCATCTACAATAGTAACGTGCCCCATCTTCCTAAATGGTTTAGTTAAAGCTTTACCATAAAGGTGAATATACACACCCGGTACTTTCAATACTTTTTCGATGCCCTGGTAAATAGCTGGTCCTTCATAACCGGCTTCACCTAAAACGTTTACCATAATGGCATTATTAAGGCAGGAGGTATCGCCCAAAGGCTGATTAAATATCGCCCTCAAATGCTGCTCAAATTGTGATATCACATTGCCTTCAATAGTTTGGTGACCACTGTTATGCGGGCGCGGGGCAAGCTCATTCACCAGGATGCGGCCTTGCTTATCTAAAAACATTTCAACCGCCAGCAAGCCAACAATTTTAAGACTATCGGCAATCTTTTTAGCTATTTGTTCTGCTTTTTGTTGGATGGCGAATGGAAGGGTAGAGGGAGCGATCAAAAACTCCACGAGGTTGGCTTTAGGGTTGAACTCCATTTCAACCATCGGGAACGTGCTGATCTCGCCGTTTTCATTACGGGCAACAATTACAGCAATCTCTTTTTCAAAATCTATCCATTGCTCAATCAGGCTCGGCTCTTTAAAAGCGCCGGCAAGGTAACTTTCATCAATTACTTTGTATACGCCTTTGCCGTCATAGCCATCCTTACGTAGTTTCTGGATATAAGGAAACGGGATTAAACTTTGTTGTAGCTGTTGGGGTGATGATATGATCTGGAAATCGGCAGTAGGGATATCGTTTTCCTTGAAAAATTGCTTCTGCAAACCTTTATCTTGAATCAGCCTGATAATGCGGGATTGCGGATAAACCAGTACACCCTCTTTTTCAAGCTGTTCAAGGGCGTCAACGTTAACCTTCTCTATTTCAATGGTAAGCAGGTCGACAGTTTTACCAAAGTTATAAACGGTTTCATAATCACCCAATGAGCCTACGGTAAACTCGTCACACAGTTTGCGGCAAGGCGCTTCGCGGTCCGGATCAAGAATTTTAACAGTAACATTATAGTTTATGGCTTGCTGTATCAGCATACGTCCTAACTGTCCGCCGCCTAAAATACCCAGTTTTAAATCTCCGTAAAATGCTTTCATATTTGAAGATGCAAGTTTAGCCTAAATCTTTCAAAAAGCCTATAAATGCTTTAAACAACAATGGTTCAACGTCGTTTTTTGGTCATTAGATAATAGAAAACGCTGTGTACTATGATAAAACTAATGGCCGTAATAAAGTAAAGCGTTTTGTTTTCGGGGTTTAGCTGTAAACGGAAGGCGGTAATGACAAATACAACAGAGCCCGAAAAATAAAGCACCAGCCTTATAGACAGATTGTTGTAATACGCCGGGTTGGCTAAAAACAACATGGGCAGGGTCATTATTAAAATAAAGATGTTGAGTAAAGCCACGCTTTCGGACAATGAGGGGAGTATCCCGTTTAGGTCCTGGCTTACGCCTTTATGCTGCAGCGAGTAATAAACCGCACTTGCTACTATAGATATGATTACCGAAAAAAGAAAAGTTTTGAAAAGTTGCCTGGCGAGTGCCTTCATAGTGATATTTATTGATATGGATTACCGCAAACTGCGCAGTAATTTTATTATTTGCAAAGTAACGCATCGGGATGCAAAATGCACTAATCCCAATGTCACAAATTGAAGATACCTGCAATCTGTTGATCTTGGGAAGCGATGTCTTGAATCTTGTATCCTGAAGTCTTGATTCTGTTATTATCTTTACGCCGCATATGAAAGTATCCGGTTTTACCTTTATCAAGAACGCTGTACGTAATGATTATCCCATTGTTGAGGCCATTACATCCATATTACCGCTTTGCGATGAATTTATTGTAGTAGTAGGTAACTCCGATGATGGTACCCGGGGATTGATCGAGGGCATCAACTCGCCGGTTATAAAAATCATTGATTCGGTTTGGGATGAATCATTAAGGGAAGGCGGAAAGGTTTTCGCTGCCGAAACAGATAAGGCTTTTGCAGCTATATCGCCCGATGCCGACTGGTGTTTCTATATCCAGGGCGACGAAGCGGTGCATGAAAAATATCATCCGCTTATCAAAAAGGAAATGCATGAAGCTTTAAATAAACCCAACATTGAAGGCTTACTGTTTAAATACCTGCATTTTTATGGCTCATATGACTATTACGGGCATTCAAGGCGCTGGTACCGCCGCGAAATCCGGTTGCTCAAAAATATTAAGGGTATCCATTCATATCGTGATGCTCAGGGATTCAGGCTTGATGATCGTAAAATCAACGTAAAGCTTATTGATGCCTATATATATCATTACGGCTGGGCAAAGCCACCACAAGGGTTAACCCATAAGGTGCGTAACTTTAATAAATTTTATCACGACGAAACCTGGTTTGCTGAACACTTGCCCGAAACCTATGAGTTTGATTATGGCAATGCAGATCGCTTGATCCGCTTTACCGGCACGCATCCGGCAACCATGCAAAAACGAATAACAGCTACTAACTGGAATATCGATTTTGACTCCAAAAAACTAAGGGCTGGTATGGACTTCCGCCGTAAGGCACTGCAAAAGATTGAAGACCTTACGGGCTGGCGCGTTGGTGAGTACAGGAATTATAAGATAGTGGAGCGGTAGTTAAAAAACGCTATTAAAAATAGGTATTTACACTCATAACTTTGGTGGCGCTATTTTGTCAGCGCTATTTCTAACCGGCGCGGTCAATATCAAAAAAATCCAAAAAGGCTTAAAAAATGGCAAAATAAAAAGGGTGTTTTAGCCCGTATGTGAAACCAGAAGCGCTTACTCCTTAAAGTTTTAATTGTTGATAATTAGATATTTAACAGTGTTTCGTGTAAAATATTATGTATTTGATAATCAATGTGTTTCATTTTTAAAGCGTTCCGCGTTTTCACTCTCAAAAAATGGAACAGTCCTCTTTTTTAAAAAAGAACGCCGGGCTTTTTTTTATTTTTTTTTGGAGAATCAAAAAATTGGGACACCCGATTTGTTACAATTGCAAAGGAGGATTTCCCGGCATCACCGAACGTCGGCAAATGAATGATAGTGGCAGGTTAGCTGGTAAAATAGCATCAACGAAATCAGCGTAATCGCAAAAAAGTCAACGGTCATATGTTTTGCGCTATCACAAAGCCGCTTGCCCAGGCCCATTGAAAATTATAGCCCCCAAGCCATCCTGTAACATCCACACATTCGCCGCCAAAAAACAGCCCGGGGACTTTCTTAGCTTCCAGTGTTTTTGACGAAAGCTCATCTGTAGATACACCGCCGCGCATTACTTCGGCCTTGTCATAACCTTTATCGCCGGCAGGTTTTACCTTAAAATCATGAATGAGGGTGCTGATGTTTTCAATGTCGGTTTTGGTGAGCGATGCCATGTTTTTTTCGGCGGGGAGTTTGTCGCTCAACGCTTCGGCAAACTTGCGGGTATATAAAGATGCGATGTATGCAAGCAGCATTTTTTTGCCGTTGGTTTCCTTTTCCTGTTGGATCAGGCCGGCAATATTTTGATTGGGCAGGAGATCGATGTTAATGGATTCTCCTGGTTTCCAATAGGAGGAGATTTGTAATATGGCTGGTCCGCTGAGGCCCCAGTGGGTAAACAGGATATTTTCTTCAAAGCTTGCCCTATCGTTCCAAACCCTACAAAAAATGCTATTGCCTGATAATTGCTCATACCAGGGCTGGTCTTTGCCGGTAATTGTAAGGGGCACCAGGGCAGGGGCGGTGTCGGTAACTTTTAAACCAAAATTGCGCGCCGTTCGGAGTCCGAAATCGGTAGCGCCCATTTTGGGGATGGGCAAACCGCCGGCAGCCATCACTACACTGGCAGCGCTTATATATTCCTGTTTGCCGTTAACTTCGGCCCGAACTGTAAAACCATCGTCAGTTTTTTCTACCATTTTAACTTCGGCATTTACCCAGATCTCCTGGCCAAGGTCGTCGCACAGGTTCGTGAAAACCTCAACTACATCCTTTGCTTTGTCGCTTACCGGGAAAAGCTGACCTAATGTTTTTTCTTTGCCGGTAATGCCATAAGTTTCAAAAAAGCTGATGGTATCATCAACTGTCCATTGTGAAAAGGCTGATTTACAGAAGTGTGGATTTTGCGATATAAATTGCTGATCTGTAGCGTAAAGGTTGGTATAGTTACAACGCCCGCCGCCGCTAATAAGGATCTTGGCGCCAACGCGGTCGTTTTTTTCAAGTACCAGTACCCGCTTGCCTAAAAAGCCGGCCTGTACGGCACACATGAGGCCGCATGCGCCTCCACCAATTATTATAGCGTCAAAATCTGTTTGTTTTACTAAATTTGTACTCATGACGGATGTTTCGCAAATATCAGAATTTGGAAAGATACTCATCTTTATTATTACGGGGATAATAATGGTGTGTGTGATATTTTTTATCAACAGACTTTTAGCCCCCAATAATCCTAACGCCGAAAAACTTAGCTCGTACGAATGTGGTGAAGAACCAACAGGCAATGCCTGGTTGCCCTTTAATCCCCGCTTTTATGTTATAGCTTTAGTTTTCCTGTTGTTTGATGTGGAGATGGTTTTTATTTTTCCATGGGCAACGGTATTTGGCAGCCATGAGATTGCTGCGCAGGATGTGCGCTGGGGATGGCTTTCATTGGCTGAGATGTTTGTGTTTTTAGGTATCCTGATTGTAGGTTTAATATACGTTTGGCGCAAAGGCGACCTGGATTGGATAAAACCGACCCCTGTTGTACCGCATACCGATGTGCATATCCCGCCAACCTTGTATGAGCAGTTAAATCAGGAGCAAAGCAGGTTTACGGTAAAAGCTTTCAATGCTGATACTGTAGTAACTGCAACTGCTGCTGCCACTCCATCTGCCGCTGCTACTACCACTCCGCCAACTGAGCCCGCACGCAAACCTATGTTTAAACCCGCCTTTAAAAAGCCTGCAAATGAATAACGATATAACCAGTGAGAATGGTGGTGTAGTGATAACCAAAATGAACGACCTGCTTAACTGGGCACGTTTATCTTCATTATGGCCGCTTAGTTTTGGTATAGCCTGTTGCGCTATTGAAATGATGGGCTCCATGGCCTCAACCTATGACCTCGACCGCTTTGGTGTTTTCCCGCGTCCATCTGCCCGGCAGGCCGATGTAATCATTATTGCAGGTACCGTTACCTTTAAAATGGCCGAACGTATTAAACGCCTTTACGAACAAATGCCAGATCCTAAATACGTGATTTCGATGGGCTCATGCTCCAACTGCGGCGGTCCGTACTGGCAGCATGGCTACCACGTGGTAAAAGGAGTTGACAGGGTAATTCCTGTTGATGTTTATGTACAAGGATGCCCGCCAAGGCCAGAAGCCTTAATTGGCGCTATATTGGAATTGCAAAAAAAGATAGAAGGCGAACAATTGATAAAAGCCTGATATTCGATATTTACTTTAGTTAATCCTTATGAAAGTCCTGCTCGTTCTCATCATAGGTTTTATCCTCACGACCGTTATTTCCCGGCTTTTTGTTGATGATTGGAATATCATGCTCAGTGGTAACATAGCTATGATGCTGATGCTTTGGTTTACCTCATTGGGGCATTTTATGTTTACCAAAGGGATGGTTATGATGATGCCTGCATTTATCCCGTTTAAAGGAGCGTTAGTTTATTTAACCGGGATAATGGAAATAGTTCTCGGCGCTTTGCTGGTGGTTAACGCTACAAGGCATATAGCAGGGATTATCTTGCTTGTTCTGTTTGTGGTCATGCTGCCTGCTAATATCAATGCAGCCATGAAGCATGTGGATTTAGAAAAAGCTACTTATGATGGCAGCGGTACCGGTTACCTGTGGTTTCGCATTCCGTTGCAAATACTGTTTATTGCCTGGATATTATATTTTTCGATTGGGATTTAGTTGTTGATTTTTAAGGATATGGATTATCTTTAAACAATTAACCAATTATGAAAAAGATAATCCAAAATCTGCTGATCGTTACGATTAGCACCCTATCTATATCGGTCTGTGCACAAACATCAAGTCCTAAACAGCCATTTTTCCCAAAAGGCACCATATTGTATGGTGATGTTAATTATGCCGGTGATACCTTAAAAAAACACTTATTAGATGTTTATCTGCCTCCGGTAGTCAAAGAAAGCTATTCGGTTATTATCTGGATCCACGGTGGTGCATGGATGCTGAATGATAAATATGCCGATATGGGCTATATGCAGAAAACCGTGCAGGGTTTTATTGATAACGGATATGCTGTGGCCTCTATCGATTACCGCTGGAGTACTACCGCGCCATTTCCTGCGCAGATTCAGGATTGTAACCAGGCTATTGAGTTTCTTTATCAAAACGCATCAAAATATAAGCTTAACAAAGATAAGTTTGGGGTGATAGGTTTTTCGGCCGGAGGGCATCTGGCATCGTTACTTGCTTTATCCAATAACAATAATATTAAGGAGTTTTATCCCAACGGAAACAAACCTCATTTTAAAATAAAACTGGCGCTTGACTTTTACGGTCCGTCAAATTTCCTGTCGCTTAAAGGTACCGATGTTAATGATCCTAAGAGCCCGGTTAACCTGCTGCTTGGCGCTTATGCTATTGAGCGGCCCGATCTGGCCAATATAGCCAGCCCGGTTACCTATGTTGATAAAAACGACCCGCCATTTCTCATTGTTCAGGGCGAAAAGGATGAATCGGTCAATTACACCCAATCGGTTTTGCTAAGTTCATACCTTAAACTTGTCGGTGTTAAAAATGAACTTATTATTGTACCCAACGCGCCTCATTACGGGGTAATGTTTGATGCCGAAGAGATCAGGAAAAGAGTGTTTTATTTTATGGATGAATATCTGAAGTGATAATCTGATTGCTGGAATCCAATTGGTTAAAAATGTATTTCATATATAATTTATTGCGTCTTAAACGCTATTTAAATTTGATTGTTTTTAAATGTAGAGACGTATAATTGAGTCTTCCACATGCAATTTCCGACAGGATCAGGAGCCTTTAAATCGGCTTGTCTTCCGGGAGACGCAATTATGCGCCTCTACAAAAAACTTTCTGTTCTTTTTTAAACAGCGTCCTAAAAGCATAAATTTACGCTTCTGTAACTTCTGCCATGTTAAAAAAAGAAAACCCGAAAAAGAAAAGTAAACTTGTCAATATCCTGTTCGCCGGGTTTATAACGGGTACGCTTGATGGACTTGCAGCCATGATCCTGAACTATAAAGTAAACCCTGGTGTTATTTTTAAGTTTATTGCCAGCGGGGCCTTCGGACCGGCGGCTTTTGCAGGCGGGGCCGAAATTATAGTTGCCGGGGTTATTTTTCATTATGTGATCGCTTTTCTATTCAGCGCGGTATTTTTTCTGCTGTATCCATTCTTTTATAACGGATTACGCAACAAGTACTTTGTGGCAGTTGTATACGGCATCGCGGCATGGTTGATCATGAATTTAGGTGTAATACCCCTCAGTAAAATAACGACGAAGCCAGGGTACCATATACCTGTAACTACTATCCTCATTGGGATGCTTACGCTGGTGATCTGTATTGGTTTGCCCGTGGTTTTCATTGCCGACAGGGAAAATAAAAAAATTGAATAACATGCATATGTCTGAATTACCTTTGCTCACTACTGATCGTTTGCGCTTACGCGGGCTGCTTGATTCTGATGCCGCTCAGATCCTGGCTATCCGCTCTAATGCTGAAGTGAACAAATATCTGGACCGGCCAAATGATACCACCATTGATCAGGCATTATCATTTATTAATAAGATAAAAGCAATAGTAAGTGGGGGCGAAGGCTTTTACTGGGGGATAACCTTAAAAGATAAAGAGGAGCTGATTGGATCTATTTGTTACTGGAACCTTGAGCCAACTAATAAAAAGGCCGAAATAGGCTATGAACTTCATCCGGATTACCATGGACAGAGTATTATGCAGGAAGCCATTTCTGCAGTGTTGGCTTTTGGTTTTAATGATCAATATTTTGAATTGATAACCGCTTGTCCGAAACAGGGGAACGAAAGCTCGGTAAGGCTGTTAAAAAAGACAGGTTTTTCACTTACCGGAGACTTTACAGACGAGAAGACTAAAAGTAAATATTTTGATTTTAGATTAACTAAAGCCGATTATTTAACAAGGTCGTCTTAAATGAAAAACCCGGTTATTGAGACCGGGTTTTTCATGGATTTAAAATTAAACTAAGTATTTTATGATTAAGGCATCATGATGCCATTAATGCCATGTACAACACCATTGCTGGCCTCGGTGTCAAATGCGGTAACCAACACTGCATTGCCTTTGGCATCGGTGATCTGCAAATTGCTTTTATCATTTACAGATAAATGCAATGTTTGCCCGTCGATGGTTTTCAGGTCGGCTTTGCCTTTGCCTGTACCTAAGGCCTTAATGATATCGGTTTTAGTGTATTTACCTGCTACCACGTGATACTTCAGTATCGGAGCAAATTTAGCCGGATCTTTCATTAGGGCATCAAATTGTGCTTTTGGCAATTTACTGAAAGCTACATCATTGGGGGCAAATATGGTGAACGGGCCGGCTGCCTGCAATGTTGGCTCAAGCTGAGCTGATTTTATTGCAAGCGCCATTGGCGCGTAGTTAGTTGAGGTCGACATCACACCAACCACATCGCCTGATGCGGCAGCTGTTGATGTTGCAGGAGCAGCAGTTGCTTTAGTAGTGTCCTTTTTGGTTGTATCCTGTGTTTGGGCTATTGCCTTGTTTGATAAAAAACCAATAGCTAATGAAGCAACGGCTATTAAAACTGACTTTTTCATGTTCATCTTTCTTTCTGTTTTTATTAGTGAATTAAAATGTAATGAGTAGCCGTTGATGTCGATATAAATTAATTAAAAGTTATTTATTTGGTGAATTACTATAGTTTAATAACTTTTAATTATGCTAAATGGTTTTTAATTTATTGACATTTGTGGTTAAACACGTGATGTTCAGGGGAGAAAAAAGAGTGGGAGGTAGCAGATTTGAGACGCAAGATTTGAGAATAAGCGTTTGGGGAAAAGTAAATTATGCGTCCCTATAAACAGAAACGACCACCCGGATGTATCAGGTAGTCATCTATCCGTTTGCCGCTTGATAAAGAGATTTATTGCCGGGCTTTTTGCAATTCGTCAAATTTTGCAATGAGCTTATCGATACTCTTAAGATTGTATTTATGCTCATGGATCTGATCAACAAGGTCGGGTTCATCTCCCATGATATCGCTCATAATATCTTCAAAATTTTCATCGGTGAGGCGTTTCATACCTGCAGTGGTTTCACCATAATAATAGGTTGTTTTTGAACTTCCGCCCCGGCCACCGCCGCCGCCAAGGTTAATGCCGATGCCGCCGCCAATTCCGCCGCCGTAACCACCGCTTCCGTAGCCTGCTGATATCCCCGGTGTAATACCAAAGCCACTGCCTCCCCCGCCTTTACCTCCCTTAGCCATAAATAGCTTCACCGGCTCATCAAGCACTACTTTTACAAAGTCGGTTTCTTCTTTGGTCCACGATTCGTTTGCCGGAGCATGCGCCACAACAAAGCTGTCCTGACCAATAACATACGATCTTAAATCGCTGGCGCTTAATTTATATGGATTAGTTTTTTCGTTTTCCTTAAACTCAATGAAACCTTCACCTTTTATTGGCCCTTTTCCTGAAGGATTAGCGCGGATCAGCCCGGTTTCGCGGTTGCCCTTTACATCAGTAAAGCTACCCTGTTGCCATTTTTGCGATTTTGCTGATACAAAACACAGCATGAAAAATAAAATGATTAAAATTGAGCGCATAACGAGTTCTGAATTCTGATACAAAGAACGCAAATTTTAACTTTTTAATATGATCACTGTTGATTTCCGAAGCGATACCGTAACCAAACCAACGCCCGGCATGCTCGAAGCCATGTGGAGCGCCAAAGTAGGGGATGACGTTTTTGGCGAAGACGAAACTATAAATGCCCTTGAAGCTAAAGCTGCCGCTATGTTTGGTATGGAGGCGGCTATCTTTTGCCCATCGGGCACTATGACCAACCAGATAGCGATTAAATGTTTTACTCAACCGCTTGATGAGCTCATTGCCGATCAAACCGCGCATGTTTACAGGTACGAGGGCGGGGGCATTGCTTTTAATTCGGCAGTATCAACCCGATTGTTGAATGGTTACCGGGGCATCCTTACATCCGAAATGATAGAGCCGGAGATCAATGCTGAAAACATCCATTACCCGCATACCAGTTTGGTGGTGCTCGAAAATACAGTTAACAAGGGTGGTGGTAGTTGTTATACGCTTGAACATATCAAGCCCATTGCCGATTTGTGCCGCGAGAAAGGTTTAAAGCTTCACCTTGATGGTGCCCGGATCTTTAACGCACTTACGCATACCGGTGACGCTGCGGTTGAGTATGGCAGATATTTTAATGGAATTTCGGTTTGCCTGTCAAAAGGATTGGGTGCACCTGTAGGCTCTGTCTTATTAGCCGACAAAGAAACTATTAAATATGCCCGTCGTATCCGCAAGGTATTGGGTGGCGGTATGCGCCAGGCGGGGTTTTTAGCTGCCGCTGGGATCTACGCGCTTGACCATCATGTTGAACGCCTGAAGATAGACCATGCCCATGCACGGATTCTGGGTGAGGAACTGGGCCGATTGCCATGGGTAAGCAATGTAATTCCGGTTGAAACCAATATTGTTTTATTTGATACGGTTGAACCGGCTGCTGCGGTGCTTGCCAAACTTGCAGACAAAGGCATCAGGGCAAGCGATACAGGTAAAAACCGGATCCGCTTTGTAACTCATTTAGATGTACATGCCGAACAGGTGGAATATACAATAGGGGTATTAAAGGGGTTGTAAATTTAGATGGCTTGCCAACACCATTGTACTGATTGACATTTATTTAATACATACATAATAGTTAAAAAACTTTGAGAATGTGACCGTTTTATATTTTTTCAAACATTTTTAATTTCTTTACAGTTATACGTTGGTTTCATCGATATAATTATTAATGCTGCAAATACTGCGAATTTTATAATATTTGCGGCAACCATACATTAGCCTATGTTTGAATTTACTCAATCAAATGAGAAGGAACTGCTTTTGCAAGTGGCTCAGGGTAATGAGTTTGCTTTTCGTCAATTGTTTTCTGTTTATCACCAGCGTTTAGGCGTTCATATCTTGCGTATAACCCATTCTGCTGAACTGGCTGAAGAGGTTGTACAGGATGTGTTTATGAAGATCTGGATGACCCGCGAAACGCTTACGGGGGTTGATAATTTCAAAGCTTACCTGTTTGTAATTTCAAAAAACCATGCTTTAAATTGTTTGCGAAAAGTTGCCCGCGAGCAGATGCAGCTTAAAAAGTTGGAAGAAACCCGCATTGTGCCTTTTAATGCCGAAGTTCAGGAAACAGATCATTATTATAATTTGATTGATGAGGCCATTGATCAGTTGCCGCCTCAGCAGCAAAAAGTTTACCTTATGAGCAGGCATAACCGCTTAAAGTATCATGAGATTGCCGATGAGCTCGAGCTATCCCGCGAAACCGTCAAGAAATACCTTCAAATTGCCACCTCATCCATAAAGGATTATGTGCATGAACATATGGAGGCGATAGCGTTAGTAATGGCGCTGATTCATTTTTTTATTTTTTTCAAAAAGTAATACCCCCTTTTTTAATCTCACAGGTGTCATGTATATGAGATCTGCCCCAACTCACTGTAGCCAATTATACAGTTATACTGAAAAACATTTACTATGAGCGAACTTTACGCCCGGCTTGATTATTTGTTTAATACTTATTATAATGGCACTGCTACGCCAGCCGAGCGCGATGAATTATTTGAGATCATCAACTCATCGGCAACCGATGCGGAGCTTGCATCGCTCATACATCATGCCTGGGATAAGCTTGACGATCATGGGCCGCTTTTTGACCGCTCAAAGAGCGAGGATATGCTCATGCAGATTTTAAGGACTAATCCCGAACAATCTGTTGCTGCACCGGTAAAGAATAATAATCTCCCGTGGAGAAGGTTAGGGGTCGCCGCTTCATTTTTATTACTTGTTGGGTTCGGCGCTTACATTTATAGCTATCAAAAAAAGCAGGTTATTGCAAAAAAAAATATTGCCAAAATTCATCCTAAAAATGATGCTTTGCCCGGTGGTAACAAAGCAATTTTAACATTGGCCAATGGCAAAACTATTACGCTTGACAGTGCGCAAAACGGCCTGCTGGCGCAACAGGGTACTACCAAAATCAATAAAACCCGCAACGGTCAGCTGGTTTACGAAACCGGTACTAATGTTGATGCTCCGGTAATAAATACTGTTTCAACTCCGCGTGGCGGTCAATACCAGTTAGTTTTGCCGGATGGGAGCAAGGTTTGTTTAAATTCGGCATCATCATTAAGCTTTCCAACCAGGTTTACGGGCAAAACGCGTGAGGTCACCATCACCGGCGAAGCTTACTTTGAGGTTGCCAAAAATCCGCAGATGCCTTTCAGGGTTAAATCCGATAACACTACAGTTGAGGTTTTAGGTACGCATTTCAATATCATGGCCTATAATGACGAGGCCGAAATGAAAACCACTTTATTAGAAGGATCAGTAAAAATAAGTAACGGCACTGCAATCGGCATTTTAAAACCCGGACAGCAGGCTGTACTCAATAAAGCGGGCAAGTTAAAGGTACTTAACGATGTTGATGTAGATGATGAGATAGCCTGGAAAGACGGCATCTTTCAATTTAGGGATGCGGGGATAGATGCCATTATGAGGCAGGCTGCCCGTTGGTATGATGTTAAGGTAGCCTACGAAGGCAAAATACCACAGCGCGAATTTACAGGCCGAATCTCCCGAAATGTAAAAGCATCCGAATTAATGAGCATGCTTGGCTATGCCGGGGTAAAATTTAAAATTGAAGATAAGCGCATTACCATACAACAATAGCATAATTATTATACCTACTATATTAAGCAACCAATTGTTAACAATTTAAACAACCCTATGATGGAAGAAATACCTGAGATAAGTTAGCCACGGTACAGGAGCCTCATTGGTAAAACGGTTTATCATGCGTTTAAACATGCATGTAATCTCAAAAGTTACCATAAAAAAAAACCGGGAAGTATTCGCAGTACTTTCCCGGCATAAACATCTGGGCCCCAAAAAAGTACAATCGATGAATTGAAAGTTAATGTTTAACCCAAACTCTACAAACTTATGAATTTTAATTCTAAGGCTACGCCTTTGGCATGGCCTCAATTACGCAAATTTATATTGGCCATGAAGCTAACTGCCTTTATTATAATTGCGGCCCTTACCAATGTGAGCGCCAAAAGTTATAGCCAGATAGTTACTTTGCACCAAAAAAACACTACCGTTGAAAAAGTACTCCGCTCCATTGAAAAACAAACAGGCTATCATTTCATGTATGATAAGCAGGATGTATCAAAGGCCGGAGCAATCAACATTGAAGTTGCAAACGTAACTATAGAGAGTGCGCTTGATCAATGCTTTAAAGATCAGCCGCTTACCTACAAAATTTTTGATCAGACCATTGTTGTTAAAAAGAAGGATGAGCCTGTTGTATCCCAGGTAGCTGTTGCCCCAATTAAAGTAACGGGTACGGTAAGCGATGCCAAAGGCCCTATCCCTGGTGTTACTGTTAAGGTTAAAGGTACCAATGTTGGTGTACAAACTGATATTAATGGTAAATATACCGTCAACGCGCCAGATGCCAACGGAACACTGGTGTTTACATTTATAGGATATACAACCCAAAATGTGCCTATTGGAGGCAGGAGCCAGATTGATGTTGTATTGGCAGAAGAACCAAAAGCATTGAGCGAGGTAGTTGTGGTTGGTTACGGTACCGCAAAAAAGGTCGACCTTACCGGTTCGGTAGGCAGCGTAGGTGCAAAACAATTGCAGGAGCGCCCGCAAACCAATCTTGAGCAGGAATTGTCTGGTAAAATTGCCGGCGTAAACGTATCAAGTAACTCAGGTGCACCCGGCGGTGCAACCAAGATCCGTATCCGTGGTTACAGCTCTATCAATACCAATACCGATCCGTTATATGTTGTGGATGGCGTGGTTTGGACAGAGGGTGGTAACGCCATTAACCCCAATGACATTGAAACTATCGACGTACTGAAAGACGCATCATCAACCGCTATTTATGGTACACG
The DNA here is from genome assembly GCF_900100945.1 of Mucilaginibacter gossypii. Taxonomy (GTDB): domain Bacteria; phylum Bacteroidota; class Bacteroidia; order Sphingobacteriales; family Sphingobacteriaceae; genus Mucilaginibacter; species Mucilaginibacter gossypii. The sequence goes on along the minus strand of NZ_FNCG01000006.1, from coordinate 157,272 downwards.
CGGTGCAAACGGCGTAATTTTGGTTACCACTAAAAGAGGTAAAAAAGGCGGTACTATTTCGTACGATGCCTATATGGCCGTAAATCATATGTTTAAGGAGATACCTGTTCTTAACTCAAAACAGTTTATGCAGATTGAGGACGTTTCTTATGCTAATATCAAAAAATATGACCCTACCGGCTGGGCTGCGGGCGACTATACCAACCGTAACCCTGTAACGCAAAGAACAGCACTTATCGGTAAACTGTTCGATCAAAATTTAAATCCATTATATGACGTTGACTGGCAAAAGGCTACAACCCGTACTTCGGTAAGCCAAAACCACAACGTTGCGTTCACCGGCGGCGCCGAAAATATAAACTATGGTTTATTCCTGAACTATGCCGATGATGAAGGTATTATCCTTAACAGCTATCTGAAACGTTATAATGTGCGTTTAACGGTTGATAACCAGATAAAACCATGGGTAAAGGTTGGTGCTACATTAAACTACAACTACCAGGATGGCCGTAACCAGGATCAGGGTACAGGCGGCAACAACATTCCGCGTATGTTGATTGAGATGGTGCCTTTTATTCCTGTTAGATACCCTGACGGAACCTATGGTAAACGTACTGATTATCCTAACCTTGAAGGCGGTGATAACCCGGTAGCACAAGCTAACGAAATTCAATCTCTTACCCGCAACCGTATCTTCAGCGGTAATGGTTATTTAAATTTAAACCTGTTGCCAGGTCTTGAATTTCGCAGCGTTTTGGGAGTAACTACATCTGCTAATTATAACCCGGCTTCTCAAAGCGGGCTTGTTGGCGGCCCTGTTGCAGGACAAAGCTATAGCTCGGCCTCGATAGAGGAGTTTAACAGGACGTTTTGGCAATGGCAAAACTATTTCACCTACAACAAAACCTTTAACAAGGTACATACTATAAACCTTGTTGCAGGTGCCGAACGTCAAAACTATCAGCAACTTCGTTTAAAAGGATCAACGGGTACATTGTCTGACGATTTTTATGAGTATTATAACTTATCTGCCGGTATTGTACCCAATAAACCAGAGTCTGATTATGATGCATGGCAAATGCAGTCGTTTTTTGCCAGATTGAACTATAACTACAACGAGAAATACCTGTTAACTTTAACGGGGCGTGAAGACGGCTCCTCACGCTTTGGTACCAACAAAAAGTACGGCTTTTTTCCTTCTGCGGCGTTTGCATGGCGCGTATCTCAGGAAGATTTCTTAAAGGATAATAAAACTATATCAGATCTGAAATTGAGACTGAGCTACGGGTTAACCGGTAACTCCGAAATTGGTGAATATCGTTCACTCGCAAATATTAATACAGTTGGCTACGCCTTTGGTGGCAACAGTGCGGTAGGTACTACGCAAACCTCGATAGGTAATGAGGATCTGCAGTGGGAAAAAACCGCGGAGTATGATTTAGGCTTTTCATTAGGCTTGTTTAATAATCGTTTAAACATTGAAGCAGATGCTTATCTGAAAAAGACAAAAGCATTGCTTTTAAATGCACCACTGCCAGAAACAAGCGGTTTTCAAACCGTATATAAAAATATAGGTAAGCTGCAAAACAAAGGTCTTGAGTTCACGATCAATGCTACTCCTATAAAAACGCAGGATTTCACCTGGAATTCTACATTTAATATTTCTTTCCTAAAAAACAAAATCTTGCAGTTAGGTGCATCTAATGATGATATCTTCCTTGCTCCAACCTTCCTTTCGCAATTTAACCTGATGCGGGTCGGTCTTCCGGCCGGTAGTTTTTATGGTTACAAAGTGCTTGGAACCTGGGGAACTGCTGAGGCGACCGAAGCTGCTAAATATGGCTTGTTACCAGGCGACCTAAAGATACAGGATACCAATGGCGATGGCAAAGTTAGCGCTGACGATAAAGTGGTATTAGGTAAATCAATACCTGATGGTTATGGTACTTTCAGCAACAACTTCCGCTACAAAAACGTTGACCTGGGTGTTGATCTGCAATTTAATTACGGTAATCAGATCATGAACCTTACCCGCCACTCGGGCCAGGACCGCACTGGTCAGGCAAACAGCTACGCTACCGTACTTAACGCCTGGACACCGACTAACCAAAATACCAGCATTGCCGAAAGTAGGCCCGCTTATGTGCGTTATCAAACCGAAATTTATTCAACCAAAGTTGAAAGCGGTAATTTTATTCGCGGCAGGGCAGTAACACTTGGTTATACTTTTAACGACAATATTCTTAAAAAGTTAAAGTTAAGCCGTTTAAGGGTTTATGCGCAGGCACAAAACCTGTTCCTGATAACCAAATACACGGGTTATGATCCAGAGGTATCAACATACAATGCCTCAAGCAACTTCACCCAGGGTATCCAGTTTTATGATTATCCAAAACCACGTACTTTCCTGTTAGGTGTTAATGTTAGTCTTTAATTAAAAAATGTTAAAACATCATATTATGAAATTTAACTTTAAAAAATACCGGGTAGGTGGTCTGTTACTTATCCTTGCTGCTGCTACAGGCAGTGGTTGCAAAAAATATCTTGATGAAAAAAATAAGAGCAACTTTGTTAAGGATAATTATTTTGTCAGCTCAAACCAGGCTTTAACCTTTGTAAACGGTTTGTACAACGTAATGTATTTTTTTCAAAACGGAGATGCTTATGGTGAAAGCCCTTTTATTACATTGGAGTTGTTTGCCGGTCATGCCACTTCGTTAGGACAGAGCGTAAACAATGGTAATGTGATCCATCAGCGTACCGATGCAGTTAATCCTGGTTTTGAAACAGTGTGGTACAACTGCTACAAGGGTATCGCCAATGCAAATCTTGCCATTGAAAAGATCCCTGGTATATCACCAATGGATGATGGATTAAAAAAGAAACTGATAGGTGAAGCTTACTTTTTCAGGGCATTTTATTACTACCACCTGGTGCGTTTATATGGCGATGTTCCGCTGATTACCGCGTCGCAAACAGTGAGCAGCCCTGATCTGTATCCTTCACGTACACCTGTGGCCGATGTTTATAAACAAATCATCAGCGATTTACAGGCAGCCGAAGCATCAGGCATGCCGAATACTGATGCAAGCGGTCGCGTTTCGTTGGGGGCTGTTAAAACTTTATTGGCCAGCGTTTACTTGACAACAGCAGGCTTCCCGCTAAAACAAACTGAAAACTATGCCAAGGCAGCATCAGAAATTGAGCCTGTTTTAGGTTGGTACTCTCTGTTTTCTGATTATGCATTCCTGCATGATAATGCGCACAAAAATCAGCAGGAATTAATATTCCAGATCAATTACCTGGTGGGTACTCAAACTAATGCCATTCCTCAGTTAACTATTCCGTTTAACCTGTTGGTTGGTGCATATGGAGACCACCTTGGCGCTATGATCCCTACCAATCAGTTTGTGGCAAGTTACGAGGCGGGCGACCTGCGTACACAGGAACGCCAGTTTTATTTCTCAAGCTATCCTCAATATGGTAACCCAGGCAACATCATCCAGTTTGGCGAACATGCACTTTATAAATATTTCCATGTTGAAAGTGCTGCTCAAAGCGGTCGAAGTGATGAGAACTGGACTTTATTGCGTTTGCCCGAAGCTCAGTTGATCTATGCCGAAGCAACTAATGAGGTAAGCGGGCCAACTGCTGAAGCTTATGCCGCTGTTAATGCTATCCGTGCACGCGCTAAACTTGCGCCATTGAGTAATTTAACCAAAGATACCTTCCGCCAGGCAATCTGGAGAGAACGCTACCATGAGCTTGCTTATGAAAATAAGGCATACTTTGATATGCAGCGTACCCATATGGCCTACTTGCCGCAATCAAACACCTTTGCCGATCCTACCGCTTCGCAAACAGAGCAGGGTGTAACCTTTAAAACTCAATATTACCTGTGGCCGATACCACAGCGTGAAATCAGCACTAACAGTAAATTAACCCAAAATCCGGGTTGGTAATTGTATAATGCAAATAATACACTTAAAAGACTGGCTATATCAAGCCAGTCTTTTATATTTACGGCTGGTAAAACGTTTCATCAAAAATCAAATATTAAAACAATGAAAAAAGCCCTGGTACTTATCGCATCAGTGTTGTTGGCATCCGGTACTTTTGCTCAGCAGGTAAATAAGGTTACCGATCCTGTTGAATACATCAATCCGTTGATGGGTACCGACTCGCACTACGACCTTTCAAATGGTAACACTTATCCCGCTATTGCCCTTCCCTGGGGGATGAATTTCTGGACACCGCAAACCGGTGTTATGGGCGACGGATGGGCGTATACTTACGATGCGCACAAGATCCGCGGTTTTAAACAAACCCACCAGCCATCACCGTGGATGAACGACTACGGACAGTTTGCCATTATGCCGGTTACCAAACATGCAGTAGTAGGCCAAAATAAAAGGGCAAGCTGGTTCTCGCACAAAGCTGAAACCGCTAAGCCATACTATTACAGCGTTTACCTGGCCGATCATGATGTGACTACCGAAATTACTCCAACTGAGCGTTCGGCACAGTTCAGGTTTACTTATCCTAAAACTGATAGCTCCTTTATCGTTATTGACGCACTGAACAAAGGCTCATACGTAAAGATCATGCCCGATCAAAAGAAGATTGTAGGCTATTCAACCAAATATGCGCGCGGCCCGCTTAAAAACTTTAAAAACTATTTTGTTATTTATGTGGATAAGCCAATCACCTATGCACATACTTTCAGCGATACTACGCAAACTGATGGCCTGGAGCTAAAAGCTGAACATGCAAGCGCTCTGATAGGTTTTAAAACTACGCAAGGCGAAAAGGTTCATTTGCGCGTAGCTTCATCATTCATCAGCATTGAACAGGCCGAGTTGAACCTGGAGCGTGAGCAGGGTAAAGACAGCTTTGATGTAACTTGTCAAAAGGCAAAAGCTGTTTGGAACAAAACCCTAAACCACCTGCAGGTTGAAGGCGGCTCTGTTGATCAGATGCGTACCTTTTACTCATGCTTTTACCGCATGGTATTTTTCCCGAACAAATTGTATGAGATAGATAAGGACAACAAGATTGTACACTATAGCGCATCAACAGGTAAAGTATTCCCGGGTTATAAATTTGCCGGTACCGGCTTTTGGGATACCTTCCGGGCGCTATATCCCTTCCTGAACCTGGTTTATCCATCCATCAATAAAGAAATGCAGGAAGGCCTCATCAATGATTATAAAGAAGGTGGCTGGTTGCCTGAGTGGTCGAGCCCGGGTTATTCGGCGGTGATGATCGGTAATAATTCGGCTTCGGTAGTTTCTGAAACTTATTTAAAAGGTTTACGCGGGTATGATATCAGTACTTTGTGGGAAGCTTTGGTGCACGGCGCAAATAATGCCGGTCCGCAGGCTACCGGCAGAGAGGGAGTGGAGTACTATAATAAATTAGGCTATGTGCCTTATGATGTTAAGATTAATGAAAACGCAGCCCGTACTTTAGAGTATGCATATGATGATTTTGCGATTTATAAATTAGGCAAGGCACTGGGCAAACCCGAATCAGAGATTGGCATTTATAAAAAACGTGCCATGAACTATAAAAACCTGTTCGATCCGGAAACAAAACTGATGCGTGGTAAAAACCAGGATGGTACTTTTGAAAAACCATTCAGTCCGTTTAAATGGGGTGATGCGTTTACCGAAGGTAACAGCTGGCATTACAGTTGGAGCGTTTTCCAGGATATGCAGGGCCTGATTGATTTAATGGGCGGACGTCAGAAATTTATTACCAAGCTGGATTCGGTATTTAGCATGCCACCGGTGTTTGACGATAGCTATTACGGCGAAACCATTCATGAGATCCGAGAAATGCAGATCATGAATATGGGGCAATACGCCCACGGCAACCAGCCTATTCAACATATGATTTACTTGTACAATTATGCAGGTGAACCATGGAAAACCCAGTTCCATGTGCGTGATGCTATGGAGAAGTTATACAAAGCTACTCCGGATGGTTATTGTGGCGATGAGGACAATGGCCAAACATCGGCATGGTATGTGTTCTCGGCTATGGGCTTTTACCCGGTAACTCCGGCCAGTGATCAGTACGTTTTGGGTACACCACTGTTCAAGAAAATTACGCTAAACCTTGAGAATGGTAAAACCGTAGTGATTAACGCAGCTAACAACAGCCCTGCTAATAAATACATCAATATGTTAAACGTTAACGGTAAGCCATATGATTTAACCTGGTTAAGCCATTCGGAACTTAAAAAAGGAGCTGTGCTTAACTTTAATATGGCACCTAAGCCTAATAAAATAAGAGGTGTGAAGGTTAGTGATGTTCCGTATTCGTTGAGTACAGAGAAATAATAAACATTTCGTCATTACAATGACGTTTTTAGATTTAAAACAGGAAAGGCGAGGATTTACCTCGCCTTTCCTGTTAACGGCCACTGCCTAATTAGCGTGGGCTTTCGGCCCGTGGTGAACCATGGTTTCAGCTTTGGAGGTATAATTAATAACTAATCCGAAATCGAAAATCCCAATTCCGAAATCAAGAATTAATGCCATTCTTCACGATATACAAACTTGGGCATTTGCCAGTTGTACCTGATAGAGAGCAGGCGTAATGCGAGGCCAATAATACAAGCTATTACAATTGTCGCGCTATTGGGAGCACCCAAATGTTCGAGGCTTAAATAGCATGCCCCGGTAACTATTGATGCGCTGGCATAAACTTCTTTACGGAACAACAACGGTACCTCATTGCATAGCACATCGCGCAGCACGCCTCCCGCACAACCGGTTATCATACCGCTTAGCAAAATGATAAGCCAGGGCAGATCAATTTGTTCCGCTATCTGGCAGCCTATAATAGTAAATACTACCAATCCTAAAGCATCCAGGTAAAGAAACAGCGTTTTCATTTTGGTCATGAGGCGTGCGATGATGGCGGCCAATATTGCTGCCGCTGCGGTAATCACTAAATATTCGGGGTGTTCAACCCAGCTCATGGGGTAATGATTAAACAATATGTTGCGAACGGTGCCGCCGCCTAAAGCTGTAACCCAGGCTATGATACAAACACCAACCCAATCCATATCTCTTCGCCCGGCGGACAATGCGGCTGTCATTGCTTCCGCAATTATGGCTATAATGTAGAGAATGTGAAGCATACAGGTAGTGAAGGGTTTATTTATACGCCAATATAATAAACCTTTATTGAATATGCTATAGTTCTCCCTTAGCGGGGGGCGGTTTCATCCAGTCTTTTCCTTCCGTAAAACGGGCCACCAGCATGGCAGCAGCCGTATCGCCGGTTGCATTTAACAATGTGGCCATTGGGTCAACCAGTGTACCAATAATAATAGCCGGGGGGAGCGCTTCGGGCGGGAAACCATAGGCCGAAATAAAAAGTAGCTCGCCAATATAACCGCCGTTAGGAATGCCACCTTCAACCAGGCTCACTAAAACTGTCATAGCAAGGGCTATGATTATAGTTTCAGCGTTGTCAAAGCTTTTACCAAACAGCGCGAAAACTACAGCCATTTTTACTATTGACGAAATGCTTGAACCATCTTTGTGCAAAGTGCCACCAAGCGGAATGGTAATATTGGCAATAGCATCAGAGATTCCCATTTTTTTTGCGGCATCCAAATTTGCCGGGATGGTGGCGATGCTGCTGCACGTACCTACTGCTGTAGCTGATGGGATAATGTTGTTTTTCCAGTATCGCTTAACTGCACCAATGCCGCCGGCAATAAAGGCGTACATGCTAAATATCGCCAAATAATAAAACGCACCAACGCCGTAATATAAAGCCATAGAACGCGCGTAACCGCCAAACAACTGTGGACCGAACACACCAACCTGGTAAGCAAAATAAGCACCCAAACCAATTGGGCCAATCCTCATAATGAGGCTGAATATATTTTTGAACACCTCATTGCCGCTATGTAAAAAAGCTGCAAATGCTTTGCCTTTTTCGCCTGCATGCAGTGTAGCAAAGCCGGTGATCACGGCAAAAATGATCATGGCCAGCATGCTTTTGCGGGATAACAGCTGGTAAAACTCACTGGTAGTAAAAAGGCTTGTTAACTGATCGCCGAATGGTTTTTTGGTGATAGCTTCAGTTATGGGGCTGGCAACAAGGTGCTGATGGATAGGGAAGATCCAAATAGCTATAATGGTAACCATAGCAGCTACTAAAACAGTCGACACAAATACCAGAGAAGTAACGCCTAATAATTTGCCCAGTTTTTGCGAACTATCCAATGCTGCAATAGCCGATGCTATGGCAAAGAAAACCAGCGGCACAACGGCAGTGAACAACAGGTTTAGAAAAATATCACCAATAGGTTTAATCACTTCAACTTTATTCCCTAAAACTGCCCCGGCGATACTGCCAATAATAATGCCTGTTAGTAATAAGATAATGCCTTTATAGTTTTTAAACCAGCTGTTCATTGTGCTAAGATAATTGTTTAAGCTCTGTTTTATTGTAGAGACAATTGCCGCTTTAAATATTTATTTCGATCATGCAATGATGACCTGTACGAGGGAGACGCAATTATGCGTCCTTGTGTGTATTCGTATATTTCTTAAATTAATATATTAGCGCCATTATAAATACTGAATGCAGGTAGAACAAGCCGGGGGCTTTATCCTCGACAAAATAAAGAAAGAGCTCCCCAAACATTTTCATTACCATAATGCTGATCATGCGCTTGATGTTTATACTGCTGCAAAACAAATTGCGGCGGGTGAGGGGATAATCGGAGACGAATTGGAGCTATTACTTACGGCCGCTTACTATCATGATTCAGGTTTTTTGTTCGGGCAAGTCAATCATGAGGCTGGTTCATGCAAAAATGCGAGGCAACATCTGCCTGATTTTGGTTATACAAGTGATGAAATTGAGCAGGTTTGCGATATTATTATGGCAACCAAAATGCCGCAAAACCCTCACAATCATTTAGGCCAGATAATTTGTGATGCTGATTTAGATTATTTGGGCCGAAATGATTTTTTTATCCTTAGCAAAAGGTTATTTTCGGAACTCGTAATTACAGATCACCTTGAATCGGAATTGGAGTGGGACAGGCAGCAGGTGAAATTCCTGCAAAGCCATCATTACTTCACCCAAACGGCGCTCAGGCTCAGGGCTGAAGGTAAAAACGAGCATTTGAAAATTATCACAAAAAAAATTTAAATACTGCTATTAATGACACAACCGGGTTTGAAAATTGAAGAAATTTTAAAAGACGTAGTCACAGTAATTATCGGCATTTTATTTTGCGGTTTTGCACTTAAAGGCTTTTTAGTACCCAACAGCTTTTTTGATGGCGGGGTAACCGGTATCTCATTGCTAATTCATGAGCTTTATCATTTCAACATAGCCTATGTAATAATTATAGCCAACATCCCTTTTATTATTATGGGGATGTTCCAGGTTAATAAATCATTTGCGCTAAAAACGCTTGCCTGTGTAATTGGACTTGGCCTGTGCCTGCAGTTTATAGAGTACCCAGTTATAACCCAGGACAAGCTATTGGTGTCTATTTTTGGTGGCGTGTTTATGGGCCTGGGTGTGGGGTTATCGATAAGAGGAGGCTGCGCATTGGATGGTATCGAGATATTAGCTTTATACACATTAAAACGCAGCAGTTTTACCATCAGTGAGATTATTTTAGGTATTAATATTATCATCTTCCTGATAGCCGCAGTTGAGTTGGGTTTGCCTACGGCGTTGTACTCCATTTTAACCTATTATACGGCATCGCGCACCATCACTTTTGTTATTGATGGTTTGGAAGAATATACGGCGGTAAATATCATCTCTGGTCAAAGCGAAATAATTAAAGAACGGCTTGTGATGGAACTCGGTCGCGGGATCACCATTTACAAAGGTGAGCGTGGCTTTATGAAGGAGAGTTTTGACGTTCATCAACCGGTTGATATCATCTTCACTGTAGTAACCCGTTTGGAAGTTCGCAGATTAAAAAACCTGGTTCATAGTATTGACCCTAAGGCCTTTGTTTTTACAAACAGCATCAAAGAAGCCGCGGGCGGGGTGTTGAAGAAAAAGGTGAGAGATCATTAATTGGAAGTTCTAAGTCTTGGGTTCTAAGTCTTAAGTTTTTCTTAACTGTTGCTGCTGATGAGGGGGGCTGGCGCTCATTTGTAATGAGTACATAAGCAGGATTTGAATTTATAATGAACGGGCGATGCAATCGTAAAACCATTTTAAGTGGTCGTTGAAAAAAACAACAACAGCAAGGCACGTATCTTACAACAACCTAAACTGCAAAATGAAAGAGGAATATTGGTATTTTGGAGGCCTGGTACTTTTCTATTTCGGAAGATTGCTTTATCTGTATTACCAAAAAAGGTGCTACCGTAAGACGGGTGAAGAAATAGCCGACTACCGTTATGAAAGATACCTGGAGTTGAGAGATGAGATATTTGCGCTGAAATTCGAAGACTTAGGTATAGAGGCGCCCAATGAAGAAGAAACCGCTTTTGCTCTGATATTAGAAATGCATACTTATGCAGTACTACAGGCTGTTGTTGCATTCTCTGATGGCAAGGTTTGGGCGTTTAACACCGCCAATGCCCGCAAAAATGTTGGTGATAACAAGGCTGTGGATTTACGTTCTGCAGCTATTGAAGCTGTTGTGGCGGCCCAATATCATTTTGCGAGAATGAGAAGAAGGGATGCCGATACGCTTCTTCCGGGGCACATCAAATTGCATATAATAACCAATCAGGATATATACTCCGTCGGTGATAGGATCAATGAAATGTTACATGAATCATCGGAATGGGCAGAATTGATTACAAAAGCTTTTGCAGTGGCCGACGAATTGAATGACGCTGCTAACAGAAAGTCCTTGAAGCGAGTTTATACCAAAATTGCAGTGAAGCGTAGCAAACCTGCAAACTTTTAACGGTTATGCGTGCTTAATCCGGACCTGCGTTTGTAATCTATGGCAAAAATGATGGGTGAAGTTGGAAACTTCAATGATGCTACACCACGGGTTACACTAAACCCGCGGTAGCTATTTTTTAATTAATCAACAACCTCGTAAATCTCCACCGGTTTTAACTTGTTCTTGAGGCTTACCTCACCAATTTTATTGAGGGCGAAAGATCCTTTAGCCTGTTCATATACATCGGCACTAACGATGATCTGGTTGGCTTGTGCTACTGTTTGCAGGCGCTGAGCCAGGTTAACAGCATCGCCTATTACAGTATAATCCAATCGTTTTAAGGTGGCCGAACCGATATTACCCGAAATCATCTCACCCGAATTAATGCCAATTGAAACAGAAGGCTTAAAAGTTTTATCACCCGCCTGGATTTCATCGGCCTCGTGCATTTTATCGCGAACAGCGAGGGCTGCGTCAATAGCGCGGTCAAGGTGATATTCACCGCGGAAAACGGCCATTACGGCATCACCCATAAACTTATCAATATGACCGTTTTGGGCAATGATCTCCTGTACCATTACATCAAAGTACTTATTGATCATACCTACAACCGTATTGGCGGCAACATGCTCGGTTATGGCGGTAAAGCCGCAGATATCAATAAATAGCACAGTTGCCTCGATAGTTTCATTACTCAAAAGGCTGTTCTCAAACTCCTTATGGGTCATGAAGTTAAGTACATTTTCATCCACATACATCCGCAGGATATTGTTCTCCTTAATGGCCTGCATGGTTTTCTTAAGTTCGATAACGTGTTGTAAAGTTTTCTCAATAGTAATGTCAAGATCTTCGAAGTTTACCGGCTTACAAACAAAATCAAATGCGCCGCGGTTCATGGCCGTGCGGATATTATCCATATCGCTATATGCAGAAACCATCACTGCTTTTAATATAGGATTAGCATCGGGCAGTTTGGTAAGCAGGGTTAGTCCATCCATTTCAGGCATATTGATGTCGCTTAAAACTACATCAATATCGGGGTGGGAGGCCAGTTGAGTTAACGCTTCAAAACCATTTTGGGCAAATACAAATTCATACACACCTTCCCGTATCTTTTTCCTGAATTTTTGCCTGATCAGTAATTCCAGGTCCTGCTCGTCATCTACTACCAGTATCTTGGCCATTATTGTTCTAAGTGTTTAAGTTTGTCTTTTAAGTTGCTAAAATCAAGCGGCTTGGTTAAAAAGTCGTCGGCACCAAGCTCCATTGATTGTTTGTAGTTTTCGTCATCGCCATAAGCGGTGATCATCATTACCACCGGTGGTGGTTTTTCATAGTTGCGCCTTATGTTACGTAATAGCTCCAAACCACTCATGCCCGGCATATTAATGTCAGATAAGATCAGGATCACCTGCGAATGATGATCTTCTAAAAAATGAAGAGCCTCTTCTCCCGATAGTGCAAAGTTGAACTCTACTTCGCCGCTTTTAATCTCTTTTCTGAAACGTTGTAAAAACAAGGGTTGAACATCCGCCTCGTCATCAACAACAAGTATTTTCATAGTACTTCAAAGTTATATTTTTGTGTGGTGTTATTTTGATAAAACGCAAAAATTACCCGTGTTTAACTTTGGGCAACATTACCAACAGGTATGCAAATTACAAACCGTGCAAACTGGCCCTCGGCGGTTTCAACGTTCAGTTCGCCACCGTGCCCTTTGGTGATAATATCATAGCTCATGGAAAGACCAAGCCCGGTGCCCTGCCCGGTAGGCTTGGTGGTAAAAAAGGGCTGGTAAATTTTATCCAGCACTTTTTGCGGAATTCCAGTGCCATTATCTTCCACCGTAATTTGCACCATATTAGCACCCGATGGCGATTTTACCTTTTTGGTATTAACTGTTACGGTTGGTTCGTACCCTTCTCCCAAAATCCGTTTCTTTTCGGTTACCGAGTAAAACGAATTGTTAAACAGGTTAAGCAGTACGCGGCCCAAATCCTGCGGAATAGCTTCTATTTTACCCAGATCAGGATCAAAACTGGTTTTCATGCCTGCATTAAATGATTTATCCTTGGCACGCAGACCGTGATAGCTTAGTCGCAGGTATTCATCGGCAAGGGCGTTGATATCAGTGGGCTCCTTTTTACCAGTTGTAGCACGCGAATGCTGCAGCATGCCTTTTACGATGGCATCGGCACGTTTGCCATGCTGGTTTATTTTGCTCAGGTTTTGGGTAATGTCGTTAATAATATCGCCCGCATCTTCCTTCACATCGTCGGGCAGTTTGTCAAGTACTTCGTCCTTTAGTTCCTCAAGCAGTTCAATGCTTACCTCGCTAAAGTTGTTCACAAAGTTCAGCGGGTTTTGAATTTCATGTGCAATACCGGCAGTGAGTTCACCCAGTGAGGCCATTTTTTCCGATTGGATCAGCTGCGCCTGGGTGCTCTTAAGCTCGGACAGGGTCTGCTGTAATTCTTCTGTTTGGCGGGTAAGTTCGGCTGTGCGCTCACGAACTTCGCTTTCAAGGTTTACCTTCATAGCGGCCATCATGCGGTTTTGCTCCTGCTCGGCAAAGCGTTGTTTGCGCTCATTTTCAAGTGCTTTGGTTTGTTTGCGACTGATAAGCCAAAGCGAAAATGCCCAGATAAGCGAAAACATTACCAGGCTTTGTATCAGGTTATCGTGATTGTCGTAAAAATTAGGGAACCATTTTTCCAATAAGTCTTTTATTAAACCGGCAATTGCATAAGGAATCAATGCAAAAGCAAGTTGTTTGCCTGATTTCAGGTCTTCGATATAATAGGGTGATATGACAACCCCTAAGAAAAACAAATGGGAGAGTATCATAGTCAGCCTCTCGCCGTGGTCAAAACTTACACCAAACACAAATATGGCAATAGCAATATAATAGCCTATGTTAAGGTATTTGTTCCATTTGGTTAGCAGCCCGTCGTTCTTCAGGTGCCTCCTGAATTGGGTGATCACAAATACGGCAAGGAAAGGTTCTAAACTCATGAAGGTTGTTTTACTTCTTTTATAAATGCGAAGCCGAAATTTAACAATTTTATAGAGATTATTAAACTATGCCTGTAATTTATCAAAAGTAACAGCTTAAACAATTTATTTTGATTGCTTGTCGGGCATTTTATCCCCCTTTATAAAGCAACCTTAAAGGTGTGTAAAACGTAGTTAACAATGAAACCAGTGATGAACCTGGTTTTATTGTTTTATCATCCTCTTGAAGCAAATTTTAAAAAGTATTCTGCTCATACTTGATCGATCTGAAAAGCGGAGGCTCATCAGGTCAATTATTGTCGATATTGTTATCGCCCTGTTGGATGTTGCTTTTTTAGGCTTGCTGCTGTTGATAGTTAATTTTTATACACAGCGAGAGCCGGGAAATAATTATAGTTTTTTACCGGTCGGCTTTACCAATAATAAATCATTGTGGCTCATCGGTATTTTCCTGGTGCTTTTTGCAGTAAAAAACTGTATTGGTTTCTTTGCGCAAAATGCGCAGCAGCATTTTTTTTACAAGGTGGCTTCAAGGCTGTCCGAACGTAATATCAGGAATTACCTTGATGCAGATTTTGACCAGTTTATACACGTTGATTCATCTATCCATATCCGGCGAATCAGCCAGCAGCCGATTGAATTTAGTCATTACATCCTCACCAATTTTCAGCAAATAGTATCTCAAACGGTATTGATCCTTTTTACTATTGGGGCTATTATGTTCTATCACCCGGCCTTGTTTGTTTTGTTGTTTGTGTTGCTGCTGCCACCTGTCGCGGCTTTGGGCTGGTTCATTAAAACCAGGCTAAAATTTATCAGGGCACAGATCAAAACTGTGAGCGAAAAAACGCTTCAGCATTTAAACGAATCCTTATCAGGTTACGTGGAGAGCAATATTTATCAAAAAAATGATTTCTTTAGTCGCCGGTTTTTTAGCTGCCAACAGCAGCTTAATCAAAATATAGCTTCACAGCAAACCTGGCAAAACCTGCCTTCACGGTTGATGGAAGTATTTGCCGTTCTGGGTTTTTTTATTCTCATCGCTGTAAACAAATTAACGGGCGATACTCCGGTGGTTAGTATCCTGACCATCGGCATTTTTGTGGCGGCAGCATATAAGATCATCCCAGGTATTGTAAAAATACTGAACAGCAGCGGGCAAATGAAGACCTATGAATTTATCCTGGCCGATTTGATCATTGAAGAAGATGATAAACCACAGGTTAATGAGGTTGTTGACGAACAGATTTGGTCATTGAAACTTGAAAAAGTAAGTTTCAGTTATCCGGACAAAACTGTTTTGGATGAGCTTTACCTTGAGATAACTCCCGGTGATATTATGGGCATTTCGGGGAATTCAGGCAGGGGGAAAACTACTATCATTAACCTGTTAACCGGTTTTTTGGAGCCGGCCGAAGGGGGCATTTATATCAACAATATAATTGCTGCCGCGCCAATGCGCCGGCTTTACCGTAAAAACATTTCCCTGGTTAAACAACAACCGTTTTTTATATATGATACTATCCTGAAAAACATCATACTTGACGATAAAACTGCCGATGAGCAAAAGTTAACCAGTGTACTGGAGTTTTGCGGATTAAATAAGCTGGTTGCGGATTACCCAGAAGGCACAGCTAAAGTTATTACCGAAAACGGCAAGAACATCAGCGGCGGTCAGCGCCAAAGGATCATGCTGGCCCGGGCGCTTTATCATAATCACGATCTGTTAATTTTAGATGAGCCGTTCAGTGAAATGGATACAGATGCGGAAAATGAATTGTTAACCAAATTGAGGCAACTGGCCCGGCAGGGGAAAATGATCATCCTGATTACCCATAACAAGGACAGCCTGGCTATCTGTAATAAAGTGATCTCGCCCAATGGATGATAACCGTAAAAAAGCATTGCTTATCCTGAGCCCCGGTTTCCCCGAAAACGAAGCCGATACTACCTGCTTACCGCCTCAACGGGTTTTTGTACGGGCGTTGAAGGCCGAAAATCCGGAACTGCATATCATTGTGCTAAGTTTTCAATATCCCTTTTTCGCTGCCGAATATGATTGGCATGGTATACGGGTGATCAGTTTTGGAGGAAGAAGCCGTGGTAAACTATTCAGGCTGAATACCTGGCTAAAAGTATGGCGAGCTTTAGGGAATTTAAACAAACAATACCAAATAATGGGCTTGTTAAGCTTTTGGCTTGGCGAATGTGCCTTTGTTGGTCATTATTTTGCCCGGATAAAAAATATTAAGCACCACTGCTGGATGCTGGGGCAGGATGCAAAAAGGGGGAACAAATATGCTAAGTGGATAAAGCCCAAAGGAGAGGAGCTGATAGCGCTGTCGGATTTTATTGTGCGGGAGTTCACCAAAAACTACAATGTAAAACCACTGAATGTTATCCCTGTGGGAATAGATATTTCATTATTTGGTGATTTATCTGCCGGAAAAGACATTCATATTTTAGGGGCAGGGTCACTTATTTCCTTGAAACGGTTTCACCTGTTTATAGAAACTGTTGCCATGCTGAAGCAGTATTACCCGGATATAAAAACGGTAATATGCGGCGACGGCCCTGAAAAGGAAAAGTTAATAAAACGAATTAAATCAAAGCAACTTGAAAGTAACGTAACCCTTGCAGGCGAACTACCGCATCACGAAGTGCTTAAAATGATGCAGCGCTCGAGAGTGTTATTTCATCCTTCGGAATATGAAGGCTTCGGCGCCGTTTGCCTTGAAGCTCTGTATGCGGCAGCCGAAGTGGTAAGTTTTGTTAAGCCGATGGATAATGATATTACCAACTGGTTTATTGTAAATAATATGGAAGAAGCCGGGCAAACTATCCGTTGTATTTTGGATGAACCGGATTCGGGGAAGAAAAATGTATTGGTTTATGACATCAGGGATAATGTGAGGAAGATGATGGGGTTGTTTGAGCGGTAGGTTTTATCCGCAGCTGGTGATTGTAAGAGCAAGCATTCAAAGGCTTTGCACTATGCTCTCGATCCTCTCTGCAATAGCCTCAAACGATAAGTTTTGCTTATAATATTCAATGGATAATCTCCGCTTTTCTGCAACATTCATTTGTGTAGTTTGCAGGAGCACATCAAGTAATGCAGGTTCATTTCCCGGTTCATACAATACGCCGCATTCACCGTTGTTAGTGATCATCCTGAACGAAAGGATGTCTGTAACCACCGGCACGCATCCGCATGACATGGCTTCGCAAATAGCGGTGCCGCTGCCTTCATAATGTGAGCCGGAGAGAATGAAATCGGCACTGTTGTACCAGTACAATAAATCGGCGTGTGGTACTTCGCCAATTAATTCAATGGCTTCTATATTTGGTGATGAGTTTAATAAATCGTTGATCTTCGGCAGTAACTCTTCGGTGTGATAGATCATAAAGAGCTTTGCCCCGGGCGAACTTTCGGCGAATTTCAAAAAGGCTTTCACCACGTTTAACGGATCTTTATTTTCGTTTAAACGGCCTACCCATAAAAACACCGGGTTGCCTTGTGCACCTGTTTGAGAGTTGGCTTCCAAGCGGCTTATAGGATAAAAAACAGAGGAAACTTCCATTACCTCATGTATTTTACCGGGCGATTTGAGGTTGCCGGCGGCAATCCATTCCATACCCATATCATGCGATGCAAACAAGTTGGCGTTAACCAACCGGTCGGCTGCCCGCTGAAGTAGTTTTTTTAAACCGGTAAAAGGTTTTTCAGCATGATTTTGTACAATGACCTTTACTTTGCGGCCAAGCATAAGGCGTAGCTGGATAACCTGCAAGGGGAAATGCAAACCATGTACTATTACCACATCGGATTTAAGGCTTTTAATATACAAATGCAAAGCCCACGGAAAATATTTGAGCGCCGCTTTTGGGTATCTTCTGAAATGGTAGTTAACCCCGTTTTGTGTCAGTTCACCTTCGTAATTGATTTGTTCAATGCTGATCACCTCGTTGCTTTTGGCCAGGGCATCTAATATGCCGGTATACATGTTAATGCGCTTTAACCAGGCCTGTGGCTGGTTAAACTCTTTGGTGTACACATAACTGGCTAAAACGTATCTCATTTAAAAAGTATTAATGGTGGCAAAAGCAAATGCTATTTTTATTTAGAGGTATCAAGGTCTTTATCCAACCCCAAAACGTGGCATCCACCACCGCTTAAATAAACCGCTTTGGATTTCGATTTTGACCATATTTTTTTGATGATATTCATGCGGCAGGCAGGGCTGGGTGAGGTATGGGAAAACAGGCATCCGGCTTGTATCGTTTTATTTCGGCTATTAAACCAGGGATATCGCCCATCACGTATTTGAAATGGTTGCCGGTAAAGACCTTGCTGTAATTTTGGGTAATTATACCCGTAAGCTGGTGATAAAGCGATTCATCAAACAGCAAAATCACGCCCTTATGCATCACCAGTAAAATATCATTGGGTGTTATATTATAAAAAGCCTGCAAACCAACTTTGCCTTTTGCTTTGGCTATTACAATATCGGCGTCAAATCCGCTGGTAATGCTGCCACTATTTAGTTTCCAGGTTTGGGCAGGGGATGAAGTAAGAGAGTTGTACAATTCATCATCATTAAGCATTTGGGTTTTACGCGCAAGGCGAATGTGATGCCAGATGTCCCAATGCCCGGTAAGTGTGCTATCTGTGCCAAATAAAATCGTTGTTTTGCTTTTTAGCTCATCAATGGCCGCTGTTTTATTAAGCAGGAAATAGTTTGATTCGGGGCACCAAACCAGGGCTTCGAAATGTTTGGCTTGTTGAGGATCCATAGCTACTCCATGGATCCCGATGAGTTTACGCTTAAGGATATTCCATTTAATTAGTTCATCTATTTCGGTATGGGCGATATCGTTTGTGCCCTCGCCTATATGGATGACGGCCGGTTTATTTATTTTAAGCGGGTTATTGAGCCGTTTCTTCCAGTTTTTTTCAAACCGGACGGAGTGGATACTCTGGCAATTGTCAAATATGGTGATGAGAGGATCATTTATGGTAGTTTTTTCCCCGTGGTTTACCACTGTGGTAACGCCGCAAAGCAGGTTTTTATAAACACCCCAGCGTTCGCGCAGGGCAATAGGGATTTTTAGCACAGATGCAATCTCAACGGCGTAAGCGCGGTGAATGTGTTTTCCCCATTCAGTATAACTTTCATAGGTTTTATTGCCAAGCTGCGGAAAAAGATTAAAATCAAGATGGTCATGCGAGTTGATCAGGCCCGGAAAAGCAATGGCATTCACAAAGGTCAGCTGTTCGCGGTCATCAGTATGTGAGGGGGAAACCTGTTTTATTTTACCCTCGCTTATACTTATGCTCACCACGGCATCGTTTCCCGGTATCATCACGTTATTCAGTACCATCAGTTCTCGTCAAGTGCAACCCGTAAATAATGGGGAAGCCTTTATATTTATCATAAACATGAAGCGCGTTTTTATTGGCATAATAATGCTTCATGGTTTCATCTATTTTAATTTCTTCTTCGGCAATTAGCTTAAAACCGTTGTTCAGCAACAGATCTTTAATGGTATTTACTGGGTGTACATAGTTTTCGACCGCTATAAAACTACTGCCATGTTTAAATGTCCGCTTGCCGCCGTTTGCCAATGTCTGCGGATGGAAATCGGTAATAATGATGTCGCCGGTCGGTTTCAGGATCCGCATCCAGGCCTGCAAGGCAACTTCAATATTTTTGATGTGCGCAACGGTAAGGGTTGAAACTATGGTGTCAAAACTCCCCGATGGCATGTCACCGAACAGGTCATCGGTAATTCGGTAAATATTTGCCGATGGAAACTTTTGCTGTAAACGGGACAGCATTCCGCCCGATGTGTCAAAGCCTGTTAACCGCCCTGGATTTAGCGCAAACATCTTTTCCCAATGTCTGCCGGTACCGCAGCCAATATCGGCCACGTTTTTACCGGCGATAACTGTATCCGTAACCAGGCGGGGAAACAAAACTTCATCCAAATCGAGCATGAGGTTACCTGGCTGCGCATCATAATGCTCGGCCCAGATATCGTAGGCATCCACCGAGTTTTTCTCTATGATATCGGGCGGGAAAAAGCGCTGCTTAATATAATTTTTTACAGTTTGGATCACGGTTCCGGGGGTATTTAATTAAACCTTATATCAGCAGATACGGCTGTTAAATAATAATGGTTGCCAGCTATTTTATTTATAAAGGCAGGCAACCTGTGTGAAAGCCAGGGCGTATTTATTAGTGTGAAAGTGATAATGTAGAAGCTCAGATTAATTGTTGAATGGGCAATCCCCCTCATTTGTGATTGGGTATGGCAGTGGGTTTTATTTTGTGTGCAGACTTTGTAATGGCAGGGGTGCTTTACAGGTTGCTTAAACTAAAAGATAAACCCATTGCCGGGGGGATTGAAAGCAAAGTATTGATACTAACAGATGAACAAGATATTATTATTTAACCCGCGCAGTGCAAATAACAAGTATCGCATACCTAATTCGATACTAAATATAGCGGCCTCGGTTGATGGAAAATATGATTGGGTAATTGTTGACGGCAATTGTGAGCATGACCCGATGGTTAAGATAGATAGCTATTTAAGCACCGGCGAGTTTAAATACTTTGGGTTTACAGTTATGCCCGGTCCGCAGTTAAAGCAGGCTATTACTGCGGCAAAAATTATAAAGCAAAGATATCCCAATACCAAAATGATCTGGGGGGGGTATTTCCCATCAAATCAACCTAACGCGGTTTTATATTCCGGTTATGTCGACTTTATTATCAACGGGCCTGGTGATCACGCTTTCCCCGCCTTGATTGATGCCCTGGAGAAAAACGAACCTTATGAGTTTATCCGCAACCTCATCTATAAAGCAACCGATGGCAAGATCATCAAAACCGCTAAGGAAGACCTTTTAGATCAGGACAGCCTACCGGCCTTGCCATATGATAAGCTGAATACTTTTTATCCCATCACCAAGTTTTTGGGTAAAACTTACCTGGGCGAAAAAACGATGGCTTATCACTCCAGCATCGGTTGCCCCTTCACCTGCTCCTTTTGTGCTGTAGTGCCAATATATGAGGCAAGATGGAAGGCAAAATCGGCCCGGAATGTTTATAAGGATGTAAAATATATTAAAGATAAATGGGGTGCAGATGCCATTGAGTTTCATGATAACAATTTTTTTGTATCAGAAAAGCGCGCTGTTGAGTTTGCCCGTTTAATCAAACCCGAAAACATGACTTGGTGGGGTATGGCCCGCATCGATACCATGTCGAAATTTAAAGATTCATCCCTTGCCGCAATCCGCGAATCAGGATGTAAGATCATCTTTTTCGGAGCCGAAAGTGGTAACAACACCATTTTAGAGCAGATGGATAAGGGCGGCACGCAAACAGGCGACCAGATCATTGAGTTTGCCGAACGCCTTAAAAAGTTTGATATCATACCCGAATATTCTTTTGTATTAGGCACTCCGGCGCCAACTCAGGAACAGGTTCAGTCGCAAATTGATTTTGAAATAGACTTTATAAAAAAGGTAAAGGCTGTTAACCGTAAAACCGAGATCGTAATTTATACCTACAGTCCTGTGCCTACCGAAGGGTCGGAATTGTTTAAGCAGGTAATGAAAAGCGGCTTCCGTTTCCCCGAAACGCTGGAGGACTGGATCAGCCCGGCATGGGAAGCCTTTGATCTTCGTAAAAATCCGCTCACGCCATGGCTCACGCCGGAGATGATTGATAAGATCAGAAATTTTGAAACAGTGCTGAACGGGGTGTATCCAACGGTAACTGATATCAGGCTCAATATGATTAAACGTATGGCCATTAAACTGGTAGCAACCATGCGTTATAAGGCGAGCATGTACCATTATCCTTATGAAATAAAGTTGCTACAAAAGGTTTGGCGTTACAGGCAGCCCGAAATACAGGGATTTTAATTTATGCAGATGACAGGCCAATCATTATATCATACCTTTCAGCGTTTCCGCACATTGCAAACGCACCGCATCGCTGCGCTACCCATCGTGATTTTGATGCCGCACAGTGCCTGCAACTGCCGTTGCGTTATGTGCGATATCTGGAAGGATAATAAAAACCTGAAGCAGCTTACCGAAGCCGACGTGACCGATCTGTTAAGTGCTTTACGAAAATTCGGTACAAAGCAGGTATTGATGTCGGGCGGGGAGGCATTGCTGAATGCCAATTTTTTCAGGCTATGCGAGATTTTGCGTGCTGAAAAGATCAAGGTTACGCTGCTGTCGACAGGTTTGTCTATCAAAAAAAACGCGTTCGATATTTTAAGATGGGTTGACGACCTCATTGTTTCTTTAGATGGCGATGAGCTTTTACATGACGCTATCCGGAATGTACCTGGCGCATTCAATAAACTCCGGGAGGGGGTGAAATTCATTAAATCTATTGAACCAAAATACCGCATAACAGCTCGTACAGTGGTCCATCGGCTAAATTACAGGAACTGGCCGGCTATTATTGAAGCAGCAAGGCAAATGGAGATAGACCAGGTAAGTTTTTTACCGGCTGATGTTAGCAGCCATGCCTTTAACCGCCAAACAGCATGGGCCGAGCCTCGGCAACATGAGATATTACCGACTGAAAATGAACTTGCCGAATTTCAGGAAATGACAAACCAGGTGCTGGCTAATAAAAGCGATTTTGCCAACAGGTTCATTGCCGAATCTCCGGCTAGGATCCGGGATATTTATGGTTATTATGCTGCTTTTTATGGCCATAATGCATTCCCGTTTAAAAAGTGTAATGCACCATGGGTATCGGCAGTGATTGAGGCTGATGGCGCGGTAAGGCCTTGCTTTTTTCATGAGGCGATAGGTAACATCAGGGATAATTCATTAAATGATATTTTGAACAGCAAAGAGGCGATCAATTTTCGCAAAACACTGGATATGGCTAATGACCCTACCTGTGTTAAATGTGTGTGCTCGCTTAATTTATCGCCGCTGGCGAGGTTGGATTGATAATAAAAAGGCAATGAAGCGCGGAAATGTGCGATTTCTTCCCCTGGGAGGGTATAGGAAATTTTCCTGGATTTAGAAACAGGCTAAAACACCATGAACAATATACTGTTTACACATTCTTACTTTTTACGGTTCGACCCAAAGCAATGGGGCATAGGGCAACCTTATGCGCCACTGGGTACTATATACGCTGCTGCGCTGATGCGGGAGCAGGGTTACCGGGTAAGTCTGTTTGATACCATGTTTGTGAGCAATCCTGACGAGGTGATAGCCGCTATTGAGTTGAATAAACCGGATTTTTTTGTGGTTTATGATGATGGGTTCAACTACCTGACCAAAATGTGCCTCACTAATATGCGCGAAGCTGCATTTAAAATGTGCAAGCTGGCTAAGGAACGTGGTTGTACAGTTATCGTTTCCAGCTCAGATTCAACCGATCGGTATGCAGCATATCTTGCCGAAGGAGCTGATTTTGTGATATTGGGTGAAGCCGAACAAACGCTGATAGAACTAATTGAAC
This sequence comes from Mucilaginibacter gossypii, assembly GCF_900100945.1. GTDB lineage: Bacteria > Bacteroidota > Bacteroidia > Sphingobacteriales > Sphingobacteriaceae > Mucilaginibacter > Mucilaginibacter gossypii. Next base: position 133,836 of record NZ_FNCG01000006.1, on the reverse strand, counting down.
ATATCCGAAGTGGCAATACTGATCATTTTGAGATAAAAGGATTAGCTTACACGAACGGCAGCGAAATCATTAAAACACCCGGCCGCGCGGTAATGAAGGAACTGGATAGTTTGCCCATGCCCGCCTGGGATTTGGTGAATATGGATACCTACCGGGATATGTGGATGAAGAATGCGGGTTGTTTTTCAATTAATGTGGTAACTACCCGCGGTTGTCCATTCAAGTGTAACTGGTGTGCCAAGCCTATTTATGGCAACCGGTATAATTCTCACAGTCCGCAGTATATTGTTAATGAGCTTAAAATGCTTAAGGAGCTGTACCAGATGGATCATATCTGGTTTTGCGATGATATTTTTGGATTGAAACCCGGTTGGGTAAAGGAATTTGCCAAGCTGCTGACACAGGAGGGAATTAAGATCCGTTTCAAGATTCAGTCGCGGGCCGATTTGTTGGCCGAGAAAGAAGCCGTAGCAGCCCTGGCCGCAGCCGGTTGTGAGAATGTATGGATAGGGGCCGAGAGCGGATCGCAGAAGGTACTGGACGCCATGGATAAGGGGATCACTATCGATCAGATACATACGGCTACGCACCTCATGAAAGCGCATGGTATTAAGCCATCGTTCTTTATCCAGTTCGGTTATCCCGAAGAAACGCGGGATGATATTACGCTTACCATAGATATGATTAACCGGTTGCTGCCATTTGAAATTGGTATTTCGGTATCGTATCCGCTGCCGGGTACCGGTTTTTACGAACGCGTTAAAACCGAGTTGAAAAAGAAAACCAACTGGACAGACTCCGACGAGATGGCGCTGATGTTTAAAAATACCTATCCGCCTTTTTACTACAAGCAATTGCATAAATACGTCCACCGCAACTATCACAAGCACCTGGCTAAAAACAGCTTCCAAAAACTGCTGAAAGATCCGTTCGGGAGCTCGGTAAAAAATATCAGGAAAGCATTATCGGTTTTTTATTATGCACCGCTTACCTATCTTGAAAAGCTGAAACTGGAGAAATTTGAAAAGGCAATATGACCGGCACCGCATCAAGTATAAACGAACAATTTGCCGAGGCTGCATTTAGCAACCAGTCGGTAGTTTTTGATGAATTGTACTCAGGCGACACGATAATTGCGTACAAGCGCAAACGCGTGCGTGATCATATCCTGCAATACCTGAAGCCTGGAAGCAACATCCTTGAACTGAATAGTGGTACCGGTGAAGATGCACTGTTTTTTGCACAAAAAGGATTTAAAGTACATGCTACTGATATTTCAAAAGGGATGCAGCAGCAACTACGCGAAAAGGTGGTAAAGTATGATATGCAGCATGCAGTAAGCAATGAGCTTTGTTCATATACGCAGCTTGAACAGCTAAACAACAAAGGCCCTTATGATCTGATCTTTTCCAACTTTGCAGGCCTCAATTGTATTGGCGAACTGGAAAACGTATTGAGCTCATTTGCCGGGCTGCTAAACCCCGGCGGCGCAGTGACCCTGGTGGTGCTGCCTAAATTCTGCCTTTGGGAAACTTTACTGGTATTTAAAGGGAAATTTAAAACTGCTTTTCGCCGGTTTTTTAGCAGTAATGGCCGCAAGGCGCATGTTGAAGGTGTATACTTTGATTGTTTCTATTACAACCCATCCTACATTAAAAAACGTTTAAAATCCGACTTTAAAGTATTGGATGTTGAGGGCTTGTGTACCATCGTACCGCCATCATATATTGAAGGCTTTGCCGAAAAACATCCGCGTGCCTATAAAACACTTGCCCGTTGGGAGAATAGGTTGAAGGCCACCTGGCCGTTTAAGTACGTGGGCGATTATTATATTATTTCGCTGAGGAAAAGGTAATTGATAAAGTTGCCCCGAACTTTTTGCGGAAACTATAGAACAACTGTCTCATGCAAATTTTAGACTCAGCATTTTAGAGCAGAAATAAATTCGGTATGACGATAAGGAGTAGTTTTACTGCGCCATCCGCTCTTCAAATTGTTGTAACAGCATGGAAACTTTAATCTGGTATTTTTCTATCAGTTTAATTTGAAAGTTTTCGGGAGAGGGCTTGGCAAAATGTTTGCTTGCGGCCATGCTCATTACCGTACCCCGCATATTCAATTTCTTCATTTCAGTTTTCTTGTTCCATCGCCCGGAGGTGATTTTCATCAATACATTATCCAGCCAATCGCCGAATGGATTATTGAACAGGCTTTCTGTAAATGTTTTATACCACCGCTTTTTTAATGGTTTAGCAGTAGCGAGGCGCATACATTTGTTAGGCAGGAAACCGGAGGTCCATGCATTAGATTTATAAAAGCTTTCAAAGGTAAGGTCACCCTCTAATGGGATAATAGTTGCTACTTCAATTGCTGTATAAATGTTCTTTTCAACTATCTGCAGTTGGGCTTCGTCAATATAATAGTTCATGCAGTAGTTGTGCTGCTTACCAACTAAAAAGGTAAGTTTTTTGAACATATGCATAAACGTACGTGCAAGCCAGAGCCTGTTGCGTTCGGTAATGATAAAAAAATCAATGTCCGAATTGTCATCGGCAAAGTTTTTGGACAAAGAACCTGAAATGCCTATACCACGAACGTAAGGAAACCGGATCAGGAACGCGCCTATTTCTTTAGCTTTATTGATTAGCCCGGCAGCTTTTTTGTTTCCTTTATTACGCCTCACCGCTATCATATAATCGTTTTTGAGCGAATAAAACCTATCGAAATGAAATACCAGCTTATTGACGATAAGTTGATCAAGCGCTTCAGTGAAATCATGCCGGCCATACTTGTTTTCTAAAAACAGTAATATTTCGCCGTAGGTTAACGGGTAGTCCCACATGTCAAAATAGGCAAGGGTAGCTAAAATATTATTCCGGATATTTAACAATCGTTTATTGTTTTGTTCAACTAAGATGACTGTACTTTTCACGTCTTTGTATATATAATGATGACGTACCCCTTGCAGCTTTGGTTGCCTGTTAATAAACTAATTACACAATATTTTTAGCGTGGGTAGCTGTTGTTTCTGAGCTTGCAGAAAATATTAGTAGTGAGAAAAATACACTGTAAAAAAAGATGCCTTTATCCACATCTAAAAAGTTTTCTGAAAAGGAAACGACGGTTATAATAACCATAAAAGCCATGAGCAATAGGTCGCGTTTTGTAACGGCTGCCCTGATGCCAAATGCCAGCACGCACAGGTAAACCATCAACCCAACGACCCCCGATTTAATAAAAAAGCTGATAAACTGGTTATGTGCGTTTAACCCGGCCAGGTACGAGCGGTAAAATTGATGGTCAAAAAATGGGTCTTTGAGCAAACCAATTTCAGTGCCTGCGCCATGACCTATAACAGGCGAATGTGCTCCCACACTAATGGCCACGTTCCAGCGCGCTAATCGCGGATCAGTAAGCTCGGCATCGGTTGACTGACTTAGGTCTTTTTTTAGCTCGGTTACATAACGTTCTTTAAAAGTATCCCGGGTATAAATGCCTGCCATCACCACTATAAATAATGCTGTGCTAATGGCCATAAACCTGAAGCGGTTTCGCCCTTTTAGTATAAATAAGGGCAGCGCGATATTTATAATAAGCAGCAAAGCTATAAATATCGATTTTGAACTAAGCTGCAGAATGCCCATTGCTAAAATGCCACAGCAAGTAAGCCAGAAAAATTTACGGGTCTTTACCGGTTCCCTTACCAAAATATACAGCAGATAAACCAGCGCTATGGCTATCTGCATGGAAAAAAATGTGGCATGGATCGCCAGTGGTTCCGAAAAATTGTGGTTTGTGAACGCAGAAGAAGCCAATGCTTTTAAAGGCAGATGATAATATTTTATGGTAAAAAGTGCCTGTAAAAAAAGATAAGTGATAGTGATGGTACAGCCTAATGAAAATACGAATAAAAAATTATGCCGGTATTTTTTTAAATCGAGCGGGTTAAAACAAAAGATTAACGGGATAAGCAAAATAGTAACCTGCCTGCCTAACTCTGTAAAAGCCTGGGGCTTATTGGTGGTGTAAATAATGCTCAAAAGCGTTACAAAAAAAACAGCAGCCAAAGCAAAGTTAGCCCTTGTTAATAGCGGCTTTATAGTTGTTTTGCGAATTTGGATAGTAGTATGCAGGGCCAGGCCTATTAAAAACAGGTGGCTGTAAAACAGGTTAAAGGGCAGGCTCAGCAATAACAGCATCAGCAGGTAATAGCTTATCCTGTTGTTTAAAGCATCATCAGGCCTTAATAACTTTTCCATGTTGTTGCTGATAGCATTCCAGTATAAAATCTTCGTAATCGTTAATCACTACCTCCCAGTTAAACTGGTATTGTATCTTATGAAGATTGTTTTTCACCATTTCGCGTTCGGTATCCTTGCGCTGTACATTCTCAACCAAATGGCGTACCTCGTTAGCATTATCAAAATAAAAAGCATCTGAATTGAGTACCGATTTATTGAAAGGGTTATTATGGGCCGCAATCAGGGCTTCGCTGGCCATGGCTTCAAGCAGGGACGGATTAGTACCTCCCACGCTATGCCCGTGGAAATACAGGTAGCTGTTGTTCTGTAGGGCACGCACAACCGAATTGTCAAAATTAGCGCCCTTAAACTGGATGCGATCATCGTTTTTAAACCTGTGGGTTATGAATTTGCCAAAGCGGTTACTGGTATCTCCCAAAACCATAAAGCTTTTTTTTGATGAACTGTTGTTAAAGCCTTCTAAAATAGTTTCGATGTTGTTTTCGGGCTCCATGCGGGCCATCAGCAAAAAATAATCTTCTTTAAGCACCTCGCTTTTATCAAACTGCTCTCGCTCCTGGTCTGAAAACAGATCGGCTCCATAAGGGATATAACGGCTGTCGACCTCGTACTTATCCTTAAGATATGACCTAATTATCCTTGAGTCGGAAATATAATACTGGCTATGTTTCACGGCCAGCTTTTCCGCGTACTTCAAAAATTGTTGTACAGGCTTTGAGTATTTGGAGCGTTTCCACTCCAATCCATCCATATTGGTAATGATAACGCTGTTGGGCGGGTAAAGGTGGCCCCAAACCGAGCTGCTGGTGTAGCCCATAAGCAGTACCACATCAAACTTACGTTTACGGGCATCCATAAGGCAGTTAAAATCATAGGCAAACTGCCCGGCAGTGCCTATCAGATACTCCGGATCGTAACAATGTACAATGTTAACGCCGTTCCAGGTATCGGCTTCATAAGGGTGGTTGTGGGAGTTATAAACGGTAACTGAGTGCCCTTTTTTTACCAAACCGGCCGATACATATTCGGAAATATGCTCAAACCCGCCATAGTAGTTCGGGATGCCCCTCGTGCCTAAGATCGCTATTTTTAGTTTCATGACAATGAAAATTTGCTTGTAACAAGTTGTAAAATATGGTGCTGCTTTTTTGCCAGTGGTATTGCTGTTCAACATGCCGCGCTACCTGGCTGGTGAAGGCATCGCCGGGTGGTTGCTGTGCGGCAAGTAATAGCTTTTGCTCAAAATCCGTATGATTGGCCGGGTTAAAAGTATATGGCGCAAAAAAGCCAAAGTTTTTCATGGCTGTTTCTGAAGAGCATAGTACCGGCGTCCCACAAATGGCTGCTTCAAGCGGCGGGATCCCAAAGCCTTCGGCTTTTGAGGGATATACAAACAACCTGCAGGCCCGGTAAAAAGCTGCCAGATCCGCTTGTTCTGCCCGCGGTATCCACCTGAAAAACCGCTCTTGCTCAGGCGTAAGGCTCTTGATGAGCTTGGCTAAGCCCGGAGTTTTTATGGATGCTTTACCAATGAACACCAGGCTAATGCCTTTTTCGTATAGCTTCAGTTTCAAATATTTTTGCAGTAACAAAAGGTGGTTTTTGCGGGGTTCAATGCGGCTGGTGTACAGGATGAAATTTCTTATGCCGAATTTTTCTGCTACCCAATCTTCTGCCTTTTTTTTTGATGACTGGTATTGCAGTAATGAGTTATTTACCCCGTTTTGGATAATATGCACTTCGTCAGCGGGGATTTGGTAATAATTACAGATCCGTTCTTTTGAATAGTCGGATACAGTGGTTTTGATGTCGGCATTTTTAATACTGCGACCAAAAAGGTAATTGCGCGTTAAGCTGAACAGGATGGGGAAATCCTTCCTGAAATCATTAAACAGCATATCATGCATGGTTACTATGTACCTGCAGCCCGCCATTTTTTTAGGGCTGACGTATTGAAAATGTGCAAAATCAAACCTGTATTTTTTGATGTAGGCCGGTATATCAAATACAAAGCGCAGGATGTTGATTCCCCTGTTTTTATAAGGCAATATGTTTTGCGGCGGCAGCAGCGGGAACAATCTGCGGATATTATCGGTATCGTGGGCGCCGATGTAAATATCTATGTCCGGGCGGTGGGCCAGCAGGTGGTTGTATAATTCGCGTATAAAAGTTTGCGCTCCTTGAAATTCTTTATCAAAGGAGTGGGCATCAACAAACAGTTTTATCTTTTTAGCTGCCATAATTCAATTCGTTTTGATTTAAAACAGCGGTTGGCAGCTCGGCTTCGGCTAAACGGAAATTGCGTTTACCTAATTGATATAAACTCATCAGCATACGCTCGGGCAGAAATGACATCAGCAGCAAAAAATAATTTTTGAGATGCAGCGGGCTGATAGAAAGTGTTTTCAGCAGGTTTTCCCTTGCCTTTTCCGGCTGATAATTATTCCACAGGTATTTTTTGCCGAGCAGGGCATAATAAGCTCCTTTTTTGATGCGTGGAGATAACTGTTTAATGCCGATCTCAGACAACTGCCTTCCTTCGGCTTCAGTAATGCTCCCCTTGCGCAGGGCATTGTACTTGATCTGCCTGAATTTACCTGTACGCCATTTTTCATCAATGGTAACGGATTCGGCATTGAGCCTCACCTTAATGAGCGGTTGATTAAGGTTAAAAGCTTTTTCGTGTTTAAGAATACCTGCCCACAAAAAATGATCTTCAAAAGTGTAGGCCAGCTCATTGTAGCCACCGGCATTTAAAACGGTATCACGCTTATAAAATACACTGGAGTGAATGAAGGGACAAATCCTGTAACTGAGCTGCCTTATCTGGTTATGGCTCAGGGCGTCAGGTTGCCAGGTAAATATCAGATCGCCGTTAACATCGGTATAGTCAACTCCCGAACCAATAATGCTATAATAGGGATGAGATGTGATGAAATCATACTGCACCTGCAGGCGGTAAGGATAACATACATCGTCGGCATCGAAACGGGCTATATAAGGCGCCCGCGCGTGGCGTAAACCCTTATTGAGGGCCGCAGCTACACCTTTGTTTTCCTGGCCCAAAACCACTATACGCTCATCGTTAAATGAGTTAATAATATCTGCCGTGTCATCAGTTGAGCCATCATTTACAATCAGCAATTCAAAATCAGCAAACGATTGTTCAAGTACCGATGTAATGGCTTCGCGAATATATTTACCGGCATTATAAGCAGGCATTAAAACAGTAATTTGAGGACTATGCATACGCAAGTTCCTCCTGCACTGTAGTTTTTGTTTTTAAATGGGGTGTAGTAGTTTCTTTTATATTGAGGAGTAACATCAATTCAAAAATTACCAGTACCGAGAGTTGCTCAAACCAATAATCAAGAAAAAATATGCCCGTTACCATTATTAATATGGGCAAACCGTAACTAAGCTTTTTATAATGCCGGGCAAAAAAGCCAATGTAAAATATAAGCAGGGCAAGCAACCCGAGGATACCGTATTCACTAAGCATTTGATCGTAAGTGGAGTAGGGGTTATTGCGTACCGAACGGAAACCTGCATCCTTGCTGAAAAAGCTCAGGTACAGGTCTAAATGATTGTGCATAAATGCTGGGTTGATATAGATGTATTTTGGGGGATAATTGCCCCTTATACCGGCACCAACCGCCCTGAAAGCTATTTTGGATGAAAAATTTCCGGGAGCTAAGCCCACTATACTTTGTAAAGGGTGGCTGGTAAGGTAATTAAAGGTTTGTATTGCACCGGTAATCTTTCCAGGCAATGCAGGATTGAAGGGCTCAAGCCGGCAAAGCGATAGCTGAGCCCTGTGAGCAGCTATACAGTCGATAAGCTGTTGTCTGTCGGGTGTCATTTCGCCGGTGTTATAAAATTCCGCAAAGTGTGTGTTTGGTGCCGGGATGTATAGCCTGCCGTCATCGGTAAGCGGCAAGCTTTTGATCTTTTTATCAAGTGCGCTTGGTTTTTCCTGTTCAGCCTTTATCCTGCTTAGGCTATCCAGATAGTTTTGTGCAAATCTCCTTCTTTGTTCATCCCTGGTTATGAATCGCCCTCCGGGATTGGCAGTTGTTGCCTGCACTGCTGCATGGCCCTGTTTTTCAATACGATTTTCCCGCAGCGTACTTTTAGTCACTTCGTTAATATACTTTTCATTTTGCGGCGATATTTTGACGAGGGAGATTACATAAAGCAGCAATGCCACTACTATCATGCTTTTTTGATTGCGCGTGGTTTTATAAACAAAAATGAAAGCGAGAATCAGCAGTACCAAAATGCTGATGAGGTTACTGTAGGTAAGTGCCAGCGTACTCATGCACACGATCATCATGGGCAAGCTATTCTTATAAATGAAGTAAAACACACCGAAAGCACAGATAACAGCATTGGTTGATGAAATGTCAAAGCTTATGCCCATTACATTATCGCCGGTATTGATATAATAGCGCTGATGCATTCCCATAAAAGCATAGGGGTTAATGCTTTTAGTGATCCACATAATATGCGTTAGGTTACCCGCCGAGAAAGCTGCGTTTATGATAAAAAAAATGATCAGTGTACGGTAAATGGTTTCGGCATCTGTTTTATCAACCATCAGCTTAACCTGGTGAACCGCCAGCAGGGCCAGCGCCCAGCATATCAAAGCCCAGCCAAAAACAGGTATATAATACAGGTTGGAAAAATTTTGGTTGATGACTGCTGCGGCAATAGCTATAGGGAAAACCAGCAGATAGAATAACGGGATCCTTGAATTGCGCAGCTTAAAGCCAAATTGAAAGTTAAACTGGCTAATGTAAACAAAAATCAACGCAACTATCTTAAATGGGATCCGCACGTTGATAAACAGCAGCAGGAAGATCAGCAGCCGCCAATCGGCATAAGTTTTCCACCTCTTAATATCAAAACCCGGCAAACTGATTGTCATTATTCCCTTGTATTTATTGATGTTCATTTCCCGGTTTTGCCGGCCTTGTCGCAATTGTTTTGTTTAAATAGGTTACGTGCCAAAAAATGGAATGGTTGCCTCGTTAATGTGCTGATATATGCAGATATTTAACCGGGATATTAAAATGTTACAGGCAACCGGCCGATAAAAACAATAGTATAAGAGTATAAACATATACGTCGTTGTTCAGGAGTAAAGCGTTCATCAGGTTTTTTTCGTCAGGTTTGCAGGCACTTGCCTTGCAGGTGCTTGGCAGTATCTTTTTTTATATTATTTCTGTTTACCTGAGTAAGGACAGTTTTGGGGCCATTAGCTGGATGAATGCCTTATCGATATTTGTTACCACCATACTGGGGTTTGGACTGGAGCAGGTAGTGATTAGGCGTATAGCAGCCTCACAACGGTCGGATTGGGCGGCGGCTGCATTTTTGTTCCATTCGCTCACTACTTTTTTTGTAACCCTGGGTGTACTGTTATTATTAAGTTTAATATTGCACGACAATATTTACCGGGCGCTGCCATGGTTTTTTATAGCCCAGGGCCTGCTTTTCCTGGGTATTCCGCTAAAGCAGTTTCTAAACGCAAAGGAAAAATTTACACCCTATGGCATAATTGCCGTTATAAGTAACAGCTTAAGGGTTTGTGGCGCATTTTATCTTATTACTATACACCAATTACAAGTTCGCTCTATAGTAATGGTAATGATAGGCACAGCCGGTGCCGAATTGCTGGCCCTTCTCATTTATGTTATCACGAAAACAGATTTCAGTTTTAAATTTCAATTTCGGGCTTATAAAAAGTTGCTTAAAGAGGCCACGGCGCAGTACGTATCGGTAATATTTGATATGAGCTTGTCGCGGATGGACTGGCTATTGCTGGGTTTTATGGCGAGCAAAACCGTGTTGGCCGATTATAGTTTCGCATACCGGGCTTATGAGCTTTCGCGGTTGCCAATGCTTATTATAGCTCCTGTTATTTTACCGCGCCTGTCAAGGCTGATGGCCTTAAAGCCATCTAGCCAATTGCAGGAGCAGGTAAATTCCTTTAATACAGTCGAGTTGCTGTTGGCTATGCTCTTACCACTTGTCCTTAATATACTTTGGACACCTGTAGTGGGGATGATAACTGGCGACAAATATGGCGCGGCCAATGCTACCGAATTTTTGATCCTATCATTGTGTATACCCCTGCAGTTTTTCATAAACCTGCTTTGGTCGTTAAGTTTTAGCGTTAAAAAGTACAAGGCTGTATCATCTGTTACCGTAATCTGTGCTACAACAAATATTGCGCTTAACCTGATATTGATCCCGCTACTGAATGGTATTGGTTCGGCTATGGCATTTTTAATTACCAATATATTACAGGCGGTGCTCTATTACAGGTTAGTGAATAAAAATATCATGCATATCAGCTTAAGGCCATTTGTGATACTGTTCCCTGCTGCTTTGGCTGGCTGGTTTATCACAGCTTCAATAAACATACATTTCTTGTTCAGGCTTTTATTGGGGATAGTTTTTTATCTGTTAGTAGCTTTAATGTCAAACCAATTGAGCAGTCGCAATATTCAAAACAGTAAACAGTTTTTAGCGCAATGAACATTTTATATCTGTGCGATGAATATCCTCCCGGACCGCATGGCGGTATTGGAACCTATGTGCGGCTCATTGCACGGCAAATGGTAAAGCTGGGGCATAAGGTAATTGTTGCCGGGTTGTATAGCCGCGGATACGGAGGCGCGGATGAATTTGAGGATGAAGGTGTAAAAGTTTTGAGATATCGCTGGAGTATTGATGATAAGTGGTTTGAAAATCAGCGGTCTGCCGGGGTACGGATGCTTAACAGGATATTACTGGATACAGGTATTACGCAACGGGATATAAAAAGAAGCATTGCGGCTTATCAAAAAAAGCTGGAACATATGATAGCCGATGAGCAGATCAACATTATTGAAATGCCCGATTATAATGATTATATCAGGTTTTGTAAATCATATGTGCCGTTTCCCACATTACCTGTTCCCGTAGTTGTTAAATTTAATGGTTCCATTACCTACTTTAATGCTGAGGCAGGGATACCGGTAGCACCGCATATTTTGAAAATGGAGCAGGATATTTTAAACCGCGCAGCGGCTGTTAGCAGTGCAAGCGCCTATACCGCAGAAAAAAGTGCTGATTACCTGTCGTATAACAAATCCATCACGGTGTTGTATAATGGTATAGATACAAATATCGTCATTGGAAGCAGCGACATGTCCGGTGCGAAGCAGGTGGTTTTTACGGGGAGCCTTGTACAAAAAAAAGGGATTTTTCAGTTAGCGGAGGCCTGGAATATAGTTATAAAACAGGTCCCTGATGCCCGGTTACTGATACTGGGGAAAGGCCCGGTAAGTAAAGTAATCGCCTGCTTGCAGAAGGATGCAAAAAGCAGTGTTGTGTTTAAAGGGCATGTGGGGAGGGATGAACTTTATGCCTGTTTAAGTAATTCGGCAGTGGCGGTATTCCCATCATATGCCGAAGCTTTTGCACTTGCGCCGTTAGAGGCCATGGCATGTGGAACAGCGGTGATCAATTCAAACCGAACATCCGGCACCGAACTTATTGATGATGGCGTTAACGGGCTGCTGATAGATCCAGACAATATTGAGGAATTAGCATCGGCAATAGTTACATTGCTCAATGAGCCTGAAAAACGCCTGCGCCTTGCTTTAGCTGGCAATGAAAAGGTAAAACAATGTTTTGATATCGATATATTGGCCAGGCAAACGTTGAAGTTTTACCAACAGGTGCTGGACAAATAGTTTTAAGTCGATAGTACTTAGCCTCAGCTCAAAAGTCCTATTTAGTTTTGACTTCAGACTGCCAACTATACGATACCATACCATACCTTGGTCAGTTAATCTGCTCTATAGCCAACTCGTTACGATAGGTGTTTCGCGTTTGAGACAACTCTTTATATTGTTTCAGATAAGCGTATTTAAGGCGTGTGTTTTTATAAATAACACGCGCTATAGCCAATCCTTCAGCTCCATCTAAAAAACCAAGCCTGATAATGTAATTGCGTAAAAAGCCAAAAGCGGGCGAGAAATATAGCTTGATAAACGTTGCCTTTTTACCGGCTTTGTAATATTTGGCTGCGCTTAGCTGTGCATAAAGAATAGCTTTACGCTTAAAGTCGTCAATATCGGTTACAGAGTGGTGTTGGATATAACCCGCTATGCTTTTGATCTCGGCATCGGAAGGCAAAAGCAAGGTTTCGTGTACCTCGGTTTCGCCCCATTTTACCAATGAACGATTAAACAAACGCACGTGATGATCATTTCCCCAATTACCAAAACGGATCAGCTTTTTGCCAAAGTATGATTTGAATTTGATATCGTAAACAACATTCGGTTTGTCAAAGGTTAAATTATGGAGCGATTTAATAAGCTCCAAATCAAGTACCTCATCAGCATCAATACTTAAGATCCAGTTGTAGCGGGCCTGGGCTACCCCTTTATTTTTGTTTGCTCCATATCCGCTCCAGCTTTTTTGAAACACCCTGCAGCCATAACGGGAGGCAATAAGCGGCGTGCCATCGGTACTGTCATTATCAATCACAACAATATCATCGGTAATTAAAGAAGCCATTTTTATACAATCTTCAATTAAGGCAGCTTCGTTTTTAGTAATGATCACAACAGACACCGGTACCATGCAGCAGTAGTATTATTAGTATATAAATTATTAAGGGCTTGTTATGCCCTTTTATAATATATATCGTGCATGTTCCGGGGATGGTTGCCTTAAGATAAATAAACCGGCGAAAAAACATTATGGATTTTGCTTATTCCATTCTGTTATATTAATCAGCTTGTCAGAAATGGCATTTCGACAATTCGGATTGGGGCACAGGATAATCCAGCGATCTTTTGCTTGTTCAATTATCGGACGTGTCCCGCAGGTTTTACAATTTTTTACAGGGAAGTTTGGGTTTATGTCGATTCTCATAAAAGGCCTTTAAAGCAGGCGGGGTTTACATGGTATTACGCTATAAATACACGTACAGGTTGCCTCATTGGCAAAAATATAATTATTTGCAAAGATTTTATTGAGGCTGTGTTAGCTTGTGCATATTTTGTATAAATGATTTCCGTAGGTGAGAAAAGTGTGCATGATTTTATCCAATTGTGAGAAAAATTTAAATTATTTTGCACAACGGGCAACCTTTTAATAATAGTTGCCGTGATGTGCGTAGATAAGGTTAAATTTATGTGTTTGATTCTGAGTTTATAACCCCCGTATGGGCGAAGAAGAGTTACATCAACTGATCAATGGCTGCGTAAAGCAGGACAGGAAAAGTCAGAAAATGCTCTATAAGGCGTTTTATGGATTTTCTATGGGCATTTGTCTCCGTTATGCAGGTAACCGTGATGAAGCTGCAGAAGTTATGAACCAGGGTTTTATGAAAGTATTTACCCATATAGACAGGTTTGATACTTCAAGGCCGTTTAAAGCATGGATTGGACGTATTATGATGAATGTTTCTATTGATTATTATCGTGCCAATTTAAAAATGGCCTATACCGAGGATTTGGAGAAGGCAGAAAATGTGAGTGAGGGAGACCTGACAGATAAAAATTTAAATTATGAAGACCTGCTGGCTATGGTACAGCAGTTGCCGCAGGCTTATCGTACGGTTTTTAACCTTTTTGCGATTGACGGTTATTCGCATGAAGAGATAGGGGAAATGCTAAATATTAATTCGGGCACATCAAAGTCAAACCTGCACAAAGCGCGTCAAAAACTAAAACAAATGATATTAAAAGCAGAGGAAACTGCTAATAAAACAAATTACAACAGGGGTATGGATATTAACCCAATTGTGGCCTATAATGGCATAGGTATAGATGTAAGGACAACCTTTTTTAATAATGGTATCAGAGGATGAAAAGCGAAGAAGATTTAGATAACATTTTTAAGAAGGGACTGGAAGACCCGGCAAATCATCGCGCGTTTAACGAGGATGACTGGAATGCGCTTGAGCAAATGCTTGACAAAGGCAAGAAACGTCGTGGAATTGTTTACTGGTTGCCAATTGCAAGCGGAATAGCAGCGATGTTACTGCTGTTTTTAGGATGGTGGTTTTTTAAACCTAATGTAAAGGATGATAATACAGCTGGGCAACAACAGGCTAAGGTTAAGCCCGCTGCGCCTAAAACAAATCCCGGAACCAGTGGCGGGAGTACGCCGCAACCACCAACAGACAGTTTATTAACAACCCGGCCAGCCGGGAACAGCAACATAGCTGCCAACAGCAATACAGGCAATCATGCTCACACAGGCCAGATAAGCTTAACACCATCTGTCGCCAGCTTCCACCGTAATATTCGCGGTGCAAACAAAAAGGGAATCAGCGGCCGGGATACCATTATGCAACACGATCGCGCCCTGATGGCAGGTGCTGAGCCGGCTAATAATAATGGTACCATTTCAAATTTACTGGTAAATAGAGCGTTATCACTTGATATACAATATTCTCCTTTAGCTGTTCCTGATTTTAAAACAAATATTGAAAGACAACCTATTCAAGCACCTGCAACGAAATCCAATAAAAAAATAATTAAACAGAGCTTTGGTTACCGGCCGCAATGGGCTATCACGGCCTTGGCTTCTTCTGATGTTAATGGTACAAATTCGTTCCAGGGCAAGGTTGGCAGCAATTATGGTTTGCTGCTTTCATTTGGTGCCACTAAAAAGTTAACAATTACAAGTGGTGTTGTGTATTCATCAAAACCTTACAATACAAGCTTTGCCAATTATCGCACTGCATATGTGTTTAAAAATGAGCCAACGGATGTAACGGCAGACTGTAAAATGCTTGATATTCCGGTTAATATAGCCTATCAGGTATATGGCAATTTTCGCAATAAATTATCGGTAGGCACTGGTTTATCGTCCTATCTGATGTTGCATGAAAAGTATACTTATAATTATGCCGATGGTGCTAACAGTGCTGCTTGGCCTCAAAATTATACCGTACCAAACAGTAAGGGGTATTTATTGAGCATTATCAATATAAATGCAACCTATGAACATAAAATAAATTCAAAAGTTGGTGTAAGTGTTCAGCCATATATGAAAGTGCCAATTTCAGGAGTTGGATATTCTGATATTAAACTGCAGTCTACGGGTGTAGCGGTGGGGGTAACGTATAATCTTAATTCGTTCAGCAAACCCTAAGCTTTTGTACAACCCTTACGGTAAGGCTAGCATTCCTCTTATACTAAATGGAATTATTATCTTGCGCCACATTTACCGTACAAGATCAATCGCCATGAAAAAACTACTGTTTTTTGCCCCTTTGTTATTACTGTTTTCATGTGGGCATGGCCCGGCACAGCAGCTCGAAAATAAAAAGCTCAATAGCCTTGCTGTTGAATATGTAAAGCTTGGCCTTGCAATAGGGCAATACGACGGCGACTTTGTAGATGCTTATTATGGGCCGGATTCATTGAAGCCAAAATCGGAGCCACTGAAAACTTTCCCTAAGGATAGTCTGCTGGCGTCGGCAAACAGCCTGATGAATGACCTGCGCACCATCGCCAATACTTCGAAAATTGATACCAATAAGATCCGCGCTAATTGGATGGCCGATCAGTTGGTTGCTTTCAGTCGCCGGATCCGTATTTTTTCGGGAGAGGAAAGGCCTTTTGATGAAGAATCGCGCGAGTTATTTGGTGTAGCTGCCCCGGTTTATACCGATGATTTTTTTAAGGGGCAGATAGCCCTGCTCGACAGCATTTTACCGGGTAAAGGAAACGTGAACGACAGGTTTCAAAAGCTGGCCAATAAGTTTATTATACCAAAAGATAAATTAGACCCTGTTATAAAAGCGGCTATTGCCGAAGCCCGCAAGCGCACAATTGCCCATTACCAACTGCCTGCCGGCGAAACATTTACGCTGGAATATGTAACTAATAAGCCATGGTCGGGTTATAACTGGTATAAAGGGGGGTATAAGAGCACCGTACAGATCAATACCGATCTGAAGATTTTTATTGACCGTGCCATCGATGTGGGCAGTCATGAAAGTTATCCCGGACACCATGTATACAATATGTTGCTGGAGAAAAACCTTTACCATGATAAAGGTTGGGTTGAAATTTCTCTATACCCGTTGTTCAGTCCGCAATCGCTGATTGCCGAGGGCAGTGCCAATTACGGTATTGAAGTAGCTTTTCCCGGTGATGATAAAATAAAGTTTGCGAAAAACGTATTGCTGCCGCTGGCCGGTTTGGATACCGCCGGTGCCGACCTGTATTTCAAGGCCCTTGCTATAAAAGGCACTTTAAACTATGCCCGCAACGAGGCAGCAAGAGGCTTGATCAATAATACCATGAGCCAGGATAAAGCATTGTCGTACCTTAGAAAGTATTGCCTTATGAACGATGAGACTGCTCAAAAATCAATCAGCTTTATCAAAAAATATCGTAGTTATGTTATCAATTATAATTACGGCCAGGATTTGGTGAAAAACTACATTGAATCAAACGGAGGCACCACAAAAGCTCCCGCAAAACGCTGGGAGCTGTTTGGAAAACTGTTGAGCCAGGAGGTTGCACCTGTTAGTTTAGTGAAGAAATAAAAGTAAGGATTCCCTGTAGAGGATTCTTGTGATACATCTTGTAATGCCATGGCTTTATTAGCTATGGCATTTTTTATGGACGAAATGATATACGCAGGCAACGGATGAATATTTGTAAAATAATTTTTATTCATACATTTAGAGAGCACTGTTGCTAACACGCGCCGCGCCATGTATACTGAAATGCGTCGGGACCCAATTAACGCCAAATTTTACATTATAAATGATTAACACCCGGTATTTGATAGCCCTGTGCTTTGCGGCAGGCATTTATACGTCCTGTAAAAATCAGCAAGGCAATCAAAACAATAACTATAGTGGTTGGCCTGCCTATGCGGGTTCAAAAGAAGGGGTACGGTATTCATCCAATGATGAAATTACTTTAAATAATGTAAACAAACTAAAAGTGATGTGGACTTTTGGCACAGGCGATAAGGATACTGCCAATCTCAGCCAAAATCAATGCAATCCTATTATGGTTGATGGTATTTTGTATGGTACCAGTCCTAAATTGAAGCTGTTTGCGTTAAATGCTGTTACAGGCCTGCAAAAATGGCTGTTTGACCCCGCTAAGGATGATACTACTAATAATGGCGACCCTATGGCTTACTATAAAGTGAGCCGTGGAGTAATATACTGGCAAAATGATAATGGCGGCGAAAAAAGGATTTTCTACAGCGTGGGAGCTAAAACCTGGGCTATTGACGCCGAAAACGGCACTCCGGTGCGCTCATTTGGCAAGGGTGGATATCTCGACCTTACTAAGAATTTAGACAGGGATACCAAATCATTTGTCGCGGGAACTACGCCCGGCGTGGTTTATAAAGATGTGTTGATTGTTGGTGACCGCGTATCCGAATCAGCTGATGCGGCTCCTGGGCACGTGCGTGCTTACGATGCCCGGACAGGAAAGTTAAAATGGATCTTCCACACCATACCGCATCCCGGCGAAGTGGGGTACAATACCTGGAAAGATACAGCGGCTTACAAAAAATTTGGCGGGGCTAATAATTGGGCAGGGATGGCTTTGGATGAAAAGCGGGGGATCGTGTATATTCCCACCGGCTCGGTAGGTGGCGACTTTTATGGCGGGTTCAGGAAAGGGCAAAACCTGTTTGCCAATTCGTTGCTGGCACTTGATGCAGCTACAGGTAAGCTGAAATGGTATTACCAATTTGTGCATCACGACCTGTGGGACCGCGACCTGCCCGCCAATCCAAACCTTGTAACCATTGTTAAAGACGGTAAAAAGATAGATGCCGTAACACAAATCACCAAGCATGGTTATGTATTTATGTTCGACAGAACGAATGGTAAACCTATATTCCCAATAGTGGAAAAACCTGTGCCAACCAAAACCCTGCCCGGCGAAGAAGTTTGGCCTACGCAACCCATCCCAACTTTGCCGCAACCTTTCGCCCGGCAAATGTTTAATCCCGAAGATGTTACCGACCGTACGCCCGAAGTGCACAGGGAAATGCTGTCAAAATATAACCAGGTTAAAAACCGGATCATGTTCACCCCGCCAAGCAAGGAGGGAGGCTGGATCTTCCCCGGTTTTGATGGTGGGGGCGAGTGGGGTGGAGCTGCTGTTGATCCTGAAAGCAAGATACTATACGTAAACTGCTCTGAAATGCCATGGGCACAGGTAATGATCGATGTACCTAAAACCAACACTAACGATCATTCACCGCAGGCATTAGGACACGTAGTGTATAATACGAATTGCATTGGCTGTCACGGCGCCGAACTGAAGGGTAATGGAGCATCCTATCCATCGTTGGTAAACATCGGCAAAAAGTATACTGCCGATCAGGTGAGCGGTATTATTGCTGCCGGCCGCAACATGATGCCTTCTTTTAAACAGATTTCGCCCGCAGATAAAAAGAACCTGCTTGCTTTCCTGCTCAAGATTCCTGCAACTAAGGCGGCGAAAGAAGTAGCCAAAGAGCCAACCGGCAATCGCGTCGCCAGCTCGGAGGCGGAAAGGAAAATGGTTGATGAAGTCCCTTATGCCATGAATGGTTATAATCGTTTTTTAGATAAAGATGGCTATCCCGGTATAAAACCGCCATGGGGTACGCTCAATGCTATCGACCTCACATCGGGCAAGTTGCTTTGGAAAGTGCCGCTGGGTGAGTATCCTGAGTTAACCAAAAAAGGAATCCCTGTAACCGGCACGGAAAATTATGGTGGTCCGGTGGTTACCAAAGGTGGCCTGGTATTTATCGCTGCAACCAAAGATGAAAAGATCCGTGCGTTTGATAAACGTACCGGCAAAGTGGTTTGGGAAGCCGATTTGCCGGCGGCAGGTTACGCTACCCCTGCAACTTATTCAATTGATGGTAAACAGTACGTAGTTATTGCCTGTGGCGGCGGAAAAATTGGAAGTAAGTCGGGAGATAGTTATGTTTGTTTTGGATTAACCGACTAACACCTCTTTATGGATTTATTTGAAGCAGTTTTTGATTTGTACGAGCAGATACGCTTAAAGGCCGAAAGTGATTTTCAGGATCTGATCAAATGCCAGTATACGCAGCAATGTTACAGCGATAATGGCGCTTTTTGCCTTGTATTGGAGATCACTGTTTTAAAAAATATCTCTGATGATGATTATGGACTGGTGTTTGCTATTAACGCTCAAACAGAACCTAACCATCCCGATCATAAGAGCGATACAAATGGCATCTTTTTAATCGCCGATGTACATCATGGTGATAATAAGGCGATCAGTAATTTGGATGAGCTTGTTTTTGACCCACAAAATGAAGGTGCCGTTCAGCAGGTTTATGCTAAGATTGAGCAATTTGTTAAGCCTTTTACCAAAAGTGTGAGTGATTTGCTTGTACAGGGATATGATATTAAGGTAGAGGATAATTCGGTAAATTAGGAATAATCGCCCACATTAAAACAACGTCATTATAAGGTATGAAACAATGACGTTGTTTAAGGTCTTTTTGTTGACGGTCGCGAGCGGCCTTTCCTAAAACTTCTCTTCATAAACCGCTCCTCCCGGCGTTTCCAATTTATATTGCTTAACCTCCCCTGGCCCTTCAAATTCAAAACGGATGCCTACAATACGGCCCATGGTGTGAGCCTGTTTAAATTCAAAGATCTGTTTGTTGTTAAGATATATCTTCAGGTAGTGGTCTTTTACAGTACAACGCAGGTTTTGAAATTGCGACATATCTGTGCCAAAGGCACTCAGGTCATGGTTTTTTCCATCAACCCATTCTTCACCGGTTAAAATGCCCATATTGGCGATGCATCCTTTGTTTAATATGGGGATCACAATGGCGGTGCCGTTGCCTAAAATGGTGAGGTCGGCTTTGGCGCAGGCCGATTGACCGGGTGTTGAAATATTGCGCAGGGTGCAATCCATGGTGAAATTATCTGCATTAATTCCCGGAAATTCGCGAATGTTGGCAAACTTTACCCTGGTATTGTTAAAAACAGAAGTACCTAACTTTTGCTCCATTACATCAGCGGTAATTCCCATAAAGCCCTGCCCTTTAATTTCTTCCCGTGAAAGATAAACAGGTATGGGCTGGTGATCGATGATGCCTTTCCAGCCCTTGGTTTTAATAAATACCGATGTTTCCTTTCGCACATGTTTGTCTACGATGAGCTTAGCTATAAAATAGCCTGGGTCATAATAAATAGAGGTATACTGTTTGCCGTCACCGGATACCTGTTCGCGGCGATTAGGGTCCCATGATTGCTGAATAAAAACGCTATCAGAATGAAATGCTGAGGCGTCGTAATTAAATACAACCGAGTTAGGCAAATCGTCAGAAACTTTCCTGCTGGTGAATTTTATTGAGCCGGGATCAATAGGTTTATTGCGCTTGCTGCTCATGAAAAACAATGCGCCCAATACCAGCAGTAATGCGCTGCCAAACCATATATAGCGTAAACCGGGTTTTGAAAGCGGAACCAAAACTGCGGTATCTGAATCATTTATTTTAACCGGTTGCTCAATTACGCCGTTAACCTGGTGGCGCTGCCTGAAATCGCGCCAGCTGGTGTAGTCAAGGAAACAAGCAAGGGCGTTCAGCGTTGCTGCGTTAGGGAAGCTTTCGTAGCGCACCTTACCCCAGATCCTTTTCAGAGTTGATACACTGAGCTGTACCCGCGTTTTATCAAAGATCTGCTGGCTTAGCTGCTCAAAGTCATCATTACCCCAAATATCACTATCACCCCAATTTAAGGTTCGCTCAATAAGCTGCCGGCATAACAAAAGCAATTGTTTTTCCTTTTCCATTGATCTACAAGTAATAATGTGGTTTAAAAATCCCTAAAACGCTTTGAACAAACTTGAACTTAACTTGAAATGCCGCCCGTGCTTTATTGTAATGACAATTTGCAAGTTTTGATTAAAGTTAAAATCAAAACCCATGAACAACAAGATTTTATTGTTTGCCATACTAAGCATGACGCTTGGCGGCGGCTTTTGTTACAGTCAGCAAAAAAGAGTTACATATGATATTAACCAATTGCTGAAGGAAAATAAAATGGTGAAAGCCTACACCCGCCAAACTGTTAAAGAACTTACCGATGGCAATAAACAAGGCCTAACATTAGATGGTATTTTATGGCTTAAAGATGTGAATTTTAAGACAGGCACTATCGATATCGATTTACGGGGCAGAGATGTTTTTCAGGAAAGCTTTTTGGGTATAGCTTTTCACGGGGTTGATACTACAACCAATGATGTTATCTATTTCCGCCCTTTTAATTTCCAAACCACGGATACGCTTCGCCGCAAGCATACGGTACAATACATCAGCGAGCCGGATTTTCCCTGGGATAAACTCCGTAAGGAACATCCGCTGGTTTATGAAAATGCAGTAAATCCTTTTCCGCTGGCGGAGGCCTGGTTTCATGCACGCATTGTAGTTAATGCAGATAATATTGTTGTGTATGTTGACCATTCCCATCAACCATCGCTTACTGTAAAAAAACTGAATAACCGGCAAAGCGGGCTCGTTGGCCTTTGGTCGTCCGGGTTGCCGGGCGATTTTGCCAACCTTGTTATTACTCAATAAGTATAAACTAACCATCATCATGAAAAAATTTGTCTTAATGTTAACACTGTTCGCTGCCGTGGAAACACGGGCACAACAAAAGCACCAGGTATACAACCTTTCCGTTATAAACCCTAAACAATGGATCATTCCTAAAAACGATACGCTTGACTATGAGTTGGGCACTTTTTAGGGACAAAAAGCGCTGCTCATCAAACGGAAAATCGGCGACTACAAATCGGCCAGTTTAGCGTATAAACCGGGTTTAAATTTTAAGGACGGTATTATTGAAATGGATGTAGCTTGTGTAAATCCCAAAGGAGGTTTTGTTGGTTTGGCTTTTCATATCCGGGATGCCCATCATTATGAAACAGTTTATTTCAGGCCGGGGGCATCTGGTACCATTAACGCCATCCAGTACATGCCCGAAAAAAAGGCCGAGTTTAACTGGTGGGACTATGAGGCAACAAAATACCAGCCTAAAGCCATAATCCCGCAAAATAAATGGTTTCATGTTAAAGTGGTGGTTCGGGGCAGCAAAATGGAGGTTTATGCGGATAATGCCCCGAAGCCGGCTATGGTGTACACCCCGCTTGATCCGTCATTGAAAAGCGGTGAGGTAGGTTATTGGCATGGAAACTGCCCCAAAGGTGCTTACAAGAATCTTGTTGTAACGGCTTTTAACTAAGAACTATGGTGAGGGATTTGTGCGTTCTCTGTCCGGCCTTGCGAGGTTTTTAAATTTCGCAAGTCTTCAACTGCAAAAAATCGCCCTAACTACATCGATGTAGTAGAAATATATAGTCAAATGGCTGTCCGGTGCTTGTTTTTATTGAACCAAAATCTGCACTTTTATAACTTGAAATGTGCCCTGCATAAGCACTTTAACCAGTTACTTATAGTCTATGAAATTTAAACACCTGTACAAATCAGCAATTACTGCATGTTTATTAGCGCTAAGCCTCAATTCTTTTTCGCAAAATAGCTTTAAACCTCAAAAGGATGTATTGGCAACCATCAAAAAAAACTTTGCTGATGCGGGCATACAATATAAGTACATGGCCAAACAATTTGGACCGGAGCAGTTCCCTAAAACGTACCACCCTACTACCGATAAGTTTGAAACAAGCAATAGCAGCTGGTGGTGCAGTGGTTTTTATTCAGGTACATTACTAAATCTATATCAGCAAACTAAAGATGCTGAGCTGCTTAACCAGGCTAATGAAAACTTGAAAGGCCTCGAAAAAGAACAATATAATAAAGGGACGCATGACCTCGGCTTTATGATGTATTGCAGCTTCGGTACAGCAAACCATCTTGAGCCGAAACCTGAGTATAAAGAAATTCTGATTAATAGTGCCAAATCACTTTCAACAAGGTTTAACCCAACGGTTGGCTGTATCCGTTCATGGAATTCAAAGGCTAATGATTTTCTGGTGATCATTGACAATATGATGAACCTGGAACTGTTGTTTTACGCTACCAAGGCAACCGGCGACTCGAGTTTTTATAAAATAGCGGTTACCCATGCCAATACCACTATGAAAAACCACTTCCGCCCGGATTTTAGTTCGTACCACGTAATTAATTACGATGAACAAACAGGAGCGGTAAAGGAAAAGAAAACCGCGCAAGGCTTTGCTAACGAGTCGGCATGGGCAAGGGGACAATCCTGGGGGCTATACGGCTATACAGTTATGTACCGCGAAACTAAAGACAAAAAATACCTTGAGCAGGCAAAAAATATAGCGCATTTTATATTGACCAATCCAAACTTGCCCGCCGATAAAATACCTTACTGGGATTATAACGCACCAAACATCCCTAACGCGCTTCGCGATGCTTCTGCGGCATCAGTTATGGCCTCTGCCTTGTTAGAGCTTTGCCGTTACGTTGATAAAAAGGATGGTCAGGAGTATTTTAATACAGCTCAAACTATTATCAAAAACTTATCTGCACCGGCATATAAAGCTGATTTGAACAGCAACGGAGGTTTTATTTTGAAACACAGCGTGGGCCATTTCCCGGCAGGTACCGAAGTTGACGTACCTTTAACTTATGCCGATTACTACTTTGTTGAGGCTATGCAGCGTTATAAGGCTTTTGCCAAATAATGCTATATTTAGCCCATGGCGTTAGGTAAAGGCAGGTTAGAAGCATTTAGTGATGGCGTAATAGCCATCATTATTACCATTATGGTGTTGGAAATGAAGGTTCCGCATGGCGAAACCCTGGAAGCTTTGAAGCCACTTATCCCGGTTTTTTTAAGCTATCTGCTCAGTTTTGTATATGTAGGTATTTACTGGAACAATCATCACCATACCTTGCAGGCGGTACGCTCTGTAAATGGTAAAATATTGTGGGCCAACCTACACCTGTTATTCTGGCTATCGTTGATACCTTTTGTAACCGGCTGGATGGGAGAGACCCACCTCACCCAATGGCCGGTTTTCTTTTATGGTGTGGTGCTCATCATGAATGGTATTGCCTATCGCATCCTGGCGTTAATGCTCATTAAACATCACGGTGAAGACTCGTTAATAACAAAAGCCTTCGGCAATGATTTTAAGGGGAAAATTTCTGTGGCGCTATACGCGGTTGCTATTTTATGTACATGGTTAAATCCTGTTATCAGCGTGGTAATTTATGTAGTGGTAGCCGGGACCTGGTTCATACCCGATAAACGTTTTGAACGACTCCTCGAATCTTAACGGTTTCCTGAATTAAGATCGGGATCCCGGTATGATAAAAAGTACAGTAACCTTGCTTACTTGGTGCGCATAGTTAAAAAGCAGTTCACTTTTAACTATGCTTTATTTACCCAAATAGTTTATTCCGGCCACTTTTAATTTTTTAACAACCGCTGCTGCCACATCGCGCCCCTGCTGATTTCCGTTAACAATGGCATCATTAAAATGAATACCACCATAAAAGCGGGACAAAGAAGCTTCTTCAGCCGCCTGCTTAAATGATTTGAAGTCGCGGGGGCCAACACCATAGGGGATTTCCGAATCATCTGTGTAAGCAAAGTTATCACCCAACAGATAACTTAATACTCCAGCCGACGAATTTGACAACACGGCATGGCCGCTTGGATATTCCGGGAATGGCGGGGTTTGCAACATGGGTACCCATTTAATATCAATGTATTTGTTAATATAGGTTTCGGGACGGATGCCGTTACTGCGATATTTTTCGTCCCAGCAACTGATAAAAGCATCCATTTCGGTCATGGCAACCAGTGTTGCCACCTGTATAGATTTATCAAAACTAAGCCCGGCTTTTTTTACGGCAATACCGACAATGTTCATCCAGTGCCCACCCGGACTGATTTTTTTAAAACCGATCATCATGTGCCCTGATGTGGTGACAGCAAAAGGGTTGCAATCCCAGAAGTTGGCAATCATGATTTGTTCAGTCGATAGATTTTTGGATACCTTGTAAACTGCATATGCTTCCTTGTAAAAGTCGCTGGTGCTGTCAGTGCTGAATACGGCGGGCCTTATAGGCACAAACTGGTTAGAGGAGTCGATAAACATAGGCCGAATGGTTTTCCAGTTAGGCTCAACGGCCTCCATGTACATTGGAGGGGTTGGGAACCAGTTTTTACCTCCTTTTATAGGTGAGTACCTGAGCCGACCGCTCAGTTTGTTGTAATTATCTGATTTGGAATAATTAATAACCTTGCCAGTCATTTCGGTGGCAGCTGCTATTGATTGTTTGATCACATCTTCGGTTACGCCGTTCTCTTTAAGAAGGGCTACATATTTAGCCTCATCATCCTGCAGCATAAAACCCGATGGGAGCATCTGCTTTCCCGTTTCCAGTATACAATACATAGCGGCTATGCGATAATCATATTTATCAGCCGGGATGCTGATCTGGTTATCCTGTGTGTAACTTTTGATAAAATTGCCAACCGGTATTATCTGTTTATTGTTTAGGCTAACCAAATTATAAGCACCCAGGGTTACATAGGCATAATAACGGGAAGCAGCGGGCGGGTTTACAACATCATGGATCATAACCGCCGAAATAGCATTTACAGCCTGATCGATATGCAGGTACGGAAGAATGTTTTTTTTATTCTTTTGCGCATAAGCTGGTGTGCTTATAAGCGCTAAAAACAATATGGATATTTTTTGGATCATCTGTTTTAATTTTTGTTTCGAGTCCCAAGCCTTAAGTCAATAGGTACTCAAGATTCAGTACTTATAAAACTGTAACGCCTGGCCCGATGCACCTATCATTACATAATTTGCGCCGTTTATTTTTATTTCTGTGGCCGATTTTACGTCACCGTTTACTGATAGCCCTGCAACCGGTTGGCTTTGGTATGTGAAATTACCCTTCCCGTCGCCGGTAAGCAGGCAGCCATAATTTGCATCAAAGCTTCCCAATTTCAGGCGGTTATCTGAATGGTTGCCCAGCAGCAGGAAGTCTGTTTTACCGTCATGATTAAAATCGCCGGTGAGGATCTCTGATACCGACGAATATTGGGCCTGCAACGGCAGCTCAGCTTTTACAAACTTTCCACCACGGTTCATGAACAGGCATGTTTCAACTTCATTAGCTGTAAGTTTAGTGGCTTTAGTAAGCTCTTCGGGCGTGAAAATATCTTTCATGGTAGCATCGCAATAAGCTTTATATGAAGCGAACCTTTTACGCATCGGGTAAATCTGGTCGTTCAGTTCGTCGCGGCTCACAAAGGGGTAGCTTACACCCTGTATATAAAAGTTAAAAAACGGATCGATTGAGCCGTTGCCGTCAAAATCGGCAAAATACATTTCGGCAGGCTCTGTTTGGCTGGCATGGATCTGTGTGTTTTCGCCAAGGTTGCCAGCAATAATATCAGGCTTGCCATCGCTATCCACATCGGTAATGGCTAGCGTGTTCCAGAAACCGCTAACGGGATGGTCAAAGTATTTGACTGTTTCATCAACAAAACCAGCTTTGGTGTTGGTAAATACCATGATGGACATAAATTCGCCGCATACTATCAGGTCTTTACGGCCATCGCCATTCAAGTCGGCCCATTGCGCATCTTTGATCATACCTATGCCTGTAAATGGTGCATCGGTAATTTCAAAATGACCACCGCCCGTATTGGTAAGCAGGTAGCTTTTTGGTGCAGATGGATAAGAACCCGGTGTAACGTTTGATCCGACAAACAGGTCAATTTTTCCGTCGTTGTTATAATCACAAGGGCGTACACATGATTTACTGCTGGCTGTTAATATCGGGAGGGAGGTGCTTGAAAAGCTGAAATTGCCTTTACCATCGTTTAGATAAAGCTTGTCCTGCAGCTCATTAGCGCCGGGTTCTAATAGTGAATAGCCGCCTTTGGCTATATACAGATCGGGGAAACCATCGCCATTGGCGTCAAAAAACGCCGCTGCTGATGTGTTTTCTTTGTTAACGTCCGATATCTCCTGAACGGCATAATTGCCGCCTGCTTTTTGAATAAATATTTTGCTCGGTGTATTCTGATCACCGGCAATAAATAGGTCCTCAAGACCATCTTTGTTTACATCAGCTTTGGCTATTACCGGTCCTGTTTTTGAGCTCATGAACAGCATCAAAGGCTGGCGTTTAAAATCGTTGATGCTATTTTCGGTATGAGTATAATCAATAGTCGGTTTAGCTAAACAAAAAACAGATTTGGTAATGGCTTTTCCATTGGTTTTAAATATAGGATTGCCTGTTTTATAGGTAATGTTTAAGCGTTGATTTGCTTTAACATTGCTAAGCAATTGCGATGTTTGATCGGGCCAGATGATCCGTACTGAATCTGCCTGCTGCTGGTCACCCAATCCAAAATTTAAAACTGTGGATACGCACGAAAGATATCCCCTGTTAGGGTTAACCTCCTGGTACTGTACTTGCTTACCGCTATATACAAATACTTTTGAACCTATGGCGTTTGTATTTCCTTCCGGTTGTTTAAGGTTTACGGCCAGGTAGCTCTTTTTACCGGTTTCCATGGTCATGTTTTGTAATATGGAAGCCTCGCTGTTGATATTATTGGTAACCAGGTCAAGATCGCCGTCGTTATCAAGGTCGGCATAAACAGAGCCGCTGGAAATGCCACCTTTATTGATCCCCCAATCTTGTTTTTTATCGGTGAAGGTAAGGTTATGATTATTTTGGAAAATATAGTTTGACAGGGTAGTAGAGGGCATAGCTTTAACCAGGTCCATGAGCAGGAATGGTTCGCGGTTCATAGCTTTTTTTAGCTTATAATCGCCCCAGTACCGTAAAAAATCCTTGTTGGTATAATCGCGGAAGTAACCGTTGGAGATGAAGATATCCTTGTAGCCGTCGTTGTCAAAGTCGGCAATTAGCGGGCACCAGCTCCAGTCTGTATTGGAAATACCTGCCAGCTGACCGATTTCGCTGAAAGTACCATCGCCATTATTAACCTGCAGCATGTTGCGCATATATTGTTTGTACAGGTTCTGGTTCAGCATCAGCTCAAACGATTCGTAGTTTTCCTGTAGTTGCAACAGCTTTTGACGCCGGTTATCAGGCGGCAGCATGTCAAGTGTCATCATATCAGGAAGGCCGTCATTATTGATATCAGCTATATCAACCCCCATTGAAAATTGTGACAAATGTTTGAAGCACTTTTTACTATCCTCGGTAAAAGTGCCGTTTCCGTTGTTTATGTAAAGGTAGTCGGGTTCGTTGTAATCGTTGGTTACATAAATATCCTGTAATCCATCTTTGTTCATATCAGCTATGGCAACGCCAAGGCCAAAGGTGAGGGGATTTTGAATGATGCCCGCTTTTTTGGATACATCAACAAAATGACCATCCTGGTTTTCAAAAAGTTTATTGCTGGCCAGTTCGTCGGTTTCGGCTTTGGCTTGCGCAAATTCAAGGTTGCTGATTTTTTTAACGTTATGGTTAAGCAGGAACATATCCAGCTTGCCATCATTATTATAGTCAAAAAATACAGCCTGGGTACTGTAGCCCGGATCATCAAGGCCGTATTGTTTGGCCATTTCAACAAATTTGCTGTTGCCTTTGTTGATGAAAAGCTGGTTGCGGCGTTTGGCATTATCACCAAGGCCGGAGTAACATACATAAATATCTAGAAGGCCGTCGCCGTTAACATCGGCCATGGTAACGCCGGTTTTCCAGTCGCCGGGCCTGCCCGCGAGGCCGCTGCCGGCTTGCTGGGTAATATCTTTAAATTTCAGGTTCCCTAAGTTGAGGTACAGTTTATTTTGACCAAGGTTGCTGGTAAAAAATAGGTCTTCGAGACCGTCATTGTTGATATCGCCAACGGCAACACCACCGCCATTGTACAGGTACTCATAGGAGAGCACATTGAGCTTTTCGTCCTCAATCAGGTCATTGCGGAATTTAACACTGGTTTCGTCGGGGGTAAGCAGCTTAAAAAGCGGCTGCTGCGCATTACCGCGCATACTTTGTAATGTAAACAACGCAACAGTACAAAATGTAAAAGTGTTTAACCTTTTAAGTTTAAAATTAACGAGGGGAGAAGAACAACACATTATCAACAGATTTTATTTTTTCCGGGTCGCAGGGAGATTTAAATTTACTTATTTGTATTGATAATTGCCACCGGATTATTAATCCTTTTTGTTGTAAAAACCAAAAAACAAGGCTATGAAGCCATAGCCTTGTTTTTAAAATGAATTATATAGGGGTATTATTTATCCCACCATACACGTGATGAAAATTTATCACCACCAGATAATGATTGAACTCCGCTTGCTAAACCTTTAGGGTTTGTTGATGACAAGTTAATTGGGTAAATAACGCGACGCGGAATTTGAGTATCAAACTGAGCTGAGTAAACAACAGGTGTTAATACAGGGAAACCTGATCTTCTCCAGTTTGTCCAGTTTTCGTTAAACATGAACAAGGTTGAAGTTTCAACCCAGTACTCCATGTTAATTTGCTGGAGTGCGGTAGCACTAACCAATGGGTGTGTAGCAACATAAGCTGTGATGGCGGCAGCATCTACCGTAGCGGCCGAATTGATTTGCGCGACCGATTTCATGTTAGCAGCAAGAGCATTAGCATAATGCGTAGCAGCGTTACCTGTATTCCAGTTCCTGGTCGAAGCTTCGGCAAGTAACAACTCGGTTTCGCCATAAGTTAACAGCATGTTGATGGTGCTTTTATCAACAGGGTTAATGCTTCCGGATGAGGTGTAATAAACTTGGAGCCTTGGTCTTGAATATTTGCCAAGTGGTGCCGGAGCATCTGTAGCGCTTACAGCCGGAGTTGCGCCTGGGTAACCCGGTGCTTTTGATATATCAGTGGCTCCGCCGTTAAGATCATAGCCATTCGGCATACCTAACTGTTTACTGTAGGTATTATCACCAGCAAGCGATTCGTTTTCGTTAGCTGCTTTACCGTTACCCGTAGTGATTTCAGCAATTGCGCTAACTCGCGGATCGGTAGTTGATTTCATGTAATCGATCAAAGTTTTTGACCAGCGTACTTCACGGAAATCATCGGTAGTTAATAAAGCATTAACGATAGAATTGCTGTAACCATTCGCGTTATCTGTTTTTACTTTGGCGTTATCATCAACGCTGGCCATGGTACCACCGGCATAAGCTTTTTCAGCATATTTTTGCGCGGTAGCGGCATCAACTTTAGTTAAACGCATAGCAACACGCAGCATTAAAGAGTAACCAAACCGTTTCCATTTGGCAATATCGCCACCGTAGATCAGATCAGAAGTCGGTTTATCTTTTGCAGCATCAAGACCGCTTACTGCCGCGTCAAGATCTGCAAGCATAGCGGTATATATATCCTGCTGCTTATCAAACTTAGGGAAAAAGATACCCTGTTTTGCCATGCCTGCTTCTGAGTAAGGAACATCACCATAAGTATCGGTAACGCGTTGCAGGATAAGCACCTTCATAATAGTGCCTATTTTATTCAGATTTGAATACGCTGCATTGCTCGCTGTAAGGTTTTTCATTTCCTGTGCGTAAGTTTCAGCGCCATAGCCCTCACTATACACACGGCCAACATAATCGTTAAATGATCCGCTTTGCGTGTATTTATCGCCGTTACCATAATAGCCGAACGTTGAAGCTAATGATTGCGACCACATACTTTGAAAAAGTAACTGCGAGTAGCCCGTTTGTGAATAATTAAGTTCAGCCTGCGCTAAAAGAAAGTTTGGATTGAACACTTCGGCCGACGTTTTATTAGGGTCGGTATTTATTTTGGTGAAATCTTTGGTACAGCCGGCAAAAAGCGACGCTGCAATACAAAGACCACTATATATAAGTTTCTTTTTCATCTCTGTTATTTTCTAAATTTAAAGTTAACATTAATACCGAATGTGCGGGTTGCCGGTAAGCTGGTACCTTCGATGCCTGCATAGTTGATATTGTTTGAGAAGCCTGATTCAGGATCGATATTGTCTGAATGTTTCAGGATGGTCCAAAGGTTACGACCTACTGCTGATACGGTAATACCGTTAAACGGTGAACCTTTCAATATGCCGCTTGTAAAGGTATAACCCAATGTTACCTGGCGTAGTTTAATAAAGTCGCCGCTTAACACGTTAAGAGCCGATACTTTATATAAACCATTTTGGTAGTAATCCTGCGCTTCAACATTTTTGGTGTTTGGCGTACCTGCTTCAGTAACACCTTTGCCTACTACACCTCCTTCACGGCCATCAAGTGTGATTTTGTTTAAACCACGGTAGATGCTGTAAGCGTTTGTTGCCGAAAGAATTTTATTACCAAAACGGTAGTCAACCAAAAACGAAAGATTAATATGTTTGTAGCTGAAATCGTTGTTTAAACCGCCGTAAATTTTAGGCACTGTTGTACCCATTGCTTTACGATCGGTGTACTCAGGATAACCGCTTGAATCGAAAATAATATTACCGCTTGCGTCGCGTTTGTAATCGTTAGCCATAATTTGCGGGCCAGGTAAACCAACTACGTAAGCAAGGTTAGCATTTAACGGACGATAGGTGCCTAAATTTTGCGTAGTGCCGAATTCATCGGTTTTTAGCACCTTGTTTTTAACATAAGTAAAGTTAAACGATGGAGTCCAGGAGAATGATGAAGTTTGGATTGGTGTACCTTTAACCTCTAACTCCACGCCGCGATTTTGGAATGACTGAGAACCGATTAAACGGGTGGTATAACCTGATGCTATGTCAAGTCCGCTACGCAGGATCTCGTTTTTAGTTTTACGGGCAAAATAGTCAAAATCAAAATTTAACCGACCGTTAAACATTTTTAACTCGGTACCGATCTCAATTTCCGAAAGGGTATATGGTTTTAAACCTGTGTTATAAAGATCAGATGAGTAATTACCGATAGTTATACCATTAATATTGTTACCCAGGCTGTAATAAGCCGAAGTGCCATAAGCGTCTTTTAGCTCACCACTTGTTTTAGCGTATGATAACCTGATTTTACCTAAATCAATATTCGGTATATGTGTCAACTCGGAGAAAATGAAGGCGCCCGATACCGATGGAGTGAATATACCTCGGTTACCGGCATTAAGCGTTGAGTATGCATCATAACGGCCGCTGGTACCAATGGTCAGGAAGTTTTTAATCGCAAAATCAGCGTTGTAGTAAGCCGAATGCACTTCTGATTTGCTGAAGCCATAACTTGAGTTTTTGCTGCCTACGTTGTTGATGCTATAGAAAAACGGCAGCGTGAACGGACCGCCGCTAAGGCTGGTATATTCGTATTGGTTTTTACGGGTTGCAGCACCTGCGGTTACGTCGAAACTTAACAGGTCTTTAACAATGTCGTGTTTAACACCAATTAAACCGTCGATGTTTAATTCGGATGTTTGCGTGGTTGATTGCTCGTCCAGGCCGCCCATTAACCCCGAGTAGTACGCGGTACCGGTAGGGGTTACTTTAAAGCGGCTATCGTTAATGTTGTCATAACCTAAACGGGCCTGCGCGTAAATCCAGCTGGTGAAGTTGTAGCGGGCGGTTAATGCTGTAATTAACCTTTTACGGCCGGTGTTATTGATAAACTTGTTGGCAGCAAAGTAAGGGTTGGTTACATATGGGTCGTCTGTCCAAACCTGCTCATAACCATTAGCACCGTAGCCAGGGTTTAGGATAGATTGGTTTAAGTTAGGGGCGATAAACCAGATGTTGTTCGGGTTACCCGGACCGTCAGAAAGGCTTGGACGGTTTGTAGAGTTTTCAACCAGGTAGTTGGCCACGATACCGATGTTCAGTTTGTCGGTTACGTTTTGGTTGGCGTTTAAGTTGAAAGTTTTCCTGTCGAGTTTGCTGTTAGGTACTATCGAACCTGCATTCATATCCGAAACTGATAACCTGAAAGCTCCTGTTTCATTACCGCCGTCAAACGCTACTGTATTAGTATAAGTATTGCCTGTGCGGTAGAAGTTTTGCAGATTATTGTTTACCGCGGAATATGGATACATTTTGCCGTCAAACTGTA
The DNA here is from genome assembly GCF_900100945.1 of Mucilaginibacter gossypii. GTDB lineage: Bacteria > Bacteroidota > Bacteroidia > Sphingobacteriales > Sphingobacteriaceae > Mucilaginibacter > Mucilaginibacter gossypii. The sequence continues at coordinate 100,517 of NZ_FNCG01000006.1, read as the reverse complement.
TGGTTTGTGAACCATCAAGTTTTGAACCCCATGCTAAACGAGTTGACGCTTGTGCGTCGGATGCATTTTGAGGCTTTACACCACGCTGACCCTGACCATATGTGGTTTGGAAATCGGTAGTGTTGTTAACCTTGTCGGCTTGGTAGTTGGTATTGAATTCAACACCAAAACCCGAATTTTTTTTGCCGCCTTTGGTGGTGATCAAAATTACACCATTTGTAGCACGGGTACCGTAAAGAGCGGATGCTGACTGGCCTTTTAATACCGTAATGGTTTCAACATCATCAGGGTTAATGTTGCTGATACCGTCGCCATAATCAGCGCCACCCCATTCGCCGGATGAACCGCGCTGGGTGTTGTCCATCGGTACACCGTTGATTACGAATAACGGGCCGCCAGCTGTACCGCTCGTTACACCGCGTAATAAGATACGGGCTGAAGAACCCGGACCGCCACTTACACCGCTGATGCTCAGACCTGCCACGCGGCCTTCTAATGAGTAGGCTACGTTGCTTTCTTTCGCTTTATCAAGCAGGTCGCCTTTTACAGTTGTAATGGCGTAGCCTAATTTTTTCTCTTCTTTTTTAATACCTAAGGCAGTTACCACAACTTCGTTCAAATTGTTGTTTGAGGTTAAAGTAATGGTAATAGTTGATTTACCTCCCACCGCAACTTCTTTAGTGCCATAACCGATATAGCTCAAAATCAACACAGTGTTTGGCTGAACATCAAGCGTAAAATTACCGCTGGCATCGGTTTGTGTACCTGTAGTGGTGCCTTTGATCCTGATGCTTACGCCTACAAGGGGTTCGCCTTTTTCGTCAACAACCTTACCGGTAAGTTTAGCGAAGTTTAAGTTAAAATTATAGTTTGATTTGGCATTTGCTTTTGGCGCTTCAGCAGCCGAAGCCTGCATATTCAAGAGCACCATACCTGCAAGGGCAAATTTACACAGGTTGAGGGATTTTGATACCCATGGCCTCTGTACACCCACCGGGTGTTTGAAAAATTTCATATTTTATTGAATTTAAAGGGAGTTAATAGCGAAGCGCCCTGGAAGCACAACGCAGTTATAAACATTCAAAAATCTTTTTCGAGGCAGTAATTCCCTCCGGGTAATTATTGCCTGTAGTGGGGAGAGTAAGCTTTTTTTACATAGGCATCAGTTTTCCTGGGTTTATTAATAATGTCATATAGTTTGGTTAATGATCACTGTGCTAAAGGAAAACTATCCTTTGTAGGGATGCACTTTAGTGATTTAAAGTGAGGACAATTAAATTTTAGCGATTGCCTACAAACCCATGAAAAATATTTTGCAATTATTAATTACCGGTACTTTAAACTGCTGTATGAAGAAAAAGAGATTGGTAAGAAGTGGATTAGTATTGCCCGCTGCCTGACATGATCATGGATGCAAGCTGCTCGTCGCGGTCATAAATATCTTTGCGGAAATTGAGCCGGTTATTCCTGTCGGTGAAGGCGGTAAAATAGGCTATAAATACAGGCATCTTTTGTTTGAGTGTAACCTGCTGTTGTTTACCGAGATGCATGGCTTTATTAATGCGGGAGGTTGTCCAGGTGCTGTCGTATTTTAAAAGAAATGAAGCCAGTTTTACCGGTTCGCCAACGCGGATACAGCCGTGGCTAAACGCCCGGGACGATTCGCCAAACAACGACCTTGAAGGCGTATCGTGCAAATAGATACTGTAACTATTAGGGAACAGGAATTTTACCAGCCCCAAAGAGTTTGCAGGTCCGGGCTTTTGCTGAATTACCGGAAGCCCGTTTTCCCGGCCGGTAATGACCATATTATGCTCGTTAAGATAATTTGGGTTGCTGCTCATGGCCGGCAAAACTTCATTGCGCACAATACTTTCGGGCAGGTTCCAGTAAGGACTGAATACCACGTACTGCATTTCGCCGTAAAATATTACTGTTTGATGTACTTTTTCCCCCACCACCACATTGCAGCTCCATAATAAGCTATCGGCATGGTAAACGTGCAGTTTAAATTCGGGGATATTCACAGCGAGGTAGTCGGTAGTTAAACTTACCGGTAGCCAGCGGCAGCGCTCCATGTTTACAATGATCTGTTTGATCCGTGACTTGAGCGGTACATTCATTTCGGCCATGGTTCCGGGACCTGGTAAGCCATCGGCGCCAAGGCCGTGCCTGAGCTGGAATTGGGTTATGGCTGCTTTGAACTCGTCATCAAATTTATTGTTGAGCGTATCGCCTTTAAAATCTTCCAGTTTATATAGGCGGGCTTTTATGTTGGCAACTACAGCCGACGAGTCGCCGAGTTTGAGTTTTTTGCTGATAATAATTGGCTCCCAGTTCTCATGGGCATCAAGCTGGCGGTATTTGGCCAGGAAACTTTTTAGCAAGTCGTACTGGCGGTACACCGGCTCGCTTATAGCAGGGGTTTGTTTCGAAGTTTTTTTTAAGAGTGTATCAAGATAATCATCATATGCTATCTTTTTACGCGGCAGGAACCAGTTTACCGAACGGCTGACCGAATCGCTCATGCCCCGGAAAGCCAGTTTTGAAAACGCGAAATACTGGGCAGTGAGCATTAACTCGGTGCCAATATCAGGCTTTTTGACTCTTGTTTTTGAATGATTATCAAATATCAGGGAGTCTAAATCTTTTTGATAGGGGGTACCTTTATATATGCCTTCATTTTGCAGGTTCATCAGCCTGTCGTTCAGGTTACCAGCCTGTTCAATTAAGGTGCCTTTTTCGTACCATGCATAGGCAAATTTACGCTTACGGTAAAAACTCCGCAGATCCTGCTCATAGGGAACCAAAGCGGGGTGCTTTTGAAGAAATGTGACGATGCGGGTACTGTCAAATACAACTTCGGTTTGATCACTAAAGTTGCCAGGAATGGTTTTTGTCCACTCTTTAGCCATTTTCTTTTTTAGGGAGTCAGCTATATAATTGTAATGTTTTTTGCTGTTGTTTTTGCAGTTGGAAAGGACTAAAACACTTAAAACAAATACGATAATATATTGCGGTTTCAACCTGTTCTGCATAGCTAATTTATTAGTTATACGGAACGCAAATTACAAGGTTTTGTTTTTAGAAAGGGAAGGGCATTGAATGTTAGCCGATATAAAATGCCAAATAAGAGACAAGGTATTTTGAGGATAAGAAGGATTGATAAATATTTTTCAATAACTTCTACTAAGTTTATAGATATTATAGTATATTTGTTATGTAACATTCAAAAACAGATGACGGGCAACAGTTTAATCAGCAGTAATAAATACACATCAGCTCAAAACCGGGGCGAAATGTACATGCCTATATGTTGCTGTTGTTAAAATTCTCTCCACCTCAGATAAGCTGTTACGCACCTTTAAATTTACTGACCTCAATTAATATATTTTTATGAACACATCCAGCAATAAACAATTAAGCAGCGCCATCCCGTCGGGCTTGCTCATGCGTTACCGGGTAATTTATGGATTATGCCGTTGTTGTTGAACAATAAAGCTCAACTACAATTACCTTAAAACACTATCCATAACATCATAAATCTATTTTAAAATGCAAACCACAAATAATAATAAATATCCTTTTTTCGATCTGCTTGAAGTTGTTGCCGAACCCGATCTTAAGTTTCGTAAGCTGAAATCATTACATCCTGTAAAAGCGGGCAATTTGGTCCCTGAATTTAAGTTAAATAACGATTATAGCCGCTGGCAGCAATTTTACAATGGCGCCGAAACACATGGCCCTATTTCGCAAAGGAATTTATTAAATAAGCCGCTGGTTATTTCTTTTTATTCGCGTCATTGGGGGCAGCAAGGTCTGGCGCAGCTTAAACAACTGAATAATTTGCAGCATGAGGTTAAGGCAAGCGGCGGCAACCTGCTTATCATTAGTGACGAACGTACCGAAGATCTTGAAAAATGGGCGTGGGAACAAAGTCTCACCCTTAATTTTTATCACGATGCCGATAAAGAAATAGCACAGCAATTCAGGGTGTATTCTGAGGATTACCCTGTGTGGGACAGGTTTTCGGGCATTGACGAAAACGCGCCGTTATTGGCCACCTATATTATTATTGAACCATCAAAACAGGTTATCTACAGCCATATCGACTGGGATTTCCTGGGCACTTTTTCTGCCGAAGACATCATCAGCACTGTTTATGAATCAGCATTGATCAGTAATAGCCGCAGATCGGCATAAACACCAGAAGGTTAAGCGCCTTACACAACAGCAATCTTATAAGTGTTTACTAAGTGCACGTATAAGATTGCTTCTTACTTTCCGAACAATATTTTTATTAGTCTGTTAATTCAGGTGCCCATCCCGTAGCTTGGCCTTATAATAACTTGGCGTAATGCCCTCTATCTTTTTAAATGCGCGGCTAAAGTAGTTAAGGTTATTGAACCCGGCTTTAAAACAAGCTTCAGAGATACTGTTATGCGGATTGTTCATGAGCTGCTTGGCTAATTGCAGGCGCTCTTTAATGATATAATCAACCGGCGAAATCCCCAACTCGTGCCTGAACGCCCGGAAAAAGCTTGCTTTGCTCATGAAGGCCATTTGGCTCAATGCATCAATATTAAGCTTATCGCTTAAATGCACCCTAATGTATTCCAGTACGTAGGCAAATCGGCTACTGCTTGATAGCTCATGCAGGTTATCGCTGATCTCGTTAATGTTTTGCATCTGCATAATGCGGATTAGCAATTCTTTTAAAGTGAGGTTGGCAAGCACATCCTTGGTCAGGGCATCGCCGGTACTGATGCGGATGAGTTTATTAATGAGCTGGGCCAGCTCATAATTATTAAAAAAGTGGAACTGGTTATAGTTCAGCTGCCAAACCCGCTTATCTTCCCTTGGGTAATTCTCATTTAAGAAATCAAGCGTATTGGTAATTTCCTGGTGGTTAATAGCCAAAGCTGTGCACTGTGATGGCTGGTTGATAGTAGCCTCCGGGAAATCAATTTTCATGGTAATATTTGGCGGCACTATAACGGTTTCGCCGGGGAGGTAATCAAACCCCGGTTTATCAAACAAGTGCATCACCTTTTTGCCGCGCAACATGCTTGTTATTACCAGGTCGCTAAAAGTTAAGGGCACCAGCTCGCTGCGCTCAAAAGTTTCAAAAACGTTGAGTTCGCAATGGTTCATGGTGTAAGCCCTGCGGTTTTCAACCAGGGTATTCAGTTCTTTTCCGTGTGAGAGGCTTAGTGGAGATAACAGGGTTTTGTTATTCATAGCCATTTATAATTTATACCAAATTAGGTATACTTATCATGATTAACAAGTGGGTGCAAAAAATGCGACCATTGTGCTACCTTTTGAGAGCATAATGCAAATGCCTTACAGCGAGGTTGCTCTACATTAGTGTTACCAAAAAACCATAAAAATTATGAGCGCTGTTTCTAAACCATCCTTCAAGGATAAATACGACAATTTTATCGGCGGCAAATTTGTTCCGCCGGTTAAAGGCGAATATTTTGATAACGTTTCGCCTATCGACGGCAAAGTATTCACCAAGGCTGCACGATCAGGAAAGGAAGATGTTGAACTGGCTCTGGATGCCGCTCATGCCGCATTCCCGGCATGGGGCAAAACTTCAGCCGCACACAGGGCATCGCTGTTAAATAAAATAGCCGATGTTATTGAAGCCAACCTGGAGTTTTTGGCCGTTGTAGAATGCATCGATAACGGAAAGGCCATTCGTGAATGTCGCGCTGCCGACTTGCCGCTGGTGATTGATCATTTTCGTTATTTCGCCGGTGTTATCCGTGCGGAAGAAGGCGGGATTTCCGAGCATGATGAATATACCGTAAGTATTTGTTTAAATGAACCATTAGGTGTGGTAGGACAGATCATCCCCTGGAATTTTCCGCTGTTGATGGCTACCTGGAAAATTGCGCCTGCGCTTGCTGCCGGTAATTGTTGCGTGGTGAAGCCAGCCGAGCAAACACCAACATCCATCATGGTATTAATGGAATTGATCCAGGATATTTTGCCGCCTGGTGTTTTGAACATTATCACCGGTTTTGGTCCGGAGGCAGGTAAGCCACTGGCTTCATCGCCAAGGGTTGCCAAAGTTTCCTTTACAGGCGAAACCACAACCGGCCGCTTGATTATGCAGTACGCATCTGAAAACCTCATCCCGGTTACGATGGAGCTGGGCGGAAAATCACCAAATATTTTTTTTGAATCGGTAGCCGATGCCGATGATGAGTTTTTTGACAAAGCTGTTGAAGGCGCAGTATTATTTGCCCTTAACCAGGGCGAGGTTTGCACCTGCCCGTCGAGGATCCTGGTGCATGAAAACATCTACGATAAATTTATGTCGAAGGTGATAGAACGCACTAATGCTATCATTATGGGTAACCCCTTAGATGGCACCACAATGATGGGCGCACAGGCATCTAACGACCAGTACGAAAAAATCCAGTCGTACCTGAAAATTGGTAAAGAAGAGGGAGTAGAGGTACTTTGTGGCGGCGAGGTTAAAAAGCTTGATGGTGAGCTGGAAGGCGGTTATTATATCCAGCCTACGTTATTTAAGGGCAATAACAAGATGCGCATTTTCCAGGAGGAGATCTTTGGTCCGGTGGCTTGTGTAACTACGTTCAAAACTACTGAAGAAGCTATCGCGATAGCCAATGACACACTTTACGGATTGGGTGCCGGTGTGTGGACCCGCGATGCGCACGAGCTTTACCAGGTGCCCCGCGCAATACTGGCCGGCAGGGTTTGGGTAAATAATTACCACGCATATCCTGCACATGCGCCGTTCGGCGGCTATAAAAAATCAGGTTTTGGTCGCGAAAATCATAAAATGATGCTTGGTCACTACCGTCAAACAAAAAACATGCTGATCTCATATAATAAGAACAAGCTGGGATTTTTTTAATCCCGGCTTTAATCCCCCCGTTCCCCAGACTTGCGAGGTTTCTGAAACTTCGTAAGTCTTTATGTGTTTGAATATTCCTTTACTTATCTGCAGCTTCGCGCGAAATTTGAAGACATGATCAAAAGAGTAACCATAACCCCCGAAGCTTCAAAGCTGATAGCCGAACTCAAATCCCGCTTTGGCGACCTGATGTTCCATCAAAGCGGTGGTTGCTGCGATGGCTCATCGCCTATGTGCTTTGAAAAAGGCGAGTTTAAACTCGGCGGCAGCGATGTTAAAATAGGAGAGGTGGATGACTGTGAATTTTGGATGAGTAGGGACCAGTTTGAATACTGGCAGCATACCCAGCTTCAGCTCGATATTACCAAAGGCCGTGGTTCAAGTTTTTCAATAGAAATACCGACGGGTTTTAGGTTCATGATCCATTCAAGGTTGTTTACTGAAGACGAGTTGAAAGATTTGGAACCGGTGAGTTTTATAGATTAGCCCCTCCAAATCTCTTACTTCTCTGCCTGCACCTTATCCAGCTTATCCATGATCTCTTTGGTATACTTTATTGATAAAGCTTTCTTAAAATACTTTTCGGCATTTGCTTTATCCCCACGGGCTAAAAAGCAATCGCCCATACTGTCATAAACGTTGAAGTTTTTCGGGTAATTATCTATGTTGACCTGGAAGAACATAGCCGCTTTTTCATAATCTTTTTGTTGCAAAAACGCGTAGCCTATGCCATTCATCTCCGGCTCGGGAGGGCGTACGGTGTAACCCATTTCAGCGGACATCATTTTGTAATGGGTATCTATCATTTGTCTTAGCTGCACGGCATTATACTGTTTATCAAAATATTGGTTATAAGGCTGGTTTCGCGGAAAGCGGTTGTTTTTGAAAATAAACCGTAAGGCATCATATTCAGCATTGAACGAAACTGAATTATGATCGTCATCGGGATAATATTTTTTAGCCCATTGCAGATTGTTGGTTTTATTGACAGAAAGATCATCAGCCAGTTTCATGATCGACCGGATATGATGTGATATTTCGGCCGTGTCCTTTTTTACTTGTATAGTATCCATTCCCGCATTCATCGTATTGGCAAAACCGAGGAAAAGCTTTTTACCGCCAAAATTCTTTTGTTTAAGGATAATGGTTGCTTGTTTAAGTAAATTATCGTTGTCATAAAACATGCTCGGATCTATAGCTACATAGGCATTAAAAACATGTGTATGTTTTAATAATAAATGGATCACCGTTAATCCTCCCAACGAATGACCGATCATGGTGCGATAGGGAGCAGTTGGATATGCTTTGTCGATATATGGAATTAGTTCTTTTTCCATAAAGGCGGCAAAGTTTTCCCCTCCACCTGATGACTTGTACATAGCGCTGCTGGTAGGCGTAAGGTCTCGTGTACGGTGTCCGGATGTATTCAAAATACCAACTATAATCATTTGCGGCAGCACCGTATTGCCTGCAGTTGCGCTAAGTTCTTTGATCATAGTAACCAGCGACATGAAATGATCATCGGCATCTAAAACGTACAAAACCGGAAATTCCGGTTTTGAAAAGTAGTTGGTATCATATCCTGGCGTATAAACCCAAAGTGGTCGTTTCTCTTTCAGGATGTTGGAATAAATGGTATCCACCCTGCCCAAAACTATAGGTTGCTGCAGCGGCTGCGCCTTCAACAGGTATGCAATGGTGAGATGAATCAGTATCAGGATAAGCTTTTTCATGTGGCTGTTGATTTATGATTCAATGGTACAGCAACAATATGACCTTCAGAATTAAATGTGACGAATGTTGTCGTTGGTGTGACGGAAATAATTTGGAGCTTGTTTTCGTTTTAAAGAAGGACTGAAAACATGTTTTGGCAAGTTTTTGTTAGTTGTTACAATCATTCATAAAATCATGGCCGTGCTCAATACCTATAATACTGCCCGTAAAAAGAACGGCTTAACAAAGTTTGAGACGTTGATCTTCGGATTAATGATCGTGTTCAATATAGGGGCTATCATACTCTTCTTTATTGATAAAGGATATTTTGAGATGATATACAATCGCTATGGCGGTTTTATAGGATACTTCACGGTATTGTTGTTACTTGTAATTTTTATAGTGTCGGCAGTATATATTGTAAGGCTTTCGCGCTACCGCAGCATCCAGTTTTGTGTGGTTTTAATTTTAACCGGGATAGCAAGCCTGTTTTTCATCACCGAAAAAATGAGCAGTTTACCTGACCTTTTTCATCTGTCAACCCATTCGCTTTTTAAATCCAACACCGCAATGTTGGGGGCAAATGCAAATGGAATAATTAAAATTAATGAGACCGGAAAAATTGTGCTCTATTGGATTTTGATAGCCGCAAGTGCTTTTTACTTTTTGATATTGCCGTTTATATATCGGAGTAATTTTAGGGCTAAACGCTTTATTGATAGAATCGGAATTCCTATCCCGCACCGCAACCATGTTATCGCAATAATTATATTAACCATTTTGATAATGCTATTTTCGGCAGTAAATGAGTCGGAAGTTTTACCACTTGATTTTGCTGCAATATTTTTGCTGATCCTGCTTTGCCCGGAAAACATCGGTGTTTTCAGGCGATAGTCATATTTTTTTGCAACACTTTAAATTGTTTTTTTAGGCTCAGTTTAATCCGATCATTTACTGCAACTTTGTAATAAACCTTTCAATTACAACCTTATAAAATATGGCTACAGTTTCATTGGGCAGCCCGGCAGGCAAATGGATCATGGTTTCGGCTATACTGGCTTCGGCCATGGCATTTATTGATGGTACAGCACTTAATGTGGTGCTGCCGGCATTACAACAAAGCCTTGATGCCAAAGGAGCTGATCTCTTTTGGATCCTGAACGCTTACCTGTTGATGCTTGCCTCGCTTATTTTAATAGGCGGCTCGCTTGGCGATAAACTGGGGCGGAAGAAGGTCTTCATGATAGGGATCTTTATTTTTATAACCGGATCAGCCCTTTGCGGGCTTTCACCAGGTGTTTTTTATCTCATTGTTTTTCGGATCATACAGGGTATAGGAGGAGCACTGATGATTCCGGGGAGCCTTTCGCTTATTTCATCATCCATCGATGCAAAAGAAAGGGGCAAGGCTATCGGAACATGGTCGGCCATTACCACGGTAGTTACAGTGGGCGGCCCGGTATTGGGTGGCGCCTTAGCCGATGCCGGTTTATGGCGGTACATATTCTTTATTAATATACCCATAGGGATAGTAGCTTTACTCATCCTGTGGCGCAAGGTTGCCGAAAGTAAGGATGATAATACCGATCAAACCATTGATTTTCCCGGGGCTATTTCTATTGCATCAGGGCTTGCTTTGCTAACATTTGGTTTTCTGCGGATGCCGGCGGTTGGTTTTAATAGCTGGCAGGTTTATGGATCATTAGCCCTGGGCTTATTATTGCTCATTGTTTTTATTTGGATAGAAGGTACAAGCAAACATCCCATGATGCCGCTAAACCTGTTTAGTAATAAAACCTTTAGCGGGATAAACCTGCTTACATTTTTTCTGTACGCGGGTTTGGGTGGCGGTATGCTGTTCATGTCACTAAACATGGTGCAGGTGCAGGGGTATAGCCAGTTGCAATCTGGGTTAACATTTTTACCTTTCACTGTGCTCATGATCTCCATTGCGCGTTATGCAGGAGCTATTGCCGATAAAAAAGGCCCGCGTTTATTGCTCATAATCGGTCCGGCTTTGGCGGGAGCCGGGTTACTGATATTGTCGTTCATTAAACAAACTGCAGGCCCTTCCGATTATTGGACAAGCTTTTTTCCCGGTGTGCTTGTTTTTGGCTTCGGCATGTCATTAACAGTAGCGCCGCTTACGGCAACGGTAATGGGATCGGTAAGTGATCATTTTTCGGGTACAGCGTCGGGCATTAATAATGCTATGACCCGGATTGCCAATGTTTTTGCCAATGCCATTTTTGGTGCCCTGGCGGTTTTATTTTTTTCGGGAGCGATGCAGGGGGAGTTGAAGAAGTTATCCCTTAAAGAAAAAGATAAAAAGACAGTTATGGAACAATCGGCCAACTTAGGTAATGCTAAAGTGCCCGCCGGTATCGACGGATCCAACAAAAAGGCAGTCGAGATTGCGTATCACAATGGATTTATTTCGGCTTATGGCAATATTATGCGGATCTGCGCCGGCCTGGGTTTTTTGGGCGCCCTGATGTCGGCTGTTTTTATCAGGAACAGTGCTGTTAAGAAGGAATGACGTTGCCTGATTGCAGAGGCGTGTGATGAATCTCTACAGGGATCCGCTATGAAAAATTTTCAGATCGAGGTTGCAACCATTTGTTTATCGCCATCGTCTACCTTATAAATTCATCCAAAACTTATTGTTATGTTCAAATCGATATTCTCCCGAAATTTTGCAAAACTCGTTGCCTTATGTTTTTTATGCTTCGTTGCCGTTAGCGTATCCGCCCAGGATAAAACCAAAACGATAGGCAACAAACCCCGAAGCGGCTCATCCAATAATACCTTTGATGCTGTTAAAGGTGCGCAGGTTGGTATTGAAATGAATGCTGGTAAAAAACAGGTACAATTACTTACGCTGCACTTTCATACTCAAAACCGGTCAAGCGATAGCATCCCTTTTAAAGTAAATGTTTACCAAATGGCCGGGAAGTTTCCAAATGAAGCTAATTTGGTTAAAGACGAAATAAAAGGCTACATTAAAAAATACGACAATGTGGAAAACCATCAATTAACCACCGTCGACTTATCGCCGTACAATGTTAAAGTGGCCGGTGATATTGTGGTTTCTATTGAATTTTTGACAACCAAAACCAACTCCAACGTTGGATTTGCCTGCGGCTTATTTAACGGCGGTACCTTCCATAAGGATGGTGAAACCCAACCCTGGAAGAAGATTCCGATTGTTGGTGTTGATTTTAATGTACTGGTGAAAAAGTTGAAGTAGATGCCCCTCTAAATCTTCTCTAAAGGGGAGCCTTTTGAGCATTGCGCTCATTAAACGAGCGCAGCAAAATACGCTAAATACTCTTCTTTAAACCCTGCGAGATTTACTCGAACAATTCCTGCTCGTCAGTATAATATGTTTTCCGCGATGCTTCGTTAATTATGATCGCGGCGCCTGTTGGGCTGTGTTTTTTCTTTGAATTGTGAATATCCATGAAATCACGAACTTCACCGTTAATGATGTCGGGGTTTGATTTAAGGATATTTTTTTCTGCATCTTCCAATACCGATTTTATTGCCTTAACCAGGTCTTTCAGTTTGGCCTCCGGTATTTTACTGCTTACGGAGAACGGAGAAATGCGGGCGTGCCATAAAATCTCATCGGCGTACGCATTGCCGACGCCTCTCATAATCTTTTGATCAAGCAGAACAGTTTTAATATTGGTTTTTGTTTTTGCCAGGCGCTTTCTCAAATACTCGGCATCGGCATCAAGCGCGTCGGGTACGTCCTTTTTTTCGGGGTTGAGGGTAGGCATCGCTATCCCCTGGAAATCGGTAAGTACTAATCCGCTGCCATCATCAAAGTGCAGCTCGATGATGCTGTACTTGTTGTCGTTCTTGGTATCGAACAAAAACAGTTTACCGTGCAACATTAGGTGCAGACCCAGTACATTGCCCTTGCTAAATTTAATATGCAGTTCCTTCCCTTCGCGATATACTTTTTCGAGCTTTTGCCCGCTTAATACCTCGTTTAATTCGTGTACGCTAACATTTAGTTTTTTAGCGTTAGGTACTTCTATTTTTTTAACGGTTTTACCTGCAAGTATTTTTTGCAGGTTATGGCTAAAAGCCTGCAGATCGGGTAGTTCGGGCATAATATCTTGTTTTTATAAGTAACTTGTTGATGTAGTTAATGTTTGTTATCCGATACCATTAAACTTTTTAAAACGTTGTATGGCGCTTTCAATAGACTGGTTTTGAGCCTTATTGAGTTTGTTAAATGGTTTGAGCTCAATATCAATATTCTTTTTGCCCATATTCCGGCTCCAGTTGCCAACCACCTGGTTATTGACCATTATAGTTGGGAAAAAAGTAATAGCCCCCATTTTATCCCGAAACCCGGCCGGTATCATGGCATCGCGATTTTTATAAGCTATAATTAACTCATCGTAAACTGGCAGGAGATAGGCTCCGGATTTTTTCGCGGCACCAAAATCCCGATCGGCCCCCATCCAATACATAACTCCGCCAATGGTGATATTACTTAGCAGGGTTTTGTTTATTTCAATCCCGGTTTTAGCATCAGCAACGGTAAGGCCGCTCCAATGTACAAAATCATTTACGGTAGCGGGGCCGTGACTTTTAAAATACCGCAAAACCAGTCTGGTTACCGCTTCGTCACGAGATATGGCTGGTGTTACAGGTGCCCGTTCGTCGAGCAGAGCATAGGTGAACTGTTTGCCCTGCCTTGCCCCGCTGCAAATTAATTGCTCCAGTTCCGCTTTCATTAATAATATGGTAAGCCTGAAATCGTCGGTAGCTATGTTTGCCTGATTTAGCGCAGCGGCAATTTCTGTACGGGTTAGCTGTTTGCCGCCCTGCAGGGCTTTTGTAAATACGTCAAAGCTTTTATTAAAAATTGCATCGGTAACCTCCTGTTTTTTATACATGGCGGCATTGCCTGCGTTGATTCTTGGAGCAGTAAGGCTAAGCATCCAGCGGATATCCTGAGGTAATACAAAATGCCAGGTTGGTCTTAGTACATGGGTGCGCAATATAGTTCCGGTTGTTATAGCCTTTTCTACCATTTTATCCGCAGGTGATAACATCCGTAAACCAATTGCCCATTTTGCATGCGTGTATTCCTGCGCCTGCATGGCGCACATATATCCAACCACATCTTCAGGTTTTTTAAATTTATCGTGATTAAGATGCTGGTTATAAACCCGCAGGCTGGCAATATCAGGCTTGGTCATATTGATGCTTTTGAATGCTGTTCAAAATAAATATATGGTTATGACAGCAGTTTGTCAGTAGGGTAGAAATAAAAAGTTTCTTTTGTAATTTGGGCTTTCTTTTATAATAAATGAAAAACTATTTCTTTTGTGCTGTATAACTGCTGTTATCATTGTTTGTGTAGTTGCACGGGTAACAAAGTATAATCAGTTTCACGATGCCGAAATTAACGGTAAGCTGGAATCTGTTTATCGCTACAGAGACTATGTTATGATTTCCGTTAATAGCGAAGAATTTCGTATCATTCCTGTTTCATTAAGCACAACGGCCAACTTCGATGAGGTTGCTAAGGTTGGTGATACTATATCAAAAATGGCTGGCAGTGACAAGTTCAATTTGATACATGAGGAAGATGAAGTGTTTTTGTACACCGTTAGAAAATACTGGTAAATTAAATTTTGATATCGATTTTGAACAGGATAGATCTTAATTATTTTGCCGGTGGGCTGGTGGTTGGCACAGCTATTGGTTTGGCTTTGCATAGCCTTGCTGTGGGTATAGCAATTGGTGTAGCCGTCGGGGTATCTGTAGGCTCAAGAAAAAAGAAAAGGGAGTAAAGATTCTCTGGTTTATAGCCTTACAAAGGTTTTAAACTTCGTAAGGCTTTTTATCGATTAAAAATCGTGATATAAATTTCTGAATGAGCTTCTTATTCCGAAGGTGATCATGGTGTTTTTTGAATCTTTCTGATCGTTTTTTTCCTGGCGGTACAATGCGCCAAGTTCCAGGCGTAAATTATACTTTGGGTTAAGTATGTAAGCAACAGTTCCTTCACCATAATAAAGCTGTGTACTTATACCCTGGCCTATGGTAGTTGTAGTATTTGCCGAAGGTATAAAAGGCTTGATAATTATTTTGCCGTTATTTTCAGCCTTTGTGGCATCAAGTCCATATTTGGCATAATTAAGTTGCCCCTGGAAATCAAACCGGCCAACCGAATAATTCAAAATGCCCAAAAGCTCCCTGAAGTTTGCTCCGTAAGGATGGGCCAGAGGATCGCCGTAAAACGAATAACTGCTTAATGACTGCTGGTTACTGTAAGTGTATGGCTTAACAGTGTTATATTCAAATAGATAGTTTAACCTTTTAACTTTAAAAATATCTGCGCCACGGATACCCAGTTGCCAGCCGTTGGTGTTATCGGTACTGTTGCCCGAAAAGAAATCGCTGCCCTTGAACCTGTCGAACATGATCTGTCCGTACAGCGCAGCTTTATCAAAGATCTTGTATTTGGCATTAAAACCTAAAAACACATTGTCCTTTTGATAACCACCCGGACCCAGCGAGCTTGCAAATAAAATTGGGTTCACAAAATTGGCGTCAAAGCCTGCCCGATTACCTTGGTTATCAGCTTCGGGAGCTATCAGGGCGTTAAACATACCGAATGAGGCGCGTTTGGTTATATTCCAGTCAATATAATGGAATAAAGCCCATTTGCGGCGGTTACTTCCAAAACTGTCAAATTTTTGTGCAACATTATTGAGGTCTTCAATATAGGCCCACGCTACCATATAACGTACAGGGCCAAGGTCCGCTGTAAGCCTGAGAAGCGGCATATTGGCTGCAAAGTCAGATAAGAGCACCGACCGGTACCCGTCACCAATAAACATTTTATCCTCGCCTAAAGTAATATTTAGTTTTTTTGTTACTGAATAGGAGAGTATTGCAGTTACGTACGACCAATCTTGTGAGTTGCGCGGTTGGCCTGTATACTTCCTGGCATATGCCTGGCCGGGTATAAAACCATTGGTATTGACATAGTTGTTATAATACGATACAAACTTGGCCGAATTTTCAAAACCGCTTGTGTAAAATGAAAATTTGCTGCCCACTGTTCCCCCAATTTGATAGCCACGTACATTTAAGTTGGTCGAATTGCTGTTAGTGAAATCCCTGCCGGCTTGCAGATCAGTAATATAGTCGGCATAAAAGGTATATTCTTTTGCTTTTACGTCAAAAAGGTGTTCATTAAATAATTTACGCCCGCCCCAGGTTTTGCGGTCTTTAACACCAACATTCATTACCGAATCATAGGTATGCAGAATGGTGCTATCAATTAAAAAAGGCCGTAGTGAAGTATGAACCGAGCTTTTTATAGAATAAATATCCGAATTGAACTTTTGGTACAACTGGTATGAATTAGGTAAATAAACTGATTGTGCCTTGCCTAACTGTGATGTGAATAAGGCAATTATGGCTATGATAAGTGTTTTTCGAAAACTTAAGGAGTAGAGTTTTTGCATTACAACAAAATAAGTATTAATTGTTCTAAGTTAAAAATTTCATTGGTAAATAAGGATATATACATACATGCCCCGCAGGTTGTTTCTGATATATTAAAATTATGCAAATTGATTTGGACATTGATACTTGGTTAACCGGTCATAATCATTGAATTAATTATTCAATAAAGCAGGTTTATAGTTATTAAATAAATAGATTGAAATATGCCTGTTCGTGGAGATTGGTAAATAAAATTTCTTTAATCCAAGTACTTCAAAAAGTTAATTAATGTTAAATTTTGTCACGTGCAGGTGTTTTTTTTTAATAAGTTATAAAAATCATGATATTTGCCGCGCTATTAAATCAATTGATATTATTAAATGCAGTACAAAAAAATCAATAACCTGTTAGGCTGGCTTTGTTTCGTTATAGCCTCAATAACCTATATTTTAACATTGGAGCCGTCTGTAAGCTTTTGGGATTGCGGCGAATTTATTTCATGTGCCTACCGTTTACAGGTAGCCCACCAGCCTGGTTACCCGGTTTTTGCCATGATAGGCAAGGTTTTGTCGTTATTGTCATTTGGCGATAACACTAAAGTGCCTTTCTTTACTAATATGGGGTCGGCATTGGCCAGCGGTGCAACTATTATGTTTTTATTTTGGACAATTACTGCTTTTGCCAAAAAACTGATGGTTGAAAAACGTGATGAGGCTATCGACGGTTATAAATTATATGTAATTATGGGGGCCGGCCTTGTTGGTGCCCTGGCCTTCACGTATACCGATACGTTTTGGTTTTCGGCTGTCGAAACCATTGTATTTGCCCTGTCATCACTATGTACTGCTATTGTATTTTGGGCAATTCTTAAATGGGATGAGCATGCAGATGAACCCGGTGCTGATAAATGGATTGTTTTTATAGCGTATGTTATCGGTTTATCCATAGGGATCCACCTGTTAAACCTGTTGACTATACCGGCCATCGCAATGGTTTACTATTTCCGCCGAACCAAAAATATTACCGTTGGCAATAGCATCCTTACTTTTTTGGCAGGGGTAGTGATTCTTGGCCTGGTACAATATGGCATCAGGGGATATACCATTAAGTTTGCGGCTTATTTCGACCTTTTCTTTGTCAATTCCTTAGGAATGGGCTTTGGTACCGGAGCTTTCTTTTTCATCCTGCTGATAGTTGTTGCCCTGGTATTGGGGATCATGTACAGTATCCGCAAAAAGAAACCTGTATTAAACCTGGCTTTACTTTGCGTTGCATTTATATACTTTGGATATGGCTCATTCGCTTATATCCCTATTCGTGCAACTGCTAATACTAATTTAAATAACTCACATCCAGATAACGCTTTTACGCTTTACGGTTACCTTAACCGTATCCAGTACGGTGAAGTACCTTTGCTAACCGGCCCTATGTATGATTCGCAGGTTACCGATCAAAAACAGGGGAGTATCATTTACCGCAAAGGCAAAACCAAATATGAAAATGCAGGTCGTAAAACAGATTATGTTTATGACCATACCACAGCATTGCCACGTATGTACAGCACCGACGCTAACGATGTGCAGTTTTACAAACAATGGCTGAGGATCCCTGAAGGGCAGGCCCCAACTATGGGCGATAACCTGAAATGGATGTTTAGCTGGCAAATGTACCAGATGTACTGGCGTTACTTTTTCTGGAACTTTGTTGGCCGTTATAACGATGCTGACGGACAAACCAGCACCGAAGGTATTGACGGCAACTGGACAACCGGTTTGTTTGACGGTGGCAAACATTTACCAAAATCAGTAACTGCGGCTACTACTTATACTCCGCTATACGCCCTGCCATTAATAATTGGTTTAATAGGTTTGTTTTTCCACGTTAACCGCCGCAGTAAAGATGCGTTGATTGTTGGCTTGCTATTTTTCTTCACTGGTTTGGCCATTGTGTTATATGTAAACCAGGCATCAGTGCAGCCGCGCGAGCGTGATTACTCATACGTAGGCTCGTTTTATGCCTTTGCCATATGGATAGGGCTCGGCGTAATTGCTATTGCTGAATTTGGCCGCAAATATATCGACGCTAAAATGGCCGCTATCGGTTCAACCGTTATAGGCCTTTTGGTTTGCCCGGTACTTTTAGCAGCCAAAGAGTGGAAAGATCATGACCGCTCAACCAAAATGACGCCGCATGATATGGCCTACAACTATCTTATTTCATGCCCGCCAAATGCTATTTTGTTTACTTATGGCGATAATGATACGTACTCATTGTGGTACGATCAGGAAGTTGAAGGTATCCGCCCGGATGTGCGCATTGTAAACTTAAGCCTGTTTACCGGCGACTGGTATATCCGCCAGATGCAGAAAAAGATGAACAGTTCTGAGCCGCTTCCTATCACTATGCCTTTTGATAAATATAAAGAAGGGGTGAGGGACGTTATTTATTTTAACGATCAGAAACTACCTGGATATCAGGATATTAAAGAAGTGTTTGATTTTATTACTTCTGATGATAAGGCTACGCAGGTACAATATCAAAGCGGCGACTATGGCAACTACCTGCCGACCAAAAATCTGAAAGTTACGGTTAACCCTGATGAGGTAGTTGCCAACGGCGTAGTAAAAGCCGATCAGAAAGATAAGCTGGCAACCGCCATGGAATGGAAGTATACATCAAACTATGTAACCAAAGAGAATTTGGCCATGTTTGATATTTTGGCGCATAACCACTGGAAGCGCCCTATCTGCTTTACTACTACCATTGGTAACGAAAACCTGATAGGTTTACAGCCTTACCTTTACAAAGAGGGCTTTACTTATCACCTAATACCGTTTAAACCGGATACAGCTTTACATGATCAGTTGAGCAAAACCAATACTGATGTAATGTATGATAACGTGATGAACAAGTTTAAATTCGGCAAGTTTAAAACCGCCAAATACCTTGATCATGAGTCGACCTCGATGTTTTACCCCGTTATGGTAACTACATTCCTTGACTTGGCTCAAAACCTTGTTCAGGAAGGTAAAAACGATAAAGCGTTAAAAGTAGTTCAGAAATATGATGCTGAGCTGCCTGATATTTACCCGTATGTAGATGTTGCCGGTCGCAAATTGTATTTAACCCAATTGGCTTATCAGCTTCATGACGTGGTGTTGGGTAACAAATTGGCAGGCAATATCGACAATTACCTTACCGATCAGTTGGATTATAATGCCTACCTGCTAAGCCAGGATGTTAATAGCATTAACGGGCGCGATGTACAAATAGGCATGCAAGTGTTGAACGGACTGTTGCAGTTTACCAAAGACAACCATCAAACCGCTCTTGCTACCAAATTTGAAAACCAGTTAAAGGCTTACGAATCAAAATTCCGTGCTGTATTAGGCGGAGGGCAATAGTAATTCTTGATAATATTTATTGGCAAAGCCATCCCGGTTTCGGGGTGGCTTTGTTGGTTTAATAGTTTACTCACCCCGACATCGCTGCGCTTGTCACCCCTCTCTACGCAAGCGTAAAGAGGGGACGAGAAATTTTAATTTTGAATTTAAGTAATATCTTTACTCATCCTATCACCTTATCAAAATGAGCAGTATTATTGATTTTTGCAGAGAATTAAGACAGCGGGAAACTGTAACTGAAAAAAAGCTTTGGTTTGAATTAAGAAACAGAAAGTTAGCCGGCAAAAAATTCCTTAGGCAACACCCTCTTTGTGTACAATCATATTTTGGAAAAAGTTTATACTATATCCTCGATTTCTATTGTCATGAAGCAAAATTAGTTATCGAAGCAGATGGGGCAATCCATTTGTATAAAAAAGAATATGACAAAAATCGCTATAAAGTGTTATCTGATTTAGGATTAGAAATACTGCGTTTTGAAAACGATGAAATAATAAGCAACATAAATGAAGTGTTGAATAAGATCGTTTTACACCTGCATTAATCCCATAAAACCATGAAGTCCTGAGAGTCTTTAAATCCCCTCTATACGCGAAGCGTAGAGAGGGGTGGCGAGCGGAGCAACGCCGGGGTGAGTCAATCCTTCGCGCAGTCACCCTGCCGTTTAATACGTTTATTATCCCATATAACCCCACAGTTAAATATTAAAATAGTTACATTAAATTGATCTGAATTTCTTTATTTTCAGAGCCTGTATACAAAAGCTTTTAAAATGCGTTTTACGTTTTTCCTTTGTTTGGTGATGTTGTTTTGGTGCAGCGGGACTGCTTTTGGCGATACACCATCGGTGCATATTTCGGGCAGGCCAACATGGCTTAGTGTGTTAAAGCCTTATAATCAAAAACCTTCCTCGCGTGCTATTGAACGCGGTTTTTATTATGCGCTTATCGAAGAGCAGGTGCAGGTTGAAAAACAGGCCGACTATAATCATATTATCCGCGAAATAGTATCCGAAACCGGCATTCAGAATGCATCGCAGATCTCTGTTAGTTTTGATCCTGCTTATGAGCGGCTCGACTTTCATGATATCACCGTTTGGCGCGATGGTAAACCATTAAACCGCTTAAAAACTTCGGCCTTTAAGGTATTGGCCGATGAGCAGGATCTTTCTAATTTTATTTACCAGGGAAGTTTTTCTGCCTTATGTATTTTGGATGATATCCGTAAAGGCGACCGGATTGAATATTCATATACCATTACGGGCCGTAACCCTATATTGAACGGTAAATTTTGTTCAAATATGTATGTTCAGTGGTATACGCCCATTGCACATCATTATACGGCTATTATTGCATCATCTCAGCGCAAGCTGAACTTTAAAACTTTTAATACGGTACCTAAGCCTGTCATTAGCGAAGCGAACGGCTTAAAACGTTACGAGTATGAAGGTTTCCAGGTACCGCCGGCGCACGATGATGATAGTCAGCCATCGTGGTATAACGAACGCGGTTTTATCCAGGTAAGTGAGTTTGCAAGCTGGCCCGAAGTTGTTAATTGGGCCTTAAGTATAAACCCGCCGGCAGTAAATATCAAGGGTGAGCTTGGCGAGCGGATTGCGACGCTAAAAAAGGATGCAGGTAATAACAAGGAAAAATATTTCAGGGAAGCAGTACGTACGGTGCAGCAGGAAGTGCGTTACATGGGCATTGAAATAGGCGAGTATTCGCACCGCGCAA
This sequence comes from Mucilaginibacter gossypii, assembly GCF_900100945.1. GTDB lineage: Bacteria > Bacteroidota > Bacteroidia > Sphingobacteriales > Sphingobacteriaceae > Mucilaginibacter > Mucilaginibacter gossypii. Next base: position 79,278 of record NZ_FNCG01000006.1, on the reverse strand, counting down.
ATAACCCCGAAAAAGTATTTAAACAACGTTATGGCGATTGCAAGGATAAGTCATTGTTGCTGGTATCGATGCTGAAGGCAGGAGGGATTGACGCTTCGATGGTTTTGGTGAATGCCGATATGAACGGACATGTTGAGCAATACATACCTACAGCATATGCTTTTAACCATGCCGTGGTAACTGCCAACGTAAACGGAAAACAGGTTTGGGTTGACGCCACTATGGATAACCAGGGCGGTGAGAGCACGGATATTTACTTTCCGCGTTATGACAAAGGATTGGTATTGAAGCCAGGAAGCGACGCACTCACCACTATTCCGCCATCAAAAGGCGGTAAAGTTATCGGAGAGGATGTTTACACAGTAAGGGATGGAAAATCACCGGTACTCTTCACCGTAAAAACCACCTACACCGGCGATGAAGCTGATTATATGCGGGGTAAACTGGAGTCATCGGGGATGGCCGAAACAGAAAAGAGCTATCTCGATTATTATGCAAAGATCTATAATAAAATAGAAGTTAAGGATTCGATTATCGTAAAGGATGATTTGAAAGCCAATAAGCTTACTACCATAGAAACTTATAAAATAGCCGACTTCTTTAAGAAAGATTCTACCAGCGACAAACTTACCGCCGATCTGTTTGCCAATTTTATTTACAACCAGTTTCCCTCAATAACCGGTCGCATAAAAACGCCGGTATCTCTTACCTACCCTTACGATGCCAGTTATGCTATTAAGGTGGTTTTGCCAGGCGGCTGGAATATTAATGAAGATCATGATTCCATTAAGCGGGACTACTATCACTATGAATCGGATTTCACTGCTGCTGGCGATACTTTATCGCTTAACTACAAGCTATCCTTTTTGAGTGACTATGTGCCTGTAAACAAACTCGATGAGTTTAAGGGAGATATTAAAAAACTTAATAATACCAGCTTGGGCTACAGTTTTTCTTATACGCCGCAGGGAGTTGCTAAGCCATCAACTACAAATAGTACATTAGTTTTGGTTGTATTGCTTTTGACGGTTGGTCTTGTTTTATTGGGTGTATGGTTTTATCAAAGAGAAACGCCGGGGATTGTGTTTGCTTACGGATCGACCTTTGTGCCGATAGGAGGGTGGCTTATATTAATCGCAATAGGCTTAGCCGCTACAGCTTTGGTGACAGGTTCAAATATGGTTACAGGCGATTATTTTAGCCTCCACACCTGGAATGTGTACCATGGCAACCAACATGAGTTTAATTTCAGGTCGCTGGTTGTTATAGAGGCAATTGGTAATATTACATTAATGGTTTACGCCCTTTTTTGCCTGGTGTTGCTGTTAAATAGGCGCGATATACTGCCTGTATGTATTACCGGTTATTTTGCTTTTGGCTTCGTTTTTTTCCTGACGGATTATATTTTGGCTGCCAGTATCAGCAGTAAACTTGCAGAAACAGCACTTAGTCCATTTTTACGATCAATAGTTACAGCGGCCATCTGGATCCCTTATTTCAAAAAATCGTCGCGTGTGCAGGAAACTTTCATTGTGCCATATCCGCCTTATAATTATAGTTACGAGAGGCCCGGAGTTGCCGAAGAACCAGTATCTTAAATTGTCGGGTAGTTAAGGGCCATTTATAATTGGTTTTTGTTTTTAATTGACAGAAATTTTTGACATTCCACGAAATATCGCCATATGATTGAGATTGGTTGAATTTATGATGTTGAAAATCAATAGTATATTGGGATGGTATGCGTTTTGTAAATATAAAGGCAACCATTTTCTTGTCTTTTGCGCAAACAATGCCCGATAAATGATGTTCTCCCCCCGGCATAGCTGCAAATAGGCATTTTAAAAAAATTGATTTACTTTTAACAACAAAAACTACGATGAAATTTCAACCGCTGTTAGAACAGGTAAAACAGTACGCTATATCCTATTTTGACGTACATCATGATCCCGATTTAATTTATCATAACCTGAGGCATACTAAAGATGTTGTTGCAGCGGCCACCCAGATAGCCAACCACTACCAGTTAAGTGATGAAGATTTTTTTGTGGTGATCTCTGCATCCTGGTTTCACGATACCGGATATTTTACTGATAAAAAGGATCACGAATCAAAAAGTGTTGCGCTGGCTACACATTTCCTTAAACAGCATAAAGTTGAGCAGCCTGTTATTGATAAAGTATCCGGCTGTATTTTAGCTACTAAAATGCCGCAAAACCCTGCCGACTTATTGCAACAGATCATTTGCGATGCAGATTTGTTTCATTTAGGTACAGATGATTTCCGCGATAAAAATAAGCTGTTACGCAAAGAGATGGAAGCCATCAAGAAACATGATATTGATAAGGACGAATGGCGCAGCTACAACATCGAGTTTTTACAGGGGCATGAGTATTATACAGATTACTGTCGCCTGCTGCTTAACGATCAGAAACAAAGAAATCTTCAAAAGCTAATTGAAAAACAAGCTGATGTTGAAGTAAAAGAAACCCCGGCCATGATCACTACAGAAACAGATCGTGAAGCCATTATTACCGTTGAAAAAGAAAAGGATAAAGACCACGATGACGATCACGGCGGTAAAAAACATAAGAATGACAGGCCAGATCGCGGGATCGAAACCATGTTCAGGATCAGCTCCAGCAATCATCAGCGTTTAAGTGATATGGCCGATAATAAGGCCCATATCATGATCACGGTTAACTCCATCATTCTTTCGGCAATTATCAGTTTGGTGCTGCGTAAACTTGATGAGCATTCTAATTTGTTGATCCCAACGTTTATGCTCTTGTCGGTTAGTTTGGCTACTATGATCTTCTCCATACTTTCAACCCGTCCGTCAATCCCACCGGGTTTGTTTACCCCCGAGGATATCAATAAGAAAACAGTTAACCTGTTGTTCTTCGGTAACTTCTACCGCATGTCATACCAGGATTACAGCGATGGTATGGAGAAAATGATGGAAGACCGGGAGTTTCTTTACGGTAGCTTAATCCGTGATAATTATTCGCAGGGTGTTGTGCTTGGCAAAAAATACAGGCTGCTCAGGGCATCGTACAATATATTCATGTTTGGCCTTATTGTATCGGTAGTAGCATTCATTATATCTTCGTTATTGTAGGCGGTCGGGGTACTGCCAAAAACAAAATCTGCACCTATGGAATACTCATTTTTCGACAGGGACCTGAGCTGGTTACTTTTCAATGAACGCATATTGATGGAGGCCGAAAGCGAAGAACTCCCCGTAATGGAAAGGGTAAATTTTCTTGCTATATTTTCATCCAACCTCGACGAATTTTATCGCGTGCGGATGCCGGTGGTAATGGCACTGCACAAGCTTAACCTGCTTAATAAAGTCGATGAAAGCGAGGATGTACTATATAAAGCCCAGCAACTGGTAGAAGCTCAGCAAAATCGCTTTGGGAAGGTTTTTACAGGCAGGCTTATTCCGTTGTTAAAAGAAAATAATGTAAACCTGCTGTTCAATGAGCCTATTCCGGCTTCTATAGCAGATAGAGTGAGCGACTATTTTTACAGCCAGGTACTTGCCTTTTTGCAACCTATTGACCTGGTAGGCGGTAAAAAACAATTCTTCCCCGAAAATAACCGGCTATACTTTTTAGTGAACCTTGGTTTGGATAAGAAGAAGGAAAGGTCAGTGATCCTCAACATTCCCTCAAACCAGTTACCGCGGTTTTTTAGTGTTAATGAAGGAGGTAAACAATACATCATTTTCCTGGATGATATTGTGCGGTATAATCTGGACAAGATCTTTAAAACCGAAGAAATAAAAGGCTGTTACAGCTTCAAAATAACCCGCGATGCTGAGCTTGAGCTTAAAGATGACTATGATGGCGACGTTCAGGAGCAGATTGAAAAACAATTGCTAAAACGTGACCTGGGTTTGGCAACACGCTTTTTGCACCAGCCAGGGATTCCGTTGCGCATATTGCATTTGGTTGAAGATAAACTGGGTGTACTGGGATCAAGTGTTGTTGAAGGCGGCTTTTACCATAACCTTAAAGATTTAATGGGTTTGCCGGTAGGTATCCCATCTTTAAAATATACTAAATGGCCGCCATTGGCGAACAGGCAGATCAGCGCGGACGAATCTATATTTGATTACATTGATAAAGGTGATTGTATTTTTCACGCACCTTATCAATCCTATAACTCTATTCTCCGGTTTTTTAATGAGGCAGCTATCGATGAAAGTGTTGAGGAAATTTCTGTAACGCTTTACCGCGTAGCCAGCGATTCGCGGATTGTAAATGCACTGATCAGCGCTGCTCAGAGTGGTAAAAAGGTGCGCGTGTTGGTTGAGCTCAAGGCCCGGTTTGATGAAGCCAACAATATCAAATGGGCTAAAAAGCTAAAGGCGGCCGGTGCCGATATAATTTACAGCGATAAAGCTATAAAGGTACATGCCAAAGTAGGGCTTGTAAAGCGCTTTGTTGATGGCCGTGTTAAATATGCCGGACTTTTAGCAACCGGTAATTTTAACGAAAGTACTGCTGCCTTTTATACAGATCATATAATGATGACGGCCAATCCGCAATTGCTGCGAGAAATGGACCTGCTGTTTATCTACCTTGCTAAAAAAGCAAAATCGGCCGAGGGATATGATATTGATTTTGAACACCTGCTGGTGGCTCAATTTAATTTGCAATCAAAGTTTATTGAGCTTATAGACAGGGAAATTGAGCAGGCCCGTAAAGGGAAGCCGGCGGGGATCACCATAAAACTCAATAACCTGGAAGAGCGGGTGCTGATTGGCAAACTCTACGAAGCGTCGCAGGCAGGGGTGAAGATCAGGATGATTGTACGTAGCATTTGCTGCCTTATACCCGGGGTGCCGGGTATGAGCGAAAACATCACCATAAGACGTATAGTTGATCGTTACCTGGAGCACGGACGTATTTTTATATTTCATAACAGCGGTGACCAGGAGGTTTTCATGGGCTCGGCCGATTGGATGAACCGTAATATTTACCGCCGTATCGAGGTGTGTTTTCCGGTTTATGATGAGCGCATCAGGAACGAGGTAATTGCCATGCTTGATATTCAACTGGCCGATAATGTGCAGGCTGTAAAATTAAATGAACAATTGCAAAACATAAGGGTTGATAAAACTGAACCGCCGGTACAATCGCAGCGGGCCATTTATGAACTTTTACAGCAAAAAAAATATGACGGGGTTTAAAAAACAAGGTGCTAAACGAGCAATGACCCTTTATGTAGCCGGCATGCTTGCCGTGGCCGTAGTTTTTTTGATCATCTCTTGTAAAAATAAAGAAAAGGCAATCCCTGCCAGTCCGACGGGATACGACCTTAATAATCCTGTTAAATATAAAATGCCCGAAGATCTCACCGAAATCTCAGGTTTTGCCTTTCACAATGGTAAAAATGATTCGGTTTATGCCGAGCAGGACGAAGAAGGCTTTTTGTTTAACCTGAAACTGGGCGATAAAAAAGCTAACTATACCAAGTTTGGCAAAAGCGGTGACTATGAGGATGTGGCCATTTGCCGTGAACAGGTGATCATGCTAAAAAGCGATGGTACGTTATTTACTTTTCCGTTTAACCAGGTTAGGACTAAAGAAGTAACCAACGTACAAAAAACTGAAGGCCAGTTACCCGAAGGTGAGTTTGAAGCTATGTGTGCCGATGAAAAAAACGGTTTGGTTTATGTGTTGTGCAAGCATTGTGCTGATGAAAAAACATCCCAAAGCAGCACCGGCTATATTTTGAAAATCCAGGCAGACGGTACCCTGAAACAGACCGGCAGTTTTGCAATAGATGTTAGGGAAATTGAGCGGTTGGCTGATAAAAAGCGTGTACCGTTTCGCCCTTCGGCAATAGCAAAAAATACATTTACCAATGAGTGGTATATCCTTTCGTCGGTAAATAAAATGCTGGTAGTTGCCGATGCTAACTGGAAAGTGAAAAATGTTTATCCTTTAAGTGTTACCATATTCGGACAGCCCGAAGGTATGGCATTTGATAACCAGCGCAACCTGTATATCTCAAACGAGGGCGATCAGTTAAGTGCTGGCAATATATTGAAATTCAGCTTTAAGAAATAGTGCTTTGAAGCACAAATAGTGCAAATACTACATACATCTCAACCAAACCTCATGATTAAAAAACTACCCTTGTTGTTTGTTTTACTATTGGGCACGCTAAAAACACAGGCCCAGGATTCGGTACAGTACAGGATGATTTTAATTGGCGACGCCGGCGAAATAGACATGCAGCAAAGTGCCGTTTTAAAACATGCGGCAGCCAATGTGCTTAAAAATAAAACTTCGGTATTTTATCTGGGAGATAATATTTATCCACGGGGGATAGGATTGCCGGGTAGCCCGGAAGAAGCCGAAACCCAAAAGATCCTGCAATCGCAATACCAGCCTATGCGGGCTGCCGGTGCGCCTGTGTACTTTATACCCGGTAATCATGACTGGGATAAAATGGGCCCGCTTGGTTTAGCCAAAATAAAACGACAGTGGGAGTACCTTAATCAGCAGGGTGATAAACTGCTTAAAATGGTGCCTGAAAATGGCTGCCCTGATCCAGTTGAGATTAACCTGACAAAGGATCTTACAGTAATAGCATTCGATAGCGAATGGTGGCTATATCCATTCAATAAAAGTAACCCCGGCGCCGAGTGCGATTGCAAAAACAAAGATGACATTGCCGATAAGATCAAGCTGATATTTGAGCGAAACAAAGATAAGGTTATCATCCTGGCATCGCATCATCCATTCCAGAGTTATGGTACACATGGTGGATATTTTTCGCTTAAAGATCATATTTTCCCGCTTACCGTAGCCAATAAAGACCTTTGGGTACCGTTGCCTGTTATCGGTTCGCTTTACCCGTTTTTACGCTCTGCATTTTCAAACCCCGAAGATTTGGGGCATCCCTTGTATAAAGACATGATCAGAAAGGTTGATGCTGTTTTTGGCAGTTTTCCAAACCTTATCCATGTGGCGGGTCATGAGCATGGGCTGCAATTCATCAAAAGCAGACAGTTGCAGGTGGTTAGCGGCGCAGGTGCCAAGCAAACCTATGCTATTAAAGGTAAATACTCCCTTTTTGCTGATGCTACTCAAGGCTATGTAACTGCCGATCTGTTAATAGATAAACGGATGCGCTTTACCTATTACATCGACAGTGATAAAGGAGTTAAGCAGGTGTTTACTTATACACAACCTTATACATCGGTGAAAAATATTCCGGATATGCTGCATACGCCTATCAAGGCAGATAGCATCATGGTTAGGGTGCACCCCAAATATGACAGCGTAAGCAATTTTCACCGCCGCTGGTTTGGTGAAAACTACCGCAAAGAGTGGGCTGCCGAAACCAAACTTCCTGTGATCAGGCTGTCGGAAATTCATGGCGGATTAAAGGCTGAAAGCATTGGCGGTGGTTTCCAGACACATTCGCTTCGTTTAATTGATAAGGATGGGAAGGAATGGGTGCTGCGTAGTGTGGAGAAACAACCTGAAAAGATCCTGCCCGATGAATTCCAGGAAACCTTTGCCAAAGATTGGGTTAATGATGCCATGAGCGCCCAGCATCCGTTTTCGGCGTTAATAGTACCACCGCTGGCCACCGCCGCTCGCGTTCCCCATGCCAACCCGATAATCGGTGTGGTATCGGCTGATCCGGTTTTAGGGCAATATGCTAATATTTTTGCCAATAAAGTTTGTTTGCTTGAAGAACGCGAACCAGGCGGCAAATCAGACAATACCGTGAAGATGATTGGTAAAATGCTGGAGGACAATGATAATACCGTAGACAGCGAGGAGTTTTTACGCGCCCGCCTGCTCGATTTGCTCATCGGCGACTGGGACAGGCATGGTGACCAGTGGCGCTGGCGCGATGAGGATAAAGGGAAAGGTAAATTTTATACTGCCGTTCCGCGCGACCGCGATCAGGTTTTTTACACCAACCAGGGAGTATTGCCAACCATAGCAGCGCAGCCATGGATTGCGCCGAACCTGCAGGGCTTTAGCGGTGAGATCTACAGCGTAAAATATTCCTTATGGAAAACCATGTTCATGCAACGATGGCCATCGGTACAATACAGTCATGAACAATGGACAAAAATTGTAAAAGATTTTGTTGCGGCAGAAACTGATGAGGTACTGGAAGCCGGTTTAAGGCGTCTGCCCGAATCATCGTACAAATTAAGACATGATGTATTGCTGAAACAACTGAAGGAGCGTCGAGCCAATATCCCGGCCGAAATGGAGTATTACTACAAATTCATCAATAAAATAGTTGATATCCATACTTCAAATAAAAATGAGCTGGTAACGGTGGAAGATGAGCCTAATGGCAGCCTCAACGTGATCATCAATAAGATCAATAAAGATGGTGAGATTAAGGATACGCTCATGAACCAGAATTATCATCCTGATATTACCAAAGAGCTCCGCATTTATGTAAGCGGCGGTGATGATAAAGTAGTGCTTGATAATGCCACATCGCCAATTAAGCTGCGGTTTATTGATAGCACAGGCACCAAAACTTACAATATTGTAAAATCGCTTAACACGGTACAGCTTTATGACCGTGGCAAAAAGCTGACTATAACTGGCGATGAATCAAGGGTTAACAAACACATAAGTAAGGATAGCGCTAATACATCGTACTTAAGGGTTAACCTGATGAATGTGATAGCGCCGCTGGCTAATATCTCTTACAACCCGGATGAGGGCGTATTGCTTGGAGCAGGTTTTAAATATACTCACCAGGAGGGTTTTCAAAAACTGCCTTACAACGATGTGCAAACAGTGTTTGCCAGTCACTCGTTCACTACAAAGGCTTTTAAGATTAAATATAACGGCGAGTGGATCCACGCTTTTGGCAAAGCCGACTTTTTGATGGATGCCCAGCTTGACTTTCCGGATAATATCAATTTTTTTGGCCGTGGCAATGAAACACCATTTGTTAAAGTAGGCGATTATCGCAAATATTACCGTACCCGCTTTGATAATTTTACCTTTAGCCCAGCCTTTAGGTGGCGCAATGAATCGGGCACTTCTGTAACGGTAGGCCCTGCTTTTCAGTACTATAAATTAGATGTTGATGACAATATCGGCCGATTTATTACATATCCGTTACTCACAAACGCGCCCGACAGTTATACCTTTGACAAAACAAAAATGCATGCCGGTATTGTTGTTAACTTTACCAGTGATAAGCGCAACGATAAGGTGCTTCCGGCCTGGGGAAGTTTTGTAAATATTAAACTTCAGGAGTTTAATGGCTTAAATAATAACTCTACAAGTTTTGCCCAGCTTATGCCACAGGCTGCTTTGTACAAAAGCCTGAATGCCAAAAGCACCATTGTTTTGGCCGATAGGGTGGGCGGCGGCATTACCATCGGAAAAACCGCTTTTTATCAGTCGTTGTTTTTAGGCGGGCAGGATAACTTATTAGGCTACAGGTTATACAGGTTTGCCGGCCAGCATAGTTTTTATAATAACCTGGAGTTGAGGATAAAATTAACTGATTTTGCCAGTTATATAGTTCCAGGACAAATAGGGGTTTTAGGATTTTATGATATAGGCCGTGTTTGGGAAAACGGGCAAAGTTCAGATAAATGGCATAACGGCACCGGCGCAGGCTTTTACGTAGCACCGGCAAGACTCGCGGTTATCAAGATAATTGCAGGTTACTCTGAAGAAGGATGGTACCCTTATCTTTCAACAAGTTTCAGATTTTAAAGAGGGTAAAACTGTTATAAAAATGCACACAGAAGTACTCAATATAAGCAAAAACGAATGCACCATTTGTCAGGTTGAAACATGCCTGACATTTAACCCGTTCGTGGAGCATTTAAAAGAACGGATTGCTACCGAAAAGACGCTCAAAAGCGAGTTTTATCGCTATGTTTTGGAACGTTTTGAGCATGATATATGTATTGACCTGGATATGCGGCCCACGGACGCCGAAAAGTACCGGGAAATGCTGGAGCTCATTTACTCCATACTGACACCGCCAATAGCTAACGAAAAGGAATTTCACTGGGCGCTAAGTACACCGGTACCTGATAAGATATTTTTCAGTACTGAGGCTTTTTATGATTTCCATTCAAGTCATCATTCTAATTTATATGCGTTGAATGTATCCAAGAACGAAATGTTCAGTGATAGGCAAAAGCGGTTCATTTATAACCTGATTCTTGAGCGGATGTATGGCTTTTCGTCGGCAATTAAGAATGAATTGCTGTTTTCATACGAAGATCCTGAAACCGGTCTTTCAAGGTATTTTAATATCCAGACTGATGCCCGTTTCGTGGAGATTGAATTGAATGGCGAACTGCCTGAACTTAGTTTTGATACTATTGAACCGTATTTACATTCGCATACCAGCCTTGAGCTTATTGAAAAGGTAATACCGCTCAATATTTTTAAATTTAAGGGGTTTTCGATAATTACATTAACTGATGTAACGCTAACCCATGCGCTCGAAAATATTCGTACTGAGCTTGTTAACCATTCGGCAAATGAGGAGGAGCAATATGCGCACATCATCAGCTCGCTAAAATCCCTTGCCGAAAGCCCGGGCATTGAGTTTGGGTTGATGCCTTTTTTAACTATCAATAATGAGCCTATTTTTGATAACGACGAATGCTCCAGAAGTATCCTGCTTAAGGCCGCTAAAGATTTTAACCTTGCGGAAGAAACGTTTGACGCCATCATTGATGATTACAACCAAAACCCGAGGCCTATCTTTTTCAATTCCATTACCAACGAAAAAATAGGTAAATTCCCCTTTTTGCAGGTTTTGAAACAAGCCGGCATTAAATCTTACGGAATTTTCCCGGTGTACTACAATAAGAAAAATGTAGGCATCATGGAAGTATTTTCATATAAAGAGATTGTTTTTTACGAAAAACTGCTCTCGAAATTACAGGCTACTATCCCGCTGATTGCCCAATTGCTGCAAAACAGCATCGATCAGTTTGAGGCCCGCATTTCAAGTGTTATCAAAAATAAATTTACCTCGTTGCAACCGTCGGTTCAATGGAAGTTTAATGAAGTGGCCTGGAATTATCTTAAGGAAAAAAGAAAGAAGAAAAAGAGCCCCGAAATTGAAACAGTATCATTCAGCCATGTTTACCCTTTGTTCGGGGCTGTCGATATCCGCAATTCCACAGTTGAACGCAACAGCGCCCTGCAGGAGGATTTGAAAAATCTGCTCACCATACTTATTGAAACGCTCCAGGTTTTAAATGAAAATATTCATTTAAGCCTTACCGGCAAGTTGGTATCTAAATGCGAAGAGTGGCTCGAACGCATCAGCGGTTATATTACTACCAATGATGAATTGATGCTGGATACTTTCCTTCATAACGAGATTAATCCTTTCCTGGAGCATTTCAGAAATAATTACCCTGCCGAAAGGGAAACTATTGACAGGTATTTTAATGCCATGAATGAGGAAACCGGCGCTTCGTTTGAAAACAGGCGTAAGCTGGAAACCTCCATGCAGCTTATAAATACTTCTATCAACCAATACCTGGAGCAGGCTCAGACAGAAGTGCAGGAATCATTTCCCTGTTATTTTGAAAAATTCCGTACAGATGGGGTGGAATATGATATTTACATAGGGCAATCGATAGCGCCGCAACGCGTTTTCGATATGCTGTACCTTAAAAATATCCGTTTGTGGCAGTTACGGTCAATGGCCGAAATAGCCCGGATGACAAACGACCTTGGCGATCAGCTTTCACGTCCTTTGCAAACCACGCACTTGATATTTATTCACTCAAACGCTATAGATATCAGTTTCAGAAACGATGAAAGGCGTTTTGACGTTGAGGGGGCCTATAATATCCGTTACGAGGTGGTAAAAAAGCGGATTGATAAAGTTTTAATAGCAGGAACTTTTGAACGCCTTACCCAGCCTGGCAAAATAGCCATGGTATATTTTAACCCAACAGAAGCTGCTGAATATGACGAGTACATCAGGTACCTGCAAGGACAGGGTTACTTGCTTGATGACCTGGAATATCTTGAACTGGAAGAGTTACAGGGCGTTACAGGCTTAAAAGCGTTAAGGGTTGGAGTTAATTATCAATTGCCGTTATTAAATAGCTAAAAGCCTAAGGCTTAAAGCGAAAAGAAATCAATAAAGCAAAAAAGCTTTCGGCCTTAGGCTTTCGGCTTTGAGCTTGATAAGATCGCTTTCCTCATTAATAAATCGGTTTGCTTATCGCTTCCCAGGACAAATTCATGGCTGCTGAATACTTCAAAGCCATGTTTTTCATAAAAAGCAATTGCTTTTAGGTTGTGTTCCCAAACACCAAGCCAAACGTATTGCAGGTGTTTATCCGTAGCTGCTTTTAAGGTGAAATCAATAAATTGGTGGCCTATCTTTTTGCCGTGATATTCGGCCAAAACATAAATGCGCTCAATTTCAACTGCAGCAGGATCCTGAAATTCTGTTTGGGCGTGGCAATAGTTTAGCTTGAGATAGCCGGTTATTTCACCATCCAGCATCGCGAAGAAAAAATGAGAGTTTGGGTTACTGAGCTCTGCTTGTATTTTTTGCGGCGTGAAGGCTACAGATGCATAAGCCTCCATATCTTCTGGTTTATTTAAATGAGCAAAGAAATCAAAAAAAGTTTTTTTGCTTAGCTCCAATAATACGTCGGCATCAGCTAAAGTTAATTTTTGAATTGTTACAGTTTCGGAAATAGCCATCAGGCAAATCTAAAAAACTAATCCTTTAATCAAATTGTTCTTTCAACCTCACTAATCTGTCAATCATAAGGTTTAGCTTTTCTTCCTCGTTCTTAAACATCCGGGGTTTAAGGTAAAACGTAGTGAACAAAAACCAGATCCCGATTGATGTATATGTTACTATTTTAAAAGTGAGGGATGAATGTTCAAGTACTTCGATAAAATACATGGCCAAGCCTGCGCTGAGCAACAATATATAGGTATAATAAAACCAACCTATAACTTTGCTGCGGTTTTTTTGATATGCCTTAAGGCTGTCAAGATATTCGGCAGGGTTGAGTGTTGCATCGCGCTTACTCAAAATGTGGTAATGACGTACCATTAATGAAAGATACATCAACATGGTTACCAGTACGATGAGGATTCCGATAGTAGTAACTGCAGATTTAAATGCCAGGAAAAAAGTGACGACAAAAGCGAATGCGACAGTTACAACCATGGCCACAATACTCCAGTATAACTTTTGGGTTATACTCCTTATTCCCTTCTTTACCTGCTTCAGCACCTCATCCACCGAAAGCTGATCTGGTTTTGGCTGTCCCTGCCAAACCGACATCAAATGATCAAAGTCTTTCATACTGGTTATATAACTCCGTTAATTTTTGTTTTATACGATAAATTTTCACCCTCAGGTTCCCTTCTGATATACCCGAAATTTCAGCAATTTCGGGGTATGGCACCTCATCAAGTACCATAGTTATAATAATCCTTTCTGATTCTTCCAGTTTTGAAATACATTTATAGAGCAAAGCTACCTGCTCGTTTTTATCCGATAGTTCTTCTCGTTTTGTTTCCGCTAATTGTGGGGTTAGTTCGTCTTTGGCCTGGCGTTTTTCCGAGCGCAAATAGGTTAAGCAGGTATTTACAGCAATGCGGTAAATCCAGGTTGATATCATGGCCTGGTTACGGAATTTCTCTAAATTTTGCCAAACCTTTAAAAAAGTTTCCTGTAGCAGGTCATTGGCGGCATCGTCATCGCCGGTATAACCATAGCACAGATGGAATATCTTTTTAGAATTAGCTTCATATATCTGCTTGAATGCTGCTTCTTTGTTGGCCACTTCAGTTAATTTTATATTTAGACGATGTTAAACTTTATATGTTACAACAAGTGATCATTCTTTTTAAACCAGCCAAGCTTGCTTTCTGCATCGCTTATTAATTTATTGTAACTATCCTGGTAGTCAAATTGTAAGTCTTCATGAAGCTTGTTAATTAAACCACGGATCTTTTCAACCTGCCTTATCAATATCAGCCTTAAGGGTTTGTATGAGGTGCGCCGGTCGGCATATTCAAGGTAATTTTCGCAAAAATTGATCAGTAAATCAATCTCAGCACCTTTTGATGTCATAAACTTGGTGTACTTGCTCAGCAACCTCAATATTTTGCGCATACCCTTTGCTGCGTTGTAACTCAGCGATGATAACTGGCTGAACATGAAACCCGCTTCGGCTTTTACTTTTTCAATAAAAGCGGCTTCATCATGGGCTTCAAAAAGCAGGTAGGCCAACAGCTCCTTGTTTTCTTTTTTGTACCGTGCCAAGCGCAGCATTAATTCGGCCAATTGCTCGTTGTGCAGGTGCTGAATTTCCTTTTTTATATGCTGTAATCCGTAAGCTGTGATACTCATGTTGTAAATAAGCGGGTAAAATACTAATTGTTTAAATATTTTTCACGAATTGCCTTTTAAGCTTGATTCAATTAGAACGAATTACACGAAGGGGTTCCAATTATAATGGTGTAATTAATTGTAGTACGCAAAATTAGTGAAGAAACTGAAATAGCGTTTGCTGAGTGCAACGATTTTATTTTCTCATCTGATTTAAATGGAAAATAGAATATTCCCACACCTGTTTAAACAGCGCGTAAATTTTGTAGTTTTGCAGGCTTATTAAATTAAATGAAAAAAAGCAGACTGACGCTCTTCATTTTTATCGCACTGGTATTGGGTGTGATAGCCGGTTATATTTATAATACCTACGTTTTTGCCGATTTGAATAAACAGCTCAGTACCGCCGGGACTGCAATTAAAGCTATTGATAAAAATATTGAAGCATTACCCGATACTACGGTTGCGGCCTACAAAGATCTTAAGTTACAAAGAATTACCCAGGTTAAACTGCAAAGCCAGGCTACCGATGCGCGGGAAGATAAACTTGAACTTTATAATATCCTGAGCAAGATCTTCCTCAATCTTATAAAAATGATTGTGGCCCCGTTGGTATTTACCACCCTGGTGGTAGGCGTAGCCAAGGTAGGGGATATCAAAGCTGTGGGCCGGATTGGTGGCAAAACCATGCTTTGGTTTATCAGCGCTACGCTGGTGTCTTTATTATTAGGCATGTTATTGGTTAACCTGTTTGAACCGGGCAAAACCATGCACCTGCCGCTTCCGGATAGTCATTTAAGTACCGGTATCAAGAAATCTGCATTATCATTAACCGAGTTTGTCGGTCACGTTTTCCCTAAGAGCTTTATTGAGGCGATGGCCAATAACGAAATATTACAGATTGTTGTGTTCTCTTTATTTTTTGGCGTAGCGACAGCAGCGATAGGCGAACAAGGCAAAATAGTGGTCAAAGCAATGGATGCCTTTGCACATGTGATCATGAAGATTACCGGTTATGTAATGAAAATGGCCCCTTTAGCCATATTTGGTGCCATAACCGCCGTAGTGGCCAAGCAGGGAATAGGCGTACTATCAACGTACGGTATTTTTATCAGCGAGTTTTATTTTTCGCTCATCGTACTTTGGTCGGTAATTATATTGGCCGGGTATATTGTATTGAGAAAGCCGGTATTCAGACTTATTAACAGAATTAAAGACGCCATGCTGATCGCATTTAGTACTTCAACGAGCGAAGCGGCCTATCCAAAGGTGCTGGAAGAGCTGGAGCGCTTTGGCTGCAGTAATAAAATAGTAAGCTTTGTATTGCCATTGGGGTATTCATTTAATTTGGATGGCTCCATGATGTACATGACCTTTGCATCATTGTTTCTGGCGCAATCATATGATATTCATCTTTCATTCGGGCACCAGTTATCCATGTTATTGGTGCTGATGCTTACCAGTAAAGGTGTGGCGGGTGTGCCAAGGGCTTCGCTCGTGGTTATAGCAGGTACGTTGGCTATGTTTAATATCCCCGAAGCCGGCTTGTTTTTGCTAATAGGTATCGATCCGTTGTTGGATATGGGACGTTCGGCCACAAACGTATTAGGCAATGCAATGGCAACAGCCGTTGTGAGCAAGTGGGAAGGAGAAGAGGTAGGTACTCAAATAATAAGAGAATAAAGTATGCCGTCATTGCGAAGAACTATAGGGTAAATCCCAAAAAGCAGTGATGATGGGAAAATATATTTTAGAGCTGGCGCGTATGGCCGCGTTAGGGATTGTAGTGAAAAGCCCACAGCGCGGGCTGGGATTGCGGGCAGGAAAGGTGAGGACTTGTAACGGAAAGCCCGGGCCGCAGGCAACGCCCAAGTTTGTAGATAGAAAAAAAGCATTAATAATCAATTTATAATTATGGCATTATAAGAAACGAAGACAGCCGACCGAATGCAGTTCATTAACACCTATAAATTATAGCTGTTGATAGTCTCTGATATAGAATCGCTCTGTATAGTTCGTGATTGCTTCGTACCTCGCAATTACATGATGAAAAAACAATAATTCACTAATTCAATAACTCAATAATTATATATGTCTCCCCGTTTAAAAAAAGTATTTCTGATCATGACTGTTGTGGTGCCGTTTATACTGTACTGCGTGTATTATTATGGCATGATGATTAAGAATGCGCCATACCGCTTCGTTGATTTCGAATCGATCAGTTTTCAGTATGGTCATAAGGATAGCCTTGTAAATAAATACGATTCACGTACAGGTATGTTCCAATACCTTGACAGGCGCGATTCGTTGGTTAAAGAGCATTTGCGTTTAACTAAAGATGACCTGTTATACCTGCACCGTAAAGCTGCCGACCTGGGTTTCTGGGATTTTCCGTCGAAGGAAACGGGTGATACGTCGAAAGTTGCTGATGGAAAAGCTGTTCGGTACATTATTGAGTTCAAATACAAAGAAAAAACCAAGCGTGTGATCTTTGATACCGATTATTTTGGCAATCCTAAACTGATTGACGCTAATCAAAGGTTGATAGCCGAGATTCAAAAAAAACTAACTGATGTAGAGAATCGTGGTAAAAAATAAAATATCGGGATGTTGTTTATTAAATAATCAATCCCTATATTTGCACCTCGAAATTTAAAACAATATTTAACAAACATGTACGCAATAGTAAGTATAGCAGGACAGCAATTTAAAGTTGCAAAAGACCAGCAGATCTTTGTACACAGGTTACAAGGCGATGAAGGCGCTAGTATTGAATTTGACAGTGTATTGTTAGCAGAAAACGAAGGTAAATTCAAATTAGGTTCTGATTTGAAAGGTGCTAAAGTATCGGCTAAGATCGTGTCACATTTAAAAGGTGATAAAGTAATTATCTTCAAAAAGAAAAGAAGAAAAGGTTACAAAAAGAAAAACGGTCACCGTCAGCAATTTACCAAAATTGAGATCACCGGTATTACATTATAATTAAAGGTTGAACCGGAGTTGTTCTGCAATTCCATAAAAGAAATAAAAAATGGCACATAAGAAAGGGGCCGGTAGCTCAAGAAACGGTCGTGAGTCGCATAGCAAACGCTTAGGTATCAAAATTTTCGGTGGTCAACCAGCAATCGCAGGTAATATCATCGTTCGTCAGCGTGGTACCAAACACAATCCAGGTTTAAACGTTGGTCTTGGTAAAGATCATACTTTATTTGCACTGGCTGAAGGTATCGTAGTTTTCAAAAAGAAAGCTGATAATCGTTCATACGTATCAGTAGTTCCGTTTGAAGCTGCTGAAGTTGAAGAAGTAGCTGCATCTGCACCAAAAGCTAAAAAAGAAGCTGTAGCTGTTGAAGCTCCTGCTGCTGAAGAAGCTCCAAAAGCAAAGAAAGCTGCTGCACCAAAAGCTAAAAAAGAAGAAGCTGCTGATGCTGCTGAAGAAACTGTAGCTGAATAATCAGTTAACAAGTATTAGGATATAAAAAATCCCGGTCAGTTTTGATCGGGATTTTTTGTTTTGCAGATATTTCCGATTATCGCTCTTTTATCTTTTTTACAACGGCTGGTATATCGTTACCTTTTCCAAACAATACAGGTACAGAGTATAGGCAACGTACGGTTTTGCTGCTTTGCTGAGCCGGTTTCCATTTAGGGCCTCTTTTTATTATGTCGATGGCAAGCGAATCAGTTTCAGAAGTTAACCCTTTGGTTACATGGGTATTGGTTATACTGCCATTATTTTCTATAATGAAGGTAATAATGACCAATCCTGAAGGCAGGTCTTTAAGTGGGGATTTTTTTATAGTATTCGATATATACTCTTTAAATTTTTCAACACCACCAGGAAATTCCGGAAGTTGCTCAACCTCGGTATAAACTGAGGTGTCTATCTTCGCTGTCTGCGCTTTAACGGCGGGTAATAACATTACAAATAGAAATGCGATAAGTAGGACATGTTTCATCTTAAGATAGTAGTACTTTATTTATTCGATGATCAGTTTCTTTAAATAGTAAGTATCAGGATCGATAACCGGCATGGTTTTGCTGGTTACGGTGATGCCTTTTTTATCAAGTGTATAACGTTTGGTAACACCGTCAGTTGTAATGTCAACAGGCAAGGGCATATCTATATTTAACAACTGAACCTGGTATTTATCGCCTCGCTGAGCTTTTACATGTACTTCAAGTTTATTGATTGAGTAGATGTATAGATCAAATAGCGGTTTCAAGTCCTTACCCGCAGCCTTGCTAAAATATTGCATCACATCATCGGTATTGGCCAAATTGCTGTAAGTATAACGTGGGTCGGTAACAAAACTTTTAAGGGTAGGGAAGAAAGTGCTATCGCCCATAATATACCTGAGCGTATGCATAAAGAAAGCAGCTTTACCATAGATATCTCCATTATAAGCCGATTCTTCGTCAATATCTTTCCCGATAACAATCGGAATTTTATTGCCGAATGAGAGTGCCGAGTTTTGGAAGAACTTGATATAAGCTTTCTCGCCTTCAAATTCCCTTACATACAGCGCATCGCCGTAAGTACAGATGCCTTCATGGATCCAGTAATCGGCCCAGTCTTTGGCGGTTACTTTGTTTCCCCACCATTCGTGACCAAATTCGTGGTGCATCAGGCCATCGTAATCTTCGCCCCCAACTTTGGTGTATTTAAATTTGGCACCGTAAGCATTCATGGTTTGATGCTCCATGCCCAGATGAGGAGTTTCAACTATGCCTATCTTTTCTTTTACCCAGGGATATTCACCAAAATATTTCTCCTGCTCTTTAATTGTTTTTACAAAGATATCAAGATGGTGCTCGGCCTTAGAGGCATGCTCTTTTAATACATAAAACTGGATGGGTACATTATGCCCATCTACAGTAGTATACGGACGGGTTACCACGGTATAATCACCTGCATTGAATAATATACTGTAATTGTTAATGGTGTATTTGGTTTGCCAATGAAATGTCGCTGTTCCCTTTTGCTTGCTTACGCCTTTTAATAATCCAGGCCCGGCAACTACGAGGTTTTTAGGAACAGTGATAAACATATCTACGCCATCGTTCGGCTCGTCGGATGGATGGTCTTTACATGGGAAATACAGTTTGCCGCCAGTGCCTTCGGCAGTGATAGCCATCCACTGGTGCCCGGTTGAATCGCGGGTCCAGATAAAACCATCATCCCATGGTGGCCTACGGGCAACATGGGGTTTGCCACCATATATTACTTTTACGCTTGCTTTACCGGCAGGTAGCTCTTTGGCTGTATTAATGGTAATGAGGTTATTCTTGTATTCAAATGCTTCCTGTTTGCCATTTACTAAAACCTTGCTGATAGTTAAAGAATCTAACAGGTCAAACAATAAAACCCTGGTTGGTTTCGCCATGATTACATCAATGGTAGTAAAACCATTAATGGTTTTTTGCTCCGGATCCACAACAAGAGAGATTGTATAATGCCGAACATCCATAATGGCCTGCTCGGGTTTAAGCTTTCCGCCTGAGGTGAGGGTTTGGGCACGAACATATCCGGCAAAAAGGAATATAGTTGAAATTAGTATGGCTTTTTTCATAGAATATTAATGGCTGCGTTTAAAGTTAATGGGTAAGGCATATTGAACCCTTACGGGCTGGCCCCCTCTCATGCCTGGTTGCCAGGGGGAAGTCATTTTTATAAGCCGTAGCGCTTCCGTATCTGTAGCCTTGGATAAACTTTTGGCAATTTTTAAATCGCTAAGACTTCCATCTTTTTCTACCACAAACACAACATATACCCGGCCTTCAATTGTATCTCCTTTAGGATATTTAAAATTTTCATGAATGAGTATGGCAAGCTTCTGGAGGCCACCCGGAAATACAGGAACTTGCTCAACTGATGTAAATACGGGGTCTTTAGCCTTTGTTGTATCAGTTGTTTGAGCTTTTGTTGCTAGGGCTCCCATTATGAACATCGCAGCGGACAGGATTCTCTTCATCGACCTTTGTTCCTTGGTGAAATTTATGATGATTGGTCAATTAGCTTTTGCGCTATCTAAAACTTGCACATCCTGCACGGTATAAAATTGTATGGGGACGGAATATTTTGATTTAATAAAATGCCCGTCGCGCATGGCCGGGATCCATTTTTTTGATAAAGAAATTACCCGTAAAGCTTCTTTATTAAAAGGTTCACTCATGCCTTTAACAACTTTCAAGTCGGTTAAACGGCCGTCATTTTCAACAAAAAAGCTTATGGTAACAATGCCTTCTCCTCCGCTTACCTCCTTTGGCCATTTTAAGTTTTGATCTAAAAATTCATGAAATGCCTTATCGCCACCACGGAAATGCGGAGGCGTAAGTTTTTGCGCCTTAGCGCTTAATGAAACCATTAAAATGATAAGGATGGGTGAAAATTTCTTCATCCTTAAATATAAATCAATTCTCCCTCACCAGCAAGCCGTCTGCAAAATCTCGCAGGTATTGTTTATGATCTTCGGGCAGATTAATAGCGTCGAGGGCTACGAAAGCTCTATCGGCATAGGTTTGCATCGCTTTTTCAGCATGCTGCCTGATATCAAGTTCGTTGTAAATGTTGGTTATAGCTTTAACCTTTTCTGCAGTGTCAAATTCAGCTGCACTTAGCCATTGGTTTAGCGTTTGTGCCTGGCTGCCTTTTGTCAGTTCAAGGGCCCTGATTAGCAAAAATGTTTTTTTATTGGAGATGATATCGCCGCCAACCTGCTTGCCAAACTTTTCAGGATCGCCATAAACATCCAGTATGTCGTCCTGTAGCTGAAACGCTATGCCCAGGTTTACGCCAAAAGCATCGATCAGGTCTGCGTCGGTTAAAGCTGCACCGCCAATGATGGAGCCGATTTTTAATGTACCACCTAACAGCACCGCCGTTTTAAGACGGATCATGTTGATATATTCTTCAATACTTACATTGTTACGCTGTTCAAAGCTCATATCAATTTGCTGGCCTTCGCACACGCCGGTCGCAGTATCGTTAAAAACGTCAAGTACATTACGCAAAATGCTGTCATCAACCTTCATCATCAGGCGGTTGGCTTCTACCATCATGGCATCGCCGGAGAGGATAGCGACATTGGCGTTCCATTTTTCATGCACAGTTGCTTTGCCACGGCGGAGCGGGGCTTTATCCATAATATCATCATGCATCAGCGTGAAATTATGGAATACCTCTATAGCCAGTGCGGGTTCAATAGCCTTGTCAACGTCGCCGCCAAAAAGGTCACAGGCCAGCAGGAGCAGGGCAGGGCGCATACGTTTTCCGCCAATAGATAAAATATAGCTTATCGGTTCATACAGATCGGCCGGGTAAGCGGGATAGCTTAGTTTGCCTACTGCATCATTTATTAGTAACTGTAACTCTGTAAGTTGTTTCATTTGTTTACGGGAACCCTGATTTTCTTGATTTTAGGATCGACTTGATTATAAATATCAGGAAATCCTAAAATCAGGCGAATCACGGTTCATTATTCTTGTACCAATATAAAGTCTATCTGTTTTTTGGTCAGATCAACCTGTTTTACCTTAATCTTTACTTCATCGCCCAGTTGGTAAATTTTCTTTTTACGCTGACCGATGATGGCGTAATTTTTCTCGTCCAAAGTATAAAAATCGTCCGAGATATCGCGCAGGCGGATCATACCCTCGCATTTGTTTTCAATGATTTCTACATACATACCCCATTCGGTAACCCCCGATATGATGCCCATAAAGGTATTACCAACCTGGTCGCGAAGATACTCAGCTTGTTTGTATTTTACTGAAGAACGCTCTGCATCGGCTGCTTTTTTCTCCATTAAAGAACTGTGCGAACAGAGCTTTTCATAAAACTCGGCATTGGCCGATTGTCCGCCATTTAAATAATGAAACAGCAACCGGTGTACCATGACATCAGGATAACGGCGAATTGGCGAGGTGAAGTGCGTATAATGATCAAAAGCCAAACCGTAGTGAGCACTGCTTTTGGTAGTGTAAATAGCTTTGGCCATGGAGCGGATAGCCAGATGGGTTAGCACGTTCTGTTCTTTTTTTCCCTCTACGTCTTCCATCAGGTAATTGAGGGATTTTGCTGTTTCCTTGTCAGATTTTGTATTGATTTTATAACCAAACCTGGCTGCAAACTGGGCAAAATTGGCCAGCGCATCGGGCTTGGGCGAATCATGCACACGATAAACAAAAGTGTATTTGTGTTTGCCTTTGCCCATTTTGCTCACCCGCTCGGCCACTTTGCGATTAGCCAGCAACATAAAATCTTCGATTAGTTTATGGGCGTCTTTGCGCTCTTTTACATAAACGCCTGTTGGTTTGCCGTTTTCATCCAGTTTAAACTTAACTTCGGTAGTTTCGAAACTGATAGCGCCGTTTTTAAATTTACGGTCGCGAAGCTTATAAGCCAGTGCGTTGAGCTTGAATATTTCTTCCTTAAAATCACCTTTTCCCGTCTCTATTACTTCCTGTACTTCTTCATAGGTAAAGCGTCTGTCGGAGTAGATGATGGTTTTACCGTACCATTCGGTAATGATATTGGCATTTTCATCCATTTCGAACACTGCAGAAAAACAAAGCTTTTCTTCTTTTGGCCTGAGCGAGCAAAGACCGTTTGATAATCTTTCGGGCAGCATCGGGATAACCCTGTCCACAAGGTAAACAGAGGTAGCCCTGTCTAAAGCCTCTTTATCCAAAGCTGAATCAGGGGTAATGTAATGCGATACATCCGCAATGTGAACACCAACTTCGTAGTTGCCATTATCCAGCACGCGATAGGACAGGGCATCGTCAAAGTCTTTGGCGTCAAATGGGTCGATGGTGAAGGTTGTGATGTTTCGGAAATCACGGCGTTTGGCAATTTCTTCGGGCGTGATCACGTCCGGAATTTCTTCAGCATCATGCTCAACCTCGGCAGGAAATGATAGCGGAAAACCATATTCGGCCAGGATGGCGTTCATCTCCGTATCGTTTTCACCTTGGGCTCCTAAGATATGTTTGATCCTTCCGATAGGGTTTTTAGCTTCTGTTGGCCAGTCGGTGATTTCGGCTACAGCTTTGATGCCATTTTTAGCCCCGTTAAGCTCGCTAATGGGGATGAAAATATCGTGCATCATCTTACGATCATCAGGAATAAAAAACGCGTATCGTTCTGAGAGTTTAACAATGCCCGTAAACTCCATTTTGGCACGCTGCAGAATTTCGATAACCTCGCCTTCTTTGTGCTTGCCTTTACTTTTGGCGTATACATAAACTTTCACACGGTCGCCGTTAAGAGCGGTGCGAAGCTTACGCGGAGCGATGAAAATATCGCTTTCAAACTCGTCATCGGTAACGATAAAGGCCGAACCATCGTTGGTGAGGTCAACTACGCCTTCAATAAAGGTTTTAAGTTCAAGCAGCTGGAATTTGCCCGGAGCGATTTCTTTTAATACCGATTTTTTAACCTCGTCTTTTAAGATGTCGTAGATGATCTCGCGCGATTCGGGGTCACGGACGTTTAATTTAGCAGAAACCTGTTTATAGTTGAGTGGCGTATTGCCGTTTTGTTCAAATATATCAAGTACCATTTGGGTAAGTACCTGGTGTATAGAAGAGTTGTTTTTCTTGCGTTTAGACATAGAATAGTATTTGCATCAAAGATACAGAATTTTGGGGTGTGGGAATGATGGTATTCAAATGCTTAAATAGACATCAAGAGTGCCTACGAGCGATATGGATCAAGTAATTTTAAATCCGAAATTTTTGAAAAATCGCTGATGTTCCTTGTTATTAAAGTCAGCTTGTTGACTATCGCTGTCGCTGCAATTATTGCATCGGGGAGTTTTACACGATAATTTTTTCTGATTTCAATTGATTTTAGAATCACTGGCTCATTGAAATCAAATATGTGTGATATATTTATAAAATCGGTTAAAAGTTTTAATTGGCTATCAGTAGCTTTGGGCCAGGCTAAAAGTTCAATGCGCGAAATTACGGAAAGCTGAAAATTTGTATTATCTAAAAGCTGGTTTGATTTTTCTGGTAATTTGCTTTCGAGATAATCGATAATTGCGTTTGTGTCAATTAAATATCCCTCTTCCACTCGTCTCTGATGTTTTTTACGTGATTTTGGAAATCGATGTATTGTTCATCGGATAATTTTAGCTTGCCTCTAAAATCAGATGGCTTTTTGCCTTCTATCTGTTTTTCTTCCTGTAACTCATCCACAGCATACAAAAGCACTTCTATCTGTTTCCCTACATAGTCCTGTGGAATATGAATAGAAATATCCTGTTGTTCCGGTGTCACTTTCGTGCGTATCATTTTTTTAATGGTTAAATAAAAAAAGTGCTTTTAACAAATTTAAACATTTAGATTGGATATTTATGCAGCCTGATCAACCCGGTATTGAAGCAATCAGCCTTTTGGTGTATTCTTCTTTTGGGCGATAATAAATATCGTCGGGATAGCCGGTTTCCACTATCTCGCCTTTGTTCATCACCATCATCCGGTCGGAGATATGTTTAATCACGGCCAAATCATGCGAAATAAAGATATAGGTCAATTTAAGTTCGTCCTGAAGTTCGCGAATGAGGTTTAATACTTGGGCCTGAACCGATACATCAAGCGCGGAAACTGATTCATCGCAAATGATAAATCTAGGCTGGAGCGCCAAAGCCCGGGCAATAACAATCCGCTGCCGTTGTCCACCCGAAAACTCATGCGGATAACGGTCAAAGTGCGCGGGCAGCAGGTTAACCCGTTCAAGTAGTTCCAGCACTTTTCGTTTGCGGGTTGTATCATTGCTGTAAAACTGATGTACCTGCAATGGCTCCATAAGTGATTGGCCAACGGTAAGCTTAGGATTTAATGATGAGTATGGATCCTGAAAAATGATCTGGATATCTTTTCTGATCTGCCTCAACTCATTTTTTTTAAGTTCACGAAGATCAGTACCATCAAAAGAGACCTTCCCCGAAGTAGGTTCTATCAACCTTAAAATACTTCGCCCCAAAGTGGTTTTTCCACAGCCTGATTCGCCGACGAGGCCTAAGGTTTCGCCTGGGTATACATCAAAGCTTACATTGTTCACTGCTTTTACAACATGATCTTTTCGTTTGAAAAGCCCCGTATCTGTAGGGAACCAGGTATTTAATTTATCTGCCCTTAACAAAGGCTGCTGTTCATATAGTTTACGCTTTCTTTCGGCGATTTCGGTGTCCGGGTAATGATATAATTCCCTGATGCTTTCTATAGTTACTGCGGGCCTGGCCCCATCCAGAAAATCGGCCACAACAGGGAGTTTTTTCAAATGCTGCTGCGGGGAAGGACGGCAGGCCAGCAATCCTTTAGTATAAGGGTGCCGGGGATTTGCGAATAGATCTTTTACCGCGGCTTCCTCTATAATTTCGCCTTTGTACATCACCAAAACCCGGTCGGCAATCTCTTTGATCACACCCAAATCATGCGATATAAAGATCAGGCTCATATGCCTTTCAGCTTTAAGCTTGTGCAGCAGCTCAATGATTGTTTTTTGCACGGTAACGTCAAGTGCAGTGGTGGGCTCATCGGCAATCAAAATCTCCGGGTTGCAGGCCAAAGCCATCGCTATCATTACCCGTTGTTTTTGTCCGCCCGAAATCTGGTGAGGATAGCTGTTGAATATGGCTTCGGGCCGCGGTAATTGTACTTCTTTAAACAGCTCAATGGTTTTTTGTTTAGCCTCCGCTTTACTTGATCCCAAATGCAACCTGATAGCTTCCGTAAGCTGAAAGCCACAAGTAAGTACCGGGTTAAGCGAGGTCATTGGCTCCTGGAAAATCATGGCTACCTGGTTGCCGCGCACACGCCGCATTTCATCTTCCGATAATTTACACAGGCATACACCATTTAAAAGCACAGAGCCATCTATTAGGGCCTGATCTTCATTAAGCAAACGCATCAGGGCAAGGGAGGTAACAGATTTGCCCGAGCCGGATTCGCCGACAATGCCAATGGTTTCACCTTTGTTAAGTGTAAAAGAAATTCCCTTTACCGCTGTGAACTGGTTTTTACCATTCTTAAAACTAACCGACAGATCACTGACTTTAAGCATTATTAGCCTACAATGGTTATAAATTCGTCTGCTATCAGTTCTTCGCCGCGGTAACGTCTTAATAGTTGTGCTGTAGCTATCACATCTTTTTGGCAATAAGCGCAAATGCGCTCCAACTGGTTTTCATTCCAGTATACGCGGCCTACATCGCTGCCATCTATATCGTCTTTTGAGGTTGGGATATTAAAAATTGTGGTAAGCAGGTTTAAGGAAGTGTAATGTTTGTGATCGCCAAACTTCCATAATTCCATGGTATCTAAATGGACAATCTCCCAGGGCTTTTTACCCGCTATTTGCAGCTGCGGCGGAATTGATATGCCGTTTACCAGTAAACGGCGGCAGAGGTACGGGAAGTCAAATTCCTTGCCATTATGAGCACATAAAATAAGGTTGGGCGGTTGACTGACCAACAGGTTGCAGAATTTGGTAAGCAATTCTTTTTCATCATGTGATGCAAAAGATTTTACCCTCAAGCCAATGTTTTTCCCGGCAATAAAGATCCCGGCCGAAATGCAAACTATTTTACCAAACTCGGCCCAGATGCCGGCGCGCTCATAATGAATGTCAGCAGGTTCATCTTTGCGTTGATGCCGGGTTTTTAGTTCCCATAAAACCTGCAGATTTTCGGGCAGTTGTTCGTGGGTGCTGTACTGCGGCACCGTTTCGATATCAATTACCAATAAATTATGCAGATCGTACTGTTCAAGCATCCGGTTAAAAATTATTGAGCCAATATAATGATAAAGTTAGTAGATGGTTGCTGCGGACATTTAGTTTACAGAAAAATTAAAATCGATAAGTTGTGTTTTTTATTTCTTCAATACTTCAAACGCTATGCTGATAGTATTGCCGTTGCCATCAACCAACGTAAGAATATGTCTGCCCGGAGGTGGGTTTAAAGCCACCTGGTGAAAATCTTTGGTCTCGCCAACGTACTGATCATCCAGGTGCCAAAAAATCTTCATACCTGGCTGGCGGTGTGCTGCGTTGCAAATCATGCGGCCACGGGTGCCGTCTGCTTCAAGGGGCACGTATATTTTAGCACCGTTTTTAGGGTAGATGACTTCCATTGTATTTCCATTGTCGGCCTGGATACAATCCGGGCGAAAGGGAGGGAGTACATGATATTGATAGTTTCTGGCTTTGTAATAATATTCCATAGATGGCGGCAACACAAACCAGCTTTTATTGAGGATGTTATCCGGCGGCTCACAATTACCGTTTACCTGCCATTTGGCATCGGCAGATAAATGCACCAATTGATGGTAAGGACAAACAGGGGCTTTCAGGCCGCTTTTGGGTACATATTGCTCATCTGCATCCTGGCAGTATTGCCCGGCCCGGTAGCCGCTTTGTTTGCACACATTTATTTTCACCATTTCGCCCATTGGCATTTCAAACCAATCGCGCGATACGGGCAATAGCCTGAAGATTTCAAACAGGGCAGGTGCAGCTGTGTTAATGCCCGTTAAGCCCGGCCGGCCCTCGCCATCGGTATTGCCAACCCAAACGCCAACAACATATTTAGGAGTAACCCCAATTGCCCATCCATCGCGAAAGCCAAAGCTTGTACCGGTTTTCCAGGCCACCCGCTGGCTCGAGCTAAATTGCTGCCATAGCATTTCCTCGCCCGGCCGCATCACTTCCTCCATGGCTTGGAAAGTGTAATAAACAGAAGCCGCATCCAATAACCCAGACTTTTCAAGTTCAGGTTTGGCTGTAGCCTTCTTTTCATAAACAGGATTATGAAAATCAGCAGGATCATACTTGCCATTGTTTTTGTTGTAATGATTAAGTACGCGCGCCATATCGGCATAAGCGCCGCTTAATTCCCAAAGTGTGTTTTCACCCCCGCCCAATATTAACGACAGTCCATAGTGATCGGCAGGTTTGGTTAAAGTGGTGATGCCTGCTTTATGCAAAAAATCATAAAAACGCTCATATTTGTATTGCTGCAGCATTTTAACCGCCGGTACATTCAGCGAACGGGATAAGGCGCGTGATGCGGGGACAGCACCATCATAACCCAGATCGAAGTTTTCCGGATGGTAACCCGCGATCATGGTAGGTACGTCGGGCATCAGGCTATTGGGCAATATCAGTCCGTCGTGCAACATTGCCGCGTATAACAGCGGCTTCAGGGTACTTCCGGGGCTTCGCGGGGCATCTATCACATCAACATCGCTCTCCATTTGCGGGTCCTCCCGGTGGGATATGTTACCGGCATATGCAAGTGTTGCACCTGTTTCAACATCAAGTACAATGGCGGCAATATTGTTGATGTCGTTAGCCTTTAGTAAACTATGATGCTGCTCCAGGATATCGTTTACCTGTTGCTGAAGCGACGACTTGATGCTGCTTGTAATGCGGGTATCTCCCTCTGGCTTAGCCTGATGATCGGTTTTAAAACGTTGCAGCAGGTGTGGAGCAAGTTGAGGAAGGGCCACCGGTCTGTCGGGCACAGGCTCGAGCCGGGCGAGGGCTGTAGTTGTACTATCAATGATACCTGCCTTATGCAATTTATCCAATAATGAATTCCGTTTGCGGAGCAGTATGGCCCTGTTCCTGCCAGGGTGTACCAGGGATGGCGAGTTAGGCAAAACAGCCATAGCCGCCATTTCGCCCCAGGAAAGTTTATCCGGGCTGCGGCCAAAATATCGCCAGGAGGCAGCATCCAACCCAATGACATTGGTGCCGAAGGGGGCGTTACTGGTATATAACGCTAAAATTTCGCTTTTGCTATGGGATATTTCAAGGCGCATTGCCATGAAAATCTCTTTCAGTTTATTCCAGATATTGCGTTTATGCCTGGTAGCCAGCCTGATCACCTGCATAGTAAGGGTACTGCCGCCGCTGCTTACCTTTTTCGAGCTCAGGTTTTGCTTGATGGCCCGGCTAAAAGCAACAATATCAAAGCCGGGGTGGTGCTCAAAGCGTTTATCCTCAAAAGTGATAATACATTGTTTGAATTTTTCAGGTACTGTGGGATTATAAGGAAAGCGCCATTGGCCATCATTTGCTATGGATGCACCGAGTAACTGGCCCCGATCATCGTCAATTACGTAGGAGGTGGGACTATTAAATAAAGGATTGGGCAAACAAAACCAAAATATCAGGGTTAAAACAAACAAAAAGAAAAGTGATACTATAACTTTAGGCTTTTTTAAATAACTTTTAGCTCGTTTTAGCGCAAATTGCATTACTAAATATAAAAATATTAAGCCAGTTCAGGTTTATACAACTATAATTGTGGCAAAAATCTACCAGGCAATAATACAATAAATGACGATACAAAAATTATCAATTATTATTCCGGCTTACAACGAAGGTAAAACCATCCATTTAATTTTGGATAAAATTAAAGAGGTAAACCTTATCAACTATATTGAAAAAGAAGTGATCATTGTAAATGATTGCTCAAAGGATGATACAGAAGCAGCTATTTATAAATATAAACTTGCCAACCCCGAAGTTAACATTCAATACTTTAAGCACGAAGTAAACAAAGGTAAGGGAGCAGCTTTACATACAGGTATAGCAAAAGCTACAGGCGATTACCTGATCATCCAGGATGCCGACCTTGAATATGATCCGGCTGAATACAACGATCTGTTAAAGCCCGTAGTAGCGGGTTTTGCTGATGTGGTTTATGGTTCCAGGTTTATGGGAAGCAACCCTCACCGTATCCTGTTTTTTTGGCATACCATTGGCAACAGATGGCTTACTTTTGCTTCAAACATGTTTTCCAATCTTAACCTTACTGATATGGAAACATGTTATAAACTGTTCAATACCAAAGTTATCCAATCCATAAAGCTCACTGAAAAGCGTTTTGGCTTTGAGCCCGAGGTTACCCAAAAAATCTCGAGGGTACACCGCATCAGGATCTATGAGGTAGGCATTTCCTATTATGGCCGTACTTATGAGGAAGGCAAAAAGATAGGATGGAAGGATGGGGTTAGGGCTATTTACTGCATCCTTAAATATGGATTGTTTAAATCAAAGTAAGAGTTTTTCTATAGCAGTAGCTTTCATAAACCGTATTTCTTCTTCACTGAAATTATCAGCAAGAACTTGAATGACGAAAGCCGTTTTTTAGAGTGGCCCAATCCATTTTAAATTGCACACAGTAGATGCAATGTGACGCGTCTCAATATACAAATCAACGTGTTAAACAGGTTCTAAAATGTTTGACATTCAAAAAATAGTTGTCATCAAAACTAAAATCAATGTTTTACTGCTTCCGTTGTACTTTTTCCCAAACCGCGCTTTGCTTGGTACTAAAATAGCGGATAATGCCCGCCAGCACTGCATAGTTCATAACACAAAAATAATAGGGAATGAAAAGAACTTTTATACGGAGCTGCCGCTTTTCCATTATCAGCCCAAGCAAGGCCAGCAAATAAAACAATATCTGCGCCAATAATAATCCTTGCATAGCTGTTTCTCCAGGTTTAAGAGCCAGCACAACGTTTAAAATAAACGATAATATAAGCAGGAACGGTGTAATGGTCCATCTTAAAACCCGGTGACTGATATACTGAAACGATAAAATTGGGTAGGGGAAAGGATTGAATAATTTTTTTAGCCTTAAAATAGATTGCATTCCGCCGGCAGCTATCCTCACTTTTCGTTTTAACTCTTCCGACACATTTTCCGACGCCGTTTCGGTAGCGTATGCTTCAGGTTCATAAACAATGCGGTAGCCTTTAGCAGCTATCAGCATCGAGATCATAAAATCGTCAAGCACAGTATCCGCTTCAACAGGCTGATATAGTGAGCGGCGCACACTAAACAGTTCGCCTGCCGCACCCACAACCGAATATAGTTCCGAATCCCATTTTTTCAGGGCCGATTCATATTTCCAGTAGAACCCTTCACCAGCCGCACTGGCATCTGCGTTCTCATCAATATGTACCCGTTTTTCGCCCGCAACGGCGCCAACTGTTGCATCGCTGTAATGCCTGCAGATCTTGATCAATGCATCTTTATTTAAAAATGTATTGGCATCGGTAAATACAACCGCGTCTGTATCAACATAGTTCATGGCACGATGTACCGCGGCTATTTTGCCGGCGCGCTGTGGCTGGTGCAGCAATTGTATCTGCGGGTACCTGGCAACAATAGCGGGTGTTTTATCCGATGACCCGTCGGTTACGAAAAGCAGTTTTAGTTTTCCTTCGGGATAATTAAGCAGGAGGCTGTTGCTGATCTTTTGCTCAATAAAATATTCTTCGTTGTAAGCGGCTATCACCAAAGTACAGGTAGGAAGTTCATCCAGGTTTTCTGAAGGAAGAGCTTTCCGGCCTTTAAAAGCCCTTTTGATCCTGATGATCAGGTACAGAAAAATCCCATACCCGGCAAAAGTGTAAAAAACAATAAAAAGGCTTATGGCTAAAATTATTTTCATGTTATGGTGTTAATGGGGTATCCTAAATTGCTGCTGTTTTTTGAGTGGGTAAAATTCCACCATACTGCTTTAAAAAGCATCGGAATAAAGTCGTATTGTTTTTCTTTGACGTAGTTAACCAGGTTACGGGGTACCACAATCAGCAGAAAATAAAAATAAAATAATACTTTTTTAAGCGGCGGGGCATTCCGGCGGATAAAAAGGATCCTGTTCCGGTTCATGAAGTATTCTTTTAGTTTGCTTTTTTTGCCTACCGAAACAGATTCTTTATGGTAAATAAGCGCATCGGTACAAACCCAGGCTTTAAAACCTGCTCTTATGATGTGTTCGCACCAGTCAACCTCTTCATAGTAAAGAAAAAAGTTTTCGCTCATCATGCCCGCCTTTTCAATAGCTTCTTTCCTGATCATCATGGCTGCTCCGTGGCAGTAGGCTGTAGGCGCAGTTATATTATCAAACTGACCTTCGTCCTTTTGCTTTAAGCCTATCACGCTATTTCGGCAGGTGTAATAGTTCATAGGTGTGTAGCCCGCATATTGTATTAATTGTTTATCACTGAAATACTTGATCTTGGGCGACAGCATTCCTACGGCGGTGTTACTATCCATTACCTCAACCAGTTTTTCAACTAAACCCGGGGTAAACTCGGTATCATTGTTCACCATAAAAATATAATCGCCGGTTGCTACCGTAAGCCCGAGGTTATTTCCACCGGCAAAACCAAGGTTAACATCTGAGCGGATAAATATTATTTCGGGGAATTTTATTCTCCAGCCTGGAACCGGATCTATCTTACTTGCATTATCAACAACAATTATTTCTATATTACTATAAGTACTTGTATTTTTAATTGATAATAACATTTCCTCGGTAACGGATGGCTGATTAAAACTTACAGTAACAACAGAAACTTTTTTCATCTAAAAGGGGTTATTATCGATATTGCTTTTTACGGCTAATATTAGTAAAAGTTAACCAATTATATCACTATATTCCTTTGAATAATAACCAACCAAATAATGATGAGTCACTGCTTACCATAAAAGCAGATGAGCTTATACAATTGCTGAAAAAGGGGAATGTTGATAAAGAACTTGTTAAAGCCATACAGCAAAAAATTAATAATGCTATTGAAAGTAATTCGAACCAGCAAAAATTTGATGCCTTTAGCGGGTTAGATCAGGAGCAAAGCCGGCTTGATATGGTAACAAACCTGGAATTTTTACTTACCCAACACCAGGTTGATAGCCGGGAATCGAAGAAATACCTGCTGCATGAAAGAATAAAACATATAGTTTTGGTAGCGATTGCGGTTACCATGATCATACTTGGTTTAGCCATGATCATCATGCCTGCACCGCCATATTTTGAAATGTTTACCATTTTTTATTTTTCAAAGGACGACGGTATAACTTTAATGGATGTTATATCGGTGTTAATAGTATTATCGGGTGTATATTTGTTTATAAATGCCCTACTCCGAAAAATTAACGCCTGAACTCACTAATATGCCGAAACGTCCAAAAATACTCCTGGTTGATGATAGCCCGCTGATTTTGATGGTTATAGGCCAGGCTTTGGAAAAAGAGGGTTTTATTAGCCGCAAGGCAGGTAATGTAAAGGAAGCTATGACGGTGCTTGAAAATGAGATCCCCGATTTGATTTTGTCTGATTATCAAATGCCCGGTACAGATGGTTTTGCATTCAGGCAGCATTTAATGACTGTACCTGAGTATAAAAATATCCCCTTTATGTTTTTAACATCGGTTACCGATCACGCTCACATGATAGCGGGGATCAGTCTTGATGCTATTGACTACATTGATAAGGATACACCCATTGTGGTCATTATCTCAAAGATCAATAATTTTTTGAACAGCATCCGCGAACGCCACGAACACACGATCAGGGAGCTGAGCAGCGCCGCAATAGCCTTAAATTTGTATTCCGTTCCGCAGGAAATACCCCGTATTAATGGCTTTGAAATAGATTTCTGGCATAAATCGTTTGAGAATTACCCGGGCGGAGATTTTATTGATGTGCTAACTATAAATAACAGGTATACTTTTATTATCCTGGGCGATGTGATGGGCAAAAAATGGGGAGCATGGTTTTTTTCATTCGGCTATCTGAGCTATATAAGGGCAGCTGTAAGGATATGTGTTTCGGAAGGGGACGTATCAACCAAAAGTATCATGCAAAAAATCAACTCGGTAATTTACCATGACCCGGTTGTGAGCGACGTGCTGTCGACACTTTCACTTGTCAGGATCGATCCGGAGAATGAAACGCTAAGTTATACCGGCGCGGGCGACTTGCCGCTGTTGTATTTTAGCTCCAGGGAAAATAAACTTAACAGGATTAACTCATCAGGCTTGTTGCTGGGGATTAGTAAAGAGGGCGGCTTTGATGAACATTTATTTACCATGCAGCCTGGTGATCAGTTGATCATGATAACAGATGGATTGATAGATAAAGAGACACCGGCAGGAAAGAAAACCGATCTGAACAGTTTTATTGATGAGATTGAAAAATATCTTGGTAAAACCAATTCATTTGCAACCTTAAAACACGATGGCTTTTTGAACGAAAAAGCGAGAGAACAAATTGATGACTGCAGTTTAATATTTATTCAAAAAAAACAGCTAAATGATATTACAAACACATCTGCTTAATAATGCATTAATTGCGGATATCCTGCTTAAAGAGGCGAATTTGGGAAATGCTGAACAATTTAAGTCGGAACTGATGAGCCTGATCAATAAAGGAAATAAGTATGTTATTGTAAACTTTGAACAGGTAATATATGTTGACAGTTCTTTTTTGGGCGCATTGGTATCGGCTCTTAAACTGGCCATGAACAGCGGGGGAGACATTGCCGTAGTTGGCTTAAATAATGATATCAGGTCATTGTTTCAATTGGTGCGGCTTGATAAGGTGTTCAGGATCTATACAAATACACAGGAGGCTTTAACCGGGGCATAAACGAATTTACTACCTTGAAAAAATTTGTTTTTAACAATGAAACCGAAGGTATTTATCCTTTAACTGTCCAGATCATTAACTATATCCAAAACATGGCAAAAGATATAGTTGATGACGACGCCGGCTTCAGGATAAAAACCATCCTGATTGAACTGCTTACCAACTCGCTCAAGCACATGGGGGATGATGTTACCAGGATCGGGATTGATCTGAAAAATAACAAATTATATATAAGTAAACAGGATAAGGGAAGGCCGCTGCAAATTAATACCAGGCAGGCATTGTTAACCTGGCCGTTAACGCACAGCAAATTTACCCCAAATGAAATTGCCATCTATGGTGATGACTTCGGTACATTAAAAGGACGGGTGAAAAACAGTAACCAATTAGAGTTTTTTACCGAAGACCTTGATGTACGGTATGTTAACAAGGAAACCATTATGGGGTTAAATGAACATTATGGCCTGATGATCATCGCACGTGCCAGCGATGCGTTTAACTACAAACATAAACCTGATACAGGCGTAAATACATTTACTTCGATAATTGAACTTAAACAGCGTTAGGCATCATTGCATAATTTCTGAAGGCCTTTGTTAATGGGTCAAGGGGATGTTATATAAGTAGCCGAATTACAACCACCAGGGAAACAACTTTCGGCAAAGTAATTATATTATTGGGCAATTAATTATCACTCTCGTTTTCGCTATTTCACAGCTGTCTGTTCGTTTACCGGTTCTGTAGGAGCATTATCGTGCGGCGTATGAATAAACTTTTTGTTTGCCCCTTTTAACTTAAACAGCAGTAAAAACATGGTGAAAAATATAAGCGGCAGTTTAAGCATGGCTTCTAAAAGTTTTCTATTATAAAACGATGTTGGTATGGCAACTACGATACCAAGGTAACAAGCCACTGTTGCCCCGAGCCACAAATGCCAGTGCGGGCCTATGCCCGGAGTGAAAAAAGAGATCAATAGCATAAAAGGCATCAGGCCAAGCATTAATACGCGCGGCAGGATAGCCATCTGATAAATCTCATTCACGTAGTCAAAATTGCCGCGGAAAAATTGGGCCGGCGCGGTAGCTCCATACTTTTTAAGCAAGTTAAACTGAGCCGAAAGCCAGCGCTTACGCTGCTTTTCAAACACTGCGGGATTACTCACTTTTTCATCGTAGATATACGCTTTTTCTGCATAAGCAACATGGATCTTATCACGGGTCAATAATAAGCCCATTTCCTTGTCAAACCCGCCTACGGCATCAATACGCGACATTACATTTACAAACAGGTTGTACTCCAAGGCCATACCCGAACCTATAATGGCTGCCGAAAAATTAAACAACTGCTGCGATTTTCTGAAAATATGATTGTTAACTTCTTCGCTTACAGCATCAAGTATTGCTACCTGCGTGTTTGAGTTTTTTGCTACCCTATGGCCCTGCACCACCCGGTGACCTGCTTGTAAATAGTTGTTGATCTGGTATAGGTAATCGGGCGCGGCAATGTTATCAATGTCAAAAACAACCGCGGCATCAAATCCAACCGCCGTGTTTTCAATGGCTTTGTTCAGCGCTTTTGATTTGGTGCTGGTTTCAAAAACCACCTCTACTACCTGCAAAGGCATCTGCTTTAATTTAACAATGGTTTCAGGTTTCATGGAGTCGGCTATCACACAAACCGTGAACATATCTTCAGGGTAATCGATAGTTAGTGCCGCCGCCGCCGAGTTTAGAATAATTTCATCTTCTTTATAAGCGCAGATATAAACTATAAATTTACTGAGCGCAGTGGCTGTGGCCGGCTGTTTGATGGGGATTAATTTTCCGAGTACCGAAAATACAAACAGGTACAGGCTATATACACCAAGGTATATAAACAGCAAAATGGCGATTAGGGATGCTATGAATTTAATGATTTCCATGTGTTTTATTGCTAAACCCTGTTTGTATTAATTAGCAGCAGGTTGTATTATTAAAAATTAACTTTTCCGTTTATTGTTCAAATTTGTTGCCAGCAAACTTTTGATCTCTGTTATACGGTGCTCCCATGTATTTTGTGCGGCTATTTTTAATCTTTTTTGTTGTAAAAAAGGAGTGTCGTTTAACGATAAATTAAGGGCAGCAGAAAATTCATCAACATTTTTGCAGATATATACGCTGTCGCCGGTAAACTCTTCTAAATCTTCGTTAAAATCGGTGATCACTACCGGCCGGCCCGAGCCCAGGTATTCAAATAACTTAAGCGGAAAAATGGAACTGCTTACGTCATCTTTTTTGAAGGGGATAATAGCAACATCAAATCCCTTAAGCACGGCAGGCAACTGCTCATAGGGTACTGCTCCTTTTTTGAAAATATTAGGCGCATTAAAAGCGGGGTTGTTTTCATAATCTTTACCAACCGGCCCTACAAATACAAAGTTTTTATCGGGATTTTGTTCGAGTAGCTGCGTTAACAAATTATAATCAATACGCCGCTCAATATTGCCGAAATAGCCGATTATCGGTTTAGGGATATCAGAAAGGATATCTGCTACAGGCAACGCCGGATCCAGCGCTTTTTGACTATGGCCGATGTCGGCTGCATTTGGTACGAAGTAAGAGTTAGGGTTAAGTTTTGCTTTTGCATTGCGTAACTCTTTACTGGTGCTGATCACCAGATCCATATCTTTCACCAATATATCTTCGGATATAAGGCCGTGACGAATTTGGTATTCCTCAATAAGTGGATCAACGCAATGATAAACTTTTAATAACGGTTTCAATTTTAACAACCGATGCAAGCTTGGATAGTAAAACGCATAGGAGTTGATAAAGATGTAGTCCTTTATTTTAAGGCTCTTAATAATCTTATTGAGCCTGGCCGCTACAATTCGTTCGTTCACTTTCACGGCCAGCCGATAGACAGCTCCTTCGGGCAACGAATTAATCGACGGTACCGGAGGCGTAATAATGATCTTTAAATTAGGGATCTCTGTTTGGATAAAACTATTTTGAGGAGAAAAGAAGTGCGGTTTGCGTGCCTTATAGCCCGGCGTATTTTTAAACTGGATATAATCTTTCCAGGTATAGGGCCTGTCAACATAATACACGTAGTTATCTATGGCCAAATGTTTGGCCATAGTATAGTTTGTTGATTCGAGGCGGCTATCAAACTGCATTTGCGAAAATATTACGATATGCCGGTTTTTAAGCTCCATATAAATTGCTTATTCAGTTAGTCGTTTTCCTTTTATTTTGCCCATCACAACACCTATAAACTCTTTTAATTCGATGTAGCCTAAAACAAAGATGTCGGATATTTTAAACTGAAGATGTTTTTTTAATGCCCAGTAACCAAATATAGCACCGGTAGCAAAGGTAAAGATAGAAGCAACTGCTACCGCATACAAGTTGTGGAAAATGAGAATTCCCGTAAAATCGCCTATTATGTTAACAGTTAGCATCAGGAACACTTTGATCATGTTAAGATGGGGTTTGTTGATGATATCAAGCGTTATACCGAAAAACCTGTCGATAGGCAGCAGCATTACGTAACACATAAAAATCCTAAAGATATTGCCTGCATCAGAATGCTGGTATTTAGCGCCAAATAGCAGCCCGATAATAAGGTCGGCAGCAACGAAACAGATAACAGCGATAGGGGTAAGCGCTATGGTAAGCATGCCCGCATATTTTTTCATGATATAGGTGACATATTTTTGATCGCCCCGCTGTACAGCCGCCGACATTACCGGCAATGCAGTAGAAATGAAAGCCCTTAGCGGGATTTCAAAAATCTCCATAAGCCGTTGCGGAATGTAATAAACAGCCAACAGATCGGGGCTGAACATAGGCTTTACGATAAATGTATCAGAGCTCCTGAGCAGGTATGAACTTATAGATGTGCCTACACTGTATTTACCAAAATGGGCCATTTGTTTTATTGTAGCCCAGTTTTTGTGTGCTATGGTTTTTACCTTAGCCCAGCCTGTAGTAATGCAAATAACGCTGCTTAACAGGTTAGCTGTAAAGTAACAATATATAGTTGTTTCAAAATTTGATTTGCCTGCAACGGCAACGCCAACCACCAGCGCCAGAAAACCTCCCTGGTTCATTAATTGCAGCGTGAACATTTTATCAAAGCGTTCTTCGGCCTGGAGCGTCCAAAGGCTCACTGCCGAGGGGAGTGTGCAGAAATAAATGAAGCTAAACCATTTAAGCGTAATACCTATATCAGCATCCGGATTTGTGTAAATAAGATAGATCAGGAGATTTACGACGGCAAATGCGCAGGTGACCATAAAACCCAGGTACCAGGCAGAGCCTGATATGTTTTTCATTTTTTCGGGTGTAGAGCCTGAATAAAATTTTATGACCGATGTTTGCAGAAAACCCGTACGAAAGGTATCGGCCAGCGTAAATACAATCTGGAAAAACACATAGTTGCCAAAGGCGGGTTTACTTAAGCGGCGGGCCAGCAGTGATAGTATCACCATTCCCAAAACCGGCAATACGGCGTTGGTTGCCAGTGAAAGCGTGTGTTTGTTTATTAATTTTTTAAATAAACTCATGTATCATGTTTTACGCTTTCTCCCACAATTGTGTTGTAAAATTATATTGTTTTATTACTTTGGCGGGGTTGCCAACTGCTACCGAATAAGGCGGGATATCCCTCGTAACCACACTGCCAGCCCCAATAACCGAATGTTTACCAATGGTTACACCGGCGGTTACCACACAATTAGCACCTATCCAAACATTATCATCAATAGTAATTTGTTGGGTGGTTACTTTTTGATGGCGTGGCGGCATACTTACGTCCTGATAGCCATGATTAAGGCCGGATATTACAACATGCTGCGCTGTCATGCTGAAATTGCCTATTTTAACCGGGCCAATTATTACCGTACTGATGCCAACGCCTGATCCTTCCCCGATAAATACATCGCCAACGCCGTTATTGATCACAGCGAAGTCTTCCACAATACTTTTTGCGCCAAGTGAAAACTTGTTGAACGGAAAAAGGTCCATCCGTGCATTAAACCTTACTACACTGTTTTTACCCCGGTGATGGAAAAAGCGGTTAAGTATCAGCCTAACCCAAAGCCTTGGCCTCGACTGTCCGGGCGGAATAAGCATCCAGTGGACTAATTTTTTTAATTTGGGATTTGATTTTATGGATGATACAAATGACATCTGCTTAATTAATTAGTATTGTCCCTGTACTGTTTTTTTTAATTGCTCCTGCTCCTGGTTGTCAAGGCGCTTGCATACTACAAGGATGGATATGGCCAGGTAGAACAGGATGTTTGATGGGTATTGAACGATAGCCTGCTGCGGAAAGTTACCAATATTGAACGCGAACAAGATTAGCAACATAGCCAGGCAGTAGTTTTTAAGTTCGGGATTTTTGATACTGAAGTAAAAGTTTATTCCCGTTTTAAGCACCACAAAAAACAGCGTACAAAATAGGATGAGCCCAATCCAGCCCATTTCAACAGCTACGCGCACATAACCGCTGTCCGGAGGGAATTTGGCTAACATGGAGTTTGGTGAAAACTTACGGCCCCAAACGCCTACAGAACCTAAGCCGCCGCCAATAGGGTGGGAAAGGATATAAGGCTTGATCCTCTTTTGATTTTCAGCACGAACGTTGTAAGATGCGTCATCGGATGGGTTAAAAGCTGTTTGAAACCGCTTGATCAATGGGTTGGAGGTTGGCATTACTATCAAAATGCCGAGCATACCTCCTGCCACAAGCGTGAAAAATAAAACCCGTTTGTTGAAGTTTAAAACGGCCAGCATAGAAAGCGCTCCCGGTACCAATACATAGGCGGCCCTTGTACCGGAATAAAGCATAACATATAAAAAGAAAGCGGCGATAAAGCCCAGTAATGCTTTGCGTTTGACAGGTAATTTGCCCATAATGAGTACAATGCAGAGCAATGCGCCTATAACCATGTTGTATGAAAATGTTACAGGGTCCGAGAAGATGGCAAATTTACGCATATGCCCGTTGATGAACAACAAACTTACACGGAGCGGATCGGAATACAGGGATCGGCGCTCGAATGGAAAAAAGCCAATGTTTTCTTGTTGAAAAGCAGAGATTCCCGCCAGTATATCCAGCAATATCCAAAGTTTTAAAAGCGTTTTTATGAACTTTACCGTGCGGATCTGGTAAACAAAAACAAAGTACATCAGCATAATGAAACCCACAGTCCGAACGGTATAAATCCAGGCCAGCCGTGACGCGGCCGCAGGGTTTACAAATTCAAACATATTGTAGGCCAGCCACACCAGTATCATGTAGCTTATAGGATTTTTAAAATAGGTCCAGTTTTGTTCAGTGCGCTGTTTTATAAAAAAACCAAAGATAAGCAGATAGGTGGTTACATCCATCAACGTACCGATAGGTACTCCGCTTGGTAAAAATTCAGCAATGTAACTGATGAAAAATGCACCTGTGATAAGCGCGCAAATGCCGAATTCGGGATAAACGGTAATGGCAAATACAATGGGTAAACCCATTGTCATCACAAAAACAGCACCTACGCCTATAAATCCAAGCTTATAGGTTAAAAAACTTATCACAAGTGAGGTAATAACCAAAAAAAACAGGGCAAACGGATGCGAAAACTTTTGAATCAAAAGCGCTTTCCAAAAGTTTTGCTTAATTTCAGTATTACCTGTTGGTTCATTGCGCATGAATTAGTAACTCTTTTTATAAATTTACAGGAACAAGATCTTCACAGCCCACACAAATACACTGATAAATGCAAATACTATAGCCGCTTTGCGTGTTTTTTTTTGAAGCGGACTTAAATCTTCAAATGGATCCTTTTGGGGTTTGGGAGGGTCAATTCTCATTTTAAGTAACATTAAGTATATGAACCAGGGTTGCGTGCTTCGTTTAATTAAGAGTGTTTTTCTTTTTTCTGATCGTATTCGGTTTTATTGAGTACCCAGCCGGCAAACTTGTTTTCAAGCCCTTTCAAATAGGTTATGTGCTGTTTCTGAATATTATTTATTTTCCTGTTGGCTTCAAATACAGCTATTGTTTTATTTGCAAATAATAACCATTCTTTGGATTTATTAAGCGCGGTAAGCGGGGCAGTATCAATGATTACTATATCGTATTTAGTCCGCAGCTCGTCAAATTTGCTCTTAACAAAGGCTTCGCTGCCAATTTCAAGCAGGGTTACGTCACCTCCGCGGTTGCCTAAAACAGTAGTGTTTGAGCTGCTGAGTTCGGATTTGCCAAATTGGCTGTTTTTAAAATAATCTTCAAGGTATACTTGCGGCTGAGCGGTATTACTTATCGTGGCGTTATTGAAGTTACCGTCAATTAACAGCACTCTTTTATTGATCATGGAGTAAGAGTATGCCAGGCTTATCGCCAGCAGTGTTTTACCTTCGCCAGGCTCGATGCTTGTTATGGCTAAAATTTTTTCACCTTTTAATTCCTGATCAATTTCAAACCGTATAGAGCGCAACAACTCTTTAAAGGTCTTCATTTTTTCACGGTGCTCCACATCCCACAGTTTGCGCAGATCGAGATTTTCACCGCTGATCTTGTTCAGATAGCCTAATAACGGTAGCTGGGTTTTATTAACCAGTTCGGTAGGGCTTTTAATGGTATCATCGATGTAAAATAATACGAACAGCCAAAAGAGACAGGCAAATAAACTGCCCATGCCGCTTAATATAATAAGCAGCATTTTTTTTGAAGGCTGGGCTACATCAGGCTGGGCCATCTCAATCTGGACCAGTTTTATTGAAATGCTTGAACGCAGGTTAGTTTCATTGTATTTGTTCAATACATCCAGGTATTCTTTACCTGCAATATCAATATCAAAATAAAGGGTTTTTACTTTCGCATCAAACGGAACCAGGCGGGAGAATTTAGCATTAAGATTTGTGAGCTCATCATTTATTGATTTAACGCTGTATTTAGCCAGATCGCGAGAAATCTCAAGACCAAGCTTTTGTTTAACCTGATCCTCTTTGCTCACAAGCGGATTGGTAATGTATTTATCAGATGTTAAGTTGATCTGATTTGAGAGCTGTTGCTGTAACGAATCAAGAGATTCTTTATACTTATTATTAAACCCGCTGCGTACATATTGATCTTCCAGTATATGCAATTGGTCCTGAGTGGAAATGATAGCCTGGTTGTATTTGTTGGTTATCGATTCAACATATTTCCTTTCATCGGGTGAGAACTTTTGGACGATAGCATCAATGGCGCCCTGATTGGATATTACATCCTTTTCGGCCTGCAATTTTCTGTCACTGTAAGTCATGATCTGGCTAAAAATCGCTTTGGACTGCTCATCCAGGTTCAATACACCGTTTTGAATTTTATATTGCTGTAATTCGCTGGTTTTTTCACTCAGCGCCTTACGTTTGGTATCTAACAGATTTGATAAAAAGTTTACTGCATTTGATTCATTTTGCTTTACGCTTTGGGTATAATAGTCTATAAACTGTTTGCATAATGTATTTACTACAAACGCCGAAAGCTGAGGGTTTTCTGAATTAAAACTTACAGAAATAAAATCACTGCTTTCTTCACGGTAAATTAGCAGGTCTTTTACTATGTTACGCTCATCGTATTTCATTGACCTGAGCAACCCAATAAGTGAGTTCTCGTTTTTATCATAAACAGATAACGGCTGGAGGGTAGCAAATTTCTTTTTAAAAATCGCTAATACGTTATCCTTTTCATAAGGCCGCAATTCAAGTAATTCCTTACTTTGTTTACGAAAGGGATAGGGATCGCTCAAGTCATGGATCATGAGCGAATAAGAAACCTGGTCAATAAGTTTCTTTAGCTTCATGATCGCCATGAGGTTACTGAATTCGCGATAAACTTGTTGCTCTTGTACGTTCGTCGTCGGATCTTGATCAAGAAGATGGCTGGACGCGTCAACTATGCCGGTGGCTATTTCCGCGTGCGACTGGTAATTATCAGGTAAGTTTTTTACCAGGAAAAAAGAAGTGATTACTGCTACAAGCGGTATTATTATCAGTACAGTTCTGTATTTCTTTAGCAGATTGAAAAAATTGCCTATCTCCATCTTTTACTTAACGTCTTCTAATTTAGTACCCAATAATTCTTCAAGATTGGTCTTGGCTGTAAATGTCGATAATTCAGCTTGTACTTTAAAGGCGTTTTGGCTGTATAAGGTGGTAAGCTGTTCATTATAGATCTGAAAAGTTGTTTCGCCTTTTTGAAACGCGTATTTTAATTGCTTAACAGCACTTTCGGCATCAATTACGGCATTTGCCCTCAGCCTTAGTTCGGCCTGTGCTGCCAGATATGAAAAGTAATAGCGTTTTACCTGGGCTTCAAGGCTTAACATATACTCGGCCTGTTGAAATTCTGCCGCTTTGTAGATTTCTTTCGTTTGCCTGATAACTCCCGGCCTCGAAAACAGGTGTCCTAAATT
The DNA here is from genome assembly GCF_900100945.1 of Mucilaginibacter gossypii. Lineage (GTDB taxonomy): Bacteria > Bacteroidota > Bacteroidia > Sphingobacteriales > Sphingobacteriaceae > Mucilaginibacter > Mucilaginibacter gossypii. Next base: position 35,004 of record NZ_FNCG01000006.1, on the reverse strand, counting down.
TAGCGAAAGGCTTATTTGATAACCTTTAAATATGGTTGGCTGCGAAATGTTGATAGATGTTTGCGGACTATAAATGTAAGATGCAGTTAAACCATCGAGCCATGAAAACACGGCGGAGTTATAAACGGCTTTGGCTGCATTTACCTGGCTTTGACGGGATTTTACTTCGGGGTAGTTTTTTTTAGCAGTTGCTATAAGTTTTTCAAGAAAAGGATAGTTAATGTCACTTACAAATGAAGTTTGCTGCGCATGTGCGCGGGTGGTAAATAAAAGAGCAATTATAAAAATATAAATGGGCTTCAGTTTCAGGGGCATATAGTTATACTTTTTCTTTTTGGAATAATGCGGGTACTGTACCTGCAATAATTTTTAAATCTAACCAAATAGAATATTTCTGGGCATAAAAATTATCTAATTTTTTCCTTTCACGTTCAGACATGTCTTCCTTTCCGCGTTTGCTGATCTGCCATAGGCCCGTTAAACCGGCAGGACCAAGAAAACGCATCGACCATTCGTTAGAGGTAAGCATCTCGGCCTCATATAAAGGCAATGGCCTGTTACCAACTACCGACATATCGCCCCGTAGTATATTGAATAATTGCGGTAATTCATCAAGACTTGAATTGCGTAAGAAATTGCCCAGCTTAGTAATACGCGGATCATTCTTGATTTTCACAAAGGCAACTTTATTTTCGCCCCCTTCGGCGGCATATTGATTGTTTTCGGCAGATAACTTTGCCAGCAGTTGGTCGGCATCGGTACGCATCGATCTGAATTTATAAAAATCAAATACTTTATAGCCAGTACCTACGCGTTTGCTTTTGTAAAATACAGGTCCTTTTGAATCCAGCTTAATTAAAATAGCAACTATTAGCATAACAGGCGATAATACAAACATCATACCGCCCGAAATTACCAGATCGATAAGGCGCTTACCTGCCGGCATTTTATAAGTCGTATCAACTACTTTTGAAAGCTCAAGCAATTTGGGCTTTATCAGTTTAAAGCGCACCAAAAAGTTAAGCCTTTCGCGCAGGTCACTTATGGCAAACGGTTCGCCATAAAAATCATGAACCTTTAATTTAATGGCTTTTTGCCTTAGAGTTTTATCATTTTGTGATGAAAGAAGTACAATAATTAAACCACTAAGAAGAAAGCTTTGTTTAACTTCTTCAACCATTTTAATCCATTTGCCCTCAGTATCAACTTCAACCAAAATAATATCAGGAACGGATAAAATAGATTGCTCGCCTAAATAATCATTCAACTGGTCAATAGAGTTGTTGTAAGCAATTTTAAAGCCTTCATTTAGTCCAGCCGAAATCATTTCCTTAAACTCGGTGCCGGCATAGGCTATCCTGATATTAGAACCTGAACTTTCGTTCCAATCAGATGTTTGGTGATTCATAAACTTGTAAAACTTGATTAATAGCTGTTTTTAATGCAGTTGGGTTAAACGGCTTGTGAATGTAAGCATCAACCTTAAAGGGCATGTTGCTTACCTGGGCATCAAGATCATGGGCGGCCGATAGCAATATAACAGGTATTTCACGATAAAAGCCACTAATCTTTACGTTCTTAATAAAAGACTGGCCGTCAAAATAAGGCATTTGGAGGTCGGATATAATCAATTCGGGCATATTGCCGTCTTCGAGCCAGCTAAAAGCTTCGATGCCATTATTTTTAACTACAATATCATATTCTTTTGACAGAATGAAGTTGAGTAGTTTTAGGATACTCAAGTCATCATCAACTATAAGTAGCGTTCTTTTCATACTTAATTAATGGGGGTTATTTATAAAAGAGAAGCAAATGTTTTATTAATCAGTTTGTTGTATGTTATTATTATTTATTGTAAATGCTGATATGTAAAAAAAATATAAATTTAATAAATGTTATTAATGAAAAGAAAATGGTTTATTAGCCGTTTTTAACTAACAGCTAAGTATAAAATAAATAGCCTTACAATTAACGCGTTTTGTTTTTCACTGCAATTGCATGCAAAAAACATTCCTCAAATAAAAAAACAGCCGAAATTAAAGGCTTAGTAGGCTTTTATACGGTTAATATATAAAATGGTTGTGAAAAATTGCGATATTAACGGAAAGTTAATAACCGTCGAGGAATTTATTCCCACGGCGGGTAGCTGTAATTCCCCAAAATGGGATTTAATTTTATACCGGGTATAGGTATTTATAGCGCTACTTTTCTATCACGGATAAAAAATTTCCGGCAGGGTCTTTAAACCAGGCTATTTTTGGACCCCCATTAAGAAAAAGGCCTTTTTTGTTTGTCTTAAAATTCTCCTGGTTATAAATCTCAAACTTAACGCCGCGCGCGCTGAGTTCATCAACTGTTTTTTCCACATCATCAACCGGGAAATTTAAAATGGTGAAGGTAGCCGGGGTATGGTTGGGTTTAGTATATATTAATATGGGGGTGCTCCCTGTAATATTAAGGTTAAGTAAGCCTTGCATTGCGGGTACATCACTTACATCTAACCCGAGTACATCAGCATAAAACGCCCTCGCTTTAGCTGTATCATCTACCGAAAATCCGCTGAATGCTTTGCTGTCTTTTAACATGATAGTTGACTTTATGTTATTGATACTACCTTGCTTTTTAATAATTTGTTTTGTAAAAGTGAGTTTAGCCTTCCAAAACTTCGGCCCGGAAACCTAACTCATTTAAAAAATTGATGAGCGAGTGAGCGCATAATGTGCCGCTATCGCACTGCACCCGCAAAATCCGGTCACAATCATCAAGATCGAAATTGGCTTTATGGTTGCCAAACGTGCTATGAATGGCATTCAAAAGCATATTAGCCTGGCGGCGTTTATTTACATTGGTTTTAAAAACTTCTACTATCATAAGCCTGTTTTGGTGTGTACCTAAAACCTTTGGTTGAACAATAGAAATGTTTGATTTTTTAGGGACGGTGATTGGTTCATCCGACCCTAAAAAATCAATAAATTATTATTTGGTGGCGTTAGGATTGTGTGTGATCATCCAGTTTATGCCAAACCTGTCGGTAAGCCAGCCAAAATAATCGCCCCAAAACTCATCATGCATAGGCGAAACAGCATTACCGCCTTCGGCTAAACCACTATACAGTTTGTCTGCCTCCTCTCTTGATTCGGCACTTATGGTGAGCGAGAAGTTATTACCCATAGTTACGAATGGCATACCTCCTTCACCAATTGCATCCGTACCCATGAGCATGCTGCCATTAGCAAGGGGTAGTGCAATATGCATAAGCTTATCCTGGTGTTTTTCGGGCGTATTGGCTGCCGCAGGTGAGTCTTTAAAACGCATAACCATTGCAAACTCACCGCCAAATACTGACTTGTAGTGATTAAAAGCTTCTTCGGTATTACCGTTAAAGTTTAAATAAGGATTAATAGCTAACATGATGTCATTGTTTTTATAGATTTATAATTGAGTGATTTTGTGAAAGTAAAATTAAGTCTTGTACCCTAACATAGGAGGGGGGTATCAAGACATGTTAAGGGGTTAATTGCGACATTGTTTCATCACAAAAACACACAAATAGATCAATAAAGAAGGTGTTGCCGGTTTTAGCTATTATCCGCCGGCAACCTGTTCGAAACAAATTTATACAGGTATGGTGCCTTATGCGCGCCGCCAGTCCATTTTTTTGCCACGCGCTCCAAAATACCCAGCCCCAGCATTTTACGCTGAAAAGCAGCGCGGATCAGCTTTTTGTTAAGAATGGTTTCGTAGAGCGATTGCAGGTCGCCCATGGTAAATTCCTCGGTCATGAGGTTAAAACCTATCAGCTTTTGGTCAAGCTCGTTCTGCAGGGTTTCCAGTGCTTTATTGATAATTTGCTGATGGTCCTGCATCAGCGCAGGCAGTTCATTCAGGCTGTACCAGTCGCAGCTATCAGATATCTCATCGGGTGTTGGGATAGCCCTGGTAAAATCAACCAGCGCATAGTATCCCACCGAAATAAAACGCTTTAATAACCAGTGATCAGCGGGCGGGTTATAGCCACGGGCCTGCATAATGGCCTTAAGCGGTCCGGGATCATACCGGCTGTAATTGCCAAAAACATAAAACTGTTCCAGGTAAATGTTGGTTAAGGCTGTTCGGCTTTGAAGTACCCGCCGCGCCGCTTCGTTCACATCCTCATTATCATGAATAAAGCCGCCGGGAAGCGCATATAGCCCGGTATTTTTATAAGCCAGCAGCAATACCTTTAACTGGTTGTCATGAAAACCAAAAATAACTGTATCTACAGCAAGACCTGGTAGAAAACCCTCGCCCGCGATGTTATTTTCCAGTTGGTGAAACTCTTTATTCATGTATCGTAACAAAACAAAGGCACAAGTAAATAAAAAAAATTGATAGCTATCGAAAAATAATTTATTATTGTAACAAATTGATACAATAAGGATCGAATTCAAAAAATCTCCATCAATTAAACCAGACTAACCAAATACCAGTAATGAAGAAACCAATTTTAGTAATGCTGTTGCTTGCACAAGTTGCCTCGGTAAAGGTAATGGCGCAGCTATCGGCAAACAAAACCGCCATTGAGAACGGCGCGCTTGAGGGTACTCGCGAAGCATCAAACGTATTAAGTTTTAAAGGTATTCCGTTTGCACAGCCGCCCGTGGGCGATTTGCGCTGGAAGGAGCCTCAGCCCGCCAAAAACTGGGAGGGTACATTAAAGGCCGATCATTTTGGCCATAACCCCATGCAGAAGCCCATTTTTGGTGATATGGGCTTTCGTTCATCAGGTATGAACGAAGATTGTTTATACCTAAACGTATGGACGCCGGCAAAATCAGCCAAAGAGAAGTTGCCTGTATTGGTTTATTTTTACGGCGGGGGCTTAATGGCCGGTGATGGTTCTGAGTCGCGCTATGATGGCGAAAGCATGGCTAAAAAAGGCATCGTAGCGCTAACCGTAAATTACAGGCTTGGTGTATTTGGTTTTTTTTCGCATCCCGAATTAACTAAAGAATCACCTAACCATTCGTCGGGTAACTATGGGTACCTTGATCAGCACCTGGCCTTGCTGTGGGTACAAAAAAATATAGCTGCCTTTGGCGGCGATCCCAAACGTGTTACCATTGCGGGTGAATCGGCAGGGTCTATCTCCGTATCGGTACAAATGGCTTCACCTTTATCAAAAGACCTGATCGCGGGTGCTATCGGCGAGAGTGGCGCGGGTATCAAACCAACACTTTTCCCTATACCATTGGCTGACGCTGAACAAAACGGCCTTAGGTTTGCTGCTAACGAGAAAGCCAATACCCTGGCCGATCTCCGGGCTATACCCGCCGAACAATTGTTGAACGATGCTTTTAAACCTGGTACGCCGCCAATGTCGGCCACTATTGATAATTACTTGCTGCCAAAATCGTTGCCTGAGATCTTTATGGCGGGCCAACAGGCTAAAGTTCCTTTGTTAGTGGGCTGGAACTCGGCCGAAGTACCATTCCAGTTCATGATGCGCGGCGATGCGCCAACGCTTGAAAATTATACCAAAACGCTCAAACAATTATATGGTGACAGGGCAGAGGAAGCATTGAAACTATACCCGGCTGCTAATGACGGGGAAGTGATCAAAGTTGCAACCGACTTGTCGAGCGACCGGTTTATCGTATACAGCACCTGGAAATGGGCCGACTTACAGGTACAAACCGGAGGGAAGCCGGTTTATCGTTACCTGTTTTCACGGGTTCGCCCGGCCATGGTAGCTTCTATGGGGAATGCCACCCCGGGGCTTGCCGGCGGTGTGGTTAAGGGCGATGCCGCAAAACCGGCCCCGAAAATGCCGCCACCTGTGGGTGCTGCCCATGCTTCAGAAATTGAATATGCCATGGGGAACCTGGCCGGGAACAAAACCTATGCCTGGACACCCGATGATTTCAAAGTATCCGAAACCATGGAAAACTACTTTGCCAACTTTATAAAAACTGCCAACCCTAACGGCGCAGGCTTGCCAAAATGGTCGGCAATTAAGGATAACAATCATGTTAAATTTATGAATATTGACGTTAAAAGCGAGGAGATGCCGGAGGTTAACCGGGCGCGCTACCTGTTTTTAGATAAAGATTACATGAAATAAGAAATAAGATTTTTTCAGACAAATGGGCTGGCTCCTGCGAATTTGCGCAGGGGCTTTTTTGTAGATCAATATCATTACATTTATATAATGATATTTAGCCCGGTAAAAAGCGTGTTATCCAAATGGTTGTTAACAGCTATGGTAATGCTTTGCTTTTTTACTTTTTCGGGGCTTACTATCCAAACCACAAATAAGGCAGCTCTTCCCGATACAACTTTGGTTGCCGGTTTTGTAAACAGGGTCTCAAAATCATTATCATATAAAGCTGCTGTTAAAACGGCTAAGCGGAATAATTGTTCAACTTTAATTTCCGGGGATATTAGTCTGCCCGCGTTAAGCTTTTTGCATAGCCTGGAAGCCGATATCAGCATTAAAAAAACTTCTAAATTGTTTATACCCGGCAGGCTCGTTAAACGCGCTCTTTTTAACCAAGCTTTCAAGCCGGATTTAGGCGATGCCGATAGTCCCTTATAGGATAATCCTTCCTTACTGATTATCCGATGTGGTAATCATTTCCATTTTAATTATTTAGGTACAAACCCCAAAGAGGGTAATGCCTGTAATTTATTTTCTGAAATCGAAATGAAAAAACTTAAAAAGTTCACGAGGCTTTGCGGGCTTTTATTGTTTATGATGTTGGCCACTGCCGGGATAGGTTCATTGGGCGTAGCGCCCACTTTAACTAAAGACAGAAAGCTGTTTGTTGATACGCACTCCAAAACAGAATTGGTAGAAAAAGCCGAAACCGACCAATGCATAGCAGATAACTTATTTTAACATGAAGTTGATATCGGCATGGATAACTTGTTAATAGTTATCTTTGCCCTATGAACTATTTTGAATTTTACGGTATCCCTGAATCTTTTAAGGTTGACCAGGCGCTACTTAAGAAAAAGTTTTACGAGCTGAGCAAGCTTTACCATCCCGATTTTTATGCCAATGAGGATGAAACCAGGCAGCAGGAGATCCTGGAGTTATCTACCCTAAATAACAAGGCTTACCACGCGCTTGGCGACCCGGCAAAACGTTTAGAATACATTTTAAAACTGCACGACCTGGTATCTGAAGGGGCAAAACCACAATTGCCTGCAGATTTTTTAATGGAAATGATGGATATCAATGAGCGGCTTATGGAAGTTGATGATGCAACGCACCTGGCTGCCATAACCGCAGAAACACTTGCTATTGAAGGGGATATGAATGAAGAGCTGGAGAAGCTGACCAAAGATTATGAACAGTTGGACGATACTGCGAAGGAAAGCCGCCGGATAGAAATTGCAAATATTTACTATAAACAAAAATATCTGTTGCGAATCAAGGAGAGTTTATCTACATTTGCAGCCCGCTTGTAAGGAAAGACACTTACAACATGCCCAGCTGGCGGAATTGGTAGACGCGCTGGTCTCAAACACCTGTGGGAAACCGTGCCGGTTCGACTCCGGCGCTGGGTACCGAGCCGGAGTTAGTTCTAATTTTAGTTCTAACTCCGGTTTTTTTCTTATGTAACCCGCTGTTTATCTGGAACATAAGTTGTGCCGCGAAGTTCACCTCTCCGGTTCGACCTGAATTTTCAAGAATTATCATTTTTTCGGGATAGATCGAACCGATGATAAACCTTTTTTCTTCCACGCTGCCTCCCTTGTACAAATTTACGAGGCATTTTAGTCTAATCAATGCTTCGTCAACGATAGGACTTAAATCATTTTGTGCTAAACTTTTTGCCTTAACTTCTTTTAATTCTGCCTCGAGTCTTACAATTTTTTCTTCACTCTGAGACTTCATGATTTTATAATCTTGTAAGTCAATATCTTCAGATAAAAGCATTGTTCTAAGTTTAGTTAAAGTATTATTCTGATCGGAAATTTCGGTAATCAGTCGTTTGCGCTCAATTTCAAAATTTTGCATATCGCCAATAGTCACATCACGTTTGTAGCTGAATATTTGTATAAACGTTTTCCAAGTACTTATTATTTAACGGGTTGTCAAAGTATAACCTGATGGGAAAGGTATTGGAGATCGTTTTGGATACGGAACTGCTGTTGCTTGCAATGAAGTCCTCATTTCTTGTAACCTCTATATTAAATGTATAAAAACCGTCACCATTATTGACCACATCCTTGGGATCGTTATCCAGCACGATGTTTTTGATGAACCTTGTACTTTTCAAATGCAGGAAACTGTAAGCCGTATCTAATTTGATATTCGAAAATGATCCTTTCGCAACAGGGCCAAACTTGATCTGTACGATAAGCTTTTTGTTAGGAAGAATGGTCGATGAACTAATAGTTACAGGATCGGGAAGGGTTGTTACCTGGCTCCATGCCTTTAATATCTCGTCTTTTGTCAGAATATTAATGAAGTTGGGCTGCTTGAAAAAGTAAACGTGATAGTTTCGGCTAGATGTGCTAAGCTCGTCTGTTTTTGTCCAGTTCGTATTGTCGATCAAACCGTAGCTCAGGAATGGGAAAGTACCGCTTCCGTTGACGGACGCGGTAAAGGTATTGCCTGATGAATTATCCAGGCCCTGTGTTGAATAGAAGCAAATGCCTGTAAAATTGGATATGATCTGGTCACCGGCCTGCGCTTTACCGTTTGCGTATGTGAGCCATAGATCATACAATGATCCGAACTGTGCGCCATTGATGCTTCCGTCGCGGGCGTTCTGATAGATTGTCGCTAATTGGTTTTCAAAAACGCCGGCGGCGACAGTCAATGACATTTTCTGATCTCTGGAAACATTGGTTTCGTCTTGCAGTTTGCCGCTGATGTAACTCTGAAAGCTCGAGCTTATACTGGCAGTCCCCTTGTTGGTGAATAGGTTGTTCATACTGTAGTTAAGCAGATACGTACTTGCCCCTTCCACGGGTGATGGGATACTGATCTGATTGATATTCCAAATTCCCAATTGTGGGTTTTGGGTATTGATGACGCTTAGGTCTCCATTTCTGATCAGGTATCTGCCTATACGGGTAAGGCTTTAGTTCGAGTAACTGAAATTTGGCAGGACATTTTGCCCGTCGACGAATGTCGGCGGGTTAAAGTGCCCGACCAGATAGTTCATTAATTGTGAATCCTGTTGGATCGCCTTGGTACGCTGACGGTCATTTTTCCAGGGACACGCAGGTCTGCAATCACCGGTACAGCTCTTTTGCTGGTCCTTTAACAGAATTCCCTCTGATTGCAACGATTTGACCAGTTCATTTTGCAATACCGATACCGCCGAAGTTTGGCCTGCAGCTGTTCCGGCCAACAAAAGTAAAGTTAAAAGAGACCTGGTTTTTTTCATAATTGCGAGTTTAAGTCATTAAATATAAATAAATTATGTTGTAAAAAAAACTTATATTGACGTTAAGCTTTGGTATTATTAGATTTTGGGTTTCTTTTCAATTAAGAACAGATTTTCTTCTTAGAGGCTGTTTAAAAACGGTTCAACATAATTTTATATATTGTCAGATGCTATTACGGTTAAAGTTAATTATTTACGCTTTGACAAAGTTTATTTTAAACCCGTCTATTAGATGGTCACGATTTTAATTATGCGTCTAATTTTTACAACGACTTTAGTACCGCTAAACTCACAGGGACCTGCTGTTTTACTACATTACTTTCATCTTCTATATAAAAATATTTTATTCCTGATTTTTGTGCTGCCTTTATTATTTCTGCGATGTTTATTTGACCGGAGCCGAGTGCGACATCATTTGCTACCGGTGTCGTACCTGTAAGATTTCCTATAACACCTTTCCTTAAATCTTTAACATGCATTAGCTTAAACCTCTCTCCGTATTTTTTTAATAAGTCAATGGGGTTTTTTCCGGCATGGAATGCCCATAATATATCTAACTCAAAGCTGACAAATTCTGGTCTTGTGTTTGCCATAAAATAGTCGAAATATGTGTTTGCTCCATAGCATTGCATATCAAAACCATGGTTGTGATAGCAAAAAGTTAATCCAAATTTTTCTTTCAGTATTTTACCTGCAATATTGAAATCACGTACCGCTTTTTGGGCAACATCTATTGTCAGGTTTGTTTTTTCATGCGGAATCCACGCCATCCGTACAAATGAAGCTCCTAATATTACCGCATTTTGTCCAACCTCACTTGTTTTGTTAGTCAAATCTTCATAGTTAACGCCAAACGATGTACACCTCATACCTCTTTCGTCTAACATTTTTTTAATAGCGGCAGGACTTTTTCCGAAGAGGTTGGAGAACTCAATATTAGTGAATCCTAAAGCTTTTATCGTATCAAGTGTTGCTTCGAAATTTCTCTGGAAGCTATTACGGTAGGTATAAGATACTATTCCTGGTGTTTCTTTTAATGTTTTTCCCTGTATGGGTGTTTCGTTGTACTTTTTCTCCTTTATTTTTATGTTTTTAAAATAAGTTTTGAAGCCATGATCCTGAAGAAGTATGCGGCCTTTTTTATTGATCCCAAAATCAGGTATATCTTTATACTTGCTTTCTTCAATCAGAGATCTAAACATATCGCTAGTTCGATCGTAACTTAACACTAGCACCCCGTTTAACCAATGCTGCACATTAGTTCCGTTAGATATTATTTCTAAGGTGTTCCATTCGCCAATCGGTTTGACTGGTTTGTTATCAATTGCAGGAATTAAATCATATAATGAGGCAATAGTTCTGTTTCCGTTTTTGCCTAGTTTAGCGTCCGGGTGGGTGGCATCATCCAATAACTGATACTCCAGGCCAATAGCAGATCTCGATGTACCGGGAATTGGCTGTTGCGGCTCAACAAAATATTTTACCCCACTGTTGGCACCCTTAGTTAATTTAAAATCAATTTTCAATTCAAAATTATCATACTCCTTAATCGTTACAATATCACCACCATTTGCGGATTCTGCGCCATTTGTAGCTTCTACTTCTAATAATCCATTTTCAATAACCCAGCCCTTATTGGGAAACTGATCAAGAAATGCTCCTTTCCAGCCCTTAGTTGATTTCCCGTCAAATAGCAATTTCCAGCCGTCTTTTTTTTCCTGTTTTGTGATTTGATTGTCTTGTGCGGCTGCATTAACATAAATCATAAAAAAACCACCGATTAGAAATAGGGTTAACTTTATTTTTTTCATTTATTATTGGTTTACGAGGTTTGCTTTTAAATTAAGCTATATCTCTGCTTTAGGCATCTTAGGAGCCAACAAACTAAAAATTATCCAAGCAATAATATAGGCCATTGAACATATGATAAACATGATGTAGTAGCCTACTTCTATTTTCCCGAGGTTACTGTAGTAGGTAAGTAAAAATCCAGCAAGTTTAGAAATTAGTACCCCTCCAACGGCACCAACCGTACCGCCGATGCCCACAACTGATGCAATTGCTTTTTTGGGAAACATATCAGATACAGTTGTAAAAATATTGGCCGACCAAGCCTGATGAGCTGAAGCCGTCAGGCCAATAATTGCCACAGCGTTCCAATAATTGAAAGTGCCTAGCCATTGCGCCGCCAACATAGGTAAGGCACAAAGTGCAAATATGAGTAAAGCTAGTCTACGTGCTTTGTATACCGGCCAGCCGAGCTTGATGAGGTGGCCTGACAACCAGCCTCCTATGATGCTTCCAAACATGGCCATGGTATATACCACTGCAATTGGCAATGCCAGGTTCAGTTTGGTCATTCCATATTGCCTGTTTAGGAAAGAAGGAAGCCAGAACAATATAAACCACCAGACAGGGTCGGTAAAAAACTTTAACGCCGCGAATGCCCAGGTTTGTTTATAAAATAATAAGCTTATCCATTTGGTTTTTTGTGTTTCGGCGATGTTAATATTTTCATCGTTAGTAATATATTGGAATTCATCTTTGGATATTTTTTTGTGTTGTTGAGGGGTTTGGTAAAAAACGAACCAAAAAATTAACCAAATAATTCCAATGGCGCCCGTTAGGATAAACGTCCATTCCCATCCAAATTTAATGGCAATAAATGGCACACAAAGAGGGGCAAATATTGCACCTACATTCGTACCGGAATTAAAAATACCTGTGGCTAATGCCCTTTCTTTCTTGGGGAACCATTCTGCTACCGTTTTTATAGCAGCAGGGAAATTTCCCGCCTCACTAAACCCAAGCGCGGATCGGGTTATTAAAAATCCGAAAGTGGATTTGACAAAAGCGTGTGCGATTGAAGCAATGCTCCAAATAAAAAGAGCTAATGCATAGCCTCGCTTTGTACCTATTTTATCAATAATAAAACCAGAGCCCAACATCCCCAGGGCATAGGTGATTTGAAATGCAATTACTATATTGGCATAGTCTGATTCATTCCATCCGAAAAGTGGTTCTAAGTAGTCGTCTTTTAGCAGGCTGATTACCTGCCGGTCAAGATAATTAATAGTTGTTGCAAAAAACACCAGGCAAAGGATGGTCCATCGGTATTGTTTTACTGACTTCTCGGTGTGATATTCTTCTTTTTTCATTTCAATTTAGCGATCACTGCATGTATGCTGTCAGGTAGTGTTATTTTAAATCATGTTCTACCGCCTTGTTAATGAAATAGGCACCGATTTTCCTTGCAACTCAGCGGATAAATAAGCAGTATAAATAGTCGTAATTACGTCGGCGGCCAATTGGCTATCGCTTTCTATGGGTTCTCCGGATATCACAGTTTGATAAAATGCTTCCATTTCCTGTTGATATCCGTTGAACCAGGCTTCGTCCGGCGAAATGAAAGACCAGCCTTGTTTTGTTCTGGTTTTTTCGACCACATAAATATCGGCGAAGTTTGAATCTGAAGGGTTATAGGTTTGCATGGCATTATTAGGCGCAATATTGCATATCGTACGATGGTTATTTGCATGTACTTCAACATAGTTTTTCACACCACCGTGTAACAACTCACAGGCAGTTATATCGGCAATAGTTCCGTCGTCAAATACCAGGTGAACGATTGCGTAATCTTCTACATCTTCATACATGTCTTTCAAATACCCTTCATTTTTAAAACTGGGCATTCGGGTAATGGCATGCGTCCTGGCTGAAACTTCTTTAGGGCGAATTGGTCTTCCGTTTCTTTTTATACCTTCTATCTTTTTTAAATAAATCGATGCGGCCAACGGATGGCTTCCCTTGCCTATTAAAGAGCCTCCCCCCGATAATTTCCACTTCCCGTAAGCTAAAGAATGTGATCCTGAGTGGGATTGTTGTGCTTGTATCCACGGTATTTGTGCACCTGTTTTTTCGATGAGCTCTTTTTCCTTTTGTATAGCAGGCGCATATATCCAATTTTCGGCGTACATAATTTTACCCTTGCTCGCCTGCTCTGCCGATAGCATATTTTCAATGCTGTTTAAGGCCAATGTTAATCCATCATTACGGCTAAAAAGATCTCCATTAAAGTTGTCAGAGCCGTCTCCAAAATATCCGGTAAACGGTTTCTCTACAATTGCATGCTTGCCTTTCTTTAAAACATTTATGACCAACTCTTCATGAGTTGAAGGAGGCGTGCAGATATGTAATACATCACAGATTTCAATTAGTGAGTCCAGTGTAGGAAGGCTTTTAATCCCTCGTGCCGTTGTAAATGCCTTCAGCCTTAAACTGTTTGTGGAAAACGCACCTGCTATTTGCAAATTTGCGCAGTAAACTCGTTTTATAACGTTGTAATGAAAGTCTGCCGCAAATCCGGAACCTACAATTCCAACTTTGACAATTTTATTGCTATGATCAATCATTTCGCAGGTATCAGGGCATTTTTAATTGGTTGTACCCATTCATCATTATCCAGATCATAAAGAATAAAGTCGGAATCAAATTGCCAGTAACTCCAGCTCCAGTTTCTGATTTCTGCTTGTCTCGCTACATAATTGGTCCATTTCGCGCGTGAAGCCATATCGGCTTTTTCATAAGCTCCAAACTCGCCCAGCGTTATTGGACGGTTATTTTTTTTAGCCCACTGATTTGCCATGTCAAAATCATCCGTCACCGCTTGTTTTTGTTCGTTGGTTCCAGTCCATGTGATGCCGCTTAAGTCTTTGTTTTTTAAGGACCATGGAGCACCCTGATGAGTGAATTGAATAGGACTATAATAGTGGATAGCAACAATGATATTGCTATCTCTTTCAGGTAAAGTCAAATTATTTAGATATTTGATCTGGTTACCATAAACCGTTCCGACAAGCAACGTTCTGTAGGGATTAGACTTACGTATAATATCGTAGGCTTCACTATAAATTTTATTCCACAGTTCGGGCTTCATGTTCGGCTCGTTAGCAATTTCAAACAGGACATCATGAGGATAATCTTTGTAGTGGTCTGCAATTTGTTTCCACATGGATAAAAACATTGATTTGGTACCCAATGGATCTTTTCCCATTGCATTGTGCTCATGAAAATCAACTATAGTCATTAGATTGTTTCTTAAAGACTCTTTTACAGCCCAATCCAACTTTTTAAAGAAATCGGGGTTAATGGTAAAAGTTGAATCGTGCAGAGAAAATTTAAATGGGCTAATGACTATCCTGACATTATCAAATCCAGCATTTTTTATCTGTTTGAAATGTTTGTCTTTCATTCGGGCTTTAGTGGCATCTTTCCATAAGGGGTCATATCCGATTATATTTACGCCTCGGCCCATTTTTGCATTTTGTGCAAATGCATCGCTATAATTTACGGTTTGCTGGGCATATATAGTCTTGCTTCCAGTGGCAATAAACAGTAATGCCAGCAGCAACTGACTTAGGTTGTTGATTTTTTTCATTTAAAGTATTCGGTCAAAGTTCCAGCGTATTTAATTGTAAACTTGTTTAATTGCAGCTTGCAGTTTGTTTAGCATTTCTGGGACAGATTCAAATGGGTCGTAGGGTCTGCCCCGGACTAATAAGGTTTCGACAGGAAGATAACCGGTGTAGCCGCCAGCTTTGATGATTTTGATAAGTTTTAAGTAATCAGTAGGTACTGTGCCTCCTATACCGAACGGGCTTTCTTTTATCTGCCAGTTAATAGCGAATGGCACGACCTTTGAAATATCTTCATAGGGATCTTCTGTTTTAAAATTGCCTGTATCCACAATTAATCCTACCCATTTAGAATCAACAGCTTTTAACACGTAAAGACATTGATCGGCTGTTTGCAACATATCTCCGTGATTTTGGATGCCAATTTTTACACCATAACGTTGGGCATAGGTAGCGCATTGTTTATAGCAATCTATCATCCATCCGGCAACTTCTCCCCATTTGTTTTCATATCCTTTGGGAATGTCTCCTGAAAACACTCTAACCACAGGAGCGCCCATTTTAGAGGCGGCAACAATCCAATCTTTAGCAAGCTGTAATCCCTCTGCTCGTACTTTAGGGTCAGGTGAGGCAAAGTTATTTCTTATACCGGTGCCTGTAATTTTTATACCCAGTTGTGTAGCTTTTTCCTTAAATCTTTTAAGATATTCGTCTGAAGGAACATTAGGATAGGAAGGGAAGAAATAAGCAGTTGGGTCAAGGCCTTTTATATTTTGTGAGGCGCACCAATCCAATAGGTTGAATATGCTGTAAACCGGTTGTTTATCACGATTATCTTTTGCTGTTAATAAATCGCTGAAGGAGTAGGCGTTAAGCGAAGGAATTAATGGATAGAAATTTTTTCTTTGTGCAATGGCTGATATTGGTGATAAAAAAATAGCCAAAATGATTATTTTCAATGCTTTTTTATGGGTACCCATAATTGTTGACTTAATTTGATTAGTGTTCATGCTTTAAATTTTTTCTATGTGTTTTAAAAATTTCCATTGCTAACAAATGCTATTTTTTTGCTGTCTGGCGACCAGCTTGCAACGTTTATTGTTCCTTGTCCGCCATATAAATAGGATATTACTCTTGCTGGGCCGCCTTCAACCGGCATTAACCTTAGGTATACGTGTTCATAAAATGGATGTTTGTCAGCAGGTACCTGGTTTTGGAACGATATAAATACCAGCCATTTATTATCGGGCGACACATGGGGGAACCAATTGTTGAAATCATCGAATGTTAATTGCGTTTGGTTTTTTCCATTAACATCCATGCGCCAAACTTGCATTTTTCCTGTGCGTGTAGAGCAGAAATAAATGTATTTTCCGTCGCGTGAATATTCTGCTCCGTCATCTAGACCGGGGCTATTGGTCAGTCGGATTTCTTTTCCGCCATTTTTTGATATTTTAAAAATATCAAACTCCCCGTTTCGTTCGCCTGTATATAACAAGAATTGGTTATCAGGCGACCAACCATGTAAATATGATGGACTTTTGGTCGTTATTTGCTTTGGAAAACCACCGGTGATGGGTAGCGTGTATACTATTGACCGTCCTTTTTCTTCTAATGCATGGTGACTAATGCCAATTTGCAGTCCATCAAAACTAAGAACATGGTCGTTATTGTTTTTATTAGCAAAGCCGGTGTTTAATAAATTTGCACAACTGTTGTCAAGGCTGAAATTGTATAGGTTACCAGCTTTATTGAATATCAGTGATTTGCCATCTGGAGTCCAGTTAGGTGCTTGCAAAGAACCACTGTCACTTAAAACAACCTGTCGTAGCCCGGTATTGATATCCATAATTTCCAAAGCACTGCCAAGGTATTCTTTGTATTGAACCAGTTCCTTGGGGGCGGTGTTATATATTCGTGTATTGAAAAAATCTGCCTCCTCGGTAAACTTATTGGTATGTGCGCAAATAAAAAGGCCCGCAACCACGTTGTTGCCCAGGTCAATGTTTTCCAGTTTTTGTACCAGGTACTTTTCTCCAAAATGTGACACAGACATCGTGTAATTATTCCCTTTTTTTTCTAATTGTAATACATCGGGATACTTGATGGTTAGTTTGATTTCTTTCATCATGGTGTCTGTAGTTGTGCGGTATTGAAGCGATGTTAAGCCGTCACCATGAATGGTTCAGGCTACTACCGGCGAGTTTGCTGCGGTAGAAGTTCTAATCATTAAGCCCGCTTTTCCGTGTGGCTCATGCCCATCACCTACAAAACTCAATTGCGCCTGTATAACGAAATCTCCGGTGATTTTTTTACTCAGAAAAGAAAAACTGTCATGTCCGAACCAGATATTCATACCTGAACCTATTAAACGATAGGCCTGTAGGGGCTCTTGGTAACTCGCGAATCCTTTAATTTGGGTTGTTCCAATATCTATGAATTGGTCAAATGAACCAACTTTAGCTCCTGGGATTTGCGCCTTGGCATTTGAAAGAAATGCAGTCAACAATGTCAAATAAAATAGTTTCGATTTCATTAGGTGATTTGGTCAATGGATGTTATAATGTGGTGATAATGTTTGTTTTTGAAATTGCTATGGCTTTTATTTAATTGCAACTGAAGTCTGTTTTTAATTGGCTCGGCATCATAGGTTTAACATTTATTTGATAAAACATGGCTAATCAACCAATTCAAACTTTACTTTTTGTTCATTTAGCATTATATAAAATTCACCGCTTTCCAAATGTCGAACACCATTGGCGTCTGGGAAACTTAAGTCCCTTATTGGATCAATTTCAAATTGGAAAGTCTGTTTTTCTCCTGCTTTTAGGTTCTTTTTTTCAAAAAATTTAAGTTCTTTAACAGGTCGGGTTACAGAAGCCACGGGATCCGAAATAAACCACATAGCTGTTTCCTTACCATCGCGCAACCCTGTATTGGTGATCTCTACTCTTGCGATTAGATTTTTGTTTTTACTTATGATACTATCCGAAAGGGTGATCTTACTGTAAGAAAAAGTTGTATAACTTAATCCGTGCCCAAACCAATAGTTTGGCTCTGAAGATATATCCTGGTAACCACCTAATTTTGGACGGGCAGACTGCCTCATATTATAGTAGGTAGGTATTTGCCCGGTTGTTAAAGGGAATGTGATGGCTAATTTACCGGAAGGATTTAACCGTCCTGAGATAATTCCTGCTACTGCACTTCCGCCAGCAATTCCAGGTTGCCAGATTTCTAAAATAGCACCAGATAAACGATTCAACGACCCCAACTCGATGGGGCGGCCATTGGAGATTATCAAAATAATAGGTTTTCCTGATTGCTTTAATATACTGAAGAGGTGTTGCTGGATAACAGGCAGAGCAAGGGTAGAGCGGGTCGCATTTTCGCCGCTCCATTTTTCCATTTCGCCTAAACATAATACGATGATATCCGATTTTTTTGCTGCGATAGAAGCTTCATTAAATCCACTTTCATCATCCCCGTCAAAGTCACAGCCTTTAGCAAAATTCAGTGTGGTTTTTCCTTGAAATTCTTTCTTAAATCCGTCAAATATTGTTTCTACAGACGAAGGCATGCCTTGCCCTTCCCAGGATCCCATGATATTAATACTGTCTTTTACCATCGGACCTATGAGAGCAATTTGTTTAATATTATGAGCAATAGGAAGTGTTTGACCATCATTTTTAAGTAACACCATCGATTCTTCTGCAAGTTTTCTTGCAATGGCCATACTTTCAGGTTGATAGTACCTGTCTTTTTCTGGAAGCTCTTCTACATAAGGTTTGTCAAATAGGCCTAGTTTAAACTTTAATCTTAAAATCCTACGGACCGCGTCGTCAACCTGCTTCATCGAAATCCTATGCTCCTTTAAAAGCAGTGGCAAGTTGTCAGCGTATATATTGTCAACCATATCCATTTCAACACCTGCTGTGAATGATTTTAAAGCAGCATCTTTCCTGTCTTTTGCAAAACCTTGTGGAATTAAATTTTCAATTGAGCCCCAGTCTGAAACTACAAAGCCATCATGTTTCCAACGCTGCTTCAAAATATCAGTAAGAGTAAAATGATTTGCCGAAGCAGGCACGCCGCTGATATCATTGAATGCACTCATGAGGGTAGCAGCGCCTGCTTTTACACCAGCTTCGTAAGGTGGCATAAACGTATCCCACAAAGTTTGCGCCGACACATCGGCATAATGGTAATCGCGTCCTCCTTCGGATAGGCTATAGCCAATATAGTGCTTCAGGCACGCCGCAATAGAAAAGGTATCGGAAAGATTTTTACCCTGGTATCCTTTTACCGAGGCAACGCCAAAAACGGCATTGGTATAAGGGTCTTCACCATATCCTTCCGCGACTCTTCCCCATCTCGGATCGCGCGCTACATCAATCATTGGTGAAAATGTCCAGTCAACTCCCGAAAGCTTTGATTCCTTGGCTGCTACGGCGGCAGCTTTTGCCACCAGGTTGGGGTTCCAAGAGCATGCCTGGGCCAAAGGGATTGGATATATCGTTCTGAAGCCGTGAATAACATCAAAACCCATCAAAATAGGGATCCCTAAACGGGATTGCTCCATGGCCTTTCGCATAATCTCATTACGATAAACCGGATTAACACTACGATAAATCAAAGAACCGATTTCGGGACGAACCGCTTTTTTACTTGCTTCGATATTATTTGCATTGGCATTTTTACCATAGGTCCACTGCGTCATCTGAAGAATTTTTTCTTCGATTGTCATTCTTCGCAGTAAATCCTCAATCCGCTGATTAATGGGGATGTTTTTGTTTTTATAAACCAAGGCGGATCTTTTAGCCGATTCTTGAATTTTTTTCGGTGTTTGTACATTGATTTGCCTATATGATACAGAAAAGGTTGAAACTGCTGCAATCAAAAATGAAGCGTATTTTAACGCTTTTATAAAAGAGTAGCGATTCTGACCGCTGCAAAACGGCGAAGTTGTTCTCCAAATGTTTTTAAATAGGGACTTTCTGTACATAAATATTTAGAATGTATCGCTTCATCAGCATTTAATGCTGATGAAAACTCATGCAGGGTGTTAAAATTAGGTTTGGAGGTTGATTTTAAAGATCAGCTTGGCAAACATGATAAGTTACATGCAATTGATAGGGGTATAAACATCCCAAGTGTGGGGTTAAAATATCCCTTTTAATAATAACGGAAGTAGTTGCTCGTGTTTAGCTCTAATTTTAACGGAAATGACTTGGAATATTTAGCTGCCGAAATAATTATATCCACCATAAATTCAGGCGCTTGCGATAGTGATAGCGCTTTATTGTTTAAAATCCAGCATTGTAAAATAACTTTAAATTAATCGAATGTTTATATCTTGCGGCACCGTTCCCTTCGAATAGTTCAAATAACCAATTATAAAGCCCTTTATGAATTTAAGTAAGTATTACTACTTCATAATTTTATTTTTTACTGCTAATCTGGTTGGTGCTCAAACACTCAATTTCAAGCACATCTTTTATAAGGAAGGATTGGTGCAAAGCCCTATTTCAAATTTTTTGCAAGATGATAAGGGATTTATTTGGTTTGGGAATTTAAAAGGTTTAACACGATACGACGGATACGAGTTTAAGACTTTTGTCTATGACGAGAAAAATCCCAGTAGCCTTTGTAATAACAGGGTGAATATTATTTTCCAGGATCATGAAAAAAACCTATGGATAGGTACTGCGAATGGAATTTGCTTATATAATAAATATACTGAAACCTTTACGCCAATTGATATTTTAGAAATTAAAGGAGGACGAAATTATATTTCCTCGTTAGCGGAAGATAACCTCGGCAATATATGGGTGGGTACTTTTGCCGGAATTAGAAAGCTTAATCGAAAAACGCGGAAATTGGAGGAGGTTTTCACTACCGAATCTAACGAAGTTTTGGGTAAAAAAGCAATATTTTCTTTGTTTACAGACCGGGATAATTCATTGTGGGCTGGTACCAAACTTGGTTTACGTAGGTTTGATCCTAAAACCTATCAAATGCTTACAATCCCCGAAGCATTTAAAGAAGTAAAAGATCTAAAAGTCTTAGTCACCAGGCAAGATCAAGAAGGTAATTTATGGTTTGGTACGGAAACGGCCGGGGCCTTCACATATCAAAAAAAGCAAAATACCTTATTAAGGTACCTGTCAATAACGGGCAATCCTAATTCAATATCTTCCAATTGGGTACGGGATATTTTATTATTTGATGCACAGTCGTTGTGGTTTGCTACCCGTACTGGAATTTGTATTTTAAATACAGCCACACAGAAGTTTACCAATTATAAGCACGACCCCTTAAATCCAAACAGTTTAAATGATAACGCAATTTGGAGCTTTATGAAAGATAGGGCAGGTTGTGTTTGGGTTGGTACTTTCGGAGGGGGGATCAACTTCTATTATAAAGGGAATGCGAACTTCAAAAATATCGTGGAACGTATTGGTAATGAAATAGGGTTGAACCATGTTTTGGTGAATGCTGTAACTGAGGACAAAGATGGGTCTTGGTGGGTGGGTACATTTGGGGGCGGTTTAAACCATCTTGATTTCAATAACCATAAATGTGAATATTTCTCGATAAAGCCAGATAATCAATTAATGGCGAGTAACGGAATAAAATCATTGGCCGATGACGGTAAAGGAAATTTGTGGATTGGATCGTTAGATGGGTTAAGCTTGTTTAATAAGGAAAGGAAGAAGTTCAGGTATTTCGAATTCCCTGTAAGCGATGGGAAATTGAGCGAAAAACTTATCAGTGCAATTTTGCCAGATGGAGAAGGTGCTTGGATTGGAACAAATGGCGGTGGATTAAGGTATGTATTGCCAAATGGACGATCTCCGGTTTATTTACGAAAACAGGCGTTAAACAATATGGGAGGTCTGAACCTGAGCGATAATTTTGTTTCGGCTTTAGTTAAAGATTTTGATGGCAATTTGTGGGTGGGGACACAAAATGGATTGAATTGTTTTGACACCAAAGCCAACGCCATTACAAAGATTTACCAGCGAAGAAGACACAATAAATTTCAAATTGACAATAGTAATGTTACTGCTCTTTTTATCGATTCCAAACATAGGCTATGGATCGGTACAGAAGGCGGAGGTCTAAATTATTTTGACCGGGCAACCGGCAGGTTTTACGTTATTAGTAAGGATTTGGGATTAGGGGACGATGTTATTCATGCCATTGTGGAAGACGATTTGCACAATTTATGGGTTAGTACAGATTTAGGCTTATACAAAATAGATTTTAAGTTGTTTGATGTTCCTTTTTCAAAACATAATTTAGAAATATCGGGATACTCAGCAAACGATGGCTTAATTAGCAATCAGTTTTCAAACAATGCAGCAATTAAACTTCATACCGGGGAGCTTTTATTTGGTGGTATGAATGGTTTGTCTGTATTTTATCCTGAAGAAATTATAAAAAACACTTTACAGCCTGAGGTTGCCCTAACCAGGGTTTTGGTTAATAACAAGGCAGTAGAAATTGGACAAAAAGACTCGCCGCTTAGTAGTTCAATTGTAGAGGCGAAAAGAATTGTTGTGCCTTATGATCAGGCGAATTTGAGCTTTACTTATTCTGCATTAAATTTTATCAATGCCGAAAATAATCAATATGCCTACAAGTTGGAAGGCTTGGCCAATGATACAGATTGGCAACAGATTGGGGCACAAAGAACAGTCAACTTCGCGAATCTCCCCCCCGGAAGTTACATATTTAAAGTAAAAGCTTCAAATAA
Organism: Mucilaginibacter gossypii; assembly: GCF_900100945.1. Lineage (GTDB taxonomy): Bacteria > Bacteroidota > Bacteroidia > Sphingobacteriales > Sphingobacteriaceae > Mucilaginibacter > Mucilaginibacter gossypii. The sequence goes on along the minus strand of NZ_FNCG01000006.1, from coordinate 12,439 downwards.
TGACAAGGTTTGGGGAAACGGCATCCGGTCCTTAAAAATAATAGTTAAACCCCCATTTTGGGCAACTTGGTGGGCGTATTTAATTTATGCTTTTTGCATTAGTATAGTTTCAATCATAGTAGTCCGTTTTTTAAGAAACAGGGCCAGATTAAAGAGGGATTTATACCTGGAGCACGTTTACAATATTCGGCAAGAAGAATTATACCAAATGAAATTAAATTTCTTCACCAATATATCTCATGAAATTCGCACTCCATTAACCCTGATCTTAGGCCCTTTAGATAAAATACTAAAGGAAAATAGCAGTAAGGAATTTGTTAAACCCTTGACTTTAATTAAAAGCAATGCGGGCAGGTTAATGAAACTGGTTACTGAATTATTAGATTTTCGCAAAGCAGAAGAGGGGCGCTTGAACATATATTGTACGAACCAGGATATCACAGCTTTCTGCAAGAGTATTTTTGAATCTTTTCAGGCCTTAGCGGATGACCGGCAAATAGAGTATTATTTTGTCGCTTCAGAAGCACCATTATTTATATATTTTGATTCAAATCAGCTTGAGAAGGCTATTTATAATTTACTTTCAAATGCTTTTAAATTTACACCGGAGCAGGGAAAAATCACCCTAACGGTCGGCAAGAGTTTCATAGAAGACAATTGGATTGAAATTGGAATAACTGACAATGGAAAAGGTATACCCAAAGATATGCAGCCTAAATTATTCGAAAGCTTTTTTCAGGTAGATGATCGGGGAAGGCAGGATATAGGAAGTGGTATTGGATTAGCGCTGTCAAAAAGTATTGTTGAATTGCACCGCGGTAAAATTGAAATAAGCAGTGAAAGTTTTCCAGAAAATGTCACCAGTTTTATTATCTCACTTCCAATTGGAAGTAAACATCTGAATAGCCAGCAGATTCTTGATCCGAGTAAGGCTGCCTATATAATGGATACCGCCGTTATGAATTCTGATAAAGTTATTGTTAATGATGACGCCGCACCTTTATTTTCCAGGTCGTCAAAAAAGTATACACTTTTGATTGTCGAAGATAATGATGAAGTGAGACAATTAATCGTTGATTTGCTGCATGGGAAATATTCCATCTTGCAGTTTTCAAATGCCGAGGATGCTTTGTCGTCAATGAAACATGAAATTCCGGATTTAATAATCAGCGATATTATGATGCCAGGAATGAATGGGTTGGATTTTTGTAAGGGCGTTAAGTCAAACGAAAACACCAGTCACATACCTTTTATCTTACTAACAGCCAAAGCCTCACTTGATCATCAAATTGATGGTCTTTCAACAGGGGCAGATGCATATGTTTCTAAGCCATTTAGCTTTCAAATCCTTGAATTAAATATCAAGAACTTATTGCATGCTCAAGAGGTGATGCGTGAAAAATTTGGACAACAGTTTGTTTTAATGCCTTCGCCCAGTAATATAGCCTCTCCCGAAGAAAAGTTTCTCAACAAGTTAATGAGCATTATAGAATGCAAGATAGAAGACCCTACTTTTGAAGTAAACGACTTGGTTAACGAAATTGGGATGAGCCGTACAGTATTGTACAAGAAGGTACAGGCCTTAACCAGTTATTCTGTGGCAGATTTAATTAAACAAATCAGATTAAAAAAGGCTGCCGCGCTATTTAAGCAAAATACCTATTCTATTGCTGAAGTGGCATACATGGTCGGGTTCAATGACAGAAAGCATTTTAGTAAGGAATTTAAAAAGCAATTTGAGTATTCGCCCTCAGAATATATTCAAAACTTCCATCAGAAAAAAGTTTGATCCCTCTAACAGGGCTTATTTCGTAGCTTGCAACAACGGGGTAATAAATGCAAAGGAGTGTCTTTGGCTTTGCGTTCTGTCCGCCAATGCAAATCATAGCTCCAGTAATTAACTATCTGATATTCTAAATGCACGCATATCATATCTGACGTGTAATGGGATCTTTAATTCATCTCGATTGATGCTTTCTCACAGCAACAAAATGGCCGCAGTATCGGGTCAAAAAGTAGTTTATTCAAACATTCCACACATTCAAAAGCAACCTTGGCAATTTAATATATAGTTTGAATAGACTCCTGTAATAGTTGTTTCTGCCTGTAAAGTACATTTGAACCCTCATTTCAGTACGCTAAAATACCGTCGATTCTGCACTCCTCAATCATATTTGTAGCAGTTATTATCTCTAATAGTAACGCAACCAATTACCAAATTATTAACCAAACCAATTAGAATGAAAACTTTTTACAAAGAGAGAAATGCTTTTTATGTGCTTAGCCGAGGCTACCTCAGGCATAGTGCAATTGCTATTTTATTATTGCTATGTTTAAAGGCTCAAGCCCAGCAAATAGTGATAAAGGGTATTGTAACGGACGAACAAAAATTAACGCTGCCTGGAGTTAGCGTTCTGTTAAAGGGCACCAAACAAGGTGCTGTAACCGGCACTGACGGGAGATTTTCAATGAAGATACCTGATAATGATGCCGTCCTGGTATTTCGGTATGTCGGTTTTTTGGAACAGCAGGTTAAAGTTGGGGAAGAAAGAGATCTGCATGTAGTGCTCAAAGCAGGTTCCAGTAATCTTAACGAAGTAGTTGTGATAGGTTATGGTACGCAAAAGAAAAGTGATATCATCAGTTCTGTTGCTTCTATCAAGCCTGAAAGCGCAACTCGAAATGTTACTTTGGATGTGGGGGAGATGCTAAGAGGAAAGGCGGCAGGTGTACAGGTAACAACAAACGACGCGGGTCCGGGGGGCTCTTCTAATATTTCAATAAGGGGAAGGGGGTCTTTAGCTGGGGGAGATAGCCCGATTGTAATTGCAGATGGTGTCCCTATCGGTTCTATCAACGATCTTAACCCCAATGATATTTCATCAATCGAGATTTTAAAAGATGCGGCCGCACAGGCTATTTATGGGGCAAGAGCATCTAATGGTGTTATTCTCATTACTACAAAAAGAGGGAAACTAGGTAAACTGGCAATCGATTATGGAGGCTATTATGGAACACAAACCGTGCACAGAAACTTTGATGTATATACAGGCCCGGAGTTTGCACAGTTAAAAAGAGAAGCCGATAGAGCGGTTAATAATAACATTATCAGACCAGACAATCTTATTTTCAGCGCAGACGAATTACAGGCTATCGCCGAAAATCGGTCTATAGATTGGTCAAAAGAAGTTTTGAAACCTTCAACAATTCAGAATCACAACCTAAGTTTTTCATCTGGTACCGAAAAAACCAAACTATATGTTGGAGCGAATTTTCAGGATATGCAAGGCATAGTGCCAACAACTAATATTCAAAAGGGAGCTATCAGAATAAATTTAGACCAGGATTTAAAGAGTTGGTTAAAAGTTGGAATTAATACCTCATTCCAAACCTCTAAATCAAATGATCCGGGAGTATCCACAATTCTCCGTGAAGTAATAACAGCATCCCCGTTAGGTAATATCTATAATGCAGATGGAAGCTATAATGTAAGGCCGGGAGGTAATCAGGAAAGTTTCAACCCTTTATTAAATTTACAGCAAACAAAGGATGATACCCGTAACCGCAACGATATTATTAATATTTATTTAGATATAAAACCGTTCAAGGGATTCAATAACAGAATTAACGCTAGCCGCAGGTCCTGGAATTATAAACAATTGGACTACAATACGGCACTTTCCGAAAGCGGCGTTGCCAATGGATCTGCTAACGGAAGCATCTACTTTCAGGATAACAGAGAATGGTTGCTGGAAGATATAATAACGTATAATACTCAAATAAAAAAGCATAACCTGGGGTTTACTTTTGTATCCAGTGCAACTCAGCAGGATTACACATATTTCAGAAACTCAGCATCTAAAATTCCGAATGACATACTTGGCATTTACGGATTACAGTCAGCTTTAATTAATGTGCCAACAATCGGAGGTAACAGGCGCAGGTTGGTTTCGGGTGTTGGTAGGGTTCAATATGATTATTCGTCAAAATATTATGTAACGCTAAGTGCCCGTGCTGACGGATCATCTGTTTTCGGTGCCGACAATAAATGGGGCTATTTCCCAGCTGTTGCTTTAGGCTGGAATATCTATAAAGAAAAGTTTCTGACGGATGTAAAACAGATCACAAACCTTAAATTTCGCGCGAGCTATGGAAGTGTGGGTAATGAAGGAATTCCTCCTTATGGAAGCTTGAGCCTCGCAGATCAAAGAGATTATTTATTTGGCAACAACAGAGTTTCAGGTTATACACCCGGAAGTTCACTGTCCAACCCTAAACTGAAATGGGAAACATCGACAACCTTAAACACTGCATTGGATTTTGCTTTATTCAAAGATCGTATTTCCGGTACAGTGGAGTATTATAATACCAAAACAACTGATTTATTGGTAAATAGGCAGTTGAATTCCTCAATCGGATACACTACACAACCTTATAATATTGGCGAAATTCAAAATCGCGGCATAGAAATTCAATTGGACGGTGTGCCTGTACAAACCCAGGATCTTACCGTGAGGATGGGGGTGTTGTTTTCCAAAAATAGGAATAAAATCAAGAAGCTATATGGAGACCTTAACGGCGATGGTGTACAGGATGATGATGTTGCAAATAATTGGTTCATTGGTCAGCCAATCGAGATTTACAGACAAGCGAAATATCTTGGCGTGTGGCAGGGTACTGAAGTGTACCCCGGCTCGACCTTTGATAAGGCAACAGGAAAGTGGGAAATTAATGGTGTGCAAGCTCCTGTAGCTTTAGACGCAAGTGGAAAGCCTATTGTTGATCCGTTCACCCAGAAAACACCTGTACCTGGAACCGTGAAATTGGAAGATAAAAATGGTGATGGAAAAATAAATGCTGATGATAATTATATAACATCTAAATATCCCGATTGGACAGGCTCATTTAACTTAAGCGTGGCCTACAAAGGATTTGATTTTTCAATGGATATTTATACCGTACAAGGCATTACAAAAAACAATCAATTTTTATATGATTATACCGCAGGTGGGGATTTAAGAGGAAATAGAAATGGGATCAAGGTGAATTATTGGACTCCCGAGAACCCTTCCAATACTTTTCCACAGCCAAATGCTGGTACTTCGCCTCCGGGAATGTATAATCTTGGATTGCAAGATGCTTCATATTGGAGGTTACAAAACCTCACCATAGGCTACACCTTTCCCCAAAAAGTGCTTTCAAGATTAAAAATTGCTAATCTGAAGATTTACGCAACAGGGCAAAACCTAATCACTAGTACCAAGTATCAGGCTTATAGCCCAGAGCAAGACTTGTACTCTTATCCGGCAACAAGAAATTTTATTTTGGGAGTAAAAATCGGTTTGCAATAATAGTAAAATGTTTATAACAGCCGATCTTTTAATTCTTAAATGTCTTAATAAAATAATAAAATGAAAAATCATAATAAAATGTTGATAGCAGGAATTGTAGGAATAATGTCCCTTTTGGCCTCCTGCAAAAAATGGCTAGCGGAAGAAAATTTTACAAAAATTGGCTCGGATGTTATCTACAAGGATGAGGCAGGGTTGAATGTAGGCCTTGGGGCATTGTATAATTTACAGCGAGCATATGAACTGGTTAGTTATAATAGTGGTTTGCAGCAGGATAACCTTTGGATTTATTGCGCGGACGATTTGGGTTGCACCAGGACCTTTAACGATGCTCAAATTTACAAGGCAAATATGAACGCTATAGATTTCCCAAGGGGTAAATGGAATTCTGGTTATCAACTGATAGACAGGGCGAGCGCGATTATCGAAGGTGCGAAAAAAGTTAGTTTTTCCTCGGCAGCCGCTAAAAATAAAGTTATCGGTGAAGCAAGGGTTATTAGAGCAATGACTTTTTTTAAACTTTGGGAGTTGTATGATAATATATTAATTGATACCATCCCAACGACTGTAAATAACGCCTTTGACCCTGTTCAATATAAACCAGCCACAAAACAGCAGGTTCTTTCGTTGATTAGTTCCGATTTAGATTTTGCAATTGCCAATTTATCATATGTTGCTCAACCCGGGGAAGTTAGCCAGGGGCTTGCCCGACACCTTAGAGCTCAAGTTGCTGCCTGGCAGGGTGATTGGGCAACAATGGCCGCTCAATGTGATGCAGTGATTAATACTGGCCCTTATGCTTTACAACCACTGGAAAAGGTGTTTGGCGCGGATGTCAATCATAACGAATCTCTTTATACCTACCAGTTTGATGAGTTAACAGGAGGAAGCTCAAATCTTGCCGGCGGAGAACAGCACTTTTTAAATGCTGTGCTTACTGCACGTTACTATGAAATGCCTGGAGGCCATATGATTGAAGATAATAATTGGGGCGGCAATTCTTTTGCATGGACAACACCGAATTTTTATCTTAAAACGCTGTTAGGATGGGATAAAACCACGGGGCTATCTCCTGACAAGCGCTTCACAACTTATTTTTTCCCAGATACTGTAGTCGGTAACAAACCAGGAGATCCTTATTACGGAAGAAAGTTGCCAAAGTCATCCTATTCAGATAATTACAGGCAATACCACTGGAGTGTGAAGAAATATCAGGATTTCACCAAGCCTGATGGCCGTGCAGGAAGCTACAAAGATGTAATAGCTTATCGACTCGCCGAAACCCTATTGCTGGGAGCTGAAGCTCATTGGAGACTGACCAACAACGGTTCGGACCCTACTGCTTTAATGTACATTAACAGGATTCGCGCTAGAGCAGGCATGCCAAATTTTACATCAATCGACCAACAAACCATTCTAGACGAATCGGCACGGGAATTGGCGTTCGAGGGAGGGCGCTGGTTTTTATTAAAAAGAATGGGAGTTTTGGTGAGTCAGGTAAATAAATACCACACATTTGGAAGCGCAAGCACCAACGAAAAGGTTTTCCCGATGCAAGATTTTCAGGTACGTTGGCCAATACCACAAGATCAAATTGACCTTATGGCGCCAAATTTCCCGCAAAATCCGGGCTATTAATTTATTTTATACCCATCGGCAAATATCGTTATCTATTTGCTGATGGGTATTTATATATAATAAGGCCGGGATGTTCCACGGATTGAAATAAAATTAGCTGATAAATACTGCGCTTTATGTAAACAGAATTGCCATTTCTTGGCCTGTCAGTCTTCCTGCTCAAATCTAACGATCAAAAAACACGCCAGCCCCAATTTTTAACTAATTACTATGAAATATTTCCTAAAAAACTTTGTCTTGATTATATGCTTGCTATTAAATGTTGATTTTTTATTTTCTCAAGATAAATCTGTTAATATCTATCATCAAAGGTGGATAGATTTTAATAAAAACGGAAAGGAGGACATCTTCGAAGATCCCACCCAAAACATAGAGGCCCGGGTAAATGATCTGCTATCGCAGATGACTTTAGAGGAGAAAACTTGTCAAATGGCAACACTTTACGGCTATCATCGTGTTTTAAAAGATCAGCTTCCAACAGCGGAATGGAAAAATGAAATCTGGAAAGATGGTATAGCAAATATTGATGAACACCTCAATAGTTTACCTTTTAACCCCGATGCACAGTCTGAGTATTCTTACCCTTTCAGTAAACATGCCGATGCGATTAATTTGGTTCAAAAATGGTTTATAGAACAAACCAGATTAGGAATTCCAGTCGATTTTACTAATGAAGGAATTCATGGACTAAATCATGATCGTGCAACACCGTTACCTTCGCCTATCAACATTGGTAGCACCTGGGACAAGCCAATGGTCAGAACGGCAGGTAATATCGTTGGAAGAGAGGCTAAAGCATTGGGATATACTAATGTTTATGCTCCAATTTTGGATGTATCCAGAGACCCAAGATGGGGCAGGGTAGTTGAAACCTACGGTGAAGATCCTTTTCTGGTTGCCGAGTTAGGTAAGCAGATGACATTGGGTATACAAGAGAATGGCGTCGCATCTACGTTGAAGCATTTTGCGGCCTACAGCGTCCCCAAAGGAGGAAGGGATGGCAATGCCAGAACAGATCCTCATATTGCGCCTATTGAATTGCAAGAAATTTTTCTCTATCCTTTTAAACGAGTAATTCAGGAAGCACATCCTTTTGGCGTAATGAGCAGTTATAATGACTGGAATGGGATGCCGATAACTGGCAGTAGGTATTTTTTAACGGAATTATTACGAATACAATACGGTTTTACGGGATATGTAGTCTCTGATAGTGAGGCGGTAGAGTTCCTGGAAACAAAACATCATGTAGCAAAAGATGCCGAAGATGCAGTGAGGCTAGCTGTAGAGGCCGGCCTTAACGTTCGAACCAATTTTACACCACCACAGGATTTTATTCTGCCCCTAAGAAATTTGGTTAAAACAGGCAGAGTTTCGATGGAAACATTGAATGCTAGGGTTTCTGACGTACTTAGGGTAAAATTTAAACTGGGATTGTTTGATCAACCTTATGTGGATGACACGAAGTTATCCGATAAAAAGGTACACACGCTAAAAGATGATGAGTTTGCAATGCAAATTAACAGGGAGTCATTTGTATTGTTAAAGAACCAACCTTATAAGGATAAAAAGCAGCCACTTCTACCATTAGATAAAAGCAAATTGAAAAGTATCCTTGTTACCGGTCCATTGGCAGCTGAAACCAATTACGAGTTAAGCAGATATGGTCCTTCAAATAATCATTTGATCTCAGTTTTATCCGGAATTACCAATGAAGTCGGAAATAGGGTAAAGGTAAACTACGCAAAGGGATGTGATGTCGTAGACTCAACGTGGCCAGAAAGTGAGCTTATACCAGTTCCGTTAACTTTTCAAGAACAGCAAGAGATTAATAAGGCTGTGGAAATGGCTAAACGTTCGGATGTAGTGATAGCTGTGGTAGGTGAAGATGAGAAGCGGGTAGGCGAGAGCTTGTCAAGAACTGGATTAGATTTACCTGGCAGGCAGCGTCAACTATTGCAGGCTCTATATGCCACCGGCAAGCCTGTAGTAATGGTAATGATAAACGGTCAACCATTAACTATTAATTGGGAAAATAAATATTTACCCGCAATTTTAGAAGCATGGTTTCCAGGGGCTCAAGGTGGAAGAGCTATAGCCGAGACTTTGTTTGGCACTTACAATCCGGGCGGAAAACTGCCAATTACATTTCCTAAAACAACCGGCCAGATTGAGTTTAACTTTCCTTTTAAAAAGGGTTCGCAAGCTGGCCAGCCTACTGCGGGGCCCAACGGTTATGGCAAAACTAGTGTAAACGGACCTTTATATCCTTTTGGGTACGGATTAAGTTACACAACCTTTAGTTTTACAAACCTTAAAATAAGTCCCTCGGAGATATCTAATAAAGAAGATGTTACTGTTTCGGTAGATGTAACCAATACTGGTAAAGTAAAAGGGGATGAAGTTGCGGAGCTTTACATCACAGATGAGCAAAGTAGCCTAACTACTTATGATTCTGTTTTACGGGGGTTTGAGCGGGTAAGTCTGTTGCCGGCAGAAACTAAAACATTAAGTTTTAGGATACATCCGGATGACTTAGCCGTTTTTGACACCAAGATGAATTTTGTTGTAGAGCCCGGTGTTTTCAAAATTAAAATCGGAAATTCTTCCGACAGTATTCAACTATCTCAGGATTTAACGGTGAAATAATTATAAATAACCCAGATAGCCAATTAATTATAAATATGATATTATCATAAACCATAATCGACTTACGCTATGAAAAAAAGAGCCCATAAGGTGGTTGTAGATGGTTTTACTTGGTTTTCCACATTTTGCCAGAGCGCAAATAAAAATCAGTCCTTGTTTGTTCAGGGAAAGCTCACGGGCATCGGAGCAAGTATTAAAAGTTGAAGATCAGAGGGGAGTTACAGATAAGTGTACGTGGTTAAGATATAGCAATAACGGGAATATAAAGTGCCCTTTACTTTTTGATGAAAATTATAACAAAACACTCGCATATAGCGGTTTCCTGGCCGCATGGCAATAAAGTATAAGAATCCCATAAATTATGAAAATAATAATTCTAATAGGGCTTTTTGTAGCCTTTTCATGGGCTGTTTTTGCCCAAAAAAGCTCAAGCTATAGATTCGTCGAAGCGAAAAAATCAAATAAGGATACCGTTTGGACAAACTACAAAACAAAAACCCTGGTCGCGCTATCCGACTTTAAATCTCAGACTGAACCCCCGCTAAACAAATATGGAAGCTGGGAAATGAATAAGCAAAAGGGTACAGGGTATTTCAGAACTGAAAAGATCAATGATAGATGGTGGTTCATTGATCCGGATGGGTATCCGTTTATTAATAAGGGGGTGGCCGTATTTCGCCCTTTTACATCTGAGCATCAACAGAAAATACTGAAACAAAAATATGGGTCTGTTAATAACTGGTACAAACATGAAAGTACTTTTTTAAAAGATCTGGGATTTAACGGAGCAGGAGCTTGGTCTGATGTTGATTTAATACGCAATAGCCCTTCGCCCATGGTTTATACTGTAATTGTAAATGCAATGGGGAGCTACAAGGCGGACCATATTAAAAGGTTCGGCGGAAAGTATAAAATTGCGGGATGGCAAGGCTATAGGTTTGATTTAGTAATGGTATTCGATCCGGAATTCGACGCGTATTGTGACGCTGCTTTTAAACCTTTATCAAAATATAAAGAGGATAAATACTTACTGGGATATTATTCGGACAACGAATTACCCTGGAAAACGGACGCTCTGGATATTTCGCTTAAGAACCTGGCTAAGGACGAACCGGGATACATCGCAGCCCGGAAGTGGTTAGATCAAAGAAAAGGGAAAACTTCCTCGTTAGCAGATATCACTGAAGCTGACCGGCTGGCTTTTTCTGGTTTTTACTTTGATACTTATATGCAGAAGGTAACCGCGGCACTGAAAAAGTATGATCCAAACCATATGTATTTGGGCTGCAGATTTAACCAGCAGGATAGGCAGGAACTAAGCAATCCAGAGATCTTTAAAGTAGCGGGCAAATATATGGATGTCATATCTATTAACCACTACAGGAAATGGGAGCCGGATTCTGCGCAAATGGCTGACTGGGAAAAATGGTCTGGCAAACCTTTCTTAATTACGGAGTGGTATGTAAAAGCCCAGGATTCGGGTTTGGCAAATAATGGGGGAGCTGGTTGGATTGTTAAAACCCAGCAAGACAGAGGATATTTCTATGAAAATTTTGCCTTATCACTTATTAAGAGTAAAAGTTGTGTTGGCTGGCATTGGTTTACTTACCAGGACAATGACCCTGATAATTTGAAAACAGATCTTTCCAACAGAGACTCTAATAAAGGAATAGTTGATTCAGATTACGAGTATTATAACCCGCTGGTGCAACAAATTAAAGAATTGAATAAACAGGTTTTTAACCTTGTACAATACTTCGATAAACGTAAATAGCCAATTACTTAACCAATTTATAAACAATAATTTAAATTAAAATGAAGAAGATTGTGTTATTTTTTTTAGTCGGATTAGGTGTAGCCGGCTGTAAAAAAGAGTTTTTATTATCAAAAATAAATGATGTAAAAACAACAAAGGTTGTGGTGGATAATGTACCATATTCGGGTAATAATCCCTTACTTAAGAACGCTAATGATGCAGTTTTAGTCGGCGCTGCCATTAACGCCAGCAAATTTAGTAATTCAGCCTATACTAATTTGGCAGGCAATCAATACAATAGTTTAACTGCCGAAAATGAAATGAAATTTGCTTCCGTTGAACCAGCAAGGGGTAGCTTTACTTATAATGACGCAGTTATACTTTTTGCGAAGAGCCATGGTATACCAAGGGTACATGGGCATAACCTTATCTGGTTTTCAAGCAATCCTACATGGCTAAGTAATGCAACCACCGCGGGTTTAACTGCCGATCAAACTTACCGGTCTATCATGCAAACCCATATTACCAATGTTATAACGTATTATTACCAGCACTATAAGAACCCGGATGGCTCGCCCTGTGTAAAATCATGGGATGTGGTTAATGAAGCGGTAAACAATAATGGCACTTTGAGAGGAAGCGGCTTGGCGGATCCGTCGGACGCCGATGATACTGCTAAAGACCACTGTGTTTGGATGGATAAAATATCCGGCGAAGGTTATACTTATATTAAGTCACTGTTGTCCGGTAAAGTTTGTTATTGTTATAAAAAGACTGCATTATGATATAAAAAGAAGGATTTAGGTTTTAAAGCGGATGTCCAAGCCCCCCCAATTTTAGTTGCCGTGAGTGATTTGTTGACATGACGGACAGTTTCTCCGGATCGTTCAGAAAGTTAAATAGGTGGATATAACTCATCAGATGGAGTCTTATAATAGAACTCAGATTAGAGAAAGACCATTGTCTTTTGAGTTGTACCTGGACAATTTTGATTAGAAGATCGGCAATAAAAGCGCACCATATCTGTATTTTGATTGCATTCTCATTA
>NZ_FNCG01000025.1 GCF_900100945.1 Mucilaginibacter gossypii | reverse complement strand
AACCAAAAACAAACAACAATGCTGTTGTTTTCTCTTACATTCAATCACTTCTTTCAATAATATGTCATTGTTCAGGCGAAAGGCCAAAGGATAGAGGCAAAAGGTAAGAAAACCTTTGACCTTTTACCTTTCAGCTTTCACCTCAACAATAGAAATTCAGGTGCCTATATCGGCGGTGTCTACCTCTTCCCATTCCGAACAGAGAAGTCAAGCCCGCCAGAGCCGATGGTACTGCGGTAAAACGTGGGAGAGTAGGTCGGTGCCACCCTTTATCACTTTCAATAGTGCAATAATCGCAAAAGCCTTAGCTAATTACTAAGGCTTTTTGCGTTATTGGCCTTTGATAAGCCCTCTGTCCCGCCACGCTACTATTCACCCAATAGCCGATTGCAGGCATCGACCCGGTTACAACCCACGGCCCATTTTTATAGGTGTGAACACTTGTTAAACCCTGCAGGATAATTGTATCTGATAACTAACTGGTTATAATCCTGCCAAAATCTCCTTACAACCGGCATGAGCAGAATGGTATTGGTAATCAGTAATTTATAAAACTTCATTCCATTAGTAGAATACCCTGTTTTAAACATTTGAACACTGACCATACAGTGTCACCATTTGGCTTAAAAATGCGTGGCAAATTGTATCACTTTTAAGATATACCCAATATCCGGGGCTTATAGTGGCTAGCTGATAATTCAACATTAAAAAAATTACTCCAATTAAAAAAAGTACGCTATATTCACGGTGTCAAATTAAGTGTTAATCTCACACTCAGTATAAACCAAATCAGTGATAGTCATGATGTTTAAAAAGGTATTTCATAAAGGCGCAAAAGTTAGGCAATCGATTGCGTGGTTTGTTTTTCTTTTAGCTGGCATGTCTGCCATGCCGGCTATAGCAGTTATTAAATCTTTCAAAAAGGCAGCTGATGGGGTTACTTTCACGCTCGACAAAGGTTTGATGAAAGTGCTTATCCGCAGGGACGATATCATCGAAGTAAAATATACCATCTTTGATGCTTTTGAGATCAAGCCGTCATTGGTTGTGAATAATAAATGGGTTCAGCACTCACCGTACCAGGTTACTGATGGGAAAACCGAGGTGGTTATTACTACGGCAAAGCTGAAAGTAAAGATCAATAAGGCTACGAATGCCATCACCTATACTGATTTGAAGGGTAACGTGATTACTGCCGAAGACAGCGACAATAAATCCATTACTCCAGCAACCATCGCAGGGATCAGCACTTATAACGTTACTACCCAATTTGCGTCGCCTAAAGATGAGGCCCTGTTCGGTTTAGGTTGCCATCCTTTAGATTCCATGTCGATCAATTATAAAGGCCGTAACCAGGACCTGGCTATCAAATATCTTACCGGCGCTATCCCAGTACTGTTGTCAACAAAGGGCTATGGCTTGATGTGGGATAACTATTCGGCCAGTAATTTTTATGGTGCCGAAGCGGATAACACTAAATTTAAATATGTATCGGAAAGCGGTAAGCAGGTTGATTATTTCTTTTTTTACGGGCCGGGCTTTGACCATATCATCGATCTTTATCGCACAGCTACCGGTAAAGCGCCGATGTTTGGTAAATGGGCTTATGGCTTGTTTCAATCGCAAGACAGGTACCTGAGCGAGGACGAAATCCTTACCGTAAAGGATAATTACCGCAATAACCATATCCCGGTTGACGTGATTGTACAGGATTGGTACTACTGGGACCCATTGCCGATAGGCTCACATGTAATGAAACCGGAACGTTACCCGCATCCGCAAAAATTGGTTGATGCTTTACACGCAGCCAATATCCATGCTATGATCTCTATCTGGCCGGTGTTTGGTAAAGGCACCCCTAATTATGATGCGCTGAACAAAATGGGAGGTTTAACCGATATCACCTGGGATAACGTGGTTACCCACACTTTTGATACTTATTATGATGCCCACAACCCTAAAGCCCGTGAGCTTTACTGGGACCAGGCCCGCGACAGCCTCATTAAACGTTACGGCTGGGATGCCTGGTGGATTGACCAGTGTGAGCCGGATAATGGCGCTTTACTTGACGCCCGCCGTCAAAGTAATTTTGCCATTGGTAAAGGCATCGACTATTTTAACACTTATTCATTACAGCATACTAAAGGCGTATACGAAGGCTGGCGCAGGGATATCCCGGGTAAGCGCGCTTTCTTTTTGGTAAGGCAGTCGTTCGCCGGTGAGCAGCGCAACGCCTCTACGTTATGGTCGAGCGATATTGAATGTACTTTTCATGATTTTAAAGACCAGGTGCCACAGGGCATCAACGCCTGTACCTCCGGCATCCCTTACTGGACGTCAGACATCGGCGGCTATCATTACCACTGGAAACCTGCCGATTGGTCGCAGCCGGATAAACGGGAGTTATTTACCCGCTGGTTTCAGTTTGGTACGTTTTGCCCTATTTTTCGAATCCACGGTAAAGGTGAGCGAGCCATCTTCAGCAAAAACTGGGACGAAAATACAAGGTCGATCCTGCTTAATTTTGACAAGCTCCGTTATCGTTTGATGCCCTACATTTATTCACTGGCAGGCCGTGTAACTAACGATAACTATACCATTATGCGTTCGCTGGCTTTTGATTACCGCGGCGACAGCAAGGTTTACGGTATTCCTGACCAGTATATGTTCGGGCCGGCCTTTATGGTTAACCCGGTAACCGAACAACTATATACTTCAAGTGATGCAGATAAAAAAGCCAAGGCGCGCCAGGTTTACCTGCCTGCCGCCAGCAAATGGTATAACTTCTGGACAGGCGAACTGCTTGACGGTGGCCAAACCATCAGCGCTGCGGCACCTATCGAGATTTTGCCGTTATATGTAAAAGCGGGCTCAATTATACCAATGGGCCCGGATGTTGAATACGCAACCGAAAAACCAAACAGCAATATTGAGCTTCGCATCTATCCCGGCGCTGATGCTTCATTTAAGTTTTACGAGGATGAAAACGATAACTACAATTACGAAAAAGGACAATCAGCTACGTTTACATTAAGCTGGAACGATAAAACACGTAAACTTAGCATATCTGATACTAAAGGCCATTTTCCGGGCCAGCTGAAAAGCCGTACGTTTAACATTGTGATGGTTAAAGGCGCCCATGGCTCGGATGTAGCTTTAACTGCCAAGGCTGATAAGGTTGTTAAATATGCAGGTAAAGCGGTGGTAGTGGCGCTATAGTGCGTCATTTGAGTCATTAGGATTTTCTCCCATTATGTCATTATAAGCGTAGCGCGGCAATCGCACGGAAGCATAACCGCTTTATATAGCATGCGATTGCCGCGCTACGCTCGCAATGAAATTACTTATTGTTTTGTCCTTTCTTTCCCTTATTCGCTTTCATTTTTAAATTCAGCATCTCTACCAAAACAGAGAACGCCATGGCAAAATAGATATAACCTTTTGGGATATGCTGTTCAAAAGCTTCGGCCAAAAGCGAAACGCCAATCAGCAGCAGGAATGATAGCGCCAGCATTTTTACGGTTGGGTGCTTGTTTACAAACGATGCTACCCCGTTTGATGCCCACATCATAATACCTACGGCTATAACAACGGCTAAGATCATGATTTCCACATGGCTGGCCATTCCTACCGCGGTGATCACCGAGTCGAGCGAGAAAACGATATCCAACAGCATGATCTGAATTATGGTACCCCAAAACGAATGTTTCTTTACATTGCCTTCTGCCTCTTCTTCGCCTTCAATTTTATGATGGATTTCGGCGGTGCTTTTGTAAATCAAGAATAAACCGCCGATGATGAGGATAAGATCGCGGCCGGAAATAGCCAGTTTCTCAACCCATTCGGCATCCGTAATACTGAAAATGGAGCTTAGGTTAAACAAGGGCGCTGTTAAAGTCATTACCCAACTGATGGATAACAACAGCAGCACACGGGTGATCATGGCCATACCAAGACCAACCCTCCGGCCTTTGCTTTGCTGACTGGCGGGAAGTTTATCGGACAGGATTGAGATAAATACAATGTTATCGATGCCTAAAACAATCTCCAGTAAGGTTAGTGTGATTAAGGAGATCCATGATTCGGCGTGTTCGAAAATTTCAAAACTCATAGGTTGCAGGTATTTGTTTCTTCCCAAAAATAACAAAACCCCTGCCGTTACTGGTAGGGGTTTGCAAAAAATTAGGTTTATAACTGGTTTTTATTCAACTGTAACTGATTTTGCCAGGTTACGGGGCTGATCAACGTTACAGCCGCGCATCACGGCTATGTGATAAGCCAGCAACTGCAGCGGAATGGTTGCCACCAGCGGCACAAACGCCTCATTGGTTTGCGGGATCTCTATCACATAATCGGCCATGCCTTTCACTTCGGTATCTCCTTCGGATACAATAGCAATTACGTGGCCTTTGCGGGCTTTTACTTCCTGTATGTTGCTGATCACCTTTTCGTATGATGAATGTTTGGTGGCAATGAACACCACTGGCATCTCGTCGTCAATTAAGGCGATAGGGCCATGTTTCATCTCGGCGGCGGGATAACCTTCGGCATGGATGTAGGAGATCTCCTTGAGCTTTAAAGCGCCTTCCAGGGCTACAGGGAATGAGCTGCCCCTGCCCAGGAACAGGCAATTGGTCGAATCTTTAAACCGGGCTGCAATTTGCCGGATATGTTCGTTTAATTTCAAGGCCTCCTGTACCAGGTTAGGGATCTCGTTTAAGCCGGTTAAATATTCAACCATTTTGCTTTGGGTAATTTTACCCCGCTGCTGGGCTATATAAAAAGCTATTAGTGTTAGCACGCTTACCTGGGCGGTGAAGGCTTTGGTAGATGCTACACCAATTTCGGGCCCGGCATGGGTATAAACGCCCGCATGCGTTAAACGCGGAATAGATGCACCGACCACATTACAAATGCCGAAAATGGTAGCGCCTTTTTCCTTAGCCAGTTCAATGGCGGCCATGGTATCTGCTGTCTCTCCCGATTGGGAAATAGCTATCACCAGGTCTTTTTCAGTAATGATTGGGTTGCGGTACCTGAACTCGGAGGCATATTCAACTTCTACCGGCACACGTGCGTATTCCTCAATCAGGTATTCGCCCACCAACCCGGCATGCCAGGAGGTGCCACAGGCTACGATAATGATCCTGTCAACATTTTTAAGTTTCTCGGTGTATTCCTTAATGCCGCCCAACTGAACTTTGCCCTGCTGGGGGTAAATACGGCCACGCAGACAATCACGGATGGAACGGGGCTGCTCATAGATCTCTTTCATCATGAAATGGTCGTAGCCGCCTTTCTCCAGCATTTCCAGTTTTAAGTCCAGTTCCTGGATATAGGGTGTTTGTACCGAGTTGTCGATGTTTTTTACCAGCAGGCTTTCGCGGTGTACATAGGCAATTTCGTTATCATTCAGGTAAATTACATTTTTAGTATACTCTACAATAGGTGTAGCGTCCGAAGCTATGAAATATTCGCCTTTGCCTACGCCAATTACCATGGGGCTGCCTTTACGGGCTGCAATAAGCAGATCGGGCTCATCGGCACTCATGATAACGATGGCATATGCGCCTATTACCTTATTTAATGCAACGCGTACGGCGTCCTTCAAATCAAGGCCGGTTGCCTTTTGGATATCCTCAATCAGGTGTATTAAAACCTCGGTATCTGTATCGCTTTTAAAAACGTGGCCTTTAGCTGTAAGTGTTTCCTTGATCACGCCATAGTTTTCAATAATACCATTGTGGATAATGGTAAGCCTCCTGTCGCCCGACGAATGGGGGTGCGAGTTACGGTCGCTCGGTTCGCCGTGGGTGGCCCAGCGGGTATGGCCCATCCCTATTGTCCCCTTCATTTCAATTCCCTTCACAAAATTTTCAAGGTCCTCAACCTTGCCGGCCTTTTTATAAACTTTAAGGTCATGATCAAGCAGGGCAACACCGGCACTGTCATAGCCCCGGTATTCGAGCCTGTGAAGCCCTTTTATAACGATAGGGTAAGCATCCCTGAATCCTATATAACCAACAATTCCGCACATAAAATAATCAAGTATAAATGTTAAACGCCGCAAAATAAACAGCTATATAACACATATCCGCAATAATTATTTTGATTTTTTTCGAAAATGAGGAAGTTTTGAAATACTTAAAAAAGTATTTTAAGAAGTGTGTTTGTCTTAAACAAAAAAATCCCCTAAGCGGGGATTCTTTTGTTTATTGAGAGATATCTTACTTGCGGACTTTGGTGTAAATGATGTTCATGCGGATGCTGTAACCCGGGGTTGACTTATCGCTCCCCACTATTACCGTGCGGGCTGCCGTTTGTGTTGACGGCGCCACGTCAATACCTGTTGTAGTGTTAACAAGGGTGGTATCAACCGGGGCAATATAAGTGCCGTAATCAACAGTTTTTTTACGGATCAGATCCTGTACAAAAGCTGTAACCAGGAAGTGGTATTCTTTTTTGGTACGATCATAACGGCCGCCAAATAAACTTGTTTGCGAACGCGGGTCACTTGCCGAGGCATCCTGTATTAGTGCCCGTTGTTTGGCTATATCCAGCTTGTACATGGTAAGCTTAGGTAAAGGCGCATAAGGTACACCTGAACCGGCACGTGGTGTTATCACAATTTCGGCACGGTTTAATACTATCGATGAGTCAACAAGCTTGTCAAGGCCCGGGAAACTAAGCTTAGCCCTTAAACCTGCAAGCCCCTGAAGGTAAACCGTATTTTGCGATGTTGTTGTATTATTCAGTGCTGCCTGGATAGTAGTACTGTAGGTATGCGTAATTTCGGCAGCACGGTTAAAGAACGGCAGGGTTACCGATGCTGTATCAATAGTACTGCTTGTAGTACTGGTAGCAGCAGTAACAACTTTATAAAATACATCAATTTGCGATGAGGCCAGATTAAGCTGGATAATACCGCCGGCATCACTGGCCTGTGCCTTGTCTAACGAAAGGTAAAGGCCTTTTACAGTACTTTGAAAAGTTGTTGGTGATGCAAGTACAGCACCACTCGCATTAAACAGGTTATTATAGATAAAGGCTTTACTAAGCGGCACACGTAACTGAGGTGCTACGCGCTGAACGGTATCTAATGTGTCAGTACGGATGCGTGCTATGGTGATACTATCGTGCGTACGGGCTGTGAAGGTCTTAGAACCAAGCAAAGTGCCCAGGTCGGCATCCCAGTGATTATTACTATAGTAGGTTTTGCTTTCTACCTTTTGTTGAAGCTGGTACACGTTTATTTTATAGCGTGAAGCCAGCGAATCGCCATAAAAACCGTCCGAATATCTAAGCACAAGTACAGCCGAGTCAATTGTCAGGGTGCCTGCAGGAACAGTGTAAGCGGCGCCGTTAGGCAGGTTAACACCTAAAGCAACAATACTTTTTGTTGTGCCGAATACCGGGTCGGTAAAGTTGGCAAGCGGTGTCCGGGTTTGACCCGAGGTAGCCGCGGTATCATCAACAACAGTGTTAATAACGATGTTGGTATCAACTATCAGGTTGCCATTGATCTCGTTTTGATCATTGACGCCCAAACCAATACCATCCTGGCGTTTACAACTGTTCAAAATAAAAAGACTTATTAACAGGGTCAATAAGTCTAATCGGAAAAATTTCATATATAATATTAAGTCTTATGCAACATCCACCAATTCGTCGTTGGTAATTTCGTCGTAAAAATTGTAATAATTTTCGAAATCTGCGGTAGAATCAAATTCTAAAACCGATTTATTGCTGTTTTTAACATTATTTAACACATCTGCATCAATATCGGGGCTGCCCAAAACAATACCGTCTGAGTAGTGGATTGCACCGGCATACAGCGCCGAATTGGTGCCGCCTTTGTACGGCTCCACATGCTGCTCATTCATATTGCTCATGATGGCTTTTGTAGCAAAGTCATTGTGCAACTGCTCTTTAAAATCATTTTCATAAATAGAGTAAATGATTTTTGAGTGCTTAAATGTAGGGTCGTCTTTGTAGGTTGTTTTCAGATAAGCAGGCACAAGCGCGCTCATCCAGCCATGGCAATGGATCACATCCGGCGCCCAGCCTAATTTTTTAACAGTTTCTAATGCACCTTTGCAAAAGAAGATCATACGCTCGTCATTGTCGGCGTAAAATTTACCTTCCTTGTCTGCAAAAACATGCTTACGCTGAAAATATTCTTCATTATCCAAAAAATACACCTGCATACGCGCCGCCGGGATAGATGCTACTTTGATGATCAGCGGGTTATCATTATCGTCGATAATAATATTCATACCCGACAACCTGATCACTTCATGAAGCCTGTTCCTGCGCTCATTGATATTGCCGAAACGCGGCATAAGGATACGGATCTCGTAACCTTTCTCCTGCATGGCCTGCGGAAGTTGGCGTGTTATTTCAGCAATTTTTGTGAGTTCAAGGAAAGGGGACATTTCATGAGTTATAAACAAAAGCTTAGATTTACCCATCACTAAATCAGTATTTAAAATGTAAAGAAGTCAAAAAATTTGAGTTTGCAAATATAACTATTATTATATAAACTGCCAACGAATTATGCAAGTAACTTTTGGTTATTTTTAATCAATTGTACACCTTTGCCAAATTTTGTAACACCTATTACGTTGAAAATATTCAGCACTAAAAACGAGATAACCGATTATTTTAACCGTAAGCCGGTAAAAGTAATTGGCTTTGTACCAACCATGGGCGCATTGCATAAAGGGCACCTGGGTTTAATTGAACTGGCAAAGCAGCAAAGCACCCAGGTTGTTTGCAGCATTTTTGTAAACCCCACCCAGTTTAATGACCCCAAGGACCTTGAAAAATACCCTCGCCCCATTACTGACGATATCCGCCGCCTTGAGGAAGTTAACTGCGATATTTTGTTTAATCCGCAGGTTACCGAGATGTATGCTGATAATGAAAAATGGCATTTTGACATGGGCGATCTGGAATACCTGCTGGAAGGAAAATTCAGACCAGGGCATTATCAGGGGGTTACTCAGGTAGTAAATAAGCTGTTCAATATTGTAAAGCCCGATATCGCTTTTTTTGGGCAGAAGGATTATCAGCAGTTTATGGTGATTAATAAAATGGTTGAGGTGCTGAAGATGCCCGTTAAGCTGGTGATGTGCCCGATTGAGCGTGAACCTGATGGCCTGGCCATGAGCTCAAGGAACATCCACCTAACCCCGTATGACAGAGAACACTCGCTCATTCTCTCCAAAGCACTTAACTGGGTTAAGGAAAACTTCGATATTAACAAAATTGACACCCTGCAGCAGCAGGCAGGTCAAATGATCAGCAACGAACCCGGCGTTGAGCTGGAGTATTTTGAAATAGCCGATGGCAAAACACTGCATCATGCCACCCCCGCATCCGAAACTATTGTTGCCCTTGTTGCAGCACGCGTAGGTAAAACAAGATTGATTGATAATGTGTTGATTTCTTAGTCGATAGCCCATAGTCGATAGTCCAGGGACGCTTCAGTAGACTGGTTATCCGGCCGATGGAAAATCTTTTACAATCTATGGACTATCGACTATGGACTATCGACTAAATTTATTCCTAACTTTGCGCCATGATAATTGAAATATTAAAGTCCAAAATTCACCGGGTTAAGGTAACGCAGGCGGAGTTGAATTACGTGGGCAGTATCACTATTGATGAAGACCTGATTGAGGCTGCAAATATCATCCCCAACGAAAAGGTTCAGATAGTGAACAATAATAACGGCGCCCGCTTTGAAACCTATGTTATCAAAGGCGAACGCGGAACAGGCACTGTATGCCTTAACGGCGCTACTGCCCGCCTGGCACAGGTTGGCGATATCGTGATCATTATGTCATACGCCTACATGGAGGTTGAAGAAGCCCGGAATTATGAGCCAATTTTGATATTTCCCGATTCAGATAATAAATTGATTAAGTAAATTAGCGGCGCCTAAGCCGCAATTTATGAAACCGCTTTTTACAATCACCCTTTTTCTTCTTATTACAACCGGGGCCTATGCCCAGCGCCAAAACGTTTACTTTATAAAAAATAACGGTAAGTATGTTGGTATACGTGATAGCGCCGACTATATCCGTGTGGTGCGTGAGCCAGACTCGGCTTCAACGCTGTATAATGTTTTTGAATTTTATGCTAACGGAACTCAAAAACTTATTGGCAAATCGAGCAAGATTAACCCGCCGCAATTTGAAGGGCAATGTGTTACTTACTATGCTAATGGCAAAAAGCAATCGGTTATCAGCTATAAAAACGGGGTAAAGGCAGGTGAGGATATGGAATTTTATCCCAATGGCAGGTTATACGCGCAGTTTTCGTATCCCGAAGATAATAAAGACCGTACAGCCGACAGGTCTGGCAATTACCTCATCATAGCCAATAAAGATTCGTTGGGAAACGACCAGGTTTCTGAAGGTAATGGCTACTTTAAAGGTTACGATAACAAATTTGGTTATGTTGAAGAAGAAGGACCTGTAAAAGGCGGTAAACGCGATGGACAGTGGAAAGGTGATTTTCAAGACTTCAAAACTACTTTTACCGAAATTTATGATAACGGGGGGTTGATATCAGGCACAGCGACAACTAAAGAGGGAAAAGTTAATACTTACCTGAAATCTCGTGGGGTGCCTCCGCAATTTAAAGGCGGACTTGAGCGGTTCGGCAGGTTTTTATCAAATAATATCAAATATCCCGATGATGCCCTTCGTAAGGGTATTGAAGGTACTGTGGTACTTTCTTTCGTTGTAGAAAAGGATGGAACATTAACAGATATTAAAGTGAGTAAATCTGTTGCTCCCATTATTGATGATGAAGCTGTGCGGGTGCTCAATAACTCGCCAAAATGGGTTCCGGGAACACAATTTGGCGTTCCGGTTAGGGTTAGATACAGCGTGCCGGTTTCTTTTGCGATAGGCAGGTAAGCTTAATTAGCCGGGTACGATCCAATTCCTAATGATACTTTCAGGCTGGCATCAGTTGCCGTCGCTTTACGCAGGCGGTAAACCATCCGGATGCGCACGCTTGGCTGGCGCACCAGTTCGTCTAAAAAGTGAGAGTTGTCAATGTCAAGTACTATGCTGTTGCCGGCATTGGGGCTTATATCTTTACGTATAGCCACCATCACCTCTTCACTGCCATCGTTTTTAGCCATGTATATCCTTAATGACGCTATATTGCCAATGTTATAATCTGATGGGTCGCTCGACTGCAGTTTGGCTGATATGATGCGTACCTCGCTTATCCTGCTGGCATTATTGCCATCTTTAGTAAAATCCTGGTCAAAGCTGTTACCCGTGCTTATTGCAGTTTGCGCCTCATCAACTTTGGCCGACGCCGGAATAACCATGGTTGCAGTATATGGAAATGTTGATTTAACAACTGATTGCAGCATGGCGCAGCTGCCAAAAAATAAAATAGCCGCAAGCAATATAAAAACAGGCTTCTTTATCATAGTTCTTAAATATAAAAAGTATTTGCGGTTTCACGCAATTACAGGTTCAATTGGAAATTACAGGCCGGTCTGCAAGTAAATATAGTGAGATTTTACGGAAATAGTGAGCCTATTGTTTTAAGAAAATGTGCCCCGAAACTTAAAAAATGCCGGGTGTTATTGCTGTAATATTAAATGTGAAAAAAAACATGAATGGTGTTTGTTAAAACTCTATCTTTGCACCCCGACGCTGAAGTCGGGATTTCTTGGCTTTCAGCGCATAGGAAAAACCGTTTAAAGGCTTAAATGCCTTTGACTTTTGACTTAGAACTTTTGACTTAAAAAAAGCCCTATGCCCAAAGACACCTCCATCAAATCCGTTCTGATCATTGGCTCCGGCCCAATCATTATCGGCCAGGCTTGCGAATTTGATTATTCCGGTTCACAAGCCGCTCTCTCGCTAAAAGAAGAAGGCATCTCCGTTTCTATTATTAACAGCAATCCGGCAACTATCATGACGGATAAAGTTATCAGCGACCATGTTTATCTTCTGCCGCTCACTTGCGAAAGCATTGAGAAAATTTTAACCGAACAGCAGATAGACGCTGTGCTGCCTACCATGGGCGGTCAAACCGCGTTGAATCTTTGTATCGAAGCGTCTGAACGCGGCATATGGGAAAAGTATGGCGTTAAGGTTATCGGTGTAGATATTGCTGCCATCGAAAAAACCGAAAACCGCGAGGCGTTCCGCCAGCTGATGGTTGATATCGGCGTAGGGGTTGCCAAATCAAAAATCGCCAACTCTTTCCTTGAAGGTAAAGAAGGCGCGCAGGAAATTGGCTTCCCGCTGGTTATTCGCCCAAGCTACACACTGGGTGGTAAAGGTGCAGGTTTTGTTCACAGAAAGGAAGATTTTGATGCCGCCCTTAACCGTGGCTTACAGGCTTCACCAACCCATGAGGTATTGGTTGAGCAGGCTGTGTTAGGCTGGAAAGAATACGAATTGGAGTTGCTGCGCGATAGCAACGATAACGTAATCATTATCTGCTCTATCGAGAACTTTGATCCGATGGGTATCCACACCGGCGACTCGATCACTGTAGCCCCTGCCATGACCCTCAGCGATCGTTGCTACCAGGAAATGCGTAACCAGGCTATCAAAATGATGCGTGCCATTGGTAACTTTGCCGGTGGTTGTAACGTTCAGTTCTCGGTAAACCCTGCTGACGAAGCGATCATCGCTATTGAGATCAACCCGCGTGTATCCCGTTCATCGGCTCTTGCTTCAAAAGCTACCGGTTACCCTATCGCTAAAATTGCTGCAAAGCTTGCTATAGGTTATAACCTCGACGAAATTGAAAACCAGATCACCAAAACAACCTCGGCTTACTTTGAGCCAACTTTGGATTACGTGATCGTTAAAATACCTCGCTGGAACTTTGATAAGTTCAAAGGCGCTAACAAAGAACTTGGCCTGCAGATGAAATCGGTAGGTGAAGTTATGGGTATCGGCCGCAGCTTTACCGAGGCTTTACAAAAAGCCTGTCAAAGTTTGGAGATCGGTCGTGCCGGCTTAGGTGCCGACGGTCGCCAGAGCCGTAACCTCGAAGAGATCATGGCCAGCCTGGAGCACCCAAGCTGGGACAGATTGTTCCATATTTATGATGCGTTGAGCCTTGGCGTGCCTATCGAGTCGGTACGTAAAGCAACCAAAATCGACCGCTGGTTCCTGAACCAGATCCAGGACCTGGTTAACCTTGAAACAGAACTTCGCCGCTACTCACTGAACAATGTTCCTGAAGAGTTCCTGTATACCCTGAAACAAAAAGGGTTCTCAGACGTACAAATCGCCCACATTTTGGGTAACGTAACCGAGGAAGATGTGTACCAGCGCCGTAAGGCTTTAGGGATGCACCGCGTTTACAAAATGGTTGATACCTGCGCCGCCGAGTTCCCTGCTAAAACTCCATACTATTATTCA
Organism: Mucilaginibacter gossypii; assembly: GCF_900100945.1. Taxonomy (GTDB): domain Bacteria; phylum Bacteroidota; class Bacteroidia; order Sphingobacteriales; family Sphingobacteriaceae; genus Mucilaginibacter; species Mucilaginibacter gossypii. The sequence goes on along the minus strand of NZ_FNCG01000025.1, from coordinate 53,111 downwards.
AGCTATGAAGGCGAAAACGAATCGGTAGCATCTGACAAGAAAAAGATCATCGTGTTGGGCTCGGGCCCTAACCGTATAGGCCAGGGTATCGAGTTCGATTACAGCTGTGTGCATGGCTTACTCGCCGCTAAAGAAGCAGGTTTTGAAGCCATCATGGTTAACTGTAACCCTGAAACCGTATCAACCGACTTTAACATGGCCGATAAGCTGTACTTTGAGCCGGTTTACTGGGAGCATGTACGCGAGATCATCGAGCTTGAAAAGCCGTATGGTGTAATTGTTCAGTTGGGTGGCCAAACAGCCCTTAAAATGGCCGAAAAAATGCACGAGCACGGCATCCGGATCATTGGCACATCATTCAATGATATGGACATCGCGGAAGATCGCGGCCGGTTCTCTGACCTTTTGAAACACCTTGACATTCCATATCCAAAATATGGAGTAGCTGAAAGCGCTGAAGAAGCACTTGAAGTTGCCCACAAGGTTGGTTACCCGGTACTTGTACGCCCAAGCTACGTATTAGGCGGCCAGGGTATGAGCATTGTGATCAATGATGAAGACCTGGAAAAAGCGGTAGTAAGCCTGCTGCGCAACCTGCCCGGTAACCGTGTACTGATCGACCACTTCCTTGACCGTGCCGCCGAGGCCGAATCTGATTCGATCAGCGATGGTGAGGATGTACACATCATTGGTATGATGGAGCACATCGAGCCTGCCGGTATCCACTCAGGCGACTCATACGCTGTACTGCCTCCGTTCGATCTGTCGGATAATGTAATTCACCAGATAGAAGAATATACCAAAAAGATAGCTAAAGCGCTTAACGTACGCGGTTTGCTTAACATACAGTTCGCGGTTAAGGATGATAAGGTGTATGTGATTGAGGCCAACCCGCGTGCTTCGCGTACGGTGCCTTTCATCGCCAAGGCTTACGATGTGCCATATATCAACATAGCCACAAAGGTTATGCTTGAAGCCAATAAGCTGAGCGACTTTACCATCGAACGCAAGCTTTGGGGGTATGCCATTAAAGAACCGGTGTTCTCGTTTGATAAGTTCCCTGAAGTTACCAAGGAGCTCGGCCCTGAAATGAAATCAACAGGTGAGGCTATCCGCTTTATCCCTAACCTGCAGGACCCATACTTCAGGCATCTGTACAAAGAGAAATCAATGTATTTGAGTAAATAATTAAAACATTAAATTGCAGCCTTTGTAGTTTAATTGCTAATAACGTGAACCTGCAACCCTAATTGCAGGTTCACTATTGTTGTATTTAGTTGCTATAGATTGAAAGTTAATACGGCTAATGGTCAGGAAATCAGCCTGAAGAGTGTTGATCCTGAAGATATGGATGATGTTTTAGTGAAAATTGAAAAATCATTTAACATCAGTTTGAACGATACATCGGTAAACGATGTGCAAAACTTTGGTAAACTTTGCGACGTTGTTGTTGAAAAGGTAAAAAAAACAAATGATGGCTGTACCACGCAGCAGGCGTTTTACAAACTCCGTAATGCCATCAATACATCATCGGGGTATGATAAGGATATCATAAAGCCCCAAACCAAACTCGCTGATCTTTTTCCGCGCGATAGCCGTATTGAGGCTGTGGCCGCTATTGAAGAAGAGATGGGTTTCCAGATCCGTTTGCTTCAGCCCAAGCAGTGGATAGTTAACCTTTTTTCCATGATATTGGTGGTTAGCTTTGTTCTGGCCTTTTATTACCTGGCCATAGGTATTGCCGGTATGGTAATAGCCGGGATTGGTTTAAAACTTGCAGGCCGTTTTGGCAAAGAGATGCATGTAAAAACCATCGGCGACCTGGCCGAAAAAATTGCCCGCGAACATTATATGAAATGCAAACGCGAAGCATCTGCAGTAAACAAAAACGAGGTTTCTGAAAAATTAAGGCAGCTCATAGTAACAAACGGGTAGATATTTACCCGGCTTGAATAGCTTTATTTATCTATCATTAATCCTTTTACTTCAAAGCTAACCTTTCGGCCAGGGTTGGCATTTACCTTATGCTGCTTTTTGCCGCTAACCGTATCGCCGGCCATATGCTGCAGGTCATCGGCAATGAATTGTTTAGCAGCTATTCCTGAAATGATTACCGTACGGCCCGCCAACTGCCTGGGAAGGTTTATCCCTGCATTGGTAAAATGGGCAGTTATGACCCGGTTGTTACCCGCATCCATTTCAAACGAGCCGCCTTTTTCTTTGATTACTTTAATAACCCTGCCACTGATGGCCGTGGTGACCCGTGTTTTTTTTCCCATAAAAGCTTCCAGTTTGGAGGCGGGCATTAAAGCTATCGTGTCGGGCTTTTCGCCAAATATCATTCCGTGGGGTAGTGGTACATGTTTTTGCGCAATAGCTGTATTGGCTATCAAAAGGGATATGAACAGCGTTATTAGTTTCATAGTAAATTAATAACAGGTATACACCAAAAATGTTGCCGGATTTTGATGATTTTGCCCCCGTGTGGCAGTAGTTAACTGGTTTTATTTGTGTTTGCAGGGCGGTGGAACCTTTTGGTAAGTAATAAGTATGTTAATATTTGTTAAAATGTTACTTTAAAGTAATTTGCTACGTATTGATAAGTTAATTTTGCTTACTTACTACATATAACTTTTAAACTAACTCGTGAAAAAGAGCTTTACCAAAACAATTTTATTTGCCGCGTTTTTATTTGCCGTTGCTTTGGCCGGCACAAGCTGTGGTAAAAAAGGAAACGTTACACCCGTAACCGTGCCTGATTTAACCACAATGGATGTGGTGACTCCCGAAAGTGGAACCATAGCCTATACAGGCGGTTTATTTAATGGATCGACTGACGTGAGCCTGAGCAGCTACGGTATCTGTTACAGCGCTACCAATCAAACTCCTACCACTGCCGATAAGAAAACCACCGATACGGTAATTTTGTACGCTTATACTACAAAGCTTACCGGCTTAAGCCCTAAAACGACTTATTATGCACGCGCATATGCTGTAAACAGCGCGGGTACAGGCTACGGTAAAGTGGTGCAGTTTACCACCGGCGAAGGTACAACATCAACAGGAGGAACAGTTAGCACATTGGCGGGCAATACGGCGGCCGACTTTGTTGACGGTTTGGGCGGCGCCGCTCTTTTCAACAGTCCGCAGGGGATAACCGTGGGTGCCGACGGCAATATTTATGTAGCCGATTCATTTAACAGTGCCATACGCAAAGTTACTGCAGCAGGAGATGTCACTACACTTTCCGGCAATGGTAGCATTGGCTATGTTGACGGCCCTATAGCCGCCGCGCAGTTTTATGCTCCGCAAAGTTTGGTTACGGATGCAACAGGCAATATTTATGTAGCCGATTATGGTAATAATAATATCCGCAAAATTACCCCGGCAGGTGTGGTAAGCACTTTTGCAGGCAGCGGCGATGCCGGATATGCCGATGGTACAGGAACGAAAGCAACGTTTAACAGTCCGCGTGGGTTAGCAATTGATGGCTCCGGAAATATTTTTGTGGCCGATATGGGCAATAACCTGATCCGCAAAATAACCCCGGCGGGTGTTGTTACCACATTTGCAGGCAGCAGGGGTGCGAGCTACCTGGATAATGCAACCGCAACCAGCGCTACTTTCAATAAGCCCAACGGCATAGCTATTGATGCCAATAATAATATATATGTAGCCGAAACGCTTAATCATGCCATTCGTAAAATAACCCCGGCGGGTGTTGTTACTACTTTTGTTGGCGGTAATAAACAAACCGGGATTGTCGGGAGTCCGTCGGCCATTGCGTTTGATAAAAGCGGGAACCTGTTCATAGCCGATCAGAATGGCAGGATCCTGGAGATTACCAAGGATAAAGTGTTAAAAGTAATTGCCGGTAACGGAACAAGCGGTTTTGCAGAAGGTGTGGGCACTGCAGGGATTTTTAATTCGCCGCAGGGTGTTACCGTTGATGTCGGCAACAATGTTTACGTAGCCGACTATTATAACAACCGAATTCGTAAGATTGTGCTGCAATAAGCTTAATTGTTTAAATATTTTCAGCGGGATAGTTTTTCTTTCGGGAAAAATTATCCCGCTTTTTTATGTGAGATTTTTAAATTTTCAAATCCCCTCTTGAGAGGGAACGCGAAGGGGAGAGCGTTAGCAGGGGTGTGTTTATGTAATTAGCTTATCAAAGCAGAGACACACCCCTTCGCCCCTCTCAAGAGGGGAACCGCACAATCCCACGCTTTTGTTAACTCACCTTTATCGTATTTAACCCTGCTTTAATTCTTCTTAAAATCATACGCACCCCGCTCTACAAAATCAGCCACTTTTACGCGTACTCCCGTAACCTCGCCGTTTTGTACCATGAACGGAAATACAGCTTTCCCCAGTGTAGGGTCAGAAAAAGTTACATAAAAGCGGTTACCGCCAAGTGGTTTTAGCAAGGCATACATTTTAGGGTGATGCTCAAAGCGCATTTCGAGGTTGTTGCCCTCGCCCTGGGTAACCTCCATGCTGCCATAAAAATCGTTGCTGTACTTGCCAATGTATTTGTTTGGCAACAACATTGGTTTGGGGTTTAACAGGACAGAATCCCTCAGCTTTTTATCTTCAGCCTGTTCGGTTGCGATATTGGCTTTGTATTGTTTTAAATAACCTTCGCTGTAATTGCGGAAGGGTTGTTTGAAATAAGCATCTAAAATATCCCAGCGCAGGGCCTCAAACAACTGGTTCTGATCGGTATTGGTTAATATGATGATGCCCAGGTTATCCTGCGGCGAAAGCGTTACTGACGACAAATAGCCGTTAACCCCGCCATCATGCATCACCAGCCTGTGGCCCGAGTAATCCTGGATAAACCAGCCTAAGCCATAAAGCTCAAAGTTATTTTCGCCGTTCATATGATGAACACTACTCACGATATCCTGCGGGACACGTGTTGCCTGAATGGCTGCGGAAGGGATTACCTGACGCTGCCCAACCTTACCATCGTTCAGTAAAGCAAGTGCCCATTTGCTCATGTCATTTACAGACGAGCTGATAGATCCCGCAGGTGCGATCCCATCTATCTGGCAATAAGGGATTGGCGTAAGCCTGCCGTCGACAATAGTATGCGGCACCGTGCGGTTTAAGGATGTTGGCAAATCCTTGCTTAGGGCCAAAGTATTGCCCATACCCAGTGGTGCAAAAATGGCTTCCTTTAAGTAAGCTTCCCATGAGTGCCCGTTGGTAACCTTCGGAATGATCTCGCCGGCCGTTAAAAATGCCGCGTTGGTATATCCCCAGCGTGTACGGAACGGATAAGTAGCTTTAAGCTTGCCCAAACGCTGAATTACCTCCTGGCGTGTAAGGTTGGTATTGTAAAAAGTAAAATCGCCCTGGAAGGTTCGGAAGCCGAGGCGGTGGCAAAGGAGATCTCGCACTATTACCTGGTCGCTTGCGTTTTTGTCTTCCAGTTTAAATTCAGGTATGTATTTGGTTACCTTGTCATCTAATGACAGTTTTTTGTTTGCCTCCAGCATGGCAAGCGCTGTTGCCGTGAAAGCTTTGGTATTGCTGCCTATCATGAACAAGGTATTTTCATCAACTTTGTTCATGAGGCCAAGCTCTTTAATGCCATAACCTTTCATCAGCACAACCTTGTTATCTTTCACAATACAAACAGCTATGCCCGGCACGCGCCAGTTGGTTAAGGCCTTGCTGATATATAGATCTAAACTGTCTTTAATGAATTTGCTCCTGTCGGCCCGCTGGGCGTTTACCGATGTGAAAAATAACATGCAGGCAGCGAGCAATAGAGGTATTTTTTTCATTACAGAGGGCTTTAGAGTTCTTTATTGTGCTAATTTAACGCAAAATTTACAGTGACGTTATTTAATAAATAAAAATAACGCCGCTCTATTAATTCAAACTAAATGTATATGAAATTTTACCGTTCGGGATTATTTTTCCTTACTGCGCTATTGTTAATCTTACTGCAAAATACGGCCCGGGCGCAACGGGCCGCCGTTAACTGGACAAAAGACGGCTATCAGTATTACCGCATAACCGGCGGGCAGATTATCATGATTGATGCCCGCGATACTTCCAAAAAAACTGTTTTTATTACCAAAGAAGAATTGACACCAGCAGGCAAAGCGCCTATCAGTGTTAAAAGGTTTACGGTGAGCGATGATAACAAAAAAGTACTCATTAATACCAATACCAAAAAAGTATGGCGTTATGATACCCGAGGCGATTACTGGGTGTATGATTCTAATACCAAAAAGCTTTGGCAGTTGGGTAAAAACCGGCCGGCATCATCACTGATGTTCGCCAAATTTTCGCCAGATGGCAGTAAAGCTGCTTACGTAAGCGGGCATAACATTTACATGGAAGATTTGGCCGATGGTTCGGTAAAACAATTAACTACCGATGGTACCCAAACGCTTATCAACGGTACTTTTGACTGGGCTTATGAGGAAGAGTTTGGCTGCCGCGATGGTTTCCGCTGGTCGCCGGATAGTAAATCGATAGCCTACTGGCAAATAGACGCCAGCAAGATCAAAACCTATTTGATGCTGAACACTACCGATTCGGTTTATCCCTATGTTGTGCCGGTTGAGTACCCTGTTGCGGGCGAAGATCCAAGCTCATGTAAAGTGGGCGTTGTTAACACCGCTACCGGTACAACTACCTGGATCAATGTGCCCGGCGATGCTGTGCAGCATTACATCCCTAATATGGAATGGGCCGATAACTCAAACGAAGTTATTCTTGAACAACTAAATCGTGCGCAAAATGAAAGCCGCGTGTTTATAGGCAACGTGTCAAACGGCACAACCCGTGTAATCCGCGAAGAGCATAATGATTCATGGATTGATGTTAAAGCACGTGTAGCCGGGGGCGACCCGGTAGGCTGGGGCTGGATTGAAAAAGGCAAAAGTTTTTTATGGCTGAGCGAAAAGGATGGCTGGCGCCATTTGTATAAAATAACCCGTGAAGGCAAAGAAAGCCTGATCACCAAAGGCAATTATGATGTGATCGGCATCGACATGATCGACGAAGCTTTGGGTTATGTATACTTCATCGCTTCGCCGGATAATGCTACACAGAAATATCTTTACAAAATAAAATTAAGCGGCGGCACAGCCGAGCGTGTTTCGCCTGCTGATGAACCGGGCACGCATAGCTATGATATTTCGCCCAACGGTAAGGTTGCGCTGCATAATTTCAGCAACAGCTATACCCACCCGCAAAGCGAGGTGATCAGTTTGCCAGCTCACAAGCATATCGGCGGTACTGTAATAACCGTTGATAAAAACGCTAAAAATAAACCCGAGTTTTTCAAAGTAAAAACTGTTGATGGCATTGAAATGGACGGCTGGATGGTAAAGCCAACCAATTTCGACCCCAATAAAAAATACCCGGTACTGTTTACCGTTTATGGCGAACCGGCCGGACAAACCGTAACGGATACCTGGGGAACAGGTCGTAATAGGCTGTATGAAGGCAGTATGGCCGATGACGGTTATATTTACATGTCGGTTGAAGGCCGTGGCGCCCCCGCCCCTAAAGGTACAGCCTGGCGCAAGGCTATTTACAAGAACATAGGGATCATCAATATCCGCGATCAGGCTATGGCTGCCAAAGAGATCATTAAATGGCCATTTGTCGATTCATCCCGTATAGCAGTGCACGGCTGGAGCGGCGGCGGTTCATCAACTCTTAACCTGATGTTCCAGTATGGAGATATTTATAAAACAGGGATAGCGGTAGCGGCAGTAGGCAACCAGCTTACTTATGATAACATTTACCAGGAGCGCTATATGGGCGTACCAACCGATGATGCAGGCCGTGCAGTGTTTATCAAAGGTTCGCCGGTTACTTATGCTAAGAATTTGAAAGGCAACCTGCTTTACATTCATGGCACGGGCGATGATAATGTGCATTACAAAAATGCCGAGCTGCTGATTGATGAACTGGTGAAATACAACAGGCAGTTCCAGCTGATGTCATACCCTAACCGTACGCATTCGATATCGGAAGGCGAAGGTACAACACAGCATTTGCGCACGTTATTTACACAGTATCTGAAAGCTAAATGCCCTCCGGGAGGAAGATAGAATATTAACAGGCAAAGCCCTCATATATTCCATTATATGAGGGCTTTTGCGTTTGCTGGGAAAAGAATATGCTGCTGTATCATTATGCTTTTTTTAAGCGTAATCATTGATATGAAACAAATTACGAATCCTGCCAAAGTGGTAGGCTTATTAGCCATTGTTTTAGTAACAGCTTTTTGGGGCTGTCACAAAGAGAGGGTAACCAATAGTGAGCTAAAAATATCCGGAAAATGGATTGTTCCTGCTGCCTTTTCAAAACAGTGGGTACAATACGAATACGATTTTAAAACCGACCACACATTTGAAGGCACGGTGACCAGTATCGACTCGGTTTCCGAAAAGCTTATCGGAACAGCGTCAAAAAGGGTTGGAAAGTATAAGATCCAGAATTCGGTGTTAACCTTGTATGATATAACCGATTATCAAAACAAAAACAATGCTTTTGGTCCGGTTTCCGAACTGGCGGCGGTTAGCAATGTCATTGCGGTAACGGCCAACTACACTATGGTTTTAAATGCCGGAGGGAATGTACTTACGTTGACATATATATGCGGACCGGCCGACGATTGTACCGCGCCGCAGGGTGTGAACTATTTTAAGCAATAACCGTTTTGCAATTTTCCGGGATATAAAAAATGCCAGTGACAAGTGTTATCGGCATTTTTTCTTTGGGATGTTTTAGTAAGTATCGGTAATTTAATAATCTTCGGCATTTAAATGATCTATAAACGAATCCCCGTTTTTTGCGGGTGATTTTAACGGCTCGGTTTCAAAATCACTTTTTCGGCCAAGCATAGTGAAGTTTTCGGCCACAATTTCGGTAGTGTATTTTTTTATACCTTCCTTATCCTCAAATGAGCGGGTGCGGAGTTTGCCCTCAATGTAAACCAGTTTCCCTTTTGAAAGAAACCTGGCCGCTACTTCTGCCAGTCCGCGCCACATTACAATATTATGCCATTCGGTTTGTTCAACCTTGCGGCCATCTTTGTTAAAAGTTTCGGAAGTAGCTAAAGGGAAACTCGTAACAGATACGCCACCTTCTAAATTCCGTACTTCAGGGTCTTTGCCTAAGTGGCCAACGAGTATTACTTTGTTTATTCCAGACATGCCATAAATTAACGTAAAATTATTTTACAAATTAAAAATATTTTTTAATAATATAAAAATGATTTTTGGTAAAGCTAACTCAGGCAGGTTATGAACGTTAATTTTAACCCAGTTTTCGTGCGTTTTGAGTGGCTGGTTTTTAATTTTTATCAGTCTTACAAAAAGCCGCTGATGAGTAAGGATATGTTTATGAACCGGCGAGATTTCAGTAGCTTCAATACCATCACCAAAAACAGCTAAAACTTCGGGTTGTTTTAATAATTCTTCAAGGCTTAAAAGCGTATCTGTTTCAACCATAGGTAAATCAAACATATTAGCCCAGATGTCTTTATCGCCCCTTTTGTTCATCAAAATGGTATCGCCGTTGGTTACCAGGAAATAATTAAAAAAGCGCTCACGTACTTTTACAGTTTTTAATTTCACCGGGAGAGCGGCAACAGTGTTGGTGTTAAAGGCCACGCAACCCAGGCGGACAGGGCAAATACCACAGGCCGGATTTTTAGGTTTGCACAGCATGGCACCAAACTCCATCATGGCCTGATTATGCAGTCCCGGCATTTTCTTATTAAGAAAATCGTCGGCAGCTTGTTGAAATGTTTTTTTACCCCCGGTTGAGTTGATAAGCTCATAGATACCCAGGTATCGCGCCAGTACACGATAAACGTTACCGTCGACCACGGCTTTGGCTTCATTAGCTGCAAACGAAGCGATAGCGGCGGCTGTGTATTCGCCAATACCTTTTAGTTTTATCAGTTCATTATAGCTATCCGGGAAACGTCCGTTATGGAGCTCCTGTACCAACCGGGCTGTTTTAAGCATGTTGCGCCCCCTTGAGTAGTAACCCAGTCCCTGCCACAGCTTCAGGATCTCATCTTCATGAGCAGCGGCAAAGCTGCTTACATCAGGATATTTTTCCAGGAAACGATAAAAATATGGCATGCCCTGTTCAACCCGGGTTTGCTGCAATATGATCTCAGATAGCCAGATCACATAAGGATCGGTAGTATTGCGCCAGGGCAGGTTTCGTTTGTTGTTTAAGTACCATTGTACAACTTCGTCGGTAAAATTCATTGTTGTAAAAGTAATTAAGAAACAAGAAGGCAGGAAACAAGAAGGTAAGAATCAGGAATCAAGAGAGGAGGGCAGGAGGCATAGAGGGGGAATCATGAGGCAGGCAATCAAGAACCAACAAGAGGGAGGAGGGTTTGGAGATATGAAATCAAGATTCAGAAACCAGGAGGAAAGCCAGGAGGTCGGGGAGTTGATATTTAAAAATCAGAGATAAATATTGGCAACTAACCTGTGAAATTACAAGCCCTTTACTACCAGTTGGATTGATCGATTTTCACACTTTTTTTCACACTTCTTTACACCGGCAAATTGATGTTTAACCAGTAATTTATAAGCCTCTCATACTCAAAATTGTAACGAAAATGTAGGTTTTACGCCCCTGGCAAAAAAAAACGGATAAATATTTCGCTGTTAACGGATAAAGCGATACTTTTGCAACCCCAAAACAGTTAAGTATTTATAAAATTAAATTAAGTAAATAAGATATGACTAAGGCAGAAATTATAACTGAAATCTCATCAAAAACAGGTATAGAGAAAGTAGACGTGCAGGAAACTGTTGAGGCGTTTTTCAAAGTTGTTAAAAGCTCAATGGTTGGCGGCGAAAACGTATATGTAAGAGGGTTCGGTAGCTTTGTGGTTAAAAAAAGAGCTAAGAAAACAGCACGTAACATTTCAAAAAATACTGCCATCATTATCCCTGAGCACTTTGTGCCAAGCTTTAAACCGGCCAAAACTTTTGTTGAGAAAGTAAAGTCAGGTAACAAAACCAGCAAAAAATAATTATACGCCATCATGAATAAAAAACAAATAGTCGTTAGTGCAGCCGTAGTTGTTATTATGGGCTATTTGTATTGGTTGCCCGTAAAAGGTTTAGTAAAACCAAAAGACGATAAAAACGGCAAACCGGCCATGGCCGCCTCAGCGGGCGCTGCTAAACCGGCAGCTAATGTTACCGTTGATATGGTGTCGGCCCCTGCCAAAGCAGCTATTGGGGATGCATTGGCGGCTAAGATCAATGACCTTGAAGCCCAGTTAAAAAAAGCATCAGACGCAGATGCACCGGTTTTGCAAGCGCAGCTTGCCAAGCACTGGGATGATGTTAACCAGCCCGCACCTGCAGCGTTTTATTACCAGGCATTAGCCCGTAAAGAAAACAAGGTACAAGACTGGATAAATGCAGGTAACCGTTTTAATGATGCATATAAACTTACACAGGATACTTTATTTCAACCTGCGTTTGTGAATGATGCTGCCGAAGCATTTCAAAATGCTTTGAAATTACAACCCGAAAACCTTGAAGGTAAAACCGGGTTGGGCATAGCTTACGTTAATGGCGCAGCAGGCCCTATGCAGGGTATAGCGCTGTTGCTTGAGGTTGTTAAAAAAGACCCGAAAAATTGGAACGCTAACCTTAACTTAGGTATGTTCGCCATGAAATCGGGTCAGTATGAAAAAGCGGTAAGCAGGTTTAAAACACTGCTTGCGCAAAAGCAGGAACTGGAACCTACTTTCTATTTAGCCGAAAGCTATAAGCAATTAGGCATGAAAAAGGAAGCTATTGACGCTTACCAGAAATGCAAAGAAATGATGCCTGACCCTGTTTTCAGTCAGCGCATTGATGGATATATTAAGGAATTAAATAACTAACACACATTTTAAAATTATTATTATGCCGAGCGGTAAAAAACGTAAAAGACACAAAATGGCTACCCACAAACGTAAAAAACGTTTAAGAAAAAACAGACATAAAAAGAAATAAGCATTTATGTTAAGTCGATAGTTCTTAGTCTTAAGTACAAAGTCTTTTTTTCTGACTTTAAACTTTCGACCAACGACTTAAGACTAAACATTAATGATTTTACCTGCCCCAAACCGGGGTGGGTACTTTTTATTTATTAGTGTTTTTTACCCACTTATTAACACACGGTTTTTACCGTTATAAGAAATGGAGTAGCAATTGATAAAGGAATTAATTATCGATTCATCCCCCAACGGGGCTACCATTGCATTATTACAGGATAAACAACTCGTAGAGCTTCACAAAGAACAGGTAAGCAACAACTATACAGTTGGCGATATTTACCTGGGCCGTATCAAAAAGATCATGCCCAGCCTAAATGCCGCCTTTGTTGACGTTGGCTATGAGAAGGATGCCTTTTTGCATTATCTTGATCTTGGTCCGCAGGTACAAAGCCTGCTTAAACTAACCAAGCAAGTACGTAGCGGGGGATATCAGTCAAAGCTACTGGATGGGTTTAAGCTTGAGGCCGATATCAATAAGGGAGGAAAAATCTCCGAGATATTAACCAAAAATCAGCTTATCCCGGTACAGATAGCTAAAGAACCCATATCAACTAAGGGGCCGCGTTTAAGTTCCGACCTGTCGATAGCAGGGCGGTATGTTGTTTTAGTACCCTTTTCGGAAGCAATTTCTATTTCGAAAAAGATAAAAAGCAATACCGAGCGCACACGTCTTCGTAAAGTAGTTGAAAGCATTAAGCCAAAGCATTTTGGCGTTATCATCCGTACAGTTTCCGAAGGTAAAGGGGTTGATGAGCTGCAGAAAGATTTGCTTGACCTGATCTCGAAATGGGAACAGTTTATTACCAAGCTTCCTTCTGTTGAGCCTTCAAAAAAGGTATTGGGCGAAATAGGGCGCACATCAACTATCCTCAGGGATATTTTGAACCCCGATTTTCAGCACATTTATACCAATGACAATAGTATGTTCGAAGAAATTCGGTCATACATTCATGAAATCTCGCCCGATATGGAGAGTATAGTCCGCATGCACAAGCATAAGGAGCCTATATTTGACCATTTCGGTATCGAAAAGCAGATTAAAGGCGCATTTGGTAAAACAGTTAACCTTGCCGGCGGCGCTTACCTGGTAATTGAGCATACCGAAGCCCTGCACGTCATTGACGTAAACAGCGGTAACCGTACGGCCAGCAAAGAAAACCAGGAAGAGAACGCTTACCAGGTAAACAAAGAAGCAGCTAAAGAAATTGCAAGGCAGTTACGCCTGCGCGATATGGGCGGCATTGTGGTAATCGATTTTATCGACATGCACAAACCGCAAAACCGTAAAGAGCTTTTTGATTTTCTGCGTGCCGAAATGCAGTACGACCGTGCCAAGCACACCATTTTGCCTCCGAGCAAATTTGGTTTAGTGCAGATCACCCGTCAGCGTGTAAGGCCCGAAATGAACATCGTTACCAGCGAGGTTTGCCCTACCTGTAATGGTACAGGGACTATTAGGCCAACCATTTTGCTGATGGATGATATTGAGAACAATTTCAATTATATCCTTACAGAGCAAAACGAAAAAGGAATAACCCTGTGCGTACACCCATATATTGAGGCTTTTATTAAAAAGGGCATCTATAACCGCCAAATGAAGTGGTTTATCAAATATGGCCAATGGATAAAGGTTAAAAGTAACCCATCGTATCAGATCACGGAATTCCATTTCTTCTCATCAAAAGACGAAGAAATCAAACTGTAAAAATTCAGAAGTGCAACTGTTTGAAAATGGCACAAAATTAAAGATCTTTAAAAAGAGCAGGTGTTGGATGAGCACCTGCTCTTTTTGGTTTTTAGGGTGTCTTAAATCCAATTCAAAACAGTGTTACCTGTCGTGGCCGTCGCTGTGTTCGGCATATGCATCAGGTGCAATAGCCTTATGGAAGCAGAGACGACGTCAGCCTTATGTTGGTTTGCATTTGGAATAAATAACAAACCTTGCTATTGCCAGTCTTTAATCATATCTTGCCCATCAATGATCAATTATCACATAACCAAACTCAATTGGTGGCGTCACAGCTTTGTGCAGCCGGTATCATAACGACTATCAGGTATTAGTCCTTTTTTCAGTATCCGTCCGGCAGTATCATTATATAGGTCCGTCTTTTTTATCTGTAACAAAAATTATAATAATGGCTTTTGAACTAAATAACGTTGTGCCCTGGGGCCGCACGTTTACCGAATATCAGCAAATGTTTAACCTCAGCGCCAATGATGTTACCAAAAAGATTGTCAGTATAGGTGATGGTCCGGCAAGTTTTAATGCGGAGATGCACGCAATGGGTAAGCAGGTTACCTCCATCGATCCTTTATATCAATTTTCGACTGATGATATCCGAAAACGGATTGATGAAACCTGTGTAGAAGTGATAGGCCAGGTGAGGGCTAACGCCGATAAGTTTGTTTGGAACAACATTAAAGATGTGGAAGAACTGCAGGAAATAAGAATGACCGCGATGAACCATTTTCTGCGGGATTTTGACCAGGACTGCTTTCGGCAAAGATATATTAAACATGCCATGCCCGCTAAAACCTCTTTTGCGGATAACGCATTTGAGTTGGGCCTAAGCTCTCATTTTTTATTGCTGTATGATAACCTGGGGTTAAAATTTCATACAGAGGCTATACGGGAGATCATGCGCATATGCCCCGAATTGCGGATCTTCCCAATATTAAACCTCAATGCCGGGGCTCCAGTGTTTTTTGACGAATTACTTGAGGTGCTTGGCAGCGATTTTAATATTGATATACAAAAAGTAGATTACGAATTTCAAAAAGGAGGTAATCAAATGTTGGTTATTAAAAGCAAGACATAAGTAAATGTGAAAAATAGCCCGGTTGTGGCTGATGTTTTTTAAAATCAATACATTTATTTTTGAGATATGGAGATAATTGATAAAATAAAAGAGATTTTCGAGCCTAACTTCGAAGTTTTAAAGGTAACGAGATCAGGCCCTGATAGCTTAAACGCTGAAGCCTTTATTACCATTGAGGCAAAGCACGAGGGGAAATCACATAAACGGGTTTTTAGGGAGACTGAACTTATAGCGTTAAACGCGGAAGGTAAGTTAGCTGAAACCATAAGGGCGCTGTGCGCCGTAATGCTAACATCAGAAGAGTAAATACTTGTTTAAGTACCGGTACGTTCCCTCACATAGATAACGTTTACTTAATAATAGTTGTCGTATTGCTTCCGGTTTGGTTCGTGCCGGCAACCCTCCTGGTCGAAGGTGTGCCAGCTGCTTAACTCCGACCAGTTAGGGGCGTACAGTCTTTTCAGGTTGCCTGATGATGTACCAGGTCTGCCAGCTCATCCACATCGGTTTTATGTTTTTTCTTTTTGGGGTGTTTGGCTTCAAGATAATCCTGAACGTGTTCCTGTTGGGAGCCGGCTATTTCATCTGATTTTTTGCCGCGGAAGTAAAACCAGATCCCCGCGCCTGCTGCCAAAACTCCTGTTATGCCGGCTGTGATCCATAATCCGGTATTGTTTTTTTGTGCAAATAGGTTTTTCATAGCTTTTTTCTTTATAGCTGAACAAGCTACATTTCATTTAGTTGTAATTAATTAAAAAAGATAATTATTTTCCTGGTGGTTAAAATCATTGAAATGTAGCGTTGTTAATCTGTTACATCTAATAAGAAAAGCTATGTCAAAAAGAGGAGTAAAAGTGGAAAGGAACTCTCTATCAGAGCAACCACATGAATTGAACTACGAAGCACACAAAGAAGGAGCAACCGCAAAAAAGGTGGAAGCGGCAAAAAAATCAGCAGGCTCCAACCAACGAAGTGCAGTTGAAAAGAAATTGAATAAGTAAGGTATTAATAATGCTGGCCGAAGTTCCTCTCTACTTCTCTGGTGTTTAGCGCAGCGTAACTTCGGCCTAAGATAAGGCAAGCATTCTGCTTGTGTGCCCTCTTATATAAAATAGGAATTTGTTTTCTTATACAGTTAAGTTGAAAGTTTTTAAAACCTTCTCAAAACGGATTACCGCCACTTAAAAATCTCTTTATTCGGCCATCTATAAGAGCACTCAAAGGAGACTTAACAAGATGTATCCAATCATTTAATCTATATCCTATCAAAGCCTCATAAACATCGGGGTCATCTTTTCCTTCGTCCAGATACACAAATACAAACTGATCTCCTGTGTTGTAAACGTCTATCACATAAAAAGGCCTCGCAATAACCCTGTTACGCCCGAAAACAGTCATATATTTTCTGGAGCTCTGCTGCATCTGTTCCTGACTATCATTCATTCCATAATCCAGTACATAACAATACCCTCCGGCTAAAAACAATAATTCACGCAAGGCTGCAGGAAATAGTCTGCCACCATTATACTTGTTTTCCAAGGCGATAATTTCTTCAACTGAAATCGGGCTTACAACCTCTTTAACTCCGGTGTACGCTGCTGTTACTGATAGGTTGTCATTCAGTACCTTCATGTATTTTATCTCCATAGCTTACTTTATTATTGATTATTAGATCTTAACTAAAGATGGGTCGAAGTTCAGGGTTTTATTTTTTTAAATCCGTCAAAATACGCTCTAAAAACGGCATCGATTTTATAGGGAAAATCACTTTAAAATAATGTGCTTCATCAATGCCCCAGCTTTTAGTTGCATCAAGAAGTACCTCTATATATGCTTTTAGCTTTTCTTCGGTAAGGATGGGCATAACACGATGCACCAGTACAACTCCTTTCTTTTCTATCCAATGAAAATCACACAGACAATCGTAAACGGCATTCCAGTTAAGCCCAAAATAACCAGGAAATTTAAGTACCGCACTCAGCTCTTTTAACAATTTACCTTCTCCTTCAACTGCAGGAAGATGAGCGATAAATTCGCCTTCATCAAAATATTTATCGGGTTCATTCAAGAAAACAATTTCTATCATAAGCATCTTTTATATGGGTATGGGCCCAAGCCTATCCCCTCTAAAACAGTATAAAAAAAATCCCTTACTTTACCATCGTTAACAACCTATTTCATAGCCTATGCTCAAATATTTCCGGTGGTTTATAATATTAGTCTTGTTACTTCCAACGGCTTCTTGTCGCAAAACCGGCAATGCTACAACGGCCTTTTATTACTGGAAAACCAGCTTCAACCTTAATCAACAGCAAACAGCCTTACTAAAGCAAACCGGCAACAATGCCTACATCCGTTTTTTTGATGTAAGCTGGAACGATAAAGAACAACGCTCATATCCAAATGCCGTTGTGCAACTCAATGCGCTCCCGGCAGGCTTTAATATTACTCCGGTTATCTATATCACAAACAAAACTTTTGAAAACACTGCAGATACTGCTGTAACCAATCTTGCCGAACATTGCAATAAGCTAATCAATGAACTGGCCGCGGAAAGGAAGATCAACTATACCAAAGTACAAATTGATTGCGATTGGTCGTTAAGTACACGGTTAAAATATTTCAGCTTTTTGACCGCTTTTAAAAACCTGAACCATAAACAACTGGAAGCAACCATCCGCCTGCACCAGGTTAAATTTAAAGACCGTACAGGTGTGCCTCCTGCCGACCGCGGGGTATTGATGTTTTATAACATGGGCAAGCTCAACGCCGAGCTGCAGCAGCCCAATTCAATATACAATAGCAATGATGCGGATAAGTATATCGCTTACCTGGGCAGCTATCCCCTGAAGCTGGATATTGCCTTGCCTTTATTTTCCTGGGCTATTCATATCAGGGAGGGCCGGGTGATCCAGGTATATGGAAAAATAGGGCGAAGGCAACTTTCCGATCAGGCTCATTTTGAACCAATTGAAGGGCAGGCAAATTACAGGGCCAAAACAAGCTTTTTTCTGGATGGAATTTATATCAAACAAAATGATATTTTTAAACTTGAAGAAACGGACAGCAATACATTGAACGCTGCCGCCCAGCAATTAACACAGCATCTGCCTAAACAAAAACATACAACTATTATCTACTATGAACTGGCCAATATCGACCTTTCAAAATTTAACCAGGAAACCCTTACGCAAATTTCTGCTCGTTTTTAGCCTATGCACGCTGGCCATAGCCGGAGTGATCTGGGCCTGTGCCGACTCGTACGAGGAAGAATATTCCGTTTTCACTCCCGAATATTTTGTCAACAAGCAATACTCCCCATTCTTTTATACCGGCAACGAGGTTTACTATGGCTTGGGCTATACGGATGGGAGCAATACATGGTATAACGATATTATTGTTGACGAATGGTACGATCATTTTAACCATCAATTCAGCAAAACATCACTTCAGTACCTGCTTATTAAAGCCAGTGCCGGCGCTGTTGATTCCATTTCCCGTAAATCAGCCGGCGCGCTCAAAGTATTGCCCGCTAAATACCCCGTTATGAGTACTGGTACTGTATCAGCAAAAATGCTCAAAGCTTTTTATAGCTACCTGAAGCTGGCGAAAATAAGTGAGGCTTATTCGGTAAACGATCAATATTATTCGTGGGATAAGGTAAAGCCCAATCATTCGCCGGTAAAGCTGGCTTCAACGCTGATTGGTGCCTTCGATGCCGAAACAGATCCTTTTATCAAGGAGCGTTTATGGTTTCAAGCCGTTCGTTATTATTACTTCCTGGATAATTCGTCGTCGGCAACAACTGTGAGCTTGTTTAATCAGTTCAAAGATCATTTTCCTAAAAACCTCATTTACTACCGTACAATGGGCTATGTAGCCGGATATTATTACAGGCAAAAAAACTACGCCCTATCAAACTACCTGTACAGCCTTTGTTATGATTACACGTATAAATTAAAGATCCCGAGTTTCTGGAGCTTCCACCCGCAAAATGAAAGTGATTGGAATGCCACACTCAGGCTTGCCAAAACGCCGGAAGAAAAAATAACCCTGTGGCATATGATGGGGGTACAATATGATGCCGCAAGGGCTATAAAAACTATCGCGGCTATCAACCCAAAATCCGAAAAACTGGACCTGCTGCTAAGCCGTCTGATTAATATCAGGGAGGCCACAACAGGAGGCGGTAAACCTGCCGATTCGGTAATAAAATCCGATAACGATGGTAAACGGCTTGTTGAAAACATTGCCCTTAAAAATAATACAGCCAAGCCTTACTATTGGAACCTCGCGGCAGGTTACCTTAACTTTTTGGATAGCAATTACACCGCAGCCGGTAAGTTTTATGCTACAGCAAAAAACCAGTTCCCCGCCGGCGATAAAATGATTGTAGCACAGGGCAAGTTGCTCGACCTTATGTTATATATCAAAAACCTTAAAAAAATGGATGCCACTGCAGAGGCAAAATTAACGGAGCCCCTTAACTGGCTTGCCAACCTGCGCGATAGTAAGATTAAGATCAAAGACCTGCGGTTTGATAATGCCATTTCGGTTTGTAACCTTGCCATATCGCGGCTTTATAAAAAGCAAGGCAACCCAATCAGGGAGGTATGCTTTAACAACAATGCACAGGATTTTTATGCGGATAGCACAAGGGTGCAGCACATGATAGATCTGTTAAATAAACCGGATAAAACTGCTTTTGAACAAACGATGTTGCGTTATTATCCTATAACCCTTAACAATTTATATTACCATCGGGCTATCACATTGGTTTATCAGCAAAAGTTACCTGAAGCTATTGCTCAACTCAAAAAAATGAAGCCCGAAGATTTTGTGCTTGCAGGCAACCCCTTTACCGGTAGATTAGTTGACTGCCATGACTGTGATCATGCAGCCCCGCAAAAGCAAAAATATACGCCGCTAAGTTTTCTGCAAACGCTTAACACTTTAAATACAGAAATTAAGCAAGGCAAAAACGTATACAGTAATGCTTATGCCATTGCGAATGCCTATTACAATATCACATACTACGGTAACGCCCGGTTGTTTTACGAATCGGATGCGGTAGCTACCGGGCCAACCGGCCGCTATTATTACGAAGGCGAACAGCGCATGGATGATAAATTGACATCGATGCAAATTGCGATGAAGTACTATCAACTGGCCCGCAAAAATGCCACCACAGATGAACAGCGTGCCCGCTGTACATTTATGCTGAGTAAATGTGCCCTGAATGAAATATACAATGACCCAAACTTTAAAGGTGCCGACAAGTTTGCCGATATAAAAGCCAGTCAGCCTGTTACCGATGCGTATTACAAATATTTCGCACAGTTAAAAGAGAAATACAATAACACGGCTTACTATAAAGAAGCGCTTAAGGAGTGTGGCTATTTCAGGCTCTATGCAGATAAAAAGTAAAGGTAATTGAGTAGTATTCATTAATGTGTTTTGCTAATTAATTTAGTAATAAAATAAATAATCTGCATATTTGCACATCTGTAATCTGCACATCTGAATAAATAATGGCCAAATCCAAGATCGCGTATTTTTGTCAAAGCTGTGGCTTTGAATCGCCTAAATGGCTGGGTAAATGCCCGTCATGCCAGCAATGGAACACTTTTGTTGAGGAGGTGATTGAAAAAGGCAATGCAGCGGTACCTGCCTGGAAACCTGCGTCAACCAGTCAGCAGCGGGCCAATAAACCAGTGGCCGTAACGGAGATCACTTATACCGAAGAGCACCGTGTGCCAACTCCCGATAAAGAGTTTAACCGCGTTTTGGGAGGCGGGATAGTGCCCGGTTCACTGGTATTGATAGGCGGTGAGCCGGGCATAGGCAAATCAACCCTGATGCTGCAACTTGCGCTCAATATGCCAAACCAAAAAGTTTTGTATGTATCGGGCGAGGAAAGTGAAAGGCAGATAAAAATGCGGGCCGAAAGGTTAGCTTCGCCCGAAGGGGGAGTCATAGGCGAAGGCGCTTATATACTGACAGAAACTTCAACCCAAAACATATTTAAACAGATAGAATCATTAGAGCCGGATATGGTGGTGATCGACTCGATCCAAACCCTGCATTCGGCACATATTGAATCAACGCCTGGCAGTGTATCGCAGGTTAGGGAATGTACCGCCGAGCTATTACGTTTCGCCAAAGAGACTTCGACGCCGGTATTTTTAATTGGTCATATTACCAAAGACGGTATGATTGCCGGGCCGAAGATATTGGAGCACATGGTTGATACCGTGCTGCAGTTTGAGGGCGACAGGCACCACGTTTACCGCATATTGCGTACCATCAAAAACCGTTTCGGCTCGGCATCAGAGCTGGGTATTTACGAAATGATGGGTGAAGGATTGAGGGAAGTGTCCAATCCGTCGGAGATCCTGCTTTCGCACCGGGAAGCGCCATTAAGCGGCATCACTATTTCGGCTACCTTAGAAGGTATGCGACCAATGCTGATTGAAACCCAGGCATTGGTTAGTGCGTCGGCCTATGGGACGCCGCAACGTACTGCTACCGGTTTCGATACCAAACGCATGAGCATGTTGTTGGCTGTATTGGAAAAACGCTGCGGTTTCAGGTTGGGTGCAAAAGATGTATTCCTGAATATTACCGGCGGCATCAGGGTTGAAGACCCGGCTATTGACCTTGGTTTGGCGGCGGCCATTATTTCATCGCACGAAGATATGCCCATTCCGTTCAAAACCTGTTTTGCAGGCGAACTGGGACTTTCGGGCGAAATCAGGGCGGTAAACCGCGTAGAGCAACGCATTGCCGAAGCGCAGAAGCTTGGCTTTAACCAGATCTTTATCTCCAAATATAACCTTCCTGCCAGCGGCCAGGATAAAAAGCGCATGGATTTGTCCCGCTACGATATCGACATCAAAATTGTAAGTAGTATCGAAGAGGTTTTTAGCTTGTTGTTTGGATAAGAGGGGGGCTTAAGGCAGAAAGCTCAAAGCGTTTAATTGATTTCATGTTATCTTTTTATAGTGTTGTTAGATAGCAATGATCATAAAACTATTGGCTTTAAGCTTTAAGCATTCCGCTTTTTGCTTTTTCACTCTAAAACTTCAAATTTGTTTTAAGCCAGTTCTGCACCTCTTCCTGGCTGGAGATTTCGGCCGGTAGCTTATCGTGGATCAGTTTTTCCATTTTATTGCCGGTGTTGGCAAAACGATAATCCCATATCATCATTAACTTGTTGATCAGGTATACCATCTCGTTCCCTTCATTTTTATTGAACGCAGTATGATCGGGCCTGCCATTTACACGCGGATCATTCGGGATGTAAATAGTCCATTGGTAATCGGTGTAGTATAGATTTCTCTTTGAAAAAAGGATCATAAGCCGGCGAATTTCTTTAAATGTACATATAATAAAATGAAAGCGACCGGATTAAGCCTTTTTAAATGGGGTGTAGAGGTTCTTTACACTAACGCTTTTTAAACCTGCCACAGTTAATATGTAGAAGTGAACGCAAAAATTCATTTTATCCGCTGCTGATTGCATTACCTATTTAAAGAACGATTTTCTGCATAATAACATTGATATTATTTTTTCGTGATTTAATAGTAATTTCAGCGCAGATAATTTAAGTTGATGAAAAAATTACTACTCTTTACCGCCGCCTCGGTACTTGCGTGCAGTGCTATGGCACAGCAGGAACCACAAAAAGCTATTTACTATTCCATATCATTCCCAAACGCGGCCCATCACGAGGCTGAGATAAGCATGACCATTCCGCAGGCACCATCAGGCGCTTTCAGGGTACGGATGAGCCGCTCATCTGCCGGCCGGTATGCAACCCATGAGTTTGGTAAAAATATTTACAACGTTAAAGCTACCGATGTTGAAGGTAAGGAGCTGCCTTTAACCCAAATTGAAGGCGATGTTTACGAAGTGGGAGAACATCCGGCAGCGGTGAAAGTGAGCTATACACTTTTTGGCAACTGGACCGATGGTACTTATGCTTCTATCGATCCGAGTCATGCCCACTTGAATATGCCCGCCACGTTTATGTGGGTGGTAGGGCAGGATAAACGCCCCCTTACTTTTGAGTTTAACGACATTGATAAATACGGCTGGAAAGTAGCTTCACAACTTAAACATGAAGGCTCAAATGTGTACAGCGCACCCAATCTGCAATATATGATGGATAGCCCTACCGAACTGTCCAATTACAAACTCAGCAGTTGGGAAGTAGTAAATACCGATGGCAAGAAAGAAAAAATAAACCTTACCATGCACTCAGACGATAGCCAGGCGGTGATTGATAACTTCGGCAAGATGATCCAGAAGCTGGTGCTGGAAGAAAAAGCCGTATTTGGCGAACTGCCCACTTATGATTTTGGCGAGTACACTTTTGTGAGCGATGTAAATCCTGCTGTATCAGGTGACGGTATGGAACATCGTAATTCAACCTCCATAACTATCCCGGCACCAAAAGTTGAAGGATTTGAAAACAACCTCATGGGCGTTTACGCACATGAATACTTCCATAGCTGGAATGTAAAACGCATTCGTCCAAAATCATTGGAGCCTTTTAACTTTGAACACGCCAACATGAGCAGCGAACTTTGGTTTGCCGAAGGTTTTACGCAATATTACGGCGAATTATTACTTGCCCGCGCCGGCTTTGTAACGGTTGATGATTATACCAAAACCATTGCCGGTTTGGTAAACCAGATCTTAAACACACCTGCCGCTGCCAAATATTCGGCCGCCCAAATGAGCCGCTATTCGGTTTTTGCAGATGCAGGAGTATCTATCGACCCTAATAATAACGTTAACGATTTTACCAGTTATTACACTTATGGCGGTGCTATTGCGTTGGCACTCGATCTTCGCCTCCGCAGCGATTTTAACATGACGCTTGATGATTATATGCGTGCTGTTTGGCTTAGCAGGGGTAAAGTAATGAAACCGTATACCATTCCTGATCTGCAAACCGATTTAGGTAAAGTAACCAATAACCCTAAGTTTGCGGCCGATTTCTTTAAGCGTTACATCAACGGAACCGACAAAAACAATTACGAAGAACTGTTAGCTAAAGCAGGCCTGGTACTGCGTAAAGTACAGCCGGGCAAAGGCTGGGCTGGTCCGCTGGCGGTTACTCCGGGCCGTGGCCGCGCCGGGCAGGCACGTGCTGCAGATGCCGAAGGTTTGCCAATACTTTCAAGCACGACTATAGGTACCCCGGTTTACAAGGCAGGCATCGATGCGGGTGATGTGATCCTGAAAGTTGATGGAAAAGATATTAAAGATCAGAAAGGGTTTAGTGATGCCATCGCCGATAAAAAGCCGGGCGATAAGATCATGGTAAACTATAAAAACCGGACCGGTGCCCATGAAACTACGATAACGCTTGAGGAAAACCCCAACTTTGAAGTGGTAACCTTTGAAAAGGCAGGTAAACAATTGAGCAAAGAGCAGGAAACTTTCCGTAACAACTGGCTACAGTCAAAAGTCAAATAACTATGAAAAAGATCTCGATAATAACAGCGGCATTGTTAAGCGTTTCGGCTTATGGTTTTGCGCAAGATGTTAATAAACTCATTAGTAAAGATGATGTAGCCCGGATTATCAAAACCCTGTCGGCCGATGATATGCAGGGCAGGGCCACTTTTACGCCGGGCATTGAAAAAGCTGCTCAGTTTATTGAAAGCGAATATAAAAAGGCCGGCCTTAAACCTATGGCAGGTAATACCGGTTACCGTCAAAACTTTACGATGGTACGGTCGACCCCTGTTAGCTTGACTGTAAGCATCAATGGCAAAGCTATAGCTGCCGACAGCGCGTTTGCAAGCAGTACGGATTCGTTTAAATGGGCAAGCGATAAAGATGTACAGGTAGTTACCGTTGGTGCGGATAAAAATTTCAGGACCGAGTACCGGGCAGCTTCACAAAGCGGCAAGAAAACACTTTTGCTGATCGACCCTAAGTTTAAAGATCTGTTTAGCCGGGTTAAGTCGTACCTTGGGGCAGGCAGCACAAATTTTAAAGGCACAGTAAAACAGCCCCTGGTATTTGTATTGGGCAAGTTCGATAACACAGCATCATTTGATGTTAACTGCGATATCAAAAATGAAGAATTGCCGCTGTTTAATGTTGCCGGTATCCTCCCCGGGAAAACCAAACCGAATGAATATGTGGTATTTTCGGGACACTATGACCACTTAGGGATTATCAAACCTGATAAACCCGGGGTAACAGACAGCATTGCCAATGGCGCGGATGATGACGCTTCGGGCACAACCGCAGTATTGAGCCTGACTAAATACTATAAAAAGCTCAACAATAATGCCCGTACGCTTATTTTCGTAGCCTTTACTGCCGAAGAGATTGGCGAATACGGGTCGCAGTATTTTGCCAAACAAATAGATGCAGATAAGGTAGTTGCTATGTTCAACATCGAAATGATTGGTAAGGCATCTAAATTTGGCACTAACTCGGCATTTATTACCGGGTTTGAAAGATCTGATTTTGGCAAGATCCTGCAGAAGAACCTGAAAGGTACCGCCTTTAAGTTTTACCCGGACCCTTACCCAGATCAGAACCTGTTTTACAGAAGTGATAACGCGTCGCTGGCCGAAGTTGGCGTACCGGCCCACACCATCTCAACCGACCAGATTGATATTGACAAATTATACCATACTGTTGGCGATGAATTTAGTTCGCTGGATGTGAACAATATCACTTCGGCCATCCGCGCGATAGCCCTGAGCTCGCGCACTATAGTTTCGGGCCAGGATACACCAACAAGGGTTCCGAAAAAAACGGAATAAGTGATTAGAGGTTAGTGATTAGAGATTAGTTTGCTCCCTTTACAGAAAAGAATAAAAGAAAATGTCATTGCGAGCGATAGCGTGGCGATCGCACAGCAGCAAAGCCGCCCTGTATAGCATACGATTACTTTTGTTCCTCCTATGACATTTTTGTCTTCCCAATAGTTGCGCTGTTGTCATTGGCGAAAAAAAGAACACTTTGACGCAAATCCCCTCCCATGAGGGGATTTTTATTTAATGTAATTTTACCTCATGAACAAAATACTCAAAATAGCAGTCGTAGGCCCCGAATCAACAGGGAAGTCAACTATGTCTGAATATCTGGCGGCGCATTATAATACGATAGCTGTACCGGAGTATTCGCGTGAGTATTGTGCAAACCTTAAGGGCGATTGCACCTGGCAGGATGAGGTGAACATGTTTCACGGCCAGCTGGCGCTCGAAAAGAAACTGCTGCCACAAGCCAACAGAATCCTGATTTGCGATACCACTTTTTTAACGGTAAAGATCTGGAGCGAGGAAATGTTTGGCAGCGCCCCGCAGGAGGTGCTTGACGAATTGCCCCACCATCCATATGATTTTTATTTGCTCTTAGATATTGATCTGCCCTGGCAGGACGATCCTTTACGTAATTTTCCGACCAAACGCGAGTATTTTATGAACGTTTGGCACCGCGAACTCCAGGCGCTCAACGCCCGGTATGTAGTAATATCAGGCCTTGGGCAGGATAGGTATGATAATGCGGTGAAAGTGGTGGATAAATATCTGAACTCTGATTTTTAGGATTAAAAGATGTTGCCGGATGATGTGCAAGTGATGTTTAAAAAACTCATTGCGAGGAACCACCAGGTGAATCCTGAAAAAAAAGTGATAACTGTACAATATATTTTAGCGATGTTGTGCGGTGGCCACGTTAGTGATAGGAGCGGATACCAGCCTTGTGACTAATGCCTGTGCAGTATGAGCGCATAGCACGGGCCGCAGGCAACGCCCAATATTTATAGAGTTGATTTTTAAAATATATTTAATAATCAATAGCGTATGAGTGCGTCATTAGGAACGAAGCAATGACAATTCTTGATTATGCTGTTTTATCAAACTATTTTGTCGGGCATTTTTCAGGCGATTTGCTTATCTAAATCCATCTCAACTTAAAACTGTCAAAAAAATTATCAATAATTAAAAAAATATTTTTCACATACGTGCAACGTTGCAAAATGCCTTGCGTCTATTAACCTGAAGCCGGTCGCGAATTTGGAAGCAATATATATTGATAAACATTACAACCTGGTAATTGAGTGCAAACAGGGGAGCAAAAAAGCCTGTTATGAGCTTTACCGTTTGTATTCGAAAGCTATGCTGAACGTGGCCTTTCGGATAGTGGGCGATATTGCCGAAGCAGAAGATGTGCTGCAGGAAGCTTTTGTGGATGCCTTTGCCAAGCTGAAGGATTTTAGGCAGGATACCACATTTGGCCTCTGGCTTAAGCAGATCGTTGTAAACCGGTCGATCAACCTGCTGCGCAAACGAAAGCTGGAACTGGTTGAGCTGGAAGATGGCCATCTTGAAAATATTGCCGATGACGAGAGCTGGGACGATGAAGACCTGCAGTACCAGGTTGCCAGGGTAAAAGAAGGCATGAACCAGTTGCCCGATGGCTATCGCGTGGTGATATCATTATATCTGCTTGAAGGGTATGACCACGAAGAAATAGGTCAAATATTGAATATATCAGAAAACACATCAAGAACCCAGTTTTTGAGAGCTAAAAGAAAGTTAATTGAAATTTTAAACAGGAAAGGACAAGTATCATGAGCAAGCGATTTGAAGATTTCATGCACGACAATAATGAAGAATTTAACGAAATAGAACCATCGGCAGATTTGTGGGGTAAAATTGAGGCACAGCTCAATTTTTTGGACCAGGAGCAGGAACAACCAAAAAAGCGGGAAGCAAAGACTTTTTCGCTGGGCTTCGTGCTAAAAGTGGCCGCATCGGTCATCATCATAATGGGCATAGGCTTCGGCATATATATACAAACCCAAAAAGGCACAAAAGGCGTTGACCTTGCCGCTATTAACCCCGAGTACGCACAACAGCAGGTGCGCTATGCATCGCTTGTTGAAACCAAGCTTACCGAACTTAAGTCAGCATCTAAAAATGATCCTCAGCTATACAAGGAGTTCAGCGCCGAGATAGCTAAGATGGATTCCACCTATAAAAAACTAAACAGTGATTTAGCCACCAGCCCTAACCAGGAACGTGTTTTACGTGCAATGATCCGGAACCTGCAAATACAAACCGAGGTGCTAACTCAGCAATTAAATGTAATTGAACAGTTTAACCAGATGAAAAAGGAACAAAACAATGAAACCAAAAATATTTAGTCCGGCCCTGCTTATGCTTATCGGCTTATTAGCCATAAGTACAGCAAACTTTGCACAGGTAAGTCCTGCAGCCCCGCCTGCACCGGTAAAACCCCTATTACCTCCCACGCCGCCGCCTGCTGCCGGGTTGACCGTGGAGAACTGGACTTCGGTAACCGACAGTAAGGAGTATCAGCAAAAAATGAAGGAGCTGAATGCCAAAATGCACGAACTGCAAAAGGAAATGAGCAACCTGCGAATACAGCAGCAAAAGCAAATGCACCTTAAACTGCAAAATATGCTGAAGCTGAACAAACAGCTTGCTTTTAAGTTTAAGGATAGCCTGAAATTTAAAATGAAGTTTAAAGGATTTGACAGCTTGAAGTTTGCCGATAAATTTGAGATGCTTAGTCCTAATATAAACTTCGGCTTTAAAAACTTCGACCAGAACTTTAGCTACAGTTACGATGGTGATGAGCGCTATGAGCAACAGGTGCAGAATGGCGATATAGTTGAAAAAACAAAAAGCTACAGCAAAAGCTATAATGTTGACGGCAACGATGTGATTAACATTGATAATAAATTTGGCAAGATCACGGTAATTACCTGGGCTAAAAGCGAGGTTAAGGTTGATGTACAGATTAAAGTTGGGGCCAATGAGGAAGATAAAGCACAAAAACTGCTTGATAATGTAAATATCAGGGATAGCAAAGACGGCTCGGGTGTATCGTTCAAAACTTACATCAATCAAAACGATGATGATAATGGCAGCTGGGGCAACTTGTTTGGTAAGAAAAACTCTGTGCGTAAAATGGAGATCAATTATACCGTTTACATGCCCGCCAAAAATCCGCTTACCATTAACAACAAATATGGCAGTACCGAGTTGCCCGACCTGAGCGGTAAACTCAATATCAATAACTCATATGGCAGCCTTAGCGCCAAATCTTTAAGCAACCCAGCTTGCCAGATCAGGGTTAAATATGGGAGTGCAACTATCGGCAACCTTACCGGCAGCGATTTGGATGTAGCCTATGGCAGCCTTAATCTTGGTGATTGTGATAAACTCAATGCTGATGTAAGTTACGGCTCGGCCAAAATTGGCCGTATTACTACTTCGGGTAATATCAACGTTAAATTCAGCGGGGCGTTAAAGATTGAAGAGGTTGATAAAAATGTGAAAAATCTTTCGGTTAATTCATCATATTC
Organism: Mucilaginibacter gossypii; assembly: GCF_900100945.1. Classification (GTDB taxonomy): domain Bacteria; phylum Bacteroidota; class Bacteroidia; order Sphingobacteriales; family Sphingobacteriaceae; genus Mucilaginibacter; species Mucilaginibacter gossypii. Next base: position 23,845 of record NZ_FNCG01000025.1, on the reverse strand, counting down.
AAGTGTAAAACTGGGAGTGAGCGACGGCCAGAATGCTGATTTTGATATCACTGTGCACTACGGTAGCTTTAACTATAGCGGCCATGATGTTAACATCACCAGTAAAACCCCTGCCGACGGTGAACGTGGCTATAGTCCGACAAAAACCTACAAGGGCCATTTAGGTAAAGGCGGCAGCGATAAAACCATTACCATCAGCACCAGTTATGGTAGCGTAAGCTTTGATTAAAATATATTAGACGTAAAATAAAAAACGGCGTATTGTAACTGATGCGCCTTTTTTTATTGATTAGCCCGTTGTTGCAAATCTCCCGTATCCCTCATAGCTTTGATGCAAACATCTCGTCATGCATCACCAGGATAGTGAAAAACAGATCTTTAATACCCTTTATGATCAATACAAGCACCTGGACTTACCACTCGAGCTGATAAAACATACCGATTTTACGGTTTTTAACCTAAAAGATATTAATCAGCCGATGCCGTTTAGATCGCCCTTGAGCAGGCTTAACTTTTTTGTCTTTGCCTTCATTAAAGATGGGAGTGGTGATTATACTATTGATGAGCAAAATCATAAACTGCAGCCCCGTGCTATTTACTTTACCAATCCGGGCCATTTCCGTTCGTTTAACTGGGAACGTATCGGCGATGTATACCTGTTTACGCTGAGCGAATCGTTTTTGAAGGAAAACGTACACGCCAATATCTTTGATGAGTTTCCTTTTCTGCTGGCCGAAACATTTCCGGCCCGCGTACTTACGCCCGAAGTTTTTGAGGAGTTTGATATTTTATATCACCAGATCCTGAAAGAATACAATTCAGATAGCCCATACCGTTACCGGATCATCGGTAACCTGTTTGTGGTGGTGCTGTTAAAATTCAAAGAATATTTCTGGAAAGATTATAACCCGATATATGAAGGTAACAGAAGCTCGGAAATTGTAAAAAACTTTAAACGCCTGCTCGAAAAACATTATCGCGACCTGAGCAATGGTACGGCCGAACAGGCTTTCAGGGTGCAGGACTACGCCGATGCGCAAAGCCTTCATCCCAACTATCTGAGTAATGTTATCAAAATAAAAACCGGCAAAACCATCAGCACATGGATTGCCGAAAAAACTATAACTGAGGCCAAGGCCCTCTTGCAGAACTCAAAACTCTCCATTAAAGAAATTGCTTATCGCCTGGGTTTTTCTGAAGCTACCCATTTCAGTAATTATTTTAAAAAGCATACTGATTTGTCGCCGGTGCTGTTCAGGAAGGAGCACCATAGGGTATCCTCTTGATAAAGATGTCTATAAAGTAAGCTGGCTTGATAACTTACAAGGCTGCTTGTCCTATGGGGGAGGCATGTAAGGCGTCTCTACTTTAAACCATCTCAAACAAAATTTATAAGCCAATCTTAGATATTCGTATGTAATGCTTTGATATGTGTATCATTCAGGGGCTTTGCTCTTGCCACCTTTGTATTGTCAATCAACGAAAACAAAATAACAAAGGAAACCATGAACACATTAGCATCAAAAGTAGTATTAGTAACCGGCGCCTCAAGAGGTATCGGTGCAGCAGTAGCTCACAAATTAGCAGCCGAAGGCGCTAAAGTAATTATCAACTACGCAGGCGGCAAAGAAGCTGCTGACCAAACCGTAAACTCTGTCAAACAACAAGGCGGCGATGCCATTGCCCTGCAGGCCGACGTTAGCAAGGCCGATGAAGTAGCAGCCATGTTTGATGCAGCGATAGCTCATTACGGCAAAATTGATGTACTGGTAAACAACGCCGGCATCATGATTACCAAATTAATAAAAGACACTACCGACGAGGATTTTACCCGCCAGTTTGATATCAACGTTCGCGGAACATTTAATACCATGCGCGAAGCCGCAACTAAACTGGCCAATGGCGGCAGTATCATCAATTTTTCATCAACCACTACCCGCGTTATGATGCCAACTTATGCTACCTATGTAGCCACCAAAGGCGCCGTGGAGCAATTAACCCGCGTGTTTGCCAAAGAGGTTGGCGCGAGGGGTATCAACGTCAATACAGTATCTCCCGGGCCAACAAATACCGAACTGTTTACCAAAGGCAAACCTCAGGAGCTGATCGACCGCCTGGCGTCATTATCAGCTTTTAACCGTATCGGTGAGCCTGAAGATATTGCCAAAATAGTAACCTTCCTGGCAAGCGACGATGCTAAATGGATCTCTGCGCAAAATATCGGGGCAAATGGTGCAATGGCGTAAGCCCCCTAACCCTCTGAAGGGGGAATGATAGAAGCAAGACGGCAAGAGTCAAGAAGCAAGACAACGAGAGACAGGAATAATAATCAGAATCATTAACGCAATCGGTGAAATCAAACTTCATCGGTGTAATCAAAAAAACAATCATGAACTCATTAAATAATAAAGTAGCGGTAATAACCGGCTCGGCCCGTGGTTTAGGTAAAGCAATTGCAGAACGTTATGCAGCATTAGGTGCCGACATCGTGATCAACTATTCGCGCGATAAAGCATCGGCCGATGAAGTGGTCAGCAACATCAAAGCGATGGGGGCGAACGTAATTGCTGTGCAGGCCGATGTAAGTAAAGTAGCTGATATTGAAAGGCTTTTTAAAGAAGCTAAAGAAGCGTTTGGTAAAATAGATATCGTAGTAGCTAACGCCGGTATCGAACTGGTGGAAACCCCGGTAACTGATTTTACCGAAGAACAGTTCGACCGTGTATTTGGCATTAATACAAAAGGCACTTATTTTACTATGCAGCAGGCTGCCAAAAATGTTGAGGATAACGGCCGCATTATTTACATAGCCTCAAGCACAACCTCATTCCCTGTACCCGGAATGGCAGTGTATGGCGGCAGTAAAACTACGCCAAGGTATTTGGTTGATATTCTTTCAAAAGAGATTGGTCACCGTGGTGTAACAGTTAACTCTATCATACCATTTGCTGTTGATCATTCAGGTATCTTTGCCGAAGCTGATAGTTACCCCGCGTTAAGAAAACAATTGCTTGACAGTTGTCCGATGGGCCGCCTGGCCGAAGTTGAAGATGTGGCCAATGTGGCCGAGTTTTTTGCCAGCGATCTTTCCTCATTTGTGAACGGACAACACCTGTTGGTAAACGGCGGCGCAACAAATTAATGGTCAGTTTAGTAACATAGGGTAGCAGCTTATAGTCATAGCTATAAGCTGCTACCTGTATTTAATTCAAAAAGCAGCATTATTTGATTATACATCTACCATGTCATGAAAACGCTTAATCATTATGTCATATACGGCACATTAATTACTTCTGCAGTAAACGCTCAGGCTGCAAAAACACCTGCTGCAACTATCCAAAACATCAATGCCATGAACACCGAAAAGTTAAATAACCCGATAGTAAAACAAGCCATCGACGCCCTGCAAAGCGGAGATAAGCAGGCTTGGTTTAGCTTGTTCACCAATGATGCCCAGCTTTTTGATGATGGTAATAAAATGGATTTTAAAACTTTTTTTGAAAAAGCTTTAGGCCATGAACGTTTTACCAGTATCGACAAGGTGGAACAAAACGGCCTGCACCTCTACGGTAAATTTCACAGCGACCAGTGGGGCGATTTTAAAACCTATTTTAAGTTTACGATTGGTGCCGGCAATAAGATCAGTAAATTGGAAATAGGGCAGGCGGGTTAGCCCCACCCAAACCCTCCCCGGAAGGAAGGGCTTTAAAATGAGATAAATAAAAGTCTCCCTCCGGGGGAGATTTAGAGGAGGCTTGTTGCTTCGTTCCGCAAGGACTTTTTTTATTGATGCTTTTACTTCAATTTTACCTGATCTTTGTATCATGCAACAGCAACTCATAGCCCGGTTACAGCAGTTAAAACCTATCCCGGTTGATGATCAGGAGCTCATACTAAAAGCCTTTGAGCCAACGAAATTTAAAGAAGGGGATACGCTTTTGCAGCTGGGGCATGTAGCAAGACAGCTCTTTTTTATTACCAACGGCATACTGCGTATTATGGCGCGAAATGAGAAGGGAAATGAGGTTACTTATTTCTTTTTAAAGGACAATCAGTTTTGCACCATTCTGTACAGCTTTAATAACAACCTGATCGCTGATGAAAGCATTCAGGCCGCCTGCGATACAGAACTATTGGTTATTAGCAAAAACACCCTGCTGGCTTTATATGAAAAGCTGCCTTATCTCAAAGGAATGATCGATCAGATTTCGCAGCATACGCTTATGGAGAAGATAAAAACGCGAAACACATATCTTGGTTACGATTCATCAGAAAGGTACCGGTTATTTTTGGAGCGACAGCCCGAGGTTGCCAGGAGAGTATCACTTACCGATATCGCGTCGTACCTTGGCGTAACGCCTCAATCGTTGAGCCGCATCCGCAAAAATATTCGGTAATTAGGTTTTTTGTCGTCTGTTTAGATGACTTAGAAGGGAGAGAAATAGACATCAATAAAATCTATATAAATCAAAAACAAAATAGCTACTATGAATACAGTTAAAACAGGATGGATAGGATTAGGAAAAATGGGTGTTCCAATGTCGCAGCAATTGATTAAAGCAGGATATCCGCTCAGTGTTTATAACCGAAGCAAGGATAAGGAAGAGGTGTTTAAGGCACAGGGCATTGGTATAGCTGCTTCGCCCGCCTTATTGTTGAATGCTGCTGATGTTGTTTTTATCATGGTATCAGACGATAATGCGATTAATGATATTTTTCATGGTGATGAAGGTTTACTTGCCGCAAAAGTAAGCGGCAAAATAATCATTAACATGAGCACAGTTTCGCCTGCTATCAGTAAGGAGATAGCAGCGGCATGCAAGGCTCAAGGTAATTATTACCTGGATGCCCCGGTATCAGGCAGTGTCAAACAAGCGGAAGATGCTATGCTGGTTATTATGGTTGGAGGCGAGGCCGGCGCATTTGAGCAAGCTAAAACTATCCTCGAAAAAATGGGTAAACTGGTTATGCTGGTTGGTGGTACCGGTGCAGGTAACGCGGCTAAGCTGGCCATTAATACTTTGCTTGGTATTGTTGCACAAGGCCTTGCTGAAACAATAACGCTGGCACAACAAAATGGCATTGAAGCAGAAGCACTAATTATGCTGATCAGCAATAGTGCTTTAGGCAGTCCCTTTATCAAAATAAAAGGCGATGCCATTGTTAACAATAATTACCAGGCAGCTTTCGCCTTAAAACATATCGCTAAAGATCTGCGCCTGGCTAAAGACCTCGGTTTGGCTACCCCACTTGGCTACACTGCTTATCAAACCTACCAGGCCGCCGAAGCTGCTTTTGGCGAAGAGGATATTATAGCGGTGATAAAGCAGGTGAGTAAAGGGTAAAAAAATACCATAGATATAAATACAAGCTGATGTCATTTCGATGAAGCAAGGGGGGATTGTGCGGTCGCGCTGAAGAGAAATCTTATACACCACGTTAGATTAATGTGTTTTGCATAAGGCTTTTTGTTTGAGGTGTCTTGCCTTCGCTGTTTGATGCAAATGAGTGGCAATTGATATTAGTCGATTACATTTGATTTAAAAATTCCCAGCCCGGATTAGTCGACTCGATTAAAGCAATTTTCTTTTCTCGGCGCCATTTTTTAATCTCCTTTTCCCGGGCTATGGCGTGCTCAACGTGGGTGAAATGTTCGTAGTAAACTAAATGGTAACAGTAGTATTTGCCCGCAAAAGATTTATTAGTTCCTTTATTTTCGAGATGTTGCAAAACCCTTACGCTTATATCATTGGTGACTCCGATGTACAATACAGTTTTGCCTGGGTTAGTAGTGATATAGACGTAATATTATGATTCCACATTTTTAAAGGTAGATATTTTGTAACTGGAAGATTGTCATTTCCATAGAGGTATAGTGGGATTTATGAGATGTGCTTAGGGGATTTACAGGGTGTATAAGATTTCTCTTTCGCGCGGTGCTCATATCCCCCCATGCTCTATCGAAATGACAATTTTTTGCTTTTTACTTGTTTAAACTCCCTATTCCAAAACAATTTTCTGATGCTGGTACGGGATCTCAACATGATGAAAGCCGTGCGCTTTAATTTTCGCGGCAAAATGCTGCTGCACTTCGTACTCGCCGTGAACAAGAAATACGGTTTTTACCAATGCGGGGTCCTGGCAGGCCAGGAAATGGAGCAGGTCGTCATAATCGCCGTGGGCGCTCATTGATTTGATGGAGCGGACCTCGGCTTTTACCTCATACATTTCACCAAAAATATGTACCTCATGGTCGCCTTTTAATAACCGGCCGCCCAATGAATTTGGCTCAGCATAGCCTACCATTAAAATAGTGTTCTTTTGATTATTGATATTGTTTTTAATGTGGTGCTTTACCCGCCCGGCCTCGGCCATGCCCGATGAGGAAATGATGACACAAGGTCGCGGATCGTTATTCAGGGCCTTTGATTCCTCTACACTTTCAATAAAGCGCAAGCCCTTAAACCCAAAAGGATTGGCATCGGTTTTTAAAACTTCCTGCACATTTTTATTATAAACCTCGGTGTGGTTCATCAATACTTCGGTTGCTTTTTCCGATAGCGGGCTATCTACATAATAAGGAACATCCGGCAGGATACCTTTCAGTTCCAGGCCGTTTAAGGCGTACAGTAATTCCTGCGTACGGCCAACGCTGAATGCCGGGATAATTACCTTGCCATTTTTAACTTCGCAGGTTTCTTTAATGATCTCCAGCAGCGACTCTTCAATAGGCCCCAGTTCTTTATGCAGGGAATCGCCATAGGTTGATTCCAGTAAAATATAATCAGCCTGCTCAAATGTTTGCGGGTTTTTCAACAGCAGATCGTCATAACGACCAACATCGCCGCTAAAAGTAATGTGGGTATCCCTGCCGTTTTCTGTAACGGTAATATGCACTGCCGCGCTGCCCAGAATATGCCCGGCATCAGTAAAGTTGAATTTTACGGCAGGGGTAATTTCAAACTCTTCGCCATATTCAACAATTTTGAACAGGCGAAGGGCCTCCATCACATCCTCTTCGGTGTACAAAGGATTAAGCAGCGGCAAGCCTTTGCGGATGCGGTGTTTGTTACTATACTCGGTGTCCTGTACCTGGATCTTTGCCGAATCGAGCAGCAGGATGCGTGTAAGGTCCATCGTGGCCGAGGTGCAATAAATGTTTCCCTCAAATCCTTCGGCAACGAGCCGGGGAATTAAACCGCAATGGTCAATATGCGCGTGCGAAAGGATCATGTGTGTTACACCTTTGGGATTAAAGCCAAAATGTTCGTTCATTTCTTCGGTTTGCTCGCCCAGGCCCTGGAACATGCCGCAGTCTAATAATATGCTGGTACCGTCGTTTAAGCGGAGTAAATGCTTGCTGCCGGTTACGTTACGGGCAGCACCATGGAAGGTTATGTTCATTTATAAAATGGTATGAAGTATCACAACGAATATGATGATTTAAAGTTTAAGAAATTAATAACTAAAAATTTAGTTGCAAATATAAAATACATCTCTTACCTTAGTTTAACCAATTAAACACATTAATACACGAGGTATTAATATTTAAAGTACGCACATGGAAATTAAAGAGTTAACCCGCGCCGAAGAGCAGATTATGCAAGTGCTCTGGCAATTAAAAAAAGGGTATGTTAAAGACGTTATCGAACAGTTACCTGAACCCAAGCCAGCTTACAATACGGTATCGACAATTATCCGGATCCTGGAAACAAAAGGTTTTGTTGGGCATGAAGCGTTTGGTAAAAGTCATGAGTATCACCCGGTAATCAGCAAGGAGCAATACCAGAATTTTGCTGCCGACAAATTACTGAGCGGTTATTTTGACAACTCTGTTAACCGTATGCTTTCATTTTTTGTAAAGAAAGAAAAGATCGACCTGAAAGAGGCCGATGAGATCATGAAACTGATTGAAAAACTAAAAGAAAAGTAATTATGAACTGGTGGCAATATTTATTACTGGTAAACATATACCTGTTGCTGTTTTACGGGTTTTATGTGCTTTTGCTTCGCAAAGAAACCTTTTTTCAGCTTAACAGGCTTTACCTGGTAAGTGCCGCTTTACTATCATTTATGATACCCGTTATCCAGGCCGATTGGGTGCAAAATCTATTTATTACCCAGCAGGTAAAGTATACCCTGTACAGTAGCCCGGTATTGGTTTATCACTTTAAACCTATTGAAGAATCGCCTATTAGTATAGGGGAGGTGCTGTTTATTATATATGCAGCGGGTATCGTTTTTTTATCGCTCAGATTGATCTGGCAGTTGTTTAAGCTAAAAAAGGTGATTAGTCAGCCGCAATCACAGGTATCCTATTCCTTTTTCAAAACCGTGAAATTAAATGCCGATGGGGAGGCCAATGAAGCAATTGCCACGCATGAGGATGTACATGCCAAACAATGGCATTCGGCCGATGTGTTGCTGGTTGAACTGGTGATGATCATTAACTGGTTTAACCCGATTGTGTATTTCTATCGTCGGGCGATCAAGCATATTCACGAGTTTATAGCCGACAGGCATGCTGTTGAAGCTGGTACGGATAAGGCCGATTATGCCATGCTGCTTTTAAGCCAAACATTTAATACGCCTTCACACAACTTGGTTAATTCATTTTTTAACAAAAGTTTGTTGAAAGAACGTATTATCATGTTGCAAAAAAATAAATCGCACCGCATAACGCTTATTAAATACGGACTGTCGGCCCCTCTGTTTATTTTGATGATGGTACTGTCATCAGCTACAATTAATAATAGTGATACCATTACGGTCATCAACACTAAGGCCGATAAAGTTTTCTCGACGCCGGCCAGTAAAGTGGCGGAGATTACTATTGATGAGCCTCTTAAACTTGAAAGGCCGGTTATAGCAGCTGATACCTCACCGGTATATACTGCGGTTGCCCGTTTGCCCGAGTTTCCGGGCGGGCTGGGGGCTTTTGGTAAATTTTTATCTACCAATATAAAATACCCTGCAACAGCCCGTGAACAAAAGATCCAGGGAAGGGTGATCATAACCTTTGTTGTTGAAAAGGATGGCACGCTTTCAAATGAAAGGATTGTAAAGGGTATTACGGATGATCTGAATAACGAAGCATTAAGGGTGATAAAACTATCGCCTAACTGGAAGCCCGGTATGCAGGGAAATCGTACGGTAAGGACTCAATATTCAGTGCCTATCAGTTTTACACTTGCTCCCAGCGATGATACTACAAAGACTACTGCACCTGTAACATTCTCAATAGCTTCGGCTCAATCAGGTTCTGATCCGGTATTTACCTCAGTTGAGCAGGTGCCTGAGTTTAAAGGTGGGTTGGAAGCGTTTGGAAAGTTCCTGATGACTAACCTGAGGTATCCCAAAACCGCCCGTGATAATAATGTTCAGGGCAGGGTGATCATAACTTTTGTTGTTGAAAAAGATGGGTCGTTATCAAACATGAAGGTTGTAAGAGGGATAGGCTCAGGTTGCGACGAGGAAGCTTTAAGAGTGCTTAGTATATCGCCGGCCTGGAAACCTGGAATTCAGAATGGCAAGCCGGTGAAAGTACAGTATTCTGTGCCGATAAGCTTTACACTGGCCGATGATAAATCTGCAAAGCCAGGCGAAAATAAAACCGGGGATGTTGTAAATCCGTCGGGCGAAGACAGGCCAATATATGGCGGTTTGGTTGTTGATACCACCAGGCAGCATGTGATAGTTAGTGACAAGTATAGCGGTAAATCAGCGCCTTTAATTATTATAGATGGGATAGCCCTGGCCCAGGGTACATCGTTAAGTAAAATTAATCCGAACGATATCGAACGGATAAGTGTGTTAAAAGATAAAAATACTGTGGCTATTTATGGCGAGAGGGCCGTAAATGGTGTTGTGCTGGTGACTACAAAAACAGCTGCTAAGAAAAAGGCAGCAATGAAAACCATTATAAAGGATAATTAATTTCGGCAAAATATGCGACTTTAACACTAATTTATTATAAAATGCGATGAGGTGACAGTGGAAATTTTTGTAACTGAGATGAACTTATTATATTTGCGCCTAACAACCATTACCTTATCATATGAAGAAATTTTATCCTTTGTCGTTGCTGGTAGCATTATATGCGTTTGCACACACGTCTTGTACCAAAATTGCAGACCAACCTAAACCGGTAACCGACAGTACAAAAACTCTTAGTGAAATTTCATTGCGGGATACGCTTACCATGTATACCGGGCAGGCAGTACAATTGGACGTAAAGGTTCGGCCTATAAATTTTGACACAACGAAGTTGGTTTGGTTGTCATCAGATACCTCAATTATAACTGTTAGCAAACTAGGCCGTATCGAAGCCAAAGGTGAAGGAAATGCAAAAGTTTCGGTGAGCAATGCTGAAAAAACAAAATCAATAAGCTGTATCGTAACCGTTAAAGACAGCCTTAAGGTTGGCCTTATAGCTTATTACCCTTTTGGCGCCAATACATCTGACGTGTCTGGCAACGGTAACAATGGCTCCGGATATAATTTAACACAGGTTGCTGATAGATTTGGGAATGCTAATAGTGCTTACTATTTTAATGGATTTAACAGCTACATCGTTGTCAAAGACAAACAAACACTCAGGCTATCTCATACAGATTTTACAATTACTACCTGGGTGAAGCTTGATGCATATAATAATTCATTTGCTTCACAGATAATAGCTAAAAGATTGCCAGGGTTAGGTAATGGATGGAATCTTTCTATCTCCGGGTATGACTTTGTATCTACCGGGCAGGGTGGTTTGGGATTGGTTACTTTTAACGAAGGAGCCAGTCCTTTAACAGTACTTACCAGTGGAGCTGTTGCTTTGAATAACTGGCATATGGTAACCTCGGTGTATAATTATACTACTCACACCCTATCGCTTTATATTGACGGTGTAAAAGATAGTACATTTGACGGGTTTGCTTCTCCAAATATCACGATAGGCGCAGACGCTTACATTGGTAAAGATAATCCTGATGTACCCTCTCCCGGATACTTCCTGAAAGGCGCTTTGGACGATATGCGTTTGTATGACAGGGTGCTTTCGGACAAAGAAATTAAAAAACTGTATACTGCAATACATTAATTCCGACCATATTAATAAAGTGAAACAGGTTTTTCCTTTTGGAAGAACCTGTTTCACTTTAAAGCCTACTCGTGAAAAACTACAATAAAACTGTTAATTTAGCCGCATGAAATGCTACGACCGATTATACACCTTTGTTAAGATAAAACGCAGGTACAGCGTGGCTGCGCTATCTGTATAATTGTTGCCCAAAAACCCCTTTAATATTATTTATTAACTTTGTACCTGCAAAGCATAGCTTTATATCCTCTGTAATGACTGAAAATCCGAACCGCGAAAACGTTGTGTCTTATTATGATGAGCACGTCAAAAACAAGCTTAATGATTACATAGTAGTGAACCCTCGTATTGAGTTTGGGTGGGAAACTATTAAGCGTTTTACGCCTTCAGCACCGGTCCGCATTTTGGAAGTAGGTTGTGGTATGGGCAATATATGTTCGCGGATGCGTAAATACTGGCCCGATGCCGTTATTACTGGAATTGATATCAGCACAATGTCTATTCAGATTGCTCAAAAGCTTTTTGGTGACAGCAAGCTCAATTTTAAGGAAAGCATCCTTACCCCCGATACCTTTAATGAGCAGTTTGATCTGATTGTTTTTATGGATGTGTATGAACATATAGCTGTTACAGACAGGCCTGCTGTTCATGCCGCACTGGCAAAAATATTACGCAATAAAGGCCGTATTATTTTAACAGTCCCTACACCGGCTAACCTAAAATGGTCATTAGTTAATAAGCCTGAAACCATGCAGCCTGTTGATGAGCATATATCTTTTGAGGTTATTGGTAAATTGGCTGCAGATACCGGTACCGAAGTGATCCTGTATGAACTCAAAAACGTGTGGAACGTAGGCGATTATGCACACATCGTATTGGAAAAAAATGACGATTTCGAAGCCGCGTTCTTTCATCCAAAACCGGTAACCGCGTCACAACGCAGCCGAAGGATCTTTAATAAGGCGGTGTATAAAATGGGCAGTTTCTTCCGCCGGTATTATGTCCGTAAAAAGTTAGGTTGAAATGAGCCAGGCGTATAATTTATGCATCATAAAGCCCAATAAGTCTGCTTTTTCCGAGACCTTTATACAAGCGCATATTGATGGCCTGGCTGGTAATAAAAAAGTTTTATACGGCGGCGCCTTTCCTGTATTTGATCATGAAGGCAAAACCCTGATCCGCTCAAAACTGGGCCTGCTAAGTTATCTCATCCAAAAAAGAATCTTTAAGAGGAAAAATATTAAGGTACGTACCTGTGCCTTGTATAAATATTTAAAAGAGCATAAAATAGATGCTGTATTTGCTGAATATGGCATGGTTGGTGCATCTGTTACTGAAGCCTGTAAATTAGCCGGAGTTCCCCTGATTATTCATTTTCATGGAGCCGATGTTTATCATCGCGATACAGTTGCTGAGTATGCCGAACTTTACCAGGATGCATTTAAGTACGCGAGTGCCTTTATTGCTGTATCGATAGATATGGCTGCTACTTTGAAAGAAATGGGCGCTCCTGCCGATAAAGTGTTTACCGCTTCATGCGGAGTGGATACTGCTGCTTTCCCTTTACTTGATACATCAGCCTCCGCTAAAGATTTTTTATTCGTAGGGCGTTTTGTTGAAAAGAAATCTCCTCAATCCTTAGTTAAGGCCTTTAAAATTTTACAGGAAAAACACCCCGATGCCAGGCTGTGGATGGTTGGGGGCGGACCGCTGTTTGATGAAACCCGGGAGCTGATTGCCGACCTTGGGCTTAATGAGCAGGTTACGCTTACCGGGGTATTAAAGCCTGAAGAAATACGCACGTTAATGAAAACCATGCGGGCATTTGTACAACACTCGGTTACAGCGGCCAATGGCGACAAAGAAGGTACACCGGTTACCGTGCTCGAAGCATCATCATCAGGTTTGCCGGTAATTTCAACCCGCCATTCGGGAATTAAGGAAGCTGTTATTGATGGCGAGACTGGCTTTTTGGTTGATGAATACAATATAACCGGAATGGCCGAAAGAATGAGCACCCTTGCAGAATCGGTTGAATTATCCGTGCAAATGGGTAAAGCGGCGCGGAACCACATGATTAATAATTATGATATTCATATGCGCATCGCTTTGCTTGATCATATTATCCAAAGTAGTATAAGCAACAATAAAATTAAATGAATCTTTTACAAAAGCAGGGATTTTTTAACAGCCTCATATTGTATGCGGGAGTTGCTTTAGGTTTTTTTAACCTTATCATTCTTTTTCAGCGTATCCTTATCACAGAAGAGATCGGTTTTTTTATTTTAATGGGAACCATATCGCTGCTTTATGCACAGTTTGCAGGGTTAGGTATTGGTAATATCATTCTTAAATATTTCCCTTACTATCGCAGCGACGATAAAAAACATAGCGGTTTCGCATCTTTTGTAACTGTTTGGAGCCTGATAGGTTTTGCGATCTTCACGGTGCTTTTTGTGGTTTTTAAGGATTTTATTATTAGTTACTATAAGAATAAGAATGGAGCTCCGTTACTGATCAGGTATTTCTATTACCTTATTCCGTTGTCATTTTTTACGCTGGTATTTTCTGTTCTGGAAAACCTGGCGCTTACGGTATTTAAAAATGTGCTTTCATCCTTTTTGCGCGAAGTAGGATTACGTTTGTTCACAACTGCGGGCGTTTTGCTCATAGCTATTAAGCTGGTTGATTACCATGTTTTTTTGATGATATATATAGCAGCTAACCTGGTGGCTGTATTGGTGTTGCTTGCTTATATTAGAAAAGGCCGGCACTTTAAGTTTTCGACTGTTGGTGCTCAGCTGCTGAGCGAAAGAAAAACGTTTTTTAGTTATGGCGTTTTTACGGTATTAAGTGGCAGCTCCTTTGTAATGATCCAGAACCTTGATACCCTGATGCTGAGCATGCTTACCAAAGAGTCATTTAGTTATGTAGGTATTTACGGTACGTTTTTCGCCATTGCGGTAGTGATAAGTTTACCGGCAAAGGCATTGAGCCGCACCTCACTGCAGATCATAGCCCAGTCATGGGTTACCAATGATCTGGCAAAGATTGGTAAAATTTATTACAAGACATCAGTAGTACAAATGCTTATCGGCTGCCTGCTTTTCATAGGCTTGGTTATTAACAGGTCGTTTATTATAATGTTGTTACATAAACCTGAGTACGCCAATTATTTTAATGTATTTATTATAGTGGGCGTTGCCTTTCTGGTTGATATGACAGGAGGGTTAAATGGCTATATCATGAATGTATCTAAGTATTACAAGCTCACCACTGTTTTTATTGTTTCGGGGGTGGTTTTTTGTGTACTGTCAAATTTGGTTCTGATACCTATGTTAGGCATGATGGGAGCCGCCTTGTCATACCTGATCACCATGTTTGTACTAAACTTTGCTTATTGGTTGTTTGTTAAAATTAAGTTTAACCTGCAGCCTCTTGCAATGGCGCACGTTTATATATTACTGATTTTTACGGTTTGCCTGCTTATCGGGCTTTATCTTCCGTCGTTAAAGAATGTATTCGCAGATATGATTTACAGATCGGTTATCGTGGGCGTAGTTTATATGTTTTTGGCATATATTTTAAAAATTTCAGAAGATATTAATATAGTATTTGATCGCATCCTGAAAAAGGTATGAGTTAAGTTGTATTAATTGCTATAGTATTCCAGGCCTTTATAAAGTTTTATTGCCATCCGTTCACAATATTATTGCCGTTTATGTTATTTGCCGGGCTGCATTTACCCTTTATGATTAATTAAATAAAACCGTTAGTGCCGCAGGCCGCCCCCTTCATCAGGCCTTTATTCAATGTGCTTCCTGTAAATTGGGCTATTAATAATTCATGTTTTTTCACATCATGCACTCAACCGGTACGGCTTTGCCCTCTCCTTTAAAAGGTAAAAACTTGTGATAGCTTCAATGGCAGTAAAGCATAGTTTGAAATTTTTTGATAATGTGAACATTATAATTAATTGTACCGTAGAAGAGCTTAGGATACCGTTGTAATATAACGTTATTGATAAACCTGAATTAACAATAAAATAATTAATTAACATAACTGATTGGGTCAACTCAGCGCTGGTTGGCGTTGAAACCGTTTCGTTAATGATTAAAATATTTTGAAAATTTAGTAATATGAAAGATAATTATTATCATTATCCGTTAATTTAAACTATGCGCCCTAAACCTGCACCTCTATATAAAATAGTATTATGGTCAATGTTTTGCCTGTCTTTTCTCCCGTTCGCTGGGTTTGGCCGGGCATTTGAAACCCCATTGCCTGTTAACGTGGAGCCGCGGTCTGTTGAACCAAGGTTTACTCCATACCATATTATGGTCGCCCCCCTGCAGGCAATTACCATTTGCTCCGCTGCTGCGGCTGTACTTAACGGCGATATAAAAAACCCTGTGCCCGACAGTTATCTATGGCAAATAAATAACAACGGAAACTGGGTAAATGCACCGTCGGCAAATACTCAAAAAGATTATATCACATCTTCGTTAACAAATACATCTGCTTCAAGTATTGTATACAGCCTGCGCCGCAAGATCTCTACCGCCGGCGTAGTGGATTATGATTCTTATTATGATGTTACCGTAAGGCCGATAGCAGCAGTCAATAACAATACAATAGTAGCGCCAGCTGTTACCCAATTTTGTTCAACAGGCAATCCGGCGGCTATTACGGGTAGTGTGCCCGGAGGGGGCGATGGAACTTTTTCATATCAATGGCAATCATCCACAGATAACGCAACATTTAATGATATTTCGGGTGCTGTATCGAAAAACTATGACCCGCCGGTGCTAAACAATGATACTTATTATCGCCGTATGGTTTCTTCCGGGGCATGTACAACTCCGGCGCTTAGTAATGTGGTGCTCATTAAGGTTTCAACACCACCACCTCCTCCATCGCCTGCAGCGTCAACGATAACCATTTGCCAGGGAACCCCGGCTACATTGACGGTTGCCTCGCCGCAGGCCGGATTTACATACAACTGGTATGATTCGTCGGCTAAAACCACGGTGCTTGCTACAGGTACGTCATACACTACTCCTGTATTAAACGCAGGCAAAAGTTATTATGTTGAGGCATCTAATAGCACCTGCAGCAGTCCTTTAACAACAATACAGGTAACTGTTTCGCCATTACCGGCGGTACCGCAATTTACGCAAAGCACTATTAGCGTTTGCTCCGGCTCCACAACGACAATTACCATACAAAACGCGCAAAGTGGTGTTGTTTATAACTGGTACGGCGGCGCCACCGAAGCTAACATTTTACATACAGGGACCAGTTATACAATCAGCAACGTAACAGCAGCAACAACCTATTATGTACAGGCTGTCAACGCTGCAGGGTGCGGTTCCTCGGCCCGGGGAACAGTTAGCATAGCTATCATTCCGTTGCCGGTGGTTACAGTAAGCAGTTCGGGAACATCTGTTTGCCCGGGTACCAGTGCTACATTAACCGCTTCAGCATCAGGCGGGGCAGTTATTTCATGGTATGATGCGCCGACCGGCGGAAACCTGCTTGCCCAGGGCAACACCTATGTTACGGCTAACTTAACATCGGCAAAACATTATTACCTGGAAGCAACCAACAGCACTGGGTGTAACAGCGGCGGAAGAGTCACAGTGCAGGTACAGATGACCAAGCCGCTTGATGCACCCGTGGTAACTGTTGGCGAAGTTACGTCATCGAGCGTAGCCTTTGAGTGGAGCGCGATAAGCGGCGCTACCAGTTACCTGGTAAGTACCAACAATGGTTTAACCTATACAGTGCCAAGTTCGGGCAGTAACGGTTTAACGCATAAAGTGGGAGGCCTTGGCCTAAACGAGTCTGTTACCATCACAGTGAAGGCTTTGGGAGCATCGTCATGTACGCTTAGCGGGGCATCGGCCGCGGTTACTGCCGCCACCATCGATAATAACAATGTAATATATGTAGCCAACAACTTTACCCCCAATGGCGACGGAAATAACGACATTATTTATGCACATGGAAAAAATATAAAAACACTTTCCTTTTATGTGTATGATCAATGGGGACAATTGGTTTTTACATCAACTGATGTTAACAAAGGATGGGATGGTTATTATAAAGGCTCATTGATGCCTGTAGGGGTATATGTATACTATTTAAAAGCTACAATGAATAACGGGGCGCAATTGAATAAAAAAGGAACAATTACGCTATTAAGATGAAGAAACTACTACTCATTATTACGATAGCGCTGCAGTTTGCAGTTGCAGGAAAGGTGAAGGCGCAGGTTGATCCGCATTTTTCACAATACTACGCTTACCCGCTTTGGCTTAACCCGGCGCTTACAGGCGTTTTTGACGGCGACACACGCTTATCTGCCAACTACAGGGACCAGTGGGCAAACATCAGCAATGGCTACCGCACAGCAGGGGTATCTGCCGATTTTAAACCAACCGATAAAGTGGGCTTAGGCCTTAATATACTTGATCAAAAAGCAGGCACTGCCGGGTATAATTACTTTACAGCTTATGGTTCATTTGGTTATGGCATAACCCTGTCGGGCGATGGTAATCAGCGGCTGCATTTCGGCTTGCAGGCGGGAGTTATCAGCCGTAATTTTGATCCGGGTAAACTCCAGTCTGACAACCAGTACGATCCGAACAGCGGCTTCGACCCTACCTTGCCCAATTTCGAAAATTTTGGCTATTCGTCAAAAACGGTATTTGATGCAGGCGCAGGTATCTATTATTACAATGCCGACCCGATGAATAAAGCCAATTTGTTTGGCGGACTTAGTATTAACCATATCAATGATGTAACAGACCCTTTTGCCGCGGGCGGTATTGCCAGTAAATTGCCTATGCGGTTTACAGCACATGGCGGTGTGCGTATAAAAGCGTCTGATTTTTTTGACCTGATCCCAAACGCAGTTTACGTTAAACAAGGCAAAGGTGAGATCAAAGCGTTCGGATTATATTCTGAACTTAAGTTTGCCAATGATAACGGACTGGTACTCGGTGGTATGGTCCGCTTACAGGATGCTGCAATTGCCAATGTTGGTTACCATATACGCAGGATGGTGATTGGTGCCAGTTATGATTTTAATACTTCAGGGCTTCGCGCGGTTACATCAGGCCGCGGCGGTTTTGAACTATCAATAAGCTATATATTTAGTCGCTACACTGATTCCCCGGCCCCAATTTGCCCAAGGATATAATATGAAAAAACTATTACCCTATTTCTTACTATTGTTTTTTCCGTTGGTTTCATTTGGACAGGCGAAAAACTACAGGGCACTGGCCGATACTGCCTTTAACAGGCATGAGTACTATACTGCCGCCTATTATTACAAGCATATTGCCGATGGTACAACCGATGAGCCCAAAAGCAGTGTGCCGCGTTCATCAGCAGTAAAAAGAATCAGTTCAAAAAAGGCTGAGACTAATCAATACATCATTTATCGCCTGGCCGAATCATATCGTCTGTATAAAGACTATACTGATGCTACTATATGGTATGCCCAATTGGCTAAGGAAGCACCAGCTGGCCAATATCCGTTAATACCGCTTTGGTACGGCATCTGCCTGCAGGCAAACGGGAAGTATAATGAAGCATTGGTCCAGTTAAAGCATTTTGCAGGCAACGCTCCCGATCCGCAGTATGCCGCTCTCGCTAAAAAAGAAATAATCTCGTGCGAATATGCCTTGAAGCAATTGGAACACCCACGCGCCGTTGATGTATCAGCTTTGGTGTTTTTAAATAAAGACCAGGGAGACTACGCCCTTACCGTTAACCTGGGCAGGTATTGGTTTACCTCATCGCGCCTGGTTGATAAGGATAAGTTTTATACCAACAGGGTTTACAGTTCGGCCATCCTTGATTCAACTAAAGCGCTTGCCACAAACTTTAAGGCGTTTGATAAAGAAGGACAAATTGAATACGCTACACCTGCGCTTGATGGTACCGGCACCAGGATGTACCTTACCCGCTGGTATAAAAAGAACGGGAAAACAGTATCTGCCATTTATTTTAGTCAACTGGTAAGCAGTGTATGGCAGCAGCCGGTAAGGCTGAATAATACTGTTAATGCTGAAGGCTATAATTCCAAGCACCCTTTTGTTAGCGCTGATGGCCGGCGATTGTTTTTCTCATCAGACAGGCCCGGCGGCGAAGGCGGCGACGATATTTGGGAAAGTAACCTTGATGATGCCGGGCAACCGAAAACTGTAAGTAACCTGGGCGATGCAGTAAACACAGCATATGATGAACAGTCGCCATATTATGACCAGGCGGATAAAGTGTTGTTTTTTAGCTCGAATGGTTTTACCGGTATGGGCGGCTTTGATGTTTACCGCAGCGAAGGAGATTTTGGTCGTTGGTCAGTCCCGGTTAATTTAGGTTACCCGGTTAACTCATCTAAAGACGACTTGTACTATAGCCTTGATCCAACCAATCCAAATAAATTTTACCTGAGTTCGGCACGCGGCTCTGACTGCTGCTTAAGCCTTTTTACCGGGCAGTATAAGTTTTTATATATCAGTGGCCGTGTAATTGATTGCCGCACTAACGGTGGTATGGCAGGGGCAAGGGTAATCCTTAAAGATCCCGATGTGAAAATGGGTTTGGCCGTTAAGGTAACCGATGCCAAAGGCGATTATGTTTTCCAGGTAAAGGAAAAACTGCCCAGGTATAAGCTGGAGATTTCACAAAAGGGGTACTTTACCAAAGTTATTCCTGCACCGATAGTAAAGCCGGGTATTGATACGCTCATTAACCCCGAAATTTGCCTGCAGAATTATAAGATCAATGTTCAGATAACTATTGAGAATATTTATTTTGATTTTGGTAACGCCCATCTCCGGTCCGAATCATTTGATACGCTGGATAAACTGGTTGCCATCATGAACGATAACCCTAAAATTAAGATCGAGCTTGGCTCGCATACCGATGGGATAGGCACTGACGCAGCGAACATGAAGTTGTCGCAGGCCCGGGCCGAGGCTTGTGTTGATTACCTGTTACTGCAAGGCATTAAGTCTGCACGTATTACAGCCCGCGGCTATGGCAAAAGAATGCCCATCGCCCCAAACAAATTACCAAATGGCAAAGATAACCCCGAGGGCAGGCAACTTAACCGTCGTACCACATTTACGGTAAAATCGGCAGAATAAAAACAAATTGTTTTATTTGTTTGCAATCGGAAGGTTATGGTATAATTTTGCCTTGCAAATTAAATGCCCCCGCTTAATGCAAGGCGTTTAAATTGCAATACCTGATCTGCTGAAATCATACCATGCAAAATCTTGCCCCGATAGCTCTTTTTGTTTATAACCGGCCCGACCATACCCGCCGTACCATCAGTTATTTGCAGCAAAATTTGCTGGCCGATGAGTCGCGCCTGCACATTTTTTGCGATGCAGCCAAAACCGATGCCGATAAGCCAAAGGTTGAACAGGTGAGGCAACTGGTAAAAGATGTAAGCGGTTTTAAATCGGTAAAAATTATTTTGCGTAATCATAATCTCGGTCTGGCCGAATCCATCGTCAGCGGGGTAACACAGTTGGTGTATGAATATGGCAAAGTGATTGTTTTTGAAGACGATCTGTTATCTTCGCCATATACCTTGCAGTATTTTAATGACGCATTAACAAAATATGCAAACCAGGAACAGGTAATGCATATCGGCGCCTATATGTACAATCTGCATGACAAGAAACTGCCCGAAACATTCTTTTATCGTGCAGCCACCAGCTGGGGCTGGGCAACCTGGGCCCGCGCCTGGAAAAACTTTGAACCCGATGTTGATAAGCTGATTGCTCAGTTTGATACGCTGAAAATAGCCCGCTTTTCGATAGAAGGCAAAATGAATTTCTGGAAGCAGATAGAGCAGTTTAAGGCCGGTAAAAATAATTCATGGGCCATTCGCTGGTATGCCTCTATTTTTTTGAAAAACGGGTTGACACTGAACCCGTCGCAGTCGCTTATTCAAAATATAGGCCATGATGGTACTGGCGTACACTCCAATAAAGAGGATATGTACCATGTGCAAATGGGACGCAAACAGGTAACGCAATTTCCCGACACCATAGAGGAGAATGAAGAGGCTTATAAGGCGATCAAAAATTTCCTGGCAAACAGAAAGGGTACCTTGTTGCAGCGGATCAGAAGGTTCATGAAGCAGCAGATGGGGCGATAAGCTATTTGGGGCGTTTATAACGAAAAAGTAGAGATGCGCGTGATGCGCCTCTGCGAGGAAATAATCAATTTGAACTTCCCGTTTAAACCGGGAAGCAGAATTTCCCCATTAACACCGCCGGGTTCGTTCCGATCCTGATCGGCTCACCGCATAAGGCTTCATTACCTAATAAAGCAAATAATATAGCTTCTTTGGCATCGGGGTTGATCCCCAGTAAACTGCTATCTTCTATTGTCGCTTGGGGCAATAGTTTTTTTAATTCCCCAATAACAAATGGATTTCGCGCCCCGCCGCCGCTGGTAAAAATTTTAACATGATCCCCTGTGATATTTTCCTTAACAAAACCGGCTATGGATGCCGCGGTGAAGGCGCTTAGGGTACAAATAAGGTCTTCACCACTAATTTGCCCGGTACCTGACCGTTGCTGAGCTTCAGCAATCATGGCAAGGTTGAACAGTTCTGGTCCGGTGGTTTTAGGGGCTTTTTCACCAAAAAATGGATGGGAGAGGAGCGCCGTTAATAGATCATCATTTACCTGCCCTCTGTAAGCTATAGCTGAATCCTCATCAAAAGGCTTATCAAAATATTTTCGGCAGGCAGCATCGATGAGTGTATTGCCGGGGCCAATATCTGTGCAGAGCACGCGGTTAAAATCACCATCGCCGGGAAGCCAGGTTAAATTAGCAATGCCTCCTATGTTTAACAGCACCCGGTTTTGGCTGGTTTTATTGCCCAATAATACATCACCATATAAAGCCAGCGGAGCGCCCTCTCCCCCGGCAGCAATATGCTTTTGTCTGAAATCGCTGATGGTTAATATGCCGGTTTTTACGGCTATATGGTCGCCGTCGCCAATTTGCAGAGTGGCGTTAGAGTAGTTTTTATGCTGATGTAAACGCTGGGGGGCATGGTAAATAGTTTGACCATGACTGGCGATAAAATCAACCTCCTGTGGGTCGACGTTCCATTGACCAAGTGCTTGCAATATCAGTTTGGCGTGATAGCTGCCGATATAAGCGTTAAGTAAAGTTACCTTTTCCAGATCTGCATTACGCTGGGCAAATACCTGCTGAACTTGCAGCTTAAAGTCATCTGGATAGGGGATTGTGATAAATTGTACCAGCTCAAAATGAGTGCTTAAACCATTACCAGTAAATTTGCACAGGGCAATGTCGAGCCCATCCAATGAGGTGCCAGACATTAGGCCGACACCCATTTTTGATGGTTTTTGAGCGATGCTAAACAGGTGCTGCAGGTTATGGTTCAATGCTATCATGGGCTTAAATTACTATTTGTACGGCAACCCGCAAAAGTTGGGGCAATGCATTTAATATTTTAGTGACGATGACTTGTTGTTAAAATAGCTAACGAAATAAGATGATGATATTGGCAAACTATTAGTATTTAATGATAGTTGTCTTATGGCCTGATGCCGGTTAAACGGGGCAGGTGTCATCAGCACCTGATTTTGTCAATAACAGGTGCAAACGTTTGGATGTGTTAATTGCTCGAAAATATCAGTTTAGAGTAACCCGTGACTGTATTTAAATTGTTGATTATTAATGTTTTGTATTTTAAAGGTTTGAAATGTGTTAACCCGTGTTAACCCCATTTAGATGGGTTGACACTACCGCAAAAGTTAAAATAATAACGGCACTATGTAAATATCTGATATATTTGTTTACAACAACTAACCTCATTTTCATTTCCTAAGATTCATGGCACGATTAAATTTATTGGAAGAGACACGTTACGAGAAGTTACCGGTAAGCGTATACAACAACCAGCAGGAAGCCTCGGTAGCGGTAGCGAACCGGATAGCAGATCTGATCCGCGCGAAACAAGCTAAAGGCGAAAAAGCGGTATTAGGGCTTGCCACCGGTGTAACCCCGATAGGGGTTTATGCCGAACTGGTAAGGCAGCACAAAGAAGCAGGCTTGAGCTTTAAGAATGTGATCACTTTCAACCTGGATGAGTACTACCCCATGAAGCCCACAGCAGCACAAAGCTATGTAACCTTCATGTACGAAAACCTTTTCAGCCATATTGATATAGATAAAGCCAATGTGCACATCCCGGATGGTACACTGGATAAAGAAGCCGTAGCAGGCTACTGCCTGGCTTACGAAAAGCAGATAGAAGAACTTGGCGGATTAGACCTTCAGATCCTGGGTATCGGTCGTACAGGTCACATCGGCTTCAACGAGCCGGGTTCTGCACCAAACTCAGGAACCAGGATGGTAACGCTTGACGACCTGACCAGGAGTGATGCTTCAAGGGATTTTGGTGGTAAGGCGAATGTGCCAACCAAAGCCATTACCATGGGGATCGGTACCATCTTCAAAGCCAGGGAAATCATCCTGATGGCCTGGAACAAGAAGAAAGCTCCAATCATTAAGAAAGCGGTAGAAGGAGAGATCTCGGGCGAAGTACCTGCAACCTACCTGCAACTATCACAACATGTAGAGTTTGTACTGGATGCAGATGCTGCATCAGAACTGACCAGGTTTGATACCCCGTGGCTGGTAAAAGATTGCGTGTGGGATAACCAGTTAAAGAAAAAGGCTGTG
>NZ_FNCG01000024.1 GCF_900100945.1 Mucilaginibacter gossypii | reverse complement strand
GACCGTTCAGGGAAAAAGAACAAAAGTAAAAGTAAGGGTAAACCGGCCGTTGGGCAAATATTCAAACAAATGGCCCATGGATTATTGAACAGCAAGTATATCGGCTGGGGTTCATTTGCAAGAAGATTAAGAGGCAGAAAAGGTCCGGCAATAGCTATTAAAGCAACGGCCAGAAAACTGGCCGCTCAATACTGGCGTTTAATTGTAAAAGGAGCCGACTTTGTGGAAAAAGGGCTGCAAGCCTATGAAAATATCATTAAGGAACAGAAACAAAGGCGATTAGAAAAACTCGCCTTTGAATTAAATAGGGAACTTGTACCTGCTTAAATTATTATGTCATGGGTAGGCACTCGAAGCATCGTGGGCGGGCCTCTGCGCGCGAGTCTTCGACAAGCTGAGACTGACAGGCCTCTTTTGTCATTTCTTCTTCAAAGCCCAAAGGATGTTTGCTTAAATATCATCCCTTACTGATACCCCGCCGCCTGCAAACTAAATAATTCGGCGTAACGGCCGTTGTTAGTCATAAGTTCCTGGTGTGTGCCGGCTTCAAGGATCTTGCCTTTTTCCAATACGATGATCCGGTCGGCGAGCCTTGCCGTTGAAAAGCGGTGTGAGATAAGAACCGCCGATTTACCTTGGGTTAAGGACGAAAAACGCTGAAATACCTCGTACTCGGCCCGGGCATCGAGCGCTGCAGTTGGCTCGTCAAGGATGAGCACCTGTGCATCTTTCATATAGGCTCTTGCCAGTGCAACTTTCTGCCATTCGCCGCCCGATAATTCAACACCTTCGTTAAACCGCCTGCCCAGCCATTGCTCGTATCCCAGCGGAAGTTTGGCTTCAAGCGCGTCCGCAAGGCTTTCCCGGGCAGCTTTACGGATTAGTTCGGTATTGCCCTGTTCATCAATGTTTCCTACCGCAATATTCTGCGAAAAGCTCATCTGGTAACGGATATAATCCTGGAAAATAATGCCCAGGTTTAACCGGAGATCGGCAATGTCATAGTCTCTCAAATCCGCGCCATCCAGCAGGATACGCCCTTCTGTTGGGTCATATAAGCGGGCCAGTAGCTTTACAAGCGTAGTTTTGCCGGCACCGTTTTCGCCAACAAGGGCAATTTTTTCGCCGGGGTGCAGGGTGAAGTTCAGGTGCCTGTTGGCCCATGATTCGGCATTATTGTATTTAAAACCGACGTCCTCAAATGTGAACCCTTGCTTTATTGGGTTTGGAAATGGTAAAGGAGAATCGGCAACTTTGATCTTTGGTTTGATCTCAAAAAACTCATGGAAATCATTGAGATATATAGCCCCCTGCGAAACTGATGTAAACCGGTTCAGCGAATTTTCCATCAGGCTGCTCAACTGCCGGAATGAGCCCGCCAGGAAAGTAAGCGTACCTACAGAAGACTTGCCCGTAACCGTTTGATAAATAATAAAACCATACGCGGCATAGTAGCCAACACTGCCTAAGACAGAAAAGAAGGTACCCCAGGCCGAACGCCTCACGGCCAGTTTGCTGTTATCGGCATAAAATTTATCTGATAAGGTTTTAAAGCGGTTAATAATAAAATCAGACAGGCCAAAGATCTTGACTTCCTTTGCCGTTTCATCGCTCGCGCCAAGGTAGCGCACATAATCCAGCTCTCGTCGTTCAGGTGTCTGGCTCCTGGTGAGCGCGTAATTCTGGCTGTTGAAATAGCTTTCGCCCAGAAACGAAGGGATGATTGAAATGAGTAGTAACAGGATCAGCCAGGGGTTCAAAGTCAGCAAACCGGTAAGCAGGAAAGCAATTGATATAAAATCCTGGATCTGGCTCATTACCTGTGATAAAAGTATGGTACGCCCAACGGTTTGCTGCCGGGCACGCTCCAGTTTATCATAAAAAACAGAATCTTCAAACTGCTCCAGGTCCAGCGTGGCCGCATGCCGCATGATGCGCATGGAGGTATAGTTGGCAAAAAGGTCTCCCAACAGATTGTCCATCAGGCTGATCATCCGGTTTAGGCCGTCGGTTGCCACAGCCAGCAAAAATTCAATGATAACCAGTTTCCATAATTCATGCTGGCTTCCGCCGTGGCGGTTGAGCAATACTACCTGATCAATGATCAGCTTACCTACGTACAACAAGGCAACCGGCATGGCCGAACGTATAATACGTAACAAAAAGCTTGCTGTTGTTTTACCCGGACTGCTTTGCCATACCAGCCTGAAAAAATCCGGGAGATTGCTCAATGCCGACAAACGCTCTCTGAACGAAATCTTTTGTTCTGGTTTGATATTTCTTGTTTTAGCCATCTTCCGGTTTTGATAAATGCGATTTTAAACAAAAAAATGTTCATTGCTACTGCGTTGCAGGACTATGAACACATTTATGATCGTTTACTGACTAATCAGAAATTAAAATGAAAAAAGATTTGTGCAATCGATTGCACAAATCTTTTTTTATTTGTTACTTAGTCAAATAAACCATCAATAAATATTTCGGAGTTATGAGGTCGGTGAAGCTATTACTTGTCGCGCTGTTCGCTTGTTTAATATTACCGTGTTATGGAATAGTGCGCCTGCCGCAACTGGTTGCCGATGGCATGGTATTACAGCGCGATGCCAAAGTAAAGATCTGGGGATGGGCCGATGCAAGCGAAAAGATCACCGTTAATTTTCAGCATAAAACATACCGCACCGTTACTGACGAAAGCGGTTCCTGGAAAATTGCCCTTCAGCCAATGAAAGCCGGGGGGCCGTATACTATGGAAATCACCGGTAATAATCGTATTACTATCCGGGACATTTTAATTGGCGATGTATGGTTTTGTTCGGGGCAATCGAATATGGTTTTGCCTATGGAGCGGGTTAAGGAAAAATATCCTGATGAAATAGCAAAAGCCAATTATCCGCAGATCAGGAATTTTTTCGTTAAAACGGAGTCTGACGTAACCAGGCAACACTCAGATCTGTTACCTGGTAAATGGGTTAAAGCCGATTCTGTAACTGTTTTAGGTTTTGGTGCCACATCATGGTTTTTTGCCAAACAGCTTTATCAAAAATATCATGTGCCTATAGGTATCATCAACTCAAGTGTGGGCGGTACGCCTATTGAGGCCTGGATCAGCAGCGAGGGCTTAAAGAACATTCAATCATATCATAACAGGATTGCCCGGTTCAGCAATACGGCATTTATGGATAGTGTATTGAAAAAGCACCCGGAACCAATAGAACAGCTTGACGCAGATAAAGGCTTAAATGAGCCTAAACCATGGTATGATACCACCTATCAGCCGCATAACTGGCACCGTTTCTGGCTGCCGGGCTACTGGGCCGATCAGGGAGTAAAAGGATTGAATGGCGTGGTATGGTTCAGGAAAGAAATCACACTGCCCGCATCGGTACAGGGCAAGACTGCTAAGTTGTATTTAGGCAGGATAGTGGATGCCGATCAAACCTATTTCAATGGGAAGTTGGTAGGAAACATTACTTATCAATACCCTCCAAGGCGCTATACATTGCCTGCCGGATTATTAAAGCCGGGTAAAAATACTGTTGTGGTACGCATTACCAATACATCGGGCAAAGGCGGTTTTGTGCCTGATAAACGATACTATCTGGCGATAGCCGGTGATACCATCGACCTTCGCGGCGATTGGCAATACAAAGTTGGGCAGGTGTTTGAACCCGTTAGGATGAAACCGGAATTTTCGGCCCAGAATGAACCTACCGGTCTTTACAACACCATGGTAGCGCCCGTTATTAATTATACCATTAAAGGTATGGTTTGGTACCAGGGCGAAAGTAATTCCAGCCGCGCATCCGAATATGGAACCTTGTTAAAGGCTCTTATTGCCGACTGGCGGAATCGCTGGCAACAAGGTAATCTTCCCTTTATATATGCACAGCTTCCTAACTTTAACGAGGTACAATATTCGCCAACAGAAAGCGACTGGGCGCAATTACGCGCCGGTCAGCTTGAGGCCCTTGAAGTGCCCAATACTGGTATGGCGGTAACCATTGATGCCGGCGAATGGAACGATATTCATCCCCTTAATAAAAAAAAGGTAGGAGAAAGGCTTGCCAGGGTAGCCGAAAATGTGGTTTATGGCAAGGTAAACGTAGTACCATCAGGGCCGATTTACCAATCGGCTAAAATTGAGGGGAATAAGATTGAGATTGCTTTTAAAAATACAGGTGCGGGGCTTATTGCTGAGGATGGCGAAGAACTATCACAATTTGCGATAGCCGGGGCCGACAAAAAGTTTGTTTGGGCAAAGGCCCTTATTAAAGGAGATAAGATACTGGTTTGGAGTGATAAAATCCCTGCACCGCTTTACGTAAGGTATGCCTGGGCCGATAACCCGGATGGCGCGAATCTGTATAATAAAGAAGGCTTGCCGGCATCACCGTTTCAAACCGGGAAACTGCAATAACCATAAACCATCTTACAACCAGGAGCGATGAAAAGTACTGCCTTCTTTTTCTTACTCACATGGGCCATTGCTGCGAAAGCGCAAACCCCGGCCCCGGTAAATTTCACTGCTGACCAGGACCATAAGTATATGATGACGCAATTAGGAATTAAAACCTTGCGTAACGGGCCAAGCGGCGATGAATCGGCCCCTAATCATGCTAATTATGATGAAGCGCTGGCTAACCCTTATCCTGATTTGCCTGACGCCCTTACGCTAAAGAATGGTAAAAAGGTAACTACAGCCGAAATGTGGTGGAAACAGCGCCGCCCCGAAATTGTGGAGGATATGGAGCGTGAGGTTTATGGCCGCATCCCTGCTAATGTACCCAAAGTAACCTGGACGGTTAAAATAACCGATAAAGAGCGGGTTGGCTTTTATCCGGTGATTGCCAAACAACTGATAGGCCATGTTGATAATACGGCTTATCCGCTTATCAACGTCAATATCGAAATGACCTTAACACTCCCCGCAAATGCCAAAGGACCTGTACCTGTACTGATGATGTTTGGTCGGAGCGCGCTACCGGCGCCGGCGCAGCCCCCGGCTGCTGATGTGGAAAAAATCAATGCTGCATTGAAAGAACTTCTTTTAAAAGAACATCCCGAGTTTAAAACTACTTTTGAGCAATATCCCGCTTATAATCCTATTGCCGAACAATCTCCCTTTGGTCCCGGTGGTTTTCCAGTGATGAAAGGCGACCCTCCGACTGCCACGCAACTAATTGCCAATGGATGGGGGTATGTACTTATAGATCCGTCGTCTATTCAGGCAGATAATGGCGAAGGTTTAACCAAAGGAATCATCGGTTTGGTGAATAAAGGCCAGCCCCGTAAGCCGGAGGATTGGGGCGCTTTACGTGCCTGGTCATGGGGAGCGGCACGCGCGTTGGATTACCTGGAAACTGAGCGGGCTGTTGACTCCAGACATGTAGGTATTGAAGGTGTTTCCCGCTATGGAAAGGCAGCACTGGTAACACTTGCTTTTGAACAAAGGTTTGCCATGGGGTTGATAGGTTCGTCGGGTGAGGGAGGGGCCAAGTTGCATCGCCGGAACTTTGGAGAAGCGGTTGAAAGTCTTACCGGTGGCGAATATTATTGGATGGCCGGTAACTTTATGAAATATGGTGCATCGGATGCCGTATTCGGTGCTAAAACCGCGAAAGACCTTCCAGTAGATGCACATGAGCTGATTGCCTTGTGTGCCCCGCGGTTTACTTTTATAAGCTATGGCGTGCCGGAACAGGGCGATGCCAAATGGCTTGATCAGCAGGGAAGCTATATGGCAACTGTAGCTGCGGGTTCTGTATTTAAACTGCTCGGCGCAAAGGACCTCGGCGTTTCAAACGATTACAAAACCGAAAAAATGCCACCCGTTAATACAGGGCCGCTTGATGGCGAACTTGCCTGGCGTCAGCATGATGGTGGGCATACCGACGCGCCAAACGTAAAATACTTTATTGCCTGGGCCAATAAGTTGATGCATTATGGTAAAGAAGGAAGCGGGAAATGAGGTCTCCTTCAAGTCATGCCGAATTTATTAAAACCCAATCGAATTACCCCCATCAACCTGTAAAACAACCCCGGTTACGTATTTGGCAGCATCTGTCGCCAAATAATAAACGGCTTCGGCCACATCGGCAGGTTCACCTAATTTGCCCATTGGGGTACGGCCCATCACTTTTTGCTTGCGGGCAGGATCATTATCCAGCGCCTTTGCCGACATATCTGTGGCTATAAAGCCCGGAGCAACGCAGTTAACCCTGATGCCTTGCGGCGAAAGCTCGGTAGCCATGGCTTTTGTCATGCCTTCGATGGCGGTTTTAGATGCGGTATAGGCAATAACATACGGTATGCCGTATTGTGCAGCCATCGAACTGATGTTAATTATGCTCCCACTGCCAGCTTTCAACATGATTTTTACTACCTCACGGCTTATCGCAAATACCGAAGTAAGATTGGTTTGGATCACTCTGGCGAACTCTTCATCGGTTACCTCGGCGAAAGCTTTTTTATGGTTAATGCCGGCATTATTAACCAAAATATCAGGTGCGCCAAATTCATCTTCAATTTCTGCTATCAGTTGCGGTATACCGGTGGTATCACTCAGATCATATTGCCTGTAACTGCAAAGATCGCCAAGCTGTGTTACTGCCGCAATAAGTTTTGCCTCGTCGCGGCCTATGATAATGGTTTTGATACCCTCCTCTGTGAATTTTTTGGTGGTAGCAAGGCCAAGGCCCGAGGCACCGCCGGTTACGATAGCAAGTTTGGTCTTTGAGTTCATGGATTTTTTAAGTTATTTTCTTTTGGAGGATTCACGTACTATCAATTCCGATCTGAGGATGAGGCTATGCGTTTGTTGCAGATCCTGCCTGTTTGCCAAATGATTGATAAGCATATTGGCGGCAACCTCACCCATTTCATAGCCTTTATAATTTACTGTAGTGAGATTGGGCTCAATCACACAGGCTGCCGGGTCATTATTGAAGCCCGCAACTGCTATCTGTTCGGGAATTTTGATGCCTGCCTTTTTCAGTACCTGGATACAGCTAACGGCACTGACATCATTAACTGTAAATATGCCATCGGGCAGAGGATCCATTTGTAAAATGGTTTCTGCCGCTACCGCAGCTTCTTTAGCGCTCAGGTCGTTGATGATCACCAATTGCCCATCAAAATCAATTTGGTGTTCTTCAAGAGCTTTTTTATACCCGCGCAGGCGTTCGGCGTAAACATTGCGCAATTGATTTCCGGTAATATGTACTATCCGTTTGCAGCCCTGTTCAAGCAGGTGCTTAGTTACCTCATAAGCGGCTTTGAAGTTATCGATATAGATTTGCGGATACTGCTCGTGCTCAAAAATCCTGTCGAAGAAAAGCACCGGGATATTGCGTTTGATAAAAGGTTCAAAATGCTCAATGCTGGTGGTATCATAAGCTAATGAAACCAACAGGCCGTCAACCCGGTTATTCAGCATGGCCCTGGCGTTGCTGATCTCTTTCTTCATCGTTTCTAACGACTGACTGATGATGAGGTTGTAGTTATTGTCGTTCACCACTTTTTCGATGCCTGCAATAACATCCGACATGAAACTGCTGTTGAGCCGTGGCACAATAACGCCGATGATGTTGCTGTTTTTACGGCGTAAATTGCTGGCGAACGAATTGGAGCGGTAACCCATTTCTTCGGCTGCCTTGATAATCTTCTTTTTGGTATTTTTATTAACCCGCGGGTGATCTTTGAGCGCACGGCTAACCGTAGCTGCCGAAACCTTTAATTTTTCGGCAATGTCATATATGGTTATCTCTTTTCCGCTGTCCGACATATAGTCAATCTAAAATATATAAACAATGTTGCAGGTTCGATAATAACCGCAGCCAGATTGTTCAGGGATAAAAGTATAAAATTATTACAGATTATTTAAAATTTATGCAATCGATTGCATAAATTTATCGCGTTGATAGCAATTCGTTTTTAAATAATATGGTACCAGATTTAAAACAAACTTTCAGGTGGTTTGGCCCCGGCGACCCGGTAACTTTAAGCGCAATAAAACAAACGGGAGCAGGCGGGATAGTTACCGCGCTTCATCATATACCTTGCGGGGACGTTTGGGATCGTGAAGAAATCAGGCAGCGGAAAGCGGTAATTGAAAGCGCAGGCTTTAACTGGACTGCTGTAGAAAGTGTGAATATTCATGAAAGTATCAAAATGGGTAGTGCGGAACGTGACCGCTACATTGATAATTATATCCAAACACTGCAAAATTTAGCGTCGGAGGGAGTCTTTACGGTGTGTTACAATTTTATGCCCGTATTGGATTGGACCCGCACGCATCTTGATTATCGATTAGCAAACGGTGCTTCGGCCTTGCTTTACAACGCTCCGGCTTTAGCAGCCTTTGACTTGTATATTTTAGAACGGGAGAATGCCTTTAACGAATTTACCACGGAACAACAGGCAGCCGCAAAGCATTACCTCGATGGGCTGAGTGACGAAGACAGAACGCTGTTAACCAATACAATATTGGCCGGCTTACCCGGTACGGATGAGGTTTTTACCATTGCGGAGTTTAAAGAACACCTTAACAAATACAGTGAGGTAGACGCGCAAGCATTAAAGGGAAATCTGTTTTATTTTTTACGGGCTATAATCCCATATGCCGAAAAACTGGGCATTAAAATGTGTATCCACCCTGATGATCCCCCGTTTCCTATCCTGGGGCTGCCCCGTGTAGCATCGTCCTTAAATGATCTTACTGATATTGTAAATAGTTATCCTTCAGTTGCCAATGGTATCACGCTTTGTACCGGCTCGTTAGGTGCATCGGGCAAAAATGATCTTCCTGAAATTATAAGCCGCCTGGGTGATAAGATCCACTTTTTACACCTGCGCAACGTGGCCCGGCAGTCGGATGGCAGCTTTTATGAGGCCGATCATTTAACAGGCAGTGTTGATATGTATGCCGTGATGAAAGCCATTATCAATGAACAGATAGCCCGTAAAAATGCAGGCCGGAGTGATATGGCTATCCCCATGCGACCTGATCACGGGCATAAACTACTTGATGACTTTAATTATGATACCTATCCCGGCTATTCAGTAATTGGCAGGTTAAAGGGCCTGGCCGAGTTACGTGGGTTGGAGATGGGGCTTAAACGCATACTGTACGACCAGCAAGAGCTGCAATAAATAAGGTAGCTTAAATAAGGAATCAATAATTAAATTCCTATTGTTAAAAGTCATAAAAGTTTTTATCTTGCAATCGATTGCATAAAACTAAAACTTTATAAACCATACTAAATGAAGCGGGAGCTTAACCCATTTCATTCATAAGTTTTTCAACAGATTAATTGTGTTTTTTTATAGACCGCCGATGGGTTTATAAAGCTGGAATTAATAACGTCATGGCCAAATATTCATTAACAAACAGGTGTTTACTGGTACTGCTTTTCATGGCAGCGATAAATAAAGCATATGCAGACGACGGCTATAAATTATGGCTTGAATATAATAAGGTGAGCAACAAGCAACTGGCAAACATTTACAGGCAACAGTTGCAAAACATGATCTTCCCGGCACAGTCTGACCAGCTTAAAGCTGCAAGGACCGAGCTCTTAACTGGCCTTGATGGAATGTTGGCCCTAAAGCCACGAGATACTAAAAGGACAACCAATGGGCAAACTATTATAATAGGTACGCCGCGATCACTAAAGGCTTTTTCGATAACTGCCCCCGATAGCATCGGCAGCGAAGGGTATCTTATCAAAACTGCCCTTGTCAATCAAAAGAAATGTATCATCATAACGGCCAACACCGATGCAGGGGTTATGTACGGTGTTTTTAATTTTTTAAAGCTGATCCAAACCAATCAATCTATTAATAAACTGGATCTTTCAGATCACCCAAGGATGATGTACCGGGTACTGGATCACTGGGATAACCTGAACCGTACCGTGGAGCGGGGCTACGCGGGCTCATCCATCTGGAACTGGCACAAGCTGCCAGGTGTGGTTGACCAACGTTATATTGATTATGCGCGGGCCAATGCTTCGGTAGGGATCAATGGCTCAGTTGTAAACAATGTAAATGCAGATGCCCTGATCCTTTCGCCCCAATATTTGTTAAAAGTGCAGGCTTTGGCCAATGTATTCAGAACATATGGTATCAGGATTTACCTGTCGGTAAAATTCAGCAGCCCGGTTGAGCTTGGAAGCCTAAAAACTGCTGATCCGCTTGATCCCGCGGTAAAAAAATGGTGGGCCGATAAGGCTGATGAAATTTATCGCTACATTCCAGATTTCGGCGGATTTTTAGTGAAGGCTAATTCGGAGGGACAGCCCGGTCCGCAAAGCTATGGCCGTACCCATGCCGATGGAGCAAATATGCTGGCCGATGCTTTAGCTCCTCATCATGGCATAGTGATGTGGCGTGCCTTTGTTTATGATAATAAGGTACCCGACGATCGCTTTAAGCAGGCCTATAATGAATTTAAACCTTTTGATGGAAAGTTTAGGGATAATGTGATCATCCAGGTAAAAAATGGTCCGATAGATTTTCAGCCAAGAGAGCCATTTCACCCATTGTTTGGGGCTATGCCCAATACCCCGCTGATGATGGAGTTCCAGCTTACCCAGGAATATCTTGGCTTTTCAACCCATTTGGTTTATGAAGCGCCTTTGTTTGCCGAATGCCTGCAATCAGATACTTATACACATGGCATAGGTTCAACCGTTGCGCGGGTGATCAAGGGTGATTTTAACAAAAAACTGATAACCGGCATGGCGGGCGTGGCTAATATTGGCACTGATTTAAACTGGTGCGGTCATCCCTTTGCTCAGGCTAACTGGTATGCCTTCGGTCGCATGGCCTGGAACCCTGACCAGTCTCCAGGTGTAATTGCCGCCGACTGGCTCAAAATGACTTTTAGTAATGACGATAGCTTTGTGTCGCCGGTAAAAAACTTCATGCTGCAATCGAGGGAAAATACAGTTAATTACATGACGCCGCTCGGGCTGCACCATATTATGGGGGTATCAACTCATTATGGCCCCGGTCCCTGGGTTGATAATGCCGGTCGTCCTGATTGGAATGCCACTTATTACCATAAAGCCGATTCGGCGGGGATAGGCTTTAACCGTACAGGTACGGGCAGCGATGCACTCTTGCAATATGCACCTGAAGTTAAGGCACAGTGGGAAAACCTGCAAACCTGCCCTGATGAATACCTGTTGTGGTTTCATCATTTAAGCTGGACTTATAAAATGCGCTCGGGCAGGTCATTGTGGGATGAGCTCGTTCATCATTACTATGTAGGGGCTGATTCTGTTAAGCAAATGGGGCTTACCTGGGATAAAATGCAGGGCAGGATAGATGCCGAACGCTTTACAGAGGTAAAACAATTAATGCAGGTTCAGTTAAATGAGGCTACAACCTGGCGCGATGCCTGTGTTTTATATTTCCAAACATTTTCAAAAATGCCTGTCCCGGCTATCTACCCCAAGCCGCAGCACCAGCTGGATTATTATAAAAAAATGAAGTTTTATTATGTGCCGGGCATAGGAGGCAATAACTACATGACCAATTAATCACCACCATAAACCAAACGTCAATGAGCAAGCAATTTACCACAGCAAAATTAGTTCCCGCACTTTTTGCATCCTTATGCATTTTGAGTGCATGTGACTCATCAACAAAAAAGACAGCTAATGCAGGCGATAGTACAAAAACAGATATCGGCAAAAAAGTAAAATATCTTTCCGAGCCGCTCATCAGTTCCATTTACACAGCGGACCCATCGGCCCATGTATTTAACGGCAAAATTTATATCTATCCATCGCATGATATCGATGCGGGCATCCCCGAAAATGATAACGGCGACCATTTTGCCATGAAAGATTATCACATCCTGTCGATGGATAGCATTGGCGGCAAGGTTACAGATAATGGTGTGGCACTTGATATCAAGGATATCCCCTGGGCTGGTCGGCAGCTGTGGGCGCCTGATGCAGCTTTTAAAAGCGGTACTTATTACCTGTACTTCCCGGTAAAAGATAAAAAAGATGTGTTCCATATCGGCGTGGCAACTTCTGCCAACCCGGCAGGCCCGTTCAAAGCCGAACCTGAACCAATAGCAGGAAGTTACAGTATTGACCCTGCCGTTTTTACGGATACCGATGGTAAAACCTACATGTATTTCGGTGGAATCTGGGGTGGTCAGCTTCAGCGCTGGATCTCCGGTAAATACGAGGCAGATGGATCAAAGACCGATTCGAAACAGGAAGATGCCCCAGCCATAAGCTGTAAGGTAGCTTTGCTTAAATCAGATATGAAAACTTTTGACGGTGCTGTAAAAGATGCTGTTATTTTAGACAGCCTTGGCAAACCTCTGTTGACCAAAGATCATGACCGCCGCTTTTTTGAGGGCTCATGGATGCATAAGTACAACGGTAAATATTACTTTACCTATTCAACCGGCGATACGCATTTGCTTTGCTATGCGATAGGTGATAGTCCGCTTGGGCCATTTACTTATAAGGGCGTATTTATGAAACCAGTAGAGGGCTGGACAACCCACCATTCCATCATCGAAATAAAAGGCAAATGGTACATATTTTACCACGATACCCAGCTATCGGGCAAAACACACCTGCGCAACGTGAAGGTAACCGAACTGCAGCATAATGCCGATGGTTCTATCAAGCTGATCGATC
The DNA here is from genome assembly GCF_900100945.1 of Mucilaginibacter gossypii. Taxonomy (GTDB): domain Bacteria; phylum Bacteroidota; class Bacteroidia; order Sphingobacteriales; family Sphingobacteriaceae; genus Mucilaginibacter; species Mucilaginibacter gossypii. Next base: position 54,093 of record NZ_FNCG01000024.1, on the reverse strand, counting down.
CGTTTTTGTAATCTCATCGATATGAAAATCCTTAAAGCTTTAACTCTGTTATTGCTATTGCTTGATTTGCTGGGGGCGCGTGGTTTTGCGCAGCAGGTTAAGCCAGTTATTATCCCTAACTCCGAACACCGACAAATGCACTCTAAACTGGCCGGTAATGATTATGATATTTATATTCATTACCCGGCCGGTTATGATACCGCCAAACAAAAATTTCCGGTATTGTATGTGGTTGATGGTGATAACGACTTTTCACCGTCGCTGGAGTATTTGGGACTATTGATGGCCGAATATCATATTCCCGAACCTATATTGGTGGCTATTGGCGATGGCGGCCTGATTGGTACGCCCGGCAACAAACGTAACCGTGATTTCACACCGGTTGCATTTCCCAATGTGGCCGAAAGCGGTGGTGCGCCGGCATTCCTTGCTTTTATTGAGAAGGAATTGATCCCAGCGATAGATGCCGGTTTAAAGGCCGATCCTGCAAACCGTACTCTGTACGGATATTCGATGGGGGGCCTGTTTGCCACTTATACCTTGTTTGAAAAGCCAACGCTGTTTAAAAATATCCTGATAGGCAGCCCTGCATTGGGTTATGGTAATGGAGCTGTATTTGAAACTGAAAAGCAATATGCTGCCAAACATAAAAGCCTGCCTGTAAATGTTTTTATTGAAGTAGGCGGACTGGAAACACATGGACAGGTTGTGCCTAACAAACAGCTGGTGGCGTTATTGGATAGCCGTCATTATGAAAACCTTGTTTTTAAGCATATCATTATTGAGGATGTTACCCATTTATCAGGCAAACCTGTTACTATGCTCAAGGCTTTGGCATGGGCATATGCGAGCAAATAACAGGGTTCTATTTACATCAAAATAAATAGCTATGAAGTCACCGGTATTAATATTTGTTTTTTGTTGTTTGATATTGTTTAAGGTTAAATCGCAAAGCCTGTCGCAGGGCATACCACAAGTAAAATATTATGGTAGTAATACAGAATTATTGGTAGATGGAGCGCCCTATTTAATGACAGGTGGGGAGTTAGGAAACTCAAGTGCCTCAAGCACGCCCTACATGAACCCGATTTGGCCTAAACTGCAAAAAATGCACCTCAATACCGTGATTGCACCGGTTTATTGGGAGTTATTGGAACCACAGGAGGGTAAATTTAATTTTACGCTGGTTGATTACCTGATAAAAAGTGCCCGGCAACATCATATGAAACTGGTGTTGCTTTGGTTTGGTACCTGGAAAAACAGTATGAGTTGTTATTCGCCGGGCTGGGTTAAAACCAATCAAAAACATTTTCCGCGTGTGGCAAATAGTACCGGCGGCCCCGAAGAGATTATTACGCCGTTTTCCAAAGAGGCTTTACTTGCCGATAGCAAAGCATTCAGTTCGCTGATGAGGCATATTAAAGAAACTGATAGTAAGTTTCACACTGTGATAATGGTACAGGTTGAAAACGAAATAGGCATGCTGCCGGATGCCCGCGATCATTCGAAACTGGCCGATGAAGCTTTTAACCGGCCAGTCCCGACAAAGCTAATCTCCTGGTTAAATTCGCACAAAGACAAGCTTGTACCCGAGATGCAAAAAATATGGCAGGATGGAGGGAATAAAACTTCAGGTAACTGGGAATCAGTTTTTGGCAAAAGCCCGGCTACCGACGAGCTGTTTATGGTCTGGTACTTTGCCGGATACGCTAACGCTGTGGCTAAAGCAGGTAAGGCCGTTTACCCGCTGCCGATGTATGTGAACGCAGCCCTTAACGCTCCAGGTAAAAAGCCGGGACAATACCCTTCCGCAGGCCCCTTGCCGCATTTAATTGATATCTGGAAAGCGGCAGCACCGGATATTGACTTTCTATCGCCTGATTTTTACAATCCAAATTTTAAGTATTGGAATGACCGTTATACGCGGCCTGATAACGCGTTGTTTATCCCCGAACATCGTTTTGAAGATGGGGTAGATGCGAAAGCTTTTTATGCCATTGGGCATTACAAGGCGCTGGGTTTTTCACCCTTTTCTATCGAAACAGATAACAAAACGGCAGGTGAGCCGCTTGGCCAATCTTACAGTATCATTCAGCAGTTAGCCGGTGAAATCAGTAAAGCCAAACATAAGGGGACTATAGATGGCGTACTGTTAAGCAAGGATGCAGATACGGTTCGGTTGCAAATGGGTGATTATATCCTGATAGTTTCGCATGATTTAACCCTGGGCTGGTCGCCAAAAGCTAAAGATGCAAGCTGGCCATTAACCGGAGGAATTATCATTGCTTTAGGTAATGATGAGTTTTATGTAGGGGGGACAGGGTTGGTGATCAGCTTTAAATCTGTTAAAGATGGGGAGCGTGCTGGTATTTTGCAGGTGGATGAAGGGGTATTTGTAAACGGCAAATGGCAACCCGGGCGTCGTTTAAACGGGGATGAGGATCACCAGGGAAGACATTTGAGAATCCCCGTAGGGGAATACGGGATACAGCGTATTAAGCTTTATAATTATAAATGATCAGAGGTTAAAAACCGAGGAAAATGTTTTTTAAGCACCTTCCGCGGTTTAGAGCCTTTAAGCACTCAACTAATGTTATGCGGGCATCAAATTGGTTGTAATGCCGATCCTGTTCCAGGCGTTAATGGTTATAATAGCTAAGATAACCTGTGCCAGATATTTTTCTTCCAGTACTTTGGCCGCCTGTTGATATGTTTCATCTTTTAGTTGGTTACTGATTAACGTAACTTCTTCCGTAAGCGCCAGTATCGCCCGGTCTTTCGATAGTATTAACGAATGTAGGGATCTAAAAAATGAGAGGTTCAATTATATCCGGACTGCATGTTTGTCAAGGTTTTCGAGAAATTGTTCCGCATTATTTAAATGTATTCTTCGTTTTTCGGCGGGCATTTTATCAAAAGTTTTCACCAGCATGCCCAAACGCGGGTTTTGTGAAAAGAAATTGCGGTGTACATGAATGAAACGCCAAAACAGGCCATCCCAGGTATCTTGCCAATCGCCTTTTTTCCAGTCGCCCATTTTTAGCAAATAGTTGCTGCCGCTGATGTAGGGCTTGGTCATCATAAGACCGCCATCGGCAAATTGGGTCATACCGTAGGTATTGGGCACCATAACCCAATCATAGGCATCTATATACATTTCCATAAACCACTGATACACATCGTCGGGATGAAATTCGCACAGCAAAAAAAAATTACCCATCACCATCAGGCGCTCAATGTGATGGGTATACCCGGTAGCCAGCACCTTTTTTATCACAACGTCGACGGGGTGAATGCCTGTATTGCCTTTCCAAAACGAATGAGGAATGCGGCGTTTAAATCCCCAGTAGTTTTTAGTGCGCTGCCTGGTTCCTTCGCGCTCATATACAATATGGATAAATTCGCGCCAGCCCATTATCTGCCTTACAAATCCTTCTAAAGAGTTTAGCGGAATATCCATATCTGCGGCCACATCAAGGGCTTTATCAATAACCTGTTGCGGATTAAGCAGGCCAATGTTGAGCGTAGGGCTTAGCACCGAATGATATAAAAAACTTTCGTTTGCCACCATAGCATCTTCGTAAATACCAAAATCCCGAAAGCGTTGTTGCAAGAAATCATCCAGCCAGTGCTCTGCTTCCTCATGGGTAGTTGGATAAAAACCGCCCAGGTTGCCAAACGGCGATGTGGTGTTACCATAATTATCGGCGAAATGGGTATCTACATACAGCCGGGCTTCTTTCAGATAATCGTTTTCCGGCGATATGTTCAGCAGAGGCACTACCTCATTCTTCGGAAACCTGAGCCGGTTTTCACTATCATAGGTCCATTTACCACCAATGGGTGTTCCATCTGGTTCGAGCAAAATATTTCGCTGTCGGCGCTGGCTTATGTAAAAATCGGTTTGGAAGTAGGTTTTCTTTTTGTCAAAGAAATCGGCAACCTCGTGAGGACTATTAAGAAAATTGGGACTTCGATGTTTGATGAGCTGGATCTCATTCTCAACACAGGCCTTGTTTAATCTGCTTTCGAGCCAGTTATCGGCGGTATCGGTGTAATAAATGTTTTTGATGCCCTTTTTGGCTAATGAAGTAATCAGCCGGCGAACATCGGCAAGTGGATCCTGAGCACCAATATAGTTAACCGCAATATTTTGGCTGGCAAGATGATGCGCATAAAACTTCATCGACGCCCGGTGAAGTACCAGCTTTTTTTTATTAAAACTATATTGATTGAAAAACAGTATTTCCTCCACCAAATAAGCCGGTCTTAATTGGGTTATCTGGGGATTGTGTTTGAATAACTGATGTGGGAATATAAGTGTTATGCTGTTCTGTTGCATCTAATGGATAATAGGTACAAGGCCAAATATGTTTCAAATTGTCATTATTCATTTTTATAATGCCTTGATATTCTTGTAAGCTCTTTTTGAATTCGTCGCTAAAAAGCCGCTCCGTTAAATGAGGTCAGTCATAAACGGAGCAGCCGGGATAGAATTTTTATTAAGCGAATACTTTGTTAAAAAGTAGTTGGCACGTTGTTATGCGTATAGTTTGTCCAGCATAGAAAACCGATATCGCCATTGGGCAGGCCGTTACTGTCGCATACATAATTGCTGGCGATGTAACTGGTTTCGGTAGTGCCGTAATGACGATTAGCCACTTCAATTCCCGGCCAGATAGGGTTGTTTACATTACCGTTAGGTGAGCATGGCGGCGACACGGTGCCGTGCATCAGCTTGTATTGGTAATTAAACCCGGTTAACAGGCGACTGCTGCTGGCCGAGTAAATTGACAAATCCCCCTGTATACCTGCGATGTTTGCCGCATAGCTTAAACCGGTAAGAGAGTACTGGTAATGCACATAATCATTGTGCGAGCCGCAGATCTCGCCGTCCATCGAGCCATCTGATGCAATTACATTGGGCAATACAGTTTTTACAACAGTAATGCCGTTTTGGTATACAGTTTGGCTATCTTCAAACACACCGATAGCCATTTTTGCATATCCGGCAGATACGTTCCAGTTGTTGTTAAAGTTGGGCACGTTATTGATGTAATTATCTTTCATGTTGTTCAGAAAGTTTACAAACTGGGTGTTTTCGGCCGTGGTCCAGCCGCCGCCAACACCACCGGCCGGAATATAGTATTTGATAATTTCGGCAGCCGCGGCGAAGGTAGGCGCAGCCCACGAAGCCTCAAGCGAAGCCTGGTTTGGTTGTGAGCCGGTTACGCTGAAATTCTGAAAACTATTGGCCCAGCCATCGAGTATTTGTTTTACAGTAGTAGCATATGCCGCGTTACCGGTTTTAGCCCAGCGCAGCGCCAGGGCATAGCTCAGCAGGGCATCGCCTTTAAAAGCAATTTCATCGGGTGTGGTAACTCCGCCGGCAACCTGTACAGTGGCTTTGTAGGCGCCGCTGGGGCTGTGGTTGTTGCAATAGTTTAGTACAAACTGGTAAGCCGCAAGCCGGTTGGCATCATTTGAATTGGCTTGCTGCCCCACATAATCAAGCGTTTGCTTCGTGTTGAGGATGCCGGGATGGGTAAAGCCGGTAGCCTGGGTTTTTAATGCCCGTGCGGTAGCATCATTGCTTGCCGCCGCCGGCGAGACTTGTTTTTTAGTGCAATAAGTAAAAAATAACGCCACAAAAAGGGCCAGGCCCAATAGAGTTGCAAAGGTAGTTTTTGGTTTGTTGTTCATAAATTGGTTTTTAGTTTGCAATTGGTTTCACCGGCATAGCTTATAAAACAAAGAGCTTAACGTTACCGAGGCGCGCTATTGCCTTGAATTAGGTTATACCGTTGTTTTAAGAAGATGCCAGATAATTGGTTTGATGAAACAAAATTATTGTAAAGTATTGATTAAAAGCAAGATGTAATTATTTCGATACGCTTGATTCGCAATAGTACTTCGTGATTGGGGGAGCTGTTTTAATGGGAAAAAAAATTAAATTTTTTTTCCCTGATACGGTTTATCCGCATAATAAATGGCGGGTTGGAGCCCGATTAAGAGTAGAGATCAACATAAAAACCAAAGCCTGCAATTGATTGCAGGCTTTGGTAAACTGATATCATGAAAGTAGGAGTTGTGCTGGCAGTATAGCTATCGGCCTCCAGCCTTTAGCTTTCCCGTTATTCATTGGTGAGAAATCCTCCTTTGCCACGATAAAGGTCAAGCTTGCCGTTAAGCTCAATTTTTATTACCGACATGTATTTATCCTGCTGGCTTTCGGGAATTGGGATATACAATAAGCCCGGTACCGCACTCCATGAAATTTTGCCGACGATTTTATAGTTTAACGGTGTTTCGCTGCCGAGAACGGTTATTTTTTTGATGCTGTTTTTTAAACCTTTCACCAATACCGGTGCGCTTGTTTTAGCCGGAACAAACAAGTATACAGTTGTTGAGTCTTTTGACAGGGTACTTGCACCATAGTAATGCCCTTGTGGCATACCGGCTACCGTATTAAAAACACCTTCGCCGTTTTTCTTGTTCCATGCACCCAGTTCTTTAAGCATGTTCACTTCTTGCGAAGGGATACTGCCATCGCCCTTAGGGCCAATATCCAGTAGTAAATTTCCACCGTAGCTTACGGCATCAGTAAAAATGCTGATGATCTCATAAGGGGTTTTAAAATTCGTGTCCTGTGGTTGATAGCCCCAGTTGTCATTGATAGTCATGCAAAGTTCCCACCATTTGTAATTAGGCCGTGATACCGGGAAGTTTTGCTCAGGGGTATCATAATCACCGAATCCCTGCAGGCGCCCGTTTATGATCGCGTTGGGATTGTAGCTTAACAGTTTTTGTCTGATGGCTGATGCTTTCCATTCATCGGCGCTGTGTTCCCAATCACCATCAAACCACCAAAGATCGGGGTTGTATTGTTTGGCCAGTTCATCCAGCTGACCGTTCATAAAGGTTAAATATTTGGCCCATTTTGCCGGCTGCGCATCAACCTTGTACCGGCTGCTGTCTTTCAAAAAGCCGGGATAGTCTGCATGGCTCCAATCAATAAGTGAAAAGTATGCTCCTGCTTTTATACCACGCGCACGCAGGGCATCATATAATGGTTTTAACAAATCTTTTTTGGCAGGTGTCTTTTTCACCACATTCAGCGAGCCATATTTGCTGTTCCATAAAGCTACACCATCATGGTGCTTAGTAGTCATTACCGCATAGCGGGCACCGCTTTCTTTAATCAGCTCTGCCAGCTCATCCGGTTTGTATTGATTTGCCGTAAAGCCTTTTAGCTGGTTCATATAATCCGGGTAGCTGATCTTTTTGTTATGAAAACTCCAGCTTTCATCTATCCCCTTTACAGAATAAATGCCATAATGAATAAATATGCCCAGCTTACCATTGGCAAACCATTGCATTTTTTCTTTGATCTCATCAGGATTTACACGGTGTTGCGCTTGTGCGTAACCGGTGTATAGCATGGTATAAAATACCATGAAAAGGTGTGATAGATTTCTTCTCATTTTCAAAAGTAATTATTGATTTTATAAATCTATATCATACTTTTTAAAAAAAATAAAAAGTTTTCTTTTGTTATTAAATTAATTTATTTAAATATGCAGATATAAACCCCTGCTACATGTTTCTTAAGCATATTGACCTTATTAAAGGACTTTATTACAGTAAAACAGCTTCCCTTAACGACCTGAGTATTTATACTGGCCGAAGCATTCCTTATGTGACCAAAGGGATAGCCGACTTGATGAAGTTAGATATTGTAAAGGAAGTAGGTATAAGGGCCTCAAGCGGAGGCAGAAAGCCCGCAACTTATTCATTGATAGCTGATACCGGTTTTATCATTTCGGTAGCTATGAACCAGTTTTTGACAAGAATTGTAATTGTCAATATGAATAATGAGTTTGTGGGAGAGGTGCAGGAGTTTGAATTAAAACTGGGCGATAACAAGGATGCTATCCATTCATTGATAGCCTGTATCAAGGCTGTAGTTGTTAATTCAGGATTAGCCCAAGATAAGTTTTTAGCTATAGGGATTACCATGCCTGGATTTATTGACGCGTTTTTGGGTAATAACCTGAGCTTTCTTAAAGTCCCGGACGAAACATTGGTAACCTACATTGCCAAACACGCCGGACTACCTGTATTTATTGAAAATGACTCGACAGCCATAGCTTTGGCTGAGCAAAAATTTGGACTTCCCATTGCCCGTAATAACTCCATGATCATTAACCTGGGCTGGGGTGTTGGTTTGGGGATGATTATCAATAAAGAGATATTTAAAGGACACAGCGGTTTTGCGGGAGAGTTTAGCCATTTGCCGCTTCATAAAAACGGAAAGCTATGCTCATGCGGTAAGCAGGGCTGCCTGGAAACAGAAGCTTCTTTGCTGGCTATTGAAGCTAAAGCTGCTGAAGGCCTGAAACAGGGGCAGGTTAGCAGCCTCCTAAAATACGATACCGTATCGGCAGATAATATCATTGATGAAGCACTTAAAGGTGATGCCTTTGCAATAAAAATCATTGCCGAGGCAGCTTATTTTATTGGTCAGGGCTTGGCCATATTGCTGCATTTAATGAATCCCGAAAGTATCATTTTAAGCGGAAAGGGGAGCGTTATCGGTAAATTATGGCTCAGCCCCATTCAGCAGGCCATGAACGAGCACTGCATTCCCCACTTAACCACCTACACCCAATTGGCGGTTTCAAACCTGGGCAATAACGCGCAACTGTTAGGAGGCGTAACCACGGTGATTGAAAATCTATATAAACTTAATCCGCAGGCCAATATTTCCGAGCCTACATAAACATATTCAAGGTCTTTTTTTAACTCAATTAATCAATTTTCATGCAACAATTTTATCTAAACTTGAAAAGGTGGGTGGTCCTGCTACTGCCCCTTTTTATCTCGGCAAATTTATTTGCCCAAACCAATGTTACGGGAGTGGTGCGCGATGACGCCGGGCCTTTACCGGGTGTAACCGTGTTAGTTGTGGGTACAACAACCGGTGTACAAACCAACATAAACGGTGCGTACAGCATTAAAGTGGCTAAGGGTGCAGTGCTTAAATTTTCATCTGTAGGCTATACACCAAAAGAAGTTACCGTGGGCGACAATGCTGTGATCAACGTAACTCTGGCTGCAGGTAAAGGCGAATTAAATGAAGTGGTAGTTACCTCATTTGGTATCAAACGCCAGGAAAAATCCTTGGGTTATGCTACTACCACCATTACAGCGAAGCAATTAACAGAGGCCGGTAATACTAACTTTGCTTCGGCATTGTACGGCAAAGCTCCTGGTGTTAAGATCACTACTGCTCCAGGTGGTTCAAGCAGCGCTGTAAACGTGCAGATCCGCGGTATCAACTCACTTAACTACAACACTCAACCCCTGTATGTTGTAGACGGTGTTATTATCCGCAATAACAGCGAGGCAGGTGCCGGTGGTTCAAATAATGACGGATACTGGTCTGATCAGCGGATCAGGGGTAACGGTATCCTGGATATCAACCCACAGGATATCGAAACGCTTACCGTATTAAAAGGCGCGAGTGCTACAGCGCTTTACGGATCTGATGCTATGAGCGGTGCTATCGTGATCACCACTAAAAAAGGTTCAAAATCAAGAGGCCTTGGTGTTGATTTCAACTATGTAGGTACTGCAGAGCAAGTGGCTTTCACTCCAAATTTTCAAAACGTTTACGGTCCTGGTTATGACCGTGCTACCAACCTTGCAGGTGGTTTTACCGAAGATGGCTGGTTAGCCGATGCTAATTCACCATCAGGATACAGACCACGTTTTAGCTCATACGCGCAATTTGGCCCTAAAATGGAAGGCCAGAAGATCAGGTGGTGGGATGGCGAGATCAGGGATTACACTCCGCAGCCAAATAACTACAAAGATCTATTTCAAACAGGCTATAGCTCAAACGCCAACATCGCTATATCAAACCAAACAGACAACGTTAATTACCGTTTGTCGGCAACCCGTTTGGATTATACCGGTATACAGCGTGGTCAAAAACAACAAAAAAACTCATTTAACTTAAACACTACTGTTAAGTTAAGTAATAAAATTAGCGCGGATATCGTTGCGAGCTATGTAAATACCTTAACTCATAACCGTCCGTATCAGTTAGGCCGTGTTTTAGCCAACTTTGGTGGCTTCTTAAACCGTTCGGAAAAAGCAGATGTGTTGCTGGATAACTATCAGACATCATTAGGTTATAAATACGTAACGCTTGGTAACGCTGCCAGAAACCCGGCTGAGGCTTTTAAATACAATATGAGCGGTGCGGATATTATGGACTTTTTCTGGACACAGTTAAAGAACAGTGAGGATGAAACCGAAAACCGTTTAATCACCAGCGCTACTTTAAACTGGGATGTGCTTAAAAATGTGAAGTTCAGAGGCCGTATCGGCAGTGATTATACCGGCCGCAATACTGAGTCACAACAATATAATGAGTATCCTACTGCATTTAACGGTTCATCAAGCACAGGTTATTACGGTGTTACCAAGGGTCAGTATTCTGTTACTTACGGTGACTTATTGTTAACCTATTCGCCAAAATTGACCAAAGACCTGAGCATGTCTGTTAGTGGTGGTTATACTTCACGCAGCGAAACTTACCGTGACCAATCTTCTGGTACTAATGGTGGTTTGGTTACCGAAAATTTCTTTTCTATCTCTAACTCATACGGTGTGCCAAATACAAGTGCAACCCGTGGTTACCTGAAAAGCCAGGCATTTTTCGGAATCTTGAACTTTAATTACAAAAACTATTTGTTTTTAGAAGGTACCGCACGTAATGAGTCGGCTTCAACACTTCCAACACAAAACAATACCTATTTTTATCCATCGGTAAATGCGGGCTTCATATTTACAGACGCATTTAAAATGCCTGAGTTTATCAGCTATGGAAAATTAAGGGCTTCATATGGTGTGGTTGGTAACAAAGCACCAAGATATGTTCCTAACGTGTTGTATAACCAATCATCATTACAAACACAAAATGGTTCAGTAACGCAGCTTACTTTTGATGCTACTTATGGTAACCTGCAGTTAAAACCAGAGATGAAATACGAACAGGAATATGGCCTGGAGGCTCGTTTCCTGAAAGACCGCTTAGGTTTGGATTTCACTTACTACAACAACCAGGTTAAAAATGTAATTATGGCGCTTAACGTTGCGCCAACAACAGGTGCTTCGAGCTTATTAGCCAATGCTGCAACCTTACACAGCGATGGTTTGGAAGTTGGTTTCAGCGGTAAACCGATAACCGGGAAATTTAACTGGGATGTGCGTTTAAACTTTGCTATTAACCACTCTAAAGTAAATAACCTCGCACCAGGTTTTGATAGGCTTACCTTCTACACAGGCGATCAATCTGCATTATTGGTTGTTGCCCAGCCAAACCAACCTATAGGTAATATATTGGTTTACCCGATAGCCAAAGACGCTAATGGTAACAAGATTGTAAACAGTGATGGTTTATACACTATTGATAAATCGAAATATGTGAACGTAGGTAATATACAGCCTAAAATTGTAGGTGGTATTGCCAACACTTTCAATTACAAAGGTTTCTCTCTTGATGTATTGGTTGATTACCGTTTTGGCGGTAAAATGGTGTCAAACCCATTAAAATATGGTACTGCTGCAGGTATGTACGAAAGTACTTTACAGTATCGTGATGCTGCTCATGGCGGTTTAGCTTATTACATTGATGGCAATGGCGGTAAACATTTAGGAACTGCTCCAAACGGTGGCAAAACCTATAACGACGGTGTTATATTACCGGGTGTAAATGAAAACGGAGAGAAAAACACTACGATTGTTGACGCTGCTTCATACTACCTGAATACTTATGACTGGGGTGAAAACTCTGTAAACGAGAATGCAGTATTTAAAAACAACTATGTGAAATTGCGCGAAGTTGTGTTGGGATACAGATTGCCTGCAAGCGTGAACAAAGCACTGCACCTTAATAATTTAAGGTTCTCTTTAGTAGGAAGAAACTTATTGTATGTATACCGCACGCTTAAAAACCTTGATCCTGAAGCTCCGATTGGCGACAAGTGGTACAGGCAAGGTGTTGATGAAGGTTCATCACCAGCTACAAGAAGCTTTGGATTCTCATTAAACGCGAACTTTTAATAGCACAAGTCATTAAATTATGAAAAAGAATTTTAAACATATAGGATACGCGTTTTTGCTTGCTTTATCATTGGGAAGCTGCAAAAAAAGCATCGACGAAAAATTTAACAACCCGGAAAAAACGGCTGTTGTAACTATCCCGTACATGTTTACCGGGATGTTAAATAATACCAGGGTAAGGGCCGAATACTGGCACTACAGAACGTTTGTACTAACTGCTACAGCTGATTTTTCACAAACCTGTTTCCTGCCTAATACCAATACCGTTTATCAGCCTAATGATGGCTATATGGGTAACCGCTGGGAGGATTTTTATCATCCAAATGGTTCGGCCAATGGTGTAATGGCTTTATACCGCACCATGGAAGTTACCTACAACCAAATGTCGGCTACAGATAAGGCAAATAATGATGTGATCATGAATGCTGCCCGGGTGGTTTTATATGATCAGGCATCAGAAATGGTTGATTGCTGGGGTGATATCCCATTCAGCGAGGCAGGAAGCCTTGAAACAAGCGCTGCTGTGAAAAACCCTAAATTTGATGACCAGATAGCGCTTTACAAAAGCTTCATCGCTGGTTTGGAAGCTGCTTCAACATATTTTAAAACTGCTACTTTATCTGGCCAGTCAAGCAAAGCATTTACACAACAGGATATCTTGTTAGGTGGCAGTGTTGATAAATGGAGGAGGTATGCTAACTCCATCCGTTTGCGTATGCTGATGCGTATGTCTTTTTATGACGAAGCTGGTTCAAAAGCTGAGGTAGCCAAAATGCTGGCTGATCCAACATCATATCCATTGATTGATGGAGGTAATACTGCGGCTTACAGCCCGGCAGCTACCGACGTTTTACTAACACCGTTAACTACTTACACTGGATCGTTGCAAAATGCGCTTACCGAAGGTGGCAGTAACTATGCGCCAGATTACCTGTTAAATACCGTATTGTTACCGGCTAATGATCCAAGGATCCCAGTATTGTACGATAAAAACGGTAATAAAACCTACCAGGCTATGCCGGTAACTTTTACAAGCGAACAGGCATCTTCTGAAGCTGCAAAATATTCGGTAGTTGATTCAACCACTTTCTTAACCAATAACAAACTTCCGGGTATCGTAATAACCGCACCTGAGGTTAACTTCCTGAAAGCTGAGGCTTTTGAGCGTTGGGGTGGTGGTGATGCTAAAGCAGCATACGAAACTGCGGTTAGCCAGTCTGTTTACTATTATTTTTATTTGAACAGCTTGGGCACCGGTAGTAAACCAACTTTAAACGCAGCTGATATTTCCACTTTATTAAGTTCGGCTTCAGTATCTTATACAGGTACACAAACCCAAAAACTGGCAAAAATATGGACACAGAAATGGGCGCATTTCGGCTTTATGCAAGGCACCCAGGCCTGGAGCGAATACAGGCGTACAAAATATCCGGTATTGAATTTCCCAACTACAGGTAAACTTTCTAACTATACTACGCCGCCAACCCGGTTAGTATATCCAAGTATCGAAACTGGCTTTAACAGTCATTATAATGATGTAAAGGCAAAAGATACCCGTACAACAAAGATCTTCTGGGATGTGAAATGAGATGCCAGATAATAGTTGATTGAGGAGCCGCCCGCGTTTGTGGGCGGCTTTTTTTATGTATAAATATTTTTTTCTATGCGCGATACGTGCAAAAGCAAATCATGTGCCCCGCCCGGATAGTAATCATCAATAAACACTCTATCTGACTTTCAGAATTGTGGAGCGATGTGAATAGCCCGCATTGGTTCTTAAGGCGGCTATTCGGTGGGTAAGATAAAACTTTAATTTACTCCCCCCATCGCTTTCCTTTTGATACGAATTGATGGCAACCGCTGACCGACAACAAAATACCGATTCAAATGATATGGGCAGGAAAACCCTATCCCTTCGATTATGAGGCAATAGCCAGTTTTGATAAGATCGTAAACTTAGGTAAGTATTACCCAAACTGCGCGATTTTAGCCGGTTATGAATTGCGTTTATCACGACTGCTTAAACAAGGGGCAGATGTCTGGCTCAATAGGCCGCGGCTGACCCATGAAGTTTCAGGTACGAGCGGGATGTCGGTGGCAAAGAACGGATGTATTAATGTTTCGATTCCTGATGGCTGGTTTCCGGAATTCGTTGTGGATAGGGTGAATGGTTTTGTTGTTCCTAACACTCAAATTAGTGAACATGAATTTCAACGGGATAAAACCGATGCCCATAACCTGTATAACTTGTTGTAAAAAACGGTCATCCTGCTGTATTATAATCATCCCGATCAGTAGCTCAGTATGATCACAGCCAGCATGCAGGGTATATTGCCTCGTTTTGACAGCAATCGGATGGCAGATGAGCGCTACACAGCTTTATACCACCCTGCCTCAATCCTAACGTCCATAGTTCAACTAAAGACAAAAATCATCTTAATTCCTGATAATGAGCATTTATTTAATAGTTAATCGCCCTGAACTTTATAATCAGATTAACTAAATCATTGGTTTTTGCCAGATGCTGGAGAGAATGAGTACACCAGGGTGAATGCTATTTCCAATCCTATTTTTTGATTTAGCATTACCGGTCAAAACGAGATGAGAGTCCGCTGGGACGTAAATACTTGTACCTGGCAGCGTAGGTAACAAATGTTACCGTTTAACTTTTTTGCTGAAACTACTTTTGTTAAAAACTAAATTGATGAACAAAATAAAGCAATTGATCAAATGGGCACTGATGCTCTATATAGGAATACCAGGCTTCCTCGCAATAGCGCAAGCGCAGGACATCCACCAAAAGCTAAGCCTGAATGAAGCCATTTTGGCAGCTTTAGCCAATAACAAAGCTATTCGAGTGGCTGGTCTGGACGAGCGTATTGCGGAGTCAAATTTCAACCAGACCCAGGCGATCTTTCTGCCGCAGGTTGATCTCTCTTATACAGCTATGAGCACAAACAATCCGCTCAGCGCTTTTGGTTTTAAACTGCAGCAGCGCAGCATTACTCAAAACGATTTTAATCCTGCTTTTTTAAACCATCCTTCTGCAACACCAGATTATATGGCACAAGTGGAGGTCAAACAACCCCTGCTCAACATTGATATGCTATACATGCGTAAAGGTGCTGAAAAACAAACCGAAATTTACCGGTATAAGACACAGCGCACCCAGGAGTACACTACTTTCGAAATCACGAAAGCGTTTTTGCAGCTGCAACTGGCCTACCAGGCGGAGAAAGTTTTGACGGAAGCAAGACAAACAGCAAAGTCTGTATATACCTTCACCGAAAATCACTTTAAACAAGGGTTGATCCAAAAGTCGGACTTATTGAATGCCCAAGTGCATGTAACCTCGGTTGAAAGTAACCTGGCAAAAGCAAGAAGCAGTATCCTTAACGCTTCTGATTACCTCAGCCTGTTAATGGGGCAGCCGACCGGGAAAATTTACAGCATCGCTGATGAGCCGCAAACAAACTTGTCAGTTATCGACAGCACGCAAAAGATATTCGCTAACCGGTCAGACTTTATGGCCATGCAGAAAGCAATTGATGCATCCGGCCTGATGATCAAATCGAGCCAGATGAGTTACCTGCCAAAGCTGAATGCCTTTGGCAATTACCAGTATAACGACAGCCGTTTAACCGGGTTCGGTGCTAAAGCTTACCTGGTCGGTATACAGTTATCGTGGAACGTTTTTAACGGGAATAAGACCAAACATGTTATTGCCGCACAAAAACTGGAGCGTGACAAACTTACCATGCAGTTAGCTCAGCAAAAAGACCAGAGCCAATTGGAGCTTGACAAAGCTTACCGCGACCTGTCCGATGCACAATTTGAAATGGGCCAGGACCAGGCCGCGATAGAACAGGCAGCCGAGGCCCTGAGAATCTTACAGAACCGTTACCAGCAAGGGCTGGTCAATACCACAGATATATTGACTTCAGATACGCAGTTGTCCCAATTGAAATTTTCGCTTGCACAGGCGCGGTTTACTGCAGATGTGACTAACGCCTATATCACATTATTAACAACAACGACCACCAAATAAACCATCAGATATGAACTTGCCGATCCATAAAAACAGGACTTTACAGCTATTTGCAACGATAGGTTTGCTGCTTATTAGCTCCTGTTCTTCCAACGAAAAAAAAGACACATACGCCGGTGCAGATACCGCCATTTTTGTTACGGTAAGCCAACCTTCGGCCGATGCCAACCAGGGATTGACGGTAAGCGGACAAGTAGAAGCCAGTCAAACAGCCAATATCAGCACCAGGGTCATGGGCTATATCACGAAGATCAATGTTAAAGTGGGCGACCGGGTGAATAAAGGGCAAACGCTGGCGACTATCAGCAATGACGATATCCTGGCGAAACGGGCCCAGGCCGATGCGATGATAACAGAAGCTGAAGCTGGTTTTAAGAACGCACAAAAGGACTATGACCGCTTTAACGCATTGTATAAACAGCAAAGTGCTTCAGCTAAGGAACTCGACAATATTACACTGCAATACAGTTCGGCAAAAGCACGATTGGAAGCAGCAAAACAACAACGTAATGAGGTAAACGCCACGCTCAGTTACACCAGCCTGACCGCTCCTTTTTCAGGAACCGTAACTCAGAAAATGATGGATGCCGGTAGCATGGCCACCCCCGGAATGCCACTATTGACCATTGAACAAAGCGGGAGCTACCAGGTGAGCGCAACTGTGCCTGAAAGCGAGATCAGCCTAATAAAAAAAGATGCGCAGGTAACGATAAATGTCGATGCGATTCATAAAGTGATTAATGGCAAAATAACGCAAATCAACCAGTCTTCTGAAAACAGCGGCGGCCAGTATATGATCAAAGTAAATATCCCAGATAACGAAAAGCAAGGCTTGTTTGCCGGCATGTACGCCAATGTGGCCATCCCGTTACCATCGCCAATAAAAACCGACAATACTGGTAGTCAGTTGATGGTTCCGGTATCGGCTATCGAATATAGGGACCAATTAACTGGCTTATACACCATTGGCAGTAACCATACCGCCTTGCTTCGCTGGGTAAGGCTGGGCAAAGCGCAGGGTAACCAGGTAGAAGTATTAAGCGGAATGGCTTCAAATGAGCAATTTATTGTCAGCGCAGAAGGCAGATTGTATAACGGTGTAGCTGTTAAAATAAAATAAGAACATGAAAGACGGATTTGCAGGAAATATTGCTAAGGCATTTATACAGTCGAAATTGACCATACTGTTGATGATCGCCTTTTTACTCATTGGTGGTTACAGCACCTTCTTAATTCCGCGCGAGGAAGAGCCACAGATACAGGTACCGATGGCCGATATTTTTATCGGGTACCCCGGTGCCTCCCCCAAAGATGTGGAAACCAAAGTTGCGGCACCAATTGAAAAAATGATCTCGAATATCAAAGGCGTAGAATACGTTTATTCAACTTCTATGCAGGGACAAGCCATGGTGATCGTGCAGTTTAACGTGGGCGAAGATGTGGAGCGTTCATTAGTAAAGCTTTACAGCGAGCTATTGAAGAATATGGATAAAATGCCGCAAGGCGTTACGCTGCCATTGATCAAGACCAGGGCCATTGATGATGTGCCGGTATTAGGGTTAACGTTATGGAGTGATAAATATGACGATTACCAGCTGAAACAGATGGGACAGGAGTTGGCTAACGAGATCAAGAAAATC
Organism: Mucilaginibacter gossypii; assembly: GCF_900100945.1. Taxonomy (GTDB): domain Bacteria; phylum Bacteroidota; class Bacteroidia; order Sphingobacteriales; family Sphingobacteriaceae; genus Mucilaginibacter; species Mucilaginibacter gossypii. The sequence continues at coordinate 36,270 of NZ_FNCG01000024.1, read as the reverse complement.
AACGATGTATCTGATGTCAATATCATCGGCGGCCGTAACCGCGAGGTAAAAGTATTGCTGGATAAAAGTAAGATGGCCGAAAGCCATGTGGACTTTTTGTCGTTGAGCAAACAAATTCAGGGTAGTAATATGCAATTACCAGGTGGCACACTGCTGCAAAAAGATACTGCCTTTTCCGTCGAAACCGGGAATTTTCTCACTTCATCAGATGATGTTGGCAATTTGGTGGTAGGTATTAACCAGCAGCAGCCGGTTTATCTGAAACAGATAGCCAAAGTTGATGAGGGTGCGGAAACGCCGAATCAGTATGTGCTGTTTGGTTATGGGAAAGCGGATACTAAAAATGTTCAAGCCTTTAAATCGAATTACCCGGCTGTCACCCTATCTGTCGCCAAAAAGAAAGGCGCGGATGCCATGAAATTGTCTGAACAGATCCTTGGTAAGGTGGAGCATTTAAAAGCAAGTTTATTGCCTGATGATGTGCATCTAACCGTCACCCGTAATTATGGCGAAAGCGCGTCAGACAAGGTGGGGGAATTACTGCTTCACCTGTTTATCGCCATCGTGGTGGTAACCGTATTTGTAATGCTGGCGATGGGCTGGCGAGGTGGATTAGTTGTATTTCTTTCTGTGCCGGTAACCTTCGCGCTTACGTTGTTTGCCTACTACCTTATGCATTACACGCTTAACCGAATTACCTTGTTCGCTTTGGTGTTTATTACGGGTATCGTTGTAGATGATTCTATTATCGTCGCCGAAAATATGCACCGGCACTTTAAAATGAAAAAATTGCCGCCATTGCAGGCCGCCATCTATGCCATTAACGAGGTGGGTAATCCTACCATACTGGCAACCTTCACTGTAATTGCAGCTGTATTGCCAATGGCTTTTGTATCCGGTATGATGGGGCCTTATATGAGCCCAATGCCTATAGGAGCCTCAATCGCTATGATCTTATCGCTGATAGTTGCTTTGACATTAACCCCCTACCTGGGTTACATCTTTTTACGCGAGAAAGAGAAGCATGGTATCGCTGACGAAGAAAGCAAACCAAAATTACTGGAAGAAACCCGCATCTATAAAATATACCGCTCATTTATACGGCCTTTACTCGAAACCCGCTGGAAACGCTGGGCATTTATACTAAGCATCGTGGTGATCCTGTTCGCATCGTTATCGATGTTCTACACCAAGGCGGTGGCCGTTAAAATGCTGCCATTTGATAATAAGAATGAATTTCAGGTAGTGGTTGATATGCCGGAAGGAACCACTCTCGAAAAGACACAGGCCGTAGCAAAAGATATAGGATCCTATGTATCCAGACAAGTACTTGTCAGGAATTATGAAACCTACATCGGCACTTCTGCCCCGATCAGCTTCAACGGGTTGGTGCGCCATTATGATCTGCGCCGGGGAGACAATGTTGCCGATATACAGGTTAACCTGGTTGATAAAAATGACCGCAGCATCCAAAGTCACGACATCGCCAAAGAAATGCGTGGTCCAATACAGGAAATTGCCAAAAAATATAATGCCAATGTGAAGATCGTGGAAGTTCCCCCGGGTCCGCCGGTGTTGTCAACCTTGGTGGCTGAAATTTACGGGCCTGATTATAAGGAGCAGATCAAAGTGGCCAGGCAGGTAACAACTTTAATGAATAAAACCTCCAATGTGGTAGACGTGGACTGGATGGTCGAAGACGACCAGCCGGAATATCATATTGAAGTGAATAAGGAAAAAGCAATGCGTTATGGTATCGCTACGGCACAAATAGCTGCAACGGTTAACGCCGGGCTGTCGGGTATGCCGGTTGGCAATACAGCCCAGCCCGCTGCTTATAACCAAACCGCAATTAAGCTACAGTTGAGCGACGCCGATAAGAGCAATATAGATGATGTGCTGAACCTAAAGGTGATTGGGATGCAGGGGAACGCAGTACCCGTAAAGGACCTGGTTACCGTAACGCGGCAGACCAAACCGAAAAGCATATACCGTAAAAATCAAAAAGAAGTAGTTTATGTACTGGGTGATATGGCCGGTGACCTGGAAAGTCCATCTTATGCTATTTCGGATATTTCTGACCACCTGAAGTCGGTGACCGTTCCCAAAGGCTTTTCGCTAAAAGAGGAATACACTCATCAGCCGGAACTGGAGGATAATTACAGCCTGAAATGGGATGGAGAATGGCAGATCACTTTTGAAGTATTTCGCGACCTGGGTATCGCTTTCGCCGTAGTAATCATCATGATCTATATCCTGATCGTAGGTTGGTTCCAGAATTTTACGGTGCCGCTGGTGATGCTTGCTGCGATACCGCTTTCATTGATAGGTATCGTGTTAGGCCACTGGATGCTGCACGCTTATTTTACCGCAACCTCCATGATTGGTTTTATAGCCCTCGCCGGTGTGATGGTGCGTAACTCTATCTTACTGATCGACTTTATCAATATCAGGCTGGATGAGGGCATCCCGCTCAAACAAGCCATTATCGAAGCTGGTGCGGTACGGACTACGCCTATATTACTAACAGCCGGCGCAGTGGCCTTAGGCGCAGTGATCATTCTGTTCGACCCGATCTTTCAGGGGCTTGCTATCTCGCTGATGGGCGGTACGATCACTTCCACCTTCCTAACCCTGATCGTGGTGCCCTTATTATATTTCAAAATGATGCGTAAAACTCATCTTAATCCTAAAAAATCTGCGTCATGAAACTATTGGTCGTAACCTGTCTAAAAGAATGTCTGGGCGACATTTCAAAAATATTTAAAGAGGCAAACATTGATGTTTTTAGTACCAGCGAAATCATAGGACAGAAGCAAGGTAAAGGGACTAATTTTTTGGAAGATTGGTTTGCCAGCGGCGATGAAAAAGTTGAGTCAATGATGATCTTCACGTTTACGCCGTCGGCAAATGCGAAACAGGGGATGGAACTCATTAAAATTTATAACAAAACGCATGATAATAATTCCCCCGTCAGGACATTCATCATGCCGGTAGAGAAATTTCTATAACCTAAAAGAACATGAAAGAAAGAATTGTACGTGCCGTTGCCGGCACTATGGTGTTAACCAGTATCATATTGGCCTACACAATAAATATCCAGTGGTTATGGCTGGGTGTTTTTGTCGGACTTAATTTAGTCCAGTCCGCTTTTACGAGGTTTTGTCCTTTGGAATTGATCTTAAAGGCAGTAGGCGTCAAAGATTGATAACGGGATGGTTTGTAATGGATCGTTCAAATCTGTCCCCTGTTAGTGCTAATCATCCGATAAGTGATGAACATCATGAATGAGGCTATTGACGGTCATTATTTGTTTATTATAACAAAGGTAAATTGGCTTTCTGATCAATACAAAATGGAAACAACCGATGGAAGCACATTATTATAACGTAGAAGTTAACTGGAATACAGAACGCAAAGGCATGATGTGTTCCCCCGAGTTAAACCGGGATGCCGGCAGTTGCATTGAAGTTGCGACACCCCCCGAGTTTCCGAAAGGGGTTCCCGGGATCTGGTCGCCCGAGCATTTGTTCACGGCCGCCGTGAGTAGCTGTTTAATGACCACCTTCTTAGCCATTGCAGAAAATTCGAAACTCTCATTTGTGAGCTTCAGCTGCAATTCGAAAGGGAAACTCGAACAGGTGGACGGGAAATTCATGATGACCGAGGTTATTCTTGAGCCCACGGTAACCATCGCTGATGAAAAAGACAGGGAAAGAGCCGAAAGGGTGTTGCAAAAATCAGAAACGGCCTGTCTCATCTCCAATTCAGTCAGGTCAAAGATCATCATGACCCCATTAATCAAAGTTCTCAACATTTAAATTAATTTGTATGTCAAAACCTCATATCATTATCCTCGGCTGCAATTTTGCCGGGCTTACAACAGCCAGATATATTCATGCTGCTGTAAAGGACAAGGCGAACATTACCATCATTGATCGTAAAGCATTGCTCACCTTTGTTCCCAATATCCCTATGCAGGTTTTGGCCAATATCAACCCGGCAATCGACCTGCAATATAAATTCATGTCGTACCTGGAACATGACGGAAGTGAATTTATCCAGGCGGAGGTTACTACTATTGATGCCGATACCAACACCGTATTTTACCAGCCGAACGAGCGGCCCGGTCACCCAGTAAGAAAAATAAAGTATGATTACCTGGTTGTTGCGCTGGGTAACCGCCTGGCTTACGATGCGGTGGACGGTTTTAATGAGAACGGACATAGCGTTACGGACGCTTTTTTGGGTAACCGGCTGAGAAATTACCTGCATAAGGAATACAAAGGGGGGCCTATAGCGCTCACCTCTGATATTTTTCACCAGGGTAAGAGCTGGAAGCTGCCATCCGGCTTGCCTATAGCCATGACTGCATGCGAAGGCCCGCCTGTTGAACTTGCATTTTCATTGGCACACTGGTTGGAAAAAAATCAAAAAGGCAATGCCGAAACAATTTATCTATCAACTCCTGCAAAAGTAATTGCGGAAGATGCAGGAGAAACGATATTGCATCAGCTATTACCCATGATGGCAAAAATGGGCTACCATTACCAAGCAAATACAAATGGTATCAAAAAGGTTTATAACGGCGGTATCGAGTTTAACGATGGTTCGTCACAGGAAGCAGAGGTATCTATCATTTTCCCCGACTGGCAGGCACATTCCTTTTTAAAGGAATTGCCTTTTACCGATGATATGGGTTTTGTCGTCACCGATCTGTATATGCGCAATCCCGATTATCAGAATATTTTCGCGGTTGGTGACGCCGCTGCAATTACCGTTCCTAAGATCGGGTCACTGGGCCACATGGAAGCCGAGGTATTGGCTAACGCTATAGCGAAAGAATTAGGCGCCATTAAGGGAGATATTGAACCTATGGAATTTGAACTGCTGTGCATGGGTGATATGGGTGGCATAAAAGGTTTTTACATGCGTACCAATGAATGGTGGGGCGGTAAGGAAAGCCACCTGGAGATGGGCATTACACCTTACGCCCTGAAAATGGGCTTTAAGCAAATGTATTATACCCTGGGCGGGAAAATTCCGCAATGGGGGCTGGCATTAAGTGAAATGATTGGGGATCATACTGTTCTATAAAGATATAATAATGCCTTTAACTATGAAGTAGATATTAAAAAGGCAGTCGTTGAAAATCGAATGTAACATTTGTTACCGTTGCTAAAGCTGATTCGAGGGATCTTTGTGTGATCATTAGATACTTAACCATCATTAAAATGGAAGAGAAGCAAGAAAAGGCGCTGGCGATGTGGCCGGCCATTGTCAAAGCCAAATGCCCTAAATGTCGGATCGGAGATATTTATACCAGCCCTTTATATAGTTTAAGCGGCCAGAAAATGCACATCAATTGCCCGCATTGCGGGATGACCTATGAACGGGAACCGGGATATTTCTATGGTGCTATGTATGTAAGTTACGCTTTTATCGTGGCCGAACTGGTAGCCCTGGCCATTGGTACATCCATCATAACAGGAAGCGATAACCCCTGGTTGTACATTATCGTTTTATTGGGTGTTGTTGGCCTGCTTGCCCCTTTCAACATGAGATACTCAAGGGTTATCCTGCTCCATTGGTTGACTCCAGGCCTCCATTATCATCCGGATTTAAGTGCCGGTCATTAATATGAGGTTATGAAAAATACGATACTGTACAATTGGACCTTGGGCCGCAGGCTTTGGGTCATTATCGGCTTAGTGATCATTACGGAAGGGATTTTCAAAAAAGATTTAGTAAGCTTTATCGGAGGCTTGATTTATACCGGGATAGGGGTATTTAACAAAACGCTGTGTTCAACCGGCTTGTGTTCGTTTTCTCTTAAAATAATAGAAACTCCAACCGACGACAATGGCACCAAACAAATAGAAAATTAATATGAATTTATTTAAGCAGTTATTTGGCGGCTCGCCGTCTGTTGACCTGGAAAGTCTAATCAAAGATGGCGCATTTTTAGTTGATGTACGCACTCCCGGTGAGTTTGCAGGTGGCCACGCTAAAGGGTCTGTCAATATTCCTTTAGACCAGTTACCGCAACAACTTTCCAGGTTAAGGAATAAGAAAAGCATCATTGTTTGCTGTCAAAGCGGAGGCAGGAGCGGGCAGGCAAAAGGAATACTGGAAAAAAACGGGATAACCAATGTCATCAATGGCGGAAACTGGAATAATGTAGCGCAATACTGTTAACTTAGCTACATGGATGAATCTGCCAATTTTGCTTTTCAGTTTGAACCCGCGCTGATAGAAGAAATTGAGACGTTTGGTGAATTACGCTCATTCAAAGACGGTGATATCATTATGGATTACGGAAAATACATCCGTATGATGCCCCTCGTAGTAAAAGGTACATTAAAGGTATTGAAAAAGGATGATAATGGCAACGAGATATTGCTATATTATCTATCCAGCAGCGAAACCTGCTCTATGGCATACAGTTGTTGCCTGGAAGAAAAAAAGAGCGAAGTTAAAGCCATCGCTGAAGGGGACCTTCAGATCATAGCCATTCCGCATAACAAGTTGGATGAATGGCTATGCAAATACCCCAGCTGGAAAAATTATATCATGCGGAGCTTTAATGAGCGTTTTTCAGAATTGTTAAAATCTATAGAAAGTATCGCGTTTCATAAGCTGGACGACAGACTGATCGCTTATTTGAAAGAAAAGAAGAGATTATCAGGTTCCAATCTGATTAAAGCCTCCCACTACCAGATTGCCGATGAGCTGGCCACTTCCAGGGTAGTTATTTCACGCCTCCTAAAAATCCTTGAAAATAACGGGAAGATTTTACTATATCGCAACGAGATCAAGTTATTAAATAATTTCGACGCTTAATTATTCCAGCCCAACATTGTTCTTAATAAAGATCCCGACATTTTATTTAAATAAGACCAGGATCATCTTTCTATGTAACATTTGTCACCAACCAATACTTTTATATAGGTTAATTTTATTAAAAAATTAATGCAATGAAAAAGAACATGGGTACGCTTGACCGTTCTTTACGGATCCTTGCGGCGCTTGCAATAGCGATCTTATACTATAAGGGTGTTCTGTCAGGGACGCTTGCAATTATTCTGCTGGCCCTTGCCGCTATCTTCATTTTAACAGGGTTTGTCAGTTTTTGTCCATTGTATTACCCCTTCAAGATCAGCACAAGGAAAACTGGCGCCTAACTTAAAAACTTTCTGCCGGTTTAATCCGAGCGAAAAGACAGAACGTGATAGCTTTAAGGCAGCGTGAATCACCCCAGCTATCGGAATTTTGAATTTCCATATTCGGATCACAGGTTCACTTATTAATACATATCATGCATAAAATAGCGTCTATTCATTCTGTTGCCTAAGGTGTAGAGTTTTTCTGGCTTACCATTTAACCCATTTTTTAAGCGTTCGGCAGTGATCGCTGCTTTCTGGGCTGTCAGGCTTTCGTGAGCTGCATAAACCATTTGCCTGCAATGTGTCCAGATATGCGTTGAATACCCGGACAGATTCTTTTATGCCTTTTAAGCGACCTGCTTTACTGTTCCATTGCGAGAGTTCAGAGGTTCTTGATGATGTGGTTTCCGCCCGTTTTCAGTTCACTGTAACGCGCAGGTAAATTGGTCCTGGGCCTTCTTTGTAGTTCTTTGGTTTCTTCAAATAGAAGAGCAAGCTGAAATTAGTTTTCATGTTAGATAACATTAAAAAGTGAAACAAAACTAAGTTTGCAACTAATCACAAAGAGGTTAATTATTTAATGTTTTGATATTCAATATGATGTATTTTATCTGGTGAGTGAATAAAAATATCAGATTTACTCACCTTATCGCTCTGCTTTTGATGCGAATTGATGGCAATTTGGAGTATTTTAAATAAAAGCAAAAGCCTTCAATCGTTTGATTTTCAGGCTTTTGAATAATTTAATATCAAAATCAGCGGAGAGGGAGGGATTCGAACCCTCGATACCCTTTTGGAGTATACACACTTTCCAGGCGTGCTCTTTCGACCACTCAGACACCTCTCCGAGTAAATGCGGATTGCAAAGGTAAAATATTTGCCCTTACTATCAATAAAAAAGCGAAGCCCGTTTTAACCGGCTTCGCTTTCACAAAAACTTAACTCTACTTATAAAAATTGCACTCGCACAAGTATGACAGTTATGGCGTGCTTTGGTTTAATTTGAGTAAAAAATATTAGGCTGCAATGCAGATACATAATTTTAGCTTATGTTTGCTCCGCACTGTCACATGGCGGTGGTTAACATAAAATACTGTTTTGGTTGCAATGCTGAGCATCAACGACATTAAAAAACCTATTGCTGCTGATATTGATGCGTTTGAGGAGAAATTCAGGAACTCAATGAAAAGTTCCGTTCCGCTGCTTGATCGCATCACGCATTATATTGTAAAGCGTAAAGGCAAGCAGATCCGTCCTATGTTCGTATTCTTTTCGGCCAGTATTTGCGGGGGCATCAATGAGGCTACGCACCGCGGGGCGGCACTGGTTGAGCTGTTGCATACAGCATCTCTTGTGCACGATGATGTGGTTGATAACTCTTATCAGCGCCGCGGGTTTTTCTCTATCAATGCTTTATGGAAAAATAAGATAGCCGTTTTGGTGGGTGATTACCTGCTTTCAAAAGGCTTGCTGCTTTCTATCGATAACAACGATTTTCAATTATTGCGTATTGTTTCAGATGCTGTTAAGCAAATGAGCGAGGGCGAACTGATGCAAATTGAAAAGGTGCGCCGCATGGATATTGGTGAACCTGTTTATTATGAAGTGATCAGGCAGAAAACCGCTTCGCTTATTGCATCCTGCTGTGCCTGCGGTGCTGCGTCGGCAGGGGCCAGTGACGAGGTGATTGAAAAAATGCGCCTCTTTGGCGAGAAGATAGGCATCGCGTTCCAGATCAAGGATGATATGTTTGATTTCGGCACTGATGATGTGGGTAAGCCGTTAGGTATCGATATCAAAGAAAAAAAAGTCACCTTGCCGCTTATTTACGCCCTGGCCAATTGCAGCAGTTCAGAAAAAAAGAGGGTGATCAACCTGGTGAAGAACCATAATGAAGACCCTAAAAAAATTGCTGAGATCATCAAATTTGTGAAGGATATCGGTGGCTTACAATACGCCGAAACCCAGATGAAAAAGTACCAGGAGGAGGCTTTCGAAATCCTGAACACTTTCCCCGACAGTGATTCGCACCGCGGGCTGGAGCAACTGGTTAGGTTTACTACCGAACGGGACAAATAATCAATTTTATTGCTGCGTATAAATAACTGGTTTTTTAAAGATGCACTCCCTATCTTTATCACAGCCGGTTTTTACACTTATGACAGCAACAATTCCTACACTGTTTGAATGGGCGGGTGGTACACCTGCTTTTGAACTGCTTTTCAACAAGTTTTATGATAAGGTTTTGGCCGATGAGCTGCTGGAACCCGTATTTAAGCATATGTCGCCCCTGCACCGGATGCATGTGGCGCATTTTGTAAGTGAAGTTTTTGGCGGCCCAAAAACCTATAGCGAAACTGAAGGCAGCCATTATGCCATGATCAATAAACATTTGCAAAAGCATTTAACCGAAGCGCACCGCAAGCGCTGGATTGAACTGTTGCTGCAAACTGCTGATGAACTTTCACTGCCCGATGATCCGGAATTTCGCTCAGCTTTTATGGCTTACCTTGAGTGGGGTACGCGGATAGCAGTGCTGAACTCCCAAACAGATAATACTACAGAAAGCCCGGATACGCCTATGCCGAAATGGGGCTGGGGCGTGCCGGGGGGACCATACATTCCCTGAAATAATAAAACACGTATGTAAAATGACCGGTGTTCAAGGGCAGCACATCATAATTACTGCTCTTTTGGCGTTTATGTTCGGGTAAACTTATTAACTTCGTAAATGCAGTCCATACAATCCCTCTTCCCCAAAATAGGTTTCTTCTCTATTCTTGATGTATTGCTGGTGGCTTTGATCATTTACCAGTTGTATAATCTTATCAGGGGAACCATTGCAGCTAATATCTTTATTGGGTTTGCAGTGATCTTTGCCCTCAATTTTGTGGTGAAGGCTTTGGATATGAAGCTGCTTACCATTATCCTGGGCAAATTTGTTGATGTGGGGATCATTGCCATTATCGTGGTTTTTCAACAGGAAGTAAGGCGATTTCTATTATTGGTAGGTAAAAATGCTTCACTCCAACGCAATAAAGCCTGGTGGCAATATTTCTTCGGAAAATCAGAAGTGGAGAAAAATAATTACGCCAGGATCAAGCCAATAATTGATGCCTGCAAAAGCCTGAAGCAAACCCGCACAGGGGCGCTCATTGTTTTCGCCAAGTATTATGACGAACAGTTTTATCAAAACAGTTGCGAGGTGGTGGAGGCCAAAATTTCAAAGCGATTGTTGGAAAGTATTTTTCAGAAAACCAGTCCGCTGCATGATGGTGCGGTGGTGATTTCGGAGAATAAGATTAAATCGGCAAGTTGTATTTTGCCGCTTACCGAAAAAACTGATCTGCCGGCGCAGTTCGGCCTGCGCCACAGGGCAGGGATTGGTGTTACAGAGGCAAATGAGGCCACGGCGATCATTGTATCTGAAGAAACCGGTGAGATCTCGTATGCCAAACAAGGCCGGATTAAAATGAATATCAGCTTCGCAGAGCTGGAAAAAGTTTTAAATAAGGATTTTTAATCGGATAAAAATAAGACAGGATGCGCCTTTAACTGGCGCAAGTATTGTGTGGTTGCAAGAGCGGGGCGTACTTGTGCCCTCTAAGCTAATAAAGGATTGCTATATTGTGAATCAAAATAATCAGTGTTAAATTAACAATGCCACTGCAACCCTCCATCGATAAAATAACAGAAATCTCCCGGGTCCTGCTTTCGATAGCAGGGCGTTATCTGGTATTTGCCGGCGCATTATACTTGTTTTTTTACGTGTGGAGAAGACGAACATATTGGTATTCAAAAATTCAGCAACGCTATCCCGAAAGCAAACATATCCTTCGCGAAATCGTTTATTCGTTTTTTACTATACTGATATTTGGTGCGGTGATCCTGTTGGTGATCTACGCCAGTAAGCAGCATTTAACAGGGATCTATCCAAACATCAGCGATAAAGGATATCCTTATTATTTTTTGAGTATAGGGCTGATGATCCTGATGCACGACACCTACTTTTACTGGACACACAGGGTTATGCACTGGAAGCCTTTGTTTAAGCTGATGCACAAAACGCATCATTTGTCAACTAATCCGACACCATTTGCCGCTTATGCTTTCCATCCGCTGGAGGCCGTAGTGGAGATTGGTATTGTACCACTCATCGCCTTTACTATTCCCTATCACGGCACTGCGCTCACTATATTTTCTTTGTATTCGTTGCTATTAAACGTGACCGGTCATCTGGGCTATGAACTTTTTCCCCAGGGGTTTACTACGCATAAACTGTTTAAATGGCACAATACTTCAACGCATCATAATATGCACCACCGATTAATTAAATGCAATTATGGTTTATATTTCAACATATGGGACAGGCTGATGGGCACTAATCACCCCGATTATGAAAAGAGCTTTGAACAGGTGGTTGAAAAGCGCGAAAAAGTGAAGTGTAAAGGAGACCCGGGACTATTGTCAGACGAACTGGCTACGGAGTAACTTTTTCCTTTTTTACCCCGGCAGTATCCGGATTAACAACATCTATTCTTTTAATGAGCATATGGTATTTTATCCCGGGTTCGTCAGTTTTAACAACGGGCATATTGTCGTTCGGGTAATTTTTAACAACAGGCATCCGGCTGTAAACGGTCACATTATCAACAAGTTCACGGGTATTTAGCAATGTCCTGTTATCATTTAAAAGTCCGTTTTTCGGAAGTACCGGCATTAGTTTAGACAAGTTGCTGTCAACCTTTAATGGTTTCAAATTAAAAAGTTTATCGACAGCGTCATTGTTTTTAGGTGTCTTATTGAGGTTTTGTGCTTTAAGCTGGCCTGCACAGGCTATGATAGCAGCAAGGATTAAGGTTTTTTTCATGGCGATACTATTTTATACTAATATACCTATCAATTAATAATATTTAAATGTTAAATAATGTTATTAAATGTTAAATGCTTTTGAATTGAACCCAAATACCAAAGCCATAAACTGATAGATTTTATTACTTTTGTGGAAAATTTAAAAACCGATGAGCGAACTCATTAAAAAACAAGTGAACGATGCAAAGGCCTTGATGGAAAAGGCCATTGACCATGCAGATAGCGAATTAAATAAAATACGTGCAGGTAAGGCAAGCCCTTCATTACTTGACGATATCAGGGTTGATTACTATGGCACCCCAACACCATTAAGCCAGATAGGTAGTGTTAACACCCCTGATGCCCGTACCATTGTTGTTCAGCCCTGGGAAAAATCATTGTTAAACCCTATTGAAAAAGCTATTAAAGAAGCTAATTTAGGTGTTAACCCTCAAAACGACGGTATCATCATCCGTATCAATGTACCTCCGCTTACCGAAGAGCGCCGTCGTGATTTGGTTAAAAAAGCTAAAGCCGAGGCTGAGACCGGTAAGGTGGCTGTTCGTAACATCCGTAAAGATGCCAACGAAAAGATCAAAAAATTAAAATCAGAAGGTGTTTCTGAAGACGAAATAAAGACAGGCGAAGCTGAAGTTCAAAAACTTACTGATGCTTACATTGCTAAAGTTGATCAGCTTTCAGAAGCTAAAGAAAAAGATATCATGACGGTTTAATATTAACCTTGTGTCAAATTAAAAGGGAATGAGCTACTTAGCCATTCCCTTTTTTTATGTTTGCTGTCGAAACATGAATGTATTAATCTCTTACTTAAAAAAACACCGCTGGATAGTTGTATTTGCACTTTTCCTGGCGGCGATGAATATAGGCTTCTCCCTGCTCGACCCATGGATAACCGGGCGTATTGTTGACCGTGTTATCGAACAACGCAGTAAGCTACAATATGACGCATACCTTAATCAGGTGCTGATGCTGGTTGGCGCTGCTATTGGTGTTGCCATGGTATCGCGTATAGCTAAAAACTTCCAGGATTATTTTACCAATATCATTACCCAAAAGGTAGGTGCAGAGATGTATGCCGATGGTTTAAAGCACTCGCTTGAGTTGCCTTACCAGGTATTTGAAGACCAGCGGAGCGGCGAAACTTTAGGCATATTGCAAAAGGTGCGTTTAGATTGCGAAAAGTTTATTACCTCCTTTATCGGGATCCTTTTTGTGTCGCTCATCGGGATGGTATTTGTTATCGTTTACTCAGTGAGCGTAAGCTATAAAGTTACCCTGGTATATTTCGCCGCGATACCCATCATCACTTTTGTGAGTATGGCCATGAGCCGGAGAATTAAGAAAATCCAAAAGACAATTGTGGCCGAAACAACGGCGCTGGCAGGTTCAACAACCGAGTCGTTAAGGAATATCGAGCTTGTAAAAAGTTTGGGTTTGGCAAAACAGGAAATAGCAAGGTTGAATAATACCACTTACAAAATCCTCGATCTGGAACTGAAAAAAGTGAAGTATGTACGCAGCATGAGCTTTGTACAGGGCACTACAGTAAACTTTGTGCGCAGTGTGATGGTGGTGGTTCTGCTGATGCTCATTTTTAAAAGCACTATCTCTCCGGGCCAATATTTCAGCTTTTTATTTTACTCATTCTTTTTATTTAATCCTTTGCAGGAGTTAGGCAACGTAATCCTTTCCTGGCGTGAAGCTGAGGTTTCCCTTGGTAACTTCAACAGGATATTAAGCATTCCTATCGATAAAAAGCCAGAAAAACCGGTGCTGCTTGAAAAGGTAGAAACCCTCACTTTTAACGATGTTACCTTTAAGCATTTAACAGCCAATCGTAATGCCCTTAACCATATCAGCTTCGAAACTAATTCGGGCGAAACGATAGCGTTTGTTGGTCCGTCAGGTTCGGGTAAAACTACACTGGTTAAATTATTGGTTGGTTTATATCAGCCTTTGCAGGGAGATATTTTATACAACGGCACATTAAGTAAAGAAATAGACCTTGATCAGCTCCGTGAGAAAATTGGTTTTGTAACCCAGGATACACAACTGTTTTCAGGTACCATCCGCGAGAACCTGCAGTTCGTTCGCCCCGGAGCTACTGATGAAGAATGTATGGATGTGTTACAGCGTGCAGCCTGCCAAACCTTACTGGCCCGGGCCGATAAAGGTTTGAGCACTGTAATTGGTGAGGGCGGTGTAAAAGTATCGGGTGGTGAAAAACAGCGTCTTTCTATAGCGCGAGCTCTATTACGCAGACCGGATATCCTGGTATTTGACGAAGCAACATCATCCCTCGATTCTATCACCGAAGAGGAGATTACAGAAACCATCCGTAATGTATCCGAAAAGGAAAACCATATTACCATCCTGATCGCTCACCGTCTATCAACCATTATGCATGCTGATAGTATTTATGTGCTGGAAAAAGGCCGCATTATTGAAGGCGGTAAACATGCCGATCTGATAGCCCAAAAAGGTTTGTATTACGCCATGTGGCGTCAGCAGATTGGAGAGAAGGATACAGCAGATGCGCTGGATTAAGATATTCGAATATTTTATGTCATTGCGAGCGAAGCGCGGCAATCGCTTGCTATACAGGGCGACCTTGCTTCCATGCGATTGCTTCGTCGTCTCTCCTCGCAATGACATGTTTTAACTATACTTCCGGCGGTACAAGTATTACTGTAGTACTTGCTACTTCAGTAGTTGCCATGTGTTCAAACAAGTTCACCGCATTTTTTATGGCTGCTTCATGTTCATTCTCCGGTATCGCGTTAAGCACCTCTAAAAACTGTTTCCATTTTAAACCAAGCTGATCACCGTAAACCTGGTAATAGTGGTAGTTTAAATTGTAAGGCAATAGCTGTTCATTAGTTTTCAGGCGTTTCGCTATCACATTGCCGCCAAGCGTTGAGCCTTCCAGTACATACATTGCCCCGAGGATTGCTGCATCACTGCTTAAGTCAATATATTCAGGAGCCTCCGCAGAATTGTTGCTTACTGTCGAATTAATCTCTTCAAAATCGCGTAATAGAGCTGGCAGTTTTACCCTGTTTTCAATATCCAGTTTTCTACGTAGTTCATCACTAAGATGGGTAAATAAAAAATCTTCTACCGCCGCGTGAGTAGTGTAGTTAACCATTAATATATTATGATACTGCTCAAACGTAAGCGAGCCATCCATAATTTGCCCTACAAACATTTTTTGCTCAAGCTGATCATGCAGATATGCAGTAGCTTGTTTTATTTTTTCATGAAGCATAAAGTATGCGTTTTTCTACGCCGCTAAAATACCGTCAATACACTTATAAAGTTCGTCAAGTGCAAATGGTTTTGCGAGGTAAGATGTAGCATTAAGATTTTCAGCAAGCTGCATAATGTTGTCATGGCCTGAAAATAATACAAAAGGTATAGTTCTGTGGTCATCAACCTCATGGATCTCTTTGATTATTTCACGGGCCTGGCGCTGGCCAATATAGTTATCGAGTATGATCAAATCAGGAGAGAAGCGTTCAATTTGCGCTACAACCTCGTAGCCGTCGCGTTTTACTTCAACCTCATATTTATCGCATAATGCGATGCCCATAATATCGGCTATATCCCCATCATCCTCGATGACTAATATTTTTTTCAGCGTTTTAATTGACATTCAGATTTTTAGTGAACCAAAAATTATAAAGTGATTCAACGCAATTTACCAGGTTTAAATAGCCCGCAGGCTTGGTTAAATAAGCATTAGCGCCAAATTCAAGTGATGCTTTAACGTCTTTTGGATTGTCGGACGTTGAAAAGAATATCACCGGAACATATTTTAAAAACGATATTTCACGAATGCGTTTTACCAGGTCGAGCCCCGAAAGCCCGGGCAGGTTAAGGTCGAGCAGTATAAGTTTCGGTTTTACTCTTGCTTCGGTAAGCTGTTTTAACTGCTCAAGCGCATCCTTCCCATTATCAATGATCTTTACCGTAAGCCCGTCTTTCACTTCGCGTACGGCATGCTGCATTATAAATGCAAAATCTTCGTCATCTTCAACATAAAAAATATCAGGCGAACTCACAACTAACTAATTTTAAAAGATATATAAAAAACTGTGCCAAATCCTAATTTGCTCTCAAACCAAATTCGCGCTTTGTGTTTTTCAACAATGCGTTTTACAATGGCCAGGCCAACGCCTGTGCCCTCAAATTCGAGCGCGTTATCCATGCGTTTAAATAGTTCAAACACGCGGTTATAATAATTTACGTCGATACCAACACCATTGTCGGATACCGAATAAACGATCTCGTTGTTTCTAACTATCCCCTCAACTTTAACTTTTGATGGCGTTGATTTTGAAGAGTATTTAACAGCATTGTTAATCAGGTTGGTGAAAACCTGCGTTATCATTACACTGTCGCCGTCAATACCTGGGGTATCTCCAATGGTAAATTCAATGCTTTCGGGCTTAAGGGCCGATAGTACTTCCCTTTTAATTTCATTTAGTAACAGGCCCATATCAATTGGGGCGGCCTCTATGTCAGTACGGCCCACGCGCGAATAATGCAGGATCTCTTTAATGAGCATGTGCATTTTATCGGTGCCCTTGACGATCCTTTCGAGCATTTTTTTTGCCGAATCATCCAGGCTTTTATTACTGGCCAGCAATAGCTCCGAGTAATTTTTTATTGATGATAGCGGGGTGCGCAGATCATGCGATATGGTATAGCTGAAGGTATCCAGCTCATCATAGGCCAATTGCAAACGTTCGTTCAGGATCCTGATTTCGTTGGCTTTGCGGTTGATGGCATAAATAACATCTTCACGAACCTTTAAAACCGCGGCGATCTCATCATGCTTCCACTTTTCGGATGTGTTTTTAACAATTTGTGTCCAGCTGTCAAACGATTTTCGTGGCGAGAGCTGCAACAGGCCGTCGGCAGTTTCTTCAACAGGCTTTTCCGGATTGCCCGCCCAGTTGATAGCTTTTACCTGCTCGGGTTTAAACCAAATGATCATCTCCCCAAGCTCGCGCGATAGGCTGCAAGATAAAATACCGCTGGCAACATCGCTGTAATTTTTGGCCGCCAGATATATTTCCGGGAAACGGTAAGTGCTGTAAATGGTATCAACCATATTTACCTTAAGCCAATCAACTATCTCGGCTATTTGTTCTTCGGTGGGTGTCTGGCCAATGGTAGTTATCTCTCCATCGTACACCAGCGCCACACCCGTAGCCGTGGTAACATCTTTGATAGTAACTTTATTGCGGGTTAAGGCGAAAGTAAAATCAGTGTCCTTTTTGATATAATCGGCAATGGTATTGGCAGCTTCGCCCAGTTCATGAAGTTTTGCCAATTCTTCCTCATCCTGGCGGTACTCTAATGCTGATGAAAGGATCTGACCGATCAGTTTCGATGCATCACGCGATTTATAGTCGATAAACCTTGGCGAATAATTATGGCAGGCGATAAGTCCCCAAAGTTCGCCATGGGCAATAAGCGAGATACTGAAGCTAGAGTCGACGCCCATATTTTTTAAATATTGGATATGGATAGGCGACACAGCCCTCAATACCGAATGGGTAAGGTCAAGCGGTGCGGCTCCCTCCTCATAGGTAATAATAGCCGAGCTTTCTGAATTTACATCGGCTATAATACGGGTAAGATTGATCTTATAAAGCTCGCGGGCTTGCTTAGGAATATCCGAAGCCGGGTAATGCAGGCCTAAAAACGGCTCCAGGTCATCGTTCTTCACTTCGGCGGTTACTTCGCCGTGACCATCCTCGTTAAATTTATAGATCATTACCCGGTCATAATTGATGATCTTTTTTATTTCAGAAGCAGCCTTTTGCAGTAGAAGGGATAAGCTTTTACCACTCAGGATCTCGGCTACCGAACGGCCTATAGTTTTTTGAATGTCACCACCCAGATCTGATTCGGTTGGCTCAAACTCCAGTACCAGATCATTTACCGAGTGACTGATGATAAGATTGTAATTAGTTCCCTTTACATCAATAGCCAGCGGATTGATGGTGTCTGAACTTTTTGCACCCTTAGCCAACTTTAACAACTGCTGCAATGACGCGGTATCATTTGCTATGGCTAATTGTTCTTCCAGTTCGCTAATATTTTTGCCTAAGAGTCCGATTGCGTTGATACCGGTATAGCTTTCAACGTTTTGACTGATGTAGGAAATATTGTAAGATTTGCTGTTTACAGCGATCAAGAAACCGTGCGATTGGATCTTTCCCGGGATATGTATTGGTTCTCTGTCGCAATTGGTCAGGTCTACCTGGTAGCTCATAGTTTTTTGATAGGATGAATGACCGCGTAAAATACAAAAAATACACTTTTATGAAATATATTTTTTAAATAGGTAAGTTGTAAGGATTGAGAGGAAAGGTGATTGTTAATAAAACTATATCATTAAGCCCATGCCTGGTATTATCACAGTACCGTGTTAATTAGGGAAGTGGTGCGATGGAAATACCGACCACGAGCAAATGTGGGGAGAAGGTACTTTCCGAATAAATAAAACATACCCCTAAATATTTTTATTCTCAATCATCCTGAAAAACTCATCGCGATAGGTGTCGCCTACAGGGATGATCTTGTCGCCGATCTGGATGCGGCTCCGTTCAATACTGTCTATTTTATTGAGAGCTACAATGTATGATTTATGTACACGTACAAAATGTTTTTCGGGCAAGGCATCTTCCATTTTTTTCATGCCCTGCAGGGTAATAATCCGCTCGGCAGAGGTAAAAATGCTTATATAATCCTTTAAACCCTCAATAAACATAATATCATGCAGGTATACCTTTTGAATCTTATGTTCGGTTTTTACAAAGATAAAATCGGTTGAAAAATCATCCTGCTGCACGGGTTCGGCCTGCATCACTACCTGTGGTTTGGCTGCAACAGGCTGGATAATGCTTTGTGCTTTTTGTACCGATTTAAAAAAGCGATCAAATGCGATTGGCTTTAACAGGTAATCAACCACATCAAGTTCGTAACCTTCAAGCGCGTACTGCGGGTAGGCTGTAGTTAAAATAACCTTGGCTTTACCGTTAGCAATTTTCAAAAACTGGATGCCGGTAAGCTCGGGCATCTGAACATCTAAAAATACAAGATCGGCTTCGGCGGCCTGTACCATGGTAAGCGCCTCGATGGGGTTAGTTGTGGCTTTAACCAATTGCAAAAAAGGCATCTTGGAAATATAGTCTTCCAAAATATGCAGCGCCAAAGGCTCATCGTCAACTACCAAACATCTGATCATAGCGTAAAAATAATGTAATAATGGTTATTCTAAATTTTTTAATATGCTGTTTTGTTATAACGGCGTCAATTCAACAGATTTATACCAGATTTCGGCCCCTTCAGATTGCAAAAGGATGCGACCGTGCGATAATGAGGCTATTCCCCAGTTTACCAAATGTCCGTTAACATAATGTTCAATCTGGTTGCCATTGCAAATGATTTCGATGATGTTCCATTCGCCGCGCGGATTTTCAAAATTGGCGGTGCGGTAAACACGCTGCTGGTCCCACTCAATGGCCGATTTATTGGGCGTAACCACATTAGTATGTTGTACGCACCAAATATCGCCGCAATCACCCTCCTGAATCTGGCATTCTATCGATCTTGGCCATACAATATCTTTATCACCCTCCCCAAAATGATATAAAACACCTGCATCGCGTACGCCCTTTTCGCGCGGGTGATATTGTTTGCTCCCCCATTTAAATACTACTTTCAGGTAATAATTATCGTACGATTTTTTGGTGGCCATATAACCGAAATACTTGCCCATTACATGCACCATACCATTTTCAATGGCAAAGTTGTTATGTACATCATTATCCTTGCCTAAAGTATCCAGGTAGGTATACCAATCCTTTTTATCCTTGCCGTTTAACAATTTTTGAACCCCAATCTCCCTGATCCAGATATTGCGGAACGATACCGGAAACTCATGCTCCTGCAGCAACAGGGGTAAGGCGAAGGCGTGTTTTTGATATTTGGGCTGACCAACATGCGCCACTGTTCCTTTTATAGCTACATGGTTTTGTATCAGTATGCCATTGTGTAATACGGTAATGTAAGCCGGTGATTTAACCGAGCTGTCGATATTGAAGCGCGGGGCAGTATAAATGATATCATACTTTTGCCACTGGCCCGGTTTAAGCGAGGCATTTACCAGCGGCAGGTATTGTTTATAAACAGAACCGGCCTGCCCGTT
Source organism: Mucilaginibacter gossypii (assembly GCF_900100945.1). Classification (GTDB taxonomy): domain Bacteria; phylum Bacteroidota; class Bacteroidia; order Sphingobacteriales; family Sphingobacteriaceae; genus Mucilaginibacter; species Mucilaginibacter gossypii. The sequence goes on along the minus strand of NZ_FNCG01000024.1, from coordinate 16,005 downwards.
TGAGTAGGTACGGTTTTTATAACTGTCGAGGATCTGCAGTTCGTAGCGGCTTTGCATAATTACGCCGCTGTTGCCACGTTCCTGGCCGTTGCCTTTAACAATGGCAGGGGTGCGCCACTCGATATGCAGCTGGCAATCGGCAAAGTTTTGTTTGGTGATGATAGAGCCGCTGCCCGGCTTAACGGTTACAATACCATCTTTTACTATCCAGCCCGGTTTGTTGCCTTTCTGATCTGTCCATTTGTCCAAATTTTTGCCATCAAACAAAATGATAGCATCGGATGGCGGCTTGTTACCGGCGCCCGGTAAAACTACTTCAGGCTCAGGGTCCCAAACTTCGGTTGCCTTAGGGTCGGTTTGTGCACATGCGGTAATGGCCGATGCTGCAAGAAACAGGGCTAGGAGCAATTTTTTCAAACAGGTCATGGTTATAATAGGTTATAACTATAAATCTATTGATAATTCGCAGGTGTAGGTATATTCTTCATCCCTTATTTTTAAAGAGTACCTGTTGGGGTAAAGCAGGTTGAGCCGGCGCTGCACGTTTATCAAACCAATTCCACCTACAGCATCACGGTTATTGTTATGTTTTTTGTTTTGGATGTAAAAATGCAGTTTACCATCCGCTACGTTAATAAGTAGCTTTATAGGGGAGTTGATATCATTTGCAACGCCATGCTTAAAAGCGTTTTCGATAAAAGCGATCAGTAACAGAGGTTCTATTTTTTGATCGGTGATATTGCCATCTACCTTAAAATCAATAAATGCCTTGCTGCCAAAGCGGATCTTTTGCAGATCGATGTAGTTTTGCAGGTACTGGAGTTCTTTACTCAGGTCAACTTTGTTTTCGTTACATTCATAGAGCATGTAACGCATAATTTCCGACAGCTTTAAGATAGCTTCGGGCGTAGTTTCCGAACGCTGATAGGCCAGTGAATAAATACTGTTTAAGGAGTTGAATAAAAAATGCGGGTTGATCTGCGATTTTAGAAAAGCCAGCTCGGCAATAAGGCGCTGATTTTCAAGGTCGCGCTGAATGCGTTCGTTCAGGAACCAGTCTGTACTGAACTTTAGCGCTGTGCTCAGGAAAACAAATATCAGACTGGTAAAAATACTGCTGTAAAAATAGGTGGCAAAACTGGTTACATGCCCTTTTTGATGTACTAACACAATATCCTTAAATATTAACCCTACTCCATATTTACCTATGCCATATATTATTATGCTTACCAGTACAGCTGTGGCATATTGCCAATACCGTTTTTTATTAAGGAAATTAGGTATAAAAACCAGGTAGTTAAGATAAAATAAGCTGATATTAATAGTAGGATAAAGCAAAAAGATCACCAGTAGCTCTTTGGTACTGAGCTGCGCGTCGTTTAGCCTTGCCAAAAAAACAAAAAAGGATATAATGCCCGTCCAAAAAAACAGGTGCCAAAAAATTATCCAGGCGGTTTTTATTCCGGTTCTGGATTTCGGTAATGGTAATGAAGCCTCCATTCGCTGTTTTTAAATCCCTTTTATGTTTACGGGTGTGGCATCTAATTTAATATTTTGATAATGATATCGGCCTGTTATTTATATATAGCCGCTCATTTTTTCGATGAACTGGCTTTTATTATCGATGAACTGGTTAAAAGGTGCAGAAAAGCGTTCATCTATAAACAAAGTGTGTTGGTCTAAATCATTTTAGCAGGTTATTTTTTTAATATTCCTTTGTTGTATAAAATCAACACTCACAATGAAAACGCTTATCAAAAATTCAAATCCTTTTATCATGTTATTGATCCCGGTAATGTTTGCCCTTATTTTGGGTGTAAGTTACCAGTTCGAGCAAAAAAAGGAAACAGCAATAATTGGCCGCACAGCAGTACATGCTACCTCATTGTTTCACAAAGGTTTTGTAATGGTTAAAACTGTTTGCTCAATAGCAAAAAACAATAACATATGGTAATTACTACCGAAGGCCTTTCCTTCACCTTTGGTAAGCAGCAGGTAGTTAAATCACTCGCGCTGCAAGTTCCAGAAGGAAGTATATATGGTTTTCTCGGTCCCAACGGTGCCGGGAAAACCACTACTATCAAACTCCTGCTTAACCTGCTAAAACCCGATGCAGGTAACATTCACATTTTTGAGCAGGATATCAAAACAAGCCGCATCAGCATACTTTCGCAAATAGGTTCGCTTATTGAGCAGCCTGCTTTATACCAGCACTTAACCGGGAGGGAAAATTTATTGAACAGGGCCTTATTATTGCAGGCGCCTGCTCAGCGCGTAGAAGATATGCTCGACCTGGTACAGCTAACTGCCGCCGCCAATAAAAAAGCGGGGCAATATTCATTAGGGATGAAGCAGCGCCTGGGTATTGCGCTGGCCCTGCTGGCCGATCCTAAATTGTTGATTTTAGATGAGCCTACCAACGGCCTCGACCCAAACGGTATCATCGAGATCCGCGAGCTGTTGAAAAAGCTTGTGTCCAAACATGGTAAAACTGTTTTTATATCAAGCCATTTGCTTGGCGAGATTGAACGGATGGCCACGCATGTGGGGATTATAAATAATGGCGTAATGCTTTTTCAGGGCAGTATTGCCGACCTGCAGGCCATCAGCAAACCACTGGTGCGCGTTGATGCCGAAAATACCGTTGACGCCGCCAACCTGTTAACCCGCCACCATATTAACGTTACCGAAGTAACCGACGAGCATTTACTGGTACCCTACATCTCCAAACAACAAATGGGCGAGATCAACGCCCTGCTTAATAAAAACGGGCAAATGGTTTACAGCATCAGTAAACAGCAAAAAGACCTGGAAAAACTATTTTTAGATATCACCCAAAGAGCCTAAGCCATGAAAGGATTTATACTGTCATTCCGTTCGGAGTTTTACAAAAGCCGTAAAACACTTGGCTTTTGGGCTTCGGTAATGCTTCCTTTATTTATAGGTGTTTTGTTGTTCGTAGGGTTTTATACCAAAAGTGAAAAGTTGGTGTCAATGCCGCCGATGATGCTTTGGCTACAGTTTGCTGGTGCTATTTTGGGTATCATGGGCTCATTGGTGCTGCCAATGTATATCATATTTATAGCATACTCCGTAAACAGTATCGAACACCGGGCCGATACCTGGAAAACCTTGTTTAATCTGCCAATCCCCCGCTGGTCGGTTTATGCGGCTAAATTTTTTTATGCGGTTTTCCTTGTATTTGTTTGCCTTGCGTTGTTTGTGCTGTTTACCATTGGTTTCGGCAATTTGTTAAGCATAGTAAAACCAGAGTTACGGTTCGACGATTTCCACATGGAGAAAGAACTGGCACAGATCTATTTCAAACTGTTTTTATCATCATTAGGTATCCTTTCCATTCAGTTTTTACTCAGTTTATTTTGGGCAGATTTTTTAAAGCCGATGGGGATTGGTTTTATATGTACTATAGCCGGCGTTGTGGCGGCTTCAAAAGGCTGGGAGTATAGCTACCTGTTTCCATATGCACACCCAATGGCAGCTATCAGTAGCATGCTGAAAAACAATCATGGCGATCCATCCAACCGGTTACAAATAGATGTTTTTACTAAAGATGTATTTGTAAGTATGGCTATAGCAGTTGTTGTATTTGTGGCAGGATATTTTATTGTGCAGCGTAAGAGCGTGAAGTAGATTATTTGTTATGTTTACTCAAGTCATCAATGATCTCAGCAATTTCGCGATTAACCGAATCTATGGACGGAAGCCTAACTGTCGTGCTGTCCTGTAACCTCTTATATAATAAATTATAACTATTGATGCGTAGCTGGCAGTACTTTTTAAGCATATTGTCGCGAACCTTATAAGGTTCGGGAAGGTCGAGTGAATCAGCAGAGTTGATAACCTGGATATTTTCATTCCAATAGTATATACCCCTATCCTTCAGTTCGGACATTAAAACATCTTTAGCCGTATTTTTTGGCATTTGCATTACCTCTAATGCCATTGACTCCTTAACGGCAAAATCCTTCATCTTTTTCTGGTACATCGCAAATGGATTAGGTGTTTGATAGTAGGTAACGGTACAGCATAGTAGTGTTAAAACGGCAATGGACATTACAGAGAGAACTTCTAATCCTGTATTATCCGGTTTGCTAAGACTTGGATAGTAAAGGTATCCTATAATGAATCCGCTTACCAGTCCACCAACGTGAGCCGCGTTGTCAATCCCTTCTTTAGTACCATATAATAAATTAAAAGCGACAAAAAAGCCTATGCTGACCAAAAGTTGCTTTCGTACGTTTTTTTCGATAATATTTGTTGTGAGCATGGAAAGAAATACACCATACATGCCAAATATAGCCCCGGATGCACCTGCACTAACAATAAACCCATGCGTTGTAACACTAACTATGCTGGCAGATAAACCTGTCAATAAATAGGCAGCTGCAAATTTTAGTTTGCCAAGCCAGGGTTCAAGTAGCATACCTATATACATCAGGGCATACATGTTTAAAAGCAAGTGCATGATGCCGATATGAAGAAAAATTGCCGTTATTAGTCTCCAATATTGATTATCTAAAGTGAGTGGCCCAAAGTTTGCTCCCCAGCTAATGAGGTCGCTTACTGTAGGTTCGAACGTCGATACACCACGAATAACCATAATAATAAAAATCGCGATGTTAACATTTATAATTATTGGTGTTATGAAGTATTCAGGCCGTGGTATAAAGAAACTAAGGAATCCCAGTAACTTTTCTTTTGGGGTTGGTGGAGGGGCGTTTAAGATATCTTCTTCTTCAGATTCAAATATGGGAGTGAGTTCGACCAATTTTTCCTCGATAAATTCGCTGTTCAGAGATGTTTTAAGCTGATCATATTTTTCGATGAAAGTATTTACATTCTCTTCGTTCATTTCCGACCAATCAGTAATTTTTCCGTCGGCGTTTTTACTTATCAGCAAAATATCAGACTGATTAATAACAAGCCTGAACTCCTGCATGGGTGAAAAAAGGCCTCCGCCTATAATTGTTATAAGCCCATTTTTTCCGGTATAAATTATTCTCCAATCCAGTTGCCGGGCGGTTTCGAGTGCAATTACCAGGATATGTTTTGGGTCGGCGTTGTTTGTATCAATTTGTTTCTTAAATGAAGGGGTAAAGCTAAATGCCATAAGGTTAGGACTTTTTTAGCTATAAAGATGACAATAAATCTCTTATTAGTCAAAAAAACATTGTCGCATATCAATGATCGGATTAGTTAGGTTGAGCCTGTTGTTTTGATCGGATTACGAGCCCTTTTTAGATTCCCCAAAATAAATGGTTACAAGCAGCAGCATGAAAATCATCAGCGATTTTAAATCAGCTAAAAATTTATTGAAGATTTGAAGCTTGTGATATAATCGGAATAATGTTCGGCGTAAAAAATAAAAGCTGCTAAAGCGTATGCAAACAATCCCCAAACTATAGTTGCAATGATCGATGTCCGCACCTTTTTAATCCACATCATTTGCGGAAGCAAGAAATAAATAAAAGCTTGCATAGCAAATGCAAACCAATACGGGCCAAGTATGCGGTTATTTACCCTAATCTGTTCATAGTTGTTTGTGAATAATACGTTGCAAATATTTCCGAAACAAAGAATATCAGATTGATTGTTGCAGCTATAGGCAGCAATAAGTTTGTTGAGATGATCAGCGTTTTAATATCTATTTTCTTGTGAAAAAGGCTTGTGAATTTCAACAGGAAAAGCAAAGGAATAAAAAGCCCTAAGCCCATGAAAATTGCATCGATGAATGACGAAATATTTGACATGTTTATCAGACTATCTAACAGGCTTCGGAAACACCGGTAAACTTTCGTGCCCTTCAGCATCAACAGACTGTACCGCGAAGAAATAATTATCCTTTGAGTAATTCAACGTAGCTATAGTATCGGTTACATAGAATTTCTTTTCCCAATAGGGGCTGATGGTTTCGCGCATCAGTACATAATAGCCGGCGGGCTTTTTACCCGTGGAAGGTACTTCCCATTTCAGTTTAGTTTTATTGGTTAAGTCGCTGGTGATCACGCCTACATTCTGAGGCCCGGCCGGGGCTGAAGCGAGATTAGCCAATACTGCAAGGTTCATGCGGGCTACTTTTTGCACATAATTAAAATCAACAAAGTCAGGCAGGTCGCCGTACTCAACACCGTTTTCGGCGCAGATATTCTGATGCTGACGGTTAAAATTCTCGTTCATTTCGGTAAACCTTACAGCCGTAAAGCCCTGTTCTAAAAATGGCAGGTGATCGCCGCCGCGCAAATAGCGATCTCGCCGGTAAATAAGCTTTACGTCTAATTGATCAACATAACGCTCTCCAATTTCTTTGGTATACCTTGCCAACTGCCTCGACGGACTATCATTTTCCCCTCCTAATGATTTCAAAGCTGCCACTTGTTTATCGGTAGCTGCGGTAGGTACACCATCGCTAAAAACACGTACGCTACGGTTATCTTTCAGGTCGGTTTCTATGCCGTAAGTATTGCCAACGATATCATTATTCAGCATGGCATCCACATTCCAGTTTTCGGCTTTGGCCCGTTTGGCTACGTTGGCAGATCCATACAAACCCTGCTCTTCACCAACCACTGTCATGAAAATAATAGTGGCAGGGAACGATCTTTTAGCCATCACCCTGGCCAGTTCCATCGAAAGTGCAGTGCCTGAAGCATCATCATTGGCACCGGGTTCAACCCCGTTGGCGTCCATCACATCATTGATGCGTGAATCATAATGTCCCGATACCAGATACACCCGGGTATCATTCGGATCGGTACCTTTTAATATAGCCAGTACATTTTTGAGTTTGATGGGTTTATCGATACGTGTACCTTTAGGCTGTGTGAACGTATCAAACTGCACGGTCATCTTCCCGTTTGACTCAGTCGCATATTTTTCCATTTCGGCCTTGATCCAGTTGCGTGCTGCACCGCTGCCGGTGGTTTTGCTGGTGGTATCGCTCAGCGTGTGCCTGCTTTTAAAGCTAACCAGTTTGCGGATGGTAGCCTCAATGTTTTTGGCTGATACCTCATCAACCATTTGCTTAATGCCCGTGTCCTGCTTTACGATGGTTTGAGCGGAGGCCGGGAGGGTAAGGATAAGGAGGAGGAATAAGAAGATGTGTTTCATATGATGATGATGTTTTTTCCCGTAGAGACGCATAATTGCGTCTCCGACCATACAGGTCAACCTTGATGATTTGGGTCAGATATATAAATTTTCAAACCTATCTCTTTCAGTAAACCAGTTGTTGGGATTGTTATGAATGTATTGCTTTATGTTATTGTACTCACGATCATTTCTAATTACCCGATCATAATAACGAGGCTGCCAAGCAAAATCGATGTTGTTGTCATTCGCATATTTCTTAACGGATGATTTATAGCCACGCAATACAGAAGCCACGTTATCTTTTTGAACACCGAATTTATTTGCTTCCCAATTGATTTTTATCAGGCTTGTTAAAAAACAATATCCCATGCAAATGGTCTGGCATTACCACAAATTCATCCAATTCGACAAATGGATTAATTTCTGGAATTTTTAACCAGTTGATATGAGCGAATTCACCCATAATTGAGGATTGTAGAAATAGAGCTTCATTATTTTCATTTGGGAGGATATCTCCAAAATATGGTACACGGTTAAGGGTACAGATGGTTACAAAATATAAACCATGAGCCCCATAATCCCATCCAGCTAAACGAGGTGATGACGTGCGATATTTATTTTGATATTTTTCTTCCATTTATATTGTGAGGATTATAATGCAATTGTTTCTGTCCTGCGAGAGACGCAATTATGCGTCTCTACATCAGCATCTTTTATTCTCCTTCCTCCTCCGCAACAATCCCTAAAATCTCATCAGCTTGTTTAAAATTGCTTTTTACAAAATGGCACCAATCGCATTCTTTTTTGCCGCAGCCTGTGCTGAAATCGTGCGCCATGATTTTGGCGTAAGTTTCGGTGATCTGCCCGGTTACTGTCTCTACGTCTTCCGGTGTTATCACAAATTTTTCGCGGTAATATTCACCATCGCTTATGGGTTCAACAAAATCGAAAATGGTGCTGATCACCTGCCAGTCGGTAGTGCGGTCATGATCTATCAGTATTTTATAGAAAACAGCCTGTCGCCAGTAATCGCCGCCGTTGGGCAAATCATTGGTTGGGCGCAGTAGTTTATCTTTTGCATTTTTAGGCTTACCAGTTTTGTAATCAACAACGGTAGCCTGCTTGCCGTCAAACTCTATTTTATCCAGGTTACCTTTAATAGGAACACCTGCTACTTCAATGTTTTTTATAGATCGTTCGGTAACAGCTATCTTGTTCCAATGCGGTACGTTTTGTTCATAATATGGCGGCAGGATCTTTTCGCCGTAGGCTGAGCGCAGCTTAAACTCATCTTTAGTAAATGAATCGCGATTGCGGGCCATATACCATCTAAACTCGCGCATGAAATTTTCCGTACTCAAAAACTCGTTGTCATTATCCTTCAACTGCCTGTAAGTTTTGTTGAGTGCCCAGTGTACCGCCTGTCCAAAAGTAGCCGCCGGACTTTTACCCGATGGCACCCTGATCAAACACTGAAAATAAAACCGCAGCGGGCAGTCCAGGTAACTGCTCAGGTGGGTTACCGATAGCGTGTAATTTTGCAGCAGCTGGTTGATGTAGTTTTTATCCAGCAACTCAACCTTTGGTTTTTCGGCTTCGCTGAATTGGGTTGCCTGGAACTCGATCATATCCATGGCATCCACTTTAGGGTATTGTACCTGCATATTGGTGCTGGCTAATATCTCGCCTATAAATTGGCTTGCCTCCTGGTCTTTGTCCTTCCTGTCCTTAGCGGCGTATGAGATCATAAGGTGCTGCTTGGCACGTGTTACTGCCACATAAAACAGGCGGCGCGCTTCCTCTTTCTGTGCAATTTCATCAGCGGCGGAACGGGTAAGTGTGTCGGGATAGCTGAAACCGCTGTTACGGCCTTTGCTGTCCCAGGTACGTTTGTCGCAGCCAATAAAATACACATATTCAAACTCAAGGCCTTTTGAGCCGTGTGCCGTGAGGAAGTTGACACCATTCTCCGAAAAGATGCTTTGGTTAAGCTCCAGGCGGATCTGATGTTTCTTCATCATTTCGATGGTCGAGATCAAATCATCCAGGCTGATGTCGGGCCTTTTGCGGCTTTCATCTTTCAGGAAGTCGAAAAAACTGGTAAGCATTTGCATGTAGCTGCCCTTATCCTGTTGCTGCATAATATATTTCAGGATGCCCATTTTGGCTATCACACTTTGAAAAAGCTGCTGCAGTGTAACACTTACCGCCTCTTTGAGCAGGTAATCAATATTGCTGATGAGGTAGCGCATCTCTTGCTGCTGGTCGGGGTGAAAAAGGTCTGCTTGTTTGGGTGGCCTCATCTCGCTTACGTAACGGCGGATAGAAGTTTTAGGCTGATTGTAAGCCAGGGTACCAAAGTTTTCTTTAAACACTGCAACGCTTGCCTTGGCAATTTCAATAGGGGGGATGTTAAAGAAATCATAGTGCATGATCTCAAACAACAATTCATCCCCGCTGTATGGCGAATCGAGCTCCATGGCAAGGTAACGCAAGATATTAATGATCTTTTCACCAAAGGGTTGGGTAAGCACGTCTATCTTGCGTTTGGTGTTTACCTGGATCTTTTGCACATCCAAAAATTTGATCATCTCCTCAACCTGGTTGTGGTTGCGGTAAATTACCGCTATCTCGCCCGGAGGTACACCGTCAGTAACCAGTTGTTTTATCTGCAGCGATACATCAACCAGTTCTTTATCAGGGTTCTCGTACTCCCGGATCACCGGCTCAACCAACAGGTTATTAAAACGCGGATGAGATGATTTTAAAGCTTTATCTAAATTGAGCTGACTTGTTAATCGCTCAAAATTGTTGTCGATAAGCGCTTTTGAAATATCGAGGATCTGCTGACTGGAGCGATAGTTATGTTTTAGCACTACGGTGTATAGTGTATCTACATAGTCATTGGCAAAATCAAGGATGTTTTTCATGTTGGCTCCCTGAAATTTAAAGATCGACTGATCATCATCGCCTACCACAAAAACATTCGGGGTATCCCAATAATTAAGCAAAAAGCGCAGCAACTCGTTTTGCGATCCGCTGGTATCCTGGAACTCATCTACCAGAATATACTGATAACGTTCCTGGTATTTACGAAGTATTTCTTCATTATCGCGGAAAGCGCGCAACACCCAAATAATCATGTCGTCATAATCATAGCGGCCGCGCGTTTTCATTTTTTCTGTATAGTTTTGATACTCTCCAACAGCCGCCAGCAGTTTTTTCATCACATCATGCGCGGCGTCAATATCTTTTTGTTTCGGATCACCAATCTTGATGCCCGCTTTGGCATTAGCCCGTTTATAAATAAACTCCTCGCGGTTAGGCAAGTCTTCAAGATAGTCATTTACCGCCTGCTCAATCATTTCGGCGTTCCAGTTTTCCCGCTTCATAGTGCTGAACAGGTTTTTAAGCCGGGGAACATCATAATAAATATCGCCCGTAAAACGCTTCAGCAGGTGATCGTTCGGGAACTCATCAACCAGTTCCCGGAATAGCATAGCCGATTCCAGGTCTGAAAGCGACTCCAAATTCAGCTTGCCGAAATATTCCAGGTTTTCCTGGATGATCTCATTACAAAACGCATGGAACGTATATATATTAATACGGTAAGCATCGGGGCCGATAAATTCGAACAGACGTTTACGCATGGCCACTGCACCGGCATCGGTATACGTTAAGCACAGGATTTCGCTGGGTAAAGCGTCTGTATCAGTCAGGATTTTACCTATCCGCGCTGCCAGGATCTGCGTTTTGCCTGTACCGGGGCCCGCTACTACAAGTACAGGGCCATCCATTTTGTTAACCGCGGCCAATTGCTCGGGGTTTAAACCGGCTAAGGCTTCCTGGAATTTAGCGTTATATTTATTGAATGTAGATTGCATAAGCCCCCTCTAAATCTCCCCCTGAAGGGGAAGACTTCTAATTTGGTTATTAAAATTCTTAGTATTCTGATGCTTGATAGTCGGGCGTTCTTAGGATACTTATCTGAACCCCAAAACCACCGATATCAAAATTAGGACTTAAAATGGAAATTGATTGCCTCCCGTTAATATTATACTTGAACTCCCCCTTTAGGGGGCCGGGGGGCGACTACAACCCCATCCCTGTAATAAAAAAAGCATTCACGCTTACAGGTAACTTACCCGTAGGTTTTAAGCGTCCCGCAAGTACTTTGGCTGCCGACTGTTGCAGTTCGGGCGACATCTGGTAACAAACCAATAAACTGCCAGCGTTTTCAAGTCCCGGCAAACCCGCTATGGTATAAGCATTGGCAAACACACTGAATGCTGTGTTTTTGCGTGATGCCAGGTCGGCAATCATCAGTTTTACATCGCTGCTGTAATCAAGCTTGCTCTGCGGGCGGAGGCGGGTATCATGTATGCCTACAATAATCTGCTGGTACTGTTTAAGCCAGTTCAGGATATTGGTAACTGCAATCGCCGGTGCATCTTTATTAATTATAAAAATGCGACTGTTCGGGAAACTTTTTACAACCTCCATCTGGAAAAGCGTTGGCGAGCTTACGCCTATACTCACGATGGCTGTTTTTAAAAATGGATTAAGCTTTACATTATTGTTCTTCAATTGGGTTACCGCGGCATCGCTTAGTTGTTGTACCAGTGCTTTGGCGGCATCGCTGTTAATGTCCTGGCTTAAATTGGTTAAAGTAGTTGGCTTGTATTGATTAAGCCCTGCCCAGTATTTGGCAACTAAGATCTTTTTGATCCGCGCTTCAAACTCAACAGCACTAACGCTGCCATGCCTCACAGCTTTACGGATCAAGAGTATAGCCCGGTCTGAGTTTTCAGATAGTTCAATGATATCATTGCCGGCAATAAATGCCTTTACATCGGCTTCACCGTTGGGGAAATATTTGGTTACCCCTTTCATTTCCATCGCATCGGATATCACCAGGCCTTTAAAGTTTAACGAATCTTTCAGGATTCCGGTAATAATAGGGCGCGAAAGGGTTGAGGGTAGTTTTGGCGTATTATCTAAAGAAGGGATCCCCATATGAGCGATCATTACCCCGCTGATACCCGCATTGATGGCTTCCCGGAAGGGATACATCTCTAAAGAATCTAATCGACTACGACTATAAGGCAGCAGCGGTAAATCAAAATGCGAATCGACATTGGTATCCCCATGCCCCGGAAAATGCTTGGCCGAAGTAAGCAAGCCTGCATCCTGCATGCCTTTAAAATAAACAATACCTTTTTTGGCCACGTTATACATATTATCGCCAAAAGAGCGGTAATTGATAACCGGGTTATTAGGATTGTTGTTCACATCCATATCGGGGCCAAGGTTCATTTGCATGCCCAGGCGTTTAAAATCATAAGCTACCTGTTGGCCCATTTTATAAATCAGGTTATCATCCTGTATGGCACCGAGGGTCATTTGGTATGGGTATGATATCGTAGAATCCAGGCGCATACCCAGGCCCCATTCGCCGTCCATAGTTATAATTAAAGGTACTTTGGCCAGTTTCTGGTATTTATTGATTAGGTTGGCCTGGCGCACCGGTCCGCCCTGAAAAAACACAACGCCCCCCAATTGCTGCTCTTTAATCACCTGCCCAACCGAATCTTCATAGGCTTTTCCTTTATTGGTATGCGCCCGTACAAATAATAATTGTGCAACCCGCTGCTTGCGGCTCATTTTATGATACACCGAATCTACCCAGCGGTTTTGTTTGCCTAACAATTGGATATAACTTTCTTTTTGTGCAAAAACATCGGCGGTGAAAAATGTGAAGATGATAATCAGCGGGTAGAAAATGCGGTTTTTAGAAGCTTGCATAGGCCAAATGTAGCGTTATTCTGAATTTTTGATGAAAATGATGTTATAACTATTATAAAAATCAAACCGCTAATAAACCTTTGTGTTTTTTATTAATCTATCACGTTATTAACATACATACGAGGAAAAGCCGGCGGTAACCGGTAACTAACGGGCTAACGACTTTTCCGCCACTTATTTAAAACAGACAAATACGATGAAAAAATTACTTTTCTTGGCAATGTGCCTCTTTACCGTAGGGACAGTTAGTGCGCAGGGGTATTACTATGGACCGCGTCATCGCCGCCCGCCCCGCCGGGTCGTTGAAAGGTCTCAGCCCCAACACCGTTATGATGATTTTTACACCCCCAAAGTTGGTTTGGCGGTTGGTTTAAACGTTTCAAACACGGTTGATGCTTATAACAGCAATTATAGTTCGAGTTCACTTGCGGGCTGGCACGCAGGTTTAACCTTTGATGTGCCTATTATCTACCCGCTGTCATTTGCTCCCGAAGTATTGTTTTCGCAAAAAGGATATGAGGTGAATGACCGGGACGGGAAATTTACACAGCGCACCAATTATATTGATGTGCCTTTGCTGGCTAAATTTAGGGTGGTACGGGGCTTTAACCTGCTGATTGGTCCACAGCTTACCTTTTTAACTTCAACCAAAAATACTTACGAAAGCGCTTTGGGCACCAGTGTCGATCATATTGATAACGATGCCAGTCATAGCTACGTAGCCGGCGTAGTTGGTGTAAGCTTTGATATTAACCGCAATGTGGAGATCCGCGGCCGTTATAATATCGACCTTGGCGAAAATCGTCCTTATGCTGATCAAAACCTGCCCGATTACCGTAACCAGGTTTGGCAAATTGGTTTAGGGTTTAAATTTCAATAATAAATAATGGAGTACGGTAATTGATCACAGCTACTTTAATGTAGCATTTACTTTTATGCAAATATGCTAAGCCGCAAAGGGGAAGAGATTCCAAAACTTTACGGCTTAGCTTTTTTTGTGAGTTTAAGTTCGATCTTTATTTATTTAGGCGTTGCCTTCGGCCGGGCTTTCCGCTCATACTGCGCAGGGCCTTAGCCACATTGGCCGGTACCCGCTTCAATCTAACACAAAGGCATAATATTACCATTCTCTCGGGGGATGTGCCGAGAGAATCCTTATTTCTTTAGGATAATAATTATTGATCCGGTTTGGCAATAATTTGGCCCAGCCAAGCGGATGCCCCTCAAAGGTCATGAGCGTCCAGCCCTTATCTGTTGTGGATAGTTCGATATTATCCCGCCGCAGGTATTGGATAGCCTGATCTTTATTAAGGGGCGTTTCCAAAACTGCATCTTTATTAATTATAAGGCTTAGCGCCAGTTCATGATCAGGGATCAGGTCCTTACCGGCAAGTTTACCAATAATTACTCCCGATTTTTTAATATAGAGGTGTCGCTGTAGTATATTGAGGCTTTCTTTATGGGAGCGGTTAATAGCCATCCAGTCGTCATTTACTTTAAAATAATAAAACTCGTCGGGGTTATTAATATATGAGCGAACCTGGTCAAGTTCCTTGCCTGGCAATTTTTGCTGGGTGTTATTTTTAAAGGAGGCCAGATCGCCGCTGTTTTCTTTTTTTTGCAGGCAGGCGGCAAATAAGCCTTCGCCTTTTATCTTACCCGGGTAAAAACGGTAGCCCCAGGCTTTTTTCTCCGGCGACTGGGTTTCAACAATGCCCCACTCCTTATTAATAGGTATGCGGATGCTTTCCAGCTCAAACTCGGTGCAAAGCCAGTCCAGGATATCTTCATTTTCCTGATGTGAGTAGGAGCAAGTACTATATATAAGGTAACCATCTTCTTTTAAGGCTGGGTAAATATCAGCTAGTATGCGTTCCTGTCGCTGATGGCAAAGGTTCACGTTCCCTTCCGACCATTCGCTCATCGCGTCCGGATCTTTTCGGAACATGCCCGAGCCCGAGCAGGGGGCATCAACGAGTATGATATCAAAAAAGCTTTTCAACCTCCCGAAATCTTTAGGGTCATTATTGGTGACAATGGTATTGGCTGTACCCCACCGGTTCAAATTATCTGTTAATATAGGTACACGCGTTTTAATGATTTCGTTTGCCACTAATAAATCGGCAGGTTGCAGGGCCGAATTAAGCAAGGTGCTTTTACCTCCGGGTGCCGCGCAAAGGTCAAGTACTTTTACCGTATCATCATTATTTTGGTTGATGGTTTTAAAAATATGATCAATAAACATTGATGATGCTTCCTGTACATAATAGCAGCCGGCATGAAAAAGAGGATCGAATGTGAACGACGGGCGGCTTTCAAGATAATATCCGTTGGCGCACCAGGGTACATTTTGTGTAATTTTTAAGGCAGATGGTTTAAAAGGATTAACCCTTATAGAGGTTGGAGCCTCCTCAAACCGGTGCGCTTTTACAAAATTTTCTTCATCGAAGCCGTTTTCCGCGCTCAATGATGCGATGAAATGCGGAGGGAAATTATGCTCGTTCATATACATTTCAAATATACACATTAGCTAAATGCCCGTCTTTACTTAATTATGAAGGTGTTTGGGGATGTATTTTGCCTTAATTTACAGGTAGTTGTAAAATAGGTTTAATTATTTGAAAATATATCTTGGTTGGTAGCTGGTTTTCTGTGTACATTTGTGACCGCTTTAGAAAAAGAGGCGTTGTTTTTTGAAAATTAAAAGCGAATAAAAAGATTAAAAAAGTGAAATTTTCACTTGCTAAATCAAAATGAAATCCACACCTTTGCAGCCCGCAAAAGAGGAAAAGGAGAGAGCGAAGCGGGTCTGAAACTTTGAAAAATAAAAAATAAAAAAGTTTTGGAAATAAGAAAAGGTTTTCTACCTTTGCAGACCCAAACGGAAGGGAGCTTGAAAGAGCGAAAGAAGTTGAGGCTGAGCGAGTTCAGTCAATAAGAGAAGGAAGAAAGTTAACAATAGTTAATGAGTAAAACAAAAGAGCCGAAAGCGATTTTCGGGGAAACAAACTGACAAGTTAAGCGATGAAAATTGCGACGACATAATAGCTGATTCGGATGATGAAGCGAGCAAGTTCTTTTAAGAAATGG
>NZ_FNCG01000026.1 GCF_900100945.1 Mucilaginibacter gossypii | reverse complement strand
TTAGAAGCCGTGGCTGCCGACCGTTTTAACCAGTTAAGCCAGCCGCTCATTTTTAAATTTGACGTTATGCCTTTATGGTATCAACAGTTATGGCTGCAGGTGGTGGCTGTATTAAGTGCCATAATCATCGCTTTCCTGCTGGTACGGAAATATTATCAGTCCATCATCGGCTTACAAAAAAAGGACTATGAAAATGCACTTGCCCTGCAGCGCGAACGACAGCGGATCAGCAGTGAGGTGCATGATGATTTAGGGGCAAGCATCTCCGGCATTAAGCTCAGGACCGAATTGCTCAGCCGCAAAACGGCCGATCAGCCCGCTTTTAAGGAGATAGACGCTATTCATGAAGCCATCACCGATATATCTACCCAGGTAAGGTTAATTATCTGGAGTCTTGATGCCGAAAACGACGAAGTAAGCAACCTGGCCGGCTTTATTCATAAACAAGCCATTAAAATATTTGAATACAGCAATATTGACCTTCATGTAAATACCTCCGTTAGCGAAACCCCGGTTACCATCAGCGGCGAAAAAAGGCGCCAGATATACCTCCTTGTTAAGGAAGTATTAAACAATATTGTCAAACATTCGGAGGCACAAAATGCGTTTCTGGAAATCAACCTTTACAAAAACCGGCTGCAGATCAACATCCGTGATGACGGGCGCGGATTTGACCCTGATGTGCGCAAACACGAAACCATGGGCATCCGGAATATTTACGCCCGGGCAAAAAGATTGAACGCCGAACTCAAAATTGATACCGCCCACGGTAAAGGCACCTCCATCAGCCTTAAACTAAACCTTTAGCGTATACCCCATAATAGGTATTAAGAAACCCGGGATAATTTAGGAAATTAGCATTTTATATTTACTGCAAAGCATGCTCCAGATAATTTTGTTAGAGGATAATTTACACTACCGGCGTGGGCTGGAACAGATTATTCATGATATGAGCGGCGTAACTTTAATTGGTTCTTATCCCAATGCCGAAGCCGTATTAAAAAAAATTGATCTGCTTAAACCGGATATCTTTATAGTGGATATAAACCTCGAAGGCATGTCGGGCATTGAATTTATACGGCGGGCCAAGCCCTTTGTCCCGGATGCCGAATTTTTGATGTGCACCATCAACGACGACAACACCAATATTTTTGAATCCTTAAAGAGCGGCGCAACCGGCTATATGCTCAAAGAATCTTCGGCCGATGAGATCAGGAATGCCATTATCGAAATCGCGGCCGGCGGTTCGCCCATGAGCGCCTATATCTCGAGAAGGGTCATAGCATCATTCAATGCCGACGCCGATAAACCGCCTGCCCCTGCTGCCGAAAGCCTTACGGACCGCGAGGTTGAAGTACTTAACCACCTAGCCCGCGGCCTCCAGTACAAGGAAATCGCCGACCGCCTTGATATCTCTACCGGAACCGTTAAAAAACACATCCGCAATACCTACATCAAACTGCAGGTACAAAATAAAGTAGAAGCTATTAATAAATTTCGCGCAATCTGATATACCACTTTTTCAGTATTGCAGGGCTTAATGGTTAATGCTAATTTAGCGCTATAAAGAAACTAAAAGGCCTTGTTAAAATTAACTTCCCTGTTGGTGATCTTTAAAGCCTAAACCTTATCACAATTGAAAGATCACACCGTGAAAGATGTCATCTAATTAAATCCTAAAACTACTGCCGGATTTTTTTTCTAACAGGACCAATAATTATCACTGCTTTAATCTGCACATTTGCACATCTGTAATTGGCATACCTGCAATGATTATATCTGTCCCGCTCCGTATTATCGACCTGCATGACGACGGTTTCCACCCACTGGTTGAAGTCGTATTGTTTGAAAAAACTTTTATCATGGTGCTGGACACCGGCGCGTCAAAAACTGCTTTTGATCAAACGGTGCTTTCCGAAGCCAATGAAACCATGAACATCTTAGCCAGCGATAAACTCTCCACGGGCCTCGGCACCAATACCATGGAATCTTTTACCGCAACAGTAAGTGACCTCCACATCGGCGACTTGCCTATAGCCGAATTTGAAGTAGCTGTACTTGATCTTTCCACTATTAATGCCGCATACGGCCAAATGGGGCACCCGCAGGTACTGGGTGTTTTGGGCGGAGATATTTTAATGAAATATAAAGCCGTTATTGATTATGGGAAACGGGTGCTAAAACTAAAAAAAAATCTGTCAAGCAAACGCGGTACCTTATCTATCCGAAGGTAAATTTTAATTGATCAACAGGGTTTGTTCCCAAAACACCCGCTCGGTTAAAACAAAGCTATAATTGCCATAATAGTCAAAATGACAATTATAATTTCGATATTAATCAAATAAAAAGATAATAATTCCTAAAAAGAATATTTTTTTGTTATTTTCTATTATTAAATCCATAACATTTTATTTATATATTGCGTATAAGTTAAAAGCGCTGGCCGGCTGCTGAAATTAATTCTTCTTTTACATCTAAAACGTAACGAAAACAATGAAAAGAAAACTATTATTAGGGATCGGACTAAGCGTGCTTGTCGGAATCTCTGTACTATTCTCCTGTTCAAAAGACAAGGCTGCAAAAACTACAACTACCAGCCCAACCGCTATCCCGGATGATGTACTGAAAAGCATTACAAACTTAGGGTTCAGCACAGATGAAGTGCGCAGGCAGGGCGATGGCTATCTTGTTGAAGGTGATATCCTGCTCACTAAAGCCAATTTAGCCGAAGCAAGCACCAGCCCTACTTTAAGAATTGCCGATGTTGAGCAGTACCGTACCACAAACCTGGTTAAAAATCTGCCCAGAACAGTAACCGTCTCAGTTACAAACCTGCCTACTGTTTACCTTAACGCGGCTACCGCGGCAGTTGCACGTTACAATGCTTTAAACCTCACGCTTAAATTTCAAATGGTTAGCAGCGGCGGCACAATCGACATCATCGGCTTTAACGAGGGGCCAAGCGGTGGTTATATCACCTTAGGTTCATCAGGCTTCCCGACTTCATCGGGCGACCCGTATAACCAGATCCAGATGAACACCAACGAACAAGCTTATGGCACAAACCCTGATCTGGGTTATGTAACATCAGTTATTCAACACGAGTTGGGCCATTGTATCGGTTTCCGTCATACCGACTATATGAACCGCGCGTTCAGCTGCGGCGGCCGACATGTAAACGAAGGTTCGGCAGGCATAGGCGCTATCAACATTCCGGGCACACCAACCAAGGCGGATGCCGGCTCTTGGATGTTAGCCTGCTCAAGCGGTACCGACCGTACGTTTAATGCCAACGATCAGATAGCTTTAAATTATTTATACTAATAACGCCTATAGTTGTTTTTACATTTCAACTAAATAGCTTTATCAATAAAGGGGATGCTGCAGCTCCCCTTTATTGGTTTGATCACATTACCGCCTATGACAAAAAGAATACCTGTTACCGTATTACTCCTTTTTTTATGCTTTAAAGTGTCATGGTCACAAAAACACATGAGCGACGAGGCAATTGTTTCACTTTATAATGCAACATCTTTATCTCCGCAAAAAAATTCCAACCAGTATTACCTTGTAAAATTTAAAGATCCAGCACATATCGATAACCGGAAATACAATATCATCAAACGGGTTTCCTATAACTATTATGTAGTATCATCAGCCTCGGCTATCAAAAGCGATGCTAATATTATAAATAACAGCGCCGCTTCCCCCATCTGGAAAGCTTCGGATAACCTTGCGAAGAACTGGAAGCAGCATCCGGCACGCACACAAGCCGTTGAGGTTGCCGTTACCGCTGTCAATGACACGGTTATCAACCACATCCAACAATCCGGAGCCATTACAGGTCAAACCGGCAACCTAATACGTCTTAACATCAAATTAGAAAACCTGCCTGCCTTACTTCAGCAGGACTATATATTATTTGCCAATGAGGTGCGCCAACCTCATGCAGAACTTGCCATTAGCGATATTGATCTTGGTTTAAATACCATGTCGGCCATAGTGGCTAATTTTCCGGGCATAACCGGCTCCGGCATTAACATTTCGGTAAAAGAAGACCGCTATGATAATGATCTCGACCTGTTAGGCCGTAGCTTTACATCCTTTAAAGCCTCTGATATCACATCGGGCCATGCTACCACCATGGCAACACTCATAGGCGGCAACGGCAACTCATATATCAAAGGCCTGGGAGTTGCTCCTAAGGTAAATTTCACCTCATCATCTTTTGCGCAATTAATGCCCGACAGCACTACCATTTTTAAATCATTCAGAATTTCGGTACAAAACCACTCGTACGGTACCGGCATTGAAAATTATTATGGGGCCGAAAGTGCCGCTTACGATCAGCAGATTTTTGAAAATGATTCGCTGGTGCATGTATTTTCATCGGGCAATATCGGCAATTCGGCACCTGAAAGCGGAGTTTACAGCGGTATAAGCGGGGTAGCCAATCTCTCCGGCGACTTTAAGCAGGCTAAAAATGTATTGGTGGTTGGCGGTACCGGCAGGACGGGTGTCCCCGAATCCTTAAGCTCGGCCGGCCCAGCATACGATGGCCGCATCAAACCCGAATTGATCGCGGATGGTGAAGATGGCACGTCTGGCGCGGCAGCCCTGGTATCAGGCACGGTAGCTTTGCTGCAACAAGCTTATAGAACGCAATACAAACAGATGCCATCTGCCGCGCTTATAAAAAGTGTACTCATCAACTCGGCCGATGAAACAGGCTCATCCGGCCCCAACCATAAAACAGGCTATGGTTCGTTGAATGCATTGGAAGCATTACGCACCATCAATGAAAAACGCATTTTTACCGGTTCGGTTAGCAATGCTACACAAACAGACTATTCCATAACTGTCCCAGTAAATTGCAGGGAGCTTAAAGTTTCGTTAGCCTGGAATGACCCCGCAGCAGCCGTTAATGCACCATGGGCATTGGTAAATGATCTCGATCTTACTGTCACCACACCATCCGGGCAGCAAATTTTACCATGGGTGCTCAGCAGCTTCCCCTCTGCCGATTCGTTATCTGCCCCGGCAAAAAGACGAACAGATACCTTAAACAATGCAGAACAGGTAATTTTACAAAACCCGGCAGCCGGCACATACATAGTGCATGTTAAAGGCAGAAGGATTACTAACAGTGCTCAAAAATTTCATATTGCTCATCAGGAGACCATATCAAACCTGTTCGAATGGATCTACCCCTCGGTTGGCGACCAGCTTTTTGCCGGCGAGGATAATTACCTGAGATGGCAAAGCTCTTTCAATACCACATCGGGCACAATAAGCGTTAGCTACGATCATGGCCAAACCTGGCAGGCCATTAATAATGCCACCCTTGAAAACCGCTATTATACCTGGACAACGCCCGATGTTTTTACCAAAACCATGCTTAAAATGGATATCGGGGGGCAAACTTTTACCAGCGCGGAGTTCAGCATTTCAAAGCCTTTAACACTTGATATAGGGTATAATTGCGTCAGTGGCACACTCCTGCAATGGAAACCCCAGCCAGGAAGCATAGGCTACAACATTTATACAATTAAAGATAACCTGCTTCAAAAACTTGTATCAACAGCCGATACCAGCATCATTATACCCGCGCAACAACAAACTTCAACTTATTTTGCGGTGAGCGCCACAGGTAATAGCTTTGAAGGCCTAAAAAGTTATACCATTAATGCTACCACGCAGGGAGTTGGCTGCTATGTAAAAACACTACTTGCAAACGTGGTTAACAATACCATTGTGCTCAACCTGCAGTTGGGCAGCGTTTATAATCTTAAATCCATCACCTGGGAAAAAACAACAGCTGCGGGCCAATACGTTACTTTAAATACAATCCCGCTTAGTACAGCGGTGGATTACATATACGCCGACAATAATCCCCGACGGGGCAAACAATATTACCGGGCAAAACTCACCACAATTAACGGCGATATCATTTACTCCAACATAGCCGATGCTGTTTATTTACAGCCCAACCAATTTGTTATATACCCCAACCCTGTTGCCGGCCAAATCAATATCATCAGCGGCGATATCAATAATTACGAATTTAAACTATACAGCATCGACGGTAAGTTAACCCTGGTTAAAAGCATCAATGAATTACAAAACACCATCCCCGTAAATCTCGTGGCAGGCGTGTATGTTTATACCATCGAACTAAATGGCAAAGTAGTTTATAACGGTAAGCTGATAAGTAAAAAGCCCTCCGGTTAACCGGAGGGCTTTATATACTTGTTTATTGAAAATTATTGATTAACAAACCTTTTAGCGTTTACTTTACGCTCGTTTTCGGTTAAGTAGATTTTACGTAAACGCATGCTTTGCGGCGTAACTTCGATGTATTCGTCAGCCTGGATATACTCCATCGATTCTTCTAACGAGAATTTGATAGCCGGTGCAATACGAACGTTGTCATCACTACCTGATGCACGCATGTTGGTTAACTGTTTACCTTTAACAACGTTGATCACCAAATCGTTATCGCGGATGTGCTCACCAAGGATCTGACCTTCGTAAATATCAACACCCGGATCAACGAAGAAACGGCCACGGTCCTGCAGTTTGTCAATTGCATAAGCAGTTGTGTTGCCTTTTTCCATCGAGATCAATACACCGTTTGAACGGCCAGGGATTGGCCCTTTCCATGGCTCGTAAGCTTTAAAGCGGTGCGCCATGATAGCTTCACCGGCAGTAGCAGTTAATACGTTGTTACGTAAACCGATGATACCGCGTGAAGGAATTTCAAACTCTAAGTGTTGTAAATCACCTTTTGGCTCCATGATCAACAGGTCACCTTTACGTTGTGTTACCAGTTCAATTACTTTACCGGCAACTTCGCCAGGTACGTCAACTATCAGGGTTTCAACCGGCTCACATTTAACGCCGTCAATGTGTTTAACGATAACCTGCGGCTGACCTACCTGTAACTCGTAACCTTCACGGCGCATAGTTTCGATCAATACCGACAAGTGAAGGATGCCACGGCCATAAACCAGGTATGAATCAGGCGATTCAGTTTCAACAACCTTAAGTGCCAGGTTTTTCTCCATCTCTTTGTACAGACGGTCGCGTACGTGGCGTGAGGTAACAAATTTACCTTCTTTACCAAAGAAAGGTGAGTTATTGATGGTGAACAACATGTTCATGGTTGGCTCATCAATTTTGATCACCTCTAATTGCTCAGGGTTTTCAAAATCAGCAATGGTATCACCGATATCAAAACCGTCAATACCAACTACAGCACAGATATCGCCCGATTTTACTTCGGTAGCTTTTACTTTACCCAAACCTTCGAAAGTGTAAAGTTCTTTGATCCTTGATTTCTGGATAGTGCCATCACGTTTTACCAACGACACCGGCATGTTTTCTTTGATAGTACCGCGGGCAACACGGCCGATAGCAATACGACCTACGAAAGATGAATAATCTAACGAAGTGATCTGCATTTGCAGTGTTCCTTCAGCGATAGGTGCAGGCGGAATGTTTTCCAGGATAGCATCCATCAACGGGAATATATCTTCCGTTGGTTTTTTCCAATCTGTGCTCATCCAGCCTTGTTTTGATGAACCGTAGATAACCGGGAAATCCAGCTGCTCTTCGGTAGCTTCAAGGTTGAAGAATAATTCAAAAATCTGTTCGTAAACTTCTTCAGGGCGGCAGTTCTCTTTATCAACTTTGTTTACAACCACAATTGGCTTAAGGCCTAAAGCCAAAGCTTTTTGAGTTACGAAACGAGTTTGAGGCATGGCACCTTCAAAAGCGTCGCAAAGTAATAATACACCATCGGCCATTTTCAATACACGCTCAACCTCGCCACCAAAATCGGCGTGACCAGGGGTATCAATAATGTTGATCTTAACATCTTTATACCTTACAGATACGTTTTTTGAAACGATGGTAATACCACGCTCACGTTCAAGGTCATTGTTGTCAAGGATTAACTCTCCGGTTTGCTCATTGTCCCTGAAAATGGCACAGCTGTGCAGGATTTTATCAACCAAAGTAGTTTTACCGTGGTCAACGTGCGCGATGATCGCAATATTTCTGATTTTTTGCATGAAAATGCCTCTCTAAATTTGGCGCAAAGGTAAGGTTAAATTATGAGATTATAAAGCATTTAGCGGTTATTGTTTACAATTAACATTGAGTTTACCAAAGTAAGCTTGCAGGGCAGGCTTTGAAGGGTTGATCAGCGGAAATGATCGTAAGATTTTCAGAGATAGCCTGCGAGATAACAAGGCGGTCAAAAGGATCTCCGTGATGATGAGGCAGAGATATTAATTTACTTAAATGATAAGATGCTATATCAAGAACCTCAAATTGCTTCCCTATCAAATAGCTATAAAAATTCCCATAACCAATTTCGATATTAAGCTTTTTTAAAGCAACATTGATAGCCATCTCCCATAGTGATGCCATGCTTATATATCATTGGTTATCGGGGTTTTCAATTGATTGCTTGACTGTATTAGATAGTCTGTCATCAGAAGCTTGACACCAAAGAATTGCTTGTGTATCTATAAGCAATTGCATTACATATAATCTTTAAAATCCTCAAGCGGTTCGTCAAAGTCTTCCGACACCCAAATTTTCCCTTTTAAACTTCCATATCCTCTTATAGTTTGATCGCTGTTTACCAATTCAGCATTAGTAATTTTTT
Organism: Mucilaginibacter gossypii; assembly: GCF_900100945.1. GTDB lineage: Bacteria > Bacteroidota > Bacteroidia > Sphingobacteriales > Sphingobacteriaceae > Mucilaginibacter > Mucilaginibacter gossypii. The sequence goes on along the minus strand of NZ_FNCG01000026.1, from coordinate 48,591 downwards.
TCAAAAGCCTATCCACATCTTTCTCTATCTGAGTTTGTAAATCAGGGGGCAATTGATCAAGCTTTTTTATAGGTGCAACACTAACCATGTTCTTAAACTTAATTAAGCTGATTTACAAAAACTATACGTTATCTTCCAAAAGCCCAAACCAAAAACTTAGCCATCGCTTTTCGCCAGGTAGCTGTATCATGGGTACCTCCTACTACTTCAACATATCGAATTTCTTCAGGACGTTTAAAGCCTTTAATCTCCATTTCTTTAATCAGGTCGATGGTATCGTCAATGGCATCAATAATGCCGTTTTTATTTCGATCACTGGTTTCATCTTTAGTGCCGGTTTGCAGCCAGGCATTGATAGCCGGCTTGGTTTTGGTTTCCCTGATCACCTGGTGCATCAGCCTGTCGGCATCGGTATAGCCTTTGGCCAGGTCTTTTCCCCGCCACCAAAACGAACCTGAAAAAACGCCCGCTTTATCAAATAACACCGGGTTATTCCAAACAATATCAAAAGCAGATAAACCACCAAGCGAAAAACCAGCAAAAGCTGTTATATCAAACTCATTAAAGCCTGTCAAAGCTTGTAATTGCGGCAGCAATTCTTCTTTTATAAATTGAGTATATAAACCAGCCTTAGCACCCCGGCCTTTAAAATCGGGTTTACCGGCAATGCCATATTCATCCAGGCGGCTATCTCCGGCATGGATAGCTACGATCAGCACCGGCTTAAGGCGATTGGTGTTATATAATGTTTCGAGCGTGGTTTTTAATCCGAGGTTTTCAAGCTCCTGTCCGTCATTAAGCAGCAGCAGGTTTAGCGGTTCGGCGATATCACTGTCTTCCGGCTTTAGGATGGTTAAGGTCACTTCCCGCTCAATCAGCGCAGAGGTTATATTTATTTCATGTTCGGTTATCGTCATTTCAGTATCAAGCCAGCCCGGGTACATCTCTTTCTAAATTAAAATTAAGGGCGCAAAAATAAGTTATACTTTTTACTTTTTGACAGCTAAGGATTAATATTATCAGGCTGTTGCCTATTTCAAACAAACCTCCTAACTTACAGTCATTATAAAAACCACACTGCTTTGACCGAAAAATTTCACCGCTGGCACTCCCCCAACACCAATACCGACCTTGAAATGCTGGTATTCGGCGACCGCGGTTATCCTGTGATCGTTTTCCCTACTACCAAAGGCCGCTACTATCAAAACAAAGATTTTGGCCTGATCGGGAGTGTAAAATGGTTTGTTGATAATGGCCTGGTGAAGATCTATTGCCCCGATACCATCGACGACCGCAGTTGGTACAACAAAAGCATTCACCCGGCCGACAGGGCCAAAACTTATGCAGGGTACGATCGCATGTTGGTAAACGAGCTCATCCCCTGGGCCATGCACGAAACAGGCGTTGGCAACGTAGCTCTTGCCGGCTGTAGTTTTGGGGGCTATCATGCCGCCAATTTCGCATTCAAACATCCTGAAAAGGTTAGGCATTTGTTTACCATGGGCGGCGCTTTTGATATCAAAATGTTTACTGATGGTTATTATGATGATAACATTTTTTATAACAACCCGGTCGATTTTTTGCCGGGCAGCAACCATCATGACCTTTGGCAAATGAATATTGTTCTCGGCACATCCGAGTATGACATATGCAAAGGATATAACATCCAGCTCTCAAACATTTTAAAACAAAAAGACATTAAACACTGGCTGGATATCCGCCCCTTTGCCAATCACGACTGGCCCATCTGGCGCGAAATGTTCCCGCATTATTTATCAACGATTAAATAGAAACAAGAGATCAGGATTCAAGAAACAAGAAAATAAAAGGCAAGAGTTTAAGAGACAGGAAAAAAATGAAAAAATAAAGAGCAAGACTTACATCAACCTGAAACCCAAAGAAAAACAAACATATAAACACCTACTATCATGAAAAAAATCGGTATCTTATTCGGACAGGAAGATTCGTTTCCGCAGGCATTTGTTGACCGTGTAAACCAAAAAGCAGAAAAAGGCATCAGTGCCGAGTTTGTACGGCTCGATAAAGTAATGCAGGCCGAACCGCTTGACTATGCTGTGATCATCGACCGGATTTCGCAGGATGTGCCTTACTATCGCGCAGCCCTAAAAAATGCGGCTATTTGCGGTACAGCGGTAATCAACAACCCTTTTTGGTGGAGTGCCGACGAAAAGTTTTTTAACAACGCCCTTGCTGTAAAAATTGGAGTGCCTGTACCTAAAACCGTAATTCTGCCATCAAAGGAACTTCCTGATGATACCACCAATAAATCATTCCGCAACCTGGCCTACCCGTTAGATTGGAATGGCATTTTCAACTATGTAGGTTTCCCAGCCTATATGAAACCTTTTGACGGCGGCGGTTGGAAAGAAGTTTATAAACTGGAAAATGAGAAAGATTTTTTCAGCAAATACGATAAAACCAAACAGTATGTAATGATGCTGCAGGAAGAGGTTGTTTTTGACGATTACTTTCGCTGCTATTGCATTGGCGGCAAGCATGTGCGCATTATGCAGTATGAGCCGCGCAACCCTCACCACCTGCGCTATGAGCATGGTAAAGCACCTGCATCTAAAAAGCTATTGGACACCATTAAAGATTATGTCATAAAACTAAACCAATATTTAGGTTACGATTTTAATACAGTGGAGTTTGCTGTACGCGATGGCATACCTTACGCTATTGATTTTTGTAACCCCGCCCCCGACGCCGAAGTTACCAGCGTAGGCCAGGAAAACTTTGAATGGGTGGTTGAAACAGCCGCCGATTATGCCATTGAACGCGCAAAAAAACAAAAAGACGGCTTTGACAACCTTACCTGGGGCGAATTTGTAAAAACTTCGGCAGCAAAAATGCCGTTGGTAGCAGTTGCAAAAAAAGCGGCCGTTAAAGCAGATGTTTCCGTGGCTATGGTTGACCATGCTATTGAAGACGAGGGCAAACCGAAGAAAACCAAAACAACCAAAGCACCCGCAGCAAAAGCAGCTATGGCAAAAGAACCGGCGGTAAAAGCTGCCGCAGTGAAAGAAACGGCAGTAAAAACCGCTGTGGTAAAAGAGCCTGTTGCCAAAGCTACAGCCGTAAAAGAAAAAGCAGCGCCTAAGCCTAAAAAGGCAGCTAAGAAATAAATAAAAGGTTGTCATTTCGAACGAGGAACGAGGAGAAATCTCGTACGCGCGATAAGCTATTCGTATAAGATTTCTCCCTACGGTCGAAATGACAACCGTTTTTTTTAAGTAATAACCCTAACCAATTATGAACGAATTTACCTTAGGTGTTGAAGAAGAATTTATGGTGATTGACCCGGTATCGCGGGAGCTAAAATCGCATGAGCAAAAAATTGTGGATGCAGCCCAAAAAATCCATGAAGACCAGGTAAAAGCCGAAATGCACCAGGCCGTGGTTGAGGTGGGTACCCATATTTGCCGCAATACCCAGGAAGCCCGCAAGGAGGTAAGTAAGCTTCGTACCACGGTAGCGCAACTGGCGGGTGATATTGGTCTGCGAATTGGCGCCGCGGGTACACACCCGTTTTCGCACTGGCAGCATCAATTGATTACCGATAACCCCAGGTATTTTGAAATTGTGGATGAGATGCAGGAGGCGGCCCGCTCCAACCTCATTTTTGGTTTGCATGTGCATGTTGGCATCCAGTCGCGCGATATGGCTATTCACATTGCCAATCAGGTGCGCTATTTTTTGCCGCATGTGTATGCCCTTTCAACCAATTCGCCATTTTGGGAAGGGCGGAACACGGGCTTCAAATCATTCCGTACCAAGGTTTTTGATAAGTTTCCGCGCACCGGTATCCCCGATTATTTTAGCAGTATAGAGGAGTATGACCGCTACATAAAGCTGCTCGTAAAAACCAATTGCATTGATAACGCCAAAAAAATCTGGTGGGATATCCGGGTACATCCTTTCTTTGAAACTATTGAGTTCCGCATTTGCGACTGCCCTATGCTGGTTGATGAAACCATTGCGTTTACCGCTTTATTCCAGGCTTTATGTGCCAAATTGTACAAGCTCAGGGCGCAAAACATGAAGTTTATTAACTATTCGCGCGCGCTCATTAACGAAAATAAATGGCGTGCAGCCCGGTACGGTATCGACGGCAAAATGATAGATTTTGGTAAGGAAATGGAGGTAAACACCCGTTCGCTGATTTTGGAGCTACTTGATTTTGTAGATGACGTAGTTGATGAGCTTGGCTCACGCGATGACCTTCAATATGTACACAATATCCTGGAGCATGGCACCGGAGCCGACAGGCAGCTGGCTATTTATCAGCAAAACAATAACTTTGCTGACGTGGTGGATTATATCACCTCACAAACATTGAAGGGGTTGTAAGCCCCCTCAGCGACTATATAACAACGTCATTTCGATAAAGCAACCGTGGCTGAGCCGATGGGGCAAAAGAGAAATCTTATACACCATACAAATACATAATTGCTCAGCGCATATTGTATAAGATTTCTCCTCACAACCAACGCTTAATCCCAACTGGTTCGTCGAAATGACAATTATTTTAAATTGGTAAATACGGAATCCTAAAGCAAGGATAATATTAGAAAGATGCAGCAGATGACTGAGAAACCGGAAATAAAAGTAGCCATACTTGACTTGTATGATGGGATAGCGAACGAGGGAATGCGTGGTTTCCAGGATATTTTAAAACGTTACAGGGCTGAACACAATTTAAATTTAAGTTACCAGATCTTTGATGTACGCCGTAAATGCGAGATGCCGGGCACCGGTTTTGATATTTATATTTCAAGCGGAGGCCCGGGTAACCCATTGGAAACAGAAGGTACCGAATGGGAGAAGAAATACTTTAACCTGGTTGATAAGCTGGAAGATTATAACCTGTCCAACAACAGCAACAAAAAAAATGTTTTCTTTGTGTGCCACTCGTTTCAGTTAATGTGCCGTCATTACAAGCTGGGCGATATCAATATGCGGCGCTCCCCGTCATTTGGCGTACTGCCGGTAAATAAAACCGGGCTTGGATTAAACGAGCAATTATTTAAAGGTTTAGGCGAACCATTTTATGCGGTTGATTCCCGCAGTTGGCAGGTCATCAACCCGGATGAAAAACGCTTTAAAGAGCTGGGTATGCAACTGGTGGCTATAGAAAAAGAACGGCCGCATGTTGATTTGCCAAGGGCGATGATGGCCATCAGGTATAATGATTATTTCTTTGCTACACAATTTCACCCCGAAGCCGATGCCGGAGGGATGAAGGGGATGTTGCTTCGCGAAGAAAAAAAAGACGAAGTGATCAGCGAGCACGGAGAGGTTAAATATCATGAGATGCTTGAACGCCTCGACGATCCGGATAAAATAACGTATACTCAGCGTACACTGATCCCTAATTTTTTGGATATGGCGGTTAGCCCCACCCAACCCTCCCCTAAAAGCAGAGGGCTTTTAGAGGTTAAAGAAGAATAAATAGTTTATTATAAATTATAATAAGAAAATCTCCCATGAAAGGGAGATTTAGAGGGGCTAATCATGATTCCATCAATCAGAAAAGTATTCAACGAAAAGTTTAGCACAGGAAAGTACAGCCAGTTTCTTGATAAACTCAATAGTGACTTAAAAGAACCCGTTCCTTTCCGTGTTGCGGAAACCCCCGTTTTTTTAACTGCTGATTTCCGTGATAAGCTTATCTCCGCCGGCAATGATATTGTTGATACTATCCTCAAGCCCAATTTCAAAGAACTTACAGAGCGGGCCATACCTGATTTTTGGCGGGTATCCAATGAAAATGATCATCCTCATTTTATCGCACTTGATTTTGGGATCTGTAAAGATGAGCAGGGTAATATCGTGCCAAAACTTATTGAATTGCAGGGATTTCCTTCACTTTACAGTTTCCAGGTGCATCTGGGAGATACTTATCAGGAGGTTTATGATATCCCCGCGGATGAAACCATCTTTTTTGGGGGACTGAAGGAGGAAAGTTACCTCGATCTGCTCAAAAAAACTATTCTTGGCTCTTACCAGTCCGATGAAGTTGTATTAATGGACGTAAACGCCCCAGAACAAAAAACAGCAGTTGATTTTTATCTCACACAAAAATACATTGGTACGCCGGTTGTATCGTTGAGCGACCTGATCCAGGATGGCAAAAAGCTTTATTACATGGCAGGCGATCAAAAGAAGCTAATTAAGCGCATCTACAATCGCCTTATTTTTGATGAAATAGCCGGTGATCCGGATATTTTTACCAAAGTGGCAGATATCAGGCAGCCCCTTGAGGTTGAATGGATCACACACCCCAACTGGTTTTATCGGGTCAGTAAATTCACCATGCCTTTTTTAACAGGCAATTACATTCCCAAAACTCAGTTTTTGCACCAATTAAAGCAAATCCCTGCTAATTTGGAAAACTATGTGCTTAAACCATTGTTCTCCTTTGCAGGTCAGGGTGTGATTATCGATATTAGTAAGGAAGACATAGAAACCATTACAGATCCTGAAAACTGGATCTTACAGGAAAAGGTGAATTACGAGCCTGTTGTGCAATCGCCGGAAGGTGGCGTAAAGGCCGAGATCAGGTTGCTTTATCTCTGGCCCGATGGGGATAAAAAACCCACACTTGCAACAAACCTTGCACGGTTAAGCCGTGGAAAAATGATAGGCGTACGTTATAATAAAGATTACAACTGGGTTGGCGGCACGGTTGCTTTTATGCCCCGTTAAACTTTGTACTAATTACCCTGTCTGTACGTATATATTAAATAATGCTTAATTTTGTCTTTATGAATATGCAGATCATCATTATCGCGATACTTTTTGCAGGCGCTGTTTTTTACATTGGCCGTATGATGTACAGGGCGCTTACTACTAAAAAAAGCTGCGGCGGCAATTGCAAATGCGGTGTTGATTTTTCAGGTATCGAACCCGGAAAAACCACCAAATAATGCCCAATTCTTATTTCATACAATCTTCATAAGTAACCTATACTTTTAATAAAGTAATTTTTCTTAATGTCATCAAGCAAGCAAGTTTTTCAGGCTGATAATCCCGGTAGGTGGAACCGTTTTAAATGGTTGAGCCGTGTACTACTGGCTGCATTGATTATTGGTATAATAGCCGTTATTGTTACCATCCGCTCAACCTATTACCCCGAGCTTCCCAACCTTAACCCTGCTCCCAAAAAAATGACCAGGGAGGAACTTGAGCAATTAAAAAAGTCAACGAAATTCAAATCGTTCAAAATTCAAAAATCTGAAATAGAAGCACTTGAGAGGGCTAAAAAATTACACCAGCTTAAACAACCTAATAATAAAGACCGTATAAACGCCGCTTTTTATCGTGCGTGGGAACCTCAGGCTTATAACTCGCTGGTGGTGAATATTGGCCACCTGGATATGGTAGTGAGCGAAGGCTTTTCTATATTACCTAAAACTGATACCGTTGTAACCAAGCTCGATACCGGGCTGATGAACCTCAATAAAAAATACAACAAGCCGATTATTGTATCACTGTCAAACTACGTAAACTACAACAACACACATGGCGGCTATGATACTAAAGATGTAGACCGTATTGTTAACAATAAAACACTTCGTAGTAATTTTATTAACAGCATAGCTAACTCGCTTACCAAAAACAAGTTGAAGGGTGTCAATGTTGATTTTGATGAGCTAAGGGACCGAAACAGTAAAAATTACATAGCCTTTCAAAAAGAGCTTTATACAACCTTGCATGCCAAAGGTTTCCTGGTTACTCAAAACGTAGTGCCGGAGGATGAAAGTTTTGATATCACAAAGCTCCAGCATGTAAACGATTTCCTGTTCATCATGGCTATTGATGAACATTATGAAGCAACCAATGCCGGCGATCTTTCAAATCAGCGCTGGGTTGAGCAAATCCTCGATGATGTATGTTCGAAAGTTCCGTCAGAAAAAATAATTTTAACATTCGCAGGCGGCGCCTACGACTGGCCCGAAGGCAGTGTAGGTAAAACTATAGGTTATCAGCAGGCTATCAGTACCGCCGAAGAGCAAAAAAGCAAGATCACCTTTGATCCAAATTCGGCAAATTTACACTTCACTTATATGGACAAGGACAGCCTTGACCATACCATTTACTTTACAGACGCGGCAACAAACTTTAACGTAATCCGCATGGCCGACGACTGGGCCACCGGCGGCGTGGCTTTATGGCGCTTAGGTGCCGAAGATCCGCGTTTGTGGACATTTTTCCAGAAAAACCTGTCGATAGACTCATTGAAAAAAACAGGTGTGGATATGCGGAAACTTACATCTGTAGGTTTAAACAACCGTGTAAATGTTGACTACGATGGTGATGGCGAGGTGCTTGACCTCATTACCACTCCTACCACCGGGGTAATTGATGTAAAAATGGATACATCTACATTTACTATTCTCGATCAGCATTATATAAAACTTCCCACTAAATATGTAATTCGCAGGTATGGTTATGCTCCCAAGAAAGTAGTTTTAACTTTTGATGATGGCCCCGACCCCGATTTTACCCCACGTATTTTAGATATCCTTAAAGCCGAAAAGGTACCGGCAGCATTCTTTGTTGTGGGTTCCATGGCCGAAAAAAACATACAGTTGCTGCGGCGCGAATATGAAGAAGGTTATGAAATAGGCAACCACACCTTTTTTCATCCTGATATTTCAACCATCAGCTTAAAACGGGTGATACTGGAGCTTAACTCCACGCGCAAACTTATTGAATCGGTAACCGGCCGAAGCACTATCCTGTTCCGCCCGCCATTTAATGCCGATGCCGAGCCGCAAACCCTTGCCGAGGTTATTCCGGTTGCAGAAAGCCGCCGTCAAAGCTATATTACCATCGGCGAATCTATCGATCCCTGGGATTGGCAGCCCGGCGTTACTGCCGATAGCATTATTGCCCGCACCATAAGGCAAAAAGATAACGGATCAATGATATTACTGCATGACGCAGGAGGTGATACCCGTGAAGAGACCGTTAAAGCCCTTCCTGCAATCATTCATTACTTTAAATCGCAAGGATACCAGTTTACCACCATTGCCGATGTACTGGGCAAAACTAAGGATGATCTGATGCCGCCGATTAAACCAGATCCAAGCACAGGCATTTTCGGGCCCGCCTATGATGTTTTTATCCATGGTTATTACTATGTAAACTGGGCGCTGATCTATATATTCCTGTCGGCCATATTCCTGGCTATTGGCCGCATTGTGCTTATTGGCATTTTGGCTGTAAGGCAGCGAAGCGTGGATAAAAAATCCAAAAAGCTTGATCGCAATACCGATGTGATGCCTGCCGTGAGTATCATAGTTCCTGCTTACAACGAGGAAGTTAACGCAGTAGCAACAATACAAAGCTTGCTTAAAACCGATTATCCATCATTCGAGATTATTTTTGTTGATGACGGATCAAAAGATAAAACATTTGAGGTTGTAGAATCCGCCTATAAAGGTAATCCGCTCATCAAGATCCTAACCAAACCAAACGGAGGTAAGGCATCAGCGTTAAACTTTGGTATCACCCATGCCCAAAATGATTTTGTGGTTTGTATTGATGCCGATACCCAACTCAAAACAGATGCGGTTTACCAGCTCATGACCTACTTTACCGATGAGGAAATTGGCGCGGTTGCCGGAACCGTTAAAGTTGGAAACGAAACAAATATCATTACGCGCTGGCAGTCGATAGAGTATATCACTGCGCAAAATATGGACCGCCGTGCGTTCGACCTCATTAACAGTATTACCGTTGTTCCCGGGGCCATTGGGGCATTCCGTAAATCGGCCATTTTCCGTGCGGGCGGCTTCACTTACGATACCCTTGCCGAAGATTGCGACCTTACCATGCGCATACTTAAACAAGGCTACGTGGTGCGTAATTGTGCCGAAGCCATTGCATATACCGAAGCGCCCGAAACAATAAATATGCTACTGAAACAGCGTTTCCGCTGGAGTTTTGGCGTAATGCAAAGCTTCTGGAAAAACCGGGATGCATTGTTTAACAAAAAGTACAAGTTTTTTGGAATGGTGGGGATGCCTAACATCCTGATTTTCCAAATCATATTACCGCTGTTCTCCCCTCTGGCAGACTTGATGATGCTATTCGCCCTGTTCGGTGAGAAACCCGAAAAGATGCTGCTTTATTACGTAGCATTTGTGGTGGTTGATTTTATAGTGGGTATCATCGCTTTCCGGATGGAAAAGGAAGACTACAAGAAACTCATCTATATCATTCCGCAGCGTTTTATGTGGCGGCAGTTAATGTATTACGTGCTGTTTAAATCGCTACGAAAAGCATTGAAAGGCGAATTGAGCGGATGGGGAGTGCTTAAGCGCACCGGTAATGTGAAAGTTGATGGCTCGGGAAGCAAAAAAGCACAGCCGATATATATGGTAATTGGCGTAGCGATAATTGCGGCAATTGTGTATTTATTATATAAACATTACAGTTAAACAAACAGCCTGTGGCTTACAAATACATAGACTGAGTTTTGCTGCGTGCAAACTCATCAAAATTGGTGACCAACTAAAAACTTTAGTTCGCTACCAGTTGTTTATATCTCTGAGAAAAGACATTATAACACAGTTAAAACCTTATACCGATTTTACCGATCTGATTTTTGATTGCCTCGGACAATCAAAAATCAGACATTGTTAATCTGAATAAAGTCAATGAGTTGAATTTTTTTTTGAAGAGCTAAAACACAATATAGTAGTAAAAAAAGCCATAATAAAGGTATAGCCATGGAGAACAGCTTCATTAATGCCTTATTTAAGTGCCCTACTCCTTTTCAATCAAACAAACCGCATAAGCCACAACACCTTCTTCACGACCTATAAAACCCATTTGCTCGTTTGTGGTAGCTTTAATGGAAATATCTTCTTCGCTAATAGCCGCAGCTTCTGCTATGTATGTTTTCATTGCAGGGATATGCGGGTTGATCTTCGGAGCTTCAAGACATACCATAGCATCAATATTGCCGATGGTGAAACCCTTTTCTTTGATTAGGGCAACCACATGCTGCAAAAGGACCAGGCTGCTGATGCCTTTCCAACGGTCGTCTTTATTTGAAAAGTGAAAACCTATATCGCGCAGGTTTGCCGCCCCCAGCAGGGCATCGCAAATGGCGTGTAACAATACATCGGCGTCTGAGTGGCCATAAGCACCAGCGTGGTGCTCAAGTTTAACCCCGCCTAAAACGAAGGGGTGATTTTCCTTTAACTGGTGCACATCAAACCCAAAACCTACCTTAATTTTACCCATTATCTTTTAGAAGCATTTGTTGTACCGCCAAAATTTGCCGACAAAGTGAAGCGCAAAGTATTGGCCAGGGCACTATTTTGCTGGCTGGCTGCCAGATATGAAAAGTCAAAATCAAAAACACTGTACTTAAACCCAATACCCATGGTAACATAATGCCTGTCGCCTTTGTTGGGGTTTTCATAAAAATAGCCTGCCCGTACAGCAAACTGTTTGTTGTACCAATATTCAACACCCGGCGAAAAGCTGATCTCTTTCAGCTCTTCACTGAAACCACCCGGTGCATCGCCAAACGATTGAAAAAGACCCGCCGGCACCGATACATTATCATCCTTGCCTTTGATGATCTTACCATCCTGATCGCGCAGCGGCGGGGTTGGTACCAGCAGTTTGTTGATGTCAAAGGTTGCTGTAAACTCATTAACATCATCTAACTGCCAGGTGTTAGCCACACCTAATTTCAAGTTGGCCGGCAAAAAATACTTGTTGCCCACATCGCTGTAGCTGATTTTTGTACCAATATTTGAAATGTGTGTTCCAAATGCAAAAGTATTGCCATCACCATAAGGCGCTGTATAGTACAATGAAACATCTGCAGCAAAGGCATTCCCCGCCTTTGCTGCCTGGCTTGAGCCGGTAGCGAATGAGATACTTGATATATTAGAATGAATGTATCTCGCAGTAAGGCCTAACGAAAAATTATCCCCAAACTTACGGGCAAATGACACATCTAACGAATACTCGTTTGGTGTGTAAGTACCCTGGTCGTTTGTATTATCGTCGGTAAGCTGAATGGAACCATAATTAAAATACCTGAGCGAAGCGCCTATTGTATTCCGCTCATCAATTTTATGGGCATAACTCAGGTATGATAAGCTGATATCAGGAACAAGGTGCCTTAACCAGGGGCTGTATGATACAGACAACGCATCATTACTTTCTAAAAATGCAAGCTTTGACGGATTCCAAAAATTTGCATTTACATCCGGCGACAAAGCCACGCCTGCATCCCCCATAGCCCCCGAACGCGAATCAGGTGAAATATTTAAAAAAGGCACTTCGGTGGGAATTGCATTGATACTACTTCCGTTAGGATTTGTTTGCGCAGTTGCAGCAAGTGGCAATAAAAATGGGGTAATAATAGCAAGGCCTCGAAATGTAAAAAACTTCATTTGTAGGAGTTAGGTTTTAACAATTTGTATTTTATAAATATAGGACCATGACTTGCTTCACATTTTCAAGTCTGCACTTTTGCTGTAAGTTAAATCAAAAATTTAAATCAACGCAACTAATTTCATTAATTTTTCGTTAAAACCCCCGATAATTGTAGTATTTATTTCTAAATAATGGTTCATTAGCATAAGCACTGTATCCATTTTTTTATAAATTTACCACTTAATATAACTGTAAAAATATGAAAATACTTTTTACTAAAACTGCTCTGGGATTGTTGGCTTTAGGTGCCGTGATGAGTAGCTGCAGTAAACGTGAGCAATCGCAAAAAACGGGTATAACTTATAACGATAAAAACAACGGCGGTTATGAGCGTTTCAGGCAAAGCCATCCATCTCCGGGCCCCGGACTGGTGCCTATTGAGGGTGGTACTTTTGTTATGGGAGGCAGTGCCGACCAGGACATAACTTACGATTATAATAATGTACGCCGCAGGGTTACCGTACCCTCTTTTTACATGGACGAAACCGAAGTATCAAATCAGGATTGGCTTGATTACCTGCATTGGATAAACATTACTTTCCCGCAGGATCGCGAGTTATATTACAATGCGGTGCCTGATACATTGGTTTGGCGCCATCCCTTATCTTATAATGAGCCATATGTAGATAACTACCTGCGTCACCCTGCTTTTCAGGATTATCCTGTTGTAGGCGTAACCTGGGACCAGGCACAGGATTATTGCTCATGGCGCACCGACCGTACCAACGAAAATATTTTACGCGAAACCGGAAAAATGGTAGCGTGGAAAGATATGGGCAAAAAAGGTGGTGGCGGTGACGCCGGCATTGCAGCAAACGGACAACCTTTTAATACTGATATTTACCTGAACGGCCAGATGACCGGGGCAGGCATTGATGGCAAAAAAATGATGCCTAACCTGAGCCCTAATGCCCAGGCAGGTACAGGTAAGGGCGGCAAAGCCGTTAGGCCTGTACGTATGGAAGACGGGATCCTTAAGCAAGCGTATCGCCTACCATCAGAAGCCGAATGGGAATATGCAGCATTGGCCCTTGCGGGAAACACCCAGTTTGAAAACATCGATGATGGCAAAATATATACATGGAACGGTATGGGTGTACGTTCGGCAAAAAAGAAAACACGCGGCCTAATCATGGCAAACTTTAAACGCGGCAACGGTGACAATGCCGGTGTTGGCGGTTACCTGAACGATAAGGCAGACATTACCGCCCCTGTACGTTCATATGCACCTAATGATTTTGGCTTATATAACATGGCGGGTAATGTTAACGAATGGGTTGCTGATACTTACCGCCAAACATCATTTGAGGAGTTTGAAGATTTTAACCCTTTCCGCGGTAATGAGTTTTCAAACAAACGCCTTGCAGATCCAAGCAAAGGACTTTATGCAAAAGATAAATACGGCAAGCCAATTAAAGATCCGGCACATGCTAATAAGAAGCTAAAATACAGCGAACTTTTAGCTTTACAGCAACAAAATACCGTCGCGCAAAGCGCCAATCCAAACGCGCCGGTTGCAACTACTCCTCAAACAGGTTCATTGCCGGCTGATTCATTGCTACCTAAAAACTCGGGTAAAGCTTACAATCCGGATGCGAGGGGCGAAAAAGACGAAGTTAATAAAGCTCTTTACGGTGCAACCACGCTGGTTAACGACCATTCTAAAGTATACAAAGGTGGATCATGGAACGATATGGCGTTTTGGCTAAATCCAGCTACCCGTCGTTTTATGGATCAGGACGAGGCGAGTGCAGAGGTTGGTTTCCGCTGTGCAATGACCTTGGTTGGCGCTCCTGAAATTAACCCTAATGGCAAACCACATTACCCGGTTAAAAAAGCTAAGCCGTTTAAAACACGATAATTTTTATAACAGATATTTGAAACAAATAAGGCCTTTCAGTAATGAGAGGCCTTATTTGTTTAACCAAAATGCATTATCACCAATCAGTATAGATCTTGCTCAACAATGGGCTATCCGTCAATCGGCTCAACCCATTGACTTCGCCAGGCCGGGGCTTCGAAGGGATCCGCGAAATACTGTGTTTCACGTATTACCTTGTCCTCACGAAATTCCATAATGCTTACCGTGTAAGCCAGCTGCTCCTGATAGTTAATAGTATATCCCGTGACCCAGGTATCACCTTTTCCCAGCATCCTCCTGACACGGAACCCGATGGCTTACCCGGATGATGCCCGCGCAAGGCCTGTAAATTAATGCGCCCAAAAATCCGCTCGCCCGACTGGGGATAATCACAGATCACATCATCATGGTAGATTTCATGCTCTGCGTGTATCTCCCCGGCTGCCGATGCCTGCCAGTGAGCATTCAGGGCGACAGGTATTTGTTGTTCGTCCATGGTATTGGATTTTGGATATCTCGATTAACAAAAAATCCCGATGATTGATAGTCACCGGGATATAAATATCTAAAAGAATACAATTGTTATTGATACCCTTCGTTTTGTGTTAAGTTGGGGTTAGCATCACGCTCACGTTTTGGGATCGGGAAGACCAGTTTTGGCGAGTTCCACTCAAAAGTATCTGCCACATTTCCGTCTTCATCTGTAGTAACTGTACTCCCTTTGTAGCGTTTTAAATCAAACAACCTGAAACCTTCAAAAGGGAGTTCCACACGGCGTTCATTCTCTACTGCATCACGTAACGCCTGCTTACCGCTTGCAACAGTTGTATTGGCTAATCCGGCCCGGTTCCTTACAACATTCAAATCAGATTTAGCACCTGTAAAATCGGGGGTAGTTTTTTGCGACCTGGCTTCTGATCTGATCAAATACATTTCGGCAAGCCTCATCACAATCACGTTGCCAAATTTATTGTTAAATTTAGCGGTGTAATTATCCCCATCATTATAAAACTCATCAGCCCTTGCGTCCCCCGGTTCATATCGGGCGAAGTGCTGGTCGTTGATTACGGTTTCACCCCTGCCTGCAAAATCAGCACTTGCAAATACCTCGTTTAATGCATTGAAACCTGATTGAGGTGATATCTGGATAGCAAACACATCTTCGCTTGAGTTGAATACGCGTGTCGCCTGTTCATAATTTTGGAACTCGTCCTTAAAAACAGGTACCAAAGAGTATAAACCTGAACTTATTACCTTAGTAGCTTCCTGTTCGGCAAGTTCAAATTTTTCCTGTGTGAGATATATCCGCGCGAGCACCGCTGAAGCATCGGGTGAGTTAGCGAATGATGTTTTATACGTATCCAGTTTTGCTTCGGCGTCTGTAAGATCTTTTATGGCTTGTGCATAAACTTCAGCAACTGTGTTGCGTGAAGGCTTCTGAATACCAGGGATTGAAGTTGTTGGAGTTAATATTATTGGTACAGCCGGATTTGAAGCCGGCGTCCCATCATTCCATGCTTTAGCAAACACCCTTGCCAAATCAAAATAGATCATCCCCCGCAAAAACTTCGCTTCACCCTCCACTCTGTCCTTATTGGCAGCATCAACCAGATTTAAGTTGGTCAAAACGTTGTTGCACACGTTAATAGCATTATACCCGCTATCCCAAACACCTTCAACAAAAATATTATTAACGGTTATCGCTTTATTTGCCAGTTCGGTATATTCTGAAAAAGTTCCGAAATATGAAAAGTCGCCATCGTCAGCTAAAAAGTCGGTGGTTGATTGAAACCGGCCTCCATATAGGCCCCTTAAGCCGGCGGCCGTATAAGCACCAACAAGTACGCCCTGAACATCTTTTGAAGTTTTAATTGCAAGGTCCTGCTCAACAGAATCCTGGGGTTTTATATCCAGTTGCTTTTGGCAGCCGGAACTATATAGCATTGCTAATGTACTCAATGCTATAATTGTATATTTAGTTTTTTTCATTGTTCTTCAGCTTAAATTAAAATCCCACGTTTATACCAAAAGTTATAGTTTTAGCCTGAGGTGCTGCATAAAAATCATACCCTTGGGTAATATTTCCCGAAAATGCATCCGAATTCAGCTCCGGGTCCCAGCCTTTGTATTTTGTCCAGGTGGCCAGGTTAGTAGCTTGAGCGTAAACTCTTAAGCTCGATAATTTAATCTTGCTTATCCAAGCTTTCGGGAAGTTATACCCTAACACAACATTTTTCAAACGCACATATGAACCGTCGTCCAGGAACCTTGAGCTCGGATTAACACCATTTCCACCAAACAAACGAGCTTGGGGTACATTGGTAATTTGTCCGGGCTTAGTCCAGGCCTGCAGCTGATCACGGGTTTGGTTATCAAAACCATTATTAAAACCAACTGACATGTACTGGCCACCGCCGTTATAAATTTGGTTCCCATTAACTGATTGTATCAGAAAACTAAAATCTATACCCATGTAACTGATACTGTTATTTAAGCCTGCGATATATTTAGGATTCGGATTACCAACTACAACAGGAACCGCCTGGTTATAATCATTAGTTTTGGTACGGTCTCGTTTACCGTTGCCTAAATCGGCATTTTTGTAATATAAGGCATCACCATTTGCAGGATCAGCACCGGCAAACTCCGGCGCTACAAATATGCCCAAAGGCTGACCCTCCATAGCGCGGTTAACAGCATCACCACTACCGGTTATTATCTGTCCTTTAAGGTCTGTAATTTTATTGCGGTTGAATGAGATATTAAAGCTTGTATTCCAGGTTACTTTACCCACAAGATTTTTTGAATCTATTTGGATTTCTAACCCCTTGTTCTGCAATTTGCCAAGGTTTTGTGTAATGGTAGTAAATCCGGAAGTTGCCGGTACCTGTACATTCAACAGCAGATCTTTTGTTTTCTTCAGATAAACATCAAACTGCCCTGCTAAACGACCTCCGAGGAAAGCTATATCCAAACCTATATCCGTTTGAGCAGTAGTTTCCCACTTTAAATCGGGGTTTGGTAATTGTGTAGGCCTTGCACCGGCAACACCAGCGTAGCCAAACTCTGTATACAGCCCCCGTGCAGGGAAATTGCCTATTTCGGAATTACCTGTTAAACCATAGCTACCCCTTAATTTTAAATCGGATATCAGCCTCTGCTTTTTCATGAAACCTTCTTCAGAAACTATCCACCCAACAGAACCTGCAGGAAAGAAACCATATCGGTGATCAGCGCCAAACCTCGAAGATCCGTCGATACGACCACTTACTGATAACAGGTACCTATCATGGTATTTATAATTAGCCCTTGCAAAATAAGATAGCAATGAATAAGCTGTTGAAGAAGACAAAGCGCTGGTGATACTTGCCGAACTGGTTAATTTCTTGTAAGCATCACTTGGAAATTGTTCACCATTTAACGAATTCAGATCGTTTTGCTGTCTTTGGTAAGTCATACCGCCAACCGCGTCAATAGTGCTCTTTCCAAAATCTTTTAAGAAATGCAAAAAGTTATTGGTATTGAAATTAATAGAAGTTATGGATGAGTTAAAGCCTACTCCATTATTAGTACCTGAATTACGCGCTGTCAAGCTACCTGAATAATTATCCTCAGTTGAATTTAAAATATCAACTCCAACTTCACTCCTGAAAGTCAAAGACGGTAATATTTTAATCTCTCCAAAAACATTACCGAGATTTCTGTAGTCAGTAGTAATGAAATAGCTATTCTCGGAATTTAACAGCGGATTAAAATATACCGGAAAATTACTATTAGGTAATCCCGTAGCCGGGTCAAGTTGACCACTTAATAAACCGGTACGCGGATCAATTACTGGCGTTATAGGCGACAAGGCTACGATTTGCTCAGGAGTAGAAAAAGCATTGTCATTATCCAAACGATGGTTTTGCGTACGCGAAACACTCAAATTAGCCCCAATTGTCAACCAGTTGTTAGCCTGGTTCTCGATATTTGTACGTAGGCTGTATTGATTGATCTGGTTTTTCAGTATCCAGCCTTTTTGATCATTATACGTGCCAGATATGTAAAACTTTGTTTTTTCAGTTCCTCCCGAAAACACGAGGTTATAGTTTTGAACGGGAGCATGTTGGGTAATCTGATCCTGCCAATTGGTATTTACACTTGTATTTGCATAATCTGTATTTCCTGCTGCATACCTGATTAAGCGGGTCTTCGCATAACTTTCCAAACCACCCGCAACAGCAGCTGATTGAACAAGATTTAGATATTCTTTTGAGTTTAAAAATTCACGCTCACGGGTCGGCTTACTAAAACCATAATATTGGTTATAAGTAATTTTTGTTGAACCTGCTTTACCCTTTTTTGTGGTAACCAAAACAACACCGTTTGATGCTCTGGAACCATATATAGCTGCAGCAGAAGCATCTTTTAAGATATCAATAGACTCAATATCATTTTGGTTCAAATCCACAAGTGGATTGGTGGATGCTCCGTTACTTGAAAAATCATCTACGGTGATCGGTAACCCATCAACAACGTATAATGGCTGGCTGCCCGCTGATACAGAAGATGCACCACGTACCCTGACTTGGATGCCCTGCCCTAATTTACCATTTTGGGCCTGGATATACACACCAGGGCTCCGGCCTTGTATAGCCGATTCAAGGCTTGGTACAGGAATATTCTCTATATCGCCGCCCTTAATTTTTGAAACAGAGCCTGTTAACGAACGCTTGCTTTGTGTACCATATCCTACAACTACAACTTCGTTAAGCACTTTTGAATCGGTGGTTAACTGCACATTTACGTTGGCTCCATTTATTGAAACTTCATGAGGGAGGTATCCCAAAAAGTTAAAAGCCAAAACTTTGGCGGTAGCAGGTACACTTAATTTGTAACTTCCATTAATGTCGGTTTGGGTGCCCACTCCTGTTACGCCTTTTACGGTTACGCTTACTCCCGGTAAGGGCGAGCCGTCTTTCTGGTCGGTTACTTTACCTGTAATAACCCGGTTTTGAGCAAAAACCATAGCCATACAAGAAAACAGTAACATGACTGTTAGTAGATGTTTCTTCATAAAAGTTAATATTGTTAATTAAGAAAGTAAGTTCGTAAAAAAAATGTGCAGAAACAACAAAAGCCTTAAAATTACGTTCAGTTCATTGCAAAAATGTTATTATCGCATATTTAAGCGATAACACTTAGTTAAAACGACATTAAGATTTGCCCTTTTTCAACTTTATCTCCTGATTTTATTAATATCTTTTCTACAACAACATCGGCCGGCGATTTAATAATATTTTCCATTTTCATGGCTTCAAGCACAAAGAGATTATCACCTTTTTTTACGATATCTCCTTTATTTACAAATACTTTTAAAACCAAACCTGGCATGGGGGCTTTTATTTCACTAATCCTGGCACTGTTTAAATCACTAAATCCAAGCTTATCAAGTAATATATCAAACTGATCTTTAGCGGTAATATGATAAATATGATTATTAACCTTTACTTCAGCAGTTTTTTCGTCACCGTTAAAATTAACTATCTCGACATTGTATGAGCGGTTGCTTTCAATAACATGATAGATTCCCGGCCTTAACTGTTTAATATCGGCTTCACTTTTAAACCCGTTAATAAGTAAGCCTGCAGCAACGGTTCTTTCAGCTTCAATACTGTAGCGTTCATTAATACTCAATTTATACATAGGATTTGGATTTGAGGATAAGCGGTTTATTTATTATTTGTTTAGGGGATTGGTATAAAGCTAAACATATTATATATAAGCTGAAAGCAAAATGCAAAAAGCTTATTATTATTCAATTGCTTTATATAAAACCTTTAATAAATCCCGTATAATTTCACTTGCAATACAGCAACGAGTAAATTAAACCCTAAACTGATAGTGCTAAAAAGAATCACCGTATGAAAGCTTCAGGTAAGAGCAGCTACTATTGAGTAAAAATATACTGAATTAAATTTGCGCCCATTTTAAGAGCTTTTTGGCGGGCTTCCTGGGTATCGCCGGCATAGGTACCATAATCCTCCCAGCCATTGCCTAAATCGCACTCATAGGTATAAAAGCAAACCAGTCTGCCCTTGTATATCAAACCAAAACCCTGGGCGCGCTTGCCGTCATGTTCATGAATTTTGGGCAGGCCGTTCGGGAAGGCATATTTTTGATGGTAAATGGGGTGATTTACCGGCAACTCAACAAAATCGAGCTCAGGAAACACCTTTTTCATTTGCGGCCGAATATATTGGTCGAGCCCGTAATTATCATCGATATGCAAAAAGCCGCCGCCGGTGAGGTATTTACGCAGGTTACGGGCTTCCTGATCGGAAAAGATCACGTTACCATGCCCTGTCATAAAAGTGAAAGGATAATTAAATAAAGAAGCACTGCCTACTTCAACCACCTCATCATCATCATCAAAATTGGTTTTGAGGTTTTCGTTACAGAATTTGATCAGGTTAGGTAACGCTGTACGGTCGCCATACCAATCACCGCCACCGCTGTATTTGAGGCGTGCAATTTTATAGGCAGGGGCATTAAAGCTGCTCATTGCTATAGCTGCAAATAAAACAACCAATGCTAACCTTATTTTTTTCATCACCTGTTTAAAAAATTCACCTCAAAGCAAGCCTCCAGCGCAGCCGTTTCCGTACGCAGGCGACTTGTACCTAAAGATATCGGTTTAAAATCGTTTTGTAAAGCCTTATCAATCTCAGCCGGAGCAAAATCCCCTTCCGGGCCTATCAATATTAAATAACGCCCCTGCGGGGTTATTTCGTCTTTCAGATTAAATTTCTCTCCGGGCTCGCAATGAGCAATAAATTTTTGCCCCTTAAAAGGTTTATCAAGTAGTTGATTTAGCGTTACAGGCTCATTTAATATGGGGTGATAGGCCTTAAGGGATTGCTTGATAGCCGCCGTAATAATTTTATTTAAACGCTCTGTTTTGGCTTCCTTACGTTCCGACCGCTGGGTGATAATTAATGACACCTCATCAATACCTATTTCTGTAGCTTTCTCTAAAAACCACTCCAGGCGTTCGATATTTTTTGTTGGTGCTACCGCAAGATGCAGGTAATGGTTACGTTTTTCAAACTCGGTGTTTACCGATGTTATTTTTAGAATGGTACGCTTAGGGTGTGCATCATGGATCTGAGCTGTATATAAGCCTCCTCTTCCGTCAATCAATTGTACCTCGCTGCCTGTTTCAAGGCGCAGTACACGTATGGCGTGTTTGCTTTCCTCTTCGCTCAGAAAATATTGGGGATGCGAGGCATCAATATCAGGTGTATAAAAAAGTTGCATTATGAATAAGCAGATTAATGTAAATCTACTGCATCTTCTTCATTTATCAGTAATTCGAGTTTAACTGATTCTATATTCTGGTCAGATTTTTTCAACACGGTGATATTGTACCCGTTGGATTCTTTTTGCTCACCAACATCGGGGATCTTTCCGAAGATATCACCAAGCCAGCCCGATACGGTATCAAAGTCGCCATCTTCAGGTAAATCATGCGGTAAATGCTCATTTACATCATAAATAGATGCAAGTGCATTTACTATAAACTCACGTTCGTTTACCTTTTCAACAATTGGCTTTTCTTCATCATACTCATCCTGGATCTCTCCCACCAGTTCTTCAACAATATCTTCCAATGTAACCATGCCTGCCGTGCCGCCAAACTCGTCAAGTACAATAGCTATCTGGATACGCTTTTGCTGCAATTCGGCCATCAGATCGTTGATCTTTTTGGTTTCGGGGATGAAATACGGTTTGCGGATAATATCTTTCAGTACGATCTCTTCATTACGGGCCAGTAGTGGCAAAATATCTTTGGCGTGTACAATACCGATGATCTTATCTATCACATCGTCATAAACCGGCATCCGCGAATAACCTTCGTTGATGATCATATCCAGCAGCTCTTCTTTGGTTGAAGCGATATCGACTCCCGAGATTTTGGTACGCGGTACCATGATGTTTTTTACCACACGCTCGTTAAAATCAAACACGTTCTGGATCAGTTCGTGCTCATTTGAGTCAAGTGCGCCGGTCTCTTTACCTTGCTCCAACAAGTATTGCAGTTCTTCCGAACTATGATGGGTTTCACTGCCTTCAACGGTGCTTATACCCAATAATTTCAGAATGAAATTTGCAAAATTATTAAGTACCCATATAAATGGCCTGAAAACTACAAAGAAGAACCTGAGTGGCAATGAAACAGCCATCACTGTACGTACCGATTTTTGGATAGCTAACGATTTAGGCGCAAGCTCACCAAAAACAATGTGCATGATGGTAATAACGCTAAAAGCCAGGATATGACTGGCCGTGATATAACCGGGAGAAAGGGTTATGCCGACGCTCAGGAAAGCGCGGATAACGATGTTAGTGGCAACCTCCTCACCTACAACACCGAGCGCCAGCGAAGCAATGGTAATACCCAGCTGTGTGGCAGCCAGGTAACCATCTAAATTATGCAATATGCCCCGGGCAACTTTGGCTACGCCACTGCCGCCTTTGGCCCTAATTTCAATTTGCGAACCCCGAACCCTTACCATGGCAAACTCCGCGGCTACAAAAAAGCCATTGAGTAAAACCAAAAACATGGTAGCGAAAATGTAAAATAAACTAATCTCGTAATGTGCGGGGTCCATTTATTTATGATTGATACACAGGGAACGTAGACTTGTACAGCTCCAAACTCTCGGTTATCACTTTATGCGCATAACGTACACCTAACAAATGTTCGATGGTTACGTTTTTGCCTTCCAATTTTTTGTAGTCTTTAAAAAAGCGAACAATTTCGGTCATGGCATGTGGAGGCAATTCGTTTAAGTCGTTAATATAATTTACCGACATGTCATTTTTAGCCACTGCAATGATCTTATCATCCTGCTCACCATTATCAACCATGTGCATTACACCTACTACCTTAGCCTCAATGATAGACATAGGGAAAACGTCAATTGAGCAAAGTACAAGGATATCCAAAGGATCTTTATCATCGCAATAGGTTTGAGGGATAAAGCCGTAGTTAGCCGGGTACATTACAGATGAAAATAATACACGATCGAGCTTCAGTAAGCCTGACTCTTTATCAATTTCATATTTCGCTTTTGATCCTTTTGGAATTTCAATAATAGCGTTTACTATTTCAGGGATATTATCACCTGGTGAAACCTGGTGCCATGGATGCAGAGTACTCATTTATCTTTATTATATAGTATATAAAATTATTAACTAATCTATTTTTTCGTTTTTTTCACGAAGTTTCTTTTTAACATAAGCAATAACCAGCGGAATTGTTGTAATTACAATCAGTCCCAGTACAATGTATTGCAGATAATCCTTCAGTTGAGGGAACCTTCGCCCTAAAAAAAAACCGCCCAGCGTAAATACACATACCCAGGCTACGCTGCCAATAAGGTTATAAACTGAAAATCTTTTTACATCAACCTTAACAACACCTGCAAATATAGGAGCAAATGTTCTAACAATAGGGAAAAATCTCCCTAAAATAAGCGCCATCCCTCCATGTTTGTTGTAAAACTCACTGGCCAGTACTACGTAGCGCCGCTTAAAAAATAGTGAGTCGTTTTTATTGAATAATACCGGCCCCGTTCGGTAACCAAACCAATAGCCTGTAAAATTGCCTAATACTCCGGCGCCTATCAATGACAATACCAGCGTAGTTATAGAAACATCAACTTTACCAGCGGCACACAATAAACCAGCCATAAACAGCAGGTAATCGCCGGGCAGAAAGAAACCAAAGAATAAACCGGTTTCAGCAAAAACAACAATAAGCAAGAGATAAAAACCACCCCTGCTTATTATGGATTGTGCGTCAGTTAAATTTTGAAGGTATTCCCAGAAACTTTCCATTCACTATATCTGTAAAACTACAAATATTATATCAATTTGCAGTTATCAATACCGATTATATGAAACGGGCTATAAGATCGGGATAAACACCAATAAGGATTGTGGCGAGAGCTGAAAGCGCGAATACTACTTTATAATAAACCGGCACAGTAAGCTCTGCGCGTTCGTCGGTACGGAAGTACATGGCGATGATGACCCTGAAATAGTAAAAGATACTAATGATAGCGTTAATCACAGCTATAATAACTAAACCGATATGATAACGGCTTACCGCTCCCGAAAACATGAAGAATTTACCGATGAAGCCCGCAGTAAGCGGAATCCCCGCCAATGAAAGCATGGCTACAGTTAACACAAAGGCAAGGAACGGGTTCTTCTTACCCAAACCATTAAAGCTTTCAAAGTTATCACTTCCACCTTGTTGCTGTACTAATATTAAACCGCCAAACGCAATGATTGAAGCTATCGAGTATGCTGTCGCATATACAAATACCGAATTACCTGAGGCAGCGCCTAATGACACGATTGCAAATAATAGGTAGCCGGCGTGAGAGATACTTGAAAATGCAAGCATCCTCTTAAAGCTTTGCTGATACAACGCGGTGATATTGCCTATAAATAAGGTAATGATAGTAATTACAAGTATTATTGGTGTCCAGAAGTCAGATAATGGCTGGAAACAGGCAGAGAACAAACGCAGGAAGGCTGCGAATCCCGCTGTTTTAACTACTGTAGACATGAAAGCCGTGATCAGCGTAGGCGCACCTTCGTATACATCCGGTGTCCAGAAATGAAAGGGGGCTGCACCTACTTTAAAACATAAACCTACAATGATCAGGGCTATGCCTGTATAAAACATAGGGTCGATATGTGGATGGTTAATTACATACTCCCTGATAGTATCGATATTGAATGAACCCGACGATCCGTACAACAGCGCCATACCAAACAGCAGGAAACCGGTTGAAAAAGCACCCATCAAAAAGTATTTCAAAGCTGCTTCATTTGAAGCGAAATCGCTCTTTTTAATACCCGCCAGGATGTATAAGCTCACCGACATGATCTCGATGCCGATAAACAGCATCACAAGGTTATTAAACGATACCATTACGATTATGCCTGTCAGTGAAAACAGGATAATAGCATAATATTCCGCCGTGTGCCTGCTGATACGCTCAAAGTAACCTTTTGACAGCAACAGGATCAGGATAGTAGATATAATGGTAACGCTTGAAAATACAACCGAGAAATTATTGAACAACAGCATGCCGGTATAAAGCGGCTCAGCTGTATCTTTTGAAGTCCATTGGCAAATTGCAAAACCCAAAGCAGCCAGCAATCCTATAACAGTAACGGGCAGCAAAGCCTTTTGCGCTTTATATAACCCTAAATACAGCAGCACTATAGGTAAAACAGATATGATGATTATAGTATTCATTCTTTTCTTTAAAATCTTAAACCTACATTGTAAACTTTGAACCTATCTGATTTACCAGTTGCGTTACCGCAGCTTCAGAGATATGCAGAATAGGCTGAGGATAAATTCCCAATACAATAACCAGGGCACAAATGATGCACAACGTCAACTTTTCAGTACCGCTAACATCAGCAAAAGTCGCTGTAAGCGGGTTGGTTTCGCCCTGCATTACGTTTTTATAAAGGCGTAACATGTAAACCGCACCAAAAATGATGGTAAGGCCCGCAACGGCAGCCAGTACCAGGTTTACATAGTGCAGTACGCTAAAATCAAATACACCTTTCAGCAACAGGAACTCGCCGATAAAACCATTGGTAAGCGGTAATCCCACTGTACCTAATAATATGATCAGGAAACCTATTGCAAATTTAGGGGCTACCTTCGCGATACCGCCAAGCTGATCTATCTCACGGGTGTTCAGCCTGCGGCTGATGATGTCCCAGATAAAGAACATACCAACAACGTTAATACCGTGGTTAAGCATCTGAATCATGGCGCCCTGAACACCGGCAATATTCCAGGCAAAAATACCCGCAGCAATCAAGCCAACGTGTGCTATTGATGAATAAGCCACCAAACGTTTTCCGTCTTTTTGTTTAAAGGCGATAATAGAAGCATAAACTACACCTATAACCCCAAGGATCATGGCCAACGCCTGGAAATGATAAAAGCCAAGCGGGGCATTAGGGATCATCCAGCGGATAGCACCGTAAATACCCATTTTAAGCATGATACCTGATAACATCATGGTACCGCCAGATGGAGCTTCGGTATAAGTATCAGGCTGCCAGGTATGGAAAGGGAACAAAGGCATCTTGATGGCAAAGGCCAGAAAAAATGCCCAGAAGATCCAGCTCTGATGTTTAACATCCAAAGTCATTTTATAAAAATTGTGGATGTCGAAAGTTTTGTCTGGAGATTGGAGGTACAGGTAGATAATGCCTACCAGCATGAACAACGAACCGGCAAAGGTGTAGATGAAAAATTTAATGGTAATACGGATGCGGTTTTCACCTCCCCAAAGGGCACAAATGAAGTAGATCGGGATCAATGCCGCTTCCCATCCAACGTAAAACAAAAATCCGTCGAGGGCGGTAAATACAACCAGCATACCAGCCTGCATAAACAGGATGAGACCATAAAAGGCACCTTCATTTTTGTATTGATGCTGATAGGTTGTTAAAATAATTAATGGTACAAGCACCGTGGTTAACAAAACCAGGATCATACTGATCCCGTCGATACCGGCACTGAAGTAAATTCCAAAACTGCTGATCCATGGCACATCAATTACAAACTGGGTTGATGCATCCGGAACAAACTTGCTTAAAAATATAAGCGCTATTACCAGTTGGGCAACAGAGAAAAATAATGCAGCATGTTTAGCTATCCCGTTTTTAAGTAGGGCAGTTATAACAGCGGCAACTATTGGCAAAAAAAGTAATATACTAACGGTCATTTTTATGTTGCTAAACGCTTATCGTTTATATTTTAGTTAATCCAAATACGCTATATACTAATACCGCGATAATTCCCAGTACCATTACAAATATGTAGAACCCTACGTTACCGGTTTGCAGCAGGCGCAGGCCTTTACTGGTTTCAATTGTTCCTCTGCCAATCCCGTTCACCAAACCATCGATACCTAAACGCTCTATGATGTTATAGAAGAAGGTTGAAAGCCAGTCGAGTGGTTTGCGAACAATCAGGTCATAAAGTTCATCAAGGTAAAACTTGTGGTATGACAGACTTGTAAGTGCCGGGCGCTCTTCAGTATCAGCAACAGGTACACTGCCATTTTTAGCATATTTCATATAGGCATAAGCCATAGCAGCTAAAGCCAATGCTACCGAAGTGCCCATTAACGCGTATTCAAGTGATTCGGACAAATGATGCTCGCCCAAAATTTCGTTTGATTTATGGAAAACAGGCTCAAGGAAATGTGCCAGTTCATGATGTCCGTGTAATACTTCCGGCACACCTATAAAGCCTCCTAAAATTGAAAGGATAGCTAATACGATAAGCGGAATAGTCATTGTTGGAGGCGATTCATGTAAATGATGCTCCTGCTCATGAGTACCACGGAACTTTCCGTAAAATGTAAGGTACATCATCCTGAACATATAGAATGAAGTTAACATAGCGGTTAATACACCTACGGCCCAAAATATAGGGCTATGCGCGTAAGCATGTGCTAATATTTCATCTTTTGAAAAGAAGCCTGCCAACGGAGGAATACCGGCAATAGCTACAGTACCAATCATCATGGTGGTAAATGTAGTTTTAATCTTGCCTTTTAAGCCGCCCATTTTGCGCATATCCTGTTCGCCGCTCATAGCGTGGATCACAGAGCCTGCACCAAGGAATAATAAAGCCTTAAAGAAAGCATGTGTTAACACGTGGAAGAAAGCACCTGTATAAGCACCAACCCCCAAACCTAAAAACATATACCCTAATTGAGATACAGTTGAATAAGCCAATACCTTTTTAATATCTGTTTGCGTTAATGCAATAAGAGCCGCGATAAGCGCCGTGGCCAAACCTACATAAGCAATGATCTCCATTGTATCCGGAGATAAAGTGTAGAATATGTTTGAGCGGGCAATCATATAGATACCGGCTGTAACCATGGTAGCAGCGTGGATCAAAGCCGAAACCGGAGTTGGGCCGGCCATCGCATCAGGCAACCAGGTAAATAACGGCAACTGCGCAGATTTACCGCAGGCACCAATGAATAGTAAAATGGTAATGATAAACAGTGGACCAGCGCCTGATTTCATAACAGCTGCCTTCGGGAAGATCTCTGCAAACTGGATGCTACCGAAAACATAAATAATGGTGAAGATGCCTAATAAGAAACCAAGGTCACCGATACGGTTCATTACAAACGCTTTCTTCGCTGCATCTGCATAATCAGGGTTGGTAAACCAGAAACCGATCAGCAGGTATGAGCACAAGCCTACGCCCTCCCATCCAATAAACATGATGAGGTAGTTTGAACCTAAAACCAGCAGCAGCATGAAAAAAACGAACAGGTTGAGATAAGCGAAAAATTTCCCGAAACCTTCGTCGTCATGCATGTAGCCAATAGAATACAGGTGGATCAGGAAGCCAACACCTGTAATGATCAGCAGCATGATAGCGCTTAACTGATCTATAAGGAATGCGAAAGGAAATTTTAATGACCCAACCGCAAACCAGGTAAAGTAGTTGACATTAATAGGAACTCCGGTTGATTTTACCTGGAAAAAAGCTGCAATGCTTAAACCAAATGATACCAGTACAAGCAAACTGCCAATAAAGCCAATTACACTTTTTGATAATGAATTACGGCCAAGTCCGTTTATAACAAAACCGGCTGACGGTAGTATTGGAATAAGCCAGATATATTTATCCATGTTCGATGTTGTACGTTTTACGCGTTACGTTATACGTTTTTAATTATCTAATCGCTATTGCGGGAAAGAGGCAACAACGTTTGTTTTATTACTAATCAGCTATTACAATTCCGAAATTGAAACTCCGAAATCGGAAATACCTGTTACCATTTCAACCTGTTTAGTACGTTGATATCAATTGAGTTTGTATTACGATAGATCATCACGATAATAGCCAAACCAACTGCAACTTCAGCAGCGGCCAGCGCCATGATAAAAAACACGAATACCTGCCCGGTTGCATCACCCCTGTATACCGAAAACGCGGTAAGCAAAAGGTTAACCGAATTAAGCATCAACTCAACCGACATGAAGATCACGATGGCATTACGGCGGATCAATACGCCCATTACGCCTATAGCAAAAATGATTGTGCTTAACAATATGTAATGATTAAGCGGCACGGCGTGCATAGTATTTGTTAAACTTTCCATTATGCTGCTTTAGGTTCTTTTTCTTTAGTAGCCAATAATACCGCACCTACCATAGCTGATAAAAGCAATACAGATGATATTTCAAATGGCAATAAAAATTCGTTGAACAATACTTTACCTAAGTTTTTTACAAGGCCCAGATCAGGGTTTTGTAACAATACCGGGTTTGATGCGCCCATCAGTTTAAGTGAAGATGCAACAGCTACAGCCAAGATGCCGCCGCCAAAAACACCAGCTATTTTAACCATGAAAGGCTTTACAGGCTCCGACTCCTTGTTAAGGTTGATGAGCATCAGCGTATACAGGAACAATACCAATATAGCGCCCATGTACACGATGAAGTTTACAATCGCCAAAAATTGAGCGTTAAGCAAAATGTAGTGAATGGTGAAAGTAAAAAAGGTAAGGATCAGATAAAGGATACTATGTACCGGATTTTTGGCCGAGATTACCAATATCGAAAAGAATATGGACAAAAATGCGATGAAGTAAAATGTACTCATGTTTTTATTTACAAAATACCTTTACCCTTTTAGGCAGGGCAAAGGTATAAAACTTCTTTATTGATTTAAGGGTGCTTCTACTAATTTGTCTTTACCGTAAATAAAATCCTTCCTTAAGTAGTCGGCAGGTACGATATCACCGTCAAGATAAATAGCTTCCTTAGGGCAGGCCTCTTCACATAAACCGCAAAAAATGCAGCGCAGCATGTTGATTTCATAAACAGCAGCGTATTTCTCTTCGCGGTACAGGTGCTCCTCGCCTTTCTGGCGTTCGGCAGCTGTCATGGTAATAGCTTCTGCCGGGCACGATAATGCGCAAAGGCCGCAGGCTGTACAACGCTCCCTGCCATCCTCATCGCGTTTAAGCGAGTGCATGCCGCGGAAATTCTCTGAAAATTCACGCTTTTCTTCAGGATAGCTGATGGTTACCGGCTTTTTGAAAAAGTGTTTCATTGTAGTGGATAAACCGCCCACAATGGCCGGCAGGTAAGCACGCTCTAAAAAATTGAGTGGCTTAACTTCCAGTACTTTTCGTTTATTGCTTAATGATTCCATTTTTTAAAAACTCCAATCTATTTAAGTAATGTACTAATCACGCCTGTCAGCACGATGTTGGTGATGGCCAATGGAATTAATATTTTCCAGCCAAGGTCCATCAACTGGTCATAACGGAAACGCGGGATAGTCCAACGCACCCACATGAAAAAGAAGATAGAGAAGAATATCTTACCAAATAATACAACAACGCCAATAAGCGGTGCAATGGTTGGTCCGGCCTGAGCCGCAACCCAATCCATACCAGGGTAATTGTAACCACCCCAGTACAGGGTAGCCATTACTGCCGATGAAATGAACATGTTGATATACTCGGCAAACAGGTAAAAACCTAATTTCATTGATGAGTATTCGGTGTGATAGCCACCTACAAGCTCGGTTTCGCACTCAGGTAAGTCAAACGGTGAGCGGTTGGTTTCGGCAAAAGCACACACCAGGAACAGCAGGAAGCCAAGTGGCTGTCTCCAAACATTCCAGGCAAAACCATGTTGTTGCTCCGCGATTTCCTTAAGACTTAAAGTACCGGTAAGCATCAGCAATGCGATGATGGATAAACCCATCGAAATTTCATAGCTGATATTTTGTGATGCCGCGCGGATAGCGCCTAATAATGAGTATTTATTATTGGAAGCCCAGCCGCCAATCATAATACCATAAACGCCCAATGATACCACACCAAAAATGTAGAGTACACCTACGTTAATATCGGTAACCTGGAGATCAAAAGTGCGACCGCCAATTTGGATAGCCGATCCCCATGGAATAACAGCCGAACCGATGCAAGCAGTTAAAATAGCCAGTGAAGGGCCCACAATGAACAGGAAGCCGGTTGCATTGGTAGGGATGATCTCTTCTTTCAAAAACATCTTGCCACCATCGGCAAGGGGTTGTAAAATACCCCAGGGGCCGGCACGGTTAGGGCCTATCCTATCCTGGAAAAATGCAGCAACTTTACGTTCGGCATAGGTTGAATACATAGCCACAACCAGGCTGATAGCGAAAATCACAACGATCAGTACGATCCTGAATATTAAATCGGTAGTTTCCATTATAAGCGGGTCTCCCTTTCAAATTGTTCTTTATTAGCTTCCATCAGTACCGGGTTGGTTTTAACAACCGGCAGCGGTGTAAACTCGTAATGGTTAGCGCTGATCACAGAGTGGTGAGATACTTTACGTGGGCCTTCAATAACCCAATCGGCAGTTTTCTTTTTATCGAATCGGCAGGTATTGCAGATAAATTCCTCAACTTCACCATAAACATCTTTACGGCCAGTTACCCTGATCACATCTTCGCCTTTATACCAAAGTGTTACTTTACCGCAGCATTTATCGCAATCGCGGTGTGCTTCAACAGGCTTGGTAAACCAAACACGGTTTTTAAAGCGGAAAGTTTTATCAGTTAAAGCACCTACCGGGCATACGTCAATCATGTTACCCGAAAAATCGTTATCAACAGCTTTGCTGATATATGTGGAAATTTCAGAATGATCGCCCCTGTTCAGGATGCCATGTAAACGGGTATTGGTAATTTGATCGGCAGTAAACACACAACGGTAGCAAAGGATGCAGCGGGTCATGTGCAGCTGAATTTTGTCACCTATGTCGATCTTTTCAAATGTACGGCGGTCAAATTCATAGCGCGTTTTAGCTGCCCCATGCTCAAAGCCCAGATCCTGCAAGTGGCATTCGCCGGCCTGGTCGCAAACAGGGCAATCAAGCGGGTGATTGATCAGCAGCATTTCTACCACGCCTTTACGGGCTTCAATAACTTCTGGCGAAGTAATATTTTGTACCTCCATCCCATCCATAACACCAGTGCGGCATGAAGCCACCAGCTTAGGCATAGGGCGCGGATCTTTTTCTGATCCTTTGGTAACTTTAACCAAACAGGTACGGCATTTACCACCGCTGCCCTGCAGTTTAGAGTAATAGCACATAGCAGGCGGAACAATATCACCTCCTATCTGCCTTGCGGCGTTCAGGATGCTTGTTCCGGGTTCTACGTCAACGGTTATTCCGTCTATTGTTACTTTCATTGACATTTAATAATAACGTCGTTTGTTAATTTCTAAAATTCTTCGCCTCTAAATCAATTTTAAAAGCTAAACCACTATGTCATTGCGAGGCACGAAGCAATCTCGTAGCTATTCTTTTCATGCGACGAGATTGCCACGCTCCGCTCACAATGACATATAGTTATATATTTACGCCGTCTCTGCAACTTTCAGCGGATCAGCGTAATGTGCCAAACCGTAGTTTCTTGAAGTTGCTTCGCTCGCGTTAGTTACGTGCCATTCAAACTCATCCCTGAAATGGCGAATAGCACTGGCCACAGGCCATGCTGCCGCGTCACCCAGCGGACAAATGGTATTTCCCTCTATTTTCTTAGATACATCTACCAGCAAGTCCATGTCGCTCATTTTGCCATGGCCATATTCCAAGCGATGTAATACTTTCTCCATCCAGCCAGTACCCTCACGGCAAGGCGAACATTGTCCGCAACTCTCGTGGTGATAAAAACGGGCGAAATTCCAGGTATTACGTACAATACAGGCATCTTCATCATAAGCGATGAAACCACCCGAACCCAACATGGTACCGCTTACGAAACCACCATCTGATAATGATTCATAGCTCATCAAGCGGGCTTCATTATTGATAGTTTTCAGGATGAGGTTAGCCGGTAAAATTGGTACTGATGAACCACCGGCAACAACAGCTTTCAGGCGTTTGCCATTGGCGATACCACCGCAATACTCATCAGAATAAATAAATTCTTCAACAGGTACACCGAGTTCAATTTCATAAACCCCAGGTTTTTTCAGGTTACCACCTGCAGAGATCAATTTGGTACCTGTACTACGACCGATACCTATTTTAGCATATTCGTCGCCACCCTCATTAATGATAGGTACAACCGCCGCTATAGATTCAACATTGTTCACCACTGTAGGGCAACCATATAAACCGGCAATAGCCGGAAACGGTGGTTTAATACGAGGGTTACCGCGTTTACCTTCCAATGATTCCAATAAAGCAGTTTCTTCACCGCAGATATAAGCACCACCGCCTGGCTGAACGTAAAGCTCAAGATCGTAACCGGTACCTAATATATTTTTACCTAAAAAGCCTTTTGCTTTTGCTTCAGCGATAGCCTTTTCCAGGATCCTTACCTGTGGCATCATTTCGCCGCGCAGGTAGATGTATGATGTATTAGCACCAAGCGCAAAACTTGATACAATCATGCCCTCAATCAGCAAGTGAGGGATATAAGTCATCAGGTAGCGGTCTTTAAAAGTACCAGGTTCCGATTCGTCACCATTACAAACCAGGTAGCGCGCAACGCCTTCGGGCTTAGCCAAAAAGCTCCATTTCATGCCGGTAGGGAAACCCGCACCGCCACGACCGCGTAAGCCCGATTTTTTAACCTCCTCAACAATCGCCTCAGGCGACATGGTTTTCAATGCTTTCTCCACAGAAGCATAGCCGCCTTTTGAACGGTAAACATCAAAAGTATTGATGCCGGGTACGTTTATATGTTCTAAAAGTAGTTTCCGTCCCATAATTTAATTCTTAGCTTTCGCTTTTAAATCACTGATCAATTTATCTACCGACTCGTTGGTCAGGTTTTCATAAAAAGTATACTCAGGGCCAATTTGCAATACAGGGCCAAAACCACAGGCAGCAAGGCACTCCACCCCTCTCCAGCTAAATAAGCCGTCGGGAGTAACTTCACCTTCTTTTACACCAAGGGTTTCCTCTATATGATCCATGATCTTTTCGGCACCTACCAGGCAGCAACCGCTTGTGCGGCAAACTTCCAGCACATACTTGCCCTGCGGGCGTAAAAAGTACATGGTATAAAATGTAGCAACCTCGTATACCTCAATAGGCAGGATGCTTAAATATTCGGCAACCTTATCCATCGCGGGCGCGCTTACCCAGCCAAATTCGGCCTGTACCAGGTGAAGGATCGGCAGTAAGCCCGATTTTTGCTTCCCCTGCGGATAACGGCTAACTATTTCATCAAATTTGCTGATCAGTGCCGGCGAAAATTCAACCGGTTCCTGAGCTTCGTCAACTCTAAGCATCTAACTCTCCGGCTATAACGTTTAAACTACTCATGTTAATAATAGCATCTGATAATAACATACCGCGGCTCATTGGTGCATACATCTGGTAATTGATGAAGCTTGGCCTGCGGAAATGTAAACGGTACGGTGAGCGGCCACCATCATTAACCAGGTAAAAGCCCAGCTCGCCGTTAGCACCCTCAACCGAATGATAAACTTCGGTTTTGGGGGTTGGAATTTCGCCCATCACAATTTTAAAGTGATAGATCAAAGCTTCCATGTTATTATATACTTCCTCTTTTGGAGGCAGGTAAAATTCAGGTACATCAGCGTGGAAAATATCGCTTGGTTCTTTATCAAGTTTGGCTAAAGCCTGTTCAATGATCCTTAAGCTTTGCCACATTTCTTCGTTGCGAACCAAAAAACGGCTGTAAACATCACCATTGTCGCCTACCGGCACTTCAAATTCAAAGTCTTCGTATGATGAATATGGGTTCATAGCCCTTACGTCGTAATCAACACCGGCAGCACGTAAAAGCGGCCCGGTCCAGCTGTAGCTCAAAGCGGTTTCAGCGCTAACAGCAGCTACGTCCCTGGTACGGTCAACAAAGATCCTGTTACGGTTAAACAGGCTTTCAAACTCTTTAAGGGTTTTAGGGAAGTTCTTTAAAAATGCGCGCAGCTTATCGAATGCACGGCTGTTGAAGTTACGCTCAAAACCACCGATACGGCCAATGTTGGTTGTAAGGCGCGATCCGCACACTTCTTCATATATTTCATAAATAGCCTCACGGTGCTCCATCATGTACAGGAAGCCTGTAAACGCGCCGGTATCCACACCCAATACACCGTTACAAATGATATGATCGGCTATACGGGCAAGCTCCATCACAATTACGCGCAAGTAATCAACGCGCTTTGGAGTTTGGATATTTAACAACTTTTCAACTGTCATATGCCAGCCCATGTTATTGATGGGTGATGAGCAATAGTTTAAACGGTCGGTAAGCGGGGTTATCTGGTAAAAAGGCCTGTGCTCGGCAATTTTTTCAAATGCGCGGTGTATATAACCAATGGTTGATACACCGCTAACGATGCGTTCGCCATCAAGCTGAAGCACATTTTGAAACACCCCGTGGGTAGCAGGGTGAGTTGGCCCCAGGTTAAGGGTTGATAGCTCGCTTTGCGGATCGTTATCTGTATATACAGGATGATTTTGCATCAGTATTATTAATTAGAGTCAGGAATTTTTAGCGTCAAGAATCAAGAAATAAAGAGTCAAGACGGGAAACTTCTCCCCCTTTCTTACTTTCCTATTTCTTGTTTCTTATGTCTCAATTTCTTGTTTCTATCTATGTATTATCTTCCGAAATAGAAATCCTTCTTGTCAACACGGTTAGGATCTTCCAGCGGAAACTCCTTACGCATTGGGAAAGCGGTCATATCATCTACGTTCAAAATCCTGCGCAAATCCGGGTGACCGTCAAATAGTACACCAAAAAGGTCATAAGTTTCGCGTTCCATCCAGTTTGCACCATCCCAAAGCACCGTAGCAGTTGGGATATGCACATCAGCATCGGCCAAAAATACCTTGATCCTAATGCGGGTATTGGTAGTGAGGCTATGCAGGTGATAAATAACGCCTATCGGCTTTTCCTGTTCAGGGTAATGGATACCTGTAATATCTGTCAGAAAAATGAACCTAAGAGCCGGATCCGTTTTCAGGAATGTAAGCAGATCAATGATTGTTTCGCGACCTGTTTCAACAGTAAGCAATTCATATGGTTCGCCAATAACTGTTACTGAAGTATCAAATTTATCGGCTATAGCTTTAATAAGCTGTTCGTTAGGTATCTTAGCCATTATTGGATTCCGTATTTAGCTAACAATTCCTGGTATTTAGG
Source organism: Mucilaginibacter gossypii (assembly GCF_900100945.1). Classification (GTDB taxonomy): domain Bacteria; phylum Bacteroidota; class Bacteroidia; order Sphingobacteriales; family Sphingobacteriaceae; genus Mucilaginibacter; species Mucilaginibacter gossypii. Next base: position 11,962 of record NZ_FNCG01000026.1, on the reverse strand, counting down.
CTCATTTCTGCGGCGCAGGGATTCCGTTTTTACCAGCTCCTGAATATTCATAAAACCATCTATAATAGCCTCTGGCCTCGGCGGGCAACCCGGCACGTAAACATCTACCGGGATCACCTCGTCAATACCCTGTAAAACCGAGTAAGTATCAAATATACCACCGCTTGAAGCGCACGCGCCAACAGCCATTACCCAACGCGGTTCGGCCATTTGCAGGTATACCTGGCGCAGTACAGGAGCCATTTTCTTGGCTATAGTACCCATAACCATTAACAAATCGGCCTGTCGTGGTGAAAAACTCAAACGCTCGGCACCAAAACGTGAAAGATCATAGTGAGATGCCATGGTGGCCATAAACTCAATACCGCAACACGAAGTAGCAAATGGTAAAGGCCATAATGAATTTGAGCGCGCTATGCCTATTACTTTATCAAGCGAGGTAGCAAAAAACCCGGCGCCTTCAACTCCGGCAGGGGCATCAACTAATTGAATATCACTCATTGAACTAAATTGATAGAAAAACCATCACCACTAAATGTGGATAATAGCAGCAAATTTACAATAATAACGATGTAAAAAGTACACTACGGGTATAGAGGGGGTATATTTAGAATCAATCTAAACTTAATCCCAATCTAAAGCTCCCTTTTTTATTACGTAGATAAAACCCAGCAGAAGTGTCGCCATGAAAATAAACATTTCAATAAGACCGGTAGTACCTAACGCCTTGAAATTTACCGCCCAGGGGTACATAAAAATAACCTCCACATCAAACAGCACAAACAAAATGGCTACCAGGAAATATTTAATAGAGATTGGTGTCCGGGCATTACCCACTACCTCAATACCCGACTCAAAAGGTGTCAGCTTATCTTTTGTTTTTCTTTTGGGCCCTATTTTGTGCGTTACAAACATTGTTGTTACCACAAACCCTAAAGCAACCACCATTTGAAATATGATGGGTAAATAATTAACCGGTAAACTTTGTGCTTCCATGCTGCAAATATACTAATGCCTTAATAATAAAAAAGTGTGATTTATAAGGTTGTTAATCATTTCTGCAATTCAGTACTAATCTTGATTACAAATCGCCATCATTAATCAATTTCTCAAACCGGAGAAATAAAAAAAGGCCTCTTTTCAGGAGGCCCTTCATATCTGTTTATATAATGTTATTTACCTTTTCCAGCTCCGCCCTTGCGTTGGAAGTAGGCGGCGGCACTTTTGTTAGCAGGATCAAGTTCGCGCGCTTTAGCAAAGTTTTCGGATGCTTTAGCGTCGTCTTTCTCTTTATACTGGTAAATCGTGCCTAGATAAGCATAGGCTTCCGCTAAACTTTTCTTAGTTTTTTCGTCAGGGGCGCCCTTTGCGTTAACCACTTCTATATACTTTTCGTAGTATGGTTTCGCATATCCTGAAATGTTATTACGGTCTTTTTCTTTTAAATCGTTAACACGTGCACGATATAAAAAAGCATCTGCAAACGGACTGCTAGCTGTTTTGGCTATTACATAGCTAAATGCACTGTCGGCGCGTGTAAGCAGTGAATCGTTAGGCGCTTTTGTATCATAACCATAATAATAGCTGATACCTTCGTAAAAATAGTCGGTTAACTTAACGCTGTGGCCACCTTTAAGAGTAACTTCCCTGTAAGCATCTCCAGCTTGCGCGTATTTCTTTTGGCGGAAATACGATTTAGCGATCTCAGCGTACACATCAGTCTGAGTACTGTCAAGAGTTAAAGCTTTCTGTAATGTAATGATACCTACCGAATCCTGATTAAGAGCGATCTGCAAACGACCCTGATATAAATAGTCACGCGGGATGATACGTTTTGGATCAGCTTTCTGGAACCAGGTGTTGATTGCAGTTAAACCATTTTGATAATCTTTGTTTTCGTAAGCCGCATAAGCCAGGTAACGATAAACCCTTGCATTAGTGCTTGCTGATTTTGACAGATCAGTAGCTACCTGTTGTAAAGTTTTATAATCACCAGCCAGGATCAGGAAGTCGGCATAACGCATTTGAGATTCTACCGATTGATCTGTTAAACTCAGGTATTGTTTGTAGTGATCAACAGCTTCTTTAATTTTAGCAGAAGCCATTTTGGGGTCAGTTAACGACCAGCGCAGGTCGGTTTCAGCCCATTCGCGGTAAGCAGGGCCATAGTTGGCGTTGATAGCCAATGCGTCTTTAAATTGCTGCTCAGAGCCATCAAAGTTATTAGCAAATTTATACAATACACCGGTTGCAACCTTAGCAGCCGGGTTTTTAGGATCAAGCGTAGAAGCGTCAGAATAGTTTGAGTACGCTTCGTTACTTTTTAACACAGAGCGGTAAGCATCACCTAGAGCGATAAGCAAATCAACATCTTTTGCATTGATAGCTTTTCCTTTAGTCAGTACTGCAATAGCAGCATCTGCATCAGCAGGAGTTACTTTTTTATCGGCAGTGGTAGGCAGCAAATATGATAAACCCACATACGTGTAAGGTTTTGCGTCCTTACCTGCCAAAGCTACAGCCTGATTAAAGTTAGTTGTTACACCGGAGTTATCCTTATCTAAACGGGCAACAGCACCTAAACCGGCATAATTTAATGCTGATTTTGGATTTGCAGCAATACCTTTATTGAAAACGACTTTCGCCGAATCAGCATAGTCCTGTTTAATGTACACCCAACCCAGATAAAAGAAATTCTCATCTTTGGTTGGCTGAGTAGTAGTAAGCGTTTTGAGCATCGACTCTGCTTTCTGATATTGTTCGGCGTCAATAGCTTTTTTGGCGTCGGCAAGACTTTGCGCAAAAACTGATGATGAACCTAAAAATACCAGTCCTAATGAAGCCTTAGCTATTTTACTGATCATTTTCATCTTTATTTAGTTATAGTTTACTTTTTTAAAATTATCTCTCTCGGGGGAATTGAATCAGGTAGTAAACCCGATTTCAATATTATCCGTTGCCCCACATCACTGGCCAGGAACGTAACAAATCCTGCTGCTAAACCATTCTTACTTGAGCAGTTGATCAAATATAAACTCCTGCTCAAAGGGTACTGTTTTAAGACAAGTGATTCTTGCGAAGGTTTAAAATATTCAATAGGATACTGCTTGTTTCCTTCATCTCTAACCCCTACAACTTTCACTTTTTCAACATAATCTGCGTACTCTTTTTCCGGGTTATTAATCCAGCTAAAGCCTATAATGCCTAATGCATCAGGATGTTCGCTTACGTACTTAATAACTTCGATATTTGATTTGAGCGCGTATATATTCTTCTGCTTAAACTCCTTATTACCAGAGAAGTCCTTCAAATACCTTACCAAACTTGAGTTCGGATTGTCAAAAACTATAGTTTTATTTCCGTCCCCCTGGCCTTTAAGCTCCTTTTTTAATTGAGCGACAGTAATAGCGGTATCATTCGACGCCTTATTAACTATCAATGTAATTGCGTCAACTGCAAAAGGTACTTCCTCAACACTCAATGTACGGCGGGTTATTATATTACGCTCCGCGGTATCAAGCCTGCGCGATAATACCGCAAGCCTAACACTGTCGTTTAACAACATATTTACAGCCTGGTTTTCTGTTTTATAAATAAATACCGGGTCGGCGTTGGGGTACCGGCTTCTGTAAACATATTCTTCCTGTGCTACTATTGGAGAAAAAGATTCATCGGCTACGAAAGTTGCTCTTCCGGCGTTGAAGCTGTCGGTTGGTACGGATTTTACTTGTTTTTGCTTACAAGCCTGTAAAGCGGCTATTAAAACAATTAAAACCAATACATATACAACCCCTAATTTAATCTTCATACTGATCCTTCTTAAACAATCTCGAAAACCTCAAAATCGCGTATCCTATAATAAACGCACCGAAAAGTAAACGTTGATAATGTTGCAGTTGCAGCGGGAGCGCGTCCCAAAACATGATCATGAGACCTAAAACCACAAAGCAAATAAATGCAGCAGTTCCTAAAATAAGCAAAAACCGCCTTTTGGGCGATTTTTGCTCTTTATTGTAATTAAATGGCATTACTTATTCTTCAGATGCTAAAGTAAAGCTGATTGGAACACTGTATTGTACACGAACCGGACGACCGTTTTGTATACCCGGTTTCCATTTTGGTGAATTTTTCAATACACGAACCGCTTCTTCGTCGCAACCGCTGCCGATGCCTCTTACAACCTTAATATCGGTTAAAGAACCATCCTTTTCCACAACGAATGTACAAATTACACGTCCTTGTGTATTGTTTTCGCGGGCTACGGCCGGATACCTGATGTTTTTGCTCAAATACTGACCAAATTTCTCCAAACCGCCAGCAAATTCAGGAACTTGCTCAACGGAAGTAAAGATCTGGTTAGGATCGGCTTCCACAACCTGCTTAACGTCTGAGTTACCTACCGGCTCATCAATTCTAATGTCTGCGTTAGGATCACCTTTTTGGTCTTTTTGACCCGGATCGGCAACAGCAAGTTCTTTTACTGTTGGTGGATCTTTCTCCTTAACCTCGTTATCTGGTTTTACAACCGGAGGAGGGAAACGTACCTGGTCTACCTTTGGTTTTGGTGGTTCAGGTGGCGGCGGAGGTGGTTTTTTGGTTTGGTCAACCGGTGGCGGAGGTAACAGAACCACGTCTGTTATCTTCACTTTTTCGTCTTTCGCTGGGATAAGACCTTTGATCTTGTTGATGATAGTTGGCAAAGAAACTATAAATACAAAAACCACAATAGCAATGATCAACGACTTGCTGGTGTTTTTTGAATTCTCTTTCCTTAGCTCGTAAGCGCCATAGGCTTTATTACGATTACTAAAAACAACGTCGATCCATTCCTGCTTTAGTATGTCTAATTTTGATCCTAACATCTGTTAAGGCTTTAATGGAAGTTTATAACGTTATTTAATATTATTTATTATCGTTGTACAAGCCGTCTTTTTTAAGCAACTCAATCTCCGGCGCTGTTATATCAACGATACCATAGCTTTGGATATTGGCTATATTGATCTCATCAAGCGTGCTAACCATATTTTTATATTTTGATTTATCGCTTGGTTTAATCACAACAAACATGTATTTGCCTGTTTTTTGCTGTACTTCTTTGCTTTTTTCAATTAACGTTTTACGTAACCCGTTAGGGCCAAAATTGTCAATTGTGGGCGCTGATTTTCCCGGCTCGCCGATGTACCACTCCAATTTATCGTCGCTTCCCAATAAAATGGTCATCGAACGTGAAGCGGCAATATCCATCTGATCTTTTGTTTTCTCATCCTTATCAGGCATGGCCAAGTCCATCGCTTTTGGTTTAGCGAGTGTAGTGGTCATGATGAAGAAGGTGATCAACAAGAAAGCCAGGTCAACCATCGCGGTTAAATCTACACGGGTTGATTGCTTCTTACTGCGAACCTTACCGCCTTTATGTTTGCCTCCCCCGGAGGTATCTAATTCTGCCATGGTCTTTTATTTTTTTGGAGCACCACCGGCGCTGCCCAAATCCGTAATTAAACTAAACTTGTTAACTTTTTGCTTTTGCAAAATACCGATAACATCCTTTATAACCGGATATTCCTCTTTGCTATCACCTTTAATAGCTAAACGAAGTTCCTTGTTATGTAAGGCTTTGGTAGCTATACGGGCCTGGCGAATCCAGTTGGTAAGTTCTGCCGAAACAGAGTCTCTCGGGATACCCGGCTGTGCATATTTCTTTTGCTGATCAGCAGATAAAGCAATAAACTGTTTCAACTGGTTCATTGGCACGCCAAATGAATTGATAGAAGAAAACCTTGTTTGCTCTTCAGGGGTAAAGGTCATATGATATATCGAACCCATCTGGTTCAACATTTCCTTGCGGATATCAACACCTTCAACACCAAAGAAAGCTTTTTGATCACCTACAGATACTGTAGCAAAATCAGACTCAGGCACTGGCTGCTGGATTGAAGACTTTGGTATATCAATAGGTACCGGATCCTCGGTTTTTACTTTTGCGGTCATGATGAAGAAAGTAAGCAGCAGAAACGCCACGTCGCACATAGCGGTCATGTCAATTGCGGTGCTCTTTCTTGGAACTTTTATCCTTGCCATGTTAAATTTCTTAAAAATATATAGTGTTTCAGTATTAACTATCTTGCCCCTAACTTATTGTGCATGAGGCATAGCACTAATATATTCTTACTTGTTTTTGTGAGATGAAGCAAATGTTTGTACAATGCTAAATCCTGTTTCGTCAATAGCATAAGTCAACTTATCAATTTTTGACGTAAATACGTTGTACATAACAATTGAAATAGCTGAAGTACTGATACCAAATGCAGTGTTGATCAAGGCTTCAGAAATGTGAGCTGATAATTCAACCTGGTTAGGTACACCGGCAGTTGCTAATGAAGAGAACGCTTTGATCATACCCACAACCGTACCTAACAGACCGGTTAACGTACCGATAGATACCAAAGTAGCGATGATAGTTAAGTTTTGCTCAAGCATTGGCATTTCTAAAGCAGTAGCTTCTTCGATATCTTTTTGGATAGCTAAAGTTTTTTGATCAACGTCAAGGTTTGGTTCAGCTTCCATTTCGCCGTATTTTTTCAGTGCTGATTTGATAACGTTAGCAACAGAACCTTTTTGTTTGTCGCACTCTGCAGAAGCACCTGCAATGTTACCGGCATTTAAAAGAGATTGGATTTTCCTTACGAAGCTATCAACACTACCAGTACCTGAAGCTTTGCTGATAACGATGAAACGCTCGATAGAGAAAACGATAACCATTAATAAGAAACCCATGATCACCGGTACGATAACACCACCACTGTGAACTGTGCCGAAAATGTCTGTTGGGTAAGCGTTAACATCACCACCTTTAAAGTGGCTTGGATCACCTAAAATGAATATAAAGATACAAGTTGTAACAATAAGACAGATTGGAATGGTTAAAGAAGCAAACATGCCAGATGCACTTGAGCTTTCTTTCTTAACAGGAGTAGTTGGTTTTGTTGGTGCGTTTGCCATTACTTTTGAATTTTTAGTTTTTGTTTTTGTTTATTTTATAAGTTAGTTAAAATGCGCTGTTTGTTGGGAATAACAAAAATAGAATTTTATTGAATTAAAAAAACCATTTATGTTATTCTTTACAATTTTTTAATACAGAATATCATTCTGTGTATTGTTGGTGAATATAAACGCAACATTACAATTTTATTGTGTGTTACCAACACAATTATATGCAATGAAAACCATTTTTTTTAAAAATAGCAAGTGATAACACATAAAATTTGTGTTACCAAGCTAAAATAGCCCGTTTTTTTTAAGTTTATAAAAGGTATCTGTACCTTTTAACTATGATGCAAGCTTTGTAACAGATAGTTGTGCACTTTGTTTAAAAATGCTTCTTTCAAATAAGTTTGTTAAACTACCGGTTTATAATTGTTTATTTTTTTCTCAGATCACCCGCCGGCTTTTTTAGCTTTATAACCGTCGGTTTGTAATAATAGCAGTATTTTATCCCTGAAATCGCCCTGGATCAGTATTTCGCCATCTTTGACAGAGCCACCAACCCCGCATTTCGATTTCAATTTTTTCCCCAACGCTTCCAGGTCAGCATCGGCGCCAATAAACCCCGCAATGCGCGTAACCAGTTTGCTGCCTCCTTTACGGTCAAGATATATTTTAACATTTTGCTGCTGTGGCGGCAATGTTTCGGCCCCTCCCCCACCGGTTTCCTGGTATTGAAAATCGGGGTCGGTTGAGTAAACTACGCCTGTAAAATTTTTCTTAGCCATATTGATCAATTTTTAAATGACGGGCCAACTATAACCTTTAATGATTTTGGCAATATATTAATATCTATGCCCGTACCCGCCACCTGGGGTTCGCCATCCAGGTGAATAGGGCCGGCGTGCTCCCTTTTTATCAGGATCTGCTTACCGCGGATAATTTCTACGTATTTTGAGCTTTCGGTTGCTTTAATCAGCATGCGCATGCTCATCTCCGGAAACCTCCACAGCGGAAAAGGCTTTATCACGCACACATCCAGCAAACCATCCTGCAGGCTTGCTTTGGGCGATATATGCACATTATTGCCGTATTGCGAAGAATTGGCTATACTGAGCATAAATGCCTTATAATCATATTTCTTTCCGTCGATATCCAAGTGATAGTTTTGCGGCTGGTAGCCAACCACCTCTTTTATCGACGATTTTATATAACTGATAAAACCGCGCTTTTTACCATGCGAAAAGATCTCGCTGATGTGAGCGTCAAACCCCATGCCTGCCATATTAAAAAACGGCTGCCCGTTAATCCTGGCCGAATCAATAATTTCGGTACGGCCCGAGGCAAGATTTTTAATGGCATCCCTTGTATCCATAGGGATCCCTAAAAACCTCGAAAGCCCGTTACCTGAGCCAAATGGTACTATACCAAGCGATGTATCTGTATCCACAATGGCCGAAGCCACTTCATTAACTGTACCATCCCCCCCAACTGCAACCACTATATCAAATTTGCCAATGGCTTCGGATGCGATAACCCTTGCATGTGCCACGCCGTCACTAAAAGCGATAACCGGCTCAATTATACCGGCATCAATAGTATCTTTAATCAGTTCAGGCACCCCGTCCTTCTTCTTCCCGCCCGAAATTGGGTTTATTATAAATAACGCTTTCCGTTTCAACTATATATATTATTTCAATCTTCAAAAGTAAATGTATTTTCGGCTTTGTGAAATTTGTTTTATTTTTACCGCCCGAATGTGGACTGATTTAATGCTCCCCTTTACACCGGAGCCGGATTGCAACCACGTAAAAAAGTGCTAAAACCATGCTTCTTTTTACTGCCCGATCCGCCTTAAAACCCTCCCAGTCGATTTTTACTTTACTTATTTAAATTTTATGTCATATTTATTTACTTCAGAGTCTGTATCAGAGGGTCACCCGGATAAAGTGGCCGATCAGATCTCGGACGCGCTGATTGATCATTTTTTAGCATTTGATGCCGAATCGAAAGTTGCCTGCGAAACGCTGGTAACCACAGGCCAGGTTTTTTTAGCCGGCGAAGTAAAATCAAAAGCCTATCTCGACGTACAAAAGATTGCCCGCGAGGTGATCAACAGGATCGGGTATACCAAAGGCGAATATATGTTTGACGGCAGTTCATGCGGTGTGCTATCGGCCATCCACGAACAATCGCCCGATATTAACCAGGGGGTCGATCGCACCGCCAAAGAAGAGCAGGGTGCCGGCGACCAGGGCATGATGTTTGGTTACGCCACCGTTGAAACCGACAACTACATGCCGCTTGCCCTTGATATAGCCCACGCTTTATTAATTGAGCTCGCAGCCATCCGCCGCGAAAACAATGAGATCAAATACCTTCGCCCGGATGCAAAATCGCAAGTTACGCTTGAGTACAGCGACGACAACAAGCCGCAGCGTATTGATGCCATCGTTATATCAACTCAACACGATGATTTTGACGACGAACCGGCCATGCTTGCCAAAATCAGCGCCGATATCATCAGTATCCTGATTCCGCGTGTTAAAGCTAAATATCCTAAATACGCCCATTTCTTTAACGACGATATTAAGTACCACATTAACCCAACCGGTAAATTTGTTATCGGCGGGCCGCATGGCGATACCGGCTTAACCGGTCGCAAAATTATTGTGGATACCTACGGTGGTAAAGGTGCACATGGTGGTGGTGCTTTCTCGGGTAAAGATCCTTCAAAGGTCGACCGCTCGGCTGCTTACGCTACCCGCCACATCGCTAAAAACCTGGTTGCCGCCGGTTTGTGCGATGAAGTGCTTGTACAGGTATCCTACGCAATCGGCGTAGCGCAACCAATGGGTATTTACGTAAATACTTACGGCACCGCCAAGGTAGACCTGCACGACGGCGACATTGCCAAAAAAGTAGAAGGCATTTTTAACATGACCCCATACGCCATTGAAACCCGCTTTAAACTGCGCAACCCTATTTACAGCGAAACCGCAGCTTACGGGCACTTCGGCAGGCCAAACGAAATAGTTACCAAAACTTTTGTTGGCCACGACGGCAGCAAGCTCGAACGCGAAGTTGAGCTGTTTACCTGGGAAAAGCTTGATCATGTTGATAAGGTTAAAGCAGCCTTCGGGTTGTAATTAATTACACCTATATAATATACGCAATAGCGACGGGCTTACCTGTCGCTATTGTTGTTTAAGCCCCCTCTATATCTCCCCCGGGTTGGGGAGAATTGAAGTCCCTCTCCGCCGGAGAGGGATTTAGGGTGAGGCTCCTTCCTAATTAAATTATAAATACATACATTTATCACCCAAAATCCCCCGAGCCAATTAATGCCCGCTAACACCCGAAACGCCATAACCGCCATCATAAACTTTGCTGCATCAGTCATGATAACTGCATGGTTCATTGAACAAAAGTTTGGTTATGTGGTTACACCCGAGGCTATATTGTTATCCAACGTTGTTGCATGCAGTAAATGGGTGATCATGGTTATAGCGGCTATCATCCTGCTCGAAACCAATAAATGGGTCTTCATCAAGCGTATGAGCTTTGCCAGCCTGACGGGAAGCTGCGCCATGTTTTCTGTTTATGCGTTCAGATATATACCCGTAAGCAGCTGGCAGCAATTCACCTACGCCATGGCTTTTGCCCTGCTGGTAATGACCATATTCTTTTTTAAGGCAGTTATAAATACCCAGCTATCGCTTAAATGGTTTGCGGCATGGTTGGTTTGCCTTGTTATAAGTATTGTATTACAAGTTAAAGTGGTGTTTAGCCTGCACCCCGGAATTGTAACAAATGAGGTGTCCCATTTTTTTGATTCCCGAAAAAAAAGTGAAATTTCCTAACCCCTTCTTTTTTTAAAAAACCGGGTGTCCCATTTTTTGAAAGCCGAAACGCGAAACAGGCTTTTCATGAAACACCTTAAAAATCAACTATTTAGCATTTTTGGTGAAACATAGTTAAATATTTGATTATCAACAATTAAAGCTTTTTACCAGTAAATTTAACCGCTCATTAAAGCAGTAGTTCAACCGCGTTTTCATCTTTTATTTTTCACGTTTTTTTGCTGTTTTTTGGGCATTTTTATTTGAACCCTCCATTTTACCGGCAGGTACTGACAAAACAGCGCCACCAATATTGCAAAAACCTAAAGCTAAATTTGGGCCTCGCACAACCCTCTCCTTTGGAGAGGCCTATGAAATTTCCCCGGGGGCATTAAGTCAATAGTTCTGAGTCGGAAGCCATAAGTCGGGGTTATGCCGTAAGTGTTCGGAAGGTTTTTAATTCCCTCCGCTGGGAGCATAGCCGTTAACTTAAGAGGTTAATTCAGCTTAACGCATCAAACTCCCCTCTCGAGAGTAATAGCCCATGAAAAGGCAGGAATAATTTGTATATTTATGATAATGAATATCATAGAGACGATTAAGCGTTTTCCAGATCAGTCCAGTTGCATAGACTATCTTGAAGGATTAAGATGGCAAGGATTGCCAGAATGCCCGTATTGCAACAGCAAACGGAGCAGCAAGCGCCAGGAAAGCCAACGGCATATTTGCAATAGCTGTAACCGCAGCTATAGCGTTTTGGTCGGCACTGTTTTCGAGGGCACCAAACTTCCTTTGCCGCAATGGTTTTTGGCTATTTCATTAATGCTGAATGCGAAAAAGGGGTTATCTGCACGTCAGTTAAGCAGGGATCTGGGATGCAATCGTAAGACAGGCTGGTATTTGCAGATGCGGATACGGGAAGCCATGCGGGACGGCGGGGATGGCGGTTTGTTTAAGGGTATTGTTGAGGTAGATGAGACTTATTTAGGTGGTAAAAAAGCCAATCACTCAAAGAAAAAGCGGCAGGAAAGGCGCGATAATAATTTGCAGGTCACCGGCATGCAGGATAAACAGCCCGTGATTGGGTTATTGGAGCGGGATGGCCGTCTAAAGCTTCAGGTCATAGATAAGGCACATGG
>NZ_FNCG01000040.1 GCF_900100945.1 Mucilaginibacter gossypii | reverse complement strand
CCAGCGCCCCTTCTCCCGAAGTTACAGGGCCATTTTGCCGAGTTCCTTAGCCATGATTCACTCGAGCACCTTAGGATTCTCTCCTCGACTACCTGTGTCGGTTTACGGTACGGGTTTTTATTACCTGAAGCTTAGCGGGTTTTCTTGGAAGTCTGATTACCTGAACTATCACCTTGTCCGAAGATTTGGTGTACTATCAGCTTTCAGCAAAGTCTGCGTACTTAACTACAAACTCTATACCTACAGCCTTTAACGAACTATTCCGTCAGTTCGCGTCAGTGTCACTACTCCGTCACCGCATCGCAGTAATAAAAAGTACTGGAATATTAACCAGTTGTCCATCGGCTACGCCTGTCGGCTTCACCTTAGGCCCCGACTAACCCTGATCCGATTAGCGTTGATCAGGAAACCTTAGTCTTTCGGTGGGCGGGTTTCTCTCCCGCCTTATCGTTACTTATGCCTACATTTGCTTTTCTATTCCCTCCACAGTCAGTTACCTTCCTGCTTCGCCGGATAATAGAATGCTCCCCTACCAGTCATATTAATATGAATCCATAGCTTCGGTATACTGCTTGATGCCCGTTTATTATCCATGCCCGATCGCTCGACTAGTGAGCTGTTACGCACTCTTTAAATGAATGGCTGCTTCCAAGCCAACATCCTAGCTGTCTGTGCAATCGGACCTCGTTAGTTCAACTTAGCAATAATTTAGGGACCTTAGCTGATGGTCTGGGTTCTTTCCCTCTCGGCCATGGACCTTAGCACCCATAGCCTCACTCCAGCGTATATTATAAAGCATTCGGAGTTTATCTGGATTTGGTAGGATTTGACTCCCCCGCACCCAATTAGTAGCTCTACCTCTTTATAACTCAACCGCCAGGCTGTTCCTAAAAACATTTCGGGGAGTACGAGCTATTTCCCAGTTTGATTAGCCTTTCACCCCTACCCACAAGTCATCCGGAAACTTTTCAACGTTTATCGGTTCGGTCCTCCAGTACCTGTTACGGCACCTTCAACCTGCCCATGGGTAGATCACAAGGTTTCGCGTCTACCTCCCCTGACTATACGCCCTTTTCAGACTCGCTTTCGCTTCGGATCCGTGTCTTAAACACTTAACCTTGCCAGGGAAGAGTAACTCGTAGGCTCATTATGCAAAAGGCACGCCGTCACCCGTTGCCAGGCTCCGACCGCTTGTAAGTACACGGTTTCAGGTTCTATTTCACTCCCCTGTTCGGGGTTCTTTTCACCTTTCCCTCACGGTACTGGTTCACTATCGGTCTCTCAGGAGTATTTAGCCTTACCGGATGGTGCCGGCAAATTCCCACAAGGCGTCTCCGACCTCGCGGTACTCAGGATACCACTATCCTATTATCTATTACCCGTACGCAGCTCTCATGCTCTATGGCCGGGTTTCCCACCCCGTTCCGGTTCTATTTAATATTCATGTTGTGGTCCTACAACCCCTGCTATGCCGTAACATAACAGGTTTGGGCTTCTTCCATTTCGCTCGCCACTACTCTGGAAATCACTATTGTTTTCTCTTCCTCTGCTTACTTAGATGTTTCAGTTCGGCAGGTTAGCGCATTTATGCAGTTATTCTTCAAATAACTAGGTTTCCCCATTCGGAAATCTGCGGATTAATTCATATTTGCTAATCCCCGCAGCTTATCGCAGCTTATCACGTCCTTCTTCGCCTCTGAGAGCCAAGGCATCCCCCGTGTACCCTTTCTTACTTTCTTCTACTCTTGCGCCTTTTGCGCCGCAAGGTATGTCTTTATTTTAGATCAGTCATTAAGTCATTATTTCATTGAGTCATTGCATTGCTGCTTTGTCTCTTTGTAGTATTGAACCTAACAACGTCTCTATCTGTTGTTTTCTCTTGTTTTCAATTACTTCTTCCAATATGTCAAAGAACGTTAGTTTTCATCTGTAGCGTAACCTATATTATAGTTACTGTAGAATACTTGGTGGAGAATAACGGATTCGAACCGTTGACCCCCTGCGTGCAAGGCAGGTGCTCTAGCCAGCTGAGCTAATCCCCCGTTAGATGAGGTGAAAACTGAAAGGTTAAAGCTGAAAGGTTTTCTTACCTTTTGCCTTTATCCTTTTCCCTTTCTTCCTTTTTTGTAGTCCCGAGCAGATTTGAACTGCTGACCCCTACATTATCAGTGTAGTGCTCTAACCAAGCTGAGCTACAGGACTATTTGTTTTTAGTTGCAGTTATCAGTTGCAGTTTGCAGGACTTTTCTGCCTACTGCTGCTGCCACTGCTTACTGCCACTTGTCCTGTACTTACTTGCGTTTGCACATTCCACAGATGGCTTCATCTTCTGGGTTTCCTTTTGTCTTTTTGTTTGTGTTTTAAGAAATATCATGTAGGTAACAGTTCCGAATTACTCAGAGATCCTGCTCCAGAAAGGAGGTATTCCAGCCACACCTTCCGGTACGGCTACCTTGTTACGACTTAGCCCCAGTTACCGACTTTACCCTAGGACGCTCCTTGCGGTTACGCACTTCAGGCACTTCCAGCTTCCATGGCTTGACGGGCGGTGTGTACAAGGCCCGGGAACGTATTCACCGCGTCATTGCTGATACGCGATTACTAGCGAATCCAACTTCACGGGGTCGAGTTGCAGACCCCGATCCGAACTGTGAATGGCTTTAAGAGATTGGCATCCTGTTGCCAGGTAGCTGCCCTCTGTACCATCCATTGTAGCACGTGTGTAGCCCCGGACGTAAGGGCCATGATGACTTGACGTCGTCCCCTCCTTCCTCTCTATTTGCATAGGCAGTCTGTTTAGAGTCCCCACCTTAAATGCTGGCAACTAAACATAGGGGTTGCGCTCGTTGCGGGACTTAACCCAACACCTCACGGCACGAGCTGACGACAGCCATGCAGCACCTAGTTTCGTGTTCCGAAGAACTGTGACGTCTCTGTCACATTCACTAACTTTCAAGCCCGGGTAAGGTTCCTCGCGTATCATCGAATTAAACCACATGCTCCTCCGCTTGTGCGGGCCCCCGTCAATTCCTTTGAGTTTCACCCTTGCGGGCGTACTCCCCAGGTGGAACACTTAACGCTTTCGCTTAGACGCTGACCGTATATCGCCAACATCGAGTGTTCATCGTTTAGGGCGTGGACTACCAGGGTATCTAATCCTGTTTGATCCCCACGCTTTCGTGCCTCAGCGTCAATCATACTTTAGTAAGCTGCCTTCGCAATTGGTGTTCTGTGACATATCTATGCATTTCACCGCTACTTGTCACATTCCGCCTACCTCAAGTACATTCAAGCTCTTCAGTATCAAGGGCACTGCGATAGTTGAGCTACCGTCTTTCACCCCTGACTTAAAAAGCCGCCTACGCACCCTTTAAACCCAATAAATCCGGATAACGCTTGGATCCTCCGTATTACCGCGGCTGCTGGCACGGAGTTAGCCGATCCTTATTCTCAAGGTACATTCAACTCGATACACGTATCGAGGTTTATTCCCCTGCAAAAGCAGTTTACAACCCGTAGGGCCGTCTTCCTGCACGCGGCATGGCTGGTTCAGACTTCCGTCCATTGACCAATATTCCTTACTGCTGCCTCCCGTAGGAGTCTGGTCCGTGTCTCAGTACCAGTGTGGGGGGTCATCCTCTCAGATCCCCTAAACATCGTCGCCTTGGTATGCCGTTACCACACCAACTAGCTAATGTTGCGCATGCCCATCTTGATCCTATAAATATTTGATTATAATACGATGCCATATCATAATGTTATGCGGTCTTAATCTCTCTTTCGAGAGGCTATCCCCCTGATCAAGGTAGGTTACATACGTGTTACGCACCCGTGCGCCACTCTCAAGGAAAGCAAGCTCTCCTATCCCGTCCGACTTGCATGTATTAGGCCTGCCGCTAGCGTTCATCCTGAGCCAGGATCAAACTCTCCATTGTAAAATGTTTTGTTTAACCACTGACCCTATTATTAATTAATAGAATCTGTATTATTATATCTTTATACAGCCTCTCTTCTTTTTGTAACTCTTCAATCTTCCTCAGCCTTAGCCTTGGTTAATCTCCCGTTACGCTACATGATTTCCATTTCTTAAAAGAACTTGCTCGCTTCATCATCCGAATCAGCTATTATGTCGTCGCAATTTTCATCGCTTAACTTGTCAGTTTGTTTCCCCGAAAATCGCTTTCGGCTCTTTTGTTTTACTCATTAACTATTGTTAACTTTCTTCCTTCTCTTATTGACTGAACTCGCTCAGCCTCAACTTCTTTCGCTCTTTCAAGCTCCCTTCCGTTTGGGTCTGCAAAGGTAGAAAACCTTTTCTTATTTCCAAAACTTTTTTATTTTTTATTTTTCAAAGTTTCAGACCCGCTTCGCTCTCTCCTTTTCCTCTTTTGCGGGCTGCAAAGGTGTGGATTT
>NZ_FNCG01000028.1 GCF_900100945.1 Mucilaginibacter gossypii | reverse complement strand
CTCAAACCCATTGTTGAACAATCAGTGAGCACAGATGCTACTATTGTAACGGACGGCTTTGGTGGATATGCCGGTTTAAATAAAATATTCCGTGAACATCAGGTATTAAACAAGGAAAAAGAAGAGTATGCCCGGGGAGAGTATCACACCAATACGATTGAGGGCTTTTGGACATTGTTAAAACGGGGGATATATGGTCAATACCATAAAGTATCGCTCAGACATTTGCAATCATACCTGAATGAGTTCACATTTAAATATAACAATAGAGGCAATAACCAGGTGTTTAACTTTTTAATTAACAAAATGGCTACTGCCTCTTGATGGGCTATTACTCTCAAGAGGGGAATCGCGCAATCCTTCGCTTTTTTTATTTCTTCTGAACACTTATGCCGCTTTACCCGGGAACTACGACTTTGCCCTAAACACCAAGCTTTAATTTATCAACGACATAACGCTATGATTGAAAAAAATGGACGACCACTGGTTGTGGAAATGATCCGCGCCGATGTGCGCGAGGCGGCGCGAAGAGACGCTAAAAGAGGGATCCGCCCGAGAGTTTATGACCCTGACGCTATCCCTCCCGATGCTTTTATTATTCACCAGGCCAGTACATGGATGGAGATGGAACGCGAACGCCAAACGCCCCGGATGCTGTTCGGCGAATTTTGGCTTGAAGGTGAGCTGTGTATCCTGTTTGCCGATACCA
Source organism: Mucilaginibacter gossypii (assembly GCF_900100945.1). Lineage (GTDB taxonomy): Bacteria > Bacteroidota > Bacteroidia > Sphingobacteriales > Sphingobacteriaceae > Mucilaginibacter > Mucilaginibacter gossypii. The sequence continues at coordinate 51,848 of NZ_FNCG01000028.1, read as the reverse complement.
ACATGGGCAAAAGTTTACTGGCCGTACAACTGGGCGACAGCATTACCCGCGGCAAAGCCATCACACCTTTTAAAATGGATGCCGAACCCTGCCCGGTCCTCTACATTGATTTTGAACTAACCGGCAAACAATTTGAACAGCGCTATACCGACGGCAGCACCACCCACACCTTTCACGAAAATTTTTACCGGGGTGAGTTTAACCAGATGACCGGCCTGCCGCAAGATTTTAAAACTTTTGATGAGTTTATAACCCACGCGCTTAGTCGCGCTATTAAACGTACCGATGCCAGGGTGCTCATTATTGATAATATTACCTGCCTGCGCAACGGTACCGAACGCAGCAGCCAGGCCCTCTCGCTCATGAAACAGCTCAAACTGCTTAAAACCCGGCATGGCCTCAGCATCCTGGTGCTGGCCCACACCCCTAAACGCAACCCTTCACTGCCCATTACCCGTAACGACCTCCAGGGCAGCAAAATGCTCATCAACTTTGCCGACAGCGCCTTTGCCATGGCCGAAAGCCAAACCCTGCCCTGCTACCGCTACCTCAAGCAGGTGAAACAACGCAGCACCGCTGAAATGTACGGCAGCCATAACGTATGCCTCGGCCGGCTGGAAAGGCTAAACGGCTTTTTGCAGTTTGTATTCTCCCATACCGATAACGAGGTTAAACACCTGCGCCGTTACAGCCAGGTAGAACGCCAACGCCGCGCCGCCGATGTGCTGGCGCTTCATAAACAGGGCCTGAGTCAAAGGCAGATTGCCGGCAGGCTGGAGATGAGTTTATCGGCGGTTAATAGGGTGTTGGGGGTGGCGGAGGGATGATGAATTTTTCTAATTACGCTCCCGCAAGCTTTCCTATGCTATCGCAAGCATCCTCGCTTGTGGGCTTTATGCCATTCTCTGCAATGTGAGCACAGACGTGACGCTTGCTGTAACGGGGTTACTTACACTATATTGCGGTCAAAGATTGACCCTTGACCGGACGATGGAAATTCACTCAGGCATATCCCAGCACATTGATCTGGGCGGGCGTAAAGAAGATCACCGGATGGTCATTCTCCTGCTGCAGCAACAACTGAGAAAAGATGATCTCTTTTTTGAATACCGCCAGCAATAAATGGAAATCGAAGAGTAGGTAGGGATCATTGATGTGCAACAGAATCTCTGGCTGCAATACCTTCGGTGCGTTGTCAGAAAGGATATCGAACAGATCGGCCCGGATAGCGGAAAGGATCACGGAAGGTGAAACCTGGCATCTGCTGATATTGCCGTATTCGTTGGTCATCTCCAGTTGGAGCAACTTTTCACCTGAAAATGAAAACACCCTGCCTGTAAGCTCCTCGGTGACACCCGCGACGATGACTTGGCTGATAATCTGGATGATCTCCGCGTCCGAGAAGGGTAGATTGCGCATGCCTTCCCAAGCCCGACTACAGCACAATTCAATCTTTTTCAGGAAATTACCAACAATTCCTATTATCGGATCGAGATTGAATTTTACCGGCTTCGTCCGGTCGACCTTCCTTTTTTGGAATAGGTCGGCAAGCTGTTGCCCGATGCTTTCCTGCTGTGCCGCAGCCTGTAGTCCATTATCATAGCTCAGTCGCAACCGGACCCCTTTACCGGGATTCCAGCGTTCCACCAGCGGAAGGTCCCAGCTTTTGAATTCCGCCGAACGCCAGCTTTTATGCTTTTGCTTCCTTTTGAAATAGTGATCGAATTCCAGCCCGCCAATATGACTGATCGGCATATTGATTTCTTCGGCGAACTTTCTCATCCGCTTGCCGCCCTTGATGAGTTCCTCCATATTAAAGTAATGATCTAATAGTTGCTCCAGTTCGCTTTTGCGCTGCGGATAGATATGACCGTTGCGGATAGCGGCGTAAGGTTCACTATAAGGGAATAGGATCCGGTCGAAGTCGTAAAAGAATTCGACATGGCTGTACGGCGTGAACATAAAACAACCCTGCTGCGCTTGGAGGCGCCACAGATTGTCGACATCGATTCGGGCGATATAAGGGGTGATCACCTTCTCCTCCTCAAAATATCCCTTCATACCCGACATGAATAACGTCCAGTCCGCTTCATTCAGGCAGATGAGCACGGCATCTTTACCCGGAATATTGTCTTTGGAATTCGTTGCAAAATAGGCGGCCACTTCCGGGCTATCGGTGAAGTCGATATAGTTCGTCTTGAGGCCGTAGTGTTGTGCCACCGCCCAGAACCAATCAATATCAGCCTTGTATTTCCTGAGCGCGGGGCTTGAATCAAAGAACAGGAACAACCGCTCCAATTGCTTTTGGATCTCCGGATCGGGGTCTGGCAACAGCCTGCTCAGCGAAGACATGACCGGCCAGTTCTGGGCCTGCCCGCGGAAAAGATCATAGGTTCCGGCAACTTTAAATGCTTGTGCCATTTGCAGGGCCTCCGTTAAAGAAGCCGCTTGATATATCTCACTCATATAAAATTCAGGTGAGTCGAAGATACAAGCTTTCGCTTATATTCTTTGTGAATAACTGTATTAACAGCAATCATTTATCCATTCCCTAAAATACCCCACATGCTAAGTAACAAGCAATTCCTCGTCGTTATGTCCTTAATACTTAGCAACACCTCTTATCTCACTAAGCTTTATACTTTTCCATTAAGAGTAGCGTATTAATATAACATGCCTAAAGCATTAAAATAAAAACACTTGTAACCTTGTAAATGTTAAATTTTATAATGAGATTTAGTGCATAAACCTTAAAGCCATGAAGATTACCTCAACTTTGCCACTTCCTTTGTCAGGCAACATTTCTATGCTGTCAATAACGGAAAATACCTTTCCTCCACGCCCTCCCCATTTCCGATCGAGAAGTAGTATTTAGTTACTTTTTAATTAATTAACCGGCCAACAATTCACGGGCATACATGTTACTAAAGTGTTGACTAAGAGTAAACAAATAGTATATAGTTACTTTGAAAGACCAAATATTTATTAGATTTGCACACATTAACTGATCAAGACTTTAATGCAATTATTATTAGAAGGTGGTAATCCTTTGTCAAATTTACCATCTTGGGATACAATTTATAAGCAGTATGGGCCGTTCTTAGGATTATCTGTTTTTTTTTTAATTATAGTACTCTTTTTACAATGGTGGTGGTATAAAAGCAATGTAAAAGATAAAAAAGAGGAAATTGACAGACTTGTTAAAAGGACAACCGAATTAGAAGCAATAAATTTAAAATTGATTGCACAATTAAGATCGAAAGGAAAATAAAGTTATGACAACAGTTACTATTTACGCTATTTTTCTAACCCTAATAGCAGGTTACATAAATTTCAGGCTAAAAAACAAGTATTACATAGATAAATCGATCTATCAATTTCGTCAAAGTAAACACGAACTTACAATGTATATGTTCGAAAATGCTGAAACTATAGATAAGACTCTATACCAGGAATTGAAAGACTTATTACACGTTCATAATCAATCAATTGATCATTTCTCCAAAATACATAAGAAGTTTTTTCCAATTGCTAAGGTAGTAATAACAAATACAATTTATTCCGAAGCAAAATTCGAAAAGAAGATAACCAATTCTAAAACAGAGGAATTTAAAAAGAGTTATGCTAAAGGCGTTTATTATTCACTTGAAACTGTTCCTTTTTTTAAAATGCGACTTCTCTACCTTTTAATAAAAGGTATATTAAAACTATTAGTATTTATCGGGTTATACAGAGTTAAAAATTGGATAAAAAAACTTGATCTGTTCAAGCAAGCAGAGAGCAAATTCGATTCGAGTTGTATGGCTTAAATACTTTTTTTCTATCCATGTAAATCATAGGGTAAGTACCATATTCCTTGATATGCACTTCATTAATAAGATGATTGCATATCAAGGAAATATTCATTAAAATATCCAGCCAGGTTCCCTGCTGCCGAAGCCAAATTCGAGACATAGCATATTTACCACAAGGCACAGCCATGCGGTAGCAAAAAAATCGGGAACGCTGCCGCAAGGTTGTGCCTTGTAGCCCGCATGCAAGGTATAAAACAACGCATCTGCAATAAAGTATCAGCCATGCCTCCCCGCCACCGCAAGCAAATCCTAACATAAGCAATAAATATACGTCGCTAAACCGGCGGTTGGTAAACTGCCCAAAAGGTATATTGTCCCGGGCAGGCCCTTTAGCAACATATCAAAATCAGCAGGCTTTATTCCATTCGCATCTGCAGAGAGATTTAACTGTTGCCTACCGAAGATGGCGTAACGCCAAAACGTTGCTTAAATGATCTGCTGAAGTGGGCTGTGGTTTCAAATCCGCTTTCAAAAGCCACGTCGCTTATCGTTTTTTCACTGTACATGCTCAGCAGGCTCCTGGCGTATTGCAGACGCTTTTCTAATAACCACTTGCCGGGCGTACTGTTAAAGGTTGCCTGAAAATCTCTTTTAAATGCCGAAAGACTGCGGTTGGTTAATTGAGCAAATTGCTCCAGTTTTAAATTGTAACGGTAATTGTCTGTCATTACCCTTTCCAGGCTTATTGCGCGGGGCTCGTTCACCAGTGAGCAAAAGTAGGAGAGCAATTCGCTGTTAACGGGATTATCCGCTATAGTTAGGATCAGTTCCTTAAATTTTAATTCTAACAGGGATTGCGCGGGTTCCCTGGCTTCGGCGAAGTAGGAAGCCATGGAATGAAAGAAACCCGCCAGGGTTTCGCTGGAATTCAAAGTGATCACCTGCCTGTGCCCGGCGCTTTTCACAGGCGCGCTAAATTTTTGGCCGAGGGTTTGGCAAATAAACTCGTCGGGAATAAAGAAGAGTACCAGGCAAAATCCTTCGTCAAAAAATTGTTCAAGTACGAATGCCCCTTTCCTGATAAACACGCAGCTACCTGCACCAATATCGTACGATCCTTCGGCGATATGCCAAATCTTCCGACCCTCCACTACGTAAAACAGGTAATTGTGTTGGGTCCAGAGCGGCGAAAATTTGTTCTTCATCAGGCGTGCTTCGGCGGGGCAGCTGAATATAGTGATCAGCGACTCGTTGCAATTAAACTGACGATAATAGTTGGGGTGTTGCAGCACCCTGTCGTACAAATTATTCATAACGCAATACTATAAGCTAATTTAATTATTTTGAACTTTTAGGTCATTATTCTGGGCTTTTCAGACAAAAATATTCTTATCGCTCTCATTAACTTTGTTTCAATATCATAAACATAACACAATACAAATCAAAAACTTAAACCCATGAAAAATATGAATCCAAACAAAGCACTATGGGAAAAGGGTGATTTCACCCAGGTAGCAGCTACCATGCGCGAAAGCGGCGAGGAACTGGTTAATAAACTGGGAATAACCAAAGGGATGAAGGTACTTGACCTGGGTTGCGGTGATGGTACAACTGCTATACCGGAAGCCAGGCTGGGCGCAGATGTTACCGGCGTTGATATAGCCGCTAACCTTGTTGCAGCAGGTAACGCAAGGGCAAAGGCCGAAGGACTGGGTCAATGCAGGTTTTATGAGGGAGACGCGACCGACCTTCACGAATTAAAAGATGGTTCGTTTGACACTGTGGTTAGCATTTTCGGAGCAATGTTTGCTCCAAAGCCTTTTGACGTAGCTAAAGAAATGGTGCGCGTAACCCGGCCCGGCGGCAGGATAATCATGGGTAACTGGATACCCGGCGACCCTACCCTGGTAGCACAGATCCTTAAGATAAGTTCGGCCTATACGCCGCCACCGCCCGAAGGTTTTGTAAGCCCGATGTTATGGGGTATTGAAGCAAACGTTACAGAACGTTTTAAAAGTGCCGGTATAAATGAAGAAAATATTTCTTTTACCAAAGAATCCTTTACGTTTAAGGCTCCTTACGCTCCGGCCAACTTTGTTCAGGTTTTCAAAAACTATTATGGCCCAACCATGAACGCGTTTGAAGCTGCCGAAAAAAACAACAAAAGTGACGAACTGCAACATGAACTGGAAGCTTTGTTCAATGACCAAAACACGGGCGGGGAGCAAAATACTAATATAAAGGCTACCTTTTTGAAAGTTACGGTAGTTAAGTAGCACGGCTAAGCTTAATTTAAAGGCATCACATTTTTGTGTTGCCTTTTTTGCTGGTGAGAAGCAGAAATGATTTTACGACACTCAGCACATTCCCCACAGCCTTTCGCTGGCGCACGCGTGTCGCGTGTGTCCCGCATGCTAAGTAACACGTCATGCTTGCCTATATATGTGCCTGCATGCTCGATAATCCATTATCCCTCGTCATCTGCATATCTTTATAAGCAAATTAGATACACGCGACACGCGTGCACCAGCCATAAACATGCTTTCAGCAAAATCAATTATGTGTATTAATATTTGAACCTTATTATTGTAGCTTTATACACCTAAAACATCCATGAGTCGCAAATACAAGTTTTTGAACAAAGAAGGATTATACTTTGTAAGTTTTGCCACAGTTTATTGGATTGATGTATTTATCCGATCTATATACAATCAAATTATTATTGAAAGCCTTACCTATTGTCAAAAGAATTTAGGCATGGAACTATACTGCTGGTGTATTATGCCAAGTCATATCCATTTAATTTACAGCGCAAAGAACAACAATCCTGAAATTATTTTAGGTCGGTTTAAAGAATACACGGCTAAACAACTTATAGCAACAATTACATCAAACATCCAGGAATCACGAAGAGACTGGATGTTGTGGATGTTTAAACGCGCTGCTTCAAAAAGTAGTAATGTTAAACAGAATCAATTTTGGCAACATCATAATAAGCCGATCGAACTTTGGACTGCAGCGGTAATTGAACAAAAGGCCGATTATATTCATAATAACCCTGTGGAAGCCGGTTTTGTTACCGAACCTTCATATTGGCGATATTCAAGCGCGATAGATTATGTAGATGGCAAGGGTTTAATCGATATTGAGTTTTTATAAATAGTACATACTTGCAGTCAGGATACACGCGGCACGCGTGCACCAGCGTTCAAAGGTTATTTCTTCAACAAAAAGGCTAATCATCTCTGATCAGCCTTTTCACATAATTACCCCGTTTAGTCTATTACATTTAACATTCATTTTCCTTTGTACTGTGCGCAACAAAAAAACCGCATAATGCACTTGCGCTTAATGCCAATAATAACGTAATCATAGTGTTTAATTTTAGGTGAATAATTAATTAATACTATAATTAGTACGTATAAAACGGGCTATGGTTTTATTAAAAAGCTTGTTTTTAGTACATTCAAAGCACTTTTATAAATCTCATCGCTTGAAGGGATAAACATTATTAATTTATTATTATTACCAGCAAATTTTCGCTACAATTAAAAACATATTTCACTATCAATACACTATTTAGCCGTTAATTGTTATTCATCAACATTTTTTGCCTCTCCCTTCTTCTTGTTTTTCTCTTCACTTTTCTTCTCTGCCTCCTCTTTAGCTATTTGGGCGTTCCGTTCAAAATAATATTCGTCAAGAATGTCCTCCATATCGCCTTTGCGGTAATCTTTGTTCTTGATTTTTTCCACCAGTCTCGGCTTATCGCTCACTATATCGCTCATAACTTCAATAAAATGTTGGCGGTCGAGCTCAGTAACGTTGTCGGGATCCGGGCCATAGTAATAAGTTCTGTCAAGATTGGAGTAAAACATGGTGGCTCCGCTACCAAAGCCTCCCACAGCAGTTTGATTATAACGCAGGCGTACATATAGTTTGGTTGGCCTATCAATAAGCACCAGCAAAATAGGAAAAAGCTCAAGGTCTTTATTATGCGATACTACGAAGCTATCTATCCCTATTACAAAAGCCCGAAACTGCGCAGTTTTAATCTTTTGTTTATCGCCATCAACAGTAACACGATACAGAAAATCATCACCTACGCCTTTGAAAAGACTACGATTAGGGACATTCCATCTAATAAAGCCGGTTATTTTGTTGTTTTGCAGGTCGTAATAGCTTCCGGGGTTCCATCGGCTAAGTACGCTTTTTTGCTGGGCACCTGCATCCATAAAGGCAGCACACAGTAACAGGAGGGAAAAAAATTTGCGCATAAAGCTCAGGTGTTGTTGGTATACAATGCTGTGAAAATACACAAATTACCAATAGCACCCAATAACGATATTACCTGATTTTTCGACCAACAAAAATCATATCTTTAAAATAATTAATTTACCTGGACTTATCTTCCTGCTATGGAACCTATTGCACCAGCCCAAACTATTAACCAGATTATTGAACAGTTAGAGGCCATTATTGCCGATGCTATAAAAACCGACAGCCGCGCCGGATATTTTGCAGCCCTGTACCATAAGGTTACCTGCAAGGTAAGGGAAGGCATCCAGAACGGTGAGTTTGAAAACCCTGCCCGTATGGAACAACTGGACGTGATCTTCGCCAACAGGTACATTATGGCTTATCATTGCTGGCAGCAAAAACAGCCCTGCTCACAGTCGTGGGAGTTGGCTTTTAGCATTTTTGATAAACCGTCGAGACTGGTACTGCAGCACCTGCTCATTGGCATGAACGCGCATATCAACCTTGATTTGGGTGTTGCTGTTGTAGAAGTGGCGCGAAATCTCAACCAACCGCTAACCGAGGTCCATAATGATTTTAATTCCATCAATACTATACTTTCGGCGCTTACTTACGAGGTGATAAGCGAGCTGAACCGGATCTCGCCGCTGCTGTCACTGGCGGGCCTGCATGCGCAAAATAATTCTATCCTCATCCAGTTTGCCCTTGGCAATGCCCGCGATGGCGCCTGGTGCTTTGCCGAAGACCTGTTTACCCGTAACGGGGATGCTTACCCTAAGCAGATTGCCAGCAGGGATAGTGATATCAATAAACTGGGACTTGGCATTGTTAACCCGGTTGGGATGCTGCGTATTACCGTATGGATCATTCACCTGTTTGAAAAACGGGACCCATCCAAAATAACTGAGATTTTGAGTACTTATAAAAAGACTTATTTGAAGGTGAACCCAACTCCCTCAACCTGACAAAGTCAAAATCTATCTCACGTTATTATCTTACCATTCTCTCCACTCGCTGGCTAACCCCTCACCTCCGCCAAAATCTTTAGGATTGAGGCCGCAGGCTATAGTAATTTGATCGACCAGTGCACAAAGATCCTCCCGCTCGCCGGTTTCAATCAGGCTATCGTCTTCAGCGCTTAAATTATTTAATGTCAACACCGCCTTTTTAAAAGCGTTCACCTTCTCAGCACTTTGCGAATGTTCGCCAAGCCTTATTAAATCGCTGATCAAATTATCAAAAATAAGTTTAAACCTATTGCAATTTTCTTCAGTGTATTGTTCAAATCCTTCATTAAATGCTTCGCGCCATCGCACAAACGGGTAATCTGCCTTGCAACTTTTTAATTTTTCCTGATAAGTCATGCTGGCAGAATTATATCGAACCTTGTGTACAGATCCCATATCTGTTTTACTTTTAGTATTTGAATTGCAATTACACAACAGCTGAGCTATAATTAGCAGGAAGAAAACTTTCATTGTTTTGATAAGGCTTTAGATAATACATAATTAAGTAAATTTAAGATGCAACGCAAACTTGCAAATATAATTAAGACACTAATTGGTATTTTTTGTGACCTGCAGGCGCAAACAGACTAACTTTTTGACTCGTCCAAAATTCACTATCTTTGCCGCTCAACCGGTGATAATCACAACAATCGGTGACATCATCAAAAGGAAAGCAAAGTGGAACAGCAAACAATAACAACCTGGGAAAAAGGCTATAACAATTACGGGCCATGGCTTAAGGAAAAATACAAAGGCCATCGCGTGTTTAAAGTAATTGTTGATGGTGGTTTTACCTGCCCCAACCGGGATGGGTCGAAGGGTTACGGCGGTTGTACTTATTGTAATGTTGATTCATTTACGCCTTCCGTAAGCCGTAACGCCCCCACAGTACGCCAACAGGTTGAGGAAGGTATGGAACGTGCCCGTAAAGGCAACAAGGCTGATAAGTTTATTATTTACTTTCAGCCCAATACCAACACCTACGCGCCCGCTCATTACCTCAAAATGCTTTACGACGAAGCCCTGAGCTACGGCACCAAAGATATCGTAGGCCTTTCGGTAGGTACCCGGCCCGATTGTATCGATGCGGAAAAGATTGCTTTATTGGAAAGCTATACCGATCGTTTTGATGTTGACCTGGAAATGGGGATGGAAAGTATCTATAACGATACCCTGAACCAGATTAACCGCGGCTGCAGCCATGAAGAACTGGTAAAAGCCCTGAGTTTGGTCGAAAATTCAAAACTGGACATTTGCGTGCATACCATTTTCGGTTTCCCCTGGGAAACTAAAGAAATGATGCTGAAATATGCCGACGAGATCAACCGTTTTAAACAGATCAAGTTTGTAAAATTCCACCACCTTCATATTGTTGAAGGCTCGGTAATGGGCGTAAAATACAAACGCGAACCCTTCCACCTGTTTGGTATTGACGAATATGCCGATTTTCTGTGTGAGCTGTTACCGCTTGTTCGCCCTGATATCGTGATCCAGCGCCTCTTCGGTCTCAGCGACCGCGAACTGCTCATCGCTCCCAACTGGGGTTTGAAAAAATCAGAGATCCAGTATTATATTGATCAAAGAATTTTGAGCAGAGGTGTGGTGCAGGGAAGTGGTCTGAACCTTGATTTATAGGATTTGAGGATTGTCAGGATTTTTTATGCCGTGGTAGTTTTTCAGAAAAAACGAGGTTTGTGCGATTCCCTCTCTGCCGTTGTTGGTGTTGTCACCAACAACATTTAGAATATGATGTATTGAACAAATAGAAGTTGTTGGTGACAACACCAACAACGGCGAGAGATTACTCGGATTTTCAGGTAAAATCCATCAATCCGGCAAATTCCCCAAATCCCGGTTCTGGTTTAACGAATAAGCAAATCAATGCTCTTCCCCCTGCAACTAAAAACTGCCACTGCAACTTAAAATATCACCACTTGTCAGCTGTTACTTTCTAAACATTGGTATCCCTTTTGCAAACATTTACGTATAATTAAATTCATCTGAAAGTTAAATACGTCTATTTTGTCACAAAGAGCACAATCCAATTATATCCCGGCGTTAACCGGTGTAAGGGCCATGGCGGCTTACCTAGTTTTCATATCGCATTTTGCCTATGTGTTTGATGAGAAATTTCCCCACTCTGTGCAACGTTTCTTTAACGAGTTCCATATCGGGGTTACTATTTTCTTTGTGCTTTCGGGCTTTTTGATCGCATTTCGTTATTTTGATAGTTTTAAATTAACAAAAGCCTGGTTTCTGCAATACCTTAAAAACCGGGTGGCGCGCATCTATCCCATGTATGCCTTGCTTACCATTGGCGCGTTCATAGCTTATCATTTTACCCAAAACCAAACAGTAACAGCAGGACAAAACCCGGTGGTTATGTTTTTTATGAATATCGTTTTTGTGCGCGGCTTTTTTGACCAGTTTAAGTTTACGGGCATTGCCCAGGGCTGGTCGCTCACGGTTGAAGAATGTTTTTACTTTTCGGCGCCATTTATTTTCCTTATCGCCACTAAATACAAAAAGTTTTATATCCAGCCTATCGCGGTTACCGGTTTAGGGGCTCTGCTTGTACTCATCTTTAGTCATGTAAACTGGTTCGGCTTCTTCGGCAACTTTACGTTCATGATGCTGTACACCTTTTTAGGCCGATGCTTTGAGTTTTATGCGGGCATTCAGCTGGCGCTCATAGTACGCAAACAAAAGCTGGATGGTACAAGCAAAAAGAAGTTCACTTACCTGGGCTTTTTCCTGATCTTTTTTTGCGTGTGGATCATGTCTACGTTAACTATCCCGAAAGGATATGAAGCCGGTTTGCATAATCCCTGGGGCATTATAACCAATAACTATCTACTGGCTACCTCGATTGCAATCTTCTTTTATGGCTTGCTTACCGAAACTACCCTCCTTAAAAAGTTTTTAGCACACCCTTTTATTGAACTGCTGGGCAAAAGCTCCTACATATTTTACCTGATCCACTTAGGCTTTATGTACAATTTTATCCATCAGGGCATGAACAGTCTTAACGATTATGTTTTTGAGCTTTATGATAAATGGGGTGTCGACTGGCATTCGCCTTTTGAGTATGATAGTTTAAACCTTTTGTACGCCTTTATCGTTTTAAATATGGTTTCCATAACGCTGTTTAAATTAATTGAAGAACCGCTTAATCACTATATCCGCAAGTCTGATTTCCTGATTAAAAACCAAGCACGCAATCCCGAAAATGAATCAGCTAAGATCAAAGCCTAATTACAACATGCTAAAAAACGCTAACAAACTACTGATCATTACTTTCGCTTTACTGACCTGGTGCGCCGCCCTACCGGCCATGGCCCAGGAAACTGAAAAAGACCCAGCGGAGAATACCGACAAAAGCAGTGGTGATGATGAAGTATCAACGGTATTAACTATCAATAATAAGGATGGTATATTCAGTTCAACCGCCTCGTTCAGCTTTGAAATTAAAAACACTTATGATACTAACCAGGAAGGTAGCATATCATACAATATCACCACCGAAAATGGGCAAATTGTTAAAACCCTGTCAAAGCCGGTAAACCTTAGCAAAAAAAGCACTTCCAAATATGATTTTGAGGTGCCTAACCTAAAAACAGGTTTTTACAAGGTTAACATGATGATCAATGTGAGCGATTATGACGATACCACCCGTCGCGCTTTTGGGATCAGGCCGGATGAAATCCGGTCGCAATATGCCCGGCCGGCCGATTTTGACCAGTTTTGGCAAACCGCCAAAGATGAACTGGCCAAAGTGAAACCCAATTACAAAATTACCGAAGCACCATCCATGAACACCGAAAACCGCAAGGTTTACGAAATAGAAATGAAATCGCTGGATAACCTTACCATCCGCGGTTACATGACGGTACCCATCAGCAAAAATAAAAACAAAAAGTTTTCGGTATTGCTTGGCTTACCTGGCTACCAGGTAAAACTATACCCTATAGTAGGGTCAGACCCCGACCTGGTAATCATCACGCTTAATACCCGTGGGCAAGGTACCAGCCGCGATGTGATCCACACCGAGCGGGATGCCTTTATCTCCTACCATATTGAGGATAAAAACAAATACGTAATGCGCGGTGTAATTATGGATTGCGTACGCGCTGTTGATTTTATTTACGCGCAGCCCAATTTAAGACACGATCAGATCCTGGCAACCGGCGGTAGTATGGGCGGTTATTTATCCCTTGCGCTTTCAGGCGTCGATCATCGTATAAACCTTTGCTCGGCACAAAACCCCATCATGAGCGATATCCGCAATTTGGTGGGCGCTGTTGAATGGCCCATTAACGATATTAAAAAATATGTTTTAAGCAAACCCGGCGTAACCTTTAACCAGGTATTAAACAATCTTGATTATTACGATGCAAAAAACTTTGCAACAACTATAAAATGTCCAACAATTTTAGGCTTGGGCCTTTTAGACCCCTACGTACCGCCCGCCAATGGTTACGCGGTATTTAACTCAATGAATACTGATAAACACGTAATGGTATTTAAAAACCTTGCACATGAGGTGAGCCAGGTATACAAAGATTATGAGGGCCGTTGGATGCGCGATACCTTCGGTTTGTTTTAAAACTTTTAAAATCTTAAACACATGACCTTGAAAAATACTTTATCAAAATATTTGCTTATTGGGATAGTAATATTCGCCATTGCTACGGGTAAAAGTTATGCCGGAGGGTTCCCGGTAAGGCCGGGCAGGATCTCACTATCGCCATCGGCAACTTACTTTTTTGCCAATAAAGCCTGGGATGCCGACAGCCATAAAGGTGCCTTTGCCAATAACGGTAAGTTCAGTTCATGGAGCTATTCTTTATATTCGGAAGTTGGTTTAAGTCGCAGGTTTACCCTGTCGGTACTGGCACCTTATGTAATGAATACCTTTAGTACAGATCTGGGCACCAGCAAAAGTTCAGGTTTCCAGGATCTGGAAGTGGGTATCAGGTACTACCTGGCCAATATCAATTATAAATATTACTTCAGCTTACAGGGTACGGCTATTTTACCCATGTACACCAACACCGCGCTGGGCTATAACCAAAAAGGGGCCGAACTTAAACTGGCCTTTGCAGGCAGCGGGCATTTGTTTGGTAAAAACTCATTCTTCATTCTCGAAAACGGTGTACGCGAATATTTTGGTTACGAAAGCGTTTTCCAGGACAGGTACAATGCCACTTATGGCTTAACGCTTGATAAAAAATTCCGCGAGCAAATTTCCTTAAGTGTAGGCGGCTTTTATGCTACCAGTATCAATAAGGATTTTAACGTAAACCCAAGCGCCAGTAAAAATTTTGCCTTTAACCAGGTATCGCTAAGCTACGGCCATGCATTTGCCAAAAGCCTGTCGCTGTTTTTAACCGGCGGCACCTTTATTACCGGGCGCAATACCGGCGCGGGCACCAGCTTTTCGGCATCACTTAATTACCGGATAGATACGAAATAGCCCCTATAAAAGCGGAAGGCAAAAGCTTAAAGCGATAGTTGTCATTATCAAAAAACCTCTGCAAATTATGCTATGCTAAATCTGCAGAGGTTTTTTCCATTTCAAACAGGTTTAATATTTCATCCCAATTGTGAACCCGCACATGTTGGCGTTCGTGTTTATTGTGCTGCGCATTAAACATGATGGCCTTGCCGTTGCAATAGTCAAGGTTTTTACAATGGTCATCTATCATGTAATCGGTATGAATGATGCTTTTATCGCCACACAGCACAATATTACGCCAGCTGATAAACGGGAAATGCTCCTGAAGCCATTCCAACTTTTCGAATAACGACAGCGGAAATTCCGTAGCGGCCGATACGATGTATATCTCGTAATCTTCCATCAGCTTTTTAATTGCCTCAATAGCGCCCGGCATAACGGGCAGTGTGCGGAAAAATCCGGGTAAATTCAACGAAGCCTTCGTTGTAGCATCCAATGGAAAAGCCTCGGCATGTGATAAGCCATCAATAGCCTCAAGGGTTGTAGTGATGCCGTACAACTGTTCATAATATTTGATCAGCTGCGGCTCGACATCGGCCATAACGCCGTCCATATCGATGGCGATAGTTTTTCTTGTTTGCAATTTCATGCAGCAAAACAAAACATTATTGCAATATTTTGCAAATAAATTATAACTTTGCATTATATTGCAAACATGGTAAGAGAAGAAAGACTCCAGATTATTTTAGATCACGTATCAAAAGATAACAAAGTTATGCTTGCCGAACTGAGCGAAAAACTCAATGTTTCGGAAGATACTGTACGCCGCGACATTAAAGTATTGGCCGATCAGAAGTTATTAACAGCAGTAAGGGGCGGCGCGGTCGCCCACTCTCCCATTCCGCACCATTACCGCGCGAGGGAAAAGCATGACATTGCCTCTAAGAAAGTCATCGCATCAAAAGTGTTGAGCTTTTTAAAAGACGGACAGGTTGTACTTTTTGACGGCGGTACATCAACCTTAGCTGTGGCTGAAAGCCTGCCAGATGACTTGAGGATCACCGTAGTTACCAACAGCTTTCCGGTTGCAAGCGCGCTTGAAGATCATCCAACGGTTGAGGTGATATTTGCCGGTGGGCGTCTGTATAAATCGTCCTTTACTACCATCGGCCATGAAACCATCAATGCCTTCCGGAATATCCGGGCCGATCTTTGCATTTTCGGGATTTGCAGTGTGCACCCTGCCATCGGCATCACCACCAGGGATTATGAAGAGGCCGAGATCAAGAAAACCATGATAGAAGTATCTAAAGAAACTATCGCTTTATCCACCTTAGAAAAAATAAATAAAGCCGATTCTTATTACATAGGCCCGGTAACAGAACTGGATACCATCATTACCGATGTATCTCCAGACAATGAAGAACTTTCGGCATACAAGGAAGCAGGCATTAATATCATCTAATATAAAACAACAACGTGAAAAAGAGTTTACTACCGCTAACTTTAGGCGGCCTCGGCATAGGCACTACCGAATTTGTAATGATGGGGATGCTGCCTGATATTGCCAATGATTTTCACACCAGCATTCCGGTTGCAGGACACCTTATTTCGGCCTATGCATTAGGCGTAGTCATCGGAGCACCGCTACTGGTTGCCTTTACCAGCAGTTATCCGCCTAAAAAGATTTTAACAGTATTGATGATCATTTTTACGGTATTCAACGCATGTTCGGCATTTGCCCCTAATCATTACGTTTTGCTGTTTTCGAGGCTATTGGCCGGATTGCCCCACGGGGCGTTTTTTGGTGTGGGCTCGGTAGTGGCCACCCGCCTTGCCGAAAAAGGAAAACAAGCCCAGGCCATATCCATTATGTTTGCCGGGCTTACCATAGCCAATCTGCTCACCGTTCCGCTGGGTACTTATATTGGTCACCATTATTCATGGCGTTATACTTTTGGGATGATTGCAGCGATAGGCTTATTAACGTTAACATTTATCCAACTTTGGTTGCCGCAGCTGGCTCCAAATAATGCTGGAAACATCCGCTCGGAGCTTTCATTTTTCAGAAAAAAACAGGCATGGCTTATCATCGGTCTTACTGCTATTGGTACCGGTGGGCTTTTTGCATGGATAAGCTACATAGCCCCGCTCATGACCGAAGTTTCCAAATTTTCGGCAAGTAGCGTGCCTTATGTTTTGATTTTGGCAGGCCTTGGGATGGTTGTAGGGAATTTCGTTGGCGGTAAACTGGCGGATAAAGCTTCCCCTGTAAAAGCCTGCTTAATACTGATGATCACTATGGCCATATCGCTGGTTGTAATCTTCTTTGTTTCGCAAAATCAAATCCTGTCGCTCGTTATGACATTCATAACAGGTGGTCTTTCAATGGCAGTTGGTTCACCGATACAAACACTAATGATCAATACCGCCAAAGGCGCCGAAATGCTTGGCGCAGCTGCTACACAAGCTGCTTTTAATATCGGTAATGCATTAGGAGCTTTCCTTGGCGGCTTACCCATAGCCTGGGGACTGGGATTTACCTCGCCCGAAATTGTTGGCGTGATCATGGCTACAACCGGTGCATTCTTTGCGTTAACACTCAGCAGGCAAAAGGTTGAGCTTGCTGAAGAGGAAGCTGTGTTGGTTGGTGATTAATTGAGGATTAAATTATAAATCTACCGCGGGCTTTCAGCCCGTGGTTACCATGATTCCGGCTTTGAGCCGGAGAGTGGTAAGCTGAAAGCTTACACCATGCTATACCACGGGTTACGCTGCGCTAAACCCGCGGCAGTTACTTATAATTTCCCAAACATCTCCTCAATCACCTTGGTACGATAATCAAATATCTGCTCCACCTTCCCTTTAACAAAAACAGTGTTTGCAAATCTTCCTATTGCGCCATAAGGAATAGCATAATGTAAAAGATCAGTCATGTGTACACCGCCATCTATTGCTTTAAAATGATGCTGATGATGCCATAATGCATAAGGGCCAAAACGCTGTTCATCAACAAAATATTTTTTTTCATCAACATGCGTGATCTCTGTCATCCAGTCCATTTTAATACCTAATAACGGCGAGATCTTATAAGTAATGATCATTCCGGGGTACATTTTCGTCTCAGCGGTATAATCAGATGTTACTACGAAGCTCATATCACTGGGTGTGATTTTAGCTAAATTTAATGGCGACGAAAAAAAATCCCAGGCTTGATCAAGGCTGATCGGAATGGATTGTTCTTTTTTTAAAACGTATGTTCTCACTATGGGATAAAAAATAGTTATAAGTTGAGTTTTGATTTAAAGCTGCTATGTTTCTGTGCGATCACGTCGTTCCTAACAGCAATCGCATTTTATTTTAATTTACCTTTCTTCCTTCCCTATCGGCAAATCCCTTCTTGACCATTCGCTCCATGAGCCCACGTAAAGCTTTGGGCCGCTGATGCCCGCGTAATCCATGCCCAGCAGGGTATGGCAGGCTGTAACACCCGATCCGCAGTGAACTATAACTTCGCTGTGCGCTACATCGCCAATTGCGGCATCGTAGGCCTTACGCAGCTCATCGGCGGGTAAATACTTACCGTCGGCACCGAGGTTGTTGATATAAGGCAGATTTAAAGCACCGGGGATATGGCCGGCTATCAAATCCAAAGGTTCTGTCTGGCCCAGGTAGCGTGGTGTTTCGCGTACGTCAATTACCAGTCGTGAGGGATCCTGTGCAGCTTCTCCAGCCTCCGCTATCTCAACAGTATTTGCATATTCGTGTGTCACCGGGTACGGATCAACGGCAACCGGGGCATAAACTTCAGTGCTCAATGCTATACTTGCATCTTTAGCAGCCTGTAAGCCGCCATTTACTACCTGTACGTTTTCATGACCAATTGCCCGCAGCATCCACCACAAACGCGATGCGCTAAACGCTCCCGACTTGTCGTCATAAACCACTACGTGGCTCTTAGGTGTGATGCCCCAGTTGCCCAGCAATACAGCAAACTCCTGTATATTAGGCAACGGATGCCTGCCGCCAAAGGCCGGGTCATCGGGTTTAGTGGTAAGGTGCTGATCAAGGTCGGCGTAGATGGCGTGGTTTAAATGGCCTGCCAGGTAACGCTGGTAAGAGTCCTGCCCTCCGCGGGCATCAATAAGAATAGTATCCTGTGCGGCTAAAGCCGGGTCGTTGATTTCAATAAGTGGCGACATAGGTATATCTGATATGTTTTAATATCAAATATAGATACACGCTTTGGGTTTCGGCAAATTTACTGCACTATTTTATTGGCGCAGTATGAGCTTGCAAAAGCCTCGGGCTTGGCCTTAAACACAAAACCCATGCTCAGGATGTAACCCATAGCCTCGTGCAGGGCCGCGTTACTTTTAAACATCGGGTTGGTGTTAATGTCGGCATGTACCTCAAGCTCCACATCATACAGGTCGAGCAAATCACAAAGCTTGTAAGCAATGTCGATAGACTTTTGCACTTCGCTCAGCATCCTTTCTTTAATGCTCATTTTTTGCGAAGTGCGTTCCTGGTGTATGAACATAAAAGCGCCGCGTTTTTCGCGCAGAAACACGATCACCGTCGCAAAATCCGTTATGGATCCTTTAACTTGTGAGTCGGTGCCGATACATACTTTAAGCTTGTTACCGAGGAGGGCTTCGCGTTCAATTGCCTTTTCAACCTCTTCCATAATGGGCGATTGGATTACTTCGCCGCTGAATTTTCTCCAGGTCATAAAAATTATTTTAGGTAAATTTTAGGCGACCTCTTTTATGGGTCTATAAAAATAAGCGATAACGTTTCATATTAACGTAAATAACATGTGATTTATTTGTTAACATTTAGCTGATTATTAACAGATTAATTGCATTTCGGATGTCGGATTTTGGATTTGGGAATCTTGGAGGATGAATTTCCCCTATTCATTTGTGTCCGCTTTTACTAGTCGAGTTTAGCGATAGCATAACTTCGTCCCAAAACAGGGCAAGCATTCTGCTTACGGAAGCGGAAAAGTAAATTGATAGTATAGTTAGGCTGAAAGCTTAAGACATTTTTCGTCCCCTCAGGGTCTCTCGCAGAGGACCCTGAGGTTGGCAATCATATTTAGATTCATAAATATATTTAACTATGGCTACCCGAACTTTACACAATGATCCCGGCGAGACCTGGTTTATAACTTTTACCTGTTATAATTGGATTCCTTTATTCGAAATCACACAATCGTATAAAATGCTATATGATTGGCTTCGATTTATAGCAGAGAATTACAAGGTGCAAACTCATGTTTTTGTATTGATGCTTAATCATGTTCATCTGATTATTAAAATGCCCGATACAGAAGTAGGGCTTAACAAAATAATTAGTAATGGCAAAAGATTTATGGCTTATGAACTTGTAAAAAAGCTAACAGCATCAGGCAAAATCGACCTTCTTAATCAACTTTCGGCGGCATGTACCGAAAAAGAAAAAAACAAAGGACAAAAGCATAAAGTTTTTGAACAGTCATTTGATGCCAAGCCCATATACTCTACGGCCTTTCTCTATCAAAAAATAGATTATATTCATCATAATCCGGTATCCGGAAAATGGTTATTATGCGATGATTTTATTAAATACCCACATAGCAGTGCAGCCTTTTATCATTCTGCAAAGCCTCATGAATTTTTAACCATAATAGATTATCGGGATTTTTGGACAGACATAAACCATGTGAGACCGGTGAGGCTACTTTAAACATAGCAGCTGGCATGGCGTAGATCATCAGGGTCCTCTGCGAGAGACCCTGATGGGACGGAAAACTTCGTCCAGGCGAGGGAAAAGAAACTGTTGGTGACAACACCAACAGCGGCATTCAATATCAATTAGGGTAAATAAAAAACCCGAAATCGAAACTCCGAATTCCGAAATCAGGACAGCGCAGCCTTGATCCTGTTCTCGGCTTCCAATACCAGGTCGCCAATCGGGGTTTTACCGGGCTCAATGGGTTCAAGTACCGTCCAGGTCATGGATATAAAAGTATTAAGCGGATAAAAGCCGTATTGTACAACTTTCCAGCTATTTTTTATGGCGATAGGCACCAGCAATGCCTCAGGGCATTTTTTCAGCAGCATGGCAACACCTCCCGGCTGAAAAGACCGTACTACGCCATCTTTGGAGCGGGTGCCTTCCGGAAAGATCACTGCCGACCAGTTATTGGCTTTCATCCGCTCACCTAAACTTGTCATTTCGGTCATGGACTGGCGGGAGTCTTTCCTGTCGATATTAGCACCGCCGCCGTGTTTCAAATTATAACTTATGGAGGGGATCCCTTTGGTAAGCTCTATTTTAGAAACAAACTTGGCGTGATACTTACGCAGGTAATAAATAAGCGGGGGGATATCGAGCAGGCTTTGATGATTGGCTACAAATATAATTGGCCTGCCCATCGGCAAATTTTGTTTATTGATGAAAGTCACCGTATCGCCAATGATATAAAAAGTGCGAAACAGGCATAAGTTCAGGATATCAACCGAACGTTTGTGCGCGGCATAGCCAAAAAAACGAAAGCAGATCCACTGGATGGGCTGAAAAATAACCAGGGCTAAAAAAAAGGCAATTATGGCAATAGGCGACAGGATATATCCTAATAACTTTTTCATCAGTAGGCGAAGTTATATTTTTTTCGGCAAAGCGGTAACTTACAAACGGTTTTCTGTTAGTAACAACTGTACTTTAAGCACTGCGGCAACAGTCATGGCATCAGTAATTTCGCCATTACAAACCATGCGGTACATTTCAGCAAAAGGCACTTTTTTGATAATCAACTGCTCGGTTTCTTCAGGCTCGGCTTCAAACTGTTCAAGACCGCGGGCCAGGTACAATATACTGAGTTCATCGCTTACCGAATTACTGAGGTGCAAGCGCTGGATCTCTGTCCACCGTGAAGCTTTCAAACCGGTTTCCTCCAGTAATTCACGTTTGGCTGACTCAAGCGGGTCTGTTCCCTCAGGACCGCCGCCTTCGGGCATTTCCCAGCTGTACAGGTTTAACGTGAAACGGTATTGGCCCACGAGGTAGGTATTTAGTTCTTCATCTAAAGGTAAAATACCTATGGCCAGGTTTTTATAGTGTACTCTGCCATAAATACCGGGATTACCAGCAGGGTTAATCACCTGGTATTCGGTAACGTTGATCCAGGGGTTATCGTAAATGTCTTTTTGAGATGTTATTTTCCAGGGATTATCTTCAGGATGATGCATGGCCTAAAAATAGACATCTTTTTATTAAAAAAATATCATTTCGACAGAGCAGCGCAGGTTGTGAGTAATGGCGCGAAACAGAAATCTTCTACATCAGGCTTTACAACTAAACCTGTAAAAGCCGGGCGCAGAAGATTTCTGCTCACTCATGACACACAAAACCCATCCCTGGTTTGTTCGATTTTTTATCTACTCCGTTACATACTCCAGTTTCACCTGCACGTTCAGGTCTTCATGCATCCGGGCAAACTGGCGCGGGTTGCGGGTAAAGTCAGGATCAGTGTCCATATAAATGTTGGTGATCTTAACCATTTCGGGGTGTTTATCAGTACCTATATTATAGGTAAGCCCCTCGCCGCTTTCTAAACTTTGTTTAAGCTCAAGGTATTGCTTACCGGTTACAATGATCATTTTTTCGGCAGTCATGGATACTATTTATATAAATGGATAAATTACTCAAACCGTGAGTTGATTTGCCCTGTAACATACCGGCGATACAAAATTATCGCTTACCGGGTTCTGTAACGGTTTATTATATTTACCTCAAATATAACTCATATATATCCGCATAAATGATCAGTATTAAAAAATTATTGCCTTTTGCTTTATTATTAAGCGGTACTGCAGCATTGGCGCAGCAAAGCCTACCCATAGCTGTAAACCTGCAAAAAACCTACACCAAAGGAACACGCACCACAACCGGAGCACCCGGCAAAAACTACTGGCAAAACACGGCCGACTATAAGATCAAAATAAATTTCGACCCCAAAACCCGCTTGTTGAGCGGAACAGTTGGTATTGATTATGTTAACAACAGTCCCGATACGTTAAAAAGGGTGCAATTTAAGCTCTATCCCAACTTGTATAAAAAAGGCGTGGCACGTCAAATGCAGGTTTCGGCAGGTGACCTTACCGATGGGGTGCAGATCAAAAGCCTTAGCATAGATAATAAAACACCCGACAGCGCTAAAACCCGCCGTATCAACGGCACAAACATGACGCAGCGTGTTCCCCCTATTGCTCCAAAGCAAAAAGTACATTTTGATATCAGCTATGCATATACATTAAACAAGGGCTCACATATCCGTACTGGTCAAGTTGATACCGGTGCATTCTTCATTGCCTATTTCTTCCCGCGCGTAGCAGTTTATGACGATATTGATGGATGGAACGATTATCCATACGTTGGCTCACAGGAATTTTATAACGATTTTTGCCATTTCAGCGCGGAGATCACCATACCCGGCGACTATAAAGTTTGGGCAACAGGCGATCTGAAAAACGCCGACGATGTTTACGACAGCAGGATCATTAAACGCATCGCCAATGCCGGCGCAAGTGATAAGGTAACGGATATCATTACCGAAGATGATATCAAATCGGGCAACATCACCAAAAATAATCCAACTAACACCTGGAAGTTTGAGGCCGATAGCGTTACCGATTTTGTTTTTGCTGCCAGCAACCATTATTTATGGAAAGCATCGAGCCTGGTGGTTGATCCGAAAACCGGCAGGCGTACCCGTGTTGATGCAGTGTTTAACGAAAAGCATAAAGACTATTATGCGGTAGTTGATTACGCCCGCAAAACGGTTGAGGTGATGAGCTACAAATTTCCGAAATGGCCGTATCCATACCAGCATGAAACCGTTTTTGATGGGTTAGACCAAATGGAGTACCCGATGATGGTGAATGATAATCCGCTGGAAGATAAGGCCGATGCCATTGAGCTTACCGATCATGAGATCTTCCATACCATGTTTCCGTTTTACATGGGTATTAACGAAACCAAATACGGTTGGATGGATGAAGGCTGGGCAACCATCGGCGAATGGCTGGTAAGTCCGGAGATTGATCCTTCCATAGTGGATCCATATGGTGTTGCCGCTGTTGAACAAAGCGCCGGCCACGAGGTTGATGTGCCGGTAATGACACTTACACCAATGCTCACAGGCCCTGCCGGTTTTACCGACAGCTATCCCAAACCAGGCCTGGGCTATTTATATGTAAAAGATATGCTTGGCGATGAACTGTTTACCAAAGCCCTGCATTACTATATTACACAATGGCATGGCAAACACCCTATGCCTTACGATTTTTTTAATTGTATGAACACCGGTTCGGGCGTAAACCTTAACTGGTTTTGGAAAGCCTGGTTTTTTGATAATGGCGTAACGGATCTGGCCATCAGCAAAGTGACTAACGCCGGGTTAAAATATGCTGCCACAATTACTAAAGTTGGCAGTAAGCCCATCCCCGTTAACCTAACCATTAGTTATACCGATGGTACTACCGAACTTATACACAAAAGTATTGCTGTTTGGTGTACCGGTAACAAAACAACCACAGTTAATTTCACTGCAAAAAAAGCGGTTAAAAAGATTGTACTTGGTACTACCTATGATCCAGACAGCAATAAAAAGGATAATGTGTGGGTAAGTGCTAAATAATTGAAAGCTAAAAGCGGAATGCACAAAGCCGAAAGCTAATAATGTGATAAACAAAAAAAGCGTCATTGCGAGGTACGAAGCAATCCCCAATAAGCAGAGCAGCTATGCAGATTTGCCCTGTAAAGTCGGCGATTGCTTCGTACCTCGCAATGGCGATCTTCTTACCGTCCCATCAGGGTCTCTCGCAGAGGACCCTGATGTATGCGCCATGCAGATTTACTATATCCCCTGCTTTTGATACGCCCTCAGCAGTTCATCCACATCAATCCCATTAATTTTCATACCGTTCAAATCGCAATCGGTAATATCAACACCACTTAAGTTGCAATCGGTTATTGTGCTGCCCTGCAGGTCGCAGTTCTCAAATTTAAGGGGGCGTTGTTTCGCAGCAGGATCATAAGCCGGATGACCTTCGGGCGGCATACCTATATCATGGATATAAGCTCCTCCAAGTTGGGCATATTTTATTTCCAGATCGCTTAGGTTGGCATCTTCAATTTTAAGCCCAGTTATACAAACATCCTTAAAGCTTGCATTGTTCATCATCATTTGCTCAAAGCTTGAACCATTAAGCAGAGCGCATTTAACATCAAGTACCTTTTGAGTTTCTTTTATAACAATGATTTCGGGGTTGTTATTTGCTGAGTTTTCCATGATTCATTATTGATTTATTCAAAGATGCTGAAAATGAACGCCAAAGCAAGGTTATACACACGACAAATGACGGGTGTATTTGCGACAAATGAATACTCACTATCTCGTTTAAAATTTAGGCTAAAGCCAGCTCGGTTCACTAAATACCCGTTGGTTAAAACCAACGGCAATGAATCAAAAACAGACATAAAATATCATTACAACTTCATTGCCGTCACTTTTAAGTGACGGAGAATTAAAATGAAGCTTCGGCTTTAGCCGAACCCGTCACTCAGGCTTTGGATTTCCTCCTTTCAATTTGTAACTTCAATTACTTATTTACCACTCATGACCCTGCTCCACCAATTCAAATTGCAGTTACTTATTGTATTATGCATTACTTCTGCTCATAGCATTTTTGGCCAGCAAAAAAACCAGCCTATCACGCATGCTAAATGGTTGATCGGCAGCTGGAAAAATCAATCGGCAAAAACAGTGGATATTGAAACATGGAAAAAGCTTAACGACAGCACCTTTATCGGCAGAAGCTATTCGTTGACTGGTGCAGATACGGTATCATCCGAACATATCCGTATGGAGCAACATAAAGGCCAGCTTTACTATATCCCAACGATAAAAAATCAAAACGATGGAAAAGCGGTAATTTTTACACTTACTTCATCAGATAATAACCATCTGGTATTTGAAAACCCGGAACATGATTTCCCGCAAAAAATAACCTATACCCAAATCACTAACGACTCGTTGGTGGCCGAAATATCGGGGACAAAGAAAGGCAGACAAAAGGCAATACAATTCCCGATGAAAAGGGTCAAATAAGAGAGGAGCAGCTTTATATCTATTGCAAAAATTCGGCTATATCACGACCATAAAATTCTTTGAACAGTTTCCGGAAATAGGCCGGTGTTTCAAACCCTGCTATATAAGATATTTCGGCCACGGTGCGGTATTTACCACTATTGATTGCCTCCATCGACATCAGTAAACGGATTCGCCGGATATAATTATTGGGAGTAATACCCGTGGTGTTTTTTATGCGCCGGTGCAGTTGCCTTTCACTTAAACCCATTTCGTTACTTAACAATACAATGATCAAATCAACTTTTCCAATATATTTTCTTACCAGCGTTTCAAGCTCATAAAGCCAAAGCTGATCGGCAATAGAAAGTTCACTGATTGGCTTTAGATTATGTGTACTTAACTCCGCCCCTCTTTCAATTTCGTTATTTTTTACCGATACGAGTGATACTTTGCTAAATTCTTCCAGTTTCTTTTTGTCGGTAATATTCCTGGCAATAGCAAAAACCAGCTGCTGTTTTTGTACTGGCATCGAGATCCATGAAAGCCATACTATTTCTCCGCTTTTGGTTACATACCTGTTTTCAAAATTATACAGCGGATTGTTTTTCTTTATACTCTCACGTTTACTGGCGGTGATACTTCTGTCTTCGGGATAAACAAATGAATCGATAGGCCTTGCAAACAGTTCGCTTTCGGTATAACCTAAAGTTTTTGAAACAGCCGGGTTAATTTTTTTAAAGTAACCATCAAACCCGGCAACACATAACCAATCGGGCGACAAGCGAAAGAAGTATTCCAGATCAAAAATCTCATTGAAGTTTTCCATATAAATTTCAGTTCCCCTTGTACGGGAACGCAACACATTTGGTAATTAAAAGCAATATAGCCACAGGTTGTGAAAAGGCAAATTCAAAAGAAACCATTTTTTATGATACCCATAAATATTTAACATAAACTGGCAGGATTCTTTAGCAAAATGTCAGTAATGTTAACTTTTCCAAACCGGATTTCACATGTTTAAAGCGAAACAGCCGCTATATCCCATTATGCAAAACCTTTGTTATTCATAAACCGGTAGCAATAGTACAACTGAGTGTTTTTTCATATTATTACGGGTAATATGAAAACCCTATACCAAAACACAATTAAACTCATCCCCTTTACTTTACTGGCCTTATCATTACAAAGCTGCATCAAACAGCCGGGAGCATGGCGAAACGACCAGATTCCCGGCGGTAAACGCGACGATTTCCACAAACTTAACGAACAACTGCTCCATGATCTCCGCACCGGCAACAGTGATGATATCAGCAATATGGAATCGCGGGAAATGCTGGACGACAAGTCAAATCTCAGACAAATAGAGTTGGTAGGCAACGCCGTTAAAACTGCCGACTATGATATTTACGACGAATATTACATTGTAAATAAGCACCGCAGTACAGATACAATAGGCAATGCGTCGGCAGGCATCAACAGCTATAAAATGATCTATAATGGTATTACCCATGAAATGTACATGGCGCTTTTTTTGCCAAAGGATAAAAACCTGCCAAACCAGGAAATGATTACCGCCCTGTATGCCAAATACGATTATGGCTGGAAACTAACCTCGGTAAATGTAAATACTTATAAAATTAACGGTAAAACAGCCCCCGAGCTTTATGAGCTGGGAAAAAAGAAATACAATAAACAGCATTTTGCCGATGCCCGTTTAACCCTTGAACTTGCTTTACAATGTACCGCCCCTAACGACTACTGGCATTACGAACACGATACCGATGCAGGCAAATTATTCCAGGATGCTGCCGAGGCAACAGTAAAACAATACCGTTTCCCGGTAGTAATTGATGGCGTTGCAGGCGAACCGCGGGTATTCCGGATTGGCAATCAAAAAAACAGCCATGGCTGGTTCCCGGTAATTTATTATACAACCAAAGTAAACATTGCCGATACCAACGCAGTAAAAAGCGAGAATGTGCAGATCGGGAAAGTTATTGACAAACTACTACCGGGTATTACTGAGGATAAGGATTATATTTTCTACTCTGCCTGCAGCAAACTACCGCTGGGTGCCGCAACACGTGTTGAACATTTTGATATGACAGATAAGCTGCGGTAATAATACAAAAGCGTCATTGCGAGGAACGAAGCAATCTCAAACTATGCAGGGCCGACCTGCTAATCGGGGATTGCTTCGTTCCTCGCAATGACGCTTCTTTTAACTAATAACATTACTGGTCGAAGTTACGCTACCGCTAAACTTCGACCTAAAACAATGGAAGCATCCTGCTTCCGAAACTGCGACTATTAATTACTTATTAAGTTAAGCTGAAAGCTTAACCCATTTTAGGTCGAAGTTACGCTACCGCTAACCTTCAACCAGTTCATAAAACGAGAAAGGGAACGACAAGCCGTTCCCTTTCTCGTTTTTATAAGTATCTTATCAAATCGCTTCCAACTGCAGCACCACACTGGTGTGATAAGCGTTGTTTCCGGGATTAATACCCACATTCATCAGGAAATCACCGGTAAAAGTTAAATCCTCTTTGCCTAAAACCGAACCCGCGCCCGGATAAAGGTTAATCTCTTTTACACGGTATTTTTTATTAGGGTCGAGGCCTTTCAGGCGTACAGGTACTTTGCTGCCTGATCCGTAACGGTTATTCACCAAATAGTTGAACATTACTGCCTTTGATTTATCGTCGCTTACATACATGATAGATGCCGCGTCGTTATCCCATGGCGAAGCTAAGCGGTACTGGTCGCCGTGCCAGATCACATCTTTTAATGCATCATAGTTTTTCAACGCCGACTGACAGAAACTCAGCTCGCTTTCACTTAATTTGCCTATCACAATATCAAAACCCATTTTACCCATCATGGCCACATCCACACGGAATTTGATGGGTTGTTTGCCCCAATCGGTAACGTGGTTTGAGCTGGTGATAGCCGGATAGAAGAATGAATACTCCCACTGGATAAATACACGCTCCAGCGGATCGGTGTTATCGCTTGGCCAAAACTCTGTAAAGTATTGCAGTGCACCATAGTCAACCCTGCCGCCGCCGCCCGAGCAAAGCATCAGAGGCACTTTAGGATATTTGGCACGAACGCGTTTCAATACATTGTATAAACCATTCACATAATCAACATAAATGTGCGACTGGTCTTTTTTCAAATAAGCTGAATAAGCGTTATAAATAACCGCATTACAATCCCATTTGATATAAGCCAGGTCGGGATTTTTGGCGAACAGGTTATCAACCACGCCAAATACAAAATCCTGTACTTTAGGGTTGGCCAGATCAAGCACCAACTGGTTCCTGAAATACTTTTCAGGACGGTTCGGCTGTTTAATTACCCAATCGGGATGGGCTTTGTAAAGGTCGCTGGCAGGGTTAACCATTTCCGGTTCAATCCAGATGCCGAATTTTACGCCATTGGCCTGCGCTTCTTTTACCAACGAACTGATGCCATTTGGAAGCTTTTGCTTGTTTTCCTGCCAATCGCCCAAACCTGCATTATCGCCGTTACGCGGGTGGCTGTTGCCAAACCAACCGTCATCCAACAAAAACAGGTCGACACCCAGCTTTTTTGTATCTTTTAACAAGCCTGCAAGCTTGCTCTCATTAAAGTCAAAGTAAGTCGACTCCCAGTTGTTCAACAATGTCAGCCTTGAACCATTACCATCAACAATTTTGTATTGGCGTGCCCAGCTTTGCAGCTTACGGCTGGCATCACCCTTACCGTGGTCGGAGTAAGTGTAAAGGAAAGCTGGCGTAGTAAATTCAACACCTGGTTTCAAATGATACTCGGAAGCAGCATTGTTAATACCTGCAATAATTTTCAGGTTATTGGCCACATCCAGTTCAAAATCAATCCTGAAATTTCCCGACCATTCCATAGCCCCGTAAAGCACTTTGCCTTCGTCTTCGGTAGCAGGTTTATCCATTGAGATGGCGAACATCGAATGTTCATACAGGTTGGCACGGGTACCCAGTTTGCTGTCGATTGTTTTAATACCGTGGGTTAAACGGGCTTCTTCGGGCTGCATTTCCATAGCCCAGTTGCCGTGGTATTGCTTCAGCCAGAAACCGCCGGTAGTATTACCCTTCAGGTTTAAATTGGCCGACGCATATTTATCAAGCGTTACTATCCCCTTTTCGTTATGTTTTATCACCGACCATTGCTCAGTTACATCTTCTTTAAAATAGGTTTTGTAGTACAGCTTTACCTCAAAATCATAAACAGGATCTTTCATGGTTACTACCAGTAATGAAATATCATCATCAACCTTGCTTACCGCATGGCTTACGTAGGTTAGGTTTAATGATTTATTACCATCCGCATGAGTAACTGTAATAGCCGGCTCACCAAGACTGGCTGAGCCTGATGGTGTGTAAGCATCGTTTTGTACGCCCGAATCATCGGCTTGTTTGTACATTTTTGAGATGCCTGCATACTCGGCTGTATTGGCAAGCTTTGCCCCCAGGTATACCATGTTCAGGTGCTTTTCGGCATCGGTTTGTAATACAATAGCGTTGTGCTGTGTTTCAACAGGAATGATTACTTGCTGCGCTGCTGCCCTGCCGGCAAACAGCATTGAGCCTGCGAAAAGCAGGCCCAGTGGTAAAGTTTTTGTTTGAGTAGTTCTCACGTGTGATTTTTGGGTTTAACCGGCTGCTTCGGTAATTTGGTTTATCATGTTTTGATGTATCCTCGCCCCAAAATGCCCGGCATCCAGTTTCAGAACCTCGGTAAAGGCCTTTTGTGCCTGCTCAAAATCACGTAAACCGAGGTATCCCAGTCCCTGTAAAAAATAGCAGTGCACGCGGTTCCTTACCTGCAGATCATCTTCAAAAATGAGCAAATTTGGCAGCGAGACGGCAAAGTAATCAATTTTTACGTTATCATCCATGTGCCCGATACCATAATTAAGCAGTTTTTTGAAGATTCGTTCGGCCGATGTACTGTCACCCAGACATTTTTTTGCCAAACCCTGATAAAAGATCTTATCCGGCTGCTGATCGTTATAAAAAACAGCCGCTGTCGGATCTTCCAAACCTATGGCTGCCTGCTCAAAATAGGCCTTTGCCTGTTCCGTTTGCTGCAGGCCTTCATGGGCCTGGCCCAGCCAGTAAAAGATGTCATTTTCCTGTGTGCCGAATAGTTTGCCCTCGCCTAAATTATGTGGGTAGGTTTGTGCCTGGGTCAGCTGTTCAACAGCTTTTTGATATTTACCATCGCGGATGTTTTGCTTGGCCATTTCAACCAAAGCTGCAACATACTGGCCGGATGCTTTGCCTTCGCCGCCCTCCCATGGGTGGAATGTTCTTTGCATCACCTGTTCAAACGCGGTTTGGTGCTCGCCTAAAAAGTTATACAGCGTTGCACGCTCTAAATAAACATCATCACGAAGTTTGGCAGTCTCCAGGTTAGCTTCAACAAATTTCAGTCGTGCTTCTGTAGAATAGTTCAGCTTTTTGTAAAGCTGGTCGAGTTCCATCAGTACACGGGCATCGGCGGGATCCAACGCAAAGGCTTTTTCAAAACAAATTAAAGCTTTTGCCGGGTCATTACGTTTATTATAATAGGCTATACCCAGATTCCTGAATACGGTTGGGAACGTATCGTCCAGTTTTGCTGATGTTTCCCAGGCCGCGATGGCATCATCATATTGCAGTTTATCATAAAACAGGTTACCTAAATAATAAGGTGCTTTGGCATCGGTGGGCACAAGCTCAGCGGCCAGTTTCAGTATGCTGATCTCTTCCAGCCTATCGGGGAAGCACAGGTACGAATCGGCAGCTGAGGCCTGTTTAAAACATGCAGAAGCCTGTTCATTATTGCCAAACCTGTACGCAAAGTAGCCCAGGTAATAATACACCATCGGACTGGTAGCATCACCGTTCACCGCATAATTCAACAAATCTGCAGCTTCCTGGTACAGGCCGGCATTGGCGTAATCAAGTGCGTATTCAATGTAATTTTGGTAATAACCGCGCGATAGTTTAATGAGTTCATTAAGGGTGGCAGTGCCTTTTTCTTCATCACCAAAAGCTTTGTAAGCATAAACCAGCTCAAACAGAGCGCCCAGGTTAAACGCATCCCTTTTTATTGCCGCTGTAGCTACCTCGACAGCATCTTCAAAACGCCCGAGCTTACGGAAAGCCGCCGAGCGCAAAACATAGGCTTTACTGTTATTGGCATTTCTATCTAATGACGACAGCGAGTGATCAAGCGCCAGTTCGTAATCGCCGTTTTCCAGGTCGATCTGTGCTACCGAAAAATAGCCGCTATCTTTCCAGGCATTGCTCCAGGTAGCTTTATAAAACGCTTTGTACGCATCCTCTTTTTTGCCGAGGAATTTCAACGCCAAACCTAAATTGTAATAACACTCGCTATCGTAAGGATTAGGGTTACGCTGGGTGATGGTTTCAACCGCCTTGCGGAAATAAGGCTCGCTTTTAGCAAACTGTCCGCGACGCAAATACCATAAACCTAAAGCATTATTATTGCGGATATCTTTTGGATCACGGCGTAAAGCTTCCTCATAATAAGGCACCGGGCTATAAGTAGCATGGCGGTACTGCTCCAGGTGCTGGCCCGTTAAAAACAACTGCTCGTTATTTTCTACATCGGCAGGCAGCAGGGCCGGACTGGCAGCTTCAGGGATATTGTTAAGCTTATTGCTTGCCGCATCATATTTAATGAGTTCTTTGCCCGCTGCCGAATGTACGGTAAGCAGCAAAAGGTTCTCGTTAATATCCTTAACGGCTATCTCGCGGGTATAAACTTGTTCTGGTACAATGCAAACTTTTTCGCTCAATAATACTTTGCCATCATGCTGCAGTTTGATGTTCAGGTTGTTTTGCTCGCCGGTTACGTAAACTTTCAATAGTAGTTTGCCCTCTTTATAATCAAGTGCCAGCAGGATATCTTTGGTAGCATTTTTTACTACGCCAAGCTCGCGGTATGGCATAAAGTATTGGGTAAAATGTTTTTCCTCGTGCGGCATCAACCAGGTAAAATCGGGTTGGTTATCGGTAAACATACCTGTCATGAGCTCAATGTACGGGCCATCCTCGTCGGTTAGGTTCCTGTCCCAGGCCAGGCCGAAATCGCTGTGGCCCCAGGTCCACTGTTTTTTGCCAGGCGATACATGATGATTGGCTACGTGCAGCAAACCAGCCTGACTGTCATGCTCATATCCGCCCACAAAATCGTAATTGGAGTTGATAGCCATGTACGACGTTGGCACCGGGATATTTTTATACCTTGAGATATCTGTACCCGGCGAATAATCAACTTTATAGTAAGTACCCGTAGCTATCGGGAATGTTGATACGTCGCGCTTACCATGGTCAAACACCGCGTTCAGATCCGGCGGAAAAACCGACTGGTAATCGTCATTAACTTTCACCGCCGGGTTTGCCCACCATAAAAAAGTTTGCGGCAGGGCCGAGCGGTTATAGAGCTTCGCTTTTATTTCGATGTAAGCCTTATCCGGGTGCAGCGTAAAACCGGCCATACCTTTGGTATGGAACATGCGCTCCACTTCATTAACCCAAACGGTTTTGCTGCCATCGGCATTTTCTTCAATTTTATAATCAACCGGTTCAAAAGTGCTTGGGCGATGGTGCTGTGGCCAGTTAAATTCAATACCGCCCGAAATCCAGGGGCCGGTTAACCCTACCAGTGCCGGCTTAATCACCTGGTTATAATAAATGAAATGACGGCCCCTGATTTTGTCATAAGCCATCTGGATACGGCCGCCAAGCTCGGGCAGGATGAGTACTTTGAGGTATTTATTTTCGAGGTAAAGGCCTGCGTATTCTTTATCTTCTTTTTCGTCGTAAATTTTTTCGATAACCGGGTTAGGGTACACCTTGCCGCTGCTACCCTGGTAAACGCGCTTTTCAAAAAACATGGGGTTTTTATCGGGCTTCCCTATACCGTAGGTTGGGATAACTACCTTCTCTTCCCAAACATTTACATACAAATTATTCATGTGGCTTATGATTATTAATGTCTTACTAAATTTTCTTCTAACTCTTCAAGGGTTTGGCCTTTGGTTTCTTTCACTTTTTTAAGTACAAACAAAAAGCCTAAAAAGCAGATCACCGCGTACATATAAAATGGCCCGTAAGTGCCCAGCACCTTAGCCAGTATAGGGAAGGTGAACACCAATATAAAATAGGCAGCCCATAACGATACAATGGCCACTGTTGATGCAGCGCCACGGATCTTATTAGGGAAGATCTCTGAAATAAGTACCCAGGTTATAGGTGCAAGTGAAAGCGCGTAAGTGCTGATGGCCAGCAACACAAATATGGATACCAGCCCGGCCGCCAGGTGATTTTGCAGCAGGTAAGCCAATACAATATAAAATATGGATAAGCCCAATGAACCAATGAGCATCAACGGCTTACGGCCGAGCTTATCAACCTGCCACATAGCCAGCAAGGTAAAAACCAGGTTAACTATACCAATGGATACAGTTTCAAACAATTGCTGGTTTAAGCTTGAACCCACCGAGGCAAAAATGGTTGAAGTATAGTTAAACACCACATTGATGCCACAAAACTGTTGAAACACAGCCAGCGTAATACCTATCAATACGGCAGGGCGTACGCTTTTTTCAAATACGGCGCGGTACGATTGCTTTTTTGCGCCGGTAAGCGATTTTTCAATAGCCTGCTGTGTTGAAGTCACAAACTCTTCGGAGCCTATTTTGTAAAGTACCTTTTCGGCATCAGCGTGCCGACCGGCCTTGATCAGCCACCGGGGGCTTTCGGGCAGGGCTATAACCCCTAATAAAAATACCGCGGCAGGTACCGTGCCCAAACCAAACATCCAGCGCCAGGCATTATCGCCGCTGTCGGCTAAAAAATAGTTGCACAGGTTGGTGATCAGGATGCCCAATACCACGGTAAGCTGGTTGATAGCTACATTACGCCCGCGCACCTGTGCCGGGGAAATTTCGGCAATGTACATGGGGCAAAGCATTGATGCCATCCCTACCCCTATGCCCGCTGCAAAACGCAGAATGATAAAATAAGTGAACCCGGTTGAAAAGGCAATACCCAGTGACGATACCGCGAAAATAAACGCCGCAACCATGAGACCGGGTTTACGGCCGTATTTTTCGGCAATGCGGCCGGCTATGATACAGCCCACGATACAGCCCAGCGCCAGGGAACCGGTAAGGAAGCCCTCCCAAACAGGGTCAAGCGCAAACTCCTTGCGGAGGAACGGCAGCGCACCCGATATTACGGCAAAATCAAAGCCGAACAGGTAACCGCCCAGTGCCGATATAAAGGAGATCCCTATAATATAGCCGCTGTTAAATTTTACTTCTTTTTTAAAATCGATGGTCATTTGATATTGGTTAGTTTCTTCTCTCTGTATAAATTTACTTTAATTAAAGTCCGTTATTAAACAAGCTTTGGGCTTTGGGCCTTCTGCCTTTTGCTTTTAGCTTCATATGGTGCCAAACTTGTATAAAATACTTTGATTGTATACATCGCCTGCCCGCAATACAGCCTGCGGAAAATCAGGATGATTGATGCTATCCGGATAATGCTGACACTCCAGGCACAACGCATCAAAAGGTTTCGCCCCCTGGCCAGTATGTATAGGCGTAGTGCTGCTTAAATAATCACCGGTGTACAGGAACACGCCGGGATAATCCGTATAAACTCTAAGAGCACGGCCCGATGCTTCGTCGGTTAAAAGAGCGGCATAAATTAAGCCGTTCTCCCCGGCTCCCCTGTTGATAATGTAAAACAGGTTAAGGCCTTCAACATGGTTTTCATCTATATTAAATTTATCGCCCAGCTTGTTATTATTGAAAGCCTTTTGCCCGGCTGGTATAATTGCCCCGCTCGGCGTATAGTCTTCGTGCAAATCCACAATACTATCCGATAGCAGGGTAAGCTTGTGGTTATAGATCTTACTTTTAAATGCCGATAAATTAAAGTAAGCGTGATTGGTAAAATTTGCTATCGTAGCTTTGTCGGTAGTAGCTTTATAATTGATCAGCAACTCATTATCATTGCTCCAGGTATAGATAACCATAAGCTCTAACTTACCGGGATAACCCCCATCGCCATCAGGGCTGGTCAGGGTCATCATTACACCATTATCAAAAGCTTCGGCAGTAAACACCCTATAGTTAAAACCGCTTTTACCGGCATGGTTGGAATTTTTACCTTCATTGGCATCCAGGTGAAAAGTTTCGCCTTCGAGCTGAAATTTTACCCTGCTGATACGGTTGGCGTACCGGCCTATGGTTGAGCCGATGTAGCAGCTATCGGTTAAATACCCGTTCAGGTCAGGAAAACCAACCACCACGTTTTCAAAGTGCTGCAGCCTGTCGGGCACCACAACTGATACAATGGCCGCGCCGTAATTGGTAAGTTCAACATAGGCCCCGCTCTCGTTTTCAATTTTGAAAAGATAAACGTTATGACCGTTATGCTGCCCCCATAAACGGGTTGTGGTGTTAACAGCCATGTACGTTCAGATATTTAAATTGTTTGTTCATAAGTTATCCGCTTCATTAAACAGCCAGGTAATTTGCCTGACTTGTTTTAGCCCTAATTGGTTTTGGTAAACCTACTATGAAACAGGTGTTAAAAAAATGGATATTCTTTAAAAAGTGATGGATAATACTATCATTTACTGACAGCTATTAAAATCTTGCCGGGATAAAAAAAATAAATACCTTTAATCGCCAGTTATACAGCAGCGTTATGAATGCGATAGCCGAACCAAAAAAACGGATCAAAGAAGGTTTTATCGGTCAAAAAATGATCGTATTGCCACCAAACATAAAAAAAGCCATCACCAGCAATGCTTTGATCAAAGGCTTTTACCTTACCGCTATCGGCTATTATCCCAAGGCGGCCTTTCATGACCGTGAACGCCGTACAGGCAGTAACGAATATATTTTTCTTTATTGTGTTGATGGAGAAGGCTATGTTTATTTGGGGGGCCAGGGCCACACCCTTAAACCCAATACTTTTTTCATTATCCCCCGTAATGTGGCACACCGTTATAAAAGCTCGGAAATCAATCCCTGGAGCATTTACTGGGTACACTTCAGCGGGCTAAATTCGCACCTGATCTATGAGCGCTCGCTCGAAAACGGGCAGCCTGCGGTACAATCCGTTCCCTACGACAACAGCCGGATTAAGCTGTACGAACAGGTCTACGCCGTGCTTGAACACAGCTATCATGAAAAAGAAATGGAGATTGTTAACATCAACCTGCTCAATTTTATCTCCTCGATGGTGTATTATAAGCAAACCAACCCGGTTGATTATGATAACGATTTTGTGAGCAACTCTATCGCTTATATGAAAAAACACATTAGTCAAAAGTTTGAAGTGATGCATTTGGCGAAACAACAGGGAATTTCAGCATCACATTATTTGCGGCTGTTTAAACAAAAAACAGGCTCATCACCTATTAACTATTTTAACCTGCTCAAGATTCAAACCTCCTGCCAGTACCTGTACTTTACCGACAGGAGCATTAAGGAAATTTGCTCAGAGCTGGGCTTTGACGACCCTTATTATTTTTCAAGGCTGTTTACCAAACTGATTGGCATGTCGCCGTCAAAGTACAGGAAAACACATAAGCGATAGGCCAGCGCGGATTTTGGTTAAAGCCGGTGGCGAGAAATGCCAGGGAATGAAACAGATGACTTAGTTACTCCTCATCCTTTCACTCTCCTCTTTTGAACCGCTTTCCGGTTTCCCCCGGCCGGCCGGTCTTGTACTACCAAACGACTTTGAATAAGTAAGTTTAATTACCGGGAAACGTCTGGTTTCGGTATTGACAAGTACATTGCTCTTTATGTCAAAAGCCTCCCGTGTAAGTGTGCCGTACCGCACATGGATCTGCGTAGCACTGAACACATCGGCCACTGATAACTGCAGGCTGCCACCGTTATTTTTCAGCTCTTTTTTGATCCCGGCATTGATCAGCCCAAAACCATCAACCCTCGTTGTGCCATTATACGACAGGGAATTGTACTGCCCCGATACCTCTGCCGAAAAGCTGCCGGGCAGCTTAAACAACTGGTTAAAATTAAAGGAATATCCGAAGTACGATTTGGTTAACGGATGTAAAGTATAATCCTCCTTAAACTGCCTTAGGCCGCCAACAAAGCTATAGGTCATCTCCCACCAGTTACTTACTTTAAACGGCGCATTGGCCTGCAAGGTAAAGTAGTTTTGATACGGCAGATTTTGTGGCGAAATGAACAAAATATCGTGCGCTGGGCTTTCGCTGAGCTGATAGCGGGCTATGGCATTATCATCCCGGCTGTAAAGCAGGGAAAAGCTATAGTCGCCATAGTTATAGCCCAGTTTTATATTATTGGTGATGGTTGGTTTAAGAAAAGGATTGCCGGTGTAAACCGCCGTAGGGTCGCTGTATGCAAAGTATGAGGCCAGGTCGTCATATGATGGACGGCTGATCCTTTTGGTGTAAGACAGCTGCAGTTCGGATCGGTCACCCAACTTTTTGGTGAACAGCACTGTGGGGAACAGCTTTCCCAGTTTACGGTCTACAATGTTGCTGCCGGTTTGTGGGTTATCCATATTGGTATAGGAATATTCATAACGTACTCCTGTATTAAGGCTTATGCTTTTACCAAGCTGCCAATTAAGGGACAGATACGCCGCGCCAATATCTTCCTTCATGTATATGTTCGCAGCGGTCTGCATATTACGCTCCCAGGCCCCATTATTAAAACTTTCGATACCCGATGAGCTTGAACTGCCGGTATGCGCTCCTTTAATACCTGTTTCCAGTTTTAGTAAGGGTGATAGCTGGTTGGCATAATCGGCTTTAAACACGCCTACGTTGATGGCCGTATTGGCAAATCCGCGTTGCCTTTGCGCGCTTACACTGTTGTTGGCGTACACCTGCTCGCCATATTTGTTTACAAAGGACGTATTAACTTCGCTTGGACTGTTATTTCCATAATGGATATAATCGGCTTCCATGCTTATCTTCTCCCCTTCCTTCAGCACATGTTCAATATTGAGCGAGCTGGTGAGGTTATCCCAGTGCGCGTTCCCGTTAATATGCCCAATATACCTGAGCAGTGAATCGGGCAGGATCTTATACCCCGCGTTACTGTATGTATAAGTGGGCGAATGGCTGTTGTTATAGCTCAGGTTACCGCTTATGGTAGTTTTAGGATCCAGCTTAATATCAGTACCCAGGGTGGCATTGTGATTATTGCTGATCCTTTTGGTTTTTGTGTAAAATTCTACCTCGGCATTACCTCCGATAAAAGGCATGTACTGACTTCCGGTAATAAAAAGATCGGTATAGGTCCGGTCGTGCTGAAACGTGTAGGAGCCGTACAGATTGATATTTTTAGTATTATGACTGAGGTTGATGCCGGCAGTGCCTTTTTCGCCCATGCCGTAACCGCCAGTTAAGGAATAGGAGCCGTTTGTTCCCTGCTTTTTGCTTTTCTTCATTACAATATTGATGATGCCGGCACTGCCTTCAGCATCGTATCCGGCGGGCGGGGTGCTCAGCAGCTCTATTTTTTCAATATTATCGGCACTGGTACCATTAAGCAAATTCATGACCTGGGCAAGCGGCATACGCACCAGTTTGCCGTTGATCATTACTGTAGCCCCGCTTTTACCGTTCAGGGCAATACCATTATCCCGGTGATCGATAGTTACCCCCGGCAATCGTTCCAGCACCTGCAGGGCCGTACTGCCTTTGGTAAGCACACTGCTCTCAACATTTACCACTAAGCCATCGCTGCGCTGCTGGTACAATGGCTTATTTGCCCGCACTACCACCTCGCCCAATTGCCGGGTGTCCTCCTTCATCACAATAACAGCAAGATATTTTGCATCCTTGTTCCCGCTGATTTCAAAAGGCGATGAAAACCAGGTTTGATAGCCGATACTGCTTAACCGCAACCGGTAATTACCGGAAGGGGCATCCGCAATATTATAGCCTCCCTGTTCATTGGTAAGCATACTTTTAACTGAAGATGAATCTGCAGTTCTGACAAGCGATACAGTGACATATGGCAAGGGCTGGCTGCCGGCTGTGGTAACCCTGCCCGACACCTGGGCATTTACTATTTGTGCCAGGCAAATAAGTAACAGGCTGATGCATAAAGTTTTCATATGGCGTGTGTAACCTTTCTGGAGGTTATGCCGGCAAATAAAAACAGTGCTTTAAACTTTAAAAAACATGAATGATGAGTGACATGAGATAATTGATGAGATACGCAGAAGCGGGTTAATCGGTTTAA
This sequence comes from Mucilaginibacter gossypii, assembly GCF_900100945.1. GTDB lineage: Bacteria > Bacteroidota > Bacteroidia > Sphingobacteriales > Sphingobacteriaceae > Mucilaginibacter > Mucilaginibacter gossypii. Next base: position 11,875 of record NZ_FNCG01000028.1, on the reverse strand, counting down.
AACCAAAACTATACTGCCTTTTTTACGGCTTATAAGTTAAAGCCTGCATTTGGTCAATTATTTGTGCAGGTTGATATAATAACGAAATATAAATCAGTGCAATTGCTGTATCTTTAGGTAGGATATTGAAAATTTCTACAAACCTGTTCCCCCTCTGGGAGATTTTAGAATTTAATAAACATGTATTAATTGAAGGACAGATGCACCAGAGGTGCAAAAGGTTTGTAGCTCGTAAAGTTATAGAATACCCTTTGCCCCAGAGGGGCAAAACACGACGATTTGCTGGTTAAACGACAAGCAATTTGTGGGTAAACTTAAACTCGCAGAGGACCCTGATGCCTACGCCACGCAGGTTCGCTTTTTTCAATTCGGGTAGGGCGGCGGCCCTCAGGGTCCTCTGCGAGAGACCCTGAGGGGACGGGGAAAATATATTGGGTATTGAGAGGTGTCATCCTGAACCTGTCGATGGACATGCGCAGAGGCCCTGCTCGTCATGCTTCGAGGATCTACCCATGACACCTGTTTTTTATTATTATGATATTTAACATGAACAGTTTATCCGTTGATACATTAAACCAAAACTGGCTGTTTAAATACAAGCTGTACCACATCCCATTTTGGTGTGTGTACCATTATTTTTGGTTTACCATAGCGGTGGCTAACCCTGTGGCAGCGGCCAAATCCATGTTTTTTTCGGCTTATAGTGTCAAGATCCTGGCTTATGTAGTTTTCCAGGCGCTGGCGGTATATTTTAACCTTTACCTCTTAATGCCGCGGTTTATGAAAAAAGAGCGGCTTACCCAATATGTAATTTATCTTTCGCTAACCATCATCGGCACATCATCGCTTATTAACGGCGGCTATTATTTAAGTGCTTTTTTTGCAGGCTGCTCAGTAAAAAAAATGTTTGGCGTTGATCCGGGCAATTTTATGAGTTTCTATAATACTTCCTTCCCCTCTACCGTAGCCAGTATGACTTTGGGTATGAGTATCAAACTCACCAAAAACTGGCTGCAAACCCAGCACCGCCAGCAGCTGCTCGAAAAAGAGAAACTGGAAACCGAACTTAAATTCCTGAAATACCAGTTTAACCCGCATTTTTTGTTCAACAGCATCAACTCCATATTTTTCCTGATCCATAAAAACCCCGGTATGGCATCGGCATCATTGGCCAAATTTTCTGAATTACTGCGGTACCAGTTGTACGAGTGCAACGACCAGCAAATCTCTTTAGGAAAAGAGCTTAGCTATCTCGAAAACTTTATCGAGCTGGAAAAGCTTCGGCAAAACAATAATGTGCATGTTGCCTTTGAAGCAGATGAGCCGATGCCCGGTCATTTAGGCATAGCCCCCTTTATATTAATGACCTTTGTAGAAAACGCGTTTAAGCATGTATCCAAAGAGGCGGAACACCCTAACTGGATTGCGATTAGATTGGGATTGAAAAACGATCAGCTCGATTTTCATGTTGCCAACAGCGCATCAAACGACCCGGGAACCGGGCTTGTGAACTTTGGGGGTATCGGCCTGAAAAATGTAAAGCGCCGGCTTGACCTGATTTACCCCGACCTTCATAAGCTGGAGATCCAAAATACCGGAGACCGCTTTGAGGTACACCTGCAATTAACTTTAACCGAACTGGAACAATCATCCGCAACCTTTCAAATGGCCTCACTATGATGAACTGTGTAATAATAGATGATGAGCCCTTAGCCCGCGAAGGATTAGCCAGCTATGTACGCGAGGTTGATTTTTTGAATTTAACCGGCACCTGCGAAAACCCGCTCGAACTGATCAAGCTACTTGACCACCAGGCTATCGACCTAATATTCCTGGATATCCAGATGCCGAAAATGAACGGTATTGATTTTTTAAAGATCATGCAGAAACCGCCGATGGTGATCATCACTACAGCCTACCCCAGCTATGCGCTTGAAGGCTTCCAGCTCAATGTGCTCGATTACCTGCTGAAACCCATCACGTTCGACCGCTTTTTTAAATCGGCCAATAAGGCTAAAGATTATCACCGCCTGCTTAACAATTGGGCCCAGCCCGGCGCACCAAAAACGGAAGCTGATGAAGGTTACTTCTTTATCAAATGTGGTAATAAATACGAAAAGATTTACTTTGATGAGATCCTGTACGTTGAGGGGATGCAAAACTACGTTACCATATTTACCGCCAAAGGCAAATATATCACGCTGCTTAACCTCAAAAGCCTTGAACAAAATTTAGATAACAAACTCTTTATCCGCGTACATAAATCATACATCGTATCAACCGGTAAAATTGATGGTATTGAGGGAAATGATATTTTTATCGGTCAGCACCGCATCCCTATAAGCCGCAATTACCGCGAGCAGGTGATCCGACAGGTTGTTGCTAATAAACTGTGGGATAAAATAAAATTTTCGTGATATATTTATATATCGTTTTTAACCTTTATCCTGCTTAAGCCATGGCCAAAAACACCAATAAAACCACGGAAACCGCAGCAAGCGTAAGCGATTTCATCAATACCATTGCCGATGAAGCCAAACGGGCCGACAGCTTTAAGCTGACCGCGCTAATGGAAGAAGCAAGCGGTCACAAAGCAAAAATGTGGGGGCCGGCCATTGTAGGCTTTGGCAGTTATCATTACAAATATGAAAGCGGCCGTGAGGGTGATGCCCCGCTTATAGCCTTCTCGCCCCGTAAAAATTCTTTAACACTCTATCTTCCAGGCTTTGAGAGCAAGGAACAATTGCTGCAAAAATTAGGTAAGCACAAGCAAAGTGGCTGCTGTACGCATATTGTTAAACTGACCGATGTAGATAATACTGTACTCAGGCAATTACTCAACGAATCATTTAAACACGCGGAAACAACGCGCTGCAAATAGAGATCATTATAAGAAATTGCTTTCTACCTCGCTATGGTGCCTTACTTTCTCAATTTTAAATTCAACACTGATAGTAACGCCCGCCTTATTTTGAACTTTAAAAGTGCCACCCAGTTGTTTACTTAAGGCCTTCATCATTTCCATACCCAATGAGGTTACTGTTTTAAGATCAAAGCCTGCCGGCAGCCCTTTTCCGTTGTCGGCAATGGTTAATATCACTCCGTCTTCGCCTACGCGGTTCAACGCGACGACGATCTGCCCGCCTTCACTGCTAAAGGCGTACTTGATAGCGTTGGTTATGGCTTCATTAAGTATCAGGCCGAACGGAACAGCCTGGGTCAGATCGAGATAAATGGGTTCAACCACCTGCTCAAACCTGATACGACGGGTTACCGAATCAAAACAATCGGTGAGGTTGCGGATCAGATCGGTTACGTATGATGGCATATAAATGCTGGCCACATTATCAGCACTATACAATTTATGGTGTATAAGCGCTATGGCCTGCACCCGGTTTTGGCTTTCAGTGATGGCTTCAATGGCCGCGTTGTTTTCCAGGTATGCCGATTGCGTGCTTAACAGGCTCATCACAATTTGCAGGTTATTTTTAACCCTGTGATGTACCTCTTTTAGCAACCATTCTTTTTCATTAAGTAATTTTTCCTGTTTACTGTTCAACAGCTGCAATGATTGGTTTTGCTTGTTAATTTCGTTTTGCTGAGCCTGTAACCGTACATTGCTGCGCTGCTTTAAACGATAACGATTATAACCAACCCCCAGCGAAAGCAACAACATTACCGAGCCTCCAATAAGCAAATTACGATCGGCCTGTGCTGCTAAAAACCGGCTGCGCTGCAACTGCTCATTGTTTTTAAGCAGTTGGATATCCTTAGCCTGCAGTTGCAGGTCTTTATTCTTCTTATCCGTATCAAACTCAATTTGCAAAAAGGAGGTGTGCTTGGCATTGTTAACCAGGTAAACCGAATCGGTAAGCATTTTGTAGCGCTGATAATGCTTAATAGCACTTTGGTACCTGCCCATCCCCGAGTCGGCCTTAAACCAGTTGAGCTGGTTCTGTGCCAAAAAAGGCAGCACCTTTGTTTTTTGATAAAAACTTTCATTTTCCTGCAAGTAGGGATACGCTTTATTATACTGCCCTATGGCGATATAATAATTAATATATGACCTTAACATCTCGGTATAATTTGCCCCTGCATCTTTTTTTAGCGCCTCCATTTTGTCGATGTACACTTTGGCCATTTTATACTGTTTAAGCTTCAAATAAACCAGGCAAAAATCATAGTAGTTTTCAAATCTTTCCTGCGTTGTTGTAAACAGGTTCATATTTTTGAGCAATTGCAGCCGTGCAAGCGCTTTTTCGGGCTGTTCCATTTTATAGTAGCTCATGGCCAGGTTACCGTTTATTACAACTATTGAAGCTGTGTCATTATATTTTTGGGCAATTTTTACAGCCTTATCAAAATAAATTATGGCATCGCCAAATTTATGCAGCGTATAATACGAAAGGGCAAACCGATTGTATATTGTACACATTTGCAAACTGGTATCACCGCGACCTTCGGCAAGCCTCACCGCTTTCAACTGATACTTCAGGGCGTTATCAGCATCTCCCTGGAAGGTAAGGCAGCCGCCAAGCAGGTTGTACAAACCATCCAGGTCTTTTTTCCCTATCGATTGGTATATTGCCAATGCCGTGCGCAGGTTTTTAACAGCAATATCATACGATCCTTTTATGCTTTGCAGATCGGCCATATCTACGATAGCTGTAGCTTCCCTGTCCTTTAAACCCGCTTGCCGAAAAATATCAATGGCTTTTTGATAATAGGCTATTTTTTTATCCAGGTCCTGGCCTTCATTTCCATAATGCTGCCCAATAATGACATAAGCTTCGGCCATACCCGGCAAATCATCTATCGACTTAAAAAAATCAAACCCCCTCTGGGCCAATGCAGCACCGCCTTTATGATCGCCTTTTTTATTGCTGATCATTGCTGCCATCAACGCAGCGTTCCCCTGCCCTTTAACATCATTAAGCTGAATGCTTAATTGTTCGGCTTGTTTCATAAACCGGTAAGAGCTATCTGTTTCCTTTGCTCCCGCGCCCGATTTGAGCAGGATAACACGGCTTAAAGCAAGCAACAGCTTCACTTTGCCGGTATCAGCTTTGCTTTTTTGAATTTGCGATTGCAACGAGGCTGAAGATTGCGCACACAGCTGTCCTGTCACGCAAACAACAGCAACACATAGCAGTAAAAATTTAAATTTCATGATAAAGGGGATAACCATTAAAACGTGCTGCCGTCTTTTAAAAACAGAACTTAAAATACAATAAAAAATTCAATAAATGCCTTATAGATAACTATTTGGCATAACCATAAATAAAATACTAATTTATTACTAATCAGCCATTCAGAAAAAATTAAGTTTATTTGGTGATGTTGTAGTTCAGGATATAAGGCCATTCACTAATTTCCCCAACACCTTAAAACTATCTTCAACCACCCCGTCAAAAGCTAACCCAAAACTAATGCGGATAAAATTGGTAAACCGCCCGTCTACACTAAAGATCTGGCCGGGAGCTATGCTGATGCTTTGCTCTATTGCCAATTGGTACAGTTCAAAGGCATTTACCTTTTTATCCAGTTCGACCCAAAGCGCATAGCCGCCTTGTGGCCTGCTAATCTTTGTACCTGCCGGGAAGTGTGTTGCGATAGCCTGCGTATACCGCAGGCACTGGGTATATAACGCCTTCCGCAAATGCCTCATGTGCAGGTCATATCGCCCGGTTTCAAAAAAATGACCAATAGCTGCCTGTGTAGGTGTGGCCGAGGCTATGGAATGCATCATTTTAATATTCAGCACCTGTTCTTTAAACCTGCCCGGAACGCACCAGCCTACCCGGTAACCAGGCGCTATTGATTTGGATACCGATGAACAAAGGATCACCCAGCCATCCTTATCATAACTTTTGCAGGTGCGCGGACGGCTTTTTCCAAAATAGATCTCACCATAAATATCATCCTCAATTAAGGGAACTTGCTTTTCAGCAAGCAGGCGCACCAGTTGCTGCTTACGCTCATCGGGCATGCAAACCCCTATCGGGTTACTAAAATTGGTAACAAACAGGCATACTTTTACTGGCACTTCATTCATAGCCCGTTCCAGGTATTCCAGGTCGAGGCCGGTATCGGGGTTCACCGGAATTTCCAATACTTTCAGGTCCAGGCTGAGCATCACATTGAAAATCCCGAAATAAGTAGGGCTTTCAATAGCAATGGTATCGCCGGGCTTGGTAAGCGCCCTTAAGCAAAATATTAAAGCTTCCAGGCAGCCCTGCGTTGTGATCACATCATCTTCGGTAATATTACCACCCCAGTTAAAGGCGTTTTTAGCCGCCTGTTTGCGCAAAGCAATATTACCCTGCGGGTTTTCATAAGTGATATTACCCGATGGACTATTACGTATAGATTCCATCATGGATTTACTGAGCTTTGCCAGCGGAATCAGGCTGAGCGGCGGCGATGAGCGCGAGAGCTGCAAAACGCTGTCTTCCGACATGTTGCGGTAAACCATCGCAATCATTTCGGCAACGCTGGCCTGTTTAACCTTTTTAAGCGGTGGTTTGGTTTCGGGCACGCTGGTAAAACGGGCGGGCAGGTATTTTACATAGTAGCCCGATTTGGTACGTGCCTCTATCAAACCCAGGTTTTCCAGCTCAACATAGGCCTTATAAGCTGTACTCATGCTAATACCCTGCTCCTGGCTCAGCATCCTTACCGACGGCAGCTTGTCGCCGAGCTTAAGCAGATTTTGCTTAATCTGCTTTTCAATCCGGGCAGCAATTTGTGCGTATAAAAAATCGTAATCCTCAGTATGAGCAATGCTTTCCATGCAAAATCTGTTATGCTCAAAATTAACAAAACTACATCTGTTTTTCTATTTCCGAATGTTTTTATTTTGTAATGATCAAATAATTAAGCACATGGAACTACAGGTTATCGATTATCAGCCACAACATGCCCCCTATTTTGAAAAGTTTAACAAAGCATGGCTTGAAGAGTATTTTAGCGTTGAACCTTTTGATAAATGGGTACTGGAAAACCCCGACGAGGCCATCATTAAAACAGGCGGCAGCATTTACTTTATCACTTCGAAACAAAAAATTATTGGCACCGTAGCGCTGCGATATATAGAAGACGGTGTTTACGAGCTTACCAAAATGGCGGTGGATAAAGACAGTCGCGGAGCTGGCGCCGGTCAGTTTCTATGTCAAACCGGTATTGATAAAGCGCGTGAACTGGGTGTAAAAAAGCTGGTACTATTTTCAAACAGAGTGCTTGAAAATGCCATCCACATTTACCGTAAGCTGGGCTTTACCGAAATCCCAGTTGAGCCCGGCACCTACAAACGAGCGGATATCATGATGGAAATAAATTTCACAAATAACTAAACCTGATGGAAAATATACTAAGCGAACAGGAAGTACAGCAACTAAGGGCCGAAACCCGGGGCACAACAAAAACCATCCACTTCAATAATGCAGGCTCGTCCCTGCACCCCGATGTGGTGGTTGATACCGTGATAGATTACCTGTACGAAGAAGCGCAAAACGGCGGCTACGAAACCGAGTACACATACCGCGAAGAGCTTGAAAACACCTACAACCTCATAGCCCGACTCATCAACGCCCGCAAGGATGAAATTGCCATTGTTGAAAACGCCAGTATTGGCTGGTGGCTTGCCTTTAACGGCATTGATTTTAAACCCGGCGATGAGATCATTACCTGCGAAATGGAATATGTAACCAACCTGATAGGTTTGCTGCACGCTAAAAAAACCCTGGGTGTTGAGTTTAAAGTAATCCCCAATGATGAGCGGGGTAATTTCCGGCTGCAGGCTTTGGAAGATGCCATTTCTGACCGGACAAAACTGATAGCCGTAACCCACATCCCCTCAACCGCAGGGAGCATGATCCCGGTAGCAGAGATAGGCAGGATAGCGCGCAAACACAATATTTTGTACCTGCTTGATGCCTGCCAAAGCGTGGGCCATGTGCCGCTGGATGTGCAGGAAATAGGCTGCGATATGCTGGCCGTAACCGGCAGGAAGTATTTGCGGGCGCCGAGGGGTACCGGCTTTCTGTATGTCCGCAAAGAAATTCAGGATAAGCTGAAGCTGTTTTTCATGGACGGCTTCACTACCCAATGGGTAACCGAAACTGATTTTAAACCGCGCAATGATGCCCGCCGTTTTGAGGTGTATGAAAAAAGCCGCGCCTTAACTCTTGGCCTTGGCAAGGCGGTTGAATATGCACTCAACATAGGTGTTGAGCGTACCTGGCAGCGGGTGCAATATTTAGCCAGCTTATTACGCGAAAAACTAAAAAATATTAACGGCGTAACCGTTCATGATTTTGGCGATGAGTTATGCGGCATCGTAACTTTTTCGGTAGATGGCATGGAGGCCGCAACGGTAAAAAACAAGCTGGCCGAAAAGCACATCAATGTATCAGTTGGCAAGGCGGTTTCAACCCTCATTTATATGAACAAAAACAAACTGGGCAATATCGTAAGAGCTTCAGTACATTATTATAATACCGGGGAAGAGATTGATATCTTATGCGAAGTTTTAGAGGAGTTGGTTAGAGTGAGTGTTTAACATTCGCACGATTAAGCGCCCCCGCTATTGTTCGTGTTGTCACCAACAATAGCGGGTTATAGTTCAAGCGAAAAACGCTTAAACTCGCTTGATAAAAGCTGTCAACAAACGGCAGCATCTATTGATGTTTTGTAATTTTTGAGCGCAAACTCGGCCTCATAAAAGTCGTTGTCGCTATAAAAAGCAGAGTATATTTATATTAGTGCCATAAATCATTGGCCATTGAAAGCAATCCGCGATAAAGCAGGTGAATTTTTACTTGGGTTACAGGATGTACGGGAAGATATTCTATGTACGCCTGCCCAGTTTTCTGAATATACCGTTTACCTCGTTCCTGAGGGGTCGGGTATCTTTCATGCAGATTTTGGGGCATTCCCTTTTACAGGCCCGGTGTTGTTGTTTTCAACCCCGTTGCAGATTATTTATGTAGACGAGTGCCGCGCAATAAAAAGCAATATCTTACAATTTCACAGTGATTTTTATTGTATCGAGTACCACCGTGAAGAAGTAGCCTGCAATGGGTTACTATTTAACAACATCTATATTGATCCAATAGTTGCGCTTACTCCGCAGGATGTAAAAGTGTTTGAGCTGTTACTGATGCAGATGAACGACGAATTTATGCAGCCGCAACCATCCGAAATTGTATTGCGGGCCTACCTGCAGCTTTTTTTGGCCAAGGCCAGCAGCATAAAAATAAATGGCATCAGTACCGGTGAGGATAAACCTCAAAAAGATGAAATAATGGAAAAGTTCCGGACGTTGCTTAACCAGCATTATCTTGACCTGCATAAACCATCAGATTATGCCTCGTTACTCGCCATATCTTCTGATAATTTAACCCGGCGTTGTACCAAATACTTTCGCAAATCACCATCACAGCTTATCCAGGAACGGCTTATCCTCGAAGCAAAGAAACAGCTCCATTTAACCCGGCAAAGCATCAAAGAAATTGCCTATAACCTTAAATTCCAGGATGAGTTTTATTTTAGCCGGGTATTTAAAAAGTTCACCAAGGTATCGCCCCAAACTTTTCGCGATAAAACAGGCATCTCCATCGTCGCGGATTTGTACAAATAAAACCCCGTTTCGTCCATGTTTGCGGGGCTCATAGCGTTGTAGTTTTGCTTTATCAAAAAACAACAACATGAAAACTTCAATCATAAATACCATAGCCGGCCTTGATCAGCTTGGCAAAAAAGCAGTCCGTTTCGGCATCGTAGTCGTATTCCTTTGGATAGGCGGCCTTAAATTTTTCACTTACGAAGCCGATGGCGTTGTGCCCTTTGTGGCCAACAGTCCGGTGATGTCATTCTTTTACAACCATCCAACAGAATACAAAAAACACATCAATAAAGAAGGCGAACTGATTGCTTCCAACCACCAATGGCATATCGAAAATAATACTTATGGCTTTTCTATTGGTCTGGGTATTTTCCTGGTAACACTGGGCATACTGGTTGCACTTTATAAAGTTGTACCAATACCAAGTATGATTGCCAGTATCCTGGTATTTATCATGACTTTGGGCACGCTTTCCTTCCTGGTCACTACGCCCGAAAGCTGGGTACCACATTTAACCGATAACCAATGGGGCTTCCCATACCTGTCAGGCCGCGGTCGTTTGGTTATTAAAGATGTCGTGATCCTTGGCGGTGCCATCATCACTATGAGCGAAACCGCGCAACTTTATCTTAAACGTAAAACAACAAGTAAATAATATTAAACCATAATATAATCATGAAAACTATAAATGTTCCCACCCGCGAACAGGTAAGTGCCGAAGCGCAGGTAATGTTTGATACCTTCACAAAACGCGTTGGTAAAGTACCTAACCTTTATGCCACCATGGGCTATTCGGCACCTGCACTTAAAATGTTTATGGATATGGAAGATGACATGAGCAAAAGCGTGTTTACCCCCAAAGAAAGGGAAGCCATTGCCCTCATTGTTTCTGAGTTAAACGGTTGTGCCTATTGCTTAGCCGGTCATAGTATGCTGGCCATGAAACGCGGCTTTACTAAAGAACAAACCCTTGATATCAGGAGAGGCCATACAGCTGATGACAGATTGAATGCCATTATCGGTTTAGCCAAGTCAATTGTTGAAAATAAAGGTAAAGGCGATGAAACCATAGTAAATAACTTTTACGAAGCCGGTTTTGATGAAGCCGCTTTGATGGACCTTATAGCCTTTATTACCATACGTGTGTACACTAACTACGTATTTGCCAACACCGAAGTTCCGGTAGATTTTCCTGCCGCTGAGCCTCTTAACTAATATCTAAAACATTTCATCATGAAAACCACAGAAGAAGTAAAAGGACAGTTAGCCAATAAGTTTTTAACAGGACTAAAAAATCGTGATTGGGAGCTCATGCGCTCGGCCCTTGCCAATGATGTTACCTGGACCCTGCCGGGAACAAGTTTGCTTTCGGGTCCTGCTGTTGGTGCCGATGCCGTGATTAAACGTGCCGGTCAGCTGCGTGATTTTGGGGTAATGGTTCAATTTAACCATATTTTATACGGATTGGATAGTGTAGCCCTGTCGCTTCACAATACTGCCAGCCGTGGCGATTTGATCCTGGATGAGCAGGTTGCCATAGTTTGCGATATTACTGACAATAAGATTAGCCGGATAACTACCCATTTGAGTGATGTTGAAGGGATCAATGAGTTTTTTATTGAAGGGGTGATTTAACGTCATACAGCATATCATAAACTCATTTGTGTTCCATCAGGATCTCTCGCAGATTTAAGTTTACCCATAAAATCAATAATCAAATTGGGTAATCCTGATAAGTTGAACCACTCTCGGGTTCGGGTAAGGGCTGTGACGTTTTGTACAAACCTGTTCTCCTTCTGGGGGATTTTACAATTTAATAAACATGTATTAATTGCCCAAGGACAGATGCGCCAGAGGAGCAAAAGGTTTTTAGCTCGTAAAGTTACGTTCCATCAGGGTCTCTCGTAGAGGACCCTGATGTCTTCGCCAAGCAAGTACGCCTGTTTGGCGCATTGGGGTGTGATGGTTTATCCGGACAGTTGATCTGTCATGATTTATAAAAGTAAAAATAAATAACTTGTTGTTTGTTTGTGGTGTTGAAATGTGGGAAACTCGGAGAGTTTTCCATATTTCAACACGTTTTTCTTTTTTTGCTTCTTTTTTTCTTTTTATCGGGCCTCCGCTTTTTGTGGATAACTTGCCTTTCGCTCAAACGCCATCGGGCTGATATAGCCTAAGGCTGAATGTCTTCGGATAGGGTTATAGTACATTTCAATATATTCAAATATCTCGCTGCGGGCATTTTCTATA
>NZ_FNCG01000038.1 GCF_900100945.1 Mucilaginibacter gossypii | reverse complement strand
AGCAAAATTTCCCGCTTAAATACTTCCTGGGGGATAATGAGAATGCAATCAAAATACAGATATGGTGCGCTTTTATTGCCGATCTTCTAATCAAAATTGTCCAGGTACAACTCAAAAGACAATGGTCTTTCTCTAATCTGAGTTCTATTATAAGACTCCATCTGATGAGTTATATCCACCTATTTAACTTTCTGAACGATCCGGAGAAACTGTCCGTCATGTCAACAAATCACTCACGGCAACTAAAATTGGGGGGGCTTGGACATCCGCTTTAAAACCTAAATCCTTCTTTTTATATCATAATGCAGTCTTTTTATAACAATAACAAACTTTACCGGACAACAGTGAATATAATGTTGTTATGCGGCAGTTTCGTGTTTTTTATGAGCCTCTTCCATTTCCTTATATTCCCGTTGCAGCACACGCGCAGTTTGGGTACTGCCGTTATGGCTCCAGCCCGGCGGGTGAATAAAGTACCCTATTTTTGATTTGAGATCCGGGGCATTTCTGGCATCATGCAATAAAGCCTTCCATTCATGGAATAAAATATTCACGGGCCCCATATCTTGAGGTTGTTTAGTTAAGCCATATTTAACCGGCTCCGGTAAATCCTCATCGCGGAAAGTGCCAAATATTCTGTCCCAGATAATCAATACCATGCCCATGTTTTTGTCAAGATAAGGGATGTTTGACGCATGATGAACACGGTGATGCGCAGGCGTTACAAAAATCCACCCATACCATTTTGGCAAGGGGATTTTGTACTGAGTATGCACCAGATTGCCATAAAGCTGGGTAATAAGGTATGCATACAGGATATCTAAAGCGGTAAAGCCCATTAAAGCCAGCGGGAGGTAAAAGAATACCCGGTAAAGTGGTTCAAATACTGTTGACCGAAAGCCCGTGGTGAAGTTAAAATGCTCGGACGAGTGATGGGTAACGTGCATGGCCCAAAACATACGGCAGTAATGCCCGGTATAATGAAGCACCCAATATAAAAAGTCCTGTACAACAACCAATATAAACCAGTACCAAAAAATATTCTGAATTTGAAAAAGCCTGTAATGCTGGTAGGTATAATCAAGTATAAAAAAGGTAAATACCTTAACGCAGAGATTAATAACAACAGCCAGCGAAGTAAGATAAATATTGGTTAGTGTATCGCGGGTTTCATAGTACTTGCGATCTTCCCAATAGCTCAGAGCCATTTCAACAAGTGTTAAAACAACTAATAAGCCCATTAAAACAAGGGCTGCCTGATTTCGCGGATCCAAATGTTGCAGCATGTTACAGGTTAATGTAATATCTCAAACTTTCACAAAGTTCGTCGGCAGTACACACATTATCAATACTAAACTCACCTATATGTGTTAACAGGGTGCAATTAATTTCGTCTCCAACGTTCTTTTTGTCCTTTTTCATGTTCAGTAACAACTCATCAAAACTGTTTTCGTCGATGGTATATCTCGGATAAAGAGCGGTTAATACTGTTACAATTTCATGAAGTTCGCCTGAAGACAATCCCGCTTTTTTGTGGGCGAGGTATGATTCGCAGATCATGCCGATAGCCACTGCTTCACCGTGCGAAAGGCTGTCTTCGTCATGTAATAGAGAGTATGTTTCAACCGCATGCCCGATAGTATGCCCAAAGTTTAACGCCTTGCGAATGCCTTTCTCGTGCGGGTCCTCAATAGTGATTTTATTCTTGATTTCTACGGAGCGGTGAACAAGTTCAACCGAAGGATTTTTCAGGTCGCTGTTTTTAAGTTGATTCCAATAATTGGCATCAACAATTAAACCATGTTTAAGCATTTCGGCCAAACCCGAAAGGATCTGGCGAGGCGGAAGGCTTTGTAAAAACTCGTGCGCTATAAACACAGCTTTAGGCATAGTAAATGTCCCGATAATATTTTTTATGCCGTCAACATCGATACCTGTTTTGCCGCCCACAGAGGCATCAACCTGTGAAAGGAGGGTAGTTGGCACCTGTACAAAATCTATCCCTCTTTTATAGGTAGAAGCGGCAAAGCCTCCCATATCTGTAATAACACCGCCACCTAAGTTAATCATAAGGCTTTTACGATCGGCACCAAAGTCAATCAGCATTTTCCAAACCCCAACACAAAAATCAATGTTTTTGCTTTCCTCGCCCGATGAAACCTCGATCAGGTCGTAATTATTAAAATCTGTAAGTTTGCTGGTAAGTAAGGGCAGGCAGTGTTCGCCTGTATTTTCGTCGGTTAAAATAAAGAATTTTGAATAGTTGCCTTTTTTAACAAAATCAACTAATTCATCAAGGCTATTATCAAAATAAACCGAGTAATTATCGCTTAAAATAGTGTTCATTATTATATGACTATAATTTTATTTCCGTCGAACTCAACTGCGTCACCTCTTTTTACTTTGAGGCGTTTTCTGTAGTCAACTACGCCGTTGTACTTCACGAGGCCTTCAGTTACAACTATTTGCGCCTCGCCGCCGGTTTGCACTAAGTTCGCAGCCTTGAGTAGCTGGATCATGGGGATAAAGTCCCCTTCTAACTTAAATTCGATCATGGGATGGCAAAAATAAACTATTCATGCAATTATGAGTTATCATTTTATAATTTTGCAGATGACCTCTTTTGAAACTAACAATAATCAAGGACGAAATACGCCCTCGTTCGAAAATACAGAAATAGCTTTTCGCCATTCATCCAATACCGATCTTAACCGGGCCTACTGGCTGTTCAGGATGATCAATATTAACTTTTTGGTAAAGATAGGCCCGCCAGTTACCAATTTTGCCATGAAAATTGGTTTGCCGATAAAGAATATTATCAAAGCTACCATATTTAAACATTTTTGCGGCGGTGAAACCATTGCCGAATGTGATAATACCATTAAAAATCTTTACAGCGGCAGGGTAGGTACTATCTTGGATTATTCAGTAGAGGGAGAGGATGAAGAAACCGTATTTGATAATACCCGCGATGAGATTATCCGAACCATTGAGCGTGCAGCGAAAGATAAAGCCATCCCCCTTACCGTATTTAAAGTAACTGGTGTAGGCCGCTTTGGCCTGCTTGAAAAATTGGATGCCCGTCTTAAATTAAACGATACTGAAGAAGAGGAGTGGAGAAGGGTACAAAACCGCGTGCTGGCCATTTGTGATAAAGCGTTCAAAAACAACGTACCGGTAATGATAGATGCCGAAGAAAGCTGGATCCAGGATACCATTGATCTTTTGGCGCTTACCATGATGACTCAATTTAACAAGCAAAGGCCGATAGTTTATAATACCTATCAAATGTACAGGCATGATAAACTGGCTTCGATGTTAAATGATCATGCAATTGCTCAAAGCGAAGGCTTTATATTGGGAGCAAAAATAGTACGCGGTGCTTACATGGAAAAAGAACGTAAACGTGCTGAAGAAAAGGGCTACCCATCGCCAATTCAGCCCGATAAAAAATCTGCTGATCTTGATTATGATTCGGCGCTTGATTATTGTACCAGTCATATCAATGAAATAGCTTTTATTGCAGGTACACACAATGAAGAAAGCTGCCGTTTGCTGGCCGAATTACTGGACAATAAAGGTATTGATCATAAACATCCACATGTTTATTTTTCGCAATTGCTTGGCATGAGCGATAACTTGAGCTTTAACCTCGCCCATGCCGATTATAATGTGGCTAAATATGTGCCTTATGGACCGGTAAAGGCTGTACTGCCATATTTATTTCGCCGTGCACAGGAAAATACGGCTATAGCCGGGCAAATGAGCCGCGAGTTAAGTTTAATAACAAAAGAAAGAAAGCGCCGAAGCGCTAACTTATAAAACTACCATACAAAGAGGGCATTTATTAAATTAATTGCTCTCTTTTTGCAAAGGACTGTATTGTATCTGGAGCTGTCATTAGAAAGGTTTGGATACCCAACTTTTTTGCGGCCTCCAAATGCTGCGGACTATCGTCAATAAATAAGGTTTCTTCGGATATTAAATTATTTTCCTTAAGTACCTGTTCAAAAATGGCAGGCTCTGGCTTGCGTTTGCCTGTAAGGTGCGAGTAATATGTTTTTTCGAACAGGTGATCGTTTCCGTCAAAACCGAAATCGGTTTTAAGATAGTTCATGATATAATCGTAATGGATAGCGTTAATATTACTAAGCAAAAAAGTACGGTATTTGTCTTTCAGCTTTAACAGTAATTCGTGATTTCCTTCGGCAATTCCGACCAGGATACTGTTCCATGCGGCATCAATCTGATCATCCGTAAGGGATAGGTTGTTTGTTTTTTCCCTTACGTAATCCCTGAATTGTGTTGCAGTAACCTCGCCGCGATCAAATTTATCAAAAATTTCATCCTGAGTTTTGTGGCCAAAAAACGCTTCGGGGTTACTTATACCTAATTGATTCCATGATTGTTGAACCCGGAGAAAGTCGATACTGAAAATAACGTTACCATAATCAAAGATGATATTTTTAATATTTTCCATAAAAAGAGTTTGAGATATGGCCGCAAATATGTAAAATTGCACCCGCAAACAAAAACAAAATAACCGCGCCTATAGCTCAGTCGGTTAGAGTAGAAGACTCATAATCTTTTGGTCCCTGGTTCGAGCCCAGGTGGGCGCACAAAATGAGAGTTTTATTTAAACTTTCAAATCGATATAACCCTGTAAATTAATGATTTACGGGGTTTTTTATTTTTTAGTAATCCCTTTCAGTCCTTTAAAATACACCATTTCT
This sequence comes from Mucilaginibacter gossypii, assembly GCF_900100945.1. Lineage (GTDB taxonomy): Bacteria > Bacteroidota > Bacteroidia > Sphingobacteriales > Sphingobacteriaceae > Mucilaginibacter > Mucilaginibacter gossypii. The sequence goes on along the minus strand of NZ_FNCG01000038.1, from coordinate 4,288 downwards.
GACACCAAAACGCCACCCCAAATTTAATTTTTAGGTTTGGGGGTTTTTTAAGAGTTAATCGGCTGTATTACAGTATTTTAAGTCCATAAAATAAAGACTCAAAAGTACTGCAAAAGATCAGAAATCTGCACCTTTTTTCATCTTAAAAAACCCCGAAACCGGAGGTTCGGGGGATCAAGTAATCGTTTTACTCACTTAAAAAAACTGTAAAAAGATGAGAACATCACAGTCATTTGGTGTACACTTCACCATTAAGAAGGACAAAGTTAAGGATGGTATCGCCTGCATTTACGCGGTAATTACCATTAACAAGGACAAAGTGATCTTTGCCCTGAAAAAGCGTGTTAACGTCGACCATTGGGACAAAGGCCATGGCGGGCTGAAAGTCAAAGTTCCCGAAGCCAAAGAAACCAATGGTTATCTGGAACAGGTCAGATTCACCATTACCTCCTACTACCAGCAATTGCAGCTTGACGGCAAGGAGATCAACCCGCAATTACTCAAAGCCTGTTTTCTGGGTGAAGACACCGAAGAAACCTACAATCTGAGTACGCTGATGGATTACCACAATGAAACCGCTTCTGCGGCATTGACATGGAGCACCCTTAAACATTATGCGGTTACCCGCCGCTACTTAGAAAAATTCCTTGCGGTAAAGTATCACACCACCGATATCCGTGTGAAAGACATCGACTATAAGTTTATCGTGGATTTTGAAACTTATCTGCGTAACCACAAACCTGCCGATCATCATCAGCCGATCAATAACAACGGCGTGATGAAACATTTGATCCGTCTGCGCAAAATGACCACGCTGGCCTTCAAACTGCAATGGATCAATAAAGACCCCTTCAAAAATTACAAGTTCCGGTATAAGAAGGTAGAGACCGCTTTCCTGTCCAATGCGGAATTAAAAGCGATTGAAAAACATGAGTTCGCCTCGGAATCATTGATCACCATACGCGATTATTTTCTGTTTGCCTGTTATACCGGCCTGTCCTTTGTCGACCTCATGAATTTGCAGGAGCGCAATGTCACCAACGGCGAGGACGGCGAAAAATGGTTAAAGCTGTTCCGGCAAAAAAGCAACGAACCGACCAATATTCCTTTATTACCGCCGGCTATGGCTATCCTGAATAAATACAAGGACAACCCGCGGTCGGTTACCCTGGGTACGATCTTTCCAGCCATCACCAACCAAAAGGTAAATATGCACCTGAAAGAAGTGGCCAAGATCCTCGGTATCAAAAAGACCCTCACTTTCGGTGTGGCCCGCCACACGTTTGCCACGACGATCACCTTAGCCAATAATGTGCCTATCGAAACCGTCAGCAAAATGATGGGCCATACGAAGATCGTGACCACGCAGATCTATGCCAGGGTCTTACTTAAAAAGATCAGCGATGATATGAGCGTGCTGAAGGAAAAATTGAAACCCGAGCCCAAACGCCCGGCAGCAAGAAAATCGAATGTTAAACCGGTAATGAAACGCGTAAGCTAATGGAACAGCTAACCAATGACAAACTTTTCAGGTCAGTCAGGGAACTGATCGAAAAGTCCCGCAGTGAGATCGTCCGGAACGTGAATACGGTGATGGTCTATACTTATTATCATATAGGGGAAATGATCGTTAATGAAGAGCAGGCCGGCAGCCAGCGGGCCGCTTATGCGGAAACCATCGTCAAAGACCTCAGTGAAGCGCTGACGCGCGAATATGGCAAAGGTTATTCGCATCGTAATCTGGACTATTTCAAAAGGTTCTACCTGTTATATCAGGAACGGATTGCGCAATCACTGATTGCGCAATCTGATACCTATAAAAACATTCCGCAATCACTGATTGCGTTTTCCGGTTTGTTCAAATTAAGCTGGACACATTACATACAGTTAATGAAGATTGCCGACCCCGGTGAACGGGGATTTTATGAACAGCAATCGGTAACGAATAACTGGTCAGTCAGGCAATTGCAGCGTCAGTACAATTCTTCCCTGTTCGAGCGGCTGGCGTTAAGCCGCGATAAAAAAAGTGTACTGGATAGTACGGAGGCAGGGCAAACGAGCGAGGAGCCGGTTCAGGCGCTGAAAAGCCCGTTCGTACTGGAGTTTTTGGGCTTAAAGGAAGACAGCGGTTATTCGGAGAATGATCTGGAAACAGCGATCATCAATAAACTGGAGCACTTTATGCTGGAATTAGGTAAAGGCTTTTTGTTTGAAGGACGACAGCGGCGTATCACCTTTGAAGGCGACCATTTTTGGATAGACCTGGTTTTCTACAACAGGTTGTTAAAATGCTTTGTCCTTATCGACCTGAAGATCGGTAAACTGACGCATCAGGATATCGGTCAAATGCAGATGTATGTCAATTACTATGACCGTAAGGTCAAACAGCCGGAAGAAATGCCAACTTTAGGCATCATACTTTGTAAGGAGGATAACCGCGCAGTAGTCGAATTCACGCTTCCCTTGGACAATGAGCAGATATTCAGCCGGGAATATAAACTCTATCTGCCAAGTAAGGAAGAACTCAAAAAACAAATCGAATAAATGATAGCATTAAAAAAAGATATGGTCATCATTGACTATGCGATCGGACTATCTTGCTTTAAACGCGGCCGGATATACTAAGACTATGATCGAAAAAATGGAGATGCGGGTGGATAATGTAAATGTCTGTGTCATCTGCCCGGTTATTAAAGCGGATTGGATAGCAGGCCGATAACCGTCAGTTGTGCTCGTAATTAAGGTTGAGGTGTCGCAAATGCGACACCTCAATTTATGGTACCAGGCGGTTTATCATACTTGTATTCAAGTTCACGTTTATCGGTCAAACGCGAAGAAAGTTGATCTCACGTATCCTAAGCGCTTAAGGAAGACAGGGATCACAACTAATGAATTCAGAAACTAAATCGACGTTTTTAGTACTTATTACGGTAAATGACGAGAAATTTAAATAAGGGCCTCTTGAGTTTATTATCATTTCTTTGTCAGAAAAAAAATCAACTTTGTTTATTTGAACACTGTTCAATATTTTTGATGCGTTTAAAATATTAATCAAATAATCATGAAAAAAGTACTGATCACAGGTGCAAGCGGAGGCATCGGACTGGAAACAGCCAAACAGCTGGCCGCACATGGCTATCAGCTAACCCTGGTGGCCCGCAACGAGGATAAATTAAATAAGGCAGTAAAAAGTTTAGCCGGTACGGGTCACACGGTTTTAGTTGCCGACCTGACGAACGAAGACGACCTGCAAAAACTGGCCGATCATTTAAAAACGGAGAAATACGATGTCCTGATCAATAATGCAGGCGCAGGTATTTACGGAAAGTTTATTGAGATTCCGTTAGCTGATCAATTAACTGGTATGCAGCTTAATATGGATGCTTTGGTAACCTTGTCTTACAGCTTTTTACAAAACGCCAAACCGGGAGATGCCTTGGTAAATATTGGCTCCCTGCTTGCACATTCATCCTTGCCGGGAGCGGCAGTATATGCAGCCACCAAAAGTTTCGTCGCCAATTTCTCCGAATCGTTATGGTACGAGTTCAAACAGAAGGATATTTTTGTGATGGGTTTTAACCCCGGTGCTGCTGCCTCAGACTTTCATGCAAATGCGGGCGGGCATGTCAGTGATTTTCCAAAATTTGTGCTGTCTTCTGTTGAGGATGTCGCTACAGAATTGGTTAAAGCATTGGAAAATAGGCGGAAGCCAAGGGTTGTACAAGGCTGGAAAAACAGGTTCATGCTGTTTGGATTTAAACTACTAAACCGGAAAGCCGCTGTAAACATTATGGGACAGATCAGCCCCGGCATGAAAAACTAATTTTGGATCCTGGTACGAAATTTCGCCACCCGGTCCGCACTCTTATATTTGTATCTTATTATTAATTAAAATGGGCATAGCAGAAAGAAAATTGGAAGAGAAACAAGAAATGCATAAACGCATCTTAAACGGCGCGCGTAAGGTATTTCTTGAAAAAGGCTATGAACAAGCCAGCATGCGTAGTATTGCCAACGAGATCAACTACAGCCCCGGCTCGCTTTATTTTTATTTTAAAGATAAAAGCGAGATCTTCCAGGAACTGCATAAGGAAGGATTTCAGTTACTGCTCAACCAGTTCAAAGTTTTAGACAAAGTGGGCGACCCTTTTGAGCGTTTAAAGGCTATGGGCCGCATCTTTATCCAATTTGCGCAGGAAAACAAGGATTATTATAACCTGATGTTTATTGTTGAAGAACCGACAAAAATGCCGGAAGATGGTGGTTTTAAGATAGCGCAGGAAGCGAT
>NZ_FNCG01000029.1 GCF_900100945.1 Mucilaginibacter gossypii | reverse complement strand
CTCCAGATAATTAACCTTACCTGGGTAGATATATCGGTGATGGCTTCATGAATAGCGTCTATCTCCTTAAAAGCGGGCTGATCGGCCGTTTTGCGGCTGAGCAATTCGGTCCTGAGCTTAATGCCGGAGATGCTTGCCCCTAAATCATCATGCACCTCGCTGCTGATCCGCTGTCGTTCGCGCTGCAGGGCAAGTGCATTTTCATAGTCCTTTTTTTGTAAGCCGATGATGGACTGATAATATTTCCGTACCAGCAGGAAAGCGATGATTATGGCACTTAATACAGCCACCACCTGCAGCCATAACTGTTGATACCATAAAGGCATAACGTCAAATTTAAAAATGAGCGGCTGGCTTAACTGGTTAAAACGGTCGGCAGCCACGGCTTCTAACTCATAGTTTCCGGGGGGCAGCAGGTCGAACCGTTTTTCGCCGGAAGGCGCGACGCTCCAATTTTTATCAACCCCCTTAAGCCTGAAGCGGTATTGTATTTTACCCATGCTTTTGTAGGATAGGGCAACGCAGTTAAATATAACAGGCCTGCCGTAAGTAAAGCTGCTTTGAGTTCCGGGTATCCCGTCGTTAATCAACACAGGTTTAGGCAGGCTCGTATTTCCTAAATTTTGAGTGACGGCTATGCCCTGATCGGTGGCTATGTAATAATCATGCCCGTTCTGCACTACATCGGCAACGTTATCAGAGGGGAGCCCGTTACTGGTATTGAGCAAACTTATGCGGTAATTTTGATAATGATTATGGAAGCTGATAATGCTTACACCGTTTGCGGTACAGACCCATAAAGTATTGTCATCTGTCCATACCAGTTTACGGATATCGCCTGAAAAAATAGCAGGAGATCTAAACTGAACAATTTTTTCGCCGGCCAGCAAAAACATCCCCTGAGCTTCGGTACCTATGGCGCATACTTCATTATTTGATGCCAGGCTCTTAACAACATTTATTCCTTTATCGGCCAATATTCGAATAGAGGAAAACTTGCCGGCGCTCCCGAAAGGTACAAACTGGTATAACCCGTAAAGTGAGCCTACGAGCGTCTTACTCTTATACCATGTTACAGATGTCATACGTATGGGCTTAAAATTGTACCCCAATTGATGTTTAAACTTATCTGTCAAAACGCCAACTGCATTTTGTGTAAGGAAATACACTGTGTCGGATCGTGCAGCAATTCCTTTTATCGGACCATAAAAAATTTTTACAGAATGCCATGACAACGGGTTCTTATTGGAAATATCTAATCTGAATATACCATTATCGGTACCTATGACGAGAGTGTTGCCCGAGATTGTAAGCAGATTGGTTATCCGGTTAAAGTCAGACCGGTTTTGATTCATAGTTATAGTGCCTATCGACGGCGTTTGATTTGCGCCAAGTTTCATATAACTCAGTGTGCTTAAAACATGCCCGGTAAACAGGTAACCTCCTGCAATGGCCAGTTTTAAAACATCTTCATTGGCCAGCCCGCTTTCTTTGTTAATGATTTTTATTTCGGGGTTGGTACTTAGAAAGAAGCCTTTGTCATAGCTGCCAAACCATAAATTATTTTCCCGGTCAATAACCGTAGCGGTAGTGATGTTATTATTAAGGTAATTTTTCCGTTCGCCGGTAAGATAGTTAATAATGTAGGTGCCCTGTTTTACCGTTGTAACGGCAAACGTATTTTTGCCGGTAAGATACACTGAAGTTACATTCCCGGTAAAAAAGATTTTACTGAGCGGGATGATCCCGCTTTTTTGATACCGATAAACATGTACCCAGTCTTTAGTTATCAATAGTAAATAATTTTGATGTAAAGCCAACCGGTAAGGTTTGATATTGGTATTGGCGGTTTGAAAGTTTAACTGGCCGGCCTTAAGCTCTTCTTCGAGGATGTCAAGGTCGTTTTCAGATAGGATGATCTCTTCTCCGTCAGAACCATAAATGTACCCGTTCAAATGCCTTATGGCATGTCTTTTCGATTTTAACTCTTCAAAATGGTATACTTTGGTACTAAGCCTGTAATTTACACAGAGCTCATTATAACGGTTAAAAAAGAAATTGGCGAAGGGTGAAACGATTACTTTTTGAGATGAATTAAGCTTATGTATAAGCCCGTTTTCATAATAACAGACCCTGTAGTTATTACAGTAAAAAAAAATCCGGTGATAATTATCCTCGGCAATCCTGAAACACTCATTGTTTTCCAGCCCATCGGCCGATGTGAAGTTTTTAAAGTGCTGGCCGTCAAACCTGCTCACGCCTTTATCGGTGGCCAGCCAGATAAAACCCCTACTGTCCTGCATTAAATAGTTAACCCTTGAACTGGGCAGGCCATCAGGCGCGCTATAATTTTTCAGGTAAACTAACTGATACGGAATGTCGGCACATACCCGGCCCGGGAATAGAAACAGCGTTAATATTAAAAGTTTAAAAAAAAGGCGTTTTAGCGGCATTCTATGATTTGTATCAATTTAACATTGCTGCTTTTATCAATATGCAATGATACGGTGTATGGCATTGTTTTGTTGTATCACCGATAAATTTAAAAAGAAATGATATGTAATTATATCCATCTAAATAATAAGCAGCTCGCCTGTAAACATTTATTATATAAGTGTCCCGGCTCGTACACACAGGGTATGTGTGTGTCCCGGCCGTTCGGCTTGTGGGACGCACCGATCTCTGCTTAAGCTACCTGCGGTAGAAGTTATCTCTGTGAACCAAAACGGCCTTCAATTTTATGGTAATAGCCAAAGTGACAAGACAATCACAAATCTTTAGTTAAAACAAAACTTTTCCTTATTTTTGACTCATCAACAAATGACAACAGTAAACATTAAAAATGGAACCGCAGGGGCTTCGAAATCCCTTATTCGCAATATCCTTGCGTCGGAGCCATTTTTCAATGATTCACCACCAGCTCTTTTTTGCTAACGGATATCGATAATCTCTATCGGATCTGAATTTTTTCAACATTATTTTCAAAACAATTTATTCAATGCGGGCAATTGCTGGTATTGTTATGCTTTGCCCAACCGATTCTTAATTTAGCAAAAAATGAAAAAAACATTTGCTCTGTTGCATATAGCCGTAATACTGGCGGGCTTTACCGGGGTATTCGGAAAGCTTATCTCGTTAAATGAATACCTGCTTACCTGTTACCGTACGCTGTTCTCTTTTTTATTCCTGGTGATTATTGTATGGCTCAAAAAGCCACAATTTAAATACTCATGGAGCAACATAACGGAAATGGGTAAGGCTGGATTACTAATTGCCTTTCACTGGGTTTTTTTTTATGCCAGCATCAAATATTCCAACGTTTCGGTAGGCGTAGTTTGCTATTGCCTCACCAGTTTTTTTACTGCATTTCTGTCTCCGCTTATCAACAAAAAACCTTTCAATATTACTGAATTGCTGCTAAGTATGCTTACACTTGCCGGTATCGGTTTGATATTTCATTTTGATACCTCATTCAGAACCGGGATCATCCTTGGCGTAATTTCATCCTTCCTGGCATCCCTTTATACCATATTGAACGAGCGTCTGGTTAAAAAGTATGATTCAACCGTTATGAACTTGTATCAGATGCTGGCCGGATCTGTCGCGCTGATACTGGCCTCGCCGCTATATCTTTATTTCTTCCCTTCAAAAACGATAATACCAGGCACATTAGATATCATTTATTTGCTGCTTTTATCGCTTTTTTGCACGGTTGGCCTTTATGTTATGGTGGCCGAGGTTTTGAGGAAAATGTCTGCCTTTACGGTTAACTTAACCTTTAACCTGGAGCCTGTTTACAGTATTTTACTGGCAATAATTTTATTCAATGAATCCCGGCAGCTCAATTTATCCTTTTATGCAGGCCTATTGATCATCATCATATCCGTAATCTTACAGGCGGGACTAAGCCGGAGAAAAAGGGCCGGGGCAGATTTGTAATGAGTTACATAATCCCAGAGTTACGAAGTTTTTAAAACTTCGTAACTCTTCAAGGTCTTTTATTAACCCCGTTCAGATACCCGGGCGGCTGCCTGTACCGGCAAGTCCGTATTGCCATCCTGCTTAATTAGGTTAAGCTTATGTTTCGTGATGATCCATTTGCCATCAGTTTCAGTGAGCTCGGTATCATAAGTGCCCTCAACAATCCATAGGTCGTCACCAATAAAATGATCGGCTTTGCCATAATAATGAACAAGCGCTACCGACCCGTTTTGCATGACATAAAAATCGGCCAGCTGATGATTGGTTTTGTCAAAGCCGGGCAAAAAGCCACGCCACGCCGTAATAATACCTTCAGCAGGTACAATACTTGCCGGGTTGCCAGTCATGGAACTATAATCAAGCTCTACATTTTCGGCAAAGGCGTTTTTAATTTTATCCCAATCTCGCTCGTCAGCTCCGGCAAACAGCCTTATTACCGTTTCAATTATCTGGTCTTTCATGGTTTTGCATAGGTTAAATTCACTCAAATATCAATTATCCGGTTCATTTTACATATTAACAACAATCTTTTATATAAACTTGTACTGTTATTGGCTGTTTTCCCAAAACAGCCCCACCATAAAACATGAGTCAGGATTTTTATCAACATATTTTTGCTAAACAGCAAAAGCTGGAGGCTGTGCCTTCAAACAGGGAGATTACTGCCTGGGCACTAAAAGTGATCCATTTGCTGTACCCCGAACAAACCGGGCAACAGTATGCTTCGGTTGAGGAGCTGAAGGATGAGTTTTTAAGGCTTGAGAATGAACTTTGTGACATTATGCATGCCACCAAAGCCTGCAGTAACTGTGATACCTCAAAGCTGGCCAAAAAGTTTTTTGAGGGCCTTCCCGAGTTATTCCGCATTCTGAATACCGATATCCAGGCTATTTTTAACGGAGACCCTGCTGCTCGCAGCGAGTTTGAAGTGATCCGTACTTATCCGGGCTTTTATGCCATTTCGCTTTACCGGGTGGCGCACAGCCTTTATATCGATGATATTCCGTTGTTGCCAAGGATCCTTACAGAATATGCGCATTCTAAAACAGGGATAGATATTCATCCTGCTGCCCAGATAGACGAGTATTTCTATATAGATCATGGTACCGGTATTGTTATTGGCGAAAGCTGTAAAATAGGTAAGCATGTAAAGCTGTACCAGGGCGTTACCCTGGGGGCATTAAGTGTGGATAAAAGTATGGCCAATACCAAGCGCCATCCTACAGTTCAGGATAATGTGGTAATTTACTCCGGCGCTACTATTTTGGGCGGAGAAACCATCATCGGCCATAACAGTGTGGTAGGGGGGAACGTTTGGCTCACCAAGAGTTTGCCGCCAAATTCAAGGGTATACCACACACCTAACCACAGGGTACTGAAAAGATTGAGCATTAAATTGTTCGGCCACAAGAAATAGAACATTTACCATAAAAAATATATAATGGCTTCATTGATAGACCTGATAGGCAACACGCCTATGGTAGAAATTAAAAAGCTGAACCCAAATCCAAAAGTGCGGATCTTCGCCAAGCTGGAAGGCAATAATCCGGGTGGCAGCGTAAAAGACCGCGCGTCGCTCAACATGATCAGGAGTGCTATTGAGCGCGGCGACATTAAGCCTGGCACAAAGTTGATTGAAGCTACCAGCGGCAATACAGGGATAGCATTGGCTATGATTGCAAGGTTGTTTGATCTGGAGATAGAGCTGGTGATGCCATCCAACTCCACCCGCGAGCGTACGCTTACTATGGAGGCATTTGGAGCTAAAGTTACCCTGTTGGAAGGAATAGAAGTCTGTCGTGATTATGCAGAAGAAAAGGCCGCTACGGGCGAATATTTCCTGCTGAACCAGTTTGCCAACCCGGATAACTACATGGCACACGTAAAAACAACAGGCCCCGAAATTTGGCACGATACCGAAGGCAAAATCACCCACTTTGTAAGTGCTATGGGAACTACAGGTACCATCATGGGCTGTTCAAGATATTTGAAAGAGCAAAACGCCAACGTACAGATAGTAGGTTGCCAACCGGTTGAAGGCTCTTCCATCCCCGGCATCCGCAGGTGGCCCGAAGAATACCTGCCCAAGATTTTTGAGGCCAAACGGGTTGACAGGGTAATGGATATTTCGCAGGAAGAAGCGACTCAAATGGCCCGCCAAATGGCTAAGGTTGAAGGTGTATTTGCAGGCATGAGCAGCGGCGGTGCACTATCTGCGGCTGTAAGGCTTGCTCAAGAACTGGAAGAGGGCCTAATCGTTTTTATTTGCTGTGACCGGGGCGACAGGTATTTGAGTAGCGAGTTATTTGGATAAGTACCGATGGAACCTACAGAGGATAGTAATAATTATAAATACGGCGTATTTTATTACAACAAAGATGATAGCCGGATCATTGTGCCCAAAAGAATTAAGTACATGGGATGGACAGTGAATTTTGCCCACCCGTTAAGTTATTTGATTATGGGCGGGATACTGGCTGTGGTAATTGTAGCATGGATAGTTGCCCCGCAGAAATAAATACGTGTTGTTCATAAACTAGCGCCCGTTTGTAACGGGTGCTTAACATGGTATGGCGTTTGTAACGCAATTACCGGCGCTTACGTTAGAAATATAGGCCTGTTTTAAGAACGTCATCACAGATGGTCTCGCGGCCGATTTGCAAGATTTTACAACACCTCTAACTCCTTCAGCTTAATCTCTAAAGCTTCCGCCGATGTAAAATGGATACATTCAATTCCCATTTTTTCCGCCGCTAAAATATTACGATAGTTATCGTCAATAAATAAAGCCTCATCTGCATTTACATGGTAACGATCAAGCAGGGTTTGATAAAAGGCAGGGGTGGGTTTACGCATTTTTTCGGCGCCGGATACAACAATGCCATCAAACCATCCTAAAAAATCGAAACGCTCCTGGGCCATCGGAAAAGTTTCGGCCGACCAGTTGGTCAATGCGTAGATTTTGTATTTACCGCTTTCTTTTAATTGTTTGAAGATCTCTACCGTATCGTGAAAAGGATCGCCAAGCATCTCTATCCAGCGGGAATAAAAAGCACGGATATTGGCTTCGTGTTCTGGAAATTGGGCAACAAGCAAATCTGTGCCTTCCTGTAAGGACCGGCCGGCATCCTGCTCCTCATTCCAGTCGGAGGTACAAATATTAGCCAAAAAGTCTATCATTTCCTGTTCATCAGCAAACAGGGTGCGGTACATATAATGCGGGTTCCAATCGATTAAAACGGCCCCCAGATCGAATATTATGGTGTTGATCATTTTTTCTTTGCGTGGGTTTCATGAACCTCGGCCTTTGTAACAACCGAATCTTTCAAAAAAACAACAAGCGTTTGAGTATAAATCAATTTGCCTTTGCTGTATTCTCGGTCAAGGTCGTATACCATGCTGTCTTTACTGCTTAATTGAGGGCGGTGGAGCAAATGGATCACCTGTTGATATTTAAGATTATTAAGCTGTTTACTTTCAATCAGGTCATTAACCATACCCGGGCGATAAGCGAACGTAAGGCCATCTCCATCATCCCATTTATCACGGTCGAACTTTTGTTTACGGCTGCAGGCGGTTAGGCAAACTGCCAGGAGGCAGATAAATATCAGGGTTTTGCTAAGCATTTTATGTTTCAGTATTGAATCAGGCCATATTTCAACTGCCCGTTATTGCGTAGCTTTCCCACGACCGAAAAAGGGTGTCATGCTGAGCCTGTCGAAGCATGGTGGGCAGGCCTCTCCGCGCGAGTCTTCGACAGGCTCAGACTGACAGGCCTACCCAGCTTTCTGCAATAACGGGTAGTTGTTGGTTTTCCAGCAGCTAAAAATACTGAAATTAATTAACCCCTAAAAGATAGCCTTTAAAATCAGCAAAATCTTTACTGATGGCAACTGCGAGCTTGGTTTTTGCTTCCAGTTCTTTTACCTGTTCCGGTACTTCAATTTTAGCAGCAACCTCATCGCTAAATACGTCAGGGAATTTACAAGGATGTGCGGTTGAAAGGAATACACCGGCGGTGTCAACAGCGGCATGGCCCTGTTTATAATCGGTTAAAGCCTGCCATGCGATAGCAGTGTGTGGGCAAACCACATAATTATAGTTATCAAATACCCAGTTGATGGCTTTTACAGTTTCCTCGTCATCGTACTTAAAGCCAATAACCAATTCTTTAAGCGCTTCGGTATCGTTTTTAAACAGATCGGCAATACGTACCCAGTTGCTTGGGTTGCCTACGTCCATTGCGTTAGATAAAGTTGCTACCGATGGTTTGGGTTGATAAACGCCGGTTTTTAGAAACTCAGGCACAGTATCATTGACATTGGTAGCCGCAATAAATTTTTCGACAGGTAAGCCCATTTTCCAGGCTAACAAACCTGCGCCTATATTGCCGAAGTTGCCGCTTGGCACGGAGAAAACTACTTTTTTAATGCCTTGCCTTAATAGCTGTGCATATGCATTGAAGTAATAAAAAGTTTGCGGAACCAAACGTGCAATATTGATGGAATTGGCGGATGTAAGGCGGAATTTTTCGTTTAGCTCATCATCAACAAACGCCTGTTTCACCAGGGCCTGGCAATCATCGAAGGTACCGTCAACCTCAAGGGCACGGATGTTTTGACCATTGGTAGTTAGTTGCTGCTCCTGCACGCCGCTCACTTTACCTTTTGGATAAAGGATGGTAACACGGGTATTGGGGACACCTAAAAAGCCAAGGGCTACAGCACCGCCGGTATCGCCACTAGTGGCAACCAGTACGTCCAGTTGTTTTTCGCCGGGCTCAAGGAAATAGCTCATTACGCGGCTCATAAAGCGGGCACCAAAATCTTTAAATGCCAGTGATGGTCCGTGGAAAAGCTCGAGGACATATACATTGTCTTCCAGCTTTACAATAGGAGCTGGGAAGTTAATGGCATCATCGATCAAGGCTTTCAAATCGGCCTCCGGAATAGAGTCGCCAAGCAGGTTTTGTGCTACTTTGAAAGCAATTTCGGGGAGGGAGTATTTATCAAGGTTGTTGATAAAATCAGCATCCAAACGGGGGATGCTGTAAGGCATATATAAGCCTTTATCCTGCGGCATGCTGTTAAAAACCGCGTCTTTGAACGATACTTCAAATAGGGTATTATTGGTACTGTAGAGTTTCATTTTTGATTTCGGAATTCGGATGTTCGATTTCGGATTTAATTAGGTTTATTAGAGCTCATCCTACCATGTCATCGCGAGGTACGAAGCAATCGCATGCTATACAGGGCGGACCTGCTTCCGTGCGATTGCTTCGTACCTCGCAATGACATAGTGGTTTGTATTGCGAAGGATTTAAGGCTATCCCAAAACCTTCGGCCCCGCGTCATTTATAGTTGATACGTAGCTATTGGATCCGATTTTTAAGCCGGTTAAATGCTGCTGTAATTTTTGGGTGATGGCTCGTGCGGTGGCTTCGTCTTTGGTAAAAGCAAACACCGACGGGCCAGAGCCTGATATACCAAAGCTTACCGCACCAAGTTCCATCGCCATTTCGCGCATTTTGTAAAAGTCAGGGATCAGCATAGAGCGTACTGGCTCAACGAGCACATCTTTCATACTGCGGCCAATCAGTTCGATATCCTGCATAAATAAACCGCTTACTAAGCCCGCAATATTGCCCCACTGGGTAACGGCATCCTTCATCTGGATGTTTTTACGGATGATTTGGCGGGCCTCTCTTGTAGGTACATCCACATCAGGGAATACAATAGCGCACCACAGGTTTTTAGGATGCGGTAGCCTTACCACATCAAGCGGCTCATAACTACGGATCAGCACAAAACCACCAAACAAGGCAGGGGCTACGTTATCAGCATGACCATGACCGCAAGCCATCTCTTCGCCTTTCATAGCAAAAGGAAGTAGTTTTATCGGGTCGGAATTATCACCTAATAATGTTTTAATAGCAAACAAACCTGCAACCGTACTGGCCGAGCTTGAACCTAAACCACTGCCAATGGGCATTTTTTTGTGCAGCTCGATATCTAAACCAATATCGGTACGGCCAATACTTTGTAAATAATGCTGAACGCTCACGCTTACGGTATTCTTTGCCGGATCAAGCGGTAGCCTGCCGTCATCGCCGGTAATCTTGCTGAGGGTGATGCCAGGTTTGCCTGTGACGCGCATGATCACCTCGTCACCGGGCTCATCAACCGCAAAGCCCAACACATCAAAACCGCAAACCACATTGGCAACAGTAGCCGGGGCGAAAACGCGGATGCTACCCCCCGCGCCCCCTGAAGGGGGTGCTACCTGTGGGGCGGCTTTAACTTCTTCTAAATTATTTTCCATATTAAAATTATCAAACTGTTCCTCCCCCTTTAGGGGGGCGGGGGGTAAACTATAGTTCCCCCTTTAGGGGGTTAATTCGCGCCCACATTTATTAAATCAGCAAATACGCCTGCGGCGGTTACTTCGGCGCCTGCGCCGGGGCCTTTTACTACCAGCGGACGCTCACGGTACCTGTCGGTAGTGAAGGATATAATGTTATCGCTGCCCGACAGCATGTAGAACGGATGGTTTTCATCAACCATTTGCAGGGTGATAGTTACTTTGCTGTCCTCTAACTTGCCAATGTAACGCAATACTTTGCCGTCTTTTTCGGCTGCATCTTTTAGTTTGGCAAAATGTGCGTCTTCGGTTTTAAGGGTAGCATAAAAATCCTCAACGGTTTTAGCCTCAAGGCTTGCTTTTGGCAATACGCTTTCTATTTCAACGTCGGCCTCTTCCATAGCATATCCGGCATCGCGGGCAAGGATGAGCATTTTGCGCATAAAATCCTTACCGCTCAGGTCATCACGAGGATCTGGTTCGGTATAGCCTTTGTCCTGGGCTTCTTTTACCACATCGTGGAAATTTGCATCGCCCTTAAAGTTATTAAAGATGAACGATATAGTGCCCGAAAGTATTGCTTCGATACGCTGAACCCTGTCGCCGCTGTTCATCAGGTTTTTAAGGGTATTGATGATCGGCAAGCCAGCGCCAACGTTGGTTTCGTAGAAGAAATCAACGCCATGAGCGCGCGCGGTATCTTTAAACGTGCGGTACTGCTTATAACTGCCCGAGTTACCTATTTTATTACAGGTGATTACCGAGATATTGGCTTTAAAGATCTCCTCGTAAAAACCGATAGGAACGGGACTTGCAGTGTTGTCAATAAATACACAGTTTGGCAGGTTCATTTCTTTCATCCGGTTAATAAACGATTGCAGATCGGCTTCATAAGGTGACGATTGCAGGTCATTTTGCCAGGTATCTAAAGAGATGCCATCACTATTGAACGTCATTTTGCGGGTATTGCTGATACCCGCTATTTTAACCTGGATGCCGTTGTTATCTTTCAGGTATTCGCTATGGGCGTTCAATTGATTAAATAATGTTTTGCCAATGTTGCCGGTACCCAGGCAAAACGCATGCAGGGTTTTGGTCAACTGTACAAAGAAGGCGTCGTGCACGGCGTTCAAGGCTTTTGACAGATCGTTCGCCGAGATGATCACCGAGATGTTATATTCAGATGAGCCTTGTGCTATAGCCCTTACGTTAACACCGTTACGGCCCAGCGCATGGAACAACTTGCCCGACATGCCCGGGGTTTGTTTCATGTTTTCGCCTACTATTGCAAGAATAGCCAGATTTTTCTCGATAACCAGATGCTCGAGTTTTTTAGCGGCAAGCTCCAGTTCAAACTCCTGTTCGATAACCTGTTTTGCCCTGTCTGTATCTTGCGGCTGAACTGCGAAGGTGATGCTATGTTCAGATGATGATTGGGTGATCAGGATTACGTTGATCTGCTCTCGGGCAAGCAAGGAGAACAAACGGCCGCTAAAGCCCGATTTGCCCACCATACCGCTGCCCTCTAAATTTAGGATACTGATATTGTTGATAGATGAGATCCCTTTGATTGGCAGGGTAGAGGCCTTGCAATCATGACGGATCACGGTACCTTCAAACTCTGGCTCAAAGGTGTTTTTAATTACGATAGGTATCTTCTTTAAAAATGCCGGGATCATGGTTGGCGGATAGATCACCTTGGCGCCGAAGTAGGAAAGCTCCATAGCTTCGGTATAAGTAAGCTCGGTTAAGGAGAACGCTTTTTTCACCATGCGGGGATCGGCAGTCATCATGCCGTTAACATCCGTCCAGATCTGAACCTCCTGAGCATTTAACGCTGCGCCGAATATGGCTGCTGTATAATCAGATCCACCGCGACCTAATGTTGTAGTTTGCCCTGCATCGTTTGAGGCGATGAAACCGGTAACGATCAATGTTTTGCCTTTGTTTTCGGTATACAGGCCTTGTACCAGTCTTTCGGTAAGTTCGGTGTTTACCTTGGCATTGCCGAAAGCGCTGTCGGTTTTAATTACATCAGCAGCATCAACAAAAAGTACATCGCCAAAATGCTGGGCTGCAACTTTGCTCACCATCAGGGTTGAGCAACGTTCGCCGAAGGCCAGTACCTGGTCGCGGGTTTTCGGGGTAAGTTCGCGAAGGGTAAGCACGCCCTGTAAAAGTTCTTCCAGTTGGTTGAAGTGAATTTTTAAACGGGTAAGCGCCGGGTTTTGGTTTTGTACATCCAAAAGGGCTTTAACCGTATCAAAGTGACGTTTCTCCAATTCGGCTAAGCCTGCGGTAAACTCTTTGCCGTTTGCCGCATCTTCGGCCATGGCCGAAAGCAGGTTGGTTACACCGCCCATGGCAGATAATACCACCACCGGCTTTTCTTCATTTTTTACTTCATCCTTCAGGATGCTTAACAGGGTTTGGATGCTGCTTACAGATCCAACGGAAGTACCTCCGAATTTTAAAACTTTCATTTATGGGTTAGTAATCGTTCTGTAACAAAAAAACCTTCCTCTTTGCGGAGGAAGGTTTTTCTTTTGGCTTTCATTTTATGTTTTACACCATACGATTATCTTCCTCCGAGGTTTATACCGGTGGTAATAATAATTGTAGAAATGGTGTTGTTAATTGTCATATATAATGTCTGTAAAGTAAGTAGATTATTTTCTGATTTGCAAGGATTATTTAACAAATTATGATTTTCGTAATAATTGCAAGGCGATTGAGTGGGTGATTGATGGATTTGATAATGAGGGCGATAGATAAAAGGTTTTACCAAAATGTTGGGGTTCTGTCATCGCAGACGATTGACACGCGGCTCAGCTGCAACCTAACTCAATTAAAAACGATAATGTATCATCAGGGCTTCAAAAAAGCCTCAATAAATTTAATTTGCTACTTTTGAGGCTCGATAATATGCAGGGACTAATTACAAAATCAACCGGAAGCTGGTACCAGGTACAAACCCCCGATGGGCAAAAGATAGATTGCCGCATCAAAGGTAAGTTCCGTATAAAAGGTATTACCACAACCAACCCTATTGCCGTTGGCGATGTGGTTGATTTTGAAATGGAGCCCGACAGGGAAGATGGCGTGATCACCAACCTGCATCAACGAAAAAACTACATCATCCGCAAGGCTATTAACCTGAGCAAACAGGCGCAGATCATTGCTGCCAATCTCGACCAGGCTATTTTGGTAGTTACGCTGGCTTCTCCGCGTACTTCTCTGGGTTTTATAGATCGCTTTTTGGTAACTGCCGAGGCTTACGATATCCCTGCAAGACTGGTGTTCAATAAGCTCGATCTGTTTAGCGATGAAGGCCTGGAGGTTTTGGCCGATTATAAAGCTATTTATGAAGATATTGGCTACCCCTGTTTTGAAGTTTCGGCTATTGAAGGTACTAATATCAACCAGGTGCAGGATCTGTTGAAGGATAAGGTCACTTTGTTTTCCGGCCACTCGGGCGTGGGTAAATCAAGCCTGATCAACGCGTTGCTACCCGAGTTGGACCTGCGCACACACATGGTATCCGACTGGAGCGATAAGGGGATGCACACCACCACCTTTGCCGAAATGTTTGAGCTGCCGCAGGGTGGTTTTATTATTGATACCCCCGGCATCCGCGAACTGGGTGTTATCGACATAGAAAAACAGGAGCTTAGTCATTTTTTTCCCGAAATGCGTGAACGGATGAACCAATGCCGTTTTAACAATTGCCGCCACATCAATGAACCCGGCTGCGCCGTACTTGAAGCTTTGGAAGAAGGAGAGATAACGCTATCGCGCTATGAGAGTTACCTGAGTATTTATCATGGTAATGACACAAGGGCCTGATTTGAGAATCAAGACTTTTAGAGTCAGGAGTCAGGAAGAAACTCAACTCTTGTCATTTCGATAGAGCAGAGGAGGATGGTGTGTCGGGGCGAAAGAGAAATCTTATTAGCCATGTAAACCGCACCCCATAGTTGGCAATGCATGACAGATAAGATTTCTCCCGATGGTCGAAATGACAATTTTTATTAAACACCTTACTTCTTCGCCGCTTCCTTCACCAGCACATCAACAATAGCCTGTTTGTTCGGCAAATATTTATTACACAAAAACAATCCTCCTTTACCTGTCGAGGTATTAAAGAACAAATAAGTGCCTACGCCGGGATCATCGCCGTCATGGCCTACGGTGCCGTTAGTATATAAATTCCAGAAGATGCCTTTGTTACGATAGGTTAAATTGATGTTTTTAGGCGGATGCTCCTTGTTGAACTGCGCGGTGAACATGGTTTGATAAGATGGCTCAGTAAGCAGCTTTTTATCGTGCCTGGCAATTGCCACTAAATATTTGCTCAAATCTTCGGGCGAAGTTTTTAGCCCTCCATCCGGATACGTAACCAGGTCATATAACGGGAACCGGTTCTTTTGATCGAGGTATAAATAGGCGTGGTTTTTTAAATCCACATCTTGAATATGCCAGCCTGAATGATCCATTTTTAGGGGCTTCAGGATATACTTTTGGGTAAACTGTGCATAAGAAAGGCCCGATTTAAGTTCAATGAGATATGCCGCCAGTGCCGAGCCGATGTTAGAATATGAGGAAACGCTTCCTGCCGGACCTTCCCCGAAATTGGCCTTGCTGTAGTATTCTCCCTGTGGGGATAAATAGTTGTAAAAGAACTGGGCTAAAGTTGTATCCTTTAATTTATCACCAAACCCCATTTGGTTAAGGGTTTTAATCGAAACACTGTCATAGGCCCGTAGTTTAGGATAAAAATGATAGCAGTAATGATATACATCAGGGTTATCAACAATCCCTGATGTATGGTTGGTTAACTGCCTGATGGTTATTTTTC
Source organism: Mucilaginibacter gossypii (assembly GCF_900100945.1). Classification (GTDB taxonomy): domain Bacteria; phylum Bacteroidota; class Bacteroidia; order Sphingobacteriales; family Sphingobacteriaceae; genus Mucilaginibacter; species Mucilaginibacter gossypii. The sequence continues at coordinate 30,741 of NZ_FNCG01000029.1, read as the reverse complement.
CGTTTGGGTCATTAGGATTGGTTACCTTAAAAGGTAGCACATCGTTGATATCTGTTTCCAGCGTAAAATATTTTAATTCGATAGCTTTCATCAACGCTACGGCAATAACAGTTTTACTCACCGAGCCAATGTTTTGAATTGTATTAGCTAAATAGGGTACTTGGTTGGCTTCATCTGCATAGCCAAAACTATGGGAGTAGCTAACTTTATTACCATCGGTCATGATCACATACATGCCGGGCAGACTTTCATGCGTAAAAGCCTGTTGTAATTTGATGGTTAAAGAGTCTGGTTGAGTTTGCGCCTGGATGCCGCTGGTTATAAGTGCAAGGGTTAGCACACGAAGAAGTGTTTTCAAGGTTTTATAGGTTTTCATACGTCTATATTACAACAAACAGCATATAAACCCCTATCGATCAATGAAAATTATTTTATGTTCTGCTATGAAAGTCGCGAACAGGTATGGTATTCAACAAAAAAGGCCTTGTGTTATTCACAAGGCCCAATATTTATTCGCCTAAAGCGGTTTTGAAATCGTCGAGCAAATCGTCGAGGTCTTCAATACCTACCGAGAGGCGGATCATGCTTTCAGGAATGCCCATTTCTGCGCGGCGCTCGGCACCAAGTTCAAAGAAAATGGTTTGTGCAACCGGTATGGCCAGGGTACGTGTATCACCAAGGTTGCTTGATTTTACAACCAGTTTCAGTTTATTTAAAAATGCCAGGCAGTTGATACTTTCATCAAGCTCAATGCTCATCAAGCCGCCATAGCGTGTAAATAACTCACCGGCCAATTCATGCTGCGGGTGCGATTCAACGCCCGGGTAAAATACCTTTTTAACTTTTGGGTGATTATCGAAATATTTAGCCAGTGCCAAAGCGTTGCTGCAGGCACGGTCAAGGCGCAGGGCCAGGGTTTCGGCACCAACAGATATTGTATGTGCAGCTTCGGGTGATAAAGTGCCACCGGCGTCACGTAACCCTTTCTTACGGATCTGGGTCATGCCCAGGTTCTCTGGTTTTACAGCTGCTTTAAATCCGGGGAAAATATTTGGGTAGTTTGCCCAATCAAACAAGCCGGTATTCGTAACCGCGCCACCGAGGGCGTTGCCATGACCGCCAATGTATTTGGTAAGTGAATTAATCACTAAACTTGCTTTAACATTAATTGGGTTAAACAGGTATGGCGAGGTCATGGTGTTATCAACAACGTACATAATGCCTTTTTCCTCGCACAGGTCGCCAATGTTTTTTAGGTCGGCAATTTGCGTGGCCGGGTTGGCAATAGTTTCAACAAACACCATGCGGGTATTTGCTTTTACTGCCGCGCGTACATTATCAACCGAGGTAGCATCAACAAAATCAATACTGATACCCATATCAATAAATGTTTGGAAAATGCTGCGGCTGTTCCCAAACAGGAACGAGCTGGCTACGATATGGTCAGTACCTTTAATAAGGGCCATCACCGTTGCCGAAATTGCCGCCATACCGGTTGAGAAAGCGATACTTGATACCCCATGTTCCATTTGAGTTACCTTTTGCTCCAGAGCGGTAACAGTTGGGTTACCCTGGCGTGAATAAGCGTAACCACTTTTTTTATTTTGGAAAATATCAACCAGGTCCTGCACATCCTCGTGCCCGTAGGTTACAGAGGTGTGGATGGGTTTATGTAATGAACCATGCTCGGGTTTACCAAGCCGGTCGGCATGTAATATGGTGGTAGTGAAGCCTTTTTTTGTACTCATTTTTAATCCTATTAATTAGATATACATAATAGCGGTTGCGAACTTAATTAATTACGCACTAATTACACGAATGGAATTAGCACTAATTGCACTAATGATAACGAATTGACACAAATACTTATAAGGCGTTTGCAATTTGATCGAATTACACGAATTACTTATCTATAGCGAATAAGATTAATGAAATTCGCCTAAATTGTGACCAACATAAATTAATTCGTGTAAAAATTATGAGGGCTGTACTACAACGCGTTACCCAGGCAAGCTGCACAGTAGATGGAAATGTTACAGGCGAAATAGGTGTCGGATTTTTGGTATTATTAGGGATTGAAGATGCCGATACCCCAGAGGATATGCAGTGGCTTGCTAATAAAATTACAGGCATGCGTGTTTTTGGCGACGAGAACGGACTTATGAATAAAGCCCTTGCCGATGTTAACGGGGATATACTATTGATATCACAGTTTACCCTTTTCGCTCAAACTAAAAAAGGAAACCGCCCGTCGTTTCTGCGGGCTGCCAAGCCGGATAAAGCTATCCCGATGTACGAACAAATGGTTCAAACGCTTGAAACATTAACAGGCAAAAAGATAGCAACAGGCATTTTTGGTGCTGATATGAAAATCAACCTGCTTAATGATGGTCCGGTTACTATTATAATGGATACGAAGGATAGAGAGTTTTAACACGAATATTTTGCGTGTCGATTACAATTAGATCGAATTACACGAATCCATGTTTGACACGAATCCTTGCTCTCTGAAGAGAATTATTTTGAATTACACGAATTGTTTTTTATCGACTCCTCGGGAGAGTTAATTAAATAATTGATGAAATTAAAATCATTCTATATTTTGGTCACCAATTCTGTTAACCGTGGTTGAAATCTTATTTAAGGAAGAATCTTACAAAATTATCGGGGCATGTTTTGAGGTTCATAACATATTGGGGCACGGATTTAAAGAAGCAGTTTATAAGGATGCCCTCGAGTTTGAGTTTGCCAGGTTAAATATCCCATTTGTACGAGAAAGACCATTTACCATTACATATAAAGAACAAAAACTCAAGCATTTCTTTGTTGCTGACTTTGTAGTTTATGACGGTATCATTCTCGAAGTAAAAATAGGCAATTACATCGGCGACCCATATATCAAACAAACGCTTAACTACTTAAAAGCCTCTGGCCTCAAATTAGGCCTTGTAATAAATTTCGGAAAACCTTCAATTGAATATCAACGAGTTGTTTTCTAAAAAAGGATCCGGCTATCTAATCACCCACGCCAATTCGTATAATTCGATCCTATTATCTACGCCAAGCAAAGATTCGTGTCAAACATGGATTCGTGTAATTCGCTCAAATTTTATTCATAATGCAAATCCATTCGTGATAAAATCTTATTACGCCAATCCTTCTTCAATCCTTGCCTGCAAATCTGCTTTAAAAGCATCATCAAGTTTCAGCTCATTTTTTAGCGAATCATGAAATAGCTGCTGCACCATATCATTAATAACGCGGCTTTGTTTATTGTATAATACGCACACGCCGCAACCGGCCAGGTGAATGCGCAGTTCCATTTCCTCGCGGAAGCTAAGCCGTTTAAGCTGTTTTTTTTCGATGAGGAAAGTAGCTTGTTTACAGTTATATATAATTTTTTTTAAATAGCTCATTTCAGTTTAATTCCAGTTTTTTTGAAGGCAGGCCCTCAGGTTAACTTTTGCCCGGTGAATGATAACCCAGAAGTTGGCCTGGCTAACATGCAGTTCGGTGCAAATATTTTCGGTAGCCGCATCGTCTATGTGTTTCATGGTAAATACTGCGTTCCACAGGGCAGGTAATTTTTGCAGGCATTTTTGCAGAATGCTGTTCAGCTCTTTTTTTAACAAAGGATCCTGGTCGTCCATTGCCGCGATGGGCTGTGGAGCATATTCAGCTTTCCAGTGCCCATTGTCTTCCTCAAAAAAATCATCCTGCTCCTGAGCTGCTTTATTAGCCGAAGCTATAGCCAAACCTGATGATTTTTTGCGGTATACATCAATAATCTTATTTTTAAGGATAGCGGTAAGCCACGTTCGTTCGGTGCTTTTGCCCTCAAACCGGTCCACTTTTTCAAGGGCTGCCAAAAAAGTTTCCTGTACCAGGTCTTTGGCCGTATCCTCATCATTGATGCGCACAATGGCATACATATACAGGTAATCGGCATAGGCTGTAACCCATTTATGAGGGTTTAATACATTAGTTTCGGTTAACATGAAATGCGGTAATGCTAATACAATTACAGGCTTAGTCGGGCGCTGGGCTTAATCCTTACAAGATAAATTCAAATCTATTTTAATCCAAGACCTTCCTGATGATTACTAAGTTACGCTACGTGTCTTGATTTGAGCATATTATGCCGATATTTATATCAGCCAAAAAAGTAAAAAATTATTGTAAGGTTATCCCAATAAACCCGACAAAGCAGAAAAAATGTATATCATTTAAACTAAGTGAAATGAAAAAGATCAGAATATTTGCGTTTGTGTCGTTTGTTATAGGTGCAGTAATCATTTCTGTTGCATTCATAAATTGCAAAAGTGGAGCTAAAACCAACCAAAACGATAATTTAAAGTTTAATGGTAAAGGTTTTGCCCTTGTTGAACTGTTTACTTCCGAAGGCTGTTCAAGCTGCCCGCCTGCCGACGAGCTGGTTGCCAAAGTTCAAAAAGAGGTTGGCGATAAGCCCGTTTATATTTTAGCCTACCATGTTGATTACTGGAACCGTCTTGGCTGGAAAGACGTTTTCAGTAGTGCCGATTATTCAAAACGGCAAAATGAATATGCGCACTGGTTAAACTTGTCGCAGGTTTACACGCCGCAAATTGTGGTTAATGGTAAAACGGAGTTTGTAGGTTCGCAGGAGGAGCGTTTACGCAGCACTATTAAAAGCGGCCTGCAGGGGAGCGGCAGTGTTCAATTAAACTTAGGTGTTACTCTTAATGCGAATAATACAGCTTCGGTACAATACAAAGTTGAAGGCAATACCGGGAGCGCATCTAATGTGATATCATTGGCATTGGTTCAAAAACAAGCTGTTGTAAAAGTTGAGCGGGGTGAAAATGGTGGCCGCACATTGGCCCATGCTCAAATTGTACGAAACCTGCAAACCATGCCTTTAAACAAAAACAATGGCAGCGCAACTATTGCTTTGCCTGCCGGGGTTGAGGCCCGGGGATGGGAAGTAATAGGTTTTGTACAAAATACAAATAACGGTGCTGTTTTGGCAGCATCGAAAAGCCTGGTTAAAGTATCGGCGGATGTTGGGCAACAAGATAAAAACATACAATAGTTGTGTTGAATGGCATTAAGAGTATTTAGATGAAGATAATTAAAGAGAAACACCCGCTGTTAATGCGCTGGACGCATTGGGTAAACTTTCCCATCCTTACCATCATGATTTGGAGCGGGCTGCTCATTTACTGGGCCAATGATACTTACACTTTCACGCTCTTCGGTGTCACTTTTATTCGCTTTTTTCCGCAGGGCCTTTATGATGCGCTGCACATTCCCCGGCGACTGGCCGAGGGTATGGCTTTCCATTTTTTGTTTATGTGGTTTTTTGCGCTTAACGGCTTGTTGTATGTGTCATATACCATAATATCGGGCCAGTGGCGTGAGCTTGTGCCTAACCGGCATTCATTTAAAGAAGCCTGGCTGGTGGTTTTGCACGACCTGCACATCCGGAAAATGGCTCCGCCTCAGAATAAATACAACGCAGCTCAGCGAATTGCCTATACGGCTATTATTGTTATGGGGTTTGGCTCGCTGATAACAGGGCTGGCTATTTATAAGCCGGTGCAATTTAATTACCTCGCCTGGATTTGCGGAGGGTACCATTTGGCCCGCATCTGGCATTTTGTGCTCACCATTGGTTATGTATTGTTTTTCCTGGTGCATGTTGTTCAGGTAGTACTTGCCGGCTGGAACAACTTCAGATCGGTTATTTCGGGTTTTGAGGTAATAGATAAAAAGCCACTGCCCGCTATTCAAATTCAAAACGATGAAACTAACGAAAAAACTGAGTAAGGTTTTCAGCAAAAATAAAGGCCCCAAAAAGGAGCTTACAGTTGAGCAAAAGATCAGCCGCCGCAATTTTATTTCCTTCGGCAGCTTCCTGGTATTGGGCGGTGCCGCCTATGGGGGCTGGCGTTGGTTGTATACGTCGCCCAATGAGGTACCCGGTATAACGGGAGAGGCCCATAAGCCACTGCGCGCTGTGCTTAACGCCAATGAAAAGGTGGTGCGCCAATTATACAGTAATAAAAACCTGGTAAAAACCTATCCTAAAGAAATGGCCGCCAAGGTAGTGCGTCATAATAGTGATATAGGCTCGGAGGGTTTGATTGATGTAGGCAACTGGAAACTGTCGGTTAAAAAGCAGAATGGTGAGCTATTGAATATCGGTATCGATGAAATAAAGAAACTTCCTAAAACGGAGATCGTTTATGATTTTAAGTGCGTAGAGGGCTGGGACCAGATTTCGCACTGGGGCGGTGTAAAATTCAGCGATTTTATAGCTCACTTTAAGCTTGATGCCGAAACCCGGTTTGAGTATGTAGGCATGGAAACGCCCGACAAGGAATATTACGTGGGCGTTGACATGCCAAGCGCTATGCACCCGCAAACTTTGCTGGCCTATGAGGTGAACGAAAAACCCTTGCCGCCGAAGCATGGCGCGCCGCTAAGGCTCATTATCCCTGTAAAATATGGCATCAAAAACCTGAAACGGATAGGCAGCATAACCTTCAGCAATAGCCGTCCCCGCGATTACTGGGCCGAACAGGGTTATGATTATTACGCAGGGTTGTAAAAGACCAGTTAAACCGCCATTATATATTGATGTAATATTTGCATATTGCATTAAATGCCGGCCAATAAACTACCACTTTCCAAACAGCTTGCTTATGCCTGCGGAATGATAGGATGGAGCATCATGACCAATATTATCATTGTGATGCTGCCTTACTTTTACCTGCCGCCAAACAATGCCGGGCTTACTACGCTGGTACCCCAATTGTTACTTTTGGGCCTGTTCAATATCATGTCGGTAATCACAGCATCCGGGCGGTTGGTGGATGCTTTTTTTGATCCTTTTATTGCCTCGCTAAGCGATAAAAGCGAAAACCGTCGTGGGCGGCGCATTCCTTTTATGCAATGGGCTATTTTACCTGCCGCTTTATTTTGCGGATTAACCTTTTACCCCATGGTAAAGGGCGAAAGTATCCATAACGCTTACTGGCTTACCTTTACGCTTATTTGTTTTTTTATGGGCGCTACGGCCTATATTATCCCGTACAACGCCTTGCTGCCCGAGCTTACCCGCACAGGCAGCGAAAGGGTTAAACTATCATCATTACAACAGGTGGGTTTTGTAATTGGGATTATCTTATCGGCCATGGTCAATAACTTTGCCGACTGGGTACAACGCTTTGCCGGCACCCCCAATCGTGATACCGCCGTGCAGTACACCATTTGGGGGCTGGCCATATTTGCCGGGCTGGTAATGCTCGTACCTGTATTCGCCATTGACGAAAAGCGGTATTCAAATGGTCATCCCTCGCATTTATCACTCTTACCAGCTATTCAAAAAACCTTTCAAAATCGGAATTTCAAATATTACCTGATATCCGATTTTTCGTACTATATGGCATTAAGCATTATATCAAGCGGCTTACTGTTTTTTTTAAAATCGTTATTATATCTGCCCGAATCTATGGGCGGAGAACTTATGGCTACTATGGTACTGGTATCACTGCTGTTTTATCCGCTGGTTAATTACCTGTCGCAAAAGATCGGCAAAAAACCTATCGTGCTTTTTTCGTTCGCGTTACTGAGTTTGATTTTTGTGGCGATATTTTTCCTGGGCAAACTTCCATTTACACCGCAGGTGCAAATCTATACGCTGGTTATCAGTGCGTCGTTTCCGCTGGCCTCGCTGGGTATTTTGCCCAATGCTATACTTGCCGAAATAGCACAGAACGAGGCTAAACGTACCGGCGAGAACCGCGAGGGGATGTTCTTTGCGGTTAAATACCTGTTTGTAAAACTGGGCCAAACACTGGGTATTGCATTGTTTGCGTTTTTAACCATTTATGGAAAAGACCCGGGCAACGATTATGGCCTGCGCCTGAATGGTATTTGCGGTTGTGTGCTCTGTTTGCTGGCTTTTGTTTTCTTTAACCGGTTCAGGGAGCGCGGGAACAGGGGTAAAAAGAGAACCGCCCATCATTGAGCTTCATGTTCCGCCAGATCCTTAAAGGCAGGTAACGTGCCGCTGTGTAACCTGAAGCGGCTGTTTATCGGTTTGCGCTTCTGCAACGCAGGCAAAAAGAAGAGAAGCCATCAAAATGACTATGAGGTATTTGATTATGGTTGCACTCATTTTCCTTTGCCGTTAAATGTGTTATAAAACAATTTGCCCTTGTAGAATAAAAAAGGCCTGCCATTTGTTTTAAATGCAGGCCTTCAGGATATCAGTGTAAAAGCAATATTACACCAGGTTCTTTTTAATATAGCTGATACTTTGTGCAATGCTCACAAACGGATCGCCCGGGCAAACATCCTGCTCAACAAAGAAATATTTGAGGCCTGATTTTTTTGCCTGGGTAAAGATCTTTTTAAAGTCGATAACCCCGTTTCCAACTTCAGTAAATTTCTTTTCAGGGGTTTTGTCCATATCCTTAACATGCCACAGCGGGAAACGGCCCGGGTGTTTATCAATAAGGGCGATTGGGTCCTGGTTTGCTTTATTAACCCAATACAAGTCCATTTCCATTTTTACCAGGTCTTTATCAGTGTTCTCCAAAAGGATCTCATATGGGTATTTACCGTTTTCCTGTATAAATTCAAAGTCGTGGTTGTGATAGCAAAGTTGGATACCCGCGCCTTTACAGGTTTCGCCGGCTATATCAAGCATATTGGCCACGTTTTTATAATGGTCAAGATTGCCGCGCTCAGATTGCGAAAGATATGCGCAAACCATGTATTGCACACCGGCTTCGGCAGCGTCATCAACGGCTTTTTTCCAGTCGTTCATGATGGTTCCTTTTTGTTGTTCGCCGTTAACCAGCTCCTCACCTAAACGGTAATGCGCGCTCGGCATAATAAGGCCGTTTTGTTTTAAAACATTTGCAAAATCGCCGGGGCGCATGCCATAAAACAATTCGGTGCCGGTATAAGTTGCACCTTCCACAGATGTGAAACCTGTTTTGGCAACCTTTGCCAATGCAGCAACAGGGTCGGCAGCCATTGCATCACGCACAGTATATAATTGTAAGCCTATATATTTTTTATCATATGCAAACAAATTAGGAGCTGCCAACAGGCCTGCTGAAAGTAGCGCCGAAGTTTTTAGGAAAGATCGTCTGGTAGTCATTGGTTTATGATTTTTATGATTGGTTGTGTAAATATAACGCATTAAAAATGCCAAAACAAAGACCGAAATTACGCGGATTGGTTTAATGCTGGGGTATAGTATTGTAATTTTTACAGGTGTAGTTAATATTTATAAAAATATATAAAAGGAAAAAGCCGCTGTATGGCGGCTTTTTATATGCTTTGGGTAAAGTATTATCTTCCTTTTTTAATGTTGGGAAACTTCATTTTATAATCCACATCAACCATGCCTTTTGAAATATCGTTAAGTTTCTTTTCAATAAGTCGCTTACGCAGCGGGCTTAGCTTATCTGTAAACAGTTTGCCTTCAATATGGTCATATTCATGCTGGATAACGCGAGCGGCCATGCCCTTAAAAGTTTCTTCATGGTGTTTCCAGTCTGCATCATAATATGACATGCGTACAACCGGCTTGCGGTATACATCCTCGCGGATATCCGGAATGCTCAGGCAGCCTTCGTTAAAACCCCATTCCTCACCGGTTTCTTCCAGTATGGTAGCATTGATGAACGCTTTTTTGAAATCTTTCAGTTCCGGTTCGTCATCATCAAAGGGGGTGGCATCCACCACAAATAAACGCATTGACATGCCTACCTGCGGCGCTGCCAGGCCAACACCACGGGCCGCGTACATGGTTTCAAACATATTTTCAACCAGTTCTTTTATATGCGGATACTCGTCGGGCTCAATAGCTGTTGCTTTCTTTCTTAAAACAGGATCACCGTAGGCAATGATAGGATACTTCATCTTGCAAAAATAAAGGATTATTGCTTAGGCTCAAATAGCAAAGTGATCAAGCGGTTATTATCAAAAATTTCATTGCTGATGGTCAGCAATTGCTCGGCGCTTACCTGGTTAATTTTAGCAAAGATCTCTTCGAGGGTGTCAACACGGTTAAAATCAATCATGCTTTTGGCCATAGCTATAATGAGGCTCATGCGGTTTTCTTCCGCTAATGCTATTTGCCCGATGAACTTTTGCCGGGCCTGGTGCAATTGCAATGTGCCCAGCTTTTGTTCACGCAGTTTTTTCAGCTCCTTATGAATCAGTTTTGAAGCTTTGTTCGCTTTTTCGGTATCCGTACCAAAGTAAATAGAAAAGATGCCGGTGTCAGTTAAAGGAGTGTAATTTGATTCGACAGTATAGGCTATACCATGTTTTTCCCTGATTTCGAGGTTGAGCCTGCTGCTCATGCCCACCCCGCCCAGGAGGTTGTTAAGCAATAATAAGCCCCATTTGTGCTCATGCGACGATGAATAAGCCTGTGTGCCTATAATGCAGTGCGTTTGTGAGATAGGTTTGTTAACGATATGGATACTACCCGTACCTTGTACGGGCTTTACCCGATTTTTTTTAAGTTCATTTAAAGGCACATGACCGAAATACTTTTCAGACATGGCCACCAGTTTCCTGAACTCATAATTGCCGTGTACAGCAAAGATCATTTCGGTTGTATTATAGTTTGCCGCTATAAACCCCCGGATGTCGTCCCCGTTAAGCCTGCCAACGGTTTCGGGCGTACCTAAAATGTTTTGCCCCATGGGGTGCTCCTTAAACAGCAGCTCTTCAAAATCATCCTGTATGGCTTCTTCCGGTTGGTCAAGATAGGAAGCTATTTCATCTAAAATGACACCGCGCTCTTTCTCCTGTTCATCATCCGGGAACGTGGAATGAAATAATATATCCTCAAAAAGATCCATAGTGCGGTCAAGGTGCTGGTTAAGCAACGATGCGTGGATGCAGGTATATTCTTTAGTGGTATAAGCGTTAAGATCGGCGCCAACAAGCTCAAGTCTGTTCAGGATCTGACTGGTGTTACGGCGTTCGGTTTCTTTAAACAGCAGGTGCTCAATAAAATGGGCAAGGCCTTCCTGTCCCGGAGCTTCATCGCGCGATCCTGCGTTTACAATAAAGCAACAATGTGTAATTGCCGATGGCCAGTGCTTATACAGTATGCGGATACCATTAGGCAAAGTATAAAGTTGATAGTCAATCATTCGGCTGCAAAGATAAGCTTATATGTCACAATTATTTTTCACGCTATTGTAAGTGATTAATAGTATTTTAGGCGCTTAAAATCCAATTTCGCCGGGATTAATGTAAACGGCGGAACTATACTGCCTTTAAAAAACACAAACTAAACCCAATGACAAAACAAATAGCCGATCTGGAATTTGAGATACTACTAACTGCCGATAAGATTGAAGAACGTGTTAAAGCCATTGGCATACAATTAAATGAAGATTATAATAATAGCATACCCGTTTTTATAGGGGTACTCAGCGGCAGCTTTCTTTTTATAGCCGACCTGATCAAACAAGTGAGCATTCCCTGCGAAATTAACTTCACCAAATTAGCATCATACTATGGCGGTGTCTCCAGTACGTTAAAAATACGGGAAGATATTGATTTAACAGTCGATATTAAGGGACGCGATGTAGTTATTATTGAAGATATTGTTGATACGGGCAATACAGCTCACTATCTAATCCAGAAACTGAAGGAAAGAGAGCCCGCCTCATTAAGGTTATGCTCATTATTATTAAAGCCGGCCGCTCTTCAAAAAAAGATAGAGGAGCTTAAGTATGTAGGCTTTGAAATAGAAAACGAATTTGTAGTAGGTTATGGCCTTGATTACAAGGAAATGGGGCGTAATTTAAAAGATATTTATAAAAAAGTAGGATAAGAATAAACGGATCTTAACAGAAAATGTGGCAGTTGCTATTGAGACATAGCACATTACGGGTAATTTTTTTAACAGATGATTAAAACAATAGCTCCCTTGTTTCGTTTTAGGGTTTATGAAATATACATCTTTACTTTTATCAGGCTGCATAGCAGCATCGTTTTTGTTTTCTTCATGTGATAAAAAAGGGCCGGCTACTTCAACTGTTGCTATTACCATAACTGATGGCCAGACCGGCGCTGCATCGGCAGGTGCAACAGTAAAACTGTATGATGATGTAAATAAACCCAATACCGGGGAAGCGCCTTCATACACACTTACTACGGATGCGTCAGGAAAAGCGACTGCAGTAGTTGCCTATATAGGAGAGTATTACATTGTTGCTGAAAAAGGAACCCAAAAAAGCTATTACAATGGACTGATTCCGATAGGTATTTTTAAAACTCAGGCCGATATTGACAGCAGCCCTAAACAAACACCCGCAGCAATAATTGGTTCCGTGAAATTTAAGGACACCAATAACGATGGCGTTATCAACGATTCGGATAAAGCAAAAGCGCCGAATTTGTTTTTGCAAGAAGGACAAACGCTTAATTACAGCTTAGCGGTTTATTAATTTACAGAGAGACTCATTTTATAGTAAAGCTACCGGTGAAAATCGGTAGCTTTATTGTTATAGGTTGAACATTATGTTGTCGTGGGGATACGACAACAGGAGATGATTATATTATCCCCGCCACCTCGCTCAGCATCCTCAGCGCCTCGTCAACGCTGTCAATTCCCTCAATTCCCAAACGGAGCGTGTTTTTAACTTCTTTCAAATTAGTGCGCCTTGGGTTATTCTTCACAAAGTCGAGCACATTACGGAAGGCCTCGGTTTCAAAGTAACTTGATTGCTGGTTGGTGATAAAATAGCCACGCAAAACGTTTTTCTTGAGCGAGATTTTTTCAAAACCGATGGCCTTGCCCAGCCATTGCAACCGCAGGGTATTGAGTAAACCGTCAACCTGGGCCGGTACCGGGCCAAAACGGTCGTGCAATTTTTGTTGAAATGCCTGCAGTTCCACCTCGTTTTCCAGTTTGGAAAGCTCGGTATACAGGTTATATCGCTCGGAGAGATTGGTTACATACTCATCGGGGATGAGGATCTCCAGGTCGGTATCAATTTGGGTAAAAGAAATATAGGGGCGGGGCTTATCCTCGGGGAATACGCCTTTAAACTCATCGTCTTTAAGTTCCTGTATAGCCTCGTCGAGGATCTTATGATACATTTCAAAGCCTATTTCGGCAATGAAGCCGCTTTGTTCGGCGCCAAGCAGGTTACCGCTGCCACGGATATCCAAATCCCTCATAGCCACATTAAAGCCGCTGCCCAGGTCGCTGAACTCTTCAATGGCACTCAGGCGTTTGCGGGCCTCGCTGGTTAACGTTGACAAAGGCGGACTTAGCAAATAACAATACGCCTTTTTATTACTCCTGCCCACACGGCCACGCATCTGGTGCAGGTCGCTCAAGCCAAACATATGGGCGTAGTTGATGATAATGGTATTGGCATTGGGAATGTCCAGGCCGGCCTCAATAATGGTTGTAGCCACCAGCACATCATACTCGTGGTTCACAAATTTAAGCATTACATCTTCCAGGTCGTCACCTTCCAATTGGCCGTGAGCAATGCCGATACGTGCTTTAGGAACAAGCTTACGGATCATGCCGCCCAATTGCGGCAGATCGGCCACGCGGTTGTGGATAAAGAACACTTGTCCGCCGCGGTCAATCTCAAATTCAACCGCTTCTTTAATGAGTTTATCATTAAACACATGCAGCTCGGTAACAACCGGCTGACGGTTTGGCGGCGGAGTTGATATGATAGAAAGATCACGTGCACCCATTAACGAAAAATGAAGCGTTCGCGGAATGGGCGTTGCCGTTAAGGTAAGCGTATCCACATTAGCGCGCATCTGTTTCAGCTTCTCTTTGGTCGATACGCCAAACTTCTGCTCTTCGTCAATGATCATCAGGCCAAGGTCTTTGAATTTCACATCCTTGCTTACCAAACGATGTGTGCCTATGATGATATCTACCTTGCCTTCTTTCAGTTTTTCCAAGGTATCCTTGATCTGCCTGGTTGATTTAAAGCGGTTAACATAATCAATATTGGCAGGGAACCCCTTGAGCCTGTCGGTAAAGGTTTTGTAATGTTGTGCTGCCAGGATAGTTGTTGGTACCAATATGGCCACCTGCTTGCTATCGGCAACAGCTTTAAATGCTGCGCGAACAGCTACTTCAGTTTTACCAAAACCCACGTCGCCGCAAATGAGGCGGTCCATAGGGTGGGGCGACTCCATATCTTTTTTGAAATCGGCCGTGGCTTTTTCCTGGTCGGGAGTGTCCTCGTACAGGAATGATGCCTCCAGTTCGGTTTGCAGGTAGCTATCGGGCGAAAAGGCATTGCCATGCTGGGCTTTACGAAGGGCGTAAAGCTTGATCAGGTCGCGGGCTATGTCCTTAACTTTTTTTTTTGTTGTTTTCTTCAAACGTTCCCAGGTGTCGGTACCCAGCTTGTTCATTTTGGGAACGGAACCTTCTTTGCCGCTGAATTTGGAAATGCGGTTAAGTGAGTTGATGTTCACATACAGCAGGTCGTTATCAGCATAAATCAGGCGGATCATTTCCTGTTGTTTGCCGTTCACGTCAACCTTTTCCAAACCCGCATATTTGCCGATACCGTGGTCGATATGCGTAACATAATCGCCAGGTTTAAGGTCGCGGAGCTCTTTTAGTGTAATAGCTTGGGAACGCTGGTAGCCCTTGCGGGTTTTGTATTTATAGTAACGGTCAAAGATCTGGTGATCGGTATAGCAGGCTATTTTCTGCTCATGATCAATAAAACCTTCGCGTACGGAGATGCTTATAGGAGTAAATTTTACCTTTTTATCCAGGTCGTCCAAAATGGCGTATAAACGCTCAACCTGTTTGGCCGAATCGGTGAAGATGAAATTCTCGATCTTATCGGCCTCGTTGTTTTTAAAGTTGTGGATGAGCAGCGTAAAATCTTTATTGAACGATGGCTGCGGCCGCATATCAAAATTGATAGCGGTGGCGTCATGGTAAAAGAACTGCTTTCCAAACTCTACCACAGGAAAATCATGCAATTGATCGCCTATTAGCTTTTCGTCGGTAAAACCAAATTTGGGATCTATCCAATCAGGGTTTTGCGCTTTTTCATCTGCAGAGAGAGCTTTCCAAAGGTTTACAGCCTTTTTATAACCGGTTTGGATAATGTCCAGCGTAAACTGAACATCTTTGATCCACACCTGTGTACCTGCTTCAACATATTCAAGCAGGGAGATATTATTCTCCGTTAGAAATTTAGATTGTACGTTGGGAACAATGGTAATGCTTTTAACATGCTCAACCGACAGCTGGCTCTCGATTTCAAACGTACGGATCGACTCAATGAAATCACCAAAAAACTCAACCCGGTAGGGGAGCATATGCGAAAAAGAGAAGATATCAACAATGCCGCCACGGATAGAAAATTGCCCCGGCTCATATACAAAATCAACCCGCTCAAAATCATACTCTATCAAAAACTCGTTGATGAAATCAATACTGAGCTTGTTGCTAACGGCTATTTCGAGGGTGTTTTTTTCAAGCGATGAACGATCGATCACCTTTTCGGCCAAAGCCTCGGGATAAGTTACAATGAGCTGGCCATATTCTGAACTGTGGTTAAGCTCGTTCAAAACCTCGGCACGGGCCAGTACATTACTGCTATCGGGCTGGGTAAATTCAAAAGGCTTGCGGTATGATGAAGGGAACAGCAGGGCTTCTTTACCGGTAAGGTTTTCCAGGTCGGCCTGGAAATAACCTGCTTCTTCGCGGTCGGGCAGTACAAATACCATGTGTTTGTGCTGCAAAAAATACAATGCTACCGCCATGGCCGAATCACTTGATCCCACCAAACCACGCAGCTGTACCCTTGGATTTTTTGATGCGTTAAGCGCAGTGGCCAACGTTTTTATCCGGTCATCAGCCTTATATCTGTCTAATATATCACGGATGTTCAAACCGCGGCAAAGATAAACAAAAAAGGAAAGCCAAAATAAAAAAGCGTTGGGCTAAAAATTAATGCAAACAATATGACGGCTTATTTACTTTTTAATGATAAATTTATGTATGTAAACGCGCATACCGATTTATAAATCAATCTTAATTATATAATTATGAAGAATGCAGTGTTATCAGGGGGTATCATCGGCGTATTAAGTGTCATCTGGATTTTTGCTATGCCACGGCTTGGCGTTATGCCGCAAAAAGACGTTGTGGCCCCAGTCGAATACTTTTCATTTATTATACCGGCTATCGGTCTTTTTTTCGGCATCATGAGTTATCGAAAAAACGAGTGTAATGGCCAGATGGGCTTTTTAGAAGCTCTTTTTCAAAGCTTTAAAATATTAATTGTAGGCGGCATCATAGCCGTTTTTGGCTCAATACTTTATATTAGCTACGTTTCATCATCGGGCGATAACATAAAGGATTTTTCTGAACGGATTTTTGGTGCATTGATAGTTGGGGTGCTGCTCGCCTTTGCGGTATCGTTGTTATTCACCAACAAAGCAAACAAACTTGATTAAGCGTTATTTTTCAAAATATTTTGAACTCTTGTTCTGGACAGCCGCGATGCTTTCATTGGCGATGACCTCGCCAACGGAAGCATCACACTTCACCTTGTGTCCTCTTAAGCTGATGGGCATAGGCTGGTGCCCGGGCTGCGGCTTAGGGCATAGTATTATTTATCTTTTTCATGGCGATATCAGCAATTCTTTCCGTGCCCACTGGCTTGGCATTCCTGCCGTAGCCGTGATCTTTAACCGGATTTATGTACTTACCAAAGCGAGGCTGCTGGAAAGGAATCAGTTTAAGAGCCTTACCTAAATTTTATAAATCATGTCATTGCGAGGAGCGGGAGGGGCATGATCAGGGCGCGACGTGGCAAGCGCATGCTATACAGGTTGGCCATCCTTCCCTGCGATTGCTTCGTTCTGTATAATGATGTGATTGTAAGTTTTTGATTATTAGGTGCGTTTTTGATCGATATTATAAATTGGGGCGTTGCCTGCGGCCCGTGCTATCCCCTCATACTGCGCAGGCCTTAGCCACAGGCAGGTATCCGCTCCTATCACTAACGCGGCCCCAGCGCACTATCACCAAAATATACTTTATACGCCATCACGGTTTTTTCGGGGCTTTCTCAGGTGGTTTCTTACAGCAATGACATTTTATCGCTACTCCTATCATCGGTAAAATTTCCACGCTACTTTTCACCGTTAAAACCTATCATTTCACCGACTACTTATCTCCGCTAACCTATCTCCTGTAGGCGTTTCATGGCTGCTGCGGTACCTTTATATCATAAAACAATCGCAAACTTTAAAACTTACTGAAATGAACGCTTATCAAAATCCATATATGTCTTTCGACGGTATCACTCCCGAAGAATATACATTTCTGCAACAGGCCACTGCCTCATTAACAGAAAACCAGGCTCGCACTTTTATGTCATTTTATGCCAGCAAAAGGCGCAATCCGCAGGATATCATGTTCGCAACGCTTGCAGGTTTCCTTGGTGTATCAGGTGTACAGCGTTTCATGACTGATCAGATCGGTATGGGTATACTTTATTTTTTCACAGCTGGTTTTTGTTTCATCGGTACCATTGTCGACCTGATCAACTACAAAACCATTGCCAACGATTACAACAGGCAAATGGCTTACGAAAGCTTCAACATAGCTAAAATGAGCAACTAAATCCCTTTAAGGGTATAGTTTCACTATATATCAAAAAAATCCACCTTCTGTTACGGGGTGGATTTTTTCGTCTTTTTTAAAGTCTCCCTTTCAGGGGAGATTTAGAGGGGCTTTACTTCATCGATTTCCCCCTTATCGCCTTAAACTCCGAACCGTTTTTCCAGCCGGGGAAGGTTGTTTCGTTACCCAACTTAGTACCAACTTCATAAAGGATATTAGCTATCTGTGCCATGCCTGTGGCATCCATAGTATCGGTGTAATTATCGGTCTGTTGGTGATAGCGGTTGTCGCCATAATCTTTTTGTTTGGCTTCGCCGTAGCTGCCATCATGTACTGCGCTGATGCTGCCATTGTTAATGTCAAGGGCCGGTACACCAACCTTGGCAAAGTTAAAATGGTCCGACCGGTAGTAGCTGCCAGAGCCGGGGTGCCTGTCGCCAACAGTGCTAAGCCCTTGTGCTTTTACTATTTCGTCAACATAATCTTCCAAATCATTTTGGCCTTTGCCGGTTACAGCTATGTCTTTGGTTTCGCCGTAATCGCCAAGGGCATCCATGTTGAGGTCGGCAACTGTTTTGTTAACCGGGTAAATGGGGTGGGTAGCATAATATTCCGAACCCAGTAAACCCTGCTCTTCGGCTGTAACAGCTAAAAATACAATGGAGCGTTTGGGTTTTTCTTTGGCCTTGTTAAATGCTTTGGCCACACTGATAATAGCAGCCACACCATCGGCATTATCAACCGCGCCATTGTAAATGCTATCGCCTTTGGCGTTAGGCTTACCTACGCCCAGGTGGTCCCAATGGGCGGTGTACAGTACATATTCGCCCGGCTGTGAACTGCCTTTAAGTGTACCGATCACGTTGTGCGATGTGGAATATTTTAATTGGTTATTGATAGTTAAAGTAACTGATTGCTTAAGTGGAATGGCTTTAAAATCTTTTTTACGGGCCAGGGCGCGGAAATCGCCGGTTATGCCCACTTCAGCTAAAAGTTTTTTACCCATATCTTCGGTGATCCAGCCTTCAACTTTGCAGCGGTTCATATGCTTGTCTTTTTGCTGCAGGTAAAGTTTGGCGCCTGTGTTACTGTTGGATACCACTTCCCAGCCATAGCTTGCAGGTTCTTTTTGGTGGATGATAAGCACGCCTGCAGCACCCTGGCGCGCGGCTTCTTCATACTTGTAAGTCCACCTGCCGTAGTAGGTCATGGTATCGCCTTTGAAAAATGTAGGATCGCCGTTTTTAAATCCCGGATCGTTCACCAGTACCACAACTGTTTTGCCTTTAACATCAAGTCCGGCATAATCATTCCAGTGATATTCGGGAGCAACAACACCATACCCGGCAAAAACCAGCGGTGAGTTTTTAAGTGTTACTGAATCAACCTCGCGGCGGCTGAAGGTTACAAAATCAGTTGTAGCGTGAAGGCTGAGCGGCGTTTTACCGCCCGTTATTTCCATGACAGGAGAAGGCGTACTGGTGATCTGTACCATGGGCACATCCTGGAAATAAATGCCATTGTTGCCCGGCTCGAGCCCGGCCAGTTTAAACTGCTCCGAAATGTATTTAATCGCCTTGTCTTCGCCGGCGGTGAAAGGTTTGCGGCCCATCATGGAATCATTGGCTAAAGCCGAGATATATTTTTTTATTTCGGCGGCGGTAATAGCTTTTTCGGCCGGCACGCTTTTATTATTCTGGCAGCCTGCAAAAATAGCAAGGCCACCAATAAGCATCAGGTATCGGTGTTTGATTTTCATATGATATGAGTTTTCGGGAAAGGATCGAATTTACGCAAATCCCCGTAAATTATCCAATCATTGAAACGTTGAAGAAATTATCGCCACGAATTTTTTCGAATTAATTGAATTACACGAATTTTTTTTCTGTGCCACGATTTGTGAAATTCGAACTAATGTAACAGATAGCCAATATAATTCGTGTATTATTGGTTTAGTTCCGGCCTGCTTAGTTTGATGATTTGCCATGCAACTTCCGCGCTTGATAACGCTACCAAAGCAAATATAGCCGCCGAAAGTGCTTTTGGTGTCGAGCTTAATGCCCCGCCCAGCGCTACGCTGTAAACAATAAATGGCAGCAGCAAAACCAGGCACAGGCCGGTAACACCAAGCGGGATCCGGAAAGGCCGCTCTTTCATCGGCTCCTTGACGCGGAGCTTTACGAGGGCGATATACTCTAAAGAAAGCCCTGCACCGTAAACGGTTACATCAATAATGAGCAGATCGGCAAAGGTCCACAATACCATAAAACTTACAACTATGGAGCAAATGATGATGGAAACAAAAGGTGTTTTAAAACGAGAGTGCAGTTTGTTAACACCTTTTGGAAGTAAATTGTCTTCAGACATTACCTGTGGCACTCGTGATACCGATAACAATACAGCGGTATAGATCCCGAGGGTACTGGCCATACCGCCCGCTGCCACTACTATACCCAGCCAGTGCCCGCCAATCAATTCGCCCAGCGCAGGGAACCCGTTTTCGGTTAAGGTATCATGGTTAATGCCCGATTGCTGGGCAACCCAAATGGCAAAAAAGTATACCACCATTACCAGCACGAAAGCCGTAAAAATTGAAATAAGATATGAGCGTACGGGTTTTTCAACTTCTTCGGCATAGGTGGTTACATTATCCCAGCCCAGGCAGTTCCACATGACGGTGTACAGTGCCATGCCAAATGACGGAAAGCTGAGCCCTTTTAACGAAGTGGCAGGGATGTGCATCGGTCCGCTGTGGTGATAAATACCTAATGCTATCATTAATATAATAGGCGCAAGTACAGCAGCACTTAAAAACAGCGATACCCTACCCACCGGCATAATGCCTAAAATATTTAACCCGGCGGATGCCCAGATGATTACCAAACAAACCGGAATCTGAAAATTTAGCAATTCGGGGAAAAAGAAACCGGCGTATTGCACAAAAAGCACCGGGTAAATGGCAAGGTCGACAAAAGTATAGAGCCAGGTCCACCAGCCCTCAACAAACCCCCAGTGGGTGCCGAGGGCATATTTTACCCATTTGTAATAGCCGCCGGTAATAGGCATCATGCTGTTAAGCTCAAGCACGGTAAATATGGCTGGCACATCCCACATTAACGGGGTTATGAGCAGGATGATCAATGCCCCATGATCGCCTGCATAACTTAATAGTGGCTCAAGGCCATAAGGGCCACCGGATACAGTAAAAAAAATAACAGCGACAAGCTGTATCGGGCGTATTTTTTTTAATGAGGTTGCAGAGGGCATAAGCTATAAAAATATAACTTATGCTTTAATATTTTAATTTTTTTGTTTGAGCCCTTATGTTGTGCTGAAGCAAGTTCGGAATGATGATACGAGGTAAAAAAAAAGGCCAGCTTCTCAGCCGGCCTTTTTCCTAAAAAAGCAATGTTATATGCTTAACCACTTTTTCCTAACAACCATTTGCTGTTCGGTTGGGCTATCAACAGTAACAATATTGTATTTAACGCGGTTGCTTTTCAGCAGGGTAACCGGTAAGGTCATAGCTTGCCCGTCGCGGGTTACAGTAACTTCAATTTTATCGCCGGGATTTTTACCATTGATCAGGGTTGCAGCATCAGTAACCAGGGTGCCGTCGATGGCGGTGATCTCGTCGTTTACGTTAATGCCATCAATATAAGCGGCAGTACCACGCTGCACGCTCGTAACAATAATTTTTTTAGCTGCGGTTGTTGTAGTAGTGATACCTAAAGCAGCATCGTTTTTATCGGCCAGTTCATCCTCTACTTTATAACCGGCATAACCTAAGTATTTATTATAATCGATAGGGGTTAGGCCATTGATGTATCTGGCATAAAAATCATCGAGTTTTTTACCTGCAAATTTTTCAAAGGCTGCTTTAAACTCAGCATCGGTATAACCGCGCTTTTTGATTTTATAATACTGGGTGTACATGTACTTCATGGCATCATCTAACGAGTATTTGCCTTTGCTGTCGTTGATGATCTCCAGATCGAGCATCATACCAATGATTGCCCCTTTGTTGTAGTATGAAATAGTAGTATTGTTAGAGTTTTCGTTAGGGCGGTAAGCTTTAATCCAGGCATCAAAGCTTGATTCGGCAACGGTTTGTACATTTTTTCCGGGTAGGTTTTCCAGAACATTGAACTCGCCCTCCAAAACATCAAAATAATTCTGAACCGGGAACAGTTGCGTACGGCGTACAATGATACCCTGGTAGTACTCGGTAAAACCTTCGGCTATCCACAAATTGGTAGTATAGTTTTCATTGTCATAATCAAAAGGGCCTAACACAATCGGGCGCAGGCGTTTCACGTTCCATAAGTGAAAATGCTCGTGGGCAACAAGGCCTAAAAAGCTTTGATATCCTTTGTCGTTGGTGTAGTTATCGCGAGATGCTCCTAAAACTGTCGAGCTCAGGTGCTCCAAACCACCACCATTACGTTGGCGGTTATGTACAATAAATACATAGTGTTTGTTAGGGTTTTCGCCAAAAACAGCTGCTTCCTGATCAACAATTTTGCGGATATCGGCTTTTAATTTTTCCTTATCATAATTGCCGCCTCCGTACATGCAAATTTCATAATGAACGCCTGATGCATCAAAGCCAAAAACATCCTGGTTGCCTACTTCAATTGGCGAATCGAACAGGATATCGAAGCTTGGTGATAAACGGGTAAACGGATCATTATTCACCATATCGAGGCTTGTTGAAACTTTATCCCAGTTTTTATATGGTTTGATATGTATAACAGCCGGCGAGTGCAGCATATTGGCCGGATAGATGAAAATACCGGTGGTTGAAAGGAAACCGTGTGATGCATCGATAAAACTGGTGCGAACTGAAAGCTCAAAAGCGTAAACCCTGTATTTTACCGTTACCGACGAAATTCCTTTTGTAACAATTTGCCAGGTATTCTTATTGATTTTAGGTGCTGCAATGGGTTTGCCGTTAGCTTCCGCAGTTAATGATTCGATGTTTTTTGCGAACTCGCGTACCAGGTATGAACCAGGTGTCCATACCGGCATTTTAAGCTCAAGGGTATTTTGCTGAAGGCTGGTAATATGCATTTCAATATCAGCATAATGGGCCTGGGCTTCAGGAAACGAAACATTGTAGGTAATCTGAGCGTTGGCGGCGGCTTTGCTGATAGTAGTACTCATAATAAAAATCGTTAGAAAAAATAACGTGCGTAGGTTGGTCAGTTTCATGGCCGCAATTTATAAAATATTATATAATCAGTTATGTATGTGGCGTTACAGCGCCCTAAACACCGTTGTAAAATGGTTGATACATGCAACTATTGTTGATATTATGCTATTAGTTTTACATCGATTTTTAAGTAAATGGAACTGATTGAACCTATTTCGCGCAAGCTGATACGCTTAGGTAAACTGTACCTTAATGTACTGGTAAAGCATACCGTTCACCTGGATGTTACCCGGTATCATTATATACTTTCGCTCATTTACTTCCATGACGGGCAACTTACCCAAAACGCGCTGGCACATCTGCTGGGCAAGGATAAATCGGCCATGGTAAGCATCATTAACCTGCTTACAGCAAAAGGCTTTGTTTACCGCGAAAACAACCCGAACGACAGGCGGCAGCAATTGCTCCGCGTTACCGATAAGGCAAAACTGGCCGTTCCGCAGATCATCGAAACATTTGAAGCCATCAATGCGGATATTACCGAAGGCATATCCGAAGCCGATATGCAGGTATTTGAAAGCGTACTTACCCGCATGCATAAAAATTTAAAACCATTGGTATCACCCGAAACAACCCTACAAGCTAAATCACACACGGATTAAACAAAGTATGAAAACGAAATATATTATTTACACGGCGCTGGCCCTGCTGGTTGCCTATTTAATTTACAATAAATTTTTTAGCGAAGGGGCAAAGAAATCGGCCGCGGCTATCGCTTCGGGTAAAGGTGATAAGAAAAAAGGCGGCGGCGCGGTAGGGGTTAAAGTAATGATAGTTAAAGATACCGCCGTAAACAACATTATTGATATTACTGGCACCATTGATGCCAATGAAAAGGTAAGCCTGATAAGCCAAACAGCAGGGAATATTACCGGGATCTATTTTAATGAAGGCACTAAAGTAACAAAGGGCCAGTTGCTGGTTAAAGTGTACAACCAGGACCTGGAAGCATCATTGCAGCAAAACCAGTACCAGGTGGCATTGGCAAAACAACAGGAAAGCCGCAACCGCCAACTGCTTCAAAAAGAAGCCATAAGCCAGGAGGAGTATGATACTTCATTAACATCATTAAATTCGTTAAAAGCTGCCGCAAATGTAATTAAGGCGCAGATTGCCCGTACCGAGATCCGGGCGCCCTTTTCAGGGACTATCGGTTTAAGGAATGTGAGCCCGGGCAGTTACCTCTCGCCATCATCGCCTATTGCCGATCTGGTTAATATCGATCCGGCAAAAGTAACTTTTGCTGTGCCTGAAAGGTACCTTTCTATACTCGGCCCCGGCAGTAAGATCAGGTTCAAAACAGAAAGCTCGATGGAGAGTTTTGTGGGTACAGTGTATGCCATTGACCCTTCAATTGATGCAAGCTCGCGCACTATTACTGTGCGCGCTAAGGCACCCAATCCTAAAGGGATCCTCACTGCGGGTAGCTTTGCCAAGATCAATTTAACGCTTGATCAAATTCCTAAAACCATTTTGCTGCCAACAGAAGCGGTTATTCCAGATTTAAAAAGCAGCCTGGTTTGGATCTACCACAATGGTAAAGCCATGTCAAAACCGGTAAAAACAGACCTGCGAACCGATACAAAGATCCAGGTTATTGAAGGCTTAAAGCCTGGCGACAGTGTGGTAGTATCGGGCCTGATCCAAATGCGGCCAAAAGTGCCTTTGAAAATTTTAAAAGTTATTAAATAAACCAATATGAGTTTATCCTCAGTAAGTATTAAGCGGCCGGTATTGGCAACAGTAATGTCTGTGGTTATTGTTGTATTTGGTATTATCGGCTATAAGTTTTTGGGCGTGAGGGATTTTCCTTCGGTCGACCCACCCATTATTTCGGTGTCAACCAGTTACTCCGGTGCCAACGCCGATGTAATTGAATCGCAGATCACAGAGCCGCTTGAAAAATCTATCAACGGTGTGCCGGGCATCCGTAACATATCGTCAACAAGTTCGGTAGGCCAAAGTAACATCACAGTTGAGTTTGACCTTGATGCCGACCTGGAAACTGCCGCCAACGACGTGCGCGATAAAGTGGGGCAGGCCCAGCGCCAGCTACCGCAGGATATTAACGCCCCGCCAGTAGTAACCAAAGCCGATGCCAGCGCCGACCAAATCATTACCCTTACCGTGAGCAGTGACACCCGTAACATCAACCAGTTGGATGATTACGCGGAAAATGTGCTGCTGGAAGGACTGCAAACCATCCCCGGTGTAAGTACCATTAACGTACAGGGACAGCGCCAGTATGCTATGCGCCTGTGGATAGACCCTACCAAGCTTTCGGCACTTGGCGTTACTGCTACCGACATTGGTGCGGCTTTAGCTAAAGAAAACGTAGAGTTGCCTGCAGGTAAAATCGAGGGTAATAATACCGAAGTTACCATCAGGGCTTTGGGCAAACTGGCAACTGAAAAAGATTTTAACAACCTCATTATCCGTGCCGACAGCAACAGGGTGATAAGGCTGAGCGATATTGGTTATGCTGTGTTGGGCTCTGCAAACGAGGAAACCATATTTAAAGAGTCGGGGGTGCCGATGGTTGCTTTGGCCCTGGTGCCGCAGCCCGGAGCTAATTATGTACAGATAGCCAAGGATTTTTATACCCGTTTAGAACAGATTAAAAAAGATCTTCCGCCCGATATTTCGGTGAAAGTGGCTTTGGATAATACGAGGTTCATTAACCAGTCGATATCTGAGGTGCAGGAAACACTGATCGTGGCCTTTGTACTGGTGGTAATTATCATCTACCTTTTCTTCCGCGATTGGCTGATAGCTTTCCGCCCACTGATAGATATCCCGGTATCATTGATCGGTGCTTTCTTTATTATGTACATCTTCGGGTTTTCTATTAATATCTTAACCCTTTTGGGGATAGTACTGGCGACGGGCCTGGTGGTGGATGACGGTATTGTGGTAACAGAAAATATCTATAAGAAGGTAGAGGCGGGCATGGCGATCCGTAAAGCGGCATTTGAAGGTTCGGCCGAGATCTTTTTTGCGGTAGTATCTACATCAGTTACGCTGGCAGCTGTGTTTTTGCCTATCGTGTTTTTACAGGGTTTCACCGGCCGTTTGTTCCGCGAGTTTGCGGTAGTGGTGGCCGGGGCTGTGTTGATATCGGCATTCGTGTCCCTGTCATTAACACCGATGCTTAACGTAAAGCTGATTCGCAAAAACCAAAAGAAATCAAGGTTTTATGAAAGAACGGAGCCGTTCTTCATTAATATGACCACTTCATATACCGAATCGCTCATTAAGTTCATGAAGCGTAAATGGGTATCATTTGCTATTCTTGCTGCATCTTTGGTTATCATCGGGATCCTGGTAAAAGTTATCCCATCCGAGCTTGCCCCGCTTGATGATCGCAGCTTGCTGCGTTATAGCGTTACCGGCTCGGAAGGTGCAACTTATGAGTACATGACCAAGTACATGGATAAGGTATCTAACCTGGTTGCAGATTCAATTCCGGAGGCCAATGTTAACCTTGAAATTGTTTCGCCATCATTTGGTGGTGGCGGTGCTTCAAATACCGGCTTTGGCAGGGTTGGGCTTGTTGCTCCTGATAAACGTGTGCGCACCCAGCAGGAACTTGCCGACTGGCTGAATGGTAAACTACGCAAAATGCCCGATGCACGTGCCATTGTGGTGCAGGAGCAAACTATCAGCGGCGGTGGTTCGGGCTCAAAAACCTCGTTGCCTGTGCAATATGTTATCCAAAACCAGGATTTTGAAAAGATCCGTAAAGTGCTGCCAACGTTTTTTGCCGAGGTATCCAAAAGCCCGGTTTTCCAGGGAACGGACGTTAATCTGAAATTTACCAAACCCGAGTTACGCGTGGTTACCGACCGTGAACGTGCCCGTGACTTAGGTGTTTCGGTTGATGATATTGCCCAAACGCTGCAACTATATTATAGCGCCGGCCGGCTCGACTACTTCCTGATAAACGGTAAGCAATACCAGGTAATAGCACAGGTTGACCGCGCTAACCGCGATCAGCCGCTTGATCTGAAATCAATTTATGTACGCAGCTCAAAAGGAACTTTGGTTCAACTGGATAACGTAGTTAAAACATCCGAGGGCGCTACGCCTCCGGCCATTTACCATTTTAACCGTTATAAATCGGCGACACTTTCGGCCGGTCTTGCTCCGGGTTATACCGTAGGTGATGGTATTAAGGAGATGGACAGGATCTCCAAAAGCTTACTTGACGATACTTTTAGTACCGCGCTAAGCGGCCCCTCACGTGACTATGCCGAAGGTTCGTCAAACATTCTTTTTGCTTTTGGCTTTGCCTTGCTGCTCATCTACCTGGTACTTGCGGCTCAGTTTGAAAGCTTTATGGACCCGCTTATCGTGATGCTTACCGTGCCGCTGGCTATTTCGGGGGCGTTTTTGTCGCTATGGCTGTTTAATCAAACCCTTAATATTTTCAGCGAGATCGGGATCATCACCCTTGTGGGGCTGGTAACTAAAAACGGTATTCTTATCGTGGAGTTTGCAAACCAACGGATGGAACAGGGCGTAGCCAAATACGAGGCAGTTATTGAAGCGGCAACGGCGCGTTTACGCCCAATATTAATGACCAGCCTGGCCGTGGTGCTTGGTGCCGTGCCTATTGCGTTTGCGCTGGGCGCCGGTGCAAAAAGCCGTGTTTCATTAGGTATTGTGATTATGGGGGGAATGCTGTTTTCGTTGGTGTTAACGCTTTATATTATCCCGATGATGTACCTGTTGCTGGCCGCTAAAACCCGTAAAGACCATGACCATAACCCTGAGGACCTGGCTGCTGAAGCTGAAATAGCCGAAGCTGCCCGTCACCCGCACCATCAAGAACCTAAACTGATCGAAAACTTGTAACGTAATATGATGATCAAGAAAATAGCCTGCCTGGTTTGTTGTTTCGCTGTGATATCAACCATGGCTTTAGCCCAGCAGGATGCGCCCTTACTTACTTTAAAAGATGCGGTAGAAATAGCACTGAAAAACAACTACAATATCAAGTTGTCGCAAAACAATTCAACCATAGCATCAAATAATGTTACACTTGGTAATGCAGGGATTTTGCCGGTGGTTACCGGTGACTTTAATGACAATAACAGTCGCCAAACAACCAAGCAAACCCGTAATGATGGTACGGTTAACAATATCCGCAATGCCAAAAACTCCAATAATAATTATGGTGTAAACCTTAACTGGACAATTTTTGATGGCTTTGCCATGTTTGCAAATTATGATCAGCTAAAGCAAGTAGATAAACTGGGTGTACTGCGATTACAGGATACCGTACAAAGGACGGTGGCCAGTGTTATCGATACTTATTATAATTTGATCAGCCAAAATGAACAGATCAAGGCATTAAAAGGAGCTATTGATATTTCCCGCACGCAGTTACGCATTGCCAATGATAAGTTTGCTGTAGGCAGGGCTTCGCGATTGGAAGTGTTGAATGCCCAGGTAAACCTGAATACGGATACCGGTAACCTGGTGATCCAGTACCAGCAATTCAAGACAGCAAAAATACGGCTTAATCAGTTACTGATCCGCGATCTGCAAACCGATTTTTCTGTTGCCGATACCATTATAGTTGATGAAAAGCTGGCACTGGCCGATGTGCTTAACAACGCGCAGCTTCAAAACCCGGCAATACTATCGGCACAAATAAACCAGCGCCTGGCCGAAATCAATCTTAAACAGGTGCGCGCTACACGGTATCCGCAGGTGGGGGTAACATCGGGCTATACTTTTACCAACAGCAAAACACCGGCAGGGTTTACATTGTCGCAAAATGTACATGGCTTTAATTATGGCCTCACGGCAAGCATCAATATTTTTAATGGCTTTAACCAAAACAGGCGCGAAAAAAATGCGAAGATCCAGATTGATAATGCGGGTATTGCCGCCAAGCAAACCAAACTGGATATTGAAAGCCAGATCAACAGCTTGTTTGTAGCATACCTTTCCGGCCTTGACCTGGTAAAACTGGAAGAAGCCAATGTAAACCTTAACAAAAAAAACCTGGATATTACGCTTGATAAATATAAGTTAGGTAACATTACCCCGCTTGAGGTAAGGGAAGCACAGCGTAACTATCTTGACGCGCAATCAAAATTCTTTGCCGCGCAATACCAAAGCAAACAGGCCGAGATCATGTTAAAACAGATAACAAACAGTATTAACATCAAATAAAAAATATTTTAATAGTAAGTTTAAAAACTTATTTTTGAATCATGACCGCGCCTTTCAAAACCTGTATGCTTATTGATGATAACTACATTGATAGCTTTATAACGCGCCGGGTTTTGGAAAGCAGCAACTTTGCCGAAAATATTATTGTGCGTCAATCGCCAATGGAGGCCATTGAGTCGTTAAAAAGCGGATCGGTAAACCCCGACGTTATTTTTTTAGATATCAGGATGCCAATAATGACGGGGTTTGAGTTTCTGCACGAATTTGCCGGTTTGGATATCGCTAAAAAAGGAATAAAAATATATATGTTATCGTCATCGCTTGATCCTACCGATATCAGGGACTCGGAAGATAATAAGCATATTACACAGTTTATTCATAAGCCACTTACTGTTAAAGCGCTCGAAGAAATTTGTCAATGATCTTAGTAGCAGATAGCGGATCATCAAAAACTGATTGGCTGCTGACCGTTTCAGACCAGGAAACCCGTTCGTTCCTTACCGCCGGGCTAAACCCGTATTTTTTAACCGAAAAAGAGATAGCCCGTATCATCCTTGAACAGGCCCCGGATATGGTTGCGCTTGCCGCAGAGATCTCTGAGATATATTTTTTTGGTGCCGGGTGCAGCAGCCCCGACCGGCACGAAATTGTATCAAATGCCCTGAGCACGCATTTTAATAAAGCCTATATCAGTGTTGACAGCGATTTGCTTGGATGCGCTTATGCAACCTGTGGTCATGAAAAAGGCATTTGTTGTGTGCTGGGAACCGGCAGTAACATCTCTTTTTTTGATGGTGAAGACATTTACGACGGACAGCATGGCCTTGGTTTTGTTTTGGGCGATGAAGGCTCAGGCACCTGGTTTGGCAAAAAGCTGATCACTGATTTTTTATATGGTAATATGCCGTATGATATCAGCCAGAAGTTTGATAAGGCCTACCACCTGAACAAGGAGATCGTGATCAAAAATGTGTATCAAAAGCCGAATGCCAATACTTACCTGGCATCATTCAGTAAGTTTGTAAGCGAAATAAAAACTACCGAATACGGGCATTCCATGCTGGTTGATGGGTTGGTGGAGTTTATTGAAACCAATATTAAATCGTACCCCGAATACCACAAGTATAAATGCCACTTTGTGGGCTCCATAGCTTATTCGTTCTCCGAAGAACTTATCTCATTATGTCACCTGCACGGCGTAAAAACCGGCAAGATCATCAAACACCCCATCAATGACCTGATGGCCTTTATCCTGAAAAGGAATGAAATGGCAACGGAAGAGTAGGCAGAATTATACCCGCGACAAAATTAGAACCGGGTCATGCTGAGTGTTTAAATCCGTGGCCTCTGAAGGTGAAATGACATAGATTTGCTGAACCGTGCAGTGTGGCCGACCGAGTTATAGTGCTTATTGCCTGTTGCTGAGTATGGTTCCGAAGCAAGAGTCTGAAGGTATGGTACGATCCCTTGTGTGGGTGATTTGTCCGATGGGTAGCCTGTCTTTTCTTTAAACTCCTTCGGGCACGGTTTAAAAAGCGTTATAAGTATGGAAAAGATGCATTTTCATGCGGCAGGTATAGATATTGGAGCCCGCAAGGTATTTGTGGGTCTTGAAGGCCAGCCGGTTCGTTCGTTTGAGACTTTCACCAGTGATCTGGTATCA
>NZ_FNCG01000030.1 GCF_900100945.1 Mucilaginibacter gossypii | reverse complement strand
TCCCAGATCCCTGCTTAACTGACGTGCAGATAACCCCTTTTTCGCATTCAGCATTAATGAAATAGCCAAAAACCATTGCGGCAAAGGAAGTTTGGTGCCCTCGAAAACAGTGCCGACCAAAACGCTATAGCTGCGGTTACAGCTATTGCAAATATGCCGTTGGCTTTCCTGGCGCTTGCTGCTCCGTTTGCTGTTGCAATACGGGCATTCTGGCAATCCTTGCCATCTTAATCCTTCAAGATAGTCTATGCAACTGGACTGATCTGGAAAACGCTTAATCGTCTCTATGATATTCATTATCATAAATATACAAATTATTCCTGCCTTTTCATGGGCTATTACTCTCTCAAGAGGGAATTTCCAAATCTTCTATTCAATCCCCACATAAATTGACGGCTATACCCAAGCAGGGGATAAACCATTTTTATGATGATCAAAATCGTTTGTTCATCATTCCCCCGGATCAATATCCGGGATTTTGTGAGTATAACCCAGGTGCCGCATCCAGTTGTGTTTGCGGTACAGGGTAGATAACATAATTAGCAATAACCGGCTTGATAGCTTTCTGGGCATCTTCTTTGGCGATCCAGCTATTCATAATGGTTAAGAGGTTGCCGCTTCTTTGCAGATCGAACCAGCGTGAGCCTTCATCTGCAAATTCTCTGCGGCGTTCATCAAACAGTTGAGCAAGCGTTACACCTGCCACGGATGGCAACCCGGCACGTGTGCGCACCTGGTTAACAATAGCATCCACATCAGCCTGCGAGCCTCCGGTTGCACCGTTCAATATACACTCGGCCTTAAGCATCAAAACATCAGTGTACCTGATAGCGATAAAGTTGATGCCCCAGTCAAACCTACTGGCAGTTGGAATCTTTGTTATATCAAGCCATTTTTTAAAGAACGGGCGGTTTTCTGTACTTCCAGCATTTGTATAGCCTGCGGTGTAGATACTAAAAGCCTTGCGTGTATCGGCAGCGTCATAGCTGTTTGCCAGATCATTTGATACCGGGATAATCTCCAGGCTTCCGTTTGATTTGGTATCCTTGATAGATAAAAAATAAGCGCTTGGTGCAAGCGTCCATGGGTATGAGGCGCCGTAAAGATCACTTGTACCGCTGATACCGCTGGTATACATCACATCAAAAATGGCCTCTTTATTAACTGCAGGGCTTTGATTAGCATATGAAAATATATTGCTGTAAGTAGACTCAAAAGCGAACTTACCACTACTGATAATATCCTGCAACAAAGGCAAAGCTAAATTCCATTCGTTTGATCCGGTTCCCGGCCCTTCAATACCATAATTTGGCGCGGATTTAGCCATATACACCTGTGCCAGCAAGGCTTCCGCTGCATATTTGGTAGCGCGACCTACGTCTACCCCGGTATACGTGGTAGGTAAGTTAGCTATGGCCGATTGCAGATCGGCTATAATCAGTTTGTAAACATCAGCTACAGAACTGCGGCCGATAGAATTAGCTTCAGGCGCAGTAACCGGGTGGTCAATGATTGGAAGCTTGCCGAAATACCTAAGCAGATCGAAGTAATAAAATGCCCGCAGAAACTTAGCTTCGGCCTGTAACCTGGTTGCTAATGAAGCCGAACCTACGTAGCTGCCATTTTTGGCAATCTGGTCAAGCAGGGTATTAGCCCTGAAAATACCGTTAAAGTCGGTGCCCCAGGCTTCGGTAACGTAAGCGTTTGCTGCTAATGAGGGAGAAAAATCATTTACCGGGTCCCAGTCACGTACGGTAACTGAAACACCGTAAATATTATCCGAACGGATTTCAGACATGTTGGCTAACCGTACCGGGTAATTGTGCAGATCGGCATAAATAGCGTTTGTTGCTTGCAAAAAATCGCTTGGCGATTTATAAAAAGTTGCTGTTGTTGAGCTGGATATTGGTACCTGGTTTAAATCCTTATTACAGGAAGCCATTAAAATAACAGCTGATATGGTTGATAGAAAAAATATCTTTTTCATTTTAATTGGTTGAAATAATTAAAAAGTAACATTTAAGCCGAAAATCAATGATTTAGCCAGCGGCAAGCCTCCGTAATCCCCTGCTTCGGGATAGTTACTGTCCGAACTGATGGCTGTGTTTTGCGCCTCCGGGTTGAAACCTCCATAATATTTGTCATGCCCGAAGAAGTTTTCGGCCGTAACATACAAGCGAGCTGCTCCTAAAACTTTGGTTTTAAAGATATTTTTAAGATCGTACCCTAATGTGATATTTCTAACCCTCACATAATCTGAAGAGTATAACCAATCGGTATTGGCTACGAAACCGAATGTAGAGTAAGCTTTACTAACCCTACCCGCTCCCTGATTTTCGGGCGATCTCCAGCGGTTATCATAAAACGCAGGAGCATTATCGGTAAAGCCCTGGCCGGTACGAGTTATAGCCCTGCCCAGCAGTGAATAAACAGATCCGCCATTTTGGCCCTGAACTAAAACAGTAAAGTCGAAACCTTTCCAGCGCACGGTATTGGTAATACCCCAGGTGTAATTAGGGCTGGGGTGGCCAACAATTTGTTTATCGGCTTCGGTTATCACACCATCGCCGTTCAGGTCCTGATATTTCGGGTCACCAACGGTTTCACCCGTGCCGTAGGTTGCCACGTGGTTATCAATATCGGCCTGTGTAAGGAAACCTATCTGCCTTACTACATAGATACTGTTTATTGGCTGGCCTACGCGCAAAATAGCGTCTGAAACATCAAAGGAGTTTGGAATAATAATTTGTTTCTGATTACCGTAAAGGCTTACGATTTTATTTTTGTAATGACTGATATTAATTGATGTGCTCCATTGAACTTTGCCAACCAAATTACGACTTGTCAATTCCAGCTCCTGACCAATGTTACGCACTGAACCTGCATTGCGCAGCTGGCTGCTGAAACCGGTAGATTGCAGGATAGGTACATTCAGCAACAAGTCGGTATTTAGTTTGTTATAGTAATCAAATGAACCGGTTAAACGATTGCTGAAAAACCCGAAGTCGAGGCCCACATCATAAGTTTGTGATTTTTCCCATTTGATATCTGGGTTTGGTAAGTTACTTGGTGCCTGCCCGATGGCTAAAGCCTGAGGTGAACCCAAAACATATCCATATGAACCTATTTGCGAAATACTTCCAT
Source organism: Mucilaginibacter gossypii (assembly GCF_900100945.1). Lineage (GTDB taxonomy): Bacteria > Bacteroidota > Bacteroidia > Sphingobacteriales > Sphingobacteriaceae > Mucilaginibacter > Mucilaginibacter gossypii. The sequence continues at coordinate 36,133 of NZ_FNCG01000030.1, read as the reverse complement.
AATCGGCAATGCTGTTATTACCATTTACGCCATAACTAAAGCGTAGTTTCAAGTCGCTTACCGCAGACAGTCTTTTCATAAAATCTTCCTGTATGATACGCCAGCCTACAGATGCTGAGGGGAAAATACCGTATTTGGTATTGCCGCCAAATCTTGAGGAACCGTCTTCACGCAAGCTTGCGGATAACAGATACTTGTTCTTATATGCATATTGCGCGCGGCTAAAGTAGGATACCAACACACTTTTGGTGCTGGAGGTACTGCCTGTTACCGCTGCGGCAGCATTTAAAGTTTGGATAACGCTGCTGGTATAACCGCCAACTGATGATAATGAAGACTGATCTAAACGATCGGTATTGTAAGACTGGCCTAACAATATACTCAGACTGTGATTTGCGTGAATAGTGGTATTATAAGTCAGCGTGTTTTCATTAACAAAGGTTTGCCTTTTAAAGGTGCTGTATGATCCTGAAGTATTAGCTGTTAAATTAGGATTTTTAGCAGCATCAAACGTTCTGGAAGCAAGATTACCGGCTATGGTATACGGTGTGTAGCTATTAGTGGCATTGTCAACATTATCAAGATTCAATGAGCTTCTTAACGTCAACCCTTTTATAATTTCGTATTCGGCAAATATGCTGCCCAGTGTGCGGTATTTTTTGGTTTGCCCTACCTTGTTCTCCAATTTAGCTATGGGGCTGTTTGGTGAATTACCCCAGGTGTATTGTCCGTTCTTAAACGCGTTGGGATATAAACCTACCGTATCTTCCTGAATAGGACTATAGCTTATGGCCTGGTGAAAAATATTGTCTTTCCCTTCTACACCAGGGTCCTGCGAAATTGAATAAGTGGGTGCAATGTTTAAACCTAATTTCAGGTTTTTGGCAATACGAGCTTCCACATTGGCCCTGGCCGAGTAGGCTTTATAACCCAGGCCTTTCACAAAACCATCCTGGTTGGCGTAGTTGCCCGAAATAAAATAATTTACAAATTCATTGCCACCGCTTGCGCTCAATGCCTGGTTTTGCATAGCTCCTTTCTGCTCAATCGCTTTCTGCCAGTCTATATACTGCAGCCCGGGATGGCCCGGCATGGCCCATCTAGGATCGAGCATATAGGCTGAGCTAAAGGCACCGCCATTCATCGCCTGGCGTGTTGCATTATCGTCACTGGCAGTTGCTCCTTTTGCGCCATATTTGAGCACATAGGCAGCATTGATCATTTCGGTAGCCCTGTCAATCCATTGGTCGCCGTTAAGCATGGGCAAATATTTGGCGGCAGCATTGTAACCGTAGTAAGCACTATAGCTAATTTTAGCCTTGCCCGATTTTCCTTTTTTAGTGGTGATCAATACAACGCCGTTTGACGCCCTTGAGCCGTAGATAGCCGCCGCTGCTGCATCCTTTAAAACCTGGATATCTTCAATATCATTTGGGTTGATATTATCAAGCGGATTTCCTGAGCCAAAGCTACCACCGCTGCCTATTGCCGATACAGACAAAGGAAAGCCATCTATTACATACAAAGGCTCATTACCGGCACTTATGGAGCCGCTGCCGCGCACGTTAACACTAAATGCTTTACCCGGCACACCCGTTGTTTGCTTAACAGTTACACCTGCCATTTGGCCTACCAAGGCCTGGTCAACACGGGTTATAGCCCGCTCGTTCAGGTTATCGGCCTTGAAGGTAGCCTGAGATCCGGTAACATTAGCCCGTTTTTGAGCGCCGTAGCCGATTACTACCACTTCGTTCAATTGCGATTCAGTTTCCGTTAAACTAACATTGATGGTATTGTTTGTGCCTACGGTAACTTCTTTAGCATCAAAACCGATTGATTTAAATATTAAAACCTGCCCTGCGGAAGCCTTAATGGAGTATTTTCCGTCAATATCAGACGTGGTACCTGATTTCGTGCCTTTTATTTGCACGGAAGCAGCCGAAACCGGCTGGTGCTTACTATCTGTAATAGTACCCGTAATGCTAAGCTTTTGTGCCAACGCACTGTTTGCCCCTGCCACATTAAAGAGCAGCAACAGCAATAGCATTTTACAAGAATAAATAAAAATTCTTTTCATAAAATCAAATTAAGGGGTTTACTGTTTGGTACAGTTTGGGTTATAATTGTATAAACGAACATAAAAGTTAATTTCAATAATACCATCCTGTAGTATCCTGCTCCGATACATCAAAAACACAAAAAAAGGTAGCCAACATGACCACCTTTTTGAAATTAACCCTTAAATAATTACCTAACAAACAACGGCTTAACCGGTTCAAGTGTTACCGGCCCAATCAAACCGGAAGGCTTTGGTTCCCAGTTTATCGTGGTAAAAAGCCCATCAGGCCCTTTAGAACCAGGACTATGTGATTGAAAATTGGTATTATAAAATATCCGGTAAGGCATATGCTTCTTATCCATATCAATGATCCGGTTAACCATGAGGTTAGCTACCCTCACTTGCAACTGATTAACTGTCCTTAACTGTGCTGAAGGTATAGTAACCACATACTGCGGACCAATAAGTGTTGCCAGTTTTCTACCATTTAAATAAACCTCGGCACTTTCATTAACTTTTCCCAGGTCAAGCTTCCAAACAGCGGCATTTTGTACCGGCTTTTTAAAGATGATATTATAACTACCTGTTCCGGAAAAAGCTTTAAGGTCATCACCACCTAAATCTGTCCATGATTTGAGCGCTGCGGTTTTTATTGGCTGAGGTAATGTCGGACCACCTTCGGTAAAGCTCAGTGTCCACGTACCGTTAACAGGCACCTTGTTACCTGCAACCTGATAATAGAGATACGCTGCTATTTGAGTTTTTACAGGCAGGGTTTGTAAAATACAGCTTTGCCCCGGCGATAATTGCAGATAAACGCCGGTTTTACCATCGGCCTGCTTCCGGCTTTTTGCGAGTCCGTAGTTTTTTGTCATCGGATCAAATACTACTACTGATGCAGCACTAACAGATAGATCAACCCAACCATTAACCTGGTTACCGCCGCTATTTGTTATAAAGTAGCTGTTGCCATTTTCATAAGTACGGCGTACAAATTGCAGCCCTTTATCGGTCATTTGTTCCCTGTTTATTCCCGCCGCGTCCAGCAACGGAGCAATATCATCTGCTATTAAAAAACGGCCTTTGCCAACTTTGGCAATTTTAACACCATTATTTTCAGCAGTAAAATTAAGCCCGGCAAGCAGTGTTTTAAATGCTTTTTCGCGTTCCTGCAACCCGGAATATCCCGGAACACCCGATGGAAGATTTTTATACACCACAATTGTTGCCCCGGTCTTTGCCAGATCCACCATTTTATTAAAGGTTTCGAGCGGGATATATTTATTATCAGGCAAAAGGATAGTCTTATAATTAAGACCGCCGGTAAGCAAATGACTACCGGAGGTTTGTAAATCCATTATTTGCTTATCTGATATAAAATCAAACGTGTAGCCCTTTTTAAGCATTTCTTCGGCAGAGGATTCAAAGCCTGTCCCCTTAAAATCGGGTTTCATGGCATCATAATGCTTAAGCAAGCCCCTATCCCCCGGCTCGGAAAAGCTATCAAATAACGGGTAATAAACCAATATATCATTATTGGGCTTTCCTTGCTGCAAAAACGACTGACAATTAGTTATGTATTGATTTAAAGTTGAGAAATCATTCCAGAACGGGTTAGTTTGATTAAAGTGAACTGCAGCATAAAATAACCATCCCGGCCATTGGGCATTTTGAGGCGAGTAACTGATGCCGTGATAGAAAATATGGTTTACGCCTCCTACAAAATATTTATCGATAGCCTGTTTCACATCTCCCAGCGACGATAGAAAATGATCATTAAGCCATGTTGCCGACTCGGACGATGCAAGAGGTTTTCCCATTACATGTGCTGCCGATGTGGCAAATTTAAACCGCAACACATCATCGCCCTCTGTTTCGGGAATATCAATAGCAGCATACAGATCCAGTATATTTGATGGGGAACCGTGTGATTGATTGCGGATTAAAGCGCCCCTGGTTTTGGCCCAGTCATGCCATGGTTTGGTAAAATCATCAAGCAACAGGTCGGATATGGTTTGGCGATAGTCGCATAGTATGCGGCTATTATTTTCCTTATTATCATTACCTAATAAAGCCGGCAAGTGATCGCGCAGATCGTACCCGCGGCGTTTAATAAATTCGTCAAAAAACAGCGGGGTAAAGTTCGATTGCCCGCGGGCATCATCCACTTCGTACGAGTCATTAAAATATGCCCTGATCCCGCTTAAATCCTGCCCTTTAAATGCCTGATCAAACCGGGCAAGGTAATGATTAAGTGCCGGCTTGGAAAAATGATCGATAACATAACCCTCACCTCCGGGAGCCGCACGCTCAACCATCTTACCATGCCAACCCTGGAAAAGTGCGTACAGCTTCCATTCGCCGGCGGGTGCTGTCCAGTTAAGTTTGCCGGCTGCATCAACTTTATCGGTAAGGTTCAATACCTGCCCCTTGTCATCATAACCCATTAAAACCGTTAAAGGAATCCGTTTCTCAAACCTTACCTGGTCAAGGGCCATTAACTGGAGGTTTTTATTGCTGCTAATGGGTTCAACCAAATCTGTAATCTTCGGAGCCTGGCCGTCGGCCCTCACCAGGGGCTGCTGTACGAATACCACAGGTTCACTCAGTTTTTCGCCACCTTTAACATCGTAATTTTTCCAAAATAGTTCTTTACTGGCATCTTCGTTGCTAACCCAGGGACCGCCAAAAGGCCAACCTGTAGCATTGGCCAAATCAATACCCATATTTAGCCTTTTTGCCTCGGTTAGCGTGTACTTTAACATATCCACCCATTGCGGCGACAGGTATTGAATAAACTCATCTTCATGCCCTTTCACTCCATAAATCGGCGTTACCTCCAATCCACCCAAACCGGCATTATGGTAGCTTTCCATGTTCCAGGTAAGGTCTTTTTTATTTACAGCGCTGCCTTCCCACCACCAGCGGGCCCAGGGTTTGGTTTGTTCGGTGGTTGCAGGCCAGCCAATTTGTGCAGATGCGGTTTGAGTACCTGCTAACAGTGCAAATACAAGGGCTATTTTTATATTATTTTTAATGAATGACATCTGTTTAAAATTATTGATGTTTGGCAATTTCCACGGCGTAAACACCTTCGTGACCTTCAAAGTTGGCCCTGAAGATAACCCATTTTTCATCGGGCGAAAAATGCACATTAGGCTCCAGGTGATAATTATGATGTTTCATATTTACCAGTTTTTCTGATTTAAAATGATCGCCGTTAGGCTTAAACAAATAGATCCACATACCATCGGGTGCTTTGGCTACCTGTCCGGAATTGCCTCCGTCGCCGGCAAATGTTTGCTCGTCTTTAGTTACATTAAAGTGGATCGACCATTCGTTCCTGTCCATTTGATAAACGCGGTCTTCTTTTCCTGTTTTCATATTAATGCCTGCCAGAAAAAATGTTTGCCCCTTGGGTTTCTGCAAATCAAACCACTCGGTATTACCCAGCGGTGAAAAAAACTCGTGGCCTGCTATTTCATTTACCATGGTACGTTTATGCAACAGCTTGTTTTCGCCGGTTTTTATATTGATGTTCCAGATCCGGTCCACCTTCTCCCAGGGGCCTTCATGGCAATAGGAAAGGTTATCAGGATCTGTAGGCGAAAAAAGCAGGTGATTTGTCCATTCGTTTTCCTGGTGTATTTGTTTCAATGTTTTATGTTTAACATCGAGCACGTATAAGGTATGTTGGATATGGGCATCATAGATCCTGTTAAAGAAATCATGCTTTTCGGGATATTTTGCAAGTATTTCACGCTCCTGCTCACCGGTAGCTTTAACAGAGGCCATATAGGTTCCATCGGCATTTACAGTACCTACCCTTCCTTTAAAGTCGGGAAAAAAGGCGTAAATGAACCTTGTTTTATGGGTGTTAACATTTACGGCGAATATACTGTCGGCACTTTGGTAAAACGCTTCACGGGTTTTGGCGCAAACCATCTCGCCGGATACTTTCGACCTGTTTGTTAACTGCTCTATTTTCTGAGTTTTTAAATTAACCGTAAATAGCTGCTCCCCCTTGTCCGTTTTACCATAAAATACCATTAGGTCGCCTTCATTCTTTATTTGAGGAACAAAAGGTGTATTGTTGAAGTAAAAACTACCATTGTCATTTTCGCGGTTCACCAGGCGGATTACCTTATGACTTGTTTCACTATCAATCCACTGTGCGGGCATAGGTTTGGCGCCACCTGTTTCCATTACCTTCTGGGCTTTTACAGCGGTCATGCCTGCTTGTAAAACAACAAGCGTTAATACAGCCAGTTTTTTACTCATTATCATTTTTATTAAAATTTATATGCTCCGACGTTCATACCGCCAATTAATTTCCATCAGGTTTTACAGTGCTGTTTTTAGGACTCGCTGGCAAGCTGAATGTTTCTGCCGGATCAGGATGAGCGGAATCAAAAGGCGACGCATCAATAATATACTGCTCAATACCCAAATGATTGCTCCTGATGCCTTCTATAATGCATTTTGCAAGTTCATAAGCACCATAACTGTTAAAATGCGTGTTATCAGCCAAATCTTTCGGCTGGTTTGGGAACGAGTTTGCAGGATACCAAACAAAGGCTTTTTTTGACCCTTCGTTACCTAATGCCTCATAAAATTTAGCAGACATCGCATTAAGATCAATCAAAGGCACATGCAGTTCTGTAGCAACTTTTCTGGCTGCATCGGGATAATCGCCAAGGGTATTTACCACTTTATTGCTGTCATTAAAAGCCCGGCGACTGGTAGAGGTTATGATTACCGGAATGGCTTTTTTCTGGCGAGCTTTATTGATAAACAGCTTAAAACGTTCTGTATATGATTTATAGGCGCCATCCTCCGGCCCTTTTTCTTTTTGATCGTTATGGCCGAACTCTATAAACAGATAATCGCCCGGCTTAATTACACTCAGCACTTTATCTAAACGATGACTATTTAAAAAACTACCCAAACTAAGTCCTGATTCGGCATGATCGGCAATGGCCACACCCGGTTTGAAAAACCGGGGGATCATTTGGCCCCAGGAACACCATGGCTCATCATCCTGATCAACTACGGTTGAATTTCCGGCCAGATAAAGGGTTACCTGGTCATCTACCTTTTCTATCTCCAGCGCATCAACACAGGGCCTTGTACCGTTAAATTCAAGACTAAGCTTATTGTCCCAATCGTATTTACCCAACTCGCGGGGCTTAAGCGCTACTTTACCGCCCGTACTTATTTCCGGCTTACGGATGTTTACGATGAAGCTTAACTTTTTAACCGAATTATTGGTCGTTACTTTTTCCAGCATCAACCTCCGCGATTCAGCTCGTACCGTAATATCACCACTACCTTTGACGTCGCCAACCGTTAAGGTAACCTTATAATTACCCTCAGGCACATTTACTGAGAGATAAAAAGGCTTATCAGCGGTTATATAATCATCTGTAAGTTTATTCCCCTCGCCGCGCGTTATTGCCTTTACTTCCTGGCCAAAATCAAATCCATAGCCTTTAAGCTCGCTAAAGATATCATCAGGACTTACTTTTTGATAACCCGCTGCAGCTTTTCCATTACCAAAGTCAAACTTAAAGCTGGTTTTAACCGCCTGTGCAAAAAGTGGCGCAGGCAAAATAAGCCGAAGCGAGACGCCAATAGCGCAAAACAAGATCTTGTAAGGCAGCTTGATCATTATGGATAGTATTTATCTGGTTATTTGCAGGCTAACACGAGCCCTGGTTTATAATAGATAAAGTTATGGCATGTTCATACCAACAGCGTCCTGCACCATCCTGATTGAAGGCCCTCTTATTGTAACAAATTCATCACTTTATTTATTTTGGCTGCTTATTAAGCTTCCCCGGCTTACACACGCAAAAGGTGGGAGTCTTATCAAACCTAATTTGATTAACTTTAAGTTTTTGCCAGTAGCCAGTTCAATAGTTATGAAGTCTTCACGATTTTTAGAATACATTTATATTGATTATTATTCATCTACCCCTAAATACATCCAGTTAGCTAACTCGATCATCAAAAGTGTTCGTGAAGGGAAATTAATCATTAACGAAACGCTGCCATCCATTAATGAGTTAAACTGCAACTTTGAAATATCACGTGACACCGCCGAAAAGGCTTATAAACACCTGAAATCAATCGGCCTGCTTGGCTCGGTACCTGGCAAGGGGTATTACATCAAAAACACCGAGGCGGGGCAGCAATTTAAAGTTTTTTTAATATTTAATAAACTAAGCACCCATAAAAAGCTGGTTTATGATGCCATAGTTGATGGTCTTGGGCATGAAGCCGCTATCGACTTTTATATATACAATAACGACTTCGAATTTTTTAAAAAACTACTTCAAAATAATAGCAACGATTATACTCATTATGTGATCCTGCCGCACTTTATGCACGGCGGCGAAAACGTTCACGATATTATCAATACCCTGCCCAAAGAGAAACTGATCATACTTGATAAATTAGTGCCAGGGATAAAAGGCGATTTTGCTGCCGTGTACGAGAATTTTGAAAAAGACATTTTCCAGGCCCTGGAGGAAGCCCTGCCGCAATTAAGAAAGTATCACACCCTAAAGATTATATTTCCTGAATACACTTATTTTCCAGGCGAGATTTTGAAAGGCTTTTTCAGTTTCTGTATCCAATATGCATTTACCTACAAAGTAGTTCATGACATACAAGGCGAACCCATACATGAAGGAGATGTATTCATTAACCTGATGGAAAACGACCTTGTGGTTTTGATTGAAAGGATCCTGGCTACGGAGTTAAAAATAGGTAAAGATGTTGGCGTGATATCATACAATGAAACCCCGTTAAAAAAAATCATCCTCAATGGCTTAACCACTATATCCACAGATTTTGAACAAATGGGAAAAATGACCGCGGAGATTATTAAAAATGGTTCTACCGGCCGTTACGAGGTGCCTTTTTACCTTACACTCAGAGCATCGTTATAGCGATTTTCGGATAATTATTTTAAAAGCGTTTTTAATAACCGCGGCTTTGTTTTGCAACATTAGCTCAGCTGCTTTTCTGCCCATTTCTTCAAAATCACTGGTAATAACGGTAATATCCAATAATTCTTTAAACACGGTTTCATTAAAAGATATGATCCCTATATCTTTCCCTAATTCATATCCACTTGCTCTGGCGCCTTTAATCAGATCGGCCAGGTCATTTTCGGTCAATGCAATATAAAGGGTGCTTTTTTTGAGATCGTCTGTTTTAAAAGCGTCTATTACTTCAAACTTTTTGTTTTTCTCTTCACAAAACTGCATTATTCCATCTTTAATTTCGGGCGGATGGTGGCGGTCTACAGGATATATGATAATTAATTTTTTGTATTTGGCAATCAGATCGGTGACTACATTTAATGCCCCGTAGATATCGTTGCGAAAATCCTGGAATACAGCCGACTGCCTGGTTAATTTGGGCAAATCTTTATCCAGCAATATCAACTGATCAACCGGGATCTTCTTTAAAATGGTTAAATATTCCTGCTCGTTACTATAATCAAAAAAATGCGGCATTACCACATAATAATGATAATTGCCCAAATTTGAATCTATACTTTCCTCGAGCAAAGCGGGATTATAATGATGAATATGAAGATCGACCCTGGCTTTATCACCCAGGGTGCGTACGATGGTATCATAAACCGTTTTCTTATAAGAGCTTAACTTATTAAACAACAAAAGTACCTTGATCCGCACATCGGGCTTACCGACTACAAAATAACCCTTTCCGGAAACCGAACGGATATAGCCATTGCTCTTAAGTATCGTGTAAGCCTTTTCAATGGTGTCCCTTGCTACACCGTGTTGCTTGCTGTATGTATTTATTGATAGCAGCTTTTCATTTTTCCGGTAAACACCTTTGTCAATATTCTTACTGATTGATCCGACAATTTGCTGTACGAGGGATTTCACCCCGTAATTAGCTCTTTGCTTTGTTTGCATTATGCTTGTTTAATTGGTTTACAACGGCCGTTAAACATAGTTTAAATTTATCAAAGCCGTTATAAGCAATGAAAATATAAAATATGTTATTAAATTAAAATATTGGGGTTATAGGCAGCATCGGTATTTTTTATCAGCTACTTTAAGGCTCCACCTCTAATAAAATAAATCTATGTTTAATATGACCATTTAATAATTTAAGCGTCGCACAAAAACGATAAAACTACCTAACAGGCACAAAAAGCACTGCATCAGCCACAATTACGCCATCTGCGTTTTTATTCGAAATTTCTACATATACCTTATTTTCTTCTGAAAAGTTATATAGCCCCAGTGGAAGCCACTCACCTGAAGTTTGGCCTTCTACCTGCAAATCAGACTGGTTGATTATCTTTTCTGTGGCCTTCTCACCATCGTAAATAGTAATGTAAGTTTTTGCTGCCGGATTCATAACCTTGGGGAAATAGGTATAAACATGGTAAGCACCTTTTTTTAATTTTTCCGGAATAAATCTTACCGATTTCGCAGTTTCTGCTTTTGAGTTATCAGTGAGATAGGTTGGCCCATAACCGCCTGATTTTTCAGTTTTCCAATTGCCTGTTATGTGACTGTCCTCATTGTCAACCAGTACTTCGGGCATACTTCCGTCTGCAAGAGGGTCTGTCCTGAGCAAGCTTTGTACTTCTTTTACATTAACCTGCTGTATTGCTATTTTTTTATCAATAGCCTGGCATGCCGCCACAGCCGAAGATTGGCCTAATACCATGAATACCGGCTCCATCCTGATTGATCCGTAAGCTATATGACTTGCAGATAAGCATACCGGGACAAATAAATTAGCGGCTTCCTTTTGCTTTGGGACTATTGCCCTGTACGAAACAGCGTATGGCGCAAAACCATGTACCTGAACATCCCCCTCATTTTTCACCACGCCATTCACTACCAGCCTTTCGCAATTATGCGAATCCATACCATATGCGGCCATTCCTACTCCATCTTCTACCTGTTCTTTTCCCTGGCAATGATGCTGGGTCATAACCAGTTCACCAATCATTCGGCGGGCTTCCCTGATATAAAGCTGCGGTGTCCAGTTCCCGTTATCCGTATATTCATCTTTAGGGTAGCCCCATTGTTTCATTTCGTCCCTGATATTTCCGGGTATGCGGGTGTCATTGCCGATAAAATAAAAGAAGCCTTTGGTATAATCTTCATGCTCCTTCCAAATTTTTGTCCTCGTATTATAATCAGCCTCCGGATATTCCCAGTTCATCCCGATCATATCCGTCGAGAAACCTCCGTTATTATTGATATCCGTTTTGCCATTAGGCATTTTACTTATAAAAAAAACATCGGAGCATGATTTCCAGGGTTGTTTCTCCTTTAAACGCAGCAGTAACTCATACTTTTTGGGATCATAATTTTCGGGTTTTGAAATTGGGATCCGGTTTTCGGGCACATTGGTTAACGTGATACGAAAATTGTATGCCTGCACTTTTTTATCTCCTGCACCATTTGCTTGTAATACTTCCTTACTTATACCCCACAACAAACCGCTTTTCGCGTCGCCCGGCACTTTATAGGGATCAATATTATCCGGAAACTGGTGTTTATCCAGCAACTCCACTCCGTTTATAGTTTCATCATACTGGCTGTTAGCTTCTCTTCCTACAGTATAAGAAACACCCGAGCGGGCCATCAGGTCCCCTTCATAAGTACAATCAATAAATACCTTAGCTCGAATAGTCTTATTGGTAGCAGTCGAGGGCTTATAGCTGTCCTCTACTATAATTTCCTTTAGCTGATTTTCTTCCTTTTTCACTTTTATAAGCCTGTTCCGGAATAAAACAGGAAAGCCAGCTCTTTTTACATAATCGTTAAAAATGCCCTCCGCTACCTTTGGCTCAAATATCCATTGTTCAAATTTCCCATAATGCGTACCTATACGGCGGTAAAAATCCCGTGCTAAACCTGTCACCACATATTTGTTCCCAATATCCGTATAGCCAAGACCTCCCGAACTCATACCACCCAAATGCTTTCCCGGCTCTATCAAAATCACCGTTTTCCCAATCTTTTTTGCCGTATACGCAGCAATTACGCCTGCGGAGGTTCCGCCATATACACAAATATCAGCCGTAATTAATTTGCTGCTTTGCGCATTTACCGAAACCCCGGCCATAAAACAGGTAGTTATGATTGCAAGGATGATCACTTTAATATTTTTCATGATTGCTTATTAAACATTACATTTTTAGAAAAAGATATGCCAGTAAATCTTAAGGGATAGGTAGTTAAGACTTGTAAATTTTAATTATTTAATTTTAAGCCTAATATCTGACAATTAAAAAAAATATATAAATGTTTTCAGATTACGCCGGGGAGCTTAAATGATGGCGTATAGGTTTCGGAAGTTTGCTGTGATGAGTTGCCAATTCCTGCGCCGGTTAACTCAGTTGAACTGGTAGTGTATATAAATACTTTTCGCGTATTTATTGATCACCCAATAGTCAGGGTCATCAAGGGTATTTGCTAAACAGGCTGGTATCATGCCTGTAATGGAAAAGCCTTAGCAATGCTTTGGCAAATAATAAAACAAGTACGGGAATGCTGAATGCAATTACCCTAAACCATCCTATTTTTTTGCTGGAGAGTTACTGAGGCTTTAAATATTTATTTGGTAGCGGCATTTACTTCGGGAAACCAAACGGTCATTTCGCCTTTACCACGGTTTGCCCATGAATAATAAGGGATGGCCGTAAGCTCTACCTTTTTAGCAGCTTCGCCTTTTGTTTTACTCAGGATCTCTCCTTTTAAAACAGTTATGCCATTTAACAGGTTGGGTTCGGTTACAGGTTTAAAAGCTGCGTTTGCAGGGATTGCTAAATTGCTCACCGTTCCGCCGTTATCTTTCCACTCGGCGCAGTATATAATCGGGCCGCGTTGAAGGGCTGTTTTACCTTTATCATCAACCAATGCTTTATTGGCAATAACCTTTTTAACTTCCATCGGCAGGTTTAATTGGATGTTATCACCTTTTTTCCATTGCCTGTTAATTACAGCGTAGCCATTTTCAACTTTATAAGCAACAGCTTTGCCGTTTAGTTTCAGGCTGATTTTTGCGGCTGATTTATTTTGGAAAGCATACAGATCAGACGGGATCGCCTCTACCCTTGCCCAGCCCGGGATCCGGATGTGCATGGCAAAATTAGTTGGAGTTTCCGGTGTCACAGCAAACGACAGTGCACCATTCCACGGGTAATTATTGCTTTGAACAATGCTCACTTTTTTATTACCTATCTCCATATTGGCTGTGCCGGCAATAAACAGGTTTACAAATACATTATTATCCTTTTGGGCATACATATAGCCTGACAATGAGGGCAGGAAACGCGCCATATTGGTTGGGCAGCATGAGCACTCAAACCAGCCGGAACGCTCGGGCTCAAGTTCATGATGTGTAACCCCATTGGTTACCTGCATGGCGTTGGTGTAGAAGAATGTCTTACCATCCAGCCCAACACCCGAAATTAACCCGTTGTACAAAACTTTTTCCATCACATCAATATATTTCGACTCGCCGTGCAGCAGAAACATCCTCTGGTTCCAGAACACATCACCTATTGCCGCACAGGTTTCATTATAAGCGGTAGTATTTGGCAGCTCATAATCGGCTCCGAAACGTTCACCGCCCGGTACAGCTCCGATGCCGCCCTGCACATAGATTTTTTTTCCAACCATGTTGTTCCAGATCTTATCAATGGCGGCAATGTATTCCTTATCGCCGGTTAAAGCGGCAACATCGGCCATGCCCGAGTACAGGTACATTGCCCTTACGGCGTGGCCCTCAGCATCTTCCTGGGCTATAACAGGTTCATTATCCTGCCAGTACATCCCGTTCTTCCATTCGTCGGTACTGGTTTTATCATAGGTGCGATGCCCTCTTTCGTCAATAAAAAATTTAGCAAGATCGAGATATTCTTTTTTGCCGGTGATGCGGTACAGGCGTACCAGGCCCATTTCCACAATTTCGTGGCCGGGCGCTACATGCCTTTTACCCGGCCCGAAGGTTTTAATCAGCAGATCGGCATTTTTAAGCGCAATATCTAAAAAGTTGCGCTTGTTGGTAGCCAGGTAATGTGCGGCCGCGGCCTCAAACATGTGTCCGGAGTTATACAGCTCGTGGCTCAGCTCGTTCTCTTTTACCCAACGCTCCGGGCCCGACCATGCGTGCGGATGCAATGGGTCAATAGTACGGGCGGTATAAAGATATCCGTCCGGCTCCTGCGCTTTTCCTACTATCGTGATCAATGAATCGACATAAGCATCCAACTTTGTATCAGGATGAACGGCCATCGAGTAAGATGCCCCTTCAATGGTTTTATAAATATCCGTATCATCAAAAGGAAACTTAGTACAAAACTTACCGCTGCGGGCGGCGGCCATTTCAAAATTTTTAACCCTGCCGGTATTCTCGCACCGGGCAAATGATGCCGGGATGGTGACCGTACGATTGGTTTCAATACGCGAGGTCCAAAACTTATCGTTAAGCTTTACATTGGTAAATGATACCGGCTTAATGGGATAATCCTTGGTTTGCGCATAAGCAATGCCGCAATAAAATGATAATGCAATAAGTAATCTTTTTTTCATCCTGATGATATGTTAGTTCAAAAAAACAATGCAGGTCAACCCACCATCCCGCGCTTTATTTATTTTTATTAGTAACCTACGAGCTTTAGCCAATACCATTTGTAGATTTCTTTAAACGCATCAATATCTCCAGGTTCAAAGAGCCCGGTCAATTGAACATCCGTATGATCATAAAAATTTTTCATTTAAGATAAAATCATCCTTACCGGCATTTCGTACGTACATAATTATAAGCGTACTAAATACATTCAATTGACGAGATAAAATTATTAATTCAGATTGTTGTTTACGCTTATCACATCCCAAGCAGCAATTTTGGCATGGTGTAACTATTTTAGGCTATAACGACGACAAGATAAGAAATAATTTATATTGAAAAACAGAAATAAAAAAATTAATTGTATTTACAACACTAATAAATACATGCAGCTTGGCGATCCAATAAAGCGTTCGTACAGGGCAAGTTTAAGCTACCAAGGGCTTCGATTAAGCGAGAAGCTGTTTCAATAACTGGAGATTTTCCAGCGCTGCCCCGGCGGTATTGTTGAAGTAAACGTAAACTATTTTACCCTCCTGCTGCCATTCATTGATGTACGAAGCATATTCAGAAAGGAAACTTTCGCTGTAACTTCCTTTATAATTGCCCGATGGGCCATGAAAGCGCAGGTAAACCAGTTCATCGGCGGTGATTTCCATGGGCGTGGCCGATTTGGGCATATCCTGCAGTACCATTGCTGCCTGGTACCAGTTTAAAAGTTCAAAAACTTCATCCCTGTACCAGGACGGGTGACGAAATTCGACGGCCATGGACCAGGTATAAGGTTTAAGGGCCTCCAGCAATTCCGTTAACTGAGGAAGAGCTCCCGCCTGCAGGCTTGGCGGAAACTGAACAAGCAGACAACCCCGCTCAGTTTCCGGCAAATGGATAGCCTGCATAAAACGGGTAACCTCTTCCTCATTAAAAAACAAACTTTTCTGGTGCGTGATCCCCTGCCACAGCTTGAAAGTGAAACGAAACCCCTCGGTTACTTCCGTTGCCCACCGGGCTATGGTTTTTGCCTGCGGGATTTTATAAAAAGAGCTGTTGATCTCTATACTGTTCTCCTGCAAAGCATAATAACCCAGCCGCGACAAATGGCTGTATTCAGGGGGAAAATCCCGCCTGGGCCTGTCGATTTGTAAGCCACTGGTACCTCCAAAAAATAGTCCTTTCATAGGTCAAGTATGATATACCAATGATTGTCATCGTCAAGGGCATAAGCCAGGCCGTCACTCAATTCAAAAACGTCACGGCCATGTTTTTGACTAAAGTAGATTTTCTCATCACGGATAATAGTACCATTGTTTTCCACCCGCAGAAAAAAAAGTAGCGCGCCTATATTCGGTGCAACATCTTTAAGGTGCCTGGCCTCCCCCTCTTTTACAAATGCCGAACTCATGCCTGTTTAAGTTTGGCTTCCATGCTTTGGGTAGTGTGCGGCACCGCAAGCAGGCGTTCCCTTGGTATCAGTTTACCGGTAGAACGGCAAATGCCATAAGTCCTGTTTTCAATACGCATCAGCGCGGCTTCAAGCTGCTCGATGAATTTTTTCTGACGGGCGGCCAGCTGGTTGATCTGTTCCTTTTCAAAAGTTGCCGAACCATCTTCAAGCGTCTTGCCCGCAATTGCGGCATCGTCCCCGTTGGTGTTTGAAGCACTTAGCGTTCCCACCAGTTCCTGCAGCTCTTCGCGTGCCATGCCGATCTTTTCTTTGATCAACGTTTTGAATTCATGTAATTCGGTATCAGTGTACCGTGTTTTAGTAGTTTCTTGTTGCATGATTGGCTTAACAAACATTTGCATAAATGGTTGACATAAATGTGATAAGCCAAACAAAACTGTTCAAATCGTTCCCTTTGGATTAACCCCTAACAGCACTTCCCCGCGAAAAAGTTGATTATTCAGCCGACCCTCTCCTCAATTTAATTAAATAATTAAAAATATTCTTCAAAAGAACTATTACGCATTTACAATGTATTTAAAATCTATTCAATGACATTTATGAACCTCAAACGAGATGTTACCAGGAATAGTCCCTGGCAGTCTCTCAGCAGTCCGGCAGCCAGGGTTAAGACCTCCGGGTAAAAGTATTTTTCCAGTGAAGATAGTAAAACCCTGAACATCTTATATCCCATTCCATAGGTATCATTTTTTAATGGCGCTGATATCGCCATTCCTTTCCATATACACCTTGTGTATCTTTTCTAAGTCTTCGGTAAGTGCAGATTTGCGAACGCCCTGCATCACATCTTCACGGCAAACCAGCGCCCGTTTCATCCGCTCTTCATCAAACCGGCCGCCACGAAAAAGCGGGATCTTCTCTCCTTCTACCCAACTAACCAAAGGACTGTTACGTGCAATAAGCCAGCCCAGCAGCCGGTGCAGCAGAACCATCACAAAGCAGCAAACAATAACCGGCACAAAAGCCGATGCGCCAACCACCGCCCTGCTCATAACAGCCCCAAGCGAAATGCTGACGATATTATCAAGCGGGGTACGTAACCCAAAAGAGCGACGTCCTGAAATGCGGATCAGTATAAGCGCTATAAAAAAGATAACAACGCCGCGGCTGCTCATTTGCAGCGCATTCAGGTCCTTCCCCTCTCCAAAAACAGTGATCAATAACTTTTCCATAACTCAATTTTTTAAAGGTCCGCTGCAAACAACTACGGGCTTGACGTTTTGGGCCGAACGATACCTTACCGCCAGCCAAATGCCCGCTGCAACAAACCCGATGATGATCAAAAATCTTATTTTGCTTATCATAAACTCAATAACTGACGCGCCACCGGCGCTTCCAGGAATCCGGTTACTCTGACCTCTTATTACTCCTGGTATAACGTTTTGATTTATTTTGTTGATTTACCTTCGCTGCATCAATAGAATGTGTTTTGGTAAGGTCACTCTCCTTTTGCGCCAGTTCTGATAAACGGATATAAAATTTGTACAGGTGATCCAGCTCCTCTTCAGTCAGGTCCTCAATATTTACCATCCTGTTACTGGTACCTTCGTGAGAGGCCAGCAATTCATTCAGTTTTAAATGGACAGCTTTCGAATCCTTATTCTGAGCTTTCTGGATAAGGAAGACCATTAAAAAAGTAACGATGGTTGTACCGGTATTGATAATAAGTTGCCAGGTCTCTGAGTAGTGAAATACCGGCCCGGTAACAGCCCATACAACGATGGTGGACACAGCGATAATAAAAGCGGCCGAACTGCCGGTTGCCGCAGTAGCCCAGTTAGAGAACCGCTCAAAGTAATTGATTTTCTTTTTCATGTTATTTCCAGCTAATAGTGATTTCGGCATTGCCGGGTATTAAATATTCAAAGTGGCCGCCTTTGCTTTTTTTGCCGTGGATAGGCTTATGATTAATGTGCACTTCTACCCCTGGTAATTTACCAGGACCGGTCTTAACCACCATCAGGCGGCAGTCGATGCGATTATCGCCCGCCATGCGGACATGAAGATAATCTTGCTTCCTGGTTGAAAATCGATAGAGAGGATAATCAGTGAAGACCATGAAAGGCTGATCGGGTATACGGATATAGTGGCGTGGCAGGATCCCGAAAGCGTTGCCTGCCCCATATACTTCCTGGCCTACCTGCCCTGATTTTTCCCAGCCGTCATGTAAATCCTCAAGCGCGATCCACAGGTTCGGATCAACCTCTCCTATTTTGGGCTTTTCCTGGAGCATTTCTTTTGGAAGCATTGTTGGGTAGTAATAAGCAGCACGGTCTACAAGGTAACGGACATATTCGGTTATCAGGAGGCGTACCGATGGTAAAATCTCAATATCTTGGGCGTTGCGGAGATAGTCATGCAGCGCGCAAAACACTTCCTGCTCTTCGTATACTGCCGTATAAGGAGCATCATTAAGCGGAAACAGCGCAAAAAATGTCGGGAAGTTCTTCCCATAGCCATAATCACAGTCCCAAAGCTTCACGTTGTTAAATACACCGGCCAGGCACAGATAACTAAGCTGGCGGTAAATTTCTTTTTTGGTGATTTTATATAAGCGCAGCATTGCACCAGCTGAAAAGGCTGTATTGTTGGCCTGATAAAACAGGTCGAACCCCTGTCCGCGCAAATGCATAGCAGCTTTTTCCGCTTCGGTTAAATATCGTTTTTCGCCCGTAAGCTCCCAGGCCTGCAGCATGACATGGGCAAATAAACCCGGCACATCCTTTTCACCTCCTTTGCCTGGCTGCGTTTCGGCTTTCACTACCTCAAGAGTATCCACTTTATAAAAAACCGGCCATTTATAATCAAAATGATGCGCCACCCTTATCGAAAATTCCAAAGAATCCAAAAAGAGTTTCCTGGCAACCTTATCGCCCTTCAGCGCAAGGCGCGACAGGTTTAACAAAGGGTGGTGCAGGTACCAGGAATCCATAACCAGCGGTTGTTTTTGCTCCTCCTCACCTTCCAGCGTATCGGCTGCTTTTGGGTGCCAGCGCATTATGGTGCTGTATTTTTCACTATAGAATGATGGCAAGCTGGCTTTAACTTTTTTCATTACTTCCAGTTCCGCGCCGCTCCATTCCACATAATCAAGTAAAGGAAGCAGTACCGCCAGTTGCACCATGATTTCGGGAGGAGTGACATAGTCTGATACATAGGCGTTAAAATAATGATGACCATCAAGTTGTACCCAGCAGCCCGGGCTGTCTATCAGGTCCTTTAGTCCTTTGCCAAGTATGTCGGGCCAATGGGTATAATTGGTTGCCGGTTTGGGTAAAGCCAGGTAAACTTCAGCCAGCAGGTTGAGATATTGCTGAGCCATAGCCGCCTCATCATCAGGCACTTCTTCCGAAAAAACAATAAAGGCATCACTCAAAGTATAGCTTTTACCTGCTGCCAGCGGTTTATTTTTAATGGTGGGCGGCAGGCCGAAGCCGATTTCGGGCCATTCGCCGCCTACACTGTCCCCTGCGGAGGTTTCGGTTTGCTGGTTGTAACCGGCCAAAGCGGTCAGGTTTTGCAGATATAATACCGAACCCGCTTTTGGCTGGTTCATGCTAAAATAGAGCTGTCCCGAACGTGTACCCACCTGCCGGGTATGTATTTGTCCTTCGGCCATGCTTTCACTTTCCCCGGAACCAAGCGGCACAATGTCGCGCGGCCAGTAAGGGGACAATAAGGTGGAGGCCGGCGTTAACCTGGTGGTGTAATGAAGTACGGGCCGGTTTTCTGTGGGTAGCGTCAAAACAACTTCGTAGTCGCCCAGTAACGAGCCAATCTTCAATCGCAGGTCATTTTTCCTTTCTTTTATTGTGATCTGCAACCGGTCGTTTGGTGAATAAGCCAGCCGGAAAGCAATCTGGTTGCCATCCGGCCATCGAGCCACCAGCCAGCAACTGTCGCCAAGGTCATATATTTTAAAATCATAATTGCCTGCTGTGGTTTTATATACCGGAATAAGGTCAGGCAAGTGCAGGGCGGCTTTGGTATTCCAAAACCAGGGTGATGCGTTCATAGGTTTAAATCGATTAACAATTAAAAAAATCGTTGAAAAAATATCTTTTAAATGATAATTAAAACATCGCTCACTGTTTTAAGTTTTAAGTATAAAACTATCAGTCTATGAAAAAGTTAACTACACCACTATTCTTAAGCCTTTGCGTGTTATTGAGCAGCTGTGATGCCATTGTCGGTATTTTTAAAGCAGGTGCTGCCGTGGGCATTTTCGCGGTAATCGTCGTTATCGCGGTCATCATCTGGGTTATCTCATTGTTTCGCGGCCGCAGCAATTAACAGGTAGATCATGGAAAAAGAGCTGCAGAATTTTAAGATCGCCCGCTTCGCGCTTAATGCCCGTTATGATGACATCGGTGAAACCGCCATCGAATAACTGAAACGCCATTTGCTTGATGCTTTGGGGTCGCTGATCCACGCTGGTAACAAACCTGCCATCCCCAAATTATTGAGGCAATTGCAGGCTATGGGCGAAGGCGGCAAATGCAAAATGCAGCCAATTGAAAGTAAGTACAGGTTTCCCGCTTCATCAACCGCTGATAGTTGCCTGCCTGCTTGATCCTTATACTGTTGCTTATCTCTATAAAATGAAAACCAAGGTGGAGATCGGCCTCAAAAACAGCCAAACCCTAATTAGGGAACAGGGAGATTATCATGTTTTTTTACACGTCCGTTTACGTGGAATGATACGATTGAAAAATTTCGGCGGCTCAGCAACAATATTTTTCCGCAGAGATGCAGGACCAACTGATAGGCATCGTTCGTACCCTCGAAAACCTTCCTGAAATTTCAACCTTAATTAACCTGCTGGCAGCCTATATAAAAAAATTATTTGAGCCACTATGGCAACTGCCAGGCCATTGCACAACCGGAGATTTACGAAATGGCACCCGTCAGGCGGCAAAACGCCGGACATGGTTAATGAGCTCATTGACATCAAAAGGCTTGGCCAGATAATCATTGGCGCCACATTGTTTCTCGTTCATCGTATGCAACCCGTGACTTGCCGAAACAATGATTATAGGTATATCCTGCATACCCGGGTCATTCTTCAAATGTTTACAAATGTCACGGCCATCCATATCGCCCAGCATAACATCCAGCAGCACAACATCCGGTCGTAAGACTTGTATAGCTTCAAGGACGCCATGACCATTATCCAGTTCGGTTACCGCATATCCCTCCATTTCCAGGATCAGGTGCATTAATTCACGAATGTCCTTATCATCATCAACAACCAGGACTCTCTTCTGATAAGAGGCAATCATTATAGTTCTAAAAGCTACGTTTTAACATAACTCTTTTCACACAAACATCATGCCCTGATATCGGAGGATTATTGAAAAATAGGTAGACACCCCATCTTCTGACCTGTTTAAAGCCCCTTAAAGAGCAACCAACTCTTCGTTTTCTATTGGCACAGTAAAATAGAACGTACTTCCGATCCTTGCCTTACTTTCAAACCGTATGATGCCATTGTTTCTTTCTACAAACTCTTTACATAATAACAGCTCAAGACCGCTTTCCTTTTCACTGGCTGTACCAAAAGTAGTATATGAGGTATATTTGTTGAATATTTTTGATTGCGCTTGTTCAGGGATACCTTTCCCGTTGTCCCGGAGGTGAAGCCATGTGTTTATTTTTTTAATAAAGATGCCGGGGGTACAGTATAGCTGCGTATTAACCCAAAGGTGAGTGCCTGTACTGCTATAGCAAATATCCAGAGTGTATTTAAACGTTTTAATCCCGAGCAACCCTTTCAATATACTTTTATCGACGGAGCCTACGCTCAAAAATTTGGTAACGAGCAGCGCATAGGCAGGCTGGCCGCCTTTTTTGCCGGGCTGGCAATCTTTATCAGTTGCCTGGGATTGTTTGGCATGGCTTCCTTTATGACCGAACAACGTGTAAAAGAAATCGGCGTTGGTAAGATGTTGGGGGCAACAGTTTTCAACCTTTGGCGGTTATTATCTGCAGATTTCATTAGCCTGGTCATGCTTTCATTACTATTGGCTACACCTATAGCATTTTACCTGATGTACAACTGGCTTCAACATTTTGATTACCGGACGGGTATATCGGCATGGATATTTATCGTTACCGGTTTTACTGCCCTTGTCATCACACTGCTTACGGTTAGCTTACACACGATAAAAGCAGCGTTAACTTGCCCCATAAAAAGCCTGAAAAGCGAATAGCCGGAACAATTCCGGCTACGGCATATGGAGTATAATACTAAAAAACCTGTCGTAACTTTATTCAGGCAGGCTTTCGCTAAGGCAAAGTGATGTGAAGTTTTTACTAAGTTTTAATGTTAACCATTAAATGACCTGTTTAAAGGTCGCGCGCAATTTGCATGACTTTTTCCGCTTCAATGCGACGGTGGATCTCATGCACCATGCTGTCCATTTCCGCGGCGCATTCGCGGAGTTTTGAAAAGATTTCTTTTCGCTCGCTCTCATCTTCAGTCATATCCAGCAGGTTTACCAATCCGAGCATAGTTGCCACGGGCCGCCTTATCTCATGTGAGCTTATCCACGCAACCTCACGGAGTAAACGGTTCTGCCTGTTAATCTCTTCTTCTTTTTCTTTACGGTAGGTTATATCCTGACAAACGATGATGTAACCCTGAAAAGCGTTATCTTCATCATATGCCGGGGTTAACTGGGCTGATACCCAAACCGGGGTTCTGTTTTTGGTATAAATGATTGTATCTATACCAAAAGCTTCCCTGGCCTGTTGCTTTCTTATTAACGTTTGGATCACCGGGTCATCGGGGTCTGTCAAAAAATCACCCGGCATTTTATTTACTACCTCTTCCATAGCGTAACCGGTCAGCTCTACAAAGGCATTATTTACCCATTGTACCCTTCGCAGGTCATCTGTAATAAGCACCATGTTATTTACCTGTTTGATGATGCGCGCCAGCCGCTTATTTTCCTGGGTGCTGCGTTTAAGGGCATCAATATCTCTTACCGCCCCTATCAGTCGTATCGGCTGCTTTTGTTCGTTATATATAAAATACCCCTGGTCCATCACGTATTTATATTCGCCTTTACCGCAATTGAGCCGGTATTCGCATTCCCAGTTGGTTAAACCCGCGCGGCTAATCTTTTCCTGGCTGCTCACTACTTCTTCCATATCATCCGGATGAATCAGTGACCGCCACCATTCCAGCTCATAACTAATTTCATCGAGCGGTATTTGCACCAAATGCGTAAGGCTTGTATTGTATACCAGTTTGTTTTCAACAATATTAAGGTCATAAACAACATCCCTCGTCGCCTGGGCCACCAGTTCGTAACGTTCAACTGCTTCTTTTAACCGTTCATCTTTAAGCCTGTCTTCGGTAATGTCGGCGAAGTATACAGCAACGCCTTCATCAGTAGGATATGCAGCCATTCTCAGCCAGCGCTGCAGGACAACCGAGTAATCTTCGTGCCTTACAATAATCCTTTCTTCAAGCGCTTTCTGGTAAACATGATAAAACTTATTTTCGGCTTTAGGAAAAAACTCAAAAACACTTGCACCAATAATCCGACTTCTGTCTGTTTTAACCATCTCCCGAAAAATATCGTTTATCCGGGTTATTTTCATTTGGTGGTCGAGCTCGAAAAAACAATCGGTGATACTGTTCAGCGTATGCTCAAAGCTATACTGGTACCGGTTACGCTCCATTTCCAATAGCTTGAGCTCAGTAATATCCTGTAGCGAACCTGCTATTTTAAGTTCCTGCTCCCCGCTGCTTTCTACGCGGGCAAGCTGCCGGATGTAACGGGTTGTGCCGTCCAGCGCAGTAATGCGGTGCGTTATATCGAGTTGTTTACCGGTACTGATCAGGTCATGCAAAGCGTTGATCATCAGCGGCCGGTCTTCCGGAAAAATATGCTGTACATAAATATCGAAAGCTTCGCGCCCATCTCGTTTCAAGCCCGCAATGCGATAAACTTCGTCTGACCATATCAACTTGTTTTCGCGAGGGTAGAATTCCCATCCGGCCACCCGCGACAACAACTGGGTTTCACTGAGCTTGTGTTTTTCTTCTAAAAGCTCCTGGTTTACTTTTTCAAGAGCCCGCTCAAATGCCACCCGTTCGGTCATATCACGTATCATAACCATGATATGAGGCTTTTTATTGAACCAGATTTTATGGGAGGTAATATTTACATAAACCAGTTGCCCGTCCTTTTTAATGTGACGCCAGGTACCGCTATCATTGAGCTTACTGTTCACCCGCTCTGATGAAGAAATCACATTTTCCCGGTCTTCCAAAGGCCTGATATCCAGAATTGTCCGCTGCCTGAACTCTTCCGCACTGTAGCCATAAACAGCAATGGCGGCATCATTTACCGAAATGAACCGGAGTGTCCCCGGCTCGTAAATCCACATCGGGTTTGGATTGGATTCATACATGCTCCGGTATTGCTTTTCGCTCTGCTTCAACCTTTGGTCTTCTGACCTGATCAAAGCGTAAAGAGCAATTGCTGTAACCACCACAAACAAGCACCCTTTTCCTAAACTCAGCCACAGGTATTGGTTGGGGCTAAGTATTCCTTCGAAATAAAACAATAGCCGGTCACTGAACATGATCCACAACAGGCTAATCAACAAATAAGCAAAGGCAATTCCAAACGCCCCTTTTCTCATATATAGTTAGTAAATCAATAAAGTTGTTAAACGTTATTGTTAATTAGTAAGTTACCAATTAAAAAAAATTAAGCCCCTTAGTTAAAGTTAAACCTTTGTATAAATAGCAGGCATAAAATTGTAACATCTATGTTACCTTCAGCATTTATTACCGGCAACGCCAAACCATCTCCGTGTTTTTTTTCGTAAAATCATAAATTATTGCATACCCCTTAAAAACATTGTTACCCGGTATCTCTATGCGACTGAACTTTACCCGCAATTTGCAGCTCGGCTACGGGTTTTCAATATTGATCCTGTTGATCGTAGGATTGTTTTCTTACGCTACGATTAATAATTTGCTAAACAGCAATAAAGCTGTTGGGCACAGCACGCTGGTGATCCAGAAGCTTGAACAAGCTATTTCATCAATGAAAGATGCAGAAACAGGACAGCGTGGCTTTCTACTCACAGGCAAGGCCATCTTCTTAGGTCCTTATAAGGGTGCATATCTCAAAACACAGAGCCTGATTAGCGAGGTAAGTGCCTTAACCGCCGGTAACGCCCTGCAGGAGGCCAACATGGCAGGCATCCGTGTAATACTAACCCATCGAATGGCTATCCTGGAGCAACTTGTTTCAAAAAAACAACATCAACAGCTTGTTTCCACTGCCGATCTGGAAGAAGGAAGATCTGCCATGGATGAATTACGACATGCCATTGACCATGCAGAAGATACCGAACGCAAACTATTGGATGAACGCCGGGCAGTTTTGGAGCGTTATACCTTTGTTGCTCCTGCAGCCATAATCGTAGTGCTCATACTCGCCGTTGTGATCGCCTCACTATCATATATCAGTGCAATTCGCGATGTGAAGGTCAAAGACCGTCTGCAGCGGGAACTGGAGGTCAAAGAACAGGAGACCGCGGCTTTTAATGAGGAACTTACCGCGGCTAACGAAGAGATCAGCACAGCAAACGAAGAACTCATCTCTATCAATGGTGAGCTTTTGGAGGCACAACAAGCACTTTCACGGATGAACGGATCGCTGGAGGAACTGGTAGCCGCACGCACTAAATCCCTTGCAGAAAGCGAAGAGGAAACACAAGCCCTTAATGAAGAACTTACAGCTATTAACGAAGAACTTGCGGCATCAAACGAAGAAATGCTGGCAAGTAATGAGGAACTGCAAAGAAGCAGGGAAGAAATACAAAAGAAGGAGCAGTTATTCCGTTCTATAGCCGTCAATATTCCCCGCTCGCTGATCCTCGTTATTGACAGGGAGTATAACCTGATAACGATGGAAGGTGACCTGATGCAAAAATTAGGTTACAACGAAGATAGTTATGCAGGTTTACACATGGCCGAACTTAACTCTCCGGAGCGATATGCCATAACCAGGGAGTACCATGAGCTGATGTTGAACGGTGAGCAGATAAGGACCGAACTTAAAAGCACCGGCGGTCATGATCTGCAGGTAGATTTTGTACCATTAACAGATGAACGGGGAATGGTTTATGCCGGACTGGTGATCGCGCTTGACATATCCGATCAGAAAAAAGCAGAGGAACGCAGTGCCAAACTGGCCGCCATCGTAGAATCATCAGATGATGCGATAATAGGCAAATCGCTGGATGGGACGATCACCAGCTGGAACAAATCTGCAGAAAGGATCTTTGGTTATCCAGCCTCAGAAATGATAGGACAATCTATTCTTAAACTGGTTCCGGAAGACCGGCAGGATGAGGAACCGCAGATAATAGCCCGCTTGAAAAACGGGGAGCGCATGGAACATTTTGAGACAAAAAGACTGGCGAATGGTGGTCGTGTCCTGGACGTATCCCTAACCATTTCGCCTATACGTGACAAACACGGAAAGATCACCGGGGTTTCCAAGATCGCCAGGGATATTTCAGAACAGAAACAGGACGAGCTGCGAAAAAATGATTTTATAGGCATGGTGAGCCATGAACTTAAAACCCCGTTAACCTCGTTGATGGCGCTGATCCAGGTAGCTAACCTCAAGTTGAAAAATAATCCTGATAATTTTCTCGCGGGTGCTATGGAAAAAGCGGATATCCAAGCGAAGAGGATGAGCAGCATGATTAACGGGTTCCTGAATATATCGCGCCTGGAATCGGGCAAAATCGCGATCAATAAAGAATTATTTGATCTGGACCTGCTGATCAGGGAAGTTGTTGAGGAATACGGGCTCACTGTTTCCACTCATATTATTGACATTGATATCAGTAATCATGTGCAGGTTAACGCCGACAGGGAAAAGATCGGCTCGGTAATTTCCAACCTGATTAGCAACGCCGTTAAATACTCGCCCAAACGCAGGAAGATTGAAGTGAAATGCGCTCCGGTCAATGGCTTTGCACAGGTTAGCATAAAAGATGAGGGAATGGGGGTTAATGCACAGGACCTGCCGAGGATCTTTGACCGTTATTACCGGGTTGAAAGCAACCAAACCCGTCATATTTCAGGTTTCGGTATAGGACTTTATTTAAGTGCCGAGATCGTCCGCCGGCACGAAGGACAGATCTGGGCAGAAAGCGAAAGCGGTACAGGATCTGTTTTTCACTTCAGTTTACCGTTGGCTTAAACCGAGCATCCTTACGGGTATTACGGGTAACCGGAGATTTTTTATTAATTTACCTATCGCACCCGTTAAAGTTTAAAGTAGCATACGATGCCCGAAAAAAAAGGCATTTTATTTACATTACATCACCTGGGCAATAGTGAACGGGCTTGGGGATGTGCTGCGGAATGGGGAGTTGTGGCACCTGTTTGATACAAATTACCGGCCATAACTCAGCAATAAAAATAAATGTACTGAGCTGCAGCATCCTGATCAATGACGATCTATCAAATACGGATATATTTATACCGGAGAAAATATATTAAAAGATCCTGTGAATGCTGATATAGCCTTGCTAATGTTTTTAATTCTATTTCTTTTTCGATGTTGCTAATCATTTCTTTCAACAAAGCTTTAAAATAACTGAATACTAATAAATTACATCACACCAGGATAGCTTTTAAATTAGCAGATGTAGTTGAATATACCTAAATTTAAAAAAAGATTGATGCATACAGGCTCCCAACCAAAGATGAAACGAGCTGAAACGATACCAAAATGCAAACTGATTATCCTGTGCTTTCTTTTGGCCATTTCAGCAAACGCGCAGGAAATTACCAGGCACCATGTTGATTCTTTGCTTTCGCAAAAAAGCTTCCCTGGTTCTTCCGCCGACCGCATCCATGTTGCGCTGCAACTGGCGGAGTTTTTCACCCATCTGCGCCACCCTTCCACTGCACAGTTGGATAGTGCTTCTCATTTTATTAACCAGGCCGAACAGCTTAATTACCGCTCTCCGCAGGCTGAAACCAGCTTTCGCATTGCATTGATCCGTTCGGCTTTTTACAAGTCGAAAGGCCAATCCAAAAACGGCCGCGCATTGCTTGAACAAACCATACAGGAAATTAAGCAGGCACATAACTGGGTGCTGCTTGGTAAAGCTTATTTTGAGTTATCTGAATATTACAGCCAGGATTTTTTACAGCAAAGCATGATTTCCCGGATTGATTACCTGAACCAGGCCATCGGTGCTTTTGAACGTACAAACCACCTGGTTGAACTTGCCCGGTGTTACCGGTTACTAGCCGACCTTCACCAGATGATGAATGATTATACCCTTGCTTTTGCCGAAACTAAAAAAGCATTAGCCTATTATGACCAGGCCCATTACACGGAAACCCAGGGGCTGTACGCGTTATTAGGAAGGCTGTATTATACCCAGGGCGACTATAAAACAGCAATCAGCTATGAACTGAGGGCCCTGAAAATTGCCACCACAAGCCACGCGGATAATGTGAGGTTAATATGCCAGATCAACAATAACCTGGGCTATAATTTTGTAAAGCTTGGCGACAATCAAAAGGCCATCAATTATTTTTCACGTGCTTTGGAAATTGCCAAATCAGAGAAAGATAATGCAACCATATACCTGCTGGCAGGCAATATAGTTGATGTTTACCTCCGGATGCATAAGCCCCAAAAAGCCCAAGCTTTTTTAACACAGGTAACTCGAAAATTCATACAGCCCTCCGGAGAATTATATGAAGGAGGCGATGAGGTAAGTCAAACCTATCTTAAAGTTTACCTGGCATTAAAACAGTATGATACGGCCAAACTTTACTGCGACAAACTGATACAGCAAACTAACAATTCCAACCTCAACTTATATGCCCGGACCAGCTATTATGAACTAATCATTAAGTTTTACACCGCAACCTCCAGGTTTGCCGAAGCGTTAAAATACCTCAAAATGAATCAGGATCTATTGAGGAAGATTGGCAATAACAATGACCTTGGCACCAATGAAACTCTTTGGTTTGGCCTTGATACCAGCCGGAGGCAGTATCAGTCGGCTATTCATCATCTTATATCAGCCAATACCATCAAAGACTCGATATTTAATACCACCAAAAGCAAACAGATTGAGCAGTTGCAAATTGAGTATGAAACCCGGCAAAAAGAAGCACAAATTACACTTTTAAACCAAAAGAGCAAGCTTGAGCAGGCTAATTTACAGCAGGCCAACCTGGTTAAAAACCTTACTATCGGCGCCATATTTTTATTACTGGTCATAGCGGCTTTATTATTCAGGCAAAACGTACATAAGCAAAAAAGCAACGAAGTGATCACTTCCAAAAACGTTCTTCTGGAAGATTTGCTGCTGCAAAAGGAATGGTTATTGAAAGAAGTACATCACCGGGTAAAAAACAACCTGCAAATTGTAATGAGCATTCTGAACACCCAGTCGGCTTATTTACAAAATGATATCGCGCTTGAAGCAATTCGCGGCAGCCAGCACCGGGTAAACGCTATCGCGCTTTTACACCAGAAACTCTACAGCAGTACAACAACTGCCCTCGTATCTATGCCCGCTTATATTGGTGAATTGATCGATTACCTGAGCGATTCGTTCGATACAGGTTACAGGCAGATCAAAATAAACCAGGTATTAAATCCTCTTAACCTTGATCCGGCCCTGGCGGTACCCATCGGCTTAATATTAAACGAAGCTATCACCAATGCTATAAAATATGCTTTTGATCATAAGGGCGGCGAGATCAAGGTGAGCCTGTCAACATCAGACGATGAAAACGCTATTTTAAAGGTCTCTGACACAGGGCGCGGCCTCCCTCCCGACTTTGACTTTAGTGAAGCTAATTCCCTTGGGATGGAAATGATGAAGGCGCTTGGCAAGCAGTTAAAGGGGAAATTTGTAATTGAAAATGGCCATGGCGTTACCTTAACGATAACCTTTCCTATTGAACAAAACCGGGAAGAAGTTTTTGTAGAAAAGGACTATTTATAGTGCACCTTAATTGATAACCTTTCGGCCCGGCAAAATCTTAGCTTATACATAAATATTTAACGTATCACAATGAAAAATAAACTTCTTTTAATCAAAAGCTTGTTCCGTTGATCGTTGTTTTTTTTACAGCGCAGTCCTTTTATTACCGTTAGCTTTCGTCTTCTAAAAACTTGAAGTAAAGCACAATATTCACTAACTCTTTTCAACCAATGATTGAAAGAACTAAAAAAACTTATTTATTTATACCAGGCGGGTGGCATGGTGCGTGGGTATTTGATCCAATAACAACGCGAATGAAATCGTATGAAAAAGATTGTTTTTCTTTAACATTACCCGGACTCGAGCAAAAAGCCGTTAGCCAAGACAAGATCATTAATTTGACAACTCATATTCAATTTGTCATTGATTTTATTGTTGAAAAGAAATTGACCGATGTGATCTTATGCGGGCATAGCTATGCTGGAATGGTTATTACAGGTGTAGCTGATATTATTCCTGAAAATATTTTCGGGCTTGTATACATAGATGCCTATATTCCCAAAGACGGGGATTCATGTTGGAAGCTAACTAGTGATCAATATCGCGAGCTTTTTGCAGCTGGCGCCGCGGCGGATGGATTTAATGTAGTTAGCAGACCAGGTTCTGATAGTAGAAGGCGCCCACACCCTTTGGCTACCTTTATGCAAAGTCTACAATTAATTGGTAACTACAAGCAAATTCGAAACCTTACTTTTATCTATCTCAGCGGCTGGGAAAGTACTCCTTTCCGGCAACTATATGAATTACATAAAAATTCTCCGGAATGGCGAGTGGAGGTGATTGATTGTGAACATAATGTTATGGAGCATCGCCCCGATGAATTGACTGAAATTTTACTGAGTATAGATAAATAGGCAATTTACCTAGTCTTGACCCATAATATTTGAATGATGCGATACGGCAAATCAGTCAACAAACGAGGAAACTCTCAAAAGTAATTTTCTTCTTCAGTCTGAAAATACAGCCATTCAACCGAGCGATAGCTCAAATGCCAAACAGGTTCATGATTGTATTGATTTTTTACGAGTTGTTAGGTCGAAAAAGAAAGTGAAGACTATCTAAATGCTATTTAAGGCAAAAACATATTTTCACAGAAATGGTTAATTAATCATGCGTTTGCGTCTTTATTTTTTGATATGCTTTTCAATATCAGGCTTATGGGCCGCAGCGCAGACGTTAGTAACAGGGCAAGTGGTAGATGCGTCTAGCGGTGAGCCCCTTGCATCAGTTTCAGTGACTTTTGCAGGTAGTAATATTGGCACACAGTCAGATTCGCTGGGGCGGTTTCGGCTGGCCGGAGCAGTAACGTTTACACAGGTAGCATTTTCGCATGTTGGTTATTTACCCGCCGTCAAAGTAATTGTACCCGGGCAAGCGAATAAATTACAAGTATTGCTTGAACGGGATGCCAATGAGCTGGCAAATGTAACGATAACCTCTGTGAGAGGGCAGCGTTATCGCAACAAAGGAAATCCGGCAGTCGCGCTCATTCAGCAAGTGATCGATCATAAGCAGGAGAACCGGGCAGAGGCTGCAGCTTATTTGCAATACGAGCAGTATGAACGAATGGGACTATCTTTTTTTAATTTACCGCAGAAAGTGGTTGAGAGTAAATTTTTTAGCCAATATAAGTTTATGTTGGATACGGTGCAGGGGCAAACTTTTTTGCCGGTATTGCTGGAAGAAAAGCTGTCGGACATTTATTTTCGAAAGGAGCCGGAGAAGAAAATACAGATACAGAGAGCCTATAAAGGCGTTAATATATTGCAGTTTATTGACACCGCGGGGGTTAAACTTTATGTAAACCAATTGTACGGTCATCAGGTGGATATTTATGAGAATAACCTGTTCATTATAGCTAACCAGTTTTTGAGCCCTATAGCGGATCATGCGCCAAATTATTATAAGTTTTTTATTACAGATACCATTAGCACAGCTATGGGTAAACAAGTAGAGCTCGCTTTTACGCCGCGCGCAAAAGGGGATCTGTTATTTGAGGGCAAGTTGGTTGTAACGTTGGACGGGCGTTTTTCAGTAACAGCTTGTGAATTAAGGCTAAATGGGAAGATCAATGTAAATTTTGTAAGAAGCTTTGATGTACTGTTAGATTTTGCCCGGCAAACTGGCGGTCGGTATGAACTGGCCAGCAGTAGGGTTAAGGCTGATTTTGGGCTGACTAAAAAAGGCTGGGGTGTATTTGGTGAGCGTAAGGTGATATATCGTAACTACAAAATCGGCGCGTCGCAGACTGCGGCATTTTACCAGGGTGAGACTTTACAGGTGGCTACGGGCAAAGCTGGTTTTGATACGCTTAGCAAAGGCCAGGCACAGGTTTACGAAAAGTTGTACAAACTGGAACAGATGCCGTCTTACAAAAGAACAATGTGGTGGCTGTCCACACTTACAGCGGGCTATGCCGATACCGGCCCGGTGCAAATCGGACCTATTGCACATTTTTTATCTTTTAATAGCCAGGAAGGCTTGCATTTGGAATTGGGCGGACGAACTACTCCATTGCTGGATAGCACCTTTTATTTTGAGGGATACGTTGCTTATGGCACTAAAGATCATCGGGTAAAAGGGAGTGCAATCGCTTATCTTTCATTAAATAAAACAGCGCCCTACCGTTTTCCTAATAATTATTTTAAGGTAAGCTATTTATATGATGTAGATGTACCTGGTCATACTTTTTCGGTAACCAACCGTGCTACAGCATTCTCATCTTTTCAAACCGGAAAAACCAACTATTGGCTATATAGTAGAATATTTGAGCTACAATATTTTCGTGATTTCGAAAATCATTTCTCGTATATTCTGGGTTATAAAAACTGGCAGCAAACACCGGCTGCAGCACTGGTTTATCAAAAGAATGATGATGGCAGTTTGGTGAACAATTTAACTACCAGCGAGCTAAATCTTCACTTACGCTATGCACCGCACGAAGAGCTTATTCAGGGCAGCCGCACGCGGCATAGTATCCATAACCCTTATCCTATTTATGACCTTCTTATTAACCGTAGCCTTGGTGGCAAGTATGCCTATACCGACTTTGGCATTAACATTTATAAGCGCTTTTATCTCTCTCAGGCGGGCTTTACCGATGTTACCCTGCTCGGCGGCTATGTGCTGGGCAAAGTGCCTTTTCCCTTGCTCAATATCAGCCCCGCCAATCAATCGCTCGCCTATAAGCGAGATGCTTATAATGCCTTGAACTATCTTGAATTTGTGAGCGATCACTACCTTGGCCTTAACCTTACGCACACCTTTAACGGCTTCCTGCTAAACAAAGTCCCGCTAATCAAGCATCTAAAATGGCGGGAATTCATCTCTGCTAAAATATTGTACGGTGGCTTGCGTGCCGAAAACGATCCGACGCAAAGCACAGGCCTTTATCGCTTACCTGCTGCAACCAAAAGCTCCAACGGCACTTACACCCTTGGCAGCGCACCGTATGTTGAAGTCGGGGCCGGTATAGCCAATATTTTCAAATTTTTGCGGATCGACCTTATTCGCCGTTGCAATTATCTTGACCAACCCGGCGCACGCGTATTCAGCATCAAATTCAGTTTCCAACCTGAATTTTAAAACCAATGAAACTTGATTTGAAGCGGGGTTAAAAACTTTGAAGGAAAATAACACCGAACATTTAGATAATGCCAAAATTATAGACATAGCATCGTTGCGGCTAAATATGCTGTTTAAAGCGTATAGAAAGGCTAAAATTGACGAAAAAAGGCCGATTATTGGTTCGATATTTCCAGAAAAATAGAAGATTTTAGAAAAAGCTGTAAGAACCAATCAAATTAACTTGACTGCATTTTTAATTCACCACACTAACAATAAGTTAGGAAGAAAAAAAAGCCGGGATAAAAACTTCGAAAAGCTTCATCCCGACTCGGTACTCCTTGACTTAGTTGGTTCGAACCAATTCAAAGAAGACTTGCAAATATTGTCCAAAATCCCTTTACAGGGGAAATAAAACATGACTTAACAATTTCCCATTAAATTGAAAACATTATTCAATTTAATGACTGCTTTGAGAAGCACCGAAAGAGTACTATTGGTTGTTTAATGTTTTTATACAGGTTCGAGCCCATTTTGGTGCACCTTCCGTGCGCCAAAATGGGCAACTTACGCACCACTTTTTAGATGATATGCGGCTTCTTGCTAATTTGTAAAAGGATTTTGATGAACCCTAATGGGTAATATCTGCACCATTTTTACAAATTGGTGCAATATTTTTTAGAAAATGAAATTTGTCAACCTTACCTTACTACTTATTTTATTGCTTGCCAAAATTCAAGCCCAAGATAAAAGTGTCCGCCCCACTTATAACTACGATGGCTATCTACAAATTTCAAATGATAAAAAATTGCCTATTAAGCTTAACTTTCTGGTGCTGTTGGATTCCTCGATTGTTGGATCCTATAATTATAATCCCCAAAATGGCCGACTGAAGCTTGCTGGCATTTTTAATACTGACTATTCTATAACTTTTTTTGAATGGGACATCAAAGGCCATAACACTGGACGATTTGATGGACAAGTGTCAAAGGACAGACATACAATCACGGGTATCTGGAAATCAGGCGATAAAAAGCATGAATTTCCATTGTGACTTACTTTAGTTATGGGCATGAAATCTTATTGGGATTATATTAAAAAATACAGATCGCTCAAAGAATATCACAATATCGATTCTGCGATCAAGCATAAAGATGATGTTGTAAGCATTGATGCTGCAAATCAACAACTTACCAAACTACCTCGACAACTTTTTAACTTGCATAATGTTATTTCTACAAACATTTTGGGTAATCGATTTACGACTTTTCCTATCGTAATAACAAAATTAAGTCAACTTGAGGAAATATCCTTTGCTTCCAACGATATGCGTTATGTTGGCCCCGAAATTGGCAAACTTAAAAACTTAAAGATTTTAATACTTGACTTCAATTCGTTCTCAAAGTTACCGGTACAAATAGGTGAACTAAGTAATTTACTTTACCTGGATGTTAGTATGAATAAGAATCTAAAATCATTACCATCATCCATTGCTAATTTAAAGCAATTACAGGAATTGCATATTGAAAGAACCTCTATCAATAAACGAGATATAAATCTCATCAAAGCGTTGCTTCCTAACTGCGTGGTTATTACTGACTGAATGAGTGGAAATAAAAAACTTGCGGAGAAAAATCTTTCCCCGCCGGTTATGGCTTTGCACTAAATGTCAAACCTTGTACACTCAAACCCGTCGGCCACACGAACCAATTCATAGATGACCTTAAAAGGTTCGCGCCTTTATTTGATGATTAAGGCCGATTTCGGAATATCTAACCCGTTTTTGATTGAACCAGAGAAAGGATTGCACTTAAAAAAATTTCTGTTTTTAATTTCTGTCGGTTCGAAGCCTGAAGTGGCACTTAAAAGAAAAGCCTTGATAATTATTTATGCTTTTTGGTATTTGAACCAAGTGATTATTCATTTCTTAAACTCTTAACCGGGTTGGTCAACGCAGCTTTCAGTGTCTGGTGGGGTGTGATGGTTTATCCGGACAGTTGATCTGTCATGATTTATAAAAGTAAAAATAAATAACTTGTTGTTTGTTTGTGGTGTTGAAATGTGGGAAACTCGGAGAGTTTTCCATATTTCAACACGTTTTTCTTTTTTTGCTTCTTTTTTTCTTTTTATCGGGCCTCCGCTTTTTGTGGATAACTTGCCTTTCGCTCAAACGCCATCGGGCTGATATAGCCTAAGGCTGAATGTCTTCGGATAGGGTTATAGTACATTTCAATATATTCAAATATCTCGCTGCGGGCATTTTCTATATTTTCAAAAGAGCCGTCCTGCAATAGCTCGGCTTTAAACCGGGAGAAGTACGATTCCATAAA
>NZ_FNCG01000031.1 GCF_900100945.1 Mucilaginibacter gossypii | reverse complement strand
TTTATGGAATCGTACTTCTCCCGGTTTAAAGCCGAGCTATTGCAGGACGGCTCTTTTGAAAATATAGAAAATGCCCGCAGCGAGATATTTGAATATATTGAAATGTACTATAACCCTATCCGAAGACATTCAGCCTTAGGCTATATCAGCCCGATGGCGTTTGAGCGAAAGGCAAGTTATCCACAAAAAGCGGAGGCCCGATAAAAAGAAAAAAAGAAGCAAAAAAAGAAAAACGTGTTGAAATATGGAAAACTCTCCGAGTTTCCCACATTTCAACACCACAAACAAACAACAAGTTATTTATTTTTACTTTTATAAATCATGACAGATCAACTGTCCGGATAAACCATCACACCCCACGGTGCGTTGAAGTATGGAAGGGATCTGCCTGTTGCCATTCCAGTTCGATAGTTAATCCATTGTTGCTGGTTATCTTTAATTGGGCGCGTATCTGGCGGCTTAAACCTGTCATGAGCTGCATACCTAATGATTTTGATTGCTTTATATCAATCTCCGGGGATAAACCTTTCCCGTTATCACTGATCATTAACCGAACGTGATTGTCAGTACTGGTAAGGTTGATGGAAACCTGTTTGTCGGTCTGATCAGCAAACGCATATTTTATCGAATTTGTTATCGCTTCGTTCAGGATCAACCCGATGGGTACAGCCTGGGAAACATCTAACCTTACCGGTGCAACATCTACCCGTAATTTGATATGGCCAAAGGTATCGAAGCTATCCTGCAGATAGAGTGCGATCTCCCGGATATAATCACCCGCATCTATAGTAGCGAGGTTATCAAACTGGTATAATTTCTGATGGATCAGCGATATCGACCGCATCCGGTTTTGACTGTCCCTGATCACATCGATTGCTACTACATCTTTAATATTGCTTAGCTGGGAATTAAGCAAGCTGATCACGATCTGCAGGTTGTTTTTGACGCGATGATGTACTTCTTTCAAAAGCCATTCCCTTTCATCAACCAATTGCCGTAAATATTCATTTTGCGTATTAATTTCCTCTTGCTGTTCCTGCAGATCATTGTTTGCTTGGTGCTTAAGCTTGTAACGGTTGTAAAGGACAGCGAGTAAGGCCATCAATAACAGGACAGAGGCAATAAACAGGTTCCGGATCATTTTCTGGCTATGCAGCGCGCTGTTCTGTAACTGATTTTGATGGGTTAGCAGGTCGATATGTTTTGCTTTAAAAGCGATTTCCTGATCCTTCTTTTGCAGGTCGAAAGTCATTTGCATCCTGCCAATCTGCTTGTTATAATTACGGGACAGCATTGAATCCCGCAATAAATGTGCGTTTTCCTGGTGACTGATTGCCGAAAGGAAGTTTCCCCTGGCCGAGTCTACCTGGAATTGATAATGTTCTATTTTCTGTTTGGATATCAGGCTTTGGGTGACAGCCGCATATTTAATAAATTTTTCCACTTGTAATTCCGCTTCCGGAAACTGCTTCATGGCAATCAAGTATTCTATCATTGCCGCATCGGTAGGGCTCAATTCGATATTGTGTGCGTCTGTAAGCTGTTTCAAACGGTTATAATACCCCGAGGCTTTATCAAGCTTTTTTGTAGCTGTCGCCGCGAAAAGCAGGTTGGTGATCAGGTTGGTTTGGTTCTGATAATCGGTAGTCGGGCATTTTATGAGCGCTTCTTCACAAGTTTTTACCGCCTCCCGGTAACGCCCCAGCTTGTTATAGATAGTGCCGAGGCTGCCCGATATCATAATCCAGTCGTTATTATTACGGTTTTTAAGCGCATAATAACTTGCCTTATCCATGTATTCCGCTGTTCTGTTATCCTGATTGATGGAATTGTAAGTAAAGGCTAAACGATAGTAGATGGTACTGATCATTTGGCTGGTGTCCTTAAACATTTCAGCAGTTTTAAGCGCCTTTAGTTGATAGGAAAGGCCTTCTACGGTGTTTCCTGAACTTGTGAGTGCATCCCCAAGCAAATCATAAATATCCTGCAATTGTTTTACCCCGAGTAATTGGTAAAGAGCCAGCGATTCGTTTAAAAGCGAAACAGCTTCCTTAAGATCATATCTGCTATTCTTCAAATCTCCAAGAAACTTCAATCCATCGGCAAGCTTCTTAGTACGTGGCGCTACTTTTCTCAAAATGCCTACCGACTTCGTAAAATAATTTATCTTGATAATAAGGCTATCCGCATTGGTGGCGTCGTAATAAGTTGATAATTCCGCCAGTACGTCAGCGGCTTCAATGGTTGTTGAGTTTTTGGGAAGCAGTTTAACGCCCTGTTCGGCATATTTTCTGCCCGCAACTATATCTTTTTTTTCGCGGTAGCTTTGTGAAAGCAAGCTGTAGGCGGCGATTTCCTGTGGCAAAAAATGATATTGATGACTTAGGGAAAGGGCCTGGTTGCCATAATTGATGGCGTTACTTAGGTCGTCGGCCTGCTCACCCGGTTTATTCACATAGGTAGATGCTAAACGGAGCAATGCGTTGATCTTTGCTGTGTCTCCGAGGTCGATCTTCTTAATGCCAGACGGTATATCCGGTAGAAGGGGGGAATTGGATTTACTGAAAGCAGGGTGGGATAGAAGTAAGACAAGAATAAAGATTTTAAAAAACAGCTTATTCATAAGTAGGGGGCAACGTCAAAAGTATAGATTTTATAACCGGGTAGTTAAGGTTCGGTGTTTTCTTACCGGGATTGAATTCTTGTCAATAACAAAGTTGATATGATTTTAAAAGTGTCAATCAAAATTATTGGTTTGCTGCCAGCGGGTGCTCTTTTGCTAGTTAAAAGGAGGGAGTGTATACTGTCAAATCCTTATTTCTTTATTTTATGCGTAAATTTGGGACATTGCTTTAGCTTAATAGCGAAATAAGATTGAGCGGATTAGAAACGGAAATGATCCGGTTATCGCTCCGGTAAGAACTCCACTCACCGGACGAATTTATCTTTTACTATGGGAAAAGGGATTTTTTCTATTTCTTTCTTTTTGCTGTTTGCCCTGACGGCCCTTGGTCAGGTAACTAAGGGCGTGTTGCTTGTAAAAAAGGAAACGGATAATAACCTTTCGGCTTTGTTGGAAAAGTTAAGCCAATCTCCTTCAGATACCAATAAGATCAATTTGCTCCTTAAAATTTCGCATGTTTATTGGTATTCCAGAACCTTAGAGAACAAGGCTATTGATAGCACTATGTTATATGCAGGTCTGGCACTTGAGTTAAGTAAAACTTTAAATTTCACCGAGGGCGGCAACGAGGCCAAATTTATGCAATGCAAGGCCTTACTTGAGCGAAATCAGTTTAAAGACGCATTGGATATAGCATCCAGTACCGATGGTGAAGAAAAGGCGAGGTTGTTGTTGCTTATTGCCGAACGCGGCGTTTTTAACTTTCCGCCCGACAGTAAAGAATACATCCAGGCTATGCCATTGATAAACCAGGCATCGGCGGCGGCAAAGAAAGCCGGCTCAACTAAATGGATGAACGAATGCTTTGTCCTGACAGGTAAATTTTACTTTAACCGAGGTAACGTAGCTTGTGGCAAGAGGGCATTCATGGATATCATTCAAAGTTTTCACCAATCAGGAGAAACTGAAAATGTGGCTCGAACATGGTCGCAACTTGGTACGTATATGCCTGAGAATAACAATACCTATCGCGATATTATTTACAGTAATGAAATGGCCGTAAAATACTATCGCCAGGCAAATAACCTGAAAGAAGCTGGATATAGTTTACGCGACCTTGTTATTATCCGGGGAAACCATGGCCAGATTGTACAGGCCGAGAAAGATCTGTTGGAAATGCTGAGACTTTTTTCGGAATGTCACGAGCCGCTTTCTATAACCACTTACTATATCGTAAGTGACTTTTATCGTTTTAACGGCCGCTATGATAAAGCCCTCGACTGGGGATTTGCTGGGGTAAAGGCTGCCGGAGATAATCCTGATAAGCAGATCAGACCGTATATTGCGCTTGGCAACACATACGCGGCGCTGAAGAAATTTGATAAGGCTATTCAATTTTATCAGATAGTGCTTCAATATGATATCAGCAAATCTGACCGGGATAAGTATGTTGATTGTTATAAGATAGCCAATTTCATGGCCTCAGGAGGGGCACCTAAAAAGGCATTTAGATTTCTCAACGATTTTTTAAAGAAATATCCAACCTTATCGGTTAATAACAGGGAACTCTTTGCCTCAACGTACGGGTATATTTATGACCTGCTCGGGAACCAAAACCTTGCAGAACAAAGCTATTTGGAAATGCTCAGACTTGATCAGGCTGCCGATCAGGAAAATGGGAAAAGGATAGGCTATCATTTAACTTTAGCCGGTGGCGGCGCTTTATTCATTATAGGTAAGTATTATACCCAGCATCACCGTTTCAAAGAAGGAAAGAAATACCTGGAGGCATCGTTAAAGGATCCGCAATATTTTGACCGGGACCAGGAGCTTGATACCCATAAATTGTTGTTTAAGGCAGATTCTGCGCTCGGAAACTTTATTCCGGCTATCAGGCATTTTGCCAGGCATAAAGCGTTAGACGATTCTATCAATAATTTAGCTGCGAGGCAAAAAATATCTGAATTAAATATCAAGTATGAGGCAGACAAAAAGTCGAAGGATATCAAATTGCTTGAGAATAAGCAGAAACTCCAGGAAGCAGTAATAGAACGCTCCAATACAATCCGCGATGTGATGATTGGGGGCGTTGTGGTGCTGTTGTTGCTGGCAACCCTGGCGTTTTGGGGCTTTAAAAGCAAGCAGAAAATTAACAGAAGACTGGAGTCTCAACAGGAAGCTATCAATACGCAGAATATCATTTTACAAAGGTTATTATACGAGAAGGATGGCCTGCTTGCAGATAAAGACGGGCTTTTGAAGGAGAAGGACTGGTTGTTGCGAGAAGTACACCACCGGGTAAAGAATAACCTCCAGATTATCATGAGCCTTTTAAGAGCGCAGGCCGGTTTTCTTCAAAACGCAGATGCTAAAGAGGCGATAGCCGAAAGCGAAAACAGGGTTAACGCTATCGCCCTTATTCATCAGAAACTTTATAACAATGACCAGATTGCCACTATCAATATGCCTGCATATGTATCAGATTTGGTTAATAATCTCTCTAATGGCCTTGGTGTTAAAAAAATTAAATTTATACAGGCAATTGATTCGCTGCATATAGAGCTTTCCCAGGCGGTTCCAGTAGGGCTGATCTTGAATGAAGCTATTACTAATGCAGTTAAATATGCCTTTAATGGCGAAGCCGGGCAAATTACTATATCATTTGCTAAAGGTGAGCATGATCTTGTAAAACTTACTGTTGCCGATAACGGGCGGGGATTACCGGAAAACTTTGATGCTATGCAAAATAAATCACTTGGTTTGCAGATGATGAATGGGCTTACGCGACAGCTGAGAGGAGTTTTTGAAATATCGGGATTGGGAGGGGTAACTGTATCGCTACGCTTTAAACTACACGTTAATTAAAAATCAATTGCCTTTCAATTGATGAATCAACATAAAACTTTTTTTGGTTAAGTGAGGTAGGTGGATATTCCTGATTAGTAGACCAATACGTTTCGAAAATGGGTTCACGACGTTTCGTTAAACTTTTATCGTGTCATCTCCCTGAATCCGATATTTGTAATTTGATCTTCGTCGACGCGATTCGCAAGGCTAATAGGTACGCAACAACATGGTCAATAATGCCGAAAAATCCAAATGTTTTTAGTTAGACAATTTTAGATTGCTTAAAATGGTTCAAGCCCATTTGGGTGCACAAAACGACCATTAATATATTGCGAAGGTCGTTTTTAGTTTTACCATTTTGAAAGGTAATATTAGGAGTCCGAAGGAATTTGATCGACTCTTAAGTAGTTCATTATCAAAATAGATGATGTATGCTTTCGCTTTGCTCACTCAATGCTCACCAAGCTGTTATTATAAAGATTAGCTTAGGTGTTAAATAAGCAGATATATAAAATGTTGATTTATATAAGGATGGAGTAGGAAAGAGCGGGAATTGAACTCCGGTATTATTAGCTTTAAAATCAATGTTTTATGACGATGCGCTTTTCCTACTCAATGAATAGCTCACTATTAAATAAAACTGGCTTTAAAAATAATTTTGAGAAATAAAAACGTTGACACTGTATTTGCCTATTACCTTTCTAACATAATCGTCTAATAAACGATGTGATTTCGTCACTGGTTTACTCGTTTTGAGGGTATCGGCGCCGATTAGTTGGATGTGCATTCCTGCTGTTTTGCATGTGGCGTGGGCCAGACATTTGTAAGACGATATAGGGCACTTGCGTACAGAGCATGATTACGGAATGCCATGCTTTTGCGTGTGGCGGTCTTTGTCAGCTTTAATATCACAGCGCTCTGCTTGGCATAATTGATAAATCGCTTAAGGATTTACCAAACAGCCGACAGTCTAAAGACCGAGGTGAAGTTTAAACTTGACCGTACCATGCTGAGGCATGAACATCTGTAACGACCCATCAAAACCACTTTACGTTACCCTGATGTGCTTATCAGCTTGTACATCCTGGCAGCTAGATCAAAATAAGATGCCAGGGTTAGAAACGGGCAGCTTTACAACGCAACAAATTCAAAAGCATTTGTAACATATACGAAAGTAATTTTTGGATGAGCTACGTTTCTTTGTGAAGAAATTGTACCGGCCTTACAATCTGTAGTGATCATATTGGCTGGTTTCAAAACAACATTCTTAACTTCAATGAAAAACCTAAAAACAACCTTAGCGATACCTCTTCTCATGCTATTAAGTTGTATGATATTTGTCGGATGCAACTATAGTAAAGGCGCAAAAAAGGACTTCCGCACCGGTTTATCTTTCAGCTACAATGGCTTTATCGTGCGCGATGTTTTATTGATTGACCCGGCCAATAAACGAATGACCGATAATAAAGTACAATTGAACACCCGAATAGCTATTGTAGCGCTTGGCCTAAACAATTATGGGCTTAAAGAAGGAAAGGTTTTCCCGGGGATGATGCTCTTGGTAACTGATAAAAAGGGAACCACGGTACTTAATGCTGCCGACCTGTTTGCAGGTGCTCAGGGCTATCCGCCGGCAAGCGCTACCGAACTGCGCGGTGATATCACCATTGCAAGACCGATGGAAGCAGGGGAGACCTATCACGTAAAAGTACACATTTGGGACAAGGTGAAAGCGGATAATGAATTAAATATTGAAGCAGACCTGGTTATATAGTAAATTATTATACACCGCAAAATTTGCTAACCAATT
Organism: Mucilaginibacter gossypii; assembly: GCF_900100945.1. GTDB lineage: Bacteria > Bacteroidota > Bacteroidia > Sphingobacteriales > Sphingobacteriaceae > Mucilaginibacter > Mucilaginibacter gossypii. The sequence continues at coordinate 30,720 of NZ_FNCG01000031.1, read as the reverse complement.
AAATTATTTACCATGGCCATTTTATTGCCGCGAAAACCGACCCTTATTTGCCTGACAGTGCTGGGCCCCATTTGCATTGTGGACGGCATTGTCAAAAAAAACACACAGGAGATCCTGGCCATGTTGGCCGTATTCATATATGCTGTAGTAACCCTGATTATGGACAGCAGAAAAAAGAAAAAACTTATAGATAAAAATAACCGGGAACATAATAATCCCGTTAATCCGAACCGATGAACCTAAACAAACACCATTATGCCCGATTGGGAAACTTTTGGACCACCGTTTCAGCATCGCCTCATAAGCACAACTTCCATTGCCACCGAAGTTTTTTTTGACTTGTACTTCTCCAATTCAGTTACGTATGATTCGGCAGACTCACCGCTTTTATAATAATCTACCTACAATATCAAATAATTTCCAGTCTACATCGTCCCAGGTTCCTGATGAACAGGTCATCAGTCTGTTAAAATGAGAACGCACACCGTCGCAAATTTTAGCCAGTATCATATTCAGCCGTTTAGATGCTCCCTGCATCGCCGGGCTTTTTTCCTGACCATGAGGCGCTGCTCCTACATTAGTAATCATCCATGAAATACGTTCATTAAAGGCTTCTCCCGGGAAGGCTCTTTTGTTGAAAATAGTATATTCACAGCCCCGCTACAAAGACGGGATCGATGCTTTTTTTCTAAGCTTCTCTGCCTTCATTGCCGCTTTATTCATGTACAAAATTGTTCATCGGCACGCGCATGCATCTTTCAGGGATTAAAAACACCATGTAGGCCGGCTCGGTAAGCAGCTTCGTCGCCACAACGAGAAGGGAAGTTTCTTCACCTTCTATACGCACTGCATTAACATGTAATTCATTTGCGATTATCGTCATATCATGTTTAACCAATTTGGGATTGAATGGTTCGACTGAGTGACTGCCGGGGATATGGAAGCGAAAGAATGACCGGTGCCCGATACATTACATTCACTGTCTTCCGGGCGAAGAAAACCGCTGATACCGTGTAATAATCTATTAGTATAAAAGATATTTTTTCTCCCCTTTTATATTTTATGAGAATAAGCTTGACGGTCCAATATCCCCAGCGAATTTGTCATTCGGTGTTTCGAAAAAATAATGTAGGCGGTAGCCCCGTACCTCTTGCTTCGCCAAAAGCCTAGGCCGGCATAGTGCGGAAGTGCGCCACTTGCGTCAAAATGTAACGAAAACGCAAGTATCTGCAACATACTCGAAAGAGATTCTTAGCCTCACCGTGTTTATTTGTAAAACGGATTTCGCATAACTGCGGACTGTAAAATCATAAACTATCACTATAAATATTATTAAAACTAACACCTATGAAACAGTTCACTAAAACAGTAATATATATCCCAAACGGCGATACTGCATTCTGAAAGCTATACGTAATAAAGCACCTTGTCACTCATATATCAATTTAACTCATTAACCGGCATTTAACCGGTTGATGAGTTGAAGTTATCAACCTAACTGCAATGAAAAAATACCTGCTGTTAATGGCACTTATTTACAGTGGATGCTGCAGCCTTCACGCTCAAGATCTTGAAAATATCGCTCATCAAAAGCCTGTAACCTTATCAGGCACTATCCAGGCTCAGGGTATTTTTTATAATGCAACGGGTATCCAGGATCGCCGTGCACCTTTTACTTACTATTTTTCGGGTAATCCGACTATTAGTTTTTACGGTTTGGATGTACCGCTGTCTTTCAGTTTCAGCGAGTCTGATAAATCATTCAGGCAGCCATTTAACCAGTTGGGAATAAGTCCTGCTTATAAATGGGTTACCGTGCACCTCGGGTACCGGGATATTTCTTTTTCGCCTTATACCCTTGGCGGTCATACCATGCTTGGAGCGGGTTTTGAATTAACCCCCGGCAAGCTGAGGGTGGGTTTTATGTATGGCCGGCTTAACAGGGCAACCACTATCGATACTACCACGCAGGCCCTGGTACCTTTCTCTTTTTCACGAAAGGGATATGCCGCTAAACTGGGTTATGGAACCGATCGTAACTTTTTTGAATTGAGTTACCTAAGCGCCAAAGACGATACCATCAAGCCAAAAGGTGTTACCCCACAGCAAGACTATATAAGCCCGGCCAGAAATGATGTGATGGGTTATACCTCAAGGTTTAGCTTTTTTAAGTATTTTATGTTTGAAAGTGACGGCGCGTTAAGTTTGTATACCAATGATGTCAATTCGCCAATCTCGCTTGATAATGGAAGCAGTACTTTATTGAATAAACTCCGCACTACCTTTGGGCTAAATGGTACATCCGAATACTACACCGCTTTTTCGGCGGGGCTTGGTTATAAAAGCCGGAACTACGGACTCAAACTAAAATATAAGCGTCTCGACCCAGATTTTCAGACTATGGGTGCCTACTATTTCAGCTCGGATTATGAAAACTGGACGGTAAGCCCTTCTGCAAATCTTGCCAAAGGAAAAATAAGGTTTAACGGTAGCTTGGGCTTTCAGCACGATAATATAAAAGATCAGAAACGAGCGACCAATCACCGGGTTATTGGCGCGTTTAACGCGGGCGTTGATATTACCAAATCACTGTCGGTAGATGCGGTTTACACCAACTTCTCCGATAATCAAAAGGCCCAAACCGTTTTATTTGCCGATTCGCTTAAGATTGTACAAACCACCCAAACCATCACCATCATGCCCCGGTACATGATCATCAGCACCGATGTGATCCATATGATCTCCGGCTCATTTACCCGTAATAGTTTAAATGACTATAACACTTTTTATAGTACCGATGCGGTATCGCGCAGCATAAAAACAAACCAGTATATGCTGAGCTACAATATCAACTTCACTAAAAGGATGCTGAGCGCCTACGTCAATATTTCGGATACCAAATTGAGTGGGCAGGGCATGAGCAACAGCTTCCGGTCGGCAACGGCAGGGGCAAACAAGGTCTTTTTTCAAAAACTGCAAACCGGCCTTAGCAGCACTTTTACCAGCAGCAAGTCATTAGGCGGAGAGGATACATTTATCATTAACGCTACCGGTAACCTGGGTTACCGGGTGGCTAATAAACAATTAGTATCCTTTAATTTTTTCCTTACCAATAACAAAGTGAAAACGGCAGGGCCTCAACTGCAGCCAAATTTTACAGAAACCCGCGGGGAATTAAGTTATCTACTAAGCTTTTAAGAACATGAAAAAACTGTACCTCTTTTTACTCATTTGTATTGCCTGGTTGCCCTTAAAAGCACAAGTAAGCGTGTCGATACAGATCTTGCCGCCCTATCCGCGTAAGATCACCGATTATGCATCGCAGCCTCAATTAATGGTGATCGCGGTCACCAACGTATCAACCAAAAGGCAACGGATCCAGTTACGGGGAACTATTACCGGCGATAACGGTGTGATACTTGCTGTAAAGCCAAATTACAAAAGTCCTGTAGCTATTGAGCTTGATCCGGGCCAAACCCGCAGCCTTAACGGTAATGACCTCAGTAAATTTTTTGATTATACCCAGGTGAAGTACACCGGTATAACCCAAAGTGAATTCATCAACAAAAATGGCTTGCCCGAAGGCAGTTACCGTTTTTGTTTACAGGCGTTTGATTATGATACCAATGCCGTCATTAGTCCAGATGAACCGGTAGGATGTAGTAACACGTTTACCATAAGCAGCCTGGAGCCGCCAACCATTATATCACCTATGGAGGATGCACAGCTATCCACAACCGGCGGGCAAATTGTTTTGATGCAATGGACAACGCCTCCGGGCACATCTCCGCAAATCATGTCGTCAGTAAGGTATAAGCTTAGGATGGTGGAGGTACTTGGTGACAGAAACCCCAGTAATGCACTTATGTCGGCAACGCAGCCTTATTTTTTTGAGAAGGAGGTTGTCGGCAACTCCTATGTCTATAATGCCGCCGATCCGCAGCTTACACCGGGGCGCAGGTATGCGCTTTTAGTAGAGGCCTTTGATCCCTTCAATAATACCCCATTCCGCAATAAAGGCAGAAGCGAGGTTCGGTCGTTTATTTATGGCGGGGCGCCAATTGTGAAGGTAGATACCAACTTAGTTAAAGAACAAGCCAAACAAAAAGCTCAATCGGTACAATACGCTACCAATACTATAAAAGGCAAGCTGGTATGGACTTTTAAGAAAACCGAAGCGCAGTACACTGGGTCAGCTGGTTTTGGCGGGGTATCGGCTGATATTCCTGCTCCGATAAATACGATAGTGAAGGCTACACCGCCGCCAATTGTATTAACAGGCGCACCTATACCAGGTCTCGCCTCAAGGCCGATATCTTCCATTTTAAAAACCTCTGTGTTTAATGCCCCTAATGTTTTAAATGATTCCAGGATAGCCGCAGCTGCGCAGGTAGATCCTACCTTGATACCTTATGTGCCTGTACAAACCACCGCCGGGTTGGGCGCAGGCGCTGTTATGACTACAACGGGCGGCACCAACCTCTCTTACAACGAGGACGCCATAGCTGTTGACAGTGCAACAGAGCGGTACGCACTGCCTAATGCAGATATCGTCATTAAAGGAGTTGTCGATCCAAACTGGAAAACGGATAACGGTTTTTCTACCACGACAGCGAGCACACAAGCCACAAATTACACGAGTGATTTTTCGTACCTGGGCATGTACTCATTTCCGGCAAGCAGTTTTGTAAACCCCATGTTCGATTTTAGTTTTGGTTTCCATTACAACTTAGATCCACCGCCGGTGGAGGAATTGATAGCTACCAGTAAAACCGATGGCGGAGGCAATTTCGCTATTGATTTTACACATCCCTCCTATATGGGGTTAGCTAAATACACCAAACTGATCATCAGTATAACGTCTGAAAATTTTGAGCAGAAAACCGTCGAGATCCCCATAAGTAAATTGGATTCAACGGGGATGCGTGATATAGGACAGATCCTTTTACTGGCCCGCACCCTGCGCTACACGCCAAAACTCACTTTAGACGACGTGGCCGATGCCAGCCCGGAAGATAAGATAGCTGTTGTACATATTTACCGGAATAAGATTGATTTTGAAAACGATCCTTACTTATACCAGGAAGGGAATATTCCTTTTGAATCTAAACATGCTGTAACTATAAACGGCCGTAGTGTGGTTGAAGTGTCGGTTGATAGTGTAAAAATGGGAACCGGTGGCGGAACACTAAAGTATGGTAAGCTGTTTTATGGCGGGCGTTTTTTAGTGGTTATTGAAAGCCATAACCAGCGTTTCAACGGTAAAACCACCGATCTGGAAGCGCATAACCTCAACCTTGCTTCTAATCTGGTACTTAATGTTAAAGCAGATTACCGGTTAACGGCCACGCCGGCATACGTATTTGGAGAGGTAAGAATGTCGCTGCCAACGGGTTTTGTACCGGTTACGGGTGCCATAGTTAAGATTGAATACAATACGAGCGATTTATTGAATCCCGGGCCACCACCGTTCACGGGTTCAGTAATTGATTATTTCAATAGGCAAGCATCAAGAACAGCTATCCTTCTTGGCGGCAATAATAACCAGCTGCCTGTTGTCAGTGGGGTTATCGCAAGGCCGTTAATACTAAACACGCTTTCACTTGGCGGTGCGCAATTTAACGGCCCGGCAACTATCCGCCCAATTCCTGCCATTGCAGGATTACCTACCGCACCCTCGCCTATATCGAACACTGTTGTAAGTAATGCGAATAAATCAACCATTTTAGCGGAGAGTGTTTTAAGCAAGATGGATGAACTGAACCTTGTAAAAGTTTTAACTGCTGACTACGGCCCCTATAGTGTGAAGACCGATTCGCTTGGCAGGTTCACGATCCCGAACTTGCCGCAGCTAAAAGATCGCGCGAGCTTTAAGGTAAAATTGATTAAAGTAAGCAGTGAATTTCAGGATCTCGAGGTAACACCCGATACAGTACAAACTTTCCAGGCGCTGGCCAACGGATCAAACAAGGAAGTGATATTCAGCATCAAACCGGATATTGTGAGTGTGGTTGGCCGGGCTATATCGTCAACAAAGCAAGCAATTCCAAACGCGCGTTTACACTTTGTTAACTCAACGGTTTATTTTAACTCGGGCGAGGACGGGCTTTTCCAGACAAGCTATTACCAGGGTAACCATAAGCTGATGATTGAAAAGGAGGGATACATTTCACAAACCATTGATGTAGTGATCCCTGCACCGTCAAAAGCAAATGCTAACCCTGCGCTTGGCAACGGCCTGGTGTTACAAAACCCGTCTAATGTGATCTCGACAGTCAACAGGGTAATTAATCCGGTAATTAACCCCGGCGATAATATCGCAAAGCTTAACCAGCTTAATGCTAATATTCTTACCGCCAATAGTATCCAGGCATCAATTAACAGGGGCTTTGTTTATAACACACGCATGTTTGGTTTTGCCGGGCCAACAGTGGCAAGTGCTACGTCACCGGCAATAGGCGATGTAAAGCTGATAACAAACGCGATAGTGCTTGACAATAGTACGCCTAAAATTGCATCGCCTATAGGTAATATGGTGGGCAATAACCCCGTACTAACCGGCCCTGTTACCGATCAGGCCTTTATCAATAGCCCGGCAATGAGGGCCTCGGCCATTCAGTTTGCCGACCTTTATTCAAAAAACCTCCATAATAATCCGCTGGTGCAGTCGGCGGTACGTACTATTGATCTAGGCGATTGCGGTAACCTGGTACGCCGGACAGGCAGGATAAGGTTTAGGATTTTAGACCCGAACGGTGCACTTGTAAATAATGCTACTATCACGCTGTTTGATACATCACACGTAGCTACAAACGGCGAATGGTATTACGAAGGCTTTGGAGGTAATGCCAAAGTAAGCGTAACGCCTCCAGGTGGTTCCGGACTGGTAGCTGTTGAAAATACAGTGATTGTTCAGGAAAACGGTATTGAAAGTCTCCAAAACATTACACTTGCTAAAGGTACCCTGGTTAGCGGTGTTGTTACCGCTGCCGGGAGCAATTTAGGCGGCGCTGTTGTTGAGGTTGAAGGTCAACCGTATCTTAATACCGTTACAGGGGTTGATGGACGGTATCAAATCAGTCTTCCGGCAGGAAAAACCTTCCTTAAAGCATCAAAATCTGGCTTTATATCTTTAACGCAAGAGGAAAACCTAACCTCCGAACCGGCTTCCGTTAATTTTACCCTTGGCGATGGCGGTGGTAAAAACATAAGCAAGTTACTGGGTTTTCCGGTGGCGCTGGATCAAATGACCCCCGATGGCCTTAATTCTTATCGCGTAACCGGTAAATTCAGTGATCTTACCCCGCTATTTTCAGTATTGAGCAGCCATGATAAAATTTCGTTGAAGTTTACTAACATAAAAGTTACGTTTGATGCATCAAATAATCCGATACCAGAGGGTAACAAGGTACAGACCGACGATACACAGCTCTCGCTTAAATTATTTAACTTTTTACCGCTGATACTTAAACCCGACGGAGAAACCCTGGTTGTTACAGGTACAACGGGTGGTAAAGGAGAGATAAAAGGCAAGCTGCAGTTAGATATGACCGGTGTAACCGACAGTCGGGGGTACCTGCTGGCCAAAAGTTATATACCGCAGTTAATACCTGACAACACCTCATCGCCCGAGGTCCCTGTTTTCAGCTCGGGCGGGGTGCCGTCGGCGCTTACCAAGCTGAAGTTTACGGGGGGAGACACCGGCATGACCGATTGGGAGGCCGAAGTGTACGGTTTTAAAGCTAAAATAGCCTTCGCGGGCAGTTATGTTGATCAGCAGGGAATTCACATGCAAGGTTCGGTAAGCACACCTGATCTGGGCGTGATAAAAACTATCAACTTAAAAATTGAAGATTTTGTGCTGAACCCGCAATTGCAAATCAGTAAGTTGAAAATAGTGGCTACCGATCTGCCCAAACTATCCATCGGCAGTTGGGAAGCTTCACTGGCCTCACTGGTATTTACGGAAGACGGCTTCAATTTTGGCGGCAGCATTACGGTGCAGATCCCTAAATCCACACCATCTACCGTAAGCTTTTCAGACCTGCGCGTTGGTAAGGATATTTTTTATGGTGGCAGCTTTAAAATCCCCGATGAAGGCTTGAACCTCCTGAATGTAGTAAAACTGATGCCGGGCAGCACGCCGCTTAGCTTTGGTAAAGCACCGGGCTCATCAGCCTATAAACTGGCCGGATCGGGCAAGATCAAGTTTGATACTTTTATTACTAAAGAGATCAACCTGCCTGTTTTTGAAATACAAACCGACGGGCGGTTTATGATAGACGCGCCAACCGATTTCTCGGCCGATTTTGCATTTGCTAAATTTAAAGTGCAAAGCATCCAGTTTAACACTACCGATCAAATCCCTTTTATTGGTGTACAGGGCGAGTTTACGGTAGAAGTGCCGATGATTAAATTTACCGCGGGCGATATCCGCTTTAAAGCTAAAGTTGGCGGCGGCATTGAAGCTTCGGTAAGTAAGCTTGGTGCCACTATCGATATCCCGGTAATGAAATCAGAGATCGAGGTGGGGATCAAGGATAATGGTTTTGACGGCGCGGGGTCATTATCGATACCTGGTACGCCTATAAATGCCTCGGTTAACTTTCACTATTACAAGGTAACCGGAGGTATTGATGTAGGGGCAGCTTTCAGCGCCGGTACAGTAATTCCTGTGGGTATCATTACTATTGATCACGTAGGTGGTGGTTTCAACTACAACAGTGCCGAAAAGAAATTTAAAATAGATATTAACGGAGGATTATCATTTACCGGCACCAGTACATTGGTTAAGCTCGATCCTATAGGCCTAACGGTAGAGAGCGGCCCCGTTATAAAAGGTTATGCTACTGTACAAGTGGCCGATTACCTGAACCTGGCCCATGCCGATCTCGTGTTAGATATACCTAACCAATATTTTACGATAGGTATCATTTCAGATATTGAGCCGATAAAGGGCCTGGTAAAAGCGCATATCCAGGGCGATTTGGTGGTAAGCGGTAAAAGTACAGACAAGTATGTGTTTTTGGGATGCGGCATGGACCTTTCACTGTTAGGCCTGATCAACGCCCGGGCGGATTACGCCATGGCTATAGGCCTTAAAAACCCGCGAACCCGTACCGACAGGCTTTCGTATTATTTTGCCAATGCAGCGCCGGAGTATATCAATACGGAGTTTTCAGGGATCTACCTTAATAGTACCGCTTCGCTTGGCATCCCCGAAAATAGGGCTATTGGTTTTGATGTATACGTAGCCAGTGCCAGTGTATGGTTCTACACTGAATCGAAATCAACGCTGTTGCTCAATTTTGCCGAAAATAGTTACCTGCTTGGCTTATCAGGCAAATATGGCGGCGGAGCCAAAGCTTGCGCTATTGGTTTATGTGTAAGCGCCGGTTTCCAGGCTTGTTATAATATCCGGGGCGGTCGTAATGATACGGATGGCTGGTTCATTTCAGGATCTGCTGGTGGCCGGGCCGACTTTAGCATAGGCGGCTGTAGCCCGGGCTGTAACTCGATAGATACGTGCTGGGACTGGCCGCCGGCCGGGGCCAAAGTTTGCGCTACTGCGAATGTAGACCTCGGGTATACGCAGCACAGAGGACTTAATTTTGGTATCCACGTGGGCGGCGACCGTTCAGTATGCCCTTAATTTAAAAACAGTATGAAAAAATTTAATTTAATAATATTACTACTGATAGCGGCCACAGGTGTAAATGCGCAGCAAATACAAACCGGGGTAGTGGGCGGCCACCTGCTGCCGTCAGACAAGCAGGTGATCATTATGGTGAACGCACCGGATGCCGGTACCAAATCCCTTAATATTTTCAGAAAGTATAAAAGCTACGAGGTAAGCAAAGATCAAAGTGGAACAGGCAACTTTAAAAAACAGGCTGTGGTTACTTTTCCGGCTTCCTATTCCGAATTTAAAAAACGCACGGGATCATTGGTAGCTGATGAATTTAAGATCAAGGTAAAAGCCAGGGATGATGCCGAAGCCTGGGCCACCTTGCAAAGCGGCGATGTACAAAAAATTGGTTATTTTTTCCTTTCCAAAGAGTTTTTGGAAGGTATCGGGATGATGTGGACCGATACTGACATCAAAGGCAATTCGGCCGCTACGGTTTACCGAGTTTCGGGTATTGACGCTGCGGGGAAAACGGAGGTTATTTATACAGAAGCAGTTTCGGCGGTAAAGCGGGTGCCTTTCCCCAAGTTTAAATTGAACAGGGCTTTGGTTGCCGATAGTGTGGTTCAGTTTACCTGGTCGGTTCCGGCACCGGCTGCAAACCCTGCCGTTTTCGCATCGGTATATAAAAAATCTTCAATCTCAAAACGCTTCACTGTGGCCGCCGAACGTTTGATAGTTTATAACCGCGATGATAGTTTGCATGTTTATTTTACAGAAAAGATAAACCCCGGCGAATTGCTTACCTATTATATGCAACCTTATGATATGGCCGGCAACAAAGGTGCAAGTTCTGATCCCAGCAGCCATCTTAGCAAATCATTTAAAAGCATCGCAACCATTACCGGTCTTAAGGTTAAAGATACCACCAATGCGTTGTATTTAAGCTGGAACGCCTTGCCACGGCAGGCCGTTTACTCGGGGATCCAGATTCTTAAATCGCGCTCGGCGCAAAAGGAATTTGTTGTTGCAGATACGCTTGCACCAAACGCAGTTAATTACCTCGACCGCAAAGTGCTGCCCAATATGGTATATTACTACCAGGTGAGGCCTTTGCTGGTACCTTATCCGGGCTTTAAAATGCTGCCAACCGCTACCGCGAATGGCTCAATGCAGGTAAAAAATGAGAGGCCGTCAAAACCGGGCGGGCTAACCGCCAAACAGGATAGCACCCGGTTTATTGTACTTAGCTGGGATAAAAACCCTGAGCTTGATCTTTTTGCTTACTATGTGCTTCGTGGTACGTCTGCTAAAGATATGCAGGTTATTTCACCGCCAATCCGTGATACCGTTTACCGCGATTCGTTAAAATACCTGAACGGGGCAACACAATACATATATGCTGTGCAGGTAATGAACCTGGCGCAAAACATGAGCGATATATCCGCATCGGTAGGCATCCGTCCGTTAAAAGCCCAGTATGTAGCATCGCCTGCAGGAGTGCAAAGCCGCTGGGCCGATAGGGCTGTGAGCCTTAAATGGGAAAACACTGTTGCGGTGTATGACAATGTGATTGGCTATATCGTATTCCGAAGAGAAAAAGGGCAGCCTTTTTTTAAGATGATCTCAAAAGTGGAGCGCCTTCCGTTTTTCAGGGATACACTCGCTACGCCGGGCAAAACTTATGAATATGGTGTTACCTCCGTTGATGCTTTTGCTAACCAAAGTTTGCTGTCATCGCTTACTGAGCTAACAGTACCAACCTATGATTTTATCTCCCCGCCTTCGGATTTTTACCTGATCAACAAAACCGATGGCATTCAGCTTACCTGGCCTGGAAATGACAAGGGTAATGATTACGTAGTTTACCGTAAAGCTGTTACTGCGAAAAGCTTTAGCAAGGTATCTGACGTTAAAAATGCGGTTACCTACGTAGATAAAACCGTACAACCAGGAGTATTATACGTTTATAAAATAACAGCGATGCTTAATAAAGTGGAAAGTAACGCGGGGCAGGAAAAAGCCATCAGGCGGGCAAAGTAGTATAAAACTATTAATCGCAAAATATTAACAGATGATACCCTTTCTCTACGTCCCCTTTTTGGTGGGCGACTGTGATGATCTTCGTGATAACTATTTGTATTTATAGATATCTTTAATTATGCGGGTCTGCATTTGCATAGATCTTTAAATACAAAGTTCTACAACCTACGCATCGTGATGCTCCGAGATTATCTGAGTCGGAGTTGTTGTTTTTTCGATCAACAGATCACAGTGGTCAGTCATCTGGTCTAAGGGGCATTTAAATTCACCTATAATATATCTTATCCGAACGCCGGGACAAAAGGATCAGATGTTCGACTTGCTGATCCCTAATTTTTCCATCCGCGATTCAAGGGTGGTCGGCTTTAAGTTAAGTAGTTCTGCAGCCCCGTTCTTGCCTCTTATCCGGCCGTTGGCGATCTTAAGTATGGATAAGATATTTTCTCTTTCGGTCTGTTGCTGTAACCGCTTGATCTCTGAAAGTGTTTTAGGTAAGTGAAGTGTCGAAGGAGCCTCTATATGATCATTATTTTTAGTAGAGATCCTATCGGTCAACTGCCGTCCGAGCCCAAGCAAACTTTGACCATCATTGATGATCACAGCCTGCTCTATCACATTTTCTAACTCTCGTATGTTGCCGGGCCATTGACACTGCTGAAGTTCATCCATGGCCTTCTCGTCAATCCCGCGAAAAGGTTTACCGATCTTTTTACATAATTTCCAGGCGAAAAATACGGCAAGCAACAGGATATCATCTGTCCGTTCCCGAAGAGCAGGAAGCAGAATGGGAAACACGTTCAGGCGATAATAGAGATGAACATGTTTGATATTATTTGAATTTGATTAAAACAGGCATAGAACGCTCACTTTCATTCTTAAGCCTGTCTATCGCAGTAACAGCGTAGCGGTATGATTTTCCTTTGATTGTGCTTATATCTGTATAAGTAGTATTTGTGTTGTATTGAATATGGATAATTTTCTTAGGGTCTTCGATTTTTATCAATTTATCGCTTTCGTCAAAACGATAAATTACATAACCATATACAGGCTCATTATCAGTAGCGGGTAATGGTTGCTGCCAGGTAAGGGTTACTGCTCCGGCAGAGGAAGTAGCTGCAACCCCATTTGGCGGGTTCGGCGCTATAGAATCACGCCATAACATCACCGGCGGCAGCGCAGGGTAACGATAATAGTTATTTTTTAAAGAGTCGGTAAAGCCAAGCGGGTTTTTAATCAGTGAGTTTGAACTGAAATAAACACTGCCCTGCACCCGTGGATTTTTGCGCAGGTATTTAATCTGTTTGGGCAATTGAGATGGCTGTCTGAACCCGATAAGCTTATTTTCGATAATGCGGTAAGGCCCCTGCCCAATATATAAATGCCGTCCGTAGGTATTATTGCCCCACCAATCAACCAAAACATTAAAGGCAACCGAACGGTCGTTGAGCAAACGGTACAGCTGCGGGTTAATATAATCAACCCAACCTTCTTTTACCCATTTTTTGGAGTCGGCGTAAAGCTCGTAATAGGAGTCACCGCCACGTGTATCAGTACCTTCCGGGTTTTGATATTTATTGGCCCAGATACCCGAAGGGCTTGCGCCAAACTTTAACCTTGGATTATGCTGTTGAATGCTATCACTTAACATTTTAACCAGCCGGTTTACGTTATCACGCCGCCACTCCCTAATATCGGTAAATGCCGATCCGTATTTGGCAAATGTTTGCGAGTCATTGATTTGCTGCCCGGCTACATGGTAGGGATAAAAGTAATCATCGATATGGATGCCATCAACATCATAATTATCTACCACATCAAGTATAACCCGCACAATATATTCCCTTACCTCGGGGATTCCCGGATCAAACAACTTTTGGCCTGCATAGGTAAAAAACCATTCGGGTTTAATGTTGGTAATATGGTGCGGACTTAAAGCAGTATAATTACCATCCTTAGTTGCCCTGTACGGGTTAAACCAGGCATGTAGCTCCATATCGCGTTTGTGCGCCTGCTCAATAGCAAATTCAAGCGGACCGTATAAAGGCACTCACACCATTGTTTGAAAGCAACTGACTAACATTTACAATGGTCCGGTCTATTTTCTGTTCGGTATAAGGCTTTTGCCCGGTTCTGATCACAACCTCCTTTAAATCATTTTCGGCCATCTCCAATTTAATTTCGGATAGATTTATAGAGAGTTTTGTTGCATTGATAATCAGTTGCCCGATAGAAACTTCCTTGTAAACCCAATGTTTTATCTGCAGGGAATAAGTTCCGTTTTGCAGGTTTTTAAATTCAAAAACGCCGGACTGATCACTATGAACCACATTTTTATAAAGTGTGTCCTTTTGGCTTTTAAGGGTTATCCTTGTGCCTTCAATTGCTTGGCTATCCTTAGCGCTAACAATTTTTCCGCTGATGGTACCCCTCGCTGTTTCTGTTTTTCCACTACTTTGAGCCATTGAGTTTAGGCAAAGCAGTAGCAATAAGGCCGATAAAATCACCTTCATGGTATCTAATCAAATGTTTGGATTATTGCCGAAGCCTTATCAATCCTAAAATAAGGGTTGGGCTTAAATATTATTCTCCTGTGCCGTAAGCTACTATCGCATTGACAATTTTTTCGGCTATTTTATACTGGTTATCCGCTTTGGTGATATAATTAAGATCAGCAGTGTCTGTCATGTAGCCCAGCTCTAACAATACGGCCGGTGCTTTATTATGCCGTAAAATATACAGCGTATTATCGGGCGAGGTTTCGCTGATATCCATTTTTCGCCGGGTGTTTATACCGCTTAGCTGTTGTAAACTGGTTTTTAAATGGCCGGCCAATTTTTTATTTAAAGGATACAGTTCATTTTTATCTATGATCACCTCCATGCCATTGGTATGTTTGGTCCAGTAGCCGGGCGCGTTCAGGTGTATGGAAATAAATGCGTCCCCTTTATACACAACTCTGCCGCGCAGATCTAAGTAGCTGTCATCGGGCCGGGTTAAAATAGTGTGGATACCTTGTTTTTCGGCTACGGCTTTGATCTGATTGACAACCTCGAGGTTCAGATCTTTTTCAATATAACCTCCGGCACCAACCGTACCATACTGACTACCGCCATGGCCCGCATCCAGCACCAATACAAAATCTTTTTTCAACGCTTTGCCGTAAACCTTTTCAACCGAAATCCAATATCCATAAATGGCCAGTACAGGTACAATAGCCAGGTACCATAACTTTTTTAATGCATGCGAATGGGGCTTAAACAACATTACGATTCTACTTTTTGAACTGTAAGTGCTGAATTGGTTAACAAGGCCTGTAGATGACGAAGTAGATAATTTGAGGATTAATGAAGCATATTGTTTGGCGTTAAAAACATGCTTCATTAAATGGTCAACCTCAACTTCATGAACCTCGTTCAGGGCATTTGCAATGAGGTAAATGAAGGGGTTAAACCAGAAAAACGCTTTCACAAGCTCCATGTATAGGTTGTCCGCTGAGTGAAACAGGCGGGCATGTGTTTTTTCATGGGCCAATACCTGGGCTATTTCTGATGATGCTGTATTGCCCGGACTGATAAAAATGTAGTTAAAAAAAGATGCGTTATTTTTATACCTGTCCACCACCAGGTAATTTTCTCCGGATCTTACACCATGCTTTTTTACATGATTTATTATTTTCAATACGCTGAATGCCGTTTTAAAAATTATAGCAAAACAAATTGCGCTATACACGGCACCGGCAATTAATAGCCAGTTAATGGTGTTGTTTTGACGTGCAACGGGCTGTAAATATTCCTTTTCGGGTGCGGTGGTCTGAGTAACAATTACATTCTGAGTTGTTGGGCTAACAGGAAGGGGTTCCCTCACTTTAATGTGTATCGCTGGAATTATTAGACTTATTGTTACAGTGAACAATAAGTAAAACCGGGTTATTGAGAAAAACGTTAGATGCTTTAACACCAATGGATATAGCATATAACCTAAACCCATGCAGGCACTTGCGCCGATCAGATAGTTAAATACATCCATAGCTATTGTTTATCGATCATTTTCTGGATCTCTTCAATATCTTTTTCTGATAGGGTTTCTTCTTTCACCATAAACGATAGCAGCGATTGCGCCGAGCCGTCAAAATAATTAGTGATCAGCTTGGTAAAAGAGTGTTTTCCATATTGTGCTTTGGTAATAAGCGGAAAATATTCGTGGGTTTTTCCGTAAGCTTTGTGACCAATGTAATTTTTAGTTTCCAGGAGCCTCACCACAGACGATATCGTATTATATGGTGGTTTTGGATCATCAGGCAAATGTTCAATGATATCTTTCACAAATGCAGATTTCAAATCCCATAAAACCTGCATGATCCGTTCTTCGGTCCTGGTCAATTCTTCCATAATCAAATTTATAACTTATTTTTCAGTTATGTAACTTGTTTTTCAGTTTTAATGAAATTGTTGCTTAGTCAATATCGGAGTTACTTTTATGGTTATACGGCAATTATTTGTTCTGTTATTTTGTTATACTTCCTCTTCAATGCCATCATGCGATCTTTAAAGGTTTGCGCGGTAATGGGGATTTTCCGTTCGATCATTTCCCGATAAACTTCATATGCTTTTTGCTCAATTGTCTTCAGGTGGCTGTTGACAGATCGGGCATCATCAGTGTTTCCCATTACTTTTTGGGCGGCAGTAATCCTTTTATCAGGAGGGGCATTTCGCTTAGTTGCAATCTCAACTCGCTCACTATCAACAGTTATCCATAGATAAATAGGGGCGTTTCCATTGGGTAACGCCTTTGTTCGTTTCATCTGAAACAAAATGGCAAAAGATTTTGTCATTTTCAGGTCTCTAAAGGGTTAAAAAAATCAGTCCTTTAAACAGCGGATTTTAATGAGTTGATTTCATATAACAAATTGAAATACAATAAATTATAGAGTTTCCAGAGACCTAAGGTAAGAAACTTGTCGAGGTCTCCGAATAGGTCTCCAGAACGTTGCGCTATTTTGACATCTTTAGAGTTTGAATTCATAAAAAAAACGCTATAAAACCGAGTTTTATAGCGTTTTGATCTTCTTTAGACCTGTAAAAGTGGAGCCGGAGGGAACATGAAAAATTACGTAACGAACTCACTATCAATGCCAATATTTTGGTTTTTGACACTGCTCACCGTGTGCTCACCAACTTGCACTATAACTCGGATTATGCTACTTAGTTTGCTTTAAAATTACAAAACAATCCGGATAATGCAAATTTCTATCGTGGATTATCTTTTCATTGATCTGTTTTTTGTCTCATAAGAGTTGGCTTGAGAACCTACTAGTTGTATTAACTGCAACTTTACTTTATTTGCTAATCATGAAAAAAGGTATCCTGTGATCGTCGAATGCTAAGTTATGCCAAGCGTCAGATGGAAAAAGTGCTATTTATTTTACGGATCAAAGCTTCTGAACAATGGTTTCTGCTCGCAATACGGGTATAGATGTAAACACTCACCGTGCCGTCTTCTTTACTAATTTCATTCATTAACGGAGCAAGCTTGTGCTTGGCCATTTCTATCACTTCTTTTAAAATCATTATATTATTATCACTATTCTTAATACCAGTCAAGTCTTTACCTCTTATTGAAAAGGTTAATCTTGTTTCCCTGACTAAGCATTTATGTTGTATTCACGGGGTAATTAATGAAAATATTACATAAATTGGTTACGTTTTTAACCATCACTTTTACTAATACCCGAATGACGATATGAAGAAAGTCGTGTCAAATTTCTCCGACGAGGAGTTAATTGTTACGCTAAAAAAACAACATGTTTGCGATCTGGCCATTAGCTTTATGTACCGCAATTACTTTGCCGTGTTAAGTAACTATGTTCGTCAGAACCAGGGAAGTGACCAGGACGCAGAAGATGTTTTTCAGGAAGTGATTGTAACTTTTATTGAGATTGTGAGAAAGGAAAAGTTCAGGGGAGAATCAAGCGTCAAAACGTTCCTTTTTACATTAAATAAATACACCTGGCTTAATGAATTGAAGAAAAGAAGCCGTTCTTTACAACGAGAAGAAAGGTATGAGAATGAACGCAAGAAAGAAGACCGAGATATAAGTTCTTTTTTAATCGAGCGCGAGGCCAAAAGTCTGGTGAATGATTTAATTAAACGGTTGGGCGATACCTGCAAAAAGATTTTGACCGCCTATTATTATGAAGGGTTATCGATGAAAGAAATATTACCCTTAGTCAATTACGATAACGAGCAGGTGCTCCGAAATAAAAAGTATAAATGTTTAAAAAGCCTGGAACAATTACTTACCGCTAATCCTGCGTTGGCTCAGCGTTTTAAAAGTGCATTGACATATGAGCAATAAACAGCAAAAAGAAGAACAATTACTCAGGTATCTGGATGGAGAACTTGAAGGTGCTGAACTGGTTGCATTTGAAGAACAGCTCGTCCATGATGCCAAATTGCGAGCCCAATTCGACAGCTTTTCTTTAGCACGTTTGGCGATACAGCATTATGGACTAAAAGCTCAGGTAGCGGCTGTACGCCAAAATATGATGGCAGAATTTGACACATTAAAAAAACGGCCTAAGGAAGCCCAGCTTTACCCGCTGGTGAAAAAGTTGATGCGCTTTGCCGCAGCAATATTATTATTTGTGATCGCCTTTAGTGCTTATGAAACCGTTGTCGTTACATCTGCTGGTTTGTCAAAAGAAACATATTTAAAATATGACTTAAATGTTCTAAGGGGTACATCAGAGACCACACTTATGGAGTTGGCTTACAATAATCATGATTACAATAAAGCACTAATTTTGTATAAAAGTATTATGTCACCTGGCATTGAAGAGCAATTTATAGCTGCGCAGTCATACTTGGTTATGCGTAAACCTGCGGATGCGATCAAAGAATTCAGGAAGGTGCTGGCAAAAGTTGACGTAGACGATACATATAGAGAGGATGCTCAATATTATTTGGGGGTAAGCTACCTTGCCAATAATCAACCAGCAATGGCTGAACCCATTTTAGAAAAAATCCATGAGGATAAATTCCATCTTTACCATAGTAAGGTAACTTATTGGACGTTGTTGCGACTTAAGCTTCTGGTTTTTAAAAGCCGCGCTGATTAAAAATGAAAAAAATATAGAAATCTTGGTTACATAATTATCGACCATATACACTAAGTATAAAACGATAAGAAATGGTACACTCAAAAACTTATACTGCTAAACTTGCAATAGTTGCATTAGCAGTTGCAACTGGATTATTAAGCTGTAAAAAAGATAATGGCGTTGGCCCGTCATCGTCGGTCGCAAAAATTTCATTTGGTTTAAAGGCAGATAATGCGTCTATTGCGTTGGCTTCAACTGGTGGACTGGCAGTGAACAGCACAAGCGTTAACGCTGCTGCATCTTTAATAAACTGGACGGAAGGTACTGCTAATGTAAATAAGTTTCAATTTGAAGCAAAAAAGGCTGGCATAAAAACCGAAATAGAAGTTTCCGGATCGAATTCTATTAATCTTTTTGCGGTTTCACCATTGTTGTTCCCTGCCAAAATTGATACAGGCACTTACAGCGAAATTGAAATAAGACTTGCATTGGCCGCGCCTATTAACAACAATATCCCATTGCAGCTTAAGGGCACATTTACAAAAGCCGATGGAACGGTTATACCTGTTGAACTGAACGTAAACGAGGCGATGGTATTAAAGACTGAAGTAAAAAACGTAGTTATAGATGCAACTACCGATTTGAAAACAACTTTTACATTACATCTGAACAAAATTTTTAGCGGAATTACAGCGGCCGATCTGTCATCAGCTATCCTTACATCGGGTGTCATTGTTATCAGTAGCACGTCAAACACAATGTTGTTTAATAAAGCAAAAGCCAACGTAGTGAGCATTGGTGGCCACGAAATAGAAGGGGAACACCATGGACATAATGGCTCCGATGATGGCGGCGGTCACGAAAGTGGCGATGATCACGGAGGCGATTAAACAGATAACCTAAAGTTTGAAAAATAAACCCGGCGCTTATATACGGCACCGGGTTTTCAATATAAGTAATATGCAGCCTACTAATAATACGGCTGCAATTATATAAACATTGTAGTTAAGATCGGGCGGCTCCTCTAAACTTGCTATTAAACGCATATTTGCCCAATAGCTTGGCGTTTTTTTCCTGGGCGATATGGAATCATCTTCCAAATAATCCAGCTTTGCTTTCTGTAGCGCTTGGCTTAGCATATTGCCTTCACTTAGGTATTTATGAAAACGAGCGGAGATGTATGCCGTTGAAGCATCATCCGCTTTCCACATAGAAGTGATTATATTATGACAACCTGCGTAAGAAAAAGCGCGCGATAAACTCATTACTCCCTCACCATTAACGAATTCCCCGGTGCCACTTTCGCAAGCACTGAGCACAATTAGGGATGTTTTATTAAGTTTTAAATTATAGATTTCAGGCTGAAACAAATGGAAACTTAAGACGGAGTCTGGTCGGGTGGGGTAAAAGGCAATAAAGGAACGGTTAGGGTCAACATCATTTGCGTAAGCATGAGTAGCCAAATGGATAATGTTAAACCGACCAGCCAATTTTATAAAGTTCCGTTTTGTAGCATCTTGATCTAAAAGCGTTTTGCCCCCAATGGACTCTATTTCTGCTTTTGATGAACTTAAACGGGCTAACCCCAAAGTGCTTTCAGCCAGCAAGTTCTTTCCGTTGGCGAAAGGAGCGATGCTTAAGATGGATGCATTTTTTTCAGCTTTATTTTTTTTACTGTTTTGCAAAATGTTGCAGGAATAGTTGTAACTGATGAAATATTCTTTTACGAGTTCGTTACCATCATTATCCATTAATAACTCAAACGGAAGGTAATTTAATTCTCCATCTGGAATTATCACTAAACTTTTTTTGTCTTCAATATATTCTTTTACAGGCAACATCCATTGTTTATACAGTTCTCTGCTATCTAATCGCAACCGATCAGAATGTTTTCCACTAAAGCTTTCAGCTGCCCGGTAAAAGGTATCCAGGATGGTCTTGTAATTCTTAGCCAGATTTACAGTAACAAAACTGAAGTTGTTCTTAGTAATAATAAAGCAAAGCATTTGCGTTTCGCCGATGTGATAGGATAGTATGGCGGTTTTTGGGGCAATTTTCCTCTGTAGCGTTTTAAGGTTTACACCGCTATTTTCGAGGCTGTCTTTTAAAGAACCGTTTATGTTACCAATTTTCTGTTGAACAGATAAAAGCTTTATCGTGAGATCGTTTATTTGCCTTTTAATGCCATCTATAATCAGGCTGTCTGTTTCGCCGGCAGCTTTGATTGATAAATGTGTAATACTTTCTTTAAATGTAGTTTCCTGCTCCAATAAATTTAGAGGTACATTGTTTGCCCTAATATGCTTTTCGTCAAGATTGAGCGATAATATACTCGCTTTGTTCTCTTCGTCGAAATACAGCGCCTCTTCAATATTTTTCCTATCGTTTTTTAGTTTGTATAATTCCAGACAAATAGCAATTGGCCGCATTCGCGTGGCATATTTCCGTTCGCTTACTACCAACCGCGCTTCATCGCTTTCGTAAAATCTCTCAATATGGTTGGCAAGTTTGTAAAAGGAAAAATAGGCTGCTAACGAAGCCTCCAAGTCGTTAGTATTTCCCTGTTGCTGGTACAGCAAATCAAAGGCTTTTGCTTTTGCTAATAAGACATCCAGCAATTCGGTGATGTTGAAAGCTGTATTAAAATTAACTGGATTGTTATAAATATTTCGAGAGTGAAAACTGACCAGGAAATTACCAATTGCCTGTTGGTAGCTGGCGAGGCTTTTAGTAAACTGTTTTTGTTTTAGATATAGATCGCCAAGGTATTTTAATGTGACACCATAATCGCTGCTCTTATGCGGACCGTTAATTTTTTTATTAAATAAAACAGCTTTTTGCAGGTAAATTTTTGCGGCCGCAAAATCATTTTGCTGCAGATAGGTTTTGCCAAAATCATTTAGTTTACGTAAATCTTCATATTTTACTTTTTTTAAATGGTTGATCGCAGATTCATTATCGCCCATCGCTATGTAAAGCGAGGCGATGTTGTGGTTGATCTTGTCGCTTTCGATGTGAAAGGGTAAAATCTCTTTGTATAACGTTAGTGCTGCGTTATAATTTTTTAAATGCCGATATGCTGACGCAAGGTTACTTTTGTAGGCCACAAGCAAACTATAGTCGACCTTTTGACGGGCTTGAATTGTGGTTAGCGCTTTCTCGTAGTACGTGATACTTTTGATGTAATTGCCCGTAGAATAAGCTATTAGACCCATAGTGTTGTACATTCTTTCTATCTCGGCAACCTGCGGATATTTTTCAGCAATTTCTTTTGCTTGGCTGTAGAAATACGAGGCAGAGTCAAGTTGATCTGATAGATAGTAGCTATTTCCGCAATAAACCAACGGTTTAAATAATGCTGAATCTGGGATAACATGTGTCTTTTTTTGAAAATTGATGGCACCTTTGAAATAAGGTATCGCTTCTTTTGATCTTCCTAAAACCTGTAAGTAGGCACCGGTGCTGATATATGCTTTAAGTAAGAGAGGTGCATCGCCTCTATTTTGTACCAATATAGAGATCACCTTATCGTAGGCTTGTAATACCTTTTCGCTAATTTGAGCCGAAGGCTGATCGATAAGCGATTGCTTTTCAGCATAATCGAATAGCTTTTTATAATTAGGTTGCTGGGCAAGAGCACTTTCATGGAAAACAAACAGCCAGAATCCGCATAAAAAAAAACAGAAAACGTGCCTGGACAACATACTTTAAATATAAGAAAAATATAAGTCAGCGGCTTACAACAATTATACAGGGGGGCCTTGCCTTTACAGGTCTTTTGACATTAAATGCAATGCTCGATAAGGTGACGACGTTCGATTGTTGGTTTGTTTGCGAGGCAACTGCCCCAAGCATCTGCATTTTTCTCGCTGTTAACAAATCGAGAAGGTATTGAGGGATCTCGTTTGCGGTGCGGTAAAAATATATTTTTACTTCCAGGCCATTTAATGAATTTTTACTTGCGTCGTTAAGGCGATAAGCAAGTTTTACCTGTTGTGTGGCACCTGTATCTATGCCTTGGTTACGAACAGATAAAGCCAGATTTATAATGCCATCACGGTTATTGACATCAATACCTGCTTTTTTGCACCCTCCGTTCTGATCAAATAGGTTACTACCGTCTGTCCCGGGAAGGGTTAATTTGGGGTTTGCATTATAAATAGGTACAGCGATACTATCCCCCTGTGACAGATTGTAAATTTTATCTTGGTAGTTTATACCTGATATAATAATGGTAGATGTTTGTGGTGCTCCGCCGTCATTCGGTGTAAAAGTAACCTTATATCTTAAACCGGTTTCACTCGAGTTAACGTTAATTTCCCCGGTATTTTCGTTAAAGGACAGACCGTCTGGTAAACTACTGAATTTGCCTTTTGAGCTAAGTAAAGATTTTACATTGTTGTCAGAAGCCTGCACGAAAAAAATTGAATCACTATACAAAGTATTGGAACCGCTGGTTATTGGAGGAATCGTTGCAGGTGCCGATTGTCTGTCTTTTTTGCAGGAAAATAACATACAAAGAATAACAGGGAAAAGAATTTGAATGGTTTTTTGCATGGTTAACGCTAATTACAATTAAATTACTTACCTCATATATATAATACTGTTAGAATGATGTTGAGGTTGCCTGAACTGCATTATGCAATAATATTGCACCTGAACTAATCCGCCTCATTGTTAGTCAACGTTTATGAAATGATTGTAACCTGTTTAGTAAATTATGTAACCTATCAGCCTGCTATAGTTGTAAAAGTGGCTTGTTAAAAAGCGCCTTAGATGCCCGCAATTTCGCTTAAAAACTGTATGAAAGAATCAAATAAATAATTGTTGCTCTAACTCTTTTTGCCTGATTAAAAATTAAATTCAACAATTTTCTCCGGTTAAATCAAAAACGGCTTAGATGATGCAAATCGGCCTCAATTATCAAATTAACGACAAATGGCTTCAGATACTCAAGAAATTGATTCGCGTAGATGACAAGTTTGAGTGCCAATTAACAGAATGTCTTGATCGTTTCACTTCGTTGATATTGAATTGTCAATCTTAGATCGCTTAAAGATGGCTCAAGCCTATTTGGTGCATGAAATGATTTTTAAGATATTTCGAGGGCCGTTTTTTTCGTTTTTCCATTTTGAAAAGTAATATTGAGAGTCCGGAGGAGTTTAATACTTGCTTAAGTAGCTCATTATCAAAGTAGACATTGTATGTTTTTGCTTCGCTCACTTAATGCTCACCAAGCTATAAAAGAGAAACGGGCTTTAGGTGTTAAATAGGTAGGTATATGAAATATTGATTTATATAAATAGAGAGTAGGAGTGAGAGCGGGAACCCCAAACGTATAGCCCAGACCGGAAAGTACCGTTCCCCCTGTTTTTACACTATCTGAAACACCCGCAGAGATCCCGGTGGATATGGTATTGGATTTATGAATATCGATCAATGTCACCTCAGCCAACACGCTTGGCACCAAAACATCCAACTGCTTGACAAAAGCTTCCACCTCGTTGATTTGAGCGTCCGACCACGATACGAGCAGGGTGTTCTGTTTACGAAATTCTTTGATCTCCAGGCCTCGTTTCCAGTCAGACGGGATCATCATCATCACCGTATCGATCGCGCGGTTCTGCAGGTGGATCGCCCGGTTAGACCTTAAACCCTCATGCTTGCAGTCACCGATAATATCGATTCCTCCTTCGGCATGGAAAGTGCAATCCGTACTTTTAAACAGGAGGTTGAGGACGACCGATAACTTCTTTCACTTCTATTTTAACTTTGATTTTCCATGCTTGTGAGCAAATCGTATTCTTTATAATTAGCCACAAGTCCATTTAAAAAGATGCTTATGGCTGAGTATGATATTACGCTAATGTTTGTAGGTATAGGGTTTCCGGGCTTCGCATTTTGCATTAATCAGATAGGTTTTTGACAGGTTGGAGGACCTATTGAGCACAGATAAAATAAAAGTAGAAGTGTTTAAGATTCGTAAAATGGCCACTATGAAAAGCGATAAGAATAGTGATAATCTCGCTATCAGACAGGGACGCTTTGTGATCTCTTACTTTATGAACACCTGCATCAAGTTGGTGAACGGCTATTTCAGACTCGAATTCTTTACAGAAGTCATCGACTTTAACGAAAATTTCGATAATTTTAGAGGGAGTAAGCATAGATTGATATCATTTGGATTTGACACCTAAATATAACAAAATATGCTTACTTATTGATATTCAAATAGTTAAATACAGAAAAACAACTCCTCGATATTATTATCCTTAACCCGAACTCACGTTAGATTACTTAATATTTGCGGTTGCCAAGCGAAAATCCTTTCCAGCAGGTTCGGTGATAAGATTCCAAAAGAGTCATATTAATGCTAAGGCAAAATAACTTGTGCGATGACAGTAAAGTATTTGCCAGAGGCAAAGGCATTACTGGGTGCACTAAAACTTTATTGTGCTGATATGAAAATTAAGTCAATATCTAAAAAGAAGTACCTAAATTTAATAGATAATCGACGCTAAATGAAAAAAGTGAATTCTTCGACCTCTTGCTCATTTCCTATCATCATATTGGTTATCTCGATCAGTGTTCTTATCCCCTGCATGGTACATGCTCAATTTTACCCAGCACCGCGAATTGTACCTGCTGATCAAGAACAGACTTTGCTCCGACAAATGCGTAACTCGCATAGCAAACTCGAACATATAGACGTGTTGCTTAAACTTTCCAATATTCACTACAATAAACCACTAAAAAATTACGATGATTTTCCAATAGCTATGAGGTATGCGAATCAGGCCCGTGCCCTGAGTATTTCCTTAGGAAATTCAAAAAAATCAGATGAGGCTTTGTTCTCACTTGCAACGATCTATATCCTGGAGGATAGCCTCAAAGACGCCGAAAAACTTTTACCATCTGTTAAAGATTCGACCATCCGAAACAACATTCAAATAGGTTTGGCTTATACCTATATTTTCTGTCCACAAAGGCCATTGGCGGACGCGTTGGGAGCAGGTAAATTTTATGCAGAAGAAGCGCTTGCTTTGAGTTCGCGTCTTAATCTTATTAAAAATAAACTGCAGTCCATGCATTTTCTTTCCTATGTTCATATTTTGCAAGGGCACGATATAAGTGGTGAAAAGGAATTACTAAACATCATTAACGAGTATAAGTCATCACATATTGATGGGGTACAGTATTTATATGCGAGTCTGGCAGATATTCATTGGAACGAGGGAAAGTATACGGTTGCGATAATTGATATTCAAAATGCGTTGGATGTTGTTGCTAAAAGTTCTGATAGCACTGCATTGGGAGATTTGTACCTGGATCAAATGATCATTTATGGGCGAATTAGTGAATATAGCAAAGAGCGTTTTGCCGCGCAGTCTTCGTTAAATAATTTTGCGAAAAGGCTAGGGCGTTATACGCCGCAATTTGTGATAAGTACCATTGCCCACAGATTGATCAGGAAACATCAAAATGAAAGGGCACTTGATTACTTAAATTTACAGACAAAAATTTTCATTCCAATTACTGCCGACCAAAAAAGCGAAATCGTGAGTGCATATGCATCTTGCTATTTAGCTTTAGGGCAAATCGATAAGGCCGAAGAATATTTTTTAAAAAGTTTTAGTCTAACGAGAGACCGGGGCTGGCTGGCTTCCGGCAATTACAGTGAACTAGGATATTTCTATGTAGAACATAAAGAATTTAGAAAGGCGCGGCCATACCTGTTAAAGTCTCTCGAGAAGCAGGATTCACATACTCCCATTTATGAAAGGCGGCATCTTTATTACATGTTATTTCTTGCGGACTCAGCAGCAGGCAATTATCTGTCGGCCATGAACTACTTAAATAAAAACCATCGGCTGGATGACAGTATTGAGAATTCAAAGAGGCAGGCGGACGTCCAAAAGTTATTGATCCAGTTTGAATCACAAAAAAAGGAAGCTGAAATCAAAACACTTAAGCAGAAAAATATTGTAAGTCACCTAAGCCAGGAACGAGCTATTGTAATTAGAAACGTTATAATAATCACTGCTGCACTATTCCTCATTATTGCAGCAGTATTTTACTGGCAATTCCGGAGTAAGAAAAAACTGAGCGATGTTATTTCCCAGAAAAATAAAAAACAGGAAGTCCTTTTGAACCGACTGAACCGGGTTCTGACTGAAAAGGAATGGTTACTGAAAGAAGTGCATCACCGGGTTAAAAACAATTTACATACGGTCATGTGCCTCCTGGAATCCCAGGCGTCTTATTTAGAAAGTGATGCGCTGCAAGCTATAGAAGATTCCAAGCATCGGATTTACGCCATGTCATTGATCCACCAACGGCTTTATGAAACGGAAGACATGAAGTCGATTGATTTAAAATCCTACATCACCCAATTTGTAGGTTATTTAAAAGAAAGTTTTATTCTTCGCGATAAGATTCGCATCGAACTTGATATTGAGCAAATGCAACTTGAAGTACCTGTAGCGATCCCGCTCGCATTGATAATTAATGAAGCGATCACGAATTCAATAAAGCATGCTTTTCCGGGGAAACTGAGAGGAATTATAATGCTAACATTGCGTAAGCGTGAAGAAAATTTACATCTCGTGATTGAAGATAACGGAATAGGTATTGCTGATACAAAAGCATTAAAAAACAGTAATTCTTTGGGCATGAAGCTGATTAATGGATTATGTGAAGACCTTAACGGAAATATGGCTATCCATTCCATCAATGGAACTAAAATTACCATTATTTGCAATCTCAATCCATTAGAAAAAGAGTTGAAACGAAACGAAGTTTGGAGTGCTGAATGAAAATCAAGATGCAATTTGCATGCTTTTCCCTGCCTAAAATTCTAAAATATCGAGTCCTTTATTAAATTTAATAGCAAGTTTAGCCCATAAGTAATGGAGAGTCCTTTTACACCTGCGGGACTCCATAAAACTGAGACAATGTGTTTGGCAGACCACAGCTGCAACACCCTGGCATTTCAGCGCTTCTTCCATGACCCACAGGACGCCTTTCTGTAGCGGAACATCGACGAAGATCACGTGGTCAGGTTCCAGCACGAATCGCTTTAACTCCGGTGGGTAAATCCGCCTCGTATAACTTATCCAAACACAAATTCCTCCTTTTTCCAACAGAACGCGAAGGATCCCGGCTATGATACCTCCACATGACCGCTGTTTCAACTGGCCGCTGGCTGATGAACTCATGAATTCATTAGTAAAAAACGAGCACAAGGCTGTTATAGACTGGTTTAGTGACACAGAAGGTAAACCGCTGGATTACCGGAAAGACAGGCATAACCCAGATCCTAAACTTCGTAATCACAAAATACATGGTCTGAGGATACTCGGAGATTTAACTTATCACGCAGATACAGATTCCTGGGAGGATGGTATGATCTATGACTCCAAGCACGGTAAAGATTGGAACGCATCGACCTACATAGACACGCAGGGGTTTCTTCGGGTAAAGGGCTATTGGTATTTTAAATTTACAAGTCGGACGATGAAGTTCAGACGAATATAATAATTTGTCAAATTATCCCATTACATTATTTATCCTTCCTTGCGCATTATGGCCTGCGTGATTTTCGGCGAACGCGTAGCATCATCACTATATTTTTCGCATCACGGGCTGGAAACACAGCGGCAGCATCTGGCATCCGGACATCCGAACAGACAGGATCAGGACAAATTTCAAAAATCTTATCATTTATTTTTTCAGGTGGCTAACAACCCATTTTTATACTTTTGCAGCACTATATGAAGGTTTTTAACTTATTCGATTTTTCTCAAAAAATTAACTACAAAACAGAGGTGCTGGCGGGGTTGACAGTGGCGATGACTATGATACCTGAATCGCTGTCTTTTGCTATTCTTGCCGGGTTTCCGCCCCTCACGGGTTTATATGCGGCGTTTATTATGGGTTTGATTACTGCAATTTTCGGCGGGCGGCCCGGGTTGATCTCCGGTGGAGCAGGGGCCACCGTTGTTGTATTGATTGCGCTCATGCGATCCCATGGCCTCGAATATATATTCGCTGCAGTTGCGTTGGCGGGTATCATCCAGATACTTGTTGGTATCTTCCGGTTAGGAAAGCTGATCCGTTTGGTTCCGCAACCTGTTATGTATGGATTCGTAAACGGGCTGGCGGTGATCATTTTTATGGCTCAAATTGAACAGTTTAAAACGATTGTTGCCGGAAAAGAGGTCTGGATGTCAGGACAGCCATTATTGATCATGAGCGGCCTTGTTTTTTTAACCATTGCAATCATAGTGGTATTACCCAGACTCACTAAATCTGTACCTCCTTCCCTGGTAGCTATTATCGTTGTGTTTATTATCGTGCTTAGCTTTGGCGTGCATACCAAGACAGTAAGCGAGATTGCGTCTGTCAGCGGTGGTTTTCCGCCATTTCATATTCCGCGCGTACCATTTGATTTGAAGACTTTGGAAGTCGTCTTTCCATACGCCCTTATTATGGCGGCTGTAGGGCTGACCGAAGGGTTGCTTACTTTGAACCTTGTGGATGAAATGACCGGAACGCGTGGTAATGGCAACAGGGAAAGTATCGCTCAAGGCACAGCCAATATACTTAACGGATTTTTCTTTGGTATGGGCGGCTGCCCGATGATCGCACAGACGCTGGTTAATTTATCAGCCGGGGCGAGGGCGAGGTTGTCGGGCATAATTGCATCACTTACCATCCTTTCAATAATCCTCTTTGGCGCGCCAATTATTGGCAGGTTACCCATTGCGGCTTTAACCGGCGTGATGGTCATGGTGGCCTTCGGCACCTTTGAATGGGTTAGTTTCCGGATATTTAATAAAATGCCAAAACAGGATGTGTTTGTTGGCATCCTTGTCGCTGTGATTACCATTTTGTTGCATAACCTGGCCTTAGCGGTGCTGATTGGTGTGATCATTTCAGCTTTAGTTTTTGCGTGGGAAAGTGCCAAGCGTATCAGGGCCAGGAAGTATATCGATGAGACAGGTGCCAAGCGCTATGAAATATACGGCCCTTTGTTTTTCGGATCGGTAACAGCTTTCAACGAGAAGTTTGATATTGCAGGTGACCCAGCCGAGGTAATTATCGATTTCAGGGATAGTCGCGTGGCCGATATGTCGGGCATAGAAGCGTTAAACAAACTCACTGAACGTTATAAACAGCTAGGCAAGAAACTGCACTTGAAACATCTGAGCGCAGACTGTCGCCTGCTCCTTGAAAATGCGGCAGAGGTAATTGATGTCAATATTTTAGAAGACCCGGCTTATCATTTAGCCACGGAGAAGCTAAATTGACAACTATTTTGGTATTATATTAAAACTGATTTTACCAACGTTTTGATACCCCTAAAATATAAAGTCTTAGAAAATTATGAACAGCAGGCGTTCCCGGATCATATAGACGGAGACGTTACCATACCATAACTGCAAAAAACGCAGCAATTTTCGGGTAAGGGCTTTAACAGGTTTTGCAGCTTTCACGCTCATAAAAGCCCTGACAAGATGCAGTAAGCATAGTTTCTTCCTTTTTAAATCTGCAATGAGGGCAAGTGATTGTAGATTGTAACTGAAGCTCCTTGGTCATTTCATTTTTTTGCTTCTCGGCAATAAACGTAGCGCTATATCGGTTAAGAATAATGCCAATTTCTGTTCTGCATGGTAAGATGAGGCTGGCGGCGAATATGGATGAAGCAAGGCGAGTAGTGTAATAGGTTAAATGTTTTGCCCACAAAAAAAACGCTTTATAATAAATAAAAGTCGGTTTTTGACAACTTTTCAGTTTAATAGAAAATCTACTTTTAGCCTGACCATTTTGTTGCCTTTTATTTATTGATCAATGAGAAAAATAAGTACGTTGTTTGTACTTGCTATCCTGTTAACAGTTGATAGCTATGCGCAGAAAGTTGATAAGAATATTAAGTCCGGACACCTGC
>NZ_FNCG01000033.1 GCF_900100945.1 Mucilaginibacter gossypii | reverse complement strand
GACCGTTCAGGGAAAAAGAACAAAAGTAAAAGTAAGGGTAAACCGGCCGTTGGGCAAATATTCAAACAAATGGCCCATGGATTATTGAACAGCAAGTATATCGGCTGGGGTTCATTTGCAAGAAGATTAAGAGGCAGAAAAGGTCCGGCAATAGCTATTAAAGCAACGGCCAGAAAACTGGCCGCTCAATACTGGCGTTTAATTGTAAAAGGAGCCGACTTTGTGGAAAAAGGGCTGCAAGCCTATGAAAATATCATTAAGGAACAGAAACAAAGGCGATTAGAAAAACTCGCCTTTGAATTAAATAGGGAACTTGTACCTGCTTAAATTATTATGTCATGGGTAGGTCCTCGAAGCATGGTGGGCGAGGCCTCTGCGCGCGACCCTCCGACAAGCTCAGGGTCACAGGCCTGTTATTCATAATGTAATTTTACCTTCAGGGTCCGCGGATTTAAACATTTACAAACCCTTCCTTCATCCTAATGTCATCAAACAAAATATAATTTCTATTTTAGACTTTTTAGTCGAATTTTGATTCGTTAAACAAAAACAACAATGGGCAAAGCAGAAAGAACCAGGCAATTCATTATCGAGACGGCAGCGCCGATCTTTAATGAAAAAGGTATAGCCGGTACTACCATTGATGATATTTTGGCGGCAACAAAAATGGCTAAAGGTGGGCTTTATGGTCACTTTGAAAGCAAGGACGAAATTGCCAGCGTAATGGTTAATTATCTGCTCGATAAATTGAGCGACAAAGTAAACACTGTTATGGCTAAAGAAAAAACAGCCATTAAGAAAATCCATGCCTTTATTGATATATATAAAGACCCGATAGATTCATACATAGAAGGTGGCTGTCCGATACTTAATTTTGGTGTTGAGGCCGATGATAATAATCCTGTCCTTAAACAGAGACTTAAAGCAATGATTGAGGCAGGGCAGAAGGACTTTGTTGAGATCATCAATAAAGGCGTTGCTGATGGCGAAATATCCCCTGAAATAAACGCCGCAGATTATGCACTCAAAATGTTTGCACTGCTGGAAGGCGGGATGCTGGTATCAAGGGTTACCGGAAGCAGTAGATATATGAACAGCCTTGTACGCATGCTTAAAACCGAATTAAAAGAATACGAGTTGAAATAATTTTTTTTTGATTGATAACAGACTTTTTGGTCGTTTTTAATCAGAGGCAATGAAGATAAATACAATAACCGGGAACGGGTTTTTTTTAATGACAAAAACGACTAAAAAGTCTAAAAAATAAAGCACAATAAAACAAACAACATCATGAAAACTCAAAAAGTAATATTAGTAACCGGCGCTTCAAAAGGCTTTGGTTTAGAGATAGCAAAAACAGCATTGGCCGCAGGTGATAAAGTAATAGCAACCGTGCGCAGCAAAGCCGATCAGCTTGCCACCTCATTAAATGATAATCCTAACCTATTGGTTGTTACTATGGATGTAACCAATGAAGCACAGGTTAAGGCTGCAGTTGCCGAAGGTTTGCTCCGTTTTGGTAAAATAGATGTGGTAATCAATAATGCAGGTTACGGCATTGTGACTGCCATTGAAGAAGCTACAGATGCCGAAGTAAAGGCACAGTACGAAACCAATGTATTTGGCCTGCTTAACGTAGTGCGTGCTGTGTTACCTCATCTGCGCGCCCAAAGATCAGGTCATATCATCAATGTTTCTTCCCTGTTTGGCTTTGATGCCATACCTGGCTGGGCTTTATATGGTTCTACAAAATTTGCGGTTGAGGGAATTTCAAAAGGCCTTGCCGTTGAGCTTGCACCGCTTAATATTAAAGTAACTGTGGTGGAACCGGGTTTGTTTAGCACCGAGTTCTTGAGTGCCGAATCATACAGCGCCGCAAAAAACGTCATTGATGATTACGCTGCTACTGTTGGCCCAATGAGGGCAGGAGCAAATCAGCTACATGGTAATCAACCTGGCGATCCAAGAAAACTAGCCAGGGTGGTAGTTGATATCGCTCATAATGAAAACCCTCCGCTGCACCTACCTATTGGTAAAGATGCTGTAGGCATGTATAAAGCCAATGCTGAAAAAACAAGCGAAGAAATTGATCAATGGATTGAAGTATCAACCGGTACCGACCATGATCATGTTGCAGCAAACTAATTAATCACACCATTCACTCAACAATAAATAAAAATATCATGTCAATAAAAAAAATAGCCTTAATTACAGGCGCAAATCGCGGTATAGGTTTTGAAACCGCCAAACAATTAGGAGAAAAAGGTGTGGCCGTTATAGTGGCTGCCCGTAAACTAAGCGCTGCCAAAGAAACTGCGACCCAATTAACCGAACAAGGGATTGAAGCATACGGCGTTCAACTGGATGTTACCAATGCCGGTGAAAGAAAAGCAGTTGCTGCTTACATCGAAAAACAATTTGGCAAACTGGATATCTTGGTAAATAACGCCGGTGTCGGTCCTAAAGAAGATGATCTTTTTGTTAAAAAGACCGTTGCTACAACCGCCGATGAATTTGAATATATCTTTAATACCAACCTGTTTAGCATTGTATACCTTACTAACGAGTTACTTCGGCTGCTTAAAAAGAGCGATGCCGGTCGTATAGTTAATCTTTCAAGCATTTTAGGTTCATTGACATTGCATGCAACTGAAGGTAGTCCGATAGCTGATTTTAAACGTTTATCATACGCTGCATCAAAAACAGCTCTGAATGTGTTTACCGTTCTTTTGGCCGACGAGTTGAAAGGCACTAAAATTAAAGTAAACTCGGCCCATCCGGGTTGGGTACAAACAGAACTGGGTAGCGTTGAACATGCACCCATGACTGTTCCTGACGGCGCCAAAACCAGTGTTGAACTGGCACTTATTGGCGAAGATGGCCCTAACGGCCGTTTTATTCACCTGGGGGAAGAACTGCCATGGTAAATTGAACTGACCTCAAATTGTTTTCTGGAGCGTCGTTACCTTTAATAGGGTGGCGACGTTTTTTGTTTTTTATTGAATAAAACTATTTTCAAAAAATACTTGCGCAAGCAAATGCTTGCATTTATATTTGCAAGTACTTACTTGCGTAATTATGAAAGCCAGACGAGATGTTTACCAGGCGATAGCCGACCCCACCCGAAGAGCGATTATCAATATGATTGCTGCACAGCCGCATAACGTGAATGCGATAGCTGCAAACTTTGATGTTACACGGCAGGCAATTTCACTGCATATCCAGATCCTGGCCGATTGCGGTTTGATAAACGTTAAACAGCAGGGCCGCGATAGGGTCTGCGAAGCCCGGCTTGATCAGCTTGGCGAAATATCAGTTTGGGTTGATCAATATCGCCAGCACTGGGAAAATAAATTGGATAATCTTGAGAAATATGTAGTAAACCTAAAAAATGAAAGAAATGGAAAACAATCAAAGTAGCACTGCAGATCGTGAACTGCGCTTAACCAGAACTTTAGATGCCCCGGTTGAGCTGGTATGGGAAGTTTGGACCCAACCCGAACATATTGCCCAGTGGTGGGGGCCCAACGGCTTCACTAATACCATTAGTAAAATGGAAATTAAACCTGGAGGAGAGTGGGATTTGGTGATGCATGGCCCCGATGGGACAGATTATAAAAATAAGAGTGTATTTAAAGAAGTTATTCCACTTAAAAAGATAGTATACGAGCATGTCAGCAGTCCGAAGTTTGTTGCAACCATTGAGTTTGACGAACGGGGAGAGCAAACCTTTTTGAGCTGGCACATGCTTTTTGAAACGCATGAGCAGTTTGTACAGGTAGTAAAAACATTTAAAGCTGATGAAGGCTTAAAGCAAAACATCGAAAAGCTGAACCTGTATTTAAAAGGTGTGAGGAAGGGATAAACTCTATCGGAGGTGACATAGATATCTTCTTTTGTTAATGTATAAAGCGTTATTGAACAATAACGCTTTTTGCGTTTATAGCAGCCCCAATTAAAGAGGGTTTCGAATGGCATTAATAGCATTGCCGTCATCATTTTTCATCTGCACATCTGAAATCTGCATATCTGCGCACAAAAATTCTTCCGCTGTTTACCGATGTAATTCCGCTGTTCGCCGACTAAAACCCGGTGTACATCTAATTAGCCCGAAATGCCTGTAACGTTTTAAAAATGGGGGCGTCTTATCTGTGTATTAAATGAAATAGAAACACAAATAATTGACAATCAAAATATTAATTATCATGAAAACTACAATATTAACAATCGCAACCTCTTTAGTTTTAGCACTTGGAGTATCAACTGCAGCTAACGCAGCAACCAAAAAAGATAACGGCGCAGCCGTAGTTTTAAACAACGTAAGCAAGATCAATAAGATCGAAGTTCGCGGTAACGTTGAAGTATATGTATCTGCCGGCGATAACGACAATGTTAAAGTTTATAACCAATATTACTCAGAAAGCGCATTGGTACAAAACAACAACGGTACCTTACGTATCACCTCGTACAAAAACGAAAAACTGGTAGTTTGGGTAACTGCAAATGATCTTAAAGCTATCAATGCTTATGACAATGCCGAAGTTAAATCATTCGGAAAACTTGCAGCCCTTGAGCTTAACGTTAATCTTTATGACAATGCATCTGCTAAATTAAATGTTGATACTTATGCTGCAACAGTAAACGTTAATGACAAAGCTAAAGCCGAGTTTACCGGTACTGCCGATGTTTACACTCTGAACCATACCCGCGAATCATTTGTAAATAATAACGCATTTGCAGCCGTAAACTTTACAGATAAGGTAACCAACGCTCCTGCTAAATACACCGTTGAAAACGAATTTGCAGGTCTTTAATATCTTACTTTTACAAAAGTCCATCATATATTCAAAAGCTATCATCTAAAATGTGATAGCTTTTTTTAATTTTGATGTAACACTAAACTGCCAACCGGCGTCATAACATCAAAACCATGAAAAAATACCTTTTTACCTTCACTATAGTAAGTGCTTTTGTAGCTACCGGCATATTATCATCATGCAATTATAGATGTGTGCACGGCTCAGGAAATCAAACTACGGAAAAGCGCAAGGCCGAAGATTTTAAAAAAGTTGAGATCTCGGGCGCTTTTAAAGTACACCTGAAACAGGATAGTTCGTTAACTATCGATATCAAAGCCGACGATAACCTGATCAAATATATTTCAACTTCGGTTGAAGGTGGTGTATTACATATTAAATCAAAAAAGAATTTCTGCGATCCTGGTGATATGGTTATTAACATCGGCGTGAAAAACCTTGAAGAAATTAAAGCTTCGGGTGCGGTTGAAGTTAATTCTAATGGCAAGGTCAACGCTAAAGATTTCAAGCTTGATCTTTCAGGTGCTACTAAAGTTACGCTTGACCTTAACGCGGCCAATGTTTCAACCGATGGCAGTGGCGCCACAGAAGTACACCTTACAGGCCAGGCTGCATCGCACAAAATTGACCTGAGCGGAGCCGGTAAAGTAGACGCCTTTGATTTTGTTGTTGGTGACTATGATATTGAAACATCGGGCATTGGACATTGTAAGATCAATGTGCTTAAAACACTGAATGTGCATACCAGTGGTGCTTCCGAAATTGAGTATAAAGGTTCCCCATCTACCGTGAATAACGATAAATCGGGTGCTTCATCTATCAAAAAAGTTGACTGATCGACCTTATAATAATTAACGGAGAGGCCGGGGATATAACTAATTCGCGGCTTTTTTTGATTTTACAACCTATCACTAGTAAAAATTTGAATGAAAAAGTTTTTAAAATGGACGGCCTATACAATTATAGCGCTTGTTCTTGTTGCTGTTGCCGGCGTCTCTTACATAACCCTGGCATTGCCTAATGTGGGCCAACCCGAAGCTATTAAAGTTGATGCCACGCCACAACGCATTGCCCGCGGCAAGTATCTGGCCAATAATGTAACGGTTTGTCTGGATTGTCATTCTATCCGCAGTTGGGATAAATTTGCAGGCCCTTCAGATTCTACAGTTTCCGGTGCCGGCGGTGAAAAATTTGATGCTTCAGCAGGTTTCCCCGGCACGGTTTATTCGCCTAATATTACTCCTTTAAACCTAAGTAACTGGACTGATGGCGAAATCTTCAGGGCAATGACCACTGGTGTTAAAAAAGATGGGTCGGCTATATTTCCGATAATGCCATGGCCTTATTACGCAAAAATGGACAGGGAAGACCTTTATTCCATTATAGCCTATATACGCACCTTAAAACCGAGCGGCAAAAATTATCCGGGTCATCAGCTCGATTTTCCGCTGAATGTTATTGTGCATACCATGCCGCAAAAAGCTGCGTTGGGTAATATCCCAAATCCGGAAGACACTGTTAAATATGGAGCCTATTTGCTTAACGCCGCGGCCTGTAAAGAATGCCACACGCAATCAGATAAAGGTAAATTGAACGAGGCTATGGCTTTTGCCGGCGGACAAGGTTATATAGTACCCGGTGGAAGCAAAGTGTTTTCAGCTAATATTACGCCCGATAAGGAAACAGGCATTGGTAGCTGGACAAAAGAGCAATTTGTAAGTCGCTTTACTCAATTTGTCAATGGTAAAATGCAGCCGGCACCGGTAAAACCGGGCGAATTTCAAACCATTATGCCGTGGTGGAGATATGGCAGCATGAAAGTGTCCGATCTGGAAGCAATTTACGCTTATTTGAAAACAATAAAGCCCATCAGTAACCACGTTGTAAAATTTGAAAGGAATGGGAAATAGATTGGGGGTTGGTTGGGTTTAACGCCCGGTTTGATGGGTAGTGCGGTTAGCAGTGTTAGGGATTGCAGCGGAAAGCCCACGGCGTTGTGTAGGCCTACGCGCGTGGGCCTGGGCGAGTATTTGCAGCGTGATCCCGGGCCGCAGGCAACGCCCATATTATGGTCTGAATCCGAATTTATTGAATTAAAGAATGTACCAGAAATGATAGGCAAGTTCGCTTGTTTTCAATCAATTTTAAAAAATGGTTTAATTCGGGTTCACACAAACACAGGTTCAGACAAATTTATATGCTATTATTATGTTGCCCTGCCGTTAAACCCTTTTAAAAGCTGCTTCATTTTCCTTGAAAACAATATAAAATCAAGCGCTAATTAAAAATAAATTCATACTTTTGCGCCTCGAATTTTGTATAGCACGGATTAGGTTTTAGGCTATATTTCAAAGGATTAAATTAAATACCCGGTAAAAAGATGAATATTACACAGGAAAAAATTAATGACCTGAACGCAGTTGTTAAAATTAACATCAACCCTGAAGATTACCAGCCACGTGTTGAAAAAGCTATAAAGGAAAACGCTAAAAAAGCAAAAATTCCTGGTTTTCGCCCGGGCATGGTGCCTGCATCGCACATCAAAAAAATGTACGGCAAAAGCATCCTTGTTGATGAGATCAACAACCTGTTACAAGATACTTTAAATAACTATATCGACGAGCAAAAACTGGCTGTATTGGGTCAGCCATTGCCTGCTGCAGATGATAACAAAGAATACAACTGGGATTTTGCCGATAACTTTGAGTTTAGCTATGAATTAGGTTTAGCTCCTGAGTTCAGCATCGACTTTTCATCAAAAGATAAATTAACCCAATACGTAATCAAAGTTGATGACGAAACGCTGGCTTCAAGGATCAAAAATATCCGCCGCAGCTATGGCAAAATGACAAATCCTGACGTATCGGCAGATGATGACGTTCTTTACAGCGAATTGGTTCAACTTTCGGCCGATGGTAGTGTTTTTGAGGGTGGAATAACCAATACAGCGTCTGTACGTTTAGATCAGATCAAGGATGAAGCAATCAAAGCTTCACTGATCGGTTTGAAAAAAGGCGATGTGTTAACATTCGATATTCGTAAAGCTTTTGATAACGACGCAGCTAAAATTGCCGGTTTATTGAAAATTGAAGAAGACGATGCAGCTGATTTAAGAGGCGATTTCCAATTAACTGTTAAAAACGTTAACCGTTTAGAGGAAAGTGATCTTAACCAGGAGTTCTTTGACAAATTATTTGGTGAAGGTACTGTAACTACCGAAGAGGAGTTCACAGCTAAAATTACTGAAGAACTTGAAAGCATGATGGTTCAGGATGCCGACCGCAAATTGCAGGACGACATGTACAAACTGGCTATCGCTAAAGTTGATTTCGCCCTTCCTGATGAGTTCCTGAAACGTTGGTTAAAAGCAACTAACGAAAAACTGAGCGACGAGGAATTAGAAGGCGGTTACAACGATTTTGCTCAAAACCTGAAATGGACTTTGATTGAAAACAAGATCATTACTGATAACACAATCGAAATTAAATATGAAGATGTGTTTGAATTAGCTAAGATCCGTTTAGATCAGCAGTTCAGGATGTACAGCCCGACTGCTATCCCTGAGGATCAATTAGGCCAGTACACTGTTCAGTACCTGCAAAACAAAGACAACGCTAACAAGATATTTGAAGAGGTAAAAGCATTAAAGGTATTTGATTATATCAAAAATGTGATCACTTTAGATAAGCAGGATATCCTTTACACTGATTTCAGTGCATTGGTTACCGCAGCACAGTAAGCAGTTTTTCAATCGCCCTGAAAAGGGATAGATTTTATAGCATATTCACCAAAAGCAACTCAAAAGGTTGCTTTTGGTGTTTTATGTGTCGTTAAGATTATATGTCATTGCTTCGTCGCTACGCTCGCAATGACATAAGAGAGTATCTGCCCGATGTTGGTATTTTCACCAACATCTTCCTGCCGACTCTACTGTTAGTTTTGACCAAAAAAAATCAGGTTTAGTCACGTAGGCCTCATCAAAAAATTACGTAATAAAAACTATCTTGCAAAAAATCTATTGAACTAAAAACTATATTTATCGCGGGTAAGACGCCCGCATTTCCTAACGAACAACAAACAAAAACCATGAGCAGTAATATCGATAAAAACGAATTCAGAAAATATGCTGTTAAGCATCACCGTATTAACAGCCTTTATGTAGACAAATATATTGCAGGTGTTGAAAGAGGCAATATGCCAACAGGTGGTATCACTACCGTACCAACCGGTATGACACCATACATCCTTGAAGAACGCCAGCTTAATGTACAGGCCATGGACGTGTTTTCACGTTTGATGATGGACCGTATCATTTTCCTGGGCGATGCTATTTATGATAATATTGCAAACATTATCCAAGCTCAGTTGCTATTCTTACAATCGGCTGATGCTAAACGCGATATCCAGATCTACATTAACTCACCAGGCGGTTCGGTTTATGCAGGTTTAGGTATCTATGACACTATGCAGTTTATATCAAATGACGTGGCTACCATCTGTACAGGTATGGCGGCGTCAATGGCTGCCGTGTTGTTAGTAGCCGGTACTGAAGGTAAAAGGGCAGCGCTTCCGCATGCAAGGGTGATGATCCACCAGCCATCAGGCGGTGCTCAGGGCCAGCAGTCGGATATAGAGATCACTTATCAGGAGATCACTAAATTGAAAAAAGAACTGTACCAGATCATTGCCGATCACAGCGGTGCACCTTACCAAAAAGTTTGGGATGCATCTGACCGTGACTACTGGATGATTGCAGAAGAAGCCAAAGAATTTGGTATGGTTGACGAGATTTTAAGAGGTAACAAAGGGAAATAATTCTTGAAAGTCCGGATTCCGATAAATCGGAAAGTCTGGATGTTTGGAATGTTAAAAAGTTATTAAAGTCCGGAAGCTGAGCTGCTTCCGGACTTGCTCACTTTCCCGACTTACGGGCAGGATTTTTTTTTTTGCCACTAATTTTTTAACTTTGAGTAAGAAGATAAATCAGATGAATAAAAACAGCAAAGAGATCAGGTGTTCATTTTGCGGTGCCGGTAAACAGGATTCCCTGATGTTAATAGCAGGACTTGATGCACACATTTGTGATAAATGTGTGAACCAGGCCAATGAAATATTGGCTGAGGAGTTGAAGGTACGTAAAGTGAAGTCATCGCCTCTGGCGCCGGCCTTGCTTAAGCCATCAGAAATGAAGGCACATCTTGATCAGTATGTTATTGGGCAGGATGACGCCAAAAAGATACTTTCGGTAGCTGTATATAATCATTATAAACGCTTAAATCAGCGTATTGATAAAGATGAGGTTGAGATTGAAAAATCAAACATCATCATGGTAGGTGAAACAGGTACGGGCAAAACCCTGCTTGCCAAAACACTCGCCAAAGTACTTAACGTTCCATTTTGCATTTGTGATGCTACCGTGCTAACCGAAGCCGGTTATGTAGGGGAGGACGTTGAAAGCATCCTGACCCGCTTACTGCAATCGGCCGATTATGATGTAACCCTTGCCGAAAAAGGTATTGTTTACATTGATGAGGTTGATAAGATAGCCCGT
Source organism: Mucilaginibacter gossypii (assembly GCF_900100945.1). Taxonomy (GTDB): domain Bacteria; phylum Bacteroidota; class Bacteroidia; order Sphingobacteriales; family Sphingobacteriaceae; genus Mucilaginibacter; species Mucilaginibacter gossypii. Next base: position 18,238 of record NZ_FNCG01000033.1, on the reverse strand, counting down.
AAAAGCGATAATGCTTCTATCACCCGCGACGTATCCGGAGAGGGCGTACAACAAGCGCTATTGAAAATATTAGAAGGTACCATGGTTAACGTACCACCACAGGGGGGCCGTAAACACCCGGATCAGAAAATGATCACGGTAAATACCAGTAACATCCTTTTCATTTGCGGTGGAGCATTTGACGGTATTGAAAGAAAGATCGCCAATCGACTGCGTACCCAAACTGTTGGTTACAAGTTTAAGCACGATGAGGGTGATATTGATACTAAAAACTTCTATAAGTATATTACACCGCAGGATTTGAAATCATTTGGTTTAATCCCTGAGTTGATAGGCCGTTTGCCGGTGCTTACCTACCTCAACCCGCTTGATAGAGAAGCATTGCACAATATCCTTACCGAGCCTAAAAACTCATTATTGAAACAGTACAAAAAACTGTTTGAATATGAAGGTGTAAAGCTTGATTTTGAAGACGAAGTATTGGAGTTTATTGTAGATAAAGCAATGGAATTTAAACTTGGCGCGAGGGGGTTACGCTCAATATGCGAAGCTATCATGATCGATGCTATGTTCGAGTTTCCATCCAAAAAAGATGTGAAACGTTTGAACGTAACTTTGGATTACGCACGCGAGAAGTTTGAAAAATCTGATCTGAAAAAGTTAAAAGTAGCTTAACGCACAGTATATAAGCAAACACTTATATTTATTAAAAAATAAAGCGCGCCCTGGTTATCATGCCGGGGTTTGCTGTATAAAAAGAAATCATATGAACGAAGAATTAAACATTAAAAAGGACGGAGATGCCTTACCACCGCCGGTGAAAGAAGTGCAATCGCCCGTAAAATCAGGATTAAAAACAAAAGAAGCAATTGTAGCTAACTGGCTGCCGCGCTATACCGGCAGGCCTCTTGAAGCATTTGGCGAGTATATTATCCTTACCAATTTTTCAAAGTATATCCAGCTGTTTTCGCAATGGAATGATAACGCGCCTATTATGGGGCTTGAAAAGCCAATGCAAAGCGTTACAGCAAACGGTATTACTATTATTAACTTTGGTATGGGCAGTTCGGTGGCGGCTACTGTTATGGACCTGCTCACGGCCATTCACCCTAAAGCTGTCATATTTTTGGGTAAATGCGGAGGCCTTAAGAAAAAGAACAACGTAGGCGACCTGATCCTGCCGATAGCCGCCATTCGTGGCGAAGGTACATCCAACGATTATTTACCTCCCGAAGTGCCTGCTTTGCCGGCATTCGCGTTGCAAAAGGCTATCTCAACTACCATTCGTGATTACTCACGCGATTACTGGACCGGTACCTGCTATACCACTAACCGCCGCGTTTGGGAACATGATAAAGTATTTAAAAAGTACCTTAAAGATCTGCGTGCCATGGCTGTTGATATGGAGACTGCAACCATCTTTACAACCGGCTTCGCCAATAAGATCCCTACAGGTGCGCTGCTGCTGGTATCAGATCAGCCGATGATCCCCGAAGGTGTTAAAACCGCCGAAAGCGATTCATCAGTAACCGAGCAATTTGTTGAAACACACCTGCATATCGGTATCGAATCGTTAAAGCAGTTGATCAATAACGGGTTAACGGTTAAGCATTTGAAGTTTTAAGTTCATTAGTTCACTGGTTCATTAGTTCATTTGTCTTAGCAAGCGCTAAACAAATGAACCAGATACCAATGAGCCAAGCATACCAATGAACTAATGAACAAATGAACCAATGACAATCTGTTTCATCCCCTCTCTGCCGTAAAATACCGGGAAATACATCAGTTCGGCTTTGGCCGGATTTAGGGTGTATTTGCCGTTGTAACGGGGGATGAGGTTTACGGTGAATGTATATTTGCCCTGTTTAAGACTGCGGCAAAATATACTTACCTTCTCCTTAAAATATTCGCGGTGTACTTCATTATTGTCCCATTGCTGCTCCTTGCTTTCGTACGAGCATCCGGCAGGTATCGGGATCTCTATCATCACAAAATCAGCATCGCCGCGGGCTGTTACTTCTGCTTTTAATAATACAGGTTCACCGCCTTTCAGGGTGGTTATTGTTTTTTCCTTACGCTCAAACCAGGTATTTACTGTAAAATCTTTACTCACTTTTTCGGGCTTGCTGTTCCAGAACTGCTGGTAGCCGGTAATGTACACAGGAAGACTGCCGGTTTTGCTGATACTGATCGTTTTATCAGTTAGCGTTGTCGAATAAGGGAATTTGTCGATCGTTTTTGTATCTGTGCCTGTAAGCGTGATCTGCGATGGTTTGACCTGTTTATTTTCTGTCAACAGATCTGGCAGAATAGTTTCCAGTATCAGCGCCGATTCATAAGTATTACGCCAGTCACCAAGCCGGCGTTGTTCAAGGAAGTAGCCGCGGATCTTGGTTAGTAGCTCGGGATGCCTGCCTTCGTTTTTGATAATGCGGTAGGCTAATACACTCAACTGTACCGAATTGTCAAAAAAGCGATAACCGTCTTCGCCCCAATATAAGTTACCGAACATAGTATGTTTGCTTGTGTTGATTAAACTGTCCATTTTTATGGGTAGGGCAGATTCCTGCCGTAATAACATCATTCTTAACTTATCATACCCTGACAATTTGTAGTCGAAGGTTTTTTGATCCTTAGCCTGCTCTTTTTCAATGCCTGTTACATACTTCTGGTAATCAACTTTCGCTCCCAGTTTATGAAGTAACTGAAGGCAAAGTATTTTGTCCCTGCGTTTGTAACTTTCAAGCTGAAAGACGAGATAGTCGGTTAATTTTTGTTTATCCAGTTCAACAGCGTAGCCCTCTTTTTGGGCATCTACAAGCGCTTCTACTACATGCAGACTGATCCAGAGTTCTTCGTTACTATCCTTCCACCAGCCCCAGGTGCCGTTACTTTTGCGGTTTTCCTGTAGTTTTTTAATTACGTCTTTTATATTTCTCTCGTATTTAAACTCTTCGCCCAAAAACTTTTTAATGCGCCGTTCCATGAGCAGGCCTTTCAATTTTGAAGCCAGCTGCTCATTGCATAGATACTTGTACTCCCTCAGCTTGCGGGTTTCTTCAGTCAACGCGGGCAATACAGAAGCCTCTGCCCGGAAAGTAACAGGGCCCAAAGCCGGATCAAATTTCATGTTCACTGTGGTATCGCGGTCAAGTGCTTCAAAAACTCCTTTGGTTTCTTTAACCCCCTGGGGCATCACCGGGATACTGCGCTGCTCGCCGTCAAAATAGCCGTTATCCCGTTTAATGGTATACTCAAAAGTGAGGCTGTCGGTAGGAGCGATAGAAGCAGCGGCAGCAGCAGTAATAGTAAGTGTGTCAATTTTGGAGTTTTTAACTTCCAGTTCCTCCTGTTTCAGGGTTTGTCCGTTGTATTTAAAAATACGGGTAAGCTTTGCGGAGGTATTATTATAGTTCATCACCTTGCCAATCAGGTTCATTTCATCGCCGGCTATGGCAAATTGCGGCGCAATGAAATTGGCGCTTAAAGGTTTATATGATTTGATGCTGCTTTCGGTAAAGCCGGTTTGCCTATTGCCGGTAATGCCGATGATAAACGTTCGCCAGTTGGTGATATCATCAGGGTAAGTAACCATAAAGCTGGCTTTGCCATGCTCGTCGGTACTGAGTTTAGGCTGCCAGTAGGCGTAGTCTGAAAAGTTTTTACGCATGGTTTGCGTGCTGCCGGTTTGTGTGCTGTCGGCCCCTTTGCTTCCGGCCAAACCGGGTTTAGCTTTGGTTCTGATCACGATGACGCCATTTGAGCCCCGGGCACCGTATATTGCCGTGGCAGCGGCGTCTTTCAATACACTAATTTCTGCAATGTCATCTTTATTTACGTCAGATAGCTTATCAACAATTTCGCCATCCACCACAATCAGCGGCTGGGCCGACGGTAATGATGCCATTCCTCTAATCATAATATTGATACCGCCTCCGGGCCCGCCATCGTTTATATTCAGACCGGCAACCCTCCCCTCTAAGGAAGATACCATTGCCAACGCGCCCGTGGTCTCACTTCTTTTTACCGCACCATATCCAATAACCATAACCTCCTGCAATAATTTTGAGCTTGGTTTTAAGGTTATCCTGACAGTTGCCCCGGGTTGTATGTTTAGCTCCTGCGTGTCGTAGCCTATAAAGCTTATAATGAGCTTGCCGGTTTTGGGAACTTTTAATTTAAAGCGCCCGGCTAAATCCGTGAGTGTGCCTGTTGATGAACCTTTTACCTTTATGGTTACACCGGGCACAGCTAATTTATCATCGCTGGCGATAATTGTTCCGCTCATCATGTCGCCGAAAGTACCGGTATCAAGATATTTATCATTAAAGGCCTCTTTTATTTTCAGGGCATCGTTTTCTATTTCGCGGTCACCGTGATTATAGCTGCCCGTCCTGTTATTGATAATGTTGCTGATCCGAACACCTACCGAATCTTTAACATGCGTGGGCAACACCGTAAAGTTGTAAAAATTAGTGCCGCCTGTTTTTATGGTTACATTTTCTTTAATATCATAACTATCGCCCTTAAGTAAAAATAAAAGCCTGTACCTGCCGGCGTTTAGGTTATTAATGTATGTGGTATTGCCGGGATAGATCAATAAAAAGTCCGGGTCATCATATTTATAAACGATCAGGTTTTTAACCAGCAGTTTTTTGCCCTTAGGTTGATCGATGCTCATACTTAGTTTACCTGTTTCGCCCGTAATAACGGGGTTTACAAAAAGTGATTGCGTGTTGCTGCGCAGGTCAAGATATTGCTGCCAGATACTTTCGGCCTCAGGTTGGGTAAGTACCTGCTGTGTATAATCATCGGCAGGGCCGTGGTATGAAGATAGTATGGGATTGAAGGGATAGGCAGCAGCGATGCTTTTTTGTTTGATAAGACCGGGCTCAAACTGAAAAGAATAGCCTGGTTCGGTAACAAAATATCGCGAACCACTGCCCTGTACATCTAAATTGGCAAAGTTTTCGACCGAAGGACCTATGAGTACGCTGTTGTTCCGGTAACCATAGTTCGGGTCGGGATTGATCATGAATACCTTTTCGTTTTGGGTAAGGAGGGCCATCTTCCAGCCAAAATTATTGATAACGGTAATCAGGTAACGGTTGATGAAGTCGCTTTCATAGGTACTCAATGTATCCAAAACCTTTGTTGAGTGCGCATTATCAGCATTAATGCTGAAGATCAGCTTTTTCGATTTTTGTACATCTACACTATCTACCCAAATGTTTTGATGGCTGGTCCTGAACCGGAACATGTGCCTGCCCGGCGATACCGCGAAACTGTAGCGTTTAAGCTGTTGTGTTTGGTCAAAGTACACCGGCCGGTCATCAATATAAAGGATGTGTACGGGCAATACATCGCCGTTTTTAATCACAAAAGGCGCTACCTGGGTTAGCGAGTCTTTAGCATCTTCTTCAACCCGGTAAATTTTTTCGGGGTGAGTAAACTGGTAGTAGGCAATACTGTCAAGCCCCATTTCTTTACTCCAGCGCTTCCAGTTGAGCTGTAATGAACCATCGCCATTTATATTGCCGGTATTAAAACCCATTTTTTGCTTGCGATACGGAAAACCTTTGTCAAGGTATGGCACATACGGCGCCTTGTAGTCGGCAAACTTACTCGTCATTGACCAGGCCGTTAAATCAGCATTGGCTACGGGCTGGCCTTTGGCATCGGTAACCACGATGTCGGTTTTAGCTTGCTGCCCGGGATAAACCGACACTGGCTGACGAGCGTTGATGGTCAGCAACTTATCGCGGTACATGATATCGGTGGCTTCGGTTTTGCTTTCACCCGCCCAGATATAATGCACCTGAAAGTTTAGGAGGTTTTGATCATTATAAGCACGTACATAAAACAGGTTATTGGCCTGCCCTGCATCAATTAATTTGTTGCCGCCAAATACCGAATACCAAAAATGCAGGTGCCGCGGGTTGTCAACCTTTACAAACACCGAATCGGCGGTGCGGTAGCCCGATAGCGAGATGCCGGCGTTATTATCTTTTAGGTCGAGGTCGGCATAGGCGCTGTCTGTTTCGATATTGTAACTATCGGCATAAGGATTGATGATGGTTTTTGCCGGGAGCATTACCCTGACCCTGGTTATGGTATCATACTTTGCGTTAAGGGCGCTGATGGTAGCCATAGCATTTACGGCCTTTCCATTATCAAAGGCGGTACTTATTAGTGTATCACCGTTTAACTTGGCGGTAATACTAAACCGGCTGTACCGGTAACTCATATCGTTATTGGCCGATTGCTGTTCGTTATTACTGTTCAGAAATTCTGAATTAATGGTGTAAGTAATATCTGCCTTCGGGAAAATAGAATCGGGGATAATTAGCCTGGTTTCACCAACCGGGTCAAGCTGTAGTTGGTGTGTCCAAAGCTGGTCGGGCACAAAAGTGTAGTTTTGCCTGCGCATACCGGTGCCACGGGTATTGAATGTAACAGTAACCCTGCCATCCGTAACCGGCAGGTTATTTTCGTCAACTGCTTTTAAATATAATGTAGCCGGATTTCCGGGCCCGTGTTTTTCTTTATCAATCCTGGTGCTGAAGGTTATTGATTTAAGCTCGTATTCTTCATATTTAAACCGGCCCGTCAAAAAAACCTTGCGTTTGGCTAAAAAGCCCTGATCGTCATCGCCTTTATAATCGTCAAGTTTGTACTTTTCGCTTGACTGATCTTCGAGCGAGATGGTATAATCTTCATCAAGTGAAAGGTCGAGGCTATCAGTAAGAGCAAAGCTATATTCATAAGCTCCTTCGCGGTAACTGTTTACTTTGCCTATGATCTTACCGTCATCCTCATACCGTTCTTTGAGCCGTACTAAAAGCTGAGCTGTGGTTACAGGTTGTTTTGTTTTTTTATTTAAGATGATCGCCTTGAATTTTACCGTATCGTGTGGTTTATAAATGGCCTTGTTAAATACAATGAAGCCTTCATAATTATCTGCGGGCTGGCGGCTGTAATATTTATCGTGTCCCTTAAACAGGTTTTTAAAGCGTTTCCAGGCAGCTTTAAAAAAGCTCATATTGCGATACGGATTGTAATGATAATAAGATGAGCGCTGCTGTTTTTTTATAACGTAATAGTTGGTAACGCCCGCGTAATCAACTTTTAGTATGGTATCCCTTTTTGAAGGATTAGCTATATACAAGCCGGCCTTTGAATCATAAGTAACGGTATGATTGTCAAACTGCACTAAAGCGTTGTTAATAGCTTTGCCTGCCTGGTCAACCAAAATAAAGCGGAGGTCATAGTTATTAGCCAGCAGTTTTAAATTGGCCGAGCGGTTTTCGATAAGCGAATAGCTTAGCACGTTCTTTTTGGCCACTACTTTCAAATAGTTGCCGAGAAGGAGGGTATTGTTCCATTTATCGTTTGTTTTAAACGAGTCAATGGGGTTGTGTAATATTTGCTCGTCAGGTTTTTTACGCGGGTAGCGGTAAAATTTAAACACATCGCCGGCCGTTATTTTATATATATAAGTATAATAACTGCTTTGCCGGCTTGGGGTAAGCGGCTTTTGCCCAAATGCGGCAGTTATACAAAAACTTAAGAAACTAAAAAATAATAACGATCTTTTTAGTGTTGCCTGCATGTTTAGGTATGTTTTGTGGTAATTACCACCGGTTTGAATTTATTACATTTATGCTTGTGTGTTTATAGGATGCAGATCTATTTACTTTTCCATAAAAGAAATATCATTTAAGAAACTTATTTTTGAGGCGTAACCCTGCTTTATATACCGGGTTAGTAGAGATTTAAATTATGTGGTACAACAACATACTCGATACCATTGGCAATACGCCGCTGGTAAAACTGAATAAAGTAGCAAAAGACATTCCAGCTACTGTTTTAGCCAAGATAGAGACAACCAATCCCGGCAACTCCATTAAAGACCGTATGGCCCTTAAAATGATTGAAGACGCCGAAAAAAGCGGTAAGCTTAAACCCGGCGGTACCATTATTGAAGGCACATCGGGCAATACCGGTATGGGACTGGCTATCGCGGCCGTTATCAAAGGCTATAAATGTATTTTTACCAGTACCGATAAACAGTCAAAAGAAAAGTTTGATGCTTTGCGCGCCTTTGGGGCCGAGGTAATTGTTTGCCCTACTAACGTGGAACCTGAAGATCCAAGGTCATACTATTCGGTATCGTCACGCCTGGAGCGGGAAGTCCCTAACTCATGGAAGCCCAATCAGTATGATAACCTGAGCAACTCGCAGGCGCACTATGAAAGTACTGGTCCCGAAATTTGGGAGCAGACTGAAGGCAAGATCACCCACCTTATTGCAGGTGTTGGTACTGGTGGTACTATATCAGGTATTGCCCGTTATCTGAAAGAGAAGAACCCTGCCATACAGATTTTAGGTATTGATACTTATGGTTCGGTATTTAAAAAATACAAGGAAACAGGTGTTTTTGATAAAAACGAGATCTATCCATATATCACCGAAGGTATTGGCGAAGATTTCCTGCCACAAAACGTTGATTTTAGCCTGATAGATCACTTTGAAAAGGTGACCGATAAGGATGCCGCCCTCATGACCCGCGAAATTGCCCGTAAGGAGGGGATCTTTTCCGGTAACTCAACAGGCTCAGCCGTGGCTGGTTTGCTGCAGATGAAGGATAAGTTTAAAGAGGGCGATGTGGTGGTGATCATCTTCCCGGACCATGGCACCCGCTATCTTGGAAAAATGTATAATGACGACTGGCTGCGCGACCGTGGTTTCCTGAAAGACGAGAAACTTACCGCCCGCGATATCATCAGCAAAAAAGATGTACAGGAAATCATTACCATTGATTGCGAAAAGAGCGTGCTTGAGGCTATTAATACTATTAAATCGCTCAATATCTCTCAAATCCCGGTTACGCAAAAAGGTATGGTAATTGGGAAGATCACCGAGAGTGATATCCTTGATTCGCTGATCGAAAACCCTTCAATCAAATCGCAGCCGATCAAAAACATTACCACAGCTCCGTTCCCCTTTGTTGATCTGAATACTTCGATAGACAGGATCTCGGCGATGATCAATAAAGATAATATTGCTGTGCTTGTTGAAGACGGGGAGGGTAAAATCGAGATTATTACCCAGTATGATATTATAAACGCTATATCAGCTTAGCAGGTGAGGTTAAACGTGAAAGATAAAAGGTGCTATGCCCATCGCATAGCACCTTTTATCTTTCACGACTAATCGTAGTCATAAATTTTACGCCATTTCCATTGCTGCTGATTTACGTCATAAAAGTTGAATCCGATATCAACAGTTTGAAATTTATCTTTTATTTTGAATGTGAAAAACCGACCATTGGTTTTAATGGTATCTCGTGGCAAGTCACTATATTCGATGACAAGGTTAAACCGCTGAGCAAAAGTAATATCAGTAACCTTTCCATTACGCAGGTAGTCAGATAATAAAAAAGCTTCTGATTCAGTTAATTCTGCAATCTTTTTACCTTTTCTAAAACTTGAGCCCCTTATTTTTTTAAATCTTGAACTAATAAATGGTGGTATGGGCATCTTTGTTAAGCTCAATTGCTGATAAAGGTAGCGTACAGGGATATACGCCCAGGTAAACTCAAAAGGGGCAGATCTACCATAGTCATCAATGGTTTTGTAAATTTTCCCATTTTGTATGAATGTGGTGCTTATTGTCTCATCATCTGACCGAGATACGTTATACCTATCCTTTAGTGAAGCGATATCAGCTTTGGAAAAATTTGCTTGTAGTTGTTGGAACTTTTCTTTCGTGATTTTACCTTCAAACAAGCCTTTTTTACCGGTATATTCCAATCCTTTAAATAATATAGTCCCATCATCATTCAATATAATGCTCATGATCGGACACGATCCATAACATCCGGATGTAGATAAAACGATTTTTTCGAAGGTGGGATTTTTATGGTTTCCGGGTTTGTAATGCTTAAAGGTAGCAAGCTTATTATTCCATAAATCAAATTGCAAGGTGTCAGGAGTTAATTTGGTTAATAGGTGGGCCTCCCATTTATTGCCGTTAGGATTTAACAAGTACAGACTATCAGCGTCGATCCTGTATTTTGAACCACCTCCAAGGTTTATTGTGGTACTGTCTGTTCGCCTTAAATAACTGGTTTTATTTTCAAAAGTGCCATTTTTATAAAAGTTAAAGCCTGCATTATCAAAATACGGAACTTCAAGAACAATATTTCTATTTGCTGTGGCCGGATTTTTAACTTTAATCCAATTGCCTAAAATGTTCTTTTCATTTTGCTGGCGTATATCATTGCACGATAAGATGAGGAGCAGCAAAAATAATGATAGAACATATTTCATGTTATGGCAGGTTTAATTTGACTGCGTTAAAACGTTTGAGAAAAGCGATTTATTACCTGACTTTTAAAAGATAAGCCTTTTGCCTTTAGCCCTTTGCCTTTCACCTCACTACTCCAACCTCTTCTTCGCCAATTCCGGGCTATACCTTTGATTTAACCGGTAATTTGGTGTAATGATAAACACAGCCGTACCCTTCTCTCTTGCAAGCGGATTGGTTACCTCTCCAACTTTGGTAAAACTGCCTATCATTTTCCCTTCCACAAATTCCTTAATATTTTTTCCGCCGTTTTCATCTACATAAATCATGTATTTGCATTTGAGGCTATCGGGTGCCCAAAGGGTAAAGCTGCTGTTCAGTGATATTACATCGGGATAACCGTATTGCTTACCATAATGATGGATGGCGCCGGCTTCACCGTAGTTATCGGCATAAACTAAAGTTTGTTTCTGATCGTTGGCATTAAGGCTTTTGTAAGCTTTATCAACCAATGCTGCCATATCATCCCAGCCCAGCATGTCGGCATAATCCTGGGTGGTGGCGTGTTTTTTACCGTCTTCCCAGGTCATGGCAAAGCGAGCAGGCGGGAGATGTTTATCGGCAAACCTGAAGAATGCCAGCGTTTGCGATAGCGGGAGTATAGGCAGTACTATCGGGAATAAAACAAGGTTTGGTAAAGTAAATAAAATAATTGTCGCAGTACGCAAAACATACCCACTCGTTTTTAATAAACGTTCGAAACCGAAAGCCCCTGCCGCAAACAGCATAGGGTAGGCGCCAAATATGTAATAGCTTTTACCATCCATCATCAGTAAAAAAAAGAAGATGAGCGCGTAAGCCAATGCCAGAAACTGGAAATTACGTAGCCTGAATGAAAATATCAGGAACGCCAGTCCGTTAAGCCATACAAATAAAGCTACGCCATTGACCAGTAATTGTTGTTTAATAAAGTCGGTTGGGGTAATGTAATCCAACTGCTGCTCACGCAGGGTTTTCATATGCGTAAATACAGGCATGTGATGTGTTATTTGCCAGATGAGGTTAGGCAGTACGATAACTATTGTTATGAAGGCAGCACCAAGAATATGCTTATTGAACAGTAATTTACGCTGCTTGCTGATAAGGATACCAATAACAAGTGAAGCCGCGAAAAACAGCATGGTGTACTTAGTAAGTACGCCAAAGCCAACGGCTGCGCCAAGCCAGTATAGGTACCTTACATCGGTAGTGTTGAGGTATTTTACGAGCAGCCAAACCGTTAATACCCACCAAAACTGATCGAATACTACTGGCTGAAAAAGATAGTCACTTGCTGCAAAGGCAGGCGCAAAAATGAGCGACAAACAGGCAAGGGTTATAGCAAACTTCTTTCCGCCAAATTCAATGACGATGAGTCCGGTAAGCAGCACAATAAGTCCTCCAAACAGGGTAGGGAACAATCGTGCCGCGAAAACGGAGTTGCCAAAACAAGTTACAGAGATTTTTGCCAGGATGGCTATAAACGGCGGTACTTCCTTGTATCCCCAATCCAGATGATCGGCCAATACAAGGTGCAAAAACTCATCCCTGTGAAAACCAAAATGCGATATCGCGAAAAGATTAAGAACAACTTTAATAAATACAAATATCAGTACAAAATAAACGTAGGTAGATTTCCGGTTTTTGTAAGGCATTGTTAATATAATGGGTTTTGAGCTAAAGGCCGAAGGCTGAAAGCATAAAGCTATAAAAATATATTTATAAAGCAGAAAGCCTCATAAAGCAAAAAGCTCAAAGCATAAGGCTTAAAGCTTTTGCTTGTCCTTATGTTTTGAGCTTTAAGCCTTCGGCCTTAAGCTTTCTGCTTATATTCTCGTTATATCAGCGCCCAAAGCTTTAAGCCTGGTATCAATATGCTGATAGCCACGTTCAATTTGTTCAATATTGTAAATGGTTGACTGGCCTTGTGCCGAAAGTGCGGCGATCAGCAATGAAACCCCGGCACGGATATCTGGCGAGGTCATGGAAATGCCGCGCAGTTTAACCTGGTTATCCAGGCCAATAACGGTTGCACGGTGCGGATCGCAAAGAATGATCTGCGCGCCCATATCCAACAGTTTATCCACGAAGAATAAGCGGCTCTCAAACATTTTTTGATGGATCAGTACCGAACCTTTTGCCTGGATAGCTACAACCAGCACAATGCTTAATAAGTCGGGAGTAAAGCCAGGCCATGGTGCATCGGCAATGGTCATGATACTGCCGTCGATAAAAGTCTCTATTTCGTAATGTTCCTGGGCCGGGATAAAGATATCATCACCTCTAAGCTCCAGTTTAATACCTAAACGCCTGAAAACGTCGGGGATCATGCCCAATTCTTTGTATTGAACATCTTTAATGGTAATCTCAGATCCCGTCATGGCTGCAAGGCCGATAAATGAACCGATCTCGATCATGTCGGGCAATAATCGGTGCTCTGTACCGCCTAATTTTTCAACACCTTCAATCGTTAGCAGGTTTGAGCCAATACCGCTGATCTTAGCACCCATACGGCTCAGCATTTTACAAAGCTGCTGCAGGTAAGGCTCGCAGGCGGCGTTGTAAATAGTAGTAGTGCCTTTGGCTAATACCGCGGCCATTACCACGTTGGCCGTTCCTGTTACAGAAGCTTCGTCCAGCAGGATATAAGTACCTTGCAGGTTGGAGGCATCTACATTAAAGAAACCATTTTCGGGATTGTAATTAAATTGGGCCCCCAGTTTCTCGAAACCCAGGAAGTGGGTATCCAACCTGCGGCGACCGATTTTATCGCCACCTGGTTTAGGGATTGATGCTTTGCCAAAACGTGCCAGCAAGGGGCCAACTATCATGATAGAACCACGTAAGCCGCCACCCTTTGATTTAAAAGCTTCAGACAAGAAAAAATCCTGGTTGATGTCTTTGGCCTCAAAGGTGTAAGTATGCTCGTTAATACGTTCAACAATAACGCCCATATCGCCAAGCAGCTCTATCAGTTTGTTTACATCCTTAATATCGGGGATGTTGCTGATGGTTACTTTTTCTTCAGTAAGCAATACGGCAGATATAACCTGTAAAGCTTCGTTTTTTGCACCCTGAGGGGTTATTTCACCTTTTAGCGGTTTGCCGCCATTTATTACAAATGCGTTAGTCATGCGGAGTTTCGGATAATTGATAAGATCACCAATGATAAACTGTAAAAGCTATGATCGGTTTTGTCAAATAATTTATATGCGGCAAAGATTAGAAAATTAATGGAAAAACCTTGCTAAATATCCTGTACCAAAAGATACTTTTATGAAAGAGGGAAAGCAGAAGAAAAGCAAAAGCCCTCCCCTGAAGGGGAGGGTTGGGTGGGGTTAATATTTTTTTGCGCCGCCGTTGTTACGGTTGCGGTTTTGGTTGTTGTTGCGGTTTTGATTATTGTTTTGCCTGCCGCCATTACCGCCGCCACGGTTTTGATTGTTTTGGTTATTGTTGCGGCCGCGGTTGTTATTATTGGTATTGTTTTGCTGAAAGTTATTAGGGCGGAAATCAACGCGGTTAAGGTTGATGTTCTCTTCCAGTTTCAACGTACCGCCCGATAAAGCATATAGATCTGACAGGATGCTTTCATCGCTCACCGAGTCTTTGTTCCATTGTACATAGGCCATTTTCATAAAGTTAGCTATCGCCTGGATCATGTGGCGCTTACGTTCAGGCTCCTCAATGGCCTTGGCCTTTTCAATCATCAGCTCAATGGTTTTGCCATAGTGCTTGTATTTGATACGCTGATGAGGATAGTTTAACGGTGCTGGTTTAATATGCACAGCATCAGGCGATGGCTTGGGGTACGGTGAATCCACATCAATCTGGTAATCAGAAATGATGTGCAGGTGGTCCCACAGTTTATGTTTAAAATCGGCCACATCGCGCAGGTGGGGGTTTAAAAAGCCCATCAGGTCAATAACTACCTGTGCGTAGCGGTTGCGTTCTTCTTTGGTTGGCAGCGCTACAATATATTTAACCATATTTTGTACGTTACGGCCATATTCAGACAGGATCAGTTTATTCCTGGTTGAGTTATAATCAAAATTTGCAGGCGTGTTTTCTTTAGCCATGGTAATAATTTTTTAAGAAAGTTGAAAGTTAGCCAGGCAAATTTCCCTGATTGGAAGGGCAAAAGAGGCTAAAATTGAATTGTTACTTGTATTGAAGTAGTGCAAATATAAACTAATACTTATAATACGCAAATTACGTTGGTTAATTGTTGCAAATATTTGTTTTATTTTAGCTTTTAAACATCTACAATTTGGAAAATCAGCAAATTACCATCACGCACACAGAGATCTACCGCTTCAGCATCCCGATGGAGCCGTTTACCATTGCTACCGGAACATTATCTCACGCCCAAAATGTTTTTATCCGTGTGCATACCGATGCCGGTTTTTACGGTGTAGGGGAATGCTCGGCTTTCCCGATGATTGTTGGCGAAACACAGGATACCTGCCTGATTATGGCGCGTGAGTTTGCCCGCTTATGGAAAGGCAAGGATGCGCTTGATATCGAAGCCCGGCTTGGCGAACTTCACAGTTTTACTGCCGGTAATACCACTATAAAAAGCGCTTTTGATAACGCCCTGTTTGATATAGCGGCAAAAAATGCAGGCCTGCCATTATACCAGTTTTTGGGCGGCGAAAAACGTATTGTTGAATCAGATATTACAATAGGGATCGCCGGACATCATACCATGGCTTTAAAAGCGCTTGATTTTAAGGCCTCCGGTGCTAATATATTAAAGGTGAAGCTGGGCAAAAATGCAGTGGAAGATGTAGAGCGCATCAAACAGATCCGGGAAGCTGTTGGCCCGGGTATGAAAATCCGTATTGATGCCAACCAGGGCTGGACTTTTAACGAAGCGGTTTTTGCACTGCAGTCAATTGCGCAATATGATATTGAGTTTTGCGAGCAACCTATACGTACCTGGTATGACGACCGGGTACCCGAGTTGATGCAGTTATCACCCGTTAAGATCATGGCCGACGAAAGCGTATACAACCACCATGATGCCCGCAAACAAATCAACGCCGGGGCCTGCCATTATATCAATATTAAAATGGCCAAGTCGGGCGGTATTTATGAGGCTAAAAGGATTCATGACGTTGCTGCTTCATACGGGATACCCTGTATGATGGGAGGGATGCTGGAAAGCCGGATAGCATTAAGCGCTAAATTACACTTTGTATATGCCAGCCCCAATATCCGGTTTTATGACATGGATACCTGTAAACTGGGGCATTTGGTTGACCCGTGTGTTGGCGGGGCCATATATGATGGATATCATTTAACCATCGACGACGCGCCAGGCATAGGCGCCGATGCCGATGAAGCATTTTTGGCCGATTGCGAACGATTTACTATTTAACGAATATGCTGATCAGAAAAGCTACCATTGAAGACCTGCCCGTATTGCTTCAATTTGAGCAGGGTATAATTACTGCCGAACGCCCTTTTGATAGCACACTCAAACCCGATCCTATCAGTTATTATGATTTGGAGGCCTTCATAACCTCAACAGATGTGCAGGTTTTGGTAGCCGAAATTGACGGGGAGATAGCGGGCAGCGGATATGCCCGAATTAAAAAGAACCCGGACGTGTACTATGACTTTGAAAAATATGCTTACCTGGGTTTTATGTATGTGCTGCCTGCATACCGGGGTATGGGAGTAAACCAGGCCATAATAGAAGAATTGAAGAAATGGACAGTTGAGCAGGGGTTGACCGAAATAAGGCTCGAGGTATATAATGATAATATTGGAGCCATTAAAGCCTATGAAAAGGCAGGATTTAAAAAACGTATGATCGAAATGCGGATAAGACTGTAATGGAATTATATAAAACGAGCCGGTAAGTTTCCCTTGCCGGCTCGTGGGGTGTTATAAATATCTTATAGCAGAGGCTTTCGCTTCATTTTATTTTCGCTTAAAGCCTTAGCTGTTTTTGTTTTGTCCTGTTTCGATGATTTTAGATCGCGCAACTGCTTAGATGCATCGGTCTTTTCTTTGTCCAATTCTTTAGTTGCCATGGTTTTGATTTTTGTATAGTTAGATAATATCATAAATATATTATTTGTTTTACCTAAATCAAAAAATAACTGTCGTTATCGCGCAAATTAAAGCTTCATGACATTAGTTTGATAACTCCGCAAAGTATTTGTGAAACAACGGAATGGTTTCTATGCCTTTATAATAATTGTAAATATCATATTTCTCATTGGGCGAGTGCAGGGCATCGCTATCAAGCCCGAAGCCCATCAATACAGTTTTTAAACCAAGCTCGGCTTCAAACAAAGCAACAATTGGGATACTGCCGCCGCCACGGGTAGGGATGGGCTCTTTGCCAAATGATTCGGCAATGGCTTTTTGAGCAGCACGGTAAGCCACACTGTCGGTTGGGGTTACAGCCGGTTCGCCGCCATGATGTGGAGTTACCTTAACCTTAACATAGGGAGGTGCAATACTTAAAAAATGGTCGGTAAACAGTTTGGTTATAGCATCTGACGTTTGGTTGGGCACTAAACGCATAGATATTTTGGCATTGGCTTTTGAAGGTAACACCGTTTTGGCGCCTTCGCCTATATAGCCGCCCCAAATGCCGTTTAGCTCGACGGTAGGACGGGTGCCTGTACGTTCAAAAGTACTGTAGCCCTTTTCGCCCCAAAGCTCGGCTACATCAAGGTCTTGTTTGTACCCGGCTTCATCATAAGGCGCGCTGTTAAGGGCTTTGCGTTCTGCTTCGCTCAAAGGTACTACATCATTATAAAAACCGGGAATGGTGATATGATTGTTTTCATCATGCAGGCTGGCAATCATTTGGGCCAGTATGGTGATAGGGTTAGCTACGGCGCCGCCGTAAACACCCGAATGCAGGTCGCGGTTTGGGCCGGTTACTTCTACTTCAAGGTAGGAGAGGCCACGTAAGCCGGTTTCAAGCGAAGGGTGCTCCATGCTGATCATCGATGTATCGGAGATCAGCACCACATCGGCTTTCAACTTTTCCTTGTTGGCTTTCACAAAGATGCCCAGGTTGGATGAACCTACTTCTTCTTCCCCTTCAATCATAAACTTAATATTGCATGGCAGGGTACCGGTTTGCATCAGCAGCTCAAAGGCTTTTACATGCATGTAAAACTGTCCTTTGTCATCGCAGGCGCCGCGGGCATATATTTTTCCATCCCGAACAGTTGGTTCGAATGGCGGTGTTTTCCACAGTTCCAACGGATCTGGCGGTTGTACGTCGTAGTGCCCATAAACCAATACTGTAGGTTTGGAAGCATCTATGATCTTTTCGCCGTACACAATAGGGTAGCCGGCGGTTTGGCATATTTCAACATTATCGGCTCCGGCATCGCGGAGCTTTGCTGCCACATAGTCGGCAGTTTTTAATACTTCGGGTTTGTATTTTGGATCGGCACTAACCGATGCCAAACGTAACAGGTCAAATAACTCATCAAGTAAACGCTGTTTGTTTTGCTCAACATATTGCTTTATGTGCTGCATAATATTATTGTTTGCAGCAAATATAGTTAGTTCATTGGTTCACTCGTTCATTAGTTTATTGGTGAATAAAATTAATCGCGAAAACCGTAATTCACCAATTCAATAATTCCCTAATTGATTATCAATCTGCCGAACCCAGATCTGATTTTGGTGTATTTGCAGTCTTAGTGGCAAACTCAACTTTCTCGACTTTTATTTTAGCTTCTTGTTTAGGCGCTTTATGAGTTAATGATACAGCGGTAAGGCCTGTAGCTATTAAAACCGCTGCTGCAATGATGAATTTTTTCATGTTGTTAACTATTCAAATTTTAGTTTATAACATATGATTTTATAATGGAAGAGTTGTGGATTATGCCATAAAATCAGCAGA
>NZ_FNCG01000035.1 GCF_900100945.1 Mucilaginibacter gossypii | reverse complement strand
AAATGCCCAATGCTTTTTTTAAGATATCCCTTTCCTGCTCCACTTCTCGCAGACGTACCTTCATTCGTTCATATTCTTCTACCGATACAATCGGCGTTTCTGACCCTGGCGATTTCAGCGCCGATGATCCCGTTGTTTCTTTATAACGGCTTTTCCATTTGTGGATCAAATTCTCCCTGATCCCCAACGAAGCGGCCACGTCCACAACCGAACGACCACTAAAAACCATCTTCAATACATCCGACCTAAAATCCGCATCGTAAACACGGCGGCTTGACTTTTTCTTGTCCATTGATTTGCTAAGTTAAGCATCTCGACTGTCCGGCTTTACCGATGCATCTCACCGGGATAAGATCATTAACGACAGCTTCAGTTCAGCGGCAAAACCAATGATATGACAAACTAACCTTTAAACCCATTGTCCTTTTTTGTCTTTCAAAGTGCTATTGGCCAAACTCAACCAGGTTACCGACCCAATGCGGCAATCTGTTTATCAATAAATAGATTGTTTTAATAGCGCCAAAAGTAAATAATATAACCCAACATTTCGAAAATCTAATCGCTAATACAAGCCAATATAAACTTTATATAAACCAACATATATTATTAAAAATCAGTCTAATAAGAGACAGTTTTAAATCTTTTATCCGCCAATATCGTTTCAGTCTTCAAAGGCTTGGACAAGTCAATGCATTGACATTTATCAATGTGCTTTTTTATTCTATATCAATGCCTGGTCAACGCTAAAGGGGCAATTTTGTCATATTCACAAACAAATGAAAAACATTAAAAAAAGCAAGAACATGTCAACAAAAGCACAAATATCAGGTATTGACCATGTTGGTATCAATGTACCTGACCTGCAACAGGCCATCGATTTTTTCAGTGATATTTTCGGTTTCTCGGCGGTTACCCAACTTGGCCCATTCCCGCTTGACATCGCATGGAAAGAGAACAACAATATGCATCCCGATACAGGAGCAGTAACTATTAAAATGGTACACGCCGGCACTGGTGCAAGCATCGAAGTTTTCGCCTATGAAAATAACCAGGGAAGTAAATCGCATCCGGGGAGTGATGATATTGGCGCAAGCCACATCGGTTTCTATACCGCAAACATGGATGAATCGGTAGAATTCTTAAAATCAAAAGGTATCAAGTTTCTCGGCGAACCTTTCCTGATGCCATCGGGCGATACTGAAGGGGAAACATGGGTATATTTCCTTTCTCCATGGGGAGCTAAAATGGAACTTGTCTCCTATCCCAATGGCAAAGGTTACGAGAAAAACAAACCGACAAAAGTACTTTGGTCTCCTAAAGGCAGTATTAAAAATGAAGCGCTTACAGAGGAGGAGATTAAAGCCCTGATAGAACGCCATCTCGAGCTTTGGAACGAACAGGATGAAGACAAACGCAAAGCAATTCTCAACGAAATTTACGCAACAGATATAGAGATGCTCGATCGCCACTTTATTGCGAATGGTCACAAAGAAATAGATAATTTTATTGTTAGCCTTCACCGGGAAAATCCGAATTTCCGTTTCACACAAGCCAAACCGGTTAATATCAATCATAACATCGCCCGTTTATTTTGGCAATTTGGTGATGATGCCAAGCCAGACACTGTTACAGGCATGGACCTGTTTGTGATCGAAAACAGGAAAGTGCAAAAACTTTATGTTTTTGTAGGAGAAGAGTAAACTAAGTTGCTCTAAATTAAAACAATCGGGGCCGGTTAACTGAAAAAGATGTTAACCGGCCCCGACTGTTAAGAAGCCGCTTAGAAATGATTAAATAAAACAGTTATATCCACAACGTCATCGAATTATCCTCCATCATTAAAATGAAAAAATTATTTATTGCGCTTTTAGTAGCCTCACCATTCATTTCCACCGCGCAAAACAACGCTTTCACTATTAAAGGAGCTATCGAAAATTCAGCCCGCGGAGATAGTGCCTTAATGCGGTACATTACACCATCCGGTGCGCATCAGCAGATAGCGACACCGATCATCAACGGGCATTTTACCTTTAACGGAACTGTCGCGGAACCTGTTAAAGCAGAGATCTCGCTTAAACATAAGTCGCTCACAGATAGTAAAGACGATAAGCTCGAGTTTTATCTTATGCAGGGCACTACGATCATCCAGGGCAAATCGACTATTGAGGATGCTACTGTAAGCGGCACCAGGTTGAATGAAGAATACCGGTTATACCGTGCTGAAGAGAAGTTTTTTGATAACAAATACCAGGCATTAGAAGCCGAAACCAATGCGGCAACCGAACAAGAACGTAAAGCGGCAAGCTTTAAAGCTAAGCAACAGATCAAAGAAGCGGCTATCGATTCGGCTTATTATGCCTCAAAACGACGATTTGCTGAAAATCATACAGCATCAATAGCCGGGATTCTGGCCTTGGGCGACTATGCTTATACCGCCGATTATTCATTGCTGCAACCTATATTTAATAAATTTGGAGAAGATGTAAAAGCAAGTAAAGAAGGCAGAAGTTTTACGGCCAAACTGGAAAAACTGAAAATCACTGCAATTGGCAAAATACTCCCCGACTTCGCGGAGCCGGACACCAGCGGCAACCTGTTAAAATTATCTTCTTTACGGGGCAAGTACGTATTGATCGACTTCTGGGCACCATGGTGTGTTCCTTGCCGCGCGGAGAACCCTAATGTTGTAAAGGCCTATGAGCATTTTCATGATAAAGACTTTACGGTATTAGGCATTTCCCTGGATGGCCCTAAATACCGCGACAGCTGGTTAAAAGCCATTAAAGATGACCATCTAAGCTGGACACAGGTTTCTGAGTTCAAATACATGAACGACACTGCCGCGAAACTTTGTGGTATTAATGCAATTCCGCAAAACTTCCTGATCGATCCTGAAGGCAGGGTGATAGCTAAGAACCTGCGCGGAGAAGCACTGGAGGGCAAACTGAAACAATTACTAACAAGGGCCGAATTGAAGTAAAAGCCGCAATGCGTTAACGGATTCAGCAGGGAAAAAAACTGCGGTGCTCAACTTTACTCATTGACATTTATCAACCCTCTTTTTTATCCTATGTCAATTTACAGAAGAATGGCAATTCCAACCTTTGTATCAAATCAATAAAAGAACCATATGAAAACTCCAACAAATTCAGAAAACGAAAAAGTGATCCGCGAGCTTTACCGTGTCGCTGAAATACAGGATAGCAAAGCTTTTGCAGCCCTTTTTACAGACGACGGCTACTTTTGGGATATATCTGCAGGCGCAAAATATTATGGCGCGGATATTGGCAGAACGGTTGATATCTATTCAACAGCCTTCCCTGATATGCACCGCGAACTATACGATTTTTATGTAAGGGACGAAGAAAATGTAGTGGTGGTTGAACTATCACTTAACGGCACGCACAAAGGCCCGCTGCAATTGCCTGCCGGCACAATTGCGGCTACCGGTAATGAGATACATACCCCTTGCTGCGATGTATTTCACCTGGAAAATGGTAAGGTAAAATCATTTCACTGTTACACTGCCGGCACTATTTTACTCGGCCAGCTTGGTGTGTTTGGAAATTTAAGCGCGGTGCTACAGTAATTATTTAGCCAATGGCTACAGTTATTTCATCAACAGTTTAAAATATGGAAAATTCTATTAAAACAGGAACATCAACAGATCATGATAAAACACTTTCAACCGGTATTACGGTAAGTGCCTATTATCGTGTGCATCCGGATGACCGCCAGATATTCATCGACGCCGTGATCCCGGATATGACAGCGGCAAACAAATTGCCGGGATGTATATATTATGCCTTTTCTCAAGACCTAACGGATCCAAATACCTTCCACCTGCTTGAGGGCTGGGCAGACGAAGAGGCTTACGAGCGTCATGAAAACGCTGAAACATTTTTAACCGCGTTAAGTACGGTAGTTAAAAACGTTCGGATCCTTGATCGCCAGGGAGTACGGTACGAAATCGCCAAGATTCACATCGATGATCCGAGAGGTAAGGTATCGTAACCATTAGTTTCATATACTGAATATTATAGCGGCCAGCCATTCAGGCTGCCCGTTTTGGTTTATATCCTCCCGGCAAAATGATATCCAACAGCCCCGATTAAAAAGCAGGATTGATAAATGTCAAGGCAGTTATTTAGCGTAGGTCAACAGGTAGTTTTTAAATAGTCATGACCTTTGATAATGGATACTTGAAACAATACACCTGCTAACAAGCCCTATACTGAACCGGAACCAGATCAATAAGGGACATTGCACTTAATGCCCCAACCAGGGCAAATTGCTTCAAACCCAATACGGTTACCGAAATATCGCAATTTCTCGAAATATCGGGAATTTAATGAGGTCCAAATCGTAAGCAATTGAAAAAGAACAACCTTTTCGCGGGCATGCAGATTGCTGGTAAAGCGTATTATTTGTTCAAAACATTTTTGGATAAATAATACGCTTGACTAAACCTAACAAAACCGTGCCGAGGAATAATCAAATACAAAAATGACGATACCAAATGCCGGGTTTATTATGGCAACCAGTACCAGTAAAGAATATATTGCCGACAACATTTCAGGCTGTTTGGCAATAGGTGTTCTTCAAAACAGCTGGTTGATTGGAATTACAGTATTATTGCTGGTGATTGGGGGATGTATGCTGTTGTTGGAGCGTATCAGTATAAGAGAAAACAAAAAGGTGAACGAGCAGCAGATCAAAACACTGGAGTTGAGCATTGCCTTATTAAAAGGCGATATCGATAAACTATCTACCGAAAAGGAATGCTTGGTTGCAGAAATGCACCACAGGGTAAAGAACAACCTACAGGTATTAAGCAGCCTCATTAACAGCCAGCTTTCGTTTATAGATGATAAAACAGGCAGGGAGGTTTTGGTTTACAGTAAACACCGGTTGTATGCACTGTCGCTGGTACATCAAAAGCTATTTCAACAAGCCACCGGGGCTGCTATCGAAATGTCGTGCTGTATAAAAGAAGTGGTAGATTATCTTATTGATGAGTTTAAGTGTGGCAACCGGATAACGTTTGATTTGAACATGGTACCGATTGCGGTAGATCCGGATACCGCGATACCTTTTGCACTGATCATCAATGAACTGGCTACCAACTCATTGAAATACGCGTTTCCGAATGAAGCCGGGGGCAAAATAACAATTGCGCTCCTGCACCTGCAGGAAGGCACTTATCGCCTGATGTTTGCCGATAATGGCGTAGGTCTTCCCGAGGGGTTTGATTTCCTTTCGGCAAAATCGCTTGGAAAAACGTTGATCATGGGGCTTTCCAGGCAAATACGCGGCGCTGTAACCGTAAATACCGTAAGCGGGTTTGAGATAATAATAGATTTTAAAACAAAAACTGATCAACAGGCGCATTTTGTGTTCTGCTAAGGAAAAGCTAATTTGAAGTATGATTGAAAAACTACTGATTGTTGAAGATGAGTTCATCGTTGCCAATGACCTGACCAATATGATGGAGAATGCCGGCTACAACGTGTGCGGCACTGCGGACAGTGTGGAATCGGCGAAAGCAGCTGTTGATAAATATCAGCCTACCTGGGTACTGCTTGATATATTTCTGCAGGACGATTCGATGGGGACGGAACTTGCCCCCTATCTGCAGGAAAAAGGCATTGGCTTTATTTATATTTCTGCCAATACCAATCAAAGTATCCTCGAGGCCGCCAAGGCCACGCAACCTTACGGCTTTTTGGTTAAACCTTTCAGGGAGAAAGACTTGCTGATCATGCTGGATATTGCAAGAAGCAAGCATGAAACCAGCTTGCAATTTACCGCACAGCGCGAACTGCTTTTGCAGCAACAGGTAAGGGCCTTAACAGATGAGCAAACAACATTGGAAAGTAAACTGAATAAAATTCCGGCTACATTTCAATCTCTGATCCCATTTGATTACCTCGCTTTCAGCTATACGCCGGCAAACAGTAACAAACCGGAATCCGGCGCTTTTTTTAGGGTTGGCTTTAACGAATACCAGGTACTGCCTGCACTCGAGGCCAAACAACTTATCCAGGTATTTTACTACCAGGGCAGTCAAACGCAGATCCGAAAAAGTGTAGACGTGAGTATACTTAATGGGGGCGCTTTCCATAGCTTTCAGGCAGGCCGTATCCCTGGCGGTGGACTGTTAGCGCCCTACAGGTTAAACTCATCCTTACAATTGCTGAACAAAACCAGCGAGGGCACACTGCAGCTGGCATTCTTCAACAGAAACGAAAATGGGTTTGACCATTCACATAAAACCCTTTTATGTAAGAATGAAAAGTTTGTCTTTCGCCTTTTTAACACTTTATCATTGGCGTATAACGGTGATTCAAAAACACTCAGACGGGCATCCCGTATTCAACCGGTTAAATCTGTACCTAAATTTGAGGGCATTTATGGCAACAGCGCCGCGCTGCTGCATGTGCTGGATAACGTAGAAATGGTTGCAGATACCCCGGTAACTGTTCTTATCCTTGGCGAGAGCGGTACGGGCAAGGAAAAAATTGCACATAATATCCATCTACTATCTTCAAGGCGGGATGCTCCATTTATAACAGTTAACTGCGCGGCTATACCTGCCGACCTGATTGAATCTGAACTATTTGGTCATGAAAAAGGTGCCTTTACCGGTGCTATCGAAAAGCGTATCGGGAAATTTGAAGCAGCTAACGGGGGTACAATATTCCTGGATGAAATTGGCGAGTTGCCTTTAGAATCGCAGGTAAAACTGTTAAGGGTACTACAGGAAAAGCAGTTTGAACATATCGGAAGCAGCAAAACAATTAAAGTTGACGTGCGGATTGTGGCTGCTACCAACCGTAACCTGGAGAAAGAAGTTGGCGAAGGCCGGTTCCGTTTGGACCTGTTTTACAGACTAAATGTGTACCCGATCAATCTGCCTCCGTTGCGGGACCGCAAGGAAGATATTCCGGTCCTCGCCCGGTACTTCCTCTTAAAAAGTGCCGAAGAAATGGGAAGATTGGAAGCGCCGGAGCTCAGCCCGGCTGCTTTAAAGCAATTATCGGTTTATAACTGGCCGGGTAATATCCGGGAGTTAAACCATTTGATGGAGCGGACATTGATCAAAACAAGAGGAAAAATTGTTGAAAGCATCGAAATGCCAGCTGTGAAACGAACGGATTCCATGCCTGCAACCTCCACCGGCGATAACAGGAAAACACTTGAGCAGATTGAAGCTGAACACATCCTTTCAGTACTTAAAAGCTGCAATGGTAAGGTAACAGGTGTGGGCGGTGCCGCCGAAATTCTGGGCCTGCCACCAAGTACGCTCACGTCCAGGATGAAAAAACTTAGTATTAAAAAAGAACTGTACCACGACAGATAGATTGATAGCTGGTATGGGACTAAATCCATACCAGCCCAAAAACTTGTCAGGAGGCTGTGCTCAACTCCCGCTCCTCATATATCCCAAACAGGCTTTGCCCGGTTATACGAATATGGCAAAAGCGAAAAGATCCCTGGTCACAATCCATAACAGCAACAACTTCCGCCCCAGATCTTGTCAATTCAACAAGCGCCTCATCCAAATTGCTGACCCTATAACTGACCACAACATCTGAATCTGCAAACAAATAGGCCGGAAAGTCGGCACCGGGACCATATAACTCCATTATTGTGCCGTCTACCAATACATACACAGTCAACCCAGGCGCGGCGAGAATCTTCTTTGAACCGATCACATTTTCAGCAAGCATTTCGTAAGCTTTACTGGTAGTGCCATTCAACCGGATCGCTATTTTTCTTAATCCTTCTATCTTTTTCATAACAAGTTTGCCAGCTCTCAAAAGCGAAAAACCGACATCCAAAAATGCTGATGCTGCTGCCGTTTTTAATTGATATCAAATAAGAAATGGCATTGATATTTATCAATGCCATTTCAAGTAAAATGCCTTCCGAAAATTCAAATACCTGCAAAACCTACGCTATTTCTTCGCAGTTTGGTTACGGATCCGGCTTAAAGTTTCGGGCGTTATGCCCAGGTAAGAAGCAATCATCCCCTGCGGCACACGCATCACCAAATGAGGAAACTTCTCCAGAAATTTAAGATACTTTTCTTCAGCGGATAAACTGATAAATGTATGGATGCGATTTTGGGCCACAATAAAACTCTTCTGCAAAATGCCGTTCACCATATCGTTAAATGCGGGGATCTGGACACAGAGCATTTCGAAGTTCGACTTCGAGATCAGGACAATTTCCGAATCTTCCAGCGCATCAATATTAAATATCGATGACTCGCCCGACGCAAGGCTTTCCCGATCTCCTGTCCACCAGTTTTCTACCGCGAAGTTGATAATATGCTCATTCCCCTTATCATCGAGCGTGTAGGTACGCACACATCCTTTTGTTACGAAGGCATTATATTTCCATACATCGCCCTCCTGCAATAAATACTGTCGCTTCCTTACTCTCTTCACTTGGCAAACCGCAATAATTTTATCCAGGTCCTCTTCCGAAACCTTGCTTTTTTCGCGGATATATTTTTTAAATACTTCAATCACTCTGTTCGCTGTTAAGTAAAATCAATTTCAAATATAAGCAATAGGCGTCTCCACCGCATAATTACATTTTCTGATTTTAAACAAAGAACAAATCACACTCGCAATTAACTTAAAACAGACAAGATATTTTTCGAAAACTCCCTAATTTCAGCACGCTCATTTTACCGGAACTTCAATTATCAGGATCCTGGAGTTTTCAGTAAACCTCATTAAAATGCTCTCCAAGCCAGTAACAGTAACCGCGTCACGTTTTTGCAGTGTATGCCCAGCTATCCAGGCCTCGCCGCTAATCAAAAAGAAATATACACCATCGCCCTGGTGTTTGATGTTGTAAGCAGCACTTGCGCCAGCTTCAAAATCCCCTAAATGCATCCAGGCCCTTTGATAGATCCAAAGTCCCTCATCATCAGGATAAGGTGAAACCACTTGCCGGAGTTGATTTTGCGCGGGAGAATGGATATTTGCTGATACCTTGCGTTAACATCCCTTTGCTCCGGGTGGATCCATATTTGAAGGAAGTTGACCTCTTCGTTACTATGATTAAATTCGCTGTGTGTTATACCGGCACCTGCGCTCATTACCTGTATATCTCCGGCGCCGATAGTTGACTCCCTCCCGGTGCTGTCTTTATGGGTTATCGTTCCTTTCAACGGAATAGAAATGATTTCCATATTTTTATGTGGATGCTGTCCGAAGCCGGTATTAGGCTTTACGAAATCATCATTCAATATCAGCAAGGGGCCAAATGGTACCCTTCCGGGTTCATAGAATGCGCCGAAGCTAAAGGAATGGAACCCGTTAAGCCAGCCAATGTTTTTATTACCCCTTGTGGATGCCGGCAAAAAATTGATATTTTCCATATTTCTTCCAATTATATATCAAGCTTATTGGTAAAGTGTTACTAACTCGCTCATTGGTTTACGCACTTTCGGCAATTTAAAGTTCCAATCGTTCGCCTCATCACGGTAACCAATCGCCATCAGCATTGAACTGCGAAGGCCTTTAGATTTCAGATCAAGAAATCTATCCAATTCCTGTGCGTTAAAACCTTCCATCGGCGTAGCGTCTACCCGCTCCAATGCCGCAGCAGCTACAGCGATACCCAGGGCTATATGGGCCTGCTTAGCGGCGTGATGAAAATTCTCCTCACTGCTAAATTTTGAAAAATAGTTTAATGCGAACTGGCGCTGACGATCTAAAGTGGTAGACACCTTTTCACGTTGCTGGTTCAAATAATCGAACACGCCGTTAATACGTTCAGGCGTGTAATCATCCCAGGGAGCAAAAACAAGCAGGTGAGATGATTCTACCACCTGCATTTGATTAGCAGCTATCGGCAATATTTGTTTTTTCAACTCGGCGTTGGTGATCATCAGTATTTCATAAGGCTGCAGGCCAATGCCCGAAGGTGCCAGTCTGGCGGCTTCAAGGATCCGGCCCATTACATCTTGAGGAACAACTGCACCGGTCATTCTTTTCGCAGCATAGCGCCAGTTAAGCGCACTGTTGATATCTAATTTTTCTGTTGTCATGATCTAAAACTTTTGCTGTAAAGGTCACGAGCTACAGGCGGTTGCCCGTTGATATAAAATAAAAAAGGCTATTGACTTTTATCAATCGGCAACCGAAAAAATCCCGCCAAATTATAATAACAAGCATACCTGGCAGTGCGGTTTAAACAGTCATATCATAAGAGCTGTCAAGACACACAAGGAAAGTTCTTGATAAATATCAATGGCCTTTCTTGCTTTTTATCAATGTGCATTTTGGGGAGGCGACAGAGATTTGCACTATGAAAAACGAAATCAATACAAACGTACCCGAAGAAAATAAAAAAACCGATGAACCGGTAAAAGCCACTACCGATCCTGAAGTAAAAGTTACCGCCCCTTTGAAAACGAAAGAAAAGAACTATAAAGCGCGGACCAGGCGCCCCTTGTTATTGTTAGCATTTTGTCTATCGGCTATCGTTAAGACATACGCGCAAGATCCGGCACTCCCTCCTACCAACCTTGGCCTTGCAAATGTTTACGATGGCGTGGCCGGTAAGCCGGGCTTCATTTACCAGGGCTACGCCCAGTATTTTCAGGCCCATCAGTTAAATGATGGTTTCGGCAGAAATACACATTCTGATTTGAAGGTTAACTCTCTTTTGCAAATGAACCAGTTGATCTATCTTTCACCGGTACGCCTGATGGGCGGCAACCTTGGCTTTACCGTGATAGTTCCTTTTGTACAAATCTCGGCATCAAACCTGGGTGGCCAGGCCTTTATCGTTAATCCCGGTGTTTTAGGCGATATTGTGCAGGGAACAGCTGTTCAATGGTCGGATAAGAAACTGTTTGGCAAACCGTTCTCGCACCGCGTAGAATTTGACATTAACGTACCGGTTGGCGGTTATGACAGCAGGTATAATATCAATCCGTCATCGCATGTATGGGCCTATGGCCTTTACCATGCCTTTACACTTATGCTGAGCGATCAGGTTAGTGTAAGTTCCAGGAATCAGTTCAATTACAATAGCCACTTTATTGGGCAAAAAAGTAAGGCAGGGGCGTATTACAATGGTAACTACTCCGTCGATTATTCGATTTTAAAAAGCTTGAAGATAGAAGCAGCAGCCTATTACTTAACGCAATTCAACCAGGATAGTTATAATGGCGACAACCATTACTACCAGGATAAATACGGTATCGATAACACCAAAGAGCGCGTATTTGGATATGGCCCGGGACTAGCTTATTTTGCACCGAACGGCGTTTTGCTTGAAGCCAAAGTATTTTTTGAAACAGCAGCAAAAAACCGCTTCGAAGGAACCCGCCCAACACTTCGGCTTGCTATCCCCCTATCAAAGTAATCCGTATGGCTTAAATAATAAACCGAATGTCCCCTTCCTCGATAAAAATTTATATATCAACAAGGAGCCTCTATATGAGGCTTTTTTATTAGTCCGTACTTTACGGACGGAGGCAAAAGCAGGCGTTGACAAAAGTCAATGTGCTTTCTTAACCCAGGTCAAGCGGCATTTCTGAACCATGAGACATTTTTGCACCATAGAAAAACATAAAATCATGAAAACAAAAATGACCCTCAAAGCAGCATTGCTGTTAGGCACTTTAGCAATAGGAACAGAGTTAAAGGCGCAATCAACGGATCCGGCATCTGATCCGCAGATCGAATCAAACACCAAAGCATTTTTAAAAGTACTTAATTCTGGCAACGGGAAACCTATCGAAACTTTGTCCCCAAAAGACGCCCGCGCGGTGTTATCCGGCGCACAAAGTTCTGTAAAGGTCGATCTTTCAGGGATTACCATAGCAGAAAAAACAATTACCGAAGACGGACAGTCCATCAGCATCAATATTGTAAAGCCGGCAAACGCTAAGGGAACACTTCCAGTATTCATGTTTTTCCATGGAGGTGGCTGGGTATTGGGTGATTTTGATGTTCATAAACGCATGGTTCGTGATCTTGTTGTCGAATCGGGCGCGGCTGCAGTTTTTGTTAATTATACCCCATCGCCGGAAGCCCACTATCCCGTAGCTGTTAACCAGGGATATGCCGCTACCAAATGGGTTGCAGAACATGGTAAAGAAATCGGAGTCGACGGAAATAACCTTGCGGTTGTGGGTAACAGCGTAGGTGGTAACATGGCCGCGGTTGTAGCTTTGATGGCAAAAGATAAAAATGGCCCAAAAATCAAGCTCCAGATGCTTTACTGGCCGGTAACCGACGCCAATTTTGAAACAGAATCTTACAATAAATATGCGACCGGCAGATTCCTTTCAAAAAGTATGATGCAGTGGTTTTGGGATAACTATACATCAGACCCTGAAAAACGCAAAGAAATTTATGCGTCGCCATTGCAAGCTACTGTTGATCAGCTTAAAGGTTTGCCGCCTGCAATCGTTCTGACTGCCGAAAATGACGTTTTGAGGGATGAAGGCGAAGCCTATGCCCGCAAGCTCGACCAGGCAGGTGTTCGCGTAAACGCGGTACGCTATAACGGCATGATCCATGACTGGGGCATGCTAAACGCCTTGGCCTACATTCCCGGCACAAGGAGCGCAATGACCGAGGGGGCAGCCGAACTCAAAAAAGCATTTCAGGCTAAAGCAGTAGCTACCGCGCCACTAACTTCAACTAAATAACATCCTAATCCTTTATTACCTGCTGATTAATAATCAGCTTGGACGCCCGGTCTGCTCATGCTTTCCGGGCATTTTTTTGTACTGTGTAACCGCGTTCTGTTTCAATTTTACCCAAGCTGGGATTCTTATATTTGAGCATTTTAGATTTCTCCCAACTTGGTTTACCGAAATAAAATACAATAAATTCTTAATTATCAACAACATACAATAAAACGCATTGATAAATATCAATGCGTTTTTTTATTTCATGTCAATGTGTGGGCAAGCCCATTATATGACCTTTGAGATATCAACAACAACAAAAACTTAAGAAAATGTCACAGATAGTATTCATCACAGGAACAAGCTCAGGCTTCGGAAAATTAACTACAGAAACCCTTTCAACAGCTGGCTATACAGTTATAGCAGGAATGCGTGATATCGACGGAAAGAACGCAGAAGTTGCCAACCAATTGTCGCAGCTGCCAAATGTAGATGTAGTTGAGATAGACATAACCAAAGACGAATCGGTTACAAACGCCTTTGCAAATATGATAGCTAAATACGGCAGGATCGATGTATTGGTAAATAATGCGGCCGTTGCCGGTTTCGGTTTGCTGGAAGCCTATAGCTTAGACCGGATCCGCCAAATGTTTGAAGTAAACTTTTATGGTGTTGTCCGTACTTACCAGGCTGTGTTACCAACTATGAGGGCCGCAGGTAAAGGTTTGATTATCAATATTACTTCAGGGGCAAGCGGCCATACTATGCCGTTTATGATCCCATACCTGGCTTCAAAATTCGGCGTTGAAAGCATCACCGAAGGTTTACAGGACGAGCTGGCAGAATTCGGTATTGAGAATGTAAGCATTCAACCGGGCGTATATCCAACAGAAATGAACACCAGCCAGAAACAAGGTGTCAATTCAGACAAAGCAGCTATCACCGAGGCCTATGGCGATGCAGCCACTCAAAAATTCAACGCCATTGGAACAGCCCTTTTTGGTAAAATGCAGCAATTCAACATGGATCCTCAGGTTATTGCCAATGGCATCCTGGAACTCATCGAAATGCCGGCTGGTACACGACCACTCCGTAAACCACTTGATGCCATTGCTCAAGGTACCGATATCGAATTTATTGAAACCAGGGCCGCTATTAAAGCTAAATGGCTGGAAAAATACACCGCATAATAAATTCTAATTAAGAAATAATCTTTCATCATCATATAAAATGAAAAATCAACAATACAACAAGTTGGCATCCGGAGCAAAGTCAACACTATTGACCCTTGTCCTCGTTACTTTTTTATCGCTTGGAAAGTCAAATGCGCAGGCTCCCGGTATCGTTGGCATTGACCACGTTGGGATCAACGTACCTGATATTGACGAAGCTGTTAATTATTTTCATGACATGTTCGGTTTCACGCCGGTAACACAACTGGGGCCGTTCTCGATGCCGGCAGAATGGAAAAAGACTTTTTACATACATGAAAATGCAGACCAGGTTGAACTTAAAATGTTACGTGCCGGCGACGGATCAAACATCGAGTTATTCGCTTATAAACCAAACAGCGGTAGCAAAGAACAGCCGTATCGCGATGATATCAGTGCTACACACTTTGCATTATACACAAGCGACCTGAAGGCAACCAAAACCTACCTGGAATCCAAGGGTGTTAAGTTTCTGTCCGATATCCAATCAGGCGGCGGTGACACCGAAGGCGAAACCTGGGTGTACTTTGAAACTCCATGGGGAGCTACCATCGAGCTGAACAGCTATCCTCATGGTAAGGGTTACGAAAAACATAACCCGGCTGTTAAGCTTTGGACTGCTTCATCAAATATCGAGCTAAGCCCGGCTACATATTCTAAAGCTGAACTTAAAAAAATCGCAGACCTGCAGATTCAAATTTGGGACAATACCGACGAACAAAGCCGGTCAGCACAATTGACAGAGCTATACACGGATGACATTGTTTTCTTTGACGAAGCGGCTGTGATCAAAGGGCTTAAAGACCTGAACGCCCGGATCACACAATTGCAGCATCAGAATCCAGGCTTCAAATTCAGTATGATCAAGATTGATAACAGCGCCAATGTGGTACGATATTATTGGAATTATGGTCCGAAGTCTAACCCGAAACTTATTTCAGGTATGGACCTAATGATCTTGGAAAATGGAAAAGCCAGGTCTCTGAACGTGTTCCTGGACAAATTACCTGCAGCCAAAAAATAACAACCATCAAATTTTTGAGCCATGAAAATATTTCAAATCAATTTCCAAACGGCTTCCAAATACAATTCGCAAATAAAGCAAAGTGGTGCTCCTAAAAGGAGCGCCGCTTTATTAATTACTGTTGTTGCCATATTTATCAGAGTAATTTCTCACAATTACGTATTTGCCCAATCGATTAATAAAGAGGCACTTTCAGACAATGCATTGGTTAAGAAACTCCCTGGTTTCAAAAGCGAATTTTCCGAGGTGAATGGCGTGAAACTTCATTACGTTGAAGGCGGTACGGGGAAAATACTCGTTTTATTGCCAGGTTGGCCGCAAAACTGGTGGGAATACAGCAAAGTCATGCCGGAACTTTCGAAGAAATACCATCTGATAGGAGTTGATTACCGAGGCATGGGTTCATCTGATAAGCCAGCCAACGGATATGACAAGAAAACTATCGCCTCAGATATATATGGGCTGCTGCAAAAATTAGGTTACAAGAAGGCTTTTATTGCAGGGCATGATATTGGCGCACAGGTTGCCTTCAGTATTGCCGCGAACTACCCAGACCTGACTGAAAAACTTATTATCATGGACGTACCACACCCCGACGAATCCTTCGCTGCTGTGACTATGTTGCCGGCGCTGGGAACGCCGACGGACAAACTTGACCCTGCCCGACCGTTCCTTTGGTGGTTTGCATTTAATCAAATGCGGGGCATGCCGGAAGATTTGCTGGAAGGTAGGTTTGCATTGGCTCAAAAGTATATCTTTCATTATCTTTTGAAAGATGACAGATCGATCAACGCGTTTGACCGCGCTGTTTACGCCAACATTTATAATAACAGGGACGCTATCAGAGCAGGCAACGGATGGTACCAGGCATTTGCACAGGATATTGCCGACTATAAAACTTATAGCAAATTATCTATGCCAGTGCTGGGAATCGGGGGTCCAGGTTATAATTGGCTGAAATATTCGCTACCTGAAAAAACTTCGAATTTAAAAGTTGAAAAGGTGGAAAACAGCGGGCATTTTATAGTCGAGGAGCAACCCTCGGTTGTCATCCAGGACATCATCGAGTTTTTAGACTAACTGTTGAGAAGCCCACTAATTGAAATTAGTGGGCTTTTTACTATTTGAACATCTCTTTTCTGACAATAGACCCTATGAGCTTGATCGTAAATGGTCTTGTATGGGAACAGAAAGCGAACCTGCCAAATTACCTGAAACACGAGGATTTTAATTAAATATGATGCTTTCTGATCCGGCTTAATGTTTCCGGTTTAACACCCAGATAACAGGCAAGCATGTTTTGTGAAAAACGCATGGAGTATTGCGGTTGGTTTTTGAGCAGATCATAATATCGCTCTTCCGCGGTCATGCTAAGCGCGGCGTTGATCCTTTTTTGATTATAGATCAGCTGTTGTTTTTGATACTCAGAAAACATCTGGGCGAAAGCAGGTACCGACGCTATCAATAGTTCAATTTGCGACCGGTTGAGTATCAACAGTTCTGTATCTTCCATAACTTCGATATGATATCCGGAGCATTCATTTTGGTTGAAGCTTGCCTGATCGGTTATCCACGTGTTTTCCAATCCGAAGGCGACAATTGACTCCTGTCCGCGTTCATTAATTGAAAACATCCGAGTCGATCCCTTAATGATAAAACCGATGTATTTGCAAATATCGCCCTCCTGCAGAAAGTACTGGCGCTTTCGTAGTTTTTTAAGTTTTACAGATTCCACGATCAGTGTTTTTTGCTGATTGCTGAGCGACATGCCCGATATTGCTGTAATATACTTAAACAGCTCCCAATGAGCCGGCCCTGCAAGTGTCCGTACAGCGGGGTCGCCTGGCATACGGTATTCAACATTTTGTACAAAGAGAGAGCTTATTTCCGAGTTATTCTTGCCTACAATATTGTTAGTGTACATACGATGTCTGTTTTGTTGTACACACTATGCCAAAAAACAACCAAATATTTACAAGCCTAATAATCAGCAATTTAATATTTAAAAATCAAAATTCTATCGAAATATCGAAGATTCCCGAAAGCATAAACACCAAAATACCGGCAACAAGAAACGGTGAAGCATTGACAAATATCAACAGAACTTTTTAGTATAGATCAATGGGTAAATGACAGAGCCTTAATATTTTGCCGATTCAGATCCCAGATAGCCATTTACCATAACACTGTGGGCAAAACGTGAATAACGAAGAATTTACTCCATATTGCTGAGAATGCACCAAATACTTTTTAATGATAAAAGACAAGTGAATATGAAACCAAACAAAGCCCTTGCCATCGCTGGATTTACAGCGATCACCTTAAATACAATAATGCTTAAGCTTGCTAAAATTTTAGACATTAAAGCGGAAAGCGGCGGCTTATTGAAGTTAACACTGAAAATACTGCCGAGTTTCCTTCCCAATGCAACTTTTATTAAAACAGACTGGTTTTGGATCCTGTTCCATTTTGGAACCGGAGCGGTCATGGTTATCATCTATGCTGCGTTCTTTAACAAGTCGGCGCTCTCTACATTCTTTAAGGGTTTATTATTTTCGCTATTTCCCTGGGTTGTTAATGGCGTGGTTGTCTTACCCACATTAAACCAGGGAATATTTGGCTTAAAAGCACTACCCCTATCGGGTGTTTTCTACTTTTTTCTTGCCAATCTCCTGTTTGGTTTTACGTTAAGCCAATTTTATGAAATGTTAAGAAGGTCAAGCTGATTTATCAGGCTCTATATTCTATAACTTCAGAAAACCATTTTAAAAAACGGATAAAGTGCGTTTAAATTCCCTAATGGGCTCAAACAAGAGATCATGCCTTTTATATTATAATATATTCTGTTACAGTGATAATCGCTGTGTAAGATTTACAAAAGTCAACTCAGAGCTACTTTTCGACCTGGTCAACAAATCACAATTTTATATTTCTTACACAATAGCGAACACTTAAAAGTTCCTCTACTAAATTCGAAACGATCTTATTTTTATATGATATTATCTTTTTATACTTTAGAATAAAGTAAGTAGCATAATAAGGTCAATTAGTGGCCATTTGGTGAGCATCCAGTGAGCGGTGTCGAAAACCCCAATATTGATATTGACAGTGAGCCCGTTATGTGATTTTTCACGTTCCCTCCGACTCCACTAAGTTCAATGTTAAAACAGAATAAAATCCTGAAAATCAAACAATTGAAGGCTTTTGTTTTTTAGTCAAATGACTATTATTCATCAATTCGCAATAAAAAGGAGCGTAATTCGGTGAGTAAATTTTAAAAATTCCCCACTCCCTAAAACGACATATAACTTTGATAATCAATGTATTAAAATTTTCAAAATCTTGTAAAGATGTAGTTGTAAGCTTAATTTTGTTTCACTTTTTAATGCTTAAAACATTATGAAAACTAATTTCAGCTTGCTTTTTTATTTAAACTATCAAAGCGGCCTGGTGCCGATTTATCTACGTATTACTGTAAACGATAAGCGTTCGGAAACTACCACCGGGCGCGAGTATGATCCCAGCCCCTATGGAACAGCATTGCTGGCCGATTAAAAGTAACTAAAGAAGACACTAAATCTTTTAACGCATATTTAGACACTTTGCAAAAACAAGTTTATGAAGCGCACAGTCAATTGACCGAGTAGAAATGTGGATATTAACAAAACGTAAAAAAACAGATACCCCAAGCCGTATTCCATTATTACCATCTGTCTTAACTCTACTTGATAAATACACAGATCATCCAATTTGCAGTAATCTAGGTAAAGCCCTTCCGGTAACTGGTTACTAACCGGAGAAGGAAAAATGGTTAAATCGGGTGTTTTTGAGGCCGCTATCCCTGACAGCAATACGACTTGCTTCACAGAATGCGGGGTATATTGCACATACCCCAGACAGTACAAAACGTACAGGTGTAACAAAAGCCGCAAAAACCGCCCCCTGCTACGTTTTTCAACCCCCAGAATTATATCTGTCAACAATGAAAAGACAAAAATATTCTGTACGTTCCTGTGGATAAGCGTATGGATTTGGCCTCCATTCGGCCGCCTGTAATTCACACCAAAAACTTTCCGATGTACCTTGCTGACCTGGTTATCATGCGGATGGACCGTGACGAAAGCATCGTCAGTATCTCTCCCCCTAAATAGCGGCCGTGAAGCTTAAGAACGAACATATCAAACAACTGATCAAGGAAATTATGACGAAGCAAGGGCTGACCGCACACTAATGCTGCTGATCGCGGCTAAATACTTAACTCAGTACACTCCAAACTGTAAAAAGAAGATGAGATTGGGGTACTTCTGGTAGAGATCTCAACTAATTTATTTTCTTTTATTGAAGGAGTAATCCGCATTGCCGGAGATGCCCGAATGCATCATGTAAGTACCAGATATTAAGTTATTTAAAACGAGTATTTTGATTATTTTTGGTTCTTGTAACGTTGAAACGTAAACCTAATATTTACATTTAGAAATCTTATTCCCGGCTGTCGATTTCCAATGTAAGTTTAACCTGCAAGTGTCAAGGAATTGTACAGGGATTTTGCTCTGGGCAATATCTTAAATCGATCTTCGGGTTGCCGATAGCACGATGCTATTCATGCCAGTCACTAATCTTTTGATTTTATAACCCCTGTGCGGCCTTTTTTCCTATATTAGTTAGGAATAAACCTTACTGATGAATATCACACCAAAACTAAAGCGTCATACTGGCTTTACTCTTATTATATCTTGTTTTATTGTCGCCTGTTCGGATAAATTTCACGAGCCCGAACCTCTCAAGATCACAACTCCGAAAATTGTGTCGCTTAGTATCGATTCCGGTGCTTATAATACGCCTGTAACCATAACCGGTACCGGTTTTGGGAAAGATACAGCCAGCAACCAGGTTATGTTCAACGGGCATAAAGCGGCTATAAGCAGCGCAACTACTACCAAAATTATAACAACCGTGCCCGAAAATGCCGGCACAGGCAACCTCACCATAACCACCGGCGGACTTACCGCCACTGGCCCTGTATTTAAATACCTGCAACCTGCCGTAAAACCCGACTCACTATACATCGTATCGCTTAGCCCCGACTCCGGTACATACAATACTTCTGTAACAATTAACGGCCTTGGCTTTAGCAGCACAGTTGCCAATAATAAGCTCTTATTTAATGGAAAGGCAGCCGTCATCAGCGCAGCAACTGCCATGGCAATCACCGCCACCGTACCGCAAGATGCGGGCACCGGCAGGGTTACTATCCAGGTAAACGGCAAATCTGCCTCTGGCCCCATTTTTAAATACATAATTCCTGTTATAAAACCCGTCATCACGTCTTTAAGCGTTTCGCAAGGGCTCATCGGTACCGGCGTTGTTATTAACGGCACCGGCTTTAGTCCGGTAATTAATAACAATAAACTATTTTTTAATGGTCAAGCAGCAACTATAACTGCGGCAACTCCAACCAGCCTCGCTACAACCGTTCCGGCCGGGGCAACTACGGGCCCTGTTACGATCGTGGTAAACAACAATAATGCACAGGGCCCTGTGTTTACTGTAAAAGCGCCGCTTACCATCGCCAAACTGAGCGCCACAACAGGCGTATACCGCGATGCCATTACCATAACCGGCACGGGATATAGTGAGGACATGTCGGCAATACAAGTTTACGTAAACGGGAAAAAAAGCGATGTGCTTTCGTCTTCTGCCACACAAATATTGTTTGGCGTACCACTATCTGCGGGTACCGGAGTAGTGAAAGTAGTGGTTAACGGCGCGACAATTAACGGCCCGGTGTTTACCTATATGTTATCGTCCGTAGCAGACGTAATTACTTTAAGCCAACCAGATCCCAGCGGTAACACTACCGACTTTTTGAAAGTACCAACCGGGGTAGGCGTGGATAGCCTCGGCAATATTTATATTGGCGACAGCGGCCATAGTGCTGTTAAAAAAGTTAGTGCCCATGGAAGCTTATCTACATTTGCCGGAGGCACCGCCGGCTTTCAAGACGGCAAAGGCGCCAACGCAAAATTTTACAATCCAGCAAATGTAGCAGCCGACGCAAATGGTAACCTATATGTAGCCGACCCCTATAACCGTGCTATCCGTAAGATAACGCCCGATGGTAACGTTTCAACAGTTTACACAGGCGACTACCAGCCGTTTGCCATAGCAGCGGATAAGGCCGGGAATATCTATTTTTCGGGAGGCACAACGCCTACCCTGCTGATGAAAATGAGCACAGATAAAAAGGTAACTGTATTGGCAGGTAGCAATACCACCGGTTTTAAAAACGGCACTGGCAACATGGCCTTGTTTGGCGAAATATTGGGTATCGCTGCCGACGCTACCGGGAACATTTACGTAGCCGACGCCGCGAACAACCTTATCCGAAAAATCACCCCGGCCGGTAACGTTTCAACCCTGGCAGGCACGGGTGCCGCAGGCAAGGCCAACGGCGCCGCACTAAAAGCATCTTTTGACAGGCCGTGCGGGGTGGCGGTAGACGCCGGCGGGAATGTATACGTTGCAGACTATCACAACTGGCTTATTCGCAAAATAAGTGCTGCCGGGCAGGTAACGACTGTAATAGGTAAACCCACGTCATACACCCAAAATATTGATGGGAATGTTGATTTTGCTGTTATACCTGAACCTAATGCAATTGCGGTTGATGCGTCAGGCTTACATATTTATGTGATCGAACGAGATTTCAGCTCGCTAAGGAAGATCACCATAGTGGTAGAGTAACAGTGGCCGCAACTGCTCTTAAACATTTTTAATCTGTTTTCAGTCTGTCAAGTTTGAAATTAACTTAAGATTAAAAATTAATCATAAGTTAATTTCAAAAAAAAATAAAACCGGCTTTCTGCATTTGATCGGTCAATGCGTTGAACCTTGGCTGGGTTTTGGCCGGGAACGGTTAAACTAATAGGTAGTATCTCATAGATGCAGATTTTAAGCTCTTTGTATAAGTCGTTGCAAGAGCAGGTGTTATGACGAATTAAGGTGATTATTTAATTTCCATGAGCTCGGTTGATTGCATAAATTGTGTTACGGCTGAATTAATTACAGGCAGCCGTTTTGCTACTAACACAATTATTTGGATTTTTCATCCATTGTTTATAAACTTTGAAAGCCTGGGTTCAATATTCAGTTAGCGGAAGACGTGCGAAAATGGTTACCTACTTTTGCGGCGATGCTGCTAGGTTCATTACCGGCGCGGAGCTCGTCATGGACGGCGGCGTGAGCCTGGCTTAATCGCTGTAACGGTCGTTACGCCAGGGATAAGCCGTGTTGGAATAACCACGCTCTTCCCAGAAACCTAGCTTGTTCTCCGTCAGGAACTGGATGCGTTTGATCCATTTGGCGCCTTTCCAGGCATAGAGCTGCGGCGTGATCATGCGGCAAGGGCCGCCATGTTCCTGGGGCAGCGGCTGACCGTCGAATGTGTGGACTAATAGTACATCCGGCTTCAGCGCTTCTTCCAAAGCGATATTGGTGGTATAAGTGTCGTAACCATAACAAAGCAGGTGCGTCGCTTCGGGCTTGGGCTGCACCAACGCGGCCAG
>NZ_FNCG01000036.1 GCF_900100945.1 Mucilaginibacter gossypii | reverse complement strand
CTTAAAAGAACTTGCTCGCTTCATCATCCGAATCAGCTATTATGTCGTCGCAATTTTCATCGCTTAACTTGTCAGTTTGTTTCCCCGAAAATCGCTTTCGGCTCTTTTGTTTTACTCATTAACTATTGTTAACTTTCTTCCTTCTCTTATTGACTGAACTCGCTCAGCCTCAACTTCTTTCGCTCTTTCAAGCTCCCTTCCGTTTGGGTCTGCAAAGGTAGAAAACCTTTTCTTATTTCCAAAACTTTTTTATTTTTTATTTTTCAAAGTTTCAGACCCGCTTCGCTCTCTCCTTTTCCTCTTTTGCGGGCTGCAAAGGTGTGGATTTTTTTTCATTCCCACAAAAAGATTTTAATCTTTTTTTTCCTTTACTTTTCTATCCTTTTAATGTACTAACCCGGCTAACTCACTTCCTCGTTTGCGGGCTGCAAAGGTAGCCACTTTTACGCCTTCTCCAAATTATTCTTTACTATTTTTCTTAATGTTTCCTTAACTAACTATACATCAACGAGAAAAAGTTTATACAAGCCTCGAAAACCAGCGTTAGGGATAGCAGCGGGTACCGGCCAACGAGCGTAAAGCCTGCAGGCGTATGAACGAATAGCCCGGCCGAAGGCAACGCCCTCATTCAGCTTGCTGTTTTGAGCACCGCAGTTAATACTTACAAAAATCACGAGTCATCAACATCTATCCGGTCTATAAATAACTTATCCAGTTGCAACCTTTGCTATATACTTAGGAAGACAACCGCCGGAAACTCTGCCAACGATGACTTGCATACCTCCGGCACACTATTTCTCTAACTTTTCATTTACAATGCCTAAAACGATTTATAGAAATCTATATTTGTTAAACAACCAATTCAAAACACAACACATCTTATATAATGGAGGAAAAACCGCTACGAAGCCGGCAATGGTTTGGTAAAAAAGGCAAGGATGGCTTCATATACCGCGCCTGGATGAAAAACCAGGGGATCCCGGCACATCAGTTGCAGGGGAAGCCGGTGATTGGCATCTGCAATACATGGTCGGAGCTTACACCCTGCAATGCCCATTTCCGGGAATTAGCCCAATCTATAAAAAACGGCATTTATGAAGCCGGTGGATATCCCGTTGAATTCCCGGTGATGTCATTAGGCGAAACTTTGGTTAAACCTACTGCCATGCTGTACCGAAACCTGGTAAGTATGGATGTTGAAGAGAGTATCCGTGCAAATCCGCTGGATGGCGTGGTGCTGCTTTGCGGCTGCGATAAAACCACGCCTGCACTGGTAATGGGAGCCTGCAGCGTAAATATTCCAACCATAGTAGTATCGGGCGGGGCCATGTTAACAGGGAAATACCGGGGCCGGGATATCGGCACATCGGATATCTGGCGCTTTTTCGCCGATCATCAAACCGGGCAAATGAACGATGAAGACCTTTATACTGCCGAAGCCTGCATGGCCCGCAGCCAGGGGCATTGCGCGGTAATGGGAACGGCATCGACAATGGCCTGCATGGTCGAATCGCTGGGACTTTCACTGGCAGAGAATGCGGCTATCCCCGCGGCCGACTCTCGTCGTAAAGTATTAGCGCACCTATCGGGCAATCGCATTGTTGATATGGTGCATGAAGATCTGAAACCTTCAGACATCCTTACCCGGCAGGCTTTTGAAAATGCCATCACCGTTAATGCGGCTATTGGCGGCTCTACAAATTTTATTATTCACCTGCTGGCCATAGCAGGCCGCATCGGGATTGATTTAAGTATGGATGATTTCAATACATCATCCCGCAAAATACCCTTACTGGCCAATCTGCAGCCCTCGGGCAAATATTTTATGGAGGATTTTTATTACGCTGGTGGTTTACCGGCCTTAATGAAAGAGCTGCATGAACAACTTAACAGCGGTGCCATAACCGTAAGCGGCCACCCTATATTGCGTAATTATGAAAACAGCGAATGTTTTAACCGCGAACTGATAGCGCCGGTTGATAATCCTTTTAACCCAACAGCAGGTATAACGGTACTGAAAGGTAATCTTTGTGAAAACGGGGCTGTGATGAAACCGTCGGCGGCAAGCCCGGGCTTAATGCAGCATACCGGTAAGGCCGTGGTATTTGAAAATATAGAGGATTTTAATCATCGCATTAACGATCCGGCATTGGATGTGGATAAAAATAGTGTGCTGGTATTGAAAAATGCAGGCCCAAAAGGCTACCCCGGTATGCCCGAAGTTGGCAATATGCTGATCCCAAAAAAACTGGCCGACCAGGGCATTACCGATATGGTACGAATCTCTGACGGGCGGATGAGCGGTACCGGCTTTGGCACGGTAGTACTGCATGTATCACCAGAAGCGGCCATCGGCGGCACATTGGCTATAGTACAGGATGGCGATATGATTAAACTTGATGTACCCGCCGGTACACTGCACCTTGAGGTTAGTGATGAAGAAATTGCCGAAAGAAAATCAAAACTGGTATTAAACAACAATATCAGCAAACGGGGATACACTTATTTATATCAAACGCATGTAGAGCAAGCCCATCTTGGGGCTGATCTCGATTTTTTAAGAGGGGGCTCGGGGAGTGAGGTTTTAAGGGATTCGCATTGAGAGATTAAAAAAATGTCATTTCGACGAGAAGGGATGGACTGCGCTGTGGAGTAAGGAGAAATCTTATACACCATGCATTTGGATTATCGCTTGTATAAGATTTCTCCTCACCCCGATCATTCCCCAACACACATGTTCGTCGAAATGACATAATGCAATAGATTATTAAACCATCAACCTAAAAAATGATAACTGATAAATTTAGCGGACAGGTAGCCATAATAACCGGTGCCGGGCAAGGGATAGGTTTTGAAATAGCTAAACAGCTAAGTCTCGCCGGTGCGGATGTATTATTGAATGATTTGAGTGAAGAACTGGCTGTTCAGGCATCCGATACCATTAATGGGCTCGGCTGTAATTGTTACCCGATAGCCGGCGATGCTTCGGACATTGATTTTATACAGCAAATGGTTGATGAAGCGGTACAGCGTTATGGCAAACTTACCATTGCCGTCGCCAATGCCGGGATCACTTTGTTTGGCGATTTTTTGAATTACCCTGCCCAATCCCTGCAAAGTGTAATGAATGTTAATTTGCAGGGCAGTTTCTTTTTGGCGCAAAGGGCAGCCAGGCAAATTGTGAAACAAAAAAGCGGGGGCAGCATCCTGTTCATGTCCTCGGTTACGGGGCACCAGGCCCATCAGGACCTTGCCGCTTACGGTATGACTAAAGCAGCCCTCGAAATGCTGGCCAAAAGCCTGGTGGTTGAACTATCACAACATCAAATTACCGTGAATACCGTGGCGCCCGGTGCCACCCTTACCGAGCGCACGATGGAAGATGCCGGATATCAAAAAACCTGGGCCCGCATTACCCCTATGGGTCGCGCCGCAACTGTTGAAGATGTGGCAAACGCGGTGTTGTTTTTGGTTTCGCCCGATGCAAGGCACATTACCGGGCAAAATTTGGTAGTTGATGGCGGATGGACGGCGGTTAGTACTTCTCCGTATTAGTGAATAGTGAGTGGTTGATTAGGTGAATGGTTTGAAAATAATCACTAACTGATGGATATTTTCAGGAGGAGGAATTAAGAGATGCGCATAAATACGTAAGGATTAACTTACCTGATACTTGTTAATCAAATTCCCAACTTTAGAAAATTCATATAAGAATTTGCCTAAGATATACTTCTCGGTGCCGATGTCCACTTGGCTTGGAAGGTGTTTATATCGTCCATGATTTATCTGCAAAAACTCATCTAACGAAATTTCACTATCATAATGGCAGACCATTAACATTCGAAAATTGATGGTTCCCAGTTCTCCTTCATGAAGCTTGGTAAATGTATTATTGATTGCATCAGGCACATCAGCAAGCGCCGATGCTTGAATATTTACTTCCTCAGTAATTTTAGAGATATCTTGTCCCCAATATTTTTTTGCTACA
Organism: Mucilaginibacter gossypii; assembly: GCF_900100945.1. Classification (GTDB taxonomy): domain Bacteria; phylum Bacteroidota; class Bacteroidia; order Sphingobacteriales; family Sphingobacteriaceae; genus Mucilaginibacter; species Mucilaginibacter gossypii. Next base: position 13,833 of record NZ_FNCG01000036.1, on the reverse strand, counting down.
GTTTCGTAATTTCCAATGAGTACCGGATTCAGTTGTTTAAAGTGCTTTGCGCATTCATTTAGCCCATCAGCCGATTGAAAATGTGTTAAAATTCCGTTATTAAAATAAAGATATAATCCAAGGCTAATGGCGGTAAAAATGCCGTTTGGCTGGGTGTCTTTGAGGTTAAGGACTTTAGATAGAAACTCCACAGTCAAAGATTCGTTTTTTATCCCTTCATTTAAAATAGCAGAAACCGACACATCATCAAATTCATCCTTGATGTTGAATTTTTTCAGGAAGTTTCTCACTTTATCCTCTGATAATTTAACGACAGACTTTTTAGTACAAATAAAAACTATGTTATCAGATAAAATCTCAAGCCCAACAGCCTGAATTTCATTATTGGGATCATAGTCTCCCAAATACATTTGAATCTGATCAATGTGATAGCCTAAACTATTAGATATATCATTGAATGACGCATTAAGTGGAGGATTGGTTAATTCTGAAAAACCATTAATGCTGGGTATGAAATAACCAGAAGATTCCTTTTGTGACTTTGGTTTAAAAAAGCTCATAATTTAGCCTTGTGGTGAAACAAAGTTATAACTTTCTTGGATTTCATTATTTCAATTTGTCCAATATTTATTTCATTTAAACCCCAATTAAAACCCAGACTTGCGAAGTTTTGAAAACTTCGCAAGTCTTATCACAGTTCGAGGTTATTCAACAGATAATCAAACGTAAACTTTGGCTCATAACCAAAATACCGTTTAGCCTTGTTACTTATATAAACCCGGTCAATGCTTTTCGGAAATGTCCAGCCATTTAATTCGTAAATAGTTTTAGCCTGCGGATAGTGCTTTATGATCACTTCTGCCGGGTTATGCTTTAATTGTACAAGCTCATCTTTTTTAAAAGGAGAACTACTGGTGATATTAAAGATCTCGAACTCAGGAAAAGTTTGTTCCAAAGCTAATTGGAGGCCTTCGGCACCATCGCGTTCATCGAGGCCGCGGTATAGTCGGTGATTTAGTTTGAGGTTATCCGTTTCGGGCAGGAAACGACCAACGCGGTAAACCGATGTTTGCAAGCCTTCGCGGTAAAAGAAATCCTTACAAAGCTGCTCGGCGGTTTGCTTGGTGATGTCGTAAATATCCCGTGGTTTAATAGGCAGTTCTTCATCAACCCAAACGGCCTTTTCTTTATCTACCATTGCATCGCCATAAATAGATGTGGTGCTGGTATATAATAATTTAGATATGCCATTTGTAACGCAGGCATTGAGCAAATTGAGCGTACCATAAATATTTACGTCGATGAAAGCTTCGCGCGGATAGTTCAATTCATAATGCTTTCCGTGGATAGCGGCAGTATGAATAATTGCATCGATATTTTGGGTGATAGCTAAAACAGCATCTTTATTTAAAATATCGATCAACGCATCAGTAGTCTCAGCCGGGATCAGATCTATGCCGGTAACATCATGCCCATTAGTGCGCAAATGTTGAGCCGTAACTGCTCCTAACCTTCCAGATGAACCCGTAACTAAAACACGCATAAATTAGTGACCTGGTGCTATAGCCAAAATTCGGGACCACTCCGGGTGGCGTTTCAGGTATGATACCACATAAACACAAAGGGGCACCAGTTTGAGGTTATTCTGTTCGATATAGTTGAATGTTTTTTCAACAATAGCCGATGCCACGCCTTTGCCTTCCAGTTCAACCGGCACTTCGGTATGGATGAGGTAAATTTTATCGTCCTTTTTTTTGTAGTCGATAAAAGCACGGTAGCCTTCAACAGTCAATTCAAAATTGTGGATGGCCTCATTATTTACCAGGGGGATTTCTTCGTATTTCATAGCGTATATATTACGGGGTGAACAAATGTATAAAATGTTCACCCCGTTTAACAGAAATTACTTCTTAATTCCCCAAACCGATACCGATCCAGCCTTCACTTTAAACTCGGCCCAACCATCAGCGGTGATCACTACCTCTTCTCCCTCGTGTTTATCGAGGTAATCAACAAACACTTTGCCTGCATGCCCTGCCCCAATTTCCATTTCCTTAAAACCATCCTCACTGTTTGAAATCACTACGGCACAACCTGAATCTTCGTGATCGGTATCGCCTTCACGCGTCCAGCCTATGCAGTTAGGGTGGTCAAAATAATCGCGCTGAGTTCCGTAGGCCATGTTTTTCCTTACATAAAGCATGGTTTCCAGTTCGGTTACTACAGGCAGCTCTATTTCATGATCTTCACCGTCGCCCCCCTTGTCTGTATATTTTGCGCCGTACATATCGGCATAAAAAACGCATGGGTAACCGGCTTCACGCAGCAGGATCAGCGCATAGGCCAAAGGCTTAAACCATTGATCGATTGGTTGCTCCAACGACTGCAGCGGCTGGGTGTCGTGATTTTCGATAAGTGTAACTGCCAGTTCGGGCTTTACGCTCACAAGTGTATTATCAAAAATAGTGGTGAGGTCATAATCCTTCCCGGCCCTCGAAGCATGATGAAAGTTATCATGCAGTAAGGTATCAAAAAGCGACATGCGCCCTTCGGTCACCTCAATGTATTTTAATAATTTAGGCAAATCGAAAGCCCAATACTCGCCAACAGTAAAAAACTCCTGCTTAAACTCATTGCGCATATAATCAAGCCATTCGTTGTAAAAGCCGTGATCCATATGTTTAATGGCATCAAGCCTGAAGCCATTAAATTTTGCGGTTTCAAAATACCATTTGCCCCATTTTTTCAGTTCGTCCCGTACGCTTGGGTTACGGGTGTCAATGTCTGAAAGCATAAGGTAATCAAAATTGCCGTTTTCGTCGTCAAGTACATCTTTCCAGCCCTCGCCATATTGGTTCTGGATGCTGAATATGGCCGTTTCCTTTTTATAGGCATCATAATCAATACCCGAAAAACACTGCCAATCCCATATAAATTTGGAGTATTTACCCTTGCGGCCCGGGAAAGTGAATTTGGTATATGCACCTATTTCGTAAACCTCGCTAATAAACTCGTTACGGTTAGCGGGGTCAACTTTGCGGGCATTTACCTTTTCAATTTCGTCGGCACCGCCCATGTGGTTAAGTACCACATCCACATACACCTTTAATTTAGCTTTTTGTGCCGCAGCTATAGCATCGAGATACTCCTGTTTTGTGCCGTATTTTGTTGCGATCGTACCTTTCTGATCAAACTCGCCAAGATCATAAATATCGTAAACATCGTACCCGGCCGAGAGCCCCCCGCTTGCCGCTTTATAAGCCGGCGGAAGCCATACCGAATCGATCCCTTTTTTCTTCAGGTTTTCTGCATCATTTTTTAACTGATTCCACAATCTGCCTCCGGCTGGGTAATACCATTCAAAAAACTGCAGCATTGTAAAATTTTCCATGCCTTTAATTAAGTAAGCTAATTATAAATGACTACTTAACTAAATATAAACAGAAAGGTTTTAGCAATACTTAACGACAGCGTTAAATCATTGTGAACCCCAAGATTTACAGGACATGAATCTGTCAAAGCTTTTCTGTTTACACCATCAGGAAATACAAAACCCAGGCTGTTTAAAGCAGGGTTGTTATTTAAAACTTATCTTCTCTAATCGCTTTCATACCCTTTGTCCACCTTACCAATTGGTCGAACATAATTTTGGCATTTTTATCCAGTCTTTCATCCGCCATAAAGTTATTGTCCTCGTCAACAAACTGATTTAGCTGAGGGATATTTACCATTTCGGCAAGGGTTACATTTTTTAGTGAGAGCAAATCGGTTTTTAAACTCATAACTGCTCTTACTCCGGCAAAAGGGCCTATAGAATAACTTACAATGCCACTTGGCTTATAAGCCCACTCGTGTACTAAGTACTCAATTGCATTTTTAAGCGGGGCAGGATAACTATAATCATATTCGGCAGTTACGAAAATAAAGGCATCCGCCTCTTCAATTTTAGCGCTCCATTGTTTGGTATAGTCGTGTTCGTATTGCTTAAGGGCAGGATGAACAGGCTCATTCATTAGGGGGAGGTTAAGTTCACCAAGGTCAATCATTTCAGCCTCGAAACCATGGCTGTTGGCTGCCTCAGTTATCCATTTTGCTATTGCAGGCCCTTTACGACCCGGACGTACGGTTGATGTTATTACTTTGAGTTTATACATGCTCATCTGTTTGCGGTAAAAATTAACAATTCATTAAGACGCAAACTTAAAAGACAAGATGATAAAGTCGATACAAATATTTATTTAAGTATCAATACCGGGTGCCTGGCATTTAAAGACAAAGCTTCGGTTATGCTGCTGTGGGTTAAATTATAAAAAAAGCTGTGTTTGCCCGGCAGGGCAATGATCAATTGTACTTGCTGTTCTGTAGCAAAATTGAGTATGCCCCGTACAATATTTTTATCATCCGAATAATGAAGCTTACATTCATAACAATTAACCAGTTGTTTTACCGATGCTTCAAATTCGGCCTCCCGGCCAATATGTTTTTTCTTCGGGTCGACATACAGGAGCATCAGCTTTGGGTTAAGCCAGCTGTGCGACGTGTTAAGGCCTTTTAAAACGCCGAGCCGGGCTAAGGCTTCCAAATCACAGGGTACCAGTGCCTGTTCTATTTTATGATAGTTACAATCGGGCGGAATAACCAATACTTTTACCGGACTGCTTTTTGCAATTTCGATAATCTGTTCGCCAATCATACTTAACTCATGCCCCATATCGCCGCCAACTATCATCAGGTCGGGGTGCTGATCTTCAACTACATTGTGTATAGCCCTAACGATAGGCTCAGTGCTAACTACCGTTTCTATCTCAATATTTTCGTGGCAGCGGTTTTTCAGCTTTTTCATGAGCTCCTTAAGCTGAACTTCTATTTTTTGTCGCTCATTTTCAATATCATCAGCGCTTATCAATAAAAAATCGGGAGAAGGAAGGATTTGTTCATATACCGATGTATAATAACTTTTGAGCAGTATAATTTTCTTTACCGGCATATCACAACCCATGTCGGCTGCATATTTTATAGCATTGGTATTGGTGTCGGAAAAATCTACCGGTATTAATATAGTTTTCATAACAAACAATTTAGGTACGTACGAGACCCGTGCGCTTAATGCTAAATTTACGATTTGTTTAACTATTTAATACAACTATTTGCAGCTAAAACGCTAATAAAACCTTCCCCCCTTTATCATAAGCAAAAGCCTGCGCAAACTCATCAACTGTATAAGTTGCCGATGGGGAAAGCTGAAACTCGGCCCTGCCAATGGAATGTACTAAATGACTGATCATCTGAGTTTTTTCTTCGAGCGAAAGTCCTGCCACATATCCCCTCACACCAAAACCTTTAATGACCAGGTTTTTAAAAACGACTTCGGCGTTGAGGTAGGCAGCCGGCTGTGGATCAAGCAAACCATAAACAATAAGGTGCCCTCCGGGCGACAACGAGGATATTATTTCAGTAGCCAGCTCCCCGCCTACCGCGTCAAGTGCCGCTTTGATGCCCTTGCCTTTGGTAATTTCATCAATAACCTGCTTAAGCGTACCGGGTTCGGGAACTATTACTTCTTCGGCTTTTAAAGCTAATAACTCTTGCTTTTGCGCCTCATCGCGTACGGTGGCTATAACACAAATACCTTTTTCGGCGGCAAGCTGTATCACTATGCGCGATACTGTGGAATGGCCCGCGGTAAGCAGCAGCCAGTCGCCGCTTTTTACTTGTGCTTCTTGTATTAAACCATATGCGGTGTACGAATTGAGTAATAATTGCGCGGCTTTTGCTAATGGGAAGGTATCGGGCAATAATACCACGTCCTGCTCGTCAACTACCACATATTGCGCCCAAGCCCCTATTTTGCTAAAAGCTACCAGGCTGCCTTTGGGGATAATACTGTCATGTCCGGCTTCTTCAACATAACCGGCACCTTCCAGTCCTGCTATTTGGGGCAGCACCGGCTGATAGCGGTATTTTCCGGCAATAAAAAGCAGGTCGGCCGGGTGTACAGGGCAGGCCTTCACCCTGATGAGCAACTGGCCGGAAGCCGGTTTGGGGTAGGCTAAATGTTTCAGTTGTATCACATCAGCGGCATTGCCTGCCTGCTCAAAAACCAATGCTTTCATAGTTGAAATACAAATTTCGGCTATGAAAGTTTTGAATGAGGTTAACATCTGCCACAAGAAGTATAAGGTAAAGCAAGCATGTTGACAGGTCTGGTTTGCAAAATTGAGCTAAAAAGCTTCACTAAAATTTATACCCTAAAGCAATGCCCAGGCTCCGGGTCCTGGTTTTCTCGTACGGGTAATTACCAACCTCGATATTGGCAAGCCCTAAATCATGAACCGCATTAATCATTAAACCGTTATCAAACTCAAAGCCGGCGACTACATTGGCTCCATAGTCGAAAGATTTAAAATTGCTCCTGTCATCACTGCCGAATTTGGCTTTGAAGCTAAAGTTGGCGGGAGATGATTGCCCCGGCGATTCGTTGCTTGCCGGTGTAAACCTGCCTGACAAAGCCCAACCAATATATGGCCCGGCGCCCAGATAAAATTTGCCGCCATGAACCGGAATATTATAAACCAGGTTAACCGGCACCTGGATATAATATAAACGCCATTTGCCATACATCCGGTAAACAATATCTCCGCTTAAAACTTCTTCGGTAGTTTTACTGCTTAATGAATTGAAAATAATAGCCGGCTGCAACGAAAACCTGTTGACATTAAAGCTGGCAAAGGCCCCGGCGAAATAGCCGGACCCGCTTTTTTCGGCATCGCGGATCTGCACATCCGTGCCGGGCGTCCGGGATAACCAGGTGCCGCTTACGCCCGCCCTGATGCCAAATTGAATAGCGTTTGTTTGTGCGGACAATTTAAAACATGCCAATAATAGCAGGGACGACAAGGTTAAATGTAATTTCATGTTTGTGTAAAGTATGGTTTAGAAGGGATACGAAAAAATGCACCGGGATGCGACATTCAACAATAAATTTTAGCGATAAAAAAAGCTTACCCTTAATGAGGTAAGCCTTTTATATATAATTGTATGCGATTATTTTTAAAACTTAATACTCATGCTTAATGTACCACGAGTTGGGTTTTGTGGCGCCAAACGGAACGACCAGTATTTTTCATTGGTCAGGTTGTCCAGCTTAAAGCCGATGCGGAATTTGGGCTGATCATAAAATACAGTGGCATCAACCGTAGTATATGACGGTATGGTGAATTTAAACGCCGCGGTATTGGTTTGGTATGAATCACTTCCGTAGTTGCCGCCCACTCCAAAACCTAAACCCTGAACTTTACCGTGGGTAATGCGATAACTCATCCATAGGTTGGCCAACCTTGCCGGACCTGAGTTGGCAGGACGTAAACCCTGCAGACCTGTGCCAGGAGCGGCGGCGGTAATTTTGCTGTTGTTATACGCAAAGCCAGCTACAATGTTGAAACCGTTAAAAGGATTAGCAATCAATTCAGCCTCGATACCTTTGCTGAGTTGAGTACCAGCCTGGGTTGAAAAGCCGGGATGGGCAGGATCATCCATAGTAGTGTTGGTTACCGAGATATCGTAGTAACTGATAGTCGAGCTGATCTTGTGATCCCAGGCATCTACCTTTACACCTGCCTCCCACTGGTTGGCATATTGCGGTTTAAAGGGCGTATTGTCGAAACTCGTTGCGCTTACATTGTTAAAGCCATTCATGTAGTTGCCAAATAACGATAGCTGGTCTTTAACTACCTGGTAAACCAAACCAAATTTGGGCGACCATGCCGTTTGACTGAAATTGCCGGTGGTTTTGCCATCGGCGGGTGTGTAAGCGCCTTTGTTAACAAACCTGTCGATACGGATGCTGGCCATGGCATTCAGCCGTTCGGTAATATTAAACACATCTGATACATAGGCAGCGTAAGAGCTTTGGTTATTTTGAACATAATCGCCGGGCTTGGGAGCGGCAGCGGCCACAAGTGCCGAAACTTTATCTGCCGTAAAACTATTATAAGCTGCTCCCGGATCAAGGTAACTGATTGCCGGGGTGCTTACGGTAACGTTGGTATTATTGCTTTTTTGATTATAATACTCTAAACCTGCAACAATGCGGTTACGGAACTGACCGATTTTAAAATCGCCTATAAAGTTTTGCTGTACGTTGGTGATATAGTAAGGATAATCTTCCTGGGTAGCCTGCCGTTTTATCTGCTTGCTACTATCGACAAGGGTAAACGCGGTAACCATGCCTTTGGTGGTCGAAAAAGTTTTATTGAACATGGTTTGCGATTTCCAGTGATCCGAAATTTTGTAATTGATCAATGAATAAAGATCAATTTGCCTGCTCAGGTAATCAACGCTATTGTTACCGAAAGAACGTTTATAGTCGATGCCGAGATCTTTAACATTATAGGTCTTTCCTTTGATATCCGGGGCAAGCCTGTAGGCCGAAGTAGCGTTCGAGTTACCTATTTCGGCGTCAACATCAACCGATAAACGATCATTAATGATGTAGGTTATGCTGGGGGCTACAAAAAAACCGCGGTTAAAGCCCGCGTCCTGGAAACTGTGCTCGTTGTGCAGCGCCGCGTTAACGCGGAACAATACGGTTTTATCCTTATTTAAAGGCATGTTAACATCGGCCGTAAGGCGGTTGAGATCGAAGCTGCCCGTTTGGTAAGCGATTTCGGTACGTGGTGTTTCATTGGGTTGTTTGGTAACACGATTAAACAAGCCCCCGAATGAAGCCAGGCTGCTATTGAACAGTGTACCGGTAGGGCCTTTTATAGCTTCTATCTTTTCAATATCGGCAGGGTCGATACTATTAAAATTATACCCCGCCACGCTGTTACGGATAAAGTTGCCGGTAACAAAACCTCTTGATAGCAAGGTGGTACGCCCGTTATTATATACTAATGGCACACCTGTACCCGGGATATTTTTAAAACCATCTGCATAACTGGTTACAATCTGTTCTTTCATCAGTTCGCTGGTAACTACACTGTATACCTGCGGGTTTTCAAGGTTTTTCAGCGGCAGGCGGGCTACATCTTCAGTTTCTTTCTTCAGGAATTTGTTGTGCCTGGCGCTTTTAACATAAACCTCCTGCAGGTCTTTTGCCCCTTCGGTTAAAACAAAACCTACTGTGGTGGTTTCACCTGCACTAACAGTAATCTTTTTGGTTTGACTTTGCAGGCCGATAAAGCTTGCAACAACGGTATATGTACCTGCGGGAACATTTTTAATAGTAAAATGACCGCTTTGCCCGGCAGTTGCACCAAACTTAGTATTGGTTAAAACAATATTGACAAACTCCGCAGACTTACCATCAGCAGTTTTCACGGTACCCTTTACAGTTCCTGTGCCGGTTTGCGCAGTTGCATTATAGTTTAAAAACAGCATCGTCAGCATGAAGCCAAAAGCTATTTTGATTACTACTTTAAAATTTGAAGAAACATTTGTTATGGCCGGCTTGCCGGAAGCAAGAATAGGGGTAAATGTAAAATGCATATTTTACTTAATAATGAATTGATTAAAGGATCAGTATTAACTGATCCGGGCTACAGAGTGCACCAGGGCCCGGAACCGGCGCAAAGTTATATTTATTTAGATTAATTACAAATAAGGTTTTAAAATATAGACTTCTAAGCTAACCATGAACATGTTTCACAAAATCATCGGGAAGTTTATTTGACGAGCTAAATGCGCCAGCAAAGAGATCAGTATTTTCCCCGGTTTAGGGTCCGGGCCTGGGCATTACAAAGAAGTGTTGCTATTTACGTGGGACCTGATGCAAAGAAGTTTAGGTATTTGCCTAATCAAGATATAGATTTGATATTGTCGCTTATGGAGTGATCCCTACCCTTTCATTCAAGGCGTTATCAATAGTTCTGTAAACGCTTTCAACCGGTACCCGCAATTCATCAAGCCTGCCACTATCCAACAGGGATTTCTGTTGTTTAACAAAACCGGTGATATCCTCAATGCGGATAATTTGTTTTTTTCCGAAGTTTTCAAGTAACCCTCCTTTTAAGCCTAACTGTATAGCGCGGCGTTCCTGCTTATGGCCATATGGGTCATGATCGGGATCCCATTGCAGGCGTACTTCCCTTTGGTCGAGATCAGCCCGCCATTGTTCATGGTTATCATGGTAACTGGGATTAAAGGACGAGATCACAGCTTCATTTAAAATAGACTCAAAATCTTTTTTGCTTATCCATAAAGCCAGCACACTTTCCTGGTTTTCCTTTTCGGCCCAGCCGCAGCGGTACATCATCCACAAAAAATTAGGCTTAATCCACGACATGCGATTGTAGCTGTATTCATTCCCGCCTAAAAACTGGTTTTCGGCAGCGAAGCGGGCAATACTTTTCTTGTAAGCCTGGTAAACTACAATTTCCTCATTTGTTTGATGAGCAAGAATATGTTGCCCGGTTTTTGGCCAGTGTTCAAGGGCCTGTTGGTAAAATTCTGTTATAATATTCATATTATAATATAACAAATTTTCACGGCAATATCAAGCACTACGGCCTTACCGTGTTTAGAAAACTACTCCTCCCTCCCCGGAAAACTTTCACTGCCCCGCATATAGCTGCCCAAACGTTTCAGCAGGTAGGTTGCTTTTATCAGCAATGTTTTATCGGTAACAAACTCGCTAATATCGTCTGCTTTGTTCATCAGCTCCTGCTTATACACGTCCTTAAAATCGAAATAATTGAGTGCAAACTTCCATTTGCCGGTTAAAAACGAAAAAACTTCGCTGTCGTTTTCAAGCAACTGCGAATAGTTAATTACCAGGTAATCATCGGGCTTCAGCTTTTTAAGCATTTTCAATATTGCTTCATTGTAATTGATCCATACTTTTAAATAGCTTTCGGCATGGTCATGATAAAATGCTTTCAACCTGCGTGGCCGTCTGAAATGAGTCCATACCTGGCGCTGAATATATTTACGGGCCATGTACTTTTGATCAACGGATACAAAATCGCGCCTGAGCAATGAGCTAACCACCGATTGGTAATTACGCAAAACCACCAGGTACCTGGCGCCTGGCAGCAGCTTTGCATAAGTATCCAAAAAAAGGCAGGTACGCGGGTCTTTCCAGGCCCATTGCTCATAAAGCTGCTGTTTAATGCCAATTACTGCCTTCATCTTTTCAAGTTGGTAAAGCGGCACCTCAATATTCCGGGTATCGGTTAGCCCCGATACTTCCAAACTGTTACGATCAAGGATCTCTTCATGCAGCTTCAAAAACTCCAGATCTTCAAAGTGGCCATCAACATTGCCTGTACCGCTGCCGCATAAGCGCTCGCCAATTTGCAGGCCGCAGCGGTTTAACCAGTTGGTTATAAGCGATGTACCCGAACGGTGCATCCCCGCAATAATTAACGTTTGCCGGGGCGTGAATTTAACTGTTGTATTGATCATAGCTTGGTTAATAACGGCCGGCTGGCTGTAGTTGCTTAATTTGCTCCTGCTGATAGTTGTCAAGAATAAAACCTGCCAACATTTCGGTTGCCTCGGTCTGCCTGGTAATATGGGTGTTGATATACAAATCAGGCGATGACGGGATTTGGAAAGGGTCATTAACACCGCTTAGGTTAGTTACCTTGTCCGGATGACCCTCGGGCAATAACGCGCGCTTGTAAAGGCCTTTGGTATCCCTTTGCAACAGCGTTTTAACCGGGCAATCAATATGGATCAGTTTCACATCAGGGTAAGTCGCTATCAGTTCACGGCGGATCACATCATATGGGTTTATAGCGCTGACAATAGTCACCACACCATGCCCGGATAATTTACCGGCAATAAAACCAAGCCTGCGGATATTTTCAAAACGGTCTTCCCTGGTGTAACCCAGGTTAGGGAACAGCTTTTGACGGTATACATCAGCATCAATAATTTCAACAGGGATATCAGTATCAGATAACCTCATTTTAACATGTTGAGCAAGGGTGGTTTTACCTGATCCAGATAACCCGCAAAGCAGAATAATCATAAGGTGGTGTGTTAAGCGTTAATAATAATTGTTGTGTAAACCGTTATTGAAAGCTTAACGCAAATATTTCGGACGAAATTGTTGTTAACACTTACTGTATCGATACATGGCAACATTGTATCGATGAACAGCAAAATGACGTAGACGGAGAGAAAACTTCAGCAGTTAATTATGATTACTGCTTCTGCATGCACCAGGTTGTCATACAGCGCAGGTTTTGCACGTTGGTGGTTTTTATAGGTTCATAAAGTTGAGCGCCCAGTTCACGGGTATATTCAAGCAGGATGCCTTCATTTACCAAAAATCGTTCGGAGCCGTCGGGCAGCAGGTAGCGATAATTGCCTAAAGGTTGTACCAATGTTTCAATGCCGATATCAGATGCAAGCCTTGCAAAGAAATAACCGCCTGGTTTCAGTACGCGCCAAAGTGAGCGCACCATATTGTCAAAATGCTCGGCATCATTAGCAAAATGCAACACGGCGCTGCAAATTACCAGGTCAAACTGTCGGTCATCAAAAGGTAAGTCTTCAACAGTACACCGTTTAAAATTATCAGGCGAATGATCAGGGCACAGATCGGCGGATAGCCTTTTGGCCAGTTCAACAGCATGCTCGCTTTGATCAACCATAAACCTTGAAGCCGTTTTGCAAAAAATAAGCTATGTTTCGCCCTTCGCCGCAACCTGCGTCAAGTATAGTGCGGCAATCGTCAAAACGCCCTTTTAATAGCTGGTCGAATAAATAGATATCGATATCGCCGTATAATTTCCGGAGGTTATTGCTGTTCATGGCCAATCCTGTTTTCACCCGAAATTACTGTTTTATTGGATGCCATGGAGAAAACTTATTAACTTTAAGTATGGCTACCGATATGTATATTTTTTTTCAATTTATGAAAAGCACCTTGTTGCCGCTGCCGGGTGTTACCCATAAAATGCACTTTGAGCATCCTGCATTTTACGTTAACGATAAGATCTTCGCCAACATACATGAAAAGGATGAGCAACTGGCTATTTACACCACCGAGCGCGAAAAATGGATGGCGCTTGACACACATACCTTTTTCATTACCCCGCATTACCAAAATTATAAATACATGCTGGTGAGCCTCGAAACCGTTTCACCCGGCGATCTGAAGCACCTGTTAATAACAGCGTACCTTGCAAGGGCCACCAAAAAGTTGATTAGGGAATATGAAAAGATGATAGCAAATGGTTAGCCCGCTGCGCTTTAAGCTTATGGCCGTACGCCATTCAAAGCGTCGCGGTTAAGATAAACGTAAATCAAAACTCCTACTACTAAAACCGCCAGCACTACAAGCCCGATCTTCCCTTTTTTCTTATCCTGGCGCATAAGCCAAACCATCGCTGCTATTAGCGGAATAACAAAAACAATGTAAAAAATATATCCTGATGCGTTCATATGCCCCCTAACCCCCTAAAGGGGGAATGTTAATGTGTTATTTATTTTTATAATATCATCTTTATACTAAGCTTCAGCCATACCTCCCCTTTAGGGAGTAATAGCCCATCAAGAGGCAGTAGCCATTTTGTTAATTAAAAAGTTAAACACCTGGTTATTGCCTCTATTGTTATATTTAAATGTGAACTCATTCAGGTATGATTGCAAATGTCTGAGCGATACTTTATGGTATTGACCATATATCCCCCGTTTTAACAATGTCCAAAAGCCCTCAATCGTATTGGTGTGATACTCTCCCCGGGCATACTCTTCTTTTTCCTTGTTTAATACCTGATGTTCACGGAATATTTTATTTAAACCGGCATATCCACCAAAGCCGTCCGTTACAATAGTAGCATCTGTGCTCACTGATTGTTCAACAATGGGTTTGAGCGT
>NZ_FNCG01000039.1 GCF_900100945.1 Mucilaginibacter gossypii | reverse complement strand
AGATCCCTGCTTAACTGACGTGCAGATAACCCCTTTTTCGCATTCAGCATTAATGAAATAGCCAAAAACCATTGCGGCAAAGGAAGTTTGGTGCCCTCGAAAACAGTGCCGACCAAAACGCTATAGCTGCGGTTACAGCTATTGCAAATATGCCGTTGGCTTTCCTGGCGCTTGCTGCTCCGTTTGCTGTTGCAATACGGGCATTCTGGCAATCCTTGCCATCTTAATCCTTCAAGATAGTCTATGCAACTGGACTGATCTGGAAAACGCTTAATCGTCTCTATGATATTCATTATCATAAATATACAAATTATTCCTGCCTTTTCATGGGCTATTACTCTCTCAAGAGGGGAATTATAAAGCCCTGTTATCAACCCAATAAACCACTCACTATTCTGCCCCATCCATCTCCTCAAAGTAATTTACAATGAGCGATTTCATCATCATTTCCTGTTCAAGCAGGGTATAGTTCGGGATTACTTTTACGCGTTTCCAGTGTGGCCAGCCATCCTGGTCAAGGCCTTCAAGCTCGTAAAAACCCATCATGCTCATTAAGCGGCAGGTTGCGATATGCATCAGCTCTTCCTTTTGGCGCTTGCTGAACTTACGCGGCCCCTGGCCCAGCTCCTGTACCCCGATCAAAAAAAGCATCACCTTTATATCGGGCTTTTCGTTATCAAAATCGTCAGCTATCCGCTGCTGCAGCACATCCCATTTTTTATTAATCTCAGCAGGTGTCATATTTGGCAAAGATAGATTAGTTCATGGTTCATAGTTGATGGTTCATAGTAAAAATCTGGCAAATGGCTTTTTCCTAACAAACGCCAAAGCCATGACCTATCATTTTATGTTAGTTCATGGTTCATAGATGATAGTTCATAGTAAAATGTGCAATGTGGCCTTTTTCTATCAAACACTAAACCATGAACCATCATCTATGAACTATAAACACCACATTATTGTTACAATGTTGCATTAATATTCTCGTTTTAATACTTATTTTTGCCGTATTCCGTTAAAGGGATGTTGACTGTGAAAAAAAACCGCTTACATATTGTATTTGCGTGGCTGCTGCTTGTTTGCTTTGCGGCCGGGCAATATATGGTTTATTCGCACCAGCACGCGTTGATCAAGGGAATTACCAAACACAGCCATATGGCTGTTGGTCAGCAAACTGTTAAAGAAAAATGTTTGCTGTGCGATGCCATGCACCATACCGATGCTGTGGCCGTTAGCAACAGTTCATTTTTTATCCCTCTTGTAACTTCTGATCATTTTTTTAAACCCGGCGATTACAATTTTGTAAGCCTTGCGCTTATCCTTGCCGCCGGCCGCGCCCCTCCGGTTATTGCTTAAGGTTACCTTACTCTTTCCTCAAAACATAGCCGTTGTTAATAACGGTATTTATTGATTTTCTTAATCTTTTATCATGAAATTAAAGCTTATAAGCTTCATTATATTGCTGTTGGTGCAGGCTTCCGCATTTGCAGATGTTATTATTGTTAAAGGCCGAGTGGTCGACGCGCAATCAAAACAAACCTTACCGGGTGCTGTGATTACTATCCCCGAATTAAAAATATCTGCCATCACCGATCCTAATGGCGAGTTTTCCTTTAAATCATTACCCAACAGGGGCAGGTTCCTGTTCTCGATAGAATATGTGGGTTATAAATCCCTTACCAAAATAGTTGATCTTTCGGCCGGCACTCCGCTGGTTTTTGAATTGCAGTCGAGTATTATCGAAACCCACGAAGTGGTTATTACCGGCACAGCTATCAGCGCTAATAATAAACAAAACAGCACGTCAGTATCAGCTGTGGGGCGCGATGGCTTGTTAAGACAGTCAACCAACCTCATCGACGCACTTGCACACCAGGTGCCGGGCATGTCACAGATCACTACCGGCCCCTCTATTTCCAAACCGGTTATCCGCGGCTTAAGCTATAATCGTGTAGTTACTTTGAGCGACGGGGTTAAACAACAAGGGCAGCAATGGGGCGATGAACACGGTATTGAGATTGATCAATACAGCTCGGACAGAGTAGAGGTGCTTCGCGGGGCAGCTTCACTGCTATACGGATCAGACGCGCTGGGCGGTGTTATAAACCTGCTTGAACCACTTACCCCGCCCGACGGGCAGATCAAAGGTGAGTTTTTAACCAACTACTCCACCAACAACGGCCTAACCGGAACTTCATTGATGCTTACCGGTAACGAAAACGGACTGGTATGGCGTGCCCGCGGCAGCTACAAAAACGCCTACTCCTTTAAAACGCCAGACTACTATTTCCCTAACTCCGGTTTTAATGAAACCGACCTGAGCGGCATGATCGGTCTTAATAAATCGTGGGGTTACTCGCATATCAACCTTAGCTATTTTAAAAACAATATCGGTTTTTACGATCCGGAGCCTGCTAATGGTCTCAACTTTTTGCATGACGATGGCACACCGTTTACGCAGGATGAATATAAAAGCCGCACGCTTGAATACCCTAAACAGGATATCCGTCATTATAAAATAAACTGGGATAACAACTTCATTACCGAAGGGGGCAACCTGAAAGTGAACCTCGGCTACCAGAAAAACCAACGCCGCGAGCTCGACGGACCGGATCCTTCCCTATTCTTTGATTTGAATACGTACTCGGGCGATGTAAAATATTATGTTACCGAAGCAAACGGATGGCAACCTGTTTTTGGCGCGAGTTCGGACATCGGCCATAGTTTAAACAAAGGCTCGGAGTTTTTGATCCCGGCTTATGATACTTATGGCGTGGGCGCTTTCGCATACATCAAAAAAACCTGGGATAAAAACACCTTTAATGCCGGTATCAGGTACGATTATCGTAAAAACAAGGGCAAAGGCCTGGTTGAGGATGGCGAAGCCAAATTTACCCCCTTTACCAACAAATTTTCGAACATAAGCGGAGCGTTGGGTTATACGCATGAGTTTAATGACAATTTGAATTTCAAGGCCAACGCCGGCTCGGCTTTCCGTGCGCCAAACCCGGCCGAACTTGGCTCCAACGGTGTACATGAAGGTACTTTCCGCTATGAAATAGGCAACCCTAACCTGGCGCCTGAAAGAAGTTACCAGGTTGACGCTACCATGCAATACGACGACAAAATTGTAAGTGCCAGTTTAGGGATCTATGAAAACTATATCCACAACTTTATTTATGCGTCGCACAAACAGGGGGATGTAGCACAGGCCGTAAACGGAGCCGGTAGCCCGAGCCAGTTTGATGTATACCGTTACAACCAGGTTAATGCTAACCTGTATGGCGTCGAAGGTAACTTTACCCTGCACCCGGTAAGCTTCATTCATTTTGAAAATACCTTTGGTTATACTTATGCCCGAAACAACACGCTCGACAGGCCGCTGGCGTTCATCCCTGCAGGTACGCTGAAAAATACGCTGCGTTTTGAGCCAACTATTAAAGGGGTGAAACAATCATACATTTCGGTAGGTATTGATAATTTCTTTAACCAGTACCGTTATGATTCCGCTTTTGAAACCGGCACCAAAGGCTACACGCTATTAAATGCCGGCCTGGGCACAACGGTTAACTTTGGCAAACAACCAGTTAAACTGTATGTATCGGGTAATAACCTGGCCAACATCAAGTACTACGACGCGCTTAGCCGTCTTAAGCCCGGTCGTATAAGTTCGGAAGATCCGGAATTTGGCATTTATAACATGGGGCGCAATATTACCTTCGGTATTTATTTGCCATTATCCATCAATTAATCATTAATGATATTTTATATAAAAAGTCCTGCTGCCCGGCGGGACTTTTTATTTTCCTGTAAGAGCGATAAGATGCAAGGGTTTTTTTAAAGCATTGACAGCTAATTTATAATTTAGGGATTTTGAGTATTTTTGGGCAAATAAAAAGATGTCGTGGGGAGTAATCACCGGGGGAGTTCCTGAAAAACCGTGATGGCGTATTAGATAGGCTTTAGCGATGATGTGCGGGGGCAGCGTTAGTGATACTAGCGGATACCGGCCTTGTGGCTAATGCTTGTGCAGTATGAGCGGATAGCACGGGCCGCAGGCAACGCCCACATTACTATCGATCAAAAAAATATATTTAATAATCAATAATTTACGATCACGTCATTATAAAAAACAATCACACGCAAGCACAGCTGCTCTCTGTAGTATGCGGTTGCCACGCTGCGCTCGCAAAATGACATGGTATAGAAAAAAATTATAACACGTGCAACTATCTGTAAATTCAACATCTCAATTACCGCAGGCTGCCGAAGCCATCCTGGCCAACTCGGCAGGGAATAAAATTTTTCTTTTTTATGGCGAAATGGGGGCGGGCAAAACAACGCTCATCAAAGCTTTATGCGAAGAACTTGGCGTAACAGAACAGGCAACCAGTCCGACGTTTTCAATCGTAAACGAATACACCGGCCGCGACAGCAGGATCTTTCATTTTGATTTCTATCGCCTTAAAAATCAAACAGAAGCATTGGATATGGGCTATGAGGAATATTTTTACAGCGATGCCTACTGCTTTATTGAGTGGCCCGAAAAAATTCCCGACCTGCTGCCGAACCGTTACACCAACATCCGGATCCGGGTTTTGGACAGCACCTCGCGCAGCATCAGCATGGAAAATATTTAGTTTTATCATACATCGTTTTTTCTTATCTTCAACAGCCTTAAAAAAAACACATCATGAGTTCAGGGATATATAGCGGGTTTTCGGATATTGCCAAGCAAGCAATGTTGCAGCCCCAGGAGTCGTTGCTGGAGGTAAAAAGCAAAAAGAACAAGCTATACATCGGCATTCCCAAGGAGGTTTCCTTCCAGGAAAACCGTGTGCCCTTGACCCCGCTGTCGGTAGCGCTGCTGGTTAATAACGGCCACGAAGTGATGCTGGAGAGTAATGCCGGGCAGGCCGCCAATTTTTCGGATAAGGATTACAGTGAACAGGGCGCGCAGATAGTATATGATACCAAAAAGGTTTACGAGGCCGATATCATTATTAAAATAGCCCCTCCTACCACTCATGAAATTGAGCTGATGAAGCCCGGGCAGCTTCTGATCTCTACCCTTCAAATCGCTACGCTCAAGGCCGAAAGCATTCAGGCGCTGATGGCCAAAAAGATCACCGCGCTAAGTTTTGAGCATTTGCGCGATGAGGGCAATACCCTTACGGTGGTGAGGGCTATGAGCGAAATTGTGGGCGCTACTTCCATACTTATAGCAGCCGAATATTTAAGCAACGTTTTTGAAGGCAAAGGCCTGATGCTGGGCGGTATAACCGGCGTTCCGCCAACCGAAATTGTGATTCTGGGTGCCGGAACCGTGGGCGAATACGCGGCACGCACCGCCATATCATTGGGTGCCGAGGTTAAGGTGTTCGATCCGTCGATATACAAGCTCCGGCGCCTGCAAAACAATATCGGCAACCGCGTTTTCACTTCGGTGGTACAGCCTATTGTATTGGAAAAAGCCATCACCACCTGCGATGTGGCTATAGGGGCGCTCCGTGCCGAAGATGGCCGCAGCCCCTGTATTATATCCGAGGAAACCGTTAGCCGCATGAAACGCGACTCGGTGATCATTGATGTAAGTATTGACCAGGGAGGTTGCTTTGAAACATCCGAAGTTACCAATCATACCCACCCCGTTTTTCGCAAATATGATGTAATTCATTATTGTGTGCCTAACATCGCATCGCGTGTGGCCCGTACCGCTACCTATGCGCTCACCAATATTTTTGCACCTATACTGCTTGATATTGGCGATATGGGCGGCATCAAAAACCTCATCTGGCAAAAATCGGGGGTGCGTAACGCGGTTTATATTTACCAGGGCCAGCTTACCAATAAACACATTGGCGAGCGTTTCTCGATCCCCTGCAAAGACCTCGATTTGCTGATCGTATCGCACAGGTAAACTGATAATATGAATCATCGATATTTGATATTGCTGATGTTTGTAGCGTGTACTTTGCGTGTTAATGCGCAGCACTATAAATATATCGACAGTGCAAAAATTTATGGTATTGCCCGCTATAAACTACAGGTTAAAGCAAACCCGGATAAACAGCTGGTTGAAATAAAGAAATATATCCCCGAAATTATCTTAGACCTGCGGTATGCTACAACTAACAATTTTATGCGCCGCCGTATGTACACAACGGCCAAAGCTTATGCAAGGCTTCCGGTTGTAAAAGCGCTTCAGCAGGTTGAAGCCGAATTAAAAATGCAGGGTCTTGGCCTTAAAATTTATGATGCCTATCGGCCATATTCGGTTACCGTTAATTTTTATGAAATGGCCCCCGATACCAATTTTGTAGCCGATCCGCGCAAAGGCTCAAAGCATAACCGTGGTTGCGCTATTGACCTTTCCCTTATCAACATTAAAACCGGAAAAGAACTGGATATGCCAACCGGCTTTGATAGCTTTAGCCGTAAGACCGGGGCAAACTATATGGATTTACCGCCGCAGCAAATTACAAACCGCGAATTATTAAAAACGATAATGGCCAAATACGGCTTCAGGGTGATCTCAACCGAATGGTGGCATTATGACTTTACGGGCTGGGAAAAATATGAGCTGCTGGATATTCCGGTACAGGCCCTATAAATATTTTAAGCCCGTCCAAAACTCACAACTTTTATTTAATTAGCCCTACAAAAGGCATCAATATTGCTTAACCATTCACGAATAAGCATTAATCTACAAAAACACAGGCATGAAGTTTTTAAGCAAAGCATACTTTAAACAACTATGGAAGGTGTTGCTGGCATCGTTCACGGGCTTTTCAAAAGATAATGGCTTAAAATTAAGCGCCTCGCTGGCTTACTACACCGTTTTTTCAATTGCCCCTTTATTGATTATAGTAATATCTGTAGCCGGCCTGGTTTTTGGACAGGATGCCGCAACCGAGCGGTTGTATCCCGAAATTGTTCGTTATGTTGGTAAAACACCTGCAGCACAAATTCAGGATGCGTTAAAACACCTTGCGCTATCCGGGAAATCGGGCATAGCAGTTGTTATTGGTGTGGTTACGCTTTTATTGGGCGCGAGCAGTATTTTTATCGAGATCCAGGATTCGCTTAATATGATCTGGAGGGTTAAAGCCAAGCCTAAAAGCGGCTGGATGCAATTGCTGAAAAACCGGTTTGTGTCCTTTTCGCTCATCATTAGCCTGGGCTTCCTGTTGCTGGCATCGCTTATTATCAACCTGGTCATAAGTGCCCTGAAGGATCAGATCCAGCATTTTTTTCCCGGTATCGATTCTTTTACGAAAGTATTTGTCCAGGCGTTAAACCTGGGCATCACCCTGGTGGTGATCACTACCTTGTTTGGCATCATATTCAAGTTTTTGCCCGATGTTAAAATCAAATGGCGGGATGTGCGCAGCGGCGCGGTATTTACAGCTATCCTGTTTATGATAGGGCAGTATCTGATCAGCCTTTATATCCAATATACAGCGCAAGGGTCGGCATACGGCGCGGCGGGTTCTATTATTGTGATATTGGTTTGGATCTATTATACATCGGCCATATTGTACATCGGTGCCGAGTTTACCCAGGTATTTGCGGAGGCCAGCGGTAGCCATATCGAGCCCGCAGATTATGCCGTTCATGTTCAGCAAACCGAGGTTGAACACCGCGTAAAAACCCTTCCACCTCAAAACCCGCAGCTTGAAGGGCATTTGAAAAAGAATGAGGGAGAGAAAAAGGGATAGTAAACATTACATATACCTGCCGTCATGCCGAATTTATTTCACTGTTGTCCGGTAAAGATTTTTTAGGGAAAAAGGAAGGGATAGCCGAAAGACTACCCCTTTGTGTTGATATTTGAGTTACCACACTTAAATACACAACATGAGCAAAAGTACTTTTTTTACCGGACAGCCGGTCCTGAATCAGTTATTAGGTTTAATAGATCGTAATAATGTTCGATCATTAGCAAGACGTGGGGATCACGATCTCTACTACCGTTACTTTGATACCTATACACATCTTGTAACGATGCTTTACTGCGTTTTTAACAGATGCACCAGCAGCAGAGAAGTAATCAGCGGCATGAAAGCAAGCCTGCATAAGCTTCATCATAT
>NZ_FNCG01000041.1 GCF_900100945.1 Mucilaginibacter gossypii | reverse complement strand
CCCTCGCCCTGCAATACCACTTTCAAATATTTATTCGCCGGCTCCAGCTTCCTGCTGTTGTTTCGGTAGATAAAGGCCGGCATATTTACATTGTTCACCACCAGGTCCAGCGCCCCATCGTTATTTAAATCACCATATGCCGAACCATTCGAAAAACCCGGGTCACCAAGACCCCATTCGGTTGCCTTATTGGTAAATGTCAGGTCCCCATTGTTTCGGTAGGCATAGTTAGGCACAGCCTCCGAGGGCATGCTATCTATCAGCTTCTTGTAATTTATGCCTTTATTTGTCCAAACACTCCCCATCACGTTCCGATCGGATAAACGTTGAATATAGTCCTGGTTTGTTAAGTCCTTATAAATACCGTTAGCGATAAAAACATCTTTGAATCCATCATTGTCAAGGTCAGTGATCAACGCTCCCCAGCTCCAATCGGTTGCATGAACACCTGCAAGCCGGCCTATCTCGCTAAAGGTTCCGTTGCCATTGTTCAACTGGAGCGTGTTCCTGGTAAACTGGTGATAATAATCATATCTTAAATCAAGCTGGTATTTATCCCAGTTTTCAAAAGTGGTATTTGTTTTAAGCCTTGATTCTGATGCCGGAAGCATATCCGTCACAAAAATATCAGGATGTGCATCGTTGTTGATATCGGCCAGGTCGGCACCCATTGATGCATTACTAATGCTTTTCATCTGATCCTCAAGCGATTCTTTAAACGTACCGTTGTGATTATTAATATATAGGTAATCACGTTCAAAAAAATCGTTGGAAACATAGATGTCGTCCCAGCCATCCCCATTTACATCTCCCACACTTACCCCCAAACCAAAACCAATTACACTACCATAAATACCGGCCTGTTCACTCACATCGGTAAAATGGCCACCATCATTCCTGAATAATTTTTGCCCTCCCAATAAATCTCTTTTATTCCGTTCATTATTCTGAATATTAAAGCTGCCGATTGCCTTAAAAGAATTGCTTAACATAAAGAGGTCCAGGTCTCCGTCATGATCATAATCAAAGAAAACAGCATGGGTTGAGTATCCATTTACACCAATTCCATATTCCTTTGCCCGTTCGGTAAAAGTGAGATTACCGTTGTTAATGTATAGTTCATTCTGTTTATGATCGCCTTTAACATCGCCACTATTGCAAACATAAATATCCAACAGTCCATCACCGTTAACATCTGCCATAGTAACACCGGTAGACCATCTGCCGAGCTTGGCAATTCCGGCTTTTCCGGTTATGTCTTCAAACTGAAAATTGCCTTTGTTTAAATATAGATGACTGGGCACCATGTTGCCCACCAAAAAAAGATCCGGCAATCCGTCATTATTGATATCCCCTATTGCTACACCGCCACCGTTATAAAAATTACGATAAGTAAAAATATTGAAATTAGCATCATACGATAATTGGTTAACAAAATCGATATGCGTTTCATTGGAATTTAAAAGTTCAAAAAGCTTATTGCCACCCCCGCTTTGCTTTTTTTGGCAACTGGTTAAAGCCAATAAAAAGAACACAAAACAGTACCTGATGCTAAAAACATCATGAATAGTTTTTTCTGTCAAAAAAGTAAAATTCACCTTATTTTTTTTCATCTGTCAATAAATCAGTGTAATCTACTTTTACGTGGGCGTCATCATATTTCCCGATGATAATTCGCCGGTTACCATCTACCTGCACAAAAATCGTCCCTTTAGCCGGGTCCGTTATAAGGATAAAGTCCTTTTCCTTATACCATTTTTTCAGCATATTTAATACATCCAACTGCAGGCTATCAGCAAACATTTGTTTATTCCAAGGGGCGAAAGCATCGTAACTAAAACTCACTCTCATTTTGCTAATCTTACCTTGCCGAAAATCAGGGTAGAAATTCATGGAAGCCGGATATTTCAATTCCTTATTTAGTTTATATAAAACTGTTGTATTACCGGGGCCTGCAAAAAAGATCCCTTTTTTATTCATTTCCCAACAGTGGGTGTAAAACTCTTTTGAGGTCATCCCTAATTTTATTCCCTGAAACAGGCTATCTCTTCTCACTCCCCGCGAAAGTTCACTCGCTACTGCGTTTTCATACTTTCTGTCGTCTGAATTACAAGAAAATACAGAAATGAGACATACAACAACCAGGATCCCTTTAAAATATCTCATAGTTAACCACCATCTTATTTAAAACTTAACACCTCTGTTTTATCATTATTTTTAGCTACAATCAGCAGCTTGTTGTTTCCAGCTTTAATCTCTTTCATATCTCGTACCGCCCCTTTTATTACGATGCCGCTTACCTGCGGTTTAACTGCCGTAAAGCTACCTTTCCCATCTCCTTTAAGCAGCAA